>NZ_CP102780.1:0-5976109 GCF_024704525.1 Pandoraea commovens
ATGAACGACTTCTGGCAACACTGCGCGACCCGTCTCGAACAAGAGCTCACGCCTCAGCAGTTCCGTACCTGGATCAAACCGCTGGCGCCGCTCGATTTCGACGAACAGGCGCGCACGCTCAAGATTGGTGCGCCCAACCGCTTCAAGCTGGACTGGGTGAAGAGCCAATTCTCCGGGCGCATCCAGAGCATGGCGTCGGACTATTGGAATGCCCCGATCGAAGTGACGTTCGTCGTCGATCCGAAGGCCAGTTTGCGGGTGCCCTCTTCCACGACGGTGACCCCGCCGCCGACACCGAGTGCCGCGCCCGCCCCCGTGCCGACGACTGTCGCGCGCGCCAACCCGACCGCTGCCGCAGCCCACTCGGCTGTGGCAGGCGCGAATGGCAGCCATGCGGCAGATGCCGTAGCGCTCGACGGCGAACGTCCCAATCTGGAAGCGAGCGAAGCCGAAGCCGTGCGCCGCAACTGGCGTGTCACGCCGCAGGAGCCCGCACAAGTCGGCGAAGTCGAGTCGATCTACGAGCGCTCGAAGCTCAACCCGGTACTGACCTTCGACAACTTCGTGACAGGTAAGTCGAACCAGCTCGCCCGCGCGGCCGCGATTCAGGTGGCGAATAACCCGGGGACTTCGTATAACCCGCTGTTCCTGTACGGTGGTGTCGGTCTGGGTAAGACCCACTTGATCCACGCCATCGGCAACCAGTTGCTGGCCGAGAAGCAGAACCCGCGCATTCGTTACATCCACGCCGAGCAGTACGTTTCCGACGTGGTGAAGGCGTACCAGCGCAAGGCATTTGACGAATTCAAGCGCTATTACCATTCGCTCGATCTGCTGCTGATCGACGATATTCAGTTCTTCTCCGGCAAGAGTCGTACTCAGGAAGAATTCTTCTATGCGTTCGAGGCGCTGATCGCGAACCGTGCGCAGGTGATTATCACGAGCGATACGTATCCGAAGGAAATCACCGGCATCGACGACCGGCTGATTTCGCGCTTCGATTCGGGGCTGACGGTGGCCATCGAGCCGCCCGAACTCGAAATGCGTGTGGCGATCCTGATCAAGAAGGCACAGGCCGAAGGCGTGGGATTGTCGGAGGACGTGGCGTTCTTCGTCGGTAAGCACCTGCGCTCGAATGTCCGTGAACTGGAAGGTGCGCTGCGCAAGATTCTGGCGTACTCGAAGTTCCACGGCCGCGAGATCACGATCGAGCTGACGAAGGAAGCGCTGAAGGATCTGTTGACGGTGCAGAATCGTCAGATTTCCGTCGAGAACATTCAGAAGACGGTCGCCGATTTTTACAATATCAAGGTCGCCGACATGTATTCGAAAAAGCGGCCTGCCAATATCGCACGGCCGCGGCAGATTGCCATGTATCTGGCGAAGGAACTGACGCAGAAGAGCTTGCCGGAAATCGGCGAACTGTTCGGTGGCCGCGACCATACGACGGTACTGCACGCGGTACGCAAGATTGCGGAAGAACGAGGCAAGGATGCGCAGCTCAACCACGAGTTGCACGTGCTGGAGCAGACGCTCAAGGGGTAACGGCCAGCGAAGGCGCAGGGGGACGGGCGGGGTTGCCTGCATCCCTGTGGATAAGCTGGGTGCGGTTTGGGGGGAACTGGTGTTTTCGGGCACAATAGCGGATCGGCGCACAATGCGTCCCCGGCTCGTCCACAGCGTTTTCCGCCCTGTTATCCCATCTGCAAGCGATTGATTGATAAGGGAATCTTCGGGTTTTCAGCAGAAACTGGCACCCGTTAACAGTTACTACGAAGGATAAATATGCAATTGGTCAAAACTCAACGAGACAATCTGCTGCGGCCGCTGCAAATTGTGAGTGGCATCGTCGAGCGTCGCCACACGTTGCCGATTCTGGCCAATTTGCTGATTCGCAAGCACGGACAGGACATTTCCTTCCTGTCGACCGACCTTGAGTTGCAGATCACCACGACCGCTGACTGCGGTGCCGGCGCCGATGATGTGGCGACGACCGTGGCGGCGCGCAAGCTGCTCGACATCCTTCGCAACATGCCGGACGCCGAAGTGGCGCTCTCGCTGTCGGACAAGCGTCTGACGGTGCAGGCAGGCAAGAGCCGTTTCCAGTTGCAGACGCTGGCGGCTGAAGATTTCCCGACGGTGGCCGAAGCCAACGACTACGCCGCGAGCTTCGCGCTTCCGCAGCGTGCGTTCCGCCAACTGCTGGGCATGGTGCACTTCGCGATGGCGCAGCAGGACATCCGCTACTACCTCAACGGTATGTTGCTGGTGGTCGAGGGCGAGAAGATCGAAGCGGTCGCGACGGACGGTCACCGTCTGGCGTACTGCAATACGACGATTGCCGGTGAGAAGTTTGCGCGTCAGGAAGTGATCATCCCGCGCAAGACGATTCTCGAGTTGCAGCGTCTGCTCGAAGACATCGACGATCCGGTACAGATCGACGTGGCGCCGAGCCAGGTCAAGTTCCGTTTCGCGAACGTCGAGCTGGTATCGAAGCTGGTCGAGGGCAAGTTCCCCGATTTCAATCGTGTGATCCCGAAGGGTTACAACAAGAGCTTCGTGATCAGCCGTGAAGAGCTGCATCGTTCGCTGCAACGTGCGGCGATCGTCACGTCGGACAAGTTCAAGGGTGTGCGTTTCCTGGTGAGCGAAAACCAGTTGAAGATCAGCGCGAACAACACCGAAAACGAAGAAGCGCAGGAAGAAATCGAGATCGATTACACGGGCGAGTCGGTGGACATCGGCTTTAACGTGACGTATCTGCTCGACGTGTTGTCGAACCTGAAGGTCGAGCAAGTGAAGGTGAGCCTTGGCGATGCCAATTCGAGCGCACTGATCACCCTGCCGGACAACGACGAATTCAAATACGTCGTCATGCCGATGCGCATCTGAGCGGATATTCCGCCATACGCGCCGTCACATATGCGCGAAGGGGCCGAGCGCCCCTTTGGCGTTTCTAGAGAATTATCCTTTTGCGGGATAAGCGGCCTTCGGAGCGCCAAAAGCGTGCGGGGGGCGGCAGGTCATGAAGCAGTAATTCGTCAGCAATGACGCAGTAACCGGAAGATTGTCATGAGCGAACAGCAAAAGCAGGCCGAAAACGGCTACGGCGCAGCCTCCATCCAGATCCTCGAAGGTCTGGAGGCTGTACGCAAGCGTCCCGGCATGTACATTGGCGACACGTCGGACGGCACGGGCCTGCATCACCTGGTTTTCGAGGTGTTGGATAACTCGATCGACGAGGCATTGGCGGGTTACTGCGACGACATTCACGTCGTCATTCACGCCGACAACTCCATTTCCGTGACGGACAACGGTCGCGGCATTCCCACGGGCATCAAGTTCGACGACAAGCACGAGCCGAAGCGTAGCGCGGCGGAAATCGTGATGACGGAACTGCACGCGGGCGGCAAGTTCGACCAGAACAGCTACAAGGTGTCGGGCGGTCTGCACGGCGTGGGTGTGTCGTGCGTGAACGCGCTGTCGACCTACCTGAAGCTGACCGTGCGTCGCGACGGCAAGAAGCACTTCATGGAGTTCCATCAGGGCGTGCCGCAGAACCGCGAGCTCGAGATGGTCGACGGCGTCGAGACGTCGCCGCTGAAGCTGCTGGGCGACACCGACAAGCGTGGTACGGAAGTGCACTTCCTGGCCGACGAAACGATCTTTGGCAAGGTCGAATACCACTACGACATTCTCGCCAAGCGCATGCGCGAGCTGTCCTTCCTGAACAACGGCGTTCGTATTCGTCTGACGGATCAGCGCACGGGCAAGGAAGACGATTTCGCCTTTGGCGGCGGCGTGAAGGGCTTCGTCGAATACATCAACAAGTCGAAGACGGTGCTGCACCCGACCGTGTTCCACGTGATGGGCGAGCGCGACGGTATCGGCGTGGAAGTGGCCATGCAGTGGAACGACAGCTACAACGAAACGGTGCTGTGCTTCACGAACAATATTCCGCAGCGTGACGGCGGTTCGCACTTGACGGGTCTGCGTGCGGCGATGACGCGCGTGATCAACAAGTACATCGCCGAGAGCGAGATTGCGAAGAAGGCGAAGGTCGAGACGACCGGCGACGACATGCGCGAGGGTCTGACCTGCGTGTTGTCGGTGAAGGTGCCTGAGCCGAAGTTCTCGTCGCAGACGAAGGACAAGCTGGTGTCGTCGGAAGTGCGTGCGCCGGTGGAAGAGTATGTGGCGAAGGCGCTCGAGGACTTCCTGCAAGAGACGCCGAACGACGCGAAGATCATCTGCACGAAGATCGTGGAAGCGGCGCGTGCGCGCGACGCGGCACGCAAGGCGCGTGAAATGACGCGTCGTAAGGGCGTGCTCGACGGCGTGGGCCTGCCGGGCAAGCTGGCAGACTGCCAGGAGAAGGATCCGGCGCTGTGCGAAATCTACGTGGTCGAGGGCGACTCGGCAGGTGGTTCGGCGAAGCAGGGTCGCGACCGTAAGTTCCAGGCGATTCTGCCGCTGCGCGGCAAGGTGCTGAACGTTGAGAAGGCGCGTTTCGACAAGCTGATTTCGAGCGAGCAGATCGTGACGCTGATCACGGCGCTGGGCTGCGGTATCGGCAAGGACGATTACAACATCGATAAGCTGCGTTACCACCGCATCATCATCATGACCGATGCTGACGTGGACGGCGCGCACATCCGCACGTTGTTGCTGACGTTCCTGTACCGTCAGGTGCCGGAGCTGATCGAGCGTGGTTACGTGTATATCGCGCAACCGCCGCTGTACAAGGTCAAGCACAACAAGGACGAGCGTTACATCAAGGACGAGAGCGAGCTGGCGCAGTACATGCTGAAGCTCGCGCTGAACAATGCCGAGCTGACGCCGTCGACGGGCGCTGCCCCGATCTCGGGCGACGCGCTGGGCGAGCTGACGCGCAGCTATCAGCTGTCGGATGGTGTGATCGAGCGTTTGAGCCGCTTGTACGAGCCGTCGGTGCTGACGGCCGTGACCGAAGGCGTCGAGATCAATCTGGACACTGAAGAAGCGGCGGCGAAGTCGGCGAAGGCGCTGGAAGCTGCGCTCAGCAATGATCCGCTGGCCCCGGAGATCACTATCACGGCGGTGACGGAAGAAGTCGAGAACGCCGACCCGGTGGTTTCGCTGCGCGTGGACCGTCGTCATCATGGCAACGTGAAGGTGACGGTGATCGATCCGGACTTCCTGCAGACGGCGGATTACGCGCAACTGCTAAAGACGGCGGAAACGTTCAAGGGTCTGATCGGCGAAGGTGCGACGATCAAGCGCGGCGAGCGCTCGCAACCGGTGACGAACTTCAAGTCGGCCATGAAGTGGCTGATGGCGGACGCCGAGAGCAAGCTCTCCAAGCAACGCTATAAGGGCCTGGGCGAGATGAACGCGGAACAGCTGTGGGAAACCACGATGGACCCGTCGGTGCGCCGCCTGCTGCGCGTGCAGATCGAAGACGCGATTGCAGCGGATGGCATCTTCACGACGTTGATGGGTGACGATGTTGAGCCGCGTCGTGCGTTTATTGAGAGCAATGCGCTGCGGGCTGGGAATATTGATGTTTGATTGCGTGTAGATCGCTCAATAGCGAAAAAGAGCCCGGAGATTCTCCGGGCTCTTTTCATTTCCACCGCCGTAGGGCGCCAGAGTAAGTGCGACTGGCGCCACAGTTTTGCGACTGTGAGACGGAGTTTGTGCGACTGACCTATCTCTGCCCGCGTCTTTTCCCCTCGAGCGGCCAGCGGCGGAATCATAATCCGCAGGTCCGGGGTTCGAATCCTTGATTCGCCACCAGTATTGAAAGGCTTCGCGGCTTACGCCGTGAAGCCTTTTTCTTTTACCAGCCTCTGTCGGTGCAGTTACGGTGCAATGCGCGGTGCAAACCTCCACGAGAGAGCACTTGATATCACTGACCAAAACCCCGTCCGTAACCTGGAAGGCCACCATCCGCTGCGTTGGCTGGCCGACTGCGGCGAAGATGCATCTGGCCTCACTATGCCGACCTTCCTGTTAAGCCTAGGCACTGGACACTCGGTTAGCAGTGTGTTGGAGCTACGTCGCATTCTGGAGCTCTAGTGAACTGTGATCTTGGTCGGCTTGGTGGACTGTTAACGCTCTGGCTCGCAAAAGATCCACGAATGGCAGCGTTCAACGAGCAGGCGGTGCGAGTCCTGCTCGCTAAGATCGACGACGCACAAGACGAACTCCGGGTCGTGATGCAGACGATCCTGAGGGCGGAGTAGCTCGGCCGGTGTGAGAATCGATGCTCCTCTTCCCCGTGCTGATACGCGAGCCGACGGCGCGGCCCTGTCCTACACCAGCTATGTCCGTTTTGGTTGGCGCGCTCCGGGCGCCGCTGCGCTGTGGCTCATGACACCCAATGCACGCGTCCTCGCCGAACCCAAAAGTGCGAGCGGCAACCGGCATTTCTCCACACGGAGGGATGCAGGGTCGGACGATTGGCTTCAATCGCGAGTTTCCAACGATTCTTGGAGGCTGGGGAAAGCGATAGCTCGATCACCTCCCCGCAGCCACACGGGCACATCATGACAGCGGCCCAAGGCTCGCCCTCATCGATCATGCGAATCAGTCGACGTCGTGTGATTTTTTCTGGCGGCTCATCGCCATGCGCATCGACACAGATAAAGTCGCCTCGGAACCAAGCTACCAAGCTCTCCCAAGAGCGTGAGACCAGTCGTATCAACGACATCGCAGATCCTCGAGTGCGGGCAAGCCAAGGAGGGGAAATTCCAATCCGCGACCGGCGTGCGCTTGGGGCGTGGCTTGGAATGACTCTTCGGCGAGGTAATCATGCTCCTCGGCTGCCAGATCAAACTTGGTTCGGGCGTAGCACGAATTGGGTTCCAAGCGGTAGCGGTAACGCCTAGCGATGAACTCCTGGACGACGGCGCTGGCCGCGCGCATGTTCAACGTGATCACTGACGGTGCTTCTTCGTTGGCGCCGGGCATATAGCCCTCCCCTACCAGCTGCTTGTAGGCCTCGGGGTCTCGCTCGCGCTTTTCCTCTGCTGCCAAGCGTTGGGGCGTGTAAACACCCCGGTCTCCCAAGCTCGATCGCTTGGGCTGGACGTAGTCCACGCGGCCGCTGATATTGGAAATCGCCATTTCGCCATTAGGGTGGTAGACGGGAATGGAGACGCCCACGTCGAAGAGGGGTTGGACCATTGCAGCGGCCAAGCGGTCAGCAATGTGCCTGCCGCCAAAGCTGTCCACGCAGGAAAAGATGATGTCCGCCTCGGCCACTGCTTCGATCGCCTCACGCGTGCCGATCCGGAGCGGGAGGACCTCGACGCGTGCAGACGGATTGATTCGCGCCGCAGCATCCTTGAAGACATCGACCTTCAAGCGAGCCGCATCGGCATCGGCCTTCGTAGAGTTAAGGATTCGGTTGAGATTCTTGTTCTCGACATGGTCGTCGTCGATCCCGATCAGCTCACCGACGCCCATCCGAAGGAGCTGCTCAGCTACGACGCTTCCCGTTCCCGAGATGCCAATGATGGCAATGGAGAGGCGGGAAAGCTCTTCGCGCATTGCAGCGGAAAACGCTAGGGGGCTGGCCGCGTTGGGGGCCGCATTCCAGTACAAACGCAGATCGTCACCATAGATCGCGACGAGGTCGATGGGGTGGGGGCGCATCGTATCGTCGTAGAGTCGGGCTTTGACCCCGCCGTCCGGCAGCATGATTGCCGTGCCATGCCACTGGCCGCACGCATCATCGGCGTGGCCATAGGGGTGGAGATAGGGCATGAGCTCGCCGTCGGACGCGTCGTCGAGCCGGGAAAAGTCGGGGTAGCCGCTTGGGTGTGAATGGATCAGCACCAGGGACAGTCCGCCTTGCGTCGAGCGGTCGAGCCAGGGATCTAGCACCGCACTTGGCCAGGTGAGACGATCCTCCTCCCGCACGCACAACTCGTGCGGCACGAGGACAACTTCACGCACCAGAAGCTTCAAACGCCTCCCGCGCATCCGCGTGCACACGAGGATGGCGGCTGCTTCCTTGCCGTCCCCAGGGAATAGGTGGGCCATGACTCGGGCATGGTCCACGCCCGCCACCACCAGTGTGCCGCCGCGGTTCACGCCCCGACCTCCCGGGTAATCGCGTGCTCGATCAGGGCGAAGTGGGACTCGAGGTTATCGACCCCAGGAGTCCACTCGCTCCCAGCGCCACGGTGACGGGACCACCGCTGGAACTCGGTGCTGGCGATCAACTGACGGTGCTCTGTCTGGGGCGGCGCAGCCCCGTTAGCGGTGAGATGGGGATTGCAGAAGAACATGTCGAGCTGGGCGCTGGGATAGCTTTCGGGGATCTCAACGGCGATAGTGCAGCGAGGGGCATTGTAGCCAGCCGGAAGCGGGTGGCCCTCTACGATCAACCAGCGGCCGCCGTCGATAATGGTCTGCCAACGCAACCCAGTGCTTGTGAGGAAGGAAGCATCCTCCGGGAGCAGGCTGAAATCGCGGCGCGCATCCTGGGTCCCGTCGCCGTTGTCGACGTTAGCGGGGGCGACGCTCAGGCGCTCGACACCGGGCTGGCTCAGATCCAGGACGTCGTCCATGCCGACCGGACGGATGGCATGGTCCTTGACCTTGAACTTGACCTCCCAGGACTTGGAGACGTCGAAACCCGCACGAATCAATGCGTCGCGGACGATGACCTTTGGCTGATCGAACTCGTAGTTCTTGTCCCGGATCTGCAGGCGCCAGCTTGGCTTCTTCGTGTAGAGGCGTTCGACGCCACGCGCCTCCAGGTCGATTACCTCTCCCGGTGCAAGCAAGCGATCTTCTTCGTCGGTGAGTTCGAACCACAGGCCCATCTGCTCGTTGACACGGCCGATGCGGCGGACCATTTCGACATCGAGGGGCCCCGCCCAGGCGTAACGCTCCTCGTCCAGCGTGAAATAGCGGACGCCATCGGCCTTCATGGCGAAGAACTCGGCCAACGGTTCGCGGGGCGGCAGGTTGATTACATCGCCGAGGGCGACCTCGTTCGTTGGCCCGCGCTCCGGCCAGTGGATTAGAGCGTAGTCGGCAGTCGGACGTAGTCGGGCTGCGGCCAGGATCTGCTCGCCGGTCGGGGTCGGGTCATTCAGTTCGACCACATCTCCATTAACGCGCACTGCTGTCTGTGCGCGCTCTGCGGTGTGATCGGGCGGTTCGCTGCTGTCGTGTTGAGTCATGTCGTTGGTCTCGGTGTGAGGACGAGTTGATCAGCCCTTCGGCGGGAAGGGGTCGTTGCCGTAGCTGTTGGAGTCGCGGATGCGGCCATCGGGACGGTGGATGACAACCTCCCCGCGCTCGCGAATCGCTTGGCTGCGGGCAGCCTCCGTGGCCTCCGCCTGGGTGCGATGGGTGCCGCCGACGCGGCTGGCACCCTCGGAGCGGGTGGCCCAGCCGGAGCCATGTGGAACAACGTGAACGCGCTTACTCATCTGAATCTCCTGGCGGGCCTATCCCGCGTTGGATACATCAGACCATCAAACGGGGAAAGTGTCAATAATGCAATCATTAAATCAACAATGTTTGTATAACAAACATCAAAGTGTTTGTGATGTTGACATCAACCCCTGCCTGGGGTAAACATTGCTTATGCGAGATGAAGAGATATATGGCCTTTTGGGGCGCGCGATCGCCGAGCGTCGGTCGAAAATTGCGCTGACACAGCGTGAGCTGGCATCGATGGTTGGCGTGTCTCGCGCCTCTATCGCCAATACGGAGCGTGGTAGGCAGACCGTATCGGTTCACAACCTCTATGCAATCGCTGCAGCTCTCCAAGTCGACAGCCTGGCAGAGCTTCTGCCACCGCTCCCGCAAAGAAGCTCACCCATCGACATCGAACTGAAGTCATCCTACGAGTCGGTAAATGCGAGTGAAGCGGCGAGCGTTATGAAGTTGATTGACAGCATTTCAAAGACGGAAGGTGCGAAGGTGCGTAAATGACTGACGATCGCAAGGCGAATCCAGTGATGGCCAGAATGCGGGCGCGGGAGGTCCTTAGCCAGGCGGGGATATCAAAGGCCCCGGTGCCTGTCGAACGCTTGATCAAAAAGCTGTCGATCGTGTTGCGTCATGAGGCCTTGGACGAGGATCTCTCCGGCATGGCCTACATCCAAGGCGGCCTATCCATGATCGGCATTAACGCGAGTCATCATCCCAACCGACAGCGATTCTCTGCAGCGCACGAATTGGGCCATCACATTCTGCACAGCGTGGAAATCACCGGGACGGTCCATGTGGACAAAGGCGCCACGAGAATGTTGTTGCGCGATGGGTCCTCGTCTTTGGGCGTGGATCGCCTCGAGATAGAGGCCAACGCGTTTGCGTCCGAACTGTTGATGCCTAAGGAGTTACTTGTGGCTGAAGTGCGCGGTGTTCCGATCGATGTGGAAGATGACCAGCAGGTTGAGGAGCTGGCCAAGAAGTTCAAAGTGAGTACGCATGCGATGCGCTTGAGGTTGCTGGGTCTGTTGAGCGAGCAGCTCACAGCATGAGTTTCGTTTTTTACGATACTGAAACCACTGGTCTATCCACCCGATTTGACCAGATCGTGCACTTCGCTGCGATCAAGACCGATGCCGAATTGAGGGAAGTTGATCGGTATGAAGTGCGCTCGCGTCTGCGGGCGCATGTCCTGCCGCATCCCGAGGCGATGTGTGTTAGCGGTATCGGCATCCATCAATTGCTCAATCCCAGCTTGCCTTCGCATTACGAGATGGCATGCGAGATTAAAGCCAAGCTGGACGCATGGACGCCTTCGATTTTTGCAGGATACAACTCGATCCGGTTTGACGAGGAGCTTCTGCGCCAGACACTCTTCCAGACGCTGCATCCGGTGTATTTGACCAGTCTGCGCGGAAATGGGCGCGCCGATGTGATGGGGCTGGTCTTGTCGGCTGTGGCGTCGGCCCCTCACTGTCTTGTCGTGCCGACTGATGCATCGGGCCGTCGCAGTTTCAAGCTGGCAGATATCGCGCGAGCAAATGGCATCGTGCACTCCAAGGTGCATCATGCGATGTCCGATGTGGAGGCCGCGCTAGAGCTCTGTCGACGATTGAGGGAAGCGGCTCCTGATGCATGGCAGTCGTTCGTGCGTTTCTCCAACAAGGCTGCAGTAGCCCACTTTGTCGACGGCGAGGATGCCTTCGTGCTCACGGAGTTTTTCGGCGGTAATTCCTATACCTCGCCCGTTGTCTTGCTGGGGCAGCAAAGCGGCATGGTAAACGGGCGCTTGTGCCTGATTCTTGGCGCTTCAACCCGCGGCATTCTCAGCGCTTCCGTGGATGAGCTTGGCGAGCTCCTGTTCGAAAAGCCATCGCCCATACGTCGCATTCGAACAAACAGTGCTCCTGTGCTGGCGCCCCTATATGAGTTCGAAGATGGGCGATTCGATATGGATATAGATGATATCGAGGCGTTGGCACGCGAAGTCCGAGCGGACACAGCGCTTTGCGCGCGCCTGATTTCGGTCTTCGAGTCCCGCGATAAGCAGTGGCCCGCATCGGCGCATGTCGAGGGGCGGATTTATGACGGATTTCCATCGCCTTCTGATGAAGGAATCATGGAGCGCTTCCATCAGGTGGGCTGGGAAGAGCGAGTACGGTTGCTGGATCGGATTGCAGATGAGCGTTTCCGCATACTCGGCGAGCGCTTGGTTTATCACGAGGCACCGCAAGAGCTTAGGCCAGATCAAAGGCATCGCGTGCTCTCTGGGTTTACGTTCAAAACGGGAGATTCACCAGATGGCCCGCTGTCGCGCGAAGGCGCAATCGCCTACATCGATGAGATGAGGGGGAAAGCCCCAGCGCACCATCTGGCTCTGCTGGATGACTATCGAGCATACTTGGTCCAGATTGGATCGACGGGGGTTTCATAGGTACTTAACCATGCTGCGTGTAATTTCGTTTACTAGCACGCCATGCAGGGACTGGCAGCCGACAGAGCATCCAGCGCTCGGGTGCTGGACAACAATCGGTTGCTTGAGAGGATTCGATGGACGAATTCGGCGCAGCGTAAGCCGAGAGCGATCTCTAGAGCACCTGAGTGCTTCGCCTCTATCGTCGAGCAGCACGTCATCCTCGGGATCCCGGAAACGCACCGGCGGATTGGCTTACCGTATCCCGCGATTCGCACGCTGCACTCGCGTATCGAAACTCTGGGACTAAAAGAGGAAGCTGGTGCGGAGCGGCGGTTGTCTGAGACATTGCAGCGTCTCATCAAGGCTGCATGCATTGATCGATCAGATTTTGCGCGTATCGGCCTCGCAGTTGATATGGAATATCAGATCACCCCATTGGGGGATTCCATTGCGCAGTGGCACATCCAGCAACAACGCTTCTCCGGCGAGCCTTTGGCCGCAATCCAGCGGGCTTTCATTTCACAGCTCACTCTTATCGCGGATGCTGCAGCTTCGGCGAAATCTCCAGATGAGTGGCGCATCAACGTTGCACAGCAAATGAACTATGCCTTACGTGAAACGTTGTGGAACCAACTCTTGTCCGCTATATCCTGAAGCAACAGGATCACGCTTAGGGGAAAATATGAGCCGAGAAAAAGCAGTGCGGCCGGAATTAATCTGACTTGCATTCTTATCCTGATCCGCTCAGGCGTTGAATGATGGTGTTGGCATTGATTTTACGCTGTGAGAGCTATCAAGGGCATTGTTCGCCAATCCTCCGGCAGTTGATGCGTTACGTGAGCGTGGTGAGCAGGCCCGGGATCTTATGTCGACACCGATTGCGCGATCAATCACGGCCAGAACATGGGCCACAGCTCGTTCGATAGCCACTTTCCGACAACGCATGCTGCAAAGGTGCGACCGCTCCGACGATGCAATGGCCAGCACTTTCTACAACGACGCTCGTCGCCCCGCAGCTGACGCGTTCGTCTGGTTTCACTCCGACTTCACCGAGATCCTCTTCAAGTCGTACTTTCTGAGATTCGCGGAAATGGCTCGAATTTGCGCGTTTTTCATCGAAACGGATGCAAAAAAATAAGTGCGTGAAATTTTTGCAAGTTTGATCGAAGCCCGCTACGCTCGTCACATTGATCATCAACAAATGCGAGACGAGTGTTATGAGCGCGCTCGGCGATTTCATTCGAGCTAGAAGGAAGAAATTAGGCCTAACGCAGACGGCGTTGGCTGCGCGTGTCGGCGTGGACGACACATATGTAAGCGCCGTCGAAACCGGTAAACGCACTCCGGATGGCGAGCAATTCCTGGAGTTGGTAGCAGCCGCGCTTGAGCTTAATAATGACCTCAAGCGTGATCTAGCTGCCGCTGCTCGCAGATCTCAGCGCATCTTTCGACTGCCTGCAGAAATCTCCGTGCACAAGCATGAGGTTCTTCAAGCGCTGGCAATGGACATAAGACTTTCCGACGACGATATGAGTGCATTCGCCGCGATACACGCTGCGCTTGCGCGCAGCCGCACGTCGGAAAGGGTGGATACCCGAGAATCTGTGATAGGAGGTCCTATGTAACGAAAAAGCGCCACAAACCGGAAGGCTTGCAGCGCTTTTCGGGTCCGAATCGACGACGACTCAGCTCCTAGACAAAGCCAAGTCTCCGCCTCTTCGACCCTAGCGTCAAGCTCTTCTTTTCCTCTTCAGTTTGCACCTGGAGGGATTCGATCAATCTCGATCGAATCCTTGACCGCGTTCGTCCGCAATTCCGTGCGCTTCCGCGCGGCAATCGTCGGAAATGTGGTGCAAATCCATCACGTGAGCGTCACATCAAGACGCGACGGAGAGAGCTCGTGCCTAGAAAATCGAAGACCGCTATTCCCCCTCCTTCAACACGCCGTCCGCGCCGGATCGTTACGGTCTCGGGCCGAGGCGTTCGAGGGAGATTCCCCAGCCGAAAGTCCCCAAAGCCTCCTCAGTTCGAGAGCCTCGTCGAAGAGATGATGCTGCACGTTGTCGAAGTTGCACCGATGGTGAAGGCGATCACCACGCAGCCCTGTGTTTTCGAATACTTGGAAGGCGCCCGCATTCGCCGCTATACACCGGATTTAGCGCTCGATACCGCGGTAGGAGCGTTCTACGTGGAGGTCAAAGACGAGACCTCGCTAGTAGAGGGCTCCAAAAATGTCGAGAGACTGAGAGTGGCGCTGAAGCATCTGAGGGAGTGTGGCGAGCGCCTGTTTATCGTGTTGAGAAGTGATCTGATCGAAAACGATCTTCAGTGTCGGCTCAGGCAAATACTCAGAATGCGGCCGATTCGGCAGAGGCATCGAGCGGCTATCGACGCGAGTCTCTGGGACCCGGAAGGCGGGACAACTCCACCGGCAGACATCCACGAACAGTGGGAGAGCGCGAAGCGAGAGTGTGACGTCTTGCTCCGTCGGATCATGAAGCGCGATCCGGACGGTCTTCTACCGCAGCAAGCTCGTTGATCGAGGTATCCATCATGGCAAATTTCACGAAGGACCAAACGATTTTCCGTGGCGACGCGAAGTTCCGCATCGTCCGAATTCAGAACGATGTGGCTCAGCTCGAGAACACGGTGACGGGAGAATTTTCAAGCCACGACGAAGCCGATCTGTTGGAGGAGTACGTAAAGGGGTATCTCAGAACCATCAACACCAAGAAGTATCAACGGGCTCCGAAGCCAAACTCGATAAATGACCTGGCCCGAGCAGCCTCGGGCGCTGATGTCCAAGGGGACTTTGTGACTCGCCGAAGGGTCAACTACCTGGTGATGCTCGAGCGCATGGGGGCATTCGAGAGTTCGAGATTGGCGCTTCACGATGCGATTCATGCCGTTGCGGTGGACCTTTCGGATCCAACTCCACCACATGAAACGACGGTGTACCGATGGCGTCGCAAATATCACCTCGCTCATCGCGATATCCGCGCATTGCTGGATCAATCGGCACGTCGCGGTGGGAGGGGAAGATCGAGGCTTGATCCAATCGTAGAAGGCATCATTCATGAGAAGATCGAAACTACATTCCTCAATAACCGGCGAGGTAAGCCAGAGGAAGTGCATAACGCCGTTTTCTTGGAGATACAGCGCCAAAATACGATGCGTATCGAGTCCGAGTGGCTCGAAGTCCCGGGTCTTCGAACGATTGAGCGTCGCATACAGGAGATTGATGCTTATGACTTGGCTGTAGCTCGGTACGGTGTTCGCGAAGCTAAGCGTCGGTTCGCGGATCAACATCAGGCCCGTCAGGTATCGCGGATCCTGGAAATCGTCGAGCTTGATCACACGCCAGTCGATCTCATGGTCACCGACGAACACGGTGTTTGCATCGGCCGACCAATGTTTACCGTCGTTATCGACCGCTTTTCTCGGTGCGTGCTTGGGTTCTGCTTCAGTCTTGCCGGGCATGGCGTTCACGCAGTGTTCGAGGCGCTGCGGCACGCGATGATGCCGAAGAGCTACTTGGGCGAGGCGTTTCCAGAGCTAGATCTGGAGTGGCCGTGTCATGGATGGCCAGAGCGTCTACTGATGGACAACGGTCGGGAAATGCATGCGTATGCCGTTGTTGATGCATTGACCAACCTCGGCATAATTTGCGAGTACGCAGCGTCTCGAACACCAAACGACAAACCGTTCGTCGAACGCTTCGTAAAGACGTTCAATTACTCCTTCATTCACACACTTCCCGGTACCACACTGGCAAAGATTGGCGACCGCATCGGCTTCAAAGCTGAGGATGAGGCTTGTCTGACGTTGGAAAAGCTCAATGAAATGGCGCACACGTGGATTACTTCCGTGTATCACGTCAGACCACACAGGGGACTGAACGGACGCGCACCGCTTGATGTCTGGAAGGAGAGCGCAGCCGTATTCCCTCCTCAGTTGAAATGCAACGCTGAAGATCTCAGCATCGAGTTCGGCAGTTACACGGAACGTGCCGTCCAGCATTACGGCATTGATCTCAACACATTTGTTTATAGTTCTTCCGAGCTGCTCGCGCTTCGCAGGATGTTGCCCGTCAATCAGAAGGTGCATGTCAAGGCACCGTTTGAAAATGCGGGGCAGATCTGGGTGTGGAATCCTATTGAATCGCGCTATTTCGCAGCCTACAACAAAGACGATAGGTACGTCGGCCTGACGATTGAGCAGGCCAAGGCGCTAACTAAGCAGTCGCATCCCCTAGACCCGCACCAACGCACGCGTGCGAGCGCTGAGGAACGAATCCGTGAGCAGAGTGGCGATGCGATGCGGGCCAAGGAGCTGAAGACTCGCAAGCGTGGCGCGCGCCAGGCACACATCACGTCTAAGAGCATCAACCGTCCTCAACTTCCCGCGCCGGAACTGGCACCGATCCAAACTCCGAATTCGCTGGTGGGCGACGACGAGCTTTACGAATTTGCCGTAGACGTCTCCGGCGAAGGGGACCGCCATGACAGCTAACACGTCCCTGAAGGCTACTGTTACGAACATACGATCGAACTTTATCCACTTCCACCACGTTAAGCACTTGCTCGCCAGGCTTGAGCGCATGTACGAGTACCAATGCTCTAGCGACGAAGCCGACCACCTGATGGTGGTCGGGGAGTCCGGTGTGGGCAAGTCGACGCTGCTCGAAAAATATGTGACGAAACACCCTCCCATCCAGCACGAGGAGTTTACGGAAGTTCCCGTTCTCTATGTGCCGCTGGGACAGTCTCCAACCCCGAGGATCTTGGCTAGCACCATCCTGCAGCGACTGGGGGATCCGAAGTGGAATCTGGGGCGCGAGATCGAGCTGACGGCACGTCTGGTCTTTCTCATCAAACAGTGCCGCGTGAGAGTCGTCATCATCGACGAAGCGAATCATCTGGTTGACCGAGGCGGCGAGAAGACCCTCCATACCGCAGCTGATTGGCTCAAGCGCCTAGTTGATGCAACGCGCGTGTCGTACGTGATCGCAGGTATTCCACGTGTGCGGCGGTTGCTTGCGACGAACGATCAGTTGCGAGACCGATTTCGCGAGGTTGTAGAGATAGATCGGTTTTCCGTGGCCACGCAGTTCACCGAACGTGAGTTCCGAAGTGTACTGAAAGTCTACAAAGGGTATCTCCGACAACTCCCGACGGTGGACATCGCGAGCGGCGCATTTGCGCAACTCATGGCCTTCGCCACCGATGGTCGTCTTCGCGACATCCGTCGATTGCTTGTTCGTGCTGTGGAGCTAGCGTACGAGCAGCAGAGTCCTAGATTGACCGACTTGGTCTTGGCAGAAGCTTTCCGCGCAGTCATTTACCCAGGATCGCCGGACGATCGAAATCCATTCCTCAAGGCATTCAATATGATGCCGCTCGTGAAGCTTGATGAGCCCTTTTCTCCAGTGGAGCGATGATATGAGCGCTGCGAATTACATCGGCTTACCCCTTTGCCGTCCGAGCCCATATTCCGACGAATGGTCCGAGACATATCTATTTCGAGTAGCGCGCGCGAACGGCATCTATCGTCCTCGCATGAGCGACATTGAGCGCCTCCGGCCCACGCTGAGCACAACAGCTTCAAGCAGATCAGACGGCTACCCGGTTTGGACGGAGACGACGTTACCGCGCTGGAGCGTGGTTACTCGGGTCAATCCGATTCGATATTGCCCGCAATGTATGGTCGAGTCCCGATACATTCGCGCACGATGGCGGTTGACCCGACTCGATGTATGCACCCTGCATGGAGTTCGCCTAAAGGATGACTTGGCCGAACCTGTGATGACCAAAGGATACCGGCAGCCGGACAAGCACTTCATCACTGAGGTAACGGACGAACAGCTGTGGGAGGGGGCGCTGTGTCCGATGCCCTGCGAAATGCGTCACGCACAGCGGCTGTGGTCCGGGTTCGAGCAATTGCTCAATGGTGGCAATAACGCCGCAGCGTTTGACGAGCTCGTCTACATCCTGTTTTTGGAAGCTATGCTGGATGCGATCGCGACGACGTGCGAGGAGGCTAGATCGGAGACGTTTCAGGCGCCTCGATCGGCTCACATCGCGGAGCTCGCGGATCGCTTTCAGCTTCCGATAGAACCAAACCAAGAAGGTCTTCGGCAATTCTTGATCCATATTGAACGTCCCTCGCACCGAAACGCGGTGCTTGCGAGACTACGCCGGATGCTTCTTGACGAAGCTATGCGCCCCACTTGCCTATCTACGCTGCCCATCGCAGAGCTGCGGCAAGAATTCTTCATGGGCGGGTACCTAGCGCCTCGCACTCCGACGCGCACCGCACTCCATCCTGCTCGAGACATTCCAGACGGCTATATCAGTTTCGAATCCGCTGTAGCTCTCATCGGATGCTCATCTGAGATGTTGCGGCATCTAATTCACCATAACGTTTGTCAGGGTTCGCGCACCGTTCTCAATGGAATTCGACGATATACCTATTTGCCAAGGGCCGCGGCACAAGAGTGCCGTCGTTGGTACGCGTCTCTCGTTACGCCAGGCAAGGTTCCCCGAGAGCTTAATGTCGACCATCGAGCGTACGTGGCGCTTAGAAGTATGGATATCCTGCGACCTATTGTGGTGGAGAGCTCCACTTACTTCCGGAAGGCTGATCTGGTTAGCGTCTGCCAGCGCTTGGAGGAGATAGCGCGTCCGCATCCGGGCGATGCTGAGCCCACATACTCCCTGTTCGGAGATTGGATGGCGTGGCGTGGAGGTACCAGGGCGTTATCGCTGAAAATCGTGAGGGAAGTGTTCAACGGGGATCTCCCCGTCTACCGGAAACTGGATTGCCCCGGATTGTCGGCGTACTTCGTTGACGAAACTGCGGTAAGACGGTTGCGCGAACTGCGGCGAGTCGAGGGCGGGCGAGCGCGCAAGCGGCAAATTACTCATGGCCAGCTTTCCTTGCTACCGCAATGAAGCCATCTTCTACCTATGTTACCGACTGGCGAGCGCTGGGGATGCGGTTGTTTCACGGCCGCTTCCTGGTTCGCCCGTGCGCCCATCTGGACGAGAGCTATCTTGGCTATCGATTGAGAGCGGCGGCGTCCAACGGGCTATCTGACCCTCGTTGGATGTTGCCAGTCGAAAGTAGATTGCCGAAGATGCACGGCGCTGCACGATGGTGCCCTCTTTGCTTAGCTGCTGCCAACGGATACTGGAAGGAGGATTGGATTTCCGGGCCAGCTGCGTGCTTTGAGCATCGTTGTTGGCTAACGTCGATCTGCACGGGATGTCATCGTGCCTTGCGCTGGAAGCAGGCGCGACTATCGACGTGCATTTGCGGCGCGTCACTGACGCTCGCGAAATTTGAGTGGTTGTCACAGGACGTGGGGTGTCTGATCGATGACATATCAGAAGGCGACGCTCGCGATCTATCCGTGGCAGACCGGTGGGAGCTCGCGCGCTTTCTCGGCGCATTGCGTCTATTCGGGCTGCGGGGAAAACCGCAAAAACGAGCGTCGCGTAGGTCTGAGGATACGGAAAAAAACGTCGTAACGGCGGGGGCACCACTCGTCATAGACCGCAATGTTTGCTTTGAGCTGATGGATCGCTTACGAGTGCCGCAGGCAGCTTCAATGTGCGTTCCACTTTTGTCGGACGCGTTTCCCCACCTGCTCGCAATGTTGCGTAAGCAATTGGCCGTCGGGGCGAGAGGCTGGCTGTTGGAATTGCTGAACGACTACGTCGAATACGCTATGTCCAACGGAGACGCGTTGCTGTGGGAAAGGAAAAGCAGAATATCGTCCCCGGACCTGCGTTGCGGAGAGATGCCGCGCAGCTCCTCGATTGCCCGAATTATTAGGCAAACGGGAGAGGTGGTACCGGTGAGACGAACCAAAGCTGGGCGACGCAAGTTTGTCGTCGATGACGCTAGCCTTCAACGGATGCGGAAAGTACAACGTTCTTTACTTTCTGCAAAGGCTGCGGCTCGATACATTGGACTTTCCTCGACGCGCGTTCGCGAGCTGGTGAGGTTGGGGCTGATCGATGGCGTAGAAGGTCGCATACGCAAGGACTCACTCGATCGCATGGTGAGTCGTATCGCATCCGTAAGCACCGAGAACAAGGAGCTTGTCGATCCCGTACGTTTGGGAGAAGCGCTTCGACGATACGTCCCCACACATGCGTCCGAAGTGTTCTTTGCGAAACTGACCTTCGGCGCTATTCGGCTCGTTGCTGCGGGTACCGTTCTGGGAGACTTCGTTGTTGAGCGGGGCGACGTGCTGGAAAGTACCCTTGGTAACGTGACGGTCTGTGATCAGGTATCCGTTGTTGAGGCAGCTCGGCGCATTGGAGTAAAACAGGAGGTGATGTATCACCTTGTTAATGTGGGTCTAGTGCGCTGTCAGTCTGGGAGACTACGAACGCGTTCCGCGCGCACGATTAGTCTCACGGAGCTTGCGCGATTCAGACATCGCTTTCAACCACTAGTCCACGTCGCTCGAGCGCATGGCGTCTCGTCGCGCTCCGCGTTGTGTTGGGCTCGCGCGAACGGTATTGATGTCGTTTCCGGACCATTGGTTGACGGTGGACGGCAGTACTGGATTCGAACTAACAGTTCGTGAGCGCGCGAAGCTGGTCACACACGATCGAATGCTTCTCCGACTTTTAGCAATACAGAACCGAATATTGGGAAATGCGGCCATGAAATTGCTGATACTTTCTGATTTGCACAACGAATTCGAGCCATCCGTAGTCGACGCGGAGGCGCTAGCTCGAGCTGACGTTGTCATTCTGGCTGGCGACATTCACACGAAAGATCGAAGTGTGAAATGGGCCCTTGAACTGACCAGCGTTTCCCCGATGCCCGTCCTCTTGGTGGCTGGGAATCACGAGTTTTATGGGGGGCATTTTGATGGTGCCCTAGAAAAACTACGTGCGGCAGCGGCTGGCACGAATGTGAGTTTCATGGAAAATGACGAACTGGTGTTGGACGGCGTCAGGTTCCTTGGTTGCTCGCTGTGGACGGATTTCAAGCTGTACGAGGGCGAAGTGTCTCCCGGGGTGAGCATGCGAGACGCTCAAAGCTCGATGAGCGACTTTCGCTTGATTCGAGCGACCTCCTCGTTTCGAAAGCTCTATCCAATAGACACTGTTCGTCGCCATGAGGTCTCGCGCGCATGGCTGCGCAATAAACTAGCCGAACCGTTTGACGGCAAGACTGTCGTCATTAGTCACCACGCACCATCGATTCAGTCAGTTGATCCTGAGTACGATGGAGACTCGCTGACACCAGCGTATGCTTCGAATCTGTCTGATTTAATGGGCCCTGCCGTCGACCTATGGATTCACGGGCATATGCATACGAGTTTCGACTACATCGAGTCCCCGAAGGGTGATGTCGCGGGACGCGGGACGCGCGTCATTTGTAATCCGCGCGGGTACTCGCCGCGACACCTAAATCCGCAGTTCGATCCCGGCTTAATCGTCGAGGTGTAAGTAAAAAAAGGACGCTAGGGTGCAGCGAAGATATTTCGCGCGGCATCCACCAGGCGGGACAGCTTTGAACTTGGCCAAAGAGAAGGCACTCGATCAAACAAATCAAGCAGGTCAGCAGGTTCTGCTAGACCGGAAAGACCAGTGCTAGAGACTGGGACCTAAAACGCGCGGGAGCCGCTCGGTCCGCTAGGTCGGGGATGCCGATTGAGATTGATCGAGGGAAACTGTTGCGATGATCGACTCAAATTCGGGAATTATGTCTGGTTGATAGCGATCGATGAATTTCCTTACGGCATCGTTCTCCATCAACCTCGCAAGATAACCCTTGGCAATTACAAGATTCAGAACATCTTGCCCATATGTCTGTTCGACGAGCTTGTATTGGGTTTGAAGATTTCCCATCTCATGCTCCATGATCGCCATTTGCTCCACGGTGACTCCTGTGAGCTTCGTCGGCTTCTTCTCTCCGACGAGCAGGTTGGCCGGTGTCGCGACGAAAAGCGCCTCGACATATGGAACCGTGATGTTATTGACGGAGCTCATGAGCTCGACGCATTCGATTTGCCGTGTCGGTTTCATCTTTCGCAGAACACGGGATATTTCAGGCGAGAACTCTCGATCCTTCAGCAGCTCGATGGCCTCCGGGCATAATCCGTCGAGCAGACGAATCTTGCGTCGTATCAATGAGACGTCTACTGCGAGCGCCTTTGCCAGCCGCTCGGGTGATATGCCGCGCTCTACAGCGCGGCATATCATGCGATGCTCCTGAATTGTCGAAACTCGGTTCAGTCTATTGTTGTAGGTGTAGCTTTCGTCATCGGTCGCCTCAAGACACAAGACGTGCGAGATCTTGAGTTGCTGAAGTGCGAGCAATCGCAGGTGGCCGTCGAGCAGCACGTAAACGTCCTTCGATGCACCGTCGGCCCGAGTCACCGACAGTGGCTCGATCAATCCAACTTCCTGAATGGAGGCAAGAATCTGCTGGAATTTTCGAGAGGTCGAGGTTCGTTCCTGCAGCTTCTTTGACAGCAGTACATTTTCGACTGGAACCAAAATCGGTTCGGGTATAAAGCCGATAGGTACCCCACTCATCCTGTGCTCCCACTCGGCCAGACGCGATCGGCCAGATATTTGGGTAATGTAGCCAAACCTTCCGCTCGCAGTAGGTTGACGAAATTCTCGTCGGAAAATAGCTGACGTAGAGCGCCCACCAGGAAAAGTAAGCGTTGTTGCGTAAACTCGGCTTTTCTCACGATTGCCCGTTGTCGCTCAACTTCGCGCTGGTAACTCCGAACGAGGCTCGAAGCACTGACATTGCTATTGCCACGCGGCGCGCTTCGGCTGGCTGATCGACCCAGTGTCTTGCGACGCTCAATAACGCGCCGCGCGTCAATGAGCTGTCTGCCGCGTAGTTTTCCGGATTCGTAGGCGGTTTGTAGCGCTTCTTGAACTGCTTCATCGCTATCTCCTGCACCCACAATGTCTAGTGCCGTGTTCAACGGTACTCGGCCTTGTTCGACCGCGACCAACAGCCGCTCTTCGCCATGACTAAGCAGATTCAAAATCCCGCGAACATACCATTGCGTCAAGCCAGTCTTTTCAGCGATTTCTTTTGATGAGTAGCCTTGGGCGGAGAGCTGCCTGATGCCAGCGAGCAGTTCCAAGGGCCGATGTTGGCGGCGCGCAATGTTCTCCGCCAAGCTCATGATGAGCGCGTCTTCATCGCTTACATCCACTACCAACGCCGGAATGGTCGACTCACCGAGTGAAGTAAATGCCTTCAGACGACCTTCGCCGCAAACAAGCAGAAATCTCTCGGTTCCATCGGGGCCTGATCTTGGTGTAACAACGATGGGTTTCTTTAGGCCGATTTTCTTAATATTCCCGACGATATCTTCAAAAATCAGGTTGTTTCTATCACGCGGATTTAGTATCTCGATCCGATCGATTGGAATGATTCGCAGCTGTGGATTGTTCATGCGGCCCTCCGCAATCGAGCACGCTGTGCCATGCCGTAGAGATATTCGAGCGAGTCGAAACGGTAACTCTCAAATTCCATGGCGTTACGGTCCCGAAGACTGATTTTCGGCATACCAAAATCGAGCCTTGGAAGAAGGTAGTAGTCAAGTGCAGTCGAGTTTTCGTGGTCGAGCCGAACGGCCACAGTTATGTCGGGCAGCAAACTGGCGTCGAAGCGAACCTTCCAGAAATGGTGCCCGTTGAGCTGGATCTGACAGCGGGCCAAGACAATTGAGCAAGTAAATTCGCGATTGACTGTGAGTACGTCAGTGGCGAAGTCCCGCTCGACACTGCCTCCGAGATCCGCGATTCTGCCTTCCGTCATCGCGACGATTTCCGGATGGAGTTTTCGAAGAAAACGATTGGTCTCGATGTAACGATAGTCGCGATCAGGCGTAAATCCTACGGTTTGATATGCGCGGATTAGACTTCCAAAACGATACGCATAGACCGACGCAGACGGCATGCCATCGGTTTCATCAATTATGACCCCGGACAGGAATCCGCGGCTCTGATAGAGTTTTCTGAGACGCTCGATAAGTTCTTCACTCGAGTACCTCCGAGCTCTGGCTCGCATGATGCCTTGCGCGGTGTAGAACGTTTCACTCGGAACCACCGCTTCGAATGCGTGCTCCTTTCTTATCCACAAGTCAGGCGGGTTCACGATCCGTAGCATCTTCAGCTTGAACGACACTCGGTTGTAAACGTTGTTACCGATGTACTTCTCGTTGGTAAGTACTTCTCGTACCGTCGATCGAGTCCAGTCGCGTCCAAGATCGGTGCAGACGCGCATGGTGTTCAGACGCTGAGCGATCTCGGACTCCGTCAATGAGTCGTCGATGAACCACTGGTAAATGAGCTGGACAATTCGCACCTCATTTTCTGGGCCAGGCACGAGAATGACGCGATCGGTTTGCAGGCTTTTATGTTCGCCTCGCTCGAGATGCGCTTTGATAACACCATGCTGGTCGATCAGAACACGTCGCAAGCCAAAACCGGCGGGCCCGCCCTGACGATAGCCTAGCTCGATCAGCCGACATTGCCCGGCAAAAACCTTGGTTGAGAGCTCGCGACTATACTCGCCTGCCATCGCACGCTTCACACCTTTGACGATCGTGGAAACGGGAGAGCCGTCGTTTTCGAATTGCTCGGCACAGTACAACACTTTTATACCTGCACGACGGCAGAGATACTCGTAATATGCGCTCTCGTCCGAGTCCTGAAATCGTCCCCAACGGCTAACGTCGTAGACGAGGATCGTGTCGAAGTCCGCCGCCCCGTTCTCGACGTCACGGATTAGTTCCTGCAGACCTTGTCTTCCGTCGATCTTCAAACCGCTCTTGCCCTCGTCAGCATAGGTTCGCACGATCGCGAGCCCACGTTGAGATGCGTATTCGCGTATTCGTGCGCGTTGGTTTTCCGTCGAGTACTGTTGGTGCTCGGTTGACATGCGCACGTACTCGGCGGCACGCAACTGATCTCCCGGTGTTGGCCCGGCTAGGGCTTCGCGATCGAACGACATGAGTTGGTTCCAACACCATGACCACGCAACGATTGCTCGTAGTTCTTCATGCAAAGGGATTAACGACGAGCGGCTATGAAGCCACATTAGCAGAGACGACACGAAAATTTACTAGTCATCTCTTTGCAAGCCCGGCCTGACTCTTCATAGGCTCAAAACAGCGGTTATTTTCACGAGATGCTCGTCCATATTTGCAAGGTCATAAGTGCCAACGAATTTAATCAGATACAAGCCCTTCAGTAGCTCGGCAGGAATAGGGGACGCGTCCATTTTTGCAATAGTGGATGGGGCGTGTTTTGTGTCCCGAATCCGTTGAAGATCCCTGTTACGTTGGCAATATTCGGGATGCGATTGGCGATAATTTCGCCAATAATCGGGGTGTCGGGCCTGCCAGTCCGACTGAGCGCGTTGCTGATTGACCAGATAGTCTGAATCGGTATGCAGCTTCCGCTTGTGCCACTCGTAACGCCGCTGGCGCTGGCAGGCGTTGGAGGAGCAGTAGCGTTGATTTGGTATGTTTGGGCGCGGGGTGAAAACTGCGCCACAGGAAATGCAGCGTCGGCTTGTTCTCATGATGTCCTCCGTGTGCCCCGTCGCGGATGGCATCAGAGACTAGGCCTCGAGTTGCGAACTATTTTGCTGTTTCAAACTTTGTGTCGAGGAGCTGCGCCATGCCTGCAATCAGCAGAGTTTACCGTGGCTGCGAATTGGAAATTTCAATCGACGAAGACCCGTCGATGTGGAACATCACGATCGTGATTACCCCGCTTGATGGGGTTGAGCTCATCACGCCGTTTGAGGTCAAGCACATGAAACTGCCAAAAGAGGATGCGTTGCCCATAATCCGAGCAATGCTCATTTCTGAGGCGTGCCTTGCGATCGATGGTCGAATTGTGGGCGGCTAGCGAGGGGACGAATCACGGGGGAGGGGCTGACATGAAGCATGGCTTACAAGCGTTCAAGGCGGGACGGAGCGGAGCACCAAGTGTTCTCGAGATCCGCTCGCCGCACTCCTCGATTCCATACCGGCCACGTGTTTCGGTCACTTGCAGCCAAGGGCGAGTCAATTTCTCTCATGCGGTGCCCTCCATCTCAGCAGCCTTTCAAGAGGGCGGGGGTCACCCAACAGTTTTTTTGCCAGCGAAACGCGGTCTATTATTTTTTGCCGTTCGCCCTCGTCCAGGCTATCAATTGCGTTCTCAACCTCGGTGAAAAACGCTTCAATCCGTCTGGCCTCGTCCCAGCCCGCAATGACGGCCAGCAGGTCAGCTCGCGCGTCCTGACGGCATTTCTCTTGTCTGGCACGTGCTTCCGCCTCCCGGTGGCGCTGCATCTCTTCGTCCCACTGCCTGCGCTCCTCCTCGGCTTGACGTCTCGCGATGTTCAGCTCCGAACTCAAAGCGGGACCTGCAGCCTCCAATGCGGAAACGATGTTGGGCAGCATCGATGTGAGTTGCCCTGGCTTTTCTTCGCGCCAGTGCTTGGTCCACTCAACTAGCCACGATGGACAATACGCTTGCAGGCAAAGTCGACCCGACGCGACGTCCTTCATTGTTGTCCAATACCCTTGCCTCTTGAACCTCTCGCGTTGAGTCGGCGTGACACTACCAAGAGGAACATACTGGCTATTGCCGACGTACTGCATTTCAACGACTTCACTCATCTCGAAGAGCGTCAGGCCGATTGGAACGTCAGAAATGTACACGACCGTTGGGCGCTCAGGCGACCATGGGTCTTGCTGGTAATGATCCTTTCTTGGTACCTCCCGTAAATCGACCTCAGCGCGCCGAAAGCGCTCGCTGGCCGGTGCGATTGTCACTCGGTGACCGCGGGAAGTCAGTGAGTTGAAGAGCTTGTCGGCGGTATCGATGCTGGTATCGAGTAGCTCCCTCGACGAAATTAGGTCGGCCATCAACCGTTTGAATGGCCGCAATATGCCCGTTTCGCTGTCCCTGGTTTTGTCGAAGAATGGTTTGATTCCGACGACCAACGGGTGGATGGACGTTGAGGGCATCAGGCGGCGGGATCGGCGGCGTGTGACTGGATCTGTTGTTGGCTCGGTGCCCTTGAGCACATGCGGTTTTTGAGCTGCTCTCTTCGTGGCGCGCTCGGTGGTGCCAATTCCACCACCAGGCTTCCACTCCGTAACATCGCCGGGCCTGGCCTCAGGGAGTGCTGGTCGCATAGACGTTTTCCCGCCCCCCAGCTTCGCCCAATAACCGCGAGGCGGTCGTGGCACACGCAGCTCTGTACAAACTCGGGCCATGTAACTCGAAGAGACTCCGAATCTCTCCGCTATTCGAAGCATTGGCTCTCGCCATACTAGTTCGTACAGTTCAGCGCGGGAAAGTGGGTCGCTCAAGATCGAATGAATTCCCTTGGTCAATTGGCGCTAATCATCGGGGATATTGCCGGTGAAATTAAGATTGCACGTTCATTCGAGACAATCCAGCCCGCTCCCATAAATTACCCGAGCAACGTACTATCGTTTCATCCGTTGTCGTGAGGTATCCTAACTGCCTGCAGATACCTACACTAAATCGTGCTAAGCCCAAAGTAAACAGTTCTATGCGGGGTACGCCGAGCCTTTTATACTCTGCCAAAAGAATTTCTTACTTGATTAGATAACGGGGAAGGGGCAATGGAAGAATTTGAGCAGCAACCGTTCGTCGACGCAGAGTTATTGGAAAATCCGGAGCCTCGATGCCCGTGCGTGTTGTTGTTGGACACCTCGGCCTCGATGCGCGGAGAGCCGATTCGCCAGCTCAATGAAGCCTTGGCGCAATTCAAGGACGAGCTGTATGCCGACTCGATGGCCTCCAAGCGAGTCGAGGTGGCCATCGTGACCTTTGGTCCGGTCGCGATTCGGCATGACTTCGCCACGATGGATGGTTTTTTCCCGGAAGCCTATGAGGCGAACGGGGCGACGCCAATGGGCGAAGCAATCACCCAAGCTATCCAGCTTTTGCGTGACCGCAAAGACCGTTACCGCGCTAATGGTGTGAAATATTATCGTCCGTGGGTCTTCATTCTCACCGACGGCGCTCCGACGGACCGCTGGGACGAGGCCGCTCAGCTTGTGCATGCGGGCGAAGAGCGTAAAGAGTTCATGTTCTATGCTGTTGGCGTCGAGCAGGCCGACATGGCTCTGTTGTCGAAGATCGCCGTGCGTCAGCCGTTGAAACTTAAGGGGTTGGCGTTTCAAGAATTCTTCTCTTGGCTTTCCGCTTCCCTCGGCTCCGTCTCAAGATCCAGTCCGGGAGACCCCGTTCCGCTGGCGAATCCCATTGCACCGGACGGGTGGGCAGTTGCAGGCTGACGGGCGCTGGCGATGGGCCGCGGCCTCCCGAATCGGGACTTCCCATTCGCGCCAAGGGACACGTAAGCAAGATGCTTTCAGCATCACTAGCGTCGGAGCCGACTCCTTTTGCGCGGTGGTGTCGGACGGCGCGGGAAGTGCGAGTCATGGCGGACAAGGCGCATCGGTTGTCTGCCGCGCGATGGTTTGCCAGCTTCGTGAATGGTTCAAGCGCCACGATGGTTTGCCGGACAACGAGCAGGCCATGGTCTGGCTGGATGAGTTGCGCGATCGTCTGGGGCACGCCGCGGCTGGACGAGCGATTGAACGTCGACAGTTCGCCGCGACCTTGGTCCTCTTGGCGTTTCGCAATGGGCGAGCGTTGATCCTGCACATTGGCGACGGCGCGCTTGTCGCGAGAAAGGACGGCCAATGGGAAACCCTTTCTGGCCCGGAGAACGGCGAGTTTGCCTCGACCACATTCTTTGTGACGGATGACCCCGAGGTGCGGCTGCGCATCCGTCGGCTCGATTCCGATCATGATGCTTTCGCGCTATTTTCGGACGGAATCGAGTCGCTGGCCCTCGATCAGTTCACGCAAGCGCCCTCGCCCCGCTTTTTCGAACCGATGCTTCGACCGGTCGACCAGGCTCGCGAGTACGGCCGACTCTCCTCATTGTCCACGGCTCTAGGGCGGTATCTCGACAGCAAAGCGATTTGCGACCGCACGGACGACGACAAGACCCTCGTTCTTCTTTCGAATCGATGAATTCGCAGGCCGTTCTGATATCAGGCAAAAAAACCCGCCTCGGCAATCTGTTGGGCCGCGGCGGCGAAGGTGACGTCTATTTCGTAGAAGGACGCCCAGGCGAGGCCGTCAAGCTCTACAAAAACGAGTTGCGAGCGCCGCGCGAGGCCAAAGTGCTGGCCATGGTCGGAAGCCGTTTGTCGGAGCGGACCAGCCTGGTCGCATTTCCGTTGGAAGTCGCCACCGACGAGTCGGGACGCTTCGCCGGGTTCATCATGCGCTTGGTCTCCAAGTGCCGCCCCATCCACGAGCTGTATGGGCCAAAGTCCCGCAAAATCCAGTTCCCAAGCGCAGACTATCGTTTTCTGGTTCGAACAGCTGCAAATGTCGCACGCGCCGTGGCCGCTGTCCACGAGATCGACTGCGTTATCGGGGATTTCAACCATTCGGGCGTGTTGGTCAGCCAAAACGCAACCGTCGCGTTGATCGACGCCGACAGCTTTCAGTTTAGATCTCAGGGGAGCCTGCACCGCTGCATCGTTGGAACCGAAGACTTTACGCCTCCAGAGCTGCATGGCGCGCGTCTGAGCGAGGTCGAACGAACAAAGGTGCACGATCACTTTGGCTTGGCGGTCGCGATTTTCCAATTGCTTGCGATGGGCCGGCACCCTTATGCCGGACGGTGCTCGGACGCCGATCTTAGCTTGGGGGAGGCGATCGCACAGCACCGCTTTGCCTTTTCGAACGCTCGGCGGATAGAAACGCGCACCATACCGCCTCCGGGCTCAATTCGCCTTCAAGATTTTCCCCCGTCTGTTGCCAGTGCCTTTGAGGCGGCTTTTGGCACCGACCCGGCCAAGCGGCCAACCGCCGCGCAGTGGGTGAGTCTGCTCGGCGGACTGGAGGCCGAACTTCGACAATGCGCGACCGTTCCTGCCCATTTTTTCCCGAGACCCGCAGGGGAGTGTCTCTGGTGTCGGCTGCTTGTCCAGTCCGGAATCGACATGTTTCCGACATTGTCTTCTCCAGTAGCCAGCCCATCAGGTCCGGACGGGTTTGACATTGACGAGATTTGGGCGAGCCTTGGAGCCGTGGTTCTTCCACGTCCCGAAGACCTCATTCCAGCCTCCTGCTCGGAAGTCGGTGTCTCGAAGCCGACAGCGCAAGAAGCCTTGGAGAATCGACGAAACCAGCGTGTCGCCCGACTGCTTTGGTGCGCGCCGATTCTTTTGGGCGCTCTGGTGCTGCCGAAGCTTTTCCCTCTATGGCTGATCACCGGCGCGTGCGTCGCGTTCTATGCTTTTGCCGCCGAGGTCGATCCAGAGCCAATGAAGAAGGCTTTTGCCAGGGCCGACGCTCGCGTGCAAGCTGCGGCCCTTGAATATCTGAATCGTCTGGGCTACACCGATGCCCTGAACCTTCGGGCGGACCTTGAAAGCTTGGTTGAGCAATATCGAGGGCTAAATCCGGAGCTCGCCCGCACCCTCGCGGAGCTGCAAAACACCCGCGAGGCGCGCCAGCGGTCTGCTTATCTCGACGGATTCTTGATCCGACGCGCCAAAATTGCTGGTATCGGACCCGCCAAAACCGCGACCCTTGCCTCGTTCAACGTCGAAACGGCGAACGACGTCACTCGCAGCGCCGTCATGGCGGTTCCGGGCTTTGGCGAGGCATACACCGCCAAGCTTCTTGCTTGGCGGCAGAGCCACGAAGCCAAATTTCGCTATAACCCAGAGCGCAACGCATCGGACGCGCAGGCGGAAAACTCGGTCAGATCAGCGTGGGTTGCCAAACGCGCCGCCATCCAGAAAAAGCTGCGAACAGGTTTGGCTAATCTGAAAATGGCGCCGTCCAAGCTCTTGTCGGCCAATCCCCTCGCCTTTTCCGCCCTCAGGGAAGCGTTGGAAATCCGCGAGTCCGCGAAACGCCATTGCGAGGGGGTAGGCATATCGGCACCCCAGCCGCTGCCGATCGAGATCATCGTTCCGAAGCGCCCGTCGCCAACGCGGCCCGCGACGACTGTTCCACACAGCGCGACGACGGCTATTTCAGCCCGTACGAAGTCCTCAAAGCCACTTTGCCCGAATTGTGCTTCGATCATGAGACTGCAGACTGCCAAAAAAGGCCGCAACGCAGGAAAGCAGTTTTGGGGTTGCGTTCGTTTTCCGCGTTGCAAAGGCAGTCGGAGTCTGTAAGCGACACCGAGATAAGAAATGTCCGGCGTGGGCCAATCGTGAGCGTTGCTGAACGATCAAACGCGCATCTCAATGATTCGGCTTGGCGAATGGCCGCCAGAAGCTGATATTCAGTTGGTAGCTGTTGCGGCAATCCTCTAATGTTTTTCCAGAACACTCCGATAACCCTGTGACAAGCGAATATGGATTAGGGATGACGTCTATGGATGGCGCGTGTGTCTCTCGCAACCGGGCGGCGATCGTCCGTAATGTCGGATGAATGCGCATGGAATGCAAGTGCACCGCTGATGCCGGGTCTGGAGACACGAAAGATGCTGGCCGTAAGCGAAAGCTGGCAATTCTGGTTGCTGGCAGACGAGTTGGTGCGAAATGATCAAAAATATTGGAAGACTCAGCGAAACCGGACTACGTTATTCCGAGTCCATGGATAAATCTCGCGCACGCAAAAATGTCGTCGGCTCATTGCTGAACCCTTTATCCCCCAACGCAAAATACCTATGACCGCGGCGAGTCGGTGGGAATGGCTGGACTTCGACGAAGCCGAGTCGAATCAGGTTCGAGACTTTCTTAGTCAAGATGTCGATGGCGAGGGAGTAGATGCCTTACGGATTGGTGCGTCAGTGCGTGACCGCATATCCGATAGCCTGTTTCCCGGGACATCTACACAGTACAGACGGCTACGTTACGTCTTTCTAATTCCCGCAGTCCTACGCCACAATAAGACGACGATTGACAATCTTTCGGAGGTGCAGTCCAAGTTCAATGCCGCACTCAATAGCGCAAACGGGAACGAGACCGGCGTTATTGGTAGACGCACGACCGGGCGAGATTTCGTGCATTTGTACTGGACGGCACTGCGCACCTGGAAGTTTCTTACGCCTTTGACGGGAGATGATCGGGACGTCACCGTCGCGAATGGGCTCGCTGCACTAAAGTCGACCGTTGCGGTTGATGAAGAGGGCAACCCGCTGTTCGATCAGCGCGTGCAGTGGGACCGGAAGGTTGTATCGCTCATCGATGAATTTTGGGCCGACGATGGAGCGGCTCAACCCAGCATTCACTGCCGCCAGGCCGAAGTGGATTTCATCCTCGAAAAATGGCTCGAATTGCCCGGCTCGCCTCCGCTTGCCGCCATTGCATCGCAGTTGCGAAATGGAAAGAAGGCATCCATGGCAGGCTATCCGTGGGACGTGAACGTCGGCAGCAGTAGTGCGCGTACGGAACTTCTTCGTGCCAAAGCCGCCAGTCTGATCTGCTGGAGTGCCCAGTTGGCATACAACTTCGCGCTTCTCAAGGAAGCTAAGAAGTTGCAGTCCAAAGGACTTGAGACCACATGGACTGTGAGGAAGCAAGACCTAGGCGCGACGGAGCAACGAATCGCTAAGCAGTACGAAAAATGGAAGGCATCTTGCGAAGTGGAGAAATCAACACTCGAGCCCTGGATAAATCCTTCCTACTGGGGCAATCTCGGAGGTGAAGCCTCGCGAAGATTCCTCGCCGACACAACCGATAGGCTCATGAAAGGCGAGACGGATTTGACATCAAGCGACTGGCGGGACTGGGTTGCGTTGCGTGAGAGGGTCAATCCGGCGCCGAAGCTCGGCAATCCACACCATCTAGCCAGTTGGTCGGGCACGCCAGAAATGGCGACGCGTTGGGACTTCCGTTGGAGTGCATGCGTGCGTGGCTTCGTCAAGGACGCGGAGAATCCGCGTGGCTAGGCGAACTGTCCCTCTCGACCCGTATGGGCGGTCCACTCTACGTAACGTTCTTTCTCCGCCGCAGGGCTATCGGCTTAAGCATGCTCTCGGTACGGCCTACAGCATCGATGCTGAAACACTCGTCACCATTCCGCTGTTCGCAGCAGGCATCGGTGCCGAAGACCTTGAGAAGTCCGTGGGTATCTCGAGAATCTATGAACTTGGCACACGTCTTACCCTGCTTGTGCAGGGTGATCGGATCGCGATATCGAAGCGTTGGGCAAGTTCTCGGCCGTTACTGAGGCTTGTAGGAGATGCAGTTGTACCTTGCTCGATCAAGGGCGGGTCATTTCACCCAAAGCTACTTGTACTGGAATTTGAGCCCATCCAAGGGCAGAACGAGAACTTGGTTCGAGTCGTTATTGCGACCCGAAACCTCACGACAGACAACTCGTGGGATTCAGTAGTCGTCCTTGATCAGGTAGAAACAGGAGGAGTGTGCGTACCGGGACTATCCGACGCCGTTCGCGACCTAGCGAAATTCGTAAATGATCCGACGCACCCGGCGGTCGAGCAGTGCCGGCAAATTGGTCGGGCACTCGAACGGGCGCGCTTTCAGCCGTTGCGCGGTGTGACGGACCTCGAAGTGCGGCTGTTTCATCCGGATAGTAAAAATGCCGATAACATCTTTGAGATGATCAAGGGCGATGACTTGCTGATCATCTCGCCGTTTGTGCACAAGAGTGTTCTCGATAAGCTTGCGGCGCAGTCGGCAACAGGAAGGTCTCGTCGATGGCTAGTAACTCGACCAGTCGATGTGCCTGACTCGGCGTTCACGGACTATCAGGTATTCCAGATTTCCAACGGGGCAATGAAGACGTACGACGTTTCGGACCAAAGGGATGCGTCTGAACTAATGGATGGGCGCGGAAGACTGGTCGGGCTGCACGCTAAGATCTACCTGGCTTCGTCGAAGAAAGGTGGTACGCGTCTCGTTGTAACAAGCGCAAATGCGACGCGATCGGGATGGACCGGTAACGTCGAGGTGGCCGTCACCGGAGTGGCGAAAGCCAGAACACTTCAGGTGCCTGATCTGCTTGCAGAGGAGCGCCCAGACCAAGAGCGAACCTTCCGAAGCCTGCTCGAGGAAATTACCCCGAGCTCGGTTGAGCTCGGGCAGCGAGATCCTCCGTGGATTAAGACGGTGCGCAGTATCCTTGCCGGCGCCGCTGTGGTGGGGTGGGTTCAAAATGGACCGCCGCGAACCCTGGCTGTGACGGTCAAAATTATGGGGGGCAGGCTTGATTGGCCGGACGGTGTCGAGATTGGTATGTGTCCCTTCGGCTATGACGACAGTTGCGCTCACCTGACTCTCGAAAAGAACAGCATGTCGGGCATCGTCGAGATAGATGCAGGCATCGAACTCACTCCATTTGTGGCCTTAACACTTAGGTACGGTGACGAAGTACCTTTGGATATCGTGCTCGCGATGCAGCTTCATGGCGATCTTGACTGGGACCGGGATGCTGCACGCATGACGCTGGCCCAGGCAGCAAGACCCGAGCTCTATCGCGAGTTGCTGTGGTACTTTGGTGTGAAAGGCCATAACGGCAGCTCCCCGGGGAGCCCCGTCACCAAAACATCAACGAAAAAGCCAGGGAGCGATCTCAATTTGCCTATCCTGGAAAGAGTGCTGCTGCGCGTTCACGGCACAAACGCTCAGGCAGAGATCGCAACGATCGACAGTTTGTTGGCCGGGCTGACGAACGACGCTGAGGATGGACGATTAACGACCATGTGGCGGCTCGTAAAGGAGTCGCTGAGATGAAAGACTCAAGCCTGCTCGACGAGTTCCACCTGCAGGAGTTTCAGAAGCGTACCGTGCAGCATGCCTATGCTCGCATGTTCGAGAATGGTCAACGTCGTTTCCTCATTGCCGACGAAGTCGGTCTTGGAAAAACCAAGGTGGCGCAGGGCGTGATTGCCATGGCGACAGCGAGGCGGCCCCAGTCCAACGTGGTGTACCTAGCCTCTAGCGGGCATATCGTCGCTCAGAATCTGAAGAAATTGAAGACGAGCCGCCTGACGCCGGAATCCTTTGGGTCGCTCAGCCTGCTTGCGGAGAAGATCTACCAGCAAGATGTGCGAGGAAAGTTGATTGGTTTGACACCGATCAAGGATTTGCGGGATGACCACTTTGGCTCCGTGCACGAGCGGGTACTGTTGTACAAGCTGCTCATGCGCCGCTACCGGTCTTTGATGTTGGAGCCGGACGTACGTGCCTTCTTTAAGGGCAATCGGGTTAGTGACCAAACTTTCAATGAATTCGCTGAGCAGCCCCTGCCCAGCAAGTTGCGAGATGCGTTCGAGAGAAAGCTCAAGTCAGAAACCATCATCGAACAATTGAAGGACCCGCAGTTACGCAAAAAACACAAGCGTGCCATTGTTGGCAGGCTGCGGGCCGTGCTGGCCAGATGTGCCCTGGAAAAGCTCAGTCCAGCTTTGATAGTAGTCGATGAAATTCAGAGATTCTCAGGCGATCTAATTGCCGAATGGCCCACGCCGCAAGTCGAATACTTGCTTGAGCGGCGGATGCTTGTCCTGTCGGCGACGCCATACCAACCAGGTGCGCCGGGCGACGATTCCGGAAAGAATCCCCACAAGGGCTTCATGGATTTGGTCGGTTTTCTGAATTGTGGTCAGGCGAGTATGGTTCAGAACGTTCAACTTGCGCTCGCGGAGATGCGCTCAGCACTGCGGGAAAAGGAGATCAGCAAAGCGGTTCTGCAGCTGGCCGTTGATAATCTCGGCAATCACTTGCGGGATTTTATGGTTCGCACGGAGCGACCATTCGATGCTCACGTCCAGCGAATTGCGGTGGAAGCCTCTATGGACGAGCGTGACTTGACTGCCCTGCGTCAGGCAATTGATCTTCTGAGGAGGGCAGACCCTTCCGCAAAGAATAAGCGACATCGCTTTGCCGAGCTTGTCGATCTCTGGAAGTCCACACCGTACGTCATCAGCGCGCTAAGTGCGCGATATGTTACAGGCAGAGCCTTTGCGGAGGCGGTTGGCAAGCGCTTGCCGGTGCCGGCGGCACTCACCTCCTCCCAACTCAACCGAAAGGCGCCATTGGTCGACCCGGCGCACCCGCGTCTTCGTGCCATGATGAAGGAGATGGGAACTGATGCAAAGGATCGCCGGCTGTGGCTGCCGCCGACTCGGCCGTACGTTGAGAATCCTTCCCGGTCACTCGACAACCCGCCGTCGAAGACTCTCGTCTTCACCTCATGGTCCGCGGCACCCCCGGCTATAGCGACGGCACTAAATCTGTGCGTTGAACCACGGCCTAGCCGCGAAAAGGATCTTGAGTTTTCGAGGGTAACCAACGCGGGTCAGAAAAGTATGACTGTGCGTTCCGTCTATTTGATAAGTGCTCCCTTGTGGCGGTTTGCCGAATCCAGCGATCCGTTTGAAGCTATGCGTGGCAGCGGGAAGGCGCTGCCGGCGTCGAAGCTGATCTCGGAGATTCGCAAGCAACTTGAAGGCGCAGGACATCTCAAGGTATCGCGTGCGGCACGCCCACAGAATCTGGTTGATGTTGCGCTAGGACTCAACGCAGGGCCACTATATCCAAAACCTTCGGTTCAGACGGCATCGTATCTGGTGCCCGCCCGGGACCTCATGAATCAAGTTCAAGAGATCAGACGGGCCGACGTAACCGTCATGGAAGCGAATGAACTGGCAGAACTCGCTGCCGGAGCGCCGGGAACTTGCGCTTACCGCGCGCTGCGGCGCGCCATTCCAGGAGACACAAACAGAGAAGCTCTTTTCGGGGCTGCGATTGCCATCGGGTACAGCATTTCGCGCCTATTCCAGCGACCGGCCGCTGTGGCTGTTGTGGAAGGTGGTAGATCAAACAAAAAGAAACCGTATTGGCGCCGGGTAATCTCGTTCTGCTTGGAGAACGACCTTCAGAGCGTGCTTGACGAATACGTATTTCTTCTCGTGCGAGACAGTTTGGAAAAAGACCCAGAAAGATTGGCAAATGAGGTCGCAGAAGCCATTCATGTGGCGCTTAGCACCGTTGGTGGCCTTCACGTCGCGCGTCCACGGGCCGGGAGGAAATCGCAATATGGCGCTGCTATGTACGCACGTGCTCTGGGCGAGCACGATAGTCCACCGGATGACGACCCGAGGGCGCAGAAGGCGGCCGACAAAAGGAGCAAAAGGCCCGCGAGACGGAGGGGGCGGCATGCGAACCCTCTGCTGACAGCATTCAACTCCCCATTTCCACCCTTTGTTTTGGCTACAACGTCGACGGGTCAGGAAGGCCTCGATATGCACCGGTACTGCAGGCGTCTTGTGCATTGGAACCTTCCAACTTCCCCCCTCGCTTTAGAGCAGCGCGAGGGACGAGTCGATCGTTATCTTAGTTTAGGAGTCCGGACGAGCATAGCGAAACTTAACATTCCAGCGAATGCCTTGGGCTCGACCCCTTCGCTTGCCAACCCATGGGAACTCCTTGTGCAGGCGGCCCGGGAACAATCCGACAAACACAACAGCATCCTCGCGCCCCTCTGGCACTACGGCGAGGGTCAGCCCATCAAAGCCATCGCGCTCAACATCCCGTTCTCCAGAGAGGAGACGGCCTGGGCGCGGCTTTTGGAGGAGGCGAGTTGGTATCGATTAGTGTTGGGCCAGCCCGATCCGCATGCTTTGTTGGAGCGGCTTTCAAACAGTAGCGAGAAAAATCGGAGAGAGATCAACGGCGTTCGATTGGATTTGGCTCCGCCTTAGGCCCCTAAGCATGCAACATAAGAAGGAGAAATCTCGCCCATTACGAAGCTTTCGCAGCGCTGGACACCATCAAGGATGATGGCCGCATTGTGCCGCCCGTAGATCGCAACAAACTTTCCCCTTCCCTTTGGTCTTCGTGATTTCAGAACGCAGTGCCGTGTAGCACATGGGCACGGTCGCGTCCGCGCCAAAGGCAATTGATGGTGCGTTTGATGGCGATCGCGACGCTTGGGCTCGCTCGGCCTTGGCAATTGCTGATCGCCGCGACCTGATGATGCGACCCGAAAACGCTACTACTTTGGCGAGGAGGTAGGCCAGTCGCAACAACCCCTCTATCTCTACAACGCGTTTGTGGCGCGGCTCTTCGTAAGTCTTTGATTTTTATTGTGCGTTGTCTCATCTACTAAGACGCCCTACGACCGCACTCACCCTGTTCACATCGAAATCGGAATCCTTCCAAGCGCCACGGCACAGGCGAGTAGCACGACAGAGAATCCCCAGACGGTCAGCAGTGAATAGCGGATGTGCCGTCCCATTTCGAGATTTGCTAACCCGAGGGCTAGCCATAGGGCGGGAGAGAATGGGCTGATGAAGGTGCCGACGATGTTGCCGATCGTCATCGCATAAAGGGTTGCCGAGGGTGACACACCGAAGCTCGATACCACCTCCTGAACGATGGGCAACAAGCCGAAGTAATACGCATCCGTGCTCAACACCAACTCCATCGGCGCACCGAAGAATCCCAGCACAAGGTGCAGATGGGGCGTCAGCGCGGTTGGCAAGACTCGCGTCAGATCGCCGGCCATCGATTTGAGCATGCCGCTACCGTCCATAATGCCCAGAAAGGCACCGGCAGCCATGATGATCGAACTCATCACCAGCGCGTTAGGGGCATGCATCTTGATGCGCTCGATCTGGTCGCGCGCGTTCGGGAAATTGATGGAGAGCGCCACGGCGAGGCCGATCATGAAGACATAGGTTGACGGCAGCGCGCCTGTGACAAGTCCCGCCAATACCATGACGAAGATCGCACCGTTGAGCCACATCAGTCTTCGATGCCCTAACCCCTTGCACACAACAACGTCATCGACAGAGCACGGCTCACCGCTCGATTCGCCAGCCCCGGCGTCTGCCGAACGCCAGTCGTCAAATCGTTCATCGTCCCCTCCCGACAACGACACACCAAGGGCGTTTAACGCACGTGCCCGCTTTGCCTCCCTGACGCCAAGCAGCACCGCCAGCATCACCAGCAACACCGCGCCGATCGCCTGAATCGCGATCAATGGCCGCCAAAGCTCGGTTGCCTCGATGCCAGATACGACCGCAGCCCGACCGAGAGGGCCCGCCCACGGCGTCATATTGAAAATTCCCGCACCAAGGGTGAGCAGCATGAGCATCAGGTACGGACTCATGTTCAATCGCCGATACAGCGGTAGCAGCGCCGGAATCGTGAGAAGAAACGTCGTAGCGCCCGCGCCATCGAGATGCGCGACCATGCCGAGCAACGCCGTCCCGACCGTGACCGCGATCACGTTGCCGCGCGTCGCCACTAACATTGCGCGCAATAGTGGGCGAAACAGCCCGGCATCCTGCATCACGCCGAAGAAGACAATGGCGAACATGAACATCGCCGCCACCGGCATGACCTTCAGCAAACCCGAACTGAAGAACGCACCGATCTGATCGACGCCGAATCCGGCAAGGACGGCACCGATCAGAGGCACCAACGTAAGGCCGACGATGGGATTACTTCTACGCGTGAGCAACAACCCAACTACGACAACGATGATTGCGACACCGACTGCTGTAAGCAAATCCGTCTCCTGTTATGAACGGTGTGGATGTGGAGCGGCGTCAGGAAGTGAGCCGTTGTTTGCATCGGATCGTGACGCGTGAGGCACCGTGTCGGAACCCTGACAGGCATTAGGCGGGAAGATGGCGGACGTTCAGCAGTCTATCGTCTGAAGCAACGGCGATTTCAGGGAATCATCCCAAATGTTGATGAATCGACGAGGTTGGGCGATTTTCCGAAGCGAGGGGATGTGGACTGTGTCTCAAACAAAAAGCCCCTCGAATCCTGCGACCCGAGGGGCTATCACCCGTCAAACCGGCATCAAACCAAAAGCGCTAATGACTGATCATCCACGGCCTGCCTGCCGGACGCTTAAGCCCCTCTGACGCCGCTGCCCCAGCGAGAGCAACCTTCCCTCCCGAGCAACAGCGACACCCCGCCCGATGTCTCGGTGCGGCGCCATCCCCAGACTGACGCGGCGCATTCGCAGCGCGTTCATTCGTCGCATGCGCAGAACGGCTTGCATTCCCCATCAGCGCCAACGCTGGCGCGGTGATCACTCTCGACCCTTCCCCTCCACACTCGGGGCAATGACACGGGTCATCCCGATCTGCAATCCGTCGCATCACCGCAAACGTCCCGCAGTCCGCACATTCGAAGTCGTATATCGGCATTGCTATCTCCGTCACGTTCGACGCATCAGGACTTCGCCAAATCCGGCGAACACGGCATATCGACGCCACCCTTCACGTGCTTCACCGGACCATCCGCGTTCGGGCGGATATCGAAGTCGAAGATCTGCGTGGGCAGCCAGAGCGTTGCGCAAGCATTCGGAATATCGACGACACCACTGATATGCCCTTGCACCGGCGCGCATCCCAGAATCGAATACGCCTGCGCACCCGAGTAGCCGAACTTCTTCAGATACTCGATGGCGTTCAGACACGCCTGGCGATAGGCGACCGTCACATCCAGATAGTGCTGGCCGCCCTTCTCATCGACGGAGATGCCTTCAAAGATCAGGTAGTCGTTGTACGTCGGCGTGATCGGACTCGGCTGGAACACCGGATTCCGAATGGCGTACTTCTCCATTCCGCCTTTAATCACGTTCACGCGCATGTGCACCCAGCCAGCCATTTCAATCGCGCCGCAGAACGTGATCTCTCCATCGCCCTGGCTGAAGTGAAGATCGCCAACAGACAGCCCGGCGCCATCCACATACACCGGGAAGAAAATCTTCGAGCCGCGTGACAAATCTTTGATGTCGCAGTTGCCGCCATGCTCGCGCGGCGGTACTGTCCGCGCACCGGACGCCGCCGCTTTCTCCTTCGCCGCACCCGACAATTTCCCCATGTGCGCGGTCGCGGCAAACGGCGGGTTCGCGAGCGGCGGCACCCGCTGCGGTTCCTTCGCGATCAAGCCGGTCTCACGCGCATTCCACGTCTCAAGCAACTTCGGATCCGGCAAACAACCGATCAATCCCGGGTGAATCAGCCCCGCGAAATTCACACCCGGAATGTGGCGCGAACTCGTGTACAGCCCGTGAAAGTCCCAGATCGATTTCTGTGCGTGCGGATAGTGATCCGTCAGAAATCCGCCGCCGTTCGTCTTCGAGAAGAAGCCGTTGAATCCCCACTGACTGTCCGCCTTCGCGCCGATGTCCAGCAGATCCACCACGAGCAAGTCGCCCGGTTCCGCGCCTTTCACGCCGACAGGACCGGACAAGAAATGGACGATGGAAAGATCGATGTCGCGAACGTCGTCCGCGCTGTCATTGTTCTTGATGAAGCCGCCGGTCCAGTCGTAGGTTTCGAGAATGAAGTCATCGCCGGGTTTGACCCAGCAGGCCATTGGAATGTCCGGATGCCAACGGTTGTGGACTTGTTCGTTTTCGTAGGCGGATTGGTTCAGGTCGACCTTGATGAGAGTTTCTGCCATTGCGCTCGCTCCTGGTAATGGGCCAGTGGGGGACACCAGCGATCAAACAGACGCCTGATGGCGTCGGATTCACACAGAGAGGTATTCGAGAACTGCGGACATCAACAACACAGCCAAAGACTGATGCGAAGAACGGACGTGAAAAATCGATGTATGGAGATAAATAGGTAAATTGCCATCGGGCAGCACAATTACTTTGCACTACGTCGAATAACAGCACAAACCACCGTATTTCCCCTGATATTTTTGTTTTCCGATCATATCGCGATCCTAATTGGTGCAAAATACTTTCTCTGCACAAGAATAAGCACCATCGATGGGCATCCGAGATGAAATATCAATCACTTGACGATTTTCTGCGCTCCACCGCCGAGCGCAACCCCGGCCAACCGGAATTCCTGCAAGCTGTCACGGAGGTGATGGAAAGCCTCTGGCCGTTCATATCGCAACATCCCAAATACGCCGAGCATGGTCTGCTGGACCGTCTGGTCGAGCCGGAGCGCACCGTCATGTTCCGTGTCTCGTGGGTTGACGATCATGGCGACGTGCAGGTCAATCGCGGGTATCGCATTCAGCACAGCTCCGCCATCGGTCCGTACAAAGGTGGCCTGCGGTTCCATCCGTCCGTCAATCTCTCGATCCTGAAATTCCTGGCCTTCGAGCAGACTTTCAAGAACGCGCTCACCACGCTGCCGATGGGCGGCGGTAAAGGCGGCTCCGACTTCGATCCGAAGGGCAAGAGCCCCGGCGAAGTCATGCGCTTCTGTCAGGCGTTCGTCACCGAACTCTTCCGTCATGTCGGCAGCGATACCGATGTGCCTGCGGGCGACATCGGCGTCGGTGGTCGCGAAGTCGGCTTCATGGCGGGCATGATGAAGAAGCTTTCGAACCGCGCCGATTGCGTCTTCACCGGGAAAGGGTTGTCCTTCGGTGGCTCGCTGATTCGTCCTGAAGCTACCGGCTACGGCACCGTGTATTTCGCAGAAGAAATGCTCAAGCAGACGGGCCGCAGCTTCGAAGGCTTGCGCGTGAGCGTCTCCGGCTCGGGCAACGTCGCGCAGTACGCCGTGGAGAAGGCGATGGCCCTTGGCGCGAAGGTCGTCACCGTGTCGGATTCGAGTGGCACGGTCGTGGATGAAGACGGCTTCACCAGTGAAAAACTCGCTGAGCTGATGGATGTGAAGAACCATCACTACGGACGCGTGAGCGACTACGCCAAACGCACCGGGAGCAAGTTCCTGGCGGGCGAGCGCCCGTGGCACATTCCGGTCGACGTTGCGCTGCCCTGCGCCACGCAGAACGAACTCAACGCTGACGATGCCGAAACGCTCATCGGAAACGGTGTGATCTGCGTCGCGGAAGGCGCCAACATGCCGTCGACGAACGAAGCGGCGAAGCGCTTCGAGAGCAAGGGGATTCTGTACGCACCGGGAAAGGCCAGCAATGCCGGTGGTGTCGCGACGTCAGGGCTTGAGATGAGCCAGAACGCCATGCGCATCTCGTGGCCGCGCGAGGAAGTCGATGCGCGTTTGCACGACATCATGCGAAGCATCCACGAAGTCTGTCTGCACCACGGTCGTCGTGCGGATGGCTCGGTGAGCTACGTCAACGGGGCCAACGTCGCTGGCTTCGTGAAGGTCGCCGATGCCATGTTGGCGCAAGGCGTGATCTGATCGGGACGTTCGTATCGCAACACAAAAGCGCTGTCGTAAAAGGCAGCGCTTTTTCATTTGCGGAAGATGTGGCGTAACATACGCGACATCCCTTCCTTTCGGCCGGAGTCCATCAGAATGAACAAGTAATGCCGGATGTGCTTTTGCATCACGTCCTCTCGCTGCCTGTCACGCGAGCGCATTGCTTTTCGTTTTGATGATCGAGTTTCGGCCGAAGACTGACGCCCTCATTGTCAGTCCTGTCGCCTTCGCGCTTTCAACGGCAGTTTTCCGTCCTTTCAACTGGAAGACACCATGCCTGAATCATCCCCCCACCTCCCCGACGTCGCAGAATACAACCGCACTGCATGGGATCGCCAGTCGGCGAAGCAATGCGAATGGTCGCGTCCGGTCAGTGAACACGTTATCGCCGCTGCACGCGAAGGCGACTGGCGCGTGCATCTCACGCCGTCGCTGCTGCCCGACGGATGGTTGCCGAACAACGTTCGCGGACTTCGCATTCTGTGCCTAGCGTCTGGCGGCGGTCAGCAAGCGCCTGTGCTTAGCGCTGCCGGTGCAGACGTCACCGTGATGGACATCTCGTCAGCGCAACTCGCCCAGGACGACATGGTCGCGCAACGCGACGGCCTGACGCTCACGACGCTGCAAGGCGACATGCGTGACCTTTCGATGTTTGAAGACGCTTCATTCGACATCGTCTTCCATCCGATATCGAATCAATACGTGCCGGATATTCGCCCTGTCTGGCACGAATGCTTTCGCGTGCTTCGCCCGGGCGGTCGACTGCTCAGCAGCTTCTTTAATCCGGTGGTCTTTGTCGCTGACCGAAATCCCGAGGACGCGAAGCAGGGCATCATTCGCCCGCGCTTCAAAGTGCCGTATTCGGACGTCCGCGATCTGACGCCCGACGAACTCGCCGCGAAGCAATCCGCTGGCGACGCGCTCGTCTTCGGTCATAGCCTCAGCGAGCAGATCGCCGGACAACTCGAAGCGGGGTTTGTATTGAAGGGCTTTCTGGAAGACGAGCAACCGAATCCACGCTTTGTCATCGACCGGTTCATGCCGACATTCATCGCGACCTACGCGATGAAGCTCTGACGTCGATTCGCCCCCACATCACCCCTGCACCGGTATCCAGATCTCCAGCGTTCCCGTGCCGGTGACGGGGTCGAAATCGGCGCTGTAGCGCTCGAAGTCGGGCGCGTCGGCGGCTTGTAGTCCCGACTGCGGCAGCCACTGGTGCCAGATCGTGTAGACGGTCTTGTGAATCGTCGAGATGTGCCCCTTGTGTTCGAACACGGCGAAGCGTACCGACGGAATCTCCACACAGCGGAACGACGCGGGCAAACGATCGCGACGCGTCACTTCCACCCCAGCGATATATTCGAATCCACCGTCGCCATCGGGGTTGCAGCACACCCCGTACGTCACATCGTTCACCTGATCCGGCACGTGACCGATATGAGGGCCGAAGGCTTGCCAAAGCGCGGGAATGCCCTCGTTGGTCGCGAACGTAAAACGGTCGCTCATGCCTGCAATCAACATGGGCACGGGTGTCTCGAAGCGCGGCGCGGGCAAGGCGACGAACTCAATCTCTTTCATGCGAAGGGCCTCCACGAGTCTCAAACCATCAAGGTGACGACGCGCGCGCAACTGCTCGGGCGTGATGCCGAAAGCGTCGGAGAACGCGCGTGTGAACGCCTCGTGAGAGCCATAACCGGCATCGAGCGCTACGCCGAGAATGTCCGGTGCACCGTCGGCCAGCGCGTACGCCGCACGCGTCAGACGACGGGCGCGCACATATCGCATCACCGGCCATCCGGTCGTGACGGAGAACAGGCGCGAGAGCGAGAAGCGAGTCATCTCGCTCGCGTCGGCGATGTGATCGAGCGTCAGCGCGTCACCCAACCGGACTTCGATAAACCAGAGCGCTTTGGCAACCGGATGCATGGTAATTCCGAGAACGTGTCGGCGTGACTATAGGGCAACGCTAATGCGCTGATTTGATCGTTCTTGCGTGCCAAGCTCATTCGCTGGATTTCATCAATCGCCAGAGCGTCGTGCGGCCGATCCCCAGCGCGCGGGCGGCGGCGGCGCGATTGCCGCTGGCGGCTTGCAAGGCGGCAAGGGCGGCTTCGCGCGAGACGGCTTCACGTGGGCCAGCGTCCGCCGATGAGGATGCCAGCGACGGGTCATCGCCCCTGCGCTTCTGCGCACCGAGTCGCGCCAACTCCGGAAACACCTCGTGAAGCGTCTGTGCGTGACGCGCGACGTCGGTATCGAGGTAGATGGCCGCACGCGCCAGCAGATTTTCCAGTTCGCGCACGTTGCCCGGCCAGTCATAGCGATCGAACAGCGGTGCGAGCACGTCGAGAATGGGCTTCGACGCTCGCGCGTCCAATCCGTAATGCGCAGCGCTTCGCGCAAGCAATGTCTGCGCGAGCAGACGAATGTCGTCGCGACGCTCCCTCAGTGCAGGCAACGTCACTTGCAGAAGATTCAGACGGAAGTAGAGATCGGCACGGAAGCGTCCCTCGGCGACCAGCGCGTTGAGATCGCGATGCGTGGCGGCGATCACGCGCACGTCTACCGGCACCGGACGCCCCGAGCCCAGCCGCATTACCTCGCGCTCCTGCAATACGCGCAGCAGTCGGCTTTGCATCGCCGCTGGCATCTCGCCGATCTCGTCGAGAAAGATGGTCCCCGTGTGCGCGATCTCGAACAGCCCGGCCTTGCCGCCACGGCGTGCCCCCGTGAACGCGCCCTCGTCGTGCCCGAACAACTCGCTCTCGATCAACCCCTCCGGTAACGCCGCACAGTTGAAGGCGACGAACGGATTGCCGCGTCTTGCGCTCGCGTTGTGAATCCCCTGCGCCACCAGCTCTTTCCCTGTGCCGCTCTCGCCCGTCAGCAGTACCGTCGCGTCGTGCGCGGCCCCCGCGCGGGCGAGACGTCGCACCTTCTCGATCTGCGGCGAGTCGCCGACCAGTTCGACAAGCTCGTGCTTCGCCACGACATGCTTCGGACGCTGCGTCGTGCGAAGCGACCGGTCGATGCGCTGCGCCATCTGTGCGTCCTGCACGGTGACCACTGCCCCCGAGCGCATGCCGTGCTCGTAGATCGGCACGCAACTCGTGATTAACGCGCGCCCGTCGATATGCGCCAGCCGCTCCTCGACGGCAACGCCATCGTCCGACAACTCGCGGAGCAACGGTCCAAGCTTGCGCGTGAGTTCGAACTGGCGCGCGCCGTGCGTGGCGACCCGCTCGGCGTCGACCCCCAGCAGCGTGAACATCGCCGGATTCACCGCTTCGAGCTGACCGTTGTCGTCGAACGCCGCGACGCCGTCGCGCATATGCGCCACGATGGTGTTCAGACGCATGCGTTTCGATTCTTTCTCGCGACTCACGCGGGCGAGTTCCACCGAGCGCTCGAAGGCTTCTTCCACCGCGCCGAGCGAGTAGAGGAAGACGTGTTCAAGCCCGGCCTCCTGCGCGAAATCGCACGCCATGCCGGGGCCGATGATGACCTTGCAGCCCTGCGCCGCCAGCGTGTCGACGGCGTCCTGCACCTCGTCGACGGAGCGGTACGCGCGCTGACGGATCTGGATCCTGAGCAACTGCCCGAGGTCGTCCAGTTCGCGTGAGACGGTCTCGTGCAGCACGAGACCGAGCGGCTGGTCGGGCCAGGTCGTCGTCGCACGCGTGATGGCGCTGAGCACGTCGAAGCCGTTGACCTTGACCGTCACGACCGGCACGGCGAGGTTCTCGCGCAGATACGCGCCGTTCGACCCGGCGGCGAGCACCACGTCGACCGCCCCCGACTCCACATACGACTGCAACGCCGTGACCGCCGCGCCATAGCCTTCACGTACGGAGTAGAAGCGCGCGCGGTCGGTGTAACGCGGGGCGACCGTTTCGCAAAGCGTCTGCAAGCGGCTGATGCTCACGAGCGCGATGCCCGGGCGACGGGATCGAGGATCGAGTGGCGCGGGCGCGATGTGGTGTGGCGGCACCGCACCGGAATGGCTGGGGGGCATGACGTTGTCTCCGGACTGCTCTGACGGCTCGATGGAACGTTTCAAAAAGTGTTTCATGAAACGTTCCAAATTCTGTTCGCCGATTTTGCCACATCCGCAGAAAACGGACTTCCTAGCGCAAGTCGCTGATTCGACGACGGAATTTTCGGCATTCTCAAGTGATGCCGCGCCTGGCACGCAGATTGCGAACGGTATCTCCATTTACCGATAACTCACACGGAGACCGTCATCATGACTACCGCGACTGCACAACGCCGCGCCGAATTCCGCCGTAAGGTCGAGGCCCGACAGGGTCTGCTTGTGCCCGGCGCTTTCAATGCCCTTTCGGCACGCGTCATCGAAGACGCCGGTTTCGAGGCGCTTTATCTGACCGGCGCGGGCGTCACCAACATGTCGCTCGGTCTGCCCGATCTGGCATTCGTCGGACTGTCCGAGATGGCCGAACACACGGCGCGCGTGCGCGATGCCGTGTCGCTGCCGATCATCGTCGACGCCGACACCGGCTTCGGCAACGCGCTGAACGTGCGTCACACGGTACGCGTGCTGGAGCGCAGCGGTGCGGATGCCATCCAGTTCGAAGATCAGGTGCTGCCCAAGAAGTGCGGCCATTTCAACGGTAAGGCCGTGATCTCTGCCGACGAGATGGTGGGCAAGCTCCACGCCGCCGTCGATGCTCGCGAAGACGGCAATCTGCAAATCATCGCGCGCACCGATGCAGCTGCCGTCGAAGGGATCGAAGCGGCTATCGAGCGCGGCCGTCGTTTCATCGAAGCCGGTGCCGACATCCTCTTCATCGAAGCGACGGAGACGCTGGCCGACATCGAACGTCTGCCCGCCCTGTTCGACCGTCCGCAACTGATCAACATCGTCATCGGCGGAAAGACGCCGACGCAATCGCAGCCGCGTCTGGCCGAACTGGGCTACGGCATCGTGCTGTACGCGAACGCCGCGCTGCAAAGCGCCGTGCTCGGAATGCAGAAAGCGCTCGGCACGCTGCGCGACAGCGGGCGTCTGGACGAAGACCCGTCGCTCGTGGTGCCGTTTGCGGAGCGTCAGCGTCTGGTGAACAAGCCGTTCTACGACGCCCTCGACAAAAAGTACGCCGCCGACTGACCGGTACCGCTTTCGACATTCGCAAGTAGGTGACGCATCGATTCGGGTGCGTCGCCGGTTCTATCCCAAGCCGCACCGCATTGCCGCAATTCCGCATCACTGCAAGACGGCATCAAACAAAAAGTATCGGAGACAGATTGTGACGCCCCCCTCGGAATCCCTCACCGCACGTCAACCGCATTCCCGCAACGCTTCCACCGCCACCACTCGCGCCCCCGTCAAGATAGGCTCCATCGTCGGCGGCCTTGCGGGCAACCTGATCGAGTGGTACGACTTTCTCGCCTACAGCATCTTCTCGATCTATTTCGCGAAGGCCTTTTTCCCCGGCGACAACCCGACCGTCCAGCTGATGAACACGGCAGCCATTGCGGCGGTCGGTTATGTGGCGCGTCCGTTGGGTAGCTGGCTCATCGGCCTGTACGCCGACCGTCGCGGCCGCAAGGCGGCCCTCACGGGCTCGGTGCTGGCGATGAGCGTCGGCTCGATGATGATCGCGCTCACGCCCGGTTACGCGACTATCGGCATCTTCGCGCCTATCGTGCTGATCGCGGCACGCCTGCTGCAAGGTCTGTCGATGGGCGGCGAGTACGGCACCAGCGCGACGTATCTGAGCGAAGTCGCGCCGGAGAACCGCAAGGGCTTCTTCCTCGGCTTCCTGCAAGTGAGCGTGGTGGCGGGGCAACTCGTCGCACTGGGGCTCATGCTGGTGATGCAGCGCTGGTTGCTGACGGCCGAGCAGATCGAACACTGGGGATGGCGTATTCCGTTCGTGCTGGGCGGCGTGCTGGCGCTGTTCGCGTTGTACATGCGTCGCAACGTGACGGAGAGCGAGGCGTTCGTCGACAGCGCGAAGAAGCGCGAGACGTCGATTGCACGCGAGGTGTTCGCACACTGGCGTCAGATTCTGCTCGCCATCGGCATCACCATCGGCGGCACGGTCGCGTTCTACACGTTCACCGTCTACATGCAGAAGTTCCTGGTGAACTCGGTCGGCCTCACGAAAGAGACGTCGACGTTCGTCTCCACGCTCGCCCTGCTGCTGTACATGCCGCTGCAACCGCTGTTCGGGCTGCTGTCGGACGTGATCGGCCGTCGCAAGGTGCTGATGATCTTCGGCGTGAGCACCACGCTCTTCTCCGTGCCGCTCTTCACGGCGCTCGCCCACACGAAAGACCCGCTGGTGGCGTTTGCACTGTCGTTCGCCGGACTGGTGATGCTCTCGGGCTTTACATCGGTGCACATGCTGGCGAAAACCGAACTGTTCCCGCCGCGCATTCGTGCCCTTGCCGTGGGCTTCCCGTACGCGCTGACGACAGCGATTCTCGGCGGCACGACGGAGTTCGTGGCGCTGCGCTTCAAGGCGAGCGGTCACGAGTCGTATTTCTATTGGTACGTGACGATCTGCGCGGCGATCTCGCTCGTCGTCTATCTCAAGATGCCGGAGACGCGCGGTCGCAAGTTCGACTGAGACCTTTCCCGCGCGTTTTGACGGGCAGATTCCCAGCTTCCGCCGGATTCGCGAAATCCGGTGACGGATCCGCAAAGTGCGTTGGCCCACGCGTGGCATCGTGGGCCGACTATTGCTGCGGAGTTCCGCCCATGATGCCGTCGCCGATCCTCGACCTCAGTCTTGTCCTGCCCTCCGATGCGGAGGAGTTGTGCCGCGGGAGTCTGACGCCAGATGTGGCGTGCGATCTCGAAGGTGCATTCAATGTCCCCGGACCGTCGTGGTCACTGCCGTTTCCCACCGTGCCGCCTGACACCGACACGGCGTTTCGATTCCAGACCGATTTTCTGGGACTGGGCGACGATGCGTACAACGACATCATCACGCAATGGATCTGCGCCGTGCAGCACGGGAGCGGCACGTCAGCCTGGCGCGCGTTCGTTGCCCGATGGCAAATGCGTATTCCGGGCGAGCATGGCCGCTACACGCTGTTCGGGTTTTTGATGCAGAAGTTCGGCAGGATCGACATGCGCCTTCGCCCCGCCGCGCTCGAATGCTTTCTGACGGATGGCCCCGACGGGCGTGCGGCGGTGCAACGTCACTGGCACCGGGTCGGCCTGGGGACGTTCTCGCGCGAGCACTGGCCGCGGGTGCAACGGCTGCTGCGCCGGGCAGGCATGCTGCGGTGACTGGCACCGAAGAAGCGTGACGCAGAAAACGAAAAAGGCAGAAGACCTTTCGATCTTCTGCCTTCTGAAACCTTGGTGCCGACGGCGAGACTCGAACTCGCACAGCTTTCGCCACTACCCCCTCAAGATAGCGTGTCTACCAATTTCACCACGTCGGCTTTGTCCTGCAAGGGAGCGCGATTGTAACGGGAAAATTGGATTTTGTGAATGCTTCGCGCGCCGCGCAACCGTCTTGCGCGCGCGACGCGCTCACTACCGACACACCGCCTGGGGAGATATACGTGCGGTATATCTCAGGCCGCCAGCCGTTGCGACCCGCTGACAACCGTCAGCGCCGGTGTGTGGATGCCGCCGAAGCCGTGCGAATCCATGGCGTGTCCTTCGCGCAGACGGAAGCGGGCCACCGTCTCCGCCAGCATGCGCGCCTGCTCGCTGAGCATGGCTGATGCGGCCGCCGACTCTTCCACCAGCGCGGCGTTCTGCTGCGTCGCCTGATCCATCTCCGACACCGACCGGTCGATCTGGCTGATACCCGCGCTTTGCTCGGTCATCGCGCCGTGAATCTCGCTCACCAGACGCTGGACGCGCGTGATGCCGTCGACGATCTCATGCATCGTGGTGCCGGCCGCCTGCACGCGTTCCGTGCCGCTCTTCACGTTCTGAACCGACGTCTCGATCAGGCCCTTGATTTCCTGTGCGGCGGCGGCGCTGCGTTGTGCCAGCGTACGCACTTCGCCCGCGACCACGGCAAAGCCGCGGCCCTGCTCGCCCGCGCGTGCCGCTTCCACGGCGGCGTTGAGCGCCAGGATGTTCGTCTGGAAGGCAATGCCGTCGATCACGCTGATGATTTCCGTAATGCGCTCCGACGACTGCGTAATGGCGGCCATCGTGCCCACGGCGTCGGTGACGACCTGGCCTCCGCGTGCGGCGGCGGCGCTCGCGTCGTTGGCCAGTCGCGTCGCATGCTCGGCGGTGTCGGCCGTCTGCTTGACGCTCGACGTCAGTTCGGTGAGCGCGGACGACGTCTCCTGCAACGATCCGGCCGATGCTTCGGTGCGCTGCGACAGATCGCGGTTGCCCATTTCGATCTCGCTCGTGGCCGACGTCATCGACGATACGCCGGTGCGCACATCGAGCATGACCGTGCTGATCTTATCAACGAAGGCGTTGAACGACTTCGAGATCTGCGCGACTTCGTCATGACCGGTGACGTCCAGACGTTGGGTCATGTCGCCGTCGCCCGAGCCGATGGTGTCCATCGCATCGCGCACGATCGACAGGCGCTTGAAGGCGCGCGACGTGAAGATCGAGGCGATGAGCAGGGCGACGAGCGTGAGCACCACCAGGGTGACGATGGTGGCCGTGAGCACGTGCGTGAGACCCGACGTGGCTTCCGCGCGGTCGAGCGCGACCACCAGATACCAGTCCGTGCCGGGAATGCGCTTGGCCTTGAGCAGCTTGACCGCGCCGGACAGGTCCATCGATACCGGCGCCGCGCCGTCGGCGGCCATGCCGGGCAGCGAGTCGGCGGTGAGCGTGGCGGAGACGTCGGTCGACGGCTTGAGCGAGTACTTGCTGTCCGGGTGAGCGATCACCTGACCGTCGCTGGCGACGACCAGCGCGAGGCTCGACGGCGTGGGGTGAACGGCCTTGATGATGTCCTGCACGCCGGTGAGCGCAACCGCACCGCTGATCGCACCGGTCGTCTGACCGTCGCGCACGAGCGGCGCAGTGAAGGCCACGTAAGGAATGCCCGTCGACGAATCGCCGTACGGCTTCGTGACGGTCAGCTTACCGGCCGCGACCGCGCTCTTGTACCAGGGGCGGGCGGTCGGATCGTAGTCCGCCGGGGTGGGCGCGGTGGAGAAGAACGTTTTGTCCGACCAGCCGATGCTGGTGATCGGGAAGTCGTTGGTCTTGCCCATGAGCTTCACGAGGCCGGTGGGGTCACCCTTTTCCACCACTTGCGACGTGGCGACGACCGCCTGCGCCTTGTCGGCCGCCCAGCGCTCGACGGTGCCCGCGTTGCCGTTAGCCACGGCCGAGAGCGTGTGCTCGATGCTAGACATCATGCTGTCGCGCACGATCACGTAGGTCGTGACGCCTGAGAGGATCAGCGCGCCCACGACCGTCAGACAGGTGATGAGCAGAATCCGGGTTCGCAACGAAGTGACTTTCATGGGCTTTCATCGGTAGGCCCGCGTGCGAGCCGTTGATTGGGGGCGGCCGCTCAGGCGATTTGGGGGCACCCGAGCAGCGAAACAGTGATTCCATTACGTCCTTGCTCTCTGGGCTTACGGCTGGGTGGCGCAATAACTTTAGTGAGCAGGAATCAACGCCCGTGTGCTGCACTTCAACGGCAGGTCCGATGTCCTTCAATGGTGCCTTTGATCGACAACTTTTTATTTCTCATTTCGGTCGTTGAAACGTCGATGACTTTGCGTCCGGGTCATCGTCGTCGTGATCGCCTTCATCGATGAACGGCGAATCGGTATCGGGATTTCCCTTTCGCAACGCGAGGCGCGCGTCGTTCGCGAGCGCTTCGTAGCGCTTGCGGAAGCGGGTCAGTTCCTTTTCGTCGAGTTCTTCGAGATCGAGCAGGGCGTTGTGTGCGCCTTCCATTGCACGGATCAGCTCGTCGAGTTTGATGTGCATGGCCGCCGTATCGCGGTTCTGGGTGTTCTGAATGAGGAAGACCATCAGAAAGGTGACGATGGTGGTCGAGGTGTTGATGACCAATTGCCACGTGTCGCTGTAGCCGAACAGCGGTCCGGTCACCGCCCAGATCAGCACCAGTGCGACCGCCAGGACAAACGAGGCCGGACGCCCGGTCAGTGTGGATAGGTAGCTCGAAAACTTCGAAAACCATTTGCCATTCATGACCGTCTCCCGTGGATTGAAGCGATAGACGGATGATGGCATAGGTGCGTCGGGCGTTGAATTCGCAATGCCTAAGCGCGTTCGCAATATCCAAGGGTTTCCCCAGACCGCTAACGCGCCAATGTCACAAGCGACTCCCTACGGCTTCAGGTTGCCAAAGGCACGGGGCATAAAGCGAAAGTGCGCCGCGCTATTGGTGCCAATCTGAAACTCCCATCTGTACGAGGAGTTGAGTCATGCCAATGGTTGAAAGCGCGAATGCGAATACGGCGGCTTATGCCGCGCAAGTGTCGTCCCAGCCCGTCAAGTCGGAGGCCAGTCCACAGGAACATCCAACGATGGCCCGTGATCTGTGTTTTGTGTGTCACGGGCAGTGTCACTCGATTCTGTGCCCGCCCTGCGGAACTGGAGACATCCAGCTATTGGTGACGACGCACTCAGTCGGGATTCGCCACCTTGCTGTGTCGATGAAGATGGATCCGAACCCGACTGGCACAGACGAGTCGGGGAAGGCGATCGATGAGACTAAAGAAGGTCAGGATAGCGGCCACATAGAAGATTCGTACGTCGACATTGAAACTGCAAAGACAGAGATGCAGAAGGTGATTCATCGGCGATATGGACACATCGATAGTGAAAGTGCCGAGACGACCGAGGTGCCGGAATCGTTTATCACGTTGACTGAAAATGGGAAGCGAGCGGTTTTCGCGTCCACCGTTGATTGGGTGCTTTCGAACTCCAGTGAACTAACGCCAAAATGGTTTGCAGTGATTCTTGACCTCGCTGCGGAAGAGGGGCTCGTTGGCCACTTCGCCAACACCGTTTCACAGCACACGTATGACAAGCTGGACGAGCTAGCGGAAAACCAATTGGTGAAATCCGTGATCAATACGTTCGGTATGCGAATCAAATAATTTCAAGTCTATTCCTGGTTCGCCACGTGGTTACGTCGGCAAACCTTGTCATGCGCCCAATCCCGATCTATCGCCAAGGAGTCAAATCATGCAACAGATTTCCGTGAATTCAGCCGCCTACGCTGCACCACTTGTCCCCCAGGATGCCGACCCAAACAAGGTTGGCACGTCGATTTCGCAAATAGGAGCCGACCTGCGTCGGGCAGGCCACGGTGCGAATGAGTCGATGAAGATATTGCCCGGAGATACGGATGTCGTTGTCGTAATACCGGTGGATCGGCTAGGAAGTAGAGAACTTTCCTTCAGGATATTCCTGGGCCAGGAGGGCGACGGCGCAGGAAGCGTGCTGCAGGACGAGAAGAAAGCGAACGAAGGTGACGAAGTCAGTGATGCCAAAGACTCGAATGAGGCAATCGAACTGGCGAAAGAGGACGTGAAGAAGGCAATTCGAGAGCGCTATTACGGAAAGGACGTCAGGTCGGACCCCGCTTCGGTCCGGGGTCTGAGCGATGACGGAAAGCGGCAAGTTTTCGAGGCCATTGTCAATTGGACGTTCGAAGGCTTTGACGACAATACGAATGCCTGGGTGGCCGCGTTGGCCGAGCTTGCCGCCGATAGTGGCTTGTGCGAATACCTGAGCAATACCGTGCCGCAATCCACGTACAACGAGCTGAGCGGCACCCAGCAGTTTGCGTTAGCGAAAGCCGTCGTCGACGCGGCCGGGATGGTCATGAAGTAAGTCGGAGCGCGTGGGCGACGAATCGAAAAGCCCCGCGGCTGTAACCGAAAGTGCGGCGTTTTCGCCGTCACTTACTGGAACTCCCAATCACTTAGGAATCGAATCATGGAAAACGCCATCAATTCAGGCCTCTCGCCGATTCAGCCCCATTCCCCGCCAGAGGACGTGCAGAGATCATCTTCCGAGGGGGCCGGTGTTGCCGGAAATCTTGTCGGGGCGAAGCAGGCCTCGTCAGATGCGGCGCTGCGACCGGGCTCAACGTACATAGGGGATCCGTTGCCGTTTCAGAACGTAGATTTTTCGAAAATCTTCGACGTATGGAAGCAGGTGTCCGATCGACCGACGAAGGGGAGCCTCGAGTCGCAAGTCGCCGAGCTCAAGGCCGCCATTGGCGCTGAGCTAGCTTCGTCACAAGACATGAAGGCATCGGCCAAATCGCTGATGAGGGAACTGTTGTGGCGCATCGACGAACTCCCCGAGAACCTCCGAGGCAGGGGGCTGGAGACGGTCCTGGAATCCTTTGAGCAACTGATGTCGAAAGCCTGGTTTGACGACGTACTGCCGCAAGTCATCGCTAGTTTCGACGGACCGGAATGGCTTGAAAAATTTCCGGAGAGCGCGCGCAGGACCGTTCAGCTCTTTATGGACAGTGTTGAGAACAGCTGACGGCATCATTCGCGCACCGTAGTTCTCGCAAGACGGCGCCATACGCATGGCGCCGTTCTCGCGGCGATTGGTGTACGTCACAGGTCGCGACACTGGCGCGACGTGAAGCTGGTGGAGCTCCCGTGCAACCGGGGCTCCCAATCTCTCAGGAGTTGAATCATGGAAAACGTCACAAGTTCGGGCCTTTCGCCGATTCAGCCCCCCTGCGAGCCGGATGCCGCGCAGGGGCCGTCGTTCACACGAACGGGCGTTGCCGGAGACCTTGCCCGGGCGAGGCAGGCATCGTCGGATGCGAAGCTGCAACCGTACGCATCGTCTCTACGGGAGCCGCCGATCCTTCGAGATGTCGATTTTTCGAAGATCTATGACGTATGGACAGAAGTGTCCGAAAGGCCGGAGCAGGAGAGCACCGAGTCGCAGATCAGCGAGCTTAAGGGCGCCATTGGGGTTGAGATCATTTCATCGCAGAACATGAACGCAACGGCCAAAGCGGTCATGGCGGAACTGTTGTGGAACATCGACAAACTCCCGGAGCACGACCGTAGCAGAGGGCTGGAGATGGTTCTGGACGCGTTTGATGAGCTGTTGGAAAAATCGTGGTTTGACGCCTTGATTTTGGAAGTTCTCGCCGACTTCGACGGACCGGAATGGCTCGGCAAATTTCCGGAGAGCGAGCGCAAGACCGTTCAACTCTTTCTGGATGCCGTCAAAGAGAGCTGAAGCCGTAAGTCGCGAGAGGTATGCCGGGGTCCTGTGACCTATCGCGCGAATGCTGCGGGAAATGCGAGGGTCGTCGCCCGACATCCCTCGGCCAGTTCATCGTCGTGTGTCGAGAACAGAACGCAGTGATCTTTGCCGAGCATAGAAAACAAATCGATCAGCACCGCGCGTGAAGGGCCGTCGAGGCCACCGGTAGGTTCGTCTGCCAGGATCACTCGCGGTGTACCGAACAATATCGCCGTCAGATAGAACTTGCGACGCGTGCCCGTCGACATCTGCTCGAAGCGCTTCTCCATGTGCGGCATCAGGCTGAAGCGTTCGGCGAGATCGAGGACGTCTTCGCTCACCGTTACCTGACGTTGTGCCGCACGTTGCTCAAGGAAGCCACGTCCGGTTTGCATGGGTTCCGTCATGCAATCGAACGGCACGACGGCCAGCGCGGCCTTTGCGGCGTCGGCTTCGCTCTGCATCGAATGCCCGTCGATCCACACCTTTCCACCGCCCGTATCCACTGTGCCTGCGAGCATGCCGAGCAGCGTCGTCTTGCCGCCACCGCCTTCATCGCGTAACGCGAAGCAGCCCGGACCGGCGTCGAAACGCAGGTTCTCGAAAAGCGTGAAATCGTCGAAACGTCGGGTGAGCCCTTCGAAGCGAAGCAGTGACGCGTGATGCATAACTTCGCTCATTTCAGATAAGCCTTGATGACGTGAAGTAAGGGAGCCAGTTCGGCTTCCCGCTGTGCCTGATCCGGCTCGTTGATGATGTGATCGACGAGATGGCCCTCGATCACCGCGCCCATCAGCCCGTTGATCGCACCGCGAATCGCAGCGATCTGCTGAAGGATTTCGACGCAGTCGCCCTCTTCGCTCAACTGCCGCTCCAACGCCTGCGTCTGCCCTTGAATGCGACGCACCCGTGCCAATAGCTTGTTCTTGTCCCGAATCGTATGCACGGCTTGTCGCGCCCCTGTCCAATGAAAATCGATTGAAAAAATCCTAACACAAATATACTGGTGGGGGGTATATTGCGAGACATCGCACAACCCTACCGAGTTTCCTGAAATGGCTGATTTCCCAACCCTTCTCCAGCAAGGCAGTGCCTGGCTGTTCATTCCGAGCGCGATATTGCTCGGCGCGTTACACGGTTTGGAGCCTGGCCATTCCAAGACGATGATGGCGGCGTTCATCGTTGCGATTCGCGGCACCGTCGGACAGGCGGTGTTGCTCGGTCTTTCGGCAACGGTGTCACATACGGCGGTGGTCTGGCTCGTCGCCATGGCGGGCATGTATTTCGGGCGCAACTGGAACCCCGAAGCGTCCGAGCCGTACTTCGAAGTGGTCTCGGGCGTTCTGATTCTCATGGTTGCGGGATGGATGCTGTGGCGCACATGGCGCGACGGTCATCGTGCGCACGCGCATCATCATGCCGACCATGACCATGACCATGACCATGACCACGACCATCGGCATGCTCACCCGCAGGTGCTGACAGCCATCGGCGACGGCTATCAGGACGCCCACGAGCGTGCACACGCCCGCGACATCGAGAAGCGCTTCGCCGGACGCGAAGTCACGACAGGCCAGATCGTCATGTTCGGTCTGACGGGGGGGCTCGTGCCCTGTCCTGCGTCGATCACCGTGCTGCTGCTGTGCCTGCAACTCAAGCGCTTCGCACTGGGTGCGGGATTGGTACTGTGCTTCAGCATCGGACTGGCGATGACGATGGTGGCGTCCGGCGCGCTGGCAGCGCTGAGCGTGCGCCATGTGTCGCGCCGCTGGAGCGGGTTTGGCGAGTTCGCGCGCAAAGCACCGTACTTCTCGGGCGCGGTGATCGTGTTGGTCGGTGTGTACGTCATCTATCGGGGCGCGTCGCACCTGCTGCTGAACGTTTGATTTGCGCAGCTTGAAGCGATCGACAGGCGAACGCATCGAGAAGCGCAATCGGGATTGGGCGAAGTATCGGCAATCATCAAGGCGAAGGCCCCAACGTGGATTCGCCGCAAGATGAATCCGACAGGCCCATGTCGGCAACCCAAAGAGCGTAGACCAATCGGAACCACTATGAAATCTCCATTCACCGAAGGAGATAGATCATGGAATCGATTTCATCTGATTTGGGCCCCAACAAGACATTGTTGGCGGCCGAAATCGTCAACGAGCGTGCCGATGGCCACTCCGCCACGGCACAGACAGTCCCCTCGGATCTGACGCTCGCCGCCCCAGCGCCGCCGGATGTGGCGAAGGGCGAATCGCCGGAACTGGTTTCCCGCTACTGGATGTACGACAAATCAAGCAGTGAGTACGAAGGCCTCAAGGCCGATTTTCAGAGGGCTCTAAAGTTAAGTGGAAATGCGGCAGACAAAAATGAAGTGCGAGACGGATTGGAGCTGATGCGCAGCAGTCCAGCGCTGTTTCGAGGCTTCCCTGCAGGTGACTATCATGAACTGTTGCGCAAATCATGCGATCGCGGGGAGAGTCGATTGAGTCGGTTGATGGAATTTTCCGCCATCACAGGATCCGATTCACAGTGGCCGATGCGTCGAGAAATTTTTTACGAACTCGATTATTCCCTTCGTTATGAAGACCGGCCGGAGATGAGGGAAATTCTGGCGCGAGACTTAAAACGTTCTCTGGATGAGTGCTTCAGAACGATGCGGGGCGTCGACGAAGATTCATTGCGCAAATTTGTATTTGGTCTGCTTACCGATATCATTGAAATTAGGAGGCATCAACGTTTTAACGCTCTGATGAAATATTGCGAAATTATTCCGGATAAAATCAAGGAAATCCCCCAGTCGGATCTTCAGGAGTTGCCGGAAATTCTCGCGCTTAACGGAGCGGATGCTTCCGAAGCAATCAAATGTCTTGGAAAAGCTACCGGTTACGTTTTTCTACCCCACGGGATATTGGTGGGTTGGAAGGAAATTCCAAGTCTGAACCCGGATATTCCCGAAGATCAAAGAAAGCGAACCGATTTTGCTGACGAACTGAGGCAAAGAATTGACAAGATTGTTGGCGACGGACGAGACGCGAATCTTGTTCTGAGGGAGGTCGTTCTGAAGCTGGCCCACATGGGCGAAGAGACTCAATCGGCCGGTGTCAAACTGCTATGCGAATTCTTCAAAAATGATCTTTCAAGTATGTTTGCTGCATCTGGAGATAGAAAATCGCTTGGAATAATCGCAAGTTATTGTGAAAAAGCCAGGTCGGAGTTCGATGAAATATCAGAAGAAATTAATGATAGATTGAGATCGAATGGGCAGATGGGTTTGCAGGAGAGTTTCAAGGATTCTGTGCAGGAAAGGGTCAGAGATTATAGTAATTGGAGTCGCAATAGAGATCGATATTTAAGGGAAATTAGATTTAACCTAGGAAGTTTGTTATACGGCAAGAGCGACGATGAGAAACGCGCCGCCGGAATAGACGTTCTCCTTGGTTTCAGTGAGTGGGCGGACGGTTATGAAAAGCTCTTATGCCTACAAGATTTCGCAAGAATCCTGTCCGCAGACCATCGAGGAACCATTGTAGATATTGTCGGCGAGAATGCGGCGAAGGAATGGTTGTTGGAGAATTTCCCGGTGTCCAACAGAGACTTCGAGTTTGCCAGGATGCAGTTAGGTCTCGACGAGAAAGAAACGGCGCCGGAGGAGGTTGGTGAGGAGTTTGTCATTCCGTATAACCCCTCGGAAAGGGTGAAATGGGCCGAAAGAGAGCTTATGTCAATTTGTAATAGGGGGATGAACGGCAGCGGTACCGCGTTCCAGATGCATTCTTCCTTCAACAATATGTCGTGGCAGGACAGAGCGGATGCGATGCAGTTGACGGTCAACTGGACAATGCAGCCGTTGAATAACGACACCCTCAAGAAGTTGAAGGCGATGGCGGCTTCGGTGGACCTTCGGGGGTTCATGGCCAACACGGTCACGAAGCGGAAATTTGCAGAAGTAACGGATGAGAACCTTAGGTCGTACATGCAGCAGCGCAACATGGTGCGGTCGAACTAAAACGCACGCAGCGTTCGTCGGCTCCCTTGGCGTCAGCACAGTGGAGTCGGCGTATCCACCGCATTCGATTCGTGCAGTCAACGCACAAATGCTGTGCGCGGCGCCCTCTGGTTCGACGAAGGGCGCGTATCTACACTGAGCTCCTCTCAAACACCGATGGAGGACTCTCATCATGATGCAGCCCCTGCTCAAAGCCCTGAAACTCGCGACGATCGGACTGTCGCTTTCGATGGCGGCTTCCGCGGTCACTGCTGGCGAATCGAAAAAAGCACCCGCACCGACGATCCGCGCCATGCTCGGCGCGACGCCCGTCGATCATCTCGATCCGAAGCGCACGGCAGTGCTCGTGATCGACTTCCAGAACGAATACTTCACCGGCCGCATGCCGATTCGGGACCGCGCGTCGGCGCTTGCCAATACGCAGAAGTTGCTTGCGCTGGCGGATCGCACCGGTATGCCTGTCATCCAGATTCAGCACGTCGCCCCTGCTGGCGCCGCTGTCTTCGCCAAGGATGGCAAGACGGTGGGCTTCGCGCCGGGCGCTGCGCCGCGCGCTCGCGACATCGTATTGCAAAAGACGTCCGTCAGCGTCTTCGCGAGTACGGATATCGATGCGCAGCTCAAGAAGCTCGGTGTCGATACGCTGCTGATCACCGGCCTGATGACGCATGCGTGCGTCGCAGGTGCGGCACGTGACGCGGCCCCGCTGGGCTATCGCGTCGTGGTAGCATCGGACGCAACGGCAACCCGTGACATCGTGCGTGCCGACGGCACTCGTGTGAAGAGCGACGCACTGCATCGCGCGGCCCTCGCGGAGATCGAAGATACCTTTGGCGACGTTATGACGACCGGGCAGATCCTTAAGCTGCCGGTGCGCTAAACCCGGTCCCAGCGCCAATTCCCTTGCTTCAGCGGCTCGACGACATGGATCAATTGCTGGCAATGCGCATCTTTCACGCACTCGTCGAAGCACGCAGCTTCTCGGCGGCGGGTGAGATGCTGGGCATGTCGCATTCGAGTGTGTCGCGTCAGTTGAAGCAGACGGAAAGTGCGCTGGGTGTGGCGCTGGTCAATCGCAGCACGCGTCAGTTTTCGCTCACGCCCGCCGGTGAAAGGTATCACCGGCATTGCATCGATATCATCGCGCGCGTGGACGCCATGACGCACGCCATGACCGACGAGCGCGAACAGCCCAGCGGCCCGTTGCGCGTGACGGTGCCGCTGGCCATCGGCACGCTCGAACTTCCCTCATGGTTGCCTGCGTTTCGTCTGCGCTATCCGGATATCGAGCTGATGCTGTCATGCAGCGATCAGTACGTGGATCTGCTCGCAGAAGGGTTTGACGTCGCGCTGCGGATCAGCGGCACGCCGTTGGCCGACAGCAGCCTTCAGGCAAAATTACTGACGGCATCGGAGACGGTGCTCGTCGCTTCTCCCGGTTATCTCGCGCAAGCGGGACTACCGCGCACGCCGGAAGCCCTGGCGTCGCATCAGTGTCTGCGCTTTGCAAGGGCCAATTCGCCCGACGCCTGGACGATCACCGCGCCGGACGCGCAGATACATCGTGTATCGCTCTCTGACGCATTCGCCACCGACGCCATCACCGCGCTCTTCGCCGCAGCGCTCGCAGGGACGGGCATCGCGGCATTCACCGAGCGCACGGTGCGCGCCGAACTCGCGCGCGGCACGCTCGTGCGCGTGCTGCCGCAATGCACGCTCGGTCGCAGCCACTATTACGCGCTTTATCCGCAAACACGCCACGTCAATCCGAAGGTGCGCGCGTTCATCGGCTTCATGGCCGAGCACTATCGCGAGTCGTGAGCGCACCAGTGGCGCGCTGAGCGCGACGGCCAGACAAACTTGCGCACCTCGTGCAAGAATCCGGGAATTCGTTCCGATCCCGCGAGGCTGTTCTCATGACCGATCCGAAAGACATCGCCCCCGAAAGCACCGCCGCACGTGTGGCGCTGTGGCGCGCGTTGCATCTCGAAGTCGACGCCGAGCCACCTGTGCTCGCCGATGACGTCGGCCTGCGTCTGCTCGCGCCCCCGGACGACTGGCGCGAGCGCGGCGACATGCATCCGGCGTTCACACGGCCGTTTCGCGCGTCCATCGTCGCGCGTGCACGGTACATCGAAGACCTCGTCATCGCCGAAATGAAGCGCGGTGTGCGGCAGTACGTCATTCTCGGCGCGGGGCTGGACAGTTTCGCGCAACGTCATCCCGAACTCGCCGGATCGCTCTCGATTTTCGAAGTCGACAAACCGGGACCGCAGCGCTGGAAACACGACCGTCTCGTGGCTTTGGGCTACGGCGTGCAGGACTGGCTGCATTTCGTCCCCGTGGATTTCGAGGTGGGAGAGTCGTGGCGCGACGCGTTGTTGCAGCATGGCTTCGACGCGAGCCAGCCCGCCGTGATCGTTTCGACGGGTGTGAGCATGTATCTGACGCGTGAAGCCAACGGGGCGACGTTGCGCGAGGTGGCGTCGTTCGCGGGCGACGGATCGACGCTGGCGATGACGTTTCTGTTACCGCTGGAAATGGCGGATCCGGAGGTGCGTCCCGGGTTGGAGATGGCCGAGAAAGGTGCGCGCGCGAGCGGCACGCCGTTCATCAGTTTCTTCACGCCGGACGACATGATGGCGTTCGCTCGGGAGAGCGGCTTTGCCGACGCGCAACACGTGTCTGCCACCACACTCACAGCGCGGTACTTCGCCAACCGTACCGACGGCCTGCATCCCCCGGCGAACGCCGAGGAGTTGCTGATCGCCACGACGTAGTGCGAAGGTCGAGCAGTTTTTTCGATGTCCTGTACTGCGAAACGTGCGTGTTCGCGATATGCTGCCCCGGCGGTGCGGTTTGCCGCGCATATTCAGAAAAGTCCACCGGAGGGACCGCATGACGCTGACTGAACTTCTCATCCCTACATTCCTGCACATGCTGCGTGGCCAGTCCGCGTGGCTCGACAAGGCGGCCGCGCACGAGCAAGCGCAAGGCAAGGACGCCGATGATCTGATGACGCTGCGCCTCGCACCGGACATGTACCCGCTCGCCGCGCAGGCGCGCTTCGCGAGCTACCTGTCTATGGAGCCGGTGCATCGTCTGCGTGGCGAACCCATTCCGGAAGCGACGAAGGAGATTCAACGCGAGGGCTGGAACAGCGCCCAGCGTCCCGGCACCTTCGCCGAAGCCAAGGCGCGCCTTGCCACCGCCATCACATTCCTCGAAGCGCTGCCGGGCAACGCGCTCGACGCCGGTGAATACATCGATATCGCGCTTGAGTTGCCCAACGGCGTAGTGTTCGACATGACCGGCGAGCAATACGCGCGCGACTGGGCGCTCGCGCAGTTCTACTTCCACACCAATACGGCCTACAGCATCCTGCGTCAGCACGGCGTGGAACTCGGCAAGGGCGAGTACGTGGCGCATGCGCTCGCGTACCTGCGTCCGGGCACGCTGCCCAAGGGCTGAGTACTCCCTGGCGGAATGGACAAAGGGCGGAAGCTTCTCCGCCCTCCGCCCTCCGCCCTCCTCGCTTCTCACGTCCTACTTCTCGCGATACTCAAAACGAACAACGCAGCGCGATCAGCGCACCTGCCTGAACGCCAGACGAAGATCATGAGTCAGCGCGTCCGGTTGCTCCCACGCAGCGAAGTGCCCACCCTTGGCCGGACGGTTGTAATAGATCAGGTTAGGGAATGCCTTTTTCGCCCAGCTCTCCGGCGCTTGATACAGCTCGTCCGGGAAGGCGCTGACGGCGACCGGGATCTTGATGCCCTTCGGCGCGAAGAACGCAAACTTGTTCTCCCAGTACAGCCGCGCTGACGATACCGCCGTATTCGTGAGCCAGTACAGCGTGATGTTGTCGAGTACGTCGTCGCGCGTCAGACCTTCCTGCTTACCGTCGAACACGCGTGCAATAAGTTCGTAGCTGCGCGCATCGTGGTCCAGCATCCATGCCGCCAGACCGACGGGCGAATCCTCGATGCCGTACAACGTCTGCGGACGTGCCGTCATCTCCTGCGCATAGGCGAGGCCATGCGAGTAGAAGAAATCGAGTTGCTCGTAGGCGCGCTTTTCATCCGCCGACAGATTGGCCGGTGCCGGTTTGTGGGCGTCGAGCGAGCGCTGGATCTCGTCGGGCACGGCACCGGGCATGTTCGTGTGAATCGCCAGGAGTCCCGCCGGCGCTTGCACGGCCATCTGCTCGGTCACGGCATCGCCCCAGTCGCCACCCTGCGCGACGTAATGCTGATACCCAAGCCTGTGCATCAACTCCGCCCATGCTCGGGCAATGTGCGCCGGGTCCCAGCCCAGTTCGTTGGGTTTGCCCGAGAAGCCATAGCCCGGCAGCGAAGGAATCACGACGTCGAACGCGTCGTCGGCGCTGCCGCCGTGTGCCGTCGGATTCGTGAGCGGATCGATCAGCTTCAGTTGCTCGATGACCGACCCCGGCCACCCGTGCGTCACGATGATGGGTAATGCGTTCTTGTTCTTTGAGCGCACGTGGATGAAATGGATGTCCACGCCATCGATGTTCGTCACGAACTGCGGCAACGCATTCAGCTTCGATTCCACGCGACGCCAGTCGTAGTCGTTCGCCCAGTACTGCGCCAGCTTCTTCATCGTCTCCAACTGCACGCCCTGCGTGCCGTCGTTCACCAGTTCGCGGCTCGGCCATTTGGTGGCGGCGATGCGCTGGCGCAAGTCCTTCAACGATTGCGCCGACGCATGGAACTGGAAAGGACGGATCGACGTGTCGATGGCTTGTGTCGACGCGCCTGCCGCAGGCGTTGTCTGCGTCACTTCAATCGGCTGCGCCGCATTCGCCCATGCGGGCATGGAGAGGCCGATGGACGCGAGCGCAGCCGTTACCGCCAGCGCACGCATCGAACGCGCAGGACCGGCGCGACGGGGGAGTTTTGCTGAATGCATTTTCTGTGTCTCGGGGGGAAGAGGCGTCAGACGAGATTGAGTTCGACGTCGATGTTGTTGCGCGTGGCCTTCGAGTACGGGCACGTCTGGTGCGCGGCGTCGATGAGCGACAGGGCGACGTCGCGCTCAAGTCCCGGCAGGCTGACGTTCAGGCGTGCCTTCAGGAAGTACGCGCCGTCTTCATTGGCGAGATCGACTTCGGCGTCGACGGCCGTGCCGACCGGCAGTTGAATCTTCAACTTGCCAGCGGCGAGCCCCATCGCGCCAATGAAGCAGGCGGACCAGCCCGCAGCGAAAAGTTGCTCAGGGTTCGTGCCGGGACCGCTCGATCCGGGCGACGACAGTTGGACGTCGAGCTTGCCGTCGGAACTGCGGGCCGAACCGTCGCGGCCGCCGGTGGTGTGGGTTTTGCCGGTGTAGAGGATCTTGCTAGCCATGATGTTTTCCTTTCGATTTGGGTTGAGATCGCCTGCGAATCTTATTTTATTCGCATCCGATTTGATCGGATACGATGAATAATGCGATAGGCGAAATCAAAAGTCAACACCTTCCGATTAAATCGGATGCGATGTATATTGTGACGAAATCGAACGAACCCACGAGAACTGAACATCATGAGCAAATCGAAGCCCACCGAAACCGCGTTGCCAAACCTCAGCGACTTCATGTGTTTCGCGGTGTACTCGGCCAATCTGGCCTATGGGCGTGCCTACAAGTCCATTCTTGACGAGCTGGGTGTGACCTATACGCAATGGATTGCGATCGTGGCGCTGTGGGAGGAAGACAATGTTTCCGTCAAACGGTTGGGCGAGAAGCTGTTCCTGGAGTCGAACACACTCACGCCTATCCTGAAGAAGCTCGAAGAACTCGGCTATCTGCGTCGTCGGCGCGATCCCGCCGACGAGCGGCAGGTCATCGTCAGCCTGACCGAAGAAGGGAAGCAACTGCGCAAGAAGGGTGCACAGCGCGATCTGATTGCGGCGACCGGTCTCGATCCCGAGGAATTCGACCGCACGCAAAAGACCGTCGCGAAAATGCGCGACAGTCTGCTCAAACACGCTAACGGCGATTGACCGGCCGAGCGTCGTCGGCCCCGCATCGCGCTTGCATCACTCGCCGATCAAAAACGGCGGCCCGAAGCGCGTCGCGATGTGTTCTGTGGACTCGAACAATTCGCGCAAGACCTGACTGGTGCACGTCGGTTGTACGTAAAGATAGAACGCGACGTCGGGCAGACGCGGCAGCCCGTCGGCCTCCGAGAGCACGCGCATGTTGGCGTCGAGCAATTCGGTGGTGCGCGCTGTCACGCCAAGGCCTGCGCTGATCGCAGCCTTGATGCCGGTGAGCGTCGGTGAGATGAAGCTCGTGCGCCACGCAATGCCCGCCGCATTCAGCCGTTCGATGGACAGACGTCGGAACAGACTCAGCTCGTCCGCCATCACGAGCGGCACGGGGGCCGACGAGTTGAAGATGAAGTCGTCGGCGCAGATCCACACCATCGGCGAGGTGCGCAACTTGATGCCGGGAAAGCCTTCGTCGTAGCGCGTCGAGATCGCGAGATCGAGTTCGTTGTCGCGCAGCGCGTCCATCAGATGCGGGCTGCGTCCGACGATGATCTCCAGCTGCAATTCCGCCGAGAGTTTCGACAGCCGTCGCAGCATGCTCGGCAGAATCGACTCCGCCACATCGTGCGGCGAGCCGATACGTAACTTCTCTGCCGGTCCACGCGTTTGCATGACCTGCACCGCCTGATCGTTGAGCGCGAGAATCTTGTTGGCATACGCGACGAGACGCACGCCGTCCGTCGTCATCGTCTTCTGCCGCCCCTGCTTTTCGAACAGCGGGCAACCCATTTCCTGCTCAAGCCGCTGCATCTGCTGCGTGATGGCCGATTGTGTACGACCCACGCGCGTGGCCGCCGCCGCAAACGTCTCATGCTGCGCAATTGCGACGAAAGTCCGCAGCAGATCGATATCGAGATTTCGCATGGTCGTCCGCCCAGATACTTCAGAAACGTTAATGTTTCCCGGATAAAAATTAAATTGTTCTGAGCAATTTTGGTGGATAACCTGCCTGACACTCAAGCAATATTTATGTGACCGGGGGTGGAAGCCGGCATTGATCGGTCCCCCGCTAATCGATTCGCGTCATTTGCTTTCGCGCATACGACAATGAATCGACACCCTTCGGTCAAACCCAAGGAGACTCAGGATCATGTGGCAACGACACCTTGCTGGCGCGCTGTTCGCAACACTCGCCATGACGGGCATCACGAACCTGGCACACGCCGACCAGTTGGCTGACATCAAGGCGCGCGGCACGCTCGTTTGCGGCACGCAAAACGCCAGCGAACCGTACGCCTTCCCCGATGCCGCCACGCGCAAGATCGTCGGTTTCGACGTCGACGTGTGCACCGCGCTCGCGAAAGGCCTCGGCGTGAAGCTCGAACACCGCGCCCTGTCGACCGACGCCCGTATCCCCGAACTCAAGACGCGTCGCGTCGATGTGCTTGCCGCTGCCGTCGCCTGGATGCCTGCCCGCGCCGCGCAGGTCGACTTCAGCGATCAGTACTTCGTCGCCCCGATTCGCGTGTTGGTGCGCGCCGACTCGCCGGTGCAGACACTCGATCAGCTCTCGGGCAAGAAGATCGCCGCCTCGGAAGGCTCCAGCTCGGCGGCGGTGTCGGTGACGCGCCTGCCCGACTCGAATCTGCTGACGTTCCACGACATCTCGTCGGCGTTCCTCGCGCTGCAACAAGGCAAGGTCGAAGGGCTGGTGGCCGGACAACTGATCCTTGCGCGCTTCGCCAACGAAGCGGCAGCCAAGGGCGGACAGCAATACCGTCTGCTGACCAAGCCGGTGTTCGAAGAGCGCTGGGGCGTGGTGATGAACAAGGGCGAGCCGGCGCTGCGTGACGCCGTGAACAAGATTCTGGTCGACTACGACAAGACGAACGGCTTGCAGGACAGCTTCGAGAAATGGCTCGGCAGCAAGTCCGTGTACAAGTTCACGCGCGACTACAAGGTCGAGCCGATCAAGGTGCAGTGAGCGAGACGTCGCACAATGTTCGATCTCTCGTTTCTGCTTGAAGACGGTTACCTGAAGCTGTTTCGCGACGGCGTACTGACCACGCTCAAGCTGTTCGTGGTCTCGGGAATGCTGGCCATCGTCGTGGGCATCGTGCTCACGACGTTGCGCGCCCTGCCGGTGAAGCTCTTCAAGGGCTTCGTGATCGTGGTGGTGGAGTATCACCGCAACGTGCCGGTGCTGGTGCAGATTCTCGTCTGGTACTTCGGCGTGCCGCAATTGCTGCCGGACGGTCTGCGCGACTGGATCAACGCGGGCAACACCGAGTTCTTCTTCGCGACGGTCGCGCTGGCGCTCAACGCCGGTGCGTTCATCTCGGAAGACCTGCGCTCGGGCCTGCGTGCGATTCCGCATACGCAGCAGGAAGCCGCGTGGTCCATCGGTCTCACGTACTTGCAGTCGTTCCGCTACGTGATCCTGCCGCAAGGCATTCGCGTGGCGCTGCCTGCGTTGCTCAACCAGTCGTTGCTGCTCTTCAAGAATAGCTCGCTCGCGATGGCGATCGGTGTGCATGAGTTGCTGTATCGCACGCGTCAGATCGACAACCTGACGTTCCGTACCTTCGACGTGTTTCTGGTGGCCACGATTCTGTATCTGATCGGCACGCTCGCGCTCATGGCGCTCTCCGAGCACTTCTCCAAGCGCCGCACGGCGCCCTCGGGAGTCTGACGATGTTCGAGATTCTTCACGACTATCTCGCACTGTTCCTCGTCGGCAGCTGGCCCAACGGACCGCTCGGCGGTGTGGCAATCACGCTGATTCTGTCGGCGCTGGGGCTGGTGATTTCGTTTCCGATTTCGGTGCTGATCGGTCTGGCGCAGGTCTCGCCGTGGCGCTGGATGCGACGCCTCGCCGGTATCTGGACACGCTTCGTGCGTGGCATTCCGTTGCTGATGATCATCTTCTGGGCGTACTTCGCGGTGCCGTTGCTGGTGGGCGCCGAGGTCTCGGCGTTCACTACGGCCGTGTGCGCGATCATCGTCTACGAAAGCGCGTTCCTGTCGCAGATCGTGCGCGCAGGTCTCGAAGGGCTGCCGCGCGGACAGATGGAAGCGGCGCGCTCGAACGGCCTGTCGTGGCTGCAAAGCATGCGTTACGTGCAACTGCCGCAGGCGCTCGCGAATATGCTGCCGTCCATCGTCAACCAGTTCGTGTCGATCATCAAGGCGACGTCCCTCGCCTACGTGATCGGTGTGCCGGAACTGACGTACTCGGCGGCGCAGGTCAATACGATCACGCTGACCAAGCCGCTGCAAACATTCCTCGTGCTCGCAGCGTTCTATTTTGTGTTGTGTTTCGCCATTTCCCGATTCGCAGGCTGGCTGGAGCGACGTATCGCCCGCCAGCGTGCGGGACTGGCGTAAGCGCAGGATTCAAGACGGTTTAAGAAGGAGAGCGCGATCATGACCATGCTCGCATTCGAAAAAGTCGACAAGTTCTACGGCGAACATCATGTGCTCAAGGGCATCGACGCGACCATCGGGCGCGGCGAAGTCGTTGTGGTTTGTGGCCCGTCCGGCTCCGGCAAGTCGACGCTGATTCGCACGGTGACACGACTCGAAGCCATCCAGAAGGGACGCATTCTCTTCGAGGGCAAGGACGTCAATGCCCGCGACATGAAGATCAATCAGTTGCGCGCACGCATCGGCTTCGTCTTCCAGAGTTTCAACCTGTTTCAGAACCTGTCGGTGCGACAGAACCTGATCCTGGGGCCGACGAAGGTGCTCGGCATGTCGCGCGACGAAGCGGTCGCGCAGGCCGAAACGCTGCTCACGAAAGTGGGCCTCGCCCACAAGATTGACGCGATGCCCGCGAACCTCTCGGGCGGCCAGCAGCAGCGCGTGGCCATTGCGCGGGCGCTGGCGATGAAGCCGCCGCTCATGCTGTTCGACGAACCGACGAGCGCGCTCGATCCGGAGATGGTGCAGGAAGTGCTGCAAGTCATGCGCTCGCTCGCGGACGAAGGCCTCACGATGATGATCGTCACGCACGAAATGGGCTTCGCACGCGACGTGTCGAGCCGCGTGTGGTTCATGGATCAGGGCCAGTTGCTCGAAGACGCACCGCCGTCGGAGTTCTTCAGTCAGCCGAAGCACGCGCGTGCGCAGAGATTCCTGCAAGACGTGCTGCGGCCGTCGCCGATGATCAGCGTGCCGCGCGATGCGGTACCTGCCTGATCGCGTCCCCTCACATAACAAAGCAAAGCACTACGGAGAAGACTTTCATCATGTCCACGACTCAACTTCCCGAACAACGTCAGGCCGCTGTGAGCGACGCCATTGCCGCCATGAAGGCCGCGCTGGCCCCGGCGGGCGAGACGCGTCCCGCACTGGCCGAAGTGCTCGAACAGGTCAAGGCGCTCGCCGCACGCACCGCGCTCTGGAGCGAAGCCGACTTCCCGCCGCCGACCGACGGCGAGCTGCAAGCGCGCTATCTGATTCATGAAGATGCCGACAAGACCTACGCTCTGTATCTGAACGTCATGCGTCCGGGCAAGAAGATCACGCCGCACAACCACACGACGTGGGCGTGCATCGCGGCGGTCGATGGCGTGGAATACAACTACGTCTATCGCCGTACCGACGACGGCAAGACGCCCGGCGTCGGCACGCTCGAAGTGAGCGACACCGTCGTGGTCGACCCGGGCCACGGCATTGCGCTGGCGTCGGACGACATTCACGCGGTCGAGATTCAGGGCGACGCGCCGATCCGCCATCTGCACATGTACGGCCGTGCGCTGGAGACGCTGACCGAACGCATCACGTTCGATCTCGCCAAGGGCACGTACCAGGTGATGGACATCGGCGTGAAGACGCGCCGCTGATTCCCTGGCTTCGTCACCTCCTGACCTCTTGATGCAGCACTGACCGTCGGCACACGTATCGCCGACGGCAAGCGACAAGACTCACCGACGGCGCGACTCTGTTCGCGTCACCCGAAGCACACCGCCCATGCCTCTGGCACGAGCGGTGCGGGCCTGCTCATGCCTACGTTTTCGCGTGCCTTCGCGCGCGCTGACATGCGGCAGGCGAAATTGATCAACGACCTAACGTTACGACACCGGCTATGACTTCGTTCACCCCTCATTTTGTGTCGCCAGCCCTGCTCAAGGACTGGCTGCACGACGGCACCGAGATCGCCGTGTTCGACGTGCGCGAGCACGGCCAGTACGGCGAAGCGCATCTCTTCTACGGCGTGACGCTGCCCTACAGTCGTCTTGAACTCGACATCGTGCGTCTGGCGCCGCGTCGCGACGCACGCATCGTCGTCTACGACACCGACCAAAGCGTGGCGGTGCTGGCGGCGCAGCGTCTCGATGCGCTGGGTTATTCGGATGTGTACGTGCTGGAAGGCGGCACGCAAGCGTGGCAAGCGGCGGGTTTTACGCTGTTCGCCGGGGTGAACGTGCCGTCGAAGACGTTCGGCGAACTCGTCGAGATGGCGTATCACACGCCGCGTGTCACGGCGCGCGAGTTGGCGGCCATGCGTGAGCGCGGCGACAACGTGGTGATTCTCGACGGACGTCCCGTCAACGAATATCTGAAGATGACGATTCCGTCGTCCATCTGCTGCCCGAACGGCGAACTGGGTTATCGCATTCGCGATCTGGTGCCGGATACGACCACGCCCATCGTCGTGAATTGCGCGGGTCGTACGCGCAGCATCATCGGCGCGCAGACGCTCATCAACCTCGGCATCCCCAATCCGGTGATGGCGCTGGAGAACGGCACGCAGGGCTGGTATCTGGAAGACCTCCCGCTGGAGCATGGCAGCACGCGTCGTTATCCCGACGCCGTGTCGCCGGCCAGCGTCACGCAAATGCGTGACGCCAGCGGTGCGCTCGCCGAGCGCTTCGCCGTGCCCGAAGTCGATGCGTCGACGTTCGCACAATGGGCGAAGGATACGTCGCGCACGCTGTTCCTGTGCGACGTGCGCACCCCCGAGGAATATGCCGCAGGCACGCTGCCGGGGGCGCAGCATACGCCGGGCGGCCAATTGATTCAGGCGACGGATCAGTACGTGGGTGTGCGTCATGCGCGCGTGGTGCTGTTCGACAACGACGGCGTGCGCGCACCCATCGTCGCGAGCTGGTTGCGTCAGCTGGGTCACGATGCTTACGTGTTGCGCGACGGTCTTAACAGCGGGGCATCGCTGGCTGCGCCGACGCCGGGTGTTGAGACGACGCTGCCGGAGATCGACGTCGCGACGCTGAAGACGGCACTGGCCGATGGCAGCGCGACGGTGATCGACGTGCGTCCGAGCATGAGCTTCCGCCGTGAGCACGCGACGGGTGCGCGATGGGCGATTCGTCCGCGTCTGCCGAAGCTGCCCGCGTCCGGCAATGTGGTGCTGATCGCCGACGAGCGCGGGGTGGCCGAGTTGTTCGCGGCGGATTGGCGTCGTGAAAACGCGCAGGATTCGCGCACGTTCTCGTTGCTTGCGGGTGGGTTCAAGGCATGGGCTGCTGCCGGACTGCCTGTCGAAGCGACGCCAGACTCGCCGCCGGACGCCGATTGCATCGACTACCTGTTCTTCGTGCATGACCGTCACGATGGCAACAAAGCGGCTGCGCGTCAGTATCTGGCGTGGGAAACCGGCCTGCTCGCGCAACTGGACGAGCATGAGCGCGGTGCTTTCCGTATTGGTGACGCCGCCGTCGCCAAGTAAGCTGTGACTTTCGGCGCGCAGGTGACCGCCCCGGTCCTGCGCGCCAGTGCTGCTTGATCTGAACCGTCCGAACCGCTCTCTCTAAGCCAGACCATGTCCCGACAATCCCCCCCGTCTTCCTCGCCTGATTCGTCCACGCCTTGCGCTGAACACGATGCGCCGCAGCATGGCCGCTCGGGTCGCGTTGCAACGCGCCTTGTTAAGGGCGGTATGGATACTGCCGTCATTGGTGGTCGTGCCGTCAACCCGCCTGTGGTGCGTGCGTCCACGGTGCTGTTCGAATCGATGGATGACCTGAACGATGCGCGTCGTCGTCGTGGCACCGAGCGCATGTTCACGTACGGCGCGCGTGGCAACCCGACGGGCTTCGCGCTCGAAGATGTCGTCGCCGGGCTGGAGGGTGGATATCGTGCGCGACTGTTCCCGACGGGGCTGGCGGCGATCTCGATGGTGTTTCTTGCCTATGTGCGTCCCGGCGACCATGTGTTGATCGCGGATTGCGTGTATCAACCGGTGCGCCATTTCGTCGAGACGTTCCTCAAGCCGTGGGGTGTGCACGTCACGTTCTTTCGTGCGGACGGTAGCGACGCCGCCGAGCACATGACCGCGCGCACGAAGATGATCTACGTGGAAGCCCCCGGCTCGCTCGTCTACGAGATGTGCGACATTCCGGCGCTGGCCGATCTGGCGCATCGCCACGGGGCGCTGCTCGTTGCGGACAACACGTGGGGATCGGGCGTGCAATGCCGACCGCTGATGCTCGGAGCGGACATCTCCGTGATGGCCGCGACGAAGTACCTGAGCGGCCATTCCGACGTGATGATGGGCACTGTCACCACGACACAGGAAGTCTGGCAGACGCTCTCGACGATGGCCGACGCGCAAGGCGTGGCCGTGAGTCCCGACGATGCTTATCTGGTGTTGCGTGGCACGCGTACGTTGGCGGCGCGTCTGGCGATGCACGAGCGCAATGCGCTGGAGGTGGTGCATTGGCTGGATGGGTTGCCCGATGTCGCGCGTGTGTTCTGTCTGGCACTGCCGACGGACCCGGGGCACGCGTTGTGGCGTCGGGATTGTCTGGGCACGAACGGGCTGGTGTCGTTCGAGTTTGCCAACGCGACGCCCGTGCAGGCGGACCGCTTCGTCGATTCGCTGAAGCTTTTCGGCATCGGTGCGTCGTGGGGCGGCTTTGAGAGTCTGGCGACGGTATCGAACGTGGTCGGCACCCGCACGTGCGAAGACTGGTCGCATGCCGGTCCCATCGTCCGTCTGCACATCGGTCTGGAAGATCCGCAGGATCTGATCGATGATCTCGCTGCGGCGTTTGAGACGGTGTTTGGGAAGTGATGTACCGGTCGCGCGCGGCGGGTTGGCGCGCGACCTAACCGAGCTGCGAGATTACTTCGCAGGTGCTGCCGGTGCGGGACGGCTGCCGTCGAGCGTCGTCAGAATCTGATGGGCGGCGCGCAGCCGTTCTTCCATCGGGTAATTCTTGTTGGCGAGTAGCACGATCGCCATCTGCTTCGACGGGACGAAGGCCACATACGTGCCGAACCCGCTCGTCGATCCCGTCTTGTTGACCCACGACACCGGCGCCGGTGCCATCGGTGGCGTGAGTTCGCGCGCAGGGGTCGATTCCGTCGACATCCGCGTGGAGTTGCCCTCGATCAGCGCTTCGATCGTGACGGGATACGGATACTGTTCCCACGCGAGGTCTTGCGTCATCGGCGCATCGAAGAAGTAACTTGTGCGCGTCGCGTAGATCGCGTGACGCAGACGCCGGTCATAGACCGCCTCGCCGAGGTTGGCGTTGACGAAGCGCAACAGGTCGGAGGCGGTTGTCTTCACACCGTATGCCTCCTGCTCGAACACACCGGGCGAGACGCGAATCGGCTTGCCGTTCTTATATCCCCACGCGTAGTTTGCTTGCTGATCTTCCGGCACCTTGATGAAGGTGTGCTTCAGGTCGAGCGGCTTGAAGACGTGATCCGACATGAGCGTGGCGAAATCGCCGTGCATGGCCCGAGCGGTAATCCAGCCGAGCGCGCCGATGCTGATGTTCGAGTACGTGCGCGCGGTGCCGGTCGGCTGGGCGGGCTTCCACGCTTTGAGGTATTGCGTCATCTCCTCGATGTTGGTGACGTTGTCCGGCACTTGTTGCGGCATGCCGCCGGTGGTGTGCGTGCCGAGATTCAGCAGTTTGACGTCGCCGAACGGTGTGCCCGCGAACTCGGGGGCGCGACGGCTGACTTTGTCGGTCAGGGAGAGTGAGCCTGCGGCTTGCGCGTACGTCGCGAGCGTAGCGGTGAACGTCTTGCTGACGGAGCCGATCTCGAACAGGGTGTCGTCGGTGACGGGCTTGTTGGCGGCCTTGTCTGCGACACCGTAATCGAAGACATAGGACTGCCCGTCGAAGATGATGCCGACGGCCATGCCGGGAATGTCCTGACGCGTCATCAGCGGCGCGATGGTCTTATCGACGAGCGATTTGATCTCGTCTTGCCGGGGATTCGTCTGAACTTGCGCACCGGCCTCGGCGGCATAACTGCGCGCACTGAAAGCCATCCAGCTAATAGCGGCGGTCGCCGCAAGGGCGGCAAACAGGGTGATATGGGGTTTGGTCATCGACGCTCATCTCCGTTGAGGGCTCACCGGGGCGTACATTCTGCATCGCCGTGAGCTGTGGACGAAGCGTAAACCCAAAGGGGATCGGGTTTGTGGTGGTTGCATGTAACCGTTGTAACGGTTGCAACGCTCTGTTGAACTTACGTTCGTGCTCGACGGCATTTCTCAAAATGCCTAAGTTGTCGTTTGACAACCGTTGACGTCCTGACTAACCTTTCGCAGTTGCCAATGATTCGCCCGAGACACTCCAACAAGGATATAGAGAAAGCCATTTGCTACGCCGAGGCGCGTGGCTGGGCAGTGAAGGTACGCCCCGGAAGGGGGCACGCGTGGGGGTCCTTGTTTTGCCCCGACAACGATTCCACCTGTCGCAACGGTCGATTCTGCATCAACAGTATTTGGTGTACGCCGAAGGATGCTGACGATCACGTCAATCAATTGAAGCGCGCAATCGACAACTGCGTGAGAACCAAGAATCTAGAAGCTCCGCAAGATACGGAGTCGGCCAAGTTCTTGAGTGAAGCTTCTTGAACGAGATACCCGATGAAATACGAATTCACATTGACGTACAAATTAGATCCGGCGGATTCGGATCTGGATGATTTGATCGAGCGTTTAGGCGAAGCGAGATGCACCGATGCACTGGTAGGAATGGGACTCGCCGGGCATTTGTGTCTTGATTTCACCCGTAATTCCACATCTGCCGAACAAGCGATGCTAAGCGCGATCTCCGATGTAAATCGCGCGATTCCGTCCGCGAAACTCGTTGAGGCGGGGCCGGACTTTGTTGGACTGACCGACGCCGCCGATCTTGTCGGTGTGACACGACAAAATTTGCGGAAACTCATGGTTATGCATTGGGCTGCATTCCCTTCGCCAGTCCATGCCGGGAGTACGTCGATTTGGCACCTTGCTCTAGTCCTGCAATTTCTTGAGGCGCGCAGGTACAAGTTCGGGCGCCCTTTGATTGATATCGCAGTAGTCGCCATGCAGGTGAACCGCGCCAGAGAAGCCGTGCTGATGGGACAGCCCGTCGACGCCAGATTCGCCACGGCCAACCTTGGATTCAAGGCGTGAGCGCCGACCTTGACTCGAAGGCCTCAACCGCACTCCCGATTGATTTTGGAAAGACGAAAAAAAACCGCCCTCAAGGGGCGGCAACACGCTGAAATCAAACAGGGGGAGGGGGGAACTACTTTTCAGCGCGCGGGTATGAACGGTAGAAAGTGTGGCGTGCGATTACAGCGCCGGTTCGGGTTCGCGGTTCTCGGCCTCGCGCATGACGCGGATCGCTTCGGCGGAGATCATCGCATCGGCGTTGAGCGGCGGGATGTCGCCGAACAACGGGCGATAAACGAAATCGCCCACGTCGATGGTCTCGTTCGTCAACGCGCATACGCCCGGATGGTGCGCCTTGCGGATGCGCCAGATCTGCGCGCCGTAGTTGCCGCCGGTGGCGTCGTTCCACGACACCGTGATCGTCAGCTCGCTGGAAATCTCCAGCACGCGCACGATAGGCGCGCGGCGCGTGTACGGGATCACCGGTCGGCAGACGACCGGCTCGGCGTCGAGCATGGCAACGGTGTGCTGCCACACGCCCTGATCACGCGATGCACGTGACGAGCGTGAGGCACGAGACATCGGTGCGGACACCGACGAAGAAGAGGACGCTGCGGTCCCAGAGGCGCGGCTGCTGCCGCTTCGGTTCGGGCAATTGGTTCGATCGCTTCGCATGTTCAGGCCAGCCGGATGCGCGGCCCGCGAAGGCCGCCGAGTTTTTCCGCGCCCAGCAACACCGTCGCGCGGGCGAACCCGTGCAGCGCGTGCTGATGACGCCGGTACAACATGGCGTGGCTCCACTGCGCAAAGCGTCCGCGCACGATGCCACCTTTGAAAAAGCCGAATCGCCCGAGGGCGCCAGACGCGTTGTAGCCAGACAGCGACAACGACGCGCCAGGGTCGCGATAAGCGAACGGCGGAATTGCGCGGCCTTCAAGCCACGCGCCCAGATGACGGCCGAGATGCGCCGCCTGTTGCGTTGCCACCTGTGCCGTCGGCGGCAATGCATACTCGTCCTGCCCCACGCCCGACGACGTGAACGACGCACAATCGCCCAGCGCGAAAATGCGTTCGTCCTGTGCCGTCTGCAACGTGGCGCGCACGACGACCTGATTCGCTGCGTTGGTCGTCAGTCCACCGATGCCGCGCAGACAATCCGGCGCTTTCACGCCCGCCGCCCACACCAGCAAATCGCCGGGAATGAGCTGGCCGTCGTCGCGGTAAAAGCCGTCACGGTCGGCGCAAACGACGCGCGTATCCGTCAGCACACGAAAACCGAGTTGTTCGAGTTGATCTTGCGTCGAAGCGGAGACGTCGGGCGGAAACGCGCCAAGCAGACGCGGCCCGCGCTCGATCAGCGTGAGCTTCAGCCGCTCGCAAATCTGCGGATCGCCGTAACCGGCCGCCATCGCGAACGTTCGGCTGAGTTCTGCCGCCAGCGCAACGCCTGTGGTGCCGCCACCGGCGATGACAATGCGCAACGCATCGTCGTTCACGGCGCTGCGCAGCGATTCGCAATGCAATGCAGCGTTGAATGCCGTCGCCTGCGGCTGGCTGTCGATGAAGTGACAAACGTCACGCACACCGGGTAGCGAGGCGTCGTCCGCTTGTGAGCCCAGCGCGAGCACCAGCGCGTCGTAAGGCACACGGCGCTCGCTGAGCAAACGCTTGCCGTCGTGGCCTTCCATTTCCTCCAGCACAATCTCCCGGCGCTCGCGGTCCAGACCGCTCATGCGTCCCGCCTGATACGTGAAACCGTTGCTGCACGCATGCGAGAGGTACGCCACCTGGCTGTGCGCGACGTCGCACGTGCCTGCCGCAACGGTGTGCAGCATCGGCTTCCAGAGATGGGTGGGATGACTGTCGACGAGTGTCACGCGCACAGCACCGGCACGGCCGAGCGTTCTGCCCAGACGAGTTGCCAGCATCAAGCCGGCGATACCGCCACCGACAATCACGATTCGGTTTGCGCGAGACATTTGGGGGGGAAATGTCCAATTCAACAAGTGATGAATAAGCGCATAATAGCGAGCGTGTACCCGGCATGTCAAATAGGACGTGTCTGGGGAGGCAGGTACGTTCGGGTCGGGTAGACTTGGCGTATTGCTGTCGCGAAATCCGTCCCACCCCATCGCTCAATGACTCCTGATAAAGCCCTTTCGCAAGCCGAACCGCCCCGCAAACGCACGCGTGGGCGTCCTACGTGCGACTGCACGCATGGTGCCGACGCGTTGCTTCTGAACGCCCGTCGCATCTTCGCGCAACGAGGGTTCTATGCGAGCAGCGTGCGGCAGATTGCCGAAGCGTCCGGGGTCGATGCTGCGTTGATTTCGCACCATTTCGGTTCGAAAGAAGCGCTTTGGGTCGCGGTTGTCGATCAGATTGCGGCACTCACGCATGCGATGGTCGAAGAAACGCATGCCCTGCGCGACGCGCCGGGCGACGCGTCCGAGCGAATCGAAAAGGCCGTGCGTGTATTCGTGGAAGCGGTGTTCGATAACCCGGACGTCGGTATGTTCTTTTCGACGGCGGCGACCGAGGAAGGCGAGCGGCTCGACATTCTCACGCAGCGGCTCGTGCGTCCGTATCGCGACGCGATGGTGCCGCTCGTTGCCGACTGGCTCAAGGCGCAGAATCGTCCCGTATCCGACGCCGACGTAATGTTCTTCATGCTGACGTCGGCCATCAGCAAGACCGTCTCTTACCGTCACATGATGGGACCGTTCCTGCCCCCGGAAGGCATGGCCGATCTCAAGCGCACGGTGCTCGATTGCGCGATGGCGTTGATCCGGCAATGAGGCAACGCTGAGAAGATGGACGTCCCAACGCGGGAAGTCCGCAAGCGTCGTATAAGATAGCGGCACCCGGGCCGACTGCCGGCCCGCCTTTTTCTTTACGGTGCCCCCCTATGTCGAACGAAATCAAGCGTCTGCACACCAACGCTCGCATGAGCCAGATCGTGATCGCCAACGGCGTCGTGTATCTGGCCGGTCAGGTCCCCGACACCGCCAACGTGTCCGTCACGCAGCAAACCACCGAAATTCTCACGCGCATCGATTCGCTGCTCACTGAGGCGGGTGTGAACAAGTCGCGTCTGCTGACCGCGAACATCTGGCTGTCGGACGCCAAGCACTTCGCCGAATTCAACGCCGTGTGGGACGCCTGGGTCCCCGAAGGTCACGCCCCGACGCGTGCCTGCGTGCAATCGCCGCTCATGCGTGCTGGCCTGGAAGTCGAAATCGCCGTGACCGCGCTGGCGTAATTCCGCCGTTCGTCACCTGTCCGTGCGCGCGCAGCGCATGGATGTCGGGCTCATTCGCGCGTCGTGTGATGCGCATGAGCCCGCTCCCCCTCCTTCTCTGATGGTCTGACGGCTCGTCGGACACCCGCTCATGACGTACGACGCCCTAGTGCTCGGTGCCGGTATCGTTGGTGTTTCCGTGGCTGTGCATTTGCAGCGACGCGGCATGTCGGTCGCGCTCATCGACCGCAAGTCGCCCGGCAACGAAACCTCGTTCGGCAACGCCGGGCTGATTCAACGCGAAGGCGTCTATCCGTACGCATTTCCGCGCGACCTCGGCACGCTGCTGCGCTACGCGCGCAATCGCTCCACGGACGTGCGTTATCACCCGTCCGCCATGGGGACCGTCGGACCCTTTCTCGCGCGCTACTGGTATCACTCGGAACCCGCCCGTCATGCGGCCATCGCGCGCGACTACAGCACGCTGATTGCGCATTGCGTGACGGAGCATCGCGACCTGATCGCGGCGTCACGCGCCGGGGCGTTGCTGCGTGAAGGCGGTTGGGTGAAAGTGTTTCGCACGGCGTCTGCGATGGACGCTGCACAACGTGACGCCGAGCGTTGGCGCAACGAATACGACGTGCCGTTCGAGCGTCTCGATGCGACGCAATTGCGTGCGGACGAGCCATCGCTCACGCACACGTTGGTGGGCGGATTGCGTTATACGGCGTCCGATTCGGTGAGCGACCCCGGCGCGCTGGTCGCCGCCTATGCGCGTTACTTCGAATCGCTCGGCGGGCGCATTTTTACCGGCGACGCGACCACATTGCAGCCGCACTGGTCGGTGCAGACCGAAGTCGGTCGTATCGAAGGCCGTCGCGCGGTCGTTGCATTAGGACCGTGGGCGGACACCGTGACCCGAGCGCTCGGCTACCGCTTCCCGCTCGCCGTCAAACGCGGTTATCACATGCACTATCGCGCCCAGCCGGATGCGAAGCTGAGTCAACCGGTGCTCGATGCCGAGTACGGCTTTCTTATCACGCCGATGACGGGCGGCATTCGTCTGACGACGGGTGTCGAGCTCGGCCTGCGCGACACGCCGCCCACGCCGGTGCAACTGGCGGCCGTCGAACCGCTGGCGCGCGAGACGTTCCCGCTCGGCGAGCGCGTCGATCCGGTGCCGTGGCTCGGACGCCGTCCCTGCACACCGGACATGAAGCCGATCATCGGCCCCGCGCCGGGGCATCGCGACCTGTGGTTCGCGTTCGGTCACGCGCATCACGGCCTTACGCTCGGGCCAGTGACGGGACGCCTCGTCGCCGAGATGATGACGGGCGACACGCTGGTGGTCGATCCCGCGCCATTCCGCGCCGAACGTTTCTGATCACTGCGGCATCTCCTCCGGGGAGTCGACGCTGGGCGATGGCGTCGACTCGTTCGATGCGCTACCGTCGATTAGGCCGATCACGCTGATCTCGAACAGCGGCTTGCCAGCGAGCGAACGCACCGCCGGGTCTTCCGGATAGGTCCTGAGCAACGGCAGGATCACCGATCCGCCAATGACATTGCGACGGCTGTTATCTGCTGGCGATAACCCCCACACGTTCTGATACGTCATCGGCACGCTCACGCCGTCACGCTCGGCATTGCCCAGATACAACATGATGTGACCGTTGATGTGGATCAGCGTCATGAGCGGCCGACCGCGCTCGGCGAGCGTGCGCAGGCGTGTGTCGATGTCGGCATTGCGCAGATCGGTGCGCCGACCTGCACGCAACTGATCGGACGAATGCCGCGGTAGCCACACGCCGAACGGCGCGAACAGACTGCGCGTCTCGGCCGAGCAATCGTTATAGAAGAGCGTGTTGCCCCATCCGTACGGACGTCCGATCTGTTGCTTCATCACCTGCGCCATATGACGCGGCGTCAGCGTCCACGGCATCCGCACGAAGGCCGATGCATCGAGCGCAGCCATGCGGACTTGCGCTTGTCGCTGCGCGTCGGCGATGGGGAACATCGCCATCTGACGTCCGTCGCGCGACTGCACAAGCGGCAACACCGTGCCGATGGGGGCGAACGTCCGGTAGAGGGCCGTGGTGGTGCCCGGCACCGTGTCGCTCAATGTCGCATCGCCACGCACGATGGCACCGAGACTGCGCTGTGCGGCGTCACGCCAGGTGGCAACGAAGCGCGCGTCGACGGACGCCACCGTGCGTGCGTCGATCCAGCCGATGAGGTCGGGCGAATACACGAGCAGCCACGCGCCGTCCTGACTGCGCGCGAGTGTGTAGACCGGCGTGCCGGGGCGCAGCGCGGAGTCCTGCAAGGCGTCGAACGGATAGCCTTCGCCCGCTTCACGGAAATCGTAGAACGCGGGATCGTTCGTCGGCAGCAGGCGCACGAGCGCGTTGTCGACGGTGATGCCACGGCGGCGCGGGTCGTATTGCCAACTGGCGTGATCGGCGTCGAGTTGCGCGAGCGCCATGTTGGACTCGATTGCGCGGATCCACGCCTGCGTATGCGGCTGGAAGTTCTCACCGTAGGTCTTGCGAATACCGGGGCGGCTATTGTCGAAGCGGCTAACGCGACGTGCCTGCGAATCGGCGAGCTGCGCTGCGCCGCCCGCATTCAGGAGCGACGTAGAAAGCCATGTGCCGTTCCACGGCGACGGATCGCGCGGTGCGGTGCCGAAGTAGCGAGCGCGGAATACGTCGAACCGGCGGGTCTGTTCCTGCGCGGAAAGCAGCGGCTGATCGTAACCGGGGGCGTCAGGCCGAATCCAGTGATCGACGTCCTGATCGTAATGCTCGATGGGGAAGCGGCTGACGTTGTACTGCGCGGGAGGCGGCGCTGATGCCGTGTGCCCCGCCGCAGGCGGCGATTGGGGGGCGGGAGCGCTGGCGCACGCCGCAAGCATGATGAGCGGCAGGAAGGCAGCCAGCCATGTGAAGCGACGCTGGCTGTCTGAAGAGACGGCGGTGCGGGACGAGAGCGCGCGCTGCAAGGTGCCGCGCGCCGCGAGAATTGCGCCCATGTCGTGCAAAGGAGAGCCCGGATGCCGCCATGCTACTCCATTGACGCGAGGCAACTCCCGAGACGACTGCGCGTTGGGGAAGCGGCTTGCGCGACGCCTCGTCCCCAACGCGTCGGTGACTTACCAGCGCGCCGTCACGCTGCCGATGACCGTGCGGCCCGTGCCGTAGTAGCACTGCACGGTGGTGTTGCAGCCCGCCACGTAGGTGCGGTCGAACAGGTTGGTTGCGTTCAGTTGCAGACGCCAGCGCCAGCCGATGTCGGCGTGCAGCGACGCGTCGACGAGCGTCACACTGGGCACCGAGAACGAGTTCACCGAGTCGCCCGCCGTCTGGCCGAGATAGCGGATGCCGGCCCCCGCGCCGAGCTTGGCATCGCCCACACTGCCGAAGTTGTAGTCGGCCCACAGCGACGCCATATTGCGCGGCACGCCATACGGACGCTTGCCCAGATCGGTGTTGTTGCTGCGCGTGACCTCCACGTCCTGATATGTGTAGCTTGCCACCATGTTGAGCTTCGACGTGAGGCTCATGCGGGCTTCGAGTTCCACGCCACGCGAGCGCACTTCGCCCGTCTGAATTGTGTTGCGCGTGTTGGTCGGATCGGCAGTCGAGACGTTTTGCTGCGTCAGGTTGAACAGCGACGCCGTGAAGATGGCATCGGTGTTCACCGGCTGGTACTTCACACCGATTTCGTACTGCTGACCCGTGGTCGGCTCAAGCGGCGTGCCCGCGAGGTTGGTCGAGAGCGTGGGCAGGAACGACGTCGAATAGCTGAAGTACGGCGACAGACCGATAGCCGATTCGTACAGCAGGCCCGCGCGCCACGTGAACTTGTTCGGCGTTTGCTTGACCGACGATTTGTTGAGGTTGTTGTCGGTCGTCGACCACGTGAAGTCTTCCCGGCCACCCAGCGTCAGATACCAGCGGTCCCAGCGCATCTGGTCTTGCAGGTACAGGCCGAGTTGCGTTTGCGTCTGGTCGGTGCTGGTCGTGGGGTTGGCGGGCAACACGCCCTTCACGCCATAAACCGGCGCGTAGAGATCGAGCGACGGTGCGGAGCCCGACCACACGCGGTTCAGGAAGCGCTGCGTCTGGAAGTCCGCGCCGCCGACCACTTTGTGCGCGACGGGGCCGGTCGTCGTGTCGTACTGCACGTTGTTGTCGAGCTGCCAGCCGTTCAGGATCGGCGCGGCCTGATAGGCCGTGCGTTGCAGTGTGCGTTGATCGGCCAGCAGCGCGGTGCCATAGATCGACTTGTAGTCGAGATCCATGTGCGTGAAGCGCGCCGTCGAGCGGAATTGCAGCGCGTCGTTCACGCGGTGTTCAAAGCGGTAGCCGGTGGCGACCTGCGTCTTGCGATAGCGGTCGAACGACGGATCGCCGGTGAGCAGATCGCGGTCGATGCGGCCCCAGCGGGAGTCCTTCACCATGCCCAGCGCCGGGCCATAGCTGACCGATGAGCCCATGTTGTCCTGCATGTAGTTGACGAACCACGTGAAGCTCGTCTGCGCGTTCGGACGCCACGTGATCGACGGCTGAATCATCAGACGGTCGTCGCTCACATTGTCGGTCTGCGCGTTCGACATCCGACCAAGGCCGGTGATGCGATAGAGCAGCGTGCCGTCTTCGTTGGCGGGGCCGGTCATGTCCACACGCAGTTGACGACGGTCGAACGTGCCGTAGTCGACGCCGATCTCGCGGTAGGCTTCCGCGCTCGGTGCCTTGCTCACCAGATTGACGAGACCACCGAGGTTGCCTGCGCCATAGAGGATCGAGCTGGGTCCGCGCAGCACTTCCACACGCTCGAGCGTGTACGGATCGACGCGAACGGCGGCGTAGCTGCCAGGGCGATTCGCGATCTGCGGCACACGCAGGCCGTCCCAGTAGACATCGGCGTTGAAACCGCGAATGTAGAACCAGTCGGCGCGGGTGTCGCTGCCGTACGGATCGGCGTTCACCCCGGCGGCGTACTTCAGCGCGTCCGTCACGGTCTGGACGGCCTGATCGTTCATCTGATCGCGCGGGATCACGCTGATCGATTGCGACGTCTGCATGATCGACGTATCCGACTTGGTCGCCGTATCGCTGCGTGTGGCCACATAGCCGACCACCGGACCGCGTGCGACGTCGCGCTCGGCGTGGGCGGTCACGTCGGTCTGCGGCAAGGCGACGGCCGCACCGGTGGTGGCGGCGGCCGATGCGTTCGGACCGGGCGCGACGATGTAGCCGCCGTTCGGCTGGCCGGTCGCTTGCAAGCCCGTGCCTTCGATCAGGATCGCGAGGGCGAGCGACGGCGTGTACGTGCCGGAGGCGCCTGCCGTGCGCTTGTCGGCGATCTGGGCGGCGTCGTACGAGATCATCAGGCCTGTCTGCTGCGCGAAGGCGACCAGCCCTTGTTGCAGCGAACCGGCGGGGATGTGCAGCGACTGCGCGGCGCGTGCGGCGGTGGCCGCTTGTGCCGGTGTCTGTGCATGAGCGTCCGTCGTCGTGAGGACGGTCAGTGCCGACAGGGCGGTCAGCGTGAAGAGCGCCCCGGTGGCGAGGGTGACGGCGCGGTGTGTGTGACGGGCGGGCGTGTGGGCACGTGCGGCACGCGAGAGCGTGTGGCTGACGTGAGAAGACATGTCGGCGGTTTCCTTTCCTGGGAGCATCGAAACATCGAATTGGGCTTTCCTGTCTATGCCCCGCGAGATTCGAAAACCCCTCAGTCCGACGTCAAAAAATTTTCAGCGCGTGGGTGACGGCCGTTTCAGGTGTGCGTGCGGTCGCCGCCGATGGCCCGGCGCGTCGGCACTTCGGTGGGTGAACGGCCGGTGTTTGCGCTGGCGTTGTTGCCCGGCTGAACGCGCACGAACCAGCGGGTGTAGCGCTGGACGTCGACGGGCAAGGCGCGCGAGAGCATGTCGAGCACGCGATCGGTGTCGTCGACCGGATAGATGCCCGACACCGGCAAGCGGGCGATCTCCGGCGCGCAGCCGAGATGCCCGCGTCGATAGCGACCCAGTTCGGCAAGGAACGCGCCGAGCGGCATGGCGTGCACGACTAGCATTCCTTGTGTCCACGCGGCAGCTGCATTGGCGACACCGACATCGTCGAAGCGTGAGCGCAGGGCCGTGGCGTCGAAGGTGGCGCCCTGTCCGGCCGTGAGAACGACGGCGGCGTCGGTCGCGTTGGCCGGGACCACGCGCACCGCACCTTCGAGCACGGCCACGGCGGCGCTGTCGTCGTGCTGACGGACGGCGAAACGTGTACCGAGCGCCTGAAGACTGCCCTGAGCGGTGTCGACGAAGAACGGGCGATGCCCGTGATCTGCGTCCGCGCCTGTGGTGACTGCGATTTCCCCGCGCACGAGTCGCAGACGCCGCACGTCCTGCGAGAAGTGCAGGTCGACGGCGGAATCGGTGTTGAGCGCGAGGACAGTGCCGTCAGCAAGCTGTACCGTGCGGCGCTCGCCCACGCCGGTGCTCAGATCGGCACGCCAGGCGTGCACGGTGTTCGAGTCGCTGGCCGACCAGACCGCGCCCGTCACACCCGCGACCGCGATGAGGCCGAGCACGCGGCGTCGACCCTGATTCGCGTTGGCCCGCACGAGCGTGTTGTGCGCAACCAGCGGAGGAATTGTCCGAAGATGTGCGCCGAAGTCCACCAGACGTTGCCACGCGAGCGCGTGTCGTGCGTCGGCGTCATGCCAGCGTTGCCAGTCGGCGTGCGTGTCCGCGTCCGCCTTGTCATTTGTCCCGACAGCTTGCAGGCGGACGAACCATTCGGTGGCCGCAAGCGTGACGGCTTCCGGTAATGACGTGGTGGCTGCGAGGCGGGCGGCGCTCTCGTTGGAGGGCGTCGGGCGGATCATGCAGCATCTCCGAAACAGCAGGCGTGCAGGGCTTTGACGATATGGCGTTGCACGGTCGCGATGGAGATGCCGACGGTCTCGGCGATGTCGCGCTGTGCGAGGCCGTCGAGTTGCGACATGAGGAAAACGCGGCGCACGACAGGCGGCAGGCCGTCGAGGCGACGATCGATGTCGATGAGTGTCTGGAGCAGGATGGCGCGGGTCTCGGGGTCGGGCGCGACGGCTTCGGGCTGTGCGGCGAGCGCGTCGAGATAAGCAGCTTCGATCTTGCGATGGCGATGCAGATTGGCGACCAGTCCTTGCGCGACCACAGTGAGAAAGGCGCGGGGTTCGCGCGGGCAGACGGGGGTGTCCTTGCTGAGCAGACGCACGAAAGTGTCGTGCGCGAGGTCGGCGGCGTCGCCGTGATTGCCGAGTTTGCGATGCAGCCAGTTGCGCAGCCAGCCGTGGTGATCGTGATAGAGCGCGGCCACGCCGGACGCGTCCGCGCGTGCGTGATCTTTGCGTCCCCCGTTGTCGTCACGCATCATGATGTTGGCTTGGTCGCCCGAACCGGCAACCGTCGCTGATCTAGCAGCTTTTGAGGTTAATGATAATCATTCGCATCATATCATGACCTATCGTGCGGTGACGGATGGAGGGGGGATTAAGACCACCGCGAATGGGGGATTGGGTTGATGCTGTACAAATGTACAGTACAATCGCAGCGTGCCAGCGACGTCTGGATGCTGCCAGCGGCTGTCGCATCGGCCTGATACAGTAGTTCCCCCGAGGCGCTTATGCGCTCTGTCGTTTTGTCGCTTTGTCCTTTTCGCACTGATACGGCTCTGATACCCAGTGGACAAGTCCTCCTCGAAACCCGACCCGTCGGCCAGCCACGCCATTCGTATTCGTGGCGCCCGCCAGCACAACCTCAAGAATCTCGATGTCGATCTCCAGACCGGTGAGATGACCGTCGTGACCGGTCCGTCCGGTTCCGGCAAGTCCAGTCTGGTCTTCGACACGCTGTTCGCCGAAGGCCAGCGCCGCTATGTCGAGACGTTCAGCGCTTACGCGCGCCAGTTCCTCGACCGCATGGATCGTCCGCAGGTCGACCACGTGGAAGGCGTGCCGCCCGCCATCGCCATCGATCAGACCAACCCCGTGCGCAGCTCGCGCTCGACGGTCGGCACGATGACCGAACTCAACGATCACCTCAAGCTCCTCTTCGCCCGCGCGGCGGCGCTGTTCGATCGCGAAACCGCCCAGTCGGTGCGTCACGACACGCCCGAGACGATCTACGCGGACCTCATGGCGCGCACCGCCCAGAGCGATCCGCGTCTGGTCGTCACCTTCCCGGTCGAGTTGCCCGGCAGCGTCACGCCCGACGAAGTGGAGCAATGGCTCTCGGCGTCCGGTTACACACGCGTGCAGGCCGAGCGCGAAATCACGACCACCGAGGGCACGCGAAAGGTGCTCGACGTTGTCGCCGACCGCTTCCGTCTTCAGAACACGGAGAAGGCGCGCGCGATGGAAGCCATCGAGTCTTCGCTCAAGCGCGGCCGTGCCCGGGTGAACGTCTATGTGCTGGCCGAAGAAGGCGAGCCGGACATCTGGCGCTATTCGCAGGACCTCCATTGCCCCGACAGCGATCTGCATTACGCCGATCCGCAACCCGCGCTCTTCTCGTTCAACTCTGCGTACGGCGCGTGCGAAGCGTGTCGCGGGTTCGGTCGCGTGATCGGCGTCGACCTCGGTCTGGTGATTCCCGACGAACGCAAGACGCTGCGCGGTGGCGCGGTCAAGACGATTCAGACGCCCGCGTGGAAAGAGATTCAGGAAGACCTGCTGGAGTACGCAGGCAAAGCGGGCATCCCGCGCGACACGCCGTGGTCGAAGCTCTCGCCCGAACATCGTGAATGGGTCATCGAAGGCGACCCCGACTGGCAAGGCGAGTGGAACAAGCAGTGGTATGGCATTCGCCGCTTCTTCGGCTATCTGGAGTCGAAGGCGTACAAGATGCACATTCGCGTGCTGCTCTCGAAGTACCGCAGCTACACCACGTGCGACACATGCGGTGGTGCGCGTCTGAAGACCGAAGGTCTGCTGTGGCGACTCGGCTCGAAAGAGAATGCCGACGCCGTGCTGCCGCCCGCCCAGCGCTTCATGCCGCGTGGTGTGTCGTGGTCGCGCGAGCAACTCGAAGCGCTGCCCGGCCTGACGATGCACGATCTGATGCTCATGCCGATCACGCGCGTGCGTCAGTTCTTCGATTCGCTGACGTTGCCGTCCAGCCTGCTCGATGACGCGCTGAAGTTGCTGCAAGAGGAAGTCGGCACGCGTCTGAAGTATCTGTGCGATGTCGGCATCGGCTACCTCACACTCGACCGCCAGAGCCGCACGCTCTCCGGCGGCGAAGTGCAACGTATCAATCTGACGACGGCGCTCGGTACGTCGCTGGTCAACACGCTGTTCGTGCTCGACGAGCCGAGTATCGGTTTGCATCCGCGCGACATGGACCGCATCGTCGCCGCGATGCATCGGTTGCGCGATGCGGGCAACACGCTGGTCGTCGTGGAGCACGATCCGGCTGTGATGCTGGCCGCCGATCGCGTCATCGACATGGGGCCGGGGCCGGGCGAGCGCGGTGGGCAGATTGTGTTCGACGGTACGCCCGAGGAAGTGCGTCACGCCGACACGCTGACCGGCAGCTATCTCGGCGGTCGCAAACATGTGGCGAACGCGTCGAACTGGCGCGCGCGTCCGGTGGACGAGGCGACGCCGCGTCTGACGCTGACCGGTGCCCGCGAGCACAACCTCAAGCACGTCGACGTCGACATTCCGCTGGGACGCCTCGTGTGCGTGACCGGCGTCTCCGGTTCCGGTAAGTCGACGCTGGTGCAGGACATCCTCAGCCCGGCGCTGGCGCGTCACTTCGGTGACCCCACCGAAGCACCGGGTGCGCACGACGAACTGATCGGTGCCGAGCAATTGTCGGGCGTCGTGTTCGTCGACCAGTCGCCTATCGGCAAGACAGCGCGCTCGAATCCGGCAAGTTACGTCGGCGCATTCGACGAAATCCGCAAGCTGTTCGCTGCTGAGCCAGTCGCGCTGCAACGCGGTTACAACGCCAGCACGTTCAGCTTCAACTCCGGTAATGGCCGTTGCCCGACGTGCGGCGGCTCGGGTTTCGAACACGTGGAGATGCAATTCCTGAGCGATGTGTATCTTCGTTGCCCGGATTGCGACGGCAAGCGCTACCGCGCCGAAGTGCTGGACGTGAAGATCCAGCGTGCCATTCCCGGCGAAGCGATGCGCGAACTGAGCGTGTCGGACGTGCTGGAACTGACCGTCAACGAGGCCGTGAAGCTGTTCTCGTCGGATCGCGACGTGCTGCGTGTGTTACAGCCGATCGTGGACGTCGGCCTCGAATACGTGAAGCTCGGCCAGCCGGTGCCGACGCTCTCCGGTGGCGAAGCACAACGTCTGAAGCTCGCCGGTTTCCTTGCAGAAGCGGCGCAGAAGAAGACGGCGAGCGGGCAGAAGGTTGCGCATCGTGGCCGTCTCTTCATCTTCGACGAACCGACGACCGGGCTGCACTTCGACGACATCGCGAAGCTCATGCGCGCGTTCGGCAAGTTGCTCGACGGCGGCAACTCGCTGCTCGTCATCGAACACAATCTGGACGTGGTGCGTGCGGCGGACTGGATCATCGATCTCGGGCCGGAAGGCGGCGAAGGCGGTGGTGAAGTGTTGTGTGCGGGGACACTCGCGCATGTCGTGGCGTGCGAAGGGTCGCACACCGGGCGCGCACTCGCCGAGTACGAACGCACGGTGGTCGCACCTGCACAGGCCGTGGCAGCGGGCAAAGCGTCGAGCGATGTCGGGATGCCGCTGCAAACGGCGTTGCGTACCGCGCGCGCACATCGTAAGCCTGCGGGCGGCGACGACATTCGCATCGTCAATGCGCGCGAACACAACCTGAAATCGCTCGACGTCGCGATCCCGCGTGGCAAGTTCAGCGTCATCACCGGTGTGTCGGGCTCGGGAAAATCGACGCTCGCGTTCGACATTCTGTTCAACGAAGGACAGCGGCGTTACCTCGAATCGCTCAACGCGTATGCGCGGTCCATCGTGCAGCCAGCGGGGCGTCCGGAAGTCGACGCCGTGTATGGCATTCCGCCGACGGTCGCTATCGAGCAACGTCTGTCGCGTGGTGGACGCAAGAGTACCGTCGCGACGACCACGGAAGTCTGGCACTTCCTGCGTCTGCTGTACGTGAAGCTCGGCATCCAGCATTGCATCCACGACGGCGCGCCGGTGACGGCACAAAGCCCCGACTCCATCGTCGCGCAACTCATGCGCGACCGTCGCGGCCAGCACGTGGGACTGCTCGCACCGCTCGTCGTGGGACGTAAGGGGATTTACACCGATCTGGCGAAATGGGCCAAGGCGCGTGGACATTCGCATCTGCGTGTCGACGGCGTTTTCCTGCCGGTCGATCCGTGGCCGAAGCTCGACCGATTCCGCGAACACACCATCGAGTTGCCGGTGGGCGATGTCGTGGTGACGCCTGAGAACGAAGGCTTGCTGCGCACGTTGCTGGCGGCGGCGCTGGAATTGGGCAAGGGCGTGATGCATCTGCTCGCCCCGCTCGACGGTCTGGGCGACACGATGACCGACGAGCAACCGGGCGAAGGCGTAGGCGAGATCGAGGTGTTCTCGGTCAAACGTGCGTGCCCGGTCTGCGGCACGAGCTACCCGGATCTGGATCCGCGCATGTTCTCGTTCAACAGCAAGCACGGCTGGTGCACGACGTGCGTCGGTACGGGGCTCGCACTCACGCGCGAACAGCGTGAAGCGTTCGACGACACCGTCCTCAATCAGGACAATCGTGGTCGCGAGCACTCGCTGCCGTCGCAGGATCAGGAGCCGGAAGATGTGGGCGATCAGCCGTGTCCGGATTGCCACGGCGCGCGCCTGAACGGTGTGGCGCGTGCGGTGACGTTCGACGAACACGCCATCTCCGACGTCGCGCAATGGACCGTGACGGACGTGCGCCAGTGGATTCAGGGCCTCGAACTGCAAGGGCGCGATGCGAGCATCGCCCGCGATCTGATCAGCGAGATTCAGGGGCGTCTGGAGTTTCTGGAAGAAGTGGGCCTCGGCTACCTCACGCTCGACCGCGCCGCACCGACGCTCTCGGGCGGCGAGTCGCAACGTATTCGTCTCGCGGCGCAACTCGGCAGTAACTTGCAGGGCGTGTGCTACGTGCTGGACGAGCCGACTATCGGCTTGCATCCGCGCGACAACGGCATTCTGCTCGGCGCGCTGCGCAAGCTTGGCGATCAGGGCAACACGCTGGTCGTGGTCGAGCACGATGAGGACACGATTCGTCGCGCGGATCACATCATCGACATCGGTCCGGGGGCAGGCAAGCGCGGCGGCACGCTCGTCGCGCAGGGCAATGTGGAGGATCTCGCCTCGCATCCCGATTCGCTGACCGGCAAGTTCCTCGCCCATCCGTTGCAGCATCCGCTTCAGCCGCGCCGCGAAGTCGTTGCACCGGCAAAGGGGGCAAAGGGGGCGACGGGTGCTGAAGCCGTTCCGCCGAACTGGCTGACGGTGCACGGCGCGACGCTTCATAACCTGAAGAACGTGACGGCCTCGCTGCCGTTGTCGCGACTCACGGCGATCACTGGTGTGTCCGGTTCCGGCAAGTCGACGCTCGCGCGCGATGTGCTGATGACGAACCTGCTCGATGCCGTGGGGCGTTCGGTGTTGTCTTCGCCTGCGGAGCGTCGTGCGCGCAAGGGCACGGTGCGCCATGCAGTGAAGGCGGACGGCAAGCCGCGCGCGAAGTCGGAAGCGACCGCAGAGCCGCGTCGTCCGGTGGTGCATGCGTGGCACGGGTGCGAATCCGTCACGGGCTGGGAGACGATCGATCGTGTGCTCGAAGTCGACCAGACGCCTATCGGCAAGACACCGCGCTCGTGCCCGGCCACCTATATCGGGTTCTGGGACACCATCCGACGTCTGTTCGCCGATACGCTCGAAGCCCGCGCGCGTGGCTACTCGGCCTCGCGCTTCTCGTTCAACACGGGCGAGGGCCGGTGCCCGGCCTGTGAAGGTCAGGGCGTGCGGACCATCGGCATGAGCTTCCTGGCGGACGTGAAGGTGCTTTGCGACGTCTGCCACGGGCAGCGCTTCAACGCCGAAACATTGGCGGTGACGTGGCGCGGCAAGAGCATCGGCGACGTGCTGACGATGGAAGTCGATGAAGCCGTGGAGTTCTTCGCGTCGATGCCCAGCATTGCGCATCCGCTGCAACTGATGAAGGACGTCGGGCTGGGGTACCTCACGCTGGGGCAGCCGTCGCCGACGTTATCGGGCGGCGAGGCGCAGCGCATCAAGCTGGTGACGGAACTGACCAAGGTGCGCGACGACATTACGCGTCGCGGACAGAAGTCGCCGCACACGCTGTACGTCCTCGACGAGCCGACCGTCGGGTTGCACATGGCGGACGTGGCACGTCTGATCAATGTGCTGCACCGACTGGTGAACGGGGGGCATACGGTTGTCGTCATCGAGCACAACCTCGACGTGATTGCCGAAGCCGACTGGATCGTCGACATGGGACCGGAGGGCGGCAAGGACGGCGGTACCGTGGTCGCCTCGACGTCGCCGGACGAACTGGCGAAGGTCAGGGCTAGCCACACCGGCATCGCACTCAAACCGGTGCTCGCTCAGACGGCTGGAACCGGTGCCACGGTGGTGACGCCGGAGGAAGCGACCGCGAAGTAGTAGTAAGCGGCTGCGACCGAGCGCCATTCGGCATTTGCCAGCGAGTCAGACGGGACGCCTGCATCAGGCGTCCCGTTTTCATTTGCGGCTTTCAATGGGGAATATCGTATACGATTTCATGTATTAATAAATCTTCCGATATGCCTGGATTTTAAAAGAGGCGTGCACTTACTTCCGGCGCGATTGATGCTTCATCGGACTTAGCCATAAGTTCCTAATTATTTCTAAAATAGAAATTAGAAATAGACAATTATCGACTTTATTGCGATAGGTGCGACTAATACACTTCAACTGTCGACGATGAATTGAACATCGCCTCTTTCAAACAGACAGGAGAAATACCATGAAGCGCACTCTTATTACCTCGGCCCTCGTTTCCGCAATGCTGGCTGTTTCGGCCGGTTCGGCTTTCGCTAGCGACGCTTTCGACGGTCCCTCGGAATTCTCGTGGGTTCCGCAAACCAGCGTGCTGACCCGCGCTCAAGTTCGTGACGAACTGGTGCAAGCGCAAAAGGCCGGTCTCGTGGTCCAACACGACACCGTGTATCCGAAGGCAGTCCCGAGCGCACAACCGGCAACGGCCAGCGCCCCGGTCACGATGGGTTCGGTTGGCGGTCTGCAACAAGCCGGTACGACCTACTTCGGTAACTAATCGCACTTGCGAATCGCTGTACTTGCCGTAACCCCGTGAGCCAGCGCTAATTCAGCGCGACGCGACTCCGGGAAAGCAGTCTCCGATACCAAATCGGCCGCCTTGTTTGCGGCCGATTTTGTTTTGGGCGCTCGCTTTTCACTTCATCCTCTTCTGCCAGACAGCGCAGCACCTGTGGACAAGCCTGTAGATAACCTTGTTATCAAGCTGTGTCAGGGTTGTGGGTAAGCCTGTGGATACCCGTGGGATATGCGGTGGAAAAGCGGGGTGAAAGTCGGCAAAAAGACGTGGATAACCCGTGAATATCCGGTGGATATGTGGTGAATATCCTGTGCATGACCCCGGGGCAATCCTGTGGATTTCCTGTGGGGATCTGCGAAATTTCTGTGATTAAGCTGTGGATGGCCTGTGAATAGATTCGCGCGAGCGAGTCGCAGATGCCCGCCTGACGTGCCTCTGCGGCAAGACGTCCATCGTCCGGTCGGAAAAACCGCAAAACTCACTTCCCAAAAGCCATCGCCAAAAATTCGGTAACGCGTTTTATCGCGTCGTCGCGTGCTTCGAGCTGGGTGCCCGTAATCGGCACGACGTGGGTTTTGGGATTGGTGAACTCCGGGCGTGAGTGGACCGGGAGATTCGGATAATCGAAGTCGTGATACGCGCCCGGATAGATGTGGAGCGTAATCGGTGCGCCTTGCGCGGTGACGTCTTTCACGAACTCGTCGCAAGGAGCGGCTTTAGTCCAGACGTCCTCCGCGCCCGTGAGTATCAGCAGCGGAATCGTTGTCGACCAGTTCGCGCCCTGCGCGCGGGCATTGCACCAGCCGGGATAGAACGCAACGGCGGCCACGAAGTCGGGCGCGGCCGTCGCATCCTGCGTGCGACCGGGGCTTTTCGGGCCGATGGCGAACAGCGTGGTCCCGCCACCATGCGACCAGCCCATCAACGCGATCCGGTCCGGCCGGATACCCGGTATCGATTGCAGGTAACGCAACGCGCCATAAGCGTCGCGTGGGCGCTCCTCCCACGGGCGCACCGGCCCGCCTCTCGCACATTCGCTGCCTTGCCCCCGCGAGGTGAAACTGTCGACCATGAGCACCGCATACCCTTGCGCATTGAACCGCTGCGCCCAGTCCAGTTCGCGACGGTCGATGGTGCCCTTGCGCGAGAACATGCCGTTGCAGCCATGCATGAAGACCACGGCCGGTGTCGGCGCGCTGGCATTGGCCGCAAGGAACAGATAGGCGTCGATCATCACGGGGGCGCCATTGGCATCCTTATCGAGCGACGGGATGCTGAGCTTTTCCTGCGCCTCGGCGTTACCGGTCCAGGCGAAGGCGAGCGCGGACATCGCTACGAGAGCGATGGCGAACGACGCGACGGCGCGGCTCGCGCGAGCGGCAAAAGGCAGTGACGTAGCGGGCATACGGAGTCTTCGCCAGGACGTGCGGCCGCCGGTATCGGCACCGCTCTTTGCCGGACTTTAGCGCGTGTTCTCGCCACCGTGTCGCTCGCCATATTACGAACGGTTGCAACCCCTTCGGCCGTTCCTCGCTAAGCATCCATGCATCCGAGATAAGGCGGCGCGGTGCTGCAGATTAGAATGCCATCGGAGACCTAAGCAATGCATCGATCCGTTCCGTCACTGGAACGTCCTATCTTCCCGGAGACTTTCGACATGGCAGACAACAACGACAAACGCGACACCACGTCACAAACGCCGCAATGGCGACTCGAAACACTGGCCGTGCACGGCGGCTACCGTCCCGACCCGACCACGCGCGCCGTGGCCGTCCCGATCTATCAGACGGTGGCGTACGCCTTCGACGATACGCAGCACGGTGCGGACCTGTTCGACCTCAAGGTGCCGGGGAACATCTACACACGCATCATGAATCCGACGCAGGACGTGCTGGAACAGCGCGTCGCGGCGCTCGAAGGCGGGGTGGCGGCGCTGGCGCTCGCGTCCGGTCAGGCGGCTGTGACCTATGCGATTCAGACGATTGCCGAGGCGGGCGACAACATCGTCGCGGCCAGCACACTCTATGGCGGCACCTACAACCTGCTGGCGCACACGCTGCCGCTCTCGGGTATCACCACGCGCTTTGCCGATCCGCGCGAGCCGGAATCCTTCGAGCCGCTGATCGACGAGAAGACGAAAGCCATCTTCGCTGAGTCGGTCGGCAACCCGCTGGGCAACATCACCGACATTGTGAAGCTCGCCGAGATCGCGCATCGTCACGGCATTCCGCTCATCATCGACAACACCGTGCCGTCGCCTTACCTGCTGCGTCCGTTCGAGTATGGCGCGGACATCGTGGTGCATTCGCTGACGAAGTATCTCGGCGGGCACGGCACGAGCCTCGGCGGCGCTATCGTCGACTCCGGCAAATTTCCGTGGGCGGAGCACAAGACCCGCTTCAAGCGACTCAACGAACCGGACGTGAGCTATCACGGCGTGGTGTACACGGAAGCGTTCGGTCCGGCCGCTTACATCGGCCGTGCGCGTGTGGTGCCGCTGCGTAACACCGGTGCGGCCATCTCGCCGTTCAACGCGTTCCAGATTCTTCAGGGCATCGAGACGCTCGCGCTGCGCCTCGACCGCATCACCGACAACGCGCTGAAGATCGCCCAGTATCTGAAGACGCATCCGAAGGTGGAGTGGGTGAACTATGCGGGTCTGCCGGAGCATCCCGACCACGGGCTGGTGAAAAAGTATCTGTCGGGACGTGGCCCGGGCATCCTCACCTTCGGGGTAAAAGGCGGCCACGCTGCCGGTGCCGCGTTCCAGGACGCGCTGCAACTCTTCACCCGTCTGGTCAACATCGGCGACGCCAAGTCGCTCGCCACGCATCCGGCATCGACCACGCACCGTCAGTTGTCGCCGGACGAACTGCGCAAGGCCGGGGTGAGCGAGGAGACAGTGCGTCTGTCCATTGGCATCGAGCATATCGACGACCTGCTCGCCGATCTGGATCAGGCGCTTCGCAAGTAAGCAGGCTGACGTTTCGACAGGCGTAACGAAGATCGTTGCGCCCGTCACTGCGAAATACCGCGAAATGCGGCAAGAAGCCGTGCGTTGTCGCCCGGATTCACGGCCTCTCGCCGACCTCATTTACGGCCAATTCTGACGGAGTATGATGCGCGGCAGCCGGTTGGGGGCAGGTGACCGGCACCGCTGCCATATGACTGTCACAAGAACGTCATTTTGGCGGCGTACTGTCCTTGCCCATTTCTCAAGGATTGCGCATGGACTATTTGCAAGTGCTGGTGCTCGCCATCGTGCAGGGCGTGGCAGAGTTGCTCCCGGTGTCGAGTTCGGCACACGTCATCATGGCCGAGAAGCTCATGGGGCTCGATCCGTCGACGCCCGCCATGACGCTGCTGCTCGTGATGCTGCACACCGGCACCATGCTCGCCGTGATCGTGTACTTCTGGAAGTCGTGGCGCGAACGTTACTTCTCGTCGAAGCACGATTTCGTTCACAACGCGAAGCAGGTCATCATTGCGACGGCCTTCACCGGCGTGATCGGTCTGGCGCTGATGTTCTTCATCGAGAAGGTGCTGATGCGCGGCTCGGAGCATGCCGAGATCGAGCATCTGTTCGGCAATCTGTACATCATCTCCGCTGGCCTCGCGATGGCCGGCATTCTGATTTTGATCTCGGGCCGCAAGCGTCCGCCGATGGGCGACCGTCCGATGCGCGGCAGCGACTCCGCATGGATCGGCGCCGTGCAGGGTGTCTGCCTGCCGTTCCGTGGTTTCTCGCGCTCGGGGTCGACCATCTCGACGGGCATGCTGCGCGGTCTCGACAAGGTGCGCGTGGAGGAATTCAGCTTCGCGCTGGCGGTGGTGCTCACGCCGCCGGTCATCGTCAAAGAGGCTTACCGTCTGTACAAGTCGGGCGGCGCACAGACGCTCTCCGGTCACTTCATGTCGGTGCTCACGCCGAGCCTCGTCGGTATGGTGTTCAGCTTCCTCGCGGGGCTGATTGCGCTGCGCTGGCTGTCGCGCTGGCTCGAACACGGTCGCTGGTATCTGTTCGGCATTTACTGCCTTGTGGCGTCGGCCGTCGTGCTGGCCGCCAGCCAGTACCTGTAATCACACCAGCCCGGCGACGACGTCCAGAAAGGCTGCGATGGCGCGCGATTCGCGCCGCTCGGCCAGACAGACGATGACGGTGGTCGTCTCGACACGTGCGTCGCCGATGGCGACCGTCGCCAGCCGCTCGTCCGGCGTGTGTTCGCGTGCGGACACCGCCGCGATCCCCAGCCCGAGGATCACCGCTTCGCGGATCGCCTCGCGGCTGCCGATCTCCATCGCCACGCTCGGCATCACGCCCGCCGCCTGCATGGCCGCTTCGAGCGCGTGACGCGTCGTCGACCCCGGTTCTCGCATCAACATCGGCTCGTCCGCCAGATCGGCGAGTTTGACGCTGCGACGTCGCGCGAAGCGATGCGTACGCGGCACCAGCAGCACGACCGGATGCGTGCGATACGGCACGGCGTGCAGACGCGCGTCGTCGTGATAGCGCGCCAGCACAGCGACGTCGGTGCGGTACGCCAGTAAGCTCTCGATCATCTCCTCCGAATTGCCCGGTCGCACTGAGATGCGAATCCCCGGAAAGCGTGGCTGAAACGCCGCGACGATCTCCATCGCGTGATGCGGCCCCACCGCCCCCAGACGTAATTCTCCAGTACGCAGCCCGCCGTGCTCCTTGAGCAGGCTGAGCGCTTCCGCTTCGTCCGAGAAGATGCGCAGGCTTACCGAGTACAGCGCGCGGCCGGTCGGCGTCAGCGTCAGCCCGCGACCGTGGCGATAGAACAGCTCGACCCCGTACGTTTCCTCCAGCGCCCGGATCTGCGTCGTCATCGTCGGCTGACTGACGTGCAACGCCTGCGCAGCACGCGTGACGCTGCCGTGGTGCGCCACCGCGTGAAACGAACGCAACTGGGTAATCCGCATCGATGTCGCTCCCGTGACGAGGTATAGGTTTTATCAATAGATTGACGAAAAAATGTGAATTGGAAGTATAGGACGGCGCTCACCATAATCCAGCTCAATCTTCGCCAATCGATCGCAACGTCATCCGGCGCGGCGGCCCAAACACCATCATGACTGCACGTTCGCGTTTCCATAATCCGGTCGACGTCCACTTCGGTCCGGGCGCGCTCGACGCTCTGCCCGAGCTCGTCGGCAACCGTCGCGCGGTGCTCGTCACCATGCCCGAGGCGCGTGCGCTCGGCATGACCGGACGTATCGAAGCGCTGTTGGGCCAGCGACTCGCCGGGGTGATCGATCAAGTCAGCCCGAACCCGGACGTGCGCGAACTCGCGCCGATGTACGGCGACTTCTGGCGGCGCTACGGGCAATGCGAAGTCATCGTGGCGCTGGGCGGCGGCAGTGCGCTCGACACGGCCAAGCTGCTGATGGTCGCGGGCGACGACGACCGATTCGCCACGCTGGTGGACGCGCTCGATGCCGGTGGCACCTTCTGCCCGACGCGCACCAAACGGCTCATCACCATTCCCACGACGGCGGGCACCGGTAGCGAAGTCACGCCGTGGGCCACCCTGTGGGACCGCCATGTGAAGCGCAAGAAGTACTCGCTGCATCTGCCCGAGACGTGGCCCGAGGCGGCCATCGTCGACCCGGTGCTGACGCGTTCCCTGCCGCGCAGCATCACGCTGCAAAGCGGTCTCGACGCCCTCTCCCACGCGCTCGAAGCGATCTGGAACGTGAACGCCAACCCCGTCTCCGACACCTTCGCCGTGACGGCGGCGCGCGACATGATGCGCGTGCTGCCGAGTCTCATGGCATCGCCGGGCGACATGACGCTGCGCTCGCAGGCGGCGCTCGCTGCGCTTCAGGCGGGCATGGCGTTCTCCAATACCAAGACGGCGCTGGCGCACTCGATCTCGTACGACATGACGATTCGTCACGGCCTGCCGCACGGCATTGCTTGCTCGTTCACGTTGCCAGCAGTGATGCGCCTGGCCATCGGCCGCCGCGCCGATCGCGACGCGGTGCTGGCGCAAGTGTTCGATGGCGATATCGCAGGCGCACCCGACAAGTTGACGGCCTTCCTCAACGGTCTGGGCGTGGCGACGGAATTCTCCGCGTACGGCGTGAGTGAGCCGGAATCGACGGCCATGATCGCGGCCGCCCTCGATGGTCCGCGCGGGCGCAACTTCATCGGTGCCGCTGCCTGAACCTTGAACCCTATTAGAACGGGCGGCGTCGCGTTCGTCGCCCGGTGTTGTCGACGTTGTCGCTGTCCCAGTAGTCCCCGTATGCGTGTTTTCGCGTCTTACCCGCAGTCCCCGCAGCATCCATTATCAAAACGATAGCCGCGCACCGGACTCCGGCATGTGCGGCACCGAGACATCCAGGAGACAGACGCCCGGCAAAGACCGGTGCGTCGTAGCGCGCCGCCGGGGCGCGGCGCATCAACAGGAGGCGCAATGGAACAGGTTCTCACCGGCGTTGGCGCGCGGGACGCCGTCAACGACGAAAAAGCGGTGCGCACGGTCGCGCTGGCCAGCCTGATCGGCACGACCGTCGAGTGGTATGACTTCTTTCTCTACGGGACCATCACCGGTCTCGTGTTCAACAAACTCTTCTTCCCCAGCGGCGATGCCTTCGTCGCCACGGCACTCGCCTACACGGTGTATGCAGTGGGATTCGCGACGCGACCGCTCGGCGGCATTCTCTTCGGGCATTTCGGGGATCGACTCGGACGCAAACCGCTGCTGATCGTCACCCTCACCATCATGGGTGTGTCGACGTTCCTCATCGGACTCGTACCGACCTACGACAGCATCGGTATCGCCGCGCCGTTGATCCTGCTGTTCCTGCGGTTGCTGCAAGGCATCGGCCTCGGCGGCGAATGGGGCGGTGCAGTACTGATGGCGTTCGAATACGCGCCACGCGACAAGCGCGGTCAGTTCGCGGCGTATCCGCAGATCGGGCTGGCCGTCGGACTGTGTCTATCGACGGGCGTCGTCGCCCTGCTCTCGTCGACGCTGACCGACGCGCAATTCATGTCGTGGGGATGGCGTCTCGCGTTCATGCTGAGTCTGGTGCTCGTGGCCGTGGGTATGTTCATTCGGTTGCGCGTGCTGGAGACGCCCGAATTCGCACGCATCAAAGACAGTCAGCACGTGGCGCACGTGCCGCTCTCCGAGATCGTGCGCGACTATCGTCGCAACGTGTTGCTCGGCTGGGGTGCGCGGTATATCGACGGCGTGGTGTTCAACGTCTACGCGGTGTTCGCGATTTCGTACCTCGTCGGCACGCTGCATTTTCCCAAGACACCGATTCTGCTGGCCGTCACCCTCGCTGCGCTCGTGCTGATCGTGACGATTCCCTACGCGTCGAAGCTATCGGATCGCGTCGGGCGGCGTCGTGTGTTTGCGTGGGGGGCGCTGGCTTGTGGCGTGTCGTCGATTCCCGCGCTCGCGGTGATGCACTTCTCGTCGAACGTCTGGTGGGTGTCGCTTGCCGTGATCGTGCCTTTGGGCGTCGTGTATGCGTTCGTGTACGGCCCGGAGGCGTCGCTGTTCTGCGAACTGTTCGACACACGCGTGCGCTACACCGGCATCTCGGTCGTCTATCAGGTCTCGGGCATCGTTTCGAGTTCGATCACGCCGCTGATTGCCGCGACGCTGCTCGAATACGGCGGACACAAGCCGTGGTGGATTGCGGTGTACGTGCTGGGGGTGGGATGCCTGTCGGCCGCGTGCGCGAAGGCGATGAAGCGGACTTATTGAAGCGGGCTTATTGAGGGGAGAGGGTCAAGCTTGGGGGAGGAAGGATCCCGCACTGCGGGAGCACGGCAGGCCGGTGGATGGCTCCCCGGCTTGCCGATTTTTTGTGCTGCGCGGATTACTGACCGAAGTAGATCGAACCGGCGCGGTTCACGCGACCCGGCACTTCATACACCGGCGAGACCACCGAACCGGCTTGCGCAGCGACTGCGCCCGGTTGCGCCTGCACCTGCGTCTGTGCCTGAGCTTGCTGTTGAACTTGTTGCGGCTGGGCGGGCGGCTGCGTGTTTTCGGCAGCGCTCGCGCTGGTCATGACGCCTGCGCTCAGCAAGACGGCGGCAAGGGTCGATGCGAACAGAGCGTGTTTCATTTTCATTTCTCCTGTCTGGCGAGACGTCCACCATGGGCGCCGTCATTGCCGCCAATCTACGCTCGCGGCACAAGGAGAAAAACGCGGTCCTGGATAAGGACGCATTGCTGAAAATGAAATAATCAACCGCCATTCACGCCGATACGTTTCGGTCGCCGTGCAATCGACGGCCGACGGACCGGTCAACGGTCCATTAGCGACGCGTCACGCGCACTTCCTGCTGACGGCGCGAACGGGCGGCACGGCTGCGAAGATACGACGCGGTGAGCAACGAAGCGCTCGCCAGCAAAAGGAAAGAACCGAGGGCAGCCATGGTAATGCTCCTGTACTGACCGGCATCGTCCGCGGTGCGGCGCACCCTGCGAGCCACGATGTCGGCTGACTTCATCATGTTGTCACTCTACTGCTGACGCACTTCGCGATAAACCCCATCGCGCTAAAGACCCTGTTGCGCACAGCGGCATGCTGGTCGAAAACGGCTCAAAAACACGCCGAAATCACCTCACATATCCTGCTTAACGGCATTAAGCAGTTGATTTTCAATAGTTTTTTCGAATCGGACGATCGGTTGCATTTCGTAGACGCTCAGTTGCGAAAAAACCACGGGTTTTCCCTAAGATTCAGTCATGCCAACGCGACGGACACCGCAACGCAGCAAAACGAAGTGCCCCCCGGCCTCGACGCTGATGATGCCCCGAACGCTAGCTGAACCCGAAGTATTCAACCAAATTGACAGGAGTCTCACCATGAACACCCGTATCCTTGCTGCCGTTGTTGCCGCCGCTTCGTTTGTTTCTGCCTCGGCTTTCGCAGACGCTCGTTACAACGACAACACGCCTGACGTCGCTGCCGCAACGCAAAGCCAGGTCAGCCGCGCTGAAGTCCGCGCCGAACTGGTTCAGGCCGCCGCAAACGGTCAACTGCTGCAAAGCGAAACCGGCGCACCGCTGGTGGCCGCTGCCCAAACGCAAGGCGCCGCTCCGGTCGCCGCAGCGCTGACCCGCGCCGACGTCCGTGCGCAACTGAGCGACCGCAACGTGTTCGCACAGGACAGCCGTTCGTAATCTGACCGTCTCTGTAGTACAGCAGCACAGCAGCACCCACGCATCGTCCCCAAGCGATGCGAAGCCGCCGACCGGAATCAGGTCGGCGGCTTTTTTCATGGCGTCTGGGAAAGGACGCAATGGGCATGCGACGCATCGAGCGCCCGCTGGTTACGGACGTCACGCAACAACTTCGGTATCAAATGCAGAAGCAGCGCAAACGGGCCTCCGTAGAATCCAGCGTCGCTGGCATCCGACACAACCCTTCCCGGATTTCCCCGAACCATGCCCACCGCTAATTGCTTGCGAACCTCGCAGGGCGCCGCCTGTCGTCCCGAACCGATCAACGAGGCGACGGGAACAGCCACCGCCGACACGCTCGCCCACTCGCTTCGCAACGCGCAGGCAATGCCGGAGTACGAAGCCTCGGCGCTCGACGCGGCCATCTCGCGTGGGGTCGCCACTCATTGCGCGCCGCAGACGTACCCCGCTCGCTATTACTTCCTCAGCTCGTCCGACGTGTCGCGCATTGCACGCCGTCGCATCGATCCGCCCGCACCCAAGCGCTATCTCGGCTTCGACCGCGTCACGCAGTCGCTGCGGCATATCGCCATCGCCGTGAACATGACGATGCGTGCGCGCTTCGACATCGATCCGCTGGAAGTTCAGGTGAGCGTGTTCGGCGGACGAATGCACATCGCGTCGAATTTTCACGCCGGACGCATTCGCGAGGCGCTGCATCTCGCGCTGACGGACGACAGTCTGATGACGGGCGCGCCACGGCGTCCCGCACGTGAGGACATACACAACTGGGACGCTACGGTGATGTCCCGCCGCGTGCGCGATATCGCCAGATTGCGACACCACTACATCGACGGTCACGGGTTGGCGGACATGCGCGCAGCGGCGCGTGCCGAAGTGACGGCGGGCATCGGACGGCCATCGGAAGGGGCGTTGCCGGTGGACAGCGCGTTACGTCAGCTCGACGATGCTTTCGACACTCTGCACCGTGTGGTGCATGACGCTGCGAGCGCAACACCGACGTTCCGTGATCTGATCGTGCACACTCCGATGCAGGACGGCACGCCGAAGCTGACCTCATTGCCGGACGGCGTCACGCAAACCATGCACGCCGAGCAATGCATCGAGTCGGCCATCGCCCAGCATGCCGAGGAATGGCACCGCGAGGCGACCACACGTCTTGGCTTGCCAGACGACGCATTGATCACCGTACCGATGGCCGGGCGCTTCGTGCCATGCGCCGCATGCGCCGAAGTCGAAGCGGAGAGTCGCACACAGGGCGGGCTGTTCGATCCGGCAAACGGCAAGTTCGTGCTTCACCGCAGTAGCCGACGCATCGGCATGGCGTTTGCGAACGAAGTGCAGCACATCGCGCAGCCGACATTGGCGTCGACGCCGGAAGTGTCTGCACGTCGTGCGCAGGCCATTGCCAAGCGCTTCGTCGACGCGCCGCAATCGCTGCGCGCCTACGGTGAACCGGTAGTGCTCGACTACTCACTCGATACCGAAAGCGAAAGCTCGGGCGACGAGTCGTGATGCTGGCTGACGTCACGCCCGTCCCCCGCCGCTTCGAATCGCTCCGTTAGGCTTTCACCTGCGCGTCGGCATGCATATGACGCGCTTCGTCCTTCAACTTCGATAACAACTCGGCACCGAGCGCCGTATCGTTCAGATCCGCGTACGTGGCGCGGTCGCGATAGTGAAGCATTTCCGTGCCGTCCGAGACGCCGATCGATGCGGACATGATCTCGTGATACGAGTGGTGGTTCTTCGGTGGCATGAGGTTTGCCATCATCACCATGCGGGCGTCGGCGAGCGACGGCCAATCCGAAACGTCACCCGAATACGCCGCTATCTCACGGCACTGCGCATAGTGATTCAAATAGCGCAGCGTATGTCCGCTCGGTCCCGAGATGACCGGCTTGTCATGCAGGATGGCCCCTAGCGCCCAGGTACCGATCGCCGGATCGTTGCGGTCCGACGTCCTGACCATATTCGAGCGGTCGCCCGTGCGATGTTGCCGCACATGCGAGCCAATGGGATTCAGCCAACGCCCGTTGTCTTCGTCGTTGATGTATTCCGCCGTGCTCCACGTGATGTCCAGCACACCATGGAGCAGCTTGCGACGCTCATCCAGGTCGCATCGGAACATGTAGTCCACGACATCCCGACATGCTGAGAAGCCGTCTTCACGCATCACACGGTCTGCACCCGCATGCGAGAGAACTTTGAGGAACGTGTCTTCACCCTCTGGGTTGTGTCGCAACGTTTCCCAGCGCGATTGCATGACGTCGCGGATACGGTCGGGCAACTGAACCGGCGACTTGATCTCAGCGATGGGCACGTCGAACTCGCGAAGATTCCACGGATGCATGGGATTCTCGGGATGCGGCGCGGCATTGAACATGTTGCGGCGGCGCTTCGCGTCGGGTGCGTGCGGATCGTCGTAATGCGAGGCTTCGGCCTTGATCAGCGTGGCGAGCACATGGGCATCGAGCGTATCGCGGGAGTTCAGACATTCGTCTGCGCCGCCGATCCCAACCTGCTCGTCGATGATCTTCGCTTGCGCCTTGGCGTCGAAGTCCTCGAACCGCATCGGTGCACCGGTTAGCTCACGGATGCGTCGCGCAATGTCGCGAATCTCCGGGGCGTCGCACAGCGTCTGCCCAAGCTTGCGCTCGAACTCCACGCGTGCCGAGGCCTTCGTGTAGTAAGGCGCGCAATCGAAGAGATTGCGTCCCGCGTCGAGGCGCCGAAAGTCGTCGAACGCCTTGGTGTCGGGCAACGAATCCACAGAATCCGTCGAATCGGTGCGTGTGCCCAGACCGAAGCCCAGCTTCAGGGCGGGCATGGGCTGCTCCGGCGCCATTTGTACGTGCCGCTCCAGTGCGCGATTGTCGAATTCGCTGGTGACGCGTGCGCGGCGTAGAAACTGCGCACCCAGCGCCAGTTCCAGCAGGGTGCCGGTGGAACGGACGCGCGCAACGTTCGAATGAACTGTCAACATAATGACTTAATAAACCTCGTTTCTTAGAAATTGAACCAGCTTTCGGTACTCGGAGAAAAGGTCGTTGATCTGTCCTTCAACATTTTTATGAACATCTTCATAATCGATGCCCGAGAATCTGAGCAATAAAATGCCCTCCGTCGCTTCGATAAAAATCATCGGCGGGCGGGTGATATCAGAAAAACAGTTTTCCGATATCAGATGAATTAGATGGGGCTGACCCAGCATCGCGGGCGGAACGTCGACACGGAAATAGACGTCGAACGTATCGACCGATTCGTTAGCGCGGAAATAGAGTGCGTCGCCGTTCTCGAGCGTGATGCCTGCACCCGGAAGCGCCTGTGCCTGAAGGCCATGTAGGCCGAAACGCTGGGAAATGACGTCGAGTATTTCATTCAGCCGACGCTGTGGCATTACCGGGAGTGGCGAATGTGGCGGGGAGCTGTCGGTGCGTTCCGTGCCGTGTGGCAGCGCGCGGAATGGGTGTTGCATGATGTAGTCGTCCGGTCAATGTTTTAACCGGGACGCATGTTAAAGAATTGCTGTCACGTCGAATAGACAAGTGCGCGGATTTGGGGTGAATCATGTCAAATGATTCTGAAATTTCCCGACTGGAGGATTCGCGCGAATCGAATTGAAATTTTTTAGCGTCAGGCGGGTCGCCGGGAAAATCGTCAGGCAAAAAAAAGCCGCCCGAAGGCGGCTGAAGGTCGGGTGAGACCAAGGAAATGGGTTGCTGCGGGGTGTCAGCCCGCCAACGAATCGGTGAACGCACTGCGCGCGACATCGAAGTCCACAGCGAAGCTTCGGTGCCACTCGCGTCGTGTGCTGTCGTCGATCCACGCACCATCCAGACCGTTGTGCATGAACTCGCGCAGGTCGCCCAGCGAGAAACCGAAGTGGCTGAACATCAGCTCCCAAGCTTGCGCGGGGTTGACCTTGTGCAGGGTCGGGTCGTCCGTATTCGGATGAATCTTCAGGCCGAGGCCGGGCATGCGCCGGATCGGGTGATCCTTGGCCCAGCGCTCCGGCGTGAGCGTGCGCAGGTAGTACGAATTCGTCGGCACGACCGTGAAGACGATGCCGCGCTCGGCGCATTCGCGTGCGAAGTCCGGCGCGTCGACGATGGTGTAGCCGTGATCGATGCGGTCGCACTTGAGCAGCTCGACAGCGGTTTCGACGTTCGTCCACGGCATACCGAATTCGCCCGCGTGCGCCGTCGTCTTGAAGCCTGCAAGACGCGCGTTGCGATACGCTTTCCAGAACAGTTCGGGCGGACGGTCGTTCTCGCGATAGTCGATGCCGATGCCGATGACTTCGTCGGCGCGATGCGCGCGCATCCACTCGACCATTTCGACGGCTTCGCCCGGATCGGCCTCGCGGTCGATGCTGGGAATCAGACGGCCGACGATGCCGTGGTCGCGCTCGGCGTCACGAATCGCAGCGACGATGGCATCCTGCGCCATCGCGTAGGGAATGCCGGACGTGCGCACGGTGCCCGTCGGGTTCCAGAAGAACTCGCTGTAGCGCACGTTGTACGCGGCGGCGTCCGCCAGATATTCGTAGGCGATGCGGTGCAGATCGTCGGGCGAGGTCAGGAGATGTTCGTCGAGCGCGCGCAACACACGCAGCACGCCCACGGGCTTTTCACCACGGGTGTAGAAGCCGTCGATCTCGGCGCGATCGATCGGCGCGTTCGATTTTTCGGCGAGCGCCACGAACGTGTCGTGACGCACTGCGCCGAGCAAATGGCAATGCAATTCCACCTTCGGCATCGCATGGAAGAACGTGCGATGCGCTTGCTGAATCTGCACGCCGGTGCGTGCGACGGGCACGTGGCCCGGTGTCTCTGTCATAACGTCTTGTCTTGGTGAATTCATCGGCATGGGGGGCGGCACAACGCATGTCGTTCGCCGCCAGGTCGATCAGTGACGCCCCACGACCGTCCAGAAGTAATACGCCAGCGGCAGCGCCAGCACGTAAAGGCCCCACGGCAATTCCTTGAAGCGGCCCATCAGTGCCTTGACCAGCACGTAGCACAGCAGGCCGCCAGCGATACCGGTGCCGAAGCTGTTCGAGAGCAGCGTGAGCAGCACCATGGCGAGCACGGGGAACGCGTCGCTGAAGTCGTCGAAGGGCACATGACGGATGGTGCTGAACATCGACAGGCCGATCAGGATCAGTGCGGGGGCCGTGGCTTCCTTCGGAATGGCCAGCGCCACCGGCACGAAGAAGCACACCAGCGCGAACATCACGGCGGCGGCCACCGACGTGAGACCCGTGCGCCCGCCCGCTTCCACACCAGCGGCAGACTCGACCAGCGCGGTCAGTGCAGGAATGCCCAGCAGCGCACCGCCCGTCGCGGCAATCGAATCGACGAGGAACGGACGGTTGATGTTCTCCATGTTGCCGTGCTCGTCGAGCAAACCGGCCTTGCCGCCGACGGCGAGCGTGGTGCCCAGCGTCGAGAAGAATTCCGCCGCGAAGAAGGCGAACAGATACGGCAGGGCGGAGATCGTCAGTGCGCTCTTCAGATCGAGCTGGAACGCCACCGGCGCAATGCTGTGCGGCAGCGAGATGAACGACTCGGGCACTTTGGTCACGCCGAGCGGTACACCGGCGAGCGCGGCGACGAGGATCGACCAGAGGATCGCGCCCGGCACCTTGCGGCCTTGCAGCAGCACGGCCACGCCCAGGCCGATCAGCGCGACGATGGTGCCCGGCTTGCTGAAGTCGCCCAGCGCAAAGGCATTCGTCTTGGCATTGGCGATGACCATGCCCGCGTTGCGCACGCCCAGCACGGCAATGAACAGTCCGATGGACGCGCCAAGGCCCAGCTTGATGGCTGTCGGAATCAGACGCGCCACGACGCTGCGCGCGCCGATCACCGTCAGCAGCAGGAACAGCAGGCCGGAGAGGAACGCAATGGCGATGCCCGTCTGCCAGGCGACGTGTTCGGTGGCCGCAAGCGTGACGCCCACGATGACCGAGCCGCCGATGCCGGGGCCGACGACGAACGGCAGGTTCGCGTAGAAACCCATCAGCAACGAGAACAGCACGAACACCAGCATGACCGACGTGGTGGCCGCGCCGCGATCCATGCCACCCGTAGCGAGCAGCGACGGAATCACGACGAGCAGATAGGCTGCCGCCAAAAATGTCGTGATACCGGCGAGCACTTCGGTGCGCACGCTGGAGCCGCGTTTGCCGATGGCGAAACGGCGCTCAAGCCAGCCGCCTTGGGCGGTGACTGTATGGGATTGGCCGTGCCCGGCCGGCGCTACGCGCTCGTTGTGCTCAGGAGAAGAGGTCTGCATAAGCCAAGAATAGAAGGTCTTTGCGTGGCACTTTACGTGCGTGCGACTATAAATAAAAAATGAAATTACTTATGATTCGATAATTCGAATCTATTCTTCGCGACGCTGGCGGATTCCGGGGCTTCCCCGGGGCCACCCCGGCTGGCTGACGTCGCAAAACTGTTGTGTCCGACACACTGCTGGCACCTCTGGAGCGCGCCATGGCGACTTCGTCCCGTCGTAACGAAAACACTGCAAGCCGTGCGGGCGAGACGCCCACGTCCAAAACGCCCGTCGCGTCCACGGCTTCCTCCGCTGCCACCGCTGTTACCTCTACGCCGCAGGTGCCACCACTGCCCGCGCTGACGCTTCGGCAGGTGCAGTACTTCGTCGCCCTCGCCCACTCGCGCAGCTTCACGCAGGCAGCGCAGGCGCTCTCCGTCACGCAACCGGCGCTCACGGCCGCCATCCGTCAGATCGAGTTCCTGCTCGGCGGACGTCTCTTCGAGCGCTCGGCCCATCGTCTGACGCTGACCGAAGCGGGCACTACCATCCTGCCGCTGGCGGAGCGTCTGCTCAACGCCGCACGCGGTACGTTCGACGACATGACGAGCACCTTTACGCTGCAGGCGCAGACGGTGCGCATCGGTTTCATTCCGTCGGTCGCCGCCCGCCTGTTGCCGGTGCTCGGCAGCTTGCGGGACGCCCATCCGAACGTGCGCTTCGCCCTGTCGGATCTGCCGAACAGCGAACTGGTCGCGGCGCTCGCCCGAGGCGAAATCGACCTCGGTGTCGGCATTCGCGACGAAGCCGACGAGGCCGGTCATGCGGCCAACACCGAGGGCTTTCGCTGCGACGATCTGTTCGACGACGAGATCGTGCTGGTGGCGCGTCGCGACGATGCGCTCGCGTCCGCCGAGTCCGTCAGCTGGTCGCAACTCACCGAACGCGATCTGGCCGTGTTCGTGCGCGGCAACGTCAGCGATTCCTTGCAGCGCACGGGCGGGTCGCAAAACCTGCGGCTCGAACCGAAGTACCGCATGGAGTACACCGAGCCGCTTTATGCGCTCGTGCGAAGCGGCCTCGCGCTGGCGATACTGCCCAAGCTCTACACCCTGCACCTGCACGACCCTGCGCTCGTGGCGCTCGACGTCATCGCCCCGCGTGTGACGCGCACCGTCGCGCTGATGTCGCTCGTCGGCAAGGAGCGTGGCCCGCAGGTGAGTGCGTGCCGCGACTGGATCGCGCAACATCTGGCGACGTGAATCGAATGCGCTTCGCGCGCGTCCCTCGTGCGTCCATACGTACGAACACGGCGGCCGATCTTTTCGATGGGCCGCCGTGTTCGCTTGCTTCTACCGCCGTCCTGCCATGCCGCGCGATTACGGCAGTCGCGAAATGCGCTCAAGCAGCGTTGCGTAGAAGCGGTCGGCGTCGATATCGGTGAGCCACAGGGCGTTCACCGGGCGCTTCGTGCGACCGTTCCAGTCCACCACCGTCTCACCCAGCGTGAGTTGCCCCGTCGTCTCCACGGCCACGTTCACGCGACGGCCGCCATACATCGTCGGGTCGATCAGATAGCCGATGGTGCACGGGTCGTACATCGGGGCTTCGTCCACGCCACGGCGGCGTTTCTGATACGCCAGCGCGGCGTTGAAGATGTCGCCAACGATCGGGCCGCAGCGATTCTTCAGCGCATGGAACGGGGCGACGCGCTCAGGCGTAATCAGCGTCTTCAGGCTGACGTCGCGCGGCACGATGGTCACGGGCACGCCTGCGCCGAGCACGATGCTCGCGGCTTCCGGGTCGACGAAGATGTTGAATTCGGCGGCCGGGGTGTAGTTGCCGCGCTCGAACCACGCGCCACCCATCAACACGATTTCACGGATGGCCTTCGCGCCTTCGGGCGCGGCCGTCAGTGCCGTGGCGATGTTGGTGAGCGGGCCGATAGCGACAATCGTGATGCTGCCCGGTGCCGCTGCGCGCAGCGTGTCGATCAGATACGTGACGGCATGCTGTGGTGCGAGCGGCGCGCGCGGGTCGTGCAGCGGCGCACCTTCGAGACCTGAGCGGCCCATCACGTTCGCTACCGTCACCAGTTCGCGCATGAGCGGCTTCGGGCAACCGGCGTACACCGGCAGCGTTTTGGTCTCGTCGGCCCAGTCGCGCACGATGCGCGCGTTGCGCTCGGTCAGGCTCAGCGGCACGTTGCCGCCGACGACGGTCAACGCCTTGAGGTCGATCTGGTCGCTCGCGCCCAGGGCCATCAGGATCGCGACGGCGTCGTCCTGACCCGGATCGCAGTCGATGATCACCGTGCGACGCGGCGAGCCTTCTGCGGTGAGCGGCGACGCGCCTTCGGTTTTCGTCATTTGGGCGAAGGCGCTACCGGCCATTGATGCACCGACGGTGGCCATCGATGCAGCCAGCGACGTGCGCAGGAAGCTGCGGCGGCTGTGCTGACGGTTGTCGGTGGTCGTATCGTTGTTCAGTTCGGTCGTTGTCGTCATGTTGTCGAACCCGCTTGAATTAGAACGTGTGACGCATGCCCAGCGTCACAGCCATCTGACGCTTGGTGCTCGACGCGGCGTAGCCGAAGAGCTGCGCGTACTTGGCGTCGCCAGCGGCTTGCTGTGCGTTGAGCGTGAGTGCGACGTCCGTGCGCTTGGACAGCCAGTAGTCGGCTTGGAGGTTGACCTGATGCCATTGCGGACGCGTATTGATCACATCGTACTTGCCGGACGTAAAGCCGTACGCCGCGCCCAGCACCAGCGCCGGGGTGACGTTGTAGTTCAGCGTCAGGTTGTAGTTTTGGAGATGCAGGTGCGAGTTGTCGATGTACGTGTAGTGCACGTCCGAGAACATGGCGCCGATGAGTGCCGGGCCCCAGCGGTAGAAACCGCCCGTGGCGAAGATGCGTTGCTGGTTCGCGAAGACGTTCGCGGGCGTGGCGCTCTTCGAGAAGATCAGCAGCGGGCTTGCGTAGTCGTTGGCGATGGCGCCGTCGTTGTTGGTGCCGCTGAACGGATTGTTGTACTGCGCGTAGGCAGCGTTCCAGTCGAAGTCGCCGTACTTGTAGCCGAGGCCGAAGCTGTAGGCGTTGTTGTTGCGAAAGCCCGTGGCCGAGTTCGAGAAGCCGTATTGCGCCGTGCCGTGGAAGCCACCGACCGTCGGGCTGACCCACTTGACCGAGTTCTGCATGCGCAGGTCGTTGTAGCCGTTGTCGTTATCGCCGATGTTCACGCCGTTGCTCGAAATGATGATCGGGCCGACGTAGTCGTGAAGGGTGTCGTACTGGCGACCCAGCGTGAACGTGCCCCACGTCTTGTCCGAGAGGCCGACGAACGACTGACGACCGAACGCGCGACCGTTCTGTGCACCCGTGCCGTTCACGATGCTGAAGCCCGCTTCGAGCGTGAAGATGGCCTTGGTGCCGTTACCGAGGTCTTCCGAGCCACGCAAGCCCCAGCGCGGATTCTGGTTGGTGCCCGAGAGTGCCTGCCAGTTCTTGCTGCCGCCCTGATTGCTCACATACCCCACGCCGCCCGAGATCAGGCCGTAAATCGTGACGTTGCTTTGTGCGTGTGCGGCGGTGGCGGCGACGCCAATGGCGGCGATAAAGCTGGCACGGCCCAGGCGGGCCAGAATCGTGGTCTTCATGAGGTGTGCTTCTCTAAGGTCTAAGTCCGCGCGCTTGCGAGAGTTGGCGCGATTCGGACCGAACTATAGGGAAGGGTCTTGTATAAATATAATTTTGATTTTTTATATATCGATAAATTCTATCGATATTAGCGCGACGACCGCGTCAGGGCTTGCTGGGCAGGGAGGATGCCCCAAAACAGGGCTATGCGCCGGGCGTTGCGTGCGGCAGACACTTGCGTCTGACGCACAAGCGATGTGATGAGCGGTAACTGCAAGTTTGCCAGCAAGCGCATGTCCATGATGCCAGCGTGCGAGTCTTTCTATCCGGACGCAATGTCCGAAAGCTCGCGCGGCATGATTCGCGCCAATAAAAACCACAGGAACGTTACGAACGCAGAGTGCTGAGTCACGCCCGAGTGAATCTTCCCTAAACGTTTGAAAGGAGCATTGCCATGCTTTCTTCTATTGCGAATGCCGGAGCGACTCAGCAACTCAATGCCAACGCCGTTTCACAGACGGGCGGACCCGTTGCAACCGACGGCGCCTATCGCGCGACGCTGGCAGAGGCCATTGGATCGAAATACCTCATGGTGCTAGGCGATTACGGAACAGGTTCCGATGAGGCGACGCTGAATCGCCAAACGGAAACTTTCACCCGGATGCTAACGCTATTGAAGACGCGCTTTCACGAGTCCGAAGGTGGACGAGCGAAAGATGGAAAGCGCCCGTATCCGACCGACCAGCTTGTGCTGCTGACGTACGGCAATAGCAACCGGGTAAGTGCGTTCATCCGCATTGCCAACGACCTCGCGAATCAGCCTGGCAAGCCCATCGAATCCATCGGTATCGTGTTTCCCGGCGATCCGCAGCGGGTTCGCGATCTCCCTTGCTCGCACTTCATCGAGGTCGCGCATGCCCCCGCAGCCGGCGAGCCGGCGCGCTTACCGGAATCAAAGGAACCGCTCGTAGTTGAAGCGTTGAAGATCGCGGTTGAAGAATGGCAAAAGGCATATCCCGGCGTGCCAGACCCCGGCGACAAATTCCACGGCATGTACGCGACCCTCGATCACAGCAACGTGGAAGCACAGGAACACGCGCTGATCCAAGGCAAGTGGGGCTGGATGGATATGAGCACACGCTGAACCGTCAACGAGCATGAAGCGAGCGTCGCTTGTCGGCTCCTTTGAGGGCAACCTGCCATCCGAATCGGAGCCGACGCGAACGCGCAAACTGCCAGCGTGCGAGTGTCTCGAGCCCGATGCAATGTCGGAATGCTCGCACAGCGTGATTGCCGCCGACACGAACGATAAGAGAAGGATAAGAGAACGATACGAATGCATGGCGACCAGTCACGGCGAAGTGAATTTTTCACAAACGCTTGAAAGGAGAATTGCCATGTTTTCAGTGACGAACACCGGGGCGGCTCTGCCACCGAATGTCAGCGCCGTTTCTCAGGCGAACACCCCTATCGCTACCGATAGCGCTTATCGCGGCGCATTAGCGTCGGCCATCGGGTCGAAATACCTCATGATGCTTGGCGATTACGGCGCACCTTCCGATGAGCCGGCGTGCTTGCCGGAATCAAAGGAACCGCTCGTCGTTGAAGCGATGAAGATCGCGGTCGAAGGATGGCAAAAGGCAAACCCCGGCGTGCCAGACCCCGGCATCAAATTCCACGGCATGTAGGTGACCTCGATCACAGCAACGTGGAAGCGCAGGAACATGCGCTGATCCAAGGCAAGTGGGGTTGGCAGGATATGAGCTTGGCCTGAATTGCCCCTTCCCGTCCCCTTAACACCGGCGCCCGCGCCACCGGATACAGCACGGCGCCATGCGCTCGGCGACATCTCTGAGTTGTGCGTCGAGCGCCTTTCGTAACGATTCGCAGCGGTCTCTTGTCCTACATCTCGCCCCAAGCAGGTTTTCACCGAATCGGAACCGTGTCGAATAACGGTGGCATTTGCAAAAGAGGAGGGCGAAAACGCAGCGCGGCAAGAGCGGATCCTGAAAGTTTCTCAAGTGCGAGGGGACAACGATAGGCCCGTGCGTTGGCGTTCCAAAGAACGATGACCACGTCGCGGCTTCGACAGATTTCGTGATTCTGCGCGGCCGCTCTCCGAAACCCAATCTTGTTAGGAGCATCAACATGGATCCGATTCAAAGCAGCACCCAGCAAGTTTCAAATCATGATTCTTATCCGGTGGCGCAGACTGAAGCTCGCTTTGAGCCGTTGGAATCCGTACTGTCTGAGCACGTCCGCGGAAAAGAAGTCGTCATGGTACTTGGGGATCGAGGGGTGAGAAATGCTGAAGGCGATTTGCTTAAAGAAATGCAGTCGGTTTTGTCTGCAAAGCATATCTTTGGAAATCGAGAGATTGTCTTCATCGGAGGGGGCAAAGACAAAGGCGGATCGCTTGCGTCGAGTCTTGCCTCGAGCATTCGCGATAGTTCATGCATTCAAGTCGGATTTGTCCCCGGTGAAATTTCGGATGAGTCGGAATTCGACATTAATGCAGCCAATTTTGAGATCAACAGCGAAGCACCTGGCGATGTGCGCCCCACAATATATAGTGATGTTATGAGGAACATTGATAACGAAATAAATGGGGGGAAACTCAGGCCGATATTGCTGGTATTTGGCTCGGATTGTGGAGAAGTTTCTGAGAGTGTGATTGCAGAGGCAAAGCGAGGAACCCAGGTTGTATTGATGACTGAAGCGTTGCCCGATGGTAGTGCTGCGGATAACGGCGCCAGCTTTAATCGTCTCTTCACCGAGCTTAAGGAACTCTCGTCCAGCCCGAAGACCAATATTCACATTGTCAAAGCGGGTCTGAACAAGGGGTGCTGCACATCTGAATGTGCTTCAGATAATGAGGTGGTCATGGCGCTCAGTCTGGACTTAAGCAACCTGCGCGCTTCTATTACGGCGGCCGATATTCGTCGTGCACACTTGAGCGCTGTAACAATCTCAAAGGAATGTATGACGCCGTGTAACCTCAAAGAGATCTTGGCTCAGCCAAACGATACGGTGCCCCCGTCGATCGAAACCCCCCGGAATCAGTCGCAGTCGTCACCGACGTTGCACTGATTCGACAACCTCAGCATTACCGATTCAGCAACACCGGCGCCTGCGCCACCAGATACAGCACGGCGCCGATCAGTCCCCCGACGAGGGTGCCATTGATGCGAATGTACTGAAGGTCCTGCCCGACGCTCAGGCGGATCTGTTGCGACAAGTGCTCTGCGTTCCAGCCATGCACCGTCGCGCGGATGTGGTCCGTCACAAAATCGGCAAAGCCCGGGGCCATGCGCTCGGCCGCATCTCTGAGTTGTGCGTCGAGCGCCTTTCGCAATGACTCACTGCGTGCGAGTTCCTGTCCGATCCACGCCGCCGCGCCCGTGATCTTCGTGCCGATCACCGAATCTTCTTTCGCGAGATCCCGCTTTACCCAACTGCGCCATTCGTTCCAGAGACCGCCCACGTAAGCGTTCAACGCGGTGTCGCCCTTCAGCTGCGCTTTGAAGCCGTCGAGCTTCGCCTGAAATTCGGCGTCATGTTTCAGACGCTCTATCAGCCCGGCCACTGCGCGGTCGAACGCCTGCCGCAACTGATGGGTTTCGTCTGCTTCCATCTGCGCAAGCAGCCGTGTCACGGCCGCCGAGATCATGTCCGAGCCTTTGTTGCCGATCCATTCCGACGGCAGCACCTTCTCCTTCTTCGGATGATCGGATTTGAGCCATTCGACGATACGGGCCGAAATGAATTCGCGCGTTTGCGGCTCGTTGAGCAATTCGACGAGATAGTCGAGTGTTTCGTCCAGCAGTGCCTGATGACGTCCGTCGCGCGTGAGCGTGTCGAGAATCGCTGCTGCCGATTGCGAGAGATCGAGGCGGTCGATCATCGTGTCGAGCGCGCGGCGGATGAAGGCCTGCACGTTGCGCTCGTCCATCACATCGAGCACACCGCTCGTCACCTTCACCAGCACAGCGCTCAACTGACGCGTGTTCTCGTACGAGCCGAGCCAGCGCGTGAGCGCATCGGCGGGATTCTGCTGTTCGATGAGACGCACGACGGACGGCGTGTCGAGAAACTTCTCGCGGACGAAGCGGGCGAGGCCATCGCCGAGGGCGTCTTTCTTGCGGATCAGGATGTTCGTATGCCGTGCGAGTCCAGGGATCGGAATGCGACGGAACAGCGCTTCGACCGCGAACCAGTCCGCCAGCCCGCCGACCATCGCCGCTTCGGCCGCAGCGCGAATCCAGCCGGTGAGGAAGTGAACGGGCATAAAAAGCGTGGCGATGAAGATCGCCAGCGCGACGAGAAGGAATGACAGCGCGCGCCGTTCGGCACGTTGCAGAGCGATGGCGGGGTCCATGCGTAGCGTGCTTTCGAGTGGACGGGGAGGTCTTGCAAACAAGTGGAAAGACTACCTCATTCCGCGCTCGACTTCGATACGAGGCGAAAAGTGGAAGTCTGTGCTTCGACACTGCGCGCACGATGAGTGCCGCACTCATCTCCCGCTCCCTTATGTTCTCTCCTTCTGCATTGCCTTCGCCTGTCTTAACGTCTGCTTTGCGCCAAACGTTGCCCTCGGACGATATCCACGCGCCGGTCAGACAGGCGCTATACAACGTACTCGCCGACAAATACACCGTACTGATCGATTGCGCGAGCGAGAGAGGCGTCTTGCCGCCGGACGTTCGGGAGCGCGTGTGCGGCGATTTGGGCAGGGCGATCCTGCGTGCCTGTGTCAAGGACCCAACCCGATTGGAGAGCGCCGTCGTCCTCCTATATGGCGACGCAGAGGCGTGTGCGTCGACCCGGGCGTTAATCAATGAAGCATTCCCGGTCATTGTCATGGTGCCCACGGAGCGCGATGTGACGTTGTATCGCAACGATGAGGTCATTGCGACCTTCGGCAAGGTGCCGCATAAGCCATGGACGTTTCTTCGCGTGGCGCTCGACATCGCAGGCGAGGCCGGGAAGGGTGCCGAAGTCCTCTCCTACGCCGGGCCGTACGGCGATGCCGCCATGCACGACGCCATACCCGTGAGCTTTCCGCTTCAGGACCGCGTTGGCGTATCGACCCACCCCGCTCGCCTGACGACGTGACGACATCACAACGTAAACGCGAAACGGCACATTCGTCATGTGCCGTTTCGCTGGGTATCGCCCTATTGGGTGACACCCGTTCGCGCGACTGAGCCGCGCTACTTGCTTACCCGCGCTGCTTTGCCTTCAGTTCCAGACGGTACTTGTGCAGCAACGGCTCGGTGTAGCCGTTCGGTTGCGTCAGACCTTCGAACACCAGCGCGCTTGCAGCCTTGAACGCCAGCGAGTTGTCGAAGTTACCCGCCATCGGCACGTATTGCTTGTCACCGGCGTTTTGCTTGTCGACGACGGCAGCCATGCGCTTCATGGTCTCTTCGACCTGTTCGCGCGTGATCACGCCGTGACGCATCCAGTTCGCCAGATGCTGGCTCGAAATACGCAGCGTTGCGCGGTCTTCCATCAGGCCGATATCGTTGATGTCCGGCACCTTCGAGCAGCCCACGCCCTGATCGATCCAGCGAACGACGTAACCGAGAATGCCCTGCGCATTGTTCTCGATTTCCTTGCGGATTTCTTCGGCGCTCCACTCGGCCTTGGCCACGACCGGCACCGTCAGCAGACCGGTGAGCAGCGCGTCGCGCTCCTTCGCATAATCGATCTTTTCGAGTTCTTGCTGGACGGCCTGAACGTCGACCACGTGGTAGTGCAGTGCGTGCAGCGTAGCAGCCGTCGGCGACGGCACCCACGCGGTGTTCGCACCGGCCTTCGGATGCGCGATCTTCTGTTCGAGCATGGCGTGCATCAGGTCCGGCATGGCCCACATGCCCTTGCCGATCTGTGCGCGGCCACGCAGGCCCGCAGCCAGACCGACCAGCACGTTGCTCTTCTCGTACGCGGTGATCCATGCCGACGACTTCATGTCGCCCTTGCGCATCATCGGACCGGCTTCCATCGCGGTGTGCATTTCGTCGCCCGTGCGATCGAGGAAGCCCGTGTTGATGAACGCCACACGTGCGGCAGCCGCTGCGATACAGGCCGAGAGGTTCACGCTGGTGCGGCGCTCCTCGTCCATGATGCCCATCTTGAGCGTGTTGCGCGGCAGGCTGTACAGGTCTTCGACGCGACCGAACAGTTCGTCGGCGAACGCGACTTCGGCCGGGCCGTGCATCTTCGGCTTGACGATGTAGATCGAGCCGGTGCGCGAGTTCAGGCGATGCTTGCGGTCGTGCAGCGAAGCGAGCACGGTCACCACGCCGTCGAGAATGCCTTCCGGAATCTCGTGGCCTTCGCGGTCGGTGATGGCGGGGTTCGTCATCAGATGGCCGACGTTGCGAATGAACAGCAGCGAGCGGCCATGCAGCTTGAGCGCGCGGCCGTCGGCGCCGGTGTACTCGCGGTCGGCGTTCAGGCGACGCGTGAAGGTCTTGCCGCCCTTGGCGACTTCTTCCGTCAGCGTGCCTTGCATCAGGCCGAGCCAGTTGCGATAGAGGTCGACCTTGTCGTCGGCGTCCACGGCGGCGACCGAGTCTTCGCAGTCGATGATGGTCGTCACCGCGGCTTCGACGAGCACGTCCTTGATATGGGCGGCATCGGTCTTGCCGATCGGGTGATTCGCGTCGAACTGGATTTCGAAGTGCAGGCCGTTGTGCTTGATCAGCACGGCGGTCGGCTTCGCAGCGTCGCCTTGATGACCGGCGAACAGCGCCGGGGTGGCGAGCGTCGTTTTGCCGCTCTTGGTCGTCACGACGAGCTTGCCGTTCTCGACGGCGTAGCCGGTGGCGTCCTTATGCGAGCCGTCGGCCAGCGGAGCGGCCTGATCGAGGAAGCCGCGCGCGAAGGCGATCACGAGTTCGCCGCGCTTCGGGTTGTAGCCGGTGCCCTTCTCGGCGCCGCCGGTCTCGGGGATGGCGTCGGTGCCGTACAGCGCGTCGTACAGGCTGCCCCAGCGCGCGTTGGCGGCATTCAGGGCGTAGCGGGCGTTGGACAGCGGCACCACGAGCTGCGGGCCGGCCTGCTCTGCGATTTCGTAGTCGACTTCGGCCGTCGTGGCCTTCACGCTTGCCGGGGCCGGCAGCAGGTAGCCGATCTTTTCGAGAAAGGCGCGGTAGGCGGCAGCGTCGGCAATCGGGCCCGGGTTGGCGCGATGCCAGCCGTCGAGTTCGCCTTGCAGGCGGTCGCGCTCGGCGAGCAGTGCGCGGTTCTTCGGGGCGAGGTCATGGACGATGGCGTCGAAGCCTTTCCAGAACGCGTCGACATCGACGCCGGTGCCCGGCAGGGCTTCCTTTTCGATGAACGCGATCAGATTGTCTGCGACCGTCAGGCCGCCACGCTTGGAAGTGGAAGTCATGATGCTGTACTCGAGTTTGAAAACCAGGTTGACGCGACTCCGTCCGGCCGCTTGCCGGTGCGCCGACGCTTTTCGCGACGGTCACATCGTCAGGAGAACGGACGTTATGGGGCAATCGGGGTCAGTCTTATATAAGACTCTGAGTGTAATCCTTCTCAGGTCACTCGGAAACCCGGTATTTCGCGTCCTCACACCCGCGCGGCTTATAGGTGGGATAAGGGTTTGCGTATGACATCGACGCCATAAGGCTTTGCGGCCGATGCCCGATTTTTCGTGTGCAGTTGCAGCATTCGGTATGGCGTTTCACTTTATGAGAAATGAAGGGGTGACGTCGAGAATGCGGCGTGGCGTTTCCTTTCGATATGAATTTGATCGTTCGTGCGACGGGTACACTCGATATTTCCCCCAAAAAGACCATCTGCCCGGGAGGCATGAAGTCGTGAAACAGATCTTGATGATGAGCAGCTCGCGCAAGGGCGTGTCGGGCTATCTGGAGCATGCAGAGGATCAGGTGCATACGGTGCTCAAGGGGCGCGCGAAGCGGGTGCTGTTCGTGCCGTACGCGGGTGGCATCACGTTCACCTTCGACGAGTACGAATCGCGTGTGAAGCCGTCGTTCGAGCGATTCGGTTACGAGTTGACGTCGATCCATCATCACAAGGATGCGCGGGCGGCGGTGGAACAGGCGGAAGCGGTGGTCGTCGGCGGTGGCAATACGTTCGTGTTGCTCGACCGGATGTACAACGCGGGCATCGTGGGGTTGCTGCGTGAGCGGTTGAACGCGGGCATGCCGTATGTGGGATGGAGTGCGGGCGCGAACGTAGTGTGTCCGACCATCCGCACGACGAACGACATGCCGATCGTGGAGCCGCCGACGCTCAAGGCACTGGGCGTGGTGCCGTTTCAGGTGAACCCGCACTTCATCAGCGGCAAGCCGTCGGGACATAACGGCGAGTCGCGCGAGGAGCGTCTGGCGGAGTATCTGGCGATCAATCCTGATGAAGGCGTCGTCGCGATTCCGGAGGGCGTGGCGCTGCACGTGCACGGCGACAATGCGACGGTCCTCGGCGAATTCGACGCACTCCATTTCCGTCAGGGCGGCGCCGTTGACAAGATTGCCACCGGCAGTACGTTTGCGCTGGCGTCGATTTGAGTTCTTAAGGGCGACGTTGCGTCGCCTTCGTTGAAGGATGACGCACCGCGCGCAGCGTCATCCGTAAATTCCGAAATCGCTCATTCGGTGCTGAATTGGTCTCAGCGAATGGGCATCTGCTGGCACAATCCCGACTCGAATTTTCTGGCAACGCTTTCCCCCCGAAGCGCACGGCTTATCGAGGGGATCGTGGAGCAAAGAGATATCAATATCAAGCCGACCGAAGCGCCCGAAGCGCCTGAAGCGCGATTCGGCTCAGAAGCTTGCGCGCTGGTGGCGGCCGGTCTGAATGGGACGATCGGGGTGTTGACGCGCATCGGGTTCGAGCAAGGGGCGACGTCGGCGTCGCTGGCGTTCTGGAAGTGCTTCGGGGCGTTCGTGCTGGTGGCCGCCCTGTGCAGCCGTACGCACGCGCTGCGCAGGCAGACGGCGGCGCTCGCTTCCCGATGGCCGCGCTTTGCCTGTCTCTCGTTCCTCGGCATCTTCTGTCTTTATTTCTTCGAGACCAAGGCGTTTGCGTAGGCGTCGATTCCACTCGTCTCCTTTCTTACCTACGCCGCCGGTGGGGCCACCATCGTGCTCTCAGGGCTTTGCCTCAGGGAGCGCATCACTCGCCAGAAATGGGTGGCTTTCCTGGCCATTGTCGCGGGCGTCGGTGTGATGAGTTTCGCTGAGGGCGGTGTGACGGGTACCTTGGACGGTATCGTTCTGGCATTGGTCGGCGGATGCGGCTACGCCCTCTTCATCTTCTTTTCGAAATGGTTTCGCATCGGTGCCGGGCTGCCGCAGTTGGTCTGGCTGTTCGGGTTCGGAAGCGCTTTTCTGTCCGTGCCGCTGATGCAGGAGGGATTCGCGCTGCCCGTCGGCTGGCAATGGTTGACGTTGAGCGCCCTGATTCTGCTACCCACGATTGGCGGCTTCTATTTCACGACGCGTGCCGTGGCACACGGACAAGCGAGCAAGGTGCAGATCATCGAGACGAGCGATCCCTTGTTCGCCACGACGTTCGGCTTCCTCGTCTTTGGGAATGCGCTCAGCCAGACCGGCCTACTCGGTGCTGCGGCGATTGCGACAGGACTCGTGATTGCCGTCTGGCAACGACACCCACGTACGAGGCGGCGCGATGCGGTACAGCGTCAGTAACGCCCAAACGAAACCGCCGCCCCGGCGTGAGCCTCGGGCGGCGGTTTCAGGTGCGTGCGACGCGAGGGATGGCAGTGATGCCATCCCTCGTTTGCATCGATGCAGCGCTTAAGCGTCGTCGTCGAGCCAGGGCACTTCGACGTCGGTCAGGAACGCAACCATCGCGAGCGGACGCGCTTCCTGGCGGCCGATCTTGCCGTCCGCACGGTGCCACACCGCCACGAACGTCTCAGGATGCTTGTCGGCGATCAGTTGCACCGTACGCAGTTCTTCTTCGTCCATCTCTTCGATGGGGCCGTCGAACGACACCACGAGTGCCTGCGGCCAGACGCCGTCTTCCGGATCGTAGACCTTGTCGCCGTTCGGCACATCCACCGTAGCCTCGACGCCGATCGTCGCCGACGCCGCCACGATCATCTCGCCAAGCGAGCGCAGCAGCGCGGTTGCACGGGCGGAGTTGATCTGGCGCATGGCGAGGTCGCCGCGCGTCAGGGCCTGTTCAAGCTTGGGGTCGGTTTTTTGTTTGGGCATGCGGGGTCCTCGGTAAAACGTTAGCCACCTCGCGGCAGCCGTGCCATGTGACTGCGACACCGGCCCGCACGCGGGGTTCCGATGCTACCACCGTCGCGCTCGCCGGGGCGCATTACAATGCGGGTTTTCTTCACCGGCCGCTGTAATGAACCCCGCCAAGCCCACCGATTCCGCCGACGCAAACCCCGCCACGCCCTCCGATGCGTCCGCGCAGCCCAGCGAGGTCTATCTGCGCCTGCTCGGCGAAACCGCCAAGATCGACTGGAAGGATCTGGAGTCGTTCTTCGCACGCGGCGTTCTGCTGTTCGTCACGCCCGGCGTCGACCTCGTCTCCGTCGCCGAAGCCGTCGCCAACGACGACAAACCCACCGTCACGCAATGGCTGACGTCCGGCATGGTGCAACGCATGCAGGCCGACACGGCCGCCGATTTCGCCGCACGTACGCCCGAACTGTGGGCCGTCGTCGTCGCGCCGTGGGTGCTCGTGCAAGAGCGCGGTATCAAGACCTGACAACGTATCCGGCCGTTCTGCGCGCAAATGGCGGCGCTTTCGTGGGCGATCGGCTTATTCCGTGATGCCCGCTTCAACGAGGCGTCGCGTGCAATCTTCCAGCAGATCCTGCGCCACCACCGACGCGTACGCATAGTCCGCGTCAAGCGATTCCGTCATTTCGTGCGCCGTGTACAGCCCGGCTTCGCGTGAGAGCGTGCCCGCCAGCTCGCGGGCGAAATCGTCGCTCAACGACGACAACAAACGGCGCTCATCCAGCGGCAATTGCAACTTCGAACGCGATAGCCACATCTGGGCGAGCGTCGCGCCCTGCTTGTCCGTCATCCATTGCCCATGCTCGTAAAACGCCGACAGACGCTCTGCCGTCAGCGCGAACAGCAATGCGCGACGAGTGTTGAAATTCAGACGAATCGGTTGATTGGGCGTGGGTTCCGACATGACGACAACCGCAAATAGCGGACAAGAACGAGATCAGCGGCAAAGGTATCACGCGAACAGCCGCAGCAGCGCATTGCGCGCATGCCGGATCAGGTCGGTTTCATCGGCGCGTCCCGGCAGCAGATGGAATTCGGCGCGCGGCAGCGGCGGCAGCCCGAGCGACGGCGGGCAGACGATCAGCTCGGGCGTGAGCGCTGACTCATTCAGACAGGACACACCCAAGCCTGCGGCCAATGCTAACTGCATGCCCGCGACCCCAGCCGCCGAATGCGATACCCGGTACGCCACCTTGTGCCGTTCCAGCACGCTGGCGACGAGCGTTTGCAACGCGCACGTGCGAGGGAGCGTGACGAGCGGCAGCGGTATGTCGACGGGTGCCGTCTGCGTCGCGGCCATCGCCCACACGAGCCGCTCGCGGCGCACCAGTGTGGCCGACGCCCCGCCGAGGTCATCGTGGGGTGCGGTGCCATCGGCGACATCCTCGTTCATCAGCCGTAACGCCAGCCCTACGTCGAAATGCTCGCCCGTCATGGCTGAGCGCTCGATCTGCGAACTCTGCATGGCGCTCACGTGCAGGCGCAGACGCGGATAGAGGCTCGTGAATCGTTTGAGGACACGGGCGACGTCGTGCGGACGGTAATAGTCCGTGATCGCGATGCGCAGCTCACCGTCGAGCAACACCCCCTGAAGGTCCTCGAACGCGGCTTCCGACAACGCCGCGATCTGACGCGCGTACGCGAGCAGCCGCGTACCGGCGGGCGTGGCGCGCATGCCCTTTCGCGAGCGGACGAGCAGCGGCTGTCCGGCGCGCTCTTCGAGCTTCTTCAGTTGTTCGCTGACGGTCGATTGCGACAGGAAGATCTGTTCGGCGGCGGCCGAAATGCTGCCGGCATCGTGAATGGCGATAAACGTACGTAGCTGGGTCAGATCGAAGGCGCGGGCATTCATGGCAGCACTCGGTAGAACGACAATTCGTGGGGCGGACACCTAACGAACGAGGAGAACGAGGACGGATGGCGCGTCGGCAGGCCATCGGAGTTAATCCGGAAAACACGATATATGTCATCGCGTTTTCCCGCTTTTCCGATGGATTGTACCTCCGTAGGATGCGGAGCATGGCATCCGGATTTACGCGCAAGCGCGACCCCGGGATAAGGCCTTTCCCCCTCCCCCTTTTCAGAGCCGCGTGTTGACCGCCCGCGCACCGTGTCACTTATGAACGAACGTCTTTGCTCTGCCTCTGCTGCGGCGAATCGTCTTCCGGCCACCGCTGTGCCTCGTGCCCCGGATGTCGCCGTCCCACAACTCAATCGCGACCATCGCTGGAAGGTGCTGGGCGTTGGCGTGGCGGCCAATGCGAGCTTCGCAGCGGCGATGGGCGGTATTCCCGCCACGGCCGTACAGATGCGAAGTGCCTACGCGCTGGCCAACGGCGACCTCGGCCTCGTGCTCGGCATGATCGGTCTGGGCATTGCCGTCTCGGAATTGCCGTGGGGCATGCTCACGGATCGATGGGGCGACCGACGGGTGTTGCTCGTCGGGTTGCTGGTGACGGCGGCGGCGCTGCTCGGCCTCGGCCTGTGGGTGGTGCCGACGACGCACTTCGTCCCGTCGATGCCGATGCTCGCGGCCGGGATGCTGGTCATCGGCGTGCTGGGCGGCAGCGTGAACGGTTCGAGCGGACGCGCCGTGATGCGATGGTTTCACGACAGCGAGCGTGGTCTTGCGATGAGCGTGCGGCAATGCGCGGTGCCGATGGGCGGAGGGATCGGAGCGCTGCTGCTGCCGGGCACGGCGGTCCACTTCGGCTTCAGCGGGGTCTTCATCGGCCTGGCAGTGGCGTGCGTGGCCGCAGCGGGCATGGCATGGCTGTGGTTGCTCGAACCGCCGGACGAGCTGCATGAAGCGGCGCGCCCGGCAACGGCTAGCGCTGGCGGCCGTCCTGCTGTCGCCTATACGCCGTTGCGTGATGCACGCCTGCTCAGCACCGCGCTCGGCATGGCCGTGCTCGCCATGCCGCAAATCGCTGTGCTCACCTTCGGCACGGTCTTTTTGCACGACTTCGCCCATGTGAGCGTGCTGACGATTTCGCTGACGCTGGGGGCGGTGCAGACGGGCGCGGCAATCACCCGTGTGTGGAGCGGACGTTTCACCGACAAGCGCCGCAACCGTCCCGCCTATTTGCGCGTCTGCACGCTTGTGGTTGGCGTGGTGTTCGCGATGTTGGGCGCGCTGGTGGGATTACTTTCGATGCGTCCCGAGTGGCTCGCTCACGGCACGCCGGTGATGATCGCACTGCTGATTGTCGGCGGGGTGGTCGCATCGGCATGGCATGGCGTGGCTTTCACGGAGCTGGCCACGCTCGCCGGGGCGTCCCGCGCGGGCACGGCGCTGGGCATCGGCAACACCGGTGTCTTCATGACGATGTTCCTCACGCCGTTGGTGATTCCACTGCTGCTCTCGCTAGGCGGATGGGGACTGGTCTGGGCCGGGGGCATGATCTGCGCCGCACTCGCATGGCCATTGTTCGTCTGGTCGCATCGCGCAGTGAAGACGGCATGAAGACGGCATGAAGACGACGTGAAAAGAACGTAAGCGCTTGCCGCCACAAAGACATCAACACGGCAGGTGCACGTTCTCCACAAGAAAGTCGAGAAACGCGCGGACGCGGGCGGGCAAGTGGCCGCCCTGTCCCACATAAACGGCGTGCACCGGCTCCAGATCGCCGGGGTTGTAGTCTTCGAGTACGGTCACGAGACGGCCGTCGCGCAGATCGGCGTCGACGTGATATCGCGAGTGACGCGCGAGTCCCAGCCCTTCAAGTGCGAGTTTGCGCATCGTTTCGCCGTCACTCACCAGCACGTTGCCTGCGAGCGGATACAAAGTGACACCGCCCGCGCCGTCGAGGAACGGCAACCCCTGAATCTGACGCTCGAAATTGAACGCCATGACGTTGTGACGGATCAGGTCGGCTGGCGTCTGTAACGGCGCATTGCGCGCCAGATACTCAGGCGACGCCACCACGTGTACGCGACTCTCGCCGAGCTTGCGCGCCACCAGCCGTGAATCTCGCAATGCGCCAGCGCGCACCGCCACATCGGCACGTTGTGACAGCAAGTCGACGACCGTGTCGGTGAGTGTCAGGTCGAGCCGGATCTCGGGGTACTTCGCGAGGAATGCCGGGAGGACCGGCAGCAGATACAGCGTGCCGATGGGCACACTCGAATTCACCCGCAGCAAGCCGCGCGGCACCGCGCCCGCCGCCGCTTCGCGCTCGGCAGCGTCGATGTCGGCGAGCACGCGCAACGCACGCTCGTGAAATGCGGTGCCTTCGGGGGTAAGTTGCAAGCGGCGCGTGGAGCGATTGAAGAGTCGTGCGCCCAGCCGCCCTTCGAGCCGCGCGACGAGCTTGCTCACAGCCGACGGTGTCATGTGCAACGCGCGCGCCGCTGCCGAGAAGCCGCCCAACTCGACCACCCGCGTAAAAACTTCCATGTCGCCTGAGCGGTTGACGTCCTGTCGGCCCATCGGAGGTGTCCTCGACTGTTGAGGTGATGACTTTTGTGCAGTCTTGTGACTTGAAGTCACAAATGATTTTCCTTCGCGCAGTCTATTTCATCAATGAAGGGACGTCTATATTCCGCACATCGGTTCACGCGCGTCGGATGACCAGGGCATTCGGTCCACATTCGGTCCATCGATTCGACGGCGGAACCCGCCCCGATATTCAGTCTTCAAGACAGGAGTTTTCCGTGCCTATCGCCCTCTATGCCCTGACCGCCGGTGCCTTTGGCATTGGCGTGACGGAGTTCGTGATCATGGGCCTGCTGCTCAACGTCGGCGCCGATTTCGGCGTGTCGATCGCGGCCGCTGGCCTCTTGATTTCCGGCTACGCGCTGGGTGTCGTCGTCGGCGCGCCGATCATGACGACCGCCACCGCCCGCTGGCCGCGCAAGACCGTGCTGCTGGTGCTCATGGCCATCTTCACCATCGGCAACGCCGCCTGTGCGCTCGCGCCGAGCTATGGCGCGCTGATGGCGGCGCGTGTGCTGACGTCGTTCGCGCACGGCACCTTCTTCGGCGTCGGCTCGGTCGTCGCGACGGGCCTCGTGCCGCGTGAGCGCCGTGCGTCGGCGATTGCCGTGATGTTCATGGGCCTGACCGTCGCCAACATTCTCGGCGTGCCGTTCGGCACGTGGCTGGGTCAGCACTTTGGCTGGCGTGCCAGCTTCTGGGCCGTGACCGTCATCGGTGCCCTCGCGTTCCTCGTGATCGCCCGCTTCGTGCCGAAGATCGCGGCCCCGGCGGACGCTGGCGACTGGCGTGCGGATTTGCGAGCGCTGGCACGTCGCCCGGTGCTGCTCGGGTTGCTGACGACCGTGCTGGGATGGGTGGGGGTGTTCGGTGTGTTCACGTACATCGCGCCGTTGCTCACGACAGTGACGGGCTTCTCCGAAGGCGCGGTCTCGCCGATTCTGCTGATCTTCGGTGGGGGTCTGGTCATCGGTAATCTGCTGGGCGGCAAGCTCGCGGATCGTCATGTGGTGCGCACGGTGCTGGGCAGCCTGCTGTCGCTCTCGGTTGTGCTCGGACTGATGACGTTCGCGCTGCACTCGCAATGGCTCGCCATCGTGTTCGTGGCACTGCTCGGTGCGACGGCGTTCGCCACGGTCGCGCCGCTGCAAATTTGGGTGATGGAAAAGGCATCTGGGGCGGGCGAAAGCCTCGCGTCGAGCTTCAATATCGCCGCGTTCAATCTTGGCAACGCCATCGGCGCGTGGCTCGGCGGCTTCGTCATTGAACATGGCCCCGGGTTGACGGCCGTGCCCTGGGTGGCGGCGCTGGTGCCGCTGGTGGGGGTGGGCGTCGCGCTGCTGAGCCTGCGTCTGGATCGCCGGGATGCGGGTCGCCAGCCTACGCCGGTTTGTGAAACCCCTGCAATGTAAAGACGACGCAGCACAATGAAGAAGGCCCGGCGCGTCGATGCACGCGCCGGGCCTTCGTGTTTTGGCGTCAGGCCGTCAGGCCATCACGCCGATGATCACACTGACGGCGGCGAATGCGGCTGTCGCGCCGATGCCCGCCGTGAGGCCGCGCGCGGTGAGTGTGTCCTGCGGCATCACGGCCGCGAGACGGCTGCCGCCGGGTAGCGCCAGAATCACTTCTGCCTGCCCTGAATCGTCGCTGACGGCGTCCACGATGCCGGACAACCGGTTCGCCGTGGGCAACCCCGCGAGATCCGCGCCGCGCGCAATCTCGATCCACGGCGCTTTGATCAGAGCGAACGCTTGTCCGCCGACCGCGAGCCCGAGTGTTTGGGTACTGTGGTGGGTGAGCGACGCGGTGATCGCTTCGCCGCCGGGCAGCGTCAACGTCACTTCGTCGTTCACACCGCAGTGCCGAACGGCCGTGATCGTTCCGTGCAACTGATTGCGCGCACTGGTCTGAAGCCCGAGCCGCGCGATGACCGGCCACTGCTCGTCGAAATGTTCGAGATCGTTCGCGACGCGCGCGAGAAACTGCTGCTGCGCCGCTTCCACGGCACGAAATGCCGCGACCAGCTTCGCGCCGCGGGCGGTGAGTCGCGTGCCGCCACCGCCGCGTCCGCCGGTGCTGCGCTCGACGAGCGGTTCACCGGCGAGCTGGTTCATGGCGTCGACGGCGTCCCACGCCGCCTTGTAGCTCATGCCCGCCGCCTTGGCGGCCGCCGTGATCGAGCCTTGCGACGCAATGTGTTCGAGCAGCGCAATGCGTGCCTGTCCGCCAATCGACGAATTGCCACGATGCAGCCACAACGAGCCGCTCACCTGGAGGGCATCACCCGTTCCGTTGCGTAAAACACTGTCCGGCGTTGAAGAAGGTTCGGAAACCATAATGATTTTTTCGATCAAACACAGCAGGTGGCCGCATTGTAGAGGGTGGGCGAACCAGCGGGTACGAGGGCTGGACGGGGAACTGTTGCGGCGCACCAACGAAGCTCGCTTCGAACGCCCATTTGGGGGACGAATGGGGGACGTTTCTCCACTACATTGATTTTTGCCGCATGCCCCCCCAAAGCCGGTTCGTATTGCTTCAGACCTGAAATACTCAAGTCTTCAACAAGTCTCAAGCGGGATGACCGGGAATGCGACGTTTACCGAAGTGAAGTGCCTACTCACCTGACACAACAGAAACGGGGTGAAATGATGCGCGTCAGGAATATCAAGGAAACGGTTGACGGGGCTCGATACTATCGTCTGGTTCGCACGCTGCCCAACGGCAAGCGACATCAGATGCAAATCTCTTTCTCCGCAGGTGAAATGCGCTTCAGACGTTTCGTCGCGCAGCGATTGTGGCTGTTGCGTGCCGAAATGCGAGATAGCACACGCGCGGCGGCCGCACCTGCGCCACGCAGCAACATGCCGCAGTTGGTCTTCTGACCGGTTGCGGTGCCGTCTGGCAGAAACGCCTGACCGGTGACGACCGGCGTCAGCCGTCATCTTCACGGGTCCGGCGTTTTTGTACTGCATGACGGCTCAGCCTGCCTTGCGGGGCGTCAGCGACGTCGTGGGCGTGCGTGCCGGCGCGCCGGTCTTCACCGCCGTCAGTCCCGTGCCCGCATGCGCAATCGCGTATTGCACCAGCTCATCGAACGCAATCGGCCGCGCAAACAAATAACCCTGTGCATACGTGACGTTGCGCCCGCGCAGGTAATTCGCCTGCATCTCGTTCTCCACACCCTCCGCCACGATCGTCATATCCAGCCGCTCGGCCAGATGAATGATGGAATCGCAGATGTTGCGCGTGACCACATCCTCTTCCGTGACGGGCAGGAATTCCTTGTCGATCTTCAAATAGTTGAAGTCGTAGCGCTTCAGATACCCAATGGAGTTGTTTTCGGCCCCGAAGTCGTCAAGCGCCGTTTCGATGCCGCGCCGCTGTAACTCGGCCATCACGTTGCGCGCGGCGGCCGTGTCGCGAATCACGTAGCGTTCGGTGATCTCGGCCACCATCGGGTACGTGTCGTTCAGTGTGCCGTAGTACCGCTCGATGTCGTGAATGATGGTGGTGTCGCGCAGATGCCGTTCCGCGAGGTTGATGCCGATGTGAAAGCCCTGCGGAAGCGCGCCCTTGGCGACGTCGTTGCGAATCTGGCGCAGTAGCGAACGCGTCAGATCGATGATGAGCCCGTTGTCTTCGGCAATGGGGATGAAGGCGTCCGGGCGCACCAGTCCGGCCACGGGATGGTGCCAGCGCATCAGCGCTTCGGCCCCCGCGCAACGGCCGGTGGCCAGCTCCATGACCGGCTGGTAGTACACCTTGAATTCGTTACGCTTGATGCCGTGCGCGATCTGACGCTTCATGAATTGCGCCGGCCCGAAATGGCGGAAGGTCAGCACGCCGAGCAAAAAGGCCACGATGCCGCCAAACGACAGGAAGATCGGTGCCTGACTGCCGGCGAGCGAGCGCATCAGCGAGGGGCTGCCTGCGAGCGACGTCGTGAAGTGCTCCGACGTGAGCGAAATCTGCGCCCCGCGCGTCGCGATACCTGCCGATTCCAGACGCGGCCCTTCCGAGGTTAGCGCGACGTTGCCCACCGTCATGGCCGTCCACGCCAGATCGCTGCTCTTGACGCTGTGCAGCGTCTCGGTGAGGTAAATGCCATCGACGAACCCGAGCACGCCGTCCGTGGCCGAGGTCGGCACGTAAAGGGCCAGCGCGGGGGTCTCGCGTACATAAGGCGTGCCGCTGACAAGCAACGTGCGAGTCCCCGTCAGCATCGGCACGAGGTCGGCTGGGAGAGGCATATTGAGCGCCGCGTTCGAACGAATGACCGACGAGCAATAGAGCTGGCCGCGCGAGACGAGCCAGATGGAACGGAAGTAGGGACTGAGCGTGCCAGCGGCCTGGAGTGAGGTACTCACTTCGCTGCACGAGCGGCCGACCCACGGGGTGGCGCCACGCAGCGTACTTTCAGCTTGCGCGACGATGCGTTCGAGCGCGTCGCGCTGACGGACCGCTTCTTCCTGAAGAATCGACTGCGACATGTGATAAATGCGCAGCCAGCCCAGGAAAAGGACGACAGCAAGCGTGACCGCCACGACAAGTCCGGTCACCAGCCACTGCACGACTCTGGAGTGTTGAATCATGTTTGCTGCCAACCAAGGAAAGAGTGGGGCCCTACGTGTGCTGCGGTGCATTTTTTGGGTGCACGCGTGCTGCACGGCACAACTCGTCAATTGACTCTACACGAATCCCTGACGGTGTCCGACCCCCGATAAACCCGCACAACGCCCGGCAGATGGGCGTGAGCGGCGCTTGCCGATCCTGCACGCGGCCTGCTTCCGGTGGGCTTGTGAGGCGTCGTCAGCGGGCGTTCTGACCGCAATTTGCGTGACACTGGGATGGCGTAATCGCGACAAAAGTTGGCGCAACGACGATTTACGCATGCTCTACACTTCACTCATTAAATTTCTGGCAGAAATTGGGATTAATCCCAACTTTCCTGCATAGGTCGGTCGATTCGCATCCATTTGCCCGAATGCCGACTCTCAGCACCCGCTTTCTTAAGCCTTAGACGTCAATCCAACCCATGTCGAGTCAACCTGCAACGTCCATTCCCGGTGCCCAGACACCGGCGGCGCAGGGCACAGCGTTCCGCGTGCTGTCTGCGATCAGCTTCTCCCACCTGCTCAACGACATGATCCAGTCGTTGATTCTCGCGATCTACCCGCTGCTGAAGTCCGGCTTCAATCTGAGCTTCGGGCAGGTCGGCCTGATCACGCTGACGTACCAGATCACTGCGTCGCTACTTCAACCTGTCGTGGGCCTGTACACCGACAAGCATCCGAAGCCGTATTCGCTGCCAGTCGGCATGGGTTTCACGCTCGTGGGTCTGCTGCTGCTGGCTGTCGCCCCGAACTACGGCATGCTGCTGGTCGCGGCGGCGCTCGTGGGCATGGGCTCGTCGGTGTTCCATCCGGAGTCTTCGCGCGTGGCGCGTATGGCCTCGGGCGGACGCCACGGCATGGCGCAATCGTTCTTCCAGGTCGGCGGTAATGTCGGCTCGTCGCTCGGGCCGTTACTGGCGGCGCTGATCATCGTGCCGAACGGCCGTGGCAGCGTGGCGTGGTTCTCGGTGGCGGCGCTCGTCGCGATTTTCGTGCTGTATCACGTGAGCCGCTGGTACGCCGTGCAGCGCGCCGCGAATCAAGGCAAGAAGGCCGCGCGCCGGGGCGGCACTGCGCACTTGTCGCAGGGCAAGGTGCTGTTCGCCATTGGCATCTTGCTGGTGTTGATCTTCTCGAAGTACTTCTATCTCGCGAGCATCAGCAGCTACTTCACGTTCTATCTGATCAGCAAGTTCCACGTCTCCGTGCAAAGCGCACAGGTGCATCTGTTCGTCTTCCTGTTCGCCGTGGCGGCGGGCACGATGATCGGCGGCCCGCTGGGCGACAAGATCGGCCGCAAGTATGTGATCTGGGGCTCGATCCTCGGTGCTGCGCCGTTCACGCTGATGCTGCCGTACGCCAACCTGTTCTGGACGGGCATTCTGACGGTGCTGATCGGTCTGATTCTGGCGTCGGCGTTCTCGGCCATCCTGGTCTACGCGCAGGAACTGATGCCCGGCAAGGTCGGCACGGTGTCGGGTCTGTTCTTCGGCTTCGCGTTCGGGATGGGCGGGGTGGGCGCTGCTGTGCTGGGCCAACTTGCCGACACGACGAGCATCGACTTCGTCTATCACGTGTGCGCCTATCTGCCGCTGCTAGGCATCGTGACGATCCTGTTGCCGGACGTCGAAGGGCACAAGAAGACAGCCGCTGCATAACGGGGTGCTCTGGCTGACGGTGTGGCAAGACGCCGTCAGCCAGCATCGTCCGCCATAGAAAAATCGCCGGTCCGACATCTCGGAACCTGCGATTTTTTTATCCGGCAGCGTCTGTCGCGGGCGACAGATCGAGACCGATCAGGGCGTGCCGCGCTTTTGCAGCTTCCATTCGGCCTTGTCGTTCGCCTTGCAGGCCGGGAGCTTGAGCGTGACTTCCTGACCCTTGGCCGTGAGCAGCACGACCAGATCGCGGCAGGTGCGCTCGCCGTCCTTTTGCGTGTTCGTCGGCGTGATCTGCGCAGCGATGGCCACCGAATTGCCGGTGCCTGCGTTGGTCCAGTCGGTGGTCTCGTTGTCTTGCTTGTCCGTCAGCACGGTGCGTGCGGCCTTGGCGAACGACGCGGTGTCGCGTTGCTTCCAGTAGGCCAGCGGCGAGTTGCCCATGAAGGAGAGGTTCGACGCAGCGAACGCGGGGGCGGCCAGGGCAGCGCCGACGACGAGCGCTGTGCCAAGCGCGAGCGAACGGGCGCGGGAGAAGTGGATGAGCGACATTCGGAGTCCTTGGTATTGTCGACAGGGGACGAAGCCTGCGCGACGCCTGGCGATGGCGCACCGGATGTTGCGCCGGGCGTGCGGCCGCAGGAAGCAGGTCGATCATAAAAGAAACCGGCAGCGGCGTCATCTCAGCGCGTCGCCGTGTGACGTCAGTGATTTCAGAGACGCCCGGCTGTCCTGACGACATCGGCTACCTGCATGAGCGCAGCCCGTAGCGTCTCGTCGCTGCCCGGCGAACCGAGGGCGACGCGAATGGCCGACGGTGCGGTCTGGCCTGGGGCAGCGAACGCATCGACCGGCGTTACCGCAACGCCACGCGCTTGTAGCGCGGCCACGATGTCGTCGCAGCGCAGGGCGGGCGTCGACGTAGGGATCGGCACCAGCCGGTGGAATGCGCCGGGATACCCCGTCGACTCCAGCCCGGACAGGCATTGCATGGCAATCGCCTGCCGCTGGGTGGCCAGTGCGCGTTTGTGGGTGATCCAGCGGTCCATCGTGCCGTCCGAGAGCCAGCGCGAGGCCAGTTGCGCCATCAACGGCGCGGCGCTCCACACACTGGCTCGCATCGCCGCGTGCACGCGCGGCAGCAGGGTGGACGCGGCGATGAGATAGGCGATGCGCAGCCCCGGTGCGCCGGGCTTGGACAGGCCGCACACTTCGAACGTCCGTTCCGGTGCGAGCAGCCGAAGCGGCGGCGGGGCGTCCTCGACCAGAAAGCCGTAGGCGCTGTCTTCGACGATCAGCAGGTCGTGACGCCGCGCGACTTCCACCAGCGCGAGACGCTGTGCGAGCGGCATCACGCTGCCCAGCGGGTTGTGCAGCGTCGGCATGGTGTAGACGACGCGCAGCCGTCCTGCATGGTGGCGGCAGAGCTTGTCCAGCGCTGCGGGATCGAGTCCATCGGCCGTCATCGAGACGGCGGCGAGCGGCACGTCGCGCATGGCCGCGAGCGCCTTCCAGCCGGGGTACGTGAGGGCCTCGACGGCGACCGGTTCGCCCGCGCGGCACAACGCCAGTTGCAGCACGTCCAGCGCATGCTGCCCGCCCGCGCAGACGACCAGCGAGTCGGGCGATACCGTGACGCCGTCGCGACGCGACAGCCATTGCGCCGCTGCACGTCTGTCGGCCGGTGGCCCGTCGTGCGGTGAGTGGGCGAGCAATGCGCTCAAATCCCCGCCGGACGCCATCTCACGCAGCGCCTGGCGCAACGCCTCGGTTTGCTCCGGCAGCACCGGGTAGTTGAACGCCAGATCGACGCCGCCCAGCGCGCCCGGCGCAGGTGCCCACTGCGCGAAGGCAGCGGCTGCGCCCACGGCAGGCGAGCGCACGAAGGTGCCGCGTCCGATCTCGCCCACGGCGAGGCCGCGTCGTGCGAGTTCGGTATAGATGCGTGTGACGGTGGACGTGGCGAGCCCGTGTGCGTCGGCGTAGTCGCGCTGCGGCGGCAGGCGCGTGCCCGAGGCGAGTTCGCCGGACGCGATGGCGTCGGCAAGCCGTTCGACGTGTTCGAGATACCGGGCAGGAGCTGACATGGAGGCGAAAATTGATCTCAGGACAATTCAATAATTGCACTGCATTAAGGTGCTGGCAATACTGACCACTGCGCTGAGCCCTGCGCAGTCTCCCCTCGATGTTCTCTTTCCGATCATGCTTCCCACGACCTCTTCGTCGCCCCGCTGGGCGATCCCGCTCCTCGCCGTACAGCTCTTCCTCGTGACGTTCTCCGTCAATCTGCAAGCGCCGCTGGTGCCGCACTACGCGGCGGCGAGCGGTTATGGCACGGGGGCGCAGGCGCTGGCGTTTGCGTGTTACGTCGGCGCGCTGGTGCCAACGTTATTGTTTCTCGCAGGGCTGTCGGATCGTGTCGGGCGTCGGGTACCGCTCGCCGCCGCGCTCCTGCTGGGTCTCGTCGGCACATGGCTGACGCTGGAGTGGCCTACGCTGGTCGCGCTTGGTGGCGCACGCGCCTGCTACGGACTGGCGACCGGCCTCGTCGCGGGCAGTGGCACGGCTTATATGACGGAGTTGTACGGAGATCGCGAAGACGCTGCCACGCGTGGCGCAGCGCTGGTCGCGGCGGCGACGTCGCTCGGCTTCGGCACCGGCGCGCTCGTCACCGGCCTGTGCCTGATCGTCGCGCCATCGATGTTGCCGCCGCTGAGCTTGTGGACGTATCTGCCGCTGGCGCTTGTTGCGGCACTCGCCGTCGCCGCGTTGCCTGCACCAGCGCGTCACCCGAACGTGCCGTGGTTGCGCTGGCCGGTGCTTGCCCCCGGGACGGTGCCGCTGGGCATGGCGATCCTGCTGGCGTGGGCAGCGGTGGGTGTTGTGATCGGTGTAGTGCCGTCGGCGCTGGCCGCGCACGGACATGCCGCCTGGGCGGGATTCGCAACGTTCTTCGTCGTCTCGACGGGCCTGCTGTTTCAGCCAGCGGCTCGCCGCATGGCCCCGGTGCGTGCCGTTCGGGTCGGGTTGGCGCTGGTGCCGCTGGGCTTCGTCGTGCTCGCGCTGGGGGTGGTCTACGTCAGCCTGCCCGCGATTCTCACCGGGGCAGCCATCGCCAGTTCGGCGTGCTACGGCTTCACGTATCTGGGGGGACTGGCCGCCGTCAATTCGGCGGTCGCGCCAGCATTGCGTGCGCGGGCGGCCGCCGGGTACTTCCTGTTTGCGTACTTCGGCTTTTCGGTGCCGGTCGTCACCAGCGGCTGGCTCGCCGATCGCTTCGGCATGCCCGTCGCCCTCGCTTTGTTCACTGCCGCGTTGATCGCGGGAAGTGCAGCGCTCGCAGTAGTGCTGCGTCGCGAGCGCGCGGCGCTTACGCGTCCGGTTTGACCCGAGGGGCGGGATTGCTTGGGTTGTTCGTGCCGCTCCCCGACGGGCTGACGTAAGCCCCGGTGCCGTGCAACTGGTCTTCGGCCAGTTCCAGCGCGCGCACGGCGCCGCGTCCCTTGCGGGCGAGCAGCATCTCGACGAGCGTCTCCACTACGGCAATCCCCGCCGTGATCGATGGGAAGAACGACGGACTTTCGTGCGAGAACAGCACCGTCACGTCCGCATCGAGCGCGAGCGGCGAGACCGTCGAATCCGTGAGTGCCAGCACACGGGCACCGGCGGCGCGCGCTGCGCGCGTCACGATCAGCGCTTCGTTCGAATACGGGGCGAAGCTGATCACCACCACCACGTCGCGCGCCGAGAGCGCCCGCAATTCCATTTCCAACGTGCCCGCTTCGCCACGGATGAGGTGCACCGTAGGCCGGAACAGCCGGTAGATGTACTGGAACGTGAAGGCGATCGGAAAGCACGCGCGAAAGCCTGCCACGTGTACCGTCCCCGCATTCGCGAGCAGATCGACGGCCGCGCTCAGCGAGTCGTTCGCACCGGCTTCCGTCAGATCGAGGTTGTTGTGCTGCACGCGGAACATCTCGGGCACCATGCGCGCGGCGTCGCCCTCGCGGATCACCTGTCGCGCGCGGCTCGCGTACGGCTGCGGTCCGAGACGAATCGATTCGAGGAACAACTCGCGAAGGCCGTGCCATCCGTCGAAGCCGAGATGCTGAGCGAGTCGCACGAAGGTGGCCGGTTGCACGCCCGCTTCGGCGGCAATCGCACGCATCGAGCTGATCGGCACACGTTGCGGATGGTCGAGAAGAAAGCGCGCGCCCGCCTGAAATTGCGGACTTAATTGGGAGTAGCGCTCACGCAGCAGAGCGTTGAGCTGGTCGAGCGTCTGCGGCAGCGCTGTGGCTTGTGTCATTGGGGATGGCAACACGGCGGCGAAAGAATGTAACGATTGTTGCATGAAATGCCGCAAGCGCGCACGCCCTTTCCTCTGGGCCTGTGGCCTGCGGTGAAACATCAAGTGTGGTAATGGTCTTGAGCGAAGTGTTGCGTCCGCAAAACACGTGAAACATATGTTGCAAACGATGGGCGATGCGCCTACACTGAGCGGCATCGTTCGCGAGACCGATGGCCCGGCGGCCACCCGCCGGTCAGTCTCGTTTTGCACCATCTTTTCGTCAAAGGTTCAGGCATGACTCACGTGTTTCACCGCAATCCGCGCCAGACGTTGCCCGTCGCGGTCGGCGGTCAGGGAATCGAGTTGATCGACAGCAACGGCAAGCACTATCTCGACGCCTGCGGCGGCGCTGCCGTCTCGTGTCTCGGTCACGGACATCCCCGCGTGATCGAGGCGATGCAGCAACAGGCGGCGCAACTGGCGTATGCCCACACGTCGTTCTTCACGACCGAAGTGGCCGAGCAACTGGCCAACACGCTTGCTGCCAGCGCGCCCGGCGATCTGAACCACGTGTACTTCGTGAGCGGCGGTTCCGAGGGCGTGGAGGCGGCGCTCAAACTCGCGCGTCAGTACTTCGTCGAGATCGGTCAGCCGCAGCGACAGTTCTTCATTGCGCGTCGTCAGAGCTATCACGGCAACACGCTCGGCGCGCTCGCCATCGGTGGCAATGCCTGGCGACGCGAGCCGTTCCTGCCGTTGCTTGTCCCGGCGCATCACGTCTCGCCGTGCTTCGCCTATCGCGAGCGTCTCGACGGCGAAAGCGACGCCGCGTATGTGCAGCGTCTGGCGGACGAACTCGAAGCGAAGATTCTCGAACTCGGCGGCGACACGGTGATCGCATTCGTTGCGGAAACGGTGGTCGGCGCGACGGCCGGCGCGGTGCCGCCGGTGGGCGACTACCTCAAACGCATGCGCGCCGTGTGCGACAAGTACGGCGTGCTGCTGCTTCTCGACGAAGTGATGTCGGGCATGGGCCGCACCGGCTATCTGTTCGCTTGCGAAGAAGACGGCGTGACGCCGGACATCCTCGTTATCGCCAAGGGCCTCGGCGCGGGCTATCAGCCGATTGGCGCGATGCTGTGCTCGGACAAGATCTTCGACGCCGTGGTCGGTGGCTCGGGCTTCTTCCAGCACGGTCATACGTACCTCGGACACGCGATGGCGTGCGCGGCGGCGCTGGCGGTGCAGCGCACGATTGCCGACGAGAATCTGCTGGATAACGTGAAGGCGCGCGGCGAGCAATTGCGTGCCCGTTTGCGCGAAGTGTTCGCCGATCACCCGAACGTGGGTGACGTGCGCGGACGCGGGCTGTTCGTCGGCGTCGAATTCGTGGCCGACCGCGCCACGAAGCAAACGCTGCCGACGGCCGACAAGACACACGCGCGTTTGAAGTCGGCCGCCAAAGAACGCGGCCTGCTGATCTACCCGATGGGCGGCACGGTCGATGGCGTTCACGGCGACCATGCGCTGATCGCGCCGCCGTTCATCTGCCAGCCGGGCGACATCGACCGCATCGTCGAGCGACTGGCGCTTGCCGTGGCGGACGTCACCGGCGTGAAGGCCGGAGGCGTGGCATGACGAGACCTTATGCGCTGGCCGTCGCACCGAACGGCGCGCGGCGCACGCACGTCGACCATCCGGCGCTGCCGATGACGCCGACGGAACTCGGCGAATGCGCCAAGGCGTGTCTGAATGCAGGCGCGGCCATGATTCATCTGCATGTACGCAAGGCAGACGGCACGCACAGCCTGGAAGTGGCGGACTACGCGGCGGGCATTGCGGCCGTGCGTCGCGCGGTGGGCGACGCGCTGGTGTTGCAAGTGACGACCGAGGCGGTCGGCATCTACACGCCCGAGCAGCAGATTGCGACGGTGCATGCGCTGCATCCCGAAGCGATTTCGGTAGCGTTGCGCGAAGTGTTGCCCGATGCGGCGCACGCGAGCGCTGCCGAGGCGTTCTTCGACTGGTTGTGGCGCGAGCAGATCACGACGCAATACATCCTGTACGACACCGAAGACGTGGCGCACTACTGGCGCTTGCGCGCGAGCGGCGCGATTCGTCCCGGCCGCCATTGGGTACTGTTCGTGCTCGGCCGCTATAGCAAGGGGCAGTTGTCGTCGCCGTCGGACTTGCTGCCGTTCCTCGCCGCCTGGCAAGCCGGTGCGGACGGCGTGGGCGAAGCCACCGACGTCACGCCGTGGGCGATGTGCGCCTTCGGGCCGCGCGAGGCCGAGTGCGCGCTGGCCGCAGTGTTGCAGGGCGGCCACGCCCGCATCGGCTTCGAGAACAACCTTTACCTGCCGGACGGCAGCGTCTCTCCGGGCAATGCCGCGTCGCTGGGTGCGCTGACGGCCGCCGCCACCCCGCTCGCCCTCGCGCCCATGACGGCGGACGCTCTGCGCGAACTGACCCGCTGATCGCCGGGACATCCGGCGGCATCCAGTGACATCCGGACAGCGGTCCACCCGGGCGCAAGCCGTGTCCGGGAGAGCGCGACAAATCAGAAATAAACCCAAATACACGGCCTGACCGGCGTTGCCCGGCCGGGCCGCTGTAATAGAATCGGCGTAACCTCAAAAAGGCCCGCGTCGCCCTCCCCGGCACCGGGCGTGAACACGAACGGGAGCGCGGCGTGAAACACTGGTCGATCCGACATCGCATTCTGGCCAGTTTTGGCCTGATCCTTGCCCTGATGGCCCTGATGGCAGGCATCGCTTACACGCGACTGTCCGCCATCGAAGTGGAGGCGCACAGTGTGGAAGACGACTCCACGCCGGGCCTTTACTACAGCACGATGCTGCGCGGCGCGTGGTTCGAGAGCTATCAATTGCTCCAGCAGGTCGTCGCCATCGACGACAACGACAAGACCCGCGCAATCGACATCGATACCTTGCGCTCGGCGGATGCCCGCATCGACGGCTGGATCAAGGATTACGGCAAGACCGTCAATCGCGCCGTCGACCGGATGCAATACGACGAGGTGCGTGGCGTGCGCACGCAGTACGGGCGCATCAGCAATCAGGTGCTCAAGCTCGTGGCCGACGGTCAGTTGCCCGCCGCCCGCGCCATGCTGACCGACCAGCTTTACCCCGAATGGGGTCGTGGCCGTTCGGCGATTCAACGTCTGGTCGATACCAACAAGGCCTATTCCGACGAGTCGACTCACAATATCGGCGAAGCCGTTGCCGCAGCCAAGGCCACGCTGCTCATCACGTTGTGCGTGACGCTCGCGGCAGCCATCCTGGCTGGCTGGATGCTGTTCCGCGCGATCAGCGTGCCGCTCGCGAGTGTGATGCAGATTCTGGAAGTCATGCGCGCGGGCGATCTGACCAAGCGCCTCGATCTGGCGCGTCGCGATGAGTTCGGCGCACTGGAGTCGGGCTTCAACCGAATGACAGACGAACTGACGGGTCTCGTCGGGCAGGCACAGAAGTCGGCCTTGCAGGTGACGACGTCGGTGACCGAGATTGCCGCGACGTCGCGTCAGCAACAGGCTACGGCGTCGGAGACGGCGGCCACCACGACCGAAATCGGCGCGACCTCGCGCGAAATCTTCGCTACGTCACGCGATCTGGCGCGCACCATGACCGAAGTGGCGGGCGTGGCCGATCATGCGGCGTCGCTCGCGGGCACCGGCCACGTCGGCCTCACGCGCATGGAAGATGCTATGCGTCATGTGATGGACGCGGCAGGCTCGGTCAACGGCAAGCTCGGCATCCTCAACGAGAAGGCGGGCAACATCAATCAGGTGGTGACGACGATCACGAAGGTCGCGGATCAGACCAACCTGCTTTCGCTAAACGCGGCCATCGAAGCCGAGAAGGCGGGCGAGTACGGTCGCGGCTTTGCGGTGGTGGCGACCGAGATCCGGCGTCTGGCCGATCAGACGGCCGTGGCGACCTACGACATCGAGCAGATGATCAAGGAGATCCAGTCGGCGGTGTCGGCCGGGGTGATGGGCATGGACAAGTTCGCCGAGGAAGTGCGCCGCGGCATGGACGAAATGCGTCAGGTCGGCGATCAGCTCGCGCAGATCATTGCGCAGGTGCAGACGCTGCCGCCGCGCTTCCAGGTCGTCAACGAAGGCATGCAGGCGCAGGCCACCGGCGCGGAGCAGATCAATCAGGCGCTGGTGCAGCTCTCCGAGGCGGCGCAACAGACGGCCGAATCGTTGCAGCAGTCGAGCCAGGCGATCGAAGAGCTCAATCACGTCGCCAACGGTCTCAAGAGCGGGGTGTCGCGCTTCAAGGTGCAAGCGTTGCCGCCCACGGGTCTCGTCTGACGTCGTTTATTTCGCGGACACCGCCATGTTGTTCCTGCGTTTTGCCATCGCGACCGATCATTACGTCATCGAAGCGGGCCACGTCGCCGAGGTGCTGCCGTGGCTGGCGCTCAAGCGTCTGCCCGCCGCACCGGCATGGGTGGCGGGCGCGTTCAGCTATCGTGGCGAATCCGTGCCGGTGATCGATCTGACGCGGCTCGCGACAGGCCGTGATGCGCCTGCACGTCGCTCCACGCGGCTGGTGCTCGTGCACTACCCCGCGCCCGGCCCGAACGCCCGGCGTCTGGGGGTGCTTGTCGAGCGCGCGACCGATACCCTGCGCGCCGATCCGGCCGCGTTCCAGACGAGCGGTGTCGACCTGCCCGAAGGCCGCTATCTCGGCCCGGTGCTCGATACCGACGACGGACTCGTGCAGTGGGTGCGTGTCGACCAGTTGCTGACGGCCGACGCGCGCGCCATGCTGTTCGACGCGGCGAAGGACGTGCTGGCCGATGAGGCAGAGGGCGGGGGTGCGGCGAACGCAACGGAGGCGTCGTCATGAGCCACGTGCGAGACATCGAACGCTTGCTGTACGACACGATGGGGCTGGACGCCGAGACGCTCGGTGCGAACGCCATCGAACGTGCGATACGCGTGCGTCTTGCCGCCCTTTCCACCCAGTCGCCGGACATGAAGGACGCGCCGCCGTACTCGCGTTACTGGCAGCGTTTGCAGCAATCGCCGCAGGAATTGCAGGCGCTGATCGAGGCGGTGGTGGTGCCCGAGACATGGTTCTTCCGGCATCGCGACGCTTTCAACGCACTGACGCAGATGGTCCGTGATGAGCGTGAATCTCGCCGGGGCACCGCGCGCGAAGGACAGGCGCTGCGGCTGCTGAGCTTGCCGTGTTCCACCGGCGAGGAACCGTACTCGATGGCGATGACGATGTTCGACGCAGGCCTCGGTGCGAACGACTTCACCATCGACGCGCTCGACATCAGCGAACGCGCGCTGGCCGTTGCCCGCGAGGGACTTTACGGACGTAATTCGTTTCGCGGCGCACCGGGCACGTTGCTGTTCCGGGATCGCTACTTCACGCCCGAGGAAGAGAGCTTTCGTGTGATCGGTGCGCTGCGTACGCAGGTGCGCTGGCACGCGGGCAATCTGTTCGATCCGTCGCTCGTCGATCGGCTGGGCACGTTCGATTACGTGTTCTTCCGTAACGTGCTGATCTACTTCGACCGCGACGGGCAACGTCGTGCCATCGCCGCGCTCGAGCAACTCATGCGCATGGGCGCGACGCTCTTCGCCGGACCGGCCGAGGGGGGAACGCTGACCAGCAACGGGCTGGCACCGACCGGGCACGTGCAGGCGTTTTCGTTCCGCGTGGCGGGGCCGGTGCGCGATGTGCGGACGCCGGCAAGTCTGTCGCGGCCGACGGGCACGCTCGACGCCTTCCGTCCCGCGCCGCCGGTGAGTGCCTTCGACGCAGTAGCGCAGCATCGCGTTGCGTTGCCGCACATTTCGCACGTGCCACCGTCGCCCGCGCAAGCGCAGTCCCCGCTCCCGCCTGCGACCGGCGCAGGCCCCTCGCGCACGTTTGCGCCGATGACGCCCGTGGCGTCGGGGACGCCGCCGCCCGATTCCGCGCGTCCCGGCGTTTTTCAGCAGGTCGACGCCACCACCCGAACGGACATCGCTGTGCAACTAACGCAGGCGCAAACCGCTGCCGACGCAGGCGACCTTGTGGGCGCAGTGGCGTTGTGTTGCGCGGTGCTGGCCGTCGACCGGGCCAATGCGCAGGCTGAGTATCTGCTGGGGCTGGTCGAAGATGCGCGGGGCGACGCACAGGCCGCACTCATCCATTACCGTCGCGCGCTCTATCTGGAGCCGGGGCATTACGAAGCGCTGGTGCACTGCGCTGCGCTGCTCGACGCGCGCGGTGACGCTACCGGCGCACGACGTTTGCTCGAGCGTGCCGAACGCACCGAACGCACCGAGCGCGCGAGCACTTCGCGCACGACCACCGAATCGCATGATCAGACGTATCGCCACGGGAACCGACATCGATGACCTACCGCGAATCCGCGCCTGAGACCGGTCCTGTTTCCGGTGAGCGCAAACCTGCTTCGCAAGCGAACGGCAACACGCTGCATCGGCAGGCGGCCGAATTGCTCGACCGTCTGCCCGTGGTGCCGGTCGACCCGGCACCGTGGCGCGCCATCCCCGGCGAGCAGGAGCGCGAGCGCGGTGCGTCGCTGCTGCTTTTCCGACTGGCGGACGAATGGCTCGCCCTGCCCGCCTCCACCATCGAAGAAGTCGCACCGATGCGCGGCTGGCATTCCGTGCCGGGCCATCGGCAACGGGCGTTGCTGGGGCTCGTCAATCTGCGTGGTGCGCTCGTGCCGTGTCTGTCGCTCGGCGAACTGCTCGGCGTGCAGCCCGCACCGCAAACACAAACGCCGACGACGAACAGCCTGCGTGCAAGTACGGCGCGACTGCTGGCGTTGCGTCATGGACATCATCTGAGCGCGTTTCCTGTGACGGAAGTGCATGGTACGGTGACGCCCGCACGCGCATCCATGGGCGCAGTGCCCGCGACGGCGCTCGGTGCGTCGGACGGCTTTGCCGTCGCCGTGCTGCCGTGGCGCGACCACATCGTCGGTGTGCTGGACCCGCTGCGCGTCGGCGCGGCGTTCGATCGGAGCCTCGCATGAGCGACGATCTGCAGAACGCCACACTGCTCGACCTGTTCCGCATGGAGACGGAGACGCAGGCACAAGTCCTCGGCGACGGTTTGCTGGCGCTCGAACGCGCGCCCACCGACGCGGCGCGACTCGAAGCATGCATGCGCGCCGCGCATTCGCTCAAGGGGGCGGCGCGCATCGTTGGCGTCGAGGCGGGTGTCTCGCTCGCTCACGTGCTGGAGGACGCATTCGTCGCGGCTCAGCATGGTTCGCTTGTACTCAACGTATCGATCATCGATCGCCTGCTGCAAGGTGTCGATCTGCTCATGCGTCTCGCGCACCCGCCCGGGCGTGATCCGAACTGGGCGCAAGGCGCAGGCAAGGCAGAGATCGACGGGTTCGTCTCATCGTTCGCCAGCGAGCTTTCGACATTGACGGGCGATGCGGCGCAAGCGCCCGGGGTCTCGGGCGAACTCACGGCGTTCGATTACGCCAGCTATGGCATGGCGACGGGGGAGAGCGACGCTGCGAATACCGAAGCGCCTGTCTCTCACGTTTCGCCTGCAACTCCCGCGTCTGACGACGGCCACGTGCAGGAGGGTCTCGCACTCCCACGCTTCGTCGAGCACACGGTGCGGCCGACGCCTCCCGATACACGCGACGCGTACATCACCGAGCCGGGCGTACACGCGGACACCGGCGACGGCGCTTCGCGTGCCTTGCGTGTCTCTGCCGACAACCTCGACCGGCTGCTGCGGCTGTCGAGCGAGGCGCTGGTGGCGTCGCGCTGGTCGCAACCGTTCGCGCAATCGTTGCAGCGGCTGAAACGTCATCAGCACGACGCGGGCGACGCGCTCGACCGCGTGAGTTCGGCGCTCGCACAAGTGGCCGACCACTCCGACGATGATCGTCAGTTGTTACTCTCGGCGCTTGCAGACCTGCGGCGCGCGCTCGGTGTCGGCGGTCAGTTGCTGGCTGAACAGATTCACGAACTGGACGACTTCGACCGGCGTTCTACGCAACTGTCGCAGCGCCTGTACGACGAGGCGCTGGCGTGCCGCATGCGACCCATCGACGACCGCCTTGGCGGATTTGCCCGCATGGTGCGCGATCTGGGTCGCGCGCTTGGCAAACCGGCGCGGCTGGAGATTCGTGGCGCGGATACGCAGGTCGACCGCGACATCCTCGATCAGCTCGAGGCGCCGCTGGGACATTTGCTGCGCAATGCCGTCGACCACGGGCTGGAGCGCCCGGAAGTGCGTGCGGCGGCGGGCAAGCCTAGCGAAGGCGTCATTACGCTCAGCGCTCGCCATAGCGCCGGGCTGCTGCTCGTGAGCGTGTCCGACGATGGCGCAGGTATCGATATCGAGCGTGTGCGCGAGGCGGTGGTCAAGCGTGGGCTCGTTGCGCAAGAGACGGCTCGTCATCTCGACGATAACGAGTTGCTCGAATTCCTGATGCTGCCGGGCTTCACGTTGCGCGACACGGTCACGGACGTTTCCGGGCGAGGTGTCGGTCTCGATGCGGTGCGCGCGATGGTCGCGATGGTGCGGGGCACGGTGCGCATCGAACACACGCCCGGGCGTGGTACGAAGTTCATCCTGCAACTGCCGCTCACGCTGTCGGTGGTGCGCAGCCTGCTCGTCGAGATCGCGGGCGAGCCGTACGCGTTGCCGCTTGCCAGCCTGTCGCGCACGCTGGCGCTGCCGCAGGAAGACATCGACATGCTCGAAGGGCGTCCGCATTTCACGCTCGACGGCAGACAGATCGGACTCGTGAGCGCGCAGCAGGTGTTGTGCGGCACCGAACCGGCAGGCACCTCCGGCGATCAGCCGGTCGTGGTGTTCGGCGACGGCGAGGCGCGCTACGGGCTGGCCGTCGATAAATTTCTCGGCGAGCGTATGCTCGTCGTGCAACCGCTCGACACGCGGCTCGGCAAGTTGCCCAACATCGCCGCCGGCGCATTGACGGAAGACGGGTCACCGCTGCTCATCATCGATACATCCGATTTGGTGCGCTCGATTGCGAAAGCCGTGGAAATGGGTTCGTTGGAGCGCTTGCCGATGCGCGCCGCCCAGACCAGCGGACGCGGTCGCAAACGTTTGCTGGTGGTGGACGACTCGCTCACCGTGCGCGAGCTTGAGCGCAAGCTGCTCGCCGCGCGCGGCTACGACGTTAGCGTCGCGATCGACGGAATGGATGGCTGGAACGCAGTGCGCAGCGAAACGTTCGACATGGTGATCACCGACGTCGATATGCCCCGCATGGACGGCATCGAGCTGGTGACCCTGATCAAACGCGACCCGCGCACGGCGGAATTGCCCGTCATGATCGTTTCATACAAGGATCGCGAGGAAGACCGGCAGCGCGGACTCGATGCGGGTGCCGATTATTACCTCGCGAAAGGCAGTTTCCACGATGACACGCTGCTGCGCGCTGTCGTGGATCTCATCGGGGAGTCGGGGGCATGAAAATCGGCATCGTGAACGATTCGGTCATCGCGGTGGAGGCGTTGCGCCGCACGCTCGCGCAGCGTCCGGGCCTGGAAGTGGCGTGGGTCGCGCACGACGGCGCGCAAGCCGTACAGATGTGCGCGCCTGTGCCACCCGATCTCGTGCTGATGGATCTCGTCATGCCGGTCATGGACGGCGTGGCGGCGACGCGCGAGATCATGCGTCGCACACCGTGCCCGATTCTGATCGTGACGTCGGACGTCGGCCATCACGCGAGCCTTGTGTTCGATGCGATGGGTGCCGGTGCGGTCGATGCCGTCGATACGCCTGTGCTGGGGGCGGCGGAACTGGCGCGCCCGGCGTCTTCGTTGCTCGCGAAGATCGAAGCCGTGGCGGCGCAGCAGGCCGACGCTCGCATACCGCAGACGGTCGTGGTGCCGCGCGTCGTGCCCGAAACGGACGCACTGGTGGCCATCGGCGCGTCGGCGGGCGGCCCGGCCGCGCTGGCGACCCTGCTCGGACGCCTGCCTGCGAACTTCGCAGCCGGTGTGATCGTCGTACAGCATGTGGACGACGCCTTCGCGCCCGGCATGGCGGCGTGGCTCGATCAGCAGACACCGCTTTCTGTGCGGCTGGTGGAGGCGGGCGAGCGTCCCACGGCAGGGGTGGTGCTGCTCGCGGGCGGCAATCGTCACCTGCGGGTGGACGCCAGCGGCCGCTGCGTGTATACCGACGAACCCAGGGATGCGGTGTATCGTCCGTCCATCGACGTCTTCCTGCGCAGCGTGGCCGAGAACTGGCGCTCGCGCGCGGTGGGCGTGCTTCTGACGGGCATGGGCCGCGACGGCGCCGCAGGGCTGGGCGCCATGCGCACGCAGGGCTTCATGACCATCGCGCAGGATCGCGCGACGAGCGCGGTGTACGGCATGCCCAAGGCGGCAGCGGAAGCCGGCGCCGCGTCGCAAATCCTGCCGCTGAACATCATCGCGCCACAATTGGTGACGCTGTTCGGCACCGTATGACTGTGGGACAAGAACAGAGGGACGAATAACGATGACGACAACCCCGCGCCAACCCAAACCGGCCACGCCGCCCATCGGCACAGAAAGCAGCCTGAGCGAATCGTCGGCGATGGTATTGCTCGTCGACGATCAGGCGATGGTGGGCGAAGCGATTCGCCGTGCGCTGACCGGCGAAGCGAACATCGATTTTCACTATTGTGCGAATCCGGACGACGCGCTGCGTGTTGCCGAACAGACACGCCCGACCGTGATCCTCCAGGATCTCGTGATGCCGGGCACCGACGGGTTGTCGCTGGTGCGTCAGTACCGCGCAAGTCCGCTTACGCGCGACATTCCGATCATCGTGCTCTCGACCAAGGAAGAGTCGACGATCAAGCGCGAGGCGTTCGCGGCGGGGGCGAACGACTATCTGGTCAAGCTGCCCGACACCATCGAGCTGGTCGCACGCATTCGCTACCACTCGCGCTCGTACATGAACCTGCTGCAACGCGACGAAGCGTACCGGGCGCTGCGCGAGAGCCAGCAACAACTGCTGGAGACGAATCTGGAGTTGCAGCGTCTGACGCATTCCGACGGCCTCACCGGGCTGGCGAACCGTCGTTACTTCGACGAGTACTTCGGTGCCGAATGGCGTCGCGCCTTGCGTGAGCAACGCGAGATGGCGCTGCTGATGATCGACGTCGACAACTTCAAGATCTACAACGACACCTACGGCCACATTGCGGGCGACGACGTGCTGCGTCGCGTGGCGCGCACCATCGCCGAAGCGGCGGCGCGTCCGGCCGATCTGGCGGCGCGTTTCGGCGGCGAAGAGTTCGTGATGGTGCTGCCGAACACATCGGCCTCTGGGGCGGCGGCGATTGCCGAGAAAGTGCGCGCGCAGATCGAAGCGATGGCAATTCCGCACGTAGGGTCGGCCAACGGTCGGCACGTGACGATCAGTCTCGGCGGCGCGGCGCTGGTGCCGCGCACGCACATGGCGTCGACCTCGTTGATCGAGTCGGCGGATCTGGCGCTCTATCGCGCCAAGCAACAGGGCAAGAATCGCGTGGAGATGCAGCCAGGCGCTTCCTGAGCCTGAGGAGGGAGCATGACCTTCGAGCTGTTCTATTGGCCGGGCCTGCAAGGGCGCGGCGAGTTTGTCCGCCTCGCCTTCGAGGCCAGCGGCACGCCGTATGTCGAGATCGTTCAGGAGGATGGCCCGGGTCAGGGCATGGACGGTCTGCTGCAAACGATGGACGATCCGGCCTGCATGGATCCCCCCTTCGCGCCGCCTTTTCTTCGTGTCCGGCACCCGTCCGGCGACGAACTGATCGGACAGACGGCGAACATCCTCGCGTATCTCGGACCGTTGCTGGGCCTTGTCGGTGAACCGCCACGTGCGCGACGCTGGGTCAATCAGTTGCAGTTGACGCTGGCCGATCTCGTCGCGGAGGTGCACGACGGTCATCATCCCATCGCCAGTCGTCTCTATTACAGCAATCAGAAGACGGAGGCGCGCAAGCGCACGGCGGACCTGATCGACTACCGTCTGCCCAAATTCTTCGGGTATTTCGAGCGCGTGCTGGCGAACAATCCCAACGCCGGGGGATGGCTCAGCGAAGGCGCGCTGTCGTATGCCGACCTGTCGCTGTTTCAGGTGATCGAGGGGTTGTATTACGCGTTTCCCCGTGCCATGTCGGGATTTGCGAAGGCGTTCCCGCGCTGTCAGTCAGTGCGTGACGCCGTCGCTCGCGAGCCGCTGGTTGCCGCCTATCTGAAGTCGTCGCGACGCATTGCGTTCAACACCACGGGCATCTTCCGGCACTACAAGGAGCTGGATCGTGCGTCTCCGTTTTGATGCCGTTCTGACGGTCTGCCTTATTCCGGCAGCGAGGTATCCCCGGCGTTGAGCGGGCGCTGCATCAGCACGGTGTCGATCCAACGGCCGAATTTGAAACCGACGGACTTGAGCGTACCCGCATGCTCGAAACCGCATGCGATGTGCAGCGCGAGCGACGCCCGGTTGCCGCTGTCGCCGACGTTCGCAATCAGTTGTCGCCACGGACCGCCTTCACATCGCGCGATGAGTGTGAGCAGCAGCGCACGTCCGACCCCTTGTCCAATGGCATCGGCGGCGATGTACACCGAGTCTTCCAGCGTGAAGCGATAGGCCGAGCGCGGGCGGTAATGCGTGGCGTACGCATAGCCGAGCACCCTGCCCTCATGTTCCGCCACGAGATACGGCAGACCTGCGTCGCGAACCTTCGTGCAGCGCGCACGCATCTCCGCTTCGTCGGGCGGTACTTCTTCGAACGATGCCGACCCGGTGAGCACGTGATGGGCGTAGATGGCCGTGATGGCGGGCAGATCGTCGTCACGCACCGGCCGCACATTGCAAGCGCAGCGTGCGAGTTCGGTGCCGACGCATCGCGATTCGACGGATGCCGGTGAGACGGGCGCCGTCGACGACGAGCGGCAGGAATGAGCAGGACGGGACGACGACATACCAAAGAACCAGTAGCGTTGAAATTCACAACGGGCCGGTCTTCCGGCCCGTGACTGTCGGCAGTTTGCGCCGCTACTTGCTATAAGAAAAGCTTGTGAAAATTATGCGTTGCATAAGTCATTCTTTGAGGTGACGTTCAAGTCTCTTTCGACGTCTTCTCTGTCGCTGCGCCACCTGCCGAATCATCTGCTTGCGGCGGCACGCCACCGGCTCGCTGGACGGCATCGCCGCCCGTAACTCCTGACGCATCCGAGGCACCCGGTTCGGCATTCATCGCGTCGAGCCGAGCGCGCACGAAGCCGATGTGTTCGCGAAGCACGTAAAACTGATCGGCATACGCGAGCGGAATTTTCAGGCGGTTGACGGCGGCTTCGACGGCGTCGAGCCGGTGCCGCAGGTTCTTGTATTCCGTATGAGCGTCGTCGGCCAGCGCCTCGCGCTCCAGCGCGATGAGCGCACCGTACCAGCGATATAGCCGCGACTTCACACGCCAGCTATACAGCGACGGCACCAGCCGGAATGCCGGAATCAGTACCACGATGATCGGCACGAGCAGTACGACGATCCGGTCCGCGAGGCTCGCAATCCAGAACGGCAGGTGCCGGTACAAGAATCCCTTGCCTGACTTGTAGTAACGCGCGGCGTCGTCGGAAATCGGGAACTCATGCACTTGTGCGGACGGGAATTCGCCCGCGCGTTGCAGCAGGTTGGCCTTGCCGTGGACCTCGCGCGCCGCTTCGATGAGCAGATCGGAGAGCGCGGGGTGCAGACTTTCGCGCGCCACGAGTTCGACCGTCGGGCTGATGACGTGCACCGGCTGCGCCGGTAGATTGCGGCCGAGATCGAAGACCCCGCGCGGCAGCGTCAACTGATTCAGATAGGTGAAGCGACGCGTGTAGGCGTCGGCTTGCGCGAAGTCCATCAGCCGCACGCCGGGGGTGCGAATCAGCTTGCCCATCGTGGGGCCGGTGGCAGTGTCGCCGGTGAGCATCGCGGCATCGACACGTCCATCGATCAGCGCTTGCGCGGCTTCCTGCCCGTCGTAAGCGGTGAGCGTCGTCGGGCCGCCGGGCTCGATGCCGTTCGCCTTGAGCAGCGTGAGCGACAGCGCGCGTGCCCCGCTGCCTTCGCGGCCGATGGCGATGCGCTTGCCCGCGAAGTCGGAGAGCTTCGTCACGCGTTCACCGCGATAGAAGACGGAAATCGGTGCGTAGAACATGCTGCCGAGCGAGACCAGCCCCTCGGTATCGAGACCTTGCGATACGCCGCCCTGCACGAGGCCGAGGTCGACATTCTCCTTGTCGTCGGCCAGACGCTCGACGTTCTGACGCGAGCCTTCGGAGGTCAGCACATTAAGCGTGATGCCATCGCGCGCGAGGATGGTCTTGTAACGTTGCGCGGCGGTCCAGAACGAACTGCCTTCCGGTCCGGCGCTCAGCGTGACGGTGCGCGGCGGGGCCGGTTGTACGAGCCAGACAGCGAGCCAGATGGCCGCAATCGCGATGAGCACGACAGGGCCGAAGGAGACGGCGAGATCTCGCCAGGAAATCGCGACAAAACGCGCGCGGAGTCGCCGGTGGGCGGGTTGGTTAGAGTCAGTCGTCATGAATTGATCGGGCGGGCTTAGCCAACGGGTCCAACATTCGGCCGATCATACGCCATCTACGGCGTCGATCCCGAGGCTGGACCCAAGCCGTCCCCATCCAACGCAGACATCGTCAACTCATCGATTCGCGAGACTCTGCGCGAGTTGTTTCCACAGATGGTCGGCAGCAGGCGAGAGGCGGCGTCCCACGCGGGTCATCATCTGGCTGGAGAAACCGGCGGCAATCGGGTGGTCGATGGGCACCGCGACCAGTTCGCCGAGTTCGATGCCGCGCCGCGCGGTGATGGCCGACATGAAGGCGACACCCAGACCGGCTGCGGCGAGCGTCTGCGCCGTATTGAACAGGTCGACGCGATACGCGGGCGTTACGTTCAGACGCGCTGTGTCGAGCACCGAGTGCACGAAGTGCTGCACGCCGTGGGCTTCGGTCATGAAAATGAGCCGCTCGTGCACCAGTTCCGAGGGCGGCACGCTCTCCATCTTCGCGAAGCGATGCGTGGGTGCGACGACGGCACACAAGGCCTTGGCGGCAAACGGATGGATGCGCATGGCGGGATCGTCGTCCGAGCGGGCGCACAGGCCCATGTCGACCACGTCGTCGCGCACCAGCGAGAGCACGGCCGGTGTGGGGCCGGAGCGGATTTCCACGAGGATGTCCGGATAGCTCATCGAGAAGCGCTGTAATGCCTGCGCGATCAGGCGTCCGATAAACCCTTCGCCCACGCCGATGGCGACGCGTCCGCGCTTCAGATGCCGGTACTCCTCCAGTCGGGCCGACAAGTCACGCTGACGCCGCTGGCCGTCGCGGTAATAGTCGATGAGCACCTGACCGATTTCGGTGACGATCACGTTGCGTCCGCGTCGTTCGATGAGCGGAAATCGCAGCCGCCGTTCCAGCGCCGCGATCTGTCGGCTGACGACGGAGGGATTCACGCCGAGCGACTCGGCGGCCATGCGCACGCCCCCGGTCGAGGCGATCTCGGCGAGATATTTGAGCGGACGCTCACCAATGTCGTCCATCCACGATTCGTTGTTCATGTTTGTTTCACTGTTGCGTTCGAGCGGATGCACCGGTCTGGCGCATGAGACAGCCAATGATCGCCAAGGTGGCATTGTGCCCGTCAGCGGTTAGCGACAACCTATTGAATTAACAACGGTTTTGCTTGCCGATACCGACATCCGATCTATATCGCCGCTTCAAGAATTGTTGCCTTGAAAGCAACATTTTGACCCGCCGAGGGTCATCGGTGGGAAATTTCGTCGGTGCAATACTCCGCGTTAATCAAGAATTAGCAAAAACTAGAGAGGAGCCCCCGATGAGCGAGATTCGCTATTGCGAGGTGAGCGATCTGGCCGACGCGCGCGAGCAGTTGGCCGACATTCGTCACCACATCCACCAACACCCCGAGCTGTCCTACGAGGAAGTCGACACGTCGCGTTACGTGGCGCAGAAGCTGGAAAGCTGGGGTTACACGGTCACGCGTAACGTCGGTGGTCACGGCGTGGTGGCCTCGCTCACTGCGGGCACGAGCGGTCGCACGGTCGGTGTGCGCGCCGACATGGATGCACTGCCGATTCACGAACAGACGGGCCTTGCGTACGCAAGCGTGCACGACGGCAAGATGCACGCCTGCGGTCACGACGGTCACACGACGGTGTTGCTTGGCGCAGCACAACATCTCGCCAAGACGCGCAACTTCGACGGCACCGTCCATCTGATTTTCCAACCGGCGGAAGAAGCCGGTTCGAACAGCGGTGCGGAGCAGATGATCGCCGACGGCCTGTTCGAGCGCTTCCCATGTGAAGCGATCTTCGGTCTGCATAACCACCCGGGCGTCGCCACGGGCACGTTCGGTTTTCGCGCCGGTCCGCTGATGGCTGCGTGCGACACCGTCAAGATTCGTATCCACGGCCGTGGCGGTCATGCGGCGCGTCCGCATTTGGCCATCGACCCGGTGGTGATCGGCAGCGGTCTCGTGATGGCGTTGCAAACCGTGGTGGCGCGCAGCATCGATCCGACCGAAGCGGCGGTCGTGACCGTCGGTACGTTCCATGCCGGTTTTGCGCCGAACGTCATTCCGGAAGACGCCACGATGGAGCTGAGCGTGCGCTCGTTCTCGGCGAAGGTGCGCGCGACGCTCGAAGAGCGCATCTGCGCGCTGGTGAAGTCGCATACCGAAGGCTTCGGCGCGAGCGCCGACATCGAGTACATCCGTGGCTATCCGGTGCTAGTGAACAGCGAAGCGGAAACGGAATTTGCCCGCAGCGTGGCCGAGGAACTGGTCGGCACGGAGCACATCATTTCGCCGTTCCCGCCCATCGCGGGCAGCGAGGACTTCGCGTACTACCTGCAAAAGGTGCCCGGCTGCTTCATTCGCCTGGGTAACGGCGAAGGCAAACCGATGTTGCACAACGCCAAGTACGACTTCAACGACGACAATCTGACCATCGGTGCCGCCTTCTGGACGCGTCTGGTCGAACGCTTTCTTGCCAAGGACCGCGCATGAGCACCGCCACGCAATCGCAATCGTTTCAGGGTGACGGCGCAGCGTCGTCATCGTCAGTGCAGATGTCACCCGCACAGCAACGCAAGATCGTCTTTGCTGCCGTCATCGGCAACTTGCTGGAGTTCTTCGACTTCACGGTCTACAGCTACTTCGCGCTGACGATCGGCAAGCAGTTCTTCCCGGCCGACGACCCCATCACGTCGTCACTGCTCGCGTTCGCCGTGTTCGCGGTGGGCTTCGTGATGCGCCCGCTGGGCGGCATCGTACTCGGCCGTTACGCCGACCGCGCTGGCCGCAAGCCTGCGCTGACGCTGACCATCCTGTTGATGGCTGTGGGTTCGGCGGCCATCGGTCTTGCGCCGACGTATGCGCAGATCGGTCTCGCGGCGCCGCTGCTGATCGTGAGCGCGCGTTTGCTGCAAGGCTTCGCGCAGGGCGGTGAGTTCGGTGCCGCGACGGCCACGCTGCTGGAAGTGGGCGGCGCGAAGAGCCGTGGTTTCCGCGCAAGCTGGCAGTTGGCAAGTCAGGGCGCAGCCGCCCTGCTCGGCTCGGGTCTGGCGGCGAGCCTTGGCTTCCTGCTCTCGGACGACACCATGCATAGCTGGGGCTGGCGTATTCCGTTCCTGCTCGGCACGCTGATTGCGCCGGTCGGTATCTACCTGCGTCGTCACATTCAGGAAGAGCCGCCGAAGGCGAAGGCCGTCGCCGGTCGCGACGATCCCAAGCGTGCCCTGTATGTGCGCAACTGGTTCCTCACGATCTTCTCGATTGCGGGCATGTCCGTGTCGACGTACGTGATGATGTACTACATGCCGACGTACTGCATTCAGTACCTGGGTCTGCCGCCGAAGATGTCGATGCTCGCGGGCGTTGCCGCCAGCACGATCTCGCTGGTGATGTGCCCGATCTACGGCGCGTGGTCGGACAAGATGGGCAAACGCAAGCCGCTGACGATGTTCGGCCGCGTGGCGCTGATCGTGCTGCTGTACCCGGCGTTCTGGGTGATGATCAACTACCCGTCGCTGCCGGTGGTGCTGGCCGCGTTGATCGTGCTGATGCTGTGCTACACGATGGGGTCGGCCCCGGCGTACGCGCTGATGCCGGAGAACTTCCCGAAGCATCTGCGTGCGGGCTACATGTCGAGCGCCTATGCGATTTCGGTGTCGGTGTTCGGTGGTACGGCACAGCTCGTCGCGGGTTGGCTGATTCGTGTGACGGGCAACAAGATGGCCCCGGCGTGGTACATGATCGTTTGCGTGATCGTGTCGCTCATCGCGGTGTCGATGTTTGAAGAGACGGGTAACAAGGTGCTCGACGAGTAATTGCGCGGGACGCATACCGTTGCGCAGTCCCTTGCGTTTAGGTGAGGGGAAAAAAGAACGCCACGCATGAATGCGTGGCGTTTTTCGTTGTTGACGCTGTGCGACGTTGAGACGGCGGGTGGGACACCGGCGCGGATCACGCAGCGGACGAAGTCCCGGAATCGGCCGACGGGATAATGCGTCGAGAACGTCGGCTTTCAACTTGTGACACTCGCAGACGAGTTCGACTGTCATGTTTCCAAGCGCTTCAAAGATTGCGAGGAGGAACCGATGGGGTATTTCTCTGCCTGTGTCCGTCACCGTACAGGTCGTGAGCGCAAGAATGCGCTCGGAGAGATGGTTGAGTTTGTCGACGACTTTATGCAACAACGCCCGTTTTGAAAATTTACTTAACTTCGTCAAGCAAGCTTCTGACGGCGTCAATCAGTTGCATGTGAATTGGTGGTCTACCTTCACGGATCTTTTGAATCGTGGTCGTGTGTTCGTCTGGTCTTCCATTTATCTTGAAAATGATCACCAAATGATCACCGTAGTTTGTAACTGAAACAATCTCAACCATGACTTCCTCCTTGTGGTGGTAATAACGATTATTTCCGACTGCTTAAGCCTCGAGAATGAGGGGGATCTCGCCGTCGCTACAGCCGCTCGAAGATCGCCGCAATCCCCTGTCCGCCGCCGATGCAGGTCGTCACGAGTGCATAACGCGCGCCGGAGCGCTGTAACTCATGCACGGCCTTGGTCACCATGACTGCGCCGGTCGCCCCGACCGGATGACCGAGCGCAATGGCGCCGCCGTTCGGATTGACGCGTTCCGCGTCGAGCGACATCTCCTTCAGAAATGCCCCGACGACCGAAGCGAAGGCTTCGTTCAGCTCGATTACGCCCATGTGGCGAATCGAGAGGTCCGCGCGCTTAAGCACTTCTCGCGTAGCGACGACCGGTCCGATACCCATTTGCGCGGGCAGCACACCTACGCGCGCATGGGCGACGAGGCGCGCCAATGGCCGCAATCGTCGCAGCTTCGCGTTTTGTAGCGTCGTCACCAGCACGGCCGATGCGCCATCGTTGATGCCGGACGCGTTTGCCGCCGTAATCGTGCCGCCGTCGCGACGAAATACCGGTTTGAGTTGAGCGAAATCGTCGCCGGAAGGCGCTGGTCGCACGCGCTCGTCGCGGGTAAAGGTGGCGGGCTTGCGTGACGAACCGACGTCGATAGGGACGATCTGCGCATCGAAGTAACCCGCCTCGATCGCGTGAGCGGCGCGTTGATGCGAGGCGAGCGCGATGGCGTCCTGCTGCGCCCGGTCGATGTCGTAGGACGCCGCGATACGCTCGCCGAGTTCGCCCATGTGAGCACCGGTCATCGGATCGGTGAGGCCTCCCATCAGGGAGTCGGTGGCGACGACATCGCCGGGGCGCGATCCGAAACGATTCGCCGGGAGCAGATAGGGTGCGAGGCTCATCGTCTCCGCTCCGCCGCCGATGGCGGTCTCGGCTTCACCCGAATCGATGAACTGCGCGGCCAGGAGCACGGCTTCCAGACCGGAGCCGCAGAGCCGGTTGACGGTCAGCGCACCCGCGCGCGGTGCAATGCCGCCGCCGAGGGCGACACGTCGCGCAAGGTACATATCGCTTGCTGCGGTCTGATGGACGTTTCCGAACACGACCTGATCGACCCGGTCGCCCGCGATGCCGGTGCGTTCCAGCAGTGCACCCACGACCGCACTTCCGAGGTCGACGGGCGGTTTCTCCCGCAATGTACCGCCGAATTCGCCGATGGCGGTGCGTGCGGCGTCGATGATGACGATGTCGGTGCGCATCGTGAGGCCCTCCGAATCGTGACGATCAGAGCAGTTCGGCCGAAGACCGTCGCCGCCGATTGAATCGGCACCGACCGTTGCGACCCAAAACCTCAGCTTAGGACGCGACGTCGCATCGCGCACCTGACAACGTTAACAGGAGACGAACCGGGAAGGCTCGCCACCGCGCGACTACTTGCCGAACGTCACCTCGGAATCTAGCGGATACACCGGACGATTCACGCGTGAGAACGGGAACAGCGCGTAGTTCGAACTCGTCACACCGTTGCTGTCGCATTCGACCAGACCGGCCGAGATGGGCACGAACACCGGGCGGCAGTACATGCGCGATTTGAGCAGCAGGAACTGTTCGTTGCGCGGGTCGAGCCCCACGCACGTGAACACACCGTGATCCCACGGCTCGTGCGTGCGCTCCGTCACCACAATGCGGGCTGCGCCGATGTCGAACAGCACCGTACGCCCCATGTAGCAGCGCTGACCCGTGTAGGTCGGACCCGTCACGACGTATTCGCCGTCGCTGATCTTGCGCACGATGCCGGTCAGCACCGGCGGCGTCTTGGTGATGCCCAACTGAGTGAGCGGACGTTTGTTTCCTACCGCCAGCGTGACTTCGGCACCTTCACCCGCGGCGATCAATGTCGCCACGGCCTCGGGGTCGCACAGCGGGCCAACGCCGATCCCGGTCAGACCGCCTTGCAGTGCGGCCTCCAGTACATCCATCGTGTCGCATGTGCCGCCCGACATGCAGTTGTCGCTGTGATCGAGCAGCAGCACCGGTTTGTCGGCACCTTGTGCCAGCCGCTTCGCTTCGGCAATCGACTCGTCCAACGGTGCGCTGCGATAGACGAAGCCGTCGCGCTCGTCCCATGCTTGTGCCGCGATGCGATTGGCGACTGCTTGCGCACGCGCGACACCGTCCTCACCTTCCTCGGCCGTCACCACCACGCTGATGCACGGCGCCGGAATGTCAGCGAGCGAAAAGCCCGAGAACACCGATACCGCCGGGATGCCCTCCTCGGCCTCGGCGCGGCGCGCGGCGTCCAGCGCCCGCTTCATCGCGCCGCCATGACTCGTGCTGCGCAGCGAGTGCACCATCAGCGGCGGCTGTTGCCACACCACCTTCGGGCGACGCTTGCCTGCCAGCATCTCGAACAGCAGACGCCCGGCATGCTCGCCCGTCTCGTACATATCGACGTGCGGATACGTCTTGAAGCCGACGACGATGTCGGCGTTCGCCACGATCTTCGGCGTGACGTTCGCATGCAAATCGAGCGCCACGGCAATCGGCGTGTCGGGCGCGGCGGCGCGAACACGCGCGAGCAGATCGCCTTCGCCGTCGTCGCTGTTTTCCGCGACCATCGCGCCGTGCAGATCGAGCAGAATCGCATCGACGCCGGTGGCCGCCGCCACGACGCGACGGCACAGTTCGTCATACGCACTCGCCGCCACCGGACCGCTGGGATTCGCACTCGCGGAAACGGGCGTTACCATCTGCGCGCCCGCCGCTTCTGCCAGATCGATGAACGCGGACATCGCCGTGCGCATGCCCTTGTTGTCGCGATAAGCGTCGGCATCGAACTTCGGTCCTTCATTGCCGAAGGCTTCGAGCGGCGTCGGGACTGGCGAGAACGTGTTCGTCTCGTGATTCATCCGCGCGATCATGACTTTCATGCGGCACCTCCGGCGCGTTGCAGCATCGCTTGCAGCAATACGTTGCAACCGGCTTCGAGGTGCGCCGGATCGGCGTCTTCTATCTCGTTGTGGCTGATGCCGTCCTTGCACGGCACGAAGATCATCGCCGTGGGGGCGACACGGGCGAGATACACCGCGTCGTGTCCTGCGCCGCTGATGGCGTCCATCGACGAATAACCGAGCGTCTGTGCGCCGGTGCGGATGGCGTCGACCAGTTCCGGCGCGAACGGCTGCGGCGGGAAGTACACGACCTGCTCGATGGCGACGTCGATGCCCTTCGTGCTCAGCGCGGTACACTCGGCGCGCAGCTTCGCATTGAGGGCGTCGAGCGTGGCGTCGTCCGCTGCGCGCAGGTCGACGGAGAGCGTCACGCGACCCGGAATGACGTTGCGGGAGTTCGGATAGTTGTCGACCCAGCCCACCGTGCCGCGCGCGTGCGGCGCATGTTCGCAAGCAATGCGGTTTACGGCCTGAATCAGCTGTGCCGCCGCCAGCAAGGCGTCGCGACGCAGTTCCATCGGCGTCGGGCCCGCGTGGGCTTCCATGCCGGTGATGGTGACGTCGTACCAGCGCTGGCCGAGCGCGCCCTGCACCACGCCGATGGTCTTCTCGTGCGCTTCGAGGACCGGTCCCTGTTCGATGTGCGCTTCGAAATACGCGCCGACGTCGCCCGTCTTCCCAACGGCAGACGTCTTGCCCGCATACCCGATGCCGCCCAGCGCTTCGGCGACACTGATGCCGTCGCGATCCTTCTGCGTGAGCGCGTGTTCGAGCGTGAACGCGCCCGCATAGACCCCCGAGCCCATCATCACGGGCACAAAGCGAGAACCTTCCTCATTCGTCCAGACGGCGACTTCGAGCGGCGCTTCCGTCACGATGTCATTGTCGTTAAGTGTGCGCAGCACTTCGAGGCCAGCCAGCACGCCGTAATTGCCGTCGAACTTGCCGCCGGTCGGCTGCGTGTCGATGTGGCTGCCGGTCATGACGGGCGGCAGCGCGTCGTTACGCCCGGCGCGTCGCGCGAAGATATTGCCGATGGCGTCGATGCGCACCGTGCAGCCGATCTCCTTGGCCCACGTCACGAACAGATCGCGACCCTGACGGTCGAGGTCCGTGAGCGCGAGACGGCAGACGCCGCCCTTCTCGGTCGCGCCGACCTGCGCGAGTTTCATGAGACTGTCCCACAGACGCGCACCGTCAATGCGCACTGCGGCAGCCGGTTGATCGAGACGTTCCATGTTTTTCTGTCCTTGAGAATTGCCTATCGACGCCAGCGGGGACGCCAGTCGGGCGGGCTACGCCACGCCGACGCCGAGATAACGGTCCTTGACGACCTCATCGGCGAGAAACGCCGCGTTGTCCGCGCCATACACGATCACGCCCTGCTCGACGATGTAATGCCGGTCGGCGAGCTGCGTGCAGACTTCCAGATTCTGTTCGACGAGCAGGATGGCCACGCCCGCCTGCTTGATGAGCTTCAACTGCGCCACGATCTCTTCGACGATCACCGGCGCCAGCCCTTCGACGGGTTCGTCGAGCATGAGCAGACGCGGGTGATTCATCAGCGCGCGCCCGATGGCGAGCATCTGCTGTTCGCCGCCCGAGAGTTGCGCACCGCCGTTCTTGCGACGCTCCTGCAAGCGCGGAAAAATGCGGTAGATATCGGCGAGTTGCCACGGCGAATCGCGTCGCGCGCCGAGCTTCAGATTCTCCTCGACGGTGAGCAGCTTGAAGATGCCGCGATGCTCCGGCACGAAGCACACGCCGCGCGCGGCGATGCGATGCGCGGGCTGCCCGGCGACCGGCTTGCCCATGAAGGTGATGCTGCCCGCCTTGGGCGTCACCACACCGGCGACGGTCTTGAGCGTCGTCGACTTGCCCGCGCCGTTGCGACCGAGCAGTGTGACGAGTTCGCCGTCGCCAATCTGAAACGACACACCTTGCAGGATGTGGCTCTTGCCGTAATAGCTGTGAACGCCTGCGACGTCGAGAATCATGCGCGGCCTCCCGTGATCATGTTGCCCAGATAAGCGGCGCGCACGCGGTCGTCGGCACGAATCGCATCCGGCTTGCCTTCGACGAGGACACGGCCTTGCTGCATGACGGTGATCGTGTCGGAGATGTCCATCACGATGTTCATGTTGTGCTCGATCAGTACGACGGTGTGGTCGTCGCGCAGGCCACGAATGAGTTGCTTCATGTCGTCGAGATCGTCGATGCCCATGCCGGACGTCGGCTCGTCCAGAAAGATCGCCTTGGGACGCGCGGCGAGCGCCATGCCGACTTCGAGACGTCGCTGCTGCCCGTGCGAGAGCAGACCCGCGGCGGTGTCCGCATGACGTGTGAGCGCGAGTCGCGTGAGCACGTCGTCCACGACGGCCGCACAGGCGCGCGCGCCGTCCGCCTTGTGCCAGGTCGACAGCGCCTGACGCGGCGTCACGCCCAATGCCGCCAGACGCAGGTTCTCGCGCACCGACAGGTTCTGGAACAGTGCCGTCACCTGAAACGAGCGGGCGATGCCGCGTTGCACACGACGGTAATCGGCTTCGGTCGTGACGTCGTGACCGTCGAACATGATGCGTCCGCCCGAGACCGGCACAGTGCCCGTGAGCATGTGGAACAGCGTGGTCTTGCCCGCGCCGTTCGGTCCGATCACAGAGTGCACCGTGCGCGGAGCGACGCGCAGATCGACTCCGTGCAGTGCGGTGAACTTGCCGTAACGTTTGACGATGCCCGAGGCTTCGATAAGAGCGTCGCTCATGTCGGGTCTCCCTGCGTACTCTGTGTATCCAGCTTGTCGTTCGACGTATTGCGGCGGCCCGTGATGCGGTACCACAGCGATTCGCCCACGCCCCACAAGCCGCGATGCATGAACAGACTCACGGCGATGAGCAGCAGGCCGAGCAGCAACAGCCAGCGCGGCCAGAGCGTTGACAACCAGTCGGCGGCCAGCACGTAGAACGCCGCGCCCAGCACCGAGGCGAACAGATTGCCCGTGCCGCCGATCACCGTCATCACGAGGATCATCTCGCTCGTGTGGTACTCGATGTTGGACAGCGGTGCGATGCCCGTCATCAACGCGTGCAGCGCGCCAGCCAACGCTGTGACGGCGCCGGAGATGGCAAACGCCACGAGCTTGAACGTCTTCACGTGGTAACCGATGGCTGCTGCGCGCGTTTCGTTATCGCGAATGGCCAGCAACGTGCGGCCGAACACCGAGTCCGCCACGCGCAACAACCAGGCGAAGACGATCAGGAAGATGACCGCGACGAAGGTGTAGTACTGCCACGGCGTCTCCAGCGGAATCAGCGTCTTGCCGCCAATGGCGAGCGATTTGCGCGGAATGTCGAGCAGGCCGTTGTCGCCGCCGGTCCAGTCCGTCGCGGTATAGGCGAAGAAGTAGAACATCTGCGCGCACGCAAGCGTGAGCATCACGAAGTAGGTGCCCTTCTGCCGGATGGCGAAGCTGCCCACGAGGGCCGCTATCGCCGCACCCAGCACGATGGAGGCAACGATGGCCACCGGCATCGGCAACGACCAGCGCGTGAGCATGATGCCCAGCGTGTAGCTGCCCAGCCCGAAGAAGATGCCCTGACCGAACGACAGCAGACCGGTGTAGCCCAGCAGCAGGTTGCAGCCAAGGACGGCGAGCGCGTAGATCAGCACTTCGGTGGCCAACGTGCCCGACGAGAGCGCGACCGGCAGGATCAGCGTGACGGCGGCGGCGAGCCACCAAAAACGGTAACGTACGAGCATCATCCCCTCCCGAGCAGGCCGTGCGGACGCATGAGCAGCACCGCTGCCATCGCCACGTAGATCATGAGACGCGCGCCTTCCGGCCAGATCGTGCTCATCAGACTCTGCACGATGCCGATCACGAGACCGCCCACCAGCGCCCCGGCGAAGCTGCCCATGCCGCCGATGACGACCACCACGAACGCAATGCCCAGCGCTTCGATGCCCATGAACGGCTCTACGCCGCGCACCGGTGCGGCCAGTACACCCGCGAGTGCCGCTGTGCCTGCGCCGAGGGCAAACGCCAGACTGAACACCCGGAACACGTTGATGCCCAGCAACGACACCATCTCCGACGACTCGCTGCCCGCGCGTACTGCGCTGCCGAGACGCGTGCCTTCGAGCAACCACCACAGCACGGCGGCGAAGACGGCGGTGAAGCCGATGAGGAAGAGGCGGTACTTCGGATAGATGAAGCTGCCCCACATCACCACGCCGTCGAGGATTTCGGGCACGGCGACGTTATCGCCCAGCGGCCCCCAGATGATGATGACGGCTTCCTGCACGACGAGTGCCAGGCCGACCGTCACGAGAATGTGGAACTCGTGCGCCTTCTCGTAGATGTGCGAGAGCAGCACCTTCTCGGCAATCCAGGCGAGCGCGCCCACGACGATGGGACACACGATGAGGGCGAGCCAGAACGACATGCCCCATTGCATTGCCTGATAGCAGAAGTACGCGCCGAGGAGATAGAAGGCACCGTGCGCGAAGTTCACGAAGCGCAGCAGGCCGAAGATGATCGATAGGCCGACGGCGAGCAGGAAGTACAACATCCCGATCCCGACGCCGTTGATGACTTGGAGCAAGTAGACGTTCATGCGCGTCCCGGAGAGCTTTGGAGCAGACGTGGAACACCTTGTGCCGTGCGAGTTGCGCAGCACAGACGACACATGCGGGGACGACGTGCGTCCCCGCGAGCGACAGACTTCAGATAGCGTAACGAAGTGAAACGGCGTCAGGCCATCTTGCACTCGGTCTTGTCGAGCGGCAGGAACGACTTCCCTGCACTCACGATGTCGGCGTAGTCGTCGGCGTTCTTCATCTTCGCCTTCGCCTTGCCCTTGAGCAGGTAGTAGTTCTTGAGCACCTGATGGTCGCCCTTGCGAATCTCTTCCGGTCCGGTGAGACCGTCGTACTTCAGGCCCTCCATCGCTGCGATGACCGCCTTCGGATCGGCGCTCCCTGCCTTGACCATGCCGTCGAGCATGAGCTTGGTGCAGATGTACGAACCGGCAAGGCTGTAGTTCGGGTTCTGCTTGAAGCGGTCCTGCGTGCGCTTGACCAGATCGAGGTTCAGCGGCGAGGCCACGGCGTGCCAATACTGCGCGCCGAAGTACACACCGTCGCACAGATCCGCGCCGAGCGTCTCGAACTGCTCCAGACCCGAGGCCCAAGCCATCAGGATCGTGCAGTTCTTCTTCATGCCGAAGCTCACGGCCTGACGCAGCGTGTCGGACGACTGCGAGCCGAAGTTCAGGATCAGCAGCACGTCGGGCTTCGCGGCAGCGGCGTTCGTCAGATAGCCCGAGAACTCCTTTTCGGTGAGCGAGTGATAGCTGTTGCCCACGTGCTCGATGCCCTTTTCCTTGAAGATGTTCTTCGCGGCGGTGAGCAAGCCTTCGCCGAACACGTACTGCGGCGTGATCGTGTACCAGCGCTTGGCCTTCGGCATCGATTCGATGAGCGGACGCACCGTCTGCTCAATCGCGCCGAAGGTCGGCACGGACCAGCGGAACGTGGCGTTGTTGCAGTCCTTGCCGGTGATTTCGTCAGCCCCGGCCGTGGTGATGAAGATGCCACCGGCCTTCTCGACCTCCTTGCCCATGGCGAGCGCTTCCGAGGAGAGAATGCCGCCAGCGAAGAAGCGAGCGCCCTTCTGCTGCGCGATTTCCTGCACGCGGCGAATCGCCGTTGCGGGTTTACCTTCGGTATCGAGCGTGGTGTAAGCGAGCGGACGGCCGAGCACTTTGCCATATTGCTCGACGATGAGCTTCATGCCCAGATCGGCGAACTTGCCGTTGGCGGCAAACGGTCCCGACATGGGCACCGGACACGCCAGTTGAATGGCCCCGGTGCTTTGCGCGAACACGTCGCGAGCGGTGAATAGAGAGCCGGGCAGAGAGGCCGCGGCGGCGAGCTTCAACAGTTCACGACGATTCAATTTGGTCTCCATTCGGGGAGCAATCGTTCATGGGGTCAAACGCCTTTTTCCCTATCCGTCATATTTATTATGATAAATAGGATGGATTGGATCGTAGGTATAATGATTTTCCGTGTCAATCGGAAAAAATTCCGATCCGGGACAACCCGGAAAGCAAGACACGACGTGCGTTCACCGCTGCGGTGACGCACGTTTCAAGTGCGAACAGACTCCTGAGGCGCTACATGGCATTGGATGCACAAACGGTGCGAGAGCCGTTGGAAATCAAACAACAAAAGCGGGGCGATCTGGTCGCCGAAGCCATCAAGCGTCTGATCACGGAAGGCAATCTGTTGCCCGGCGATCGTCTGCCGCGCGAAGTCGAATTGCAGCAGATGTTCGGCGTATCGAAGAGCACGATTCGCGAAGCGCTCAAGTCGCTCGAAGTGCAGGGACTCATCAAGGTGAGCACCGGGCCGTCGGGCGGTGGCATGGTCGTGGAAGTGCCGCTGGAGCGTACGTTCCAGCTCATGCAGAACTATCTCTTCTTCAAGGAAGTGAGCATCGACGACATCTATACGGTGCGTCAGTTGCTCGAACCCGAACTCGCCGCCGGTGCAGTGCCGCATCTGACGCAAGCCGATTTCGCTGCGCTCGAGAACAACATGTCGTGTTGCAGTCCGGCGTCGCACGATCGTCGTGAGTTGCTACGTCAGCGTCAAGCCGATGTCGACTTTCATGACATCCTCGCGGCCGCCAATCCCAACAGTTTCCTGCGCTTTACGTGCGAACTCGTCAACGAGATGATTCGTCAGCTGATCGTATTCGGCAACGAGACGCCGCGTCGCGAACACGAGAAGTTCGGCACGGCCAACGTCAACATCCATCGCGAGATCACGGATGCGGCGCGCGCTGGCGATGCCGAGCGCGTGCGCGAACTCATGCATTTCCACATGCAGGAGGCGCGCACTTACATCAAGCGGATGAACGGTAAGCTGCGCGGCCGTCTGATTCTCGATTCGGATATCGCCGACATGCAGCAGCGGGTGCGCTCGCAGTTGGGTGCGAATGCTGCGCCGGTCTCGCGCCGCAAGCCAACGGCGAAGACGGAGAAGATCGCGACGGCGGACGCCGCACCGGCACCGAAGCGCATGACGCGCAAGGCGACGGGCGAGGGCATGGTAAAGAAGGTCGCGACGAAGAAGGTAGTAACGAAGGCGCCGGTTGCGAAGAAGGCCGCGACGAAATCTGCCGCGAAGACGGCAACGTCGCCCAAAGCGCGCACTGCGCGGCGCACCTCGTCAAACTGAAACGGTAGGCAGTGCAGCGCGCAGCATCACGTCAGCACTGCCGCCGGTTGCTGTTGCGTGCAGCAGTGAATGCCGCCGCCACGCCGGGCGACAGCGCGTAACGGCAACTGCACGACGCGTCGCTCGGGAAACGCCTGCTGCACGATGGCGCGGGCATGCGCATCGGCCTTCGCGTCGCCGAAGGACGCCATCACCACACCGCCGTTCGGCAGGTAGAAGTTCACATACTCCGGCGCGAAGTCGGCATCGCTCGCGAGATCGACGGGCAGCGCGTCGAAGTCCGGCGCACGTAGCAAGCCGATATCGAAGTGCCTTCCCCGGGCGTCTCGCGCGAGTAGCAGGGCTTTCAGATTTTCACGCATTTCCCTCGCCCGCTCGTCGTCACCTTCGGCACCCGTCGCCAGCAGCACGCCGGGACGCACGAAGCTCGCGATGCCGTCGATATGCCCATCGGTGATCGTATCGAGTACCGATCCCGGCAGCCAGACGACTTTCGTCACGCCGAGCCAATGACGAAACACCGCGTCGGCTTCGCTGCGCGTCAGACCCGGGTTGCGGTTCTCGTTGAGGATCGATGTCTGCGTCACGACCAGCGTGCCGTCACCGTCGACCAGCAGCGATCCGCCTTCGGCCACGATGGGTGCGAGCGATGCGGTCATCGGTGTCCTCTCGTCATGCGCATGCGCCACACGCTGCGCGACCTTCGCGTCGGCATCGATGCATTGCATCCTCGGCTTTCCCCAACCGTTGAAGTTCCAGCACAGCGCGTGCGGGGTGAGGGCGTCGTCGAGCAGAAAGGTCGGGCCGGTGTCGCGCATCCAGTGATCGTCGACCGGCATGGGGTAAAGCGTGACGTTATCGGGCAGGGCGCGACGTGCTTCGTCCAGGTGTGCAAGATCGACGGCGACGCGTAGCGGCTCGAACAGGGCGATGGCGTGGGCGATGCGGGCTAGTTCGCTCAGGAGCGGCTGGCGCTGCGCGGTTGAGATGACTGAGACACCCGGCCACGCCATCCAGCAAGCGGCGTGCGGATGCCACTCCGGCGGCATGCGCCAGTGGCCGATGGCGTTCGTGCTTGCTGCGAGGGACTTTCCGGAGGATGCCGTCATGATTCGCGTCGCCGTGAGGAAAAGTGCCGCCAGTGTAGGCGGCGCACGCGCGCTGCGATTGCCCTCAGAGGGCTGCCGGTTCAGCCAGATGGACGGTGAGGCGCTTGAGTGCACGCACTTGACGCAGTGCGACGCGCAGATCGCCAGTCGAAATTAGGCCGATGCCTCCCTCGTCGTCGCTAAGCGGCTGACCGTCGCGCTCATAGACGACCAGTGCGCCGATACCGATCGACGTGTTGTACAGCTCGTGCCACGAGAACATGACGGTGTAGCCGTCCGCGCCCTGTGCGAGCACATACGCTCGCGTGAAGTCGCGGGCCTGTGGTAGACGCCATTGCGCGACGTCGAGCAGCGCCGTGAGCCGCACGCCCTTGTACTCGCTCGCGCTGCGCACTTTGCGACCGGACAGACAGACGACGTCGAGCGGCCCGGTCAACTGCGTGGGCAGGCGCATGAGTGCGCACAGATCGAAGGAGTGACGGCGTTTGACACTGCCCGAGACGACGACTTCGCGCGACGTGTGCAAAGCCGTCGCGGGCGGTGGCACAGATGTCGGTGAGAGGCCGGTCGGCGCAGGACTGACGAGCGTGAGCGGTGCGCCGAGGTTCGCGCGCAAGGGGTCGATGGGCATGGTGGATTCGGTGTGTCGGCCTGGGGGAGCCGGTCGCCTCAATATAGCGGCCGACCCCGGCGCAGACATACGGAGTCGCTGATAGCGGCTATTCGCGGCGCAAAAGCGCGGAAAAAAGCCGGGCCGAAGCAGGCCCTGCATAGGCTCACTGCTGCCGATGGGCGTCACGCACCGCACCGCGACGCCCGCAAGCATCAGCTGCCGTAGCGGGCAGGGCGTGTCGCCCCGGCGATTTTACCGGTATGACGTGCGGCGACCTCCGCCAGCGTGGCGCGCGCTTCCTGCACGTCCGCCAGCGTCTCGCCACCTTGCAGGGCGTCGAGCGCGTCGCGCAGCACGGTCATGCATTCGGCGTCACTCAGCGTTTCCGGTGCGTTGCCACCGCCCAGACGCAACAGACTGTGCGCGGCGCGCAGCGTCAGCATGGGCGATGCCTGCGCCCGCGCGATTTGCAGCGCGTGTTCGAGCCACGGACGGATCGCGTCGTCGGCGTGATGTCCGGCACGCAGGAAGTTTCCCTTCTGACGCAGGAACTCCGCCTGCCAGTGCCCGTCGCTACGACGCGCCGACAAGTGCGCGCCGCGCTCAGCCGCATGCAAACCGAGTGCGATATCGCCGGTGCCCGCGCACGCTTCGACGAGCAGACCGAAGAACATCCCTTCAACGCCACCCATTGTTTCGCTGAGCCGACCGACGCTGTCGGTAATGCGCTCCAGACCGTTCACATCGCCGCGCGACGCGAGTGCCCACCCGCGAATCGTCTGCCCGGCGAGCGCCCAGAGGGCCACGCCAGCCTCGGACGCCACTTCGGTCGCCTCGCTCGCCAGCGCTTCGGCGGGCGCGACTTCGCGGCGCAGACGTCGCAGCATCGCCGCGAACACCAGCGCAAAGGCGAACGAGTATCGGCGGCCCTGCTGACGTCCCATCGCCAACGCTTCTTCGCTCGCGGCGAGCGATGCGTTGTGGCGCCCTGTGAACCAGTAAGCCCACGAGAGGAACGACAGGCCCGTAATGCGCGCGTCTTCGCCGAGGCCGGTGTCGGCCTGTTCGGGGCGGTAGTGCGCCAGACCGGTTTCCAGTGCCGTGATGGCCCCGCCGAAGTCACCGTGGCAGCACAGGCTATTGCCCAGCGCGTAGTACGCGTGTGCGAGCAGCGGTGAGGCACCGGCTTGCTCGGCAATCAGGATGAGCTTGCGCGCGAGTTCCACGCTGCGCTCGAAGCCGCTCCACGAGCTTGAACCGAGCCACAGTCCCCAGTACACGGGGAAAAGCGTGACGTCGTCGCCCATTGGCTGTGCCAGCGCCAGTGCCGTCTCGAAGTTGTGACGCGCAGGCTCCGAGCCGTAACCGTGCAGGGAGACGAGCGGCACGCCCAACGCCATGCGCAGTTGCAATTCGCGCGCGGCGGTCTGTGCGCTGGTACCGGTCTGACGCAGCACGTCGAGCGCGCTCTGATAGTGGGCACACGCCTCACGAAATGCCTGACGGCCGGTCGCGTACTCGCCCGCAAGGCGGTAATGCTCAATGGCGGCGTCGGGTTCGTCCGCCTGACGGAAGTGCCACGCCAGCACTTCGGGTTCGGTCTGAACGGACGCGTGATCGCGCATCGCCAGTGCAATGCGGCGGTGCGCGTCTTGTCGGCGCTCTTGCGGCTGTGCGTCGTACGCGGCTTTATGCAGCAGCGCATGACGGAAGACGTAGCGTCCGAAATCCTGACGCTGCACGAGGGCGCAGGCGACGAGCGTGTCCAGCGCGCGCTCGACGAGCGCCATCGAACGGCCGCTCGCGGCGGCCAGCAATTCGGCGTGGAACTCATGGCCGAGGCACGACGCGAAGTGCGCCACGGGCTTGGCGCTGCCCGCCGCGTCGATGCGCGCCATCATCAGTTCCTGAAGGCTCGCGGGCATCGGCATGGTGTTCACAGCGTTGCGTCCGCCTTGTTGCGCGGCCGTCGCGCGTGCCAGCTCCTGAAGGAACAGCGGCACGCCTTCGGCCAGATGCACGATGCGCTCGCGCATGGCGGCAGGCAAGGCGACGCGCGGCGTGGCGGCGCGCACGATGGAGGCTGCCGCCCCCGCATCGAGCGGTGCGAGATCGATACGGCGAAGTCCGACGGTATGCCGCCAGGGCAACTCGAATTCGGGGCGCGCGCCGACGATCAGCAAGCGTCCGCCCGGCGCATTCTCCGCCATCACGGCGAGCAATTCTTGCGTGGACGGATCGGCCCAGTGTGCGTCGTCGAGCGTAATCACACCGCCGTCAGGCAATAGCGCGGCGAGGAGTGTGGGCGCTTCGTTGAGCACAGCCTGCTTCCACGCATGCGGCACATTGCCGTCGGCGTGCATGTCGAACAGCGCGCGCAGACGCCTCAGGGCGAGCAGCGCGGGTTGGGGCAACTGCGAGGCCTCGACCGTCGACTGGGCACGCAGCCAGCGCGCGATCGGATGGAACGGCGTGCCTGCACCGTCCTGTGCGCAGGCGAGATCGATGGAGCGCAGACCGCCCGTCTCGACGAAGTGACGCACGAGCGCTGTCTTGCCGATACCGGCTTCGCCGATGACCAGCGCCAATACGTCGTGGCCGGTGCTGGCGTCGCGCATGGCCGCATGGGCGGCGGTGAGTTCTGCCAGTGCGGCATCGCGACCGAAGAGCGTGGCCGCTCGGCGGCGCGAACGACGCTCGGGGGTGGGATCGGGATTGACGCGAAAGACCGGAATCTCGCGATTGCCGTGACGCTCGCGCACGCTGCCGTGCGCCGTTGTGGCAATGGCAACACCGATGAGGCGCTGCGTGGCGTCGCAGATCACGACTTCGCCGGGCAACGCCATGTCGGCGAGCTGCGTGGCCGAGCGCGAGACGCGACCGCCCGTGTCGGGACTGTCGTCGGCTGCCGAGCTGATCACGAGGCCTGTGTGAACGCCCACACCGATGCCAACGCGTACGGTGCTCGCTTGCACGCAGCGCATGGCGGCTTCGACGGCATGACGTCCTGCACCTTCGAGTGCCGTGGGGTAACCGAAGTAGCCGAGCAGGCCGCCGGTCGGGGTGCGCAACGTGTAGCCCCACGACTGTCGCAGGATCGTTTCGCACTGCACGAGGGGCGGGCGCATCATCGCGACGAGCTGGTCGGGATCGTCCACGCCATTGGGGGCGAGTTCGATCGCGACGACGGTGATCTGGCGGCGCTCGGGGCCGGTCGCGCGCTGCTCCATGCGCGCAGGCGGCGTCTCGAGCAGTTGCGTCAGCGCGTCGCCGGGCAATTCGCCGAGTTCTTCATGCAGGATGTCGCACAGACGGCGGTATTCCGTCTCGGCGTCGTCGCGACGTCCGGCGCGTAGCAGCAGCGCGATCAGGCAATGCCAGCCGGCTTCGTCGAAAGGGGCCAGCGCTACGAGCTGACGCGCGTGAGCCAGCGCCTGATCGAGATCGCCCAGACGAGCGTAACCGTCCGCAAGCAGACGTTCGCCGAAGACACGGCGGCGCTGATATTCGTCGCGTTGCAGTTCGATCCACTGTTCGAGATCCGGCGTGTCGCGCACCGAAAGGCCGTGAAGGAACGGCCCCTGATATAGCGCGACGGCATCTGCCAGATGCTGGAGGTGCGCCGCGAGATCGAGTCCGGTGACGCCGTCGAGCGTGCGGTTCGCCTGCTCGATCATGCTCGCGAAGACATGCGCGTCGATCCACAGCCCGGTTTCCGGACGCAGACGCACGACCTGACGATCGGATTCGAAGAGTTCGTCGCCGAGGGTGTCGCGCAGATGGAACAGCATGCGCTTGAGCTTGTCGCGACCGCCCTGGCCGTCTTCGTCGGGCCAGAAGAGGTCGGCCAGCGCGCCGCGTGTGTGATAGCCCGGTTGCAGGGCGAGATAGGCGAGCAGGCCGCGCGCTTTCGTGTATTTCACGGCGCAGGCCTGTTTGCCTTGTTCGACCCGCATCGGTCCGAGCAAGTAGAGCGATCTGTTGGCTTGCATTGTCCTTGGACGGCAAATAAGCAAAACCGGCGGGGCCGCGGGGGCATGCGCCGGTATTGCGAATTTCATGATGTCATCCCGTCGGCATGCCAACGAGACGCCAAGGCCGTTCCGGGGGGGCTCCGGCCGAATGCTTTAGGTATTACATACCGAAGTATAAACAGGTGTCTTAATTCCGTCGGAAATACCTTAAAGAATCGGTAATGAATACCCAGGGTGTCATGCGCGCGCCACGGTGATGTGCGGGGGTGTCCGGAACCCTCAGGCGGGGGCTTGCCAGATGGTCGCATCGGCGGCGTCGATGCGACGGGGCAGTAGCCCCGCCTGCGTGAAGACGTCCGCAATGCGCTGCTGCTCGGCGACGGCGTCGCGCACGACCGGCTGCACGTCGTAGCTACGGCGCTTGTTGGCGGCTTCCACGGTGGCGACGTCGAGTCCCCATACCGGCGACAACTGAGCCGCCGCCCCGCGCGGGTTGGTGCGTACCCACTGACCGGTCTCGCGCAACGTGCGATAGACGTCGCGCAGCACGGCGTCGTGATCGCGTGCGAAGGCGGGCGTGGCGAGGTAGTAGCGCTGATAGCCAGCCAGTCCGCGTGCGGTGGTCAGCGTGCGCACCTTGTCCTGGCGCTCGACGCTCGCGAGGAACGGATCCCACGTCACCCAGGCGTCGACATTGCCGCTGGCGAACGCCGCACGGCCGTCCGCCGGAGTGAGGTAGGCGGGCTGCACGTCGTTGATTCGCAGACCAACGCTTTGCAGTGCCGCGATGAGCAGATAGTGCACGCCCGCGCCCTTCGTCACGGCGATGCGCTTTCCCTTGAGATCCGCGAGCGTCTTGATGGGTGAGTTCTGCGGGACGAGAATCGCTTCGGCGTCCGGCGACGGGGTCTCGCGCGCGACATAGGCGATGCGCGCCCCCGCCGCCTGGGCAAACACCGGCACCGTGTCCGCGACGTCCGCCGAGAAGTCGATGCTGCCCACGTTGAGCGCTTCGAGCAGTGGCAATCCGCTCGTGAATTCGTGCCACGTCAGCGTGACGTTGTGCGGGGCCAGCGCCTGTGCCAGCGTGCCGCGCGCCTTGGCGAGCACGATGAGCGTCGACGACTTCTGATAACCGATGCGCAGGGTGAGCGGCGCGTTGGCCGCGCGTGCCTGACCGCTGTGCGTCAGCACACCGGCCGCCCCCGCGATGCCCAGCGCGTTGAGCGCACCGCCCGCGAGCATCGCAGTGCCCGCGCGCTGAAGGAAACGTCGGCGCGCAGGGGGCAGCGGCGAAAGAGTGGTGTCGTCTGTGTTGTCGACGGCGGCAAGGTGGGCGGGATCGGGCTGGCGGGTCATGAGCGATGCTGGGTGAGGGCGGTGGGTGGGAGCGCAAATGCGGCGCGTTGCGCCGTCCCCACTTGTATCGCGACGCATCGTGCACGCGCCAATAAGCGATTCGGCTTTGCTTAGCGACGTCATTGGCATATCGATAGCGACTGGCGTGCTTGCGGTGGGGCCCCGAGAGGAAACGTACTCGAACGCGGCGATATCGTCAGTCAAAACCGCCGCAATGCCCTTCAAGCCCGTAAATGGCGTGGAAGTCTCGTATTCGTTGCGTCTTCACCCTTAGTGAAAACCCTGCGTTTCAGGGGCGCGAGACGACCAATAGCGATTACAGGTCGACGAAGCAATCTGAATGCTTTCATCGCCTTACCGAACATGCGCACCGAACTGGTGCGAACGTGTTACGACGTATTACAAAAAATCGAGTGATTTCAGTGAGTTACCGCGGTGCGCGCACCTTGTAATGAAAATCATTCTTATTTATATTCGCGCCCCAGATCACTCCTGTGACGTTGTGCCGTCGAGCACGCATTCGTACTCACTCGTTCCGTCGTACTTCAATCACCATGATGCAACGCAAGCCGCTGGCTCTGGCGATGATGGCGATCTTCGCCACGCCGCTCGCCGTCACCTACGCCTCGAATGCGATGGCACAAAGCACCGCACCGAACGCGCCCGTCACCAATACTGCGACCCCGGCGGCCACACCCGCCGCACCTGCTGCCTCCGCCCCTGCGGCGGCGCTGCCGCAAACGGAGGTCTCCGGCACGTCGATTCGCGAAGAGTACATGCGCGATATGTCGACGGCCGGCGGCAAAGTGCCCACGGCGATCCGCGACATTCCGCAAACGGTCACGGTCATCGACAAGGCGGTCATGCAGGCGCAGGGTGCGACGTCGTTCGCCGATGCATTGCGCAACTCCCCCGCGATCACGCTGGGCGGCGCCGAGGGCGGGCAGATCGGCAACAACATCAACCTGCGCGGTTTCAACGCGCGTACGGACATCTATCTCGATGGCTTCCGCGACCGGGGTCAGTATTATCGCGACACGTTCGATCTGGACGCCATCGAAGTGCTCGAAGGCCCGTCGTCAATGCTGTTCGGGCGCGGATCGACCGGGGGCGTCATCAATCAGGTGAGCAAGCAGGCGAACCTCAAGCCGTTGAACGAAGTGTCGGGCACGATTGGGACGAACGACCGGTATCGCGGCTCGTTCGACTTCAATCATCCGCTCTCGGACACGGCCGCGTTCCGTATCAACGGCTTCGGTCAGGACATTCACTCCACGCGCGACGTGCTGTACAACCAGGACTGGGGTGTCGCGCCGACGCTCAAGCTCGGTATCGGCACGCCCACGGAAATCACGCTCTCTGCGCTGGTCCAGCACAACCGTGACATGGCGGACTATGGCACGGTCGGTTTCAACGGCAATCCGCTGCCCATCTCGAAGAATCAGTTCTACGGGCTGACGACCGACCGCACCGTGCAGGACGTGGTGAGCGTTACGGCCAAGATCGAGCACAAGGTCGACGACAGCCTGAAGATCACGAACCAGACGAACTACAGCCGTTATTCGATCGATGCGATCGAGACGTCGCCGCACGCGGTCGGTATCTCCAACGGCAAAGGCGGCTTTACGACGCTGCCGACCGGGCCGACGCCGGGATTGCCTTCGTATTCGCTTGATCAGCTCTCTGTCCAGTTGCAAAGCCACGACCGTCAGATCACCGACACGGCGCTGTTCAACCAGACCGACGTGGTGAAGAAGTTCGATACGGGACCGATCAAACACACCCTGATCGCCGGTGCCGAACTGGGCCGCGACACGTACGAGAATCAGGCTTATCTGCGCACGGGTGCGGGGCAGGCGTCGGGCTTCCTTGGATGGATTCCGGCGAACAGCACGGCGTACCTCGCCAGCCTGCCGAACGTCACGACGTCGACCGGCAACCTCGCGCAAGGCTCGGCAGAGACGGTGGCGTTCTACGCGAACGACACGATCGAACTGAACAAGCAGTGGAAGATCATCGGCGGTCTTCGCTGGGACCGCTACAAGGCGCAGCTCTCGAACTCGATCAGCGCACCGGGCTATGCGACGCAGACTGTCAATTACACGAGCGTGCGCACGGGGGTGATCTATCAGCCGAGCGAAGCGCAGTCGTATTACTTCTCGTACGGCACGTCGTTCAATCCGTCGCTTGAGACGCTGACCGTCACCAACAACACGCAAGCGTTGCCGCCGGAGACGAACGAATCGTTCGAAGTCGGCAGCAAATGGAATCTGTTCGACGACAACCTCTCGATCAACACGGCGCTGTTCCAGGTCACGAAGAACAATGCGCGCACGCAGACCGGCACGAGCGGCGAGTACAGCGACGCAGGCAAGGTGCGCATTCGCGGTGCGGAAGTGAGTGCGACGGGTCACATCACGTCGAACTGGCAAGTGATGGGCGGCTACATGTTCCTGAACTCGCAGGTCGTGCAGGCCAACGACGGTACGCAGGGCAACGTGCTCGCGAATACGCCGCGCCACTCGCTCACGCTGTGGTCGACGTACACGCTCGGCCACTGGGAAGTGGGCGGCGGCATGAACTACATGTCGATGCGTTACGCGGCGAACACCAACCTGATTCGGGTGGGCGGCTACACGCGTTGGGACGCCACTGTGGCCTACCATCAGCCGAAGTACGACATTCGCTTCAACCTGCTCAACGTGTTCAACAAGACGTATTGGGATGGGCTGATTCAGTCGGATGGCGGACGCGCGACGCCGGGGATCGGACGCACGGCGCTGCTCACCGGGACGTATCGTTTCTGAAGCTTCTGACCGTTGCCCGGGAAGGCTGAAGAGTGGCCTGAGCGCTGTTCGTCAAGCCATCCCGCGAAGCACAAAATGACGCACAATACGAGGCGCGAACCGGCATCACTGGCCGGGTTCGCGCCTTGTGCTTTCTTCGAAGGACGCCGCCCATGCAGCTCCGAATACCGAATGTCCTCTGCGCCGATCAGGTGCGTTGGGTCCGTACGAAGCTCGACAACGCGGGCGAAGCGTGGGTCGACGGCCTTGCCACGGCGGGGTATCAGGGGGCGCCCGTCAAACAGAACCAGCAGATCGACGAACGCTCGCCCGTCGCGCACGAACTCGGCGACATGATTCTCGCCGCGCTCGAGCGCAATCCCCTGTTCATCAGCGCCGCGCTTCCGAACAAGGTCTACGCGCCGATGTTCAACCGCTACGGCGAAGGCATGCACTTCGGTAACCATGTGGACGGCGCGATCCGTCTGCAACCGGGCAGCGGCATGCGCATCCGCACCGACATCTCTGCCACGCTGTTTCTCGCGTCGCCGGATGAATACGACGGCGGCGAACTCGTCATCGAAGATCAGTACGGTGCGCATCAGGTGAAGCTCGCGGCGGGGGACATGGTGCTGTACCCGGCGACCAGCCTGCATCGTGTCAATCCGATTACGCGCGGTGTGCGCGTGGGGTGCTTCTTCTGGGTGCAGAGTCTCGTGCGCGACGACACGCAGCGCACGTTGCTCTTCGATATGGATAACGCCATTCAGCGTCTGAACACGACGGACGCGGACGAGACGGCGCGTCGCACGCTCGTGGGCTGTTACCACAACCTGCTGCGGGTCTGGAGCGAGACCTGAACGAACGGAGCGCAAAAAAACGCCCGGCCCTTGCTAGGGTCTGCTCACACTAATTCCGGGCTCGTGTTGCCCGGCCAAAGGGGCGAGCGCAAGGAATGAGCCGAAGCGAATATCGGGAATATTCGCGAGGATCATGACGCCGCGATCGCCCCTTTGGGTGGACAACCCGGAGGGAACGTGCCCTACCGGCCGCCTGGCCGCGTTACCGCTAGCTTGCTTGGGGCGACCAAGCGGCGCTGTCGGTGCCTTGCCAGTCAGCCGGTAGAACACGTTCACGAGTCCGGAATTAGTGTGAACAGACCCTGGGGACCGGGCGTTTCACAATATGCCGGGCGTTCGCGCCCGGCGGCGCTGGCCTCGCGCTTATTGTGCCTGACCGGCAGGTGCCGGCGTCGGTGCCGGAGCCGGGGCTCCCTTGTGCATCTGGCCGCGATGCTGCATCGCCTTGTCATGCCAGGCCTTCATCTTCGCCCAGCGTGCCTTGATGGCATTGCTCACAAGCACCTTCTGGTCGTTGTTCAGGCCGTTGTACACGTTCAGCCACGCATCTTCGGTCTGGCTGCGAAGCTGGCGGTTCTGATCGAACACCTTTTCGCGGGCGGCACGCATGCCGGCCAGATCGAGCACCTGCTGGTCCTTCGCCTGACCGATCATCTGACGGAATTGCTCGCCGTTCTTACGCATGGCGTCGCGATTCTGCTTCGACGTGGCGACCGCTTGCTGCCAGGCCTGTTCCTGTTGCGCGTTGAGCTTCAGTTGGTCGTGCAGCTTGCTGATGTTACCCAGCCCCCAGGGGCCGTGGTCGCCACGCATGTGATGCATGGCGGCGTGCGGTCCGGTGGCCGGCGCAGGGGTGTCCGCGGCATGGGCGACGCCGAACATCGCGGTGGCGGCAACGATTGCCGACGCGGCGGCGATCTTCAGTTTGCGCATGGTGTTGACTCCTTTTGATACTGCCGGAATTGGCAGTTTCAGAGTAAGTCATCAGTGAACCTAACAAGTTGCAAAGTGCAACGGCTGTATTACTCAGCGTTACCAGCGCCCGCGTTTGCAACATTCCGAAACGACTCGGCCCGCCGTTGCCGGGGTCGGCAACGGCGGGCCGTGCTGACGAAACGCGCGACATCGCGCGCGTCGTCCGGTTCCCGAGAGGGACGCTTTAGCGCCTTTCGGTGCCTTGCGGATCAGTCCCAGGCGCCGCGACCGCCGGACACGCTGTAACGGCCAGCGCCGAAGAGGATGACGCACAGGCCCATGAACAGATAGAAGCCTTGCAATTCCAGCGCCCAGCCGCCCGTCTTCGACAGATCGCCCAGCTGGCTCAGGTGAACCAGTGAGAAGGCGACCAGCATGTTGCCCACGACGAGCAGGCCACCCAGACGGGTGAGCACGCCGAGAATCAGCAGGACCGGGGCGAGGACTTCACCCAGATATGCGCCATAGGCGAGAAAACCCGGCAGACCGTGCGATGTGATCATGCCCTCGATAAATCCGACACCGTTGATGACTTTGCTGACGCCGTGAAACAGCAGCAGGATGCCGAGGGTGAGGCGCAAGATCAGTTTGCCGAGATCGTCTCTGGTGCTCTGCATGGTGAAGGCTCCTTCTTGACTCGCTTGTTCGCGTAAGGGGGCTGACAGACAACGGAGTGGTGCGCCCCCTTCGATGTTTGCAACGTCGGAACGGGTGGGGCGTACCGGCCAAATGGGCACCACTGTATCAAAACGTTACGGCGCTGTCTGCGGGTGCCCCAACGATTTCATGGACATAGCGAAGGACGCCCCCGTCGGCGCGATTACACGCCGTTACTTTTCGGACTGCCGCGTTACACGACGGCTGTCGGCGGGCGGCCTTCGGGCTTCGTTATTACGGTCAAGGACGCAGCAAATCGCCGGCAATTCCGCCGGCAGGTGCGATCCCCCCGTCGAGTCTCCGACGAAGCAAAACACCCTAAGGCATAAGGATTCCATCATGAACGTCCGTAAAACTCTGATTCTGAGCGCCGTGACCGTGGCTTTCGGTGGCTTGTTCGCCTCGCAGGCGTTCGCCCAGGGCAGCGCGACCGAAACGGCGCGCGACATCAATCAGCAGCAACGCATCGAGAACGGTCTGAAGAGCGGCCAGTTGACGACCAAGGAAGCGTCGGGTCTGGAGAAGAGCGAAGCGAAGATCGACAAGATGCAGGCGCATGCCGATCGCACGGGCGACACTGCCGCGCAGAAGGCACGCATCGCCAACGCGCAGAACAAGGAAAGCGCGAAGATCGATCAGCTCAAGCACAACGACCGGGTGGCGAATCCGACGTCGAAGTCGTCCGAGCGTTTGCAGTCGGACGTGCAGCGTAACGTCAATCAGGAGAAGCGCATCGCCCAAGGGCAAGCGGCCGGGACGTTGAATAACAAGCAGGTCGGCAGCCTTGAGAAGGGCCAGGCGCATGTCGATGCCGCCGAAGCGCACGCCGCCAAGAACGGTCACGTGAGCGCAGGCGAGCAGTCCGGCGTTCAACACCGCGAGAACCATCAGAGCCAGCGTATTCATCAGGACAAGACGAACGGCTAAGCACTCTGCCTCGGGTGTCCTTCAGTCGTCCTGAAGGCTTCCGAGCTGCTCCGAGTGATTGCTCTATGCGCCACCCTTTACCGGGTGGCGCGTTTGTTTTGGGGCTATCATCGGCGTCACGAAAACAAGCATGACGATGGAGGATGGACAGGATGGAGCTGGTGCAAGCGCAAAAGATGCTCGAAGAACTCGTCTCGCCGTGGGTGCGGCAACTGAATCTGCAAATCGAGGCCGTCGGCCCCGACGAAAGCGAGCTACGGTTGCCGTTCGATGCCGCGTTCAAGCACGGTGGCGGCGTGATCTGCGGACAGGTGTTCATGGCGGTGGCCGATACCGCAATGGTGGTGGCGTTGTCCGCCGCGCTCGGCGGTTTTCAGCCGATGACGACGGTGACGCTCAATACGCAGTTCATGCGTCCCGTCACGGATGGCGATCTGCGCGTGATCGCGCGGATTCTGCGTCGCGGCAAGAATCTGGTGTTCGGCGAGATCGAGATTTTCGACGCGTCCGGCAAGATGGCCGTGCACGCAACGACCACCTACGCGCTGCTGTGACGAATTGACGGCGGCGCTGCAGCGCTGCTAGGCCGCTTCAGAGGAGACCCCGATGTTCGATCAGATCGTCTTTGCCGGTGGTGGCAACCGCTGCTGGTGGCAGGCCGGATTCTGGGAGCGCGTCTCGCGCGACGTGCCGCTGCGTCCGCGTGTCATCACCGGAATTTCGGCCGGTGCGGCCACGGCATGCATGCTGCATATGCGGGCGTCGGACTGGGTGATGGATTACTACCGGCAGGCGCTCGCGGGCAATCGCAAGAACGCCTATTGGGGCAACCTCCTGCGACGCGAGCGGGTGTTCCCGCATTACCGCATCTATCGTCAGGCATTGCTCGACATCTACGACGGTCAACTCGACAAGCTCGCCGCCGGACCGGAGATTCGCGTGGGCGTGTCGCACATCCCTCGCTGGCTGGGACCGCGCAGCGCGACGGCGGCCGGACTCGTGGCGTACAACATCGACAAACATTGGCGGCGCACGCTGCATCCGACACTCGCCCGTAGCCTTGGTTTTCGCCCGGAATTCGTGCGGGCGCAGGACTGCCGCACGACGGAGGAACTGGCGGATCTGATGCTGCAATCGTCGTGCACGCCGCCGTTCACGCCGATTCTGCGACGTGGCGGCCGGGCGGTGCTCGATGGGGGTATGGTCGATAACGTGCCGGTCGATGCACTCGATGCAACGCCCGGGCAAGTGCTGGTGATGGTGACGCGACGCTATCCGCGTCCGCAGATATTTACCCAACATCATGGCGGGCAGGACCGCCTGTACGTGCAGCCGTCCGAGCCAGTGCCGATTTCAAGCTGGGATTACACGCGCCCCGAGAACATGGCGCCGGCGTTCGCGCTGGGCCGCAAGGACGGTGAGACCTTCCTGCGGCATCTGGCGTCGATGTAACTGCGCGCCAGACAGCCGGGTGGTTGCGCCGACGTTGCGTCGACGCTGCAATGATTTTGCGCAGGCTTAACGTCCGAAGCCGAGCAGAGCCGCCGGATTCGCGACGTGCGAACGATCGCCGTTCAGGAAGTTGACGATGTTCTCGAACGCGACGCGGAAGTACAACTCGTAGCTCTCGCGCTCGACGTAGCCGATGTGCGGTGTGCACACACAGTTCTCCAGACGTAGCAGCGGATTGCCTTGCAGAATCGGCTCGCTCTCGAAGACGTCGATGGCGGCCATGCCGGGGCGTGCGCGGTTCAGTGCGGTGATGAGGGCGTTCTCTTCCACCAGTTCGGCGCGGCTCGTGTTCACGAACAACGCCGTGGGCTTCATCTGCAAGAGGTCTTCCAGTTTCACGACGTGACGCGTCTCGTCGTTCAGACGCAGGTGAAGCGAGAGCACATCGCTTTGCGTGAAGAGCTCTTCCTTGCTGTTCGCCACACGCAGACCGTCGGCGGCGGCCGCTTCGCGCGAACCTTCGCGTCCCCACACCATCACTTCCATCCCGAACGCCTTGCCGTAACCGGCGACGAGGCGACCGATCTTGCCGTAGCCCCACAGGCCGAGCGTCTGGCCACGCAGCACCTGACCCATCCCGAAATTCGGTGGCATGCTCGACGACTTCAGGCCCGACTGCTGCCAGGCGCCATGCTTGAGGCTGGAGACGTACTGGGGAATCCGGCGCTGGGCGGCCATGATCAGTGCCCAGGTAAGTTCGGCCGGTGCGATGGGGGAGCCGACGCCCTCGAGCACGGCCACGCCGCGTGCGGTACAGGCGTCGATATCGATGTGATTGCCAGCGCGACCGGTCTGGCTGATGACCCGCAGGCGCGGCAGCTTGTCGATGAGTTGCGCCGTGATAGCGGTGCGCTCGCGAATCAGAACGAGCACCTCGGCTTCTCCGACCCGGGCCGCAAGCTGCCCGACACCTTTTACCGTGTTGTTGAAGACCTTAACGTCATGTCCGGCCAGAAGGGAGAAGGAATCGAGCTTGCGAACGGCGTCCTGATAGTCGTCGAGAATGGCAATTTTCATGGCAAAGCGTAATCGGATCGACGCAGAACGATGACGTTCTGCGCAGACGGAACAATTGTCGGAGCCCGCCCACACGGGCAGGCAAGCTTGTTCTTGACGTGGTCGGTGCGAGACGGGGCAACCCCCCCGCTACCTTGTTGCGACGCAGCACCGACGCAATTTTTGCGGTGGTATGCTGACGCCTCGTTTTGCATAGTATGGCAGGTGTCCTGGCAACCATGGCGAAACCGCCTAAACACGATGGCAAAAAGTCGAACCCACCCCGCAAATGCATGTCGGACCTGGTGAGTGAGACGCCAACTGTGACGTCCTTCCGGTATCCCCAACCGGACGGACCGCCCGGTCACGCAGGGCGCCTGCACGGTGCTCTTATATAAGGACGACCGGTGCTCGCACCCACCGGCGCTTCAACGTCTGCTTCGATTTCCCCGACTCTGCATGGAGACAACCCCCATGACGCAAGCCAGTGTGAGCGCTAACGCGCTCAACGCCTCTTCCTCGTCCAATGTTGCCACGCGTGATTTGCCCGGTTGGGTGCGTCACCGCAAACTGATCGACTGGGTCTCGCATATCGCGGCGATCACGCAACCCGAGCGTGTCGTCTGGTGCGACGGCTCGCAAGAGGAGTACGACCGTTTGTGCGAACAGATGGTCGCCGCCGGGACAATGCAGCGGCTCAATCCCGCCAAGCGCCCCAATTCGTTCCTCGCGCTGTCCGATCCGTCGGATGTCGCGCGCGTGGAAGATCGCACGTTCATCTGTAGCGAGAAGCGCGAAGACGCCGGCCCGACCAATCACTGGATCGATCCGGCCGAGATGCGCACGACGCTCGACGGGCTTTTCCAGGGCTGCATGCAGGGCCGCACGATGTACGTCGTGCCGTTCTCGATGGGCCCGCTCGGCTCGCCGATTGCGCACATCGGCGTGGAATTGTCCGACACGCCGTACGTCGCTGTGAACATGCGCATCATGACGCGCATGGGCCGCGCCGTGTACGACGTACTCGGCGACGACGGCGAGTTCGTGCCCTGCGTGCATACCGTGGGTGCACCGCTCGCTGCTGGCGCGAAAGACGTGGCGTGGCCGTGCAACAGCACGAAGTACATCGTCCACTTCCCGGAAACGCGTGAGATCTGGAGCTACGGCTCAGGCTACGGCGGCAATGCGCTGCTGGGCAAGAAGTGCTTCGCGCTGCGCATCGCTTCGACGATGGGTCGCGACGAAGGCTGGCTGGCCGAACACATGCTGATCCTGGGCGTGACGTCGCCGCAGGGGAAGAAGTACCACGTCGCCGCGGCGTTCCCGTCGGCCTGCGGCAAGACCAACTTCGCCATGCTGATTCCGCCGAAGGGCTTCGATGGCTGGAAGGTCGAGACCATCGGTGACGACATCGCATGGATCAAACCGGGCAAGGACGGTCGTCTGTACGCCATCAACCCGGAAGCGGGCTTCTTCGGCGTAGCGCCGGGCACGAGCCAGAAGACGAACCCGAACGCGCTGGCGACGCTGGGCGAGAACGTCATCTTCACCAACGTCGCGCTCACCGACGACGGCGATGTGTGGTGGGAAGGTCTGACCGACACGCCGCCCGCGCACCTGATCGACTGGCAGGGCAAGGATTGGACGCCCGAGAGTGCGAAGGAAACCGGCCGCAAGGCGGCGCATCCGAACTCGCGCTTCACTGCGCCGGCGTCGCAATGCCCGTCGATCGACGCCGACTGGGAGAACCCGGCTGGCGTGGCGATCGATGCGTTCATCTTCGGCGGACGCCGCTCGACCACGGTGCCGCTGGTCACGGAAGCGCGCGACTGGACCGAGGGCGTGTACATGGCGGCGACGATGGGCTCGGAGACGACCGCCGCGGCCGCTGGCCAGCAAGGCGTGGTGCGTCGCGATCCGTTCGCGATGCTGCCGTTCTGCGGCTACAACATGGCCGACTACTTCCAGCATTGGCTCGACACGGGCGCGCATCTCGACAAGACGGGCGCCACGCTGCCGAAGATCTACTGCGTGAACTGGTTCCGCAAGGGGGGCGACGGCAAGTTCGTGTGGCCGGGCTTCGGCGAGAACATGCGTGTGCTGGCATGGATGCTGGGTCGTATCGATGGCACTGCGCAGGGTACGGAGAACGCCTTCGGCATTACGCCGCGCTACGAAGATCTGAACTGGGACGGTCTGTCGTTCACGGCCGCGCAGTTCGATGACGTCACCTCGATGGACCCTGCCGCGTGGCACGAAGAACTCAAGCTTCACGCCGAACTGTTCGACACGCTCAAGCATCATCTGCCGCAGGCGCTGCTCGATACGAAGGCCGACATCGAGCGCCGTCTGAAGTCGTGATGGTGGCGGTGATGGTTACATCGCGAACGTCGACAACGTCACGATAGCGCCGCTGTCACCCTGAGTCCGCAGCACGATCCCGCCGAGGGAAACTTCGGCGGGATTTTTTATTGCCTTGTGATCCTTCCGAAAGGTGCGCCAGTCAACGCGTCGGCCGGTTTTCGAAAGTCCTCCGGTGCTAGCATTTATCTCGTCATCCGAATGTTTGATTTGGATGACGGTTTTTGGATATGCATAGAAGGAGAAGCTTATGCACATGATGTTGATTGAAGGGATCGACGAGCAGTTGATGCGGTCGATTGAGTCGCGGGCTGCGCAGGGCGGAAGGACGCCGGAAGAGGAAGTGCTGCAGATTCTTGATCGAGTGGCGCGGGTTCCGCGCTTCCGATCGCTGGGAGAAGCACTGCGAGCCATGCCGAACGTCGGTCTGGATAGCGACTTCGAGCGGATTAACTAAGTCGGTCTATCGTCATGTACCTACTCGATACCAACGTCGTCAGCGAGAGTCGTAAGCGCGGTGGTGGCGACGAGGGTGTTCAGCGTTTCATGCGAATGGCAGAACGGCGTCGAGCGCAGAAATTCATTTCGGTGATCACGATGGGTGAGTTGCAGCGCGGCATGAGAGTGCTGCGGCACAGAAACGATGTTCGACAAGCGTCGCTTATCGAATCATGGTTGGAGCAGCTTCACATTGAATATGCCGACGACATTTTGCCGATAGATCTCACGATATGTAACGCTTGGGCGCGCATGCGCGTGCCCAACGAGCAACATCCGATAGACAAACTCATTGCCGCGACTGCGCTGGTGCACGAACTCATCGTCGTCACACGCAACGTCAAAGATTTTTCCGACACCGGAGTGGAGGTATACAACCCGTTTCAGCCGTAGCAAGGCAACAATGCACGACCGATTTACAGCCGATTCTCCACCGCAAATTTGATCAACTCCGCTTGCCCCTCGATGCCGAGCTTGCGTTTGATGTTGAGGCGATGGGTTTCCACAGTGCGCACAGAAAGGTCCATTTCCGTCGCGATCTGCTTGTTCGCGAGGCCATGTGCAATGCGCGTGAGGATTTCGCGTTCGCGAGGCGTCAGCGAATCGATGGGGGCGTGCGAGGTGGAGGCCTGCACGACACGCGCCGCAATCGCGGCGCTGTAGTAGGCATCGCCGCGTGCCACACGTTCGATGGCCGTCACGATCTCGTGTGCGGGCGCATCCTTGAGCACGTAGCCGCGCGCACCGGCGCGCACCGCCTGACGCACATACTCCGCGTTGTCGTGCATCGAGAGAATCAGCACAGCGATATGGGGAAACTGCTCCCGGAACTGCGCCGTCAGCTCGATGCCGTTCGTGCCGCGCATGCTGATGTCCATCAGGGCGAGATCGGGCGACGCCGTCTTCGCGCGGGTCAGGGCTTCCTGCGCGTTGCCCGCTTCGCCAACGACCTGCAAGTTGGGTGCCGCGTCGAATCGCGCGCGCAGGCCGTCGCGCACTAGCGGGTGGTCGTCGATCAACAGAAGTCGGATGGGGTGGGCTTGCATCATTTGCGAGTGGTTGCGCGAAGTGCCGCTTTCACGGCGGCCGGCGTGAGCGGGACCCACGCGCTGATGGTCGTGAGGCCGGGCCAGGATTGAATGCCGAGGGCACCGCCTACGGCGTCGAGCCGTTCGCGCATATTGCGCAGGCCGATGCCGTGACGAGGATCGTGATGCACGTCGGTGACGTCGAAACCGCGTCCATCGTCGGCAATCGACAGATGAATGCCGTCGGACTTGAAGATGAGCAGAATCGACACGCGCGACGCATTCGCGTGACGCTCGATGTTCGTCAGCGCTTCCTGTGCGATTCGGTAGAGCATCGTCTTGATGTTGTCGTCGAGCGTCGGCGCGTCACCCTCGACGTTCATCTCCACGGGAAGCCCCGCGTGCGAGCCGAACTCCCGGGCGAGCTGCTCGATCGCGGCCGCGAGCCCCAGATCGTCGAGCATTGCGGGACGCAACGCTTGCGAAATGCGCCGGACTTCGCCGAGCGTGCCATTCAGCCGTTCGATGGCCACGCCGAGTGTGGCGCTGGCGGCGGCGGGCGATCCGGGCAGACGCATCGACGCCGATTCGAGCAGTAGTTTGACCGAGACGAGCAACTGGCTGATGCCGTCGTGCAACTCGCGCGAAATGCGCGAACGCTCCAGCTCCTGCGACTCTACGACCTGACGGGCGAGTTGCCGCAGCTTGGCGTCGGCGGTCTTGAGTTCGGTGATGTTCACCACCAGGCCGCACAGGCCAACGATGGCGAGACACGACGATGCAATCAGCGTGATCCAGATCAGCGTGCGGTCGATATTCGCCTGCGCGCGATCGTCGGACTCGCGCAAGGTCGCTTCGACGTCGTCGAGGTAAATACCCGTGCCGATCATCCAGTTCCAGCGCGGCAGGGCGATCACGTAGCCGAGCTTCGGCGTCATCTGTTGCTGACGCGATGGTTTCTCCCACGCGTATTGAACGTAGCCGCCACCTGCGCGGGCGGCCGCGATGAGGCGCTGAATCGTGGGCGCACCGGACTCGTCCTTGAGCGACCAGAGATTGTGGCCGACGAGTTCCGGCTGACGCGGATGCATCAGGCTGCGGCCCTGGAGGTCGTAGACGAAGAAGTAACCGTCCTGACCGAATTCCATGCGGGCGAGCGTGGCCAGGGCGGCTTCACGCGCAGCGGGTGTATCCGGGCCGTTATAGAGCGGCTCGATGGCGTTGCGCGCGAGCCCCACGTAATGCAGCAGCTCGGCTCGCTTGTTGGCCAGCGATGTGGTTTGTACGGCCTCGTGCTGCGCGCGCGATAGCTCAATACCCTGGTGTCGCACGGCAAGCGCGATGGCGACCATCGCCAACGCAACCGGCAGCAGCGACAGGACGAAAAATTTCTGTCGGAGATTCATGGCATTCGATAAGCCTGCAATGCCGCGACCGCTGGTTTCAAGGGTACGCGCTACGTACTAGCACGTAGCGAGCCTGCGTAGTTCCGCGCTTGTGGCGCGTCGGGCAAACGCCAATACTACACGCCGAATCGTGGCCGGGGCTGCCGAGTGTAACTCGCAAGTCTGTTCCCGGTGTTGGCAAAGTGCCTGGCAGCCGCGCATGCGTGCAGGTGCGGACCGGGCCGATTGTCAGAAGTAAAGGTCACCAGCTTCGCCACCGGCCTTCGTTGTCGTCACCCCCCTACAGAGGGGCGCGCCAGCGAGCCGTAAGCGAAAGCGCTCCGCGCTGCGATTCGGGACACCGACACGGTGTCACACCAAGAGGCGGGACAGTGCCGCAACGGCGCCGTTCCGGGTTGCTGCCTTAAGCAGGCAGTTCCGAGGAGAGACAATGAATCGTATCTGGCAACAACTGCCCTGGGCAGCCGTGGCCGTCGTCGGCGCGTGCGCGCTCGGCACGGTGGCGCTATCGCGCGGCGAAACCGTCAGCGCACTCTGGATCGTGATCGCAGCTGTCTGCGTTTATCTGATCGCTTACCGTTTCTACAGCAAGTTCATTGCCACCCGTGTGGCGCAACTCGACGGCACACGCATGACGCCCGCATGGCGTCACAACGACGGCCTCGACTACGTGCCGACCAATCGCTACGTGCTGTTCGGCCATCACTTTGCCGCCATCGCCGGTGCCGGTCCGCTCGTCGGGCCTGTGCTCGCCGCGCAGATGGGCTACCTGCCCGGCATGCTCTGGATTCTCGCGGGCGTGGTGTTCGCGGGCGCAGTGCAGGACTTCATGGTGCTGTTCATCTCGACGCGTCGCGACGGCCGCTCGCTGGGCGATCTCGTGAAGTCCGAGCTCGGCATGATCCCTGGTGTGATCGCACTGTTCGGCGCGTTCCTCATCATGATCATCATTCTCGCTGTGCTGGCGCTGATCGTCGTCAAGGCGCTCACCGGCTCGCCGTGGGGTACCTTCACGGTCGGTCTGACGATCCCGATTGCGTTGTTCATGGGGGTCTATACGCGCTTCATTCGCCCGGGCCGCATCGGCGAAGTTTCGATCATCGGCTTCGTGATGCTCATGGCGGCGATCTACTTCGGCCAGAGCGTGCACGACAGCGCCACGCTGGCGCCGCTGTTCACCTTCGACGGCAAGCAACTGACGTGGATGCTGATCGGCTACGGCTTCGTGGCGTCGGTGTTGCCGGTGTGGCTGCTGCTCGCACCGCGCGACTATCTGTCGACGTTCCTGAAGATCGGTACGATTCTGGCGCTCGCCATCGGTATTCTGGTCGTCGCCCCCGAGCTGAAGATGCCTGCGCTCACGCAGTTCGTCGACGGCAGCGGTCCGGTCTGGTCGGGCAAGCTGTTCCCGTTCCTCTTCATCACGATCGCGTGCGGCGCCGTGTCCGGCTTCCATGCGCTGATCTCGTCGGGCACCACGCCCAAGCTGCTCGACAACGAAGTCAACGCGCGCTTTATCGGTTACGGCGGCATGCTGATGGAGTCGTTCGTCGCCATCATGGCGCTGGTGGCCGCGTCGGTGATCGACCCGGGCGTGTATTTCGCGATGAACAGCCCGGCAGCGGTGATCGGTACGACGCCGGAAGCCGTGGCGCAAGTCGTCTCGGGTTGGGGCTTCACGATCACGCCTGAGGTGCTGACCTCGACGGCGAAAGCGGTTGGCGAGAACACCATCATTTCGCGCGCCGGTGGCGCACCCACGCTCGCCGTCGGCATGGCCCACATCCTGCATCAGGTGGTGGGTGGCGAAGCGATGATGGCGTTCTGGTATCACTTCGCGATTCTGTTCGAAGCGCTGTTCATTCTGACGGCCGTCGACGCAGGAACGCGCGCTGGCCGCTTCATGCTGCAAGACCTGCTCGGCACCTTCGTGCCGTCGCTCAAGCGCACGGAGTCGTTGCCCGCGAACCTGATCGCCACGGGCTTGTGCGTGGCGGCGTGGGGTTACTTCCTGTATCAGGGCGTGGTCGATCCGCTGGGCGGCATCAACACGTTGTGGCCGCTGTTCGGCATCTCCAACCAGATGCTCGCCGCCATCGCGCTGATTCTCGCGACCTGCGTGCTGTTCAAGCTCAAGCGCGAGCGCTTCGCCTGGGTGACGGTGTTGCCCACGCTGTGGCTGCTCGCCTGCACGCTCACCGCCGGGTGGCAGAAAATGTTCGACGCAGACCCGAAGGTCGGCTTCCTCGCGCACGCTGCGAAGTATCAGGCAGCGCTCGCCGAGGGCAAGCTGCTTGCCCCGGCAAAGTCGGTGGCACAGATGCAGCAGATCGTGTTCAACGACTATGTCGATGCGACGCTCGCGGGTGTGTTCATGTTCGTCGTGGTCGCGGTCGCGGTGTTCGGGGTGCGCACCATCCTCATTGCGCGTCGGGAAAACAAGCCGACGGCCCAGGAAACGCCGTTCGAGCCGATGCCCTCCGGGCAGCAGGTCTGAGCACGGCAGACGTTTGGACGCACAGCGGAGGACGCCCCATGCTCGATGAAGTCGGTAAGGTCGGAAGGTATCTGGGACAGGCCATGCGATTGATGGTCGGCCTGCCCGATTACGACACGTATGTGGCGCACATGCAGGCCACGCATCCGGATCAGCCGGTCATGAGCTACGAGGCGTTCTTCCGCGAACGGCAGGAAGCGCGCTACGGTGGCAAGAGCGGTGGCCGCTGCTGCTGAACGAGACTGAGCATTCGAACGCGGCATCGATCACCCTTCGATGCCGTCGAGAATGAAAAGCGCCCGGTGGAGATCCCACCGGGCGTTTTGTTTTCATGCGACGGCTTTGGTGACCCTGCGCCTGCGTTCTGTCGACGTCACATGACCTTGGCGCACCGCGCATTGGCGGCGCTGCGGCGGTAGCCGTCGAACACTTGCGCCACCACACGCACGAGCAGGCGTCCGGCAGGCAGCACGCGCAATCCGTGCGCGTCGATGGCCACGAGCCCGTCTGCTGCGAGATCGGCCAGCTCGCCGAGTTCGGTCGCGAAGTAAGCGACGAAGTCGATGTCGTGAGCGTCTTCGATCGCACTGAAATCAAGCGTCATATGACACATGAGTCGCGAGATGACATCGCGTCGGATGTGGTCGTCCCGATCGAGTTGCACGCCGCGCGCAATCGCGAGACCGCCTGCGTCGATGGCGTCGTAATAAGTTTTGAGCGTCTTGGCATTCTGTGCATAGCTGTCGCCCACACGACCGATGGCCGACATGCCCACACCGATGAGATCGCAATCGGCGCGCGTGCTGTAACCCTGGAAGTTGCGATGCAGCGTACCGGCCGCTTGCGCGAGCGCGAGTTCGTCGTCGGGGCGCGCGAAGTGATCCATGCCGATGTAGACGTAACCGGCGGCCGTCAGCCGCGCGATGATCGTTTGCAGCAGCGCGAGCTTTTCGGGGCCATCGGGCAGCGCGTCGGGCAGACAGCGCTGCATCTTGAATTGCTCGGGCAGATGCGCGTAGCTGAAGACCGACAAACGCTCCGGGGCCATCTCGATGACAGCATCGAGCGTGTTCGAGAAGGAGGCGGTCGTCTGATGCGGCAGGCCGTAGATCAGATCGAAATTGACCGACTTGAAGCCGCACTTGCGTGCCGCGTCCAACGTCGCTTCGACGAGCGCGCGCGGTTGCACGCGGTGAATCGCCTCCTGAACACGCGGATCGAAGTCCTGCACGCCGATGGAGAGCCGGTTGAAGCCGAGGGCACGTAGCGCACGAATCGACGCCGGTCCCGCGCTGCGCGGATCGATCTCGATGGCGTATTCGGCGCTGTCGTCGGGCGTCATCACGAAGTGACGGCTGATCGCGTCGACGAGCGAGGCGATCTGTTCCAGTGAGAGGAACGTCGGGGTGCCGCCGCCCCAGTGCATCTGTGCGAGCGTGCGGCCCGCGCCGAGCAACGACGCCTGACGCGTGATTTCCGCGTGAAGTCGTGCCACGTAGGCTTCTGCGTGTGAGCGATTGTTCGTCACGATCTTGGTGCACGCGCAGTAGAAGCACACCGTGTCGCAAAACGGCACGTGCAGATACAGCGAGACCGGGCGGCCGGTGCGCTTGGATTGCGCGGCGGCGCGGGCGTAGTCGCCGACACCGAAATCGTCGCGGAATTGCAGCGCGGTCGGATACGAGGTGTAGCGCGGTCCGTTCACGTCGTAACGACCGAGCAGACGTGCGTCGAACTGAACGGGACTGGCCGATGCCGGAGACGGCGACGCCGTGCGGGAAGATGCCGCTGCGCGGGACTGGCAGCGAGAGTGTCCGGGATCCTCTCCCAAACCGCGGGATGTGCAGCCCGGGCACGGTTTGCCGACATGCGGATCGTCAGGGGCGCTGGCGCAGGGCGTCGACAAAATGGGAAATGGGTTCATGACGAGGCGCGTAACAGTAGGAGATATTCGACTGTAGTCCTGCCGAGAACCGCGCGCCGTGACCTGCGTCAAACACCCCTGTCGGCGGCATGCCAGCCGCGTGAGACGCCTGCAATGCGGGACGTCATTGCGCAAATTGCCGCATTGGAAGTGGATTCTTGCGTCGCGGTGCGCACGCGGCACGCCTGACGTGCACCGAAATCATTGCCGCGGCAGGCAATTTTTTGTCGTCTACGGTAAGCTAGCGCCTTATTGAAGTCCCCGCCGTGTCGACAGCCCTGGCGGCACGCGCGAGGCTCGCCCCGGAACCGCCGGGGCGGCGGTCCGACCGGTGCCCGCGGGTTTTAGCGAGTTTCCCCAGGTATCCGCAGTGCTGGCAGCTCGCCGGTCTGCCCATACGCGCATACGCCCATATGCGCTTCTGCCGGAACGACGCGGCACATCACGATTGGAAACAACATGGACCGTCTGCAATCGATGCGCGTTTTCGTCAAAGTGGCCGATAACGGGAGTTTCGCCCGTACGGCCGCCCAGATGGATCTGTCCGCCGCTGTGGTCACGCGGCACGTCGCAGAACTCGAATCGCACCTCGGCGTTCGCTTGCTCAACCGCACCACCCGCAGCCTGTCGCTGACCGGCGCCGGGCAGGTGTATCTCGAACGCTGCCGGCAGATCATCGACGAAGTCGACGAGGCCGATGCCCTCATCTCCAGTGCGTCACGCGACCCCAAAGGCACTTTGAAGGTCGTGGCGCCCGTATCGTTCGGGGTGCGCAACCTTGCACCGCTGGTCAAGAAGTATCAGGAGCTGCACCCGAAGGTCGTGGTCGATCTTACGCTGACCGACAGGGCCGTCGACCTGGTCGAAGAAGGTTACGACTGCGGCATTCTGCTCACGCGCATGATCAACAGCGAAAGCCTGATTTCGCGTGTGCTCGCGGAGACGCGTGTGATGCTGTGCGCTTCGCCCGCTTATATCGCCGAACATGGCGAGCCGGTCACGCCGCAAGAGCTGGGCGAGCACGGCGTGCTGGGCTTGCCCAGCGAGTTCTGGAGCGACGACCGTGTGTTCGCCGGGCCGGACGGCGAGGTGCGTGTGCGCGTGCAGAACAAGCTCATCTGCAACAACACGGCGCTGCTGCGTCAGTCGGTGTTGCTGGGGCATGGGATTGCGTTCCTGCCGTCGTATCTGGTGGGTAACGATGTGCGCGACGGCGATCTCGTGGCGCTGATGCGCAACTATTCGCAGACGCCCATCGACGTCTCGCTCGTCTACCCGAGCCGCAAGTACCTGTCGGCAAAGACGCGTGGCTTCATCGATCTGACGGTCGAGTACTTCCGCCAGAACGAAGGTATTTCGGCCGCCGAGCGCTGGGTGCCGCCCAAGATGTCGGCTCCCGCCACCGAAATTCAGATGTAACGCAGCCTGACGCGGCGTTGGCGACCTTAGCGACGTTAGCGACATTAGCCGCTGGCTTCGGATAGCAAAACGGCCACTTCCGGGAGGAGGTGGCCGTTTTTTTGTCTCGATCCGATGAGGCCGTCGGGCTTCATCGGAGGAGTGACGTACTTAGAACGGTGCGTCGTCTTCGTCGAAGGCGGCATCGTCGGACTTCGACGCGGCCTTCTTGGTCGCCGGTTTGGCCTTGGCCGTCGTCTTCTTGGCGGCCGCCTTCTTGGCCGGTGCCTTGGAGGCTGCGGTCTTCGACGCCGTCTTGCGTGCCGGGGCGGCCTTCTCGTCGCCTTCGTCACCCTTCGCGTCGCCGTCGCCAGCCTTCGCTGCGGTCTTCTTCGGGGCTTTCGCCTCGAATTCGAAGCCGATCTTGCCGTCCTTCTGCTTGGCCAGATACGCCTTGAACGTGCGACCGGTGCGCGACGACTTGAAGTTCGTCAGCAAGTCCGTCTTGCCCTCGGTGAGCAGCTTGTGAATCTGCTCGCGCGTGATTTCCTGCTGGAGAATCACCTTGCCCGACGTGAAGTCGCAGGTCTTCGGATTCGCCACGGCGTTTTCGCACACGTAACGCATACCGTGCTCGAACACGCGCCCATTGCACTTCGGGCAATGACCGACCGGCTCCTGACCCGTGAAGTCCGGGGCTTCGCCATCCTCGTCGCCGTTGTCCTGACCGAAGTCGAATTCGAGCTTGTAGCCCATTTCGTCATCGGGGGAGAGCTTGATGATGGCCGAGAACGGACGTCCCATCTTGCTGCGGAAACCCGACAGCGGTCCGATCGTCTTGTTCTGCAGCAACTCTTCGACTTCCGGGATTTCGAACTGACGTCCGCCCGGGATCTTCGAGATCGAGAAGTTGCAGTTCGTGCAGGCGAAACGGCGGTAGTTTTCCTTGACCACACCGCCGCAGTGCGGACACGGCGTCGTGAGCGTCGCGTAATCGCCGGGGATGGTGTCGGAATCGTATTCCTTCGCGCGCTTGACGATGGTCTGCGTCATTTGCGCGATTTCGTGCATGAACTCGTCGCGCTTGAGGCCGCCGCGCTCGATCTGCGAGAGCTTGGCTTCCCATTCGCCCGTGAGTTCCGGCAGCGTCAGTTCGTCTACGCCCAGGCCGCGCAGGAGCGTCATCAACTGGAACGCCTTGGCCGTCGGATGCAGCTCGCGGCCTTCGCGCACAAGGTACTTTTCCGTCAGCAAGCCTTCGATGATGGCCGCGCGCGTGGCCGGTGTGCCCAGACCCTTGCCTGCCATCGCTTCGCGCAACTCGCCGTCTTCCACGAGTTTGCCCGCGCCTTCCATGGCGGAAAGCAGCGTCGCTTCGCTGTAGCGCGCAGGCGGCTTGGTTTGCAGACCGACGGCCGCGACCTTGTCGACACCGACCTTTTCGTCCTTGGCGACCGGCACGAGATTCGGCTGGTCTTCCTTGGTGTCCTTTGCGTCCTTGCCGTCGTCAGCGCCTTCCTTGCCGTAGATGGCGAGCCATCCGGCCTGCACGAGCACCTTGCCTTCGGTCTTAAAGTGATGACCGACCACTTCCGTGATGCGGGTCGTCACCTGATACTCGGCGGCCGGGAAGAACACCGCCAGGAAGCGCTTGACCACGAGGTCGTACAGCTTCTGCTCCGGCTCGGAGAGGTTCTTCGGCGCTTGCAGCGTCGGGATGATGGCGAAGTGATCGCTGATCTTGCTGTTGTCGAAGATCCGCTTGTTCGGCTTGACCCAGCCCTTGTTCAGAACCTGATTGGCGAACTGATGATAGTTGTTGCTCTCCTTGAGTACCGCCATCGTTTCCTTGACGGTCTCCAGGTAGTCTTCCGGCAGCGCGCGTGCGTCGGTACGCGGGTACGTCAGCACCTTGTGCTTTTCGTACAGCGCCTGCGCCAGACCGAGCGTGTTCTTCGCGGAGAAACCGAAGCGGCTATTGGCTTCGCGCTGCAAGCTGGTCAGATCGAACAGCAGCGGCGAGAGCTGGCTCGACGGTTTCGATTCTTCCGTGACGGTGCCGTGCTTGCCACGCACCGCGGCGACGACCGACTCAGCGGCCGCCACGCTCCACAGACGCGAATCGCGCTGCTCGGGATCGAATTCGTTGCGCTTGAAATTCGGGTCGAACCAGCGGCCTTCGTAGAAGCCTGCTGCGGCAACGAACTCGGCTTTGACTTCCCAGTAGTCGCGCGACACGAACTTGCGAATCTTTTCTTCGCGCTCGACCACGATCGACAGGGTCGGCGTCTGCACGCGACCGACCGTCGTCAGGAAGAACCCGCCGCCCTTGCTGTTGAACGCCGTCATGGCGCGCGTGCCATTGATGCCGACCAGCCAGTCGGCTTCGGCACGGCTGCGCGCGGCGTCGGCCAGCGGGAGCATGTCGTTGTCGGTGCGCAGACGCTTGAAGCCGTCGCGAATCGATTGCGGCGTCATCGACTGAAGCCACAGACGCTGGACCGGTTGCTTGGCCTTCGCGTGCTGCGCGATCAGACGGAAAATCAGTTCCCCTTCGCGCCCCGCGTCACAGGCGTTGATCAGGACATCGACGTCCTTGCGCTTGATGAGGCGGGTGAGCACCTTCAGACGCGACTCGCTCTTGGCGATCGGTTTGAGGTCGAAGTGCGGGGGAATCACGGGAAGGTTGGCGAAGCTCCACTTGCCGCGTTTGACTTCATAGTCTTCCGGCGCGCCGATTTCGACGAGGTGGCCAACCGCCGACGAGACGACGTAATCGTCGTTCTCGAAGTACTCGTCATGCTTGGTAAAGCCGCCCAGCGCCCGCGCGATGTCATTCGCGACGGACGGTTTCTCGGCAATGATCAGAGCTTTTGACATGACGTTAAGTAATGTTGAGGGGGTGTCGCCAGGCGACATTCGTTGGCTTTATAACATATAGCCAATCCGGCGTTGCCGTCGGATCGGGCACAAGGCGTGCCTGAAAGCGGCACATCATAAGCGCGTCGCAAGCCGTCGGCAAGGGTGGGGCGGATGCGGACTCACGCGGCCCGCAGGTGCTCGCGCAGCGCGGGGGCCGCGACCGTGGCGTTGCCCAGTACGTCGGCGTCGAGCATACGTTCGAGAATCCCGATGGCCGGCAGCACCGGGCCGAAGAAGCGGGCCTGACCGGCCGATTGCGGTGCATCCTGAACCAGTAATGTCGGGAAATTCTCGATGTCGTGGTCGTCGAGCCAGTCGGCGTGCGTTTCGATGTCCACCCAGACGAAACATAGCTCGGGATGCTTCGCGGCCAGTTGCTCGAAGGTTTGCGCGTATTCACGGCAGGTGCCGCACCACGCCGCGCACAGACAGGCCACGAGACGCGTGTTGCCCCCGGCCAGCGCGGCAGCCAGTGCAGAACGGTCGGCGACGGGATCGAAAACGGGCATGGTGTCGGTGATATCGGTTGCTGTGTTTTGGGGGTGGCGGGCAGAAGCGCGTTGTTTGACCCTCGTGGCAGGACTTCAGCGGGCCGGCATCAGTCGGCTAAAGTCAGTCGGCTGAACCGGCCGCCCGGCAGACGGGCGACATGGCCGCCGAGTTCCAGTGCGCCCAGTTGCGCCAGCACGTCAGCGATGCCGAGGCCAGTGCGCTCGCAGAGGGTGTCCGCGTTGACGGGATCATACCCCAGCGCCTTCAGAACCGCTGCCGTGCCCGCGTGGGCGTCTGTCGCTCCGACCGTGCTCATATCCGCTTTTGCCTGCTTCGGGCTCACGTGGACGCCCGGCAGGGCCGCTGCGTTCCCGTCATTGCCGCCTTGAGCGATCCGTTTGCCGTGCTCCGGCGTTTCGCTGCCCGCGCGGGCGGGTGAGGGCTGGCGTTGACGCTTGCGCTCGCCACGGGCGGCGCGTTCCGGGGCGGATGGCGTCATACCGAGGGCCTCCAGCACGTCGTCCGGCGAAGTGACGAGGGTCGCGCCGTCCCGAATGAGCACGTGACAGCCCTGACTGTGCGGCGAGTGGATCGATCCGGGCACGGCAAGGACGTCGCGTCCTAGTTCACCGGCAAGGCGCGCTGTGATGAGCGAGCCGGATTGCGTGGTCGCTTCGATGACGACCGTACACCGGGCGAGTGCCGCGATGAGCCGGTTGCGACGGGGGAAGTGCTCGGGGCGGGGCGGTGTGCCGATCGGGAACGCGGACAGCATCAGGCCCCGTTCCGCGATCTGTTCGGCCAGTGCACGATGGCGCGTCGGGTAGACGATGTCCGCGCCGGTGCCGATGACCGCGCACGTGCCCCCGGACGTCTCCAGTGCGCCCTCGTGGGCCGCCGCGTCGATCCCGGCGGCGAGCCCCGACACGACGGCGACACCGGCGTCCCCCAGCACCCGGGCGAAGTGCCGTGCGTTGTCGCGTCCCTGCGGCGAGGCGCGACGGCTGCCGACGATGGCCACGGCCCGTTCGCCGCCGTCTCCCGACCGGTTGGCCCGTGTCACGTCTCCCCGGCAGTACAGGACCGGCGGTGGGTCTCCGAGCGTCAGCAACGCGCGCGGATAGGCGGATTCGGACAACGTGACGACGGCGCATCCCGGTCGATCCGCCCATTCGAGCGTGACGGCGATTTGCGTCGACAATTCGGCAGACGTACGCGCCAGCAACCGCCCGACGACGTCTACCGGCACCACGTCGGACAACGCGCCGCGCGACGCCCCGAAGATCGCGTCGGGTGGACCGAAGGCGGCCAGCAGACGTCGGACCGCCGCTGCTGGCACACCCGGCGTGTGGCACAGGCGCAACCAGTCCTTGATTTCCTCTCGGTCTGCACCGATCTGTCCATCAGGGTGCGTCGCCCCCAAGTGTGCGGAATTCTCGTTTTCCGCCGTGCAGGAATGGCTCGCGAGGCAGGCGGGGCGGGCGTCACGAGTGGCCAGGGGCGTGTCGGCCGCCAGCGTCGACGATAGCGCTATGCTAAAATTTTTCATCATCCGGTAAGCATTGACCGGGGGGCCAGAGCAGACGGGGCGCGCGACAGACATTGCCGTACGCCTGCGTGATCACACGATTTTGCGTGTGCGGCTGCCCGTAGGGCAATGCGGCGAATTCCCGTTTTCATCATGGCATTACTGACAATTCTTCAATATCCCGATCCGCGTCTGCATAAGGTGGCCAAGCCGGTCACCGAGGTGGACGACCGGATCCGTCAACTCGTCAAGGACATGGCCGAGACCATGTACGACGCCCCCGGCATCGGCCTCGCGGCCACGCAGGTCGACGTGCACGAGCAAGTCATCGTGATGGACCTCTCGGAAACGCGCGACGAACTGCGCGTGTTCATCAACCCGAAGATCGTGTGGCGTAGCGACGAACAGAAGGTCTACGAAGAGGGTTGCCTCTCCGTGCCCGGCATTTACGACGAAGTCGAGCGCGCGGATCGTGTGCGCGTCGAAGCGCTCAACGAGAAGGGCGAGAAGTTCGTCATCGACGCCGACGATCTGCTCGCCGTGTGCATCCAGCACGAGATGGATCACCTTAAGGGACGCGTGTTCGTCGAGTACCTCTCGCCGCTCAAGCGCAACCGCATCAAGGCGAAGATGAAGAAGCAGGCCGAACGCGCCTGATCGCCACGGCGCGCCCCGTCACCCCTCGGGGTCAGGTTTGGGCGCGCCCGGTAAAGTCCTCTATACTTGCAGCGCTCGCGGGCCATGCGCCTGCCTTCTGCTGCTGCGACGGGGCGTCCAGAACGTCTGCCGTCGGGCCAATCACCCCGACTGTCTGACGAGATGTCCATCGCCACGCCTAAGCTGTCTTCCCGTACCCGTCTTGTTTTCTGGCTGAGCGCCGCACTGCTGTTCGCGTTCCTGCTCGCGGGCCTGTTCGACCGCGACCCCTGGAAAGCCGACGAACCGTATTCGGTTGGCATGGTGCTCAACTTCTTCCGGGGTCACGATCTGATCGTGCCGCGCGTGGCTGCCGATCCGTTCGTCGAGAAGCCGCCCGTCATGTACTGGACGGGGGCGATGTTTGCGCGTGCGACTTCCGCCGTACTGCCGGTGTTCCAGGGTGCGCAGTTCGCGGTGCTTGCGTGGCTCGTCATTGCAGTGATCTGCGTAGGACGTCTGGCGCAGCGCCTCTATGGTTCCGACACCTTCAACTGGCTCGCGCCGATGCTCATGGTCGGCAGCTTCGGGGCCATCGAAAACATTCACAAACTCACGGCCGACGTGCCGCAACTGGCCGGTGCCGCACTCGCGCTGGCGGCGCTCGCGCGTCTGGCGCGGGCCGAGAATTCCGCCCGTCTGTGGGGGCTGCTCTTCGGCACGGGCGCTGGCATCGCGTTCCTCAGCAAAGGCTTGCTCGTGCCCGGTGTGCTGGGCCTCACGGCGCTGTCCGTCTTCCTGTTGCCCGCGTATCGCACGCGTCGTTACGCGGCGGCGCTCGGCTGGGCGTTGCTCGCCTCGCTGCCGTGGCTGATCGTCTGGCCGGTGCTGTTCTGGCACGCGTCTGAGCCGCTGTTCATCGAGTGGTTCTGGGATAACAACTTCGGCCGGTTCTTCGGCTTCGTCCATCTCGGGGGCGAACGCAAGTCGTACTGGAACGACGTGACCAGCTTGCTCGGGCTGACCTTTCCGGCGGGCTGGCTCGCCGTGGGGGCGTTGATTTCGCAGCTGCGCCAAGGCGCAGGCGGGCGTCTGCGACGCTTTGTCGGCGAGCGCCCGGAACTCGCCATGCTGTGGCTGTATGCCGTGCTGTTCGTGTTGACGCTGGTGGTGTCGTCGGCCATCCGCGATATTTATATGTTGTCGCTCTTTCCGGCCATCGCCGTACTCGGCGCAGGCGTGCGCCTGCCGTCGTGGCTGGAGAAGACGTGGTCGGGCGTCGCGCTCGTACTCATGAGCGTGCTCGGCGTGTTTCTCTGGGTGCGCTGGGGGCTGCAACTGACCGGGAACGGGCACGTTGCTGCGGGTCCGATCGGCAAATGGTTGCCACTCGATTACGTGCTGCCGTTCTCGCCTGGGCTGTTCCTCGCAGGTCTCGTGATCGCGGCATTATGGGTGACGGCCATTGTGCATCGTCGTGCACTCGGCGCACTCGTGTTCGGTTTCGCGGGACTGATGTTCGTCTGGGGAACGCTCTCGACGCTGCTGCTGCCGTGGGTCAACGAAGCGCGCAGCTATCGCACGCCGTTCGCCGCATTGAACGAGGCGCTGTCGCAAGTGCCGCGGGCAACGAAGGCCATGAAGGCAACGAATGCGACGCAGGCAGGCACATCCGAAGCGAGCGCTTGCATCGGATCGTTCAACGTGGGCGAATCTGAGCGGGCCATGCTCGACTATTTCATCGACGTGCGCCCGGTGCAGCTCCCGAGCCTCGACGACGCTTCACGCTGCGACACGCTGCTGGTGCTCGACAAAGCGGCGTCTCGCATCACCGTCCCAGACACCTGGCGCGAGATCTGGCAGGGCGGCCGCGCAGGCGACACGAACGAGCGTTTCCGCGCATTCGTACCGGCCACGCCCGCCACGGCTTCCGCCGCTTCGGCGGCACCCACCGCCGTTCAGTAAGTCGTCGCAGTCGCCGGGATCTCCGGCAGCACTACGTCAGCACCAGTCAGCACCAGTCAGCACCAGTCAGCACTACGCAGGAGGAAGTCCATCATGACGCTTCGCATCGTTTTCGCCGGTACACCGGAATTCGCACAAACCGCGCTCGCCGCCATCGATGCCGCTGGCTTCCCTGTGGAGTTGGTGCTTACTCAACCTGACCGTCCTGCAGGACGTGGCATGAAGCTTCAGGCCAGTCCCGTCAAACGCTACGCGCAGGAACATGGCATGCCGGTGGCGCAGCCGCCGTCGTTGCGCCGTAACGGCAAGTATCCGGAAGAAGCCGCAGCGGCCATCGAGCAATTGCGCGCACTCGCGCCCGACGTCATGGTGGTCGCGGCCTACGGCCTGATCCTCCCGCAGGAAGTGCTCGATCTGCCGCGCTACGGCTGTCTGAACATCCACGGCTCGCTGCTGCCCCGCTGGCGCGGCGCTGCGCCGATTCACCGTGCCATCGAATCGGGCGACGCCGAGACCGGCATCACCATCATGCAGATGGACGCCGGGCTCGACACCGGTGCGATGATCTCGCGCGAAGCCGAACCCATCGGTCCCGAAGATACGACGGCGACGCTGCACGACCGTATGGCGGCGCTGGGTGGAAAAATGATCGTCGAGGCGTTGCAGCGGCTCGCACGCGACGGCCATCTGCCGTCGGAAGCGCAGCCCGAGGCGGGCGTCACGTATGCCGAGAAGATCGCCAAGCAGGAAGCGGTGCTCGACTGGAACAAGCCCGCCGAAACGCTGGCACGGCAGGTGCGGGCGTTCGATCCGTTCCCCGGTGCGCTGGGTACCGTGCACGACACGCCCGTGAAGCTCTGGCGCGCGAGCGCCGTGACGGGCAAGTCGGGCGCTGCGCCCGGTACGGTGCTCGAAGTGAGCGCTGACGCCATCGTCATCGCCTGCGGTGAAGGCGCGCTGCGCGTGACCGAGTGCCAGAAGCCGGGCGGTAAGCGCTTGCCGGTGCGGGAGTTCCTGGCGGGCTTTGCGCTGGCGACGGGCGACGTCTTCACGGCTGGCGCGACGAACTGAGCGTTCCGCCTGATTTTGGGATTCAACGTTCCGAGCATCAAAACAGCGCGAAAATGGCGTAAAACGTCTTCGAAGTCGCATGCAAACCCGGTGAACGTCTGAAAAATTAGTCGACGCCGGTGCGGGGGACGTTGAATTTTCGGTAAGCGACGCCATCTAACGCCCGAGGACACGCAAAGTGCGTGATCCGTGAGGTCATCAAGGATTTGCAGAGGAGAACACTATGTTCAATTGGATGAAGACCACCCTGCTGATGGCGGCCATCACCGCGTTGTTCATGGTGGTGGGCGGCATGATCGGCGGCAAGCAGGGCATGATGCTCGCGCTGGCGTTTGCGCTCGCGATGAATTTCTTTTCGTACTGGTTCTCGGACAAGATGGTGCTGCGCATGTACAACGCGCAGCAAGTCGACGAGACCAGCGCGCCGCAGTTCTACAACATGGTGCGGGAGTTGTCGCAACGTGCTGGCCTGCCGATGCCGAAGGTCTACCTGATCAACGAAGACGCGCCGAACGCGTTCGCGACTGGCCGCAATCCGGAGAATGCTGCGGTGGCGGCCACGACCGGTATTCTGCGTGTGCTCTCCGACCGTGAGTTGCGTGGTGTGATGGCGCACGAGCTGGCCCACGTGAAGCATCGCGACATTCTCATCTCGACGATTTCCGCCACGATGGCCGGTGCGATTTCCGCGCTCGCCAACTTCGCGATGTTCTTCGGCGGACGTGACGAAAACGGCCGTCCGGCCAATCCGATCGCCAGCATTGCCGTGGCGATTCTCGCGCCGCTGGCCGCCTCGCTGATCCAGATGGCGATCTCGCGCGCTCGTGAATTCGAAGCCGACCGGGGTGGTGCCGAAATCTCCGGCGACCCGCAGTCGCTCGCGATGGCGCTCGACAAGATTCATCGTTACGCGCAGGGGATTCCGTTCGATACGGCCGAGCAGCACCCGGCTACGGCGCAGATGATGATCATGAATCCGCTGTCCGGCGGACGTCTCGCGAACCTGTTCTCGACCCACCCGGCGACCGAAGAGCGCGTGGCGCGCCTGATGGAGATGGCGCGCACCGGCCAATACCCCGTCTGATATCCTGTCGGCCGACAGCCGTCCAGTTACCCTCCCATGCCCGCCGTCGTGCGGGCATGTTTGTTTGTAGAACGCCCATGCCGCAACCGAGTCTGCCCACCGAATCCCTGGCCTATGTGCTGCAACGCGCCGCACAGGTCGTCGAATCCGTCCAGAAGGGCACCGCATTGCCGCAGGCGCTGACGCAAGCCACCGCCCAGTGCGCACCGACCGTGCGTGCCGCCACGCAGGATCTCGCTTATCGCGCTGTGCGACGTCTGGGCAGCAGCCGCGCGCTGCTCGCCGTGCTCGTCAAGCCCGCTTTGCAGGCACGCGTGCGCGACATCCTCCTATGCGCGCTCGCGTTGCTGCAAGACGATGCCGAAGGTGCTGCGTACACCGAATTTACGGTTGTCGATCAGGCGGTCGAAGCCATTGCCGCGCAGCGTCGCACGGCGGCGGCGAAGGGGCTGGCCAATGCGGTGCTGCGCCGCTTTCTGCGTGAGCGTAGCGCGCTGATGGCGCAGATCGAGACGCAACCCGAAGCGCGCTGGAATTACCCTGCGTGGTGGATTGACACCGTGCGCCGCGCCTATCCCGACCAATGGGAGACGCTGCTGGCCGCTGGCAATGGCCGCGGACCGATGACGCTGCGCGTGAACACGCGTCGTGTCAGCGTGGACGCCATGCTGGCGGCGCTGACGCAGGCGGGCATGGAGGCCGAGGTCATCGGCCCGGTGGCGCTGCGTCTGGCGCACGCGGTGCCGGTCGATCGTCTGCCCGGTTTCGCCGACGGATGGGTTTCGGTGCAGGATGCGGGCGCGCAACTGGCTGCGCCGCTGGTACTCGGCGAGCATCCGACGCCGGGCATGCGCGTGCTGGACGCCTGCGCAGCCCCTGGCGGCAAGACCGGTCATCTGCTGGAAATGGCGGACGTGCAGGTCACGGCGCTCGAATCGGACCGCACGCGCGTGCCACGCATCTATGAGAATCTGGAACGTCTCGGGCTGGAAGCGGATGTGCGCATCGGCGATGCGGGCAATCCGTCGAAATGGTCGGGCGGGGGATGGGACGGCGTGCCGTTCGACCGCATTCTGGCCGACGTGCCGTGTTCGGCAGCGGGCATCGTGCGTCGTCATCCGGACATTCGCTGGTTGCGTCGCGAGGCCGACATTGCTGCGCTGGTCGAGGAGCAGCGCCGGATTCTGCTCGCGCTGTGGGAGACGTTGGCTGTGGGCGGCGAACTGATCTATGCGACGTGCTCCGTCTTCCCGGCGGAAAACGAGCAGCAAGCGCAATGGTTTGAACGTGTTCGCACAGATGCGGTACGATTGGACGCTCCCGGGCAATTGCTGATGACCCCTGGCGGCGCCCACGACGGCTTCTACTACGCTCGCTTCCAGAAACGGTGACTTTCTCCCAACGGCTACTGGCCTGCCTGCTGCCACTGCTGCTGTGCGTTTTTGCGCTCGGCTACGCGGCACCCGCGCGCGCCGAAAACGAAATCCAGGTGCGCGAGGCCCGGCTCGAACCGTCGGACGGCGGCTGGTCGCTCGACGCACGCTTTGCCTTCGAGCTCAATAGCAGTCTCGAAGATGCCGTCAATCGCGGCATCTCCCTCTATTTCACGACGGACTTCGAACTGACCCGCTCGCGCTGGTACTGGTTCGACGAAAAGGTCGTGAATACGTCTCAGAGCGTGCGGTTGTGGTTCCAGCCGCTCACGCGTCAGTACCGTGTCTCCAGCAATAACGGCAACAGCAATAGCGGCGGCCTGCAACTGGGATTCGGTTCGCTGCGTGAAGCGCTCGCGCTCGTTCGCAATGTCAGCGGCTGGCGCGTGATCGAGAAGGGCGTGGCCAAGCCGGGCACGCAGTATCAGGTGTCGGTGCGCATGCGGCTCGACAACGCGCTCATGCCCAAGCCGTTCCAGATCGACGCAGTGAACAATCGCGACTGGAACCTCAGTTCGGACTGGACGCGTTTCTTGTTCACGCCCGCGCAACCGTCGGCATCGGCGAGCTTGTCGGTGCCGAGCGTGGCGGCATTGCCCGTCGCAACGTCCGCATCGGCGCCTGTGTCCGCCGCACCGATTACGCTGGCACCGTCCGCAGCCTCTGGGAGCTTCGGTCTGACATCGCCCGATGCAACGAGTCCTGCGAACGCCACGAATGCCGCCTCGCGCTCGACGGGCAAATTGCCACTGGCCTTCAATGCGGCCCTCCCGCCCGGAGCTGCCCGTGTCAAATAACGGCGGCGGCCTGCTCAAGCACATCGTCATCCGCACGCTGATCGTCACGATGGCGCTGGTCGCCATCGGCCTGTTCGGCCTGCTTGCGCTCGCGTCGGCCAATACCGAATTCTTCGATCGCTACTATTCGCTGCTCTACACCGCGAATATTGCGGTCGCATTCATCTTCGTCTTCATCGTCGGCGCGCTCGTCTGGATCATTCTCGTGCGGCTGCGCCAGCGACGTTTCGGCACGCGACTGCTCGCCAAGCTTGCGATCTTCTTCGCGCTGGTGGGTGTGCTGCCGGGCGGCATCATCTATCTCGTATCGCTGCAATTCGTCTCGCGCAGCATCGAATCGTGGTTCGACGTGCGGGTCGAAACGGCGCTCGACTCCGGTCTCGAACTCGGGCGTGCGATTCTGAACAACGGTCTGTCCGATCTGAGTGCGAAGGCACAACTGGTGGCCGACAATCTGGCGTCGAGCGGCGAGAAGGGCGGCACGCTCACGCTGCTACGCATGCGAGATCAGTTCGGCTTGCAGGACGCGACCATCGTCGACGGCAACGGTCGTGTGCTGGCCTCGGCCTCAGGCAACTTCAACGCGCTGGTGCCCGATCTGCCCACCGCGCTGATGTTGCGACAGGCGCGCACGCAACCGCGTGGCTACACGGCCATCGAAGGCGGTAGCGAGGGCTACGACCGGCACGAAGGACACGATCAGTTGCGCTGGCGCGTGGTGATCCGCATTCCGTCGAGCTACACGTCGTCGTTGCAGGACGACGAACGGTTTCTGCAAGTCACCCAACTGGTCCCGGCCAATCTGGCCAAGAGCGCCGAGGCCGTGCAGAACGCTTATCGCGAGTATCAGGAGAAGGCGCTGGGACGCACGGGCCTTCGCAAGATGTACATCGGTACGCTGACGCTATCGCTGTTCCTCGCGACCTTCGTGGCGATGATGCTCGCGCTGGCGCTCGGTAGTCAGCTGGCGCGTCCGCTGTTCCTGCTCGCGCGCGGCACGCAGGAAGTCGCGGCTGGCGACTTGTCGCCCAAGGGGGAAGTGCGCACCAATGACGAATTGGGTTTTCTGACGCAGGCGTTCAATGCGATGACGCGTCAGTTGTCCGACGCGCGCGCTACCGTGGAGCGCAACCGTCTCGCGCTGGAAAGTTCGAAGGCGCACCTGGAGTCCATTCTGTCGAGCCTGACGGCCGGTGTGTTCGTGTTTGATCGCGATTTCCGACTGACGACGGCCAACGCCGGCGCCGAGCGCATCTTCAAGCAGAGTTTTCAGGGCGAGTTGAATCGCTCGCCCGCACATATTCCGGCGCTGGTAGAGTTCGGTGAAACGCTGCGTCGAGCGTTCGCCGATCGCGACGCCAATGCCGACCTCGGTCCGGGCGGGCACTGGCAGCAGCAGATCGGTCTGACGCTGCCAGGCGAAACCGACGGTGTGACGCTGCTGGTACGTGGCTCGCATTTGCCGGAGCCGATGGTGGCGGTGGGCGGAGTGCCGACCAGCGCAGGCGGCGGCTACGTGGTGGTGTTCGACGACATCAGCGACGTGATCTCCGCGCAGCGCTCAGTGGCATGGGCCGAAGTGGCGCGGCGTCTGGCGCACGAGATTAAGAATCCGCTCACGCCGATTCAGCTCTCGGCGGAGCGTTTGCAGATGAAGCTGTCCGACAAGCTGCCGCCGGCCGACGCCGAAGTATTGCGCAAGGGCGCGACGACCATCGTCAATCAGGTGGCGGCCATGAAGCGCATGGTGGACGATTTCCGCGACTATGCGCGACTGCCGCCCGCGATCATGCATCCGTTGCAACTCAACGAGCTGATTGGCGAGGTGCTGACGTTGTACGGTGTGGATGAAGGACGCGGCACGATCCGTCCGTACCTCGATGCGGAGCTGCCGGAGATTCGCGGAGACTCGACGCAATTGCGGCAGGTTATCCATAATCTGCTGCAGAATGCTCAAGATGCGGTCGGCGGAACCGAAAACCCTCTTATCACGGTGGAAACGAAGACAGTAGAATACGCAGGAACGGATGTGCATCCCGGCGAACCGAAGCGCACAGCAGTGCGTCTGACGATCACGGACAATGGGCCGGGCTTCCCGGCGCGCATTCTGACCCGCGCATTCGAACCCTACGTGACGACCAAATCGAAGGGCACCGGGCTCGGGTTGGCGATGGTCAAGAAGATCATCGACGAGCATCAGGCGCGTATCGATATCCGTAACCGGTCTTTACCCGAGGGCGAAGGCAGTGCAGGTGCACAGATTTCGATCTTGTTTACTCAATTGGCTGACGACCAGGAACTGCCGCGCAGCAAGCCGGCAGAACACACGAAGGTAGCGTAAATGGCAACCATTTTGGTGGTGGATGACGAAATGGGGATCCGGGAGCTGCTCTCGGAGATTCTGAGCGACGAGGGGCATGCCGTGGAGGTGGCGGAGAACGCGCAGGAAGCGCGCGCTTTCCGTGCCGCACACACGCCCGATCTCGTGCTGCTCGATATCTGGATGCCCGATACCGACGGCGTGACCTTGCTCAAGGAATGGGCGGCACAGCAGTTGCTGACCATGCCCGTGATCATGATGTCCGGACATGCCACGATCGACACCGCCGTCGAGGCGACGAAGATCGGTGCGCTCAACTTCCTAGAGAAGCCCATCGCCCTGCAAAAGCTGTTGCAGGCGGTCGAGCAGGGGTTGGCGCGTGGCAAGCGCGAAGCGTCCGGTGGGGCGGCAAGCGCCTTCGAAGGCGATGACGACGCACTCGAAGCCGGTGTCTTCGGCGAGAGCGAGCCGCGTCACGCCGGCGCGGGCCTGAACGGTACGGCCTCGCATCACGTGCCGCTCGGCGTGAGCGATGCGGACGGCGTGAGCGGTCTGGGCGGTGCGGGCATGTCGGCGGACATCTCCTTCGACGTCCCGCTGCGCGAAGCCCGCGACGCCTTCGAGCGCGCCTACTTTGCTTACCATCTGGCCAAGGAACACGGCAGCATGACGCGCGTAGCCGAAAAGACCGGGCTGGAACGTACGCACTTGTATCGCAAGCTCAAGCAACTGGGCGTCGAACTTTCCAAGAGCAAGACCTGATGGAACGGCGGTGTGGCGCGCGCAAAGGTGCCGTCATGCCACTTCGCTGCAGATTTTTTAGATTAGGGGCTTGCGCAAAGCGTATTCGTTCTCTATAATCGCTTTTCTCTTGGCCCGGTAGCTCAGTTGGTAGAGCAGCGGATTGAAAATCCGCGTGTCGTTGGTTCGATTCCGACCCAGGCCACCAAATTCGAAGGGCTTGCGCATATCGCAAGCCCTTTTTGCGTTTGACCGAAAACGCTGCCCGATGATGGGTATAACGGCCCGGCGATAGCTGCGCGGGGCAACGCGGTTCAAAATCGCGTGACAACTCCCGCACGCGGGTTGCCCGGAAGGTCCGGGGACGTTCGAGATAGCGATGTCCGTACGTCCCGAATGTCCGAAAGGTCCGATCTTCGATGGCAGCCGCAAGCGCGTGCCCCGGCCCCCCGCTGTCGCGATGCCTCGATGCTCCGACGGCAAGGGCGATACTGCTAGCGCATGATCATGACGACAAGCACCGATTCCGCTCTGGTTCTGTTCTCCGGTGGACAGGATTCGACCACCTGCCTCGCGTGGGCGCTCTCGCGCTACGCGCGCGTCGAGACGCTGGGTTTCGATTACGGCCAGCGCCATAGCGTCGAGCTGGAGTGCCGCACCGACGTGCTGGCCAAGCTCCGCGAACGTTTTCCGCAGTGGGCGCCGCGACTGGGCGACGATCACATGATCGACCTGTCGATTCTCGGTCAGATCAGCGAGACCTCGCTCACGCGCGAAACCACGATTGCGATGGCGGCGAACAATCTGCCGAATACCTTCGTGCCGGGACGAAATCTGCTGTTTCTGACGATTGGTGCGACCATTGCGTATCGCCGAGGTTTGCGGGTACTCGTCGGCGGTATGTGCGAGACGGATTTCTCGGGCTACCCCGATTGCCGCGACGACACCATGAAGGCGCTTCAGGTCGCGCTCAATCTGGGCATGGACCAGCGCTTCATCGTCGAGACACCGCTGATGTGGATCGACAAGGCCGACACGTGGCAGATGGCGCAGGATCTGGGCGGCAACGTGCTCGTCGAGACCGTGCGAGAAGACACGCACACGTGCTATCTGGGCGAGCGCAGCGTGCTGCACCCGTGGGGCTACGGATGTGGCGAATGCCCGGCGTGCCAGTTGCGTCAGCGCGGCTACGAGCAGTGGCGGGCGCGCGATAACCAGAATCAGGGTCGCCAGGCGGTCTGATTCTTCATAGTCGAATCGAGAGCATCATGACGTACGCGGTAAAGGAAATCTTCTACACATTGCAGGGTGAGGGCGCGAACGCCGGGCGCCCGGCCGTGTTCTGCCGGTTTGCAGGCTGCAACCTGTGGACCGGGCGCGAAGAGGACCGTGCCGATGCCGTCTGCCAGTTCTGCGATACGGACTTCGTCGGCACCGATGGCGAGAACGGCGGCAAGTACCGTACGCCGGCCGACCTCGTCGCACAGGTCGTCGCGCTGTGGCCGCAGGACGATCGCGCGCACCGCTTCATCGTGTGCACCGGCGGCGAGCCCCTGCTTCAGCTCGACGCCCCGCTGATCGCTGCGCTGCATGCCGAGGGTTTTCGCATTGCCGTGGAAACCAATGGCACGCAAGCGATTCCCGAAGGCATTGACTGGGTGTGCGTGAGCCCGAAGGCAGATGCCGAACTGATCGTCACGCGTGGCGACGAACTGAAGGTGGTGGTGCCGCAGGATCGTCAGCGTCTGGCCGATTACGAAGCGCTCGACTTCACGCACTTCTATCTGCAACCGATGGATGGCCCGTTGCGGGACACGAATACCAAGCTGGCGATCGACTATTGCAAGTCGCACCCGCGCTGGTCGTTGTCGATGCAGACGCACAAATACCTGAATATTCCCTGAGCCGTTGCTGTGATTACGATTACCCGGAAACTCGAATTCGATGCGGGCCACCGCATTCCCGATCACCGAAGCCAGTGCCGCAACCTGCACGGGCATCGCTATGTGCTGGAGATCACGCTCGCCGGTGAAGTGAGCCGTGAGAGCGGTGCGTCCGACAACGGCATGGTGATGGACTTTGCCGACGTGAAGGCGCTCGCCAACGAGCATCTGGTCTCGGTGTGGGACCACGCGTTCCTCGTCTATGAAGGCGACACGGCCGTGCGGACTTTCCTTGAGACGATGCCCGACCACAAGACCGTGGTGTTCGACCGCGTGCCGACTGTCGAGAATCTCGCCGCTGCCGCATTCGACAAGCTGAGCCATGTGTTCGATGCGCATTACGGTCGCGACCTGCGTCTGGTGCGTCTGCGTCTGTACGAGACGCCGAACTGCTGGTCGGAAGTGACCGCCTGAGCTACGGCTTGCGCGAATCGGCCGTTATCCTCTGGGATGAGGCCCGAGATGTCACAGAACCGATACTTCACCCGCAATCGCGACGGCTGCGGGTGAAAGCATGACCGAAAGTCGAAACCCGCCAGATACTGGATCTGGCGGGTTTTTTATTTTTCGGAGAAGCGATGGTGAGAGCAAACACTATGGTAAGTATTCCCGGCGCCTGCAATTTCGTTGCCGGAGACTCGGAGACGGATGTCCGTCTGTGTTCGGTTCGCCGGCTCGATTCGGGATTCGATACGTCGTCGTTCTCTCGGGCGGCGAACCGGTTGAGCGTGACGGCTCCGCCTGCCTCGGCATTGAACGCGGTATGTCCCGAATATGACGGGTTTCGCAACGACCTCACTGGCGTGCGTCCGTACGGCGATCCGCCGCCACCGTATGCGCTACCGGGCCAAGTGCCCGAGGTGCTGCCACCCGGCCCGCCGCCCGCCTACTCGGCAGAGGATGCCTGGCAAAGCCACTTTGTCAGGCCGTCTGCGCCACCGCTGGACGACGATCGGTCCACCATCTCCCGCTATCTCGAAGCAGGTCATCCCCGCTCCGATGTGTGACATCGCGCTATGATGCGGCTGGTTACACGTAACTCGCATCTATAACGTCAATCGCCAACACCCGATATCGCGAAGGGGGACTCTCATGATCAAGACATTGCTGCGCGGCCTGCTGACCGCATTCCTGTTCACTGTTTTTGCTGTACCGGCTACGTCGGCCTTTGCGGAAGACAAGGTCGTGTATCACATCAACGACGCCGAGCATCAGGCGCTCGCAGGCTTGCGCAACATCCGCAACCAGCTGGACACGGTGCCGGACACCAAGATCGTGGTCGTCGCGCATTCGCAGGGTGTCGATTTTCTGATGGAGAGTTACAAGGATGCGGCGACCGTCGGGCCGCTGATCTCGGCGCTGCATGCACGCGGCGTCAAGTTCGAGGTGTGCGAAATCACGCTCAAGCAGCGCAATCTGAAGAAGGATCAGTTCGTGCTGGACGCGGACTTCACGCCGTCCGGCGTGGTCGAACTGACGCGCTTGCAGCAAAAGGGCTATTCCTACATCAAGCCGTAAGCACGATAGCGCGACAGCGGTCTCACCCCGAAGCCCCGGTTCAAGCCGGGGCTTTTTGTTTGGCGCACAATAGGCGTACGTCCGTTCCCGGAGGTGTGCCATGACCCGTGCCGTCCCGACGTCTTTCGCCCTGCGCCGCGTGTTTGCCGGTGCCGTCATCGTGCTTGCAGGCGTTGCGTGCGCCCCGGTCCCCTACGCGGTCGCCGCCGCACAGGCGCCGGCGCAGGCCCTCACCGACCAGGCCGTGCATCAGTACGAGGCGGGCCAGCAAACGCAGGCGCTCGACGCGTTTCGCCGTGCCGCCGAGCAGGGCAATCGCCTCGCGCAGTTCGACTACGCGATGATGCTGCTCAACGGCGAAGGGGTGACGGCCGATCCCAACGGCGCTGTGCAATGGCTGGAACGTGCCGCCAACGCGGGCATGACGCAGGCGCAATACGTCTACGGCAAGATGTTCGACGACGGCTACGTTGTGAATAAATCGATTCCTCAGGCCAACCTCTGGTACGAGAAAGCAGCGAAGCAGGGCCATGTGCAGGCGCAGGCGGCCATTGCCAACGAGTACTTCATCGGGCGGGGCGTGCCCAAGGACTACAAGACCGCCTTCACCTGGTACGAGAAGGCGGCGCGCGGCGGCGACCTGCCGTCGCAATACATCGTGGCGAGCTATTACGAGCGCGGCTACGGCGTTGTGACGCCCGATCCCGAGCGCGCACGCCTGTGGTACGAGAAGGCCGCTGCACAGGGCGACGTCGCCGCGCAGGGCAAGCTCGAGGCCATGAACCGTGAACGCGCGCAACGCCCATCATCCGTTCTGCCCACTCAGCCTGCGCCAGCCGTGCGATAGCGCAGCGGACTCTTGAAATCCTGATCACGCATCTCCCGGATGCGAAGAATCCCATCATGAATCGCTGATCCCGGGTCGGTATTCTCAGCCTCAACGAATTCATTGTTGAGGAGCGCGAACGACGAACACCGCCGACGTCGACTGACAGTCCGGTATCGCTTGCCCGCGAAGAGATGATGGAATCAGACCTCCGAACCGACGAGATCGACGACATCCCCCAAGGGGCGGTGCTGCGTCTGCTGACTGGCCCGATGCGCGGCTGCGAATTCGCGCTGCCGCCCGGGGTGACGCTCTTCGTCATTGGCCCCAGCGATCCCGCTTTCGATCGCGGCTGGCAGACGGAAATGCCGCCCAACGCCATCTATGTGCCGATGGATGGCGAAGGTGGCGACAACTTCGAAGTGCTGGTCGACGACGCCGGGCGCGATGGACTGTTCGTGCGCGTACTCAGTGAAGGTGCCGGTGCGGAAGTCGCTATCGACGCCTCGCAGATCGCCCGCATCGGCGATGTTCGCGTGGGCGTGAAGCGCATCGATGCGGCGTGGTCCGACGAGGTGCAGCGCAGCTTGTGCGCCCACACGCGGCCCGACGACGAGGTAAGCCCGTCGCGTACGCGCCGCCGCTGGCAGCGAGCGTTCTGGTCGTGCGTTGTCGTCGTGCTGCTCGTCGCAAGCGCGTTCTTCTACTGGCGCTCGGAGCCGCAACGTCAGGCGCAGAGCATATCGGAATATCTCGAATCGCTCGGCGGTCGCGCCATCGTGCTGCCCGGCAACGATGGCCATCTCTACGTGCTTACGGAAGACGGCGCCGCGCGTAACGCATTGGCGCGCGCGCTCGGCGCAGAGGTCATGAAGCGGGAAAAGCTGGTGCTCGTCGCACTCGACGAAGAGAACGCGCGCATCACGCAGTGGATCGATACATCGCGCACCGAGGTGCTGTATTTCAAGCTCTCGCTCGACGACCCGGCCGTGCCGGAGCTATGGATCAATCGCAAGCAGAAGGGGTTGTCCGACGTGGAGATGGCGCAGTTCCGCCAGGCCCTGCTGGAGCGGATTCCCTATGCCCATCGCGTGAACATCACGCTGCATGACGAAACCGAAGCCAACGGCGAAGCCGAGGACGCGCTCAAACGTCAGATGGTCCCGTTCCTGCGCACCGATACGCCGGAAGGCGTGACGTTCCACATCAGCACGGAACTCGATGATGTCCAGCTGCGCCGTCTCTACGGCTTTATGCAGACCTTCGAGAAGCGATGGGGCAAGCGTCTGGTGCACTTCAACGTCGACCTTCGCGACGACTGGACGGCAAAGCAATCGTATGCGTACGGTCCGGCCGCTTATGTGAAGGACGGACCACATCAGTGGCGATTTATTAACCGGCAGTAATGCCGCACAGGAGCTTGGAAAAACCATGACTGGAAGCATTCCGGGAATCAGGAGCGAAGATCTGACTTACCTTGAGCAGACGTCGAAGGAATTCAACGGACCGACGTCGGCCTTGAAGAAGCGCATGGACGAGGCGATCGACAAGATCAAGAGCAAGCCGACCGAATCGGAGGGTATGGCCGAGTTTCAGGCGGCGATGGCCGCCTACACGACGATGCGCGCCGCACAGTCAGGCACCGTCAAGACACTGAAGGACACGGTGCAAGGGGTCATCTCCAAGTACTGAGGCACGCGTCATCGCGTGTCATCGAACGCTCATGCGTTCACCGCTATATCGAACGAGGCTGCCATGCTACTTGATCCTTCGCTCTTATCGGTCCGCTCGCTGGACTCCCACGCATCGGTGTCTGCGACCGATCCCGCTGCAGGCCAGACACTGGAGTCGCGTTTCATGAACGCGGTGGCCAATCTGTCCGCCGATTTCGAAGCGGACCGCGCAGGCATCACGGCAGCTGTGTCGCGCTTCGATCCCAGCAATTCGGAGAGCGCGATGGACTTGCAAAATCGGCTGGCCGTCTACGGCATCGATGTCGGCATGGCGAGTTCGCTCGCGCGTAAATCGGTAGCGGCCGTTGAGGCGCTGCTTCGGTAATGCGTCGCTACGTCTTTCTCCTCGTCGCCGTGCTGGCACTCACGGGATGCCGCAAAGCCGAGACGCTGCTCAGCGCGCTCGACCAGCAGCAGGCCAATGAAGTGGCTGCCGTCCTTCTGCGTCACGACATCGCGACGCAGAAGACCGACGGGGGAAAGGCGGGTTATTCGATTTCTGTCGACGCTGCCGATTTTCCACAAGCGGTGGACTGGCTCAAGACGTACGACTTGCCGTCGCGTCCCCGTATGGAAATCGCCCAGATGTTCCCGCCCGATTCGCTCGTGGCGTCGCCCCGCGCCGAGCGGGCGCGTCTGTACTCCGCGATCGAGCAGCGGCTGGAGCAGTCCGTCCGATTGATGAGCGGCGTACTCGCGGCGCGCGTGCACGTGAGTTATGACGTGGACGCGCAAGCGGGTAACGCACCGATGTTGCGGGCGAGCAGTTCGTCGTCTGAGGCGAGCGTGATCAGGAGGGCGGGCGGCGCAGTCAGCCAGCGCCGCAGATAGCGCTCGATGTCGGGCGCACGGGGCGGCTCGCGCCGTACGGCCAGCGTACGCTTCGCGTGCTTGAGCATCTGCGAATCGCGGGGCGATTTCTCGTCCGTCGGCTGACGCGTCAGCGTTAGCGCCTCGGCCGACGGCACGCGAGCCGAACGCCGGGATGCCACGGTCGCGGTGCGTCCGGGGGAGGGGGGCACGGTGGCCTGGGGCGACATGGCAGGTCTCCTGTTGCGATCGCGTCGCGTGAAGGGGGCAGGAAGGAACGGCGCTTCGTATCGTTCCTCGGGGTGTTGCGAAGACATTGCGTGACGTGACGACGCCGACGCAGCAGATCGACGAATCGACGAATCGGCAAATCAGCGATGTCTGAGCAACGGTCTTCGCAGGTCGTCGGCAAACGCGCCAATGACGTCGAGCTGGTGGTGGGTGCCGATCAGGTGCGGAGAAGCCGTGAGCCGGATATCGGTGACGATTTCCTCTACGCTGAGATGCTCGTGAACGTCGCGCGACATGGCGAGCGCCGCGACCAGTACCCCGGCGATGCCCTCGGGTTCGTCGAAAACGATCACGGGGTATCCGTTGGGGATGCCGCCGATGGACTTGCCGCTCGCGTCGTCCGGCGGCGACACATGTCGCATGGCGTTTTCGACGAACTGCAACGTTTGCGTCACGTACAACCGGTCGGACGGCACATCCGGCGCATGTCGGTAGGGCGCGTGCAGTACCGAGAACGTGGCCTCGCTCGCGCTGGTGCGAAGCGTCGTGGAGTACACGCTGAAGTCGGTGACGAAGGTCGCTTTGATCAACTTGTCCGCCCGGTAACACTGCTGGAGGTGTAGCAGGTACGTCCTGCCCTTGAAGACAACGAGCTGACCTTTGTCGTTGATGCCGATGCGCCCATTCTCGATGGTCGCGCCGTTGCCCGGCTCCCCCAACCTGTCGAGCGTGGGGCGCGAATTGTATGCGACCGATTGCAGCGAGATACTGGTCATAGCCTGATTTATCCTCTCGATAGGGCTTTAGTCGGGGTGACGCTGTGAGACGGGCATCGGGGCGCCGTATGCCATCCGTGCACGACTGACGTTCCTCTGCAGGGCTGACTGGTTGCTCTTGGGCGGGAGCGCTGGCTTTGCATCGCATTCGGTCGACGCTTCCGGGCGGGCGTCGCTCAGCGGATTGGCCGCTACGGCGGAGGTATCGTTGCCAGCAGGTTCGCGGTACTTAGCCCAGATCTTCTCCGCCTCCGCCATGACCGTGGGAAAGAGCTCTTCGTGCTTGGCCGGAACCGTCCACGTCGCGGGCTCAATCGATGAAACGGCTGCCGAGCGCGTCGTCAGCAAGACCTGCGTCGCAGATCCGGTACTGGTCTGGCGGTCCATGACATTGGACCGGTTCAGCCTGACGATCAGTTGGCTCACCGGCCGCTTATCCAGCCGGACGCTGTTGAGCTTGAGCGAGGACACCAGCGAAGAGACGGGGGACTTCTTTTCGGTGATCAGTTCCTGCGCTTTCAGAAGCTGTTTCGCGCGGTGACATTGCCGGAGATGCAGGACAAACTCCATGCCTCTGAAGACAGTGATCTGCCCGTCCTTGCGAATGCCGATTCGTCCTTTCGCCACACCTTCGTTTGCCTGGGCGTTCAGCATGTCGAGGATGGCGCGCGAATTCTGCGCAACGGTTTGTAGCGAGATGTCCATGCCCATCGCGAAGTGCTCCTTCGGTTGTGTGCATGACGCCTGTCGGGCGACGTCTCTCGATGAAGACGGCGAACTTGGCGAATGCACGTGTGTTTCGTTTAAGCCTCTTTTTTATCGAATTTGGACTAAGCGGAATCCCATGATTCGCTCATTGAGATCGACGAACACTTCGACCGAAAACAAAAACGGCAGAGCGTAGGCTCTGCCGTTTTGCGGGTGACGCATCGATGCGTCGAAGGCGGTGCGGAGGTGCTAGCTCTGCATGAGCCGCTTCTCGCGCGCCACGCTCATGAGAATGCCGACCCCGAGGCCGAGCGTCACCAGCGCCGTGCCCCCGTAGCTCATGAACGGCAATGGTACCCCGACCACCGGCAGAATGCCGCTCACCATGCCCATGTTCACGAAGGCGTAGGTGAAGAAGATCATCGTGACCGCACCGGCGAGCAATCGTCCGAATAGCGTCGCGCCGCTCGCCGCGATCATCAGGCCGCGTGCGACCAGCAGCAGATACAGCAGGATCAGCACGCCCTCGCCGATCAGACCGAACTCTTCCGCGAACACGGCGAAGATAAAGTCGGTGTGCTTCTCGGGAATGAATTCGAGGTGGGCCTGTGTGCCCTTGAGCCAGCCCTTGCCGGTCGTGCCGCCGGAGCCGATGGCAATGACCGACTGAATCGTGTGGAAGCCCTTGCCGAGCGGATCGGACGTTGGGTCCAGCAGCGTGCACACGCGGTGCTTCTGGTAGTCGTGCAGGATGTGCCATTCGACATCCGGCTGACAGATCTTGTCTTCCAGCGCGAGGATCGTGCCGATGCCGATGACACCGGCAATGAGCACCGGCAAAATCAGCTTCCACGACAATCCGGCCAGATAGATGACGTACAGACCGGCGGCCGCCACGAGCAGACCCGTGCCGAGGTCGGGCTGCTTCGCGATCAGCCCGACAGGCACGCCGAGCAGCGCGATAGCCGCCAGGTAGTCGAACCAGCGAATATTGCCTTCGCGCTTCTGGAAGTACCAGGCCAGCATGAGCGGCATGGCGATCTTCATGATTTCGGACGGTTGAATCACCATACCGACGTTCAGCCAGCGCTTCGCGCCCTTCTTCGTCAGACCGAACATCGCCACTGCAATGAGCAGCGCCACCCCCGCTGTATAGAGCGGCACGGCGAACTTCATGAGGGTCTGGGTGGGCATCATCGCCAGCACCCACATCAGGATGAAGGTCAGCACGATGTTGCGGATCTGGTCTTCTACGCGGCCGGGGACGTCGATGCTGGCGCTGTAGAGCGTGACCAGTCCGACGCAGAGCAGCAGGAAGACGATCAGCGCGAGCGGCTTGTCGAAGGCGGCGAACAGGCGCTTGACCTGTTCTTTCCACGTGTGTTTGTCGAGCGCCATCATGGCGTTCCTCCTTGCCCGCGCTGTGCGCGGATCGCGGCACGGTGACGTGCTTCGTCGGCGACGGTCGGGCTTACGGCGGGCTTTTGCTGAGGGGGGGGCGGCGTCTGAGGTGTCGCAGGTGCCGCCGCCGGGGCCGACGCCTTGCCGCCTGCGGCGCGCGGTGCGGCGTTGGCGGCAGTGGCCGCCGATGCGCCCGGTGCCACCCGCGACACGGTCGTCGTGGTAGCGCCTGCGGTGCGGTCGAGTTCGGCGGCGCTGGCCGGCGGTGCGTCCGGTGCGGCAGAGACCGCTGATGCGGCACCTGCACCCGACGCGGCAGCTTGCAGTGCGGCGGCTTCGGCTGCGCGCTCCTTAGGTTCGTCGATCAGGTAGTAGTCGAGCAGACGTCGCGCGACCGGACCGGCCTGCGCGCCACCCCAACCGGCGTTCTCGACGATCAGCGCAATGGCGATCTTCGGATCTTCTGCCGGGGCGAAGGCGATGAACAGGGCGTGGTCGCGCTTGAACTCGGGAATCGCGTTGTGGTTGTACTTCTCGTTCTTGCCGAGCGAGTACACCTGCGCCGTGCCTGTCTTGCCGCCTGCATCGTACGGTGCGCCGGCGAACGCCTGACGTCCCGTGCCTTCCTTGATCACGCCGACCATCGCCCGTTTGACGAAGTCGATGTCCGCCTGCTTGTACGGCAGACGCGCACTTTCATGCGGCACGGTCAGCTGGCGCGCATGCGACACGGGATCTTCGACCGCCTTCACGAGGTGAGGCTTCATCACCACGCCGTTGTTCGCCAGCGTGGCCGTGGCGTGCGCGAGTTGCAGGATCGTGAACGAGTTGTAGCCCTGTCCGATGCCCAGACTGATCGTCTCGCCGTCATACCACTTCTGTTGCGCTGGCTTCTTGTACGCCTTGCGCTTCCATTCGGTCGACGGCAGGATGCCACGCGCTTCGCCTTCGATGTCGATGCCCGTCAACTGACCGAAGCCGAGCGGTGCCATGAAGTCGTGAATGGCGTTCACGCCCAGATCGTGCGCGAGCATGTAGTAATACGTGTCGTTCGAGACCACGATCGAGCGGTACATGTCGATCCAGCCCTGACCGTTGCGCACGTCGTTGCGGAACGTGTGGTTGCCCAGCGTGAACGAGCCCGTGTCCTGGAAACCCCAGTTCGTCGTGCGCTTGCCGAGTTCGAGCGCGGCGAGCGCCATGAACGGCTTGTACGTCGAACCGATCGGATAGGTGCCGCGCAACGGACGGTTGAGCAGCGGCCGGTCGGCCGAGGTGTTCAGAGCGTCCCAGTTCTGCTGGTCGATGCCTTCGACGAACAGGTTCGGGTCGAAGCTCGGTGCGGACACGAAGGCGAGCACGTCGCCGGTCTTAGGTTCGATGGCGACCACCGCACCGCGACGTCCGGCGAAGGCCTGTTCGGCGACCTGCTGGAGTTTGATGTCGATGGACAGCACGAGGTTGTCGCCCGGCGTGGCCGGGGTGCGCGAGATGGTGCGCACCGGACGGCCCCCGGCGGTCACTTCGATTTCCTCGAAACCGGTGATGCCGTGGAGCTGCGTCTCGTAGCTTTGCTCGACGCCGATCTTGCCGATGTAATCGGTGCCCTTGTAGTTGTTGACGTCGCGGCGGATGTCGTACTTGGCGCTGTCGCTGTCGTTCTCTTCGCTCATCGCGTCGATACGCTGACGATCGCGCTGCGAAATCCGGCCGATGTAGCCGATCACGTGCGCGGCCGTCTCGCCGAGCGGGTATTGACGGAACAGGCGCGCGTGCACGTCAACGCCGGGGAAGCGGAAACGCTGGGCAGTGAAGCGGGCGACTTCCTCGTCGGTCAGCCGAGTGCGGATCGGCAGGCTCTCGAAGCTCTTGCTGTCATCCATCAGCTTCTTGAAGCGGGCGCGGTCGCGCGGCGTGATCTCGATCACGTCCGACAGATCGGTGACGAGGTCTTCGAGCGGACGGCCGATCTTCGACGGCGTGATTTCGAGCGTGTAGGCGGAATAGTTGCGCGCCAGTACTACGCCGTTACGATCCATGATCACGCCACGGTTGGGCACGATGGGCGCGAGCGAGACGCGGTTTTCGTCGGCTTGCAGGGCGTACTGGTTGTGACGGAAGACCTGCAGATAGACGAAACGCACCGCGAGCAGGCTGAAGCAAATCAGCACGAAAAACGCGGCCGCCGTTACCCGCAGGTGAAACGTCTGCAGTTGTTGCTGGGGATTCTTGAACTCGGTCATGCTGGCTGGGCGGGGCTCGTAGGTGCGATCTGAGGGCGGGAAGCCCGTCAGATCGGACGCGTATCGTCGCGGTCGACGGCGCGTTTCTGCGGCGCCAGCAGCAAGATACTGATCACCGGCCAGAGCACAGCTTCCACGAAGCTGGCCGCGAGCGGCCACCAGCCCGGAAATGCTGCGCCGGTCGCCAGACGAATGATGAACGGCACCACGTGCGCGAGCAGCAGCAACGGCAGCACCGTGAGCGCCTGACCGAGCAGCGTGAAGAACAGAACGCGGCGGTGAATCATGATCGCACCGTACGACAGCAGCGTGTAAGCGAGCGCATGCTCACCCAGCAGCCCGGCATTGTGCACGTCCATGAGCAACCCGACGAGAAACGCCACGCCCATGCCGACCTTGCGCGGCTGGTGGATGTTCCAGAACATCAGCACCAGCGCGACGAAGTCGGGCATGGCGGGGGCGTGCCCCCACGGCATCAGGTTGACCAGAAACGCCACCACGAGACTGAGCGCGATGAAGTACGGATTGACCGGCAGCAGGATGTATTGCGGTCGTGGCATGTGAATTCCTCAATGACCCTTGCGGGCGCCCGGCGCGAGCTTCGGATCGGCACGCGTGCCACCCTTCGGCGCGGGTTTCGCGCCACTGGCCGACGGATCGGAGGCGCGTGCGAGATCGGCCGCGGCGTCCGGATGCAGCGCCAGCGGCGTGGTGTATTGCAGGACCAGCACCTGACGCTGGCTGCGCAGATTGGCCACCGGCTGACACAGAATGCGCGCGAACGCGGTGTCCGACACCCGGTCGACCTTCGTGATGCGTGCGACCGGCAGACCGGCGGGGTACACGCCGTCCAGACCGCTGGTGGCGATTTCGTCGCCGACCTTCACGTCGGCCGACAGCGGAATGAAGCGCAGATCGAGCACGTCGCCGCGCAGGCCACCGTAAATCACGCTGTGCACGCCGCTGCGCGTGACCTGCACCGGCACGGCCTGTTCCTTGTCGGTCAGCAGCGTGACTTCGCTTTGCATCAGGAACACGCGCGAGACCTGACCGAGCAGGCCTTGCTCGGTGACGACCGGTGCGCCGAGCTTGACGCCGTGTTTCGTGCCGCGATCGATGACCACGCGTTGCGTGAACGGATCGCGCGTGTCGTATTCGATTTCTGCCGGGATACTGGGGACGGGCAGACGCTCGCGTAGGGCCAGCATCTGGCGCAGATGTTCATTCTCGGCCACCAGCTGGTTATTGCGCTGTGCCTGGACGGAGAGTTCGAGATTGCGCGCGCGCAGCGTGCCGTTTTCGGTGGTGAGCTGCGATTCGGTCGAGAAGAATCCCGCTACGCCGAGAATGGCGTCGCGCGGCAACAGCATCATGCGTTGCACGGGATAGAGGGCGGTGCCGACGACGCTTCGCACCCGCTCCAGCGTGTTGTAGTGCGAGTCGACCACGAGCAGGCCGATGGCGAGCGCGACGAAACAGATTAGCCGGGCCAACGCCGACGGTCCCTGTTTGAACAGTGGCGGCGGACTGTACTGCATGGTGGGCCCTTCAGGGAAGCACGCGCAGCGAGACGCTGCGGTGCGCGAGTGGTGTCAGTCGGGCGCGACGAAGCGGCGTGACAAGCGGCATGACGCCTGACTCCGTGCGCAAGATCTTGCTGCGCGGTCTGTCGTACCGGGCGAGGTGTGTTGGGAAATGTCCCACCGCGCCGGACGACGAACCACGCACGTTGGCTTACTCGTAGGAGAAGATGCTGCCGAGCTTGTCCATGCGCTCAAGCGCCATGCCCGAGCCACGCACCACGCAGGTGAGCGGGTCTTCGGCGACGAGCACGGGCAGGCCGGTTTCTTCGGCGAGCAGACGGTCCAGATCGCGCAGCAGCGCACCGCCGCCCGTGAGCATCATGCCGCGCTCGGCGATGTCGGCGCCCAGTTCCGGCGGCGTCTGCTCCAGTGCGATCTTCACCGACGACACGATCTGGTTGAGCGGATCGGTCAGGGCTTCGAGGATTTCGTTGCTGGAGATGGTGAAGGCGCGCGGAATCCCTTCCGAGAGGTTGCGGCCCTTGACTTCCATTTCCTTGACTTCCGAACCCGGGAAGGCCGAGCCGATTTCCTTCTTGATCGCTTCGGCGGTCTGTTCGCCGATCAGCATGCCGTAGTTGCGGCGGATGTAGTTGACGATGGCTTCGTCGAACTTGTCGCCACCGACACGCACCGAACCCTTATAGACGATGCCGCCCAGCGAGATCACGCCCACTTCGGTCGTGCCACCGCCGATGTCGACAACCATCGAGCCCGTGGCTTCCGAGACCGGCAGACCGGCACCGATGGCAGCGGCCATCGGCTCTTCGATCAGGTACACCTGCGAGGCGCCGGCGCCGTGCGCGGCTTCCTTGATGGCGCGACGCTCGACCTGGGTCGAACCGCACGGCACGCAAATGATGATGCGCGGTGACGGCGAGAACAGACGCGACTCGTGAGCCATCTTGATGAACTGCTTGATCATCTGCTCGGTCACGGTGAAGTCGGCGATCACGCCGTCCTTCATCGGACGAATGGCTTCGATGTTGCCCGGGACCTTGCCGAGCATCTGTTTGGCTTCTTTACCGACGGCCTGAATCGTCTTCTTACCGCTCGGGCCGCCTTCCTGACGAATGGCGACAACCGAAGGTTCGTCGAGAACGACGCCCTTGCCGCGCATATAGATCAGGGTGTTGGCCGTGCCCAGGTCAATGGCCAGGTCGTTGGAGAAATAGCTGCGAAGAAAACCGAACATGCAAAATCCTGTGTTTGCTTGAGGCCGCCCAATGCGTTTGACTGGGACGGCTGCCTGTCGTCTGGGTTCCGGCCTGTTCGCAAAAAAATCGCCAGGCGCCACGCGGCGGCTCGCGAAACGTGCGGACAAACCGAGGAATGCGGTACCGGGCAGGAGGCGGGGCTGCCGTTAAAAAATCCGTCGCGTCAGGGTCTTCCACTGGACTGCGCGATCGTCTGTCGCGCCCCCCGGACTGGCCGTGGCCCACCTGCGCGACAGCGGCGGAGGGTGCAAAAACACGCTCCGACGCAAATTTAATGCGCAATGATACCTTATAATTTCGCAGGTTTTGCAGGAAAAACGAGCACGTTGACGCCACATTCGACCCCCGGGGCAAACTCGCGGGGAGCCTCGCGGTGCGGCGTGTCCGACGTCCTGCGCAGTGCAGTGCACGGAGTAAAACGGCAGACGGGCACGACCTCGTTCGCAGATTCTCCGCATTCTGTCCCTAATTTTGGCGGCAGGCGTGCATTCGGCTGCTCTCCAATGCGCATTTTTTTGGGATTTCTTCATGGCTTTGAATCTCTCAGACGTCAAACGCATCGCTCACCTCGCGCGTCTCGAGCTGGCCGATGACGAGGCGGCTCACATGGAAAAGGAGCTCAACGGCTTCTTCGCGCTCGTCGAACAGATGCAGTCGGTCGATACGACGGGCGTCGCACCGCTCGCGCATCCCATCGAACAAATTCAGGAAGTCGCTCAGCGCCTGCGCACCGATGCAGTGACGGAGCTGGTCGATCGCGAGGCGAATCAGCGTCCGGCACCCGCCGTGCAGGACGGCCTCTATCTGGTGCCGAAGGTCATCGAGTGAGTCCCGCGCGAGACGCGAACGCTGTCCGATGGGACATGCGCGTCTCATGCACCAGGGGCCTCATGCCTTCCGCCTTCATGCGCTACCCAGTCAAGCCGCCATCATGGAACAAGATCTGATTCATTTGCAGGATTTGCGCGCCGCGCTCGACGCCAAGCGCGTCTCGAGCGTTGAGCTGACGCAGCATTATCTGGACCGCATCGCCGGTGCCGCCGATCTGAACGCCTTCGTGCATGTCAATGCCGAAACCAGTCTCGCGCAGGCGCGCGCGGCCGACGCCCGCATCGCTGCCGGTGACGGCGCGAACCAGCCGCTGCTGGGCATTCCCGTCGCGCACAAGGACGTGTTCGTCACGCGCGGCTGGCACAGCACCGCCGGCTCGCGCATGCTCAAGGGCTACGACAGCCCGTACGACGCCGCTGTCGTCGAGCGTCTCTCGAACGCGGGCATGGTCACGCTCGGCAAGACCAATATGGATGAGTTCGCCATGGGCTCGTCGAACGAAAATTCCTACTACGGACCGGTCAGGAACCCGTGGGACAAGCTCGCCGTGCCGGGCGGTTCGTCGGGTGGCTCGGCAGCGGCCGTCGCTGCGCGCCTCGCACCGGCGGCGACCGGCACCGACACCGGTGGCTCGATCCGTCAACCGGCCGCGTTCTGCGGCGTGACCGGCATCAAGCCGACGTATGGTCGCGTATCGCGCTACGGCATGATCGCGTTCGCGTCGTCGCTCGATCAGGGCGGCCCGTTCGGTCACAGCGCGGCGGATTGCGCATGGCTGCTCAACGGCATGGCTGGCTTCGACGCCCGCGATTCGACCAGTCTCGAACGTGCGGACGAAGACTTCGCGCGCGGTCTGGGCAAGCCCCTGGACGGCGCAACGGCCGACAAGCCGTTGGCCGGTCTGCGCATAGGTCTGCCCGCCGAATACTTCGGTGACGGTCTGGACGCCGACGTGCGCGAGTCCATCGACAACGCGCTTGCCGAGTTCGAGAAGCTGGGCGCCGTGCGCGTGCCGGTGACGCTGCCGAAGACGGAACTCTCGATCCCGGTGTACTACGTGCTCGCCCCGGCAGAAGCGTCGTCCAACCTGTCGCGTTTCGACGGCGTGCGCTTCGGCCACCGCGCGGCCGAGTACCGCGATCTGCTCGACATGTACAAGAAGTCGCGTGCCGAGGGTTTCGGCACCGAGGTCAAGCGCCGCATTCTGGTGGGCACGTACGTGCTCTCGCACGGCTACTACGATGCCTACTATCTGCAAGCGCAGAAGATCCGCCGTCTGATCGCGCAGGACTTCCAGAACGCGTTCGCGCAGTGCGACGTGATCATGGGGCCGGTCGCGCCGTCCGTGGCGTGGAACCTCGGCGAGAAGAGCGCCGATCCGGTGCAGATGTATCTGGCCGACATCTACACGCTGTCGGTGAGTCTGGCGGGTCTGCCGGGCATGAGCCTGCCGGTCGGCCCGGGACGCAACGCGCGCCCGGTCGGTCTGCAAATGATCGGCAATTATTTCGACGAAGCCCGCCTGCTGCAAGTGGCCGACGCGTTCCAGCGCGCGACCGACTGGCACAAGCGCGCTCCGGCGGGCGTCTGATCATGAGCCGCCAGCGCATGCAACGCGACATGACGGCTCCCGCCTCGACCGGCGCACGCACGGCGTCGCGGGTGTCTCGCGGACTGATGCTTGTCGGCATGGTGCTCACACTCGCGTCATGCTCACTGCCGTTCTCGCGCCCGACGCCCATCGCCTATCGAGAAGTCAACCTCTCGGGTTACTGCTCGCAGACCGACGAAGACGGTTTTCGCGAACAGGCGACGCTCAAGGTGCAGGGCAACGCGGTGCAGGCGCTGGACTGGCGTCTGTGGGTCGGCAGCCGTGGCAGTTGCCACTTCAATCTGGCGAACTTTCACCAGACGCAGTGGAAGCCGAGCATCGAGCTGCGCGCGAACAGCGGCAGTTGCAAACTGCTCATCTGGCAGGACCCGGGCAACGTGACGATCGGCCACGCGAACTGCGAGGCGTATTGCACGGGCGACGTCTACGACAACGCATGGCCGGTGAGCTTCGATCCGCAGTCGGGCGCGTGCGCACGCGACACGCGTAGATAAGTCCGGGCCAGCGCTGGCAGGTATCGACAACGTCGACGAACAGGAACAGGCCGCACCGTCACCTCAGGGGAATCTGAGAGACGGGTGGCAGCAAAGGCAGGGCGACATGCGCCGTGCCGACAAGTTGAGACAAGGGTGAACCTTATGCAATGGGAAGTCGTTATTGGTCTGGAGACGCACACGCAGCTCTCCACCGCTTCCAAGATTTTCTCGGGCGCATCGACGCAGTTCGGCGCGGCCCCCAATACGCAGGCATGCCCTGTGGATCTGGCGCTGCCGGGCGTGCTGCCAGTGCTCAATCGCGGCGCTGTCGAGCGTGCGATCGAGTTCGGTCTGGCCATCGGGGCGACGATTGCGCCGCGCAGCATCTTCGCGCGCAAGAATTACTTCTATCCCGATCTGCCCAAAGGCTATCAGATCAGCCAGTACGAAATTCCGGTGGTGCAGGGCGGATCGATGAAGATTCAGGTCGAAGCCGACCCGCGCACCGGTCGCGAAGCCTATGAGAAGGTCGTCACGCTCACGCGTGCTCACCTTGAGGAAGACGCGGGCAAGTCGCTGCACGAAGACTTCGCAGGTATGACCGGTATCGACCTGAACCGTGCTGGCACGCCGCTGCTCGAAATCGTGACGGAGCCGGAAATGCGCAGTGCGGCCGAAGCCGTGGCGTATGCCAAGGCGCTGCACGGTCTGGTGGTGTGGCTCGGGATCTGCGACGGCAACATGCAGGAAGGCTCGTTCCGTTGCGACGCCAACGTGTCCGTGCGCCCGGTCGGTCAGAAGGAATTCGGCACGCGCGCCGAAATCAAGAACCTGAACTCGTTCCGTTTCCTCGAAGAAGCGATTCAGTACGAAGTGCGTCGTCAGATCGAACTGATCGAAGACGGCGGTACGGTGGTGCAGGAAACGCGTCTGTACGATCCGGACAAGAAGGAAACGCGTTCGATGCGCAGCAAGGAAGACGCGCACGACTATCGTTACTTCCCGGACCCGGACCTGATGCCGCTCGTGATCGACAGCGAATGGGTCGAGCGCGTGCGTGCGTCGTTGCCGGAACTGCCTGCCGGTATGCAGGCGCGCTTCGTCCAAGCGTACGGTCTGTCGGACTACGACGCTGCTGTGCTCACGCAATCGAAGGCGCAGGCTGCGTACTTCGAAGCGGTGGTCGCCAAGGCTGGCAAGGCAAGCGCTAAACCCGCCGCCAACTGGATCATGGGCGAACTGTCGTCGCTGCTGAACCGCGAAGACATCGGCATCGACGCCAGCCCGGTGTCGAGCGCACAACTCGCCGGTCTGCTCGCCCGTATCGCCGACAACACGATCTCCAACAAGATCGCCAAGGAAGTCTTCCAACTGATGTGGGAAGAGCGCGCGACCGACGAAGGGGCCGCCGACCGCATCATCGAAGCCAAGGGTCTCAAGCAGATCACCGACACCGGCGCGATCGAGAAGATCATCGACGAAGTGCTGGCGGCGAATGCCAAGTCCGTCGAGGAGTTCCGTGCGGGCAAGGAGAAGGCGTTCAACGCACTGGTCGGCCAGGCGATGAAGGCCACGAAGGGCAAGGCGAACCCGGCGCAAGTCAACGAGCTGCTCAAGAAGAAGCTCGGCGCTTAAGATGCAGGGCCTGACAGGCCGAAAGGCCTGAAGGGAAGAAGGGCGCGGTAGCCGGATCGGCACCGCGCCCTTTTTTTATGGCCCCCGCAATTTGCGCCATACTGCCAACTAACTTTTCACGCAGGAGTTGGCGATGTTCGAGAAATACCGCGTACCGTTCGGCAAGAAGCTGGACCTCTCAAGCTTCGACCCTGCCGACAAGCCGTTCTCCGGCGACAACAAGGACGACGACAAGACGCGCCTGGCCGAGCTGGCGATAAAACTCGACGAATTGCAGACGATCCTGCACGCCAACAGCAAACATCGTGTCCTGCTGGTGCTTCAGGGGATGGACACCAGCGGCAAGGACGGCACCATTCGCGCGGTGTTCCAGAACGTCGATCCGCTGGGCATCCGCGTGGCCAACTTCAAATCGCCCACGCCCATCGAACTGGCGCGCGACTTCCTCTGGCGCGTGCACATGGTGGTGCCGGCGGCGGGTGAGCTGGCGATCTTCAACCGTAGCCATTACGAAGACGTGCTCATCACGCGGGTGCACGACTGGATCGATGCGGACGAGTGCAAGCGCCGCTACACGCATATCAATAACTTCGAGCAGCTACTCGTCGACAACAACACGCACATCATCAAGTGCTTCCTGCACATCTCGTCGGAGGAGCAACGCAAGCGGCTTCAGGAACGCATCGACGATCCGAACAAGCATTGGAAATTCGAGCTGGGCGACCTCAAGGAACGCAGCTTCTGGCCGCAATACACAAAGGCCTATGAGGCGGCTTTATCGGCGACCTCGACGGAACACGCACCGTGGTATATCGTCCCTTCCGACTCAAAACGCCACCGTAATCTGATGGTGGCAGAGTTGCTGGTGCACGCGCTGAGCGAGCTGAAGCTGACGTATCCGCCGGGCAGGCCCGAGTTGACGGGCATGAAGGTGGAGTAGTGAGGAAATGCGGCAGTGCAGCGCCGCAGCGAACATAACAACGGACAAGCAGTGAACGGCCGCGGTAAGTCACGGCTGTTTTATCAGTAGAAACAGGCGCGACCGGGAGGGCGGGGGCTCGACCGGCGTCGCATGGGGAAACGGGGAAGAAGATGAGTGACGAGAACGCCCGCCGGCCGTTGCCGGGGGACGCGGCTGCCCACGGGCACGGCGGCCAGCCGGGCAGCGGCGCGAAGGGTACGAAGGGAACAAAGGGTTCCCGTCGCTGGGTCGTAGGTCTGGTCGCCGTGTCGATCATCGCTGGCGGCGCTACGTGGCTGCGCTCGCGCGGTGCCGAGAAGACCGTGAAGACGGCAGCTGCACCGTCCGTTACAGCCGCGAGCGTCGAAACGCGCGACGTCCCTGTCCGGCTCATCGCCAACGGCACGGTCACGGCGCGTCAGACCATCGACGTTCGCCCGCAAATCTCCAGCACCATCCGTCAGGTGCATATCAAGGAAGGCGATTTCGTCAAAGCCGGGCAGCTGCTGTTCTCGCTCGATGCCCGCATGGACGAAGCGAACCTCAAGAAGGTGCAGGCGCAACTGGCGAAGGACGAAGCCGATCTCGCCAACGCACGCCGCACGCTCGCGCGCACCAAACAACTGATCGCCGAACACTTCGTCTCGCAAAGTGCGCTCGACACGGCGCAAAGCGGTGTGGACAGCCTTACCGCGCAGGTGGCCGCCGACCGGGCGGCGATTGCCGCGAGCCAGGTGGCGGTCGACTACAACCAGATCCGTGCGGGCATCGATGGCCGCACCGGCGCGATCAACGTGCATCCGGGCAGTCTGGTGACGCCGGGGGGCGCGGCGCTCGTGAGCATCACCCAGCTCGATCCGATCGACATCAGCTTCACGCTGCCCGAAGGGGCGCTGGCCGAATTGCAGGCAGCGCGCGCGGGCGGCCCGGTCGCCGTGACAGCCACGCTCGGGACCACGGGCGTGAACGTCACCGGTCAGCTCAGCTTCATCGACAACGCGGTGGATTCGCAGACGGGCACGATTCGCCTGAAGGCCGCCTACGACAACCGGGACGCGAAGCTGTGGCCCGGCATGTATCTGAACGTCGCGGTCATTGGCCGTGTGCTCAAGCAGGCGAGCGTCGTGCCGCCGCAGGCGGTGCAGACCGGGCCGGACGGCAAGTTCGTCTACGTGATCGGCGACGACGGTAAGGTCAGTGCGAAGCCGGTCAAGGTCGGCTACGTGGAAGCGAAGCTCGCGGTCGTCGACGGCGTGCCCGCCGGGGCGAAGGTCGTGCAGGAGGGCGCAGAAAACCTGCGTCCGGGTAATAAGGTGACGATCGTGGCGTCGCGCGAAGACGGTGCCGGGGTTGGTGCTGGCGGCGGCTCAGGGAAAGCGCCATGAACCTCTCAGAACTCTGTATCCGCCGGCCGGTCATGACGATCCTGCTGTGCGTGGCGGCCGTCGTCGCGGGTCTGATCGCATACGGACAGATTCCGATTTCCGCCCTGCCCAGCTACAACTCGCCGGTGATTCAGGTCACGGCCACGCTGCCGGGCGCGAGTCCGGAGACGATGGCCGCGTCGGTCGCCGCCCCGATGGAAAAGCAGTTCTCGACGATTGCGGGTGTGGCGGTCATCAGTTCGACCAACACGCAGGGCACCACGTCGATCATCATCGAATTCGACAGCGACCGCGATATCGACGCGGCGGCCGTCGACGTGCAGGCGGCGCTGTTCCGCGCGCAGCGCAAGCTGCCGGTGGAGATGACGACGCCGCCGTCGTATCGCAAGGTCAATCCGGCCGATGCGCCGATTCTGTTCCTCGCGATGAACTCGCCGTCGATGTCGCTCGCCGAGCTCGACGACTACGCGGAAAACCTCGTCTCCCCCACGCTCTCTACGCTGCCCGGCGTGGCGCAGGTGCTGATCTTCGGCCAGAAGCGCTTCGCTGTACGCGTGAAGGCCCGCCCGGACGCGCTCGCCGCACGCAAGCTCACGCTCGACGACGTGGCACGCGCACTCGCCTCGGCCAACGCGAACAGCCCGGTGGGCACGCTCGACGGCAGCCGTCAGACGCTGACCATCGAGGCCAACCGTCAGATGACGAAGGCCGACCAGTTCGCGAACCTCATCATCGCCAGCGTCAACGGCAGCCCCGTGTATCTGCGCGACGTGGCAGATGTGCAGGACAGCGTCGAATCGGTGAAGACAGGCAGTTGGGTCAACGGCGAGCGCTCCATCGTGCTCGCGGTGCTGCGTCAGCCCAATGCGAACACCGTGGCGACGGTCGATCAGGTGAAGGCGGCGCTGCCGCGTCTGGCCGAACAGATGCCGCAGTCGATTCAGGTCAAGCTGCTCAACGACCGCTCGGTGTCGATTCGCGAGTCCATCGACGACGTGCAGTTCACGCTCGCGCTCACGGTGATTCTCGTGACGCTCGTGATCTTCCTGTTCCTGCGCCGTCTGGCCGCCACGCTCATTCCGGTGATGTCGCTGCCGGTGTCGCTGATCGGCACCGTCGCGCTGATGAAGGGCATGGGCTACTCGATCGACAACATCTCGCTGCTGGGCATCACGCTCGCCGTGGGTCTGGTGGTCGACGACGCCATCGTGATGCTGGAGAACATCGTGCGGCATATCGAGAACGGCGTGCCGCCGTTGCGCGCCGCGCTCGTCGGTTCGCGCGAAATGGGCTTCACGATTCTCTCGATCTCGATTTCGCTGGTGGCGGTGTTCATCCCCATCTTCTTCATGCCGGGCGTGATCGGGCTGATGTTCCATGAGTTCGCGGTGGTCGTGTCGCTGGCGATTCTGGTGTCCGCGGCGGTGTCGCTCACGCTGATTCCGATGTTGTGCAGCCGCTATCTCAAGCACGAGCAGGACGAAGGCCTCGGCCTGCGCGCCACGCAGTGGTTCGAGGACGGCTTCGTCTCTGTGCAGGATGCCTACGTGCGCAGCGTCGATTGGTGCCTCGCGCATCGCAAGTGGGTGATCGGCGCGGCGGGGGCCACGTTCATTGCAACAGGTGTGCTGTTCGCCACGATCCCAAAGGGCTTCTTCCCGAGTGAAGACATCGGGCAGGTGCAGGTGACGGCCGAAGGCGCGCAGGACATTTCGTTCACGGCGATGTCGGCGCTGCTGCGTCAGGCGGGCGACATCATCCGTGCACATCCGGCGGTGGGGACCGTGATCGTGTCGGCCAACGACAGCAATCAGGGCCGCATGTTCATCAACCTGAAACCGCACGGCGAGCGACCGCACATGAGCGAAGTGCTCGAAGAATTGCGGCGCGACGTCAAACAGGTGCCGGGCCTGAACGTCTACTTCAATCCGGTGCAGAACCTGCAACTGGGCGGCAAGCAGAGCAAGAGCCGCTATCAGTATGTGATGCAGAGCGTGAAGCCGGGCGAGATGCAGTTGTGGTCCGACCGGCTGATGAACCTCATGCGTGCCGATGCGATCTTCCGCGACGTGACGACGGACGCACAGATGAAGGGCTTGCAGGCGCAACTGACCATCGACCGCGACAAGGCGAACACGCTGGGTGTTGCCATCGGCGATATTCGCAGCGCGCTTTACAGCGCGTTCGGCGAGCGTCAGGTGTCAACGATCTACACGCCGAGCGACAGCTATCAGGTGATTCTTCAGGCGGACGACAACGACCGCCGCGACGAAGGCGCGTTCGACAAGATCTACGTGCGCGGCAAGGGCGGTGCGCTGGTGCCGCTCTCGGCCGTGGCGACCGTCGAGCGCAAGATGGGGCCGGTGTCGGTCAACCATCAGGGCCAGTTGCAGGCCGTTACGCTGTCGTTCAACCTTGCGCCGGGCGCAGCGCTGGGCGACGCGTCGAAGAAGATCGTGGGCTTCCAGCAGCAGTTGGGCTTCCCGCCAAGCATCATCACAAGCTGGGGCGGCGATGCGGCCGCGTTCCAGAAGTCGCAATCGAGTCAGGTGGTGCTGCTGGTTGGCGCGTTGCTGGTGATCTACGTGCTGCTCGGCGTGCTGTACGAGAGCTACATCCATCCGATCACGATTCTGGCCGGTCTGCCGTCGGCGGCGGTCGGCGCGTTGATCACGCTGCGTCTGTTCGGCATGGACCTGTCGCTCATCGCGGTGATCGGCATTCTGATGCTGATCGGTATCGTGAAGAAGAACGCCATCATGATGATCGACTTCGCGCTCGACGCGCAGCGCAATGGCGGCATGACGCCGCTTGAGGCGATTCGTCAGGCCTGTGCGCTGCGTTTTCGTCCGATCATGATGACGACGCTGGCGGCGCTCATGGGCGCGTTGCCGATTGCGCTGGGGCTGGGGGCGGGGGCGGAGCTGCGCCAGCCGCTCGGTCTGGCTGTGGTCGGCGGGTTGCTGTTCTCGCAGGTGATCACGCTCTACATTACGCCGGTCATCTATCTTTATCTCGACCGCTTCGCCGGTAAGGGGCCGCTCGTGCTGCCCGGCGACAAGGCGGCGAACGACGGTGGTGGCAAGCACGATGGCAGCGACGACGGTAGCCACGACGCCACCGACATCCATGTGCACAAGACCAGTCACGCCCACTAAGCGTTGACGAAACCGACGGCGCGCAGCGGCATCTTCTGCCCGTTGCGCGCCATCTACCCTCCTCTACGGCGCCACGCCCCCTCCCGTTTGCCACGCAAGCCATGCAAATTGGCTTGTGAATCCGCTGATTCCTGACGTTTGCGCACACTTTTGTAGGCCCTTTGTTTGCGTTTGGTCACATTCCTAATTTTCATTTGATGTAGCCGACGGCGTCCTGCTGTCCGGTATCCACAGCCCGCCTTGTTTTCACGGCCATTTCGCGATGATTTTCGTGACTGTCGAGGCGTGTCCGGAGGTATCGGAAATGGCGCACGAATGGGCGATTTCATGCTTGCGTCAAATGTCAATTTGCGAAAGCTGCGCGACGCACGCGACAACGCGACGACGCACATTCGGGCATAAATCGCCCCAGCCGTTGCGAGCAAGTCTCTCGAATCGTGACGTCGTTTCCTTAAATCTTTCCAATCCCTCAAACCTCGGACTCGAAAAATGAACGTATTCACAGACGCGAACGCCATCGCGCACATCAAACACAAGCTCGCCACGCGCCTGAACAAGCGCGGCCAGCGTGGGGTCACGCTGGTGGAACTCTCGGTAGCCGTCGCCGTGATGGGCCTGATCATGGCCGGCGCAATGGTCGGTGTGCCACGCCTGATGAACAGCGTGAAGCTGTCACAAGAGATGAAGGACTGGCAGATGTCGGTGCTTGCGGTGCAGAACGCGGTGGCGTCCGGCACGCTTATCGCGGGGAAGACCAAGCAGGTCGATATTCGTCCGACGGCGATTGCCGAGCCGTTCAACCGGCCCGCTGGCACCACCACGATCCTGAATCGTTTCGGTGGAGAAATCACGATCGACGCGGTTCAAACGGGTGGCTATCCGTCGAGCGGCGTCACGGTGACATCGCTCGGGTATCCAAGCTCCCAATGCGAAGACTTCGCCGCCAAGATGAACGGTCTGTTCGCCACGCTGACCATCAACGGCAACGTCATCAAATCCAAGACCGAAAACAAGATCGATCAGATCAGCAAGTCGTGCACGGAAGACAGCAATAGCGCTGCCATGACGCAAGCCGATCTCGAATTCACCATCGCTGGCTGAGAAGTCATCTCGGGGATCTGACCAACGACCAAAGGCGGACAGAACATGACTCTTCCAGGAATGCGTGTTGCGGTGCTCGCTTCGATGTTGGGCGCAGCGGTGCCATCGGCGCTGGCGGCGGAAGCGGCGTCCGGCACTGGCGGGACGTGGGTGCTCGCGAGCCACAAGCCGCTGATGCAATCGCTGGGCGGCGGTGCCGATGCGGTGCCCGTACCCGAGTCGACCGGTGCGCAGCAGCTCGTGCAAGAAGGCCCCCAGCCCATCGACGACTCGCAGCGCGACGTGCAGACGGTGGGCGTTGCAGCGCCGTTGGCGATTTCACCGCCCGTCCCCGTTGCGATGGAGCTTGCCCTGCAACCGTCTGACGGCCGCGTCTCTCAGGCCGTCCGACGGTATGCGGAGCGCAATGGCTGGCAACTCGCGTGGGAGATCGAGCGTGATTTCCCCATCGAGTATCCCGCGACGTTCCGCGGGGATTTCCTCGGCATCGTCGAGCAGATCGTGCGCTCGTTGCAGAACACCGACGCGCCGATTCGCGTGAAGGTCTACGAGGCCAACCGCGTGTTGCGCGTCGTGCACGCCACACAATAACTTCCGCCTTGCCTCGCGCACGGCGACCCACATCGGAAGCGGTCATCCATGAGAAAGCATCTCGGCGTGTTGTGCGCCATCACGTTACTGACAGCGTGCGGCACGCCGGGCCTGCTGTCGAAAACCGACGAGAACGTTACAGAGGTGCGCGAGACGATGCGCACCGCCAACGACACCCACGCAGCAACGGCCATAGGCGCCATCGAACATGTCGATGGCGCCTGGCTGTCAAAAAAATCAGTCGCGGTCAACGCGACGATCGCACTTCCCGAATTCTTCACGCGTCAGGTGCGCTTCTCCACCGGCGCGCCCCTGCCCATGTCGGTGCTGCTCGCGCAGGTGGCGCGTGGCCATGGCCTGACGATTCGCATGGCGTCCGATGTCGCTTGCGATGGCGGCGCGTCGTCTCGCGATGGCCGGGGCGGTCGCGGCGAGGCCGCAGGCGTGGCACAACGCTTCCAGATCAATTGCACCGAGAGCGGCGAGCCTGCTGTGCCGTTGCAATATCACGGTTCGCTGTCCGGGCTACTCGACACCATCGCGCATCGCTCGGGCACGCACTGGTCTTATCGCGACGGCGTCGTGCAATTCGCGCGCTACGTCACCCGGACGTTCCAGATCAAGATGATGCCGGGTAGCTCAACGTACACGGCGTCAGTCGGCAAGGCGTCCAGAATGAAAGCGGATCGCGGCGCGTCCGGCGGTGGGGGGACGTCGTCGGGCGGCGTCGATCTGAGTTTCAATGCCGACGCGAACGTCACGGTCGAGTCCGAACTGGATTACTGGACGGATCTGGTCAAAACCGTCGCCGACATGCTCTCGCCGAGCGGCCGCGTTACGCCGTCGGTCGTCACCAGTTCGCTCGTCGTCACCGATACGGCCGATGTCGTCGAGCGTGTAGCGCGATACGTCGAATCGGAGAATGCGGTGCTTGGCCGTCAGGTGAAGCTGCGCGTACAGGTCTATTCCGTCACGCTCGAGGAAAACTCGGCGGCGGGCATCGACTGGGATCTCGTCTATCGATCCGCCAGCGGCTTCGTGGCGGGCCTGAGCGGTCCGGCACTGGGCGGCGCGCTCATGACGCGCAAGGGCGGGTTGGGGATCCGCACGATCCCGAACGGGCGTCTGGCCGGGTCCTCTGCGTTCATCAAGGCGCTGAGCAAGCAAGGGCGCGTGAGTACGGTGATCGACACGACCGTCGTCACGCTGAACAACCAGCCTGCGCCTGTCGCCGTCACACAGAACCGGGGGTTCGTCGCGCAGACCAAGATGACGCCCGGCAACTACGGGGGACAGGCCGTCGTGACGGCCGAGCAATCGGTGCTCACCACGGGCTTCGTTATGAACCTGTTGCCGACGTTGATGGATAACCGCAGCGTGATGCTGCAAGTGCAGATCGATATGTCGGACCTGAAGAAGCTCGACAAGATCAATCTGCGCACCGGTAAGGAAGCGCCGAGCGGCAGCGATGCCGGCGCGTCCGGTGGTGGCAGCGGCCCGAACGTGCGCGCGGACATCGACGGCAAGGGGGCCAGCATCGATATCGGCGGCAAGGATGATGACCGTCGCCGTGACGATGACGGCCTCGGCGCGGGCACGTTCATGCAATTGCCCATTACGGCGTCCGTGCAGACCATGCAGCGTGCGTCGCTCAAGTCGGGCGACACGCTGGTGCTGAGCGGCTTCCGTCGCAAGGACGACAGCACCGAGCGCGATGGCATCTTCAACTACGAAGGGGGGACAAAAGAGGCGAATCAGCACGTGAACGAGGTCGTCATCATGATCTCGCCGGAACTGACCGAGGGCGTGTGAGATGGGGCGCGCACTGTCCAACCACCTCGTGATCGGCGCGCAATGGGAGACGCTGATCGGTCTCGAAAAGGAGATGGCCGAGATCCGCAGTCTCGCGCGCAGCCGCGACGCCTCGCACTTCACCGTCACCGATGACGGGGCGGGCACGCGCACCGTCGGGCTGGTCTCACTGCCCGACGCGATCGATACGAACGCCACTACGACCCGGTACGCGCTTGCGGCGGTGCTGCGCACGCTGGTCGACGGACCGAACGTCGCGTTCATGCACCCGGATCCCGACGATCCCGCCAAGGCGATATTCGTGACGTTGCGCGACCATCGTCCCGAACTGGATCTGGAGGTCCCGGCGTCGCAGTTGAAGCAGCGTCTCGATCAGTGGGCGGCCGAAGTCGAGGGCCCGGTGAAAGTTGCCGGGGTGATGCGCACGGATCTGCCGCATGCCGACGTCAACCTCACGCTCGACGACATCGCCGCCGCTGCGGTTCGCGATGCAACGCCGGAGATGCGTATCAAGCCGGTGCGTCAGTCGCTCCCGACGCGACAACTGAAAATCGCCGCTGCGGCGGTGACGTTGCTCGCGGTCATCGCTGGCGCAGCCTACGGGGGGTGGCAATGGTACGAGGGCGTTCAGCGCGAAAAGCTCGCCGCCGCCAATCGCATCGATCCTGTCGAAGCATACAAGCAGGCGCTGACGCGGGCACTCGCCAACGAGTCGTTCTCGACCGGCGCATCCTATGCAAAGCATTTGCAGCGCGCGGTGCAGCAACTGCCCGCGAATGCCGGTGGATGGCGACCGGCGTCCATCGACTGCAAGGCGCGAACTTGCGAGATCGAATGGCGGCGTCTCGAAGGTGGCACCTTCGACCTGCTGCTGTCTCACCGTCCTCGTGCGCAGATTGTCGATCTCGACCATGCGAAAGAGCGCTTCGTGCTGCCCGAGGACGATGCCACCTCGGCACGCACGGTCGCCGCATCGCTCGGCGCGGCGAAAAGCGAAGCGCACTCACCGGCAAGTACATCTTCCATCGAAGCGCTCGAAGACGATGGCGATGCCCGCGTCGCCCCCATCCCGCGCAATCAGTTTCTGCGCACGGCAGGGGCCCGGCTGCAAGCGCTCGGCGACTACGGCATGGATATCGCGCTGACGATGCCCGAGCCGCTGGTGCCGGTCCCACCGGGTGCGGCCTCACGCGACGACATGCCGCCGCCCATCTCGAAAGGTGAATGGAAGATGGCGGGGCATCTGGCGTTCTTCGACTCTGTCGCGGGCCTGATGATGCGCGCGGGCAACATGTCCCTCGGCGAATTGAAGATCGTGATCGATGACGGCAAGCCCGTCTTCTCCGCACAAGGAACCTACTATGTTCACTAAGTTGCTCCGTGACGCCGTAAGGGCGACGGCGACGGCGACGCTGCTGTCGGCGAGTGCCCATGCCGAAGAGACGATCGACGCCTTCGCGCGGGCGCATCTGAAGGCCTCGCAAGAGGCGCAGGATGCCAAACAGGCACAAGCCGACGCGCAGGCAGCGGGGAACGCGCAGACGCCGACGTCCGCCAAGCCCACACTGGCCGATGCGCCGCCCGAACTGCTGTTTATCTACGGTGTGGAGAATGCTTCCGTCGCGTATCTGCGTGTGGACGGAAAGTTCGGACGCAACGTGACGAAAGGCGACAAGGTCGGGCACTGGCAGGTCGTGCAAATCGGTGACGATTTCGTCGACATGCGACGCGGTGCGCGGCAACAGCGCTTGCTCTTGCCCAATGCCTTCGGCGCCGCGCCGTCATCTTCAGCGCAGACGAGCCAGCGCGTCCCGGGGCAAGCGCATGGCGACGATTACTGAACGGCTGCGCGCCACGCTGGCGCACCTCGGACGACGCGGGCACACGCGCGCCGTCGTCCGTCCTATCGCCGATCTGCGCGAGTCCGACATTCAGGCGTTCGGCTGGCGACAGGACCTCGGCATCACGCTCGCAGGCGCGGAGCATGGCGCGCTGGTGCTCGTTGCGATGAAACCCCGTCTGTACCTCGTGCTGCTGGAGAGCAATACGTTCGTGCGCATGCAGGGCTCCGATCTGCTCGAACGCTTCGATCGTGCCGTGCGCTCGAAACACCGGCTGGACCTCGAAGGCATCTACGTCGGCACGACAGAAGAAATCTTGCTGATGCAGTCGCGTCTTCAGCAGCAAGGAGACGACGGCAGCCAGATCGGCGAGCGGCGGACCGGTGCGTATCGCAATTTCGATCTGATCATCGAGCGCGCGGTGGAAGCCGGGGCGTCGGATATTCACTTCGAGTTTCGTGACGGACGTCATGTTCAGGTGCGCATGCGCATCCACGGCAAACTGCGCATGTCGGCGGAGAGCGATCGTCTCGCCCGCGACTATCACGCCATGCTCGACGCCGTCTCGGCCGCGTATAACTCGCGCGCCGATCCGAGTAGCCGCAGCCACAATCACTTCGACGACGCGCAGCACCAAAGCTGCTCGATTCCGCTGACGATCCGCCAGCGCAAGTACCAACTGCGTTTCCAGAGCGTGAAGGAGAATCGTGGCGTGGACGTGGTGCTGCGTCTGCTGATCAACGAAGCCACGGACGGCGACGTCCTCACGCTCACCCAACTCGGCTATGCAGACGATCAGGTCGAGATTCTGGAAGACGCCGTGCACCGCAGTCCGGGCCTCACGATCATCGCGGGCGAGACCGGCTCCGGCAAGTCCACGACGCTGCGTACGCTGATGACCTACGAGCGCGATTCGGGCAAGAAGTTCTTCTCCATCGAAGATCCCGTCGAGTACATCCAGCCGCATATGACGCAGATCCCGATTCAGCGCCGCGCGGAAGACGGCCCGGGAGAATCGCCCTTCGGCGCGGCGGCCAAGGTCTTGCTGCGTGGCGATCCCGATAAATTGATGCCGGGCGAGATTCGCGATGCAGAGACCGGCTCGTTCGCCAAGTCGATGACGGAGACGGGCCACCAGGTGTTGTCGACGGTGCACGCGTCGAGCGCGTTCGGCATTGTGTCGCGGTTGGTCAGCGACGAAATCGGCATGCCGCTCTCGGCCGTCGCCTCGCCCAACTTCCTCACGGCCATCGTCTATCAGAAGCTAATCCCGGTCCTATGTGCGCACTGCAAGCGTGCCGCGCTGGATGCGCCGGACGTCATCGACGCCGCCACGTTGTCGGTGATCGGCGCACTCGGCATCGACACGTCGAAGGTTTGCGTCGAGGGGCCGGGCTGCGAGCGTTGTTCCGGTCGCGGCACGAGCGGACAGACGGTCGTGGCCGAAGTGTGCGAACTGACCGACGAGTTGCTGGACCTGCTGCGCGAGGGGCACTACTGGGACGCCGAGCGTCACTGGCGCGTCTGCCACGATGGTGACCTGACCAGTCCGCACATGACCGGCAAGTCCGCGATGGAGCACGCCATGTACAAGATGTCGCAGGGACTGGTCGACCCGCACGATATCGAAGCTGCCTTCTGCAAACTCAAGAAATTCCATTTCCGTCAGTCGACGTCCTTGAGCGCCGCTTCGACACGCCGTCTCGCCAGTGTGTGACGACACGCTGCACGCGTCGATGTCGGCGTAATTCCCCCTCCGATGTTCAGCACCGAATGCCATGATCGAAGCCGCTAACCGTCTGCTCGCCAAACTCTCTCCCGCACGCGATCCGTATCCTGGCCTGACGAAGGCCAAGCGCCAGTTTCGCAAGTCCCGCGCCAAGTTCTACAGCGACTTCGCCGACGCCATCGAAGACGGTGCGAACCCGTTCGAACTGTTCTCGCGCCGCTATGCGCGGGCGAAGGAGCGTCGCAATCCGATGGCGCCGTTGTACGCCGTGTGGCGAGACCGGGCCAGTTCGAAGAACCTGCAAAAGTCGTGGGCGGGCACGATTCCCGAGGAAGACCTCGTCGTGATTGCGGCAGGCGAGAAGGGTGATTTGCCCGGCACGTTGCGCTTTCTCGCGCGCGTCGTTACGCTCCAGCAGCAAACGCGCGCGGTCATCGCGGGTGCGGTGGCGTTGCCGATCTTCATGTCGGTACTACTCGCGGCGATTCAGTTGGGCGTGGCCTACGGCATGATGCCGATCATGACGGAGATCATGCCGCCGGAGAAATTTCCGCTGGTCGGCGCGGGCCTCTATGCGATGTCCAGCTTTGTCGCGAACTGGTGGCCGCTCCTGTACGGCCTGCCGTTCGCGCTTGTCGTGCTGATGTCGTACTCGTTCAGCCGGTGGACGGGACCGCTTCGCCGTCGCCTGGACAACTTCGGCCCTTACGCCGTGTATCGCGACGTGCGCGCGGGCGAGTTTCTCGTGGCGCTCGCCGCGCTCACAGGTGCGAAGACCTCTGTGTTCGACGCCGTCTCGCTGCTGCTTACGCGGGCGTCGCCTTGGTTACGGTGGCATCTGCTGCGTATGCGGGCGTCGCTCAAGAGCGAGCGCAGCATGATCAAGGCGATGGACACGGGCATCTTCAACGAGGAGGTGTTCGATCGGCTTGTCGAGTACTCCGGGCGGACCAACTTCGACGCGGGCATTCGCAAGATCGGGTTGATGACCATCGAAGAGGTCGCGGAACGTATCCAGGCCCGCTCGGCCACGTTACGCTCCGTGCTTCTCGCGCTCGTCGGCCTGACGATCATCTTCACCGTGGGCGGCATGTTGCAGATTGGCCATGCGGCGGGCGAGTACGCGCAATCGATGTTCTGACGATGGTCTCTCTTTTCGAATTCCTGTGGTGCGAATTTCAGGCGCTGCCGCGTGAAGCGGTCGCTGCGGCGATGGCCGTGCTGGGACTGTTTGCGGGCAGCTTTCTGAACGTTGTCGTCTACCGGTTGCCGCGCATGCTAGAGACGCAGTGGGCGGGCGAAGTCGCCGCGTGGTCGGGACAGATTCCGCCGGTGACGCCGGTCTTTAATCTCGCATGGCCGCCGTCGCGCTGCCCGCATTGCGAATTGCGCATTGCGGCGCGTCACAACTTCCCGGTCTTCAGCTATCTCTGGCTGCGCGGGCGATGCGCCGCTTGTGGCGCACGGATTGCGCTGCGTTATCCCCTTGTCGAAATCGCCGTTGGCGTGCTGTTCGCTGCGATGGCGTGGACATTCGTGCCGTCGAAGCAATACGCTGCGATGCTCGTATGGTGCGGCTTCGGCGCGACATCGCTGGCGCTTGCCCTCATCGACATCGATACGCGATTGTTGCCGGACTTGCTCACGTTGCCGTTGCTTTGGGCGGGACTGTTATGCAGCGTGATGGGCGTGACGCTGCCCGTCGACGAAGCGGTGTTGGGGGCCGCGCTCGGGTACGTCGTGATGTGGACGATCGGATCGGCGTACCGCGCGCTGACGCACCACGAAGGTCTCGGCGGCGGCGACGCCAAGCTCGTCGCCGCCTGTGGTGCGTGGCTCGGATGGATCGGCGTGCCGCTTACGCTCGCCTTCGGCGCCGTGGCTGCGACGCTGGCGTTCGCCGCCTATGGGTTGGTGCGTGGCCGCGTGCTGCGCGAGCCGATGCCGTTCGGCCCATGGCTCGTGCTTGGTGCGTTGGCGAGCGCGCTGTGGGGCGAGCCGTTCCTAGACCTGTGGCTGCGCACGAGCGGCTAATGGGGTGGAAGCGGTCATCGTTTCGACGCCGGATGCGCCGTCGGGCGAAAAATCGGCAACGGCGCGTGCCTCGCCACGCGCGCTGAGGTTCTTCCCTGCGTCCTGATTCGATGCCCGCGCACTCGCGAGCATCATGTCCGCCGCCTTCTCTCCGATCATCATCGACGGGGCGTTGGTGTTGCCCCCGATGAGCGTCGGCATGATGGACGCATCGACTACACGCAATCCTTCCACGCCGCGCACCCGCAGTTCCGTGTCGACGACCGACGCCGCATCGCTGCCCATCCGACAAGTGCCGACCGGGTGATAGATGGTGTCGGCACGCGCACGGATCAAAGCCGTCAGCGCTTCGTCCGATTCCACGCCCCGGCTGTGTAGTTCTTCGCCACCGAACTTCGCGAGCGACGGCGCCGCGAGAATGCGCCGAATCACGCGCGCACCGCGCAGCAGCGTGTCGACATCTTCCTGTGCTTGCAGAAACGCCGGGTCGATGTGCGGCGCGTCGCGCATGTCGGCGGACGCCAGCGTGACGCGTCCGCGACTCTTCGGCCGAAGCACGCACGCGTGCAACGACAAACCGCGCCGCAAATGCAGACGCCGGTTGTGGTTGTCGCAAATGCCCACGAGAAAGTGCATCTGCAAGTCGGGCCGCGCGAGCGACGGTTCGCTTTTCAGAAAGCCACCGGCTTCCGCCACGTTGCTCGCGAACAGACCGCGCCGGTCGCGCAGGTATTCCATCCCTTGCGTGAGCAGATGCCACAGCCCTGCGGGCGTGTAGCCCACGAGATCACGATGCGCGATGTACTTGTTGACGATGAAATCGATGTGATCCTGCAAGTTTTCGCCCACGCCCGGTGCGTCCACCCGAACGTCCAGGCCGTGCGCGCGCAGCTGATCGGCCGGGCCGATGCCCGAGCACATCAGCAACTGCGGCGAGTTGAACGCGCCTGCGCTCAGCACGACTTCGGCGCGCGCATGAATCGTTTGCACGGTGCCTTGCCGTTGCAGCTTGATGCCCGTCGCGCGCTTGCCGTCGAACACGATGCGCTGCACCAGCGCGTCGGTGATCACATGCAGGTTGTTGCGCGTCTTGCCGTGCAGATAGGCGCGCGCCGCGTTCCATCGCTGACCGTCTTTCTGCGTCACCTGATAGATGCCCGCGCCTTCGTAATGCTCGCCGTTGAAGTCGTCGCTGACGGGGAATCCCGCTTCGCGCGCGGCGTCGACATAGTGTTGGGAGAACGGATTGACGGTGCGCAGATCGGCGACGTTGAGCGGGCCGCCTGCACCATGCCATGCGTTCGCGCCGCGCTCGTTGTTCTCGTTGCGACGGAAGTACGGCAGCACGTCGTCCCATGCCCAGCCGGTGCAGCCCGCCTGTGCCCAGTCGTTGTAGTCGTCCGGATGCCCACGCGTGTAGATCATCGCGTTGATCGAGCTGGAACCGCCGAGACCGCGTCCGCGTGGCTGATAACCCTGACGTCCCGCCAGTCCCGCCTGCGGTGTCGTGCGATAGCCATAGTTGCGGCGCGATGCGAACGGCACGAGTGCTGCGAGGCCGAGCGGCAGACGCACGAGAAAGCTGTTATCCGGCGGACCGGCTTCGACGAGTGCGATGGTGCGATCGGGCAACCCGTCCGCCAGACGCGCCGCGAGTGCGCAACCGGCTGAGCCGCCGCCGACAATGACGTAGTCATAGTCCATGCTGTCATCCTCCCTTGGATGGCACTGCTTCAACTTTGTTGTTGAATGCGTTCGCTGCTTCGTGTGCTGCTCGTTTTTATGATGCTTGGCGATACCTGTGTGGCATGTGTGCGTCGATCTCTGAGGCGTCTCGTCGACGTCACTTTGCAGCGGCACTCATTGTAGGCAGACAATGCGTGTGCCCGGGGGGGAAGTGAAGCATTCCTCTAATTTGTGCGAGCACGAGGGCTTAGCCGCTATGATGAAATGATCGACTTGAAGTGACCGTCCCATGTATGGCATTCGGGATGACGCGCAAGGGAGACACGGATGACTGAAGCCTGGCAGACGCATGACGTCACCAATCAGGTGCCGCCGCTCACGGACTACAACCTCTACGCGACTGACGCCGCGCTGCAAGCCGCTGTGGCGGCGTTCGATGCGGACTGGCATGCGAAGGAGTTGCATCGTCAGGGCGCACGTGTGGGCGAGGCCGAAGTGCAGCAGTGGGCGCAGGACGCCAATCGTCACGAGCCGGAACTGGAATCCTTCGATTCGCAAGGTAATCGTATCGACCGCGTCGCGTTTCATCCCGCGTGGCATTCGCTCATGGGGCTTTTGCGCGGTGCACAACTGCAATCGCTGCCGTGGGCGCATCCGCGCGGCGGGGTGATGGCGGCGCGCACGGCGTCGTACTTTCTGCATGCGCAGAACGAAGCCGGTTCGCTGTGCCCTACGACGATGACGTTCGCGAGCATTCCGGTGCTGGCGAAGGAACCGGCGCTCTTCGCCACGATCAAGGACAAACTGCTCGCGCCGCAGCACGATCCGCGCGACGTGCCGCTCGCGCAGAAGCACACCATGCTCATCGGCATGGGAATGACGGAGAAGCAGGGCGGCTCCGACGTGCGCACGAACACCACCGTCGCGACTGAAGTGGGCAATGGCGAATTCTCGCTCGTCGGTCATAAGTGGTTCTTCTCCGCGCCGCAGTGCGACGCGCATCTGGTGCTCGCGCGCGATAGCGACAGCGACGCGTTGTCGTGCTTCTTCGTGCCGCGCTACCGGCCTGACGGCCACAAGAACGCAATCCAGATTCAGCGTCTCAAAGACAAACTCGGCAATCGCTCGAACGCGAGCAGCGAAGTGGAATTTCAGGGCGCGTATGGCACGCGTGTGGGAGCGCCCGGCCGCGGTGTGCCCACGATTATCGAAATGGCGACTTACACGCGCCTCGACTGCGTGCTAGGTAGCGCGGCGATGATGCGCGCGGGCGTCGTGCAAGCGATTCATCATGCGCGGCATCGCACCGCGTTCGGCGCGAAACTCGTCGATCAGGACCTGATGACGGCGGTGCTTGCCGATCTCGCGTTGGAGTCGGAGGCGGCGACATGGCTGGCGATGCGACTCGCGCGTGCTTTCGACGCGAGCCTGTCGGACGACGACTCACCCGTCGAGCGGGCATGGCGACGCATCGTGCTGCCCGCCGCGAAGTTTTGGGTGTGCAAGCGCGCGCTCGAACTCGCGGGCGAATGCATGGAAGTGTGGGGTGGCAACGGGTATGTCGAGACGGGGCCGCTGGCGCGTCTGTATCGCGAAGCGCCCGTCAATTCGATCTGGGAAGGCTCGGGCAACGTGATGTGTCTGGACGTGCTGCGTGCCATGAGCCGCGAACCGGACGTCGCGCAAAGCTGGTTTCAGTGGCTCGGCGAACGCGTCGGATCGCACACGACGCTGCGTTCCGCGCTCGCGCAATTGCACGGCTGGCTCGCTGCCGACCCCGCGTCGCACGCGGTGCGCGCGCGTGCCATCGCACAACAGATCGTGCTGCTGTCACAGGCCGCGCTGTTGTTGGAACATGCGCCGTCCGAACTGGCGCACGGGTTCATCGAGAGCCGTTTCGCGAACGCAGGCGGACGTGTCTACGGCGTGATGCCGGACACGATTCCAGTCGGTGTTCAACGCGCGTGGCTCGACAGAGCGTTTCTTGCGTAGGGCATGACGTAAGACACGACACATCGACTTCATATAACGACAACATATCGACACGACAGCGGCCGGAGCACTCACGCACCGGCAGTCGCAGGGAGGAATGGCATGGGACACATGGACGAGATGGGCGGGGGCGGGCTGCACGAAGCAGCGACCTTGCAGACGTCGCATGACGACGATCTGGCGCGCGCCTTGCTGTTGCCACGCTTTGACGCAATGCGTCACGCGCACGATGCCGCCCCGCAAGTCGACTGGCCGACCCGCAAACGTCATCTGACGGCGCTGATGGACATGTTGCACAAGTATCGTGCGCCCTTCGCGAAGGCCATCGATGAGGACTTCGGCGGGCGGTCGCAAGAAGAGACCGACATGCTCGAATTGTTTCCCTCGCTGGGCAATCTGAAGCATGCGCTGTCGCACACACGTCGCTGGATGCGTGGCTCGTCGGGTTGGGCAAACCTCTGGCTCCTGCCTGCGCGCCGCGCGATTGTTCCCCAGCCGCTGGGTGTCGTCGGTGTGATCGTGCCGTGGAACTACCCGCTGTTTCTCGCTGTGGGACCGCTCACCGACGCACTGGCCGCAGGCAACCGCGTGATGATCAAGGTTTCGGAAGTCACGCCGCGTTTTGCGGAAGTGTTTGCGTCGGCCATCGCCGAGACGTTCCCGCCGGAATGGGTGACCGTCGTGACCGGCGACGCGCAGGTTGCACGCGCCTTTTCGTCGCTGCCGTTCGACCATCTGCTGTTTACCGGGGCGACGTCGATCGGCCACCACGTGATGCGCGCAGCCAGCGAGCATCTCACGCCGGTGACGCTGGAACTCGGCGGCAAGTCGCCCGCGATCATCGGCCCGGGCGCGCGCTGGGAACACGCCGTGGAGCGCATCATGCTCGGCAAGCTGCTCAATGCGGGGCAGACGTGCGTCGCCCCCGACTACGTGCTGGTGCCGCGCGAAAAGCTCGATACGTTCGTGGCGACGGCGCGGCAGGTGGCGTCGCGTCTCTACCCGGATGCCGTGAACAATCCGCAATACACGAGCATCGTGTCGGCGCGTCATTTCGAGCGGTTGTCCGGGCTGGCGGACGAGGCGGCCGCGCAGGGCGCTACGTCCCACCCCTTGTGCGACGCACCGGCACAGGCGGCGCGCAGACGTCTGCCGCCGGTCGTGCTGACGGGTGTGCACGACGGCATGCGCGTGATGCGTGAGGAGATCTTCGGGCCGCTGCTGCCGGTGGTGCCCTATGACGATCTGGACGCCGCGATTGCGTACGTGAACGAGCGTCCGCGTCCGCTCGCGTTATACATGTTCGACACCGACAATGCGCGCATCGATCAGGTGGTGGACGGGACCATCTCAGGCGGCGTGACGATCAACGACACGCTGCTGCACGTGGCGGAGCATTCGTTGCCGTTCAGTGGCGTGGGGCCGTCGGGTATGGGCGGCTATCACGGCGAGGCGGGATTCCGCACCTTCTCGAAGGAGAAGCCGATCTTCCGTCAGGCACGCTGGAATGGCGGCGGTCTGCTCAACCCGCCGTACGGCAAGCGGTTCGCCGCGATGATGAAGCTGCTGCTGCGCTGAGGGCCGGCCACGTCGTCGCAGTACGATCAGGCAGCCCAAAACAAAACCCCCGCCGGTTTGACCCGGGCGGGGGGTTTGTCTGACTGACGCCGGTCGAAACCGGCGCCTTCCGTGAAGCAACTCAGCCGAATCAGGCGACAGCGCGCAGACCGGCGTCGGCCAGCAAGGCGTCGGCACGATCCGTGGCTTCCCACGAGAATTCCGGCTCTTCGCGGCCGAAGTGGCCGTAAGCGGCGGTCTTCTCGTAGATCGGACGCAGCAGGTCCAGCATCTGGATGATGCCCTTCGGACGCAGGTCGAAGTGCTTCTCGACCAGCTCGGCGATGCGCTGATCGCTGATCTTGCCCGTGCCGAAGGTGTTGACCATGACCGACGTCGGACGCGCCACGCCGATGGCGTACGAGACCTGAATCACGCACTTCGACGCCAGACCTGCGGCGACGATGTTCTTCGCGACGTAACGGCCAGCGTAGGCTGCCGAACGGTCGACCTTCGACGGATCCTTGCCCGAGAACGCGCCGCCACCGTGCGGTGCGGCACCGCCGTACGTGTCGACGATGATCTTGCGGCCCGTGAGGCCGGCGTCGCCTTGCGGGCCACCGATCACGAAACGGCCGGTCGGGTTCACCAGGAACTTGATGTCGCCCTTGATCAGGTCGGCCGGCAGCACCGGCTTGATGACTTCTTCGATGACGGCTTCGCGCAGCGCTTCGAGCGCGATGTCCGGCGCGTGTTGCGTCGAGAGCACCACCGTGTCGATGCTGTGCGGACGGCCGTTTTCGTACTTGATGGTGACCTGGGACTTGGCGTCCGGACGCAGCCACGGCAGACGACCGTCACGGCGCACTTGCGACTGGCGCTCGACCAGACGGTGCGACAGGTAGATCGGCAGCGGCATGAGTTCCGGCGTTTCGTCGCAGGCGTAGCCGAACATGAGGCCCTGGTCGCCTGCACCCTGATCGAGGTTGTCGTCGTGTGCGCGGTCCACGCCCTGAGCGATGTCCGGCGACTGGCGGTCGTAGGCGACCAGCACGGCGCAGCCCTTGTAGTCGATGCCGTAGTCGGTGTTGTCGTAACCGATGCGACGGATCGTTTCGCGTGCGACTTGCTGATAGTCGACCGTGGCAGTCGTGGTGATTTCACCTGCGAGCACGACGAGACCCGTGTTGCAGAGCGTTTCAGCAGCAACGCGCGCGTACTTGTCTTGCGTCAGGATGGCATCGAGAACGGCATCCGAGATCTGGTCGGCGACCTTGTCCGGGTGACCTTCGGAAACGGATTCGGAGGTAAAGAGATAGTCGTTCGCCACTTGTGGCTCCTCTAACGTATTTGGCGACTCACGTTGCCGTCATCGGAGGAGAAGCGGCGACGCTTTAGCGGAAAGTTGGTCGAATGGGCTGCCTATGTATGGTGGCTCACTCGAATCGCCCCGCAAGTTGTCAGTTAACTCGGCGATGTCGCTTATTATACGCCCCTGAAGAAATCCTGCTTGCGACATGGCTACCACTCCCAAGAAATCCCTCGGGTACTACCTCAGCGTGGGTTTGCTGCGCGGACTCAACCTGCTGCCCTATAGCTGGGTCGCGCGCTTTGGCGCAGGCGTCGGCCATGTGCTGTACTCGATTCCCAGCTCCCGGAAGCGGGTGGTGCACACCAATCTGCGGCTCTGTTTCCCCCATTGGGACGATGCCACCCGCGAGCGCGTGGCGCGGGCGTCCTTCGTCCATGCGATCCGGAGCTACGCCGAGCGCAGCTTTCAGTGGTTTGGCAGCGGCAAGAAGCTCGAACGGCTTATCGAACTCGATTCGGCCGTCGATCTGCGCGCGCCGGACATGCCCCCCACGATTCTGCTCGGCTTCCACTTCGTGGGCATCGAGGCGGCGTCCGTGTTCATCAACTACTCGCTGCACCGGCCCTGCGCCTCGCTCTATACGCCGATGTCGAACCCGGCGTTCGACGCCATGGCCCGCGAGCAACGCGGCCGTTTCGATGCCGAGATGATCCCGCGCGGCGACAGCGCGCGCGACGTGCTGCGCATGTTCCGCAAGAAAAAGCCGGTCATGCTGGCGGCCGATATGGACTACGGCGCGCGAAACTCCACGTTCGTGCCGTTCTTCGGGGTCGAGACCTGCACGCTGACGTCGGTGTCGCGACTGGCGGAAGTCGGCCGGGCGCAGATTCTGCCGTTCATCGGCGAAGTGCTGCCTAACTTCAAGGGCTACCGTCTGAAAGTGTTCCCGATCTGGGAAAACTACCCCAGCGGCGACCCGGACGCCGACGCACGCCGCATGAACGCCTTCCTCGAAGAGCAGATTCTCAAGATGCCGGAGCAGTATTACTGGGTCCACAAGCGTTTCAAGACGCGCCCCGAGGGACAGCCGGGCGTCTATTGACCGGCACCGGATGCGCGTCGACCTTCTCCACTACAATAGCGGCATGAAGCTCAAATTCACCAAGATGCAAGGCGCCGGGAACGACTTCGTCGTGATCGACGGCATCTCGCAGACCATCGATTTCACGCCCGAACAGTGGCGTGCGCTCGCCGACCGCCACTTTGGCGTTGGCGCGGATCAGTTGCTGCTCGTCGAACGCTCCGCCATGCCGGGCGTGGACTTCCGCTATCGCATCTTCAACGCCGACGGCGGCGAGGTCGAGCATTGCGGCAACGGCGCGCGCTGCTTCGTCAAGTTCGTGCGCGACACCGGCCTGACCGACAAGCAGACGGTGCGGGTCGAAGTGCAGCAGGGCGTGATTACGCTCACGATGCGTGAAGACGGCCAGGTCAGCGTGGATATGGGCGCACCGATTCTCACGCCGTCCGATGTGCCGTTCGACGCGGCCGGCCTGGAAGGCCGCCGCGAGGGCGACGACACGCTCTGGCCGCTCGACGTCGCAGGCAAGACGACCTGGATTTCCGTGGTCTCGATGGGCAATCCGCACGCCGTGCAGGTGGTGGATAACGTCGACACCGCGCCGGTCGAGACGGACGGCCCGCTGGTCGAGCGTCACCCCCGCTTCCCGCGCCGGGTGAACGCCGGTTTCCTGCAAGTGGTGAGTCAGCACGAAGCGCGGCTGCGCGTGTACGAGCGCGGCGCGGGCGAAACGCTGGCCTGCGGTACGGGCGCGTGCGCGGCGGCAGTGGCGGGCATCCGTCGCGGTCTGCTCAAGGCACCTGTTGCCATCGAGACGCACGGCGGCACGCTCACCATCGACTGGGACGGCGCAAGCGGTCCGGTCATCATGACGGGACCGGCTGCCACGGTCTTCGAGGGTACGATCGAAGTCTGACGTCTTCGGCGTCAGGGCAGGCAGCATGGCATTGGTTTCAGACGGATTCTGATTTAGCGACCCAGGCGGCCGCACGTCACCCTTGTGTTCGGCGTATCGAATATGAGGTATGACAGGCGGCAGTTGACGAACAGCAGACGGACATTCATGAACGACCGAGATATTGCGGAATACCTGATTGCGCATCCCGACTTCTTCGAGCGCCATGCCGAATTGCTGGCTGGTGTGCGGCTCACCAGCCCGCACGGCCAGCGGGCGGTGTCGTTGCAGGAGCGTCAGATCGAGATGCAGCGCGAGAAGACCAAGCAGATCGAGCGACGCCTCGCCGAACTGATGCGCTACGGCCACGAAAACGACGATATCTCGGGCAAGCTGCACCGCTGGACCCTCGGTCTGCTGGGCGAGCGTGACCCGCACGCGCTGCCCGAGGCGATTGCCCGTGGTCTGCGCGACGTCTTCAATGTGCCGTTCGCGGCTGTGCGTCTGTGGAACGTGGCCGCGCCGTATCAACCGGCCGAGTTCGCCCGCAGCGTCAGCGAAGAAGTGAAGATTTTCGCGACGAGCCTGGTCACGCCGTACTGCGGCGCGAACACGGGCTTCGAAGCGGTGACATGGTTGGGCGCGCCGAGCGATCCCGCGTCCGTCGCACTGCTCGCGTTGCGCGACCCGCAAGTGACCGACGGCCCGGTCTTCGGCCTGCTCGTCATGGGCTCGGAAGACGCACGCCGCTTCCATGAAGGCATGGCAACCGACTTCCTCACGCAGATCGGCGAACTGGCCGGTGCTGCCCTCGGCAAGCTGCGCGCCAACGACTGAGATGCGCTCCGGAGCGGCGGCTGGCAAGGGAAAGGGGACGCGCGGGGCGACCGGGGTGACGCACGACACGTCGCCTGAATTGTCTCCTGACTCGCCGCCTGAACCGCGGCTTGAGCCGGGCATCCGCACCTATCTGACGTCGCTGGCCAGCGAGCGCAAGCTCGCGGCGCTCACCCTGGAAAACTACACGCGCGACCTGCGTCAGTTGCAGCGTCTCGCGGGCGGTCGTGCGCTCGAATCGCTGCAACACGGCGACATCCGCCGCTTCGTGATGAAGCTGCATAGCGAGGGGCTGGTCGGCCGCTCGATTGCCCGCAAGCTCTCCGCCTGGCGCGGCTACTTCGCGTGGCTCGCTCAGCGCACCGCGCTCGCTGCGAATCCCGTCGAAGGCGTGCGCGCACCCAAACAACCCAAACCGTTGCCCAAGGCACTGTCGCCCGATCAGGCGTCGGCGCTTGTCGAGTTCGCGACGGGCACGTCGGCCGAGGCCGTGCGCAATCGCGCAATGTTCGAACTGCTTTACTCGTCGGGCCTGCGTCTGTCGGAACTGACGGGGCTTGACCATCGTTACGTCGAGGCCGACGGCTACCGTTCTGCGAGCTGGCTGGATCTGGCCGAGCGCGAGGTCGTCGTGACGGGCAAGGGCAACAAGCGGCGTCGCGTGCCGGTGGGCGAGAAGGCCGCGCAGGCGCTGGCGCAATGGCTGGAGATGCGCACGCCGTTGGCGACGGCCGAGCCGCACGCCCTGTTCCTGTCGGCGCGCGGCAAGCGCATCGGCGCGCGCGCGGTGCAGCAGGGGCTGGAGCGGCATGCGCTGGCCGCCGGACTGCCGACGCACGTGCATCCGCACATGCTGCGTCACTCGTTCGCGACGCATGTGTTGCAATCGTCCGGCGATCTCCGGGCCGTGCAGGAAATGCTCGGCCACAGCAATATTTCGACGACGCAGATCTACACGAAGCTCGATTTCCAGCACCTCGCCAAGGTCTACGATCAGGCGCATCCGCGCTCACGCAAGAAGCCGTGAGGCTGGCCCCGATGTCGCATCGGGCTGACGATGCGCTTTACGGCGTGCGCGCCGAGTCGGTGTAGAATCGCGTCCTTCCCCAGCAAGTCCCGCACGTTGTGCGTTGTGCCGTCCGTGCGCCGGAGGCCTCCCGCGTGTGGCCGAGCCGTAGCAGCTGCATCGGCCCGCCGTGCCGCGAGACTTGCCCGTCACCCGAATGCAACCGTTGGTCCGTCCCGCATGAATACCTTGACCCTCAAGCCCGGCAAAGAAAAGTCCTTGCTGCGCCGTCACCCCTGGATTTACGCCACCGCCGTGGCGCGTGTGGACGGCAATCCGGCCTCCGGTGCTACGGTCGTGGTGCGGGCCGCCGACGGCCGTTTCCTCGCGCGCGCCGCGTTCAGCCCGGTGTCGGCCATCCGCGCCCGCGTGTGGACGTTCAACGAAAACGAGCCGGTCGATCACGCGTTCTTCAAGCGTCGCGTGTCGGCGGCGCTGGCGTACCGCGAAGAGATGGTCCACGACACGGGCGCGACGCGTCTGCTCTTCGGTGAGGCCGACGGCCTGCCGGGCCTGATCGTCGACCGTTATCAGTCCGCGCCGGGCCAGCCGGAGACCGATCAGCTCGTCTGCCAGTTCATGGCGGCGGGCGTTGAAGCCTGGAAGGACGCCATTACCAAGGCGCTCGTGGGCGCGACCGGCTGCCCGAACGTCTATGAGCGTTCCGACGCGGCGGTGCGCGAGCGCGAAGGGCTGCCGAGCATTACCGGCGTGCTGGCCGGGGCCGAGCCGCCCGAAGCCCCCGAGTTGCTGACGACCCACGAAAACGGCGTGAAGTATTACGTCGACGTGCGTAATGGCCACAAGACCGGCTTCTACGTCGACCAGCGCGACAACCGTCGGCTCGTTCAGCAACAGGCCAAGGGCCGCGACGTGCTGAACTGCTTCTGCTACACCGGTGGCTTCTCGCTGGCGGCGCTGGCAGGTGGTGCGCAGAGCGTGCTGTCGATCGATTCGTCGGGAGAGGCGCTGGCGATTGGCGCGCGCAACGTCGAACTGAACGGTTTCGACGCCGCCCGTGCCGAGTGGCGCGATGCGGACGTCTTCAAGACGCTGCGTGCCCTGCGCGAAGAAGGCCGCACGTTCGACATGATCGTGCTCGACCCGCCGAAGTTCGCGCCGTCGGCGCATCACGTGGACCGCGCTGCGCGTGCGTACAAGGACATCAACATGGCGGGCTTCCGTCTGTTGCGTCCGGGCGGTCAGTTGCTCACCTACTCGTGCTCGGGCGCGATCGATGCCGATCTGTTCCAGAAGATCGTGGCCGGTGCAGCCGTCGATGCCGGTGTCGACGCGCGTATCCTGCGTCGCCTGTCGGCTGGCATGGATCACCCGATGCTCACGCAATTCCCCGAAGGCGAATACCTCAAGGGACTTTGGTTGCAGCGGATGTGAGTGCTTGCTTTCTTGGTGTGGCCCGTCCGCCGGGTATCAACCCAGCGTCAGACCGACCACGCCCAAGGCGATCAGTACGGCACCGCCCACGCGGCGGTGCATCTCTCCCTCTCCCAGCACCCGCACGCCGAGCAGCGCGGCGACCATCATCGACATCTCCCGCGCCGGGGCGACGTGCGAGACGGGCGCGTACTTGAGCGCCGTCAGGATCAGGAAGTAGGACATCGGCGAGATCGTGGAAATGATCAGGATCTTGCGCCAGTTGGCCTGCCACAGCACGGCGATGCGGGTCGGACGGGAGAGTGCCGTCGGCGCGGACAACACGACCCGCAGCACGTTTTCCAGGTAGTAGTAGACGAGCGGCGCGAGCATCAGGGTGCGGATGGCGTAGGCATCTGCCAGCGTATACGCCGCGATGAATCCGCCCGTCAGCACGCCCCAGCCTGCGCCCGCGTGCATGCTGCCGCGCCGGAACAGGCGTTCGCCACCGGCGATCACCAGCACGCCACACACGACCAGCGCAATGCCCACCAGCGCCAGCCAGCCCGGGCGTTCACCCAGCAGCACGATGGCGCCGATGGACGACAGCAACGGGCCTGTGCCGCGTGCGAGCGGGTAGACGACCGAGAGATCGCCCACGCGGTAGCCGCGCTGCAAGACCAGGGTGTAGCCGTAATGCAACAGAGCGCTGACGGTGATGACACCCCAGCCGAGCGCTGACGGCCAACTGGCTTGTCCCGCGAGGAAATACAGCGCCAGCGGCGTGTAGATCACGACGGTCAGCAGGGCGTAGAGGAAGACCAGTTGCGGGCCACCGCCTTCGCGCGTATCGATGCGCTTGGCGACGAAATTCCAGGTGGCGTGCAGAAACGCGGCGGTGACGACGAGGGCGAGGGCGGTGAGCGACATGACGAAGGGGGTTTTTTGTGTCAATTGTATGACGCATTGCCGGTTCACTTCCCGTCACGTCGCCCCGATCTCATCCCATTCGTCGGCTAATATCCCGCCATTCCTGGTCCAAATGAGGCAACCTCGGGGCCGTCCGGACCAATTTGCAACTCGGTTGCAGCGCTGACGGCGCTGTGCTTAAATCGATTCATGAGCCTTACTCAATTACAACCGTATCTGGAAGCCGCCCGCACGAGCTTGCAGGAGCAATCGGGCCGCGTGACTTCGGGGCGTGTTCGTGTGCTGGCCTTGCTGCTCAAGGCAGGCCGCCCGCTCACACATCAGGAAGTGCTGGCCGATCTGGCCACCGACGCCGATCCGCTCGACCGCGTGACGGCCTACCGCGTGCTCGACTGGCTGGTCGCGCAGGGCTGGGCGATCAAGCAGGCGGGCGACGACCGTATCTTCCGCTTCGTCATGGCCGAGCACGTCGATCCCGAGCGTGCGAGCGCGCCGCGTCCGCATACGCAGCACGGTCATTTCCGCTGTGTACGCTGCCATCGAACTTTTTGTCTTGACGATTGGCCCCAGCATCCCCAATTGAGTGAGCGCGAACTCAAGCGTCTGCCCAAGGGTTTCGTGGGCGAACAGGTCGAGCTGCTGATTCATGGCACCTGCGCCCAATGTGCGGGCGCCACCAACTGACACGGCACACGCCGCCGCCGGCGCATTCCGATGCGCCGCATCATCACAGGACATTGCATTCATGACTCCCGTCACCATCCTGACCGGCTTTCTGGGCAGCGGTAAAACCACGCTGCTCAAGCGCATCCTGACCGAAGCGCACGGCATGAAGATCGCCGTCATCGAAAACGAATTCGGTGAAGAGAACATCGACAACGACATCCTCGTGCAGGACAACGCCGAGCAGATCGTGCAGATGAGCAACGGCTGCATCTGCTGCACGATCCGTGGCGACCTGGTGCAGGCGCTTTCGGATCTGAACAGCCAGCGCGACGCCGGTTCGATCCAGTTCGACCGTGTGGTCATCGAGACGACCGGCCTGGCGAACCCCGGCCCGGTGGCGCAGACCTTCTTCATCGACGACGAAGTGGCCGACACCTACCGCCTGGACGCCATCATCACGCTGGTCGACGCCAAGCACGGCCAGCAGCAGCTCGATCAGCACGAAGTGGTGCAGCGTCAGGTGGGCTTCGCCGACCGTCTGTTCATTACGAAGGCCGATCTGGTGACGCCGGATGCCCTCGACGACCTCAAGCACCGTCTCGCGCACATGAATCCGCGTGCGCCGCAGCAGGTAGTGGACTTCGGTCAGGCCGATCTTAAGCAGATCTTCGACATCCACGGCTTCAACCTGAACGACAAGCTCGACATCGATCCGGACTTCCTGGCCGCCGACGAGCACACGCACGACCACGACCACGGCCATGACCACGATCACGCGCACTGCGACCATGATCATGGGAAGTGCGACCACGAAGGTCACGACCACGGGCACGCTCACCACCACCATCACGCGCATCACGACGACGCCATCAAGTCGTTCGTCTTCCGCAGCGAAAAGCAATTCGATCCGGCCAAGCTGGAGGATTTCCTCGGGAGCATCCTACAGGTGTACGGCGAACGCTTATTGCGTTATAAAGGCGTATTAAACATGCGCGGTATCGACCGCCGGGTCGTGTTCCAGGGCGTTCACCAGATGATGGGTAGCGACGTGGGCACGAAGTGGCAACCCGGTGAGACGCCGAACACCAAGATGGTGTTCATTGGCGCGGAACTGCCGAAAGACATCATCCTGCAAGGGCTGGAGCGCTGTCTGGTCTGAGCGGAATCGCCGAATCCGGTGACGGGAAAGCCCTTAATCGGGACTGTCGAACGATTCGGTTACAATACCTGCCCACTGGGACCGCCGCCAGCGAATCGACGCGGCATTCCGGGGGGTAGGCAGGGGAGCACCGTCATGGCCACCGCCTCTCGCAAGACTGCCACCGCACGCCCCACGCGCCGGTCTGAACCGGCACTGGGCGCGGGCGCCAAGCGTGCTCCAGCAGGCAAATCGAAGACGGGCGACGAGGCCGCCGCCAAGAAGAAGGCGCCGCCCAAATCGCCCGGCAGGAAAGTAACCCAAGAAGCCGCCCGCGGCATTGCCGGTAAGCAAGACGTGCCACCCGCTACAGGGGCATCGCCGGATCATCCGAAAGAGACGCCACAGAAACCCATGAGCAAGCAACGACTTTTGACCGAGGCCGAAATTCTGAAGATGTCCGACAAGGACTACATGAATGCGGCTCAACTCGAATTCTTCAAGAATCGTCTGGAAGAGCTGCAAGCCGAAATTCTGCGTAACGCCGGGCAGACGACCGAGAACCTGCGGGAAACCGTGGTGGTTCCGGATCCGGCCGACCGCGCGACCATCGAAGAGGAACACGCGCTCGAGCTGCGCACGCGCGATCGCGAACGCAAGCTGCTGAAGAAGGTCCAGCAGTCGCTCGCCCGCATCGACTCGGGCGATTATGGCTGGTGCGAAGAAACCGGTGAGCCGATCGGCGTGCCGCGTCTGCTCGCCCGCCCGACGGCGACGCTGTCGCTCGAAGCACAAGAGCGTCGCGAACTGCGTCAAAAGCTGTTCGGCGACTGATCGTCGGCCAGCCGGCCCCGGCAACCGCGCGGTGGCGGTGCCCGGTGGCCTCAGTCGATCAAAGGCATGTCTTCGCGACATGCCTTTTTTCTTTCGCGGCTGTCATCGCTCAGCCGTTATCCCTGCACTGTCATCCCTCATAGCGCTCGCGGGTGTTGTCACTTTATGGCAGAATTGCAACTCAGTTGCAATTCCTGTCACTCATGCCTTCCATCGACTCTGCTTCCCGCCCGTGGCGTGTGCGTTCGCGCACGCGCATTGGACGTGGCCGCAGCGGATGGATCGTCTGGCTCATCACCGCACTGCTCTGCGTGCAGATTTGGGGCCTGCAACATGAGATCGCGCACGCACGCGAGCTGTCCGGCATCGGGCAACACACGTCGGGGCGCAGCGGCGCGCCAGCCGCAACGAACGCCGCCGAGGCTGCCGTTGCAAATATGGCGGACACCGCCGACACCGCCGACACCGCCGACACCGCCGACACCGCCGACACCGCCGACACCGCCGACACCGCCGACGACGCCGACGACGCCGACGACGCCATCGCGGCCGACTGGTCCGCGCAATCGTCGCGCACGACGCACGCCAGTTTCGGCACTCACCACCATCATTGCCATCTCTTCGAAGGGGCGACGCTCTCGGCTGCGATGGCCGTGGCGGTCCTCCAATGGGCAGGTGACGCCAGCGCGGCGCACGCACCGTTGCAGGTCAACGGACGAAGCCATGCGAGCGCTGTCGTCCTACCGTTCGACTCCCGCGCCCCGCCGGTCACGGTCTGAATCCCCGCGCATTGCCCTGTGAATCGTCGACTCGTCGTCTGAGACGTGCGGTCGACGCATTCGCATTGCCTTCGCGCGCACCTGACGAATTTCCACCTGCACGCACGCCGATCTGCGCCGCCAGACGGATGCCGCGCGTCCATTCGTCCCGTTGCTGCGCCGAAACACGGGGCCCCGGCCCCATCAGACCGAATACAAACATAAGACCGACATGGCCATCTCTACCCTTCGCGTCGCGCGTCAACGCGCGACGACCTCGCTCGCCCTGACTTCAGACGTGGCATCCGCAGCACACCGCCGCACGTCGCCCAGACTTGCACCGCTGCCGCTGGCGGCGGCGCTCACCTTCAGCGCTTTCGCCATCACCAGCCTGTCCGTTCAGGCGGCGGAAGCGTCGACGGACTCCCCGGCAGTCGCCGCTGCATCGGCCACACCCCCGGCCGCGCCGGAAGCTGCGCTGCCCGTGACGTTCGTCACGGGCAACCCGCTCGGACGCGCCGCCGCCGACCTCGCCGCCCCGCTCACGGAACTCGACGGTCGCGCGCTGGCGCTGCGCCGCGCCACCACGCTGGGCGAAACGCTGGACGGCCTGCCCGGCGTGTCGGCCACGTCGTACGGCCCGAACGTCAGCCGCCCGATCATTCGCGGCCTCGACGGCGACCGCATTCGCGTGTTGCAAAACGGCACGGCTTCGCTCGACGCTTCGTCGCTCTCCTACGATCACGCTGTGGCGCAGGACCCGCTCTCCATCGAGCGCGTGGAAATCGTGCGCGGTCCGGCGGCGCTGCTCTATGGCGGCAACGCCGTCGGCGGTGTGGTCAACACCATCGACAACCGCATCCCCCGCGAAGCGCTCAACGGCATTTCCGGCGCGACCGACTTCAGCTACGGCGGTGCGAACCGCGAGCGCGCCGGTGCGGCGCAACTCGAATTCGGCAACGGCCAGTTCGCGTTCCACGTGGACGGCTTTGCACGCAAGAGTGCCGACCTGCGCATTCCCGGCTTCGCCCGTTCGGCGCAGCAACGCGCACGTGACGACGAAGATACGAAGCAACCGTCCGGCACCCTGCCCAATAGCGATGGCCAGACCAGCGGCGCGGCTGCGGGTGCTTCGTGGACGTGGGCCAATGGCTACGCCGGACTGTCGTACTCCGGATACGACTCCGACTACGGCACCGTTGCCGAGGAGAACACGCGCATTCGTCTGCGTCAGCAACGTCTCGCGCTCGCAAGTGAGGTGCGGAACCTGAGCGGCCCGTTCACGGCGTTCAAGTTCGACTTCGGCTACACCGACTACGAACACAAGGAAATCGAGAACGGCGTGACGGGCACGACGTTCAAGAACCACGGCTACGAGGGACGCATCGAGGTGCGTCACGCGAAGATTGGTCCGCTCGAAGGCGCGGTCGGTGTGCAGTTCTCGCAGAACACGTTCTCCGCACTCGGCGAAGAAGCGTTCGTGCCGAAGAGCGATACCACCAACGTGGCGTTGTTCGCGCTCGAAGAATGGGCCGTCAATCAGGCTGTGAAGCTCTCGTTCGGCGCACGCATCGAGCATTCGAGCGTGAAGCCGAGTTCCGGTGGCAACGAGCGCTTCGAGAACCTGCCGTCGCGTAACTTCACGCCGGGCAGCGTCTCCGCAGGCGCAGTGTTCGCGCTGGCACCGGCATGGTCGGTGGCGGTGAACACCTCATACACCGAGCGCGCGCCGACGTTCTACGAGTTGTACGCGAACGGCCCGCACCTCGCGACCGGCGTGTACGAGATCGGCAACGCGCAGGCGAAGATGGAAAAGGCCTTCTCCACCGACCTGGCGTTGCGCTACGAGAACGGTCCCAACAAGGGCAGCGTGGGCGTGTTCTACAGCCGCTTCTCGAACTTCATCGCGCTGAACAATACGGGGCAGACAGTGGAAGGCGAAGAGAAGCCGCTGCCGGTGTATCAGTACGCCGGGGTGCCCGCCGACCTTTACGGCTTTGAAGCGCAGGGCCGTGCACGCGTGTGGCAGGGCTACGGCGATGTCGACGTCGAACTGCGCGGCGACTACACCATCGGCCGCAATCGCGACACGGGCGAGCCGCTGCCGCGTATCGCGCCGTTGCGTCTGACGGCGGCGGTCATTTACGGACTGGGCCACTGGGGCGCTCGTCTGGAAATGGTGCATGCGAGCAATCAGGGACGTGTCCCGTCCAACGATCTGACGACGAACGGCTACACCACGCTGGGCGCTGCGCTCACCTATCAGTTCAAGGCGGGCGGTGCGCAGTGGCTGGCCTATCTGAAGGGCGAGAACCTGACCAATCAGGAAGTGCGTCTCGCGAGTTCGGTGCTGCGCGACATTGCGCCGCAGGGCGGCCGCGCCGTTCGCGTGGGGTTGCGCACAACGTTCTAAGCGGCGTGGCGCGCTGAGCGTCCCGCAAAATCGAGGCAATTTCCGAGAAATTGCTTCGTGGCTTCCAATTCGCGCGGTGCAATGCCGCGTGAATGTCACGATCCATGCCGCTTCGCGCGGCATCGGTCCGTCGTCGACGGCACGTCTTGCGCGATGCCGTCGACGCCTCTTGATATTCTTTCGATTGCCCTAAACTACAGTCACGTCTCGCCCGGCAGGGCGCGTCGTCACCGATCTCACCGCTTTTCAACGGTGGTTCGGCGGTGATGGACGCGACGTCCGGGCCAATCGTTACGGGGCGCATGTCGCCCCCCGAAAAGGAACAGGCATGGAGCAATATCACGGCACCACCATCGTCTCCGTTCGGCGCGGCGATCAGGTCGCGCTTGGCGGTGACGGACAGGTCACGCTCGGCAACATCGTGATGAAGGGGACGGCGCGCAAGGTCCGCACAATCTATGACGGCAAGGTCATGGTCGGTTTTGCGGGCGCCACCGCAGACGCCTTCTCGCTGCTCGATCGTTTCGAGGCGAAGCTCCAGAAGCATCAGGGGCACCTCACGCGCTCGGCCGTCGAACTCGCCAAGGACTGGCGTACCGATCGTATGCTGCGCCGCCTCGAAGCGATGATGATCGTCGCCGACGCGGAAACCACGCTGGTCATCACCGGTAACGGCGATGTGCTCGATCCGGAAGGCGGCGTGGCGGCCATCGGTTCGGGCGGTTCGTACGCGCAGGCGGCAGCACGCGCGCTGGTCGAGAATACCGATCTGACGCCGGCCGAGATCGTCAAGAAGGCGCTGACGATCGCGGGCGAAATGTGCATCTACACCAACGACAATCACATCATCGAATCGCTGCCGCCCAAGGCCGCGAAGTAACGACGGACGACGCACGTGCCGCAGCAGGTGGACTCCTGCGGCACGCTCTGCCGGCCGGTGGCTGATCGGGGTATCGACAGCCGTCCGGCCGGGCGTCGCCCTCCTTGCGAACCCCTAATCTGGCGAACGTCATGACCCATATGACCCCCTCCGAGATCGTTTCGGAACTCGACAAACACATCATCGGCCAGCACAAGGCCAAGAAGGCTGTTGCGGTGGCGTTGCGCAACCGCTGGCGTCGTCAGCAGGTGGCCGAGCCCCTGCGTCAGGAAATCACGCCGAAGAACATTCTGATGATCGGACCGACGGGCGTCGGCAAGACCGAAATCGCCCGCCGTCTGGCCAAACTCGCCGACGCGCCGTTCATCAAAGTCGAAGCCACCAAGTTCACCGAAGTCGGCTATGTGGGCCGCGACGTGGACAGCATCGTGCGCGACCTCGCGGAAATCGCGATCAAGCAAACGCGCGAAGCGGAAATGAAGAAGGTGCGCACCAAGGCCGAAGATCGCGCCGAGGATCGCATTCTCGATCTGCTGCTGCCGACGGGCCGCGAATCGTCGCGCGACATTCGTTTCGGTTCGGCGTCGGTGGAAGCCGAGCCGGGCGGCGAAGATAACGCCACGCGTCAGACCTTCCGCAAGCGTCTGCGCGAGGGTGCGCTCGACGACAAGGAAATCGAACTCGAAGTCGAGATCCCGGCGCAGGGCATGGAAATCATGGGCCCGCCGGGAATGGAAGAAATGACCGAGCAGATCAAGGGCATGTTCGCGAATCTGGGCAACCAGAAGAAGAAGCGTCAGAAGCTCAAGATCAAGGACGCGCTCAAGATCCTGACCGACGAAGAAGCGTCGAAGATGCTCAACGACGAAGAGGTCAAGCAACTGGCGCTGCGCAACGTCGAGCAGAACGGCATTGTGTTCCTCGACGAAATCGACAAGATCGCCACGCGCAGCGAAGTGGGCGGCGGCGACGTCTCGCGTCAGGGCGTGCAGCGCGATCTGCTGCCGCTGGTCGAAGGCACGACCGTGAGTACGAAGTTTGGCATGATCAAGACGGACCACATTCTGTTCATTGCGAGCGGTGCGTTCCATCTGGCCAAGCCGAGCGATCTGATTCCGGAACTGCAAGGTCGCTTCCCGATTCGCGTCGAACTCGAATCGCTGTCGGTCGAAGACTTCGAAGCGATTCTCACGCAAACGGACGCGAGCCTCGTGAAGCAGTATCAGGCGTTGCTGGCGACCGAAGACGTGAAGCTCGAATTCGCACCGGACGGCATCAAGCGTCTCGCGGAGATTGCGTTCTCGGTCAACGAGAAGACGGAGAACATCGGCGCACGCCGTCTCTACACCGTCATCGAAAAGTTGCTCGAAGACATTTCGTACAGCGCAGGCAAGCAGTCCAACGAAGTGGTCACGATCAACACCGAGTACGTGAACCGCTTCCTGGAAGAAGTGGCGCAGAACGAAGATCTGTCGCGCTACGTGCTGTAAGCGTCGTCATCGCTGCACCATGAAAAAAGGCCCCTCGGGGCCTTTTTTCTTTTCTGCGTCCGGCTTACTGCTTGACAGGTCGCTTGAGCAGCTTGCGTTGCAGCGTGCGTCGATGCATGTTCAGCGCGCGGGCCGTGGCAGAGATGTTGCCGTTGTGCTCGGCGAGTACGCGCTGAATGTGTTCCCACTCCAGTCGCGCGACCGACAGCGGCGATGGGTTTTCGATGGCTTCGTCCGCCTGCGTTTCGCTCGCATCGCTGCGCAGCGATGCGAGGATCGTGTCGGCATTGGCTGGCTTGGCCAGATAGTTGTCTGCGCCGTCCTTCACGGCCTGCACGGCGGTGGCGATGCTCGCGTAACCGGTCAGCACCAGCATGCGGGCTTTCGGTTGCAGCGCGCGCAGCGGCGCGATGAGCGGCAGGCCGGAGTCGTGGCCGAGATGCAGGTCGACCGAGATGAGATCGAACTGACGCGTGCGGGCCGCGAGCAAGGCGGCGGCGCTGTCTCCGGCGATCTGCACGTCGTAGCCGCGGCGTGTCAGGGCGCGGGCGAGCGTTTCGGCGAACACGACGTCGTCGTCGATAAGAAGGAAGTGGGAGGCGTTCATGTCTGACTCCGCGAACCGAAGAAGAAAGTGGCCATCGGCAGGCGCAATTCGGCGCGCGTGCCTTGCGGCATGTTAGGGGTGAGGGTGATGTCGCCGCCGAGACGTTGTGCGCTGGCAAAGGCGAGATACAGCCCCATGCCGTGTCCGCCGTGCGTGCTCATGACGGGCGAGTTGCCCAGCCGGGTGCGCAGCTCGGCGCTCATGCCGGGGCCTTCGTCGCAAACGGTGAAGCGTACGTCGTCGGGCGTGGCGGCCACGTCGAGCGTGACCGACGACGGACTGAAGTACGCCGCGTTATCGAGCAGGATCGTCAGGATCTGTCCGACCTGCACGGTATCTTCGATGCGCGTGGTCAATTCCGGCGGTACATGTAACTGAAATTGCACCTGCGGATGACGCAAGCGCCACTGCGTGGTGAACGCCGGCAACCATTCCGCCATCGCCTGACGAACGGGGGCTGCCGCGCGCATCTGCACATGACCGATCGCGCTCTTGCATAGCGCAATCTGTTGCTCCAGCGTTTGCAGATCGGGCTCGAAGGACTTCAGTGCGTCGTTGCCGAGACTTTCACTGCGAAGCTCGCCGACGACCACGGCCATCGTCGAGAGCGGCGTGCCGAGTTCGTGTGCGACGCTGGCGGCCTGCGCGCCGAGCGCGGCCATCCGTTCGTCGCGCAACAGACGCTGTTCGGCACGGGCGAGTTGCGCGTCGCGAGCGCGCAGGGCACGCGACATGCGCGAGACGAACCACGCGATCACCAGCACGCTGACCACGAAGTTCACCCACATCCCAGCGAGATGAAGACGCAGCAGGTTGCCCGGATCGGCGAGGTCGAGCGGCACATACTGGAAGTTCAGCGCGCCATAGGCGACGAGCGAGAGCAGCGCCAGTTGCGACGCATTGCGCCACGGCAGCACGGCGGCGGCAATGGCCAGGCCGGGCAGGAACAGCGAGACGAAGGGATTTGTCGCGCCGCCGGAGAAGAACAGCAGCGCCGTGAGCGCGGCCAGATCGACCAGCAACTGGCTCATCAGATCGAGATCGGTGCGACGCTTGGCGCGCTCGACACCGCGTCGGGCACGTATCCACGTGAGCACGTTGAACAGGACTTCCAGCGCGACGATGGTGAGCATCGGCTCTAGTGGAAGCCGCACGCCTAACCAGAGTTGCGCGACGCCGATGGTTGCCAACTGGCCGACGATAGCCAGACAGCGCAGCCAGAAAAGCTGGACGACGTTCGTTCGCTCGATAGGAAAATGAGTCATACGACAAGTGTACCAAGTCCGGGTCACGCGCCATCGGGCGTTGCGGGGCGCTGCGACACTCTGCCGCATCGGTCTGAGGCTGGGTATTACACGGGCGGCACACGCTTTTACCGACGCACGACTACAATGGTCGTTCACGTTTTGCGCGACATCTCGCCGCGCAATGTCTTCATCCGAAAGACAGACATGGATTGGGATGGACCGGCGCCGGACAGGCTTAATCGACGCTGTCATTCATCCGCCCGTCGACAACAAAAAGGAGTTTGCATGAAGCACAAGCTTTTGGTGGCGGCCGCATTCAGTCTTGGCATGGCGTCGGCCTCGGTCTTCGCCCAGTCGCAGGTGGATGTGTCCGACGCGTGGGCGCGCGGTACGGTCCCGGGGCAGACGTCGTCGGCCGTCTACATGACGCTCCAGGCACATCAGGCGACCACGCTGCTCAGCGTGAGCACCCCCGCTGCCGCAAACGCGGAAGTGCATGAAATGAAGCTCGAAGGCACGGTGATGAAGATGCGCGCCCTGCCCAAGGGATTGCCGCTGGAAGCCAACAAGCCAGTGGCGCTTAAGCCGGGCAGCTTTCACATCATGCTCACGGATCTGAAGGGGCCGCTCAAGACGGGCGACACTGTGCCGGTGACGTTGAAGTTCGAGACGGCCGATCACAAGACGTCCGAGCAACTGGTGAAGGCCACCGTGCGTGATCTGACGGCGGCGGCTCCGGCCGGTGGCGGCATGGCTGGCATGGCGCACGGCGCGCACAGTCAGTAAGCCTCGCGTCTCTAGATAGACGTGTCCGGATCGGCGGCGGTGCCGTCGACCGGCACGCCAGCGGCGACGAGCGCTGCGCGCAGGCAGGCCGGGCAGAGGCAAGCCCCCACGCCTAGCCGGGCCGACGCAGGCAGGCGCGGCCAGTCGAGGCACCAGCATTGCACCTCGTCCGCTGCGCCGTCGCTTCCCATCTTTCCGCTTCCCAACTCGACAGCCCCACACGTCACGACCGTGCCGCACTGAGGGCAGCGCGACGGATCGACCGGCTCAGTCGCTATGTTGACGGTCATGGGCGCCCCCGGTCGGCGTCACCCCAATCCCCTGCATCACCCAGCGATTTCCGTCCTGTGAGAGACGCGTCGCCGCTCATGGCCGCCTGCCAGTTGTACAACTGCAACAGCCCGGCCGCTGCCATCGACCGGCCACACGCGCCCGGGTACGGCGCGCAAACCGGGTGGCTAGCGGGGCAGAGAAGGAACACGGTAAAAATCGGCCACTGACGGGCGTCCATTAATAAGTGAAAGGGGTGATACGCACGAACGGCGCTGTGCCGCTGACGGGGCGAAAATCGCCGCTTTTGCGTTTGCGGACCGACCTGTGGGGAAGGGTAGCCACGGGCTTTTGGCGACGCAAGGGGCAGACCCTTCCGAAACCCGTCAAACCCCCGCACGCCAAGGCTTCTTGGCTGTACAATTCGCCGTGTTTCCTGGTCCACCTGCTCCATTTGTGAGAAGAACCTTCCTGCCATGTCCGATCTGCAACTGAATTCCATCGACGACATCGCACCCGCTCTCAAGGCCGAAATTCTGGCTGAGGCGATGCCGTATATCCGCAAGTATCACGGGAAGACCGTGGTCATCAAATACGGCGGCAACGCCATGACCGAAGAGCGATTGAAGCGCGGTTTCGCGCGCGACGTCATTTTGCTCAAGCTCGTCGGTATCAATCCGGTGGTGGTGCACGGTGGTGGCCCGCAGATCGATCAGGCGCTCAAGAAGATCGGTAAGCAGGGCACGTTCATCCAGGGCATGCGCGTGACGGACGAAGAGACGATGGAAGTCGTCGAGTGGGTGCTTGGCGGCGAAGTCCAGCAGGACATCGTCATGCTGATCAACGAGTACGGCGGTCAGGCGGTGGGTCTCACCGGCAAGGACGGCGGTCTGATCAACGCCCGCAAGATGATGCTGCCGGATCGTGAGAACGCCGGTCAGTTCCTGGACATCGGCTACGTCGGTGAAGTGGACTCGATCAACCCGGCAGTCGTGCGCGCCCTTCAGGACGACGCTTTCATCCCGGTGATCTCGCCGATCGGCGTGGGCGAAGACGGTCAGGCGTACAACATCAACGCCGACCTCGTCGCGGGCAAGCTCGCCACGGTGCTGGGCGCCGAGAAGCTGGTGATGATGACCAACATCCCGGGCGTGATGGACAAGGACGGCAATCTGCTAACCGACCTGTCGGCCCGCGAGATCGACGACCTGTTCGCAGACGGCACGATCTCGGGCGGCATGCTGCCGAAGATCTCGTCGGCGCTCGACGCGGCGAAGAGCGGCGTGAAGTCGGTGCACATCGTCGACGGCCGCATCGAACACTCGGTGCTGCTGGAGATTCTGACGGAGCAGCCGTTCGGCACGATGATCCGCTCGCACTGAGCCGGACGTCATGACGACAGACTGATTCAAGCGGCGGACCTTTCGGGGTCCGCTTTGCATTTGTGCGCCATGCCCCATGCGGTGAGCGTGCAACCTCACTCTCAACCTCACAAGACACCATGTCGACGCCTGCCTTCTTTTCCTGGAGTGGCGGCAAGGATTCCTGCCTTGCCCTGCATCACGCGATGTCGTGCGATACCGGCGGCGAACCGCATTACGACGTGCGGCGTCTGCTAGCGATGTTCGACGAGACGGGCGACAGCTCGCGCTCGCACGGTTTGCCGCGCGAGTTGATGCAGGCGCAGGCCGATGCACTTGGCATCGCGCTCGACATCGGTCTGGCAGGCTGGCGCGAGTACGAAGCGACGTTCGTCGCGCGGTTGCAGGCGATGCGCGCGGAGGGCATCACGCACGGACTGTTCGGCGACATCGATCTTCAGCCGCATCGCGACTGGGAGGAAAAGGTGTGTGCGGCGGCGGGCATGACGGCGGTATTGCCGCTCTGGCAGCGCGAGCGTCTCACGCTCGCGCACGAGTTCATATCGCTGGGGTATCGCGCGGTGATCGTGTGTGTTGACGGGCGGCACCTCGGGCCGGAATTCGTCGGCCGCGAGTACGACGCGTCACTGCTGGCCGATCTGCCTGAGGGTGTCGACGCCTGCGGCGAGAACGGCGAGTTCCACACGTTTGCCTACGATGGCCCGCGCTTTGCGCAGCCGGTGCCGTGGCGCATCGAACGCGTCGAGACGATTCATGGCCCCAAGGAGTACGGCGGCACGCCTTACCACCGCGCCCATATCGTCGGCGCTGGCGCTTGAGGACGTCCCCTCAATCCGGCGCAGTCAGCTTCCGTAACTCGTCGAGCAGCTTGGCGGCGGGGCTCGGCAGAATGCCCTGACGACGTCGGAAGGCGGTGAGCGTGCGCGTGGCGCGCACGGTCGCAATCGGCAGCGTGTCCATCACGCGTGCCTGCGCTTCGACGTCGTACATCGGCTCGGGCATCCACGTGAGGAAACCGCATCGCGCGACCATGCTCTTTAGCACCGGCACGGAGCGCGTCTCCACCACGATGTTCGGCAATCCCAGTCCGTGCGCGGCGAACACGCTTTGCATATGGGCGTAGGGCGCGGTGCCGCGTGGCGGAATCGCCCAGCGCTCCTCAAGCGTGTCGGCTAGCGTGATCGTCTTTCGCTCGCGCAGCGGATGGTCGCACCGCGCGACGACATAACTGTCGTCTTCCCAATGGCAGTCGGTGATGGCGACGATGTCGTCGGTATCCGGCGCGACGGTCGACAACGCCAGATCGATCTCATGCCGCATGAGTCCCTGCGCCAGTCGATCCCAGACTCCTTCGATAATTTCCACGCGCAGATTCGGCCAGCGCGTGAGCACCCGGTCGACGGCGAGCGGCAGCACGTGACTCGCGATGGCACCGACCGCGCCGACCTTGATCGTGCCTTTGGCGAGGCCGCGCAATGCGTCGATCTCCTCGCGCGCATGTTCGGCTTCGCGCGCGAGCAGCATCGCGTGCGGCAGCAGCGCTTGCCCGAACGCCGTCAGTTCCATCCCTTTGCTATGACGCTCGAACAACGGTGCGCCCAGATCCGCTTCGAGACGCTTGATCGTCCGGCTGAGCGCGGGCTGCGTGAGATGCAGTATCAAAGCGGCGCGCCCCAGACTGCCGGTCGCAACGATGGTCATGAAGGCGCGCAGTTGCTGAAGATTGAGGCTCATGGCGGACGACGGAACTCCCGGAGTTGAGACGAAACCGACCGAAGGATGACGCGATAGACGGCTGACGCAAAGTCATGCAAAAGCGTAATGACTTCGGCACGCAAAAGCAATTCCGGTGCATATATCGTCTGCCTATACTCGCAAAATCGCTCGCTCAATCACGTACGTGAGCGCGCCGCGAGCCACCACCAGAACCATGCCGTCACGCCCACGCGTCGACGGCAGCACGAGACAACCGAATCCATGAAAGACAGCCGAGAACTTCGCGCCGGTCAGCCCGCTGGCACCTCCGACACACTCACCGTGCGCGAGGTCGTCATCGATCTGATGCGCCGCCACGGCATGACCAAGGTCTTCGCCAATCCGGGGTCGACGGAACTGCCGCTGTTCCGCGATTTCCCGGAAGACTTCGAGTACGTGCTTGGATTGCAGGAAGCGGTTGTCGTCGGCATGGCGGACGGTTACGCACAGGCCACCGGCAACGCGGCGTTCATCAATCTGCATTCGGCCGCCGGTGTCGGCAACGCGATGGGCAACATCTTCACCGCGTACAAGAATCAGACGCCGCTCATCGTGACGGCGGGTCAGCAAGCCCGCTCGATCCTGCCATTCGATCCGTTCCTCGCGTCCGTGCGGGCGACCGAACTGCCGCAGCCGTACGTCAAATTCAGTCTCGAACCGGCGCGCGCCGAAGACGTGCCGCTCGCGCTCGCCCGCGCCTATCACATCGCCATGCAGGAGCCGAAGGGGCCGGTGTTCGTGTCGATTCCGGTGGACGACTGGGATCGTCCGGCCGAGACGTTGCCGCCGCGTCAGGTGAGCACGCGGGTGCAGGCCGACCCGGTCGCGCTTGCACAACTCGCGGCGGCGCTCGATGCATGCGAGCGTCCGGCGTTCGTCGTCGGCTCGTCGATCGATCGTGCGGGGGCTTTCGACGCCGTGGTCGCGCTTGCCGAGCGTCACAATGCGCGCGTCTTCACTGCACCGATGTGCGCGCGCTGCGCGTTCCCGGAAGACCACCGTCTGTTCGCGGGTTTCCTGCCGCCGATGCGCGAGAAGATCGTCGGCCTGCTTGGCGGGCACGATCTGATTCTGGTGATCGGCGCACCCGCGTTCACCTATCACGTTGAAGGCGCTGGCCCGCACGTGCCGGAAGGCGCGTCGCTGTTCCAACTGATCGAAGACCCGGGCGTTGCCGCGTGGACGCCGGTCGGCGCGTCGGTTGTGGGCAACGTGCGTCTGGGCGTGGAAGCGCTGCTCGCGCGTGATGTGCCGAACGAGCGTACAGAGCCGCCTGCGCGCGCGGTGCCGCCCGTGGCTACGGCGAATGCCTTGGGTGAGCCGATGACGACGGCCTTCGCGCTGCAAACGCTCGCCGAAGTGCGCGACGCACAGGACATCGTCGTAGAGGAAGCCCCGAGCGCGCGCTCGGTGATGCAGCAATACCTGCCGTTCACGCTGCCGGGCACGTTCTACACGATGAACAGCGGCGGTCTGGGGTACTCGATGCCTGCGGCGGTTGGCGTGGCGATGGCGAATCCGGGACGTCGCATCATCGGCCTGATCGGCGACGGCTCGGCGATGTACTCGATCCAGGCGCTGTGGAGCGCCGCGCAAGCACGCCTGCCGATTACCTTCGTCATCCTGAATAATCGACGCTACGCCGCATTGCAGGACTTCGCGCCGTCGTTCGGCTTCGGTCCGAAAGACCCGGTGCAGGGCACCGACTTGCCCGATCTCGACTTCGTTCGCATGGCCGAAGGCATGGGACTGCGCGCGCAACGCGTGGAGCAAGGCAGCGAGTTGCGCGACGTCTTGTCGCACGCCATCGCCAGCGGCGAGACGCGTCTCGTCGAACTCGTGGTGGCATGATGCACGGCGACAGCGGGCTGTCTTGCGACGGCGTCGCGCGACCCACAACGAATTAAGGAGACGTCAAACCATGTCCATCCAACAAGATCCGCAAGCCCTCACGATGCTGATCGCTGGCAAGCGCGTCGGCGCCACCAATGGCGCAACGTTCGAACGACGCAATCCGCTCGACGGTGGCGTCGCATCGCGAGCCCCCGCTGCCAATGTCGAAGACGCCCGCGCCGCGGTGCGTGCTGCGTGGGACGCATTCCCCGCGTGGTCGAACACAGGCCCCGGCGAGCGTCGCGCGCTGTTGATGAAAGCTGCCGACCAACTCGAAGCGAAGGTCGAACAGTTTCAGGTCGCGATGGCGGCGGAGACGGGGGCGTCCGGTCTGTGGGCCGGTTTCAACGTCCATCTCGCCGCGCAGGGCCTGCGTGAAGCCGCTGCGATGACGACCCAGATCGCGGGCGAGATCATTCCGTCGGACGTGCCGGGCAGTCTCGCGATGGGCGTGCGTCAGGCAGCAGGCGTAGTGCTGGGCATCGCACCGTGGAACGCGCCGGTCATTCTCGGCGTGCGCGCACTGGCGCTGCCGCTCGCCTGCGGCAACACCGTCGTGTTCAAGGGTTCCGAATTGTGCCCCGCCACGCACGGTCTGATTGCCGATGCGCTGGATGAAGCCGGATTGCCGCCGGGCGTCGTGAACTTCATCACCAACGCACCGAAAGATGCGGGCGCTATCGTCGAAGCGCTGATCGCAGAACCGGCCGTGCGCCGTGTGAACTTCACCGGCTCCACGCGCGTGGGACGCATCATTGCGGGCCTTTGCGCAGAGCATCTCAAACCGGCCGTGCTGGAACTGGGCGGCAAAGCGCCGTGCCTCGTGCTGGACGACGCCGATCTCGATGACGCGGTGAACGGCGTAGCGTTCGGTGCGTTCGCCAACTCGGGCCAGATCTGCATGTCGACGGAACGCATCGTCGTGGCCGAGTCGATTGCCGACGCTTTCGTAGACAAACTCGCCGCCAAGGCGCGTTCGCTGCCGCTCGGCGATCCGCGTAACGGCCCGGTCGTGCTCGGTTCGGTGATCGACATGGCTACGGTCGAGCGGTGCAACGCATTGATCGAGGACGCCCTTGCCAAGGGCGCGAAGCTGCTGTGCGGCGGCCGCGCCGAAACCACGCTGATGCCCGCGACGCTGCTCGACCACGTCACGTCGGACATGGCGATCTACGCGGAAGAATCGTTCGGTCCGGTCAAAGGCATCGTGCGCGTAAAGGACGACGAAGCGGCCATCGCTTGCGCCAACGACAACGCGTACGGCTTGTCGTCCGCCGTGTTCAGCCGCGACATTGCGCGCGCGATGGGCGTGGCCAAGCGCATCGAGTCGGGCATCTGCCATATCAACGGCCCCACCGTGCACGACGAAGCGCAGATGCCGTTCGGCGGCGTGAAGTCGAGCGGCTGGGGGCGCTTCGGCGGCAAAGCAGGCGTTCACGAATTCACCGATCTGCGCTGGATGACGGTGCAGACCACCCCGCGTCATTACCCGTTCTGACGTTACGTAAGACCACCATACCGCCGCAGCCGGGACACCGGAATAGACGGCCGGAGGAGACAACCGTGTCACAACCGTTTGAAACCGCCCCTGCGGGGGTGAGTGCTGCATCCGCTACATCCGGTCAGCCGCATGCCACAGATGCCCCGGCCGCTGCCGCCCCGAACTTCGGTCGCGTGGTCGCAGCGAGTTGTTTCGGCACCGCTATCGAGTGGTACGATTTTTTCGTCTACGGCTTTCTTGCGCCTATCGTGTTCGACCGGCTGTTCTTCCCGCAGCTCGATTCGATGACGGGCATGATCGCGGTGTTCGCCACCTTCGCCGTCGGCTTCCTCGCGCGGCCTATCGGCGGCATCGTCTTCGGTCACTTCGGCGACCGCATCGGACGCAAGTCGATTCTGTTGTTCACGCTGATTCTGATGGGCGTAGCGACCACGCTTATCGGCCTGCTGCCCACCTATGCGATGGTCGGCATGTGGGCACCCATCATGCTCGTGACGCTGCGCTTCATTCAGGGCTTCGCGCTCGGCGGCGAGTCCGTCGGCGGGCTGTTGATGACGGTGGAAGGCGCACCTGCGCACTTGCGTGGGCTTTTCGGCGGGCTGATTCAGGCGGCAGGGCCGACGTCGATTGTCGGCGCGTCGCTCGCCATCGTGCTCATCACCCGTTTGCCGGAAGAGGACTTGCTGTCATGGGGCTGGCGTCTGCCGTTCCTCGTGAGTCTGCTGCTGGTGGCGCTCGGCACCTACGTGCGTCTGAAGGTCGAGGAGTCACCGACGTTCAAGGCAGCGGAGCAGCATCGCGATATCGCAAAGGTGCCGGTGGCTGAGGTGCTCACGCACTACTGGCGTCCGACGCTCGTCACGTTCTTCATCTGTCTGGCAGAGACGAGCTTCTTCTATCTGGTTGCAATCTTCTCGCTCTCATACGGCACGAAAACGCTAGGCCTGCCGCGCAACGTGATGGCCGATGGTGTGCTGTACGCCAACATCCTCGCCATGCTCACGATTCCCGCGTTCGGCATGCTGTCCGACAAACTCGGACGCCGTCCGATGTTCCTGATGGGACTCGCTGCCACGGCGCTCTTCATCTACCCGTTCTTCCTGATGATGGGCAGCAAGGAGACGGCGCTTGTCGTGTGCGCCATCGTGATCGGCGCGGGCATCATCCACCCGATGATGTTCGGCCCGGAAGGCAGCTTCTTCTCGGAGTTGTTCGATACGCGCGTGCGCTTCTCGGGCGTGTCGCTCGGCAAGCAGATCGGGACGGTACTCGGCGGCGGTCTCGCGCCGATGATCGCGGCAAGTCTGTTGGCATGGAGTCACGGTCAGATCTGGCCCGTGATCGTCTACTTCCTCGTGCTCGCGGCGATGGCCCTGATTTCGACGGTGCTCGTGCGCGAGACGCGGCATCGGGTGATGTAACGCACATTAGCCATCGATGAAAGCGAACAGCCCCGCTCGGACGACGATGCGGGGCTGTTCGTTTTTTACGGGAAGCTTTCGATCAGAGATCGAGGACCAGCACAGGCGATTTGCTGCGCGAGCAGCACGGCAGGATCTGATCGTTGGCGGCGCGTTCGTCGTCCGTGAGATAGACGTCGCGATGGTCCGGCGTGCCGTCGACGACGCGCGTGAGACACGTACCGCACACGCCTTGCTCGCAGGACATCTGCACTTCGACACCCTGTGCCGCGAGCGCGGCGACGATGGTCTCGCCGACCTTCACGTCGATCACGCGGCCGCTCGAATGCAGCTTGACCTGAAACGGCTTGTCGCCTTCGCCGTCGGTATTGGCCGACACCGGTGCGGCGAAGTACTCGCGATGCACGTTGCCTTCCGGCCATTGCGCTGCTTCGGCACGGGTGAGCACGGCGTCGATGAAACCCGCCGGGCCGCACACATACAGATGCTTGCCGCCGGACGGCTGCGCGAGAATCGCATCGAGATCCGCACGCGCACCTTCACTGTCGAAGTAGAACTGCGTCTTATCTGCGATGCCAGCGCTAGCGAAGCGATCGCGAAACGCCGTCCGTGCAGGTTCGCGCGTGCAGTAATGCACTTCGAACGACGCACCACTCGCCGCCAGCGCTTCGGCCATGCAGAGGATCGGCGTCACGCCGATGCCGCCCGCGAGCAGAATGCTGTGCTTCGCGCCATCCTTGAGCGGGAAGTGGTTGCGCGGTGCGCTGATCTCGATCTCGGTGCCGACCGCAAGCGCATGCATGCCCACGGAGCCGCCCCGCGATTGCGGATCGCGCAGCACGCCCACGCAGTAGCGATGGGTCTCGCCGGGCGCGTTGCACAGCGAGTACTGGCGGATGAGGCCGTCGGCCACGTGCACGTCGATGTGCGCCCCGGCGGTGAAGGCGGGCAGCGCGCTGCCGTCGACACTTACCAGTTCGAATTCGCAGATGTCGGTCGCGACATCGCGCTTGTTCGCCAGCCGGACTTTCATGCTGCGTTCTCCACACCGCCGGTCGCCGCACCTGCGCGCTCGGCGTCGATCAGACGGTCGAGTACCTTGCGCGACTGCACGCCACCCGCGTCGATATTCAGCTTGAGAATCTTCTTCTCGGGATACGCCGAAAGATTGCGCTGCTGCGCTTCGAGCACTTCCTGGTCTTCGGCAAAGATGCCGCCCTGTCCGCGCTTGATGGCGGCCGTCAGCTCGGCGTCTTCCGGCTTGAAGTTGCGCGCCATGCCCCAGAAGTACCAGATCGATTCGTCGGTCTCCGGCGTGATGAAGTCGACGACGATGCTGCCCGCCTTCTTGTCGGCAGGCGCGTCGTAGCCGCCATGACCCGCATGCGCAACACCGACCTCGATCATCACGTGACTCGGCGGCGTGAAACGGCAGACCTGCCAGCGGTCGCACGGCACCTGATCGTCCAGACCGTTGGCACGCAGTGCACTCGCCCAGAACGGCGGGGCCTTGATGCTTTCCATGTGGCGTGCCGTGATGACCATGTCGCCTTCGACGGTCGTCTTCGGCGGCGCTTCTTCAATCTCTTCCTGACCGATGCTCGTCGCGTGCACGTAGGTCTCGTGCGTCAGATCCATCAGGTTGTCGATCATCAGACGATAGTCGCACTTGATGTGATACAAGCCGCCGCCGTAGGCCCACTTCTCGCTCACGGCCCATTCCAGATGCGGGATCTCATCGGGGTTCGCCAGGGCTTCGTCGCCCGGCCAGACCCACACGAAGCCGTAGCGCTCGACGCAAGGGAACGAGCGCGTCTTCGGGAAGCCGCCGACGCGCTGGCCGACCATTTTCGTGCACTTGCCGCCGCCGTCCACCGTCAGGCCGTGATATCCGCACACGAGGTGGCCGTCCTTGACGAAGCCCAGCGACAGCGCGGCGCCGCGATGCGGGCAGAAGTCTTCGAGCGCGGCGACTTTACCGTTGCCGTCGCGGAAGAACACCATCGCTTCGTTGCAGACCTTGCGGCCCAGCGGCTTCTCGGCGAACTCGTCGGCCGTGCATGCGACGTACCAGGTGTTTTTGAGGAACATGATCGTTTGTCTCCTTGGTGCGCCTTCGTATGGAGGGTTTGGCGCACTCTCGTTTCAAATCGGATGGATGGGATAGGGTGGCTTAGGGGAGGGCGTGCGGGGCCTGTGCTAAAGCAACTGCGCGCCCATGCTGTGTTCCTGTGTGACGATGTGTTCGCGGCACATGAATTCGGCGCGATCGGGCTGACGTGCGGCAATCGCCTCGACAATCGCGTGATGCTGACGATGCGCGTACGCGATGATGTCGGCGTACTGGCGTCGGTCCTCATGACCGAACGCGACCGTGCGCGGGGCCACGAACGGCACCAGATTGCAGCGCGCGATAAACCCTTCGAGGAGCGGATTGCGCGCGCCGGTGACGAGCAGATCGTGAAAGCGCGCATTGAGCGACGCGTAGCCGATCTGCACTTCGGGCGTCATCTGATGGTCGGCGAGCAGCGCATCGCCTTCGGCCAGCAGTTCGCGCAGTTGCGTCAGCAATTCCGCACTCGCGCCTTTCTCGGCGAGCAAACGTGCGGCATAACCTTCGAGCGCGCCGCGCAGGTGCAACGCTTCGACGCTCTCGTCGCGGGTGTGCGCCCGCACTGCGTAGCCGCGTTGTCCGGCACGCACCACCAGCCCTTCTTCCGCGAGCACCGGCAACGCCTGACGCACCGGCATGCGCGAGACACCCAGTTGCTCGGCCAGCTTGGCTTCGGCCAGACGCTCGCCCGGCGCGAGTTCGCCCTTGAGGATCATTTCGCGCAGTTGGACCGTGGTCGGTGTGGGATGCAGCATGCGTCTCCTTTCGTTCGCTTACACGCGTGCCGGACAGACTGGGTGTGCCAGCACCGGCTTTTTTTCATTATGGGATCCCGTAATTCATAAACGCATCAGTAAATACCCTTGTTTATGCCAATACGGGATCCCGGATAGACTCGGGCCTGCATAAATTCGGGCGGTTTCATTCTGCGGCCCGGGCATGACAAGACAAGAAACGGAGACTTTCAGCGTGGCAAAGATCATTGGAGGGATCGGGACGTCGCACGTGCCGACCATCGGTGTGGCGTACGACAAGGGCAAGCAGCAGGACCCCGCGTGGGCGCCGCTGTTCCAGGGCTACGAGCCGGTAGCGAAATGGCTCGCGCAGAAGCAGGCGGACGTGCTCGTGTTCTTCTACAACGATCACGCCACGACGTTCTTCTTCGACATGTACCCGACGTTCGCGCTCGGCGTGGGTGAGTCGTTCCCGATTGCCGACGAAGGCGCGGGACTGCGTCCGCTGCCGCCGATTCGCGGCGATGTGGCCTTGCAGGCGCATATCGCCGAGTCGCTCGTGAACGACGAGTTCGACATCACGGTGTTCCAGGACAAACCGATCGATCACGGCTGCGCGTCGCCGTTGCCGCTGCTCTGGCCGCACAAGCCGGACTGGCCGGGCACGGTCGTGCCCATTGCCATCAATGTGCTGCAATACCCGCTGCCGACGGGCCGCCGTTGCTATCGCCTCGGGCAGGCGGTGCGTCGCGCCATCGAGTCGTACCCGGAAGACCTGCGTGTGGTCGTGGTGGGGACGGGCGGTCTCTCGCATCAGATTCACGGCGAGCGCGCGGGCTACAACGACGAATCGTGGGATCGCGAATTCCTCGACCTGCTGGAGAACGCACCGGAGAAGCTGACCGAGCTCAAGCACGTGGACTACGTCGAGCGTGGCGGCGCGGAGAGCGTCGAACAAATCATGTGGCTGTCGATGCGTGGCGCGATGGGTCCGCGCATCAAGCGTCTGCACCTGAACTACTACCTCGCGACGACGACCGCCATGACCGTCGCGCTCTACGAGGATGACGCCGCATGAATCCGCAACTCGAAGGTATCGAAGCGATCACCGGCACTTACGCGTTCGATCTGCGCGTGAGCAACCGCACGCTCAAGCTCAACCGCTTCTTCTGGCACATGATTCGCGCCGAGCATCGCGAGACGTTCCTGAACGATCCCGTCGCGGCCATGACCGCAGCCGGTCTCACGGCCGACGAGCAGGCGATGGTGCAGGCGCAGGACTGGCTCGGCCTCGTGCGTCACGGCGTGAACTTCTTTGTGCTGGAGAAGTTTGCGCGCGTGGTGCGCAAGACGAACCTCGAAGTCTATGCGCTCATGCGCGGCGAATCGCTCGAAGCGTTCATGGCCACGCGTCGCGTGCCGACCATGCGCTGACATGGCGATCGATACCGCCATCAGTCTGACCAACGCGCCGCCCGCGCCCCGGCTCGCGTGTCACGAACGCGGCACGTGGAGCCGTGCGCCGCAGAGCAACGACGCTACGCTGCTGGTTCGCAAGCTGCGCGGGTTGCGCGCGATGGTCGCGGTGCTGGAGTGCGATTCCGTCGCGCGCGCGGCCCGCATGCTGCATCTCTCGCAATCGGCCGTCGCCCGTTCCATCTCGGATATCGAGGCGGAATTGGGCTTTCCGCTGTTTCATCGCAGCGGGCGCGGGCTGATTCCGAACGCGGCCGGGCAACGGCTCGGCGTGCGCGCGACGCGTGCACTTGCGGAGCTGGCGAACGGCTATCGCGAAGCCTTCGCGGCGACGGCATCGCAAGCGGACGGCGGCGCGCGTGCCGCGAGCCGGTTCGCGGCGGTGGTCGCGCCGCAGCAACTCACGAGTTTCATCGCCGTCGCGGAACTGGGCAGCGGTCCGTTGGCGGCGACGCGTCTGCAATGCTCGCAGCCGACCATCCAGCGCAATCTCGATCAGCTCGAAGACCTCATCGGCATCAAGCTTTTCCGGCGTACGCCGCGCGGCACGCGTCTGACCGACGAGGCCGTTGCGCTGCTCGGTCCCGTCAAACGCGCGCTTGCCGAACTGGCGATTGCCGAAGACGAACTCGCGCCGTTCGGCGGACGCCAGCAAGGCACGGTCATCGTGGCGGCCTTGCCGCTATCGAGCGGCTTTCTGCTGCCGAAGGCCATCGACAGTCTGCTGCACAAGTCGCCGTATCTCACGGTGACAGTGGTCGACGGCACCTACGAAGCGCTGGTGCGTCAGTTGCGTCAGGCGGACGTCGACATGATCGTCGGCGCGCTGCGTGCGAACGACGTGCCGCCCGATATCCGTCAGGAAGCGCTTTTCGAAGATCACCTGTCGGTCGTCGCACGCGCGGACCATCCGTGCCTGACGTCCGGCAAGACGCCCACGCTCGCTGAACTCGCCGAGTACGGCTGGGTCAGCCCGCTGCCGTGCACGCCGGCGCGCGGGGTGTTCGAGCGCGTGTTCCACGCAGAAGGTCTCGCGTTGCCGAACACGCAGGTGCACGCGAGCAGTTCGCCGGTGGTGCGCGGATTGCTCTCGTCGAGCGATCGTCTCGCGTTGCTCTCGCCGGTGCAGATCACGTCGGAGTTGCGCACAGGGGAGCTGGCCGTAGTGCCGGTGACGTTGCAACATGCACGCCGTTCCATCGGTGTCGCCACGCGCCGCGATGGTTTGCTCTCGCCAGCGGCGGAACAGTTGCTCGATGAATTGCGCGCGCTTGCGCCGACGATGCAGCATCCGACGTAAATCCGTTGCAGGTCGCTCGCCGATGCCCGGCGAGCGCGGCGAAAATCGCCGGATTCGCCATGACTTGCATGTCTCGCTTCACTCGCTCGCGCACGATTTTTCGACGGCGCGACGCCTCCTGACGACTGCCCGCCGTGCCTTGTGCGGCGGGCGTTCCACTCGCGGAACGTCTCTCGTCCCGCAGCGCGAAATTCCCCTCGCAAAAAACGTCTCGCAACGTAGGGGAAATCTCGGGGATATACGAAAAACGCAACGCTCGACGCGAGAAGGTCGTTCGACGCGCTCATTTCGTCTGCCTAAGCTGTCCCGGATACATAGAAAAGGCGCGCCAACCCCCGGCGCGGCTTCATGAAAAACGGATCGGTGCTACGACGCCGACGAGGAGACGACACCATGATGAAGCGCCATCTCTGGCTCGCTGTGGCACTTGCGAGCGTTTGCCAATTCACCGCTGTTTCGGTCGCGCGTGCCGAGGAAATCAAGGTCGGCGTGCTGGGTCTGTTCTCCGGCTCCGCATCATGGTGGGGCACCGAGTACCGTCGCGGCCTCAACCTGTGGATGGAGCAGAACAAAAGCAAAGTCGGTGACGACACGATCGTGCTGCTGGAGCGCGACGAGGGCGGCGTGAACCCGCAACGCACGCGTCAGCTCGCTCAGGAACTCGTGGTGCGCGATCAGGTGCAGTACCTGTTCGGCGGTTCGTTCACGCCCAACGTGCTGGCGATGGCCGATGTCGTGAACCAGACCAAGACGCCGCTCGTCATCGGCAACTCGGGCACGTCGAGCGTCACGCTCAAGTCGCCGTATTTCGTGCGCACCGGCTTCACGCAGTGGACCGTGAGCGTGCCGCTCGTCGAGTACGCCGCGAAGAAGGGCGTGAAGAACGCGGCCATCGTGGTCGCTGACTTCGCCACCGGTTACGACGCCATCGATGCCTACAGCGAGACGTTCAAGAAGGCGGGCGGCAAGGTCGCCGTCGAAGTGAAGGTGCCGCTGGGCACGACGGACTTCTCCAGCTACCTGCAACGCGTGCGTGACGCCAAGCCGGACGCCGTCTTCATGTTCATGCCGGTCGGCCCGATGTCGGCAGGCTTCGTGAAGGCGTTCAAGGAGCGCGAACTCGACAAGGCAGGCATCCAACTGTTCGCCACGACCGAGACGATGGAGTCGGACCTGCCCGCGATTGGCGACAGCGCCCTGGGCACGATCACCGCACTGCACTACTCGCCGTTCCTCACGACGCCGGAAAACACCGCATTCGTGAAGGCCTACAAGGCGAAGTACGGCCCGGGTGCACTGCCGTCGATTGCTTCGGTGTCGGCTTACGACTCGATGACACTGATCGCACAGATGATCAAGGCGACCAAGGGCAAAAAGGACGCCGATAAGGCAATCGCCGCCGTGAAGGGTTACTCGTGGGTGAGCGCACGCGGTCCGGTGTCGATCGATCCGAAGACGCGTGAAATCGTGCAGAACGTGTACATCCGTCGCGTAGAAACCATCGACGGCAAGCTCGGCAACAAGCCGATCGACACGTACAAGTCGGTGGTCGAGCCGTGGCATATCAGCCACCCGGAAGTGGCCGCGAAGTAACGCAGGCGACGCCCCCCAAAGTTCGCTCTGTTCGTTAGGTTTCGGTAATTCCTCATGACGCAATCGCTTGCCACTTTCCTGTCGTTGTCGATTGACGGTGTGGCCTACGGGATGCTGCTGTTTCTCATCTCCGTGGGCCTCACGGTCACGCTCGGCGTGATGCGCGTGGTCAACCTCGCGCACTCCGCCTTTGCCATGATCGGCGGTTATTTCACCTTGTGGGCCATGCAGCGCGCCGGCCTCGATTTCTTCGTCGCCCTGCTCGTCGGCGTGCTCGGCACGATGGTGCTGGGCGCGATCCTTGAGCGCACGCTGTATCGCTGGGTCTACACGGCCAACGGTCTGGGGCAGTTGCTCATGACGATCGGCCTCGCGTTCATCATCTGCGCGCTTGCCAAGCACATTGCAGGCACGGAGTTGCAGACGATTCCGGTGCCGCAGGGTCTGCGCGGCACGTGGGACTTCGGGGCGTTCTCGGTGTCCGTGTATCGCATCTTCGCGCTGGTGTGCAGCGCGGTTGTGGCCTTCGGCATCTGGCTGGGGCTTGAGCGCACGTCGTTCGGTGCGAAGCTGCGCGCCGCCGTCGACAACCCGCGCATGGCGCGCTGCGTCGGCATCGACGTGCCGCTGGTCTTCTCGATCACGTTCGCCATCGGCTGTGGTCTGTCGGGGCTTGGCGGTGCGCTGTCGAGCCAGATCCTGCCGCTGGAGCCGTACTACGGCCTGAAGTATCTGGTGCTGGTGCTGATCGTGGTCGCCGCAGGCGGTCTGGGCAGCCTGCGCGGTTCGCTCTACGCCGGTCTGCTGCTCGGTCTGATCGACACGCTCGGCCGCTACTACGTGCCTGCACTCGGCGCCTTCATGATCTATCTGGCCGTGCTGGCCATTCTGCTGATCCGCCCGCAGGGGCTGGTCGGTCGTGCCTAAGCGGAGGGTGACGATGTCTCATACGAAACCCTCGCAAGCGCTGAACGGCGTGGTGCAAGTGGCACCGGCGCTGCGTCGCAAGCGCCTTGGCATGCTCGACGCGCTGCTGTTGCTCGCCGCCGTCGCCACGTACTTCTTCGCCGATCTGTATCTGGCGCTCGCCACGAGCGTGCTGATCATGATCATCTTCGCGCTCTCGCTCGATCTCGTGCAGGGCTACTGCGGCATTGAGACGCTGGGACACGCGGCGTTCTTCGGTAGCGGCGCGTATGCGGCCGGTCTGTTCGCACTGCACGTGTCGCCGAACCCGTTGCTGGGTCTGGTGGCCGGTGCCGTGGTGGCGGCCGTCGTCGGCCTGATCACCGGCATCGTGGTGCTGCGTGTGAGCGGGCTGACGCAGATCATGCTCACGCTTGCATGCGCCACACTGCTGTTTGAGGCGGGCAACATCGCCAAGTCCATCACGATGGGCGACGACGGTCTCACGGGCTACAGCATCGCACCAGTGCTCGGCATGTTCGAGTTCGACATCTACGGTCACACGGCGTATCTGTACGCGCTCGCGGTGCTGCTCGTCATCTATCTGTTCACGCAGTTTCTCGTGAACTCACCGTTCGGTCTGACGGTGCAGGGCATTCGCGAGAACGCCATGCGCATGTCGCTGTTGGGTGTGCGCGTCGGTCTGCGTCGTCTGATGCTTTACACGATTGCCGCCGCTGTGGCCGGTGTCGCAGGCGCGTTGTCGGCGCAGGTCAACAACATCGTCGCGCTCGACACGTTGTCGTTCACGCTTTCGGCCAACGTCCTCGTGATGCTCGCCCTCGGCGGCACCGGACGCCTCTACGGCGCAGTGCTCGGCGCGGTCGTCTTCATGGTGCTGTCCGACCGTATCGCCGCCTTTGATCCGACGAACTGGCTCGCTGCCCTCGGCGTGTTGCTGATCGTCGTCGTGCGCTTCGCGCCGGACGGTCTCATCGGTTTGGTGGATCGGTTCGCGGCGCGTCTGCGTCGTTCGGCATCCGTGCCTGCCGCCGCACCTGCTCCGGCTGAGAACACCAAAGCAACGACCACGGACAAGGAGGTGACGCCGTGAGCGCTGCACTCGAAATTCAGGGACTGTCGAAGCGCTTCGGCCAACTCGACGTCACCCGCAACGTCACGCTGTCGCTGCCGGTCGGCGCACGTCACGCGCTGATCGGACCGAACGGCGCGGGCAAGAGCACGTTGATGAACCTGCTCACAGGCGTGCTCAAGCCGAACGCGGGCGTGGTGCGCGTGGGCGGCACCGACGTCACGTCGATGCCGTCGCACAAGCGCGTAAAGCTCGGTCTTGCACGCACGTTCCAGCTCAATACGCTGTTCGACACGCTCACGGTCGCCGAGAACGTAGGCCTCGCGCTCACGTCGCGACGCGGACTCGACGGTCGCATCGGCCGTCCGCTGGCGAATCGTCCGGCGGTGGTCGAGGAAGCGGCGGAGCGTCTGCGCGAGCTCGGAATGATCGATCTGGCAGGCAAGCGCATCAACGAACTCGCTTACGGCCAGCGTCGTCAGGTCGAGATTGCGCTGGGTCTCGCGCTCGATCCGAAGGTGCTGCTGCTCGACGAGCCGGTCGCGGGCGTGCCGTCGGGGCAGGGTCGCAAGTTGTTCGAACTGCTGGAACGTTTGCCCGCAGACGTCGCGGTGATGGTCATCGAACACGACATGGATCTGGTCTTCCGTTTCGCGCGCCGCATTACGGTGCTGGTCGAAGGCGCGGTGCTGATGGAAGGCGAGAAGGACGAAGTGCGCAGCGATCCGCGCGTGCGCGATATCTATCTGGGGCGTCGCCATCATGACTGACATTCTGCTCGAAGCCGGTGGGCTCAGTGCCGGGTATGGCGAAACCATCGTGCTCGAAGACCTGAGCCTGCGTGTGGCTGCTGGCGAAGCCGTCGCGATTCTCGGACGTAACGGCGTCGGCAAAAGCACGTTGCTGCTGAGCCTGCTCGGCCTCACCACGCGGCACGGCGGCGTGCTGCGTTATCGCGACGACGACATTACGTCGTGGCCTGCCTACAAGCGTGCCCGCGCCGGACTGGCGCTGGTGCCGCAGGAGCGCGAAATCTTCAAGTCGCTCTCCGTCGAAGAGAACCTGCAAGTCTCGGCGATGGGCGATGTCGCGAATGCTGCTGACGACAAAGGGGCCTGGACGCTGGAGCGCGTCTACGACCTGTTTCCGCGTCTGAAGGAGCGCCGTCGCAATCTGGGCAATCAGCTCTCGGGCGGCGAGCAGCAGATGCTCGCCATCGGCCGCGCACTGATCGGCAACCCCCGCGTGATTCTGTTCGACGAGCCGTTCGAAGGGCTCGCGCCCGTCATCGTCGATCAACTGGTCGACGCGTTCCGGAAGCTGCGTGCAGACGGCGGCATGGGCGTGGTGCTCGTGGAGCAGCACGCAGAACTGGGATTGGAACTCACCGACCGCGCGCTGGTGCTCGACCGGGGCCGTCAGGTCTGGGCGGGCCGCAGCAGCGATCTGGCCGCGTCGCCGGAATTGCTCGGCACGCTGGTCGGACTGGAAAGCGCCTGAGCGAGCGTCGCCGGGCCGCGCAACACGTATCAGAGTCAAACACATGAGCACAACACAGCACAGCAGCAATTCGGGATTGGCGGGCCTCGTCGTCAGCGCCCACTCGGCGGACTTCGTCTGGCGCGCGGCGGGCACGATCGCCACGCACGTCGCGCAGGGCTATCGCATGAAGATCGTTTGCCTGTCGTTCGGCGAGCGCGGCGAGTCGGCCAAGCTCTGGCGCAAGGGCGCCGAGATGACGGAAGCGAAGGTGAAGACCGCACGCCGTGAAGAGGCGCAACGCGCGGCCGACATTCTCGGCGCTGAGATCGAGTTCCTCGACATCGGCGACTACCCGATGCGCGTGTCCGACGAAACGCTGTTCCGACTCGTCGACATCTATCGCGACGTGCAACCCGCCTTCGTGCTGAGCCATTCGGAGAAAGATCCGTACAACTTCGATCACCCGCTGGCGATGCACGTCACGCAGGAAGCGCGGGTGATTGCGCAGGCCGAAGGCCACAAGCCCGGCGAGAAGATCATCGGCGCACCGGCGGTGCTGGCGTTCGAGCCGCATCAGACCGAACAGTGCGAGTGGATTCCGAACACCTTCGTCGACATCACGCCGGTGTGGGACAAGAAGCGCGCCGCCATCGAATGCATGGCCGGTCAGGAACACCTCTGGGATTACTACACGCGCGTGGCGCTGCAACGCGGTGTGCAGGCCAAACGCAACATCGGCATCACCGCGTCGCGCGACATCAAGTACGCGGAAGGGCTGATGCGTCTCACGCCGGTCGTTACGGAGCAACTGTCATGATTCGCGGCGTCGTCGTTCGTCAGATTCCCCGTGTCGATGCCGCCACGCTCGACATTCTGCGCAGCGCAGGCAGCGCCACCGTGCACGAGGCGCAAAGCCGTCTCGGCCTGATGGCCACCTATCTGCGTCCGATCTACGCCGGTGCGGCGGTGGCCGGTAGCGCCGTCACCGTGCTCGCGCCGCCGTCCGATAACTGGATGCTGCACGTTGCGGTCGAGCAGGCACAGCCGGGCGACATCGTCGTGGTCGGCGTGACGTCGCCGTGCGACGACGGGTACTTCGGCGATCTGCTCGCCACGTCGATGAAAGCGCGCGGCGTTGCCGGGCTGATCATCGACGCCGGTTGCCGCGACATCGGCACGCTCACGCAGATGCAATTCCCGGTGTGGTCGAAGGCCATCTCGTCGCAAGGTACGGTTAAGGAAACGCTCGGCTCGGTGAACGTGCCGGTCGTGTGCGCGAACCAGATCGTCAACCCGGGCGACGTGATCGTGGCGGATGACGACGGTGTCGTCGTGGTGCCGTTCGCCACGGCGCAGGCCGTCGCGAAAGCGGCCGCGGCACGCGGTGCGGACGAAGCCTACAAGCGCGGCGTACTCGCGGGCGGCACGCTCGGCCTCGATTACTACAAGATGCGCGAACGTCTTGCCGCGAAGGGCCTGCGCTACGTCGACTCGCTCGACGAGTTGCAAGGCGAGTGAGGGGCGCGACTTGGGCGAGCTAAAGCATTCTCAGACGCGCATTTGCGCCGCCGTCATGCGGGGAGGCACCTCGAAGGGGTTGTACTTCCTCGCGGACGACCTGCCCACGGACGCCGCCACGCGCGACGCCGTGCTGCTCGCTGCGATGGGTTCGCCCGATGCGCGTCAGATCGATGGCATGGGTGGCGCGAACCCGCTCACGAGTAAGGTCGCCATCGTCTCGCGCGCTACGCGTGCGGACGCCGACGTCGACTATCTCTTTGCACAGGTCGTGGTCGACGAAGCGCGTGTCGACTACGGACAGAACTGCGGCAATCTCCTCGCGGGCGTGGGACCGTTTGCGATTGAGCGCGGACTCGTCGCGGCAACGGGCGATGTGACCGACGTTGGTATTCACATGGTTAACACGGGACAAGTGGCGGTCGCTACCGTGCAGACTCCGGGCGGCGTGGCGAAGTACGACGGTGACGTGGCCATCGACGGGGTGCCCGGTACGGCCGCCCCCATTCCGCTAATGTTCCGCGACACCGCCGGGTCGTCGTGTGGCGCGTTGTTTCCGACGGGCCAGCGTCAGGACGTCGTCGAAGGCGTCACCGTCACGTGTATCGATAACGGCATGCCGCTGGTGCTGATGCGCGCTACGGATCTGGGTTGCACGGGCGCCGAGTCCTGGCAGCAACTCGAAGCGGATGCGCAGTTCCAGCCGATGCGTGAACGCATCGAAGCGATTCGTCTCGCCGTCGGCTCGCGTATGAATCTGGGCGACGTGCGCTCGCGCACGGTGCCGAAGATGTGTCTCGTTGCGGCACCCCAAGCTGGCGGTGCACTTGCGACGCGTTGCTTCATTCCGCATCGCTGCCACTCGTCCATCGGTGTGCTGGCGGCTGTGAGCGTAGCGACGGCGGCCGCACTGCCAGGCACCGTCTGTCACGAGATGGCCGTGGTGCCGGATGGCGATGCGCCGCTCGTGTCCATCGAACATCCGACGGGCGAATTCACCGTACGTCTGACGCTCGGTCTCGATGCCGAAGGGCAGACCGACGTCACGGGCGCGGGCTTGCTGCGAACCGCGCGTTGGCTATTTGACGGCGACGTGTGCATTCCGACTCGCGTGTGGGCGCAAGGAGAGGCGTCATGAGTCAGGAACGTTTGCCGTTGCTGCTGTTGCCCGGCCTGCTCTGCGATCAGGTGGCGTGGGCTGCCACTGCCGCGTTGCTACCGGAATTCGATTGCCGCGTGCCCGCATGGGGTGCGCTCGACACCATCGGCGCGATGGCCGACCACGTGCTGGCCACCACGCCGGAGCCGCGTTTCGCGCTGGCCGGACATTCGATGGGCGGGCGCGTCGCGCTTGAAGTCGTGCGCCGTGCGCCGCAGCGCGTGAGCCATCTCGCATTGCTCGACACCGGCTATCAGGCGTTGCCCGACGGTGAGGCTGCTGAGAAGGAGCGCAGCGGTCGCGCTGCGTTGCTCGCTCGTTCGCGTGAGGAAGGCATGCGCGCGATGGGGCAGGTCTGGGCGACGGGCATGGTGCATCCGGACCAGATCGGCACGCCGCTGTTCGACGCCATTCTCGACATGATCGAGCGCAGCAACCCCGATCAGTTCGCTGCGCAGATCCACGCGCTGTTGGGCCGTCCGGATGCGACCGCCCAGCTGAGCGACGTGCGTTGCCCGACGCTCGTGCTGTGCGGACGACAGGACACGTGGAGCCCGCTCGCGCGTCACGAAATCATGACCGGGTTGATTCCGGGCGCGGTGCTGAGTGTGGTGGAGCACAGCGGTCACATGAGTCCGATGGAACGCCCTGAAGCCGTGGCTGCCGCCATGCGCGCGTGGTTGTCGTTGCCGTCGACCGACGGGGTGACGTCGTGACGCAGTACACGCAAGCCACACCAACACCCGAGGCCGTCGACCAGCAAACGCTCGACGCGTTGCTCGCCAAGCAAGCGTGTCACGACCTCGTGATGCGCTTCGTCATGTGCAACGACCGTCGCGATCCGCAGGGACTGGCGGCGTTGTTCTCGGAGAAGGGGGTGCTGGTGCGCCCTAACGGCGAAACGCTCGTCGGCCCAGCGGCGATTGCGGCGGCGTACGCCGAGCGTCCGGCTGACCGGTTGACGCGGCATCTCGTCGGCAACGTGCTGATCGAGGTGACGTCGGCTACGGGTGCAATTGGCAGCAGCACCGTGCTGCTTTGGAGTGGCTCGGCGCAGGACGTGCCGGGACCGTTCGGACGTCCGGCGCAGGGCCGTCAGGTGATGGGTGAATTCGAGGACACGTTCGTGCGCACGGCGCAGGGATGGCGCATCGCGCGGCGCGAAGCGCGTTTCACTTTCGTACGCGAAGCATGAAGCAAGGCGTGAGGCAAAAACAGCACCTCACGTCGCGCCATAAAACAACGGGGACCGAGGCCGGTGTGCAGCACAGGAGGCGGCAGCGGTGACCCGAAAGAGCAAGCAATGCAGTACCGGAGGCGGCCGCAGTGCCGTCCCAACAAGGCCGGACCGGTGACGCTGTCGATGGTCCGGAGGTTGAGGTTTGGAGTAGCTGTGTATTCAAAAACAAGGGGACAGAAGTGAAAGTGAAACACGCATTGGCCGTTGGCCTGCTGCTGGGTGCAGGCCTGGCGCACGCGCAAAGCAACGTGACGCTGTACGGGATCGTCGATACCGGCATCGCCTATTACAACAATGCTGCCAATGGCGGCAGCTTCGTCGGCGAACCGACCCTCACGGGCAAGGTGCCGTCGCGCTTCGGTTTCAAGGGTGTCGAAGACCTGGGTGGCGGTCTCAAGGCCGTCTTCACGTTGGAAAACGGCTTTCAGCCGGGCACCGGCAGTCTGAACTACGGCGGACGTCTGTTCGGTCGTCAGGCCAACGTCGGTCTGTCCAGCTCGTGGGGCACCGTGCTCATCGGCCGTCAGAACAACATGACGTTCTACGTGACGGGCAATGCGGACGTGATCGGACCGTCGATCTTCTCGCTCGCCAGCATCGACCCGTACATCGCCAATGCGCGTAGCGACAGCGCCATCGGGTACATGGGCAAGTTCTCCGGCGTGACGGTCGGTGCGACGTACAGCTTCGGGCGCGATGCATCGTCCGCAGGTGGTCCGTCGGCCACGAACTGCGCGGGCAACGTCGCTGGCAACTATCAGGCCTGTAAGCAATTCACGGGCTTGCTCGGTTACGACTACGAGAACTTCGGCATTTCGGCGTCGTACGACCAGATGCGCGGCAACACCGGCGCGGCTGCACCGCTGACCAGCTCGCAGTACACCGATTCGCACTCGGTCATCAACGCGTATTACAAGTGGTCGACGGGGCGCGTGGGCGGCGGCTGGATTCACCGCAACGTGAGCGCCGATGCCGCATCGCTGCGCTCGGACATCTACTTCATCGGCTTCACCTATCTGCCGACGATCACCTGGGCGTTCGACGCACAGGCCATCCGTTATCAGTTGAAGAGCCGCGCCAACGCCACGATGCTCATCGGCCGAGCCACGTACTCGCTCTCGAAGCGTACGTCGCTGTATGGCATGGCGGGCTGGGTGGCGAACAGCCAGAACGGTGCAGTGGCGATTGCCGCGGGCGGTTCGGTGGTCACCGGTGGCAACCAGTTCGGTACGATGCTGGGCATTCAGCACACGTTCTGACGCTTGAGTCTTAGCAAGCGCGGCACCGCGCAGCGAGCACGTGTGGGGCGTCCGGGGGGGCGAATCGCACGTGGCGCGGTGCTGCGTCACTCCCTGTTGCGCGGCGGCGTCGTGGTGGCGTGCCGCGCATAACGAGCGAGTGATCCGGCAGACGTCGTGCGGCGTGACCGTGTGCAGCCGAACATTCCCCGAGCGGCACCATTGCGCATGATTTTCCTGCCCGGCCCGGGCTATGATGCCAAGCAGGCACTGGCGAGCGAGAAGCGAATCCCGGGCCGAGGTTTTTTCCTCATGAACCCCTCCGTATGACGCAACCGATGGCCCCCTCCGCGACGCTGGCCGAAGGCCTTTCCGTGAGCGCACGCCGTATTGCCGTGCCATCCATTCTGCTGGGCACCTTCCTCGGTAATCTCGATGCATCGATTGCCAATGTGGCATTGCCGACCATTGCGCGCGATCTTGTCGCCGATCCCGCCTCGACGGTGTGGGTCGTCAACGCTTACCAACTGATTTTTGCGATGGCCGTGCTGCCGCTGGCAGCCCTGGGCGAAAAGCTCGGCTATCGGCGCGTGTTCCTGCTCGGCGTGGCTGGCTTCACGCTGGCATCGCTCGGCTGTGCGCTCGCCCCGTCGCTCTCCTGGCTTGTCGCGGCGCGCGTGGTGCAGGGGCTCTGCGGTGCGTGCATGTCGACCATCGTCCCCGCGTTGCTGCGCATGGTGTTCCCGCCGCACATGGGTGGACGCGCGATCTCGCTGCTGGCGCTGACCGTTGCGCTGTCGACGGCGGCCGGGCCGAGCGTGGCGGCAGTCATTCTCACCCTGGGCGACTGGCGCTGGCTGTTCGCCATCAATCTGCCCATCGGGCTGGTCGCGCTGGGCGCGTCGTACCGGTTCCTGCCACGCACGCCGGGGGCCGAGCGGCGCATCGACGTGCCCGGAGCGTTGCTCAATGCCGCAACGCTCGCGCTCATCATCATCGGACTCGGTCATATCGGCGAAGCCGGGCATCACGGTGTCGCCGCGTTGCAGATCGCGCTTGGACTCATCGTGGCGGTGGTGCTCGTGCGGCATCAGCGCAGTCGTCAGACGCCGCTGCTGCCGCTCGATCTGATGCGGGTGCCGGTGCTGGCGCTGTCGTCGCTGACGTCCGTCGCCTGTTATATGGCGCAGACGCTGGCCTACGTCGGCATGCCGTTTCTGTTGCAGCACACGTTCGCGCGCAGTGAAGCCGCGACCGGCCTGTTGATTACGCCGTGGCCGCTGGTGATCGTGTTCATCGCGCCGCTCGCCGGACGGTTGTCGGATCGCTTCGACAGCGCGCGCATGAGTGCGCTGGGACTGGGTATGTTCGCGGTGGGGCTGGCATCGCTGGCGTGGTTGCCAGCGGACGCGAGCGACTGGGGCATCGCCTGGCGGATGGTGATCTGCGGGGTGGGCTTCGGCTTCTTCCAGACGCCGAACAACCGCATCATCATGATGGGCGCGCCGCGCGAGCGCAGCGGCGCGGCAAGCGGTCTGATGACGATGGCCCGGACCGTTGGCATGACGCTCGGGGCGGCCGTGGTGGCGCTGCTGTTCGATCTCTATGGCGATCACGGCGCGCACGCGGCGATGGTGAGCGCGACGATACTCGCGGCGCTGGGCGGTGGCGTCAGCCTGCTGCGAGTGCGGGCGAAGGCGCGCGCGGGCTGAGCCAAGGGGGCGCCTCGATGGCGCACCCGACGTTCGGCACCTCGGGACGTAATGCCCGCGCCGAGCGGAGTTTCTGATACTGCGATGCTTACTTCAACGCCTCAATCTTGGCCAGCCAGGCCGCGAAGTGCGGGCAATCGCGTCGAATGGCGTCCATTCCGATGTCACAAGCAATCAGCGGTCCATGGAACGTTTTCTGATATTCGGACATGGCGGCAAGAATGCGCTTTGACGGTGCCGTTTGAGGGCTATCGTTAATATCTTCCGGTGACGTCGTTTTGCGAATGGCGCGCAACGGATCGAGAGCGCGATCTTCGTCTGTCCATTGCTCGAACGCCGCGATATCTACGAACAAGAGGGCCTCGAACTCGTGGACTAGCAGGTTAGGTATGAAGTTGGGTCGGCCAATGTCTTTGGCGAGTTCTGCTTCAAGGAAAGAGGCCTTGTCCCTTCCACTCCTGTTAGCCGGATAGGCGGGAGATGCCTTTCCCGGAAAGTCTTCGGGAAGCCCGTAGAGATCGAAAAATGTCGTGACATGAGCTTCTCGATGCTGCTTGCACAGTTGCTCGATCTGCCATCGGACCTTTCCATAGCTCACAACCCCGCCTCGGTGGCCGGGGCTAGTGCGTACGATAATCGGTGTCAGGTAATGGCCCAACGGCGAGTAATGTGGGACCAGCAATTCATTGACGAACGCTTCCTCGGTTTGCCCCTCCACTAGTAAGTAGACGCGGCTCATCGACCGGGCCTCCCGCCGAGGACATTCTTCTTCCAGAGTTCGCCGAGCGTGTAGTCCTCCAGCCACTCTGCCAATGCTCCGGTGTCGGGGCGTTTGAATGTTGATGCGCCACCACGTTTGTCGACGACGATCAGGTCTTCTGCGTCGAATTCGTTAACCAACTCTACCGACTGGGTAGAGGCGATCAACTGATGTTCTTGCGATGCTGACTTCATCAAACCGGCCAGTACGGAGATCGCGAATGGGTGAAGACCGAGTTCGGGCTCGTCGATCAGAATGGCGGCAGGCATAAATTCCTTCGGCTGAAGCAGAACGGTCGCAAGACAAATGAATCGCAGCGTGCCGTCTGAGAGAGCACTTGCTGTGAATGGCTCGTCTTGCCCGCTTTCCGTCCACTCCAGTTGGATCGTGTCCTTGTTGGCGACGGTGGGTCTCAAATGGAAGTCCCCGAAGAATGGCGCCACAAGGCGTGTCGTTTTCACGATTCGCGAGTAGTGTTCCGCGTGATGATCTTTCAGTCTTAATAAGAAGGCCGCCAGATTCCTTGCGTCGTCCCGGAGATACTCGTTGTCATTGATGTTGTGAATCTGTTTGACGAGGGCGCTGCTGCTAGTGTCATGAAAGTGATACAGACGCCAGCTGCGCATGGCGGGGACCACGTACGAGTAGATGCGCGTAAGACCTTTTTGAGATTCGGCATAAGATTCGAAGTGACCGGACGTGGGGTTCCAGTCTCCGTGCATGTTCCACCAAAACGCCTCTCGATAGAACATCATCCGATTGTCTTGCGTTGGACGCAGCCTGAAGCGATAACCGTTATTTCCGAAATACAGTTCGGCTTCCAGTTGCTCGGTCTTCTTGCGCCCAAAGTGCAGCAACGCATCCGGGCCGCCAGCCAGACCAACGGCGACCTGCAATTGTCGGTCGAGAATTTTATTGATCAGGCGGAAGAAGCCAATGAAGTTGGACTTTCCTGCCCCGTTGGCACCGATTAGGATGTTGAGACGCCCAAGATCCAGAGAGCACTCCGCGATCGACTTGTAGCCACGAAGAACCAGTCGTGAGATTTGGTCCGAGTCATTGACTTGTTTCATGTTGTTCACCCATAGCGTTCTAGCGGGTATGCGCTCAACGCGGTGCAATACGCGGTGAACGACGACTATTTGTGAGGATTGTATCAGTCGGTTTCCATTGATTTCGCGGTGTACGCGCGCTAGCATCTTGCCTTGCTGAGACCCCCGTTGCGTTCGCGACGATGGTCATGTTCACGTATCTCCTCGCAAAAATCCGCTATCTCCGTGTCTTCTTCTCACGTTCTGAGCCGGCGACGCCGGGCGCACCTCGCCCGTAGCGAGCACGGCACGCGCGGTCCGGTCTGGCTGTTCGATCTGGACAACACGCTGCATCGCGCGTCTCACGCGATCTTTCCGCGCATCAACCGCGCGATGACCGCCTATATCGTCGAGAAGCTGGGGCTGCCGCACGACGAAGCGAACCTCCTGCGCTCGACGTACACCGAGCGCTACGGCGCGGTACTGCTCGGGCTGATCCGACATCACGCCATCGACCCGCACGAGTTTCTCGCGCAAGTCCATGAACTACCGCCGCTGGCCGAGGTGCTGCGCGCCGAGCGCGGCATCGCTCGTCTGATGGCCGGTCTGCCGGGGCGCAAGATTCTGCTGACCAATGCACCGGCGCACTACGCCATGCCGATCGTCGAGGCGTTGGGAATCGGCCGTCATTTCGAGCGGTTCGTGAGCATCGAGGACATGGCGGACCGACGTGGCTGGCGCGCCAAACCCGACCCGACGATGTTGCGCCGTCTGCTTGTGCGCGAGGGACTGACACCCTCGAACACCTGGCTTGTCGAGGACACGCGCTCGCACCTGAAGCACCTGCGGCATTTCGGCATCAAGACGGTTTGGATCACGGGACATCTGCCGGTGAGAAACAGTCTTGGCAAGGTTATGGCGCGAAGTGGCCGCCCACACTTCGTAGATATCAAAGTACAATCTCTGCGCGAGTTAAGGGCGTACCTGGCGACCGGGGCAGGTGCCAGGCATGTGAGGGGCAAGTGACGGGCCGGTAAGGGCTCCGTCAGGTTCCCGCGCCCAGTCCCTGACCGCGCGACGATTACATAATCCCAACTGATAACGACCAGACGATGCAGCAGGAAAACTCTTCGAACGGCGCCGGTTTCGGCACCGCCGACGCGCTGGAGGCCATGCCCGCGCCCGCGCCGGTGAAGACCACCCGTCCCAAACCGGGCGAGCGCCGCGTGCAGGTGTTGCAGACCCTCGCGGCCATGCTTGAGACGCCCAAGGGCGAGAAGATCACCACGGCCGCCCTCGCGGCGCGTCTCGATGTCTCCGAAGCGGCGCTCTATCGCCACTTCGCGAGCAAGGCCCAGATGTTCGAAGGCCTGATCGAATTCATCGAGCAGACCATCTTCGGCCTGATCAACCAGATTTCCGCACAGGATCAGGACGGCGTGACGCAAGCGCGCGCCATCGTGCTGATGCTGCTCGGTTTCGCCGAGAAGAACCCCGGCATGACGCGCGTGCTGACCGGCGAAGCGCTGGTCGGCGAACACGAGCGTCTGCAAGAGCGCATGAACCAGTTGCTCGACCGCATCGAAGCGTCGCTGCGTCAGGTGCTGCGTCTGGCTGCGGCGCAAGGCACGCTGCCCGAGACGTTCGACGCGAACTCGCGCGCCAACCTGCTCGTCTCGTACGTGCTGGGTCGCTGGCACCGTTTCGCCAAGAGCGGCTTCAAGCGCTCACCGACCGAAGGCGCCGAGCCGCAAGTGGCTGCATTGCTGCGCTAATACCGGCAGCAGCAGCTCGTCTGCGCCGAGTGCGCAGATTACGTTATACTTTTGCAACGCGTGGCAGGGCTGACGACACATCGTCCGGCCTTGTTGCGATGACTGGCGCGCCGATTTGGTGACTCGCTTGCGGGCGCGCGAATGACTCGGACGGAGGATCTCCAGGATCTTCGGTTTGAGACATTCACTAAAAATGCGGCTAAAGAGGTCGTTCGCGCACCCCGCCGTTTTTCCGTCGACCCCTTTTCCCGCACAGTTCAGGACATCGTCCGTCGATTCGTATTGACGATGACGCTGACCCCGGCATGTTTCGGACAGGGATTTATGGAATCTTCAATCGGAATCGTCACGCCGCAGCGGATGCATTTCGCTGAGCCGCTGGCACTGCAAAACGGCAGCACCCTCGCAGGCTACGACCTGATGGTCGAGACCTATGGCGAGCTCAATGCCGATCGCAGCAACGCCGTGCTGGTGTGTCACGCGCTCAACGCGTCGCATCACGTAGCGGGCATCGCTGCCGACAACCCCAAGGACATCGGCTGGTGGGACAACATGGTCGGTCCGGGCAAGCCGCTCGACACCAACCGCTTCTTCGTCATCGGCGTGAACAATCTCGGTTCGTGCTTCGGCTCGACCGGGCCGATGAGCCTCGACGAAACCACCGGCACGCCGTACGGCGCGCGCTTCCCTGTCGTGACGGTCGAAGACTGGGTCAATGCGCAGGCCCGCGTGGCCGACGCCTTCGGTATCCGCAAGTTCGCCGCCGTGATGGGCGGCAGTCTGGGCGGCATGCAGGCGCTGGCGTGGAGCATCATGTATCCCGACCGGGTGGGGCACTGTCTGGTCATTGCGTCCACGCCCAAGCTCTCGGCGCAGAACATCGCCTTCAACGAGGTTGCACGCTCGGCAATTCTTTCCGATCCCGATTTCCACGGCGGCGACTATTACGCGCACGGTGTGGTGCCGCGTCGAGGCTTGCGCGTGGCGCGCATGATCGGGCACATCACCTATTTGTCCGACGAGGACATGGCGACCAAGTTCGGCCGTGCGCTGCGACGTGCCGAAGCGCTGGTCGACGAGGTGAAGGACGGCAGCGGTAACGGTAATGGCAACGGCAAAGACGACGGTTATCGCTTCAGCTTCGACGTGGAGTTCGAAGTTGAGTCGTACCTGCGCTATCAGGGCGACAAGTTCGCCGAGTACTTCGACGCCAACACATACCTGCTGATCACGCGCGCGCTCGATTACTTCGACCCGGCGCGCACGGTCGGTGGCGATCTGGCGAAGGCGCTATCGCACACGTCCGCGAAATATCTGATCGTGTCGTTCGCGACCGACTGGCGTTTCGCCCCGGCGCGTTCGCGCGAGATCGTCAAGGCGCTGCTCGACACGCGCCGCACCGTGAGCTACGCCGAGATCGACGCTCCGCACGGACACGACGCCTTCCTGCTCACCGATGCGCGCTATCACAATCTGGTGCGCGCTTACTACGAACGCATCGCTCAGGAGGTCGGCGTATGAGCCAGTCCACCGCCCCGACCAACAGTGCGCAGGCCGCGCAACTGGCGGCGTCGCGTCATCGCATTTCGGCCTCGCTCGCGGATCGCCCCGACTTTCGTGTCATCGCGCGATGGATCGAGCCGTCCTCGCAAGTGCTGGACCTCGGTTGTAGCGACGGGTCTTTGCTGCGTCTGCTGACCGACGAACTCGACGTGAGCGGCTACGGTATCGAGATCGACGACGCGGGCGTGCTGGCGTCCGCGCAGCGCGGCATCAACGTCATTCAGCAGAACATGGAAGACGGCCTGAAGCTGTTCGAAGATCAGAGCTTCGATACCGTCATCCTGTCGCAGACGTTGCAGACCATTCACCGCACGGCGGACATTCTGCGCGAGACGGTGCGCGTGGGACGCGAAGCGATCGTGTCGTTCCCGAACTTCGGCTACTGGCCGCATCGGCTGTCGGTGTTGCAAGGACGCATGCCGGTGTCGAAGAGCCTGCCGTTCCAGTGGCACAACACGCCGAACGTGCGGGTGCTGACGATCAAGGACTTCGAAGCGCTGGCGCCGGACGTCGGTGTGAAGATTCTGGATCGTGCGGTCCTGCACAATGGGCGACTGGTCTCGGTGGGGGCGAACTGGCGTGGTAGTCTTGCGGTCTATCGCGTCAAGCGTTCCTGAACCGACGGCAGCTTGCGGGGCAGCGTAGCGCCGGACCCCGCGTAGCCATAGACGTCGGGGGCCGGGCGCCGTGCATCGCAGGCGGCTGGCCCCAATTGTCCTTTCCATGACCGATTCGCTGCGGCCCGACGACGGGCGCGTCTTCCACCCCACGCGGATGCTCATCTGCGTGATTCTCGGTTTCACCTCCGGCTTGCCGCTCTTCATCCTGCTCAATCTGGTGCAGGCATGGTTGCGTAGCGAGCACGTGGACCTTAAGTCGATCGGCCTGTTCGCGCTGATCCAGTTCCCCTACACGTGGAAGTTTCTGTGGGCGCCGCTCATGGACCGCTTCGCGCCCAATTTTCTGGGATGGAAGCCGGGGCGGCGTCGCGGGTGGATGTTCGTCACGCAATTGCTGGTGGCGGGCGCGGTCGCGATCATGGGGACGTATTCGCCGCAGCGCGATCTGATGACGATTGCTGCACTGGCGGCGGCGCTGGCGTTCTTCAGCGCGAGTCTGGACATTTGTCTGGATGCCTACCGACGCGAGTTGCTGTCCGATCGCGAGCAGGGGCTGGGCACGGCGATGCACGTGAACGCGTACAAGGTGGCGGGGCTGGTGCCGGGTTCGCTGGCGCTGATCATGGCCGACCATCTGCCGTGGTCGCAGGTGTTCTTCGCGACGGCGGCGTTCATGCTGCCGGGCATCGTGATGACGCTGGTGGTGAAGGAGCCGGAGATTCGCGGCACGCCGCCGAAGACATTGCGCGAGGCGGTCGTGGAGCCGTTCCACGAGTTCGTGACGCGTGGCGGCTGGTCGCAGGCGTTGCTCGTGCTGGCGTTCATCTTTCTGTACAAGCTGGGCGACTCGATGGCGACGTCGCTGGCCACGTCGTTCTATCTGGATCTGGGCTTTACGAAGACGCAGATCGGCGTGGTGGCGAAGGCGACGAGTCTGTGGGCGAGCGTGGCGGGCGGCATCATCGGCGGGATCTGGCTGATCAAGCTGGGCATCAACCGTGGGTTGTGGGTGTTCGGGGTGTTGCAACTGGTGTCGGTGCTGGGCTTCGCGTGGCTGGCCGAGGCCGGTGCGGTGGTGGCGGGACTGGGCGCGGTGATCGCGTTCGAGGCGTTCACGGCGGGGCTGGGAACGGCGGCGTTCACGGCCTACATTGCGCGCACGACGGACCCGCGTTACACGGCGACGCAGTTCGCGCTATTCACGAGTCTGGCGTCGGTGCCGCGCACGTTCGCGAACGCGGGGACGGGCTACATCGTGGACGGCGTCGGCTGGTTGACGTTCTTCCTCATCTGCACGGTATTGGCCGTTCCGGGCATGCTCCTTCTGCCCAAAGTCGCGCCGTGGGGCGCCGACGACGACGGCGGCGATGGCGTGCCTGCTGCGGGTGGGGCGCGGTAAAACCCCGTTCGGCGTCGACAAAACAAAAAGGCCAATCCCTCATCAAGGATTGGCCTTCGCTTTTCCGGCTTCTACGACGTGCCGTGCTTACAGCGCGTGGTCGTAATCGACGATCAGCGGAGCGTGGTCGCTGAACTTGATGTCGCGGAACACCGAGGTCGTCTTCGCCTTGCCTGCGATGCCCGGCGTGGCGATCTGGTAGTCGATGCGCCAACCGACGTTCTTCGCATACGCCTGTCCGCGATTGCTCCACCACGTGTACTGCTCCGCACGCTGATCCAGCGTGCGGAAAACGTCCACGTAGCCGTGGTCGTCGAACAACTGCGTGAGCCATGCGCGCTCTTCCGGCAGGAAGCCCGAGTTCTTCAGGTTGCCCTTCCAGTTCTTGATGTCGATTTCCTTGTGCGCGATGTTCACATCGCCGCACAGCACGACTTCGCGTCCCTCGGCCTTGAGCGCCAGCAAGTGCGGCATGAAGTCGGCCATGAAGCGGAACTTGGCCGCCTGACGCTCTTCGCCGCTCGACCCCGACGGGATGTATACCGAGATCACCGACAGATTGCCGTAACGCACTTCGACATAACGCCCCTCGGCGTCGAACTCGCTGTTGTTCCAGCCGATCACGATGTCGTCGGGCTCGCGTCGCACGTACACGCCGGCGCCGCTGTAACCCTTCTTCTCCGCATAGTGGAAGTAGCCCTGATAGTCGTGCGGCTTGAGGAAGTCCGGCGTCATGTCCGGCAATTGGGCCTTGATTTCCTGAACGCAGAGGATGTCGGCGTCCTGATTGACGAACCACTCGAAAAAGCCCTTCTTGGAGGCGGATCGCACGCCGTTCAAATTCGCGGTAATGATGCGCATGAGTCTCGATGTGTCGCGCCGCTCTCGCGCCCGTGGAACGCGATGCAACGGCAAAAGGGGGAAATTTGTCAGCGGCAAGGATACCGCAATCGCCGATTCCCGTCGGATGACAGCCACGTCCGCTATCCGCGAATCACTTGCGTCGCGCACCACCTGCGATAGCCGCCTTCGCTTCGCCGTCGCCACCCGGCCCGAGGATGTCGCGCGCCAGCGCGAGCCAGCGTCGCGCCGCATGCGACAGATACGAGTCGCGTCGCCATGCCATCGCCAGATCCCACGGAATTTCCGGATCGCGCACGTCCGTCATCACGAAACGTTTCGGGTCCAGCCGCGCGCAGAACGGCTCCGGTAGCAGTGCGATGCCTACGCCGTTGTCCACCATCGACGCAATGAAGTCCCACTGACTCGAGCGTCCCGCGATCTTCGGCGTGAAACCCGCGCGCTGACACGCGGCGATCACCAGCTCCGATAACGCAAACCCCTCGCCATAGAAGACGAAGGGCTCGTCGCGCAGCTCGCCGAGGCCGACAGAGGCGCGGCCCTCCCAACGCGATTCCCGGGGCGCGATCAGACGCAACTGGTAATGACAGACAGGCAGCACATCCAGCACGGTCGGGTCGATGGGCAGCAGCACCGCGCCCAGCTCGATCTCGCCCGCCAGTAACGCCTGCTCGATGGCCCGCGAGCCGGTCTCGAACAGCTTCATCTCGATATCGGGGTAGTGCTGATGGAACGCGCCGATCACCGGGATGAACAGGTCGCCGCCCAATGGCGGGATGCCGATCGACAGCTCGCCGCGCGACACCGTCTCCAGATCCGCCAGCTCCTGTTGCAGACGGGCATGGGCAGCGAGCACGTCCTGACCGCGCTCGAAGACGACGCGTCCAGCGTCGGTTAACTGAAGCCGTCGACCCATACCGCGCTCCTCGCGCAACATGAGCGGTGTGCCCAGTTCGTCCTCCAGCGCCTTGACCATTTTGCTCACCGTCGGCTGGGTGACAAACAAGGCTTCGGCCGCCGCCGTGAAGCTCTGCTGTCGCACAACCTCCACAAATCCTCGCAACGCACGCAGTTCCATTTTGGTTCTCTCGTCTGCACCTCAATGGTGCAATTCCCCCAAAAGCCTCGTCCAGCAAGGCTTTCTTATGCACTATTAGGGTTAATACTTAAATTATTCCAATTTGGAATCGTTTTAATACGACTAATTCATTATATTTATGTTGCGCCGCTTCCTATACTGCTTTCCATATCCAGGAAAACCCTTAGGGAGTCAGCCATGACCAAGATGATCGCCAGCCGTCTGTACAGCCGTAGCAAGGGCGTCGTTGGTGTGCTTTGGCAAATTGCGCTCCTGACGGGAATCTATCTGGCGGCCGATGCTGCGTCGCGTCATTTTCATCTGCCCTTGCCGGGTGGCGTGCTGGGCTTGCTCGTCGTCGTCGCGCTGCTCATGAGCGGCGTGTTGAAGACGGAGAAGATCAAGCGTGGCGCAGACTGGTTTCTGGCCGAGATGATTCTCTTCTTCGTGCCGCTGGTCGCCGCCGTCATGCAATACACCGATCTGCTGCGTCAGGAAGGCCTGCAACTGCTGGCCGTGATCGGCGTCGGCACCACGCTCGTGATGATCTCGACCGCGCTGGCCGTCGACTTCGCCTGCCGCGCCGAGCGCCGTCTGAAGCTGGCATTCGCCCGTATTCCGGCCCGCCGTGCGCATGCGCACGATGGTCGCTGATGTATTACGTACCCGACGCCGTTCGCGCCGCTATTCAAGCCGATCGCACTCGCAGGGAATTGTCATGAATCATACGGCGCTCCTGCTGCTCGCTCTCACCGTCTTCTTCTATTACGTGTCGAAGCGCCTTTATGCGCGCTTCGGCAAGGTGTGGCTCGGCCCGGCGATTCTCGCGCCGATCCTCGTCATCGGCGTAATGATTGGCGGCGATATTTCGTATACGACGTACATCGCCGATTCCCGCTGGCTCGTGTGGCTGCTGGGGCCGACGACCATCGCCTTTGCGGTGCCGATTTACGAGCATCGCGACATCATTCGCCGCCATGCCTTCGCCTTGACGTTCGGCGTGCTGGTCGCGATGGTCGTGGCAGTGGGTAGTTCCTATGTCCTCGCGCGGCTGTTCGAATTGCCGCCGGAGATGGCGCGCAGTCTGCTTGCCCGTTCGATCTCGACGCCGTTCGCGCTCGTCGTGTCGGATCAGGTCGGCGGTTCGCGCGATCTGGTCGGCCTCTTCGTCATCATCACTGGCCTGATCGGCATGTTGCTGGGCGAGGCGCTGCTGTCGTGGCTGCCGTTGCGTACGCGTATGGCGCGCGGTGCCCCGTTCGGCGCGGGCGCTCATGGCTTCGGCACGGCCAAGGCGCGCCAGATCGGTGGCGAAGAAGGCGTTGTCGCCAGTCTCGTCATGATGATCAACGGCGTGCTCATGGTGCTTGCCGCCCCGCTGATTGCCCATCTTCCCGTCTGACAAAAATAACCCTTCGGACGTCGCTTCTGCCGTAACTTCGCGCATCAGTTTTGCTACAATGCCGGGGTCTTGAGGAGCGTTGCGACAGCCGAAGTGCTGCCAGGCTCAAGATCCTTCCTATTGGCCCCGCCGGCCGCCGGATTACCCCCCGGATCGTTGGCGCGTGGGCCCCAAGAACGGCGCTCACGTCCCAACTATCTAGACTTTAGAGAAAGGAGGCGTGATGAACGCCGTAGTCGATTCGAAATTCTCCGATTTCCACGTTGCCGATATCAATCTGGCGGCATGGGGCCGTAAAGAGCTGACCATTGCCGAGAGCGAAATGCCCGGTCTGGTCGCTACGCGTGCCGAATTCAAGGCCAGCCAGCCGCTCAAGGGCGCGCGCATTGCCGGCTCGCTGCACATGACCATCCAGACGGGCGTGCTCATCGAGACGCTGACCGCGCTGGGCGCCGAAGTCCGCTGGGCTTCGTGCAACATCTTCTCGACGCAGGACCACGCCGCCGCCGCCATCGCGGCCGCTGGCATTCCGGTCTTCGCGTTCAAGGGCGAGTCGCTCGACGAATACTGGGAATACAGCCATCGCATCTTCGAATGGCCGAACGGCGAGTTCGCCAACATGATTCTCGACGACGGCGGCGACGCTACCTTGCTGCTGATTCTCGGCAGCAAGGCCGAGAAGGATCTGTCGGTCGTGGCTAACCCGACCAACGAAGAAGAAGTCGCGCTGTACGCCGCCATCGAGCGTCACATCGAAATCGATCCGCAGTGGTATAGCAAGCGCCTGTCGCAGATCAAGGGCGTGACCGAAGAGACGACCACCGGCGTGCACCGTCTGTACCAGATGGAAAAGGACGGCACGCTGCCGTTCCCGGCCATCAACGTCAACGACTCGGTCACCAAGTCGAAGTTCGACAACCTGTACGGCTGCCGTGAGTCGCTGGTCGACGGTATCAAGCGCGCCACCGACGTGATGATCGCGGGCAAGATCGCCCTCGTGGCCGGTTACGGTGACGTGGGCAAGGGCTGCGCGCAAAGCCTGCGCGGTCTGGGCGCGACGGTGTGGGTCACGGAAATCGATCCGATCTGCGCACTGCAAGCCGCTATGGAAGGCTACCGTGTCGTGACGATGGAATACGCAGCCGACAAGGCCGACATCTTCGTGACGGCGACGGGCAACTTCCACGTGATCGATCACGACCACATGGCCGCCATGAAGCATCAGGCCATCGTCTGCAACATCGGTCACTTCGACTCGGAAATCAACGTGGCGTCGACCCGCAAGTACGAGTGGGAAAACATCAAGCCGCAAGTCGATCACATCATCTTCCCGGACGGCAAGCGCATCATCCTGCTGGCTGAAGGCCGCCTCGTGAACCTTGGTTGCGCCACGGGCCACCCGTCGTTCGTGATGAGCAACTCGTTCACGAACCAGACGCTCGCCCAGATCGAACTGTTCGTGCACGGTGCCAAGTACAAGAACAGCGTGTACGTGCTGCCGAAGCATCTGGACGAGAAGGTCGCGCGCCTGCACCTGGGCCGTATCGGTGCCGAACTGACCGTGCTGAGCGACGATCAGGCGAAGTACATCAGCGTCGACAAGAACGGTCCGTTCAAGCCGTCGCACTACCGTTATTGATCGATTGACGTTGCCGCGCGGGTCGTCGGCACGTTGCATGGAGGAATGCGACGTACCGACCCGGCGCGGTAACGTGTGGTGAAGCCACGGCGGTGCGATGGCGTCAGTTGCCGTTGTGTCCGCCGGGGCTCGCCGGACTCGAATTTCCCACCGCCGGTGCGGGCATGAATGCCGCGCACCGGCAAGTTTTACGGAGCTTGCCATGCGTTTGCTGCTGATTTGGCTCATCAATGCCATCGCGCTTCTCGTTTTGCCGTACATCGTGTCGGGCGTTCAGCTCAAGGGCATCGGCACGGCGCTGATCGTCGCGGTCGTGCTTGGCCTGATCAATGCGTTCCTGCGCCCGCTGCTCGTCGTGCTCACGCTACCGGTCACGGTCGTGACGCTGGGGCTGTTCATCTTCGTCATCAACGCACTGTTGTTCTGGCTTGCGTCGCATGTCGTCAAGGGCTTCGAAGTCTCCGGCTTCTGGGCGGCGCTCTTCGGCTCGCTGCTGTACAGCCTGATTTCGTGGATTCTCTCGGCGCTGGTGTTCGGCGACCGCGTCTCCAACGTGTAAGTGTCGACGGCCTCCCGTCGACGGTTCTTTGCAGGAAATTCGTAGTCATGTCGCAAGCTCTTCGTGCCGATCAGGCCCTCGTCTCCCGAGGGCTGGCGGCGTCGCGCACTGTCGCTCAACGTCTGATCGATGCCGGACGCGTGTATTACACCGGCACCGAGACGGCGCTCAAGAAAGCCAGCCAACCGGTGGCGAGCGACGAAGAACTGGAAGTGCGTGCGGCGGCGGACGGATTGCCGGACGAAGACCGTTACGTGTCGCGCGGTGGCCTCAAGCTGGCTGGCGCACTGACCACGACGGGACTCGACGTGACAGGCCGCGTGGTGCTCGACGTCGGTCTGTCGACCGGTGGCTTTGCGGACTGCCTGTTGCAGGCGGGCGCGGCGCAGATCGTCGGCGTCGACGTGGGGCACGGACAACTGCATCCGCGTTTGATGGGCGAGCCCCGGCTCGCGTCGCTCGAAGGGATCAATGCGCGGCATCTGTCGCGCGAGATGCTAGACGAGCGTTTGACGGACGTTGTATCGGATGGCGGACTGAATGCTGTCCCCGAGGCAGGTTTCGATCTGATCGTGGGCGATGTGTCGTTCATCTCGCTCACGCTGGTGTTGCCCGCTGTAGCGCCGTTGCTTGCGCCGGGGGGCGACCTGCTGATGCTGGTGAAGCCGCAATTCGAAGTGGGACGGGAGCACATCGCACGCGGTGGCCTCGTGAAAGACACCGCGCAGTATGCGCAAGTGGAGACAAAAATCCGCACCGCCTGTGAAGCGCTCGGACTGACGGTGGCCGCGTGGCTCGACAGTCCCATCGCCGGCGGCGACGGCAACCGGGAGTTCTTCGTGCACGCCAGACGCGCGGCATGAACGGCTCCGACGATAACAAGACGATCATGACGCAACCTTCCTTCAGTTTCGAATTCTTCCCGCCCAAGACCGCCGACGGCGCGGAGAAGCTGCGCGCGACGCGTGAGCAACTGTTCCCGCTCGGTCCGAAGTTCGTCTCCGTGACGTTCGGCGCGGGCGGCTCGACGCAGCAGGGCACGCTCGACACCGTCATCGAAATCCAACGCGAAGGCGTGGACGCCGCACCGCACTTGTCGTGCGTCGGCTCGACCCGCGACAACATCCGCGACATTCTCACGACGTACCGCGATCACGGCATCCGTCACATCGTGGCGCTGCGTGGCGACCTGCCGTCGGGCATGGGCGAGATCGGCGAGTTTCGCTACGCGTCCGAACTGGTCGAATTCATTCGCGCCGAGACGGGCGACTGGTTCCACATCGAAGTCGCGGCTTACCCCGAATACCATCCGCAGGCGAAATCGCCGCGCCACGATCTCGAGCACTTCGCCAACAAAGTGAAGGCGGGCGCGAACGCGGCCATCACCCAGTATTTCTTCAATGCGGATGCTTACTTCCGCTTTGTCGACGACGTCGCCCGCCTCGGCGTGGACGTGCCGATCGTGCCGGGCATCATGCCGATCACGAACTACTCGCAGATGATGCGGTTCTCGGAAATGTGCGGTGCGGAAGTGCCGCGCTGGATAGCCAAGCGGTTGGAAGGCTTTGGCGACGACCGCGAAGCCATTCGCGCCTTCGGTCTCGACGTGGTGTCGGCACTTTGTGAGCGCCTGCTCAAGGAAGGCGCACCGGGCCTGCACTTCTACACGCTCAATGCGGCGGCAGCGACCAAAGCCATGTGGCAGCGGCTCGGCCTGTAAGGACGGATGGCAAGGCGGGGAAGGGCAGAAATGGGCTAAGGGGCGCGCAATCTTTTCTGCCCGATGACCGCTCGGGAAGTCAATCCTAATCAAAATTGAGTGATTTCCTAATCAAAAACGCCACAAATACGCGGTTTAGTAGGGATTTGGCGTGTTGTTACGTAGGTGAAGGTTAAGTAATATCCCTCGTGGGCCCGGTGGCTGATCGTTGCCGGGCGTCAACTCAAAAATACGAGGAGCCTATGAAACAGACTCACACCCTGCGTTTGCTGTTGGCTGCAACCGTGCTCGCCGGAGCGGCAGTGATCCCGCCCGCGGCAGCCGTCGAGCTCCCGAACAAGACCCTCGTCTACTGCTCCGAGGGCAGCCCCGCCGGTTTCGATCCGGGGCAACTGACCACCGGCACCGACTTCGATCCCGCCGACGCCATTTACAACCGCCTCGTCGCCTTCGTGCCGGGTGAGACGGGCACGATGCCGTCGCTGGCCGAGAAGTGGGACATCTCGCCGGACAACAAGATCTACACCTTCCACCTGCGCAAGGGTGTGAAGTTCCATACCACCGAATACTTCAAGCCCACGCGCGACTTCAACGCCGAAGACGTGAAGTTCACGTTCGACCGCATGGGCGACCGCGAGATGCCGTTCCGCAAGGCTTACCCGGCGGAATTCCCGTACTACGTGGACATGGGCTTGCAGGCCGACATCGAGCGCATCGAGATCGTCGATCCGTACACCGTGCGCTTCGTGCTCAAGAAGGTCGACGCCCCGTTCATCCAGAACCTGGCCATGTCGTTCGCGTCGATCCTCTCGAAGGAATACGCAGACAAGCTGATGGCGGCGAACAACCCGCGCGACATCGCACTCAAGCCGGTCGGCACCGGCCCGTTCATCTTCCGCAGCTACACGAAGGACGCCACGCTGCGTATGGACGGCAACAAGGAGTACTGGAATACGAACCTGCCGCCGAAGGTGGGCAAGCTGGTGTTCGCCATCACGACGGACGCCAACGTGCGTATCCAGAAGCTCAAGCGCAACGAATGCCAGGTGGTGACGTATCCGCGTCCGGCAGACGTCGACGCGCTCAAGGCCGACATCCAGGCGCAGGGCAAGGCATCGAAGATCAAGATGCCGGACCAGGTGGGCTTCAACCTCGGCTACGTGGCGTACAACGTCAAGAAGGCACCGCTCGATCGCGTGGAAGTGCGTCAGGCGCTCGACATGGCCATCAACAAGAAGGCGATCCTCCAGTCCGTGTACGGCTCGGCCGGACAGTTGTCGAACGGCGCGCCGATGCCGCCGACGCAATGGTCCTACGACAAGAACATCAAGTCGGCCAGCTACGATCCCGAGAAGGCCAAGGCGCTGCTCGACAAGGCAGGCGTGAAGGGTATCGAGATCACGCTGTGGGCCATGCCGGTGCAACGTCCGTACAACCCGAACGGCAAGCTGATGGCCGAGATGATTCAGGCCGACTGGGCCAAGATCGGCGTGAAGGCGAACATCGTCACGTACGAATGGGGTGAGTACATCAAGCGTGCCAAGGCGGGTGAGCACGATGCCATGCTCATTGGCTGGACCGGCGACAACGGCGATCCGGACAACTGGCTCGGCGTGCTGCTCGGCTGCGACTCGATGAACGGCAACAACTTCTCGAAGTGGTGCTACAAGCCGTTCGACGATCTCATCAAGCAGGCGCGTCAGACGACCGACGTCAAGGAGCGCACCAAGCTCTACACGCAGGCGCAGGACATCTTCGCGCAGCAACTGCCGTTCTCGCCTATCGCGCACTCGACGCAGTACAAGCCGATGGCCACGAACGTGAAGGGCTTCAAGCTCAGCCCGTTCAGCCGTAACAGCTTTGCTGGCGTGTCGCTTGATTAAGCTTGATTAAGCGCGACTAAGCCAGATCACGTTTCAACGACAAGAAGAAAGCCGACTGGCCCGGCCGCCGCGCCCGGGCCAGTTCGCAGCACCCGGACGGAAGATCGTCCATGACTGACAAGATTCACTAACGCGGCAATGCGCCACTTGTCCCTGCGCCGGGGACGGGCGGCGCGCGACGCCCCCACGGAACATTCCTATGCTGAGATTCGTCCTGAGACGACTAGGCATGGTGATCCCGACGTTCATCGGCATCACCGTCCTCGCGTTCGCGCTCATTCACCTTATTCCTGGCGATCCGATCGAAGTGCTGGTGGGCGAGCGCAATCTCGATCCCGTCATGCACGCCGAAGCGATGAAGCGGCTCGGGCTCGACCAGCCGCTCACCACGCAGTATTTCGTCTACCTGAAACACGCCGCACAGGGCGACCTCGGTCGCTCCATCGTGACCAACGAAGGCGTGCTGCATGAGTTCTTCGCCCGCTTCCCGGCTACGCTTGAACTCGCCCTCTGCGCGATGATTTTCGCGCTCGCCGTCGGGTTGCCGGCAGGCGTTGCTGCTTCGCTGCGGCGGGGGAAGATGCTCGACCATACCACCATGGGCGCTGCGCTCACCGGCTACTCCATGCCGATCTTCTGGTGGGGGCTGCTGCTCATCATGCTGTTCTCCGTCGATCTCCAATGGACGCCCGTGTCCGGGCGCATCGGCGTGGAATACGACGTGCCGAGCGTGACCGGCTTCATGCTCATCGACACCTTGCTCTCGGGAGAGGAGGGTGCGTTTGCCTCGGCGGTCAGCCACCTGATTCTGCCGACCATCGTGCTCGGCACCGTGCCGCTCGCGGTGATTGCCCGCATGACGCGCTCCGCGATGCTCGAAGTGCTGCGTGAGGATTACATCCGCACGGCACGCGCGAAGGGGTTGTCGCCGTGGCGCGTGATCGTTGTGCATGCGCTGCGCAATGCGCTGATTCCCGTCATCACGGTGATCGGTCTGCAAGTCGGCACGCTGCTCGCAGGCGCGGTGCTCACCGAGAACGTCTTCTCGTGGCCCGGCATCGGCAAGTGGCTGATCGATGCGATTCTCCGACGCGACTATCCGGTGGTGCAGGGCGGCATTCTGCTCATCGCGACGGGCGTGATTCTGGTTAACCTGCTGGTCGACGTGCTTTACGGCGTCGTCAACCCGCGCATCCGGCACTGAAGGAGGTCAACAATGAGTGACACGCCTGCTACGCTGCCGCCTCCCGCCGCCGTCACGGCCACGCCGCGCGCGCGCCTGATCCGGGAGTTCCTGCGCAGCTTTACCGCTAACCGTGGCGCAACTGTCGCGGCCATCATCCTGTTGCTGATGTTCGCGGCTGCGCTGCTTGCCCCGCTCATCGCCCCGCACAGCCCCATCGAGCAATACCGCGACTTCGTGAAGATTCCGCCAGCGTGGTTCGAGGGCGGCAACGCACGTTTCCTGCTCGGCACCGACGAAGCGGGACGCGACATTCTTTCGCGCCTGATTTACGGCGCGCGGCTGTCGTTCTGGATCGGTCTGTCGTCGGTGGTGCTGTCGCTGATTCCGGGCATTCTGCTCGGGCTGCTGGCGGCGTTTTTCCCGCGCTGGCTCGACACGCCGATCATGCGTCTGATGGACATGATGATGGCGCTGCCCTCGCTGCTGCTGGCGGTCGCCGTGGTGGCCGTGATCGGCCCGGGTCTGGCCAATACGACTATCGCGATTGCGATCGTGACGTTGCCCGCGTACGTGCGTCTGACGCGCGCGGCCGCCATCGGCGAATTGCAGCGCGAGTACGTCGTCGCCTCGCGCATGGCGGGGGCGGGCACGCTGCGCCTGATGTTCTCGACGGTGCTGCCGAACTGCGCGGCGCCGCTCATCGTGCAGGCGACGCTGAGCTTCTCGGTGGCCATTCTCGACGCAGCGGCGCTCGGCTTTCTCGGCCTTGGTGTGCAGCCCCCGCTCGCGGAGTGGGGCTCGATGCTCGCGTCCGCACGCGACTATATGGAAAGTGCCTGGTGGATTGTGACGCTGCCGGGACTTGCGATCGTCATCTCGGTCCTTGCCATCAACCTGGTCGGCGACGGCCTGCGCGATGCCCTAGACCCCAAACTGAAACGCATCGCATGAGCCTGCTCTCCATTCGAAATCTATCGGTCGACTTCGACGGCGCACGCGCCGTCGACGCCATCGACCTCGACGTCGGCCAGGGCGAAATTCTCGGCGTGGTCGGCGAATCCGGTTCCGGCAAGAGCGTGACGATGCTCGCGCTCATGGGCCTGATCGACGCCCCTGGTCACGTCACTGCCGACGAAGTGCGTTTCGACGGCCGCGACTTGCTTCACGCGTCCAAACGCGATCGCCGCAATATCGTCGGGCGCGACGTCTCGATGATCTTTCAGGATGCGCTCACCAGTCTGAATCCGAGCTTCACCATCGGTTATCAGATCGGCGAGGTACTGCGCCGTCACATGGGATTGCGCGGACGGGCGCTGCGTGAGCGGATCGTCGAACTGCTGGAACAGGTCGAGATTCCCGACGCCGCCAACCGGCTCGGCGCTTATCCGCACCAGCTGTCGGGCGGGATGAACCAGCGCGTCATGATCGCGATGGCGATTGCGTGCCGTCCCAAACTGCTGATTGCCGACGAGCCGACGACTGCGCTGGACGTCACCATTCAGGCGCAGATCATGGCCTTGCTGCTGCAACTGCAAAAGGACTACGGCATGTCGCTCGTGCTGATTTCCCACGATCTCGCGGTCGTGGCGGAAGTCGCGCACAAGGTGGCCGTCATGTATGCGGGGCAGGTCATCGAAGTCCAGCAAGTGCCAGCGCTGTTCGATGCGCCGCATCATCCTTACACGGAGGCGCTGCTCTCCGCGATTCCGGAACACAACCGGGGTGTGCGTCGTTTGCGTACGCTTGCGGGCGTGGTGCCGGGGCGCGACGACCGGCCGGCGGGCTGTCTGCTGTCGCCGCGCTGTCCTTATGCCGACGATCATTGCCGCGCAGTGCCGCCTGCGCTGACGCCCTATGTCGGGCCGAGCGCGGTGGGTTCGCCGATGGTGCGGTGTTTCAAGCCGTTGCCGCATGGCACGGGTGAAGTGGCGATTGGACAGTCGACGGGAGGGGCGCAATGAGCGAAACGGTATTTGCGACGCCTCCGGCCAGTCCGCAGGCGAGTGCGCCGGACAACCGCGTGGTGCTGGCTGCGCAGGATCTGACGCGTTTTTACACGGTCAACCGTGGGTTGCTGCGCGGGCAGGCGAGCGTCAAGGCGCTGAACGGGGTGTCGTTCGAGCTGAAAGCGGGGCGTACGCTGGCGGTGGTTGGCGAGTCGGGGTGCGGCAAATCGACGCTGGCGCGGGTGCTGACGTTGATAGAGACGCCCACGTCCGGCAGACTCTTTGTCGACGCGACCGAGACCACGGCGGCGTCGGCGGGCGAGCTGGCGCCGTTGCGCACGCGCATCCAGATGGTGTTCCAGAACCCGTACGCGTCGCTCAACCCGCGCAAGACGGTGGGGCAGGCGCTCGACGAGCCGCTGGCGATCAATACGTCGCTCAGCCGTGCCGAGCGGGGCGAGAAGATCGCCGCGATGATGCGCACCGTCGGCCTGCGTCCGGAACATGTGGCGCGATATCCGCACATGTTCTCGGGCGGCCAGCGTCAGCGGGTGGCGATTGCCCGGGCGATGATCCTGTCACCGGCGATTGTGGTCGCCGACGAGCCGGTTTCGGCCCTGGATGTCTCAATTCAGGCACAGATCCTGAATCTTTTCATGGATTTGCAGGACCGATACGCGACGAGTTACGTATTCGTGTCGCATAATCTCGCGGTGGTCGAGCATGTGGCCGACGACGTCATGGTGATGTACCTCGGCCGCGCGGTCGAACACGGTCCCAAGGCCGCCGTGTTCGGCAAGCCGCTGCATCCGTACACGAAGGCATTGATGTCGGCGACCCCGGCGATCAAGGCGTCCGAGCGGCGGGTGAAGATTCCGCTGATCGGCGAATTGCCGTCGCCGCTGCGCCCGCCTCCGGGGTGTGCGTTTGCGCCGCGCTGTCCGTATGCCGTCGACCGATGCCGTCAGGAAGTGCCGCAATTGCGAGAGATCGAAGGACGTCGGGTGGCGTGCCATCGGGTCGAAGAGATAGAGGGATAAAGAGATTGGGTGGACCACCACGCGCGACGTATGTGCGCCGGGGCGTTGCATTGACCGGCTGGCTGCTGGGTTGCTTGCTGATGACGCTGGCCGTCACGCTGGACGCGGCGACGACTGCCGTTCCGCGCGCGGTGGCGCCGCGAACGTTCCCGTTGGTGGTGCCCGAGCCCGGCGAGCCGCCGCCGGGCGCCAATCTCCCGTTCTACGAAGCGCGCAAGGGCGACATGACCATCTACGTGATGGGCACGTTGCACGTGGGCAAACCCGACGACTATCCGTTCCGCAAAGTGGTGGTCGATGCGCTGCGCGTGTCGAAGGTGGTGGCGTTCGAGCTGTCGCCCGACGACCTGACGATGTCGCAGGACGACGTCCAGAAATACGGCATGTGCTCGAGGGCCTGCCTGCCGAAGCTGATCCCTGCGCCGCTCTGGCGTCAGTTGCGTGACCGTCTCAAGGGCAATCCGGCGATGCTTGCCGAGATTCGCCACATGCGCCCGTGGCTGGCGGCGCTGCTCGTCGAGACGCTGGATTCGATGGGCGCCGACCTCCAGACCGAGTACGGCACGGAAAACCAGTTAGAGAACATCTATCGTGGCCGCATTGTCGGCCTCGAGTCGCTTGCCGAGCAGATGGACGCGTTCACCGGCCTGACGGCGGCGCAGCAGAACGAGTTGCTGGCGCAGGAGCTGGTACTCACGCCGAAGAAGGCGACGGCGCAGGTGGAGGAGTTGCACCGCTTGTGGCGTGCGGGCGATGCCGAGCTGGTGTTCGACTGGTCGCAGAGCAAGGCGCTGCAAGTGCGACGCAATGCGACGTTGGCGGACGCGATCGACGAGCGCATTCTCTACTCTCGCAACCGCCGCTTTCTGGCGCGGATGCTGTTCCTGGCGGACCCGGGCAAGCCGGTGTTCGTCGCAGTCGGCACGTTGCATCTGGGCGGCCCGCACGGGATTCTCCAGCTGCTTCGCGAACACGGGTTTTCGGTCGCGCAGCGATAACTCGGTCGGGTCATCAGAAGAACGGGCGATCCGCTTAGGAATCGCCCGAGAAATCTCCCGACCCGATTGACTCGCCCCCTTCCTGACGATTAATTTGGCAACACTCGCGTGAGTGGCCCCCCGCCCAAATCCTAGTCAGGAATCACGATGCAGATTGTTGAACAGTACGATGCTCCCTACCCGATCGGTCGCAGGAATTCGAATTACACACCTGTACCTGCGCCGGAAATCCACCCGCTGAGCGCCGAGGAAGAAGCGCAACTCTGGCGTGAGGCGCAAATTCTCCACGACGCGACAGTTCAAGGTCTGGTGGATGTCGCCTCGGGACGAAAGTTGCCGAGTGAGGTCATCAAGACCGGATGCTCGATTGATCTCAATCCTGAGTACTTCGAAACGCCGCATGATCCCGATGAAATCGATGTCGAAGAAATCTTCGGGGTGCTCATGGGACTGCGAGATATCGAAGCCGGGCGTACGGTGCCGGATGAAATTGTTAGTGCTGAAGCCGAGGCGTGGGTGCGAATGCTCGAGGAGGAATTGTGTGCGTAACGATTCTTTGGTCGACGCTCGCACCGGGACCGCGTCATGGCCAGAACGGGCTTGCTGAATTTCAGTGCGAGGGCCGCGATTGCTTTTGAGAAGTCCGTGGCGCGCACATTGAACATGCTTCGTACCTTTCCCGCGATTGGGCGTCTCGGCCACATTCCAAACACCCGCGAACTTGTCTCACACAAGCGTTACCGACTGATCTATCGACTTAAGGAAAGAGAAGTGACCATCATCAAACTGCATAACGTGAGCCGACCCTGGCCGCCCAAGAACCATTATTTGCACGACTGACATTGAGGTCCAAGTGGCGGCCCGAGTCTCACCTCACGCCAGCATTCCTCGCGCTTCGATGAAGCTGATGATCTCCTGAAGGCCTTTGCCTTCTTTCATGTTGCCCATCACGAACGGACGCATGCCGCGCATCTTCTGGGTGTCGGAGCGCATGATGTCGAGCGACGCGCCGACATAAGGTGCAAGGTCGGTCTTGTTGATCACCAGCAAGTCGGACTTCGTGATGCCCGGGCCGCCTTTGCGGGGAATTTTCTCGCCGCCAGCCACGTCGATCACATAAATCGTCAGGTCCGACAACTCGGGGCTGAACGTTGCGGCCAGATTGTCACCACCGGATTCGATGAACACGACGTCTGCGTCCGGGAAACGATCCAGCATGCGCTCCACGGCTTCGAGATTGATTGACGCGTCCTCGCGAATCGCCGTGTGCGGACAGCCGCCCGTCTCCACGCCGAGAATCCGCTCAGGCTCCAGTGCACCGGCGACTGTGAGCAGTCGCTGATCTTCCTTCGTGTAGATGTCGTTGGTGATGACAACGAGATCGTAGCGATCGCGCATCGCTTTACAAAGCATCTCGGTCAACGTGGTCTTGCCGGAGCCGACCGGGCCTCCGATGCCGACACGCAGCGGCGGATTCTTTTTGGTGCGACGGGCGTTGGCGGATGTCGTCATGGCGTATGTCGTGGTGGCAGTGATTGAAAGATGACGCAGGAAATGACGAATAGGGCGACGCGAAAACCTGCGTCTCAAGAACGGAACAGCCGTGAATACTGTGTTTCGTGACGCGACGCCAGAATGGCGAGCGCCGGGGAAAACGTGTTGATCTGATCGTCTGGCAGCGACGCGGCTCGATGGGCGGCGTCGACCACGCGCGGACGCAATGCAACGATGACCCGCTGCGCCGCCAACTGCCCGAGCGGCACCGCCTTGAGCGCACCGGCGACCTGATTCTCCAGCCAACTGAATGCGTAAGCGACGAGCGTGTCGGGCAGCGGTGCGCCATGCGTCAGCGCGGCGAAGGCGAAGGCCGTCGGTAGCGCAATCGGCTTGAGCGACGACAGATGCTCGCGTTGCTCGGCATCGCCCCATTCGAGCGACACTGCCAGTTGGGTGAGTGACCAGCCCATCTGCTCGGTCTCGGCGCGTAGCTCTGCGGTCTCACGCGTGGCGAGCAACCAGTCGTTGATATGGCGTAACGCCGCGACGTCGCGCGCCTGCCAGTGACGCCACTGACGCGCGAGCAGCGCCATTTCACCCGTCGTGAAGACGCCGTCGAGCTGACTGGCGATCCAGCGCTCGGCGCTGGGGGCGTCGTGAATGATGCCGTGCTCGACCGCTGCTTCGAGGCCCTGTGAATAGCTGAAGGCACCGATGGGTAGCGCAGGCGAGGCGAGATGAAGCAGCGCCGCAAGCGATTGCAGCGACGCCGCCGCGACCGGCTCAGTGAGAGGGCTGGGCAGGCTTGCCGTCATCGGTCGGACTCACTGAAGCGGGTTCGTTGCCGCTGCCGCTGCCGGTGCGGGCGGCATGGTCGTGGCCACAATCCGGGCCATGCACATGGTCATGGTCGTGCGCATGGTCGTGACCATGCGAGTGATCATGACCGCAGCCGGGTCCGTGCACATGACCGTGATCGTGGTCGTGACTATGCGAATGCGAGTGATCGTGACCGCAGCCCGGACCATGAACATGTCCGTGGTCATGGCCGTGATCATGATCATGACCGTGATGTTCGTGAAACACGCGCTGTGCGAGTTCGAAGTCTTCGGCGTAGGTCGCGTCGTGACCGTGCTTGTGACCGCCGCCGTACGCACCGGCTTCCGGCTCGAAGGGCATCAATGCTTCGGCGACGTCGACATCGAGGCGCAGCAGCATGTCGCGCAAGACCGGGTCGTATTCGAGCTTGAGGTATCCGTCGCCCACTTCCACCGGGGTATGACGATTGCCGAGGTGATACGCCGCGCGGGTGAGCGCAAGGGCGGTCGGCGCGCTCACGAGCAGCACGGTTTCCGCCGCCGCTTCTACGCGGATGAACTTACCGTCGTCTGCGACGAGCACATCGCCCCCGCGCAACACGGTGCCACGCGGCAAAAACAGCGCGACCTCTTCACCGGTCTCCAGCGTCGCACGAAGACGGCTCTTGCTGCGCGCGTCGAACGGCAGCACGAGCGCCGGGGCGCGGCGCGCGAGCGGGGCGGCGATGTGTCCCGCTTCGAAGCGCTTCTCGACACGACGCAAAGCCGTGGTCGACGACGGAGGGTTCTCGGATGCGGAGAGTTCGGAATCTTGCGACATGGCTCGGCAGAATCAGAAAAGAAAGTAGCGTTGGGCCATGGGCAATACGGTGGCGGGCTCGCACGTCAGCAGTTGTCCGTCCGCGATGACCTGATAGGTCTCGGGATCGACGCTGATGTTCGGCAGCCAGTCGTTGTTGATCATGTTGGCCTTGGTCACCTGCCGGATATTGCGCACCGGCACGATGCGTTTGGCCAGCCCGAAACGACCGGCCACGTCGCCATCGTACGCTGCTTGCGAGACGAACGTCAGCGACGTCCGCGCCAGCGCGCCTGCCCGTGCGCCGAACATTTCGCGGTAATGCACCGGCTGCGGCGTCGGAATCGATGCGTTCGGGTCGCCCATCAGCGCCGTCGTGATCATGCCGCCCTTGAGAATCAGCGACGGCTTCACGCCGAAGAACGCCGGTTCCCACAACACCAGATCGGCCCATTTTCCGACTTCGATGGACCCGATTTCATGCGCCATGCCGTGCGTGATCGCCGGGTTGATCGTGTACTTCGCCACGTACCGCTTCACACGGAAGTTGTCCGACGCCGACGGGTCCGTTCCCAGCGCGCCGCGCTGCACCTTCATCTTGTGCGCCGTCTGCCAGGTGCGCATCACCACTTCCCCAACGCGCCCCATGGCCTGCGAATCCGACGAGATCATCGACAGTGCGCCGAGATCGTGGAGGATGTCTTCGGCCGCAATCGTCTCGCGACGAATGCGCGACTCGGCAAACGCAATGTCCTCTGCAATCGCCGGATCGAGGTGATGGCAAACCATCAGCATGTCGAGATGTTCGTCGAGCGTGTTGACGGTGTAAGGCCGCGTCGGATTGGTGGACGACGGCAGCACGTTCGGTTCGCCGCAGACCTTCAGAATGTCCGGCGCGTGGCCGCCGCCCGCACCTTCGGTGTGATACGTGTGGATCGTACGGCCCTTGATGGCCGCAACCGTTGCTTCGACGAAGCCGCCTTCGTTCAGCGTGTCCGTGTGAATCGCGACTTGCGTGTCGGTGGCGTCGGCCACCGAGAGGCATGCATCGATGGCCGCAGGCGTCGACCCCCAGTCCTCGTGCAGCTTCAGACCAATCGCCCCCGCTTCGATCTGCTCCATCAACGGCTCGGGCTGACTGACGTTGCCCTTGCCGAGAAAGCCGAGGTTGATGGGCCAGCCGTCGGCGGCCTGCAACATGCGTTCCATGTGCCACGGCCCCGGCGTACAGGTGGTCGCGTTGGTGCCTGTTGCGGGCCCGGTGCCGCCGCCGAGCAGCGTCGTCACACCCGAGGACAGCGCTTCCTCGATCTGCTGCGGGCAGATGAAGTGAATATGCGAATCGATGCCGCCTGCCGTGACGATCATGCCTTCACCGGCGATGACTTCCGTCGCGCCGCCGAGCGGGATCGTCACGCCGGGTTGGATGTCGGGATTTCCGGCTTTGCCGATGCCCCAGATGCGCCCGTCCTTCAGGCCGATGTCGGCCTTGACGATGCCCCAATGGTCGATGATGACGGCATTGGTAATGACGGTGTCGACGACGTCGGCACGCGTGCGTTGCGATTGCCCCATGCCGTCGCGAATCACTTTGCCGCCGCCGAACTTCACTTCTTCGCCGTAGATCGTGTAGTCGCGTTCGATCTCGACGATGAGTTCCGTATCGGCCAGACGCAACCGGTCGCCCGTGGTCGGGCCGAACATTTCCGCGTAGGCGCGGCGAGAGATCTTCATAGCGCCCCCATGACGCGACCCGCAAAACCATAAACGCGGCGGTCCCCCGCCAGCGCGACGAGTTCTACCGTGCGTTGTTGCCCCGGTTCGAATCGAACGGCGGTCCCGGCGGCGATGTTCAGCCGAAAACCGCGCGCTGCTTCACGGTCGAATTGCAGGGCGTCGTTGACTTCATAGAAGTGGAAGTGCGAACCGATCTGAATCGGACGGTCGCCGGTATTGGCCACGGTCACGCTGACGGTCTCACGCCCCTCGTTGAGCGTGATGTCGCCAGCGGCGGGGAGCAGTTCTCCGGGAATCATGAGCGTCTCCTGGCGGCAGCAACCGGCGTCAGGCCGCTGCGACGAGCAGCGTCACGCCATAGGCCAGTACGCCTGCACCCAGCACGCGCGGCGCCCACACCGTGCGATGGCGCAGCGCCACACCGGCTGCGATGCCGAGGCAGTGCAGCATGCCGGTCGCGACGAGGAAACCGGCCATGTAATGCATTGCGCTCGCTTCGGTGGGCAGCTCGGCACCGTGGGCGAAACCGTGGAAGACGGCAAACGTGCCGACGACCGCTGCGCCTGCCCATCCCGGCAGTTGCGCACGCGTCGCGAGCATCAGACCGAGGACGAGCAACGAGACGGCGATCATCGGCTCCACGCCGGGCAGGGAGAACCAATGCATCATGCCGAGCAGGCCACCGGCCGCGAGCATGGCGACGAACGCGAGCGGTGCCGCCCAGACGCGTTTAGACGTCAGCGAACTCCACAGCCCCACGACGATCATCGCGCAGAGGTGATCCGCGCCGGTCAGCGGGTGCACGAAACCGGCGGCGAAGCTGCTCACGGCGTCGTGACCCGGATGCCCCGGGTGGGCCAGCGCGACACCCGATGTAGCGAGCAACGCAAGGCCGGTCGCCACGCGGGCGCGGACCGCATGGTGGCGAGGACGACGAGCGCCGGTTGAGCGGGCAGAGACGGGGAGCGCAACGTGCGCGTCAATCGAGTTTTCGAGGCGGGCCATGGGGGGCATCCTTAAAGTGCAGCGAAGTGTTGTTGTCTATGGTTACCGATGACAGGCGAAGCGATCGAGGCGGACCGTCACGTCATGGAATCGGGTGATGCACGGTGACGAGCTTGGTGCCGTCTGGAAACGTCGCTTCGACCTGAATGTCGGGAATCATCTCGGGCACCCCTTCCATGACGTCGTCACGCGTGAGCAGCGTTGTTCCGTAGTGCATGAGGTCGGCGACGGTGCGACCGTCGCGTGCGCCTTCCATCAGCGCGGCGCTGATGAACGCCACGGCTTCCGGATAGTTCAGCTTCAGGCCGCGCGCGCGTCGGCGCTCGGCCAGCAGGGCGGCGGTGAAGATGAGCAGCTTGTCTTTTTCGCGAGGAGTGAGCTTCATCTTGACGAGTGAATTTCAGTGCGAACGTTGGGTAAAGGGTGGAACGTCATTGCGCGATGAACCGCTGCAATTCCGGCGTTGCGGGCTGCGTGAAGAGCTGTTCCGGGTCGCCGGACTCCCAGATCTTCCCCTGATGCATGAACACCACGCGATCCGACACATGACGTGCAAAGCGCATCTCGTGCGTGACGAGAATCAGCGTCATGCCTTCGGCGGCGAGGTCCTCCAGCACCTTGAGCACTTCCGCGACCAGTTCGGGATCGAGCGCCGAAGTGATTTCGTCGCACAGTAGCACCGAAGGATGCATCGCGAGCGAACGGGCAATCGCCACGCGTTGTTGCTGACCGCCCGAGAGTTGCGACGGGTAGCTGTCGAACTTGTCGGCCAGCCCCACTTTGGCGAGCATCGTGCGGGCGACTTCGCGGGCGTCGTGCTTCGTCGTCTTCTTGACGACCTTCTGCGCGAGCATCACGTTCTCACCCGCCGTCAGATGCGGAAACAGGTTGTACTGCTGAAACACCATGCCGACCTTCAGACGCAGCGCGCGAAGATCGGTGTCGCGTGCGCCGACCAGCACGCCGTCCACGTCCACGCTCCCCGCATCGAACCGCTCCAGACCATTGAGTGTGCGCAGCAGTGTGCTCTTGCCCGAGCCGCTTTTGCCGATGATCGACACGACCTGACCACGCTCGACTTCCATGTCGATGCCACGCAGCACGGGGTTCTCGCCGAAGCGCTTTTGCATGCCCCGGACCTTAATTAGCGACATGGAGTTTCCTTTCGAGATGACGCGCCCACAGCGACAGCGGGTAGCAGGCAGCGAAGTAGAGCAGCGCGACGAGGCCATACACGGTGAACGGCTGGAACGTCGCATTGGTGAGCATGGTGCCGGTCTTGGTGAGTTCGTCGAAGCCGATGATCGATGCGAGCGCAGTGCTCTTGACGACCTGCACTGAGAAGCCGACGGTCGGCGCAATGGCGATGCGCAGCGCCTGCGGCAGGATCACGTGACGCAACTGTTCGCCGTAACGCATCGCCAGACTGGACGACGCTTCCCACTGACCGTGCGGGATGGCGTCGACGCAGCCGCGCCAGATTTCCGTCAGGTAAGCGCTGGTGTAAAGCGTGAGACACACGGTTGCCGCTACCCACGGCGACACTTCCAGCCCGAGCAACGGTAGCCCGAAGAACACCAGAAAGAGCTGCATGAGCAGCGGCGTGCCCTGAAACACTTCGATGTACAGCGCCACGGCGCGCGCGGCCCATTGCACGCGTCCGACGCGAATCACCAGAAGCAGCAGCGCGACCAGTCCCCCGCACACGAACGCGATAGCTGAGAGTGCGAGCGTCCAGCGTCCGGCAAGGATCAACCCGCGCAGCATGTCCGCTATCGAAAACTCGATCATCGTGCGCCTCCCTTCACCATGCCGCGAAACAGACGGCGTGCGGCACGCATCAGCACACGACGAAGCGCGATGGCGAGTACCAGATAGAGCGCGGTGACGATCAGATAACTCTCGAAGGCGCGGAATGTGCGCGACTGCACGAAGTTGGCTGCATACGAGAGATCGGGGACGGAGATTTGCGAGACGACGGCCGAGCCGAGCATCACGATGACGATCTGGCTGGCGAGCGCCGGGAACACCTTGGCGAATGCTTGCGGCAGGATCACGTGACGCAGGATCTGCCCGCGCGTCATGGCGAGCGAGAGGCCGGCTTCGGACAGTCCGCGCGGCACAGCGCGCATGCCTGCACGAATGATCTCGGTTGCGTACGCACCGAGGTTGAGACTCATGGCGATGATGGCGGCGCTCGTCTCGTCGATATGAATGCCGACGCTGGGCAGCCCGAAGAAGATGAAGAACAACTGAACGATGAACGGCGTGTTGCGGAACAGCTCGACGTACAGTCCGGCGAAGAACCTGAGGCCGTTCGAGCCCTGCTCGCGCGCAGCGGCGCACAGCGCACCGATGACCACGCCGATGACCGTGGAGACGGCCGTGAGCGCAATCGTCAGCGCGGCACCGCGCACGAACAGCGCGAAGTACTGCCGCAGGTCGGCGAAATCAAGGACGTAATGCATTAGGCGGCATGAGGTGAAAGGGGGGGATGCAAAGGATCGGCGCGTCTGGTCAGACCGGTCGATACAGTGAGGTAGCAGGATTCGTGCCTGACCCCGTCGAGTGGTGTGCCGCTTTGGCGGAAGTCGCGGCGGGGTCCGTCGGCCAACGCGGCCGCCGATGCGCAGACGGACTGGCGACTTTTCGGTGTGCCCGATGTTGGTGCGAAATGGACGGTGTGCTGACGATGCGACCCGGGGTTATCACCGAAATGGTGCGAAATGGTGCGTCGAGGCGGTGTGTGACGCGCATCGCCGCGATGACTTGACGCAGGCGAGCGGGGCGAAGACAGTGACGGCGTTGCGACTTGCTCGCGCGCAGAACTTACCGGAGCTACGAAGATGTCGACGCTGTCATCCCCCCTTCACCTCGATCCCACGAAGACCGCCTTGCTCGTGATGGATTACCAGCACTTCATTCTGCAAAACAATGTGGCCGCCGAGCGTCACGCCGAAGTCATCGGCAAGACGGCGCAACTACTGGGGGCCGCGCGCGCGGCGAAGATGACGGTCGTCTACGTGATGGTCGGCTTTCGCACCGGACATCCGGAGGTCAGCGCGCACAATCGCATCTTCTCCGCGATCAAGGCCAACGGCGTGCTGATGCTCGATCAGCCCGCCACGGCCATCCATCCCGACGTCGCGCCGCAGGACGGCGAGGCCGTCGTCGTCAAGAAGCGCATCGGCGCGTTCAGTGGTACCGACATGCAGACGCTGCTGCGCTCGGCCAATATCGACACGCTCGTGCTGGCGGGCGTGACGACCAGCGGCGTCGTGCTATCGACCACGCGTCAGGCGTTCGATCTCGACTATCGCGTCGTCATCGCTCGCGACTGCTGCCCGGACCCGGACGGCGAGGTCGAGCAGGTGCTGCTCGATAAGGTGCTGACGCGTAACGCGGATATCGTGCGGTCGCAGGACGTGCTGGCTGCGCTGTCGGCATGACCTTGCATCGGTGATGTGTGTGCGTGTAGCGGCCTCACGTCGCCCAGATTCGAAGCGGCTCGGCCGGTGCCCCATGCACGATCGGGCGCAGCTTGAGCCAATGCGCGATCAGCAGTTGGCGCACCGCCTCCATTTCGCGGCCGAGCACGCGCAAGACGAGGACGTTGCCGGGCAGGCACGTGATACCGGCACGGATGTCCTCGCTGAACGGCAGTCCCTCGGCCAGGGACTCGGCCAACTCGCGCGTACACGCCGGTCCGACCGCCCAGAGCGCCGCGAAGACGGGGAAGCTTGCAAGGCCGGTCGCGCCGGTGCGCTGTGGATCGTCCGCCCCGAGTACCGCCTGCTCCGCCCACAGCAGACGATCCTGCGCGTCGCGCAGTGCGAAGTTCGAACGCCAGCGGCCTTGTGTCCACTGCTCACCTGCCGCCTGACGGCCGAGCAGCGTCGCGTCCCAGCCGATGACGGTCGCGTTCTCGCCAAGACGCACGGTCACGCGCTGACGCGCATCCGCATGCTCGAACACGATGTTCTCCAGCGGCAGCCAGTCGAGCTTCGCGCCGTCGTGCACCGTCAGCGTAATGTCCTGCGTGCCGAAGCGGCCTTGCGACTTGTACCACTTCGTCGCACCGGGCGTCGTCAGCACGGCATGGCTATCACGACCGACGTCGATATCGATGGACAACGCGTCGCCGCCCGCGATGCCGCCGGGCGGATGCACGACGACCGCATGGCAGATGCCGGGGCCTTCCGGATGTAACGACTTCTGTACGACGAGCGGTCCCTGATGTCGGCGCGTTGCGAGCACCGTGCGGGCGTCATGGCGCTCGAAGCCGAGCGTCAGCTCGGCGTGCCAGCCGGTTTCCGTCGACGCCATCACACCGCCACCATGTGCCGCACGCCGTCGGCTTCCATGTCCTTGCCCAGCCCGCTTGAGACGATGGCGCCGCGGCTCATTACGCGATAGTGGTCAGCGAGTTCGAGCGCGAAGTCGTAGTACTGCTCGACGAGCAACACCGTCATGCCGCGCTCGTCCACCAGACGTCGCAGCGTGCGACCGATGTCCTTGATGATCGACGGTTGAATGCCTTCCGTCGGTTCGTCCAGAATCAGCAGTTGCGGGTCGCTCATGAGCGCGCGCCCGATGGCGAGTTGCTGCTGCTGTCCGCCGGACAGGTCGCCGCCGCGCCGCTGCTTCATGTCGCGTAGCACGGGGAACAACTCGTAGATGTCGTCCGGCACGCCGCGCTTCGCCTCGCGCGACGGGCGGCTCGCGGCACCGATCAGCAGATTCTCTTCGACGGTGAGACGCGGAAAGATCTCGCGACCTTGCGGCACGTACGCCATGCCGCTCGATACGCGCGCATAGGACGGGGCCGACGTCAGCGTCTTGCCGCGCCACGCGATGCTGCCCGACTTCACCGGCACCACGCCCATGAGGCATTTGAGGAGCGTGGTCTTGCCCACGCCGTTACGCCCCAACAGCACGGTGAGTTGCGCGTCGGGCACCGTGAACTCCACGTTGCGCAGGATGTGACTGCCGCTGTAGAACTGATTGAGTGCGTGAATTTCCAGCATGGTCAGCGTCCCAGATACGATTCGATCACGCGCTCGTCGCGTTGCACTGCGTCGAGCGTGCCTTCGGCGAGCACCCGGCCTTCGGCCATCACGGTGACGAGACCGGTCTCCCCCGCGAGCGCGGCGACGAACGCCATGTCGTGCTCGACCACCATCATCGAGCAATGCCCGCGCAGACGGTTGAGCAACTCGGCCAGTTGCGCCGTCTCTTCGTCGGTCATGCCAGCGGCCGGTTCGTCGAGCAGCAACAACTGCGGCTGCTGCATCAGCAACATGCCGATCTCCAGTCGCTGCTTTTGCCCGTGCGACAACTGCCCCGCACGCACATGCGCCTGATGTTCCAGGTGCGTGAGCGCCAGCACTTCCTCGACACGACGTTTGATGGTCGGCGTCAGCACGGCCCACAGCGCACGGAACCAGCGCTTATCCCCCGCACACGCGAGTTCGAGATTTTCCCAGACGCTGTGATGCTCGAACACCGTCGGCTTCTGAAACTTGCGCCCGACGCCCGCCTGCGCGATGGCCGGTTCGTCCAGACGCGTGAGGTCGAGCGTCTGACCGAGGAAGGCGCGTCCCGAGTCGGGGCGCGTCTTACCCGTGATTACGTCCATCATCGTCGTCTTGCCTGCGCCGTTGGGGCCGATGATGCAGCGCAGTTCGTTGGTCTTGATCGATAGCGACAGATCGTTCAGCGCGCGAAAGCCGTCGAACGAAACGCAGATGTTCTCCAAATAGAGGATGAGGCCGTGCGACGTGTCGATTTCGCCGGGCACCACGAGGTGCGACATGCCCGTCGCGTCGCCACTGACCGAGACGGAAGCCTCCGGCGCATCGGCCTGTTGCCAGCTGATGTCGTAGTCGGGTCTCATGCGCGGTCTCCGGAAACGGAATGGGGTACGTCGCCTTCCGCAGCGATAGGGGCGTGGCGGTCGCGCTTACGCGTGAGTTGCGTGACCAGACCCATCACGCCCTGCGGCAGCAGCAGCGGCACCAGCACGAACATCGCGCCGAGGAAGAACAGCCAGTATTCGGCGAAGTAGGCGGTGAAGAAGCTCTTCGCGCCGTTGACGATGAACGCACCGGCAATCGCACCGACGAGCGAGCCGCGTCCGCCGATGGCGACCCAGATCGCCATTTCGATGGAGTTGACCGGGGCCATCTCGCTCGGGTTGATGATGCCGACCTGCGGCACATAGAGCGCACCGGCAATGCCGCACAGCATGGCCGACAGCGTCCAGACGAACAACTTGTAGCTGAGCGGTCGATAGCCGAGGAACATGGCGCGGGACTCGCCGTCGCGAATCGCGGTGACGACGCGTCCGAACTTCGACACCACCAGTGCGCGGCACAACAGGAACGCGCCGACCAGCACAGCGAACGTCACCAGAAACAGCACCGTACGCGTGTTCGCCGAGGTGATCGAGTAGCCCAGAATGCGCTTGAAATCGGTAAAGCCATTGTTACCGCCGAAGCCGGTCTCGTTGCGATAGAACAGCAGCATGGCGGCGAACGTGAGCGCTTGCGTGATGATCGACAGATAGACGCCCTTCACGCGCGAGCGGAACGCCAGATATCCGAAGAGCCACGCGACCACACCCGGCAGCGCCACGACGAGGAACATCGCCCAGGCGAAGTGCTCGGTGCCGGTCCAGTACCAGGGCAGTTCTTTCCAGTCGAGGAACACCATGAAGTCGGGCAGATCGCTGTGATACACGCCGTCGCGACCGATTCCGCGCATGAGGTACATCCCCATCGCATAGCCGCCAAGCGCGAAGAACAGGCCGTGACCGAGGCTCAGAATGCCGCAGTACCCCCACACGAGATCGAGCGCCAGCGCGGCAATCGCGTAGCACATGATCTTGCCGACGAGCGTCATGGCGTATGCCGATAGATGCAACGGATGTGTGGCGGGCAACACCAGCGCACACACCGGCACGATCACCATCACCGCCAGCACGAACGCCAGCAGCACCGGGGCGACGTGTTTCGGCAGCAGACGGGCGCGCGCGGGCACGTCCAGTGGCATCGTCGGGGCGACACCTTCGGGAAGAAAGTTCGACGTCTGCATTCAGGCCTCCGCACTGCGCCCTTTGAGCGCAAACATGCCCTGCGGGCGTTTCTGGATGAACAGCACGATCAGGATCAGCACGGCGATCTTCGCAAGCACTGCGCCCCACACGGGTTCGAGCAGCTTGTTGGCGATGCCCAGACCGAATGCGCCGACGATCGTCCCCGCGAGTTGGCCCACGCCGCCCAGCACCACGGCCATGAACGAATCGATGATGTAGCTCTGACCGAGGTCCGGGCCGACGTTACCGATCTGCGAGAGGGCGCAGCCGCCGAGACCGGCGATGCCTGCGCCGAAAGCGAAGGCGTAGCTGTCGACGCGTCCCGTCTTCACGCCGACGCACGCCGCCATCGAGCGGTTCTGCGTCACGGCGCGAATGAATAGACCGAGGCGCGTGAGATTGAGCACCGACCACGTGAGCGCCACCACGACCAGCGCGAACACCAGAATCACGATGCGGTTGTACGGCAGCATCAGATTCGGCAGTACGGCGACGCCGCCACTCATCCACGACGGATTGATGACTTCGACGTTCTGCGCGCCGAACAGCGTGCGCACCGCCTGAATCAGGAGCAGGCTGATACCGAACGTGGTGAGCAGCGTCTCCAGCGGACGTCCGTACAAATGCTTGATGACGGTGCGCTCCAGCACGAAACCGAGCGCGGCGGCCACGACGAACGCGGCGGGCACGGCGGCGACGAGATAGAAGTCGAACGCCCCCGGCAGGAAGCGCTGGAACAACGTTTGCACGACGTAGGTGGCATACGCGCCGACCATCAGAAACTCGCCGTGCGCCATGTTGATGACGCCGATCAGGCCGTAGGTAATCGCCAGCCCGAGTGCCGCGAGCAACAGCACGCTGCCGAGCGACAGACCGGCGAACACCGTCCCGAAGAACTCGCTGCGGCGCTGTGCGGCGGCCAGTTGCGTGAGCGCGATGTCGGCGGCGCTGCGCACGGTGGCGTCGGGCTCGGCGTAGGTGCCGTCGGCCTGCTTGGCGACGATGGGCAGCAGCAGATCGCGCATCTGCGGATCGCCCGCAGAGGCAATCAGATCGATGGCTTCACGGCGCTTCTTCGGATCGGTGTCGTGCAGCGCCGACTGCGCCCAGAGCTGATCGAGACGTTTGCGCAACGCAGGATCGGTTTCCTTCTGGCGCGCTTGTTCGATCAGCGTCTTGAACGCGGGCGACGGGTTCTGCAACATCGTGTCGATGGCTTGCGCACGCGCGTCGCGATCGGTCGACAGCAGCGTACCGGCGGCGGCGGCCGTCGCAACCTTTGCGCGCAGCACGTTGTTCAGCGTGAGCGACCCGGCGTCATCGGCTTTGACCGGCGCACCCGTGATCGGGTCGACGTACTTGTCGTCCTTCTGAATCGCGAGGCGCTCGCCCACGGTCACGGCCGAGTCGTCGGCGAGTGCCTTGAGGAGTGCGGCCGCCTGCGGCGAACCGTCGGCGGCGAGGTGATCGATGGCTTGTGCCTTGGCGTCGAAGTCGTCGCCCGCGAGGGCGGTGAGGTCGGCGTCGGTGACGGCGGCACGGGCGGGGTGGGAGATTGTCAGCGCAGCGCCCAGCGAAAGCAGGACAAGGGCGGCAGCGGTCCAGCGTCTTATCGTTATCATGCGAAACCTCTGCATGCGCCGGAAGCGCGGTGTGCGGCTCCGGCGCAAGGAATGGAAGGAAGATCAGACCTTGTCGGGCTTGCCTTCGTTACCCGCGATGAACGGGCTCCACGGCTGGGCACGCACCGGCGCCTTCGTCTTCCACACCACGTTGAACTGACCGTCCGGGCGGATTTCGCCGATCATCACCGGCTTGTGCAGGTGGTGATTGCCGTCCATGACCATGTCGAAGCCGTCCGGCGACTTGAACGATTGACCGATCATGGCGGTGCGAACCTTGTCGACGTCCACGCTGCCCGCCTTCTCGACGGCCTGCTTCCACATATGCATGCCCACGAAGGTGGCTTCCATCGGGTCGTTCGTCACGCGCTTGTCGCCGCCGGGCAGACCCTTGGCCTTCACGTAGGCAAACCATTCCTTCTTGAACGCTTCGTTGGTCGGGTTCTTGACCGACATGAAGTAGTTCCATGCGGCCAGATGCCCCACGAGCGGCTTGGTGTCGATGCCGCGCAGTTCCTCTTCGCCGACCGAGAACGCCACGACCGGCACGTCCGTTGCCTTGATGCCCTGATTGCCGAGTTCCTTGTAGAACGGCACGTTCGAATCGCCGTTGATCGTGGAGATGACGGTGGTCTTGCCGCCCTGAGCAAACTGTTTGATGTTGGCGACGATGGTCTGGTAGTCGCTGTGGCCGAACGGCGTGTAGACCTCCTGAATGTCCTTGTCGGCGACGCCCTTCGAGTGCAGGAAGGCGCGCAGGATCTTGTTGGTCGTGCGCGGATAGACGTAATCGGTGCCGAGCAGGAAGAAGCGCTTGGCGCTGCCGCCTTCCTTGCTCATCACGTATTCCACAGCGGGGATCGCCTGCTGATTCGGTGCAGCGCCCGTGTAGAAGACGTTCTTCGACATCTCTTCGCCTTCGTACTGCACCGGGTAGTAGAGCAGACCGTTGAGTTCTTCGAAGACGGGCAGCACCGACTTGCGCGACACCGACGTCCAGCAGCCGAATACGGCGGCGACTTTGTCCTTGGTGAGCAACTGACGAGCTTTCTCGGCGAAGAGCGGCCAGTTCGAGGCGGGGTCGACGACCACGGCTTCGAGCGGTCGGCCCATCACGCCGCCTTTGGCGTTGATGTCGGCAATGGTCATGAGGGCGACGTCCTTGAGCGACGTCTCCGAGATGGCCATCGTGCCCGAGAGCGAATGCAGGATACCGATCTTGATGGGCTGCTTGCTTTGCGCGAACAAGTTGGGCGCCATGCCGGTGAGCGATGCGGCGCCCGAGAGGGCCGCCATCTGGAGTAGCGTGCGTCGTTTCATGGTACGTCTTCCCCTTTCCTGGTTAGACCGGTCGATCCGGTATAGGGGGAATTAACGCAAGGGTCGTGCCAGCGTGCTGCCATTAGGGGCGCAAGGCGTGTCGACGGGGGCGGGGGGATGGATTTTCAGGAAGCCCGCTATGGGCGCGAGACACGGTGGTGCGACGGCGCGCCGTATTGGTGCGCACCGACTTGGCGCGCGAACCTGTCCGTTCGCGCGTGAGAGGGTCAGGCTTTGCGCGGCGAATCTAAGGGCGGTGTGCCGTCATGAAAGAGGGATGTCAGAAGCGAACGCAGTTCCGCCGAATCGGTGTGCTTGTGGACCGTGACCGCGTGCTGCACGGCCGCCTCCAGCAATTCGTTTTCGGAGTCTGCGCAAAGCGCGACCGAACAGTTCATTTCGCTGGGGAATTCCCGGCAATCGATGAATTTGCGAGCCATGATGCTCTCCTCGCACAAACAGACAGATGACGCATGCATGAACCACAGCGAGCGATGAACGCCACGCGAAGTGGTTCAAAAAGTATAGGCCGCAGGGGATGAGGCGACGGTAACGAGACGGGTTTCCCCAGGGGGTAGTCACGCGCCAGGTGCGCACCTTAGATCGAGGTGCGGGAATGCCCCCACCGGGGGGTGTCCGACATGCCGCTCTGGCATTTTTTGATGCATGATTGGCATTCGTGCCAAATTGGCTGACGGCAAGATGACGGCGTCCGAAGACTTCTCACCGACTCGACATCACACCATGACCGATACCGTTGCCGGGCGCACCGCGCCACCTTCCGAACCCGCCGGGCATCAGCGCCGTCGACTGGGCCGACGCTATGCCGCCGTCCTCGCGGCCTGTCAGGCGCTCTACACGGCGGCGTTGTCGGTCGACCTCACGCTGACCGGCCTCGTCGGCTACATGCTGGCGTCCGACAAGGGGTATGCGACGCTGCCGTTCTCGCTCATTACCGTCGCTTCGGCAATTACAACGATCTTCGCGTCGATGCTGATCCAGCGCTTCGGCCAGCGGCTCGGCTTCGCGCTGGGCGCGCTGTTTGGCACTGTGGGCGGTCTGGTGTCGGTGATGGCGATTTACGAGAAGCACTTCGCGATGTTCTGCGCGGGGACGGCATGTGTGGGCGTGTTTCAGGCGTTTGCGCGTTACTACCGGCTTGCGGCGGCGGATGTCGTGCCCGTCGAAGACAAGCCGCGCGCCATCTCCGTCGTACTCACGGGCGGCGTGCTGGCGGCCGTGATCGGACCGGCGCTCGCGGCGGGCAGCAAGGACTGGCTCGCGCCGGTGACGTTCGCCGGTTCGTATCTCGTCGTGACGATCCTCTCGGGCATCTCGTTGCTGCTGCTCGTCGGCTTTCTGCGTGACTTGCCGGTGCACGCAGCGGGTGGGGCGGCGGGCGGTGCGACGGAGCTTCCGGCGCGTCCGCTGGGCGAGATCATGCGCCAGCCGATTTACGTCGCGGCGCTCGCGAACAATCTGATCGGCTTCATGGTGATGATGTTCGTGATGACGGCGACGCCGATTGCAGCAGTCGCGTGCGGTCACAGCATCGACGATGGCGCACACATCATCGAGTGGCATCTGGTCGGCATGTACGCGCCGTCGTTCTTCTCCGGTCATCTCGTGAAGCGTTGGGGTGTGGTGCCGGTGCTGCTGCTCGGCATCGGCATGTCGGCGCTGTGCGGTGTGCTCGCGCTGATGTCGACGAGTCTGGCGTACTTCTATGCGGCGCTGGCGTTTCTTGGCGTCGGCTGGAACTTCATGTTCGTGGGCGGAACGACGTTGCTCACGATGTCGTACCGTCCGGCCGAGCGTGCACGCGCGCAGGCCGCGAACGAATTCATCACCTTTGCGGGTACTGCGCTGGCGAGTCTTTTTGCCGGGCAATTGCTGGCGCGTTTCGGCTGGGCCACGATCAATCAGGCGACGTTCCCTTTACTGACGATCGCGGCGCTGGCGACCGTGTGGTACGCCGTCGATGCGAAGCGTCGTCCGGCGCACGCGACGGCTTGATATCGACTGACCGTTCACCATGAGCCAACCTCGTCTCGTCGCGTTTCTTCTCGTGCCGCCGTTCGTTCTGCTGGATCTGGCGGGGCCGCTCGACGCGTTTCACGCCGTCGTCCGCAACTTCACGGAGCTGGGGCAGGAAGCACCGTACAAGACCATCGTTGTGTCGGAGCATGGCGGCCCGGTGGAGACGGGGTCGGGTATCACGTTGCACACAGAGCCGATGCGGGCGCTGGATGCGATGCAAGTCGACACGCTGATCGCGGTGGGCGGTGCGGTGGCGCATCGTCCGGCGGTGCCGGGGCCGGTGGGTGAATGGTTGCGTGGCTACGCACCGCGTGTGAGGCGCGTGTGTTCGGTGTGCGTGGGAGCGTTCGTGCTTGCGTCGGCGGGGCTGCTCAATGGGCGGCGCGCCACGACGCACTGGCTGGACACGGCGATGTTGCAGGCGTGCTATCCGGAGGTGCTGGTCGAGTCCGATCCGATCTACGTGCGTGCAGACCCGGTGTGGACGTCGGCCGGGATCACGGCGGGCATCGATCTCGGGCTGGCGCTGATCGAAGACGATTGCGGCGTGGATGTCGCGTTGCAGGCGGCGCGTCGGCTGGTGGTGTTTCTCAAGCGTGCAGGCGGGCAGTCGCAGTTCAGTCCGCCGTTACAGGAGCAGGTCGCGGCGGGCGCGCCGTTCGGCGATTTGCATGCGTGGATGTCGGAGCGGCTGGACGGCGATCTGTCGGTGATGCGGTTGGCGGAGCAGGCGAACATGAGTCCGAGAACGTTCGCGCGCAGCTATCTCGCGCGCACGGGGTCGACACCTGCGAAGGCGGTGGAGCGCATGCGTCTGGAAGCGGCGCGTTTCGCGTTGCTCGATTCGGATGCGTCGCTCAAACGCATCGCCGCGCGCGTGGGCTTCGGCGACGAACAGAATCTGCGCCGCGCGTTTCAACGTCAGTACGGCGTGACGCCGGTAGCGTATCGGGAGCGGTTTGGGGTGGGGTTTGAGGCGTAGGGATCCGCCCTGCGCTAATCAAGCCGCCAACTTCCCCGCCGCCGCCTTATCCAGAAACCGGAACAGACGTGCGTCGTCCGAGTATGCGACGTTGAAGCGGAACCAGTGGCAGGGTTCGTTGTGGGCGAGGAAGAACTCGCCCGGGGCGAGCATGATGCTCTCCAGTAGCGCCGCTTCTGCCAACTCGCGGGCGGGTTGGGTGGCGTCCGGCAAGCTGCCGCACACGAACATGCCGCCTTCCGGCTGCGCTAGCAGCGTCACGCCGTGCGATTGCAATTGGGTGATGAGACGTGCACGGGAGCGCGTCAGTCGATCCGACAGACGTTCGATGTGCTTACGGTGGCGTCCTTCGGTCAGGATCGCGTGCACGATGCGCTCGTTGATCTCGGACGACGTCAGCCCTGCGACCATTTTGCTGCGCGCGATCTCATGTGCCAGATCGCGCGAACACGCCAGATACCCCACCCGCACCGACGGTGAGATCGTCTTCGAAAAACTGGAAACGTAAATCACGCGCGACAACCCGTCCATCGCCGCCAATGACGGTGTGCCTGCGGGCGCAAGCTCACGATAGATATCGTCCTCGACGATCCAGAAACCATGCTGCTCGGCGCACTGCAAGATGCGATGCGCCGACGCCGGTGTGAGCGACGTACCCAACGGGTTCTGCAACGCCGGATTCACGAACAGCGCGCGCGGGCGATGCGTCTGCGCCGCCTGCTCCAGCGCCGCGAGGTCCAGCCCGGCTTCCGTGCGGGGGATGCCCACGACGTTCAGTCCCGCCAGACGCAACACCGCCAGCAGATTGCAGTACGCGGGGGCTTCGACCAGCACCGTGTCGCCCGGCTTGAGCAATGTGCGCACCACGAGATCCAATGCCTGCGTTGCGCCATGCGTGAGCACGATCTGCTCGGGCGGCGCTTCAATGGACAACTCACCAAGGCGGCGCGCGAGCCACTGACGCAACGGTCCATAACCGTGCGGATGCCCGTAGTGCGCGAAATGCGCGCCCGGTCCCTTCGACAGCGAACGCAGCGCGCCATGCAGACCGTCCTCGTCGAGCCAGCTGTCGGGCAACCAGCCGCAACCGCTTTTCACCGCGATGGAGTCGTCCGCGAAGATCTCCGAGAGCAACCAGGCGTTGGTGACTTCGCTCGCGGCGGCCCCCATCGACAGACTCCCGCCGGGAGTGGACGAACCGGCCTCGCGCGCGTCTGCCGCACCCGCCACGAAGAACCCCGCGCCGCGCCGGGCCACGAGCGTGCCGTGTGCGACGAGACGGTCGTACGCCTCCACCACCGTGAACGTGCTGATGCCGTGCGCCTTCGCCAGCGACCGGATCGACGGCATGCGCATGCCCGCGTGCAACGTCTGACGCTGCAACGCCCGCTCGACCTCCCGCACGATCTGGTCGACGAGGGCTTCGGGTTGCGCGCGGTTCAGGGTAAAGGCGAGCGGCTGGACCATGGTTTGACGAAAGTACGGGTAAGGATGGTGAGCGAGCGTGCGGATTACGCACTCCGTCGAACACTCAATCTGCGGTGTACGGGTAAATCCCGAGCGGTATCACATTCGGCCCCGGCCCACGTGGTGCGGGGCGGGCGGGTGTCCGCTCCATCGGCTGTTGCCAATACAGTTGAGGCAATTGACCGATACAGAATAACCATTTTCCGGGTGACTGTACATGTCTGTACCGGTTCGCCTCTCGTAGCATCCATTCCATCCACCCGTGGAGCGGCTTCGCGTCGCCAACCCGGGACCTCCTGATCGTGACATGCCCCTGGGGAGACCCCGCGATGAACATGAAAGACCTGAATCTCGATATGACGGCGTTCTGGATGCCGTTCACCAACAACCGTCAGTTCAAGAGCTCGCCGCGCCTGTTGGTCAAGGCCGAAGGCATGCACTACACGTCGTCGGACAATCGTCAGATTCTCGACGGCACCGCCGGTCTCTGGTGCGTGAACGCTGGTCACTGCCGCACGGAGATCGTCGAAGCGATCCGTCAGCAGGCCGGTGAGATGGACTTTGCACCGACGTTCCAGATGGGACACCCGAAGGCGTTCGAAGCGGCCGCCAAGATTGCCGAGATCACGCCGCAGGGTCTCGACCGCGTGTTCTTCACGAACTCGGGGTCGGAGTCGGTCGACACCGCACTCAAGATCGCGCTCGCCTATCACCGCGCACGCGGCGAAGGCCAGCGTACGCGCCTCATCGGTCGTGAGCGCGGCTATCACGGCGTGGGCTTCGGCGGCATCTCGGTCGGCGGCATCTCGCCGAACCGCAAGGCGTACTCCGGCCAACTGCTGCCTGCCGTCGACCATCTCCCGCACACGCTCAACATCAAGGAAGCCGCCTTCACCAAGGGGCAGCCGACGTGGGGCGCGCATCTGGCCGACGAACTGGAGCGCATCGTCACGCTGCATGACGCGTCGACCATCGCTGCCGTGATCGTCGAGCCGCTGGCCGGTTCCACCGGTGTGCTGGTGCCGCCGCAAGGCTATCTGCAAAAGCTGCGCGAGATCTGCGACAAGCACGGCATTCTGCTGATTTTCGACGAAGTCATCACCGGCCTTGGCCGCCTCGGCAAGCCGTTCGCCGCGCAGTACTTCGGCGTGACGCCGGATATCATCACGATGGCCAAGGGCGTGAACAACGCGGCCGTGCCGATGGGCGCCGTCGCTGTGAAGACGTCTGTGCACGACACCATCGTCGACGCCGGTAACACGGGCGCCATCGAGTTCTTCCACGGCTACACCTACTCGGGGCACCCGCTGGCGGCCGCTGCTGCCTGCGCTGCACTCGACGTCTATAAGAACGACGGCCTGTTCGAGCGCGCCGCCAAGCTCGCCCCGCACTTCGAAAAATCGATCCACGGTCTGCGCGACCTGCCGAACGTCGTCGACATTCGTAACCTCGGCATGGTCGGCGGCATCGAACTGTCGACGCGCGACGGCAAGCCCGGCGCCCGTGCGCACGAGATCTTCGTCAAGTGTTTCGAGAAGGGCGCGCTGATCCGTTACACCGGCGACATCCTCGCGTTCTCGCCGCCGCTCATCATCAGCGAAGCGCAGATCGACGAGTTGTTCGGCATCGTCGCGGAAGCCATCCGCGAGACCGCATAAGCGGGCCCCCCGCAACACCTGAATTCACAAAGTATTTACGGAAATCGACATGAACCAACGAGTCAGCACCGAACGTATCGAGCATTGGATTGGCGGCGCAAGCGTCGCATCGGGTGAAGCCGAACTGCGCTTTGGCGAAGTGACGAACCCGGCGACCGGCGAAGTGATTCGTCAGGTGGCGCTGGGCGGTACGAAGGACGTCGCAACGGCTGTCGCCGCCGCGCGTGCTGCGCTTCCGGGCTGGCGCGCCACGCCGCCGATGAAGCGCGCTCGCGTGATGATGAAGTACCGCGAACTGCTTGAGACGAACCGCGAAGCGCTCGTGCAACTGATCACGCAGGAACACGGCAAGACGCTCGACGACGCCCGTGGCGAAGTCACGCGTGGCATCGAAGTGGTCGAGTTCGCCATCGGTATCCCGCATCTGCTCAAGGGCGAGATTGCACCGCAGGTCGGCACCGGCGTCGATACGTACTCGATCCATCAGCCGGTGGGTGTGTGCGCAGGCATCACCCCGTTCAACTTCCCGGCCATGGTGCCGCTGTGGATGTTCCCGATGGCTGTGGCGTGCGGCAACACGTTCGTGCTCAAGCCGTCGGAAAAGGTGCCGTCGGCGGCGCTGCTGCTGGTGCGTCTGGCCAAGGACGCCGGTCTGCCCGATGGCGTGCTGAACGTGGTGAACGGCGACAAGGCCGCGGTCGATGCGCTGCTTACGCACCCGGACGTGAACGCCGTGTCGTTCGTCGGCTCCACGCCGATTGCGCAATACATCTACAGCACGGCGTCGGCACACGGCAAGCGCGTGCAGGCGCTTGGCGGCGCGAAGAACCACGGCGTGGTCATGCCGGATGCCGATCTCGATTTCACCGTCGACGCACTGATCGGCGCTGCATACGGTTCTGCTGGCGAGCGCTGCATGGCGATCTCGGTGGCCGTTGCGGTGGGTGATGTGGCCGACCAGTTGGTGGCTCGTCTCGCACAAGCCGCGAAGGCGCTGCCGGTCGGCGATGGCACCGACCCCGTCGCGCAAATGGGACCGCTCATCACGCGTGTGCATTGCGACAAGGTGAAGGGCTTCGTCGATGCCGGTGTGGACGAAGGCGCGAAGCTCGTGGTGGACGGTCGAGGCCTGAAGGTCGCCCAGCGCGACGACGGCTTCTTCATCGGCCCGTGCCTGTTCGATAACGTCACGCCGGAAATGTCGATCTATCGCAACGAGATCTTCGGGCCGGTGCTGTCGGTCGTGCGTGTGAACACGCTGGAAGAGGCGATTGCGCTCATCAACCGCAATCCGTATGCGAACGGCACGGCAGTGTTCACGACGTCGGGTGGTGCTGCGCGTCGCTTTGAGGACGAAATCGAAGTCGGCATGGTCGGCGTGAACGTGCCGATTCCGGTGCCGGTCTCGTACTTCTCGTTCGGTGGCTGGCGCAATTCGCTGTTCGGCGATCAGCACATTTACGGGCCGGAGTCGGTGCGCTTCTACACGCGCTCGAAGGTGGTCACGCGTCGCTGGTCGGAGGGACGTCCGGCGAACGCCACGTCGTCGCTCGTCATGCCGACGCTCGGTCAGTAAGTCGTCAGCTTCAGCGCGATGCAAAAACGCCGTCCCGGGGCGCCCGGCGACGGCGTTTTTTAATCGTCGACGATGATCGTGTGAGCGATCAGCGCACCGGCGCGATCTCGATGCCTTCGTCCAGCAGGAAACTACGGATGCGCTGCGCGAATTCGAGCGCGTGTTCGCCGTCGCCATGCAGACAGACGGTCTGCGCCTGGATCGGGACGAGCGTGCCGTCGATGGCGCGCACGCGCTGCGCCTGCACCATCATTAGCGTTTGCGCGAGGGCGTCCTCTTCGCGCTCGATCAGCGCGCCGGGGGTGCCGCGTTTGACCAGCGAGCCGTCCGGGTTGTAGCCACGGTCGGCAAACACTTCCTCGACGGCTTGCATGCCCGCCGCGCGTGCCGCCTTCACCAGTTCGCCGCCCGCCAGACCGTAGACGGCGAGATCGGTGTCGAAAGCGCGAATCGCTTCGACCAGTGTTTCGGCCAGCGCGGGGTCGCGCGCCGCCTGATTGTAGAGTGCCCCGTGGGGCTTCACGTGCGTGAGCCAGCCGCCTTGCGCGCGCACCATCGCCGCGAGCGCGCCGATCTGATACAGCATTCCGGCACGGATTTCGTCGAGCGGTAGCTGCATTTCGGTGCGTCCGAAATTCTCGCGGTCGGGGAAGCTGGGATGTGCGCCGATGGCCACACCGTTCTCCAGCGCCCAGCGCACCACTTGCTGCATCGTGCCAGCATCGCCCGCATGCCAGCCGCACGCCACATTGGCCGAGCTGACCAGCGCGAGCAGCGCTTCGTCGTAATCGCAACCTTCTCCGAGGTCGACGTTCAGGTCGATCTTCATCATGCGTTCTCCTGCGGGGACAGCCTGTCCTGCGTGTTCAAGTCTGCGTATTCAAGTGCGTTTGCGCGTAATGGCCGGTACCTTCGGCGTACCCAGAATGCCGCGGTCGTGCCAGGCGAGTGCGCGTTCGATCTGGTCAAGATAGCGCAGTTGCTCACGCAACGCTTCACGTGCCTCGGCAGCGGTGCATTCCGAAAAGTAAAGCGTGCTGCCGAGCCGTGCCTGCCCGAGCCGCCAGAGGTCGGCCGTGATGACCGTGCCGATCTTCGGATAGCCGCCGGTCGTCTGCGCATCGGCCAGCAGAATGATCGGTTGGCCCGACGGCGGTACCTGAACCACACCCGGCAACACGCCGTGCGAGAGCAGGTCGTGCATGCGATTCTTCTTGCGCGCAAGCGGCTCCGGGCCGGACAGGCGATAACCCATGCGGTTGCTGTTGGGCGTGACCTGCCACGGGTTCTCCCAGAAGCTTTTGTGCGTGACGGACGTGAAGTCGTCGTATTCCGGGCCGGGCAACACGCGCACGCGGTGTGCGAGCGGGTCGGACAGCCACAGCGGCGGGCGCACGCCCAGCGGTTCGGCCTTGCGTGCGGCGGCGCTCGGGTGGCCGATGGCGATGCGGTCGCCGTCATGCAGCGCGCGACCCTCGAAGCCGCCGAAGCCACCGTTCAGATCGGTGCTGCGCGAGCCGAGCGTTTCGGGCACGTCGATGCCACCGGCCACGGCCAGATAGGTTCGCATGCCGAAGCGCGAGGGGCGCAACGTCAGCGTCTGGCCTTTTGCGACGGGGAAGCGCCACCACGACCATACGGGGGTGCCGTCGAGATCGGCGTGGCAGTCTGCGCCTGTCAGCGCCACGAGGGTGGCCGATGTGAAACGCATCGCGCACGTCCCCATCGTGATTTCGAGGGTGGCGGTGTTCTGGTCGTTGCCGACAAGCCGGTTGGCGACGGCGCAAGCGAGCGGGTCGAGGGCGCCGCCGCTGGCGACGCCGAATGCCCGCTGATGGGTTCGGCCCAGGTCCTGAACGGTGGTGAGCAGGCCGGCACGCTGGATGTCGATCACAGGTCGAGACTCGCGATAGTGAAGCGCACGCGGTCGCCCGGCGCCAGCAGGGCGGGGGGCGTCGCAGCAGGGTCGAACAGGGCGCTGGTGGCGTGGCCGATGATCTGCCAGCCGCCGGGCGATTTGAGCGGATAGATGCCGGTCTGATTGCCGCCGATGCCCACCGAACCGGCGGGCACGGACAACCGGGGCTCTGCGCGACGCGGCGCGGCAATCGAATCGTCCAATCCGCCCAGATAGGCGAAGCCCGGCTGGAAGCCGAGGAAGTAGACGATGTACTCCGGCGCAGTGTGGCGCTGCACGACCGTTTTCGGTTGCAGGCGCGCATGCTTGGCGACGTCTGCGAGATCCGGGCCGTGCTTGCCGCCGTAGTGGACGGGAATCTCGATGTCGCGTCCGACTTCTCCGGCGACCGGCTGCGTCTGCCAGGCCTCGCGCAACCGCTCGCTCAGCACGTCGATATCGGTGGCGAGCGGGTCGAAGAGCAGTGTGAGGTTGTTCATGCCGGGTACGACTTCACGCACGTCGGGCCAGTCGCGGGCCAGCGTCGCTACGTGCCAGACGCGGCGCTGCGTAGCGAGATTGGCCGAAGTGGGGCTGGTGCCCGCTTCACACACGAGCGCGCTGTCGCCGAGCGGCAGGATCTTGAGCGTTGTCATGAATTAGCGTGAGTTGCCGGGAGGGCGGGCGTAGGTGGCCGATTCCGTCACGATGACGTCGAGCGCCAGATCGTGCGCTTCGGCGTTGAGGTCCTGAACTTCGAGCAGGTCGTAGGCGACGCCGAGCGTTTGCGGGGCGGGCTTCATCGCGTGCAGGGTGCGGTCGTAGAAACCCCCGCCGTAGCCGAGACGCAGGCCGTCGCGCGTGAAGCCGACACAGGGCACCAGGAGCAGGTCGGGAACCAGCACTTCGGTGTCGCGCGGGACCGGAATGCGGTAGCGGCCTTCCATCATGGGCGTGTCGGGTGTCCAGCGATGGAAGACGAGCGGCGAGGCCGGGGCGGTGACGACCGGTAAGGCGGCGAATCTGGGCGTATCGGGCGACGCAGCGGCCAGCCATGCGGCGACGACGTCGCGCGCGTCGAATTCGTCCTGAATGGGCCAGTAAAAGCCGATGCAGCGCGGGGCGCAGTGCGAAAGTTCTTCGGCCAGCCGGGTGGCGAGTGCAGCGTCACGCCCGGCGCGTGCGTCGAGGGTGCTGCGGGCGTCGAGCAACGCGCGGCGCAACAGGGCTTTCGCGCGTGCGTTCTCAGACGTTGCGTCCGCCCCATTTCCAGACGTCTGGGCCGCCGATTGGGCGGGGTCCCGTGCTATGCTTGAATTCACTTTTTACCCGACGCTCCACGAAGATGTCCGAACGTTTGACCCGAGTATATCGCGCCGCCGCGCTCGCCCTGACCGCTGCCGCGCTGGTGGCCTGCAGCACGACCCAGGCGACAGGGCGTCCCAAGGCGCAGTCGGCGGCAAGCCGCTCGGCGCCGTCGGCCGATGCGCTGTCGCAGCGCTCGCCGGACGACATCTTCGTCCAGCTGCGCGAAGCGGCCCGTAGCAACGACGCACCGCGCGCCGCCGCACTCGCGGCCATGCTCACCGACTACGACGTGCCGTCGTACGTCCAGTATTTCCAGATTAAGCCGCGCATGTTCGACCGTTCGGGCAAGGCGCTGCTCGATGCACCCGACGACGATATCCGCGCCTTCTTGCGCACGTATGACGGTCAGGCCATTGCCGATCGCATGCGCAACGACTGGCTGCTCGTGCTGGGCAAGCGCCACGACTGGCGCACGTTCGACGCCGAATATCCGAAGTTCGCCCTCGACGACGACACCCAGGTCAAGTGCTATGCGCTGATGTCGCGTGCCTCGCGCGGGGAGAACGTCACGCAAGCCGCCATCGATCTTCTGACCACGCCGAAGAACTACGGCGAGGGTTGCATCGACATGATCAATACACTGGCCGCGAGCGGCCAGTTGCCGCGTCAGGAAGTCTGGCATCAGATTCGTCTGGCTTACGAGGAGAACTACACCTCGCTGGGCAAGCAGATTGCCGATGCGCTGGGTACGGCGCGTCCGGACGACTCGCTGCTCGACATGGCGGCTTCGCGTCCGGCGCAGATTCTGGCACGCGGCGTGGATGGCTCGGAGGCGTCGCGTCAACTGGCGCTACTCGCCACCGTGCGCATGGCCCGCTCGGACGCCATGCTCGCCGCGAGCAGCTTCAGCAGCATCGCGGGCAACCTGTCAAAGGACGAACGTGCCATCGGCTGGGGCGCGATCGGCATGCGCGGTGCGCTCTCGCAGAACCCGATGGCGATCAGCTGGTATCGTCAGGCGGGCAACGCCAAGCTCTCGAACACGGCCCAGGAATGGAAGATTCGTGCCGCATTGCGCGCAGGTGACTGGAATCTCGTGCGCACGGGCATCGAAGCGATGCCGGCCGCGTTGCGCGACGACGGTGTCTGGACTTATTGGTACGGTCGCGCGCTGCGCGAAGCCGGGCAGGGCGACGCCGCGCGTGCACAGTTCCAGAAGATCGCGTCGCAACCGAACTTCTACGGTCAACTGGCGAACGAGGAGCTGGGTAACAAGACGATGCTGCCGCCGAGTACGGTGGTCACGCGTGCCGAGATTGACGCCAACCGCTCGAACGCCGGTTTCCTGCGCGCCGCCAAGTTCTACGACATGGGGCTGCGCTTCGAAGGCAACCGCGAGTGGAACTGGGAATTGCGCAACATGACCGACCGTCAGTTGATCGCTGCGGCTCAGTACGCCAACGGTATCGAACTGTTCGACCGCGCGGTGAATACGGCGGATCGCACGAAGGTGGAACACGACTTCTCGCTGCGCTATCTGATGCCGTTCCGCGACAAGGTCGATCGCTTCTCCAAGATCGTCGATCTCGACGAAGCATGGGCATACGGCCTGATCCGTCAGGAATCGCGTTTCATCATCAATGCCCGTTCGTCCGCCGGCGCCGGTGGCCTGATGCAGGTAATGCCCGCCACGGCGAAGATGGTCGCCAAGCAGATCGGCATCGACTACAGCCCGGGCATGATGCACGACATCGATACCAATATCCGTCTGGGTACGAGCTACCTGTCGGATATTTATAACAAGTTCGACGGCTCGGCCGTACTCGCGTCGGCCGGATACAACGCCGGTCCGGGACGGCCGCGCACGTGGCGCTCCACCCTCGACCGCCCGGTCGAAGGCGCGATCTTCGCTGAGACGATTCCGTTCAACGAGACGCGTCAGTATGTCGAGAACGTGTTGTCGAATACGACGTATTACTCGGCCATCATCACGGGCCGTCCGCAATCGCTCAAGGAGCGGCTCGGCGTCATCCTGCCCCAGTGACGACCAATGGCTGTCCTCGGGGTATGGCCGGGTCCGCGAACCCATAGTCATAACGCGGAGGTGACGCATGCGCTATAACGTTTGTGTCGTCGGTGGCACCGGCTTCATCGGCAGCCATCTGGTGGCCCGGCTGGTCACGCTGGGACACGCCGTGCGTCTGCCGACGCGGCGTGTCGAAGCCGCCAAGGCGCTCGGTGTGCTGCCCGGCGTGGAACTTGTCGAGTGCGACGTGCACGACCCGCGCGCCCTTGAGCGCGTGATCGCGGGCAGCGACGCTGTCATCAATCTCGTCGGTATTCTGCATAGCGACCGTGGCACGCCCTACGGCCGCGCGTTTGCACGGGCGCACGTGGAACTGCCACGCAAGATCGCGCAGGCTTGCAACGACCGTGGCGTTACCCGGCTGATCCACATGAGCGCGCTCGGCGCGGATTCGAACGGCCCGAGCATGTACCAGCGCTCGAAGGGCGACGGCGAGGCGGTCATTCGTGAGTCGGGCATTGCGGCGACGATCTTCCGTCCGTCGGTGGTCTTCGGCCCCGGCGACCATTTCCTGAATACGTTTGCGAAGCTCCAACGGCGTCTGCCGGTCGTGCCGCTGGCCAGTGCGAACGCGCGCTTCCAGCCGATCTATGTGACGGACGTTGCGCAAGCGTTCGCACGAGCACTGGAATGCGACGCCACCATCGGCAAGACGTACGAACTCGGTGGGCCTGAGGTGTACACGCTCGAAGCGCTGGTGCGTTTCGCGGGTGCGGCCTGCGGCTGCGAGCGTCCCATTCTGCCGCTGCCGGACAGCACCGCACGGCTTCAGGCCGCGCTCTTCGAAAAGCTGCCGGGCGAGCCGATCATCACGCGCGACAATCTCGATTCGATGACGGTCGATAACGTGCTGACCGGCCCGCTGGCCCCGGAACTCGATCTGACGCCGAACGGTCTGGAAATCGCCGTCGACTATCTCAACGGCGGCAACTGGGAAAAGCGGATGGCGGACTATCGCCGCTTCGCCGGACGCTAGCGCCTACGCAACGCCGACGTTGCGCCGTCATACGCAACATCGCTTCATCGATTCGCCATCACAAGCCAACGCGCGGCGCTCAGGCGCTGCGCGGGCAAAGAAGGTCCTCATGCAACTCATCATCGCCAACAAAAAATACTCCTCGTGGTCGATGCGTCCCTGGGTGCTGCTCAAGCACTTCGGCATCGCGTTCGAAGAGAAGAACGTGTGGCTCGCGCAGCCCGATTCGCGCGAGCAGATCCTGCGCTATTCGCCCACGGGCAAGGTGCCCTGTCTGATCGATAACGGCATCACCGTCTGGGATTCGCTCGCCATCTGCGAATATCTGGCCGACGCCTATCCGCATCTGCCGCTGTGGCCGAAGTCGCTGGGCACCCGCGCACATGCCCGCAGCATCTGTGCCGAGATGCACAGCGGTTTCACCGCATTGCGCACCAATATGTGGATGAACGTCGCAGCCCACTGGCCCGGTGCCGGTGCGACGCCCGAAGCGCTCGCCGACGTCCGTCGCGTCGAAGCGATCTGGGAAGACTGCCTCGCGCGCTACGAAGGTCCGTTCCTCTTTGGTGACTTCTCGATTGCCGACGCGTTCTATGCCCCCATCGTGATGCGCTTCACGACGTTCGAGCCTGCGTTGTCGGCGCATGCGCAGGCGTATGCCGAGCGCATTCGCGAAGTGCCTGCCGTGCAGGCGTGGGTGGCCGCCGGTCGCGCGGAGACGCAGAGCGTCGCTTTCTACGACGTGCGCCCATGAAGATTTACGCCGTCGGCGGCGCGATTCGCGACGCCATGCTGGGGCTGCCGGTGAAAGACCGCGACTATGTCGTGGTCGGTGCGACGCCGGAAGAGATGGTGCGACAGGGCTTCCGTCCGGTGGGCCGCGACTTCCCGGTGTTTCTGCATCCCAAGACACAAGCCGAGTACGCGCTGGCGCGCACCGAGCGCAAGACGGCGCGCGGTTACCATGGCTTCTCGTTCTACTTTGCACCGGAAGTCACGCTGGAAGAGGATCTGATACGGCGCGACTTCACCATCAATGCCATGGCGCGCGAAGTGCTGCCGGACGACAGTCTGTCCGACGTGCTGGTCGACCCCTACGGTGGCAAGCGCGATCTGGACGCCCGCGTGTTTCGTCATGTCGGCGAGGCGTTTGCGGAAGATCCGGTGCGCATTTTGCGCTGCGCACGGTTTGCCGCGCGCTTCACCGACTTCACCGTCGCCGCCGAGACGATGGCGCTGATGCAGACGATGACGGCCAACGGCGAGGTCGATGCGCTGGTGGCCGAGCGCGTATGGCAGGAGATCTCGCGCGGGTTGATGGAGCATCGCCCGTCGCGCATGTTCGACGTCCTCCGTGAGGCGGGGGCGCTCGCGCGCATTCTGCCGGAGGTCTCCCAGTTGTGGGGCGTGCCGCAACGTGCCGACTTCCATCCTGAGGTGGACACCGGCGTGCACGTGATGATGGTGCTCGACTACGCCGCGCAGCAGCGCTATTCGCTACCCGTGCGTTTCGCCGCGCTTACGCATGATCTCGGCAAGGGCACCACGCCGGAAGATATCCTGCCGCGCCACATCGGACATGAAGGACGCAGCGTCGGCTTGCTCGGCCCGCTGTGCGCGCGCTTGCGCGTGCCGGTTGAGTGTCGTGAACTGGCGCAGGTCGTGGCGCGCGAGCACGGCAACATCCACGCGAGTCAGAAGTTCGGCGCGGGTGCGTTGGTGCGTCTGCTGGAGCGGTGCGATGCGCTGCGCAAGCCGGAGCGCTTCAATGAGGTGCTGCAAGCGTGCGAAGCCGATGCACGTGGACGTGGCGGCGACTTCGCGACGGCGCCGTATCCGCAACGCGAGCGCTTGCTGGCGGCGCTGGAAGCTGCGCGCAGCATCGATGCCGGGGCGGTGGCAGGTCAGTATGCAGACAATCCGGGGAAGATTCGCGAAGCGGTTCAGGCCGCGCGCATCGATGCCGTCGAAGCGGCCGGGTTAGGCGGCGACGACAGCTAAGCGCTATCCGTCGATCCGAATGACAGAGGGGCATGCGAGATTTCCGAATCTCGCATGCCCCTCGGTCGTTTGCTTCGCCCTCGTCTGGCTTACTCGAACGCCTTGTCGTTCGGGTTCGCGTACAACTGCTTGAGCTGCTCGCTCATCGGGAAATTGAAGTTGATGTTCTTCGGCGGCACCGGCGTCTCGAACCACTTCTTGTACATGGCGTTGATCTCGCCGCTCTTCATCACACCGGCGAGTGTGTCGTCCACCAGCTTTTTGAACTCGGTGTCGCCGTGCTTCATCATGAAGCCGTACGCTTCGAACGACTGCGGCTTGCCCGTCACGATCCAGTCGTCGGGATTGCGGCCCATCGTGCGCGCACCGGCGAGCAACACGTCATCCATCATGAATGCCTGAACGCGTCCGCCCTGAAGCATGGTGAACGACTCGCCGTAGTCCTTGCCGGAAATGACGTTCATGCCCATCTTCTTCTCGTTGTTCATCTTGTTGAGGATGCGCTCCGAGGTCGTACCGGCATTGGTCACGACCGGCTTGCCCGCCAGATCCGGGAAGTCCTTGATGCCCGAATTTTTGTTCGTGAGCAGGCGCGTGCCCGCGACGAAGAACGTGTTCGAGAAGTTGACCTGCGACTGACGCGCCGTGAGGTTCGTCGTCACGCCGCACTCGATGTCGACCGTACCGTTCTGCACGAGTGCGATGCGGTTCTGCGATGTGACGGGGATAAAGCGGACTTGCAGATCGGGCTTCTTCAGACGCGTTTTGACCGCGTCGACGACCTTGTTGCACAGATCCTGCGAGTAACCGATGACGTTGTGACCGTTGTCGTAATACGAGAACGGAATCGACGATTCGCGATGACCGATGGAAATCACGCCGCTGCTCTCGATCTTTTGCAGCGTCTCCGATGCGCCCTGCGCCAGCGCCGCACCGGCAGCCAACGTCATCGCTACGGCCAGCGCCCCGTGCATCACCCCGGTCAATCGCGTCTTGATCATGTCCTGCTCCTGAAATGGTCTTCCCGTGATTCATGATTGAATCATTTGTTGCATGTTAATTTTTTTGCAACAAATGATCAAATCATAGTTAACCCGCAAAAACGACAGCGGCATACCCCAGGTCGTGAGACGTGACGGTGCGGCGAACCGATGGCGGGGACTTACGGGGGAAGACGAGACGGTGCGGTGGGAACGAGCGAGGCGCCGCTGACGTGCGGCGTTGCAACGGGTGTTGCGACGGTTGCGGAGTGTGGCGACTGTTACAGCAAACGAATCAGCAGGTTGAAGACGAGCGAGAGCAGCACGGTCGAGGCAAACGGGAAGACCATTTCCTTCCCGCGCCAGCGCAGTCGCACGTCACCGGGCAGGCGGCCGATGCCGAGTTTGGTCAGCCAGGGCGCAGCCGCCGAGAGGACGCAGATCGCGAAGAAGATGGTGAACATCCAGCGAAACATCGGGGCGGCCTCTCGGTTGGGCGTGATCAGAGCGCGTGACTGCGGTCGCCGTTGACGAAGCCGACCAGACCGGCCCATTCGTCCATCGCGCGTCCGAAGGCGATGACCTTGAAGAGCTCGCCCATCTCGGCCTCGGAGAGCAGTTTCTGTGCGGCGGCGGCCGCAGGCAGGAACGTCTTCTGATCGGTAGGGTCGAGCGTGCTCATCAGATCGATGATGCCCGCATTCATCAGGAAACGCGCCTGCGACGTGAAGCCCAGCAGGTCGAGACCGGCTTCCACACCGGCGTCGGCGATGCCCGAAAACTCCACATGCGCGGTGATGTCCTGCAAGCCGGGGTAATAGAAGGGGTCGTCGTGCGCGTGGTGGCGGTAGTGGCACATGAGCGTGCCGCCTGCGCGCTGCGGATGGTAGTACTCGCGTGCGGGGAAGCCGTAATCGATCAGCAGCAACACGCCACGCGCCAGCAAGGGGGCGACGCTGCGCACGAAGGCCGCGGCAGCTTCGTGCGTTTCCGTCAGATATTCCTGCGTCGGGGGCAGAACGGCCAATGCGTCGAGCGCTTCCGGCAGCGGGCCGGTGTATAGCCGCTCTTCCCACGCGAAGCCTTCCGGTGTGAGCACGACGCCGCGCTCGAACCAGACCGGCTGACCGTTGGCATCCGGACGGCGTGCCCACAGGCGCACGGGCATGGCGTCGAGGACTTCGTTGCCGATCATCGTGCCGTGGAAGGCGTCGGGCAATTGATCGAGCCACGTCACGCGATCCAGCAAATGCGGTGCCGCTTTCTCGATGGTGTCGCGCTGGCGGGCGCGAAGTTCGCCCGAGAGCTCCATGATCGAGTACTGCTCGCAAGGCGTACCTTCGGCTTCGAGGGCGAGCAGCAGATCGGCGGCGAGGCGTCCGGACCCGGCACCGAACTCCAGTACCTGCGCGTCGCCCGTCTGTTCGAAGACTTCGCCGAGCTGGCGCGCGAGCGTGCGCGCGAAGAACGGCGTGAGTTCCGGCGCGGTGACGAAGTCGCTGCCATCGGCGGCGAGGCGTCCGAACTTGGCGGCGCCGGCGGCGTAATAGCCGAGGCCGGGCGCGTACAGGGCCAGTTCCATGAAGCGATCGAACGGCAACCATCCGCCGTCCGCTTCAATGGCGTCGGCAAGATATGCCGTGAGGCGGCGCGAGTGTTCGAGCGCGTCCGTCTCCGGAACGGGTAAACTATGGGGTTTCGGTGCGGCCTGATTCATGCGGGCATTGTAACGGAGACGGTGCAGACTGGCTGCTATGGTTGAGATAGTGCGTCTGTGGGCGAATTCAACGTGTTTTGCGCCGATTTTTGCTGGTTTTCGATTGTTTTTGCGTGTTTTTCGCCAGTTTGCGCAACGCTCGGCCTCCGCCAGGAGCCCTGTCTAAGGTTCGCAGGCTGTCGTGTCCCGCTACCGCTGAAGCCTCAAGCCGCCCGAAGTTCGTTCATCCGCCCGCTGTGAAACAGGAATTCGCCGCATGACCGTTGCATCGACGCCACGCCCTGCCCACGACGCAAATGACGCCGCTCGCACGTCCGACGTGCTGCACGCGTCGCATGCATCGCGCGTTGCGTTGGTGACCGGCGGCGCGCGCCGCATCGGACGCGCCATCGCGCTGAAGCTCGCGAGCCTGGGCTGGGACGTTGCCGTGCACTACGAGCGCTCGCACGACGAGGCGCTTGAAACGGTAGCCGCCATCGAGGCGATGGGTCGCCGCGCGCTCGCGTTGCAGGCGTCGCTCGCCGACGAGGCCGCCACCGTCGCCCTGATCGGGCGTTGCCGCGAGGCGCTGGGCGTGCCGACGTGTCTGGTGAACAATGCGTCGCGCTTCGAGTACGATTGCGCCGACGATTTCGGCTATCAGGCGCTGGAGCGTCACATGCGCGTGAATGCAGGCGCGCCGCTGGTGCTGGCGCGCGAGATGCACGCGGCGCTCGGTGAGTCGGGGCGAGGGGTCGTCGTCAATCTGCTCGATCAGAAGCTGGCGAATCCGAACCCCGATTACCTGTCGTATACGCTGTCGAAAGCGGCGCTCGATGTCGCGACGACCTTGCTGGCACAAGCATTTGCACCGCGCTTGCGTGTGGTCGGCGTCGCCCCGGGCGTCACGCTCCTGTCCGTCGACCAGACGCCAGCGGGCTTTGCCGCCGCTCATGCGTCGACGCCGCTGGGCGCGTCGTCCACGCCGGAAGACATCGCCGAAGCCGTCGCCTATCTGGCGCAGGCGCCCGCCGTCACCGGCACGGTGTTGTATGTGGACGGTGGCCAACATCTCGCGAGTTCGTCGCGCGACGTGAAATTTCTGACCGAGCCGGCCGATGCCGACCGGTCTCGTTGATTGTCATTACGAGTCTTCAAAATGCATAGCGCTCTTTCCCACCCCCGCCTGATGGACTGCCGTCGCATGTTCCTGCGCGACTACGAGGTGTTCATCAACATCGGCGTGCACGATCACGAAAAGCGTGGCGAGCAGCGCGTGCTGATCAACGTGCAACTGTTTGTGCCGCTCGCCGAGAGCACGCCCACGGAAGACAAGCTCGACGAAGTCGTGGATTACGACTTCATGCGCGAGACCATCGCCAAGCGTGTGGGGCAGGGCCACATTCACTTGCAGGAAACCCTTTGCGACGACGTCGCGCGTGCGCTGCTGGCGCATCCGCGCGTGCGCGCCGTGGGCGTGTCGACCGAGAAGCCCGACGTCTACCCCGATTGCCACTCGGTCGGCATCGAAGTGTTTCAGATGAAGGATGCCTGACATGAGTGCCGTCATGCCCGAGACCGGCGCGCCGCTGGCCGCGACCGGCAATGCCGCCGCCGCCGACAGCGTGAAGAAAGCGCAGAAGCTCGCGTTCGAGAACAACAAGCTCGAAAAGCGCCTGTTCCGTCTGACGGGGCAGGCCATCGGCGACTACAACATGATCGAGCAGGGCGATCGCGTCATGGTGTGCATGTCCGGCGGTAAGGACAGCTACGCCATGCTCGACATTTTGCTCAAGCTGCGCGAGCGCGCGCCGATCGACTTCTCCATCGTCGCCGTCAACCTCGATCAGAAGCAGCCCGGCTTCCCCGAACACGTGCTGCCGGATTACTTCCGTTCCATCGGCGTGGATTTCCACATCGAAAACCAGGACACGTACTCCATCGTCAAGCGTGTGGTGCCCGAAGGCAAGACCACCTGCTCGCTGTGCTCGCGTCTGCGTCGCGGCATTCTGTATCGCGTGGCTGGCGAACTCGGTGCGACGAAGATCGCGCTGGGCCACCATCGCGACGACATCATCGAGACGCTGTTCCTGAACATCTTCTACGGTGGCAAGCTCAAGGGCATGCCGCCGAAGCTGCAATCGGACGACGGCAAGAACGTGGTGATCCGACCGCTCGCGTATGTGCGCGAACCGGATCTCGAACGTTACGCCGAGTACAAGCAGTTCCCGATCATTCCGTGCACATTGTGCGGCAGCCAGCCGAACCTGAAGCGCGCCGAGATGAAGTCGCTCATCCGCCTGTGGGAAAAGCAGCACCCGGGGCGCATCAAGTCGATTTTCAGCGCGTTGTCGAACGTGGTGCCGTCGCATCTGATGGACACGAACCTTCACGACTTCCGGAATTTGCGTGCGACGGGGCAACCTGATCCGCTCGGCGATATTGCGTTCGACGAAGCGCCCTGCGGCGACGAGGACGATGCGGGCATCATCCGCATCAATCAATTGACGCAATTCGACGACTGATCGACATCGACGGCTGACGCACGACCGGCGCGTATTTTGCGAACCGAATCGTGCGCCAGACGGCATCTTCAGCGATCCCCGTGCTGTCATCGGCCGGGGACGCGAGATCCCGACACACTGACAAACGCCTCCCACTTTCGAATCGTCACGACGCCATGAATATTGTGATTCTCGCCGCCGGCATGGGTAAGCGCATGCGCTCGAAGTTGCCCAAGGTGTTGCAGCCGCTGGCCGGTCGCCCGTTGCTCTCGCACGTGATTGCGACAGCGCGTCAACTCGCGCCGGGCAAGCTCATCGTAGTGATCGGGCACGGTGGCGACGCCGTGCGCGAAGCCGTTTCTGCGCAGGACATCCTGTTCGCAGAGCAGACGCAGCAACTGGGGACCGGGCATGCCGTGCAGCAAGCGGCGTCGCAGCTCGACGAATCGGTGCCGACCCTCGTGCTCTATGGCGATGTGCCGCTCACGCGCGTCGAAACGTTGCAAGGGCTGCTCGATGCGGCGGGCAACGACAAGCTGGGTGTGCTCACCGTCGATCTCGACAACCCGACGGGCTATGGTCGTATCGTGCGCGACGCGGCAGGTAACGTGCAGCGTATCGTCGAACAGAAAGATGCCAATGAGGCCGAGCTGGCGATTCGCGAGATCAATACCGGTATCGTCGTCGCCCCGACGCGCGCGCTCAAGGGATGGCTCGGCGGTCTGAAGAATCAGAATGCGCAGGGCGAGTACTACCTGACCGACGTGATCGCCTGCGCGGTGGCGGACGGCGTGCCCGTCGTCACCACGCAGCCGGCGTTTGCGTGGGAGCCGAACGGCGTGAACGACAAGGCGCAACTGGCCGCGCTGGAGCGCGACTATCAGCGTAACGCGGCGGGTGCACTGCTCGCGGCCGGCGTCACGCTGATCGATCCGGCGCGCTTCGATGTCCGTGGGGAGATCGTCTGCGGCACCGACGTCTCCATCGACGTGAATTGTGTCTTCGAAGGCAAGGTCACGATCGGCGACGGTGCGACCATCGGGGCGAACTGCGTCATTCGAAATGCCACGATCGGTGCGGATACCCGTATCGAAGCGTTCAGTCATCTGGACGGCGCAGTGGTCGGGGCGAATGCCGTCATCGGGCCGTACGCACGTCTGCGTCCGGGCGCCGATCTGGCGGACGATGTGCACATCGGCAACTTTGTGGAAGTGAAGAATGCGTCGATGGCCAAGGGTTCGAAGGCGAACCATCTGGCGTACGTCGGCGATTCGACCGTGGGCGCGCGCGTGAATATCGGTGCGGGCACGATCACGTGCAACTACGACGGTGCGAACAAGCACCGCACGATTATCGAGGACGATGTCTTCATCGGTTCGGACACGCAGCTCGTAGCACCCGTCACGGTCCGACGCGGTACGACGATTGCTGCTGGCACGACGGTCTGGAAGGACACGCCGGAAGACGCACTGGTGCTCAACGGCAAGACGCAGGAAGCGAAGGCGGGTTATGTCCGCCCGCGCAAGCAGAAGCAGTAAAATCGGCGGTTATGTGCTGGCGCATGGCCCATTGGCGTGCGCTGGTGAGTGAATACGGATCTCATCCGATTGGATGAGCCAGAGTTTCTGGCACTTAGGAAAGCGAATATGTGCGGCATTGTCGGCGCGGTGGCGCGACGTAATGTAGTACCGGTGTTGGTCGAAGGTTTGCGTCGTCTCGAGTATCGTGGCTACGACTCCTGTGGCGTGGCTGTGCTCAAGGACGGCGTGCCGCAACGTGCACGCAGCGTCTCGCGCGTGGCTGACCTCGACGAGCAACTTGCCCAGACGCAACTGACGGGCGAGACGGGCATTGCCCACACGCGCTGGGCAACGCACGGCGCACCGGTCACGAACAACGCGCACCCGATTTTCTCGCGCGACGAAGTGGCGCTGGTTCATAACGGCATCATCGAGAATCACGAAAGCCTGCGTGACGAATTGCGCGGTCTTGGCTATGAGTTCGTGTCGCAAACCGACACCGAAGTCATTGCCCACCTGATTCACCACATTCTCTCTAACGGCGCAGCTGGCGATCTGTATCAGGCGGTCCGTCTGGCGACGCGTCGTCTGCATGGCGCCTATGCCATCGCCGTGTTCCGCAAGCAGGAACCGCATCGCGTCATCGGCGCACGTGCGGGTTCGCCGCTCGTGGTCGGTGTGGGCGAGGGCGAGAACTTCCTCGCGTCGGACGCGCTGGCGCTGGCTGGCACGACCGACCAGTTCATTTATCTGGAAGAGGGCGATGTCGTCGAACTCACGCTGGACGGCGTGAAGATCGTGGATCGCAACGATGCGGCTGTCGAGCGCGAAGTGCGCACCGTTCAGGCTTACACGGGTGCCGTGGAGCTGGGACCGTATCGTCACTACATGCAGAAGGAAATCTTCGAGCAACCGCGCGCGATCGGCGACACGATGGAAGGCGTCGAAGGTATCTCGCCGACGCTTTTCGGCGAGAAGGCCGAAGCGATGCTCAGCAACGTCGATTCGATTCTGATTCTGGCGTGCGGCACGAGCTATTACTCGGGCATGACGGCGAAGTACTGGCTGGAGTCGCTGGCGCAGATTCCGACGCAGGTCGAAGTGGCGAGCGAGTACCGCTACCGCGACAGCGTGCCGAATCCGAAAACGCTGGTCGTGACGATCTCGCAATCGGGTGAGACGGCCGACACGATGGCGGCGCTGCAACACGCGCAATCGCTGGGCATGACGAACACGCTGGCGATCTGCAACGTGGGGACGAGCGCGATGGTGCGTCAGACCGCGTTGCATTACCTCACGCGCGCGGGTACGGAAATCGGTGTGGCGTCGACGAAGGCGTTCACGACGCAGCTCACGGCGCTGTTCCTGCTGACGCTGACGATTGCGAAGTTGCGTGGTCGTCTGAGCGCGGCGCAGGAGGCAGATTACCTGACGCAACTGCGTCACCTGCCGTCGGCGCTGCACAGCGTGCTGGCGCTGGAGCCGCAGATCATTGCGTGGGCCGAAGAGTTTGCCCGTCGCGAAAATGCGCTGTTCCTGGGGCGCGGTCTGCACTACCCGATTGCTCTGGAAGGCGCACTCAAGCTCAAGGAAATCTCGTACATCCACGCCGAGGCGTATCCAGCTGGCGAGCTGAAGCATGGTCCGCTGGCACTGGTGACGGATCAGATGCCCGTCGTGACGGTGGCGCCGCGCGACGCGCTGGTGGAGAAGCTGAAGTCGAACATGCAGGAAGTGCGTGCCCGTGGCGGTCAGCTGTATGTGTTTGCCGATTCGGACACGGAGATCGCGAATGCCGAAGGCCTCCATGTGATCCGTATGCCGGAGCACTACGGCCAGCTGTCGCCGATTCTGCACGTTGTGCCGCTTCAACTGCTCGCGTATCACACCGCCTGCGCTCGTGGCACCGACGTCGACAAGCCGCGCAATCTCGCGAAATCTGTCACGGTGGAGTGAGGTGACTGACGGAGGGGCTGGCGTTCGCCGGCCTTGTCGGCAAGCTCGAAAAGAGGCACCTGCGGGTGCCTCTCTTGCTTTGTGCGTTCAGCGATGTCGACGTGAGTCGTTTCCGGACATCGGTGGGTTTACGTCGCTGCGGACCAGACCGCGAGTTCGTAACCATCGGGATCGAGGAAGTGGAAGCGGCGGCCGCCGGGAAACGAGAACACGGCACGGCTGATCGTTGCACCGGCCGCTTCGACACGCCGTTGGGTTCCAGCGAGGTCATCGGCGTAGAGGATCACCAGCGGGCCACCGGGGCGAACCGCTTCTCCCGTCGTGAAGCCACCCGTGAGGCGTCCGTCAGTGAATTCGGTGTACGTCGGGCCGTAGTCGGTGAAGGTCCAGCCGAACACGCTGCCGTAGAACGCCTTGCTGCGTGCGATATCGGAAACATTGAACTCGATGTTGTCGATCTGACGATCGCGGCCTTGGTGGCTCATGCTTGTTCTCCTGCGGAAGACGGTTCGTCGGGAAGGGCGTAGCGGAAGTCGTAAGCGTGCGTGCCGTCGGTGATCTCGATGACGAGACTGCCGGTCAGGCCCGTCAGCGCGTCGGTCCCGGAATCGGGCACGACGGTAATGGACTGCGTGGGCACACCGCGCGTCATTGTCGAGCTGTGTTGCAACACAAACGTCCCGTTGCGTCCATGAAGCGCACCGCGCACGGTTTCCATGGCGACGTAACCGGCTGAGCCGGGTGTGCCGCTGCGAAATGCCAGCATCTCTCCCCGACCGGTTGCGCTCAGATCCCCGTGGTACGTCTTGTCCAGCGAGAGACGGCCAAGCCCGGTGTCCTGCGCAACGGCACTTAACGCTTCCGGCCCGAGCTGAACATCGAAAAGCCCTTTGGCGGTCTGATTCACTTGTGTGCTCCTCCAGCTGAATACGAATACTGTGTTTTTGTACAGTGTCAAGTGTACTCAAACTTGAGCAAGATGCAAGCTGGAATCGTGTCCATCGCCTGACCTCAACAAAAAAGGGAGTCCCTTTCGGGACTCCCTCAACTACTGGAGCACTCAAATCAACGGCTAAACATCTCGCGAAGCGTTTAGCTTAGAACTTGTGGCGCAGGCCCGAGATCACCGCCGTTTGGGTCTTCGTGCTCGACGCACCGCCAGCACCGTTGATCGATGCGGCCGAGGCGTCGCCAGCGGCCTTTTGATAGATGCCGACCAGGTACACGTCGGTACGCTTCGAGAGCAGGTAGTCCACTGCGGCGTTGACCTGGTGGTACTTCGGGCTCAGGTTGGCGAGCGTGGCGCTACGCGTGCTGGCGTCCGTGTACGTGTACGACAGGCCCAGCAGCAACGACGGCGTCAGGTTGTACGTGCCGTTCAGTTCGTAGTTCGACACGCGTGCGCCCGTGCCGCCAACGTACTTCAGCTGCGTGTTGCTGTAGATGAAGCCGACGTTAGCCGGACCGAACTTGTAGCTGCCGCCCGTGGCGAACACGCGCTGCTTGTCCACACCGACCGTTGCCGTGCCGACCTTGGCCGAGTAGAAGTCGCCGCTGTAGTCGCCAGCCACTGCGCCGCCGGTGTTCGCGCCGTTCGGCGTGCCGACTTCCAGGTAACCGATACCGAACTTGAACGGACCGTTGGCGTAGCTCGCCCCCAGGCTCCATGCGCGGTTGTTCGAGAAGCCCGTGCCGTTACCGCTGTTGGCCTGGTTCGAGAAGCCATACAGGCCGCCGAACGAGAAGCCTGCGTAGTTGGCGCTCGTGTACTTGATCGAGTTGTTGATGCGGAACGAGTTGTACAGGTTGTCAACGTCGCCGACGTGAGCGCCGAGCTTCGTTGCAAACTGCTTGGCCGACGTCAGGCCGCTCACGTAATCCACCACGGAGTCGTACTGACGACCGATGGTCACGCTACCGAACGTCTTGTTCGACAGACCGACGAACGCCTGACGGCCGAATTCACGGCTGCCCTGACCCAGTGCGCCGTTCGTGATGTTGAAGCCGTTCTCCAAAGTGAAGATGGCCGACGTGCCGCCGCCCAGATCTTCCGAACCCTTCAGGCCCCAGCGGTTCCCCGATTGCAGGCCGTCGGCCGTCGTGAAGTTCTTGCTTCCGCCGACGTTGCTCACGTAGGCCAGACCGCCATCGAGAACGCCATACAGCGAAACGTTGCTTTGCGCATGTGCAGCACCTGCTGCAGCGGCTGCGATCACGCCAGCCAGTGCGGCGGCCAGTTGCGTCTTTTTCATCGGTCGAATCCTCTATCGAAAACTTATTAATCAATTCGAACCCTTCGCCTGTGGACGGGCGCCCCGTGGGTTCGGGCCGAACTATATCGAACGACGCCGCAATTCCATAGGTGTATTAACGAAATGAGGCGTGCGATGTCTGCTCGACGCAACGCATCGCGGCACATCGCGACGAATGCCCTCAAATTCATTTTCATGACACATGAATGCCGTAAAAAGGAATCCGCGAGAGGTCCAACGTGCAGACCGCTTGCGCTGAATTTCACCGCAGCGTCATCTGCCTTTCACGCTCGGCCACCAGCACCGCATAGCGCTTGCGAACCTTATCGGCGTAGCGCTGGCGCAGCGTGGCGCGTGCCTCACCGCTGCCGGCGTTATACGCGCCCACGGCTTCCCATCCATACCCGTACTGACGAACGAAGCCTGCGAGAATCCACGCGCCGGTGACGATCGACGCACAGGCGTCTTCACGCAATCGACGTTCGGTCAAACCGTAGCGGGCGAGTGTCGGCAGGTGGGCGCTGTTGACCTGCATCAGCCCGATATCGTGCGTGCCGTTGCGGTTCACGTTGCTGGCGTTCACGTCGAGATTCGATTCGACTTGTGCGATGGCGTACAGCAGCAGCGGATCGAGACCATAGCGATCGGCGGCGACGTCCCAACAGTCGGCCCGTGCAGGTGTCGACACAAGCGCAACGAGGACAGCGGCTGCGGCGCAGGCATGACGAAGACGAAGGTGACGAAGGAGAGGGGAGATCGGGGGGGATGACAAATCGAGACTCCTGACAGTGCCACGACCGCGCGGGTGGGCGAGATTATCGATAAACGCTCGCCGCCTCGGCTTTCAGAACGTGCTCATCCCTGTGCGAGTCGTGCGTCGATTCGCAGACTCAAGGTGCTGTCGGCTCAACGTGTCAGTCGTCGCATGGGGGCTTCCGAAATGACGATATGAATTGAGATAAACGACATATCGTCATAATTATCGTATTAATAGACGAATTAACGCTACATTTCATCCGAAGCTCTCCCTAGAATTGAGGCATATCACGTCGCGCGGCAAACCGTGACGACGCGTCGACCGACGTTCCTGAATTGGGGGAAAACATGAAGAAGATCGCCTTGCTGGGTGCGGGACACATCGGCCAGACCATCGCGCGTTTGTTGCACGACAGCGGCGACTACCGCGTGACGGTGTTCGACCGCAACGCGCAGTCCTATGAAGCGGTGCGCGACTATGCGCACGCATTCGTCGAACTCACCGGCAATGACACTGGCTCGCTGCAACGCGCTGTTACCGGTTTCGATGCCGTGGTCAACGCGTTGCCGTACACGATGGCCACGAGCGCGGCCACCGCCGCCGTGGCAGCGGGCTGTCACTACTTCGATCTGACCGAAGACGTGGCGGCCACGCACGCGATTGCGCAACTGGCCGAAGGTGCGTCGACAGCGTTGATGCCGCAATGCGGACTCGCACCGGGCTTCATCGCGATTGCGGCGCATCACCTCGCGGCGGCGTTCGATCGCGTCGACTCCGTGAAGATGCGCGTGGGTGCGCTGCCAGCCTTTCCGACCAACTCGCTGAAGTACAACCTGACGTGGAGCGTCGATGGTTTGATCAACGAGTACTGTCAGCCGTGCGAGGCGATTCGTGATGGTGCGCGTCTGAGTGTGCAGCCGCTGGAAGACCTGGAACATTTCTCGCTCGACGGTGTGGAGTACGAGGCCTTCAATACTTCGGGCGGTCTCGGCACGTTATGCGAAACGCTGGCGGGGCGCGTGCGCGACCTCGACTACAAGTCGGTGCGCTATCCGGGGCACGGTGCGTTGATGAAGGTGCTGTTGAACGAGTTGCGTCTGAAGGACGATCAGGAAACGATCAAGACGATTCTCAAACGCGCGATTCCGAGCACTTTGCAGGACGTGGTGCTCATTTTCGTGGTGGTGAACGGAATCCGTCGAGGCGTGCTGACGCAGGAAGTATTCGCGCGCAAGATCTTCGCGGAACGCAACAACGGTCACAGCGCGAGCGCCATCCAGATCACGACGGCGTCGGCCATTTGCGCCGCCGTCGACATGTTCTTCGCAAAGCAACTCCCGCAGCGCGGTTTCGTGCGTCAGGAACAGATTGCCTTGCCGGACTTTCTGGCGAATCGCTTCGGTCAGGTCTACGCGCACTCGACGCATATCGAGTCGCTTTCCTGACGTCGCGGACGTAGCCCAGGACACGAAAAAACACGACGGCCCGGCAAGCGGTGCGCCCCGCCATCGGCGGGCCGTCGTTGAGGAAGCGCATTGGCTGACGCGAATGCGAAGAGGTTTGAAGCGGTTTAAAGCGGTTTGAAGCGGTTTGAAGCGATGTGAAACGTCGTTACGGCGTTTTAGAAGCGATGCTGGATGCCCGCCGTCACGCCGACCTGCGTATCGGCTGCGCCCGTCAGGTCACGCGAAAGACTGACCTTCTGGCCGTGCTTCGCGAAGGCATAGCCGCCGGACAGATACAGCGCCGTGCGCTTGGACATCGCATATTGCGCGCGCAGGGAGATGAGCGTCGGATCGGCGTCGCCCGCGTCCTTGATGTCCTGATGGTAGATCGCGCCATACAGCGTGAACGCCGGGGTGAAGTCGTACGATGCGCCGAGCCAGTACATGTCGCTGCGCAGCGACGCGGTGCCTGCGCTCACGAACGTCTTCTTGTAGTTGCGATACCCGGCCATCACCTTGGCCCCGCCAAAGCGATAGCTCGCGCCCGCGTGGATCCCCTGAATGTAGTCCGTCGTGTCGGCCGGCGTCACGCTGTTGCCCGCGCCGTTTTGACGGTCATACGTTGCGACGACGGCGAACGGACCGTTCTCGTAGCCGATAGCGAAGTCGTACTTCGACGACGTCTTCATGCTGTCGGCCACGTTGCCGAAGCCATACATCGCGCCGAGTTTCAGGCCGTTGAACTCGCCGTCGTAGCGCACGGCGTTAGCCGAGCGGGAGAACAGACCGTCTTTGCGTGCGCCGGTGGCCGTCGAACTCGTCGCCCACGAGTAGTTCGGCGCATAGCCCATCGGGTCGAACTGGAGCATGTAGTCGTACGTCGTGGTGAACGTACGGCCGAGCGTGAACTGGCCCCACTTCTTGTGCGACAGGCCCACGGTGGCGCGGCGGTCGAAGATCGCGCCGGGGCCATCGTCGAACTGGCCGTTCACGACGTTGATGCCGCTCTCGAGGTTGAACACGGCCTTGAGATCGCCGCCGAGATCTTCCGTGCCCTTAAAGCCGAAGCGCGACGTGTTCTTGCCGCCCGAGACCGCACGCATTGCACCGCCGTTATCGGCGGCGTGATTCACATACTCGACACCGGCGTCGACGATCCCGTAAATCGTCACGTTCGATTGGGCGTGCGCCTGAGCGGCCAGCGCGCCCACAGCGATCAGCGCGGCACGCGCCATACTGCTTCGTTTCATTGTTGTCTCCTCTCTTCTCTTTCTCGTGGTGTTGCGCGGGAGAGCGCCCGCGCGTCGCATGAAAAGCGTGGCTACGTCTCCCTTAGCCGTTCGATTGCGCAAACGCCCAGCAGTCGTTGGCGGGGAATTCCACCCAGTGATTGCCGGGTTCGCGTGGGACGTGACCGAATGCGCGGAAGCGCAACGCGCCGCAATGGAACAGGTACTCCCAGCGGTCGCCGAGATACATCGACGTGACGAGCTGCGCGTTCACACGGTTGTGGCCCGGACCGTCGGCCACTTGCACGCGCTCAAGACGAATGACGGCCTGCGCATCCTGCCCCGGGGCGAGCGTGTCGCGTGCACGTGCTTGCAGTGCGAAGCCGTCGCCCGCGAGCGTGACGAGATCGCCGTCGACGGCGCTGACCGTCGCGTCGATGCGGTTATTGCTCCCCATGAATTCCGCCGTGTAGAGCGAGCGCGGCGAGCCGTACAGTTCTGCCGGTGTGCCTTCCTGCTCGATGCGGCCGTTGCGCAGCAGCAGAATGCGATCCGACATCGCCATCGCTTCGGTCTGATCGTGCGTGACGCACAGCGCCGACAGTCCCAGCGACACGATCAGCTCGCGCAGCCAGGCACGGGCTTCTTCGCGCAGCTTGGCGTCGAGGTTCGAGAGCGGTTCGTCGAGCAGAATGACGGGCGGGTTGTAGACGAGCGCACGCGCAATGGCGACACGCTGTTGCTGACCGCCCGAGAGCTGGAACGGGAAGCGTTCGGCGAGATGGCCGAGGCCCAATTGGTCGAGGGCGTTCTGCACGCGTTCACGACGCTGCGCTGCGCCCACTTTGCGCAGCTTCAGTCCATAGCCGACGTTGTCCGCCACGGTGCGGTGCGGCCACAGCGCGTACGACTGGAACACCAGACCGAGCGAGCGTTGCTCGACCGGACAATCGACGCCTTTGGCGCCGTCGAAGAAGACCTGATCGTCGAGCGCGATGCGGCCTTGCGACGGTTGTTCGAGGCCGGCCACGGCACGCAGCAAGGTGGTCTTGCCGCTGCCCGAAGCGCCCAGCAGACACACGACTTCACCGGCCTTGAGTTCGAACGAGACACCCTTGAGGATGGGGTTGGCGCCGTAGCTCAGAAAGAGGTTGTCGACGATGAGCTTATCCATGCAATTTGACTCCGAAGCGCAACGCCACGCCCAGACCGGCGCCGACCATCGCGATGTTGATGACAGAGAGCGCGGCGACCTGATCGACGGCGCCGGTCGCCCACAGCGACACGAGCAGCGAGCCGATGACTTCCGTGCCCGGCGAGAGCAGGTAGACGGCCGTCGAGTATTCGCGCTCGAAGATCATGAAGATGAGCAGCCACGCAGCGAGCAGGCCGAAGCGCACCAGCGGCAGCGTGACGTCGAGGCTCACACGGCTGCGCGTGCCGCCGACGCTGCGCCCGGCTTCTTCCAACTCGGGGCCGACTTGCAGCAGCGCGCTCTGGATGAGGCGCATGCCGTAGGCGAGCCACACCACCGTGTAAGCCACCCAGATGCTCCACATCGAGTTCTTCAGTTCGCGCAGCCCCGGAACGAACAGGAAGATCCAGAGGAATGCGAGACCGGCGAGCAGGCCCGGCACCGCACGTGGCAGCAGCACGAGGTAGTCGAGCAATTTCGCGGCCCAGTCGTTGCGGCGATGACCGGCAAAGGCGACGAGCGAGTAGAAGCCCACCGCCAGCGCACCGCCGATCACACCGATGCCCAGCGTGTTGACGATGGCGCGCACGAGGTTGTCCTGCTCGAACAGTTCGGTGAAGTTCGCGAGCGTGAGTACTTCGGCGAGCGCGACGCCTTCGCCCCAGTGCGTGACGAACGAGCGCAGCACGATGCCGGAGATCGGCACGAACACCGTCACGATCAGCCACACGGCGACGATGGCCAGCGCGATCCAGCGCCAGATGCCCAGCGGCAACACCGTCTGACGACCCGCTTTGCCCTTGACCGTGACGAACTTGTTAGCGCGCTTGAGGAGGTGGCGTTGCAACAGCACCAGCGGGAAGGTGATCGCCACGATGCACATCGCCACGGCTGCCATCAGGTGATACGACGGCACGCCGAGCTTGTTGGTCAGCTTGTAGAGGTAGGTGGCAAGCACCAGATGGCCCTCGGGGTCGCCAAGCACCAGCGGCAGACCGAAGACTTCGAAACCGAGGAAGAACACGAGCACGCCCGCGAACAGCAGCGCAGGCATGGTCATCGGCAGGCTCACGTCGAGCGCCACGCGGAACGGGCGCGCACCGGCCACGCGGGCAGCTTCTTCGACGTCGGAGCCGAGATTACGCAGCGCGGCCGACGAATACAGGTAGACGTGCGGCACGTGCGTGAGGCCCACGATTACGGTGATCGCGAAGATCGAGTAGACCGACCACGGGGCGTCGAGACCCGTCAGTTCACGGAACCAGACCGAGTAGAAGCCGACGGGACCGGCAGCCACCACGTAACCGAACGCGAGCACCATCGGCGAGACGAACACCGGTGTGAGCAGCAGCGGTTCGAGCCAGCGGCGGCCGGGCAGGTCGGTGCGCACCATCAGGAAGGCGAGAATGCCGCCGAACGGGATCGAGATGAACAGCATCCCGAACGCGATGATGAAAGAGTTCTTCACGGCCGACCAGAAGTCGGGGTCGGTGAAGATGAAGCGGTAGCCGTCGATGCCGAACGTGCGGCTGGCGTCGAAGAACGGTGCGGAGAGCAGACTCTGCAACACGATGAACGACAGGGGCAGCAACACCGCAATCGTGAGCACGGTGATGACGAGCCAGCGCGACGTAGCCGCGAGTGCGCGCCAGGGGGGCGCTACGTGAGGGGCGGCACCCGCTGGCGGGCGGCCAGCAGGGGCCGCTGCGCGGTTGGCAGTAGAGGACGACAGCATGAGGGTCTCCCTGCACCCCGCAGGGCGCATATCGAGAAAGGCTTGGGGAGAGGCGGGCCGCGCGTTACGTCGTCAGGAGACGAGGTGAGGGCGCGGCCGCCGGACTTGAGGCCTGGGGCTTAGAAAAACTGAGGGCGGATGCAGCGACTTCGGTCGGCGCCGATCAACGCTTGATCGACTGCTGCCAGCGCTTGAGGAATTCAAGACGCTTCGACTGATCCAGATAGACGAGCAGACCCGCGCCGATGGGGATCGGCTTGAGCGCTGCACCAAGCTGCTGTGTGAGGTTCGCCATCGAGGTTTCGCCGTCGACGTCCGCACGGATCGAGAACAGGTTGGCCTGGTTGGCGAGCAGCGTCTGACCACGCTTGGAGAGCAGATAGTCGACCCACAGCTTGGCGGCGTTCGGGTTCTTCGACTGCTTCGAGATCGTCACGAGACGGCTCACGACCTGCGTGTAGTCGCGCGGATAGACATAGCCGATGGACGGATCCTTCTTCGCCTTGGCGAACGCATACGAGCCGAGAATGTTGTAGCCGATCAGGTTTTCACCCGACGAGATGCGCTCCATCATCGCGCCCGTGCTCGATTGCAGCTTGGGATTGAGCGCGCCCATCGCGCCGACGAGTTCCCACGTCACTTCCGGGTTCACGCGTACATCCTGCGTCAGATAGTTGAAGCCCACACCCGACTTTTCGATGTCGTAGGTCGTGACCTTGCCCTTGAACTTGGCCGCATTCGTCTGCAGCAGCTTGATCAGCTCCATGCGCGTTTGCGGCACTTCGCCTGCAGGCAACAGGCGCTTGTTGTAGACGATGGCGAGCGGCTCATACGTCGTGCCGTAGGCCTGCTTCTGGTACTGCGCCCATTGCGGAATGTGGGCGGCTTCGGGCGATTCGTAGCTCGCCATCGTGCCGTCGTTCACGAGCTTGACCTGGAGGTCCATCGCGGAGCTCCAGAGCACGTCGGCGCTGGTGCTGTTCGCGGCGTACTCGCTGATGTAGCGGTTGTACAACTCCGTGCTGTTCATGTCGTTGTACTCGACCTTGATGCCGTACATCGACTCGAAGTCTTTGATGAGCGGGCGCACCAGCGCGGTGTCCGTCACCGAATAGACGATCAGCTTGCCTTCCTTCTTTGCGCCGTCGATGGTGGCCTGATAGTTCGCCGGATAGCCGGGCGGCACCTGAGCGTGGGCGGCCGGGAGCGCTGCCGTGAAGAGCGCTGCACCAAGCGTCGTCGCGAGCAGGGCGCGGGGCATTGTCGTTTGCTTCATGTCATCCTCCGGAAGACCCCTTGCAAGGGGTTTGTCGTTTTCGCGTGGCGCATGTTAATTTGCCGAAACTTTCAATTCGCTTTCGATTTCGTGTCGAATCCGGCCCGAGACCCGATTTTCGGGTCATGGATTTCCCTAGGTCTCATGCGCATCCTGCTTGTCGAAGACAATCCGAGTCTGGCCAAATCGCTCTCCGAAGCGCTGACGCAGGCGAACTTCGCCGTCGATTGCATGCACGACGGCGAGGCGGCCGATCACGTGCTGCGTACGCAGGAGTATTCGCTCGTGATTCTCGATCTGGGGCTGCCGCGACTGGACGGGCTAGAGATCCTGCGCCGACTGCGTGCACGCCGTAATCGGGTGCCCGTGCTGATCCTCACCGCACACGGCTCGCTCGAAGATCGCGTGAAGGGCCTCAATCTTGGGGCCGACGATTATCTTTCGAAGCCGTTCGAGCTTGATGAACTGGAAGCACGTGCGCGTGCGTTGATTCGCCGCTCGCAGCATCACGAAAGCGCGGACGTGACATGCGGGCCGCTCGTGTTCGACGGTGTGGAGCGCAGTTTCCGGCTGGATGGCGAGCTGCTTGCGCTGACCAAGCGTGAGCGCGCCGTGCTGGAAGTGCTGATCTTGCGCGGTGGACGCGCGATCAACAAGGAAGCGCTGTCGGAGAAGCTCTTCGGTATCGACGAGTCCGTGAATCCGGACGCCATCGAGATCTACGTCTACCGTCTGCGCAAGAAACTCGAAGGCAGCCGCGTGGCGATCGTCACGTTGCGCGGGCTGGGGTATCTGCTGGAAGAGAAGGCCGATCCTGCCCCCCCCGCACCTTCCGTCGACTGACATCGGACGTACCGTCACCTCATGCCGCAACCGAACCTTCGCCGTCAACTGGCGCTCTGGCTGCTGTTCCCATTGCTGGGACTGCTTGCGCTCGATACCTGGCTGACTTATCAGCGCGCAATGAGTGCGGCCAACTCGGCGTTCGACCGCTCGCTGGAATTCTCGATCAAGTCGATTCGCGAAGGCACGCAACTGATCGACGGCGAGGTGCAGGTCAATCTGCCGTATCTCGCGCTGGAGATGTTCGAATCGGATCGTGGCGGCAAGATCTACTACGTGATTCGTGAAGGCGGCGACGGCGTGCAGGGCGGCGATAACGACGGCCGTGCCGTCACGGGCTATCACGACCTGCCGTTGCCGCCCGCACGCGTCACGCCGGAGCCGTATCACACGGCCTTCTACGACGCGACGTATCGCGGTGAGACGTTGCGCATGGGCGCGCTTCAGTTGCCGGTCCACGACGTCCCGAACGCGAAGACGCGTGTGGTGTGGATCGTCGTCGGCGAGACGACCGAGGCGCGTCACGAGCTTGCCCGTCAGATTCTGACCGGCGCACTTCAGCAAGAGGTGCTGCTGGTGGTGCTGGCGCTCGCGATCGTGTGGCTCGGTGTGACGCGCGGCCTGCGTCCGCTCAACCGGCTCTCGGCCAAGGTCGCCGCGCGCGAGGAGGACGACACGACGCCGCTCGAAAACGTCGATCTGCCGACCGAGGTCAAGCCGCTCGTCGAGTCCATCAACCAGTACGTGGGACGGGTGGGACGCATGCAGGCGTCGCGTCAGCGCTTCTTTGCGGATGCTGCCCATCAGTTGAAGACGCCGCTGGCGATCATCCAGGCAGAGTCCGAGCTGACGCTGCGCGAATCGTTGAGCGCACAGGCGCGTGAGCGCGTAGAGCGCCTCAATCAGGCGGTGAAGCAGGCGGCGAAAAGCGTGCGGCAGTTGCTCTCGCTGTCGCGTCTGGAGGCGGAGGACGGCCCGCCCGTGGCGATGGTGCCGACCCGGCTCGACGAGGCGGCACGCAGCGTCACACTCGACTGGTCGCCGGTGGCGCGCTCGCGCGGGATCGATCTCGGCTTCGAGAACGACGGTGCCGTGACGGTGCTGGCGCAACGTGAGTTGCTGGCCGAGTTGTGCGGCAACCTGATCGACAACGCCATTCGCTACGCGGGGAACGGCGCGATGATCACAGTACGTACACGGCGCGGCGGGCAGACGGGCCGTGTGGACGATGCGGACGTTGCAAACGTTGGGCAAGCGTCGACTGGCGCGCACGACAACCTCGACGGGCCGACGCTTCAGGTCGTCGACAACGGCCCCGGCATTCCGGCGCACGAGCGCGACGCCGTGTTCGAACGCTTTTATCGTCGCGAGTCCGCAGCGCTCACCCCATCCACCGCCGACGGCTCCGGTCTCGGGCTCGCCATCGTCAAAGAAATCGCACGCAAACATCACGCCGTCGTGACGCTTGGAGAAGCCCCGGGGGGCGGTCTGGAAGTCACCGTCCGATTCCCGGCAAACGAGGCTGCCTAACTGCCGATGGATGAAATTTCCTCGTTATTCCGTTTTGCGGGAAGGATATTCCATGAAACTGCATAACGAAGGGTAATTCTGCAAGCCTTTTCCCCGTTCCCGCGCGTACGATCGATGCACTCTTTTTTGGCGGGGGCCGATCATGCGCGAGAACGAAACACTTCACTACTTCGATTACGCTGCGACAACGCCAGCGGACGCCTCCGTCATCGCGGCGATGGCCGACTGTCTGGGCATCGACGGTGTTTTCGGTAATCCCGCGTCCAGTTCGCATTCTGCAGGCGTGAGCGCCCGCCGTCTCGTGGAACGCTCGCGTTCGCAGGTCGCGTCGCTGATCGGCGCAGATGCGGCCGAGATCGTCTGGACGTCCGGCGCGACCGAATCGAACAATCTCGCGCTCAAGGGCTATGCCGAGTTGGGGCAGGCGCGCCCGCATCTCATCACCAGCGTGCTGGAACACAAGGCGATTCTCGATACGATGGCGTGTCTGGAAAAGCGCGGTATGCCCGTCACCTATGTGAAGCCCTCGGCGACCGGCGAGATCACGGCCGAGATCGCGGCGGCGGCGCTGCGTCCGGATACGGGGCTGGTGTCGGTGATGCTCGTGAACAACGAACTGGGGACGCTGACCGACGTCGCGGCCATTTCGAAGGTTGTGCATGCCGCAGGCGCGTTGCTGCACGTGGACGCCGCGCAGGCGCTCGGCAAGACCCCCATCGACGTGAAGGCCATGGGCATCGACATGCTGTCGATGTCGGCACACAAGGTGTATGGCCCGAAGGGCATCGGTGCCCTGTATGTGAGCAAAGACGCGATGCCGCGCATCGCGCCGCAGATGCATGGTGGCGGCCATGAGCGCGGCCTGCGCTCGGGCACGCTGGCGACACATCAGATCGTTGGCATGGGCACGGCGTGCGAGTTGGCGATGCAAAACATGACGGTCGACACCCATCGCATCGAAGCGCTGAGCCGTCGTTTGCTCGACGGTGTGCGCGTGCTCGATGGCGTGGTGCACAACGCCGCGAACGCCCGCCGCATTCCCCATACGCTCAGCCTGACGATCCGCCACCCCGGCTTCTTCACGTTCATGCTCAATGGCAATCTCGCGGTGTCGTCGACGTCGGCGTGCAATTCGGCCTCCGGGCAACCGTCGCACGTGTTGAGCGCCATCGGGCTGGACAGCGAAGCGGCGAGCCGCACCGTGCGCCTGAGTCTCGGACGGTTTACCTCCGAGGCGTCCGTCGATTTTGCGATTGCGTGCTTCGAGCGCGTGGTTTGCCAGTGCCGCGCGCTGGCGGCGTAATACCTTTGGGGGCACTGCGGTCGGTGCCGTCGGTGCCCAGCGCGGCGACTTCTTGCTGCAACCACTCGCGAAACGCCACGAGACGCGGTAGCGTGGCGCACTCCGCGCGATACACCACGTAGTACGCGAGCGGCGACGAACAATCGACCTCGGGGTAGAGTCGTACCAGACGATTCGCCGCGAGGTCGTCGCGCACAAGCACGCTGCGTGCGAGCGCAATGCCGTGTCCGTCGACCGCCGCCTGCAATACGGCCGCCGAGTTGTTGATCTTCAACCCGGCGCGCGTCTCCAGCGAGGAGAGTCCCGCCCGCTCGAGCCACGTCGGCCACGTCACGTAGCCGGTGCTTCGGTCGACGGATAAGTCGTGAATCAGCGTCATCCCCTTCAATCCCGCTAGCGTTTTCAATGCCGGATGCGCGCGCAATAACGACGGCGCGCAGACCGGAAATACCGCCTCGTCCATCAACTTCTCTGCCACCAGTCCCGGCCAATGGCCGAGTCCGTAGCGCACGCCGATATCGATGCCCTGTGCGACGAAATCCACCGGCTTAAGGTTGGTGTCGAGCCGCACGTCGGTGTCGGGCCACGCGGTCTGGAACCGGTCGATGCGTGGCAGTAGCCACTTCGCGGCAAAGGCCGGGCTGACTGCAACGGTCAGCACGCCGACGGTCGAGCCTTCGCGCAACTTGGCGAATCCCAGATTCAGACGGTCGAAGCCGTCGCGCAGATCGGGCAGCGCGCGCTGTGCGGCCTGCGTCGGCACCAGTCGCGCGCGTCCAGACGCGCTGCGCTCGAAGAGCGGCACGCCGAGCCATGCTTCGAGACTGCGGACCATCTGGCCGACGGCCGCCGGCGTCACGTTCAGTTCGCCCGCAGCCGCGGAAAAGCTCTGGTGTCGGGCGCTGGCTTCGAACGCGCGCAAGGCGTTCAGGAATACGGGCGCTTTCATGTGAGCCCCTATGAGAAAGATTTTCTTTCGATGCGACGCAGAATAACTGATTTGTGAAGCCATTGCCCGAGGCGAACAATGCGGTCATCGAAGGACGGCATTGTTTGCACAAGATGTGGATTACGAAACCGTCCGGCGACACCTCAACGTTTTCCGGGAGTCAGAAAATGCATAGTTTTTCTTCCAAGGTTGCCATCGTGACGGGTGGCGGTTCGGGCATCGGCAAGGAAGTGGCGGCACGACTCGTCGCTGCCGGTGCGAAGGTCGTCATTGGCGGGCGCGACGAAGCCAAGCTCAAGTCGGCCGCCGCGCAGATCGATGCGAGCGCTGCGAACGTGCGCTATCTGGCGGGCGATATCGCGCGTCCGGAGACGGCACAGGCGCTGGTAGATCTGGCGACGTCGGCCTTTGGCGGTGTAGACATTCTCGTGAATAACGCTGGCGTGTTCCGTCCGAAGGCGTTCCTCTCGCTAACCGAAGCCGATTACGACGGTTTCCTCGACATCATCCTCAAAGGCAAGTTCTTCATGGCGCAGGCGGCGGCCAAAGCCATGTCGGTGCGGGGCGGTGGCGCAATCGTGCAGACGGGGTCGCTGTGGGCATTGCAGGCAATCGGCGCGACGCCGTCCTCCGCCTACTCGGCCGCGAACGCGGGCGTGCACGCGCTGACGCGTAATCTCGCGATCGAGCTTGCGCCGTTGAACATCCGCATCAACACTGTCGCCCCCGGCGTTGTCGAAACGCCGGTCTACAACACCTTCATGAGCGACGACGAAGTGAAGGCGACCCTGCCCGCATTCAACGCGTTTCATCCGCTTGGCCGCAATGGTCAGCCGCGCGATGTGGCCGAGGCCATTCTGTTTCTTGCCTCCGACGCGGCTTCATGGATCACCGGTACGGTGCTGCCGGTGGATGGCGGCGTGATGGCCGGTCGCCACGCATAACCATCGTCAGGAGAATGCGAATGAAGCTCGAAGGCAAAACAGCGCTGATCACCGGCGCGACAAGCGGCATCGGTCTCGCGACGGCGCGGCTGTTCGTGGAAGAGGGCGCACGCGTTGTCATCGTGGGACGCGACGCCGCCAAACTCGACGCCGTACGTGCCGAACTCGGCGAGCGCATCGTCACGATTCAGGCGGATGTGCGAAACGTCGATGACCTGCGGCGAATGCAGGATGTCGTCAAGCAGACGTTCGGTGTGCTGGACGTCTTCTTTGCCAACGCGGGCGTCGCTTTCTCGACACCGCTCGATGGCACAACGCCTGCGCAGTACGACACGCTCATGGACATCAACGTGAAAGGCGTCTTCCTTTCGATGCAGGCGGTGACGCCCGTGCTGCGCGACGGTGCGTCGGTGATCCTGAACACCTCATGGCTGAATCAGGTCGGCACGCCGGGCTTGTCGTTGCTTTCGGCGTCAAAGGCGGCCGTGCGGTCGCTGGCGCGGACATGGTCGAGCGAATTGCTGTCGCGAAGAATTCGGGTGAACGCCGTAAGTCCCGGTGCGACGGACACCCCGATTCACGCGCGCGGGGGCGCATCGGCAGAACAGGTCACGCAGACTAAGCAGAAGATAGCATCGCGCATTCCCGTGGGCCATCTTGGCGCACCGGAAGACATCGCCCGTGCCGCGCTATTCCTGGCGAGCGACGATTCGCGCTACATGCTCGGCGCTGAAATTGTGGTGGACGGCGGGTTTTCCACGCTGTAGACCTTGCGACAGGTAGTCTGGGAGATGGGAAACGAGGGAGTGTTACTTGATCCATAGCAAGTTGACGAATATTCAACGCACTGGGTGCCGGGGAGTGCATTTCGCCGTCTTGTATTATGCTTTGAACGACTTGCGATATTGCTGACTCTAATTCTCTCCCTCTCCCCACCCACCTTCATGTCGGAGGTATGTATGAGCAAAGAGAAAGACCGTCTGGACACCGGCTCGACGACCGGTGCCGGTGCACCGGCGGCAAGCGACCGAAACACGCTTTCGGTCGGAGCGGATGGCCCGCTTCTGTTGCACGACGTTCATTTCCTCGAACAGATGGCGCATTTCAACCGGGAGAAGGTCCCCGAGCGCCAGCCGCACGCCAAGGGCGCAGGTGCCTTTGGCGTTTTCGAAACCACGGAAGATGTGAGCCGTTACACCAAGGCGTCGTTGTTCAAGAAGGGCGCGAAGGTCGACATGCTCGCGCGTTTCTCCACGGTCGCGGGCGAAGCCGGGAGCCCGGACACCTGGCGCGACGTGCGCGGTTTCTCCCTCAAGTTCTATACCGACGAAGGCAATTACGACCTCGTTGGCAACAACACCCCAGTCTTCTTTGTCCGCGACCCGATGAAGTTCCCGCACTTCATTCGCAGCCAGAAGCGTCTGCCGGACTCGGGCCTGCGCGACAACCACATGCAGTGGGATTTCTGGACGAACAATCCGGAGTCCGCGCATCAGGTGACCTATCTGATGGGCGACCGTGGTTTGCCACGCACCTGGCGTCACATGAACGGATATGGTTCGCATACCTACATGTGGGTCAACGCCAGCGGCGAGAAATTCTGGGTCAAGTACCACTTCCACACACAGCAGGGCATGGAGTTCTTCTCCAATGCAGAAGCTGCGACCATGTCCGGTCAGGACGCCGACTTCCACCGTCGCGATCTATTCGACGCCATTGCGCGTGGCGAAAACCCGAGCTGGATCCTGTCGGTGCAGGTCATGCCGTACGCGGACGCGAAGCAGTACCGCTTCAATCCGTTCGATCTGACGAAGACGTGGTCGCACAAGGACTATCCGCTGATCAAGGTGGGCAAGATGACGCTCAACCGCAATCCGGAGAACTTCTTCGCGCAAATCGAGCAAGCGGCGTTCTCGCCGGGCAACACCGTGCCGGGCATCGGTCTGTCGCCAGACAAGATGCTGCTCGGTCGTGCGTTCGCCTATAACGACGCGCAACGCAATCGCATCGGCACCAACTTCCACCAACTGCCGGTGAATCGCCCGAAGGTGCCGGTGCAGACGTACATGTTCGACGGTCACATGGCTTACGAACATAGCGGTAACGCCCCGGTGTATGTGCCCAACAGCGGTGGGCGTCCGTATGCCGATCAGACCGGTGCGGCCGAAGACGGATGGGAATCCGACGGCGCCATGGTCCGCAGTGCCTACACGCTGCACAAGGACGATGACGACTTCTCGCAGCCGGGCGACCTCGTGCGTAACGTGTTCGACGAAGCGTCCCGTACGCGTCTCGTTGAAACCGTCTCCGGTGCCCTGCTCGGCGGTGTTCGCAGTCCGGTGCTGGAGCGCGCGTTCGACTACTGGAAGCAGGTCGACGCTGATGTCGGCGCGCGCATCGAGAAGGCGGTGAAGGCTGGGAAGAAGTGATGCGTACTTGGTAACGCTGCATCGATGTCGATGACGGCGAGGACAATGCAAAGCATCGTCCTCGCCGTTGTTTTATGTGAAGAGTTTCTCGTCGAGTCGTTCAATTCGCTTTAGGATTCGCTGTGCCGTGGGCGTCGCGCGGAGCAATTCGCGAGTCTTTTCATCGACGCGAGCAATGATGTCGTCGACGGTTGACCCGGCTTCCCGTATCGCGCGATCAGGCTCATAGGAACCAATCAACTGGAGCCGGGACGTAGCCTTGTCGCGAAAGATTGATTCGAAGAGTTCCGGTGTCTCGAAAAGCATCCATTCAAGCGCAGGCGCTACGACCTCCACTTCGAATCGTCGCTCTGACGAATACAGAGACAGCATCTCCTCTGAATCGCCTTCCATGTCTAGGATCAGCTCCTCATGATAGGTATAGGCGTTGCGAATCAGCAGAAGTTGTAGTTCGTTCTCCCGTAGGATCGGCGCGGCATGGCAGTCGGCGAGCGTCTGACTCGTGCTCAGATAGAAGAGTGACGAGTCCACAATGTGTTGCGGTAGCCAGGCTTTGAGGAGCTTCGCGTCGTCCGATGATGGGCAAACGATATTTCGCTTCAACATATTCACGCTCCGCTGTGATTTGGTGAGATGTGGTAGTGCGTAGCGTCTTCCATACACGCACGAAGCTTGCTTTTTAGCGCGTCAGAGAAGTCTTTCCGACGAACGCAATGGTCGATGTCGCGACCGGTCCAGCACAAAATGGTTGATGGCTTGGTGAAGTTGACTAACGCAAGCGTTGATCGACTGAATTCTCCCGTGGTGAACAGACAGCCGATCAGCGCAGAAGGACGCCGCGCGAGTTGTCCCTGCAATTTCGCAATGGGACCGTATGCCAACTTCCGGCTCGCCCGACTTGCAGGCGTCGAATAGTCTTTGCATTCGATCATCGCGGCGATGTTGGCCACGTACACGACCCCGTCGATCTGCTCGACGTTCTTTGTTCCAAAAAGGTCGACGCTGTACGGCCATCTGACCTTCGCCCCACTCAACTCGAATCCCTTGATCACCAAATACTCAAGCGCTTTCCCCGGATCCCATCCGGGCGTTGAACACTGCCGGACGTCCCGCCACAAATCACCGACATCCTCCCACCCGTAATCCCTCACCCGCTCCACATATTCCCTGTCCGCCACCATGCTGTCCTCCGTGAATCTGAGGCCGATTCTAGGGGCGTGAGCCGGGGAAAAGCGGCGATTGGCCGATTTATCGGAATCCGCCGATCGGGTTCGGCATTTGGTCCCAAAAAATGTCACTTATTGTGAGTGCGCGCGGTTCCTGATAGCATCGTGACTGCTGCACGGAGATGGCATTCCTCCGGCGTTCGTTTCGCAAACCGCCCTGCAACGGGGCTGATGATGCCTGCAAGATCCTGGCGTGCCGGGAGGTTGCGGGCTATGCAAACGAGCGTTTTTCTCGTTCCCCTGAAGTCGCATTCCCCAGACCGTTCCCCTTCACGTTCAGGCCATGTGTCGACGGCATTGTTCGTCCTTGTTTGAACCTGTGAAGATGTTCCGCGATTCTCCTTTGTGGTCCTCCATGCGCGATCTGTTCGGCGTATTGCCGCGCGCTGCCCATGCGAGCGCGCTCGCAGCACTCGTCGGCGTGATGGCGGGCAGTGCATCGGCGTTCTTCCTCGTCGTGCTGGATCTTGCGACGAATACGCGCCTCGTCCACCCCTGGCTGCTATGGCTGCTGCCGCTCGCCGGGTTCGCGGTCGGCTGGCTTTATCTGCGGCTGGGCGCGAGCGTCGAAGCAGGCAACAACCTGCTGATCGACGAGATTCACGATCCCCGGCGAGTCGTGCCGTTGCGCATGGCACCCCTCGTGCTTTTCGGCACGGTTGTGACGCACCTCTTCGGTGGCTCAGCGGGACGCGAAGGTACAGCCGTGCAAATGGGCGGCGCGCTCGCCGATCAGTTGACGCACGTCTTCCGCTTGTCAGGCGAGCAGCGCCGTGTGTTGCTGATGTCGGGGATCGCCGCAGGGTTCGCGTCGGTGTTCGGTACGCCGCTCGCGGGTGCGATATTCGGTCTCGAAGTGCTTGCCATCGGCCGATTGCGTTACGACGCCTTGCTGCCGTGCCTCGTGGCCGCCCTCGTGGGCGACGCGGTGACCCGCGCGTGGGGCGCGCACCACACCGTCTACACGATTGCGCCGACGGCATTCGCGCCGTCGATCACGCTCGCCGGTGCCTTCAGTGCCGCGGCGGCAGGCGTGCTTTGCGGACTGGTCGGCATGGCGTTCGCACAGGCGACGCACGCCACGTCCGCCTTCATGAAGCGGCGTATCGCGTACGCGCCACTGCGTCCCCTCGCGGGCGGTGTGCTGGTGGCAGCAGCGGCCACGATGCTCGGGACGCCCCAGTATCTCGGCCTTGGTATTCCGACCATCGTCGACGCCTTCCATACGTCGCTGCCGTGGTACGACTTCCTCGGCAAGACGATCTTCACGGTGATCACGCTCGGAACTGGATTCAAAGGCGGCGAGGTGACGCCGCTGTTCTATATCGGCGCGACGATGGGCAATGCGTTGTCCCATGTGCTGATGCTGCCAGCGGCAGTGCTCGCGGGCATCGGCTTCGTCGCGGTATTCGCAGGGGCGGCGAATACGCCCATTGCGTCGACGTTGATGGCGATCGAGATTTTCGGTCCGCAGATCGGAGGCTACGCAGCTATCGCGTGCGTGCTTGCGTATCTGTGTTCCGGACACACGGGCATCTATCGTGCACAGCGTGTGGGCCACAGCAAACATGGTGCAGTGCCCGAAGGCACGCGACTCGCGGATCTCCCGGCGTGGCGCAAGACGCTCAGGGTGAATCCGTCATCGTCGGACAATGCGCATCGCCCTTAAGCACGCAGGCGAGCCAGCTCGGCGAGGGCACGTTCAAACGCAGACGCGTTTTTCATCCCCTGATCTTCGTGATTGGTGTTGAAGAGCACATGAGTGTCGTCGGCGAGCGCGGCGATCCGTTCGACGCGCGCCGAGATGTCGATCAGTTCACTCGCGCTGTACTCGTAGACGAAGCGGCCCGACGACGCCGTGATGCCTCGCCGGTTCCACGCGGCAGCATTGCGCCCGTGCAGACGCACGACGCACAGGTCGTCGCGTGTCGTGGCCCATACGGCGGGCACGGTGTTGTCGAATCCGCAGGGGCTGTCGACGATGGTGTGCGCCGCGCCCGTCTCGCGCAGCATGGCGAGCGTGGCTGCCTCGCGCGATGGCGTATCGAACCAGCTCCGGTGACGAAATTCGATGGCGTGGCGCTCCCCGTCCAGCCGTCGCGCGGTCTCGAAAACGAGGGCGCGTCCGGCGCGGTCGTTCTGCACCCTTGGCGAGAACTGGAAGTGGATGGCTGTCAGTTGCCCGCTTTGGCGCAACGGCTCGATGGCCTCGAGATAGCGTCGCCACAACTCGTCGCGCAACTCGGCAGGTATGTCGGTAGCGGCAATTTGTGCGCTTTCCGGCGATGCACGGTGGTGCTGCGCTTCATGTGACGGTAACGCTCGCGCGATATCGGACGGCAACGCGGCGACAGGCGTGCTGTGCCCGGTAAAGGCGCGAAACGCTTTGATGTGAAAGCGAAAGGCGGAGGGCGTGCGCTGCGTCCATCGCCAGGCAACGTCGGCGGCGGGCAGCCGGTAATAGCTGCTGTCGACCTCGACCAGATCGAACGTCGACGCGTAGTGGCGCAGGCGCGCGGCCGGTGTATCGACGCCCGGCGGGTAGAACCGGCCGCACGCGATGAGCGTGGGGTCGGTCCAGGACGACGTGCCGGTGCGGATTGTCATAAGGGCCGTAGGCGGGGTGATGAGTGTGGTGGGTGGTCAACGCGGGTGTCAGCGAGGATTCGTCCGAATTTCGCAAGGAGCTCGATGGGCGTAAAAGCCATCGTTATAATGTATAAATATACAGTACTCTTTGAGCGTACCTAACCCGTTTTCCCGCCGTTCATCCGCCAACTCGCATGTCAGAACAGCCGTCCGCCGCCGCCCGCGATCCTTGGGCCGAACTCAACGACCGTCAGCGTGAGGCCGTCGACTTCGGTGTGGGCGACGATGGCGCGCCCGGCGGCCCGTTGCTCGTGATTGCCGGGGCGGGGTCCGGCAAGACGAGTACGCTTGCGCACCGGGTCGCGAATCTGATCGTGCGTGGCGCAGATCCCAATCGCATCCTGCTGCTCACCTTCTCGCGTCGTGCCGCTGGCGAAATGGAGCGTCGCGTGGGGGCCGTGTTGCAGAAGGTGCTGGGGCTGGCGTCGACACAGCCGCCATCGCTGCCGTGGGCGGGTACGTTTCACGCCATCGGCGCACGGCTGCTGCGCGATTTCGCGCCACGTATCGGGCTGTCGGAAGCGTTCACCATCCATGACCGCAGCGACGCCGAGGATTTGCTCGGGCTGGTGCGGCACGATCTGGGTTTTTCCGCGACGCAGTCACGTTTCCCGCTCAAGGGCACGTGTCTGTCGATCTACTCGCGCGTGGTGAACAGTCAGGCGCCGCTGGCCGAAGTGCTTGCGAAGCATTTCCCGTGGTGTGCGCAATGGGAAGCGCAGCTCAAGCAGCTTTTCGGCGGTTATGTCGACGCGAAGCAAGCGCAGCACGTGCTCGATTACGACGACCTGCTGCTGTACTGGGCGGAGACGATGGGCGCACCGGAACTGGCGCGCGAGCTCGATGCCCGCTTCGATCATGTACTCGTCGACGAGTATCAGGACACCAATCGCTTACAGGCGCAGATTCTTCTCTCGATGAAACCGGACGGGCGTGGCCTGACGGTCGTGGGCGACGATGCGCAATCGATCTACGCATTTCGCGCGGCGACGATCCGTAACATCCTCGATTTCCCGGGCCAGTTCGCCGAGCCGGCGCACGTGGTGACGCTGGAGCGGAACTACCGGTCGACGCAGCCGATTCTCGATGCGTCCAATGCTGTGATCGCCGAGTCGAACGAGCGCTACGCGAAGGCGTTGTGGACGGACCGACCATCGGACCGGTTGCCGCAACTCGTCAATGTGAGCGACGAATCGGGGCAGGCGCGCTGGGTCGCCGATCAGGTGCTGGCACAACGTGAGACCGGTACGCGACTCACGCAACAGGCGGTGCTGTTTCGCACGGGCAGTCACAGTGCGGCGCTGGAACTGGAGCTCACCCGTCGCAATATTCCCTTCGTGAAGTTCGGTGGGTTGAAGTTTCTCGAAGCGGCGCACGTGAAGGACATGCTGTCGATCTTGCGATGGGCGCATAACCCGGCGAGCCGGTTGTCGGGTTTTCGCGTTGCGCAGTTGATCCCCGGCATCGGGCCTGTAAGCGCCACGCGCTTGCTCGATGCCATGGCGCAGTCCGCGACACCCGCGCAGGTACTGGCCGAGTTCAAGCCACCGTCGGGTGCCGCGACGCAGTGGCGAGCGTTCGTCGAAGTCTTCATGACGTTGCACGACACACGGCTGGCGTGGCCGGCAGATGTGGACCTGGCGCTGCGCTGGTACGCACCGCTGCTCACCCAACGTTTCGACGACGCCGCCGTGCGTCAGGCCGATCTCGAACAACTCGCGCGCATCGCCAACACCTACGGCTCGCGCGAGCAATTCCTCACCGAGCTGACGCTCGATCCCCCCGATGCCACGAGCGCGCAATCCGGTCCGCCGCTCCTCGATGAGGACTACCTGATCCTGTCGACGATTCACAGTGCCAAGGGGCAGGAGTGGCATTCGGTGTACGTGCTCAACGTGGTCGATGGCTGTATTCCCTCCGACATGAGCACCGGTGACGACGAAGACATCGAGGAAGAGCGACGTTTGCTCTATGTGGCGATGACGCGTGCAAAAGAGTCGCTGCAACTCGTTGTGCCGCAGCGCTTCTACGTCCATCAGCAAACCGGTCTGGGCGATCGCCATGTGTATGGCACGCGCAGCCGTTTCGTGTCCGACAAGATGCTGCCGCTGTACGACATTTTCCCCAAGCCGCGCGAGGACGATGTGCCGCGCGGACCGGTCGGCGACGTCACGGTGCACATCGACGTCGCGAGGAAACTTCGCAATGCCTGGTCCTGAACGTTGTCCCGACATTGTGCTGCGCGAAGCGCGTGCGTCCGATATCGATGCCGTGACGCAGCTTCTCATGCAGACGTATCGCACGACATGGGCGCCGATGTTGCGTCCGGAGGTGGCGGAGGCATTCGCCTCCGGTGAACGCACGCGTGCCTATGTGCAGGCGCATTGGTCTGAATTCGTAGTGGCTGTCTCGACTGCGTCGGATGACGATGTCCTCGGCATGGTGCACGTTGTCGGCGATTTCATCGATGCCCTGCACGTAACGCCTTCGCAGCAGCGACGCGGTGTCGGTGCGTTGCTGCTCGCACATGCGGAAGCGAAAATGCGGTCGCTCGGCCATCCGCTGGCACGACTCGAGACGGACACCTTCAACGTACAGAGCCGCGCGTTTTATGTCCGCAATGGGTATCGGGAAGTGGCCACCTATCCCGACGAGGAGTGGGACAGCGGCTTCACCACGGTGCTACTGACGAAAGCGCTTTAGGCGCAGTCTTCTGCGTCGCGCGGCGTTGTGAAATCTTTCGTCACGTTTCCGCTGTCAGGCGCGGAAATTTTCTAAAGTTGCCGTCTTCCGTGCATCAGGTATAGTCGCCGCATCGGCGGCGGAGCATTACGCTCACGCTGCCCGGAATACCTAAGAAATGGATTGTCGTCGCGGCATCGTAGATGTCGGAAGACACGGAGGCGATGGATGGTGGATCAGATGACGTTGCTGCCGACGGGGCTACTGCTCGTCGGCCTGGCGCTCGGCACGGCGGGGCTTGCCGTTGCCGTGGCCTGGCTCGCGCGCGTCGTCCTGTTCGACCGTCTCGCAGACCCGACGGAGGTGCGCGGCACGGTGGCTGACGTGGTCCACGGGAGCCTGCTTGCGTTCATCGTCTTTGTGCTTGCCCATGTGCTGACCGATGTGCGGGCCAACCTCGGCCATGCCGACGATCAGGCGTTGCACGAAGCGTCGGTGGTGCGACGCCTCGATCGTGAGCTGAAAGCGGTGGGCGACGCCGACGCGCAGTCGGCTCGTGTGCTGCTGCGCGGGTATGTGACCTCTGCCGTCACGGACGAATGGAAAACGTTGAGTACCGCCGATCCCGATCTCTCACCGGACACCGAATCTGCGCTGACAGCATTTGTCGGTGCCACGCGGCGCGTCATTGCGCGGCACGAAGACAGCGCGAGTTCGATACGTACGTTGCTGGATCGACTCGAAGAGGCGAGACAGGGGCGGTTTGAAAACGCGACGAAGACGGTGCCGGGCGTGTTCTGGTGGGTCATCTCGTTGTTCATGCTCGCGGCGATGGCGATGAACGGCCGCTATCCGGGGTCGTGGAAGAGCAATCTCATCATCGCCATTCACATGGGCGCGATCGGGATGGTGGTCGCACTCATCGTGAATCTGGATGAACCGTTTCGTGGCGCCTCGGGTATTTCGCCCGCGCCATTGGCGAAGTCGGTGGGAATCGTGGTGCCGCGCTGAGTTGCTGAAGCACTGAGGCCCTGAGGCCCTGAGGCCCTGAGGCGTCGAACTCGACGCTTAGGCAGGGTGTCTCATGCGCGGCGGCGCGCGGTAGTCGTATGTAGGAATGCAGGAGAAGAGAACGATGTTTTCGAATGTGCCAGCGGCGTCGGCGGAATCGACGCCTGAAATCGAGGCGTTTCGCCCCGGTGTCTATCGTCACTACAAAGGGAATTGCTATCTCGCGCTCGGCATTGCCCGTGCCGACGAGACGGACGAACCCGTGGTCGTCTACACACGGCTCTACCCGCGTGAAGGCTTGCCGATGAGCACGCGGCTACTGCGCATCTGGAATGAACCGGTGATGACGGAGAGTGGCCCGGTGGCCCGTTTCACGTACATCGGACACACGACGCCTCCCGCGTGAGGTATTTGTTCACTGCGCGCCGTCAACGACCGTAAGGCGATTGCCCGACCTCCGAACTGACAGAACTCACCCGAACCGCTGGTAATTCCGGCACCTAGCCCTTCTCAGGACGCCCCCCATGACGACGCTTCATACGATGAGCCGAAAGGCCGTCGCGACTCCTTACGCCCATACGGCCCGTACGATTGAGACGAGCGATGCATTCGCTCTGCGTGAGCCTCGCCGTTCGGCGGGTTCGGACGACTCGGACCTTAGCGGTCGGCGGGCATCGAAGCCCGCACCGCGCAATTTGCGTCGTTGGTGGGCGCTATTCGCGATTCTGCCGTTCGTGACGTCAGTGGCGGGATGTGGTTTGCTGGCGGCACCCTGCCGTGTAGTGTCGGCGGGGCTGAAGATCATTCCGGGGGTAGGGGGCGCACTGGCGACGCCGACGGATGCATGCGCGGCAGCCATCGACTGATCGTAGAAAGCGCTCGCAGAAAAAAAGAAAGCCCGCGCGTTGCGGGCTTAATCCATATCAGGAGGAGACATGGAGGAGACGAGTTCAGTATAGGACGACGTGTTGCATCGCACCATATGTATTTTTACGTAAGTGTCTCCATGTTGCGTAGGCGCAACGAAAAACAAATAATATAAAAATCAATGATTTGCGTCGCTTTCCGTGAGCGATGAGCTATCGTCGCGCCCCGTAGCTTTCCGAGTCGTTCCTCTAGTTATTGTGCGGATGCACGCTTTTTCGTCGACATCAGTTGCAGGATGAACGGCACCGAGTCGCGCAGTGACGGGTTGACCGTCGCGTCGTGATCGAGTCCGTCGTACATGCGCACCGTGGTCTTCGTGCCCGCCTTGGTGACGTCCCGCGCGAATGCCTTTTGCATGATGACCGGCACGTCGATGTCTTCCATTCCCATGCCGATGAACACCGGATGTTTAATGCTGAGCGTCGGATAGCGCAGTGACGGTGTCTGGCTATCCAGCAGCTTCTGAATACCCGGCTGCATGCTGTTCCCGGCGTTCAGACCGGCGGCCGTCGAGTGATCGGTCAGCGTATCGATGCACAGCGTGCGGGCCTCATCGAGCACCGGTAACGCCTGTGGAGAGAAGTACTTCGCGGGATTCAACGACGGATCGCGGTCGGCGGCCGACAGGAAGATGTACATCGCGTACGGAATCTTCGGGTCCGGCGCGCCCGGATCGGGCTGACCCGCGAAGAGGGTGGCAGCCGACGTCTGTGCATTGAAATACGGCGTGCCGGTAAGAACTGTGGCGATCACCTTCACGTCCGGGGCGTAAATCGGCTGAAAGCCTGCCGCGGCGAACGCTGCATGAGCCCCCTGCGATTGCCCGACGAAGATCACACGGTTCTGCAACGGAAAGACGCTGCGGGCGGCGAGCAGGCTGTCCAGCACGCTATACGCTTCGGCGCGGGCGTTCAGATAGTGATGCAGCCCTTGCGAACCAAGACCCGCGTAGTCGGGGGCGACGACCGCAAAGCCGAGCGACAGCCAGGTGCCGAGGTACTGAATGTCGCGCGTACTGCGCACGTTGAGCGACGGCGCACACTTGCTGGCAATGCCGACCGTGCCATGTGCCCAGACCACGACCGGCCAGCCGCCGGGCGGTGTCGGTCCCTTGGGCAGGAAGACGGCGCCGGTGTCTTCACGGGCTTCGATGCCGCCGACGCCGTCGATGGAGCTGTAACGGATACTGAATTGCTCACCGGCTTCCGGGAGTCCGTAGTCGGCTTTCAGTGGTTGTCGCTCGACAATCGCGCCATGCGGAATGGTGATGGGCGCGGCGTCGGGCGTGATCGCGTGTGCGGCGCGGCCGATGACCAGACTGGCGAACAGGGCGGCACTGACATAGCGCCACAGGCGATTGAGCATGTTGAACTGTCCTCGTATTGGGTAATGCGTCTGAAGCTCGGGCGGGCAGCGCTTACGCGTTGCCCGGATGCCTGCTGCTCTTGCGTGTGCCAATACGGGTGACGTTACACCGTCCCCTTGGGAAAGTCTCGATCCGACGTCAGCCGTGTGGTGCGTGAGATGCGTGCGTTGCGTTCTGCGCTTGCGATGCGGCTGCCTGCTCGGCCTCGCGCCATGCGCGGCGCGAGCGACGCATGCGACGCAACGCCAGCGAGGTCATCGTGATCCAGCCGAACGGACGCGGATCCACCAGCATGCTCACTGCACGCGCGTAATCGAGCACCAGACCCGGTGTCCAGGCCATCGTCTTCGCACGCTTGCGCAGTTGTGCGGCCACCCACAATTCGGGCGTAAGCCACAGGCGGACGAACGTCCACCAGCCAGCGTCGCCGCCGTCGTGCAACTGCCCCACACGGCCCTCGATCGCGGCTTCGAGCGCCTTGGCCACACTGCTTGAGCAGTTACGGTGCGTGAGGTTATAGGTGGCGTTCTGCTGATAGGTCTGCCAGAAAGCGCTCAATTGCTGCGGGCTGTAGTTGCGGATACGCACCTTGACCGTCGACGGGCACCACGCTTTCGACTCTGTGGCGTAGTTCGGCTGGAAGGTGCCGGGCACGTCGTTCTCGCGCGTCGCGCGCAGCAACTGTCCGAACTGGTCCGGCGAGCGGTCGATTTCCTTGGCGGGGTAAAGACTCACGTACACGCCTTCGTGACTCTCCAGCGCCGCGTGCCCCGTCGAGATCACGCCGTTCTTGTCGACAGCCGCGATGTAGCGATCGATGACCGGATGACGGCGCGCCGGTGCTTTGGACGACCCCGAGGGCGTCCACACGTGCACCGTGAGCGCTGGCTCGGCGTCGGTGGGTGGGCCGTCCCAGCGCGGCGCACGGGGGCGCTCGCTCCACAGGCGGCGCTTGTCTTCCGGGCTGCCGAGAATCTGTTCGACGCGGAAATCGCCGCGCATGCGACGCGCCCGCATCGCCAGCACGAGTACGTTCCACCCGGTGAAGACGAGTCCGAGTCCGATGGCGTACGGCAGGGTGCCCTTGTAGTGCGTCGGGTAGGGCTGATAGAAGAAGATCGCGACGACGATTTCCAGCGCACCGCCTGCAATGGCCCACGCCCAGCGCGGGTAGCGCACCACGTACGCCGCCACGCATTGCAGCAGGCCGTCGGCGAGGAACAGCGTGCCGAAGAGCATCGATAACCAGAAGTTGCCGTTGTGTTGATCGAACAGCAGGACCAGCAGTGCTGCAACAGTAAAGGTGCCGCCCTTCAGCCCCCGTACGAGACGCTGACCCCCCACCCCGATGGTGGCGATGGCAAGCGTCGCCAGTCCTTCGAGCAGCAGCAGCCACGCGAAGACCTTGAGCGGGAAGTGCACGACGCCGTCGAGTGCATCGACGATCAATGCCATGCCGAAGGCGAAGAAGATCGCGCCGATCCAGATCAGCGCCCGGGCCCGGCGACGCAAATAATTCACGCCAAGCAATAACAGAATCAGACGTACCAACGCAGGGTCTCCGACGCATGCGCGCGTCCCGGTGTCCGGGGCCGACGCGCACCCCGATTGCGGGGAGGGTTTCGATTAATTTGGGATGCGGCCTATTTTTGTGCGCATTTTCGTCCGTATCTTAGCGCGTCAAACGTGACAGGCCAAAAACAAAAGCGGCGCGCTCCTTTCGGGGCGCGCCGCCTGTTGCAGCAGGTAACACGTGGCGCACCGCTCTCGCGAGCGATGCGTCGGATGACCGCTTAGTCCTTCTTGCCTTCGAGCTGCGGCAGTGCGTCGTCGCTGGTCGACGTCAGCAGACCGGCCTTGGCGTACGTCATCAGCTTTTCGCGCGTGTCGACGATGTCGAGCGTACGCATCGTGAGCTGACCGATACGGTCGAGCGGCGTGAAGACCGAGTCGCCCTTTTCCATCGTCAGGCGCTCGGGCTTGTACGTCAGGTTCGGCGACGTCGTGTTCAGCAGCGAGTAGTCGTTGCCGCGGCGCAGTTCAATGGTCACTTCGCCGGTCACGGCGCGGGCCACCCAGCGTTGAGCCGTCTCGCGCAGCATGATCGCTTGCGGGTCGAACCAACGGCCCTGATACAGCAGACGGCCCAGACGGCGGCCGTTCTCGCGGTACTGCTCGATGGTGTCTTCGTTATGGATGCCGGTCACGAGGCGCTCGTAAGCGATGAACAGCAGCGCGAGGCCCGGAGCTTCGTAGATGCCGCGGCTCTTGGCTTCGATGATGCGGTTCTCGATCTGGTCGCTCATGCCCAGGCCGTGACGGCCGCCGATACGGTTGGCTTCTTCGAACAGTTCGACGGCGTTGGCAAACGTCTTGCCGTTGAGCGCCACCGGCTGGCCTTCTTCGAAGCGCACGGTGACTTCTTCGGCCTTGATCGCGCAATCATCGCGCCAGAACGGCACGCCCATGATCGGCTGAACGATCTTGATGCCCGAGTTCAGGTGTTCCAGATCCTTGGCTTCGTGCGTCGCGCCAAGCATGTTCGAGTCCGTCGAATAGGCCTTCTCGACCGACATCTTGTAGTCGAAGCCGTTGGCGATCAGGAATTCCGACATTTCCTTGCGGCCGCCGAGTTCGTCGATGAACGTCTGGTCCAGCCACGGCTTGTAGATTTGCAGGCCCGGGTTGGTCAAGAGACCGTAGCGATAGAAGCGCTCGATGTCATTGCCCTTGTAAGTGCTGCCATCGCCCCAGATATTGACGCCATCTTCCTTCATGGCAGCCACGAGCATCGTGCCCGTGACGGCGCGGCCGATCGGCGTGGTGTTGAAGTACGTGACGCCGGCCGTCGAGATGTGGAACGCGCCCGATTGCAGGGCGGCGATGCCTTCGGCCACGAGTTGCGCACGGCAGTCGACCAGGCGGGCGTTCTCGGCACCGTAACCCATCGCGCGACGCGGGATTTCTTCGTAGTCGGGTTCGTCCGGCTGACCCAGATTGGCCGTGTAAGCGTAGGGAATCGCGCCCTTTTGGCGCATCCAAAGCAGCGCAGCGCTGGTGTCGAGACCGCCCGAAAAGGCGATGCCGACCCGTTGTCCCGTGGGGATGTGTTGCAGAATCGTGGTCATCGGCGTGAAAAAGCTGGGTTTTTAACCTGTCAAGTATCCCCGTCCGGGCTATGGATGGTCAAGTCTGATGGCCTTTTGGGCGCGATCCGATCATGTTTTCTCCACCATTCATCCACCATTTATCCGCCATTTGTCCGTGACTCCGGTCGGATTCCCGCACGCCGGGATGACATTCCCACGCTGTCATCCCTCACCGTTCACCACTGCGTGCCCGCGACGCCGCACGCCGCCGCCAGAAAGTCCGAAAACGCCCGGATCACGAGCGATGCCTGACGATGCTGCGGGTAGACGACATAAATCGACGACGGCGGTGGTTCGAAGTCGTCGAGCACCGTCACGAGACGACCGCCCAGCAAGGCGGGGGCGACGATAAACACCGGCAGCCACGTCACGCCAAGCCCGGCCACCGCCGCATCGCGCGCCAGCTCGCCGTTGTTCACGCGGAGCCGTCCGGACACCGGAATCTCAAGCGGCTGCCCGTCGCGCGAGTAATGCCAGCTCACGCGCTGGCTGTGACCGTAGGGCAGCAACGTGTGATTGCTCAAATCTTCAGGCGTTTGCGGCGCACCGTGGGTTTCGAGATAGCGGGGACTGACGCACGTGACCATGCGCATGGGCGCGACCGTGCGGGCGATCAGCGACGAGTCGGCCAGCGCGCCGATACGCACCGCCACGTCGTAGCCTTCGCCGATGATGTCCACCGTGCGGTCGTTCAGTTCGAGTTCGATGGTGACGTCGGGATAGGTCGTGAGAAACGACGGAATCGCCGAGCTGAGGAACATCGTCCCGAACGACATCGGAGCAGACACCCGCAAATTACCGCGCGGGCGCTCCCCCTGACTGCTCACCGCCAGATTCGCGGCTTCCACATCGTCAAGGATGCGTCGGGCGCGCTCGTAATAAACTCGTCCGAGATCGGTCACGGCCAGTCGTCGGGTCGTTCGCAGCAGCAGGCGCACGCCGAGCGATTGCTCCAGCGAGGAGATGCGGCGGCTCACGAACTGCTTCGAGAGTCCGAGTTTCGCCGCCGCCCCGGTAAAGCTCATGGCGTCCACGGCGCTGACGAAGATGCGCATGTCGTCGAGCAGGTCCATCGGCAAGATTTCCGTCTTCAATAAATTGCGGGTGACAACGAGCGCACTTCGATGCGCATTGTCACCCTGAGAAAGACAATCTTAGCCGAGATGCCGACGGCGTTCGCGACGCAAGCTATCGGAGCGCCAGCCGCAGGCCCATCAGAATCGCGGCGGTGCCCGCGACGGCCAGCGTCGTCGGCCGGTGCCCGAAGATGCCCCAGTCGAGCAGTGCGGTCACCACGGGCACCAGATAGAACAGGCTCGTCACCGTCACCAGATTGCCGGACGCGATCATTCGGTAAAGCAGCAGCGTCGCGCCGACCGAAATCACGAGACCCATGTAGAGCAGCGGCAGCCAGAAGCCCAACGTGTTGTCGATGTGCCACGGCTGCGTCGGCGCGACGAGCAATGCCAGCGCCAGTCCGACCGCGTACTGCAGCGGCAGCACGTCGAGGGGCGTTTGTCGCGACCCTTTTTGCGCGAGCGTGCCGAGCGTCATGCAGGCGAGCGCGGTGAGCGCCCACACGGACCCCGCTGCCGATAGCCGTGCCGACATCAGACTTTGTGCGACCACGAGCGCCAGCCCGACCAGCGCGACCGCCAGCCCCAACAGACGTCGCGCACTATGGCGCCGCTCCAGCACCACGAGCGTGAGAATCGGCTGGACGCCAAGCACCGTCGCGAGCGCCCCCGGGGTGATGCCGCTGGCGAGCGCCAGCAGATACGACGCCTGATAGCCGCCGATGAGCAGCACACCGGTGCCCGCCACCTGCCAGCCGGTGCCGGGTGCGGGCCACCATTGGCGACGGGTCAGTGCGATCAGCGTGAGCGCCGCGAACGCGACCCCCAGACGGATGACGAGAAAGGCAAACGCCGACGCGTGCGCCAGCCCCCATTTGGCGGCCAGTGCGCCGCCGCTCCACAACAGAACAAACAAGAGCGTCGCGCCATGGCGGCGCAATGCAAGACCATCGAGTTGCATCGATCTTCCCCTGAGCAGCGTGTCCGGTGTGGCGTGCAATGTTTGTGCCGCGACGTCATGACGAGATCGCTCACGTCGCGCGCCTGAAGTGGCACACAACCGGGGCGACATAATCTAGACGACAGCATCGAGGCATCGACACAAGATCATCGCGGCTGGCGCAATGCGCGCAGACCACTTGAACCCGCTGAAATTCGAATGAAAAAGTGTTGTGCCGGGTGACGGACACCCAGCGAGCCGTGTGTGGCGTCAGGCCACGACCACGTCGGCGACCACCACGGTGGGCGGTGCCACGCCGGACGGCGGGGGAGGTGCCACGGCTGCAAAACGTCCGCGCAGTCGAGCACCGACACCGCGTTGCGGCGGCGAAATCGATGCTACGGCGAGGTGGACGAATGCGTGAGCAGTCATGGATCGATGGAGGGATCGAATGGGTGTTGATTCGAATGTCGAATCACGCCCGTCACTCGACGAGCGTGGACACACTTTACACGGAGGTATCGACGCGGGCAAGCGCCCAACGTCGCGTGCGTCAGGCGGTTGGCCACGCGCCCGTGCGCTCGACGCTGGGTGATGCCTCGCCGTCGCGCCAGGCGGCCGGTAGCGCACCTCGTACGCGTCGCACTTCGCGCACATGCAGACGCACCAGCCGCAGCGCACCTTCGAAGCCGCTTTGTGCTTCGTCGTGCCAAAGGACTTCGGCGTCTCCTGCGACGTGCAAGAAGTCGCCCGACGCGAAGTCGACGAACACCAGCCCGGCGCGCGGGTTGGCGTGCAGATTGCCGAGCGTGTTGTAGAACGAGTTGCCGCGAAAGTCGGGCCACACCAGCGTGTTGGCGTCTTCCACGCGCACGAATCCAGGCTTGCCGCCGCGATGCGAGACGTCGGTGCCTGAACTGCGCGCTGTCGCGCCATCGCCTGCGTAATGCGTGGCGATGAAGAACGTGTCGGCACTCGCGATTTGCCACTGCGCGTCCTCGTCGAGTGAGCTTTGCGGCGGTTCGGCCACCGGTGGCGCATCGTGCGCTTGCGGCGTTGCTTCGCGCTTGCGGATGTACTGCGGGCAGTTGCCGAAACTCTGGGCGACCCGCAGCGTGAACCCTTGCGCATCGACTTCATCGATGGAGCCGTTGACGCGATTGCGACGCCGCGTCGAAGGCTCGATCCCCAGCAAGCCGATCGGTGCGCCCGACGTCACCGCGCCGTAGAGCGGATCGGTCGGGGGCGGAAACGCATTCACACGCAGCAGCGTCGGATCGGGCGAATGCGCGAAGCCGGGGGTGCCGCTGAGCAGCGTGGCCCACGGCTGATCGTCGGCGTCCAGCCCGCCCATGACGAGAAACGGCAACTGCGCGAAGAACTGGCGATGCTGATCCGGCATCGCGAGACGAATCACGCGCGCCCCCACCTCCGCCATCTGCTCACGGGAACCTGCGAGCGTCTGCACGTACATTTCGCCTGCGTGAAAGGGCGATTCCAGTTGAAGCGGTGACGGGGTGGGGGCGTTCATGATGCTCTCCTTCGGTTCAGGCGGCGCTCGGGCAATGCATCAGGCACTGCACAGGCGACGCGAGCAGCCTTCATTCAGTCGTTATGCGGCAACGGCGTTCAGACCGCACGCCGTCGACGGCATCGGCACGAAACGCGGCAGCGCTTCGATGCGCGCCAGCCAGGCGCGCACGGCCGGATACGGTTGCAGCGACACGTTGCCTTCGGGCGCATGCGCCAGGTACGTGTACAGCGCGATGTCGGCAATCGTCGGCGTGGTGGCCGTGACGAACGGCATGGCGTTCACTGCGGTGAGATGCGCTTCGAGACGCGTGAGCAGCAACACGCCACGCTCGACCATCGCGGTTGTATCGACGCCACGGTTGAAGACGACCGCCACGCGCGCTGCCGCCGCGCCGAACGCCAGATCGCCAGCGGCCACCGACAGCCAGCGTTGCACGTGAGCAGCAGCCACCGCATCCTGCGGCAGCCAGGCGTGCTTAGCGTCGTAGCGGGTCGCGAGGTAGACGAGGATCGCGTTCGAATCGGCGAGGATCACACCGTCGTCGTCGATGGCGGGCACCTGACCGAACGGGTTGATGGCGAGGTACGCAGGTTGCTTGTTCTCACCGGTCGCCAGATCGACGTCGATGGCCTCATACGGCAAGTCGAGCAGATTGAGCATCAGCTCGATGCGATGACAGTGGCCCGAGAGCGTGAAACGGTAGAACTTGATCGGACGCGCAGGGCGGGCGGGCGCGTAGGCGTGAATATCGGTAGGGCGGGTCATTGGGCATCTCCGTGGGTGAGTGGATGCGGCAGCGCCGGAGTCGGAACCGTCACGCAATAAGCCAATTCTCCATCCAGTCGATTTCCGGATAAATGGCGTGAACTTGATTTGACTACTCCGAAAAACGGAGTAATCATGCGCCGCATGGACAAACTTCGCGCAATGCAGACGTTCGTTGCCATCGTCGATCAGGGCAGCCTGAGTGCGGCGGCACGCGCGCTCGATTCGTCGCTGCCCGCTGTGGTGCGGACGCTGGCGGCGCTTGAAACTTCCCTGGAAGTGCGGTTGCTCAATCGCACGACGCGCCGCATCGCCCTCACGGAAGAGGGGCGCACCTACCTCGACACCTGCCGTCAGATCCTCAGCGAGTTACACGAGGCTGAGGCGCGGCTGGCGGCGCGTCACGAGGCGCCGAGCGGTACGCTGGTCATCACCGCTCCGGTGCTGTTCGGACAGATGCACGTCGCCCCGGCGATGTTCCGGTTCCTGCGCGCGTACCCGAACGTCAAATGCAGGCTCCTGCTCAACGACCGCGTGGTGAATCTATGGGAGGAGGGCATCGACGTCGGCATCCGGATCTCGCCGCTCGACGACTCCACGCTTGTCGCGCAGGGCATCGGGGCGATTCGCCGCGTGGTGGTCGCGAGTCCCGCGTGCATTGCGGAGCAGGGCGAAGTGGCGCATCCGCGCGATCTGCTCGGCAAGAACTGCATCCTCTCGCACGGCGGTGGTTACGGCCAATGGCGTTTCTGGGAAGGGGGACGGGAGTTCGTCGTGCCCGTCGACGGCAATCTTGAAATCAGCCACGGCATGACGGCCGTCGAAGCGTGCGCCGACGGCATGGGCTACGGTTGCTTTCTGTCGTATCAGGTGGCGCAGGCGATGGACGAGGGGCGGCTCGTGCGCGTATTGAAGGACTACGAAGGACCGGCGCGACCGGTGAACATCGTCTATCCGCATGCGCGCCTGTTGCCGTCGCGCACACGTGCGTTCGTGGAGTGGATGAAGCGGGAATTGCCTGAAGTGGCGACGCGGTGGCGCTGACGTGACGTCGCGTCGAGCTAGTCGACGAGCGAACGTCAGATAAAAGAACGCGGAAAGCGACGGAGCCGCTTCCCGCTAAAAAAGCCCGCCGACGCCAACCGGCGGGCCGCTTCGTTCTTTTGTCAGTTCAGGCGAGTATTAGTCGCGGTCTTCGCGCCAGCCACGGTGCCAGCCGCGATCGTGACGACGCTCCTCCCAGCGGCGCTCGCGCCAGTCGTCATAACGGTCACGACCGTAGTACACCACCGGTTGCGGCGCGCGATATACGGGTTGTGGGGCCACATACACCGGTTCCGGTGCGACGTAGACCGGCTGCGGCGCCACGACGACCGGGGCAGGCACGCCGAGATAGAGGCCGACATCCACGTGCGCCGAAGCGGCGGTGGAAGCGACGGCGGCAGCGGCGCCAAGGGCAGCGATGATCAGAATGCGTTTCATGGTGTCCTCCATGAGTCCTGCTTTTGTTGATTCGGTAGTGGCGTTGGCCACGTTGTTGAAACCGTTGAAGCCAGTCTAGCGACGGCCTTGCGTAGCAGGTGCTACGAGTGTGTTGGGGATGTGTCGTTTTGTAACGCCGGTGGACGGCGCGGCGCGCGGAACGCGACGAACATGGAATGCGACGAGCGGTGGTCGACGAAAAAATCGGGCGCAGAAAACACAAAAGGCGTCACACGAAATTCGCGTGACGCCTTTTGCATTTAATCGTTGGTAGGCTCGATTGGATTCGAACCAACGACCCCCACCATGTCAAGGTGGTGCTCTAACCAACTGAGCTACGAGCCTAGAAAGACCGCGAGTATATGGGGTATTTCTGAGGCTGGCAAGCGTTTTGCGAAAAAATCTTAACGAAACGCGCGTGGATGCCCCGTCGCGTGCTCATTCTCCCCGCTTGGCGGCGGCACCCGAAGCACCGCGCTTCGGCTTGATGCGCACCCAGATACCCTTGTTGCCGCCGCTGCCCGAGCGCTGTTCCACGTCGAACAGCCCGATGGTCGCGACGAGATCGCTCAGTTTGCCGAAGCCGTAGTTGCGTGCGTCGAAGTCGGGCGCTTGCTTCGCGATGTGACTGCCCATCGCGCCGAGGCTGGCCCAGCCGTCTTCGTCCGACACGCCGGTCACGGCGTTGCGCAACAGCCGAACGAGCCGTGCGTCGCGTTTGAGTTCGGCGGCGCTGCGACGCTTGCGCGGTGTGGGCGCTTCGTCGTCGTCCGGCTCATCGTCCTGACGCAGCAGTTCGGTGTAGATGAACTTGTCGCATGCGGTGACGAAGGGCTGCGGTGTCTTGCGCTCACCGAAGCCGTACACGATCAGGCCCTGTTCGCGAATGCGCGACGCGAGCCGCGTGAAGTCGCTGTCGCTGGAGACGAGGCAGAAGCCGTCGAAGCGCCCGGTGTAGAGCAGATCCATCGCGTCGATGATCATGGCGCTGTCGGTGGCGTTCTTGCCGACGGTGTAACGGAATTGCTGGATGGGCTGAATCGAGTATTCGAGCAGGCACTTCTTCCAGCCGTCGAGATTCGGCTTGGTCCAGTCGCCGTAGATCCGCTTCACGCTGGCGACGCCGTACTTGGCGACTTCGGTGAGCAGACCTTCGACGATGGCGGGTGCGGCGTTATCGGCGTCGATGAGCACGACGAGCGTGGGGCCCTGAGCGGCCACCGGTGTTGTCACGGGCATGGCGGGGTTCCTTGGACGCAAAGATGTGTCGGATCTTTCGGATCGGTCGGACGCTTTGCATTATGACCCGGAACTGTGACCGCCATGCCTAACCTGAGTGACAGAGATGAATGCGAGCGGCTAACGCGTGCCTCGCTGCCCCAGCGGGGCGAACCACAACACGCCGATGCCGACGAGCAGGCTCACCGCCGCGAACATCAGCCCCGAGGTGAACGAATGCGTCCAGTCCTTGAGCACGCCGACCACGATGGGACTCAATGCGGAACCGAGGTTGCCGACCGCATTGATGACGGCCAGCCCCAGCGCGCGGGTGTGCGGCGCAAGGCTGCGATCCGGCACCGTCCAGAAGATCGCCATCGCCGTGTACGCGCCGGTCGACGCCATCGCCACCCCCGCGAGTCGCAGCGATGGTTCCGGTGCGAAGCAGGTGACGACCCAGCCCGCGGCGGAGAACAGCATCGGCAGCACGAGGTGCCAGCGTCGCTCTTGCAGACGGTCGGAGCGGCGTCCCCACCAGATCATGCCTGCGATGGTGCAGACAGACGGGATGGCGGCAAGCAGACCGATGGTGACGTTGCTGCTCGTCGTACCGAAGCTCTTTACGATCTGCGGAATCCACAGCGACGCCAGCGAGAGCGTGTTGACGAGACAGAAGTACCCGAGCGCGAACTTCGCCACGCTCGGCGTGCAGATGGCGCGCCACATGCTGGTGTTTGCGCTCGACTTTGTGCCTGCTTCGCCCGCTTGTCGTGCCGTCGCTTCAGCGCGATCACGCTCGATCATCGCGCCAAGCGTCTGCTTCTCGGTGGCGCTCAGCCAGCGCGCGTCGGACGGCTTGTCGTCGAGATACCACCAGGTGACGAGGCCGAGCAGCACTGTCGGCAAACCTTCGAGCACGAACAGCCACTGCCAGCCTGCGAGTCCGGCCACGCCGTCGAGGCGCAGCAGATAGCCCGATGCCGCAGCACCGAGTGCCGACGTCACAGGCATCGCAATCATGAACCACGCGTTGGCGCGTGCGCGCGCGGCAGACGGGAACCAGTCGCCCATGTACAGCAGCATGCCGGGCAGGAAACCCGCTTCGGTAATGCCGACGATGGCGCGAATCAGATAGAGGCTGGTGGCGTCATGCGCGAACATCGTCGCGCTCGATGCCAGGCCCCACGCGATCAGAATCGCGCCGATCCAGCGACGCGCGCCGAACTTCACAAGCATGAGGTTGCTCGGCACGCCACACAGCACGTACGTCAGATAGAAAACCGTCGAGGCCATCCCGAACATCGTGCTGGTGAGCCCGAGGTCCTGACTCATCGTAAGTGCAGCGAAGCCGACGTTGATGCGGTCGAGGAACGAGAACAGGAACAGGACGAACAGAAAGCCGAGCAAACGCCGCGAGACCTTGCGCACGACGGCGCGCTCCATCGCCTCGCTGGCGACACGGTGGACCGGGGCGTCTGCGCGAACGCGAGCGTCGGGTACGGATGCGGCAATGCCGCCGGTAAGACCGGCGGCGGGCGTGATACGACTCATGATGGGTGTCTTCTCCAGCGCTCCCCGCCTTGTTTGATGTGGCGGTGTTTTGAGATGGGGTCCGCCATCGAGGGCGGACGCCGAAAGGAACTGAACGAACGATATGAACGATTGGGCGTCGCGTACCGCCGTCAGGCGGCTTGCAATTGCGTGCTGCCTGCGGCCTGCGCGATGAGATCGATCGCGCGTTGCGGATCGCGAATCTCATTGGCGAGCAGCAGCGCGACTTTGGCGAGCAGCAATTCGCGCTTGTCGGCCGGGGCGGCGTCGATGGCTAGCGCGAGCGTGTCGTAGATGTCTTCGAGGCCTGCGATGGCGGTTTGTTGAGCGGTCATGACGAGCTTCCTTGGAGAGCGGGGCGTTCAGGCGAGCGCCGTCGCCTGCGCAAGGGCGCTGGCCAGACGCGGGGCGTCGAGCTGCAACCAACGGGCGCAGATATGGTGATCGGGGCGTACGAGGTACGCCGTGCCATCGGCCGCGCCGTACTTGGCGGCGGCGTGGCCTGTCGGGTCGGGCAACGTGAGATCGGCACCGGCCACGGTGTTCTCGGACAGCGCGAAGGCGATGACCTTGACGGGCACGCCACGCTCGCGCCACGTCACGATGGCCTGACGCAGCGCATCGTCGAGCGGTGCATCGCCGAACGTTACGAGATGGAACGCCGCACCGAGGTGGTCGTAGAGATAGTCGTTCTCGGCGAGCTTCACGTTCGGTGTGGGCGCGCCGACGCTCGGGCCTGCCGTCATCGTCGCGTTGTCGTCGTTCGGGCTGTTGAGCGGCGAGTGACGATAGTCGTGCGCGCGCGACGTGCGCCAGTGGAACAGCGGACGCACGAATTCATGATCGAGCGAGAGATCGAGCACGGCGTCGCGCAGCACGCGGAATCCGTGTGACGGCGGCGTCATGAAGCGCGTACTCTTGCCCGCTTCCGAAATGATCTCGCGCGCAGCACCCACACGGTCGTGCGTGTACGACGCGAGCAACGGCGTCGGGGCCGCGCCCTTGACCACGGCCGCGAGTTTCCACGACAGATCGATAGCGTCCTGGAAACCGGTGTTGGCGCCGCGCACGCCGAAGATCGGCAGCAAGTGTGCGGCGTCACCGGCGAAGAGCACGCGTGCGTGCACGTAGTCGGGCAGCGTCAGCGCGCGCGCCGAATACACCGAGCACCAGTCGAGTTCCCAGGGCTTGCCGCCGAGACCCATCATGTCGAGTTGCGCGTTGATGCGCTCGCGAATCGTTTCCGGTTGCAGCGCATGTTCGGACGTTTCGTCGACCGGCAACTGATAGTCCACCCGCCAGATATCGCCCGGCTCACGATGCATCAGTACGGTGTTGCCCGGGTTCCAATCGGGGGCGAAGAAGGCAAGGCGCTCGGTCGGCAGATCGAGATCGATGCGAATGTCGGCGATGACGAAGCGGCCCTCGTAGCTCGCGCCTTCGAAGCGCAGGCCCAGCGTTGTGCGCACCGTCGAGCGCGCGCCGTCGGCGGCCACGAGCCAGCCCGTGCGCTGCGTGTACTCGCCCTCGGGCGTGTCGATTTGCAACGCGACACCGTCGTCGTCCTGCGTTAGTCCGATCAGCTTGTTGCCCCAGCGCATTTCGACAAGCGGCTCGCGCTCGATGGCGTCGACCAGATAGCTCTCGAGCACGTTTTGCTGGAGGTTGATGAGCGGTGCGAAGCGGTCGTCCTCATCGACGGGCGACTCCATGCGGAACACGCGCTGGCCGCGATAGTACGAATTACCGCTCGTCCACGGCAGACCGTTGGCGACGACGGCATCGGCCACGCCGACTGCTTGCAGAATCTCCTGCGAGCGGCGCGTGAAGACAATCGCGCGGCTGCCTTCGGAGACTTGCTGTTCGGCTTGCAGCACAACGCAGCGCACACCGTGACGCGCCAGCGCCAACGCGGTGACCATGCCGATCGGACCGCCGCCCACGATGGTGACGGGCACGGCAGGGGTGTCGCTCTGCGGCGCAAAATGGGGATAGACGCGATACGTGTGATACAGCGACGCGCGCGGGGTGGTCTCTGGTTTATGCATGGTGATGCGGCACCCGAAAAGCCGCTCGGCGCGTGTGTTGCGGGGCCTCGTGTCAGCGGAGAGGCGGCGCAGCCACAGCGCGCGAATGACGGGAACCGTCATCGAGCATTTAGTTGCTAACGCAACAATTCTAGTGTGATAAGGTTGCGTTCGCAACCAAATATCGACCCATTTCGTCTAGGGGAAAACACTGAAATGCGGCCATCCCACAAATCGCTCGACCAGTTCCTGACGTACAAGATGCACCGCCTGATGAAGCAGCACGACAGGCGCGTTGCGCAGTCGTACGCGGACGGTGCGCAGTTGAGTCTGGCGGAATCGCGCGTGCTGGCGGCGGTGGGCACGGCCGGGGCGTTGTCGAACTCGGAACTGGCGCGCCGGGCGAATCTGGACAAGAGTCAGGCGAGCCGTGGGGCGGACGGGCTGGTTACGCGCGGGCTGGTGCGCCGCGCCCCGGACGAGCACGACGGTCGCGCCGTCAAAGTGACGCTCACGCCGGAGGGCGAGCGTGTCTGGCGCGTGGTGATCGATGCCGCACGCACGCATTACGAACGGCTGTTCGAAGCGCTGAGCGACGACGAGATGCGCGTGTACGAACGTCTGCTGGACAAACTGCTGCTGCGCTCGGACGAGCTCGATGAGCTCGAGTGAGTAGGGGGAGTAGGGGGAGTAGGCGTCACCACCATGAATCAGGGCACCCGAAGGTGCCCTTTTCTTTATCGCCGACGTCTAAGCCGATTACGCAAAGTTCAGCGTCTTCGTCAGATCGCCCGGCGGGTTCGTGCCGCGCGCTGCGAAGGCGGCGTTGCGATACGCGATGCCTTCGAGCGTCGGCAGATCGTGCAGACGCGTGACGAAGCGCAGGACCGACGTGGTGTCGTAGAACGTGTGATCGACGTTGCCGCGCTTGGCGAACGGCGACACCACGACGGCCGGAATGCGCGAACCCGGACCCCAGCGGTCACCCTTCGGCGGTGCCACGTGATCCCACCAGCCGCCGTTCTCGTCATACGTGATCACGACCACCATGTTGTTCCACTGCGGCGACTTCATCAGGTGCGCAAGCACGTTCGCCACGTGCTGGTCGCCGGACTCCACGTCCGAATAACCGGCGTGCTGATTCAGGTTGCCCTGCGGCTTGTAGAACGTGACGGCGGGCAGCTTGCCCGCAATCGCGTCGGCGATGAATTTGTTCGAGATCGGGCCGTCGCCTTCCCCGCCATCGCGCAGGTGTTCTTCGCGTGCCGACGTGCCCGGTGCGAACTGGGCGAAGTAGTTGAACGGCTGATGGTGGTACTGGAAGTTCGGCTTGTCCGCGCCGCCCTTGTGGTCGAGTGCCGACTGCCATGCGCCCGCATACCACGCCCACGAGACACCCTTCGTCGAGAGCAGGTCGCCGATGGTGGCGTAGTTCTGCGGCGGCAGCGTCGCCGGGTTCGACGGATCGGCCAGACGCTTGTCACCCGACGCGGCGGGCTTGATCGGCGACGGTTGATACGCGGGCATCATCGTGTTCACGGCGAAGTTGTCCGGCGTGATCGCACCGTCGCGCACGAACTTCGGCTTGCCGTCGGCAGCCGATGCGGGTGAGTCGGGCGCCACGGCGAGACGCACACCCTGCGGACCGTCGGCCAGCACGGCGATCTTGTCTTTGGCCGGGCTCTGCGCGGCGTTCGGATACATCGGCGGGCGTGCCGTCACGAGGAACTGGTGGTTCAGGAACGAGCCGCCGAAGGCCGCCATGAAGAAGTTGTCGCACATCGTGTACTGCTGCGCGATCTTGTAAAGGTCGAGCGTCTTGGCCGTGTCGCCGTAGTAGCCCATGACCAGACCGCCCGAGTCCGCCCAGGCGGCGAACTGGTTGTTCGCGCCGTCGTTGATCTGCATCTGGTTCTGCCAGAACAGGTGCCACAGGTCGCGCGTGATGACCGACTCCGGCAGCAGCTTGCCCTCGGCGTCCTTGAGCATGAACGGTGCGTTCGGCTGGCGCGCAATGTCCTTCTCGGTGATGTGGTACTTCTTGCCGCCGATCATCTGCGCGCGCGGCACCAGACCGTCGAACACCGGCGGGAGCAGCGACATCGGCGTCTTGCCGTCGCGATCGAGCTGCGTGTAGCTCGATGCAGCTACCTTCGAGAGCGGCTTCTCGATGCCGGGGAAGTCGGCGAACAGGTTGTTGAAGCTGCGGTTCTCGAGATAGATCACGACGACCGTCTTCACATTGGCCTTGAGCTGGGCGTCGAACGTGCCACCCGCAGCAACGGCGGTCGGTGCACCGGCACCGCCTTCGGTCGCGCAGCCACTCAGCGAAGCGCCTGCGGCACCGGCGGCGCCGATGGCGGCCAGGCCTTGCAGAATGCGGCGGCGCTGCGGATTCGTCGGATCGTCGTCGTGCGAGAGGTCGGCGTCGAGTGCCGGATCGTGCGGCTGGGGCGTGGTGTCGTGCGTCATGATGTCCTTGTTTGACGTGTCGGGCAGTGGGGCGCGCGTGAGCGCCCGCGACCGGTCGGCAAGGACTGACGGGCAGGGGCCGCAGGTAACTCCGGACCCTTAACGTGTCGGCTTGCCCGGGCGGGCGAGGCAAGCGACGGTTTTACGCGGGGAATGTGACATTTCGGTGACATTGCCGATGCGTCACGCAGTGTGAAACAGGATGGGGCCATCGGGCTCGCAGGTCGCGCGAATCTTAACGAGACGATGAGCGAGACGATGGGCGCGACGACGGGCAAAAAGCGGCGCGTTCGGACCGACTAGGCAGCCCGACGTCCCGGATAGCCCGTGTCCTGAAAGAGCCCCGTCTGGAATTGCTCGACCAGATCGTCGAGCAGCGCGCGCAGGGCGCTGGGCATCTGCTTGCGCGAGATGTACACGCCATAGACGGTCATTTCGCGCGGCACGTAGTCGGGCAGCAGTGCGACGAGCGAACCGTCGCGCAGATGTGGCAGCGCCGAGTAGACCGGCTGCATCGAGATGCCTGCGCCGGCGAGCGTCGCGGCAAACACCACGTTCACCTCATTGGCCGACAGATTGCCGCCCACCGGTACGCCGAGCGGCACGCCGTCGTGCGTGAATTGCCAGAGGCTCTTGCCGAAGTAGGTGTACGTCAGACAGTTGTGAAGCGCGAGATCTTCGGCGCGCGTCGGCGTGCCATGACGTTGCAGATAGGACGGCGCGGCGCAGATGACGGAATGGCACGTCGCCAGCTTGCGAGCGATGAGGCCGGGAGACGGCTCGGTCGTCACGCGAATGGCGAGGTCGATGCGCTCGTCCACCAGATCGACGGTGCGGTCCGCGACCACGAGATCGATCGCCACGCCCGGGTGCTTCACGATGAAGCGCGTGACTGCCGCGGCCAGAAACGCCTGCCCGAGCGACGTGCTGCACGCCACGCGCAACAAGCCGCGCGGCGTACTGTCGGCGTTCGACGCGCACGCCAGATCGTCGGCGATGCCGAGCATTTCGCGACAACGCGGCAGGGCGTCGTTACCCGCGTCGGTGAGGCTCACGGCGCGGGTCGTCCGATGCAGCAGGCGAGTGCCGAGCCACGCTTCGAGTTCTGCGAGGTAGCGCGAGACCATCGCACGCGACATATCGAGCCGCTGCGCCGCCGCCGTCAGCGAGCCGCGCTCGGCCACTTCCGTAAAGACCCGCATCGCCGTCAGACGGTCCATGATTTGCTCGATCGGTGCAACAAAGTGATCGTCATTATGGGCTTTTTTTGCGCGAGTGGCGCGACTACGATGGCAGTCATGGAAAGCGCGAATTTGTCCCCTACGGTCCTGCAAGGGCTCTGGACGCCGCGCTGCAACACACAGGAACCCCGCCATGACCTCAGCCGCACAGCAAACCGCCCATCAAGCCACGCTGCATTACATCGCCGACCCGCTGTGCGGCTGGTGCTACGCCGCCGCGCCCCTCGTGCGTGCCGCGCGCGACGTGGCCGGTCTCGACGTCGCCTTTCACGGTGGCGGCATGATGGCCGGTCCGAACGCCCAGCCCGTCACGCCGCAGTTGCGCAACTACGTCATGCCGCACGATCACCGGATCGCAGCGCTGACCGGCCAGCCATTCGGCGATGCCTACTTCGAAGGCCTGCTGCGTGACGGCACCGCCGTGTTCGACTCCGCACCGCCCACGGCAGCCGTGCTGGCGGCCGAATCGCTCGCGGGACGCGGTCTCGACATGTTCGCCGCCGTGCAGCGCGCGCACTACGTCGACGGCAAACGCATCGCCGATCGCGACGTGCTGATCGATCTCGCGGCGGACCTCGGGCTGGATCGCGAGGCCTTCGGCAAAGCGTTAGACGCACAGGACGCCAACGCGCTCATGCAGCACTTCCGCGACAGCCGCGCGTGGCTCACGCGCATGGGCGGCAGCGGCTTCCCGACATTCGCGCTGGAGATCGACGGCCAGTTGGAACGGCTTGAACCCGGCCGCTATCTCGGACAGCCGGACGCGTGGCGCGATGCGCTTCGCGAGCGCTTGCTGGCAGCACACCCCGCCGCCGTTGGCGACGCTGGCGCATTGCCGCAATGCGGCCCCGACGGCTGCGCGATCTGAGTCTCACAGCGTCTCACTCGTCACCCGAATTTCACCCGCAAGTCATCCCCCCTCATCCGCAGGAGCATCCTGATGAAAGTCACACTAATTGGAATTACTGGCCGCGTCGGAACGCGCGTTGCCGAAGAACTGCTGCAACGTGGTCACACGGTTACGGGCATCGCACGGAATCCGGAGCGTGTCGAAGCCGAGAACGGTCTCACCGTGGTCAAGGGCGACGCGTCCGATCCGTCGTCGCTCGCGCCGCTGCTCGCCGGTCACGACGCCGTGATCAGCGCCGGTCGTTTCGTCTCGATGGACGCCGCCAAACTCGTCGACGCTGTGAAGCGTGCAGGCGTGCCGCGTCTGCTGGTGGTCGGCGGTGCGGGCAGTCTCGAGATCGCACCGGGCAAGGCGCTCATCGATACGCCGGAATTCCCGGACGCGTACAAGCCCGAAGCGAGCGCCGGTCGCGTGTTCCTGGAAGTGCTGCGCGCCGAGCCGAAGGATTCGTCGCTGAACTGGACGTTCCTGTCGCCGTCGGCACTGTTCGAGCCGGGCGAGCGCACGGGCAAGTTCCGCATCGGTGGCGACGGACTGCTCGTCGACGCGAACGGCAAGAGCTGGATCTCGATGGAAGACTACGCGATTGCGCTGGTCGACGAGCTTGAGAAGAACCAACACCCGCGCGCGCGTTTCACGGTCGGTTACTAAAACGCAGGCGGCAGGTGACGCTGACGCTCACGGCGATCAGCGCGCCTGCCGGAAAGTGAGGTTGTAACGCACGGCTTGCGCGTCGAAGCTGCCTTCGACGCTTGCAATGCCGTGATAGACGAGTCGCGAGGGGCCACCCCAGACGACGACGTCGCCCGGCTCCAGCCGCACGCGCCGCGTGCGGTCTCCTCGTTGCAGGCCGCCCCACAGAAAGACAGCGGGCAAGCCCAGCGAGACGGACACGATAGGCGCGCCCAACTCGCGTTCGTCGCGATCCTGATGCAACGTCAGTCGCGCGTCGAGCGTATAGCGGTTGATGAGGCACGCGTCGGGCGAGAAGTCGCGATATCCGGCGGCCTCGGAAGCGTCGCTTGCCAGCGCCACGAACGAAGCAGGCATCGCAGGCCACGGCTGTTTCGAGAGCGGGTCGTGCGTGCCGTACCGATAACCCATCTTGTCGCTGATCCACCCTACGTCGCCGCAATTGGTCATGGCGACCGACATCCGCTTGCCGCCCGGCGTCAGCCAGTGACGCAACGGGGCCTGCGCAATCACCGCATCGATATCCGTTTGAAGCGTCGCGAGACGCGCGCGTGCGAAGCCGCGCAGCACAAACGCGCCCGGGCCGAGTTCGTCGGTTTGCGGGGCGTTGGTGGTGTCGTCGTCGGCATCGTTGCCGAAGAGGTCGAACGTCATGGCGATGTCATGGGGGGGCGGAGGATGTCAGGTGGCGTCGTGCAGGATCACGCCGAGCGTGTGGCGATGGCCGCTGCGCAGACGGCTCACGCCGTGCCGCATGTTCACGCGATACACACCGCGTGTGCCGTTCACCGGTCGGTGATGCACGGCGAAGACGACCGCGTCGCCACGCGTGAGCGGCACCACTTCGGCGCGCGATTGCATGCGCGGACGTTGCTCCGTCAGCACGAACTCGCCACCGGTGAAGTCCTCGCCGGGCTGAGATAGCAGAATCGCCACCTGCAACGGGAAGACGTGCTCCCCGTAGAGATCCTGATGCAGGCAATTGTAGTCGCCTGCCTCGTAACGCAAAAGCAACGGTGTCGGGCGGCGCTGACCGGCGTCGTGGCATTGCGCGAGGTAGGCGCGATGCGTCGGCGGATAGCGCGTGTCTATCCCCATGACCTTGTGCCAGCGGTGCGCAATATCGCGCAACGGCGCGTAGAACGCTTCGCGCAAATCGGCGACGAGCGACGGCAGCGGGTAGGCGAAGTACTGGTACTCGCCTTGCCCGAAGCCGTGACGCGCCATCACGATCCGGCTGCGAAAACGTTCGGACGTCGGTGCGGTGCCGGTACGTCCGTTCGTCTCTCCGTACATTGCGCACAGGTCCGCGCACTCGTCGGCATTCAGCAGCTTCGGGATGCGCGCCGCGCCGAAGGCGTTCAGTTCGTCTTCCAGCGCGGCCCAGTCGAGCGATGTGACGCGAGCGCTCACAGCTTCACCTTGGCAGATCGATTGTCGCTGTCGTGTCGGTCGCCACGCTCCTCATGCTCGTGTACGAGCAACGCGCGTTTGCGCTCCACGCCCCAGCGGTAGCCCGACAGCGCGCCGTCGTTGCGCACGATCCGGTGACACGGAATTGCCACGGCGAGCGTGTTGGACGCACACGCCTGCGCCACGGCGCGCACGGCACGCGGCGAGCCGATGCGCTCGGCGATCTGGGCGTAGCTCGCTGTCTCCCCGGCGGGCACGTCGCGCAACGCTTGCCACACGCGCTGCTGGAACGCGGTGCCGCGCACGTCGAGCGGCAACGACAGGCCGATGTGCGGCGATTCGACGAAGCCGACCACCTGCGCGACCCAGCGCTCGAATTCGGCATCTGCGCCGACGAGTTCCGCCTTGGGGAAACGATCCTGCAACTCACGCACGAGCGCGTCCGGATCGTCACCCAAAGAAATCGCGCACAGACCGCGCGAAGTCGCCGCCACGAGCAGTGCACCGAGCGAGCACTGCGCGACAGCGAAGCGGATCGACTCGGCCTTGCCGCCCGCGCGGAAGGCCGCAGGTTTCATGCCGAGCAGGGCGTCGGCACTCGCGTAGAAGCGGCCGTTGGAGTTGAAGCCAGCGTCGTAGAAGGCCGACGTCACGCTCTGCGCCTCGGGCAACGCGTCGCGCACCCGTTCGGCGCGGCGGGCGTTCGCGTAGCCACGTGGCGTGACCCCCGTCACCGAGCGAAAGAGCCGGTGAAAGTAGTGCGGGCTGAGTCCGGCTTCAGCTGCGAGCGTTTCGAGCGATGGCGGCGCCTCGGCTGCTTCGATGCGTCGGCAGGCGGCTGTCACCAGCGCAGCATGACGCGCGTCGAGCGCGCCCTGATCGGGCTTGCAGCGTTTGCAGGGACGAAAGCCCGCACGCTCGGCCGCGGCCATATCGGTGTGGAAAGCGACGTTCTCGCGGCGAGCCAGCCGCGCGCCGCACGATGGACGGCAAAACACACCGGTCGTGCGCACGGAGTAGAAGAATTCGCCGTCCGCCTGCTTGTCGCGCGCCACAACGGCGGCCCACTTGGCGTCGTCGGTGGCGTAGCGGGACGTCACTGACCCCGCGTGTGCATCCGACATATCCGACGTTATGCGGTGCGAGGCGTCGTTGTCGTGCGGGTCGCGGTGCTTGGGTGACGGACGTTTGGCGGTCATAGGATAGAAGTGCATCACAAGGATCTCCCGAGGGCTGATGACTGGCTTTCAGTCTAGGGAGACGGTCGCGATGCTGCGCTCCGTTTCTTGCTATCGAATTCGAAGTCCTTCGTCACACGCCCGGCGGCATGGTCGTGCCGAGCTTCGCGGCGAAACTCATCACCATCACCAGCACGAGGGCTTCGATTGCAACCACGCGTGCGAAGGCGCTCGTATCGAGCGTCGTGTCGCCGGTGTCGAGCGCCAGACGCGGCAGAAAGTGCCAGCGGTTCCACGCGCCCAGCAACGCCGCACACGCGACGAGGACTAACTTCGTGATCAGCCACGCCAGATAAGGGGCATTCTGATCGCTGAACCAGAGCGACGCATTCTCACCGAGCGTGCGCCACGCGTTGAACGCACCGGTGACGAGTGCGACGAGCATCGCAAGTGTGGCGACCGACGACAACCGTTCGCCGTAGGCGGCTCGCGCGCCGACGGGCCAGTGACGCCAGCCCGGGATCACACATCCGGCGACCAGCACCAGGCCCGTCCACGATGCCGCTGCCGCCACGTGCAACGTATGCACGCCGATGGCGAGCCACGGCATCGACGCATCGGCGGCGTGCCCCGTGCTCGCGCGCGCCAGCGCAAGAATCACGGCACCGGCAGCATAGACCCACCGGCCATAACGTTCCTGACGATGCTCGCGACGGTGATGCCGGTCGCGCGGATCGTCGGCAATCGGCATGACGGCGCGCAGACGCCGCCGCGCTTCGTACCATGCCCACGCGCCCGCGCATAGCAGCGCCGCACCGAGTCCGGCCACCCACTGCGCGCGGCCGAAATGCGTCTGCGTGAGCACGACCCACACGTCGCTGAACATCGCCGACGAATCTTCCCAGTCGCCACCCGTCATCGCCTCGGTGCTTGCCAGCACATAGGCGATCCATGCGAGCACGGCCAACCCGGCCGCGAACGCCGGTAGCACGCGACGCGTGAGACCACTGCGCACCGCGTGCGGGCTGCGCAGCAGCAATACGCCGAGCGCCAGCGCCAGTGCGAGATTCAGCAAGCCCGCCGTGGCGGGCTGCCAGGTGCCCGCGGCCAGATCCGCTGGCATCACTTCACAGTGAACTTGAAGCTGCCCTGGGTGCGGTGACCGTCGCTCGCGACGGCCACCCAGTTCGCCTGATATTCACCGGCGGCGAGTGTCGGGACGGCGAGCGTGAGCGTCTTGCGGGCGGCATCGAGTTCGGGCTTCGCTTGCGTGACGGCGTTGCCCTTGGCGTCCACGACGGTGAGCTTCGAGAGCGCGCCTTCGAGCGCCGAGTCGAACGTTACACGCACCGACTTCGGCGCCTCGACGGTGGTCTGCGCCGCCGGTTCGCTCGACGCGATGTGCGCGTGCGCCCAGACTCCCTGCGACAGGCTGGCCAGCCCGATGACGGCCGCAACAGTAAGGCCCTGCGTCGCGCGACGCAGCGCACCGGTTGCGCGACGGGCCTGAACAGCGGAGGAAGCGATTTTGGAAGTGCGCATATCGAATTTGGCTAAAAAGACGGGAACAAAGCGGCCATCCGGCAGCGGCGGCACGCGAGGATTGTCGAACTGCGTGAGCCAACCGTCAGAGGCAATGGCGCGTGAAGCGCGCCGCTCGCGCAGTATCGCAGACCTTGCAGACAGGCGCAGCGGCCCACCGGTTCCACCGCCGGACGCCTTGCGCGGCTTCGCGTCGCGCCCTTGCCAAGGGCCTTACACAATCGAACGTCCCGACGGAAACCTGTGGGTTATGTGCAACTGAGTTGCAAAACTGAAGGACTCGCCGTATCATCGCGCCATATTGCAACTCGGTTGCATTTAATCGGCTGCCGAGTTGGCTGCGCGATGTCCGGTGAATGGCTGGCATCGCCAAGAATGCGCGCTGACGCGCCTGCGAAAAGCGTGACGCTGCGCCGGTCCCCCCGACGGCGTGCACCAGCGGCGTCACGCTTCGCCGTACCGGTCAACCCAGGCACCGGTGCGGCGCCACCCGCCTCCAGTGGGGCGACGTCGGCGCGCACCCTTCGGGCGAACGCCTGCCCCACAAGACCACAGGACTTTGTTGTCATGACACACCCTCTCTCCCAAACCGGCGCCGCCGTCGATGCAGATCGCCGTCTGCCCGTCACCGTCCTTTCCGGATTCCTCGGCGCCGGTAAAACCACGCTGCTCAACCATGTGCTGCGCAATCGCGAGGGCTTGCGCGTGGCGGTTCTCGTCAACGACATGAGCGAAGTCAACATCGACGCGTCGTTCGTGGAGCGTGGCGCAAGCAACGCCGGAGCGGCCCTCTCGCGCACGGAAGAGCGCCTCGTCGAGATGAGCAACGGCTGCATCTGCTGTACGTTGCGCGAGGACTTGCTGATCGCCGTGCGTGAACTGGCACAGGACGGTCGCTTCGACTATCTGCTGATCGAGTCGACGGGCATTGCCGAGCCGATGCCGGTGGCCGCGACGTTCGAATTCCGCGACGAAGCGGGACAGTCGCTCGCCGACATTGCACGTCTGGACACGATGGTGACCGTCGTCGACGCCCTGCACGTGCTGAAGGATTTCAACGGGCTGGACACGCTGGCGCAACGCGGTGAAGTTGCTGGCGACGAGGACGAGCGTCGTCTCGCCGAGCTGCTGACCGAGCAGATCGAGTTCGCCGACGTGGTCGTGGTGAGCAAGGTGGATTGCGTCGACGCGTTGCAACTCGACGCCGTCAAGGCGCTCATCACCGGCCTCAATCCGTCGGCCAAAATCGTGTTGGGCGAGCGCGGTCAGGTGCCGCTGAACGAAGTGCTGGGCACTGGCCTGTTCGACCCTGTGCGCGCGGAGCAGATGGCCGGTTGGGCGCAGGCGCTCGTGGGCGAACACGATTCCGAAGCGGATACGTACGGCGTGACGAGCTTTGTGCTGCGTCAGCGCGAGCCGATGCACCCGGCGCGTTTCGCCGCGTTCATGTCGATGCCGTTCGACGGGCTGATCCGCGCGAAGGGTTATGTCTGGGCGGCGAATCGTCCGGCATGGGCGCTTGCGTACTCGCGTGCGGGCAATACGGCGACGCTGGAGTCGGTCGGTCAATGGTGGGCTGCGGCCGATCCGGACTTGTGGCCGCCTGTCGGCGACCCGCAACGCACGGCCATCGAATCGAACTGGGAAGCGCCGTGGGGCGACCGCATCAACGAGGTCGTGTTCATCGGGCGCGATCTGGATCGCGACGCCATCGAGAAGGCATTCCGGGATTGCCGCCTGAGCGCCGTCGAACTCTCGCAGGGCGACAAGGCGTGGCGTGACGACGAACACGCACTGCCGCTGGAAATGGCCGACGAGGCGTGAGCGCATGAGTCGTACCCATGTGCAGAAGCCCGTAGCGGCACGCGAGCGCGCGCTGAAGCGAACGCCTGAACCGTCAGAGCGGAGTGCGCGTGCACATGCCGCTACTGAGACGCGGGCCCGGTTCACGTTGTCGCGCAGTTTTGTGTTCGAAGCGGCGCACACGCTGAACCGCCGCGACATCGATCCGCCGAGCATGGACGCGAGTCGTCGCATCCACGGTCACAGCTATCGCGCGACCGTGGAAGTGACCGGCGCGCCGATGGGCGAGTCGGGCATGGTGCTCGATCTCGCGCAACTCGACGCCGCCCTCACGCGCGTGAGCGAGCGCCTCGACCACCGTCTGCTGGACGATGTCGCAGGACTCGGACCCGCAACGCTGGAGAATCTCTGCGCGTTTATCTGGCGCGCACTCGCGCCGCATCTCGTGGGGCTATCGCGCGTTACCGTCAGTCGCGATGCGCGCGGGGACGCCTGCTCGCTCTCCATGCGCGAGGCATGAAGCGCGAATGCTTGTCGACGCGCGTTAGCATTCGTCGACGTTAAAAAAGATGCGACCGGCACCCTAAGGTACCGGCCGCGTGGACACCGAGGGAAGGCGGTGCCCGAGGTGTGGCGCACGGCGGGAAGCTACCCGTACGCCACGACCACTGTTGTCGACCAGGCCGTATTGCACCTTAAAAGTCGGGCGTTTCCACCGGACGCAGGTCGAACACAAGCACTTCGGCATCCTTGCCGCCGGACAGCGTGAGTGCCGTTTCATCACGCACTCGCACACCATCCCCTTCACCCAGCGCCACACCGTTCACGCTCACACTACCGCGTGCAACGTGCACATAGGCGTAGCGGTTCGGCGCGAGTGTCAGCGTGGCCGATTCGTCACCGTCGAACAGCCCGGCATACACGCGCGCATCCTGATGGATGTGCAGCGAGTTGTCGCTGCCGTCCGGCGAGATGATCTTGCGCAGCTGGCCGCGCTTTTCTTCTGCCGTAAAGCGTTGTTGCTGATACTCCGGCGCGATGCCCGTCTGGTTCGGCACGATCCAGATTTGCAGGAAGTGCACCGAATCGGTCTTCGAGTGGTTGAACTCGCTGTGCGCCACGCCACGTCCTGCGCTCATCAATTGCACGTCGCCCGGCTCGATCACGGAGCCCGTGCCCATGGTGTCCTTGTGTTCGAGCGCGCCTTCGAGCACGTACGAAAAGATCTCCATGTCGCGGTGCGGGTGCTTGCCGAAGCCCTGTGCCGGCGCCACGCGGTCGTCGTTGATCACCAGCAGGTCGGAGAAGCCGACTTGCTTCGGATCGTAGTAATTAGCGAACGAGAACGTGTGGTGCGAGTTCAGCCAGCCATGGTTGGCAACGCCTCGGTCTGCAGCTTTTCTGATGTCCAGCATGATGGGCTCCTGTCACTTCTTCGTTAAGTTGGGAGGCTGTGTTGGCCTCGATGAATGACATTTTAGAGTCCCCAACGAGAACCACAATCCGTCTGATTTGAGAATTATTGTCTCGCCATAGTTGTCAATAGGGGGGGCGACCGATCCGGCGAGTTTTCCGCCCGGACATCGGACGATTCCGATCGCACGGGGTACAAAACACCGAAAGTGGGCGTGAGCGCCGCGCGGGACGCCCGTGCTGTGGCGCGATGTGCGAGACTACGAGCCTTCTTTCGAAAGGCCAGACGACCGGCCGTCCGGCGGCGGCCCGCGCTCACGAAGCGTGGGCGGCCGTGCCAATGTTCGATTCCGTCACGATCCACCTCTTACTGGAGCATCGCCATGAGTCGCAGTTACGCATTCCGTATCGTCAATGTCTTCGCCGAATCCACGTTCGGCGGTAATCCGCTGTGCGTGTTCGAAGACGCCCGGGGCATGAGCGACGACGAGATGCGATTGCTGGCGCGTCAGTTCAACCTGTCCGAGACGACGTTCATTCTTCCCTCGGAGACGGCCGACGCTCATGTGCGCATCTTTACTCCCGGCTACGAAATGCGTTTCGCGGGCCATCCGACGCTAGGGACCGCGCACGTGCTGCGTTCGCTGCGCAGCCTGGGCGATAACGTCACGCTTCAGTTCGCCGCCGGTCTTGTGCCCGTGCAGGCGCAGGGCGACCACTGGACGTTGACCGCACCGTCGTCGGGCGAGCCGAAGATCCAAAAGGCCACCGAAGCGGATTCGGATATCGCAGCGCTCGTGCGACTGAGCCGTGACGATCTGGCGCAATCGCCGCAGTGGGTCGATACGGGGGCTGATCAGTTGCTGATCCCGGTGCACGATGCCGACGCGGTTGCACGTGCCCAGCCCGACAGCGCCAAGCTGGAGCGCTGGCCGCTCTCGAGCCTTGAGCGCAAGACCGGATACGTGTTCTCCATCGACGACCGCCAAGGCAACGAGTTGCAGGTCACGGCGCGTTACTTCTTCACCACGCAGGGTGGCGGTGTCAGCGAAGATCCGGGCACGGGGTCGGCATGCGCCAATTTGGGCGGCTGGCTGATCGGGCAAGGCTATCCGTTGCCTGTGCGTGCGCGCGTGTCGCAGGGCGATGCCATCGAGCGTGCGTGTCGTCTGACGCTCGAAGTCACGGCGGACCGCGAGATTCGCGTGGGCGGCAACGTGATCGAAATCGCGCGTGGCGAGGTCACGCTGTAAGGGGAATATCGTCGTATGTACGCTTTGGCAGCACCGGTCGAGACCGAGCTGGAAATTAGAAAGAGCCGGTTTATCGGCATCGTTATGCCTGTGGCATCGCGCGAAGCGGCCATGCGTGAACTGGATGCGCTGCGGGTGCGTTTTCCGAACGCCACGCATTACTGCTGGGTGCTGTTGTGCGAGGGAGCGTCGGGATTCGATGACGACGGCGAGCCGGGAGGCACCGCCGCCAAGCCGATGTACAACGTCCTCATGCACAAGGGATTGGCGAACGTGTTCGCGGTCGTGGTGCGCTACTACGGCGGGATCAAGCTGGGCGCGGGTGGGCTCACGCGCGCGTACGGACAAGCGGTGAGCGAAGCGCTGAAGCTCGCAACGCTCACCGCCGTAGAGCCGACGATCGAACCTCGTTACCGCTGTTCGTTTGCCCATGAGGCGATGTTGCGCCGGTTGGCGGAACGTCACGCTGCCGAGGTGCTCGACGCCGCTTACGACGACGCCGTCACCTTGCGCCTGCGGCTCAAAGTGCGCGACGTCGAAGCGTTCGAGGCCGACGCCACCGAAGCGCTCAGCGGCGGCCTCGTGCGAAGCGACGACTGACGAGGCACCTCGTCATCGCCCATCGTCGCTTGCCGTCGCTTCTCATCGGGCACTAGCGCACGTTCACAACCCCTCGCATGCCTGCTTCGAAGTGCCCCGGCTCGAGGCACGCGAAATCTACCGTTCCGGCTTGCGTGAAGTGCCACACCAGCGTCTTGCGCTGACCGGGCTCGACCGTCACTGCATTCGCCTCGGCGTGGGTCATGCCCGGCATCTGCTGCATCATCTTTGCGTGCTCAGCGAGCGACGCCGCCGTGCCCAGCGTCAGTTCGTGACGGATCTTGCCGTTGTTCGTGACGACGAAGCGCACCGTGTCGCCACGCTTCACGGTCAGCGTGGCCGGTGAGAAGCGCATGGTGTCGCGCATGTCGACGTCGACCGTGCGCGTGGCTTGCGCATCGTTGCCAGGCTCGCCGATCGCAGCCGCCTCGCTGCTGTGGCCGTGCTGCATATGCATGGCGTGCGGGTCGTCGGCCATCGCGGGCAGACTAAGCACAAGCGTGGCGGCGCCAAGGACGAGAGGGGCGGCGACCGAGCGGGCGAACATCGATGTGAAGTGCGGACGAATCATGATTTGACTCCGGTTTTGCCTGCGCTTGCGGGCGGGCGATGGGTAGAGGGTAACGCTGAAGTGCTGCCTTGCCACGGACTTGCGACGGTACCGCGTGGCGCGCGATACCAGCCTGGATCGCGATAGCTGTCGCGCGGCAGGTCTTGCCGCACTTTGAGCGTGGTGAACATGCCGCCCATTTCGATGGGGCCGTAGGGGCCGGTGCCCGTCATCATCGGTAGCGTGTTTTCGGGAATCGGCATTTCCATACCGTTCATCGATGCGCCGGTTTCGCCCATCGCCATGTAGTCGGGAATGATGCGGGTGATCTTTTTGGCGATCTCACGCTGATTCACGCCGAGCATGGTCGGCACGTCGTGACCCATCGGGTTCATCGTGTGGTGCGACTTGTGACAGTGGAAGGCCCAGTCGCCGAGTTCGGTGGCGTCGAACTCGATGGCGCGCATCTGGCCGACGGCCACGTCGGTGGTGACTTCCGGCCATTGCGCAGTGGGGGGCACCCAGCCGCCGTCGGTGCCTGTGACCTTGAACTCGTGTCCGTGCAGATGAATCGGGTGATTCGTCATCGTGAGGTTGCCGATGCGAATACGCACCCGGTCGCCCTGACGCGCTACCAGCGGATCGATGCCCGGAAACGCACGGCTGTTCCACGTCCAGAGATTAAAGTCCGTCATCTCGTTCACGCGCGGCGTGCGCGTGCCCGGGTCGATGGCGTAAGCGTTGATGAGGAACACGTAGTCGCGATCCACTGGCATGAACGACGGGTCTTTCGGATGCGTGACCCAGAAGCCCATGAGGCCCATGGCCATTTGCATCATCTCGTCGGCGTGCGGGTGGTACATGAACGTGCCGGGATGCTTCGCTTCGAACTCGTAGACGTACGTCTGGCCCGGCGCGATGGCGCGCTGATTGAGGCCCGCTACGCCATCCATGCCGTTGGGCAGACGCTGGCCGTGCCAGTGCACGCTCGTGGCCTCCGGCAGCCTGTTCGTCACGTAAAGGCGAACGCGGTCACCTTCGACGACCTCGATGGTCGGCCCCGGACTCTGGCCGTTGTAACCCCACAGGTTGGCCTGCATGCCGGGGGCGATTTCACGCACCACGGGTTCGGCGACCAGGTGGAATTCCTTGACGCCGTTGCGCATGCGCCAGGGGAGCGTCCAGCCGTTGAGCGTGACGACGGGGCGGTAGGGGCGTCCGTTGGGCGGAGCGAGCGGTTTGGCGGTGCTGGCGTCGCTGCGGGTGGCGGCGTCCGGCAGCGCTGCGAGGCTGGTGCGTTCGACGGCCGCCGCGCCCACGACGGCGAGGCTGGCGTCACGCAGGAATCGTCGGCGCGAAGTCATGCGTCACCTCCGTGTTGGTGAGACGGGTGAGATGAAGCAGGCTGCGCGGGGGCAGGCGGTGTGGTGGGCGTTGATGGCACGGCTGACGAGGGCGATGCGACCGGTGCGATCGGTGCGACCGGTGTGGCAGCTTCCGCTGACGAGCGCGATGGCGACGATTCGGGCATGCCGCCGCCGAGACTCTCGCGAAACGCTGCATCGGCCAGCCAGTAATCGGACGTTGCGTCGATGTAGCCCAGGACGGTGTCACGTTGCTCGCGCGCGTCGGTCAGCAAGTCGAAGACGCTGGCGAGCATGCCGTTGTAGCGCAGCAGCCATTCGTCGGACACGCGCTGACGCATCGGCAAAATGGTCGTGCGGTAATGCTCGGCGATGTCCCACGCAGCGAGCGTCTGCGCGCGACGTGTGCGAACTTCCGCGCGCGCGGCAACGGCCGTGTCGGCCAGATGGTCGACGCTTTGGCGATAGCGCGCTTCGGCCCCGGCAATGCGTGTCGAACCCCAGTCGAATAGCGGCACTTCCAGCGAGATCTCGTAGCCGCGCTCGCTGGGTGAACCGGTGGCGCTGTTGTTGCGATACGCCGTGTCCAGCACGTTGACGAAGCGCGTGACGCGGGTCAGGCCGAGATCGCTCGCAGTGGCATCGAGCGCAGCGCGTGCGGCGCGCACGTCGGCACGTTCGCGGATCGCCTGCGCTTCGGCGTCGGGCCATGCAGGGCGGTTCGCGGGCAAGGTGGGCAGACGTTGCGGCAACGTGAAGCTCAGTTGCTGGCCCCAGAGGCCCATTTGCCGCGCGAGCTGTTCGCGTGCCGTGTTCGCCTGTTCGCGGGCGCGTGCGAGACGCGCGGCTGTATCGGCATAGACGAGGTTCTCCTGCGTGCGCCGCATGGCGCTGAAGTTACCCGCACGCGCCATGCCGTCGGCGAGTTCGCTGGCAGCCTGTGTGGCGAGGCTCGTCTGCTCAAGGATCTGCACGCGTTCCTGTGCGGCAACGGCGTCGATCCATGCGCGGCGTGTGAGCGTCGCCTGCTCGACGATGGCTTGCGTCACCTGCGCCTGCACCTGCGCGAACCGACGCGCTTCGACGCGCGAAGCGAGCGGCATCGTGAGGACACGGACGAAGTCGATGCCCCACGTGCGCTCGATGCTGACGTCCCCACCGCCCTGCACGCGCTGAAACGAGAAGCGGGGATTGGGCAGACGTCCCGCCTGAACGAGTGAGGCTTCGGCAATGCCGAGTTCGGCGTATGTGGCTTGCAAGCCGCGATGGTTCAGTAGCGTGAGCTGGACGGCGGTGTCGATGTCGAGCGGGCGCGCCAGCAAGTCGTCGCGTTGTTTGGCGAGCGCTTGTGCAGTGGCGTCGTCGCGCGCCCAGACGGCCGATTTGCCGAGGCGCTGTTGCGTGGCGTCGGCGACCGGTGTGAAACCGCCGTCGTCGCTGAATGTTGCGCAACCGGACAGCACCAGTGTGGCAATCGCGGCGACGACCAGCGGTGTCCGACGGGGCCGATGTGCCGTTCGTGCGACGCGATGATGCGGCCGGGATGCTGTGGCGTCGCGCGTAAGAGACGTGGAAACCGTCGCTGTCATGAGCGACAAATGAGCGCTTGTCATTGCAGCCCTCCCTGTCCGCCGTGACCGCCATGGCCGCCATGATCGCCATGATCGCCATGATCGCCATGATCGCCATGATCGCCATGATCGGCGTGCGGATCGACGGGCACGCCGGGAGGCGACGTCATGGGCATGGTGTGCCCCATGCCTTCGTGGCCCGACGGTGTTGGCGTAGTGGTGGGAGCGGACGTCATGGGCATCGTATGTCCCATGTTTTCGTGGCCCGGTGCCACGGGGGCGGACGAAGGAGGCATCGGCATGGTATGCCCCATCGCTTCGTGGCCTGTCGTGGCGGATGGACTCATGGCATGCCCGCTATGGCTCGCCATGTCATGACCCGAACCGGACATCCCGGGCATGCCCGACACGCTGGCGTTCACCATGCGCCAGTCGCTTGTCGCGACGGATAGCGCGGGCCGGGCGAAGTCGCTCAGCACGGCGGCGGGTAATGGTCCGGCGGGGGCGTCGGCAGACGCGGGATCGTCGGAGACGACCATTGTTGTCGCCGGTTCAGCGGCGACGGCGGGTAGCGAACTCACGCCCCACAGCGACAGCGCGACGGGTACACACAAGGTGTGCCGTCGAATGGAAAGAAACATCATCGAAAGACTCGTCGATCTGGCGATGCCGGGCGTGGAGACACGCGCCTCGGAAGGCAGCGCGTACGGCACGGCACCGCATGTTCATCGGGCAGACGGACTTACGACGCGCGTGACGAATGTGACGCAAGCGGCAGTCGCCTCAATAGCAGCGACCGCAACGGACACATCGACGGCAACTGGCAGATCAGGCGTAGTCATGCCAGTCACGAGGCGGTTCGTAAATCAGTCTGACGGAGAGCGGAGACGGCGGCATCCGACGGGAGCGCACGGGCGTCAGATAACGCTGCCGCGACGCGTGTCGCAATGCGAAGCCGTCAGATGGCGAGGGCTTTCGGAGGACGTTCGAGGACGGCGACGATGGCGCTGGCGGCCGACGTGCGAAGGAACGGAATGGCGGCGGACGGCTGTGCGTCCGGTAGGCGCAGCACGACGCTTTGCGGCAGGGCGGTGCAGACGACGCACGCCGCGCAGGCCGAGCAACTGGCGTGTTGACTGTGCGATTTCTGCGATGTCTGTGATGACGCATGCGTCGCGTCACCCGTGTCGCTGGTCGCGCCTGTCGCCGCGCTTTCGTCGCTGTGATGATGCATGCCGGACATGCCGTCACCGGACATCATGGCGTGATGCATCGCCATGATTGCCATGGCGTCGACCGTCGCAACGGACGGGCTCTGCATCGAAGCCGCAGGCGATCCCGGTGCACAATGCGTACGCAGTGCGGCCATAGCCTGTAGCGGCATGGTCACGCACAACAGCAACAGCACGAGGAGTTTGCGCCAGCGATTCATGCTGCGAAGTCTAGCATCGCCCGCGCGTCGCTCGCAAATCGACGTGTGGCGCACCATCGTGCACATCGACGTCCGCCGACTGCCACGCAGGCTTCCACCAACGTCGACGCCACCTGCTACGCCGTCCATCTCAATGCTCGAATAGATGGAACGTCTCGAAGTGCGTGCGCCGTCTCGAGAGCGCGACGAGGTTGACGACGCATACCAGCGCGACGAGCACGAACAACGGTGCGGAGACCTCGATGGTGTCGCGCGCGAGCAGCGAGACGAGCGTGAGCGCGACCATAAGCGTCAGCAGCACACGATGGAGCCACGCCGCGAGTTTCAAGTGCCGCTCGGACTGTGCGACGAGCACGACCAGCGAGACGTAAAACGGGGCCGCAATGACGGCGAGCACGCAGAGGGCGAGCAGCACGCCCAGCACGCTGGTCAGCAGTTCGTGCCCGTCGGCGGCGCTCGATTGCACGCCCACAACGGTTGCCGCCGCCAGGTAGAGCAGCATCAGTCCATCCAGAACGATCGCGAGTCGGTTCATGACATCTCTCCGGCGTAAAGAGTGCGGAGGTACAGAGGTGCGCAGGCTTAGCGCCCCGCGCAGTCAAATCGTCTGAGTCATATAAGAAAGCGGGCCGAGATCCCGCCGGTGTCATGAATCGGTCACCGGCGGCAGGCCAGACTAGCCGCGAGTCACGATATTCCTGTGACAGCGGCCGACGACGCGAGTGCCGTCGTCAGCGTGGCGGCGCAGGCGTGGCGGAGGGGCGAGGTCGACCGTCCGTTTGCAGCGCCTCGGGGAGCATCAGACCCAGCCAGATGGCCGCAGCGTCGACTTCGGCCGGATCCGACGCCACCTGAACGCGGTAGATCGCGACGTTGCCGCAATCGTCCCCGCAAAACAGATCGCGCTCCAGATCGGCGATGACGTCGAGCCGCTGCTGAAGGCGGTAGAAGCCGAGCGGCGTGAGATCCTGCACCAGCGCAGCAAGCGTTTCGGGATAGAGAAACAGGCGCGACGGCCAATGGCCGTGACGATGGCGAAATTTACCGAGCGCACCCAGCACGTGCGCGAGCGTGCCACCGTGACCGCGAACGAAGTCGATCAGGTGCGGCGTGCCGTAACCATTGGTGTACACAAACGCTCCGTTGACTTCCCGAAGGTGAGTGCCCGGTAAATATTGGTCTTGTGATTCGATAGTTGCAGACCGGCACGCGCGGCGAAATCCGCACTTTCGCTTAATCCTTCGGCATGAGGGTCGGCGCAGAGGCGTCAGCACAAATGGAAACCGGCGGGCTAAGCCGCCGGTTGAGGCCCCATCGGGGCATCGCCAGCCGCGTGTACCGGCGCGGCATGGTATGGGCCAAGGAGACTTGGCACCGAGGGACATTGCCGTCATGCATCGGACCACCATCGGTCCCCGGCCGTGCCTATGCAGTTTGACTGCGCTTTGAGTATAGGTCGCGAGCGTCGCTCGCCAATCGGCTTTTTGGATGAGCGCGCCCTCAACCCACAATACGAACTATCAGGCACTTCCGGACTCGAAATGGCGCACGATTTCCCTTGTGACCGTGGTTTCGTCCGCGCACACTTTGCGTTCTAATGTCACCATTCCAGGCGATATCGAAAGTGGTCCGCGCCCGCACGACCCGGTCACCCCCGGTCATCGCTGACGCGCCGTACCCCAGTCAAACATTCCAATAATGGCAACGAAATCTTTTCAACGATGGGCTTTGCTGGCATGCCTGTGTACTGCACAGTCGGCGTTTGCCGCCGACCAGTGCGAAGGCATTCTGATGCTGGCCAAGAGCGCACAAACCGGCTTTGAAGACGTCTCCGGTCCGCTGGTGGCGAAGAACGAGCGTGGCGAGAGCTATCAGGCGACGTATTCGGTGCCCGGCGGCGATTGCAAGGTGTTCCGTGCGACCGGACTCGCCCCGACCTACGAGTGCATCTGGGATTACCAGAAGATCACGCCGATGGATTTGCGCAATCAGGCGCAGAAGTTCGCGACCGACATGGCGCGCTGCACGCGCGGCGTGACGACGATGCGCACGACCACGACGAACCCGGCCGGGCTGCCCGCCGAATGGCAGAGCGCGAGCCGGAAGTACGCGCGTCCGGTCAATTTCACCATCACTGCGCAGGATCTCGTCACGCCGCGCGGCGACCGCATGCGTGAGATTTCGTTGTCGGTGGAAAAGCAGGTCGGCGACAAGTGATCCGACGCGCCGTCGTCTGGCGCGTCAGACCGCTTCAAGACGAGTGCGTAGCGGCAAGATGTGGTGACACGGCGTGCGCTTTGAGGTCGTGCGGCGCAACCGCCGTCGCCCGCGCAGGCATGCTGGGCATGGGTTTGCGCTGATTCATTCGGCAAGTCCGAATCGCATTCGTCGCCCGGTTACAAACGGTTGCAGACCGCATCGCGTATTAACATCTTTTCAGTCGACGCTCATTCGACTGTCCCGGTAAAGTCATTCATGAGGTGTATGGCGCATTGGCAATCCGCCGATGCGGGGCGCACCTCGTGCAACCGGCCCCACCGTAGCGGCCGGGAGATGTGGCTGAACCCAAATGAGTGCGCGACTTCGCTGTTGTTTCCTGCTACTGCTGGTGTGTGCCTACCCTGCCTGGGCCGATGGCGGGCGTGGGCGCGAAATGCTGGACGTGAACAAGGCGTCGTTGCGCGAAGACATCAGCCGTTTCAACGCGGACCGTGGCCGTGGACAGGCGGCTTACCCGAACTGGGCGTCGCCCGCCGAACCCCGTGAGCGTCAGTACACACCGCAAGGCGAACCTCGCGGCCAGCGCGGCAATGAAGGCGGCGGACGCCGAGGACGCGGCTTCTAAGGCGACTGCACCACGCGCACCTGCGCACCCGATGAGTGCACCCCCGACGCCTTGCCAGTTCCACCGCTCAATCCTGTAGTACCCCTCCGTAGCCATCCCCGATCTGCACCGAATGTTGCACATGTGCAACATTGGATACGTTCCTCCCTCCCCAAAGACATCCGTCAGTCGCACTTGAGCGACGTCCATGATTCGCGCATCACACGGCGAATGTGAGCGGTTGCTAACCCAGAAATATACGCCTTATATCGATCCCGTTATACCGGGATTAATTGTGGCGCGGATGGTCGTCCGAATTTTGTCTCCCCACCATTTCCCAGCCACTTCGTGTGGTGCATTTTTCCTTGCCGTTCCGGTCTTTCTGCGCACGGCGGGGCTGTGCGAGAATCACGGCCGTTTATCAGGGAGGCGCTTCTCGAAAGGGCGCCAGCAGGGTCCCGTGCAGGGCGGGAGCAGGCACACAAAATACATAAACCAAGGAGAAGTCAATGAAGCGCAGTATGGCCAAGGGCATGGGTGGGGCACTCGTTCTGGGCGCGTGCATGGGGGCGGTGAGCGCACCGGCACTCGCACAATCGAACGTCACGCTTTACGGTCAGGTCGACGCCTGGGTGGGCGCGGTCAAGAACCCAGGCGGCGACCGGGCATGGACGCAGGGCGGCGGCGGTATGTCCACGTCGTACTGGGGCATGAAGGGTAACGAAGACCTCGGCGGCGGCCTGAAGGCTGTCTTCGTGCTGGAAGACTTCTTCCGTCCGCAGAACGGTCAGTACGGCCGCTTCCAGGGCGACTCGATGTTCTCGCGCAACGCCTACGTCGGCTTGCAGTCGGACACGGCCGGCACCGTCACGATCGGTCGTCTGACCACGTCGTACTTCGTCTCGACGATTCTGTTCAACCCGTTCGTCGATTCGTACACCTTCAGCCCGATGGTGTTCCACACCTTCATCGGCCAGGCCGGTCAGGGCGTCGTGGGCGATTCCGGCTGGAGCAACGCCGTGATGTACACCACGCCGAACTTCAAGGGGCTGACGGGCGCTGTCTCGTACGCCTTCGGTAACAAGGCAGGTGAAACCGGTCAGAACAAGTGGAGCGCCTCCGCGCTGTACTTCAACGGGCCGTTCGCGGCGACCGTCGCTTACCAGCAGGTCAAGTTCGACTCCGTGCCGGACGACATGGCCGGTATCACGGGCTTCCGCAGCCAGCAGGCGCTGCAACTGGGCGCGACGTACGACCTGCAAGTCGTGAAGTTCTTCGGCCAGTACCAGTACATCCGCAACAACATCACCGGCGGCGGCGTGTCGGAGAACGGCGGCCAGCTCGGCGTGTCGGTGCCGTTGGGCAACGGAAAGGTGCTCGCCTCGTACGCGTACACGAAGAGCTCGGGCGCGAGCAACGTCAACCGCAAGACGTGGGCGCTGGGCTACGACTACAACCTGTCCAAGCGTACCGATATCTACGCCGCGTACATGAACGACAAGGTCAGCACGATGTCGGGCGGCGACACCTTCGGCGGTGGCGTTCGCATGAAGTTCTGATGCCACGGCGTGCGCGCATCGCATGCACGTGACGGTGGAATCGGCGAAGGGGCGAAGGGGCAGACCGTGGGGTCTGCCCCTTTTTCTTTGGGTGACGACGACGTACAGGAAGCACCCCGTCAATCGCATCGGCCATTCCGCACAGCGGTTTCATGTGTCACCGATTCGACGTGTCCGCGCTATGATTTGTGCACCGCGCAAGACGGTATCCCCCGCCACCTTTCAAGCACAAACGGAGCAGAGACGACATGACGATTCAACACGTAGGCATCATTGGCGCTGGCACGATGGGTAACGGCATCGCACAGGCCTGTGCGGTGGCCGGACTGCCGGTGACGATGGTCGACATCAGCGACGCGGCCGTGCAAAAGGGCGTAGCGACGATTGCCGGTAGCCTCGAGCGCCTCATCAAGAAAGACAAGCTCACCGCTGCCGACAAGGACGCCGCCCTCGCGCGCATTACGACGTCCACCGATTACGCCGCGCTGGGCACGGCCGACATCGTGATCGAAGCGGCCACCGAGAACTTCGACCTGAAGGTGAAGATTCTCAAGCAGCTTGAAGGGGCGGTGAAGGACGGGGCGATCCTCGCGTCGAATACGTCGTCGATCTCGATCACGAAGCTGGCGGCCGTGGTCGCCAATCCCGACCGGTTCATCGGCATGCACTTCTTCAATCCGGTGCCGCTCATGGCCCTCGTGGAGCTCATTCGTGGACTGCAAACGAGCGACGAGACGCATGCGCGCGTCGACGCGCTGGCGCGACAGTTGGGCAAGTCCCCGATCACGGTGAAGAATGCGCCGGGCTTCGTCGTCAACCGGATTCTGGTGCCGATGATCAACGAAGCGTTCTTTGTGCTCGCGGAGAATCTCGCGTCGCCGGAGGAAATCGACGAAGGCATGAAGCTGGGTTGCAATCATCCGATCGGCCCGCTCGCATTGGCCGACATGATCGGCCTGGACGTCTGCCTGTCGGTGATGAACGTCTACTTCGAGGAGTTCGCGGACTCCAAGTATCGTCCGTGCCCGCTGCTCAAGGAGATGGTTGCGGCCGGTTATTTGGGACGCAAGACGGGACGGGGCGTCTACACGTACTGAGTGACTTGAATCCGGCGCGTGCAACGCGCGCCGGAGGTGGCGAGCGACGGGCGGCGCTCATGCGCCGTGCGCTTCCTCGTGCCCGTTCGCAAGCGGCAAGTTAGGGGCGTCGAGAGACGTCAGCCCGCTTGACGAACCCGGTGTCCCTGACGATCCCCCCGTACTTGACGTTCTCGATACCGATCCGGCACTTCCCTGGCTGGCCAGACTTCCTCGTCGGCTTGCCCCGGTGCGGCGCGGTCCGAGCGGGCGCGTGAGCGAGACGCGGTAGGCCTCGCCCGGCCGGTGCCCGACGTCGACAAGGGCCTCGTCGAGCACGCGCCGCGTTTCCTGCGGGTTTTTCGACATGGCAAAGCCGACAGCCTTCACCCGGCTCCAGGGATCGAGCAAAAGCGTCGTGTCGTGTGCATTCATGATGAGTCCGGCGAAATTATCGCCGGCGATGCCGTCGGCACCGGGCCCCTCGTATTCGACCGGTGTTGAAAGTTCGAGGGCATCGATTAATTCTTCGGATTCCGTATAAAGTACGAGCGCGTGGGGCGAGCGTCCCTTCGGATGAACGGTAATCATGCGGATGCAGTCGCCGTGAACGCCGTTTTCGATCAGGAAGTGAAAAAGAATCTCCGCGTTCTCCTGACAAAACGCTTCCGTGCCCAGATTCAGACGGTAATGACTTGCGGTGATGACCGCGGCGAGTCGTTGCTGTTCGTAGAGAGGCGTGTCGGGCGGAATGTGTCCGAGAGCGGTGCGGATCGCCTCCCGATTCGGGATGATCGAGTAGTCGCGATATTGCCGGAGGTCCGGCCGGTTGGAGCGCATCAGCTTCAAGCGTGACACATCGTTGTAGGCCGAGAGAATGGCGTTTTGCGCGTCGTCGTTACGCAGATGACTGAGTACCGCGTCGACTTCGTGCCGATTCAGGGCGATGCTGTCGGGCGTTGTGATACGGCTGTTTCCGCAACCGCCACCGCACAGTCGCAGTGCCTCATGCGCGACCCACAGATCCAGATGTGGGTCGTACGTGACCGGCACCTGCGCCTTCGCGCGGCGCGGCGCGTCCACGAGCCAATGGTCGGTGTTCGATGCCTGACTCGCGAGGTAGAAGCCGTTCTGGCCGCGCAGGTATTGTTGACCGTCGATGGTCACCAATCGCGTAGCGTGACCGGGCGGGAGGCGGTGTGCAGGAATGTGTTGCGCATATCCCTGCAAATACGTTTGCTCACCGGCGATGAACAAGTCGGGCGTCCCGTTAGACACATCGCCGAGCGAAACCTCCTGCGAGGGGGCGTCGACGCTGGCAGGGTCGAGCATGCGCTCCAGATCGTTCGCAGCCGCCTTCTTCTCGACATCCTTCAAGGCTTTCTCGGGAGACTCCATGTGGACGGCGGGCGACGGCGCGCCAGGCTTTTCCACCGTCGCTTGCGCGGCCTTCTTGCCCGCCGTACTCAGCCTCGCCGGTCGCAGGGCACTGCCGAGCGGACGCGCCAGCACGCGCGGATCGGCGCTCTGCACAATGGAAATGATCCGATCTGCGGTGATGGGTTTGCCATCGATACCATCGGCCACGGCATCCGCCACCTCCGAGGGGAGGCGCAACATCGCGACTTCGGGAATCAGGCCCGTGGCCACATCCACGAGATGAGCGCGCTGCTGAATCTCTTCGCGCATCTGTTGGCCGACCGGGTTGCCCGTCAGTAGGGAATACATGTCCGCGACCGAATCGCCGAAGTGCCGGAACGGGGCGCTGCCAGTGCCGATCGATCTGAGCACGTCCTGTGGCGAATACTGATCTTTGAGCGTCATCGGCGCATCGACCGGCTCGACTCGAACGGCCGCGCCGACGTCGCTTGGCATAGGCTGCGCCTGATCTGGCAGCGACTGTGGCGCGCCGCCGGGCGCATTGCCTTCCGCGTCATCATTTCCGTGGCAGGGACGCGGGACTTTCGGCACGAAGGCGGAGACCGGACCGACGGATGCGACGGGCGCTATCAGATTGGCGACGAGCATGAGCGCGAAAGCGGCGGGCCAGACGGTCGGCGTGGCCGAGCCTGCGGCTTTACGCCGCGCGCGACCTTGCAGCAGTGGCGAATGTGTTTGCGATGTGTACGAAGCATCTGATTGCGTCGCGAGCCGTGCGTGAGTGAACGCGGTACTAAAGTGTCGTTTCGTTTGCACATTCACACCGCCGTCGGCGCGCGCCGACGCCTTGCGGTGCTGCACGGCGTGCGAAAGCGAATAGGCGGGTGCACTGGAGGTGGCACGACGATACGAGGCGTAAGGCATAGCAACGTCTCCGAAGAAAATGGATGAAGCGGGCGATGCGTCAGTCGGCTTGCGATACAGGATCGGACGATTCACTTCCGGGTGGTTCGATATCCCACTGGGCGGACGCGCGACGCTGTCCCGCCGCAGGCCGGACCGAGGCGCTCAGTCGGGGGCTTGAGGACGACAGCAGCGAGCTGCGCGAGGTACCCGAACTCGCCCCGGAACTACCGGGACTCCCCAGACTGGACTGACTGCCGGGCGAGCTTCGACGTGAGGCAAGCGGCCGGGTGAGCGATACCGTGTATGGACTACCGGTGCGATGGCCGATGTCCGCGAAAGCGACGTCCAGAATGTCGACGACGTCCTGTGGCTCGTTGGCCCATACAAATGAGATGGCCTTGTTGCGGCTCCACGGATCGAGCAGCAAGGTCGTGTCGCGCGTCATGTAGGCGGCCCACGCAAACTGTCCCGACGAGAGGCCGTCCAGACGCAGACTCTCGCGAAGGCGCGGCGTCGACGCGTCGAGCATGTCGATGAAGCGGTGCGACTCCGTGAAGAGCACCATCACGTGTGGCGAACGATTCTTCGGCTGCACGGTGATCATGCGAAGCTGGTCGCTGCTCACGCCGTCCTGAAGCAGGAAGTGATAGAGAATTTCGGCGTTTTCCTGACAGAACGCCTCGGCGAACGGATGAGAGTAGTAGTACCGTGCCGTGGCTTCGGCGACCAGACCTTGCTGTTTGACGAGCGGCAGTTGCGGGTCGATGTCGCGCATCGCCACGCGTAGCGCGGCACGGTGATCGATGATCGAGTTATCCCGCAACATGCGCAGATCGGGACGATTGGAGCGCACCAAATGCAGGCGGCTCAGATCGGCGAAGGCGTTATGAATGGCTTCCTGTGCACCTTCATCGGTCACATGCATGGTGGCCGAGAAGATGCTGTCGAAACTCGTGGCGATGCTGTCGGGGCTGATCGGGCGGCTCGGCCCGCACCCACCGCCGCACACGCGCAGCGGCTCGTGCGCCCGCCATTGATCGGTCACGGGATCGTAAGTCACGGGCACCTGCGCGCGCGTTTGACGAGGCGCGTCGATGAGCCAGTGATCGCCGCTGAGGCCCTGCGATATGCGGTAGTAACCCGCCTCTCCGCGCAGGTAGCGATGGCCACCGACGAGGGCTAGACGTGTCGCTTTGTCGGTGGGCAACTCGGCCTGCGTGAACGTTTGCTCGTAGCCGTCGAGATGGTCGAACTCGCCCCGGATAGCGAAACGGCTCGTCGGCTTTTCTGCGGCCAGATTGTCCTGCAAGTCGACGACCCCGATGCGTTCGTCTTTCGGGGCTAGCCACAGCGGGGACTTCGGCGGACGGCGGACGCCCGACTTTGCGGCAAGTCTCGGCGGCGCGGGCTCGGGCGCGGCAGGTGAGCCACTGCCGCGCGGGGACGCGAACTGCGTGAGTCCGATGATCCGGTCGATGGTTGGCGGCTTGCCGTCGATGCTGTCCACGGCCATATCCGAGACCTCCGCCGGTAGTCGCAACATCTGGACTTCGGGAATGAGGCCGGAGGTGATGTCGATGGCCGTCCCCCACGCTTTGACCGTCTCACGCGTCTCGTGCGGGATATCGCGGCCGGTCATGAGCGAATAAACGTCGGTCATCGACTCGCCGGTGCTCGCGAACGGCGTCCGCGCGGCAGCGACTGCCCGGAGGACATCGACTGGCGTGTACTCGGATTTGACCTGGACTTGTGGCAAGGGCTCGGCGACAACCTCGCCGGGTATTGACGCGGCCTGGGCGTCGTGATGCCCGTCCGGTGTCAACGCGGGCTCGAAGCGATCGCGATATCCTCGCGGCAGCGATGCGGTGGCGTAAGCACCGTAGTTCGTCACCAGAAGAATCGCAAAGGCGACGGTCCACGGCGCGCTGTGGGACGAGCGCGACGGTGCGTGCGGTTCGATAGCGTTGTCGAAAGCTCGCGCGGTGCGCGCGCGACGAAATGCACGGGGGAAGCCGGCGGCATCGCATTTACGCATCACGGTGTGCGATGGGCCATAGCATGGTGTCGTGCGCACGGCGCGATGATGGGTTGTCAAAGACACGGCGAGATCTCCGAAGGACGTGCTGCGTTAGTGACATTCTCGGTATCGACGATCAGCGCGCTACAGGGCGCTCCCCGTTCCCGTAGTACGAACTTAGGCGATCAAGCCGCCGACCGAACTCCCGGACCCGCCGGACGAGCCACCGCTGCCCGCACTGCCAAGACTGCTCGCGCTGCCTCGGCGTTGCCCCAGAGGACGGGTAATGGAGACCCAGTACAGGCTGCCCGGTCGATGTCCGATCTCGGCGAAGGCGCCGTCGAGTGTGTCGACCATCGCGACGGCATGTGTGGCAAGAGCGAACGATGTGGCGCGCGAGCGGCTCCACGGATCGAGCAGCACAGTGGAATCGCGGGCTTCATAGGCTTCGCGGGCGAAGAGCATGTCGATCAGGCCGTCCGGTCCCACGTTGAGTGGCGGGTGCGGCGTCGCTTCTTCGAGCAGTCCGATCAGGCGCTCCGACTCCGTGTAAAGCACCAGCACGTGCGGCGGCCGGTTCTTGGGTTTCACTGTAATGATGCGAAGGTTTTCGAGCGGAACGCCGTTCACCCGCAAGAAGTGAAAAAGGATCTCTGCGTTTTCCTGACAGAACGCCTCGGCGTACGGGTTCCAGTGATAGTGCATTGCGGTGATCAGGGCCGCTTCTTCTTGTTGTCTGGCCAGCGGAAGGTTGCGTTTAATTCGCTTCATCGACGAGCGCAATGCCGTCCGGTGATTGACGATGGAGTTGTCGCGTCCCGCTTGAAGATCGGGACGATTGCTGCGAGACAGGTGCAGGGCGGCGAGATCGTCGTATGCGAAGACGATCGCGTCGCGTATGTCCTCGTTGCGCAGATGCGCGACGGCGTCCCGGACTTTCTCCCGGTCGAGTGAGATGCTGTCGGGGGTGGCCTCCCGACTAGGCCCGCAGCCGCCGCCGCAAAGCCGTAGCGGCGCTTCTGCGTGCCAGCGCCCGGTGGCTGCGTCGAAATGCACCGGCACGAGCGCAGCGCGGCCGCTGCCGCGTGGTGCCGAGACAAGCCAGTGGTCGAGGCTCCGGCCACGGATCGCACGGTAGTAGCCGGCCGCGCCTCGAAGGTGGAGGTACCCGTCGATCGTGACGATTCGACGTTGCTGATCGCTCGGCAGTTTGTCGGGCGCCAGAGACCGCGCATATCCGTCCAGATGCGTGTCCTCGCCTTCGATGCGCCATTCCTGAGGTGAGTACGGCTGGTGGTGAGCCGAGGTGTCGTCGGGGGAATTCGCGGCGAGCTGCATGTCCTCTTCCAGGGCGGCCGTAATGCGATCTCTCTCTGCGTCGATCTGCGCTTCGTTTCGGCGGCGCGCGATGGCTTCCGCCCGGGCGACCGCCGCGCGGCGTGATTCATCGGCGTGCGCTTTGCCTCTCGACGTTTGACGCCATTTGGCTTCAATTGCGGAAAAATCCGGTGGCTTGCGCATGACGCCCCGGCTCGCCAGATTGCGAGAGTCGGACGCCTGAATCATGCTAATCAACCGATCCGGGGCTACCGGGCGCCTCTCCATCTGATCGGCGGCAATGCCGGCCGCATCGCCCGGGATTCGCGATATCCCGACATCCGGCACCAATCCGGTCGCAAGATCGAGTGCTTCGGTCCATTGACTGATTGACTTGCGCGTATCGATACGGACCTCCTCGCCAGTGACGAGCGTGTACATCTGAAGTAGCGATTCACCTGTGTTTCGGAAGGGCTCGCTTGACGCTGCAACGGCGTACAGGAATTCCGACAAGGTGTAGTTCGACTTGATAGCGGGCGTCTGTACAGGCTGAACGGCCACGACATCCGGCGCTCGGCAATGCATCGGTGCGTCACCCGTATGGCCCCCGACGCAAACCTGGAGCGAACCGCCTTGCGTGCCAGGTCCCTCTGGTGCCGATTCGCGCATCGCGCCCCAGGGGACGGCGCTCCTTGCCGGTGCCGTCAGATTGGCGACGAAGAGGAGGGCGAATGCTGCGGGCCATGCGCCTCTGGCCACCGGGGCTGCCGACGCAGCCGGGGCAGAGTGAGGGGGGGCCCTGCGCGATTTCCGAGTGCGGTCTGCACGACCGGTGTCGAGGGCGCGGGCCGTATGAGCATGGCGGAATGTTCTGGCGAGCGGGTTGCCGGACGCACCCCGCGTTCGCGAAGAGAACTCCGAAGCACGCAATCCGTAGCGAGGCACGGACCCGATGACATGGCAATGTGATGGATAAAGCATGGCAACGTCTCCGAAGGTGCGTCCAGTCACGACGCGCGATGAGCATGAATGGGGAAATCGAACAGTGCGCGTCGCGTGATGACGCAGACATTCACGTTCAGCGTTCCGGCACGCCTGCCGCCGGCGCCTCGTCCGGCGACGATGGCGTGTCCGGTGGTATCAGCATGTTGAGGATGCTGTTGCTCTCACTGCCAAAACTCATCGGGCTGTTGCCGCTACTGCCGCTGCTGCCACTGGCGGCGCTGGCCGCGCTACGCGGCCGCGAGCCTTGGTGCGATCCCGTCAGAGGGCGCGTGATCGAGACGGTGAAGGGATGACCTTCGCCGTGCCCCATCGTGGCGAGGACTTCATCCAGTTGGCGCTGAATGTCGAGGTCGGTGTCCGATTCGATGAACCCCGTGGCTTTGGCTCGACCCCAGGGGTCGAGAATGAGTGTGGAGTCGCGTGTAAGAAGGATCGCGCGCGCAAACACGCGTCTGCCGATGCCATCCGGACGGCCATAGATCGCCGGTTGCGGGGTGGCCAGATGCAGCATGTCGATGAGCGCCTCCTCTTCCGTGTAGAGCACGACGACGTGCGAGGCGCGGTTCATCGGATTGAGCGTGATCATGCGAATCCTCTCTTCGGGCACACCGCTTTCGATCAGCAGATGGAAGAGTATCTCGGCGTTCTCCTGACAGAAAGCCTCGGCGTGTGGATTGTCGGAGTAATACATTGCGGTGGCCGCCGCCGTCTCCCGCTGCTGTTGCAGCAACGGCGCTTCGCGGTCGATGTTGCGCATCGCTTTGCGCAGTGCGGCGCGGTGTCCGACGATCGAATAGTCGCGTGTCGCGCGCAGGTCGGCACGGTTGCCGCGCAACAGTTGTAGGCTGCTCAGACTGCCAAAGGCGGTGTGAATGGCGTCTTGTGTGTCGATTTCGGGCAGATGCGAGATCGCCGCTGCGATGGTCATCCATTCGTCCACGATGCTGTCGGACCCGGGTATGTTCTTGCTTTGCCCGCACCCGCCGCCGCATAGCCGCAATGGGGCATCGGCGCGCCACTCGCGGGTCTCGGGATTGAGTGTCACCGGCACCTGTGCCTTGTCGTGACGCGGGGCATCGACGAACCAGACGTTTTCGTGCGCTCCCTTCGTCACGCGGTAATAGCCGTTGTCACCCGAGAGATAGTGGTGCCCGTCGATCAACGTCACGCGTTTGGCGTCGCCGGGCGGCAGGCGATCCGCGGCGATGCTCTGCTCGTAGCCGGCCAGATACTCACGTTCGCCTGCAATCGTCGTGGATGAGGCCGGTGCTTCGATGGGTGCTGCCGACAAAGTGTCCGCTTCGCGTCTGAGACCGTCGACATCCAGCGCCTGCGCATCTGATGGGGGCGGACGACGAATGACCTGAGCCTGGCCTTGACCGGCATGCGGCTTCGGTTCAATGGGGAGGTGAAGCGTCTCGGCGTCCGAGGCCGCCACGCGAGGCGCCGCGACTTCCGTCTGTTGGCTGCCTTGCCACGCGCGCGGATCGAGCACTCGCGTCAACATCACCATGTCCTCCCCAACGGGCGGCTTGCCTTCGATCTGCTGGGCCGCGACATACGAAACGTCGCCGGGTATGCGGCTTAGGCGCACCTGGGGAATCAGGCTCGTGGACAAGTCCAGCACCTTGCCGCCGCGCTTGACGGACTTGCGTGTTTCGCGCGCAATCGATTCGTCGGCGAAGACCTCGTACGCGTCGCCCAACGAAGCGCCGAATTCCTCGAACGGCGCGCGCGATGCGGCGATGATCCTCAGCAAGTCCAGCAACGTGTAGTCGGTCTTGAGGTATGTGCGCTCGACGAGACGGATGTCGACGTCGTCAGGCGTGGACGTACCGTTCGCCGACGCTTCGGTCTGCGGCGCGAGTGCCTGGCCTGATCCAGGTTGCGAAAGAAAGTAGTTGTCGTCATTCGTATCGGCGACGAGATGTCGACGCGGAATGGCGCCAGCGCCCGGTGACACAAGATTTGCCACGAACAACACGGCGAATGCGGCCGGCCAGATGCCGGGCGCACGCTGCGCCGCGCTCGACGCGCAGGTCGTTTGTGGGACATCGTGAGTGTGATGGGCGGTACGATGTGCATATCGCGCCCGACGGAATGTGACATGAAAGCTGTCGGACACTCCGGCCGACGACGCACGATGCTGACGTGCGGGTGACAGCCCGTAGTGGGGTGTGAAGTGCCGGGGGCTGTGATGCAAGGCGTGCGGCATGGCGTCCTCTCCCAAAGTAGTGGGCCACCGTTTTCGGCGCATGTGCAGCACCATGACGTTTCGGTGGCCCGGGAGATGAAGACTGCCATCGCACCGATGCGCAGGGCTTACGCATCGGTCAGAGCGTCTGTCGTTTTTGGATGCTAGTTATTTCGGATGGCGATGTAAATGATGGATACCCGCGAAGCGTTTCATCCGGTGAAAGAGACCGCTTCACGTCGCCGTCGACGCCGGATTTCCGCTACTTCCGGAACTGCTGGACCCTTTCGAACCCCGCGAGCCACGTGATTCGCTCGGGCTCGGCCGCTGTGCGCGTGCACGATCACGAGGGGCCGGATAAGGGCGCGTCAGCGAGACCCGGAAAGGCTTCCCGGGCCGGTGTCCAGTGTCGGACAACGCAATATCCAGCTCGCTCATCAGTGCCTCGATACTGTCCGCATCGACGAACGAGGAGGCTTTGACACGGCTCCACGGGTCGAGAAGAACGGTGGAGTCGCGCGTCAGGAACAGCGCCGCAGTGAAGCGCTCTCCACTGATGCCGTCGACGTAGCCCTCGACCGGTGGTTGCGGCGTCGACAGATCGAGAAGATCGATGAAATGATCCGACTCGGTATAGAGCACCATGACGTGCGCGGGCTGACTCTTGGGTTGCACCGTCATGATGCGGATGTGATGACTGGGAACGCCACGCGCGAGCAGATAGTGGAACAGAATCTCGGCGTTCTCCTGACAGAACGCTTCCGGACTGAGGTCATAGATACCGGTGTCGATATAGGTGTCGTAATGAATCGCCGTGATCTCGGCGGCTTCGCGCTGTTGCTCAAATAGCGTCGCGTACGGATCGAGACGCATCAACTGCGGCACCAGAATCTTCCGGTGGCCGACGATGGAGTTGTCGCGTAGCGACCGCAAGTCTTCACGATTGGTGCGTAGCAGATGCAGGTGACTGAGATCGTGATAGGCAAGCTGAATGGAGTCCCGCACGTCGCGGTCGGGAATGTGGCGAATCGCATCGGCGATCTGGTTCTGACTCATCGCAACGCTGTCGGGCGTCGACTCCCGGCTCGGACCGCAACCGCCGCCGCATAGCCGCAGCGGTGCTTGTACCTGCCATCGACCGGTCTGAGGATCGTACGTCACAGGCACCTGGGCGCGGATGCCGCGTGGCGCGTCGACCAGCCACTGATTCGCATGCGGTGACCTGGTCAGACGGTAGAACCCGGCCTCTCCGCCGAGATAGTGGCGAGCATCGACGACGAACAACTGTGGATGTGACGTGTCTGGGTGCGCCCCGGACGGGAGCGCCTGTTCGTACCCCTGGAGATGATCGCGCTCGCCTTCGATGCGGGGTTCGTCAAGTCTCTCCGAGACACTGGCGTCAGCAGGCGCAGCCGCAACGACGTCGCCTTCGGCGCTGCCTGCGACATCGAGAACCTCGTGAGCCGACGCGGGACGCTCAGCGACCAACACTTCCGAAGCCACGAGACCTGCCGAGGAATCACCCGTGTGTGTCGGCAATGACGCACCTAGCGTGCGTGGATCGCTCATCTGGATCAAGGAAGCGATGCGTTCGGCATTCGTAGGTTTGCCCTCGGCCGCATCGGCCGCCGCTTCCGCTAGATGGCCGCCGAGACGCGCGCTTTGCACCGACGGAATCAACGCAGTCACCATGTCGATAAACGCGCCGACGTCCTTCACCGTCTCCAGCGTTTCCCGGTCCAGTTCTTCGCCAGCGACGAGGACATGCATCTCGTTGATCGCCTTCCCCAGATTCTGGAACGGTGAGCTCGATGCGCCGAACGCGCGCATCAGCTGCGGCAAGGAGTAGTCGGACTGGATGGCGGCGTGTTGGACGGGCGCGCGTTGCACATCGTCCAGGGTGCCTGCGGCGACATCGGAGATATGGAGCGCAGCATCACCGCCGATGTCCTCTGCGGGGCGGCGATCGTTACGCGAGAAGGGAAGTCGCGGCCCCGCCAGTGTGTGGGGCACGAGATTGGCGACGACGGCCAGTGCGAATACCGTCTGCCATTGGCCGACGGACGACGCTCGCCCCGATGCGCTGCGGCACGGACCGGTCGCCGCTGCGACGTGCGTACGCGGCGAGGCGCGCGTCCCGCGAAAATGACGCGGAAACTCATGCCCACCGTAGCGGCTGCTCTGGCGACGGTTGGCGGTAGGGGAAAGTCTGTAGCAGGGCGCGGAACCGATCGCGCGATGGTGTGGCATATGCGACATGGGAAGGCCTCCTTAAACCACATAAGGGCACAAAAGGCGGGCCGTGCATGTATTGCCGAAGACAGTGTCATGCGCCAGCCCGGGTGGAGGAGCTTGCCACTGGCAGGCGCGCGGATGCTTGCGTTTCGTTGGGTCGCGCTGTCGATTCTGCGAATTTGCGAGGGGATGCCGATGTTGTCATACGGCGCGAGACGAAAGCCGCCTCGCGCCGCGATACATCAGCCTGCCAGACGCTTGCGCGTGTCGTCGTACTCCTGCTTCAGGCGCGCAACGATGTCCGCCGCCGGACGCACATCGTCCATCAACCCCACGCCCTGACCCGCACCCCAGATATCCTTCCACGCTTTCGCCTTGGAGAAGTTCATCGCGGTCTTGTCGGCGGTGGGCAGGTTCTCGGGATCGAGACCCGCATTCAGAATGCTCTGGCGGATGTAGTTGCCCGACACGCCGGTGAAGAGGTTCGTGTAGACAATGTCGTTGGCGCTGGCGTCGACGATGGCTTGCTTGTAGGTGTCGCTCGCGTTCGCCTCGGTGGACGCGATGAAGCGCGTGCCGATGTAGGCGAGGTCCGCGCCCATCGCCTGCGCAGCGAGAATCGACCCGCCGTTGGCAATCGAGCCGGAGAGCACGATGGGGCCGTCGAAGATCTTGCGCACTTCGCCCACGAGCGCGAACGGCGAGAGCATGCCTGCATGACCGCCCGCGCCGGCGGCCACGAGAATCAGACCATCCACACCGGCTTCGAGCGCCTTGTTGGCATGACGCAGATTGATGACGTCGTGCAGCACGATGCCACCGTAGCTGTGCACGGCGTCGAGCACTTCCTTGGGCGGTGCGCGCAGGCTCGTGATGAAGATCGGCACGCGATGCTCGACACACACGCGCACGTCATGCTCAAGCCGTTGATTCGACTGATGCACGATCTGGTTGACGGCGAGCGGGCCGACGACGGCGTCCGGATTCGCCGCCTTGTACGACGCAAGTTCTTCGGTGATGCGCGACAACCAGTCTTCGAGAATCTGCGGCTCGCGCGCGTTGAGCGCGGGGAACGAGCCGACGATACCGGCCTTGCATTGCGCGAGCACCAGTTCCGGGTAGCTCACGATGAACATCGGCGACGCCACGACAGGCAACGCCAGGTTTTGCAGAATCTTGGGAAGGGCCATGAAGTCTCCTGAGGCAGGACGTTCGGTGTGCGCTCGCCGGTACGTGAGAGTCGGGTCGCGGCATGGCTGTCACGGCAATTTCGCGAACGATCGTTCGATTATAGGGGGATTCGGACGTCGCCCGGTGAGCGGTCACTCGAAGAAAGCTTCGGTTCCGATGCGCTGATTGCCGCCGTATCAGGGAAAGTCCTCTTGGGTCGATGCCCTGTGCTGACTACGATATAGACGCGTGCCAGGGGACACCGGTAGCCGGTGTCGCAGGACGAGCGCCGCGTTAGCGACCGCAGCGCTTGTCCGGCACGTCACGTCCTCAAACGCCGCTTGCCGTCACTGGCGAGCGGCGTTATTTTTTTGCCACCGAAAAGGGGGCGTGCACCCGCTCACACGGCGTGCAACGTGTCCGTCTCGGCGTCGTAGCGCAGCGCACCGGCTTTGACCAGTTCCGCGACGAGCGTGTCGAGTAACGCAGGCCACCCGGAAGGCGGAGCGAGCATCGCTGCCGCATTACGCCAGGCGCGCGCCGTGTCGAGCGTCGCTTTGAGCATTGCGCCCGTCATCTGTCCTTGCGCCATCAACTTGAACACGATCAGCACCTTCAGCGCGTTGCGGGCATTGCGGGCGGGATCGCTTTGCAGATAGTCGAGTCGTCCGCGCGCGGCGGCGAGCGCACCGTCGATGTCGTCGAACGGCTTGCCATGTCCGGGAATCACCAGCGAGACGTCGAACTGCTCGATGAGGTCGAGCACGGCGGCCTGCTCGGTGAATCCCGACTCGCCGTCGAGTTCCGGGAAGATCACGCCGAAGCCGCGCTCCCAGAGCGCGTCGCCGGAGATGAGAATGCCGTCGGCGGCGTTGTAGAGCATCAGCGCGTGCGGATCGTGTCCCGGCGCGCCGAGTACCAGCCATTCGTGCTCGCCGAGCGCGATGGTGTCGCCGGGCGAGAGCGTGTCGTCGAACGTAAAGCGTGCGCATTGCTGGCCGGTCGCGTCGAACGACAGGCGGTGCTCGTCCCAGTGACGCACGGGATCGGCCTCGGCGGCGGGCACCCACGTGCGGCAGCCGTAGCGGGCCTGCAACGCCGCATTGCCGCCACAGTGGTCGGAATGCAGGTGCGTGTTGATGAGGCGGGCGAGGGTTCGGCCTTCGGGCAGCGCGTGCGCCACGAGGGCCAGCGTTTGCTCCGAGTGACTGACGTAGCCGCTGTCGACGAGCGCGGGCTCGTCGCCGAGGAACAGCACATTGTTCGATGAGAGCCAGCCGCGCTCGAACACGCGCAACCCGGCGGGCAGGGTAAGCGAGGTCATTGGGCGTATCTCGTTAGGCTTTGGAGATGTTCTTTAGCTTGCGCCAGCGATCAGGCGGGCTTGGCGCAGACGAGGATCTTGGCTGTCGCCGCAATCACCGTCTCGCCGTGCTGATTCACGGCCTCACCGTCGAGCGACACGATGTCGCCTGCCAGCTTCTCTTTCCACAGACTGTCGGTGACCGTCCAGCGCACGGTGATGTCGTCGCCCGCATGCACGGCGCGGCGAAGCTTCATGTCGAACTCCAGACCGAGCGGTTGCGCCGTCTTCGAGTAGTGCGTAGCGAGGAGTGCTGCGAGATACGACATCTGCTGCGTACCCGACGAGATCAGTCCCCCGAAACGCGGATCGGCTGCGGCGTACTCGGCGTCGAGATGCAGCGGATTGAAATCGTGCGCAAGCGTGGAGAATTCGCGGATCGAATCCGGCGAGAAGTGGTGGCTGGCGGAGAACGTCTCGCCGACGGCAACGATTTTTCCCATGAGTAATGACGATAGTTGGGCAGAAATTGCGTGAGTGGCGGTGCGTATCGCGAAATGGGCTAGGCGTCGCTCGCGCCCGGCTTGCTCACGACCACGCGACGATGCATCTCGGGCGGCGCTTCATGCTCCGCGCGGCGTGCGGGCAGCAGCGACCAGACGAGGCGTTTGGCGTCGTCCGCCATCGTTGACCATGCGGCGATCTCGTCGAGGGTGCGCCAGCAGCCCGAGCACCAGCCCGTCGCAGGATTCATGCGGCAGATGTTGGTGCAGGGCGACGGGACAGGAGAGTCGAACGAGGTCATGAGCGTGCGTCGGGCGCGTGAGGTATCGGTTTCAGATGGGCAGGCCGAGCTTGGCCGCTTTCTCGCGCAATTTGCCGTGAAAGCGTTCCTGATCGACGATCACGCGCTCATGCGTGCCTGAACTGACCTTGTCGAGACCGTCCCAGGCGGCGACTTCGAAGCGCAGCGTGCGCCCGTCGACGTCGATCAGCTTGCCCCGGATGCGCAACGTGTCACCCGCAGGCGTCGCCGCCAGATGCGTGAAGGAGACTAGCGTGCCGAGCGACTGCTCGCGCGGCCAGTCCAGATACGGACGGATCGCCTGAAGACATGCGCACTCGAGAATGCCCGCGAGATAGCCCGTGGCCAGCACCGCAGGCATGTCGCGGCAGAGTTCGACATCGTCGTAGAGTTCGGGGACCACGGCCTTTTTCGGCACGCGATACGTCCACTCGAATGTCAGGCCCGGCACAAGTTCTGGGCTCGGCATGGCAGGTCTCCTTGTTCTTGTGAGCGGTGACGGGGCGTCGACCGTGCGTCGTCAGCTACGCAGCGCGACGTCGACGACCGGTGCGCCCGTCATTGCCACCAATTGCTGCGGCGTGAGGTTGAACACGGCGTGCGGGTGCCCGGCGGCGGCCCACAGGCTCGCGAGCTTCAGCAGGTCTTCGTCGATCAGCGTGACGGGCGAGACGACGTGCCCGATCGGGCTCACGCCGCCAATCGAGTAACCGGTCTTTTCCTTGACGAAGCGGGCGTCGGCGCGGGCCAGTTCGCCCACCTGCGCGGCGACCTTCTTCTCATCCACGCGGTTGATGCCGCTGGCAATGACGAGCACCGGCGTGTCGTCGGCCGCGCGACGGAAGATGATCGACTTGGCGATCTGTGCGACTTCGCAGCCCAGGCCTGCGGCCGCTTCCGCCGAGGTCTTGCCGGTGGCGGGCAGCAGCACGATCGGCTGGTCGTGGCCCATGCCCGCGAGCAGCCGTGCGACGTGGCGCGCACCTTCGGGCAGTTGATGTTCGTCGGCGGATTCGGGGATCTGTGGCGAGTCGCTCATGGTCGGGTCGGTCGGGTCCGTGGGGCGCTTCAGGGGGCCGCGTTAATTAGTCGAGGCAGCGGCGTCTTTCAGCTTCGCGAGCATTGCGCGGCCCACGCGCGAGGCGTTCGGGCGGCCGATGGCTTGCGAAATGAAGTCGCCCGTGTGCACGACCGCTTCGAGATCGATGCCTGTTTCGATGCCCAGCCCTTGCAGCAGATACAGCACGTCTTCCGTCGCCACGTTGCCGGTCGCACCCTTGGCGTACGGACAGCCGCCGAGACCGGCGACGGACGAATGGAAGATCGAGATGCCCGAAAGCAGCGCGGCGTAGATGTTAGCCGTCGCCTGACCGTAGGTGTCGTGGAAGTGTCCCGACAGACGCTCGATGGGGAACACCTTCGCGCAGGCGTCCATGACTTCGCGCGTGCGGGTGGGCGTACCGACCCCGATGGTGTCGGCAATGTCGATCTCGTCGCAACCGAGTGCGGCAAGTCGCTTGACGACGTCCACCACGCTCGCGACCGGCACTTCACCCTGATACGGGCAGCCGAGTGCGCACGAGATGCTGCCGCGCAGACGCAGACCTGCCTCTTTGGCGGCGCGGGCGACCGGCTCGAATCGCGTGATGCTCTCTTCGATGGAGCAGTTGATGTTGCGTTGCGAGAAGGCTTCGCTCGCGGCGGCGAAGATCACCACTTCGTCCGCCTTCGCGGCGACCGCGCCTTCGAAGCCGCGCATGTTCGGGGTGAGCACCGAATAGATCGTGCCCGGACGACGCGTGATGCCAGCCATGACTTCGGCCCCATCGGCCATCTGCGGCACCCACTTCGGCGACACGAACGACGTCGCCTCGATGTTGGCGAAGCCCGCGGCCGAGAGACGGTCGATCAGCGCGATCTTGATATCCGTAGCAACGGGCTGCTTTTCGTTTTGCAGGCCGTCGCGCGGGCCGACTTCGACCACTTTCACACGTTGCGGCAGATGAGATGCGGACATGGGGATCGGTCTCCTCTAATTCGTCTGGTGGGGATCGGCCGCGACGCACCCGTCGGCGGCTCAGTCGTCTTGTTGGTTCGCTCGTTCGGTCGCTCAGTAGCCGCGCGTCAGGTCGACGATGCCGGTAATGGCTTCGCCGCGTGACATCGCGGCAATCTTTCCTGCGATTTGCGCGACGGTCTCGTCACGTAGCGTCAGCGCCGAGATGTGCGGCGTGACCGTGACCTTCGGGGCGCGCCAGAACGGATGCTCGGCCGGTAACGGCTCGGTGCGGAACACGTCGAGCGTGGCACCGGCGATCTGGCCGCTGTCGAGGGCGGCCAGCAGGTCGTCGTCGACCAGATGTGCGCCGCGTGCCACGTTGATCAGGTACGCGCCCTGCGCGAGCTTCGCAAACAGGTCGGCGTTCAGCACGTCTACCGTTTGCGGCGTGAGCGGCAGCAGGTTGACGAGAATGCGTGCGCCCGACACGCAGGCGTCGAACCCTGCATCGCCGTGATAGAGAGTGATGCCCGTGTCGTCCTGACGCTCGCTACGGCTCCACGCGCGCACCGGAAACCCGAACGTCTTCAGCGCTTTGGCCACGTGCGCGCCGAGCGTGCCGTAACCCAGTACCGCGACGGGGAAGTCGGCGAGCCGGTTCGGCTTCTGGAATTTCCACTGGCTTTCGGTTTGCTGGGTCTGGAAGTCGTCGAGGCGGCGGAAGTACCGCAGTGCGGCGGCGCTGACGTATTGCGCCATCTGGTCGGCCATGCCCGCATCTTCGAGGCGCACGAGCGGAACGCCCGGCGGCAGACGGTGCGCGCTCTCGCCGTGCGCACCGAGCACGCCATCGACGCCCGCCCCCATATTGAAGATCGCCTTCAGGCGCTCACGAGGTTGCAGGACTTCGGCGTTCGGCTTCCACAGCACGATGTAGTCGGCGGGGGCCGTGTCGCCCGGCTGCCAGCCACGGATGTTGGCCTGCGGCAGATGCTCGGCGAGGCCGGTTTCATAGGCGGCAGTCTTGCCGTCCGGGGAGAAGATCAGGATGTCCATGAGGTGCGCGGCAGGCGTGGGTGGACGCGTGCCGTCGCAACAGCTGCGTTCACTCGATTTACGTTAACGTCAAGTGTAACGCAGCTTCGGCTCGCCCATGTATTGGGGCGAGGCCTGAGCCAGAGGCTCAGTCGCGGGCGGCCGCGCGCAGGGTTTCGAGCTTGACCGCGAAATTGTGGTTGTCGTCCGCGACCCAGACTTCGCCGTCCTGAATCGTGCATTGCAGGCGCATCGTGCGCGAGGCCAGCGCCGTCAGGGCTTCGGCGGATTCGTCGTCGAGCATCCGCACGGTGAGGTTCGACAGACGGTTGATCTCCTTCTCGGTCGCCTGCCACCACACGGCGGCGGGCTTGCCGCCGTAGGCGATCACGTCGACATGCTCGGCACGGCCTGCTGCTTTGACCAGACGACGGGCATCCGGCTGGCCGACATCGATCCAGCGAACGATATCGCCGCCGAAATCGTGCTCCCAGAGGTCCGGCTCGTCGGCCGTGGAAATGCCCTTGCCGAACGAGAGGCGCTCGCCCGCATACAACATGAATGCGAGCACGCGCACCATCATGCGCTCGTCGGTTTCCGACGGATGACGGGCAATCGTGAGGTTGTGGGATGCGTAGTAGTGACGGTCGAGGTCGGTGATTTGCACCTCGGCCTTATAGATAGTGGCTTTGAGCGCCATGCAGGGAAACCGCAGGATTGAAGAAAGTCGCAAGCATACACCAGGCGGTGTGGCGTTCTGTGTGAGGCCCCGTCACGTCCGTCACGTCCGTCACGTCCGTTACGCCCGTGGCGCACCGCAGCAAAGGGTTTGCAAGCTCGGTATACTGGCGCCTTCGTCTTACCTGATGTATCCCCCATGCCGGTTCCTGCACCGCAAACGATCGACGTCAACGGCTACCCGATGGCCTACGTCGAAACCCCCGCCCCCGCCGAGGCTGTCGGCGCGCCGCTAGTGCTGGTTCACGGATCGCTTTGCGACTACCGATACTTCAAACCGAATATGGCCCCGCTGGGGCAGCGTCGGCGCGTCATTTCGGTCAGCCTGCGTCACTATTTTCCCGAAGCCTGGAATGGCCACGACGGTGAGTTCTCCGGTGAGCAACACGCCGAAGACCTCGCGGCCTTCATTACGGCGCTCGGTGTCGGCCCCGTCCACGTGCTGGGCCATTCGCGCGGCGGCTATGTCGCGCTGCGCACCGCGTTGCTCGCACCCGACACCGTCCGCTCGCTGATCCTCGCCGACCCGGGCGTAGAAATCAGCGGCGGCCCGGTGCAGATTCCGCTCGACAGCGAGCGCGGCAATTTCCGTGAAGCGGCATTGAAAGCCATCGAAGCGGGCGATATCGACGGTGGTCTCGCACTCTTTATCGATACGGTGAGCGGTCCGGACACTTGGCGTCGCATGGTGCCGTGGTTCAAACAGATGGTGCGCGACAATGCGCGCACCCTGATCGGGCAGGTCGCCGAACCGCGCACGCCGCTGCCGATCGACGCCCTCGGCGCACTCCACGCGCCGGTGCTGCTGATGGGCGGCGCCGAAAGTCCCGCGCCGTATCCGGACGTGCTCAATGCGCTGGCGTATGCGATGCCCGAAGCGCGTCGCATGGTGATTCAGGACGCGTCGCACGGCATGAATCTCGCCAATCCGATCGCATTTCACCGCGCGGTCGACGCCTTCCTCGGCACCGACTGATCCGGCGAGCGCAGCGTCGGGCCTGGCGTCCTGCCCTCGCGCTGCCTCACGCGCATTGCCTGTCGTACGCGCTTTCTGCCGGTCGCGACTTCCAATTTCATTCGTCACGCAACAACCCGTGACCCAGCCGCAGGCTCAGGGTGCGGACCAGATCGGCCATCCATGCCTGATCGCGATCGGACAACTTCTGCATGGCACGATTGAGCGACGGACACGGATCGCAGGGGACCGACACGCTCGGGCCGATGTCCGCCGCCATGCCGCTCGACGCGTCGAATGCCAGCAACTCATGCGGGGGCAGTCCCAGCGTGTCGGCAAGAATACAGATGTTGCGCAGCGAGATGTTGCGTTTGCCGCGCTCGACACCACTCAGATAGGAACGTGCGAGACCGCTCTCCAGCGCAAGTTTGTCCTGCGCCCAGTTGTACTTCTTGCGCAAACCGGCGAGATGTCTGCCGAATCGAAATAAATTGGTGTCCATAAAAAAGTTTCCTTGTTCGGGACGAGAAGATTGGAACAAAAATCCGGCATCGGGGACGGTGCCTCGGGTGTCCCTCGTTTGTGAGGCACGAACTACCGGGAGCGTCGCGCAGATTTTTTGCGGACTTTCGGAGAAGGCACAACGAGTGCAGTCGCTCTGACGGTGACGGCGGCGCTATTTCGCGTACCGCCGTACTGCACCGACGCGCTGTGAGGTGTCGTGTCGCTCTCCCGTCAACCAGCGCCGCGCAGTGTGACACTGGTCTGACCGGTAGAAGTAGAGCGGGGATTCTGAAAGGTTCCGCGTTGGGATGTCACTCGATGATGACGAGCCGAGCCGGATATTGTGTCCAGCGTCGTGGAATTGCGGTAGGCGTCGACTCGCTGTCGCTCCTGTCGTCGTTGACGCGCACGTCGCCGCGTTCTCTTCGTTCGGTGACGACGCGGTCCGCGCAAGAGCGGCTATTTTTAATAGGTTAATTAGTCACTTTTACGAGACGAATCATCGCGCAACGCCCCCCGTGTGGCAGAGGGACTTTGCGCGATGTCCTAAGCACTAATGGCGTGGCGATGGCACACGCTTTCGACCATGCCTCGTTCGCGCACTCATTCGCGTTCTTCTCTGCTGGCAGGCCAGCGCAGTGGGTCCTCTTGCGCCACGACGTTCGTGCCCGGCGCTGTGGCCGCGCGGGGCGATCGATCCATTTCGCCGTCCTGTCGACGGTCCGGATCGCCGATGCGGTGAGAGCCCTCGCTCGCCTGCGCGTCGGCATGCGTCACGTTGACTTCTGAAGACGCTTCCGAGATGGCCGGGTACCGGGTGGGCGAGGTAGAGGGGGGGTGATGGTGGACGGGAAATCCGGCGTCCAGGTCCCCACTGTCGTCGGGCGTGTCGTCGTCGAATGCACCCGCATGCGCGCCGACGGACGTCGTGCCGTGGGAAGACTGCGCGTAGGCGCTCGTGGCGGACGGCGGCGCCGCGTGACTCAGGCGTGAGCTGAGACTGCGGATGATCTCTGCGAGCCAGACCTGATCGCGGTTCTCCAGCTTGCACAGTGACCGGCTGATCTGCGGCAGCGGCGTGCGCTCGGAGGCCACCGCCACGTCTTCTGCACCGCCTGCGGCGGCCTGAGCGAAACGCAGCATTTCGGACGTTGGCACGCCCAGCGTGTCTGCCAACACGCAAATGTTGACGAGAGCGACATTGCGTCTGCCCCGTTCGATACCGCTGACATACGAGCGTGCCAGACCGCTCTCTAGGGCAAGCTTCTCCTGCGACCAGCCGCGCGCCTTACGCAAGCGGGCCAGATGGTCTCCGAACAGGGCGAGTGGATTGGTTTGCATGGCGAACTCCGTTGACGAGTCACACAGCGTAATCAATCCCCCCGCGCCCTGCGACGTTATATCGCTCTCCTCCCCATGCGTGACGGGCGGGCCTCTATAAAGAGTCGGTGACGCTAATAGCGCAAAATTTATCGGACGCTTCCCAATTCATCCGCCACAGCGGGCATCGGTTCACGCGCTTTGCGAATCGGCAGATGCCAGTTTTCGCCGAGTGCCACCCCCGCGAGAATCAGCGCGCCGCCCAGAAGGTGATAACCGGCGAGATGCTCTCCGAGACCGAAGGCTGCGATCAGGGCCGTGAAGATCGGCACCAGATTGATGACGACGGTCGCGCGACGCGGGCCGATGCGCGCAACGCCGATCATCCAGATGAACGGGGCGGCGATGGACACCGGGATCGTCGCGAAGGCCAGCTCCGGCAGGTTGTCCATCGAAATGCCTGCCTTCTCCGAGATCAGATAGAACGGCAGCAGCGCGATGACCGCGAACATGATCTGCGCGTACAGCGACGGCAGCGGGGCGAGCGGCAGATGCCATTTGCGCAGCAGCACGCAGTACACGGCGTACGCGAGCATGGCGGCGACCATCATGGCGTCGCCCACACCGATGCCCTGATCGGCGAGATGCAGCAGCGAGCCGTGTCCGACGACCAGCAGCACGCCACCGATCGACATCAAGCCACCGGCCAGCGCACCGGCGGTGAGGGCGTCGCCCAGCAGCATGACCGCGAGCGTGAGGGTCGTGAGGGGCAGCAGCGCCAGAATGATCCCCATATTGGTGGCACTCGTGTAATGCGCTGCCGAATAGGCGAGGCCCTGATAGATCGCCATACCCAGCACGCCAAGGGTGGCGTATTGCGCCATATGGGGCGCAAATTGACGGCGGGCGCGCCACAACGCGGGCAACGCAAACGGCGTGAGCAGCAACGCGGCGGCGAACCAGCGCAGGAACGCAATCTCAGCAGGGAAGATGTGACCGACGGCAAGCTTGTTGACGATCACGTTGGCCGACCAGATAAGCACTGCGGTCAGCGGCAGAATGAAATTAGCCATGATGTATGCGATGTGCCGGTCGGGGGGCGACCGGCGGGTGTCTTACGAACTGAGGCAAATTGTCCGCCCTAAAGGTATCCGTCGCATAGCGAATTTCAGACAAACGATAAGGTATTTCGGACGTGACGTCCGTGGCTATATTGACCACCCTCAACGTCAGGCGCTTCGGAATCGCTCGCCGACGTTGCCGCAGGTAGAATGGCGCCATCGGGTCCTTGCGGTGACCGTAAGCCAATGTGTTCGCACGCACGAAGCGCGATGCCCGGCCACACGGTGCGATGACATCGTGCGCGTATTTCGTAGTCCGTCGTTCTTGATTCGTGGTCCGTGGTTCGTGCAGGTTGATCGGAGCAGCATGGTGTCAGTGAGTCAGCAAGACAGCAACGCGCGCGCCGACGGCACGCTACAACACCGAAGGACGGGGACCGCCGCTTCGGCGTCTGCCGCTGCCGGTGTCGATCCCGCCGTCGCAGGCAAGGGCAAGCGTTTCGTACGACGCATCTACCGTCTGCGGACCATCGGTCTGGGCATCGGATTCTTCTGTGTCGCAGGCGTCTTCTATCGACTCGATCCGCCCACGCCGCTGTGGCTGTGGGCGCTTGTGATCTTCCACGGTTTCGTCTGGCCGCATCTGGCCTGTGTACTCGCGCTGTCGCGCCCGGTCCCTTACCGCGCCGAGCGCACGAATCTGATGATCGATGCGGCATTCGGTGGCTTCTGGGTCGCTGCAATGCAGTTCAATCTGCTGCCGAGCGTCGTCGTCCTCGCGATGATGTCGATGGATAACATCGGCGCGGGCGGCGTACGGCTTTTTCTTCAGGGGCTGCTGGCCAATGTCGTTGGCGGACTGATCGGGATCGCCTTGCTTGGCTTTGTCTGGGCCCCCGCGTCCGATACCTTCAATGTCATCACGAGTTTGCCGATGGTGATTCTGTATCCCGTCGCACTCGGCAAGGTGACGTATGACCTCGCGCAGAAGCTGTCGCAGCGCTCTCGGGAAATGGAGCATCTGTCGCGACACGATGGCCTGACGGGCCTGCTCAATCGGCGGGCGTGGGAGCAGCGGCTGGCCGACATCCACGAGCATTGCGCACACACGGAGCAACCGGCGTGTCTGGTGCTGATGGATTTGGATCACTTCAAGCGCATCAACGACACGCTTGGCCACGCAGCGGGCGACTCGGCGCTACGGCGCTTTGCCGGACTGCTGCGTCAGCGTCTGCGAGAGATCGACGCGGTCGGGCGATATGGTGGGGAAGAGTTCGGTGCCGTGCTGGTCAACACCGGCGAAGTCGCGGGACGCGATCTGATGCATCGGCTGCTCGCCGATTTGCGCGCCCGTGTGGCGCAGGCAGAAGCGCAAATGCGACAGGACGAAGCGCTTCGTGTGTCGCTCACGGAGTGCACGGTGAGTATCGGGCTGGTGCCTTTTTCGAGCGCTTTCGACACCCCGCAGGCATGGCTTCAGCAAGCCGATCGTGCGTTGTATCGGGCTAAACGTCAGGGGCGCGACGGGATGGTGGTGCTTGAAGCCGGTGCCTTCGGTATGTCCGGCGCAGGGGCTGCGCCGAATCGCGAAGACGCTACCGGCGGTACAGATGCAGCAGGCGCCAAAGACGTATAGCGCCTGATGCTTACCGGCTCAACGCGTGCACAGGCGTGCAAACGCGCCACGCAGCGCCGCAGGCAGACCAGCGGCGAAATTGAACGGACGGGCCAGTGCGGCCAGACCCTCGCCATTGAGTACTCGCGCGCCTTCCAGATGCGTGGCCAGCACGCAGAAATCTTCACGGCGCATGCCCACACGCTGACACGCGTGATCGAGTTGCTTCAGGTCGTTCGGATGCAGACTGATGGTGAGGGTAATGCGCTCTGGGTCGGTGTTCATGACTTTCAATTTTCTCTTTTTCGATACATCGGGCATGACGCACGGGTAGGCGCATGCCAAACGCCCACGCGATAACGCGGGCGAGCCGGATCCGACTGCGTGGGATCGGGCCTGTAGGGCGCACATGGCGGACACGTCGGGCGAACGAAACGTCGTCAGGGTAAAGACGATTTCGGTCCGCCGATGCACGCGATGTCTGATCGTGGCGTCGGGTTGTTTTAAGTAACGCGTGGGCAATACGAGGCTGTGGGCGCGTAATCCGCCGCCTGAGTGCTGCGCGGGCGGCGGTACGGCACTAACGCGTGAGAGCGATGCCTCGTAACAACAGGGAGGGCTGACTCTCCATCCGGCCATCGCACAAGCGCCGGAATACAGCATGAGTACTGCGGGACTGCGAATTGCAACTGCGGTATTGCTTTGATGTTGCTTAGATATTGCTTAGATATTGCAGGGTACTGCGGTGATGCGAGACCTTCTGAACTACAGGACTGCGATTGATGCGTGTACAGCGATGCAGACTTCAAACGACCAATACTGCGACTTGCTGAACTGCTACTGCGGATAAAGCGGAACTACGAGTAATACAAGACTTCCGAACTGCTACTGCTACTGCTACTGCTACTGCTACTGCTACTGCTACTGCTACTGCTACTGCTACTGCTACTGCTACCACCTGCTGCAAGACGACGCTGAGTTATGCGGCGTCCTTAAACTGAATACGGGGGCACGGCGTGATACGGTGGCTGCGGCGGTAGCGCAACACGCGGTCCATATGCGCTGCCGAGGCGTTGCGCACTGCACGGCGGTGCAACTGCTTCACACGTGCTGCCGACACCGAAACGGCCAATGCCGCGACAACCAACCAACTGACGAAAACCACAACACTTCTCCCCGTTGAGTGCAGCGCCGAGACGATCCGGGATGAACCAGTACGCATCGAATTCGAAGGGAAATCAAAAAGCGTGGTGAGCGCCGGTCGCTAACTTCAATGGAGTGAATTCTAAATAGATTCCCGAATAGGGTAAACCCTTAAAATCGTAAATGGTGTATTTTTTTAGACTCATTAATCCAATATTCCAAACGGTCGTTTGAATGTGGATGCCATTGAATCCGGGGAGAAAACGGCTCAAACCCGCATGCCTTCACGGGTTCGAGCCGATTGGCCGATTTGGCCGGAGACGGACGATCAGAAGCTGTGCTTCAGCCCCATGCCCAGCAGTAACTGCGTGCGGGCACCGGCGTCGATCCCATAGGAGCCGACCGAGGCCGTCGCTTCCACGGCCTGTCCCTGATTCAGCGTTTTGCCGACCGCTTGCTGATAGCCGCCAATCACATAAGTGGACGTGCGCTTGGACAACGCATAGGTGACGCCCGCGTTGAACTGGTTGTAATGCGCACCGAGGGTGCCGTCGGCGCGCATGCGCGTGTAGCTGTAGCCGATACCGGTGTTGATGGCTGGCGTAAGCGCATAGGTGGCGAACGCATTCACGCTGTCGAACTTCGCAGTGCCGGTGAACAGCGACATGGCGTCGCTCGCGTACTGCGCGTTCGAGAACGTCACGCCGAGAATCGCCGGACCGATCGCGTACTTACCGCCCACCCGTGCAATGCTCACCTTGCTTGCCGTGCGGAAGCCGGCGTTGATCGGCGAGTTGAACAGCGACCCCGCGCTGCTCGTCCATTCGCGATATGGCCAGTCACCGTTGGTGAGCGGGTTGCCGCGGTTGCTGCCGCCATCTGCGAAGAAGTAGCCGGCCGCGAGAGCGACCGGGCCATTGCTGTAGGCTCCCGCGAGGCCGTATGAGCGTCCTGCGCCTGTCTTCCCTGCGACGTTGCCGGTCGCATACATCCCTTCGAATTGCAGACCACCGAAATTCGGCGTGGCGTAACGGATCGAGTTGTTGATGCGTGCGCCGTTGTCGTAGTTGTCTACGTCGCCCGGCGTGGCGAAGAAGCCGCCGAAGTAGCCGTCTGCGGTCAGGCCCTGCACGAGATTGACGACCGGATCGTACTGACGGCCGATCGTCACTTCGCCCCATTCGCTGCTGCGCAGACCGACGATGGCTTTGCGCCCAAACGCGAGACCGCCGTTGCCCATCGATCCGTTGACAGCGTTGAAACCGCTTTCGATCTGGAACAACGCCGAGAGGCCGTTCCCCAGCGATTCCGTGCCGCGCAGGCCCCAGCGGCTGCCGCCGATGATGTTGCTCGTGATGCCGGTGAACGACTCAGGGCCGTTGGCGACCGCCGTGTGATTGGCGTGCACGATACCGGAGTCGATCGTGCCGTAGAGCGTCACATTGCTTTGTGCGCTGACGCCGCACGGCAGTGCGAGCAACGCGAGCGTCGCGGCGAGCGCGAGGGTGCGCAGGCCGGTGTTCAGGTGTGGACGTTGGTTCATGATGTCGAGCGCGTTGGCGCGCATGGTTGAAATCGACATCGAGAATATTGGCGAACACCTATTCGGATTCCTTATGAAAATTCCGAAACCCCGGAGATCCGCATGGCAGCGACCATCGTCCGAGGCCGCTGCCAGATTTTCTAGGAACCCTCCTTAGGCGCCTCGTGCAAACACCGCGATAAGCGTGCTGACGAAGCTCCCCGCTGGACGCGTAGCTGACGTCAGGATCCGTCGTTACCTTCCTCGCTGCCTTCACCCTGACCTCGCGGCAAACCCGCACGCCGCAAGGCGACACGTGAAAGCGCGGCCCAGTCGAGTTGTCCTTCATCGTGCGCGAGGCTGTCGAGGTGGTTGTCGCGCAGCACGCTCGCGAACGGCATGGGAACGTTCGCGGCTTCACCTGCGAGCAACGCCAGGCGCACGTCCTTCGCGCCGAGCGCGAGCTTGAAGCCCGCGGGTTCGAACACCTGCTTCGAAATCGCCCCGCCGTATCCGGTGTAAGCGGGCGTGTTGAAAACCGTCGACGTCACCATCTCGAGGAAGTCGCTGCCTGCAACCCCGTGACCTTGTGCGAGCGCGGCTGCCTCGCTCATCGACTCGATGGCGCTGGCGATCATGAAGTTCGACGCGAGCTTCACGACGTTCGCCTGCTCGGGCGTGTCACCGAATCGCCAGGTGCGCTGACCGAGAACATCGAACAGCGGCTGCACCGTATCGATGACCGACGCCTCGCCCGCGACCAGCACGTTGAGCTTTCCGGCCTCGGCCACATTCACGCGTCCCAACACCGGTGCGGCCAGATACCGCAGACCTAGCGTTTCGCATTGCGCGTGCATCTCGCGGGCGAAGTCGAGCGAGACCGTGGCCATGTTCACCACGATGGCACCGCGCGTGAGGGCATGAAGCGCACCACCGTCGCATAGCACCGTGCGTGAGGTGTCGTCGTCGGCCAGCATGGCGATCAGCACGTCGACACCGAGCGCGGCCTGCGCGGGGCTCGCCGTCGGCGTGGCGCCCTCAGCGGCGAGGGCGTCCACGGGGCCGCGCGAACGGTTCCACACGCGCAGCGCGTAGCCTGCCTTCAATAGATTGCGCGCCATCGGGGCGCCCATCGTGCCGAGTCCGAGAAATCCGATATTCATACTTTCTCCTGATGCAAAGGAATGTGTTGCAGCGCGTGGCGCTAAGGACCACCGGGTCGGTAGAGTCCATCGAGTACCCGCACGGGCGACGCGCGTCAGCCAGCAGCATGACACCGGAAGCGAGTTTTCGCAGAGGAGACCGGCGAACGGTAAGATGGACGCCATCGACTCCCACGGGCAGGCGGCCCCGCATCGCCTGCGTCCTCACCATGACCGTTCGCTACAACTGGCCGACCTTCAAGACGCTGCCGTACCCGGTCTACTTCCGCTACGACGAGTTCGACGCGCAGACCGCCTGGGTGCCGCATCGTCACGACTGGGGGACGTTCAGCTACGTGGCGAACGGCGTCATGCAGATCGAGATCGAGGGCACGCGCTTTCTCTCGCCACCGCAATACGCCGTGTGGGTGCCGCCGAAGGCGACGCACGCGAGCTTCAACGCGCACGCCGTGATCTACCGATCCGTGTACATCGACGCCTCGCTCGCCAGCGGCCTCCCGGCGAAGGCGGCGACGTTACGCATCAGTGGCTTGCTGCGCGCGATCCTGCTGGACTTCGCGGAGCGCGGCGTCGCGTGCCCGCAGACCGATGCCGACCGACGGCTTGCACAGGTGCTCATCGACCAGATCGCGCTGGCCCCGGCGGAGCCGCGCTTCTTGCCGCAGGCGAGGTCGCCCTCGCTGGTGCGTGTGCTGGATGCGTTACAGAGCGAGCCTGCCGATAACCGCACACTCGCCGCGTGGGCGAAGACGATGTCGATGACGGAGCGCACGCTGGCGCGTCACTGTCTGACGGAGCTGGGGATGACGCTGGGGCAATGGCGGCAGCGCATGCGCTTTCTGCGGGCCATCGAGGGGTTGGAGGCGGGGCGGACGGTGAAGTCGATCGCGTTCGATCTGGGCTACGCCACACCGTCGGCGTTCATCGAGATGTTCACGCGCCAGTCGGGACTGACGCCGGAGCAATTCCGGCGTCAGACGATCCTCAGCGCGTCCGCGCACGATTCGGCATGATTTCAGCGTGATACCTGGCCTTCGTGTGCGAGATGGTCCTTACGACGCGATAAAACTCACCGCTTGAACGCCAGCAACTGCGCGCCTTCCGGCACCTGATCGCCCACGGCGTACAGCACTTCTTCGATCTCGCCGTCGGCGGGTGCGCTGATGGTGTGTTCCATCTTCATCGCTTCCATCACGAGCAGCGGCGCGCCTTTCTCGACCTTCGTACCGACGGCCGCCAGCACGGCGATGACCTTGCCCGGCATCGGTGCGGTCAGACGGCCTTCGCCGCCTTCCTGCGCGCCTGCCTGTGCGAGCGGATCGTGCCAGCGCAGCGTCCACGACTGACCGTCGGCGAAGACGTGAGCCGTCTCGTGTTCGAAGTCGACGTGGCCCTGCACGCGGCGCTCGCCGAGCGTCACGCGGTACACGCCCGCGTCGTGGGCATAGCGGTACGGGTAGGTCTGTGCGTCGACCGTCAGCGTGCTGGCCTGCGCACCGCTCGTGAGCACGACGTCAAGGCGCGTCTCGCCATGATCGAACGAGAGCGTGCGCTGATAGTCGCCGTTCAGCCGCCAGCCCGTCGCGAGTTGCCACGGCGAATGACGGTCGATGCTGTCCTGATACTTACGGAAGCCGACGACCGTCTCGCGTGCGAGTTGTGCCGCAACAGCCAGCGCGAGCGTCGTGGCGGGCACTGGCGCTGCGGCCGGGAACAGCGTGTCGCGATGGCGTTCGATGAGGCCCGTGTCGAGATCGGCCCCGGCGAACGGTTCGCTCGCCACGAGACGTCCGAGGAATGCGATGTTCGTCTGCACGCCGACCACACGGTACTGGCCCAGCGCACGACGCATGCGTGCGAGCGCTTCGTCGCGGTCCTGTCCCCACACGATCAGCTTGGCGATCATCGGGTCGTAGAACGGGGAGATGGTATCGCCCTCGCGCACACCCGAGTCGATACGCACACCCGCCGGGGACGTTGTGCCACCGATTTCGAACTGCACCGCTGCGGGCGGACGCAGCGTCGAGAGCGTGCCCGTCGACGGCAGGAAGTTGTTATCCGGATTTTCAGCGTAAATACGCGCTTCGAGCGCATGGCCGTGAATGCGCAGCTCGTCCTGCTTGCGGGGCAGCACTTCGCCTGCGGCCACACGCAGTTGCCATTCGACCAGATCGAGGCCGGTGATCATTTCGGTGACGGGGTGTTCGACCTGAAGACGCGTATTCATCTCCATGAAGTAGAACGAGCCGTCCTGATTGGCGATGAACTCGACGGTGCCCGCACCGACGTAGCCCACGGCGCGCGCGGCATTGCACGCCGCTTCGCCCATCGCACGGCGACGTGCTTCGGGCATGCCCGGCGCGGGCGCTTCTTCCAGCACCTTCTGGTGGCGACGTTGCACCGAGCAGTCGCGCTCGAACAGATAGACGCAGTTGCCGTGGGTGTCGGCAAACACCTGAATTTCGATGTGACGCGGACGCGTCAGATACTTCTCAACGAGCACGCGTTCGTCGCCGAAGCTACTCGCGGCTTCGCGCTGGCAAGAAGCGAGCGCGGCGCGGAATTCTTCGCTGCGCTCGACCACGCGCATGCCTTTGCCGCCACCACCAGCGCTGGCCTTGAGCAGCACCGGGTAGCCGATCTCGTCGGCGCGTGCGTGGAGGAAGGCGGCGTCCTGGTTGTCGCCGTGATAGCCCGGCACGAGCGGCACGGCCGCGCCTTCCATCAGCGTCTTGGCGGCGCTCTTGCTGCCCATTGCGTGGATGGCGCCGACCGGCGGGCCGATGAAGACGATGCCGGCCTCATGGCAGGCAGCGGCGAACGCTTCGTTCTCGGACAGGAAGCCGTAGCCCGGGTGGATGGCCTGAGCACCGGTGGCCTTGGCGGCTGCGATGATGGCGTCGATGCGCAGGTAGCTCTCGCGAGCGGCCGCACCGCCTACGTGCACCGCTTCGTCGCACACGGCGACATGCTTGGCGTGCGCATCGGCGTCGGAATAGACAGCGACCGTGCGGATGCCCAGCCGTGCGGCCGTGGCAGCCACTCGGCAGGCGATTTCGCCGCGGTTGGCGATGAGGATTTTGTCGAACATGTTGCCTCCGGAAAATGATCGATTTGGGCGGCGTTGGTGACTAACGTCTCCGCTTGTGACGGAGGGGCAGCGCACTGACACCATTCTCTTTGCTATTCAGCTCTGCCGCCACAACGGATGGAGCGGATCGTCTGTTGCGATCTGGTCGTTGTGGTGGCACTTATCCTTCAACACCTGCGCGGCGACCGCGTTGCTCCGCTTAGTGGGTCGCGCAGGGCTTCAATGCGTCGCACTCGCTCGCGTCGCCCGCATTCTCCGCACCGAGCTTCTCTTCGGTCGACGTGCGCATGCCGAGGCGTGCGAGCAGCGCGCGGTCGGCTTCGGCTTGCGGGTTCTGCGTGACGAGCAGCTTCTCGCCGTAGAACATCGAGTTCGCCCCGGCGAGGAAGCACAGCGATTGCAGTGAGTCGTCCATCATTTCGCGCCCGGCCGACAGACGCACCATCGCGCGCGGCATCGTGATACGTGCCACGGCGATCGTGCGCACGAAGTCGAACGGATCGACGCTCTCGTTGTTCTCCAGCGGCGTGCCCTCGACCTTCATCAGGTTGTTGATGGGCACCGACTCCGGATACGGCGACATGTTCGCGAGTTGCGCGATCAGACCGGCGCGCTCACGGCGCGTCTCGCCCAGACCGACGATGCCGCCGCAGCACACCTTGAGACCGGCGTCGCGCACGCGGGCGAGCGTGTCGAGACGGTCCTGATACGTGCGCGTCGTGATGATCTGACCGTAGAACTCGGGCGACGTATCGAGGTTGTGGTTGTAGTAGTCGAGACCTGCGTCGCGCAGTTGCTGCGCCTGACCGTCGCGCAGCATGCCGAGCGTCACGCACGTCTCCAGACCCAGCGCCTTCACGCTGCGGACCATCTCGCCCACGGCGTCGACCTGATGCGGCTTCGGGCTGCGCCACGCAGCGCCCATACAGAAGCGCGTAGCACCGGCTTCCTTGGCGCGTTGTGCGGCGGCGACCACTTCCTCGACGGGCATCAGCTTCTCGGCTTCCACGCCGGTGTCGTAGCGCGCCGACTGCGGGCAGTACGAGCAGTCTTCCGGGCAACCGCCGGTCTTGATCGAGAGCAGCGTCGAGAGCTGAACGGCGTTGGCGTCGAAATGCTCGCGGTGCACTTGCTGCGCGCGGAAGATCAGGTCGTTGAACGGCAGGGCAAACAGCGCTTCGATGTCGGCGACGGTCCAGGGCGTGTCGTTACGGCGCAGGGCTTCGTCGTGGCCGTGAGCGGCGGTGTGGGCGTGAACTTGCATGGTGAGATTCCTTGAATTCTGTGTGTTCGGTGTTGGCGCGATGTCGGTGTGTGGATCGCGCTCAGGGAGCGGTATGTGGGCGAGGGCCGGACGATGTCTGCGCAGTGCGATGCAATGCGGTATCGACCAGCGGCGCAATGTCGAGATAGCCGGAGGCGGTCGCCGCGTCGGGGTGCGGCAGATGTGGCACGCGCCCCAGTAACGGCGCACCCAGTCGCGCGGCAATCGCCTCGACGTTGGCGTCCACATGACGCATGTCCGGATCGACGTGATTGGCGACCCATCCGGGGATCGTGAGACCACGCGACGTGATCGCCTCGGCCGTCAGCAACGCATGGCTGATGCAGCCCAGACGCAGGCCGACGACGAGGATCACCGGCAGGCCGAGCTGACGCGCCAGATCGGCGGTGTCGGGCGCGCTGGCGTCGGGGCCGAGCGGCACGCGAAAGCCGCCGACGCCTTCGACGATCACGAGGTCCGCGCGCGCGGCGACCCGCGCATAGCCTGCCCGGATCACGCTGCAATCGAGGTCGATGCCCTCGGCGGCGGCGGCGATGTGCGGCGCGGTCGCGTCCTTGAGCACGTACGGGCAGTACCAGTCGTCGGGCAGCTTCAGATTGCTCGCGTCGTGCAACTGCTCGACGTCTTCATTCACGAAGCGACCATTGTGTTCCGACGCGCCTGCGGCCACCGACTTCAGCCCAGCACACACCAGCCCGCGACGCGCGGCGGCATGCAGCAACGCCGACGAGACGAGCGTCTTGCCGATCTCGGTATCGGTGCCGGTGACGAAGAACGCGTGACGCGCGGGCGTTGCACGCTCGGTCGGGGCATCGGCGGCGGTGATGAGGTTGCGTTCAGCCATGCGCGTGCTCCGTCCAGTCGTTGTCGAGTCGATTGATGGCGCGGGTCAGGCGCGTGACGTCCTCGGCCGTATGCGCGGCGCTGAGCGTGAGGCGCAGGCGCGACGTGCCAGGCGCTACCGTCGGCGGGCGAATCGCGGGGACCCACAATCCGGCCTCGGCCAGCCCGGCCTGCGCATGCAGTGCGGCTGCGTTCTCGCCGAGGATGATCGGCTGCACGCCCGTCGGCGAGACCATGTGGCGCCAGTGCTTCAGCGTGAGCGAATCGCGCAGTTGCGCAATGCGCGCCTGCAACGTCGCGCGACGCTCGCGACCTTCGTCACCCGCGATGATTGCGAGACTCGTGAGCAAAGCATGCGCCTGCGAGGGCGCTGCCGCCGTGGTGAAGATGTACGGACGGGCGCGATTGATCAGCCACTCGATCACGCTGCGATGGGCCGCGACGAACGCGCCACCGACACCGGCGGCCTTGCCGAGCGTGCCGATGATCACCAGATTCGGCGAGCGCATGTCGAAGTGTTCGAACACGCCGCGTCCGTTCTCACCGACCACGCCGAAGCCGTGCGCATCGTCCACGATGAGCCACGCGTTATGACGCTCGGCGAGCGCGAGCAACTGCGGCAGCGGCGCGATGTCTCCGTCCATTGAGAAGACACCGTCGGTGACGATCAGCTTCGTCTCGGCGGTACTGACTTCGAGCAGGGCGGCGAGGGCGTCGACGTCGCCGTGCGGATAGACGTGCGTCTTCGCGCGCGAGAGTCGTGCGCCGTCGATCAGTGAGGCGTGGTTGAGCGCTTCGGAGAAGATTTCCGAGTCCTTGTTGGCGAGCGCGGAGATTGTCGCCAGATTGGCCATGTAGCCGGTGCAGAAGTACAGCGCGCGCTCGTCGACCAGATGCGGCGACATGAAGTCGGCGAGGGCGTCTTCGAGTTCCGCGTGCGCCTGCGAATGGCCGCTGATGAGGTGCGAAGCACCGCTGCCAGCACCGTAACGTTGCGCACCTTCGATGAGCGCTTCGACGACCTTCGGGTGTGCGGCCAGCCCGAGATAGTCGTTGCTCGCGAAAGCGAGGACGTCGCGCCCGTCAGCACTCAAATGCGGCTGGCACGGCGTGCTCACCACGCGATGACGGCGACGCAGGTGCTGACGGTCGATCTCGGCGAGTCCGGCGTCGAGGCGGTCGAGCAGGGGATGGGTCGTCATGCGGCCACCTCCTGTTGCATCGTTGCGTCGAAAGCAGCGAGCGTTTGCGTCGCCAGCCAGTCGGTGGTGCCGTCGTCGAGCACGTACGGCGGCATCAGGTAGACCGTCGCGCCGATCGGACGCAGCAGCACGCCGCGCGCGCGAGCTTCGGTGTAGAAGCGCTTCGCGAAGGCACCCGCCGCGCCGGGGGCATCCGGCAATACGGCGTCGAACGCCCAGATCATGCCGCGATGACGGAAATGCTTCGCGCGCGGATCGTCGGCCAGCGGTGCGAGGGCTTGCGTCAGACGCGCAGCGCGCACGGCATTGCTAGCGAGGACGTCGTCGTCCGCGAAGATGTCGAGCGTGGCCAGCGCGGCACGGCACGCCAGCGGATTGCCGGTGTACGAGTGCGAGTGCAGGAAGCCACGCGCGGTGTCGTCGTCGTAGAAGGCGTCGTAGATCGCGTCGCGCGAGAGCACGAGCGAGAGCGGCAGATAGCCGCCGCTGATGCCCTTGGAGAGCGTGAGCAGATCGGGCCAGATACCGGCCTGCTCGCTCGCGAAGAACGTGCCGGTGCGGCCACAACCGACGGCGATTTCGTCCGCAATCATGTGTGCGCCGTGCTTGTCGCACAGCGCGCGTACGAGGCGCAGGTATTCGGGGTCGTGCATCGCCATGCCTGCGGCGCACTGCACCAGCGGCTCGACGATGACGGCGGCGATGCGTCCTTCACGTTGTGTGAGCAGCGTGTCGAGTTCGGCAGCGGCGCGGCGGGCGACGTCGATGGCCGTCTCGCCATCGCACGCCTGACGCGCATCGGGCGATGCCACGACGTGCGCATGCCGCAGCAGCGGATCGTAGGCGTCACGGAACAGGGCGACGTCGGTGACGGCCAGCGCGCCGAGCGTTTCGCCGTGATAGCCGTTGCGCACGCAGACGAATTCGCGCTTGTCGCTGTGGCCCTGATTGCGCCACGCGTGAAAGCTCATCTTCAGCGCGATCTCGACGGCCGACGCACCGTCCGACGCGAAGAACGCATGACCGAGCACGCCGCCGGTCAATGCCGACAGACGTTCGGACAAGGACACGACGGGCTCATGCGTGAAGCCCGCGAGCATCGCATGTTCGAGGCGGCCCAACTGATCGATCAGCGCCGCGTTGATGCGCGGGTTCGCGTGGCCGAACAGATTGACCCACCACGAACTGATGGCATCGAGGTAGCGTTCGCCGCCGGTGTCGACGAGCCAGGGCCCTTCGCCGTGAGACAGCGCGACGAGGGGCAGCTTTGCCTGTTGCTTCATCTGCGTGCAGGGGTGCCAGACCTGTCGCAGACTGCGCGCGGCGAGATCGCCGGGACCGTTGGGGGGGCGCGGGGAGGCGTCCATCTTTGACTCCTTGGAGGGCCATGACGGGCGAGAAGCCGGGCAAGATGCCCGATGCTCGTCGTCCGTCTGGCTGGCCGGTGCGGGGCATTGCGCGCTGCGCTGCTGCACGTGGCCGGAGGTGGGGGATGGGCGCATGGTAGGCAAAGCGATTTGGCAGGGCAATAGGCGGATTTGGTGCGAAAACTCGCTGTTTTGCGAGCCGTAAAGAGACGTTATCGACAATTTCGTAAAACCCGCCGATAACGTTCAGGCATCTCCGCCGTCACCCCTCCCAAAAAAATTTTGTAACCGTCGAAATGGATGATTTTCGTGCGTTCGCTCAGGAGGCGTCGCGCCATGACGGCGAACGCTTCTCCAGGAACGAACGCACCCCTTCGCGACCCTCGTCGGAGGCGCGGATCTTCGCGATGCGCTCGGCCGTGTCGGCGATGGCCGCCTCGTCGATGGCGCGCCCGGCGAAGTCCTGCACAAGGCGCTTGCACTCCTTCACCGCGTTCGGGCTGTTGTCGACAAGCGCCTTCGCCAGCGCGCCGATGGTGCTGTCGAGCGCATCGGCGGCAACGACCTCGTGCACCAGGCCGAGACGCTGCGCCGTGGCGGCCGTGAAGCGTTCCGCCGTCACGAAATAGCGACGCGACGCCTGCTCGCCCAGCGCGCGAATCACATACGGGCCGATGGTGGCAGGAATCAGGCCGAGCTTGGCTTCGGACAGGCAGAAGTGCGCCGTGTCGACGGCGACCACAATGTCCGCCACGGCCGCGAGTCCGACACCGCCCGCGTACGTATCGCCCTGCACGCGCGCGATCACCGGCTTCGGGCAGCGGTAGATCGTGTTGAGCATGACGGCGAGCGTCATGGCGTCGGCGCGGTTCTCGGTGTCCGAGTAACCGGCCATCTTCTTCATCCAGTTCAGATCGGCGCCGGCGCAGAACGCGACGCCTTCAGCGGCGAGCACGATGGCGCGCACGTCGTCGTTCGTCGCCAGCGCGCGAAACGTGCCGGTCAGTTCTTCGATGACGGTTTCGTTGAACGCGTTGCGCACGTCCGGACGGTTGAGCGTAACGGTGGCGACGTGGGCGTCGACACTGAACTTGAGCGTTGCGAGTTGCATGACGGAATTCCTCGATGGACCGGTGTGGGCGATGACGCTCGATTACATGCGATTACATGCGATCACATACGGAACAGGCCGAAGCGCGTTTCCGGAATCGGCGCATTGAGCGCAGCCGACAGGCCGAGACCGAGCACCGTGCGCGTGTCGGCCGGATCGATCACACCGTCGTCCCACAGGCGCGCGCTCGCGTAGAACGGATGCCCCTGACGTTCGTACTGATCGCGGATCGGCTGCTTGAAGGCGTCTTCTTCCTCGGCGCTCCACTGACCGCCCTTGCCCTCGATGCCATCGCGCTTGACCGTGGCGAGCACCGACGCGGCCTGCTCGCCGCCCATCACGGAGATGCGCGCGTTCGGCCACATCCACAGGAAACGCGGCGAGTAGGCGCGACCGCACATGCCGTAGTTACCCGCGCCGAACGAACCGCCGATGATGACGGTGAACTTCGGCACGTTCGCGGTGGCGACGGCCGTCACCATCTTCGCGCCGTGCTTGGCGATGCCTTCGTTTTCGTACTTGCGCCCGACCATGAAGCCCGTGATGTTCTGCAAGAAGATCAGCGGGATCTTGCGCTGGCAGCACAGTTCGATGAAGTGCGCGCCCTTTTGCGCGGACTCCGAGAACAGAATGCCGTTGTTCGCCACGATGCCGACCGGATAGCCCCACAGATGCGCGAAGCCGCACACCAGCGTGGTGCCGTAGCGCGCCTTGAATTCGTCGAACTCGGAGCCGTCGACGAGACGCGCGATCACTTCGCGCACGTCGAACGGCTTCTTCGTGTCGGCGGGAATCACGCCGTACAGTTCACGCGCGTCGTACTTCGGTTCGACCGGCGTCTTGGTGGCGACGGTCGCAGGCTTGCGACGATTGAGGTTCGCGGCGATGCTGCGCGCGATGGACAGCGCGTGTGCGTCGTTCTGCGCGAAGTGGTCGGCGACACCCGACAGGCGCGTGTGGACATCCGCACCGCCGAGATCTTCGGCGCTCACTTCCTCGCCCGTGGCAGCTTTCACCAGGGGCGGGCCGCCGAGGAAAATCGTGCCCTGTTCCTTGACGATGATCGACTCGTCGCTCATGGCGGGCACATACGCGCCACCTGCCGTGCACGAGCCCATCACCACGGCGATCTGCGGAATGCCTTGCGCCGACATTTGCGCCTGGTTGTAGAAGATGCGGCCGAAGTGATCGCGATCGGGGAAGACGTCGTCCTGATTCGGCAGGTTCGCGCCGCCCGAGTCGACCAGATAGATGCACGGCAGATGGTTCTGCTCGGCGATCTCCTGCGCGCGCAGGTGCTTCTTGACCGTCATCGGGTAGTACGTGCCGCCCTTGACCGTGGCGTCGTTGCACACGATCACGCATTCCTGGCCGGACACGCGGCCGATGCCCGTGATGATCCCCGCGCCCGGTGCGTCGTCGTGATACATGCCGGTCGCGGCGAGTTGCGAGAGTTCGAGAAAGGGGGAACCCGGATCGAGCAGTTGTTGCACGCGATCGCGCGGCAGCAGCTTGCCACGACCGGTGTGCTTCTTGCGCGCAGCCTCACCGCCGCCACCGGCCAGTTGCGCGATACGGGCGCGCAGTTCGTCGACCACGGTCTGCATGGCGGACGCGTTGCGTGCAAAGTCTTCGCCGCGCGGGTTGAGTTTGCTTTCGAGAATCGGCATGTGACGAAATCCGGTGGAGTGTGAGTTTTAGTTGAGTGCTTGTGCTTGGCGACGTGGCGAGCGATGTGCTGAATGACGTCGCGAGATCAGTCGAACAGGTCGCCGTCGATGTAGCGCCAGCGGCCGTCGTCGGTGCGCTCGAAGCGACTGCGTTCGTGCAGCCGGTGAGCGCGTCCGCCGACCTTGTAACGGGCGACGAATTCGACTTCGGCGTGGTGCTCGTCTCGTTGCAGATGCGCCTTGACCTGAAGGCCGAGCCACTGCGGGGCGTCGCCGAAATCGAGCGTCGCGGGACGCGTGCGTGCCGCCCACGTATCGAGCAGATACGGTGCGTTCTGACGCACGAACGCCGTGTAGCGCGAGCGCATCAGCGCTTCGGCCGTGGGCGGAATCTCGCCGTGTTCGAGATAACGTGCGCAGCAATCCTCGAACGCGAGGCCGCCGCACGGGCAGCCTTCACGGTCCTTGTTTTGCGGCGATTGGGGGCTTGCCATCGTATGTCGTGCCTTGTGGTGTTTCAGTGTCAGATCTTGCCGTGCTTCAGACAGGCCTCTACCTGTGCGAAACGGTCGAAACCCCAGAACGGTTCGCCGTCCACGATCACGAACGGCGAGCCGAACACGCCGCGCGCCATCGCCAGATCGATCTCGGCTTTGAGATGGTCCTTGGCGGCGGGCGAGTGCATGCCGGTGTCGAGGGCTGCGCCATCGATACCCAGCGCTTCGCCGAGCCGTACCAGTTCCGCCGGGTCGCCGATGTTCACGTCGTCGACATAGAGCGCGCGAAAGATTGACTTCGCGAACTCCGCCGACAAGTCGCCGCCGCGATGGTCCTGTACCCACAACACGGCGCGCTCGGCGGCTTGCGTGGGGATCGGGAAATGCGTCGGCCGCTTGTAGTCGATGCCGTGAAAACGCGCGGTGCGCGCCACGTCGTTCTTCAGATACTCCGTCTTGATCGGATGCTGCACCGGTGCGCCCGTGCCGTTCACCTTGTAGACGATGTCGAGCAGGATCGGATGCCACGCGACGCCACGCCCGTTGCGCGAAGCGATGTCGTCGATGCAGGTGCTCGCAAAATACCCATACGGGGATGCGAAGTCGAAATAAAAGTCGATGGCGGACGTCATGTTGGCTCCGTTTCCGAGTGACGTTTCTGGCCCGCGAATCAAAAGATACGGCGGTGTGGCAACAGCGTTTTATGGGTGCTACCGGTGATGCAAGTGCTACGGTACTGCGTGGCTTACCAAGGGAACGGCGTGCCGTCGTAGTTGTAAAAGCCGCCGTTGTGCGTCGCGCGTTCGCCTGGGGCGCGAGCCAGCACGCGACGCATGCCGGACACGCTCGTCTCGACATCGATGTCGGCGTTCTCGCCGCCCATGTCGGTGCGCACCCAGCCCGGGTGCATGGCGACGCACGTCGCGCGCTGGGCTTCGAGCGACACCGCTTTGACGACCGAATTCACGGCGGCTTTACTCGCGCGATACAGCCAGCTACCGTTCGACTCCATCAATTCGACACTGCCCATGCGGCTCGACAGAAAGCCGAAGCTGCCGCCCGCCGCTTCCACGAAAGGCAGCACGAGCGGCGCGACCTGCATCGCGCCGAGGACGTTGGTGTGGAACACGCGGTCGAACTCGTCCTTCGTGATCGGTGCGAGACCGGTCGTGCGTTCGGAGTTCACGCCTGCGTTGTAGACCGCCACGTCGAGTTCCACGCCGTCGAGTTGCCACGACAGGCCGGACAGCGACTCCACGCGCGTGACGTCGAGTTTCAGGGCTTCGGCATCGAGCTCGCGCAGCGCGGCCAGACCGTCTTCGTTGCGTGCGGTGGCGAACACGCGCCAGCCGTCTTCGCGATACTGCCGTACGAATTCCATGCCGATGCCGCGTGAGGCACCGATGATGAGCGCTGTTTTCATGACGTCGATATGTCCCCGTAGAAACGGTGAACCGGCGTTGGACGCCGGTGTGAGTTCAGACGCGTGAGCCGGTCGAACGCGTCGGTCAGACGAGTTCGATGGCCATCGCGGTTGCTTCGCCGCCGCCGATACACAGGCTCGCTACGCCGCGCTTGCCACCGGTCTTGCGCAGTGCGCCGATCAGCGTGACGAGAATACGTGCGCCGGACGCGCCGATCGGGTGGCCGAGCGCGCACGCGCCGCCGTGAATGTTGACCTTGTCGTGCGGCAGATCGAATTCATGCATCGCGGCCATTGCGACGACGGCGAACGCTTCGTTGATCTCGAACAGATCGACGTCGGCCGTCGACCAGCCGGTCTTCTCGAACAGCTTGCGCATCGCGCCGACCGGGGCGGTCGTGAACAGGCCCGGTTGTTGCGCGAAGGTGCTGTGACCGGCGATGCGGGCGAGCGGCGCGAGGCCGAGGCGTTTGGCCGTCGATTCGCGCATGAGCACGAGCGCGGCAGCGCCGTCGGAGATCGACGACGAGTTGGCGGCGGTGACCGTGCCGTCCTTGCGGAAGGCGGCTTTGAGCGTCGGAATCTTTTCGGGATTGGCCTTGAAGGGCTGCTCGTCCTGCTCGACGACGGTGTCGCCCTTGCGGCCCGGCACCGTCACAGCAGTGATTTCCCACGCAAACGAGCCGTCTTTCGTGGCGTTCTGCGCGCGCTCGAGGGAGGCGATGGCGAAGGCGTCTTGCGCTTCGCGGGTGAAGGCGTAACGGTCGGCGCACTCTTCGGCGAAGGTACCCATCAGGCGACCTTTGTCGTAAGCGTCTTCCAGACCGTCGAAGAACATGTGGTCGATGACCTGACCGTGACCCATGCGCATACCGGCGCGCGCCTTGGGCAGGAGATAGGGGGCGTTGCTCATGCTTTCCATGCCACCGGCGACGATGACGTCGGCACTACCGGCAACGAGCATGTCGTGGGCGAACATCGCGGCACGCATGCCGGAGCCGCACATCTTGTTGACGGTGGTCGCACCGGCTGCGAGGGGCAGCCCGGCGCCGAGCGTTGCCTGACGCGCAGGTGCCTGCCCCTGACCGGCGGGCAGCACGCAGCCCATGACGACTTCGTCGACCTGCTCCGGCTTCAGGCCAGCGCGTTCGACAGCCGCGCGAATGGCGGCGGCACCGAGTTGCGGCGCGGCGACATCGCCGAATACGCCTTGCAGGCCACCCATCGGCGTGCGGGCAGCGGAAACGATGACGATCGGGTCTTGTTGCATGGCAATCTCCATAAAAGGGGTTGCGTGGCTGACGCTGCGTCCTTGCGGATCGGTGCGTCAGCCCCGAATATCCAATGCTTCAATCTTCCGTCGTCCACGCGCCCGCTTGCGCGCCTGACTGGCCTGGGTTCGCCTAAGCGATCAGGCGCGTGGATGACGTAATTCGGCCATCGCTTCCACGCAGCGATCATAGATACGCGGCAGGGATTCGAGGCTATTCACCGACATGCGCAGGTCGCGCACCAGACCGTCGCGCAGGCCGTACACCCAGCCGTGCACGGTGACCGGTTGGTTGCGGGCCCAGGCGTCGCGCAGGACGGTGGTGTGACAAATATTCACGACCTGTTCGATGGCGTTCAACTCGCACAGGCGATCGTGACGGGCGTCGCGCGAGGGCAGCGCGTCGATCTGGTCGACGTGGCGCTCGTAGACGTCGCGCACGTGGCGCAGCCAGTTATCGACGAGGCCCATCTTCGCGCCGTCGAGTGCTGCGCCCACACCGCCGCAGCCGTAGTGGCCGACGACCATGATGTGACGCACTTTCAGCACTTCGACAGCGAACTGCAAAACCGACAGGCAGTTCAGGTCGCTGTGGACCACCACGTTCGCAATATTGCGGTGGACGAACACTTCGCCCGGTGCCAGTCCGGTGATCTGGTTCGCGGGCACGCGCGAATCCGAGCAGCCGATCCAGAGGTATTCTGGCGTCTGTATCTTGGACAGCCGCTCGAAAAACGCGGGATCTTCCGCGTTCACGCTGGCAACCCAGGCGCGGTTGTTATCGAGCAGATGGATGAGAGGTTGGTCTTTGTCTTCGGTCATGATCGTGTCATCCGGCGGGCATGTCGTGAGCTGGGAGGCGTCAATGGCGAGGAAGTCCGGCGCTCAGGCGGCTGCCGCGCGAGGCGGAGCGGCCGAAGCACCTGAATCCGTGATGCCGCGGGCGGCACCGTAGCGATTGACGAAACGCAGCGAGACATCGTACGGATAGAAGTCGTGCATCTGTCCGGCTCGCACCCGATCCTGAAAGCCTTGCCACAGGCCGGGGTCGAAGAAATCCGGATGATGCTGGCTCAGATAGTGCCGCACGCGCGCGTCTCCCGTCAGAAACGTCTCAAACGTCTGCGGAAACACGTCGTGCGGGCCTACACGGTACCAGACTTCCCCTGACATCGCCTCTTCTTCGTTACGTGGTTCCGGCACTCGACGGATGTGGCAATCCGTCAGATATTCCAGTTCGTCGTAATCGTAGAAGACCACCCGGCCGTGACGCGTCACACCGAAATTCTTGTACAGCATGTCGCCCGGAAACACGTTCGCCGCCATCAGCTCCTTGATCGCGTTGCCGTATTCGCGCATGGCGTGGTCCACCTGGTCGTCCGAGGCGGATTGCAGCCACAGATTGAGCGGCGTCATGCGACGCTCGATGTAGCAGTGGCGGATCACCAGCGCGTCGCCGTCGAATTCGAGCAGCGAGGGCACTTCTGTACGGAGCTGGGCGAGCAGGGCATCGTCGAAGCGCGAGAGCGGGAAGGCGACGCTGGAGAACTCCAGTGTGTCGGCCATCCTGCCCACGCGATCGTGCTGCTTGACCATCAGATACTTCGCTTTCACTTGTTCGCGTGTCGTCTCCTTGGGCGGCGCGAAGCGCTCGCGAATCAGCTTGAAGACGTACGGGTACGAGGGCAGCGTAAACACCAGCATCACCAGTCCGGGAATGCCCGGTGCGCTCACGAACTTGTCGCTCGAATGCTTCAGGTGATGCAGAAAATCGCGATAGAACAGATTCTTGCCGTGCTTTTGCAAGCCGACCGACGTATAGATCTCGGCCTTCGGCTTTCCCGGCATGATCGTGCGCAAAAACTGCACGTAGGCCGACGGCACCTCCATGTCGACCATGAAGTACGCGTGCGAGAAGCTGAACATCACACGCAGTTGCTCGCCGCGCAGCAAAGCGGCGTCGAGCGCCAGCTTGCCGTGGGCGTCGTGCATGATCGGGACGGCGAAGGGCGTCGTGGTGTCGCCGTTCACGATGCGTCCTACGATATAGGCCGCCTTGTTGCGGAAGAACAGCGACGCCAGCACGTGAATCTGAAAATTCGGCGCAGCGTCGAATGTGCCGAACGCCTCTTCGATGGCGCGCATCACATAGCCCACGTCGCGCGACAGATCGGCGAACGGGCGCTTAAGCTGGAAATTCGTGACGATGCGCGCGAGCGTGGCGGCCATGCCGTCCTGCGCGGGATAGTAGACGCGGTACGTCGGCTTCGCGGCGGGCGCGTCGTTCTCGATGTACTCCGTCGCCACGGCGGGGCGCACGAAGATGAAGCGGTTATTGAAGTACGAGCGGTGCAGGATCTTGCAGCACACCGAGTTGAAAAACGTCTCGGCCAGTTCGGGCTGACGATGCTCCGTGAGCAAGCCGATGTAATGCAGCTTCACTTGCTGCCAGACATCGTCGTCTAGCGACTGTGCGTCGAACTCGTCTTCCAGCGTCACGATGCATTCGCGCACGCGCTCGTCGTAATAGGCGATGCGGTCGCGCTGGAGCTTCTGGATGCCCATGAAGTCACCGGCTTCGAAACATGCCTGCGCCGCGACACACACCTCGCGGAAGATGCGGTAATGCTTGTCGAAGCCGTCCAGCATCGTGCGGGCGACGTCGAAAGCAAACTGCGACGACAGGAGTTTCGGGAAGTGATTCATACCGGTCGGGACAGGCGCAGGGCGAGGCTTGTGAAGATTGTAGCGCCGCTGCCTGCGTCTGAATGTCCGTCTTTTTTGTGGGCTTTCCTTGTGATTACATCGTCTCGGAGAACAATTCGCGGCCGATCAGCATGCGGCGGATCTCCGACGTGCCTGCGCCGATCTCGTACAGCTTGGCGTCGCGCCACAGACGACCGACCGGATACTCGTTGATATAGCCGTTGCCGCCGAGAATCTGGATCGCTTCACCGGCCATCCACGTCGCCTTTTCGGCCGTGTAGAGAATCACCCCGGCGCAATCCTTGCGTACCTGACGCACGTGATCGCTGCCCAGCGATTCCAGCTGACGGCCCACGGCGTACAGATACGCGCGGCTTGCCTGAAGGATCGTGTACATATCGGCGACTTTGCCCTGAATCAGCTGGAATTCGCCGATGGACTGACCGAACTGCTTGCGGTCGTGGATGTACGGCACGACCACGTCCATGGCGGCCTGCATGATGCCGATAGGACCGCCTGCGAGCACGGCGCGCTCATAGTCCAGACCGCTCATGAGCACCTTCACGCCGCCGCCGACCTGACCCAGTACGTTTTCTTCCGGCACTTCCACGTTCTCGAACACCAGTTCGCCCGTGTGCGAGCCGCGCATGCCGAGCTTGTCGAGCTTTTGCGCGACCGAGAAGCCCTTCATGCCTTTCTCGACGATGAACGCCGTCATACCGCGTGCACCGGCTTCGATGTCCGTCTTACCGTAGACCACCAGCGTGTCGCAGTCCGGGCCGTTCGTGATCCACATCTTCGTGCCGTTGAGCACATAGCGGTCGCCGCGCTTCTCGGCGCGCAGCTTCATGCTGACGACGTCCGAGCCAGCGTTCGGCTCGCTCATCGCGAGGGCGCCTACGTGTTCGCCCGACACCAGCTTCGGCAGGTACTTCGCTTTTTGCGCGGCCGTGCCGTTGCGGTGAATCTGGTTCACGCACAGATTCGAGTGTGCGCCGTACGACAGGCCGATCGAGGCGGACGCGCGCGAGATTTCTTCCATCGCGATCATGTGGGCCAGATAGCCCATGTTCGCGCCGCCGTACTCTTCGGAGACTGTCATGCCGAGCACGCCGAGGTCGCCCATCTTGCGCCAGAGATCCATCGGGAACTGGTCGGTGCGATCCACTTCGGCGGCGCGCGGGGCGATCTCCTTCGATGCGAAGTTCGCGACCGATTCGCGCAGCATGTCCAGGTCTTCGCCGAGCATGAAATTGAGGCCGGGCAACGTCGTCATGACACAGTCTCCAGAGGTGGCGCGTGGCGGTTGGCCCGCGCGTATGTTCGATGGTGCTTGAAGGTGCTTGAAGATGCTTGGTAAGCGGTGTGAAGCGTTCGTCAGGCGGACGGATTAGGTGCCAGCACGAAAAGCGTTTGTTGCATGAGGGCGCAGAGCGTCCATTTACCGTTATCGATGGCGAACAGTTCGGCGGTGGCGACGATGAGTGTGCGTCCGGATTTGACGACCTGACCGCGTCCGACCAGTGTATCGCCCTTGCCGGGCGCGAGAATGTTCAGTTTGTATTCGGCGGTGACCAGTTCCTGATCGGGCGAGATGCGTGTGTAGCCTGCGTAACCGCCTGCCGAATCGGCGATGGCACCGATGACACCGCCGTGGAAATAGCCGAGCTGTTGATTCACCTTGTCCGAGAACGGCAGCGAAATTTCGCAAAAACCGTCGGCGATATGCGTGAGTTGTGCGCCCCAGTGGGTCATGACGCCTTGTTTGTCGAAGCTGGCGCGGATTTTCGCGTCCACGGCGGGGTCGACGGGGGCGGCATGAACAGCATAAGACGAGGGGACGTTGTGCATGATCGTCAGGGCGCAAGCGGCTGAAAAGCCAGATTCGCAGATACTACTTAACGTTTACGTAAACGTAAAGTAAGGACTTTCCTGAGTCGGGGAGGGAGGGCGAAGCGAGCGGTGTTAGGGAAATGGATGGGCGGGGATCGGTGCTGCCCTGACGCAGTGACTTTCAGGTGGAACGGAGTCAGGGTAGTGCCGATTCCCGCGGCCCTGGGGGTGAGACAGGGCTGGGGGAGGTTGGAGCGGGATGTGGTGAAAAAAAAGTCAGTGAGAAGCCGCAGCAGCCTTAACCCGTCGAGCAGAAGGCGGCACAGTTTCGCCAGCGGCCTCGAGCAAAGCGAGGCATTGCGCTTCGTGCTGGGAGACTTCGTCGAGTGTGGCGTGGAGGTCTTCGAGTTGCTGCTCCAGCACCTGACGGTGTTGGGAGAGCGTGTCGAGAAACACCTTGAGCTGCGGCACGGTGTCCTTGGGCGACTCATAGAGATCGAGAATCGTCTTGATCTCGGAGAGTGTGAGGCCGAGGCGTTTGCCGCGCAGCGTGAGCTTCAGGCGCGTGCGGTCCTGTCCGGTGTAGACGCGGTGACGTCCGCCGGGGCCTTCACGGGCGGGCGTAAGCAGACCCTGATCCTCATAAAAGCGGATCGCGCGGGGCGTGATGTCGAACTCGCGGGCGAGGTCGGTGATCGTGTATGTGAGCATCGGATCGGCAGGGGATCGGATTGGCAAGTTTAAGCGGGTGCTTACCATTGCAGATAGAATTGCCGTTTACGTTAGCGTCAACTTGCATCGTATGCAATCGGTGATGGCGTCAACCTGACAACAAGAGAACAAGCCCATCTGGAGCGTGGCCCCCGTGAATGCCCTTGAACAGCAACTGAACTATCCCCTTGGCGAATTCCTGCCCGATGGCGGCACTGTGCATGAAGTCGTGCCGGGCGTCTTCTGGGTGCGCATGCCGCTGCCGTTCGTGCTCGATCACATCAACCTGTGGTTGTTGCGCGATGAAGTCGATGGGGTGAAGGGCTGGACGGTCGTCGATTGCGGGATCACGCATCCGCAGATCAAGGCGTACTGGGAGCAGGTGTTCGACAGCGCGCTCGGCGGCGAGCCGGTGCTGCGGGTTGTCGTCACGCACTGCCACCCGGACCACCTCGGCCTCGCGCACTGGATTTGCAAGGGCGGCGACAAACAGCGCTGGCAAGCGCGGCTCGCCATGTCGCTCGGCGACTACGCGTGGGGACGTCTCATGTCCGAGGGCGATAACAACAATGCCGCCAACGCCGGTGGTGAGTTCGCCGTCGCGCACTTCATCGCACATGGTCTCGCCGACGAAGCCATGATCGACCAGATTCGCAATCGCAAGTCGTACTTCAGCGACCTCGTGCCCGAAGTGCCCTCGCGCTACTTCCGTCTTAAGGATGGCGACACGCTGCGCATCGGCGGCAGCGACTGGCGTCTGATTGCGGGCTACGGTCACTCGCCCGAGCATATGGCGCTGTACTCCGAGCAGCACAACGTGCTCATCTCCGGCGATATGGTGCTGCCGCGTATTTCGACCAACGTCAGCGTCTTCGACATTGAGCCGGAAGCCAACTCGCTGCAACTGTTCCTCGACTCACTGGGCGTTTATTTGGATTTGCCTGCCGACTGCCTCGTGCTGCCGTCGCACGGCCGACCGTTCACGGGCTTGCACACGCGCATCGGTCAGCTTCGCGATCACCATGCGGCGCGCTTGCAGGAAGTGCGCGATGCGTGTGCGAAGTCGCCGCAAAGCGCGGGCGATATCGTGCCCATCATGTTCCATCGCAAGCTCGACGCGCATCAGACGACCTTCGCGATGGGGGAAGCACTCGCGCACTTGCATATGCTGTGGCGCTCGGGCGAACTCAAGCGTGAGCGTGATGCCAAGGGCGTCTGGCGCTTCTCGCCTGTGTAAGGATCACGTAGTCCTGAGCGGCTGACGCAAGCGTGTTGCTCAGAAGACAAAAAAACGCCCCGGAGACGGAAGTCCCCGGGGCGTTTTGCATTGCGTGGCGAGCGTGTCGCCAAAGCACTCAGGCGTGCTGCGTCGAGGCTTGCATATTGCGTCCCTCACGACCGAGCAGACCGTACGTCACGAGACTGATCGCGACGGTCATCAGAATGTAGTACGCCGGGGCGAGCGGATTCTGCGTGACCTTGATCAGGTACGTGATCCAGAACGGCGCGAGGCCGCCGAAGAGCATCACCGAAACGTTGTACAGAATCGAGACGCCCGTCGAGCGAACGCCGACCGGGAATACTTCTGTGACGGCGGTCGCGAATGCACCCCACACGAAGCCCATGCACACCGCCGGGAGAATCTGCGCGAGCAGCAGATTGCCCATCGACGGCGAACCGTGCAGACGCGTGAACATCCAGAACGACGTCAGACCGTAGAGCAGCACGAACAACAGAATCAGCGGCTTGCGGCCGACACGATCCGAAATCCATCCCGTGAGCGGGCAGAGCGCGGCGATCAGCATCGCGGAGATGAACGTCGACAGGCTGGCAGAACCTTGCGTCAGGCCGAGTTGCTTGACGGCGTAAATCGGCGTGTAGATGAGCGTGACGTAGAACGACGTCGTGGCCGCCACCGTCAGACCGAAACCGGCGATCAGCGAGCGATAGTGCTTCGAGAATACGTCGGCGAGCGGCGTGCGACGCGTCGGTTCGCGCGTCGCGGCGTAGGCCAGAAACTCCGGCGACTCCGTCATGCGGCGTCGAATGTAGAAGCCCACCGGCCCGATCAGAATCCCGAACAGGAACGGCAGACGCCAGCCCCACGATTCGAGCGCTTCTTTCGACAGTCCCGTCGTGAGTACGTAAGCGCACAACCCGGCGAGCGCTACGGCCAGCGCCTGCGAGCACATCTGGAAACTGCCGTAGAAGCCGCGCAGATTCGGCGGCGAGAACTCGATGAGCATGGCCGTCGAGCCGCCGAATTCGCCGCCTGCCGAGAAGCCCTGAATCACGCGGGCCAGCAAGATCAGCAACGGCGCCGCGAAGCCGATGGTCGCGTACGTCGGCGCAATGCCGATCAGACCCGTACCGAGCGCCATGAGCAGCACCATGACCGACAGCGCCGACTTGCGACCCGCACGGTCGGCATACAGACCGAAGGCCAGCCCGCCGATGGGGCGGAAGAAGAACGCGACGCCAAGCGACGCCACGCTCGCGAGCAGCGACGTCGTATCGTTATCTGCAGGGAAGAAGAGTTTCGCGATGACCACCGCGAAGAGACCGTAAACCGTGAAGTCGAACCACTCGAACGCGTTGCCCAGGGTAGAACCGATCACCGCTTTGCGTCGCAGCGCCGGATCGATGACCGGCGTACCGGCGGGGGTTGTCTGCATGTGCCTCTCCTGCTTGGTTGGGAGTGCCGCAGTCGGATCGGTATGGACCGGCGCATCGCCGTCTACACACGCGTCCGCTCTATGGCGGCGAATCCGGTTTAACGTCGTGTATACCTCTGTTCAAGTTACACGAGCACTCTAACGCAGGTTTGGAATGCACCACAACGGGTCAAAATTACGACCGAATCTTGCGTGAGACGGCGCATTTTACGCATGGAATGCGATAGCTGAGGTCAGCGGGGTGTCAGCGATTCCCCCGACTGCCTTTCCATCGATAGTCGCGCTGACCGACCCAGCCCCAGGTGCCCGTGGACGGATCGAACGCGTAGCCTTCCCGATACTCGCTCGTATAGCAACCACCCTTCTCGAGATAGCAGCGCTCGCGCAGGAAGTGCGCCGCGTCGCGCGACGAACGGGGTTGCGCTGGCACGATGACGACCGGTGCAGGCTGCACGATGACGGGCGCGGGTCGAACGATGGCAGGGGCGGGCGTGACGAGGACGGGCGCAGGTTGAACCAAGGCGGGAGCGGGTGCCACGATGACCGGCGCAGGGTGAACGATGGCCGGTGCCGGGCCGACGATGACGGGTGCAGGCCGGACGTATGAGGATGGCGGTCCGAAGACCTGCCAGTTGCCCGGATCTGCGGCAGCGCAACCCGTCAGGATCGCTGCGGCCGTGAGTCCGGCAAGACGCAATGTGATGCGAGAGAGGACGACATTCATTGGGGCACCGCGCGTTAAGAAGGCGGGGCACTCTAACGCGCGAGGTCATGCATTTCCCCGTTTCGTCCTGCATTTTGGGGGATGTCCGAGTCAGCTGTCCCGGTCTTTTGCCGCCTCGCGTGCCTGTCGTTGCGCCATCGTCGGCTTGCGCGGGGCGCGGGCGAACAGCATGTCGTAAAGCCAGCGCGGCAGGCATCGCATGCCAAAGGCCGCAACGCCCATCTGCCAAGGCAGCACAGCGAAGCGCTTGCCGCGTGCAATGGCCGCTGCCGCCTTGCGCGCGAACTTGTCCGCGTCCATCAGGAACGGCATCGGGAACGGATTGCCGTCGGTCATCGCTGTGCGGATGTAGCCCGGCGCAATCGTCACGACTGCCACCTTGTCCGCGCGCAGTTCGACGCGCAGGCTTTCGAGATACGTCATCGCCGCCGCCTTGGAGGCGCTGTACGCGCCGTGCCCCGGAAGACCGCGCACACCGGCCACGCTGCCGATGCCCACGAGCGTGCCGCGCTTGCGCTGACGCATCGGACCCACGAAGGGACTGAACGTCGCGACCATCGCCATCCAGTTGGTGTCCATGACGGAGGCGAAGTGCGGCAGATCCGCAGGGTCTTCCGTGTTCACGCCGTGGCTGATGCCCGCGTTGGCGATCACGATGTCCGGCACGCCGTGGCGCGCCATGAAGTCGCCCGCTGCCGCGCGCAGTGCGAGGGCGTCGCGCACGTCGAGCGCGTAGCAATGCACGGCATGCGGATGCGGCAACGTGGCGGCGAGATCGGTGAGCTTGTCGCCACGGCGTCCGACGAGCCCGAGAATCGCCCCCTGCGCCGCGTAGTGACGCGCGAGCGCCTGCCCCAGCCCGCTGGACGCGCCGGTGATGAAAACCTTCGGTGATGTCGTATGTGCTGCCATTGTCGCCATAGAACGCAAAAGCCCGGCCGGGGCCGGGCTTCAGGAGCCGCGAAGCTTACATCTTCTTCGCGCGGATCTGATTGATGATCGAGTCGGCCGTCTTGAGCGCCGCGTCGAACGTCTGCTGTTCGGTCGTCGCCGGTTTGCCCTGCTTTTGCAGGGCGTCGCCCGACGTCGCCGGGGAGACGAGGTACTTGCCCTGGATCGCGATCGTCGGCACGCCGTCGATCTTGTAGTCCTGCCAGGTCTTGTTGGCAATTTCCACCGGAGATTCCTTGCGTGCCATCGCCGGCTTGCCGGCAGCGTCATAAGCGTTGCCGTATGCGACCTTGTCGACGCCGAGCGTTGCGAGGAAGTCTGCTTGCGAGTCCTTGGTCAGCAGGTAGTTGTGCTTGACGTGGATTTCGTTGAAGACCTTCGGCGTGAGTTCTGCATCCTTACCCATGGCCACGAGCGCGAGGTACATGCGCGTATGCGGCTCGAAACGGCTCTGGAAGGCGACCGGCACGCGCTTGAACACGACGTCCTTGCCCTGCGCCTTGACCCACTTCTCCAGCGACGGCTCCAGCGCATTGCAATGCGGGCAGCCATACCAGAAGAACTCGGTCACTTCGATCTTGCCCGGACCCGCCGTCAGCGGTAGCTGGGAAATCGTCAGATAGTCGGTCCCCGCGACCGGTGCTTCAGGCGACGCCGAGGCGACACCCGAGAGGAAACCGAAAGAAATCAGAACGGCACCAAGAAGTTTTTTCATGATCTTTGTATAGGAGTGAGTCCAACACGCCGGTTTGTCCATCATCGGTGAGCGGCGCGCCAGCAAAACCATATCCCGGATTCAGCCAAATTAGCTAGTGCGTATGACCGGCGATGTCTCGCCGGGTTCAACGTCTCGTCAGCGTGGATATCGCCGGGCCCCCAATGATGCGGGCTTTTGCGAATCCTTGCCGGGCGGCGCTGAGCGAATGCTCAGGCAGTGCCCATGCGATGCGGCAGAAACAAAAGGCGTTGCCTTGTGGGGCAACGCCTTTCGCGTTCATTGCTTCGTGAAGCGGATCACTGCCGTGTCGTACCCGCCGTCCTGCAGGCGTTGACGCACGTGATTCATTTCGTCGAGCTTGCCGTACGGGCCAAGGCGCACACGATAGAGCGTGAGGCCGTTGGCGTCGCGCTGCGTGACCTTTGCCTCGAAGCCTGAGAGGGCCAGCTTGGCGCGCAGTTGCTCGGCGTCCGTTTGCGATTTGAACGCGCCGACTTGCAGGTAGTAACCCGTGCTGGCGTTATCCGTGGCGCTCGCGGGCGGCGTGGTCGGCGGAGCGACCGGCACCGTCGACTTGCCGTTGAGAATGTCGGCAGGCGAGGGCTTCGCCGGCGCGGTCGGGGCCGTCGGTGCAGAGGCGGTCGGCGGCGTCACTGGTGTTACCGGATTGCCCGGCACGAGCGGCGACGTTTCGGCTGCCGAAGGCGCTTCCGGCGCGGTGGAACCCGATGCGGCGCCCGGCAGCGGGGTGCGCGGCTGCAGCGACTTGTTCGGGTCCGGCGCCTGCGCGGCCGGCGAGTTCTCGGCCGGACGCGGCGGCGTCTTTTCGACGAACGGGGTTGGCGTCTTCGTAATGTAGAGCGCGACGACGACGGCAACGGCCAGCCCAACGATCAGGCCGAGCACGATGCCCAGAAAAGTACCGCCCCGCTGGCGGGGTGGTCGACGTGTGTTTGCCATCAAGTCGATTCCGTCCTTACAGAGTTCCGATGCGTTTGCCGTTCGGAGTGGTTGGATAACTTACATCTTGGCCGGGGCCGACACGCCCAGCACGGCAAGCCCGTTGCGCAGCACCTGACGCGTCGCCGCGAGCAGCGCCAGACGCGCATGCTTCACGGTCTCGTCGTCGACCAGCACGCGATCCGAGTTGTAGAAAGAGTGGAACGCGCCGGCCAGATCCCGCAGATAGAAGGCCACGGCGTGCGGCGCAAGTTCCTCGGCGGCACGCGTGAGCATGTCCGGGTACTCGGCGAGCAGTTGCAGCAGCGCGAGCGCGCGTTCGCTGTCGAGCGGCGCGAGGTCGGTGTTTGCCAGCGACGCTTCGTCACCTGCCCATTGGGTGAGGATCGAGCAGATGCGCGCGTGGGCATATTGCACGTAATACACCGGGTTCTCGTCGTTCTGCTTGAGCGCGAGATCCACGTCGAACACGAATTCCGTGTCTGCTTTGCGCGAAATTAGGAAGAAACGCACGGCGTCGCGGCCACGGCGCAGGGCATCTTCACGCTCGGTGGGGTCCGTCACCGGCGTTTCTGCCGTAATGCCGCCCGACCATTCGATCAGATCGCGCACCGTCACGTAGCTACCTGCACGCTTGGAGATCTTCACCTCTTCGCCATTGCGCATGACGGTGACCATCTTGTGCAGCACGTAGTCGGGGTAGCCCTTCGGAATGCCGATGCCCAGTGCCTGCAGACCGGCGCGCACGCGCGCGATGGTGCCGTGGTGGTCCGAGCCTTGCACGTTGATGACCTGATGGAAGCCACGGTCCCACTTGCGGGTGTGATACGCGACGTCCGGCACGAAGTACGTGTAGGTGCCGTCGGACTTGCGCATCACGCGGTCCTTGTCGTCGCCGTAATCGGTCGTGCGCAGCCACAGCGCGCCTTCCTGCTCGTACGTGACGCCTGCATCAATGAGCGCCTGCACCGTGCGCTCGACGCTACCGTCGGCGTACAGAGACGATTCGAGGTAGTACTGATCGAAAATGACGCCGAACGTTTGCAGATCGATGTCCTGCTCGCGGCGCAGATAGGCCACGGCGAAGGCGCGGATCGAGTCGATGTCTTCGACGCTGCCGCTGCCCGTGACGGGCGCGCCGTCGGAGGCCTGCACCGTCTTGCCCGCGAGGAAGTCCTGCGCGATGTCGCCGATGTAGTCGCCGTTGTAAGCCGATTCCGGCCATTCGGCGTCGCCCGGCTTGAAGCCACGGGCGCGTGCCTGCACGGAAGTCGCGAGCGTCTGGATCTGCACGCCGGCGTCGTTGTAGTAGAACTCGCGGTGCACCGGGCGGCCTTGTGTGCCGAGCAGTGCCGAGATCGTGTCGCCGAGCGCGGCCTGACGGCCGTGGCCGACGTGCAGCGGGCCGGTCGGGTTGGCCGAGACAAACTCGACGAGCACCGGAGCGGCTTCGTTGCTCGCGGCGCGACGCCCAAAGGCAGCGCCTTCGGTCAGGATCGCGCGCGCGACCGATTGCTTGGCGGCATTGGCCAGACGCAGGTTGATGAAGCCGGGACCGGCGATTTCGACGGCGTCGACGAGGCCTTTGGCGCGGGTGTCGGCGAGGATGGCGTCGGCAATCTTCTGGGCCAGTTCGCGCGGATTGGCGCGCAACGGCTTGGCGAGCTGCATGGCCACGTTACAGGCCAGATCGCCGTGGGCGGCCACTTTGGGGCGTTCGAGCAGGATGACGGGCGCGGCAGGCGCGGTGCCGTCCGCAGGCATCAAACCGGCGACGACGTCGCCGATCAGCGCGACGAGAGCATTCTTTTGTGCGGGTAGCATTGGCGGGTGTTTCGGGTGCGTCCGGACGCGTCCGGACAGGCAATTGAATCGTCAGCACCGGATTTTAACAGGTGTATGATGAAGTCACGGTGCCCGCCGGTACCCCTCATTGCGTAACAGGCTCACTCAGGCCACACTCAGGTGCCACGCAAGCGCCACACGACCCTCAGGCAGACGACGGGCCGTGGAGGTTTGGGGCGGCGGTGGTGATAACTCGAAAAGGGAGCCAACCATGCTGGTAACGTTTAAGGCGCACTCATCGCAGAGGATCGACATGCTCGAGAATCTCGCGCAATGGCTGCTGGGTATCGTCGGCAAGAAGCTCGGCGAGCGCGGTGCGATCGGATCGGACGAAACAGGCGAAGCCATCGCCAAGCTGGAAGCCGCGATTGCCGCGGACAAAGCCGTCGCCGACAAGGAAAACGAGGGCAAGAAGTCCGACGATCGTGACGATGACAATCGTCTGCGCCTCTCGCAGCGCGCCTACCCGCTGCTGAACATGCTCAAGGAAGCGCAAGCTGAGAACTGCGCCGTGATGTGGGAAGTGAGCGCTAGATAGTCGTCTGGCGTCGCAGGCGGCATCGCCTGCGACGGCTACAAAAAAAGCAGGCCGCGAATCGCGGGCCTGCTTTTTTTATGTGCTTCGAGACATGATCGGACCGGGCCGCCCCCGGGCGAGGGGGTTGAATCAGGCCGCGAGGCCTGAGCAGTGGCGGCGCGGGTGCCGGTCCGAGGGAGGCGACGCCTGAAGCTACGACGTCGGTCCCGCTGGATACTCGCTTACTGGGCCTTGCCCGGAGCGTTATCCGGCGCGTTGGTCGCACCGTTGCCGGTGTTACCGTTACTCGGCGTCTTCTTGGTGCTGTGACGCGGCTTTTGGGCCTTCGAATTCGGGTGCGGATCCGACGGCGTCATCGTTTGCGCGCCCGGCGTCGGGGCCGACTGCCGCGCATTCGGGTTCGCCTGGCTAGGCATCGTGGCCGACGGGTCCGTCGTCGTGCCGCCGCCAGGACCGGCAGCGCCACCGCCCGCAGAGCCTTGAGCGAAACTCAGTGCCGAAGCACCGGCGAGGGTCAGGGCAGCAACCGAAATAATCAGCTTCTTCATCAGATGGACTCCTTTGCTTTGCGTTGCACTGGGTAGGAACGTCTTTCGTGCAGGCATCACTTGCGTTAGTGAGATTCCAGTCTAAGAAGCTGCGACGTGCGGTGCTGTAAGGGTTTGTAATTGAATGTAATTCGGCTTTTTCCTAGGCCATTTCCCACGCATATGCGCGGGAGACGTCCCATCGTATTCGCCTATTGATTAGTCATCCGAACGGCTTGACCAGAACACCTGATTCACGCCGGGCAGCGTTTCGAGATGATCGGTGAGGGCGTCGAGTTCGCCCGCCTTGACGGCCGTCGGCAACAGCAGTGCTTCGATTTCGACTTCCGCTTCGCCGAACGGATGGATGTCGAGCGCGCGCACCGGATAGTTCGACGCTTCGAGCCACGCTTCCACCTTGTCGAGCACTTCACGCTGCGTAGTGCGGGCGCAGATGACGGACAACGCATAGGTGGCTTCCGAGGTCGCCTCGTTGATCGGCGCGCGGTTGATACGGTTCACGACCGGGCGCAGCAGCGTGTTGGCGGCCAGCACGAAGAACGCCACGACGACCGCTTCGACGATCAGACTTGCCCCGGCGGCGGCCCCTACGGCGGCCGAGCCCCATAGCGTGGCGGCGGTGTTCAGGCCGCGTACCGACGCGCCGTCTTTCATGATCGCGCCCGCGCCGAGGAAGCCGACGCCCGACACCACATACGCAATCACACGCGTATCGCCCGGCATGAGCCGCATCGACAGATCGACGAAGGCGGCCGCACCGACCGCCACAAGCACGTTGGTACGCAAACCCGCCGTTCGCTGGCGCACTTGCCGTTCCACGCCGATGATCGTGCCGAGGATAAACGCGACGGCGAGCGAGATAAGCGTGTTGAGCAGCGGGAGGAGATGGAAATTCTGGATGCTGTGCAGTGCTTGCATGGAACGTCTCGACTTGAGGCGGCTGACATGGGCGGGTGCAACGGGCCAGGCGGGCATGTTGCGCCGCCGCATTATGGCATTGGGCTCTGACGGACGGAAGTCATCCCGCCGGAATGGCGTTCAGGTATCACATGGCGAAACATGGGCCACACCGGGAAGGTGGGGCAGATGGGGCAGATGGGGCGGCGGTGCGCGGGACCGGCCATCGGACGTCACGTTCGACGATGGCCGGTCTTGATGACAGTGTTGTTACGACAGTTGCGGTGCCAGTAGACGTCGTGCCGTCGCTTCGTCCACGCCGGTGCGTTCCATGAAGTCTTCGACCTGATCGGGGCTGATCTTGCCGACGCTGAAGTAAGTGCTGTCCGGATGCGACAGATAGAAGCCCGACACGCTCGCCGCAGGCAGCATGGCGAGCGATTCCGTCACGCTCATGCCAATTTCATGCGCTTGCAGATAGTGGAACATCGGACCCTTGACCGAGTGCTCGGGGCAGGCCGGGTAGCCCGGTGCGGGGCGGATGCCGACGTACTGTTCCTTGATGAGCGCATCGTTGTCGAGCTGCTCGTCGCTCACGTAGCCCCAGAAGTCGCGGCGCACGCGTGCGTGCATGCATTCGGCGAACGCTTCGGCCAGCCGGTCGGCCAGCGCCTTGAGCATGATCGCGCTGTAGTCGTCGTGCGTGGCAAGGAAGCCCGCTTCTTTAGCATCGACACCCAGCCCTGCCGTCACGGCAAACACACCGATGTAGTCAGCTACACCGCTGTCCTTGGGGGCGACGAAGTCGGCCAGCGAGCGGTTCGGACGACGCACGCCGTCCACCACCGGGCGCTCGGTTTGCTGGCGCAGGTTGTGCCACGTGAATGCCACTTCCGAGCGCGACTCGTCCGTGTAGATCTCGATGTCGTCGTCGTTCACGACGTTCGCGGGCAGCATCGCGATCACACCGTTGGCGGTCAGCCAGCGGCCCTTGATCAGGCGATCGAGCATCTCTTTACCGTCGGCGAACACGCGTGTTGCCGACTCGCCGACAATCTCGTCCTTGAGAATCGCAGGGTACGGACCGGCGAGGTCCCACGTCTGGAAGAACGGACCCCAGTCGATGAATTCGGCCAGTTCGGCCAGATCGTAATTCTTGAATACGCGCCGACCGATGAACTTCGGCTTGGGCGGCACGTAGCTCGACCAGTCGATCTTGTACTTGTTCTCGCGCGCGGTCGCGAGCGACACCATCGGCGTGGCCTTGCGGTTCGCATGCTGCTGACGCACGCGTTCGTAATCCGTCTTGACGTCGGCGAGATAGCGCTCGGCGGCTTCGTCGGAGAGCAGGTTCGACGCCACGGACACGGAGCGCGACGCGTCCGGCACGTAGATCACCGGGCCTTCGTAGTTCGGCGCGATCTTCACGGCCGTGTGCACGCGCGAGGTCGTGGCACCGCCGATGAGCAGCGGAATGTTGCGCAGACGGAAGTAGTCGTCGCGCTGCATTTCTGCCGCGACGTAAGCCATCTCTTCGAGACTTGGCGTGATCAGGCCCGACAGACCGATGATGTCCGCGCCTTCTTCCTTCGCCTTGGCGAGGATTTCGGCGCAGGGCACCATCACGCCCATGTTGACGACTTCGAAGTTATTGCACTGAAGCACCACGGTGACGATGTTCTTGCCGATGTCGTGCACGTCGCCCTTGACCGTGGCGATCACGATCTTGCCCTTGGAGCGGACGTCTTCACCGGCGGCGGCCATGCGCGCCTTCTCTTCTTCGATGAACGGCACCAGATGCGCCACGGCCTGCTTCATCACGCGGGCGCTCTTCACCACCTGCGGCAGGAACATCTTGCCCGCGCCGAACAGATCGCCCACGACGTTCATGCCGTCCATGAGCGGGCCTTCGATCACCTGAATCGGACGGCCGCCCGCGTCGGCGATCTTCTGACGTACTTCCTCGGTGTCTTCGACGATGAATGTCGTAATGCCGTGCACCAGCGCGTGGGCGAGGCGTGCCTCGACCGGCTGATTGCGCCATTCCAGATTCTCTTCGCGCTTGGCCGCGCCGCCCTTGAAGCGGTCGGCGATTTCCAGCAGACGCTCGGTGCTGTCGTCGCGACGGTTGAGCACCACGTCTTCCACGCGCTCGCGCAGTTCGGGGTCGAGGTTTTCGTACACGCCGAGCTGACCGGCGTTGACGATGCCCATGTCCATGCCCGCCTGAATCGCGTGGTACAGGAACACGGTGTGGATGGCCTCACGCACGAGGTCGTTGCCACGGAACGAGAACGAGACGTTCGACACGCCGCCGCTGATCTTCGCGCCGGGCAGGTGCTCCTTGATCCAGCGCGTGGCGTTGATGAAGTCGACCGCGTAGTTGTTGTGTTCCTCGATGCCGGTGGCCACCGCGAAGATGTTCGGGTCGAAGATGATGTCTTCGGGCGGGAAGCCCACTTCGTCGACCAGCACGCGATAGCTGCGCTGACAGATTTCCGTTTTGCGAGCGTAAGTGTCGGCCTGACCTTGTTCGTCGAACGCCATCACGACGGCGGCTGCGCCATATCGGCGAATGCGCTTCGCGTGGTGCACGAACGCTTCGTGGCCTTCCTTGAGCGAGATCGAGTTGACGATGGCCTTGCCCTGCACGCACTTCAGACCCGCTTCGATCACTTCCCACTTCGAAGAGTCGATCATGATCGGCACGCGTGCGATATCCGGCTCGGACGCGATCAGGTTCATGAAGCGAACCATCGCGGCCTTGGAGTCGAGCATGGCCTCGTCCATGTTGATATCGATGACCTGCGCGCCGTTTTCGACCTGCTGACGGGCGACCGCGAGCGCTTCGTCGAACTGGCCGTTCAGGATCATGCGCGCGAACGCTTTCGAACCGGTGACGTTGGTCCGCTCACCGACGTTCACGAAAAGCGTGCCCTCGCCGATGTTGAAAGGCTCAAGGCCGGACAGGCGCATCGGCGGGACCAGCGCATTGAGAGACGTTTGGCTCATGGGGCAATCCGTTCTGTATTAGATGTTCGCGTCGGCGTCGATGGCGCTGCTTGCGTCGTTGCGATACTGCGAGGGCCAGCGGCGCGGCTTGACGTCCGACAGTGCGCGGGCGATCTCGGCGATGTGCTCCGGCGTCGTGCCGCAGCAGCCGCCTGCCAGATTCACCAGACCCGCCTGCGCGAACTCCCGCAGCAGGCCGGACGTCACGTCGGGCGTCTCGTCGAAGCCCGTGTCGCTCATCGGGTTGGGCAGACCGGCGTTCGGGTAGACCGACACGTACGTGTTGCACAGCTTGGCCAGCTCGGCGATGTACGGACGCATGAGCGTCGCGCCGAGCGCGCAGTTCAGGCCGAACGTGAGCGGGCGCGCGTGACGCAACGAATTCCAGAACGCCTCGACCGTCTGGCCGGACAGAATGCGCCCGGAGGCGTCCGTCACGGTGCCGGAGATCATGATCGGCAGAATCTCGCCGGTGTCCTCGAACAGTTCGTCGATGGCGAAGAGCGCGGCCTTGGCATTGAGCGTGTCGAAGATGGTTTCGACGAGGAACAGATCCACGCCGCCTTCCATCAGCGACTTCGCCTGTGCGTAGTACGCGTCGCGCAGCTGATCGAAGTCGACGTTGCGCGCGCCGGGGTCGTTCACGTCCGGGCTGATGCTCGCGGTCTTGGGCGTCGGGCCGATGGCGCCGGCGGCGAAGCGCGGCTTGTCCGGTGTGCTGTACGCCGCGCAGGCTTCACGCGCGAGACGCGCCGACTCGCGGTTCATCTCGTCGGCCAGGCCTTCCATGTGGTAGTCGCCCTGCGCGATCGTCGTTGCCCCGAAGGTGTTCGTCTCGAGGATGTCGGCACCGGCGGCCAGATACTTGCCGTGGATTTCGCTGATGACGTCCGGGCGCGTGAGCGAGAGCAACTCGTTGTTGCCCTTCACGTCGTGGGCGAAGTCGGCAAAACGCTCGCCACGGTACTGCGCTTCGTTCAGCTTGTACTGCTGAATCATCGTCCCCATCGCGCCGTCCAGGATCAGGATGCGCTTCTCAAGCAGTGCGGGCAGCGCCTGACCGCGCGTGTATTGCAGTGCCGATCGTGCGATCGAGGCGGGTGGGGTTGCGGTGGTCATGACGGACGTCGCCCTGGAGTGGCCGGAAAACCTATAATTGTAATGGTTTTCGTGCGTATCGCCTCGCGCTGCCGCCGGATGGGCGGGGCCGTCGGACGATTCGCTATTTTTCCGCCAACTTCTTGCCAGTGTTTGCACAACGACATGGAATTCTTGCTCCCGAGCGCCGCACACAAGTTCCTGCAAGCCAACGCCAACGCGCTGTTCGTCGATTGCCGCAGTGAAATCGAGCATCTGTTCGTGGGGCACCCGGTGGGGGCGATCCACGTGGCCTGGAACGACGGCCCGGACTGGGAAGTCAATCCGCACTTCGTGCAGAGCGTGCGCAAGCTGGCGGGCGCAGGCGGTGAGCGCCCCGTGCTGCTGATCTGCCGTAGCGGCAACCGCAGCACGGCGGCCGGCGAGGCGCTGGAGGCGGCCGGTTTCCTGAACGTCTACGGGGTGTTGCACGGCTTCGAGGGCGATCTGGACGCCTCGCATCACCGAAACGCCGTGAACGGCTGGCGGTTCGACGGTCTGCCGTGGCAGCAGTGCTGAGCGGGATGTCGCGATGAGGTCGTGGCCGTCACCCGTCTTTCCGCCGGACCGCCAAACCCTGACATCGCGTCAGGTTCCCGCACCATGAAAAAACCCTCGCCTTGGCGAGGGTTTTTCGTGGGTACTACCGAATGGAGTCGGTATCAGTGGAGCACAACCGGATTCGTCATGAAGGTGTCGAACTGCCCGAGGAATTCGTCGACTTCGTCCTCCGACGGTTCGCTGGCGATCAACTTCTGCACTTCTTCACGGAATTGCCGGGCAAGCGAGCCGTCGAGGAAAATCTCGCGGCCGGCGGATTTGTCCACGATTTCATAGCCGCCGGCGGACAGCGAGTGATTGCCGTTATCCGCGGCAAACTCAACGACACAGTAGTTCGGGCTGTTGTAAATCATGAGCATGGCAACTCTCCTGGTGTTCCTGCATGGTCCTGAGTAACCCACATAGGGGCGACGCGGCGCGATTTCAAGAGGCAACGCCCCATGATTCGCTTATCGGCACACCGGCTGACGAATTCAATGGTTTTGGCCCTCCTTTTGTAAAGGTCACGCTACAAGTCCTGCAAGTACCCCCTGCAAGTCGTTCTTTTTGCAGGGTTCAGACGTTAGATGCGGCCCCGAGCAAAAACGTTGCAAGGGCATTCGTTACGAACTGTTTCTGCTCGACGATCGACAGATGGGCGGCGTCCGGCACGATCTCCAGCTGCGCGCCTGGAATGCCGCTGGCGATCCGGCGCGCCACGGCGGGCGGCGTCGACGGGTCGTTTTCCCCGACCAGCACCAGTGTCGGCACGTCGATCTCGGACAGGCGTGCGCGCACGTCGAACGCCGCGAGCGCCTCACAGGACGCCGCGAAGCCCTCCGGGGAGGCTTGCGCGACGAGGGCGCGGATGCGCTCGGCCTGCGCGGGGTGATGCTTGCGAAAGTGCGCGCCCAGCCAGCGTTCCAGCGTACCGACCGCAAGATCCTTCATGCCGTGTGCGCGAGCCGTCGCCGCGCGCTCCAGAAATACCTTGGCATCTGCCTCGTCGTAACCGGCTGTGGTATCGATCAGCGTCAGGCTGGCGATGCGCTCGGGCGCGTCCAGCGCCACTTGCTGCGCCACCGCGCCGCCCATAGAGATGCCGACGAAATGCGTCGAGGGGATCTCCAGCGAATTGAGCAGGGCGGTTGCATCGGCGGCCAGTTGTTCAATGGAGTACGGGCCGTGCGTAATATCGCTGCGGCCGTGGCCACGGCTGTCGTATCGGAGTACTCGGAAGTGGGCCGTCAGTTCGGGGACGAGGTCGTCCCAGACGGTGAGATCTGCACCCAAAGGGTGCGCCAGCGTGAGCCACGGACCGTGGCCGTCCACCGCGTAATGAATCGATGCTCCGTTGGCACTGACTTTCATGGGCGGCCCCCTGGGTTCGTCGATGCGTTGCGAGGTGATGTCGATGGGCGTCGATGCACTGGGATGACTCTGATTATGTCAGGAACATCGGGATTTTGCAGACCGTTTCGTCGTAGTTGGGCAACACTTCGCTGCCCACCCGCATGCCGCCTGCATCACTCAAAATTCTAAGGAATTTTGCGTCGATTTTCGGGACGGAAAACCCTGTGTCACGAGGGGTTTAGTCCTTCATTACGGGGCCGATTTCTCCGTGAAGATCAGCTCGAACTCGTTGCCGGACGGTTCCGTCTGCTTTACGCGCACCGGCAGCCAGTCGAGCGATGGCGCGAGCCAGATATCCACGCGCCGCTCGTCGCCCGCCTTGCGCGGCAGACGCGTGAAATGGCGCGTCTCGACGTAGCCGTTGGGTGTGGCCATCGTCTCGCTGCCGACGTACTGCACCGGCCACACCTCGCTACTGTCGGTGTCGACCACGGTGAACTCGTGCGTCACCCCGACCTGGGTATAGCGTTCGGGATTGCCCCGCGCGTAGCTCGCCAACTGCATCATCACGCTGAACCGGTCCTGGGCGCCGGGTGCAAGCGGCACCGACTGCCCCGAGCGGGAGAAGTGGAGTGTGGGCGTGGCGTCACGATGGAAATCGGTGATGTATTCCGCGCGCCGCCCGCGTTTTTCCACATAACGGGACGGCGCGATGCCGTTCGCGTCGTAGCCGCCTTCGCTGATGAACTCGAACGTGCCGAAGAAGATGATCGGCACGGCCACCCGTAGCGCGTAATGCCCGTTCTCGTTGATCCAGTGGAGCTGACCCGTCTGGTTGCGCACGCCGTTCATGAGCGCGTCGTAGGTCAGCGTGACGGAGGGCGGCGGATCGAACTTGTCGCCATTCGCGGCGGCGGCCGTGAGCGGCACGCTGGGTGCGGCTGCGGCGTCCGAAGCCTTTGCGCCGGGCGTATCGCCTTCGCCCGCCACGGTCTCCGACGCCGCCATCGGCCCGGGCGTATCCGTCGCAACCGGTGCGGCGAGCGTGTCGGGCGGCGCAGGGGCATGCGGACGTGGCTTGGCGACCGGCTTGGGTTTGGGTGGCGGCGGTGCTGGCGGTTCAGGTGGCGCGACCGGCTTGAGCGGAATCAGCGTGATCGGAATGCTGGGGATCGGCGTGTCGTCGAGCGTCGTGCGATGGACGGCGACCCAAAACGCGATGAGCACGTGTGCGACGAACACCGCCGTGAGCACGGCGGCCCACAGACCCCAACGTCTGCCCGGTCGCTTAGCGCCCGACGGCCGCGCAAGCGTCTGCCCGGCGACGTCAGTCATGCCCGGGGTCGCCGAGGAATCGGTGACCGCAGGCATGTCGGGTGTCGCTTGAGGCGGCGTACCAGTGGGCGGCAAAGACACGAGATGGAATCGATCGGGACGTCAGAAGCTCAGGATCTCATATTGCGATGAACTGAGTTCGACAGTCCCTGCTGTCTGCCGTTCATCCCTCAACTCTCAGCGCTTTCCCCCGGGCGCCTGCGCGTGTCCGAGGTCGGCGGACAGATTCTGCGCGAGCGTGCGCAAGGCCGTGTCGATGGGGCCGCCCCAGCGCGCGTCGAAGCGACTCTCGGGGCCGAGCGCCATGAGACCCATCACGAGTTGTCCCGTCGCGTCGAACACCGGCATGCAGAACGCATTGACGGACGGCAGCACTGTGCCTTCGACGCGCGCCGCCCGATGCGCGCGCACGTCGTCGAGTACCGCTTCGTATTCCGCGCGCGTCGCGGGCAGATGATGACGCGACGCATGTTGCAAATCAGCGAGTGCGGCGTCGATGAGCGGCGCGGTCTGACGCTCGGGGAGATAGGCGGCGAAGAGCCGACCGGCAGCCGATTCGAGCATGGGCATCACGTCGCCCAGACGCAGCGGCACACGCATCGGGAACGTCGATTCGAGCCAGTGCACCACGGTCGGCCCCTGATTGCCCCAGACGGCCAGTCCCACGGTCTGATCGATGGCGTCGCGCAGTTCCGACATGGCGAAGCGCGCGGCCTTGAAGGCGTCGATGCGCGCGAGGTGCGCGAGTCCCATGCGCAGCGTGAAGGGGCCGAGGTCGTAACGTCCGCTAACCGGGTCCTGAACGATGAGTCCGAGCCGTTGAAAGCTCACCAGATAGCGGTGCGCTTTGGCAGGGTTCATGCCTGCCGCGTGCGCGAGGTCGCGCAGCATCATGGCGTTCGACGCTTCGGTGAGGACTTCGATCAGACGGAAGCCCACTTCGATGGACTGAATGCCCGAGCGGGTCTTCTCCTCGTCGGGGGCTGCGCTGCCGTCCTTCTCACGCTCGATCTCGCTCTCGTTGTGTTGTTCAGGCGCTGTCATGTGTCTCTTGAATAGTTGTCATGGCCGCTCGCCGGGGCGCTGCTCGACCCGTGCCCGGTCGATGCGCTCAGGTAGAATCGTCGGCATCAAGCGCCATTCTATCGGGCCAAAATCGCCGGGCCTCAAATTGGAATCCGCTTTATCCGAATCCGCTAAAACTCCCGTAATTGCCTGCAGACGCCATCACATGAAACTCGCTACCCGTAAGGACGGCACGCGCGACGGTCAACTGATCGTCGTCTCGCGCGACCTGTCGACCGCCTGCATCGCCGACGCCATCGCCCCCACGCTGCAACGCGTACTCGACGACTGGACGTTCTACGCGCCGCAACTGCACTCGCTCTATACCGAACTCAACCACGGCCGCGCGCGCAACACCTTCGCGTTCGATCCGGCGGATTGCATGGCGCCGTTGCCGCGCGCGTATCAGTGGGCCGACGGCTCGGCCTATGTGAATCACGTCGAGCTGGTGCGAAAGGCACGCGGCGCGGAAATGCCTCCCGAATTCTGGACCGACCCGCTGATGTATCAGGGCGGCAGCGACGACTTCATCGGGCCGACGGACGACATCGTCTGCGCCTCGGAAGACTTCGGCATCGACTTCGAAGCCGAGATCGCCGTGGTGACGTCGGACGTGCCGATGGGCGCGAGCCCGGCGCGCGCGCTCGAAGGCGTGCGTCTGCTCATGCTGGTCAACGACGTGAGCCTGCGCAACCTGATCCCGGCCGAACTCGCCAAGGGCTTCGGGTTCTTCCAGAGCAAACCGGCCAGCGCATTCTCGCCGGTCGCCATCACACCCGACGAACTAGGCGATGCCTGGCGCGACGGTCGTGTGCATCGTCCGCTGACGGTGAAGTGGAACGACAAGAAGTTCGGCGCACCGGAGTGCGGCGAAGACATGGTGTTCGACTTCGGTCAGCTGGTTGCGCACGTGTGCAAGACGCGTAACGCGCGCGCCGGGACCATCGTCGGTTCGGGCACGATATCGAACAAGGATCGCAGCCGTGGCAGCGCGTGCATTGCCGAGAAGCGCATGCTGGAGACCATCGAGAAGGGTGCGCCCGTGACCGAGTTCATGCGTTACGGCGACCGTGTGCGCATCGAGATGTTCGACACGCAGGGCAAGACGATCTTCGGGGCGATCGATCAGGCGGTCGCACCGCTGGACGAGTAATCGTAGTCCGAACGGTACGGCCAACGAGTACACCAACCGCGCGGACGGGAAAAGTAAAGATGGCTCCAAGCCATATCCGGCGTGACTTCACGGGGTATCGGACGATACGTCCATAGGGTGAACCCGGATATGGCGGGGAATTCTGCCTCCGCTATTCTTTGTCTCCTTGAGTCGGTGCGCATGCTTGGCAGGTTTGCGCACCGGCCGTTACTTTCGCCGGCGCGGCGCGAGGTGTCCGTCCCGGGATGCCCGCGTTACAAAAATCCAGCGCAGGCCAGACCAGGAGAATTCCATGCGAAACCCCGTGCGCACTGCCCTGCTGGGTGCGATGTTGCTGGCGTTGGCCGGCGGCGCTGCCGCTCAGGTCAAGATTGGTGTGAACATCTCGCTCACCGGCCCGGCGGCCTCCCTCGGCCTGCCCGCGCGCGACACTGTCGCCATGCTGCCGAGGGAAATCGGCGGACAGAAGGTCGATTGGATCGTGCTGGACGACGCGTCGGACACCACGACCGCCGTTCAGAACACCAAGAAGCTCATCTCCGAAAACCACGTCGACGCCATCATCGGCTCGTCGATCACGCCGAACACGCTGGCGATGCTCGATGTGATCGCTGCCGGCACCACGCCGACGATCTCGCTCGCCTCGTCCGCCCGCATCATCGAGCCGGTCGACGCCAAGCGTTACTGGATGTTCAAGACCCCGCAGACCGACGCGCAGATGGCCTCTGCGATTGCCGAGCATGCGAGCCGTCACGGCGTGAAGACGATGGCCTTCATCGGACAGGGCGATGCGCTGGGCGAAGCCTTCTATGAAGAAGTCGCCAAGTTCGCCGGTCTGCACAAGATCAAGATGGTCGCGAGCGAGCGCTTCGCACGCACGGATGCGAGCGTCACCGGCCAGATCCTGAAGATCACGGCGGCCAACCCGGATGCCGTCGTCGTGGGCGCCGCCGGTACCCCGGCAGCGATGCCGCCTAAGGCACTCGCCGAGCGCGGCTACAAGGGCCTCGTGTATCACAACCACGGCGTGGGCAATAACGACTTCCTGCGCGTGTGCGGCAAGGACTGCAACAACACGTACCTGCCGGCCAGCCCGGTGCTCGTGGCATCGCAACTGCCGAACGATCATCCGGCCAAGGCGGTCGCGCTCGACTACATCAAGAAGTTCGACGCCAAGTACGGCGCGGGCAAGGTGGCGGCCTTCGGTTCGTACGCCTGGGACGCGGGTATCCTGCTTGAGCGCGCGATTCCGATTGCGCTGAAGACGGCCAAGCCGGGCACGCCGGAATTCCGCAAGGCGCTGCGCGACGCGCTGGAAACGACCAAGGACGTGCACGTCTCGAACGGCATCACCAACATGAGCCCGACCGATCACCTCGGCCTCGACCAGCGCGCCCGCGTGATGGTCAAGATCGAAAACGGCAAGTGGGTGATCGCCCCGTAATCACTGCGACTTCCGAATGCGGGACGTCATGTCCGTCCTGCATCATCCTCGCATTTGACCTGTTGACCGTCGGTGGCGCTGGCATGTCCGGTGCCGCTGTTTCCCATCCCCGCCTGTGCGGGGATATTTTTTTGGAGCGGTAAGCCATGTCGCAAGACCCGTATCAACACTACCAGTCGCTGCAATTCAAGCGGCATCCGAACGGCGTGCTCGAACTCATCATGGGCGCCGGGGCGAACAAGAGCGGTCTGTCGACGGCCGACCATCGCATGCATCAGGAACTGGCCGACGTGTGGCGCGATATCGACCGCGACGCCGAGACGCGCGCCGTCGTCATTCGCGGTGAGGGCAAGGGCTTTTCCGGCGGCGGCGATCTGTCGCTCGTCGAAGACATGGCCGACGACTTCGCCGTGCGAGCGCGAGTATGGCGCGAGGCGCGCGATCTCGTCTACAACGTGATCAATTGCAGCAAGCCCATCGTCTCCGCGATGCACGGCCCGGCGGTCGGCGCGGGGCTGGTGGCGGGCTTGCTCGCCGATATCTCGATTGCCGCGAAGACGGCGCGCATCATTGACGGACACACGCGTCTGGGGGTGGCAGCGGGCGACCATGCCGCCATCGTCTGGCCGCTTTTGTGCGGCATGGCGAAAGCGAAGTACTACCTGCTGCTGTGCGAGCCGGTGACGGGCGAGGAGGCCGAGCGCATCGGACTCGTGTCGCTCACCGTGGACGAGGCGGACCTGCTGCCGAAGGCGTTCGAAGTGGCCGACAAGCTCGCGCGCGGTTCCAGCACGGCGATTCGCTGGACGAAATACGCACTGAACAACTGGCTACGCAGCGCCGGACCGGCGTTCGACGCGTCGCTGGCGCTCGAATTCATGGGTTTCTCCGGACCGGACGTGCGCGAGGGTCTGGCGTCGCTGCGGGATCGCCGCGCACCGGACTTCGGTGGCGACGCCCCGTTTTGACACACCGCTGGCGCAAGCTCGGCGTATGATCGATAGCCATACGCCCTGTGTGCTTCACCTGCCGTCCGTGCCCGACTGGAGACTGTAATGAGCGATTCGACGAGTGCCATGCCCAACGGCTTCGACATTCTCAAGAAGATGTGGGAGGCGTTCAGTCCGCCCGCGACATTCACCTCGCCGCTGACGCAGTTGATGCAAAGCGCCGCGCCGTTGCTCGATCCCAACGAAATCGAAAATCGCATTGCCGAGATGCGTGCGGTGGAACAGTGGCTCACACTCAACCTGAACGTGCTGCGCTCGACGATTCAGGCCTTCGAAGTGCAGCGCGCCACGTACGCGACGCTGCGCGCGTTCGGCACGGGCAGCTTTGGTGCGACGGGCACGACCGACACCGGGGCCGCCGACACCGGTGCATCCCCGTTCGGACAGGCGGACGCTGCCAACCTTTGGCGTTCGCCGTTTGCCGCCTCCGAACCGGCGCAGGACGTCGAGCCGGAACCGCAGGCGAGTGCGCCCGAACCTGAACCGCAAGCCGAGCCGGGCGCTGCACGTGAAGCCGGTGCCGAGAACGAAGCCGCGTCGGCATCGCCTTTTGGGCAGGCGAGCAGCGCCTACGGCGCGCTGGACCCGTCGATGTGGTTCAACGCCATGCGCGCGCAGTTCGACCAGATTGCCGCTGCCGCGCAGGCGGCAGGCGTCTCGGCCGCGCAGATGACCGAAGCCGCAGCGGCACAAATGTCCGACGCAGCGGCCAAGGCAACGAAGGCCTCGGGAGCCACGAAGGCCGCAGCGAAGGCAGCCGACAAGACGGCGGCACCCGCAAAGCGCGCCGCGACGGGAACGAAGGCAGCACCGAAGACGGCGGCTAAACGCGCACCGGCCAGCAAGAAGACGTCCGCCAAAACGGCGACCAAATCCGCTGCGGCCAAGACGTCGGCCAAGACATCCGCTAAAACGCCGGGACGCACGTCGTCGGCAAAGGCCGAGGGCGATACCCCGACGCAAGCGTCCGCCAAGGGCCGTGCATCGGGCAGCACAGGGAAACAATCCGCCTGGAAGTGGTAGGGCGCGCGACTTCGGTCGCTTGCCCGGACGGCTGACGGCGAGGGAAAAATAACGACAGCGAAGGCAGAGGAGGCCCCCCATGATCTCAGGCGAACGTACCGGTCTCGTCCTGATGGGCGGAGGCGCACGCGCCGCGTATCAGGTCGGCGTGCTCGCGGCGATTGCCGCGATACAACGCGAGGTCCTGCCGTCGCGACGGGCGATCCCGTTTCCGATTGTCTGCGGGACGTCGGCGGGCGCGATCAATGCCGCTGCACTCGCTTCGCATGCTGACGATTTCCAGCACGGGGTCATGAAGCTCGATGCCGTCTGGCGTCAGTTTCACGCCGGTCAGGTGTTTCGTGCCGATTCGCTGGGCATGGCGGGCACCGGTGCGCGCTGGCTCGCCGCCATCTCCCTCGGCTGGGCGTTGCGCCGCTCGCCGCGCTCGCTGTTCGACTGGTCCCCGCTGGCGGATATGCTGCGCCAGGCTATTCGTCTGGACCGGTTGCCTGATGTTTTCGCCTCCGGTGCGCTCGAAGCCCTGTCGGTCACTGCGTTGTCGTACTCCTCGGGCAAACACGTCACCTTCTATCAAAGCGCCGAGCCGATTCAGGCGTGGAAGCGCTCGTTACGGCTCGCGCGCGCTGTGCCACTCACTGTCGAGCACCTGCTGGCATCGAGCGCGATCCCGTTCCTCTTTCCGGCCATCGAACTCGATCTCGACGGGCAGCCCGAGTATTTCGGCGACGGCTCGATGCGTCAGATCGCGCCGCTCAGTCCGCCGATTCACCTGGGGGCCTCGCGTGTGCTGATCATCGGAGCGTCGCACGGACAGTACGGACTCGATAGCAGCGGCGAACGCATCAGCGGTTATCCGAGCCTCGCGCAGATCGGCGGGCAAGCGCTGGCGAGCGTGTTCATCGACGGGTTGTCGGCGGATCTGGAACGTCTGCAACACATCAACAATGTGCTGCGATACGTGCCGGAGGCGCAACGCGAGTCGAGCGGATGGCGTCCTATTGAGACGCTGCTGATTTCGCCGAGCCAGCGTCTCGAGCCGATTGCGGCACGACATCTGAAGCAACTACCGCGCGCAGTGCGCACGATGCTGGGCGCGATCGGCGCGGATGCCGAGCGTGGTGCCGCGTTTGCGAGTTACTTGCTGTTCGAGTCGTCCTACACGCAGGAGCTGATCGCGCTCGGCGAAGCGGACGCGTACGCGCAGCGCGACGCGATTGCCGCGTGGCTCGTCGCCGAAGCCGATGGCACCAGCCCGCTCGACGACGTCGAATCCGGTGCGGTCGGCGGTGCCGCGCCACCGGCCAACTCGCCGCTGTCGATCGATCCCGACACCGTGGCGGATACCGGGAAGCCTGCGGCATGAGACGGACGGACGCCACGTCTCCCGTGTCTCCAATGTCCCGCTATCATTGCCGTCTTCACTGAGCCGCGCGTATGTCGAAATCGTCCCGTTCCGCTGTCGCATGCCCCGCTGTTAAATGTCCATACCCGTCGACGTTCTGGCGCGACCCGGCGTTGCCGTTCATCGAAGCCCGCGAAGTGCTCGACGGGCGGCGCGTGTGCTACGCGTTGCACAGTCACGAGACGTTCTCCATCGGCGCGGTGACGGGCGGTCGAAGCACGTATCTGAACGGTCACGCGCGTGAGACGGTAGGGCGCGGCAGCGTCGTCGTGATGAACCCCGACGCGGTACACGCCTGCAATCCCATCGGCGACGAGGCATGGGCCTATCGCATGCTATTCGTCGACACCGCGTGGTTGGGCGATCTTCAGCGCGAGCTGGGGTTTGCGCGCGGGCAGGATTTGCATCTTTTCGACCCGATGTCGTCAACCGACCCCGCGCTGTATGACGGACTGAACCGGCTTTACGATGTTTGCACCGACGCGTCGCGTGATCGGCTGGAACGCGAGAGCGTCGTGCAGCAGTTCTTCATCGATGTGCACGAGCGGTTGAATCCTGCGCCGAAGCCGATGCGCGACGACTCGCACAAACTGCGCGACGCTGCGGATTTCATCCGCGCGCATTGCTGCGAGGCGTTGACGCTGGCGCAGATCAGCGCGGCGGCGGGCTTGTCGGCGTCGTATCTGACGCGGGCATTCCGTGCGCAGTTCGGCCTCACGCCGCACGCGTTTCTCATGAACCAGCGCATTCAGTATGCGCGGGCGCGTTTGCGGCGCGGACACGCCATCGCCGAAGTCGCGCTCGATGCGGGCTTTGCCGATCAGGCGCATTTCCAGCGGACCTTCAAGCAGTTTCTCGCCGCGACGCCGGGACATTATCGCGAGACGCGTGTGGTCTGAGCGTCATGCCACCGCATCATCCCGCCGCGACCAGATACACCGCACTTCCCGCCAGCAGCGCGGCCATCACGCGATTGAGCCGTCGCACCCGTTTCGGATCGCGCATGCGATGGCGCAGCATCGCGCCCGCCGCCGCCCAACACCCGACCGACAACCAGCACACGACGAAGTAGATCGCGGCGAATTGCCAGATACGTGTGGGGTCGCCGCCCGTGTAAGCGCCCATGCCCGCGAGCGCGGCAAGCCACGCCTTCGGATTGAGCCACTGCATGACGGCACCGTGCGACACGGTCGGGCCGCGTTGCGTGCTTGCGTCGCCGAGTTCGCCGTCGTCGACGGCGAGCTTGTACGCCATGTACAGCAGGAAGGCCACGCCGAACCATTGGATAGCATGCAGGAGTACCGGCGCGCGTTGCAGCAGTTCGTACACGCCGAAACCCACGGCGACGAGCAGCGCGACGAAGCCGACGGTCGCCCCCGTCACGTGACGCAGACTCGGCACGAGCCCATAGCGCGCGCCCGAGCCGAGCGCTACGACGTTGACGGGGCCGGGCGTGATGGAGGCCGCCAGCGCGAACGCGGCCATCGAATAGAAAACGGTCATCGGAATCCTCATTGCGAACGAGTTCACAACATCACGTCCGCCACGTGGCGGCGTGTGTGAGGTTCCGACTGTAGGCGGGGGCTTGCGCGGTGTATTGAAGAAAACTGCTCTATGCCGGGCGGTGGCGGCTCAAAGAAACATGCGCTCACGCAGCCAACGTATCAAACGTCCCACAAAAGGGAGTTTCAGATAGACGTCTTCAGTCGCATCCCAATAGTCGCGCTGATAGGCGACGCGACCGTCGACCGCGAGCCGAAGATGCGACGCGCCATGGATGACCTGTTCGTCGTCGAGCCAGCGTTTGGCGTGAAAGTGGAGGTTCCAGACGAGTAACGCCTGATTGTGCTGGAGCAGTTGCGCCGTGATTTCGAAGCGCGGCACGTCGAGGCGCTCGAACAGATGCGTGAGGAGCGACGCGACTTCGGCGGCGCTGCGTACTTCGTGCAGCGGTGTCTTGACGTAGACGTTGGGGGTGTAGAACTCCCCCAGATTCCCGAGGCTCTGGCGGGTCAACGTCTCGAAGTAGTGGGTCAGGCGCGTGAGCGCGGCAGCGTGATCGATGTCCATAGGCACGCGTTTCCGGGCGCGGGCTCAGCGGGCGTCGCTGATCAGTTCCGCGCGAAGGTCGGGCGCGCTGGTGCGCGGGTCCAGCCAGATGGCGAAGAAGGCGCGTCCGAAGGCGTCGCCTGCGATCTGACCGATGAGCTTGCCGTCCGAGAAGAAACGTGTGCCATCACCCGGGCGGAAGACGCCGGTGAGATGCTGCCCTGCCGAGACGTCGGGCAAGATGCGCGCAAGTTCTTCGGCCCAGTGCTGGCGCTCGGCGTCGGTCCCCACTTGCAGCTTGCTCATCTCGATGAGGCTGCGTTGTACGAGCGTGTGGGACTTGAAACTTCGCGCGTAGCGCACGTCGAGCACGAGCGGATGCGTACTCCAGTTGGCGCTGAGGGGATTCGCTCCGGAGAAGAGGGTGGCGTCGTATAGATGGAAGCCCATTCGCGAGAACGATCCCTGCCCGACGAGATGTGCAGACGGGATTTCCTGCGAGGCGAGTTGCCCGGCGTCGAACGCCAGAGCGCCAGGCGCTGCCGCCACTGCCATCAAAAAGCAGGCGGTGCGCAACCAGGCGGCAAAGTGGGGACGATGAACTGCGTGCGCCCGGTTTGCCCGATGTGCTTGAAGTGCCATGCTCGGCTCCCTATCGGTGAAGGGATCAAGGATTAAGTCGAGTCGGTAGGCCCATTGGCGGCGCCCGGTTCGTTCAGCCGGTGCGTCTGCCCGTCATACGTGTTGCGTAATTGCGACTGAGAACTATCCTCAAAGTGACGCGTGGCGAGCGGCGCCTGCCGGGTCGGCCTGAGGTGGTGTCGTCGCGAATTCGGAACGATTGTTTTCAGCGTAGACCATGAGCGCGGCCTGCGCAGGCCCGTGGCACAAGGACATACCCTGACGCCTCACCTGAAATCACCCTTTGGACGGCCGGGGCAGGGTAAGCATCGACTGCGTGCAACCGTCTATCAGGAGGTGCGCTGGGAATTCTCTCGTTCCCTCAGCTTAGGAGGTTTGCGTGACAATTTGACAAGCGTCAAAATTACGACGCATTACCGTCACGCGAGTGTCAGACGTCACGGTAATGAAGGGGAATTATGTTATGATTCAAGAGTTTGCCCATATTTTAGTAGGGTCGCTCTAAGCCATTTTGCCAGGATGCGGCCAGAGAACAGGCGTGAAATCGCCGTCCTTCTGCGACGGCAGGGTTCAAGACGTGGAACCGGACGGCGGGGGCCGACCGAGACCCGCTCACCGTTTTGTCTGTCGAAATTCGGCGTAAACTTTCACAATACTATCTTGAGTCCTGGTGTAAGGTCTCGCGACCTTGGGGGTAATTGAAATGACCGAAATGCTGTATCCCGAACTGTACAAGTCGCTGGAGGCAGTGCGTTGGAACATGGAGAAGGACATTCCGTGGGACAAATTCGACGCAAGCCAACTCACCGACGATCAGGCGCGCACCATCAAGATGAATGCCATCACGGAATGGGCCGCACTGCCGGCTACCGAGATGTTCCTGCGCGACAACCGTGACGACAGCGATTTCTCCGCCTTCATGAGCGTGTGGTTCTTCGAAGAGCAGAAGCATTCGCTGGTGCTCATGGAGTACCTGCGCCGCTTCCGCCCGGAACTCGTGCCGACCGAAGCTGAACTGCACGCTGTGCGTTTCCCGTTCGACCCGGCACCGCCGCTCGAGACGCTGATGCTGCACTTCTGCGGCGAAATCCGCCTGAACCACTGGTATCGCCGTGCTGCCGAATGGCACACCGAGCCGGTCATCAAGCACATCTACGAAGTCATTTCGCGCGACGAAGCGCGTCATGGCGGCGCTTACCTGCGCTACATGAAGAAGGCCATGACGACCTTCGGCGACAACGCACGTGCTGCGTTCGCGAAGATCGGCGTGTTGATGGCTGCGGCGCGTCGCACGGAAAAGCCGCTGCACCCGACCAATCTGCACGTGAACAAGGAACTGTTCCCGAACGATACGGTGCAGTCGCGTCTGCCGGAGCCGGAGTGGCTCGAACATTGGCTCGACGAGCAAATCAAGTTCGACGACAGCTGGGAAAAGAAGGTTGTCGAGCGCATTCTGCACAACATGTCGCTGCTGTTCGAGCGCACGTTCGCGACGGCGCAAGACCTGAACCGTTACCGCAAGGAAATCACCGTCCGCCTCGCGGCCGTGACCGCACCGGCACCGGTCGCGGCGTCTGCATAAGCTGCTCAGCAGGCGAACTTCGCTGTATCGGTATCAACAAGAAAGGGGCTTCGGCCCCTTTTTTGTTGCGTTGGCGGTTCGTGGCTCGGCGTATTACCAGGCTGCGCCCATCGCACGAACCCCGACCTCGACGCCTGCGCCGTCCCGTATACAGCGACGGTGTTGCTGCGCATGAGGCGGTGTACCAACAAGGCGTTCGACATCAACGACGCCGGCCCGGTCGCTCGTGGGACAATAGCGGCCATCTTCGCGAATGCGCGTCCACTTCGAGCGAGCGTCATGTCAACTCCCCAAGTCATTCCTCCGGCCGATTTCGAGACCAAGATCCTCTCGCGCGAAGCGCTTGCCGCGCTGGCGCCGACACTGCCGCGCCCGCTGGTGTTCACCAACGGCGTATTCGACATTCTGCATCGCGGTCATGTGACCTATCTGGCGCAAGCACGCGCGCTCGGCGGATGTCTGATCGTCGGCGTGAATACCGACGCGTCTGTGCGCACGCTCGGCAAGGGCGACGATCGCCCTATCAACAATGAGAACGATCGTGCTGCCTTGCTCGCGGCGTTGCAAAGCGTCGATTACGTGGTGACGTTCGGTGAAACGACGCCCGAAGCGCTGATTGCCGCAGTGCGCCCCGACATTCTGGTAAAGGGCGGCGACTACGACATGGACAAGCTGCCGGAGTCTGCACTGGTGCGCGGCTGGGGCGGCAAGGCAGTGGCCATTGCGTTCGAACATCAGCGCTCGACGACGTCGCTGCTCAAGAAAGTGCGGGCCCAATCATGAGTCTCGCGCCTCTCGTTGAAGTCACGCGCGGTGCGAACGGTGTCGACACCGTCGAGTGCATTCATTACGGTTCGGTGGCTGTCGTCGACGCGCAGGGGCGCTTGCGCTATGCCGCAGGCGATCCGTCGTTTCTGACGTTCTCGCGTTCCACGCTTAAGCCGTTTCAGGCGCTGCCCTTCGTGGAAGGCGACGGCGTGGCGCACTTCGGCCTGACGCAACCTGAGCTTGCACTGCTGTGCGCGAGCCATTCCGGTGAGTCGTTTCACGTCGACGGCGTGAAAAGCCTGTTGAGCAAAGCCGGGTGCGACGAACATCACTTGCAGTGCGGATGCCACGTGCCGACGTTCTATTCCGCCACAGGCAAGCGCGCACCGGCCGATCTGAAGCCGACGCCGTTGCACCACAACTGCTCGGGCAAACACGCGGGCTTCCTCGCGTACTGCGCGCAACACGGCTTGCCGCTCGACACTTATCTCGATCCTTCGCACCCGTTGCAGCAGCGCATTCGCGCACGTGTGGGCGACGTTATCGGCGTTTCGGGCGATGCGCTGCCACTGGGCATCGACGGTTGCTCCGCGCCGAACTACGCGTTGCCGCTCGACAAACTGGCGGCGGCCTACGCGCGTCTCGCGGCAAGTGACGACGCGGCGCTCTCGACGCTGTTCGACGCGATGACGCAGCAGCCGGAAATGGTGTCGGGGACTGCACGCAACGACCTGGCCTTCATGCGCATGGCACCCGGTGACTGGGTGGCGAAAATCGGCGCGGACGGTGTGCAGACCATCGGCGTTCGCTCCGCTGGCCTGGGCATTGCCATCAAGGTGGTCGACGGCAACATGCGTGCGCTCTACACCGCAGCGGTAGCCGTTCTCAAAGCGCTGGGCCTCGTCGATGCCCCGGAAACCACCGGTCTTGCCCCGTGGGTGTCGCCTGTCGTCAAGAACGCACGCGGTACGCAAACCGGCGTTGTGCGCCCGGTCGTTGACTTGAAGCGGGTGAGTTGACTCTGACAAGTTGACGAATGGCGGGCGGGACGATGCGTCTGCGCGGCGTGCGGGACGTTTCGCCACTGCGCGTACTCACATCCGCCATTTTCCGCGAGTGACCGTCGATTCGCGCGCAGGCCTGCTAATGAACCCCGGCGGGTGGACTTCCCGCCGGTGCCGGGCATGCTTTCACCAGTTGCGCCGACCATTGCTGCGTGACGACGCCACGCACCTGCGTTGCCGCGTTCGCATTAATACCGGCAATGCGATAGATGATCCGGCTCTTGGCATTCGGCCTTTCGCTCAATTGCGGCGTCAGGCCTTTCTTTTGCGCGGTCGCCATCAGACGCGTCGCACGATCCTTGTCGTTGAACAGCCCGAGCGAGACGACGATATTCGAACCCTCGTCGTTGAGCAGGAAGTATTCGGTCACACCTGCCGAGCGCAATTGCGCCACCTGTTTGTCTGCGGCGGCCTTGTTCGGTACTGGATCGAGATGCACCCAGTAACGTTTGTCGACGGCGACCGACTGAATGTCGCCCTGACCGGCGGGCAACGCGGCGAGCAGCAGACCGCGCGCCTGTTGTGCGTCGTTTGCGGCAAACGGGCCGATATCGAGGCAGGAAGACGTCGCGGCGGCTGCGGCCGCCTGCGCCGCGCTGGCATCGCTGGCGACGACGCTTGGCGTAGCCGCTGCCACCGCCTGAGTCGCTGCCGTTGCGGCTACCGATGATGCGGCGGTGTCGGGAGACGCGGCACTTCCGCTTGCGTTGCCCGGTGCTTCTGCCGCAGCAGACGACGCACGTACCGGCGTCCCGCCGCTGATGTCCGCGCCCGTCAGCCGGATGTGCGTAGGGTCGAGTTGCGTCTTGACGCGGGCCGGTTCGCGGCCGGTTTCCGGCAACACGTCACGCCATTTCAGCCAGCCCAGTTGCACGGCCGCAAATGCTGCGTTTGCCGCGAGAAACATGACGAGCAACAACGCGCGCAACATCTCAAACGCCTCCTCGTGCGTGTCCGGCATCGCGTGAAGCGTCTGCCGGGGTATGGGGCTCGGTGGCTTTTGCCGCCGACGATTCAGCCGCATGTAACGCGACTTCATAGAGTCCTGCTGGCACAAGCTGATCGTGCTCGGTAAAGGGCAGTGCGAGCGTTTGTGCGAGCGCATGACGCGCCCCGCCGGAAAGCACGCAACGCACGGGTGCGCCGAGCTGTGCTTCGAGCTGTGCGTAGCTGCGTTCGACGAGACCGGCCTGAGCGGCAGCGCATCCGCGAAGAATGGCCTCGGTCGTGCTACGTGCGAATGCCTGGCCACCCGAGGGCATCGTGGCGTCGAGTGTGGGCAACTGCGCGGTGCCCTGCGCGAGCGATTGCAGCATCAGGGCCGGGCCCGGGGCGATCAGCCCGCCGAGATAGTCGCCGTCGCCGCGCAACGCCTCGATGGTCGTGGCGGTACCCAGTGTCACGATCAGGAGGTGCTCGCCCGGCCATGCGGCATGCGCACCGATCAGGCTGGCCCATCGGTCGCTGCCGAGCTGCGACGGCGTGTGATAGCCGTTGCGCACACCCGCCCGTGCGTCGCTCGCGCGCAGCACCTGAAGCCAGTCGGACGACGCCATGCCCCACAACGTCTGCAACGTCATGCGGACGGCTTGCTCGGCAGCATCGCCCGCGACATTGGTGAGCCACACGCCGGCGGGTGCCGGGCAGATGAATCCGTCGTGTTGCCCGCCCTGCCCGATGGCGAGCGGCGCAGCGTTGGGCGCGAAGTGTCGACCGCCGGTTTGGCTCCCGTTGCCGTCGGGATCTGACGTCGCAGAGGTATCCGCTGCCAATGCCGACCAGCCTGCACGAATTTGTGTCGCTAGCGTGCGCCACTCGGCGTGATCCACCGCGCCGCTGGCGAGGAAGGACGGCGAGGCAGCACGCCAGTGTGCGGGTCGCACGGCCGGTGCCAATGCCCACTTGATGCGGCTGTTCCCGGCATCGACCAACAGCCAGGGGGCGGCACTGCCATAGACGCCGCCGTTCGATGCGGCAGGCATGCCGTCCGCGCCCTGCATGCTTGCGGGTGTCGGTGATGCTGATGACGCTTTACGGGGCGCGGACATCAGCGGCCTCCCTGCGTTCCGGGAAGCGTCGCTGCGGTAGACGGGTCGAGCAAACGTACCGAGACTTCTCCGCTGGCGATCGTGCGCTCGCCTTCGGTCGTCGCGACACGCAGGCAGCCCTGTGAATCGACGCCGAGTGCGACGCCGTGCAACACGTCGCGTCCGTGTTCGATCACACGAATCGACGACCCACTGTAGGCATGCATCGCTTCCCAGTCTTCGCGGAACGCGTCGAAGCGCTGCGCGTCGAAACGCGCAAGCATGGCCGCAAGCCGCTGAACCAGGGCGACGAGGACCGACGACATATCCGGATCCACGAGGACCGACTCGAGCGCAGCGGGCGGCGTGGCAGGGACCGCTGGCGTGGCGGTGCTGGGCGTGGCCGTCGCCGCGCTCTGAACAGCTGCGCTGTCGATGCGCGTCGCCACATCGCCCGCATGACGAAGATTGACGCCAATGCCGATGACGACGCCGATGCGCCCCGGCCCTGCCGGGACCGTCTCGATCAAAATGCCCGCGAGCTTGCCGCCGCGCAGCAGGACGTCGTTGGGCCATTTGAGGCCGAGCGCCTGCGGAGCGCATACCGGTAGATCCGACAATCCTTCCACGACCGCGACGCCGGTTGCCAGCGACAATCCGGCCAGTTGTGCCGGACCGCCGGTCATGACGTACGCCAGTGAGAACGTCAGGCTGTCGCCCGGCAAGCTCTGCCATGCGCGCCCGCGTTGGCCGCGACCGGCGGTCTGCTGCATGGCGGCGCGCACGACCGGCGCACACGTTGCGTCTTCACGAAGGCGCGCGAGCAGGTCTAGATTGGTGGAGCCCGTGGTGTCGACGACTTCGATCTGCCAGTCACGGCAAACCGCCGCCAGACGCGAGCGAATGCGCTCACCGTCGAGCTGACGCGCGGCGGTGTCGTGGGCGGACGTTGCCCCCGCGCTGGCGGGGCTTTCCGGCGAACCGGAAGCCATGGCGTCGAGCGGAGCGGGGGGCGAAGAAGGTGCGGCGTTATTCATGGCTGCTATTGTAGCGGCGAGGTTGGCGCCGCGCCGGTCTGTCCTGCGTCGATGGCCGTATTTCGGCATCATCCGATGCGCGCGTCGGACAATTCCGGCAGGTTTTCAGCCGCCACCGGGTTGCCATCGTATGGCCGCGCCTGTACCGTACAATGACCGCGTTTTGCCGCGCATTTTGCTGGATCCATGCCGGATCCACGCTGGATTCCGGCGAGTTTGTTGTCAGGAGATCCTCAGTTTTGAACCTCGATGCCGTACCCACTCTCGAGCTGACCACCTCGGCACAAGGCCCGGTGGTCATGCTGCGTGGTCTGTGGACGGCGTTGGCGCTTTCGCAGCGCAAGAAGACGCTCATCGGGCTGGTGCGTGCGTTGCCTCACGGCGAGCTGGCGTGGGACCTCACTTGTGTGGAGCGGCTCGATCACGTGGGTGCGCAGGCGCTGTGGCGTTACTGGCAACGCAAGTACCCTCAGCGTATCGCGCTGACCGCCACACAGCGTGCGCTGTTCGATCACCTCGCCGAATTCGACCGAACGCGTCAGAGTGCGGTGCCCAAGCGCCGCGTCGATCCCGTCAGCCAACTGGGCTATTCGCTGTTCACGTTAGGTGAGCATTTGCGCGACGGCATCTCGATGTTCGGCCGATTCGTGATCGACCTCGGCCGTGTCGTTCGCCATCCGTCGCGCGCGCCATGGCTGGAAATGTCCGCGAACATCTACAGTGCGGGGGCGAAGGCGCTCGGCATTACGGCGTTGGTCGCGTTCCTGATCGGCATCGTTCTGTCCTATCTTTCTGCCCAACAACTGAAGTTGTATGGGGCAAGTACGTTTATCGTGAACATTCTCGGCCTGTCGGTGATCCGGGAACTGGGGCCGGTGCTTTCCGCGATTCTCGTCGCGGGGCGCTCAGGATCGGCGATCACGGCGCAACTGGGTGTGATGCGCGTGACCGAAGAGCTGGATGCCATGCGCGTGATGGATATCCCGCACGGTTTGCGACTCGTGCTGCCGAAGGTCATCGCGTTGGCCATCGCCATGCCGTTGCTCGTGATGTGGACGAACATCGTCGCGCTGCTCGGCGGCGCCATCGCAGCGAAGTACGAACTCGGCATCGGACTGCATTATTTCTTCACGACGCTACCTAACGCGGTTCGTATCGCGAACTTGTGGATCGGTCTGGGCAAGGGCGTGGTCTTCGGCATGCTGATTGCGCTGGTGGCGTGTCACTTCGGCATGCGCGTCAAACCCAACACACAGAGCCTTGGCGAGGGCACGACACAATCGGTCGTCACGTCGATCACCGTGGTGATTCTGGCGGATGCCGTCTTCGCCATCCTCTTCCGCAACGTGGGGATCGGCTGATGAGCGAACCTATCGTGCGCGATCCTGCCAACACCGCTGCGGTCTCGTCGCCGCTGGCCCAGAGCGATGTGCTGTTCGGTGCGTCGGCCAGTTGCCCACCGGTGTCGTCGACGTTGCCGGGCGAAGCCGAGCCGGTCATCGAAGTTCGCGATCTCACGAAACGCTACGGCACGCACACGATTCACGAACATCTGGATCTCACGGTGCGTCAAAGCGAGATCATTGCGCTGGTCGGCGGGTCGGGGTCGGGCAAGACCACCCTGATTCGGCAGATCATCGGCCTTGAACGTCCGACCAGCGGCCATATCAGTATCTTCGGGCACGACATCACGATGATCGACCGGCGCACGGCGCATCTGCTGCGTCGTCGCTCGGGCATGTTGTTTCAGCGCGGCGCGCTGTTCTCCGCGATGACGGTGTTCGACAACATCGCGCAACCGCTGCGCGAGCTGCATACGCTTTCGGAGGATTTGATTCGCGATGTGGTGATGTACAAGCTGGAGATGGTCGGGTTGTCGGGGCGCATGGCCAATCGCATGCCGTCGGAATTGTCGGGCGGCATGATCAAACGTGTCGGCATTGCGCGCGCCATCGCACTGGAGCCGGAGCTGCTGTTCCTCGACGAACCGACGGCCGGGCTCGACCCGCAGGCGTCGGACGAGTTCGTGGACATGGTTCGCGGCCTGCATCGCTCGCTCGGCCTGACGGTCGTGATGGTCACCCACGATCTCGACACGGTAATGATGCTGGCGACCCGAGTGGCAGTGCTGGCTGATCGCAAGGTACTCGTGAACGCGCCGGTCGAAGACGTGGTGCGTGTCGATCACCCGTTCATTCACAGCTTCTTCCTCGGTGAGCGCGGCAGACGCGCGTTGCTGGCTTTGCCTGCGGCACGGCGCGCCAAGATTTCGGAGTTACTCGACGATGGAAAATAAATCGCACGCTTTCATGGCGGGCCTCTTCACACTGGTATTGCTCGCCACCGTCGCCGCTTCGGTGTACTGGTTCAATCGCGACAACCGCGTCCGTGTGCCCTACGACCTGGTCTCGCGCACGAACGTGACGGGCCTCAATCCGGAGTCGGCCGTGCGTTATCGCGGTCTGGGCGTCGGCAAAGTCGAGTCGATCAAGTTCGATCCCCGCACGCCGGGTCAGATCCTGATTCGCATTCTCGTGAATGAAGGCACGCCGATGACCAAGTCGACGTTCGCCACGCTGAGTTATCAGGGCGTGACTGGGCTGGCCTTCGTGCAACTCGATGACGATGGCCACGACCGCACCCTGCTGTCGTCATCCGAGACACAGGTCGCGCAATTGCGTTTGCGTCCGAGCTTCGTCGACGAGCTTCAGCGACGTGGCAACAACCTCGTGCACCAGCTTGAGGAAGCGACGTCGTCGGTCAACAAGTTGCTCGATCCCGAGAATCGGCAGGCGATCGTCGATTCGATCAATAGCGTGAAGACCGCCGCCCAGAGCGTGAACCGTGTGGCGACGCAACTCGAGCCGGTCACCAAGCAACTGCCGGAAACGGTGCGCGAACTGAATGGAACGCTCGCTGGAGCGCATCGTCTGACGAACCAGCTGACGGATCCGCAGGGGCCGCTGGTGCGTAATCTGGATAGCGTGGGGCGGGCGGCGGATCAGGCTGCGTCGAGCCTCGCAGCGTTCCAGGGCACGATGCAGACGTTCGAAGGTTCGTTGCAACAGGAAGCGCTGCCGCGTCTGAATCGTCTGTCGGACGATCTGCGCTTCACGTCGCAGGCGGTGGGGCAAGCCGCAGAGACGATCAACCGCAATCCGCGCGCATTGCTCTTCGGCACGTCGCCGCCGCCGCCGGGGCCGGGCGAAACCGGTTTCGCGTGGCCGAGTGGGGCCGGGGCAGGTCAATGATGCGCGACACCGTCACGCAAGGGGATATCGAGATGAATAACGGTAAGGGCGGCTTCGTCACATGGCTGTTCGGTCTTGGGGCCGCGCTGGGGACTGTGGTGCTGGTCGCCGGATGCGCCGCACCGACACCGTCGGGTGCATTGGCGCGCTTCGATCTGGGTCCACCGACGATTCCTGCGTCGGCCGTGGCCGGCGCGAATGGTGCGAATGGTGCGAATGGTGCAGCCGGTGCAGCCGGTGCTAACGCCCCCGCCTCCGACGTCGCGGCTGCCGGTGCGCAGCAACTGTCACCGCTCAAGGTCGTGGTCAACGCACCGAGCTGGCTCGACTCGGACATGATTTATTACCGCTTGCCCGCCAGCGAGGGCGATCAGGCGCGCGTGTATGCGAACAGTCGCTGGCTTGCGTCGCCCGCACGGCTCTTTGGTGATCGTCTGCGAGCGGCGCTGTCCGTCGACCGTGTGGTGCTCGCCGCGGGCGACCCGGCGGCGGCCCCCGCGCTGCGTGTCGAGCTTGAAGAGTTCGCGCAGTACTTCGACAGCACGTCGGCCAGTCATGGCGTGGTGCAGGTCCGTGCGACGTTGTTCGACGGGCCGAAGCTGCTCGCGCAGACGACGTTGCGCTCCCAAGCCCCCGCCGCCACGGCGGATGCTGCCGGTGGCGCGCGTGCGCTGGCTACCGCGAGCGATGCGGTGCAGAAGCAGTTGATCCAGTGGCTCGCCGGACGTGTACCGGCACCTTCGGCAACAACACGTGCGCCTGCGCAGTCGCGTGCGTTGCCCGCCGCTTCTTCCGCCGCTTCTTCCGCAACTTCTTCCACAGCCTCGTCGTCGGTAAGCGCTTCGGCGCCGTCGCGATAGCGGGTCGTCTCGCCGATGCCCGAGCACGAAGTCAAACCCTGGCAACGACGCGCTTCTCCGCTTACGCGTCAGGCGCTGCTGTGCCTGATTCTGCTGATGGCCTACGCCAGCCTCTACCCGTTTGAGTTTCAGCGGGCGGCGGTCGGGCCGTTCGACTACCTGTTCGCACCGCTGCCCCGCTGGATGACGATGTTCGATGTCGTCACCAACGTGCTGGGCTACATCCCGCTGGGTGTGCTGACCGTGTGGGCGTTGCACCCGGCATGGCGCGGCACGCGCGCGGTGATCGCGGCGTTCGTGCTGGGCACGCTGTTCTCGTGCGGCATGGAGGCGTTGCAGACGTATCTGCCCACGCGCGTGGCGTCGAATGTCGATCTCGCGACGAATGCGCTGGGCGCGCTCATTGGCGGTGCGATGGCCGTACCGCTCACCAGCCCGTTGCTCGATCGCGGATGGCTCCGTCATTTGCGCTTCGCGTGGTTCGAGCGTCATGCGAGCCTGCTGCTCGTGTTGCTGGCGCTGTGGCCGTGGGCGCAGGCGTACCCGCAGCAGTTTCTCTTTGGCGACGGCGACCTTGTCCGGCAAATCTGGCTCTGGCAGGACCCGGATGTCACCGATCTGGTCTTGGACTGGGTGCCGAAGCTCGGGGAATTGCAGGACTATCTGTCGGCGCTGGATGCCGTCGCAAGCCACGCCCTGTGGGAGACGGTCGTGACCGCGAGCGGCACGATTCTCGCGGGGTTGCTCGCGACGCTGGCCATGCGTCGCACAGCGCCGCGTGTGCCGCTGCTGTGCGCGATGTTCATCAGCGCTTTCGCGATCAAGGCCATTGCGGCCGCGTGGCAGTTCTCGCCCGCACAGGCGTTCGACTGGGTGACGGCAGGCGCGATTTACGGATTGGTCGTCGGCGCGCTCGTGCTGAGCGTCGCCGGGCGCGGACCGCGTTTTCTGCGGGGCGCCGTTGCGCTCGCGGCGCTGGTCGTCCTGCTCGTCTTCGTCAATCTTCTGCCTGCGAATCCCTATTACGAGGCGGCGCTTCAGTCGTGGCGTCAGGGGCAGTACGTGCACTTCAACGTGCTGGCGCGCTGGCTCGCGTGGACATGGCCGTATCTCGTGCTGATCTACCTACTCGCGATGTTCGACCCGAGCCATCGCGGTCCGGCGCGTCGCGGCGGCAAGCCGGACTGACGCCGACGAGCGCCCGGAAATTCGGCATTTTTTGCGGGCGCATCGATGCGCCCGCCTGAAGGGTGAAATGTCCGTCAAGGCCCGTCCGATAAGCGTTTCCGGTCGATTCCCCAGCGCCATTGTTTCCAAATTGGAAATAGCGTATTGGCCGTCTGCCCATTGGTGAGGCCGGCCTCGACTCCTAAACTCTCATGTAAGGCGTACTGACACTGGCGCGCCACGACCGCCCGGCATCTACAGGCAGATCCCGGGCGGTTTTCATTGGGGAGCGAAGATGAGTACCTGGGGATTGGTGTTTGCGCACAAGACACGGCAGCGCGTACTGATGGCCGTGATCGCGGCGGCCACCGGCATCGAGATGCTGGAGAACGGCATGTTCGTGTTCGCGTCGTCGCATATCGCGGGCGGCGTCGGTGCGGCCCCGGAAGAGTACGCCTTTGTCTCAACGCTTTACGCCGTCGCTGGCATTCTCGTCATTCTCAAACAACGCTGGCTCGCGTCGCGTCTGGGTTATCGCGGTTTTCTGACCGGTGCGCTCACGCTCATGGCGTTCGGCGCGTGGCTGTGCGGCATGGCGCACAACCCGGTGGAGCTTGCCGTGGCGCGCTTCGTGCTCGGACTGGGCGCAGGGTCGCTGTTCACGGCGAGCCGCATTCTGATTAACCTGTGTTTCGCGCCCGAATTGCGGCTGCGGGCGTTGTTGTTCTTCACTTACGGCTTCTTCGGCGCGCAGATTTCCGCGCCCTTGCTCGCGAGCTATCTCGTCGATCATTTCATGTGGTCGTCGGTATTTCTTGTCATGGTGCCGATTGCGCTGGCCGGGGCACTGGCGTCGTGGCTCGTCATTCCGGATTTTCGCGAACGTCTGCGCGACGAAGGCGAATTCGAAATGCGCGGCATCGTGTTCTTCGCGGCGGGTGTGCTGTTCGTCGAAGTCATGATGCAGCGCTCGCGCTTCGACTTCTTCTCCAGCCCGCTGCATCTGCTCGAACTCTGTCTGGTCGGGGCAATCTGCGCCATCGGCTACATGTGGCATCAGTATTCGCATCACAAGCCGCTGATCGACTTTCGCGTGCTCGTGCGCAACCCCGTGTATGTGCTCGGGCTGGGCGGGTATGCGGTGTACTACTTCTTTTCGTATTCGACGTCTTACCTGTTCCCTATCTACATGCAACAGGGGCTGAACTGGAGCGTCGAGCACACGGGGTATCTGCAAGCGGTGGCGTCGGTGACGAGTCTCGTCGTGGCCGTGATTTACACGATGGCGCGTCCGAAGTTCGTGAAACTCAAACCGTTCGTGCTGCTCGGCTATCTGTGCCTGCTCGGCTACGCATTCCTGCTGTCGCAGAGCTATCAGGGCGTGTCGAGTCAGTGGCTGATTCTGCCGATGGTGCTGAGCGGTCTTGGCGGTGTGTTCGCGATGATTCCGATTGCCGAGCTGACGTTTCGCGGCATGGACGAGTACGTCTTCCAGCATGGCTATCAGACGAAGAACATCGTGCGTCAATTGGTGAGTTCGATGTCGGTGTCCGTCATGGCCGTGCTGATGCAGGACCGTCAGGCCGTCTTCATGCATCAACTGACGCCCGCGATGACGCCGCTGAACCCCGCCTACAATGCGGCCGTCTCGCAGGCGCAGCAGACGTTCGGCGCGAGTGTCGATGCGACGACGGCGGCGCATATGGCGTCTGCGTGGGTGGGCAATCTCGCGTCGCAACAGGCGCTGGTGCTCTCGTGTGTGAACGTGTTCTTCGGCTTCGCGTGTCTGGCTGCCTTCTGCGCCTTGTTCATGGCGGTACAGCGGCGTCTTCGCTGATCTGTGTCCAGGTGTCCCGGAATCTGCATTTCCTCGTCTCTTCGGTGCGGAGCGCTGAGTGCGCCCGCCGGGGCCGCCCGCAAGCCTTAAGCAGGTCGGTTAGAATGCCCGCAACACGTCGTTACGTTGCCAATTCCCCCACATAAAAGCACCGACATGGCCACCACCCAGTCGCAGTACTACAAGCATCACGTGTTCTTCTGTCTCAACCAGCGCGAAGCGGGCGCCGACCGTCCGTCGTGCGCGAACTGCAATGCGCAGTCGATGCAGGAATACGCCAAGAAGAAGGTCAAGCAACTCGGTCTGGCCGGTCCCGGTCAGGTGCGTGTGAACAAGGCCGGATGCCTGGACCGCTGCGAGCTGGGGCCGGTCGTCGTGATCTATCCCGAAGGGACCTGGTACACGTACATCGACGAGACCGATATCGACGAAATCGTCGAGAAGCACCTGGCGCAAGGCGAGATCGTCGAGCGCCTGTTGATCGACTGATCGACTGACCAGCCGCATTGTCGATGCATGCGTGCGGCTTCGCACTCCAGACCTACTTCGCTCATGAACGCTCAGACTGAACGCTTCACCATCGACGGCCCGGTCGGCGCCATCGAAATCGCTATCGACCGCCCGGCCGGTGGGCCGGAAAATCTGCGCGGCATCACCCTCGTCGCGCACCCGCATCCGTTGTTCGGCGGCTCGCTCGACAATAAGGTGGCGCAGACGCTCGCGCGTGCTTTCGTCCAGCTCGGTTACGCCGTGGTGCGTCCGAACTTCCGTGGCGTGGGCAAGAGCGAAGGCGAGCATGACAAAGGCATCGGCGAGCGCGACGACCTGATGGCCGTCATCGCCTGGATGCGTCAGCAACCGGGTTGGGAAACGGTGCCGCTCGCACTCGCTGGTTTCTCTTTCGGCACGTTCGTGCTCTCGCACGTGGCCAAAGCGCTCGAAGCCGCAGGTACGCCTGCCCAACGTCTGGTGTTCGTCGGCACGGCCGCGAGCAACTGGGACGTAGCGACCGTGCCCGCCGACACGCTCGTCATCCACGGCGAGAAGGACGACACGGTGCCGTTGCAATCGGTGCTGGACTGGGCGCGTCCGCAAACCTTGCCCGTCGTGGTAATCCCCGGCGGCGAACACTTTTTCCACGGCCTGTTACCGCTGCTGAAACAGATCGTGGTGGATGCGTGGCGTCATTGATACATCTGGCCCGAATTTCGGGCCGTTTCGTCTGACAGCGACCCGCTTCGCTGGGGACGTCGGATGGCGACGGGTATAATTCGCCTCTGAACCTTGTCGTGCCGTGACGGGTCTATTTCCCGAACGGCATGGCTCCGGCGCTCCGGTGCCGCCGTCTTCTTCGCCGTGCCGCGCTCGCCAAAGCGTGGGTTGCACGGCGCTTTCAAGCGCAGATGCCTCTGAGTTTTGCTTCGCTCACTTCGTTTTTCTCATCGCCAATGAAATTCAACGCTTCGCTGTCCCGTGCCGCCGCCGCCGCGGCGATTGTCGCTTGTGGCTCGCTCGCTACGCTTCCCGCCCGCGCTCAACAGATCCCGCCGCCGCCGATGTCGGCCAAGGCGTGGACCATTGTCGACGTCACCAGCGGTCAGGTGCTCGCCGCCGGTGACCCGGATGCCCGCGTGGAGCCGGCTTCGCTCACGAAGATCATGACGACGTATCTGGTCTTCGAAGCCCTTCGCGACAAGCGCATCTCGATGGATCAGACCGTCATTCCGGGCGACTCGGTTCGCAAGGTGGGTCGCGACGAATCGCGCATGTTCATCGAAGCCGGCAAGCCGGTCTCTGTGCGCGATCTGGTCTCGGGCATGATCATCCAGTCGGGCAACGACGCCTCCATCGCGCTGGCCGAACTCGTCGGCGGCTCGCAGCCGGGCTTCGTCGAGCTGATGAACCGCGCCGCGCAGCGCATGGGCCTGAAGAACACCCATTACACGAACGTCGACGGTCTGACCGACCCGCAGCACTACACGACGGTCGCTGACATCGCCACGCTGTCGACGCACATGATTCAGGACTTCCCCGAGTACTACAAGATTTACTCGGAGAAGAGCTTCACGTACAACAACATTCGCCAGCCGAACCGTAACCGTCTGCTGTCGCTCGACCCGACGGTCGATGGCCTGAAGACCGGCCACACCAAGGAAGCGGGCTACTGCCTCGTGTCGACGGCATCGCGTCCGTTGCCGGGCGCAGCGGGCGTGAACCGTCGCGTGTTGTCGGTGGTCGTGGGTGAGCCGACCGAGCGCGCGCGCGTGCAGGACAGCCTCTCGGCGCTGAACTACGGTTATCAGAACTTCGACACACTGCGCGTGTACGGCGCGAATCAGGTCGTGGCCACCCCCAAGGTCTGGAAGGGCAAGGACAGCGAACTGAAGATCGGCGTGAAGAAGGACACCTTCATTACCGTGCCCAAGGGCATGGCCGACAAGATCAAGCCGCAACTCGAACTGCGTGAGCCGCTGATCGCACCGATCGCCAACGGCGCGCAGGTCGGCACCGTCAAGGTCATGGCCGATGGCAAGCAACTGGCCGAATTCCCGGTCGTGGCGCTGGCCGACGTGGCGCAGGCCAGCTTCATCGGCCGTGCATGGGACGCCCTGCGTCTGATGTTCGTGAAGAAGTAACCGGGAAGCCATTCGCATCATGAACAACCCCACCGTCTGGCTCAACGGCGAACTGATTGCGCTTGCCGACGCGAAGATTTCCGTCCTCGACCGAGGTTTCCTCTTCGGGGACGGAATCTACGAAGTCGTGCCGGTCTATCACGGCAAGCCGTTCCGTCTTGCGCAGCATCTCGACCGCCTGGAGCGCAGTCTCGCGGAAATCCGCATCGCGAACCCGTACACGCGTGCCGAATGGGAAGCGCTGTTCGCGCGTCTGTCGGCCACGTGTGCGGCCGATCCGCACAGCGTCTACGTGCAGGTCACGCGCGGTGTCGCGCCGCGTCAGCACACGTTCCCGAAGGACATCACGCCGACCGTGTTCGGCATCGCCACGCCGCTTACGCTGCCGGGCCGCGAGAAGGTGGAGCAGGGCGTCGGCGCGGTCACGCATGAAGACCGTCGCTGGCTGAACTGCCACATCAAGTCGACGTCGCTGCTGGGCAACGTGCTGATGGCGCAATACGCGGCCGATCACGATGTGCAGGAAACGATCCAGTTCCGCGACGGGTTGCTGACGGAAGCGTCGTCGAGCAACGTGTGGGTGATCAAGCACGGTGCAATGGCCGCGCCGCAGCGCGATAATCGGATTCTCGAAGGCATTCGCTACGGCGCGCTCGAATCGTTCGCGCAGGAATGCGGGATCGCGTTCGAGGAGCGTGCGGTGAGCGAAGCGGAAGTGCGCGACGCCGACGAACTGCTGATCACGTCTGCCACGAAGGAAGTGCTGGCTGTCGTCACGCTCGACGGCAAGCCGGTGGGCGACGGCAAGCCGGGCCCCGTCTTCCGCGCGCTTTATGCGGCGTATCAACGCGCCAAGGAGGCACTATGACGGAAGAGAAGAAGAGCCTGATCGAGTTTCCGTGCGACTTTCCCATCAAGGTGATGGGACATGCGCAGGACGGCTTCGCGCAGGCCATCGCGGAGCTGCTGCGCGAGTTCGATGCGCAGTTCGACGCGGCTACGATGGAAATGCGTCCGTCCAGCACGGGCAAGTATCTCGGTCTGACCGTCACGGTGCGCGCGCATTCGCAGGCGCACCTCGACGACATCTACCGCAAGCTGACGTCCCATCCGATGGTGAAGGTGGTGCTGTAAGCGACGTAGTACCGACGCGTGCCCGAGCTTGCCTCAGGCGCGCGTCTTCCGACTTCCGATCCCCGGATCGATCAGGCGTGCGTCGGTGCCCCGTCGTCGGGCAGCTTCGCAGGGTCGAGACCCAGTTGCGCATCGGTCGCCATCTCCCCGGCCGTCGCGGCCATCCCGGCCGCCAGCGCAGCACGGCTCGGCTTCGTCGGACGCTGCCGCGTGTCCTTCACCAGCTCGAACGCCGCCACTTCCTCCAGAAACCACGTCCTGAACGCCTGCACGCGTTTCGTCTCCAGCACGGCCAGCGGACACACGAAGAAGTAATCCCATTCGCACGGCGTATCGACGTCGGACAGCCGCACGAGGCGTCCCGCCATGATGTCGCCGACCGCGAGCGAGCGACGCACCAGCGCCACCCCCTGACCGACGATGGCGGCCTGCGAGAGCATGCCGGAATCCTCGTACATCATCCCTTGCATCGGCTCGGGGATATCGAAACCTGCGGACGCGAACCACGGGGCCCACGGCTCATCTTGCGAGCGCAGCAGCGTGCTTTGGCGAAATTCGTCGGCGGTCTGCGGCAGCTTGCCGTCGTTATAGGATGGACTGCACGCGGGGAAGAAGACGTCGTCGAGCACCTTCTCGATGTGCAGCCCCGGCCAGTTACCCTTGCCCATACGAAGGGCGATGTCGACGTCGTCGCGCTCGAAATCGGTCAACTGCGCGCTGCATCGCAACTCCACTTCCAGTTCCGGATGCCGGTCGATGAAGCGGCCGATGCGCGGGGTCAGCCAGCGACTGGCGAACGACGGCATGGTGGTGAGCACCAGGCGCCGCTCGCTGCGCGTGCCCGCTTGCAGCTTGCGCGTGGCCTGCGCAATGTCGGTGAGGGCGGCCCGGATCGACGCAGCGTACTGACGCCCCGCAGGCGTGATGCTGATGCGCTTGCCGTTGCGGGCGAACAGGATGGTGCCCAGCTCCTGCTCCAACGCGCGAATCTGATGGCTGATTGCGCCGTGTGTGACGAACAACTCTTCCGCCGCACGGGAAAAGCTCTCCAGGCGGGCAGCCGCCTCGAAGGCGCGCAAGGCGCTAAGGTTGGGAAGTCTCCGAAGGTCCATGTGAGTTCTATTCGCAAGGCCGTGAAAATATGTCGTTTGATACGGCGCCTGCCAGTCCCTATGATTCAGTCATTGTCTCGCACTGAGTGGGGGTCGTAAAATGCAAAACAATTTGACAAAGGTTCAGTACTTCTACGGTCTTCGCCCGGGCGAAGTGATCACGCTCGATCTGCACCATGAGCATACGCTCGTCGCACGTGGCTCGTCGGTCTGGGTGACGCGTGCCGGCGATCCGCGCGATTACTGGCTCGCGCCGGGGCAGCGCCTGGCCGTTGAGCCGGGACGCCGCTACTGGGTGTCTGCGGATACGCCCGCCGAGGCTCAACTGGAGCGCGAAGTCTCGCGTCGCTTTCCGGTGATGCGCCTGCTTCGCAAGTGGCTGGCGGGCCGTCGTGCGGCGCGTGAAGCGAATTCCTGCACCTGCGCCGCCTGATATCACTGGCAATCCGATCGATGTGCCGGGCTTCGGCCCGTGAAACCCACGCGCTCCAAGGCGATAGTCGCCGGACGAGCGCGTGTTTCGTTTGGGCCATCGAAGTCCGACCCTCGGTGCTGTTAATCGAATTCACAACAAGACGCGCAATAATCGAATCAAAAGCACAGCGATAACGCGTCGAAACAAGAGAAGTCGTCCCCCGATGAGCCAAGCTTCGCCCCCTGCACCGATGCCGTCCTCCGCCACACCGAACCCGCAAGCCGACGAACGCCTCGGGCGTTTGCTGATGATCGCCGCGATGGTGATCTCCGGCACGATCGGTTACTTCGTGCTGATGTCGGGCCAGCCCGCGCTCAATGTGGTGTTCTTTCGCTGCCTGATCGGCGCGCTCAGCCTGTGCGGCTGGTGTGCGCTTCGCGGTTACTGGCGCGGCTTGCGCATGACACGCTGGCAAGTGGTGAACGTGACCCTTGGGGCGATTACGCTCGTCTCGAACTGGTATTTCCTGTTCACGGCTTACCGGCTGACCTCGGTCGGCATTACGACCGTCGTCTACAACGTCCAGCCGTTCCTGCTGGTGCTCGCCAGTGTGATCGTCACGCGCGAGCGGCCGTCGCTGGCCACGCTGGGCTGTCTGGGTGTGGCGTTCGCCGGGCTGGTGATCCTGGCCGAGCCGGGGGGCGTGCATGGCGCGGGTTATCTGATTGGCGTGGCGAGTGCGCTGGCGGCTGCGTCGCTTTACGCCGCGACCACGCTTTTCACCAAGAAGCTGGCCGGGACGATTCGTCCCGAGATCATCGCTGCGCTGCACATGGTCATCGGGGCGGTCGTTTTCGTCTGGATGGCGGACTTCCAGCATTTGCCGTCTGCACCGCGTGAGGTCGGCGCCATCGTCACGCTGGGCCTTTTCCACACGACGTTCATGTATTTGTTGCTCTACGGGGCGTTTCAGAAGGCGTCGACGTCGAGCCTGGCTGTATTCGGCTTCGTCTACCCCGTGGTCGCCGTGGCGGTGGACTTTCTGGCGTTCGGCATCGTGCTGCACCCGACGCAGTGGCTGGGCGGCGTGATGATTCTGCTCGCGGCCGGGTGGTATGCCCGAGGTCTGGGCGCGGCACCTGCCCGAAAGGCGGCCTGAGGCTGCGGCGCTGACGCCGGTGCCCGTTGCGGCCGGGCAACACCGGGCGCCGCGTCTTGCCGGACATGGCTTCGAGCAAGACTGGCGTGGTTTCGCTAAAATTGCGTCCATGACCTCCCCGATCGAAGTTTGCTGGCGCGGCACAGAAGACTACGCCACCTCGTTCGACGCCATGCGCGCGTACACCGATGCGCGTGGCTCGCACGGCCCCGACCAGCTCTGGATCGTCCAGCATCCGCCCGTCTACACGCTCGGACTCGCTGGCGATCCCGCTCACCTGCTCGTTGCCAACACTGGTATCCCGCTCGTCAAAGTCGATCGCGGCGGCCAGATCACGTATCACGGCCCCGGTCAGGTGGTGATTTATCTGCTCGTGGACCTGCGACGCCGCAAGCTCGGCGTACGCGAAATGGTGCGTCTGATCGAGCAGGCGGTGATCGACACCCTTGGGGCGTATAATCTCGACGTTGAGCGCCATGCCGGCGCGCCGGGGATCTATGTGAGTCCGGGCGACGGCACTGTGGCGCATGCCGGCGCGAAAATCGCTGCGCTCGGGTTGAAAATCCGCAATGGCTGTAGTTATCACGGCGTTTCGCTGAACGTCGCGATGGATCTGCGTCCGTTCGACTGGATCAATCCGTGCGGTTACGCCGGTTTGCAAACCGTAGACATGGCCACGCTTGGCGTGGCTCCCCGCTGGGATGAAGTGGCCGCGCGACTGGCGCAGCAACTCGGTCATCACCTCGAACAGCACCCCGCGACGACAGTTGCCGCGCCGCAGGCCGATACGAATTCGGCCGCCAGCGCAGACGCCGCCGCCTGATTGGACGCCTGGAAAGCCCCCATCATGACCACCGTGACTCAGAACGACAGCACGAACAAAGAAGTTCGCACGATCGACGGCGATTACGACGCCACCGCGAAGCAGAAGTCGCAAGCCAAGACGGCGCGCATTCCGATCAAGATCGTGCCGATCGAGCGCCTGAAGAAGCCGGACTGGATTCGCGTGAAGGCGGCCACTCATACCTCCCGTTTCTACGAGATCAAGCAGATCCTGCGCGAGCACAATCTGCACACGGTCTGTGAAGAGGCGAGCTGCCCGAACATCGGCGAGTGCTTCGGTAAAGGCACGGCTACGTTCATGATCATGGGCGACAAGTGCACGCGCCGTTGCCCGTTCTGCGACGTCGGCCACGGTCGCCCGGACCCGCTGGACGTCGACGAGCCGCTGAACCTCGCGAAGACCATCGCCGCGATGCGTCTGAAGTACGTCGTGATCACCAGCGTGGACCGTGACGACCTGCGCGACGGCGGTGCCCAGCACTTCGTCGATTGCATCCGCTACGTGCGTGAGCTGTCGCCGTCGACCCGCATCGAAATCCTGACGCCGGACTTCCGTGCGCGTCTGGACCGCGCTCTGGGCATTCTCAATGCCGCACCGCCCGATGTGATGAACCACAACCTCGAAACGGTGCCGCGTCTGTATAAGGAAGCGCGCCCCGGCTCGGACTACCAGCACTCGCTCACGCTCCTCAAGGAGTTCAAGGCGCAGCATCCGGACGTCTCGACGAAGTCGGGCCTGATGGTCGGTCTGGGCGAGACGGACGAAGAAATTCTTCAGGTGATGCGCGACATGCGCGCACACAACGTCGACATGCTTACGATCGGTCAGTACCTGCAACCGTCGGAGCACCACCTGCCGGTGCGCCGTTACGTGACGCCCGATACGTTCAAGATGTTCGAGGAAGAAGCGTACAAGATGGGCTTTACCCACGCGGCCGTGGGCGCGATGGTGCGTTCGAGCTATCACGCCGACGTGCAGGCGCACGAAGCAGGTGTGGCCGACGCCATCTGAGCGGAGTCCTTCCGGCACCCGTCCGGACGAAAGCATCACGAAAGCGGATCGTCGAAAGACGGTCCGTTTTTTTCGTCCGTTGTTAGCCCGACCCCCATACTCGATTACGGGACGTCACAAGTCGCGCCCGGTTTAATAGCCGATACGCACCACGGGCATCCCCGGATGCCGACTAACGCGTTCGAATGCCTACGATACGCACCGCCATTTGCAACGATCGTCGCCGAACGGCCAGCGTTACCCCCTCCCGCCAGCTTCATCTCCCTCGAAATATGTTGTAACAACCGTCACCTTGTGGCGCCGGGTGCGTTGTTCCAGAATATTGAAACTTTGTTTTGCTTGGCAAAACACTGCGCACGTCATGGTTATTGGGCGAGCGGATGTTCCGGATGCACGCCAGGAGGCAGCATGTCCCGTCAGGTCACTGAGGGCCGATTTTTCGTTGAAGCACCGCAAGGTGGCGCAGTGCGCCACGGGGGGCACTTGCCTCTGGTGATCGACGCGCCTCACAGCGGCCATGTGCTCCCGCCGGACTTCGACACCATCGCCCCGACCGCCGCGATCCTCGCTTGCGGCGACGCCTATGTCGACGAACTCTGGTCCGTCGCGACGCATCATGGCGCCACGCTCGTCGCAGCGCTTTTCCCGCGCGCCTATATCGATCCGAATCGCGCCGAGCACGACATCGACCCCGAATTGCTGGCGAGCCTGTGGCCGCACGATGCGCGTCCGCAAGGCTATAGCGAGCGTGGCGTCGGTCTGCTGCACCGGTTTGCTGCTCCCAACGTACCGCTCTACGACCGCCGCCTGACGGTGGCCGAAGTCGAGCGACGGATTCACGACTACTACGTGCCGTATCGCCACGCGCTGCGCGATGCACTCGATTCGGCGTGGCAGCGTCACGGCGTGGTCTGGCATCTGGACTGCCATTCGATGCGCTCGCGCGGCGGCGCACTCGATCCCGATGCCGGGATGGCGCGCCCCGACGTACTGGTGAGCGACGGCGACGGCACCACCGCAGACCCCGCGTTTTCGCGCTGGGTGATGGCCGAATTCACGCGTCTGGGATTGCGCACCGCATACAACGTGCCGTACCGAGGTGGCGATCTGGTGCGTCATTTCGGACGCCCCGCCGAGCGACGTCACAGCGTGCAGATCGAACTGAATCAGGCGCTTTATCTGAACGAATCTAGCGGCGAGAAGCATGACGGCTTTTCGACGCTGCAATCGCAACTTGGCCAATTTGCGGCGGCGCTTGCCGCCTATGCCGAACAACATAGCGAGGAAGTTTGAGATGGACTACACAGTCGCTTCGGTCGACACAGCGCTTTCGCTGCTGTCGCTGGTCGGGGAGTGCCCCGGCCTGGGTGTGACGGAACTGGCGCAGCGCGCCGGCCTGAACAAGTCGCGGGCGTTTCGTCTGCTGGCGACGCTCGAACAGCACCGCTGGGTGGTTCGCGAGGGCAGTCCGGTGACCTACGTGCTGGGTGCGCAGGCATTGGTGCTCGGCGTGGCAGGCCATGAACAGGTCAACCTCGTGAAGGTCGCCCATCGTCACCTTCAGGCGCTCAACCGAGCGCTCAACGAGAACATCCAGTTGCGCGTGCGCGACGGTCTCGAATCGCTGTGCGTTGCCCGCGTGGAATCGACGCACGAGTTGCGCGTGCATGGCGTGGTCGGCAACCGTCGCCCGTTGTACGTCGGCGCGTCGGGCCGCGTGCTGCTGGCTTTTGCGTCGGACGACGTCCGTGCGCAAGTGCTGGGTCGTCCCCGCAAGCGTTTCACGGCGGGTACGCTGATCGAGCGCGACGAACTGGCGGCCGAACTGCTGAACGTGCGTCGTCAGGATTGCGCGGTGAGCTTTGGTGAACTCGCGCCGGAAGCCGTCTCGGTCGCGGTGCCGGTGCGCGACGCGTCGGGTGAGGTGATTGCCTCGCTGTCGGCCTCGGGCCCGTCGTCGCGCATGACGCGTGCGTTGCTACCCGATATCTCGTCGCGTCTGTCGGCCTGTGCCGCAGAGATCTCGGCCGCACTGGGCTATCACACGCCGGTCCCGGAAGCGCTTTCCGCCTAAGTGCGCTGAGCGCAACCTGCGGGGCGAGCAACCGATGACGGTTGCGCAACCCCGCCGGAATCAGAACCTCCCATCGAAGGCCCTGCCGCCACAGGCAGGCGCTTTCAAGGGAGGTTTGTTTATTTCAACGGTCCGTTGTGACGCATCGAGCCTCGGACTCACCCGGCCTTAACGCGTGATAACGCGTGAAATCTCCCAATTCCCCGAGATTTTCCGGAAAACCAGAAACAATCTGTGCTTGCTTTCCGATTTTCCGTATAAGCGATCATCGGGTTTTCCACAGCTTCCCACAATAAAATCAAGCACTTGCATCGCTGGCATAAGTATTGCTTTCTATCGCGCGTGCTGCCGTCGTTTCCGAATTCCCATGGGAATTCCGGAAACCCAGAGCAAGCCGTTCTAATAAAGAGAGGAGACCTTATGTTCAAGCAATGCCTTGCCGCCGCTGCGCTGTGTGCAGCTTCGCTACACGCTTTTGCCGACGATCTGGTGCGTCTGGGGAACCTGAAGTTCGCCCACTACGGCGCCGTGTCGTACATGAAAGTGATTGGACCGAAGTACGGCCTGAAGATCGAGGAACGGATGTTCGCCAAGGGCGTGGACATCATGCCGGCCATCGTGGCCGGTCAGATCGACGTGTCGGCAAGCGCGCTTGATGCCGCTATCGCAGGTCGCGCTCAGGGCGCACCGATCTACGCGGTGGCCGGTTTCGCCAAGGGCGGCGTGCGTCTCGTGGCGAAGAAGGGACTGCCGGTCACCAAGGTGGCCGATCTCAAGGGCAAGAAGGTGGGCGTGGCCCGTGGCGGTGCTCAGGAAATGATTCTGTACGCAGAACTGGCGAAGGCCGGTCTGACGTGGTCGGATCAGCCGGGCAAGGACGTGCAGATCATGTTCATGGCCTTCGCCGATCTGAATCAGGCACTGGCCGCTGGCAGCATCGACGCGATGTGCCAGTCGGAGCCGCAAGCCTCGCAAGCCATCAACAAGGGCTTCGGCGTGGAAATGCTCAAGCCGTACGACACGCCCATCGGCGAGCCGGTGCGTGCGCTCGTGATCACCGAGAAGCTCTATAAGGAAAAGCCGGACGTTGCCCAACGTCTGATGTACGCGTTCGTCGAAGCGACCGATTACTTCATCAAAAACCCGAAGGCGGCCGAGAAGTACGTTCGCGAGGACATGTTCAAGAACCAGATCACGGAGCAGGACTTCACGGACGCCATCGGCAACTCGCCGTATAGCTACGACCTGAGCCTCTCGCACGTGCAACTCACGACCGACCTGATGAAGAAGTACGGCGTGGGCAAGTTGCAGGATCCGGTGCCGCAGGCGGGAGACTGGGTCAAGCTCGACCTCCTCGCCAAGGCGAAAGCCAAGCTGAACATTAAGTAAGGCGAGGCGAAAGGATGTCCGCAGTGCTCCCCCATTCGGGTGCTTCACGCGCCGCGCGTATGCTGCGCGGCGTGCTGATCCCTGTCGCGGTCGTGGTGATCTGGCAGATCGTCACCGGCCTCGGCTGGATCAACCCGATCATTCTCCCGTCGCCGCTCGCTGTTGTGACCAAGTGGTGGCAATACCTCAAACCTACCGTGGCGATGGCCGAAGGCTTCGGCGCGTGGCTCGAATCGAGCGAACTGCTCATGGACGCCACGCATAGCCTTTACCGCGTGATCATGGGCTTCATCGTGGGCGCAGGCATTGCGCTGCCGCTCGGTCTGCTCATGGGCACGAGCACGCGCGTCTACGGCCTGTTCAACCCGCTGGTGCAAGTGGTGCGTCCGATTCCCCCGATCGCGTACATTCCGCTGGCCATTCTCTGGTTCGGTCTGGGCAATCCCCCCGCGTTCTTCCTGATCGCACTGGGCGCGTTCTTCCCGGTGCTGATGAACACGATTGCCGGTGTGCGTCACGTCGACGGCATCTATCTGCGTGCCGCGCGCAATCTAGGCGCGGGTCAGCTCACGATCTTCCGTCGCGTGATTCTGCCTGCGGCCACGCCCTACATCCTGTCGGGCGTGCGTATCGGTATCGGCACGGCGTTCATCGTTGTGATCGTGGCCGAGATGATCGCCGTGAACAACGGTCTGGGCTATCGCATTCTGGAAGCGCGCGAGTACATGTGGTCGGACAAGATCATCGCCGGGATGCTGACCATCGGTCTGCTCGGTCTGGTGATCGACCTCGGCATGGATCGTCTCAACAACCACCTGCTCAAGTGGCACCGTGGTCTGGAAACCAAGTGAGGCGACTGACATGCTGATTCAAATCGATCACGTCAACAAACAGTTCCCGATTCCCGGCGGCGTCGTCGACGCGCTCAAGGACATCGACCTGAACATCAACGCAGGCGAGTTCGTCTGCCTGCTCGGCCCGTCGGGTTGCGGCAAGTCGACGTTGCTCAACGCACTCGCCGGCTTCGTGCAACCGACGTCGGGTGCGATTCGCATCAACGGGCGTGCCGACGCCGCCGCCGAGCCGGGCCCGGATCGCGGCATGGTGTTCCAGGAGTACGCACTGTTCCCGTGGATGACCGTGGCGCAGAACGTGGCGTTCGGTCTCGAAATCAAGGGCATGAAGCGCGCCGAGATCAACGAGCGCGTGAACCTGCTGCTCGGCAAGCTCAACCTGCGCGAGTTTCGCGACCGCTATCCGCGCGATCTCTCGGGCGGCATGCGTCAGCGCGTGGCGATTGCCCGCGTACTCGCGCTCGACAGCCCGATCATGCTTATGGACGAGCCGTTCGGCGCGCTCGACGCCCTCACGCGTCGCACGTTGCAGGACGAGTTGCTGCGCATTTGGGAGGAATTCAGGAAGACGATCATTTTCGTCACACACAGTATCGAGGAGTCGATCTATCTGGCCGACCGGGTCGTCGTCATGACGTACCGGCCGGGCACGGTCAAGCGGGACGTGGTCATCGAACTACCCCGTCCGCGCGACACGGCAGGCAGCGAATTCAATGAATTGAAGAAGGAGCTGGCCCAGATGGTGATGGAGGAGCAAATGCGCTTTGCGCAAAGCGAGATTCGCGGCGTCACCGCGGATTAATAAGAAGGGCGGTGGCTTGCCCCGCCGCCTGAAGAGGAAACAACATGCAAACCCAGACCAAAAAACCCTTTTACCGCATCCTGTACGTGCAGGTGCTGTTTGCCATTGTCGTCGGCATTCTGCTCGGGCACTTCCGGCCCGATCTGGCCGTCGAGATGAAGCCGCTCGGTGACGCGTTCATCAAGCTCATCAAGATGATCATCGGTCCGGTGATCTTCTGTACGGTTGTGACCGGTATCGCCGGTATGGAAGACATGAAGAAGGTCGGCCGCGTTGGCGGCAAGGCGCTGATCTACTTCGAAGTCGTCTCGACGCTCGCACTCGTGATCGGCCTGGTCGCCACGCACGTGCTCAAGCCGGGCGCTGGCTTCAATGTCGACATCAGCACGCTCGATCCGAAGGCAATCGCGGGCTACGCCGCGAAGGCTGCACACGGCGACACGTTCACCGACTTCCTGCTGCACCTGATTCCGAACACGATCACCGACGCGTTCGCCAAGGGTGAAATCCTTCAGATCCTCGTGATCGCAATCCTGTTCGGCGCAGCGCTGGGCATGATCGGTGAGCGTGGTCGCGTGGTGACGGGCTGGATCGACAGCGTGTCGGGCGTGCTCTTCCGTGTTGTGCACATCATCACCAAGGTCGCTCCGCTGGGCGCTTTCGGTGCGATGGCCTTCACCATCGGCAAGTACGGTATCGCCTCGCTGGTGCCGCTCGCCAAGCTGATGGGTACGTTCTACCTGACGTCGTTCCTGTTCGTGATCGTCGTGCTGGGTCTGATCGCCAAGTTCACCGGCTTCTCGATCTTCCGCTTCCTCGCGTACATCAAGGAAGAACTGCTGATCGTGCTGGGTACGAGCTCGTCGGAAGCTGCGCTGCCGCACCTGATGGAAAAGATGGAAAAGGCCGGTTGCTCGAAGTCGGTGGTGGGTCTCGTGATCCCGACCGGTTACTCGTTCAACCTTGACGGCACGAACATCTACATGACGATGGCCGTGCTGTTCATCGCACAAGCGACGAACATCGACCTGACCTGGGGCCAACAGCTCACGCTGCTCGCCGTGGCGATGCTGACGTCGAAGGGTGCTTCGGGCGTGACCGGCGCAGGCTTCATCACGCTGGCCGCAACGCTGGCTGTGATCCCGACGATTCCGGTCGCCGGGATGGTGCTGATTCTCGGTATCGACCGCTTCATGAGCGAATGCCGTGCGCTGACGAACATTTGCGGCAACGGTGTCGCGACGATCGTCGTGTCGGCCTGGGAAAAGGAACTGGACCGCAAGAAGCTGGCCGAAGCCATGTCGGGCAAGCAAGGTCCGGAACTGGCCTGACGGCCGGCGGCAGGGGCGGGCGGTGCTGCGCGTGATGTGTTTCGCGCGACACTGCCGACCGGTTCGCCGGCTCCCTGCCAACCTGTATCGACCGTACGTTCGCCACCGGGCGGCGCGGCACAGGCACAATAGCGCCTGAGCTTCGCCGCCCGGTGGTCCTTTGAGCATCTCACGCAACACCTTGTGCCCCAATGGCCACCCCGCACGACAACACGATCCGCGCCCGCCACGCCCACGGCAGTCACGCACCCCAAGGTGCCGCTGCGCCCGTGAGCCATAAGGACGGGAAGGACGCAGTGGGCAATCGGCGCGACGAAGTCCCCATCGATCTCGAGAGGACCGTCCCGATGCGCCGTTGGTCATGGATCGTCGTCATGTTGCTGGCGAGTGTCCTGTTTTGCTGGTTGACGTACGCCCTGAGCTGGCAGCGGGGTGTGGCCGACCTGCGCGTGAACGCCGGCGCGCGCGTCGAGCGTTACGCAGGCAGTCTGCGTAGTACCGTCGACCGCTACGAATTTCTTCCGTATCTGCTCTCACTGCACCCGTACGTGCACGACCTGCTGCTCAATCCGAAAGACAAGGCCGTCGTGCAGCGGGCCAACGATTATCTGTTCGACGTCAATCAACGCGCCAAGGCGTCGGCCGCGTACGTGATCGACGCGAACGGTCTGGCACTCGCCGCGAGCAACTGGCGAGAGAAGGCCACGTTCGTCGGACAGGAGTACCGCTTTCGTCCATATTTCATCGACGCTATCAAAGGTGCTTTCGGCCGCTTTTACGGTGTGGGGACGACCTCCGGTGAGCCAGGGTATTTCGTCTCACAGCCGATTCTCGTCGATGGTCAGATCCACGGCGTGGTCGTGGTAAAGCTGAACCTGGAGTGGTTCCAGCGCGCGGGGGCAGATGCCTCCGAGCCCGTTGTCGTGGCCGACGACCACGGCGTGATTTTCCTGTCGTCCGAGCCGCGCTGGCAATATCGTTCGCTCACGCCGCTCGCCCCGGCCGTGAAGGCCGCGCTCGACAGCACGCGCCAGTATTACAACCAGAACGTCACGCCGCTCGCATGGAGCGAGGACGAACGGCTCGATGCCGATGGCGAGGTCGTGACGGTGCACGACGGCAGAGGCGTGGGCAAGAACCGGCGCTTTCTCGCCGTGCAGCGCAAGCTGGGTGAACCTGACTGGACGCTCATGTACTTCGCGCCGCTCGATCAGGTGATCGCCAATGCACGGATCGCGGCGGTAGCCGCGGCGTGTCTGGCGGCGTTTACTTGTTTGCTGGGCGTGGCGTGGAATCAGCGACGTCAGCGTGTGCGCGACATGCTCAAAAGCCGCGAGCTGTTGCAGTCCGCCTATGCCGAACTGGGCGAGCGTGTCGCCGAGCGCACGGCCGATCTGCAATCCGCCAATGAGCGTTTGCAAACGGAAGTGCAGGAGCGCTCGCGCACCGAACACGAATTGCGCGAGGCACAGAGCGAACTCGTGCAGGCATCGAAACTCGTGGCGCTGGGGCAGATGGCCGCCGGTATCACGCATGAACTCAACCAGCCGCTCTCGGCGCTGCGCAGTTTCTCGGACAATACGCGCGTGCTGATCGAGCGCCGTGAGTACGACGCCGCGCAGGAGAACCTCGAAGCCATCGCGTCGCTCACCGACCGCATGGGCAAGATCACCGGGCAGTTGCGTCTCTTTGCGGGGCGCGCGCGGCGTGGTGACATGGAAGCTTCGGTGCAACGAGCGCTGGACAATACGCTGATGCTGCTGCGCGTACGTCTGGCCGGTATTCAGGTGACGACCACCTTCGCGCGCGGCCTGGACGATGTGCAGGTGGCGTGCGAGGGCTTGCGCCTTGAGCAGGTGTTGATCAATCTGGTCGGTAACGCCATCGACGCCGTGGTGGGGGCAGCTCACCCGCAAGCCTCGCCGTCGATATGGATCGATGTGGACGCGGACGACCTGTGGGCGCGCATTTATGTGCGCGACAACGGGCCGGGCATTTCGGAGGCACATATGCCGCGTCTGTTCGAGCCGTTTTTCAGTACCAAGGAGGGCGGTCAGGGCATGGGGCTCGGACTCGCAATTTCGTCATCCATCGCACAAGAGAACGGCGGCCAGTTGGTCGCCCGCAACGTTCCGGGCGGTGGGGCTGAATTTCTCGTGACGCTGCGCCGCGTGCAACGCACCGGCGCGACAATCGCATGATGTACAAGAACCTCCAGATCCTATTTGTCGAAGACGACGAACTCGTGCGGCGTGCCACGCTGCAAAGCCTGCAACTCGCCGGGCTCGATGCCTTCGGACTTGCCTCTGCAGAGGCGGCGCGAGAGCGCATCACGCCGGACTTCGCCGGTATTGTCGTGTCGGACATTCGTCTGATCGGCATGAGCGGGCTCGAATTGCTCGCGCATCTGCGTCAGCACGCGCCGGAAGTGCCGGTCATTCTCGTCACAGGTCATGGCGATATTTCGATGGCGGTGCAAGCCATTCGCGACGGCGCTTACGACTTCATCGAGAAACCCTTCGCGCCGGACCGTCTGATCGAGTCGGCCAAGCGTGCGCTGGAAACGCGCAAGCTCATGCTGGAGAATCAGGCGCTGCGTCGTGAACTGGCGGAGCAGGGCGGACGCGCCTCGCGCATCATCGGACGTAGCCCGTCGATGGAGACGTTGCGCACGTTGATCGCCAACGTCGCCATGACGGATGCCCCGGTGCTCATCAACGGCGACACCGGCACCGGCAAGGAGCTGGTCGCGCGTAGTCTGCACGAGTTGTCGCGTCGCCGCGATGCACCGTTCGTCGCGCTGAACTGCGGCGCATTGCCCGAGGCGATCTTCGAGAGCGAGATGTTCGGTCACGAGGTCGGCGCGTTTACCGGCGCGGCGAAACGTCGTATCGGCAAGCTGGAACATGCGTCGGGCGGCACGTTGTTTCTCGACGAGATCGAGAGCATGCCCGCCGCGTTGCAGGTGAAGTTGCTGCGCGTGTTGCAGGATGGCGTGCTGGAGCGCCTCGGATCGAACCAGTCGATTCGTGTGGACTGCCGCGTGGTGGCGGCCGCCAAGGGCGACATGGAAGCGCTCGTGCGCGAGGGGACGTTCCGTCGCGACCTTTACTACCGTTTGAACGTGGTGACGCTTGCGCTGCCACCGCTGCGCGAGCGTCGTGAAGACATCCTGCCGCTGTTCGAACATTTCATGCTCGATGCGGCCGTGCGTTACGGACGCCCCGCGCCGGTGGTGTCGGACCGGATGCGTCAGGAGTTGCTGCAGTCGGACTGGCCGGGCAACGTGCGCGAGTTGCGCAACGCGGCCGACCGTCTGGTGCTGGGTGTGGCGAGCGCGCCCGAAGGGGAGTCGCTCGCACCGCTGCCGCTCAAGGAGCAGGTGGAACGGTTCGAGCGGGCCGTGCTTCAGGAGGCGCTGGAACACAGCAAGGGCAACGTGGCAGCGACGGCCGAGGCGTTACATGTGCCGAAGGCAACGCTGTACGAAAAACTCAAGCGCTACGGCTTGCATACGCGCGGGCACGGCGAGGGGGGAGACGGGCGCTGAGTCGTTGTTGGCGCGTTTCAGTTCCCGTATTCCAGGTATCCCCCCTATCGACGTCGCAGTGAGGTCAAATCAGGTCGACCTTTCCGCTACCGAGGCGGTACACGCCGCCTATGATCTTCAGCGCGCCTTTCGCCTCCGCATCTCGCAAGATGGTCGACGCGGCACGCAGCGCGCTCACGTTATCCGACACGTTTTGCGAGACGGCTGCCGCCAGTCGGTCGGGTGCGTTATCGACTTTGCGCACCGTCGGCAGCATTTGTTCAACGATAGCCTGGATGCTGCCCGGATAGGTCGTCCCTTTGGTGTGCGCGCTGAGTGCGGCATCGACGGCGCCACATTTGTCATGCCCCAGCACGACGATGAGCGGCACCTTGAGCACCGCGACGGCGTATTCGAGACTACCGGTCACGTCGGTGCTGACGATATTGCCCGCGACGCGCGTGGTGAACAGGTCGCCGCGCACGCTATCGAATGCGTACTCTGGCGCGACGCGCGAGTCTGCGCAACTCAGCAGCGCTGCATAAGGGTTTTGTCCTTCCGTGAGCGCTTTACGCTCGGACGCGAAATCATGACGACGCATGAGCCCGGCCACATATCGCGCGTTGCCCTCTTTCAGTCGGGCGATGGCGTCGTCCGGCGTGACGACGTTATGCGGTTTGGGGGGCGTCTTGGCAGCCCACGCAGAGCTCGAGATGCTGCTCGTCAGTCCGGCGATCGTGGCGGCCAATGCGCTCGAGCCGCGAAGAAAATGACGTCGCGTCGAAGGTTGCGCCACCGGGGATTTCGTCTCGCACATCTTGCACCGTCCTAAAAGCAGGTATTGGGGGAAGATGCATTTTTGCATGCGACTTGTCCGGAGAATTGCCACCGGTTGTGCGATGTTTTGAGTGCATCGCCGGGACAAGATGTACCGGCAAGTGTTTGAGACTTTGCGTCCGTCCCGACGCGCTGAGAAATTTGGGAAGTTGCTTGCGTATTTCGTCCCAGTCTTCTGCTTTTGTGCAATGACGGGCGAACAATGCATGTGCTGCCGGAAAACAAAAAGCGCCCTATACGACTATAGGGCGCTTTTTTGTCTTCAGAGAATCGCGCGGGTGGTGTCCCGCAATCAAGCCGATGATTTAGGCTTGTTTTGCGAGTGCGGTCTCGATGAGTTTGTTGAGTTCCGCATACTCGGGCTCGCCGACGTATTGCTTGAGCACCTTGCCGTTGCGATCCACGACGAACGTCGTCGGCGTGAGCTGGACGTTGCCGTATTGTTTGGCGACGCTGCCGTCGGAGTCCATTGCGACCTTGAACGGCAACTGACGCGACTGCGCGTAGTTCATCACGTACATCGGCGGGTCATAGCTCATGGCCACTGCGACAAACTCGAGCCCCTGGCCTTTGTACTTCTCGTATGTCTTCACCATCGTCGGCATTTCCTTCATGCACGTGACGCAGCTCGTCGCCCAGAAGTTGACCAGATAAACCTTGCCCTTGAGTTGCTCGGTGCCGAGCTTCTGACCCGAGAGCAGCGTGAACGTCGCTTCGGGCGCACGCTTCTGACCGGCGAACGTGAAGTACGCGGCGATCGCCACGGCGGCGATAACCACGACGGCGAGGATCTTGCCGATGGGAGACTTGCGGGAGGTCGTAGCGCTCATGACACAGCCGTGTGGGTAGTGGAGTTCGGTGGGGGGCAGAGATACGCCGTTTTGACGTCGATCCGCCCTCGAATTGCCACCGATTCTACTCTGAATCTCAGCGCGTCGTGGCGCCGCTGCCCGGGTGCAGACGGGTGCGTCCGCGTTCGATGGCGTCGTCGAGATACGCGCCGTAGAAGTCCGGCAGACCTGCGCCGATCAACGGGTCTGCGACGGGGCGTCCGCTGGTATCGAGGAACAAAACCGTCGGCGACACCTTGACGCCATGGGCACGCGCCCACGCAACGCCGGTGGTCGTCGTGCCATCGAAATTGCGCACGGGTGTCGTGCTGTCCATGCCGATTTCGCGCACTTCATATTTGCCGCTGCGCACGAGCGGGGCCAACTCACGTTGACGGATCGGGCCGCAATAGACGCAGTCCCGCAACGACACGAGCACGATCAGCGGCGCGTCGAGCGAGGCCGCGCGACGCGCGTGCGCCGCGAAGTCGGTAGCCAGCGGCACGGCCGCCTGCTGTTTGGCCGCTGTCTTGTTGTCGAGCGGTTTTGCCGCCGCGCCCTCATGCGGATAGGTGACGCCGGTTGCCTGTGCGAGAACCAACGTCGAGGCGGGGGACGTCGGGTGTCCTACAGACGGGTTGACGCCGTCGTTAGCGCTTGGCGTGCCTGGTGACGCGAAAGCGGTGACCGTCGCGATGATCGGCAGTGTGATCACAGCGCTGGCGATCAGGGACTTCAGCGCCCGTGCGCGTCCCATCGCCCGCGGTAAAGCAGCCGGGGCCGTTGGGGCGGACGAGGTAAGGGACTCGGGAGCGCAGGCGTGTGTCATGCCGCAGATGATACCGGGAACCGCGCCGTGCCGTTTTTCCCTGCTGCACCGCATGGCGGATAATGGCGGCTCCCCTTTCTCCAACCTCACTGACGTCTATGAACCGCGTTGTCCGTGTCTGCGCTCTGCTTGCCGTGACCGTCGCGACCCTCGTGATGGCCGCGTGCTCCCCTCGCTACGATTGGCGTGAGGTCCACGACAAGGATGGCGCGTACGCCGTGACCTATCCCGCCAAGCCGACGCAAGACGAGCGCGAGGTGAAGTTCGCCTCCGGGCCGCTGCCGATGCGCATGCAGGCCGCGCGCGTCGACGCTGCGCTCTTCGCAGTGGGTGTGGTCACGCTTCCCAGCGATGACGCCACGCTGCGCCAGACCGTCGTCGACGAACTGCAACACGGCTTGCTTGCCAATGTGAACGAGCGGCAGGTGTCGCCCTCACAAGTGATGGTGCGTCAAGCGGGCGATGCGCCGTCGCTTCCCGGCATGGCGGTCTCTGCGCAGGGCATGGCGAGCGACAAAGCGGAACGCTACGTCTCTGCCCGTTTCGTCGGACGTGGCAACCACGTCTATCAGGTTGTCGTCATGGGAACGAAGGCACCCGGCAAGGAACAAGTCGACCAGTTTCTGGACTCTTTCACGCTGGAGTGAGTCGAGGCGTACAAGTCCTCGTCACGGCGACGCGAGTTACGAGCGAGGAACAGATCGCCCCGTTTCCTGATTCGTTCGTGTTTGCGCTGGGCACCTCCTGCTATTCCTCCGTCTGCGCTTGGCTGCGAGTGGGTATCGTCGTTCACCCCGGTGCCTCTCGATATTGCACCGCCTCGGCGATGTGAAACGCATCGATCGCGTCGCACCCGGCGAGGTCCGCAATGGTGCGCGCCACGCGCAACACCCGGTGGTAAGTGCGTGCCGACCAGTGATGTTGCGTCACCGCGCGGTGCAGAACCTCCTGCGCTTCCGGTTGCAATGGACATTGCGCTTCAAGCGCTCGATTCGACAGACCGCAGTTCAACTGACCCTGACGCGCCAGCTGGCGCGTCTGCGCTTGCCTCACGCGCATCGCCACGACTTCGCTGTGCTCGCCGGTGGCCGGGGCGGCGAACGTCTCCGCGCTAAGCGCGGGTACTTCCACATGCAGGTCGATGCGATCGAGCAGTGGGCCCGACAGGCGATTGCGGTAACGGGCCACCGCGTCGCTCGTGCATCGGCAGTTGCGCGACGGGTGCCCCAGATCCCCGCATGGACACGGGTTCATCGCCGCCACGAGTTGAAAGGCTGCGGGAAACGTGGCGTGTCCCCCTGCGCGAGAAATCGTGACGTGCCCCAGTTCCAGCGGTTCGCGCAGCACTTCCAGGACACGACGCTGAAACTCCGGCAATTCGTCGAGGAACAACACGCCGCGATGCGCCAGACTGATCTCTCCCGGACGCGGCGTGCTTCCGCGTGTAATTTCCACCGATAAATGCAAAAATCGCTGAAGTTTCCAGCGGAGTTTGTAAATGGGTGATCTTTTGCATAACGTGCCGACCCGACGCATCGGCGTCAGTACGCGTGGCGTGACCGGCGCCGTGCCGTCATTCGGAAGGTACGAGTCTTCATTGGAACGCGATCTCATGGAGATTTTTCGCTTTGATCCCAATGTTGAGCGTTTCGTCCCGCAGCCGCTTACCATTGAATATCGCGACGACTTAGGCGGTCTGCGACGTTACACACCGGACGGTCTTATCTATTTCAAAGAAAACGCTGGTCTAGTCGCCACTCCCGTCTTGTTCGAAGTCAAATATCGAGCGGATTTCCGAAAGGACTGGAAGATCCTCATGCCAAAATTTCGCGCAGCCAAGGCATATTGCCTCCGGCATGGCTGGCGGTTTCAGATATTCACTGAGCGGGAGATTCGTACCCCTTATTTGGAAAATGTCCGTTTTCTTTGGGCCTACCTGGAGCAGGTGCCCTCCTCTGATCTAGTTGCCATGATCCTGCAAACGTTATGGGATCTAGATGAAGCGGATCCAGACCTCCTGCTATATGCGCTTTGTCATGATTCGTCAAATCGTGCACGTATGATCCCTGCCGTCTGGCATCTCGTAGCGACTGGTGCGATCGGCTGTGACTTGAACCTACCATTGACCATGCGCTCCCGCATTTGGGCCGAGATGGAGTGCTGATATGAAAACAATCAGACCTGGTCAACTCGTGTATTGGAGAAATCAAGCCGCCATCGTTCTGGAGCTGAAGGGCTTTTCTGATGCAATTTTACGAACCGTTGACGGCGCAAAAACAGATGTCGCGTGTGTCGCGGACCTTTCGTTGGGGCCGACTGAGAATAGGACTCCATCGGCACCGCATCTCCTCGCAAAAGATAAAGAGTGGGACAAAGCCGTAGAGAGATTTGAGCTGATTCGCCCGCTGTTCGAGTTGCCGGGCCGTTCGGCCTTAGACGTTCAGCGGGTTGCAGACGCAGCTGAGAAAAGCGTAACAACCATTTATCGGTGGTTAACGCGTTTTGAAGAAACCGGCCTTGTATCCTCATTGCTGAGAACGCCGCGTTCCGACAAAGGCGGTCAGCGGTTGAGCGAGGAGGTCGAGCAAATCATTTCTCATCAGGTCCAACACTACTACCTGAAGCAAGAGCGACCATCGGTCTTAAAGCTATACAAGCGTGTCAAGCAGGAGTGCTTGGATGCAGATCTTGACGCCCCACACAAAAATACGGTCTACGCTCGAGCGAGGGAAGTCGAGCAACGCGAGGTGGTTCGAAAGCGCTACAGTCCGAAGCTTGCACGCGAAAAATTCGAGCCTCTACGAGGCCAGTTTCCCGGTGCTGATTATCCGAATGCAGTTGTGCAGATCGACCACACCAAGGTCGATGTGATTGTGGTCGACGAGGAGCACAGGTTACCTATCGGTCGTCCGTATCTCACGCTTGCTCTTGATGTCGCGACTAAGCTCGTGACAGGTTTTCGTATGACACTAGATCCGCCGGGAGCTTCGTCGGCTGGATTGTGCGTCGCTCATGCGGTAATGCGAAAGGAGCATTGGCTGGCAAAGCGCGACATACTCGCTGAGTGGCCGATTTACGGGAGGATGCGGAAAATCCATGTCGATAACGCCAAGGAGTTCCATGGCAACATGCTCCGGCGGGCGTGTGATCAGCACGGAATTATTCTCGAATACCGCCCGAAAGGACAGCCCAACTATGGCCCTCACATCGAGCGTGCATTTCGCACATTCATGGGCGAATGCCAAAGTCTTCCGGGTACGACGTTTTCCAACGTTCAAGCCAAGATGGACTACGACTCGGAGGGGCGAGCTTGCTTAACGTTGGCTGAATTGGAGCTATGGTTCACGATCTTTGTCGTGTATTGCTACCACCATCGAGCTCACAAGGGGATCAATGATGTTCCTCCGATAAAGCTCTATCAGCAGTTCGTGCATGGCTCTAATGCGCAGCCTGGCATCGGTCTTCCTGCGCCGATCGAAGACGAGGAAAACTTCCGGTTGGACTTCACACCGTATGTTGAGCGCACGGTGCAGCGCCAAGGTGTTGTGATCGACAATATCCACTACTACGCGCCTGTTCTGCGACGCTGGGTATTGGCAGATGATTCCGGCAGCGGTAAGGCTAGGAAGTTCATCTTCGCGCGTGATCCGCGCGACATTAGTGTGGTGTATTTTCTTGATCCTAGCACGCAGGCGTACAGCCCAATTCCGTATTTCAATACGGCTCGGCCGGCCATCAGCTTATGGGAGTTGAGAGCTGTTTTGAAAAAATTAAAAGAGGAGCCAGCCAATCACGTTGACGAGGAAATGATCTTTCTGGGTATTCGTAAAATGCGCGCAATTGAGGAGGAAGCCATCGAAAAAACGCGTCTTGCTAAGCAGCAACGCGCGACAGAAAAGCGAAAGCGACGTATGGCTGAGCGCCGAAGCGGATGGAGCGGCGTGCACGCGTCTGCAGGGGAGCCGCCAAAAATTGATGTGCGGCCTTCTTCGTTGGAAGATGACATCGAACCTTTCAATGACATCCAACTGGGGTAGATGGCGGCATGAAAACTTATGAGCATTTGCATCCCAGTGCGGCAAAGTGTGCGGAGCTGGATGCTGGTGAACGCGTCCTCTGGCTCAGAAGGCCGCGTTGGATTGGCTATCCCCGAGCCCAGGAGGTCCTGGGTAGGCTGGAGGACTTGCTGCGCCATCCACGTGAAGCACGCATGCCAAACATGCTGCTCATCGGCGGAACGAATAATGGAAAAACTCGCTTGATCAGGAGTTTTGCTCAGCGGCATCCGGCCGAGGAAAACCCACATGGAGAGCACATCGTTTCGCCGGTTCTATATGTGCAAGCACCTCCTACGCCCACCGAAGCAGGGTTCTACTCTGAAATCCTGAACACGCTATTTGAGAAAGTGCCCACATCCTCCACGGATGCCAAGCGCGCGCGGGTAGTTCAGGTGCTGAGAGGCATACAACTGAAAGTGTTGATCGTGGACGAGCTGCATAACATCTTGGCTGGCGCATCTGTTAAACAGCAACAGTTTCTAAACATGATCAAGTATCTTGGCAACGAACTCCAGATCTCTGTCGTTGGTTGCGGTACCGGCGATCTGTTGCGTGCCGTAAGCATCGATCCACAGATCCAGAATCGATTTGTCCCGGAGTTGCTTCCTAGGTGGCAAATGAACAAGGAGTTTCGGCAGCTATTAATGTCGTTCGAGCGTGTTTTGCCGCTACGTAATCCATCTGATCTGCATGATCCGCAGCTGGCTGGCAAGCTCTTGGCGATGTGCGAGGGCACGATAGGTGAGCTATCGATGCTGCTTAACATGGCAGCAACACATGCGATTCAGCAGGGATGTGAGCAGATTTCTGCTGAGGTGCTGAACGCCTGCGGCTATGTAGCACCTAGTGACCGAACTCGGCAGGCGGCTCGCGCCTGATGTTGCTACCGCTGCACCCGCAGCCACGTTCTGACGAAATTCTTTCGTCGTGGATGGTCCGCCTCGCATTTTCCAACGGATTCCCGCTGCATACGTTCTATGCCAACTTGCTCGGGTATAAGGCGGCGATCTGGAATCGTGACACTGACCGCCACCCCTCGATGGCACTGCTAGAGGTGCTGGCTCGGCGCACTGGTCAATCGATATCAGCAATGCGAGCGTTGACGCTCAGTGCTTACGATAACATCCTCTTTTCGCAACTGCCGCCAGTTGGCAATGCCTCTTGGATTCTGCCTGTTGGCGTGCATCATCGCAACCGGCGTCGCGCTGGTATGCAATTTTGCCCGTTGTGTTTGCGCAGTGACACTGACCCATATTTTCGTCGCTCTTGGCGGCTGGCATTGCATGCCATGTGTGGATGCCACCGCTGTGTGATGGCAGAGTATTGCCCGGCGTGCCGTGAGCCGGTGGCATACCATCGGCATGGTATTGGCCGGGACAGAGTGATTCCTGATCGAGCGCTTTCCCTCTGCCATCGATGCGGATTCGATTTGCGCGAAACGCAGCCGGTCTATTCAGATTGGCCAGATCTTCGTTCCTTACAGTCGTTCAGCGATCTGATCACGTATTCCGCGCAGGGAGAATGGGATTTCGGGAGGCTTACGCCCGCATGTCCTTTACTTTTTTTCGTCGGACTACGTGCACTGATCAGCGCGATCGGCGGCCATCATGGCCAGCGATTACGACGCTGGCTCGGTGACACGTTTCACTGCTGCTTTAACCCGCAATGTTCGGCGAACCACATTGAGTTTGAGCGTCTTGGTGCCTCAGAGAGGCTAAGATTGCTTCTCGCAGCCGTTTGGCTATTAAATGATTGGCCGAGCCGATTCGTGGAAATGTGTGCTGAGTGTGAGTTCACCCGCTCCCGATTGGCTGAGCAGGTGAGCGCCTTGCCGTTCTGGTTGGCTAGCGTAGCGGATGAATATTTGGACAACCGCCATTACATGCCCAACGCGGACGAGATATTCTCGGCCGGAAGCTACCTACGCGCGCATTGCCAGAGCGTCACTCCTCGGACGTTAGGCGCCCTGCTAGACCTATCTAGGGATTGCGCGAGCACTGCATGGCGTACTTGGCTTGAGCGGCGTTCGCTATCGGCTAGCGAGGGGTAGCAGAAGGGGCTGCCTAGCAAGTGTCTCTATCTTGAAAACGATCTTACGCAATGTCAGCAAATGACGTTTCGAAGCCTGCTGCGTGTGATGAACAAGTCGCGGAGTGTAAATGGAAACCGAAGCTGTTCTCGGCGTTTTGAGGAAAAGAAAGCCACGTAGCCCGTGGAGAACTCGGTATTTCATCGACACTGAGTTCACTGATTTCGCACCCCAAACCTCTTGCCAGCTGATTAGTGTGGCGGTTGTCGGGGAGGACGGCAGAGAGTTCTACGCCGAATGCTCCGACTTCTCAATTGCTTTGTGTAGCGATTTCGTGCGCCGCGTCGTTTTGCCTCAGTTGGGCAAGTTTCCTGATAGGTCAATGCGGACGGCTCAACTGGCTATTGAGCTTGCGGAATGGTTGTCGGCGGTGCCGCTGAAACCTAAGCCTGTACTTTGTTATGACTCGAACGTCGATATTGAGCTTGTCTCCCGATTGCTCGATAGTCCTTTACCGAAGGGGTGGAAGCACGAGAACGTGTTTCAAAAAATAGATGCAGAGCGTTTTGCTGAATATATCTCAGTGCACGGAGGGGAGCATCATGCACTATACGATGCCCGTGCCAACGCATTTGCGTTTCGCTAGAAGATTGTTAATCGGGTTGTCGTGGGCACGCAGGTGCATCGCGCACATCGCCGTACTGTTCTGGCTTTCAGTGAGCCGAGGTCGTACCAGTGCGTACCTGTTGTAGTCTGGCTGGTTGAGGGAGGCGGCAGCGTCGCTTGCGGTCTCAACGCTGTGGAGAGCCGAAAGGCGAAAGAATTTGTCCCGCCAGGAAACCTCGCCGTAACGGGGATATCGTTTCTCCCGCCCGATTGCGGCTATGAAGCAAAAGGACCAGCGGTGTCCTTGCTAGCAATCACGACAAGCCAACGACGTACGGGGCGCGTGCCCCGAGAGGAAACACGGCCAACCCGGCATCTCTCCCCCACGACCGCACCGGTTCGCGTCCTGATGCGGCCAAGGTCAATGCTCTAATGGCAGGCGAGAACGCTCTATGCCACGCTGGAACGAGTTTGATATGTGACGTAGCGGTTCTACCGTGAGGCCAGGCGGCGTGTCGGTGAACCGTCCTCCGTTACTGCCGTATCGAGAATCGTCGGAGTCCGGGACGGTACGCTTTGACACAAGCTGACGCATCAAGCTCCGGCATGTTCGCCACGCTCTGCCTAGTGCGGTCGGGTACTATCCGGCTGATCCGGTGACACTAGTTCGGCTCTCTTCAGAGCGCTAGGCTTCGTGCTGCCCTAGAGGCAGTGAAGCGCCTCACGGCAGGTGTGAAGACGTGTGGGTTGGGGCCGAATGGCCCCGCGCACAGCCTCGGCGGTGAATCGTGCGGAGCAGCCCATACTGCGCTAACACCCAGTTGGAGCGACAGGGGAGAATAACCTGTCGCATCTATTAGCTCATGAAAGGAACAGGGAGAACCTATATGCCGCATCCCATTGTGCCGTGGGTACAAATTGCACCTGGCTACCATCAAGGTACGATTCTGTTGGGCAATGGCGCGAGCATTGCAGTTTCACCAAGCTTTAGCTACGGATCGTTGCTAGATCATGCTCGACGGGTAGGTCTAATCACGGAGGATGTCCAGCAACTATTCCACTTTTTCGGAACATCGGATTTCGAGCTGATCCTTCGATTGGTATGGCAGGCATCCAACGTCAATCGATCGCTACAGATACCAGACAATCGCACGAATCAAGCCTACCTGAATGTCAGGGAGTGTTTGATTCAAGCCGTTCGTGAAGTGCATCCTACATATGATCAAGTGAGTGGTCATTTGCCCAGCATGCGCCAGTTCCTAAAAGAATTCGACACGGTAATTTCATTGAACTATGACTTGCTGGTTTATTGGACGATGACCTACGGATTTGGCATCCGAGATGGTCATCTATTCAAGGATTGCTTTTTGGGGAATGGCATGTTCGACGATGCGTGGCAGAGATTTCGTGCCCCCTATAGGGAGCGGACTAACACGTTAGTGTTCTATCCGCATGGAAGCTTGGCTCTGTGCAGAACTTTAGTGGAGCAGGAGTTCAAAATTCACAGCGCAGGAGGAGGCTTGCTGGAGGCCATTCTTGCGGAGTGGCGCGGTGAGCGAGTTGTGCCGCTATTTGTCAGCGAGGGAACGATGCCGCAGAAGATTTCCTCTATCCAGAATAGTTACTACCTTTCTACAGTGTACCGCGAGGTACTCACTTCGCCGCGGCTTACACTGACGCTATTTGGTTGGGGACTCGGGGAGCACGACCGGCATTTGTTGCAACGGATGCGCGGAACCGGCATTCAGCGGGTGGCGGTCTCCGTTTTGGGGCGCGATCAGGTCTATTGCAACTATGCCTACCAAGTCATTCAAAATGATTTGGGGCCTGTCCATGTGGACTTCTTTGATTGTGAGAGTCCTGGATGCTGGATTCATGCGGTGCCGCCGCCTCAGGACATTACCTAATGTGGCCGACTTTTTGTTTGATCAGAACGCGTCGTGCGCCATGCGATGCCATCTCAATTCAGCCACTGCGAAGGTGCAATTCAGTATTGCGGTAGGCTTGGTTCGAGAAAGCCCTGACGCTACGCACCGGGACTGTTTGCTACCTGTATGGCAAGGTGTTGGCAGTGGTGTTGCATCTAGCTGCGGGCTCTACAATAACTAAAGGACGTGGACAGCAATGAAGGCCTATCCGTTTACTCGCCCCACCATCATCGCTGCCGTTGAGTTTCTTGCGCAAATTTTGACGCAGGCTAAGTTCGATCAGCTCGTGGTACGGCTGGGGCTGGACGACGAAATCCCGCTGGGGCCAGCAAGGAGCGTGACTGCGAAAAGCGCTGCACTGGCGCGCCTCGTCAATCAACGGGCAACGCAGATTGTCGGCACTTTGGACGGCCCCGTCACTCTTGCTGAAGCTTCGGTACGCGAGGCCGTTAGAGTAACCATGCCACAGTATGAGAGTGCTGAGCAGGAGCACCTTCTTCGAGGGCTAGCGCTCGACGGCTACGTTGTCTCTTGGGGTGAGAGCGCACGAACGCCATTGTTACGTGCTGCGTTGCCTGGCGAGGTGGATCTTCCTGCGGCTGACGACGAAGTTCACCAACTGTTGAAGCAGTTCCGGTTCACTGTGCCGTTGGGGCATCTGGACCAAGCCATTGATGCGCATGCGCGCGGAGACTGGGCGGCAGCGAATAGCCAGATACGCACGTTCCTGGAAGGGTTGCTCAGTGACATAGCTTCACACATTGATCAGCAGAAGGCTGCCACACTAACTTCGAGCGAAAACCGGCGCTCATGGCTGGCCCAGATCGACTTCCTGTCAAGCAGCAGGAACGAATGGACCAACGATGGAAAAAACTATTTTAATGGCTTGTTCAAGATGTTGCATACCGACGGCTCTCATCCCGGTCTCTCAGACGAAGATCACTGCACATTCCGGCTACACCTTGGCCTTATTACCGGTCGCACTTTGCTTCGTCGCCTTAACAACGGCAGCTAAAGTATAAATCTGGATACCGCTCCTTCGATATAGGCGCGGCGCGGAGACCGCGAGCCAGATCGCTGCGGCCGGAATCTACTATGCAGGAAGATGACAGGGCTGTTCGATGGACCACAACGACTATTCGCGGAAATTACAGCAACTAGAAGACTGCAATCGGGCCAACTTAGTGGCCTTGAGTACTTGGGTAAGAAACGACGCGCTTCCATGGCTTTGGAGTGAACTGGGCGGTGCAATACTGCTTCCGAAGCAGCGACACCCCAATGCGACCTCAGCACCTCGACCACCAATACTAACTCCTATGACTGATGCGGACGCAGTACGCCAGGGAGTGATGGTTTCAGTCGCAGACAGAGTGCATAAATTGACAGAGCCATCCTATTACAGAGCACAAATAACCATGCTCAACAAAGAGGCGACTCGTTATTGCGACACCATCGATGCTTTCTCGCATGAAACCTCCATGTTCGCAGAAGACGCGGTAGTGCATACCTTGCACCGTGCGCTACTCGAAATGATGCGGCACGCACGGATTCTTCTAGAGGATGCCGCGCACAACGTTACAGATGTTTCCGGGTATTTTTCGGCGTGGCGTCGCAAGCGCGAAACTCCGTTCGAGGTCTATAAGGGGACGGAGCAAATCATCTACGGTACCTATTCCCGAATGACTCACGTTGATCGTGCGCCGTACACGCCCGTGGCTGTACTACGCACCGCTATTGAGCTTCGGATGCGTGGTGCATTTTGTGTGTCTAGCTACGTCAATCCCGGAAAGCCGGAGGACCTCATTCCTATTGATCTGAGTAAGCTATTTGAAGCCATCCAGGCCGAGCAAAAAGATATTCATTTCATCGTGGATCTGCATGATGTTTGGAAGATCTATCGTTGGAGCAATTTTTATCTTCACGGCGGGGCGCGCGATTTTCCTTGGGTTCCAGGATTTCTGCTTCAATATTTGCGTCCGCTCTTTGCCGATCCTCGCACCGACTCGAATGGCTCTTGGAACATAAATGGCGGGATTCGCATGAAGAGAGAGACTTGGCACGCCGTTCGAAAAATTCTAGTCCCGCGTATTGAGCGTGCCAACTTCATGCAGAGGCTCTCCAACGCTTGGCGCGCGTTGTGGCCGAGCAAGGTGTCACCGCTGGAACTTCCTGCCGTTGAGGAACGAGCAGCGGAGTGCGTGTTCGTGGACTGAAGATTTCTAGAATTCGCTGCTGTTTGTGCTACGCCGAGTGATCTGCGACGGCGCTTGCCGCTCGCTGATCGATGATTATGAAATCTCCCGCTCGAGGAGCGCGCGGTGTCCGGAATCGAACCGGGATTTTCAGTGGCGTTGAGCTATTCCGAAGTAAACAGGCATTCTTGCTGCTCTTCACCAGCGCGGCGGCCGCTAGTGTTTGATGTCGTTGCTCGTCCTCGGATGCTCGCCCCACCTAGAACATTATTTGCAATACGATGCCCGAGCCAATGTGTTCGTTTCGCTGGGAAAGCGGTACTTGGGCTGTCTTGGGTGCATCCTGAACGTGTGAGTGAGCTCTCTATGTCATCCGCCGGCGCTCAGATCGGGCGTGGTGAATTTGTCGGTTTGGTACGAGAGCGCGCCACTTTACTCATCTTAGCTTTTGGAGGCGTTGGTGAAGCGGCGGGAGGTACTGGGTACCGGATAAGTAAATGGAGGATCCACATGGGGGGAAATGCAACGTCTCGCCCGTGCTTCGTGGAGTAGGTTTTTTCCCATCCCAAGTCCACGTCAACTATCAAGTCACATTTCCCGTCGGAAACCGCGGTACGAATAGATGCGGACCAGTCGCTGTTCGGATCTTGCTGGACATATCCCAACAGCGCTCCAAGCTCGTCCTCGGTGAACGCTTCTTCTGCGCGAGTAAATCGGCCTAAACCTTCATCTCCAAGATACCGTGTTTCGATGTCACGCTGCGTGAACAACGGCTTGGCTTCGACGACGAACTCCGGGCCACCATCAATATATGCCTGCCACCGGAGATCGAGGCGCTTCCGCTTACTTCCGGCAAGCTTGGCCGATGGCTTGGGTTGCTCAAACACAAAATGTACGGCCCGATATCGATGATCGCTCACGAGACCGCGAAGATACGTGTGGATATAGTCACCAAGCTCGTAAGTGATGGCATTCTCATCAGGCCGAAGATTTATGTCCTTCGACCGCTTTTGAGGTGGGCGTAATGCACCGTCTTTCGCGCAAAAATTCGGCCACTGTTTGCTGAGCTCAAGCTCCGCATGCCGCAAGCTATCGATCGCGCATTGGAGTACTAAGTGCATGAAATTCGCGCGGGCGTCTGCATAGCCCGCTTGGCTGATTAGCTCGGCGGGCGAAATCTGCTCATGCTGCGGCACTAGAACCCTCCATCAATTCCTTAATAACCCTTTTTCCATCGCTGAACGCCGACTCCACCGTCCAGCGGAACTTTTCGCACGGCTTCGCAAGTGTAACTACCGCATTGTGAGGCTCGTAATGGAACACCATGCCATCGGTTAGCGGCGCTGACACCTTTTTTCTATTAGTGGTGCCTGAACTAGAAGAGGAATTTTTGTTTTCGGTCTTAAACGAAATTGTCACTACATAACGGTCGGAGGCATCGCTGACATTTGTGACATCTACCTTGGCATTCTGTGCGTCGCTCAGCACCGGTCTCAGCACAAACGTAAGCGCTTCGCGATAACGCTCAATGCTCATATCGTTCGGAGTTTGTCCGTATCCGATCGGTATTTGCCCGTCCTCGAAATTTTTTCGAAACTGGAGGTACTCTTTGACGGCACCACGTAACAAAACGGAGAGATCGAAACGGGAGCAAACGAGCTCCGTGCGCGCGGATTCATCAGTGTTCAGAAACTCCTCAATGAACGGATCATCGAGGCCATGGAACGGCACCGGGAGCGCTTGAAGATCGCTCTTCTCGAGGCGAGTTCGATCCAATATCCAGAGTCGCCCCATCAGAGCAAAAAGGTAGTGTGCGACATCCGATTCCAGGAAAATTCCAAGAGCGATCAGCAATCGCTGCCGTTTTTTTGCGTGCGTCGCATTGCGCGGAGGCTCAGTGAAGAAAACAGCGTTAATCGAAGAATTGAAGGCAACAGGGAGTTGAGCGTAAGCAAGGCCAACCATGCTCCGCGGTACCAGCAAGCAGCTACCGGAAAATATGCGGACAAAACTATCTTCCGTATCTGCAAGCCAGGATTGATCATATGAGATAGTTGAATCCAACGACAAACCCAACTGACCATACTCGCGAAGAATGATGGTGCCCGGCGCATTGCGAACATCATTGCCTTTGAATTTATCGGAGCCAAACAACAAGTTTGAGGGCAATCCTGTCTGAGCTGGCGATCCGCCTCGTTTCAGATCGGCGCCAATGCTGGCCATCAATTTGCCAAAACTTGCTGTCCGATTAATATGAATCGTGTCAAGCAGGTACCGCTTGATGTATCGATCTACCGGGCGGAGCATGATTAGATTAAACCACGCATCATCGTCAGCCGCGCGCGATAGCTCGAGCTGCCGATGCGTCTCGACCTGAGAGTTGTCGAACGTAATGAGCCAAGGGTCGCCATCAACTGGGCCCAACAAGTGGGCACGAGTAGGCGAGTATGTCCAGAAACTCGATCGTGACCGTGGGGCGCCTCCTCGCACCATCAACATGCAAGCGGCTTGTCGTGCATGTGAGAAAAGGCTGTAGCGCAGGTGCGAAAAATTCGCTACGCCGACTAATTCTGTCTGAGCTGCCAATGCGGAAGGAAAGCGTCTTGCACTGGGGCCCACTAAAGATTTAGTGGGCAAGACAAGTGCAGCAATTCCACCAGGCTCGAGGAAGTTATCCGCAGCCCACCAAACTGTATGTTCGGCGGATTCGCCCGAGTCCACATTCGATTCGTACTGTTCTGTGAGCTCAGTATGGTGCGGCGTAATCTCTCGAATGTTCTGCCATGGAGGGTTTCCGACCACTACGTCGAAGCGCTTGGTATTCACGTCGGGAGCTTCGAGCGTAAACACGTCAGCGCAAATTAGATTCTGTGTGCTGAGCGGGGGGAATAGTGGTGTTGTAGCGAGCCCCTCCAAGCACACGTCGATATCGGACGGGGCAACATAGTCAAGCATTGTCAGATACAAAGAAAATGCTGCGACAGCGTGTGCCGATGGATTCTTCTCGATACCGAAAATGCAATTCGTGAGTAGATCGCGTAGTTCATTGGCTGGCAGTGAGCGGAGCCTCGATTTCTTAAGCTCACTTTCGATGATTCGTCGATATGCACCCACAATGAATACGCCAGAGCCTGCCGTGCAGTCTATGACTCGCCGGTCTCGCGTTAGCGGAATCTCATCTTCGACGCGATCCAAGACGAAATCGACGAGAAATGGCGGCGTATAGAACACCCCATTGAGTCGTTTCTCTTCGCTATCCTCACTGTCGAGGAACTGCTCGTAAATGGCTGAAAGAGTCTCCGTCTGAAGACTTCCAAGCGAGAAATCGAAAAAGCTGAGTTGCACTCCATCAGCCTGTAGCGTGTCGCCAAGCTTGATGCAGTCACGGAGCAGTTGAAGATCACTGTTGGAAAACGCAGCTCTCTCTTTCTTTGCCACTGGAAAAATCGTGCCATTGAGCATGTCGTCGAGCACATCGAAAACGCCCCACACTTTCTCCGTGGTTAGTAACAAGGAACGTGTCTCGAAAATTTCGAGCGCGTCGTGTCGTTGCAACCATTGATCTGTGAGCAGCCCGCGGTCGCGCAGAATGTAGAAATACAAAAATCTGCCGATGAGTGCATTCGAGGCTTGAATCGAAGCCCCGCTCTGTGTGGCAAGCTGTCTGCTCAATGATGTGAGCGTGGACAGCAATCGCCGGTCGACTCGTTCGGCCGGATTTAATGCGAAGTCGCGCCACGCGAGCGCAGACGATAGGCGTGATGCATGAACGCGCTGGAGCGGCGACTCCGCATCGGCGCCGCGAAGCGTCATCTCGATCCGATCCCAGGGCACCTGAGTGACACTTGCTTCCCAATTGTCATAAGAGAACTGGAAACCTTCGCTCACATAAACCGCGTCGTTTGTGGAGATTACAAGCAGGGGGACAAGTCCTTGGCTCCAAACCTGCGAATGAATTTTTTTCGCTTCCGTCGCATCTGCGGCTTCTGCGACGTACAACAATGGCACGTACCTAGCGCACTTTGCGGATCCGGCGCCTGTCTGCCAGAGGCCAAATGCACCTTTCACGTTCATTCGCGAACTCGCCATGCGTAAACTGCCCACAGGTCCGGCGATAGAGTCGAATCGCTTCGACTCGACCCATCCGTTTGAGGAACTGAAGCCCAGCGCGTCGAGTAGTAACTTAATCACCTGAGACTCCGTCACGAGGCATGGAGGTGCGGGACCCTGTGGAGCGATTCATCTTCATGGGTTTGACGTTCTTTCCTTTTGCCCCACGTTCCGCGCGAAACATGTCGAGCTGCCGCACATTTGGGCGGCCATTGACGAGCTGGTGTAAGCCGTAACGTGAGAGGACTTCTTGGGGAGGAATACCTCGGTCGGCCATGTCGCCTAGCAATACTGCCAGCAAGGCGTAGCTTCTGGGCACAGCCCCCTCTTTTGCGTGATTAGACACGGAAGCCGGGCGGACCCCGAGATATGCGGCAAAGTTGTTGATTGTCATGCCAGCCTTGCCCAAGTGGCGGCGGAATTCGGCGTAGTCCACGTTCACCCCTTGTTAATTATTCTCATGATTTTATGAGAATAATTCGGAATTTAGAAGAGGATTTTCTTGGGCGTGCTCTTTTCCCGATCGGGTTGTGTCCATAATGTGACGCGGCATAGAGGCGGTCATCGGGATATGGCTCGGACAGCGGCACACTCTCGTTCTCGGAACATCACATGACGATCGATCAAAAAATGCGTCTTTTGGGCAGTTTTATGCCCATGGGCTTTCACACTATCGAACGCAACGGACGACGCTATATCGCACTGACGCGCATTCCGTATGAGTGGTCGGAGATCCTTCCTCGGTGGTTGATGTTGCAACCTGGTCGTATTGAACACGACTCCCCCGACTGTGAGCTCGTGGAAATCGAACCGGGCAATAAGGATGCCGGCATGGCATTGACAGAGAACGCGTGGGGAGACTTCGTCTATTGGATGACAGATGTCGCTCGGGAGCGCCTAGTCGATCTCGAAGAAAGATCCAGCAACGGAGAGGACATCGGAATGCTGTGAGCCCGACTGAGCTAGCCGAAGTTGCACCGGATAAAAAAACGCCTTGCTCGGCGTTTTTTTTATCCTGCCTAGCAGAGCGGTGGGCGCTTACGCGGAGCGATCTGCGAAACTCGACCGGGGCTTAAGCCATGCGCTTGGGCGACGATTTTCGTCGGCACGCCGCGATCGATCGCTGACTGGATAGCGCGGTCTCGCAAATTTTTCACATCGGCTTCCAGTTCAGCGATGTTACGGGCCTGAGCGAGTACAACCGTTTCAAGCCTGTCAAGACGGTCGCCCTGCTTGGCCATCTCTGCGGATTGTTCCACCAGGGCCTCTTGGATCGCCGTCAGCGCTTTCTCAATTTTTCTACCCGTGTTCACCTCACTTTCTCAACAGTGAATTTGGTTTACTAAATTAAATAATATATGGTCAAGGGAACATTCTGCTGCGGGTCGCATTGCCCCTTGCCCTCGACTTACGCATGCGGTCATGCAAGCTTTGCGAAGGAGCCCTCCACTTCGACTTGGCCAGAATCAACTAAGTCAGACAGAGCGTCATTGAAGACCACTGCCGTATACCCCGCGTTGAAGCAATCAAGCTTGAGTGTCATTAGCTTCATGCGCGCCCCGTCCCACTGGCTCAGGCGGCTGATGATGAAATCGTGAGCATTGGTACTCATATGAACCTCGTATATCGAATGCCCGCGTGGCGATTTGCCCGCTGTCAGCAAAGCCCATTTACTACGGGTACCGTAAAATTAGCGATTGTGAAATCGCATACTTGGGGAGGGATCAGTGCCCGGAGTCGAACCGGGATCTCCAGCGGTGTACTATGGCGGCGTCTACTCCGCATAGTCGGCCACCCTCCGCGGGTGACATGACGCTGGTGCTCTGTCCATTGAGCTACGCCGAAGGTGGGGGGCGGTGCCCGGAGTCGAACCGGGATCTCCAGCGGTGTACTATGGCGGCGTCCACTCCGCATAGTCGGCCACCCTCCGCGGGTGACATGACGCTGGTGCTCTGTCCATTGAGCTACGCCGAAGGTAGGGGTCGGTGCCCGGAGTCGAACCGGGATCTCCAGCGGTGTACTATGGCGGCGTCCACTCCGCATAGTCGGCCACCCTCCGCGGGTGACATGACGCTGGTGCTCTGTCCATTGAGCTACGCCGAAGGTAGGGGTCGGTGCCCGGAGTCGAACCGGGATCTCCAGCGGTGTACTATGACGGCGTCTACTCCGCATAGCCGGCCACCCTCCGCGGGCGGCATGACGCTGGCGCTCTGTCCGTTGAGCTACGCCGATAAAAGTTAGTCTTTCTTGCCGCCCTTCACCAGCGCGAAAGCCGCTGGTGTTTGACGTCGTTGCTTGTCCTCCGCTGCTCGCTTTTCTTTGCGGTCGATCTTCTCGATGGCCAACGGTTTTGCGGCCTTGATCAAGCCACGAAGATCATATTCGTTCGACATGTTGTCGCCAGCCGTTGCAATCCGCGCGATACGCTTCACGTAGCCCAATTTCTCCATTCGCGCGATGGCGCGCTGCACCGTACGCGGGGAAACATTGATGGCATCCGCGATGGTGCCCTTCGCAGGCCAAGGGTTCTCGTTCGGCTTCCACCAGTAGCTGGCCAGGTGCAACAGGATCAGCACATCGACCGGGTTCAACTTCAACGCCTTCTGGCATTGGAAGATGACGTCCGGCAGGGCCGTCCAGCCCGCGGCGATCAGTTCCTTTCCCCAGCGCGCCTGGAGCCCCTTATCCGCCGGGGTGCCGGGCGCTTTCGTCGGGGCGCTGGGCGCTTTGGGTTTCGGTGTGGTGGTCTTTGTGATTTTGGTGCTCATGACGCTGGTCTCGGGTGCCTTGTTGAGACCAGTATCGGGCGCAGGACTTTGCCTGACAAGAGCTCCTGGCATGGGATGGGGAGGCGTGGGGGACGCCCCCCGACGTACGTATGCTGCGTCTGCGTTCCGTACGTTTGCTTACTGAGCCGTGTGTGCTTCGTAGGACATCGGTGTCGCCCCTCGGGGTGACGTCGGTGACGCCCGGGGGAGATGTTGGCGTCTCCCCTCAAAAGCCCAAAAACATATCTTTATGGGGGGTGGCCGTGGTTTCTATATTTTTCTCTCACACAGATCTGATCTGCACATCGGCCTGGCCCATTTCTGTGGGGGCGATGTTCAAGGCCGACACTTAGCCAAGCCTAACTCAAAGACCCGAAGATATCGAGTCTTTGCCTCCACGCCAGCAAACAGCTGAAACGGCGACTCGGTCGACAGCATGCCGACTAGGTGGCTCAACTCAATCAAAAGCGAGCCGACGGTGTGACTCGATTCGCCAATGCGTACATGGCCATACCTGCAAAGCAATAGCCTTACAGCCACCGCTCATTATCTATCGGGCGATGACAGGCGGTGGGACGCAGAGTGTTAGAGGGCGGCTTCGAGGAGCTCGAGCAATGTACCGTTGCCCGTTCTATTCAGCAGTCTGGCCTTCATCCCAAATTCCGAAGGTCCATCAAAATCGGCGTGCAGGGAGTCCCCAATAAATAGGATATCCGAGGGGCGGCATTGAAGCTCGTAGACCAAATATTCGTATACCTGGGGGTCCGGCTTGATCGCTCCGATCTGAAAACTCCATGCGTACACATCCAGTTCGGGCAGGAGCGCCTTCGCTGGAGCGGCATATGGTGCGGCGAGGTTGGAGCACAGACCGATGCAATACCCCGTGCTTCGCAAACGGGCCAGCGCAGGTAAGGTGTCGGGAAATACGCACATTGCGCTCAGTTCGGTTTGCAGGTCCGTCTCCCAAGCGGCTAATTGAGCTGCGGGAGGTGCGGCACCGAAAAGCTCCGCGGCGTCCGCTAGACTGACTGGCTGCGACATGATTCGTTTGGCGTCATCTGGTGTCAGCGATGTGCCGCTTTGCCGTATCCAGCGGAGCAACTTGCGATAAGGGTATCGCGGTGTCTTGATCTCAACCAGGGTACCGAAAAGATCGAAGATCACGGCGCGCATACATTTTCCTCCTCTGAGGTTCATGCAGCCACGTTTACGCGGTTGCGCTCGGAAGTAGTTCGTCCATCCTATCCACCAGTACTGCGCTCCACAATACTGGGTTGAGTTTTGCGTTTTTCGCCCCGGTTTTCCTCTCGTCATCGGTTCGCTTTGGATGATGTATGCGATGCATCTTAACCTTGGCGAACATAGCATTCGCTCTACGCTGATATTCCTCCGAGGGCCATTTGTTGTGATGATCCGGCCATCTGTTTTGTACCGCAGTGAGCACGAGAAGCTCGGAAAACTGACGGTCTTCAAGTCTGGAAAAATCTGACAAGTGCAGCAGGATCGTGCATTGGCCAGACTCCCCATGTTTGAGTTCCATCTCCATAAGATAGGCGAACTCATTCTCGTCGTTGATGGCGATCTCTGCCCAGACGACTTGGCGCGTCCGCGTGTTTCCGCTGGCGTCAACGATCTTATGCCATGACCGTCGTTTCCCAAGCTTGTCAGGAAATACGGCAATCGACTCCCCGTCTTGGAAAAGACCGTCATTCAGTCGTCGCGTCGCGATCTTCCATCCGCGACGTCGAACGCTCTGTCGAAGATGCCCGAGCATTTCTATAAATAGCGACAAATCGCGGTCAACTTGTGCGACATGGTTATCAAAATCACTAATGCCTAAGTTCCCATGGGCATCTGCAGCATAGGTGCCATCTCCGAGGGTGAATTCACCCACGGGAACATCGATCTCGGGACCAGCGCGATGGGCGCGGCGATTCGATACCGGCCGGCGATGCTCTATTTCCAGGGATATGAGGGCACTAAATTGATTTGTATAGCTATGCACTATCAGCCTTCCCAATCGCTGATCTGCTTGCACGTCATCCAGATCAAATTCGTCTTCATCTTCAAGAAGTGGAGTGTGCCGCGGCGGCTGAGCTCCTTCATTCCCTTCGCCTCCAACGTTTTCATCACCGAAAGGATCATCGCTTTCCAAGACCAAGCTGGAAAAGCCGTAGGCATGGGAGCAATCCAATATTTCCATTGCCAATACGCCCCACTGCGTATTGGCCCCATTTGTTGCCATCGGCATGCGTTTTCCCGCTACGGACAGTCGGGTGGGGGAGACAAACGGAAAGCCCGATTTGATTGTTAGCGGCAGACGTCGGCTTTCGTCAATTCGCACATTGTTCGCTTGAGACATGGCCAAGTGCTGATGCGAGGACATAAGTGCGGTTCGCCAAGCCGAGGAATAGACCGCGCGGGCGATTACCGATGCCTCCCTCTTGTTCACTCGCTGCTTGACGTGGACCACGGGTCGACCATCCTCTACCCGGCTACGATTCCAATCCACATATCTGCCTAGGTTTCCTTGCAGGGATCCTGAGAGCAAACGTGCCGATACTCCGAAATAGAATCGCAATATTTCCGACGCGGGGGCCACCAACCAGCTAGTCTTGACATCGTTTAGTACTGGCACAAGCACGTATAACGAAGATTGGAGTCGTGCGCGATTCTCTCCCATATGGAAGTAGCTACTGGGCAATACGGTAGGTACCCATTGATCACCGAGCTTAGCCCTTTCATCAAGAGAAAGAACGCGCGCCCGGCTTGGGTCGATCTCGAAGGTGTCCCTAATACCCGGCGGACCCGCCACGCGTTTTCCGTCACGCCACAGTGAGCCAACCTTGAATTCGCGAAGTGATGCCGAATGCACTCTGAGCGCAAAAGTTAAACCGTTGAGTGAGCTTTTCCAATAGGGCTGAGTTACGCCGTCCTCGGACAATCCGGAAAAGTGGATTGTCGTCCTGGTGCCAAGCTTGCCATGGGGTTCAATCAGGCCAATACCATCGACACGCCAGAGGCCCGGACGACGTGCCAAACGCTTATGGGAGAATCGCGCCACTATGTGCCTACAAAAGCAAATAATGGTCGATATTCTCATTTAGTGATGTGTGATTGCAAATTACAGTGTTTCTTACACCGCGACCTACAAGCGCCGCTGCCGATGCCGTGTGATGCGGTGCCCGAAAGGGACGTCGTCCCCAATGCCGCATGTCGAAGCCCTGTGCGCTCAGGCTCGCGAGCGTTGCCGCCTCCACGGCCTGCGATTTGGTCAGCGGCGGCAACAGTCCGGAGAGCCGCGTAGCCAGCATCGATTTACCTGTACCGGGTGGCCCATAAAGCAAAAGATGATGGCCGCCCGCAGCCGCGACTTCCAACGCTCGTTTGGCATGCTCCTGTCCCTTGATATCGATCATGTCGGCGATTTCGCGCTCCGGGGGCGCTGCGCCGTGCACGTCCGCGCGCGCAACGTTGCGCATTCCTGAGCGCTTACCGCCGCTGTCGAAGGCTGTCGTGTCATCGGTCGCGTCGGGCGATGCCGTCACGACGGCACGTGGGAGCGGTATCGCGACATCCGGCTCCGCGAGGTGGGCACAGACGTCGAGCAATGCGCGCGCGCCATAGACCGTGGCGTCTTCCACGAGCGCTGCTTCCTGCGCGCTCCCGGCAGGAAGCACCAGCGCGCGTGACGATGGCTCCGACGCCATCGCGCTCGCCATCGCCAGCCCGCCGCGAATGGGGCGCAACTCGCCAGTCAGCGACAACTCCCCCGCGAACTCGTGCGTGCGTAGCCCAGCCTCCGGCAACTGACCGCTCGCCGCCAGAATGCCGAGCGCAATCGGCAAATCGAAGCAACCTGAGGCCTTGGGCAGATCGGCGGGGGCCAGATTGATGGTGATGCGTCGCGCGGGGAATTCGAATCGGCTGTTCTGCAAGGCGGAGCGCACCCGCTCGCGGCTTTCCTTCACTTCGGTATCGGGCAGCCCGACCAGCGACAGGCCCGGCAAGCCGTTTGCCAGATGGACCTCGACCGTCACCGGTCGCGCCGACATTCCCGTGATCGCACGGCTACTCACCACTGCCAATGACATGACATCCCCCCCGAAAGCGCAGATCGCGCCGATTTCAGATTGCAACGCGTCAGACGTGTTGCCTCGATGTCGTCGATGGTCGGCCTTTAGCGCGGTAATGCGCAATGCTATATCCGCGCAAATGCGCGACTGCGGAACGTTTTGGGGAGGGAGGCGATGGGTACCCGGAATTGCCCGTCAGTCAGCTAAGACAATTCCGATAGTGATTTGCGAATGTGTGAGATTCGCGAGGACGGGGCGGGCAACGCGCGTACGAGCGAGCGTCCCCATGTAACAAGGGGCGCTTTCGCGCCCCTTTGGATCGTCAGTCTTGCGCTTCGCTGCGCAGGCTTTCGAGCTCGGCCACGCGCTTTTCCAGCGCTTCGAGCTTTTCGCGTGTGCGAGCGAGCACTTGCGCCTGCACGTCGAATTCCTCGCGCGTCACCAGATCGAGTTTGGTGAAGCCCTGACCCAGCAGGCTTTTGACGTTGCGCTCGATATCCTTGGCGGGCGATTGCTTGAGCATCTCGCTCACCTTGGCTTGCATGTCTTGCAGGATCTCGTTCGGTTTCATAAGCCTTCCTCTCGTCGTTTCTCTGCACCGATGTGGTGCTTGCACCGTCAACGTGCTTCGTCGTGCCAGCCAGACCGGTGCAACGTGGTGCATTCCGGCGCGGCCTCTCAATGTTGGCGCAACTCTAACACCGTTTTTTGCGCCCAGCCACTCAAGCGGCCCGGCCAGCCGCGCCCGCGTGCCCTTTTGACACGATTTACCGCGCTTTGTTGTTCCTGGCTGTCGTTTGCACGCCTCACGTCCCCCCGAATTTTGCCAATTTTTTATCCCGAAATTCGTATCTTGCGCGTCGCAGCATACGCGGTCGAAGGACCTGGCACGGGAGTTGCTCTACCCAGTTCAGAACCTGCCGCACGCTGTACTAAGACGTGGAACGTCAACTTAAGGGGAAAGTGATGAGAAAAGTGTCAACTGCGATGGCTGGCTTTGTGTTCCTTGGTGCAATGACGGCGTCTGCCGGCGCATTTGCGCAAGCGGCCGCCGAAGGCGCCGCACCGGCAGCAGCACCCGCAGCACCACCGGCCGACGCAGCTGCGGCTGCCGCCGAACCGCTGACGATTACCGCCAACGTCGGTCTGTTCTCGGATTACCGCTTCCGCGGCATTTCGCAAACGGCCAAGCGTCCGGCGATTCAGGGCGGTTTCGATATCGCGCACGAGTCCGGTCTGTACGCCGGTGTGTGGGCGTCGAACATCAGCTGGATTTCGGATGGTAATCCCGCCGTCAGCGCACCCATCGAGATGGATTTCTATGGTGGCTGGAAGAAAGAAATCATTCCCGACTGGACCATCGATGTCGGTGGTTTGCAGTACTACTACCCGGGCACTTATCCGTCCGGCCAGTTTTACGCACGCCCGCATACGTTCGAGCTGTATGCCGCGGTGGGCTGGAAAACCGTAACGCTGAAGTATTCGCACTCGATGACCCGTCTGTTCGGTCTTACGAGCCCTGACGGTCAGGACACGACCAACAGCGGCTATCTCGACCTGACGGGCACCTACGATATCGGCTTCTGGGGTCTCTCGGCCGTCGGACACGTGGGTCATCAGTGGGTGCACAACTTCAGCGCCGCAAGTTACACCGACTGGAAGATCGGCCTGTCCAAGGACCTGGGCAAGAACTTCAGCGTGTCGGTCTCCTACATCGATACGAACGCCGACGAGAAGTACTACACCGCCGCGAATTCCGGCAAAGTGCTTTCCAAGGCGACGGTCGTCGTAGGGTTGTCGAAGACATTCTAAGGAGCGACTCATCATGAAGCTGATTACCGCAATTGTGAAACCCTTCAAGCTCGACGAGGTGCGTGAAGCCCTCTCGAACATCGGCGTGGCAGGGATTACGGTGACCGAAGTCAAAGGCTTCGGCCGCCAGAAGGGCCATACCGAACTGTATCGGGGCGCAGAGTATGTCGTCGACTTTCTGCCGAAGGTGAAGATCGAGGCGGTAATCGGCGACGCCTTGCTCGATCAGGCGATCGACGCCATCGAGCAGGCGGCCCGTACCGGCAAGATCGGCGACGGCAAGATTTTCGTGTCCAACGTCGAGCACGTGGTCCGTATCCGTACTGGAGAGACCGGCGAAGACGCGCTGTAAAGGTCCCACATAAGAGACAACAATCATGAAAAAACTACTTGCCAAACTCCTGCTCGCCGCCGCCTTCACGGGTGTCGTGGGCCTCGGCGCCAGCGCCGCACTGGCCCAGGACGCTTCGGCGCCTGTCGCCGCTTCGGAATCCGCTGCACCCGCACCCGCCGCGGCTGCCGCAACGCCAGCGGCCGCACCCGCACCTGCTGCACAAGCCGCTGCGCCGGCCGCTCCTGCGGCTGCGCCCGTGCCGCCAAACAAGGGCGACACGGCCTGGTTGCTGACCTGCACCGCGTTCGTGATTCTCATGACGCTGCCCGGTCTTGGCCTGTTTTACGGCGGTCTGGTCCGCTCGAAGAACATGCTTTCAGTGCTGATGCAGTGTTTCATCATCTTCTCGCTGGTAGTCGTCCTCTGGGCGATCTACGGCTATAGCATCGCGTTCACCGAAGGCGGGGCGTTCTTCGGCGGCTTCGATCGCTTGTTCCTCAAGGGAATGACGCCGGACTCGGTGGCGGCCACGTTCAGTAAGGGCGTGAATGTGCCGGAGTATGCGTACATGGCGTTCCAGGCTGCGTTCGCCGCGATTACCTGCGCGCTGATCGTCGGTGCTTTCGCTGAACGCGCCAAGTTCTCGGCCGTGCTGTTGTTCACCGTCATCTGGTTCACGTTCTCGTACCTGCCGATGGCGCACATGGTCTGGTTCTGGGCCGGTCCGGATGCCTACATCGACGCGGCAGCGGCTGACGCGGCCAATGCCCACGCTGGCTGGCTGTTCCAGAAGGGCGCGCTCGACTACGCTGGTGGCACGGTGGTGCACATCAACGCGGCTATCGCAGGGCTTGTGGGTTCGTACATGGTTGGCAAGCGCGTCGGTTTCGGAAAGGAAGCCTTCAAGCCGCACTCGCTCACGATGACGATGATCGGCGCGTCGCTGCTCTGGTTCGGCTGGTTCGGCTTTAACGCCGGTTCGGGTCTGGAAGCGAACGGCGGTGCCGCACTCGCCTTCGTCAACACTTTGCTCGCCACCGCTGCTGCCACGCTGTCCTGGACGGCAGGTGAATGGATCGGCAAGGGCAAGCCGTCGATGCTGGGTGGTGCGTCGGGTGCCGTGGCCGGTCTGGTGGCGGTGACGCCGGCAGCGGGCTTCGTCGGTCCGATGGGCTCCATCGTGCTCGGTTTGATCGCCGGTCTCGTATGCCTGTGGGGTGTGAACGGTCTGAAGCGCCTGCTCAAGGCCGACGATGCGCTCGACGTGTTCGGCGTGCATGGCGTGGGCGGCATGCTCGGCGCGATTCTGACGGGCGTGTTCGCCGCGCCGTCGCTCGGCGGCACGGGGATCTACGACTACGTTGCCAACAAGGTCGCACCGGATTACTCGATTGCGGGGCAGGTCTGGATTCAGTTCCAGGGCGTGCTGACCACGCTCGTGTGGTCGGGGGTCGTCGCCTTCATCGCCTTCAAGATTGCCGACATCGTGCTGGGTCTGCGTGTGCCGGAAGACGAAGAGCGTGAAGGTCTGGATATCACCTCGCACGGCGAATCGGCTTATCACAACTGAAGCAACAACTGATGCAACAACTCAGGCCGCTGAATTCGCCTGAGTGACATCTGTCTCATCGCACCGTTTAGCCCCGGCTTTCGTCCGGGGAAAGCCCGGGAGCGTCGGCGAGTCGGCAAGGACTCGCCGACAACGGCCAGACGGCCCGTCCCGGGTGACGCGAGAGGAGTTGCCGGAAGCCGGTCGGACAGCCGGCCCCGGCATTGCGCGGGCACCCAGGCGGTGCCCGTTTTTTTCGGCCCGCCTCCGGAAATCGTCCCCGCGCTTGTGATTCTCGGTTTTGCCCCCATGTCTTCTCACCGCGGCATCGCGCCGCGCTCCCCATAAACGTTGTCGACGCGTGCTCGTACGCCGGAAATCGTCGCCTGATCGACGGTGTTCCTGCGTGATCGGCCCCGCGTCCCGGTGCCCCTTCCCGGGGCATGGCGAAGGGCGGGGGCGCTGAGCGTATGCTCTACAATCGATATTCCATCTGGATATGAGAGAAGCATGGTTCCGCATCTCGTCACGGCCCTGAAAGGCCCCTTGCTCGACCTGGAAAAGAAGATCCTCGATGCGACGCCCGCCATCGAGCGCTGGTTCCGGCTTGAGTGGCAGGAACATACGCCGCCGTTCTACTGTTCGGTCGACCTGCGAAATGCCGGCTTCAAGCTCGCTCCCGTCGACACCAATCTCTTCCCCGGTGGCTTCAATAATCTGGCACCCGAAGTGTTGCCGCTCGCTGTGCAGGCCGCGATGGCCGCCATCGAGAAGATTTGCCCCGATGCGAAGAACCTGCTCCTGATCCCCGAACGCCATACGCGGAACTCGTTCTATTTGCAGAACATCGCGCGGCTATCGACGATCATGCGTCACGCCGGACTGAATGTGCGTCTGGGTAGTGTGTCGGACGACATCACCGAACCGACGACCATCGAGTTGCCGGACGGGCAGCACGTCGTGATCGAGCCGCTGGAGCGCACGCCGCGCCGACTGGGGCTCAAGAACTTCGATCCTTGCTCGATTCTGCTCAATAACGATTTGTCGGCGGGCATTCCGCCGATTCTCGAAAATCTGCACGAACAATATCTGTTGCCGCCGTTGCACGCCGGTTGGGCGGTGCGTCGCAAGAGCCAGCACTTTTCGGCCTACGACGATATCGTCAAGAAATTCGCCAAAATGATCGACGTCGATCAATGGATGCTCAATCCGTACTTCGCGAAGTGCGAGGGCGTCGATTTCGACGAAGGCGTCGGTGTGGAGAAGCTTGCCGATACCGTCGACGCCGTGCTCAAGAAGATCAACAAGAAGTATCGCGAGTACGGGATCACCGAGAAGCCGTTCGTCGTCATCAAGGCCGATGCCGGGACGTATGGCATGGGCGTGATGATGGTGCACGACGCCGCCGAGCTCAAAAACCTGAATCGCCGTGATCGCTCGAAGATGAGCGTGGTGAAGGAGGGGCTCGAAGTGCACGACTTCATCGTGCAGGAAGGTGTCTACACGTTCGAGCGCATCAACGAGGCGGTCGCGGAGCCGGTCGTCTACATGATCGATCGCTACGTGGTGGGCGGCTTCTACCGTGTCCATACCGGGCGCGGCACCGACGAAAACCTCAACGCCCCCGGCATGCACTTCGTGCCGCTTGCGTTCGAGCATACGGCGCTGCCGGATGTCCACGCGAAGCCGGGGGCAGCACCGCCCAATCGCTTCTATATGTACGGTGTGGTGGCGCGTCTCGCGCTGCTGGCGGCGTCGGTCGAACTGGAGCGTACCGATCCGGATCCCGAAACGTACTGATCGATCCCGACGGGTGTCGCGCAATGCGGCACGTTGCGCGGCGAGTGACAACTTGCCGCGCGCTATCGGTTTCGGCGGGCTTCGGCGTCGCTTTGAGAAGTTTCTGAATTTGGCGTGAGACGACGTCCGCTTGACGATGGTCTCAGACGCCTCTCGTCCTGAGAGGCGAAAAGAAAAAGACGCCCGGCTGGCCCCCCGACTAGCCGGGCGTCACATTTACCGGTCGCCTCATGCAACGACCGGAAATCGGGGCTTCCCTGGGCGGTTCACCCCGCAAACTGGCTCCCTGCGCATCCCCTTCACCTCCTGGATCGGTGTACTGTGCCGATCCGTCCCGGTTCGCGTCAGCAATGGAGCGATGATGCGGCCGTTTGACGCAACAAACATCCCCCGAATGGGGGATGTCCGTCTGTGTTCACGCGGAATAGGAAATTTCCCCGGAATCAACTTTGATTGGGAGTCGCATGGGAGTGCAGGGGGACTTGCGCGCGTGCCTTCGCCAAATACATCAATTGCCAGTCCACACACTCGGCTACCTGCCGCTGTGGCTGGAGACGCTGCGCGTGTGGCTCTCGGCCGACAGCGTTGTCGCGCTCTGGTGCCATGCGCACGACGGTGCGAGTCCGGTGAGCGATCCCTCAGGTGCCGCACAGGTTACGTGTGGGTACGCCCCGCACGCACCGTTATCGGCGTGTGAGCGGTTGGCATCGTGCGGTTGGGCGATGCCGTCTGCGGCCGAGTTGCGAGGGTCGTCGATTCAGTCGCCGCACCACGGTGGCGTGTTGTTCGGGCACGCGCGCAAGCGTTCCGGTGCGGCGAGACGTTCGTCGTTGCCGAGCCATCTTCACCGCCCGCCGGAGCTTGATGCTTGTTTGGCCGATGGTGATGTGCTCGACGCCTATCTGCTACCCACGAGTCGCGTGGCCGACGAACGCCTGCAACAGACGCCTTCCCAAGGGGGCGAAGGGGCCAGTCCGACAGGGCAGACGCCTCCCCTCGGCGCGTTGCGGTTACTCGTGTCGCGCAGCCGGACGCGACAGGCGTTCAGCGCGCGAGACGTCGCCGCGTTCGAGGCGGTGGCCGCCGAGTTTGCCAAAGCTCCGGCACGTCCGCATTTCCCACCGCTTCCGCCGCTCTCATCTCTCGCGAGCGCGATGCATGCCGTCGAGGGGCAGGCGATGCCGGAGGGGGCGGGGACTGTCTGTGCCGACGTATCGGGCACGCTCGTGTGGCACCGGCGTGAGCCCGAGTGGGCCGATCCGGGCGCGTTGGCACTTATGCGACGCGTCTGGCAACTGGTGCCGGGGCGTGCATGGCCCGATGCCTGTGTGGTCGTGCGGGCTTGCCAGCGGCTGGCCGACGAATTGACGCTGCATCCCTGCGGTATGTCCGGTGCGGTCGTCCCGGGGGCGCAAATCGGTACGACGTTGTCGGTGCCGGGCGGCACGTTGCACCTGCACGCCACTTATCTCTGCGGCATGGGCGGGCGCGCCACGGAGCGCGTACGCATCTCCCTGCATCTCGCCGTGCCCCCCGTCATTCGCCTGTTGGCGCGGTTGTGGGATACGGCGCTGACGCCCGTGCAGCGGGAGATCGCGATGCGCTTGCTGGCGGGGCAGTCTCGCACGCAGACGCGCGAAGCTTGCGCGATAGGCGTGCAGACGCTCAAGACGCATCTGTCGCTCATGCGGGCAAGGCTGGATCCGGTGCGCGACGCGTCGCTGCTCCTGGGACTGCGCAGCGGCAAAACGACGCCTCGGCTAGAATAGACGCCTGTCGCCGCAGCTTGCGGTGTGTGCATCCGAACCCCCAAGACTCCCTCCGATCGATGCAGATTCTCTTTATCGCCGACCCGCTCGACCAGTTCAAGATTTACAAGGACACCACGTTCTCGATGATGCGCGAGGGCGCACGTCGCGGGCACCGCATTTTTGCGTGCGAGCCGCACGAGATGGCATGGCAAGGCGCTACGGTCGATGCGCGCGTGAAGGAGATTCGTCTGACGGGTGACGCCGACGCCTGGTACGAAGTCGTCGACATTCGCGTGGCGGCGCTTACCGAGTTCGACGCGGTGATCATGCGCAAGGACCCGCCGTTCGACATGGAGTACATCAACTCCACGTGGTTGCTTGAGATTGCCGAGCGCGCTGGCGCTCGTGTGTTCAACAAGCCGAGCGCGATTCGAGATCATTCCGAAAAGCTGGCGATTGCCGAATTCGGCCAGTTTGTCGCACCGACGCTGGTCACGCGCGACGCTACACGTCTGCGCGCGTTTCACGCCGAACATGGCGACGTCATCTACAAGCCACTCGACGGTATGGGTGGCACGGGCGTGTTCCGTATCGGTCCGGACGAGCGCAACCTCGGCTCGGTCATCGAAATGCTCGGCGAGAACGGCGCACGTTCAGTGATGGCGCAGCGTTTCATTCCCGACATCAAGCTGGGTGACAAGCGCGTGCTGGTGATTGGCGGCAAGGTGGTGCCGCATTCGCTCGCCCGGATTCCGCAAGGCACCGAAGTGCGCGGCAACCTCGCGGCCGGTGGCCTGGGCGAGGCGCGCGATCTGACGGCACGCGATCGCGAGATCGCCGAGACGCTGGCGCCGGTCCTCTGGCAACGCGGCTTGCTGCTCGTGGGTCTCGACGTTATCGGTGACTACCTTACGGAAGTGAACGTCACGAGCCCGACGTGCTTCCAGGAAATCACCGATCAGACCGGTTTCGACGTGCCGAAGATGTTCATCGACGCGCTGGAACTGGCGGTCTGAGACGTCCGGATCGTGGCAGCGCGCGGCGACGCATGGGATTGCCGCACGGAACTCGCGTTATTTGGGCCGGCCCTGCGGAGAACCCGCTTGGGGCGGTCCCTAACCCAATGAAATTTCAGGGTTAATTCGGGATTTTGGCGCGCCTGCTAAAATAAGAATCCCAAAATCGACAGGTTCGCGTTCGTCGTTGTGTTTGTATCCCGAACACCCGCGGCGCCCGGCGTGCCTAGCATCATGGCTGGAATTCTGATCATTGCCCACGCACCGCTGGCTTCGGCCCTTCGCGAGTGCGTTTCGCACATCTACGGTGGTTGTCCGTCGCGCATCGGCGCGATCGACGTGGTCCCCGACCAGGACACGGCGGCGCTCGTAGACGTCGCAAAAGAGCGCCTCGCGCAATTGCGCGAAGAGAACGGCGTGCTGGTCCTCACCGATTTGTTTGGCGCGACGCCGTCGAATGTGGCGGCACAACTGGTGGGTCCGAAAGTGCGCGTGCTCGCGGGGGTCAACCTGTCGATGCTCATCAAAGCGGTGTGCTACCGCTCGGTGCCGCTCGATACGCTGGCGGAGAAGGTGCTTTCGGGCGGATCTAAAGGTATTCTGGAAGTCGGCGCGGGTGCGCCGGCCACACACACTACGTCACACTGAAACATGCTTCGACAAGAAACGACGATCGTAAATAAATTGGGCTTGCACGCCCGGGCATCCGCAAAACTGACGCAACTGGCGGCGAAATTTCAGAGTGAGGTCTGGCTGACCCGGAACGGTCGGCGTATCAACGCGAAGAGCATCATGGGCGTCATGATGCTGGCAGCCGGCATCGGCTCGACGGTGGAAGTCGAGACCGAAGGCTCGGATGAGGCTCAGGCCATGAAGGAAATCCTCGACCTCATCGCGAACAAGTTCGGCGAAGGGGAATAAGGCCTTGCGGAAGTGATGTGGCGTCGGCAGGCGCGCCGCATCTTGCAGCACACCGGCATCTTGCGGGCCGTGCTGTCGCCGCACCGCCGCTCGCTGTCCCGAGGGCAGTAATACACATAGAATTCGGTCGAATCACCGCCTCTGAACTGGGGAGACTTCCTTGTCTTTCACCCTGCACGGCATTCCCGTTTCCCGCGGCATCGCGATCGGACGCGCTTATTTGCTCGCGCCCGCCACGCTCGATGTCCCGCACTACCTGCTCGATCCCAGCCAGATCGATGACGAAGTCGCGCGCTTCCAAAGTGCTCAGGCGACAGTCCAGCAGGAACTCGACACCCTCAAGGAAGAACTGCCCGACGATGCGCCCGGCGAGATGGGCGCGTTTCTCGATGTTCACTCCCTGATTCTGAACGACACGCTGCTGGTCGACGCCGTCGTCAAACTCATTCGCGAGCGTCGCTACAACGCGGAGTGGGCGCTGACGACGCAACTCGAAGTGCTCGTTGCACGCTTCGAGGACATTGAAGACGAGTATCTGCGCGAGCGTCGCGCCGACATCGAACAGGTCACGGAGCGTGTGCTCAAGGCCCTTGCGGGTGCACCCGGCATTCGCCATGCTGTGGCCGAGACGCCACGCGACGACATGATCGTCGTGGCCCGCGACATCGCCCCGGCGGACATGCTGCAATTCAAGTCGCAGACGTTCAAGGGGTTTGTCACGGATCTCGGCGGCAAGACGTCGCATACCGCCATCGTTGCCCGAAGTCTCGGCATTCCGGCGGCGGTCGGCGTGGCGCAGGCGAGTCTGCTCGTCAAGCAGGACGACGTCATCATCATCGACGGCGATCACGGCATCGTCATCGTTGACCCGGCGCCGATCGTGCTCGAAGAGTACAGCTACCGGCAAAGCGAGCGTGCGCTGGAAGAACGTCGCTTGCAGCGCCTGAAGCACTCCCCGGCACAAACCATCGACGGCACGCCCATCGAGCTGTTCGCCAACATCGAATTGCCGGAAGACGCCAAGACGGCCGTCGATGCGGGCGCGGTCGGTGTAGGCCTGTTCCGCACCGAGTTCCTCTTCATGAACGAGGAGGAAGCGCCGGAGGAAGAGGCGCAGTTCGAGGCGTACAAGCGCGCGGTGGAGGCGATGCACGGTCTGCCCCTCACGATCCGGACCATCGACGTAGGGGCCGACAAGCCGCTCGACAGCCACGAGACGTACGAAACCGCGCCGAACCCGGCGTTGGGACTGCGCGCGATTCGCTGGAGTCTGTCGGAGCCGCGTATGTTCCTCACGCAGCTGCGCGCGATTCTGCGGGCATCGGCGTTCGGCAAGGTGCAGATTCTGTTCCCGATGCTGGCCCACGCGCAGGAAATCGATCAGACGCTCGAACTCGTGCGTGAAGCGAAAGCGCAACTCGACGCCGCCGGTCTGCTCTACGACCCGAACGTGAAGCTCGGCGCGATGATCGAGGTGCCCGCCGCCGCCCTCACCGTGCCCATGTTCCTGAAGCGGCTCGACTTCCTGTCCATCGGCACGAACGACCTGATTCAGTACACGCTGGCGATCGACCGCGCCGACAATGCCGTCGCGCATCTGTACGACCCGCTGCATCCGGCGGTGCTGCGTCTCATCGCCATGACGATTCGTGAAGCACACGCTTTCGGCGTGCCGGTCGCCGTGTGCGGCGAAATGGCGGGGGATCCGACGGCGACGCGTCTATTGCTCGGCATGGGGTTGCGCGAGTTTTCGATGCACCCGAGTCAGTTGCTTCAGGTCAAGCAGGAGATTCTGCGTGCGCATTTGCCGGATCTGGAGCGGCCGGTGCAGGAGCTGCTCGCCGCGACCGAACCTGAGGAAATGCAGGCCGCACTGGCGAGACTTGCGGTGGCCTGATCGGCCGACGTGCGTCGCACAACGCAAAAGCGGACGCTCCCGTGAGGAAGCGTCCGCTTTTTCTTTCTCGCTGATCGATGGCGAGGCGTGTGGCCGAAATTTAGGACGACGCCGGGCGCGTCCTCAGCCATTCCCCAAGCAATCAGTGCCGCTGTCCGCAGACTTTACATTCCGGATTGCGGGCGCAATGCATGGTGTGCCAACTCATCTTGCGACCGTCGAGCATCTGAAGACGGCCCACGAGCGGCGTGCCGATGCCAGTGATCAGCTTGATCGCCTCGGCGGCCTGCATGCTCCCGATGATGCCGACGAGCGGTGCGAGCACGCCCATCGTGGCGCAGGCTTGCTCGGGGAACGGCTCGTCCGCCGGGAAAATGCACTCATAGCAGGGCGACGCGTCGTTGCGCACGTCGAACACGCTGATCTGTCCGTCGAAGCGCAGCGCTGCGCCCGAGACCAACGGCACACCGGCAGCGACGCAGGCGCGATTGACCGCGTGACGTGTCGCGAAGTTGTCTGAGCCGTCGAGCACGACGGTGGCACCGCGTGCGATTGTCGTCAGACGGGCTTCGTCCACGCGCTCGTTGATGACGTCGACGACCACACCCGGATTGATGCGCGCGATGCGCTCGCGACCGGATTCAACCTTCGGCTGTCCGACGCTCTGCGTATCGTGAAGAATCTGGCGTTGCAGATTGGTGAGATCGACGGTGTCGTCGTCGATCAGCGTGATGTGTCCGACGCCTGACGCTGCGAGATAGAGCGCAGCGGGCGAGCCGAGACCGCCCGCACCGACGATGACCGCGTGCGCGGCAAGCAGACGCTCCTGGCCCTCGATGCCGAGTTCGTCGAGCAGGATATGGCGGGAGTAACGCAGCAGCTGATCGTCGTTCATCGCAAAACGGAAAGGGATAAAAAAACCGTGCCGGCTTTCGCGGGCACGGTTTGTAGTGTAAAGCCGTTGCTTATTTCTTGTCCGCAGGCTTGGCCGGCACGACGGTGTCCGTCTTCGGATCCGTCTTGGCACCGGCAGCTGGTGCTGTGGCCTTCGAAGCGTCCTTCGGCAGCGGGCCGGCGTTGGCTTCGAGGCGCGACTTGGTGCGCTGGACCGGTTCGCCCTTGATCTGGTGAACGGCCTGCTGGAGCATGAAGTCGTCGGCACTGCCCAGATCCGGCAGACGTTCTTCGCGTTCCTTCTTGCGCTCGTCCGGCGTCTTCTTCGCGTTCTCTTCTTCGAGGCGGCGCAGTTCTTCCAGACGGCGGGCTTCGCGTGCGTCGATTTCCTTCTGCTCGTCAGGCGTTTGCGTGTTGTGCAGGTGGTTCTGGTAATCGATTTCGCGCGTAACCAGCACGTCGTCCGGATCGCCCTTCGGATTCTGGTCGACCGGCACGTCCGGCTTGATACCGATGGACTGGATCGAGCGGCCGCTCGGCGTGTAGTAGTAAGCCGTGGTCAGACGCAGTGCCGTGTCCGGGCCCATCTGACGTACGGTCTGGACCGAGCCCTTGCCGAACGTCGTCTTGCCCATGATGATGGCGCGCTTCGAATCTTGCAGGGCGCCGGCCACGATTTCCGAGGCGGACGCCGAGTAAGCGTTCACCAGCACGACCATCGGCACCGTCTTCCAGATCGGGGCTTCGCCCTTGAGCGGATCGTCCGGGCTGGCCGACAGACGGTAGTTGTCGAAGGTCGCCTTGTACGTCTGCTTGGCGTCTTCGATCTGACCGTTGGTGGACACGACCACCGCGCCTTCCTTCAGGAATGCAGCGGACACGCCGACAGCCGACTGGAGAATGCCGCCACCGTTGTTACGCAGATCGAGGATCAGGCCCTTGAGCGGTTGGTCCTTGGCCAGTTCCTGGAGCTTCTTGGCCAGATCCGGCACGGTGCGTTCCTGGAAGCTGGTGATGCGCACGTAACCGATACCCGGTTCGAGCAGCTTGCCCTTGATGCTCTGGACACGAATCTCGGCACGCACGATCGAGACCGGGAACGTGCGCTCTTCCGACTTGCGGAAGATCGTCAGCGTGACCTTGCTGCCCGGGGCGCCGCGCATGCGCTTGACCGCCTGATCGAGCGTCATGCCGCGCACGGGCTTGTCGTCGATGCGGGTGATCAGGTCGCCGGGCTTCAGGCCGGCCTTGAACGCGGGGCTGTCTTCGATCGGGGAGATGACCTTCACGAGGCCGTCTTCCTGCGAGATCTCGATGCCGAGACCGGCGAAGCGGCCGCGCGTCTGTTCCTGGAGTTCTTTGTATTCGTCCTTGTCGAGATACGACGAATGCGGGTCGAGGCTTGACACCATCCCCTTGATGGCAGCGGTCAGCAACTTCTTGTCGTCGACCGGCTGCACATATTCGCGCTTGATCTGGCCGAACACTTCGGCCAGCAGACGAAGCTGTTCGAGCGGCAACGGCGTGGTAGCGCTTTGGGCGGATGCCTGCGAGAACGCGAGGGTGGCAGCCGCACCGGTCGCGAGGCCCAGCACGATCAGGCCGATGTGTTTGAGGGTTTGGCGCATATAGGCGTGGAATTCCCGGAATTTTGGGGCGCACGCCAATCGGCGCGCGCACTTTGGCGAAGTATAACCGTTTGCCCGCAGGCGGGACATTGCCCATTCGACAGGGACTTTTCCTGAGTGGTTCTACGAAAAGTTCCGTTCCAGGCCATGTTGCACGGCGAATTTCGTCGAACGTCGCCCGATAGTGTGTCGCTTTCGCCGGTGGGGCGTGCCCGCGCCAAGGATCGCCTGACTGCGTGCAGACGCAAGGGATGCGCGGAATTCGTGTTACCGCGTATTACGGATGCCTACGCGCGCTTGGGGAAATGCACAGAAAAGCGTAGGGATTCCCCCGAGAGATCGGAGATTTCGGGGGTCGCGAAGGCCGGCTGCATGGTGAGTCTGAAGCGAGGGCGCGTGCGGCGAGATGGCGGGAAGATGGCGAGAATGCCAGAGAGCGGCTGCGACGTTCGCCCGAAAGAGAGCGTCGCAGCCGTCAGCACGTTGGCTGAGACTTACTTCGACTTGCCTTGCGCAGCGACGGCAGCCAGTGCACCGGCGATCTTGTCCTGATCGCCCAGATAGTAATGACGGATCGGCTTGAGATCGGCGTCCAGTTCATACACGAGCGGCGTGCCGTTCGGAATGTTCAGGCCGGCGATGTCGTCGTCCGAAATATTGTCGAGGTGCTTGATGAGGGCACGCAGCGAGTTGCCATGCGCGGCGACCAGCACTTGCTTGCCCGCACGCACGGCCGGGGCGATCGACTCGTTCCACAGCGGCAGCACGCGCGCCACCGTGTCCTTCAGGCACTCGGTGAGCGGAATCTCTTCACGCTTGAGCTTGGCGTAACGCGGATCGTTGTACGAGCTGCGTTCGTCATCCGCGGCCAGCGGCGGCGGCGGCGTGTCGTAGCTGCGACGCCACACATGGACCTGATCGTCGCCGTACTTCGCGGCCGTCTCAGCCTTGTTCAGACCGGCGAGCGCACCGTAGTGACGCTCGTTCAGACGCCAGCTGTGCACCACCGGAATCCACATCTGGTCCATTGCGTCCTGCACGTGCCAGAGCGTGCGGATGGCGCGTTTGAGCACCGAGGTGTAGGCGAGGTCGAATTTGAAACCGGCTTCGGCGAGCAGATTGCCGGCCTGGCTGGCTTCGGCGACGCCCTTTTCGGTCAGGTCGACGTCGACCCATCCCGTGAAGCGGTTTTCTTTGTTCCACGTCGATTCGCCGTGGCGGATAAGAACGAGCTTGTACATAAGCAAACTTCAGTCAGAGTAGGAAAGCGGGGGCAGCCGACGGAGGCGGGGCAGTTCGTTGCATCGGGCGGAGCCAGGCCCGGTAAGGGTTTGGCGTCACTTCGCGGTGACATTCGGGGCTTCGCAAAGGGAGCCGCCGACGCCCGGCGCAACGATTGGCAACGAGACCCGTCGGCGCAATCACGGAATATTTTATAATGATCGGATTCTTTTGATATTTTTCAGGTGGTTTGTGAAGTTCTTTGCCGATTACACCAACCTCGCGCTGATCGCCATCGCCCTCGTTTCGGGCGGCATGCTGGCCTGGCCGGTATTCAAGCGCGGCGGTCGCGGTCTGTCGACCGTGGAAGCAACCCAGCTCATCAACCGTAAGGGCGCCGTGGTGCTCGACGTGCGCACGGCTGAGGAATTTGCCGCTGGCCACCTGCCGTCTGCACGTAACGTGCCGCTCGACGACGTGGAGCAAAAGGTCGCGGGCGTCATCAAGAACAAGGCGGCTCCGGTCCTGATCGTCTGCAAGAGCGGCCAACGCTCGGCGCGCGCTCAGACGCTCCTTCGCAATCTTGGTTATGCTGAGGCGTTCAGCCTTCAGGGCGGTGTTGCCGCCTGGCAGGAAGCCGGTTTGCCGGTGATCAAGTAATCAAGGAGTTGCAGTCATGCCGAAGATCGTGATGTACAGCACGCAAGTGTGCCCGTATTGCCAGATGGCGGAGCGCCTGCTGCGTCAGCGCGGTGTTCAGGAGATCGAGAAGATCCTGATCGACAAGGAACCGGCCCGTCGCGAAGAAATGATGTCGCGCACGGGGCGTCGCACCGTACCGCAAATTTACATCGACGAGCGTCATATTGGCGGTTACGACGATCTGTCGGCACTCGATCGTGCCGGTGGTCTCGTTCCGCTCTTGCAAGCTGCCTGATACCGCCTGCAAAATAGTCGCCCAGCCGCGTGATTGCGCGGCTGTCTCAATTCCAAGGAAACGAAATGTCCGACCAGAATCAGCCGTTTTTCAGCATCCAGCGCGCCTACCTGAAAGATCTGTCGCTCGAGCAGCCGAATTCGCCCGCGATCTTCCTCGAGCAGGAGATGCCGACCGTTGAAGTGCAGTTGGACGTCGCCGCCGAGCGCCTGGCCGAGGAAATCTTCGAAGTCGCCGTGATCGCCACGGTGACGGCCAAGATCAAGGACAAGGTCGCGTTCCTGGTCGAAGGTAAGCAAGCCGGGATTTTCGAAATCCGCAACGTGCCGGTCGAACAGCTCGATCCGCTCATCGGCATCGCCTGCCCGACGATCGTCTACCCGTACCTGCGCGCCAATGTGGCCGACACCATCAGCCGCGCTGGTTTCCAGCCGATCCATCTGGCTGAAGTGAACTTCCAGGCGCTGTACGAGCAACGTCTGGCACAACTGGCCGAGCAGCAAGCGGCCAACGGCGAGACGCCGGCCCCGGGCATCGTGATGCCTGACGGCTCGTCCGCCCAGACCCACTAAGCGCTTGCGCTGCTTCGACGCCGTGGCCAGTACGCTAACCGGCCGCAGCGTCGAGATTTCCACATGAAGATTGCCGTATTCGGTGCAGGTGCCTGGGGCACCGCGATGGCGAGTCACATGGCAACACGCCATGACGTCGTCTTGTGGGCGCGCGACGCCGCGCTTGTGACGCAACTGGCCGCTACGCACGAGAATTCCGCTTACCTCCCCGGTTCCCCCTTATCTCCCCGTCTGCGTTTCGAAAGCGATTTCGAGACGGCGATGGCGCATGGCGCGGGCGATCACGCCTTGTGCGTTGCGGCCGTCCCCGTCGCCGGGTTGCGGGCGCTGGCTGGCCATATGGCCAAGGCCGCGAATGCGCCGAAAAACCTCATCTGGCTGTGCAAGGGTTTCGAAGCGGATACAGGCCTGTTGCCGCACCAGATCGTGTCGGACGTTTTTCCTGCCGTCGCTGGTGGTTCGCTCTCCGGTCCCAGTTTTGCGCGAGAAGTTGCGAAGGGCTTGCCCGCCGCGCTGACGATTGCGAGTGCTGTCCCGTCCCTTTGCGAATTGACGATCAAGGCGAGCCACTTCGGCGCGTTGCGTATCTATTCGAGTGACGATCTTGTTGGTGTCGAAGTCGGCGGGGCCGTGAAAAACGTGCTCGCGATTGCGACAGGCGTGAGCGATGGGTTGGGTTTGGGGCTCAACGCACGTGCGGCTCTGATTACGCGCGGTCTGGCTGAAATGACCCGTCTGGGCGTTGCGCTGGGCGGCAAGCCCGAGACGTTCATGGGGCTGACCGGCATGGGCGACCTGATTCTGACCGCTACCGGCGATCTGTCACGTAACCGCACTGTGGGTTTGCAGCTCGCATCGGGTAAGTCGCTGGATGAGGTGTTGGCCTCGTTGGGCCATGTTGCCGAAGGCGTACGATGTGCGCGAGCGGTGCGCGATCTTGCCCGTGCGCATGGTGTCGAGATGCCGATTACGGACGCCGTTTGTGCAACGCTGTTCGAAGGGCTTCCGGCGCGTGCTGCGGTGGAGGCATTGCTACGTCGCGACGCCCGCGCAGAGCGCGAAGACGACGCCTCGCAGGACTGAGCGCAGCTTTCGCAGCACATCGAAGTTTTGCCGGACTTTCCGGTCGTTCGTCTGACCGCGAACCGACGGAAGGTCGTTCCCCTGCCACGGCTTTGGGCCGTCGGCACTCGCAACAAGGGAGAGATGCCCATGTCGCAAGTTACCCGCCCCCATCGTCACCTGCACGCTTCGCAGGGTGACATCACGCAATCCACGCTCGATGCCATCGTCAATGCCGCGAACGAATCGCTGCTGGGCGGCGGTGGCGTCGACGGTGCGATTCACCGCGCCGCAGGTCCGGAACTTCTGGATGCTTGCCGTAAGCTTCACGGTTGTCCGACCGGACAGGCGAAGCTCACGCCGGGTTTTCGTCTCAAGGCAAAGTTCGTGATTCACACCGTGGGCCCGGTGTGGCACGGCGGTGCGAATGACGAACCCGCGCAACTCGCGAGTTGCTATCGCGAAAGCTTGCGTCTGGCGGCCGAGCAAGGGTGCCGGAGCGTGGCGATCCCCGCGATCAGTTGTGGCGTTTACGGATACCCGCCGGAGCTTGCCGTGCCGCTCGCCGTCTTCACCGTGAGTGACGCGCTGCCCCATTTTCCCGGCATCGAGCACGTTGAATTCGTGTGCTTCGACGCGGCGATGTTCGCGCTGTACCGGCGCGAACTGGAAAATCAGGATCCGCCAGCGTAATCCTGCTGACGCCATGCCTCGAAAACGACGACGGCGACGGTATTCGAGAGATTGAGACTCCGGTTGCCGGGACGCATCGGCAGACGCACACGTTGCGTCATGGCGAACGTGTCGAGCAGGTCCGGGTCCAGTCCCCGCGTTTCGGAGCCGAAGACGAACCAGTCGCCCGGCGCGAACGACAACTCGCCGAAGGGGCGCGATCCGCGTGTGGTCAGCGCGAACATGTGCGCAGGGTCGGGCGCTTCGGCAGCGAGAAACGCGGCCCAATCCCGATGCACTTTCATCTCTGCGTACTCGTGATAGTCGAGCCCGGCGCGTCGCATGCGCGCGTCGTCGAGCGGAAATCCGAGCGGTTCGATCAGATGCAACCGGGCACCCGTGTTGGCGCACAGACGGATGACGTTGCCGGTGTTCGGCGGGATTTCGGGCGAGACGAGAACGACGTTGAACATGAGTGTGAGCTAATTAATTGAGTGGGCCGAGGGCGGCGTGCGCAGCACGACGGCCGCGAGGACGTGTGTGGCGCCCGCCCGCTTGAGCGCGGCGGCCGCAGCGTCGCAGGTGGCGCCGGTGGTCATCACGTCGTCGATCAGTACGACGCGGCGCCCTTCGATACGCTCGCTAGCGACAAAGACGTCACGCAGATTGCGCTGGCGCGCGTCACGCGACAACCGACGCTGCGCCGGTGTCGTTCGCTCCCGGTGAAGCATCCCGACACTGGCTGGCAGCCGTGCCCGCCGCGCCGCAACGCGCGCCAGCTCCCATGCCTGATTGAAGCCGCGTGAGGCCAATCGCGAGGGTGCCAGGGGCACGGGCACCACAAGCGGCATGGCGTCTCGATGGCGGCTTGCCGGGACGATGTCTCTCAAGGCATCGCCGAGGCGTTCGCCGAATTCCCGTGCGAGCGGCAGCGCACCGCGGTATTTCAGACGAATCATCAGCATATCGAGCGGCGGAACGTAGTCTGCGAGCGTCAGCGTGGCGTCGAACGCGGGCCGGTCTTGCAGGCATTGTCCGCAGAGGGCGGATGCTGGGGTGCGACAAATTGTCGCATCATTCGCCGTTGGTGCAACCGTTCCGTCCAGTGCCAACACCGGCGACAGCAAAGCGACCGCACATCGTGCACAGCGCGGCCTGCCGTCGGGTTGGCTCGCGTCGAATGCCGTCGCGCAGGCGTCGCAGATCTGTCTCAGCGCTCGTCGCCGACAAATCGCGCAATGATCGGGCAACGCAGTGCGCAGCAATCCGCTCGCTAGCCGAGTCGGCGTCAGGAGGAGCGAAGAGAGGATGGGCACGGCGAATATCCGGGATGAAAGGCAGAGGGCGGTGGATCGATAGCGGCGGTTTAACAGGCGCGTGGTGCGGAATGGGGCGGAGCGGCGCGGGCGTGTCCGATGCGTTCCGACAGCAGCGAGTATACTGCCGACTCGCCTTTTCGCCTGTCCCATGAAGCCTTCCGACGCTCCCCAAAACCCGTCCTCTGCGTTCTCCGCACGCTTTTTGCGCACTGCGTTCGACCGTCGCGCGCCGAACTGGCAGGACGCCGATTTCCTGATGCGGGAAGTGGCGTCGCGACTCGCGAGCCGGCTCGATTACATCAAGCTCAAACCCAAACGTGTCCTGGACGCAGGCTGCGGCACGGGCGGCGATCTGCAGAGCTTCGGCGAACGATATCCCGATGCCTACCGTGTCGGCCTCGACGCCTCGTTCGGTATGGCGAAGGCTGCTGCTGCGGCTGGCGCGACAACCGGCTGGCGGCGTCTGCTGCGTAGCGCTCCTCCGTATGGAGTGGTTCAGGCCGATTTCGCTGCGCTGCCGTTTGCGTCGCGTGCCTTCGATCTCGTGTGGTCGAACCTTGCGCTCCATTGGTACCGTGAACCACATCGCGTGATCCCCGAGTGGCACCGCGTGCTGACGACGGACGGATTGCTGATGTTCTCGGCCTACGGTCCCGACACGCTGCGTGAGTTGCGTGCTGCGTGGGCGGAAGTCGACGGCCTTCCTCACGCGCTGGAACCGACGGACATGCACGATCTGGGCGACATGATGGTGGCGAGTGGATTCGATACGCCCGTGACCGACATGGAGCGCCTGACGCTGACGTTCGAATCGCCCGATACCTTGCTGCGCGACGTTCGCCTGCTTGGGGTAAATCCGCAGCCCGAGCGTCGTCAGGGATTGACGGGGCGGGCGCGACTTGCGGCATTGCGAGCGGCGCTGGAGCGCCAGCGTGGCCCCGATGGCACGATCGCGCTGACGTTCGAACTCGTCTACGGTCACGCCTGGAAGATCCCCGAGAAGACCGATGCCGCAGGCAATGCTGTCGTGCGTCTTCAGGATATCGGTCGCGGCGGACGTCCTCGCTAAGCGCTCTTTCGTTCCCTTCGCCAGCACCGCATCGGCGGCGTTCCGCCGATGCCGAAGCCTCTCCCACGCTCTTGCATCACGCCGCGCGATAAGTCGCGCGATGCACCGCCGCAGCCTGCGTCCTACACGACTATGCAGGTGTTCCGCGTTCGTCCAGTTCGCTTAAATGATGCTTCACGGCGTGATTGATCGCAGGACCTGGAAGACATCCCTCCCTGCGCCTCTTCACGCAAAAGCGTTGCTTGCGGGCGAATACTCGGGAGGTGGGCGGTGGACTTTCAACACGAAGCGTTATCGGTACGGCAAGACGTCGAACGTGCGCCATGCGAACGGTCGCGTCACGCGGGCGCGTCGACGGCGCTTCGTATCGATGGCGAGTTCCTTCGCCCGACCGTCCCCGTCTTCACAACCATCGAGGGTTTGTGCGCGGCCGCCGTTCACCTGAAGCTGGAAGGGCTTAACGCCGCAGGTTCAGTCAAGCTCAAGACGGCGCTGCAACTGATCGAAGACCTTGAAATCGCCCATCCGATTCGGCCCGACACACAGATCGTGGAGTCTTCATCGGGCAATCTCGGCGTGGCGCTCGCGATGGTCTGTGCCAATCGCGGCTACCGATTCACGTGCGTGACAGACCCCAACACATCGCGGCAGGCCATCCGGGCGATGCAGGCGGTCGGTGCGCGTGTCGTGCGTGTCGACCGCCGCGACGCACAGGGAGGCTATCTCGCAACGCGCATCGCATGGATTCGGGAGCAGGTCGCGCGCGATCCGCGGTGCATCTGGGTCAATCAGTACGCGAATCCAGCCAACTGGCGCGCGCACTTCCGGTGGACGGCGCCGGAGATTTTCTCGGCCTATCCGGACGTCGATCATCTTTTCATCGGTGCCGGCACGACCGGCACACTGATGGGCTGTCTTCACTATGTCCGTGCACATCGGTTGCGAACGCGTGTGGTCGCCGTCGACGCAGTGGGGTCCGTCACGTTCGGTGGTCCGCCTGGGCCGCGCTTTATTCCGGGGCTTGGCACGAGTTGCAAGCCACCGCTCAGTGAGCTTTCGGACTCGGAGCCGCCGGACGCCATCGTCCATGTTTGCGAATCCGACACCTTGCGCATGTGCCACACGCTGGCGCGACGAGGGCTGCTGGCTGGCGGGTCGACGGGGAGCGTGCTCCATGCCGTTCAGGCCTCGACAGCAGACATTGCTGCGAGCGATACCGTCGTTGCCATCGCGCCCGACATGGGCGACAAGTATCTCGACACGCTTTACGACGGTGACTGGGCTGCTGCGTGTTTCGGCGACACGTCGGGCATATCTGGCGTATCCGGAGCGCCCGACATATCCGGCACTACCGCCGCTTCCATCGAAATCGTTGCACCGTCTCTGTCATGAACGCACGCCCCATTCCGCAATTCCGCGTGTTCACGGGCGAGCAGATCGATACGGCCGTCCGCCACGGAAAGCGTGCCATCCTCGACACCGTCGAAGCGGCGTATCGCGCGCATCACGCGGGCCATACCGTGAATCCGGAAAGCCAGTTTCTCCGGTTTCCCGACGCACAGCGCAATCGCATCATCGCGTTGCCGGCGCACATCCGCGGACGTGGCGAAGACCGCGAGAGTGTGACCGGTATCAAATGGATTTCGAGCTTCCCGGAGAACATCGAGCGGGGCATGCCGAGGGCGTCTGCGGTGCTGATCCTTAACGATGCGGTGACGGGGTACCCGATGGCCTGCATGGAGGCGAGCATCATCAGCGCGGCACGCACGGCGGCGAGCGCCATCAGCGCGCTTCGATGTCTCGCGCACGACGACGCCGCGCGTCCTCGGCGTGTGGCGCTCATCGGGGCGGGGGTGATTGCGCGCCATGTCGCCGAGTGTTTGCCACTGGCGGAACTGAGCGTCGGCGAGGTCATGGTCCATGACCTGAACATGCGATATGCAGAGTCGCTTGCAAGTCGAATCGAAACGCAAATCGGATTGAACGCCCGCGTCGAAGCGTCGCTGGAAATCGCGATACGCGATTCGGACGTGATCGTTTTGACGACCACGGCAGTGTCTCCGCATATTGAAGATCCCGGATGGTTTGCACACTGTCCGATCGTGTTGCATCTGTCGTTGCGGGATCTCGCCCCATCGATTGTCGTGGCGTCGCACAACGTGGTTGACGACATCGACCATTGCTTGCGCGCCTCGACATCGCTTCATCTCACCGAAATCGCGACGGGCCATCGACGCTTCGTCACGACATCACTGCCCCACTTGCTGTGCGGCGGTGAGCCGCCAATGCGCGATCGGCCCATCGTGTTTTCTCCTTTCGGACTTGGCATTCTCGACATTGCCGTCGGTCGCTGGGTCTACGAGTGCCTGGCGGCCGAGCAGGCGCCCGTCCCCCGATTCTTCTTTGACTTGCACCGCGCATGACCACAGCTTCCACCGCTCTCATTAGTTCCTCATCATCGTCGGATCAACACGCTTCGCTCGCTGCCGAAGGGTTCGCGGACGTCCTCGTCGGGCTGCAATACGGCGACGAGGGTAAGGCGAAAATCATCGACGCCCTCGCACCGGGGTACGACGTGATTGCCCGCTTCAACGGCGGCGCCAATGCGGGCCACACCATCGACACGCCGCAAGGACGCATCGCGCTAAAGCAATTGCCGTCGGGTGTATTTCATCCTCATACCACGCTGTATATCGGGTCGGGTTGTGCCATCAATCCGTGGAAGCTGGCGGATGAGATCGGTCAACTGCGCGAGATGGGTATTGCCCTCGAAGGGCGGCTTCACATCAGTGCACGCGCGGCATTGGTGCAACCGCATCACATTGCGATGGATCGCCGCAATGGCGACACAATCGGCACGACTGGCAACGGTATCGGACCGTGCTACGCGGACCGCGCCTTGCGAGTTCGAAACGATATGCGCGTCAATCTGATGCTTGGCGACCTGATCGCGAACGAATCCGAGGCAGTGGCTTCGATGCGAAACATCTTCACGCGCATGGTCAACGCTGAGGGCGGCACCTCGCCGTGGATGGCCGAAATGTCAGATCTGCTAAGGGACTTGCCCAGGGCGGCGGCGACTTTACGGCGGTACATCCAGTCGGATCGTGGATGGCTCGCGAATCGTGTCAGGGCGGGCGCGAGCGTGTTGTTTGAAGGCGCACAGTCGGTGTTGCTCGACGTGGTCGAGGGAAGTCAGCCCTACGTCACATCGAGCCACACCGTGCCTGCCTACGCGTATGTGGGCGGCGATCTTTCGCCGAAGTACCACCGGCAAACGATCGGCGTGGCCAAGGCCATCATGTCGCGCGTAGGGCGCGGGCCATTTCCTTCGGAGCTTGGCGGCGAGCGTTCCGCACAGTACTGCCACGACGCGTCGCAGTCCCGCATCGGAAAAGCCGAGGAGCAGTCATGTTTCTCCGCCGACACATTGCTTCGTTCCAGCGATCCATTCGACGTGGGTACGGCGCTTCGCATGCTCACAGCGGAGTACGGAACGGGCACCGGGCGTCCGCGTCGTATCGGCATGCTCGATCTCGCTCAGTTGCGAGACGTTATCCGAACGCACGCCGTGGACTGTGTGTATCTCAACAAGGTGGACTGTCTCGCGTACTTCGCAAAGTCGACGTATCAAGGGGTGCCGATGCGAGTGCATCGCGATGTGCTGACAGCAGATGCCATGCCGGATGTGCTGATCTATCCCGGGCTGACGGCGCCATCGCTCGATCAGGCACGGGAAGGGACGCTGGACGCCGCCATGCACGGCTTTGTCGACTTCGTCGAGCGTCACATCGGGGCACCTTTGGCCGGGCTCGGGCTGGGGCCTGAGCGCGCCAGTCTCGTGCCGCTGGCGCCGCATCAAATAGCACCTGTCGCGTCATCGATGCCTCATGACGCATAAGCAGACCGGCATCGGCGCATATGGTGTCTCCGGCGGACACGGTGCGTCCGTATTCGAGCCCAAACCCTGGCGTGACGTTGCGGCAGTCACCCGCTGCGCCACGGAGTTGCCGTTTCCGCCGTTGCTGCCCGGCCATCTGTTCTTCAATGTGTCGCTCATGCCGTATGCGACGCATCCGTTGGTCTGTGCGCAAGGTCAGGCGGCGCGGCAGCGGTTGAGTGCACTGCGTCTCGGAGACTACCTGAACAAGACGGAGCGGGTCGAGTTGTTCATCGTTAACCGGGCCATTGAGCAGATGCTCGATAGGGATGACATCACGGCGGTGAGTCGCGACGATTTGCTGGCGATCTACACGGACGAAGGCTTTCACACCTGGATGATGGAGCGTTTCCGTTTGCAGATGTTGCGCGCGGCGGGGCACGTCATGGAGAAAGGGGCATCTCGGGGTGTCGCGCGGGTACTGGCGTTGTGCGAATCGGTTTCGCCAGCGCATGCGGGCATCGCAAGCATTGCCGCTGCGACCGTGACGGAGACGCTGATCACCGGAACGTTGCGTCAGGCAGGCGCGGGCGAGGAGATCTACCCGCCGGTACACACCTTGCTGTCGGAGCACGGCGCCGACGAGATGCGGCATCAGGCAGCGTTCGTTCGTTTCGCAAGCGAGTGGGTGCCTGGGCTTTCGCTCGATGAGCGGGAATACCTCGATCAACTGTTGCCGGACCTGATGATGGCATTTCTTGCGCCCGAGATCGAGACGTGGCGCGAACATCTCTGTGCCATCGGGCTCGGGGAAACCGAGGCCGATCAGGTGCTGCTGGAGAGTGTCGATCCGTTGGCCGTCGGCGTGCAGATGATGGAGGCCGCGCGGGTGCCACGCCGTCTTTTCGAACGCCTGGGACTCTCATGCGGAGAACGGTTTGCACAACTGGCGAGCCGGTGGCGACCACCTTGATGGTGTGGCGCTACAGGACTTAGGTGTGAAGTCTGCGTAACGCCCGTGAGACGGTTGAGGCAAGGTTCAGACGAGGTTGAAGAACGGCGATCAGGAGGGACATGTGACGTGTCATTGGCTTGCGCCCGATTTGACGATGAGTGCCCCGGACTACCGGGCGTTGCTGAGTGCGGCGCTGTCGTTCAAGCGTCGATATCCCCTGCACACCGAGGGGGCGCTTCGTGACAGGACGATCTACTTTCTTTTCTACAACGCATCGCTGCGCACGCGTAGCAGCTTCCAGACGGGACTGGCGAGATTGGGGGGGAACGCCATCGTCCTGGATCCGCACACGGGGATCTACACACCGGCGCTTCCTGACGCGGAGATCCCCTACACGACGGAGCGTGTGGCCGACGTCGCGCGAGTGCTGTCGTCCTATGGTGACGCGATAGCGATTCGCATGTACGGCACCCCCGCAGGCTGGGTGTACGGTGCGGCGCACCGGCATCTCGAAGCGTTCGCCGAGTGGAGTCAGGTACCGGTCATCAACATGGAGTGCGATCGGTTTCATCCGTGTCAGGCACTCGCGGATGTGATGACGCTACGTGAACAACTGGGTGGACTCACCGGGCGCAAGCTGTGCATCAGCTGGGCTTACTCGGGAAGCTGGCACAAGCCTGTCGCGGTGCCGCAAAGTCTGTTGCTCGCCGCCGTCAAAACCGGGATGGACGTGACGCTCGCCTATCCACCGCCGTTTGCGCTCGACTCTCGGATCATGGCGGCCGCTGCGCAGTTTGCGGGGCAGACGGGGGCGCGGATTCGCGTGACGCACGATTTGCGCGATGGCGTGACCGACGCGCACGCCGTCTACGCCAAGTCGTGGTGCAGCCTCAATCACCTGCCACAGTACTCGGGAGAGGGTGTCGACGAAGCGGGGATGCACGCGGCGTTCGAACGGCATCGCGACTGGTGCGTGGACGCAGACATCATGCGGCTTGCCGCACCGAATGCTGGTTATCTCCATTGCTTGCCGGTGGACCGGGAGCAGGAGGTGTCGGATGACGTCGTAGAAAGCCCGGCATCGTGGGTGTTCCAACAAGCGGCCAACCGACTGCATGCGCAAAACGCCGTGATGGCGCACCTCTTGAATCCGGGGAGTCTGACGTGATGCCGTCGTTCTCTTATCGCTATACCTGCGTGCGCTGCGCGACCCCACAGACATGGGGGGCGATTCGCTATCGATGCCATGTGTGTGGTCAGAACTTGCGAATCCAGCGCAAGGCCGATGCGGACTCGCCGTCGGCGATGGATATCGTGACGACGTTCCGAGAAAGTGGAACGGAAGGCATGTGGCGGTACGTCGCCTTGCTACCCGTCGAAGCGCATTGGGGCAGCCGCCTGCGTGTCGGCGGAACCCCTTTGATCGATTGCGGGGACGACGGCGGTATCCACCTTCGGATCAAGGACGAAGCGCGCAATCCCAGCGGCTCGCTCAAGGACCGGGCCACCGAGCTGGTGCTGGCCGTCGCTAAACGCGCCGGGTGCAAGGGGGCGGTGACGGCCTCGACCGGCAACGCAGGGGCATCGCTTGCGTGCATCGCCGCCGCGCAGGCAATGGCGGCAACGGTCGTGGTGCCCGCCAGTACGCCCTTCGCGAAGCTTGCGCAGATTCGGGCATATGGCGCGAACGTCTGCGAGATCGGGGGCACTTATGACGACGCCTTTGAGATTGCCGAACGCATGGCAGACGACGCGCTGGTGTGTTGTCGGAACACCGGTGTGAATCCATTCACACGCGAAGGCAAGAAGACATGTGCCTACGAGATTGCCGAAGCGATGGCGTGGCATGTCCCCGACTGGGTCATCGTGCCGACGGGGGACGGCAATATTTTGTCAGGCATCGCGGCGGGATTTCTCGACCTGTTTGCACTGGGTATTACCTCGGCGATTCCGCGTCTGATGGCAGCGCAAGCCAACAGCGCCGACAGCATCGCGCGCGACTGGACGACGTACGACGAGACCGTAGCGTTGCCTGTGTCGCCCACCGCTGTTACGCCGAACACGGTGGCCGACAGTCTCTCGGTCAGTCGACCGCGAGACCACTTTGCTGCGCTGCACGCCCTCAGAGCCACGCGCGGCACCTGTGTGGTGGTGAACGACGAGTGCATTGCGGCCGCGTCGCGCACGCTCGCCCAGCGTTTCGGTCTTTGGTATGAACCGTCGACGGCGGCAGGCTACGCCGCGTTGCGAGCGGGTCTCGCCAGCGGGCGTATCCAGTCGGGGGCGGAAGTGGTGTTGCTTGGCACTGGCAGTGGATTGAAGTCACCGCAATGCTTCGATGGCGTGACCTGGCCACCGGCTTGCGGGTTGGCGGTGCCGCCGGAGGGGCATGCGCCCGGCGACCACGGTCCGTTGCATCGCGGGGCATGCCCATGAGTGCGATGTCGGGGGTGGACGTCATTGTCATAGGCGCGGGTGTGAGCGGCCTGACGACGGCAGTGGCGATGTCGCTCGCAGGTCGTCGCGTTGCCATTTTCGCAGCTGAGGGGCCATCGCAAACGACGTCGGCGTTGGCGGCAGCGATCTGGCATCCGTTCTATCAGGCCCCGGATCTCGTCTATCTCGCTCGCGCCCGGCACACGTATGCAGCCATGCATCGATTGTCGTCGGATGCGATGTCCGGGGTGAGCATGAGGCCATTGACCGAATACTTTCAACGCGACGCTGGCGTGCCCTGGTGGGCGGAATGCGCCAGCGGTCTGTGTCGGCTACCGCAGGCGCGCGTGCCATCGCGCTTCGCCTGCGCGTACCGCATGGACGTGCCCGTCGCGGTCACTGAGACCTACCTGCGTTATCTGATGAACATGTTCCTTGAACTTGGCGGGCAGTTCGTGCCACGTCGCATCGAGGATCCCGCTGCATTGCTCGAAGAGGTCGAGATCGTGGTGAATTGCTGCGGCTACGGCAGCCGCCAGTTCGGCGACGACGCCTTGTCGCTGTCGCGGGCCGTTGTGTTGCGTGCCACGCGTGACGACGCCGTGCAAGGGTGTTTCATCGATGACTCGGATCCTTTCGCGCCGACGTACATCGTGGAGCGCGACGACGACATCGTACTTGGCGGTACGGCAGAACCCGACCTGACATCGACGGTCATCGGGCAACGGCAGATCGATGACATCGTTCATCGCTGCACACGACTTTGCGAGGGCGTTGCGGCCCTGCGTGTCATCGATGCGCGCGTCGGCTTTCGTCCGGTGCGTCGTTCGCCGCGTGTTGTCCGGGACGAGCGGTACGCGCGCTTGCTGCACAACTATGGACATGGCGGGGGCGGCTTCACCTTGTCATGGGGATGTGCGAACGACATCGTTCGACTCGCGGGCGAGGTGTCGAGCGACGCGTGAGCGCCTTCACACCGCGCTTGTCACGCACGATTCAATGCAACCGTGTAAGGAGACCCGATGGAACTGGATCCGTCGACGCTGGACGAGGCGCGCATCTACAACTTCATGATGAGCACGATTCTCCCGCGTCCGATTGCGTGGGTGAGTACGGTCGATGCGCTGGGGCGATCGAACCTCGCGCCGTATGCGTACTTCATGGGCGTGTGCTGTGTGCCGATGACGGTGCTGTTCTGTCCTGTGGTGCCGCCGCGGCCGAGGCGAAAGAAGGACACGCTGCACAACATCGAGGCGGTGCCGGAGTTCGTCGTGAACGTGGCGAGTACGTCATGCATCGATGCCGTGAATCTCTCGGCCGCGCCCTTGCCACCCGGGGAGTCGGAATTCGACCTCACGGGCATGACGCCGGTGCCGTCTTCGCGTGTGCGACCTCCGCGTGTTCGGGAGGCGTCCGTTGCCTTCGAGTGCGAGGTGCGCGACATCATCGAGATCAGCGCTGCACCCGGCGGCGGATGGGTCGTGCTCGGCACGGTGCTTGCCGCGCACGTAGACGACGCGCTGCTCGATCCCGTCACCTGTCATGTCGACTTACACGCCCTCAGTCCGGTGGGGCGTCTTGGCGGTGGCTCGTTCGTGAATGCCGCTACCGATACGTTCACGTTGACACGCTACAAGACGCTTGCCGATCTTGCGTCGCGAAAGTGATCTCCTTGACCTTCGGGTGCGGCGGCAACGCAACATCGTCGAGCAGTCCGTAGTCGCTTGCCATCTTCGCGGCGCGATGGCGGCTCGATACGTCGAACTTGCGCATGGCACTGCGCAGATGGAAGACCACGCCATGTTCGGAAAGCGTGAGGATGCGACCGATTTCCCACGATGTCTTGCCGCACGCCACCCATCTCAAGCACTCGCGCTCGCGCGGCGTCAGTGCTGGCGCGCAGCGACGAGCCGCATCGCGCTGAACGATGCGCCACACGGCTTCATGCACGTGGGCTGCGAGTACGACGCCGGCATGCGACGCCCACACATGTGCGCCCGAATCGCTGACGTCATGCGTTGGCCGCGCGCAGTAGCGCGCATCGTGGCGACCCTGAGGTTGTGCGTGATGTTGTGCCGATGGGCGGGCGAAATGCGCGGTGCGTCTCGGTGACGACAGACTCAATGTGCCCGATGCCCCCGATGGCGTGAAGACCGGATACGTGATGCCGAAGCGCAACCCGGCAGCGCGCTGTTCGTGGAGCAGCTGTCGCGCCTCGGGGGACGCGTACAACCCGACCGTCCATTCCACCGGTGTCAGTTGCCGGGCAGCGAGCGAGAGGACAGGGTCGACGGTGTCATAGCGTTGTGCGTCATAGCGTTGCTGCCACACACGGGGAAGATTGCCGAGGCGCGGTGTTGCGAAACGGCCGTCGGGCAATGCGAAGTGGCCGCGATAGCTGAAGTAGCGTTGGCCGAGCGCGCTGCAAAGCGAAGGGAGCAGCGTGTGAAGGACGTCGAAGCCGGTGGCGTCCTGCAGGGCGCTCAGGCCGTCGGCAAACGAGCGGGGAGAGAGAGGGCGCGTGGCTCGCATGGCAAAGCGATGTAGGGAACATGTTTCGCTTGTAGCATGCGTCTGATGGCAGTGCGCATCGGGCTTCGCTGCAATGTGCGGGGTCCGTGCGTCGAGATGCCGCGATGGCGGCAGTATGCCAACGCGACACCGGACGAAAGCTCGGGGCAAAGTCCCTTGATGACGCGGTGTCGCCACAGTATTGAGGTCGTATAGGCGGGCGCGACATAACGTCGCACGCGAAATCCGGCGCAGCGTCTACTGTTGATGGATATCGGAAGAATCCCGCATCGCAACGAAGCCGCCGATGTGAAGACGAGGCGGTGACGAGATGCTGACGTGTCGTTCGAATGTGTCGGTTGGCAGGGTATTCAGGACACCGCAACGAGTCGCCGCGTGTTGCAATGTGTCAATCGTGCGACGCATAGGGAGTATCCCGTAGTCGCTCGGCCGTTGGGATTTTCGGCTAGGGGATTAACCGGATTTCCCTTTTGCATCAATGAGTTCAGGAGGATGCTATGGCGCGCCAAATACTCGGTATCAATGTTGTCGCTTCGAGAATGCGCGTTCTATAATGCGGCAGTTTGTCGCGGCCCGGACGCAACTAGTTCCCGGCCGTCGGACATGAAAGACCCAAAATGCCCCACGGGTGACGGCGATGCTCGCAGCCTCTTCTTCCGAGACCGGAAACGGTTCGGCGATGAAGGAATGGACGCATAAGCGCAACTGCGCGATATCGCCGCGCCAGTTTGTCCTGTTCTACCTGTCGTTGGCCGCCGTCTCACTGGGTGTTGCCTTGATTGCGGCGTGGCGCGGTGGGTGGTTGGTCTTGCCGTTCACAGGCCTGGACTTGCTCGTGGTGGGCGTTGCGTTCGTCATTCATGCCCGGCATGCCACAGATTACGAGGTCATTCGGTTGTCGCCCGTGAGCCTTGTGGTCGAGCAACGTTCAGCACAGAGGTTGACGCAGTTCGAGTTCAATCCCCGCTGGGTACGCATCGACATCGAGAAGCCGCCGCGAATGCGCATCGTCTTGCGCTCGGGTAGCCGCTCGGTCACTGTCGGTGCCTATCTTGCGCCGCATCGCCGCGAAACGTTTGCGCGCGAGCTGCGCCGTTGTCTTGCCCAACAGGCCTGAGAGAGATGGAGACGATCTCGGGCGACCGCCAGGGAGGATTTGGATGGTAATTTTGGGTAAGGAAGCTATGAAAAAAACGAAACACGCCTTGGCGGCTTTCCTTGCGGGCGCCTCACTGCTCGCCGGCGCTCCGGCCATCGCGGCGGGAGTCGCGGATATGCCGGGGGGGCCGGCCGTCAACGAACTCAACTTCCAGCCGCCGGTCACGAAACTCGCGGAAGAGCTTCACAGCCTGCACACCATGATGCTGATCATCTGTCTGGTGATCTTCATTGCTGTGTTCGGCGTGATGTTCTACTCGATCATCAAGCACCGCAAATCCAAGGGCCATCAGCCTGCGAATTTCCATGAAAGCACCACGGTCGAGGTGATCTGGACGGTCGTGCCGTTCATCATCGTGATTCTGATGGCATTGCCCGCCACGAAGACCGTCGTGGCCATGAAGGACACCACCAACGCCGATATCACCATCAAGGTGACCGGCTATCAGTGGAAGTGGGGCTACGACTACCTGAAGGGCGAAGGCGAGGGCATCAAGTTTCTCTCGACGCTCACCACGCCGCGCAGCCAGATCGACGGCGCGGAGCCGAAGAGCAACACGTACTTGCAGGAAGTCGATAACCCGATGGTCGTGCCGGTCAACAAGAAGGTACGTCTGATCACCACGGCCAACGACGTCATCCACTCGTTCTACGTGCCTGCCTTCGGTATCAAGCAGGACGCCATTCCGGGCTTCGTGCGCGACACCTGGTTCAAGGCGGAGAAGGTTGGCGAGTACCGCGGCTTCTGTACCGAACTGTGCGGTAAGGAGCACGCGTTCATGCCGGTCGTGGTGAAGGTGGTCTCGGAAGACGATTACAACAAGTGGGTCGACACGCAGAAGAAGCAGATGGCGGCCTCGGCAGACGACCCGAACAAGACCTACACCGTGCAGGAACTGATGGAGCGCGGCCAGAAGGTCTACGCCTCGAATTGCGCGGTGTGCCACCAGCCGAACGGCAAGGGCGGCGGTGCGTTCCCGGCGCTCGACGGCGGCAAGATCGTGACGGGCCCGGTGGCCGATCACATCAGCATCGTGCTGCATGGCAAGAATGCGATGCCGAACTGGTCGCATCTGAACGATGTGGAGCTTGCGGCCGTCATCACGTTCGAGCGCAACTCGTGGAGCAACAAGACCGGCGACGTGATTCAGCCGGCACAGGTGCGCGAAGCACGCGGCAACAAGTCGGCGAATGCCGCCGGTGCCGCGGCCGACGCAGCGAAGAACAGTTAAGTCGTTCGACCAGTTCGAAGCAAGGAGATTGGGTATGAGTTCCATCGCTCACGATCACGTGGCGGGTCACGACGATCACGCGCACGACCATCCGCACGGATGGCGTCGCTGGCTGTTCGCGACGAATCACAAGGACATCGGCACGTTGTACATGATCTTCTCGTTCGTCATGCTGCTCTCGGGCGGCGTGATGGCGTTGATGATCCGTGCGGAATTGTTCGAACCGGGCCTGCAGTTCATTCGTCCGGAGTTCTTCAACCAGCTCACCACCATGCACGGGCTGGTGATGATTTTCGGCGCGATCATGCCGGCGTTCGTGGGATTCGCGAACTGGATGATCCCGCTGCAAATCGGCGCGTCGGACATGGCGTTCGCGCGCATGAACAACTTCAGCTTCTGGCTGCTGCCGGTGGGCGGTCTGCTGCTGATCTCGTCGTTCCTCGTGCCGGGCGGTGCGACCGCAGCAGGCTGGACGATGTACGCACCGCTGTCGGTGCAGATGGGGCCGGGTCAGGATCTGGCGATCTTCGGGGCGCACATTCTGGGCGCGTCGTCGATCATGGGCGCCATCAACATCATCGTCACGATTCTGAACATGCGCGCGCCGGGCATGACGCTGATGAAGATGCCGATGTTCGTGTGGACGTGGCTCATCACCGCCTACCTGCTCATCGCCGTGATGCCGGTGCTGGCCGGTGCGATCACGATGCTGCTCACGGACCGTCACTTCGGTACGTCGTTCTTTAACGCTGCGGGCGGCGGCGACCCGGTCATGTATCAGCACATCTTCTGGTTCTTCGGACACCCGGAGGTGTACATCATGATTCTGCCGGCGTTCGGGATCGTGTCGCAGGTGATTCCGGCGTTCTCGCGCAAGCCGCTGTTCGGCTATAGCTCGATGGTGTACGCCACGGCGTCGATCGCGATTCTGTCGTTCATGGTGTGGGCGCACCACATGTTCGTGACGGGCATGCCGGTCACCGGTCAACTGTTCTTCATGTACGCGACGATGCTGATCTCCGTGCCCACGGGCGTGAAGGTCTTCAACTGGGTCGCCACGATGTGGAAGGGCTCGCTCACGTTCGAGACGCCGATGCTCTTCTCCGTCGGCTTCCTCTTCGTGTTCACGATGGGCGGCTTCACGGGCCTGATTCTCTCGCTCGCACCGCTCGACATTCAGATGCACGGCACTTATTACGTGGTGGCGCACTTCCACTACGTGTTAGTGGCCGGCTCGCTCTTCGCGCTATTCGCCGGGTTCTATTACTGGGTGCCGAAGTGGACGGGCCATATGTACAACGAGTGGCGCGGCAAGTTCCACTTCTGGGGTTCGCTCATCACGTTCAACGTGACGTTCTTCCCGATGCACTTCCTGGGTCTGGCGGGCATGCCGCGTCGCTACGCCGATTACCCGGCACAGTTCACGGACTTCAACCAGATCGCGACCATCGGCGCATTCGGCTTCGGCCTGATGCAGGTGTACTTCCTGTTCTGGGTTGCGATTCCGACGTGGCGTGGCGGCAAGGCGGCTGAAGCCAAGCCGTGGGACGGTGCGGAAGGGCTGGAGTGGACCGTGCCGAGTCCGGCGCCGTTCCACACGTTCGAGACGCCGCCGAAGGTGCATTGAACATGGCACTCAGTCCTGAACAGCGGGCGAGAAACCTGCGCACCGGGCTGATTCTCGGCTCGGTGGTGCTGGTGTTCTTCATCGGCGTGATGATCAAGACCAAATTGTTAGGCGGTATCTGATGGCCGGCATGCGACGTCTCAACGTGCGCACCTTCAGCAAGCTCTTGCTGCTGGTCGCGGTGATGTTCGGATTCGGGTACGCGATGGTGCCGTTCTACCGCGCGTTCTGCGATCTCGTGGGCATTAACCAGTTGGGCGATCGCACGACCGAGATCAGCGCACGCAATTCGCAGGTCGACGAGAGCCGCACGATCACTGTCGAGTTCGACGCCAATGCGCAGGGGCCGCTGCGCTTCAAACCGGCGAAGAGCAGTCTGACGGTGCATCCGGGGGAAATCGCGACCATCGAATACGAAGTGGCGAATCAGCAACCGCATGAAGTCCGCGCGCAGGCGATTCCGAGCTACGCGCCCGCACAGGCGGCGAGCTACTTCAAGAAGATCGAGTGTTTCTGCTTCACGCAGCAAACGCTCAGGGCCGGAGAGGCCAAAGAGTTTCCGGTGGTGTTCGTGGTCGACACGAAGCTGCCCAAAGATGTGAATACGATCACGCTGTCCTATACTTTTTTCGATCTCGGCAAGAACGACGCCAATCAACGCGCGGACGCCCCGACGGGCGCCCAGGCTGGCGAAGTCACCGGAGGAACGTTAGGGGGAGGCAAGGGCGGGAATGGATGACCTGAAGGAGGCGACCCGGCGCAAGCTGTCTTTCTTCCAGACCATCGGTGCGGTGTTCTGGTCGTTTTTCGGTGTGCGCAAGGGGCGTGATCACGACCGCGACATGGCACAGCTCAACCCTGTGCATCTGATCGTGGCGGGGTTGATCGGGGGCATTCTGTTCGTTGTGGCGCTGGTGTTTCTGGCGAAGCTCGCCATCCGGCTCGCGACGTGATTGGTACAGACAAAGAGAACCAAGCCTGGAGAGATAAGAATGAGTGGTCAACACCAAACGGCGCCGTACTACTTCGTGCCGGCCCCCTCGCGTCACCCGGTGAGCTGCAGTATCGGCCTGCTGGTGGTGCTCGGCTCGGCCGCCGCGTGGGTCAATGGACTATCGTGGGCACCGTGGACGGCGCTGGCCGGCCTGCTGTGGGTGCTGTGGGTGCTGCGCAGCTGGTTCGGCGACTCGATCGCCGAGTCCGAGGGCGGCCTGTACAGCAAGCGCATCGACGTGTCCTATCGCTGGGGCATGAGCTGGTTCATCTTCTCCGAAGTGATGTTCTTCGCGGCATTCTTCGGCGCGCTGTTCTACGCACGTACGCTGGCCATGCCGTGGCTCGGCGACCTCGATAACAAGCTGCTGTGGCCCGACTTCAGCGCCGTGTGGCCGAACACCGGCCCGGCCGGAGTGGTCGACGCGTTCGAGACGATGGGCCCGTGGCCGATCCCGACGCTCAACACCGCACTGCTGCTGACCTCGGGCGTCACGCTCACGATCTCGCACCACGCACTGCGTGCGAACCATCGTGGCAGCGCGATCTTCTGGTTGTTCGCCACCGTCGTGCTCGGCTTCGTGTTCCTCGGCTTCCAGGCATATGAATATCACCACGCCTACACCGAACTGAATCTCAAGCTGACCTCGGGCGTGTACGGATCGACCTTCTTCCTGCTCACGGGCTTCCACGGTTTCCACGTGATGCTGGGCGCGATCATGCTTTCCGTGATGCTGGTGCGTTTGATGAAGGGCCACTTCACGCCGGATCATCACTTCGGTTTCGAAGGCGCGGCGTGGTACTGGCACTTTGTGGACGTGGTGTGGCTGGGGCTGTACGTCGTGGTCTACTGGCTCTGACGTCGGCATCGGAACATGCTTTGGGGGACGCCGCCGGATTCCGGCGGCGTTTCCATTTGGATGCGGCCTTATGTCGCACAAACGGCGCGACACTGGCGGTGACGGCATTGCGCCACTGTCGTGAACGTCGGCAGAGGTTATTCCGGGTAAAGCAGCGTGGCAGGGATGAGGTGCGGCGATTTGCCGCAGGAGCCCGGCGCGGGACTCAGTATCGTATGCCCGTGCTGTGAATCCAGCCCATCCAATTGGCGAACAGGATGAGCAGGAACAGCGTCACCGACAGGCCGACGCGCACCATCAGCGATTGCACGGTGCGATTCGATCGGCCCTTGTCCCGCATCATGAAAAACAATGCGGACGCCAGACTGCCGAGAATCAGGACGAAGGCGATGGCAACGATGATGCGCATGATCTGTCCGATGACGGGAATTCGTCATTATCGGGCAACGCACACGCGCTGGCACGCTGCATTGCAGTGTGGACAGCCTGCGTTGCGCAACATCGGGCGGCAGCCGGACAAGGAACGTACGTGTTGAAAACTCTCTTGCGCGGCATGCGCCCTGTGCCGGCCGTGCTGATACTGCTGGGCGTGATGCTCACCGCTGCACTCGGCGTGTGGCAGTACCAGCGCGCGCAGTTGCGTCTGGCGCGTCAGGCGCAGATCGAGCAGGCAGAGCGCGCGCCGGTTATCGCGCTCGGGGCGCAGGCCTATTCGCTGGACGATGTGAGCCATCGGCGCGTGCGCGTCACGGGCCGGTTCCTGCGTAATCGCGTGGTGTATCTCGACAACCGTCCGCGCAACGAACTGCCCGGCTTCTATGTGGTGATGGCGTTGCAAGTCGCGCCCGATCACGTGGTACTCGTCAATCGCGGATGGCTGCCGCGCGACCTGCGCGACCGCGCGTCGATCATGCCGTATGCGACGCCGGCGGGCGATATCACGGTTGAAGGCCTGGCCATGCCCGACCCGTCTCGCGCCTTTGAACTGGGGCATGGCGGCTCGGCGGCGGGGCTGTCGATTCGTCAGAATCTCGACGTGGCGGAATATGCGCGCGAGACGTCGCTGCCGCTGCAACCGTTCGTCGTCATGCAGACGAACGACACGGGCGATCACCTGCTGCGCGACTGGCCGCAACCGGCGAGCGGCGCGGATCGCAACTATGGTTATATGGCGCAGTGGTTCGGCATGTCGCTGATTCTGGCGCTGCTGGGGCTGCGTCTGGCGTATCGACGTGGCCGTCGCATGGCGACGGCGACAAACAAATTCACGCGGGCATAAGACGCGCATAAGGCGAACATGAGTGCAAATGTGAGTACGGATCGCAGCGGAAGTCCTCCCATCGACCCGGTGCAACGCCGCCGCGCGAGACGCATGCTCGTGCTGCTCTTCGTGGTGTGCGCCGCGCCTGCGGTAGCGGCGTATCTGATGTATTTCGTTTTCAAGCCGCAGGGTGGCACGTCCGCCTACGGGAAGCTGATCGAGCCGCAGCGTCCGTTGCCCGCGCTCGTCGTGCATGACGACGAAACGGGTGAGAACCTGCCGCTGTCGTCGCTCAAGGGCAAATGGCTCATGATCAGCGCCGACACTGCCACGTGTGACGAGAATTGCGTCAGCAAGTTGTTTTACATGCGGCAGATCCGCGTCCTGCAAGGCAACGAGCGCACGCGGGTGGAAACGCTGTGGCTGGTGACGGACGCCTCGAAGGTGTCGCAACAGATCGACGACGCCTATCCCGATACGCGCCGTCTGCGGGCCGATCCCGTCGCACTCGCCTCGTGGCTGCCGACGCAGGAGGGCACCGGCCTGCGCGATCACATCTATCTGGTCGACCCGCTAGGCAATCTGATGATGGCGTTCCCGAAGAACGCCGATCCGGGCAAGATCAAGAGCGACCTGTCGCGACTGCTGAAGTGGTCGGGGACGGGTTGATGGGGGGAGGGAACGTTCCTCCCACGATGAATGAAACGAATGGCCCCGGGGCGCACGTGCGCCCCGGACATATTGAAGAACTGACGTAAAACCGATGCTTTACCTTCTGGAACTGGGCTTCATCGGCCTATGTATCGCGGTGCTGCCGCTCGGCTGGGTGCTGCTGCGCCGCGACGCGAACAAGTACCGCAAACTGGCCTGGGTGACGACCTTTCTGACGCTCGACCTGATCATGTTCGGCGGCTTTACGCGTCTGACGGATTCGGGTCTCGGATGTCCCGACTGGCCGGGGTGCTACGGCACGTCGTCGCCGTTCGCCGCGCATGCCGACATCCACGCGGCGCAGTTGATGCTGCCCAGCGGCCCGGTGACCTTCGTCAAGGCGTGGATCGAGATGATCCACCGGTATTTCGCAATGGCCGTCGGCGTGCTCATCATCACCCTGATGGTGATGGCGTGGGTGAAACGTCGCGAACTGAAGCAATCGCCGTGGCTGGCTACGTGGCTGTTGGTGCTCGTGTGCGTGCAGGGCGCGTTCGGGGCGTGGACCGTCACGATGAAGCTGCAACCGGTGATCGTCTCCATCCATTTGATGTTGGCGCTCACTCTGCTGGGGTCGCTGGCATGGCTTGCGTGCCGACAAATGCCGCTGACGAGCGTTGCGGCCGACGCCGGGGCGTTGCGCTGGCGGTGGGCGGCGCTGATCGGGCTGGCGTTGCTGGTTTTCCAGATTGCCCTTGGCGGATGGGTAAGCACCAACTACGCTGTATTGGCATGCACTGACTTCCCGACGTGTCAGGGTCAGTGGATTCCGTCGATGGACTTCCATAACGGATTCAAGCTATGGCGAGAACTGGGCAAGACTGCGGGCGGCGAGGTGATTCCGATGGATGCGCTCGTGGCGATCCATTGGGTGCACCGGACGTTTGCCGTAGTCGTGGTGCTGTATCTGGCGTGGCTGGCGAGTCGCCTGCGACGTCATGCCGCGCTCAGAAAGCTGTCGATTCTGGTATTCCTACTGGTGCTCGTGCAATTCGCGACCGGATTGTCGAACATCGTTTTCCAGTGGCCGCTGCTCAACGCCATCGCCCACAACGGCGGCGCGGCGGTCCTGCTGCTTTTGCTTGTCATGTTAAACTACCGCATTCGCGCCGCCCGCCTAGTCGCAGCGGCGCCCATTGCGGCCAGCCTGATAGATCAGGCAGACGTCCCGGCCCGCCAGAAGCCTTTCTCCGCAGCGGAGCCGGCTGCCGCACCGCTCGGCGCCCCGTCTGGCCCGACGTAGCGCATTGCCTTCAGAGTGTATGAAAAGCACGACCCTTCCCCATCCGCCGGCTAGCCGTATCGCGCAATACTGGGCGCTGACCAAGCCCCGCGTGACGCAGCTCGCCGTCTTCTGTGCCGTGATCGGCATGTTCCTGTCCACGCGCGGCATGGTGCCGTGGCAGGTGCTGATCGGCGGCACCATCGGCATCTGGCTGCTCGCCGGATCGGCCTTTGCCGTGAACTGCCTGATCGAGCAACGCGTCGACGCGCTCATGCGTCGTACTGCGTGGCGTCCGTCGGCACGCGGCGAGATCGCACCGTGGCAGATCATCGTCTTCTCGACGATTCTGGGTGCGGCGGGCATGGTGGTGCTCTACACGTTCACGAATCCCCTGACGATGTGGCTGACGCTCGGCACGTTCGTCGGCTACGCGCTCATCTACACCATCATCCTCAAGCCCTCGACGCCGCAGAACATCGTGATCGGCGGTGCAGCTGGTGCGATGCCCCCGGCCCTCGGCTGGGCCGCTGCGACCGGCGCAGTGCCTGCCGACGCGTGGATTCTGGTGCTCATCATCTTCGTCTGGACGCCGCCGCACTTCTGGGCGCTCGCGCTTTACCGCCGTCAGGATTACGTGAATTCGGGGCTGCCGATGCTGCCGATCACGCATGGCGAGAAGTACACGCGTTTGCAGATCCTGCTGTACAGCGTCGTGCTGTTTGCCGTGTCGCTGCTGCCGTTCGCACATCGCATGAGCGGCTATCTGTATCTCGTGTCGGCGGTTGTGCTCTCGGGCATCTTCCTCGGTTACGCGGTCAAGCTGTGGCGCAAGTATTCCGATGAGCTCTCGCGCTCGATGTTCCGCTATTCGATCGTCTACCTCTCGCTGCTGTTCGCGGCGCTGCTGGTCGACCATTACGTGCAGATTTACCTGCTGGGCTGAACCTCCGGGGCATTTGCCCGTCACAGGCTGAGTCACGACGACAGGCGCGTTACGGTATTCTTCGCCGGCGCGCCTGTTGTGTTTTCCGAAGGCGTTTTTTCCATACGTTCTGGGGTCATTCGTTCATGAATCTTGCTGTCATCTGGTTGCGCCGTGCGATGTTGCTGATGGGGCTGACGGTGTTTCTCGCCGCCTGCGGTCAGGAAGGTCCGACGTTCACGAGCCTCGATATCACCGGCAACAAGGAATTCGCCAAGGACTTCTCGTTGCAGGACCCGCAGGGCAAGACGCGCACGCTCGCCGATTACAAAGGCAAGGCCGTGGTGATGTTCTTCGGCTACACGCATTGCCCGGATGTTTGCCCGACCACGATGGCGGAACTCAATCAGGTGATGCAGAAGCTCGGTGCGGACGACGCCCAGCGCGTGCAGGTGCTGTTCGTGACGGTCGATCCGCAGCGCGATTCGGCCGAACTGATGGGCCAGTACGTGCCCGCGTTCAATCCCGCGTTCGTGGGGCTGCGTCCCGCGGATGACGCCGCGCTCAAGGAAGTGACCAAGTCGTTCCGCGTGGTGGTCAACAAGGTAGAAGGATCGACACCGAACAACTACACGATCGATCACACCGCTGGCATTTACGTCTTCGACCCGAACGGGCAGCTGCGTCTGTTCATGCGTCCGGACGAGCCGGTCGATGCGATGGCCAAGGACCTGAAGACGTTGCTGAGCTAAGGCTTCGATCCGTCGCAGGATCTCACTGCATAAAAAAATCGCGCCCCTGGAGGCGCGATTTTTGTTTCTACGTTCGCTACGACGCCGACCTGTGAGGGCTCAGCGTCGTCAGGCTCAACTGCCTTCCTGGCTGCGACGTTCGAGGTCGTCGTGCGCTTCGAACCACATCACGTTGATGATGCCGAACGCGAGCGCGAGGCCAAGGCCGAGAATCCAAGAGAAGTACCACATGTCGCGACTCCTTGATCAGTACATCGTGTGCGGGTTGTCGTTGACCGTCTCGATCGTCACCCGCCCACGGATCACGCGGTACACCCAGCCGGTGTAGAGCAGGATGATGGGCAGGAAGACGACCACGGCGATCAGCATGATTTGCAGCGTGAGCTGGCTCGATGTGGCATCCCAGACCGTGAGGCTGCTGCCCGGCGCAGTGGCCGACGGCATGACGAACGGGAACATCGAGAAACCGGCGGTGAGGATGATGCCTGCGATCATCAGCCCGGTGACGACGAACGTCCATGCATACGCGCGGCTCGTGGCGAGCAGGGCGGCGAGCAGCGCGCACAGACAGGCGACGACCGGGGCCGCAATCATCCACGGGTAGGTGTGATAGTTCGTGAGCCACAAGCCCGGGCCGGTCGTGACCTGCTTCATCAGCGGGTTGGCCGGTGAGTCGGTCGCGCCCATCTGCGTGATGGCGAAGCCGTCGACGTGCGTGGCGACCAGCACCCCGGCCACGAGGAACAGCAGCAGCGTGCCCAGTGCGGTGAGACGCATGATGCGTCCGGCGCGCTCGGCCACGAGCGGATCGGCCTTCATGCGCAGGTGCGCTGCACCGTGCGTGACCAGCATCAGCAGGCTCACCAGTCCGCACAGCAGCGCGAACGGGTTGAGCAGGGCCCAGAACGACCCGGTGTAGGTCGAGCGCAGGGTGTTGTCGAACGAGAACGGCAGGCCGAGCAACAGGTTGCCGAAGGCTACGCCGAATACCAGCGACGGCACCGTGCTGCCGACGAACAACGCCCAGTCCCACGAGTTGCGCCAGCGTGCGCTCGGCAGCTTGTTGCGGTAGTCGAAGCCGACCGGTCGCAGGAACAGCGCGAAGAGCACGAGCAACAGCGCCCAGTACAGGCCCGAGAAGGCAGCGGCGTAGACGAGCGGCCACGCGGCGAACATCGCGCCGCCTGCCGTCACGAACCACACCTGGTTGCCCTCCCACGTGGGGGCGACGGTGTTGATGATGACGCGTCGTTCCGCGTCGGTCTTGCCGAGGAAGGGCAGGAGTGTGCCGGTGCCCATGTCGAAGCCGTCGAAGAAGGCGAAGCCGATCAGCAGAACGCCGACGAGCACCCACCAGATCAGCTTGAGTACGGTGTAATCGATCATCATGATGTGTGTCTCCCTGACGATCAGACCGAAGCCGCCGGACGGTCACCCGCAATCGCGGCCCCGCCTGACCCTTCCGTCTCGAAGTGATAGCGGCCGGTGTGCAGCGACGACGGGCCGAGCTTGACGTACTTCACCATCAGGAACATCTCAATGATGAGCAGCGCGGTGTAGAAGATGATGAAGCCCGCGAGACTCATGTACAGATCGGTGGCAGACAGCGACGACGTGGAGAGATGCGTCGGCAGAATCCCGGCGATGGTCCACGGCTGACGCCCCATTTCGGCGACGATCCAGCCGAACTCGGCGGCGAGCCACGGCAGCGGAATCGCCCACACGCACCAGCGCAGGAACCACGCCGAGCGCGGCTTGAGCAGACGGCGTCGTGCGCACAGCCAGAACGCCCACAGGAACGTGAAGAGGAACAGGAAGCCGAGGCCGACCATGATGCGGAACGACCAGAACACGGGCGCCACCGGCGGGATCGTGTCGTTGGCCGCCATCAGAATCTGCTCGGGCGTGGCGTCGACGACGTTCGGCGTGTACTTCTTGAGCAACAAGCCGTAGCCGAGGTCGTCTTTGTACTTGTCGAACTCTGCGCGAACTGCTGGCGACGTATCGCCGCCACGCAGCTTTTCGAGCGCTGCGAAGGCGATCATGCCGCGCTTGATGTTGTCCTTATGCTCGTCGCGCAACTGGGTGAGACCGATGACCGGCGTGTCGACCGAGCGCGTGGCGATCAGACCCATCGCCCAGGGAATCTTCACCGCGTAGTCGGTGCGTTGTTCTTTCTGGTTCGGGAAGCCGAACAGCGTGAACGATGCGGGCGGCTTGGCCGTCTCCCATTCCGCTTCGATGGCCGCGAGCTTCACCTTCTGCACTTCGCCTGTGGTGTAGCCCGATTCGTCGCCCAGCACGATGACGGACAGCGTGGACGCCAGACCGAAGCCCGCTGCGACCGCGAACGAGCGCAGCGCGAACGGCACGTCGCGACGCTTGAGCAGGTACCACGCGGAGATGCCGAGCACGAACATGGCGGCGGTCACGTAACCGGCCGAGAGCGTGTGCACGAACTTCACCTGAGCGACCGGGTTGAACACCACTTCCCAGATGCTGCTCAGCTCCATGCGCATGGTCTCGTAGTTGAAGTGCGCCCCGATCGGATTGTTCATCCAGCCGTTGGCCACGAGAATCCACAGCGCCGAGAGGTTCGAGCCGAGCGCCACCGCAAAGGTCGTGGCGAGGTGGCCGATGCGCGAGAGCTTGTTCCATCCGAAGAAGAACAGGCCGACGAACGTGGCCTCGAGGAAGAAGGCCATCAGCCCCTCGATGGCGAGCGGCACACCGAAGATGTCACCGACGTAATGCGAGTAGTAGGCCCAGTTGGTGCCGAACTGGAATTCGAGCGTGAGACCCGTGGTCACGCCCATCGCGAAGTTGATCAGGAAGAGCTTGCCCCAGAACTGGGTCATGTCCTTGTAGATCTGCTTGCCGGTCATCACATAGACCGATTCCATGATGACGAGCAGCCACGACAGGCCCAGTGTGAGCGGGACGAACAGGAAGTGATACAGCGCCGTTATGGCGAACTGCAAGCGCGAGAGGTCGACGACTTCGCTACTGATCATGGCGGACACCTTGATTTTTGGTGGGGGACTGCGCTTCGACGGCCTGCGGCCCGATGAGGGCGCGGGCCACGACGTCCGGCGGCAATTGCATGTGCTTGGCCATTGGAGCGTCGAAGAACGCGTGCTTCAGAATGAACAGGAGTACTACCTTGATCGCCAGAACGATCAGGATTTCGAGGGCAAAACGGGAAGGGCGGGTGCGCCAGCGCCGGATCGTCCAGGCGACGATGCCCGTGGCTGCCGGTGAGGCCGTGGCGTGAGGCTTCAGACTGCTAGGAGAGTGGGTGTCCATCCGTGACGGCTCCTGGCGTCGAAAGTCGTGTTGTTGGGAACAGCGTCGACTTTCGGCGCATTTTGCCTTATCGCTTGAAAATGTCAAACCGCAGCGCACGGGGGCGGATGACACGCAGATGACGCTGGTTCGATGCGGATCTGTCGTTGCGAGCAACGGCGGATGAGAAGCGGATTCGAGACAAGGGTCCGGCGCGGCGAACGGCCCCCGGGCCGTCCTTCGCACGCAGCATGGCTACGTACGAGCCGATTCTATCGACGGGCTCGATCGCAGACCTTGCGATGCATCAAGTCGGGAGCAGATGGCGGATGAACTTTCGAAGTCCAATAAAAAAGCCCCGCGAACCTCTCGGGGCTTCACGGGGCTTAGCTGTCGGCGAAGTTCCGTCGACTTGGGAATCGCAGTGTCATGTGGCAATTTGTCGCTGCCGTCGACACCCGATCCCGGCATTACGCGTAGGCTTGCAGCGCGCCTTTCATCTTCTTCATGGCGGCCACTTCGATCTGACGGATACGCTCGGCGGACACGCCGAACTCGTCTGCCAGTTCGTGCAGCGTGGCACCACCGCTGCCGTCGTCGGCGACCGACAACCAGCGCGCTTCGATGATGCGGCGGCTGCGCGGGTCGAGACGGCCGAGTGCCGTTTGCAGACCGTCGCTCTGCAGATGGTCACGCTCGCGTGCGGCGATCACGGCGGTCGGCTCCTGATGGGAGTCGGCCAGATAGGCGATGGGGGCGAAGCTCGCGCTTTCGCCGTCGTCGCTGTGACCTTCGAGGGCGATATCGCCGCCCGACATGCGCGTTTCCATCTCGATGACGTCTTCACGCTTGACGTTCAGATCGCGTGCGACCTGATCGATCTCTTCCGGCGTGAAGGCCTGCAAGCCTTGCTTCTGGCTACGCAGATTGAAGAACAGCTTGCGTTGGGCCTTGGTCGTGGCGACCTTGACCGTGCGCCAGTTCTTCAGCACGTATTCGTGAATCTCGGCCTTGATCCAGTGCATGGCGTACGACACGAGTCGGACACCCTGCGTGGGGTCGAAGCGTTTGACGGCCTTCATCAGGCCGATATTGCCTTCCTGAATCAGGTCGGCGTGCGGCAGACCGTAACCGAGGTAATTACGCGCGATCGAGACCACCAGACGCAGGTGCGAAAGCACGAGCTGGCGGGCGGCTTCGAGATCGTCGTTCTCACGCAGACGCTTGGCGAGCGACTGCTCTTCCTCGGCGGTGAGCAGGGGAATGCGATGGACAGCCTGAATGTAGCTGTCGATATTGCCCAGACTGCCCGGCAGCATCAGCGCCGACGGGGCAAGTGCAAGGGCACGCGAATTCGGCGCCGTGCCGGTGGCCGGCGTCGTCGGATGCTTGGTGGCGGCAGTACTCAAGTGGTGGACTCCTGGTTAGCCTCTGGGAAAGCATTTTAGCACTCTCTTTCGATGAGTGCTAAAGACGTTAGAACCCTTACCGGACGGGAAGTTTCCGGCTTCTTGGGGTTTTCCAGCACCCCCCGTTAAACGGGAGAAGTCACTGGCGCAAACGTGACTCGGATGGTGTAAATTGCAACCCAAGCCACGAGCGTAAAGTGATGGCGAAGGATGGGAGGTCAGCATGGCGGGAAAGCACATTGACGCGGTACGACAACTCGAATCGGCGCGCTTCGAAGCGATGATCGAAGGCGATGTCGATGAGCTGGAAAAGCTCCTCGCGGACGATTTGTTCTACGTGCATTCGAATGGCAAACGCGAGACGAAGCGCGAATTTCTCGACGCGATCAGCTCCGGCCGCCGCCGTTACCTAGACATCGACGTCGACCCGAAAGCGCAGGAACTCCGCCAGTTCGGCGACACGGTGGTCGTCACCGGCAAGCTCAAGGTCGAACTGGAAACCGCGACCGGTTCGCTCGCGTCGCAAATGACCTACACGGCAGTGCACAAGCTGCTGGCTGAAGCCTGGCTCGTCATCTCCTGGCAGGCAACCCGCATGGCGTCAGCCGACTGACCCGCCCGGTACTCTCCGGGCGTCCTCTCCAAAACAGAATATTTGATGTGTTTCGGGATGAAATGTTCCGGAAAAATCGAATTTTTCTGTGATATTTCGATTTTGTGACGAAATTCGCGCGAGTTATCCGACGTTGCGCGCGTAATTCGTTTCAATGCGTCGATGACGCACTTAGCCCGATGGCCTGACGGATCACTTCAACCTGGCGGGCGATGGGGGCGGGCACCGGAACCTCGCCAGCGAGAACCGCCTCGATCCACCGGGCAGTGGCCGGGGCGTCGGCCGCAGGAAGCGACGGCGGTACACCGGTAGCGCCTTCCTCGGCTTCCTGCCATGAGCGGTATGCCCCATCCGAAAACCCATCGATTGCCGCCTGACGGCGGGCGTCCGCGACCGGTTCGCCTTCCGTTCCACGCGCTAGCAGCACGCCCGGGGCGGCGCTATTGGTCGCATCGGCAAACATCTCGCTCAGCGTCTCCCGGTACTCCGGGTGCGTGTAGTTCACGAGGCGCAGCGCAGGCCCGGCGAACGGCTGCAAAAGCTTGACGACGGTGTGCCCGGAATTTCGCACGCCGAGTGCCGCACGCATCTCCAGCAGACGTTCCAGCGCAGGCGACAACGCTGCAATCGGCAGATAGGCGACGCGGCGAGTGCGCAGCGCCTCCTCCGCCTCGGCGGCCGATTGGCTCGCGGGATGACCGAGTTCCGCGAAGATCGCCTGCGTGCCGACGCGATTCGCGCCGCTGTGATGTTGTCCGTGCACCAGCACCGGGATGCCGTCGCGCGCGAGCAGCAGCGCCAGCAACGGTGTGAGGTTCGGCTGTTTGCGTGCGCCGTTATAGCTCGGCAGCAGCACCGGCGGCGGGGCGTCGGCCGGGGCGACGAGCGGGGTGAACGTGGCGTGCGCGGCGTCGAGCATGGCGCGCAGTTCGACGGGCGTTTCGCCCTTGATGCGGTACGCGATCAATACGCCGCCCAGCTCGGCGGGCGAAACCCGGTCGGCGAGGATGGCGTCGAACAGCGTGCGGGTTTCGTCCGCGCTCAGCGCGCGAGCGCCTTTCGCCCCGCGGGCGATGATCTTGAGCAGCGGGGCGCAGGCAAAGGGGGCGGCAGAGGTCATGACGCGGTTATCCGGGGTGTGCACGCGGTATGGGGCTTCAATCTACGTTCGTGGGCGAGTCGTCATCCATCATACGCAATCAGGTGTCATCGGGGCCAGCGCTTGCAGTACCATCTCGTGTTCGGGCGCGCTTGCGGACCCCTCGGATTCTCACGATCCCCCGGTCGCCGCGTCGTCCGCCAATTTCCGCTTTTCCGAATCTCCGCTTTCGAGGTCAGCCCCATGTCCACGCTCACGCTGTACAGCTATTTCCGCAGTTCTGCGGCCTATCGGGTGCGTATCGCCCTGAACCTCAAGGGACTCGACTACGACATCGTGCCGGTGCATCTGGTGCGCGACGGTGGCGAACATCTCAAGCCCGCCTACCGTGCGCTCAACGTCAATGCGCTGGTGCCGACGTTCGTCGACGGCGACGTGAACATTCATCAGTCGCTCGCCATCATCGAGTATCTGGAAGACGTGCATCCGACGCCCGCGCTGCTGCCGTCCGACCCGGCCACGCGCGCTCAGGTCCGTGCACTGGCGCTGGACATCGCGGCCGACATCCACCCGATCGACAACCTGCGCGTGCTGCGTTTCCTCAAGCACGACATGGGCGTGACGGAAGAGCAGAAGAACGCGTGGTACGTGCACTGGATCGTGGAAGGGTTCAAGGCGCTTGAAGCGCGTCTCGCGGCGCAGACGTCGCCGGGCAAGTTCGTCGTTGGCGATACGCCGACGCTGGCGGATTGCTGCCTCGTGCCGCAAATCTACAACGCTAATCGCTTCAAGGTCGACATGACGCAATTCCCGCGCATCTCCGCCATCCACGCGCATTGCCAGACGCTCGAAGCCTTCCAGCGCGCTGCACCTGAAGCGCAACCGGACGCCGAGTAAGTCCCCGATGATCGATCCGGCTTTCTGGCGGGGCATGGCGCTTGGCGCCAGCCTCATCATGGCAATCGGCGCGCAGAATGCGTTCGTCTTGCGTCAGGGGATTTTGCGACGTCACGTGGGCATCGTCGTGACGGTCTGTGCGATTTGCGACATGACGCTGATCGCGGCGGGCGTGGCGGGTATGGGGGGCCTGATTGCCGCCTATCCGCGCTTCATCACGATCGTGACGTGGGGTGGCGCGGCGTTCCTGTTCCTCTACGGTCTGCGGGCGTGGCGTGCGGCGTTTCGCGGTGCGGGGGCGTTGCAGGCCGACGGCAGTCGCGCGGCGACGCAGGAGATGTCGTGGCAACGCGCCATCGGCCTCGTGCTGATGCTTTCGCTACTCAACCCGCATGTTTATCTCGACACGGTGATTCTGCTCGGCGGCATCGGCGCACGCGAGCCGTCACCGGGCAATGTGTGGTTCGCGGGCGGCGCGATGATCGCGTCCATCCTGTGGTTCACGGCGCTCGGTTACGGCGCACGTCTGCTCGCACCGCTCTTCTCGCGCGCCCGCGCGTGGCAGATTCTCGACGGCGTGGTCGGCCTCATGATGTGGGGGCTTTGCGCTGGACTCGTCGCGCAGCAGATGTAACGTCGTACTGCAGATGAAAAACAAACGGCCCGCCACGTGAGTGTGCGGGCCGTTTGTTTTGATGCGTCGGCTTCGTGATGTTGTTCGCGGCTTACCCCAGCAGGGCGTCGGCGAATTCGCGGGCTGAGAACGGTTGCAGGTCTTCCACCTTCTCGCCCACGCCGATGAAGTACACCGGGACCGGACGCTGACGGGCGATGGCCGCCAGAATGCCGCCCTTGGCCGTGCCGTCGAGCTTGGTCACGATGAGACCGGTGAGCTGGAGGGCGTCGTCGAATGCCTTGACCTGCGTGAGCGCGTTCTGGCCGGTGTTGGCGTCGATGACGAGCAGCACCTCGTGCGGCGCGCCGTCGGCCGCTTTGCCCAGCACACGCTTGATCTTCTTGAGCTCTTCCATCAGATGCAACTGCGTGGGCAGACGGCCAGCCGTGTCCGCCATCACGATGTCGATCTTGCGCGCGCGTGCGGCGCTCACGGCGTCGAACACGACGGCTGCCGGGTCGCCGCTTTCCTGCGCGACGACTGCGACGTTGTTGCGTTCGCCCCAGATCGCCAGTTGTTCACGGGCCGCTGCGCGGAACGTATCGCCTGCTGCGAGCAGCACGGACTGGCCGTAGTGCTGGAAGTGCTTGGCGAGCTTGCCGATGCTGGTCGTCTTCCCGGCACCGTTCACGCCTGCGATCATCACGACCATCGGCGCTTCGCGGCCCAGCACGAGGCTCTGTTCGAGCGGTTGCAGCAGGTCGACCAGCAGGTCGTGCAGCGCGCGCTTGACCTGTTCGCCTTCGGTCAGACGCTCGGCCTTGACCTTCTTGCGCAGGGCGTCGATCAGATAGGTCGTGGCGTCCACGCCTGCGTCGCTCATCAGGAGGGCGTCTTCGAGCTCTTGGAACAGGTTCTCGTCGACCTTTACGCCGACGAAGATGCTCGTGATGCCTGAGCTCGTCTTGGACAGCCCGGCCTTCAGACGGGTGAGCCACGAACGCTTGGCCGCCGGTTCGGGGGCCGGGGCCGAGACGATTTCGCCGATGGCTTCGCCCTGCGCATCCTTCACGACGACAGGAGCGGGCGTGGTGACCGGTTCAACAGGTTCGACAGGTTCGACAGGTTCGACGGGCGCGCTCCGAACGGCGGGGGCGACCGGCGTCGGCTGCGGGGCAGGCGTCAGCGTAGCCGCAACCGGCGTTGGCGCCGTTGGGACATTGACCCGAGCAGGCTCGGAATGCGCCGAATTTTCGGCAGGGCTGACGGCAGGTTGAACGGGCTGGGCGGCTTGCGTCGGCGCGGCTGCGGGAGCGGACGGCGTAACCGGTGCCGGTGCAGCGGACTGGATCGGCGTCGTCGGCTGGTTTGCGGACGGTTGCGGCATAGCGGCCGGTGCAACAGGTGAGACAGGCGCAGCAGGTGCCAGCGGTGCCGACTCGCCTTGCGTCGGCGGGCTTTCCAGTTGCTGCGGTGCTGCAAACGTCTGCGGCGCTTGTGTCTGCGCAACGTCTGCGGAAGACGCTTCGGATTCGGGCGATTCGGTCGGTGCGGGGCTTGTTTCGGCGGCCTTGTTGCCGCCCGACTTGAAGCGCTTGAAGAAACTGAACATGGGGTGAGGAACTCGACGTGGGGGCGCGCTATCGGCGTGCGACTATGATTTGTCCTGCCATTCGCGCCGCACAAAACGCCCTACAATGGGCAGGTCGTTGTTTCCGACGCGGGAAATGCGACGTATTTTATCAGACGCGAATCGACGTCCATGATGGGCGAAAGGGGATCCATGACGGGAACCATGCGCTGGCGACACGCCTTGGCCGGAATGGCTTTGGCTGGTGTGATGAGCCTGGGCCACGCCGCTGACACCGGCGGCAGCAAGACGACGGATAACACTTCGGAATTCACACTCTCGAACGGTCTGCGGCTGATCGTGCGCGAGGACCACCGGGCACCGACGGTCGCACACGTGGTCTGGTATCGCGCCGGGTCGCTCGACGAATTCAATGGCACCACCGGCGTCGCCCACGCGCTTGAGCACATGATGTTCAAGGGCACCAAGACCGTCGGCGCGGGGCAGTTCTCCCGCCAGGTCGCCGCCCTCGGCGGTCGTGAGAACGCCTTCACCAGCAAGGACTACACCGGTTACTTCGAGCAGACGGAGAAGTCGCGTCTGCCGGAAATGATGCGTCTCGAAGCCGATCGCATGGCGAATCTGACGCTCTCCGCCGACGAGTTCGCGAAAGAGATTCAGGTGGTGATGGAGGAGCGTCGTCTGCGCACGGACGACCAGCCGCGCGCACTGCTTTATGAGCAACTGATGGCGACCGCGCTCGTCGCGAATCCGTATCGTCGCCCCATCGTCGGCTGGATGGACGATCTCCAGCACATGACGGTTCAGGACACGCGCGACTGGTACGAGCGCTGGTATGCGCCGAACAATGCCGTGGTCGTGGTGAGCGGCGACGTCGATCCCGCGCAGGTCAAGACGCTTGCCGAGAAGTACTACGGCCCGATCAAGTCGCACACGCTGCCGGAACGTCGCCCGCAGAACGAACCGGCGCAGATCGGCGTGCGCCGTGTGTTCGTGAAGGCACCGGCCGAGAACCCGAACGTGATGCTCGCGTGGCGTGCGCCGCGTCTGAACGATGTCGAGAAGGATGACGACGTCTACGCATTGCAGGTGCTCTCCGCCGTGCTCGACGGTTACGGCAACGCGCGTCTGACGAGCCGTCTGGTGCGCGAGCAGCGCATTGCGAACGACGTCGGTGCGAGCTATGACGGCGTAGGTCGCGGTCCGCAGTTCTTCATCATGGACGCGACCCCTGCGCAGGGGAAGACGCCGGAGCAGATCGAGAAGGCCTTGCGTGCGCAGATCGCCGACATCGCAGCACACGGTGTGACGGAGGCCGAGCTCAAGCGCGTGAAGGCGCAGGTGGTGGCATCGCAGATCTACAAGCGCGACTCGGTGTTCGGTCAGGCGATGGAAATCGGGCTGAGCGAGATGTCGGGCATTTCGTGGCGTCAGATCGATCGCATGCTTGAAAAGGTGAAGGCAGTCACGCCCGCGCAGGTGCAGGCGGTGGCGGGCAAGTACTTCGGCGATGAGTCGCTGACGGTTGCCACACTCGTGCCGCAGCCGATCGACGAGGCGACACGCAAGCGCCGCGCCCAAGGGGCGCAAGACCTGAAGAACATGCGCTGAGAGGGCCACACACGATGATGAAAATTTCCGCACTGTTGCGTGCGTTCTCCGTGCCCGCGCGAACGGGTTTCATGGCTTGCGCAGCCGCTGGCGCGCTGGTGGCCGGTCTGCCGCTCACGGCCAGCGCCGCGCTGCCGATCCAGACCTGGGTCGCGCCGTCCGGTGCCAAGGTGATGCTGGTCGAGAGCCGTTCGATCCCGATGATCGACGTGAACATCGATTTCGATGCAGGCAGCCGATACGACCCGAAGGGCAAGTCGGGGCTGGCGTTGCTGACGGCGGGGTTGCTCGACGCTGGCGCGTCGGCCGCAGGCGGGCGTCCTGCGCTGACCGAGGCGCAGATTGCCGACCGTTTCGCGGACGTGGGCGCGATGGAGGCGACGAGCGCCGGACGCGACGCCGCGACCGTCACCATCCGCACGCTGTCGTCGGCGGCCGAGCGCGATGCGGCCGTGAGTACGCTGGCGCAATTCCTCCAACATCCCACGTTCCCCGATGTCGTGCTCAAGCGCGAGACGGCGCGTCTGTCGTCCGCGATTGCCGAATCGGATACGAAACCCGAAGCGATCGCCGAGAAGGCCTTTCGTAGCGCGATCTACGGCAGCCATCCGTATGGCGTGACGCCGACGGTGGCGAGCGTCAACGCCGTGAAGCGCGACGATCTGATGCGTTTCTATCGCGATATGTACAGCCCGAAGCGGGCGGTCGTCTCCATCGTTGGCGACATTGACCGCGCGCAGGCCGAGAAGCTTGTCGCCCAGTTGACGGACGCGATGCCTGTCGGCGTTACGCCGCCCACGATGCCGCCGGTGGCGGCGCTGCGTAGCGCCATGCAGATCGACCTGCCGCATCCGGCCGAGCAGGCACACATCGCGACGGGGCAGGCGTCGATGGCGCGCAGCGATCCCGACTACTTCCCGTTGCTCGTGGGGAACTACGTGCTGGGCGGCGGCGGTTTCGTGTCGCGTCTGACGGCGGAAGTGCGTGAGAAGCGCGGTCTGACGTATGGCGTATCGAGTGGCTTCGTGCCGCAGTTGCAGGAGGGGCCGTTCGAGATCAACTTGCAGACGCGTCGCGAGCAAGCGCCCGAAGCGCTTAAGGTCGTGCGTGAGACGCTGGCCAGGTTCGTTCAGGACGGCCCCACCGCCGAGGAAATGCAGGCTGCGAAGGACAACCTGACCAACGGTTTCCCGCTGCGTCTGGACAGCAACCGCAAACTGCTGGCAAACGTGGCGGCCATCGGCTTCTACAACCTGCCGCTCGACTACCTCGACACGTGGACCGCCAAGGTCGAGGCCGTGACGGCGGCGCAAGTGAAGGACGCGTTTGCGCGTCACGTGCAGCCGGATCGCCTCGTGACTGTCGTCGTCGGACCGAGTGATGTGTTTGGTGCCGCGAGCGCAGGAGCCACCGCGCCGAGCGCTACGCCGACAGCGGGCAAGCCTGTGAAGTGACGACAGCGTGTAGTTCGCACGTCTGATCGCGTCTGAAAAAAACGGCACCGGGATTTGAACTGACCCCCAAGAGTTGGACATAAATCCAACCCTTGGGGGGTTTTTGCATGACGTGTCCCCGGTAACTGGACAGTTTAAAACTGGAGAGGGATTGCCTCTTTGGGTTTTACTGACCATTTTTGGACGAACTCTCTCGGGGTCAGATGGCCGAGTGAGCCGTGTGGACGATGATGGTTGTAGTCATGCTGCCAGGCTGTCATTTTCTCTCGGAGGTCGTATAGCGTGACGAATTCATGCACGTTCAGGAATTCATCTCGCAACCGACCATTGAAAGATTCGATCAATCCATTATCGGTCGGCTTGCCGGGGCGCGTGTAGTCGAGTTTCACGCCGCGTCGGTATGCCCAATCGTCTAAAGCGCGAGAAGTGAACTCTGTGCCGTTGTCCACGGTGATGGATTCGGGCCATCCGCGAAGGACCGCAGAACGATCCAGCGCCTGACCCACCGCACGGCCGGTCTGTCGGAAGTTGGCCTCCAGACAAACACTCTCGCGACTCCATTGATCGATGACAGTCAGAATGCGAAAGCGGCGTCCATCAAGCATCTGGTCATGAACGAAATCCATGCTCCAGTGCTGATTCGGTCCGGTGGGCGCCGGTGGCTTGCCTCGCAGCAGCGCGATGCGCTTGCGGCGCTTGACCTTCATCCGCAATTGCAGGCCCTCTAGGCTGTAAAGCCTGTAGACGCGCATTTTACCCACGTCCCAGCCCTCGCGACGCAACATCACCAGCACCCGCCGATAGCCAAACCGCGGACGACTTAAGGCGATGTCCCGGATACGTTGGCGCAGCGCACTTTGATCGCGTGCACGACTCTTCGCGTACCAAGTCGAGCGCTGCAGCAACGCCAACGCGCAGGAACGCTGCACGCTTATGTGGAAACGCTCTTGCATCCAAGCCGCCAGCTCGCGCCGTTTGGCGGCCTTCAGACTTTTTTTCGCACCACCTCTTGCAGGATCTGTTTATCCAGCGTCAGGTCGGCGACGATACGTCGCAAGCGCGCGTTTTCGTCTTCGAGTTGCTTGAGCTTGCGCATCTCGCTAACGCCGAAATCGGCGTACTTCTTCTTCCATGTGTAGAACGTTGCCTCCGACACACCGATCTGCCGACACACGTCGACCACCGGTGTGCCGCTCTCGGCCAATCGCAGCGCATAGGCGATCTGCTCTTCACTAAATCTCGAGCGTTTCATGGCGACTCCTCGCCCCATTCGGGGCGCTGAGAAGCAACTTTACCTCTAGTTTTGACCTGTTCGGATATTCCGGGGACACGTCAATTTCCGGTGCCGTTTTGCTTTGCGGCCGACGTGTCGGCTTCGCTCACAAACCCTATCGAAGTATCCGGCGACGCAACAGCACCAGCGCGACGGAGAAGCCCACGACGGTGTAGACGACAAGTGCGCCCACATGCAGCCACGGCAGATCGATGGCACGCCCCAGCATGGCGGGACGAATCAGCGCGACAGCGTGCGCGAGCGGTAACCATTCCGTCACATGACGCGCTGCCGCCGGGAGTTGCGATAACGGGAAGAACACCCCTGAGAGCAGCAGCATCGGGGTCATCACGAGCGTCTGGTAGAACATGAAGAAGTCGTAGCTGGGCGCGAGTGCTGTCATTACCATGGCGAGACTGGCGAAAGCCAGCCCCGCGAGCAGAACCGCTGGCAGGACCACGGCGAGACTGTCGATGCGCGCGTACCCGAGCACGCTTGCCACCAGCAGGATCGCGACGCCCGAGAGCACGGCTTTGCTGGCGGCCCAGACGACCTCGCCGAGCACGATGTCACCCAGCGTCAGCGGGGTATGCATCAGCGCTTCCCAAGTGCGTTGCACATGCATGCGCGAGAAGCCCGAATACATCGACTCGAAGCTCGCGGAAAACATCACGCTGGAGCCGACGGTGCCCGCGGCGAGAAATGCGATGTATGACGTACCGTCGACATTGCCGACCATCATGCCGAGACCGAAGCCCAGACCGAAGAGGTAGATCATCGGGTCCGCGAGATTGCCGAACATCGAGGCAATCGCGAGCTTGCGCCAGACGAGGAAGTTGCGTCGCCAGACACCCATCCACGGCGTGACGCCCGGCAGGTAGCGAGGCGTATCTGCCGACATGTGATGCTCAGTCATCTCGCATCTCCCGTCCCGTGAGCTTAAGAAAGACGTCCTCCAGATTGGCCCGACGGTGCAGATACCGCACCCCCGGCTGGTCCTGCAAGGCATTCACGACCGGCGCGGCGTCGCGAACGTAACAGAAGTGGGTCTCGCCGCTGGTTTCGATGCGCTCGGCGAATGGGGCGAGGCTGGCGAGGAGGGCGTGCGGGACGTCGCCGAAGACTTCCACGACATCGCAGCCGATTTCGCGCGCCACGAGTTCCGGCGGTGTGCCTTCGGCGATCTTGCGTCCTGCGTCGATCACGCAAAGGCGGTGGCACAGTCGCTCGGCTTCTTCCATGAAGTGGGTAGTGAGCAGAATCGTCTTGCCCTCGTTCATCAGCGATTTCAGCCGCTCCCAGATCAGATGCCGGGCTTGAGGATCAAGTCCGGTGGTCGGCTCGTCGAGCACGAGCACGTCGGGATTGTTGATGAGGGCGCGGGCGAGCGTGAGGCGTCGCTTCATGCCGCCCGAGAGTTGGGCGACGCGGGCATCCGCCTTCGACTCGAGACGGGCGAACGCCAGCAGCGCTGGGACGCGTTCCTTGATATCGGCCGAGGCGAGTCCGAAATAACGTCCGAAGACCGCCAGGTTTTCGCGCACTGTGAAGTCGGGGTCCAGATTGTCGAACTGCGGCACGACGCCGACGCGGCGTCGGGCCTCCGGTGCGAGTTTCGGGACGGGCAGGCCGCCGAGCCTGATCTCGCCGGCGTCGGGCGTGACAAGGCCCAGCAGCATGCGTAGCGTGGTCGTCTTGCCCGCACCGTTGGGCCCTAGCAGGCCGAAGCACTCGCCCGGTGCGACGTGCAGCGACAGGTGATCGACCACGGGGCGGCCGTCATAGGCCTTGCATAGCTCGGTTACCTCTATGGCGGCATCGGTCATGGCGGATCTGCGGTCTCCTGTCGCGTGGCCGGGCGACAACGATGGTGCTGCGTTGGATCAACGCTGGGACTGCGTCGCATAACTGGACGTTCACCGGCCGGGATTTGTGCACCGCCGCGCGCCGCCATCCCTTATGGGGCATGGCCTATGGGGCATAAGGCGCGGGCGATGTGGTATGTTTCGCCTCAACAATGTAGCGTGAATTGTCATGATTTTGGATTCTCTGCGTGCGCAACGACGCGCGCGACCCCATTTTTCCACCGTCCGCGGTGCCCCCAGTCAAGCCGTATTGCGGAGGACGCCATGAAGTCCGGTGCAGGTAACGTGGCGCGTGGCGCGCCGCAGCAGGTCCGCATCATTGGCGGTCAGTGGAAGCGCACGCCGCTGCCGGTGCCGCCGGGCGACGGTCTGCGTCCGACCCCTGATCGCGTGCGGGAGACGCTGTTCAACTGGCTCGGGCAGGACCTGACGGGCATGCAGTGCCTGGACGCCTTCGCGGGCAGCGGTGCGCTCGGCTTCGAGGCCGCTTCGCGCGGTGCGCAGCGGGTGTTGCTGGTCGAGTCCGCCGCGCCGGCCATTCGTCAGTTGCGCGCCAATCAGGCCAAACTCGACGCCAACCAGATCGAGATCGTACAGGCGGATGCCAGACGCCTGATAACCACACTCTCACCCGGGGTTTTCGATGTCATTTTCCTCGATCCGCCGTTCGCGAGTGGCTGGCTGAACGATCTGCTGGCGCCCGCCGCCCGTCTGCTCGCGCCGAATGGCGTGATCTATGCCGAGTCGGACGTCCCCCTGGAGGACGAGGCACTCGCCGAGCTGGGCCTCGTGTGCTTGCGCCGGGCGAAAGCTGGAGCGGTGCATTATCATTTGCTTGAATCGATTCCGAAAACCTAGAGACCACAATGAATAAGTACGCAGCAGCGGTCCCCAGCCGCGAGGAGACGTTGGCATGGTAGTGGCGATCTATCCGGGGACGTTCGACCCGTTGACCCGAGGCCATGAGGATCTGGTCCGCCGTGCGGCGGGCATCTTCGACAAGCTCGTGGTCGGAGTGGCCGACAGCCGAAATAAGAAGCCGTTCTTTTCGCTCGAAGAGCGGATCGACATCGCGCGCGAAGTGCTCGGTCACTATCCGAACGTGAGCGTCGAAGGCTTCTCCGGTCTGCTCAAGGACTTCGTGCGTAAGCATCAGGCGCGCGTGATCGTGCGCGGGCTGCGCGCCGTGTCCGACTTCGAGTACGAGTTCCAGATGGCGGGTATGAACCGCTACCTGCTGCCCGACGTCGAGACCATGTTCATGACGCCGTCCGACCAATACCAGTTCATCTCGGGCACCATCGTGCGCGAGATCGCCCAACTGGGTGGCGACGTCAGCAAGTTCGTGTTCCCGTCCGTCGAAAAGTGGCTGGTCACGAAAGTCGGCGAAATGACGCCGAAGAGCTAAGCACGCGTACGCCGTTACCGGTTGTTTCGCGTGATGTCAGCAAAAACCCCGCAGCGTGTTTCGACACTGCGGGGTTTTTTGTTGCGGACATGTTTAAGCGCAATTGCTTAAGTTCGATTACCTAAGCGGCGCATCGCGTCGCAGTTCAGATCGCGAATCGAAGCGACTGTCTGATCGGGCATTCGTCCGCGATGAGCATCAGAAGCCCTTCGGCAACGGTGCCTGCATCCATTTGACGGACATCGCGTTCAGTCGACCGTCGGCCTTCGCCTTGTCGATGATCGCGTTCAGCTTCGCCACCATCGCCGTTTCACCTTTGCCCACACCGATGTAGCAGGGCGTTTCTTCAACCGGGAATTTCAGATCGAAGGCGCGCTGTTTGCTCTTCTCGCGTACGGCGTTCGCCACGATATCGCCCAGCGTCACGAGCTGAACCTGACCGGCGAGATACGACGCCGCCGTCGCATTGTTGTCCTCATATCGCTTGATGTTCGCGCTCGGCGGTGCAACGGCGGTCAATGCGAGGTCTTCCGTCGAGCCACGCGTCACCGCAATGGTCTTGTTGGCGAGGTCGGCGGGCACCTTGATCGCGATGTCTTGCGGACCATAGATGCTCTTCGCGAACGGCGCGTACGCCTTCGTGAAATCGATTGCCTTCTCGCGTTCGGCGTTCTTGCCAAGGGATGAAATGACGATGTCGACTTTGCCCGTCGTCAGATAAGCGATACGGTTCGTGCTGATGACCGGTACGAGTTCGACCTTCGCACCGATCTCCTTGCCGATCAGCTCCGCCATGTCGATGTCGTAGCCGTGCACCTTGAGGTCGGTGCCGATCGAGCCGAACGGCGGGAAGTCCTGCGGGATGGCAATGCGGATGACGCCGGTCTTGGCGATGCTCTGGAGGGCATCGGCATGGGCGAGGCCTGCGAGACCTCCCAGCGACGCAACGACAACCGCTTGCAGCATCCGGCGACGACCGGCTTGATGAAGGAACGCAGGCATGACTCGAACTCCTTGGCTTTTGGACAACGACGATGACGTGAAATGGGGGCTTGCGTACGCGATAACGCACGCAGGTCACAGCGGTCGAACTGGTACGACCAGTGGTGCTCAGTGATAAAGCACTAACCGTGCCAGCCGCTCGGGAGCGTTGATGGCGATAGCCGTGAAGTCGAAATGGGGCGGTGAGGGAGGCTGACGAGCGCTTATGCACGTGTAGGCATTCCGCGCGGCGGTGCGTCGTGCACCAAAGTGAACCGGTCGGCGGACGAACCGGTGCATGAGGCGAGGTGCATCACAGGGTGCATAAAGGGATGCATAACGGGCATCCGGCGCACCCACGGCAAGTGGACACCTGCTAACTTTCGTATAATTGGAGAATTGTTCCAGGAACCGTAACGGCCGCCGTTCGCCGGGGTTCACGCAAGTCAATGAACGGTCAGAGGAAAGCGAGTCAACAGTGGCACTGATGATTACCGACGAATGCATCAATTGCGACGTGTGCGAGCCTGAGTGCCCGAACGACGCAATTTCGATGGGGGTCGAGATCTATGAGATCGATCCGAACAAATGCACGGAGTGTGTCGGACACTTCGACGAACCGCAGTGTGTGCAGGTGTGTCCGGTGGAGTGTATTCCCATCAATCCGGAGCATGTCGAGACGCCCACGCAACTGCTGGAGAAGTACACCCATCTGCAAGCAGCCAAGTCAGCCTGAATGGCCTGAGCGCCACGCGCGGCATGAGCGGCATCTGACCGCTCATTCTGCATCGCTGACGATTCCACGTCTCACCGGCCGGATCACTTCCCCGGCGACGCGTGCAGACGCATCATCGCCTTTTCCATCTCACCCTTGACGACCAGGTCGACGATGTCGAGCGACCGCGACATGGCGTCGTCGATCTGCTCCTGCTCTTCCTTGCGCGGTGGCTTAAGCACGAAGTCCGCGACTTGCTGCTGGCTACCAGCCGGTTGCAGCGTGCGGGGATGTCCAATGCCCAGACGCAGGCGCCAGAATTCCGGCGTCGTCAGATGTGCGGCAATATCCTTGAGGCCATTGTGCCCACCGCTGCCACCGCCGCGCTTGAGCTTGACCGTGCCCGGCAACAGATCGAGTTCGTCGTGCACGACGAGGATCTCGTCCGGCAGGATCTTATAGAAGCGAGCGAGTGCGACGACCGACTGCCCCGAGCGGTTCATGAAGGTTTGCGGCTCCAGCAGCCACACTTCCTGCCCGGCGACGCGCGTACGCGCGGCGAAGCCGTGGAAGTTCTTCTGGCTGGTGAGCGATGCGCCGCATTGCTGCGCCAGCGCATCGACGAACCAGAAACCCGCGTTGTGACGCGTCGCAGTGTATTCGGCGCCCGGATTGCCGAGCCCTACGATCAGCTTGATCATTTCGGTATCAGGATCTTGGTACGCGTCATGGTGACATGCGTACCGCCATAAAAAAACCCGCCGGACATGACATCGCGGCGGGTCTTGCGTCCAGCGTCGCCGCTGAATGCTGGCGAACGAGGCTTAGGCAGCCGGCGTTTCGCCTTCGGCCGAAGCGGCAGCTTCGTCAGCAGCAGCGCCAGCCGGTTGCACGGCTTGTGCGACCACCGGGTTTTCTTGCTCGACGTGCAGCGTCAGCGTCACGCCGGCGGGCAGCTTGACGTCCTTGGCATGAACCGTCTTGCCAGCTTCCAGCGTCGACAGGTCGACTTCCAGGAATTCCGGCAGCTTGCCCGGCAGGCAGCTAACGTCCAGATCGTTCAGCGTGTGGCTGATCACGTTCGAAGCCAGCTTCACGGCCGGGGCGTTTTCTGCGCCCAGGAAGTGCAGGGGCACCTTGACGTGGATCGGCTTGTTCGCGTCGACACGTTGGAAGTCAACGTGCAGAACCAGTTGCTTGAACGGGTGGTACTGCACATCGCGCAGCAGCACTTGTTCGGTCTTGCCGGCGACTTCCAGCTCGAGAATCGACGAGTGAAAAGCTTCTTTACGCAGGGCGTGCCACAGCGCGTTGTGATCGAGTTCGATCAGTTGCGGAGCAGCTTCACCACCGTACACGATGCCTGCGGTCTTACCGGCATTGCGCAGGCGGCGGCTCGCACCCGTACCTTGCAGATTACGCTCAAAAGCGACGACTTTCATAACAACTCCTTGAACTGCCCGCGACCAGGCAGCGATTTCTTCCTGAATTTCCCGCCAAAAAACACGGGTTTCAGGAACGACAAAGGCGGGGATAGGCTCCCCGCCGACATAACAACGGCGCCACACAGGCGCCGTCGCAAAATTTTACCGAACGCTTATTCCGCGAACAGCGACATCACCGAGTCGCCACGACGGATACGCGAGAACGTCTCGGCCAGCAGGTTCGCACAGCTCAGTTGGCGAATCTTGCCGCCCTTCGAGTCGTCGCGCAGCGGGATCGTGTCGGTGACGACCACTTCATCCAGCTCCGAGGCGTTGATGCGCGCTGCGGCACCGCCCGAAAGCACCGGGTGCGTACAGTAGGCATACACCTTCTTCGCGCCACGTTCCTTCAGCACTTGTGCGGCCTTGCACAGCGTACCGGCGGTGTCGACCATGTCATCCATGATGACGCAGGTACGGCCTTCGACCTCACCGATGATGTTCATCACTTCAGCGACGTTGGCCTTCGGACGACGCTTGTCGATGATGGCCAGATCGCAATGCAGTTGCTTGGCGAGGGCACGGGCACGGACCACGCCGCCGACGTCGGGCGACACCACCAGCAGGTTTTCGTGGTTCTGCGCGCGCACGTCTTGCAGCAGCAGCGGCGAAGCGTAGATGTTGTCGACCGGGATATCGAAGAAGCCCTGAATCTGGTCGGCGTGCAGGTCCATCGTGATGATGCGTTCGACGCCTGCGATTTGCAGCATGTTGGCTACGACCTTCGCCGAGATCGCCACGCGCGCCGAGCGGGGGCGACGATCCTGACGGGCATAGCCGAAATACGGGATGGCAGCGGTGATCCGGCCGGCAGAAGCGCGCTTGAGCGCGTCGACCATGATCATCAGTTCCATCAGATTGTCGTTGGTCGGAGCGCACGTCGACTGGAGGACGAAGACGTCCTTGCCGCGCACGTTTTCCTGAATTTCGACTTGAATCTCACCATCCGAGAACCGGCTGGCCATGGCTTTGCCGAGAGGGATACCGAGAGTATCGACGACCGCTTGGGCCAAGGCGGGATTGGCGTTCCCGGTGAATACCATCAGGTTATCACTACTCATCTGGCTACCTGCGGGACGTTTGGATGCTGAGACTTTACGACAGAAGAAATTGGCAGGGGAGGAAGGACTCGAACCCTCGTATGCCGGAATCAAAATCCGGTGCCTTAACCAACTTGGCGACTCCCCTACACTAACCGATGCCTTCGCTGCGTCGTAGGAAACGCAACAAAGTAAAACCCTTTTACGCGAAGGCGAACATTGGATGTTCGGCCAGGCTAGTGGTCACTTGACCCATCCAGCGCTCTGGCAATCGCTTGCATGCCGCTTCCGCATCTGCTTTCGTGTCGAATACGCCAAACACGCTAGCGCCGGATCCCGTCATACGTGCAGTGGTGAAGGTTCTGAACCAGTCAATCACAGCAGCGACTTCCGCGTATTCTCGAGTGACAACCGCCTGCATGTCGTTACGGAAAATTTCATCCGTTTCGAACACGTTTTTGTTGGCGTGCTCAAGAAAGAACGCCATTGTGACGATCTTCGTATCCCTTGTCAACAGGGGATCCGTAAATATTTTGTTGGTTGCGACGTGTACGCGCGGGTTCACCACGAGGAAGTGGCGCTGCGGTAAATCCACGGCGTGCAGCTCTTCGCCAAGGCCCTCTGCGAAGGCATTGCGGCCGAAAACGAAAAACGGCACGTCTGCACCGAGTTTCAGGGCCAATGTCTGGAGGGTTTCGCGCGGAAGATCGAGTTGCCACATGCGGTTGAGCGCGAGCAACGTCGTCGCGGCGTCGGAACTGCCGCCACCAATGCCACCACCGGCCGGCAAGCGCTTCTCGATGCCGATATCCACGCCGAAACGCACGCCGCAGTGTTCTTGCAGCAGGCGCGCGGCGCGCACCGTCAGATCGGTCTCCGGCGGCACGCCGGGCAGCGGATTCGTGTGAACGATCTGCCCGTCGTCGCGGCGCTCGAAATGCAGCGTGTCGGCCCAGTCGATCAGTTGAAAGACGGTTTGCAGTTCGTGATACCCGTTAGGCCGTTGCCCGACGATGTGCAGGAACAGGTTCAGCTTGGCCGGGGCCGGGCAGTCACGCAGGATTTCGTACATGGCGAGGCAAAAAACGGAAGACGGTGAATGGGTGGGGGAGCGGGGCGCAGGCTTATTCGTCGATCACGAGTCGCACGGCGAGCGGAGAGCCGTCGAGATCGCGCGACAGATCGACACGTTTGACGCGCAACGGTGTGCCGTCGAAATATGCCTGATAGTCGATGGTCCAGCCATCCTGCGTCAGATGGGTGGGGCGCTGCGTTTGCGGATCGCGTTCGATGCTCGCCTGCGACCCCGGCGCACCCTGCATGCGTAGCCAGTAACGCAGGCCGCCCACAGGCAACGCGAAGCCGAGCGCATCGTGCATCACATCTTCGAGACGAGGCCCGGTGAGCGGTGCTTTGCCCGGCAGTTCCAACGAGGCACTTCGCGGATTCTCGCGCACGATCGCTTGCGTCTGACCCAGCGGGTCGAGCAATTGGACGGTGGCGTTCTCGCCGTTCTGCTGCCAGTCGAAATTGCCGTACGTATTGCGTGCTTCGCCATTCTGCTCGTAACGCACCGAGAAGCGGCCGCGGTAGTGTTCGACGGTGGTGCCCGCAGTCGGCTCGACGGGTGTTGGCGGTGCGAGGCTGGCACATCCTGTTGCGATGACGCTCGCCGCGCAGGCCACCACGAGGGCGGCCGCACGAACGAACTTCGATGCGTCGGCACGGCGTGTCACCGGGCGCGACGCGAATAGAGACTTCTCGACCATACGCACTAACGTCATTACGGTCATTACGGCGCGACGTTGTAACGCTTCATCGTCGAGCGCAGCGTGTCGTCGTCGCCATCGAGCTTGAGCGCTTCGCGCCAGGTCTTGCGCGCTTCGTCTTGCTGACCCGACTCCCACAGCACTTCGCCCAGATGCGCGCCGATTTCCGCCTGCGCCTGAATGCCGTACGCACGGCGCAGCAGTTCGAGCGCCTGCGACTTGTCGCCAAGGCGGTACTTCACCCAGCCGAGGCTGTCCATGATGTACGGATCTTCCGGCGAGAGCGACGACGCTTTTTGCAGCAGCTTGAGCGCTTCCGGCAGTCGCGTATTGCGTTCCGTGAGCGAGTAGCCCAACGCGTTGTACGCCTGCGCGTTATCCGGCTGCGATGCCATCACGCGACGCATCGCCTTTTCCATCACGTCATAGTGCTTGTTCAGTTCGGCCACCATGCCGTACTGATAGAGCAGGTCGGCATCGTCCGGATGGTTTTTGACTTCGACGGCGAGCAACTTCTCCGCATCGTCGTAACGCTTGGATTTGACCAGCAGATCCGATTCGGCACGTTTGAGTGCAAGTTGCTCACGCGGCTCGCTCGACTTGATGCCATGCAACAGCGCACGGCCTTCCTCGAGCTTGCCCTGATCCGCCAGCAACTGCGCGCGGCCGATTTGCGCCGGCAGATAGGCGTTGCTGTCTTCGCGAATCTTCGAGAGCCACTTGTCGGCGGCCGGGTAGTCCTTGCGGTCCTGTGCGATCTGCGCGAGGTAGACGTATGCCTGCGCGCCGTCGGTGTTCTGCTGCTCGGCTTCCGTCGCGTACTTCTGCAAATACTGCTCGGCCTGTTCCGGATGGTTGGCGTGCAGGTTCAGCAGCGCGAGCGCCATCAGCGTCGACAGTTCATGCGGGTAACGCTTTTCCAACGTTTCGAATTGCTTTTGCGCCGCGTCGAGCTGATTGTCGGCGAGCAGCAACTTGGCGTAGGCGAAGCGAGCTTCCTTGGCGTTCGGATTCCGATCGAGGAACGACTTCAGGCTGGCGATCGCGCCGGTGCGCTCCGCCGGACCCATCTGGCCGTAGAGCAGGGCTGCGGCTTCGTAATCGGGCTTGAGCTTGAGCGCAGTTTCGAGCGACGTGCGTGCGCCGGCGGTGTCGCCTGCGTCGAGCTGCGAACGGGCGATGGCCAGTTGCGCTTCCGGACGCTGCATGTCGTTCGCCAGCATGCGCTTGAGCGAGTCGATGCCGGTGGCGCGCTCCGGACTGCGGGCGATCATCTGCTGCAATTCGAGGATGGCCTGGCCGCGACGCGCTTCGGGCACCTTGTTCAGTTCGTCGACCAGCAGCGGTTCGGCCTCGGCCAGATGGCCGGTGCCGACTTCGAGGCTGGCCAGCAGTTGGGTCGCCGGACGCCACGACGGATCGAGCTGATGCCACAGCTTGGCGGCAATCAGCGCGTCGCCGAGCTGGCGTGCGCCGAGTGCGATCTCAACCGCGCGGCGCGCCATGCGCGGATCCTTCGTGCGGTTAGCGAGGGCGACGTAGGTATTGAAAGCGGGGGCCAGATTGCCTTGTTGCAGGCTCAGTTCGGCGGCCATCACTTCGAAGACGATCTCGCTGCTAAGCGCAACATTCGGCAGCTTCTCACGCGGGACGTTCGCATTCGGTGCGACGTCTTCGCTGTCGACATCGGTGGAAGCACCGCTCGCGGCACCCGGTGCGCTGGCCTTGGCGGGCGCGGCAGGTGCCTTGGGTGCGGTCTGCGCCGCCGGTCCGGATTGGGCGAAGGCGTTCGAAGATGGCAGGAATGCCATGATTGCGCTGGCGCAGGTCACGCCAAGCGCCGTGGCTCCGGCCCAGGCCCCGCGAGCCAGGGCGCCGCGCAGGCGCAAAACCACGGGTGCCACGGTTTCCGCAGTACGGTCAGCGGCGGGAATGGACTGGAATCGGGTGTTCGGCATAGGGATCCACGGCAGGTTTCGAGCGATTGTAGCGCGCCCGATACAATAGAGTCTAAATCCTCAGCAAACGTTCGCAGGCATGCCTGAACTCCCAGAAGTCGAAGTCACCCGCCGCGGTATCGCGCCGCACGTAGCCGGCACGCGTATCGCGCGCATCGACGTGCGTAACGGGTCGTTGCGCTGGCCGGTGCCCGATGGGCTCGACGCCCTCCTGCGCGGCGAAACGCTCATCGGCGTCACCCGTCGCGGCAAGTACCTGCTGCTCGAATACGCGCCCGGCTGGTTGCTCGTGCATCTGGGCATGACCGGGACGTTGCGCGTCATGCCGGAACCGCAGTCGCTGCCGAGCGCAGGCGTTCACGACCATATCGACCTCGTCTTCGAGCGTTGCGCGCTGCGTTATCGCGACCCGCGCCGCTTTGGGGCAGTCCTCTTCCATCCGCGCGCGTCGGGCGATGTGCTGCTGCATCCGCTGCTTGCAAGTCTTGGCGTCGAGCCACTGACCGACGACTTCGACGGCGCTTGGCTTTACGCGGGCACGCGCGGACGCACCGTCTCCATCAAACAGGCACTGCTCGCGGGCAGCATCGTCGTGGGGGTGGGCAATATCTACGCCTCGGAGAGCCTGTTCCGTGCAGGCATTCATCCACGCATGGCAGCGGGCAAGCTGTCGCGCCCGCGTGCCGAGAAGCTTGCGCAAGCCGTCAAGACGGTGCTCGCCGCTGCGATCGAGAAGGGCGGCAGCACGTTGCGAGACTTCGTCGGCAGCGACGGTCAGAGCGGCTATTTCCAGCAGGAGTATTTCGTCTACGATCGCGCGGGCCAGCCGTGTCGCGTGTGTGGCACGACGATCCGGCAGATCGTGCAGGGACAGCGCTCCACGTTCTTCTGTCCGAAATGCCAGAAATAAATTAAAGCTTCTCCCGAAAACCCCATGAAAGACGCCCCCAACGACATCGCCGTCGGTACGCTTGCGGACACCTTCGCGCAGCGTCTGATCGCCTGGCAGGCCGAACACGGCCGTCACGATCTGCCGTGGCAGAACACGCGCGACGCCTACCGCATCTGGCTGTCCGAGATCATGCTTCAGCAGACGCAGGTCGCCACGGTGATCCCGTATTACGGCCGCTTTCTCGAGCGCTTCCCCGACGTCGCCGCACTGGCCAGCGCACCGCAAGACGATGTGATGGCGCTGTGGAGCGGTCTTGGCTACTACTCGCGTGCGCGCAACCTGCATCGTTGCGCGCAGGTCGTCGTAGAGACCCACGGCGGACGTTTCCCATCAGACCCTGAAACGCTCGCCACGCTGCCAGGCATTGGCCGGTCCACTGCGGCGGCGATTGCCGCATTTGCCTACGACGCGCACGCCGCCATCCTCGACGGCAACGTCAAACGGGTGCTCGCGCGCGTGTTCGGTATCGAAGGCTTCCCGGGCACGCCGAAGATCGAGCGAGAGATGTGGACGCTGGCGGAATCGCTGTTGCCGCAAAGCGATTTGCCAGCCTACACGCAAGGGATGATGGACCTCGGCGCGACGCTGTGCGCCCGCGGCAAGCCACGCTGCGGCGAGTGTCCGTTCGACAGCGATTGCGTCGCGCATGCGACGGGGCGCGAGCGGACGTTGCCGACCTCCAAGCCGAAAAAGGCGCAGCCGGAGCGCTATGTCGACGTGCTGGTCATCCGCGCAGGCGATCGCGTGTTGTTCGAGCGACGTCCCGACAGCGGTATCTGGGGTGGTCTGTGGAGCCTGCCGGAACTCACGCCGCCGACCGACGCACGCGACGCCGACGACGCGTTACTGCGCGAGCGTCTGACGGGGCATGCGGCGGCACTTGGCGCGAAGGTCGGCGCGGTGCAGTCGCTCATGCCGCTGCACGGTCTCACGCACGTCTTCACGCACTTCAAATTGCATTTGCGACCGTGGATGGTGACGCTGTGCGCATCATCAGCGACAGCGGCAACATCGATCGACGATGCCAACCGTTCATGGCTGGATGGGGAGGGGGTCGCGGCCGCCGGGTTGCCGTCACCGATTCGCAAGATCGCCGACGCGCTGTCGCTGCACGGTGTGAACGACGGTCAGTTGTCGCTGCCGGCGTAAGCCAGCCGGCGACCCTTCACTTCGTATCGATGGGGGCGAGTTCGCGGTGACGCACGAGCACGCTCGCTTCGTCGCGAAAGCGCGCGCCGAGCGTCTCGGAGATAAACACGGAGCGATGCTGCCCGCCCGTACATCCGATGGCGACCGTCAGATAGCTGCGGTTGTCGCGCATATAGCTCGGCAACCACTTTTGCAGATAGGCGCCGATGTCGTTGATCATCTCGTCCACTTCGGGAATGGCGGACAGGAAATCGATCACGGGTTGATCGCGCCCGGTCAGCGGGCGCAATTGCACGTCGTAATACGGATTGGGCAGCGAGCGGACATCGAAGACAAGGTCGGCGTCGAGCGGCACGCCATGTTTGAATCCGAACGATTCGAACATCAGCGTGAGGCCGGTCTGATCGTGTTGCACGAATTCGCGAATCCAGCGGCGCAGTGCACTCGCGCGCAGATTGCTGGTGTCGATCTGATGACCCAGCTCGGTGACGCTGCTGAGCATCTCACGCTCTTTCTCGATGGCTTCGACAAGCGAGCCGGTGGCCGAGAGCGTGTCGTCGCCAGTTGCGGAAAGCGGGTGACGGCGGCGCGTCTCCGAGAAGCGCTGCACCAGCGTTTGCGTGGTCGCATTGAGGAACAGCACACGAACGTCATGGCCGAAACGGCGCAGGCCGCCAATGATCGGCGGCAGATCGGCGAGCGAGCCGCCGCTGCGCGCGTCGATGGCGACCGCGAGGCGCGTGTAGTGTTGTGTTCCGAGGTAGACGGCGAGTTCAGGCAAAAAGCGCGACGGCAGATTGTCGACGCAGTAGTAACCCGCATCCTCGAGGACGTTCAGGGCGAGCGATTTGCCCGAACCGGAGACGCCGGTAATCAGTACGATCTTCATGACATTTCCCGAATACAACCATCATGGTAAGCGATTGTGTCGTACGGGTGTCGCGTAGGCAAAAACTAGGGAGTTTCTACCGTTTTCGCTGCGTTTTCGAGAATCCCCGTTCTGCAAGCGAAAACGGCGCCCGCATGGGGCGCCGTCAGGCTCGTCAGGCGTAAAACTTAGGCCGCCGGAGCGTTCGACAGGCACTGCTTCATGAACGCCTTGCGATCGTCGCCCTTCTTGCCGCTCGCTTGCGTATTGCAGGTCTTCATCTTTTCCTGCTGCGTCTGCTTGGCGGCCGGTGCGGCCCCGCCAGCGGACAGACACTGCTTCATGAAGGCCTTGCGGTCGTCACCCTTCTTGCCGGTCGCTTGCGAGTTGCAAGCCTTCATCTTGTCTTGTTGGGCGTTGGTCGCTTTGGGGGCAGATGCCGGGGCGGCGGCCGTTTGAGCGAACACGGGCGATGCGAGCAGCGGGGATACCAGAAGCAGTGCAGCGAGTGCTTTTTTCATGATCGTCTCTCCAAAAGGTCGTGACGCGCGGGCACGGGGATGAACCGCGTTGCGATTACAACATGTTAGAAAACGCGCCGCAATCGCGCGGCGTTGACAGAAAAACGCAAAAATAGCGGTATACCCGGAAGGTTTCGGCGGATTCGGCGGACTCGGTGGATTCGGGCCGCCGAATCGCGAACGCTCAGAGCAATTTGCCCTGCATGCCGTCCGGGTCCTGCATGGCCTGGCGCTGACGCTCCATGAAGTCCTTGAGCGTATCGATCCCGCGCAGTTGCAGAATCGTGTTTCGCACGGCCGCTTCGACCAGCACGGCGAGGTTTCGCCCGGCGGCCACTTGCAGAATCACCTTGTTGATCGGCAGGCCCAGCACGTCGACCGTCTGCGCTTCGAGCGGCAGGCGCTGGAATTCGCCATCGGGACGGCGCACCAGTTGCACGATCAGCTTGAGCTTCATCTTCCGGCGCACAGCCGTCTCACCGAAGATGGTCTTGATGTCGAGCAGACCGAGACCGCGCACTTCCAGCAGGTTTTGCAGCAGCGGCGGGCAGCGGCCTTCGACGAAATCCGGCCCGAGACGCACGAAATCGACCGCATCGTCCGCCACCAGGCCGTGTCCACGGCTGATCAGTTCCAGACCGAGTTCGCTTTTGCCGAGACCGGAGTCGCCGGTGAGCAGCACGCCCATGCCCAGAATGTCGATGAAAACGCCGTGCATCGTGCAACGCGGCGCGAAAACGCGAGAAATGTACAGACGCAGGCTGTCGATGACGGAGGCCGTCGACAGCGGCGTGGTGAACAGCGGGGTGGAGGAGCGTGTACAGCGCAGCACCAGATCGGGCGGCGCTTCAAGGCCGTCTGCCACCACGAGGAACGGCGGTTCCAGCGCGATGACTTCACCCATGTGACGCTTGCGGTTTTCGTCCGTAAGACGCTGGTAGTAGCGTAGCTCCGCTTCGCCGAGCACCTGAATCCGGTTCGGGTGGATGAGGTTCAGGTGGCCCACGAGGTCGGCGCTGGAGGTGGCCGTAGCCACGCTCTCCGGCGTAAAGCCGCGCTCCCAACCTTCATGGCCCGTGAGCCACGACAGACGCAACGTCGCGGCGTTGTCGTCGAAAATGCTTTGCGCGTTGATGCCGGTCAGTTCCACCGCGTCGCCTCGTTCGGTTGGGTGTGGGAGCTACGGAATTCGTGTGTGTTCGCGGCGATTCGTACCGGTGCGCAGACGACTCGGGACGACTCAGGGCTTCCAGTTCGTCAGCGCGGTGTGGACATCTTTGGCGCTAGGCGCGTTGATCAGGATACTGCGCATCTCGGGGTCCGAGAGCAACTGGGCAATTTCGGACAGGATTTCGAGGTGCTGCTGCGTCGCCTGCTCGGGCACGAGCAACACAAACAGGAGGGAAACCGGCTGACCGTCGGGCGCTTCGAACGGAATGGCCTCTTCCAGGCGGATGAACGCGGCGGCTGGGACCTTCAGGCCTTTAATGCGTCCATGCGGAATCGCCACGCCTTCTCCAAGACCCGTCGAGCCGAGACGCTCACGGGCGAAGAGATTGTCGGTTACCACAGCGCGAGAAAGCCCGGCATTGTTCTCGAAGAGGAGGCCGACCTGTTCGAACAGGCGCTTCTTGCTGGTAACGGACAGTCCAAGCAGGATGTTGGACTCGAGTATGAGTTTGGCTAAACGGTTCATCTTGTAATGCGGGCGAACGCTTAGTCGCCCTCCAACCCCCGATTGACCTCGCATTATAGACCACTCGCCGCCGCGCTCGCGGCAAGTCACGGAAGTGGGGCGAACCATACAAAAGGGGCCGTTCAACGGCCCCGCGGTGGGTGATGCCAGACTTACAACAGACGGATATGCGCTCGGGTGGTTCCTTGCGGGTTTTCGTCGGTATCAGCCAATGCGATTACCACGCCTGAAGATGCTATTGCAGCGGTTCCGCCTCAGGAGGAAGTTCGTGGTGCTTGATGGCCTCGCGACCGTGATCCTGAACCTTGTCCTTGTACTGCATTACCTTGCGGTCGAGCATGTCGATCAGCTTGTCGATGGCGGCATACATATTCTCGTCACACTTCTCGACGAAAATTTCTTTGCCCTTGAGAAACACCGTGACGCTCGCGATCTGGCGTCCGCTCTTCTCCTTGGTCTTGTCGACAGAGAGGATCACCTCGGCGCCGATTAGCTGGTCGAAATGATTCAACACGCGGTTAAGCTTGTTGACGACAAATTCGCGCAGCGAAGGCGTGAGTTCGAGATGGTGTCCACTGATCTTCAGATTCATAGCTGCTCTCCTTGCTGAAATGCCGAAGTGCAGGCCGCGTCAACGTTGACGCTGGCTAGCGAGGGTGCGAGCCATTGACGTGACGCAATGTCGCACTGCGGCGTTATGCCCCAGCGGCCAACATGGCGCACCAGGACTGTCCTACAAAGATTTGCGCAAGTTCACTGCGGGGATTCGCATGGCCTCGCGGTACTTCGCGACAGTGCGCCGCGCCACCACAAAACCTTGCTCTGCCAGCAGTTCCGCGATACGGCTATCGGAAAGGGGGCTCTGCGGGTCTTCAGCTCCTATGAGTTGCTTGATGAGTGCGCGGATGGCGGTCGATGACGCAGCGCCTCCGGCTTCCGTTGCCACGTGTGATCCGAAGAAGTACTTAAGCTCGAAGGTTCCAAATGGAGTGAGCATGTACTTACTCGTCGTCACCCGTGAAATCGTGGATTCATGTAAACCCAGCGTATCAGCAATCTCGCGTAAAACCAAGGGCCGCATGCCGATTTCGCCATGCGTGAAGAAGTTCTTTTGACGCTCGACAATCGCCTGCGCCACCCGCAGGATCGTGTCGAAGCGTTGCTGGATGTTCTTGATCAGCCAGCGCGCTTCCTGCAACTGCTGTTGGAGGTTGCCGGTTCCCGGATCGTTCCGGTTATTTCGGAGAATGCGCGCATACATCTCGTTGATGCGCAGACGCGGCATCACTTCCGGATTCAGCTCCGCCGTCCAGCCGCTCCCTTGCTTGCGTACCAGCACGTCCGGCACGACGTAGTCGGCCTGAGGCGAGCCGTAAGCCGAGCCCGGGAAGGGGTCCAGCGAGCGAATCAGCTGATGCGCGGCGCGCAGACCGTCTTCGCCGACACCCAGCAGGCGGCGCAGACGCGTGTAATCGCGCGCGGCCAGCAGTTCCAGGTGATCGGTGACGATGCGCAGCGACAGGGTGCGCACACCGCTTGCGGGTAGTCGCTGGAGCTGTAGACGCAGGCACTCGGCCGGACTGCGGGCACCCACGCCCGCCGGATCGAAGCTTTGCAGCAGCGCCAGCGCCGCGTTGATTTCTTCCGTTTCGAGCGCCAGCTCTTCGGGCATTTCGGCCTGAATCTCGTCGAGCAGGCTACCGAGGTAGCCGTCTTCGTCCAGCGATTCGATCAGGAATTCCACCAGCGCGCGGTCGCGCGGACTCGCCTTGGTCAGGCGCAGCTGGGCCAGCAGATGTTCGCGGAGATTGGGGTGGTCGACATGCAGTTGCGGACGCGCATTGTCGTCGTCGTCCGATGCGCTGCCGGAGCGGGCGAAGTCGTTCAGGCTCCAGTCGCTGCCATTGTCCGACGCGTTGTCGTCGAAGCGGGCCTCGCCATCGAGTTCGCGCGCTTCGTCGTGGCCGTTGGCGGACTCGTGGCCGTTGTCGTTCGAACTGCTGGACGACGAACTCCGCTCGTTGCGCAGCGACCCGTCTGTGCCCACACGTACCGAACCGGCGAGCCAATCGTCCTCGCGTTCGAGCATCGGGTTCTGGGTGAGCGCGTGCTCGACTTCCTGTTGGAGTTCGAGCGTCGACAGTTGCAACAACCGGATCGATTGCTGCAACTGCGGCGTGAGGGTCAGGTGCTGCGAGGTGCGGAGTTGAAGAGTCGGTTTCATAGCGGTCTCGCCTTCATTGTAGAGGCTTTGTCACGCCAACGGAACCGTCCCTGACTCCTATCGGAGGCAGGGTTTACATGCGAAAAATCTGCTTTACATCCGGAAATTTTCGCCCAGATAGACGCGACGCACGCTTTCGTCGGCAACGATCTGGTCAGGCGTGCCGGCGGCGAGCACCGAGCCTTCGCTGATGATGTACGCGTGATCGCAGATACCCAGCGTCTCGCGCACGTTGTGGTCGGTAATCAGGACACCGATGCCTCGGTCCTTGAGAAAGCGCACGATCCGCTGAATTTCCAGCACGGCGATCGGGTCGACGCCCGCGAACGGTTCGTCGAGCAAAATAAAACGCGGCTGTGTGGCCAGGGCGCGTGCGATTTCCACGCGACGACGCTCGCCACCCGAGAGCGACATCGCCGGATTTTCGCGCAGATGGCCCACTTGAAGCTCGTCGAGCAGGGCTTCGATGCGGCGTTCGATTTCGTCGCGCTTGAGGGGTTTGCCCTGTGCATCGACCTGCAATTCGAGCACGGCGCGAATGTTGTCTTCGACCGTGAGCTTGCGGAACACCGACGCTTCCTGCGGCAGATACGAGACGCCCATGCGGGCGCGCTCGTGGATCGGCAGTTCGCTGATGAGGTTGCCGTCGAGCTGGATTTCGCCATCGTCGGCAGGCACCAGTCCCACGATCATGTAGAACGAGGTTGTCTTGCCCGCGCCGTTCGGGCCAAGCAGACCCACGACCTCGCCGCTCTTCACGTCGAGCGACACGTCCTTGACGACGGTACGCGCGCCGTACTGCTTCTTGAGCGAGCGCACGACGAGCGCGCTGGGCTTGCCCACCGGGGCGTTGCCCGGGTTGATGGTCGAGGCGTTGCTATTGGCAGAATTACTCACGCGGATTCCCGATGTTCTTGGAAGGCGACAGCGGCGGCAGGTCGCCCTTGGGCGCGGTGGCCGGCTTGCTGGCAGCGCCCGGTGCCTGCGCCTGCGCGCCCGTGGCGTTGCGCGGTGCGAGCGTGGCGCGCACGCGACCGTTCGGATTGTTGGGGTTGACCTGATCGGCGCCGCTGTTGGCGGTGTAGACCTCATTGTAGGTGTCGTACGTGATCACGCTGCCGTGAATCTCGTCGAGCACCTTGGTGCCACCGGCCAGGCGCTTGAGCGTGGCCTGCGTGGTGAGCGTCGCGACTTCGGTCTTGCCGTTGTAATAGATGGTCTGGCCCCAGCCGTCGATGTACTCATCCATGCCGTCGCGTTTCTGACGCATGTAGGCGAGCGGGCCGCCCGGCTTGTAGTAAGCGGTGGCGTACTGATAGCCCTCCGGATCCTGAGTCACTTCGACGCGATCGGCCTTCAGGAGAATCGTCCCCTTGGTCATCGTCACGTTGCCGGTGAAGATGTTGACCTGCTTGAGGTCGTCATAGCTCATGTGGTCCGACTCGATATTGAGCGGCTTGTCGCGGTCGGCGCGTTCGGCGTGGGCCAGCGGTGCAGCCAGTGCGCCAAGAACGGCGAAGGCGGCGGCCAGCGCGCGAAGCGCACGCAGCGATACAGTGGCGGGTCGCAGTGAAAGGCGATCGGTCATGGGGTCTTGGGGCCCTGTGGAGTCTGAGATGGCGCGCGCGGAGCGGTCGGCTTAACAGGCAGTGTGGACTGGCCTGACGGCGGCGGGCGCTTGGCGCCCAGTTCCGCCGGCTGGATCGTGCCGTGAACATTGCCGAGCAATTGTACGGCGCGCGAGATGTTATTGAAAATCATGCCGTCGCCATACATCACGGACGACCCGCGGAACAGCTGCACCGGCTTCTCGGTGCGCACGATGTCTTCGTTCACGAGCACCTGGAAGTGCTCGGACAGCGCACGCATTTCGGGATCGCGCGGCCCCGGCTGACGCACCACGACCGCGTCGTCGTACAGATCGACGATCGACATATCGGCGTTGAGCGTGCCACGCTTGCTCGTGGCGGTGACTTCGGGCTGATCCGGCGTGAAGGCGCGCACGGCGGGCATCGTCATGGCCGTGGTCTGGTCGTCTTCGAAGTGCGTCATGTGGACGGCGTTGACGCGGTACTGCGTCACCCCGTTGGGCGCGAGCATGGAAATCACCATGTCGTCGGCGTAGTAATCGGGGATGTGCTGCTTCACGTACGGCGCGCGGTCGGCGTCGGACGGCAGCGTGCGCTGAACGAGCCAGTACGTGCCGGCGGCAAGGCTTGCCAGGACGGCAATCGCGATCAGCGAAGCGGGCGAGACGCGTTGGATGGCCATGAGTGGATCGACTCTCCCGGCGCGTCAGGCGATGGCTTCGGCGAGCAGGGCGTCGTAACGCCCCTGCGCGCGCAAGATGAAGTCGCACAACTCGCGTGCAGCCCCTTCGCCGCCGCGCGTACTCGCGATCCAGTGACAGCGTGCCTTCACTTCGACATGCGCATTGGCCGGGCAGGCGGCGAAGCCTACACGCGTGAGCACGGGCAGGTCGGGCCAGTCGTCGCCGATATGTCCGCAGACGTCGGCCGTCACGCCCACTTTGGCGCACAGGTCTTCAAACGCGGCGCGCTTGTCGTGCACGCCCTGATAGACGTGTGCGACACGTAGATCCGCGGCGCGTTTGGCGACGATATCCGACTGGCGTCCCGTGATGATGGCGGTGACGATGCCGGCTTCGCTGAGCAACTTCAGGCCGTGACCGTCGAGCGAGTCGAAGGTCTTGATGACTTCGCCTGTCGGGCCGTAGCGCAGGCCGCCATCGGTCAGCACGCCGTCGACGTCGAACACCATGACGCGCAGACGCGCCGCGCGTTGCGTGGCAGCGGCGACATCGAACTGAGCGATGCCCGAAGTATTGGCGGGATTCGGTTGACTCGTTTGACTCATTGGCAGAAAACTCACACGACCTTGGCGGCGAACAGGTCGTGGACGTTCAGGGCGCCGACAAGGCGGCCGTTTTCCGTCACGAGCAACTGCATGATGCCGAAGCGTTCCATCAGTTCGGCGGCTTCTGCGGCGAGCTTGTCCGGATCGATGGTGCGCGGATCGGCCTTCATGACGTCGGCCAGCTTCAACGAGGTGAAATCGAGTGTACGCTTGAACAAACGACGCAAGTCGCCGTCCGTGAAGATACCGACGACGCGATCGTCGGCATCCACGATGGCGGTCATGCCGAGACCCTTGGCGGTCATCTCGATCAGGGCGTCGGAGAGATTGGCGTCGGAGCGCACGCGCGGCACGGCGTCGCCGGTGCGCATGACATCGCGCACGAAGGTCAGCAACCGACGGCCCAGCGCGCCACCCGGATGCGAGCGGGCGAAGTCTTCCGCGCCGAAGCCGCGTGCGTCGAGCAGCGTGACGGCGAGCGCGTCGCCGAGGGCGAGGGCGGCTGTGGTGCTGGCGGTGGGCGCGAGGCCCAGCGGGCAGGCTTCTTTCTCGACGTGCGCGTCGAGATGCACGTCGGACAGACGGCCAAGGCTCGATGCGGCGTTGCCGGTCATGGCGATGAGCTTCGCGCCAATGCGCTTGATCATCGGCAGGATGCTGACGAGCTCACCCGTTTCGCCGGAGTTGGACAGGGCGACGACGACGTCGTCGGCCGTGATCATGCCCAAATCGCCGTGGCTGGCTTCTGCGGGGTGAACGAAGAATGCGGGAGTGCCGGTGCTGGCGAACGTGGCAGCGAGTTTGCGGCCGATGTGGCCGGACTTGCCCATCCCGGTGACGACGACGCGCCCACGGCAGGCAAGCAGCAGCGAGACCGCTTCGAAGAAGCTGTCGTCGAGGTGCGCGGACACGCGTTCGATGGCGTCGGCTTCAGTGCGCAACACCTCCCGGGCGACCTCTAGTGCCCGGCCTGGATTGATTTTCGCTATCATGCGCGGAGTATATCAAAACGGACGTGGCGTCGAAGGACAGCCGCGCCACGTCTGGCCCTGCGCCCCGCCCAGCGCCATTCGGGACATCGCCCGAACCGGTCCGGTTTCCTCTCCCGTGGCCGCCGTCCGGACGTACGCTGGCACGGCCCTTGCATGACATTGGCAAGACAACGCACCCCGCTCACCCGGATTCACTCAGGAAACCGACCCTAGCTGATGGCATCGCCGCTCGAACTCACTCTCGTATTGTTATTTGCCGCCTGCGTCGGGGTGGTGCTGTTTCGCATGCTCCATCTGCCGCCGATGCTGGGCTATCTCAGCGTGGGCATCGTCATCGGCCCGCATGCGCTGGGGCTGGCCGCCGATTCGCAGCGTGTGCAATACCTCGCGGAGTTCGGCGTCGTCTTCCTGATGTTCTCCATCGGCATCGAATTCTCATTGCCCAAGCTAAAGAGCATGAGAAGAGTGGTGCTCGGACTCGGCGTTTCACAGGTTCTCGGGACGTTGCTCGTCGCCGTCGGACTGGGCGCACTCGTCAACCTGTTCTGGTCGTTCTCATGGCAGGCCTCGGTGGCGCTGGGCGGCGCGCTCGCCATGTCCTCGACGGCCATCGTCACCAAGATGCTCGCCGAGCGGCTTGAACTGGAGACGGAGCACGGCCGCAACATCATGGGCGTGCTGCTGTTCCAGGATCTGGCCGTGGTGCCGTTGCTGATCGTGATCTCCGCGCTCGGCGGCAACTCGAAGGCGCTGGTGCTCGCCCTCTCGCTGGCGGCGCTCAAGATCACCGGCGCACTGGCGTTGCTCCTCTGGATTGGGCAAAAACTCGTTGGACGCTGGTTCCACATCGTGGCCGCGCGTCGCTCGCAAGAGCTCTTCATGCTCAACCTGCTGTTGCTCACGCTGGGGCTGGCCTACATCACCGAGCATCTCGGGCTGTCGATGGCGTTGGGCGCGTTCATTGCGGGCATGCTGATTGCCGAGACGCCGTTTCGCCATCAGGTGGAAGACGACATCAAGCCGTTTCGCGACGTGCTGCTCGGCCTGTTCTTCATCACGACCGGCATGCTGCTCAATCCGGGCATCGTACTCAAGCAGCCGTTGCTCGTGCTGTTGTTCTTCATCGGTCCGCTGATCGTCAAATTCACGCTCATCGCAGGGCTGGCGCGTCTGTTCGGCAGCCCGCCGGGCACGGCAATCCGCACCGGGCTGGGGCTGGCGCAGGCGGGCGAATTCGGCTTCGTGCTGCTCAATCTTGTGATCGACCGGAGTCTGCTCGACCCGTCGCTGTCGCAGGCGGTACTCGCCGGGATGTTGCTCTCGATGCTGTGCGCGCCGTTCCTCATCATCAACGCCGACCGCATTGCGCTGCGCTTCGTCGCCAACGAATGGATGATGCAGTCGTTGCAGATGACGAAGATTGCGACGCAGAGCATCAAGACGTCGGGGCACGTGATCATCTGCGGTTACGGCCGATGCGGTCAGAACCTGGCGCGCATGCTGGAGCAGGAGGGGATCGGCTACGTGGCGCTCGACCTCGACCCCGACCGCGTGATGGAGGCCGCCAGTTCCGGCGAGACCGTAGTGTTCGGCGACGCGGCCCGGCGCGAAGCGCTCGTCGCGGCGGGGATTCACCGGGCGGCGGGGATTGTGGTGACGTACGACAGCACGCCGGCGGCGCTCAAGGTGCTCGCGCAGGTGCAGGCATTGGAGCCGACGCTGCCCGTGGTTGTTCGCACGGTCGACGATACGCATATCGACGACCTCATCGCCGCCGGGGCCACCGAAGTCGTTCCGGAAATCGTGGAGGGGAGCCTGATGCTCGCCTCGCACGCGCTGGTGCTCATGGGCGTGCCGATGCGCCGGGTGTTGCGTCGGGTGGCGCAGGCGCGTAACGAGCGCTACAGCCTGCTGCGCGGCTACTTTCACGGGCTGGACGACGAAGACGAAGGCGGCGAGCGCGAGCAGGTGCGCCTGCAATCGGTGCCCCTCACGCTCAACGCGGCGGCCGTCGGCCGCACGCTCGGCGAGCTTCGGCTGGACAAACTCGGGGTGACGGTGACGGCGATCCGCCGCCATGGCATTCGCGGCGTGGAGCCGGTGGCGGAGACGCGTCTGATGGCCGAAGACATCGTGGTGTTGCGCGGCCTGCCCGACAAGCTAGTGGCAGCGGAGACGCGGTTGCTGGGACACGATTAGGGCGGCAACCCGGGACGCCGACCCGGGACGCCAAATCGGGCGGAAAGTCGGACCGTCACAGGGAGGCCGGGCCTTTTTGGCATAATGTGGCGTGTTCCCTATCAGTACCGAAAGAAGGATCCCCGTGCAGATCGACGAGTCCCCTGCCGCCTATATCAAAAGCCAGATCCGCACCGTGCCGGACTGGCCCGCACCCGGCGTGCAGTTCCGCGACATCACCCCGTTGCTCAAGAACCCGCGCACCTTGCGGGTGCTCATCGATGTGTTCGTACATCGCTACATGGCGCAACGCCCCGACTATATTGCGGGTCTCGATGCGCGTGGCTTCATTCTCGGCTCGATCCTCGCGTACGAGCTGAACATCGGATTCATCCCCATTCGCAAGAAGGGCAAGCTGCCCTATCAGACGGTCGCCGAAGAGTACGAGCTGGAATACGGCAGCGCGACCGTAGAGATTCACGCCGACGCCTGCGGTCCCGGCGACCGCGTGCTGCTGATCGACGATCTGGTGGCCACGGGCGGCACGATGCTTGCCGGTAAGAAGTTGCTGGAGCGCCTCGGCGCGACGGTCATCGAGGGGGCGGCCATCGTCGACCTGCCGGAGCTGGGCGGATCGAAGCTGATTCGCGATGCCGGGCTGGATCTCTTCCTGCTGTGCTCGTTCGAAGGGCACTAAGCGTACTGAGCGCACTGCGCGCACCGAACAATTTCTGACCTTCCGACCCGGACGCACCGATGCCCAATCTCTGGCTGTTCCTGCTGACCTCGGTGGCTATCACGCTTGCGCCCGGGCCCGACAACATGCAGGTCATCGCGCGCGGTATTGCGCAGGGCCGCCGCGCGGGACTGGCCGCTGCGGCCGGTTTCACCTTCGGCTGCCTTTTCCACACGACGATTGCCGCAGTGGGCCTCGCGGCCGTGCTGCGCTCGTCGCCGTGGGCGTTCGAGACGATCAAGCTGCTCGGTGCGGCCTATCTCATCTGGATCGGCATCAAGGCGCTGCGCGCGCGCGGTGCACTGACGCTGGCGAACGACACTGAGCCGCAGTCGCTCGGTGCCGTCTTCCGTCAGAGCGTGTTCGCGAACATGCTCAACCCGAAGGTCACGCTGTTCTTCCTCGTATTCCTGCCGCAATTCGTGAGCGCCGACGCCGCTCATCCGGGCTGGCAGATGGTGCTGCTCGGCCTCGTGTTCATGGCGCAGACCATCGTCGTGTTCAGCGTCTACGGCTGGTTCGCGGGCGTGCTGGGGACGTGGCTCAAGCGTCGTCCGGGGGCGGGGCGCTGGCTCGACCGCGTGGCCGGCGCGATCTTCATCGGTCTGGGATTGCGTGTCGCGTTACAGGGGTAATGCACGACACGTGACGTTCCCGTTTTCGCGGACGTCGTCCCGTCATTCGTAGTCCAACTGATATTGCTCGATCATGCTTGCCGAACAACGCCAACAATACGTGCTCGAACAACTTGCCAAGACCGGGGCGCTGGCGATCAGCGATCTGGTGCGGGAGCTGGGTGTGTCGCGCGAGACCGTGCGACGCGACCTCAACACGCTCGCCGCGCGCGGTCTGCTGCTCATGACCCACGGCGGTGCGCTGGCCGCCGACCGGAGTGAGCCCGACTGGACGCTGCGTGAGAACGTCAACGCCGTGGGCAAGCGCGCCATCGGCGTGCGCGCCGCGGAGCTGGTGCCCGACGGCGCGTCGGTCATCATCGACTACGGCACGACCACGCGCGCTGTCGCACAGGCGCTGCTCTCCAAACACCGTCTTCGCATCTACACCAACGACTGGCAGATCGCGCGCCTGCTCGGACGCCATCACGACAACCGCGTGACGCTGCTCGGCGGTGAGTTGCAGGACAACGAAGACGCCGTGCAGGGCTGGGACGCCATCAACCAGATTTCGCAATATCACGCCGACTTCGCATTCATCGGTGTGGGCGGCGTGACGGAAGACGGCGGGATCACCGATTTCAACCGCGCTGCGGCCGAACTGCGCGCGCGCATGCTGCTGTGTGCGAATGTGTCGGCCGTCGTCGCAGACCACACCAAGTTCGGTCGCGTGACGCCCGTGCGCATCCGTCACTTCGAAGCGGCCCGCTATCTCATCAGCGACGCTGCCCCGCACAAGAGCATGCTGGCCCAGCTTCGCGCGCGCGGCCCGGAATTGCTCATCGCCTGACGACGACCGGTCCGTTCGGGACCGGTCTTCTTTCTCTCTCGTCCCATTACTCAGTCGCACATCGCAGCGCCTGCTTGCACACGTGTGCCTTAGGTCGCCACAGCACGCCACACGTCGCCACGACGCGTTTCGCTCCCTGAAAATCTTTCCCGCCAAACACGCCGCGAGGGGCTTGTCGCACGGCCCTATGCGGTGGTTTTTCCTGTCGATACGTGTTCGTCAGGATGCCAAAAATATGTAGACAAAGTTGGCGAATGGGAGCGGCGACGCCCCCGCATCATGTCACCCTTCCTGACGTAGTCAGCTTTTCTCTGACACGTTACATCACCCCGAAAACGTTGCCAAACCATTGAACACATAAGGGTTTTGGCTGGGCGAAAAAAAGCTGATCGATTGTCACTGTCTTGTCATCCGGGCTTTTTAGACTGCGTTCACTTTTGGCACAAATTGCCACAAAACAGCTAGTCGAGCGATGCGAGCGACAACGCCTCAAGGAGGACGTCGCAAGTCACAGAGCATTGGGGCCGACCGGCGAACTGACTCACAGGTGAACCGTGGACGAAGCGATTCGAATCGAGCGACTGACCAAGACCTTCGGGAGCCGCCGTGCACTCGACGAAGTGGCGCTCAAAGTCATGCCGGGCGAAATGATCGCCCTGATCGGGGCCTCCGGCTCGGGCAAGTCGACGCTGATGCGTCACATCGCGGGCTTCGTACCTGCCGACCAGCAGCCGGGCAGCATCGAAATTATGGGTCGTCCGATCCAGCGCGACGGCCGCATCGTGCGCGAAGTGCGTCAGATTCGCCGTGACATCGGCTTCGTCTTTCAGCAATTCAATCTGGTGGGCCGCCTGCCGGTCATCACCAACGTACTCACGGGGCTGCTGGCTCGCGTGCCGCTGTGGCGCAGTCTGATGTTCCGCTTTACGACCGCTGAGCGTCAGGCTGCCCTTACGGCACTGGCAGAAGTCGGCATCGCCGACTTTGCCTTCCAGCGCGCCAGCACGCTCTCGGGCGGTCAGCAACAGCGCGCGGCACTCGCACGCACGCTCGTGCAGGGCGCCAAGATCATTCTCGCGGACGAGCCGATTGCGTCGCTCGATCCGGAGTCGGCGCGCAAGGTCATGGACATGCTCGCGCGCATGAACCGCGATCACAAGCTGACGGTCGTCGTTTCGCTGCACCAGGTGGACGTTGCCATGCGCTACTGCGTGCGCACCGTGGCGCTGCATCAGGGCCGCGTGGTGTACGACGGCCCGTCCTCGGCGCTCACGCCGGACCTGCTGCGCCGTCTGTACGGCGTGCAAGCGGGCGAACTGCTCAACGAAAGCTCGGAAGATTCCGAAGCCTCGGCAACTGGCGAAGCGAAGCCGGCCGACGCGCAAGCCCCATTCCTCACCTCGATGTCCCTAAGCCTCACTTAAGTCCTATCTGACCAGGAGCTTGCTCTCATGAAACTGTGGAAAACCCTGCTGGCCGGCGCGGCCATGTTCGCCTCGGTAGCGGCGGCAAACGCGCAGGAAATCAACTTCGGCATCATCTCGACGGATTCCAGCGCAGCCCTGCGCCAACGCTGGCAGCCGCTGATCGACGATATGGAGAAGCAAACGGGCATCAAGGTGACCCCGTTCTTTGCCACCGACTACGCCGGTGTAATCGAAGGCATGCGCTTCAACAAGGTGCAGCTCGCATGGATGGGCAACAAGGGCGCGATGGAAGCCGTTGACCGTTCGCAAGGCGAGGTCTTCGCCAAGATCATGTATGCCGACGGCACCGAGGGCTACTACTCGCTGCTGATCTCGAACGCGTCGAGCCCGTACAAGACGCTCGACGACGTGATCAAGAACGGCAAGAAGATCAACTTCGGTCTGGGCGATCCGACGTCGACGTCGGGCACGCTGGTGCCGGGCTACTACGTGTTCGCGAAGAACAACATCGACCCGCGCACGTACTTCAAGACGGCGCGTAGCTCGAACCACGGCGCAAACCTGATGGCAGTGATCAACAATCAGGTCGACGTTGCGACGAACAACACCGAAGAGCTCAACAAGCTCGAAGCCACGCAGCCGGAGAAGGCCAAGCTGGTGCACGTGATCTGGAAGTCGCCGCTGATTCCGTCGGATCCGCTGCTGTGGCGCAAGGACCTGCCGGACGGCACGAAGAAGAAGATCCGCGATTTCTTCCTCTCTTACGGCAAGGACGCGCACGAGAAGGAAGTGCTGAAGAACATCTACAACTACGGCGGTTTCCGCGCGTCGTCGGATGCTCAGCTGCTGCCGATCCGTCAGCTCGAACTGTTCAAGCAGAAGGTGCAGCTTGAGTCGGACGCCAACATCGACGCCGCCAAGAAGAAGACGCAACTCGCCGACCTCGACGGCAAGCTGGCAGCGCTCGACAAAGAGCTGAACAAGACGAAGTAAGCCGGAAGAAGTCAGCAGGAAGAAGTCAGCGGGAAGAAGTCAGCAAGACGATTCAAGTGATGGCGAACCCGATGTCGGGTTCGCCATCTTCTCCGTCATACGAAATTCGCCGGTGGCAGCCGCGCCGGTACGACACGTGGTACTCGACATGAACACCAGCGCATCAATCACTGCCAATGGCCGCCTGCCGGGCGAGCCGCCCAAGCGTTCTTGGCTGTCCCTGATCAGTTGGGGCATCTTCTTTCTGGTCCTGGTGTGGTCGTGGAGCGGCGCCGACATGCGTCCGCTCGATCTGATTCGCGATTCCGGCAACATGAGCCAGTTCGCGCACGATTTCTTCCCGCCCGACTTCCGCGACTGGCGGGTGTACGTCAACGAGATGCTCGTAACGATTCACATCGCAGTGTGGGGGACGGTACTCGCTGTCGTCTGCTCGATTCCGATGGGTTTGCTCTCGGCGTCGAACATGGTGCCGGCGTGGGTGTATCAGCCGGTGCGTCGCGTGATGGACGCATGCCGCGCGATTAACGAAATGGTTTTCGCGATGCTCTTCATCGTGGCGGTGGGCCTCGGCCCCTTCGCCGGTGTGCTCGCGCTGTGGGTGCACACGACGGGCACGCTCTCGAAGCTGTTCGCCGAGGCGGTCGAAGCGATCGACCCGCGTCCGGTGGAAGGCGTGCGTGCGACGGGCGCTCGCGCCATCGATGAAATCCTGTACGGCGTGCTGCCGCAGGTCATGCCGCTGTGGATCTCGTACACGCTGTACCGCTTCGAGTCGAACGTGCGTTCGGCGTCGGTGGTCGGGATGGTGGGCGCAGGCGGCATCGGTGTGGTGCTCTACGAAGTCATTCGCAGCTTCCAGTACGCCCAGACGTGCGCGGTGATGGTGATCATGGTGATCGTGGTGACGTGTATCGACGTCTTCTCGGCCCGCGTGCGCAAGATGGTGATCTGACGTAGCGATCGTCACACAAAGAAAAAGGCCGCGTCAGCGGCCTTTCTCAATGGTGCAACCGATTCGCCATCAAGCGATCCGCTGCCCCACCATATACGTCTCACGCGGAATCGGCGGCATGCCGGGGCGCACGGCCACGCGCACCATATCGGCACGCAGGCCCGGCTTGATGCCGCCGCGATCCGTGAGACCTGCCGACTGCGCCGGATTCCACGACACCGTGCGCATGGCCTTTGAGAGCGTCCAGCCGCAGTCGGCGTGATCGTTGTGCAACTGGAATGCCGCTTGCAGCAAACTCGCCGGGACATAGTCCGACGACAGAATGTCGAGCACATCTTCACGTGCCAATTCCGCCGCCGCCACATTGCCCGAGTGCGAACCGCCGCGCACCACGTTCGGTGCCCCCATGATCACGCCAATCGACTTGTCGTGCGCAGCACGCGCGGCGACCAGCGTCGTCGGAAATTCCGACAACGCCACACCGTCGCGCTGCGCTTCTTCCACGTGTTCGAGCGAGGTGTCGTCGTGGCTCGCGAGCGGCAGGCCGCGCGCACGGCTCATCTCCACGATGGAGCGGCGATGCGGAATCGCATACCTCTGCTGCTGCGCACGCAGATCGGCCAGCATTGCTTCCCACTGCGCGTCCGGCACCTTGCCGTTGCGCTCGTGATACTGACGGTGCAGCACCGGGTCGTGCCACTGACGCTGACCCGGCGTGTGATCCATCACCGACACGAGACGCAGCAGCGGGTGGTCGCACATGTCGGCGAACGTGTCGGCCGCGTCCTGCGTCGCGATTTCGCAACGCAGATGCAGGAAGTGGTCCGCACGGAACAGCCCCGCTTCGATGGTGTCGAGCAGTGCCTGACCGCACTCGGCCTGCAGCTTGCGGCTGCGCAGTCCCGAAGCGTCGCGCTCGCCGATCACCAGCGAGTCGAACACCGTCGTGATACCGGCGGCGGCGACCTGTGCGTCGTGAATCGCAAACGCGGCGTGCGTGTTCCAGTACACGCCGGGGCGTGGCGCGAGGTGCTTCTCCAGATTGTCGGTGTGCAACTCGACAAGCCCCGGCACCAGATAATCGCCTTCCCAGTCGACGGCTTCGGCGGACTGCGTCGTCCCTTCCTCCACCGCGTGGATGAGACCCTCGCGGACCTCGACCACGCCGGTGAAGGTCGTGTCGGGCGTGACGATGCGAGCGTTCTTGATAAGCATGGACAGACTCCGGGGGATCAATGTGCGGGACGAAGCACCGGACGCATGGCGAGCGTTCGCGTCGCCACTTCGTCGCGGGTCGCCTCGTCGTGGAAGATGCCCACGATGGCGCTTCCCGCTGCACGTGCTTCGGTAATCAGTTGCGAGACCACGGCGCGGTTCTGTGCGTCGAGCGACGCCGTCGGCTCGTCGAGCAGCAGCACTGGCGCGGCGGCGATCAGCCCGCGCGCGATGTTGATGCGCTGCTGTTCGCCGCCGGAGAACGTCGCCGGGGCGAGCGACCAGAGACGCTCGGGGATGTTCAGGCGCGCGAGCAGATCGCGCGCACGACCGGCTGCGTCGGCGTCGCCGTGACCCAGACGTCGCAGCGGCTCCGCCACGATGTCGAGCGTGGTGACGCGCGGAATCACACGCAGAAACTGGCTGACGTAGCCGAGCGTGGTGCGTCGTACGGAGAGCACTTCGCGGGCGGTGGCGGTCGTCAGATCCACCCAGTGTTCGCCCTGACCGGCATCGTGACGGATCTCGATGCGGCCTTCGCCCGCGAGGTAGTTGCCGTACAGACAACGCAGCAGCGTGCTCTTGCCTGAGCCCGAGGGACCGACGAGCGCGACGCATTCGCCGCGTCGCACCGTGAGGTCGACACCTTCGAGTGCCGGAATCGCTGCGCCGCCTTGCGCGTGCAGACGGAAAGTCTTGTGCAGACCTTGTGCGCGCAGCATGACGTCGTCTTCGCGCGTGCCCAACGTAAGTGCCGCACCGCTGAGCGACGTCGCAGACGTAGTAAGGTTCGTTCCGGAGTTCATACGGGCAGTACCGAGGAAACCAACAATTGCGTGTAGGGATGTTGCGGGTCGTCGAGGACCTGATCGGTCAGCCCGGCTTCGACCACGCGCCCCGCCTGCATGACGATCAGGCGATGTGCGATGAGTCGCGCTACCCCGATATCGTGCGTGACGATGATGGCGGCAAGATGAAGGCGCTCCACGAGCGAGCGCAGCAGGTCCAGAAGACGCGCCTGCACCGACACGTCGAGTCCGGCGGTCGGCTCGTCCATGAACACGAGACGCGGCTCGGTCACGAGATTGCGGGCGATTTGCAGACGCTGCTGCATGCCGCCCGAGAACGCACCAGGCATCTCGTCCACGCGCGCCGGATCGAGTTCGACCTGCGCCATCCAGTGACGGGCCTTCTCGCGGATATCGCCAAAGTGACGCGCACCGACCGCCATCAGACGGTCGCCGATGTTGCCGCCTGCCGACACGTTCATGCGCAGCCCGTCACGCGGGTTTTGCTCGACGAACCCCCACTCGGTGCGAAGCAGACGACGCTTGTGCGCTTCGTCCAGCGCGCTCAGGTCGTGCAGCGCACCGTCGGTGCCGCGATAGTGGAGCGATCCGGCGTCGATTTCGTGACGCAGGGCCAGCGCGTTAAGCAGCGTCGACTTGCCCGAGCCGGACTCGCCGACCACGCAGACCACTTCGCCCGGCCACAGATCGAAGCTCACGTCGGCGCAGCCGATGCGGTCGCCGTAGTGTTTGCCCAGTCCCGCTACGCGCAGCAGCGGTTCGTCCAGGGGGGCAACATTGCGTTGCACCGAGTCCATCGCGGCGTTCATGCGCGCTCCTTCGCGGCGTGCGCCACGTCTGCCATGTTCGCGGACGTGCGGTCGCCGCAGTAGTCGCTGTCCGAACACACGTACATGCGCGTGCCTTCGTCGTCGGTGATGACTTCGTCGAGGAAGCTGTCGGTGGCGCCGCACAGGGCGCAATGCGCGTCCCACTTCTGGATTTCGAACGGGTGATCGTCGAAGTCGAGACTCTCGACCGACGTGTACGGCGGAATCGCGTACAGACGTCGTTCGCGTCCCGCACCGAAGAGTTGCAGCGCCGGATTCATATGCAGCTTGGGATTGTCGAATTTCGGAATCGGGGAGGGCGACATCAGATAGCGCCCGTTGACGATGACCGGGTAGTCGTAAGTCGTCGCGATCGCGCCGTGACGCACGATGTCCTCGTACAGACGCACGCGCATCAGGCCGTATTCGCCGAGCGCATGCAGCTTGCGCGATTCAACGATGCGCGGTTCCAGACGGAACATCGGTTCGGGCATTGGCACCTGAAACACGAGGATCTGGCCGTCGTGCAGCGAGACTTCAGGAATGCGGTGGCGTGTCTGGATGACGGTCGCCTCCGACGTCTTCGTCGTGGTGGCGACACCGGCCGTGCGCGCAAAAAAGCGCCGGATGTTCACGGCGTTGGTCGTGTCGTCCGCGCCCTGATCGATGACCTTGAGCGTGTCGTCGGCCCCGATCACGGCGGCGCTGACCTGAATCCCGCCCGTGCCCCAGCCATACGGCAGCGGCATTTCGCGGCTGCCGAACGGCACCTGATAGCCAGGAATGGCCACGGCCTTGAGCAGGCTGCGACGGATCATGCGCTTGGTGTGTTCGTCGAGGAACGCGAAGTTGTAGCCGTCGGCTGTGGCGGCGCTGGCCGCAGACGGTTGGGCGGTGTCTTGCAACGTGGCGGCGTCGTTCATGCTGCCTCCTGAGAGTTCTGAGCGGCAGGGGCGGTGGCGTCGTCGCTCGCTTGTGTGCTGTATTTGGCGGCGTGCTCGGCGCGCAGACGGCGCACCAGTTCCAGCTCGGCCTGGAAGTCGACGTAGTGCGGCAGCTTCAAGTGCTGCACGAAGCCCGACGCCTCGACGTTGTCGCTGTGATAAAGCACGAATTCCTGTTGCTGCGCGGGCGAGGTGGCTTCGTCGCCCAGTTCGTTCGTGCGCAATGCGCGGTCGACGAGCGACATGGCCATCGCCTTGCGCTCGTTGTGGCCGAACGCCAGTCCGTAGCCCTGCGTGAACTGCGGCGGAATGTCCTGATTGCCACCGAACTGCGTGACCATCTGGCACTCGGTCACTGCGATCTCGCCGATGTCGATGGCGAAGCCGAGTTCTTCCGGTTCGATCTCGATGGACACCTGACCCAGACGGATTTCGCCCGCGAACGGGTGATCATTGCCGTAGCCGCGCTGTGTGGAATAGCCGAGCGCGAGCAGGAAGCCTTCGTCGCCGCGTGCGAGGTTCTGCAACCGCGCCGTGCGCGACGCTGGGGTGAAGAGCGGCGAGTGCACGAGGTCGTGTGGCTCGGGGTCGGCGCCGTCGGTGTTCAGCGGTTCGAGCAGACCGTCGCGCTTCATGATGTCGGTGACGCGCGTGGTGGCCGCAATGGGCGGCACGTCCGGTACCTCAGCGACGGCGCTCGGTTGCGGCGCTGCGGCCGGTGCGGCGTTCGTGCGAAGTTCGCCAGCGAGCGGCGCATGCATCGCGGCGTCTGACGTCTCGCCTTCAAGACCTTCGGCCAGCAACGCGAAGTCCAGCAGACGCTGCGTGTAGTCGTACGTGGCCCCGAGCACCTGACCGCCGGGCACGTCCTTGAACGTGGCCGAGATGCGACGCGACAGACGCATCGACGCCGTATCGATCGGCTTCGTGGTGCCCAGACGCGGCAGCGTCGTTCGATACGCACGCAGCAGGAAGATCGCTTCGACCAGATCGCCCGATGCCTGCTTGATGGCCAGCGCCGCGAGCGTTTCGTCGTACAACGCGCCTTCGCTCATCACGCGCGAGACCGCGAGACGCATCTGTTCGCGAATTTGCGTGACGGTGAGCGCGGGGATGTCGGGATTGCCGCGTCGCGCGCGGGCGAGCAGGTCCCAGGATTGTTCGATGGCGCGCTCGCCACCTTTGACTGCGACGTACATCAGCAAACCTCCACATGCGTGGTGCGCGGCAACCCGAGCACCGTGTCGCCAGCGGCGATCAACAGGTCGAGACCGGCGGGAAAGCGCGGTGCGAGTGCAGCGCGGGCCTGCCAGAAGGCAGCATCCAGACCACCGACGGTGACGTCCGCATGGGTCTGAATGCCCGGGCCGCGCAAACGCAGATGCAGTCCGTCGCCGGTGTGACCCTCGCTTAGCGCGGGAACGTCGACGATCAACGTGGCGCTGTGCTCCGGCGATTCGGCCGTGCCGAAGGCGAAGCGCTCAAGGGCCGGGCAACTGGCGGGATCGGTGAGCAGCGCGAATTGCGCTTGCGCGAGACCTGCCTCGCCGCTGAGCAGCGGTGCACCCGTGTGAAAGCGCAGGGCGCTGGCGACTTCGCCCAGCGGGGCTTGCAGCCAGACAGGCGTCGTAGCGTCGGCCAGCGCGAGCAGCGTGGCGCGTGCGGCAATGCTGGCTTCGTCGCTATGGACAAGACGCTGGCCGACCTGACGCAATTGGCCGGGGCGGGCAAGCGCGTCGAGGACTGCGCGGAAGACGCCCTGAGCGTCGTGTACCGGATCGTCGAAACCGGGTTGCAGTGCCGACCAGTCGGGCATGGTTGCCGTCAACATTCAGGCCTCCCGGACCATGGTGAAGAACTCGACGCGGCTGGCGGCCACGTCGGCGTCGTTCTGCGCTGCGGTGGCAGCCAGACGTCGAGAGATCGCCGCGAGCGGACCGGCGGCAAGCACGCTGCGGTGCTGCGGCATTTGCATCAGGGCGTCCAGACGCGCCACACGCACCGCGCGCTCGGCGTCGCGGCCCAGCACATAGCCGGTGCCGACCACGCCGTCCTGCTGGCGCAGCGTGCAACGCGTGACCGTCGTCTCACCGAGATTGAAGCGGTCGCCGCTGCCACCCACGCGGCCCTGTACCAGCACAAGGCCGGTCTGCGGGGCGCGCAGCCAGATGAATTGCGGGGCGTCGGAGCAACGGGCGATGGCGTCGTCGAGTTCGTCGCGCGTGGCGCGCGCAAACAACGCTAGCCACCGGGCGCGGTCCGCCTTTTCCTGCGGGGCGGCGCCGTCCTCGTCACGGGCGGTGTCGGGAGATGTGATTGGCATAATTGTCTAGTCGTATAGACGTGTGTATGATCGCAATAACTTCAGATGGGGTACTGCTCGCGGCCTCATTACAACTTTCCGGGGTGTCAATTTGATGACAGCACAACTCGAACGTGGCGGCGGTGTTGCGGTCTGGCGGCAGATCGCGCAGATTCTGGCCACAGAAATCGGCGAGCGTCGTTATGGGGAAGGCTCGCCGGACGATCGTCTGCCGAGCGAGACGGACCTTGCGCAGCGTTTCGGCGTGAACCGACACACGGTGCGCCGCGCGATTCTCGGTCTGGCCGAGCAAGGGCTCGTGAACGTCGAGCACGGACGCGGCACCTTCGTGCAGGCGGCCGCCATCGGTTATGTGATCGGACGCCGCACGCGCTTTACCGAGAACCTCTCGCAGAACAATCTGAAGACCGCGCAGCAGATCATTTCCGCGCACAAGCTCAAGGCCGAAGGCAGCGTCGCGCACGCGCTCGGGTTGCGTGCAGGTGCGCCGGTCTATCGGCTGGAACTGACCCGTCGCAGTCTTGACACGCAGGGCATCGAACTGCCGTTGGCGTACAGCGAGAACTGGTTTCCGGCGTCGCGCTTTCCCGACTTTCCGGATGTGTTCGCAGAGCATGAGTCGATCAGCGCCACGCTCGCTATCTTTGGCGTGAAGGACTACACGCGTCTCGAGAGTCGTATCGGCGCGCGCATGCCCGACGCCGACATCGCACGACACCTTGGGATCAACCGTCAGCAGCCTGTGCTGAGCGTAGAAAGTACGGATGTGGACGAAGCAGGCAAGCCGATCAAATACGGCATTGCCTACTTCCCGGCAGACCGTATGCAGCTCGTGGTGCAGGGGGCGACAGAATGAACGAGGTAAAGCAGCAGCAACTCGACTTGTCGGTGGCGCGCTTTGCGATCTACTACGCGCCGCCATCTGGTTCGTGCTGGTGGCACGAAGGCAGCCGCTGGCTCGGGCGCGATGCGATCACGGCGCGCGTGCTTCATGCGCCGACAGTGGAAGGGTTGTCGCGTTCGCTGTACGACCTCACCGTCGATCCGCGACGCTATGGATTGCATGCCACGCTCAAAGCCCCGATGCGGCTCGCGCCGCAGGCGCAACTGAGCGATCTGTCGGGCATTGCGGCGGCGGTGGCGGCGCGTCACGTCCCGTTCGATTTGACGGTCCATACCGACGTTATCGGCACCGACAATGGCAAGTCGCCTGGCTTCGTCGCGTTGCGTCCGAAGGCGGGCGCTGCCGACGAGAAGGCGGTGAATGCGCTGGCGGCCGATTGCGTGCAGGCATTCGACACGCTGCGCGCGCCGATGAACGACACCGAACTGGCCAAACGAAATCCGCATCTGCTAACGTCGCGTCAGCGCGAGTGGCTGGCGCAGTGGGGATATCCGTACGTGTTCGACGAATTTCGTTTCCACGTCACGCTCTCCGACCGTGTGACGGCAGGCGACGCCACGGTCATCACCGATTGGTGGCAGCCGCGCGTACAGGCGCTCGGGCCGATGCGCGTCGACAGTCTCGCCATCTTCGTGCAGCCGACGCCCGCCGAGCCTTTCGTCATGTTCGAACGTTTTGCCTTCAGGGAAGCTGAATGAATCACGCACGCTTGTTTTACGTGATGGGGCCGTCCGGTGCGGGCAAGGACTCGTTGCTTGCGTACGCACGAGCGAAGCTCGATCACGCGTCGTCTCCCCATTCGCTGGTGTGTTTCGCGCATCGTTACATTACGCGTGCGCCGTCGGAAGGAGAGAACCACATCGCGTTGTCGCACGCTGAGTTTTCGGCGCGGCATTCGCTCGGTTGCTTCGCACTCGACTGGGAAAGCCACGATTACCGTTACGGCATCGGCGTCGAAATCGATGCGTGGATGCATGCGGGCGCGAATGTCGTGGTGAATGGCTCGCGTGCGTTTCTCGCACAGGTCGTCGCGCGCTATGCCGAGCGTCTGCATCTGGTGGAGATTCGCGTCGATCCGGACGTGCGGGCGCAACGTCTCGCGAAGCGTGGCCGCGAATCCGGCGACGCGCTCGACAAGCGTGTCGCGCACAACGTGGCATGGACGCCGCCCGAAGGTGTTCCGCTTTCGGTGGTCGATAACGACGGCGCACTCGAAGCGGCGGGCGATACGCTGCTCGCCTTATTGACGTCGCGGTCCGAGCGCTGACAACAGACAGTCGAGCGCCCGCCGATAGTCGCCATCGTCCGGTGGTGGCGCGGCGGGCGTGTCGTCATGCGCAAAGGGCAGGCCACTGCCGTGCGCATGATCGATCAGGATGTCCCGCCACAGAAGCGGTTCCGTCGTCATGGTTTGCAGCAGCCCGGTCAGCCGGTCGGTGATCTCGCGCGTCACACCGGCCAACGCCTCGGGCGTAGCGAAGATCGCGAGCGTCAGTTGCGGGTGGCGACGCACGGCGGCGTGATACCGGATCAGAATCTCGCGCACTTCCTCATGACACGCGAGGCCCGCTTCGATGTCTTTGAGCACGTCGGCGTACACCGCGTCCGACAACGCGCGCAACAACCCGGCGTAATCCTCGACGTGATGGTAAAGGCTCATGGGCGTGACGCCGAGCCGACTGGCGAGCGCGCGCATGCTCAGTCCCTTTCCACCGGTACTTTCCGCCTCGTCGAGCAGCGCGAGCGCCGTTGTCAGGATGGCGTCTCGCGTGACCCCGGTGCCCTGCGCTGGCCGTCCGCGCGGCCGCCTCATGCCACGACCCGATAAGCGGACTGCACCAATCCCGACGCAAAGCGCTGGCTGTCGATCAACTGCAAGTCCACGTCATCCGACAATGCGCCGAACAGCGGTTTGCCTGCACCGATCAGCACCGGCACCGTCGTGACGACGATGTCCGCGATCAGCCCATCGCGCAAAAACGACTGCACCACCTTTCCACCGTCGACATAGACGCGGCCCACGTTCTCCCGCGCTAACGCCTGCATCAGTGCCACCGGTGACAGGTCGGAGAAGCGCACTTTTCCCTTGAGCGCATCGGGTACCGGCGTGTTCGCCAATTGCGTCGACAACACCGTCACGGGCAGATCGTAGGCCCACGGGCCCATCGTCAGCACCTTCTCGTACGTACCGCGCCCCATCACGATCGCGTCCTTGTCGGCGATGAAGGCGGCGTAGCCGTGATCCTCGGTGGGATCGTCGCGTTGCAGCAACCAGTCGATGTCGCCATCGGGTCGGGCGATGAAACCGTCGAGGCTGGTGGCGATAAAAGCGTGCGCTGTCGTCATGGCGTTTTTCGTCATTATTTATACGTCGTATATTTTTGCGCAGACGTCCGCCAAACACAAGGCGTACGGGCGACGGCATGTCGATGCAGGCATGGCACACGTGTGATCGCGGCATCGATGTCGCTCATGTGCCATCGATATAGTGTTGCATTGTGTGTTGTAATGTTGCAAATTATTGCAATGATTTCGAAGTTTGAGTAGTCTCGCGTCATCGCTCATGTCATTGCCCGGCGCTGGCCGGTGCAAGCCTTTCCGGAGTCCGTCCATGCCTTCAGCCTTGCCCACTCATTCCCGCGTCGTCATCGTCGGCGGCGGGATCGTCGGCTGTTCCGTTGCCTATCACCTGGCCAAGCTCGGCTGGACCGATGTCGTGTTGCTGGAGCAGGGGCAGCTGTCGTGCGGCACCACGTGGCATGCCGCCGGGCTGGTGGGGCAGTTGCGTTCGCAGGAGAGCATGACGAAGCTCATCCGCTATTCCACGAAGCTCTACAGCGAGCTGGAGGCGGAAACGGGGCTTGGCACGGGATGGAAGCAGTGCGGTTCGCTGTCGGTGGCGCGCAGCGCCGAGCGCATGACGCAGCTCAAGCGCACGGCCGCCGTGGCGCGTGCCTACGGCGTGCAATGCGATGTGATCTCGGCGCGCGAAGCGGGCGAACTCTGGCCGGTCATGCGTACCGACGATCTCGTGGGGGCCGTATGGCTGCCCGGCGACGGCAAGGCCAATCCGACCGACCTCACGCAGGCGCTCGCACGCGGGGCGCGTAGCCGTGGCGTGCGCATCGCGGAGAACACGCGCATCACGCAGATTCACACGGCGTCGCCCAACGGTATTCGCACGGCGACGGGTGTGTCGTGGCAGAACAAGGACGGCGAGCACGGACGCATCGATGCCGAGATCGTCGTCAACTGTGCCGGTCAGTGGGCCAAGGCCGTCGGTCGCATGTGCGGTGTCACCGTGCCATTGCATTCCGCCGAGCACTATTACATCGTCACCGACCGTATCCCGGGCGTGCATACCGATTTGCCGGTCATGCGCGATCCCGACGGCTACATCTACTTCAAGGAAGAGGTTGGCGGTCTCGTGATGGGCGGTTTCGAGCCGAATGCCAAGCCGTGGGGCATGAACGGCATTCCGGAGAATTTCGAATTCCAGCTGTTGCCCGACGACTGGGACCAGTTCGAAATCCTCATGGAGAACGCGCTCATTCGCGTGCCCGCGCTGGAGACGGCGCAGATCCGCCAGTTCTACAACGGGCCGGAATCGTTCACGCCGGACAACAACTTCATCCTCGGCGAAGCGCCCGAGCTACGGAATTTCTACGTCGGTGCAGGCTTCAATTCGATGGGCATTGCGTCGGCCGGCGGTGCAGGGATGGCGCTTGCAGAGTGGATCGTGGCGGGCGAGCCGACGATGGACCTCTGGCCAGTCGACATCCGTCGCTTCGCGGGCTTTAACGGCAACGACACGTGGCTGCACGATCGCGTGAAGGAAACGCTGGGTCTGCATTACGCCATGCCGTGGCCGAATCGCGAACTCGATACGGCGCGTCCGTTCCGGCGCTCGCCACTGTACGCGACGTTGCTCGCGAAGGGCGCGTGCTTCGGTAGCAAGATGGGATGGGAGCGGCCGAACTTCTTTGCGCCGTCGCCCGAACAGGCGAGCCTCGATTACAGCTTCGGTCAGCAGAACTGGCATGCGTGGAGCGGGGCGGAGCATCATGCGTGCCGCGACGCCGTAGCGCTGTTCGACATGAGCTCGTTCTCGAAGCTGCTGATCAAGGGACGCGACGCCGAACGGGTATTGCAGACGTTATGCAGCAACGACGTTGCCGTCGCGCCAGGGCGCACCGTCTACACCGCGATGCTCAACGAGCGTGGCGGCTACGAATCGGACTTCACACTCACGCGCCTCGCGCCGGACCAGTACCTGATGGTCACGGGCTCGGCGCAGACGACACGCGACATGGACTATCTGGAGCGGCGCATCGCCAGCCAGCCCGACGATCCGCGCTGTACCGTGGTCGACGTCACCGGCCAGTATGCCGTGCTTGCGCTGATGGGACCGAACTCGCGCGCGCTGTTGCAGCAGGTATCCAAAGCCGATTTCTCCAACGAGGCGTTCCCGTTCGGCACGAGCCGCGAGATCGATCTCGGCTACGCGACGGTGCGCGCGACGCGCCTGACCTACGTAGGCGAACTCGGCTGGGAGCTGTACGTGCCGGTCGAATTCGCGGTTGGCGTCTACGAAACCTTGCATACGGCGGGCGTTGCGTTCGGATTGAAGGATGCGGGCTACTACGCCATTGATTCGTTACGCATCGAGAAGGGCTATCGCGCATGGGGACGCGAACTGACGCCGGATGCGAACCCGGTCGAGGCGGGTTTGACGTTCGCCTGCAAGCTGGCGAGCGACATCGCCTTCACGGGACGTACCGCCGTCGAGCTTGCGAAGTCGAAAGGCGTGCGCCGTCGGCTCGTCAGCGTCGCCCTCGATGGCGCGAGCGACAAGATGCTGTGGGGCGGGGAAGCGGTGTTGCGCGACGGTCAGCCTGTCGGGTTCATCTCCTCGGCGGCCTTCGGCCACACCATCGACGCGCCCGTGGGCCTCGCCTATCTGACCAACCCGGACGGCCCGGTGTCCGCCGAGTACGTCGAGGCCGGTCGCTATCAGGTCGATCTCGCGGGCGAACTGCTCGACGCGCGCGTACAACTGCGCGCGCTGTATGACCCGAAAGGCGAGCGGGTAAAGGGCTGAACGCCCCTCATGAGCCACGCTTCGGGCGAACTCGTCGCCGCTTCTGTAAAATGCCGCTTTTGCCTCGATTTCGTGCGCCAACGCCTGGCGCGCGTCCGGTCTCTGACGTATGTCTTTTGCTTGTATTGCGGCGGCGCGCCGCTTCGACGACCGAGCGCATCTGCCGCTCGTGATCGGTTCGCAGCGTTTTGGTTGGATTCGCCGTAGCGACGTCGAGTCGCTGTGCCGCTGGCCCGAGGTGTTCGAGATCAGCTCGCTCGCCGTGCGCATTCATCCGCGTCACGATACGTGCGAAGCCCGCACGGCGGCGCTGGCGCCCGTGATCGAAGCCCTCGCTGCCGAGGGGCGCATCACCGGCTGGCGCAACGAACATTACGCGATCCGTCAACGCCTGTACGACACGCCGCTGGCGTGGATCGAACGCGCCGCCTCCCGCTTTTTCGGCACGCGCACGTTCGCCGTGCATGTGAACGGCTACGTGCCCGCTCGCTTCGTCGGCGAAGCGCCGAAGATGTGGATCGCGCGCCGCAGCGTGCTCAAGGCCACCGATCCGGGCTGTCTCGACAACCTGTCGGCGGGTGGCATCGGTAACGGCATCGGCGTGGGCGACACGCTGGTCAAGGAATGCTGGGAAGAAGCGGGTATTCCGGCGCATCTGGCCAACGAAGCGCGTCCGGGCCGTACGCTGCACATCCTCGCGGAAATTCCCGAGGGCGTGCAGTCCGAGCAGATTTTCGTCTACGATCTTGCGCTGCCGCGCGGGTTCGTTCCCGAGAATCAGGACGGCGAGGCGAGCGCGCACTGGCTGTGCTCGGCGGGCGACGTACGCGACGTGATCGCGCGCGGCAAGATGACGGTCGATGCAAGCCTCGCGAGCCTCGACTTCCTGCTGCGCGAAGGCGCGATTCGCGTGAAGGACTGCGCCGGTATCGAGGCGTTGTTCAAGCCAGCGGACGAGTAAGCCCGCGCCGGACTGCGCCGAATGCCGAGTGCGCACGCGGCCCGGCATCGAATCGAGCGAATCGAGCGAATCGAGCGCATCGACCAAATCAACGAATTACCGAATTTCAACACTGCAACGCTCATTGCAAGCCTTTGCCCAGGAGCAATCATGGCACCGATCGAAAATAGCTACATTCTGAAGTTGTCCTGCCCGGACCGTCCCGGCATCGTCCACACGGTGGCCGGTTTCCTGGTCGAGCGCGGCGGCAACATTCTCGACTCGGCGCAGTTCAACGATCGCTTCACGGGCGGCTTCTTCATGCGCGTGCATTTTCAACAACTGCCGGGCCAGACCGATCTGGCGTCGCTCCAGCGTGACTTCGCCCCGCTGGCCGAGCAGTTCGAGATGGAATGGGAACTGGTCGACGCGTCGATCAAGCCGCGCGTCATGCTGATGGTGTCGAAGATCGGGCACTGCCTGAACGACCTGCTGTTCCGCTACAAGACCGGCCAGCTCAACGTCGAAATCCCGGTGATCGTCTCGAACCACAAGGATTTCTACCAACTGGCGGCGAGCTACAACATCCCGTTCCACTATCTGCCGCTCATGAACGCGACGCCCGAGTCGAAGGCTGCGCAGGAAGCCAAGGTGTTCGAGCTGGTCGAAGACAACAACATCGATCTGGTGGTGCTGGCCCGCTACATGCAGGTGCTCTCCAGCGACCTGTGCAAGAAGCTGGCGGGCCGCGCCATCAACATCCACCATTCGTTCCTGCCGAGCTTCAAGGGTGCAAAGCCGTACTATCAGGCGTTCGACCGTGGCGTGAAGCTGATCGGGGCGACGGCGCATTACGTGACGTCCGATCTCGACGAAGGTCCGATCATCGAACAGGAAGTCGAGCGCGTCGACCACACGATGGACCCGGAGCAACTGACCGCCATCGGGCGCGACGTGGAATGTGTGGCCCTCGCGCGCGCCGTGCGCTTTCACGCCGAGCACCGCATTCTGCTCAACGGCCACAAGACGGTGATCTTCCGCTAAGCGGCCAGTTCAAAAATACGGATGGGCAGCGCGCCGCAGACGATGCAATCAGTCGTTGGCGGCCGCTTCGGCTTCGCTCTGCTCGATGGCCTTGACGATGATGCGCAGCGTGGCGTCGAGGTGATCTTCCGTATGCCGCCTGGCGGCGGCCACGTCGCGTGCACGGTACTCGTCCAGCATTTGCTGGTGCTCGTGATTACTGACCTCGACGTGCACCGGACGCATATACAGCGACAGCGCAATGTAAGGACCGGACGCATCGCGTAACGTCTTGATGAGATGCGCCAGACGCGATTCGTCCTGCGAGGCCCACAGTGCTGCGTGAAACGCCTGATTCAGCTCGGTCCATTTGGCGACATCCTGCGTGGCGAGCATTTCCGCATGAAGCGCCTGTGCGCGCGCGATGTCCGCTTCGCTGATCGTGGCCATCGCCTGCTCGGCCATCATCGGTTCGAGCGTCTTGCGCAATCGGTAGAGCTCGTTGACGTCGTCGACCGTCAGACCGCGCACCACCGCGCCGCGGTGAACGTCGAAGAACACCAGCCCCTCGGAGACGAGCGTGCGCAGTGCTTCGCGCACCGGCGTGGTCGACATCTCCAGACGGCGCGCGAGGTCGTCCTGCCGCAGGCGGTCGCCCGCTTTGAGCTTGCCTTGCAGAATCTCGGTACGCAGTGTCTCGATGGCATATTGATATGCCGTGAGACGGCGGCGGCCAGAGGTGCCGGACACGCTGGCAGATGCGGAGGACGTGCTTTTCAAAGCGGTGTGGTGTGAGGATTATCGACGCGTGAGTTTACTCCAATTTGTCAGGGCCTCCGTCACGGCGCCGGGTGCCACGCCCGAGGCAAGGAGCGCCGTCACGAGCAGTCGTGACTTGAGTCCCGAGAGCCAGCCGGACATCACGGCCCCGCGCCGGACCAGATCGATTTCCGCCCCCACGTAGCCGTAAGTTTGCGACGCCGTCGAGCCACCCGCTGCCCGGCTCGCGATCACCACCGGGACCTTTTGTGTCAACTCGCCGATACGCTCGGCAAAGCCGAACGACACGTGGCCCGCGCCCTGCGCCGCGATCACCACGGCCTCATAACCCGCTTGCACGGCGAGCTCGGCAAGCTCGCCCTCGTCGCCCAGCACGGCGCTCACCAAAGCCACCTTCGGCCACGCACGAACCGGTCGTGCCAACGGCTGCGCACGCATCGGGGCGGCGTGGAAAAACGTCGGGCGACCTTCCACCAGGCGTGCAGCAACGCCGCCGTCGAGCGACACGAAGGCCTGAACCGCTAGCGAATCGCCCTTGCTGACCCAGCGTGCATAGTGCGCCGTGTCGTTCATCACCACCAACACGCCCCGGCCTGCACTGTCGGGATGGATCGCCGTGCGCACGGCCGACAGCAGATTGGCCGGACCGTCGGCACCGGCCGCCTGCGGCGCGCGCATCGCGCCGGTCAGGATCAGCGGTGCGGGCAGCTTCCAGAACAAGTCCAGCAGGAATGCCGTCTCCTCCAGCGTGTCGGTGCCCTGGGTGAGCACCACACCGACGGCGCCCGCCGCGATCTGTTGCTCGGCCCAGGTAAGCACCTCCATCAAATCGTCGTAGCGCAGCGATGCGCTGGGAAGCTGACGAATCGATGCCGTCGTGATCGTCGCGGCCTCGGATAAACCGGGCACCGAGCGCGCCAGTTGCGCGGCGTCTAGCGTAGGGACGACGCCGCCTGCGGCGTCGGAGGGCGTCATGCTGATCGTGCCGCCAAGCGAGGCGACGGCAACCACGGGAAGCAAATTGGACATGGTGGAGGGTGGGTTTTTGATTTCAGTTGATATGCATTGTGCATTATATATAATCGACAATCGTTTGCGAAGGGCATCGAGCGCTTCGCACAGACCGACAATGAGGAGACGTCATGCAACCAACAACCGTGGGCCATCCGGCCGCTGGAGCGACGCGATACCGGTTCGCCGTATTCGCGCTGATCGTGGTGATTGCCCTGGTGAACTACATCGACCGCGGCGCAATTTCGTATTCCGCCGCGCAGATCACGGCCGAATACGGCTTCGACCGCGCGGGCTGGGGGGCCGTACTCGGCTACTTCGGCTACGGCTACATGTTCGGCGCGCTCTTCGGGGGCGCACTGGCGGACCGTCTGGGCGCCAAGAAGGTATGGGTGATTGCCGGCATCGCATGGTCGGCGTTCGCCATTGCCATGATCTGGGCGGGCGACATCGGGATCGCGGTATTTGGTGGCTCGGCACTGACCGGGTTCGCCACGATTCGTGTGCTGTTCGGTTTCGCCGAGGGACCGGCCTACTCCATCATCAACAAGACGATGTCTGCATGGGCGTCGCCGTCTGAGCGCGGCTTCGCGGTGTCGATCGGCCTGTTGAGCACGCCGCTGGGCGCGCTGCTCACGGCACCGGTGGCCGTCGGCCTGCTGTTGCTGACCGATAGCTGGCGCACGATGTATGTTGTGCTCGGCATTGCGGGTTTCGTGCTGATTGCGCTGTTCGCACGCGTCTATACGAATCGCCCCGAAGAGAACCCGCGCGTGAACGCCGCCGAAGTGGCGCTGATTCAGGCGGGACGTCCGGCGCAGAACACGTCCGCCGCCGCAGCTGCGAGCGACATGCCGTGGTGGAGCTTCTTCAAGAGCAAGACACTGGTGTTCAACTCGATCGGCTACTTTGCCTTCATCTACGTGAACTTCATGCTGTTGACGTGGACACCGAAGTATCTTGCGGACGAATTCCATTTCACGCTGTCGTCGCTCTGGTATATCGGCATGATCCCGTGGACGGGCGCGTGTGTGACGGTGTTGCTCGGCGGTCGCATCTCGGACTGGCTGTATCGCAAGACGGGCAAGCTGGTGATCGCCCGTAGCTGGTTCGCGGCCGCCGCGCTGACCTGCACGACGCTGTGCTTCCTGCTGGTGTCGCAGGCACAAAGCGTGTGGGCGGTGATCGCGCTGATGACGCTCGGCAACGCGCTGAATGCCCTGCCGAACTCGGTGTACTGGGCGGTGGTGATCGACACGGCACCCACGCGCGTGGGCACGTTCAGCGGTCTGATGCACTTCATCGCGAACATTGCCTCAGTGCTTGCCCCCACGCTTGCCGGGATTCTGTCGGCCAAGTATGGCTATTCGTCGATGTTCATTGCCACGGCCGTCGCCACGGCGGTCGGCGTTTTCGCCATGCTGCAGGTCAAGCCGGGTGTCGGCCCGAAGCTCACGCGTCGTGAGGGCGAGACGGTGTCGGCCTGATCCTGACCGGCATGCAACAGAAAACGGGGACTCGCGCCTCTCGCGATATCATTTCCTGATCACCGGCATCTCGATGCCGCTCAGGAAAGCAGAAACAAAACAAGGACGATGCGCCGGCCGGCACCCAACACCGGCCGGCGTTCGCGCGAGACGCCCGCATGAACCTTCAGCATCTGCACGCCTTCACCATCGTGGCCCAGCAGCAAAGCATTCGCAGCGCAGCGCGCGTGCTCGGTCTGTCCCAGCCAGCGGTCACACGCATCATGCGCGAGCTCGAACGCAACGTCGACACGCACCTGCTGCATCGCGGCAGCAAGGGGATCGAGCTCACGCCGTACGGTCAGGCATTGCTCAAACGCGCTCATCTGATTCTCGAGGAAGCGCGCAAGGCGCAAGATGAACTCGACCAGATGCGCGACGGTGCGGGCGGCAGCCTGAACATCGCGATTTCGTCGACCGCAGCGCTGTCGCTGTTTCCGTCGGCGTTGCAGCGCTTTCGCGAGCGCATGCCGCGCGTCGAACTCACGATCAGCGAGTCTGCGCCCCCCCACACACAGGACCAGTTGGAAGCCGGGCGTCTCGACTTCGCCGTGTTGACCGAACTCGAAGGCGGTGCCGCCGACGGATTCGAGCGCACCGTGCTGCTGCCCATGCAACTGGTCGTGGTCGGTCGCAAGCGGCATCCGCTGCGCGGCGCGAAGTCGATTGCGGAATTGCGCGACAGCCTGTGGCTCGTGCCGGGCATTGGCGACAGTGCGACCGATTATCTGAGTCGCGTGTTCCGGGACTATCGCCTGAACCCACCGCAAGACGTGATCTCGTGTCGCTCGATCGTGACGGCGTTGAGCATCATGGAGAACTCCGACGCGCTCGGGATCTTCTCGCGCGTGGTGCTCGACCGGCGCCAGCGCATCGCGAACCTGAGCCTGTTTCACCCCGCCGAACCGCTGCCGATGGCGTGGCTGTCGCTCGTGACACGGCCGGGGTCGCAGCCCACGCCGGCGGCGCGCTGTCTGATGAACTGCCTCGCGGAAGCGGCGGCGAGTTTCACGGCGGCCGACGTCTGAGACGGCTGCGCATGACGATCGCCTCCTGTTGATTCACCCGCCTCGTGCGATAAGAAATGCTGATATCAGGAATATATTTCTTATCTTTTGGGTATAGGGGCGCAGCGATAAGATCCCCGTAACCCGTCTGCCGACGTTTAACGTGGCGCCCTCTCCGGTGGCACAGTACGGCGACGCAGACGAGTCACTACAACAACCGATACCTGCACCGGCCAGGCCGGTGTGCGGGCAAGGAGGATGGGGATGACGACATCGCAAGACACCGAGCGTTACTTTTCTTCGACCTACGCCGAGGCGCGCGAGCGTTTTCTGAGCGCAGCACGACGGCACACCGACCGGATCGATTCGTACCCGGTCGACGCCACTGGCGCGCAGGGCGAAGCCTTGTCGACCGACGTGGCGATGATCGCGCCGCCGAACGCCCGCCGCCTGCTGATCCTGACGTCGGCCACGCACGGCGCCGAGGGGCATTGCGGCTCAGGTTGCCAGGTGGCGTTGCTTGACGACGCGCCGATGCTTGCACGAGCGGCCGAGGCCGGTGTGGCCCTGCTGCTGATCCACGCGGTCAATCCGTATGGTTTCTCGTGGGGCAGTCGTACCAACGAAGACAACATCGACCTGAATCGCAACGCGCAGGCCTTCGGCGCGCAACCGCTGCCGGTCAACGCCGACTATGGCGATGTCCACGACTGGCTCGTGCCGTCCGAATGGCCGCCCACGCCGCAGAACGAGCGCGCCATCGCCGAGTACATAGAACGCCACGGCGTACAACGTTTCCGCAACGCGGTTTCCAGCGGGCAATACACGCACGCCAGTGGCCTGTTCTATGGAGGTCAGGCACAAAGCCGTTCGCTGCAGACTGTCTCGCATGTCCTGCGCACGCAGGCCGCGAGCTTCGCGGACATCGGTTGGATCGATTACCACACCGGACTCGGGCCGCAGGGACACGGCGAGAAGATCTTTGCAGGTCAGCGCAACGAGCAGGAAGTCGATCGCGCGCGGCAATGGTGGGGCGCGGACATCGCGGTGCCGTTTGCAGGCACGTCGGCGTCGGTGGACGTGACGGGGCAGCTTGCCTCGACGATCTACACGTGCTGCCCCGAATCGCGCCCGACCCTGATGGCGATGGAGTACGGTACGCAGCCGTTCGAGGCTGTCGTCGGCGCGTTGCGTGGCGAAGCCTGGCTGCGCGCGCATCCGGACGCGCCGACCGACGTTGCAACGGCGTTGCGTCGGCGCGTGCGCGACGCGTTCTATTGCGATCACGACGTGTGGAAGGGCATGGTGCTCGGCCAAAGCCGGGTCGCTGTGCTTCAGGCGCTTTGCGGGCTGTCAACGACGTGATGCTGCGCCCGCTTCCGGGTGCGCGTGCGTCGTCACGCATCATCTCGCGTGGTTGATGATCTATCGGGTCGGCGCGGCATCTCGCGGGTGTCGCGTCACCCTCGATTCGGCAAGTCTTCTGCACTTCAAGGAATCGCAATGAACAATGCGTCTCTCGCAATGTCGGCCGATGCGAAGCCCGCCACGCCTGCGTGGCGGGTCATCGCGGCCGCCACCATCGGCAATGCCCTCGAATGGTTCGACCTTGTCGTCTACGGCTTTTTCGCCGTCACGATCTCCAGGCTGTTTTTTCCGGCGGGCGACTCGACCGTCTCGTTGCTGCTCACGCTGGGCACGTTTGGCGTGTCGTTCTTCATGCGTCCGCTCGGCGCGATCGTGCTCGGCGTTTATGCCGACAAGGCTGGCCGAAAGGCCGCACTCACGTTGTCGATCACGTTGATGATGGCCGGCACACTCATCATCGGCCTGATGCCGACCTACGCTTCCATTGGCGTGCTTGCGCCGATCGGTCTGGTTCTCGCGCGGATGATCCAGGGCTTTTCAGCTGGTGGGGAGTATGGCAGTGCCACAGCGTATCTCGCGGAACAAGCGCCGTCGCGCCGAGGCTTCTACGCGAGCTGGCAGTCGTCGAGTCAGGGCATGACGACCTTGCTGGCATCGGTCTTCGGGGCCGTGCTCACGAGCAGTCTGAGCGATGCCCAGATGCAAAGCTGGGGATGGCGTATCCCGTTCCTGTTCGGCCTGACGATCGGCCCGGTGGCGTATTACATCCGCACGCACATGGACGAGACGCCCGAGTTCGTGGCGGCCGAGACCACGCAATCGCCGCTGGCCGATACGTTCTCGAGCCAGAAGGAACGCCTGTTGCTCGCCATCGGCGTCGTCGTGCTCGCCACGGTTTCAGCCTACCTGATCCTGTTCATGCCGACGTATGCCGTCAAGCAGCTCGGTGTTTCGGCTTCGACGGTTTTCACGGCCATCATCGCCACCGGCGTGATTCAGACAGTGGGCGCGCCGATCGTGGGGCACCTGTCGGACAAGCACGGGCGCACGGGCATGATGCTCGGTGCCGCCGTGGTGTTCCTGCTGCTGTCCTGGCCGGCGTTTTACGTGCTCGACCTTCATGCCACGTTCGGCACCATGATGGCCATGCAGATCGGTATCGGGCTGGTGAGCGTGGCGTACTACGGCGGCATGCCTGCACTGCTCAGTGAGCTGTTCCCGACGCAAACCCGTACGACGGGTATGTCGATCGCTTACAACCTGGCGGTCACGATCTTCGGCGGCTTCGCCCCCTTCATCATCACCTGGCTGATACAGGTCACCGGTAGCAAACTCGCGCCGAGTTTCTACCTGATGGGCGCGGCAGTGATCAGCATGATGGCGTTGCTGCGGATCAGGGCGTTGAAGTTGCGTCTATGAAGTCCGTGTCGCCAGAAGCGGCACATCGCACAAACGCAAAAGCCCGGGACGCGTAGTCTCGGGCTTTTTTATCGCGCGCGAAACGTATCAGGTGCGCTGTGCCAGTTCGCTGCCCGCATCGCGCGAAAGCCGCGCAATCGAAATCGTCGAGCTCACGGCGATCAGGCCGACGACGAGAAACGCCCACGGGAAGTCGACGTTCGTCACATGGTCGCGCCCATGCAGCCACGACGACGTCTGCAACACTGCCGCACCAATCGTAATCCCGAGCGTGAGCGACACCTGTTGTGCGACGCTGGCGAGGCTCGTGGCCTGACTCATGCGATGCCCCGGCACGTCGGCGTAGGAAATCGCATTCAGACTCGTGAATTGCAGCGAGCGGAAGCAACCGCCGAACAGCAGCGTGCCGAGAATCACCAGGTGCGAGGTCTGGTCGGTAAAGAGTCCATACCCTCCGATGGTCGCGGCCGCAATGACCGCATTCGTCATCAGTACGCGACGGAACCCCCAGCGCTGAAGAATGCGCAGAGAGAGCGTCTTCATGAACATCGCACCGGCGGCGGAGATGAACGTCAGTGCGCCCGACTCCAGCGGCGTCATGCCGAAGCCGAGTTGCAGCATCAGCGGCAAGAGAAACGGTGTCGCGCCGACGCCGATGCGAAACAGCGTGCCGCCACCGACACCCGCGCGGAACGTAGGGATGCGAAACAGATCGAGTCGCAACAACGGATGCGCAATCCCTTTCGCATGACGCAGATACGCGACGATCAGCGTAGCGCCGACGGCGACCAGCCCGAGGGCGAGCGGCGTCGGAATCAGATGCCGGCCGATGGTCGACAGGCCGAGCATCAGAATCGATAACCCGAAACCCGAGAGCAGGAAGCCCTTGACGTCGAGCGGCGGCACTTCGTCTTCATACAGATCGGGGATGTATTTCGTCGCGAGGATGAAACCGAGCACGCCGATGGGGATGTTGATGAAGAAGATCCAGCGCCAGTGCCAGTACGTCGTGATGAAGCCGCCGAGCGGCGGACCGAGCACCGGGCCGACCAGCGCCGGGATCGTGAGGTAGTTGAGCGCGCGCACCATGTCGCGCTTCTCCACGGACTTGAGCAGTGCGAGTCGCCCCACGGGCACCATCATCGCGCCGCCCATGCCCTGCACGAAGCGTGCAATCACCAGCTCCGGCAAGTTGGTCGAGATGCCACAGCAGATGGAGCTGACGACGAACACGCCGATGGCGGTGCGAAAGACGTTACGCGTGCCGAAGCGATCGGCGATCCATCCACTGACCGGAATGAAGACCGCGAGGCTGATGAGGTACGTCGTGAGGGCGAGCTTGAGCGTGATCGGGCTCTCGCCGAGATCTTTCGCGATCAACGGCAAGGAGGTGGACAACACGGTGGAATCCATGTTCTCCATGAACAGCGCGCAGGCAACTATCAGTGGAACAAGCATGAGGCATGGCGTTGCCGTCGCGGCAACGAGAGTAAGCGAACGAGGTACGGCAAGAGGTGCAGCACGGGGGGTACCGGGGTAAAGCGCAGACGTTGAAGCAGATGACGCTTTCTGCGGTTATAGCAAATTCCGGTGCTGCTCGTCCCGTTGAGAGGGGAAGCGAGGCGTCATGCGGGTTTCGGACGAGGTGATAGCGCGATGCGTCGTTTCAAACAGCGGAATGCCGTGCTGTAGGGCGATATCACGTTTTATCTGATGAACTTCGTAAGTCGTTAATGCGACTCAAGAAAGTCACGGAGGACGTCAAGGTGCGTATGCGCTTCGTCGTCTTCCAGTCGATGTGCGGCCGTGAGTAATGTGACCGGACCTTCGGTCAGACGCTTGCGCAACTCGGCGAGCATCGCGTTGTGATCTGCATCCAATGTCGAAAGCTCTTCGAGGAAGCGAGTGCGGAACTCCGCGAACGCCTCGGGATGCTCGTGAAACCACTTGCGCAGCGGTGTACTCGGCGTGACGTCCTTTGCCCAGAAGTCGATGTGCGCCTTGACCTTGGCCAACCCGCGCGGCCAGAGGCGGTCGGCGAGAACACGCTGGCCGTCGGCAGCGTCGGGGGCGTCGTAGACGCGCTTGAAGCGAATGTTGTAGGACGGCATGGGGGACGGCCTCCGGTAGTGATCGAGTGAGCGCGCGCAGCTCGCGCTGAGCGGGCGCGCAATACTTCGGAGCTTACCGGAGGCGGTCGTTAGAGGCGAGTCCCCACGACAGGACACATCAGAAGCGCCAATTGACGTTGCCGTACACCGAGTTGTCGCTGACCTTGCCGCCAAACTGACCCGTATAGCTCACGCCGAGCGTGACGGCATCGCTGACGAAGGCATCGATACCGGCGCTCACGACCGCTGCGTCACGGGCAATCGGCACGCCGCCCACGGTGAAGGCCGCAGACGTCCCCGAGAACGCCAGTTGCATGTCCGGGGCGTTCGCGCCGTAGGCATGACGCCACCCGGCTGACAGTCGTAAGCGTCCCGATGCCGCAAGCCCGGTCCCTGTGGCGAAGGGGATCTCACCGCGCAGGCCTACGGTGGAGAACGTGATGCCGTGCGACTGTTCGTCGGCATGGAGTCCGGCAATGCTGCCGGATTCGTCGAACGCGTCGGTGCGCACGCGTGTGTAAGCCACGTTCGCGAAGGGCTCGACGACGCGCCCGGCATCGAGACGCCACGCCGCCTCGCCGAACACCTGCCATACGGCAGCGTCGTATTTCGCCCGTGCTGTCTGTGCGACAGGACCGATGGCGATGGCGCGTTGCGTGCTGATCTGCTGCCAGCCGTATGCGCCGCCGACCGTGGCACCCAGACGTCCGAAGCGCCGATTCACATATGCGCCGATCTGCGCATCGTTGCTGTTGCCCGACGCGCTGGCACCTGTGTTGAACGTGCTGTGCCCCAGTCCGCCGAACATGCCCCCGCGCCATGCGTCGGCAAAGGGCGCGTCCACCCCGACGAGCATGCCCATGCCACGGCGATGCAGTGTCGCAGCCCCCGAGCCGCCATCGGCGACAGAGCGGTTACGCATCTGCCCGTCGTTGCCGTAGACGGATGCCCATGCCTGTGTCGCGCGCGGTTGTGAACGGCAATCGTCGCGCTGATCCGGTGACGTCATGCGGTTGCCCGCACGTTCGTCGCCCGATGCTGCTGTATTGCACTCCAGTGCGAGCGAGAGACTGTCGCGGAGTCGCTGCGAGACCGCGTCGCGTGCAATCTGCGACTGACCCAGCAGCATCGACGCCACTGACGCATGCAGACTCCCGTCGAGACTTTCGAACGCAGCGGGCGCGGTGGCGGCCGTCAGACCGAGCGCGGCCTGATAGAGCGCACTGCCGGTGCCCAGCGATGCGACCGCGGCGGCTACCACGCGCTGATTCGGCGTGACGGCACCGGCGGGCAGGGGCGTACCGTTCGGCGCGAACGTCAGCAACACGGAGGTCGGCGTGTAGCTGACCTGTGGCGTGAGGTAGAGGAGGTTGGTGGACGTCGATGCGAATTGCCCGGAGACGCCGCCCGTCGCCGATACGACGACGGCCCCCGATGCATCTGCCGGTTGTGTCCCCGGTGCCGCGTTGACGACGAGATTGCTGCCGCCGACCGTGGCGCTCCCGGTGGTGCTGACCTGACTCGGCGCTGTGCCCGGGGCCGCGTTGACCTGCAACGTCGAACTCGGCGCCAGCGTGAGGTTGCCACCGACACTGAGCGTCGACCCTGGCGCACTGATGACGATCTGACTTCCGCTTGCGCCTGTCAGCGGTCCGGTCTGCGCGCCCGCACCCGAGCCACCGGCGCTGACCGGTGCAGGTGTCGTCAGCGTGGCTCCTGTCTGGACGGTGACCGGCGAGTTGGGCAGTCCACCGATACCTAGCGTGCCGCCCGCGACGGTGGTCGGTCCCGTCAACGGATTTTGCGCGCCCAGCGTGAGCGTGCCGCCACCGGTCTTCGTGAGACCGCCCGTGCCGGAAACGCTGCCGGGGAAATTGCCCGTCGCCACCGATACCGAACCGCCGTTAATCGTGAGTCCGCCCTGTGTCGTGCCGTTCAGCGACGGCAGTGTGACGTTGACGCCTTGTGTCGTCACGCTGCCCTGTGCGACGGTCAGCCCGCCGGTGCCTAACCCACCGGGCGACGTGAGCGTGACGCCGCCGCCATTCACTGTCGTGCCGCCCGTGAAGGTGTTCGCGCCGCCGAGTGTGACGCCCTGCGGGTTGTTCAACGACAAGCCGCCGTTACCGGAAATGCTCCCGCCAAGCGTCAGCGCAGCGGTGCCGCCGACGGACAGTGTCGATCCGTTGTTGAGTGTGATGCCGTTCGCGAGCGTCGCTGGCGCACTTGCGTTGAGTGCGCCACTACCGTTCACGGCAAGGCCGCCGGTGCCGAGCGACGCTCTGTTGCCGACGGTCAGCGTGCCTGCGTTCAACGTCGTGCCGCCGGTGAATGTGTTGGCTGCCCCCAGCGACAGCGAACCACTCCCGCTCTTGACCAGCCCGCCCGCGCCGGACAGCGTGCCGTCAAAGACGTGATTGCCGGTGTCGCCGGTCGTGAGCCCACCGCTGCCGAGAATGACCTGCGTGCCGGTGCCGCCGTTGAGCGTCGCGAGCACGAGCGGTGCCGTCGTGGCGGATGCGTCGAGCGTAGACCCTGCGTTGCCAAGCGAGATGCCCGAAGTGTTGCCGAGCCGCCCGGACGCGCCCAACTTCAACGTGCCGCCGGACACTGTCGTTTGTCCTGAGAACGTATTGTTTCCGCCGAGGGTTACCGTGCCGCTCCCTTGCTTTGTGATGCCGCCGGTACCGGTGATGCTGCCGTCGAAGGCGTTGTTTGCGGCGCCACCCAGCGTGAGCGATTGCCCGCCGAGCGAGACCGTGGTGTTGGCGGCACCATCGAGTCCCCGGACAGTGACCGGTGTCGTCGCGCCGGAAAGATCGAGCGCGGTGCCACCCGCAAGCGTGACGTCGTTCGCCCCGCCAAGCGCGCCACCCGCCCCGAGCGCCAGCGTGCCGCCCGCCACGTCGATACCACCGGTGAACGTGCTCTGTCCCGTCAACGTCTGCGTGCCTGCACCGGCTTTGACGATGCCGCCGGTGCCCGCGATACCTGCGCCAAGCGTCTGATGGGTGGCATCGCCGAAGGTCAGCGTATTGCCGCCAACGTTCACAGTGCCGCCGGTGCCTGCAAGTGTCGCGAGTGTTTGATTACCGGCCGCCGCGATATCGAACGTCGCATTCGCGCCTGTGATCGCAACGTTCGCCCCATTGGCCAGTCGACCGGTCGCGCCGAGCGCGAGCGTGCCGTCTGCGACGGTGGTCGTGCCGGTGAACTGTTGCTGACCGAGGAGTGTTTGCGTGCCGCTGCCTTGCTTGACGATGCCGCCTGTGCCGCTGATCGTACCGCTCACGGTGTGGCTCGACGCATCGCCGAATGCCAGCGTATTGCTCCCGAGTGTGACGTTGGTGCCCGCCTGTGCCGTCAGCGCGCCGATCGCGCGATTGCCGTTTGCGCCGGAAATGTCGAGCGTTGCGCCCGCGTTCTGTAGCGTGACTGCGCCGTTGGAGGATAGCGTTCCCGCACCGCCGAGTGCCAGCGTCCCGGCCTGCACGACCGTGCCGCCAGTGAAGGTATTCGAGCCGGTCATCGTCTCGACGCCAGTCCCGACCTTCACCAGACTGCCGGTGCCCATCACGCCGCCGCTGTACGTCTCGTTCAGCCCGCTCGCGCCGACCTCCAGCGTATTGCTGCCCATGTTGACGTTGCCGCCACCGGTGAGTGCACCGAACGTTTGCGTGCCGTTGCCCGCCGACAGATCGAAGGTCGCGCCGGTCTGCACATCGACGACGCCCGCCGCATTCAGACTCGCGCCTGCGCCGAGTGCGAGCGTCCCGGCGTTGACGTGGGTCGCCCCGGCGTACGTGTTCTGACCGTTGAGGGTGAGCGTGGCCGCGCCGTTCTTCGTGATGCCACCTGCGCCGCTGATCGCACCGTTAAGCGTGAGGTCGTTCGTGCCGACGACGGTGAGATTGCCACCGAGGGTGATCTGATTGCCGAGCGTGCTGGCTTGCGTGGCGTCGATCGATGTCCCGTCGGAGAAGTTCACTGTGCCCGTACCCAACGCCGTATTACTACCCACTGAAATGCCACCTGCCTGAACGTCGACGCCGCCAGTGAAATCGCTATTCCCCGAGAGCGTCTGAACGCCGCTACCGAGCTTCACGAGACTGCCGCCTGCGCCGTGAATGTCGGACGCCAGTGCGCTGCCCGCAGCGTCCGCAAGCGTCAGCGTCGTGCCGCCGAGATTGAGGGCGCTGCCTGCGACACCGCTCACCGTCGCAGCGGTCTGATTGGGACCCGTGGAGAGATCGAGGACGGCCGTCGCGCCGTTGAGATTGGCGCTCTTGCCGCCGAGCTGCGTGCCGTTGCTCAGCGCCAGCGTTCCCGCGTCGATGCGGACATCGCTCGTCAACGCGACGCTACCGTTCAGCGTCTGAGTGCCACTGCCTTGCTTGATGAGGCCGCCCGTGCCATTGAGCGCGCCGCTGAAAATGGCGTTGTTGGTGCTGCCCAGCGTGAGCGTCTGCGTGCCGAAGTCGACGGTGCTGCCAGCGATTCCGCTTAGCGCACCGATGACGGGCGTCGTGGCGGCGCTCACATCGAATGTCGCACCGGACGCGACCGTCACATTGTTCGCATTCGACAGCGTGCCATTGGCATCCAGTGCGAGCGTGCCGTTATTCACGCTGACGTTCCCCGTGAACGTGTTCTGCGCACCGAGCGTGAGCCTGCCGCTGCCGTCCATGATCAGCGCGCCGGTCCCGGAGATGGCACTGGCGAGCGTGTCGCTATCATTGTTGCCGACCGTCAGCGAACTGCCGCCGCCCAGCACGACGCTGCCACCGGTGCCGTACAGATGTCCCAGCGATTGATTCCCCGCCGCGCTGAGGTCGAGCACTGCCCCCGTCCCGGTGAGTGACACGGACGCGCCCGGCGCGAGGCTGGCCACGGCGCCGAGCGCGAGTGTGCCGTCGGTAATTGTGGTGGTGCCGGTGTACAGCTGTGTGCCGAGCAGTGTCGTCGCGCCGCTGCCTTGTTTAACGAGATTGCCTGCACCGCTGATGACCGCTGCGACGGTATGCGTTGTTGCATCGCCGAACGTGAGCGTGTTGATCCCCAATCGAATCTGCGTGCCCGCATCGGCGGAGAGCCCGCCGATGGTGAGCGGTCCATTGGCCCCCGAGATGTCGAACGTCGATCCTGCGTTGGAAAGGGTGACGGCACCATTCGTAGCGAGCGTGCCTGCGCCGCCGAGGGCCAGCGTGCCCGCCTGAATGACGGTGCCGCCTGTGTAGCTGTTTTGTCCTGTGAGCGTTTCGGTGCCCGCGCCGATCTTGACGACCGATCCCGTGCCGGTGAGTCCGCCGCTGAACGTATCGTTGCCCGCTCCGCCAATTTCGGTGACCAGTGCACCGATGTTCACAGTGCCTGCACCGTCGATTGCACCGATTACTTGCGTGCCGTTGCCAGCTGAAAGATCGAGCGTTGCACCGCCGGCGACGCTCACGCTGCCCGTGGCATTGAGCGACGCACCGGCCCCGAGCGCCAGCCTGCCCGCATTGATCGTTGTCGCACCCGCATACGTGTTGCTGCCGCCCAGCGTGAGCGTTGCGCCGCCCAACTTGGTGATGCCACCGCTTCCCGACAGCGCGCCATTGAGCGTGAGATCGTGGCTGCCGAGGACGGTCAGCGTGCCGAGCAGTGTGGCGCTGTTGCCGAGGGTGACAGCTTGCGTGCTGTCGAGCGTTACGTTGTTGCCGAATGTCGCTGCCCCCGTGCCCATTGCGAGGTCGTTGCCGACGACCAGTCCGCCAGAACCGACACGCACTCCGCCGGAGAAATCGCTGGCACCTGAGAGCGTCTGGACACTGGAGCCTGAGACGACGAGCGCACCCGTGCCGTGAATCGCGCCGTTGTATGTCGCGTCACGGAAATTGGTCAATGTCAGCGTTTGCGCACCCAGCGAGATGGCACTGCCGGTCACGCCGTCGAGCGTGCCGAGGGTCGACGCAGCACCGCCACTGATATCGAACACGCTGTTAGCGCCTTTGAGCCAGAGCGCGTTACCCGCTTGAAGCGCTGCGCCGCCCCCTAGTGCCAGCGTTCCGTCGGCGATGGCGATGGCACCCATATACATTTGCGTTGTGGTGATTGTTTGTTTGCCCGCGCCCTGTTTGACGAGTCCGCCCGTGCCGGTGATCGTGGCGGCGAGTGTCTGGTCGGTGGCGTCACCGAAGGTCAGCGTGGTGTTGCCAAGCGCGAGTGTTCCGCCGGTGCCCGATAACGCGCCGATGGTCAGCGGCGCGGCCGCGCCGCTAATGTCGAACGTCGCTGTCGGGCCGCCTAGCACGACAGCGCCTTGCGACGCCAGCGAGCCGCCACTGCCGAGTGCGAGCACCCCGTCGTTGATGGTGGTGCCTCCCGTCCATCCTCCCGCGCCTGCGAGCGTGAGCGTCGCAGCCCCCGCCTTCTGAAGGGCGCCATTTCCCGTCACAGCACCCGTCAGTGTCAGATCCGCGCTACCAAGCACCGCAGACGTGCCGCCGAGTGTGATGTTGTTGGCGAGCGTCAACGCTTGTGTCGTGTCGAGCGTGGTCTGATCGGAGAGCGTGAGCGCTCCCGTGCCGAGCGCACTCGCGTTGCTCAGTTGCAGCCCACCAGCGTTGAGCGTCACGCCGCCGGAGAAGTCGCTCGCACCGCCAAGCGTCTGCACGCCCCCGCCTTGTTTGATGAGCCCCCCGGTGCCGTGAATGCTGCCGTTGAACGTCTCCCCCGTGTTGTCGCCGAAGGTCAGCGTGTTCGCACCCAACTGCACCTGCGCGGTGCCGCCGCTGAGTGAGCCGATGGTCTGCGGACCGGCGGCGCTGATGTCCAGCGATGTGGAGCTATCGCCGAGCGTCACAGCGTTCTGGGCCGACAATCCGCCTCCCGCGCCGATCACAAGCGAACCGCCACCCACGACAACGCTGCCCGTAAACGTTTGTTGGGCGGTAATGGTTTGCGTGCCTGTCCCGAACTTGACGATGCCGCCACCGGTGCCGGTCAGCGTGCCCGCAAAGGTCCGGTTGGTGTTGTCGCCGAAGGAGAGCGTGTTGTCGCCCAGATTGATCGTGCTGCCGACTGCACCCGACAGTGCGCTGATCGTCTGATTTTCACCGGCGCTGATATCGAGTGCCGCACCGCTCGCGATGCTCATTGGATTCGCCGACAGCGTGCCCGTGCCGCCAAGGGCGAGCGTGCCCTGATTGATGGTGATCTGACCGGTGAAGGCGTTCTGTCCGGTCAGCGTTTGCGTGCCGGTGCCTTGTTTGACGATGCCGCCCGTGCCGCCGAGGCTGCCCGCGAACGTCTGGCTCGCCGCATCGCCGAGTGCGAGCGTGTTGCTGCCCAGTGTGACCTGACTGTTGGCCGTGCCGATCAGTGAGCCGATGGAGACGGGGCCCGCGCCGCCGATGTCGAACGTTGCACCGTCGGCGAGCGTGACGACGTTACTGCCTGCCAGCGAATTGTTCCCCTGAAGCGCGAGACGTCCCGCCGCGACGTCGATGCCCCCCGTAAACGTCTGCGCCCCGGAGAGCAGCAGCGAACCCGTGCCTTGCTTGACGAGGCCACCGGTCCCGGAAATCGAGCCGCCGAATGTCGTGTTTCCTGCGTCTCCGACAGTGAGCGTCTGATTGCCGATGAGGACCGTCGATCCGGCGACGCCGGAGAGCGCACCGAACGTCATGTTCGCGGCGGTGGAGAGATCCAGCGTCGCTGTGCTGCCTGTCAACGCGAGCGGGGTGGCGTTGGCGAAGGCAGCCCCCTGAAGTGTCAACGTGCCTGCACGTACGTTGATCCCGCCCCCGGCAGTGCTTGTCCCGGTCAGCGTCATAACACCTGTGCCTTGTTTGACGAGGCTCCCGCCACTGCCCGTGAACGCACCGGCGAACGTCTGATTGGTCGCATCGCCAAACGTCAGCGCGTTGTTGCCGAGTGCGACCGACGTGTTGGCGATGCCCGACAGCGCGCCGATGGTTTGCGCCGACGCCTGACTGATGTCGAACGTGGTACCGCCGCCGAGCAGAGACACCGCGCCGGTGCTGGCGAGTGAACCACCGGCCCCGAGCGTAATGCCACCCGCGTTGATTCGCGTGCCGCCGGTAAAGGTGTTCACGCCACTCAGCGTCTGCGTGTTGGCATTCGTCTTCACGATGCCGCCCGTGCCGCCGATGGCACCGGCGAACGTGCTGTTCGCGCTACTGCCGAGCGTCAGATTGTTGGCGCCGAGCGCGATTTGCGTGTTGCCGACGCCGGACAATCCCGAGACGGTTCTGTCGCCGTTCGCCGCCGACATATCGAAGACGGCACCGGCCCCGGAAAGCGCAAGCGGGGTACCGCCGATCTGCAAGCTGCCTGCGCCCGACAACGCCAGCGTTCCCGCCACGACATTGACACCCCCGCTGAACGTATTGGCCCCTGTCAGCGTGACGGTCTGCGCGCCCTGTTTGGCCAGGCTCCCGCTACCGCCGATCAGACCTGACAGCGTGAGCGCCGTGCTGCCGCCGAGCGTCAACGTACTGCCGCCACCGATGGCAATCGTATTGGCGAGCGACACCGGTGCGCTGGCGTCGAGTACTCCGGTGGTGCCCGATACCTGAACCGTGCCGCTCCCAAGCGCTGTGCTGCTGCCCGCGACGAGCGTGCCGCTGGAGAGAAATGTCCCTCCGGAGTAGGTGTTGATGCCTGAGAGCGAGAGGCTTCCCGTGCCGCCCAGCGACACGCTGCCGGTACCGCTGACGACCCCGCCCAACGTCAGCGGGTTGGTCCCTGAGACAGAGAGGCCGTTGGTGCCCAGCGTCGTTGGCAAGGCAATCGTTAGTCCCGCACTGGCCGCTTGCATGGCCCCGCCGTTGACCGTGAGCGAGCCGGTGCCGAAACTGCCTGCGTTATCAAAAACGGCGAGACCACCGTTGAGCGTCGTCGATGTGACGGCCAGCGGACCGGTGAACGTCCACGTGCCGCCATTCACGGTGGCGCTCGTGAAGTTCACGTAGCTCGCGCCGTTCAGCGTGCCGGTGCCCGTCGTGGTCGCGTTGTTGGCGGAGTTGCGAAGCACCAGCGCGTTGGTGCCTCCTGCGCCTCCGTCGATCACGCCCGCCGCCGCGAAGCCCAGGTTGAAGCCGACGACGGGAAGCGCGCCAATGCCGGTACTGCCGCCGTCGTTGAACGTGGAGCCGGTGACTGCCGTGAACGTGTTGTTGCTGTTCGCGCCGAGCGAGACACTGCCGCTTAGCGTGCCCTCATTGCTGAACGTATTGCCTGTGCCCGTCGTGCCGTTGGGCTGAAAGGCGACGCGTCCGAGAATGGTCCCCGTGTTGGAGAAGTTGACGCCCGCGCCCCCATACGCCACCACCACCGGTGCGCTGCCGTTCCCCGTGAGCGTGACCCCGAGGATAGGCGTGGCTCCCAACGTGCCGCTGTTGTTGAGGGTCGTGGTGCCGCCAGTGGCGTTCTGCACTGTTAGCGCCAAACCCGTCAGCCCTGGCAGATTGACGCCCAACACTCCCACAGTGCCTCGCATGATCGCGTTGTTCGTCACGGTCTGCGTACTGCCACCGGCAGTGCCGTTGCCGATCACGGTGCCCGATGCGAGTAGCCCGATGCCGCCCAGCAGCGATGGGTCGATGGTGCCGCCGTTCACGAGCGTGACGTTGCTCCCCGTGAGCGACAACGCCGTGCCGCCCACGCCGAGCAACACACCGACACCGGCGCTGCTGTTGACGGTGACCTGCAAGTTGCTCGCGGCATTCGAATAGGACGGTGCGAGCGGATTCGCGGCGCCGCTACACGTCACGATATTGCCTGCTGTCGTGCAGGTCGCCCAGGACGTCGCTGGTGCCAACGCGCCGAGTACCACGATGCAGGCAAGGCATACGCGCGTGAGCGACATCGAGGGAACTGCCGCTCGAAGGATCGGGAACCGTCTTGCACGACGCACACGCGACGCCGGCGCGCCCGCATTCTGATGCGCTGTTTCCGGCGCGGGGACGACATCGACGCGGCAATGCCGCCAGACCAAACGATAGAGGTGCTTGTTCATCGTGCTCCGGTTCCCAATGGCATGGAGTGCAGAAAGGGGGCGATGCTCGATGGCAACGCGCCCTTGGCGGCGGCATTCGGGGGGAGGCGACGACAGCAGCAATGCAGTGACAGGGCTGCAGGACGAAGCGCTAATGCGCGATAAATGTGCGGGCCATTCTAGAAAGCGCGATGGGAAAGCGCCCGGGGTATGCCGCTGACGAGGCCCGCCGAGTGACATCGCGGGACGCGGGATTTGGCAGGGGAATCAAGGCCGTGCGTGGCCTTGTGAAGGACGAAGCGACGCCATTGCAGCACCGCGAGAAACGCAGAGTTTCGGACGATTCCCTAAATCATCGACGGCGAGCGACCGCTTGGTTCACTCGCCGTCTTACAACGGTAGACGAACAACGATGTGTCGCTACCTACGCAGCGCGCGTGAGCGGCGCGACCTGACGAATGCCCAGCGACGCCAGCGACTGCGAGATCGCCGTGACGACGTTACGCATCTCGTTGTCGTCGATGGCACCGATGCAGCCGACCCGGAACGTCTCGATTTGCGTCAGCTTGCCGGGGTAGAGGATGTAACCGCGCTCGCGCACGGCTGCGTAGAACGCCTTGAAGTCGTACTTGCTGTCAGTCGGCGCATGGAACGTCACGATGACCGGCGCTTGTACCTCTGCTTCGAGGAATGGACGGAAGCCCAGCGACGCCATACCGTCCACCAACGCACGGCAGTTCTTCTGGTAGCGCTCACCGCGCACCGGCTGTCCGCCCTCGGCGAGGAACTGATCGACGGCGGCGCGCAGCGCGGCGACCACGTGTGTCGGCGGCGTGAAGCGCCATTGCGTGGTCTTCTGCATGTAGGTGTACTGGTCGTGCAAGTCCATCGCCAGCGAGTGGCTGTTGCCACTGCTCGCTTCGAGCACCGTCTTCTTCGCAATGACGAAGCCCATGCCCGGCACGCCTTCGAGACACTTGCCACTTGCGGCGATCAACGCGTCGAACGGCATCGAACGCACATCGATTTCCACCGCGCCGAACGAACTCATCGCGTCGACGATCAGCCCCTTGCCGTGCTTCTGGCAGACCCGTGCGATATCGGCCAGCGGGTTCAGCACGCCCGCGCCGGTTTCGAGATGGACCTGTGCGACGTGCGTGATCGACGGATCGCGCGAGAGCGCTTCGTCGATGGCCGCCGCACTGGCTGCCTGATCTTCGGCGATGGGCAGGGCGATGGCGTCCCGGCCGAGATAGCGGCAGATCTTCAGAATGCGCTGGCAGTACGCACCGTTATCCGGCACGAGAATGCGAGCGTTGCGTGGCGTGAGCGTACCGATCGCCGCTTCGACGGAGAACGTCCCCGAGCCTTGCAGCGGGACGCAGACGTATTCGTCGCCACCGTGCACAATGTCCACCAGATCGCGGCACAGCGACGCGGTGATGCGGTTGAACTGGGCGTCCCACGAACCCCAGTCGCGCAGCATGGCCTGTCGGGTGGCCGGCGACGTGGTGAGCGGGCCGGGGGTGAGCAGAATCGGTTCCTGACCGAGAATCATGACCGCCTCCTATTAAGCGGGGAAATAACTGAAATTCGTAAGTAAGTGCGCGACCAAAACCAACTTCAATGTCCGTTGCGCGTGCCCGGCACCTTGCCGGACGGCCGACGCCACGCCTGCGTGTAACGCTCCACCACGATCTGCACGCCGTGATAGAGCAGGCACACCAGCATCGACGTGAGCACCACGAGCGTGGCCATCGCGGCGGCGGGTCCGATGGACCCGGTCTCATCCATGTTGACGATGGCGACCGACGCGAGCGACGTATCTGCGGAGTAAAGGAAGACGACGGCGGAGACCGTCGTCATCGCGTTGACGAAGAGATAGCGGCTGATGTCGATGATCGACGGCAGGCAGATCGGCGCGGACACGCGCCAGAATGTGCGGTAGAAGGGCACCTTGAGCGACGCCGACACGTACTCGAACTCGGGGTCGATCTGCTTGAGCGCCGTGACTGCCGTGAGGTGACTCGACGAGTAGTAATGCACGACGTTGACGATCACCAGAATCGCGAGCGTGCCGTACAGGTTGTGCAGCGGGTTTGCCTCGGAGACGAAGAAGAAAATGTAGCCCAGACCTAGTACCAGCCCCGGCACACCCATCGGCAGCACGGCCATCATGCGGATGAAGCCGCGCACCCACGCCATGCCGCGCGTCTTCTCCAGCAGGTAGGCGATGACGAAGATCGCTGCCGTTCCCCACACAGCGCACCAGAACGCCATCTGCAAGCTGTTGAGGTACGAGTCCACGGCACCGCTTTCGATCAGCCCGAAACGATAGTGACCAAGCGACAGACTGAAGTTGTATGGCCAGAACTTCACGAACGACGCGTACACCGCCATGCCCAGAATCGCGAGCATGATCGCGGCCATCCCCCAGCACAGCGTGGCCATGAGCCAGTCGAATCCGCGTGACGGCTTCGGCACATATGGCACCGCGCGCGCGGAGAGCAGCGCCTGCTGCTTGCGCTGCACGACCGAGTCCACCAGATAGGTAATGCCGACGGGCACCAGCAGCACCAGTCCGACGACTGCGCCCTTGGAGAAATCCTGCTGTCCGATCACCAGCTTGTAGATGTCGGTGGCCAGCACATTGAAATCACCGCCGATGACCTTGGGAATACCGAAGTCCGATATCGCGTAGGTGAAGACGATCATCGCCGCGCTGATCACCCCGTACTTCGCGCCGGGCAGCGTAATGGTGAGAAAGCGTCGCAGTGCGGGCGTACCGAGTGCATCGGCTGCTTCATACAGTCGTGCATCGGTGAGCGAGAGCGCGGTGATCAGAATCATCAGCGCATGCGGGAACGTGGCGTTCACGAGCGACATCACGATGCCCAGCGGGCCGTAGATGTCCACGTCGCCCATGAACGGACGCAGCAGTCCCTGATTGCCGAACCAGAAGATGAACGAGATGGCGGGCAGCAGCGTCGGGCCGAGAATCGGAATCAGTGCGATGTTGCGCAGCAGGGTCTTGTGGCGGATGCAGCTGCGCGTGAGCGCGTACGCGAAGATGAAGGCGAGCGGCACCGTAATGCAGGTCGTCACCATCGAGATCCATACGCTGTTCCAGATCGAGCCGAAGAGCGCAGGGGAGTGGAAATATTCGCGAAAGTGTCGCAACCCGACGAAGTGTCCGTCGTTGTCCTGCACGCTCTTGACGAGAATCGCCGCCATCGGCGCGAGCAGAAAGAGCACGCCTGCTGCGGCAGCGACCAGCAGCAGTGCCTGTGCGAGACGATCCGTCCAGTGCGAGGCGAGTCTTACCGGACGCACCGCTGACGGCGGCGGGCGATCCGTCGTCTTGGGCGATGCCGGATTGGCCGTCAGTGTCGAGCCTGCTGAACTTAAGGAACTCATCGTGGCTACCCCTGACGGAAGACGCGCACGGCGGCGCTCGGCACCGAGAAGCGCAGTGCGCCGCCCGTCGACGGTTGCAGGGCCTGCATGTCCGCAGGCGAGAGGTCGGCGTAGAGCGCGTGGTCGCAGGCGTGCATGCGCAGCGTCACGCGCGAGAAGGCCCCGAGAAACTCGATCTTCTCGACGTTGCCGTCGAACACGTTGGCGGTGTCGTCGAGGTCGTCCAGATCGCGCACGCGCACGTCCTCCGGCCGGAAGAAGACGCGGATGTCTTCGCCCGAGCGGCAGCCGTTGAGCGTGCCGCACGTCAGCTCGTACTGGCCGACGTGAACGCGTCCCGCGTCGCCCAGACGTGCGGGCAGGATGTTCGTCTTGCCCACGAAGTCCGCGACGAACGGCGTGGCCGGATGCTGATAGATCTCACCGGGCGTGCCGACCTGTTCGATGACGCCGTTGTTCATCACGACGATGCGGTCGGCCATCGACAGCGCTTCTTCCTGATCGTGCGTAACGAGAATCGTGGTGATGCCCAGCCGTTGTTGCAGCGCGCGGATCTCGCTGCGCAGCCGCACGCGCACACGGGCATCGAGCGCCGAGAGCGGTTCGTCGAGTAGCAACAGGCCGGGCGACGTCGCGAGTGCCCGTGCAATCGCAATGCGTTGCTGCTGGCCACCGGAGAGCTGACCGGGAAATTTGCCGCCTGCATCGGGCAACCCGACCATCGATAGCAGTTCGGCCACGCGCGCGTCGCGCTCGGCGCGTGGCACGCGACGGTTCGTCAGTCCATACGCCACGTTCTGTGCGACGCTCAGATTCGGAAAGAGTGCGTACGACTGGAAGACGATGCCGTAATCGCGCTGCATCGGCGGCAACGACGAGATGTCCCGTCCGTTTTGCGACAGCGTGCCCTGCGTCTGCGCCTCCAGCCCGGCGATGATGCGCAGCAGCGTGGTCTTGCCGCAGCCCGACGGACCGAGGAAGCAGAGCATTTCGCCACGCCGCACGGTGAGGTGGATGTCATGCAGCACCACGGTGCTGTCGAAGCGCTTGTGGATGCCTGCTAGGTGGAGATATGTGTCGTCGCTCATTCGGGAGACCTCCTGCATGGTTGTGCCGGTGTGCGTGAGTGCGCGTGCGGCGCGATCGATGCGATCAATGCGGGCCGCACGCTGCGTCATCACGTCGTCACTTCTTCTCCGACTTCGCGCCGTAGCGTTTCTGCCACTCGGCAAGCACCGACTCGCGGCTCTTCGCGATGTCCGTGAAGTCGTTCTTCACGAGCATGTCGGGGTAGTTGGCCGGAATGGTCTCGAACTTCTTCGCGACCCCCGGGTAGGCCACGATGGCCCAGTCCTTCGCGTACATCTCGTTGGCTTCCTTGCTTGCGAGCCAGTCCATGTAACGCTTGGCGGCGTCGAGCTTCTTGGTCGTCTTCACGATGCCCGCCGCTTCGATGTCGTAGCCCAGCCCTTCCTTGGGGAACACGAGATCGATGGGCGCGCCCGCCGCCTTGGTGCGATGCGCATTGAATTCGAACGAAATGCCGATGGGGTACTCGCCCGCGCCCGCGTCGCGACACGGCTTCGAGCCCGAGTGCGTGTACTTCACGATGTTCTTGTCGAGCGCGTCCATGTACTTCCAGCCGCCGTCCTTGCCGAACATCTGCAACCAGGCCGTGACGTCGAGAAAGCCTGTGCCGGACGTAGCCGGGTTGGGCATCACGATCATCCCCTTATAGATGGGCTTGGCGAGGTCTTCCCACGACGTGGGCTTGGGTAGATTGCGCTTGGCCGCTTCCACGGTGTTGAAACAGACGGTCGCGCCCCACACGTCGAGACCGACCCACGACGGCGGATTAGCCTTATCGCTATAGGCGCGCGTGAGTTGATCGAAGCCCTTAGGCGCGTACGGCGTGAGCAGGCCTTCCTGCTTGATGAGTTCGAGACTCGACGCGGCAAGCCCCGCGATCACATCTGCCTGCGGGTTGGCCTTCTCCGCGAGTACCTTGGCCGTGACTACGCCAGTGGAGTCGCGCACGTACTTGATCTCGATGTCCGGATTCGCCTTCTGGAACGCTTCGGCATACGGACGCATGACCTCGACTTCCCACGCGGTATAGACGGTCAGCGTGGTCTTCGCGAGCGCGTGACCGGCCTGTGCAGCGCAGACGAGTCCTGCGGCGAGGACGGCGGCAGCGCGCATGGCACGGCGCAAGGATGAATTCATGGATGGCTCCTGTGGGTCGCGATCAGGGTCGCGTTGTAAGTACACTCGACAGCCTTCTGTGAGGCGATTTGTTGCATGATATTGGCAAATTATGTCGTTTTCTTGAAACCCTTGGCTTTTGTCATCTGTTCGTCAAATACCTCCAATAGTATGGAAATCGTTGATTCAGATAGGGTTTTGTCGCTGCCGCAATCGACTCGACCCGACGGTGTTGCAAAATCTGTCTGCAATGTCGGATGTGTTTTGTTGACAATCTACAAATTGCTGTGCTTGAATGTCAACAACAAAAATAATCACGTGATGCCACAAATTGCCAAATGTCGATGGAACGGCGGTTTGTGTCCGGTGCGAGGGCGCCGACATCGCGCGATGGCATCAATGTCCAGAGCAGTGTTTAGAAATGAGGAAGGCCGGTATGACTCCGAAGCCCACGTCGCCAACCGCAATCGAGTTGTTGCAGAGCCAGTCGCTCACCACGCTCGTCCAGCACGAAATCGAGCGCCAGATCATGGCGGGCACGCTCACGCCGGGGACCAAGCTCAACGAGATCGAGGTGGCGGGCAGCCTTGGCGTGTCGCGCGGTCCGGTGCGTGAAGCGTTCCGGGCGCTCGAAGAAGCGGGCCTGCTGCGAACCGAAAAGAATCGCGGCGTCTTCGTGCGGGTCATCTCGCTTGAAGAGGCTGAAGAGATTTACGCGCTGCGTGGCGTCCTCGACGAGTACGTCGCCCGCACGCTGGCCGAGGTAATCACCTCCGAGCAACTCACGCGCTTGCGTGAATCCGTCGAGGCGATGCATCACGCGGTAGAAAACGGCGACAGCGAGGGCTACTACCGACTGAACCTGGCGTTTCACGATGCGCTCGTCGAGATGGTCGGCAACCGCAAGTTGCTGGAAACGTATCGCCGTCTGGTCAAGGAGCTGAGCCTGTTCCGTCACGAAGCGCTGACGGGCGACTCGTCCGCGCCGCCGAAGTCGGAGCGTGAGCACCGGGACATCGTGAGCGCGATTGCGTCGCGCGATCCCGAGCGTGCCGCGCAAGTCACGCGCGACCACCTGGTGCGAGGCCGTACGCGTATTCGCGAAATGCTCGCGCGTGCGCCCGGTGCATCGGGGGCTGGGCCGCAGGCAAAGGCAGGCTAAGGATTGTCTTGTTGATATTTCGGCCGCATGCAGGCCATCGCACGAAGCGCGATGCCCATTACGGTCAACCGAGTGGTTATTGAGGAGAACCGACGTGAACCAGCCCGCACAGATTCAAGTGAACGGCCGTCAGTACCGCCTGCCGAAGCAACCGACCGTCATCGTATGCGTCGACGGTTGCCAGTTCGAGTACATCGAAGCCGCCGCCGCCGCAGGCGTTGCGCCCTATCTGAAGCGTTTGCTCGCTGAGGGTGCCGTCTTCCAGGGCGACTGTGTCGTGCCGTCGTTCACCAACCCGAACAACCTGTCGATCGTGACCGGCGCGCCCCCCGCCGTGCACGGCATCTGCGGCAACTACTTCTTCGACCCGGCCGCCAACGGCGGTCGTGGCGCGGAAGTCATGATGAACGACCCCGCCTACCTGCGCGCGGGCACCGTGTTTGCGGCGGCTGCCGACGCCGGTGCGAGTCTTGCCGTCGTGACCGCCAAGGACAAGCTGCGCAAGTTGCTCGGCTATCGCATGAAGGGCATCTGCTTCTCGTCGGAGAAGGCCGATCAGGTCACGCTCGAAGAGAACGGCATCGAAGACGTGGTCGACCTCGTCGGCATGCCGGTGCCGGACGTCTATAGCGCAGAACTCTCCGAGTTCGTGTTCGCGGCGGGCGTGCGCTTGCTGGAGACGCGTCACATCGACCTGATGTATCTCTCGACGACGGACTACATCCAGCACAAGTGGGCCCCGGGCACGGACGGCGCGAACGCCTTCTACGCGATGATGGACAAGTACCTCGCGCGGATGGACGAACTCGGTGCGGTCATCGGCTTGACCGCCGATCACGGCATGAACGCCAAGCACGATCCGAAGACCGGCCAGCCCAACGTCATCTATTTGCAGGACTTGCTCGACGACTGGTTCGGCAAGGGCGTGGAAGCGGGCGGCGCACGCGTGATCCTGCCGATCACCGATCCGTACGTGGTGCACCACGGTGCGCTCGGTTCCTACGCCACGATCTATCTGCCCAAAGACGCCGATCGCGACGCCATTCGCACACGCATCGCCGCGCTGCCGGGCATTGAGGTGGTGCTGACCAACGCCGAAGCCTGTGCACGTTTCGAGCTGCCGCCCGATCGCGTAGGCGATCTGGTGGTCGTGAGCGATCAGTCGGTCGTGCTGGGCACCAGCGCGAGCCGCCACGATCTGTCGGGACTGACGGTGCCGCTGCGCTCGCACGGCGGTATCTCGGAGCAGACGGTGCCGTTGCTCTTCAATCGCAAGACCGAAGGGATTCCGGGCAAGGCGCGACTTCGTAACTTCGACATTCTCGATGTGGCGCTGAATCACGTTTAAGACACGTTGGATTGACGTCTGACCCAAGAGCAGAGCATGAGCGCCAGGGTCGAACGAACCTCAGAACGTTCGAACGACCCGGCCCCTGTCCAGTTAGAGACGCAGTGGAGAACCCCATGAACGCGCCGCACAAGCTGCACCCCGAGTTCCGCGCCGAAGCGCTTCGCATCGGTGGCGAAAAAGTGACCCGCGAACGGATCATCGAAGTGTTCAATCCGTATTCGGGCGATCTGGTCGGCACCGTGCCGAAAGCCTCGCTCGACGATGTGCGTCGCGCGTTCTCGATTGCCAAGCAGTACCGCTCCACGCTCACGCGTTTCGAGCGCGCCAACATTCTGGAGAAGGCGGCCGCACTGTTGCGCGCACGCACGGCGGAGGCGGCGGCCATCATCACGATGGAGTCGGGGCTCTGCAAGAAAGACGCCGTCTACGAAATCGGCCGCGTCGCCGACGTGCTGGGTTTCGCCGCAGGCGAAGCGCTCAAGGACGACGGACAGGCGTTCTCATGCGATCTCACGCCGCACGGCAAGAAGCGTCGTGTGGTGACGCAGCGCGAGCCGCTGCTGGGCGCGATTGCGGCTATCACGCCGTTTAATCACCCCATGAATCAGGTGGCGCACAAGGTCGCGCCGTCGATTGCGACGAATAATCGGATGGTGCTCAAGCCGTCCGAGAAGGTGCCGCTCTCAGCTTACTATTTGGCCGACACGCTGTATGAAGCCGGTCTGCCGCCGGAGATGCTGCAAGTGATCACCGGCGATCCGATGGAGATTGCCGACGAGCTGATCACGAACGAGAACATCGACATGATCACGTTCACGGGCGGCGTGTCGATCGGCAAGTACATCGCGTCCAAGGCGGGTTATCGCCGCATCGTGCTGGAGCTGGGCGGCAACGACCCGCTGATCGTGATGGAGGACGCCGATCTGGAGCGCGCGACCGATCTCGCGGTGCAAGGGTCGTACAAGAACTCGGGTCAGCGTTGCACGGCGGTCAAGCGCATGCTGGTGCACAAGGACATCGTCGCGCAGTTCACCGAACTCGTGGTCGAGAAGACCCGTGCGTGGAAGTACGGCGATCCGGCCGATGGCGGCAACGACATGGGCACGGTGATCGACGAAGCGGCCGCGCGCCTGTTCGAGTCGCGAGTGAACGAAGCGGTGTCGCAGGGGGCGCGTCTGCTGGTCGGCAATAAGCGCGAGGGCGCACTGTATTCGCCGACGGTGATCGACCGTGTCGACCCGAAGATGACGGTGGTGCGCGAAGAGACCTTCGGGCCGGTGTCGCCGATCATCACGTTCGGCAGCATCGACGAAGCCATCGCCATCTCCAACGGCACTGCGTTCGGCCTGTCGTCCGGCGTTTGTACGAACCGGCTTGATTATGTGACGCGTTTTACCAACGAATTGCAGGTCGGGACCGTCAACGTGTGGGAAGTGCCGGGGTATCGCATCGAACTGACGCCGTTCGGTGGTATCAAGGACTCCGGGCTTGGCTATAAGGAAGGGGTTCAGGAGGCGATGAAAAGCTTCACTAACACCAAGACCTTCACCTTGCCGTGGGGCGTCTGAGCGAGGCGTAGCAGAACGAGCGCAAAAATTGTGACAATTTGATGACAGGATTGTTGCGCTGGTCAAATTGGTGTACGGTGTATCGATTGGGGATACGCATGACGCGTGAACTTACTTGCGTGAACTTAACATGCATCCCGACGCCAGTGTTCGTCTGACGCGGGATGCCGGTTTAGAAAACCAGGCCACGCGTCATGTTGGCGGCGCGAAGCGCTGCCTGTCCCGTCGACAATAAGATCACGGAACACTGGCATGCTGACTCTGCTCAACCTTCTTTCCGGCGTGGCGATGCTGATCTGGGGGACGCACATTGTGCGTACCGGGGTCCTGCGCGTCTATGGTGCCGACCTGCGACGCATTCTGTCGCACAGCATCTCGAACCGCTTCCTCGCCTTTGCGGCGGGCGTGCTCGTCACGGGCCTCGTGCAGAGCAGTAACGCGACGGCGCTCATCGTGTCGTCGTTCGGCGCGCAGGGGCTGATCGCGCTGGCGCCCGCCCTGTCGATCATGCTGGGCGCGGACGTCGGTACCGCCCTGATGGCGCGGATCCTGACGTTCGATCTGCACTGGCTCTCGCCGCTGCTGATCTTCTTCGGCGTCATCTTCTTCCTCTCACGAAAGCAGACGCGCGCAGGCCAGCTGGGCCGCGTGTCCATCGGTCTCGGGCTGATCATCCTGGCGTTGCAACTGATCGTGGGCGCGACCACGCCCATGACCGAAGCCGCCGGGGTGAAGGTGCTGTTCGGCTCGCTGACGGGCGACGTCATGCTCGACACGCTGATCGGCGCGCTCTTCGCGATGGTGTCGTATTCGAGCCTCGCCGCCGTGCTGCTGACGGCGACGCTGGCGTCTTCCGGTGTCATCTCGCTCAAAGTGGCGCTGTGTCTCGTGATCGGCGCGAACCTCGGCAGCGGCATGCTGGCGATGCTGACGTCGGCCGGTCAGAACGCGGCGGGGCGTCGTGTGGTGTTCGGCAGCCTCATCTTCAAGCTGATCGGCTGCCTGATCGTGCTGCCGTTCGTCGACTATGCGCCGATGCTGGTGAGCTGGCTCTCGGACGCCCCTGCGCAAGCCGTCGTCAACTTCCACGTGCTGTACAACCTCGTTCGCTGCCTTGTCTGCCTCGCGTTCACCGAGCCGATGGCGCGTTTGTGCGTGCGTCTGTTGGCCGAAAAGCCGGAAGCCGATGGTGTTACGCGTGCCCGACATCTCGACGAGAGCGCGCTGGAAATGCCTTCGGTAGCGCTGGCGAATGCCACGCGTGAAACGTTGCGCATGGGCGACCTCATCGAGCAGATGCTCAACGGGTTGCTTTACGTCATCAAGAGTAATGACGTGGCGCGCGCCCGAGAAACGCGCCGTCTGGACGACGATGTCGACCATCTTTACACCGCCGTGAAGATGTACCTGACGCGCGTGTCGCGCGAAAACCTCAGCGAGCAGGACAGCCGCCGCTGGACGGACATCATCTCGCTCACTATCAATCTCGAGCATGCGGGCGACATCATCGAGCGCATGGTGGTGGAGGTCGAGGAGAAGAAGATATCGCACAAGCTGTCGTTCTCGGAGGCGGGGTTGCAGGAGATTTGCGACATGCACGCGCGGCTGGTGACGAACCTGCAACTCGGCCTGTCGGTGTTTCTGAATACGGATTTACGCAGCGCGCAGCGGTTGATGGCTGAGAAGGAGAGCTTCCGCGATCTGGAGCGCGCGTATTCGTACACGCACCTGAATCGTCTGGCGGGCCAGTCGGTGCAGAGTATCGAGACGTCTTCGCTGCACCTGGATATCATCAGCGACATGAAGCGTCTGAATTCGCTGTTCTGTTCGACGGCGTATCCGGTACTCGACGACGCGGGCGCGCTGCGCAAGAGCCGCATGCGCGACAAGCCGAAGGAAGCCAAGGACGGCAAGGACAACAAGGATATGAAGACGCCGAAGGAAACGAAGGCGTCGAAACTGGCGGCGTTTGCCGATGTCGCGACGGCCGCTGCCGGGGCTGCCCCCGATTCTCGCGATGACAACGAGAGTTCTCACGATGGCCCTGAGCCTGCCGGACATCCGCACCCTGTTCGATAAATTCGGTTCGATCGCTTACAGCGGCGAACCCGTCACCCAACTGGAGCACGCGCTGCAAAGCGGCGCGCTCGCCGAAAGCGAGGGCGCCGACGAGGCGCTCGTCGCCGCCAGTTTCCTTCACGATCTCGGCCATCTGCTCAATCTTCAGGGCGAAACGCCCACCGAGCGCGGCATCGACGATCTGCATCAATACTTCGCACTGCCGTTCCTCAGGCCGCTCTTCAGCGACGCGGTCCTCGATCCGATTCGTCTGCATGTGGACGCCAAGCGTTGCCTTTGCGCCGTCGATCCCGAGTACTACGGCAAGCTGTCGGTGGATTCGGTGCGCAGTCTCGCGCTGCAAGGTGGCGTGTTCGGCGATGACGAAGCGAAGGCGTTTCTTGCACGCGAGCATGCCGAGGCGGCGCTTCGCCTGCGTCGCTGGGACGACCGCGCGAAGATCGCCGGTATGCAGACGCCGCCGCTCGATCACTACATGAAGGTGCTGGAGCGCGTGACGATTCAGTGACGTGAGTGAAAAGAAGTAAGGCCGCGCCGGGAAGAATCCGGCGCGGCCTTTTTGCTTTTGACGTCAGATGCGATTCAGTGCGGCAACTTCGCGCGCCATGCCGACGGCAGCAGGCGAAGCACGACCCGACGCGACGGTTGCCAGAACACCGAGAGCAACAGCAGCACGCCGCCGACGATCACCGCCGTGGCTGGCAGCGACATGCTGGAGTGCGTGTAGAGTTCGTCGCCGTTCGCGGCGGGCGTCATGAACATCCGCAAGATTGCGCTCATGACGTATAGCAGCGACGACAGCATCAGCGCGCGACGGTCGATGGCGAGCGACACGGCAGTGAGCAGCACGAATACGGCGATGACCGCGCCGGGGTGATTCGGTGCGAGCATCCAGAAGATCGGATGCGTGACCATGCAGGCGGCGAGCAGGTGCAGCCAGAAGGCCACATCGGAGCGGATGCTCGTGCGTTGCGGATCCTGTGCATCCCATCGCAGTGCCCAGATGAAAATCGCCAACCCGACGATGACGTTCGCCACCAGCAGCCAGCCATTGTTCTCGGTCAGTACCAGCACGTGTGCCCACACTACTGCGACCACGCCCGCCACGCCCATGGCAATCACTGCGGGCACGCGGAAGCGCCACCAAAAGAGGGTGGCACCGAGCGCCGTGCAGACGCAGGTGGCGACGAGCGTCCACCAGCTCATCGAGGCACGCACGCTTTCTCCGCCCTGATGCAGCAGTGACGCGTTCCCGAAACCGAGCATTGCTGCGGTGCTCACGAAGCTGAACGAGAAGCAGAGCGCGGGGAGTGCCATACGGCGGCGACGCACGAAGATCTCCGAGAGTCCCCACGTGATGGCGGCGGCGATCAGCATCTGCAGCCACGAGGGCAGCGATGCCGTGAGCCACACCGTGCCGAACGAAAGCAGCCACGACGCGACGACGACGAAGATGTCGTTAAAGCTCGTGACCAGCCGCAGCGGTTCGTCATCGATACGCTGCTGAGTCAGCGGTGCAGACGGAGGAGCGAAGGGGGCATCGGAAGGCGCGCGTGTCGGTGTCTGGAAATCGGGTGTCGTCATGTTTCGATGAACTTTGGGATTCGTAGAGCGAAGTGTACCGGTCTGATCGATCAGGCCGCCTCAAATTCCCCGGGGCCGGGCGCAAACGCTTGGAGTTGTTGATGTAAGCGGGCGTGCCGTCGATCGATCCATGATGTGTCTTCCCATCACCATCTTGCGGAAGGTCCCAAGTTGCGTTGTCGGGAGACGTCAACCCGAAGGTGACCGTCCGAATCGCAAAGGTTTGCGTTCGATAGGTGACACGATGAAATCTCCCCCCCACCCGACGGAGATTCGTCATGAACGTGAGTGCGCAAACGGTCGCTCAACAAATCACAACGTCCGAGATCCAGCAGGCCGGGACAACATCGCCACCTGCGGAAGGTTTCAATGCTGACTTGGAAGGAACGCGAAATGTGGCTTGGTTTGAAGATGGCGCGGCGACGACGGGTGCTCAGGTCGACGGCGCCACCGGGCTGTTGGCACCTATGTCGTGCGGTCTCGCGTCCGGAGGCGGAGGCGGAAGCGAGTGCGGGCAGCGGATTGTGGACATGATGAAGGCGGCGGCTGCCGAGCGCATTGCGATCTGGGAAAAGCTGTTGAGCGATTGCAACAAAAGCGAGCTCGAAACCTTCAAGTCCTACTTTAAAGGCAATCTAATTCCGCAGATGTTCGATGGTAAGGATTGGCACCTTGCGAGAGCGGCCATTGCTAGCGCCGAAATGCGCTTGAGTGTGCAACCGGAATCGTCGACCTGAAGCTGAAATCTCCCCCAACGATGGAGATTCGTCATGGAAGTGAATACCCAAGCAACCGCTCAGAAAATCACGACGCCGGACATACAGCAGGCGGAGGCAACATCGCCGCCTGCGGAGGGTTTCGATACTGACTTTGAACAAACGCGAAATGTGGCTGAGGCGGAAGGCGGCACGGTAATGGCCGATTCGAAGATCGTTCGTTCCGCCGAGCTTCGCGATGCACTATTGTCCCAGCACGGGAGTTCTGGCGAGATGGGGCAGTCGTCGGGCGTCCTTCGAAGTTCGCGTATGACGAGCCCCTCGTCAACCGAAGATGAGCCGCTCCCAGAGGAAATGGAGAGTGAGATCACTCGAGTATTCGAGGAGTTGTTGGGCGTGCCGAAGTTCGAGCGCGAAGCGGCCTGGCGCGCGATGTGTGAAGAGAACACTGACGACGCGGAGATGGTCCGAATATTGGATATCGTGCGGGCGCGCCTGGCCGAACATGAGCTGATATAGAGGATATGGCGCTCTCAGACAAATGCCCGCGAAAGCGGGCATTTGTACTTTGATTCACACGAAGTGGTGCACCCCATGCGCCGTCTTGCGAGTCCCGACGTGCATGCGCTTCACCCCGCCAGCGCCGTCGCCTCGATCTCCACCGCAACGCCATGACTCAGCGCTGGCACCGGCACCACACAACGCGCCGGTTTCGCTTCGCCCGCCCACTCGGCGTAGACCTCGTTGAACGGACCCCAGTCGTCGACGTTCGTAATGTACACGCGCACCTGCACCAGACGGCTGACGCTCGTGCCGCAGGCGGCAAGGATGGCCGCCACGTTGTCCAGCGCCTGCTTTGCCTGCACGGCGAATGGCGCGCCGACCAGGCGCTCGCCCTCAGGCGTGACCGGCAACTGTCCCGAGACGAACACGAAGCCGTTCGCGCAAACCCCGTGCGAATAGTGGCCTCGCGGCGGTTGCAATGTCGGTACGTTCACCGATTCGATACCTCGTTCCTGCGTGCTCATACGGCCTCCCCGAGCGTAAGTTTTGCAAAGCGTGCGAGATCGACGTTGCCGCCGGACAGGATGACGCCCACGCGTTTGCCGCGAACGTCGACCTTGCCCTGCATCGCGGCAGCGGCCGCGAGACAACCTGTCGGCTCGACCACAATCTTCATGCGGCTCGCGAAGAACTTCATCGTCTGCACGAGTTCGTCGTCGGTCACGGTCAGGATGTCGTCCACCAGCGAGCGAATCACCGGGAACGTGTACTGACCGAGGTGCTGCGTCTGTGCGCCGTCGGCGATGGTGCGGGGCGTCTCGATATGAACGATCTCGCCCGTGCGCAAGCTCTGCTGCCCGTCGTTCCCGGCCTCCGGCTCCACGCCGTAGATCTCGATATTCGGATTGAGCGCGCGTGCCGCGACGGCGCTGCCCGAGAGCAAACCGCCACCGCCCAGACACACCAGCAGCATGTCGAGTTCGCCGGCGTCTTCAATGAGTTCCTTGACGGCTGTGCCCTGACCGGCCATCACGTGCGGATGGTCGTACGGCGGGATCAGCGTCATGCCGCGTTCCTCGGCGAGACGCTTCGCCAGCGCTTCGCGATCTTCCTTGTAGCGATCGAACAGGATCACTTCCGCACCGTACCCACGCGTGGCGTCGATCTTCATTTGCGGGGCGTCCTGCGGCATCAGGATGACGGCGGGCACGCCCAACTCGCGGGCCGACAATGCGATGGCCTGTGCGTGGTTGCCCGACGAGAACGCCAGCACGCCGCCGCGCTTCTGCTCGGCCGTGAACTGGGAAATCGCGTTGTAAGCGCCGCGAAACTTGAACGCGCCCATGCGCTGGAAGTTCTCGGCCTTGAAGAACAGGCGGGCGCCGGTCATGGCGTCGGCCGTGCGCGACGTGAGCACCGGCGTGCGATGCGCCGCTTCGCGAATCCGGTCGTGAGCGGCGACGACATCGCCATACGTAATCGCCAACGTGGGGGTAGTCATGAGGAACCTTTCGGGTCGGAGAGGTAGGTGTAGACGGTCGAACGGGCTACGCCGAGCGTGCGCGCCACTTCGGCATGCGCGTGACGCAGGTCCAGCAGGCCACGCGCCTCGATGAGACGGATCGCTTCGCGGCGTTGCGCGAGCGTCAGGCCTTGCGGGGTGGTGTTGCGCTGCGCCGCGAAGTCGGCGATGAGCGGGCGGATGTCGTCGAGGCGTCGGCTGGCCAGCGTCTCGCTGACGGTGGCGGGTGCCTGATTGGGCACGCTCACCAGTTGCTGAATGCTCGCTGCCGCTGCCGCCAACATCGAAATGTCCATATTCAGACAGATGGCGGCGACGTACTCGCCCTCGCTGTTCTTCAGCCCGATGGACGTGCTCTTGGCCGGACGCCCATCCGGAAACCGGTTGGCGTAGTTCGCGATGACCTCGGGAAACGCCGGGTCGGCGATACGTGCAAGTCCCATCTCCGTGACGGCGTCGCCTGGCTCGCGACCTGACAGATTGTTGGCGATGGCCACGATGGCATGGTCGGGATCGGTCAGGTCGTGCAGCACCACTTCCACGAGCGGTGCGAAGGTCTGACCGAGCGCTTCGACGATCTTGCGTCCCTCACGCAACAGCAGCGAGTTCTCGTCGAGCTTGCCCGTAGCAGGAGATTTGGTGGATTTCATGATTTGACATTATGTCATTGAGTGACGAAATGTCAAATTCGCATCAAAAAACACGCCCGGTGCCGGTGGGCAGCGGGCGTGGCTGTGTACAGTCAGGCGCTCAGACGAGCTTCTTTTCCGCCAGTTCGCTCTTGAGGTAGCCGTAGTAGATGGGCGCGGCGATCAACCCCGGTAGGCCGAATGCGGCCTCCATCACGATCATGGCCAGCAGCAGCTCCCAGGCACGCGACTGAATCTGCGTGCCGACGATGCGCGCGTTCAGGAAGTATTCGAGCTTGTGGATGACGATCAGGAAGACCAGCGCCGAGATCGCCACATACAGCGACACCGACAGACCGAGTACCACGATGAAGGTGTTCGAGATCAGGTTGCCGACGACCGGCAGCAGGCCGACCACGAACGTCACCACGATCATCGTCTTGCGCAGCGGCAGATGGATGCCGAACAACGGCAAGATACCGATCAGGAAGATGGCCGTGAAAACCGTGTTGATGAGCGAGATCTTCACCTGTGCGAAGACGATACGACGGAAGGCGTCGCCGAAGAGCGTCACGCGGCGGGTGAGTGCGGCGGCCAGCGGGCGCATGTGCTGCACCGGACGCACCGTCGACAGCGCCACGAGCGCGCCGAGCACCAGCCCGACGATGATGTGCACCATCGCGTTCAGCGCTTCCTTGCCGACAAGCGACATCTCCTGCGTGTGATCCTTCAGGAATTCCGTCACGCCCTGATGAATGTCGTCGGTATCCGCAGGTAGACGGTCGGTCACCCACATCGGCAGTTGCGAGCGCGCCTGCTCGATTGCCTCCATCATGCGGCCATTGATGTGTTCGAGGTGCCCCGCGTCGCTGCGGAAGAAGGTGATGATGCCGAACACCAGCGCCGTCATGAGGGCGACGATGAGTGCCGAGAGCAAGGCCACGGCGACCAGCCGTGCCCGCTCGCTGGAGATGCGCAATTGCAGGCGCGGCCCCAGCACATGGACAAGCTGATACACCACCATGCCCGCCAGCACCGCCGACAGCAGGTGGATACCGAGGATCAGCCAGAGGGCCACCGCCGCGAAGACATAACTTGCGGCTTCGACCCAGAAGTTCCGGTCCGGAGTCCAGCCAGAGCGCGGTTCCATGAGATGACGTCCTTTTCCGATGAAGCGTTACTTGCCACGCTTGAGCAACGGCGCCAGATACTTGCCGGTGAAGCTAGCCTTGCTCGCTGCGACTTGCTCGGGCGTGCCTTGCGCAATGATCTGCCCGCCACCCGCACCGCCTTCCGGCCCGAGATCGATCACCCAATCGGCCGTTTTGATCACGTCCAGATTGTGTTCGATGATGACGACCGTGTTGCCCTGATCGCGCAACCGGTGAATCACCGTCAGCAACAGTTCGATATCGTGGAAGTGCAGGCCCGTGGTCGGTTCGTCAAGGATATACAACGTTCGGCCCGTGTCGCGCTTGGACAGTTCGAGCGAGAGCTTCACGCGCTGCGCTTCGCCGCCCGAGAGCGTGGTGGCCGACTGACCGAGACGGATGTAGCCGAGACCGACGTCGAGCAGCGTCTTCAGCTTGCGCGCGACGACCGGCACCGGCTTGAAGAACTCGTGCGCCTGCTCGACCGTCATGTCGAGCACTTCCGAGATGTTGCGTCCCTTGTACTGGACTTCGAGCGTTTCGCGGTTGTAGCGCTTGCCGTGGCAGACGTCGCACGGAACGTACACGTCCGGCAGGAAGTGCATCTCGACCTTGATGACGCCGTCGCCCTGACAGGCTTCGCAGCGTCCGCCCTTCACGTTGAACGAGAAGCGGCCCGGGTCGTAGCCGCGTTCCTTGGCAGCGGGCACACCGGCGAACAGTTCGCGAATCGGCGTGAACAGCCCCGTGTACGTGGCAGGGTTCGAGCGCGGCGTGCGTCCGATGGGCGACTGGTCGACGTTGATGACCTTGTCGAAGTGCTCCAGCCCATCGATCTGCTCATACGGTGCCGGTTCGGCCGACGAGCCATACAGATGGCGCGCAACGGCGTGATACAGCGTGTCGTTGATGAGCGTGGACTTGCCCGAGCCGGACACGCCCGTCACGCACGTCAACAGACCGACAGGCAGGTCCAGATTGACGTTCTTCAGATTGTTGCCCGTGGCGTCGACGATGCGCAGATAGTCCTCGCCCGGCGCACGACGCTCGGTCGGCACTTCGATGCGTCGTGCGCCCGAGAGGTACTGACCCGTCAGCGATTCCGCGGCGTTCTCGATCTGCTCGGGGCTGCCCTGCGCAATCACAGTGCCGCCGTGAATGCCCGCGCCGAGTCCCATGTCGACGACGTAGTCGCTCGCGAGAATCATGTCCTCGTCGTGTTCGACCACGATCACCGAGTTGCCGAGATCGCGCAGGTGCTTGAGCGTGCCGATGAGACGGTCGTTATCGCGCTGATGCAGACCGATGGACGGCTCGTCGAGCACATACATCACGCCCGTCAGGCCCGAACCGATCTGCGACGCGAGACGAATCCGTTGCGCCTCACCGCCCGAGAGCGTATCGGCGCTACGTTCCAGCGAAAGGTAGTCGAGACCGACGTTATTCAGGAACGTGAGACGCGCCACGATTTCCTTGACGATCTTGTCGGCAATCTCGCGCTTCGCGCCGTGCAGCACCAGTTCGTGGAAGTAGCCGAGCGTTTCGCGCAGCGGCAGATTGCCGATCTCGTAGATGGCACGTGCCTGCTTGTCTTCGCCGACTTTGACGAAGCGCGCCTCGCGACGCAGACGGCTACCTTCGCAATCGGGGCAAGCGCGGTTGTTCTGATACTTGGCGAGTTCTTCGCGCACGGCGACCGAGTCGGTTTCGCGATAGCGCCGCTCAAGGTTCGGAATGATGCCTTCGAAGGCATGCGAGCGCACCGACGTGCGGCCCTTCTCGTTCACGTAGGTGAACGGAATCTCCTGCTCGCCTGAGCCGTAGAGCACGATCTTCTGCGTCTCTTCCGGCATTTCCTCGAAGGGCGTGTCGACGTCGAAGTCGTAGAACGCCGCGAGGCTTTGCAGCATCTGGAAGTAGAACTGGTTGCGACGGTCCCAGCCCTTGATCGCACCGGACGCGAGCGACAGTGCAGGGAAGGCGACGACGCGCTTCGGATCGAAGAACGTCATCTGTCCCAGACCGTCGCAGGTCGGGCATGCGCCCATCGGGTTGTTGAACGAGAACAGACGCGGTTCGAGTTCCTGCAACGAATACGAGCACACCGGGCACGCGAACTTCGAGCTGAAGACGTGTTCCTTGTCCGTATCCATTTCCAGCGCAATCGCGCGGCCGTCGGCCAGACGCAGCGCCGTCTCGAACGACTCGGCCAGACGTTGCTTCAGATCGGCGCGCACTTTGATGCGGTCGATGACCACGTCGACGGAGTGTTTTTCCGTCTTCTTGAGCTTGGGCAGCGATTCAATGTCGTACACGCGTGCCGTGCCTTCGTTGGCCGCGCCGCCGCCCGAGCGGATGCGAAAGCGCACGAAGCCCTGTGCCTGCATCGATTCGAAGAGGTCGGCATGCTCACCCTTGCGATCGACGACGATGGGCGCGAGGATCATGAGCTTGGTGTCTTCTGGCAGCGCGAGCACGGCGTCGACCATTTGCGAAACGCTTTGCGATTCGAGCGGCAGTCCGTGATCGGGGCAGTACGGGGTACCCACGCGCGCATAGAGCAGACGCAGGTAGTCGTGAATTTCGGTGACCGTGCCGACGGTCGAGCGCGGGTTGTGCGACGTGGCCTTCTGCTCGATCGAGATCGCAGGCGAGAGGCCTTCGATGAGATCGACGTCGGGCTTTTCCATCAGTTGCAGGAACTGACGGGCATACGCCGACAGGCTTTCGACATAGCGACGCTGACCTTCCGCGTAAAGCGTATCGAAAGCGAGCGACGACTTGCCGGAGCCCGACAGGCCGGTGATCACCACAAGCTGGTGACGCGGCAGGTCGAGATTGACGTTCTTGAGGTTGTGGGTACGAGCCCCACGAATACGAATGGTTTCCATTGACGGTTCCGGGTCGTCGCCGAGGAATCCGCGCGGCGAATTGTCGCGGGGCGGTTTCCGGCCCCCAAGAGCCTGAGTTTCCCGGGACGTCGGACCGCGCCGGCACGGCGTTGGCCGGGCATCGACGCAGCAGGCGGCGGGAGCGGTCGGGCGGGCCGCTGGGGGGAAATCAGGGCGGCTAAACCTGCTAATATACCTAAGTTTGATTGCCGGGGCTGATCCCTGCTGACGGGCTGCCTCGGGCGCCGATGCGGCATGGGAGGCAGATGGGGACGAACCGCCCGATTTCCAGAGGCTGGCGTCCGACCGTTCTGCCAAGCCTAGCGGGCCTGTTGGGCATTCCGGACCCTACCGGGTCTCGTGTGCGAACCTGCCAGGCGGGGCGACACACCCCGTCGTCCGAATGCAAACATCAGACAATTCCGAGGCCGCAAGCGCTTTTTCCATCTCTCAGGACGTAATGTCGACTGATTCCGTGACTTCCGCATCTCCTGCCTCGACACGCGGCCGAGGGGGCCGCATGACCCCGCTAGAAGTGCGCGCCAGCGCGTCGCTCGCGGGGATTTTTGCATTGCGCATGCTCGGGCTGTTCCTGATCATGCCGGTGTTCTCGGTCTTCGCACAGACGATTCCGGGCGGTAACGACACCTTCCTTGTCGGCCTGGCCATCGGTATCTACGGTCTGACGCAATCCCTGCTCTATATCCCGTACGGGTGGGCGTCCGATCGCCTCGGGCGCAAGCCTGTGATCATCTTCGGACTGATCGTGTTCGCGATCGGCTCGCTGGTGGCAGCGATGGCGCACGATCTGACGTGGATCATCGTCGGCCGCGCGATTCAGGGGGCCGGGGCGATCTCGTCGGCCGTCATGGCCTGCGTGGCGGATCTGACGAGCGACGCGAACCGTACCAAGGCGATGGCGATGATCGGTGGCAGCATCGGCGTGTCGTTTGCCGTGGCTATCGTGTGTGCGCCGTTCCTGTATCACTGGCTGGGCATGAGCGGCTTGTTCTCGGCGATCGGCATACTCGCGGTGCTGGCGATTTTCGTGGTGCTGTGGGTGGTGCCCACGCCGCCCATCCACGCCAAGGCTGGGCCTGCGCCATTCTCGGAAGTGCTGCATAACCCGGAACTGCTGCGTCTGAACTTCGGCGTGTTCGTGCTGCACGCGACGCAGACGGCGCTCTTCGTGGCGATGCCGCGCATGCTGGTCGCGGCCGGATTGCCGGTGGCGCAGCACTGGGAGATTTACCTGCCGGTGATGGGGCTGTCGTTCATCGCGATGGTGCCCGCGATCATCGCCGCGGAAAAGCGCGGCAAGATGAAGGCCGTGCTGCTTTCGGCGATTGCACTGGTGGCCATTGCGCAGGTGGCGCTCGGCGGATTGCCGCCGACGGTCGGTGTGATTGCCGTGGTGCTGTTCGTGTACTTCCTGGGCTTCAATGTGCTCGAAGCATCGCAACCGTCGCTGGTGTCGAAGCTGGCGCCGGGACAGCGTAAGGGCGCGGCTGTCGGGGTGTACAACACGACTCAGGCACTCGGCTTGTTCTGCGGTGGAGCGCTAGGGGGTTTTCTGATGACCCACTACGGTCAAAACGCAATCTTCCTGACTTGTGCAGCCGGTGCTTTCGTGTGGCTTATAATCGCCGCACCGATGAGGACCCCTGCGCCTCGTCAATCCTGATCGGATTTCAGCAATACCGGAGAAAGATTTATGGCATCAGTCAACAAAGTGATTTTGGTCGGCAATCTGGGTGCCGACCCCGAAGTCCGCTACATGCCGAGCGGCGATGCGGTTGCGAACATTCGTCTGGCGACGACCGACCGTTACAAGGACAAGCAGTCCGGCGAATTCAAGGAAATGACGGAATGGCACCGTGTGTCGTTCTTCGGCCGTCTGGCGGAGATCGTCAACGAGTACCTGAAGAAGGGCTCGTCGGTGTACATCGAAGGCCGTATCCGTACGCGCAAGTACCAAGCGCAGGACGGCACGGAGCGTTACAGCACGGAAATCGTGGCTGACCAGATGCAGATGCTGGGTGGCCGTAGCGGCGGCGGTGAAGGTGGCGGCGGTGGCGGCTACTCGCGCGGCGGTGGTGGCGACGAAGGCGGTGGCGGCGGTTACTCGCGCGGCGGCGGCGGCGGCGGTGGCGGCGGCGGTGCCCGTCAGCAAGCCCCGGCCAAGCAATCCGGCGGCGGTTTCGACGACATGGACGACGATATTCCGTTCTGAGTCGAGACGACCGGGGCGAAATCTCACCCCGTCGACAAAACCCGGCAAGCGTTGCGCTGCCGGGTTTTTTTGCGTCCATACGTTCACTCACCAGTACGCCCGTACGCCCGGCAACAAAACGAAACAAAACTCATTGAGTCTCGACACCGTCCCGCCCCGGGTCTCTCTACCATTCGTGGAGACACCATCGGGTCGGAACGCATGAAGATTCTTTACACCAACTTTCACGTCGGTTGCGGCGGCGGGCAGGACACCTACGTCCGGGAACTCGCGCTCGCCATGAGCCGCGACCATGAGATCACTGTCGCTACGCCTCCCGGTAGCTGGCTCGGTGAGCAGATCAAGCGGCTGCCGCGCATCACTTCGGTCGACATCGATTTCAAACCACGCTGGTATCGCTTCTGGCAAGAGACGCTGCGCCTGCGTCGGCTGATTCGCGAGCACCGCTTCGATGTCGTGCACGTCAACGGTTCTCCCGATCATCGTCAGGTCATGCTGGCCGTCGCCGGGCTGACGGTGCGCCCGGAAATCGTCTTCACCAAACACAACACCTATCCCGTCAACTCGTTCGGCAACTGGTTACGCGCGAGTTTCGGCACGAGCCGGACCATCGCCGTGAGCGATTACGTCCGCACGATGCTCAGACGCGAGTCGTCCTATCCGAACATCGTGGTGATCAAACACGGCGTGCGTTCGCCGGGTGCCGAACTGCTCAACGAGGAGGAGCGCCTGCGCCGTCGCTCGGCTCTGCTCGGCGCAAGCGCAGACGACAGCATCGTGCTCGGCAGCGCGGCGGGCACCGGCGCGGCGAAGGGATGGGCCGACCTCGTCGTAGCGCTCACACTGTTGCCCGAAGCGACACGTCAGCGCTTTCGTGTCTGGCTCGCGGGCACTGAACCGAGCATTGAGCAACGCGCGATGGTCGAGGAATGCGGCCTCGACGCGCAGATCCTCTTCACGGGGCCGATCAACCACGTCCACCATCTGCTCGCAGCGACCGATGTCGCGTTCGTCCTCTCCTATCACGAGAGCCTGTCGTATGCATGCCGCGAAGCGATGGCCGCTGGCTGTGCCAGCCTCGTGACGAAGGTCGGCGGACTGCCGGAAAACGTTACCCCTTGGGTAGACGGCTGGATTGTGCCGCCGCGTGATCCGCAAGCCATCGCCAACGTGCTGATGCACATCGCCGACAAACCGGAGCGCATGCGGCACATGGGGCACATGGCACGGATGAAGGGACGCACCGAGTTCGATTTCGACGATTTCGTCGGGGCGACCTACGGCGTGTATCTGGACGCCACCGCCGCGCGCGTCAGGTCGCAACCCCCGACGCGCGCGAATCTCTCGATGCGTCAGTGGCTCCGCATTGCACTGCGTCGTCAGAGACGCAATCAGAAGCGAGCCGCCTGAGGCCCCTGCCATGTCGGTTCCGATTCTGATGTATCACCAGATTTGCACAGTGCCGCCGCACGACAATCCGCTGCGCGGGCTGCGCGTCGACCCCGATACGTTTGCGTCGCAGATGGCCTGGCTTCGCCGCTTCGGCTATCAGGGCCTGAGCATGTGCGAGCTTCAGTTGTATCTTCGTGCACCGGGGCGCGCCAAAGTGTTCGGCATCACGTTCGACGACGGCTTCCAGAACGTCTTCGATCACGCGATGCCGGTGCTCGATTCGGTGGGCTTCACGGCGACCTGCTATTTCGTGGCAGATCATCTGGGCGGGACCAATCACTGGGACGCCCACCTCGTCCCGTCCCCCGCGCCGCTCATGGACCGCGACCGGCTCCTGACGTGGATGCGTCGCGGGCACGAGGTCGGCGCGCACACACTCAATCACGTGTCGCTGCCGGACCTGACGCTGGACGACGCTGCGGCAGAGATCGTCGGCGCCAAGCACCAACTCGAATCGATTTGCGGGACGAACATCGAGGCGTTCTGCTACCCGTATGGCAACGTCACCCGACACGTGCGCGACATCGTCGAGCGCGCCGGGTATCGCAACGCCACGACCACGCGACGCGGTCGGGTCGACCGTGACGACGACCCCTTCCTTCTGCCCCGTCTGGCTGTCGCGCCGGATGTCGGCCCCTTCCGCCTGTTGTTCAAATGTCTGGCGAGCTAACGCACGCCGCATCAAATCGGGACAGTCGACCGTCCGTCGGAACACTGCCCGCCTGACTGATCCCATACACGCAACCTGCGGGATTTGTGTCGCTTTTTTGGTCCATTAGGTGAAACGGAAAGCGGGTATTCTTGCGTTTTTCCCAAATCTCACCGTAAGCCATGAGCCGTTTCCCCAAACTTCATCTGCGCGACGGGGACGGTTTTCGCTGGCTCGGCGCGTGCCTGCTGCTCGGTGGGTTGTTCGTCCTGCTCACCCCGGCGGCGCGGGCTGCAGCGCCCACTGCACCCGCGACACCCGGGACGATCTGTCGCGTCGAAGGCGGCGATCCGGGCCGTCCGTCGGTCGGGTTGGTGCTTTCGGGCGGCGGTGCGCGAGGCTACGCACACCTCGGCGTGCTCAAGGTGCTCGAAGACAATCGCATTCCGGTGGACTGCGTCGCGGCGACAAGCATGGGCGCAGTCGTCGGCGGCTTGTACGCGAGCGGCCTGAGTGCGTCCGACATGCGCGCTCGTCTCGAACACGTGAACCTCGCGGACGTTGCGTTCGACGTCACCGATCGCAGCGATCTTCCGCAGTCGCAGCGCGAAGACGAGCGTTACTACGTCGATAGCTTCTCCCTTGGCTTCGGTCGCAACGGCTTCCAGTTGCCGTCGGGGCTGGTGCATGGCAACCGGCTTCAGGCCCTGTTGCAGGAGTGGACGCCGAACATCGGCGGCTCAGTGTCGTTCGACAAGCTCCCCGTGCCGTTCCGCGCGATTGCCGCCGACTTGCAGACCGGCCAGATGGTCGTGCTCGATCACGGCTCGTTGCCGCAGGCCATTCGCGCGAGCATGGCGCTGCCCGGTCTCTTCTCGCCGGTGGACGTCAATGGCCGCACGCTGGTCGACGGCGGCATCGTCAGCAACCTGCCGATCGAGACGGCGCGCTCGATGGGGGCGGATGTCGTGATTGCCGTGGACATCGGCTCGCCGCTGCGCCCGCTGAACGCGCTGTCGTCGCCAGCGGACGTGTTCCAGCAAATGGTCGGCATTCTGATTCGCCAGAACGTGGCGCGCCAGCGCGAGCAGCTTCGCGCAACCGACGTGCTGATTCAGCCCGATCTCGGCCGTCTGACATTCACCGACTTCGAGAACGCGCCACAGGGCATCGCGGCGGGCGAAGCCGCTGCACAGGCCGCGCTGCCACAGCTTCAGCGGCTCGCGCTGAGTCCTGAGCAATATGCCACGTGGCGTGCTGCGCACGGCAAGGCGGCGGCGCAAGCGGTACGCATCACGAAGGTCGAGATCAACTCGCGCGGGGTGGTGCCAGCGAAGCGCATCCGGGCGGCGCTGCATGTAAAGGAGGGCGACGTCTACGATCCGGCCGCAGTGAACAAGGATCTGCTCGCGCTCGTCAACGAGGACGATTTCGAGAGCGTCACGCAGCAAATGGTGGAAGAGAACGGCGAGCACAAGCTCGTCATCACCGCACAGGAAAAGCGCTGGGGACCGAACTTCCTGCTGTTCGGCCTCGGCTTGTCGGCGACGTCGAAGGAAGAGGGCAGCTTCCGTCTGCACCTCGGCTATCGCCGTCCGTGGTTGACGAGCAGCGGTCTCGAAGCCCGTGCCGACGCCACGCTCGGCAGCGACGTCCTTGAGTTTCATGGTGAGTTGCGTCAACCGTTCGCCAACCCGTGGGGCGCTTACATCGCGCCGTACGTGGAGATTCAGCGCCGTCACGCCAACGTGTACGACGAGTCGGGCGATATCAGACTCACGCGGTATCGCCTCACCACGGAGCGTGCCGGTGTCGACATTGGCTTCCCGATAGCGACGCTGGGCGACTTCCGTGTCGGTCTGGTGTATGCGCACGGCACGGCGGTGCCCCAATACAACTTGCCGATTGGCAACGATGACGACGATACACAGTCGACGCAGCAACTGCTCTTCCCCGACATTTACGGACGTCAGTTGAGCGCTCGCGCAAAGCTGGTGATCGACCAGCTCGACGACCCGCAATTCGCCCGTCGCGGTTACTTCACGGAGTTGCGCGCAGAGCGGTCGTTGTTCGCGGGAAGCAACAGCTACACCGAGGTGTACGGCAAGGGCATGGTGGCGATGAGCTACGGGCGACACAGCGTGAGCGCCACGGTGGAGGCGGGCAACAACTTCGGCGGCACCAACGTGACGAACCCGCTCGGTTTCACGCTCGGTGGCTTCCAGCACTTGTCCGCGTACGCCGCAGATCAGTTGGCGGGCAATTCCATGATGTACGGGAACATCACGTACATGAACCGGATTGCGTCGTTCAGCGCATCGCCGATCCGGCGTCTGTTCGTCGGGGTGAGCGTGGAAGCGGGCAATGTCTGGGCGGTGGACGACTCCTTCGGCAGCGGTTCGCTCAAGCGCAGCGTCACCGTCTTTACCGCACTCACGACGTCGTTCGGCCCGATCTACTTCGGTGTGGCGTTCGCGCCGGGCGGACGCAACAACGTCTACTTCCAGCTGGGACGTACGTATTGAGTTGGCTTAAGACGTTACCGAGGGAGCGCCGGTGGGCGTGATGGCGGGCCAGCTGATTTCGAAGCGCGCCCCGCCCAGGGTGACGGGATCGGTAGCGGCAACGTTGCCGTTATGTGCCTGCATGACCTGCTGCGTGATGGCGAGACCGAGTCCGTAACCGCCGGTGCGGCGGTCGAGTCGCACGAAAGCGTCGAAGATTCGTTTGCGGTCGTCCGGCGGAATGCCGGGGCCGTCGTCTTCCACGTAGATGCCGATGTTCCCGTGACGCAATTGCATCCCCACGACGATGCGCGAGCGCGCATACCGGCTCGCATTGCGCAGCAGATTGCGCATGGCGTATGCCATCAGTCGTTTATCCATGACGACCTGATACGACGGCGCGAGATTGCACTCCAACGTGATGTCGCGCTCGGCGTAGAGCAGGGAGGCGTCGCGTACCTGATTGGCGAACCAATGCGCAACCGACGTGGTTTCCAGATTCGACTGAAGCGAGCTGTACTCCAGTCGCGCGAAAGTCAGACTCATGTCGATGAGTTCGTCGAGTTCGGTCACGTCCAGATCGATGCTCGCCAGCGCTTGCTGACATGCGTCGGCAGACGACGTCGGGTCGCGCAATATCTCGAGTGCGAAGCGCAGACGCGCGAGCGGTGTGCGCAGTTCGTGCGAGATGCCGTTGGTCAGATCGCGCTGTGTGGCGATCAGCTTTTCCATGCGCTCGGCCAGCGCGTTGAGCGTGCGCGCCAGCGGACCGATGATGACGCTGTACGACTCTTTAGCGCGCGTATGGAAGCGGCCGCCGCTGAAGTCGATGGCACGCTCGCGCACCATCACGAGATCGACCCAGACCGGGCGCATCCACCGATACGCGACGATGGCAGGCAACAGCAGCGTGCTCAGTACCACGGGCACCAGAAAATGGGCCGTCCCCAGACTCGTGCGCCATACGCTGTCCGGCGCGTTAAACAGGATGAAGAGCGCCGGGACGGCGAGCACCAGCAGACAAAGCCCCAGCAGGTTCGTGTACGTGCGCACGAACAGCCGCGACCAACTCGGACGCCGGTCGGCGCGCGTGTCGGTCCATGAACGACGAAATCGCTGCCACCGCAGCCGGCAGTATCGATAGGGCTGGAAAGGGTTGGCGGGCATGATGTGCGCCGGGCTGGCCGGTCGTGAGATCGTGCCGGGTCAGTCCCAGCAGGATTTGTTGAGTTGATACCCCTTGCCGCGAACCGTCAGAATGCATTGCGGGGCGGTGGGATCGTCGTTGAGTTTGCGTCGCAGCTTGTAGATGCCGCCGTCCACCGAGCGGTCGATGCCGTCGAACTCCACGCCGCGCAAGTGACGCACCAGCGCGTCGCGCGTCACCACTTCACCCGCCGAGCAAGCGAGTGCCCAGAGCAGATCGAATTCGGCGGAGGTCAGGTCGGGCTGCTTGCCATTCGGCAGCGTGACGGACCGGGTGCCCCGGTCGATGCGGCACCGGCCGAGCGTGATGCTCTCCGGGGAGTTGCTCGCGGGAATGAGGTGCTCGTTGCGACGCAACTGCGCCTTGATGCGGGCGAGCAGCACACGCGGCTCCACCGGCTTGTGGACGTAATCGTCGGCGCCCAGCTCCAGTCCCAGCACTTCGTCGAATTCCTCGTCGCGCGCCGTCACCATGATGACGATGCCGCGATACTGCGCGCGTGCTTCACGACAAATCTCGAAGCCGTCCTTGCCCGGCAGATTGACGTCGAGAATCACCAGATCGGGGCGGCGGCGCAGGATCGTTTGCACGGCCCGAGCGCCATCTAGCACGCATTCGACCTGATAGCCGTGCTTCTGAAGGTAGCCGCAAACCAGGGCGGACAGACGGGCGTCGTCTTCAACGAGGAGGATGCGGGCGGACATGTGGATGCTGAAGGGAGATGGCGCGAGTGTAACGATTTCTGTCGCGCTGGTATTGCCTGGCGACAAAACTCGACAATTCTCCAACGTCGATGCGTTGTGTTTTCGGCATCTGCTTAATAAAGAACACCCCGAGGGCCGTGAGCCTCTCGGGGTGTTCCCCGGGCGCGCGCCCGAGCGACTCGCCCGGGCACGCCGGGCCGAAGGTTTTACGTCTTCGACGACGTGTCCGGTTGTGCGACCAGCAGAAGGAAGCCACCGGCAATCGCAATGTTCTTGAAGAAGTTGTTCAGTTGACCGCTGAATTGCGCGGGGTCGGCGGCCCAGAACTTATGACCGATGAGGGCCGTTGCGACGGTGTAGATCGCGAGCAGCAGCGCCAGCGGCTTGAGACGCCAGCCCAGAATCAACGCGATGGCACCACCGGCTTCGATCAGGATGACCAGCGCGGTCACGACTTCGGCAAAGGGCAGACCGATGGCGGCGAAATAGCCGACGGTCGCCTTGAAGGCGAAGATCTTGCGAACCCCGGCGATCAGGAACAGGGCCGACATCAGCACCCGTGCAAACCACTGAATGTTGAAACGATGCATGGTGATTGTTTTCATCCAAAAGCGAATTTCATTCGACAAAGACGTCGGCATTGATGCGTTCCTGCGTGATGTGCTGTCGCAGGTGGCGCTCATCATATCGATGCGATACGCGGCACGAAATACCTGCCCGGGAAACTTTAAGTTGCATGGACGGAACAATCGACGTGAAACCTTTGAAGGGACACGCGATCACCGGATGTCCAAGAAATGCTCAATCATGCGATGACGTCGAAACGTATACGGAAATAGGAATTTGTATAATCGACGCGTTATCCACTTCGGCCTCGACGGGTTCTGCGCTGTGACCAAATCCTCTCGCGAAGACGCGACCGGCAACCTCGCCGCCACTGCCACGCTCGATGAAGCTTCGCTCTCGACGGCGGACCGGGCTTACGACGCCATTCGCCGTCAGATCGTATCGGGCGAATTGCCGGAAGGCGCACCGATTCGTCAGGACGAGATTGCGGCGCAAATGGGCGTGAGCAAGATTCCGGTACGTGAGGCGCTGATGCGTCTGCAATCCGAGGGATGGGTGTCGCTCAAGCGTCATTCGGGGGCGATTGTTTCGCCGCTCACGGTGCACGATTGCGTCGAGATGCTCGACATGCGCATCGCACTCGAATGCCGTGCGCTTGAGATTGCGGTGCCGAACATGGCGCCGAGCGATCTCGCGCTGGCCGAACAATTGTTGAAACGCTACGCGAAGGCCGACACACCGCAATCGTGGAGCGATCTGAATCTCGCATTCCATCAGGCACTTTACGCACCGGCGAATCGCCCGCGCCTCGTCGCCACGGCGCAGGCCGCACAAGAGCGCATGGGACGTTTTCTGCGCGCACACCTCTCGGCCGTCAACGACCACCAGCGCTCGACCGACGAACACATCGCCATCCATCAGGCCTGCGCTGCGGGCGATACGAAAACCGCTGTGCGTCTGCTGCGCAAACACCTCGAACAAACGCAACGCGAAGTGATGGCGTATTTCCGGTTGAACGGGAAGGCGTAAGCACGCCGTATAATCCGTTCTAACAACGCTGGGAACGCCTCTCGAAGACGCGCAACATCCAGAGCTGAAGGAGAAAGGGGAGTGCGAAAGCACTCCCCTTTTTCGTTTTCAGCTCTCTTCGTGCGCTCAAAATCGTATACGAAAATAATAAATGATATACGGACTCAATTTTGTTCGCGTATAGTCCATGTGACCGGGGTTTTGCGTACCCGGCTGTTCGGGCAGTCCCGCGCGGGGCTATGAGCCCGAAACTTGTCTCGTCTGTCGTCTGCCAGAGAGGCGCTGCGCGCGCCCGCACTGCGATGTAGAGCGCACCCAGGACACCTCGCCGCTGTGTTGTTTTCCAGCGCTAGGACTTTCCCTGATCCGACGCAACCCCTGATTGCCGGAATCGAAAAGCTGGGTGTAATGTCTTTACATGTATATACAACGCAGGACGAACTACTCATTACATCTATCAGGAGGTTTCATGTCCGAGTCGAAGAGTCTTCAGGGCGCTGCCGTCTGGCGCGGTGCCGAAATGGTGAACAACGACCGTTGGGTCAAGACATTCCCGGCACACGTGCTCGATCAGATCGATGCCGCACTGGCGCAAACGCGCAACGTCGACTGGCGCGACATCAATCGTCAGAACTTCCCGCTGCCCGATGCGGGCGCGTTCTTCGACGACGTTCGTGAAGAACTCGAAAACGGCTCCGGCATGGTCAAGATTCGTGGTCTCGACGTCAGCCGCTATGACGCCGAACAACTGCGTCGCATCTGGTACGCGCTGGGCGCACACCTCGGCACGCCGATGTTCCAGAACTGCCGTGGCGAGGTCATGCGCGAGATCAAGGACGAAGGCATGGGCGTCGGTGCGAAGCTCTACGGCGCGACCGTCGACAGCTCGGGCAAGCAATTCCTCTCCTCCGGCGCACGTACGCTATCGCCGGGACAATTGCGCTTTCACACGGACCGCTGCGACGTGGTCGGTCTGCTGTGCGTGCGTCAGGCATCGGAAGGCGGTGTGAGCAAGCTGGCGAGCAGCGCGACCGTCTACAACGAGATGCTCAAGCGCCGTCCGGATCTGCACGCGCTGTTGTGCAATGCGATTCCGCGCAGCCGTTTCGGCGAGGAAGCCGGTGGCGAACACATCGCTTACGACCTGCCGATTTTCGGCGTGCGAGACGGCAAGCTGACGAGCCACTTCTCGCTCACCTATATTGAGAACGCCCAGATGCTGCCGGGCGTGCGCAAGCTCAGCGACGCCGAGCACGAAGCCATCCAGATGCTCATGGCGCTGGCCGAAGAAGAGTGCTTCCAGATGCGTTTCGCGCCGGGCGACATTCAGTTGTTGAACAATCACATCGTGTACCACGGCCGCACGGCTTTCGTGGACGATGTGCAGACCGGTCAGGACCGCATGCTCATGCGCCTGTGGCTGTCGATGCCGAACTCCCGTGCCCTGCCCGACGATCACGCCGTTCTCTGGGGCGATGTCGCCTCGGGCAAGCCGCATGGCGGCATCGCTCAACCGGCTGCGGCATTGCCCGCCTGACACACTGGGATACTGAACCACTGAAGCCCCCGCGCTCGCGCCCCGAATCACATACCAAAGACGCAAGGAGAGACCCCCTCATGAAACCGATCGAACAGCAGGACAACAACCGCGCAACCCGCAAGTCGACTCATCTGCGCTCGCTGCTCATTCCGCTCGTGCTGGGCGGCCTCTGCGTCTTGTCGACGGCAGCCTCCGCAGCGCCCGACTTCGGCAATTGCCAGGTCACCGGCACGCGCGGCTCGGTCAAGCTCGAAACGGTCACGCCGGGCGCACTGTCGGTGCGTCCCGTGCTGCCCGCACCGGGCTGGTGGAACGGCGATTCGCCCGACACCATCAAAGACGGCTTCGAGTACTGCATGGCCGCCAACATGGCCTATCGCGCCGGTCTGGATCGCGTGATCGTCGTCAATCGCTCGTTCGCGCAAGTCGTGACGGGGCAGGCCAAGGGCTTCGATATCGCGCTGAGCGAAATCACCATCACCGACGAGCGCAAGAAGGTCGTCAACTTCACCGATCCGTACTTCAGCTCGGATCAGGGCGTTCTCGTGAAGACGGGCACCAAGGTCGACAAGGACAGCATTAAGAAGATGCGTCTGGGCGTGAAGCAGGGCACCACGATCCTGCCGTATCTGACGGACAAGGTGAAGGTCGCCGAACACCCGAAGGTCTACACGGACGCCGCTGCCATGTACGCCGCACTCGCCGCCGGTCAGGTCGACGCTGTGCTGTACGACACGCCGAACGTGCTGTCCATTGCGAAGAAGTCCGAAGGCCGCTTTGAAGTCGTCGGCCGCTATGACACGAGCGAACAGTGGGGTGGTCTCGTCAACAAGGATTCGCCGAATCTGGCCGCCTTCAACAAGTTGATTGCCGAGATGAAGAAGGACGGCACGTTCGACCGTCTGGCCACGCAGTACCTCGTGCCGAGCCTCGGTGCCGATCCCGCCAAGCTGCCGATCCTGACGCCGTGAGGTCGGGGCGACCCGAGTCAATCCATATGAGCCAATCCTCTCAAAAGGCCCCGGGGTCCATCCTCGGTGGCATGGGCCGGGAGCGCCGTCTGAACGTGGGCGGCACCCCGTCGGCACCCACGGTGCTGTGCCTGTGCGCATTGCTGGGGGCGGCGATTGCCGTCGCCAGCAGCGTCTACACGATCGGTGCCCTGCGTGAAGGGCTGATGGCCAATCAGCTGGGCGGCTGGTGGGTGCCGGTCGGTACGGTTCTGCTCGGGCTGGCCTCGTTGCTCGTGCTCATTCCGCTGGTGCGCGCGTTTGCGCGTTACCGGGACTTCCGAAGCGCCACGTCGCGTCGCGACATCGTCGCTGCGCGCGTGGCGAAGGCCGAAGCCGGGGTGCAAAGCTGGATCGCGCTGGGCTACACACTCGCGCAACTGATCGTCGTGCTCGCGTTGCAGTTTGTGCTGGCGAACGATCTCGCGGTGGCGAAGACGTTTTTCCTCGTCCCGCTCATCGCGGGGACGTTCCCGCTCGTGCTCGAAGCCTTCTGGGTGAACGTGAAGATCTTCCTGATTGCGGAAGTCTTCGTGCTGATCTGGGGCCTGGTCGTCGCACTCGCCATGTTCGCACCGGGTAATGCTGGCAAGCCGTTGCGGTTCATCGCTACGGCCTACGTCGACATCTTCCGCGCGATGCCTGCGGTGCTGGTGATCTATCTGGTCGGCTTCGGTTTGCCGCTCACCGGTGTGCCGATCCTGAAGGACTTGTCGCTCACGACCTACGTCGTGATCGCGTTGACGCTGACCGTCGGCGCGTACGTGGCGGAGATCTATCGCGCCGGTATTCAGGGCGTGCACTGGTCGCAGGTGGCGGCGGCGCGCTCGCTCGGCCTGTCGTACGCGCAGACGTTGCGCTTCGTGGTGTTGCCGCAGGGCATCCGGCAGATCATTCCGCCGTTGCTCAACGCCTTCATCGCGTTGCAGAAGGACACGGCGCTCGTGAACGTCGTCGGGGTGATCGACGCCTTCAACCAGTCGATGGTGATCGCGTCGAACCACTACAACCTGTCGGCGGCAACGACCGTCGCCATCCTGTTCATCATCATCTCGGTTCCGCAGGTGCGCTTCGTGGAACGGATGGCCAAACGCGACCGCGCCCGCATGCGTGCTGGCGGTGCCTGAGGAGCGAACGACCATGTCATTCATCGAGATTCGCGACATTGCCAAGTCATACGGCGACGTGTCGGTCATCAACGGTCTGGCGATGACGGTGGAGGAGCATCAGGTGGTGTGCCTGATCGGTCCGTCCGGCTCCGGCAAGTCGACGTTGCTGCGCTGTATCAACGGGCTGGAGTCCATCGACGCGGGCGAGATCCTCGTGCACGGCGACCGTATTACCGGCCCCGGCGTGGACGTCAATTCGCTGCGCCGGGATATCGGCATCGTGTTCCAGGGCTACAACCTGTTCCCGCACATGACGGTGCTGGAGAACGTCACGCTCGCGCCGATTCGCGTGCTCAAGCAGCCTAAGCGCGAAGCGGAAGAACGCGCGATGGCGTTGCTGGAGCGCTTCAGTCTGGCGCACAAGGCGAACGAGTATCCGGACCGCATGTCGGGTGGTCAGCAACAACGCGTGGCCATCGTACGCGCGCTGGCGATGGACCCGATGGTGTTGTTGCTCGACGAAATCACGTCGGCGCTCGACCCGGAGCTGGTGTCCGAAGTGCTCAACATCGTGCGCGATCTGGCGCACGAGGGCATGACGATGCTGCTCGCCACGCACGAGATGGGCTTCGCACGCGAAGTGGCGTCGAAGGTCTGCTTCCTGTGCGACGGTGCCGTATGCGAGGAGGGACCGCCGGAGCAGATTTTCGGTGACCCGCAGCAAGAGCGCACACGGGCTTTCCTGCGAAGCATCCGGCAAGCCAAGCGTCTGTAACAGATACCCCCTCGCACCTCACAGTTCGAGGGGGTTTTTCTTTGTCGCGTCGTTCAGACGATGCAGGGGCCGGTCGAATCCCGCAAGATCAGCCGCGTTTGCACGGTGCTGACCGTCGTCGGTTGTCCGGCGCGCTTGCGTAGGAAGGTGTCGACGGCCGACTCGCCGAGCGATTGCGTGGGAATGGCAATGGTGGTCAGCGGCGGCTCCAGCAGCGACGCGAGTTCGATATCACCGACGCCCACGACCGACACCGACTCCCCGATCTTCAACCCGCAACGCGTGGCGGCGCGATAGACGAGCGGCGCGAGCAGGTCGTCGTCGCACACGAAAGCCGTCGGACGATCGGGCTGCGAGAGCAATGCTTCGATGCTCGACGACGAGGTTTCGCCGAACGGCACTTCGATCTCGCGGCGGGCGTCGTACGCCAGCCCATGCGCTTGCAAGCCTTCCCGATAGGCCCGTGAGCGCACGCGAAACGTGTTGGCTTCCAGATCGAAGCCCACACGTGCGATGCGCGTGTGCCCGAGCGATGCGAGATGATCGACCATCTCCCGCACGATCACATCCGATGCGATGAAGACGTCGGCATCGGCAGACGAATCGCCGTCGACCACGACAACGGACGTCGGCATGATTTCCAGCGCCCGCGCCGTCCACGACGCTTCCCAGAAGATCATGCCGTCGAAGGCGTGCGCATCGAGACTGAGCAGCAGACGCTCCGGATCGTTCCCATACTCGCCGGTGTTGATGAGCACGGTGGCGTAACCGTTGGCCGCAGCGCTCCCGATGACCGACTTCAAGACCGAAGCGAAGTAGGGGTTCGAGACGTTCGGCACGCCAAGCGCCAGCAGCTTCTGCGTGCCGAGCTTCAGGCCGCGTGCCGAGGAGTTCGGCCGATAGCCCAGCGTCTGGGCCGCCTGAAGGATTTGTTCGCGCCGCTCTGGCGTGACGCGCCCCTCGGCTTTGCCACCGAACACCAGCGACACGGTGGATTGGGAAACACCGGCCAGGCGGGCGACATCGCGGCTCGTCGGACGCGCAGCCGCAGGGCTTTTCTTCTTATCGCTCATTGCGTTCATTCACGCGTTGAATTTTTAAAAATTCGAGTTTAGTGGTTAAAATCCGTCAGTCATACGTATGACACGATCCGAAATGCATACTTCGACGCATTCGCAGTGTAATGGGAAACAGCAATGAAGCGTCGTACCTTTCTCGCCGGCTCCGGTCTTCTGGTGGGTGCTCCGGCGGTGATCATCCGGCAATCGAGCGCGCGCAGCGTATCGCACGGCACCCGCTTTCCGTTCTCGGTCGCCAGTGGCGATCCGACAGCGGACGCCGTCGTACTCTGGACGCGTCTCGCACGCGACACCGTCGACACGGGCCCTGTGGCCAGCACACCGGTGAACGTCGAGTGGATGGTCGCCACCGACCGCCGGATGACGAAGGTCGTGCGGCGCGGCGTCGCCGTCGCACAGCCGATGTACGGACATTCGGTACACGTCGATGTCACCGGACTCGCACCGGATCGCGAGTACTGGTACGCCTTTCGCTGCGGCAACGAGCTGAGCCCGGTCGGGCGCACTCGCACGTTGCCGTCCGAGCGCGCCGATATCTCGCGCTTCCGCTTCAATGTCGTGTCGTGTCAAAACTGGGAGCAAGGGTATTTCGATGCTTATGACGGCATGGCCGCCGACGATCCGTCGTTTGTGATGCACGTCGGCGATTACATCTACGAAGTGAGCCGTGGCGGCGGGGTACGTGACCACGAGCGCCGCGCGCTGCCGATGACGCTCGACGACTACCGTCGCCGTCACGCGCTGTACAAGACTGACGCCGCATTGCGACGTGCGCATGAAACCTTCCCGTTCATTCTCACGCTCGACAATCACGACGGCCTCGAAGACAACACCACAGACGTCGCACAACTCAATCGTCGCGCGGCCGCGTATCAGGCGTGGTACGAGTTTCAGCCGGTGCGCTACGCGCCGCTACCTGCGTCGCCCGCCATGCAGATTCAGCGAGGCTACGACATCGGCAATCTGATGCGTCTTACGATTCCCGACACGCGCCAGTTCCGCGATTCGGAGACGCCGTGCGCTTCGGTGTCGGATAGCAAGTTCGCGTTCGGCGTCTACGAGCAGGCATGTAAGGCGAACGATGCGCCTGAGCGTTCGATGCTAGGCGCGGGACAGGAACTGTGGCTCAAGGATCGTTTGCAGAACACACCTGCGCAGTGGAACGTGATCGCCTCGACCGTCAAGATGACGCCGTTCGACATGCGGCACAATGACGCCCTTTACCGCTACCTGCAATCGTGGGACGGCTATCCCGCCGAGCGCAATCGCATCCTCGACCAGATCACCGCGGCGCGTGTGCCCAACCCGGTCTCGCTCTCGGGCGACATTCATTCGTACATGATCTCGTCCGTGGTGCGCAATGTGGGTGACGACCCGCGCACGGCACCAATGACCGAACTGGTGGGTACGTCGATCAGCGCGCAGTGGCCCGAGCCGCTCGACAAGCCGATGGCGCAGGGACTGCCGCTGAACCCGCACGTCAATTACTACGAGAGTCAGCGGCGCGGCTACATGCGATGCACGGTCACGCGCGACTCGCTACTCACCGATCTGCGCACGATCGACTTTACCGACAAGCCCGGTGGCACCGTCCGGACGAGCAAACGCTTCGTCGTCGAGAACGGCAAGACCGGCGCACAGGAAATCTGAACGCCATGAACGCTATAACTCATCCGCTGCTGCAAGCCTTCTTCCCCTATGGCGACGTGATTGCCGACGTGCTCCGGATCATGGGGGTTTCTGCCGATCAGCAGGACAGCGACGACGGCTCGCACGACTGGTCGCATCTGATTCGCGTGTGGAAACTGGTGACGGAAATCGCCGCCGACGGCCCATCGCTCGATCTGGAGATGCTGGCCGTGTCGGTGCTGCTGCACGACTGCGTGCAAGTGGAGAAGACGGACCCGCGCCGCGCACAGGCGTCGCGGCTGTCGGCGGAGAAGGCGAGTGAAGTGCTGCGCACGCTGGGCTGGGATGCCGGACGCATCGACGCCACCGCGCACGTCATCGAAGCGCATAGCTTCTCGGCGGGGATCGAACCCCGGTCAAGTGAAGCGCGCGTGCTGCGCGATGCTGACCGGCTCGACGCCATCGGCGCCATCGGCATCGCCCGCACGTTCTACGTCGCAGGTCGCAATGGCTCGCGGCTTTACGACCCGCTCGATCCCTTCGCCACGCGTCGCGAACTGGACGACCGGCGCTTTGCACTCGATCACTTCGAGACCAAGCTGCTGCACCTCGCCGACGGGTTGACGACCGCCACCGCGCGACGCATCGGAGAACACCGCATCACCACCATGCGCGCTTATGTCGAGCTGCTGCGAGACGAAATCACCACGACACGCCCAACGTCCTGATCGCTTCTGAACCCTTCCTGATCCCATAACGCTGACGAATGAAAATTCGTCAACTGTTGACAATTTAATTAGTTATGCGAAACAACACGATGAAGATGCCCGTCGCGGCAGGTCTGCTGCTGGGTGCCGTTTGCGCGATGCCGTCCGTGGCGCTGGCGCAGAGTTCGGTGACGCTGTACGGCATCATCGATACCAGCCTGCAATATGTGAATCACGCGGGTGGCAAGCAAAGCCAGATATCGATGGTGACGGGCAACGGTCTCGGCACGCGCTGGGGTATTACCGGCACCGAGGATCTTGGCGGCGGGCTGCAATCCGTCTTCAAGCTGGAGAACGGCTTCGATTCGACCAACGGCAAGTTACTGCAAGGCTCTCGGGAGTTCGGGCGTCAGGCCTATGTAGGGCTGACGAGCCGTGAGTGGGGCTCGGTGCTGATCGGGCGGCAGTACGACCCGCTGATCGATCAGGTGTTGCCGACGCAGGGCAATTTCTTCGTCGCGGGCTACTGGACCGCGCCGGGCGACGTCGACAACTCGCAGAACACGGCGCGTGTGAGCAATTCCGTGAAGTGGACGAGCCCGGTGTGGCGCGGCGTGCAGATCGAAGGCATGTACGCGCTCGGTGGTGTGGCGGGCGCGCAGGCTTCCGGCCAGACGTACAGTGCCGCAGGCTCCTACACGTTCGGCCCGGCGCGGTTGGCAGCGGGGTATCTGCATATCGATAACGGCAACGCGCGCGCGACGACGCGTCCGTCGAGCACGACCGATTTCTTCTTCGTGAGCGCCGTGAACCGCGCGTACGCCAGTGCGAAGTCCATCGACATCTACCGGGCAGGGGGACGTTACACGCTCGGCAACGTCACGCTCGGCGGCTACTACAGCCAGTCGTACTACAACGCGGATGCCGCCTCGACCTTCAGAACGACGCAGCGCTACGACAGCTATGGCGTCTACGCCGTGTGGCAGATTTCGCCCGCGCTCGCTGCGCAGACGGGGTACGACTACCTGAATTCATCGGGGGACTCGTCGGGGCACTACCACCAGGTCAGTGCTGCGGTGGATTACAGCCTCAGCAAGCGCACGGACCTCTTCTGTGTGGTGACGTATGCGCACGCCACGGGTTACAACGGCATTGGTCCGGCACAGGCGGCGATTGCCACCGTCTACGTCGACGCGGGCGTGAATTCGCAGATGTATGTCACCGCAGGCGTGCGGCATAAGTTCTGAGCCGCAACGAGCGCATTTCTGCGTCGTCGTCGGGTTCACCCCGCGACGGCGTCCAGCGGCACCTCCAGCCCGACCTTCACGTTGCTCATCGAGACGAGCGTCTTGAAGCGTTTGACGTTGTTACTCTCGAAGAAGAGCGCACGCGTGAGTGCCGTGTACTGCGCCATGTTCTGCACGACCATGATCACCACGAAGTCGCATTCCCCCGCGACGTAATAGCACTGCTGCACCTGCGGACACGCAAGAAAGCTGCGCTTCATGGCGTCGAGCAGATCGAGACGCTCGTTCTCGACTTCGACTTCCGTGATGATCGTGAGCGGATAACCGACCTGCTCCGGGTCGACCAGCGAGACGGTCTTGCGCGTCACGCCTTCCTCCGCGAGCTTCTTTAGCCGCCGGTTCACTGCCGCAGACGACAGATTGACCTGCGCTCCCAGCGCATGCTGAGGCGTTGTCGCATCCTGCTGAATCGCCGCAAGGAGGGCGATGTCGTAACCGTCGAGGCTCATTTGCGTAATAAAAATTCGATAGAGACGCCCAAAACGCGTAAATCCTACGCGCGCTCCGGAATATTATTCAGGCTGTCCGATGATACTCCGCTAGCGGCGACCCTCCGAAGTCTATGCCGTAGCGCGCTTTCGCCCCCCTACAAGAACAACTGACCGCCTCATGTCCGACACGAAAACCCCCGCGCTTCGCCTGAACGGCCCCGTCCTGCTCCAACAACTTCGCGAACTCGGCGAGATCGGCACCGATCCCGTCGCGGGTGGACGCACGCGCGTCGCGCTGACCGACGACGAGAAGGCTGGCCGCGATCAGGTCGTCGCGTGGATGCGCGCGCTCGATCTCGACGTGCAGATCGACCGCATCGGCAATATCTTCGGCACGCTGCCCTCGGCGACGAAGGATGCGTCGGGCGGCATGCCCCGCCCGCTGATGATGGGCTCGCACATCGATACGGTCGTCAACGCCGGTGCACTCGACGGATGCTATGGCGTACTCGGTGGTCTGGCCGTCGTGCGGGCGTTTCGCGACGCAGGTATTGCGCCGTCACGTCCGATCACGGTGGCGGCATTCACCAACGAGGAGGGCGCGCGCTTTCACCCCGACATGATGGGGTCGCTCGTGCACGCGGGCGGGCTGTCGGTGGACGAAGCGCTCGACGCCGTCGGGACGGACGGCGCGCGTCTGGGCGACGAACTCGTGCGCATTGGTTACGCCGGTGAGATGGAGCCGGGCACGCTCGTCCCGCACGAATACCTCGAACTGCATATCGAGCAGGGTCCGATTCTCGAAGCCGAGGGGTTGGAGATCGGCGTCGTCGAGAACTTGCAGGGCATCTCGTGGCAGCAGATCACCGTGCAGGGCAACGCCAACCATGCGGGCACGACTCCGACGCGTCTGCGTCACGACGCAGGCTATGTGGCCTCGGCGACGGTGACCGAGCTGCGCCGGATTGCCGTCGAATCCGGCACGACGCTCGCGACCGTCGGCACGATGAAGTTCGAACCGAGTGTCATCAATGTAATTGCGCGCCGCGCGGTGTTCACCGTCGACATGCGTGATCCGAGCGAACAGCGTCTTGCCGAGAGCGAAGCGCGTCTGGCCAATTTCCTGACGGAGATCGCGCAAGCCGAAGGCGTGCGCATTTCGACGGAACGTCTGGCGCGCTTCACGCCGGTAGTCTTCAACGCCGAACTGGCCGATGCGATCGAAGCCTGCGTCAAGCGTCGCGGTCTGTCGTACAAGCGCATGACGTCGGGCGCGGGACACGACGCGCAGATGATTGCGCGCATCGCCCCGGCCGCGATGATCTTCGTGCCGAGCCGTGGCGGCATCAGCCACAACCCGCGCGAACACACCGACGACGACCAGTTGGTGCGCGGTGCCGAGGTGCTGCTCGACGTCGTTGCCCAACGCTTGGGCGTGTCGCAGTAAGTCATCAATTGCCGTCAGGAACATCCAGTCACATCCCGCAATACCGGAGCCCCCCATGCCCCCCAAGCTTTACGTCAACCCGCAGGCTGCACGCGTGCCGTACCCGGCCGACCTCCAGGACATCATGAGCATCGCTCGCGCGCAGCAGAGCCGTGAGTGGCTTGCGCACTGGGAGGGACTGACACCCGGCGCTACGCCGCTGCGTTCGCTGCCGGACCTGGCGGCGTCGCTCGGTGTGCGCAGCGTGCTGGTGAAGGATGAAGCGCTGCGCTCCGCACTCGGCAGTTTCAAAGCGCTGGGCGCGCCGATTGCCCTCGTGCGCTTGCTGCTGAGTCAATACGATGGGAAGGGGTTCACCGCGAAGTCGCTGCTCAACGGCGAGCATCGCGACGCGCTGGCCGGTTTCACGGCGATCAGCGCGACGGACGGCAACCACGGTCGCGCGCTGGCGGCTGCTGCGCAAAGCATCGGCTGCCGCTGCGTGATCGTTCTGCACGCACATGTCAGCGAAGAACGTGAGCGAGCGATTGCGGCATATGGTGCAGAGATCGTGCGCATCGCAGGCAATTACGATGACTCCGTCGAAGAAGCGGCGGCGCTGGCATCGCGTCACGGCTGGCATGTCGTTTCGGATACGTCCTACGATGGATACGAAGTCATCCCGCGCGACGTCATGCAAGGCTACGGCACGGTGGCGGCGGAAGTCTCGGAAGCGCTGGATGGCGACGCGTCGCAAAAGGGTTCGGCCAGCCCCGTCACACACGTTTTCCTGCAAGGCGGAGTGGGTGGATTGGCGGCGGGCATCGTGAGCTATCTGTGGGAGCGCTGGGGCGTCTGGCGGCCGACGTTCGTGGTGGTCGAGCCCGAGCAGGCGGACTGTCTGTACCAGAGCGCCATCGCAGGGAAAGCCGCGTCGGCGTCGGGATCGGTCGATTCGGTGATGGCCGGGTTGGCGTGCGGCGAGACGTCGCCGCTCGCATGGCGTTTCCTCCAACCGTCGGTCGATGCGTTCATGACCGTCACGGACGCGCAGGCAGTGCAGGCTATGCAGCGGCTCGCACGCGGCACCGGCAACGATGTGCCGTTCGTCGCCGGGGAGTCCGGTGTGGCCGGGCTGGCGGGGTTGATGCTGGCGGCAGCCACGCCAGCGATGGCGTCGGCGCTCGGTCTCACGTCGGACTCGCGCGTGTTGCTCATCAGCACCGAGGGCGCGACGGCCCCGTCCGTCTATGCCGAACTGGTCGGCGAGCCAGCCACGTCGGTCGAGGCGCGCCAGCGGGTGTGGCTCGCACGCTAACCTCGTCATCGATCAATCCTATTGCCGGAGCCACGTATGAGTCACGACACCGCACAAGAGACGTATTTCGCCACGGCGCTGACCGGATGGCGGCACGCGTTCCATCGTCAGCCGGAAACGGGCTTCGAGGAAGTCGGCACCTCGCAGACGGTAGCGACGATTCTCGAAAGCCTCGGACTGGACGTGCATCGCAATATCGGCGGCACGGGGATTGTGGCGAATCTGCGCGTTGGAGACGGCAAGGGCGCGATTGGCATTCGTGCCGACATGGATGCGTTGATGATCGACGAGAAGGCGTCGGGTCGCGACTACGCGTCGCAAGTCCCCGGCAAGATGCACGCCTGCGGTCATGATGGGCATATGTCGATGGTGCTGGGGGCAGCGAAGCTGCTGGCCGAGTCGCGCGACTTCAACGGCACGGTGCGTTTCATCTTCCAACCCGCCGAGGAACACGGTCGCGGTGCGAAGGCGATGATTGCCGACGGGCTGCTTGAGCGCTTTCCCATCGATGCGATCTACGGCGTTCACAACATGCCGGGCATTCCGACGGGACGCATTGCCACCCGAGTGGGCGGCATCATGGCCAGCGAGGACAACTTCGTCATCCGGATTCGTGGCAAGGGCACGCACGCAGCGCGGCCGCACATGGGTATCGATCCGCTGGTGATCGGCGCACAGATTGTCGTGGCGTTGCAAACGGTGGTGTCGCGCAGCGTCGACCCGGGATTATCGGCGGTGGTGTCGTGCACGGAGTTCATCACGGACGGCATTCGCAACGCGATTCCGACGAACGTCGAGATCCGGGGCGACACGCGCAGCTACACGCCGGACGTGCAGCAACTGATCGAAGCACGCATGCGCGACATCTGCATGGGCGCGTGCGCGATGCACGGCGCGCACTGCGAATTCGAATACACGCATGAGTTCGCGCCGACGATGAACTGGGCGGACAACACGGCGCTGGCGGTGCGCGCAGCGCAAACGGTGGCAGGCGAGGGAATGGTCGACGTGGAGACCGATCCGGTGATGGCGTCGGAAGACTTCGGCGTGTTCTTGCAGCATGTGCCGGGCAACTTCGCGTTCATCGGCAACGGCAGTGGCGACGAGCCCGGCGCGATTCCGCTGCACAACGCTTGCTACGACTTCAACGACGCGATTCTGCCGCTCGGCGCGCGTTACTTCGCACAGATCGTGCGCGACAGCTTGCCGCGCTGAGCGTCTGCGCTTGTCGGTTTAGCGCACGGCTGCGAGTGGCACCGTCCCGGCGTTGATCACGGCGTCAGGCAGTTCGCGAACGGCTTCCAGCGTCTTGCGGATGTGCGCGGCGAGCAATGTTGCCGCGCGGTCGGCGTCGCGGGCGAGGCACGCGTCGAAGATCGCCTGATGTTCTTCATGGACGTCGCGCGGCACTGGACGGTGCGTGATCGACAGCCGTCGATAGCGTTCGGACTGGCGATAGAGAATCGCCAGAAAGTGGTGCAGCCAGCGCGACGGGCAAGCACGAATCAACACCTCATGAAATGCGCGGTTTCGCGCTTCCCACTGGGCGAACTGCCCGACGTCCTGCTCGCCATCCTTCCCCAGCCGCTCTTCGGCGAGCGTGAGCAGGTGGAAGGCGCTCGTCAGATCGGCTTCCCACGCATCGTCCCCCAACGCGACCGACTGGCGTAGCGCCTCGGTCTCCAACTGCACGCGCGTCTCGGTAATGTCGATGAAATCGGCCAGCGAGATCGGCGTCACCCGAAAGCCGCGATGGCCGTGCTGGACGACGAGTGCGTCCGCCACCAGCAGCGCCAGCGCTTCGCGCAGCGTCCCCGCGCCCACTTCGTACCGATCCTTCAGATGCTCGACGCGTAGCTTCTCGCCCGGCGCGAGGTGCCCCTCGACGATGTCGCTGCGCAGACGCATGTAGGCGCTTTGCGCCAGCGTGGCATCTGCGGCCGGAGCAGTCTGGGAGGAGGGTGCGGTCGGGCTATGCATGTGTCAGGCGATCAGGACCTGTGGGAACGAGTGCCGAGAGTATAAGCGGCTTCCTTTGGGTTGTCGCAAAATCTACAAAAAATCGAGATAAATAAAAATTCTCGAGAAAATGTTGACGAGAATCGGGCGGCGGATTTATCTTGTGCTCCATGCCGACGTCAGGCTTGTGTTCGTTATCGGGGCCCGACGCCGTCCCGCATCCAACCAGACAGAGAGTGTGAGACATGAAGGATTTCCAGAACTTCATCAACGGTGAGTGGGTGTCCAGCCCGCGCACCTTCGAGAACCGTAATCCGGTGGACAACAGCGTGATCGGGCTCGTTCACGAGGCCGGGCGCAGCGAAGTCGACGCCGCCGTGCGTGCCGCCCGCGCTGCGCTTCACGGCCCGTGGGGCAAGATGACCGTCGCACAGCGCGTGGAGCTGCTGCATGCGGTGGCCGACGGTATCAACCGCCGCTTCGACGACTTCCTGGCCGCCGAGATTGCGGACACCGGCAAGCCGCACGGGCTGGCGAGCCATCTCGACATCCCGCGCGGTGCGGCGAACTTCAAGGTGTTCGCCGACATGATCAAGAACGTGCCGACCGAGTCGTTTGCGATGACGACGCCCGACGGCGGCAACGCGCTCAACTACGGCGTGCGCACGCCGCGCGGTGTGATCGCCGTCGTCTGCCCGTGGAATCTGCCGTTGCTGCTCATGACGTGGAAAGTCGGTCCCGCGCTGGCGTTCGGTAACACCGTGGTCGTGAAGCCGTCGGAAGAAACACCTGCGACCGCCACGCTACTCGGCGAAGTCATGAACGAAGTCGGTGTGCCGCCGGGGGTCTACAACGTGGTGCACGGCTTCGGGCCGGAGTCTGCGGGTGCGTTCCTGACGGAGCATCCGGGCGTGAACGGCATCACCTTCACGGGCGAGACGCGTACCGGCGAAGCCATCATGAAGGCCGCGGCGAATGGCGTGCGTCCGGTGTCGTTCGAGTTGGGCGGCAAGAACCCGGGCATCGTGTTTGCAGACGCGGATTTCGACAAGGCCGTCGCGGGCATTACGCGCTCGGCGTTCGATAACAGCGGTCAGGTGTGTCTCGGCACGGAGCGCGTGTACGTGCAGCGTCCGATCTTCGAGCGCTTCGTGGCGGCGCTCAAGGAGCGTGCCGAATCGCTGAAGATCGGTGATCCGTACGCGCAAGGCACGACCTTCGGCCCGCTCGTGTCGCAGGTGCATCGCGAGAAGGTGTTGTCGTACTACGCGAAGGCGCGCGAAGAAGGCGCGACGGTCGTGACCGGTGGTGGTGTCCCCGACATGCCCGCATCGATGAAAGACGGTGCGTGGGTGCAGCCGACCATCTGGACGGGACTGCCGGAGACGGCGTCGGTGATCCGCGAAGAGATCTTCGGGCCGTGCTGCCACATCGCGCCGTTCGATACGGAAGAGGAAGTGATCGCGATGGCGAATGCCACGCCTTACGGGCTGGCCGCGACGGTGTGGACGTCGGATGTCAGCCGCGCACACCGCATGGGCGCGGCGCTGGAAGTGGGCGTGTGCTGGATCAACGCGTGGTTCCTGCGTGACCTGCGCACGGCGTTCGGCGGCGCGAAGCAGTCGGGCATCGGACGCGAAGGCGGCGTGCACTCGCTGGAGTTCTACACTGAGCTGCGTAACGTCTGCGTGAAGCTGTAAGCGCTGACCCCGGAGCCATATAAACGCCAAGGGCCTCGCAAACCGTCCGATGTTTGGACGGCCTGCGAGGCCCTTGTCATGATGACGCGACTTACTTGCCCGTCGCGTCCATCGCACGTGCGAGACGTGCCACACCTTCTTCAATCGCCGTCACAGCGGGGGCCGCGAACGACAGACGCAGCGACGCTTCGTCCGCGTTGTCGGCAAAGAACGCCGTGCCCGGCACGAACAGCACCTTCTCGGCAATCGCGTTTGGCAACAGCGCACTCGTCTTCACCGCCGCCAGTCGCGCCCACACGAACATGCCGCCTTGCGGTGCGTGGAACTGAATCGCATCGCCAAGCTTGTCGCGCAAGGCGTTGCACATCGCCTCGCACTTGAGACGGTAGGCCTCGGTGATCTTCGGCAAATGCCGCGTGAGCGACCCTTCCGCGAGATACTCGGCAGCGACGGCCTGCGTCCACGGCACACTGCACAGATCGACCGTCTGCTTGGCGACGACACAACGTCGCGCAATCTCCGGCGGTGCGACCGTCCAACCGACCCGCAAGCCGGGCGCGACGATCTTCGACAGGCTGGAGAAATGCACCACCCAGTCACGCGATCCCGGTACGTCGGCCGTGAGACCGAGCATCGTAGGCACGGCGTCACCGGAGAAGCGCAGGTCGCCGTACGGATCGTCTTCGACGATCACGAAACGGTATTCCACTGCCAGCTTCAGCAACGCAATACGGCGTTCGCGCGAGAGCGTGGCCCCGGTCGGGTTGGCAAACGTCGGCACCGTGTAGAGCAGCTTCGGTACGGCAATCTTGCCGTCGCGCAGCAGCATGCTTAGCTGTGCGACATCGAGACCGTCTGCATCGACCGGCACCGTGACGATCTTCGCCTGTTGCAGACGCAGCGCCTGCAACGTTGCCGGATAGGCGGGCTGTTCCGTCACGACGACATCGCCCGGTGCGACCATCACGCGCAGCAACAGGTCGAGCCCCTGCTGCGAGCCGGTCGTCACCAGCAATTCCTCGGACGCACACGGTGCACCGCGTTGCGCCATGAGCGCGATGATCTGCGCCTTGAGTTCCGCGAGACCGTCGGTCGGGCCGTATTGCAGGCAACGCGTCGGCTGAGCGAACGCACGCGCCTGAGCGGCGGCCAGACCGTCGACGTCGAAAAGATCGCTCGCTGGATAACCGCCGGCGAACGAGATCATGCCCGGCTCGGACAGGTATTTGAACAACTCGCGAATCGGCGAGCCAGCCGGATTCGCGAAGGGAGTCGTAAAGTCGTACATGTCGGTCGGCTACCGCGACTTCACTCGATCGAGAAGTCGATGCCTTGCGCGAGCGGCAGGGCGGACGAGTAGTTCACCGTGTTCGTGGCGCGGCGCATATAACCCTTCCATGCATCCGAACCTGACTCACGGCCACCGCCGGTTTCCTTCTCGCCGCCGAACGCGCCGCCGATTTCTGCGCCGCTCGGTCCGATGTTGACGTTGGCGATACCGCAGTCGCTACCGGCCGACGATGTGAAGCGCTCGGCTTCGCGCAGGTCGTTCGTGAACACGCACGACGACAGGCCATGCGACGACGCGTTGTTAGCGTCGATGGCTTCGTTGAAGTCGCTGTACTTGAGCACGTAGAGAATCGGCGCGAACGTTTCCGTCAGCACGACTTCCGTTTGCGACGGCATTTCGACGATGGCCGGTTTCACGTAGAAGCCGCCTTCGTTGCCCGCCACCGCGTGACGCTCACCGCCCGTCACCTTGCCGCCTTGTGCGCGTGCCTGATCGAGTGCGCTTTGCATGCGCTTGAACGCGCCTTCGTCGATCAGCGGGCCCATCAGCGTGCCGCGCTCCAGCGGGTTGCCGATGGCGACCTTGCCGTACAGCGTCTTCAGACGATCGACGGTCTTGTCGTACACGCTCTCATGCACGAACAGGCGACGCAGCGTGGTGCAACGCTGACCGGCAGTGCCCACCGCCGAGAACAGAATGCCGCGCAGGGCCAGTTCCGGGTTGGCGCTTTCGGTCACGATACCGGCGTTGTTGCCGCCGAGTTCGAGAATCGAACGGCCAAAGCGGCGAGCGACTTCCACGCCGACCTTGCGACCCATTTCGGTACTGCCCGTGGCGCTCACGATGGCCGAGCGCGGATCTGCGACGAGCGCTTCACCGACGTCGCGACCGCCGATGATCAGCGCGGTCAGGCCTTCCGGTGCGTCGCCGAATTCGGCAATCACTTCTTCCATCAGTTTGTTGACGGCCAGCGCGGTCAGCGGCGTCTTTTCCGACGGCTTCCACACGACGGCGTTGCCGCACACCAGCGCCAGCGCAGCGTTCCACGACCACACGGCGACCGGGAAGTTGAAGGCGGAGATGACGGTGCAGACGCCCATCGGGTGCCACGTCTCGGCCATGCGGTGGCCGGGGCGCTCCGAGGCGATCGTCAGGCCGTAGAGTTGACGCGACAGGCCGACCGCGAAGTCGCAAATGTCGATCATTTCCTGCACTTCACCCAGACCTTCTTGCAGGATCTTGCCCGCTTCGAGCGTGACGAGCGCGCCCAGTGCCTGCTTGCGCTCGCGCAGCTTTTCGCCGAGCAGACGCACCAGCTCGCCGCGACGCGGGGCGGGTACATTGCGCCATGCGGTGAACGCCTTGTGTGCGCGAGCGAGGGCGGCTTGTGCGTCGACGACCGACGCGCTGGCCACGCGGCCGATCAGTTCGCCGTTGATCGGCGAGTGCACGGCGATGTCGCCCGCTTCGGCCAGTTTGGCAATACCCAGTTCGTTGAGGATGGAGGTCGCGTTCACGTTAATACCCTTATGGAATTCAGCGTTGATTCGTTGATTACTTGGCGTTGGCCGTCATCTTGAAAATGCCCTGCGCGTTACCGGCATCGAAACGAAGATCGATTTTCCAGCAGCGATTGGCGGTGTCGTACTCGCGGTGACGCGTGATGAATTCGTAGAACGAGCCCGGCACGTCGCGGGTGAGCGTTTCACCGTTCTTGCCACGGAACTCGCGACGCACGGTGTCGGCGCGATAGGCCGTCTGGAACACACGACCCGAGCGCGAGCGCTCGACTTCGGGCTTCATCGGGCGGCCCTTGGCCTTCTCGGCGTCCGACAGCGCGAACACATCTTCTACGCGGTCGGTGGCGTGGTTGAACGCATTGCCTTCGGTGGAAATCCACGCCATTTCGGCCGATTCTGCCAGCAACAGTTCGTAGTCGGCTTCGCTCGGCACGTCGTGCTGACGGGCAAACGCGCCCACGATCACCGGCAGTAGCGCCTGCGCGCTCTCCAGCGGCAACGTGCCGTCGCGCTCCAGTTCCCACAGATGTCCGACGGCCGCCGGCGTGAGCGGGTCTTTCGAGGTGCCGACGACGCGCGACACGGCTTGCTGGAACGTCTCCGAGAAACGCTCGGGATGCAGTTCGCTCACGAAGAATTGCGAAATTTCTTCGGGGGCATCTTCATGCGCGTAGGCGCGGCCCGTCATGCCGAGGCGATCCAGCGGATAGCGGCCGTTCAGCTTGAAACCCAGCGGACGCAGAATACGCGTGAACGCCGCTTCGCCCGGCGGCAGGGCACCGTTCTGGTCCCAGCGCACGGTGCGCAGCGCACCGTGGTCGAAGTAGACGCCGCCCCCGGCGGCAATCGCCTCCTCGGTATAGGTGCGGCCGTTTTGCGAGCGCGCGAGCAGCCCTTCGAAGAGCGCCATGTTCATGGCTTGCGCCAGTTCGGCGCGCGTGACGCGCCCCGGCTCGAAGTCTGAAAGGATCGACGGCGAATTGAGCGTGGCGAAAAGCGCGTCGGTACGCGCCTCCCCGATCAGGGAAACCAGCAAGGACTGCACGTTGGCGTTGCGCATCAGGTTGTCTCGCAGGGGGACGCCGTCTCGTGCGGCATCACAGGGTGAAGGTGTCAGGGCATGGCATGCGGCGCACCGTCATGCCTTCTTGCAGTGACTGCATTATTGGAATGGATGCGTCTCGCGTAAAGCGAGATAAAATTGCCACTTGATGCGTTTTTCGAATCAACATGCGCAAATTCAAGACCCCCGGCACGGCGGCGCTGCTCGCGTTCGAGGCGGCCGCCCGGCACGAAAGCTTTACCCATGCGGCCCGCGAGCTGTTTTTGACCGAGAGCGCGGTGTCGCGTCAGATCGCCACGCTGGAGACGCAGTTGGGCGTGCGGCTGTTCGTACGTGCCAAGCAGCGCGTGGTGCTCACCCGCGCTGGGCGGCTTTATGGCACGCAGGTGCGCCGTACGCTCGAACAACTGGATCGCGACACCCTGTCCATCATGGCCCACGGCAGCGGCGGCGGCTCGCTGGAACTGGCGGTGTTGCCCACGTTCGCGTCAGAGTGGTTGATTCCAAGAATGAAAGACTTCGACGACCGGCATCCCGACGTTCGCGTGAACATGGGCGTGCACACCGACCTCTTTACGTTCGACGAGACGCACTTCGAGGCGGCGATTCACTTCGGCCAGCCGACATGGCCGGGCACGTCGTCGGACTATCTGTTTGGGGAAGAAGTGGTGCCGGTGTGCCGTCCGTCGATCCTGAAGGGACCGGTGCGCACCGCGGCGGATTTGCTGACGTATCCGTTGCTGCACTCGACAACGCGTCCGAGCGCCTGGTCGCAGTGGTTTGCAGAGCAGCGCGTCGAGGACCACCGGGCGTTGCAGGGCGTGCGCTACGAGCTTCACACCATGCTCATTGCGGGCGCGGCGGCGGGGTTGGGGATTGCGCTGGTGCCGAAGTTCTTCGTCGAAGGACAGCTGGCGACGCTCGGTCTCACGATTCCGTTCGACGTGAAGAGCGTGGCCGAGTCGGCCTACTACCTCGTCTACCCGACGGAACTGACGCACGGGCAGCCACTCAGCGTTTTCCGCGAGTGGCTGCTCGATCAGGCGAAAGCGTATCGACCGACGTACCGTCCGGACTATCGCCCCGCCTGATGGTGGACGACGCGATCGATCAGCGTCCCGTGTAACGTCCCGGCTTGTGCCACGCAACGACCATCGCACTCATGGCGATAGCCGAGATAGCGGACCAGGCGACGCGTCCTGCCGGAATTGTGGCGAGCGACGCGATCAGTATTGTCGTGTCGATGCACACCTGCGTGATACCGGCATTGATGCCGCGCTTGCGTTGCAGCCACAGCGTGACGATGCCGGTGCCACCGACGCCCGCCCCGTGACGCGCCAACGCCAGAATGCCCATGCCGCACAGCGTGCCGCCGACGAACGCGGCGAACAGCGGATTGACGAAGGCGATGTCGAACGTCTGCGGCATGGCCGCGAGGGCGAAGGTAATGCCGAAGCTCGCGACCGTGGATTTGAGCGCGAAGCGCGCGCCCATCGTGAAGTACGCGAACAGGAAGAACGGAATGTTCACCAGCGTAAAGATGGTGCCCACCGGTAGCGGAAAGACGTAAGAGGCGAGCAGTGCGATGCCAGCCACGCCACCGGTAACCAACCCGGCAGCCTTGAGCAGCACCAGACCGACCACCACAAATGCCATGCCGATGACCATCGCATAGATGTCTTCGAGCACGGAGTGCGGCACACCGATTGTGTCGGTTGCCGCAATAGCGCCGGATACAGCGCCCGTATCGTGTTTCATGATCAGTAATTCAGGAACGACAAGACGGCGCGCCCGGCTCTCCTGATGCCGGAACGCGCCGCCGAAGATTTCCCGCGTCGCTGTCTCGGGCGACGCGCAGCTTCACAGCTTGTTATGTAGATACGGTATTAACGCGCGATTACGCGACGTGGTGGACCCATTTGAACGGATCGGCGACCTTGCCACGCTGAATACCCGTGAGCTGATCGCGAATACGCTTGGTGACCGGGCCTTCGCCGCCGTCGGCGATGTTGAATTCGCCGTTGGCGTGGCGCACCTGACCGATGGCCGTCACGACCGCAGCCGTACCGCACGCAAACGTTTCCTTCACACGACCGCTGGCCGCATCGGCCTGCCACTGTGCGAATTCGTACGGCGTCTCATTGACCGTCATGCCTTCGCGGCGTGCCAGTTCGATGATCGACGCGCGGGTAATGCCCGGCAGGATCGTGCCCGAGAGCGGCGGCGTCTGGAGCGAGCCGTCGTCCATCACGAAGAAGACGTTCATACCGCCGAGTTCTTCGATCCAGCGATGTTGTGCGGCGTCGAGGAACACGACCTGATCGCAGCCCTTGGCGCTCGCTTCCGTTTGCGCAATCAGGCTGGCGGCGTAGTTGCCGCCGCACTTCGCAGCACCCGTACCCCCGGGAGCTGCACGGGTGTACTGGTCCGAGACCCACACCGTCACGGCCGATTTGCCGGGCTTGAAGTACGGGCCGACCGGGCAGGCGATCACGCAGAAGATGTATTCATGCGCGGCGCGCACGCCCAGGAAGCTTTCCGAGGCGAACATGAACGGACGGATGTAGAGGCTGCTGCCTTCCGAGCCCGGGATCCATGCACGGTCGATGTCGACCAGCTTTTCCACGGCTTCGAGGAAGACGGCTTCCGGCAGATCGGCCATCGACATGCGCTGGGCCGACTCGCGGAAACGCTTGGCGTTGGCTTGGGGGCGGAACAGCGAGATCTTGCCGTCTTCACCGCGATAGGCCTTCATGCCTTCGAAGATTTCCTGTGCATAGTGCAGCACGGCGCACGCCGGATCGATCTGGAACGGGCGGCGGGCTTCCACCTTCGCGTCATGCCAGCCCTTACCTTCGGTCCAGCGGATCGTGACCATGTGATCCGTGAATACGCGGCCGAATACCGGGTTCGCCAGCGCGGCGGTGATCTGGTCGGCGGGGGTGGGGTTGGCGTGCGGCTCCACGACAAAACGCAGTTGGTTATCGGCGCTCATGTTTCTTCAAATGTCTCGGCAGAGGTGGCTTTAGTCGACAGTGCCGTTAACGTAAACGGCAAGGTGAGTATTTTCCTCCTTTCGGGGCCCGCCTGTCGACTGAATTCACCGCTTCTCCCGTCACGACGGGGTTCTGGGCAATATTGCGCCGAAAAATATCGGAATTTGGACGATTTTCGCAAGAAAAATGCGTGATTTTCCGAAAGTTGCGTGGGCGCACGTCTGCCACGAAACCACTGCGTCGCGGGGTAACAGTGTGTAAAAAAACATTTCAGGTCACAGGGCGGCTGACACTCGACATTTAATATCGAAGGCGCATGATGTCGGGAACGTCCCCACAAGCGAAGCGCGCACTGTTCAACAGCGGGGCTGCAGCATTCGCAGACGTTCCGCCCGTAGATCAAACAGGGAGAGGAGACAGATGAAGTCGACAACGATTCGAATGTTGCGCGCGTATCTGATCGTGGCCTCGCTGGGCGCTGTGTGCATCGACGTCTGCGTGGTCATTGCCATGCTCGTCTTCGATGTGCCCGAGCGTATCTTCACCTCGGCAGATTTTCGTATTGCGATGGCGGCGTCTTTATTGCTGCTGTTACTGGCGTCGCGCTCGCTGGCGTCGGCCGCGTTTCAGGCGGCGCTCGCCAGTCGGCATGTCAGGTTCGATGGCGTTGAACGTGCTGAGGGTCCGCGCGGCACAGACAGCGTCGCCTTGCGCGACGACTGCCCGCACCGTCTGCTCGTGCTGCTGCATATCCGCATCCACCGCCAGCAACTGGCGATGGTTGCCGCCTGACGGCGAAGCGGATGCCTCAACCGTCAAGGCGCATCAGTACCCGCATCAGTACCGATCAGGCAGCCTTCCCGTCCACCAGATCGCATTGGCGCGGCGGACGCGTCATCGCAATCCACTCCTGCACCGCCGGGCGCAGGAACTGACGGCGCGCGAATTCGGCCAATGCGGGCGGCACAACGTCGTCGTTATAGACCAGACGATTGAGCATGACCGCGAGGTCGACGTCGGCAATGCACCACTTGTCGAACAGCGACATGCGTGCGTCGGGCAGCAGGCTCTCGGCGATGGCGATCAGCTTGCTTGCCGCGGCGTAGCCCGCGTCGGTCAGCGGCGCATCGGACGGGCCGTAGAAGATCACCTGCGTCGAACGATCCTCGCGCAGCGCACCGAGATCGCTACGCAGCCATGCCTGTACCTGCCGGGCACGCGCACGGTCGCGAACGTCGGCCGGATACACCGGCACGTCGGGGGAGATCGTTTCCAGATATTCCACGATGGCGGACGATTCGGACAACGTGAAATCGCCATGCACGAGCGTCGGCACGCGACGCGTGATCGACAGGTCGGCAAAGCCGCTTTCGTGATGCGCGCCCTGATCGAGATCGACGGTGCGCAGATCGAACGGAATACCTTTCTCGCGCAGCGTGACGAAAACCGACAGCGCGTAAGGGCTGGTGAACTGGGCGTCGACGTATAGCGTGAAAGAGGCGGGGGCTGCGGCTGACACGATGGGCTCCTGAAGGGAATGTGCGCGGGGCGAAATTGCCCGCAGACGCTTATGTTGCCGTACGTTCGTGGTGATAAGCTACTGCACAAATCGCTGGCAAGCTGTGAGCCAGACTCACAGCTTGCCGCGCACTTTCGCGCACTTATCTGTCCCCAATATTCACCCGCACGCCAACTCGATATCCCCCGAACCATGAACGCCGAACCTCGCGCCCGTCCGCCGCTGGCGAATCTGGAAACCGTCTGTCTCGTCGCCCGTCACGGCTCGTTCACGGCGGCCGCCGAAGCGAGCGGCCTCACGCACGGGGCCATCAGCCGCCGGGTGGGGGCCGTTGAAAACTGGCTCGGCTGTGCGTTGTTCGAGCGTCACGGGCGAGGGGTGAGCCTGACGTGCGACGGTCAGCGCTTTCTGGGCCGCATCGAACATGCCTTCGACGTGATCGACGCGGCTGCCGATCAGTGGCATCAGGCGCGCAAGGCCCCGGCAGTGCGCCTGAGCGTGGTGCCGTCGTTCGCCAAGCTGTGGCTGCTTGAGCGCCTGCAATCGCTCGAAGCGGGCAAGCCGTTCATCGACATTCATGTGACGACCGAGCATCGCAACGCCGACGTGGGCGCGGGCGAAGTGGACATCGCCTTGCGTTACGGTCGTGGCGGGTGGGCGAGCGTCGATTCGGAACCGTTGATGGGTGAGACGCTGTACCCGGTGGCCTCGCCCGAGATTGCGCAGCGTCTGAAGGGCGCGAGTGTGTCCGAGATGTTGGCGATGCCCTTGCTGCACGACTCCGATCTCACGGGCTGGCGCGCGTGGTGTGGTGCGCACGGCGTGTCGCTGCGACCGCGTGCGCGTGATCGCCGATTCGAGGATTACACGGTGGTGCTTGCGGCGGCTGAAGCGGGGCTGGGTATTGCGCTTGCCCGTGCGCCTTTGGCCAGCGAGTGGATGGCGCGCAGCCGTCTCGTGCGACTGTCGGACGCCGAAGTCGTCTGTCCGTTGCAATACCACGTGGTGACGGCCAAGCGCGAGAAGCGTCCGGAAGTGCTGGAAGTGATCGCGCGTCTGCACGCGCTGGCGCGCGAGGATGCGCGCACGTAAATACCATGAACGCGGCCGTGCGCGGCGCAGGGGTTTCCCGCACTGCGCGCGCTGCTGCGGGTTGCCTAAAATGCGGGACGCTTCTTGCAGGACTGCCTGGCAGAGATGAACTTACGCTCGCTCGATCTGAATCTGTTGCTCGTGTTCGAGTCGCTGCTGCGCACGCGCAGCACGACGGTCACGGCCGAGGAACTGAACCTCACGCAATCGGCGGTGAGCAATGCGCTCAAGCGTCTGCGGCTCGCCTTCGGCGACCCGTTGTTCGTCAAAACACCGCAAGGCATGCTGCCGACCGATCTCGCCGCATCGCTGGCGCCGCCGGTCACTGAGGGACTCGGCCTGATTCGTGGTGCCGTCGAAGCGCCGCAGGACTTCGTCCCGGCAAATGCGCAGCGCACGTTCCGTCTTTACCTCAGCGACATCGGCCAACTGATCTTCATGCCGAAGCTCATGGCTACGCTCGCCGTCGAAGCGCCCGGCGTTCGCATCGTCACGGTCGACACGACCCCGCGCGAAGCGCAGAACGCGATGGCGATGGGCGACATCGATCTCACGCTCGGCCTGTTCACACGTTTCTCGTCCGGCTTCCATCAGCAGCGCCTGTTTCGCGAGCACTATGTGGCCCTCGTGCGCGAAGGGCATCCGACGATTCGCGGCGAGCTCACGGCCGAGACGTTCCTTCACGCGGCGCACGCCGTCTACCGCCCGACGGCCGGTCATCACGACGTGTTCGAGACCGCCGTCGAGCATTGGTTTGCGCAGTCGGGGCAGCAGCGTCACGTGGCGCTGCGCGTGGCGCACTCGATGGGACTCTCGGCGCTGATCGCAGCGAGCGATCTGGTGGTGTGCGTGCCGACGCGTCTGGGGCGCGCCCTCAAGGCGGCCGCCGACCTGCGCACTTACGCGCTGCCGTTTGACGGCCCCGAGTTCGACATCTCGCAACTCTGGCACGAGCGCTTTCACACCGACGCTGGCCATCGCTGGCTGCGCAGCACGATCTTCCGCCTGTTCCACGGCGAAGACTGATCCGTCCTCCCGTCTGACGACACACACTCGCTGCGCATGCATGCGAGGCAGCGTCGCGCCCGCATGCTGCACCCCCAATTCACGACGTAAATACCGCGCATTTACGCAATTTGTTGGCGTCATGCGACGCCGGTCCTTATCGTATCCCTCACGACATTGAAGTCACCGGACGCAGGTCCGGGACACGAACAATATCCGCAGGAGACAAGCGGTGATCAATCTGCACGACATTCGTTACGTGCGGCTGGGGACGCGCGACCTTGAAGGTGCGACACGCTATGCGCGCACCATTCTCGGGTTGCAGGAAGTGCGTCGGGAAGCCGGCTTCGTATTCCTTCGCAGCGACAGCCGCGATCATTCGGTGTGCTACTTCGAGGGCGACCCTGCCGACCATACGGTGGCGTTCGACGTCGCGAGCGATGCGCATTTCGACGCCGCAGCAGCACAACTCGACGCCATGCACATCGAGTTTCGACGCGGGACGCGCGACGAGGCCGACCTGCGCCGCGTGGCCGATTTCCTCACGTTCCGCGATCCCACCGGCAACCAGATCGAACTGGTGCTGCGCGCGGCGCAGACCGGACGCGGTTATCACGGCGAGCGCGACGCGGGTATCGATTCGTTCAGCCACGTGGGTTTGTGCACGACGGACGCACGTCGCGACGAAGCCTTCTGGACCAGCGTGTGCAACGCCCGTGTGTCGGACCGTATCGGCGACGCGCCGCTGCTTCGCATCGACGACGTCCATCACAAGATCGCACTGTTCCCGGCCAGGCGTGCGGGCATTCAGCATGTGAACTTTCAGGTGAACGGCATCGACGACCTGATGCGCTCGTGGTACTTCCTGCGCGAGCAGGGCGTGCCGATTCGCTTCGGTCCGGGGCGACACCCGACGTCGCACGCGATGTTCCTGTACTTCGCGGGGCCGGACGGCATGGTCTACGAGTACTCCACGGGCGTGCGTAAGATCGCGCCGGAGGACGAAGCCACATACGTGCCGCGTCAGTTCCCGTTCGATCCGACCGGATTCTGCATGTGGGGCGCGAAGCCCGAGATCCCTGAGTTTTCGTCCTGACCTGCTGGCGGGTATCCCCATGACACAAGTTACGTTCGATGCCGCCCGTCACGGTGGCATTGCCGACATCGATCGCGCGGTGCGGGTGGCGGCGCGCACGCTGGCACGCGCCGGGCTGGCGCATGCGTACGGGCATTGCAGTGCGCGTATCGATGCGGATCGCTTCGTCGTCTGCGCCGCACGTCCGATGGGACTCATCGGCATCGGCGAGACGGGCACTGTGGTGCCGATCGACGGCCCGCTGCCCGACGGCGTGCTCGGCGAAGTCCGTCTGCATCAAAAGATCTATCGCTCGCGTCCTGACATCGGTGCAGTTGCGCGCACCATGCCGCCCAGGACCATGTCGCTCTCAACGCTTCGCCGCACGCCGCGCGCGCTGCACGGGCCGGGCACTTACTTCGCACCCGGCGTGCCGCTTTGGGACGACCCGCAACTGATTCGCTCCGACGAACAGGCTGCCGCCGTGATCGCCACGATGGGCACGAATGCTGCCGTCGTCATGCGCGGCAACGGCGCTGTCGTTGCCGCCGACTCGCTCGAAGCGATGGTCGCGCTCACGTGGTACCTCGAAGACGCCGCGCGCGTGGATCTCGACGTGCTCGCGCTCGAAGCGTCGCTGCCCGCAGCCGTGCTGAACGACGACGAATGCCGTGCGCGCGCCACGCGCTCGGGCCGGATCATCGAGCGCATGTGGGAGTACCTGTCGGCGGGCGACCCGGAGTTGCCCGACGCTCTCGCGCGCCCGTCTTCATCTTCTTCACACCACCGTTCTTGATGTAATCGCCCCCAACCGGCTGCGTGCCCCCTGCACAGAGCGTCGTCGACAGACGCCACGGCCCGCAGCTCTCGCGGTAGTTACCGCACAGGAGACAGACATGGAAATATCCGCTTTGATGAACCGCAGAGGCATCACGCCATTTCAATGGCGCGTGATTGCCCTGTGCTTTCTGATCGTCACACTGGACGGCTTCGACACGGCGGCCATCGGCTACCTCGCACCGGCCATCCGCAGCGAATGGGCGATGGCGACGACCAGCCTCGGCGCTGTGTTCGGCGCGGGCCTCGGTGGCCTGATGCTCGGCTGCTTCGTGTTCGGGCCGCTCGCCGACCGCATCGGCCGCAAGCGCGTGCTGATCCTCTCCGTCATTATGTTCTCGCTCGGCAGCATCGCCTCGGCTTACGTGCATAGCCCGACGGAGCTGGCTGTGCTGCGCTTCATCACCGGCATTGGTCTGGGCGGCGCGATGCCCAACGCCATCACGCTCAGTTCCGAGTATTGCGCCGAGCGCATGCGCTCGCTGCTCGTGACGGCCACCTTCTGCGGCTTCACGCTGGGCTTCGCCATCGGCGGTGAAATCGTCGCACAGACGCTGCCGCACATCGGCTGGCGCGGCGTGTTGATCGCGGGCGGCGTGGTGCCGATCGCCTTCGTGCCGGTGCTCATGCGCTGGTTGCCGGAGTCGATGCGCTACCTCGCGGCGCGCGGCGACCGTGCCGATCAGCTGCTGGAAATCGCCCGTCACATCGACCCGCAAGTCACGCGCATCGACCCGGAGGTGACGCCTGCCGGGCAGACGAATTCGGCGGTGGGCGGCCTGTTCACGCGTCGTTACATCATGGGCACGCTGCTGCTCTGGGCGACGTACTTCTGCACGCTGTGTGCGTTCTATCTGCTCACGAGCTGGCTGCCGTTGGTCGTGAAGGATTCCGGTTACACGCTCGCGGAAGCGGCGCGCATCGGTGCAATGTTGCCGCTCGGCGGCACCGTCGGCGCAGTGATGATCGGCTTCGCGATGGACCGCACGAGTCCGTATCGCGTGTTGGCGGCTTCGTATGTGATGGCCGGTATCGCGCTGGGCGTGCTGGGTGCGGTGACGCACCAGTCGGGCTGGCTGATGTTCGTCGTGTTCCTCGCGGGCTTCGGCATTGCGGGATCGCAGACCGGCGCGAACGCCCTGACGGCGGCGTACTACCCGACTGCTTCCCGTGCGACGGGCGTGGCTTGGGCGCTGGGCGTCGGCCGTCTCGGCTCGATCCTCGGTTCGAGCCTGGGCGGTGTGCTGATCGCCTCGGCGTCGAGCACGGCGCAGGCGTTCCAGATCGTCGCGATTCCGGCGTTTCTTGCGGCGGCGCTCATGCTGGTAATGCGTCGTCGCGTGGGGCGTGGCGGTTCGCTCGCTGCATCGGCGACGCAGCCTGCACCGGGCACCGTCTGATCCTCGCCTGAGCACTCAACGGATGCACGCCGAACCTCCGGCGTGCGTCTGCGAAGTACCCGCCGCAAGCGCACGTCCCCCGACGGCGATGCGGCGGCGCTGCAACTGACCGGCACAGGTCAGGCCACCACACGTATCCATGGAGACATCACCGTGATCCACAAGGGACTGCCTGCGCTCGCGCTGGCTGCCGGCCTCGCATTGGCCACCACTTCCGCTTCGGCCCAGAGCGTGGCGCTCTACGGCATTCTCGACACCGGCATCGAATACATCTCGCACGCCGGGCCCAACAACAGTTCGCTCGTACGCATGCCAGCCAACACGGGTTCGTTGCCGTCGCGTTGGGGCCTGCGCGGGGACGAAGACCTTGGCGGCGGTCTGCACGCGCTGTTCATGCTGGAGAACGGCTTCAACGTGCGCGCGGGCGATCTGAATCAGGGCGGACGGTTGTTCGGGCGTCAGGCGTGGGTCGGGTTGTCGAATCAATACGGCACGCTGTCGTTTGGGCGTCAGTATTCGATGACGTTCTGGGTGATGAACGATGCCGACATTCTCGGTCCGGACCTGTACGGCAGCGGCTCGCTCGATAACTACATCCCAAATGCGCGCAGCGACAACACCGTCGCCTACAAGGGGGTGTTCAGCGGACTTACCGTCGGCGCGACCTACTCGTTCGGACGCGACAGCGGCGGCACCGGCAACTCGCCCGGACAAGGCACCTGTGCCGGTCAGACGCCGGGACAGATGACGGCTTGCCGTCAGGTCTCCGCGATGCTGAAGTACGACACGGCGTGGTTTGGGGTGGCCGGGGCATGGGACGAGCAACGCGGCGGTGCGGGCGCAGCTGCGAGCTTCTTCAACGGCGCGGCGGCGGTGCCGCTGACCAGTTCGTCGGACAAGGACACCCGTTGGCAATTGAACGGCTATGTGAAAGGCGGCAACTGGAAGGCGGGCGCGGGGTGGCTGGGACGTCGCGTGCAGACCGCGTCGGCCGCCGTCGCCGACGTGAATTCCGACATGTTCTACATCGGGGCGCTGTATCAGTTCTCCCCGGCATTTGCCGTCGACGGCGAAGTCTTCCGCATGTTGAACGCCCGTCAGAACGCGCGGGCGACGATGGCCACGTTGCGCGGTACGTATTTCCTGTCGAAGCGCACGGCGGTGTATACGCAGGTCGCCTGGTTGGGCAACAGCGAGCATGCGGCTTACTCGGTCAGTTCGGGCGGAGCAGGGGGATCGCCCGCAGCGGGCGCGAGCCAGTTGGGCGTGAACGTCGGCATGCGGCATACGTTCTGATCTTCTGATCGCATGAAAAAAACGGCGGACTGTGTTCGCAGGGCGCCGTTTCTCATTCCGAACGCGGTAGACGTTCGGTGTCGATCGATTACAGCAAGCCAGCCTCGGCGAGTTGCGCGCGACGTGGGTCGCCCTGACGCGAGAGCATCCAGCCCGGGTACTCGCTGGGCAGCGCGCTCGCGGCGTTGATCGCCGACAGTTCGCGTTCGTTCAGCGTGACGCGCGTGGCGGCGATGTTGTCGTCGAGCTGATCCGCGCGCTTGGCCCCGATGATGACCGTCGAGACGACCGGCTGCGCGAGCAACCAGGCGAGTGCGATCTGCGCGACCGACACGCCCTTTTCAGTGGCGATGCCGCGCATCACGTCGATCACGTCGTAAGCACGCTCGACATTCACCGGCGGGAAGTCGAAGCTCTGGCGGCGTGCGCCGTCTTCCGTCTGGCCGTCACGCGTGTATTTGCCTGAGAGCAAGCCGCCTGCCAGCGGGCTCCACACCATCAGGCCGACGTTCTCGCTGCGCAGCATCGGGACGATGTCGCGTTCCAGATCGCGCCCGGCGACGGTGTAATACGCCTGAAGTGACGCGAAGCTCGCGAGATTCAGGCGTGCCGAGATGCCTTGCGCCTTAGCGATTTGCCACGCGGCCCAGTTCGAAACACCGATGTAGCGCACGTGGCCCTGACGCACCAGCGTGTCGAGCGCGCTGAGCGTCTCTTCGATGGGCGTGACCGGGTCGAAGCCGTGCACCTGATACAGATCGATGTGATCGAGTTGCATGCGCTTGAGGCTGGCCTTGACGCCATCCATGATGTGATAGCGCGACAGGCCGCGCGAGTTACTGCCCTGTGCGCCGGTGACCCCGAAGACCTTCGTGGCGACGACCACGCTGTCACGCGGCACATTGAGGTTGCGCAGGGCTTGTCCGGTGAGCATCTCCGACTGGCCTTCCGAATAGACGTCGGCGGTGTCGATGAAGTTGATGCCCGCATCGAGCGCGCGACCGACGAGCGCGTCGACATCGTTCTGCTGCAATTGGCCGATCTTGCTCCACAGGTCGCCCTGTCCGCCGAAGGTCATCGTGCCGAGGCACAGTTCCGAGACGAAGAGGCCGGTGTTGCCGAGTTTCCGTTGTCGCATTGCATCGCTCCGTTGAGTAGCTGCCCGTCGCAGGTGGCCGTCGGTGAGGGGGACGGTGTGCACGGGATGGGATGCATTATGCGTCGCGGGGCATCAGGCAAGCAGTACCTGTTCCTGCACATTTCCTGCCTGATTCTGCAATCGAGTGCGATGGTGGGAGCCGTTCGGCGCGTCATTTGGCGGCAAAGCGTTGTTGAACATGGCAGTAAGGTGACAGGGTACTGTCTTGGTTTGTCGTCGGATGATCGCCGGTACAGATCGAATCTTGCCGGATTCTCCGGAATTCATGCCTGATCGTGTGGATGTGCTTCCAGAGGATCAGGCAATTTTTTATGACAGGCGTATGCTTCGATTCATTGCGGCCGGGGATGTCGAAGACGGCCAGCCTGATTCGAGGACTTGCCATGCATCTCGTCAAAACATCGCCACCTGCGTCGCATCAAGACGCGCCATCGCAGGAAGGTCACGCCAACGATCCGTCGCACGCCGCTCGCACGGAGCTGGTGCATCTGCTCGAACGTGCGACGCATGGGTTGGAAGGCACAGCACCCACGGCGGTGGACGGTTTGATGGTGCATCGCATCTTGCATCCGGGCGGGCCAAAGCCTGCGTTGCAGCAACCTGCCTTCGCCGTGATCGCGCAGGGGGAGAAGCGTTTGCAGATCGGCGAAGCGAACTACGCGTACGACCCGATGCATTACATGGTGTCGTCCGTGCACTTGCCGGTGGTGGCGCAGGTGTCCGGCGCGAGCGAGCAGTCGCCTTATCTGGGCATGCGGCTGAATCTGGTGGCGGAAGACGTCACCTCGCTGATCGGCGACGAGCATCTGCCGCCACCAGCGCCGTCGCCCTGCGGGCGCGGGTTGTACGTCAATCGGCTTGATGCTGCGTTGCTGGACGCGGTGTTGCGTCTGCTGCGTCTGCTCGACGCCCCGCGCGATATTCCGATTCTTGCGCCGATGATCAAGCGCGAGATCATCTACCGGTTGTTGATGAACGGGCAGGGGGTGTTGTTGCGTCAGATGGTGATGCAGGACAGCCAGATGAACCGGATCGCGAACGCGGTGCGGTGGTTGCGCGACCATTATGCAGAGCCGTTGCGCGTGGAATCGCTGGCGCAGGAGGTGCATATGAGCGTGTCGTCGCTGCATCACCACTTCAAGCTGGTGACGGCGATGAGCCCGTTGCAATATCAGAAGCAGTTGCGCTTGCAGGAAGCGCGTCGTTTGATCTTCGTGGCGGACGTTGCCGTGTCGTCGGCTGCGCAGGCGGTGGGTTACGAAAGCGCATCGCAGTTCAGCCGGGAATACGCCCGCGTCTTCGGCGAAGCGCCGCTGCGGGATAAGCGCCGGTGGTTACAGGATGGGGATGTGGGCGCGCCGAGGGGGTAGACGTTTCCGAGTTGCTTCACGACGGATAGCGAAGCGGCGTTCGACGATTTCGTTGGGTATTGCTGGTCGCGGATCGAGAAGTGCTTCACGAATGTTGGAAACAGCCCACGCACGGTGGGCATTCGAATCGGTCGGTTTCATCATGGCAGTCAGGAGTGTCTGAATGTGGCCATCGGATCATACCGATGGCGGACTGCCTAATCACGAAGCCGATCCAGCATGGTCTTCGTCACCCGCTGCTGCGATGCCTTCTCATACTCCGCCCACGGGTCTTGTTTCAACGCGGTGAGGCGATCGAGGGCGTTGCGCACGGTCCAGGCGTCGGCGCCGGGCAATTCGGACAATTCCTCCCAATGGACAGGCATCGATACCGCCATGCCTTCTCGCGCCCGGGCCGAGTATGCGCACACGGTAGTCGCCCCTCGGTAGTTGCGCAGATAGTCGATGAAGCACTTCCCCACGCGATGCTTCGGTCCCATCGTCGCCGTGAACCGGTCGGGAAACACGTGCGCCATATGCTTCGCGACAGCTTCCGCGAACCCCTTCGCGAAGTCCCATTCGTGACGTCTCGCTAATGGTGTCACCACGTGCAGCCCTTTGCCGCCGCTCGTCTTCACGAAGGCTTTCAGCCCCAGTTCGTCCAGCAGTCCACGAATGAGTTGCGCGCCTTCCACGATCTGCGCAAACGTCACCCCCTTACCGGGGTCCAGATCGAAGATCACGCGATCGGGACGCTCGATCAGATCGCTGCGGGCATTCCACGTGTGGAACTCCACCGACCCCATCTGCACGGCCCCGACGAGTCCCCGCGTATCAATGATCTGCATCAGCGGTTCGTGGTCCGGATCGAGCGACGGATCGAGCACATGCACGCCGGTGATCGTCTTCGCCGCATGCTTCTGGAAGAACATCTCACCGCCGATACCTTCCGGCGCGCGCAGCACAGCGACCGGCCGGTCGGCAAGGTGCGGGAGCATCCATTGGCTGACGGCGGCGTAATACTCGGCTAGCTCGACTTTCGTCACGCCCGAGTGCGTGTCCATCACGCGTTCGCCGTGTGTGATCTTCACCGGAAGTGCGGACGATTTCGGCATGGACGGCATCTCCTTCGATGAGTCGACGGCACCGCTGCGGCGCGTCTCGCGGCGAATCTCCTTCGCCGGTTTGTCGGTACGCATAGCGTGGAACGACGCCTGACGCACATGACCGTCGCGCGTCCACTCGGCGAAGCGTACTTCGGCGACCAGCGTTGGACGCAACCAGTGCACACGCGCCCGGCCTCCCGGACGCGGTGCAGGGGACAACGAAGGGCGCGGCGTTTCAATCGCGTCGAGTTGCTTGCGCATGCGCAGCAGCGCCTCGGTATCGAAGCCGGTGCCGACCTTGCCCGCGTAGCGCAGCGTCTTGCCGTCATCGTCGTAATAGCCGAGCAGTAGCGCACCGAATCCCTGTCGAGAGCCGGAGGGTTCCGTGAACCCCACTACGACGAACTCCTGACGCTGCGAGCACTTGAGCTTGCGCCATGCGTCGCTGCGGCCGTCGACGTAGGTCGAGTCGTCGCGCTTGACCATGATGCCTTCGAGGCCCGCTTCACATGCGCCGTGCCAGAGCGATCCGAGATCGCCCGCGATAGGTCGAAGGACCCGCACGGCATCCGTCTCTTTGCCTTCAAACATACTCGCGAGTCGCGCCTGACGCTCATGCAATGGCGCATCGCGCAGATCCTTCCCGTTACACCACGGCAGATCGAAGACGTAGATGACGATGGCGCTCTGGGCGTCTTCGTCGAACGCTCGTTGCAACGCCTGAAAGTCCGGCAACCCGCGCTCGTTTGTGACGACGGCCTCGCCATCGAGCCACGCGTTCGGGAGGCCGCGTTCGCGTAAGGCGGCCACTGCGGGTTGGAATCGGTGCGTCCAATCCTGACCCGAGCGCGTGAAGACGCGAATGTCGCTGCCCGCGATGCGGATCAGGACGCGATATCCGTCGAGCTTCAACTCGGCGTGCCATCCCTCGGATGAAGGCGCCTGATCGACTAGCGTCGCCAGCATCGGACGCACCTCGTCGGGCGGCTTGATCGAGGATCTGCGTGATGTCGCAGGCTTCGACGTCGGCGGTTTGGCATGCGCCGATGCATGCCCGTCGTCATGCCGGTGAATCAATAGCCATTGCGGCTGACGCGCGGGCTTATCGGTACGCACCAACGTCCAGTGACCGCTGAGTCTTTCGCCTTGTAATGTGAACGACAACTTACCGTGAGCATAATCGCGCGATGCATTGCCGTCAGGTATCCAGGTGCCTCGATCCCAGATGTCGACGTGCCCCGCACCGTAGTTGCCAGCGGGAATGTCGCCTTCGAAGTCGGCGTAAGCGAGCGGATGGTCTTCGACCTGAACGGCCAGTCGCGGACGGCTGACATCCGGACTCGGTTGCTTCGGCAGAGCCCATGAACGCAGGGTGCCGTCGAGTTCCAGACGGAAGTCGTAGTGGAGGTGGCTGGCGTCATGCCGTTGGACGACATACCGCAACGCATGCTTGCGGGCTGAACGCTTACCGCGCGGCTCGGGTGTGGCGGAGAAGTCGCGTTTTGCGTCGTACGCCGCGAGCGGATCGCCGGATTTGCGACGGCGATCCGGCTTCGCGCTCGTCGAGTTGGTCGGCTTAGTTGAGGCGCGTCTCGGCATCGTCGCGCTCACTTGGCCTTACCGGATTTGGTCGACTTGGTGCGCTTGGCCGTTGCCTTCTTTGCCGCCGTCTTCTTAACCGTCTTGCCATCCGACGCCTTTGCCGACTTACGCGCCTTGGCAGGCTTCTCCTCGACATCCTGCGCATCCACGGTTACTGCGTCGCGCTTGCCCTTCGTCCCCAGGCTCTGCTTGAGCAGCGCCATCAGATCGGTGACGTTTGCACTGTTTGCCAGCTTCGGCGCGCTCGCTTCGATCTGTGCGATCTCGCGTGTCTGACCGGACGCGATCTTGCGGTCGATGAGCGCCTTGAGGTCGTCCTGAAAGGTGTCGTGATAATCGCCGGGACGCCACGGTCCGGACATCTCGTCGATCAACCGGATCGCCATATCCAGCTCGCGCTCGCCGGGCGCGGCGAGCTTCTGCAGCTTCTCCTTCGTCAGCCCGACCTCGGCCGGATCGCGCATCTCGTCCTGCCATCTCAGCGTGTCGAGTACGAGCGCGTCGCCCGCTGGCGCGAGCACGGCGAGATGCGCGCGCGTGTGCATCACCACGCGCGCGATGCCGAGCTTGCCCGCCTTGATGAGCGCCGCGTGCAGCAGCGCGTAGGCCTTTGCGCCGCCACGCTCGGGCACGAGGTAGTAAGGCGTGTCGAGATACATGAAGGAAACGTCCGTGGCATCGACGAACGCCAGAATGTCGACGGTCTGCGTCGCCGTCGGATTGGCCGAGCGGATCTCGTCGTCGCTGAGCACGACGTAGTTGCCTTTCTCATACTCGTAGCCGTGCACGATCTGGTCGCGCGGCACTTCCTTGCCGTTTTCCTTGTTCACACGCTTGTAGCCGACCGGCGACATGGTGCGCTTGTCGAGCCAGTCGAGATCGAGTTTGTGCGTCGTCGAGGCGGGAAACAGGGTGACGGGTACGTTGACCAGTCCGAAGCTGATGGCACCCTTCCAGATTGCGCGAGCCATAGATGCTCCCAATGAGGGGTAATGTTGCGATTCTTGCAGGATAGGTCAGGTTCCCATGCATTGATTTTCTCAATGCCGATGACTGTGCCATAAGGATTCCTTGATGAAACAAAGCCGCCGGACGCTTATCCCACTGGAATCGATGCATGACATCAGCAAAGGGAGATAGGCAATGGCGATGATCGTGGCAGGGCGATTCACGACGTTCGATCAGGCGAATCTGGTGGCGAGCCGGTTGTACGACCGTTCGTTTCGACCGTCCGACGTGTCGGTGTTCTTTCTGAATCCCACCGGCCAGCACGCTAGGTTTCCGATGGGCGGCGACGTGGATGCCGATGCTGCGGCGCGTCCGGCGAGCCGGGGTGCGGCGCAGGGCATCATCGCAGGCGGTGCCTTCGGGCTTGCGCTGGGGGCATTGCTATACGTCGCGATCTGGCGCTTCTGGCTCGTCCCTGTCGTCGGCATGATGGCAGGGGCCTATCTCGGCGCGTTTCTCGGTGCTTTGCGACGCATGCAAAGCCGCGAGCGCGTGTCGGCAAAGCAGGCGGGTATGCGAGACGCCGGGGTGATGCTCGCCACGCACGTCAGCGAATCGACGGCGGACACGGCGATTGCCGTGTTGCGCGATGCAGGCGCGGCGGAAATCGAGCAGGCGAATGGTGTATGGGAAGCGGGAGAATGGCGCGACTTCGACCCGGTGCAGCACGCTCATCATGCACAGGATGTGGCGTCGGCGCGCGACGCTGAACCCCATGCCGAGCCGACCATTGGCGTGGCGGCCAATGAGCGCAGTACGCGCGAAGGTCGCGATGCGACCCGTGCAAAGCCCCGGCGTACCGACTGGTTGTAGAATCGACTGCGTCCCTTGATGACCGTTCAGGAGGCTGACAATGCTGTCGATCCATACCGGTTTCGTCGTTTGCCCGACCTGCAAGTCCCGATTCGCCGTGGCGGCCAGTGAGCCGACCGTGCAGGCGCTCCACGACTATCTCCATTCGGATGCCGAAGTGAAGTGCCCGACGTGCGATACGATCTTCACGACAGGTAGCGCGAAGAGCAGCATCGAGTTCGAGCCCGTCAACGACGGCGAAACGCTATCGCCGTCTCCCGAGCGGAGCATTGACGGGCTCGACAATCACTGAATCTTTGCGTGAGCGTCGCGAGGGGCAGCGGCTCACAGCGGCGTCATCACCGGCTCGCCCGTCTGATAGCGGCGGGTATTCTCCATGAACATTGAGAGCGTGGCGGCTTCCGCTTCCGGCGAGCGGCCAGCGACGTGCGGACTCAGTACGATGTTCTGCAAGTCGATGAGTGCCGCAGGCGGCGACGGCTCGCCTTCGTAGACGTCCAGCCCCGCGCCAGCGATCACGCCGTTGCGCAATGCATCGGCAAGCGCTGCGGTGTCGACGACGCTGCCGCGTCCCAGATTGACGAGAAAGCCGTCTTTGCCCAGCGCACGCAGCACGTCGGCATTGATCATGTGATGGGACTCCGCTCCACCCGGTGCCGTGACCACCAGAATGTCGGCCCATTCGGCCAGCGCCGTCACGCTGTCGAAGTATTGATAGTGCGACGGGAGGTCGTCGCGACGGTTCCGGTTTCGGTAGCCAATCTGCATATCGAAGCCTTCGCCGCGTTTGGCGAACTGACGACCGACTGCGCCAAGGCCGACGATCCCGAGTTTCTTCCCGGCCACACCGGGCTGCATCGGCAGCGCGTCGCGCCAGATGCCCTTGCGGCACGCCGCGTCATATTCCGGAATGCGCCGAATTGCGGCGAGCAGCAGGGCGAAGCCCTGATCCGCCACGGTCGGGGCATTGGCGCCTGCGCCATGCACCACCACGATGTTACGTGCGTGCATCGCCGGAATGTCCAGATTCTCGTAACCGGCACCGAGTGCGCTGACCAGCTCGACGTTCGGCAGATGCGTCAGCTCGGCGGCATTCATGCCGCGCGAACCGTTGGTGAGCACAAAACGCACGCGCTCACCCTCCGGTCCCCAGCCTTCCGGCGTCGGATGGTGGCTCGGGCGGTAGATCACTTCGAAACGGGTTTGCAGTTCGGACAACTGCTCGGGATGCATCGGGATGATGACCAGCAAGGGGGGCAGCGACACCTTCAATCTCCGTCAGAGGAATTTGGACCGACGGCGGCAGGTGTTCAGACACCTCGATTCGCCGTCAGTCCACACTCTATCCCTATCCGCGACGGATTGCGCGGTGCATCAATGCCGGATCAGGCCGCTGCTTCGACGGCGAGCACGGCTTGTCGGTGGCGAATGCGACCGAGCGTGAGCATCGTGAAACCGGCCAGCACCGCAGGTACGCCGATGGCGGCGAACAACGCGGGCATCGACCAGCCCATGGCGAGCATCGATGCGCCGCCGACCGATCCGACCACCGAACCCATGCGCCCGACACCGTTTGCCCAGCTCACGCCGGTCGCGCGGCAATCCGTCGGATAGAACTCGGCAGAGAGCGCGTTCGCGCCGACCTGACCGCCCGAGACGCAGAACCCGGCCCAGAACACGGCGACCGAAGCGAGCACCGGCGAACTGGCCAACGGGCCGACAGCGGCCACGCACACGCCTGCCAGTACGTAGGCGGCAGCGAGCACGTAATGCGGATTGAAACGGTCCATCAGCCAGCCGAGCACGATGGCCCCGAGGGTGCCGCCGACCTGGAACATCGCTGTGACGATGGCCGCGTTACGCAGCGTCAGACCATTGGTGCGAAGCAACGTGGGCAACCAGCTCGAGAGCAGGTAGATCACCAGCAGGCTCATGAAGAACGTCACCCAGAAGAGCAACGTGCCACGCAGCAATTCCGGCTTGAAGAGATGGCGCACCGGCGACGTGGTCGACGGCTTCATCGCCACATTGAACGTTGCACCGCGCAGATCCTCATGCGGTGCGATGCGTTGCAGCGACGCCGCTACGCGCTCCGGCGACTTGCCTGCCATCACCAGATAACGCACGGATTCAGGTAACGCGCGGATCAGGATCACGCCGAGCACGATGGGCATCACGCCACCGACGATCAGCACCGAGCGCCAGCCGAACGCTTCGATCAGGCCTGCCGAAGCGAGGCCCCCCAAGGCGGAGCCGAGCGTGAAACCGCAGAACATCGTCGTCACAAGGAACGAACGGCGCGAGTCGGGGCAGTATTCCGACGTCAGCGTGATCGCGTTCGGCATCGCACCGCCGAGACCGAGACCCGTCAGGAAGCGCAGCGCGATGAGGTGCCACAGATCCATCGACCAGGCCGACGCGAGGCTCGCGACGCCGAAAAAAAGCACCGAGAAGATGAGGATGGTCTTGCGTCCGAGCTTGTCGGCGAGCGGGCCGAACAGGAACGCACCGGCCATCAGACCGGCAAGTCCTGCACCGAACAGCGGGGCGAGATGCGCGGGCGTGAGCGACCATTCGGCACGAATCGCGGGGGCGATGAAGCCGATGGCGGCGGTATCGAAACCGTCGATGGCGACGATCAGAAAGCACAGAACGACGATCATCATCTGGAACGGCGAGATGCGATGCCGATCGATGAACGCCGTCACGTTGATGGGATTCGCTGGCATGGGGTGTCTCCTCTAAGGTGCCAGAAGCCGCGCGACAGCAGACAAGCGGTCGCGCGACGGGCCCACGCGGTAGAATTTTTTTGTTCCGCGTGGGGTATTGCGGTTACTTGTTCATGCGTCGGCCAGCCACGGGGTTTGCGACAGGCAGTTCTCAGCGCGCCAGCCGTGCAGCCATTGCAGGGCGTCGTAGAACTGCGTCTGCGTGCGGCCCTTCCAGAGCGAGTTGCGCACCCAGCGATCCACGCCCTTGGCGTGATAGACGCGACCCATGTCGCGTGCGCCGTAAAGCACACGCGCGGTGCGCGGAATGCGGGCGTGTTCGTAGCGACGGAAGGCTTCGGTGAAGTCACCGTTCGCGGCCGTGTAGGCGGCACCGAGCGTGACCGCGTCTTCGAGGGCCTGACACGCGCCTTGCGCGATGTACTGCGTCATCGGGTGCGCAGCGTCGCCGAGGATCGTCGCGCGGCCAAAGCTCCACTGCTCGACCGGGTCACGGTCGGCGGTGGCCCAGCGACGCCACGACGTCGGACGGTCGAGCATCTGGTGCGGCAATGCGTCGATGCCTTCGAAGTACGACAGCACTTCTTCCTTGCTGCCGTCGCGCACCCCCCACACTTCCTGCTCGCGGCTATGGAAGGTAACGACGAGGTTGTATTGCTTTCCGCCGCGCAGCGGGTAATGCACGAGGTGGCAGTTCGGACCGGCCCACACGACCGGCGCGTTGACCTGCAAGTCCTTCGGCATGTTCTCGACGTCGACCACGGCACGGTAGACCACATGGCCCGTCACGCGCGGCTCGTCGCCGATCAGTGCGGCGCGCACGGCGGATTTCACGCCATCGCAGCCGATCACGGCGTCAGCGGTGTGACGCTCGCCATGCTGGTCGATGACGGTGACGCCATGCGCATCCTGTTCCAGCGACACGACGCGGGTGGCCGTGCGGAACTGGATTCGCGGGTTGCGTTGTACGGCTTCGAGGATCGACAGATGAATGTCCGCGCGATGGATCACGGCGTACGGATTGCCGAAGCGTTCGCGATAAGGCGCGCCAACGTCGACTTCCGCGATGATGCTGCGGTCGATGGCGTCGCGCAGCGTGATGTGGTCGGTGAAGACCGAGCGTCCGCGGGCGGCTTCGCCGACGCCGAGCGCATCGAGTGCGGCGAAGGCGTTGGCTGCCAGCTGGATGCCCGCACCGATTTCACCGATGGTCTCAGCCTGCTCCAGCAGTTCGATCTGCACGCCTTGGTTGGCGAGCGCGAGCGCAGCGGCGAGTCCGCCGATGCCGCCGCCGACGACCAGCGCTTTGGGTTGATGGGGTTGCGTCATGCTTGTCTCCTCGGGCAGTGTCTGCCCTCCTGCTTTTTCATTCACTTCCGGCGCAAGCTGCCAGCGTCGTGTGAGGACGCTGGCGTTACTTCATTCACGCCGAGTAATCCGGTTGACGGCTGGGGGCCGCCGCAAGAAACGCCGGATGCGTTTCCGCCAGCGCGAACACCGCCATCGCGCGCGGATACGCCGACAGGTCGCAACCCATGCGCTGTGCGTTGGCGATCTGCGGGATCAGGCAGACGTCGGCCAACGTGGGCGTGTCGCCGAAGCACCATGCGCCGTGCCCGTACCTCACCAGCAGACGCTCGACACCCGCCATGCCCTCGGCGACCCAGTGGCGATACCACGCGTCCTTCTGCTCGGCCGACAACCCGAGCGGCCCTTGCAGATACTTCAGGATGCGCAGGTTGTTCACCGGGTGGATGTCGCAACTGATGAGCATCGACAGTTCGAGCACGCGGGCGCGCGCTTCGATGTCCTGCGGCACCAGACGCGCTTGCGGATACTTCGCGTCGAGATAGTCGATGATGGCGAGCGACTGGCCGAGCGAGACGTCGCCATCGACCAGCGCGGGTACGACGGCCGAGGCGTTCACTTCGTCGACATACGGCTGCGCGCGATGCTCACCGACACGGATGTTCACCGGAATCGTGTCGAACGCGAGTCCCTTGAGCGCGAGGGCGATGCGCACGCGGTACGACGTCGAACTGTTGAAAAAGCTGTAGAGCTGCATGACCGTTGCCTCAGACCACGCGCACCGTGATCTCGCCGAGACCTTCGACGGCCGTGACCATCGTCTCGCCTGCCTTGACCGGGCCAACACCTTCCGGGGTGCCCGTGTAGATCAGGTCGCCCGGTTCAAGACGGAAGAATTGCGACAGGTACGAAACCGTCTCAGCCACCGACCAGATCAGATGCGTGACGTCGCTCTTTTGCTTCTGAACGCCGTCCACGGTCAGCGAGATCGCGGCCTTTTCGACATGACCGACGCTGGAGACCGGATGGATCGGGCCAATCGGTGCCGACGCATCGAAGGCCTTGCCGATTTCCCACGGACGGCCCATCTCGCGCATCTTCATTTGCAGATCGCGACGCGTCATATCCAGACCGACGGCGTAACCCCAAACGTGTTCCAGTGCCTGATCGAGCGGAATGTCCGAACCAGCCTTACCGATTACGGCGACCAGTTCGGCTTCGTAGTGGTAGTTGCTCGTCTGCGCCGGGTACTTCAGTTCCAGCGTGTCGCCGTATGCAACCGGCAGCACGGCGTCGGCGGGCTTGCAGAAGAAGAACGGCGGTTCGCGGTCCGGATCGAAGCCCATTTCGCGGGCATGGGCGGCGTAGTTGCGGCCGACGCAGTACACGCGACGCACGGCGAACTGGTCGTTGCTGCCGACAACGGGAATGCCGACGATGGCGGGCGGAGTGAAGACGTAGGACATGGTGATGGACTCAGCGAATAAGGTGAAGGAAGGGTGATCGGGTGGCTCAGGTACGGGACTCGCGCAGCAGGTTCAGCGCGGCGAGCACCGGGCGGTCGGAGTAGCTGAACAGCACGGCGTCGTCGAGTGCAGCGAGTTGCACTGGTGCCCATGACGGCACCACGAAGTGATCGCGCGGTTCGAACTGGAACACGTCGTCGCCGATGCGCACCGTGCCGCGGCCTTCGACGACCGAGAACACCGTCGCATCGGTGCTGCGATAGGTCTTGCCCTGGAAGCCCGCCGGGAGGTATTGCATGAACGTCGCCATCGTCGGCATCGGCCAGCCACCCGTCGCCGGATTGACGTAGCGCAGCTTGATGCCGTCCCACGGATCGAGTTCACCGTTGCGATACAGCGTGTCGAGCGCTTCGCGCGAGCGGGCGTACGGGTAGCTGAAGATCGGCGACGTCGGATCGCTGACCTTGTGATGCACTGGCAGCATGTTGAAGCCGTAGCGCGCAAAGCTATCGCCTTCGGGGCGCTGCACGGGTTGCTGCGATTCGGGGTAGTTCTCGGCGAAACCGGCATCGAAGTACTGCACGAGCGGGATGTCCAGGCCGTCGAGCCAGACGACCGGCTCGCCGTCGGACGGATTGCCGTGGTCGTGCCACGTCCACGACGGCGTGATGATGAAGTCGCCGGGGTGCATCGTGGTGCGCTCGCCGTTGACGGCCGTCCATGCGCCGCTGCCTTCCACGATGAAGCGCAGCGCGGACTGCGTGTGGCGATGGCTCGGGGCGATTTCGCCCGGCAGGATCAGTTGCAGTCCGGCGTAGAGCGAACCGGTGATGCTCGACGACCCCGGCGTGCCGGGGTTTTGCAGAATCAACACGCGCCGCACGGCTTCTTCGGCACTGATGACGCGGCCCGCTTCCATCACGAGCGGGCGCACTTCGTTGTATTTCCAGATGGCGGGCACGACGCGCGGGCGTGGCTGCGGCGGCACCAGGCTGTGCAGCGATTCCCACAGCGGGGCCATGTGGTTGTGACCGATGTGTTCGTAATAGGCAGCGCGTTCGGCGCTGGGGGCGCGGTCGGACATGCTTGTCTCCATGTTGGAAGGGGGCCCGGTTGGCTCGTCTGGCGACTGTCGCAGACGGCGTTGCGTGGTGCTTTTCGGGTCTATGAATAGCGTTATACTCGGCGAGACATATTCTTTGAAATGAAAAAATCATCGGATCCATACGAAAAAACGTATGGATCGAGGGATTTGAGCGGTACCCACCCGAGGTGCCCGGAGACAGCGCATGGATTGGACGCAACGACTACGTCTGCGCAACTTGCAGATGCTGCTGACCCTCGCGGAGACGGGCAACATGAGCCAGTCCGCCGCGTTGCTCAACACGACGCAGCCCGGTTTGTCCAAGTGGCTCAAGGATCTGGAGGACGACATCGGTCTGCCGCTGTTTGAGCGTCAGGCGCGCGGACTGCGGCCGACGTCATACGGCGAAGCGCTGATCCAGCACGCGCGACGCATCGAAGCGCAGCTCGACACGGCACGCGACGATCTCGACGCTATGCGCGAAGGCGGGAGTGGGCTGGTGGCGATTGGGACGTCGGGCGCGTCGTCGGCGGATACGGTGCCGCTCGCGGTACTGCTGCTCCTGCAACGCATGCCCCGCGTGCAGGCGCGCGTTGTCGAAAATACGATGGACCGACTGATGAATCAGTTGGCGCATAGCGAGATCGACATCGTCGTCGGACGCTCCGCCCCCGAGTTGCAGGACCGAAACGTGCGCACGGAGGCGCTGTATCTGGAGCCGTTGCACTTCGTCGCACGCACGCGGCATCCGGTGTTTTCGTTACCGACGGTGGATTGGGCGGATATCCAGCGCTACCGCTGGGTCGTCTGGCCGCGAGGCACGCCGATTCGCAATGCGCTGGAGTCGGCACTGGCCGAAGCGGGGTATCCGCTGCCGAACGACACCGTCGAATCGAACTCGACGATTCTCAATCTCACATTGCTCAACAACAGCGACATGATCGGTCTGGCGTCGCATCGCACGGCGAGCCGCTTGCAGGCGCTTGGGGCGTTGCGCATCGTGCCGCTGCGTCTGGCAGGGTTCGGTGGTGTCTCGATGTACTGGCGGGATGATGGTGCGAACCGCGCCGCAGTGGTCGAAGCGCTAGAGTGCCTACGCTCGGCAGCCAAACGTTCGACGGGGGATTTGGTGGAAGGGGTGGGGGGAGAGGGGTGAAGCGCGAATACCGCCTCACCCGGAAGCTAGCCGACTAGCAAACAAGATCGTGGATCGTCTCCCCTAATTTTCTAAGGAAGCGTGAAACATCGCGTGTCGATTGTCTGTCAATTGCAGACTTTGCCTCCGCGTCGGCTTCAATATCGGCCTCGTGCACGATGGCATTCCTCCGTCGAACGATTTCCCTCAACGTACTTCGAACGACCTTTTCGGCGTTGTCGGCCGGCTTCCTCGGTAGATTTCTACCATCCCAATCCGAATGAGATCGTGTAGCAGCTTATCGAAAGCGCTCACCGAACTGACAATTTTCGACCTCAGCAAGTCGTCGTAGCTCGATGTAGCGCGAGCGTTCTCAATCAACCTATCGTAGATGTCGGTAAGCGCATCCACGTCGTTCATATTGGATTCAAAGGCGGACAGCGACTTAAGCATTTTCCATCAACGTAACAAGTTTGTTAGCAACATCCGTCAAGGGACACGTGAGCCGCGCATCTTGCGACTGCGGCAATTCCCCCAAGCGGAAATCCTGCCGATTCAACACGGCCGCGTAGATGTCGTTTGAGAAGGTCATTCCAGCTGTTGCTAGCAGTGGGATGAGTTCTTTCGCGAGCGCTGCATTAATTTCTGCTGCGTATGCAACATGAGTTGCCTGCGAATCGCCGCATTGCGGAACTAACGTTCCTCCAAACTTCGGTACGCCAGGGCGTAATGGGTACGACGAGTCGCTCAACCTTTCCATCGAGCCGGACTTCCAGCGACTCCATCGAGGCAGCACAGCTGTCATTGTTCGCAACGCCATGGCGAAGAACGGGTCGTGGCATGCTGGTATGGCGAAGACGTCGCTGTGGAGAAAGAGATTTTGGTTCGTGGGACTGAGTCCCGGCGCCAGGTTGATTAACGTGAAATCGATGTCGTATTTGGTTTCGACCAGTGACATCAGTTCGTTAAATGCGCCGGGTATGCATCCGAGTGTCGTGAAGGTGTCTCGTGCATCGTGCGCATATCCCAGAAGGAAGTCGTATTCCGATAAGTTTGGGTGGCCCGGCAGCAAACGAAAATCTTGGGCGTGCGCAACTTTTGGACAGGCAATTGCCCTGATGGGGTCAGGGTGCCAGTGAAACACGTTTCGCACGCCGTCTTTCAAGTTGTGCAGGCGTGTGTGCTCGTTCAGATAGTAGCGATCGAAACCCTCGCCCAGCGTCAGTCGCGTTAGGCTGCACTGCGGGTCGGCGTCTACCATCAACACGCGATAGTTCTCCGCCAGTGTGCGTCCCAAGTTGTAAATGGATGGCGTATTGCTAATGCTACCGGTATGGTTGAACAGGACCAGGCGTTTTGCCATATCGCGCCTCCTTGGGAAGGGAAAGGTGTGCCATGCGGACTTTGCCTGCACATGATTGAAAGGCAACGGTTGAGCTCGGGGAATCATCATTGCGAGTGCCGACGTTTGCTAATAGGACCAAAAGTCTTACAAGGATTCCCGTACCCCGCTGATACTCGGGAAGAAGCCGCTGAATCGAAACCTCATTGCGATCAAAGGCTTAGCGCCGACCCCGAACGGGCACTTATCCGAACTTCCCCATACCCGCCGCGCCCCGGTAGAAAAGCTGCACCCCAAACCCCAAAGCGGCCCGAGCGGTTTGCTAAACTTGCCGCCTGTCGAAGTCACTCTCTCGGGGCGTCAATGATTGGCCGCATCTCCGGCACGCTGCTGGAAAAGAATCCGCCGCACATCCTGGTCGATTGCCAGGGTGTGGGTTATGAAATCTCGGTGCCGATGAGCACTTTCTTCAACCTGCCGAACGTCGGTGAGCGCGTGACGTTGCTCACGCAGTTCATCGTGCGCGAAGACGCGCAACTGCTCTTCGGTTTCGGTTCGCCGGACGAGCGCAACACGTTCCGTGAATTGCTCAAGATTTCGGGCGTCGGTGCGCGCACCGCGCTGGCGATCCTCTCGGGCATGAGCGTGGCCGACATCGCGCAGGCCGTCACGTTGCAGGAGTCCGGACGTCTGACCAAGATCCCGGGCATCGGCAAGAAGACCGCCGAGCGTCTGCTGCTCGAACTCAAGGGCAAGCTCGGCGCGCAACTCGGCACCATCGCCGGGGTCGCCGCACCGCACGATCACAAGAGCGATGTCGTCAATGCGCTGCTCGCGCTGGGCTATTCCGACAAGGAAGCGCTTGCGGCGGTCAAGACCGTGCCCGACGGCACGAGCGTGTCGGATGGCATCAAACACGCGCTCAAGTCGCTGTCGAAGGCTTGATCGATTCGCCCGCGCGGGCGCGCACCGGCCGGACGCGATTCATCTGGCGCAAGCACGGGAGTGGCAAGGGAGTGAACGCAGAGTGAGGAGGCGGCATGCAACTGCGATGGCTTGAAGACTTCGTCGAACTGGCACGCACGCGCAGCTTCACGCGAGCGGCGGAGAACCGATTCGTCACGCATCCGGCATTCGGTCGACGCATTCGCGCGCTCGAAGAATGGGTGGGCACGCGTCTGGTCGAGCGGAGCAAACCGCTCGAACTCACGGCCGCCGGTACCGTATTTCTCGACGCAGCCACCAATGCGCTCGACATTCTTCACAGCGCCCGCACGCAGTTGCAGGACGCCGCCCCCACGCTTGAAAACAACCTGAAGATCGCCACTGGCCGCACGCTGGCCGCGACGTTCTTCCCGGACTGGTACGACGAAACCGTCTCGCGCATCGGCTTCTTCACCGCGACACTGTCCACTGGCGGGGCAGAGGAGGCCATCCTGCGGCTGGCTGCGGGCGAGGTCGATCTGCTGATCGTCTATTCCAGTGCACACACGCGGCTGCTTATCGATCAGGACCGTTTCGACTGGCTGAGCGTGGCGCGTGAGGTGCTGGTGCCGGTCAGTGCGCTCGATGCGAAGGGACGGGCGAAGTATCGGCTCGCGGCCGGGCCGTCGCCCATTCCTTGGCTGGCATTCACGCGCACGCTGACGCTGCGTGCCGTGCTGGCTCGACATCTCGCGGAGATGCCGAACCGTCCGACGCTCAAGCCGGTTTATCAGGCCGATTCATACGAAGCGATTCTCGCCATGGCGCGGCGCGGTGCGGGCATCGCCTGGCTGCCGCAGCGTCTGGTGGCCGACGACGTCGCACGGGGCACGCTCGCCATCGTCGGCGGGAAGGACTGGCAGATCGGCTTCGACATCGCGCTCTACCGGCGTCGGCATCAACCGCATCATGTGCTCGACGCCATCTGGCAGAGCGCGCGCCTTGCTGCTGGCGAAGACGCCTGAGCGCAAGGTTTACCTCGCACCCATCGCCACCGCGACACCCCGCTTCACAAACTCCAGCAGGGGCGTGTCGATGAAGGATCCTTCCATCAGTTCGGGTTCGAGACGATGCGCTTCGCGGATCTTCATATGCGTGGCGGGATTGTCACCGGCATAGGCGCGGAAGTACGTCAGCCATTGACGGATGAGCGCCTGCACTTGCGGCGCTTCGGGCGGCGAGCCAGCTTCCATTTGGTCGCGCAACGCCCCGATGAGGACCGGCCATTCGTTGGTGTGGTTGAGGTAATTGGCCGCGAGGAAGCGGTATTCCGCGTCATCGAGATACTTTCGGTAGATGCGTAGCTTGGTCTGCCCGAAAGCTTCCTTGATGTACTGCATCACATCGTCGGTAATCCCCGTTTGCGATTGCATCGACGGCTCGCTGAGGTGCATCAGATTGAGCTTGGCGAGCAGACGTGCATCTCCGCCCGTATCGCGCTTGATCATCGCCATCCAGCGACGAGCGACCGCCTGCGCCGTCTCACCCGTCGATGGCTCCCCACGGGCTATCAGATCCCTCACCTCGGCCACAATCGCTGGCCAGTCCGATTCGTGCGCCTGCTTGTTCTGGTACAGCGGGAAGCGGGCGAGTTCGTCTTGCGAGAAGTATTTGTCGTACATGTTCATCAGCTCCAGCGTCGACAACCATTCGGCAAGTTCCGGGGCTTCGCCCGATCCCAACTGCGTTTGCAGTCGGAGGAGGCGTTCGCGCAGGCGGCTCGCATCGTCGATCTGATGCGTGAGCATGTCGATCTGCCGCGCGATGAGCGCATCAAGTCCGTCATAGGCGCTTTGCCTGTCGCTGCTGCCGTTCGATGCATCCCGGTTTGCCAGCCATTGGCCGATGTCGGCGAGCGACATGCCGAAGCGACGCAGCGCCTGAATCTCATGCAGACGGGCGATGTCGCTCAGGTCATAGAGTCGATAACCGGCATCGGAGCGCGCCGAAGGCGAGAGCAGGCCGAGCGTGTCGTAGTGGTGAAGCGCGCGCACCGTCAGGCCGCTACGTTTGGCTAATTCACCGACTTTGAGCCGCATGGAAACTCCCGTGATCTTCTGGCGTGTGACAAGGCTGAAGCCTCACGCAACGTGAGGGTCAAGCGATTTTAAGCGGGATGAGGGATGTATGGCTTTCGCCGGAGGTAGGGGAGTTCGAGACGTTGCGCGTCTTCCGCAAAGCGCTGGCCTGAAAGCAAAGGAGGCGCAATATTGCGCCTCCTTCGTAGTACCGCTATTACCGCTGTATCAGCACGCGATCAATGCTCGTGATGCAGATACTTCGCCTGACGCGGCAGGCGCAAGCTCACAACGAATGCCAGCACCATCATGCCGGTGACGTACCAGTAGAACGTGGGCTCCATGCCAGCCTTCTTCAGACCCAGCGCGACATACTCTGCCGAGCCGCCGAAGATGGCGTTGGCGACCGCGTAGGCCAGACCCACACCCAGCGCGCGCACTTCGATCGGGAACATCTCGGCCTTCACGATGCCGCTGATCGACGTATAGAAGCTCACAATGGCGAGCGCCAGACAGATCAGCACGCCCGCAGCGATCGGGCTTTGCACCGTCTTGAGCGCCGTCAGGATCGGCACCGTGGCAATCGCACCGAGTGCACCGAACAGCAGCATGTTGTTGCGGCGGCCAATCTTGTCCGAGAGCATGCCGAAGATCGGCTGCATGCACATGTAGACGAACAGGCAGACGGTCATGATGTAGCTCGCCGTCTTGATCGGCATGCCCGCCGTGTTCACCAGATACTTTTGCATGTAAGTGGTGAACGTGTAGAAGATCAGCGAACCGCCAGCCGTGTAACCCAGCACCGTGAAGAACGCAGCCTTGTGATGGCGGAACAGACCGGCGATCGACCCTGCATCGCGGTTGTTACGGCTCGCGCTCGTCGACGTCTCGTGCAGCGTACGACGCAGCATCAGTGCCACCACTGCCGTGATCGCGCCGACCACGAACGGAATACGCCAGCCCCACGCTTTGAGTTCGGCTTCGCTGAGCAACTGCTGAAGAATCACGACCACGAGCACTGCGAGCAACTGCCCGCCGATGAGCGTCACGTACTGGAACGACGAGAAGAAGCCGCGACGGCCCTTGAGCGCCACTTCACTCATGTACGTTGCCGTCGTGCCGTATTCGCCACCAACCGACAGACCTTGCAGCAAACGCGCGAACAGCAGCAGCGCGGGCGCCCAGTTGCCGATGCTGGCGTACGTCGGCAGCGCAGCGATCAGCAGCGAGCCGAGGCACATCATCATCACGGAGATGACCATGGAGTTCTTCCGGCCATTACGGTCGGCAATACGGCCGAAGATCCAGCCGCCGATGGGGCGCATCAGGAAGCCGGCCGCGAACACGCCAGCCGTGTTGAGCAACTGGGCGGTCGGGTCCGAACTGGGGAAGAACGCAGGCGCGAAGTAGATCGCGCAGAAGGCATAGATGTAAAAGTCGAACCACTCGACCAGATTCCCGGAGGACGCCGCGACAATTGCGAACACGCGTTTGCGGACTTCTTCGGGGGTGGGCGGCTTGTTGTCGATTCCGGCGTTGGATGTAGCTGTGTCTCTCATTTCTACTGACGATGGGGGCATCGCATTGATAACTACGTTTACAACATGACGCAGATCCGCTCGTTCGCCTCGATAACACTTCATATACGAAGGAATAAGCTTATCGCGTCGCGGGGGCGGGCCAACTATAGCGGGTGACAGCGGGAACAGACAATGCCCGGACGCCGGATTGATTATTGTGAATATAGAAACAATCGGGTGAATTGTTGCGTCGCAGCATGATGATGACGCCCACCGGGCGGACGTTTGCGCCGCGCGTCGGGCGTTTCGACAGACGGGACGATGCCCTGAAAAACCACAAAATATTTTTCTGCAATGGAAGTGATCCGAGGCATCGGCGCTTCTCATCTGGCGAGATCTCGCCCGGGGGACGTATGCTGCGCGGCGCACCGTTGCCGTTTGTCTATGACGCGACACGAGGATATTGATCCGGCGTCGGCGGGGTGACCAATACCCGGCGCACGACGCGATCAGCGAACGCTCACACCATCGGGCCTTCGATGAATTGAAGCGCGACGTGGAAGGCGTCTTTCGCCGCGACAAGGATCGAGCCGTCGTCGAGCGTCTTCCACGGCACGCCGTGCTGGCGCAGTGTCGCTTCCGTTTGCGAGAGCGCGCGCGTGCGAAGCACCAGCGCTACGCCGCGTTCACTGCCGTCGTTCGTCGTCTCGACGTCACCGAAACGACGTGCGGCGTCGAGCGGGCTGACGATCTGCACCCGAGCGCGACCGGCGGTGAACGCGTAACCGTTTCCATCGATCTCGGAAAGCACGCCAGGACCGAAGGCACGGTCGTAGAGTTCGGCCGTCTGCGCCGCATTCGGCGAACTGATCACATAGCCGACGATGTCGGTCACACCGTTCGGATGTTCGCGCCATTCGTCGCGCCACACATGTTCGGGCGTCAGGTGATGGCAGAAGAACACACGACCGTTGCGCACGAGATCGCTTGCCATGCGGACGGTGCGAAAGCGTGCGTCTTGCGTCGTGCCATCCGGCAGATGAACGGGGCGAAAGAACTCGGCAGGCGTTTCCACGCCGATGTCGCGCGCTTGCAATGCCGCGAAAACGCCGTAGACATCCTGTGTTTTGAAGCAAAGGCCGGTGAGGCCGAGCGGCGCTTGCATCACGTCCGGACGGACCGTGGATTTGCCCGCCTCGTAGCCAAGTAGCTCAAGATAGTTCTCGCCGAAGATCGCGAGGTGGTTGCTGGAGCCGAGCGAGTGATGACCGCGCTCGGTCAGTGCGAATCCCAGACGACGGTACGTCTCGACGGACGCTTCGAGATCGCCTTTGGCGTTGACCACGACGTGATCGAGAACCGGGAGAGGGAGCGAGTTCATGTTTGACCTTCGGTGCTTTCGACAGATTAGCGGGAAGTCGTCAATTCTCGCACCGATCGCTTGCGCGCTGTTCCACCGGTTTCCAAATGGGCGACAAGATGATCGGAGAACGCTTTGACTTTCGCCGTCAGCGCTCGCCGCGACGGGTAGACAAGATAGAGCCCGGCCTGTGCGTCGCCGCCATCGACCGGCATGCTGAGCAGTTGGCCGCTCGCGACTTCGGCGTCGCAAGTATGCGCGGGCAGCACTGCCATCCCCGCACCGTGCAAGGCCAGTTGTTTGAGCAGCGCGAAGCTGTTGGTGGCGACGGCATGGTCCTGCTGCGGCGGGACGAGTGCCGGGGATCGGGGCGTCGATACCGACGCGGAACGCGGCTTGAAAGCCAGTCGCGGGATGTCATGCGAATCGCTGCGCCCACGGCTTGAGCCGCGCTTTCGCATCGCCCTCTCGAACACCGGACTTGCAAAGCGCGCGAAGCCGAACGTGGCGATGCGACGCGCAACGATGTGATCGCCGCCGGGCTGGCCGCCGCGAATCGCCATGTCCAGATTGTCGTCGACGAAATCGCTCACGCTGTCGTCCACCAGCACGTCGAAGCGAACGCGCGGATGCGCTTCGCGGAATGTCGCGATGGCCTGACTGAGTGCGTCGAACGGAAAGTCGAACGGCACACCGAGGCGTATCGAACCGCTCAGGGGGCGGCGCCCGGAGGCATCGGCTTCACCGAATTGTTCGGCCTCGCGAAGCGTCCTGATCGCGGGTGCCGCACGCTCGAAGTAGTCGCGGCCGTCGTCCGTGAGCGCGATACGTCGCGTGGTGCGTCGAAGCAATATCACGCCCAGATGCGCTTCGAGCGATGCGACGCGCGCACTGAGCGTCGAGCGCGGAATTTCCAGCGTGCGCGCTGCGGCCGAGAACGAACCGCACTCGACGACGGTGACGAACGCCAGCGTTCCATTGAGATCCATTGTCCATTCCATTGGCAAGTCTTGCCAATTTTAGACGTCTTTTCTCGCAGGTGAACGGCAGCCAGAATGACGACATTCCCCCCGATCTCAATCACACGAAGGAGTGTCACGTTCCATGAAGTCCGAATTCAACCCGTCCGCCGATGTCGTGTCGTTTGCCAACATGGATGTGCGGCTCATTGCCGGGGTGCACGATCACGATGAGCGGGATCTCACGCTCATGGACATGACCGTGAACCCGCAAGGCGGCGCGCCGATGCATCGTTCGCTCGACGAAGAGAAGACGTTTGTGATGACACATGGGCGGTTGCGTTTCACCGTAGGCGCCACGACGCGCGACGTCGTTGCGGGCGATACCGTGAATGTGGCAAAGGGCGACGTGCACGGCTTCGTCAACGAGCAAGACATGTTGGCGCGCATGTTGCTGGTGTCCACCCCGGCGCGTCACGATGCGTTCTTCCGTGCCATGGCGGCGCTGCCTGTGCCGCACGACCCGCAGGCGGTGCGCGAGGTGTGTGAGACGTTCCGTCAGGAAATCGTTGGCCTCTGAGCGCAGGGCGGTTGGCGCAATGACGCCTTACCGGTCGAACGGCACCCCGGCGGCACGCAGACGTCGCATGGCGCTGTCCAGATGCGCGCGCGCACTTTGCGGGTCACCCGCGCGCATCTCGGCGGCGGTGCGTCGTGCGATGGCCTCGGGGACCGGACGAAGCTCCCGCCCCGTGCTCATCGCCTTGCACTGCACTTCGCAGGCGCGCTCCAGATAGTAGAGGTCGTCCCACGCTTCGGCGATGTTCGGTCCCGCGACCATCACGCCGTGATGCTTCATGAAGACGATGTCGGCGTCGCCCATCGCCGCGGCGATGCGGTCACCTTCCTCGTTGCCGAGCGCGAGACCGTTGTAGTCGGTGTCGAGCACCGTTCGTCCGTAGAACTTGAGCGCCGTTTGTCCCGCCCAGACGAGTGGCTCGCCTTCGCTCATCGCCAGCGCCGTCGCCCAGGGCATGTGCGTGTGGAAGGCCGCCCGCACGCGCGGGTTCGCCTTGTGCAGGCGCGCGTGGATGTAGAACGCGGTGGCTTCGGGCACCCCGTCGCCCGCCACGACATGACCGTCGAGATCGCAGACGAGCAGGCTCGACGCCGTGATCTCCTCGAAGGCCAGCCCGAACGGGTTCACGAGAAACCATCGGTCGCTGCCGGGCAACATCGCCGAGAAGTGATTGCAGATGCCTTCCTCGAAGCCATGCATCGCGGCTAGCCGGAAGCAGGCCGCGAGCTCTTCGCGCGCGGTGCGTACGTCGGGCGTGTCGAGATCCACGTCATCGACGCACAGCGACGCGTCGTCGGCGTTCAGCGAGAGGGTGTGCGCCATGTCGGTCTCCTCGTGATCGGTAGCATTAGGCAGCGTCTGGTGACGTCGAGCGCTTACCAGCCGAATCCGTCAAGCAACGGTACCACGGTGTCGAGCGTGGCAATGGTCGCGTCCGGCGTGTAATCGGGCAGCGGCCGACGTCCGGTGCCGCGATCCACCCATACGCACCGGAAGCCGATATCGCGCGCTGCCGCGTGGTCCAGATGCGGGCTGGCGCAGATGTGGACGACGTCGTCCTTCGTCACGCCGAGTTGTTGGTGCGCGTAATCGAACAGACGGCGATTCGGCTTGTACGCCGCGGCTTGCTGCGCGGTGATCACGCGATCGATATGGCCGCCGAGTTGCGCGACATTGCCCGCGATGATGTCGTCGTCCGTGTTGGAGACGATGCACAGCCGGTAGCCGCGCGCCTTAAGTGCGGCCAGCGTCGGCACGACTTCCGGGAACGGCGGCATGGCCGAGATGTTGTCCGTCAGCACGCCGATGTCCTGCGGCGACGCCGCCAAACCAAGATCCTGCAACGCAAGACGAAGTCCCTCGCCTGCGACCTCACGAAACGCACGGTGCGGTGGCGTTTGCTCCAGCGCGTGCTCGTGATGGTCGAACGTGGCGATCAGATCGGACGTGCCGATGTTGTGACCGGGCTTGCTTTGCAGAATGCGTGTGACCGCGTCGCGCAGCCCTTCGTCCCATTGAATGAGCGTGCCGTAGCAATCGAAGGTGAGCCATTGCGGACGCGGGCTGTGTTGCAGCGAAGTGGACGGTTGGGGCATGACGAGACTCCATGTCGATAACGGGATGACGTCAGCGTAGTCGTTTCACTTCATATTCTGAAATTAAATTAAAATTCAATACTTATCGAATTTGTAAATATGGTGCCGCCATGCTGGATCTCGGCTTACTTAAGACACTCGTTGCGGTCGTCGACGAAGGCAGCTTCACGCGTGCGGCGGAGCGGGTGCATCGCACGCAGTCGACGGTGAGTCAGCAGATCCGGCGTCTGGAAGACGAGCTTGGGCGGCAATTGCTCATGCGTGACCGCTCCGGGGTGAACGTCACGCCCACGCTTCATGGCGAACTTCTCGCGCAGTACGCACGCAAGTTGCTCGCGCTGTCGATGGAAGCCGTCGACGCGATGGAAAACGACAGCCGTGTCTCGACGGTACGCGTGGGACTGCCCGAGGACATCGACGCACGCCGCATGGCGGATATGCTCTCGCGCTTCGTGCAGGCGCACGGCGATATCCGTCTGGAGATCGTGGCGGGCATGAGTGCCGACTTGCGGGAACGGTTGAGTGCGGGCGATTTGGAACTGGCGCTCGTCAAACGCGAACCGGGGCAGGGCGATTGTCTGATGGCGTGGCCCGAGACGCTGGTGTGGGCGATGGCGGCGCGCTCGGCGGCGCGAGCGGCCGACTGCCTGGCCCACGCACCCGTGCCGCTGGCGCTGTTCCCGCAGGGGTGCATTTACCGTCAGCGCGCGATTCGCAGCCTCGACGCAGCGCAACGTCCGTGGCGCATGGCGTTCGGTAGCCACAGCCTGACGGGTATTCAGGCGGCGGTGTCGTCAGGGCTTGGCGTGTCGGTCCTGCCGGAGACGGTGCTGTTACCCGATCACGCCGTCTGTGACACCTTGCCGCCACCACCACCTTCGGAGATTGCGTTGATGGATGGCGGTGGCCCGGCGTCGGCATCGCGTCGTGCGCTGGCCGACTTTCTCGCGGCGACGGTCGGCGAGACGCTGGGTGTCGCGACGGCGTAGTACGCCGGGACTTACGACGCGCGGGACGCCGGTGCAACGCTGGCTTCCTCGACCTCCGCACGGCCCATGCTCAGATGCACCGCCAACGCGCACAGCACGGCGAATACCCCGGCGGCGAGAAACGCGCCGCTAAAGCCGCTCGCGTACGCGCTGCGACCTGCGTCCAGCAGCGCATGGCCGAGCGAGTCTGGATAGAGATGCAACGCCTGCGAGAAGTCTCCGGCGGAGATCGCATCCGCGAAGTCGAGCCGTGTGGCCAGATCGCTTTGCGCGCTGCCGACCAGCGCAGGGACGTGGGCTGCGACGCTGCGATGCACCCCGGCACTCAGCACTGCACCGAGCGCTGTATAGCCGAGCAAAATGCCGGAGAAGCGGAACGTCGTGCTGATGCCCGACGCCATCCCCGCACGATCCCGGGCAATCGTCCCCATGATGGCCTTCTGTGTCTCGCCATTGAGCAACCCGCCGCCGCTGCCGAGCACGAACATTGCAACGGTCAGCGACAGCGCCGAATGGGCGAGTCCCTGCGTCGACACGAACGCCATGGCGGCGTTGCCCAGTCCCGTCAGGGCGAGTCCCAGCACGAGAATCCGGTGCGACGGCAGATGCGCCGATAACCGCTTTCCGATCTGCGGAAGCAACAGCATCGCAATCGCGAACGGCAGCATGGCGATGCCTGCACCGAGGACCGATTCCCCCCGCGCGTTCTGGAGGAACTGCGGCAGCAGCGAGGCCATTACCTGCGCACAGGCGGCGTAGGAGAACATGGCGAGCGTCGCGCCTGCGAACGGCCATGAGCGGAACAGCGACAGATCGAGCATCGGCTGCGCCCGCGAACGCTCCACGCCCGCGAAGATCGCGAAGAGGACGGCACCGGCGGCGAAGCGCGTCAGAATGCCTGGGCTGGTCCATCCGGCGGCAGGCGCTGCGATCAATGCCCACGTCACGCAGAACATGGCGCTCGCGAACAGCGCGATGCCGGGGATGTCGACACCGTGCTGGCCCTGCGCTTTCGACTCGGGAACGATACGTACCACGGCGAGTGCAAGCGCAGCGCAGATAGGCACATTGACGTGGAACGCCCAGCGCCAGCCGAGCGTGTCGCCGATCACGCCGCCGATGAGCGGTGAGAGCACCATCGTCAGGCCCATCACCATGCCCCACAGTCCCCAAGCTCGGGCGCGCGCTTCTTTTTCGTGGAAGCCGTGGCCGATGATGGCGAGCGCGGGAGCCAGCAAAAACGCGGCGCCGACACCCTGCGCCGCCCGCGCGATGTAGAGCCACTGTGCCGTGGGCGACAGACCGCACGCGAGCGATGCCGCTGCGAAGCCGGTGATGCCGCAGAGGAATACGCGACGACGCCCGAATCGGTCGGCGATGGACCCGGCAGGCAGCAACAGCGCCGCGAAGCACAGCACGTAAGCCCCGATCACCCACTGCACTTGGGCGAAGCTCGCATGCAGTTGCGCCGAAATGGTCGGCAGCACTACACCGACGACGTTGGTGTCGAGCACCGTCATCGCGCAGCCCGTGGATGCGGTGAGCAGTAGCGCGAGGCTGCCCGTCGATGACGAGGCGGCGCTCGTGTTCGATGCGTTATTGGGGGCTTGCGTTGCCATGTTGGATGTCCGCTTGGATCAGGCCGTCGAGCCCGGCCTTGGCGATTTCCTCGTCATGTTGCGGGGTATCGGCCGACACGCCGATGGCACCGACCACCGTGCCGTTCACGATGAGCGGCAGGCCACCGCGCATGAGGACGTAGCCCTGCGCAGTGCCGACCGCACGACGTCCGCCGTTCACCGCGTCTTCCAGCACGCCGCTTGGGCGACGGAACAGCGCAGCAGTACGCGCCTTGCCCGGCGCGAGGTCCACGCCAGCGGGGACGGCGGCGTTGTCCATACGAACCAGCGCGATGGGCAGACCGGCGGCGTCGACGACCGAGATCACGCACGGCCAGCCTTCCGAGGCGGCTTTCGTCTGTGCGGCGCGAATGACATTTTGCGCTGCGTCCAGCGTGAGGATGGGGCGCGTGGGCAACTCGGCGGCATGCGACAGCAGCGGTGTCGCGCCAGCGCATAGGGCGACCGTCATGGTGCAGAGCTGGGCGATGCGTCGAGGGGAACGGCGCAGGGCATCGGAAACGCGGTTATTCATCGTCAAAAACTCCCGTACTGAGTGAAGGGCCGCTGCCGGAAATTCCGTCGAAATTTCACGTCGGATGACAGCGATTCGAGTGGGAGTATTCGACCACGCAGGGGGCTGACGAGTCATTGCCGGGCGTCGGCGAAGTTATTAGGTAAAACCTAATGAAATCGACAATGACGCCCGCTTTGCCGCGCGGTAGCATGGCTGGACACGCGTAACAAACCGAGAGGATTTCGTGGAACTTCGGCACTTTCGCTACTTCGTGACGTTGGCGCAGACGCTGCACTTCGGACGTGCCGCGCAAGCGCTGGACATCGCGGCCCCGACGCTCACGGTGCAGATTCAGGACATCGAACGCATGCTGGGTGTGCAGCTATTCGCGCGCAGTCGTCGCGATGTGCGTCTGACACCCGCCGGGGAGATGTTCCTGCTCGAAGCGAAGCAGGTGCTTGCGCAAGCCGAACGCGCCGTGCTGGCGGGGCAGCGGGCCGGACGTGGCGAGACGGGGCGGGTCGAAATCAGCTACGTCGGCTCGGCGGTGTACTCGGGCGTTCTGCAATCGCAACTGGCGGCGTTTCGTCAGGCGTGGCCGGGCGTGATCGTCACCGCACGCGAGGTGTCGCAACACGAGTCGCCCGCTATGCTCGTGGACAATCGCATCGATATCGCACTGGTGCGGATGCCGATCAATCTTCACAACCGGCATCGCGCGCACGTGTTATTTCGTGACAGTTTCTGTGTGGCGTTGCCAGCGGGAAATCCGTTGGCGAAGCAGTCGGGCGCAATCGATGCCGAGTCGCTCGACGGCGAGCGCTTCATCAATCCGGAGCAGACGCTGGGAACGTTCGAGGTGGCGCGTCGCGGGGGCTTCACGCCGGTAATCGGTTCTGCGCCGGGCTCGCTGATTGCTGTTCTGACGGCGGTGGCGCTGGGTGAGGGCGTGGCTATCGTGCCGGATGTCCTGGTGGGTGCGACGGCGATTCCCGGGGTCGTCTTCAAGCCGCTGGCAGGGCCGCCGATCCACTCGGAAATCTCGGCCGTGTTTCGCAGCTTCGAACCCTCGCTGGCCGTGTCGAAGCTGATCGCGCAGCTGACACGGACGGCTGCGGTGACCTCGCACGCGCTGTTCGATACGGCGAACTGAACCGTGCACACGCGGCGCTAGTACTGTGCCGTGAGCGAGAAGCCGACTGTCGTGCGAGCCGTTTGAAACGACGAGGGTTTAACGATCGGCCTTCCGGCGAAGAGTTCGCTGGCCACGAAGCCGAACGGCAGACGTGTGTTCGTCCGCACGCCGACGACGGCACCTGCCAATTGCGTTCCAGCGAGATACTGTGCATTCGGGCCACTTACGCGCCCGTAATCTGCGCCCGCGAACACCGAAATATCGAACGCGCCGCCGCGCTTCACCGTCCACTGCAATTCGTTGCGCCAGTAAAACCCCTTCTCGGCGGCGAGCGACGATTCTCCGTCGAAACCTCGCACGGTATAGCGGCTTCCGATAGACAGACTATCGATGTAATGCAGCGTGTCGCGGGTGAACTGGCCGCGAAACGTCGTCACGTACCGAAGTGGCAATTGTCCGAGCGGCACCAGGAAACTTGCGTCGAGGACGGTCACGCCGAAGCGGTAAGTGGGGCCGCCGGGGAATGAATTGTCTGCGGCTGCGCCGAATCCCGGAATGCCCCGCCGATAAGTCAGACTGCCGTCGAACTGTCCCGCGCCGATGTAGCGTCGATTCGAGAGACCGAATTCGATGAACGTATGGTTGCGGTACTGCTGATCGATCTCGGTGTCTTCGATAAAGCTTCGCCCGAAGCGTTTGCTCAGTCTTACGTGCGCGCTGAGCACGCTTTGTTGACTGCGATGAAGCACGCGCGAGAGTTTGACGTCCAGATTCTGCGACTCCCCACTCGTCGTGAAGGTCTCGTTAATCCCGGCAATCTGCTGGTTGTATCGGTTCGTGTAGGCGGAGAAGCTCGCCGTCCAATAGCCCCACGGTATCGAGTAAAAGGCGTTCCATCCGCTCGATCCGAAGCGTTTGTCGGCGAATGCCAGATCGCGTGTAGCGCCCACGTTCAGGATGTCGTTCAGTCCTAGCGGATTGTCGATGCCGAGCGCCACGTTGCCCATCAGTTTCCCGGTGGCGCGTGAGCCGCCGTTGTCGACGGACGTGACGACAGTCCAGCGCTTTGCACGGTCGACTTCGATTAGGACATCGCTCTCGCCCGGCACGTCGGTCGGCACGATCTGCATCGTCACGTCCTGACTCGCCAGACGCTTCATCTGCTCAAGCCCTTGTTCGAGATCGCGCAGTTCCAGCAACTTGCCTGCCCCCGTGGGAAATGCCGAGCGCCAGGTGCCGTATTGCGACGGGTCGGAGAAGCGAATCTCCCGAATCAGGCCGGGAACGAGCGAGAGCGTAAGCGTGCCGGACGAGAGGTCCTGCTCCGGAACAAGGACGCGGGTCGTAACGTAGCCCTTCGCCAGAATGGCCTGCGTCAACCCCGTGGTGATGACGGACACGCCCCGGCTGCCGATGCAGCGACCGCGATAGTGATCGAGCCAGCGCTGTGCGAAAGCAAACGGATCGAGTTCAAGCGACGAGGCTCCTGCCGCCCGCGCAGCTTCGGAAAGTGTGCTTGGCACTTCCAGCACCAGTCGCTCGACGCGAAAACAGGGAATTTCCTCAGGGATCGCTGGAAATCCCTGCGCGTCGGGCAGTTCGGAACGTACCCCTGGGGAGTCGATGGCCGCCGCGCGTTCCTGCGCCTGCCGCTGTTGTTCCAGAAGCTGCTGCTGGCGGGCGTTGCCTGCTGCGGCGTCAATGACGGGCGTCGCAGCGGGCGGCGGCGTTTGCGCAGTGGCGAACGGCAGCAAGGGAGGGGACGACAGCGCCATTGCGCATAGCAGGCGACGGATCGTCGTGGGGGAACGACGCGGAGCGATTTTCATGATGAAGCGCGTAAGTTAGGCGTCGAAATCTAATCGACGCCCCTCGCGTTCGTTCCGGTTGTGAGAATTTTTTGGGATGCAACCCAATTTGTTCTGCTTTCTGAAGGAACGTCCCCAGACCAAACAGATACTCCGATCTTCAGAAAATTCCCGCCAGCGAAAGTTGGTATCCAAGACGTAAGGCACGGGGTTAGGACCCGCTCGCAATCGTCTTAAAAATCAAGAAGATCAGATGAACGCACACGTGAACGGGCAAGGCCGCAATGGGGTTCGGGGCAGTCGTGGGGAAGGTGGTTTGCAGCGCGCGATGGTTCGCGCGCTGGTGCTGGCTCAGGTCATTGCGCCGGTGGCAGCGCGTGCACAGGTGGTGGCCGTGCCCGGGGCCAATGGGCCGGGTGTGGTTCAGACCGCGAATGGTTTGCAGCAGGTGAACATCACGGCGCCCACGGCTGCCGGTGTGTCCAAGAATGTGTACTCACAGTTCGACGTGCCGCGTCAGGGCGTGATCCTGAACAACTCGTCGACCCTCGTGAACACGCAGCAGGCCGGGTACGTGAACGGCAACCCGAACCTCGCTCGCGATCAGGCGGCGCGCGTCATTCTGAATCAGGTCAACAGTCAGTCCCCGAGTCAATTGCGCGGGTATCTGGAAGTCGCTGGCAAAGCGGCGCAGGTGGTGGTGGCGAACAGCGCCGGGATACTGGTCGACGGCGGCGGTTTTATCAACACGACGCGCGGTGTGCTCACCACGGGCACGCCCATCATGGGGTCGGACGGTAGCCTCACGGGATATCAGGTCAACGGCGGACGGCTCGTGATTCAGGGCGACGGGCTGAACGCACAGAACGTCGATCAGGTCGATCTCATCTCCCGTGCGGTGCAGGTCAACGCCGCGCTGCACGCCAAACAACTCAACGTAGTGACGGGGACGAATCGCGTCGATCACGAGCGGCTGTCCGTGCAAAAGACGGCCGCCGATGCGGATGCGCCGGATGTGGCGCTGGACGTGGGGCAACTTGGGGGCATGTATGCGCAGCGCATCTTCCTGCAAGGCACCGAGAACGGCGTGGGCGTTTCGAATCGCGGTGTGATCGCCGCACAGGCGGGCGATCTGACGCTCACGACCGAGGGCAAGCTCGTCAACACCGGGCAAACGCTCGCCAGCGGCGCCATGACGATGGCCGCGCGAGCGCTCGATAACACGGGCGGAACGTTGGTCGCTGAGCGCCTCGATGTGACGCTCGACGGCGCACTCGTCAATCGTCAGGGATCGATCTCTGCGGCGGCGTCGACGATCACCGCCGCTGCACTGGATAACGATCACGGCCGTTTGCACGCCGATGCGTTGTCGCTGACGGTGTCGGGCGACGCATCCAATCGTTCAGGCGAAATCAAGCAGTTCGGTGCATCGGATCAGACGATCAGGGTAGGTGGTGCGCTCGATAACACCGGCGGGACGATGGCGACGAACGCTGGATCGCTCGCACTCGACGTGGGGCAGATGACGAACGATAGCGGGACGGTGAGTCATCTCGGCGATGGGCAGTTTGCGTTGACGTCGTCCGGCGTCATTTCGAACCGCAACGGACTGGTGGGGACGCTCGGTGTGCTTCGGACAACGGCGGCGTGGCTCGATAACGCAGGCGGCGAACTCAGCGCGGCCGATTCGGTGCAGGTGTCGACGGCTGCGGATTTCATCAACCGCGATGGTGGCGTCGTCTTCGGTGCCAAGGGTCTTTCGGTGTCGGCGGGCGGTGACATCGACAATACGAGCGGTTCGATGCAATCGACCGGCGACGTACGCGTGAGCGCCAGCGGTGCACTGACCAACTCGGGCGGGCGCGTCAGCGCGAACGGCGCGCACGACCGGCTGACGGTATCCGCGCAGACCATCGACAACGCGTCGGGCCAGATAGCCAACGCGGGGGATGGGGATACCGAAGTCGTCGCCGCAACGACTGTCGACAACACGGGTGGCACGTTGGGCGGCAACGGTCGGTTGAGTATCGATGCGGCTTCCGTCGCCAATGTGGCGGGCGGCAAAGTGGTTGGCGGGGGCGATGTGGCACTCGGTATTCGCGATGCGCTCGATAACACCGGCGGTCAGGTCTTCGGCGGCGCTTCGCTGACGATGACGCAGGGCGGTGCACGCGTGACGAATACGGACGGCGTCATGGAAAGCCGTGGCGACGTGGCCATGCAACTGGCGTCGCTCGATAACACGCGCGGTATCGTCCGTTCGAATCGGGATGTCGTTGTTGGCGGTGCGATGACCGGTGCCGGGCAGATGACCGCCGGTCGCGACCTGACGGTTGCGGCGAGCGGCGATTACGTGAATGCGTCGATGAACCGGTTGCGCGCTGACGGAGCGCTGACGGTGACGTCTACGGGACGCTTCGTCAACGATGGCGTACTTGAAGCGCCGGGCACCCTCAACGTGCGCGCCGTGCAGATCGTCAACAATGCGGGCGGTCTGATCAATGCGGCAACGACGCAGTTGAGCGCCGACGGTCTGCTCTCGAACGAAGGCAATATCGGCGGCGATACGGTTCGTCTGAAGGCGAACACCTTCAACAATGTCTACGGCGTGCTGGGCAACGATGTTCAGGTCGATGCCGCCGATGTCGACAATGCCGGGCCGTCCGCGATCATGGGTGCGACGCGTCGGCTGGCCGTGTATGCGTCCAACGCTGTAGTGAACCGCGACGGCGCGCTGCTGTACAGCATGGGCGATATCGAAATCGCGCGGGACGGCGTGCGTGACGCTACCGGGATGCTCGCCAATCAGTCGTCGCAACTGACGAACAGTTCGGCGAGCATTGTCGCCGATGGCCATCTGGATATCGCTGCGCGCGTGGTGGACAACAAGCGCACCAGCATCGTGACGCAAGCGGGTACGCCGCAGAGCGAGACGAAGACCTTCGGCTTGTGGACGGCCGGTCTGATCGGCGGTGACGAAACGCTGTGGCACGACAGCAAGACGTTCCCCGAGTGGAAATGGAACGCGGGGCATGCGCCCATTTCGTCGATGTTGCTCGAACGCCTGGCACTTCCTGTGACGGTCGAACTGCCGAAATCGGAGGTGACCAATCTCGACATGGCGGCGAAGACCTTCAGCCTGACGCGTCCCATCATCGAAACCTATTCGGATGCCACGACGCAAGGGCAGGGGCCATGCGACGATCACGGGAACTGCGCCGATGGCATCAAGACGCGTGAGGTGGCGACGCAGGCCGTGCAGTACTTCAACGGCATCGTCGACACTGGTTCGACCTATCGCATCACGTTCTGGCCGGACTGGAATCCGAGCACGATGATTCGCCCCGACGAGGCCATCTCCCGTGGCGATCTCGGCATCGACCAGCGCGACTACAACGAACTGAAGCGTGTGGTGACGACGACACGTACGCGTGACGAACTGGTGAGCGCGTCGGCGGAGGGCAAACTTCAGGCGCAGGGGACGATTCGCATCAATGCCGATGGTGGCGAGATCCGCAATCGGTCGTCATTGATGACGGCGGGCGGCGACCTGATTCGTCGTGCGCAAGGCGGCGCAGTGCGTGATGAGGGCATCGCCCTGCAGGAGCGTGTCGAGCAGTCGCAGGTCTCGACCTTCTACTGGCATCAGAAGTCCGGCGGCGATTCCGAGCAGCTCGACGTCGCGTATCCGGTGATGCCGCTGCCACCGACGACGGTGGCCTCACTCCCGGCGATTGCTGTGGGCAATCAGACGGTGGAGACCAGCGGCCAGACGATCACGGTATCGAGCGTCGACCGGAATGGCAACACCGTCGGCAGCACGGGCGTGACGGGCGGCAACGGCAGCGGGTCGGCGCTTATCACGCTGCCGGGCGGTATTCCGGGGCTGACGTTGCCGGGCAGCCCTTTGTATCAACTGCGTCCGGCGCCGGAGCAAACCTATCTCGTTGCAACCGATCCGCGCTTCACGCAGTACGGAAAGTTCATCTCCAGCGATTACATGCTCGACGCGCTCGGGCTGGACCCGCAGAAAACGCAGAAACGTCTTGGCGACGGCTTCTACGAAACGCAACTCGTAAGAGATCAGATCACGGCGCTCACTGGCAGGACGCTGCTTGGCGGCAACGCGGACTATCTCGCGCAGTACACGGCGCTGCTGGGCAACGGCGTGGCGTATGGCAAGCAGTTCGATCTGAGCGTGGGGGTTGGGTTGTCCGACGTGCAGATGCAGCAGTTGACGACCGATCTCGTCTGGCTTGTCTCGCAGGACATCACGCTGCCGGACGGCTCGGTGCAGTCGGTTCTGGTGCCGAAGGTTTATCTGGCGCAGGCGAACACCGTCGATCTGGCGAGTACCGGCGCGTTGGTGGGTGGGGGAAGCGTGAAGCTTGCCGCTACGGGTGACGTCCAGAACAGCGGGCGCATCGTGAGCGATACCGCGACGACCGTGCTGGGCGACGCCATCGTCAACTTCGGTTCTCTCGGCAGCCGTGGCACGACGGCGCTGACGTCGCTGGGCGACATTCGCAACACCGGCGGTCGCATCGACGGCCAGGACGTCGTGGTGCGCGCGGGGCGCGATCTCATCAACGAATCGACCACGCTCACACAAACGGCGGGGACGGATGCCGACGGGTTCGCGTCGCGCGCTTCGGCGACATCGATCGGATCGGTCGGGCTCATTTCGGCATCGAACAGTGCGACGCTCGTCGCGAATCGCGACGTGACGCTCAATGCCGGTGCGATCGCGAGCGATGGCTCGGTGACAGTGGCCGCCGGGCGCGACATCCAGTTGAATACGCTCGCGGTGGGGCAGTCGCAAACCGTCGGCACTCGCGACGGCAAGAATGGCGGCAGTGATGTCGTCACGCAGCACGTGGGGAGTGCGATTTCGTCAGGCGGCAATCTCACGACCGTGTCGGGACGCGATACCACGCTAAATGCCGCCACGCTCAGCGCGGGCGAGAACGTGACGGTGATCGCGGGCAACGATGTGTCGGTGAATGCCGTGAAAGATGTTTACACGCACGACGCGCGGTCGCATGGCGGGACGTTGAAGTTCGTCGATTCCACGCTCGACGAATCCGTGCGCGGCACGCAAGTCGTTGCGGGCAACAACGTGATCGTCGGCGCTGGGCAGACGGCGGTCGCCGGGGAGCTTCTCGGCGCTCACGCGGTGACGCCGGTCGCACAGACATCCGGCACGGGCAACCTGACGATTCTGGGCTCGACCGTAGCTTCGCATGGCGCGGGCACGGCGGCGCTGGCGGCGACGGGCGACGTCACGATCGGAGCGGTGTCGGAAACGCACGATAGCTATCGCTGGCAACACAACAGCAGTTCGGGGTTCCTGTCGAAGTCGGAGGAAACGTCCGAAATGCGCTCGCATCAGACCGTTGCCGTGGGCTCGACCGTTTCTGCGGATACGGTAGGCGCGACGGCGGGCCGGGACCTGAGCGTGATCGGCTCCACCATGGTCGGCACGCAAGACGTCGCGTTGCAGGCCGGGCGGGATCTGCGAATTGAGACGGCCGAGAACGTGAGCGAAAGCAGTTCGTTCCACGAGAAGAAGCACTCGGGCCTCGGGTCTTCAGGCGGCGTCGGGATTTCCTATGGCAAGAATGAGCAGCAACACCGAACCAACGACAGCAGCGTGACGCACACGGGCAGTCTTGTCGGAAGTCTGGACGGCAACGTCAGTCTGGTGGCGGGCAGGGATCTGTCGGTGCGCGGTAGCGATGTGATGGCGGGGGGTGACGTGACCGGTATCGGGCAAAACGTCTCCATCGAATCGGTCGTCAATCGCGTGCATCACGACGAGGCGCACGAGTACAAGAGTTCGGGCTTCACGCTGGCGCTGAAGTCGCCGGTCATCGATGCGGTGCAGAACGTGACTAGTCAGGTGAATGCAGCGGTGGATTCCGGTGGCGACGCGCGCGTGTCGGCGTTGCGGGGTTATGCGGCTGCGAGCGGCGCCTATGGTGCGGTGGGTGAGGCCGGTAAGTTGCTAGACACACTTGATGCAGGCAAGACGCCAGAAGCGAAGGTGGAGCTTAGCTGGGGATCGTCGAGCAGCAAGTCGACGTCGTCGCTCGACAGCACGCAGAACGTGGCGAGTCAGATCAAAGCGGGCGGCACGGCGGCGTTCATTGCGACGGGCGACGCCGCGAGCGGCAAGGGCAACGTCAACGTCATTGGCTCGACCATCGATGCGAAGGACGTACTGCTGCAAGCGACGAATCAGGTGAACCTGCGTCACAGCACCGATACGGAATCGACGCGTAGCGAGAACGAATCGAAGAGCGGGAGCGTGGGTGTGTCGGTCGGTACGGGCGGTGTGGGGGTATCGGCCTCGGCGTCGCGAGGAAACGGCGATGCGAACTCGGATTCAATCTTCCAGAACAACACGCACATCAACGCGAGTCATACGGCGGTGATTGTGAGTGGTGGCGACACGAACGTCGTCGGCGCGAACGTGAACGCCGATAAGGTGATTGCGCGTGTAGGTGGTGATCTGAACATCGCGAGCGTGCAGGACGCGAGTGAGAGTTCAGCGCATCAACAGAGCATGAGCGGCGGCTTGAACCTGAGTCAGGGCGGTGCGTCTGGGAGCTTCAGTTACTCGCGGGGTAATGCCAGCGCAAACTATGCGGGTGTGGTGGAGCAGTCGGGCATTCAGGCGGGGGCTGGCGGGTTTGACGTCGATGTGGCGGGCAACACCGACCTGAAGGGGGCGTACATCGCGAGTACGGCGGAGGCGTCGAAGAACCAGTTGACGACGGGCACGCTGACGTTCTCCGACATCGAGAATCACTCGGAGTACAGCGCGAACAGCTTTGGCTTCGGCGGTGGATTTTCCATCGCGAACGGCGGCACGGAGACAAAGAAGACAGGCCCGAAGTCGGGCACGAACAAGGGCGGCATTTCTCCGATGCTGCCGCAGTCTGAGAGCGGCAATGAACGTGCGACGACTTACAGCGGCGTGAGCGAAGGCACGATCACGCTGACGGACGGAGCGAACCAGAAGCAGGATCTGGCGAGCCTTAAGCGCGACACGACGGATCTGAACGGCACTGTCAGCCGCACACCGGATTTGCAGGAGTTGCTGAACGACCAATCGCGCCTGATGTCGGCCGCGACGGCGGCGGGGGAAGCGGTTGCGAGGGATATCGGGACGTATGCGTCGAAGAAAGAGGATGAGGCACGGAAGCTAGCGGAAAAGACCACCGATCCGGAACTGAAAGCGCAATACGAGCAAGAAGCGGAGAACTGGAAGGAGGGCGGCGACTACCGGGCGCTGATGCATGCAGCCGGTGGCGCAATCGTAGCGGGCTTGGGCGGAGGCAATGCCTTGGGTGGTGCGCTCGGCGCAGGCGCGACGTCGAAGCTTGGCGATACGCTGAACAAGCTGAGCGCGGAAATCCAGAACTCACGCCCGACGGGCAACGCAGATGTCGATGAAGCACTGGCGCAGATTGTCGCGACAGGTATTGGAACGGCAGTGGGCGCAGCGGTGGGTGGAAGCTCGGGGGCGTTTACTGGGTTTAATACGGATCGGTTTAATCGGCAGTTGTACACGGAATACGGTGCCGATGAGCGAGTTCTGGCCAAGCACCTTGCGGAAAAAAGTAACGGCCGTTACACGCAGTCGGAAGTCGAGGATCAGCTGCGGCTGATGGGCGTTTCCAAGGACGGTGAGGGATATGTGCCAGTTGGCCTAGCTGAAGAGCTGAACGGACGCAGACCAAGAGACCCGGGGGCGAGGTGGACCAACACCGGGATCATGAACGAAAACGGAACCGAGCTCGTCGTTCAATCACTTCCGCAGCCAAATTACGCGCTTCAGGCATACATCATGGCGAATTACGGAACAGCGCTGCCGGGCCAGGTGCCGAGCAGTTTTGACTATGAGCCAACGCCTGTAAAGATGGACCTTCGCGGAGGCGTTGCCTATGTTGGAGATGGCATTGCCACCAATGCGGGGCGAACGGCTGCGCTTGCCACGGCCATAGCGACGTTCCCCTCGCCGATCACACGTCCATTTGCCTTAGTTGCTTACGTGGCGACTGGGACGGAACTTGCTGCAAACGCGATGGTGCAATTTGCAAGGCCAGACGTCGGGCAGTATTTGGTGAGCGGGACTGCTTCGATAGTTGTCGATCGGCTTTCGTGGAAACTCCCAGTGGCGAGTCCTATATTTAATGAGACATCGAATTACTTAAATTCACAAGGTTTCTTTAAGCCCGTGGAGGACAAGATAAATCGTGTGTGGGGTGATGTTGAAAATATGGCGGTGAAAAAATGAAATTGAGATTTATTGAAAATGGAAATCTTTCCGGTTGGGTTTGTACCGTTTTAATTGCGGTTGGGATGGTGATGTTTTATGTTGCCTTGGAGTATGTTTCCAATTCATTTGGAAGTCTTTTTTTGTTGCTTCTGGGGTTTGCTTTGATGGCTATCGCCGGCACTTGTAGTCGCGCCGGCTTGTTAGGTATTCGTCCTTTTGATAACGAATACAAGAAAGCTAAAAAAACCTACGATACGCAGCGGGAAGAGCACTAGTCCTAAGGAACAGACTTGTGAGGGCTTCGTAAACTAGGGCGGGCACGCTGACGTCCTCCGACATCGATAATCACTCGGAATACAGCGCGAACAGCTTTGGCATCGGTGGTGGATTTTTAAGCTTCGAAGTTACCACTGCAGCGGTAAGAGCGCTCAGAGCTCAAATGAAGGTGGGGAAAAGTGATGCGCCTTGTGTGTTTGCTCTTGTTGGCATATGTGCTTTCACTGCTGAGCTTTGCCATGATCAAAGTTATGGCCATCCTGCTGGCAGTCGCAATTTATGGAGGGGCGTATCAATGGAGCGTGGAGGACACGCGGTTTGTGGTAATTCGTGGTTCGATTCTGGCTCTGTTCTTCTGGGTCGTGATACAGCTTCAATATTTAAAGGTCCGATATCGTCTGCAAAAGCGATGTCGAGATGGGGATGAGTGTGAGCGGATTCGCAACGAACGCTAAACCAGGTGGAAGCGCAGAAATTGAGGAAAATTTCGCGTATTTGAAATTACGTGTGGACAGTAATTGATAATTAAAAACAATTGGGCGAGATATTGTTGTGTCGGGGGGTATCAAAAAATAGATAAAGTTGCGGAGTGAAATTTGATTGGAAAATTGATTCTGTGCTTCGTGTGTGTTTCATTTATTTCGTTTGTTGCATTTCTCATTTCATGGATCATCGCAACCTATGGGTACGAATTTTTGTATGGGAAGCAATATTCTCCCCAATGGGATGACGTGATCTATGTTTTGAAATTAACCTTTCTGACTTCTTCGGTTTTGACAGTGGTTGCATGGGGAAAGGCTTTCCAAGTTTGATTGGAGGTATTGATGGGTTTCGGAGGTTTTGATGTGAGATCTGCTGCTCACAATCCGGGTGTGAGTTGATTTGTCTAGATGTTTGATGTCGAATTTGAATGTCGGTGGAGCGTGCAGATGGTTGTTGTCAATTGAACAAATGGTTTCTGTATATTTTCTCTCCGCTCATCGGGGAGGCCGTGATCTGTCTGGCGCCGCTTTTCCAACCCTGAGGCGAAATTCATGTTGTGGTACATGAATCGAAAAAAGGCCTCTCATTGCAGTTCGCAAAGAAGTGATGCTTGACAAGAATTTTGATAATTTTGTGGGCGACGATAGTTTCGCGTTTGCGGAGGTAGCGTGTTACTTGCTGGCGATGCTGAGTATTTTGGACGTGCTCATCTTGTTGGCAGGTGTCAGTCCGCACGCTCTGGACGATCGATTCCCTTCCGGGCAACGGTCGTTTATCCTCGCGATCATCTTGATTTTCCAAATTTCTTCGGCCGCCTGTTACTACGCCATAGCAAGGCGCCTCTCCACCTGCACCATGTTGCTTTGGCGAGTGACGCTAGGCGTCTTCTTGCTAAATCTGATCTGGAATGCGCAGTTAATGACTTTCAAACCCGGGCCGCTTCCGATGCTGCTGGGCATCCTCTCCTTGGGAGGGATAATTTCGGTCGTTCGGGGGCGGAAGTCGATGCATGACCGGAATGTTGCCGCAGTGAGGCCCGGAGTTTGATTGATGCGAGTGAATGTTCGATGGAAAAGAAATCCCCCAAAGACAATTTTCTGATTGCGCAAGTTGCGTTTTGTTATTTTGCAGTACTCAACGCATTTATTCTTGTAATGGCCTTGATCGGAACTGACTATTCGTTGAACGGCGCATCGTTGCTCCAAAAAATATCGGTTTTGGCGAACACCATCGCTAACGTGTTCCTGATGACGCTCGGGTTTGTAGTCATGGCTATGAGCCTGGAGCGGTGTACGAAAGTCGTCTGGCGGATAGCGTTATTCGTCCTCATCGTGGCTGTGATCGTCAATGTGCTGGCGATGCTTGCGCAACTAACCATCATGCCGATCTTGAGCACTATCGTTTCGGTTGCCGGTATCGCATCATTGCTGTATGAGCGAAACGCGGTTTTCGGGAGGTCGAAGAGCAATACTTCGGGCGTCTTGCACGGCTGATATCCCACTCTCCTTAGGTGCCGGGATGAAACCTCGCCAACAACTCCAAAAACAGATCCAGCGCCCGAGTCCTCGGGCGTGAGGCTTCCGTGATCGCGCTAATGGAGTTTTCGTACTCGGGGCCGGACGGCACTCTTACCAGTGCGTGACGCTTCGCAAACGACGCCGCGTAATACTGCGGCAACAGCCCCACGTAGTGTCCCGAGAGCACCAGCATCGCCACGGCTTCCAGTCCGGATGCCGTCGGTCCACGCGTCAAGCCCAGTGAGTTCAGCGCTTCATGCACGAACGGTTGCGTTCGATACACCAGCGGTAATGTCGACGCGTCCTTCATCCGATGCCGCGCCACATACAACTGATGACGTTCGATAAACAGCGGCTGGTAATGAAACCCCGCTTCACGCCGGTACATCCCCCGTATCGCGATCTGCACGCGACGCTCGCGTAACGCCAGATCCAACTCGTTGAATGTCATCACCGTCAATTCGACCTTGACGTCGGGCGCTTGCGTCTTGAGCGCATCGAGCGCCTCGGGAATGTGACAGCCGACGTCCGACAGAATGTGCTCGACCATCCCGATAGAGAGCGTCCCAGAGAGCACGCCGCGCACGGCGTCGATTTCGGGACGGATGCGCTCTAGCGACTTCAGCGCATCACGCGCTAACTCCAGCGCCACCTTGCCCGCATGCGTCAGCACAAAGCCCGACGGTCCGCGCTCGCACAACCGCGTGCCCAACGTCTCCTCGACTTCGCGAATATGTCGACTGATCGACGCCTTCGACATATTCAACTGCTTCTCGGCCGCAGCAAAGCCGCTTGCCTGCGCCACCGCGCAGAAGATGCGTAACGAGCGCAGATCACGCTCGCTGAATTCCCGATTTGCCATCGCCTGTACCTGAAGGGCGCAACGCCCTCAAAAGGTTTCATTTTCTGAAACCATACCAATAAAAAAATCATTTTTCATGATCTTTTTGCCCGCATACATTGAATTGCAGAGGCGCGAATTCCCCCGGACACAGACGCAACCACACCGACAGACCGGACGCGCCGGATCAAGACCCAACCCACATGACGCGAGGCAAGCTATGAAGACCTGGTCCAGACGATCCTTTGTAAAGGCGACGCTTGCATCGAGCGCCGCATTGGCGCTCCCAGTCGTGCCGACGCTTGCTTTCGCCGAAGGCGGCACGCTCGCCGACATCAAGAAGCGCGGCAAGCTGACGGTCGGCACCGAGGCGGCCTACGAGCCGTTCGAATATGTCGAAAACGGACAAGTGGTCGGGTATGGGCACGACGTCCTCGAACTGATGGCCGCGAAGCTCGGCGTCAAGCTCGAACAGATGAATCTGCCGTTCCAAGGCTTGCTGCCGGGCCTGATGTCGCACAAGTTCGACTTTGTGGCGACGAGCGTCGGCATCACGCCGGAGCGCGCCAAGCGCTTCGCGTTCAGCCAGCCGGTCGGTGTCGTGCGCTCGGTGCTGATGGTGCGTGTCGACGAGACCGCCATCAAGAGCGGCATGGACATCGCGGGCAAGACCATCGGCACGCAGATGGGCTCGTCGTCCCAACCGGTAGCGGACGAGTTCGAGAAGGAACTCAAGGACAAAACGGGCAAGGGCTACGCGGGCACGCGTCTGTTCCAGGCGTATCCGGACGTCTCCAATGCGCTCGCCAACAAGACCATCGATGTGGCGCTGATGCCGTCCAACATCGCCGCCGTGCAGATGCGCAAGCAACCGAACGTGTTCCGCATCGCGGGCACCATCGGTCAGCCGAAGCTGCTGGCATGGGTGGCGAACCCGAACGATCTCGAGATCCGCAAGTTCATCAACGACTCGCTCGACGAATTCCGCGCCAACGGCAAGCTTGCCGCGCTCCAGAAGAAGTGGTTCGGTGGCCCGATGGATACGCCCCGCGAGAACTACCTGCCGCAGGGGGCGATTTGACCTCCGCAGCCATGGTCGACGGCCTCGGCAGCATGGGCGGCATGGCCGGAGTGATCCAACCGTTTCTCGAAGGCGTGGTTTCGGGAACGGCGATCACGCTGGCTGCGTCGGCCGGTGCCTTCGTGATCGGACTGGCGCTCGGGATCGTGCTGCTGCTCATGCGCATCTCGCCGTTCGCGCCGTTGCGCTCGCTGGTGGTGCTGTGGGTGAGTCTGATTCGCGGCACACCGGCACTGATCCACATGCTGATTGCGTACTACATGGTGCCCGCGATGTTCGATCTCTCGATCTCGCCTGTCACCGCCGGTGTGGCCGCGCTCGCCTGCAACACGAGCGCTTACATCGTCGAGATTCTGCGCGGCGCACTCGGCACGATCTCTCACGGACAACGCGCCGCCGGTTACGCGATGGGCATGCGCGCGACGCAGGTGTGGCGACACGTGCTGCTGCCGCAGGTCATCTACCGCTCCATTCCGCCGCTGACCAGCGAGTTCACGATTCTGCTCAAGGCGTCGTCGCTGATGTCGATCATCGCAGTGCCGGAGCTTGCGACGGTCGCACGCAACGCCACTTTGCAGACGGATCTGCCGTTGCAGGTCTTCGCCATTACGGCCGCGGTGTACTTCGTGTTGCTGTTCTGCATTTCGGCCGCGTCGCGTGTGTGCGAGCGCCGCGTATCGAGGATGTTGCCCCATGGCCATTGATTTCTCCATCGTCCGCGAAGCGATTCCCGTCCTGCTCGAAGGCCTGCGCGTTACTGCACTCGTGAGCCTCGCCGGTATCCCCATCGGCATCGTGATCGGCATCGCCGCCGCCTACGCCGCGCAGTCGCGCACGTTGCTGCGTCCGATTGCGCTTGGTTACGTCGAGCTGGTGCGCAACATCCCGTATCTGATCCTCGTCTACCTGTCGTTCTTCGGCTTGCCGAAGCTTGGCGTGAGCGCGTCGGCCATGACCGTCGCGGTCGGATGCACGGCGTTCTACACCGGTGGCTACTTCTGCGAAATCCTGCGTGCGGCTCTGCGCAGCGTGGCGCGCGGTCAGACGCATGCGGCGCTCTCGCTCGGCATGACTTACTGGCAGACGCAGCGTCACATCATCGCGCCGCAGTTGTTCGGCTTTCTGATTCCGCCGACGACAAGCCTTGTGATCATGATGTTCAAGGACTCGGCCATCTTCTCGGTGATGAGCCTGCCGGAGATGACCTATCAGAGCAATCTGCTCACCGCAAACACGTTCGCTTACGTCGAAGTGCTCGGCACGACGGCATTGATCTACTGGCTCAGCAGCGTCTTGCTGGCCGGTGTGGGGCGGCGTCTGGAAACCGTGGTCGGGCGACGTACCCGCACACCCGACGCCGTCGCTTTCTCGACACTCCCCGCCAAAGGAAAAGGACAACTCTCATGACGACTTACACCGTTGCCCCGCGCACAGGCCATCCGACTCTGCTGTACTCGGAGCTTGATCTCGACATCGACAACCTGAAGGCCGATATCGCCGTGCTCGGCATGCCGTACGGCGCACCGTATGCGGCGTCCGACTTCAGCAACGATCAGACGAATGCGCCGTCCGCGATTCGTCAGGCGACGGACCGTGTGGTGCGCCGTCCCGAGCATTACGACTTCGATATCGACGGCCCGCTGCTGCAAGGGCGCAAGGACATCCGCTTCGTCGACTGCGGCGACATCGTGCCCGATCTGTCGAAGCCGGGTGAACACTATGCCCGCGCCGAAGCGGCAGTGCGCCGCATTGCAGCGGCTGGTGCAATGCCGATTGTGCTTGGCGGCGACCACGGCATCACCACGCCCGTGCTGCGCGGTCTCGATCAGAAGGGACCGATCACGCTCGTGCACATCGATGCGCATCTGGACTGGCGCGACGAAGTCAACGGTGTGCGCGAAGGCTTGTCGAGCCCGATTCGTCGCGCGTCGGAAATGGCGCACGTGGATCGCATCATCCAGATCGGTTTGCGTGCACAGGGCAGCGGCCGTCCTGCGGATCTGGCTGCGGCACGCGAGTACGGTGCAGAGCTGGTGACGGCGTACGAGCTGCACGACATCGGCATGGACGCCGTACTCGATCGCATTCCCGACGGCGGCAACTACTACCTCACCATCGACGCCGACGGGCTCGATCCGTCGACCATGCCTGCCGTGGCCGGTCCGGCCCCGGGTGGTGTGACCTTCGTGCAGGCGCGCAAGCTGATTCACGGTCTGGTGCGCAAGGGGCGTGTGGTCGGCATGGACATCGTCGAGATTCAGCCGGAGAAGGATGACGCGAACCTGATTTCGTGCGTGACGGCTGGTCGTCTGATCCTCAACCTGATCGGCGCGTCGATTCGCGCAGGACACTACGACAAATGAGCACCGCACAACCCATCATCGAGATTCGCGACGTCGACAAGTGGTACGGCGCGCACCACGTGCTCAAGCAATGCTCGACGCATGTCGGCAAGGGCGAGATCGTGGTGGTGTGCGGGCCGTCCGGCTCGGGCAAGTCGACGCTGATCAAGACCGTCAACGCATTGGAGCCGTTCCAGAAGGGCGACGTTGTCGTCGCGGGCACGTCGCTCACCGCGAAGTCGACCAATCTGCCGAAACTGCGCAGCAAGGTCGGTATGGTCTTCCAGCATTTCGAGCTGTTCCCGCATCTGGATCTGACGCGCAATCTCACGCTCGCGCAACAGATCGTGCTCGGGCGCGACGCCGATTCGGCACGCACCAAGGCGCGCGCGTTGCTCGATCGCGTGGGGCTGTCGGCCCACGCGCACAAGTATCCGGGGCAATTGTCGGGCGGTCAGCAACAACGCGTGGCCATCGCACGCGCGTTGTCGATGGACCCGATGGCCATGCTGTTCGACGAACCGACGTCGGCGCTCGATCCCGAAATGGTCAACGAAGTGCTTGACGTGATGGTCGAGCTCGCCCGCGAGGGCATGACGATGATGGTCGTCACGCACGAGATGGGCTTCGCGCGACGCGTGGCGCATCGCGTGGTGTTCATGGAGGACGGCGCGATCATCGAAGACAGTCCGACCGACGTGTTCTTCAACGAAGCGGCCAGTCCTGCCGCAAAGCGTTTCCTCTCCAAGATACTGGCGCACTGATTGCGCCGCCGACCCCAGACAGAAAGACGAGACAACATGACGCACACCCGCATCCGCAAGTTCAACACCCGCGAAACCTATCCGGAACAAAAGCTCGACAACGATCTGTGCCAGGCGGTGATCGCGGGGAACACGATCTATCTGCGCGGGCAGATCGGTCAGGACCTCGACACGCGTGAGTCCGTCGGCATTGGCGACGTGACGGCACAGACCGAACGCGCCATGGCTAACGTGAAGATGCTGCTGGACGAATGCGGCAGCCAGCTCGCGGATATCTGCAAGGTGACGGTGTATATCGTCGATCCGCGTTATCGCGAGGCTGTCTACAACGTCATGGGGCGCTGGCTCAAGGGCGTGTTCCCGGTGTCGACGGGCATCGTGGTGCAGGCGCTTGCGCGTCCCGAGTGGTTGGTGGAAATCGATGTGACGGCGGTGAAGTCGACCGCTTGACCTCGTGTAGTCGAATCGAGGGACGCAAAACGTCACGGCCGTTGTATCGAGGTCTCGATACAACGGCCGTGACGAAACCGTTGGCGGGTCAGAAGCGGCGCTTGACGTACACCGTCGCACCGAGATCTTTCTGACGGAGAATCGGGATTTTCGCGCTCGCCGAAACGGTCCAGTCTTCAGTCTTCAGCGAAAGCCCACGCTTAGGATCTGAGCCCAGCTTGTCGTCGGTATTGTTCCACTGGACGAGGGACAGCTGCGGCGAGCGGTTCGGCCCGATGCTCAGGTAGCTTTGCGTCGCTCTTGCGGCGTCGGCCGTATCGGCAGCAGCAGGTGTTTCGATCCAGTTGGCGGTTCCGTGTACGGCGAATGGCGCAGCGCCATTGATCGCTTCGATCCGTGTGTAGAGAAATGCGTTGGCGTCTGCCTGCGTCATTCGGTCGACACGCTCGGGCGTCTCGGGACTCTCTCGACCGAATGGGTAAAGCGTGACGGGGACGGCCGGAACCACTGCGACGGAGATAGGGGCAGGCGGAGGCGGGACACGTACGGGTAGTGGTGATGGACCGAGGTTGGCCATCATCATCTGTTCGGATGAACCCGTGCCGACACCTTGCGACATCGCCACGCCGCTGAGCATGGCAAGACAAGTGCCGATCATCCATTTATTCAGGCACGTCATGGACATGCCTCCCGTGAAGGAATGGAAACGCTAGTTCACTGGCCCCATTTTTGCCTTCGTACGGCGTGCTTCTTTACTTCGCAAACTTTGTATTACGAACCGTCTTGAGCGGTTTCTCAGCGTGCCGTATGCACTTAGGAAGTGTAGTCAGTCATTTGCATCGCGCTACCCCAATTTGCACCCGGTTCATGCTGCATTGCGGCTAACGCAGGGGCTCAGGCCCGCCGGACAAGACCCTGATGCATTCGTCTCCGGAATGGCTCCGGGTATATCCCGACACTTTGCAGTATCAAACCTTCTCGTCGCGCGCCTTCAGCCAAAGCCCGAATTCCTTCATCACGTCGACCACGGGACGCAACCGCTCGCCGTCCGCTGACAGCGCGTATTCGACTTTGACGGGGGAGGTCGGATACACGGTGCGTGTGATCAGTCCGGCATCCTCCAGCGCACGAAGGTCGAGCGTGAGCATGCGTTGCGAAATGCCGGGGACATCGCGTCGCAGATCGTTGAACCGTTTGGGGCCGTCGAGCAGATACGACACGAGGAGCAGTCGCCATCTCCCGCCGAGAACACGCATCGATTCTTCCACCGAACAGCCGGACAGATTCTCTTTCATCGGGCACTCACATTTTTAAAGGTCAGTATATTTTTTGTACTTATATGACATTTTAGTGCCTTCTTTATTTTTTATACCAGTTGCCTAGAATGAGCCCCGAACCACTATTTCGGGAATTCTCATGAAGCTTTATTACGTGCCGGGCGCTTGCTCGCTGGCGCCTCATATCGTGCTCAACGAACTGGGGGCGGATTTTTCGCTGGTGAAGGTCGATTACAAAACGCATACGACAGAAGACGGCCGGGACTTCTATGCGCTCAGTCCCTTCGGCTATGTCCCGCTGCTGGAATTGGCGGACGGCACACGGCTTCGCGAAGGTCCGGCGATCGTGCAGTACCTGGCGGACCGCAAGCCTGAGCTGGCGCTGGCGCCCGCGAACGGATCGTTCGATCGCTACCGTCTTCAGGAATGGCTGAACTTCCTCAGCACGGAAATCCACAAGGGGTTCATTCCGCTGCTCTACGCGGTGCTTGCGGGGAAGTACGGCACCGAGTCGGCCAAGCCGAAGCTGGAAGCCCGCTTCAAATGGATCGACGAGCAACTGGCGGAACGGGAGTATCTGATGGGCGACAACTTCACCGTTGCCGATGCTTACCTGCTCACGCTCACGCAATGGGGGCAGGCGTCGTGGCTTCAGTCCGTCTATAAGGCGAATATCCACTTTGACGACCTGACCCATTTGCAGCGTTGGTATCGCCGTGTGCTGGCGCGTCCTGCTGTGCAGCGGGCGTTTGAGGCGGAAGGGCTGACGCCAACGGCGCGCTGCGCCTAACGACGTTGCTCGTGAGTCACGTGGGGGTGAACGGACGGGAGCGCGTGACGCTCGCTGTGACCGAACCACTCAGCGAAAGCGCTCGCGCATTGTTCACCGATGGGGCCGGACCGGTCGAGCATGGCGGCTTCCTGCGCATGCACGGCGGCCTGCCAGTCGGATGCGCCTGCGATGGTCTCGGCAAGTTCCGCGGCGTCCAGCATGGCGAGATTGACGCCGACGCCCATCGGCGGCATCACGTGTGCGGCGTCGCCGACGAGCGTGAGCCCCGGCGTCGCAGGCCATCGTGCGCCCGGCGGCAGGCCGACGATGGGGCGTATCGCGGCGATGCGTTCGGCATCCTCGATCAATGACAACAGGCGGGGCGACCAGCCGGGAAAGCGTGCGAGCAAATCCTGCTGGGTGATGCCAGCGAGCGTTTTCTCCGGCCGGTCCGTATCGTCGGCATGCGTTCTGAACGCCGCATAGGACCGTATGACGTCGTTGCCATTGCGTTGTGCAAAGAGCGCGGTGCCTGACCCGGAGCCGTTGCCCACGGACATGAGTGTTCCGTGTCCGACCAGCGCCGCGACGGCGGGGTGCCGACGCTCTACATCGGAAAACCAGAGTTCGACGAACGTCACCCCTGTGTACACCGGACGAATGTCGGTGAGCGCGGCTCTGATAGCAGACCCGGCACCGTCGGCGCCGATGACGAGATCGCATTCGTGGGTGTGTCCGTCTTGCAGATGGACGACGCGGCGGCCGCCCGAGGTCTTGCCGACGCCAACGACGCGCGCTCCCCAGATCACGGTGCCAGCGGGCAACGGTTCGAGCAGAAGCTCACGCAACACGAGACGATCGATCTCGGGACTGTCGCCGGTGCCGGGGGCGGGAATGTCTTCGAGTAGCGTTTCGCCCGTCGCCCAGTCGATGTCGCGCAGTTCCTGATCGTCGTGACGGGCAATCGCCATGTAGGCGTCGAACAGACCGGCTTTCTTCAGCGCAAGCTGACCGTCAGGCACATGGAGGTCGAGCATGCCGCCCTGATCGCGCGACGTGGCGCTCGCGTCGGTCTCGAAGACGGTCACGTCGAAGCCATCGCGAGACAGCATATTGGCGGCGACAAGTCCGGCCGGTCCGGCCCCGGCGATCACAATGACAGGTTTCTGCGACATTTCTTCCTCCTGAGTACGACGCCGACATAGCGTTCACGACGCACTCTATCGGCGGCCGCGATTGCTCCGTTATCCGCATAAGGTCAAAATATGCTGAAAATCGGCCAACTTTGGATTCCCCTCTCATGCCACGCAGCCTCAGGAAAGTCGTTCGCGAACACGAAACACTGGCAGGTTTCGGCGTTGACGGCACAAGTCCGGAGAGCGTTCGCCGCCTGAATCGATGGCATCGGCACGCGCAGGGGCAACTGATCTATATCGGCGCGGGGCATTTTCATATCCGCACCGACTTCGGCGCGTGGCTGTTGCCGCCGCAGCGCGCCGTGTGGATTCCGCCAGATCTGATGCACTGGGGTGAGTTGAAGGGGGTGAAGACCGGCGCGAACATTCTGCTTGCCCCCACGTATTGCCAGACCTTGCCCGACCGTCCGCAGGTACTCTCGGTCGGGCGGCTATTCGAAGCGTTGATTCATCGCGTGGCCGGATGGCGTAAGGACGTTGTGACTTCGCCGGAGGAGGAGCACGTCATGGCGGTGCTGATCGACGAGGTTCGCGCGGCACGGCATGAGCCGTTGCATCTGCCGATGCCCAGCGACAAGCGGTTGCTGAAGATGACGGCACTGGTGCTCAGCGAGCCTGGCCGCGAGTATTCGCTGGAGACGCTGTCGTCGATGGCCGGACTGTCGACGCGCACTGCACGACGCCTGTTCGCGGCGTCGGTCGGCATGACGTTGTCGGAGTGGCGTCAGCAGGCGAGGCTCATGCGTGCCGTCGAGATGTTGTCGGACGGCGAGTCGGTGTCGGCGATTGCCGATGCGCTGGGTTACGCGAGCCCCAGCAACTTCATCGCGATGTTTCGCTCGGTGTTCGGTGTCACACCGGGGAAATACGTCGGGAGCGCAAGCGCCTAGCGACAGACCCCGGTGGTGCGTATGCACCCGACGTCAGGTGGAAACCTGTTGGTCACTCCGCCGGTGCGACGCTCACGCCTGTGATGCCGTGTCGCTTCATGGCGTCGGCCACGAAGCCTTCGCGCTTCATGTCTTCGACGAACGTCTTGAGGTAAGCCAACGCGCCTTCGCCGCGCGTGATCGGCGCGCCCATCGCCTGACGAATGACCATGAAACGTTCGTCCAGCAAGCGATAGCCGGTGAGGTTCGCCACGTCCTGTTCCAACTGCTGTTTGACGCCAGCGGCCACTTCACAGCCGGTCTCGATGAACGTCTTGATCACCGTCGGCGACGTCGGCGCACGCACGATTTCGGCGTGCTTGAGTTCGCGTGTCAGGAACAGATCGTAGGCGCTACCCTGACCGACGACCACACGGGTGCCCGCACGATCGACGTCCGCATTGGTTTTGACGGGCGAGGCATCGCGCACGAGGTAATAGCCTTCGATGAGGACATACGGCGACGTGAAGCCAATCGTCGCCGCGCGGCGCGGATCGATGGCGAAGAAGCCCACGTCGGCCTGCTCGTTCGTGACCGTCTCCACGGATTTGCCTGCGGCGTCGACCACCACCAGTTCCAGTTCGACACCGAGCCGCTTCGCCAGCGCGCCCGCGAGATCGACTGAGATGCCGACGGGCTGGGATCGTGCATCGACGCCCGCAAGAATCGGGTTGCCGAGATTGATGCAGGCACGCAGCACGCCAGTCGGTGCAAACGCTTCGAGCAAAGTACGGTCAGGCGTCATGGTGGGCTCGGAAGAGGAAAGGAAACGTGAAAGGTGACGGTTCGAGAATATCGGCAATCATGCCGATGGCGTACCTCACGCGCCGCTAAGCGCCTTCGGTATGACGTAACGCGACCCATCGTATTCGAGCGTGACGTTTGCGCCCTTGGCAGTGCGCTCCTTGCTGGCGCAATCGTTGCGCGTCGGCTTATTGGTCGTGGTGGTGGTCTTCTCGCTCACGACGAGTTTCGCGTAGCCGTTTTTGCCAACGGGGCCGACGGACACTGCACGCGATGTGTCGTCGAAGCTGCCTGCACAGTTGCCATCCCATTCGCCGCCGCTCTTTTGCGTGGCGAGGTTATCGACGACCTTGCGCAGCGTCGTGCCATCGATGACGTAAAGGCTGAGCGACGTCTGCGAGAACGGATTCACGCGCGACGACCCTTCGAAGCTCAAACGCACACCGAACGCCACCGTCTGCGGCGTCAGACGCCACGGCGCGGTGTCGAGGGCAATGCCGCGCAGCATGATGGCGTCCGACGTAATCGCAGCCTTCTCGAAGCGGTGCGCCACGATCTTGCCGCTCTGGCTGTCGGCGACGACGACTTCCACGTCATAGACCTTGTCGTCGTCGGTGCCGCCTGGCTGCGCCATCGGCAGGACGGCGAGAGTCTGCGCCGGATTCGCTGGCCAGACCTTGCAGGTCGCGAAGTCGGCATCGACGGCGCGCCCCGGTTGCAGCGTCTTCGCCCAGTCGTTCAGACGATCCTTGCAGTCGGCATGGGCGAGTAGCGGCAGGCAGAACAGGGCGGCGGCGATGGCGCGGCGCGCCAGCATGGATGAAGTCGGTGCAGTCAGGGCCATCGGGGGATCCAGCGGTGCGAGGAGGGGAAGGTGCGCCAATTCTACCGGTGGACCTCGCCCTCAATCAGCACCTTTGCGTGCCGAATCGGCACGGAGTTGCATTTTCCGCCACCTACACTCCGCTTCCTGAGACTGGCAGATGGCCCCGGCTCGCCCTTGTTGCATGCTATGCAACGGGCGTTTGCGGGGCGTCCAAACATCGACTTCCAACGCCAGCGATCCCGAGGAGCAGGAATGACCGGCAACACCAAACCCCACAACCCGTGGCGCGAGATCTGCGCGGCGAGTATCGGCAACGCACTAGAGTTCTACGATCTGCTGATCTATGGCTACTTCGCCATCGTGATCGGCCAGTTGTTTTTCCCCGCTCACGACGCAACGACCTCGCTGCTGCTCTCCGTGGGCACGTTCGGTATTTCGTTCGTCACGCGCCCACTGGGCTCGATCATCCTCGGCAGCTACGCCGACCGCGCCGGTCGCAAGGCGTCGCTCACGGTGTCCATCGGCCTCATGATGGTCGGCACCGCCATGATCGCGTTCGCACCGACGTATGCGCAGATCGGCATTTTCTCGCCGCTCATGATCATCGTCGCCCGCATGCTGCAAGGCTTCTCGACGGGCGGTGAGTTCGGCGCTGCCACGGCCTTCATGGTCGAGCATGCCGACGCCAAGCGTCGCGGCTTCTTCGCCAGTTGGCAGATGTCCACGCAAGGTCTCGCAACGGTGCTCGCCGCCGGTGTTTCCGCACTGCTGAGCCTGCTGCTGACGGCCGATCAACTGAGCGCATGGGGCTGGCGTATCGCCTTCGCCGTCGGTCTGCTCATCGGTCCGGTCGGTCTGTACATTCGTCGCAATATCGATGAAACCGCCGACTTCAAGAAGCTCGGCGAGAAGCAACGCGAGAAGTCGCCACTGCGCGAAGTCTTCGGGCGTGATCGCGCCAACATGCTGCTCGGCGCGGGCGTTGTGGCTGCGGCCACGGCGTTCAATTACGTCCACAAGCTGTACATGCCGACGTATGCCGTCAAGCAACTGCACATTCCGGCGACATCGTCGTTCATCGGTGCGGTCGTGACCGGCGTGATGCTCATGATCGCCGCGCCTGTCGTCGGCCATCTCTCGGACCGCTTCGGCCGCATTCGCGTAATGCTCTACGCGCTAATCGCCGTGGGCGTGACGACCTACCCGCTATTCGTGCTGCTCAACCGTTATCCGACGTTCCAGACGCTGCTGCTCGTGCAGGCACTGGTCGGTCTGCTGATCGCCGTGAGTCTCGCCCCGCTGCCCGCCCTGCTGGCGGACATCTTCCCGACGAGCACTCGTGGCACCGGTCTTGCGCTGTCGTACAACTTCTCGGTCACGCTGTTCGGCGGCTTCGCCCCGCTGATCGTGACCTGGCTGATCGACGCCACGCAGAACAAGCTCGCACCGAGCTTCTACGTGATGGCAACGGCAGTGCTCAGCGTGACGGCTGTGACGGCGCTGGCGCGCCGTGTGCGTGCCGGCAAGATCGCCGGGCTGACGAGCCAGTCGCACGCCTCGCCGCGTGCGACCAAGGCCTAAGGTTCGATTACGTCGTCCCGATATTCGATGTACTGATTTGAGCCGCAACGACGACGTCCGCCAATCCCCTAGGCGACGTCGTCTCTTTTTTTGCGGCATCCCTTGCGGAGCTTTACCCATGACCACGCTCGAAGCGATTCGCGCCGCCCTGCCGGCGTACCCCATCGAAGTCTCGTTCCCCGATATCACCCGCTGGCGCGAAGGCAACACCGGCATCGACTATCTGCACACGTTCGATAGCGGCAAGCCCGGCAAGCACGTGATGATTCTCGCGCTCACGCACGGCAATGAAGTGAGCGGCGCCATCGCCGTCGACGCGCTGCTCGCATCGGGTCTGCGTCCGTCGTCCGGCCGTCTGTCGTTGGGCTTCGGCAACATCGGTGCGTACGAACAGTTCAGCGCAGAGAATGCAGACGCCACGCGCTTTCTCGATGAAGACATGAACCGTGTGTGGACGGCGTCGACGCTTGACGGCGAACGTCAGAGCCGTGAACTGACGCGCGCCCGTGCGATGCGTCCGTTCATCGATACGGTGGATCTGCTGCTCGACATCCACTCGATGCACGAAGCGTCGGCGCCGCTGATGATGACGGGTCCGCTGGAAAAGGCGATTGCGCTGGCGGCCGAACTCGGCACGCCTGAGCACGTCATCATCGACAAGGGCCACGCCAATGGCACGCGCATGCGCGACTACGGTGGCTTTGGCGACCCCGCCAGCCCGAAGAATGCGTTGCTCATCGAGACGGGACAACACTTCGCCAAGAGCGCGCGCGATGTGGCGCTCGACAGCGCAGCCCGCTTCCTGTTGCACGCGGGTGTTGTGGCTGAGGCCGACGTCGCCCCGTTCCTCACGCAAACCCCTGCACGTCAGAAGTTTGTGGAAATCACGCAGCCGGTCGTGGCGCGCTCGATGGACTTCCGCTTCTCGCAGCCGTTCACGGGACTGGAAGTGATCGAAAAGGCAGGCACCGAAATCGCCCGCGATGGCGACGAAGTGATCGTCACGCCGTATGACAACTGCGTGATCGTGCAGCCGTCGATGCGTCACCTCGGGGTGAATGTCACGATGATGCGTCTGGGACGTTTGCTGGATCGCTAAGACGGACGTGAGTCGCTGAGCAATTCCGAAAGGGCCGAGGATGACCTCGGCCCTTTTTCGTTGGCATCGGAACGTTCAGAACGTCCCGACGAGCGAGCCGACGACGATGACCGCGACGAGTGCGATCAGCGCACTCACGATACTTGTCATGACGATGTCGAAGTAGCTGTCACGGTGCGTGCTGCCGCACACCGCCAGCAACGTGACGACCGCGCCGTTGTGCGGCAGGCTGTCGAGCGTGCCGGACGCCATCACGGCCACACGGTGCATCAGCGCGGGATCGATGCCGTGCTGCGCTGCGAGGCTGACGTAGGCAGGACCGAGCGCGTCGAGGGCAATCGTGAGACCGCCTGAGGCGGAGCCGGTGATGGCCGCGAGCAGGTTGGCGGAGAGCGCCAGCGACACGAGCGGACCGCCGTCGATGGACAGCACCCAGTCGCGTACCAGCTCGAAGCCGGGCAGCGCGGCAATCACGCCGCCATAGCCGACCAGACTCGCCGTACACATGATCGGCAGGACGGACGCGTTTGCACCGGCGTCCATCGTCTTGCGCAGCGCGGGCAGGCGTCGCCATTGCAGGATCACGAGCACGAGAATCGCGCTCGCGAGTGCGACGCACACGCCCCATACGCCCGCTACGCTTTGCAGCGTGATGCCGCCCCATCTCGGCTCCGCGAGAAAGCTCGCGTTCAGGCGCGGGAAGACGATCACGTTCATCACGAAGTTGCCGCCGATCACAACGAGCAGCGGCAAGGCAGCCGTCAGGATGCCCGGCAGCGCGTCGTTGCGATGCCCGGCTTCGATCTCCGCCGGGTCGAATTCGCGCGCCACGCTGGCGCGCTCACGCACGACCGTCGGGTCCGCCTTCTTGTCCCACACTTCGTTTTCCGCATAACCGTGCCCCGCACGACGCGCCTGTCCCTCGCGCCACGACAACCACCAGAGGCCTACGCCGAGCATGATGGCCGAGGCCATCAACCCCAGCCCCGGTGCAGCAAAGGGCGTGGTGCCGAAGAAGGGCATCGGGATGGCGTTCTGGATGGCAGGCGTGCCGGGCATTGCCGACATCGTGAAGGTGGACGTCCCCAAGGCAATCGCAGCGGGCATCAGTCGCACGGGAATGTTGGCTTCACGGAACAGCGCGTGTGCCATCGGTGCAAGGACGAAGAACGCCACGAAGAGACTCACGCCACCGTACGTGACGAGCGCGCCGCCGAGCACCACCGCAAACATCGCGCGACGCGAACCCAGCTTGTCCGTGAGAAATGCAGCGATGGCGCGCACGGACCCGCTGTCTTCCATCAACTTGCCGAACAAGGCGCCGAGCAGGAACAGCGGGAAGAACTGCGCGATGAAGCGCGCGGCGTTCTGCATGAACGTCTGCGTCCAGTGTGCGAGGACGGGTTCGCCTGAGAGCGCAGCGGCCAGCATGGCGGCGGCCGGGGCGAGCAGCAGCACGCTCCAGCCACGATAGGCCAGCCAGACGAGCAGCGCCAGGCCGATAAGAATGCCAGCGAGCTCCATTCAGAGGGTCTCCTGCAGCGGATCGAGATCGAGCGAGGAGCGTTTGCCCAGATCGGCGCCGTGTTCGTGCAGGAAGACATCGGCGCAGCGACGGCCCTCGTCGCGCAACATCACGAGGAAGTCCCATTCCGCCGAGAGCTTCGACGAATAGCCGAGCGTCGTCATCATGTCGCTCGCGATCCGGTGCATGCGCATTTGCGCCCAGCGTTTGCCTTCGTCGCTCCCGGCATCCACGACCTGACGCAGCACCGCGATCATGCGCAACTCTTTGAGCAGCGTGGCGTTGAACGAGACTTCGTTGACGCGGTTCAGAATCTCGCGCGCCGAACGCGGGACCTCGTTGCGCTCGACCGGATTGACCTGCACAAGGATGGTGTCGCACGACACGGTCTCGCGCACTAGCGGCGTGATCGACGGATTGCCCGCGTAACCGCCGTCCCAGTAGGGCTCACCATCGATCTCGACGGCGCGATACAACATGGGCAGGCAGGCTGAGGCGAGCAGGACGTCCGGGGTGATCTCGGCGTTGCGGAAGACGCGACCTCTCCCCGTATGCACGTTGGTCGCTGTGATGAAGAGCTGGATCGGGTTGGCGTCGGCGCCTTTTGATATGCCGTCGAAGTCGATGTGATCGGCCAGCAGGCGGCGCAACGGGTTGAATTCGAGCGGCGCGAGGTCGTAGGGAGATACGACGCGGGCGGCGAGATCGAAGAACATGAAGAACGGCGAGTTATCGAGCGACCAGCCTCCGAGCACGATGTCGAGCGGTGTGCGGCGCAGCGGACTGAAGCGTCCCGCATGCGCGACATCCCGCCAGAACTGTTCCAGCGCACCGCGTGCCGCATCGGGGCCGCCGCGGGCATAACCGGTCGCAAGCACTGCGGCATTCATCGCGCCAGCCGATGTGCCCGAAATGCCCTCGATGCGGAAGGGGGCGTTGTCGGTGTCGTGAGAAATGGCTTCGAGCAGCCGGTCCAGCACGCCCCAGGTGAATGCGCCGTGTGCGCCGCCGCCCTGTAGGGCGAGATCGACGGGGAGTGCGCCGCGAGCGGTGGCGCGTGCGCCGGACGATGCGCGTGTGGCGCTAGCGGTCCGCCCGGTTCGTGCGGCGGGCGTAGCGGAGGCGGGGAGCGGCGGCTGCACCCGCGAGGTGGATTTGGAGCGTGGCATGATCCCTCGGCGATGCGGCGTCGCGCCGGTGGGCGTCAGCCGCGGGGGTCGTTACGAGAGTACGGTTGCAGCAGGTACGCAGTTTGCGCTGCAACATAACCACTGTCTCAGATAACCGTGAAATGGGCAACCTCGCCATCGGTGCCCCCGTCGGCCAGCTCCTGCGATGGTTTGCCGCGACGCAGACTCAGCTGCGCGAGCACGTCAGCGTGCTGGTTGCCCCAGCGGTACAGCATCTCGATCGGCTCGATGAAAAGCTCGCCGAGCGGCGTCAGAGAGTATTCGACCTTGGGCGGCACGACGGGATATACCTCGCGGTGGATCAGGCCGTCGCGCTCCAGTTCGCGCAGCGTTTGCGTGAGCATCTTCTTCGAAATGCCCGGCAGACGGCGCTGGAGTTCGCCTGTGCGTGTCGTGCCGCACTGCAACGCGTAGAGCACCATGCTCGTCCATTTCACGCTGAAGAGCTCCAGCACGCGACGCGGCACGCAGGTTTCCTCGAAGACGAAGGGTTCGGGTTTGCTCATGGTAACTAAATGGTGACTATTCAACTAAAAGGTGCCTACTGGGGATTTTGACCCTTCGTCACTATACTTTGGCACGATAGTGCGCGTCACCTGGAGTGCGTCGATCGGACCCGATCTGGCATCGACCAAACGGGGTGCGGCGCGCGCAAGCTAACGGAGAACCCCATGAGCAGTTTGTCGAAAACAGCCCTCTCGATGCTGGATCTGGTGCCGGTGCGCGCTGGCGGCACGGTGGCTGAAGCCCTGAAGCAGTCCACGGAACTGGCTCAGCATGTCGAGCGTCTGGGCTTTACGCGTTTCTGGCTTGCGGAACATCACAACATGGATGGCATCGCCAGTTCCGCAACCGCGTTGCTGATCGGGCACATTGCCGACAAGACGTCGCGCATTCGCGTCGGTTCCGGTGGCGTGATGCTGCCGAATCACCCGCCGCTGGTCGTCGCCGAGAACTTCGGCACGCTCGCCGCGCTGTACCCGGGACGCATCGACCTGGGTCTCGGACGTGCGCCGGGTGCCGATCAGGCGACGATGCGCGCACTGCGACGCGACCGTCTCGGCAATGGCGACGACTTCCCGGAACAAGTGGCCGAGTTGCGCGCGTTGCTCGCACCGGCGCAACCGGGGCAACGGCTGGTCGCCACGCCGGGCGCGGGCAGCGACATTCCTGTGTGGCTGCTGGGGTCGTCGCTGTACTCGGCGCAGCTCGCGGCCCATCTGGGGCTGCCGTACGCCTTCGCATCGCACTTCGCGCCACGTTTCCTGTTCGATGCGATTCGTATTTATCGCGAGATGTTCCGCCCGTCGGCGGTGCTCGATAAGCCGTACGTGATGGTCGGCGCACCGGTCGTCGCCGCGCCGACGGACGAAGAGGCGAAGTTCCTCGCGACGTCATCGCAGCAAAAGATCCTGGCGCTGATGCGTGGGCAGAGCCTGAAGTTGCAGCCGCCAGTGCACGATATGGACGAGCGCTGGGATCCGGCGGAGCAGCACTCGGTGGAAGCGTTCCTCGGCGTGGCCGTCGTCGGCGGGCCGGAGCGCATCCAATCCGGCTTGTCCGATCTCGTCGAACGCACGCAAGCCGACGAACTGATGCTCGTGACCGACATCTACGATCCGGCGCTTCGCCTGCGTTCGTGCGACATCGTCGCATCCGTCTGCAAGGGCTGAGCGATCATCCAGCGCACAGGCCGTGCCGCAGACGGCGCCGGATGGGACGGGGGCGACGCATGCGCTAGCGGAATCGCCCGATGGAGAACGGTGATAGGTCGATGGACGGCCGCTCGCCGCTCACCAGCCCGGCGATCGTGCGCCCGGTGGAGGCTGCCGCTGTGAGGCCCACGTGGCCGTGCCCGAAGGCGTAAAAGGCATTCGGCACTTTCGACGCAGCCCCCAGCACCGGCAGCGAATCCGGTGTACTCGGGCGAAAGCCCTGCCAGCGCGCGCCATCGACCGATTGCGTCGACTTCACGCCCTGCACCGCGCCGGGGAACATCTTGTGAAGCTGGCCCAGCAGCAGATCGGCACGCCGCCAGTTCGGCGGCGCTTGCAGCCCTGCCAGCTCGACCGTGCCCGCGCCGCGAAGGCGGCCGTTCATCGGTGTCGCAAACAACTTCCCCTCCGCCCACATCACGGGACGCGACGGCATCTCGTGCGGCGTCGGAATCTCCACGTGATAGCCGCGCTCGGTGTCGAAGACGATGCTGTCGCCCAACTGCTGCACGAAGGGCGCCGACCACGCACCGGCCGCGACGACAACGGCGCTTGCGGCTTCGCGCCCCTTGTCCGTATGCACCGCCACGGCCTGCGCGCCGTTGGTCTCGATGGCTGTCGCAGCGGCATCGACGAGGCGTCCGCCTCGCGCCACGACCTGAGCGGTCAGACGCGCAAGCAACGCGGCCGGGTCCGACGTGTGTCCCGTCTCGCTGATATAACGCGCGCCGATGAAATCGTTCGACAACGTGGGTTCGAACTCGCGAAGCGCGCCGGCGTCCAGCGTGTCGATCTGCACGCCGTTGTCACGCCGCAAGGCCATGCCGCCTTCATCGCCTGCCATGCCGTCCTGACTGGAATAGGCAATCAGATACCCCCGACGGGTCACGAGGTCGTTCGCGTTGGCATCGTCAAGCAGGGGTTGATACGCGTCGAGTGCCGGGCCGAGCAGGGCGCGCAACGCGCGTGCCTGTTGTGCCACCCGTGCGGGCTGACTCGCTGCGATAAAGCGCATCAACCACGGCACCATGCGAGGCAGATAGCCCCAGCGAAGCACCAGCGGGCCATCCGGTTGCATCAGCCATCCCGGCACTTGCCAGAGCACGCCCGGCATGGCGATAGGCACGACCGACGAACCGTTGATACAACCGGCATTGCCCAGCGAGGCTGCCTGACGCGCCGACTGCCGGTCGACGAGAGTCACGGCATGCCCTGCGCGCTGAAGATAAGCGGCAGTACATACGCCGACCAAACCGCCCCCGATAACGACGACGGGACGTGAATCGCTCATGAAGCCGTCCTGCGAAAATTCGAAAACGCCTAGTGTACTGCGTCGGGCCTGCGAGACCGATGGCCCTCAAAATTCCCTTCCATTCCTCGGTCCAGGCTCAGATCCGGCATCAGATCATTTCCAGCGGACGTTTGCGCGACGGCGCTTCGAAGTGGTGATCGAGCAAATCCAGTTCTTCGTCGCTCAGCGTGATGTCGTGCGCGGCACGGTTCGCACGCACGTGGGCCTCGGACCCGGCCTTCGGGATGGCAATGACGCCGGGACGGCTCAATACCCAGGCCAATGCAATCTGTAGCGGCTCGACGTGACGCTTGCGTGCAATCTCGCTAAGGACGCCATTCGTCGGCAAGCGCCCTTGTTCGATGGGCGAGTAGGCCATCATCGGCAATCGATTCGTCGCAAGCCAGGGCATCAGATCGTACTCGGGGCCGCGTCGCGAAAGATTGAACAGCACCTGATCCGTCGCGCACGCGGTGCCGCCCGGTGCGTCGAACAATTCATCCATGTCGTCCGCATCGAAATTGCTCACGCCCCATTGGCGGATCTTCCCCGCGTCGATCAGCGCTTCGAAGCCGGCAATCGTGTCTTCGAGCGGAACATCGCCACGCCAATGCAAGAGGTAGAGGTCGATGCGGTCGGTGCGCAGACGCTTGAGGCTTCGCTCGCACGCCGCGACTACGCCACGTTGCGAGGCGTTATGCGGATACACCTTGCTTACGAGAAAGACCTCGTCGCGCAAGCCGTCGAGCGCTTCGCCCACGAGGCTTTCCGTCGCGCCTTCGCCATACATCTCGGCGGTATCGACCAGTGTCATGCCAAGCGAGACGCCCAGACGCAATGCGGCAATCTCGTCGCGACGGCGCTCGGGCTTCTCACCCATCATCCATGTGCCCTGCCCGAGCACCGGCACGGTGTCGCCTTGGGGGAAAGTGATGTTTCGCATGATCTGTCCTCCTGGATTTTGATGAACATTATCTGCCTGCAAGTCGAGCCGTGACCAGTGCTGTGAGGGCTTCACGCAACACTTCAAGGTGCCGTCCTATCTTTTGGATCGGATTCGTCCTAGACACGGTACAGACATTGCCGCTTCTGCATTCGTGCACCCATTCTCTCGGATAGTTCACAAACCTTTCATGGCTGTGTCGCGATAGGCTGATCTCACCGATGCACATTGCGAATGTTGCTCCGCAGCGAGACGGCTCGGTGATGGCTCGTGCGATGTGTGTCGGGCCTTGCGCAACGAAGTAGGCGAAGAGACGAAGGGAGAGAAAAAGAAAGCCCCGCGAACGGGGCTTTAAAGGCCGACCGGGCGTGCGTCGGCCAAGGAGGTTCATCGATGTGGCACCGCAGCGAGTCTGTGTGCCGAGGAGATATTGTCGGCAGAGTTGGCGAATCGATGGGAAGGAGGAATCCGAATGTCGAGGAGAATTTTTGCGTAACAAAATGTGACGATTTGCAGCCTGTTCGCGCAGCGAGACGGGCGCGATAATGGGGGCTCGCCCAAAACAGCAGAGGAGTCCCCCCGAGATGGCCAAAGCGATCAAGTTCCACTCACTCGGCTCACCGCTTTCTCCCGTTCAGCGCTACGCACCCCCTGCGATCTTTTTTCACTGGCTGGTGGCGCTGCTGATCGTGATTGCGTATGCCGCCGTGATCACGAAGGGATATCTGCCGAAAGGCAGTGCACTGCGAGCGCTGAGCATGACGATTCACGAGTGGGCCGGAATCGCTGTGCTGGTCGTCGCCGTGCCGCGTTTGCTCTGGCGTCTGATCAAGAGATCGCCGGGACCGCTGCCCGGTCAGGGGTGGCTGGTACGCATGGGGTCGTCACTCGTGCATCTGTTGCTGTATCTATTCATCTTCGCGCAGCCGGTGCTAGGCTATCTGACGCTCAACGCAGGTGGGCACGTGCTGACAATTCCGGGGCTGGATATCGCGCTGCCGCAGTTCATCGGCAAAGACGACGAGATGCTCCACTCCATCAAGGATATTCACGAAACGCTGGGAAGCGCGTTCTACTGGGTGATCGGTTTGCATGCGCTGGCGGCGTTGTGGCATCACTATTTCCGTCGTGACGACACGCTGCGTCGCATGCTGTGAGGGTCCGCCCGAGCGTGTGAGTGCGACGCGATAGGATCGCGCGCCCGAAGATTCTCCGAGCGCGCGTTTGGTTCGATCAGGCGTGATCAGAACGCGAAGCGAACACCCGCAAACACGCTGCGGCCGTCGCCCGGGTAGAACACGGCGGTGTTGGCCGTGCGGGCGTCGGTGACGGTGCTGAAATCCGACACATAACGCTTGTCGGTCAGATTGCGCGCATCGACATAGAACGTCACGCCTCGCTGGATCAGATACGACGCCTGCAAGCCGATCAGTGTGTAGCTGGGCACGCGCATCGTGTTGGCGTAGTCGACCCACGCGCCAGTGGGCACCCAGTCGAGGGACGCCGCGATCTGGAACCGATCCGACAGCGCATAGCCAAGCGTTGTACGCAGCACATTGGTCGGCACGCCAGCGATGCGGTTGTTGCCGTATTGCGGATCGTCTCGGAAGCGGAAGTCGCTGTAGTTCCAGATCTGCGTCAATGTCACGCGGTCGCCGGTGGCCGCCACGTTCTTGAACAGGTCGACGGACGCGCCAACTTCGAGACCCTGAAGCACAGTCTTGTTCGCATTGAAGGTCGACGCCGGAACGTCGGGAGACGTCGTGTACTGGAGCAGTTGGTCGCGCACCATCGAACGGTAGGCGGTAACGTCCCACGCCACGCGATCAAGCTTGCCGCGTGTGCCGACTTCGATCGTCCAGGCATGTTGCGACGCCAGCGGCACGAATCGCGACGTCGCCCCGAACGTCTGCGACAGATCGGTAAAGTCGGGCACGTCTGCGCTGCGCGTGATGTCGATAAACGCCTGAACGTCCTTGCGCGGCTCCCAGAGCAGTCCGATCTTGGGATTCACGCCAGAGTAGGCGGCGCTAGTGGAGCGATAGTTGACGTCGCCCGGCACACCGCCGTAATCGATGTACTGGCGAACGTCACGGTACGCCTTGGCACCGACCATGAGGCCGAGCGTCGGCAGGAAGAACAGACGGTTCTCGAAATACGCCTCGTAGTTGTAAGCGCTCTGACGGGAGTCGAGCGTTTGCGTGCCGCGATTGCCGTTCACATTGACGTATTGATCGGCCTTCGTATTGCCACCGAAGAAGCGCGCGCCCACGATCAGGTCGTTACGCATGCCCGCGAGTGTCAGGTTCGCCGTGTAGCGGGGCGCTATGCCGTAGGTCCAGCCATCCTGATCGATGACCTGGAAGATCGGGTGATACAGGCTCTTGTGAATGACCCACGACGCGATATCGAGCTGGCCGACGTCGAAGCGAATCGTGGTCAGGTTGCCCAGGCGTTCGGTGCGGGTGTTGCGTGCCTGATCGCCGGAGACTGCGGAAGCCGCCGCCTTGGTGGGATTGTTCAGCGCGTCGAACAGCGACAACGTGCCCGGCAGCTTCTGGTCGACGATGTAAGCGCCGAAGAAGAAACGCGTTTCCACGCGCGGCGAGAATTTGTAGCCGATGTTCGCGTTGATCTGGGCGTAGTTGCCCTTCGCGTGATCGCGATAGCCATCGGACCGGTTGAGCGTCACGGTCGCGAGCGCATCGAGCGGCCCGAAGATGCGCGACATCTGTCCGCTAGCGCGAACGGTGCCGAAGCTACCGCCTTCGAGCCGGAACTGGTTCGGGGCCTCTGCCGTGTAGGCCGTGGGCGTGACGAAGTTCAGCGCACCGCCCAATGTGGTCGAACCGTAGGTGAGGCCGTTGCCACCCTTGTAGACCTCGGTGGAGCGCAGGCCCATCGGGTCGATCTGATAGTAGTCGCCGCTGCCGTCGGCCGAGTTGGTGGGAATCCCGTCCTGCAGGATTTCGAGGCCGCGTACGTGATAGCCGCGAGCGATGCCGGAGCCGCGAATCGACACGCGTAGCTCCTGCCCGTAACGGTTCTGGACATAGACGCCGGGACTGTCTTTGAGTACGTCGCGCAGGTTGAACGCGTAGGTGTTCTGGTAGCTGTCGGCGTCGACGAAGCCGACGGAGCCTGCGGTCTGGAAAAGATTGGCCGTCTGCTCCTCCACGCTGGGGGACGTAAGCGACTCCGCCGGGGCGGTCACGTTGGTGACGGGCAACGTAGCGGTTGGTGCTGTCGTCGTGGTGACCGGGGACGTGTCTGCTGCGGCAAGGACCACTGGGGCCGCGGGAGCCACAGGATTCACCGCAGCGGCGCCTGCCGAGGCCATCGATGCTGCGGGGTTCGAGGTGAGTGCGTGTGCTGCGCTGCCCAGCGAGGCGAAGGCGAGCGCGATGGCCGCTTGCAACGGCTTCTGCGTCATGAAACGTGACATGAATGTCTCTCTCGCGACCGAATGACGGCCGCCTGATGATCGTGAGTGTCAAACGTGTCCGTAGTCGGCCAGGCGCGCACGGCGAGCCACGCGTTCGCGAGACGAGCGCGAACATCAGGGCAAGCCGGGAGGCAGGCAGAGCAAAACGGGTTCGACATGAGCCACCGGCATTGAAAGGCAATGGCCGGAAGTCGGGAGGATCAGACGGTGAGGGACGGTGGCGCGCGCGCTAAGGCGTCGGAGAAACGGGCGCGCGGGAAATGCGGCACCGGAGCCCGGGGGGAGGCGACGATACCAGTCGGCGCGGCAGGCGGGGGGAGATGGAAAGCGGTGGTGACGAGCGGCTGATGCGTCCACAAGGCGCAATATCCGCACTTCTCCCAGTGATCTGCGGAGTCGAGCGAGTGACCGGCGTTGCCGTGTTCGCTGTGCAGACCCGTGGGCTGGGTGTGAGCGGGGGCGGGTGGTGCCTGCGCGTCGTCATGGCCGCTGTGGCCGTCATGGGCAGGCTCGCGTTGGGCGTCAACGCGCGGCGTGGTGTTCGTGCTCAGTGAGGCTTGCGTGCCTTGCACCGTGCAGTAGACCGCGAACGGATCCGTCTGCATCGCGGCGCGCCATTGCGCAATCGCGGGCATGAGCGCAGCCAGCAGGATCGCCAGCAGGGCGATCCCGATTGCGACGCGATGCTGACGAAGCTTGCGCATGCTGGGCCGGATTAGACGGATTAGACGGATTAAGTCGGATCAAGCGGGCGGGCGAAAAACACGGGAATCGCCGGGCGGTCTGACGGATCAGCCCGCGAGAGCGTCCCCCGATTACGTCATAAGGTCATCACGTAATCAGCTAACCGCGCGGGTCGCCGTGAAGGCAAAGACGCGGATCAGGCGGCTCTCGGGAAGGAGGCATTGTAGGGGGTCTTGTCGAGGGGCGTAAATGCTTTGCGTTCGCATGTAGGGACGACGCGACAATTTGCCGCATCGTCCGATGGAACCAAAAAAAGGAGCGCCACGGCCCCCCGGCACGTGGCGCCCCACACCGGACATCAGAACTTCATGCCAACGCCGACGCCGACAATCAGCGGGTCGATGTGCAACGTGCCGAGGTCGGTGCCCGCGAGCGACGTATCGGTCTTCATCCAGATCTTCTTGATGTCGATGTTGAAGAAGAGGTTTTTCGTCATCTGGATGTCCACACCGGCTTGCAGCGCCGGTCCGACACTGTGGTTCTTGATCGAGATGGGCGTGCCGCCCGCATTCAGGTTGCTGTTCCAGAAGCGCGTGTAGTTGATGCCCGCGCCAACATAGGGGCGCACCTTCCCCGCGTGATTGAAGTGGTATTGCAGCAGGAGTGTCGGCGGCAACACATTCACGCCGCCGAGATGCCCGAGGTTCGACGTGAGCTGATGGCGCGACATGCCGAGAATGAGTTCGACGCCGACGTTGTCGAGAATCATGTACGTGAAATCGAGTTCCGGCACGATCGCGTTGTTGACGGTGACGCCGAGCGTCGGCAGGACGCTGCCGCTCGCATGCGAATCCGGCAGGATGCCGATAGCGCGCACGCGCGCGAGGATGTCGCCAGCATAGATGCCCTGCGAACTGTCCTTGATGAAACCGAAGGTCTTCGTGGTGGCGGCGTTGTCGGTGGCCGGTGCCGTGCTTTGTGCAAATGCGGATGCGCTGAAGAGGGCGGCACCGGTAGCCAGTGCGGCGGCGAGAGCCGTGGCGCCGAGGGAGTGCTTCATGATGTTGTCCAAAGTCGTGTGTGAGCACGACCGATGGTAGAAGCACGATGCGCTGCGGAACTTGATGCGCGTCAAGCGGGAGACAGCGCGACCGCGTCATGCGACAAACTGTCGCGCGCCCCGGTTTTGGTAGGATGCGGACTTTGCCACGCATTCCCCCATCGTGAAGCGCCCGATTTCGTCGCTGTTTTCTTCGCTGCTGCACGCCGTCGCCCAAGCAGGTCGGCGGGGTCTTCGCCTTTTGCAACCGCTGTCCCCGTATGCGGCGCGCGCCTGGCATCACCTGCGCCATCCCACGCGTCGCGGTGTGCTGATCGTCGTGGCGGCGCTGCCTTGTCTGCTGGTCGCCCATACGCTGATCCTGATTCCGTTCACGCCGAGTATTCGTGATATCCGTCGTGCAAAGGTCGACCAGCCTGCGCAGGTCCTGTCCGTCGACGGGAAGTTGCTGGCCGAGTTCCGGCCGTCGAATCGCGAGTGGGTGGCGCTGAAAGATATCTCGCCCAACGTCGTCAAGGCGCTGGTGTCGACGGAGGACCATCGTTTTTATGAGCACCACGGCATCGATCTGAAGCGTACGGCGGGGGCGGCGCTGCGCACGTTCTCCGGTGACCGTCAGGGCGGCTCGACGATCACGCAGCAGCTCGCCCGCAATCTGTACCCCGACGACATCGGCCGCGCCCCGACGCTCACTCGCAAACTCAAGGAAGCGATCACCGCGCTGAAGATCGAAGCGCTGTACACGAAGCCCGAGATTCTCGAGACGTACCTGAACACGGTGCCCTTCCTGTACAACGCATACGGCATCGAAATGGCCGCGCGCACCTATTTCGACAAGTCTGCCGATCAGTTGGACGTCGTAGAAGCCGCCACGCTCGTCGGCATGCTCAAGGGCAACAGCTATTACAACCCGGTGATCAATCCCGAGCGCGCACTGCAACGCCGTAACACGGTGCTCGCGCAGATGGTGAGGTTCGGCGATCTCGATGCGTCGAAGCTCGCGGCGCTGCAAAAGCGGCCGTTGCGCGTCGACTTCGAACGTCAGACGGAAGAGCCGGGGCCTGCGCCGCACTTCGCACAGCAATTGCGCAAGTGGCTGATCGGCTGGGCGGATCGCAACGACTACAACATTTACTCTGACGGTTTGGTGGTGCACACCACCATCGACGCACGCTTGCAGTCGATGGCGACGCAGGCGCTCACGCGTCAGGCGAATCAATTGCAAGGCATTGCCGACGCGAACTGGTCGGCACGCGGCGGTTGGCGCGACAGTACGGCGCTGGTCCAGTCGTTCGTGCGCGAGACGGCGGAATACCGCAATGCCGTGGCCGGGGGCGAAGCGCCCGAAGCGGCGATGAAGCGTCTGTTCGCCGACAAGACGTTCATGCAGAACCTGCGCACGACGAAGACGCGCGTGCAAGCCGGTTTCCTCGCCATCGATCCGCGTACTGGCGAAATTCGCGCGTGGGTCGGCAGCCGTGACTTTACGACCGACCCGTTCGATCACGTGCAGCAAGCGCGTCGACAGCCGGGCTCGACGTTCAAACCGTTTGTGTATGGCGCGGCCTTCGTCAAGGGACGCAAGCCGGACGACACCATCGTCGATCAGGTGGTGGAGATTCCGCTTGCAGGCGGCGAAATCTGGCGACCCAGCGACGACACCACGCCGACCAACAAGCCGATGAAGCTCGCCGACGCGCTGGCGCAATCGCGCAATACCGTCACGGCGCAGTTGATGCAGGATGTCGGACCGTCGCGCGTGGTCGGCCTCGCTCGCGCGATGGGCGTACGCGAGAGCAAGCTCGATCCGGTGCCCTCGCTGGCGCTGGGCACGAGCCCCGTCTCGCTCAAGGAGATGGTGGCGGCCTATGGCACGATCGCGGACGGCGGCGAGTATCGCGAGCCGACGATGGTCACGGAGATCACGAACAGCGAAGGCGAAGTGTTGGCGACGTTCTCGCCCGCGCGGCCCGAACGTGCACTCTCGGAGAACGACGATTACACGCTGCTCGACACCATGCGCGGTGTCATCAATCGCGGCACCGGCAACGCGATTCGCACGCGCTTCGGCATTCGGGCCGACGTCGCGGGCAAGACCGGTACCACGCAGGACAACGCCGACGGCTGGTTCATTCTGATGCAGCCGCAACTGGTCGCGGGCGCATGGGTCGGCTTCAACGACAGCCGCATCACGTTGCGCAGCGATTACTGGGGGCAGGGCGCACACAGTGCGTTGCCGATTGTCGGGGATGTCTTCTCGCGTGCGTTGCGCGCGAAGGTCATCGACGGCAGCGCGAAGTTCGAAGCGCCTGACAATCACCACTGGTACAGCGACTGGTGGGCACACGCCTCGGACTGGGTGACGGGCCTCTTCGCCAAGAAGCCGGAGCCCAAGCCTAAAGCGCCGGTGAAGCGACAGGCACCGCCGTCGCCTGCACCGGCTCCCGCACCGTCGGTCTCGACGCCGGACGCCGCCAGCGACAGCGGCCCGTTGCCGGTGCCGGTCGCATCTGCTGTGCTCGCTCAGCCGCAGTACACGCAACCCGCCACGCAACCCGCGAGTGCGTCACAAGGCACGACCATCCCGGGCGTGCCCGGCGAGTGGAACGGTCCGGGCGGTTCGTCCGGGACGGGGTCGGCTGGAGCATCGACACCAGTCACGCCGTCGGTGCCGTCCGCACCGTCAACGTCGCCCGGTGGAATCATGCTATCCCCGTCACCCGCACCGCAAAGCCCGGCCTCCGCACAGTAACCGCTGCCCCCCGAGCGGATTTTCCATAACAGTTATGCGACTTTCTCATGACTGGACCGTCATTGCTTGCGCTATATTCATAACAATATAGCGGTGGCGGCAAGTGTCGCCCGTAGCGTCGGCGTCACTTTGGGGCCGATGACAAGAGGAGGGGACGCAAGCCATGTTCATCCGGCAACTAAGCTATCTCGTGGCGCTGTCGCAGGCGCAGCACTTTCGTCGTGCAGCGGAGCTATGCAACGTATCGCAACCGACGCTCTCCGGCGCGATCCGAAGCATCGAGGAAGAGTTCGGCCTGCCGATCGTGCGACGCGGACGTCGTTTCGAAGGCTTCACGCCGGAGGGCGAGCGGGTGCTGGCGTGGGCACGTCAGGTGCTGGCCGACTGCGAAGGTTTGCGTCAGGAGGCGAGTGCGAGTCGCCGCGAGGTCACCGGATGCCTGCGCATCGGCGCAATCCCCACCGCGTTGCCGCTCGTCCCCCTGCTCACCGACGCGTGCCTGCGCGAGTTTCCTGGCATGCGCCATGAGGTCTATACGCTCTCTGCGACGCAAGCGTTGCGCCAACTCTCCGAACTCGATCTGGACGTCGGCCTGAGTTATCTCGACGATCCGCGTCTGCGCGAATTCGAAACCATCTCCCTGTTCCGCGAGCGCTACGTGCTGATCGCGCGCGACGAGTCGGCGCTCTCGGGCAGCACGTCACTGTCGTGGCACGAAGCAGCGAAGCTGCCGCTGTGTCTGCTCACTGGCAACATGCAGTGTCGTCAGGGGATCGATGCAGCGCTGGCGCGCGCGGGCACGTCGGCGTCGCCGCGTGTGGAGACGGATTCGCTGATGGCGCTGTATGCGCACGTGCGCTGCGCGGGCCTGTTCAGCATCGTGCCGCACAGCGTGCTGTGTCTGGCGGAGATGCGCGACGAGTTGCACGCCGTGCCATTGCAACCGGCGCTGCATCGCGAGATCGGTCTCATTCTGCGCGAGCGGCTGCCCCGTCCCCCGTTGCTGGACGCCGCCATCGCCGCCTTCCGTTCGGTGGATCTGCAAACCCGGCTGGATGCTTTGCTGCCTGCATAGCATTGTCCGCACTGCCCGCATCGGCGCATCGCACCCCCGTCCGTGCGGCATACAATGCCGCCATGAACCTACAGATCCGAAGCGAAGTCGCTGCTGACGTCGACGCCATCCAGGCGCTGACCGTCGCCGCCTTTCAAGACGCACCGCACACCGCGCATACGGAGCAGTTCATCGTCGCTGCATTGCGTCGCGCCGGACAACTGAGCGTATCGCTCGTGGCAGAAGATTGTGGTGTCATCGTGGGGCACGTGGCGATCTCTCCGGTCACGATCAGCGATGGTGCGCGAGGGTGGTACGGCCTCGGACCGATTTCGGTCGCCCCCGATCGTCAGGGCGAGGGCGTCGGTAGCCAGCTCATGCGCGCGGCGCTCGACGCGCTTCGTCGACTCGACGCGGCTGGCTGTGTCGTGCTGGGTGAGCCGTCCTATTACGGACGGTTCGGTTTTCGCGCAGACCCTTCGTTGCGTTTGCCGGACGTGCCCGCCGAGTATTTCCAGATGACGCATTTCGACGGCCCGATGCCGACGGGTACGGTCGCTTACCACGACGCATTCAACGCCACCGCCTGAGCCGTCGCCAGCGCTTTGGCACGTGACCCGGCAAAAATCTCTTGACCTAAAGTCGACTTGAATTGCCACACTGCATGACATGCGCCATGCCGGGTGACGTTCGGGACATCGTGGGGATCGACCGACGTCCACATTGGCATGCGCCTCCATCGTATCGACATGAGGGATGCCAATGACCGAAAACGCCAACCACGACCAGTCCGAACTATGGAACGGGCGTTCGGGCAGTGCATGGGTGGACAACCGTGCCGCGCTCGACCAGATGTTCGTGCCGCTCGCGAGGTTTCTTATCGACCGCGCGCGCGACGTTGCGCGGCACACGCCGTCGGGGCGCTTGCTCGATGTCGGATGCGGCACCGGCGGCGCTACGCTCGCGTTGTCTACCGCGTTGGGTCATTCCTGGCAACTTACGGGAGCCGACATCTCCGCGCCGATGATCGAGACGGCGCGCACACGCGCGGCACATGCGCGTGCACCGGTGGAGTTTCTTTGCGCCGACGTGCAGACGCATCAATTTCAGCAAGCGCACTTCGATCTCATCGTCTCGCGACTTGGCGTCATGTTCTTCGACGACCCCATAGCCGCTTTCGCGAATCTACGCACGTCGGCGCGCCCGGGCGCGGCACTCCACACACTCGTATGGCGAGGGCCGTCGGAGAATCCGTTCATGACGGTGGCCGAGCGCGTCGCCGCGCCATTGCTTTCTGGTTTGCCGCCCCGACAGCCGGGCGCGCCGGGGCAGTTCGGCTTCGCGGATCGAGAGCGCGTCGCGTCCATTCTGTCGTCGGCCGGGTGGGAGGAGGTCCATCTTGAGCCCGTGCACTTCGACTGCACGTTCGCGCAGGCCGACTTGCGCGATTACGCGTCGCGTCTCGGGCCGGTGGGACTAGCGCTCGCCGGTCTCGATCCGGCAAAGCGGGAGCACATCGTCGATGCCATCGTCGACGCCTATGCGCCATTCGTCGCGCAGGGCGAGGTGCGCTTCAGCTCGGCGTGCTGGCACCTTTCGGCACGTGCACCATCTGGTGATGTCTGACGCCATCGCGCGTCATCCACATCGCTTTGATAGGTCTCGCCGATCAACCGATCGACCGGAACGATTTTCCAGACGAAACGCATACACCGATCATTGGCCTCAATGCAGCGACGCTAACGACGTCAGCGTCGCCAAGCAGACATCTTGCAGATAACCATTCAGGAGTGAGACACCATGGCCAAGATTGTTTGTGTACTGTACGACGACCCCGTTACCGGCTACCCGAAGACCTACGCCCGCGACGATCTGCCGAAGATCGAGTGCTACCCCGATGGCCAGACGCTGCCCACGCCGCGCGCCATCGACTTCCAGCCGGGCGCATTGCTCGGTAGCGTTTCTGGCGAACTGGGCCTGCGCAAGTACCTCGAATCGAACGGCCACGAACTCGTCGTGACGTCGAGCAAAGACGGCGACAACAGCGTGCTCGACCGCGAACTGGTCGACGCCGAAATCGTGATTTCGCAACCGTTCTGGCCCGCGTACATGACGGCCGAGCGCATCAAGCGTGCGAAGAAGCTGAAGATGATCGTGACCGCTGGCATCGGCTCGGATCACACTGATCTGCAAGCCGCCATGGAACACGGCATCACCGTCGCGGAAGTGACGTACTGCAACAGCAACAGCGTGGCGGAACACGTGATGATGACGACGCTGGCATTGGTGCGTAACTACCTGCCGTCGTATCAATGGGTGCTCAAGGGCGGCTGGAACATCGCCGACTGCGTCGAGCGTTCGTACGATCTGGAAGGCATGCATGTGGGTACGGTGGCGGCGGGGCGCATCGGCCTGCGCGTGCTGCGTCTGATGAAGCCGTTCGGCACGCATCTGCACTACCTCGATCGTCACCGTCTGCCGGAATCGGTCGAGAAGGAACTCAACCTCACGCACCACACGAGCCTGGAGAGCCTCGCCAAGGTGTGCGACGTGGTGACGCTGAACTGCCCGCTGCACCCGGAAACGGAGCACATGATCAACGCCGACAGCCTGAAGCACTTCAAGCGCGGCGCCTACCTGATCAACACGGCGCGCGGCAAGCTGTGCGACCGTGACGCCGTTGCGGCGGCGCTCGAAAGTGGCCAGCTCGCGGGCTACGGTGGCGATGTCTGGTTCCCGCAACCGGCACCGGCCGATCACCCGTGGCGCAGCATGCCGCACCACGGCATGACCCCGCACATCTCGGGCACGAGCCTGTCGGCGCAGACGCGTTACGCCGCCGGTACGCGTGAAATTCTGGAGTGCTACTTCGAGAACCGTCCGATCCGCAACGAGTACCTGATCGTGCAGAACGGCAAGCTCGCCGGTGTGGGCGCGCACTCGTACAGCGCAGGCAATGCCACGGGCGGTTCGGAAGAAGCCGCTCGCTTCAAGAAGTCGGCCTGATGCTCTTCATGCGTGCGCATCAGTCTTGCTGATTCACCGAAGTAACGTTGTTCCGGTAGTTCTTTTGCAGTTCCTGGCTGTACCCGCCGGGTCGTCGGTACGGCGTCCGGCGGGGTAGTACCTCCTCGTGCAACATCGCGATCTCAAACCGGTGCGTCTTCACGATGCACCGGTCTTTTTTTTTGACGTCGCGAAATGTACGTCACATCACGCTCAGGCAGGGCGTTTCGGAATCTCCAGCCCGCGAATCACTGCCGGACGCGCCACAAATGCACCCAGTGCGCGCTGCACGTTCTTGAACTGATCGAAGCCAACGAGATCGCCCGCCTCGTAGAAGCCGACGAGGTTGCGAACCCACGGGAACGTGGCGATATCGGCGATGGTGTATTCGTCGCCCATCAGCCACTGGTGGTCGGCCAGACGTGCATCGAGCACCGCGAGCAGGCGCTTCGATTCGGCGACGTAACGGTCGCGCGGACGCTTGTCCTCGTAGTCCTTGCCTGCAAACTTGTTGAAGAAGCCCAACTGGCCGAACATCGGACCGACGCCGCCCATCTGGAACATCACCCATTGCAGCGTCTCGTAACGCGCAGCCGGATCGACGGGCAGCAGCTTGCCGGTCTTCTCGGCGAGGTACCAGAGGATCGCGCCCGACTCGAACAGCGGCAGCGGCTTGCCGCCGGGACCGTTCGGATCGAGGATCGCGGGAATCTTGTTGTTCGGGTTGAGCGAGAGGAATTCCGGCGTGAGCTGATCGTTGGTCTGGAAATTCACCAGATGCACTTCGTACGGCAGCCCGATTTCTTCGAGCATGATCGACACCTTCACCCCGTTGGGCGTGGGCAGCGAATACAGTTGCAGACGTTCCGGGTGCGCGGCAGGCCACTTGCGCGTGATCGGGAACTGGGACAACTCGGCGGATTGATCGGACATGGGGATCGACGCATTGGGGATGAGCGGCCAACAGCGCCGCGGGACGCCCAATATAACGCTAAGCGCTCGGACGCGCTGGCGCGTGCACCGATGTCGTTTGTGCATGCACCGCAGTTGTGCCGAACCATAAGGGTCCGACCTTCATGACAGCCATGAGATAGGTTCAGTGAATGTCACTCACGCGCGCATCAAAAAATCTCACCTTGTAACGCGGCTCATCGACGCCTTAAATTAAAAGCCTTCGATCGCACTGGCCCTATTGTTGGTGCACGAACTTTCCTCACCTAAGGACGACACCATGAGCACGTTCAAGACGAAGGATGGCACTTCGATTTTTTATAAGGACTGGGGCACGGGCCGCCCGGTCGTGTTCTCCCACGGCTGGCCGCTGAGCGCCGATGCCTGGGACGCACAAATGCTGTTTCTGGTGCAGCACGGCTATCGCGTGATCGCGCACGACCGTCGTGGTCACGGCCGCTCGGACCAGCCGGGCACCGGTAACGATATGGACACCTACGCCGACGACCTCGCCGCCCTCGTCGAGCATCTCGATCTGAACAACGCTACGTTCGTCGGCCACTCGACCGGCGGTGGCGAAGTCGCGCATTATCTGGGCCGTCACGGCACGAAGCGCGCGGCGCAGGCCGTGCTCATCGGTGCCGTGCCGCCCGTCATGCTCAAGTCGGACAAGAACCCGGGTGGTCTGCCCATCGGTGTGTTCGACGATATTCGAGCGAATGTCGCAGCGAATCGTTCGCAGTTCTATCAGGATCTGGCGGTGCCGTTCTACGGCTATAACCGTCCGAACGCCAAGAAGTCGCAGGGCGTGATCGACGCCTTCTGGGCGCAGGGCATGTGGGGTTCGCACCTCGGCCAGTACCTGTGCGTGAAGGAATTCTCGGAGGTGGATTACACCGAAGACCTCAAAAAGATCGACGTGCCGACGCTCGTGCTGCATGGCGACGACGACCAGATCGTGCCGATCGACGATTCGGGCAAGCTCACCGCGCAGATCGTCAAGAACGCGACGCTGAAGATTTACCCGGGCGGCGCGCATGGCATGTGTACCGTCGAGGCAGACAAGGTGAACGCCGATCTTCTGGAATTCCTGAAGCAGGCGTCGTAACGTTTTCGTCGCGCCAATGAAAAAGGGACGGCAATTGCCGTCCCTTTCTTATCTCAGCGAGCGCAAACTCAGCCGTTCAGCACCTTGGCGATGCTGTCGGCCACTACGGCGACGTTGCTCTCGTTCAGTCCGGCCACACACATGCGGCCCGAGCGGATCAGATAGACGCCGTGAGCTTCACGCAGCACATCGACCTGTGCGGCCGTCAGGCCCGTGTACGTGAACATGCCGCGCTGCTCCAGATAACGCGAGAGCATGGTGTCCGGCACATGGCCACGCAGACCGTCGTGAATCGCGCCGCGCATGCGCGTAATGCGCTGGCACATGGCCGCGAGTTCTTCTTCCCACGACTTGCGCAGTTCCGGCGTGCTCAGCACCTTCGCGACGATCTTCGCGCCGTGCGTGGGCGGGTTGCTGTAGTTCGAGCGCACGGCGCTCGTCAACTGACCCAGCACGCGATCGGCCGCTTCCGACGATTCGCAGATGACCGACAGGCCGCCGCAACGCTCGCCGTACAGCGAAAAATTCTTCGAGAACGAGTTGGCGACGAATGCGGGCAGGCCCTGACGCGCCAGTTCGCGAATCACGAACGCGTCGGCTTCGATGCCCGAGCCGAAACCCTGATACGCCATGTCGACGAAGGGCAACAGTTCGCGCTTCTTGAGCACTTCGATCAGTTGCACCCATTGCGCATCGTTCAAATCGACGCCGGTCGGGTTATGGCAGCAAGCGTGCAGCAGCACGACGCTGCGTGCAGGCAACTTGTCGATGGCGTCGACCATCGCTTCGAATTGCAGGCCGCCAGTGGCTTCGTCGTAATACGGATACGTATTCACGGTGAAACCGGCGCGCTCGAAGATGAAGCGATGGTTATCCCACGTCGGATCGCTTACCCACACCTGCGAGCCGGGGAAGTAACGCTTGATGAAATCTGCGCCAACCTTCAGGGCACCCGAGCCGCCGAGCGTCTGCACGGTAGCGATGCTGCCGTTCTTGCGCGCGGGCGAGTCTTCGCCGAACACGAGACCTTGCACGGCGTCGCGGTAGTTGGCAAAGCCAGCCATCGGCAGATACGGTTTCGGACCGACTTCGGCCAGCAGCAGGGCTTCGGCCTGACGAACCGCGTTCATCACCGGCAGACGGCCAGCGTCGTCGTAATAGATGCCGATGCTCAGGTTGACCTTGTTGGTACGCGGATCTTTCGCGAAATTCTCGTTGAGCGAGAGGATCGGGTCACCGGGATAGGCATCGATGTGTTCGAACATGGCAGTTCCTGGAATAGCGATGGGATAACGACGGGGTAACGCTCGATGATACCGCTAGTGCGGCACTGCCGGGTGTACGCCGGGCGTCGAAAGCCCGGCGTGCGGCGTTGACTTATTTAACGCGTTGCGCTCACCGGCACCGGCGCGGCCACGTTTTTCTGACGCAGACGGTAGCCGATGGCCAGCACGACCAGCCACACCGGGATCAGATACACGGAGATGCGCAGATCCGGAATCAGATACATCACGACCAGAATGCCCGCGAGGAACGCCAGACACAGGTAGTTCGTGAGCGGGTAGCCGAGGCTCTTGAAGAACGTCGTCTCGCCTGCGCGTGCCTTGGCACGACGGAAGGCCAGGTGGATCACGCTGATCATCGCCCAGTTGATGATCAGGGCCGACACGACCAGACCCATCAGCAGTTCGAACGCCTTGCCCGGCATGAAGTAGTTGATCACCACACACACGGCCGTCGCGGCTGCCGAGACGCCGAGGGCGGCCAGCGGAATGCCACGCGAGTTGACCTTGAGCAGCGCGCGCGGCGCGTTGCCCTGACCGGCCAGACCGTACAGCATGCGGCTGTTGCAATACACGCAGCTGTTGTAGACGGACAGCGCGGCAGTCAGCACCACGGCGTTGAGCACGTGCGCGACGAAGTTGCTGTTCAGTTCATGGAAGATCAGCACGAACGGGCTGCCGCCGGACACGACCTTTTCCCACGGATACAGCGAGAGCAGCACGCCGAGTGCGCCGACGTAGAAAATCAGAATGCGGTAGATGACCTGATTGGTCGCGCGCGGAATGCTGCGCGACGGGTCGTCCGCTTCCGCCGCCGTAATGCCGACCAGCTCAAGCCCGCCGAACGAGAACATGATGACCGCCATCGCCATGACGAGGCCGGACACCCCGTTCGGGAAGAAGCCACCGTGCTGCCACAGGTTGGCCACGCTCGCTTGCGGGCCTGCGTTGCCGGAGACGAGCAGATAACCGCCGAAGCCGATCATGCCGACGATGGCGGCGACTTTGACGATAGAGAACCAGAACTCCATCTCGCCATACGACTTCACGCTGGAGAGGTTGATGGCGTTGATGACACCGAAGCAAACGAGTGCCGAGACCCACGTGGGAATGCCCGGCCACCAGTACTGAACGTAGATCCCGACGGCGGAGAGTTCGGCCATCGAGACGAGGACGTAAAGCACCCAGTAATTCCAGCCGGAGACGAAGCCCGCGAATTGACCGCAATACTTGTTGGCGAAGTAGCTGAACGACCCGGCGACGGGTTCGTCCACGACCATTTCACCGAGCTGGCGCATGATGAAAAACGCGACGACGCCCGCAATGGCGTAGCCCAGCAAGACTGAGGGTCCAGCGGTTTTGATGGTTTGGGCGATGCCGAGAAAGAGGCCGGTGCCGATCGCGCCACCGAGCGCGATCAATTGGATGTGACGATTCTTCAGGCCGCGGTGGAGCGAGCCATCTTTTGCTGCGTTGGCGGACATGTCTGTTCCTTACCCTACCTTCGTATTCACGCGACGCGCTTCTCTGTTTTCATGCGGTGAGCACGAACCGGAAGCGTTGAGCCGCCACGGCGCGGCGCTTATGGCGCCGTCACCGTGTCCTTTGGGATCGTCCGTGCGAGCGGACGATCATGTCTCCCCGGAACTCAGACCTTGAGCGTGCCGCGCTCGATCTGGTCGCGCTCGAGCGATTCGAACAGCGCCTTGAAGTTGCCTTCACCGAAGCCGTCGTCGCCTTCGCGCTGGATGAACTCGAAGAACACCGGGCCGAGCAGCGTCTTCGAGAAGATCTGCAACAGCAGACGCGGCTTGCCGTTCTCGGTCGTACCGTCGAGCAGAATGCCGCGCGCCTTCAGTTCGCCCACCGGCTGACCGTGACCCGGCAGACGGGTCTCGAGCGCATCGTAGTAGAAGTCGTTCGGTGCGGTCATGAGATCGACGCCCGCCATTTGCAGGTTGTCGATGACCTGAAGCAGGTTGTCGGTGAGGAAGGCGATGTGCTGAATGCCTTCACCGTTGAAGGCCATCAGGAATTCCTCGATCTGGCCGCTGCCCTTGGCCGATTCCTCGTTCAGGGGAATGCGGATTTTACCATCGGGGGCGGTCATCGCCTTCGAGGTGAGGCCGGTGTATTCGCCCGAAATGTCGAAGTAGCGAATCTCGCGGAAGTTGAACAGCTTCTCGTAGAAGTTGGCCCAGTAAGCCATGCGGCCACGATAGACGTTGTGCGTCAGGTGATCGATCAGGCGCAGGCCGTGACCGACCGGGTGACGGTCGACGCCTTCGATGTACTCGAAGTCGATGTCATAGATCGACTTGCCTTCTTCGAAGCGGTCGATCAGATAGAGCGGCGCGCCGCCAATGCCCTTGATCGCCGGCAGACGCAGTTCCATCGGACCGGTTTCGATCTCGACCGGCTGTGCGCCGAGTTCCAGCGCGCGGGCGTAGGCCTTGTGCGAGTCCTTCACACGGAAGGCCATGCCGCAGGCGCTCGGGCCGTGTTCGGCGGCGAAGTAGGCCGCTTCGCTGTTCGGCTCGCGGTTCACGATGAAGTTGACCTCGCCCTGACGGTACAGCACCACGTCTTTCGAGCGGTGACGCGCCACGAGCGTGAAGCCCATCTGTTCGAAAATGGGTTCGAGGACGTTCGGCGTAGGCGAAGCGAATTCCACGAATTCGAAGCCCATCAATTGCATCGGATTTTCAAACAGGTCGGCCATGATCGTCTCGGCTTGGTGAAGTGATTTGTAGGGATGACAAATTCATTGGACGCGTGCACCGGCCGGAGGTTACGTCCCGGTAAATGCAGACGACTTCGGATCGTGCAACAAAATTGTGCTTTATCGACCAGTGGGTCGGGTTATCGCAATCGGCTCGTTCCGTTCGTCGAAATCCTTGCTGTCGCAAGTGTTTCGCGCACATTTGCGTCATTTCATGAGGGGCAGTGTAAGTGCGTCGGCACAAAATAGGATTTCGTAAATGCGCTAGGGAAACCCTAGGTTATGCACTAATATTTCTAAAATTGTCTGTTATTGGAAATAAAAATGCATGACATTGAGATCGATCGGATTGACGTACGTTTGTTGGGGATATTGCAGAGCCACGGGCGCATTTCGAATCTCGAACTGGCCGAAGCGATCAAGCTTTCGCCCGCGCAGACGCTGCGGCGTCACCGCCGTCTCGAAGAAATGGGCGTGATCAAGGGCTACGACACGCGGCTCGACGCGCAACGGCTCGGCTTCAGCGTGGTCGCGTTCGTCCATGTGACGATGGAGCGCGGCCATATCCGCGACCTGTCGAATTTCAAGGGACTGGTCGCGGAACTCGCGCAGATTCAGGAATGCTTTTCCGTGACGGGCGACATCGACTACGTGCTCAAGGTCGTGGCGCGCGATCTGAAAGCGCTATCCGAGTTTCTGCTCGATACGCTGATGCGCATTCCCGGCGTGAGCGCGGTGAAGTCGAGCGTCTGTCTCGACGAGATCAAATGCACGTCGGCCGTGCCGCTTTGAGGGGGCGACGCTGCTCGTCGCACATCGTGGGAAACTCGCGAGGCGACACATCATGGTTGACAGCGTCCGAAAATCTGTGATTTCATGTGTCACATGATCACCGCGCAATTCTCCCTCTCGCTACGACTACTAGCCCGCTCCACCGGGCTTGGTCCGTTGCTGCGCGCGTGCATCGTCTGAATTCCTCACTGAAGCACCGCTGATTTTCCCCAGTTACGCCGACCTGAGCCCCGGTTCATCCAACCGGAGGTCGTAGCTTATCTGCGTCTGTGCGTCGTCCGGTTGACACTTTTGCTGACAATCGAGACCCGCCATGTTGAAGAACCCCGCTACGAAGTACCGTCCTTTTGCCCCCGTCAACATCCCCGACCGACAGTGGCCGAGCCGCACTATCACGCGTGCCCCGATCTGGATGAGCACCGACCTGCGCGACGGTAATCAGGCGCTCTTCGAGCCGATGGACGCCCAGCGCAAGATGCGCATGTTCAAGACGCTCGTCGCCATTGGCTTCAAGGAAATCGAAGTGGCGTTCCCGTCGGCCTCCGACACCGATTTCAACTTCGTGCGCGAGCTGATCGAAGGCGGTCACATTCCCGACGACGTCACCATCGAAGTGCTCACGCAAGCCCGCGACGACCTCATCGAACGCACCTTCGCCTCGCTCAAGGGCGCACCGCGCGCCATCGTTCACCTCTACAACGCCACCGCCCCCGAATTCCGCCGCATCGTCTTCAATCTCGACCAGCCGGGTGTGAAGGCCCTCGCCGTGTCCGCCGCCAAGACGATCAAGCGCTGCGCTGACGCTGCGCCGGAAACGCAATGGACGTTGCAATACAGCCCGGAAACGTTCACGGGCACCGAACTCGATTTCGCCAAGGAAGTCTGCGACGCCGTCTTCGACGTATGGCAGCCGACGCCTGAGCGCAAGTGCATCGTCAACTTGCCCGCGACCGTCGAAATCGGCACGCCGAACTACTACGCCGACCAGATCGAGTGGATGCACCGCAACCTCGCGCGTCGCGACTCGCTGATCCTCTCCGTTCACCCGCACAACGACCGTGGCACGGCTGTCGCCGCCGCCGAGCTGGCCGTGATGGCCGGTGCCGATCGCATCGAAGGCTGCCTCTTCGGCAATGGCGAGCGTACGGGTAACGTCGATCTCGTCACGCTCGGTCTGAATCTGTACACGCAGGGCGTCGATCCGGGCCTCGACTTCTCGAACATCAACGAAATCGCTCGCACGTCGGAAGAATGCACGCAGTTGCCGGTGCACCCGCGTCACCCGTATGTCGGCGATCTCGTGTTCACCGCGTTCTCCGGCTCGCACCAGGACGCCATCAAGAAGGGCCTCGCCGCGCAGAAGCCCGATGCCGTCTGGGAAGTACCGTATCTCCCCATCGATCCGAGCGATCTCGGCCGCACGTACGACTCGATCATTCGCGTGAACAGCCAGTCGGGCAAGGGCGGTATCGCTTACTTGCTGGAGCAGACGTACGGCGTGCAAATGCCGCGTCGCCTGCAAGTCGACTTCAGCTCGGCCGTACAGCGCTACACCGACGAGACGGGCGCGGAAGTCACCGCCTCGCAGATCTGGCAACTGTTCCAGAAGGAATACGTGGCGTCGACGGATCCGGTGGCTTATGTTGCCCACACGCTCTCCGAGCGCGACGGCCGTCAGCACATCGCCGTGACCATCGACGTGCATGGCCAGCGCACGACGGTGTCGGGTGCCGGTAACGGTCCGCTCGACGCGTTGATGAACGCCATGCGCACGCCGGTTCGCGTGCAGCACTACGAAGAGCGCGCGCTGACGCAAGGCGCAGACGCACGTGCCATCGCCATCGCGGAAATGGCGGGCGAAACGATTGTGGGTAGCGCGTTCGGTGTGGGTATCGACGCGAATCTGACGACGGCCTCGATCCGTGCGGTCATCAGCGGCATCAACCGTGCCTACGCACGCAGCGATGCTGACGCACAAGGCAAGTTCTTCGACGCCGTCATGCGTGACGTGGCGAAGGCTGTCTGAGCAGCGAACGCTAAGGAACGACAGGAAGGACTGAAGGAGACATTGGGCAGAAGCGTCCCGTCCCGCACTGATCGTGCGGGCGGGACATCGGGAGCGGCGTGGCGGAACTTACCGGTGACCGCACGCACTCCCGGCCCGAAAACATCGGCGGTGGTGCTGTATTACACCGCTTCGATGGCGATAGCGATGCCTTGGCCGACCCCAATGCACATCGTACACAGCGCAAAGCGACCACCCGTACGCGCCAGTTGATACATCGCCGTCGTCACCAGACGTGCGCCGCTCATGCCGAGCGGATGGCCCAACGCAATGGCGCCACCGTTCGGATTGACGCGCAGATCGTCGTCGGCCACGCCGAGTTGTCGCAACACGGCCAGGCCCTGGCTCGCAAACGCTTCGTTGAGTTCGATCACGTCGAACTGATCGAGCGACATACCGAGCCGCGCGAGCAGTTTTTGCGTTGCGGGAGCCGGACCGATGCCCATGATGCGCGGTGCCACCCCTGCCGTCGCCATGCCCAACACACGGGCACGCGGCGTCAGGCCATAGCGCGCCGCACTCGCCTCGTCTGCCAGCAGCAGAGCGCAGGCGCCGTCGTTGACGCCAGAAGCGTTACCGGCGGTCACGGTGCCATCAGGGCGTACCACGCCCTTAAGTCTGGCGAGCGCTTCCATGCTCGTTGCACGCGGGTGTTCGTCGCGATCCACGATGATCGCTTCGCCCTTCTTCTGGGCGATGGACACCGGCGTGATTTCCTCGGCCAGCGTGCCGTTTGCCTGAGCGCGCGCCGCCTTCTCCTGCGAGCGCACCGCAAAGCGATCCTGATCTTCGCGGCTGATGCCGAAATCCGTCGCCACGTTCTCGCCCGTCTCGGGCATCGAATCCACCCCGTACTGCGACTTCATCAGCGGATTGACGAAGCGCCAGCCAATGGTCGTGTCGTACATCTCCGCCTGACGCGAAAACGCACTGGCTGCCTTGCCCATCACGAACGGCGCACGGCTCATGCTTTCCACGCCGCCCGCAATCATCAGACCCGCTTCGCCTGCCTTGATGGCGCGCGCGGCGGTGCCGATGGCGTCCATGCCCGAGCCGCACAGACGGTTGATCGTCGCACCCGGCACGTCCTGCGGCAGACCGGCGAGCAGCGACGACATGCGCGCCACGTTGCGGTTATCCTCGCCCGCCTGATTGGCGCAGCCGTAGATCACGTCGGCGACTTGCGTCCAGTCGACGTTCGCGTTGCGCGCCATGAGCGCCTTGAGGGGGATCGCGCCGAGATCGTCGGCACGCACCGACGACAGTGCGCCGCCGTAGCGGCCGATAGGGGTGCGAATCGCGTCGCAGATGAAGACTTCACTCATTTGTCTACCTCACCGAATGGATGGAACGTCTGACGTGAAGGCTGGCCGGTCATGGCGGGGACCGCGCTTACGTCAAAAAATCGCCGGTCACATCATGGGATGTCCCGGCGAAGGTGTCTTGCGCAGTGTCAGGCAACGGCCGGTGACGGCAGCAGCGTCACACCGGTCAGGCGTTGTAGTTCGTCGAACGCGAGGCCTTCGACCATATCGACGACGCGCAGCCCGTCGGGCGTCACGTCGATGACCGCGAGGTCGGTGTAGATGCGCGTGACGCAGCCCACGCCGGTGAGCGGATACGTGCACTGCTCGACGATCTTGCTCTCGCCCTGCTTGGTCTGGTGTTCCATCATCACGAACACCTGCTTCGCGCCGCTCGCGAGGTCCATCGCACCGCCAACGGCCGGAATCGCATCGGGTGCACCCGTGTGCCAGTTGGCGAGGTCGCCGGTCTTCGAGACCTGGAACGCGCCCAGCACGCAGAAGTCGAGGTGGCCGCCACGCATCATCGCGAACGAGTCGGCGTGGTGGAAGTAGGCACCGCCCGGCTTGAGCGTGACGGGTTGCTTACCTGCGTTGATGAGGTCTTCGTCCTCTTCACCCTTGGCAGGGGCCGGGCCCATGCCGATCACGCCGTTCTCGCTCTGGAGAATGATTTCTTTCTCGGCGGGCAGATGGTTCGCTACTGCCGTGGGCAGGCCGATGCCGAGGTTCACATAAGCGCCGTCGGGAATATCCTGGGCGACGCGGGCGGCCATCTGGTCGCGGGTCAGTCGATTCATGTCTTGCTCCGGTTCAGATGGGGATCAGGCGGCGGTGGGCGGCACGGCGACCACACGCTGCACAAAGATGCCGGGCGTCACCACGGCTTCCGGATCGAGTTCGCCGAGTTCGACGACTTCGCTCACCTGAACGATGGCGCACTTCGCCGCCGTGGCCATGATCGGGCCGAAGTTGCGGGCGGTCTTGCGATACACGAGGTTGCCCCAGCGGTCGCCCTTGAGCGCCTTGATGAGCGCGAAGTCGGCGTGGATAGGCGATTCGAGCACGTACGACTTGCCGTCGATCACGCGCGTCTCCTTACCTTCGGCGAGCAGCGTGCCGTAGCCGGTCGGTGTGAAGAATCCGCCGATGCCCGCGCCTGCGGCACGAATGCGCTCGGCGAGGTTGCCTTGCGGCACCAGTTCCAGTTCGATCTTGCCAGCGCGGTAAAGACCGTCGAACACCTGCGAGTCGGTCTGACGCGGGAACGAGCAAATGATCTTGCGCACGCGCCCGGCCTTGAGCAGGGCGGCGAGGCCCGTTTCGCCGTTGCCAGCGTTGTTGTTGACGATGGTCAGGTCGCGAGCGCCTTGTTCGATCAGGGCGTCGATGAGCGCCGAGGGCATCCCGGCGTTGCCGAAGCCGCCAATCATGATCGTCGCGCCGTCGTGGACGTCCGCGACCGCACTGGCGAGCGAGTCGTAAATCTTGTTGATCACACGTGCCTCCTGGGCATTTCCGTCAATTCGCAAATCCGCATTCCAACCGGATGAACACGCTTTGCAATCGCGTTTCCGGTGGCTGTCTCCGGGCGATGACGTCTTGTGCGGCGGCATCGTCTGGTTCACAATGTTCTTATAGCGAACAAATATTCGCTATAAGAACAGCGTAAGCCTTCCGTCGTTGGGCGTCAAGCGAGGGGCTGCCCGGAGTCTTTGCGATGCGCTCGGTGCGAAAAGGCCCAGAGACGGACGTGAGTGAGACTTGAGCGAGCCGAATGCGCACGGTAGAACCGGCGGCGCAAATCCATTACGCTTGCCGTTCACGCAAAGCTCAACTTTCACCGACTTTCACTGACCAATGACCCCAGCGACGAACGACACCCCCGATGCGACCGATAAGAAGCCGGGTGACTCCTATGTACAGTCGTTTGCGCGCGGGCTGGCGGTGGTCAAGGCGTTCAACGCAGCGCGCCCGGCGCAGACGCTCTCCGAAGTGGCACAGGCGTCCGGCCTCACGCGCGCCGGAGCGCGGCGCATTCTGCTCACGCTCGAAGCACTGGGTTACGTGCGCAGCGAAGGGCGTCTGTTTCGTCTCACGCCGCGCATTCTTGACCTCGGCTTCTCCTACCTGACGTCGATGCCGCTGTGGAATCTGGCCGAGCCGTTCATGGAGGCGCTGGTCCAGGAGGTGCAGGAAAGCAGCTCGGCGTCGGTGCTCGACGGCGACGACATCGTCTATGTGCTGCGGGTGCCTGTACGCAAAGTCATGTCGATCAACCTCTCCATCGGCAGCCGTCTGCCAGCGTGGTGCACGTCGATGGGCCGCGTGATGCTCTCCGCATTACCGGACGACGAACTCGACGCCATCCTTCGCCGCGCCGATCTGCGTCAGTACACCGGACGCACCGTCACCGACATCGACACGCTACGCGCGCGAATTCTCGACGTGCGCGCAAAGGGCTGGGCGCTCGTCGATCAGGAACTGGAAGAGGGGCTGATTTCGATTGCTGCGCCGATCCGCAATCGCGGTGGGCAGGTGATCGCCGCCATGAACGTCAGTGGTCAGGCGAACCGGACGTCGGCCGCCGAGATGGAAGCGAAATTCCTCGCGCCGTTGCAACAGGCCGCGCAGAAGATTTCGCAGATGGTGGTGGTGTAACGGGCGCCCACGTAGCATCGCGAGGCTTTCATCGGGGGATATCGGAAGCGCTTGACTGACGTGGGACGACCGCATTTCTCTCAGCGCTGCCCGACTCTGCAGGGAGCGCAAATCACATCGCTGTCCACAGCACAAGCACACCGTAAACAAGCATTCCGGAACGTTCCTGTGGAATAGGATTCGGTCCACTCAATTCAAAGACTTTTGGGATTCTTCGTTGGTGCGGACGGCCACGACCATATGCTCAATTTGTGGCGGTCTGTGGGCGGGCAAATATCACCGGTGCCCGCGACAGAACCGGCATTGCGCCTTCGTCTGCGGGTTAGATCACGTCTAGAACGCGGGCTTGTGGGACATGTGCCGTGTAACGTGACTCAGCATGGTTGTGGCCCACTGGAGGTAATCGCTTCGGAATATAGCTTTGAAATAGTCGGAGACGAGGACTATGAAAAATCGCCATATTTGCCTCGCAATGCTGATGCTCGGTGCATCGAGCCTGGCTTTTGCGCAGAGTGATTGCTCGGCAATACAGGATAGCGATCAGCGAGCGTACTGCAACGCGAGAGAGGGACTTGGTCAGTGCGAGAGCATCAGTGACGGCAACCTGGCCGCGATATGCCGTGCGGAGCTGGAGGGAGGCAGTTGCTATTTCATCAAGGATAACGATCAGCGCGCATACTGTTTTGGGAGGCAGGGAGACGATAGTGATTGCTCGAGCATTAGTGACAGCGAATTGCGCAGCCAATGCTACGCGCTGGCCAAAAGAAGACGCCGATAGTTGTAGCGAACCCAGGTATGCGTAATCTCGCGCATACGGCTCGCAACGCTGTCTGGGAATCCTTCGCACTGCGGTAGTAGTAAGTGCTGTGCGCTTGCTTGATCGGCCCATACGCCCGACGCTTGGGAACTGCCAGCAACCGGTGTGTAGCACACGGTTTGCCTTCCCAGCTCGGGCGAGGCCATTTGCGTGTGGCGAAATCCTGCAAGAGCGCCTTGTCCAGACTCAACTCGGCACTCGCTTCCTGGTCCTCCGAGTGTTATGCCACCGCTACGTTGCCGAGCACCCCGGCGCGCGCAAGACGAATCGCCGAGAGCAGCGTGTCGTGATCGCCAACCTGATTGGCGAGCAACAGAATCAATTGCGCGTTCGCTGCCTGACTTTGCGCGTCGTCGAGATCGCGATGCATGTCGATGAGCGCCTCGTAGAAGTCGTCGGGACGCGTGAGTCGCGGTTGAGTGTCGAGTGCCATGAAGTGTCTCCTTCCTGCTTTACTTGTGTCGTCGGATTGCTGTCACGCACTCATGCTGCGCATTGCAGTGGCGCGACTTCCGGTGCGGTGCGCCCGAGCGCACGTTCGCGTGCGGCAGCGATGGCCGTCGCGTCGACCGAACGCCAGCGCGCGCACACGTGCTGGTCGGGACGAATCAGATACACCGTGCCGGGCGCGGCGTCGTAACGCTGCGCGGCAAGTCCCTGCGTGTCGTGCCAGACGCTGTGCATGTCGTGGGTATCGCATGCGGCTTCGAGATCCGGCGTGACGAACACCGGTATCACCGGCACGCTGTCGCCTGACAAGGCTTCGAGCGAGGCGAGCGACGCCGCATCGAGCGACGACGGCGCACCGAACACGAGCGCGACGAAACGTCCGCCCAGACGCGGCAGCAGCCAGCCTTCCTGACCGTGACGCGCGAGCGGTGCATCGACACAGGCAGCACCAGGCATCATGCGGCCGGCGAACGTGTCAGTCTCCGCGGTGTTCAGCGTCGACTCGTGCAACACGGCGGGCACGGACAGACGTCCGCTATTGACCAGTTGACGCGCAAACGCATGATCGCGGGCGAGCGTTAGCACAGCGTCGCGGAACACGCGCGACACCGGGCTCTTCGGCGTAATGAAATCCGTGGAGCGGGTGGAGTTGCGGATGTTCTCGTCGGCGGCGTACTCACGCTCGCGAGCGTAAGTGTCGAGCAGCGTATCGGGTGCCTGACCGGCCAGCACCAGCGCGAGCTTCCACGCGAGGTTCTCGGCGTCCTGCACGCCGCTGTTGGCCCCGCGTGCACCGAACGGCGACACGCCATGCGCGGAGTCGCCCGCGAACAGCACGTGACCGTGCCGGAAGTCGTCCATGCGCAGACACGAGAACGTATAGACGCTGACCCATTCCAGCGTGAACTTCGCATCGGGGCCGAGCAACGCCTGCACGCGCGGGATGACACGCTCGGGGGCTTTCTCGGCGACCGGGTCGGCGTCCCATCCCAATTGGAAATCGATGCGCCAGACGTCGTCCGGCTGACGATGCAGCAACACCGACTGATTCGGATGGAAGGGCGGGTCGAACCAGAACCAGCGCTCGGCGGGGAAGTCCGCCGTCATCTTCACGTCGGCAATCAGGAAGCGGTCCTTGAACGTGCGTCCGTGACTGTCGACGCCGATCAGCTTGCGCACGGGGCTACGTGAGCCGTCGGCTGCAACGACGTAACGCGCGGTCGTCTGATACTCGCCATCCGGCGTCTCGACCGTGAGTGTGACGCTCGCATCCGCCGAGCCGGGCGTGCCCTGCTGCGTGAGACCGACGACCTTGTTCTTCCAGCGGATCTCGATGTTCGGCAGCTCGCGTGCGCGCTCGAACAGATAGCCTTCGACGTAATACTGCTGAAGGTTGATGAAGGCCGGACGATGATGACCCGCTTCGGGTAGCAGATCGAAGTTGTAGACCTCCTGGTCGCGCAGGAACACGCGGCCTACGTTCCAGCGCACGCCTTTTTCCACCATGCGCTCGCCGCAACCCAGACGGTCGAAGATATCGAGCGTGCGCTTGGCGAAACAGATGGCGCGCGAGCCGGTCGAGAGCGTGCAATCGTCGTCGAGCACGATCACGGACACGCCCTGCTGCGCGAGGTCGATTGCGGTGGCCAGACCGATCGGGCCTGCACCGACCACGATGACGGGATGCGTGACGGACGTGGCGTGCTCGGCTTGCTCGGCGCACGCTTGGTAATCGAACGTCAGGCGCTGGTAATCGATGCTGCTCATGCAAAGTCTCCATCGTCGGCACCTCACCGGCGCACAGGCACCGACGGGTGACGTTTTTCTACTTTTGCTTTGACTGCTGATTGCTATCTATTGCGGACGCAGCGTCCTTGGCTGCGCCCGTAACCAACGCTGCGAACTCAGTTCTGCAGCGCGGCCCACATTTCCTTGTCGCGTTGCGCCGTCCAGATACGCGGATGCGTGATGCCGGACGCTTCGTCGAAGGCGCGCGTCACGTCGAACGGCAGGCAGTGTTCGTAGATGAAGACGTGGCCGAACTTCGGATCCATCTGGCTACGCGTGAGCGCCATCGCGCCCTTCAGATCGAGCTTCTGTTCGACGGCTTGCTTGCCCGCTTCGAACAGCGTCGTCACGAAATCCTTGGTGTAGGCGAGGCCCTTGGCGACTTCGTCAGGCGTGGTCAGCGCAGGACCGCGACCCGGCACGAGCTTCTCTGCACCCAGCGCGGCGAGTGCGTCGAGCGTAGCCGGCCATTCGGCGAGTTGTGCGTCACCGGTGTAGCAGGCGGCGTCGTACTCGACGAGGTCGCCCGAGAACAGCACCTTCTGCGACGGCAGCCACACCACGGTGTCGCCCTTCGTGTGACCCGAACCGAGGTGCGCGATCTTCACTTCGAGCTTGCCGAGGAACAACGTCATTTCCTTTTCGAAGACGAGCGTCGGCCACGTGAGGCCGGGCACCGTCTCGACACCGGCGAACAGACGCGGGAAGCGCTCAATCTCCGACTTCATGTCGGCTTCGCCGCGCTCGACGATCATCTCGTACGTGCCGCGGCTGGCGATGATCTGCTGTGCGCCTTCGGCGAAGTAGGCCGACGCACCGAGCACGCGTACCGCGTGGTAGTGCGAGAGCACGACGTACTTGATCGGCTTGTCGGTGATGGTGCGGATCTTGGCGATCAGGTCCTGCGCCATGGCAGGCGTGGCCGTCGTGTCGACGATCATCACACCGTCGTCGCCGATGATGACGCCCGAGTTCGGGTCGCCCTCGGCGGTGTAGGCCCAGGTGTTTTCCGACAGTTGGGTGAACGTGACCTTCTTGGCTTCCAGGTCGGCTTGCGAGGCGAATGCTTTGGCCATGCTTGTCTCTCTCTCTTATCTCGTCTGCGGGGATGGTGCTGCTGGATGAGGGCATCTTACGAAACGCTCGGATTATTTGTCAATGACAAATCTGATTGTTATTTGCTAATGTTGCGGCATGAGTGATCGAAGCGGGTTTTCAGCGCGGTGGGTCTCGGGTTAACCCTGCGGCATTGGACGGTTGTCCGGGAATCTCGCTGCCGACCCGTTTAAAATCTAGGCCATTTTCCCGAGGGAGCGCGGCTCCCAGAACTGCATGAATCGAATTCCGATGGACGTCACGACCGACGCAACTGACGGCACGCAAGGCGCAGGCCAGCCCGGCCGCGCTTCGCGTGGTGTGCAAAGCGTGGACGTTGCAGCGCGCGTGCTTCAAGCGCTAGGGCAGGCACGCCGCCCGCTGGGCCCCGGCGATATCGCCACGCTTGCGGGGCTGCCGCCTGCGCAGGCGCATCCGTATCTGGTAAGTCTCACGCGACTGGGTTTGCTCAAGCGCGATCCCATGTCCGGCGATTACGCGCCGGGACCGATGACGCTACGCCTCGCGCTCCTGCATCTCGAAAACGACCCGGCGTACCGCGCCGCCGTGCCACGTGTGGTGGCGCTGGCGCGCGAGACGGGCTTCTGCGTGGCGATTTGCACCAGCGCGCCGCAAGGGCCAGTCGTCGTGCATTTCGAACGGGCGGCGTTTCCGTTGCATGTGAATTTGCACGTGGGCTCGGTCATGTCGTTGACGACGACGTCGACAGGCCGCGCGTTTTGCGCCTTTACACCGCAGACGCAATGGCCACCGGCATGGCGCGAACAGATGGCGGGCGATGCGGCAGAGCGGGCGCGCTTCGACACCTTGCTGGACGAGACGCGAGAGCACGGCATGTCGCGCAGCGTGAATACGCCTAGCCCGTCGGTGAGCAGTCTGTGTGCGCCGGTGTTCGACGCGAGCGGGCGTTTGCGCCTCGCGCTCACGGCCATCGGTCCGACGGCGGCGCTCGACGTCGCGTGGGACGGTGCCGCTGCGAACGCGTTGAGCGCGACGGCCGCCGCCATCGCAGCGCAGATCGGGACGTCGGGCAACGACGGCGAGGTGGCGGCATGAGCGCGCCCCGAAACCGTAGCGAACCCAAGATGGAAAAGGAAGCGATGGGCAGTGGTGCCGCCAAGCCGCAACGCGGCATTCAGGCGCTGGAGAGCACGGGCGTGTTGCTCGAGGCACTGGTGGCTGCGGGACGTCCGCTGCCGCTCAACGCGCTCGCGCGCGAAGCCGGAATGGCGGCCGCGAAGGCGCATCCGCATCTCGTCAGCCTACAGCGGGCGGGTCTGCTCTCGCGCGACGAAAACGGCAATTTCGAAGCGGGCGCGCTGAGTCTGGATCTCGGGCTGATGGCGTTGCAGCGGCTGTCGCCGACCGGCGAAGCCGAGCCGGAAATTCTGGCGCTTGCGCAGGCGACAGGGCTGTCGGCCGCGATGGCGGTCCTGGGGCCGGTGGGGCCGACGGTCGTGCGTCTGGAAGAGGCGATGCGTCCGCAGCACGTGAGCTTGCGCATCGGCACCGTGCTCTCGCTGGTGAACACGGCCATTGGACGCACGTTCGCGGCCTTCCTGCCCGAGGCCGTGCTCGACGGACTCCTCGCGCAAGAGGCGGTACGCATGGCGGGGCTGGGCGCGGAAGGGCGTGCGGCGAAGCCGCCTGCCGACTACAGCGCGCGTCTGAGCGCGATTCGCGAGCAGCAATTCGATACCGCGCTGAGCAATCCTGTGCCCGGCATCGATACGATTGCGGTGCCGGTGTTCGATCACACCGGCGAGGTGACGCTGGTACTTGCGCTGATGGGGTCGACGGGCAGTTTCGAAACCGCGCCAGACGCCGTACCCTCGCAAGCGTTGCGGGCTGCTGCGCATCGGTTGTCGTGGCGATTCGGTGCGGTGGGGCGCGTGGACGAGGCGTCGGCATAGTCGCTCCGCCACACGGCGACGTATTTCCGCCACGCCGGGTAGATGGCCGCCGAGGGGACGCGCACGCACGGTAAGATGAACGTCGGCGCCACCCGCGTTCCCCTCGTTTCCCTGTCACCCCGACCTGTTGCCATGACTGCTGCCATGACCCGCGTGATGACCCGTGAGCCCGTTCGATCCCCCGACGTTTCCAATGACAGTGTCCCGGTCCGCCGGTGGCTCAGGCGTAATGGCGCGCGGTGGCAGGCACGCATTGCCGCGCTGACGGTCGTGGGCGCACTGAGCGCCTGCACGACACCGGCCCCGCAGCAGCCGGGCCCTGCAAAGCCGCCCGAGTCTGCCGCCCGCATCGACGGCATGCCCGCCGACTGGACCCTCGTCTCCACCGTGATCGTGAGCCGCCACGGTGTGCGATCCCCGACCCACGCCCATCCCCCATTGGATAAACTCAGCCCGGACGCGTGGCCCGGCTGGCCGGTGCCCGCCGGTTATCTGACGGCCCGCGGCGGATCGCTGTCCGAGCGCATGGGGCGCTACTACGGCGACTGGCTGCGCGCGCGGCGCGTACTGCCGGAGAACGCCTGCCCGTCCCCCGGTGCTGTCTACGGATGGGCCGACATCGATCAGCGCACGCGCGAATCCGGCAACGCGTTGTTGCAGGGTATCGCGCCGGGATGCGACATGCGCACGTCGCACCAGACCGATCTCACGACGTATGACGCCGTCTTCCAACCGGTTGCAGCAGGCGATTGCCCGCTCGATCCGGGGGCGGCGCGTGGAGCCATCGAGTCGCGTCTGGCACCGGAGGGCGTCTCCGGTCTCAATAAGCGCTATAGCGCGACACTCGCGCGCATGGGCGAGGTGCTCGACTATGCTCACAGTCCTGCCTGCGGTGCCCCCGGTGGATGCAAGCTGGAGGAGGTGCCGACACGTCTGCGTGTGGAGGGCGATGGCAGCGGGGTGACGCTGCGTGGGGCGCTGGGCAGCGCGGCGAAGGCGTCGGAGGTTTTCCTGCTGCAAGCGGGCGAGGGCTTGCCCGACAATCAGGTCGCGTGGGGACGCATTCGCGACGACAAGGATTGGGCGCTGCTGCTCGAAGCGCATAACGCGCAGCGCGATCTGCTGAACAAGACCCCGTATCTCGCCACGACGAACGGCACGCCACTGCTCGCGACAGTGCTCGATGCGCTCACGCGTGCCGAAGCGACGAGTGCAACGCCTACGCCCGCCGTGCGCGGCCCGGCGCTGCCGACGGGCAATCGTGTTTTCGTGCTGACGGGACACGACACGAACCTCGCCAACCTCGCGGGCATGCTGAAGCTCGACTGGCAATTGCCGGACCAGCCGGACAACACACCGCCCGACGGTGCGCTTGTCTTCTCGCTGTGGCGCAACCCGGCGGGCGAACGGTTCGTTCGCGTGGAACTGGTGTATCAGTCGATGCAGCAACTGCGTCAACTGACGTCGCTGTCGCTGGATGAACCGGCGAAGCGCGTAGCTCTTGTGCTGCCCGATTGCAGCGACGGGCCGGACGCGAAAGCGTGCCGCTGGCCCGCGTTCTCGCAACGCGTGAAGTCGGCGTTGTCGCCAGCGTGTCTGGCGGGTGTTCAGTGACAGGTTTGGCAACGAGCGCGCCACGGGAGCGACGCGGTAAAAAAACGGGAACTTCGGTTCCCGTTTTTTATTGCGCAGATTCCGTGATGGCGAGTCACACGGACATCTTCCTCTAATTTATTTCGTGCGCGAAATAAAAATTAAAATATACTTCGTGTGCGAACTATGTGTGTATTCGAACTAAGTTACTGAAAGGCGCTGCACATTCCCCCCGGGCATGCGAGTGCCGGGGAGTTGTTTTGTGACGTCACTTGCTGCTGAGATTCCTGCCGTCGACGGATATCCGCTCGGCGCGCATGTCTGGTATCCCGAGGAGTTGCCTGCGAAGGGCCTTGTACTGGTGCACCCGGCGACGGCCGTGCCGGAGCGGCTTTACTTCGCGTTTGCGAAATACATTGCCGAGCGCGGTTTGATTGCCGTCACCTACAGCTACCGGGGCATCGACGGGTCGCGTCCGTCATCGCTCAGAGGTTTTCAGGCGCGTATGCGCGACTGGGCGGATCTGGATGCCGAGGGCGTCACGCGTTGGGCTTGCACCCATTACCCGTCGCTGCCGCTTTATGCCGTCGGCCATAGTTTTGGCGGTCATGCCATCGGACTGTGCGAAAGCTCGAACCTGCTGCGCGCGGCGGTGCAGGTGGCATCGCATGCAGGGGCGATGCGCGTGGTGACGAACCGTCGCGAACGCACACGCGTCACGCTGCTGATGCACTGGCTAGCACCGCCGCTCGCGCGTCTGGTGGGTTACATGCCGGGCAGCCACCTCGGCATCGGTGAGGACCTGCCGAAAGACGTTCTGCTCGAATGGAGCGACTGGACACGCCTGCCGAACTACTTTTTTGACGATCCGACGCTGGACGCCGACACCCGTTTCGCCCGCGTGCGCACGCCGATCCTCTCGCTCGGTTTCGACGACGATCTCTGGGCAACGCCCATGGGCATCGACATCCTCGTATCACGGTTTCGTCACGCGAACGTGACGTGTCGGGAGATTTCGGCAAGTCTTTCGGACACCGGATCGATCGGGCATATGGGATACTTCCGCCAGCGTTCCGGCGCGTTTGCGTGGCCGGAAACCATCGACTGGTTGTTGTCGACGGGCGCAGTGAATGCCGGGGAGCGTCGCACAGGAGCGGGTGTGTCGACGGACGATGGCATGACCGCCCGCGATCCCTTGATCCCGAATCCCTCAGACTGACGAGACGGCATGCCCAAACGCCAGGCGTCCCCTGCGACTGAAAAATCTGTCAAACGAAGCAAGTCGACGACCGAAGCGGCCGACCGACGCCTGTTCTTCCTGCTCAATGTCGGACAACGTCGCGTACAGCAGTGGATAGATGCGCGCTCATCGGAGAACGCGGGTGTGAGCGCTGCGCAGGCGGGCGTGCTCTTTTACCTGCTGCATCACGAGGACGCGCTCGTCGGCGAGGTCGGTGCGGCGCTGCAACTTTCCCCGTCATCCATGACGGGGCTGGCGAACCGTATGGTCGTCGCCGGTCTGCTCACGCGCTGGGCCGACGCCAACGATGGCCGTGCCACGCGTTTGCGCATCACGGCCGCCGGTCACAAAGCCATCGCTCGTGCGCGCGACGTACTGGCCGAACTCAACGACCTGTTACACGACGATTTCACCGAAGCCGAGCTTCGCACCGTGGCGCGCTGGCTCGGGAATCTGCAAAAGCAGTTCCCGGCAGAAGGCTGACGCGAACGCGTCGGCGTAGGGTGTCAGTGAATCGCCAGCGCGTTCGACTGCGCGTTGGCGAAACCCGCCGCCACGTTCACACCGATGTTGCCTGCGGCACCCATCAGCGCGCGGTCGCCGAGCGATGCGTTCATCGCGCCCGTCACCGTCGCCGCATTGCGGATCGTCTGGGTCGTGTCGATCGACAGGTGGCTCGCTTGCGCCACCACGATCTGATTCGACTGCACGTTGAGCGTGCCGGCGGCGACGTTCACGCCGAAACTGCCGTGGGCATCGCGCAGCGCATCCGCGCCGAGCGTAGCGACGACTGTCGGATGGCCGTTGAACACGGCGTCGGTTGCGATGGTCTGCCGTGTGGAGAGCTGGACGACGCGGGCGTCGTCGGGCGTGGCAGCGGCGGCGGAGAGGGTGACGCAGGCACTGGCAACGGCCAGCACGAAAGCACTCAGCGAAGCGAGACGCGGCATGTTGGTTTTCCCCAGATCGTCCGTTGGGACGGATATCTGGATAACGGCGCCTGAGGCGCTCGGGTTGAATGTTTTTTCGTATGTTGCGTGCGCGCTTGGCTGATTTTAATGTGCCCCGCTCCGGCGTGCCGCTACATCGAAAGCCGCAGTCGTTCCCGTGACCGCTGCGGCGCGCATTTTCGCATGACGACACGTCGCCGTACCGTCATGCCCGCATGCAAAAATTCACCCGGACCACTCTTGACGCGCGAGATTACGCAGGTTCTCCCGCGCCGTTCGCCAATCCCGTCGAATGCCCCTGCGATTGCATCGCTGCCTGCTGCTGCACCGACGCCGATTTCTTGTGGTCGATGAGCAACACGGCGATCACGGCAATGACGGCGGGAATCGCGATTGCCATAAAGTTTTGCTGCAACGGCAGCGACATGCTCACGAGCACACCGATCACGATGGGCGCGAGAATCGCACCGCTGCGTCCCACGCCGGAAGCCCAGCCGATCCCCGTGCTGCGTGCTGCCATCGGATAGAACTGACCCGCGTAGGCGTACGTCACGATCTGCGTGCCGATGGTCGACGCACCGGCCAGTCCCACGAGCACGAAGAGCACCGGCGTCGGCACCTTCACGCCGAGCAACGTGATCGACACGGCGGCGAGTGCATACATCCCCACGAGCACGTATTTGATGTTGAAGCGATCGGCCAGCCAGCCGCCGCCGATCGCGCCGAGCATCGCGCCGAAGTTCAGCACGAGCACGAAGGTGAGCGCCGAGCCGAGGCTGTAGCCGGCGCTCGCCATGAGCTTCGCAAGCCACGAGCTGAGCGCGTACACCATGAACAGACACATGAAGAACGCGACCCACAGCATGACCGTGCTGAAGCCACGCCCGTCCTGGAACAAACGCGAGAGCGGCGCGGCTTGCTTGCGGTCCGTGCCCGGCAGTGCGAACTGGTCACTCGGCTGCGCAACGTAATCCGGCGAGAGGCGGGCGAGGACTTGCTTGAGTGTGTCGAGACGTCCGTTACGAATGAGGAACGGCATCGATTCGGGGAGCGCTTTCATCGCGAACGGCACGAGCAGCGCCGGAACACTGGCCGCGAGAAACACGGACTGCCAGCCGTACGACTCGATCAGCCCTTTGCCGAGGAGTGCTGCGAGCATGCCGCCGACGGAGTAGCCCGAGAACATGAGCGTGACGAGTGTGCCGCGCAGACGTCGCGGTGAGTATTCCGTCATCTGCGCCACGACAATCGGCATCACGCCGCCGATGCCGACGCCTGCCAGAAAGCGGGTGACGGAAAAACTGATCGGCTCATGCGTGAGACCGGCCGCTGCGGTGAACAGCGAGAACATCAGGACGCAGATGGCGATGGCTTTGCGACGGCCGATGCTGTCCGCGACCATGCCCATCACGATGGCACCGAACATCATGCCGAACAGGGCCGAGCTGACCATGAAACCGGCGCTGGTGGCGTCGACGTTCATCGCCTTCATGATCGACGGCAATGCAATGCCCGCGACTGCGAGGTCGTAGCCGTCGAAGATGATGATGAGTGCGCACCAAAGCAGGATGCGTCCGTGATAGCCGTTGAAGCGCGCTTCGTCGGCCAGATGATGTACGTCGATGTGTCGCATGCGGGTGTCTCCATAAACGAATCCGCCCTCCGTCGGATCGCGGAGAGTCTTTGTGTATTCCTTTATGACCGACGCACGCGGCAGCGAGGCCGAGCTTCAGCGGCGCGACCTGAGGTCGTTACCAAGGAAGCAGACCACCTCTATGTCCTGCGATGGGTGGCTGTTCATGCAATATCGTGCATGCAGTAAACGCGAAACGGACGTCGACTGCAAGGCGAATTTGACGTTTCTAGGGTTTTACATGAGAAAACGCCGCTCGTAAGTGACTGTTTAATTATGGCGAGGGACGTGTTGGAAGAGGTGAGATGTGCGGCGGCAGAACACCGCCGCACGGACTACATTAATGCAACTTATTGCTTAGCGACGGAGAAAGGCGGGAGTTGATAGCTCCACGTCTCGCTGATCGCCTTCCCGCCCGAGACGAGCGCGGCGCGCAGTTCGACGACCTTGGCCGGATCCTTGACCATCACGCGCAGGTTCAGGCGCATGCCATGCGTGACCGGGTTCGGTTGCAGCGTCTGCTCGATGATGGTGGCGTTATCGCTGACGCTGATTTGCGATGTGACTGAACCGGGCGGCAGCGTGGCGAGCGGGCCACCGTCGAAGTCCACGATCAGGCCCGTGCTGCCGTCGAAGTGACGAATCAGATTGGCCTGCGTGATCTCGCCTGCGGTGCGCAGCGTCTGCTTGACCCATGCCAGATTGCGGTCGACGATGCCGCGCTCGTTCATCGTCCAGCGGATGTTGTAGTCGGCCTGCAACGGCGTGCCCTTGGGCGGCAGTTGATCAGGCGTCCAGAACGCGCCGATGTTGTCGTTGGTCTCGTCCGGCGACGGAAGCTCGACCAGTTCGACATGTCCCTTGCCCCAGTCGCCCTGCGGCTCGACCCACGCACTCGGGCGCAGATCGTAGCGGTCCTTCAGGTCTTCGTATTGCGAGAAATCGCGTCCGCGCTGAAGCAGGCCGAAGCCGCGCGGATTGGTCACCTGGAACTGGCTGATGGCGACGTTGCGCGGATTGTTCAGCGGACGCCAGATCCATTCGCCATTACCCGCGTGAATCGCCAGACCGTTCGAATCGTGCAGCGCCGGACGGAAGTTGTACGGATCGCGCTGCTGGTTCGGTCCGAACAGGAACATGCTCGTGAGCGGCGCGATGCCGAGCTTCGTCACCTTATCGCGCATGAACACGCGTGCCTGCACCTTCAACAGCGAGTCTTCGCCCGGCGTCAGGTCGAAGCGATAAGCACCCGTGGCGCGCTTCGAATCGAGCAATGCGTAGAAGACGAGATGCTTGTCGCCCGCATTCGGACGCTCGATCCAGAACTCGCGAAACGCCGGGAATTCTTCGGCGATGGGCAGTCCGGTGTCGATGGCAAGACCGCGCGCGGACAGACCGTAGATCTGGCCTTTGCCGATCACGCGGAAATAGCTCGCGCCAAGCACGCTCATGATTTCGTCGAGCTTGCCGGGTTCGTTGATCGGGTAGAGCACGCGAAAGCCCGCGTAGCCCAGGTCGTGCGTGGCGCTGCGGTCGAGCTTGAGATCGCCAAAGTCGAAGCGCTTGCTGTCGTACTTGATCTCGTCGATCTTCGCGCTAGCGCCGGTGCCGACGATCTCGTTGATCTTCACCGGCGTGCTGAACTGCATGCCCTGATGATAGAAGCCGAGCTTGAACGCCGTCGGCTGATCGTTCCATTCGAACGCTTCGCGGCGCGGCTGGATCTTGATGTAGTCGCCGAACTGCATCTTTGCGAAGGCCGGTGTGAGGTTGCTTGCCGGGGCCGTGTAGGGCTTGTCGGCGAGCGCCTTCGCGCGGGCGGTCACGTCATCGAGGGAGAACGCATTGGCATGCGCGGCACCCAGCAGGGCGGCACCCGTGGCGACCCATGATGCGCATCGGCGCCAGGACGCAATCTGAAAAAACAAAACCAAAAGTCGCTCCTGAAGTGAAGGGGCAGGTTGCCTCGGCGCCGACATCGGGGGTGGCGCCATACCGCATCGAGGCACAGAAATCTTTCAAAAAACGCCAATTGTGGCAAAGTATCGCACTTCGTGTTGCGAGTTCGACGTTTTGCGGCACTCGCAACGCCCGCCGATACGACGACCCAGACGTTCTGGTGCACGACGCTGCTGCGCGCGCCACACGTCGCATTCAATTGGATCGCCATCAGATGCGAATGCTCTCCGCACTGGCCCTTGCCGCCAGTTTCGCCGTCGCGCCGGCCTTTGCCAGCGCCGCTCAAGCCTCCGACAACGTGAACAACGGCGGTGTTCCCGTCGCCATGCCCTCGGCGTCCGCCAAGCAACGCTTTGTCGACGATCTCATCGCGCGCATGACGCTCGAAGAGAAGATCGGTCAGCTGCGCCTGATCAGCATCGGCGCGGACATGCCGCAGCCGAAACTCATCAAGGAAATCGCCGCCGGTCGTGTCGGCGGCACGTTCAACTCCGTCACGCGCAGCGAGAATCGTCCGCTGCAAGAGGCTGCCGTCAAGCAAAGCCGTCTGAAGATTCCGATCTTCTTCGCCTACGACATCGTGCACGGCCATCGCACCGTGTTCCCGATCAGCCTCGGCCTCGCGTCGAGCTGGGACATGACGGCGGTCAAGCAGGCCGCACGCGTGGCCGCGCAGGAAGCGAGCGCGGACGGGCTGGACGCCACGTTTGCGCCGATGGTCGACATCTCGCGCGATCCGCGCTGGGGCCGCACCTCGGAAGGCTTCGGCGAAGACCCCTATCTGGTCTCGCAGAGCGCGCGCGCCAGCGTGCAGGGCTTTCAGGGCACCTCGCCCGCCAATCCGGACAGCCTGATGGCGTTCGTGAAGCACTTCGCGCTGTATGGCGCAGTGGAAGGCGGGCGCGATTACAACGTCGTCGACATGAGTCCGATGCGCATGTATCAGGACTATCTGCCGCCGTATCGTGCCGGTATCGATGCCGGTGCAGGCGGGGTGATGATCGCGCTGAACTCCGTGAATGGCACACCCGCGACGTCGAACAAATGGCTATTGCGCGACCTGCTGCGTGGCGAGTGGGGCTTCAAGGGTGTGACGGTGAGCGATCACGGCGCGATTGAAGAGCTGATGCGTCACGGCGTGGCGAAGGATGGCCGTGAAGCCGCCAAACTCGCCATCGAAGCGGGCGTCGACATGAGCATGGCCGATCAGCAATACCTCAAGCAGTTGCCGGATCTCGTGAAGTCGGGCGACGTGCCGATTCGCTTCATCGACGATGCTGTGCGTGAAGTGCTCGGCGCGAAGTACGACATGGGTCTCTTTGCCGATCCGTATCGTCGTATCGGCAATGCCGCGCAAGACCCGAAGGATGTGTACGCCGACGACCGTCTGCATCGCGACGCCGCACGCGACATCGCTCGTAAGTCGATCGTCCTGCTCGAAAACCAGCACGATGCACTGCCGCTGAAGAAGGCGGGAAAGGTCGCCGTGATCGGGCCGCTCGCCGATTCGAAGCTCGACATGATGGGTAGCTGGTCGGCGGCGGGCAAACCGGCGCAGGCCGTCTCGCTGTTGCAAGGCGTGCGCGACACGCTCGGCGACAAGGCGCAGGTGACCTACGCGCGCGGCGCGAACATCACCGACGATCCGCGCGTGGTCGAGTACCTGAACTTCCTCGACTGGGACAATCCGGAGGTCGTGCAGGACAAGCGCACGCCGCAGCAGATGATCGACGAAGCCGTGCAGGTCGCGCGCAACGCCGACACGCTGATCGTGGCCGTGGGCGAATCGCGCGGCATGTCGCATGAAGCGTCGAGCCGCACGAGCCTCATGTTGCCGGGCAGCCAACTGGCGTTGTTGCAGGCGCTCAAGGCGACGGGTAAGCCGCTTGTCGTGGTGCTGATGAACGGCCGTCCGCTCGATCTGAACTGGGCGAAGGCCAATGCCGACGCGATGCTGGAGACGTGGTACGCGGGCACCGAAGGCGGTCATGCGATTGCCGACGTGCTGTTCGGCGACTACAACCCGTCGGGCAAGCTGCCGATCTCCTTCCCGCGCTCCATCGGTCAGATCCCGACGTACTACAACCAGCTGCGCATCGGCCGTCCGTTCACGCCGGGCAAGCCCGCGAACTACACGTCGCAATACTTCGAGGAAGACTCCGGCCCGCTGTATGCGTTCGGATACGGCCTGAGCTACACGACGTTCGACGTGTCGAAGGTCAAGCTCTCGGCGAAGACGATGACGAGCGGCGGCAAGGTGGAAGCGAGCGTGACGGTGCGCAACACCGGCAAACGCGAAGGCGAGACGGTCGTGCAGATGTATTTGCAGGACGTGGCGGCGTCGATCGTGCGTCCGATCAAGGAACTGAAGGGCTTTCAGAAGGTGAGTCTGAAGCCGGGTGAGTCGCGCACCGTGCAATTCGCCATCGACGAGAGTCTGCTGAAGTTCTACAACGCGAAGCTGCAATACGTGGCGGAGCCGGGCGACTTCAACGTGCAGATCGGACTCGATTCGCAGAACGTCCAGCAAGCGACGTTCACGCTTCAGTAATGCTTCAGTAATGCTTCAATAACCTAAGCCTTACGTCAGCTTACGCCTGCGTTTGGAATTCCCCCGCAAGGAATTCCACGCAGGCGCGCACTTTGGCCGACGACGCCACGCGCGACGGATATACCGCCCAGACGTTGGCCGGTTGCGTGACGTCCGGCAGTACCTGCACCAGTTCTCCGCGCGCGATCAGCGCACCTACATCCCACATTGACCGCAGCACGATGCCCTGACCGTCGAGCGCCCACTGCACTGCGACTTCGCCGTGGTTCGTCGAGAGCGGCCCCGTCACCTTGAGCGAGACGGACTCACCACGCTGCTGCAATCGCCACATGCCGAACGGGTGATCGCGTTCCTTGATGACGATGCACGCGTGTCCCGCGAGATCGCTTAGCTGGCGCGGCGTGCCGTGCGCTTCCAGATACGCCGCCGACGCGCACAACACGCGATGGTTGTCTGCGAGCTTGCGCGCAATCAGATGCGGTGCAATCTCGTCTCCGATACGTACGTCGAGGTCGTAACCTTCCGCCGCAACGTCGACGATGCGGTCGAACAGGTCCAGCCGGACATTGAGTTGCGGATGCAGCGCACGAAGCCGCGACATCGCCGGGGCCACCACGTGCCGTCCGAAGCCGAAGCTGCTCGACACCCGAAGCGTGCCGCGTGGCACCTGACGCGTACTCGACACGTCCTCCATCAGATGACTCACGTCGTCGAGAATCTTCTCGGCCCACGCGTAGACCCGCTCACCCGCGTCGGTGATCGCCACGCGCCGCGTCGAGCGGTGTAGCAGACGCGTGCCGAGATCGGCCTCCAGCATGCCCACGCGCTTGCTCACGTAGGCGGGCGAGACGCCCAGCGCCTCGGCGGCTGCCGAGAAGCTGGCGCGGCGCGCGACCTGACAGAACACGCGCAGATCGTCGAGATTGGGATTGACGGGCAGAGGTTTATTCACGATTCGTGGATAGTGGATTAACCGATTGGGGGATTTTATCCGCGTTGGAATAGAATAATCTAGCGGCATTCGTCAAACGTTCAGGAGACAGACCATGACCGAAACGTCCCAACGCCCCCAGCGTCCGTTCAAGATCGCCGTGATTCCGGGCGATGGCATCGGTAAAGAGGTGATGCCCGAAGGCGTGCGCGTGCTCGACGCCGCCAGCAAGCGCTTCGGCATTCCCGTCGAATATCAGCACATCGAGTGGGCGAGCTGTGACTACTACGTCCAGCACGGCCAGATGATGCCGGACGACTGGAAGCAGCAGCTCGACGGCGTGGACGCGATTCTGTTCGGTGCGGTGGGCTGGCCCGAGACGGTGCCCGATCACATTTCGCTGTGGGGATCGTTGCTGAAGTTCCGTCGCGAGTTCGATCAGTACATCAATCTGCGCCCGGCGCGTCTGTTCGACGGTGTGCCGTCGCCGCTCGCGAATCGCAAGGCGGGCGACATCGATTTCATGATCGTGCGCGAGAACACCGAGGGTGAATATTCGTCGATTGGCGGTGTGATGTTCGAAGGCACGGAGCGTGAGTTCGTCGTGCAGGAGTCGGTGTTCACGCGTCAGGGCACGGAGCGCGTGCTGAAGTTTGCGTTCGACCTCGCGCAGCAACGCGAGCGCAAGCACGTGACGGTCGCAACGAAGAGCAACGGCATTTCGATCTCCATGCCGTGGTGGGACAAGCGTGCGGCCGAGACGGCGGCGAAGTATCCCGACATCACGTGGGACAAGCAGCACATCGACATTCTGTGCGCGCGCTTCGTGCTGAATCCGGATCGTTTCGACGTGGTCGTCGCCTCGAATCTGTTCGGCGACATTCTGTCGGACCTCGGCCCGGCGTGCACCGGAACCATCGGCATTGCGCCGTCCGGCAACCTGAACCCCGAAGGCAAGTTTCCGTCGCTGTTCGAGCCGGTGCACGGTTCGGCCCCGGATATCGCAGGCAAGAACATCGCGAACCCGATCGGCATGATCTGGACCGCTGCGATGATGCTCGACTTCATCGGTCGGGGCGATGCGCGTACGCGTGACGCCCACGACGCGATCCTCGCCGCCATCACGCAGGTCATCAAAGACGGTCCGCGCACCGGCGACATGGGCGGGCGCGCGAACACGACCGAAGTGGGTCAGGCGATTGCGGCAATCGTCTCGGCCGGTTGATCGGCTGAATCGGCTGAGCCAGTCTGCGCCGCCGATGCAACGTCGCGCGGCGCAAAGTACCGGTTGGGTACGGCCGGTACGCCGAGATTCTCGCGGAAGGTGCGGCCTTCGTACTGCGTGCGAAACAGGCCGCGCCGTTGCAACTCCGGCACCACCAGATCGACGAACGACGTAATGCCTGCGGGCGCGCTCGGAAACATGATGTTGAAGCCATCGGCCGCCCCCGTCTCGAACCAGTGCTGAAAGTCGTCGGCGATCGATGCCGGTGTGCCGACCAGCACGCGGTGTCCGCCACCGGTAAAGCGTGTGTATAGCTCGCGCACGGTCGGCTGTTCGCGTCTTATCCAGTCCACCAGCAGTTTCTGACGGCTCTTGTGCGAGTTCGTCCCCGGCACGTGTTCGGGCAGCGGCACCTTCGCGTCGAACGGCAGGCTGCCGAGATCGATGCCGAGGCTCGCGTAGTTCGTCAGCGCACCCAGCACGACCGCCGGGTCGCGATGCGACAGCAGGCTGTCGTAGAGGTCTTCGGCTTGCGATTGTGTGCGTCCCACGATAGGCGAGACGCCCGGCAGGATGAAGATGTGTTCCGGCTTACGTCCGTACTTCAACGCACGTGTCTTCACGTCCGTATAGAACGCGCGGGCATCCTCGATGTCTTGCGCCGCCGTGTAGAGCAGTTCGCCCGCGCGTGCGGCCAGCTCACGTCCCGCCTCGCTCGACCCTGCCTGCGCGATGACCGGCCAGCCCTGCACCGGACGCGGCGCACTGAGCGGCCCGCGTACGCGGAAGTGCTTGCCCCGATGATCGAGCGTGCGGATGCGCGACGGATCGGCCCACTGGCCAGTTGCCTTATTGCGGGGGAAGGCGTCGTCGGCGTGGCTGTCCCAGAGGCCGGTGGCGACCTCAAAGAACTCGTTCGCGCGCTCGTAGCGCTCGGCATGGTCGACGTGATCGTCGCGGTTGAAGTTCTCGCCGCCGCCGGTGGACGTTACGAGATTCCATCCGGCACGCCCACCCGACAGATGGTCGAGCGACGCGAACGCACGTGCCACGTTGTACGGCTCGCTGTAGGTGGTGCTGACGGACGCCACAAGCCCGATGTGCTTCGTCGCCCCGGCCAGTCCTGCGAGCAGCACGACCGGATCCCAGCGTGGTGCGCCGGGGCTGTGGGCGAGCGCAACCGGGTCCGTCGAAACGAAGAGGTTGTCGAAGAAGAACAGCGCATCGAACAGGCCACGTTCCAGTTCCTGCGCGTAGTGTCGGTAGCGCGCGAATTGTGAGTAGGCGTCCGTGTCGGTGTCGGGGTGGCGCCAGCTATCGCCTTGCACGCCGGAACCCGACATGTAGGCGCCCAGCCGGAGTTTGCGGGCAGGTTGCGTCATGGACTTGCTCTCGTTCGATTTCGGTAGACGACCACGATAGGCGCACGACGCACGTCACGACAAACAACGAAATCAGATAAGCAAACCGCCATAAGCAAACTCGCACCGCGCGGGCTATGGATCGCATCAATCGATGGTTGGGAATGCGATGGGGCGTGCCTAGACTGGCACATCCTCTTACTCTCAAAGCTGCGCCGATGCGCGGCGACATGCCATGACGAACACTGCCTCCCATGCCGCCCCTACGGCCCAGCCTGTCAGTCCCGTGCTCGACGCGTTCATCGCGGCGTCTGCCATTGCCTTCGGCCTCTATGTCTCTACACCATCGCGTGCCGCGATGGTACGTGCCACGCTGGCGCGCTCGGCGAAGCGTGACCTGCGGGCGCGGGCTCAAGACCGCTGGCCGACGTGGCGCGCACGCTTGCGTCGTGGTGCGGCGGTGGCGCTGAGCGTCGCGGCGATTCTTCCGTTCTCGAGCAACGCAGCAAAGGCGGCAGATAAGCCAGTGCTCGTCGTGGGCGATCAGGCCTATAACGCGCAGAGTCTCTTCGAAGCGTCGGGTGCTTTGCAGGACGCGCCTTACACCGTCTCATGGAAGCAATTTCCCGCCGGTACGCCGGTCGTCGAAGCGGTGAACGCCGGTGCGCTCGACATCGGCTTACAGGGCGACGGCCCGGTGCTGTTCCTTGCTGCACAGGGTGCACCGGTCAAGGTCATCGGCATCTATCGCGACAGTCCGGACAGCGTGGTACTGCTCGCGGGACCGCACACGCAGATCAAGACGGTGGCCGATCTGAAGGGTAAGACGGTCGCGATCACGCGTGGCGGCTGGTCGCAGCAGTTGGTGCAGGCGGCGCTGGTGTCTGCCGGGCTGCCGCTCGATTCGGTGAAGTATTCGTATCTGGCGTCGGTCGATTCGGCCGCCGCGTTACAGGCGGGCAAGGTCGATGCGACGGCGACGTGGGAGCCGTACGTGACACGCTTGCGTCAGGCGGGCGCGCGCACCGTTGTGACGGCGCGCGGCCTGATCGCGGCGCAGAGCTATCTGTCCACGACGCAGAAGGTGATCGACAGCAAGCGCGAATTGCTAGGGGACTTCGTGCAGCGCTATCAACGCGCGCGTGAATGGTCGCTGGCGGATGCGAAGCACATCGAGCGTTACGCCGACGTCTGGGCTGCGAAGTCGCGTGTCGATCCGAAGCTGGCGCATCAATGGTTCAGCACGTCGCGCATTCGCTATGAACCGCTGACGGACGCCGCCATTGCAGAAGCGCAGAAGAGTGTCGACGACTTCGTCAAAACCGGCACGCTGACGAAGGGGTTCGACGTGCGGGGTCTGTTCGATACGTCGTTCAACAAGTTCACGCAAGCGGCGCGATAACACGCGATAACGTCACGCACTCGCGCGCTGCAACACCTTCTCGCCACCGAACGCACGCGGGCGCGGCGCGTCGACGCGCTCGCGCAGCAGCTCGACCGCCCGCTGCGCGCGTGCCGACAGCGGCCACTCTGCGCGATGGATCAGCCAAAGCGTGTCCACGACCGGCGGGCCGCAATCCACGACACGAATGGCGTCCTGTGACGCGAACGCCTGCCGTGCGTACTGCGGGATGACGGTGAACCCCAGCCCACGTGCGACGTACTCGAGAATCAGGCTGATCTGATTCGTACATCCCTTGCACGGCAGACTCTGCACGCCCGGATTGCCCGGAAAGCGGCGACTTAGCAAGCGCGTCGACATCGCCTCGCCATCGGGGTGATCGATGAAGCCGATGCGTTTGAGATCCTCCCACTTGTGCACGTCCTCACCGGCGGGCACCACGAGTTCGAGCGGTTCCTGCGTGAAAGGTGTCGCCGTGAGACGGGGGTCGTCTGGGCGCAGCGTCACGAGGCCCAGCTCGAAGTGATTCTGAAGAATGCCTTCGAGCACTTCGCGATCGGGCGCGAAACGGTGACGCACGGCCATCGCGGGATTTGCCTGCTGCATGTCGAGCAGGATCGGACACAGGTACAGCCCGATGCTCCCCGGCGTGATGAGGTTGATGTTGCCGCATTCCTCGTTCGCATCTTCCAGGCTTGAGCGCAAATGCCGCCCCGCGCACTCGACCTGTTCGCAATAGACGAGCAGCGCCTGACCGGCGGGTGTCAGTTCCACGGCACGCGGGCGGCGCACGAGCAACGGGCCGAATTCCTCTTCGAGATGCTTGATGTGCTGGCTGACCGCTGCCTGCGTCAGCCCCAGCTGGTCGGCTGTGCGGGTGAAGTTACCCAGCTCGGCGAGCGTGGCGAAGGATTTGAGCCACTGGGGATTGACCATAATGAAGTGTTATCGAATCGATAATTTGCAGATAGTTTCCATTATAGCGATGTGGGGCTACCATTGCTTGCGTCGACCAAACCGGTCGAGATGCCGTGAAGACCGCCCCGAGCCGCAGGCTCCGCCGGTCGGCACCGCTGTGCCCTGACATTGCCCCCCAATTAGAGAAACCTCATGTCTGCCCTGTTTTCCCCGTTTGAACTGAAGAGCGCGAAGTTGCGCAACCGCATCGCGATCCCACCGATGTGCCAGTACAGCGCCGTCGACGGCGTGACCAACGACTGGCACCTCGCCCACTACGCCAGCCTGGCGCGCGGTGGTGCGGGTCTGGTGATCGTCGAAGCGACCGCCGTGTCGCCCGAAGGCCGCATTTCGCCGGGATGCACCGGTCTGTGGAACGACGAACAGACGGCTGGCATGGCGCGCATCGCTGCGGCCATCAAGTCGCACGGCGCGGTGCCGGGCATCCAGATCGCTCACGCGGGCCGCAAGGCAAGCGCCAACCGCCCGTGGGAAGGCGACGACCATATCGGTGAAGACGACCCGCGCGGCTGGCCGACGATCTCGCCGTCCGCTGTCGCCTTCGGCGGCGACCTCGGCAAGGTGCCTAAGGCCATGACGCTCGACGACATCGCCCGCGTGAAGGCCGACTTTGTGGCCGCCGCACGCCGCGCGCTTGCCGCAGGCTTCGAATGGCTCGAACTGCACTTTGCCCACGGTTATCTGGCGCAGAGCTTCTTCTCGCTGCATGCTAACCATCGCGAAGACGACTATGGTGGCGATCTCGCTGGCCGTAGCCGTTTCCTGCTGGAGACGTTGGCTGCCGTGCGCGAAGTATGGCCGGAACATCTGCCGCTCACCGCGCGTTTCGGCGTCATCGAATACGATGGCCGCGACGAAGAAACGCTGGCGGAATCGATCACGCTCGCGCGTCAGATGCGCGAAGGCGGTCTGGACCTGTTGAGCGTGAGCGTTGGCTTCTCGACACCGAACGCGAACATTCCCTGGGGCACGCCGTTCCTCGCACCGATTTCGGAACGTGTGAAGAAGGAAGCGGGTCTTCCGGTGGCATCGGCCTGGGGCATCGACGATCCGGTCGTGGCAAACCGCATCGTGGCGGACGGTCAACTGGATCTCGTGATGGTGGGCCGCGCCCATCTGGCGAACCCGCACTGGCCGTGCTTCGCTGCGCGCGAACTCGACGAGAAGCGTCCGACGTGGGTGCTGCCCGCGCCTTACGCTCATTGGCTTGAGCGCTATCGCGCACCGCGCGCCGCTTAAGTCGGACGAAGCCAGTCACACGCATCGCTCGAAATGCAACGCCCCCGGACGTCGTAAGACGCCGGGGGCGTTTTTTGGGGCGCTACGGAGGCAAAGTCCGTGGCGTGATGCCTACCAGTTGATATCCACGCAAAGCACATGAAGCCCCTGCTTCGCGGGCGACGCGATGGAGGCCGTCACGCACAAGTGCGCTTCGTTGATCGAGAGATAGGGCGGCGTGAAATGCACTTCGCCGGGTGCACGCATGGCCTCGATGAAGTACGGACGCCGCGCCCAGTTCGCGCCTTCCGAATGCAGCAGCGGACGAAAACGTTTGGCGCGTTGCGACGAATGGCTGTGCGGCAGCACGTTGTCGCCGATCTGGCGGCCGACCGCGTCGAGCAGGAAGCAGCGTGCGGCGTCGGGCAGGGCGAGCAAGTCGTGCGTTGCCTGACGAATGTCCTGTCCCTGTGCAATGCGCGCCGCAGCCGATTCGATCCCGGCGACATATGGCGCCAGTCGTGCATGCTGCGCCCGTTCGCGTTCGACGATCTGGGTGCGCAGCGCGGATGAGAGCGCGTCCATCCGCTCGGCAGCCACCTTCGGCGGCACGGGGTCGAAATCCGGTGCGGCGAAATACTGGCCTTGCACGAAGTCGACATTGCATTCCAGTGCGATCAGCGCTTCGCGATCCGTCGTGAGGCCACCCATCATCACCAACTGTCCCGATTCGTGCAGCAACGACACGAGACCCGGCAGCACGCGCGCGAGGTGCGATTGCTCGGCGGCCTGCGCCAGAATGCCGCGATCCAGCACCACGATATCCGGACGCAGATCCCAGACGCGGTCGATGTTCGAATGCTTTGCGCCGAAGCCGCCCAGCGCAATCAGAAAACCCGCCTTGCGCAGGCTGCCGACGATTGCGCCGAAGCGCGGCGTGTCGCCGCCCGCCTGTTCGGGCACTTCCAGGACAACGCGCTGCGGCGACAGACCTGTCGCCTTGAGCGTGGCAATCAGCGCGTCGCCGTAGACCGTATCCATCAGCGCCGCAGGGTGCAGATTCAGAAAGAGCCACGCATCGCGGCTGTCGAATTCGTGGAAGTTGCCCAGGTGCAGCGACTCGGCGAGTCGGCCCAGCTCCAGCATGTCGCCATGACGCGCGGCCATCGTGAACACTTCGTGCGACGGCACATGGCGGCCCTGTGCGTCGTGTGCGCGCAGCGAAGCGTGATAGCCGATGGCGCGCCGGTGCGAGACCGAGAACACCGGCTGGAAGACGCTGGAGATCGTGAAATCGCCGTATATGACGATGCGCCGACCGTCGTCGGCCGCCGTCATTCGTGGCGGCAGGAGTCCGGGGGCGTCGAGATCGATGGTCATGGTCGTGACAGGCGCGGGGCTTGCGAGAGATATGTACAGAATAGGAGAGCAAGAAGCGTGCTCAAAGGCGCGCGCTATTGTCCCCGATTTTCAAGGCGATTTTCGTGTGTCTTGTGACGCGACGCACCAGAGAATGCCGTCCGCGCCCCAAAGTGGGGCATAGATGCCGGGGATGGCGGCACTCGCATGCGCGGCATCGCCATCCCGTGGGCTGCGTAGCTGAACTAGGGGGCCAACACCTGCGCTCGCCGGGCCACGCGGGCAAGGGCCAGCGCACAGACCGCGTTGAATACGTGCAGGCCGCCCGGGCCGAGCAGCGTCACGGCCAGCGAGGCGATCATCGGCCCGAGCAGGCCGCCGACGGAAAAGAGGATGAGCAACGTGGCGCTTACGCCGATACGCCGCTCCGGTTCCGTGCGGTCGTTCACATGCGAGACGATCAGCCCGTACTGCGTGAAGTTCACGGCCGAGAACAGGAACATCAGCAGGAAGACCAGCCAGTGCGCCTGAATGAAGATGAGCGGCGCGCAGAACACGACCGACGCCAGCGCCAGACGCCGCGACACCGTGCGCCGGTCCATGCGGTCTGACAAGCGTCCCACCGGCCATTGCATGAGCAGCGCGCCGAAAAGCGCCACGCCCATCAACGTCGACAGACTGCCGATGGAGAAGCCGATTCGGGTGAGATAGACCGGCATCATCGCGTAGAACGCGCTGTACAGGAACCCGGCGAGAATGCAGCCCGGAATGGCAATCGGTGTGGCGCGCGCCATTTCCGTGACGCTGTCGAACAGACTCATCGCCGGTTGTTTGACGAGACGCTCGTCGGCCACGCGCGTGGGCCAGCCCTGCATGAGCGTGATCGGCAGAATGGCGGCGACGAACAATCCGGCGACGAGCAGCAACTGCCCCTCGCTGCCCGCCTCACCGATATTGAGCAGGAACTGTCCGGTGCTCACCGCGAGGTAGTTGATCGTGAGGTACGAGCCGAACACGCGCCCTCGCATGGTGTTCGGCACCGACCCGTTGAGCCAGCTTTCCACCGTGGTGTACATGCCCATCAGCGCAAGGCCAGTGCCTACGCGAAGCAGACAAAGCAGCAGCATCGACTCGGAGACCGCGAAGCCCATCACGAAGAGGGCGCCCAGCGCGGTGAACGCCACGAACGCGCGATGCTGCCCGATGCGCTCGATCAGCGAGCGGTTGTAGAACGCACCGAGCAGGAAGCCCGCGTAGTAGCACGACTGGATCACCCCGATGGTGAACGTCGACGCGCCGAACTTCAGCGCATGGAAAGGCACAGCGGTGACGAACAGCCCGTTGCCCACGACCAGCACGCCGTAGCCCAGCAGAATGCCCATGAGCGCGGGATAGACACTGATGGGCAGGGGGACGGCGTCCGCCGGGGCAGGGCCGGGCGGCGTCGACGGCGTACCCAGCAGCGAGGCTTCGGACAGCGGGCCGGGACGATCGGGTTCGTCTTCGGCAATGGCAGGATCTAGCGACGGATCGCGTTGCATTCGATTTCGCAGGGCTCGCGGGCCAGAGAAGTGGGGGCAAAGGCTTGCACGAGCGTTCATCATCGCACGATGAAGACACTTAGGCGAACTGATCACGGTGGCGCGCGCACCGTCGGACGCAAAAGCAAAGGCGTGTCCCGATGCAGGACACGCCTTTTCATGGCTTATTTTGGCGCCGCTTCCTCGTAAGCGGCGTCGTGCGTCAGATGACGATCAGTGCTCCGTCACTCCGGCGCCGTGCCACACTTGCTGGCGACGCTTGCGACTGCCGATCCACGCGGCCGACAGCGCACTGATGAGCCCCGCCACCAACACGTAGATGCAGATCATCCACGGCTCGCCGCCATTCTTCTGCAACAGGTACGTGGCGATGATCGGGCTCAGGCCGCTCGCGAAGATGCCCGAGAACTGATAGACGAACGAGATGCCGGTGTAGCGAACCTTTGCGTCGAACAGTTCGGAGAAGAGTGCGGCTTCGGGACCGTAGACCGACGCGTAGATCACGCCCAACGGGATGACGATGGACAGCCACACGAGCATCACATTGCCGCCGCTCGCCTTCATCAGCCAGAACCCGCCGAACGACGACAGGCCGGTCGCGAGCGAACCCCAGAAGTAGATACGCGTGCGGCCGATACGGTCGGAGAGCTTGCCGAAAAACGGAATGGTGAAGATCATCACGAACGCGGCCGCCATCACGCCGGTCAGTGCTTCGGTCTGCGAGAGCTTGAGCGTTTGCGTCAGGTAGGCAATCGAGAACACGCCGAAGATGTTGAAGAACACGCCGTCGATGAAGCGCGCCCCCATCCCGGCCAGCACGTTGCCGGGGCTCTTCGTGAGCACTTCTTTGATGGGAATCTTGATCTCGGCGCCCGCCTTCTTGATCTTTGCGAACTCCGGCGTTTCCATCACGTTCAGGCGAATGTACATACCGATGGCGACGAGCCCGACCGACAGGAAGAACGCTACGCGCCAGCCCCACGCGAGGAACTGCGCGTTCGTCAGCGTGTACGACAGCACGGCCACCACACCCGAGGCGAGACACAGGCCGAGCGCGAGACCGACCTGCGGAATGCTCGCGTAATAGCCGCGCTTTTCCTTCGGCGCGTATTCGAACGCCATGAGCACCGCACCGCCCCATTCGCCGCCGAGGCCGATGCCTTGCAACACCCGCAGCAACAGCAGCAGAATCGGCGCCCACAAGCCGATCTGCGCATACGTGGGCACCAGCCCGATGAGCATGGTCGCGATACCCATGATGGTGAGCGTCATCACGAGCATGCTCTTGCGTCCGAGCTTGTCGCCGAAGTGACCGAAGATCACGCCGCCGAGCGGACGGCTCAGGAAGCCCACCGCGAACGTGCCGTAGGCGAGCATCGTCGAGATGAGCGGATCGCTGCCGGGGAAATAGAGCTTGTTAAACACGATGCCTGCGACGACACCGTACAGAAAGAAGTCGTACCACTCGATGGTGGCGCCGATGAGGCTGGCGACGACGACACGGCGCATCTGCCGCGCGTCGGTCCTGGTCGATGCATTCATGGTTGTCTCCGAATCTTGTATTGGTTAGGGGCTAACGTGACTGATATGACTGACGCGACTGACTACCCTGCCAGGGCGACTTCCGCCGATGCCTCCTCGCGACTGCGGATGTCTTCCTGCATGCCCGACGCGCGCTTCCGGTCTTCGAGAATCATGTCGGCCGCCTTCTCGGCAATCATGATGGTCGGTGCATTCGTGTTGCCCGACACCAGCTCGGGCATGATCGACGCGTCCACGACGCGAAGCCCCGCGAGTCCATGCACGCGCAGACGATCGTCGACGACGGCCATGCTGTCGTCGCCCATCTTGCAAGTGCCCGCCGGGTGATAGATCGATTGGCTGAACTGACGCGCGGCCTGGAGCAACTCGTCGTCACTCTGGTACTGCGCACCGGGAATGAATTCGCTGATGATGTGCGGCGCGAGCGACGGGGCGGCCGCGATGCGACGCGCCACCTTGATGCCGTCGGTCACCACGCGATGGTCGCGCTCGTCGGACAGATAGTTCGCGTGAATCACCGGGTATTGCAGCGGATCGTTGGAACGGATCTCGACGCTGCCCCGGCTGAACGGGCGCAACTGGCAGACGGATGACGTAAAGGCGGAGAAGCGATGTGCGCCCTGTCCGGGCTTGTCCGCCGACAACGGTTGCATGTGGAACTGGATGTCGGGGCGCGTGACGTCGGGCCGCGAGCGCGTGAAGATCGTCACCTGACTGGCGGCCAGCGTGAGCGGACCGGTACGGAACAGCGCATATTGCAAGCCGATGAGCGCTTTGCGCAACGGGTTGTTCACCTCGTCGTTGAGCGTGCGCTCGCGGGTCTTGAAAACGAGTCGCACTTGCAGGTGATCCTGGAGGTTCTGACCGACGCCGGGCAACACATGTCGCAACGCGACACCGGCCTTCGCGAGAACCGTCGTCGGCCCCACGCCTGAGTTCTGCAACAACTGCGGCGAACCGATGGCCCCGGCGGCAAGAATCACTTCCACTCTGGCGCGCGCCTTCTTGCGCTGGCCGTCCTGCAAGTACTCGACGCCCACCGCGCGTTTGCCTTCGAACAGCACGCGGCAGGTTTGTGCGCGCGTCTCCACGATCAGGTTGCGACGCTCGCGTACCGGCTTGAGAAAGCCCTTCGCCGTGCTCCAGCGAAAGCCCTTGAAGGCCGTCTGCTGAAAATAGCCGACGCCTTCCTGCGTTGCGCCGTTGTAGTCCTCGTTGAAGGGGATGCCGGTGTCCTTCGCGGCGGCGATGAAATGCTCCGCGATGGGACGGCGCAGTCGCAGGTCCGAGACCTTGAGCGGACCGCCCACGCCGTGATACTCGTTAGCACCATGTTCCTGATCTTCCGACTTGCGGAAGTAGGGCAGCACGTCCGCGTAACCCCATCCGCGATTGCCGAGGTCTGCCCAATGATCGTAGTCCTCGCGCTGACCGCGCACGTACAGCAGGCCGTTGAGCGAACTGGAGCCGCCGAGCACCTTGCCGCGCGGCCAGTCGATCTGACGATCCGCCACGTTGGCATCGGCTTCGGTGCGATAGCACCAGTCCAGCGCCGGGTTGTGCATGGTCTTGAAGTAGCCGACCGGCACGTGAATCCAGGGATTGCTATCGGGGCCGCCGGCTTCGAGCAGCAGCACCCGGTTCGCGGGATCTGCGCTGAGACGATTGGCGAGCACGCATCCGGCAGAGCCCGCGCCGACGATCAGATAGTCCACCTCATGTTCCATACCGCCTGTCTCCTGCTAAGCAATTCACGACGTTTCTGCCGAGGGATGAAACGATTCGTTTCGGTTTGTTTCGATTCAATGTCGGCGAGCCATGGGTAAATGCCAAGCGAAAAAAAGCCGGGAAACGGAAACTGAAACGGAATTCGCGCTTGGCGTCTCAGAACGAGGCGATTGTTGCGGCGCATCTGCGGGGTTTCACTGAGTCGGGGCGAGCATGCTGCGGCGGATGAGACGGACACCGATTGCATGACGTCAGGCGATCCTCACGGGTAATCCCGAGGCTGATCGACGTCAAATAATTGGTATATTTTGTTTCTTTTATTGATCGTGGCGAATTTCGGACGGCGTGAATCGTCAGACTCCGGAAGACGATTCGAAGCGATGAAAGCAGGAGGCGGAATGCACGGAACGCAAGGGGCGCGCGAGGGTGCTCGGGAATTGGGGGCACTCGACGACGCCGAGTTGCGCGCAAGCGACGAAGCGAGAAATCTGCGCGCGCTGGCCGTCATCGAACGGCTCGCCATGGCCGGACAGCCTTACACGTTGTCGCAGCTCGCCACGCGCCTGTCGATTCCGAAGGCCACACTGATGCGTCTTATCGAGGCGCTGGAAGTCTGCGGCTATGTCTCGCATGTGCCCGATTCGCGCGGCTCGGAGCGCGGGCTGTCGCTAGGTCCGCGGGCGGCGAGGCTCGCCCTCGTCACGCTGGCGAACAACAACTTCACGCGCGCGGCGCGCTCGCTGCTGCGTGCGCTCGTCGACCGCGTCGGCGAAACCGTCAACCTCACGGCGCTCGACGGCGACGAGGTGCTCTACATCGAACGTGTGGAAACGAACGAGCCGTTGCGCATGCAGATGCATCCCGGCATGCGCGTGCCGCTGCATTGCACAGCGAGCGGCAAACTGTTCCTGTCGCAAATGCCGGTGGCGGAGCGTCGCGCGGTGATTTCGCGACTGTCGCTCAAACGCATGACGCCGCGCACGATTACCGACGCGAGCTTGCTTGAAGCGGAACTCGACCGGCTGGCGGCGCGTGGCATCGGCATCGATAACGAAGAGTTCGTGCGCGGTATGGTCGCCGTAGGCGTGCCCGTGCGTGCGCCGGAGGACGGACACGTGCGCGCGGTACTCGCCGTGCATGGCCCGACAGCGCGCGTCACGCTGGAGCAACTGATGGGATTGGTGCCGACGCTACGTGAGACGGCGACGGCGCTCGCGCCGCTGCTCGACTGGCAGCGGGCAAGCAAGGTAGAGGCGTTGGCGAAGCGGGCGGAAGCGGAAGACGGGAAGGCAGCCCAGGCGACCGAGAAGACAGAAAACTGACGCGTCAGAACGTCTTCGCCAGTTCCTTTGCGGCTTCTTGCAGGCGCGGCACGAACTCCATCGCCTTGGACAGCGACGTGCGCGACACCGGTGCGTGCACGGCCACGGCGGCGATACATCCGCCGTCTTCCTTGAGGACGGGCGCGGCCACGCAGGCGATCCCCAACACGAATTCTTCGTTATCGACGGCAATGCCTTTGTGCGCAATGCGGTCGAGTTCGCTTTCCAGCAGTTCGGGATCGGTGAGCGTGTTGGGCGTGAAGCGTTGCAGCTTCATCGCGCGCAGCAGCGCGGCGCGTTGCTCGCGGGGCATCATCGCCAGCAGCAGCTTACCGCTCGCGCTGCTGTGCGCGGGCACGTGCGAGCCGGGCTTGAGATCGAGACGCAGCGGCCACGGCGCTTCCATGCGGTCGAGGTACAGCACCTCGGTCTCATGCAGCATCGTGAGGTTGCACGTCTCGCCGAGGTCGGCCACGAGACGGCCGAGAATCGCGTGACGCATACGGCGCGCGCCCGCTTGCATCATCACCCCGAGGCTCAGCTGCGCCAGGCGCGGGCCAATCACATAAGCGTTCTTCTGACCCGGTTCGCGAATCACGAGACCGCCCGCTTCGAGCGAGCCGAGCATGCGATGCAGCGACGCCTTGGGCATCTGGATATCGTGCGCCATGTCGGCAAGCGAGACGGGCGCATCGGCCGCCACCAGGTACTCCAGCAGTGCGAATGCCCGCAGGGTCGGGGTGTCTGCCTTGTTGTCTGACGGGGAGTCGTGGGCAATCGCTACATCGTTCATATGCGCCGTTCCGGAAAATGGATCAGCGGTATTGTACCCAAACAGGTTATCGACCGGCATTGGCGGGGTCCAGATACATAAGGTTCGGTTAGGTTCGGCTTCAGTTCATTCGAATCTAGTCGACGCTATGGGGGACCGTCAATCAGTGTTTTAATTATTCGGAACGAATTGTATCTAAAAATGGTTAACGCTATGATGCGCTGAAACTGCCCCGCATCTCGATGGGGCGTATTGCTTTTGTATTGCCTTGCCCTTTGGAGACGTCGTGATGGAGATCGCAACCCAACAGCCGGATCGCATGGTCGATGCCCGCACCGTATTCGGCATCGATACCGATCTTCAGGTACCGGCGTTCAGCGAGCGCGACGATCACGTGCCCGAGATCGATACGGCGTACCGCTTCAATCCGGACGTCACGCTGGCGATTCTGGCGGGCTTCATGAACAACCGGCGCGTGATGGTGCAGGGCATGCACGGCACGGGCAAGTCCACGCACATCGAACAGGTGGCGGCGCGGCTGAACTGGCCGTGCGTGCGCGTGAACCTCGACGGCCACATCAGCCGCCTCGATCTGGTCGGCAAGGACGCCATCGTCGTGCGCGATGGCCATCAGATCACCGAGTTTCAGGAAGGCATCGTGCCGTGGGCGCTGCAACGCCCCGTCGCGCTGATCTTCGACGAGTACGACGCGGGACGTCCCGACGTCATGTTCGTCATTCAGCGCATTCTGGAGCGCGACGGCAAGTTCACGCTGCTCGACCAGAACCGTGTGATCCATCCGCATCCCGGCTTTCGCATGTTCGCGACGACCAACACCGTCGGTCTCGGCAATCTCAACGGTCTCTACCACGGCACGCAGGTGCTGAATCACGCGCAGATCGACCGCTGGAATGTGGTCGCGACGCTCAACTATCTCTCGCGTGAAGACGAAGCAGGCATCGTTCTCGCACGCGTGCCGGAACTGGATAACGACGCTGGCCGTGCACTGATCGAATCGATGGTCAGCGTGGCGGAACTCACGCGAAAGGGTTTTGCAACGGGCGATCTGTCCACGCTCATGTCGCCACGCACCGTGATCAACTGGGCGGAAAACGTGGGCATCTTCCGCGACGCCGGTCTCGCGTTCCGTCTCACGTTCCTGAACAAGTGCGACGAAGCGGAGCGCGCCGTGGTAGCCGAGTATTACCAGCGCGCGTTTGGCCGCGAATTGCCGTCGACGGACGGCGGCCGCTCGCTGCTGGCCGATGCCTCATGACTATCTCAGAGCGCGAGGCGGCACGACGCGCCGCACGCGGCGAGGCGTTGTGCGCCGCCACCGTACGCGCGCTGACCGGCGACGCCGCGTTGCACTACAGCGGGGCGCGCCTGTGCCGGAATATGCGACCGTTGCCGTTGCATGCGCCGCATCTGCAAACGTTGCCGCCGCCAGCGGACCCACTGACAACGTTGCGCGGTGCGGCGGACGGCGCGGCGCTTCGGCTGCGTCACAGCGACGCGGCATTGCATCGCCGTCTGCAACCGGATGCGCCGTTGGAGCGGCTGCTCTTCGAACTGCTGGAACAACTGCGCTGCGAGACGTTCATTCCCGCCGGTATGCCCGGCATCGCCAGCAATCTGCGCGAGCGCTTCGAAGCGTGGTCGCGCGCAATGCATGCGACGGGCGTCGCGGACAGTCACGTGGGGTTGTTGCTGTACACGGTGGCACAGATGAGCTGGTCGCGACTGACCGGCTATCCGGTCATCGAAGACACGGAAGGGCTGATAGAGGCCACGCGTATGGCCATCGCGCCACGCATTGGCGGCGCGCTCGCCGGGATGCGTCGAACGCGCACCGACCAGGCGGCGTACGCGGCTTACGCGTTGGAACTGGCCGCTGACATCGCGGGCCTGATCCGTGCGGCGGGCGGTGAGTATGAGGAAGACGACGCGAAGGACGAGGAAGACGAGAAGGGCGTGCGCAATGCGTTCTCGCTGTTTCTCGATTTCGACGAGCAGGAAGACGAAGGCATCACGCTCGCGCACTCGGGCGACAGCCGTGTGCTGGCGGCGTCCGAGCAAGGCTATCGCGTGTTCACGAATCGCTACGATCGAGAGCTGTACGCGGGCACCCTCGTGCGCCGCGCGTTGCTGACCGAGTTCCGCGAACGGCTCGACGAGCGCATCGTTGCTCAGGCGATCAATGTGCCGAGGCTGGCGCGCGCCCTCAAGACGGCGCTCGCCGTGCCGCAACGCGACGGCTGGTCGTTCGGCGAAGAGCAGGGCCGTATCGACGGACGACGGCTTGCGCAACTCGTCAGTTCGCCCGCCGAGCGGCGTCTGTTCCGGCTGGAAAAGCACACGCTCATTGCCGAATCGATGGTGAGTTTTCTCATCGATTGCTCAGGGTCGATGAAGGCGCAGGTCGACGCCGTCGCGATGATTGTGGACGTCCTCTCCCGCGCGCTTGACGCGGCGGGCGTCACCAACGAAATTCTGGGCTTTACCACCGGTGCGTGGAATGGCGGACGCGCCCGCACCGACTGGCTCGCGCGTGGCAAACCGCGCTTTCCCGGTCGTCTCAACGAGGTTTCACACCTCATCTTCAAGGATGCTGTCACCAGTTGGCGACGCGCACGGACCGACATCGCGTCGCTGTACAAGGCCGACCTGTTCCGCGAGGGCGTGGATGGCGAGGCGGTCGAATGGGCGTGTGAACGTCTGCGTTCGCGCAGCGTCAATCGACGTCTGCTGATCGTGATCTCCGACGGCAGCCCGATGGACGCCGCCACCAATCAGGTCAACGACGAGCACTATCTCGACCATCACCTGCGTGAAGTCGTGGCGCAGCAGCAGGCGCGTGGCGACGTGGAAGTGTTGGGCCTTGGCGTTGGCCTCGATCTCAGCCCGTATTACCGGAATTCGCTTGCGCTCGATCTCACGTCGTCGCCCGACATGACGATGCTGGCGAAGCTGGTCGATTGGATCGGCAGCGGTGGACGTCGATCCGGCGACTAACGTGGCCCCCCAAAATCCGGACGCACCGCCGTCAGACCACCTCCATCACTGCGCTCACCATCAGATGTACGCCGAGCAGGATCAGCGTCATGAATGCGAGACGGCGTGTGGTGACGCCTGACAGCGGCGGGGGATGGCGTCGTGCGAACAGTGTGGCGAACGTGACGACGGGAAACGCGAACGCCGCTTGCCACCACATCGATGCGGGTAACTGCCCTGCGAAGGCGCTATAGGTCGTGCGGATCGTCGCAGTCACAGCGAAGAGCAGAATCAACGCGCAGCGAATCTGGACCAGTGTGAGCGGCTGGCGATAGAAGTAGAAAATCAGCGGCGGCCCGGAGATACCGAACATCCCGCTTAACAAACCGCCGAAGATGCCGCTCAGAAAGAAGCCCGTATCTGCGGAGCGCTCGGTCTTCGGCGCGGGACGCAGTGCCGAGCCGATGCCGCCATACAGCACGACCGCGCCCAGCAACAGATGCAGCACATTGGAGGCCGTGCCGTTCAGATAATCGAACAACAGCACGCCGACCACGACCGACGGGATGATGCCGAGCGTTGCCGCCCGCACAGCCCGCCAGTCGACGAGATGCAACGTGCCGGGTAATGCGAGCGCGCTGTTCACGAGCGTCACCAGACTCACGAGGATGGCGACGTCGGCCACGGGCGCCAGTCCGAAGCCACTGGCCCCGCCCAGTACGATCATCCCCAGCCCGAACCCCGTCACGGTCTGGAAGTACGTGGCGAAGCCCAGCAACATCATCAACGGAAGATGGGCCAGCAGCCCGGTCAGCATGACGTGCCCGGTCATACCCGCTTATGTCCGCTCATACACACTCATACGCGCTCATACGCGCTCATGCACCAATAGCGAGCGGCGACACACCGGTCAGCTTGGCCCGCGCGGCTTGCGCTTGCACGCATGTCACGCCGATCACGTAGTAGATATCGTCGGCGCTGCACCCGCGCGACAAGTCGTTCGCGGGGCGGTTCAAGCCTTGCAACAGCGGGCCGATGGCCTTGGCACCGCCGATGCGTTCCGCCAGCTTGTAGCCGATGTTGCCCGCATCCAGACTTGGGAAAATCAGCGTGTTGGCGTGCCCTTCGATCTGCGAGTGCACGACTTTGCGCTGGGCGATTTCGGAGACGATGGCGGCGTCGAGCTGGACGTCGCCGTCGATGGCCAGTTGCGGCCGTGCTTCCTTGACGAGACGTGTCGCCTCTACCACCTTGTCGACGGCCGCATGCTTGGCGCTGCCGCTGGTGGAGAACGACAGCATGGCGACACGCGGCGGCTCCATGAGCAACGCCGCGGCGCTATCGGCCGCAGCGAGTGCAATTTGCGCCAGTTGTTCTGCATCGGGATCGACGACGAGCGCACAGTCCGAGAAGATCAGCCCGCCCTTCATCGTGTGGAACGGCTCGCAGAGCATCATCAGGAAGAAGCTCGACACGAGTTTGAACGACGGCTGCACGCCGATGATCTGAATCGCCATGCGGACCACGTCGGCCGTGGTGTTCACCGCACCCGCGACGGAGCCGTCGGCGTGGCCGAGGCGCACCATCATGTTGGCGAAGCCCAACGGCGTACGCATTTCCTCAAGCGCCTGCTCGCGCGTCATTCCCTTCTTCGAGCGGATGCCGTACCAAATGTGCGAGAAGGCCTCGGTCATGTCTGACGTCGCCGGATCGATCAGTTCCATCCCGGCGAGATCGATGCGTGCCTCGCTGGCGGCGCGCTGCGTCCGGGCGATGTCGCCGACGAGCACGATGCGTGCAATGCCCTCACGCGTGGCGCGCGCGGCGGCTTCGAGCACGCGCGCGTCGTCCGCCTCGCACAGCACGATGCGCATCGGGGCACGGCGCGCGGTATCGATAATGCGGTTGATGGCTTTCATGATGTCGAAGAAATAAAAAAAGCGCCCCCGGCACCCACAGAGCCGGGAGCGCTGTCACACGAAGAACCGCTACCGCGTCAGACGTAGTCCTTGTACTTGTCGAGCATGCGCACCGGCTTCGAGAGCGCGTCGCGACGGAACGGATCGCCCAGTTCGCGCGTGCACATGATTTCGATGATGGTCGTCTTGCCGTGGTTCATCTGCATGTCGATGGCCTTCTTGAGCGCCGGGCCGACGTCTTCCAGACGATCGACCACGATGCCTTCTGCGCCCATCGCACGGGCGATGTTGGCAAAGCTCGGGCTATCCAGTTCACCGGCGACGAAGCGGCGGTTGTAGAAGTCGACCTGGTTCTTCTTCTCGGCACCCCATTGGCGGTTGTGGAAGACCACGGCCGTGACCGGAATGTTGTGACGCACGCACGTGAGCGTTTCCATCAGGCTCATGCCCCACGCGCCGTCGCCAGCGTACGACACGGCCGGGCGGTGCGGTGCGGCCACCTTCGCGCCGATGATCGTCGGGAAGGCGTAGCCGCAGTTGCCCCAGCTCATGGCGGCGAAGAAGCTGCGCGGCTTGTTAAAGCGCAGGTAGCTGTTGGCCACCGAGTTGATGTTGCCGATGTCGGTCGAGACCATGACGTCTTCCGGCATCGCCTTTTCGAGTTCGCGCAGCACCTGACGCGGGTGCAGATACTCGCCGCCGTTGAACGTCTTTTCGTTCTTCTGCTCTTCGATCATGTCGAGGCTGTACTGATCGCGCTCGTGGGTCCAGTCGTCGAGTTCCTTCTCCCAGGCTGCCTTTTCCGTGGCGATCTGGTCGGCGCGGGCGTCACGCGTGGCGTCGCAGGCGAGCGTGCGCTCGGCCAGACGTTGCGACAGGGCGACGGCCGCAGCCTTCGCATCGCCGCAGATACCGACCGAGATCTTCTTCACGAGGCCGAGCATCTTGTGGTCGGCGTCGATCTGAATGATCTTGGCGTTCTTCGGCCAGTAGTCCAGACCGTGCTGCGGCAGCGTGCCGAACGGTCCGAGGCGCGAGCCGAGCGCGACGACGACGTCGGCTTGCGCGAGCAGCTTCATGGCCGCCTTGGAGCCCTGATAGCCGAGCGGGCCGCACCACAGCGGATGGTTGGCCGGGAACGAGTCGTTGTGCAGGTAGCTGTTGACGACCGGTGCGCCAAGGCGCTCAGCCAGTGCCTTGCACTCTTCGACGGCGTCGGCCATGACCACACCGCCGCCCGAGATGATGACCGGGAACTTGGCTTGCGCGAGCAGCTCGGCCGCTTCGTTCAGACGCTCGTCGCCGCCTGCGCCGCGATCGAGACGTTGCGGACGCGGAATCTCGGCCTTGATCTGGCCGTAGAAGTAGTCACGGGGGATGTTGAGTTGCGTCGGGCCCATTTCGGCCATGGCGCGGTCGAAGCAGCGGCCGGTGAATTCGGCCATACGCGCCGGGTGCGTCACGTGACCCTGATACTTCGTGAATTCCTGGAACATCGGCAGTTGCTTCGCTTCCTGGAAGCCGCCCAGGCCGATACCCATCGTGCCCGCTTCGGGCGTGACGATCACGACCGGGCTGTGCGCCCAGTAAGCGGCGGCGATGGCCGTCACGCAGTTGCTGATGCCGGGGCCGTTCTGGCCGATCACGACACCATGACGGCCCGACACGCGAGCGTAACCGTCGGCCATGTGGCCAGCGCCTTGCTCGTGCACCACCGGAATCAGACGGATACCCGCCGGCGCGAAGATGTCCATCGCGTCCATGAAGGCCGAACCCATGATGCCGAACATCTCGCTCACGCCGTTGGCGACCATCGTTTCGACGAACGCTTCCGAGGGCGTCATCGTTTGCGGACCGGCATCGGAAGCCGTCAGTTGCTGGGTGGCCGTAGCCGGATCTTTGGCGTTCATGGGGTGTCTCCAGTGAAAAATAAACGGAACAAATAATTCCGATTTAGTTGCTTGTTTCGAAATCTAGGGGATCAAACCGCCGTCGTCAATTGGTATTTTTATTATTTGGTACGTTTTGTATTGAAAAATACAAATGAAGCGCGTGTTGCGTGACGAAGATGGCCTGTCGCCGTCGTTCAGAAAAAAACGCCCCGTCAGGCGGGGCGGGCAATCCGGGCATTCCTCAGGGCGTGATCAGAACGCCGGGCGGTCCTTGCGGAACGCGTTCTTCACTTCGATCTTGCCGTCGCGCAGGGTGAACACGTCGACCATGCGCGCTTCGACGCGCGAGCCATCGGCTTTCGTCCCGCGGAATGTCGATTCCGATACGGCGCGATTGCCGTCTACGAAATGCACGCCCTCCGTCCACGACGCGTCTGGGAAGTTTTCCCACGCGGACTGGAACGCGGCGCGCACGGCTTCACGCCCTTCGAAAGTGCGCCCGAGCATGTCGGGGCCCGCGACGGCATGGAACACGCACGTGTCGGTCATGCAGGCCATGAGTGCGTCGATGTCGTGGCGATTCCAGGCGTCATTGAACGTGGTGAGCAACTGGATAGCGGCGGTGTCGTTCTGAGTCGTCATTGCAGATTCCAAAAATCGTGAGGTAAGCGAGATCAGCGGGCTTCATCCTGCGCGTGATATCGCTGATAGAGAAAGCGCTGGCCGATGCGGCGGAATGGCGCGAAGCCTTGCCATTGCACCGTGCCGAACACGTTCGGGTATTGCAGCGCGGAGTCGTAGATCGGCAGATCCCACGACGGGTCGCGCTGCCCGGCAATGCGTTGGGCGAGGCGGCGTCCGGCGTGCGCGGAGAACGACACGCCGTTGCCGCCATAGCCCACGGCATAGAAGAGGTTCTGACGCGGATCGGGTTGCGTGACGCGCGGCATCATGTCGTGGCTCACGTCCACCCAACCCCACCACGAGTAGTCGATCTGAATACCCTTGAGCGCGGGGAATTTGCGATGCAGGCCTTCGACCAGCACGGCCATATGTTTCGGATTCTGCGCATCGGCCCCGGTGATCGAGCTGCGGCTGCCGATCTGCAACCGGTTATCGGGCAGCAGGCGGTAGTAATAGCGCAGCGTGCGCGTGTCGGTGATGACCTCGTGTGTGCGGAAGTTCGTCGCGGCGATCTCGTCCGGAGTGAGTACGCGCGTGACGAGCGAGTTCGACAGGATCGGCATGATCTTCGAGCGCAGCGCTTTCGTGACGTCGTTACGCGTGTAGCCGCCGGTGGCGAACGCGACGGCCTTGGCGCGCACGACACCGCGCGGCGTGCGCACGTGATGCACGCCGTTGATCGTCTCCACACCAAGTACCGGTGTCGACGGATGCACGCGCGCGCCGAGCGCACGCGCCATGCGCAGATAGCCGAAGGCGAGTTTGAGCGGGTGCACGCCGATACCGTCGGGTTCGTGCAGTGCGCCGCAGTTTTCCTGATCGTCGACGTATTGTTCGCGGACTTCGTCGCGCGAGAGGATGCGTGTGTCGTAGCCGAAGACATCGCGCATGACGCGGGCTTCGTTGCGCAGGAAGTCCATCTTGCGATCGCGGTGGGCGATGTAGAGATGGCCGCCCGGTTGCGGGTCGCACTCGGGCACTTCGGCGATGAGCGATTTGAACGTGTTGAAGCCTTCGCGGATTTCGGCGTCCAGGCGCAGCGCGGTGTCCTTGCCCCAGCGATCGATCCATTGCGAGCGATAGAGACGTCCGCTGGCGTTTTGTCCCTGACCGCCGTTACGGCTGGTGCAACCCCAGCACGTCTGGTTCGCTTCGAGCACGGTGGCCCGGATGCCGTGTTCGCGAGCGAGGAACAGGGCGGTGGACAGGCCGGTGAAGCCTGCGCCGACGATGACCACGTCGACATCGGCATCGCCTGCGAGCGGTCCGTCGTCTTCCGGCGGCTCGCCTGCGGTGGCCACCCAATAGGTCGGCGCATAGTCCATGCCCAGACCGGGGTTGGACGAAACTAGCGGATCGTAAAGCGGATCGTATGGCGCTGCGGAGCGACGATCCAGCGCGAAGGATTCAATCGTACCCACGTTTGGCTCCTGAAGAGAATGAGCCAATACTGCCAAGAACAATTTCGTGGGATTAGTACCACCGGAGACTTGTGATGGTGCCAGCGCATCGCCGTACCGCTACGGCTTGGACTTCGTCAGGGAAGTCCCTGACTGGCTCCACATTTTTCGAGTGTGTGGCGCCAGAAAATGCGGGCTGGCCTATCGCTGGATGAAGGTGTTCGTCATTCCTCTCTGGCACCAAACTTTTCTGGCATGTGGCTCTAAACGGCGCGATTTTTGGCTGGGGATACTGAATCCGACAAAAGGTCCGCGCCGCGCGACCGTAACGGCACATCGCAATGTGCCGTGCGCAATGGAGATGGGACATGCTCAGATTGTTGATTGGCCTCGGGGTGCCGTATCTCGGGGTTGTAGGACTGCTGCCCTGGGCAGCTTCCGTCGAGCGCTATGTGCTCGGCGTGCCGTTTATCTACGGCTGGATCTTCTTGTGGTTCGTGCTCACGTCCGTCTGCCTGTGGCTGTGCTGGACGCTTTTCGATCGCCATATCGTCGAGGACCCCGCGTGACGCGCGGATCCGCCATTCCTTCCTTAGTCGCTGAACCTCAGGCGCGCTTCTGCGCGCGTTGATGCGGTGCTGCGCTCACGCGAGCCAGTACACACGGCACCCCGATCCCGCTTACGTTCCGAATTCCGGAGATTGCGTCGATGGCAACCCTCATCTTTGCCGGCTTCATTCTGTTGTCGGTCTATCTCGCATTGCGAGCGCGCGGCGGACGCGGCCCGCAGAGCATGCACGACTTCTTCGTCGCGTCGCGCCAGTTCGGCGCGTGGCTCGTATTCTTCCTCGCCGCCGGTGAGATCTACAGCATCGGGACGATGGTCGGATTTCCCGGCGGCATCTACGCCAAGGGGCCGACCTACGGCGTGTGGTTCCTCGGCTACATTCTGCTGGCCTATCCCGTCGGTTACTTCCTCGGCCCGAAAATCTGGGACGCCGGTAAGCGCTACAACGCGATCACGCTGCCCGACCTGTTCAAGGGCCACTTCCAGAATCGCTTTCTCGAACTGGTGGTCGCGATCACTGCCATCGTCTTCCTGCTGCCTTGGGGACAGTTGCAGTTCACAGGACTGGTGGCGGCGCTCAAGGGACTGGGATGGAATTTCCAGCCGCTGTGGCTCATCAGTTTCTCGGCCATGCTCGCCTTCGTCTACATCGCGATTGCCGGGGTACGGGCGTCCGCCTACATCGCGGTGCTCAAAGACGTGCTAATGGTCGCGGCCATCGTGATCACCGGGGTCGCGGTGGCGTGGGAGTCCGGAGTTACACCCGTGTTTCAGGCCGCGAGCCAGCACGTGAGCAACGCGATGAGCACGCAGCAGCTCACCTTCGCGATGACGACCATCGTGTTCCAGTCGCTCGGCATGTACGTGATGCCCTTTGGCGTGCAGAACTTCTTCACCGCGAAGAGCGCGTCCACGATCCGGCGTACGCAGGTCGCCATGCCGCTGTACATGCTGATGTATCCGTTCCTGGTGCTGGCGTCGTACTACGCGATCAGCCAGAACATCCAGCTTGCCTCGCCCAATGAAGCGTTCTTCGCTGCTGTGACGCAATTGCTACCGTCGTGGCTCGTCGGCCTCGTGGCGGCTGGGGCGGCGCTCTCGGGATTGCTCGTGCTCGCAGGCATCTGCCTTGCGCTCGGCCCCATCGTCACGCGCAACATCCTCTCGGGCATGCCGGAGCATCGTCAGAAGGCCAGCTCGAAGGTGGTGATCGTGCTGTATCTGCTGGGTTCCATTGTGCTGACGTTGCTCACGCCGAACCTCATGCTCACGCTCATCAATATGGCGTATTACGGCGTGACACAGTTCCTGCCGGGCGTAATCGCTGTGGTGTTCCGCATGCGCGTGCGCGCCACTGCCGTCGCCGCCGGTGTGCTGGCGGGGCAGGGTCTCGCGCTCGTGCTCTACTACAAGAATCCGGACCTCGGCGGGGTCAACCTCGGGCTGATTTGCCTGGTCGTCAACGTCGTGGTGATGTCGGTGCTACACCTGCTCCTCGGCGGCCAACGCGCCGCACGTTCGATGGACGCCGGTGTCGGCACGCTTTCCCCCTATAAGAAGTAACGATGACAGAAAGAGACAACACCTCAGCGAGCCGCGACGACATTCGCGTGTATGTCGCCCGCAAGATCGTGACGATGAATCCGGCGCAGCCTGTGGCCACCCACGTCGCTGTGTGCGACGGCCGGATTCTCGCCGTCGGCGACGCCGACGACATGCGCCGCTGGACGGATGCTGCGCCCATCGACACGCTGCGCGACAAGGTGCTGATGCCCGGTCTGGTCGAGGGGCACTGCCACCTGATGGAAGGCGCGATGTGGGACGCCGTCTATGTCGGTTACTACGACCGGCGTGGCCCGGACGGTCATCTGTGGGAGGGATTGAAGACGCCGTCCGAAGTACTGGCTCGCTTGCGCGACGCCGAGCAACGCATGACGGACGATCACAAGCCGTTGCTCGCCTGGGGTTACGATCCGATTTTCTTCGAAGGCGCGCCGCTGGTCGCGCGCGATATCGATGCGGTGTCGATGACCCGCCCCATCGCGATCCTGCATGCCAGCGTCCATTTGATGAACGTGAACACGCCGATGCTCGAGCTCGCGGGCATCGATGGCGACGTGGACGTGGAAGGCATCGTCCTCGGTGAAGACGGCGAGCCGACCGGCGAGTTGCAGGAATTCGCGGCGATGTTTCCGGTGTATCGCGTCATCGGCGAGGGGCTGTCGATTGCCGCGAGCGAGAGTCCGCGCGCGATCTGGAATTTCGGCCGGGTCGCGCAACTCGCGGGTGTGACCACGGCGACCGATCTCGTCAACGATCTGACGCCGACCGGCAATGCGAATCTCCATGAGGCGACGGCCGATGCGAAGTATCCGATTCGCATCGTGCCCGCTTTCGCACCGCAACGTTGCCCTGAGGGTGGGCCGCAACGCGTACTCGATGCGCGCGAAGGCAACACGGACAAGCTGCATTACGGGCCGGTAAAGTTCATCGTCGACGGCTCGATTCAGGGGTTCACGGCGCGTCTGCGCTGGCCGGGCTATCACAACGGCAAGCCCAACGGACTGTGGCTGATCGCACCGTCGCAACTCGTCGAGACATTCCTGCCGTTCCACGCGGCCGGACTGCAAATGCACATTCATACGAATGGCGACGAAGCCACGGAAGTCGTGCTCGACGCCATTGAGAAGCTGCTCGAAGTGCATCCGCGTACCGACCATCGTCACACGTTGCAGCACTGCCAGATGGCCGACGTCGCACAACTCACGCGCGCGCAGCGCCTCGGCATGTGCGTGAATTTCTTCGCGAATCACGTCTACTACTGGGGCGACGCGCACTACACGCAGACGATGGGGCCGGATCGCGCCAATCGCATGGATGCGGCAGAGATCGCGCGGCAGATCGGCTTGCCGTTTGCACTGCACTCCGACGCGCCGATCACGCAACTCAATCCGTTGTTCACCGCGTGGTGCGCCATCAAACGTGAGACGTCGTCGGGCCGCGTGCTCGGCGAGTCGTTGCGCTTGCCGGTCGACGACGCCTTGCGCGCCATCACGCTGGGCGCGGCGTTCTCGCTGGGCATGGATCATCTGATCGGCAGCGTCGAAGTCGGCAAGTACGCGGACTTCGCGGTGCTCGACGCCGATCCTTACGACGTCCCGGTAGACGAACTGCGTCAGATGCCGGTGTGGGGCACGGTATTGGGTGGCGAGATTTTCCGCGCGCCGCGATGACGACCGTGCAGACACCCGAAGCGCGCGAGCAGGCCGAAGTCGCAAGGCAACCGGTGCCGATGATCGTTCTCGGTGGCTATCTCGGTGCTGGAAAGACGACAATCGTCAACGCGCTGCTGAGCAACGCGGACGGCTTGCGCGTGACGGTGCTCGTGAATGACTTCGGCTCGGTCAACGTCGATGCCTCGCTTATCCGGGAGCGTAGCGACGACGTCATCGGATTGGAAAACGGTTGCGTGTGCTGCACCATCGGCGGGCGCCTCGTGGAGACGCTTATCGCCATCGGTGAGCGGGCGCAGCGCCCCGACCTGCTGGTGATCGAAGCGAGCGGGGTGTCCGATCCCATGCGCATTGCGCAGGTGGGGTTGCTGGACAAGGCGTTTCGATTGCACGGCATTGTGGTCGCAGTCGACGCGTGCGGCATCGAGGAAACACTCGCCGACCGCTACGTCGGCGACATCGCCCGCAAGCAGATCATGGCGGCGAGCACGCTCGTCATGACGAAGACGGATCTCGTCACACCTGACGCGATGCAGGTGGTGCGGCAACGGCTGACCGAACTCGGGGCGACGCAGATCGTCGTGACGGCGGATAACGGTGTGGTGCCTCCGGCGATTCTGTTTCCCGATGAAGCGCTGGTTTTGCCCGGTTTGCTGAGCCCGAGGCCGCTGCGCGCATCGGGGCACGCGTTGCCGAGTGGTCTGCGAAGCTTCGTCTGGAAGGCGGACGGCGCGTTGGATCGCAATCGCCTGCGGGCAGCACTGTTGATGTTTCGCGGCAAGTTGTTGCGAGCGAAAGGATTCGTCGTGTCGTCGACCGGTGGCATGAGCGAAATGCATGTCGTGGGTTCACGGGCGACATTCAGAGCGCGCCCGGAACTGCCTGTGCAGCCGTCATCGATGGTCTTCATCGGCGTGCTGTCGGACGAGGAAATTTCGAAATTCAAAGGTGCGTTGCAAGCGACTCGTCTAGAATCATCGCCCTGTCTTGCCTAGCCGGGCTTGTCGAAGGACGTGCTGCGGATCTGTGCTCACCAGATCCGTGATGAAAGACAGATGGCACCCCTACGGCGAAAAATGAAAGGTGGCATCGTGCGTTCGGACGCAGACTGATTGTTCTCCCACTCAGTCTTCCCGACAGTCATGATTTCGACCGCACCCCTCACCGGCGCCAACTTCCCCGTACAGCGCTACCCTGATTCCAATCTTAGCGAGCGCCGAATGGCGTTGCTCGACGACTTCAACCGCCGTCTGGAAGGGGGCGGATCGCCCGATGACGTCGCGTTTCGGGGCTTCCTGGCGCGGTTCGCGAATCTTGGGCCGATCGATACCCTACGAAATTGCTTCACCTGCGGGGACAAGGCAGACATTCTGATCTGGGCCGGGCAATGTCACGTGTCGTCGTATGGCGCCGGACGGGATTTTCTGGTGCGAGATCAAATGTTGGGCCATGCCATCGATGCCTCCCAAAAGCTGCTGGGCGCACTGCAGTCCGATGCCCGGGACCATATGCTGCGGCGCGCGTGTATTGGCCCTCGTTTCCAGATCGTCCTGTCATTTCCTGAACTAGCGCTGAACCTTCCGCTGGGCCGTCCGTGTTTCGGGGACGAACCGGGGTCGCTGTCGTACGACGAGGCCAGAGCATTGCTCCTTGGTCACGATGAGCAGACGCCATCGCTTTTGGAACGATTTTCCAGTGAGATGGGCCACACCCATACGCCGTATTCCGACATCGACGTCTGGGCGGCATGGTATGACTGCATCCAGCGCTGTATGGGGGGGAAGCCGATCAGAGAATTCAGCGCAGATCCCGCCGAATTGAGAACACTTGGAATGGCCTTGCGAGCGTTGGGAAGCCGGATATCCGGATGTTCGTACACCAGCGACCTTCCGCTTTTCAAGATGCTTGTCGACAGCCTGGAGGCATTCGATCACGCGCAGGACGGGATGAACGTCGCATTAGGATGGATCGATATCGCGTGCTACCACGAGCAAGCCGGAGATCAACGCGCGAGCAGCGCGTATATGCATGCAGGGGGAAGGTTCTATCAGATAGCTGAACAATTGATGGCGCAGGGGAAGTCGGCCGAAGGGAACGAATACCTGGTGCTAGCACAGGATGCCTATGAGAAGGCGGCGGCTCATCGCGAGAATGCGGCGGTGAACAGCGGCGCTTCCCGCTCGACCGTCGCGCAGGTGCACGCCGTCCCGAACGAACCGGTAAATGGCTCGGAAACCGATAGCGATACCGTAAACCAGCGCTCAAGCTCTCACTCGCCTTCATGACGGATTCGCCGCGCAGAGGATGGGAATGTGATGACCCCCAGCGCGGCGAAAACTGAAAGAGAACGTCTGACGCTCCGGCGCAGACTTGGTGGCTCCAAGCCTCCTGTGAGACGACGTTCATGCGAGAAATCTCTGCCGCCCCCAGCCTAAACTTTCCGGTCCAAAACTATCCGAACCAAAGTCTCAGCGAACTCCGAATAGATCGGTTGACGGACTTCACCTGTAAGTTCGACGTCGGTCAAGTGCCCTCAGACAGTGCCATCGACGATTTCATGAGCCACTTTTCGCACATGGGACTGCGGGATATGGTGCTCAGCTGTCTGTCCGACACAGAGAAGAAGCGAATATTGTGTCGTGCGGCGCGGTGTCACGTGGCGACGTTCGGGCCAGGCCGCGATTTTCTTGAGCGCCGGAAGCTGCTCGACCAGGTTGACCAGGATGCTGTGGAGCTGATCGGTGCGCTTCCCGCACCGATCAAAGAGGCGATGATCACCAGCGCACGCATCGGTGATTACGGGCAGATCGTCCTCACGTTCCCGGACATCGGGTTGCGCGTTCCGCTCGGACGCACCTTGTTAGGTACCGGAGCAGGGGCATTGACGACGGACGAGGTCAAGCAACTGCTGATGTATCAGGACGGGCAGTTGGAGTCGCTACTGGAGAAATTCTCCGCTGGGCTCGGGCGTGTCAATGCCGAGTACCCGGACAACGAGGCGTGCCATGTCTGGTACGACTTGATTCAGCGATGCGTCGACGGCAAGCCGATCAATCAGTTCAGCAATGACCCGACGGTGCTGGGCATGTTGGCCTCCGCACTTAGGGCACTGGCGAGCCGGGTATCGGAGCGCGGGCTTCATCACGAATTTCCAATACCACGCATGCTTACCAATAGCGCGATAGCGTATTTTCATGCCGACGATCCCAAATCCTGCGCGGAAAGCTTGATCGAAATGGGGCATGGCCACCAACGAAGACGCGATTTTCGTAACGCGGCATCGGCGAACAAGATTGCGGCAGATGTCCTTGCCGGTGCTGCACTCGACCTATGGAACGTCGGGCGATATGACGATGCAGAGGAGTGCAGACAATTGGCATACGCGGCCTATGTGACCGGAAGGGCGTTGGCGCCCGCCGTCGGTGGGGCGAGGGCCACCGTACCTCCTGAGCAGGAAGGATATCCGCCGCCTCTTATGCTCGGTCCGAATATCTCTCAATCCGGATTTGAAAAGTTGTGGGCTGCGCGTAAGCCTCGTATTCCGCCAATGCAATCGAGCGTTCCGCCGTCGCCAACACGTCCATCAATCCCAGCGGAAGGCGAATAAAGCGGATTCGCAAGCATCATTCTCCGACTCTGACGAGACGACCTGTATGCCAAATATTTCCGAAACGCCTGGTCATAACTTCACCGTGCCGGCCGCTCCGGACCGAAGTCCTCGCGATAGCGCCATCGCTCGACTGAAAGACTTCACTTATGGGCTCGACGAAGGCATCCGTCCTGCGGACGAGGAGATCAAGGACTTCATACGGATCTTCGATTCCACGGAACTGTTGGGCCCATTGCTTCGCGGTCTGTCCGACGAAAAAAAGGAGGACGTCTTGCGTGCCGCAGCGCGCTACCACGTGGCCTCGTTTGGTCGCGGCCGCGATTTTCTTGCGAAATGCAACCCGCTTCATCTCGTCGACTACGATTCGGCAACGCTGTTTGGCGCGTTGCCCGCAGAACTCAGAGCGGCGATGTTGGCCGACGCATACATTGGTGATCGTGGTCAGATTGTCGTTCCCTTCCCGGATATCGGGTTGTGTATTCCGCTCGGACGCTCTTCGCTAGGGACCGGGGAGGGTGCATTGACGACGCATGAGATACAGAAACTTCTCACGGACCCGGGGGAGCGATTTCACTGCCGTTTGGAATTATTCTCCGGGAAGCTTATGCAATTTGACGCACAGACCCCGGATACGGAGACGTGCCATGTCTGGAGTGATCTGATAGATCGATGCATCGATGGCAAACCGATTGCGGAGTTCAGTGAGGAAAAGGCGGTGCTAGAAGCGCTGGCGTCCACTTTAAAGGAGCTGACGGACCGTGTTGACGCACGGGGGGGCGACGAGGAATTTCCAATGGTTCGGCTGCTCACCCATTGCGCCGAAGCGTATTTTCTTGCCGGTGATCTTGGGGCCTGTGGCGCAGCCCTATTCAAGCTCACGGCTTCTTATATGGACAAACTGGAATACGGTGCAGACGTAGGCGTGGCCTCGCTTGGCGCAAGCGCGGCCACGCTTGCGGCAAGCGTGCTCGCCAGAAATGCGCTTCAACGTTGGGAAGACGGTCGATTTGCCGAGGCCGTCGTTAGCTATGGAATGGCAATGAGCGCCTATGCCCAGGAAGGGGTGTTCCGGGGTATCCATAGCGTGCCTCCGGCGCCGATATCCGAAGCGGTTGATGAAACCGTGCCGCTCCCCACGCTTGTCGAACACATCAGTCGGACTGAATTTGAGGCCGCGTGGGCAGATCGACGAGCAAAGACCGAGGAAATGCGTTCGCAAGTTGAGGACGCAAGAACTCGGGCAATCATGAAAAGGCTGGGGCAATTGAGGGTCCAACCGTCTGGCCCCCGCCCATCGAACTAACCGAGCTGCGCCTCAGGGTGTCACGTTGCGCAAGAGCGGGCGGCAATTCCAGCATGTCGCCCCGTCTTCGGTGTCGAGGTTTCGACTTCCCGATAGTGTTTCCCCCCCGATGATTGCGAGCGCGGTGAAATCTGGAAGTGAGCGCCCGATGCTCCGGCGCAGACTGGTGGGTCCGAGACTTCGACGAGACGACCTGTATGCCAAATATTTCTGAACATAACCTCACGGTATCGGCCCCTCCACACCAAAGTCCTCGCGATAATGCCATCGATCAACTGAAAGACTTTGATCGGCGGTTCAACGATGGCAACTGTTCTGCGGATGATGTGATCGACGACTTCGTTCGGAACTTCGATTCCACGGAACTCTTGGACCCTGTGATTTGCGGCCTGTCCGAGGAAAAAAAGGACGAAGTCTCGCGTGCCGTAGCGCGCTGCCACGTGGCCTCGTTTGATCGGGGCTACGAATTTCTAGCGAAGCGCAACCAGCTTCATCTCCTCGACCAGGATTCCGCAACGCTGATTGGCGCGTTGTCTGCAGAGTTTAGAGCGGCGATATTTGCTCGTGCATACACTGACGATCGTGGACAGATTGTCGTTCGCTTCCCGAATATGGGGTTGCGTATTCCTCTCGGACGCACCTCGTTAGGGACCGGGGAGGGCGCATTGACGACGCATGAGATACAGAAACTGCTCTCGGACCCGGAGGAGCGAGGTCACAGCCTGTTGGAAATTGTCTCCGCGAAGCTTGTGCATTTTGACGCACAGACCCCGGATACCGAGACGTGTCATGTCTGGAGTGATCTGATAGATCGATGCATCGATCGCAAACCGATTGCGGAATTCAGTGCGGAGAAGGTGGTGCTAGAAGCGCTGGCGTTCACCTTAATGACGGTGACGGACCGCATTTTCGCGCGGAGGTGCGACGAGGAATTTCCAATGGTTCGAATGCTCACGAATAGCGCCGAAGCGTATTTTCTTGCCGGGGATCACAAGTCCTGTGGCACCGCCCTTTTAAAGCTTGCGGCTTACCATACGCGCAAACTCGAACGCGACGCGGCCGTCGAGGTGACCGCGCTTGCGGCAAGTGTGCTCGCCAGAAGTGCGCTCAAATGTTGGGAAAACGATCAACATGCCGCCGCCGGCACTAGCCGTGCAATGGCATTGAGGGCTTACGAGAGGGTGCCTGAGTTACTGGGGTTACGCGGGGGACCCCCGGCGCCGATATCCGGGGTGGTCGATGAAATCGTTCCACTCCCCAAACTTGTAGAACACATCTGCAAGTCTGATTTTGAAGTCGCGTGGGCAGATCGATGGGCAAAGTCCGAGGAAGTGCCTTCGAATATTGAGTCGAACCTAAGAGCTCAGGGAATCATAGGAAGACTCGCGAAATCCGGGGCCTAACAGTCTGGCCCCGGCACGTCGAACTAATCGAGCGGCGCTTCAGGATGGCACTCTGAGGAAGAGGGGGCGTCAATTCCACGATGTCGCCCGGTCTTCCGCGTCGAAGTCTCGACTTCCCGATAGGGTTTCCCCCCGATGATTGCGAGCGCGGTGAAATTTGAAAGTGAGCGCTCGGTGCTCCGGCGCAGACTGGTGGTTCAGAGACTTCGACGAGACGACCTGTATGCCAAATATTTCCGAAACGCATTTTCATAACCTCACGATATCGACCGCTCCGCACGAAAGTCTCCGTGACAGTGCCATCGATCAACTGAAAGACTTCACTTGTCGGTTCAACGATGGCAACCGCCCTGCGGACCAGGTGATCGAGGACTTCATACGGAACTTCGATTCCACGGAGCTGCTGGGCTCTGTGCTTCGCGGTCTGTCGGAAGAGAAAAAGGAGAGTGTCTTGCGCGCCGCAGCGCGCTGCCACGTGGCCTCGTTTGGCCCGGGCCGCGATTTTCTTGCGAAACGCAACCAGTTTCATCTCGTCGACCAGGATTCCGCAACGCTGTTTGGCGCGCTGACCGCAGAGCTTAGGGAGGTGATGATTGCCGACGCATACATTGGCGATCGCGGGCAGATTGTCGTTCGCTTCCCGGATGGCGGGTTATGCATCCCTCTTGGACGCGCCTGGCTAGGGACCGGGGAGGGCGCATTGACTACGGATGAGATACAGAAGCTGCTCACGGACCCGGAGGCGCGACTTCACTGTCTGTTGGATATTTTCTCCGCCAAGCTTGTTCATCTTGACGCACAGACCCCGGATACCGAGACGTGTCATTTCTGGAGTGATCTGATAGATCGATGCATCGATGGCAAACCGATTGCGGAGTTCAGTAAGAAGAAGGCGGTGCTAGAAGCGCTGGCGTTCACTTTAAGGAACCTGACGGACCGTGCTTTCTCACGGGGGGGCGAGGAGGAGTTTCCAATGGTTCGGATGCTCACCCATTGCGCCGAAGCGTATTTTCTTGCCGGGGATCTTGGAGCCTGTGGCGCAACCCTATGTAAGCTCGCAGCTTCCCGTGCTCTCAAATTCGAACGCGACGCGGCCGTAGGGGTGGCCACGCTAGCGGCAAGCGTGTTCGCCAGAAATGCGCTTAAACGTTGGAGCGACGGTCATTATGCCGACGCTGTTGTCTGCCATGGAATGGCGTTGAGGACTTACGCGGAGGAACACGCATTACGAGGTCTCCGCGGCGGGCCTCAGGCGCGGATATCTCGGGCGGTCGATGAAATCGTGCCACTCCCCAAGTTTGTCGACCACATCAGTCGGACTGAATTTGAGGCCGCGTGGGCCGATCAACAGGCAAAGACCGAGGAAACGCTTTCGGAAATCGAGTCGAACCTAAGAACTCTGGCAGTCATGGGACGACTCGCGAAATTGAAGGCCCAAAAGTCGAACCGGTAGCCGTCGGATATCCCGCAGCGAGGACGGCGATAGTTGAAAGTGAGTCGGGAGGAGCGCGCGCAGAATGAATCCAATACGCGCTACTTGAGAATCCATGGGCATCCAACCGAATTCATTGACCAACAGTCCCAATCTGCCGTTCTTGTGGACTCCCCGTGAAACACTCAGCGACAGAAGATTAGATGTGCTGAGAGACTTCAATCGCAAGGTCGCTGAGAATAGCCGTCCCCCGCAAGGCGTGTTTTTCGATTTCATGGAATTCTTCACGTACATGGGGCCGATCGACCTGCTCGGTGACTTCATTGATGACGACCGAAGGAAGTCTGAGACTTTGTCTCGGCTGGCGCGTTGTCATATCGCGACATCGAGCGCAGGCCGAGATTTTCTGGCGGGGCAGGGTTTGCTTTCGCAGGTGGTCGACGACTCATGGACGCTAATGCGCGGGCTTAGACGTGCCGCCAGAGAGCAAATGCTCGAAGGCGCGGAGTTGGGCGATCGTCACCTGATTGTCATGACCTTCCCGAATCTCGAACTGCGCATGCCGTTGGAAATAGAATGCTTTCGTCGCGGCGATGGCGCGCTTTCGGAAGCCGAGGCGTGGAAGTTGATCATGACATGCGATGCTACCAACCGAACGCTGCTCGACAGATTTTCAAGCGAGCAGAGGAGCGCGCAGGTAGAGACTTACGACACCGATGTTCTGCGTGCCTGGTGTGAGCTTCTTAACTGCTGTCGACGTCAAACGCCAGTCGGACAGCGCGGCAGCGAGGAGATCCTCGAAGCGTTTGGGTATGCCTATCTGGCGATCGCGCGCGGTGCCGCCACGAAGGAAGACCATGCGCGTCTGCCGCTACTCGAAATCCTGCGCCTTTGCGTTCAATTTTTCGATGAAGCCAATAACCCAAAGGCGAGCGGGCTTGTCTGGCGGGACGTGGCCAAATACTTCCACGAGAAAGGTGAAAAATCGCAGGAAATCGTGGCTCTCAATACCGCCGGCGCCAAACTGTTTCTCGCCGCTGATGGCTATTCCCTCCTGAAGCAAGCGGACAAGGCGAGAAAATTTCTTGAAATGGCATTCGACGCCTACCGCGAATCCGGCAATTTGGCAGAGACGAGTCGCACGGGCAAGGCCTTGTTTGATTGCCATATCGATTGCAATTTTCAATCACGAGCGCGTGCTGTCGCCGCCATTGTCGCGGATGCGGAGCGTAGGCTGGGAAACATCGAGGTCGCCGATCGATGGAAAGCGCTGGCCAAGCAAGTGCCGCCCTTGGAGGGCCAAAAGCCACCCATTGACGCGGTGGACGTTACCTTCCGCGGACCGGTCGCAGTCGGATATCCCACAGCAAGGACGGCGATACTTGAAAGTGAGTCGGGAAGGGCGCGCGCAGACTGAATCTAATACGTGTGTCTGGAGACTCCATGACAATCCCGTCGAACTCGTTAGCCAACGGCCCGAATCTGCCGATCGAGTCGTTTCCCGGCCATCATTTCAGTGACCGACGACTGGGCGTGCTGAGCCGTTTCAATAGCGCGATCACCGAGAGTGCGCGCCCGCCGGGCGCGGTGTTTCTCGCATTCCTGAACGGCTTCGTGCACATGGGGCCGGTCGATATCATCCGTGATTGCTTTTCGAGTGGTGGAAAGAAGTCCGAGATCCTATCCAGGCTGGCGCGTTGTCATGTCGCGACATCGAGCGCCGGGCGCGATTTTCTGGCTGGCAAGGAAATGCTCCGACAGGTGAATCAGGATGCACGGGAGCTATTGCGCGGGCTGACACCTGCCGCCAGACAGACGATGCTCAAAGGTACCAGGTTGGGTGCGCGTGACCTGATCGTCCTGACCTTCCCGGACTACGAACTGCGCATGCCGTTGGAGAGCGACTGCTTCGGTGACGGTGATGGCGCGCTCTCGGAAGCTGAGTCCAGGCAATTGATGTCGAATCGCGACGACACTGACCGAACGTTGATCGGCAATTTCGCAAGGGAGCAGAAGCGGTCGCATGCAGGGTATTACGACTCGGGTGTTCTGCGTGCCTGGAGTTCCTTTCTTGAGCGCTGTCGCGGTCAAACGCCAATCGAATCGTTGGGCGGCCAAGATAGGCTTCACGAGTTGGCGCTTGCCTATCGGGCAGTCGCGCGAGGCGCTGCCACGCAGGCAAACCACGCCGGTATACCGTTGGCCTCAGCCTTGCGCATCAGCGCCAAGCTGTTCGATGCCGCTAATAGACCTAAGGCGAGCGGACTTGTCTGGCGGGACATCGCCAAACATCACCATGAGGCAGGCGAAACGTCGATGAGAATCGATGCCCTCAACCGCGCCGGGGCCAAACTGTCTCTCGCGGCCGATTTGTTTCTCACGCAAACGCAAGAGGAAAAGGCCAGAGATTGTCTTGAAATGGCGTTCGACGTCTACCGAGAATCCGGCAACTTGGCACAAACGAGTCGCACGGGAATGACGTTATACGAGCGTCATATCCGCAGCAATTTGCCATCGGAAGCGCGTGCTGTCGCCGCCGTTGTCGCGAACACGGAGCGTCGTATGGGAGACATCGCGCAAGCCCGTCAATGGAGCGAACAGGCAATGCAAGGGCCCCGCGCGTCGCGGGGGGCTGAATCATCGGCGTCTTCAGATGCTTCGGAGTCGCTGCAAGTGTCGCGATAGCCGACGTTCCAGGAAGCAGGTCAAGCGAGACCGACCTTCCGTCAAACCTACGAGGCCGACATGCTGCCAGTACCTCCCGCTTCCAGCGCAAATCCATTGTTGTGCGCACCCCCTGATCTCCACCTCAGCGACCGTCGCCTGGACGTCATCAAGCGGTTCAATGAGCAGATTGGCGTGACGATAATCCCGGCGGATCGGATATTCGAGGATTTTCTGAGCGGATTCACGCGCACAGGGCGTTTGGGCATATTGGGCGGCAATTGCCTCGGCGATTCGGAGAAAGCGCAGATGCTGCACCGGGCTGCCCGGTGTCATATCGCAGCGTCCCGGGGCGGTGCCGAGTTCTTGCTCGCGCGACAGCTACTCGACAGGGTCGATCACGACGCTTTGACGCTGTTGTGCGAGTTTGACTGCGATCGCCGCGCGGAACTGCTGAGAAGCGCGGTGCTGAGTGTCGACGCTCGGATTGTGGTTGCGTTACCCGGTAGCGAACTCCGTATGCCATTGGGCGCGAGTTGCTTCGAGACGCTTAGAGGCGCGCTGAGTGTTGCCGAGGCGGGCGAACTGGTGCTGCGTCACGATGACGAGGGCCGAACGCTGTTGAGCCGCTTCGTCTGTGGAAACGGTCTGTGCGAGATGGGCGCCAACGGGCTGGATGTCGTACTCGCCTGGGCGACACTGCTACATCAGGCGACAGACGGGGTCTTATCCGGTGAGTTCAAGGTGACGTCGACGGACATCGACGACATCGGAAGTGCCTACCGTGCGCTGGGCGGATGGGTGTCGCTGCACGGGGGGCATCGGGTGTCGCAGCGGATACCTCTTTTGGTTTCCAGCGCCGCATCGTTCGGCGTTGGTGACGTGTCTGCGAACGAGGCGTTTGTGTGGCGGGATTTTGCCGTCCATCTCGCGTTGACGGGGGACGAGGCAGGGGCCAGGACCGCGTATCAGGAAGCCAGCGTCTTGTTTCTCGAACTGTTCCGCAAGCGCGCAGCGCGAAACGAGAAGCGGTATCTCCGTCAACTTTTGCAAGTTGGATTTGAGTCGTCAAAAGCGGCGGGAGACAACGCGTTGACGGCGTATGCAGGGGAGAGACTCTTTACGATCGACTGGCTGATAGGGGACGATCTGGAGGCGCGGTCAGTTTGCACTGAAATGGCGAGAATATCGGACGCATCGGGCGATCAGAGTAGCGCGACCCACTGGCGCAATCGTGCCGCGAGGCAAGTAGCGCCAATCGATCTTCTACAACAGGGCAACGCAAACGATACCAATTCTAGTGTGTACGACTCCATGACGAGTCCGATGGACCTGCGGATGTTGGGATCGGTGGAGGATACGCTGGCCGGACCAAGCGCGGACCGACGCAGTAGTGGCGTCGAATCGCTGAAGTAGATGGCGAGCGAGCGGTCGAAAGCGCGGCGATAAATGAAAGTAAGCGCCCGGGCGAAGGGGGCAGACTGATGCCGATACGTCTCTGATAGATGAAATGTCATGCCCCCCATTTGTCCGAATGCCTGCTGGTTTCCGGTGCTGAACTACCCGAATTTTCATCTCAGCGAACGTCGCGTGCAGACGCTGGACGAATTCAATCGTCAATTTCTCGCTGGCGGACCGGTGTCGGACGGCGTGTTCGACGAGTTTCTCGCGAACTTCACGCACATGGGCGTGATAGATCGCCTCTGTAGTTGGCTGTCGGTCAGTCGAAAGTCGGAGATATTGAATAGCGTGGCGCTGGGGCACATCGCCTCGACGGAAGCGGGGCGAGATTATCTGAAAAGCAAAGACAAGGACGCGATCTGCCGCGCGGAAGACGGTGCTGTGGATGTCCTGAAGTTGCTCATGCACGATGATCGTAAAAGGATGCTTGCAAGGGCCGAGATCGGGCAGCGCGGGCAAATCTATTTGAAGTTCCTCGACATGGACCTTTGCCTTCCGCTTGGGCACAAGTGCTTCGAGAACACGCAAGGGCGGCTCACGCACGAGGAAATCGAGCAACTGCTTTCGGTTGAGACGGAAGGGGCCGCGTCGGGCCTCGCGCAGTTCGCTGAGCGCTTCCGCGAGGAGCACGTTTGGCAGCTGGATCGGGAGGCATGTCTGGCGTGGAGCGCCGCCATCGATCGGTGGATCGGAAAACGGCGAATCGCGGAGCTTGGCGTACCCGGGACGGTGATCGAGGCGTTGGGATCGTCGTTGCGTGCGCTAGGGCGTCGTGTCCCCGAGTTTGATGACGCCACGGGCTTCTCACTGCACGACATGCTGTCAAATTGCGCCGAAGCGTTTCATTTTGTCGGCGACCGTAGGGCGTACGGATTGGCGCTGATGGAACTCGGGGCGCTGCATGTACGAACCGGCAATGCGAACGTCGGCGTCAGTGCCTATCGCCGTGCGGCCGATGAGCTGGGACGCGAGGCGCTCGATCTGAAGAGAGTTCGCAGTGACAGTGACGCCGATGCGTGCCGGGAGGACGCATTCGCTTGCTTTGCGAAACTTGGAGAGAGCGGGGCACCTCGCGCTTCGATATCGACGTCCGTGCACAACGAAAATAGCGAACCGAGACCACCGGGAAGGGACGACGGTCTGCTCGGACGCGCCGAGTTCGACTGGTTGTGGGCGAAGGCGAGTGAAAGAGCTGCGTCGAGTCAAACGTTTTGACGCAAGTCTGGATCCCTTTCACGCCGAGGAATCCATTCCAAAAGCAGACGACGGGTTGTCCCCGTCGTCTCATCCAACTTAATTTAAATATCGAATTCCGGATCCGGCGAGCGCAGCTTGCGCCAGATTGAGCGCACCGTGAACGCGACCAGCAGCACCGTCAGACTCACGACACCCAGTGCCAGCGGGGTGCGTTGATCGGGAATGAAAGCCATCGCACCGACGATGGACAACATTCCGATGATCGCGACCCAGGTGAGGTACGGAAATCCCCACATACGAATCTTGAGCCGGGCCGGTGCTTCGCGTTCGAGCCGCTTGCGCAGTTTCAACTGCGAGAAAGCGATGAGCACGTACACGAAGATCGCCACGGTGCCGTACGAGTTCACGAGGAACGCGAACACGGTATCCGGCGAGACGTACGACATCACCACGGCGGCATAACCGAACAGTGTGCCTACGAGAATCGCCCGCACCGGCACGCCGCGTGAATTCAGCTTCGCAAGCGAGCGAGGCGCATCGCCACGGCGTGTCAGCGCAAAGAGCATGCGCGACGACGCGTACAGCCCCGAATTCAACGCCGACAGCACTGCCGTCAGCACCACTGCGTTCATGATGTGCGCGGCTGCCGGAATGCGCATCGCTTCGAGCGCGCTCACGTACGGCGTTGCCATGCCAGCCGAATTCCAGGGCACGAGCATCACGACCAGCAGAATCGAGCCGATGTAGAAGAACAGCACGCGGCCGATGACCGAGTTCGTTGCACGTGCCACCGCCTGCTGCGGTTCGGCAGCTTCGGCAGCGGCAATCGTCACAATCTCCGCACCGAAGTAGAACCCTGTCGCCGCCACCGCACCAGACATCACCGGACCGATGCCGTTCGGCATGAAGCCGCCATGCGATAGCAGATGTCCAGTGCTGGCCACCGCGCCCGGCCACATGCCGAACACGAACAGTCCACCGAGGAACAGGAACACCACAATCGCTGCGACCTTGATCGACGCAAACCAGAATTCGAATTCGCCGTATGACGCGACCGACACCAGATTCGTCAGCGTGAGCACTACTAGCAGCACGAGGCTGATGGCCCATGCGGGAATGTCCGGCAACCAGAACTGGATCAGGTTCGCACCGGCCACGGCCTCGACGGCCACCACGATCACCCAGAAGTACCAGTACATCCAACCCGTCAGAAAACCGGCCAGCTCGCCGCCGACCGGCTTGTCGTTCCAGGCCAGCCGCGCATACTCGTAGAACGAACCGACCGCAGGCATGGCGCACGCCATTTCGCCGAGCATGCGCATGACCAGCACCACCAGTACGCCGGTGATGAGAAACGACAGCACCGCTGCGGGGCCTGCTGCATGCACGACTACGCCGCTGCCGACGAACAGACCGGCACCGATCACGCCGCCCAGCGCGATCATGCTCATGTGACGTTGTTTGAGGCTCGATTGCAGATGCGTTCCGGTATCACGATTGGCCATGACGACCTCCTGTGAGCGGATGCGCGAAGCGGGGAATCACTGCGAGGACTGCAACGAGGGGGGAACTGCCGATGAATGTCTCAACTGCCACACAACCTCCTTAATGCCTTGTCTGACGTCAGGTGCGGCGCGGTAGGTACTGGGGGGCGCGCCGCCCTGCGTCTTTTTGTGATGACCAACGAAAACCGCTTCTGCCTTGTCAGACCTTGCCTTTCCAGGGCACGAGTACGCGCTCGAGATAGCGCATGATGAGATCGAACCCGAAGGCGAAGAAGCCGATCACGATGATCCCCATGATCACGATGTCCGACGCGAGGAATTCCGCCGCGTTGAGCACCATGAAACCGAGGCCGCTCGATGCCGCCACCATTTCGGCGGCCACCAGCGTGGTCCAGCCCACACCGATACCGATGCGCATGCCGGTGAAGATTTCCGGCAGTGCCGACTTCACGATCACGTGCATCACGATCTGGCGCGGTGACGCACCCATCGAATACGCCGCGTGAATCTGCTCCATCGAGACGGAACGAACGCCCGCCCGTGCTGCAATCGCCAGCGGCGCGAAGATAGCCAGGTAAATCAGGAACACTTTCGAGAACTCGCCGATGCCGAACCAGATGATCACGAGCGGCAGATAGGCCAGCGGCGGCAGCGGACGATAGAACTCGATGGGCGGGTCGAATACGCCGCGTCCGATGCGCGAGACGCCCATCAGAATGCCGACGGGAATCGCCGTCACACATGCCAGCGCAAACGCGCCGAACACGCGATACAGACTGGCGAGCGTGTGTTGCCACAGCGTCGAGCCCGCAAAGCCTTCGGTCGACACCTGAATGAACTTCTCGACGATGGCGCGCGGTCCCGGCAGGAACAGCGGCTTGATCATTCCTGACGATGTAATAGCGACCCAGATCGCCAATAGCACGAACACGGTCACGACGCTGATCGCCAGGCTCGGCCCCTGACCGGGTGCGCCGAACGATTCACCGGCCTTCACGGGACGCGGGGCGAACATTCGGGCGAAGAACCCTTTACGGCGCGGTGCGCGCGGCGTATTCAGAGGAGAGGACGGACGCTGCATGCCGCTGCCATTCGTGGCGGACGGTGCCTGCGGGGTTGTGACGGGTTTGGTCATCATGATGGCTCGTCTCCGGCTTCGATCAGGCACATCAGGCCGCGACCGCACCGGCAGACGCAGTCTGCCCGGCACGCTCGTCACCGTAGATGATGCTGAGCACCGTCTCGCGCATGGCGATGAAATCGGGGCTCGACTTGATGGCGCGCGCATCGCGGTTTTCGAGATAGCGCTTGTTGAAGTCGAGTTCGTAGGTGTGGGTGATGCGCCCGGGGCGCGGCGACATTACGATCAGGCGGCTGGCAAGGAACAACGCTTCTTCCACGCTGTGCGTGATGAAGAAGATCATCTTCTGCGTCTCGCGCCAGACATCGAGCAACAGTTCCTGAATGGTCTCGCGGGTGAGCGCATCGAGCGCAGCCATCGGTTCGTCCATCAGCAGCATCGACGGATTGCAGGTCAGCGCACGTGCAATCCCCACGCGCTGCTGCATGCCGCCCGAGAGCTGATAGATCATGTGATTGTGGAAGTCCTGCAAGCCGACGAGCGCGAGGTTGCGTGCGGCGCGGGCGCGTCGTTCCGTCTTGGGAATGCCTTGCAGCTTCAGACCGAATTCGGTGTTTTCCATCACGCTCAGCCACGGCAGCAGCGCGTGCTTCTGGAAGACGACGCCACGGTCGGCGCCGGGGCCTTCGATGGGGGCGTCGCCGAGCAACAATTCACCGGAGGTGGGGGCGATGAAGCCTGCCATCAGACTGAGCAGCGTGGTCTTGCCGCAGCCCGAAGCGCCGAGCGCCACAACAAAATCGCCGGGTGCGATGGTCAGATCGACGTGGGCGAGCGCCTGTACCTGCTCGCCGGGACGCCGGCCGGGATATACGACGCTGACGTCGTTGACGATGAGTTGTTCCATGAAGCCCTTCTCCAGCCGATCCAGCGATTGGGGAGGGGATGGCGCGCCGCACAACCGGCCGGCGCGTCGGCCCCGGTGCGGCTTACTTCAGTTTGAGTGCGGCGTCGACATAACGCGACGTGACGAACGGCGTGTAGTCCGCCTTGACGGCATTGATCTTCTGCTGACCCTTCAGGAAGTCGGCGGTGTCCTTCAATGCCTTCGCAGCGCGGCTGTCCTTGCCGCCACCCAGCCATTCCGCAGACGCCTGTTGTTCGGCCGACGGATAGGCGTAGAGCGACAATGCGCCGGGCACATCTTCCGGCTTGCCGCCGATCATCTTGACGATGGATTTGACCTGCGGTGAGCTCGCCGTCCAGGCCGCCTGATTCTGACGGTAGGCCGCATCGGCGCTCGCAATAACCTTCACGAACTTCGCCATGAAATCGGCGTTTGCTTCACCCCACTTGCGGTCGACGGCAATGCCATCGAACGTCGGCTTGCCCTGCTTCGACAATTCGCCCGACGTGATCAGTACATGACCGCTTTGCTTGATCTGCGCGAGCGCCGGATCCCACACGTAAGCCGCATCGATGTCGCCGCGCTCCCATGCGGCCACGATCTGGTTCGGCTGCATGTTCAGCACCTGCACCTCGGTCGGCTTGATGCCCCATTGTTGCAGCGCAAACATCGTGTGGTAGTGCGTCGTCGAGACGAACGGCACACCGATCTTCTTGCCCTTGAGGTCGGCCGGCGTCTTGATGTTCGACGCATTGCGTACGACCATCGCTTCGGCCTGGTTGATGTCGTCCAGGATCCAGAACAGTTGCAGGTCCAGCCCTTGCGAGACGGCCGCCGCCATCGGGCTGGAGCCAAGCACGCCGATCTTGATGTCGCCCGAGGCGAGCGCCGTGGCCACCTTGGCACCCGATTCGAACTGGCGCCAGTGGATCTTGTAACCCGTCGCCTTCTCGAACTCGCCGCTCGAAATGGCGACCAGCCACGGATCGACGATCTGCTGATACGCGATCGTCACCTCTTTCTCCTGCGCCTGCGCCGTTGCAGGCGCCGCCAATCCGAGCATCAGGGTTGCGGGTAAGGCCGCAGCCGCCAGTGCCGTCGCTGCGAACACCCGTCGCAGCCGGTTCGGAAGTCCAGTCATGGTTCACCTCAGTTCGAAAGGTTTTCGGTGGAACTCTCGGGTTGACGCATCTGGCATGACAAATCGGCGTCAAGTGACTGCATCATTGCCGCGCACATTTTTGTTCGTTAGAGCCAGTTGGCCGCATTTGATGATGCCAACTGGTCCAGTTACCCGGGAATCGGCCCGCAAGCCGCATGAATGCTCGAATCTCGCCAGCTTTCGCCCGTCTGCGGATAAACCCCAATTCGGAATAAACGTCACCGTCTCATGAGTAATAATTGACGTTCTAGAAGTGACAGACAAAAAGGGGACGCGATGTCGAGCCGGATTTCCGCGGCGATGTGGAACCAGTTGTTTTTGGTGTCGGCGCGAGCGGGCATGAGTTTGCAGAGCCAGATTCGCCAGATGCTCGTGTCGGCGATTCTGGACGAACGCCTGATGCGCGGTGCGGCCGTGCCGTCGTCACGCGAGCTGGCCGAAGGGCTGGGCGTGGCGCGCAACACGGTGGTGCTGGCCTACCAGCAACTGGTCGACGAGGGCTATCTGATCGCGCGGGAGCGGCGCGGTTACTTCGTCAATGGCGATATCCTCGCGCCGCGCGTGGGGTCGCAGCCCGCGAGTGCGCGGGACGCACGCGATGGCCGAGACGGCAGGGACGGTCGTGATGGGAAGCACGCGCAGGAAGGGCGGGCGCAGACGGAATCCGCTGGCACCATCGCCCCGCTGGATCCGTCCACGCCCGACTGGGAGGGACGTTACGTCGTGCGGCCTTCGGCGCAGCGCAACATCGTGAAGCCCATCGACTGGCAGCAGTACCAGTACCCGTTCATTTACGGGCAGTTCGATCCGACCATGTTCCCGACCGCCGACTGGCGCGAGTGCTGCCAGAAGGCGCTCACCGTCATGGAGATTCGCGACTGGGCGCCGGACATGATCGCGCGCGACGACGAAACGCTCATCCAGCAGATTCGCACGCGCGTGTTGCCGCGTCGCGGCGTGTGGGCCGATGCCGATCAGATCGTGCTCACCAATGGTGCGCAACAGGCGCTGTATCTGCTCGCCGATTTGCTGGTGGGCGCGCGTACGACCGTAGGCGTCGAGGACCCCGGTTATCCCGATGCCAGAAACATCTTCGCGATGCGCACGCCGAAGCTGGTTGGACTGCCGGTCGACGAGCACGGGTTGCCGGTGGACGAGCGCTTGTCGCAGTGCGATTACGTGTACGTGACGCCGTCGCACCAATGTCCTACGACCACGACGATGCCGCTCGCGCATCGCGAGGCGTTGCTGCGTCGCGCAGAGGCCGACGACTTCGTGGTGATCGAAGACGATTACGAGAGCGAGAACAGCTATTCGGACATTCCGATTCCGGCGCTCAAAAGTCTGGACCGCAGCGACCGGGTGATCTACATCGGCAGTCTGTCGAAGTCGTTCGCGCCCGGATTGCGGCTGGGGTATATCGTCGCACCGGCGGCGCTGGTCAATGAGCTACGTGCGTTGCGCCGTTTGATGATTCGTCACCCGTCGGCGTTCATTCAGCGTTCGTTCTCGATGTTCCTGGCACTTGGCCATCACGACGCGCTGTTGCGACGTCTGGCCGATACCTATGCCAAGCGTGCCGAAGTGCTGAGCGCTGCGCTCTCGACGCACATGCCGGAAGCGACGTTCGTGCGCGTGAAGGGCGGTGCGTCGTGTTGGGTGCAGGGGCCACCGCAGTTAAACGCGAACTTGCTGGCGGCGCGGGCCAAGTCGCGCGGCATTCTGATCGAGCCGGGCGATGTATTTTTCATGGGGGATAACCCGCCGCGCAACATGTTCCGGCTCGGGTTCTCGTCGATCCGGCTGGAGCATATCGAGGCGGGTGTCATTGCTTTAGCGGAGGTCATGCGCGAGACGATGGCCGAGGCGACACCGGCGCAGCGCTGACGCAATGTCGACGCAGCGAAAGCAACGCGCGCCGTAACGTCTTACGGCGTGCCGTTGCGTCCGTAAAGGCGGAAGCCTTCGCGTTCGGACAATGTTTCGTAGTAGACCGACACGGCCTCCAGTTGCGGACGCTCGATCGGCACGCTGAACCAGCGATGCACGGACAGGCCGACGGGGATGTCGGCGAGCGTGAAGTTATCGCCGCTCACGAAGGCCTGCGTCGTTTGCAGTTGCTTGTCGAGCACGCGCATGAAGTCGTTCCAGCGTGCTGAGTTGGCGGCGAGCGCCTGTGGATCGTCGTAGCCGGGCGAGCGACGAATCAGCGACAGGAACGAGTACTTCCACGCGGGATTCAGATCGGACGATTGCCAGTCGATCCATTGGTCGACACGCGCACGCTCGCGCGGTGCGACGGGGTAGAGGTCCGTGCGTTCACGCGACGCGGCGAGATAACGCAGGATGCTGTTGGATTCCCACATCACGAAACCACCGTCGTCGATCACCGGCACCATCAGGTTCGGATTGAGCGCCGCAAACGCAGGGTTATCGAGCTTGCGCGAGGTGTCGCCGTCGCCCCACGGTTCGTTGGTGAAGGGAATGCCAAGCTCATGTGCGAGCCACAACACCTTACGTACATTGATGGAAGCGGGTCTGCCGAGAATGCGGAGCATGGAAATCCTTCGTCGGTGGGCGGGGTGACTAGATTCTAGTCACCCCGTCACGGCGATAACAGATACAGATTTGCCCGTTCCCGGCCGGAACAGTTCGTCGTCCTGTCAGAAGGTATGACGCAGCCCCAGCGAGACCCCGACCTTGCTGCCGTAGGTGCCTTGCGAGGCGATCAGCGTGTATTTGCCGCTGATGTTGTTGTGATCGACTTCCAGATAGACGTCCGTGCGCTTGCTCAACTGGTAATCGGCCATACCGTAGACGGCGGTACGTTTGCCGCCCGGCTGCGCCTGCCAGTCGACGAAGCCACCGACCCCCAGCGTCAGCGCTGGCAGTGGGTTGTAGCTCAGGCCGAGCAGCATGACATTGTTGCGCGTCTCAACTTCGGTCAGTTGGCTGTGCAGGTAGCCCGCCGTCGCCCGCCATGCGCCGAACGCCGCGCCCGTCGAGAAGCCGAACGTGTTGCGCGACTGCGTGCCGTCCGCCGATGTGAGGCGCTGGTACAGCAGCGTGCCGTTGACGCCGCCCGCCGCATAACCGGCCGTCACCCCCACGCCCGAGTTCGCATGCGTATCGCTTGCGGCGTTGCCGAAGGTGTAGGCCGTGCCCAGTGAGAAGCCACCGGCGTCGAGCGTGTACTTCACCGTGTTGTCGAGACGGCTGCCGACATAGTTGCTCGCGACGATCAGGGTGTCGAGGTTCGGGTTGTTGAAGATCTGCGCTGCGCCCATCGCCGTATAGCCCACGCTGTACTGACGCCCAACCGACAGCGCGCCGTAGCTTCCGCGCACGCCGACGAATGCCTGGCGGCCGAACAGCCGTCCCGCACCGTTGGACGACGCCTGCCCGAAGCCCGCGCTCTTCGTGCCTTGCAACGACGTGCCGTCGTCCAGATTGAAACCGCTCTCCAGCACGAAGAACGTCTCCAGATCGGAGCCAAGTTTCTCCGTGCCCTTGATGCCCCAGCGCGACCCGGTGAACGAGCCTTGCGAGGCGCTGAACAGCTTGCCGTCGCTCGCGTTGGCGTTGGTCTCGTAGCGGATGGCCGTGTCGATCAGGCCATAGAGGGTGACTTCGGCGTGCGCACTCGCGGGGACGAGTAGCAGCGGCGAGGCAAAGGACAGGCAGGCCGCGGCGTACCCAAGGCGGCGTCGTGTTGCGAAAGGCATGAAACGTGTCTCCGATGTGGTTTTTGTGGTGTTGCGGTGGTGGATCAGGCCGGTGGCGCGGAATTTCGCGTTGCGACGGCAAACACGGCGCTGGCGGTGGCGAGCGGGCGGCCTTCTGCGTCGAGCACTTCGGCCTCGCAGAACGCGAGCGTGCGGCCGCTGCGGCGCACGCGTGCGTGTGCGGTGATGCGTCCGCGTGCGGGGCGCAGGTAGTTGATTGTGAGGCTGGCGGTGCCGAGGTTGTCGAACGCACCGCTCGCACGTGTGGCCACGCCCATCGCTGTGTCCATCAGCGCCGCAATCAGCCCGCCGTGCGCGTTGCCGTGACGATTCGTATGCCTGTCGAGCACGTCGCAGGCGAGTACGGCGGTGCCGTCGCCTGCGTCGACGAGTGTGAATCCGTTATCGAGACAGAACTGCGATTCGACGCGCAGTTCGCGGTCGAGGTCGGCGGCGTCGCGGCTCATTTCGTCGTCGCCGGACTGGCGCTCAACATCGAACGCAACATCGGATTGAGACCGGTGCGGGCCACGCGGCTCGCCAATTGGCGACCGAGCGCCGTCTCACAGGCTTGTGAGGCGGCCATCATGGCGCTCAGATCGATGCCGGTGTCGACACCCATCGTTTCGAGCACGTTGACGAAGTCCTCCGTGCAAACGTTGCCGGTCACGCCGCCGCCGTACTGCACCTTTGCGGGATGGCCGCCCGTGCCGCCGAACGCGACGTCGAAGTGAGTCACGCCCGCTTCGAGCGCGGCGAGGTAGTTGACGATGCCGGTGCCGCGCGTGTCGTGGAAGTGCGCGATGGCGTGGACGTCGGGGAACGACGACAGCATCTGCGCGAACAGCGCTTTCGTGGATGCTTGTGTCGCCACGCCAATCGTGTCGCCGAGCGTGATGTATTTCACGCCGAGCGATGCGAAGCGCGCCACGTCTTCCATGACGCTGGCCGGATCGATCGCGCCTTCGAAGGGACAGCCGAACGCCACGGAAATCGTGCCGACCAGACGGAAGCGGCCCTGCGCCGCCTTCGCCATCGCTTCGACGCGCAGCCACTGACCCGCACGTGATTGCTTGAGATTGCGCTCCGAGTGCGAGTCGCTGGCCGAGACCAACAGGCTGATTTCGTTGACGCCGATCCCGGCGTCGAGATCGGTCAGCGCGCGCTCGACGGCGCGCGTGTTTGCGCACGTCGCCTTGTAGTGAACGCCATCGACACGCGGCAGCACGGTGAGCAACTCGCTCGCGTCGGCGAACTGAGGCACCACGGCCGGGTTGGAGTAGGACGTGGCTTCCACGCGACGAAAACCGGCGCGTGCGAACTGATCGATCAGGTCACGCTTGGTGTCAGTGGAGAGGAACGCGGTCTCGTGCTGCAGGCCGTCGCGGGCGAAGCATTCGCACAGGATCAGATCGGACATGACATGCGGGCGCAATGCGCCGGAAGTGAGTTCGGATGGAGCGCATGAAATCACTTAATGTGATGCAATGTCAAATAATTTTTAAATCGCCGCACAAGGGGTTTCCCGTAATTCGTTTGGATGTTTGCAGTGTTATTGGCGTGTCTCCCTCGTGGTTAGATAATTTTATTTGACGACGTCACATTTTGTGGATTAGGCTAGCCGCCATACCTTGTTTCACCTCTGGCTGATGAATCCGATGTCTCGAACCTCCTGCAACATGACGTATCCCGACTCCCTGCTGATCGAAGATCGCGGCGCTGTACGCGTGATCACGATGAATCGCCCCGACAAGCGCAACGCGCTGAATAACGAACTGACGCAGGCGCTGCTGGCGGCGTTGCGTGAGGCCGACGCCGATCCCGAAGTGAACGCCATCGTGCTCGCGGGTGCAGGACAGAGCTTCTGCGCCGGGGCCGACGTCAAGGAGTTCGGTGGCTTCGTGGCGGGCGGCAGCGATGCCGACGCCTCGCAGGCTGCGCTCAAGCGTGCGCACCTCACCACGTCGCTGCATCGGGCGTTCGTCGAGATCGGTACGCCGGTCGTCGGTGCAGCGCAGGGCTATGCGATGGGGGGCGGCGCGGGACTGGCGCTGGCCTGCGATCTGCTGGTCGTCGGTGAGAGCCTCAAGCTGGGCTACCCGGAGCTGAAGCACGGCATCGTGGCTGCCATCGTGATGGCCAATCTGGTGCGTCAGGTCGGGCGCAAGACGGCGTTCGAGCTGGTGTCGACAGGCGATACCGTCGACGCATCGCGCGCGCTGGCGCTCGGACTTGCCAATCGTGTCAGCCCCGACAGCACCCTGGTCGACGACGCTGTGGCGCTTGCTGCGCGTCTGGCCGACTACGATCCGGTGTCGATGACGGCGACCAAGCGGCTGTTCCATCGCGTGGCGGATCTGCCGCTCACGCAGGCGTTCGACGTCTCGCTCGATACGAACCTGATGATGCGCAGCTTCCCCAAGCGCGCCCCGAAGTCGTGAGCGCACCGATGAAGCCGTTGGCGGGCGTGACGATCCTTGAACTGGCGCGCGTGCTGGCGTGCCCGTTCGCCGACATGATCCTCGCGGAACTGGGCGCGACGGTCATCAAGATCGAGCAGCCGGGCAGCGGAGACGAGACACGCACGTTCGAGCCGAAAGTCGGTGACGAGTCGGCTTACTACTTCGCCTGCAACCGCAGCAAGCAGTCCGTGACGGCAAACATGAAGACGGAGGCGGGGCGCGCGATCATTCGCGATCTGGCGTCGCGTGCCGACGTGCTGCTGGAGAACTTCCCTGTCGGCACGCTGAAGCGCTATGGCCTCGATCAGGCAGCGATGCGCGAAGCCAATCCGAAACTCATTTACGTCTCATGCACGGGTTTCGGTCAGACCGGCCCGTACGCGAAACGCAAGGGCTACGACACCGTCTTTCAGGCGATGGGCGGGCTAATGAGTCTGACGGGCGAGCGCGGCGGTGGTCCGGTCAAGCCGGGGCTGCCGATCGCCGATCTGTCGTCGGGCTTGTGGATTGCGATTGCGATTCTGAGTGCGTTGCAGGGCCGCACGCAAACCGGCGCAGGCTGCCACGTCGATTTCTCGATGCTCGACGGTCAGGTCAGTCTGCTGACTCTCGCCGCTGGCCGTTACTTCGCGCTGGGTGAAGTGCCGCCGCGTCTGGGGACGGAACATCCGGGGCGCGTGCCGTCGGCCACATTCGCGTGCAGCGACGGTGCTTACGTCCACATCACGTGCAGCGATCAGCACTGGTTGCCGTTGTGCGAGTTGCTCGGACTTGACGCGCTGGCGGCCGACGCCACGCTGTCGACCAATGCAGGCCGCGTGGCGCATCGAGACCGTCTGATGGCGGCGCTGACAGCTGCTATCGCGGGCAGAACGCGCCGCGAGTTGTGCGACGCGTGCGACGCCGCCGGTGTCCCCGCAGGCCCCATCCAGCATGTTGATGAAGTGCTGGCCGATCCGCACGTGCTGGCGCGCGGCATGGTGAGCGAGTTCGAGCATCCGTCCATCGGCAAGTTCGGCGCGCTGCCGGTGCCGTTCAAGTTCGACGGCTTTGCCGATCCCGAAGTGGGGCGTCCGCCGTTGCTGGGTGAGCACACCGATCAGGTATTGGCGACGCTCGGCTATGCCCCGGCGCAAATCGCGGATTTGCGGCGCGAAGGCGCCATCTGAAATCGATTCGACGTTAGGAAAGACAAGCATGAAAAGTTGGGAGACATTGGAGATCGTGCGTCAGGACGCGGTCGTCGAAGTCGTGCTGAACCGGCCGCAGCAGCGCAACGCGCTGAACGCCGTTATGTGCGACGAACTGCGCGCCATCGTTCAGGCTTTGCGCGACGACGACTCGGTGCGCTGCGTGATCGTTCGCGCTAACGGACCGGTGTTCTGCGCGGGGGCGGATCTGAAGGAGCGTCAGGGGATGAGTCTTGACGATGTGCGCGCACGTCGCATCAAGGCGTTCGCCGCCTACGACGCCATCGAGCAGATCGGCAAGCCGTGCATCGCGCTCGTCGAAGGTCCGGCTATCGGCTCGGGTGGCGAGATCGCCATGGCCTGCGACTTCATCGTCGCGACCGATGCCGCCGCGTTCCGCACCCCTGAAGCGCTGTGGGGGACGGTCGGCGCCACGCAGCGCATGCCGCGCGCCGTGGGCAAGCGTCTCGCCAAGGACATGGCCTTCACCGGTCGCACGTTGTCGGCGCAGGAAGCGCGCGAGGCCGGGCTGGTGTCGCGCATCGTGCCAGCGGACGGCGCGCTGGACGCCGTGCGCGTGATGGCGCAGACGATTGCCGCCGCGTCGCCGCTGGCGATGCGTCTCACCAAGGATTGCATCGACCGTGGTGTCGAGACGGACCCCGCCGGTGCGCTCGCCATCGAGATGCTCGCCATCGACACGTTGCTGCAAAGCCCTGACTGGGGCAGCAAGATTGCACGCTTCGGCAGCGGTACGAGCAACGATGTCGACCATGCGGCAAACCAGGACACGAAGCAGGGAGGCGGTCATGCCTGAGGTTCATGACGTAGGGCATGAAAGCTACGCCAGCCAGTTCGGGCTCGAAGGGCCGGTCACGCTGCCCGCCGTTCTCGCGGCGCGTGCGCGTGCAACACCCGAAGCCGAAGCGCTGGTGATCGAGGGTGAGCGCATCGACTATCGCACGTTGAGCGAGCGCGTCGCGCAGGCGGCCGCGCGCATGGTGCATCTCGGCGTTCAGCACGGCGAGCATGTCGGCATTCTGATGGGCAACTCGGTGGATTGGGTGGTGCTGTTCTACGCGGCGGCATCGATCGGCGCGGTCGCCGTGCCCGTCAATACCCGATTCAAGTCCGATGAGTTGAATTACTGTCTGTGTCAGGGCGACGTGCGCGTGCTGTTTTACGTCGACACGTTCCTCAACATCGATTACACGGCGTTGCTGCGCAGTGTAGAGCCTGCCTTCGATGCGCAATTGCCGGGCGACTTTCTGCCGCTGCTGCGTCGCGCCGTGATGGTGGGCGACAGTGGGCGAGGTTTGCCGGAGGGCGTCGAGCATTTCGACGCATTGCCGGACACGCCCGCGTTGCGTGACGAAGTCGCGAGCCGCTCGGCCTCAGTCTCGCCCGACGACGTGCTGCTGATTCAGTACACCTCCGGTACGACGTCGTTCCCGAAGGGCGTGCTGCTACGTCATCGCAACATGCTGATGAACGCTGCCGCGTCGGCGCAGCGCATCGGTGTGCGTGCCGATGATCGCTACTTCAGCGTGCGTCCGTTCTTCCATGTGGCGGGCACGACGATGTCGCTGCTGGTCTCGCTGGTGACGGGGGCGTGCCTGCTGTCGGTGCCGTCGTTCGATGTGGCACGCGTGCTGACCATCCTCGATGAAGAGCGCTGCACGCTGACGTCGGGCAACGACACGATTTTCCTGATGATGATGGGCCACCCCGAATTCCGTCGCGAGCGCATTCACCTGCGTGGCGGCTGGGCAGCGGCAGGGCCGGAAATCATGCAGAAGATTCACGACGTGATGGGCGTGCCTTACATGGTCGGTGCGTATGGGCAATCCGAAGCCTCGCCCAACGTGGTGCTCAACGACTGGCGCGATCCGCTCGAATTGCGCGTGGGCGGCTGGGCGAGCCCGCATCCCGGAATCGAGATCCGCACGGTGTCCCCGGAGACGGGCGACGTGCTCGGTGCGGACGAACCCGGCGAGATTCAGGTGCGCGGCTGGAGCGTGATGAAGGGCTACTACAACAAGCCGAAGGAGACGGCGCAGGCGTTCAGCGACGACGGCTGGCTACGCACGGGCGATCTCGGCGTGATCGACGGTGAAGGGCGCATGCGCATGCTTGGCCGTCTGAAGGATGTGTTCCGCGTCGGTGGCGAGAACGTGGCGCCCGCCGAAGTGGAAGAGACGCTGTTCACGCATCCGGCGGTGCAACTGGCGCAGGTCGTAGGGGTGCCGGACGCCCGTCTGGGCGAAGTGCCTGCGGCGTTCGTGGTGCTGCGCCCCGGTGCGGACGTCACGAGCGAAGCGCTGATCGACTGGTGCCGCGCGCGTGCCGCGAATTTCAAGGTGCCGAGATACCTGCGATTCGTCGATTCGTTCGACGGCATCGGCATGACGGGTAGCTCGAAAGTGCAGAAGAACAAGCTGCGCGACTACGCGATTCGGGAGTTCGGTTTGTCCTGACACCTGACGGCCGGGCGTCGATGGACACGACGTCCGCCCCCAACCGAACCTCATCAAAAAATCAAGATTGGAGGAGACATGACTTCACACACGACGACGGCGTCACAGCCGTTCGGCGGGCCAGACACGCCCGGCGCAAGCGCGGCCGGTCAGGTCGTCGAGGAATCGACCTACCGCAAGATCGCCTGGCGCACACTGCCGTTGCTGTTCGTTTGCTACATCATCAACTATATCGACCGGGCGAACATCGGCATCGCACAGATTCAGTTCAAGGCGGATTTGCATTTCAGCGATCTCGTCTACGGCATCGGTGCGGGGTTGTTCTTCGTCGGTTTTCTGCTGTTCGAGGTGCCGAGCAATCTGATGCTCGCCCGCATGGGGGCGCGCAAGACGCTGTTGCGCATCATGACGCTCTGGGGTGCGGTCTCCTGCGCCATGATGTTCGTTCGCACGCCCACGGAGTTCTACGTCGCACGCATGCTGCTCGGTGCGGCGGAGGCGGGCTTCTTTCCCGGGCTGATCCTGTATCTCAGCTACTGGTTTCCGGCGGAGCGGCGTGCGCGTGTGACGGCGTTGTCGTTCGTCGCGATTCCGATTGCGACGATGATCGGTGCGCCGACGTCGGGCTGGATCATGCGCAGCTTCCATCAGATTCACGGACTTGCGGGCTGGCAGTGGATGTTCCTGCTCGAAGGCATTCCCGCCATTCTGCTCGGTATCGTGGTGTTCTTCGCCCTGGAAGACCGGCCGGAACAGGCGAAGTGGCTGAGCGACGATGAGAAGGCGCGGCTGACGCACGTGCTCAATGAGGAGCGTCGTCAAAAGGCGAGCAATGCTGGCGGAGGTGGTCACGGTCACGGCGGCACGCTGGCGGCGCTGGGCGACTGGCGCGTGTACGTGGCGGGGCTGGTGTCGTTTTGTGCCTATGTGCTGGCGAGCACCATCGCGTTCTTCGCGCCTCTGGTGATTCAGTCCACCGGCGTGAAAGACCCGTTCCACGTCGGTCTGCTATCGGCGATTCCGCCGGTTGTCGGCATCGTGGCGATGCTGATTGTGAGCCGTCATTCGGACCGTCAGCGCGAGCGTCGGTGGCATGCCTCGGTGCCGTTAATGTTTGCGGCGGCGAGCCTCATGGTGATGCCGTATCTGTCGCACAACGTCGAGCTGGCTGTGGTCCTGCTGGCAGTGGCGACGGCGGGGCACCTGTCGAGCCTGTCCGTCTTCTGGACGATTCCGTCGACGTATCTCGCGCCCGCCAGTGCGGCGGCCGGGATTGCGGTGGTGAGCAGCATCGGTGCGTTGGGCGGGCTGGTCGGGCCGAGTGTGATCGGCTACGTGAAGACGACCACAGGCAGCCTCGCGCTCGGCTTGCAGGTTGCCGGATGCTTCGTGCTGTTCGGCAGCATTCTGTTGCTCGTGGGGATTCCTGCGCGGCTGTTGCCCAAGGGTGTTTCCGGTTCGTAAGGGCGTTCGTGATTGCGCGCCTCGGACGGTGCGCAATCCTTGTGGAATCACGGCAGGTGCGGGTTTGACCGGGCGCGGGCGAGGCGATAGCATGACGCCATTCCTTTCCCTGCCTACCGGCTGATTCGCCACATGCCCAAGCCCAACCCCTCGCGCTCGCCCGAACCGGTGAGCGCAGCACCGTCCGACTTGCGGCAGCTCACGTCGTTTCAACTGCGTCAACTGACGAACATCTACACGAAGGGTTCGTCCAGCGTGTACGAGCGCAACTTCGGTCTGACGCTCAACGAATGGCGCTCCATCGCGTTGCTGCACAGCAGCGACGGCATGTCGCTCAATCGACTCGCGGAGCAGGCACAGTTCGACCGGGGGCTGATGAGCCGCACGGTGACGGCGCTCGAAGCGCGCGGCATTCTCCAGCGCAGCACCGACAGCGCGGACGCGCGCGGTGTCGTCATCTCGCTCACGGCCCACGGCCGCGATCTCGTGAAGCAGGTGTTCCCCGTTGCCGAAGAACTCAACGACCGTCTGTTGTCCGTGCTCACGCGCGCAGAGCGCGATGCGCTGCCCAAGATACTTGACAAGCTCACGTATCAGGCGAGGATCATGCTGGATCAGGAGCGGGAAGAGGCTGGCGAAGGGCTCTGATCGAGTTGCTTGTTTCGCGGCAAATTGTTTGACAATGCATCATATGTCCCTTAGATTGACGAGCATCGTCAATGCGCGTCTGCGCGGTATTTCGAGGGACTTTTCATGCTTCAGACCCGCCTCACTCGGCTGTTGAATATCAAATATCCCATCATCCAGGCCGGGATGAGCTGGGCGTCGTCCAACGCGGCGCTGCCGATTGCCGTTTCGAATGCGGGCGGGCTTGGCGTGATCGCCGCAGGTCCGATGTATCTCGATGCCTTTCGCGATACCGTGCGCGAAGTGAAGGCCGCCACCGATGGCGCGTTCGCCGTCAACATCCCGTTGTACCGTCCGCAGGCCGAGCAGTTTCTCAACGTCATCGAAGAGGAAGGTGTGCCGGTGGTGATTGCTTCGCAAGGCGGCCCGAAAGCGCACCTCGAACGCTTTCAGTCGCGCGGCGTTCGCTGGATTCACGTGGTCTCGACCATGCCCCATGCGCGCAAAGCGGCGGATGCGGGCGTTGATGCCCTCGTCGTCGTAGGTGCCGAGGCGGGCGGGCATCCGCCGGTGAACGGTGTGAGCACGCTTGTGGCGGTACGTCGCGCGGTCGTCGAATTCGACCTGCCGATTGTGGCTGGCGGTGGCGTGGCGGATGGTTATGGCGTGGCGGCGTTGCTGGCGCTCGGTGCGGATGCCGTGCAACTCGGCACACGGTTTCTTGCGACGCGCGAGGCGGGCGTGCATGAGAACTACAAGCGTGCGGTGCTCGATACCGATATCGACGGCACGACGCTCGTCGGCGTGCGAGGCCTGCCCGTTCGCATGACGCGCAATCAATTCGCCGAGCGCGTCTTGCTGGCCGACAAGGAAGAGCCGGACGCCGCTGCCTACGACACGCTGTTCAAATCCAGTTCGCTCAAACAGGCGGCGCTCGATGGCGATGTCGAGTGGGGCAAGGTCGAACTCGGTCAGTCGGCCGGGCTGATCGGCGATCTGCCCGCAGCGGCAGACGTGATGGCGCGGTTGGTGGAGGAGTGCGAGCGCGCGGCACGCCGGTTGGCGGGTTGAGCGTTCGCTTTGTCCACAGGTCACCGATTTCGTCATTTTTTTGTAATTTCTGCGTCAGTTCGCTGACGGACCCCCCCGCTTTACGCCGGTGTTCCCGAAGGCATGACGCCGGTGGCCGGACCGTCGTTGTTTGCCGTCCGGCGCTTCCTTGTGCCCAGTATCAGCGCATGCCGCCGTTGATAGGGAAGTCGGGTTTGGCGTCCTTGGTAGCGAGTCCCCATTTCTTCATCAGCGCGTCATAGGTGCCGTCGCGCTGAAGCTTGAGCAGGGCCTGCCGCATGACGCTCGCGAGTTGCCGCCCTTTCTCGTCGACACCGAAGCCGATGCCATAGGGCGCTTCGGCGTTGTAGTGGATGACCTTGTACTTGGCGGGAAATTTGGTTTCGTTGTAGTAGCCGACCGGCGAATCCACCCAGGCGACCTGGCTGGCGCCCGTCGATAGCGAAAGCAGCGTCATGTTCGAGTCGGGGTACGTCGCCACCGAAATGGGCCGCTTGCCGTCTTTCTGGCATTTTTCACTCAGCTTGGTCGCCTTTTCCATTGAGGCCGTGCCGCGCGGCAAAGCGAGTTGCATTCCGCAGAGGGCGTCGAGCGACGGGATCGCGACCGCCTTGGAAGGCATGGCGACGACCGTCATGCCCATGTCGAGGTAATCGACGAAGGTCACGACTTTCTGGCGCGATGAAAAGTCTGCAAGCGAGAGCAGCACGTCGAAGCGGTTGGCGCCCAGACCGGGAATGAGGGCGTCGAACGACGACTGGGCAAGCTTGATCTTCAGATCAAGCACCGCGGCCGCCGCCGAGAGCAGTTCCGGGGTGAACCCCACGATGTTGCCGTCGCCGTCGACGAACTTGATTGGCGCCACGTCGGGATTGACGCCAGCGGTCAGTGTGCCGCGCTCACGGTAGAACTTCGGGACTTGTGCGGCGAGCGCCGGGTCGACCTTGATGGGCGGGCGTGCAGGCGGCTCCTGCGCGTGCGCGGGACTCACAATCCCGAGCCATGCGACGACACATACCGTCGCGAATTTGAATTCGATCGTCATACGAAAACCTCTGGATGTCGGCAGGTCGGTGGCGTATCAGGCAGCTTGTTGAACGGTGCGGGCGAAATCCCGGTGATGCCAGAGCAGACAGTCGGCAGCCCCTTCGTCGTTCACGGTAGCCCGGGTAATTTGGCCGACGATAATGCTGTGCGTGAAACCGTCATGCACTTTGGCCAGTTGGCATTCGAATACGACGACCGCGCCTGTCAGTGTGGGGACGTCGAGTTCCCCGGCTTGCCAGTTCACGGGATCGAAGCGCTCGGGACCGCGCATCGAAGTGAAACGCTTCGCCACGGCCAGTTGTTCTGCCGACAATAGATTGACGGCGAAGCGCCGTGTCCGAAGGATTACGTCATGCGCCGACGCTGTCTTGTTCACGCACACGAGGATCGTGGCCGGATCGGCAGACAGGCTGCACACCGAAGTGGCGATCAGACCGGACGGCACACGGTCTTCGTACGTGGTCACCGCCGTGATGCCGCTGGCAAAGCACGTCATGGCGTGTCGAAAGACGTCGGAGGAAACTTGGTCGTTCATACGGATACCTCTTGAGTTCTGATGAAGCGCGCGACGTGTACGGCAAGTCTGGGCCGCACACGTCGCACCAGATCGCGTTCAGCCACCGAATGACAGCGCACCGAGTCCGAGATTGCCGCGCAGCGTCTGTGCCGCGTACTCGGTTCGGAACAGGCCGCGACGACGCAGTTCGGGAAGAATGAATTGGATGAAGTCGTCCAGGCCGCCGGGAAGCGTCGCGGGGCAGAGATTGAAGCCGTCGGCGGCACCTTCGCGGAACCACGATTCCATATCGTCGACGATGTCCTGCGCTGTGCCGATCAACTGGCGTCCGCCCGAAGCGCGAATCTTGTAGAGCTGGCGAATCGTGAGGTTCTCGCGACGGGCCAGTTCCAGCAATCCATTGCCGATGCTGCTGACGGGACCGGCGCTGGTGGCGGGCACCGGGCCATCGAGGTCGTAGCCGGAGAGGTCGCCGAGCACGCTGTAGAGAATCGACAGACCGCTGAGCGGATCGATCAGCTCCTGCAACTGATCGAACTTGTCTTGTGCCTCCTGTCGTGTGCGGCCCACGTAGGGCGTCAGTCCCGGCATGATCAGGAGCTGGTCCGGCGTGCGACCGTATTTTGCGAGGCGGCCTTTCAAATCGTCGTAGTAAGCCTTGGCCGACTGAATGTCGAACGATGCGCTGTACACCACGTCGGCGTTTTTCGCGGCGATCTCTCGCCCGGCGTCGGCAGCGCCAGCCTGAACGATGATGGGGCGGCCCTGCGGCGTACGCGCCGAATTCAGCGGGCCGCGCACCTTGAAATGTTTGCCCTTGTGGTGCGGGACGTGCAACTTGTTCTCGTCGTAGAAGATGCCGCTGGCCTTGTCGCGGATAAAGGCGTCGTCTTCCCAGCTGTCCCAGAGTTTCTTGACGACGTCGACGAATTCGTCGGCACGCTCGTATCGCTCCTCATAGCCCAGATGTTCGTCGCGGTTGAAGTTCCACGCTTCTTGCTGAGACCACGACGTGACCACGTTCCAGCCTGCGCGTCCGGCGCTGATGTGATCGATCGAGGCGTACTTGCGTGCGATATGGAACGGCTCGTTATAGGTCGTCGACGCGGTCCCCACGAGGCCGATATGCTTCGTGCAGGCGCCGATCGCCGCGAGCAGCGTCAAAGGTTCGAGTTCGGCGTTTTTCGCGTCGCGCGCCGCCGATCCCGGGGGCGTATCGGAGGCCCGCACGCCAACGCCGTCCGCAAAGAAGATCATGTCGAACTTCGCCGCTTCGGCCTTGCGCGCGCTTTCAAGGAAGTAGTGAAAGTCGATGGCGCCGTCGGCGGGAACATCGGGATGACGCCACGCCGCCATGTGATAGCCCAGATAGCGCATCGAGACACCCAGTCTCATCATTCCGTCGTTTGACATTTCGAATCCTGTTTTATCGAGTGTGATGGCGGGGCGCGCGTCGCACGAGCGTCGCAGGCACCTCTCGCCGGACTTATGCGCGAGCGTTCGCGAGAAAGCGTTGGCTTCGCGCTGTACCGCCGCCCTGGAAGATGTGGTCGGGCGAGCCTTGATCGACGATGCGGCCACCGTCCATGAATACGACGTGGTTCGAGACCTTCCGGGCGAATTCCATTTCATGCGTGACGACCACCATCGTGGTGCCGGTGCTTGCCAGTTCCTTCATGACGTCGAGCACCTCCTGAACCAGTTCCGGGTCGAGTGCGCTGGTGGGTTCGTCGAACAACATGACCTCCGGCTCCATCGCCAGCGCCCGGGCGATAGCGACTCTCTGCTTCTGTCCGCCGGAGAGTTGCGACGGGTAGTGATTCATCTTGTCGGACAGGCCGACGCGGGCGAGCAGCGCCTTGCCACGCTCTACAACATCCTTGCGCGCGGCGCCGCCGACGATGCGCGGCCCGGAAAGCACGTTGTCGAGCACGGTGTAATGGGGAAAGAGATGAAACCCCTGGAACACCATGCCGAAGTACCGGCGCTGCCGGTCCAGTTCCTTTTTGGGCAACCTGACGCAGCGTGTTCCGCGCATCTCGCTGCCGAGCACTTCGCCGTTGAACGTCACGACACCGGCGTCGATCAGATCGAGCATGTTGATGCAGCGAAGCAGGGTGCTCTTGCCCGATCCGGAGGGGCCGATGATGGCGACGACGTCGCCGCGATACAGATTGAAGTCGATGCCGTGCAGCGCAGTAAACGCGCCGAACTGTTTCGTCACATTACGCATTTGCAGCAACGGCGGCTGAGCTTGCAGATGAATGGCGTCGTGGTGCGAGTTCATCACGGGTGGACTCCTTTGCCGAAGCGCTTTTCGAGCAGGAGCTGCCCGCACATGGCCAGACTGGTCAGGAACAGATACCAGAGGCAGGCGACGGTCAGCAGCGGAATGGTTTCGAAGGTCGTCGAATAGATCAGTTGGACAGTCGTGAGGAGCTCGACGTAACCGATGACCGAGGCCAGCGACGTGTTCTTGAACATCGTGATGAGTTCGTTGGCCAGCGGCGGGATGATGACGCGAACCGCCTGCGGAATGACCACGTGCCACATCATCCGCATGTCGCTCATGCCCATTGCTTTGCAGGCTTCGCGTTGTCCCTTGTCGACGGCACCGAGGCCGCTTCGAAAAATCTCCGCACTGTGGCCGCCGAGATAGATCGCCAGCCCGATTGTGGCGGCGCTCAGCCGCGAGATCACGTTGCTGGTGTCGATGTCGAACAGATTCAGGTTCAGAAACGGTATCGGCAGATAGAGGCGAGGCACGAGCGCCGAGATGAAAAATAGGAACAACAGCATCGCCAACGTCGGTGTCGCACGAATGATCCAGATGTAGGCGAACGCCGCGCCGCGCAGAACCGGATTGCCGGACATGCGGCACGCCGCCACGATGGCGCCGAGCACGAGGCCTAGCGCACTGGCAAGTGCCGTGAGGATCAGCGTGTTTCCAAGGCCCGCGAGTACGCGGGCGTTGAAGAGGTAATGGGCGACGACGTCCCACTGCCAACGCGGGTTGTCGATGAACCATTGGTAGAAAAGGATCAGCGCGATGCCGAACAACCCATACCAGAGCCAGTCCGATTTCTTCGGGCGCGGATGAATACGCAGGTCCGGTGAGGGCGCGGGTGGGGTCTCGTCACGCGTCGCCGGGGGCGGGAGCGTGTACGCAGTTTCGTTGCTCATAAGGTGAGTCATCCTCCGGAAGATTGGGGTAAACCCCCTTTCCAACACATATCGTTATTGCTGATGATCCCCCCGTACAACCAAATAGAATTGGGGATATCGGAAGATTAGAAAGTCAAAATCTGCTTGTGAAATGCTTTCTTTTTGCAAATCGATAATGTTTTGTTATTGGATGCCCACGTGAAACTCCGTCAACTCGAAGCCTTTCGCGCCGTGATGCTGCACCAGACGGTGACGCTCGCCAGCGAGATGCTGCACATTTCGCAGCCAGCGACCACGCGGTTGATCGCCGATCTGGAGCGATCGCTGAAATTCACATTGTTCGAACGGGTCAAGGGGCGGCTGTATCCGACGGTCGAAGCCCGTGCCTTGTACGAGGAGGTACAGCGCTCGCTAGTCGGCGTCGACCGGATCGCGCGGGCGGCCGACGAGATCCGCAACATGCAGCGGGGCACGCTTCACGTTGCGGCGGCGCCCGCGCTGGCGCTTTCGTTCATGCCGCATGCGATTGCGGATTACCTGAAGACACGACCGGAGGCACATGTGTCGATGGTCATGCATTCGACCCGCTCCATCGTCGATATGGTCATGGGGCAGCGCTGCGACGTGGGCTTCGCGCGGTTGTCGCTGAGTCATCCGACGGCGAATGCCTCGCGACTTGTTGCGGCCAAGATGATCTGTGCGCTGCCTGCGGGACATCGCCTTTGCGAGCGTGATGTCGTAGGGCCGAGCGATCTCGACGGCGAGCGATTCGTCGCGCACCCACGCAGCGTGGAGGCACGATTGCAGATCGATGCATTGCTCGCGTCGCACGGTGTGGAAGTCAAAATGCAGATGGAGAGTCAGATTTCGTACGCCATCTGCTCATTTGTCGAGGCGGGGGCCGGGGTTGCGCTGATCGATGCGTTTAGTGCGTGGAGCTACCGTGGCACCGGCGTGGTGTTCAAGCGTTTCGAGCCAGCCATATTTACCGACACTTCGGTGCTGACGCCTTCGCAGCGTCCGGTGCCGCTGTTGCTCAATTCGTTTGTGGAGCATGTGCGGGCGTTTGCACGTGAGAAGCTGGGCGACGGCAATCTTGCCGGTGTATAGCGAGTACCGATCGAGGCCGACCTGCGATGGTCCCTGTAGACCGTCTGAGCGACGCTGCTACGCAAATCCGCATTTCGTATAATCCCGCGCTGGCCACTTACTTTTCATCGACGCAGGCAACCGCATGAACAGCAGGAACAAGGCGACACTCATTGGGCTGAGCGCAGTGGTGCTCTGGGCGTCGATTGTGGCGCTGATTCGCGGCGTGAGCGAAAGCTTGGGTGCGACGGGCGGCGCTGCGGCGATCTATTCCGTGGCGTCGCTGTTTCTCGTGTTGACGGTCGGTTTCCCGAAGCTCAGCACGTTCCCGCGTCGCTATCTGGTGTGGGGCGGTTTGCTGTTCGTCGCCTACGAACTGTGCCTGTCGCTGTCCATCGGATACGCGAATACGGCACGTCAGGCGATTGAAGTCGGTATGGTGAATTACCTGTGGCCGACGTTCACACTCGTTTCCGCCATTCTCTTCAACAAACAGCGCGCGAACTGGCTGGTCGTGCCCGGTTTTGTGTTGTCGATGCTCGGCATCTGCTGGGTGCTCGGCGGCGATCAGGGGCTCGATCTGCCCGGCATGCTCGTCAACATTGCCGATAACCCGTTGAGCTATGGACTGGCGTTCGTCGGCGCGATCATCTGGGCGGGGTATTGCACGGTGACGGCGCGCATCGCCGAGGGCAAGAATGGCGTGACGCCGTTCTTCATGCTCGTGGCCGTCGCGCTCTGGATCAAGTATTTCGCCGGTGGCGGTGGTGCGATGTCGCTGGACCTGCACTCGGGCGTTTATCTCGTGCTGGCGGCCGCCGCAATGGGCTTCGGTTATGCGGCGTGGAACGTGGGCATCCTGCGCGGCAATGTGACGATCCTCGTCGGCGCGTCGTATTTCATCCCCGTGCTGTCAGCGGCGCTCGCCGCACTGTTGCTGCACACGCCGCTGTCCGCGCCCTTCTGGCAGGGCGCGTGCATGGTCTGCGGCGGGTCGATCCTCTGCTGGCGGGCGACCCGCACCGGGAAGGCACGCGTCGCCACGTCATCGTGACGTCCACTAGTCCGTTCAGGCCGCTTCTTTGACCATCGCCGGATAGTCCGTCAGGCCGCGCGCACCGCCACCGAACAACGTGTCGCGATGATGCAAGGCCAGTGGCGCACCGACGCGCAGGCGCTCCGTCAGATCAGGATTGGCCACGAACGGACGGCCGAAGCCGATGAGATCGGCCCATCCTTCCGAGACGGCTTCACGCGCGCGCTCTGCCGTGTAACCGCCTGCGTAAATCAGCACGCCCGGGTACACCGCACGCAACTTCAGCTTGAATTCGACGGGCATCACCGGCGCATCGTCCCAGTCCGCTTCCGCGATGTGGATGTAGCCGACGCCCAACTCACCCAGCAACTTCGCCGCTGCGAGGTAGGTCGTTTCCGGATCGGCGTCGACACAGCCGTTGAGCGTGGTCAGCGGCGCAAGACGGATGCCGACGCGCTTCGCATCGCCTACCCCCTCGATCAGTGCTTCGGTCACTTCGCGCAGAAAGCGCAGACGGTTTTCCAGCGAGCCGCCGTAGGCGTCGGTCCGCGTGTTGGCATTCGAGTCGATGAACTGATTCACGAGATAGCCGTTAGCGCCGTGCAATTCCACGCCGTCGAAACCCGCTTCGATGGCGTTGCGCGCTGCCGCGCGGTACTGGTCGACGATCTCTCCGATTTCCTTGATGCTCAGCGCGCGCGGTGCCGAGGCCTGCACGAAGCCGGGCGTCGTGCCGTCTTCGCCTGCGATGAAGACGTTCACCCCTTCGGCCTGAATCGGCGACGACGACACCGGCTGACGGCCGCCGAGCAGGCTCGTGTGGCTCAGTCGGCCCACGTGCCACAACTGCGCAAAGATGTGACCGCCAGCAGCATGCACGGCCTCGGTCACGGTGCGCCAGCCGGCGATCTGTGCGGGTGAATGGATGCCCGGCGTCCACGCATAGCCTTTGCCGAGCGGCGCGATGTATGTGCCTTCGCTGACGATCAGACCGGCACCGGCGCGTTGCGCGTAGTACTCGGCCATCAGGGCGTTGGGGACATCGCCGGGCTGGCTCGCACGCGAGCGGGTCATGGGCGGCATCACGATACGGTTCGGCAACGTGACCGCGCCGAGTTGTAGCGGTTGAAACAGAGGATCCTGAGTCATGATGTGTGCAGTGTTGTCGTCGTTGCCCGCAGGCAACGACTTAAAGGTTCGATAAGGTTCGATCGCAAGGGGATCAGTCGTCCCACTTGGCGGCGAGTCCGTCCGGGCTGACTTCGCGACCGTTGCGGTCGAGCGCGGCGATCTGCGCCATGTCGTCGTCCGTCAGACGCAGCGTTTGCGCCAGCAGATTGCTCGCCAGATTTTCACGCTTGGTCGACGACGGAATCACCGAGAAGCCGCGTTGCAGCGCCCAGGCGAGCACCACTTGTGCGGGCGTGGCCTGATGTCGTTGCGCGATCTTGCCGATGACCGCATCGCCCAGCACCTTGCCGTAAGCGAGCGTCATGTACGACGTGACGTGAATACCCTGCTCCTCAAGGAAACCCACAAGCTTGGGGTTTTGCAGATACGGGCTCAGTTCGATCTGGTTCGTCGCGATGGCGTCTTTGCCCACGGCGGCCATCGCCTGCTTCGTCAACTCGATGTTGAAGTTCGAGATGCCGATCTGACGCGTCAGACCTTTGGCCTTCGCGTCGGCCAGCGCCGTCATGAACTCTTCGAGCGACACGCCGTTATTCGGCGCGGGCCAGTGGATCAGCGTGAGGTCGACGTAGTCGGTGCGCAGCTTCGTGAGGCTGTCTTCGAGGCTGGCGGCCAGCTTACCTTTGGCATAGTTCTCGACCCAGATTTTCGTGGTGAGGAACAGATCGTCGCGAGCGACGCCGGACTCGGCAATCGCCTGACCGACTTCGGCTTCGTTGCCGTAGATCTGTGCGGTGTCGATAGCACGGTAGCCGAGTTCAAGGCCGGTACGGACGGAATCGATGACAACCTGGTCCTTGAGGCGGAACGTGCCGAGACCGAAAGCGGGAATGTGGCTCATCGTGAGCTCCTTAATCAATTGGGTGACGAAAAACGTGCTGCTGTGTGTTGTGAGTCGAAAGCGTTGCTTAGTTACCGACCGTCTGCATCGGCGTGCGGTGCATTGCCATTTGCAGCAGCACCAGCAACAGGCCCGATCCGGCAATCAGCGCCCCGACGATGGGCACCGCCGTGTAGCCATAACCGGCCGAAATCGCTGCGCCACCGGCGGCTGCCCCTACGGCATTACCGAGGTTGAAGGCACCGACGTTGACTGACGACGCGAGTCCCGGCGCTTCGGAGGCAGCGCGCATCACCCGCATTTGCAGCGGCGGGACGAGGGCGAACGTTGCGATACCCCAGACCACGACTGCGAGGGCGGTGCCGATATGCGTGCGGGCCAGAATGGGGAAGGCAAGCATGATCGCGACGAGCAGCACCAGAAAGACGATCAGGCTGGTGTTGATCGAGCGGTCGGCGAGTTTGCCTCCGGCGATGTTGCCAACCGAGAAGCCGACGCCCACCAGCACGAGCATCGCGGTGACGAAGCCGGGCGAGGCGCCAGTAATGGTTTGCAGCGTCGGTGCGATGTACGTGTACAGGGTGAACATCGCGCCTGCACCCAGGACGGTCGTCGCCATCGCCATCAGCACGACCGGGCGCGTGAGTACCGACAACTCGCGGCGGATATCCGGCATGCGTCCGGCTTCCCCTCTGGGCAGCGCGAAGCGCAGCGTGAGCATGGTGATCAGGCCGAGTCCGGCCGTCGCGGCGAAGGACATGCGCCAGCCGATGGTCTGGCCCAGCCATGTGGCGGCAGGCACCCCGCCGATATTCGCAATCGTCAGCCCCATGAACATGGTGGCGACGGCGCTGGCCTGCTTCTCACGCGGCACCACGCTGGCGGCGACGATCGAGCCCAGCCCGAAGAACGCGCCGTGGTTCAGGCTCGTGACAAGACGGGCGAGCAACAGCGTCGTGTAGTTCGCCGAGACGGCCGAGAGCAGGTTGCCGATGGTGAAGATGGCCATCAGCGCGATCAGTGCCGTGCGGCGCGACCAGCGCGACATGATCAGCGTCATGATAGGCGCACCGATCATCACGCCGAGGGCGTAAGTCGTAATCAGCATGCCCGCCGTCGGGATCGAGACGTGGACGCCCTCGGCAATCACGGGGAGCAGGCCCATCGGCGAAAACTCCGTTGTGCCGATGCTGAACGCGCCGATGGCCAGGGCCAGAAGCGACAGCGTGGCATGCGCCGACGATGTCGAGGGTTGGGGGGAGGACTGGTTCATGACGGGAATTCCCGGGTCGGTGAAGTTGAACGGCAGTCTGCGCCCTTTACTTTTGCAGAAAAAGTAGCCTATAAACGAAATTATTTTGATTTCAAATCAACAATGAAGATCACGCTCGACGAACTGCAAGCCTTTGTGGCCGTGGTGGATACCGGGTCGATCACGGCGGCGGCCCAGCAACTGGACCTGACGGTGTCGGCCACCAGCCGGACATTGGGGCGATTGGAAGAGAAGCTGAAGACGACGCTGCTGCGCCGCACGACCCGTCGGCTGGCGCTGACGGAGGAGGGCAACGCGTTCTTGCTGAATGCGCGCGCCATCATCGATTCGGTCGAAAGTGCGGAAGAGCAGATGGTGACGCGCCGTGAAAAGCCGTCCGGCCGACTGCGTGTCGATGCCGCGACGCCGTTCATGCTGCACGTGATCGTGCCGCTGGTGCCGGGCTATCGTGAGCGCTATCCCGAGGTGGAGCTTGAGCTCAACAGCAACGAAGGCTTCATCGATCTGCTGGAGCGTCGCACGGATGTGGCCATCCGGATCGGTCGGCTCAAGGATTCGACGCTGCATAGCCGACTCATCGGCAACAGTCGCACGCGTATGTTCGCGAGTCCGGCCTATCTGGAAAAGCACGGACATCCGCGCCGCGTGGAGGATCTGGCGAAGCACACGCTACTCGGCTTCTCGCAACCCGAATCGCTGAACGTGTGGCCGATTCTCGGCGCAGACGGTGAGCCGTACCGGATCGCGCCGGATGTGATGTCGTCTAGCGGCGAGACGCTTCGGCAACTCGCGCTGGAAGGGACGGGCATCGTGTGCCTGTCCGATTTCATGACGGTGCGTGACTGTGAAGCGGGGCGTCTCGCGCCGGTGCTGGCGCGTCAGGCGCAGGACGTGCGTCAGCCGATTCACGCCGTGTACTACCGCAACACCGCGATCTCGGCGCGCATCGCGTCATTCGTCGACTATCTGGTGGCGGAGCTTCGTGCGCAGATGGAGACGGGGCAAGCGAAAGGATGGGTGGCGCAGTAGCGCACCCATGCCGCAATGCATTGGCGCGGCGGGACGGGGGGACCCCACCGCGCCGTCACATTACGCGACCACGGCCTGACGCGGGTCTGCGCTTGCCAACGCTTGTGCACGGGTGGCGTTGCTCGGCGGATAGATCCACTGCGTGTTGATCTCCGTCTTCAGCTTCTTGCCTTGCGCACCCTGCAGCACGACCTGACGATCCCAGCCTTCCGTGTAGACAGCGCCCCACGGACCGAGGTCGAGACACGTCACGTATTTCGGCTGATTGTAGGGAATCGGCGCTTCGCCGATCAGGTCCGCCGCCACGTTGTGGCCAGCCGAACGCCCCAGTGAAATCGCGTGCTGGCACGCCATCATGGTGGGCTTGTCGCCGCCGTCGGTGGTCGTCGCGCGAGCGCAATCGCCCGTGGCGTAGACGGCGTCCAGACCGATCACCTTCAGGTTAGCGTCGACGTGCAGACGACCGAAGGCGTCGCGCTCGGCGGGAATCTGCGCCGTGAGCGTATTGGCGCGTGCGCCAGCCGTCCAGATGACGGTGTCGGCGTCGATGCGCTCGCCGTTTTCCAGCGTCACCCCATTGGCGTCGATGTTCGCGACGCCCGATCCCAGCTTCCACGTCACGCCCAGTTCCTGAAGCGCCTGCGTAATCACCGGGCGCGGACCCGGACCGAGATCCGGGCCGATGGCGTCGTTGCGCTCTACCATGATCACACGCACGTCGGCGTTCTCACCGAGGATTTCGCGCAGTCGCGAGGGCATTTCTGCGGCGGTTTCGATGCCGGTGAAACCTGCACCGGCGACCACCACGGTGTTGCGGCTCACGGTTGCCGGGCGGCTCGCGAGACCGTCGAGATGCGCTTCGAGCTTCACGGCATCGGCAATCTGGTCGACGTTGAACGCGTGTTCCTGAATGCCCGGAATCGGCGGGCTGAACAGACGGCTGCCTGCGGCGAGCACCAGACGGTCGTAGCTGATGGCGCCGTGCGGTGTCTCGGCGTCGAGATCGGCGATCGTCACCATCTTGTGTTCCACGTCGATGTGCGCGACACGTCCCTGAATGAACTGGACGCCAACCGTATCGAAAAGCTGCTTCAACGGGGCTTTCATGCCGCCGGGGTTCTTCTCGTACAGACGGGGACGAATATGAAGATGCGGTTCCGGCGCGACGAGGACGATTTCCACGTCGGTGCGTCCGGCCATGTCAAGCAGACGCGCAGAAGCCAGGGCGCTCCACGTTCCGGCAAAGCCTGCGCCGATGACAAGAATACGTTGGGTCATGCTGATTGCTCCTGAAAACTCGGGGGGAGGAGATGAATTGGGGCGGTTATCACTGTGATACGATAACGCCGATTCTATGAGTCGGAGTTTTGTTGTGCAAGGATTTTTTGCGGAAGGACGTGTCTTGTCCCGGAAGTTTCGACAGTTCTTGTCACTGGTCTGGGCCAAAACCGGCAGATAGAGTCCTCAGTGAACGACTGTCAGAGAGATCATGAATACGTTGCTTACTTTCAAACACCTTGAGACGCCCGGCGCGGTGCACGCGGCCTATCCCGTCATGAAAGAACTTCGCCCGCATCTGGCGAGCGCCGAGGCTTTCGTCGAGCAGGTGGACGCTCAGCGCAAGGAGGCATATCGGCTGTTGGGGGCGTTCGACGGCGAACGCCTGCTGGGCCTCGCGGGCTACCGTCACGTGACGAACCTGCTGTACGGCCGGTTCGTCTATGTCGACGATCTTGTCGTGGCAGCCGACAACAAGCGGGGCGGCGCAGGGTCGCAACTGTTGAACGAGGTCAAGGCGATTGCCCGCGAGGCGGGATGTGCCAACTTCGTGCTGGATACCGGGCTGCATATGCCGCTCGCGCAACGGTTCTATTTCCGCAATGGTCTGCTCGCGAAGGGCATGCACTTTGTGGAACCGTTGACGACGTCGAGCGAGGCGAGCCGATGAGAAGTCTTCTGCTTAACGCCAGCCCGCATGGTCCGGCTAGCCGCGCATTCGGTATGGCCCAGACGTTTTTGGAAAACAACGCCCGGCGCTATGGTGACGGCCCGGTGATCGTTCGCGATCTGGTTGCGTCGCCTTTGCCGCCGATCTCGGTCGATTACGCGACGGCCATTACATCGAGAGAGCCGGATCCGACGCATTTCGTCTTGTCCGAACAACTGATCGAAGAGATCGAGGCGACGTCGTTTCTCGCGATTGCCACACCGATGCATAACTTCACGGTGCCTGCGGCGCTCAAGTTGTGGATCGACTATGTGTTGCGCATCGGACGCACGTTCGCGAGTACGCCCGAAGGCAAAGTGGGATTGCTGAAGGACCGGCCGACCATCGTCATCATCGGGTCCGGCGGGTTTCACACGGGCGAGAATGCCCGTCAGCCGGACTTTCTGACGCCATACCTCCGGCATGCGCTGGGCTGCATCGGTATCAAGGATGTGACGTTCTTCCCCATGCAGGGGATGGTCATGCCGCCGCAGGCCGAGCAGGCGCTGCTCGACTGCGAACGGGATCTGAGCCGTTATCTCGAACGGTGAGTGATGGGAAGCGGTCGCGCGAGGGCGGCGCGACCGTCAGGTATTGCGCGCGTGTTCGTGCCGGTGTTTGACGTTAATTTAACGTTAATGCGCGCGTCGTGCCGCAGCGCGGTCGTCGAACCACGTAATGACGCGCTTGCCGTAAGCGGCCGGTGCTTTCGCGTTCACGCCTGCGGCCAGATCGGCGAGCGTGTGCTTGCGCAACTCGGCTCGCATGCTTTCTTCGGCCGATTGCATGATCGCGTTGATCGAGCACTTTCCTTTCGACGCCCAGGCGGGCGGATCCCCTTCGAACAGCGCGCACTGACGTCGCACTTCGCGGCAGTCGAACAGCCCCTTCTCGCCGTCGATAGCGATCACGACGTCATGCACCGAGATGTCTTTGCTGTCTTTCGCCAGCGAGTAGCCGCCCCGCACGCCTTCCGTCGCCACGACCAGCCCGGCCTTCGACAGGCGGGTAAAGAGCTTGGCCGCATACTCCACCGGAATGCCCTGCATCTCTGCGAGATCGCGCACACTGGCGTCGCGAACACCGGCGGAAGAATCCGCAAGGAAAAGCAGGCAGTGCAGGCTGTATTCGACGCCGGTGCTGATGAAGGACATGGTATTGAGTGTGACGTTATGACGGGCGAAGGCTGAGGTGGCGAGGCGCGTCGTTGCGTTCGTAGACGGCGTTTTCTAAACGGCGACCGATGGGATCGGCGTAATTATAACGCCGATCCTCCTTTCGATGCCGGAGGCTCATCCCGGTGTTGAGCGCCCGGGGTACGATGGCACCTGTCTGTCACACGCTATTCTTGCGCGACGGGCATTGTTGGCCCATTCCCACGTCACCTCGATCAGGTGACGGTGCATTTCCACGACTATCTCGACAAGTCGGCGCTCGTGGACGAGGACGCGGGCATGCGCAGCATGTAAGTCGGAGGCAGGCGTCGGGTGGGTGTCATGGAGAACCCTGATCGGGACGGGGCTTTCCATCAGGGCGCTGGCAATGGGATTTCGTTAGAATCTGTTCCAGACCGATTCACATAACTATTATCGGAGGCAGACATGCCAGGTTTACTCCCCGACGTCGATCGCGACGGCTTGCTCGAATACTCGGTCGTCTACACCGACCGTTCCGTCAATCACATGTCGCAACGCTTTCAGGGCGTGATGCGCGACATTTCCGATGGCCTGAAGAAGGTCTACAACGCGGCGTCGGTCGCGGTCGTGCCGGGCAGCGGCACCTTCGGCATGGAAGCCGTGGCGCGCCAGTTCGCGACGAACAAGAAGTGTCTGGTGATTCGTAACGGCTGGTTCAGCTTCCGCTGGTCGCAGATTTTCGACATGGGCAATATTCCGTCTGAGACGGTGGTGCTCAAGGCGCGTCCTGTTCAGGAAGGTCGGCAAGCGCCGTTTGCCCCCGCGTCCATCGACGAAGTGGTTGCCGCCATCAAGGCAGAGAAGCCGGATCTGGTGTTTGCGCCGCACGTCGAGACGGCTTCCGGCATGATGCTGCCCGACGCGTACCTTCGCGCCGTGGCCGATGCGGTGCATTCGGTCGGCGGTATGTTCGTACTCGATTGCATTGCATCGGGCACGGTGTGGGTCGATATGCAGGCGTGCGGTGTGGACGTGCTGATCAGCGCCCCGCAGAAGGGCTGGAGCGCATCGCCTTGCTGTGCACTGGTGATGCTCGGCGCACTCGCGCGTGAGCGCATCGACAGCACCACGAGCACCAGCTTCGCGTGCGATCTTCGTCAGTGGCTCCAGATCATGGAAGCCTACGAGAAGGGCGGCTTCGCGTATCACGCCACGATGCCGACCGACAGTCTCGCCGTGCTGCGCGACGTCATCAAGGAAACCGAGGCCGACGGTCTCGAGAAGGTGCGTGACGAGCAGCTCGAACTCGGCCGACGCATTCGTGCGCTGCTCGCGGAGAAGGGCTTTAAGAGTGTGGCGGCGCAAGGGTTCGAAGCGCCGGGCGTTGTCGTCTGCTATACCGACGACGATGGCATCCGCTCCGGGAAGAAGTTTGCCGAGGTGGGTGTGCAGACCGCGGCCGGTGTGCCGCTGCGTTGCGACGAGCCGGAAGACTTCAAGACGTTCCGTATCGGCCTGTTCGGCCTTGATAAGCTCAACGATGTCGACGCTGCCGTGGACCGGTTCGCGAAGGCACTGGACAGCGTGCTGAAGTAATTTCTGAAGTCGCGAATCAATGCAAGGGCGGGTTGGGGATCAACAGCTTCGCCCTTGCAGAACGTCCGAATGTACGTCTTAGAGTACGTCCGAAGTGTCGGCCTTTCAGGCCGTCTCCCCAACCGATTCCCCATCCATCGAATTCGTGCGAGCGCGCATTTGTCCGTGCGGGAAATGCATATCGCGATACTTCACGAAATGCGACCCGCGCACGAGTCGGTAGCCCGCCCAGATCAACAAGAACAGGGGGATGCCGATGTACGTTGCCACCACGCCGCCCCAATCGATCTTGTCCTGAAGGAATGCCTCGTAGTTCTGGCCCAGCGTGATGATCAGGCACAGCACGAATGCGAAGATCGGACCGAACGGGAAGAACGGCGAAACGTAAGGCAGATTGGCCAGATCGTGGCCCTGCCGGACGTAGCCGCGACGGAAGCGGTAATGGCTGATTGCGATACCCAGCCACGCGATGAAGCCCGTCATGCCCGAGGTGTTGAGCAGCCAGATGTAGACGGCGTTGGGGCTGAACACGAACGTGAAGAAGCATAGAGCGGCGACAGCCGCCGTCGCCAGCAGCGCGGACATCGGCACCCCGTTGCGCGAGATGTTGCCGAAGATCTTCGGCGCTTTGCCGTCGCGCGCCAGGCTATAGAGCATGCGCGTTGCGGCATACATCCCCGAGTTGCCCGCCGAGAGCACCGAGGTCAGCACCACGGCATTCATGACCGACGCCGCGCCCAGCAGCCCCGCACGCTCGAAGATCAGTGCGAACGGGCTGACGCTGATATCGGTCACGTCATTGCGCAGCAAATGCGGGTCGGTGTACGGAATCAGCAGGCCGATCACGAGGATCGCCGCCACATAGAACAGCAGAATGCGCCAGAAGACCTGGCGCACGGCGCGCGGCAGGTTGCGCGCCGGATCCTTGGATTCGCCCGCTGCGATGCCGATGAGCTCGGTGCCCTGGAACGAGAAGCCCACGACCATCGCTACACCGATCAGCGCCGCGAAGCCGCCAGCGAAAGGCGCGTCGCCCACCGTCCAGTTGGCCACGCCGCCCGTTTCGCCGCCGCGAATGATGCCCAGCAGCATCATCACGCCCATCACCACGAAAGCCAGTACGGCAATCACCTTGATGAGCGCGAACCAGAATTCGGCTTCGCCGAACCCGCGTGCCGATAACGCATTCAGACCGAAGGTGATCGCGAGGAAGAGGGCGCTCCAGTAGACACCGGGAACGTCGGGGAACCAGTACGCCATGACGAGCTGCGCGGCCACAAGGTCCACCGCGACAGTGACGGCCCAGTTGTACCAGTAGTTCCAGCCCAACGCGAAGCCGAAGCCTTCGTCGACGTAGCGCGCGCCATAGGTCGAGAACGAGCCGGACACGGGCATGGCGGCAGCCAGTTCGCCCAGACTCGTCATCAGGAAGTAGACCATGAGGCCAATCAGCACATAACCGAGCAGCGCCCCGCCGGGGCCAGCCTGCGCGATGGTGGCGCCCGAGGCGACGAACAGGCCGGTGCCGATGGACCCGCCGACGGCGATCATCGTCAGGTGGCGCGCCGACAGGGAGCGGCGCAATTCGGACGGTGCGGACGGGTCGTGTTCCGATGAAGCCAAAGTTCTGTTCCTCAAGTGCGAATAAGTGTCCCCGGGAATGCGGAGTGGGGGGGATTGTACTGCGGGAGACAGATGTGGAACTACTTTTCCCTAAGGCATGCCGCTTTGGCGCAACAAATCGCCCTCTGGAGCGCGGGGCGAGACGGAATGGTGCGGTGGGGGCTGGCCGGGATGGTCCGAGCCATCCCCGCCAGCCGTGGACGTCAGAGCGTCATCACCATTTCATGCCACGCCATGCCGCCGTGGTCCGATGGGGACGGCTTGACGTATGTGTAGCCGAAGCGTTCGTACAGCGGCACATGCCGCTCCTTGCACATCAAGTGGATGGTCGCCTTCCCGGCCGCGCGCATACGCTCGACGAAGGCCGTCATCAGCATGCGGGCGTAGCCTTTGCCCTGTTCGTCCGGGGCGAGCACGACGGACATGATCACCACGTTCGGTGCGGCCGCGTCATGGCCGACCAGTTCCTTGAACGCTTCGTCGGACATGACGACTTCGTGCGCGCATCCCGAGTTGATGAAGCCGACGATCCGGTCGTCGCGCGTCAGGACGAGAAACCCCTCGGGGTATTGGTCGATGCGCGTGGCGATTTTTTCGCGGGTGGCGGCTTCGTCGCCTTCGTAGGCGCTGATCTCGATTTCGTAGCAGCGGTCGACGTCAGCCGGGCGCGCGTTGCGCAGTTGCAGCAGGGATTCCATGGTGTGCATCAATTGGGGGGAGGGACGCAGTATACGTTCAGCGCTTGAACGTCCGAAACGTTCCATTCGTCTCGTCATCCAAACTAACAACACTGCGTCACTTCCATTTGCGCCTGACCTAGGCTCAGGGCATCAGCACCTTGTCCACGACGTGAATCACGCCATTGGACTGGAATACGTCGCCGATGGCGACTTTGGCGACATTGCCTTTGTCGTCGGTGACGGTTAGCCCATGACCGCTTTGCTGGACGGTCAGCGAGTCGCCTTCGACGGTCTTGAGCATCGCTTTGCCCCCGCCGCTTTTCACCATGCCCATCAGTTCTTGTGCGCCCAGCTTGCCGGGGACGACGTGATACGTCAGCACCTTGACCAGCGTCGGCTTGTTCTCCGGCTTGAGCAGCGTGTCGACGGTGCCAGCGGGAAGCGCGGCAAAGGCTTCGTTTGTCGGCGCGAAGACGGTGAACGGTCCCGGCCCGGACAGTGTGTCGACCAGACCGCCAGCCTTCACGGCGGCGACCAGTGTCGTGTGGTCCTTCGAGTTCACGGCGTTTTCGATGATGTTCTTCGATGGGTACATCGCCGCCCCGCCCACCATGACGGTCTTTTCGCTGCCGTCCATCGACGCCGCCGTGGCGTGCATGCTCGGGAAGTAACCGGCTGCAAGCAGGACCAGCAGAAATCCACCAAATCGTTGCGTTCTCATGTCTTCACCTGTTCTATGGCGCTTCGCAAAGCGGAAGCAACGGTAAATACGAGTCGACTTCGCCTCCGGATGCGAGGGAGCCAAAAAAAGAGGGTCTCGTCGCGAAGAAGGCGATGCAACCGGGGCGAATGGCGGACGCGGTGCATCCGCGCGCGCTCGTCGCTCGTATGTGTAGACAGGTACGCCGTTCCTTGCGCGCAGTGCGAACGGCTGGATTGTCGAGGCATCTCCCGACCGGAGGCGAAGGTGCTATATTCCGCTGAACCCCACCGTAGTGATTTTCGCGACTGTCTGATGCGCATGAACGAGTCCCGGGAAAGTGAAGATCGGCCAAGCCCAGCGTCTGCACGCCCGCCTGCGGACGACGCACATATGGCTGCGCGCGAGGAACTCGGCGCGATGCTGAGTGCCGTCGCGAACGAAGATCGCGAGGCGTTCGCCGCCCTCTATCGAAAGACGTCGGCACGGATCTTCGGTGTGATCCTGCGCATGGTGTCCGACCGTGCTGAAGCCGAGGATCTGCTGCAGGACGTCTATGTCAATGTGTGGCGACGCGCTTCGGCATTCGATGTCACCCGTGGCACAGCGATGACCTGGCTGATTACGCTGGCTCGCAACCGCGTGATCGACCGCCTGCGGCAGTCTCGCGAAGCGCCGCTCGACGAGGACCACGCCCTCAGTATTCCCGCCGACACCCCCTCACCGCTGCGGATGGCAGAGGCGAGCGAAGCACGGCGTCGACTGGAGCACTGCCTGCAACTTCTCCCGCCACAACAACGCAATGCCGTGCGCGAGGCATTTTTCAGCGGGCTGGCATATAGCGAGCTTGCGGAGCGTCTTGCTGTCCCGCTGGGCACTGTGAAGAGCTGGATACGTCGCAGCCTCATGCAGCTAAAGGGGTGTCTTGAGCCATGAACACGCCCGCGCATTCCGACGACGATCTGCGTTGCGCCGAGTATGTGCTCGGCGTGATGGAGGCGGACGAACGTCGCGCACTGGAGCGGGATGCATTGGCGAATCCGGCGGTGCAGGCGCGACTGGCGTTCTGGCAGGATCGTCTGACGCCGTTGGCCGAAGACATGCCGCCGGAAGCGCCACCGGATTGGGTGTGGCAGCGTGTCGAGCAGGCGATCCGGCCGACCCAACCGAGTGCTACGACCCGTGCTACGACCCATGCAACGCCGGTTGGGCTCTGGAATTCTCTGCCACTGTGGCGATGGCTGGGCATTGGCGCGAGCGTTGCCGCGCTGGTGTTGCTCGCCGTGGCGCTCAAGTTCACCTTGCCGGGTGGCGCGCCGACGCAATCCGTCTCGCTCGATTATCGGGTGGCCACCATCGCGCGACAGGATGGCGTTGCCCACTGGACGGCGACCATCGCGTCGCAACAGGATCAACTCCTTATCGTCCCCGCGACGCGGCCATCGATTGCCGAGAACAAAGTGACCGAGCTGTGGCTGGTGCAGGGCGATGCGAAACCCGTCCCGCTCGGCGTTTTCGATCCCGCGCAAACCGTGACCATCCCGCTTTCTCCCACGACGGCCGCCGCGTTGCGCGGCGCCGCTGCCGTCCTCGCCGTCTCCCTCGAACCGCCAGGGGGATCTCCGACCGGGCAGCCCACCGGCCCGGTCATTGCGACAGGGGCGCTTCATCCGGCTTGATGACGATGGCAGGTCGCGTGGCAAGCGCGTAGTTTGATGACGTAAAATCCCGGCATCCCATCAAAATATGAATTTTGCTCATCCATCATGCTTGACCGTATCCATTTGTCCATCGTTCAGGAGGTGGAAAAGCAGGGGTCGCTGACCGCCGCCGCAGGGGTGCTGCACGTAACGCAGTCGGCGTTGAGCCACAGCATGAAGAAGCTCGAGCAGCAACTGGGCACCAACATCTGGTTGCGCGAGGGCCGGAGTTTGCGTCTGACGCAGGCCGGTCAATATTTGCTGGCGGTGGCCAACCGGGTGCTGCCGCAACTGGATCTGGCCGAGGAGCGCTTGCAGCAGTTCGCGCAGGGTGAGCGGGGCGCGCTGCGCATCGGCATGGAATGCCACCCTTGCTACCAGTGGTTGCTCAAAGTCGTGTCGCCCTATCTGGCCGCCTGGCCGGATGTCGATGTCGACGTCAAACAAAAATTCCAGTTCGGTGGGATCGGCGCGCTGTTCGGTTACGAGATCGATCTGCTGGTCACGCCCGATCCGCTGAACAAGCCGGGACTTGTCTTCGAGCCGGTGTTCGACTACGAACAGGTACTCGTCGTTGCCAGCAACCACAAGCTCGCCAATGAGGCATACATCAAGCCCAAGCAACTGACTAATGAGGTGCTGGTGGCTTATCCGGTGCCGGTCGACCGTCTGGATATCTACAACATGTTCCTCACACCGGCGGGCATTACACCGAAGCGCCATAAACCCATCGAAACCACCGACATCATGATGCAGATGGTCGCGAGCGGGCGTGGCGTGGCGGCGCTACCTCGCTGGCTGGTGCTGGAGTACGCGGACAAGATGGACGTCGTGCCCGTCCGGCTGGGCAAGAACGGCATCGCCAAGCACATCTATCTGGGCGCTCGCGAGGCCGATATGGAGACCGATTATCTGCGCGCGTTTATCGAGCAGGCGAAGAAGCCCGCGAAAGTCTGAGGTTTCGTTGTAGCGATCTACATGAACACAATTCATGGAAATATGAGAATTTATCGATTTTCATAATGGTGGGTCGGACACCATAATCCGAAGCTCATAGTCCGATGTACGCGGGCGTTATTCATGGAGCTTCTCGTGGTGTCCGCAATCGAACGCAAGCCATTGGCATTACCCGGCGGGCACAAGAAGGTGTTGCTGCACTCATGCTGCGCGCCGTGCTCCGGTGAAGTCATGGAAGCCATTCAGGCTTCCGGTATCGACTTCACGATCTTCTTCTACAACCCGAACATCCATCCGCTCAAGGAATACGAGCTTCGCAAGAACGAGAACATCCGTTTTGCCGAGAAGTTCGGGATTCCGTTCGTCGACGCCGATTACGACCGCGATAACTGGTTCGAACGTGCCAAAGGCATGGAGCACGAGCCGGAGCGCGGCGTGCGTTGCACGATGTGCTTTGACATGCGCTTCGAGCGCACTGCGCTGTACGCCCACGAGCATGGCTTCCCGGTCATCACGAGTTCGCTCGGGATCTCTCGCTGGAAAAACATGCAGCAGATCAACGATTGCGGCGTACGTGCTGCGTCTCACTACCCCGACATGCATTACTGGGAATACAACTGGCGCAAAGGCGGCGGGTCCGCTCGCATGATCGAGATCAGCAAGCGCGAGAACTTTTATCAGCAGGAGTACTGCGGCTGTGTCTATTCGCTGCGCGACACGAACAAGCATCGTATGCAGAGCGGTCGTGAGCGCATTCAGCTCGGCGTGATGTTCTACGGTAACGAAGCCGCAGAACAGGGCGAGTAAGTTTCAATTTCAGAATCAGAGCGTCAGATCATCATGAGTCAAGATTTCACCTTCGCCATCAAGCGCATTAGTTTCGACGAGGACTATCGCCCGTCGGACAATACGCGCATCACGACCAACTTTGCTAATTTGGCCCGTGGCAGCAGCCGCCAGGACAACCTGCGCAATACGCTTCAGATGATCGACAACCGTTTCAACGCGCTGGCGCATTGGGACAATCCGAAGGGCGACCGTTACACCGTCAAGCTCGACATCATTTCCGTCGAAATGAGCATTGGCGGTGAAAGCAATGGCAGCGCGCTTCCGCTGATCGAAATATTGAAAACCAGTATTTTCGACAAGAAGAACAACGTGCTTATCGACGGCATGGCGGGAAACAACTTCTCGTCGTACGTGCGCGATTACGACTTCAGCGTGCTCCTGCTGGCGCACAACAAGGACCAGCCGAAGTTCGGCACGCCGGAGAATTTCGGCGACCTGCACGGCAAGCTGTTCAAGTCGTTCGTGAACTCGGACGCTTACAAAGCCAACTTCAACAAGCAGCCTGTTATTTGCCTGAGCGTATCGAGCACGCGCACCTACCGCAGAACGGCCAATGTGCACCCTGTGCTGGGTACCGAATACTTGCAGGACGAGTATTCGCTGACCGACGAGTATTTCGCGAAGATGGGCTTGAGAGTGCGCTATTTCATGCCTCGCAACAGCGTCGCGCCTTTGGCTTTCTATTTCTCAGGCGATTTGCTGGGCGATTACACGGATCTCGAACTGATCAGCACCATCAGCACGATGGACACGTTCCAGAAGATCTATCGCCCTGAGATTTACAACGCGAATTCCGCCGCCGGGGAATCCTATCAGCCGAGCCTGAAGCATCAGGATTACTCGCTGACTCGCATTGTCTACGATCGAGAAGAACGTAGCCGTCTGGCTATCGAGCAGGGAAAGTTTGTCGAGGAGCACTTCGTCAAACCCTACCGCGCCACGCTTGATCAGTGGTCCGCTAACTACGCTCATTGACTCACTTAAACGCAAGGTCATTCATCGTGAAAAAATTGTTGCCGACTTCGACTGCAGGTAGCTTGCCGAAACCGTCCTGGCTCGCAGAACCCGAGAAACTCTGGTCGCCCTGGAAGCTGGAAGGAGATGAATTGGTTCAGGGCAAGCAAGATGCATTGCGTCTGTCTCTGCAAGAGCAACAGCACGCGGGCATCGATATCGTCAGCGACGGCGAGCAAACGCGTCAGCATTTCGTGACGACGTTTATCGAACACCTGAGCGGCGTCGATTTCAATAGCCGTCAGACCGTGCGAATTCGCGACCGCTACGACGCGAGCGTGCCGACAGTCGTGGGCGCTGTCGCCCGCCAAAAGCCGGTCTTCGTCGAAGACGCGAAGTTCCTGCGCGCGCAGACCAAGCAGCCGATCAAGTGGGCGCTGCCCGGCCCGATGACGATGATCGACACGCTGTACGACGATCACTACAAGAGCCGCGAAAAGCTCGCCTGGGAATTCGCCAAGATTCTCAATGAGGAAGCGAAGGAACTGGAAGCGGCGGGCGTCGACATCATTCAATTCGATGAACCGGCATTCAACGTCTTCTTCGACGAAGTCAACGAATGGGGCGTGGCGACGCTGGAGCGCGCCATTGAAGGGCTCAAGTGCGAGACCGCCGTTCACATTTGCTATGGCTATGGCATCAAGGCCAATACTGACTGGAAGAAGTCGCTGGGCACGGAGTGGCGTCAGTATGAAGAAGCTTTCCCGAAGCTGCAAAAATCCAGCATCGATATGATCTCGCTGGAATGCCACAACTCGCATGTGCCCATCGATCTGATCGAGCTCATTCGCGGCAAGAAGGTGATGGTCGGGGCCATTGACGTGGCGTCCGAAACCATCGAGACGCCGGAAGAAGTCGCCAGCACGCTGCGCAAGGCATTGAAGTTTGTCGATGCCGACAAGCTTTTTCCGTGCACCAACTGCGGTATGGCACCGCTGCCCCGTGCGGTGGCACGCGGCAAGCTGGCTGCACTGAGTGCCGGTGCGGAAATCGTGCGGCGCGAACTGTCGAACTGAGGTCTGAGTCGTCCGGCGTAAGTCGGCCCGTGGGACGTTGTTACCCATCTGAAGGGATCGGGTGGCACGGCGAGCGGGTTGGCTTGCGCCAGTTGAATTGCCCCCCCGGTATTTCTCCCCCGCTATGTCACTTCCCAGTCCGGCCATCGAGCCATTGCGCTTTCGCGAAGCGCTCGGGCACTACGCCTCCGGTATCACAATCATTACGTCGCACATCGACGACGAGCCGCTAGGCTTTACGTGTCAGTCGTTCTATAGCGTGTCGACGAATCCGCCGCTGGTGTCGTTCAGCGTGATGGCCACGTCGGCCAGCTACCCCAAGATCCGTCAGGCGGGACGCTTCGCCGTCAACATCCTCTCGGGAGAGCAAGCAGAAATTTCCAACCAGTTCGCCCGGCGAGGCACGGACAAATGGCATGGCGTCGACTGGCAGACCTCGCCGCTGGGCAATCCCATCATTCCAGGCAGTCTTCACTGGCTGGATTGCGAAATTTACGCGGAACACGCGGCAGGCGATCACGTGATTGTGATCGGTGAAGTCAAGGCGTTAGACGTGCAGGATGCTGCGGCGAATCAGCCATTGCTGTATTTCAAAGGGCAATATCGCAACATCGCCGATCACAGCGGGGGACTTATTTGAATTTGGCAGAGATTGCGCTCAAGCGACTTTTTCTCGGGGGTCGTCGATGATTTGACGCGCGATTTCATATCGCACGCCTTGGCGATCGAGAATCCGGACGTGCTTTACCACCGTCGCCAACGCAGTGAGGAATGAGCTGGCGTTCTCGTGATACTCGTACGCCTCCTGATCTGCCCAACCTTCGACCAGGTGAAAGAGGTTCTCGTCCGTCAGGTCGGCGGCAAAGGCGTAATAGATGCAGCCCGGCATCTGCCGTGCGGCGGTCATTTCGGGAATGACGGCATCGACAAATGTTTGGCGATCGGCGGGATCAACCCGGTAGTAGGCCGTGACAACGATGGCCGTAGCCAGATTCTTGTCATGGTCTGCCGGAGATTGCCCGTGATCGGGAAACTGTGCGCTGTAATCGCTGGTGTTGGCGTTCGTATTCATGAGTTGGTTTGATATCGAAATTTGCGAAACCGCTGGAATTTCACGCACCGCTTGCCAGGTGCCTTATATCGCTCCGGCAAGCGGTGGTCCTTGATGCATCGTCGGGAACGGGGCCGTTCAACGACACTGCGTCGAAGCTACATTCAATTGGCAGAGAACGCCGCCGCAGCAGCGGCGGTATCGAGCGCTTCGCGCAGCAGTGCGATCTTCCCGTCGCGCGCCACAAGCCGGCCCGCATACATCTGGCGATAAATCTTCCCCGTCGACGGCACTAGCGCCTCGACTTCATACTCGGCAAACACTTGCTCCGGCGTCTCGATCAAATACTGCACGTTGTGAAACTTGAAGTCGGGCACCTTCGCGAGCAAGCCCCCGATGAAGCGTTCGATCTGCTCAGGCCCCTGCGCACGAGCGGATTTCAGATACGGCAGTTCCAGCACGCCGTCGTCGGCAAACAGTGCGGCAGCAGCCTTGGGGTCGCTGATGGCGTCGAGGTAAGCGGCAAGCAGTTGGGTAGCGTTTTTCATGATGGGTTTCATCCGGTGATATGGCGTGGCAGAGAACGGCGCACTCGATGCGCCGTTCACGCAGTGTCGTCGTGCAGTTATTGAAGACGCGTCTTCAACTCGTTGGCCAACTGCTTCATCGCAGCGCGCGTCGGTGCATCACCGGCGAGTGCGTTCAGCAGCCCGAAGTCGTGGATCGTCCCGTTGTAGCGCGTAACCGTCACCTCGTTGCCCGCCAGATCGAGACGATGACCGTACGCCTCGCCTTCGTCGCGCAGCACGTCAAACTCCGCGGTCTGGATCAGCGCGGCCGGCAAGCCCTTGAGCGCATCGGCCGGCGCCCGCAGCGGCGAGGCATAGGCCTCATTGCGTTGCGCCTCATCGGTCGTGTAGGCATCCCAGAACCACTTCATCATGGCGCGGCTCAGGAAGTAGCCGTCCGGATAGGCGTTGTACGAACCGTTGTCGAACGTGTGATCCGTGACCGGCCACATCAGCCCCTGGAAGCGGATCGCCGGACCCTGGCGATGCTTCGCCAGCAGGCTGATCGCCGCCGCCATGTTCCCGCCGACGCTGTTGCCCACCACCGCCAGCCGGCTGCCATCGACACCGATTTCTGCGCCATTTGCCGCGACCCATTGCGTGGCCGCATATGCTTCGTTGATGGCGACCGGATAACGCGCTTCCGGCGACGGTGTGTAGTTGACGAACACGGCCGCGGCGCCCGATTGCACGACGAGATCGCGCACCAGACGCTCATGCGTCGGGTAGTCGCCGAGAATCCAGCCGCCACCGTGGAAGAACATGAACACCGGCAGCACGCCAACGGCCACTTGCGGCTTCACGATGGTCAGCGGCACCGTGATGCCGCCTTGGGTGATCGTGCGCTGCGTGACATCGATGCCCGACACGTCGACGGCAATGCCGCGTTGCGCACCAGCCAGCACTTCACGGGCCGCCGCCGGCGAAAGCGTTTCAAGGCCCGGGCCTTCGGCTTGGTTCAGGATGTCCAGCAGCGCGACGGTGGCGGCGTTCGGGGTAGCAACTTGCGAGTTTTGCGTGGTCATTTTCGTAGCTCCATTCGTTGGTTGTCAGGCTGCCCGGAGAAGTCGTGCAGTCGATGGAATGGAGAATACGGACCCGTCGAATTTTGCGAAATAGAAGTGTTTGTAACTTATCGTTGCATATTTGAAATGATGCTGCCGGCAGGGCGTGCGGCGGTCATTTCGGCCAGCGCCAGGTCGGCTCGCTCAGGTGTTCAGCGAAGAAGTCCGACAGTGCGCTCACCTTCGCCGGCCTCGCACGGGCTGATGGCGTGACGAAGTACAGGCCGCCCTTCGTCAGCGACCAGTCGGTGAGGATCGCTTCTAGTCGACCATCGCTCAGATACTCCCCCGCGATGAATTCCGGCAGCTCGGCGATCGCCAGCCCCTCCAGCAGCATCGGCAGCAGAGCATCCGAATTCGTCACACGCAGCGGGCCGGTCGGCATCACCGGTGCTTCGTCGCCAGCCTCATTGGTGAAACGCCACACGTCGCTGCGCGCGCGATACGCGTAGGACATGCACGGGCGGTCCACCAGGTCGTCCGGATGCGCCGGCCGTCCCTCGCGCGCCAGATAGGCGGGCGACGCCACCACGTATTGCGTGACTGCACACAGGCGACGTGCGACCAGCGACGAATCGGGCAGGGCGGCTATCCGCAGCGCCGCGTCGAACCCGTCAGCCACCAGATCGACGGTAGAGTCCGCCAGATGCAGATCGACCTGCACGTCGGGATAGCGGCGGAAGAACGCCGGCATCAGCGGTGCGACCCAGCGCAGGCCAAACGACATCGGCACGGCAAGCCGTACGAGCCCACGCGGCTGCACCGACAACTCGCGCGCCGCACCTTCGGCGGCCTCGGCCTGACGATAGATCTCGCCGGCCTTCTCGCACAGCGTCCGGCCGAACTCGGTCAGCGCGAGCTGGCGCGACGTGCGATTGAGCAGTCTCGCGCCCAGTCGATCCTCCAGACGCGCCACGCCACGCGACACGGTCGCGACCGATACCCCCATCTCGCGCGCGGCCGCCGCGAACGAGCCCTCCTCTGCGACCTTGGCAAACATCGCGAGTCCTTCGAAATCAGGCAGCTTCGACATGGTCACCCATCATTTCAAATTTGCAACGTTGATTTGCGATGCATTCTATTTCGAAAACATCGGCACGTCGATATTCTCCACACATCGCAGCACACAACCCGCAGCGAACGCCGAATTCCGGCGCAAACCGAACGACTCAACCGCATACAGGAGTGACACCATGAACCGCAAACTCGACAACAAGATCGCACTCGTCACCGGCGCCACCAGTGGCATTGGCCTGGCCACCGCGCAACGCTTCGCCGCCGAAGGCGCCCACGTCTATCTGACCGGCCGCCGTCAGGCGGAACTCGACGCGGCCGTCGCGTCGATCCGTGAAGTCGGCGGCAAGGCCACCGGTCTTCGCGTCGACTCGACGAAACTGGAAGAACTCGATTCGCTGTACAAGCAAATCGGCGAAGCCCACGGCCGTCTCGACGTGTTGTTTGCCAACGCTGGCGGCGGCTCAATGCTCGCACTCGGCGACATCACCGAGGCGCACTTCGATGAGACGTTCGACCGTAATGTAAAGGCCGTGCTGTTCACTGTTCAGAAGGCGCTGCCGTTGCTGGCAGACGGTGCATCGGTGATCCTGACAGGATCGACGGCTGGCAGCTCGGGTACTGCGGCGTTCAGTGTGTACTCGGCCTCGAAGGCAGCGGTGCGCGCGTTTGCCCGCAGCTGGATTCTTGACCTGAAGTCGCGCCGCATCCGCGTGAACACGATCAGCCCGGGCGCGACCCGCACTCCCGGTCTGCTCGACCTCGCAGGCGACGACGCAGCGCAACGTCAGGGGTTGGCCGACTACCTTGCCGCACAGATCCCGCTGGCGCGTCTCGGCGAAGCGACGGAAGTCGCCAGCGCAGCGCTGTTCCTCGCGTCCGACGACGCCAGCTTCGTGAACGGCGCGGAACTGTTCGTCGACGGCGGTCAACAGCAAATCTAAGCCGAGCAGGCATCGAAGCCGGCTGCCCATCTGGCGTGGCGCAGCCGGCTGTCTTGGGAGTCCGCAATCATGATTGAACATCGCCCCTTTACGTCATTGGGCGCCTTGTCTACCGATTGGCTGAAAGCGCGCTTGCACTTTCGCGTCGGCAATATCGGGCAACTCGCGCATCGGCCGATGGGGCCACTGGTCGTCTGGAATGACGACGAGTTTGCGCCGCACTCGGGCTTCGGGTTGCACCCGCATCGCGACATCGAAATCGTGACGTGGGTCCGCGCGGGCGCCATCACGCACGAGGACGACACCGGTAATCGCGCGCGCCTCGTGGCCGAAAGCGTGCAGGCCATGCATGCCGGCACGGGCATTCATCACGCCGAGCGCAATGACGAAGACGTGCCGGCTCGGCTGTTCCAGATCTGGCTGCAACCGCGTGCGCCTGGCGGCGCGCCGTCGTGGACCACCGGAAGCTGCTCGCCGGCGCGACGCGACGGCCGCTTCGTCACCCTCGCGAGCGGAGACCCTGCTGATGTACGCGCCGGGGCGTTGCCGATCGACGCCGATGCCCGCGTCAGGATTGCGACGTTGCGCGAAGGCACCACGGCACACGTGGCGTTGGAGGTAGCGCAAGCCGCCTATTTCGTGAGCGACCACGGCCGACTCGACATTGGCGGGATACGGCTGGAGCCACGCGACGGCGCACTGGTGACCGGCGAGTCCGAAGTGTCGGTCACCGCGCTTGACGATACCGACGTTGTGGTGGTTCAGTTACTTGACGAGCGTCGGTGAGACAAATCGACGCGACCCAGCGATGCGCCATCAGGGCGTATTGCCGGGTCTCGGACATTCGACGCCATTTGAAGTCTCGTCCGGATCGCCCAAATTTATCGGAGCTTTAGCGGTGGCTTCTGCCAGGTGAGTTTGCTCTTGTTCCCAGGCATACGACCAAATCGGAACTCATCAAGGCTGCGATTGCGTTTCTCGATTGGGAAAAGCCATGGACATTTGCTTCTACTGTTTTAGAGCAACTCGCAGATGAGAGTCATCCAAGCGCGAATCATCCGAGATCTCGGTGTCGACGTGGAGCGTCCCTTCTTGGCCGAAAGCGGTCGTAACGCTTTGACCGCTACATGACCCGTGCCCGGCAGTGTGGCCTACGGGTCACCCCCGACCCCGCTACGCCTTTACCGTTTTTATTGCTATTAGCAGCTGATATTAGTAATAAAAACGGTTACCACGACGCGTAGTAACTACTTGAAAACAATGGGATCGCTATTCCCCGTTCAAACGGTTACGGTCACGCCCCGGCGAGCGATCTGCGTAGTGCTGAGGAATAAAGTCGGTTACACAGATGATAACGAACGGCGATTTTCGACCCTTCTCTGTCGTTCCACTCAGGCCGCAGTAGCGACCGCTATCGTGTGAAAGCGGCCTCTGCCTGCCTGCGCGGGCGGCTTTTGCGCTCATGCAATGAGACTAGCCCATCAGCCGTCCACGCATCATCCATAGGTTGCTCGGGGCGAACAGCGTATGCAATTGCTGCGTGTTCTTCAGCGGCCGCGAGAGCGCGCCTTTAGGCGCCACCGTGCGCAGCGATGAACAGGGCGACGGCCGACCGGCAATAGGATTCGATTTCGTTGTCGTCCTCTGCTCTCGCCTCATCGAAGCGTGCGATCAGCAGCAGATCCGATCCTTTGAAAAGCGCGGCAAACAAGCGGGCGGACAGGTGCGCGTCGGGCACGTTCAGCATCCCTTTCGCGTGCAACTGACGCAACACAGCCTCGATTTGGGAGATGACATAGGCAGGCCCAGCTTCGTAATGGAGCTTGCTTAACGACGGTTGATTCGTCTTGTCGGCCAACACCATGGCTTCGACACTTCGAGCGCCCTGGCTCAACAGCGTACGGAGCAGGGAGGCCCCGACCGCCATGAGTTGATCTTCGGCCGAACCGTCGACGCCTTCAGAAAGGGCCTGCGGTGCAAATTGGTGGCAATGGGCCACCATGGCCGCGCTGAACAGCGCCTCCTTGTTCTCGAAGTGCCGATAGATGCTCAGCTTGGAAATCTTCGCCCGCTGGGCGACCTTGTCCATCGTCGTCGCTTGAAAACCCAATTCCACAAAGAGTTCGCAGGCCGCGTCGACGATCGTTTGGCGAAGCGCCTCGTTGGCGGGCCGGCCGCGCCGGCCCTGGCTGTTTTCGGTCACGATAATTCCAGTACTTGACAGTATTCAAATTGATTAATACGATACCATCCAGTATCGCAATGTGCAAGCCAAGGGCAGGTTTCAACCGGTCGTCCAGATCCGGTGTCCCCGGCCCACTCCTCATTCACAACCCGGAGCCCATCACCATGAACGACGTCATCATCATTGGCGGCAGCTTTGCCGGCCTCGCCGCCGCCCTGCAACTCGGCCGTGCCCGCCGCAAGGTCACCGTTCTCGATACGGGCCGGCCGCGCAACCGCTTTGCCGGCCACTCGCATGGCCTGCTCGGCCACGACCACAAGCCGCCGCTGGACATCCTGGCCGAGGCGCGGCAGCAGCTGGCGCGTTATCCAACGATCAGCCTCGTCAATGCCCGGGCCGAGAGCGTGTCTGGCGCCATCGACGATTTCTGCGTTGTCACTGACGATCACGAAAGCCTGAGGGCGCGCCGCGTGATCCTGAGCTATGGTGTCGCCGACCAGATGCCTGATGTGCCGGGCTTTGCCGAAAGCTGGGGCACGTCCATCGTGCCGTGCCCGTATTGCGACGGCTTTGAAGTCGCTGGCCAGCATTGGGGCCTTGTCTGGTCCAGTCCGCAGTCGTATCAGTCTGCCAAGCTGTTCCGCGATTGGACTGACACGTTGACTGTCTTCGCCGATGGACATGACATCGCGCCCGATATCCAGGCCGATCTGGCACGCCGCAACATACCTCTCGTCGATGGCCGAATCGTCGAGATCGCCCACGAGAAGGGCCATATCACCACCGTCAATCTCGATACCGGCAGCAATGTCGCCGTTGACATCCTGTTCGCCAATCCGCGTAACAAGCCGTCCGCAAGCCTGCATGAATCACTGGGCCTCGCCACGCTCGATACGCCCACCGGCGTGGTCCTCAACGTCGACGACCGACGCCAAACCAGCATGCCCGGCATCTACGCCGTCGGCGACCTTGCCACGCCCTTCTTGCCGTCGGTCACCCAGGCATCCTCGCAGGGTGCGATGGCGGGCATCTTCGCCCAGCAATCGATGGTGGTTTGAGAGCACAGGTTCCTTTCTCCCGCTGCGTCGTCGCCTTCGAAAAGGTCGGCGTAGATCGGCGCGGTGAAAGGCAGACCGTCGAGTCAAGGAGATGACATGGCAAAGCAAAGTGCTGATCAGGTGGGTGACTGGAACGGTCAAAGCGGGGAGCGCTGGGTTGCCAACCAGGCCCGGCTCGACGCTCTGGTGTCGGTGTTCGGCCAGGCCGCGATCGAAGCCGCCGCGCCCGCGACGGGTGAGCGCGTGCTGGACATCGGCTGCGGCGCGGGCGCGTCGAGTCTGGCTCTGGCCGCCCGCGTCGGCGCGAGGGGGCAAGTGCTGGGCGTGGACATATCCGAACCGCTGATCGGCCAGGCGCGCGCGCTTGCGCGACCGGATACGCCGGCCCTGTTTCAGGTGGCCGACGCCAGCAGCGCAGAGCTGCCCGAGGGCGCGTTCGACATCCTGTTCTCGCGTTTCGGGGTGATGTTCTTCGACGATCCGACAGCGGCGTTCGCCCATATGCGACGCGCGCTCCGGCCGGTCGGTCGGGTCGCTTTCGTCTGCTGGCGCGGCGCGACCGAGAACGATTGGATGCGCCTGCCGGTTGGCGCGCTCAAGGGCATCCTCCCGCCGACCGCGCTGCCCAATCCCGAAGCGCCCGGCCCGTTTTCGTTCGGCGACCGGGAGCGCGTGGCAGGCATCCTGACGGCGGCCGGCTTTACCGATATCGCTATCTCGCCCTTCGACGCGGTCGTCCCATTCGGCGAGGGCGAAACGCGGGACGCTGCGATCGACGACGCAGTGAGGATGACGCTCGAGGTCGGCCCACTGTCGCGTGCGCTCGCTGATCAGCCCGACGACATCCGCGCGCGCGCCTCGGCCGCAGTTAGTGCCGCCTTTGCGAGCCTTCCCGGCGAGCGGTCGGTGATGATCAACGGCGCCGCGTGGATCGTCATGGCACGCAATCCGGCGAGCTGAGAGGTTAAGTCGACCAATGTGTCAGAACCAGCAACTCCTCGTGTCTCGGGGAGGGGTCTACTTTGAGCGCCGAACGGCCGGAACGCGGCGCTGATTGGCCATTGAGGGCGAAAAGAGCAGTGGCTCTTGATGGCCGAAAGCGGTCGTAACACTTTGCCGCTATATGACCCGTGCCCGGCAGTGTGGCCTACGGGTCACCCCCGACCCCGGTACGCCTTTACCGTTTTTATTGCTATTAGCAGCTCGTCCAAATCCCCTACGCACCAAACGTGCTAGAATCGTTGACTGATCAAACATTGATCCGTCCAAAAAAATGGCTCCCAGTCCTAGCACCCCGCACTCGGCGGGGCAGGTGTTGCCCTTCCGACAGTCGCTCGTGGCGATGCTCGGCCTTTGTTTCTGCACGATGATGGTGGCGCTCGACCAGACAGTGGTCGGGACCGCACTGCCGACCATCGTCGCGGAACTCAAGGGGTTCGAGTACTACGCGTGGGTCGCAACGTCGTATCTCCTCACCTCCGTCATCACCGTCCCCATCTTCGGACGCCTCGGCGATTTCTACGGCCGCAAGCGCTTCGTCATGGCGGCGATCATCGTCTTTACAGCCGCGTCGGTCCTCTGCGGTGCGGCGAACAGCATGCCGTTCCTCGTCTTGGCCCGCGCCCTGCAGGGCATCGGCGGAGGTATGCTCGTCGGGACCGCGTTCGCGTGTGTCCCCGAACTGTTCCCCGATCCTCACGTGCGTCTACGCTGGCAGGTCATGCTCAGCTCCGCTTTCGGCATTGCGAACGCCATTGGCCCTTCGCTCGGTGGCTTTCTCACCGAAGCCTACGGCTGGCGTTCGGTCTTCTACGTCAATCTACCCGTCGGTTTGCTCGGCATCTGGTTCATCGGACGCCACCTGCCGCAAATGCGTGCCGAAGAACACAGCAAAGCCAGTATCGACTGGCTCGGCGCCGTGCTCATCACCGCAGCGCTCGGTAGCTTGCAGATGCTCGTCGAATGGCTGCCTGCCGACGGTCTCTCGCGCGGCGTGGTGACGCTGGCTGTCGTGCTGGTCGTCTCGTCGCTCGCGCTCTATCGGTGGGAGCAGCGCACCTCGCATCCGATCCTGCCGTTCGAGATGTTCCGTGACAAATCGCTCGCGCCGCTTTTCGTGCTGTCCGTCTTTGCGGGCTTTTCGATGTTCGGGCTGCTGTTCTATGCGCCGTTGCTGCTGCAAGGCGGCTTCGGACTCTCGCCGCGCGAAACCGGTTTGCTCATCACGCCGCTGGTCGTGTGTATCACCGTGGGAAGCATCGTGAACGGGCGTCTGATTACCCGTCTGCGGAATCCGAACGTAATGTTGTACGGCGGCTTCCTGCTGCTTGCGCTGGCCTGTGCAGGCATCATCACTACGCATCGCGGTACCTCGCATCTGCTGATCGCCGCCTACATGTTCCTTGCGGGTCTCGGCCTCGGTTTCGTGATGCCGAACCTGACGGTCTTCGCACAGGAGGTCGCCGGGCGTGCGCACCTCGGCATCGCCACCGCACTGATGCAGTCGCTGCGCATGATCGGTGGGATGCTCGGCACGGCCATCGTCGGCACGCTGGTGAATCACAGCTATACGGCACGCGTCACCGATGCGCTGGCGGCTAACGAAGGCACGCGTTTCACGTCGCAGCTCTCCGATCCGCAGATCCTCGTGAACGCTACCGCGCAAAGCGACTTCCTGATGACGCTCGCGCACATGGGCCAGAACGGCGCGCTGTTTATCGAATCGGCGCGCACGTCGCTCGTCGCCGCCATTCACAATGGCCAGATGGTGTCGCTCGCGGCGGCGCTTGCCGGGTTGTGGTTTGTGCGACGCGTGCCGCTCATTCGTCTGACGCGCGGCGCGAAGACGCAACCGCAGCCGCCAGCCGGGGAGTGACGCGATGCCGACCGCTTTGAAACGTAACGTCATTCAGCAACTGAGTCTGACCTACCGCGCGATGATGCTCGCCTTCGACGCGCAGGTCGGACATCCGCTGCCGCGCTGGCGCATCATTCTCTCGCTGGCCGAACGCGGCACCTGCTCGCAGAAGTTTCTTGCGGAGCATTGCCGACTCGACCCGGCGTCGCTCACGCGTCAACTTCAATCGATGGAAGCGCTCGGCTGGCTGTCGCGCGCGACCGACCCCGACGACAATCGTCTGACGAACGTCACGCTGACGGAAGCGGGCATGGCCGTGCACGACGAGGCGACGCCGCGCCGTCAGGCTTTCTTCGACGACACGCTCGAAGGCATGACGCCGGATGAGATCGCCACGCTGGAGAGCGCGCTCGTGCATCTGGAGGCGCAGTTCAAGTCGGTGGCGTCCAGAGCGAAATCGGGCGCTGCTGCACCTGCCGGATCGAACGCGGCGAGCGCTGCGAACGCCACGGACACCACGCCTGCAAGAAAGCGTGCTTCCAAAAACGCGTCATAGGTCGCTCGCCCCGGCGGATGTCGACCACAAAAAAGCCGCTTCGAATTCGAAGCGGCTTTTTCCTTGCTGTGTTCAGGACGAACGGTGTGACGACGATCAGAAGAACGTCTGCACGATCTCCACGACGTTGTAATCGCCGTCGACGACCGGCAGGTGACGCCACTTGTCGAACGTCAGGCACGGGTGCGAGATGTCGAACGCAATCATGTCGCCCACGCGGATGTCGTCGCCCGGCGCAATGCGCAGATAGGCGTGCTGGTCCATCATGCCGGTGACCTCCCAGTGCTCGGGCGTCGCCTTCGGCGACTTGCTCTCGCCCGGACGGAACTGCTGTGCGGGTTCCGGCATGCCTGCGTCGAACGCGGCGTCGCGCTTGCCCAGCGCAATGATGGCGCGCTCGGGTTCGGGAATCGATTGCACGTACGCCCACAGTTGCAGCGCCGGCTGCAGTTGCGAGCGCATCTGCTTCGCGATGGGGTTGCGCGTCGCGATCTGTGCCTGCGCCGCCTTGTAAATGCCCACGTCGTGCGTGAGATAGCAACCGGGACGCAGGACTACGTCCAGCGGTGCGCCCACGTCCTTGTGCGCAAATTCGTCCGCGACCACGTCGTACCACGCCGAGCCCGCACCCGAGAGCACCGCCGGGTTGCGCTCGACGCGACCCGCTGCGACCAGTTCGCGCGTGATGCTCACGGCGCGTTGCAGGAAGGCGCGGATATCGGCTTCCGTGCTCAGCACGCCTTCGTAGACTTCCACGCCCGCCAGTTTGACGGCGTCGTGATACTGCGTGAGTGCGTCGAGCACGGCTTGCTGCTGCGCAGCGTCGCGCACGCCCGTGCGACCACCCGTCACGCCGAGTTCGATCAATACCTGAATCGTCTGACCACGCGTGCGGAAGAACTCGCCCAGATGTGCCACCGCAGCAGCCGAGTCCACCAGGCAGAAGAATTCGAAGTCGGGATCCTTCAGCAGGTCGGCAATCATCGTCTTGTTGCGTTTGCCGACGAGCTGGTTCGCCATGAGTACGCGTCGCACGCCGTGATGGTAGGCCGCGTACGTCTGCTGTGCCGTGGCGAGCGTGATGCCCCATGCGCCACCATCCAACTGGCGACGGAACAGCTTCGGGGCCATCGTCGTCTTGCCGTGCGGGGCGAGCTTCACGCCATATTCGTGCACGAAGCGCTGCATCCACGCGAGGTTGTGACGAATCTTGTCCTCGTAGAGCACCGCCGTCGGCAGGCTCAGGTCTTCGTTCAGCAGATTCCAGCCAAGACCGGTCGTGTTGGAGGGCGCGAGCGGCGCGTCCAGCGCACCCAGACCCTTGTTGAGGGTATCGATCATACCGTGCTGATAGTTTGTATCACTCATTCCCATATCTCCTCATGTCTGTGCGCTGAAAGCTGCTGGATGGCTTCTATAATAGCGTTTAATTACCAGCGTTTGACAGTTTTGTTATAAAGTAACAAATATTGGGCGTCCGACCGTTGAGACGCCGCACAGACCGGATATATGGCCGAAACCTTCGATATCGTGACCCGCGTCGCCGAACGCAGCGACGCCCTGAGTCAGGCAGAACGCAAAGTCGCGCAGGTCGTGCTGGAAGACGTGGCGGGCGCTGCCGCAGCGTCGATCAACGTGCTTGCCGAGCGCGCTGGCGTGAGCGAGGCGAGCGTGACCCGCTTCGCCAAGGCGATGGGTTGCCGCGACGTGCGCGACCTCAAGCTGCGACTGGCGCAGGCGGCGGTCGTCGGCCAGCGCTTTCTCGGCGCGAGTGCGGCCAGCGGGCAAGACGGTGGCGGCGAGACCATCGACCGGATTGCCGACGATATTCAGACGACGTTGCAGGTGCATCGCGGACTCATCAAGCCCGATACCGTGCGACGTGCCGCCACGCGACTGCTCTCGGCGCGCATGGTGTACGCGTTCGGGATGGGTGGCGGGTCGTCGCTGCTGGCCGACGAGGCGCGCTACCGTCTTGTGCGTCTGGGCCGCCCGGTCGCCAGCTATCAGGACGCCGTGCTGGCTCGCATGGTCGCGGGTACGCTCGGACGCGACGACGTCGTACTCGCCTTCTCGGTGAGCGGTCACACGCCGGAGCTGTTATCTGCCTGCGAAATTGCGCGCGAATACGGGGCGCAGGTCGTGGCCGTCACCGCGACGGGGTCGCCGCTGGCAGCGCTCGCCGACGAGGTGTTGCCGATCCGCGCGCTGGAAACCGATTTCATTTTCAAACCGTCGTCGTCGCGTTACGCGATGCTGCTTGCCATGGACGTGCTGGCTACGGAACTGGCGCTGCTCGCCAAGCCGCAGAGTCAGGCGCTGTTGCGACGAATCAAATATGTGCTCGACACACATCGGGGCGGCGGCGATCGCCAGCCTCTGGGAGACTGACCATGACTGACCGCACCGAAAATCTTGCCGATCGCACGGTCGATACGCTGATCACCGACGTTCGTCTGGCGGACGGCTCCGGCGCACCCATGACGGACGACCGTTTCGACGTGGCGTTGCGCGGCGGCCGCATTCACGCGATTGCGCCAGCGGGGGAGCGCTCGGGCTGGCAGGCGAAGCAAGTCGTCGCAGGCAACGGCAACGTGCTGAGCCCCGGCTTCATCGACGTCCATACGCACGATGACACCAACGTCGTGCGCGCGCCGGAAATGACGCCGAAGCTGTCGCAAGGTGTGACGACGGTCGTCGTCGGCAACTGCGGCATCAGCGCGTCGCCGGTCACGCTCAAAGGCGATCCGCCCGATCCGATGAACTTGCTGGGCGAGGCGAGTGCATTCCAGTACCCGACCTTCGCGGCCTATGTCGAAGCGCTGGAAAAGGCGCAACCGTCGATCAATGTGGCGGCGCTGATCGGCCACACTGCGCTGCGCAACAACCATATGGATCGTCTCGACCGCCCGGCGACGGAAGCCGAAATCGAAGGCATGCGCGCGCAACTGCGCGAAGCGCTGGACAACGGCGCGCTGGGCTTGTCGACGGGACTGGCCTACGCGAACGCGAATGCCGCACCGACCGAGGAAGTGCTCGCGCTGGCCGAACCGCTGGCTGAGGCGGGCGGTCTTTATGCGACGCACTTGCGCACCGAATTCGCCGAGATTCTCGAAGCGCTCGACGAAGCCTTCCGCATCGGACGTCATGCGCGCGTGCCGGTGGTCGTCTCGCATCTGAAGTGTGCGGGCGTCGACAACTGGGGACGCAGCACCGAAATTCTCGAAGCACTCGACAAGGCACAGCGCTTTCAGCCGGTCGGCTGCGACTGCTATCCATACACGGCGAGTTCGTCGACGCTCGATCTCAAGCAGGTCACCGACGACTTCGACATTCTCGTTACGTGGTCCCAGTCGCATCCCGATCAGGGCGGCAAGCTGCTCGCGACGATTGCTGCCGACTGGGGCGTCGATCTGATGGAAGCGGCGAAGCGTCTGCAACCGGCAGGCGCCGTGTATCACTGCATGGAAGAAGACGACGTGCGCCGCATTCTGAGTCACCCGGCGACGGTGGTCGGCTCGGACGGGCTGCCTAACGACCCTCTGCCGCATCCGCGTCTATGGGGTGCGTTCCCGCGCGTGCTGGGACGTTACAGCCGCGAGCAGTCACTTTTCCCGCTGGCGGAAGCCGTCCACAAGATGACGGGGCTTTCCGCCGAGCGTTTCGGTCTGAGCGAGCGTGGACTTGTGCGTGAAGGGTATTGGGCCGACCTGGTGTTGTTCGATCCGGCGACCGTGGCCGATGCCGCGACGTTTACCGATCCGATGCAACCCGCGTATGGCATTTCGGCGGTGTGGGTCAACGGTGTGCTCTCGTGGCAGGACCGCGCACCGACGCAGAACGCGCGTGCCGGACGCTTTGTGCGTCGCGGCACGCCGCAGCCGGTGCTTTGAACTGTTGTTCTGAGCCGGTGTTGTTGAAAACGATTCGTTGAAAGGAGCGATGATGAGCATCAAACGATATGGCGTGGAAGGCGGGCAGGGCACTGGCGGCCAGCGCATGCCCTTTGCACGCGCGACCGAAGCCGACGGCTTCCTGTTCGTCTCGGGACAGACCCCGATGAAAGACGGCGAAGTGATCGACGGGGGCATCGTCGCCCAGTCGCATCAGGCGATCCAGAACATGATCGCGATTCTGACCGAGGCCGGTTACGGCACCGAACATGTCATGCGCATCGGCGTGTGGCTGGACGACCCGCGTGACTTCGCGTCGTTCAACAAGGTGTTCAAGGAGTACTTCGGGGATCATCCGCCCGCCCGCGCTTGCGTGGTGTCGAGCATGGTCATCGACTGCAAGGTGGAAGTGGATTGCGTGGCGTACAAGAAGCCGGTTGCGTAAGTCGCCGCTGCCTGACTGAGAGCATCTGGAGAAAGCCGACGATCATCGTCGGCTTTTTCATTTGGACGTTGCGCCTTCCGGTTGACCGAGACGGACGTTACCGTTTCGCAAAGTCTGCGGTTTGCCTTCGATGGTTCGTTGTCGCATAAGCGCGCAATCTTCAGCCTCCTAACCTGAAAGGAGGTCATCGTGAGATCAGGACCCATCGGCGAGACAGGGCCGAGCGCACCGGCTACGCATACGCACCGCGCTGCCATCGAGTCCGCCGAAGACGCCCGCATCACTATCGATTTCCCCGTGACGCCGGATGACGTCCGCTTACGCTCCCAGACCATGAGCCGGTTGGGGCGCGGTGGGCTGTCGGGCGGACTGACCGGCGTGGCGATTACGGTACTTGGCCTGCTGGGGCTGGCGACCGGCGCGTACTACTGCCTCGAAGCCTCCGCCTCGGACGACGACTCGGAGGTCGCGCGGCAGGATCGTTGGATCGGTGTGGGCGTCGGCGGAGGGATGGCAGGGTTGTCGACGCTCGCCGTGACTTTCGGGCTGGGGCAGGTCTGTCTGTGCCTGAAGAAGCGGCGCGAGGCCGGGCGTGAGATGACGTCGTTGAGCACGCGCGTGCAATTCGAGTCGCCGAGGGAGGTCGGGTCACGTGACTATGTCTGACGATCCGTTGGAATGTGCGGGCCATGCGCCCTCGTCGACGTTCATGGCCGGAAAGATCGACGCAGCGCTGGCGGCGGTGCGCGACGCCGAAGCGCAACGCGAGGCGATGGATCTGCCGCGCCCCGGCGCATGGGATGCTGCGCAGTGCGACGCCGTCTATCGCTGTGGCTACGGGGCGTTTGAGCGAGGCGACTTTGCTCAGGCCATCGAGTGTTTTGCGCCGCTGCTGTCAGCGTGTCCGCTTGAAGCGGACTACGCGGTGGCGCTCGCGCTATCGATGCAACGTCAGGGCGAGCCCGAGGCGGCGCTGCCGCTGTTCATGGCGGCGGCGCTCCTGGACGAGGACGCCCCCGGGCCGATGTATCGCGTGGGGGAGTGTCTGATCGAGCTGCGCCAGTTCGACGGCGCGTGCCAGGCGATGAGGCAGACGCTGGTGCGTTGCGACGGCGAGCCGAAATACGCCAACGTCAGGAACGCCGCGTTGAAACTGATGGCGAAGCTGGGCTATCTGGGATGACAGCCCCGGTTTCGCTTACTGACGCGCCGTACGTGCGTTGTCCGGCATCGGCAACGTGAAGTTGGTACGGAACGGATTGATGTCGAGTCCGCCGCGTCGCGTGTAGCGGGCGTAGACCGCCAACTGAGTCGGCTTGCACTGACGCATGATGTCCATGAAGATCCCTTCCACGCATTGCTCGTGAAAGCCGGTGTGACGCCGGTACGAAATCACGTACTTGAGCAAGCCTTCCTGATTGATCGGCGGGCCGACGTAGCGGATCTGCAAGCTGCCCCAGTCGGGCTGGCCGGTGACCGGGCAGTTCGATTTGAGCAGGTTGGACACGAGCGTTTCGTCCACGGGCGCTTCGTCGAACGCGGCGGTGAGTAGCGACGCATCCGGCACGTAGATGTCGGTATCGATGTCGAGCCGGTCGACGAGCAAGCCGTCGAGTTCGTCGAGTTCGAGCTTGGCAAAGCCGCTCGGCTCTACGAGTCGCACCTGGACCGGAGCGCCTGCGGCTTCCGACAGGTCTTGCTGGATCAGGGCGCGCGCGGCGTCGACATTCGCCAGCTTCGTCTGCGCGAACGAGCCAAGATACAGCTTGAACGACTTCGACTCGATGATGAACGGCGAATCGGCGGGCACCATCGCGGTCAGCAGCGCGATTTGCGGCTTGCCCTTCTCGTTGAGCCACGAAAGTTCGTAGCCGTTCCAGATGTCCGCGCCGAAGAACGGCAGGGCGTCGGGTACGCCGATTTCGGCGCGCGCGGGCGCACGGGCGATCGGGAAGAGTTGGGACGGGTCGTACTGCTCGGTGTAGGCAACTTCCTTGCCGAGCGAGGATTGTTCAGGCGTGGTCATGATTGGCGATGCCACTGATGACGTGACCGGTCGGGGAGACGCGGGCCGCCGATTCGCAGTGGCGAGTCTGATCGTCGAAGAAGAAATCGGGCTCGAACTCGCGCAGGAATGCGCCTTTGTCCAGCCCGCCCAGGAACATCGCCTCGTCGATGTCGATTTTCCAGTCCATCAGCGTGCGAATGGCACGCTCGTGGGCCGGGGCCGAGCGCGCTGTGACGAGCGCGGTGCGGATTTTGACCGGCACTTCATGGCCTGCGAGGGCTTGCAAACGGTGCAGCGCGAGCAGCAGCGGTTTGAACGGACCGGGGGGCAACGGCGTGGCGGCGCGCTCGATTTCGTGCTGTTGGAAGGCGTCGAGGCCGTTGCGCTGGAAGACCTGCTCCGCCTCGTCGGAGAAGAGCACCGCGTCGCCGTCGAAAGCGATGCGGATTTCGTCGGGATGCAATTCGGCTTTTTTCGCAGAGTCCGGATACACGCGTGCAGCCGGGAAACCGGCGGCAAGCGCGCCGCGCACATCGCGCTCGTTTGCCGACAGGAACAGATGTGCCCCCAGCGCGTTGAGATAGCCGAACGGGTCGCGTCCGCGCGTGAACACGCCGCGCTCGATCTTGAGATCGAGTTGTCGCGCCGAGCGGAACACGCGCATGCCGCTCACGGGATCGTTGCGCGAGAGCACCACGACTTCCACGCGATGTTTGTCTTTCGTGTCACCGGCACCGCTGGTATCACCGCCCTGATTGAACGCGAGCAGCTTCTGTACGAGCGGGAAAGCGACGCCCGCCGGGGCGGGCGTGTCGAGACGGTCGAGCTGATACTGCATGTACGACTGATCGTCGCCGCTCGCCACGCCCGCGTCGAACACGCGGTTCTCCTCTTCGAAGTCGAACAGCGCGCGCGACGAGATCGCGACAACGAGTTTGTTCTCGAGCGTGATGGGCATGGCGGCGGCGATTTCCTGTCGTGTGTCAGTGGCTGAGTGCGTGAATGAGTGCGTCGCGACTTACCCGAGGAACAGCTTGTACACGGGGTTGTCGCTTTCGTCCCAGTAAGGATAGCCGAGCGTTGCGAGGAAGTCGCGGAACGCGGCCTTCTCGTCGTTCGGGACCTGAATCCCCACGAGGATGTTGCTGTAGTCCGCGCCCTGATTCCGGTAATGGAACAGGCTGATGTTCCAGTTCGGGCTCATGGCCGAGAGGAACTTCATCAGCGCGCCCGGACGCTCCGGAAACTCGAAGCGGTACAGCACTTCGTGGCTGGCCAACGCCGAGCGGCCGCCCACCATGTAGCGGATGTGCTGCTTGGAGAGTTCGTCGTTCGACAGATCGAGCGTCGGGAAGTCGTGACGCTCGAAACCGGCCTTGATGCGCTCGCCTTCGTCGCGGTTGTGCATCTGGATGCCCACGAAGATGTGGGCGCTGGACGCTTCACTAATTCGGTAGTTGAACTCGGTCACATTGCGGCTGCCCACCACTTCGGTGAAGCGCTTGAAGCTGCCGCGTGCCTCGGGAATGGTGACGGCGAACACCGCTTCGCGTGCTTCACCGACTTCGGCGCGCTCCGCGACGAAGCGCAGGCGGTCGAAGTTCATGTTGGCGCCCGAGGTGATCGCGACGAGTGTTTCGCCCTTGAGCTTTTCGCGCTCGGCATACAGCTTCGCGCCTGCCACGGACAACGCGCCGGACGGCTCCAGCACGCTGCGCGTGTCCTGGAAGACATCCTTGATGGCGGCGCAGAGCTGGTCGGTGTCGACACGCACGACTTCGTCGAGATACTCGCTGCACAGGCGGAAGGTTTCTTCGCCGACGTATTTGACGGCGGTGCCGTCAGCGAACAGACCGACGTCGTTTAGCAGGATGCGCTCGCCAGCGTGGATGGATTGCGCCATCGCGTCGGAGTCGACCGATTGCACGCCAATGACTTTGATCTCAGGACGCACGGCTTTGACGTAAGCCGCGACACCGGCCGCCAGTCCACCGCCACCGATGGGCACGAAGATGGCATGCAGCGGGCCCTGATGTTGACGCAGGACTTCCATGCCGATGGTGCCCTGACCGGCGATAACGTCGGGGTCGTCGAACGGCGGCACGAAGGTCAGGCCACGTTCGGCTTGCAGCGTCATGGCGTGCGCGTAGGCGTCGCTATAAGAGTCGCCCGCGAGCACGACTTCGACGGCGCGTCCGCCGTGGGTTTTCACGGCGTCGATCTTGACCTGCGGCGTGGTGACCGGCATGACGATGACGGCCTTGCAGCCCAGACGCGCCGCCGAGTAGGCAACGCCCTGCGCGTGGTTCCCGGCGGACGCGGTCAGCACGCCGCGCTCGCGCTCGGCCTCGCTGAGATTGGCCATCTTGTTGTACGCGCCCCGAATCTTGAAGGAGAACACCGTCTGGTTGTCTTCGCGCTTGAGATAAATTCGATTGTGCAGCCGCATGGAAAGCGTGCGAGCCGGTTCGAGTTCGCTCTCAAAGGCGACGTCGTAGACTTTAGCGGTCAGGATCTTCTTCAGATAGTCGGGAGCTGCGTCAGACATGATTTAGGGCTTCTTCAGGTTAGGCACATCAAGGAACAAAAGGACAATGATAGACCAGCACTTCCGCCGGGGCGGTCGCGCTTGGTCTTTCGGGGAAAAACTGGAAAGGGGAGTGCGCGCCCTAGCGTAGGTCGTCTGGGGTGTCGATGTCGCGCACGATTCCGGCGTCGTCGACATCGACGATCGTAATGTGCTCGCTAATCAACAGGTCGCGCGCGCCGATGTCGCCATCGAGGGCGGCAAGACGTGAGGTATAGGCGGAACCGAACGCGACGGGATGGCCGCGCTGTCCCTGATAACTCGGGGCGACGATGGCTTCGGGCGACGTGAGGCCGTTTGCAATCGCGCGCAGGGTATTCGGGTGGATGTAGGGCATGTCGGCCAGCGCGACGAGCCAGCCGTCGAGATGCTCGAGCCCCGGGGGCGGATCTTCGTCGGAGGCGGCGTTGATGCCCGCCGCGAGGGTCGCACCCATGCCGCGCTTGGTAGCGTGGCTCATGACGACTTCACAACCCGCCTGCAACAGCACGTTCTCCAGCTCGGCCGAGTCCGGTCGCACCACCGCGATTACGCGCGGCAATGCAGCCAGCAGCGCGTGGGCGCTGGCGAGGGCAACGGGTCGGTTCAGGGGATCTCCGGGCAGCGGCGCGAGCAGCTTGTTCCGGCGCCCCGCCGCGTCGAAGCGGGTACCGAGTCCGCCTGCCAGTAGAATGGCCACGGGCGGCGTCGAGGGTCGGGTCATGGTCTCGCATTATGCGCCAGACTTTTTGTTTCTGCCAAACGCGTGTGCACGCATTCGCCGTGTCGTTGGCTGACCGTCTGGTCGGTCGGGGGCGATGGCGTTGCGATGTTTTTCGGTCGGATTTTGCTTTCTGCGGAGCTGCATGGAGTCGTTCATCACCTGGTTGCTGGGCGTGTTGGCGTTGCCCGGCGTGGGCCTGCCCGCCATTTTTCTGGTGTCGTTTCTCTCCGCCACGCTGCTGCCGATGGGCTCGGAACCCGCGCTTTTCGGCTACGTGGCGCTCAATCCGCATATGTTCTGGACGGCCATTGTCGTGGCGAGCGTGGGCAATACGCTCGGCGGCATGCTGGACTGGTGGATGGGGTTCGCGGCGCGTCGCGCGTTCGTGCGGCTCAAGGCGCGCCGACGGGCGCATGCGCGGGCGGCGGCGGTCGGTGGTGTCGCAGTGGTTGTCGATGTGCCGCAGGGGAAGGCAGGCAAAGGGGACGCGGACGGCAAAGCGCCCATGAACGAACGCTACACCCGCTGGATGCGACGCTTCGGACCACCGCTGCTTTTGCTTTCGTGGCTGCCCGTCGTCGGCGATCCACTCTGCACCCTTGCCGGATGGCTCCGGCTCTCGTGGCGTTCATGCCTTATCTATGTCGCCATCGGCAAGACACTCCGCTACGTCGCCATCACCTACCTGATGCTGCGTGTGCCCGAATCGTTCTGGCAAGGCATCTTCGCGCCATTCAAGCATCTGCTCATCGGCTGAGGCCCCTTCCAGAGGTCCTCACGAAGTCCGGAGGCCGGACCGGGGCCCCTTTCCGCCCCTCAGACATAGACCCAACTCGGTTCAGAAAGGGGCCCCGGTCCGGCTCACCATCATGCTTTCCCAGGACCCACCTTCTTACGCGCTCGTGCGCTAGTGCGCTAGTGGCTAGTGGCTAGTGATTACGCGCTTGTGACCTCGAACGGCAACGCGCGCTGACGTTTGCCCGTCAACGCAAACACGGCGTTCGCATACGCCGGTGCCAACGGCGGCAGACCCGGCTCGCCCATCCCCGTCGGTGCGTCGCCCGAGCTAACCACGTGCACATTGATCGCGGGCATGTCCGTCAGACGCGCCACCGTGTACTGGTGGAAGTTGCTCTGCTCGACTTCGCCATCCTTGAGCGTGATCGCCGCACCCGGCAACGTTGTGCCCAAGCCCATCAACGCCGCACCCTCAACCTGCGCCGCAACCGTCAACGGATTGACCGCGAAGTTGCAATGCACGCCCGCCGTGGCACTCACCAGACGCGGTGCACCCGATGCACCGTTAGGCATCTCTGCCACCACCACGTACGCCACCACCGAGTCGAACGATTCATGTACGGCCACACCCCATGCCTGCCCTGCGGGCAGTTTGGTCTTGCCGTAACCCGAGCGCTCCACGGCCAATGCCAACGCGTCACGGTGACGCGGATGCTTGTCGCCCAACAACGCATAGCGGTACGCGACCGGGTCCTGGCCCGCATTCTTCGCCAATTCGTCGATCAACGTCTCCATCACGAACGCCGTGTGGGTGTTGCCCACCGAACGCCACCACAACACCGGCACGTTCACCTTCGGGCTGTGCAACGTCAGGCGTAACGGTACGGCGTACGGGGTGCCCGAGACACCCTCGACACTCGTGCCGTCGATGCCGTTCTTCACCATCATCTTCTCGAACGGCGTGCCCGCCAGAATCGATTGGCCGACGATGGTGTGATTCCACGCGAGCACGTTGCCCTTGGCATCCAGACCGATCTCGGCACGGTGCACGTACATCGGACGGTAGTAGCCACCGTGAATGTCGTCTTCCCGGCTCCAGATGACCTTGACTGGCTCGCGATGGCCCGCGCCATGCCATGCCTTCGCGACCTGCGCGGCCTCAACGCCGTAGTCGGACGTCGGTACCGCACGACGGCCGAAGCCACCGCCCGCCATGAGTGTATGCAGCTTCACTTGCTCAGGCTTGAGGTCGAGCGTGCGCGCAATGGCCGCCTGATCGACGGTCTGGAACTGCGTGCCGGTCCACACTTCCGCGCCTTTGCCCGAGATCTGCACCGTGCAGTTCAGCGGTTCCATCGGGGCATGGGCGAGGTACGGGAAGCTGTACTCGGCCACGAGGGTTTTCGGTGCGCCCTTGAGTTTGGAGACGTCGGCGTCGATGGCGACGGTGCCCGGCGTCTTCGCCATTTCCTTGTACTTGGCCAACTGCGCCGTGGTGTCGACATGCTCGACGCCGCTGGTGTCCCATTCGGCCTTGAGCGCATCGCGGCCAGTCTTCGCCTGCCAGTAGCCATCGGCGATGACGGCAACGGCGGTGCCGCCACGGTCGTCCGGAATTTCAAGGACGTCGCGCACACCCTTGATGGCCTTCGCCGCCTTGGCGTCGAACGTCTTCACTTTGGCGCCGAACACCGGCGGACGCGCCACGACCGCTACCTTGAGGTTCGGCAGCTTGAAGTCCATGCCGTACATCGGCGTGCCGGTCGACTTGGCCTTGGCGTCCAGACGACCCGTCGGCTTGCCGAGCAGGCGGAAGGCGGACGGATCCTTGAGCGCAACGTTGGCCGGGACCGGCATGGCCTGCGCCTTAGCGGCGAGACTGCCGTAGGTGGCGCGCTTACCGTTCGGGCCGAGCACGACGCCCTTTTCGGTGCGCAACTGGTCGGCCGGGACTTTCCATTGCTGGGCTGCCGCCGCAATCAGCATCGCACGCGCCGACGCGCCAATGCGCCGGTACTGCATCCAAGAGTGCGCAATGGAGCCGGAGCCGCCCGTCATCTGGATGCCGAACATCGGGTCTTTGTAGACGTCGGCCGCCGGGGCCAGCTCGCCACGGACCTTCGACCAGTCGCAATCGAGTTCTTCAGCAACGAGCATCGGCAGCGCCGTTTGCACGCCTTGTCCGAAATCGAGTCGGTTGACCTGAATGGTGACAGTGTCGTCCGGGGCAATATGCACGAAGGCGGACGGCACGACCGCTGCCGGGGCCGCGCCCTGTGCACTGGCCGTGCGCATCATGCCGGGCAGCGACATTTCCAGCATCAGGCCGCCCGCTGCAATGGCGGACGTCTTGAGGAAGCCACGACGGCTCACGCCGGTGAAGTCGCCCACGGCAACGCCGGGACGTTGGGAGAAACGAAGTTCACGCATGTTGGTGTCTCCTCGCCTCAGGCCAGCGACGATGCGGCGTCTTTGATGGCCGCGCGAATGCGGGCGTACGTGCCACAACGGCAGATGTTGCCCGCCATCGCGGTATCGATCTGTTCGTCGTTCGGCGACTTGTTATCGCGCAGCAGGGCGGTGGCCGACATGATCTGGCCGCTCTGGCAGTAGCCGCACTGCGGCACGTCGTGCTTGACCCATGCAGCCTGCACGGCAGCGCCGACCGGATCGGCGCCGACGTTCTCGATGGTGGTGATCTTCTTGCCTTCGACGGCAGACACAGGGGTGACGCAGCTACGGATGGGCTGGCCGTCGAGATGGACGGTGCAGGCACCGCACAACGCCATGCCACAACCGAACTTGGTGCCGGTCATGTTGAGCGCGTCGCGCAAGGTCCAGAGCAGGGGAGTGGCGGGGTCGACGTCGACCTTCACCGTTTTGCCGTTCAGTTGGAACGAAGCCATGGAAACACCTCTTGATGGGTGGATAAGTCGGGGGACGGGTAGAACATACTCCCATTCCATGGAAATTTCAGTTCAGAAGTACGGCGCAAGTCGTTGTATCTAAAGGAATATAGCGGTGTGCTTTTATGGTGAAAGTGAGGGGTGGGTGCTGGCGTCGGCGTCGTTGTGAAGCCGCCATCAACGTAGCGATGAGGCGCGCAGCAGGTTCACGTGCGATGGAAGTGCGATGGAAAAGAGTGGATTGACGCGTCACGCAGGGGTTTTCGGCGCGGCGCCGACGTGTTGCGGTGCAATGAAGTACAATTCGACCTACATTCCCCTACCAACACTTTCCCAAGCCGGAAGAAAGATCTGGGCATGCGCACCAACTGCCTCACCCCTCTGTGCTTCTGCCCGATGACCGAACACGATTCGTCATCGGCGTCCTTGCACGGCAGTCGTCGATCTCGTTGACCGCAGATTGACCGTTGCCGGCCCGCGCGCACCCCTTGCGCCTGCGGTTGGCACGCCCAGCGCATACCCGATTTTGACTTTCGGCGCGTCCCGCGAGACGAACGCCGACGGCGGATGCACCGCCGCAATGACGAGCCCGACAAGATGAACGCACCCTTGCCTGCCTTCGAGCCGCACGACGCTAAGCATGCCGTAGCCGCTCAACCCCCGCGTCTGCGTGAAATTCCTTACAACTACACGTCGTTTTCGGACCGCGAAATCGTCATGCGCCTGCTCGGCGCGGACGCCTGGGCGATCCTCGACGAACTCCGTGCCGAACGCCGTACCGGCCGCTCGGCGCGCATGCTGTACGAAGTGCTCGGCGACATTTGGGTGGTACGCCGTAACCCGTATCTGCAAGACGACCTGCTCGACAATCCGAAGCGCCGCAAGCTGCTGATCGACGCGCTCGACCACCGTCTGAACGAAATCGACAAGCGTCGCCGTGCCGACGTGGCCGAACACGCCGACGCGCATGGCCGCGAGCGCGCTGCCCGCGTCGAGCAACTGGAAGTGGCCGCACGCCGCGCCGTGGCGGACTTCGCCGCCGAGTTCGAGAAGATGGCGGAACTGCGCCGTCGCGCGAAGAAGGTGCTCGGTCGCACGACCGCCAGCGACAACATCAAGTTCGACGGTCTGTCGCGTGTCTCGCACGTGACGGACGCGACCGACTGGCGCGTGGAATATCCGTTCGTGGTGCTGACCCCGGATAGCGAAGCCGAAATGGCGTCGCTGGTGAAGGGCTGCTTCGAACTGGGGCTGACGGTGATCCCGCGTGGAGGTGGCACGGGCTACACGGGCGGCGCGATTCCGCTCACGCCGTTCTCGGCCGTCATCAATACGGAAAAGCTGGAACAGCTCGACGAGGTCGAATACTTGCAACTGCCGGGCGTCGATAAGCCGGTCGGCACGATCTTCTCGGGCGCAGGTGTGGTCACGCGCCGTGTGGCCGAAGCCGCCGAGCGCGCCGGTCTGGTGTTCGCGGTGGACCCGACGTCGATCGACGCCTCGTGCATCGGCGGCAACGTCGCCATGAACGCCGGTGGCAAGAAGGCCGTGCTGTGGGGCACCGCGCTGGATAACCTCGCCTGGTGGCGCATGGTCGATCCGCAGGGCAACTGGCTGGAAGTCACGCGTCACGATCACAACCTCGGCAAGATTCACGACATCCCGGTCGCTCGCTTCGAGCTCAAATGGTTCGACGGCAATCAGGCCCCGGGCGAAGTGCTGCTCAAGACCGAGATGCTGGAGATCGAAGGTAAGCGTTTCCGCAAGGAAGGTCTGGGTAAGGACGTCACGGACAAGTTCCTCGCCGGTCTGCCGGGCATCCAGAAGGAAGGCTGCGACGGCCTGATCACGAGCGCGCGCTGGATTCTGCACAAGATGCCCGCGCACACGCGCACGGTGTGTCTGGAATTCTTCGGCCAGGCGAAGGAAGCGATTCCGAGCATTGTCGAAATCAAGGACTACATGTTCGCGCAGACGGCTGCGGGCGGCGCGATTCTCGCCGGTCTGGAGCATCTGGACGAGCGCTATCTGCGCGCAGTGGGCTATGCCACGAAGTCGAAGCGCAACGCGTTCCCGAAGATGGTGCTGATCGGCGATATCGTCGGCGACGACGACAACGCGGTCGCACAAGCGACGTCGGAAGTCATTCGCATGGCCAACGGCAAGAGCGGTGAAGGTTTCGTCGCCGTGTCGGCCGAGGCGCGCAAGAAGTTCTGGCTCGACCGCTCGCGTACGGCCGCCATCGCGCGTCACACGAACGCCTTCAAGATCAATGAAGACGTGGTGATTCCGCTGCATCGCATGGGCGAGTACACGGATCACATCGAACGCATCAACATCGAGCTTTCGCTCAAGAACAAGCTGCAACTGGTCGACGCGCTCGAAACGTTCTTCGAAGCGGGCAATCTGCCGCTCGGCAAGACAGACGACGCGAACGAAATTCCGTCGGCCGAACTTCTCGAAGATCGCGTGCAGACGGCGCTCACGATGCTGCGCGAGGTGCGCGCTCGCTGGGAGTACCTGCGCGACAACTTCGAAATGTCGCTCGCCGACGCCATCCCGCTGCTCAATCGTCACGGCATTCGCGATATCAACGTCGCGCTGAACGACCGTCTGAACAAGCATCCGGAAACGCGTCTCATCGATCTGCTGCAAGATCGCACGGTGCGCATTTCGTGGAAGCAGGAGATTCGTGCCGAACTGCGTCAGATCTTCATGGGCGGCGAGTTCAAGCCGATCCTCGACGAAGCGCAGGCGATCCACAAGCGCGTGCTGCACGGTCGTGTGTTCGTAGCCCTGCACATGCACGCTGGCGACGGTAACGTGCACACGAACATCCCGGTGAACTCGGACAACTACGAGATGCTCCAGGATGCGCACAAGGCCGTGGCCCGCATCATGGACATCGCGCGCTCGCTCGACGGCGTGATCTCGGGCGAACACGGCATCGGCATCACCAAGCTGGAGTTCCTGACGGAAGCCGAAATCGGCGAATTCCGCGCGTACAAGATGCGCGTGGACCCGGAAGGGCGCTTCAACAAGGGCAAGCTGCTCAATCTGCCCGAACTGCCCGCCGATCTGCGCAACGCCTATACGCCCAGCTTCGGGCTGATGGGCTACGAGTCGCTGATCATGCAGCAATCGGACATCGGCGCGATTGCCGACAGCGTGAAGGACTGCCTGCGCTGCGGCAAGTGCAAGCCGGTGTGCGCCACGCACGTGCCGCGCGCGAACCTGCTTTACAGCCCGCGTAACAAGATTCTCGCAACGTCGCTGCTCATCGAAGCGTTCCTGTACGAAGAGCAGACGCGCCGTGGCGTGTCGATCAAGCACTGGGACGAGTTCAACGACGTGGCCGATCACTGCACGGTCTGTCACAAGTGCGCCACGCCTTGCCCGGTCAAGATCGACTTCGGCGACGTGACGATGAACATGCGCAACCTGCTGCGCAAGATGGGCAAAAAGAAGTTCAATCCGGGCGCGGCCGCCGGGATGTTCTTCCTGAACGCAACCAACCCCGAGACGATCAACATCACCCGCAAGGTGATGATCGACTGGGGCTACAAGGCGCAACGCTTCGGTGCGGACATCTTCAAGAAGATCGCCAAGAAGCAGACGGCACACCCGCCTGCAACCGTCGGCAAGCCGCCGCTGCGCGAAGAGGTGATCCACTTCGTCAACAAGAAGATGCCGGGCAACTTGCCGAAGAAGACGGCGCGCGCGCTGCTCGACATCGAAGACAACAAGGTGGTGCCGATCATTCGCAACCCGAAGGCCACCACGGTAGATTCGGAAGCGGTGTTCTACTTCCCGGGCTGCGGCTCGGAGCGCCTGTTCTCGCAGGTCGGTCTCGCCACGCAGGCGATGCTCTGGCACGTGGGCGTGCAGACGGTGCTGCCGCCGGGCTATCTGTGCTGCGGCTATCCGCAACGCGGATCGGGGCAGGGCGAGAAGGCCGAGAAGATCGTGACGGACAACCGCGTGCTCTTCCACCGCATGGCCAACACGCTGAACTACCTCGATATCAAGACGGTGGTGGTGTCGTGCGGCACTTGCTACGATCAGCTCGCAGGTTACGAATTCGAGAAGATCTTCCCGGGCTGCCGTATCGTGGACATCCACGAGTACCTGCTTGAGAAGAATGTGAAGCTCGAAGGCGTGAACGGTACGCGCTACATGTATCACGATCCGTGCCACACGCCGATCAAGACGATGGACCCGGTCAAGCTCGTGAACCAGTTGATGGGCAGCGAGAACGACGGCTACAAGATCGAGAAGAACGATCGGTGCTGCGGCGAATCGGGTACGCTGGCCGTCACGCGTCCGGATATCTCGACGCAGATCCGCTTCCGCAAGGAAGAGGAAATGCGCAAGGGCGCGGCGAAGCTGCGAGCGGACGGTAAGGTGGAAGACGTCAAGATCCTGACGAGCTGCCCGTCGTGCCTGCAAGGTCTGTCGCGCTACAACGACGATGCCGATGTCACCGCCGACTACATCGTCGTCGAGATCGCCAAGCACATTCTGGGCGATCAGTGGCTGGTGGACTACGTCAAGGATGCAAACAACGGCGGCATCGAACGCGTGCTGGTCTGATGCACCTCTCACCCCTCGTGCGCCTCTGGGGGACGCGGCCGATGATTGACCGACGGACCACGGAGGTGGCATGGAGGTAGTCTACACAGCACTGATCCTGCTGTTCGTAGTGGCGCTGACCGGCGTGCTGGTCAGCTTCGTCAGATTCCTGCCTGTCCCGCTCGTGCAGATCGCCGTGGGCGCCGCGCTCGCCTATCCGGGCGCGGGTCTGCACATCGATCTCGATCCCGAGATCTTCTTCCTGCTGTTCATCCCGCCGCTGCTGTTTGCCGACGGCTGGCGCATGCCCAAGCGCGAGTTCTGGCACCTGCGCGTGCCGATCGTCGCGATGGCGCTCGGCCTCGTGATCTTCACGGTGCTCGGCGTGGGCTACTTCATCCACTGGATGATCCCGTCGATTCCGCTGGCCGTCGCGTTCGCGCTCGGCGGCGTGCTCTCGCCGACCGACGCCGTCGCCGTCTCCGCGCTCACCGGGCGCATGCGCATGCCCACGCGGCTTATGCATGTGCTCGAAGGCGAGGCGATGATGAACGACGCGTCGGGCCTCGTCGCGTTCAAGTTCGCGCTGGTGGCCGCGACCACGGGCATCTTCTCTATCGGCAACGCCACGTTCTCTTTCTTCGTCATCGCGCTGGGCGGCCTGCTCGCGGGCTGGGCGGTGACGTGGCTGTTCACGCAATTCCATCGCCGTGTGCTGGACGCCTCCACGGAAGAGCCCGCGACTGTCGTGCTGCTTCTGCTGCTCATGCCATTCGCCGCCTATCTGCTCGCGGAGCACTTCGGTTTCTCCGGGATTCTGGCGGCAGTGGCGGCGGGCATGACGGTGAGTTCGACGGATCTGCTTAACTCCCGTACAGCGACGCGCATTCTCGGCAACGGGGTGTGGTCGATGCTCGAATTCGTCTTCAACGGCTCGGTGTTCGTGCTGCTCGGCCTGCAACTGCCGGACATCGTGCGCGCGGCGCTGCGTCCGAGCGAGCATCTGTGGGGAACGCTGACGAATCTCGGCGAATTGATGTTCTACGTCGGCGCGATCTCCGCCGTGCTTATCGTCCTGCGCTTTTGCTGGGTGTGGGCGGCGTGGCGCGTGATGTATTTCCTCGGCATGCGTCGCGGCGAGATCACGATGAAGCCGGGCATGCGCTTCACCGGCGTGACGGCGCTCTCCGGTGTGCGCGGTGCGGTGACGCTGGCCGGTGCGCTCTCCGTGCCGCTGGCGCTGCCGGGCGGCGCGCCGTTCCCGGGACGCGATCTGCTGATCTTTCTCGCCGCTGGCGTGATTCTGCTTTCGCTCATCGGTGGCAGCCTCGGGTTGCCGATCCTGCTGCGCGGCGTGCGCTGGCCGGTCGAAGACCCGCGCAATCGCGAGATGGGTGAGGCGCGGCTGGCGGCGTCCGAGGCCGCGATTCGCGCGGTGGAGTCGCTGCAGAAGATGATCGCCAAGTCGGGTGACGAACTGGATACGGCCGTGTGCGCGGAAGCGGCGGCGCGGGTGATGGGCCGGTATCGCCGAACCCTTAACGCTGCGACGGCGACCGAAGAGATGCGTGAGCGCGCGGTGCGTGAGGTCGAGGTGGAGCGGCGCCTGCGGGCCGCCGCGTTGCAGGCGGAGCGTGTGGAGCTGTCGCGTCTGCGCATTACGCACCGCATCAACGACGAAACGCTACGCGAGCTGCTCAGCGAAATCGACTTCGCCGAACTCGCTCTGGGGCCGGTCGATCCGGCCACCGGTAAGCGCCGCAAAGGAAAGAAGCACTGACGTGTGCCGTTCCTTCATTGCTTTCATCGCATTTGGGACGGCAGCGCGACAGGCCAACGGGAGGGAGAATCATCATGGAATGTCCGTTTTGCGCTGGTGACGGCGGCGAAGTGGTGTGGCGCGATCCTGTGCTGCGCGTGGTGCTGGCGAGCGAGCCCGGTTATCCGGGTTTCGCGCGCGTGATCTGGAGCGAGCACGTCGCGGAGATGAGCGATTTGCCGCAGGCGGCGCGCGAGCATGTGATGCGCGCCGTGTTCGCCGTCGAGACCGCGCAACGCACGGTGATGTCGCCGCACAAGGTCAACGTGGCGAGCCTGGGCAATATGGTGCCGCACGTGCATTGGCACGTGATTCCGCGTTATCGCGACGACATCCACTTTCCCGGTTCGGTCTGGAGCGCGCCGCAGCGCGAACTGCCGGAGGCGGTCATCGCAGAGCGCTCGGCATGGCTACCGGCGTTGCGCGAGGCCATCGTGGCAGAATTGGAACGCATGCCGGGCTGGCCTGCTTGATGCAGAGGCCTGACTGAGCACGCCCGAGCGGCTATACTGCCCGCCGATGTGCCGTATGCGGCACTCGCGCGGCATGTGCGCGCGGCGACCGAATTTTCTGGAGCAAGATCATGGCTGGGCTGGAGAAAGACACGCCGATTCCCGTTTCCCTGACGCTGCATCGCGCATCAAAGGTGCTGGAACTCGGTTACGAGGACGGTAAGACCTACCGCCTGCCGTTCGAATTGCTGCGCGTACTCTCGCCGTCGGCGGAAGTGCGTGGGCACGGGCCGGGGCAGGAGACGCTGCAAACCGGCAAGCGTGACGTCACGCTGAACGGTCTGGAGCCGATCGGCAATTACGCCGTGCGTCCCGTCTTCTCGGACGGCCACGACACCGGCATCTATTCGTGGGATTACCTCTACGAGCTGTGCGTGCGTCAGGACGCGCTGTGGCAGGAATACCTGGACAAGCTCGCGGCAGCGGGTGTCGATCGCGACACGCCGATGGTGTCGCCGGCGGCCGGTGGCTGTCACCACCATTGAGGCCCCGGCGCCGCACGCACGCGAGTGTGTGCCCGCTTACCTGATTTTGGAGATGTGCAATGGGTGATCAGACCCACTTCGGTTATACGACCGTCGACGAGAAGGAAAAAGCTGGCAAGGTTGCCGAGGTGTTCCATTCCGTCGCGAGCAAGTACGACATCATGAACGACCTGATGTCGGGCGGCCTGCACCGCATCTGGAAGGCCTTCACCATCGGACGCGCCGCTGTGCGCCCCGGCTTCAAGGTGCTCGACATCGCAGGCGGTACGGGCGACTTGTCGAAAGCGTTCGCACGGGCGGCAGGCCCGACCGGCGAAGTCTGGCACACCGACATCAACGAATCGATGCTGCGCGTGGGCCGCGATCGCCTGCTCGACGACGGGATCGTCACGCCGTCGCTGCTCTGCGACGCCGAGAAGCTGCCGTTCCCGTCGAACTATTTCGACGTGGTGACGGTGGCGTTCGGCCTGCGCAATATGACCCACAAGGACGCCGCGCTCGCGGAAATGCGCCGCGTGATCAAGCCGGGCGGCAAGGTCATGGTGCTGGAGTTCTCGAAGGTCTGGCAGCCGCTGGAAAAGGCGTACGACGCGTATTCGTTCAAAGTGCTGCCGTGGCTGGGCTCGCGCATCGCGGGCGACGCCGACAGCTATCGCTATTTGGCCGAATCGATTCGCATGCACCCGGATCAGGAAACGCTCAAGACGATGATGGAAGACGTCGGTCTTGAGCGCGTGGAATACCACAACCTGACCGCCGGTGTCGTCGCCCTGCACATCGGACGTAAGTTCTGAGTACACACTTACTTACCTGATCGTCCAGACGACATACAGCGCCCCGGATTGCGGTGAAACGCCGCGCCGGGGCGTTTTGTTTGCCATCCCCTAAGTACAAGCTAATTTTGCTGTGGCAGAATCGCCCGTCGCCTTATCTGGTTTTAGTACGTAAAAAACGTCTGAACCATTTGGGTTGACGTCTGTCAGTAGACAGCAACCTATAACTCCACGGAGAGACCAGAACGATGTTCCAGTTCCTGAAAAACAAGCTGTTGTTGGGCGTTGTGGCCGGCGTAGTGGCGGTCGGCATGACGATCGCGGACGCTGACGCCAAGCGCGTTGGCGGCGGCCGGAGCATCGGCAAGCAGTCCAACACCGTGACGCAACGTCAGGCAACGCCGCAGCAGCCGGCGCAAGCCGCCCCGGGCGCAGCCCCGACTCAGGCCGCTCCGGCGGCCGCTGGCGCAGGTGCCGCAGGCGCGGCCGCAGCCGCCAAACCGGCCAACCGCTGGCTCGGACCGATCGCCGGTCTGGCCGCAGGTCTCGGTATTGCCGCCCTGTTGTCGCACTTCGGCATGGGTGGCGCGTTCGCCAGCATGATGGCCAACGTCATCATCATCGCGTTGATCGCGTTCGCCGTGATGTGGCTGATCCGCCGCTTCCGTGGCAATAAGTCGCAGTCCCAGACGCCGGCCTATGCAGGCGCAGGCAACGACGCATCGTCGAACAATTCGCTGCGTCAGCAATGGGATAACCAGCAGCAGCCGCAACAGCCGCAGCAGACCGCCTTCCAGACGGCTGCCCCGGTCGCCGCAGGTGCCGCAGCCGGTGCCGCCGCAGCCGAGTCGTTCGGTGTGCCTGCCGGTTTCGACACGGAAGGCTTCCTGCGCAGCGCGAAGGTGTACTTCAACCGTCTGCAAGCCGCTTGGGACAAGGGCGATCAGGCCGACATCAACGAGTTCACCACGCCGCAGATGTTTGCGGAAATCAAGATGGACCTCGAAGAGCGCGGTAAGTCGACCAACCGTACGGACGTCGTGCAACTGGACGCCGAACTCCTCGGCATCGAGCAATCGACCAGCGAGTACATGGCCAGCGTTCGCTTCTCGGGCCTGATCCGCGAAGCCGAAGGTGCCGCCGCCGAGCCGTTCAACGAGGTGTGGAACCTGACCAAGCCGGTGACCGGTAACGGTGGCTGGGTGCTCGCCGGGATTCAGCAGCTCGCCTAAGCTGGCTTAAGCTGAATTAGGCTGGCGACGTTTTTGGCGTAACCTGCCTTACAATGAGAGCCCGCGCGTCAATGCGCGGGCTCTTTTGTTTTTGCCGTCCGAAGGTTGTCTGCGGACGGCGTCTTTCGGTGCGACCGGTGTTCAGCACCGGCCGGCCGCCAAGCTCATGACCGTAGCCGCCAAAGCCTTTGCCGCCACCGTGAACCATTTGCTTGCCCGCGAACCGTGGGCACGCGACCGTCTGCGCCATCATGTCGGCGCGTCCGCCCGGCTGGCCATGTCGGCAATCGACGTGCGCCTGCGCGTGGGCGACGACGGCTATCTGGCCGCCACTGAGGCGGACTTCCCCTGCGATGTCAGCATCTCGGTGCCCCCTGCGGCGCTGGCGGACTTCGCGGGCGGCGGACAGGCCGCCGTGATGCGCCACGTCAAGATCGAAGGCGACGCCGAGTTCGCCAATACGGTGTCCTATCTGGCGCAGCATCTGCGCTGGGAAGTGGCCGAAGACCTCAGCAAATTCATTGGCGACGCCGCCGCCCATCGCGTGACGGAGACCGGCCGCGCGGCTGTCGCCGGTGCTCGCCGCACGGGCGGCACGCTGGTGCGCTCGCTGGCCGACTACTTCGTGGAAGAGAACCCGCTGCTGGTGGCGCGTCCGCGTCTGGATGCGATGCGCACCGATATCGGCACGCTGCGCGACGACCTCGCGCGGCTGGAAAAGCGTCTCGAGAAGTTAGAACGTCTGAAGGGATCGCCCGCTGCGGCGTCCCGCACTACCGGAGGCCGCTGACCGATGCGTCTTCTGCGTCTCATCAAGATTTTCTTCGTCTGCTATCGCTACGGACTCGACGAGCTGGTGCTCTCGAGCATTCCGCATCCCCTCACGCGAGGGTTGCTGCGCGTGCTCACGATTGGCCGTAGCGGGCTGAAGGCGCCGCGCGGCGAACGCTTGCGTCTGGCGCTCGAATCGCTGGGTCCGATCTTCGTGAAGTTCGGGCAGGTACTCTCGACGCGTCGCGACCTGATGCCGCCGGACATCGCACAGGAACTCGCTCGCTTGCAGGATCAGGTGCCGCCGTTCGATCCGCAGGTCGCACATGCGAGCATCGAAAAGTCGCTGGGCCGTCCGCTCGACGAAGTGTTCGTGGAGTTCGAGCGCATGCCGGTGGCGAGCGCATCGATTGCGCAGGTGCACTTTGCACGGGTTCGCGACGGCGAGCATGCAGGCAAGGAAGTTGCGGTCAAAGTGCTGCGTCCGAATATGCTCAACGTGATCGACAGCGATCTGGCGCTCATGCGCGATCTCGCCGGTTGGGTCGAGCGTCTGTGGCCGGACGGCAAGCGCCTGAAGCCGCGTGAAGTCGTGGCCGAGTTCGACAAGTATCTGCACGACGAACTCGACCTGATGCGCGAAGCCGCCAACGCCGCGCAGCTGCGTCGCAACTTCATCGATTCGGGCATGTTGATGGTGCCGGAGATCTATTGGGAATTCAGTTCCAGTTCGGTACTCGTGATGGAGCGCATGCACGGCGTGCCGATCAGCCAGATCGACGTGCTGCGCGAGGCGGGCGTCGATCTGAAGAAGCTGGCGCGCGAAGGCGTCGAGATCTTCTTTACGCAGTTCCTGCGCGACGGCTTCTTCCACGCGGATATGCACCCGGGCAACATTCTTGTGAGCCTGGATCCCGCAACGTTCGGACGCTACATCGCGCTCGATTGCGGCATCGTCGGGGCGCTGTCCGAATTCGACAAGAACTACCTCGCGCAGAACTTCCTCGCGTTCTTCCGTCGCGACTATCACCGAGTGGCGTCGCTGCATCTGGAGTCCGGCTGGGTGCCGCCGGACACCCGCGTGGAAGAACTTGAAGGCGCGATCCGTGCGGTGTGCGAGCCGTACTTCGATCGTCCGCTCAAGGAGATTTCGCTGGGGCTGGTGCTGATGCGTTTGTTCCAGACGTCGCGCCGCTTCAACGTCGAAATTCAGCCGCAACTCGTGTTGTTGCAAAAGACGCTGCTCAATATCGAAGGGCTGGGGCGTCAGCTCGATCCCGATCTGGATCTCTGGAAGACGGCCAAGCCGTTCCTGGAGCGCTGGATGGCCGAGCAGATCGGCCCGCGCGGCTGGCTGGAGCGGTTGAAAGCGGAAGTGCCGCAGTGGAGCAAGACGATGCCGCAATTGCCGCGGCTCATCCATCAGGCACTGGCGGCGCATGCACGTCCGCAAGACGACACGCTGCTGCTCGCACTCCTTCAGGAGCAACGCCGCACCAACCGCCTGCTGACGGGCGCATTCTGTCTGGTCGGCGGTATCGCCATCGGTGTGCTAACGGCGTTCGTGTGGCTGTATAGCTGAGCATTGAGAAGGGGACGGACGTGGTCGTGAATCGCAGACATTCGATGGTGCTCCACGCCTCGCGCGAAGGAGAGTCCCCAGAGAAGAGCGGGACGCCGCCGGTTCCCTCGTTTGCGCATCGCGATCCGTCGCGCGCGGAATTCTGGGACGAACGTTTCGCCAGCGCCTTCATGCCGTGGGACGCCGCCGGTGTGCCGCAGGCGCTGCGTGAGTTCGTTGCGGGCGAGGGTGCTGCGCGTGCCACGCTGATCCCTGGCTGCGGTGCAGCGTACGAAGCCGCGTGGCTTGACGCACAAGACTGGCCGGTGCGAGCCATCGACTTCTCGCCGGGGGCCGTCGATGCCGCCAAGTCTCAATTGGGTGCGCGAGCGTCGCTCGTCGAGCAAGCCGATTTTTTTGCCTACACGCCGCCGTTCACGCTCGACGTGATCTATGAGCGCGCATTCCTTTGTGCGTTGCCGCGCGATCTCTGGGCCGACTACGCCCGTCGCATGGCGCAGCTGCTGCCGTCGGGCGCACGTCTGGCCGGATTCTTCTTCCTCAAGGAAACGCCGAAGGGGCCGCCGTTCGGCATCGCGCCGGAAGCCCTCGACGCGCTGCTGTCGCAGGACTTCGTCTGCGAAGCCGACCGTCTCGTCGACGACTCGGTGCCGGTCTTTGCCGGGGCCGAGCACTGGATGGTCTGGCGACGTCGCTGATCTCTCGTGGCGACGCATTTGTGCAACACGTCGCTGACGCCAACTGCGCCTAACCGCCACTCGGTATTTCCCGATATTTGCCACGATCCGTCCGGGGATTTGTGACTTTTTTCCCCACGCATCCCGCGCGCCGCTATAATCGGCCCAAAATTTTTTCCCCAGGTGGCAAAAACGGGCGCTCCCGAGCGCTGAATCGCATCAGCCCCGTCATGCACGACCTGATTTTCTGTTGCCCGGAAGGCTGCGGCCCAAGGCTCGGTTTCGTTGGCTTGCGCGGCGGCTTCTTTCGGCCGGATCACGCCTGCCGTTGACGTTTCCCTGCCGCAACCGTCGCTCTGGGGCTTGGCTGGGGCCGCGTTATGCTGATCTGGTTTGTCATTCTGTATTGGGTCATTTCGGTGGCTATCGGGCTGTTGGCCGCCCTCAAGGTCCGCAATACCAAGGATTTCACCGTCGCTGGCCGCCGTCTGCCCTATGGCATGGTCGTGGCTGTCGTGTTCGCGACCTGGTTCGGCTCGGAAGCGGTGCTCGGCATTCCTGCGACGTTCATTGGTGAGGGCCTGCGCGGCGTGGTGGCCGATCCGTTCGGCTCGTCGATGTGTCTGGTCCTCGTGGGCATGTTCTTCGCCCGCAAGCTGTATCGCATGAATCTCATGACGATCGGCGACTTCTATAAGCTCAAGTACAACCGGACGGTCGAAGTGGTGACGTCGGTCGCCATCGTCATCTCGTACCTCGGCTGGGTCGGCGCACAGATCAAGGCGCTGGGGCTCGTGTTCCATACGGTGTCCGGCGGCGCGATGTCGGAGCCGACGGGCATGATCATCGGTGCGGTCTCGGTGCTCGCTTACACGCTGCTGGGCGGCATGATTTCGGTGGCCGTGACCGACTTCATCCAGATGATCATCATCGTCGTGGGGCTGGTGTATATCGCCGTGGTCGTGTCGGGCATGGTGCCGGGTGGGGCAAGCGCGGTGATCGCGCACGCTTCTGAGGCAGGCAAGTTCGTGTTCCTGCCGGAGATGAATCCGGCAGATGTCTTAGCGTTCATAGCGGCGGGCGTCACCATGATGTTCGGCTCGATCCCGCAGCAGGACGTGTTCCAGCGCGTGATGTCGTCCAAGTCGGAGAACATTGCCGTCTCCGGCTCGGTGACGGGCGGCGTGCTGTACTTCTTCTTCACGTTCATTCCGATTTTCCTCGCCTACTCGGCGCTCCTGATCGCCCCGTCGATGGTGCAGAAGTACATCGGCACGGACCCACAACAAATCCTGCCGCAGTTGGTGCTCACCAGCGTGCCGATCGTCGCGCAGGTGATGTTCTTCGGCGCGTTGCTCTCGGCCATCAAGAGTTGCGCGTCGGCGACGCTGCTGGCGCCGTCGGTGACGTTCGCGGAGAACATCATTCGTCCGATGCTCAAGGGCCGGATCGACGACAAGCATCTGCTGCGTCTGATGCGCATCGTCGTGCTGTGCTTCACGGCGCTGGTGCTGGTGTACGCCATGAACTCGAAGGCGTCGATCTTCCAGATGGTCGAGAGCGCGTACAAGGTCACGCTCGTGTGCTGCTTCGTGCCGCTGGCGTTCGGCTTGTACTGGAAGCGCTCCAGCTCGCTGGGCGGCACGCTGGCCGTGTTCTTCGGGCTGATCGTGTGGATTGCCTGCGAAGCCCTTGCGCCGGAAGCGCTGGTGCCGCCGCAACTGGCCGGTCTGCTGGCGTCGATCGCGGGGATGGTCGTCGGCTCGCTGCTGCAACCGGCCTCGGAGCGCGGTCAGCCGCAGGAGCAGCAGGTCTCGACGATCTGATCCCGGCGGACTGAGTCTGCCGATGCGGTGCATGTGAGTGCTCGCTAGGTGGCTGCGAAATGGCTGACGGCGAGTGCAGGGCAAGAGGGCGGCGGCAGTCGCCCTTTTCCATTGACGGCGCGGCTTGCCACGCGGATCGTGGCGACGCCCGGTCTTGATCTTGCCTCACGACGCCCCCATTTATCTCCGTACAAATCCCGAAAGCCTTGTGAAGCGGTTATAATTCAAGGCTTTGCGCGCCTTTTTCCGTCGGAAAGAATCATGCCTATCTATGCCTATCGTTGCGAAACATGCGGTTTCGCCAAGGATGTGCTGCAAAAAATGAGCGATGACCCGCTCACCCAGTGCCCCGAATGCGGCAAGGACTCGTTCCGCAAGCAGGTGACTGCTGCCGGGTTCCAGCTCAAGGGCTCGGGATGGTATGTGACCGATTTCCGCGGTGGTTCCGGCGGCACGAGCGCCCCGGCAGCGGGCGCAGCAGCATCGGCAGCCCCGGCAGCCGCGTCGTCGGGCGAGAGCGCCTCCGCGTCGTCGAGTGCAGCTTCGGCTGGCGGCGAGTCGTCGAGCGCCCCGGCAGCGAGCTGCGGCGGCGGTTGCGCCTGCCATTAAGCCGAATTTTCCCTGACCCCCAGTAGCCGACCACATTCGCGAGTCCTGCCATGAGCGTCAAAAAACCCGCGTTGAAGACGATTTTCCTCACCGGCCTGCTGGTGCTGGTGCCCCTCGCCATCACGCTTTGGGTGCTCGGTCTGATCATCGGCACGATGGATCAGACCTTGCTGCTCCTGCCGGACGAGTGGCAGCCGTCGCGCCTGCTCGGCCTGCGCATTCCGGGCTTCGGCGTGATCGTCACGCTCGCCTTCGTGTTCATCGTCGGCCTTCTGACGCATAATTTCATTGGCCAGAAGCTGGTCGGCTGGTGGGAAGCCATTCTGACGCGCATTCCCATCGTTGGACCCTTGTACGGCAGCGTCAAGCAGGTCTCCGACACATTGCTCTCGAGCAGCGGCAACGCGTTTCGCAAAGCGTTGCTCGTGCGCTATCCGCACGGCGAGTCCTGGACCATCGCTTTCCTGACCGGCGCGCCGGGCGGCGATGTGGTCAATCACTTGCAGGGCGAGTATGTGAGCGTCTATGTCCCGACGACGCCGAATCCGACCTCGGGCTTCTTCCTGATGATGAAGGCGAGCGACGTGATCGAACTCGACATGACGGTCGACGCTGCACTGAAGTACATCGTATCGATGGGCGTGGTGGCGCCCGCCCACAACCCGCGCCAACAACGTCCCGGTCCGCTCCTGTGAGCCACCGGGATCTGTCGGCGCCATTTTTTGAAAATCGGAACAGCAAAATGTCCATGCGTACCTCCTACTGCGGTCTGGTGACCGAGCAACAACTGGGCCAGACGGTCAAGCTTTGTGGCTGGGTCAATCGCCGCCGCGATCACGGCGGGGTCATCTTCATCGACCTGCGCGATCGCGAAGGTCTGGTGCAGGTCGTGTGCGATCCGGACCGCGCTGAGATGTTCAAGGCCGCCGAAGGCCTGCGCAATGAGTTCTGCGTGCAGATCACGGGTCTCGTGCGCAGCCGTCCGGCCGGCACCGAGAACGCCAACCTGACGAGCGGCAAGATCGAAGTGCTGTGCCACGAGCTCCAGGTGCTCAACCCGTCGGTTACGCCCCCGTTCCAGCTCGACGACGAAAACCTGTCGGAAACCACGCGCCTCACGCATCGCGTGCTGGATCTGCGTCGTCCGCAAATGCAATACAACCTGCGCCTGCGTTACAAGGTGGCGATGGAAGTGCGCAAGTATCTCGACGCGCAAGGCTTCATCGACATCGAAACGCCGATGCTCACGAAGAGCACCCCGGAAGGCGCGCGCGACTACCTCGTGCCGTCGCGTGTGAACGCCGGTCAGTTCTTCGCGCTGCCGCAATCGCCGCAGCTGTTCAAGCAGCTGCTGATGGTGGCTGGCTTCGACCGTTACTACCAGATCACCAAGTGCTTCCGCGACGAAGACCTGCGTGCTGACCGTCAGCCGGAATTCACGCAGATCGACTGCGAAACCTCGTTCCTCTCGGAGCAGGAAATCCGCGATCTGTTCGAGAACATGATCCGTCACGTGTTCAAGGAAGCCATCGACGTCGAACTCGACGCGAAGGTGCCGGTCATGGAGTACTCGGAGGCGATGCGCCGCTTCGGTTCGGACAAGCCGGACCTGCGCGTGAAGCTCGAGTTCACCGAACTGACCGACGTGATGGGCGACGTGGACTTCAAGGTGTTCTCGGTGCCGGCCACGACCGAAGGCGGCCGTGTGGTCGCCCTGCGCGTGCCGGGCGGTGCAGAGATCTCGCGTAGCGAAATCGATGCGTACACCGACTTCGTGAAGATCTACGGTGCGAAGGGTCTGGCCTGGATCAAGGTCAACGAAGTGGCCAAGGGCCGCGACGGTCTGCAAAGCCCGATCGTGAAGAACCTGCACGACGCGGCAGTCGCTTCGATCCTTGAGCGCACCGGCGCGCAAGACGGCGACATCATCTTCTTCGGCGCGGACAAGGAAAAGGTCGTCAACGACGGTATCGGCGCACTGCGTCTGAAGATCGGTCATTCGGAGTTCGGCAAGTCGCACGGCCTGTTCGAAGCCGGCTGGCGTCCGCTGTGGGTCGTCGACTTCCCGATGTTCGAGTACGACGAGGAAGACGCCCGCTGGGTCGCTTGCCACCACCCGTTCACGAGCCCGAAGGACGAGCACATCGATTACCTCGAGACCGATCCGGGCAAGTGCCTGGCGAAGGCCTACGACATGGTGCTCAACGGCTGGGAAATCGGCGGCGGTTCGGTCCGTATCTTCCAGGAAGACGTGCAGAGCAAGGTGTTCCGCGCACTCAAGCTGGGTGAAGAAGAAGCGCGCGCGAAGTTCGGCTTCCTGCTCGACGCCCTGCAATATGGCGCGCCCCCGCACGGCGGTATCGCGTTCGGTCTGGACCGCGTCATCACGATGATGGCCGGTGCCGATTCGATTCGCGACGTGATCGCGTTCCCGAAGACGCAACGTGCACAGGATCTGCTCACGCAAGCGCCGTCGCCGGTCGACGAACGTCAACTGCGCGAACTGCACATCCGTCTGCGTCAGCCGGAAGCACCGAAGGCGTAAGCCGACGCGTCGCAACCGCAAGCCACGGCCGGGACCTGTGTCCCGGCATGGCGCGCCGGTTGGAAAACCCCCTTTGCCGTGAGGCGAGGGGGTTTTTGCTTTCTGGCGTGTGTGATGTGGCAATGCCGGTGATCGGGGCGATACGCACGCGTGATGTCGGCATCCGTGCACCGCAACGTCGCGCAGGCCCTATACAATGCATCATCGCTGCCTGAACCCCGTTGCCTGCATGAAACCCTTCAAGATTCCCGAATCCGTGCTGGTCGTGATCTATACGCCGGCGCTCGACGTTCTGCTCATCGAGCGTGCCGACGCGGGGAATTTCTGGCAGTCCGTCACCGGTAGCAAGGATCAGCTCGACGAGCCGCTGGTCGAGACCGCCGCGCGCGAAGTCTTCGAGGAGACGGGCATTCGTGTGGCGAACGGCACACCCGTGCCCGATGCCGCGCTGACCGACTGGCATCACGAGATTCAGTACAACATCTACCCGCGCTGGGCGCATCGCTACGCGCCGGGCGTCACGCGCAACACGGAGCACTGGTTCGGCCTGTGTGTCCCGGAAAACACGGTCGTGACGCTCTCGCCGCGCGAGCACGTCGACTATGTCTGGTTGCCGTGGGAAGCGGCCGCCGAGCGCTGTTTCTCTCCCTCGAACGGCGACGCCATCCGGCAGTTGCCGTTGCGCGTGCGCTGATCGCCCGCCCCATGCCCTGCGTGCTCATCGTCCTCATCGTCCCCATCGTCCCCCCGCCCAGCCGATGAGCAAATATCTGCCGTTCTCCCGCGACAACGAACTGGCACTGCTCTATCTCGGCGCGAACTATTTCACCGCCCTCATCGACGCCATCGATCGCGCTGAGCACGACGTGGCGCTCGAAACGTACATCTTCGAAGCCGACGACGCGGGGGAGAACGTCAGCGCCGCGCTACAGCGGGCGGCGCAACGTGGGGTGACGGTGCGCGTGATCACGGACGGCATCGGCACCAGCCGACGCCTGCCGTTCTTCGATGCCTGGCGTGAGAACGGGGTGGCGCATCGCATCTACAACCCCCGGCTGTTTGGCAAGTTCGGCTTTTCGCGCACGCATCGCAAGATCGCGATCGTCGATCACACGGTAGCGTTCGTGGGCGGCATCAACATCATCGACGACTACAACGGCGGTGGCGGTGGCGGCACGCGCATGGACGACCCGCGCTGGGACTTCGCAGTGCAGTGCCGGGGACCCATCGTCGCCGAGATTGTCGCGGCGTTTCACCTTCAGTGGCAGCGTCTGGCGCCGGGGTATCTCCGTACACCGTTCCGCCACCGTCGCCGGGGCTTGCGCGGGCGCTTGCATGCGCCCTATGCCGGTCAGGCGGCCTTCGTCGCGCGAGACAACCTCCACAATCGTCGCGCGGTCGAGAAGGCGTATCTGATGGCGCTGGGACGGGCCCGTCACGAAGTCTGGCTCGCCAATCCGTACTTTGTCCCGGGACGTCGTCTGCGACGCGCCCTCACGCAAGCCGCCAGACGCGGCGTGTCGGTGCATCTGCTCATTGGCCGCAAGGAATTCCGTCTGCTGGATACGGCGGTGCCGTGGCTGTACGCCAAGCTGCTCGACGCCGGGGTGCGCATCGGTGAGTACGACATGCGTCAGTTGCACGGCAAGGTGGCGGTGGTGGACGATGTCTGGGCGACGGTCGGCTCATCGAATCTCGACGCGCTGTCCCTGTTTCTGAATCACGAAGCCAATGTCGTGGTACTCGACGATCCCGTTGTCATCGAGCTGCGCGACCATATCCGTCGCGCGTTCGGAGACGCACGTCTGATCGACCCTGAGCGCTACGGCGAACGCTCGCGCTGGCGGCGCTTCCGTCAGTGGATGGCCTACCGGCTCTATCGCCTGGCGATGAAACTGCTCACGCGCGGCAAGTACGACTGAGCGGCGTCCGCCCCTCCCCAACCGCCTGCCCGCGCCCGCCGGGCCGGGGTCCAGGCCCAATACCGATTAGGTATTCCGGTCTAATAAATTCCTTGTTACCCCATGGACGTTTCCCAATAATAGGACGGCCGTTCGATTTTTTGGTTAGCATCGAAGAACGGATAACCAAAGCGATGCAAAACATATGCGAAAGGGTGAACAGACACGTGCCGCGATCCTGAATGCCGCGCTTGAACTGGCGGGGCGGGATGGGCTTGAGGGGCTGACGATCGGCTTGCTGGCCGATCGTATGCAAATGAGCAAGAGCGGCGTCTTCGCGCACTTTGGGTCGCGTGAGGATTTGCAGATCGAAGTGCTGATGGAATACCACCGGCGCTTCGACGAAGAAGTGTTCGCTCCCAGTATGGAAGCGCCGCGCGGGCTGCCGCGACTCAGAGCGCTGGTGGATCGCTGGATGGACAAGCGGATTCGCGAAGTGACGACGGGCTGCATCTATATCAGCGGTGCTGTCGAGTATGACGATCGTGCGGCCAGTCCGGTGCGCGAAGCCTTGGTGAAGAGTGTGCAGTTGTGGCGATCTGCCCTGCTGCGCGCGATTACGCAAGCGAAGGAGGAGGGACATCTGCGCCCGGACACCGATCCGCGCCTGATGCTCTTTGAAATGTACAGCCTGACACTCGGCCTGCATCACGACGCGCGCTTCCTTCGGGACCCCGGCGCCGTCGACATGACCCGAGTGGCACTGGAAAAACTGATTTCGTCTTATCAGCGCGGGTGAGGCGCGAGCCGTCCGCGATTCGATTCGATTTGTTCGGAGGAGTAGGTCATGGGACAGTACAACGCGCCGCTGCGCGACATGCAATTCGTCATGCACGAACTGCTGGGCGTGGAAAACGAATTGAAGGCGATGCCGAAGCACGCGGACATCGATGCCGACACCATCAATCAGGTGCTCGAAGAAGCTGGCAAGTTCTGTAGCGAAGTCGTCTTCCCGCTGAATCAGGTGGGCGATCGCGAAGGCTGCAAATACGAAGGCGACGGCGTCGTCACCACTCCCACGGGCTTCAAGGCCGCTTATCAGCAATACGTCGAAGCTGGCTGGCCGTCACTGGCGTGCGATCCGGCATTCGGCGGTCAGGGACTGCCGCAGGTCGTGAACAACGCCCTGTACGAAATGCTCAACTCGGCCAATCAGGCGTGGACGATGTATCCCGGCCTGTCGCACGGCGCTTACGAGTGTCTGCACGCCCACGGCACCCCCGAACAACAAGCCACCTATCTGCCGAAGATCGTGTCGGGCGAATGGACGGGCACGATGTGCCTGACCGAGCCGCACTGCGGCACCGACCTCGGCATGCTGCGCACGAAGGCCGAACCGAACGGCGACGGTTCGTACGCCATCTCCGGCACCAAGATCTTCATCTCGGCGGGCGAGCATGACATGGCCGCCAACATCGTTCACCTCGTGCTGGCACGTTTGCCGGATGCGCCGCCGGGAACGAAGGGCATCTCGCTGTTCGTCGTGCCGAAGTTCATCCCCGATGCGAACGGCGCACCCGGCGAGCGCAATGGCATCAAGTGCGGCTCCATCGAACACAAGATGGGCATTCACGGCAACGCCACGTGTGTGATGAACCTCGACGGTGCGAAGGGCTGGCTCGTGGGCGAACCGAACAAGGGCCTGAACGCCATGTTCGTGATGATGAACGCGGCGCGTCAGGGCGTCGGCATGCAAGGCATGGGCCTGACCGAAGTCGCTTATCAGAACTCGTTGGTGTACGCGAAGGAACGCATCCAGATGCGCTCGCTCACCGGCCCGAAGGCACCGGACAAGCCCGCCGATCCGATCATCGTGCACCCGGACGTGCGCCGCATGCTGCTCACGCAAAAGGCCTATGTGGAAGGCGGTCGTGCTTTCTCGTACTGGACCGCACTGCACATCGACAAGGAACTGTCGCACGGCGACGAAGCCGAGCGTAAAGAAGCGGCCGACCTCGTCGCGCTGCTCACGCCGATCATCAAGGCGTTCCTGACAGACAACGCGTTCGAGTGCACGAACCACGCTATGCAGATCTACGGCGGTCACGGGTTCATCTCCGAGTGGGGCATGGAGCAATACGTGCGCGATGCGCGTATCAACATGATCTACGAAGGCACCAACTCGATTCAGGCACTCGACCTGCTCGGCCGCAAGGTGCTGGGCGACATGGGCGCGAAGCTCAAGAAGTTCGGCAAGCTCGTGTCGGACTTCGTGGAAGCCGAAGGCACCAAGGAAGAGATGCAGGAGTTCATCAATCCGCTCGCGGATATCGGTGACAAGGTCCAGAAGCTGACGATGGAAATCGGCATGAAGGCGATGGCCAATCCGGATGAAGTCGGTGCGGCGTCCGTGCCGTATCAGCGCGTGGTCGGCCATCTGGTCTTCGCGTACTTCTGGGCGCGCATGGCGCGTATTGCACTGGACAAGCAAGGCAGCGGCGACAAGTTCTACGAATCGAAGCTCGCCACGGCGCGCTTCTACTTCGCCAAGTTGCTGCCGGAGACCGCGTCGCAAATTCGCATGGCACGTGCCGGCGCGAAGACGCTGATGGAAGTCGACGTCGACCTGTTCTGAGAGCGGAGGAGATCACCGTGAGCCAAACCAACAAACCCCTGGTCGTACGCAAGGTTGCCGTACTCGGCGCCGGCGTGATGGGTGCGCAGATTGCCGCGCACCTCGTCAACGCGAAAGTGCCCGTCGTACTGTTCGATCTGCCGGCCAAGGAAGGCCCGAAGAATGGCGTCGTCACGCGCGCCATCGAGAGCCTGAAGAAGCTGAGTCCCGCGCCGTTCGCCGACAAGGCCGACGCACAATACATCGAAGCCGCGAACTACGAGGACGACCTCGAAAAGCTTGCCGGTTGCGACGTGGTGATCGAAGCGATCGCCGAGCGCATGGACTGGAAGCACGACCTGTACAAGAAGGTCTCGCCGCATCTGGCCAAGCACGCAATTTTTGCGTCGAACACGTCGGGGCTGTCGATCACCGAACTCTCGGAAGGTTTCGACGCCGATCTGAAGGCACGCTTCTGCGGCGTGCACTTCTTCAACCCGCCGCGTTACATGCATCTGGTCGAACTGATCCCGACCGCAACGACCGCGCCGGAAATCCTCGATCAGCTCGAAACGTTCCTCACGTCCACGCTCGGTAAGGGTGTCGTGCGTGCGAAGGACACGCCGAACTTCATCGCGAACCGTGTCGGTGTCTTCTCGATTCTGGCGGTGTTCGCCGAAGCACAAAAGTTCGGCATTCCGTTCGACGTTGTCGACGACCTGACGGGCAGCAAGCTCGGTCGCGCCAAGTCGGCCACGTTCCGTACCGCCGACGTGGTCGGTCTGGACACGATGGCGCACGTCATCAAGACGATGCAGGACGGCCTGAAGGACGACCCGTTTGCCCCGACGTACGCCACGCCGCCTGTGCTCAAAGCACTGGTGGAGAAGGGCGCGCTGGGTCAGAAGACGGGCGCGGGCTTCTACAAGAAGGAAGGCAAGGTCATCAAGGTACTCGACCCGCAAACGGGCGAGTACGTCGAGTCGGGCAAGAAGGCCGACGAAATGGTCGCGCGCATTCTGAAGAAGGCACCGGCTGAGCGTCTGCGCCTGCTGCGCGAATCGACCAACCCGCAGGCGCAGTTCCTGTGGGCCGTGTTCCGCGACGTCTTCCATTACATCGGCGTGTATCTGGAGCAGATCGCCGACAACGCACGTGAAGTCGACTTCGCGATTCGTTGGGGCTTCGGTTGGACGACGGGGCCGTTCGAAGACTGGCAAGCCGCAGGCTGGAAGGACATCGCCCAGTGGGTGCAGGAAGATATCGACGCGGGCAAGGCCCTGTCGAACGCTCCGCTGCCCAAGTGGGTGACGGGCGGTAAGGTGGCCGAAGCCGGTGGCGTTCACACCGCGCAAGGCTCGTACAACCCGGCCAAGGACGCCTTCGTGCCGCGTAGCACGCTGCCGGTGTATCAGCGTCAGGTGTTCCCGGCATCGCTCGTGGGTGAGGCCAGCGCCGATCCGCGTAAGTTCGGCAAGACCATCGAAGAGACCGACGCCGCGCGTCTGTGGGTCGACGAGACCCCGGGGCAGGACGACGTGCTGATCGTCTCGTTCAAGACGAAGATGAACACCATCGGGCCGGACGTCATCGACGGTCTGACCCGCGCTATCGATCTGGCCGAGCAGCAGTATCGCGGCGTGGTCGTGTGGCAGCCGACGTCGCTCAAGCTCGGCGCACCGGGTGGTCCGTTCTCGGCAGGTGCCGATCTGGAAGCGGCCATGCCTGCCTTCATGATGGGCGGTGCCAAGGGGATCGAGCCGTTCATCAAGAAGTTCCAGGACGGCATGATGCGTGTGAAGTACGCGCAGGTGCCGGTCGTCTCGGCCGTGTCCGGCATCGCGCTGGGCGGTGGCTGCGAACTGCTGCTGCATAGCGCCAAGCGTGTGGCAGCGCTGGAGAGCTACATCGGTCTCGTGGAAGTCGGCGTCGGCCTCGTGCCGGGCGGCGGCGGCCTGAAGGAAGCGGCGATTCGTGCGGCCGAAGCGGCCACCGCTGCCGGTAGCGTCCAGTATCTGCAATTCGTGACGAAGTCGTTCACCAACGCCGCGATGGCGAAGGTCTCGGCCTCCGCGCTCGACGCCCGCGACATGGGCTATCTCAAGCCGTCGGACACCATCGTCTACAACGTGCACGAACTGCTGTCGGTCGCCCGCAACGAAGCGCGCGCGCTGTCGGTCGCCGGCTACCGTCCGCCGCTCAAACCTGCAGGCATTCCGGTGGCAGGCCGCTCGGGCGTGTCGACGATCAAGGCGTCGCTCGTGAACATGCGCGACGGCAACTTCATCTCGGCGCACGACTTCCTGATCGCCTCGCGCATTGCCGAAGCCGTGTGCGGCGGCGATGTCGAAGCGGGCAGCCTCGTGAACGAAGAATGGCTGCTGGCGCTTGAGCGTCGCGCCTTCATCGAACTGCTGGGCACGTCGAAGACCCAGGAACGCATCATGGGCATGCTGCAGACCGGCAAGCCGGTGCGCAACTAAGCCGACCGGAGACTGACATGAGCAAACAACTGCAAGACGCCTATATCGTTGCCGCCACGCGTGCGCCGATCGGCAAGGCACCCAAGGGCAGCTACAAGAACACGCGTCCGGACGATCTGCTCGCGACCATCCTCAAGAGCACGCTCTCTCAGGTGCCGGATCTCGATCCGAAGGTCATCGAGGACGCGATCATCGGCTGCGCCATCCCCGAAGCCCAGCAAGGCCTGAACGTGGCGCGTATCGGTGCGCTGCTCTCGGGACTGCCGAACACGGTCGGTGGTGTCACCGTCAACCGTTTCTGCGCCTCGGGCCTGACTGCGCTGGCGATGGCCGCCGACCGCATTCGTGTGGGCGAAGCCGACGCCATGATCGCCGGCGGCATCGAAAGCATGAGCATGGTGCCGATGATGGGCAACACGCCGTCGCTCTCGCCGTCGATCTTCGAGCGCGACGAGAACGTGGGCATCGCCTACGGCATGGGCCTGACCGCCGAGAAGGTCGCGCAGCAGTGGGGCGTGACCCGTGAAGCGCAGGACGCCTTCGCGCTGGCTTCGCACCAGAAGGCGATCAAGGCGCAGCAGGCCGGTGAGTTCACGAACGAGATCACGCCGATCGAGATCGTCGAGCGTTTCCCGAATCTGGCCACGGGTGAAGTCTCGATCAAGACGCGCACGCTCTCGCTCGACGAAGGTCCGCGTCCCGACACGTCCATCGAAGGGCTGGGCAAGCTGCGTCCCGTGTTCGCGAACAAGGGCTCGGTCACGGCCGGTAACAGCTCGCAGACGTCGGACGGCGCCGGTGCGTTGCTCGTCGTGAGCGAAAAGATCCTCAAGCAGTTCAACCTCACGCCGCTCGCGCGTTTCGTGTCGTTCGCCGTGCGCGGCGTGCCGCCCGAGATCATGGGCATCGGGCCGAAGGAAGCGATTCCGGCGGCGCTGCGTGCCGCAGGGCTGAGCCAGCAGGACATGGACTGGATCGAACTGAACGAAGCGTTCGCCGCGCAGGCGCTCGCCGTCATCAAGGATCTGGACCTCGACACCAGCAAGGTCAACCCGATGGGTGGCGCGATTGCACTGGGTCACCCGTTGGGCGCGACCGGCGCGATTCGCGCTGCGACCGTGGTGCACGCGCTGCGCCGTCACAACCTGAAGTACGGCATGGTGACGATGTGCGTGGGCACCGGTATGGGCGCGGCGGGCATCATCGAGCGCATGTAAGGCAGACTCCGCCCGTGCATGGGCGGCACGCCAGACGCCAGGATTGACGACGGCTCAGGACGCCGGGGTGCGGTTTCGCAAATGCGTGGCTGCCCCCTGCGTCGTCATCTGTCGCTATTGGGACACCGAGGAGACACACACGATGGAAGACGTATTGGTGCAGCGTCAGGGCGCGGTGCAGGTGCTCACGCTCAACCGCGTTCAGAAGAAAAACGCGATCACCGCCGACATGTATCAGGCACTCGCGGACGGGATCAACGAAGCCGAAGACGACGCCTCGCTGCGCGTGATCCTGATTCAGGGCCAGCCCGAAGCCTTCTCGGCAGGCAACGACCTCGAAGACTTTCTGAAGAATCCGCCGAAGGACGAGAGCGCGCCCGTGTTCCAGTTCCTGCGCGCCATCAGTCAGGCGACCAAGCCGATCGTGGCCGCCGTGGCGGGCAATGCCGTTGGTGTGGGCACGACGATGCTGCTGCACTGCGACGTGGTCTACGCGGCCGATTCGGCCCGCTTTGCGCTGCCGTTCTCGCAACTGGCACTGTGCCCGGAGGCCGCGTCGAGCTGGCTGCTGCCCCGCGTATCCGGCTATCACCGCGCCGCCGAGAAGCTGCTTTTCGGTGAGCCGTTCGACGTGAACGAAGCGGTTGCGATGGGTTTCGTCAACCGCATCGTGCCCGCCGCCGAGCTGGCAGAGTTCGCGGCGAAGCGTGCTGCACAACTGGCCGCCATGCCTGCCGGGTCGCTGCGCGTGACCAAGCAACTGATGAAGGCTGACGGCGCAAGCGACGTGCAGGCACGCATTGGCGAGGAGGGCGTCGAGTTCGCCAAGCGTTTGCTGTCGCCCGAGGCCCGCGAAGCATTCACGGCCTTCTTCGAGAAGCGCAAGCCGGATTTCACGAAGATTTCGTAAGTTCTGCTGCTTTCGGACCGTCTGTCCGTCCGTAGAAAAGACAAACGCCGCACGCCCCGATTCGCGAGGCGTGCGGCGTTTTTGCGTCTGGCACCGGTCGGACGGTCGCGCGGGGCTACCGTCCCCCAGAGCCAACTGACGTCAACTGACGGCGTCGAGCTTCGGCAGCGGGCGCGGACGGCGGTCTTCGTCGGTCGCGACATACGTCACCATAGCCTCGGTCACTTTGACGATCTCGTGCGACAGGCGCATGCGCTGGGCGTAAGCCTCGACATAGACGGTAATCGACGTGTTGCCCGTTTTGACGATGGTGGCGTAGAAGCTGAGCAAGTCGCCGACGAAGACTGGCTCCTTGAAGAGGAACGAATTGACGGCGATGGTCGCCACACGGCCGTTGGAGCGTTGTGCGGCGGGGATCGACCCGGCGATGTCGACCTGAGACATGATCCAGCCGCCGAAGACGTCGCCGTGGGCGTTGGCGTCGGCGGGCATCGGCATCACGCGCAACGCCAGTTCTTTTTCTTCGGGCAGGGCCGTGAGGGCAGGGGTCGGGGTACTCATGAGGTTCCTTGCTAGAGCGGGAAAGCTGGCCGGCGTCGATTTGGCGGGGTTCAGCGCACGTCGCCGGGTTCTGCGAAAATACGTCATCAACGATTCTAGCGGAAAGCCCTCTCGCGAGCCGGACGCCGCCCCACCCCACCATGAGACGTTTTACTCCGGCCGAGCCCGCGCCGGCGGCTTCCGGCAAGCCCAATGCCGCCAAACCGGCGCGCGGCGACTGGCAGGTCATTAAATCCCTGATTCCGTATCTGATGGAGTTTCGCGGCCGCGTCACGCTGGCGCTGTCGTGCCTGATCCTGGCGAAGGTCGCCAACCTCGGCGTGCCGGTCATCATGAAGCACATCGTCGACGCCCTCGGCCCGGTGGCGTCGCTCTCGGCGACGGCGCGTGCCACGAACGATCCGAGCCTGATTGTCGTGGGCGGCCTTGGCATGCTGGTGATCGCTTACGGTGTGGTGCGCCTGTCGACGTCGCTCTTTACCGAACTGCGCGAAATCCTGTTCTCGAAGGTGACGGAAAGCGCCGTGCGTCAGATCGCGCTCAAGGTGTTCCGGCATCTGCACGCACTGTCGCTGCGGTTCCATCTGGAGCGGCAGACGGGCGGCATGAGCCGCGACATCGAGCGGGGCACACGAGGCATCCAGTCGATGATCTCGTACTCGCTCTACAGCATTCTGCCCACGCTCATCGAAGTCGCGCTGGTGCTCGGCTTCTTCGTCGTGCGCTACGAAGCGTTCTACGCCATCGTCACGCTCGTGGCGCTCGTGTTCTACATCACCTTCACGGTGAAGGTCACGGAGTGGCGCACGCACTTTCGTCGCACGATGAACGAACTCGACTCGAAGGCCAACGCCCGCGCCATCGATTCGCTCATCAACTACGAGACGGTGAAGTACTTCGGCAACGAAGCCTTCGAGACGCAGCGCTACGACGAGAACCTCAAACGTTATCGCGCGGCCGCCATCCGTTCGCAAAACTCGCTGTCGGTGCTGAATTTCGGCCAGCAGGTGATCATCGCCAGCGGGCTGATTCTGATTCTGTGGCATGCCACGCAGGGCGTGATGAGCGGACGCATGACGCTCGGCGATCTCGTGCTCGTCAACACGTTCATGTTGCAGCTCTACATCCCGCTGAATTTCCTCGGCGTGATCTATCGTGAGCTCAAGCAGGCGATGACCGACATGGACCGCATGTTCACGCTGCTCGACGTGAATCGCGAAGTGGCCGATCCGCCGGGCGCGCAACCGCTGGTATGCAATGGCGGCACGGTGCGGTTCGACCACGTGAACTTCGGCTACGAGCCTGCGCGTCAGATTCTGCACGACGTCGATTTCACCATTGCGGCGGGCACGACCACCGCTGTCGTCGGCCACAGCGGCTCGGGCAAATCGACGCTCTCGCGTCTGCTTTTCCGCTTCTACGACGTAGGCTTCCCCGGACTCGACGGCGGGCGCATTTCCATCGACGGTCAGGACATTCGCAACGTCACGCAGGATTCGCTGCGCGCCGCCATCGGCATCGTGCCGCAGGATACGGTGCTGTTCAATGACACGATCTACTACAACATCGCATACGGCAATCCGTCCGCATCGCGCGAGCAGGTGATTGCCGCCGCGCGGGCCGCGCACATTCATGACTTCATCGAAAGCCTGCCCGCCGGTTATGAATCGATGGTTGGCGAGCGCGGGCTGAAGCTTTCCGGCGGTGAAAAGCAACGTGTGGCGATTGCGCGGACCATCCTCAAGAATCCGCATATTCTGATTTTCGACGAGGCAACATCGGCACTCGATTCGCGCTCGGAACAGGCGATTCAGACGGAGTTGCGCAACATCGCACGCGAACGGACGACGCTCGTCATTGCGCACCGTCTCTCGACGGTGGTGCACGCGGCGCAGATCATCGTGCTCGACAAGGGACGCATCGTGGAGCGCGGTACGCACGATCAGTTGCTGCACGCGGAAGGCCTCTACGCACAGATGTGGGCGTTGCAACAACAGCGTCGTGGCGGGGAAGGGGATGCCGAGGCATCGCACTTCGCCACGGTGGTGTCCTGAGCGCGGCTGGGCGTGAGTGTGCGTGAGTGTGCGCAATTCTGCATGAGGATGACGGGCAAGGGTCTGTCATCCCGGCAGGCGATTGAGTAGACTTGCGCACTGACATCGCCTGCGCGGGAGCACCGCATGGAAATCAAGTGGCTCGAGGACTTCGTGTCCCTCGCCAAGACGAACAGTTTCAGCCGCTCGGCGGAATTGCGTCACGTGACGCAGCCCGCCTTCTCGCGGCGTATCCAGTCGCTCGAAGCATGGCTGGGCAGCGAACTCATCGACCGGTCCAGCTATCCGACGCGCCTCACGCCCGCTGGCGAGGTCTTCTACGAGCAGGCGCTGACGTTGCTCGCGCAGGCGCAGGAAGCCCGCGCGTTGCTGCGCGAACAACGTTCCGCCGATCATTCGGTGATCGACTTCGCCGTCCCCCACACGCTCTCGATGACGTTCTTCCCGCGCTGGCTCAAGCAGCTGGAAAAGCGTCAGGGCTTGCTGCGCAGCCGTCTGCGTGCGCTCAACGTGCACGATGCGGCCATGTCGCTCACCGACGGCGGCTGCGATCTTCTGATGTGCTACTACCACCCGAGCCAGCCGCTGCAGCTCGACTCGGCGCGCTACGAGATGATCGTGCTCGGCAGCGAGCGCTTCAGTCCGTACAGCGCCCCGGCCGCACAAAAACGCGCCCGCTTCAAGTTGCCCGGAACCCCCGAAGCGCCGGTGCCGTATCTGGCCTATACGTCCAACGCCTACCTCGGCCGGATGGCCGATCTGCTCGTGGGGGATGTGTCGAGCCGTCCGCATCTGGACAAGGTCTACGAGACGGACATGGCGGAAGCGCTTAAAGCGATGGTGCTCGCCGGACACGGCGTGGCGTTTCTGCCCGAGAGCGCGGTGGTCGATTCGGTAACGCGCGGCGAACTGATCGACCTCGCGCCGCCGGGCAAAGCCGCGACGCCCTGGCACCTGGACATGGAAATCCGTCTGTATCGGGACCGGCTCGCCTATACGGACGCAAGCAACCGCCGCGAGCGCGCCAAGCGCGACGTCGTCGAAGCCTTCTGGCAGGCTGTTCGGGATCAGGTCAAAGGCTAAGTCTCACGCCTCTCTGATGGCTGCGGGACGCCGCCGGATAGGCATCGTCAATAGACCGGATACGGAGTAGGGCTACGCCGCGAGAAGGGCTATTCGCATCCGGTAAGGACGTCCCCGTTGACGCGTGATCGCGGCGATTTGCCTGACGTACCGGAAAATTGAGGGGATGCTCACATCTATGCAGGAAATGCATAGATGCATGTTTATTCGGCATTGGATTGTTAATCGGGGTTCTTTGTAAAGTGCCAGCCATTCGTGTCGCTGGCGCGGTGTGTGCCGGCGGTGCAGATTGAAGCCGGAGAATCCAACGATGTCTCAAACGTCACATGCCTTGCCCTCTTACCTCGACGCCGAACACCTCGGTCCGTGGGGTAACTACCTCCAACAAGTCGACCGCGTTACCCCCTACCTCGGTTCGCTCTCGCGCTGGGTCGAAACCCTCAAGCGCCCGAAGCGTATTCTCGTGGTCGACTGCCCGATCGAACTCGACAACGGCACCATTGCCCACTTCGAGGGCTATCGCGTTCAGCACAACACCTCGCGCGGACCCGGTAAGGGCGGCGTGCGTTTCCACCAGGACGTGACGCTGTCCGAAGTCATGGCCCTGTCGGCCTGGATGTCGGTCAAGAACGCAGCGGTGAACGTGCCTTACGGCGGCGCCAAGGGCGGTATCCGCGTCGACCCGCGCAAGCTTTCGCGTGGCGAGCTGGAGCGTCTGACGCGTCGCTACACCAGCGAAATCAACATCATCATCGGGCCGACGAAAGACATTCCGGCACCGGACGTCAACACCAATGAGCAGATCATGGCGTGGATGATGGACACCTACTCGATGAACGAGGGTTCCACCGCCACCGGCGTCGTGACCGGCAAGCCGATTTCGCTGGGTGGCTCGCTGGGCCGCCGCGAAGCGACCGGCCGTGGCGTGTTCGTGGTGAGCTGCGAAGCAGCCCGTCGTCTGGGCATGGACGTGCGCGGTGCGCGCGTGATCGTGCAGGGCTTCGGCAACGTGGGCGGTATCGCTGCCCGCCTGTTCCATGAAGCCGGCGCGCATGTCATCGGCGTGCAAGATCACACCGGCACGATCTACAAGTCGGACGGCCTCGATGTGCCGAACCTGCTTAAGCACGTGGCCGAGACCGGCGGCGTGGGTGGCTTCCCGGCCGCGGAAACCATGAAGGATGAAGAATTCTGGTCGATCGACTGCGAATTCCTGATCCCGGCCGCGCTGGAAAACCAGATCACCGAGAAGAACGCCGATCAGATCCGCGCCAAGGTCGTGGTGGAAGGCGCCAACGGCCCGACCACGACGGCTGCGGACGACATCCTGCGTAGCAAAAACATTCTTGTCGTGCCTGACGTGGTCGCCAACGCTGGTGGCGTGACCGTGTCGTACTTCGAATGGGTGCAGGACTTCTCGAGCTTCTTCTGGACCGAGGAAGAGATCAACCAGCGTCTGGAGCGCATCATGCGCGAAGCGTTCGACGGCGTGTGGCACGTGGCGCAGGAGCACCAGGTTTCGCTGCGTACAGCCGCATTCATCGTTGCGTGTAGCCGTATTCTGCAGGCGCGTGAAATGCGTGGTCTGTACCCCTGATCGATAGGGTATAGTCCGGCTAAGTAGTAGTACGCATTCGTGCGTAAAAAGGAACGTTCGGAGCGAGTTACGTCAAAAAAGACGCTCGTTCCGAACAATCGAGAATAAAAAAATCGGTAATTGCAGTGCTAAAATGCACTCGTTTTTGCCAAGGAGACCAAGGAATGACCCTCTCGAAAATTGCGTTGGCGATGTGCTGTGTTGGCCTGATGGCAGGTGCTGCTCAGGCGCAGGAAACCGGTACCCTCAAGTCGATCAAGGATAACGGCGTTATCAAGCTGGGAAACCGTGAATCGTCGATCCCGTTCTCGTTCTACGACAACAACCATAACGTTGTCGGCTATGCCAACGATGTGGCGCAAGCCATCGTTGCCGAAGTCAAGAAAGAACTGAAGCTGCCGAACCTCAAGGTCACGCAGACCCCGATCACCTCGCAGAACCGCATTCCGCTGGTTCAGAACGGCACGATCGACATCGAGTGCGGTTCGACCACGAACAACGCCGATCGTCAGAAGCAGGCTGCCTTCTCGAACACGTTCTTCATCATCGGCACGCGTCTGCTGACGAAGAACAACTCGGGCGTCAAGGATTTCGCGGACCTGAAGGGCAAGAACGTCGTCACGACGGCAGGTACGACGTCTGAGCGTCTGCTGCGCGAGATGAACGAGAAAGAGAAGATGGGGATGAACATCATCAGCGCGAAGGACCACGGTGAAGCTGCGATTACGCTGCACCAAGGTCGCGCCGTTGCGTTCATGATGGACGACGCACTGCTGGCCGGCGAGCGCGCCAAGTTCAAGGATGCTAAGGACTACAGCATCGTTGGTAAGGCTGCTTCGTACGAAGCCTACGGCTGCATGATGCGTAAGGACGATCCGGCATTCAAGAAGCTGGTCGACAAGGCGGTCGAAGACTACCAGAAGTCGGGTCAGGCACAGAAGGACTACGCCAAGTGGTTCCAACAGCCGATCCCCGCGCTCAACGGCGTGAACATGGACTTCCCGCCGTCGGCTGAAATGGCTGCACTGTGGAAAGCGCCGAACGACAAGGCAGACGTCCAGGGCGCCAAGTAAGCCAACCGGCTCACTGATTCGCCAGGCGTAAGCTGGTAATTCCGAAGCGGAAGGAGTCGATCCTTCCGCTTCTTTTTAAGCAAGACAAGTAGAAGAGGGGAGATCATGGCTTTCGGTCTCGATTTCAGTTTTTTCTTCCAGCCGGTTGCTACCGGCGAGGACAGCACCTACTTCGGTTGGGTGCTCTCGGGTCTCAAGCTCACGCTTGAGGTCGGCCTCGGCGGCTGGATCATTGCGCTCATCATCGGCTCCGTGCTCGGGGTGATGCGCACCATTCCAAACAAATGGATTTCCGGATTCGCCGCGGCTTACGTCGAACTGTTCCGGAATATCCCGCTGCTCGTGCAGTTGTTCTTCTGGTATTACGTAGCCCCCGACTTCCTGCCGGAAGCGGTTCGCCAATGGCTGTTCTCGCTCAACCCCGCTAACGTCTCGCTGCTCACCGGTGTGATCGGCCTGGGACTGTTCACGGCGGCTCGGGTTTGCGAGCAGGTGCGCTCCGGTATCATCTCGCTGCCCAAGGGCCAGAAGAATGCGGGCCTCGCGATGGGGCTGACGCTCCCGCAGACCTACCGCTTCGTGTTGCTGCCGGTCGCGTTCCGTGTGGTGATTCCGCCGATTACGTCGGAGTTCGTCAACATCTTCAAGAACTCGGCTGTGATTTCGACGGTGAACCTGCTCGAACTGACGGGCCAGGGCAAGCAGCTTATCGACTACACGGCGCATAGCTACGAGTCGTTCATCGTTATCACGGTGGCTTACATGATCATCAACATCGCGGTGCTGGTGCTCATGCGCTTCATCGAAGCCAAGACCCGCCTGCCGGGCTACATCGGGGGCAAATAATGTTCGAGATCTTCGCATGGGGCGGTGTCGTCGACGCTTGGCCTCTGCTCGTCAGGGGCATGATCACCACGCTGCAGGTCACGGCGCTCGCCGTGGTCGTTGGCATCGTCTGGGGCACGCTGCTCGCGATGATGCGTCTGTCGGGCGTGGCGCCGCTCAAGTGGTTCGCGGATCTGTACGTGAACGTGTTTCGCTCGATCCCGCTGCTGATGGTGCTGCTGTGGTTCTTCCTGATCGTGCCGCAGGTGCTGCGTTCGTTGCTCGACGTGCCGCCGACGTGGGATATCCGGATGGTCTCGGCACTCGTGGCCTTCTCGCTTTTTGAAGCGGCGTATTATTCGGAAATTATCCGCGCCGGTATTCAGAGCGTGTCGCGTGGTCAGCTGTCCGCCGCATTTGCGCTGGGCATGTCGTACTGGCAGGCGATGGGCCTCGTGGTGCTGCCGCAGGCGTTCCGCAACATGGTGCCGCTGCTGCTCACCCAGGGCATTATTCTGTTCCAGGATACCTCGCTCGTGTACGCGATCGCCCTGTCCGACTTCTTCGGCATGGCGTACTCGGTCGGTCAGCGTGACGGCACGCTGCCTGCCATGATTGTGTTTGCCGGGGCGGTCTACTTTGTGATCTGCTTCACGGTTTCGATGTTGGTTAAACGTCTTCAAAAGAGGTTGGCGAAATGATTACCCTTAAAAACGTCTCCAAGTGGTACGGCCAGTTCCAGGTGCTCACGAACTGCTCCACTGAAGTCAAGAAGGGTGAAGTCGTGGTGGTGTGCGGCCCGTCGGGTTCGGGCAAGTCCACGCTCATCAAGACCGTCAACGGTCTGGAGCCGATCCAGCAAGGCGAGATCATCGTCGATGGCACCTCGGTCGCAGATCCGAAGACGAACCTGGCCAAGCTGCGCTCGCGCGTCGGCATGGTGTTCCAGCACTTCGAACTGTTCCCGCACCTGTCGATCACCGAAAACCTGACGCTCGCACAGGTCAAGGTGCTGGGTCGCAGCAAGGACGCAGCGCGCGACAAGGGCCTCAAGCTGCTTGAGCGCGTGGGCCTGAAGGCGCACGCTCACAAGTTCCCGGGCCAGCTCTCGGGCGGTCAGCAGCAGCGTGTCGCTATCGCCCGTGCATTGTGCATGGACCCGATCGCCATGCTGTTCGACGAGCCGACCTCGGCACTCGACCCGGAAATGATTAACGAAGTGCTCGACGTGATGGTCGAACTGGCCCAGGAAGGCATGACCATGATGGTGGTCACGCACGAAATGGGCTTCGCCAAGAAGGTCGCCAATCGCGTGATCTTCATGGATCAGGGCGCCATCGTGGAAGACGACCAGAAGGACGCGTTCTTCGCGAACCCGAAGTCGGACCGCGCCAAGGACTTCCTGGCCAAGATCCTTCACTGATCGCCGTCAGCGCAGAAATGAAAAAGCGTGCCTCCGGGCACGCTTTTTTTATGGGTGGCGACGCGGGAGACGCCCCGCATCGCAGTCACTCGGTTACTGGCAGGCCGTGTTTTGCGCGTTGCGCAGACGGACCGCTTCCGGAATCGGCACCACCGTGCGCAGCGTCGGCGCGCCTTTCTCGAACAGAATGAGTTCGCCCGGCTCGAACGTCGTCCAGACTTCGTTGTCGGTGAGCGGTGCCGTCGCGATCACCGCAACGCGATCGGCCGGGGTGGTGAACTTGGCGAAATCGATCTCCCAATCGGCGTCGATCAGGTGCGCCTTCGTGAACGGCCACTGACGGGCGATGAAATGAAGCCGGGTCGAGCAGTGCGCGATCAGGGCCTGACCGTTCGAGAGCACGAAGTTGAATACACCGTGGCGCGTGATCGTGCGCGTGATGTCTTCCACCGCATGGAACAGCTCGTCGAGCGGCGGTTGCGAGCCCGGGAAGCGCTTGCGCAGACCCTGCATGATGTCGCAGAAAGCGCGCTCACTGTCCGTCGTCCCAACCGGCTGATAGACGCCTGAGAGAAACGGGTCGTAATCGTGCAGATCGCCGTTGTGGGCGAAGATCCAGTGGCGCCCCCAAAGCTCGCGCTGGAACGGGTGGCAATTCTCCAGCTCGACGATGCCTTGCGTGGCCTTACGGATGTGCGCGATGACGTTTTTGGACTTGATCGGGTACTTCTTGACCAATTCGGCGATGGGCGAGTTGGCCGCTGCCTGATGATCGATGAACAGGCGGCAGGCCTTGTCCTCGAAGAAAGCGATACCCCAACCGTCGGCATGGTGATCCGTGCCACCCCCACGCGCCGCGAAACCGGTAAATGAGAACGTGATGTCGGTCGGTTCCGCGCAATTCATTGCGAGCAGTTGGCACATGGGACGGGCAAATCGATGATTGGCTGCGCACGTCGTGTCTGAGCGCCGCAACCGTTACAATATGGGGTTACAGAAGCATAGCACCGGCCTCTGTGCACGTACATTCCCGCCCAGGCGGTCCGTCGCGTCGACGCGTCACTCATTCGCACTTCGCAGCTACGGTCGCATTGGGCTAGACGTCCCTCCTGCCCCCGGAAAACGCCCATGAGCACCGAACTGACTATCACCCGTCCCGATGACTGGCACTTACACGTACGCGATGGCGACGTGCTCAAGAGCGTGCTGCCCGACAGCGCCCGCCAGTTCGGCCGCGCGATCATCATGCCGAATCTGAAGCCGCCGGTCACCACGACTGAACACGCGGCTGCGTATCGCGAGCGTATTCTCGCCGCACGCCCGGCTGGCAACACGTTCGAGCCGCTCATGACGCTGTACCTCACCGACAACACCCCGGCCGAAGAGATCCGTCGCGCGAAGGCGTCGGGCTTCGTCCACGGTGTGAAGCTCTATCCGGCCGGTGCGACGACGAATTCGGATGCCGGTGTGACCGATCTGGCGAAGTGCCGAGGTGCGCTCGAAGCTATGCAGGACGTCGGCATGCCCCTGCTCGTGCACGGTGAAGTGACGAGTTCGGACATCGACATCTTCGATCGTGAAAAAGTGTTCATCGACAAGGTGATGTCGCCGCTGCGTCGCGATTTCCCGGGCCTGAAGGTCGTTTTCGAGCACATCACGACGCAGGACGCCGCCGAATACGTCGCGTCTGCCGAAGGCCCGATTGCTGCCACGATCACGCCGCACCACCTGCTGTACAACCGCAACGCCATCTTCACCGGCGGTATTCGTCCGCACTATTACTGCCTGCCGGTGCTCAAGCGCGAGACGCATCGCGAAGCCCTCGTGAAGGCCGCCACGTCGGGCAGCCCGCGCTTTTTCCTCGGTACCGACAGCGCGCCGCATGCCCGTGGCGTGAAGGAAGCCGCATGTGGCTGCGCCGGTTGCTACACGGCGCTGCACGCGGTTGAGCTGTACGCCGAGGCCTTCGACAAGGCGGGCGCGCTCGATAAGTTCGAGGCGTTCGCGAGCTTCTACGGCCCGGACTTCTACGAACTGCCGCGTAATGCAGACAAGGTCACGCTGGTGCGAGAAGACTGGACGCTGCCTGCGGAACTGCCGATGGGCGACCAGACCGTCGTGCCGCTGCGTGGTGGTGAAGTCATCGGCTGGAAGTTCAAGGGCTGAGGTCGTTGGATTCGGCGGGCGCGACATCCGAACTGCCGGAGATCGACTGGCGCGCGCCTTGGTTTAGCGCCGTGGCAGGGCCAGCTCAGTTGGCCCTGACCGGTGACGACTGGCGCGGTGCACTGTCGTCGCTGGCCGCGAACGCCGGTCTGGTCAGCGGGCAGGGGCAGGCACTTCGCTTCGTCGCGCAGGACGATCTACCCGTCGGTGTCGCCTATGAGGCGTTCATTGCGTCCACCGGTGGCGTGCCGACTCGCCGGAACCTCCACGACTTCTTCAATGCGCTGATCTGGCTGACGTTTCCGCGCGGCAAGGCGGCGCTCAACGCGCGTCAGGCGTCGGCTATCGAGGCTGACGGTGTGCAATCCACCCGGGGCGCGACACGCGACGCCGCAACGCTGTTCGACGAGAATGCCGTCGTTTTTGCCTGCAGCGATGCCACACTCGGTGCGGCGTTGCGCGCGTTCGACTGGCAGACGTTGTTCGTAGCGCGCCGTGCCGACTGGGGGCGCGCTTGCGAAGTGCAGCCGTTCGGGCATGCCTTGCTGGAAAAGCTCGTGACGCCCTACAAGTCGGTGACCGCGCACGCATGGATCGTCGATGTTCCCCAGACTTACTTCGAATGGGCGGACGAGCGACGGCGCGAGTGGCTCGACACGCAGATCGCCCCGACGCTGGCATCCGTCTCCCTCACAACGCGTGATTTCTCGCCGCTGCCGGTCCTGGGTATCCCTGGCTGGTGGCCTGCGAACGACGATCCGGCGTTTTATCGTGACGTGTCCGTCTTCCGTCCCGGGCGCCGTGATCGGGCGCAGCGTCGACATGACACCCCGTGATACACTTCGGCCCGCAGAGTCGGCCAGACAATCGCCGCCTCCTTTCGGGGAGGGGGAGGAAAGTCCGGACTCCATAGGGCAGGGTGATGGCTAACGGCCATCCGTCGCGAGACGCGGAACAGGGCAACAGAGAACAGACCGCCGATGGCCCCTGGCGCAAGTCAGGGGATCAGGTAAGGGTGAAACGGTGCGGTAAGAGCGCACCGCGGCGTGCGGCAACGCACACGGCACGGTAACCTCCACCCGGAGCAATTCCAAATAGGCAGGTGAGCGGCATGCGCCTCGTGCGTGTGCCGGCAACGGGGCCCCCGGGAGCCTGCGGGTAGGAAGCTTGAGCGGCGTAGTGATGCGTCGCCTAGAGGAATGATTGTCAGGCGCGGCGCGAGTCGCGTTCACAGAATCCGGCTTATCGGCCGGCTCTGCATCCCAACACAATGCAAAAGGCTCCCCTCGGGAGCCTTTTGTGTTTCAGCGCTTGCCACCGCCATGTGTGCCGCGCCGACGGCGACCGTCGCTGTCAGCCTTCCACGATCTCGACGCTGTGCGTGAGCTCCGCCGTCTTCGCGAGCATGATCGACGCCGAGCAGTACTTGTCGTGCGAGAGCGTGACCGCACGCTCCACGGCGCTCGGGTTCAGATTGCGGCCCGTCACGGTGAAGTGGAAGTGGATCTTCGTGAAGACCTTGGGGTCTTCGCTGGCGCGCTCGGCCTTGAGCGTCACGCTGCAATCCTTGACGTCTGCGCGGCTCTTCTTGAGGATCATCACCACGTCGTACGCCGTGCATCCGCCGGTGCCGACCAGCACCATCTCCATCGGACGCGGCGCGAGATTGTTGCCGCCGCCTTCCGGTGCGCCGTCCATCGCGACAATGTGTCCGCTACCCGTCTGTGCGACGAAGGACATGCCGCCCGGGCCCATCCAGCTAACCTTGCATTCCATATTTCGAAACCCCGATATCCCATTCAAGCAAAAATTGTAGCGGCTTCCGAGAACCTGCGTACGACGCCGCCTCAAACCTGTGTGACCGCGAATCGCGCCTCAGGTTGTTGCATCGCAATATTGGCGCTTTTTTGATCGGGTTTTGAGGGGGATAAACCCTAAATTTAGGTTTTGCCTTCTAGGTGGTGACGCTGCAGGGGATGTGGAAAAGTTTTATCTAGTTGATTTTTAATGAGTTTTTGTGATATCGCTCATTTCTTTTGCTTTTCACATTATGGTGTTGCATTTCGCACTATAAATTTTCTTGCGTTGCACCATACCATTTGCTAGACTTCAGTCATTGGTTGTTGTGCTTCACAGCAACGCTGCAAGTGTCTCCTCCACCCTCCTCCTTTGGTGGATTTAACCCGGACCCATTGAGGTTCGGGTTTTTTTTTGTGCCGCCGGAAACGTCGGCCGGAAACGCCGTTTACCGGTGGGGCGATTTTTCTGTATAATCAACGGCTTTTCCGGAAATGCCCACGGAAAAAGCATCAGGGAGAGCCTGCAAGCACAGGACTGCGCCATGTGACCTCGCGTCGCAAGGACGTGGCCGGCAGACAAGCAGGAAGTTGGTGTTAATGGGGCAAACGCATTTTATTTGGATCGATCATGAAGACGTTTTCCGCTAAGCCGGCAGAGGTGACGCGCGAATGGTTTGTGATTGACGCGACGGACAAAGTCCTCGGCCGTGTCGCCAGCGAAGTGGCACGCCGTCTGCGCGGCAAGCACAAACCTGAATTTACGCCGCACGTTGACACGGGTGATTACATCATCATCGTCAATGCTGCCAAGCTGAAAGTTACGGGCGCAAAGCAAACTGACAAGAAGTACTACCGTCACACCGGTTACCCGGGCGGTATCTACGAAACCACGTTCGGCAAGATGCAAGAGCGCTTCCCGGGCCGTGCGCTCGAGAAGGCCGTGAAGGGCATGCTGCCGAAGGGTCCGCTGGGCTACGCGATGATCAAGAAGCTGAAGGTTTACGCCGACGGCAACCATCCGCACGAAGCGCAGCAACCGAAGTCGCTCGAGATCTAAGGGCCAGCCATGTTCAAAAACGATTGGAATTACGGCACCGGCCGTCGCAAGAGCGCAGTGGCTCGTGTGTTCATCAAGGCTGGCAAGGGCGATATCATCGTCAATGGCAAGCCGATCAAAGAGTACTTTGCTCGTGAAACGTCGCTGATGATCGTTCGTCAGCCGCTCGAGCTGACCAACCACGGCGCAACGTTCGACATCAAAGTCAACGTCTCGGGCGGTGGTGAAACGGGTCAGGCTGGTGCGGTTCGTCACGGTATCACCCGCGCACTGATCGACTACGACGCGACGCTCAAGCCGACGCTGTCGACCGCAGGCTTCGTTACGCGCGATGCCCGTGAAGTCGAACGTAAGAAGGTTGGCTTCCACAAAGCCCGCCGTCGCAAGCAATTCTCGAAGCGTTAATCGCCACGAGTGCTTGTGGGCATCCGCTTCGGTGGATGCAAGGAAAGGCCGCCTCGCGCGGCCTTTTTCTTTTGGCGACGCGTGAGACGCGGGAGGCGTTACCGTCCCACAAGTGTCGTCGAAGCTTGATAGAATCGCGGTTCCGATTGAAAGGGGTAGGACATGGTCAAGGTAGGTATCGTAGGCGGCACCGGCTATACCGGTGTGGAGCTGCTCCGTTTGCTGGCGCAGCACCCGGAAGTGAAGTTGACGGCGATTACCTCGCGCAAGGAAGCGGGTACGCCAGTCGCCGATATGTATCCGAACCTGCGAGGCCGTGTCGACCTGGCATTTTGCACGCCTGACGACGCACGTCTGACGGATTGCGATGTGGTGTTCTTTGCGACGCCGCACGGTGTGGCGATGGCGCAGGCGCGCGAGTTGCTGGCCGCCGGGGTACGCGTGATCGATCTGGCAGCGGACTTCCGTCTGAAGGACACCGCCACGTTCGAAAAGTGGTACGGCATGCCGCATTCGTGCCCGGACATCCTCGAAGAAGCCGTCTACGGCCTGCCCGAGATCAACCGCGACAAGATCAAGAGCGCGCGCGTGATCGGCTTGCCGGGCTGCTATCCGACGTCCGTGCAGCTGGGCTACGCGCCGCTGTTCGCGGGTGGCCGCAAGCTGGTCGACCCGAAACATCTGATCGCCGACGCCAAGTCGGGCGCGAGCGGTGCGGGTCGTAAGGGCGAAACGTCGCTCATCCTCGCGGAAACGGCTGACAACTTCAAGGCTTATGGCGTGAAGGGTCACCGTCACCACCCGGAAATCAAGCAGGGTCTCGAGGCGATTGCCGGTTACGACGTGGGTCTGACGTTCGTGCCGCATCTGTTGCCGACGATTCGTGGCATCCATTCGACCCTGTACGCGACGATCCTGCCTGAAGCGCGCGACACCGACTTCCAGGCGCTGTTTGAAACGTATTACGCCGGGGAGCCGTTTGTGGACGTGCTGCCGGCAGGCTCGATGCCGGAAACGCGCTGGGTGCGTGCGTCGAACTATGTGCGCATGGCCGTGCACCGTCCGAACGATGGCGACACGCTGGTGATCCTCGTTGTCGAGGACAATCTGGTCAAGGGCGCGTCCGGTCAGGGCGTGCAGTGTATGAACCTGATGTTCGGCCTGCCCGAGAACATGGGCCTGACCCATATTCCCGTACTGCCGTAACGGTATTTATCGTCACTAAGCGCTTGATTTTCCGGCGTTCGGCACGATTTGGGGAATAGGGCTAGAATGACACCAAACCGATTTATGGAGATTTGCGATGAGCGCACTGCTTGAGGACGCCGTCACGGAAATGCCCGCATTCCTGGTCTTTACCGACAGCGCTGCGGACAAGGTCAAGCAACTGATCGACGAAGAAGGCAACCCGGACCTGAAACTGCGCGTTTTCGTGCAAGGTGGCGGGTGCTCGGGCTTCCAGTATGGTTTCACCTTCGACGAAGATGTTAACGAAGACGACACCGTGCTCGACAAGAACGGCGTATCGCTGCTGATCGACTCGATGAGCTATCAATACCTCGTCGGCGCCGAGATTGACTACAAGGAAGACATCAACGGCGCGCAGTTCGTGATCAAGAACCCGAACGCATCCACCACGTGTGGCTGCGGTTCCTCGTTCTCGGTCTGAGCGACGCGACAGAAGTCGTCCTGCCGTAGTAAGAGAAAGGGCCCGGAAGGGCCCTTTTCTCGTTTACGTCACGATCAGGTCGCGAGCGTTGCAGATACCGTCGATAAATCTCAGCGCGGGTAGATCGCACCCAGAATGCGCAGGCCCTTCGCACCTGTGACGGACGGCAGATTGCCCGGCTGACGCGTCACGCAGCGCTCGGCCAGCCATGCGAATGCGCGGGCTTCGACCTGATGCGGCGGAACGCCAAGCGCGTCGGTCGTCGCTACCGTCACACCCGGCAGACGATCGGCAATGGCCTGCATGAGTGCACGGTTGCGCGTGCCGCCGCCGCAGGCATAGAACCCCCGGCAGTCGGGGGCGAAGCGCAGCACGTCGTCTGCAACGCATTGCGCCGTCAGTGCGACGAGCGTCGCCTGAACATCGACCGGCGACACTTTCGGGAAAGCGGCAAGGTGGTCGTCGAGCCATTTCGCATGGAAGAGGTCGCGTCCGGTGCTCTTCGGCGGCGTCTGACGGAAGTAGGGCTCGCTAAGCAGCGCGGCGAGCAGGGCGGGGTCGACACGGCCCGTCGCGCCCCATGCACCACCGTCGTCGTAGGACTTACCGAGATGGCGTGCCGCCCAGCCGTCGAGCAGCGCATTGCCCGGACCGCAATCGAAACCGGACACCAGTTGGCCCAGCGCGGCGGCGGGCAGAATGGTCACATTGCTGATGCCGCCGAGATTGCACACGACGCGCGTCTCGGCAGCATCCGAAAACATCGCCTGATGATAGGCGGGCACGAGCGGCGCACCCTGGCCGCCTGCCGCCACGTCGCGGCTGCGAATGTCGGCTACCACGTCGATGTTCGTCAGTTCGGCAAGCAATGCGGGGGCGTTGAGCTGGCGCGTGTAGCCGATGCCGTCGAATTCGCCGGGGCGATGCCGGATCGTCTGCCCGTGCGCGCCGATGGCGGATACCGCAGACGTGGGCAAGCCTGCCGCGGCGAGCAACTGCGTCACGCACTCGGCATACACCCGCACCAGTGCATTCGCCGCAAGCGCTTCGCGATGCAGTTCGTTGTCCGAGGGCGCTTGCAGCACCATCAGCGTCTCACGCAGATCGTGCGGGAATGGCAAATAGGCTTCCGCGAGCACTTGCCCGTCGGCAGACGAGACGAGCACACCGTCGACGCCATCCAGACTGGTGCCGGACATCAGGCCGATGTAGCAGGCGGACTTGGTGGAGGCAGCGAGGGAGGCGGTGGCCGGATCGGCCAGGTGACGAGCGATGTCGTTCATGTGCGGGCGCGCGCGTGCGATGAGCTTGAGAAGGAAGTCCGGCACTGCGCACGGCGCGTCGATGGATCAGACGTCACCCCGCACAGTGCGGACTCCAGCATACCTCAATCGCGTTCGGCGACTTGCACGGTGCGCATCAGATCGATGCGCTTGAGCAGGTTCTCGGCGTACATGTCGAACAGCTTCAGGCGGTTGCCCGCGAGCGGGGCGACGGCGGCGACATCCGTTGAGAACGGATTACGCGGCACACCGTTGAGGCGCAGTTCGTAATGCAGGTGCGGGCCGGTCGCCCAGCCCGTCTGACCGACGAAGCCGATGACCTGACCTTGCGTCACGCGCGTGCCGGGCTTCATCCCCTGACCGAAGCCGGAGAGATGGGCGTAGCGCGTCTGATAGTTGCCCGCGTGCTCGATTTCGACCAGATTGCCGTAACCGTTTTGCGTGCCGACGAACTTCACGACGCCGTCACCCGCAGCGAACACGCGCGTGCCGACCGGAGCGGCCAGATCCACGCCTTCGTGCTTCTTCCACTTGTGCTGGAACGGATGCTCGCGACCGCCGAAAGCCGACGAAATCCGCGAGAACTCGACCGGCGTGCGCAGGAAGGCTTGCTTCAGGTTGCGGCCGTCGAAGCCGTAGTACGCACCGTCGGGCGAGTTGCCCTGCGGATCGGCGTACCAGATGGCCTGGTGCGTCTTGCCCTGATTGATGAACTCGATGGCGAGCACGCGCCCGGTGCGAACGGTGCGATCCTGCTGCTTGATCACCTCGTACACGAGGCGGAAACGGTCGCCACGGCGCACGTCGCGCTGGAAGTTGATTACGCCGGAGAAGATGTTCACCATTTGCGCGACGACGGCGTCGGGCACACCCGCGTCGTCCATCGCGGTGAAGAAGTTGCCCGCGATCGCACCTGAGCGCATGGCCCATTCGGTGTCGTTCGCCAACTGCTCCATGCGCGCGCGCAAACGGCCTGCGTCGTTACGCTCGATCACCAGTTGCTGTGCGGCGGTGCTGCCGGTCGACAGGACGGTGGAGAGCGTGACGAGCTTGCCGTCGTCATCGGTTTCGGCCTGAACCACTTGCCCGGCGGGCACGCCGATCAGGCGACGGGCGACGGCATTCTCGCGAATGAACTTCTCGGCGGCGGGATCCTGAATCGACAGCCGGGAGAGCATGTCGCCGAGGGTTTCGCCGCGCCGCAGCGCCACTTGATGGATAAAGGTCTGGGATTGCGCGTCGAGCTGCTGGATTTGTTTGGCCAGATCGGGGAAGGTGAGCGGCAGAGTCACGCTCGCACCGTTGCGTGCCGAATCCGGCACCATCGGTGCCACGCCGAAAGCGGTCACCATTCCCAACGTCAGGGCCGAACCGACCGTCGCCACGATTTGCACCTTTCTGCGACGGTGCTTCGGCTGCGTGGGATCGATCAGGGTCAGCAGTTCACGCGCAAAAAAATCACGGAGTTTTGGCCACATCACGTAAAATTCTGCGCAACTTACGAAAAAAGCCCGGGCGGAGCGACACGCTTCGAGATTGCCTGTCGGAATATCCGGGGCAACCCGGCGTCGCTTCGGCCCGAGCCGAGAATTGAGCGGCGATTATAGCAGACCCGCCGCTGCCTCCGCCTTTACTGCCTGGATAAGGGGAAACCCCCGACCCAGTCTGGACAATGATGTTATGACAAGTGAACACGCACTCACCTCGGAAAAGAAGTACCCCGTGACCGATGCCGCGCGCGCTGCGCTGGCCGTCGCCAAGCGCGGCTGCGACGAACTCCTCGTGGAAGAGGAGTTCCTGCAGAAGCTCGCGCGCAGCGAAGCCACCGGCAAGCCGCTGCGCATCAAGCTGGGTCTCGATCCGACCGCGCCCGACATTCACATCGGCCACACGGTGGTGCTCAACAAGATGCGTCAGTTGCAGGATCTGGGGCATACCGTCATTTTCCTGATCGGCGATTTCACCTCGCTGATCGGCGATCCGTCGGGCCGCAACAGCACGCGTCCGCCGCTCACGCGCGAACAGATCGAAACGAACGCGAAGACCTATTTCGAGCAGGCCGCGCTCGTGCTCGACCGCGACAAGACCGAAATCCGCTACAACAGCGAATGGTCGATGAAGCTGGGCGCCGACGGCATGATCAAGCTCGCGTCGCGCTACACGATGGCGCGCATGCTTGAGCGTGAGGACTTCACGAAGCGCTTCCAGGGCGGCGTGCCGATCGCCATCCACGAATTCCTCTACCCGCTGATGCAGGGCTATGACTCGGTGGCGCTGGAGTCCGATCTGGAGCTTGGTGGCACGGACCAGAAGTTCAACCTGCTCGTGGGCCGCGAATTGCAGAAGCAATACGGTCAGGAGCCGCAGTGCATTCTCACGATGCCGTTGCTCGAAGGGCTGGACGGCGTCGAGAAGATGTCGAAGTCCAAGAACAACTACATCGGTATCAGCGAGAAGCCGAGCGACATGTTCGGCAAGCTGATGAGCATCTCCGACACGCTCATGTGGCGTTACTACGAGCTGCTGTCGTTCCGCACGCTCGAAGAGATTGCGCAACTGCGCCGCGACATCGAGGAAGGCCGTAACCCGCGCGACGTGAAGGTGCTGCTCGCGCAGGAGATCGTGGCGCGCTTCCATTCGCAGGCCGACGCCGAACGTGCGCTCGAAGAGTTCAACGCACGCGCCAAGGGCGCCGTGCCGGACGACATTCCGGAAGTTTCCCTCGATGGCGCCCCGCTGGGTATCGCGCAACTGCTCAAGCAGGCTGCGCTCGTGCCGTCGACGTCGGAAGCCAACCGCAACATCGAGCAGGGCGGCGTGCGCATCGATGGCGAAGTGGTGTCCGACAAGGGCGCGAAGATCGACGCAGGGACTTACGTCGTGCAGGTCGGCAAGCGCCGCTTTGCACGCGTGACGCTCGCCTGAGCGTCGGCGTCCCTTTGCAAGGCAAGCGACGATGATCGCGCTCATTCAGCGTGTGCTCGAAGCGGCGGTGACGGTCGACGGCCGCACCGTCGGCGCGATCGGTCCGGGGTTGCTCGCGCTGGTATGCGCCGAGCGCGGCGACACCGAGGCGAGCGCCGACAAGCTGCTCGCGAAGTTGCTCGGCTACCGCGTGTTCTCGGACGAGGCGGGCAAGATGAACCGCAGTGTCTCGAATCTCGACGGTAATCCTGACGGCAACGGTGCCGCCGTTCGTGTCGGTGGCTTGCTCCTCGTCTCGCAATTCACGCTCGCGGCCGATACGAACAGCGGCACGCGCCCGAGCTTCACGCCCGCGGCCAGCCCGGCAGACGGTAAGCGTCTGTTCGATTACTTCGTGACGCAGGCGCGTGCACGCCATCCCATCGTGGAAACCGGCGAGTTCGGGGCGCATATGCGTGTCTCGCTCGTGAACGACGGTCCCGTCACGTTCTGGTTGCAGACGCGGCCGGAAGCGGCTTGAAGCAGCCTGAAGCGGCCTGAAGCGCTCCGGCGCAGTCTGGTGCCGCCCCTCCTGTTATCCCGAAAATCGCTCGGAATTGTCTGGAATCGTTCGGAAGCGCCGGGGTGAGTGCACGCGATTCGCATCGGTGTGATACCGTCCTTGGGTTCCGAATTCGCGAATTCAAGAATTCACAGCTTGGGAGAATCTGATGAAAGTCTGGAGTGACTCGTTTGCCGACAATGCGGCGATGGATGCACAGTTCGCCTTTGGCAAACCGGACGCGGAGACGCACGTTGCGCTCTCGCAGAACAAGAACCCGCATCTCGCCTGGTCCGATGTCCCCGCCGGTACGCGCTCGTTTGTCGTGATCTGCACCGACAGCGATGTGCCGAGCCAGGGTGACGACGTCAACAAGGAAGGTCGTGAAGTCCCGGCCGATCTGCCGCGCGTCGACTTCTTCCACTGGGTGCTCGTGGACGTCCCCGCGTCGACCGGAGAAATCCCGGCGGCCAGCCACAGCAATCACGTCACGCCGCGCGGCAAGTTCGGCCCCGATGCGCTCGACGGCATGCGTCATGGGGTGAACGACTACACCGCGTGGTTTGCCGGTGACGACACCATGAAGGGCGATTACTACGGCTACGACGGCCCGTGCCCGCCGTGGAATGACACGATCGTCCACCACTATCACTTCACCGTGTACGCGCTCGACGTTGCTCGTGTGCCGCTCGACGGCCGCTTCGACGGCAACGACGTGCTCGCCGCGATCAAGCCGCATGTTTTGGGCAGCGCCAGCGTGACCGGCACCTACACGCTCAATTCGAAGGCGAAGTAAGGACGTCACGTCTGCTCACCACCTGCTTCACGGCTCGCCCAGCACTCCGCTTAACCTGAACACGCAATTGCATCGATGAACGGCACGACCACGACCCTGACCCTGATTCGCCACGGCGAGACCGACTGGAACCGCGTCAAACGGATTCAGGGGCACACGGACATTCCGCTGTCGGCGGAGGGCGAGCATCAGGCCGTGTTGTTGGGGGCGCGTATTGCACGTGAAATGGCAGTGAGCGGTAGTGTGTTCGATCACGTGCTGACGAGCGATTTGCAGCGCGCGGTGCAGACGGCGGAGCCTGTTGCGCAGGCATGCGGATTGCCGCTGGTGCGCACAGCGAGTCTTCGGGAGCGCCACTATGGCGCTTTCGAGACGCGTGTGCCCGATGAAATTCAGGCGGACTTTCCGCAGGACTACGTGCGTTGGCAGAGCCGCGATCCGGACTTCGTGATTCCTGGCGGCGAGTCGACGCGTGGCTTCTATACGCGCATCACCGGTTTCATCGCGCGGGTCCTGCGTGATTACGCGGGCCAGCGCGTGGTGCTTGTAGCGCATGGTGGCGTGCTCGATTGCTGCTACCGGCTCGCGACGGGGCTGGCCCTGACCGAGCCGCGGTCGTACCCGTTGCTCAATGCCAGCGTGAACCGTCTGTCGTACGACGGGGCGCATTGGAAAGTGCTGAGTTGGGGCGACGTCACGCATCTGGACGACGCCGTGCGCGACGAGAGTAACGACAAGCCTGCCGATGCCGCAGGCGACCGCGTCGATCCGCGTGTGGTGTAACAGAGCGCGCGTCTAGCGCTCCAGCGACGGCGCAGTCACCTCCACCGCTGGTGTCGCCAGTGCCCGACGACGCGCCCGATGCGCCACGCTGTTGCGCATCGACCAGCGTGCGACCTGTGCCATGTGGCGCACAGCAGGGCGCACGGTAAGGCGGCGAATCGTCGCCTTTTCATCGAAGCCGAGCATCGTTTGCGACCAGTCCGGCAGCAGATCGACCCCCGCTCGGAACAGCAGTCCACTGAATACCCGCGCGCCAGCAAATGGTGCGGGCAGGTTGCGCAACACGCGCACGACTTCTTCCGTGCGGTCGCTTGCGCTGAGCGTGGGGCGCATCGCCGCGAGATAGTCGTCGATCTGCGCGACGCTCGTCGGCACATCGCGCGCACCCAACGCAATGGCAATGCGAGCAACTTCTGCGTAATAGCGATCCTGATCGTCAAGCGAGAACGCGGGGTTCTTGTAGACGAGATAGCTGCGCAGAAAGCTCGACGTCTCGGCCACGTGCACCCACGTCAGCAGATCGGGATCGTAAGCGGCGTACGGCCGCCCATCGGGGGCCGTGCCTTTGACTTGGAGATGGATGCGTCGCACGCGTTCGAGCAGCGCTTCGGCGTCGGCCGTGTTGCCGAAGGTTGTGCCGCCGATGAACGTCGCGGTGCGGCGCAGACGGCCCATCACGTCCTGCCGGAAAGTCGAGTGGTCCCAGACACCGGCCATCGCCAGCGGATGCAGCGATTGCAGCAGCAGCGCGCTTACGCCGCCAATCATCATCGAAGTGAAATCGCCGTGGACGTGCCAGCAGGCGGCGTCCGGACCGAACAGGCCCGGGTCGCCATCAGGCGTGTCGTAATTCAGGCGCGGGGCACCGGGGCCGGACGTCAGGCTCACGAGCCGCATGGCGATGGCGTGCCGCAATCGCCCCGACACACCCACGACCGGTCCGGCGGGCCGCAGGGGCGTTGCCGGGGGCGGGGTGGGCAGATCGTCGTGGGAGGCCATGTCGTGCCTTGGGGGGAGCGTGAACGTCGATTGTCCGACAGAGGGATTCGCCGGACCTGCGACGTATCGTCGCCATAAGGTCGCTGTGGGCGCTACTTGCCCGTCGCGTCCGGCGACCAGAGCGAACCGCTTTCCGGTGCGCTGCCGGGCGCTGCCAGCCCGAAGTGACGGTAAGCGGCGAGCGTGGCGACGCGACCGCGCGGCGTACGTTGCAGGAAGCCCTGCTGGATCAGGAACGGCTCGATCACGTCTTCGATGGTGTCGCGCTCTTCGCCGATGGCGGCGGCAAGGTTGTCGACGCCGACCGGGCCGCCGTCGAACTTGTGGAGCACCGCTTCGAGTAGCTTGCGGTCCATCACGTCGAAGCCGACCGCATCGACGTCGAGCATCGATAGTGCGGCGTCGGCCACGGCGGCGGTGATGCGACCGTCGGCCTTCACTTCGGCGTAGTCGCGCACACGGCGCAGCAAACGGTTGGCGATACGGGGCGTGCCGCGTGCGCGGCGTGCGATCTCAAAGGCGCCGTCGTCGGCGATCACTGCGCCGAGCAGGCTCGCCGAGCGGCGCACGATGCCCGCCAGTTCGTCTGCCGTATAGAACTCCAGACGCGCCACGATTCCGAAGCGATCTCGCAGCGGGTTCGTCAGCATGCCGGCGCGGGTCGTCGCGCCCACGAGCGTGAACGGCTGGAGATCGAGCTTGACGCTGCGCGCCGCCGGACCTTCGCCGATCATGATGTCGATCTGGTAGTCCTCCAGCGCCGGGTACAGAATTTCCTCGACGACCGGCGAGAGCCGGTGAATTTCGTCGATGAACAGTACGTCGTTGGCTTCGAGATTGGTCAGCAGCGCGGCGAGATCGCCCGGACGCTCCAGCACCGGCCCCGACGTCTGACGCAGATGCACGCCCATTTCGCGGGCGATGATGTGGGCGAGCGTGGTCTTGCCCAGACCCGGCGGGCCGAAGAGCAGCACGTGGTCGAGCGGTTCCGAGCGCTTGCGGGCCGCCTCGATGAAGATTTCGAGCTGTTCGCGTACCTTGCGCTGACCGACGTATTCGTCGAGCAGCTTGGGGCGCAGTGCGCGCTCGAAGGCTTCTTCGTTGGGCGAGGCCGGCGTGGGCGCAATGATGCGCTCGGCGGCGAGTTTGTCGGTTTCGATCATGGATGCATTGTAGCGCTTCGGACGTCCGCCCTTAGCCCACCCTTTGGGCCACCCTTTAGCCCACCAGTCGACCGCGTTTCACACGCAGGCCCTTGGCGGCCAGCGCGGGCGCGACTTCGGTGAGCGCCGCGTAGGTTTCGCCGCTGTGCGCGTGGCAGATGGCGACGCCCAGCGCGTCGGAGGCGTCCTTGCCCGGCGTGCCGGTGAGGGTCAGCAAACGGGTGACCATCTCCTGCACCTGCTCCTTGCGCGCGCGTCCATAGCCGACGACCGCCTGTTTCAGTTGCATCGGGGTGTATTCGAAGACTTCGAGCCCGCCGACGGACAGTGCCGTGATGGCCGCACCACGCGCCTGACCGAGCAGCAGTGTGGATTGCGGGTTGACGTTGACGAACACCTTTTCGATGGCGGCCTGATCGGGCCGGTAGGTGTCGACCAGTTCGGCCACGCTCTCGAAGATGATGCGCAGCCGGGCGGGCAGGGTGCCTTCGCCGGTACGGATGACGCCGCTTGTCACATATTGCAGACGGTTGCCGTGCTTTTCGAGCACGCCGAAGCCGGTGACGCGCAGGCCGGGGTCGATACCAAGAATTCTCATGCGGGGGCCGATGACCGGCGTGCTACGCCGATGTGAGGCAAAAAAGCCAATATGGTCCGTATTCTGGCACAGCCCGGCGGCATCGAGTCGAATGCATCGCGTCGATTTGCCGCAGGCCCGGCACCCGTTGGCGGGTGGCGCTGCGCATCGCGATACGGCGGATTGTTGTACATTGCTTGCTGTTCAAAATATTCGACGGCCTGCTGGCGGGCCGCTTGTCCCCGATGCTCTGGATCAAAGCGCTTCACATCGTTTTCGTCGCTTCGTGGTTTGCCGGTCTGTTCTATCTGCCGCGCATTTTCGTCAACCTTGCGATGGAGAGCGATCCGGCCGCCACGCAACGTCTGCTGCTCATGGCGCGCAAGCTCTATCGCTTCATGACGATTCTCGCCGTCCCGGCGCTCGCTTTCGGACTGATCCTCTGGTTGTACTACGGCATCGGCCGCTACGGTGGCTGGCTGCACGCCAAGCTGCTGATCGTGGTGCTGCTGCTCGGCTACCACCATGCGTGCGGCCGTCTGCTGCGCAAGTTCGAAACCGGGCGCAACACGCGCTCGCATCGCTGGTATCGCTACTTCAACGAGATTCCGGTGCTGGGGCTGCTCGGCGCGGTGATTCTTGTGGTCGTCAAACCGTTCTGACAACGCCTGCGACCGTCGCCTGCACAACACACATCGAACACGTCATGCATCAACAGCGCCAGTCATAGGCGCCCCCTACCGATAGCAAGAGGAGTTTTGCCGTGAGTCTGACTTGTGAGTATTTTCTGGCGACGCAGTCGCCCTATGTCTACATGGGGCACGCCCGTTTCGTCGAGCTGGCGCGCCGCTACGGTGTGCAGATCCAGCTCAAGCCGATGGACCTCGGGCGTGTCTTCAGCGGTTCGGGCGGTCTGCCGCTCGCCAAGCGCGCGCCGCAGCGTCAGGCGTATCGTCTGGTGGAACTGGCGCGCTGGTCGAAGTATCTCGGCCTGCCACTGAACCTCGAACCGAAGTTCTTCCCCGTCTCGGGCGATCCGGCGGCAAAGCTTGTGATCGCAACGCAGCTCGCGCACGGCACCGACAAGGCGCTGGAACTCGTCGGCGTGGTGTCGAATGCGTTGTGGGTCGAAGAGCGCAACATTGCCGACGATGCCACGCTGCAGGCGCTCGCCGATAGCCTGTCGCTCGACGGCAAGTCGCTGCTCGCCGCGTCGCATGGCGCAAGCGTGCAGGCAGCCTACGACGCCAACACCGACGACGCGGCCGCCGCGGGCGTGTACGGTGCGCCGTGGTTCGTCTTCGAAGGCCAGCCGTATTGGGGCCAGGACCGCCTCGACTTCCTCGAACGCGCCTTCGCCGAGGCCAGCGCAAAGCGCTGAGTCTGTCGCAGAATCTCTCGCGCGCTGCCGGGGATGCCGGTGGCGGCAACCCCCAGGAGTGAAGCATGAGTCGTCCGGAAGTTGTGTTGTACAAGAGCGTGCCGCCTGATGTGCGTGCACGATTGGCCGAGCATTTCTCGCTCACTGAATTCGACGGCGTGAACGACGGCAACCGTGCCGAGTTCGCGACGGCGCTCAGCCGTGCGGACGGTGCCATCGGTGTCGGCGTGAACGCGACGCCCGCGCTGCTCGACGGCGCATCGAAGCTCAAGGCGTGGGCCACGATCTCTGTGGGCTACGACCAGTTCGATGTGCCCGACCTCACGCGTCGTGGCATCAAGCTGATGAACACGCCCGACGTGCTGACGGAAACCACCGCCGATACCGTCTTCGCGCTGGTGTTGTCGAGTGCGCGTCGCGTGGTCGAACTGGCCGAACTGGTGAAGGCTGGCGGCTGGAAGGCGAGCCTCGGCGAGGAGCACTTCGGCACCGATGTGCAAGGCAAGACGCTGGGCATCGTCGGCATGGGACGCATCGGTGGCGCAGTGGCGCGCCGCGCCGCCCTCGGCTTCGGCATGAAGGTGCTGTACAGCAACCGCTCGCGCAACGAAGCGGCGGAGAAGGCCTACGGCGCGGAGCATCGCACGTTGCCCGAACTGCTCGCGCAATCCGATTTCGTCGTGACGCTGGTGCCGCTGTCGCCCGCCACGGAGCGTCTGATCGGTGCGAAGGAATTCGCGCAGATGAAGCGCGGTGCGATCTTCATCAACGCGGCGCGTGGCAAGGTGATCGACGAAGCCGCGCTGGTCGACGCGCTGGCCTCCGGACATCTGCGTGCTGCCGGTCTCGATGTCTTCGAACGTGAGCCGGTATCGGTCGATTCGCCGCTGCTGAAGATGAAGCACGTGGTGGCGTTGCCGCATATCGGCTCGGCCACGCACGAGACGCGTCACGCGATGGCGTCGTGCGCTGCCGACAATCTGATCGCTGCGCTGACGGGCAAGCCACTGCAAAACGTGGTGAATCCGTAAGCCGGGCCTTCACGCGCGGAACATTGCGTGGAGAAGCGAGAAGGGGCGAAGCGCTGTCATGGCGCTTCGCCCCTTTTTTCGTTGACGGTGTACGGTGCATTTGAGGTGCACCGGATCCGGTTACTTGCCGTCGTTCGCCGTGCGTCGCCGGTTGATGACTTCCTTGGCTCGTGCCAGTTGCGATGGCAGCCGATCCCCGAGACGCAACGCCATGCCGACCGCGAGCACGTCGCCGATGGCGAGATGGGCGATGCGCGAGGTCAGCGGCGAATACACGTCGGTGTCTTCGTCGACGTCGGCGAACAGCGCCACGCTGGCCTGCCGCGCCAATGGCGAATTACTGTGCGTGATGGCGATCACGCTCGCGCCCGCCGTGCGCGCCAGTTGTGTGGCTTCGAGCAGATCCTGCGTGCGTCCCGTATTCGAGATCGCCACAACAACGTCCCCCTCCTTGAGGAGTGCCGCCGACATGCCATACACATGCGGATCGCTGTACGCGACTGCGGGTACGCCGAGGCGGAAGAACTTGTGCTGCATGTCCTGCGCGGCGATGCCCGACGCACCTGCGCCGTAGAACTCGATGCGTCGTGCCGACGCGAGCAGTTCGATCGCCTGGCCGATGCTGTCGGGTGAGAGATTGTTGCGCACCTGCATCAGGCTGCCGATGGTGCGGTCGAGCACTTTGCTGGCGATGCCCGGCACCGGCTCGTCCGGACGCACGTCGCGGTGCACGAACGGCACGCCCTGCGCAATGCCCTGCGCCAGACGGATCTTGAATTCGCGATAGCCGCTGCATCCCACCGCCTGACAGAAGCGGGCAATCGTCGGCTGGCTGACGTTGGCGCGCTCGGCGAGTTCGTTCATCGAGAGATCGACGACTTCGCGCGGGGCGTCCAGCACATAGGTCGCGAGCTTGCGCTCGGATGGGCGCAATTGGGTCAGCGTGGCTTCGATTCGGTTAAGCATGGCAGGCAGCAACTAAAGCAGACGTGCGGCAAGGGACGGCGCTCACTATAGCACCCGCACACCGCGTGGCACCGCGCCGGGGTTGAGGGTGCGGACGCGGAAATCATGAATGAAATGTACAAAAACTACAAAAATACGACATTTTACATTATGGAGTGAGGTTTCTTAATCCGGCAAAATATGGCGTAAGTATTGGATATGACTGGGTAAAACCCTGACTGTCGATGGCTTTGGATTGATGAGATGTAGAATTTCTACTAAACTCCGCTCCCAATCGCACCTGCCCCAGGTGCATCGCGAGTCCAGTCCTACGACATGATGTCCGAGCAAAAGAAGCCCCTGCACCCGACCGTAATGGCCGTCACTGCGCGAATTGCAGCGCGTAGCCGCGACACGCGCGCAGCGTATCTGGCCCGCATCGACGCGAGCGCCGGTCGCTTTCCGCAGCGCGGCGCGCTGTCCTGCGCGAACCTGGCGCACGGTTTCGCGGCCATGCCTGCCAACGACAAGCTGATCCTGCGCGAGCAGCGTCGCCCGAACGTGGGCATCGTCACGGCGTACAACGACATGCTCTCGGCGCATCAGCCGTACGAGCAATACCCGGCGCGTCTGCGTGAGGCGGCCCGCAAGCTGGGCGCAACGGCGCAGGTCGCAGGCGGCGTGCCCGCCATGTGCGACGGCGTCACGCAAGGCAATGCGGGCATGGAGCTATCGCTGTTCTCGCGCGAAATCATCGCCATGAGCACGGCCGTCGCCCTGTCGCACAACATGTTCGACGCCGCGCTGATGCTTGGCGTGTGCGACAAGATCGTGCCGGGTCTCGTGATCGGCGCCTTGCAGTTCGGGCATCTGCCGACGATCTTCGTGCCCGCTGGCCCGATGGCGAGCGGTTTATCGAACGACGAGAAGGCCAAGATCCGCCAGTTGTACGCCACCGGCAAAGTGGGCCGCGACGCGCTGCTCGAAGCCGAATCGCAGGCGTATCACGGTGCGGGCACGTGCACGTTCTACGGCACGGCCAACAGCAATCAGTTGCTCATGGAAATCATGGGTCTGCATCTGCCGGGCGCAGCCTTCGTGCACCCGCACACGCCCCTGCGCGATGCGCTCACCGACGCGGCGCTCGCGCGCGTGCTGGCCATCGGCGCAGACACCCCCGAATACACCCCCGTCGGCCATGTGGTCGACGAGCGTGCTGTCGTCAACGGCATCGTCGGCCTGCTGGCCACGGGCGGCTCGACCAATCACACGCTGCACCTCGTGGCGATGGCTCGTGCGGCGGGCATCATCATCGACTGGGACGATTTCGACGCGCTGTCGGCCGTCGTGCCGCTCATGGCGCGCGTCTATCCGAACGGCAAAGCCGACGTGAACCATTTCCACGCCGCGGGCGGCATGGGCTTCCTGATCGGCGAGCTGCTCGACGCGGGCCTGTTGCACGACGACGTGAAGACCGTCGCCGGTCCGGGCCTCTCGCGCTACCGCGCCGAGCCGTGGTTGTCGCCCGAAGGGGTGGCGTGGCGCGCAGGGAGCGCCTACAGTGGTGATCGTGACGTCTTGCGCGGCCATGCCGAGCCGTTCGCCCCCGATGGCGGATTGCGGCTCATGCACGGCAATCTGGGACGTGGCGTCATCAAGGTGTCGGCGGTCAAGCCGGAACATCGGCGCGTGGCCGCAACGGCACGCGTATTTACTTCGCAGGAAGCGGTCCAGGCCGCGTTCGACGCAGGCGAGCTGCGTCGCGACGTGGTCGTGGTGTTGCGTGGCCAGGGGCCGCGCGCTAATGGCATGCCCGAGCTGCATCGCCTCACGCCGCTGCTCGGCGTCTTGCAGGACGAGGGATTTGCCGTGGCGCTGGTGACCGACGGCCGGATGTCCGGCGCGTCGGGCAAGGTGCCTGCGGTGATTCACGTGTCGCCCGAAGCGGCTGGCGGTGGTCCGCTGGCACGCGTGTGCGACGGCGATCCGATCGTGCTCGACGCCAACACCGGCATGCTGCACGCCGAAGTGTCGCCGCAAGTGTGGGCCGAGCGCGAGAACGCGCCGGTCGACGTGTCAGGTGACGACACCGGACGTCTGCTCTTCGGGCACATGCGTGCGTCCGTAGGCGCGGCGGAAACGGGCGCTTCCGTGTTCTTCGGCATCGAGTGACGAGCACTACGTCACTGCATTCAAGGAAAACGTAATGAACATCAATGACATCGTTCGTGCCGGCCCCGTGGTTCCGGTGCTCCAGTTCGATAACGTCGAGCAGGGTGAGCAGGTCTCGCGTGCATTGCTCGCGGGCGGCGTGCGCGTGCTCGAAATCACGCTGCGGACGCCGGCGGCGATGGACGTCATCCGCCATGTGGCCGGACTGTCGGACGAACTGATCGTTGGCGTGGGCACGCTTACGCGTCCCGAAGAAATGGCGCAGGCCGTGGCCGCCGGTGCGCGCTTCGGCGTGTCGCCGGGTTATACGCCAGCGCTGGGCGCAGCCGCCAAGGCGGCCGGTCTGCCGCTGCTGCCGGGCGTGGTGACGCCCTCGGACATTCTGGCGGCGCTCGCCGACGGTTACGAGACGGTGAAGTTCTTCCCGGCCGAGCCTTCGGGCGGTGTGCCGATGCTCAAGGCGCTTTACGGCCCGTTCCGCGAGGTGCGCTTCTGCCCGACGGGCGGCATCAGCGCGGAGTCGGCACCGTCGTATCTGGCGCAGCCGAACGTGGTGTGTGTGGGCGGCTCGTGGCTCACGCCCAAGGCGCTGGTCGACGCGAAGGACTGGGACGGCATTACGCGTCTGGCCCGCGCGGCGAGCGCGCTGCCGCGTGCCTGAAGCGGCGCCCGTGCCGCAAACGCAACGTCGAATCTCGCAACTGTAGCAACTCGCATCGACGGCAGAACATCGCCGGTTTTACCGAATAACAGGATTTCAATAAACGGGCGCGAGCCCAACGGGCATCCGCCCATCTAGCCAAACGAGGAGACCCCCCATGGTCGCGGTGCAAGGCAACTTGCTGCTGGTATACGCGCTTATCGCGGTAATCGCGCTGATTCTGCTGATCGCGCGTTTCAAACTGAATCCGTTCATCACGCTGATCGTCGTCTCGCTCGTGCTCGGGCTGGCGGTAGGCATGCCGATGGGCGGTATCGTCAAGGCATTCGAGACGGGCGTGGGCAACACGCTGGGTCACATTGCGCTCGTGGTGGGGCTTGGCACGATGCTCGGCAAGATGATGGCCGAGTCGGGCGGTGCGGAGCGCATTGCGCGTACGCTCATCGGTTTCTTCGGTGAGAAGAACGTGCACTGGGCGATGGTCGTGATCGCGTTCATCGTCGGTCTGCCGGTGTTCTTCGAAGTCGGTTTCGTGCTGCTGATTCCGATTGCGTTCAACGTCGCCAAGCGCACCGGCACGTCGATGGTGCTCGTGGGCATCCCGATGGTCGCCGGTCTGTCGGTCGTGCACGGCCTGATCCCGCCGCACCCGGCGGCGCTGCTGGCGGTGACCGCCTACAACGCGGACATCGGTCACACGATCATGTACGCGCTGATCGTCGGTATTCCGACGGCTGCGATTGCCGGTCCGCTCTTCGCCAAGCTGATGGCGCGTCACGTGGTGCCCAATCCGGATAACCCGCTGCTCGCCCAGTTCGTCGAAGCCGACCGTCCGATGGACAAGCTGCCGGGCTTCGGCATCACGCTGTTCACGATTCTGCTGCCGGTCATTCTGATGCTCATCGGTAGCTGGGCCGACCTGTTCTTCGCACCTAAGACGTTCGCGAACGACTTCCTGCGCCTGATCGGCAACTCGGTGATGGCGCTGCTCATCGCCACGCTCGTGAGTTTCTTCACGTTCGGCAAGCAACGCGGCTTCAATCGCGATCAGATTCTGAAGTTCACCAACGAATGTCTGGCCCCGATTGCCACGATCACCCTGGTGGTGGGGGCTGGTGGCGGTTTCGGGCGTATCCTGATGGACAGCGGCGTGTCGAAGGCGATTGTCGACGTCGCGAACAACGCCCATCTCTCGCCGCTGCTGCTCGGCTGGCTGGTGGCGGTGCTGATCCGTATTGCGACGGGTTCGGCCACGGTGGCTATGACGACCGCCTGCGGTATCGTCGCCCCGATTGCCATGGCTGCCGGTTCGACGGTCAAGCCGGAACTGATGGTGCTGGCTACGGGCGCAGGGTCGCTGATCCTGTCGCACGTGAACGACGGCGGTTTCTGGCTGGTTAAGGAATACTTCAACATGACCGTGCCGCAGACCTTCAAGACGTGGACGGTGTGCGAGACGATCATTTCGGTTGTCGCGCTGCTGCTCACGCTGGGTCTGGCTGCGGTGGTGTAATCGGCAATATCGCTGTAACGGGTAAGCGCGCCGCTCGGGCAGTGAACACGCGCAGAGCGGCGCGAGCATTACGGGTAACACGCTGGCACAGGTCGGCACGGAACAAGGAGACGAGCCATGATCGTCGTGGTAATGGGCGTATCGGGCAGCGGCAAGAGCACGGTTGGGCAAATGCTTGCCGACCGGCTGGGCTGCGGGTTTTCCGACGCAGATTCGTTTCACAGCCCCGCGAACATCGAGAAAATGCGTCGCGGCGAAGCGCTTAACGACACCGACCGCGCGCCGTGGCTGGCGGCGATTCGCGAAGCCATCGTTGCACGCCGGGTGGCGGGGCGTCATCACGTGTTCGCGTGTTCGGCGCTGCGCGCACGGTATCGCGACGTGCTCGGCGAGCACGACGGCGACGTCGTGTTCGTCTACCTGAAGGGCGCGCCCGAGGTGATCGGGGAGCGTCTGGCGTCGCGCTCGGGCCATTTCTTCGATCCGGCGTTGCTGCAAAGCCAGTTCAATACGCTGGAAGAACCGCGCGATGCGCTGATCGTCGACATCTGCGATTCCCCCGACGCCATCGTCGAAACCTTGCTTCACAAGCTTGCCGCCTGCCCCGGCGGCGTGCCGCTGACGTCCGCCGGTTCGGCGCGCGTACAATAGCGGTTTATTCCCTCCGCCGGCGCTTCGCGCGCCGGTCGCACGCACCCACATGGCTTCCTTCGAATTCTTCGCGCCCTGTCCCCGTGGACTGGAAGAGGCGCTTGCCGCCGAACTGGCAGAACTGGGGCGTCTCGCCCCGATTTCGGTGGGCAAACAGGTGCCCGGTGGTGTGCACTTCGCCGGTCCGTGGGCCGCAGGCATGGCAGCCAACCTGCATTCGCGCATCGCGAGCCGTGTGCTGCTGCGCGTCGCGCAGCAGGGCTACCGCACCGAACAGGACATCTACGAATTTGCCCTGCGTCAGCGCTGGGAAGACTGGTTCGGCTATCAGCAGACGCTGCGGGTGGACGTCACCGGTATCAAGGCACCGGTGCGCAGCCTCGAATTCGTCACATTGCGTGTGAAGGACGCCGTGTGCGACCGTCTGCGCGAGAAGACCGGTGCGCGTCCGAACATCGACACCATGCAGCCCGACGTGCGCGTGTTCGCCTTCCTGACGGCGACCGACGCCACGCTCTATCTCGATACCTCCGGCGAGCCGCTGTTCAAGCGCGGCTGGCGTCTGGACAAGGGCGCAGCGCCCCTGCGCGAAAACCTCGCGGCGGGCATTCTGCGACTGGCCGGCTGGCGCACCGATACGGCCGCCGACATGGTCCTGTACGACCCGATGTGCGGCAGCGGCACGTTCCTCGCGGAAGCCGCGCAGATCGCGCTGGGTGTCCCGGCCGGTGCGGGACGCCGCTTCGGCTTCGAGAAGCTCAAGGGCTACGACATCACCGCCTGGCAGGCGCTCAAGGTGCAGGCGGACGAAGCGCAGCGCGACGCCCGCGTGCGCGGCGTGCCCGAGAGCATCTTCGGTAGCGACATTTCCGGCGACATGCTGGTCAAGTCGCGCGCCAATCTGGAGCGTGCCGGTGTGGGCGACATCGGTCTCAAGCAGGTGGACGCGCGCGATATGTCGCCGCCGGTAGATCGTCCGGGGATCATCGTCGCCAATCCGCCGTACGGCGAACGTATCGAAGTGCGCGGCCGCCGTGCCCCGCGCGACGCCGACGACGGTTATTCGCCGGACGTGCAAGGCAATCGCGGTGGCTTCCAACGCAACCAGCCGGACGGCGTCGACGCCGAGTTCTTCCGTGCCTTCGGCGATGCGCTCAAGCAACGCTTCACCGGCTGGAGCGCGTTTCTGCTCACGGCCGACATGAGCCTGCCTGGGCAGATGCGCCTGCGTGAATCGCGTCGTACGCCGCTGTACAACGGTGCGCTGGAATGCCGCTTGTTCCGCTTCGATCTGATCGCTGGCTCCGTGCGCAAGCGCGCAGGCGAGGGTGAGGGCAAGACGGAAGGTGGGCGCGACACGGCTGAGTAAGCGTTAGCGCCTCGACGTTCTGCGTCATGAAAAAGACCGGCCAGTGGCCGGTCTTTTGCTTTGTGCGCACAGCAGCGTTAGCCTGCGTTACCGTCGCGGCTGTCGTCCGCCTCTGCGAGATAGGTCGCAGGCGGCGCGGAGCGGGGGCGCTCGCTCGGCGGTTGCAACGGAGGTTCCGGTGGTGGCGGCAAGGCAGCGCGCTGTGCGGCGCGTCGCTGGGCGGCGACAGCCGTGAGCACCGCGCGACGTTCGCGCAGATCGCTCGGCGCGATACGGCTGCGCCGGGGATCGCATGTCACGTTTTCCGGATCGGACAGGTCACTCTCGTAATCGGGGCCGGTGCGTGGCGAATAGTCCCGCACATCCAGCACACCGACGACGGTGACGTCCCTGAGCCACCGTTCGGTGTCGCAAGTGACGGCGTTGTGACTCAGGATGTCGTCGACGATCCCGAGTTCGCGCGGGTCCGGATGAATCTGCCACACGTCGTGCGTGGCTTCCCAGTGCGGCCAGATCTGCCCGCCAGCGCCGTAATGGCAGTACGCGATGGCCTGATAGGCCTTGCGGCAGACGTCGCGCGTCGCGTAGCACCAGGGACGATCCAGTGTTGCGATGTCGATCATCCGCGAGAGCACGCTGGTCGGGTTGGCGCCCGCACTGTAGAAATACACCCACTTGTTGGTCGTGTCGAACGACCAGGGCACGGCGATATCGTGTCCGAAGGCTTGCAGAATCCGCAGGGTCAGGATGTCGTCGGCGACATGCGTTTCCGGATCGCGCACGAACACCGACTGCGCCCATGTTTCGAGGTTCGGCGTGCCGGCGATGCGCTCGTAGAGTGTCCAGCCGGTGCGGCGCGGGAGCAGACGACGCAGCAGATCGACGGCAATGTCCGCGGGCAATCCCGTATCTCTGAGGGCATCCAGTGTGACCTCGTGATCTTCCAGAACAGCCAGCCGACGAAGCGCGATGACTTGCTCCGCCGTGCGGGCAGGCTCTCCGACGACCGTCTTGCCGATGCACGCCTCGATCTCGCGTCCGAACGTGCTGTCGGGGTGTTCGGCGGCGCGCATCACGGCAGCCTTCGTCGGATTGCATTTTGGGTTGAGCGCCCGGATGTTGACGACGTCCGTCCAACTGAGCGCGCGGTAGAACGGTTCGAGGGCAGGGGTGCTTGGATGGCCAGTCTGCGCTGAGGACGTGGGTGGCGCAGATAGCGCGCGATGACCGTCTACGTTCATTGGGTGTCTCCTCCGGACAATGGACAAGGCGACATTGTCTGGAAGGAGGCCGATGCGGGATGTCGAGATCGCCCGCCGGAATGTCCAAACGGGGTTGGGTAGCGATGGTTCGGTGTGTTTAGGCGGACGGTGCGGCACGCGCGCTCAGGAAGCGGCGAAGGATGCCGTGAGAATAGTGACTCGCGACCTCGCGCAGAAAGCGCGAAAAGTCGACGTGTGCGGTGTCATCGGCCGCGTCGGAAAGCGTGCGCATGACGGCGAACGGAATGCCGTACTCGTGGCAGACCTGCGCGACCGCCGCCCCTTCCATCTCGACGGCAAGGGCTTGCGGCAGCGTGCCGCGCAACAGCGTGACTTCGTTGGCGCTGGAGACGAAGCGGTCGCCGCTGGCGATTTGCCCGACGTGCACGCGCGGCGCGGACATCCGCAGCTCAGTGCGCAGTTCGGCGCTCACCTGCGCGGCCATCTCGTCGGCAAGCCAGTCGCGCGCAGCCTGAGCGAGGGCATCGCGCAGTGAGGCTTCTGCATCGAACGCAGCGCGCCCGAGCAGCGGGATTTCGAAGCGGGGGAAGAGGGGGCTCGCGTCCATGTCGTGCTGCGTGAGCGTGTCGGCGATGACGACGTCGCCCACCGACAAGCCGTGCGCGAGTCCCCCGGCCACGCCGGTGAAGACGATTTCCCGCACGTCGAAGCGATGGATCAGCGCAGCCGTCGTGGCAGCTGCCGCCACTTTGCCGATGCGCGCGAGCACGATGACGCAGTCGTGACCGTGTAGCTTGCCCACGTGATAGTCGCGCATGCCGATGTGTTCGACGTGTGCCCCGGGGGCCATCTCCGCGAGCAGATCGGCGATTTCTTCGTGAAGGGCGGCGACGATGCCTAGCGTCATGATGCGGGACTCTTTCGCGCGCGGTGGCGCGCTAATGCGTGGATCGAGCGCGCATTGTAGCGCGGGGCTGCACCCGATGTTGGCGTGCAGCCCCGCGCAAAGATCCAGCGAAAGGGTCCGGCTTACTCGACCGCTTTCACCATCTCCTCGATCACCTTCTTCGCGTCGCCGAAGACCATCATGGTCTTGTCGAGATAGAAGAGTTCGTTATCGAGCCCGGCATAACCGGCGGCCATCGAACGCTTGTTGACGATGATCGTCTTGGCCTTGTATGCCTCGATGATCGGCATACCCGCAATCGGCGAGCCCGGGTCGTTCTTCGCGGCAGGGTTCACCACGTCGTTCGCGCCGAGTACGAGCACCACGTCCGTCTGACCGAATTCGCCGTTGATCTCGTCCATTTCCAGCACCTGATCGTACGGCACCTCGGCTTCGGCCAGCAGCACGTTCATGTGACCCGGCATGCGGCCCGCGACCGGATGAATCGCGTAGCGTACGTTCACGCCTTTCTCCGAGAGCTTGTCGGTCAGTTCCTTGAGCGCGTGCTGCGCCCGGGCGACCGCCAGACCGTAACCCGGCACGATCACCAGCGATTCGGCGTTGCTCATGAGGAACGCGGCGTCGTCGGGCGAACCCGATTTCACCGGACGCTGCTGCTGTTCGCCACCCGCCGCGCTCGTGCCCGGCGTTGCGCCGAAGCCACCGAGAATCACGTTGAAGAACGAGCGGTTCATCGCGCGGCACATGATGTACGACAGAATCGCGCCGGACGAACCGACCAGCGAACCCGCGATGATCAGCATCGGATTGTTCAGCGAGAAGCCGATGCCCGCGGCCGCCCAGCCCGAGTACGAGTTCAGCATCGAGACCACGACCGGCATGTCTGCACCGCCAATCGGGATGATGATGAGCACGCCGAGCACGAACGCGATGGCCGTCATCAGAATGAACGGCAGCCAGCTTTGCGACAGGAAGAAAATGACGCCGAAGCCGAGCATCGCGATGGCGAGCAGCAGGTTGATCGTGTGCTGTCCGGCGAACTGCACCGGCGCGCCCTGGAACAGACGGAACTTGTACTTGCCCGAGAGCTTGCCGAACGCGATGACCGACCCCGAGAACGTGATCGCCCCGACGAACGTGCCGATGAACAGTTCGATCCGGTTGCCCGGCGGCAGGAGGGTTTCGCCCGCAGGCACGATACCGAATGCCGCAGGCTCCGCGACGGCCGCAACAGCGATGCACACCGCCGCCAGACCGATCAGCGAGTGCATGGCGGCCACGAGTTCCGGCATCTTCGTCATCTCGACCTTACGGGCGACGAAGGCACCGATGCCGCCGCCGACCACAAGACCTGCGAGGATCAGCGCGAGACCCGAGTAGTTGCCGCCCATCAGGCGTCGCAACTCGTAAATCAGCGCAATCGTGGTAACAGCCGCAATCGCCATACCGATCATGCCGAATGCGTTGCCGCGTCGCGCCATCTTCGGATTCGACAGGCCCTTGAGCGCCTGAATGAAACAGATCGACGCGACCAGATACAGCAGCGTGACGAGATTCATGCTCATTGCTTGTCCCCCTCGATCGCCCCAGCCGTCTTAACCGGCTTATCTTTCTTCTTGAACATCTCCAGCATTCGCTGGGTGACGAGGAAGCCCCCGAACACGTTCACCGCTGCAAGCGCCACCGCCACCACACCCATCGTCTTGCCGAGATTGCCTTCGGTGAGACCGGCGGCGAGCATCGCACCCACGATTACGATGGCCGAAATCGCGTTCGTCACGGCCATGAGCGGCGTGTGCAGCGCCGGTGTGACGTTCCACACCACGTGATAGCCGACGTACACCGCCAGCACGAAGATGATCAGATTGATCACCGTGTGATTAATCATTTCCATAACATTCCCCTTCGTTTTTCCTTAGGCGGCGCGCAGCACCTGACCGTCGCGGCACATCAGACAGGCGGCGACGATGTCGTCGTTCGTGTCGATCACGAGCTTGCCCTCCTTGTCGATCACCAGCTTCAGGAAGTCGAGCACGTTGCGTGCGTAGAGTGCGGAGGCATCGGCAGCGACCATACCGGCGAGGTTGGTGTAGCCCGCGATGGTGACGCCGTGGACTTTGACGACTTCGTCGGCCACCGACAGCGGGCAGTTGCCACCACCGTTCGCACCGCGCCCGGCCGCCAGGTCGATGATCACCGAGCCGGGCTTCATGGCTTTGACGGTGTCTTCGCTAATGAGCGTCGGCGCGGCACGGCCCGGAATCAGGGCGGTGGAGATGACGATGTCGGCCTGCGTCAGACGCGTGTGTACCAGTTGCGCCTGACGCGCGAGCCATGCCGCAGGCATCGGGCGAGCGTAACCGCCCACACCCTTGGCGATCTCGCGTTCTTCGTCGGTCTCGAACGGCACATCGATGAACTTCGCGCCGAGCGATTCGATTTGCTCACGCACCGCCGGACGCACGTCCGATGCTTCGATCACCGCGCCCAGACGCTTGGCCGTCGCAATAGCTTGCAGGCCCGCGACACCCGCGCCGAGCACGACCAGACGTGCAGCCTTCACCGTACCGGCGGCCGTCATCAGCATCGGCATGAAGCGTTGATAGAGGTTCGCAGCGAGCATCACGGCCTTGTAGCCAGCGATGTTGGCCTGCGAGGAGAGGACGTCCATGCTTTGCGCGCGCGTGGTGCGCGGCGCAGCTTCGAGCGCGAAGGCAGTGACGCCAGCGGCGGCCATACGCGCATTGTTCTCCGCGTCGAAGGGATTGAGCATGCCGACGACCACGCTGCCGCGCGACATCTGGGCAAGTTCTTCGGGGGAGGGGGCGCGTACCTTGAGGACGAGTTCTGCGCCGAGCGCGTCGGCGGCGCTGCCGAGGGTGGCCCCGGCCGCCTCAAAGGCGGCGTCGGGCACGCTGGCAGCGTCTCCAGCGCTGCGGCCGATCACGATCTGGTGTCCTGACGCGACCAGCTTCTTCACCGTCTCGGGCGTAGCCGCGACACGGGATTCGCCGGAAAGCGTTTCGGCGGGAATGCCGATTTTCATTGCGTATCTCCTTGGGTTTGTGAACTGATCTCATCAGCGGCCAAAAACCAAGGAGCCGCAGCGCGTACGCTGCCGAGGCAGACGCGTTACCTGTTTCGCCGCTGATGACATTAGTCCTGCACAAACCACTGCGTTCGAACTACTGCAAAAACCGGTGATGCGGTACTGCAACTGCACATTGCACTTTGCTGGTGCTCGAAGCTTACCCGAAGATTACAAATGCGCCTATTGCATGGAATGGCATATCAATACTAACTATCGGTAATGAATGTGACGGGATCTGCACGGGACTCGCCGACCGGACGGTCGGTCTTGAAACGGCCCCGTCTTCAGCGCCAAACCCCGTCAGACGGTAAAATGTCGCTTTTATCGGGGTCTCCTGTCCCCGCGTCCCGCTAGGATGTGCCATGAATGCACGCTGGAAGCCCAACGTGACGGTTGCTGCGGTCGTCGAACGAGACGGCCGTTTTCTGTTTGTCGAAGAGCAAAAGCGTGCCGGTCTGCTGATTAACCAACCGGCCGGTCATCTGGAGCCGGGCGAGTCGATCCTCGATGCCGTGCGCCGTGAGGTGCTGGAAGAGACCGCACATACGTTCGAGCCGCAGCATCTGCTCGGCATCTATCTCGCGCCGGGACCCGACGACATCGCCTACCTGCGTTTCACCTTCAGCGGCACGTTGGGTGAATTCGACGCGACGCGCACGCTCGACGACGGCATCGTCGGCACGCTCTGGCTCACGCCGGACGAGGTGCGCGCGCAGCGGGCACGGCACCGCTCGCCCATCCTCGAGCAGTGCATGGACGATTACCTGCGAGGCGTCCGGTACGACCTCGGCATACTTCAGACCCATCCGGCACTGACCGGCGGGCAAGGCAACACATGAGTCAAAAACGCGTAGTAGTGGGCATGTCGGGCGGCGTCGATTCGTCGGTCACGGCGTGGCTGCTCAAACAACAAGGCTACGACGTCGTCGGTCTGTTCATGAAGAATTGGGAAGACGATGACGACAGCGAATACTGTTCGACCCGGCAGGACTGGATCGACGTGGTGTCGGTCGCCGATCTGATCGGCATCGACGTCGAAGCGGTGAACTTCGCCGCGGAGTACAAGGACCGCGTCTTTGCGGAATTCCTGCGCGAATACTCGGCCGGACGCACACCGAACCCGGACGTGCTGTGCAACGCCGAGATCAAGTTCAAGGCGTTTCTCGATCACGCCGTGGCGCTGGGCGGCGAGACCATCGCCACCGGCCACTACGCCCGCGTGCGTGAGCGCGAAGGGCGCTTCGAACTGCTCAAGGCGTTCGATCACACCAAGGATCAGAGCTACTTCCTGCACCGTCTGAACCAGCAGCAGCTCTCGCGCACGATGTTCCCGCTCGGCGAAATGCCGAAGACGAAGGTTCGCGAGATCGCCGCGCAGATCGGCCTGCCGAACGCGAAGAAGAAGGATTCGACGGGAATCTGCTTCATCGGGGAGCGTCCGTTCCGCGACTTCCTCAATCGCTATCTGCCGACCAAGCCGGGGCCGATGAAGACACCGGACGGCACGACCGTCGGCGAGCACGTGGGGCTGGCGTTCTATACGCTGGGCCAGCGCAAGGGGATCGGTCTGGGCGGCAGCCGCGACGGTTCGGGCGAGCCGTGGTTCGTCGCACGTAAGGACATGGCCAGCAACACGCTGTATGTCGTTCAGGGACACGACCACCCGTGGCTGCTCTCGGGCACGCTCGATGCCGAGGACCTCTCGTGGGTCGCAGGCGTTGCACCGGCCGAAGGCACGCGCTGCGGTGCGAAGACCCGCTACCGTCAGGCAGACGCTGCCTGCGAAGTCGTGCGCGCCGACGCCGGCGGGCTCACGCTGTCGTTCTCGGACGCTCAATGGGCCGTGACGCCAGGTCAGTCCGCCGTGCTGTACGACGGCGAGGTGTGTCTGGGCGGCGGCATCATCGCGTCCACGATGCCTGCCGTCGCAGCAACGGACGCGGCGGCTGACGCAGGCGGCAAGTCCGCAGCATCGAAACACATCATCCTCAATACGCATTGAAGCCGCCGGCGCTCGCCGGGGGGACACCCGGCAGCGTGCCGGCGACCGTCTTGCTGCTCCCCCCGCAAAAGCCTAGGAGGTTTCATGTTTTCGCGCCGATTTCTGGCTCTCTGGATCGCCGTGGCGTTGCTCGTTGCGACGCTCGTGCTGGTGCTCGTCGACGGATGGAATCCGCTCTGGCCCATACCGTTTGCTGCGTTGGTCGTCCTCGGGGTCTGGGACGTCGTTCAGCAGCGTCACGCCGTACTGCGCAACTACCCGCTGTGGGGACATTTCCGGTTTCTGTTCGAGTTCATCCGGCCGGAAATCCGTCAGTACTTCGTGGAGGACGACACCTCCGAGACACCGTTCTCGCGCGCTCAGCGCAGCATCGTCTATCAGCGCGCCAAGGGTGACGTCGACAGCCGACCGTTCGGCACGGAGCTGGACGTCAGGGCGACCGGCTACGAGTGGATTGCCCACTCGCTGGCGCCGACCGTCCTGAAGAATCACGACTTTCGCATCACCATCGGTGCGGATCGCGCGCAGCCGTATTCGGCCTCGATCTTCAACGTCTCGGCGATGAGCTTCGGCGCGTTGTCCGCCAACGCTATCCGCGCGCTCAATCGTGGGGCCAAACTGGGCAACTTCATCCACGACACGGGCGAAGGTTCGATCTCGCCGCATCATCGCGAACAGGGCGGTGATCTGATCTGGGAAGTGGCGTCGGGGTACTTCGGGTGCCGCAACGACGACGGCACGTTCAACGCCGAGAAGTTCACCGCGCAGGCCACCACGCCGCAGGTGAAGATGATCGAGGTGAAGCTCTCGCAAGGTGCGAAGCCGGGCCACGGCGGCGTGCTGCCCGCCGCGAAGATCACACCGGAGATCTCCGCAACGCGCGGCGTGCCGATGGGGCAGGACTGCATCTCGCCGTCGCGCCACAGCGAGTTTTCGACGCCGCTGGGGCTGCTGCAATTCGTCGACCGGCTGCGCACGCTCTCGGGCGGCAAACCGACGGGTTTCAAGCTTTGCATCGGTCACCCGTGGGAATTCTTCGGCATCGTGAAGGCGATGCTCGAGAGCGGCATCCTCCCCGACTTCATCGTGGTGGACGGCTCCGAAGGTGGCACCGGTGCTGCACCGCTGGAGTTCACCGACCACGTGGGCGCGCCGTTGCAGGAAGGGTTGCTGCTGGTTCACAACACGCTCGTGGGCGCGGGGTTGCGTGACAAGATCCGCATTGGCGCGTCGGGCAAGATCGTGACGGCGTTCGACATTGCACGCACGCTCGCCATTGGCGCCGACTGGTGCAATTCGGCGCGCGGCTTTATGTTCGCCATCGGCTGCATTCAATCGCAGAAGTGCCACACGGACCGCTGTCCTACCGGTGTGGCCACGCAGGATACGTTGCGTCAACGGGCGCTCGTAGTGCCGGACAAGGCGCAGCGTGTGCATCAGTTCCACGCGCAGACGTTGCACGCGTTGCAGGAATTGATTCAGGCCGCAGGGTTGGCGCATCCGTCGGATCTGCGCGCACATCACATCGTCAAGCGTGTGTCGTCCAATGAGATTCGTCTCATGTCCGAATCGCTGAAGTATCTGGAGCCGGGCGATTTATTGCGCGGTCAGTTCCGCTATCAGTTGTACGAGAAGTACTGGCCGATGGCGCGCGCCGACAGTTTCTCGCCGGCGGCGGTGGCCTGACGATATCGCGCTAAAGCGATCCGAAGCGGTCGCTGAAAAACAAACCCGACGCGTGGTGGCGTCGGGTTTTTTTATGCTTCTCGATAGTTTTCTTCCCAAAAGCCAAAAATGCCGGGCGTGGCGACTCACATTAAGGTCTCCACCGGATGATGCTCGCGCGCGTACTCGCCTATCGTGTGGCCTTCGACTTTGTCATCCCGCCGACGGATTGTCGTCAGAGGAGGAGCCTATGAGTACGGTGCGATTTCTGATCAGCCGCCACGACGTCAAACTCATTGTGAACGGTCTTGTGCACACGTTGCCTGCGGGCAGCATGACCGCGACCAGTTCGGATGCGACGATCGATGCCCCAGGGCCAGTGGTGTCTCACGATTTTCATGCGTGCGATTTGCAGGCGCTGTATCCGGACGTCGTCGATCTGCTCGACCGCCGCCCGCTCGGCGTGTTCCACCGACAAGCGGCGCGCACGCTGATCCTCGAACCCAGCATGGTCGATGTGGCGATGACGTTGCAAAACGTCGACCGCATGGCGATGCTGCGCTTCTTTTATGTCTACTGTCTGTGCCGCGATCAGCGCTACTTTTCCGCGATGTTGCGCCAGACGATTGCAGGCAGTCACTCGCTGTTCGACTTCGTCGAAGCGAATTTCCATCGGCCCTGGCCGGTGGGGCGTCTGGCCGAGGAGTTCGGCATGCCGCTGAGGAAATTCCGGTATCTGTTTCAGCAGACTTACGGCATGCCCGCCAAGCAATGGTTGCTCGAACGCCGACTGCGACTCGCGCGCGACCTGCTCCTTTCCACGCGTCACAAGGTGCTCGACATTGCGCTGGAGTGCGGCTTCACCAATCACGCGCACTTCACCGATACGTTCCGCAAGCGCTTCGATTGCGCGCCGACGGAGATTCGTCTGGGTACGCCGCCTCAGCGGGGTGGTCGTCGTGTCGCGATGCCGCGCGCGGATGCCTACGCTGCCATGCGCGCCGATCTCGTCGCGGGACACGGCGCAGTGACCGATGCAGGCGTGCTATGAACGTCGAGGAAATCCACCGCAGCATGTCGGAGAGCGTACGGGAGATGTCGAACAAGGCAACCCAATCGGTGCAGACTCCGGACTTCAACGATCCCCGTAAGATGCTCGACGCGCAGTTCAATTTGCAGCAGTTCTCGACGGCGGTCGGCTTGCACAGTGCGGCCATTAAGCTCATCAAGGATACGTTGATGGGCATCATCGCCAAGATCGCATGATGACGCCATCGTCCGAATCCCATGACGACGCGGCGGTGTGGCTGGACGCTTCGGTCCGGCAGCAAATCGTCGAACTCGCGCTGGCCGGAGCGCATCACGGGCTGGAGACGGAAGCGCGGACGATTCTGCGTGCGCTACCGTTGCTCGTGCCTGAGGTTGAGGCGCGTCAATGTCTGCATGCTGCGTTGCTCATCGCGCTGGGCGACACGGTGCAAGCGCGCGCTTGCCTTGCGCGTCTGACAGCCGGATGCGAGGTGGACAAGACAGACGAGTCAGGCGTGGGCGCTGCGCGCGTGTTGCAGCACTGGCTAGACGCGGTGGCCTCATCGACGTCATCTCCTCCTCTGGCTTCCTCTTCTCCTTCTTCTTCCGAAGTCCTCCCTTTGCCATGACGACACTCTCATCACCTGCGCTTTCCGCGGCAGTTGCGCAAACGTCGGCCGTCGATGGGTCGATAAAACCGTCTGTCGCATTCCCTGCCCCATTCTCGACCGCAGAGCAGGCCGACGCAGCGCGATTCAATCTCGCATTGGCGAACGCAGCGCCGTTGCCCGAGCATCACTTGCTGAGCGCGGCGAACAAGTTGGCGGGCGACACCGAATATCTGGTGCAACGCGTGACGTTGGACGCGCAAGCGTTGGACGATCCGGCGCGTCTGCTGGCCACTCAGCTCGACATGACCGAGCGGGTACTGGCGCTGGAGTTTGTCGCGAAAACCGCCGGTGCCATGACGCAGGGCGTCAACAAGCTGGTTCACATGCAATGACGCGTTGCGGTCGTGTTGTGAAAGGCGTCTTGCCGATCGTTGCGGGCATCGCATCAGGGCGGATCCTGCTCGTCGGCTTGCTCTTGCTGATGCTCGTCGGCTGCAAAGTCGAGTTGCATCGTGCATTGAGCGAGACCGAAGCGAATCAGATGCTCGCGCTACTGTTGGTCTCCGGACTTCAGGCTGACAAGCGCGCGGACACCACGGGCATGACCGTCCGGATCGAACGCAGCGATTTCGTGCGTGGCGTCGAAGTGCTTCGCCAGCATGGGTTGCCGCGCCAGAAGCGGGCATCGGTCGAGGATGTGTTTCCGCCGGGGCAACTCGTCAGTTCGCCGGTGCAGGAGCAGGCGAAACTTATCTTTCTCAAGGAGCAGCGGCTGGAGCGCATGCTGGCGGCGCTCGACGGCGTGATGGTGGCGGAGGTGTCGATTGCACAAGTGCCGACGGACTCGGCCGGACGTGCGACCTTGCCGCCGGGGGTGGCCGTCTTCGTGAAATACAGCCCTGAAATCAACATGACGCAACGCATGACCGACATTCGCAGCCTGGTGCACGACAGCGTGCCGGGGGTATCGCCAGAGCGCATCAGCATCGTGCTGCAACCGGCGGACTATCGTTTGCCTCGGGCGGCCATCGAGGCGGCAGGAGTGCCGGCGAACGGGGGCGGCGAGATGCCCTGGCGTCCGTGGCTGGGGTGGGGAATGTTAGTGACGGCAGCGATGGTGCTTGCCGTGGCTGGGGTGATGGCCTGGCGTCGACGGGGCGCATGGGTCGTCCGGTTACGGCAGCGCGTGGCGAGAGCGACGTGACGGCGTGCGCCCGGCTCTCGCGTCTGATCTGGCAACCGGGGTTGCATATGGATGCCGGATGGTGGAGCGCGTTCGGAATGTCGGGGTGGCGTGCCTCTTACCTCAGACATGCGGTGTGTCGTCCACCTGTCGACAGGCTATTGGTCGAACGACGCGGATGGCCGGTGGCCGGGCGAGCGGACTGCACGCTTCCTCGGAACGAGGCTGCACTGGTCATGGTGCATCTGGTACCGAATCTGCGCCGCGTCGCGCTGGCCCACGGTTTGCGCGTGCTGGGCTGTCCCGACTATCTGCTGCTCGGCACATTTCGTCGCGCGCTCTCGCCGTGGTTGGATGCGTGGCAATGTGACCGTCTGCTGCTGACGCGGCACGACTGGCCGTCGCACTGTGCGTTTGAGGCGGACGAGCTTGCGACGGTGGCGATGGCGACGACCGGTAAGCAGCTTGACGCTGTCTGCGCCGCTCGCACATCGCCGGGCACTTCGGGCGCGTCGGACGATCCCTTCGCAATGATCGACGACGTCGCCACCGTCCACATGGCTGCGCGGATCTTGCTCCCACCGCCGGGGATGACAGCGGCGGCGGTGGACGGCGATCCGGTCATGGACGATATCTGGCCGCGACTCGCGGCGCTGGAGAAAATGCTATGTATGTCATCGACTACGCATTGACCCCCATCGAAACGATTGACGGCCCCGCTCCGGCGGGGCCGGTGATTTCCGCCGAGGTCATCGTTAGACTGCGTGACGACGCCAGTCAGCGGGCACGTTGGATGAACGAGGCACGTGCCGAGCGCGACGCTGCGCAAGTGGAGCGCGAGCTGGCGCGAAACGACGCGGAAGTGCAGCGCAATGCATGGGAGGAGGCGGCGCAGACGCGAGCCAGGCAGGAGGCGGAGACGCAGGCGGAAGCCGCGCGGCAAGCGGCCGTCGCGCAGACCGTGGACTGGCTTGTCGACGAGGCGTCGATGGAGCGCGAGATCGTTCGTTCGCTGGAGCGCAGGGTTGCCGATGCGATGACGGGCGCGCTGTCCAATTTCGTCGGCAAACTCGACGTCGGTGAGCGCTTTGCGCATCGTGTTGGGCAAACGCTGCCCGACCTCGTGCGCGAAGGCGTCCTCGTCCTGCGTGTGCCGACGGCACATCTCGCCGCTGTCGCGGGCGCATTGCGCGATGCCGACATCGTGCTCGCGTGCACACCGGATGCGTCGCTTTCCGGCCGTCAGGCGCGCATCGAAAGCGAGTGGGTCACCGTGTGTCTGGATCTCGATGCGGATCTGGCGGCGGTCATCAAACGTTTGCGCGCGGTGCCGAATCTGGAGGTCGCTTATGGTTGAGCGTCTCCCCACGTCTGCCAATCCGAGCGTTCGGACGCCGCAGGAAAACAAGGCGCTCGAGCGCATATCGACGGGCGAATGGCAGGCGCTTGAAGCCGACAGTCTGTCGTCTCGCACAACACTGGCGGACGTGCCGGGTCATGTGGCGTTGATCGAAGCGACCATCGCGCAGAACGAGGAGGCCGCATTCTCGGAGTCGCAGGAAAATCTGAGCTTCGCGCTGGGCGTTCGTTTTCGGCGCACGGGCGAGCGAGACGTCCGCGACGACAAGCAACGCGCGCGCGCGTTGTTCGAGCAGCAGATGCAAAGATTCGCTCGCGTGAACGGTGCGCAGTTCGAACGATTGCGCGGCCAATTGCGCGATTTGCCGTATGTCCCCGATCCTCATCAACTGATCCGGCAGGCGCAGTTGTCGGGCGGGCACGCTGCACTGGTTGTCGCTGCGTGGTTGGCCGAGAACGGACTCGATGCGCAAACGCGCACGCGACTGCGGCGCGCGCTCGACGCTCTGACGGCCTCGGACACATGGGCCATCGAGGCCTTTGCGGCACTTGAATGCGGCGAGGGGAAGTCGCCTGACCTGGCGCTGATGCAACAGATCAAATCGCTGTTTCGTCAATCGAATGGAACGCAACGCTCGCTCACACAATGGTTCGAAGAGTGCCGTCGCTTCTCAAAGCGACGCGAGCGACTTCGCGCTCTCATGCAGGCACTCGGTCTGGAGTTGGGCGCGCAGAAAGCCGACGCCGATTCTCAGCGGTTGTCGGCCGTTGTGGACGATCTGCGTCGCGTAGTGCTGTTTCTCACATTGGAATCGATGTGCGAACGCGCGGCGAGCGCGATGCGCGACGCGGGAAGCCGTGCGTTTGCGACCGACACCATGATCGCGGAGACACTGACGTTACTCGATCAGCCTTGGGCGGGCGCCGAATGGCTGACGCAACGCGCTGCGTATCTGGGCCTGACGACGGTCAACGTCCGGTACGCCTTCGCGCGAGGGCTTTCCGAACTCATCAAGTCGGCGCACGACGGATGTTTCCGGGACGAGACGCAACGCGAAGCGCTCGAAGAAGCGCTGAGTGTCTGGCGAACGGAAATTGCGCACGAGGCCGATGCGACGAACCACTGACGTTTGAGCGGAGGTCCATCCGACGGCGCATAAGGCACGCGCCGAAGCGGGATGGAAGGTGATAGGCGGGGATATCGGACGTATCGAAGTCGTCCGTCAGGCGCGCAGATGCTCGCGACAGAGCTTGATGCGGTCGTAGAAATCGGTGAGCGCCTGGGCGAACGGCTCCGCTTCTGCGGCGGCGTCGTCTTTGACTTGCGCGTGGAGAATCAGACGGTTATCGCGTTCGCGCAACTGAACATGCCCGGTGACAGCCCACTCAGCGGGCTCGATCAGAAACTGAAGCAACCGCTCGCTGTTGGCCCGATGCAGCCGGGCGGCTTCGTCTGTCGCCACCACGGCATGAATGCTGCACACCTGATTGTCCAGCGTTTCCACAATGATGCTCGGCGAAGCATTGAACGTCAGCTCGATGGGCGAATGGTTGTCGACGGCGTCGATCTTGCTGGGGTCGCAACCGATCAGCTTCAGGGCTTCGACGAGAGTTTGCGCTAAATCGTAACTGGGCATGATGGGCGTGGAAGTGAGCGTGAAGAGTGGAACGGCATTGATGACGCGCCCCGTGCCGGCGTCATACATCATTCGGAAGATCGAAAATGCGTGCCACACGACCGGGGGGCGATGGCAAAGGTTCCCACGTTAGGTCGACGATAACTTTGGTGGCGCGAACCGCGTTGTCGCTTATGAGCATGTTGCTGCCGCGCCATCGTGCATCGCGACCTGCGTCATCGCATTGACTGCGCGTTGTGACTGCGCCGATCGCCATGGCCGCTATCGACGGCGGTCAATTTTCCATACGATGTGCTGTAGCGACGTGCGAGGCTTTCGAGAATCGCCTCGGCGGCACGAACCGCTTGCATCAGCGATTGCGTCTGTGCGTGTTGTGCAGGGGTAAGCGGCATGCGAAGCGATCCTTCGAGCGTTGCCCGCGCAGCAACGAGTGCCGTCCCGACGTTGCGCGACACTGGGCCAGGGGAGTCCGCTAGGGCGTCTTCAAGGCGGGTCAGACGGATCGTCATGGTGGGTCTCCGGAGTAGCGGGTGTCAGGGGAAGGTAAAAGAGGCGGTCGTAGGCACCGATCGACACGCCGTCGGCATGAATGGCAACGATGCGCGTGCCGCCAGGCAGGCGGACGCCCTGCGCAAGACGGGTGCCGTCGGCAAGCGTAAGCTGCGGTGCACCTGGCGAACCGCCAATGCTGACGAGCGGTGCGGAGAAGCCCGTCTCGGCCAGCGTTGGAATGGGTGGCGGCAGCGGATCGATGCGTAGCGGCATGGCGTCGGCCGAACGATTCCACGTGTTGGCGAGGCCCTTGAGCGACGCTTGCCGTCCGACAGACAATGCACCGGTGATCCGCCACCCGTTGCGGTCGCGCGAGATGTCGACACCGCGCAGTTGACCTGACTCGCGCAGTGTTTTCACCAACTGGTCGAAACCATGGGCGGTGCCGTTCGCCACGCGCCATCCATGAGGCAACGCGAGCGTGTCGAGCGCATCCGACGCAGCGCGCCACCGGGCATCGGCAACGAGCGGGCCACCGACGACCAGCGCACCGTCCGCGGCCACGTTGACATGTGCATTGCCGAAGCCATGCAACCGCAGCAGCGTGCTCACCGTCTGTACGGCATTCGCGGGGCACCAGGTGTCGTCGCTCAACGCTTTGCCGAGCCAACGCGCCTCGGCGCGTAAGCGGGCGCGTGTGTCGTCGTCGATACAACCGCCGGACAGGCGCACGGCGTCACCTGCAGTATTGAGCGAGATATTGGGCGCGATGCGGGTGGCCAGCGCCCGGAGGGCATCGGGTTGCGGGGGACGGGAGATGACGTTGGCGGTTCCGGTGCGCCACATAGCGACACCCGCGCCAGCAATAAGCAGCGACAGCCCCGAGATTGCCAGCCAGGCGGCAGGCGAGCGGCGCTGTCTGTTCGCGTCGATTGACGGTGCAACGTCTGGAACGTCTGCGGCATCCGCCGTCGTGGACGGAGGGAGACGACGTGCGGGGCGCTTGGGGAGCGGCGTGGGCAACGGCTCGGTGTCGTCGCTGAGCCACACGCCGAGGCCCGCAAGATCGATCACGGTGTGCAGGGGAAGTGGGCGGGTGTCGGACGCGTCGTCAGTCGCCATGACCGGCATGCCGTCGACCCAGACGGGAGTGTGCGAGACCAACCTGACGCGATCTTCCTCGACATGCAGGGTGACGTTCGCTTCGTTGTCGAGCGTCATCGCAATGTCGGCCTCGCCACTTCCGATGGTGAGCGGTCCGGCCGGAAGTGGCATGGGACGCCCGGCGAGCGGCCCGTCGAGGAGCGTTAGCGTTGGCATCGTCAGGCGTTCGGCAATACGGCCGCAGGCTCGGCCTTGATGAGAAACAAACGCATGACACTGTCGTTACGATTGCTCGTAGAACTGAACAGACGCCCGATGAGCGGCAGGTCGCCGAGCAACGGGATCTTGCGCTCATGTTCGTGTTGCGCGTCTTGCACGAATCCGCCGAGTAGTAGCGACTGTCCCGCTTGAAGCGTCGCGTGTGTGGAGATCGACGAATTGCGTATGGTCGGCACCTCGTTCCGCAAATTGCGGTCGCTGCGGACTTCGCCGCCGTCTTCGATGTTCAGGGTGAGCATTACCTGCTCACTGCTGATGCCCGCATGTTCGGGACTTCCGTCGCTCGCGCTGCCCGTCGGCTCGCTCGGCACGAGGCGCGGCGTGACGCGCAGAAGCGACCCCGACGTCACACTCTCCAGCTTCGCCACCTTTTCGCCGGAGACCTTCGTGTAGAAGGTCACACTGCGATCCAGTACCGCCTGCATGTTGTCCAGAGTGACGATCGATGGCCGCGATAGCACGCGTGCTTTGGAGTTTCGCTCAAGCGCGCTCAGATTGAGCATGAACTTATTGGTATCGCCGACCAGCGTGGTGAACGTGCCCGCGTCGCCGTCGCTGGACGGCCCGTTGAGCGAGACGGTACCGAAGCCGCCGAGCCGAGCGCTGCCGGAGATGTCGACGCCAAGCTCGGCGATATCGCTGGCATTCACATCGATGATGGCGACCGAAATGTCGATCAGGCGAGGGCGCACGTCGAGTTGGGCGATGAGATCGCCGTAGATGGGAATGTTGCGGCGACGCTCTCGCACGATGATGGCATTGCGACGTGGGTCGGCGGAAAATCGCGGTGTCCCGGTCTGTGATGTAGCGGCGAAGCCGACGTCGGTCGACGTTCGGGAACGGGGGGCCGCTCCGGTCGCGTCCGTAGTCGAGGACGTGGCGATCAGCGGACCTGCCCCTTGAATCAGATCCTTAAGTACGCTGACTACGCCCGGAACGACCACTTCCTGCCCGCGATAAAAGTACCTTGTGTCGTCCGCCGTCGCGAATTTCAGGGGAAATATCTTGATGGTCTCCTCGCTCTCCTGTTGATCGCGCGCGTCTCGTTCGACGTAGTCGGCCAGCATGGAAACCGTTTCGACGCATGCCGGAACGCCCGCGATTTCGAGTGCGTGTGTCGCCGGAATCGCCCGTGCCACGCAGTGTCGCGGGTGGAGGACTCCGGCGTCGTGCAGATGCGCGAGGAGGTCGCGAGGCGACGCGTAACGCAGCGGCAACACACGGCGCGTGGCTTCGCTGGCCTTATAGATGTTGAGCGTCTGGCCGTTGAAGTACCACGAAAGCCGATAACGTTCAGCCAGTGTGTCGAGTGTCGTCTGTGCGGCACCTGGCGGGAGCGTGCCGATGAAGCGGTCGTCGACCTGCGCGCTGACGACCGTCGGTATGCCGTGATGCGCGCCGAAGTCGCGTAGCAACTCCGCAAGTGGCGTTCCGGCGCTTTGAAAAGCGAATGGCCCGCCGCGCCACATGGGCGACGTTCCGTCGTTCGTCTTGTCGCCCGTCGAACCGGATGCGCTCGATAACGCAGCGCTCGCCGGGGCCATCGTCAGCACGGCGACCGGCAAGGTCAGGCGAAGGAGATGTCGCGATGCGCGACGCAGGAGACGGCAGCGCATGATCACCCGTGGCGCACGACATGCAATCGCCGTATTTGAGAAGAAAGCATTTCGCCCGCGAGAAGTTGGCGGCGGAGCTGCGCTTCCACTTGCGCCGGCGAGGCGTGCGCATCGAATCGATGGACCCAGCAGACGACGTCGTTCGCGACACACAGACTGTCGTCGCGTAACGCCGACTGCCCAGCCAGCACGAGCGAACTGCGCGCAAGCCAGCGCGAGCGTGCCGAGTCGTCGACGTCCGCACGACCGGGAGCGCATAACGAATGGCGTGCCGGGGGATCCACTGCGGTTGCCACACAGTAGCCGCCGGCTGCCGGGCAGGTCCAGCCCGGGTGGCCGTCGATATCGAGCACGATGCGCGCGCCTTGAACGTCGCGTGGAGCAATCCAGTCGAGCGCGGAGAGCGCAAATGGCAAACGCATAGATGTCTGTTGGGGTGGGTGCCCGACACTGCGAACAGGGACCGTCATTATCGAGCGCTGTGTCACGCACGCCATCCGGCGCAGACCTGAAGTCACCGCCGAACCTGGAGATTTGCGGCGTTTTCCTATGCGGGCGATCAGGCGAAGGCACAAGATTCGTGCCCGTTGGCCCGAAGTCGAAAGAGATTGAACAAAAATCCGCATGAATGCTAATGACTAACTGTCGAGGAGCTGCGAATGACGGGTTGTACCGGTGTCATCGTTGTGGAAGACCACGAATTGCTGGCCGACGGGCTTTGTCGCCTGATCGAGGACGAACTCGGATGGTGCGTGCTGGCGAGAGTCGTCAATGGACTGGACGTTTACCGCGCCTGCGTGGTGCATCGTCCCGCGTTGATCGTGCTGGATCTGGGCCTGCCCGGTATGGACGGTGTGGACGTCATCCGTCAATGCGTTCAGCGTTGGCCGGAGCTGCGGATCGTCGTTCATTCGGCGAGCGACGACGGCGAACGCGCGCGGCAATCGCTGGAAGCTGGCGCGGGCGCTTTCGTGCTCAAAAGTAGTTCGCGGACGACGTTGATCAACGCAGTGAGCGTTGTCATGCGGGGTGATCGCTTCATCGATCCGGCGGTGTTCGGCATCGTTCACGACCCGACGGGCATGCCGCTGGCGTCGAAGCCAGGCGCAGCGGAGTTGCCCGAACGGCTGTTGACACTGCGCGAACGGCAGGTGCTAAAACTCGCAGCGGAGGGGCAGCGCAATCGCGACATCGCCCAACTCCTGTCGATCAGCGTGAAGACGGTGGAGACGCACCGTCTGAACATGATGCGCAAGCTCGATGCGCACAACGTTGCCGATATCGTGAGGTGGGCACATCGTTTGCGGATGCTGCTTTGAACCGTGACGCTGGCATGGCGTGTCGGCACGAGCGGTGTGGAGCGAAGAAATTCAGGTCCGCGCCGGATAGCCGCCGCCGCCGTGATTGCGCGACCATCGTCGCTGCTCATTTTCGAATGCCCACCGTGTGTTGCGTATTGCGTGCCACTCACCGCGAGCGTTTTCCTTCACGCGCAAGCTCCTCGTTACCGATGCTCCGGATGCCCCCGATGGATACTCAGACTCAGCGCAAGCTCGAACACCTCTTCGAACTACTGGCGTTGCCGCCGCAACGCATTGAGCCGCGCATGCGCGTAGCGCTCGCGCCGTGCGTGCTGATGACAGAGGTCGAAGCGCAGGGAGTGACGCTCGCCCTGACGTTACTCCATCGTGTCGCACGTGCGGAGCGTTGGCTGCCGCGACTTCTGCAAACGTGCGCGCCGGAGTGGAGTCTCGGCATTCCGGTGCGCGCCTGCGTTGCGCAAGGCCGCCCCATGCTCATTGCTGCGCCGCCGTCCAGCGCCAACTTACAGGCCGTCGACTGGTTTGCCTGTCTTGTGCGCATGCGCCGCCTGCTCGAGCGGATCGACGCCGGGCAGCAACGGGAGAGCCTTCCATGACGCGCGTGCTGATCTGGTTGCGCGCCGCAGCGGGACGTCAGGACATTGTCCTGGCGGCGTTGCTGCTGGTGACCGTGCTGATGATCATCATCCCGATGCCGCCGTCGGTGATGGATCTGCTCATCGCACTCAATCTGGGTGTTTCGCTGTTGCTGCTGATGGTGGCGCTGTACATCAACGAGCCTCTGGACTTCTCCGCGTTCCCTTCCGTTCTTTTGATGACGACGCTGTTCAGGCTCGGACTGACCATCAGTACCAGCCGACTGATTCTGCTGCACGCCGACGCGGGCGACATCGTGTACACGTTCGGTGACTTTGCCGCCGGAGGGAACATCGTCGTTGGCATGATCGTGTTTCTCATCATCACCATCGTCAACTTCATCGTGATCACGAAAGGCTCGGAGCGGGTGGCCGAAGTCGGCGCGCGTTTTTCGCTCGACGGCATGCCCGGCAAGCAGATGAGCATCGACGGCGATCTTCGTGCGGGGACGATCGATGCGGCCGAAGCCAAGCGACTTCGCCGGATCGTGCAGAAGGAAAGTCAGTTTTACGGTGCGATGGACGGGGCGATGAAGTTCGTGAAGGGCGACGCCATTGCCGGACTGGTCATCATCGTGGTCAACCTGCTCGGCGGCATCGGCGTCGGCGTGTTCATGCGGGGAATGAGTGCGGGCGACGCGGCGGCGATCTACGCCATTCTCTCCATCGGCGATGGGCTCGTGTCGCAGATCCCTGCACTGCTGATCTCCGTTACGGCGGGCATTATCGTGACGCGCGTCCCTGGTGAGCAACGGCGCAATCTGGCGCGCGAGCTCACCGACCAGCTCGCAGCACAACCGCGCTCGCTGACGCTGGCGGCCGTCGTCCTGGTGCTGTTCGGTCTGATTCCCGGCTTTCCCATGCACTATTTCCTGTTGCTCGCTGCGCTGGCGGGCGGCGCAGCGTGGTGGACAAAGCGGGGGGCTAAGGACGGGGCGCTCGCCACGGAAGCCGGCGCCGTGGCCGGTGCGGATGGCGCAGCAGCGAAACCCGGACGCCCCGGTGCGCAGCCGTTGCTGGCGAGGGTCGGCGTAGCGTTGTCGGAGTCGTGCGGGGGAATCGCGGCCGTGTCCGGACGCATCGATGCCCTGCGGCATCAGAAGTTCGAGCAGTTCGGCGTGCCGATGCCGGAAGTGCAGGTGACGACCGATGCCACGTTGCCGGGCGACAGACTGGACATTCAGCTCTATCACGAGAGCGTCATGACGATTGACGTGGTGTCGGAGGCCGCGCTGGCGCACTACGACGCCACACATCCTATCCCCGCGTTGCGTGCGCTCGAAGGCGGTGCGCCGCGTGAGACGCCGCTACCGTTCGGTGGACAGACGCTCTTCTGGCTTGAGGATGGGCAGCGCGCGGCGTGGCTCGCGAGCGGTGGCACTGTCATCGATGGTGCGGATCGCGTGGCACATTGCGTCTCGCTGGTCATCGACGCGCATGCTGCCGATTTCCTGGGCGTGCAGGAAGCGCGCTTCCTGATGGATGCGATGGAGGATCGCTACGGCGAACTCGTCAAAGAGTTGCAGCGCCAATTACCGATCAGCCGAACGGCGGAGGTGTTGCAACGATTGGTCGCCGAAGGGGTGTCGATCCGCGACTTGCGGCGTGTGTTCGAAGCGCTGATCGAGTGGGCCCCTAAGGAGCGAGACCAGATCATGCTCACGGAGTACGTGCGGCTGAGTCTGCGCCGCCACATCACCCGGCGCTTTCGTCGGGGCACCGAGCACATCACAGGTTGGAATGTCGGTCGCGGTATCGAAGACGTCGTTCGGGCTGCGGTGCGTCAAACGGCTTCCGGTTCGTACGCTGACCTGAATCCCGCTCAGACGGACGCGATTCTCGGCGCGATCGATGGGGCGGTGGATGCGCATGACGGAACCCCCGCTGTGTTGTTTACGGCCATGGACGTGCGACGCTTTGTGCGCAAGCTGATCGAGCGGGAGCGTGCCGACTTGCCGGTGTTGTCGTTTCAGGAAGTTGCCGACGAGCCGCATGTTCGCGTGCTGGGGACGATCGATGTGCGGGGGGCGTTCTGACATGCGCCGCCCCGATGCCGCACGAATCGCCAATGGACTGCGTCGTACGTTGGACGCGCAGCGCAAGGCCTGTGATGACCTGCGCCGCGGCGCGCCACGCGAGGTGCGCTACGGGCGCATCGATAAGATCACGCCAAACGCCATGCGGGCCCGGTTGCCCGGTGCAGCACTCGGAGAGCAGTGCCGGGTGATGTCGCCGGCGCTCGATGCGGAGGTCATTGCGGTGGAAGGGCGGCACGTCTGGCTCGCGCCCTATGCGGAGCCGACGGGTGTGGCCAATGGCGCGCTGGTGCAGGCGTTGGGATTGTCGTCGCGTGTGGCGGTGGGCGAGCATCTGGTCGGTGAGGTACTCGATGGCCTGGGACGGCCGCTGGCCACTGAGTCCGGTGCGCACAGCGCCGATGTCGAGTGGCGTGCGCTCGACGCCGAACCACCGCCAGCCCTGCGACGCGCGCTCGTCTCCACGCATCTACCCATTGGCATTCGGGCCATCGACGGCATGCTGACGTGCGGCCGTGGCCAGCGCCTGGGCATATTCGCGGCGGCAGGAGGTGGGAAGAGTACGTTGCTCGCGATGATGTGTCAGGGCGCAGCGGCGGATGTCATCGTGCTGGCGCTGATCGGCGAGCGTGGCCGGGAGGTGCGTGAATTCATTGAGCAGGGGCTCACGCCGCAAGCTCGCGCAAGAACGGTGTGCGTGGTGGCCACGTCCGATCGTCCGGCATTGGAACGGATGAAGGCTGCGTACACAGCGACGGCGATCGCCGAAGCGTTCCGTGACGAAGGAAAGGATGTACTGCTGCTCATGGATTCGCTGACCCGGTTCGGCCGTGCCGTGCGCGATATCGGCATGGCGGCAGGTGAGCCACTTGGGGCGACAAGTGGCTTGCCGCCGAGTTTCTATGCACGGTTGCCGCGTTTGCTGGAGCGCGCCGGGACAGGCGAGCGCGGCAGCATCACGGCGTTCTATACGGTGTTGGTCGAGGGGGACAATCTGGACGAACCGCTCGCAGACGAAGTTCGTTCGATTGTCGACGGTCACATTGTGTTGTCGCGGCGTCTGGCTCAGGAAAATCACTACCCCGCCATCGACGTGCCGAAGAGCCTGTCCCGTGTGATGACGCAAGTCGCAGGTGCACAGCATGTAGAAAGCGCTGCACGCGTGCGCCGCGCGATGGCGCTTGCGGCCGACGTCGAACTGCTGGTCCGTGTCGGCGAGTATCAGGCAGGCAACGATCCCGATACGGACGAGGCACTGGCGCGCGCGCCGGACATCCGTGCTTTCCTTTGTCAGGCCCAGCACGAGGTGGCGCCGTTCGACGACACCCTCGCATGGCTCGAACATCTCGCGAACTGAAAGACCGCGAAGGCATCGCCGCGTTGGCGATGCTGGCGCAACGTCGGGAAGCAGGCTTACGCGCCGCGTTGGCACGTCTCATGTTGGCAGCAAGGGAGGCCGCCGATAACGTCGTTACCTGTGAGCGCGCTTGCGATGTTCAACGTGATGTATGGCAGAGGGCGTTGTCGCGCGGCGGCGTGTACGGGCCGCGCGAGGCGGCAGGTGCGGCGCGTCTCGTGGAGGAGGAGCGCGCTTCGCTGGTCGACGCCAAAGCCCGGCACAGCAAGGCAATCGACATCGCGCAGCAAGCCGAGGCCCATGTGCGCGAGCAGCGCGAACGCCTTCAGAGCAACTCCCGGAAACAGGAGAAATTGCGGGAGTTGCTGGAGTTCTACCGGACTTAAGTTGATTCCCCACGGTGATCCGTTTCCATTCCAACCGCCATTTCGAGGACTTCACAATGAATACCATTCGCCGCAGTGGCTTGTCCGCCGACGCGTTCGGCAGTCTGTCGGAACGATCGCTTTCGCAACGACGCGACACGACAGCGGTTTCGCAAGCACGAAACAACGGCCGGGCTGACCGCGACGAACGGGACGAGCGAGCATTCGCGTTGATGGGCGAACCTGCAGCTTGCGTGACCGGTCCCGCCGATGTCCTGCGCTGGTTGCGTGTCTGGCATACCCGTCAGGACGCAAACTGGGACAGCGCAAGCGCGCTGCGCGTCGTCGTGCATGGCGGTGCGCTGGACACACTGGTTGTCGAAGCGCGTCGCGGACGGCAGGGCATTACCGTGAGTCTGCTGTGCGCGCGTCTGACGATGTATCGCCGACTGCTGGCGCATCGAGGGCAACTCTCCCGGACGTTGACGTCACGCTTCGCGCTGCCCGTCACGGTCGAAGTCGAGGCGCGTTATGTTCCGTGAGACAGGCACGGAGTCGGATCATCCGCTGACGCGGGATGTCGGCGTTGCGTTGGAGGGGGTACTCGCGGGCACGGGCTGCGTGCGCTTCATCGAAGGCGAGACGGAGGTGCGCGTCGGATGGCTTCGCGCAGGGGGTGACGGGCTCGTTGCGACTGCACGGGTCGATGAGGGCGTCGTGAGTCAGACGCACTTCTGGTGCGACGCCGGACAATGGGCAGCGTGGCTCGACGACCGGCTTCCTGTACCGTCGTGGGAGGCCTTGCCGCCGGACTGGCGGGCAAGCGCCGCGTCGCTGACCCTCGCAACGGAGGGCGCAGACATCGAGGGTGAGGAAGAGCCGGAGCGCGAGGCGATGGCGGGGAGCGCGTCGGACACGGAACGGTCCGCTGCCGCGATGCGTCGGGAATGCCCGGACACATTCGCTGCGCCGACTTCCTGGCCGCAGGTGACGGCGATCACGCGGGAATCCGTCGAGGCGACGTGGCGCATCGGCATCGTGTTACAGCGCGGGGCGCGTCGGCTGGCGTTAGTGCATCTCGACGGTGTGACGTCGTGGCTCACGGACCGTTGCCAGCGCGCGGTGCGGTGCGACACACCATTGGACCCGTCCGGTTTCCCGACGCGTCGATGCACCCTCGCGGCGGGCTGGGCCGAGCTCCCAGCGTCGCTTTGCGACCGTCTGCGTGAGGGCGGTGCGGTACTTCTCGACGTGGCGGCCGACGTTGCGTCCGGCGAGTACTGGCTGCTCGACGGCGCGCGAGCCATTGCCATGTGTGACGGACAACCGTCGGGGCGACACGTCGTGTTACCCGATCTCCCGACACCGGGCGCCGTTGAAGGCGGCGCCGCGTCATGTACCCGTCTGGTCGCGGTCATTGCCGAAAGGGCGGTGCCCGTTCCGAGTCTGGCGGCGTGGCATCTCGGGCGCGCGACGTCACATGAGCGCGCACCGCAAAGCGTTTTGAGCGCCGCACGTATCTCACTCTGGCGCGACGGCACGCCATGGGCCAACGGACGGCTATTACGCTTCGGCGACGGACGTCTCGCGGTGCACATCGATCCGATGCCCTGATTTCGGGTCGTGACCCGATGGGCGTGCATTCCGCCACGTCCTACCATTTGCCGATCGACGACCTATGCGTCGTGCCTCGTCAGCATGCGGCTGCGTGCCGGCCATGTCGTTTCGCCTCGTCCTGCTCTCTCTTCCTTCGTCCGTTCCGGTCGGCGTGCCTGTCCGGCGGACGAAGGCGTTCATTGGAGTTCGTATGTCCTTGCTCGACCACCCGGTGCAGCTTGTTGTCTTGCTATCGCTGCTCTCGATCATGCCGTTGCTGGTGGTGCTGGGGACTGCTTTCCTGAAACTGGCGGTTGTCTTCGCGCTGCTACGAAACGCGCTGGGTACGCAGCAGATCCCGCCCAACATCGCGATCTACGGTCTCTCGCTTGTCCTCACGTGTTTCATCATGGCGCCGGTCGCCTTCGACATCGAAGCGAATCTCGGTTCCCGTCCGGTTTCGCTCTCATCGAAAAACTTCGTGGCCGACGTCGACGCCAGCGTGCTCTCGCCGTACCGTGCGTTCCTCACCCGTCACACCGACGCCAGACAACGCGACTTCTTCGCCGGGCTGGGAAGTGAGACGTGGCCGGAGGCGCATCGCGACCGGCTGGGTGCGGACTCGCTACTCGTGTTGATGCCTGCCTTCGCGCTGAGTCAGTTGGCCGAGGCCTTCAAGATCGGTTTGCTGCTCTATCTGCCGTTCATCGTGATCGATCTGGTGATCTCGAACATCCTGCTCGCGATGGGGATGATGATGGTCTCGCCCATGACCATCGCCCTGCCATTCAAGTTGCTCATCTTCGTGATGATGAACGGTTGGGAGCAACTGGTGCGGCAGTTGATGCTCTCGTACGCATGACGCCGCCGGGATCCTGCTTATGAGCGAAGCCATCGTCGTCAATCTCACTAGTGAAATGCTCTGGCTCACGTTGCTGATGTCATTGCCGACGGTCGTCGTTGCGTCCGCAGTCGGCGTGCTGGTGTCGCTGGTGCAGGCCCTCACGCAGGTGCAGGATCAGACCGTCCAGTTCCTCATCAAGCTCATTGCCGTGTCGGTCACGCTGGCCGCGACTTATGCATGGATGGGCCATGTGTTGCTCAACTACGCGGGTAGCGCGTTCGAGCAAATCAGCAGGATGGGGTGAGCGCGATGGTCGATATGGTCGATATGCCGAGGATCGCTGCCCTAGCCGCGTCATCCGACACGCTGATCGCGCCACTTTGGTCCGACCTGTTCGGCTGGACGCTGGCGTGGGGCGTGGCGATGTTGCGCCCGCTAGGCGTTGCGATGTTGCTGCCTGTGCTGTCGGTCGGCATGCTCGGTGCAGGTATGTTGCGCAACGCGCTGGTGCTCGCGCTCGCGTTGCCGGTCGTCGCGCTCGTGCATGCGACGCCCGATATGCCAACGCAATGGAGCGCGTGGGGCATGTTGATCCTGCGCGAGCTCTTCATTGGCGGTCTTGTGGGGTTCGTGGCTACGCTACCGTTCTGGGCCGTCGATATGACGGGGTACGTGATCGACACCATGCGCGGGGCATCGATGGCCAGCGTGCTCAATCCGCTCATGAGCGCGCAATCGTCGATCTTCGGCATTGCGTTGACGCAGATGCTCTGCGTGCTCTTCTTCGTCACTCCGGCGGCACATGCGGTGCTGAGCGCGCTGTACGACTCCTACGTTGCTGTGCCTATCGGGCAACCTTGGCGATGGGAGGACGCGTCCGTCGCCTGGCTGCTGTCGCTCTGGCAGGCGATGCAGGTCATGTGCGTGGCGGTGGCGTTACCAGCGATGGTCGTGATGGTGCTCGTCGATATGTCGATGGGCTTCGTGAACCGCGCGGCGCAGCAACTCAACGTGTTCTTCCTCGCCATGCCGGTCAAGAGCGCGATGGCGTTGCTCGTGACTGTCGCAAGTCTGCCGTTCGCCATTGCCGTGCCGCTCGCGCACTGGTATCGCCTGCCCGAGGTGCTCCGCACGTGGGCGGCCATGACGCTTCCCGCTTCGTGAGGCGCGCGTGAGCGAGAAGAACCTTCCCCCAACACCCAAGAAGATTCAGGACGAGCGCAAGAAGGGGCGCGTCGCCAAGAGCGCCGATCTTGCCGTCTGCATGCAACTCGGTGCGACGCTCGCATGGCTGATGTTCGAGGGGCCCGCCCTTTACGATGCGCTGCAAGCGCTGATTGCCCGCATGCTGCTCGTGCTGCGCGATCCGGTGGATGAAGCTGTACAGGGCATGCTCGGCCCGTCGCTATTGATCTTCGTGCGCTTCGCTGGCGGCCTCGCTGTGCTGCTGATCGTGACGACGTGGCTCGCGATGATCCTGCAAGTAGGGGCACTGGTCGCGCCGGAAGTGATTCGTCCGAAGTATGAGCGTATCGATCCCGTCGCCAAAGCCAAGCAACTGTTCTCGATGCAATCGCTTTTCGAGTTCGCGAAGTCGCTCGTCAAGGTTGCCGTGCTGGGCGTGGTCTTTTTCTATCTGATCCGGCAGTACACGCCGTCGCTGGCCGTGCTTGCGCAGTGCGGCCCGTCTTGCGGGCTGGCGCTCACCGTGCGGTTGATGTTCTGGTTGATGGCGGTGCTGGTGATCGCTTATGTCGTGTTCGGTGGTTTGGACTTCGCGTATCAGAAGTATCAGTTGCGCAAGCAGCTCATGATGTCTCACGACGAAATCAAGCGTGAGACCAAGGAAGTGGAGGGCAACCGCGACCTGAAGAACAAGCGGCGCGAGATTCATCGGGAGACGATCGAGAGCGGGAGCCTGTCGGACAACGTCAAGCGGTCGACGGCCGTGGTGCGCAACCCGACGCGTCTCGCCATTTGCCTGCGCTACGTGCCGGGTGAGACGGCCGTGCCGCTGGTGATCGAAAAAGGCCGCCACGCGCGTGCGCGCACGATTGTGCGGATTGCGGAGCGCGAGGGCGTTCCGGTCGTCGAGCACGTGCCGGTGGCGCGGCGGCTGATGGACGATGTCGAAATCGATGCGCCGATCCCGCCAGACCTCTTTGACGCGGTGGCTGCCATTCTGCGTCTCGCACTGGATTTGCCTTATGAGGTGCAGACGTCCTCGGTTGAGGCCGAAACACCGGCACGTCCCACGATGCGCACTCGCGATGGGGAGGGCGTATGAGCGAGTGGCCGACGAATCGGCGGCGGCGGCGCTGGCGTCACGTGTTGCTGATGTGCGGCGCGCTGGGGCTGGGCGGTTTGCCATCGTTGGCGGCGGATCGGGGATTGCTGCCGCATCATCCAAGAGTTGCGGATGCGCAGATCGCAGTGCCGACGGCGGGGCGTGTTGCCAATACGACGGGGGCCGCCGCTGGCACAGGGATCGGGGTGCGCGAGGCGCGTGAGACGTTGCGCGCGCCTGATGCAACCACTGTGATCGATGCCGCGAGGCGCCTCGTCTCGCCGTTACGGGAGGCCCCGGCCCCGACGCCACCGTCCATCGTGTCGGCGAGGACGGCAAGGACGGCGGCGGCGCCAGCGGGACGGAACCCGGAGGCCGGCCCGGACGTCGCGTCCGGTCTGGGCAACCGTCCCGATCTTGCTGATCCGGCAATGCTGGACCGCCGCGCACCCGCGAACCCCGGCGCTGCCGCCACCGCGGTGCTTGCAAAGCTCCCCTTCGATGCGCTCGTGCGTCGCGCGGCCCGGGCGACCTCCGTCGATGCGGCCCTGCTGCACGCGATCATCGACACCGAGTCGGGATACGACCCGCAGGCAGTCTCGGGGCGCGGCGCCATCGGGCTGATGCAGATACTGCCACGCACCGGGCAGCGTTTCGGTGTCCGCCGTCTCGAAGACCCTGCCGAGAACCTGCGCGCAGGCGCGTCGTATCTGCGTTGGCTGCTCTCGCGGTTCGATGACGATGTCAGTCTGGCGCTCGCGGCCTACAACGCCGGAGAGGGTGCGGTATTGCGGTATGGCCGTCAGGTGCCGCCGTACCCGGAGACGCAGAACTACGTGCGGAAGGTCCTGGCGAGTTACTCGCGTCTGCGCGGTCCCGCAGGTGCGGATGCCGACGTAGCGCCGCTGGCATCGAGAGGCGTTGCCTCGTCGTCTGTCGCGCAGACACTCGTCCAGACGGATGACATTGGGCGGAACGACATGCGGGACAAGATCGCGAATGTGCGAAAGGTCGCGAAAGCCGGGAGTGTCGAGAGGTCCGACAGGGCTGACGTCGCGGACGACAAGAACGCCCGCGTGTGGCGTCTGCTACAGGGGCTCGGAGAACTGATTACACGCAGCCCGTCGGCCGACGCCGCAAGTCGAGCGGGCAAAGCTGATGCCCGGCGGCGGGACCAACCGGCGGTTGTTATGCCGTCGCGCGTGCGGGAGCGTACCGCCGGGGCGGCGCTCCGGCCCGCCGGGCACGGCGACGGGTGAGGCTGGGGAGGAGGCCCGGAAGCGCAGAACGGCGGCGCAATGGGACGCGGGACATTGGGGGCGGCGCGGGCGCTGCGAAGCGTCGCCCGCGCCGTGTCACATCAAAGCGCTGGCACGACGTCCGTCGGCACCGTGTCCGCGACCGACGGGCGGGCAGCCATGCGTTCGAAGTGACGCGCAAGGTTCGGGTGAGCGGCGCGCCAGTCGATTTCCTGATAGCGGAAGTCGAGATAGCCGAGCGCACAGACGACGGCCACGTCGGCCAGCGTCAGGCGATTGCCCGCGCACCATTGGCGCTCGTCGAGCCCGCGTGCCATCGCCAGCAGGCTTTCGTCGATCTTGCCGACCTGACGCGCAATGAACACCTGTGAGCGCGAGGCTTCGTCGTGGAACATCTTTTCGACGCGAATCTGGACGGCGGCGTCCGTCACGCCATCGGCGAGGGCTTCCCAGCAACGCACTTCGGCGCGTTCGCGACCCGATGGGGGGATGAGCTTACCGACCGGGGAGAGGGTGTCGAGGTACTCGCAGATGACCCGGGAATCGAACACGGCTTCGCCGTCTTCCATCACCAGACACGGCACTTTGCCGATCGGGTTCGACTGCTGGATGCGGGTGTCGTCGGCCCAGACGTTCTCCAGTTCGAGCTTGTAGTCGAGCTTTTTCTCAGCCAGCACGATGCGGACTTTACGAACGTAGGGACTGGCGAGGGCACCGATCAACTTCATGTGAATCCTTGATAAATCGCTGTAGCGCGGAGCAGAGTATAACGTGTGGGATGGCCGGGGCCGGGGAATGGTAAAATACTGGCCTTTCCGAGTTGGCACATCGCCGGCTCCCCCGATTTTCTTTTTCGGTGCCCAGTGCCATGTCCGACGAATTCTCCCCATTGACCGCGCTCTCCCCGCTCGACGGCCGTTACGCCAGCAAGACCGACGCCCTGCGTCCCTGGCTGTCCGAGGCGGCATTCATGCGCAACCGCGTGAAGGTCGAAATCCACTGGCTGATCGCCCTGTCCAAGGCCGGTTTCGCCGAAATCGCCCCGTTCTCGGGCGCGGCGGAGACGTTCCTGCTGAATTTGGCGGCCAACTTCTCGAACGCGGATGCTCAACGCATCAAGGACATCGAGAAGGTCACGAACCACGACGTGAAGGCCGTGGAGTACTGGCTCAAGGAAAAGGTACAGGGTCAGGCCGAACTGGAGAAGGCAAGCGAGTTCATTCACTTCGCCTGCACGTCGGAAGACATCAACAACACCTCGCACGGCATGATGCTCAAGGGCGCGCGCGACGAAGTCATCGTCCCGGCCCTCGAATCGCTCGTGACCAAGCTTGGCGAACTGGCGCGTGAACATGCCGCCCAGCCGATGCTCTCGCGCACGCACGGTCAGCCGGCCTCGCCGACCACGCTCGGCAAGGAAATCGCCAACGTCGCGGTGCGTCTGGCGCGTGCGCTGGAGCGCGTGCGTCGCGTCGAACTGCTCGCGAAGATGAACGGTGCTGTGGGTAACTACAACGCCCACCTGTCGGCCTACCCGGAATACGACTGGGAGACGTTCTCGAAGACGGTCATCGAACAGCGTCTGGGCCTCACGTTCAACCCGTACACGATCCAGATCGAACCGCACGACTACATGGCCGAGCTGTTCGACGCCGTGGCCCGTGCCAACACGATCCTGCTCGACCTGAATCGTGACATCTGGGGTTACATCTCGGTCGGCTACTTCAAGCAGAAGACGAAGGCTGGCGAAATCGGCTCGTCGACCATGCCGCACAAGGTCAACCCGATCGACTTCGAAAACTCGGAAGGCAACCTCGGTCTGGCCAACGCCGTGCTGCGTCACCTGGCCGACAAGCTGCCGGTCTCGCGCTGGCAGCGTGACCTGACGGACTCGACCGTGCTGCGCAACATCGGCGTGGCCTTCGGTTACAGCCTGCTGGCGTACGACTCGTGCCTGCGCGGTCTGGCCAAGCTCGAAGTGAACCCGCAGCGTCTGGACGAAGACCTCGACAACACATGGGAAGTGCTGGCCGAGCCGGTACAGACCGTGATGCGTCGCTTCGGTGTGCCGAACCCGTACGAGCAGTTGAAGGAGCTCACGCGTGGTAAGGGCATCACCCGCGAAGCGCTGCAAGCGTTCATCAAGCAACTGGCCATTCCGGAAGATGCCAAGGCGCGTCTGCTGGAAATGACGCCGGCGAACTACGTCGGTATCGCCGAGTCGCTCGCCAAGCGCGTGTAAGCTCGCGACGCTTTATCCGCATTATCAAGACGGGCCGCTTCTGCGGCCCGTTTTGCATGGTTCTTCGGTTTTCGTCTTTGTTCGTCGACCTTATGGCTGGCTTCTGTGCTTATGACCATCGTGTCATACGGGTGCGCAAGTTGGTGTGTATCATAGCCGCACAAACCATAAGGAGAACCCCACGGATGAAGTTCACTCTCGCAGTGGCTGCGCTTGCCGCCGCCGTCCTCACGCCGACCCTCGCTCAAGCCCAGTTCGCCAAAGCCGACGACGCCGTCGAGTACCGTCAATCCGCGCTGTTTCTGATGGGCAACCACTTCGGCCGCATCGGTGCCGTGGTCAAGGGCGACGCGCCGTTCAACAAGGACGACGTGGCAAAGAACGCCGAACTCGTCGCCACGCTCTCGAAGCTGCCGTGGCCCGCCTTTGACGGCGGTCAGACCAACGGCAAGAGCAAAGCCAAGCCGGAAGTCTTCTCCGACAAGGCGAAGTTCCAGCAAGCGGCCGAGAAGATGGAAACCGCTGTGGCCAAGCTCAACACGGTGGCCAAGGGTGGCGACCTCGCGTCGATCAAGACCGCTTTCGGCGAGGCTGCGCAGACTTGCAAGAGCTGCCACGACAACTTCCGCGCGAAGTAAGCTGTCTGGCACATCTGGCGTGTTCAGCACGCCAAAAAAAAGCCGGTCGTTTCACGCGACCGGCTTTTTTCGTTAGGGAGACGCCGACATCGGTCGGCCATTGGCGCGTCGTCAATATGACGGCAACGCCGCCACCGCCGGTGTGAGATTCACGATGCGGTACACGAGCGCCGACGCCAGCACGATGAGCACCAGCGCGCCCATGCGCACACGCCAGTCGTCACGTGCCGGGCGCACGGGGCCAGGCAGCGTCTTGTCGCCGAGAATCATCGGCCGGACCAGATCCTTCTTACGTGCGATGCGGTAATAGGCAATGGCCAGCACATGCAATGCCACCAGCGCGATCAGCACCCACTGATTGCGCAGATGCCAGCCGGTGAGCATGTCGCTCGTATCCTTGTCGATGAACTTGACGAGCGGCCCGTCGTTGAAGATGTCGTCGTTCGAGAACAGGCCCAGCGCGACCTGAATGCCGAAGAACAACAGCATGGCGATGACCGACAGGCCGCCGAGTGGGGTGTGTCCGGCGAAGCGCGCCTGCATGGCCGACGCGTCCGACGTGCTTGACGTGTCGCGCAGCGAGCGAAAGAACGTGCGCGGTCCGGTCAGGAACGCCGAGAAACGTGCATAGCGCGGACCGGCGATGCCCCAGATCACACGGAAGATCAGCAACGCGAGCACGGCATAGCCGCACCAGAAGTGATAGATCATCGCGTTGCCACCCGTCTTGGCGGTGACGTAGGCGGCGACGGCCAGCACCACGAACGACCAGTGGAACAATCGCGTCGGCAAGTCCCATATGCGGATCGGCTTCATCGGCGTGAAAATTCGTAAATTGCGAATTCCGCGAGATTACCGCAAGCCCGTGGCGCGTGCACGTTCGACAGGGGGCACGCACGTTGTGAAACCACCCGCATCGGGAGCCTGATATTCGCTGTCAGGCTGGCAGCCATCTCCACGCAGGTCCCGTTTGCGCCCGCGCAAAGGGCCGTCCAGCCATGACTCCCACGTCTGCCGACATCCCGGCGGCGACGCTCGCCTCGTCAGCCGCTCCCCGACTCCCCTGCTTACTACGCCTATGTGCGGTCGTCATGCTCGCGACGTGGCTTGGCAATCTGCTGATCCGTGGTTTCGGCGTCATGGCGCTCACGCCAGACGCGCAGCACACCGTCGTCACCACGAGTGCGCATGAATGGATGCTCTGGCTCTGGTACGGCGCGCGCTACGACGCCCTGCTGAGCAGTTGGGGAATGTTGGTGTGGCTGCTGCCGCTGGCGATCGGACGGGCGATGTTGGCGTCGACACCTGCCATGCGGGCGACATTTGTCGCAGGCGTCGTGCTCTGGTTTGTCATGGTGAATGCAGCGGGGCTGACGGAACACTACTACCTGCGCTACTTCGGTGTGCCGTTCGGCTCTCAGATCTTCAGCATTTTCGACGACGATGTCGGCATCGCCATGAACGCCGCAGCGCGTCTGCTTCCTGTGGGCACGGCGTTGCTGTGCGCGTTAGGGCTCGCGCTCATGCAGACGTGGTGCACCCTGCGCTTGACGCTAGTCCCGCAGCGACGGGCAACGTGGCGCGACGCAACCGTGCAGATCGCTGTGGTTGCGACGCTGTTGTTTACCGCCTGTGGCAAGCCTGCTGCGCGGCTGACAACGCAGGAGGGGGTCAGCGTGGCGCGACGTCCGATCCTCGACGACCTGCTCGTCAACACGCCCGTGCGGCTTTACCTTGCGTTCCGGCAAAGGCGGGAAGCGCCCGGGCAGGCAGACAGTCCGAAACGTGCGCTGAAGTCGCACGGCTTCGACGATGCCGCTGCGCTTGCCCGCGCCTTGCGCGTTGAAGGCCCAGGCGACGAGGTTGATGGCGGTGATGAGGGTAAGGGAAGCGGTGATACGCATGTGTACGACCCGACAGCGGCCCTTCAGCGCGCTGCGTGGCATCGCACGCCGCCCAACGCGATGTTGGAGGCGCATCCGCCGCATGTCATCTTCGGATTGATGGAAGGGTGGGGCGGCTACGGCCTGTCGCTCGACGCCGACGGGTTTCCCATCGCAGGCGCGATGCGCAGACATCTGGATGCCGGATGGTGGTTCCGGCACGCCGTCGCGGCACGCTCCGATACGATCTCCACGCTTGAACATCTTCTGATCAATAGCGGTAGCCCGTCGTTGATGCTGACGGACAGTGCGGTGCCGGTGTCCTTCACGTCCGCCGCCGTCCGACCGTTTCAGCAAAAGGGGTATCGAACGGTATTCGTCTACGGCGGCGCACGTACGTGGCGGCATATCGACCGTGTCATGCGTCAGCAAGGGTTTGACGACGTGATCACGCAGGCCGATATCGTCGCGCGCTATCCACAAGCCGACACCGGCACTTACGGTGTGTACGACGGCTATCTCTGGCGCTATGTGCACGACATGCTGGAGGACGCCGACGCGCGCGGTCAACCGTTGTTCGTCTTCGCGCTGACGATGAGCAACCACTGGCCTTTCAACGTGCCCGACGATGCGGCGACCGGCCCGTTCGACCTGACGAGGGGATGGCGCGCCTCACCCGCCAACGCTGCCGAGCGGGACGAACGTCAGCGCGGCGTGCGCGCTTATCGCTACGCGATGGATGCACTCGGCGACTTCATCGACCGTCTGAAATACTCACCGATGCGTTCGCGCACGATTCTGGTGGCGACGGGCGATCATCGTGCGCCGCAATGGCGCGATCTCGATAACGCGTCGCTCTCGCCGTTCGAGCGCTATCACGTGCCGATCTATTTCCGCGTGCCGCGTGCGTATGAGCCGATCGGGCCGCTGCGGCTGGACGACTTCGTCGGCCATCGCGACATCTTCCCCACGCTCTATCATCTCGCCCTTTCGGACGCGCCTTACGTGGGGTTCGGTGAACCGCTGTTCGGTGTGGTGCCGACGGCACGTCGCTATGCGGTGGCCCAACAGCGCTATCTGTTCTCCACGGCAGGGGCGCAGGATCTGCGCAGTGGCGTGCGCTATACCCACGGAGAAGGCGGCGACGCCGATTTGCTCGGGCAGCAAGCCGCACACGCCAACACGTCGCTCGCGCTGTCGGAATGGTTTGGGGAGATGCAACGACTGACGAGGCCTGCGCCCGCTGCTTCAAAGGAATAGCGTCCAGGCGACGGACGAAAAAAAACCGCCGGACATGCCGGCGGCTTTTTCGTGAGCGACGCGTGAATCAGACACGTGCGCCGAAGTTCGGATCGTTGCGATCCAGCCCTTCTTCGTCATCCTTGCTGCCATGCTTGATGAGGTCTTCGCGCTTCACGCCGAACCACATCGCAAGCGCTGCGGCCACGAACACCGACGAGTAGATACCGAACAGAATACCCACGGTCAGGGCGAGTGCGAAGTAGTGCAGCGTCTGGCCGCCGAAGAAGAACATCGACAGCACCATCATTTCCGTACTCGCGTGCGTAATGATGGTCCGCGACATCGTCGTCGTAATGGCGTGGTCGATGACTTCCTGCACCGTCGCCTTGCGCATCTTGCGGAACGTCTCGCGAATCCGGTCGAAGATAACGACCGATTCGTTCACCGAGTAGCCCAGCACCGCCAACACCCCCGCGAGCACCGCTAGCGAGAACTCCCACTGGAAGAACGCGAAGAAGCCGAGAATGATCACCACGTCGTGCAAGTTGGCGATCACGCCCGCTACGGCGAATTTCCATTCGAAGCGGAACGACAGGTAGATGATGATGCCGACGACCACGAAGGTCAGCGCCAGCAGACCGTCCGTGAACAGCTCATGCCCGATCTGCGGACCGACGAATTCCACGCGACGCAGCGACACGTCGGGGGCGTCGGCCTTGAGCGCGGTCATCACGGCATCGCTTTGCTGCGCGCTGGTGACCTGCTTGCCGTCCGGACTGTTCTGAATCGGCAGACGGATCATCACGTCGCGCGAGGTGCCGAAGCTCTGCACCTGCACGTCGCGATAGCCGAGCTTGCCGACTTCGCCACGGATCTTCTCGAGATCGGCCGCCTGCGTGTAGGCCACTTCCATGACCGTACCGCCGGTGAACTCGATCGACAGGTGCAAGCCCCGCGTGAGCAGGAAGAACACCGCCGCCACGAACGTGAGCGCCGAGACGATGTTGAAGATCAGGGCATGCCGCATGAACGGCACGTCTTTCTTGATGCGGAAAAATTCCATGACTGTTTCCTCTCGCGCCTGCGGTTATTGCTCGCCTGCGTCGGGTGCGTTCGTCGCACCGTCCGGGCGCCAGACCTGACCGATCGCCAGCGACTTGAGCTTGCGACGGCCGCCGTACCACAGGTTGACCAGACCGCGCGAGAAGAACACGGCGGAGAACATCGAGGTCAGAATACCCAGGCAGTGCACCACAGCGAACGCGCGCACCGGGCCCGAACCGAAGGCCAGCAGCGCCAGACCGGCGATGAGCGTGGTCACGTTCGAATCCAGAATCGTCGCCCAGGCGTGTTCGAAGCCCAGCGAAATCGCCTTCTGGGCCGACGCACCACCGCGCAACTCTTCACGGATACGTTCGTTGATCAGCACGTTCGCGTCGATGGCCATACCGAGCGTGAGCGCGATAGCGGCAATACCCGGCAGCGTGAGCGTGGCTTGCATCAACGAGAGCGCGGCCACGAGCAGCAGCAGGTTGAACATCAGTGCGATGACCGAGAACACGCCGAACAGCATGTAATACGCCATCATGAACACGGCGATGGCGAGGAAGCCATACATCACCGAGTCGACACCCTTATGGATGTTGTCGGCACCGAGGCTCGGGCCAATCGTACGTTCTTCGATGATTTCCATCGGTGCGGCGAGCGAACCGGCGCGCAGCAGCAGCGCCAGATCGTTCGCGCCCTGTGCCGAACCCATGCCGGTGATCTGGAAGCTTTGGCCCAGTTCGCCGCGGATGGTCGCCACCGTCAGCACTTCGCCCTTGCCCTTCTCGAACAGCACGATGGCCATCGGCTTGCCGATGTTGTCGCGCGAGACGTCGCGCAGCACGCGGCCACCGGCGGCGTCGAGCTTGATGTTGACCGACGGTTGCTGGTGATCGTCGAAACCGGCCGAGGCGCTCGTGATGCGGTCGCCGCTGAAGATCACCTGACGCTTGAGCAGGACCGGCGCACCGTTGCCGTGCAGGAACAGTTCGTCCTGCGGCGGCACCGGCGTGTCGGCCGACACGATGCGCGGGGCATCCGGATCAGCCAGACGTGCTTCGAGCGTCGCCGTACGTCCGATGATGTCCTTGGCCTTGGCGGTGTCCTGCACGCCGGGCAGCTGCACGACGATGCGGTCCGGACCTTCCTGCTGAATCACCGGTTCGGCCACGCCGAGTTCGTTCACCCGGTTATGCAGCGTGACGATGTTCTGCTTGACGGCGTTGTCCTGCACCGCGCGGCGGGCGGCTTCCGTGAACGCGCCCACGACCTTGAACGCGCCGTTCGCAGCGGGCTGCGTGGTGTAGGAGAGGTCGGGCAGGCCGTCGCTCAGCGCGCTGCGGGCGCGCTCGGCGTCCGCCTGCGAGCTGAAAGCGGCTTCGATGCCGGTGTCCGTGCGCGTCACGCCGTTGTGGCGGATGTTCTTGTCACGCAGCAGCGTACGCGCGTCAGCGGCAGACGCATCCAGACGCTTGGTGATGGCACCGGCCATGTCGACTTGCAGCAGGAAGTGCACACCGCCACGCAGGTCGAGACCGAGGTACATCGGCAGCGCGTGGATTTTGGAGAGCCATTCCGGCGAGGCCGAGAGCAGGTTGAGTGCGACGACGAAGGTCGGATCGGTCGCGTCCGTGTTCAGCGACGTCTGGAGCAGATCCTTGGCGCGCAGCTGCGTGTCGGTATCGGCAAAGCGGATACGCACGCTCGGGTTGTTGCCCGTGCTGTCGAACACCGCGCCGGTATAGGCGATGTTCTGTGCCTTGAGCGCGTCTTCGGCGCGCGAGAGCGTCGAGGGATCGACCTTGACGGTCGCCTTGACGCTGGAAATCTGTACCGCCGGTGTTTCACCGAACAGGTTCGGCAGCGTGTAGAGCACCCCGATGGCAAGAGCCACCAGAATGACGATGTACTTCCAGAGAGGATAGCGATTCATAGCAGCGGGCTAGGGTGATGCCTCGTGGCAAACCGTGCTTCAGACCGTCTTGCATGGCAACGCAGGACGTATAGACCGGCGTCGCCATGCACTGCGGCCGCCGGTAAGGGCGGCCGCGTGCGGTGGTGCAAACGATCAGAGCGCCTTGATGGTGCCCTTCGGCAGCAACGTGGTGATAGCGCCCTTCTGCACGTTGATCTCGACATTGTCGGCGATTTCAACGGTCACGAAGGTTTCGCCGACCTTCGAGATACGACCGGCCAGGCCACCCGAGGTCACGACTTCGTCGCCCTTGGCGAGTGCTGCCAGCATGTTGCGGGTCTCTTTCTGACGCTTCATCTGCGGACGGATCATGATGAAGTACAGCACCACGAACATCAGCACGAGCGGCAGGAAGCTCGTCAGGTTGCCCAGGGGGCTGGCGCTGGCGCCAGCGGTCTGCGCGAAGGCTTCGGAAATCAGCACGTTCGGTTCTCCTTATGTAAGACGTGTAAAAGCCGCGTGTGGCCGGTCTCAGGACACGCGCGGCGTGTGTTTCGGTGCGAGGATGCAGCATCCAAGCCCGGCATTTTACCACTGCCCGACCCCGTTCCCGGGGGATTCGGTGGCCGAGCCAAACGCCTCGACGCACCAGCCACGTTACTGCACGCCGCGGGCGCGATCGGCCTTGAATTTGGCGACGAACGCGTCGAATTGGTGCGCTTCGATGGCATCCCGGATTTCCTGCATCAGCGTGAGATAGTAATGCAGGTTATGGATGGTGTTGAGCCGCGCGCCCAGAATCTCCCCGGCTCGCTGCAAGTGGTGCAGATAGGCGCGCGAGAAGTTTCGACAGGCGTAACAGCCGCAAGTTTCGTCCAGCGGGCGCGTATCGGTCTTGTGCGACGCATTGCGGATCTTCAGATCGCCGAAACGCGTGAACAGCCAGCCATTACGCGCATTGCGGGTGGGCATCACGCAGTCGAACATGTCGACGCCGGCGGCCACACCGGCCACCAGATCTTCCGGCGTGCCCACGCCCATCAGGTAGTGGGGCTTGTTTGCGGGCAGACGCGGCGCCACGTGCTCCAGCACACGCATCATGTCTTCCTTCGGCTCGCCGACCGACAGCCCGCCGATGGCGTAGCCGTGGAAGTCCAGTTCCGACAGCCCGGCGAGCGATTCGTCGCGCAAATGCTCGTACATGCCGCCCTGAACGATGCCGAACAGCGCGTTCGGGTTCTCAAGACGGTTGAATTCGTCGATGGAGCGTTTGGCCCAGCGCAGCGACATGCGCATGGACTGGCCGGCCTCGACTTCCGTGGCCGGACGGCCGTCGATCTCGTACGGCGTGCATTCGTCGAACTGCATGACGATGTCCGAATTGAGCACGTGCTGGATCTGCATCGAGATCTCTGGCGAGAGGAAGAGGCGGTCGCCGTTCACGGGCGACGCAAATTTCACGCCTTCTTCGCTGATCTTGCGCAGATCGCCGAGGCTGAACACCTGAAAACCGCCCGAATCCGTGAGAATCGGACGATCCCAGCCCATGAAGCGGTGCAGGCCACCGTGCGCGGCAATCGTCTCCAGTCCCGGGCGCAGCCAGAGGTGGAAGGTATTGCCGAGGATGATCTGGGCGTTGTTCTCGACGAGTTCGACCGGCGACATCGCCTTGACCGAGCCGTAGGTGCCGACGGGCATGAAGATGGGCGTCTCGACCACACCGTGGTTGAGCGTGACGCGCCCCCGGCGGGCTTGCCCGTCGGTGGTAATGAGTTCGAACTTGAGCATGTGTCGTGCGCCCCGGCACCACCGGCAAAACAAGCCGGCGCCCGCGCGGGACGTGAAAAAAGCGGCCAGCGCCCCATGCGTGGCCAAGGCGGTATTGTACTTGGTCGGACGGCCTTGGACGCCACGGCCGTCCGGGATTCAGGCGGCAGCCTTCGGGGTGTCCTGAATCTCTACGCGCGAGAGGATCATCGCGTCGCCATAGCTGAAGAAGCGATAACGCTGCTCGATGGCGTGGCGATAGGCCGCGCGGATCGTCTCCATGCCCGAGAACGCCGACACGAGCATGAGCAGCGTGGACTTGGGCAGGTGGAAGTTGGTCACGAGCCGGTCGACCAGTTGGAAGCGGTAACCCGGCGTGATGAAGATGTCCGTCTCGGCGCTGCCGGCGCGCAGCGTGCCCGGTGCGCCTCCGGCGGCGAGCGCGGCCTGCGCGCCCGATTCCAGCGCGCGCATCGACGTCGTGCCGACGGCGATCACGCGGCCGCCGCGTGCACGGGTGGCGGCGATGGCGTCAACCAGTGCGGGCGTGATCTCATACCACTCCGAGTGCATCTTGTGTTCGCCGATGTTGTCTACGCGCACCGGCTGGAACGTGCCCGCACCCACGTGCAGGGTCAGCGTGGCGCGTTGGACGCCGAGGGCGTCGAGACGGGCGAAGAGGGCGTCGTCGAAGTGCAGACCGGCCGTCGGCGCGGCCACGGCACCCGGATTGCGGGCGTAGACGGTCTGGTAACGGGTCTCGTCGGCGGCGTCGGCATCGTGTTCGATGTACGGCGGCAGCGGCAGACGGCCGTAGGTTTCCAGCAGCGTGTAGCAGTCTTCGGGGAAGTGCAGCGTGTAGAACGGCTCGACGCGCTCACCGACGGTGACGTCGAAGGCATCCGCCAGATGCAGGACGGTGCCGGGCGCGGGGCTCTTGCTGGCGCGAATTTGTGCCAGCACGGTGCGGTTGTCGATCACGCGCTCGACGAGCACCTCGATCTTGCCGCCGCTGGCCTTCTGGCCGAACAGGCGCGCCTTGATGACGCGCGTGTCGTTGAACACGAGCAGGTCGCCGGGGGCGAGTAGGCTGGGCAGATCGGCGAAGCTGCGGTCGTACAGGTGCGGCGGCGTGACGCTGCCGTCGACCTCCAGCAAGCGGCTGGCGGTACGCTCGGTGAGCGCGGTCTGCGCGATCAGTTCGGGCGGCAGGTCGAAATCGAAATCGGAAAGGGTATACATCAGCGTTTACAATGCGTAGCAACCGACATTTTACTTGGTTCGGCGGAATGCCTCCGAACTCCCAATCGCGACTGCATGACCGAACGCAGAATGCCCGCCACCGCGCCTGACGACGCCTCCGCCGACCTCGTGGACCTTGCCGATGCTGCTGCAAGCGCGCAGGCCGACGCCGACGCCCGTCCTGCGGGGAAAGCAACGAAAGCGGCGAAGCGCGCCACCAAAACCAGTAAGTCCGCCAAGTCCGCCAAGTCCGCGAAAGACGCCAAGCCCGCCGCAAAGAAAGCGGCCGGCAGCGCCGACAAGCTCGCCAAGCTGGGCCTCAAGCGCGACATCGATCTGATCCTGCATCTGCCGATGCGTTACGAGGACGAAACCACGCTGCGCAAGATCGGCGAAGTGCTGCCGAGCGAGCTTGCGCAGGTCGAAGGCGTGGTCACAGCGAGCGACGTCGCTTACCGTCCGCGACGTCAGTGGGTCGTACGCATCGCCGACGAAGGCCATGAGCTGGTGCTGCGTTTTCTGAATTTTTACGGCAGTCAGCAAAAACAGCTCGCCATCGGCACGCGGGTGCGCGTGCGTGGCGAAGTGCGCGGCGGGTTCTTCGGTCTGGAGATGGTCCACCCAGCCTACCGCGTGGTACAGGACGCCGCCGCGCCGCTGCCCGAGTCGCTGACGCCGGTCTATCCGAGCGCCGCCGGCCTGTCGCAGGCCTACCTGCGTAAAGCGATCCACAACGCGATGGATCGAACGCCGCTGCCCGAACTGCTGCCGCCGGGCTTGCTGCAAGACGCCATCGGTCCTGACCATCCATTGCCTGCATTGGCCGACGCCGTGCATTTGCTGCACGCGCCACCGCCGAACGTGTCGGAGACGGCGCTCATGGAGCGTTCGCATCCTGCGTGGTTACGCATCAAGTGCGAGGAATTGCTCGCGCAACAACTCTCACTCAAACGGGCGCAGGCGGCACGTCGCCGGTTGCGTGCCCCGTCGCTGGGTGAGCACATCAAAGGCGGTTTGCTCGAACGTTTCGAAGCCGCACTGCCGTTCAAACTGACGGGCGCGCAGCAGCGCGTCTGGGCGGAGATCCGCGCCGATCTGGCCGAAGCGCATCCGATGCAGCGTCTGCTGCAAGGCGACGTCGGCAGCGGCAAGACGATCATCGCCGCACTCGCCGCCGCACAAGCCATCGACGCCGGCTTTCAGGCTGCGATCATGGCGCCGACCGAAATCCTCGCCGAGCAGCATCTGCGCAAGCTCTCGGCGTGGCTCACGCCGCTGGGTGTGGAAGTCGCGTGGCTCGCGGGCAGCATGAAGGCGAAGGAAAAGCGCGAAGCGCTGGCACGCGTGGCCAGCGGCGAAGCGCAGCTCGTCATCGGTACGCACGCCATCATTCAGGACACAGTCACGTTCGCGCGTCTCGGCATGGCGGTCGTCGACGAACAGCACCGCTTCGGTGTCGCGCAACGGCTTGCGCTACGCAGCAAGATGCAGACCGCTGGCATGGGCCCGAACGCCATGCCCCATCAGTTGATGATGAGCGCCACGCCGATCCCGCGCACGCTCGCCATGACGTACTACGCCGATCTCGACGTCTCCGTCATCGACGAACTGCCGCCCGGTCGTAGCCCCGTCGTGACGAAGCTCATCAGCGACACGCGCCGCCCGGAAGTGATCGACCGGGTGCGCGCGGCGGCGCTGGCGGGGCGTCAGGTGTATTGGGTCTGTCCGCTGATCGAGGAGAGCGAGGCACTGCAGTTGCAGACGGCTGTCGATACGCACGCGCAACTGGTAGCGGCGTTGCCGGAGTTGCGGGTGGGGTTGGTGCATGGACGTCTGTCGCCTGCGGAGAAGGCCGCCGTGATGGAGGACTTCACGCGCGGCGACACGCATTTGCTGGTAGCGACGACCGTCATCGAAGTGGGCGTGGATGTCCCCAACGCGTCACTCATGGTGATCGAACACGCCGAGCGCTTCGGTCTCGCGCAATTGCACCAACTGCGTGGACGCGTCGGTCGCGGCTCCGCCGAATCGGTCTGTTTGCTGATGTACGCCTCGCCGCTGTCGATGGGCGCAAAAGCCCGTTTGCAGACGATGCGCGAAACCACCGACGGCTTCATCATCGCCCGACGCGATCTGGAAATCCGTGGCCCCGGCGAGTTTCTCGGCGCACGTCAGTCGGGCGCGGCCATGCTGCGCTTCGTCGATCTCAACGAGGACGCCTGGATGATTCCGGGCGCGCAGGAAGCTGCCGATGCGCTGCTGAAGTCGCATCCGGGTGCGGTCGCCGCGCATCTGGAGCGATGGCTCGGCGCGCGTGAAGACTATCTGAAAGCCTGACGGCCACGAGGCGTGGCAGCCGCAGCGTGTGACGTTCACGGGAAGGACGTCGCCCGCGCGCGGTCGAAAACGGGCAATTGCCGCTCGATTGTGCTATAAAAAACAAAATCTATCGATTTCATCGGTTCGATTAATTTACACAGGTTAGGACGACATGACCCTCACGGAACTCAAGTACATCGTGGCGGTGGCACGTGAACGCCATTTCGGTCGCGCGGCGGAAGCCTGTTTCGTCAGCCAGCCGACGCTCTCGGTGGCCATCAAGAAGCTCGAAGACGAGCTGAACGTTCAGATTTTCGAGCGCGGCGCGGCGGAAGTCAGCGTGACGCCGCTCGGCGAGCAGATCGTGGCGCAGGCACAGCGCGTGCTCGAACAAACCATCGCCATCAAGGAAATCGCCAAGCAGGGACGCGACCCGCTCGCCGGTCCGCTGCGTCTTGGAGTGATCTACACGATCGGACCGTATCTGCTGCCGGCACTCGTCAAACAGATGATCGAGACCACGCCGCAGATGCCGCTGATGCTGCAGGAGAACTACACGCTCAAGCTCATCGAGTTGCTCAAGCAAGGCGAAATCGACGCCGCCATCATGGCGCTGCCGTTCCCGGAGAGCGGCCTGATGGTGCGCCCGCTCTATGACGAGCCGTTCGTTGTGGCGCTGCCGCGCTCGCACCCGTGGGCGGGCCGCGAGCGTATCGATGCGGGCGACCTCAAGCAAGAAACGATGCTGCTGCTCGGCAGCGGCCATTGCTTTCGCGATCACGTGCTGGGCGTGTGCCCGGAACTGATGCGCTTCTCGCAGAACGCCGACGGCATCCAGAAGACGTTCGAAGGCTCGTCGCTCGAAACGATTCGCCATATGGTTGCGAGCGGCGTGGGCATTACGGTGTTGCCGAAGACGTCCGTGCCCGAAAAGCAGGCGCCGGACAGCCTGCTGAGCTATGTGCCGTTCTCGGCACCGGTGCCGGACCGTCGCGTCGTGCTCGCGTGGCGCAAGAGCTTCACGCGTCTGCCAGCCATCGAGGCGGTGGCGCAGGCGATCGCCAAGTGCGATCTGCCGGGCATCATCCCGCTCGATCTGCCCGCGACGTCCAACTAACGTCTGACGGCTCGCACCCAGGACCGGACACTTCCGGCCGGTCCTCATCTTCCGCTGTATTCCGATGTATCCCGCTGTAAAGCCCTACGCCGCTGCCTCGTGCCGCGGCGTATTGCTTTTACCTATAACATACATAAAAACGATTAATTCGACCGTTTTAATATAAATAATTAATCTACACCCACGCGCTTGAAACCGGGCCACACAGACAAGCCCGAGCCGCCAGGCGCGAATCCCTACCGTACAAAGACGCATTCGAGGTGCCCGCAATGACCCAACTCAAGGCCTATTTGCACGACATCGAAACCACGCTGGAACACGTACTTGCCGACTTCGCCCTGATGGGTGCCTAAGTGGCTCAAGTTTCGCAAGTCGCAAGCCATCGTCCGATCACGAATCAGGAAACAGGAGAGCGTCAAATGTCCGACAAGATGAAACTCACGACCGCCGCAGGCGCGCCGGTCACCGACAACCAGAACACGCAAACGGCCGGCCCGCGCGGCCCGGCCTTGTTGCAAGACGTCTGGCTGATCGAAAAGCTCGCACACTTCGACCGTGAAGTGATTCCGGAGCGTCGCGTGCACGCGAAAGGCTCGGGCGCGTTCGGCAAGCTGACCATCACGCACGACATCACGAAGTACACCCGTGCCCGCGTGTTCGAATCTGTCGGCAAGGAAACGCCGGTGTTCCTGCGTTTTTCGACCGTGGCAGGTGAGCGCGGTGCGGCTGACGCCGAGCGCGACGTACGCGGCTTCTCGCTGAAGTTCTATACCGACGAAGGCAACTGGGATCTCGTGGGCAACAACACACCCGTGTTCTTCATTCGCGACGCGCTCAAGTTCCCCGACTTCATCCACACGCAAAAACGCGATCCGAAGACCAACATGCGCAGCCCCACGGCCGCCTGGGATTTCTGGTCGCGCTCGCCCGAGTCGCTGCATCAGGTCACCATCCTGATGAGCGATCGCGGTATTCCGAAGAACTATCGTCAGCAGCACGGCTTCGGCTCGCACACGTTCAGCTTCATCAACGCGGCGAACGAACGGTTCTGGGTGAAGTTCCACTTCAAGTCGATGCAGGGCGTGGAGAATCTGACGAACGCCGAAGCGGCGCAGGTCGTGGCAGACGATCGCGAAAGCCATCAGCGCGATCTGTTCGACGCCATCGAAACCGGCAACTTCCCGCGCTGGCGCATGCAGGTGCAGGTGATGCCGGAGGCGGACGCCGCCACGTATCGCTACAACCCGTTCGACATCACGAAGGTGTGGCCGCATGCGGATTACCCGCTGATCGACGTCGGCGTGCTGGAGTTGAACCGGAATCCGGAGAACTACTTTGCGGACGTGGAGCAGGCAGCGTTCAATCCGGGCAACGTGGTGCCGGGCATCAGCTTCTCGCCCGACCGCTTGTTGCAGGGGCGTCTGTTCTCGTACGGCGATACGCAGCGTTATCGCCTCGGGGTGAACCACAGTGCGATTCCCGTGAACGCGCCGAAGTGCCCGTTCCATCACAGCTTCCATCGCGATGGTGCGATGCGCGTGGACGGAAATCTGGGCAGCACGCCGAACTACGAGCCGAATCGTTACGGTGCATTTGCCGAGCAGGCCGAGTATCGCGATCCGCAGCAGGCGGTGGGTGCCGTGGCCGATCGTTTCGATCATCGCGAAGACGACGATTACTACTCGCAGCCGCGCGCCCTGTTCCGCTTGTTCGACGATGCGCAGAAGGGCCGTCTGTTCGGCAACATTGCCGCATCGATGCAAGGGGTGCCGGACGACGTTGCCGAACGCCAGATCGCGCACTTCGCCAAGATTGATCCTGCGTATGCGCAAGGCGTGATCGCCGCACGCGAGGCATTGGCGAAGTAAGGCATCACTGTTGAGGGTTCCGGCTGCGCGTCTGCCGGAGCTTCAGTCGGTGCTTCAGTCGGCGCAGCAAGGTCGCGGGGACGGGCTGACCGTCTCCGTGCTGGTATTTTCAGGCTGCGGGCCAGAAGGCGCGGATGGCGGCGATGCCATAAGCGCCAGCGTTGCGGGCGGTATTGAGTGTCTCGGCACGCATGCCGCCGAGCGCGAAGACGGGCAGTGTGGTTTGCGCGGCGAGTGCCGTGAAGGCGGGCCAGCCGAGGGGCGTCGCTTCCGGATGCGTGGCGGTGGCCAGCACCGGTGACAGCGTCACGAAGTCCAGTCCCAGATGCGAAGCCTGCGCCAGTTGCGCGGCGTTGTGACAGGCGGCGCTCATCAGTTTCCAGCCTGCCGGACGCGACTCGCAGGCCATGAGGCGTTCGCTCGTCAGATGCCAGCCATCGGCTTGCGGCATCGTGCCGGCGTGCATGCCCTGGGGAGCGTCGAGCCAACGGTCGGCCACATCGTGCGGCGGATTCAGAATGAGTTGCGCCCCGGCCGCGTGAGTGAGCGCCAACGCGCTTTCCGCCAGCGCGCGGTAACCGTCGGCATCGAGCGAACGGTTGCGCAGCTGGACAAGACGAGTGCCGCGCGCGAGCGCCTGCGCGAGTTGCGAGGCGAAGGCGGCGATCTGTGAGCGCGACGCGACATCGGGCGTCACCAGAAGCTGGCGGGGCAGAAGCGGCTCGGCGGGAGGCGCGGCGTCTTGAGCGACGGCGTTTGCGTGCGACGTTCCGGTGAGACGTATGGGCATCGACGGGAGGTTGGCAGCAGGCGCGGCTGACTTATTCGGATAGGGCGCAGTGTAACCGGAATGACGTGACGAACGTCCTGAGGAAAATACGGAGATCGATGCCGGTCACCGTCGAGTCTTTTTATTCAGTGCCGCTTCCGACGTTTCTTCAGACGTTTCTTCCGGCGTTTTCGGAAGACGGCACAGCAAACGGAGTCAAATCATGGCAAAGAAAAACAATGCGAGCCTGGTGGCGAGCGTGAACATCGGTATCAGCGACAAGGATCGCAAGCGCATCGTAGAGGGTTTGAGCCATCTGCTGGCAGACACTTACACGTTGTATCTGAAGACGCACAACTTCCACTGGAACGTGACGGGTCCGATGTTCAACACGCTGCATCTGATGTTCGAGGGGCAGTACAACGAACTCGCGCTGGCGGTGGATCAGATCGCAGAGCGTATCCGTGCGCTTGGCTACCCGGCACCGGGCACGTACAAGGAATTTGCGAAGCTGTCATCGATTCCCGAGGCAGAAGGCGTGCCTGCGGCCGAAGAGATGATTCGTCAGCTGGTCGAAGGGCAGGAAGCCGTGACGCGCACCGCGCGTGGCATCTTCCCTATCGTCGACGCGGCCTCGGACGAGCCGACCGCCGACCTGCTCACGCAGCGCATGCAACTGCACGAAAAGAACGCGTGGATGCTGAGAAGTTTGCTGGCGTAAGTGTGCGCTGAGCGAGGTTTAGGCGCGTAGTCTGCACGCCCGGCGGGTCTGTCTTCGGACCCGTCGGGCGTTTTGACTTATGGGGGCCGCGCTTGTGCGGCTATTGCGGGCTATTGCGCGGCTTTTGCGGTGCCCGTCACTGCGGTGCTCGCTGTTTTTTTACGCATCAGCGCATTGAGCCAGAGCATCGCCACCACAATGCAGATCCCCTGCGCGACGTACGGAAACCATTCCATCCAGAGGCCGTAGTGCATGAAGTAAGTGGCCGTCAGCGCGTCCGACTTGGGCGGCGTGCCGATGGGTTCCCAAGGGAGCCGGTTCAGTGGCAACCAGAACTGTGCCGTCAGCAGAACGAGCGCGCCGAACAGGGTGGCAAACCGGCGGCCGACATCGAGCTCACGCAGGACGAAGAGCCCGCCGATGATGCAGAACGGCCACGAGAGCGTGAGAAACCGCGGCTCGTTTGCCAGACCGAGGGGCAAGGACAGCGCGACGGACACTGCAATACCGGGCCCCAACGTGGACAGTGCACGACTGGCCGACGTCCAGCGCAGCATGAGGATCAGGAACATCGGCCCCCAGAAGACGCCGAGCGTGACGAACGGCAACAGAAATTTGCCGGCGGGCGGCAGCAACATAAATTCGAGGAGCGCGCGAATGCCCGACGGGGGCTGGAGTGCCGGGTTCGAAATGAGCTTGAGGATCACATAGGGAACGACACCCGCCGCGACGGCGAGAACGACGCGATAGAGCGACACCGCCCGCCACAGGGTGCCGACGGACCATTGCCGCACGCACATCACGAGCAGAGTCAGACTGGCTGCCGCCATCAACAGGACCGACGGGATACCCGTGACGAATGCCGACCAGGTGCAGGTCACCGTCGGCCCGCCGAACCACGTCGTGATCACGTCCGGGACGTTGCAGCGGAGCGGGGCATCGGGGTATTGGTTCGACAGCCAGGCGTACACGGCACCACACGCAGCCATCACGACGGCCAGACCGCACCACAAATAAAGCGTGTACGGGCGTTTGGCGACGCGCGACGCAACGTTGGCGACCGGTGCCTGAGCGCCCGCCCGGGGAAGGAGGATCAGGCAAGCGCCGACGACGGTCGCGAACGGCCACACAAAGGCACCGACCACCGTGGTGACCAGAATTGCGAACGGGCGGGACGAAATGTAGAAGCGCAGCAGCAGTACCGAAATCAGCAGCGCGGTGATGTCGGTCAGCACCGGATAGTAGAAGCCTTGCTTTGCCGCTTCGTACGAAAAGAACAGGCTCAGGAAGCCGAACCAGCGCCAACGGGATTCGAGTCCGACCGAAGTCATCAGGCCGTGCCACAGCCAGCACGTGAGTAGCAGCAGCGCGAGGTTGTAAATCTCGAACGCGTGAATGATGTTGATCGAAGGGGCCAGCGAGACACCTGCGAGCAACATCAGCGCGCGCACCACAAACAGCGGCGCTACCCGCTGAGCGTAGTAAGTGTTGAGTTCGCCGAGATGGATCATCTCGGGCAGACGCCTGACCATTTCGGCATAGCGCGCGCCGTCCCAACCCAACCCTTCGTTAAGAAGAATCTTCTCGCCGAAGAAGAAATTGAAGAGCCCGAAAGCCAGTACGATGGCCAGCATCGGCCACGCGGATTCCAAGAATTTTTGTTGACGCATGTCTTGCGAGTCTGAGTTGTTGACGTCGGGAGCCAGCATTCTGGCACACGGCCGAGAACACACGCGGTTTCATTCCGAAGAAATCATAGAGATAAGGTGCACTTGCAAGGCCGGTCCAGTACACTGGCCGGATGCCCTTCGATTGGCTCGCCCGAAATCTCCTCGTCAGCCTCTTCCTGCCGCCTGCCAATGTGCTGGTGCTGGCCGCTATGGCGCTCGTCTGCTGGCGGCGTTTTCCGCGAAGCGGTAAGGCATTGGCGATTGCTGCGGCGCTGGCGCTCTGGTTGCAGGCCACGCCGTGGTTCGGTAACCGCCTGTCGCATTCCCTGGACGTGGCCCCTGTGCTCGACATCAAGACGATCGACGCGGTGCGCTCGTCGTCTGCTTCCGACGAGGCGGCAACGCTGCCACAAGCGGTCGTGATTCTCGGCGGCGGCGTGAGCCTCGGTGCAACCGAGTTCGGTCGGCGCGACGGTGCGGATCTGCATCCCAGTGCGTTGGCTCGTGTGCGTTACGGCGCATTCCTGGCGCGTCATGCGCAGTTGCCCGTACTCGTCTCCGGCGGTGCGCCGTCGGGCTATCCGGTGTCCGAAGGGCAACTGATGGCAAACGTTCTTCAGGAGGAATTCGGCGTACCGGTACGCTGGATCGAAGGACAATCACTGAACACGGCGCAAAACGCCATTTTCAGCGCGCGCATGCTGACCAACGTCGGTGTGACGCGCGTGTATCTGGTCACGAACGCCTGGCATATGCGCCGTGCACGCGACCAGTTCGTGCGTGCTGGCCTCACGGTGGTACCCGCACCGTGCTGCGATGCCAACGCGTTGGAGCCCGACGCCGCGTCCGGCTGGTGGCCAACGCTCGACGGCTTGCGCACCACGCGTGTGTCGCTGCGCGAGTGGATGGCGCTGAGTGTGGGACATTGAGCGGTCGTCGCTGGCGGAAACAAATAAAGACAATGATGATTCGGAGCTTTGCCGTCGTGCGGGCTCCATGACTTGCCAACCCTAAACGAGAGAGACGTATGAAGACGAAAGCTGTCCTGAGCGTTGAAGACGTGCAGAAGATCAACGCGGCCGCCGTGGCGGAAGCCATTTCGAACGGCTGGAACGTGTGCATTACGATCGTCGACGACGGTGGCCATGCCCTGTCGCTGTATCGCATGGACGGTGCTGCCCCCAGCACGGCCATGATGTCGCTGGGCAAAGCGCAGACCTCGGCGGTCGGCCGTCGTGAGAGCGGTGCGTTCGAAGAGATGATCAACGGTGGCCGCTTCGCGTTCCTGAGCGCACCGAACACGGCCATGCTCGAGGGCGGCGTGCCTATCGTTGTCGATGGCAACGTGATCGGTGCAGTGGGTGTCTCGGGTGTGAAGTCGAACCAGGACGCGCAGATCGCCCGCGCGGGCATCGCAGCCGTCACCGGCGCGTAATTCATCCGCCTGGCATCGCGCGTCACCATGCGCTGGCGCGGCATCCGATGCCGTGACAGCGCAGAAAGCAAAAAAAGCATCGCCAATGAAAGTTGGCGATGCTTTTTTTGTACGTGAAACCCTGCGCCAAAAAAGAAAAACCCGCTCTCGCGAACGGGTTAAAGGCTTGTCAGGCCGTATGACAAACCTGAGGCTTGGCAGGTTAGTCACGAGGAGAACATCAATGAAACCCGAGTGGATAGACAAAAAAAGCGGCTTGGCTGGCGCGCAACGCAGGTAGAGAGGGGCTTGCCGTAACTACATGGGATCGCGTTGCGTTCGCTGGCTACTGCCAAACACCTCTTAGGCGAGGTGGTCCCCACAAAACTCGGTGAAGGTGGCGGCAAGGTCGTGGTCTCGCCGCCGCCAAAATTCGTTAAAAAAGCCTGACTGCTTGACGTCTACTGCGTTGAACTCAATTGCTTACTTCGTCAGGATCAACTTGCCGTAACGCGTAGCGCGTAGCTGGTAAGTCTGGCCGTTGTGCAGGATGTTCACGCATTGCGTGCCCTGCAGCAGGTGATCGCTCGTCAGCACGCGACCGGTGGTTTGGCTGGTGGCCGGCTTTTCTGCCACCGGGCTGGCCACTTGCGTACGCGACACCGACAAGGTGCGACGCGGTGCCGTGGCGGGCGTGGTCTGGCGGGCAGTGGTGTGGCTTGCGGTCATCTCGCTCATCCGTGTGGCTGACTGTGAGATGAATCTTAAATGAGAATCATTCCCATTTATATTTGAATTTGACTATTATTTTTATTCGTTCAGTAGTTTTTATCTAAATTGCGTTTGCTGGACGATGGGATCCGCCATCCAGCAAACCCGGCAGCCAAATCGACGACAGCCCCGGCCACAAGGCCAGGACGGTCGATCAGTCCAACGCGCCTTGCTCGGCAAACTCGCGAATTCGACGGACGGTGTCGATGTCGGCTTCGCGATAGGCCGATTTCACAAACTCGCTGTAGCGCGTGTCGGCGGTCACGGCGTCTTCTTGCAGCGTCGTGCTATACGTGAATCGTACGAAAAGATGCGTCGGATTCGGCTCTTCGATACGCATCGTAAGGGTGCCGCCCGCGTGTGCGTGGGTCGCTGCCGTCTCGTAGCGCACCGATTGCATGGAATCGAAGACAACCCGGTCCAGCACGACGGTCTCGCCGAAGCGCAGTTCGCGGCTCAACGTGTCTTCGGTGCGTTCAAGCATCGTGCACTCGTCGAGTCCCAGCACGAATGCCTCCGGCTGTTCGGCGCGCAGCACGAGGCCACGCCACAGCTGATCGCGCGAGAGCGCGAGGGTCAGCGGATTCAGGAGGTCGTTGACCTCGATCAGGTGTTCGTACTGCAAGACTATTTCCCCTTCTGTCGATGAGGGCCGGCGCTTACCGAAAATGCGAATGCAGCGCCTGCCTCGTGCCGGATATTACTCAACCAACGAACTGTCGATGGCGATGGTGCCGGACAACACCTTGTGAATTGGGCACGCATTGGCGATTTCCAAGAGACGTTGACGCTGTTCCTCCGATAAATCGCCCGCCAGTTCGATCTTGCGCGTGATCTGCGTGGTGCCCGCAGGCGGTTTGCCATCCGGATTCATCGCAAGCGTCACTTTCACGTCCTTGAGCGGCCACTCCTTGCGGCGTGCATACATGTGCAGCGTGATCGACGTGCAGGCCCCCAGACTCGAGAGCAGCAGCGCCGAGGGGGCCGGGCCGAGGTTGCCGCCGCCCAGCGATTCGGGTTCGTCGGCAAGCCATTCGTGTTTGCCGTCCGACAGTTGGGTGGTGTATCCGGCGGCGCCCAAGTGGGCGGTGACAATCGCTTCTGCGGCCATGGCAGCTCCTGGAGGTCTGGATGGATCCTGATTCACTTCGATGAAAACGGCCCGTCACGATGCTCCGCAGTTCCGGGGATCTGCGGCATCAAAACATCGGGTCACAAAACACTCAACGCTTGCTGCGTACAGTGAGTGTCATTGTGACCCAATTTCGCCGGACCGTCGGCGTATGACGATGCGTCACCCACCCACTCACGATGTGAATGTCGCTTCGTGAGCGGGCGGGTGCGGTTTCCCGTCAGGTGCGCGACACGGACGCCGGAATGTGCCCCATACGTCCCGCCTGAAAGTCGAGAATCGCCTGACGAATCTCGCCTTCCGTGTTCATGACGAACGGGCCGTAGCGCGCCACCGGTTCGCCCAGCGGCTTGCCGCCGATGAGCAGGAACGACAGCGGCTTGTCGCCATCGTTACGCACGGTCACACCCTCACCGTCTGTGCCGAACACGACCATCTGATGGGCTTTGGCTGGCGTCGACTCCGCACCGAAATGCCCTTCGCCGTCGATGACGTAGGCGAACACGTTGAAATCCGCAGGCACAGGATGATCGAGCAGCGCCTGCGGTTGCAGCGTGAAGTGCTGATACAGAATCGGCGTACGCGTTTCGATGGCGGCGCGTGTGCCCAGCGCCTCGCCAGCGATGACGCGTACGGAGACCTTGCCGTCGTCGCTCGTTGCCGTGGGAATACCGGCGGCGGGCAGCTCCTGATAGCGCGGCGTCATCATCTTGTCGGTGCTCGGCAGATTCACCCACAGCTGGAAGCCGTGCATCTCGCCGCCGCGTTGCTGGAACGCGTGCGACGGCTCTTCCGAGTGAATCACCCCGGCACCGGCCGTCATCCATTGCACGTCGCCCGGCGTGAGCTTGCCTGCGTGACCTTGCGAGTCACGGTGCTCCATCTCGCCAGCGAGTAAGTAGGTGACGGTTTCGAAACCGCGGTGCGGGTGATCGGGTGCGCCCTTGGCGTCGCCAGGGGCCACTTGCATCGGGCCCATTTCGTCGAGCAGCAGGAACGGATCGAAGTCCATCATCATGCGCGTCGGGAACGGGCGGTTGACGTGAAAACCAGCGCCTTCCTGTGTTTGCGCTGCGGTAAACACGCGGGCAACCGGGCGGGTGTAGGGAGTGCTCATGGGGGTGTTCTCCTGTTGGGGATGGACGAGCGAAGCATGCCTCGCAGCCGCTTCGGGTGTCGCCGACATCCGTTGTCATGTCCAGACTATATGCGGACGTATGGCACCGGGAGTAGCCCGTAACACAGGAAGGATTGTTACCCGATTGGAACAATGGGTAAGAAGTCCGTGAAATCGCAACGGATTTCGAACTGCACAGACGAAAAAAAGCGCGGTGACTGGCACCGCGCTTTTCACTTCTGCGATTCGTGGATTGACCGGCTTACTGCACGACTTACTTCGCCGGCTCGGTCACGAAACCGAGTTTGGTCACGCCTGCCGTCTGCGCTTCGGAAAGCACCTTGGCGACGCTTTCGTAACGCACGCTCTTGTCGGCGAACAGGTGCAGTTCCGGTTGAGGCTGCGCTTCGGCGGCCTGCGCCAGACGCGCCTTGAGCGTGTCGTCGTCGATCTGCTGCTTGTCCCAGAAGACACTGCCGTCTGCCTGGATCGACAGGTCGACCTTGGCAGGCTTCGTGTCTTCCGGCTGGCTGCTCGCCTGCGGCAGGTCGAGCTTGACCGCGTGATTGAGCACCGGCAGCGTCACGATGAAGATGATCAGCAGCACCAGCATGACGTCGACGAGCGGCGTCATGTTGATCTCGCTCATCATTGCGTCATCGGCACCGTCGTCGCTGCTGTATGAACCCATAGCCATAGCGAACTCCTTGTCTTGCGCGGCGGCTTAGCTGGCGCTGGCCGACGTCGACTTGCGCACCGGCGTGACGTTGCTGGTGAACTGCGTCGAGTGCACGCTGGCGCCCGTCAGGAAGTAACCGTGCAGGCTGTGCGCGAAGCGGTTGAGCTTCGAGACGATACCCTTGTTGGCACGCGTCAGGGCGTTGAAGCCGAGCACGGCCGGAATGGCTACGAACAGACCGAAGGCCGTCATGATCAGGGCTTCGCCCACGGGGCCTGCGACCTTATCGATGGTCGTCTGACCCGATGCGCCGATGGCCAGCAGGGCATGGTAGATGCCCCACACCGTGCCGAACAGACCGACGAACGGCGAGGTCGAGCCAATCGAGGCCAGCATGGCCAGACCGCTTTGCAGGCGCGACACCGTATCGTCCACCGAATTCTTCAGTGCACGCGTGATCCAGTCGCTCACGTCCATCTTGTCGTGCAGATGCGGCTGGCTCTGACGGTGATGTTCGGCGGCGTCCTGACCGGCGAGGGCCAGCGCGAGGAACGGGTTGTTCTGACCCGATTCGCCCAGCTTTTGCAGACCGGCGGAGAAATTCTCCGAGTGCCAGAAGTCCGGCTCGGCGGAGCGCGTGAGGCGGCTCAGGCGGAAGACTTGCGTGCCCTTGATGATGATGACCGTCCACGACAGCACCGACATCACCAGCAATACGATCGCGATGGCGCGGGTGACGAAATCGCCCTGCGACCAGACGTGGCTCAAACCATACTCTTGCATTTTGCGTTCCTCGGAAAATCCAATTCGTTAGTCGTTCAGATTGAAATTAAACGGTTTGGTCGCGGCGGCTTCGACCGCACGGCCGTTTTGCATCGGGGGCGCACAACGCATCGCCAGTGCGGCGGTGCGGGCGGCCTGATCGAGACGGGGGAAGCCGCTCGACTTGACGACATTGGCGCTCGAGACCACCCCACGGGTGTCGATCACGAGACGCAACGTAACGGTGCCTTCTTCGCCGACGCGACGCGATTGCGTCGGGTAGGCCACGCGAGGCTCGTCGCACTTCACGGCGAGACCTTCGATCGGGCCGGACGGTGCCGGTGCCGGGGCCGGTGCGGGCGGTGCCGGCGGCGTGGGCGCTGCGTTCTGCACCGGCTCGACCTGTGCCTGTTGCGGCGGGGCGACCGGTTCGGCCTTTTGCGTGATGGCGTTCTTGGGCTGCTCGCGCGGCTTGGGCGGCGGCGGCGCGACCTTCGGCTTGGGCGGTTCCGGCTGCGGTTTGGGCGGCGCGGGTTGCGGCGGCGTCGGGGCGGGCGTGAGCGGAATGATCGTGGCGGTAAACGTCGTCGGCTCGATCGTCGCTTGCTCAGGCTCGTTGCGCAGGTGCGACAGACCGATCAGAGCGGCAATGTGGACGACGACGATCGCGGCAGCAATCGCAAGCGTTCGCGGCGATTGCAGCGGATCTCGGAATTGCGTGGACGCAAGGCCGGATGAGGTCACGGCGGGGGGTACGGCGGTCGACATGATAACGGCTAGGGTACGCTAAATTGCGGCGATGAACGGTGAGTGAAACGCGGTGTGCGAAGCCTCGGGTTCGAGAGTGGCCGGACGTACGATCAAAGGAAAACCGCGCCAAGGGGCGCGGTCGGCGAACGCAGTGAGTTGGAAGCCGTGCTGCAACTCACCTTCGAAACAGGAAAAACGATAAACATAGCGTCGAAACAAAGCCAATCAGGAGTTCCATCTGACACCTCCAGGGTGACAAGTCGCTGGCTGGCGCATGACGCCTCAAGACGCCTGGCTGGCTCCGTTGCCCCGTGACCTCAGTCGATGCCAGTCACGCAGGCGGATTCCGTGGGTCCGAAGACCCGTGCACGGCGCTTAAGCGGCCAGTGCGAGTTCCTGCCGCACCATCACGACTTCGACTTCCGTCGTCTCGCCATGCGCGGACTGGCAGCAGCCACCGCACGAGCGACCACAGCACGGCGTGGCACCGGTCACCATCTCCTGGACGTACGGACCGCACTTGCCACAGCACAATGCAACGCCAAGGTCGATCTGAAGATCTTCCATGGTGGTGGCACCGGCATCGATGCAGGCCTTGATCTGGCGGTCGGAAACGGATTTACAGACGCAGACGATCATGATGAAAACGTCAAAATGTAACACTAATGAGAATAATTATTATTTAAGTTGGCGCCTTTTGCAAGCGCCATTGACCTATCCCATATACCCCTCAGGGATATACGGACTGGATGTCAAGCGGGAATGATGGGAAGGTCTTACGGCAAAGCCAGACCGGCTGCGGCCTGCGGCGCGGTTTCGGCAATCTCGACAGTGGCTACACGGGGTGCGGCGGGGTGACGGGAAACATCGCCGGAGGTGGCGCAAATGTGCGACACGTTGGTTGCGGCAGTCGAACCGGCAGCGGCGGGTGCTTCCGGCATCAGCCGATCCGCCATCGTTTGTAGTGCCACGGCGTTGGCGGTGGTGAACAACTGGATGCTGCCGCTGGCAACCGTGCTTTCCGAAATTACGGGGGCGGCCAGATCAGCGTCTTCAAGTCGGCGCTGAAGCTGACGGGCGATGGCAGCCCCCGTATCGATCAACGTCAGCGCAGTGCCGAAATGTCGTTGGATGGCGGGAATCAGGAAGGGGTAATGCGTGCAGCCGAGTACGAGCGTATCGGCCCCTTCGGCAATCATGGGCGCGATGTACTTGTCGAGCAGCGCCATCACCGCAGGGGAATCGACATCCCCGGCTTCGATGCGTTCGACCAGCCCATGGCCGGGCTGACACAGGAAGCGCTGTCCTTGCGCGGTATGACGTGCGAGCAAATCTGCAAAGCGGGCGCTGCGCAGCGTGGCGGCCGTAGCCAGCACGCCGATCACACCGCTGCGCGACGTGGCGGCAGCCGGTTTGATCCCGGGTTCGACGCCGACGACCGGCCAGGCGTCATCAGCCCGAAGCGCAGCCACCCCATGCGCCGTCGCCGTGTTGCAGGCTACGACGAATGCCTTGGCACCGTGCTCGCGCAGCCATCGGCCGATGGCGAGACTGCGTTGCTGGAGGAAGGCATCCGGGCGTTCCCCGTACGGCGCGTAGCGGGAGTCGGCGACATAGATGAGCGACTCGTGCGGAAGCAGAGCGCGAACGGCCTGAAGGACCGAGAGGCCACCGAGGCCGGAATCGAAGACGCCAATCGGCGCGTTGGAGGGCATGGCAAATGAAAAAGGGCCGACAAATTGTCGGCCCTGAAATTCTAGCGCAAAGCCTGCGACCCGATATCGGAGGATACGGTGCCTACAGTGCGGTGATGCGCTTTTATTATCTGGGTTTTGCGGGGTGTCGGGCTTATTCTTCGAACGACGCCATGCCCGACTGCTGGTAATTCTGAATGCCGACCTTGCCGATGAGATCGATCTGCGTTTCCAGCCAGTCGATGTGTTCTTCGGTGTCGTGCAGGATTTCGTTGAAGATTTCGCGCGAGACGAAGTCCTTCACGCTTTCGCAGTGAGCGACGCCTTCCTTGCAGGTCTTCTGCGAGAGATATTCGAGCTTCAGATCACACTTCAGAATTTCTTCGGTGTTCTCACCAATGAGCAGCTTGTGCAGATCTTGCAGGTTCGGCAGGCCGTCGAGCATGAAGATGCGTTCGATCAGCTTGTCGGCGTGCTTCATTTCGCCGATGGATTCGTCGTACTCGTGCTTGCCCAGCTTGTTCAGGCCCCAATGGTTGTACATGCGGGCGTGCAGAAAGTACTGGTTGATCGCCGTCAGCTCGTTCGTGAGCTGGGCATTGAGGAGTTCGAGGACTTTCTTGTCGCCTTTCATTTTGGATCCCTGTCTTAAGCAATTTGCGAGCGGTTGAAGAGTAGCTTGAAAAGCGCGGAAAGCCAAGCCTCACAAGGCTTTTCGTGAATGGTAATGCGAGTTATTCTCGCTCTTTTCCATGACATTTTTCACCGTCGCAGCCGCAATCGACCACCGACGGAAGACGAAAAAAAGCCCGGACGAATCCGGGCTTTTTCAACTGACTGACGTGACGTCAGACTCAGCCAGACTTACTCCGCCGCGACCGGAATCTTGCCGATCTTGGCTTGCCATTCCTTCGGGCCGGTCTGGTGCACGGAGACACCGGTCGAATCGACGGCAACCGTCACCGGCATGTCCTTGACGTCGAATTCGTAGATGGCTTCCATGCCGAGGTCTTCGAAGGCCAGCACGCGTGCGCCACGAATCGCCTTCGACACGAGGTACGCGGCACCACCGACGGCCATCAGATAGGCGGCCTTCTGCTTCTTGATGGCTTCAATCGCTGCCGGGCCGCGTTCCGACTTGCCGATCATCACCGACAGGCCGAGCTTGCCGAGCATCAGATCGGAGAACTTGTCCATGCGGGTCGACGTGGTCGGGCCTGCCGGGCCGACGACTTCGTCGCGCACCGGATCGACCGGACCGACGTAATAAATCGCACGGCCCTTGAAGTCCACCGGCAGCGGATCACCCTTGGCGACCATGTCGGCGATACGCTTGTGCGCGGCGTCGCGGCCCGTGAGCATCTTGCCCGAGAGCAGCAGGGTCTGACCCGGCTTCCAGCTCGTGATTTCTTCCGGCGTGAGCGTGTCCAGATCGACGCGCTTGCTGGTTTCCGTGTTCGGCGCCCAGTGCACGTTCGGCCAGGCGTCGAGCGACGGCGCGGCGAGGAACGAGGGGCCCGAGCCGTCCAGCGTGAAGTGCGCGTGACGCGTCGCGGCACAGTTCGGGATCATGGCGACCGGCTTGGACGCGGCGTGCGTCGGGTAGTCGAGGATCTTGACGTCGAGCACGGTGGCCAGACCGCCGAGGCCCTGCGCGCCGATGCCCAGTGCGTTGACCTTCTCGAACAGCTCGATACGCAGCTCTTCGTTCCAGTTTTGCGGACCGCGCTTGATCACGTCATGGATATCGATCGGGTCCATCAGCGATTCCTTCGCGAGGACCATGGCCTTCTCGGCCGTGCCGCCGATACCGATGCCGAGCATGCCCGGCGGGCACCAGCCGGCACCCATCGTCGGGACCGTCTTCACGACCCAGTCGACGATCGAGTCGGACGGGTTGAGCATCACGAACTTCGACTTGTTCTCCGAGCCGCCGCCCTTGGCTGCGACCGTGATGTCGACCTTGTCGCCTTCCACGATTTCGTAGTGGATGACGGCGGGCGTGTTGTCCTTCGTGTTCTTGCGACCGGCTTCCGGCGGCGCGACGATCGAGGCGCGCAGCACGTTGTCCGGGTGCATGTAAGCCTGACGCACGCCTTCGTTGATCATGTCGGTGAGGCTGCGCTTGGCGTCCCAGCGCACGTTCATGCCGACCTTCACGAAGACGGTCACGATGCCGGTGTCCTGGCACAGCGGACGGCGGCCTTCGGCGCACATGCGGCTGTTGGTCAGGATCTGCGCGATGGCATCCTTGGCGGCCGGGCTTTCTTCGGCCTCGTAGGCGCGACCCAGTGCCTGGATGTAATCGTCCGGATGATAGTAGCTGATGTACTGCAGGGCACCGGCGACGCTCTGAATGACGTCGTCTTCTTTAATGACGGTAGACATGAAACGGCTCTCGACTTAGTGGGGGACTGGTTTTTTGTACTGACTTGCTACGGCTAAATTCTGTTCAATGCTGCGCGGACGCATACGCCGGTGCATGGCTGTCGTTCGTCATCTTGTTGACGTAGGCCATGACCACGGCGGAAAGCAGGAAAGCGCAGTGAATGATGACTTGCCACATGATCGTGTGCGGCGTTTGCTGGGCCGCATCGATGAACGTCTTAAGCAGATGAATCGACGAGATGCTGATAAGCGCCATCGACAGCTTCACCTTGAGCACACCGGCATTCACGTGATCGAGCCACTCGGGCTCGTCGGGGTGGCCTTCCACGCCGAGGCGCGAGACGAAGGTCTCATAGCCGCCGATGATCACCATGATGAGCAGGTTCGAGATCATCACCACGTCGATCAGACCGAGCACGACGAGCATGATCTGCGTTTCGTCGAAGGTCGCGGCGTGCGTCACCAGATGGAACAGCTCGACGAGGAATTTGTAGACGTAGACGCCTTGCGCGGCGATCAGTCCGAGGTACAGCGGCAGTTGCAGCCAGCGGCTGAAGAAAATGACGCGGGGCAGGGGACGCATCGGACGAGCGGTGCGCGGCGGCGCATCGGACGGGCGGCCGGGAGTCGACATGGCTAATTTGACGGGGTGTAGACCTGCGCCTCGTGACGCGGGCTCTAGTTATCGGTTACGCAAATCGCAAGCAAAGTGCACGGGCACGGATAGCGCGGCGCGCTATCCGGCATGGCGGGCATTTTACAACGTCTTGAGGACGGCACCGTGTCCGATTCAGTCCCGGGCTGGCAATAGCGTCTTTCGCGAACCGGCGGACGGCAGCGCCGCGAGCACGATCCCCGCGACCGTCAACGCCAGCGCACTGCCTTGGGCGACGGACAACCGCTCGCCCAGAAATATCACGCCGTAGGCCGTAGCCGCGACCGGCACCATCGCCGTGAAGACCCCCGCAAGCTGCGCGCTGACGTGACGAATCCCGCGCATCCACAGGAAGAACGAGAAGACGCTGGCGGCGAGACCGTACCAGACGATAAGCGCCCAGTGACCGGGTGTGAGGGCTGAGTAATCCACCGCCATCAGCCCGACGATGCCCAGCGGCAGCATCAGCGCGCCGCCGATCAGATGCGTATAGGCGCAGATGTCGATGGCCGAGAGTTCCGCCGCGAGGCGCTTCGAGACGATCACGTAAATCGCTTCGCAGACCACCGCCCCCAGCACCAGCGCGTTACCCAGCCATGCGCCGCTGCTGGCGTCGGCCCCGCTCGCACCGTGGACGTCGCTGCGCGAGGCATTGAGCAGCGCCACCCCGGCAATCGCCAGCCCGATGCTGACGAGCGTGCGTCGCGACGGGTGTTCGCGCAGCACGGCCCAGGACAGCAGCGCCACGCAGGCAGGCAGCGTGGCGGTGATGACCCCGGCCGCCGTGGCCGTCGTCATGCGCACGCCGTAGAGCATGAGTAATGTGAAGAGGAATGTGCCGAAGAACGTCTGCACGAAGAGGTGGCCCCATTGGCTGCGGGTGACGCGTCGCATGGCCGAGGGACGGTAGCGCGGCGCAAGCGCAATGATGGCGATGACGAAGCGCCAGAGTGCGAACGCGGCCACCGGCATGACGGCGACCATCGTCTTGCCGATCCCGACATTCGTGCCGACGAACGTCATCGCCAGCGCCAGCGCGAAACTCGGAAAGCGGGCAAACAGGCGGTCGGTGCCGGTCGGTGCGACGTGCTTGGCCGCAGGGTTGTGACTGGTTGTTTGAGGCGTAGATGTCGAATTCACGGGCGCTCCGGGCGATTCCGGGGTGGCGGGACGAGGGTGATAAGCGTAGGATTGTAGCGATTACGCCACACTTTGCTGCACTGCGACAACGCGTTCTGCGTGAGTCCCGCACGCAAGGCACGGGAGTCGAATGCACCAGTGTAAGGCGTTAGTAAGTCGCTCGTCTTAATGTGACGTTAGGAGACGTTAGCGATTTGTTTTGGCTTGATTGCAATGGTATTTGCATATCCATAAGAGGGGACAACTCATGGCAGCAATTGAATCGGTATTGCAGGAGCAGCGCGTTTTCGCGCCGCCGCAGGCGCTGGTCGCCAAAGCGAACATTTCCGGCATGCCAGCCTATGAGGCGCTGTGCGCCGAGGCCGAGAAGGATTACGAGGGATTCTGGGCGCGTCAGGCGCGCGAGAATCTGGCCTGGCACAAGCCGTTCACCAAAGTCCTCGACGAGACCAACGCCCCGTTCTATACGTGGTTCGAAGATGGTCAGATCAACGCTTCCTACAACTGCCTGGACCGCCAGATCGAAGCGGGCCTGGGCGACAAACCTGCCATCCTTTTCGAAGCCGACGACGGCACGGTGACCCCCGTCACCTATCGCGACCTGCTCGCGCGCGTGAACCGCTTTGCGAACGCGCTCAAGGCGAAGGGCGTGAAGAAGGGTGACCGTGTGGTCATTTATATGCCGATGTCGATTGAGGGCGTGGTCGCGATGCAGGCGTGTGCCCGCATTGGCGCTACGCACTCGGTCGTGTTCGGTGGCTTCTCAGCCAAGTCCCTCAACGAGCGCGTGATCGACGCTGGCGCGGTCGCTATCGTCACCGCCGACGAGCAGATGCGTGGCGGCAAGGCGCTGCCCCTGAAGGCCATCGTCGACGAAGCACTCGCGATGGGCGGCTGCGAACACGTGAAGTCGGTGATCGTCTATCGTCGCACGGGCGGCAATGTGGCGATGCAAGCTGGTCGTGACGAAGTGCTGCAAGACCTCGTCGCTACGCAGTCGGACCAGTGCGAGCCGGAGTGGGTGAGCGCCGAGCATCCGCTGTTCATCCTCTACACGTCGGGCTCGACGGGGAAGCCGAAGGGCGTTCAGCACAGCACCGGCGGCTATCTGCTGTGGGCGTCGCTCACGATGCAGTGGACGTTCGACATGAAGCCGGACGACGTCTTCTGGTGCACGGCCGACATCGGCTGGATCACCGGGCACACGTACATCGCGTATGGCCCGCTGGCAGTGGGTGCGACGCAAGTCGTGTTCGAGGGCGTGCCGACGTATCCGAATGCGGGTCGTTTCTGGGAAATGATCGACCGTCACAAGGTGACGGTGTTCTACACCGCGCCGACGGCCATCCGTTCGCTGATCAAGGCAGCGGAGCAGACGCCGGAAGTGCATCCGAAGAAGTACGACCTGTCGTCGCTGCGCATTCTCGGGTCGGTCGGCGAGCCGATCAATCCGGAAGCGTGGATGTGGTACTACGAGAACGTCGGTCGCGGTCGTTGCCCCATCGTCGACACGTGGTGGCAGACGGAGACGGGTGGTCATGTGATCACGCCGCTGCCGGGTGCAACGCCGCTGGTGCCGGGCTCGTGCACGCTGGGGCTGCCGGGGGTGGCGGTGGCCATCGTCGACGAAACCGGTCAGGACGTACCGAACGGTCAGGGCGGGATGCTGGTGATCAAGCGTCCGTGGCCGTCGATGATTCGTACGATCTGGGGCGACCCGGAGCGTTACAAGTCGAGCTACTTCCCGCAAGAGCTGGGCGGCAAGATTTATCTGGCGGGTGACGGTTCGATTCGCGACGCGAAGACCGGCTACTTCACGATCATGGGCCGTATCGACGACGTGCTGAACGTCTCGGGTCACCGCATGGGCACGATGGAAATCGAGTCGGCGCTGGTGGCGAACCCGATCGTGGCCGAGGCTGCGGTGGTGGGGCGTCCGGACGACACGACGGGCGAGGCGATTGTCGCGTTCGTGGTGCTCAAGCGTTCGCGCCCGACGGGGGACGAAGCGAAGCAACTGGCGTTGGAGCTGCGTAACTGGGTGGGCAAGGAGATCGGTCCGATCGCCAAGCCGAAGGACATCCGTTTCGGCGACAACCTGCCGAAGACGCGCTCGGGCAAGATCATGCGTCGTTTGCTGCGAGTGATCGCGAAGGGCGAAGAGATCACGCAGGACACGTCGACGCTCGAAAACCCGGCCATCCTGGACCAGCTGAAGCAGGCGCAGTAAGCGCGGGTTCGATTCCGTTGCGCCTGCAATGACGAAACGCTCGCGGCCCGGCGCGCACGGCAATGCTGCTGCGCCGCAGACCCACGATGCCAACGGCCTGCCCTCTGACGTCATGTCGGAGGGCAGGCCGCGTTCGCAAAACTCTGTTGGCTCGCTCCCTTTGTCCTGCGCTGAAATCGACATCGACTGGCATGGCGAAGCCGCCGCAATTGCGGCGCGTCATTGGCGTCGCACGTTGTGGCTGGTCGCGGTGCTGATGGTGATTGGTTTTGTCGTGACCTTCGTCCCGCAGTTCTGGGCGCGCGAGTGGGCGTCGGTGCGAATCGCGGGATGGCCATTGCCGTTCTACATGGGGGCGCAAGGCTCGATCCTGATCGACATTGGGCTGATCATCGTCTACGCGTTGATGCAGCGTCTCAACGATGCGCGTTACCGCGATGCGTTGCACAAGTTGCGCGAGGCGCGTCGTGACAGTCTCGGCTTGCCGGACGACACACTTGAGCGCGCGATGGCACCCGCCACATCACGTAGCGCTGGCAGTGCTTCCACTCGCGCCGCCTCGGCGCAGACCTACCGATGAGTTTCACGCGCAGGTTGCTGCGCTACTACCTGTATTACACGGCGGGATTTCTCGCGTTCGTGCTGATGATCGGCTTGCTTGAGCGCGTCAACGGCCCGGGCGTGTGGATCGGCTACGCCTTCCTTTTCGTGACGATTGCCGTGTACGCGGTGATCGGTCTTATCTCCCGCACGTCCGACGCAGCCGAGTATTACGTCGCCGGACGTCGCGTGCCGCCGATGTTCAACGGCATGGCGTGCGCAGCCGACTGGATGAGCGCTGCGTCGTTCATGGGCCTGGCGGGCTCGCTTTACGTCTCCGGATACGACGGCCTCGCTTACGTCATGGGATGGACGGGCGGGTATTGTCTGGTGGCGTTCTTGCTCGCGCCGTACTTGCGCAAGATGGGGCGCTACACGGTGCCCGACTTCCTGGGCACGCGATACGACAGCAATCTCGTGCGTGCGTTGGGCGTCTTCTCGACGATTCTGTGTTCGTTCGTGTATCTCGTTGCGCAGATTCAGGGTGTGGGGCTGATCGCGTCGCGCTTCATCGGTGTCGAGTTCACGATCGGGATTTTCTTTGGACTGGCGGGCATTCTCGTCTGCTCGTTCCTGGGTGGCATGCGTGCCGTGACTTGGACGCAGGTGGCGCAGTACATCATCATGATCACCGCGTTTCTGGTGCCGACGGCGATGATCGGCCATCAGACAGGCAATGGCTGGTTCCCGCAGTTCAGCTACGGCGAGGCGCTGGCGAAGGTCGAGGTGCTGGAAAAGGAGTTGCGCAATTCTGTGCCGGAGCGGGAGGTGCGCGACTACTACCGGGAGCAGGCGGAGCAGATGCAGCGTCGGCTGGACGGGTTGCCGGATACGTTCTTCAGCGAGCGGGCGGAGTTGGAGCGGCAGTTGCTGGACACGAAGCGTCGCAATGGTCCGCTGCGGGATGTGAAAGTGCTCGAAGCGAAGCTGGAGGCGTTTCCGCGGGACGTGGGCGAGGCGCAGAACCAGTGGCTGGAGATGCGCAACCAGTACGTCGAGCGCAGCGAGCCGCCGCGTGCAATGACGGAGCCGTTCCCGGCGCGTGACGACACGACGCGCAATTCGCAGCGTCTGAATTTCTTGCTGTTGATGGTGTGTCTGATGATCGGGACGGCGAGCTTGCCGCACATCCTGACGCGCTACGGCACGACCGCGACGGTGCAGGGGGCGCGTAGCTCGGTAGGCTGGACGTTGTTCTTCGTCGCATTGTTGTATGTGAGTGCGCCAGCGTTGGCGGTGATGCTCAAGTACGACGTGTTGCTGCATCTGGTTGGCGCGCGTTACGACAACCTGCCGGGATGGGTGACGCAATGGCGCCACGCGACGCCGGTGCAACTGGATATCTCGGATGTTTATCGCGACGGCGTGGTGCAGTGGGGCGAGATCTGGATGCAGCCGGACATGTTGGTACTGGCGGGACCGGAGATTGCGGGGCTGCCTTACGTGATATCGGGGTTGGTGGCGGCGGGCGCGTTGGCGGCGGTGTTATCGACGGCGGACGGTCTGTTGCTGACGATTGCGAATGCGTTGTCGCACGACGTGTACTTTCACATGGTGGACCGGAACGCGTCGAGTCAGAAGCGGGTGACGACGTCGAAGATATTGCTGTTGTGCGTGGCGATGTTTGCGTCGTATGTGACGTCGTTGAAGTTGGGGAATATTTTGTTTTTGGTGGGGGCGGCGTTTTCGTTGGCGGCGTCGTGTCTGTTCCCGGCGCTGGTGCTGGGGGTGTTCTGGAAGCGGACGACGCGTTTGGGCGCGACGGCGGGGATGGTCAGCGGGTTGCTGGTGTGTGTGTACTACATCATGACGACGTATCCGTTCTTCACCCGCCTGACGGGCTTCGCGGGCACCCGATGGTGGGGGGTAGACCCGATCTCGGCGGGGGCGTTCGGCGTGCCGGTGGGTTTCGCGGTCGCGATCGCGTTTAGCTTGCTGGGCGGACGTCCCAGCGAGCGCGACCGCCATCTTGTAGACCATCTCCGACGGCCCTAAGGACGGACATCCAAAGGAATTTGACGCCGCATTTCACGAAAGAGGGTGAGATGTTGTCGCCGACCTGCTATAATGCGCGACCATTCAGGAGAGATGGATGAGCGGTTTAAGTCGCACGCCTGGAAAGCGTGTATAGGTTAATAGCCTATCGGGGGTTCGAATCCCCCTCTCTCCGCCACCGCATTCCATAAGGCTTTTCAGCCTTTCTACGAAAGCCCCGTTTCCTATTCGGACGGGGCTTTCCTATTCAGATCGTCCCCGACGCAGCGGTTTGACCTTTTCGGCCTTGCGCCGGTACGAGCGCTGCGTGGTCTGCGTCGTCGTGTGCGAGAGTAGCGCGCGGGCGTGTTCGATCGATTCCGCGTCGCTCGACACCTTGGCGCGTAGGTCGTGCTCGGTGAACCGCTCAGTGACTTTGGTCTCCGCCAGCACGCGATCCATAAAGCCGCGCCACATCGAATCGAAGCCGCCTGCGCGTCCGGTTTCCTCGTCAATATAGCCTGCGCCCTCGAGTGTGCAGAAAAGCCACTTGGACGTGCGCACCGGCCGTGCGCGAACAGCTTCAGCTACCGCCTCCCGCAATTCGTCCGTCCACTCATAGATCGTGCGTTTGCCACTGCTATCCGCTGTCTTGTGGCGCATGATGTGGATGCCGTCGTCGTCAAAATCGCGGTCCGGCTGAAGACGCAGAAGATCGCTCCGCGCCATGCCGGTTTGCAGCTTGATCTTGATGTAAGCCTGCAGGGCGAGCACGCTACCCTTCTTCCGCTTCGGCTCGAGCGTGAGACACTCATCGATTTCCCAGTCCGCGATGTACCTCGTGCGCGATTTCTCCCCGGGAAGCCGTACCTCACCTTTGAACGGGTGGCGATCCAGAATCCCCCACTCGACAGCCTTCGTGAAGGCGTGCGACAGGATTTCGATTTCGCGCCGCGCCGCCACTTTGGCTTCGCGCCGCTCGACGTACTGATAAATGAGCTGCGGCTTGACGGCGGTGATCGGCACCACGCCCAGCACGTTGCGCAGGCGCTTAATTGCCACCTGGTTCTGCGCGCGTGTCGTCGGCTGCTTCGTTGGCACGACTTGCAGCGAGTAGCGATCGAGAAGCTCGGCGACAGTGCGCGTTTCTTCCATTTTGCCGAGACGTTCTGCCCACACGCGATACGCCTCGGGCAGCGACGAGCCGAGACGAAACTCCTTCTTTCCGTCCCACATACCCTCAAGGCCGAGCGGCACCTGGTAGTAATAGGCGCCACTCCGCTGGCGCCAGCGGGTCGGCAGACCCTTGTTCTCTTTGCTTCTCGGTCGTGGCATTAGGCTGCGCTCCAATTCGGTTGCCACTCCGCGACGCGTCGCGTGGCGGTAGGGGCCATTTCAGTTTCGATGTGCGTGCGCAGAACGGCGATGGAGCCGTCCGGCCGCACGCGGTGCTCGATGCCCATCGCGCGCAGTGCTCGGGCCTGGGCCGCATGCTGCCGCCGCCCTGTGAGTTCACAGACTTCGTCGCGCGACAGGAACGTGGTGGTCATTGCTGCACCTATTCCCCGGCCGGAATTGCGATAGGGCGCATGTTTCCGGTCTTGAGGTTTACGAACGCGCCGCGCCACGTTATCTGTCCGTATCGGAAGAACTCCCAGAGCAGGGCGAGCGCTGGTGTGGCCACGGCTTGATTGATGAACAACTCCTGACGCTCGAGCGCCTCGGCGAGTCCGCAGCTCGGCGCGTCGTCAGCTGGTGCAGTGGTGTCGACCAGTTCGGGGAGCGTGCGATGCGGAGCGGGAAGTCGCGCGCGCGGTTCGATGCCATCACCGACGAGCAGTGGTGGCAGATCGTCACGCACGGGCAGTTGGCCGAGTAGCACCTGGCCGTCGCTTGCGCGGTTGCCTAAATCAAGGATGTACCCGCGAAAGCTCCTCTCTTCCAGCAAGCGGTAGATATTGGCGCGCGCGGCCGAGCTGTCCACGCAGACGATTGCGATCGTGGGTTTCCCGGTTAGTTGGAAACTCCCGCTGTCCTGATTGGATGCAAATCGCCGAGGTTCTGCACGCCAGCTCAGTCCGAAAAACTGATTTACGCGGTGCACGAGTACGCTGCTCTTATGGAGGCCGACGTCGGCCGGACTGAACATCTGGCGCCCCATGTTCGCTTCGCTTACCGTATCGTCGTCGTATGCGGTGACATCAAATCCCGGATGACCAAGCGCCGTCAGTGCGTGATTCAGTCGGCCGAGGCCGGTGAGCATAAGCGACCCATTGCCGCCACATCCGATGAGCAGAACGTTCACAGCACGGCTCAGATAGGCCGACGGAGCGATGTGGGTCTGATCGAGCTTGGTCATCCCTGCACCTTCTCTGGCCGCGTGGCTGCAATGGTGGCGTCGATGGTCTTATCTGCGGCGCTTTCACCGGCGAGGAACGACGATCCCTCTTCGGGATACTCAACGTCCCATGCGTACAGCCCAGCGCCGCTATGACTGCTTTCGCCGCCCATCTGCAAGGCGATCTCTCCGTCGAGCTGGTCGCTGTCTGTGTCGCGGTCAGGAGCGATCAGGTCAAGTGCTTCAAGAAGCTGCCAGCCGCTCATGAGAAGCGGCGCAGGTTTCGCGCGCTCGCCGCTCTGCGCGGTCTGTGAGGGGGAAGTGCCAGGGGCGGCGGGCAGCAGCATCCAGTGCGTCGGCGCGACGGGCCAGCAATTCGGAACGTCGTCTGCTTCGACGGCCGCCTCATACCAACCGGCGTCGAAGTCTTCGGGTTGGTCCCACTCCCCCTCGATCTCTTCCTTGGAGATCCATTTGCCGCGAACGGTCTGCCATTTTCCGTAGCTGTTCTTGTAGCCGAGCAACATCGCGTGTCCGGTCTTTGGTGCCGTCTCGATCGATTGCCACAGAGCGAGCGCCTGCGGGCTGCTTTTAGCGAGTCCATTTTCGAAGGCTAGTTGCGCCACGTGAGCGATGACGCGCTCGGCTGCACCGTACGTGCCACCACCCATCGTGAACATGCGCGCGGCCTGCTGAAGCTGCTTGTCGGTGAGGGGCTTATGCGACATGAGTTGCCTCCCACGACTTGAACACGTCCGCCGACGAAACCTTTATCGGGATGTTGAGGCCGAGCGCGCAAAGGCGCATCTCGATCGACGGCGTGTTGCCTTCTTCACCGAGGTTGCCGACGACACATGCCAGCTTCACTTCGCCGAGATCGTCCTGGTCATCCGTCTCGCTGAAATATGCCGGTGCGGTGCCGTGACTGTGGATATCGACCACCAGCGACAAATGCGCCGCGAGCTTCGGGCGCTCGTACTTGATATGGCCCGGGGATACCTCACTCGGTTGCAATGCCATGTACTCGAGCAACTGCGACTGGTCATTCCAGACGATCCACGCAGCGTGCTCATTTGGTAGATTGTCACGCGCCTCGATGGCGAAGCCAGCAATGAGCGGCAGTGCGGCGGGGAGTCGGCCGAACGCCATTTCGCATTTGCCTTCGACGGTCCCGTAAGGCGGGCGCGGGCCGTCCGGCGCAAACTTGCTGACCTGGCGAATGAGGTGGAGCCACGGGCGACGAATCTCCACGAAGATCCCATCGGCGGCAGCGAGGAAGCGGTGCCCGACTTCCTGCAGCGCTTCGAATTGAGCGTGCTTCGGCACGGCCAGCGTCGGCGCGCTGTCGAAGAGGGCGGCGTCGAGTTGGATCTGCGCGTCGTCATCTTTCGCAGCGATCGCACGTGGGCGGGCAGACTCCAGTTCGTGCTTCACGGCACCGGAGAATTCAGTCAGGGCGTCCGCGAGTTGTTTGAGTGCGTCTTTCGAAGCTACGTCGAATGCGTTGAGAATTTGTTGCATCATTTCTCTCCTTTGGAGATGCGGTGGATTGCGCTGGCCAGCGTCTCGTCGGCGGGAATGAGGGCCGACAGCGGAAAGGTCGCGCCGTCAAGAAGGTCGACCCAAAGTTGAGCCGCGCCACCCTTGCGCTTGATAAGCCTGGGCTGGTTGGTATGGGTGAAGCGGCTGCGGAAAAACGCGTCTTCGAATCCTTTGATCGATTCAGGCGTAGCGGCCTTCGGCGTTTGTGCGCTGCCGGTGCAAATCCTTCCGCCTTGCCAGACGTTGTAGTAGGGCGCATTGAACAGCGCAGATTCCGGCGTCGGGCGAGCATTCTTGCGAAGGGCGAAGACATGCCAGCCGCGATGTGATGCGACGAACAGCAGCGGGGGATGCTCCGTAATTCCGGCGCGCTCGCCGATCGCATCGTCTGTGGCGAACCAGACATGGCGCTTCTCGGCCGGACGCCACCACGCGATCAAATTCGGCTGCGTGAACACCAAGCGTTCGGGCACGAACCCGGCATAGGCCGCTTGCTCCTGCGCCACTGCTGCGAAGTCGGCCAGATCGTCGTGAGTCAGTGCGGTACCGGGACCGAGGTGTGGGACATCGTCGGCGATGTGGATCGGGTGGCACGTGGCATACGCTTGAGCGCGACCGGTGTCCGTATACAAGACGATGGCGCTGCGCGGGAAAAGCGTTGCATCGCGCTTTGCTTCGATGGTGACTTGACTCATGCCGTACGCTCCCCGATCAGGTCAAGCAATGTTTCGACCCGTCGCGCGAGTTCGCCCATGCGCGGGAGACCTTCGAGCCACGCCCGCAAGTCGTTTCCCTTAACGGGTATAGCGACTGCTGTGCACGCGTCCACGTGCTCGCCCTGAATGGCTGTGTTGGCGTGGTCATCCCAGAGACGGAGAACTGCGTCGTCGCTGTGCCATCGAATAAGGGCGGATGCGCCGACCAACTCACACTGAGCGTCGTTTGCGACAGACGGGAAGTACGCCGAATGCTGCGCGAGAGCGCTTATTGCGTCGCACGAAGCGATGACGGCTGCGGCATATCCGTCGCGTTTAGCGGCCTCTTGGATGTCCCGCTTCGTCAGAACTCTTTCAGGGAAAGTCGCCCACTCGGGTATGCCAGAGAAGAATTCGGCGCGGCGGAACACATCAACCGTCGCGTCCTTGGCTTCCTCGGGCGTCATCCATCCGAGCATTTCCTCGACCGCAAGCTCTTCATCTCGCTCGCCATACCAGTGCACATATTCCGCGCTCCAGAGCGCGGTTCTGGGGGTATAGACGGCCGGTAGGCAATCGAGCGCGTCGTAGAGCAAGGCGAGGGCGGTTTGCCCCAGGCCCGGCAGCGTCGATTCGAGTTCCATAATGCGTGCGCCGATTTCGATCACCGGCCACTGATCAACGGTATCCGGTCGCATCATGCAGAAGAATGCCGTGGCGTCGTCGGGCGCATAGAGTTCGGTTCCTGCCAAGACATGCAGATGCCAGTCAAACGTGCGCAGACCGGTGGTGGCTGTCGCGAACGTGGGCGCGATTGCGCGCCTGCAAACCTCCGCGAACGATCGCGGAGGTTTGCCGCGAACGCACTCGTCACCAATGAGTCCGGCGTCGAGTAGCGTCATGGCCAGCGCTGCGGTGTAGTCGGCGTCTCCAGCGAGCTGATAGAGCGGCGCGATAGCGCTTGCGCGTGGAATCGCAAGGGCTCTCATGGCAGCAACCCCACGCTCGCGGAGGGCGGCGACGGGCGCCGCTGGTCGCCAAGAGCCGACTGGCGGATGACGCGCTCAATGCCCCGTACCAAAGGCGAGTTGATATGTCGCGCTGACACGCGCGTGCTGGTAGCTCGATTAAGTGAGCCGCCGCGAATTGCAGCGTGCAGGTCAATGAGCTTCATGCCTTCACCCCGGCATGTTCGTCATAAAGGCGATGGATGCGTCGCAGATCGCGGTCGGCGATCGCGACAACCTGTCCGCTATTGAGGGCGCGGTTTAGCTTCCCGATAAATGCGTGCTCGCGCTCGGGCACGTCGCCTTCCTCGGCGAGTGTCTTGAGGCGTGCAGCTTTTGTGCTGATCGAAATGCAGCCTTTCGTACCCACTGCGCGGCGGAACGTGTAGACCTGCTTGCTGCCGGACATTTCCGGCCCTTCGATATCCGCGTTTACGATTTCCGGATACGTGTTTGCGTAGAAATCGCGAACCTGCTGAATGCTGAACGCAGGGGCCGGATCTGCGAGTTTGACGCTGTTGTAACGAAACTCGCGGTGGAGCGCTTCGGTTTTCATGGCGGGAATCTCCTCGGTGAGTGGCTGTTACATCAGGTCGAGCGCCTCGTTGCCGAGCAAGTCGTCTGCGTCACTGGGGGCGTTCGGCGTTGCGGCGGAGGATGCTGCGCTCTCGCCGGATGCTTCGCCATTCGTGTCGGTCGGCGCGGCACCCTGCGCGCTCTCGTTCGTGGGCGGCGTGTCATTGGTGGGACCGCGCCTTTTCTGGCCGCGCGTGCTCTTGGGCTTATTTGTGGCGGCAGGCGTCTCGGCGTCATTGCCTTTCGCATTGGCATGCGCGGCGGCGCGAGCCTGGTCGAGCAACGAAAGAGCGCCCGGCTCGTAGATCGCCACGGCTTCCGGGAATTGCTCGTCGAGCTCTTCCGGTGTGCCGATCAACGAAAGTGGGTGCACGGGCGTGCCTTCCTTAGTGGGGGTGGGCAGGACGTGCACACGCAGATGCTCGCCTTCGGCGGTCACTGCGATGGTCAGGCTGGTGCGCTGCGCGAGCGCGTGCAATTCGGTGAACATGAAAGTCTCCGGAGCGATTACTGCTTGTGAAGGGGGAAGAAGCCGCGCGCGACGCCGCGGTAATAACAAAAGAAGAACCAGGCGCTGAGCGCGAAGATGCCCCACGTCTCGGCTTTGATGGTCACGTAGAACCAAGCGGGTTGGCCGCACAGGCCGATCAGCGATCCCCATCGTGCGTGCGCGGGCTTGCTGGTCAGGAAGTAGACCGCCGTGACGGACGTGACGAAGATGTAGAACTGAATGATCAGCGCAGTCATGCCGCACCTCGCGCTGCGCGTGCGGCACCATTGAGTACGCGGGGGCGGCGACGGCCGATAGCTGCACTGGCCTTGTCGGCGAGGATGCTAACGCGGGCAGCGCACTCACAGTCATATGTACTCGGTGCGCTGATCGTATCGAGCACGATGGCGTCACCGGCGCGCACGATGTAGCGCGTGTGCGGCGTCCCGTGGATCGGCCGCACTTGAGTCGTAGTGGTGGGAGCGCGATCACGCCCAAGCCCGACCTTGTTGGTTGGCTTCGTTTTCATTGGATGGCGGGTTAGTCGTCGATGTCGCCAGCGGCGAGGCGCTTGAAGTCGACGGGGTGGTGAGGGAGCGGGCGCTGCTCGCGTTCGATGCGGATTCGGGTCAGGACCTCGAGAGTCGCCAGCAGGTGTTGGCCAGCCTGTTCGAGCGGCGTTGTGACCCGAAACAGCGCGCAAGTGCGCAACAGCTCGTCGCGGGTGACTTTCGCGGTCCTGTCCATGTCAGACCTCAGCGAGCCAGCGCCAGACGCGACGAAGCAATCCCAGGCGGCGTGCGCGGAATGGCCCTGCGATGGCGTTGCTAATAGAGAGCGGGTCGCGGCGATTCATTTGACCAGCCCTGCCAAGAACTCAAACGGCGGAGCGGCGTAACCGGCCAGGCCAGGGGCGATCACGGTGAAGAAGATCGCTCCTATCCAAAGTGGGATGTCCGGATGGATCGCTTCGAGTCGAGAAAGAATGGCGCGCATCGTAGGTCAGCCCTCGACGCGGAAAATGTCGACAACGGTTGCGGCGGGATACTTTGCGCAGATCTGCGTCCGTGCGTCCAGCGCATTTGCGGCCTGGACGACGTCCGTGAGCGGCTTCGCATTGAGATGCGCCGTGCCAGCAGGGAGATACGCTGCAGAGTACTGGTGCAGTTCCATTTAGTTCCTCCAACTCAGGTTGTGATGCGAGTTGGAGGAATATTACTTTGCAGTAATTTTTAGAGCAATACCAAAAAGTAATGTATAGGATTGAATTTACCTAACGGTATTCAAAAACATTAGTTTTTAGTAATTTTTAGTTGTGAGGCGGGGGGGGCGCTTGATGGGGTTGGAGCGGGGGCTGCGGCCCGAGAGAAGGGCCGCAAGAGATTACATGCGTGTCTTGATTTTGCGAGCAGGTACAGGATGCGCAGCGTAGTACATCCACGCCACTTCCTCGTCGCGGTATGTGAGAGTTTCTGGCCGGTTGTAGCTGCCGAATCTCAAAATGCCGTCTCGTCTGGAGAGCAGGCGCTTCAGCATCGTTTCGCCGGACTTGAGTCGAACCAAGACGCAGTCCTCTAAGTCCGGTTCGGTACCCGGTTCGATCAGTGCGAACTCGCCGGGGTTATAGCGCGGAGCCATCGAGTCCTGCACGACTGGAACCAAAAATGCCTGTGGGTCGGTGCTGGCTAGGATGCCGTATTGATCAGTTACCCCAACTGGATAGTCCCCATCTGTCCAAATGCGGTCAGGGAGACCGCCCTGCGCTTTGCCTATCACGGGGATCTCGCGGAACTTGGTGAGATCGACGGCATAAGTGAGGGGTACCGGATGGCCCGGGCCGCTTTCGTTAGTTTTCTCGTTCGATGGGAGAGAGTCTAACCATCCGGCCGCAATTCCCGCAAGTGCTTCGATCTTGCGGGCCTTTCGTTCGCCGAACGATTTGTCGCGCAACAAAGACGAGAGTTCGCCTTGGTTCATGCCGGTGGCATCTAAAAACTTTGCCTGAACGCCCCCGTAATGCTCGTTGATGAGCAGGCGGAGGCGCTGTCTGCGGGTCGCTTGGATATCCATCGCGCGATTATCGGGGACGAGTACCATAAGGTGAATCACTGAATGGTATTGACAGAAAATTACTAAACGGTAATTATTCGGCGCATGGACAAACTGCGCGCTTACCTAAATTCCCTCTCGGCAGCCGAGCAAGCACAGTTTTGCGCGGCCTGCCGCACCTCCGTCGGGTATCTCCGAAAGGCTCTAAGTGCTCGCCAAGCCTTGGGTGCGGCGCTGTGCGTCGCAATCGAGCGGGAGTCTTCTCGCCATGTCACTCGATTTGATCTTCGCCCAGACGATTGGGTTGAGTTCTGGCCTGAGCTTGCTCACCAGCCACGCGGCCGCGCGGTCGAGCGCGTATGAGGCGAGCAATGCGGGTGCGCTCGAGAGGTGAAAGGCGTCGCAATTGTTTCGGCTTACGGTGCATGTCAGTTCCATTGAGCGTTGACTGTCTCAATGGTATCGGCGCACCCCAAAAGTAAACACGGCAAAAATGAGGAGCGTTAACCGTGACCCGTCGCTACAACGAAATTAACCAGCATGACGCCCTTTACCTGATCGCGCGCGCGTACCCCGGTGGCATTGAGGCACTCGCGCAGCGCATGGGGAAGTCAGTCAATGTGCTGCGAAACAAACTCCGGCCCGATATCGATACGCATCACGTGACGTTCGAGGAGGCTACCGAGATCACAGAGTTGTGCGTCGCTGCGCGCGTGCGCGAGGCATCGTTGGCGTTCGATGCAGCGGAATGGCGTCTAGGCCGCGTGGCCTTCCAGATGCCGGTTATTGAAGATGCTGGTGATCAGGGGCAACTCGCAACGGCGCTCGGCGATGCCATCGGACGGATTGGCGCAGTCGCTGAGAAGGTCAGTGAGTCGATTCGGAACGACGGTGTGATCGACTGCAGCGAGCACGGTGAAATCGAGAAACTGTTTCAGGAATGTCTTCGCGCGGTGTCGCTGTGGCGTGCGAACGTGACCGCTCGACATCAGAGCGATATGGCCGCTTCCGGCCGACCGAACTGCTGCGTGGGGGACTGATGCCGAAGCCGACGCTCGGAAAGCGGGCAATGCAACGAGCGGTGCGCGTGATCGACGGCGTGCTCTACCGCGCCCGTGAACCCTTCGCAGTGTTTGTCGTGAAAGGGGAGGCAGTGGCGCTGCGCACGTCGACGGCGCGATGCGCTTGTGAACTTCGCCGCTCGACTGTGCACGGCCACCTAGTGGGCGTGTACGACGGCCGGGCCGACATCGATGCCGTTGTAGCTGATCTTGAACACTTTGCCGCGCGCTGATCAGCGCCGGAATACCGGGAGCATTAATGGGAACGCGCGATCCCGTCGCCGCGAAGAGGCCGATCTTTGCCCAAGAGGCTGAGCAATCCGTAATCGGTGCGCTGCTACTCGACAACGAGGCATACGACCGCGTCTGCGACACCATCTCTGCAAACGACTTCTACATCTCCGAGCACGCCGCGATCTACCGCGCAATCGAGGCGTTGCTATCCATCGGAAAGCACGCAGACGTTATCACGGTGTTTCAGCGACTACAGGACACCGGCGTCAAGATCGAGCGGCCGCTCGCCTATCTGAATGAACTGGCCTCCAACACGCCCAGCGCTGCGAACATCGTGCGATACGCGGAGATTGTTCGCGATCGCGCGATGCTGCGCGGGCTGGCTCGGTCGGCCAATAAAGCTCTGGAGATGGCATACAAAACGGGCGGCCGTGAAGCTGCCGATGTCATCGACCAGGCGCAGGCCGAACTGCTGTCGCTAACCGATAACGCTCAACGCGCAAACGATGGATTTCAGCCGATTACGCCGTACTTGGCCGAAGTGGTGCAGCACGTCGATGACATGTATCACCGCGAGGATAAGTCCGGGATCGTGGGCCTTGCGACGGGCTTTACAGCGCTAGATGAACTGACGTCGGGACTGATGGACACCGACTTCGTTGTCATCGGCGCACGTCCCGCGATGGGCAAGACGGCGCTTTCGATGAACATTGCCGAATACGTTGCTACCACGCTGGGTAGGACCGTCGCGGTTGCATCAATGGAGATGGGTGGCTTCGCGTTGGCGATGCGCCTGCTCGCGTCAGCTTCGAAGCTCAGTCAGAACCGACTTCGGGCAGGTCGAATGCGCGACGAAGACTGGCCACGCCTGACGCATGGCGCAATGCACCTCAACGACATCCCGATCTACGTCAAGCAGGAGTCGACGGTCACGCCGACCTCGCTTCGCGCTGCGGTGCGGAAGCTCAAGCGGATGGTGGGTGAGAAGCAACTCGGGCTGATCGTCGTGGACTACCTGCAACTGATGGATATCGAGTCGCCCACGGCTAACCGCGCGGCCGACCTCGCGCAGGTTTCACGAGCATTGAAAAAACTTGCGATGGACGAGCGCGTACCGGTGATCGCGCTGGCCCAGGTGAATCGCGAAGTCGAGAAGCGTGCCAACAAACGGCCGGTAATGTCCGACATCAAGGACTGCGGCGCCATCGAGCAGGACGCCGATCAGATCTGGTTCCTGTATCGCGATGAGGTCTACAACCCCGACACGATGGACAAGGGGAGCGCCGAGTTGATCGTTGAGAAACAGCGCAACGGCGCGCGGGCCACCATCCGACTGGCGTGGCGTGGTGACGTAACAAGATTCGAGGATTTCTCGAGTGAGCCGCAAGGCTCAACGTAACGAGGTTATCTATGACGGCTTTGCCGAACTTCTTTAATTGGCGCAAGGCGATGCAGAAAAGCGATTTGCACCCGCACTCCCGCCTCATTTTGCACACGATCGGTTGCTACATGAACGTCGCCGACGAGATAGCGTGGCCGTCGATCGAGCGCTTGGTCGAGGAAACTGGTTTGTCGCGAAGCTCAGTGTGCAAGTACCTCGATGCCGCTGTTAAAGCGGGCTGGCTCGAGAAGTGGCGGCGAAGGCAGCCCGGTGAGCAATGGGCGCAGAATCACTATCGTTTGGCTGTGCCCGATGGAGTTGTGCGTGTGCACGTCGCTGAGGTAGCGGGACTGTTACAAAGTCCGTCGCACGGACGTGACGACACGCAAATGCTTGATTCTAAAGCCGCCGCCAATGGGTTAGGTCCGTATCACGGACGTAATGCCGAGCAAGGTCCGCAGGACGGACTTGACGATTCGGGCGAGGGTATGCCCGAGAGGGATTTTGGGGGGGATCAGGTCCGTGGCACGGACACTAATACTCCACTATCAGATGTTAGTAATAAAACCTCTCTTGTCCCATCTGGCGATGGGACGAGAAATGACCTTTCCTTTGATGGGGGAATGGTCGTTGACGACGCGGCGGAGGACTTGCGACTGGCAGAGTGGATTTTCGCGCGCATTCTCGGCATGCATCCGAAGCACCGTCAGCCCGACATGGAGTCGTGGGCGCGCGATGTGCGTCTGATGCGAGAGCGCGATAACCACTCACGTCGAGAGATTGCGGCGCTTTTCGATTGGGCGAACCGCGACGCGTTTTGGCGAAGAAACATACTGTCGCCAGGGAAGTTGCGCGATCAGTGGGACCAGTTGGTGATTCGCCGTGAGGCGTCGACAGTCGTTGCGGCGGGCAAGGTGGCAGCACTACCGGCGGCCACTCATGCCGATGGCGGCTGTTGCCACGTCAGCGCAACAGGCGAGCGTTGCTCAAGGCCCGGCGCGATGAAACACGGTGGGCACTGGTGGTGCATGCCGCACTACCGAGACACGATTGATAACGAGGAGAGGGCATGACTCGATTGGCAATCCCGCGTGAGCGCGGTGGACGGCGTGACCCACACGAGCGGGTGCGGGAGCGGCTTATTTCGTGGGGGCGTTGGGTGGAGATGCAGGGGCGAATGGGGTACGGCAGCAGTAGTTTGACCATCGACCCAAGCGACCGGGCCATGCCACCGGTCTACGTCCCGGTGCAAGAGCTTGAGTGTTCGCAGACCGACGATGCGGTCCGCAAGCAATCGCGCCAGTTGCAGGATATCGCGCTGCTCGAGTACGTATGGGCGTTGACGGTGTCGGATGCCGCGCAGCGGGCACGAGTCAGCGAGGGGCATTACCGAAAGCTGCGGCAGATGTTGCACAACGGCGTTCAGTACTGCATCGAGAATCCTCGGGAGGCGGTGCCGCCGCATGCTGCTGTTCTAAAGCCGATGGCGCGGGCCTAGAAACTGCACAAAACTGCACGCGAATTGACACCGTTTTCTCTTTTCAAATCATGAGCTTCCAGAACAGCTACCCCTCGGACCCTTGAAAACAGGCGCGGATACTCGTACATTTCAGCTACGCTTTGCGAAGCCTGCGTCTCCAGAATGTACGGGGCGCAGCACTTGCAGCCACAGCCCGCCAGGTCAACGCCTCGCGGGCTTTTTGTTTTCCGCCGCCATTCGCCCGCCATGACCAGCAACGCATTTGTGACGAACGCTGACCAGATCGCTGCGTCGATGCGCGATCAGCTCGGGCGGCAATTCCCGTTCGCTGCGTCGATGGCGTTGAATCGGACGATCAATGCGGCAAAAGCCGTGTTGCTCTACCAGATGCGCACGGTGTTCGACCGGCCCACGCCGTACACGCTGAATGCGCTGCGCACTCAGCCTGCAACGAAACGGAATCTCGAAGCTCGAGTCTGGTTCAAGGACGACACGTACAAGGGCACACCGGCCACGAAGTACCTACCGCCTCAGGTGTATGGCGGCACGCGGTCACGCAAGCGCGTCGAGATGCGCTTGCAATACGCGGGGTTGATGTCGTCGGACCAGTTTGTTATGCCGGGGCAGGGCGCGCAGCTTGATGCGTACGGCAACGTTTCGCGCGGGCAGTATCAGCGCATCCTCTCGCAACTCAAGGCGTCCGCAGACACTTCGCAGAACGAGACGGCGAGATCCAGAAAGCGGCGACGCGGTAAGGCGATACCGGCTGCGCGCTACTTCGTGGCTCGACCTGGTGGGCATCTGAAGCCGGGGGTGTATGAGGCTCGACAGTTCGCGCACGGCTCGGCGATTCGGCCGATCTTGATCTTCGCGCGACAGCCGCATTACCAGATGCGCTTCCAGTTCTACGGATTGGTGCAAGAAGTCATCAACGAGACGTTGCCCGATGAGATGCGGGCGGCGGCGGCCTACGCGATAGCGACGGCGCGATAATGAAATGCTATTGAATTAGTTGTTCGATAGCATTCAACAAAAGCACGAGGCAGGGTCAAGGCATGCTTTGGCCGGGTCCTCCCGGGGCCTTGCCCGATGCGGGTAATTCGAACCACGTCGCGCGCGTTGTCGCCAAGTTTTTTCAGGGTAGTCACCGGGTAGTCAGGTAGTCACTTTCACACTTTCAGGGTCGTCGCCATGTCTGAGATGAGCCAACGCAAGTTCGCTCTGCACATGGGCGTCACGCTCCGCGCAGTGCAGAAAGCGATCGCATCGCGGCGCATCGCTCTCAACGAGAACGGAAAGATCGACTCGGACGTTGCGGCGGCGGCATGGCGGCGCAATACCGACGAAGGCCGTAAGTCGTTTTCCGATCTTTCCCGGCATAGCGACGTTCCGGCTGGCGCGATGCCAGCGGCCGACGATGACATCGACGCCGATCTCGACGATATGCCCACCTCGACAGGTGAGCCACCGCCACCGCCGCCGTCGTCGGCTGGCGCGAAAGAGGATGCGATCCAGCGCGAGTACCGCACCGCTCGAGCTGCGCGCGAAAAAACGCGGCACGAGCGCGAGCAACTCGAGCTCGATCAGATGCGAGGCAACCTCATCCCTGTGAGTGAGGCGCAGCGTCTGGCATTTACTGCGTTGCGCACGGTGCGTGACGCGATCATGAACATCTCAGTTCGGGTGATGGATGAGTTCGCGGCAGAGACCGAGCCGAGCCGTATCCAACTGCGGCTCGAGGAGGAACTCGCTAACGCTCTTCACTCGATCAATGCGGACGCCATTCTGAGCGAGTCCGAGGACGACGACAGCGATGGGGGCGACTGACAAGTTTTTGCGAACGCTGGTCGACGCGATCCAGCCGGACGAGCAAATCGGTATCGCAGCATGGGCGGCGAAGCACCGCATCCTGCCTCCCGACAGTCCAGAGCCGGGGCAGTGGCGAAACGAACGCACGCCGTACCTTGTCGGCATCATGGACGCGCTCTCCGGCATCGAGAGCCACGTTACGCGTTCCGCCCACGACGACGAGCGGCCATTCAGCAACCGTTTCGTAAAGCTGGTCGGGCTGCAAAAGGGCCACCAGTTGGGTGGGTCCGCGCTCGGCGAGAACTTCATCGGACGTTCGATCACGAGTGCGGCGGGCAACATCCTCGCCGTCTTCGCGACGAAGGATGACGCCGAGAAGTGGGAGATGGATCGCTTCGAGGCAATGCGGACATCAACGCCCGAGCTGCGCAAGCGCATCGGGCAGTCCAGCTCAAAGGACGCCAAAGCGACGAAGCTGCGTAAGCGTTTCCCTGGCGGCATGCTGAATCTTGTGAGCGCGACGCGTGCCGGACGACTCAAGTCGACAACGGTGCGCTATGTGTTGCTCGAGGAGATTGACGAATACGAGTTGAACGTTGACGGTCAGGGCAATCCGATTGATCTCGCTTTGAACCGGACAAGTAACTTTGGCCGCCGAGCAAAAATCTTTGCGAACAGCACGCCGACCATACTTGGACGCTCGCACATCGCGAAGCTCTATCAGCAGGGCGATCAGCGTCGTTACTTCATGCGCTGTCCGTGTTGTGGCCATCCGCAATACTTCGAATGGAAGCACATGCGGTGGGCTGACGACGATCCGGATTCGGTCGTCTATCACTGCCAGGGCGACGGCTGTGGCGTAGGTAGTCCCGAGCACCTCTGGAAGACGAGAGGGTTCGAGGGGGCGTATTGGATGCCGACCGCCTCCGGCGATGGCAAGACGGCGAGTTTCCACCTCAGTGCGCTCTACGCACCGATGGGCTGGCGGCCGTGGCCGGAGTTGGTCCGCGACTGGATTGCCGCGCAAAAAGACGTCGAGAAGCTCATCGCTTTCGTGAACAACGAGCTGGCGGAGTGCTGGCAGGATCGCAGCCGCGAGGTTGAGTGGGAGGTGGTCAAGCGGCGCGCGATTCCGTATGCGCTGCGAACGATACCGCTCGGCTGTTTGCTCTTGACGATGGCCGTCGACACGCAAAACGACCGACTCGAAGTCACCATCGATGGGTGGGGGCGCGGAATGGTCAACTGGACGATCGACCACGTCGTAATCCACGGCGATCCGGCCACACCGGGGCCGTGGGAGGAGCTGGACAAGCTGCGGGCGCAGGCGATCGAAAACTCGTTCGGCGTGCCCATGCGTGCCCAGGTCTGCGGCATCGACTCGGGTGGTAGCCGAACGCAAGACGTGTACGACTATTGCCGGTTGCGTCAGCACGAAGGTGTTTTCGCTCTCAAGGGGGCGAAAGAGCGGCACAAGCCGATCATCGGACGCCCGACGACGCAGGACGTAACGATCAAGGGCAAGACGTACAAGAACGGCGTGAAGCTGTGGCCGGTCGGAACGGACACGGCAAAGGACAGGATTTTCGGGGCATACATCGCGGACGCCGACGCAACGGACCAGGGCGCCTACCGCATGCGCTTTTCGACGGGGCTGTCCGACGAGTACTTCCAGCAGTTGGTGTCTGAAGCATACAACCCGTCAAAGGACCGATGGGACAAGCTGAGGCCACGTAACGAAGCACTCGACCTGAAGGTCTACAACCTCGCGTGTGCCTATCATCCGCGCGTGCGGCTCAATCTCATGACCGACGCTGATTGGACCGCGCTCGAGGCCATTGTCGAACCCAAGGTTCGGGACCTATTCGCGCCTGCGCTTGCCGTGGCGGATGCGGAAACGCCGTCGGCGTCGGCCGCGACGGAGCCAACGCAGGAACCCGCACTCGCCGATGGTGGTGATTGGCTGGGCGACATCGACAACTGGCTCAACTGACAAGGACGCATATGGCATTTTCGTTGAAACAATTGCAGGCGCTGGACGATGCGATTGCCTCGGGTGAACTTTCGGTCGCATATGACGGAAAGCGAATCGAGTACCGGTCAATCGACCAGTTGATCCAGGCCCGCAATCTCGTGCGCGACGGTCTTGTTGCGCAAGGGCTGCTGAACCCTCCCGCAATGACCAATCGCGGTCCCGGCTCGCTTACCGTTTTCTCGCGAGACTGATATGAGCGAAATCGACCAAACGGGCCGTGGAAACTGGCTTGATCGGACCATCGAGTACTTCGCCCCCGGGGTTGCTTTGCGGCGTGAGCATTCTCGCGTTGTTCTGGATATGCACCGGTCGTATGAGGCGGCCAAGGTAGGGAGGCGCACCGCTGGCTGGCACGCGGGAAGCGGTAGCGCCAACGTCGAGATCGGCCCGTCACTCGTTCGTGTGCGAAATCGCTGTCGCGAGATGGTGCGCAATAACGAGTACGCGGCAAAGACGATCGACGCGCTGGTCACCAACACGGTGGGCACCGGCTTCACCGCCTCGGCACCGGAGCAACAAGTCTGGGACGACTGGTGCGCCTACTGCGACGCTGACGGTCAGCTTGATTTCAACGGGCTGACCGAACTGGCGCAGCGCACCCGACGTGAAAGTGGTGAGGTGCTGATTCGATTCCGTCAGCGACTACCGGAGGATGGTTATGCAGTGCCGTTGCAAATCCAAGTCCTCGAGCCTGATCACTTGGATCACTCGCGGAACGGGCCGATCAACGGGGGTAACTTCGTCATCGCGGGCGTCGAGTTCAACTTGATTGGGCAGCGCGTTGCCTATTGGCTGTTCCCGCATCACCCTGGTGATGTGGCGAGCTTCCGAATCAACAGTCTCGAAAGCAAGCGCGTGCCCGCGTCGGAGATCCTTCACTACTATCGTAAGCGTCGGCCTTCGCAGGTGCGTGGCATGCCCGAGCTGGGCGTTTCGCTGCTGCGATTGCGTGATCTGGCCGATTACGAGCAGGCCGAGTTGGTGCGCAAGAAGATCGAGGCGTGTTTCGTTGCATTCGTCAGCACCGACAACGATCAGCAGGCGCTTGGCACGATGCGCAGCACCGACGGCGTTGACGCAGGCAAGCAACGGCAGGAGCGCGTCGCACCGGGGATGATCAAATACCTATCGAACGCTGAGTCTGTCGATTTTGGCTCTCCTGCTGCGAGTGGTGGCTATGGCGATTACACGACCACGCAGCTGTTTGCCGTGGCCGCAGGTGCTGGCGTTACGTACGAACAATTGACGGGGGACGGTTCGCGGGTGAACTACAGCGCAGGGCGATCGCTGCTCGTAGAGTTTCGCCAGGCGATCGCGGCCGAGCAGTGGCTCGCGTTCGTGCCGATGGTGCTCAATCCGATTGCGCAGCGCTTTCAGGTGACGGCCAAGCTTGCGGGTGCGCAGCGCGCAGCCGTGAACAAATTCACTTGGACCGCGCCGCGCCTGCCGTGGGTTGATCCGCTTAAGGATGCGATGGCAATCAAAGAGCTGGCGCGTGGTGGCTTCCAGTCAATCTCGGAGGCGATTCGTGAGCGCGGCGACGACCCGGACAAGGTCTTTGCCGAGATCAAGGCCGAGAGGGAGAAGTTGCGCGCCCTCGGCATCGTTGTCGACTCAGATGCCGCTGTCAGCGAGCGCCTGTTAAGCCCGGAAGACGTTGCAAAGCTGCTCGATAAATAGAGCCGCATCCCTGATAACCAGCCCCGTTTGGCGAGAGCCTGCGGGGCTTTTTCATTTCCGACTATGACGACTCAAAACACTACTCCGCAAGTGCAGTCGGGGCAGCGATCGCAGCACGACATGCCGTTGCTAGGCCGTTCGGCATCTGTCGGCACGGTCAACGTCGAGGCGCGCTCGGTGGATCTCGTATGGACAACGGGGGCGCCGGTCAAGCGCTACGACTGGTGGCGCGAACGCTGGTATCTCGAGGAGCTGAGTCTCGATCCGGCGCACGTGCGCATGGGGCGCTTGCAATCCGGCGCTGCCAATTTGCTCAACACACACTCCAGTTGGAATCTCAGCAGCGTACTCGGCGTGATTACGAGCGCGGATATCGACGGCGGCGAGGGCGCCGCGACTGTGCGCTTTAGCCGCCGTCCGGACGTCGAGCCGTATTTCCAAGATGTCGCAGACGGCATCGTGCGTAGCGTTTCGGTCGGCTATGCGACGTATGCCATTGAGATGATCGCGCCGGAAACGGACGGTGGTCTCTGGACTTACCGAGCGGTCGACTGGGAGCCCTACGAACTTTCGATGGTGCCGATTCCGGCCGACGCGGGCGCCATGACACGTTCCGCAGACGGTCGAGCTGGCCCCGAGAAATCACAGCGCACGTTCGCGTGCGCATTTACCGAAGTTGTTCAACCGCTGGCAGCCGCTGGCACTCAATCACGGAAAGGAACCCATATGAATGGCGAAGAAACCACGAACTCGGCGGCTCAACCGCAGGCCGTATCGCCCTCGGCCGCGCCGACAGTGAACCAGCGTGCGCTTGACGAAGCACGTCAGGCGGGTGCCACGGCTGAGGCACAACGTCAGCAGGAGATCCGCGAAGCGGTTCGAATGGGCGGTCTCGATACCGCATTTGCTGACGGCCTGATCGCTCAGCGCGACATGACCGGCGCGAGCGCTGGCCTGGCGGTGTTGCGCGAAATGCATGCGCGCAGCGCGGCCAATCCGACTCGCACGGCGGCGCAAATCGAAACGCTGCGCGATGAAACCGAGCAGCGTCGCGCCGCAATGGCCGATGCGATCACGCTGCGCTCCGATCCGCGAGCGCAACTCGGTGCAGAGCGCATTGAGGCGGCGCGTCAGTATCGTGGCTTGCGCTTGATGGACATGGCGCGAGACTGCATCGAAGCGGCAGGCGGTAGCACGCGGGGCATGAGCCAACGCGAGGTGGCGCTCATGGCGCTCAATCTCGAGCGCGGCATGTCCGGCACCAGTGATTTCCCCGAGATCCTGGGTAACACGGTGAACCGCTCACTGCGTCAGGCGTACGACCTTCAGCCGCGCACCTTCACCGGCTGGTGCCGCCAGTCGACCGCACCGGACTTCAAGCAGATTGCGCGCACCCAGCTCTCCGAGTCGTCGGCGCTCAAGCAAGTGAAGGAAGGCGGCGAGTACAAGGTTGTCACGTTTGGCGAGTCGGCTGAAAAGTACTCCCTCGGCAAATACGGTGGCATCGTCTCGTTGACGTGGGAGACGTTGATTAACGACGACCTCGATGCCTTTAGCCGGATTCCGCTTGCGCTGGCAGCAGAGGCCGGTGCGCTGGAAAGCGACATCGTGTACGGCATCCTGCTCGGCGCGTCGAAGATGGCCGACGGCAAATCGCTGTTCGATGCCGCACACGGCAACCTCGCGGCGGCTGGTGCCGATATCGACGAGGTGGCGCTTTCGGCGGCTCGCGCAGCGATGCGCAAGCAAAAGGGTCTCAAGGGGCGTCAGCTGAACCTGTCGCCGAGCTTCCTGATTGTCGGCCCGGACAACGAGCTGGCGGCCAACAAGTACACGTCGACCAACTTCGTCGCGGCGTCGGCTGGAGCGATCAACCCGAGCTACAACACGACTCTCGATGTTGTGACCGAGGGCCGCATCGAGGGACTCGACTGGTTCATGTCGGCTGCGCCCGGACTGGTGGACACGATCGAATACGCATACCTCGAAGGCGAAGAGGGGATTTTCACCGAGCAGCGTAACGGCTTCGAGGTGGATGGCGTCCAGATCAAGGTGCGCCATGTTTTCGCCGCGAAGGCGATCGACTGGCGCGGTCTGTACAAGACGTCGGCCAAGCCGTAATCGCTCGGTCGTGTGGGAATCAAGGAGGCGGCCCTGTCGCCTTCTGTCCGCTCATTTTCGTTTTACCAAAGGAATCTCATATGCAAAACGCTATCCAGCGCGGCAGCACGTTGACCTTGGCGGTTGCCGCAGCAGTCGTTTCCGGGCAGGCCGTACTCATTGGCAAAATCTTTGCCGTTGCCGTTACCAACGTCGCTGCAGGTCAATCGGGCGAGTTCCAGCGCGAAGGCGTGTTCGAGCTGCCGGTGAACGCGCCCGATCAGGTCGCGCAGGGCGTGCCGCTGTATTGGGACGCCGACAACAAGCGCCTGACTATCACCGCGCAAGGCAATACGCGCGTGGGCGTTGCCACTGAAGCGAAGGCGGCCGGGGGCGCGACTGTGTCGCTGCTGATCGACGCTGTCATTTCCTAACCATGCCCCTCGATCCCTCTCGATTCTTCGAGGCGTTCGCGCGCCACGGCCTGCTCGATGAGGCCGTGGTGACGCCCAAAGGCAGCGATCAGCCGCTCGAGCCGGTGCAGGTCCGTTCCTGGCAACCCGACCAGCCGATTCTCGGCGGCAAGGTGATCGCTGCGTCGTATGGCATGGAGTATCAGACCGCAGACCTGCCTAACCTGGCGAAAGACGACAAGGTCGCCATTGGCGGGGTTGAGTACTCGGTAGCGCGCGTGCCGACGAAGATCGATAACGGCTTTTTCTCTCACGCTGACCTTAAGAAATGACAACCCGTCGTGAAACGTATGTTCAGGCGGTGCTCGCTGCCCTAAAGGCGTCGCCGGAAATGCAGCGCATCGTCAAGTCGTTCGAGCGGTCGGTGGCCGATGCGATCGATGGCGAGTTGCTGCCTGCGGTGGTGGTGCATCGCGGCGGGGATCTGCCCGAGGCGCTTGTCGGGTGCACGCATCGGCAGGCCGAGATCATGGTGTCGGTGCTGACGAACGACGTAGCCCCGGACGCGCTCGCCGACACCGTGCTCGAGGTTGCTCATCCGATCGTCATGGCCTGCTGCCTGAGCGATTCGCAGTTGACCGATGTGGAAGAGGGGCTGACTGAGCCTCCGATCTTCGACTTCGGAAACGGCGAGAACGCTGTGATCACCGTTCACTATTTCTTTAAGTACCGCACCGCGCCCGAAAGCCTCGTGGCATGAGCGTCGGCGCACCCGAACAGGAGTTACCTCATATGGCTAAGTCGTCGCGCAAAGTGCTGGTGCTGGCGAAGATTCAAGCGGCTGCGGGCGTACCGGCCGTGCCGACCGTCGCTGAGAACGCAATTCTCGTGCGGAATCCGAACCCCAACCCTGTGGTGACCGAAAGCGTCGACCGTGCGCTGTTGCGCCCGTACTTCGGCAATAGCGAGCAACTGCCCGGCCTGATTCACAGTGAGATCGATTTCGAGGTCGAGCTGGCGGGGTCTGGTACGCCTGGCGTCGCACCGGCATGGGGTCCGTTGCTGCGTGCGTGCGCGTTCGCTCAGACCGTCACGGCCGATGCCGACGTGAAGTATCACCCGATCACGGACAACCTCGAAAGCCTGACGCTGCATTACAACCTCGACGGCGTGCTGCACCAGCTCACGGACTGCGTGGGCACGGTGTCGTTCGATCTGACGGCGAAGAGCATCCCGATCATGAAATTCCATTTCATTGGGACGTATAACCCGGTCACGGATTCGCCGGTCCCGGGCGCCGTCGATTACTCGAAGTTCCTCACGCCGCGAGCGGTCAACAAGAGCAACACGCCGATGTGGTCGATGCACGGCTACACCGGCTGTCTGCAGGCACTGCAGGCCGACATGGCAAACCAGCTTGTCTATCGCGGTCTCGTTGGTTGCGAGGGGCCGCGGCTCACTGATCGTAAGCCGACCGGCTCGGCTGTATTCGAGCTGGGATCGGTGGCAGCGAAGAACTGGTGGACGACGGTGGAGGCGGGAACGGCCGCGCCTTTGAGCATCACGCACGGCGTCGACGCGGGCAACATCATCGTCATCGACGCGCCGAAGGTTCAACTGACGGGCCTGCAGTATTCGGATCAGGACGGCATCGCGATGCTGACCTCGGCCCTGACCATTAACCCGGACCAGGGTAACGACGAGTTCGTCATCACGGTCAAGTAAGCCGCCCACTCAATCAGCAAGTGCCCCGCCTCCGAGCGGGGCTTTTCATTTCAGGAGATGCAACATGCCGTTCATCGTCGCACTGTCGCCGACTTACAAGTTCCCCGTGAAATTCTCCGTGCCGGACGAGAACGGTGACGCTCAAGAACATGACTTCATGGCCGTGTTCAAGCGCTGCACCGTTGACGAGGCAACCGAGTACGGGAAGGGCACGACCGTGGATCTGGCTCGCCACGTCCTTGTCGATTGGGATGGTGTCTATGCGACCAAGGATGCGCCACTCGTATTTAGCGACGAGAACGTCGCCCGATTGCTCAGCATCCCGCAAGCGGCCGCCGGTGTGGCCCGTGCATTTTGGGCTTCGTTCCAAGAGGCCAGCGCAAAAAACTGATCGGCGCCGCGCGCTACTGGGCCGGGGAGCGAGACACGCTCGAGCATGTAGATGAAAGCCTGATCGAGTCGCTGCAAGCTTTCGGTGCCCCGGCCGACGTGATCCGTCAGGCACGCGCGATGCAGCCGCTGGACGTGTTCGAGGTATGGCCGGAGAACTGGCCGACGGTCGAGCTGTTCTGCGCGCTTGGCACGCAGTGGCGTACGGCCTGCCTGCAAAGTGGCTTTGCGTCGCTGGTCGTGCGCACCGGCATCGATTACGCCTGTGTAGAGCCGGTCATGCGAATGCTGGGCCAGTCTACCGACGCGGTGCGCGAGCGCTTTGCGGGGGTGCGGCTTATGGAGCGCGAGGCGCTGGACGTATTGAACGAAGACCTGCGGGACGCATGATTGCCCGCAACTGGAGTGGTGCATGGGCACGAACATCGGCGATCTCGAAGTCAAGCTGCGGCTGAATGACGGCGAGTACGGCCCGGCCATCGATCGAAATGCGAGCAAAACGTCGGCATTCGGCAAGAGCCTTGCCGATGACGTCGGCACAGCGAGCGACGTAGCTCGAAAGAAACTCAAGGAAGCCGGTGATCAGGGTGCCTCCGCGCTCGATCACCTCAATTTCAGCAGCGTCGCCGTGCGTCGTGAGCTGCTGGTGCTTGCGCACGAGGCGTCACAAGGGCAGTGGAAAAACTTCTTTGGCTCGTCTCTGGTGATGGCCGAGCGAATGGACGCCTTGTCGCTGATCTTCAGCGGCGTAGGCATTGCGCTTGGCGTCACCGTGGCCGCATTGGGGTTGTTCGGCGCGGCCGTGTACAAGGGCCATGCCGAGACGGTCAAGCTGAACAATGACCTGAAGGTCACCGGCAACTATGCGGGTGTGACGGCCGACTCGGTCGATTCGCTGGCGCGTAGTCTTGCCGCTATGCCTGACGGCAAGCTCTCGCAGTCGCGCGAGATCATGGCCAGCCTGATCGAGACGGGGCGTTTCACGAGTGACCAAATGCTGCTCGTTGGCAAGAACGTGCAGGCGCTCGAGAAGCTCACGGGCGGCAGCGTTGACGAGATCGTTAAGGATTTCGCCAAGATGCCCGAGGGCGTTGCCAAGTGGGCGGAAGAGCATAACCGTTGGATGCACTTTGTCAGCGCGGCGCAGTACGACTACATCCGCACGCTCGAAGAGCAGGGCCGAAAGGAAGAGGCGCAGCGGATTGTGTCCCAGGCGCTGTACGAGCATCTCGGCAAAGAAGCGCCGAAGCAACTCGGCTTTCTCGAGACGGCGTGGCGTGGGCTTGGAATCGCAGTCTCGGGCACGTGGGATGCGATGAAGGGAATTGGCCGCGCCGGGACCGATGGCGACGCGCTCGAGGCGCAGTATCGCAAGATGCAGGACTTGCAGGATCGGCGTGACCGAGTCGCCAAGCTTGGGCGCGATACCGGTCCTATCGATGCGGAGCTTGCAAAGGGCCGTGAGGAGTTGGCACGGCTCAATGCAAAGATCACAGCCGACAGCGACGCCGCTGCGAAGAAGTCCCGCGAGGCGCAGATTAACGAGGCCGGGATCGACGCCGACAAGCGCATTCGCAACATCCGGCTTGAGACCGACGAACGGGCGAAGCTCAATCACGAGCTGGAACTGTACCGGCGCGATGTCACGGCGTTGCAAAAGGCCGATGCGATCCGCAAGCCCGGCGATAAGGCGCTGGCGCCGGACGCGAAGCAGCAGGCGGCCGACGAGGCCGCGATTCGCAAGAAGTACAGCACGCAGGCGACTTCCGAGTTGAACAAGTCACTGCAGGCGCAGATTGCCGTGTACGACGGCTACGCCAAGCAGCGCGAACAGATGCAGGCGCAGGAAACGAAGGATCTCGATGCGCAGCGCAAGCTCGGGCTGATTTCGGAAATCGACTACATCAACCGGTCGCACGACGCCCAGGTGCAGTCGCTTCAGGATCAGCAGGTGCTCGCTGAAAAGGCTGCGCAAGTCGCAGGCGCAAAGGGGGCACTGGCGGAGCGCGAGAAGTATCTCGCACGTATGCGGGAGCTGGCGGAGAAGGAAGCGACGGTCAATCAGGATCGGGTCGCGCAACTTCGTCAGGCAGAGAAGGATTTCACCGACACGATCGAGCAATCGCGCGCGCTGATGCTCTCGCAGGCTGGCATCACCTTGCCGAAAGTGCAGCTCGACATGCGCAAGCAGGACACCGGGCTGCTGCAGAACGCGCTCGATCTGAATCGGCCGGACGACCTGGCTTTTATCGGCCAGACCGAGCGGCTGAAGACGATGTCGGCGCAGCTTGACGATTTGCTGCAGAAATCGAAGCAGGCGAAAGAAGACATCACGCTCAGCCAGCGCGAAGGGACCGAGGGCATCGTTAGCGGTTTCGAGAAGATGCGCGATGTGTCGGCGATGTCGACGGCCGGTTTGCAGGATCTGCTCGGCCAGATTGAGCAGTTCCGCGCGACGACAAGCGATCCCGAGATTCTGGCTGGTCTTGACCAGTTGAGAAACAAGGTGCGCACGTCGATGCTCGACTCGAACTCGTATCTGGCTGATTTTCGACAGATCGGTTCGAGCGCGTTTTCCGGCTTCGCATCCGACCTGTCTCGCTCGACCGAGTCCATTGGCGGTGCGTTCCGAAACATGTTCGCCAACATCGCCAGCTCGGCGTCGCAGCTATTCGCCAACAAGGCATTTACGGGCCTGTGGGACTACCTGTCCTCGGGGAGCAGCGGCGGAGGTGGTCTGTTTAGCGGTATCGGCGCTGGAATCTCGTCGCTGTTCGGTGGCATTGCCAGTGCGAAGGGAAACGTGTTTTCGGGCGGCAATGCCATTAGAGCTTTTGCGCTTGGCGGAGCATTCACCAACACGATCGCGACGCAGCCGACGATGGCGCCGATGGCGCTCTTCGGTGAGGCGGGACCTGAAGCCATCATGCCGCTCACACGCGACGGCAGCGGCCGCCTCGGCGTGCGAGCGCAGGGCGGAGCGGGGGGCGGCGATGTGATCTTCAACATCGATACGACCATCAACGCCGACGGGCAGGCATCAAGTAGCACGCGAAGCTCGGGCGGTGATGCCGATGCAAAGTCACTTGGCGACATGGTCAACGGGATGGTTCGTCAGGTGCTCGCAAAGGAAACGCAGGCGGGGGGCGTGATTTACAAATTTGTGAACCGGAGATAGCCGAATGGCATATGAAACGTTCGCTTATCCGTTTCAGGCTGAGCCGTCAGGGGCGATCACGTATCGCCTCTTGTCGGCCCAGTTCGGCGACGGCTATGAGCAGGTCGCCGAGGACGGCATCAACATCGAAAAGCAGTCGTGGCCGCTGACGTTCATCGGCTCGGCCGCCGAGATGCAGCCGATCCTGGAGTTCTTGCGGCGACATCGCGGGTATATCCGGTTCCTCTGGACACCGCCCGGATTCGAGCAAGCGCTGTTCAAAGCGCGGCAATTCAATTACATCCCTAACTCCGGTGGTAACGCGTCGATCACGGCCACCTTTGAACTGGCGCCAGCGCCCTAATGACACATGGCATCTCTGAAAAAAGTCGTGGTTGGAATTCGGGATGATGGCAAGGACGGTGACAGCAATCGCGTGGCAAGCCTGAAGCACAACGGCAACGTTGATGCGCTTTCCGGGCAGTTGCCTCTCAGTTCCTCCGACGTTATCAAGGCCCCGCAGGCACTTACCGTCGACCACCTGGGTAAGCGCGTGAATATCAATCTGGCGGCCGCCGGGGGCGTTTCAATGCCTCGCGCGGCCGACTGCCCGTTTGACTCGGTGATCTTGCTGCGCAACGTCGGTGCCAGCGCGGTGACGTTGTCGCCCGCGCCGGGATCGGCAGACGCCGTGACGCTCTCATCGCTACTGCCCGGGGAGAGCGTTGTCATGGACACCGACGGCGTGGCGACGTGGGCGGGCCTGATTCGCTCACGGTCCACATCCGTCGATGAAGCGACGCTTGGCAAGCAACTGGCGGTGAACGCCCCCAATCTTCTTTATAACGGCAGCGGCGAGTTTGGGGCAGATGGATGGAGTTCTTGGCCGACGCAGCTCGGTGTGCTGACCGATTCGCGCGGGACGTATTTCTCCGCAGCACCGAACGCGGTGGTCGGCACGAGTTACTGGACTAGCCCGCTTTTCCGTGTCACAGGGGGAGTGCCGCATACCATTCAGGGCGAAATTCTGGTCGACGCGCAGTCCACGGGCGACTTCTACATCGATGTCGTCTACTACTCGACTACGGACGGAACGGGAGCGGTCCTGCTCGATGGTTCGAATTTCTCCCGATCTCGGACTTCGCTCGGAACGTGGCAATTTGTGTCGGGCACGGATTTGAATGTTCCGGCCGGGGCGCAAAGTGCCCGCCTCCGGGCCGTTGCCGCAGGTGCGACGTGGAACACCTTTCAGTTCCGCCGTCTCAAGGTGGAGGCCGGTGCGAGCGCATCGTCGTATTCGCTTGAGGCATCCATCGCAAAAATGGCTGCGAGCTTTGGCGGTCGGCTTATTGGCATACGCGTGCTGACGGCGAGTGGGACCTACAACTCCACACCGGGCACCAAGAGCGTCATCGCGGACATTCAGGCGGCCGGAGGAGCGGGCGGCGGGACGCCCGCAGGAACTCCGGGTGTGTCGATGGCGCTGGGTGGTGCGGGCGGTGGCGGAGGATTTATCCGGCATCGATTCACGTCCGATTTCGACGGCCTTGCGTACACGGTGGGCGCCGGTGGCGTTGGCGTGGCAGGCGCTGCTGGCGGTCCCGGTGGCAACTCAACTTTCGGGACGCTGATTGCGCGAGGCGGGTTCGGGGGAAGCACCGCAAGTGTCGGGAATATCTCAGCGTTCATTGCGCTTGCTGGTGCCGGTGGACAGGCCACAGGCGGCAACATCTTGAACGTTCCAGGCAACCCAGGGGGGCAGTCGATGGCCGTCAACACCGCGTGCCTAATTACCGGTCTTGGCGGTGCTTCGCAGCTAGGGGCAGGCGGCGCGGGAGCACTTAACGGCAACGGCAACCCCGGCGGTGGCTATGGCGGCGGTGGTGGCGGGATCTGGGCGTCCAACACACCTGCCTATGTCGGCGGCAAAGGGGCGGACGGGGTGATCATTGTTTACGAGTTCGCATGATGAAACGATACGCAATCATTGAGAACGGCACGGTCGTAAATGTGGTGCTGTGGGATGGCCAAACCGAGTGCGAAGCGATTCCAGACGGCGCGGTCGAATTGACGAGCGACTCGCCAGTGGCGCCGGGATACACGCGCGAAGATGGTTCGTTTATCGCACCGCCACCGGCGATGTGGCCTCCTGTCGAAGGGGAATGACCCATGCCTACTTCAGCAGATGTCCAAACGCTTAGCCCAGGCGGCGTGGTCGAACTATTCGAACTGGATGCATCGGAGTTGGGTGCGGGCATGTTCCACTTTCATGGTTACAGCACGGAGCAGTCGATCTGGTGGCGCGGCGTCGAATATTCGCCGTGGCCGGTGGCGGGCGATGGATTCCTGATCACCGGCGAAGGTCAGCAAGCCACACCGACGTTATCGGTCGGCGACGTCAACAACACGATCTCGGCGCTGTGCGTCCTCTACGAAGACCTCGCCGGTGCGGTAATCACCCGTCGGCGCACGCTCGCGAAATACCTGGACGCACGCAATTTTCCCGATGGCAACCCGTTGGCAAATCCCGATGAGTCGCTGTCGGTCGATATCTGGCTGGTCGAGCAGAAGACCAACGAAGAGCCGGGCGAGCGTGTCGATTTCGAGCTGGCGTCGCCGCTGGACTTCAACGATAAGCAACTTCCCGGTCGGGCAATCATCGCGAACGTGTGCAGTTGGCGGTATCGCGGTCCCGAGTGCGGTTATACGGGCACGAACTATTTCGACCAACGAGGCAACCCCGTCGACGATGCTGCGCGTGACGTCTGCGGGAAGTGCTTGTCGGATTGCAAAAAGCGATTCGGCGAATTCAACGAACTGAGCTTCGGTGGCTTCCCGGCTGCTGATCTGACGAGAACATGAACAAGCAAACACTGCGCGACATTCGCACTCACGCTGCCGCCGCATACGCAGCAGACAAGCAGGAGGCGTGCGGACTGGTCATCGAGGAAGGTGGGCGCGAAGTGTATGTGCCGTGCTCGAACCTTGCGCAACGCAACCCGAAGACGCGGCAATACGAGAGCTTTATCCTCCCGGCCGACGAATTCGCGGATGCAGAGGATCGTGGCCGGATTCTGTGGGTCGTCCATACGCACCCGGACACCACGGCCGATCCGTCGATTGCCGATCGTGTCGCGTGCGAGCGCAGCGGTTTGCCCTGGTTCGTCATGGGTTGGCCGCAAGGCGACACGCGTGAGATGCATCCCGAAGGGTTCGAGGCGCCGCTGATCGGCCGACCGTTCGCGCACGGCGTGCTCGATTGCTACACGCTGATTCGTGACTGGTATCGGCTCGAGCGCGGCGTGAGTCTGCCCGACTTCGACCGGCGTGACGGCTGGTGGGACGACGGGCAAAGTGACTTGTACACGCAGAATTTCGCGGTGGCAGGTTTCGCCGACGTCGACGGAAGTCCCTGCGAGCTGCACGAGGCCGAGAAGTGCCTGCAGCCCGGAGACGTCATCGTCATGCAGATTTTCAGCAAGAACGGTGTGCCGAATCACGCTGGCGTGTACGTCGGCGACGGGCAATTTCTTCACCACCTGGCTGGGCGCAATTCTGGCCGCGATGTGTACGGCGGCTACTGGCGGGAATCAACACGCCGCATCTTGAGATACGTCGGCCGGTAGCGGTCGATTTCAGCCTTCAATCAAGCCCGCACGAGCGGGTTTTTTTTCGACCATCTATGACTGCACAAATCGTGAATGTGCGCCTCTACGGCGCACTGGGGGCGCGCTTTGGTCGTTTGCATCGACTGGCCGTCGCGAGCACCGCCGAGGCGGTGCGCGCCTTGTGCGTGCTGCTGCCGGGGTTCGAGCGCGAGATGATGACGAGTAAGGATCGCGGCGTGACGTACGCGGTGTTTGCCGACAAGCGGAATCTGGTCAAGCAGCAACTGCACGATCCGTTGAACGGCGCGGACGTTCGTATCGCGCCGATCCTGCAGGGTTCGAAGGCCGCTGGCCTATTCCAGACGCTGCTCGGGGCGGTGATCACAGTGGTGTCGATCTGGGCACCGGCGCTTGCTCCTCTGGGCATTTCGATGATGCTCGGTGGCGTCTCTCAGTTGCTTTCCCCTCAACAGAAAGGGCTTTCCACGGCTGACTCGCCGGATAACGGTGCGTCGTACAACTTCAATGGGGCCGTCAACACGCAGGCGCAGGGAAATCCAGCCCCGCTGTGCTACGGGCGCATGATTGTAGGGTCGGCAGTGGGGTCCGTTGGCATCTACGCGGAGGACCAGCAATGATGAGCATTGTTGGGTTCAAAGCTGAGGAGTCCGGACATACGCCCGTCGAATCACCGGACAGTCTGCACGCCACTTCGTGGGCGAAGATTCTGGATATCGTCTCAGAGGGGCCGATTCTCGGGTTGGTAAGCGGCCTGCAGTCGGTGTACTACGACGGTACGCCGGTGCAAAACCCGGACGGAACGCTCAATTTCCCCGAGACCGTTATCGATACGCGCCTCGGTACGCAGGACCAGTCATACATCGCTGGCATGCCGTCGGTTGAGAGTGAAGCGGTTGTTGCGACCGATCTGAAGTTTTCGCAGCCGTGGACGAGGGCAATCACGAACCTGTCGTTGTCTGCGGCCCGCGTGCGGTTGTCGGTGACCAGCCTTATTCAGCAGCTCGACAACGGCGATCGTGTGGGTTGGCGGGTTGAGTACGTGATTCAGCTCTCGACTGATGGCGGGGCGTTCCAGGATGTGATTACGTCGGCGTTTGATGGCAAGACGGTAAGCACGTACCCGCGAAGCCATCGAATTGATTTGCCGCGTGCGACTCAAGGGTGGACGATTCGGGTGAGGCGGCTGACGCCTGATTCGACAAGCGCCACGGTGTCGGGCAACGTGAGGGTCGAAGCGCTTACCGAGGTCATCGACGCGAAGCTGCGGTATCCGATGAGCGCTCTCGTTTTCTCGAAGCTGAACGCGGCCTACTTTTCGAACAGGCTGCCCGCGCGGGCCTTCGATATTTACGGTCGCATCATCGCGGTGCCGTCCAACTATGACCCGGCTACGCGGGCATACCTCGGCGTCTGGGACGGTTCTTTTAAGCTGGCGTGGACTGACAATCCCGCGTGGGTGTTCATGGATCTGGCGCTCAATGAGCGCTATGGCCTTGGCCGTTACATCACGGCAGCTCAGATCGACAAGTGGGGGCTGTATCGCATCGCCCAGTATTGCGATGAGCTGGTGTCCGACGGGAAGGGCGGGAAGGAGCCACGCTTTACCTGCAACCTCTATCTGCAGTCGCAGAAAGCGGCCATCGACGTCATGCAGGATCTGGCGTCGATCTTTCGCGGCATGGCCTACGTCGCCGGTGGCAGTGTGTATGCATCTGCGGATATGCCGACCGACGATGTCTACACGTTCAACGCCGCGACGGTCAGCAACGGCAAATTCTCCTATGCGGGCAGCAAGCGTAAAGCCCGCTCAACGGTCGCGCTTGTGTCGTGGAACGACCCGGCGGATTTCTACCGTCAAAAGGTCGAATACGTCGAAGACCGAGAGGGGATCGTGCGTTACGGCATCCAGTCGACGTCGGTGACGGCCTTTGGATGTACCTCACAGGGGCAAGCGCAGCGTGCCGGGCAGTGGATCTTGCTGACGTCGCGCCTCGAGCGCGACACGGTGCGCTTCTCTGTTGGGCTGGAGGGCACTCTGCCGCTGCCCGGCAAGATCGTAAAGGTGTACGACCGCAAGCGGGCGGGCGTCATGAACGACGGCCGCGTGCGGTCTGCCGCCGGGCGCACGGTCACGTTGGATCGGCCGCCGCTCGCGCAGGCCGGTGACACGCTGACGGTCAACCTGCCGAGCGGTGGCAGCGCGACGCGCACGATCAAGCTCGTGAGCGATATCGTGGTGACGGTTACTGGCGATTGGCCGGAGGTGATCGCTGCGGAGGCTGGATGGCACATCGAGACTTCGGAGCTGACCGCCCCGACGTATCGCGTGTTGTCGATCAAGGAAAACGGCGGCATCGAGTTCGAGATTTCGGCGGTGCAGCACGTGCCGGAGAAGTTCGCGATGATCGACTCCGGGACGCGGATTGATACGCGCCCCATCGTGGTTGTGCCGCCGTCCGTGCAGGCCGCGCCGACGGGGATTGCGCTCTCGACGTACAGCGCAATCTCTCAGGGCATCGCGAACACGACGTTGGTGATCGAGTGGGCGCCGCCACCGAATGGTGTCGCATACGACGTGGGCTGGAGACGGGATAACGGGGATTGGGTCTCGGTGCCTCGAACAGGTCTGGCGCGAGTCGAGATCCCGGGCATCTACGCTGGCCTGTTTACGGTGCGGGTGCGCGCAATCAATGCGGTGGGTACAGCGTCGGGGTACGCGTATTCGGCCGCGACGCAACTGCAGGGCAAAACGACGCCGCCGCCCGCCGTGACGAGCTTGACCACGAAGAGCCTGCCGTTAGGGATCGAAGTGGCGTGGGGCTATCCAGCAGGGGCGCTCGATGTGGCGCAGGCGGAGCTTTGGTATGGCACGTCATCGTCCCGCGATGCATCGACGCGGGCGGGTGCGTACGCGTACCCGGTCTCGTCGCACACTCTGCTCGGGATGGCCGCCGCGACGGAGCTGTTCTTCTGGGTTCGACTGATCGACCGTTCGGGAAATGTTGGGGAGTTCTACCCGGCCGGTGCTGGCGTGCGAGGGACTAGCAGTGTCGACTCAACGGAAGTGCTCAGCTATCTGGCGGGCGGCATTGGAAAGGAGCAGCTCACGCAGGACTTGCTCTCGCCGATCGAGAAGATTCCGGACATTGAGCAGGGACTGATCGACGCGAACGAAGCGATTGTCGACGAGGCGACGGCTCGGCGGGACGCCGACGCCGCGTTGTCGACGCGTGTCGAAGGCGTAGTGGCGAAGTTCGATCCGCAGATGGCCGGTAGCACGACGGACATGGCGGGCGATGCGGCGTCGATGGCTGGCGCATGGTCTGAGCAGTCGGCCCGAGCGGAGGGCGATCTAGCGCTTGCAAAGCAGATCGAGACTGTCTCGGCACGACTGCGCACAGCGGATGCGGCGCTTTCGGCCGCTGTGCGGGACGAATCGCAGGCGCGGGTCGACGCGACCTCGGCAATTGCTTCGAAGGTGACAACTGTTGAGGCGACGGTCGGTGATGTGTCGGCATCCGTGCAGCAAGTTTCGCAAGCACAGGCAGCGTTGGACGGGAAGGTCAGTGCGTACTACTCCGTCAAGATGCAGATATCGTCGGACGGCGTCATCTATGGCGTCGGAATGACTATCGGCATCGATAAGAACGGTGACACCGTGCAGCGCCGTGTGCTGTTCGAGACGGACTCGTTTGGCATCTTCAACAGTACCTCGAAAGGAATCGTTATCCCGTTCATCATCCAGAACGGCGACACGATCATCAACAGCGCACTGATCGGGAAGGCGACGATCGGCTCCGCAAAGTTGGTGGACTGGCTCGAGTCGGATGCGAAGAACGAGCAGGGCCTGCCGCTGCTCCGGTTGAACTTCCGCACTGGAGAAATCCAGCTCAATGGCGCGGCCGGTAACGGCGGTCGGATGACGCTCACGAACCAGCTGATTCAGGTCTTCGATGCAAATAACGTCCTGCGTTGGAGGAGCGGCATATGGCAATCGTAGTGGGGTGCGAGGCGTTCGATGCGTACGGTCGGCGAATCTTCGACGGAACGGGGCGAATTCCTCGCACGCTGGGGTTGGCGTATCTCGATGGCACTAATTCGGGCTCTGTCGTTCATCCCGCGTTCCTCACGGGCGAAATCTTGTTTTCGTTTCAGTTGGCGCAGCTCTTCAGTGATGTTCGAGCGTACAAGCGCATGCCGGTCATCGCGCCAGGCGTTGGTGTTTTGGAGTGGTCCTATCCGGCACCTCAAGGCACGCAATACGGTTGCCCTGGCTATCTTATTTATGGAGTGTGGTGATGGGCTGGCAGGCGGGATTTGAGGCATGGACGCAGTCAGGGCACTACCAGATCGACGGGCTGTATTCGAACTATGGGCTGCTCCTGAAGGGTACGACCGACCTTGCCTATTCTGGGATCTGGATCGGCGGTAGCGGCAATGGTGACGTGACCGCGAACGCGTACGTAGCCAACATCACGTTTGCTGCGTCGATGCCGCTCTTTGCATATTCGAGTCCGGGCGCCGTCGCGCAGTTTGTTTGCCGCAATAACGGCGATGGCACGTGGACAGTGCAGCTGCAGTCGCTCTACGCGCAGACCGTGACTTGGTATGTGTTCGATGCGACGCCGCAGTACGTCGGTGCGGGGTTCGGCACGCAGGTGTTCGATGGGGCGGGAAAGCTGGTGTTCGACGCCAGAACGCCCTATCCGAGGGTATTGGCGATGCTCAACGGTCGGATAGCGATGGGGTCTGACGGCTATGGCCAGTACGCGTTTCCCGGGGAGTACAACACGCCGTACAACTACGACGCGCAAAAGCTGGCCGTGGGTGCTGTGCTCACGCCGACGACCACGCTTAGCGGTGCGCGAAAGGACGAGGGTAACTGGAGTGGGATTCTCGGCGTCGGCGGCTGGTCGACCGGCGTCGGCGTGGTGGTTCAGTCCTTTTACCACTGGCGCTTCGGGCCGAAAGCCCCCAGCCCGCCGAACTACAACTATGACTTTGGCTCCTCGCTTCGTTGGGGAGCATTGGTGTTGGACGTGTCGCTCCTGTAGCGCTGCGCACAACGATTGCCGCACGGCCGCCTACGGGCGGCCTTTTTATTTTCTGGAGGTCGGAATGGCCGAGGTCATGGGGTTCGTCATCGTTGGCATCGTCGCGAGTTCGCCCTTTCTAACGCTCTGGTTCGTGGGGGTTTGATGGATCAACAGACATTTCAACGAGCAACCGGAACGAGCGCGACGCTTGCGGCCAAATGGGCCGCACCCGTCACGGCAGCGATGGCCGAGTTCGGCATTGACACGCCTGCGCGACAGGCCGCGTTCCTCGCTCAGATCGGGCACGAGAGCGACGGATTCAACACGGCGCAAGAGTATGCGAGTGGCGCTGCGTACGACACCGGCCCGAAGGCGCTCGCGCTGGGGAACACGCCCGAGGCCGACGGTGACGGGCAGCGGTACAAGGGGCGTGGCCTTATTCAGGTGACAGGGCACCGCAACTATGTGCTGTGCGGCATGGCGCTCGAGCTGGACCTGCTCGAGCATCCCGAGCTGCTGCTCGAGCCGGTCAATGCTGCGCGCTCCGCCGGATGGTATTGGCGGAACACCGGGTGCAGTGCGCTCGCAGATCGCGGTGACTTTGTGCAGCTCACCCGCGTCATCAACGGTGGCACGAATGGCTGGGACGACCGGAAGTCGCGGTGGGACCGAGCAAAGAAAGCGCTGGGAGTTTGATATGCAACGAGACATCCTCGCGCGCGTCATGTACGCGCTTTGTGCCATCTACATGGCGTTTGCGGCGTTCGGCTCGCCGTTTTCGTTGGCCGCTCTGATGGTCGATTTCAGCGGGGCTGCGGGAACGCTCGTGTCGTGCGGCACGGCGGTGCTTGCCACCTCGCTGCTGGCCGACGTGCTGATCAACGACATCATGCCTGCGCAGTTCGTGCTGCCCTGGGCAGTGAATTTGCGTCACTGGATTTACGTCGGCGTCGCCTTCGGTTATCTCGTGCCGCCATTCGTCGCTGCACAAGTGCTCCGGGGTGCCGGTGTCGGATTCGGCGATTGGGCGGGCTACGCGCTACACATCGGAATGGCCGTATTCGGCGTTGCGCTCGCGATGCGTGACGCCTTAAACAAACATCGCACCCAACGGGGGAACGCGTGCAACAAATTATCAAGCTGACTTGGGGGATGTGGCTCTTGTGCTGGGCCACGGCCGCGATTGCGGGGAGCGCGGTCACATTCGATCAGGATCTCGCGCACGTGGCACCGGCGGCCATCGTGCTCACGGTGGTCTTCTCGCTGCTCGGCGGGGTCGCGAACACGCTGCAGAAACTCGCGCGCGTCGACGCGCCACCGGTGCGGTCTGTTCCGCTCGAGGTCGCGAAGGACCTGGTCGTCGGAGTAGTGGCCGGTCTGGCCGCGTTCTTCGTCTCGGAGTGGATGGAATGGCGGTGGGCGCTTGAGGCGCTCGCCATCACGCTCGCCGGATATGGCGGGTCGCGAGTGCTCGATGCGGTGCTCAATCGTGGACTAAGGGAGGTGGATCGTGGAAGCGCTTAGTAACTGGACGGCATCGGCCAAGGTGCTCGCGATGGCGGTGGCCGTGCTCGTCATCGCTGTGGTCGCGATCGTGGCCGCAGATCGTGTGTACTTCTCGCCTCGGCTGGCTGTCGCCCAGTCCGAGGCGGAGCGGGCGCAGGATCAGGCGAAGCAGTGGCGCAGCAGCTTCACCGCGATGTCCGAGACCCTCGGACGTCAAAACGGCGCGGTTGCAGCGTGGGCTGCAACGGCGGCGAAGCGCCAGGCGGCGGCCGACGATGCGCTGCGCGCGGCAGAGGTGCGTGCGTCGACGGCCATGCAAAAGATCGACGTGCTCAACCAACGAATCGCCGACGAGTCGGCAAAGGGGAAAACCTGTGAAGACGCTTTTGAAGAGTGGCGTGCTGGCATGTAGTGCGCTGACGGCGTGTACGCTGGCACCAGCCGAACCGCCGCCGACAGTGATCGAAGCTCAGATCCCGGTCGCGACGCCGTGCATCAAAGAGGTGCCCGTGCGCGGGCGCCGGTATACCGATGAAGAGATTCTCGCGGGCAGCACCTACCAGGCGGTGCAGCGTCTTCGCGCTGAGCGGCTTGAGCGCGACGTGTACGAGAGGAAGTGGGAAGCGATCGGCAAGGCTTGCATAGCCCCTGCTGTCGAGCGCTAGTCGATCAAAGCGCGCAGGCCGGAAACCCATCCGCGCAGGATTTTACAAAGGCAGATGCGACAACGGCTACCGCGCCGCCGGTTAGAAGGAGAACGAGGTGCACTTCCAATGCAAGGTTCGAGGTGAACTGGGACCAAATGGAGGTCCACGCTCGAATCCACGGTAGCTCGTCGCCTCGCAGATACACCTCAAATCTGAGCTTGTTCACGGAAACGCGATTCGCCAGGTTGGGGAAGTGGTATTCAACTTCTAGGGATGCGTGGGTCTTGCGTTTGGTTATCCACGTGAGCTGCCGATTATCGAACTGCAAATTCTCAAAATCGCGCTTGAGAAGAGTAGGCGGCTCGCCGCCCGATGGCATATGACGCAGTTTCGCACTGTTTTCTTTCGTGCGTAGAAACGCCAGCACGTCGGCATCGAAGCTTTGCGCGAGTGCCGCGTTCCATTGCTCTTGCCTTTCTTGTCGCCAATTCTGCATGGCGACGCTCCACGTAGATGAGCGGATGAAGCGGATCGTGAGGTATGCCAGCAGGGAAAGTAGCACAACCCAAAAGCGCGGCTGATTGACGTGTTCTAAGGCAACGATTCCAAATAGCTTCGCATCTGCAGGTATCTCTGGCCGAAGATACCCGCCCGCCAAAATCGCGGCAGAAAGCGTGATCAAATTTCGTCGTGCCTTATCGGGCGAATCGTCGAAGTCGGCCATATGCAGATTTCTTTATTAATTTTTCTCTGAGCGTGGCGTTGCGGCGTTCGGGAAGACAGAGCGACCGGCTTGGTGTTGTAGCACCGAACCGGCCGCCGGACACACTGAGTACCCAGTGAGCCAAGCCAAGGCCCTGCCACCTTCCTAGGAGGCGGGGCGATTGTAACAAATCCCCAAAGGCTCACATTAATGGCACAACCAATCATTCCGTGGATCGGCGGCAAGCGTCGCCTGGCAGACATTCTCTTGCCGCGTTTCCCGGCCCACAAAACGTATATCGAAGTCTTTGCTGGCGGAGCCGCGCTTTACTTTCTGCGACCGCCTGCGGAAGTGGAAGTGATCAACGATATCAATGGCGAACTGGTGAACCTATACCGCGTCGTGCAGAATCACCTCGAGGAGTTCGTGCGTCAATTCAAGTGGGCGTTATCGAGCCGCGAGGTATTCCAGTGGCTTAAGGAGACTCCGGCTCGTACGCTAACGGACATTCAGCGGGCCGCGCGCTTCTACTATCTTCAGCAAAGTTGTTTTGGCGGAAAGGTGGAGTCGCAGACATTCGGTACCGCCACAACGACGCCGCCTGGCCTAAACCTTTTGCGCCTCGAGGAGTCGCTCTCGGCCGCGCATCTGCGGCTGGCCACCGCGTACATCGAGAATCTGGAGTGGCACAACTGTATCGAGCGATATGACCGAGAGCACTCGTTCTTTTATCTCGATCCGCCGTATTGGGAAACCGAGGGCTATGGTGTGCCGTTTCCGTTCGCTGAGTACGAACGCATGGCGGAATTGCTGCGGCGAATCAAGGGGCGCGCGATTGTCAGCATCAACGATCACCCGGACATCCGGCGGGTGTTCGACGGTTTCGAGCTCGAGACGTGCGGTATCGATTACACCGTCGGCGGTGGCGGAAGGGCTGCATCGCGAACTGAGCTGATCATCTACAGTTGGGACCGGAGTGCTGAGCCGGTCGGGCTATTTGGCTGATCCGCCGTAGTAGCGCGAGTCATATCGAGGGCGTTCGCCGGGAGGAGGCTTTTCGCCCGGCAGCTCGCCTCGGAGCCTTCGCAGGTCATTCACGGCCGCACGCAGATGTTCGAGCGCCACAAGTTGGCCGCCGATTTCATCCCGCCACGCGCTCCGAACCAGATCGCAGAGTTCTTCGACCAAACGCATCTTAGCGTCGTTGCGCTCCGCCTTCGCTCGTCGGAGCGCAACCTCTTCGATGGCCTGGCGAACCATAGGGTCATGGTTGGCTAACCAGAGACGGCGTAGTTGAGCGATGGACAGTTCGGGGGGGGGGCGTGGCATGGGCTATGTTCAGTACGAGTACTGTTGATTCGTACAGTATAATTGCCGCTTCGTTGTTCGTACGGACGTCGAAATGCAAAATCGGCGCGGCGCGAGGATAGGGTCAAGACGACCCAGTGCGCGGCCGGTGACATTGCACTCCTTGCCAGGCATAGCGCGACACTTGGTATGGTAAATTTCCCGAAGCGTGGGTTCTGGGTTGGGTTCTTTCCCAACAACGCACCCGAGAAAATCACTTGAAACCTTGCTCTGTGATCACCATAATGGTGATCAGATACCCACATGCCTCTGTACGATCTCAAGAAGCTGCAGGAGCTTATCCGCGATGGTCAATACCAGTACCTCAATGAAGAGGATGGCCGCAAATGGCGGGGTTTGGCATGGAAGACGATGGACAACCTCGGGTGGGAAGAGGAAGACTTGGTCAAAATGCTGCTCGCACTGGATGAGTGCCATTGGCAGACGACCGCCCAGAATTGCGCGGTTGGGAATTGCTATGGTCTGCAGGGTGTGGACGCGGATCAGTACGAGATTCATTGGGATGAAGATGAAGGCGTATGGCGCGAGGCCCCACAACTAGGGTTAATTTCGATTTCGCTGAAGTTGGCTCTGATTCAATTGCCCTCCGGTGATATGGCGGGATTAGTCACATTACATTCATCAGGATCAAAATGAACAGACTTTCACGCGATGAGCGGGATCAGTCCTGTCCAAACTGTGGCAGTGAAAACCACTCAGAACTACGCTATAGCGACACGATTGAATATCGGGATCTTGTTATTAACCTGCAAGATCTTATCGTCACATGCTGTGAATCTTGCGGCACGCGGTGGTTCACAGGGGCGCAAAAGGAGCATAACGACGGACTACTGAAGGCGGGGTACGCTCGTGAGCGCGATAGACTTCGACAAAGTTTGGGGCTGCTCAATGGTCAGCAGATCGCCCAGATTCGCAAGACATTTGGATTGAGTCAAAAAGAAGCTTCGATGCTGTTTGGTGGGGGGCCAAAGTCGTTCCACAAATACGAATCCGGCGAGGTTCTTCAAAGCCAAGCGATGGATAAGCTTCTCAAAGTAGTGAATGCATTCGGTGAGAAGGCGCTGTATTTCCTCAAGCACGACCATATGCCGCCCGTGGTCTACAGGATGGGGCACGCGGGTCAAGGGTTTATTGCCGCTGCCTTGGAGGTGCACTCACCTTCAAGTCGATGGGACTTTATCGAGAAGCGTGTCGGCACGGCGGCCGCAGATAGTGTCGATGTTTTCCTTGTTCCCGTTCAAGAACGGAAGCAAATCAGTGAGGAGATGCGTGTATGAAGGCGAAGTTCTACCTCGCGGAGGACGCGCGCGCAGAGGTGTCGGGAAAGCTCACTCTTCTCGGATTGTACCCAAACGATGTAATCGTTTTTGCGGAAGGGCCTGACGTAACCACGCCGGAGGGCGAGGTTGCTAAGGTGGCGCTTCCGAAGCTCTGTATTGTTTCGACCGTGTCGGGTCTGGACGACGGAGAGTACGAGCTGAAAGCATCGCTATATTCCGCAAATGGCAAAGAAGCGATGCCGCCTAGCACCGTTATTTCAAAATTTAAAGCGTCGCCGGACGTTGAGGGACACACGTCCATCATGCAGCTTGCGCCTTTCGTTGCAGAGGCTATGGGCAAATGCAAATTCGTTCTGGAGGTGGGGCCCCACACGGTCACATATGAGTTCGAGCTACGCGTCGGGCGCGTGACCGTTTAGTTGTTGGATCTTCCTATACGGCAACAGCGACATCTAATTTGCAGGGATGTATTGGGAAGACGCGGATGTTTGATTAGGATGGAGTGCGGCGTTAATTGCTAATCAATTCATGATGTTATGCTGTGGCGAGCCATAGGTTAATAGCCTATCGGGGGTTCGAATCCCCCTCTCTCCGCCACCAATATTCATGCGGGTTTCCGGGCAGTTCAGGAAACCCGTTTGTGTCACAGATCGGGCGTTGTGTCATTCAACCCGGTTTTTGAGCGGATTCACACGCTCAGCCTTCCGACGATAGATACGCTGCGTTGTTCTGCTATCCGCATGTGAGAGCAGGGCACGCGCTTGCTCGAGCGACTCGGCGTCGCTTGCCGCTTTGGCCCGTATGTCATGTTCCCCGAAGGGGATCGTCACCTTCGTTTCTGCCATGACTCGGGCCATGAAGTCCGCCCATAGTGATTCCCATCCGCCTGCGCGACCATGCTCCTTGACGTAGCACTCCCCTTTGCGGGTGCAGAACAGCCAGCGGGACTTCGCAACCGGGCGCGCTGCAAGTGCAGCCGCAACGGCAGCGCGGAGATCCTCGTTCCAGAGATACAGCGTGCGCTTGCCCGTGCTGTTCTTGGTCTTGTGCCGCTGCACATGAATTCCGTCGTCGAGGAAGTGAACGTCCGGCTCCAGTCGCAGCAGATCGCCGCGTGAGAGGCCAGTAAGCACCTTCACTCGGATATATGCCTGCACCGCCCGCACCCCGCCGAGCTTGCGTTTCGGCTCGATGGCAAGGCATTCAGCAATTTCCCAATCCTCAACGTATCGATCTCGCGGTTGCTTGCTCTTGAGGCGCACCTCGTGTGCGAACGGATGCCGCTTGATGTACCCCCACTCAACCGCTTTCGTGAACGCATGTGAGAGCACCTCAATCTCGTGCAGCGCTGCCGTATATGCCTTCTCGCGTTTCACGCCGCCGTCAGCCGTCTTAACGGTCTTCGTGCGGGCGTCGGCATAGGTATAGATGTGGTGCGGTTCAATGGCGGTTAGAGGCCACGCCCCGAATGTTATACGCAGCCTCTTGAGCGCCTGAAGGTTGAGCGTCTGCGTCGTATTTGCTTTAGTTGGGATCACGTCCAACGCGTAGCGATTCAGCAACTCGCCGACGTTGCGTGCGGCGTCAAGCGTGCCGATGCGGTTTGCCCATTCCCGATACGCCTCAGGCAAGGTCTTGCCTAGTCGAAATCTCTTTTTACCGTCCCACAGACGCTCAAGACCGGGCGGAACTCGGTAGTAGTACGCGCCGTGCGTGAACTGCCAGCGAACCGGTAGCGTCTGATTTTCCTTATTGCGTTTGCGTGGCATTTAGAGAGCGCTCCTATCGATTTCGTAGACGCGTTGGCGCGTCTGGGTTTTAGAGACGCCGCCAAGCGACTGCTCGACGTGCGCGCGGAGGACCAGCAAGCTGCCGTCAGGCCGCACCATGTGTTCTATGCCTAGCGCCGAAAGGACATGTGCCTGCGACTTATATCTGACGCGTCCCGTCATCTCGCGGATCTCGCCTTGGGTCAGGAAGATGGGGCATACGAGCAGACTCACGACGCCTCCTTCGCAAACAGCCAGCACTTGATGGTCGTCGGTGCCGTGGGGCTTCCTTCGCGGGCGTAGATCGCGCTTTTCACGGTCGTGTACTCGATGAATCGACGGCGCTTGCTGGTGCGTAGCACCTGTTTGAGATCGCGCAACAACGGGATCTGCTGGCGTCGGTCGGCCGCAACCTGCACGAAGTGGTTGAGGTTCACTGCGATCAGTTCGGGATCGTGCGAGTGATTCAGGCGGGGATGGTCGGCTCCGTCGAGATAGTCGAACGCTTCCCAGAACTCGCGCACCATCGGGTGATCGTCGTTAATCGCTTCCTGACGCTCGAGCGCCATCGCTTCCACCTGACTGGCGAGCGCGGTCTTCTGCTCGTCCGTGAGCGCGACGACGTGGCACAAAGCATCGGCCAACGCCATGAGCTGGCCGTGGTTCTTTGCGATACGTGTGGACTTGATGCCGGGCAGCGCGAGCAGTGCCTTTTCATGCACGGCCGATTGTTCTTCCACCGTCTTGAGGATCTTCGCTTCGGCCTTGGCTGCGTTGAGAATGAAGCCCGATACCGCTTCGGTTGAGAGGCTTTCGAGCTCGATCGCCGCCTCGCGAGTGCGCAGCGTCTGGCCGGACGTGTCAAAGTGCAGATGCACGATGCGCTGTAGGATCGGGGCAGATGCATTGACGGCGGCGTTTTGGCTGATGACGATAGCACCACGGAACGGCGGCTCATACGTCTCGTTGCCGCCGGTCGCCATGCCTCGGGCGCGCACGCTTCGGCCGTTGTACGCCGTTTTCAGCTCGTCCCAATCGAACGACTTCACGTGTGTCTTGTCCTCGCCGATGCGCTCGCGGTCTGATTCGATCAGGACGACGGGCAGACCAGACACCTGCGCAAAATTGCGTGCGCGCGCTGCCAACGACGACTTGCTTGGGTCGAAGCCCTCGTAGTCGCGTCGGCCGAACAGCTTCCAGAGGAATTCGATCAGCGTGGACTTGCCTGCGCCAGCTTCGCCGACGATTTCAAGAAACGGGTACGACTTCTGCGTGGCGCGGATCTGCTCAGCGAAGAGCGAGCCTAGCCAATAGGCCAGTGCGGCGAGTCCCTTGGCACCAAAACACGTCCACAGCAGCTTTAACCAATCGTCGCGATACTCCTTCGCGTTGTCGTTGATAGAGAGCGCCACAGACTGATTCAGGGACTTCACGGCCAGCTTGCCGATCTCGAAGAAGTCTTCGCCGTTGATCTGGTGGACGCGGCCGTCTTTAACGGCGAGATCCCCCAGAACGTAGCAGCCGTACTCGCGGCTGTAACCGATGAAGTCGATCGTCTCCACGCTCTTGATGTTGAAGAGCTGGCGCTCCATCATCCGCTCGAGCATGCCGCTCGTCCCGGAATAGACCGCGCCGGGCGCGATCCCGAGCAGTCGCTTTTTGAACTCGCTCGCCGTGGAGATCTGCGAGCTGGAGAACGTATTCTTTACGGCGGGGCCATCGTGTGGAAATTGCACCCGGAAGTAGTACCAGCTCTCGTCGGTGATGCGGTTCTGTTGGAAGTACAGCGGCATCGGAAAGCAGTTGGCGATCGGGCGGATGCTGCCTGCCTGCTGCAGCGCCTTTTCGCGCTTCTGCTCGTCGGTCATGTCGGCGGCGTGAGGGCCGTCTTCGATCTCGTCGCGCGCTTTGTTGTAGCGATCGAGGTCGAACTTGAACCAGTACAACCGTTTGCCGAATTCAAAGTCGAACTCGGAACGGTGGCCGTCGCTATGCGAGTACATCAGCATGCCCTTCTCGCTGGCACTCTTTGCGATCAGCACCGCACCGTGATGGCGGTATTCAGCCAAGCCGTCCTTGGAAAGCCGGTGACGCTTCGCGTTGTCGTGGTGCCTGTCGAGCAGGTGCAAATCGCTCCAGTCGAGTTTGCTTCCGCCACTCTGCGGGATCTGCGCGGCCGAACACTTCCAGCCTGACTCACGTGCGCGCTCGACGTGCTTGCGGGTAAAGCTGCTGCCCGCTGCGTCGCCGTCAAGCGCCCAGATGAGGGCAGGGCGATCATTGCCGGATTCAGACAACACCATTGCAAGGTCGCGCAGCGCATGCTCTGGGTAGTTGTTGCACGACATCAAAGCCACGGCCGCAATACCGTGGTGATGGAGAGCAATCGCATCGAAGATGCCTTCGACAAGCCAAAGCTCGCGCACACTTTGAAATACCAGCACTGGCGGCTTCCACCATTGCCCTTGATATTGGAGGCCGGGATTAAAGCGCGCTTTCTTCTTGCCGAAGCGACCTGGCTTGTCGATGAGGCGTTCCCAATACCCGCCAGCAAACGGAAAGCGCACGGTCGACGTGCCCGCGTTCGCCTCGCGGTCGAAATACTGCTCCTGTGTGTACCACCCGCCGACAATGGAAATGTCGAAGCCGCGTGCCTCCCGCATGTACGCGTCGGCGGCTGCGTTGGGGTTGGTTTCGGTGGGCGTCTGGTAACGATCTGTCCAACTCTCGAAGAGGTCGGGATAGATCTCCTTCACGTGACCTTCCCACGCGCACTTACTCAATCGACCACAACGCAGAACCCACGGGTGTTCGGCGTGCGTGTACAGCTCTTTCTTGCTGCATTTGGGGCACACCCCTTGCCGCAAGTAGCCGCCGCGCTCCTTGAACTGGTAGTCGTTCAGGAGGCGTTCCAAGAGGTCGTTGTAAAGGCTGTCTTCCATGGTTTTCTTAGTTAATACTTGGCGACTTCGTCGGGGCGGGCTGCACGCCAGCGCATGAACGGCGCGCGGATCTCGCTCAAGAAAATCGCGGCGGCATCGTGGTTGGTTTCCAGCTCACGCCGCGAGCTGATGCCGCATTTGAGGTAGATCAGCTCGATAGCATCATCCGGCGTGAACTCGTGGCCCGAGAGATCCTCGAGCCACGCGAGAAACACGCGGTCGTTGCACCAGACCCCGGCAACTCGAGCGAGGCCCTTCATCGTGTGTTTCTCGCGGTCTCAGTGGGCTGCGCCGTATCAAGCAACGCATCGAGCGCTGCAATTCGGTCGGCTTGCTCACGAACCTTGGCGCGCAGCGACGCGATCTCGGACGCGGCTTGGGTCATTCCTTGCGCTTTGGCAAGAACTGCGCGGGCCTTTGATGCCGTCGGGGTTGATTCGCGAGTGCTGTCAGTGAGAGGCACCTTGTCCAGAACCTCTATCAGCACGCTTATCAGTTCGTCGGTGATGGTGGGTGCGCCGATTCGACCGAGCGCCGTCCACTCGCGCCTACGGTTGTCACAGAGTTCCTGAGATCGCCAATGAAGCAAGCGCCCAGTGGGTTCGTGCAGGTATGCAAGTGTCTCTTGGCTTTGTGCCTCAGCCGCCTTCAAATGATTGCCACAGAGCGGGCAGTGGCTCGTCACGAGCGGGACACGTGACGGCTCTACGTCTACGCTGGCAGGTGCGACATACAGCACCCTGTAGTCGATTAAGGGGCTGACGAAGCAGATAGCGCGTTCGATGGCCGCAACAACACCTTTCGGTGCAGAACTAGATGTCCTCGCATACTCCAAGTGTCTGAGTAGCGCTTCCGCTTCTTTATTCACTGAGTACATGTGAAAACCTCCCCTGCGGGAACGCGTTTGGCCGTTGTCAGCGCGAATTCGTGTGCTGCGAGCTGCTCGCGACGCGTGGTGATCTTTTGCAAATCGTCTGTGAGCGTTAGGCCGCGCGCGATGGCGCGGAACTGGTCACCGGAGACGCCGAGGCGCTTCTCTGCGATGTACCGCTTTCCGACCTCGGAAACGGCGATTGCTGCGTCGGAAAGCGCCTCACGCACGTCCGGCGTGAAGTAGGCGACGGCGAGGGCTTGTCCGACATTGATGCGGAAGGCCAGCGTGTGCCACGACTCCTCAGTCGCAACGCCGGTGCGGAGTTTCTCAAGCTCCTCGTGCGGCACCAGCATGAGCTGGCATTCGGCGGCGGAGTCGTGGCGAAGAATGATCGGAATGCGCCGTTCTGCGGGGACGTATGCGCGACGACGTTTGCGATGCTTGCTTGCGGGCATATCAGTCTCCGTATTAGGCGTGACCAGCGGGGAAGTACGACAGATCAACGATGAAGGGAACGATGAGGCTGTCGACAACAATTCCGAAGCCGTATGCCCAGTTGCCAGCCATCTGCGGCAGCGGCCAGACGGTCGGGCGGTAGCCGCGCGCCGTTCCGGCGTCGATCGCCTCTTCGAGGGTGCGTCCACGATGCTCGGCCATGAAGTGGACGGCGGCGTCGGGAACGAGAGATTCAGGAAAGGTCGGCGGAAGACCGAAGGTACGAATGTTCATCGGGCACCTCCGATCCACGCGATCAGGCGGGAGACGAGGCCGCGCACACCTCGATTGCGGTTGTAGGGGCCTTCGATGGTGTAGCCGCCGAGGGCCGAGCGGTGAATCAGGGCACAACGATTATTGCGGTGTCGCATGGTTGCTCCTGCTACGGTTAATCGCGGTCGCCAGCGGCCAGACGCTTCGCGTCGGTACCGGTGATCTCGCGCGGGTTGGGCAACGGTGCTGCGGGGCGATTGAGAACACCTCGTGCGACCGCTGCCAAGGTCGCGAACATGCGCGGGGACAGGCCCTCTACGGGCGCTTCTGGAAGGCGCATCGCGCGTTGTGCGCGGCGCAGGTCGTCGTGCGTAATTGCGTTCGTATCCACTCGTGCAAGCCTCCCGCTCAGAAAATTTGGGCAAAAAAATCCCCTCGCGCCGTAGGGGCACGATGCGAGGGGAAACTCGGGGTGATTCGGTTTGCGCGCTATGCGCTGCTATTGAGCAGATCCATCTGCCGACTATCCACCGGCTGAAGCTTGGCTTTGCCCATCGGGATAAGAACCGATGGGTCTGGTGTCTGGCTCGGTGCCAGCGTGTGAACGATCGAGAGCAGCGCCACACAGGTGAACGCGCATTCGACGTTCTCACACTGGTAGTACAACTGGCTCGTCTGTCTTGTCACCGGGCGGCTCGTTCGGATCTTCAAACGCTGCGCGCAGTGGGGGCAGTTGAGTTTCATGACGCGCTTCCTTGCTTCACTTCGTAGATCGCTCGCCGCCGTCCGGATACACGCTCCATCTGCTCGCGGACACGGGCCTTCAGTAACCACGTCACTGTCTCTTCGATACTGGGCAATTCGTACAGCTCGCGAATTTGCTCCAGCATCGCCAGCTCTGCGTCGCTGACTGCGATTTCCATATCCGGCATCTGATGAGCGGCTCTTCGTCGACTTCGATTACGCGGCGTCGCGCGATACAGTGCTTGCCAAGCCGAACGCCTCGGCGGCTTGGCGCAGCATGAGCTGTCGTGCGAGCGCTGCGGGCTGTTCGCCGAGGTACTTCGCCATCGACGTGATGACGTCCAGTTCGGCATCGTTGAGGCGAAGCGTGATGCGGTGGTCGCGGACACATTTCGGATCGAGATACACGGTGACCTCCAATCGCAGCGGGCTAGGAACGGGTCGCTTCCTCGGCCAGCGTCGCGTGCAGACGATCAAACGTCTTTACGTCGCGGGCGTGGAGCGCAAGAGCAATGGCAATCAGGGAACGGGAGGCAAACGAAGTGGTGATCTCGCGGTCGCCGGAGGAGTGTTTTGCAAACGCCTTGATGGCGCTCTTCTCGGTGGCCGTGACGGACACATAGATAACTTCACTGATCGCTTCGCCGCGTGGCGAATAAACGCGCGGAGTTTTGGCCTTGCTGGGCATGGCGATATACTCGTTGAAAGCCTTGAACAAGCCATATTATTTCCCTCGTATGAGGGAAAGTCAATACATTTCCATCAAATGGATACCATTGGATCGCGACTCAAAGCCGAACGGAAGCGTTTGGGCATTAACCAGACCGACTTTTCGGCTATCGCAGGAGTCCAAAAGAATGCACAGAGCAACTACGAAAGCGACGTGCGCAGCCCTGACGCGGCCTATTTGGCTGCTGTCGCGAAAGCCGGTGTGGACGTCGCCTTCGTGGTGACAGGCGTTCCGTCAGACAGCGCGCTGACCGAAGACGAAGTGGATTTGGTGCGCCGCTATCGCGGTGCGCCGGATGTAGTGAAAGCCGTAGCCATCGCCGCACTGACGGCGGGCGCAGCACCAAGCAGTAGCAAGTACCAGATGAATTTCGGCGGAGCCACGATTGGCAATCAGAACGTTGGCGACGTGAATGTCAAAACGCGAAAGGTCGTCGGCGTCGAGAAGAAGAAGTAGCCACAGTAGCCGACCAGACTGACCTATCACGCAATCCGGGGTTTAGCGAGGCATGGTCAGGCAACAGATTTTTTTTTGGGCGACGTTGGGAACGTCGCCGGTCACGATTTCAGCGTTACGACGCGATCAGCGGTCGGTGTTCGATCAGATGTCGAGGAGGTTGATAGACAACGCCTTCGCGCGGCCGTGCAGATCGCGGCAGACGCTGATTATGACGTGGAGCAAAGTGTGTCGCGCAAAGCGGCCAACGGCCCAATGACTGCCGCCGTGGCGATGCAGTGTGGGCAGATATGTGCAAATTGTCCGGGCAAGGCGCGGAAATTGGCGCAATGGGGCTTGCTGCTGGTCGGGGCTATCGCCATCTCGCTCATCGTCGCGATTTTCGCCATGGCCGTGACACCAGATGCTGCGCCGCTGTGCCACTACGAGGGGCGCTCGTTCTCAGTGGGCAGTCTTATCATCGTTGCCGGGAATCAAGGCAGAGAGTGCCGGACTGAGTCGACCACGCCGGGAGCAAGCTGGTTTCCGGTCCATTTAACGGGTAATAACAAAGACGATAATAAGAATGAATGAACCGTGGCGTGAGCTCATCCAACTTGAAGAAATCACGGCGTTGTCGATAGACACAAGTGTCTTACGCGCCAACAGTTATAACTTCGGAAGCGGTCTACTGCTCCTACTTACGCAGAACGTTCGCGCCAAGCTCGTGATCTCTGAGGTTGTGGTGCGAGAAGTTAGGCGGCATTTGACGGAGAAGGCCAAGGAGTCACTCCGACAAGTCGACTCATCGCTTCAAGACGCCATCCGCCAGAATGTCCTTGGCGGTGTGGGCGTCGCTGCGATTACGGATGCTCTGAAGGCCGCGCGCCGCGAACCGGAGGATTGGGCGAAGCAGCGGCTTGAAGAATGGCTAACCGCCGCTGACGCATCGGTCATAAACAGTGAGGATCATGTCGACGTCGCAGAATTAATGGACAGGTATTTTGAAGCTCGTGCGCCATTCTCTGATAAGGGGAACAAAAAGAACGAGTTTCCAGACGCATTGGCACTTCTTGCGCTTGAGGCATGGGCGGAGCAGAACGGAACCGCCGTGCTAGTAGTTTCCACTGATGGTGATTGGATCCGCTACTGCAACGAGTCAGCGCACTTGCATTGTGTCGCAGACTTAGCGGACGCCATCAATGGATTTAATGGACCAACGGCGGAAAACGCATGTAAGCGTCTAATTGAAAGCGTGCGCGATGGCGACAAACTCGGGCTTATTAAGTGGATTGAATCCGAGTTCGACCGCGAGGTTGCAAACAAGTGGGACTACACCTTGGACGGAGATTCCTACTTCACGATCGAGGACTTTGGTTTCGATGAGTTTTTCGTACGCAATCTGAATTTTGATGGCGCAGGCGCGTTAAACGACGGGAACTTCGAGCCGCTAAGCATGGAGGCCGGTGTCGCCACGGTAAAAGTCACGGTTGCCGCTGATGTCACTGCTGACGCATGGGTTTCGCTCAGCAAATTTGACTCCATAGATCGCGACTACGTTTCGATGGGAGACACCAAGGTATCCGTTACTGAACCCGTCGAGTTCTCGGTTCTTGTTCGCCTTGGTGGAACTATTCCTGACGACATGGAAATCGAGGGCATCGATTTATTGCCGATGTTTATAGAGTTCAACGCAGGTGAAATCGAGCCCGACTGGTCGGACCGAGACTACGAAGAGTGACCCACTATGAGACCCTAGCGCTCTTCATCAGGCACGTCCGTAGCCTTAATCTCTAGCTCCAGTTCGGTGGTGAAACCGGCATTTCCGTCAATCGTATGAACGGCTCGAGCAAGCAACCAATCGGTCGCGTCGATCTGCGGTTTGAACCCGCGCACGGTTGCGGGAACCTCCGGGAACAGCTCGGGGACGCCACGGGCCAGCACCCACGTGAAGGTTGCGACGCCCCGTTGGATTCGCTGCCATTCGGCGCGCGCCGCACGCAAAGCGTTCGTCTTGCTCGCGTAGGTGTGGCGCAGTTCCTTCGTGTTGCCGGTCGGCTCGACAATCGGTGGCTCTTTCGGCGCGGGCTGGCCCTTCTTCTTTTTCTTCGAAGGGCTGCGCGCCGTACTCGTTTCGGCCACGGCGGTGACGACCACCTGTCCTTTCTTCGCCGCACGCGTGTCCTGATAGTAGGCGACCACGGAGTCGAACGACTCACGATCCGCCACGGAGAAGTGGTGACGATCGCCAGTTTGCCGCGTGATCGTGACGGGCGACAGCGGCTTCCCAGAAGCCGTCACGGCCTGCCCGATCTTCGTGAATAGCAGCTTGTCGGCTTTCACTGTCGCGATGGCATCGAACGTCTTCGCTACACGCGTGAGCAGGCTCGCGTCGGACTCTCCAGTCTGGTCGAGATGGGACAGCAACTGGTTGGCGAGTGCAGATGCGACCATCGCACCGAGGTTGTGGCGGCCAGCAATCAGGTTCACGAAGTCGAGTACCGAAATGTCGTGATACGAGGTCTCGCGCTTCGTCGTAAGGCCAGACCGCAGGTCGGCGCTGCGCGCGCGAATAATGAGGCGATCCGGTGGGCCTTCGTGGGTGATCTCGTCGACCGTGTAGACGCCTTTGTCTACCAAACCCTCACGCTTCCAGCCGATGGCTACTGACAGTTTTGCGCCGCGCGATGGCAGCTCGAGCGCGCTGTCAGCGTCGTCAAGCTCGAGATCGAGACGGTCGGCTTCGAAGCCACGGTTCTCTTCGAGCCGGAGACTAATCAGCCGCCCGTCAAAGCTTCCGGTGATGTCCTTGCCATCTTTCTTGATTCGATAGATTGGCACGGGCACGAGATCGTCCTGCGTGCCGAGTGCTTTCACCAGCAAGCCGGTGACACCTCCCAACGCGTCGATCACAGTACCTTCCCCACAACGTTACCCACAGCACCGCCGACTGCGTTGCCTGCAATGCCGCCGACCACGTTACCGGCTACGCTGCCGACGACGCCACCGACAGCACCGCCGACGAGACCGCCAACGTTGCCGAGGACGTTACCCGCGAGGCCGCCGAGCAGACTCGTGGCAAGGCCCAGCAGCCGCAGATCGTAGTTGTCAGCACGCTTGAATGCCGCTGTGAATTCGATGCGGCGCGGCGTGCCATTGCTGAAGAAGATCGTGCTTGTCGTCTCCAGACTCTCCAGCGTGTACATGCCGTAAATCGTGCCGGAGCCTTCGATGAGCGGCCACGCCTTGCCTTGAGAGCCGAGCAGCTCGAGCACTTTGAGCGACAGACGCCCGCCGGACAGTTCGGGCAACAGGATGCCGCTCAACGTGATCGGCTCGTCGTCCGGGCCGAGAAATTGGCGAGACGGTCGCATACCGATGCGGTTGTTGGATGCGAATCGCCAGCTCACCTGTCGCTTGAATTCTTGATAGGGCACCGTACTCAACGTGAATACGAACAACCCATACGCCATCATCATGGTGACCCCCTTCAATCTCTGTCAGTAAATCGCGAGCGCACGCGCGCCGCGTCTCTGCGCTGCAGTTCCTGCAGCTTGCGCTCGAGCATTGCCATGAGCTGCGCTTCATTCATGCCCGGCGCGGCGTGCAGGTGGATCTCGTAGTGATTGCCTGCGACCGGTGCGGCCATTGCCGCGCTTGCCGCGATGGGCGGGCGTGTATCGAAGGCGATGTTCGCCGCAGCGGGCGTGCTGGCAGCGAACGCGATTCCGGCACCAGCACTGGCGAGCTGTCGGGCGAGTGACTGCACGGCTGACAGCGGGCCGTCCTGCGTGTTGGTGATGCCCTGCTCGAGGCCCGCCGTCGTGAAGCCGCCCAGCTCGGCGAAGACGCGGCTTGGCGAGTGAATGCCAAGCTTGTCCTTGAACCAGCCGATCGTCCGCTCACCGAGGCCCACGACGGCATCTTGCGCGGTGCCGAGCGCACCGGTGATGCCGTTGACGAGACCCATAACCATGTTGCGGCCGAACTCGGTGAACTTGCCCGGCAGCTCGATCCCGAACCAGCTCAAGACGCCAGCGAATGCTTGGTAGAAGATGCCGAGCGGTGACCAGTTGAACAGGAGCGACGCGATGCCACCGATGCCGCCAGCGAATGCCGCCTTGATCTCCGACCACAGCCCCACGAAATACGCCTTTACCTTGTCCCAGTTCGTGTAAATCAGGACGGCGGCAACGGCCAGCGCGGTGAGTGCGATGCCGAGCGGATTGGTGAGCAGCGCCCGGCCCATCCACATGATGGACGTGCCGACGAACCGAAAGGCGGATCCGACGAGGCGCAGGCTGGTCGCCAGCACTCCGCCCTGAATGCCTGCAGCCTGGAATGCGAAGCGCAGAACGGCAAACGGGCCAAGCAATGCAGCGGCCGCCAGCATGGCCGGGCCGAGCAACAGCAGAACGCCCGCGATACCGGCGATGGCAACCATCAGCACCTTGGCCGTAGTCGTGTGTTCCTCCATGAACCCCGTCACGGCTTTGATGGAGGACGTCAACGCCTGCATTGCTCGCACGTACAAAGGCAGAACCTGATTGCCCATCTCCAGCATCAGGTCGTGCAACTTGGCTTGGTTCTCTGCTTCTACGCCGCTCGCGTTGCCTTTGGCGAGCTTGTCGAGCGTGTCAATGTCGGCCGCACCTCGGTTGAGCTTGGCGTTCTTGTGGATCTGGTCTCGCTGCAGGTACATCTGCGAGAAGAGGTTCGATGCGGTGCGGTTGGAGAAGAGACCACCGATAGCGTCCAGCACATCGTTTTTTTCGGTGATGCCATTGGCAGCGAGCTGCGGCAACAGCACCTTTTCCATCCACTCGAATTGGTTGGTGCGGAACAGGTCGCTGCCTTTGATGGCCCCGGGATTCAGATACGAGACCTGCCCGGCCTTGTCGTGCTTGACCTTTGTAGGGTCACCAATGAGCCCCATCTTCTCGAGATTCTGCGACACGCGTTTGGTCGTTCGACCTTGGTAAAGGTTCTGGTACGCACTCATGAGCGCAGTGCCCACGCGATGGCCGCCCATTTCCTGCACGAGCGGCTCAAGCTGGTTATAGAAGCCGTCGGGGTCCATGCCTTTTGCGGCGAGGCCACCGGTCTTGATGACGTTGAGCCACTCTTCTGGACCGACCCGACCGCCCGTTGCCGTCAGAACACGCTGCACCATGTTGGCCTGCTTGGCGAACTCTTCGTCGCTCGCAAGGCCACCGCGCAGTTCAATGACCTTGAGCATGTCCATGAATTTCTTGTCGTTCTCTTCGCCCTTTTCCGCACCGTATAGCGCCTTGTTCGCGAACTTCATTTTTGCGAGTAGCGGTGTCACCATCTCTGCGTGATGGGCGTCGGCGAAAACGGTAAGTGCATCGCGCATCAGCTCGAGATTCTCCGTGCGGCTGGTGCCGTAGGACTTCATCTGCGTTGCGAAACTGATGGCCTCCTGAGTCTCTTTATCGCTCAGACCCAGCGCCCGCACGCGCTGCATCTCGGTCGCCATGTGCTTCGATTCGTGCAGCCCGGATTTGACGGGCAAGCCAAGCACGGCACCGGCGGCGGTCGCGCCTACGCCAGCACCTGCCAAAGCCCCGGCCGTTGATCGCAGTTTGTCGCGACGCTCGCGCGCAGCGCCCAGCCGCTCCTCTTGTTGTCGCAGGGCATTGAGGCGGTTCTTCTGCTCGGACAGTTCGGCATTGGCACCGGCAATGCTGGTGCGCAAGTTGTTCTCGTAGGACGAGAGCGTCTGCGTGCCGCGCCCGGCAGCTTCCATGCGCTGACGAAGCACGGACAGTCGCTCGCTCTGGTCTGCGTGCCGTCGGGACAGTTCGGTGACATCGCGGGACGCCGCTTGCATGCGCTTGGCGAGCGCGTTGCTAGGCTTCTCCGCACGTTGGAACTCGCTCGAGAGATTCTGCAGCTTCTCCTGTGCTGCCTTCAGCTCGGTCGACGTCTTGCCGAGTCCTGCGCGGAGCTTGCCGAACTCGCCGACCTCGCGCTGCGCCTTCTCCAGATCCTTGAGGCGGTCGCGCACCTCTTTCAGACTGCGCGCGGCTTCCTTGTTGGTGCCGAGGATCTTGCGCGTGTTGGAGGTCATCTGGTCGATGGTCTTCCAGACAACTTCCAGTTGCAGCTTGCGGCCTGCGTCGCTCATTCGGTATCTGCTCCGCTACGTACTCGGGCGCGCTCGCGCCATTTCATGAGATCGGTGAGGCTCCAGCCATCAAGCGCTGATGGCTGGAAATGGAAGATCACTGCGACGTCTGCGAAGGCTTCTTCGACGTCGAGGGGGATGCTTCCGGCTTGGAGGCTTTCGGCAGCAAAAAACCGCTCACCGCGAGTCCGCACTGAAGAAGGTCGGCGGGATCCAGCAACGCGACCTCGTGTTCGGCCAGCGCCGGGGCCGTGATGCGCGGCAGCACCTTGATGAGTGTGTCGACGTTCATCTGTGCGAGATCGGAGAGGTTGATGCCGCGCAGCTCTCCGGAACCCGGCTTGCGGATCTGGAATGTGGTGATTTCGCTTCGGCCGGATTGAATCGGGGTGTCGAGGGTAATGGTTTCGCGCATGGTCGTATTTAGGATAGAAGGTAGATGGTTGGGCCAGCGTTACGCTGGCCGCGTGGAATCAGAGACCGATATTGGCCTTGTGTTCGGCGAGTCGGTCGGTGCCGCCGCTGTTCTCGATCATGTTCACCATGTCGATTTCGTAGACGACTTCGCCGTCGACGGTCAGCTTGTAGTACGAGAGCGAGAGCGTGCCGCTGTTCTCGCTCTTGTCGCCCGCCTTCGAGTTGCCGGGGTCAAGCTCTTTGTACCGGCCGCGCATGATCGCCTCGACCTTCGAGATGGAGCCTTCGCCGTCTTCCTGATACGAGCCCGCGAAACGCAGCAGGACGCCGTCGACCTTCGCGGTACCGAAGGTCTTGATGGCCGCAACCATCAGCCCGCCCCACGTGATCTTCGCTTCGAGCTTTTCCACGCCGAGGTCGAGATCGACCTCGCCGGGCATGCCACCCGCGCGATAGGCTTCCATCTTTCGCGAGAGCTTAGGCAGGGTGACTTCGGGCGTCAGACCCACCCAGTTTTCGCCGTTCTGAAACGTGTTGAAGAATTTGAGTACCTTGGGCAATGCCATGATCGTGTCCTCTGGTTGATGGGGTTACGCTGCGGCGGCGACCTTTGCCGCGAAGTCGACCAGATAGCGGTCGGTGATGCGCTGGCGGAACGACAGATCTTCCAGCGGCGGTACCGGCGTGTAGTCGTAATCGATGAACAACTTCCCGGACTTGAGCGACTCTTTCGTATTCGGCTCTTCGTCGAACCACGAGCTGCCGCCGATCAGGTATCCGGCCGTGACGAGCGAGCGCATCTTGGAGTTGATGCCTTCGATGATGTCGCGGGCCAGCGACGGGTTAAGCGGGCCGTCGACGGCCCAGAAGTGCGCCTCGGCCATCGTATCCGCGAGAATTTGCGCGGTACGCGTGTAGTTCTCGAAGGCAAAGAGCGGATCGGCAGAACAGGTGTGCGAACCCCAGAAGCGGAAGCCTTGGTGGTTGATAAGCGTGGTGACGTCGTGGCTGTTAAGGAAGCCAGCGTCGGTCGACGGGTCTTGCAGATCCCAAAAGACGTCCTTCGAAAGGCCCGTCACGCCGTTCACAGGTACGTTCGAGAGCGTCTTGTGCCAGCCCGTCTCGTTATCGATCTTGGCGCGCATGCCGAGCGCACGGGCGACTGCGTATGCCGATGCTTCGCGATTCGCTACCGTGTCCCAGCTCACGAAGTCAGGCCAAATCAACATCGTTTCGCGTGCGCCGAAATTCTCGCGGTAGGCCACGACGTCTTCCTTCGTGGCGCACTCCCATGCGGACGCGTATTGGAATGCACGCAGCTTCTGCGCGATCCCGGTCAGCTCGGTGGAGACTGGCAGACTGTCGAAGCCCGGAACGCCGAGAATGCGCGGTTGCACGCCGACCTTGTTCTTCGCCGAGAGCAGCGCCTTCATGCCCGTGTACTTGCCGTCGGCGGTGGTCGTACCGATGATGGCGCTCGTCGTTTCTTCGGCCGTCTTGCCTTCTGCGACGCGAACGATGACCGTGGCGCAGTTGGTTTGGTCTGCAATGGCATCGAGCGACGCGGCGAGTGTGCCCTTCGTGCCAGCCTTGCCGATGGCTGCCTGCACGTTGGTCTTCAGCACGGGAACGTTAAGCGGGTACTCGGTCGCGTCGGCGTCTTCGGCCGTGCAGACCATGCCGATGACGGCCGTTTCAATGGTTCGGATGGGACGCGTGCCGTCGTTCAGCTCGAGCACTCGTACGCCGTGGTGGAAATCGCTGGGCATTCAGATCCTCCGGAGGTGTTGGAAAGCCTGCCGGTAGGATCTCTCGCGCTCGCGCGAGAAGCACGCGCCGGGTGTTGTGCCACAAACGCACACAACACCCGGCGCACGCGTCACCTCCCTTCGAAGGTTTCCGGCCCCAGCCAGACCAACGCGCAGCAGCCGAAAAGACCAATCAACGCTTCGGCTTCGCCCTTGGCGGCGGAGGCAACAGTGCCCGTGAGGAAGAGGAGAAGGATGCTGGCCCAGCACGCCAGCGCGAAGGTGAATCTCATTGGAACGACTCCGGTAGTCGGCGCGGCGAAATGCCACCCCATAAATAGATATAGCTCCGCGGTCGGGTCATGTTCAGGTCGCTATGCCGCCTCGGACTCAAGTCGCGCCGTGGCCATCGCGTGATATGCCGGTTCCAGCTCGCACCCGATCCAAAAATGCCCTGCATCTCGTGCTGCTTTCAGGAACGTGCCGCTCCCGGTAAAAGGATCGAACACGGTGGAGCCGGGCGGGAGAAGTCGGATGACCTGACGGGCCAGCTCGTCCGGCTTTTGCGTCATGTGCTGCTTTGGGCGGGGCACGCGCTCGTTGAACACGCCGGGCAGGTATGTGGTGGAGTCCTTGGGAAGACTGCCGCGCGATGCCCAGACCATGTATTCAGCCTGCGCCGAGAAGCCGCCGCGACGCGGGCGTGCGCCACCGGCAGTCTTGTCCCAGACGGCCACGCCGTGCCAGATGAATCCGGCACCTTGCACGGCGTCGGTGAGGCTCGGCAACTGTCGCCAGTCGACGAAGCACACCAGATACCCGCCCGGCTTGGTGACGCGGTACGCTTCGGCGAGCCACGTCATGCACCAGAACGTCCACGACCGTTGGTCTTTGTTGTCGTGCGAGAAGTCGGGATAGGTGCCGTTAGAGCTGTTGATGTACTTCTCGCCGGGGGGGCGCGCACGGGAGCTGCTGTGCAGCCCGCCCGACGAATACGGCGGGTCAGTGAAGACCATGTCGATGCTCCGGTCGGGCAAGCGACGCAGCACGCTCAATGCGTCCTCTTGATAGATGCGGTTTTGAAAATCAGCGAGCGGCTGTGGGGCGATGTTGCTCATGTGAGAGTGTCCTCATTTCCGACGCTCCGTGGCGCGCTGGTATGGGGCTCTCGGCCCTCAGAAAATTAAGCGTGCCGCAACGGGCACATTTGATGGAGAGGCGAACGTACTCCCCTTCTCCCAGCTTGCGGTTGCACGAACCGCAGCGAATTTCCTGCATGTGAAAGCCTTGCACAATTGTGGTAAGGTTTCGCGGCCTGTCGACAGGTGGCGCGGCCTTGCCAAACTTGCAGGCATGCTCTGCGAGGGCGGGGCGTGTGTGGTGTTAGCGCACCAAGCACGTCGCCGCGTCTTTCCCACACCCTGCACGCCGTCGTCCGGTCGTCTCCCGAGAGCCTGCGAACGCGCTTGCCACCGGGTGTTGGAGCCTTCCTGCATCTTCTCTCACGCTCGCGCGAAGCGCTTGCGTCAAGTGTTGTCTGCCGGGTGATTACAACACCGGCACGTCGCTCCCTTCGAGATTCCACCATCTCCCGGTGCAAGACGAATTCCTGGCGCGTCGCCATTACTTCGCTATCCGTGTCGAAAACTGCGATGAAACCCAGTCGCCTACGGCGCACTACCCCGCCAACGCTTGCTGCCGCTATCGCGCGGTATCTCGTTGAAGTCTCCCCACACAAGAAGAGTGAATCTGCCGAGCAGTCCATCGCCAAAACATGGCTGGGCACGCGTCTCTCGGGGAGGCCAATAGACAGAATCCGAAATACCGATCTCATAGCCTTGCGTGACGAATGGTCGAGCGATCGAGCGGCCGCGACGGTGGTCAGGCGGTTGGCGTTTCTTTCGCATGTCTTCACTGTGGCGAGGAAGGATTGGGGCTGGACGGCGCTTGCCAATCCGGTTCAGCTCGTGCGCCGCCCAACGGTGGATGACGCGCGCGACAGACGAGTGAATAGCAGGATCAGGATGCGAGGCGTATCTGCTGACGAGTGCCCACGGAGCGAGCTTGAGTGGATCATCCAGTCGACGTCATCGAGAGAATTGCCGGTCATCCTGACGCTCGCAGCGGAGACCGCGATGCGTCGATCGGAGATCTGCCACATCAGGCGCGAATACGTCGACCTGCTCCACGGCGTAGTGCATTTGCCCGATACAAAGAACGGTACGTCGAGAGATGTGCCGCTTTCGCCGTGGGCGCGAGAGACGCTGCGTCAGTATCTCGCTGGTCGGCCGCAGCGCGGCCCGATATTCTCTGTGTCGCCGGGGGCCGCAACTCGAGCGTTTATCCGCGCACGGACTCGAGCGCGCGCGCGATACGAAGCGTTGTGTCGATCTCTGGGGCGTAGGGCTAACCCGCAGTTCTTCAGCGACCTACGTTTGCACGATCTCAGGCACGAGGCGACGTCAGTACTTGCGCCGATCTTCCAACTGCATGAGTTAGCGAAGATCAGCGGGCACAAGAGCACTCGGATGCTACTGCGGTACTACCATCCTGATGGACGAGAGCTTGCGAGAAAGATTGCGCGCAGCCCGCTTGGTCGAAAGCAGGCTGCGCGGATCCGGTCCGAACGGGGAACAGTGGAAGACTGAATTTACTCGACGGGGAGGATCGGGGCGGACAGGGCCGGTTGAGTCTTCGTCAGCCAATCCGGGATCGGGCCACCGCCGTGATAGGTGACGCTTTCACCGTCGATATTCACTTCGCTGCTCAACTGATATTCAGCACCGGAGTGTGCGACGTAAAGCCGAATGGCGCGGTTGTCTTCGACCATTCGCCATGTATTCCCGTCCCAAGTCGCAGCTTTGCCTGTGACCGCTTTCGGCGGCGCATCGGTCACGGCGCCGTAGGGTATGTTGAACGTGCCGGGCGAGAGAAATAGCTCGCTCGCGGTCGCCGCGTACAGGAAGAAGCCGTTGGCGTCAGTCTGATATACATCGATCGTTTTCATTACAAAGCTCCCAAAAGGGTTGTTTCACTGCAAATGCGCGGACGCTCGGAACGCGACAGAATGCGGCACTCGCGAAGCACTCGCATACGCTGACGATGTTCCCCTCAAGTACGGTATTCCCCGCCGGTAACTACTCGGCCGTGATGCAAACGCCAGGCGATTCGCCTAGCAGCGCCACGAATGATGCCGGTGGATCAGAGACGCGCCCCGTCAACACCGCATACGCGCCCCGCATTCATGTGTAGCGTCCGCTTCACTGCAAATGCAAGAACGCTCGGTTCGTACAAAGCGGACACCATGCAGGGCCATGAATTCAGCCTCGGTCCGGGCGGAGCCAACATCTTCGCGTTCATTGGCGGAGGCGACAAAGGGCCGTCTAGCGGGGGCGAAACATATACAACGTTCAGCAAGACATCCGGGGCCGTTTCCGACGGCAAGAACGGCACCCCTCGGGTCGGGAAAGAGACGTCGCCAACGAACACGGCATACGCGCCACGCCTGCACATCTAAACGTGAATTCGCGGAGCGTACGCGGTGTTGGTGGCTCGTGTTTCTGTGCCGCCTTCAGCCGCGTCTTGGGACGGGATTACCCAATATGTGTCTGATGTCATCGCGATCCGCGCGCTGGTCGCACTCGGCGTGTTGGATTGCGAGACATAGCTACCGGGCGAATGTGAGTGGCGTTTGAATTGATCGGATTGCCGCGTTCCGAGCGTTCTTGCATTTGCAGTGTCAGCGTCAGTTCCCATGTAGCGGCGGAACATGTTGCGCAGGTCGGGGACGCGGAATTGCGTCCCGCTAACGTCAACGAAGAAATGAGCGCCACGCGCGTTATCCCACGTTGCTTGGGGCACAACAAGGTTGTTTTCCTTGGCATAGCCCCAGAGTCGCGCGTAGTCGGATTTGCTCACCAAACCTCCGACCGCGTCAATTTCGCTTGCGAGCGGTACGAGCGTGTGGCCATCCACGGGGCGACCGCACAGAGGTGATCGGTAGCCGGTGAAGTAGTCGGACGCCGACCAGATCCAGATCTCGCCGCATTCGGCAACCGAGATAGGGCCGATGTTCTTCGTCGGCAAGTCGAGGATTGAGAAGACCAACGGCGTTTTCGACTTGGAGGCGTATTGCTGATGGGGGTCGGCATCGCCCACGTGTGCCGCAAAGGCGTCTGAGATCGACTTCGCAACGACAGTCTTCTTTGCATACTGGCTATGAGGGTCGTCCGCGTCACTGTGCGCTTTCATCGCGACCGTGATGGCCTTGTCGGCATATTCGCGCGTTGCCAGCACAACGCTTGGGTCGATCTTCAGCTCGACGTTGCCGACGTTCGAAACGATGATGACCATGCGCAGGCCCTGCGTCTTTCCCGACCCCTCGGGCAGCAGTGGCTTATACGTCGGCGGCGCGTTGGAGATGTAGCACAGGTCGCCGTCCTCATCGATGAGCGCCATTTCCCGGATCCACTTGCCACCCTCGTTTTCGGGGATGATCTGTTCTGCGATGAGCTGCGACGGGTTCTTCGGATCCGGCTCGAGCGAGTTGAGAGGCGCGCGACGCCATTCCCCGAGGAGTGCCTTCTGATTCGGTTTCGGCGTAGGGATCGGGGCGTTGTCGCCGCCGCCGTCGCCGACGGCGAGCGCGACGAACTTCCGACGAAGGCCGAGGGCGATCGCGTTCGCCTCTTTGGCGTTGCCGATATCGGTGGCGATGGTGTAGAAGGTCGCAGTCATGGATAAACGGTCAGAATTTCAATGATGTGCGCGGCCGCACCGGTGTACACCGGGCCGCCCACGCTGACGGTTTCAGGGGTGTAGGGGTAGACGGTCAGCATCTCCCCCTGGAAGGTGGCCGCGCCGAAGTACTGCTTCCCGCGCGTCTCGAGACTGATCTCCATTCCGAGCAAGTGTCGGGTCGCAGGCTTCACGTCGTCGATGACGCGCACCAGCTCGTTGAACATCTCGTCGGTGATGCCGGTATCCAACACACCGACTCGGAGCCGGAACGTGCCGCGGCGCGCGGCGGGTGCCTGCTGCCACCACTCGATAACCTCGATCAGGTAGCCGAGCGGTTCCACGGCGCGGCGCAACGCAGTGATGGTTCCTTTACGCTTGTGCAGCCAGAAGCTCTTGCGGATGACGTCGCGCTTTGTAGCCTCCGGCCACGTGTCGTCCCAGCGATCTACGGACACTGCCCACGCCAGATAGGGCAGCAGGGGCACGGGACAGGTGCGGAAATTCCAAAGGTCTCGCAGCGGTACCGGCACGCGCGCGATCTCGGCAAGCGCGCGCGCAGCAGCTCGCTCGAGCGCAGTGGAGTTCGGAGGGAGCAATGTGGCGGTCATACAGTTTCGGCCAGCACCACGCCGTCCGGGCCTACCAGCCGCAACTTGATGGCTGTGCAGATCGCCGCCTGCGTCTTGTCTCGGGGAATGTCCTGCTGCGGCGAGGCGATGACGACGTTCTCAACGCCCTCGATAGCCAGCGCGGCGTCGATCTTTGCCCGGTAAATGCTCAATCCAAGGCGGCGACGGGTTTTGGCGAACGACTTGGCGTTTGCCTGCGCGACCGGCAAGAGAAGAGCCTTCTCGGGGCTGGCGTCAGTAACGTAGAGGTCGGCGACGATCTCGTAAAACTGAACGCTGGCAGACTGCACGGTCACCCGGTCTCCAACGGGGCGAATATCCTCGTCGTTCAGCTTGACGCGGACTGCGGCGAGCGCTTCCTCCGGAACGCTGCCGTCATCGGCAACGCCCAGAGCGGTAATCACGGCTTCGCAGGGTTCCGGACTGACGCACGACGCATCTGCAACGCGGCCATCCGCCGATCGCGCATGAAACTCATACGCTTTCGTTGGCCCGGCGATCGAAAGCCCCTCAAACGCATTTTGCGCGCGCTCTAGCAACGCGTCGTTGCCTTCATATTCGCCTTCTACCGGCGGGCTGACGGTCAGATCCGGTTCTACGATGGTCAGGCGTTGCACCTCGAAGAGCGCTACCAGATTATCGAGGTCTTCATCCTTCGCATACGGCAGCATGACGGCCACGGCTGCTTCGTTCACGCGCTGACGCAGGATCATTTCACGATAGGCGTTCTCCTGAAGCAGCTTGACGATGGGTTCTGACTCCAGCTCGAGCGTGGCAGCGATGGCGTCGCGCTGGTCGGCAGGTGTCAGCTCGATGAGGCGGGCTTTGCGCTCTGCGAGGATGGTTTCGAAGTCGAGCTGCTCGACAACGGTCGGGGACGGCAGCTTCGAGAAGTCGACGAGCGCACTCATGCAGCACCTCGTCCGAGTGCGACGCTCGCTTTCACGGGAGATCCAGAGCGCGAACCGTCGACGCGGTCAGCTTCGAAGTCGACGACGGTCTTTCCGGCGTTCTCTCCAGTGCCGACATTGAACGTAAGGCTCGTCAGCGACAGACGCGGCTCCCAGCGGGTAATCGCCATGACGCACGCGGCTTGAATCAGCATGCGCGTGTATTCGTTGGTCGGTTGGTCGATCAGATCCGGCACCAGTGAGCCATATTCGTGACGCTCGACACGCGAGCCGATCGGCGTGGTGAGAATGTCGGCCACGGATTGCTCGATGTGTTCGATATCGGAGAGCGCGCGGCCGGTGGCCTTGTTCATACCCGTGTAAGTCATGCAGTGCGCGGACCGCCGGTGCGGTCGCCCCCTCTCTGCACGTCGCCGTGATCGTGGTCGTGAACCACGACGTCATTGGACGAGAGGTTCCCCTCGGTGTGCGTGAAGTCGCCCTTGATGACGGTCTTGCCGCCGCTTCCACCTTGCCCGGCCATGCCGCCGTTGTAAGTCAGCAGCTTTTCGACGGTGAGCGTGCCTGCGATACGCACGTTTCCGGTGAAGTCAGCGTCGGGGAAGTCCACGGTCGCCCGGCCGGTTCCCTGCACGGTCGCCGTTTTCATGCCGGTGGCGTCGAGGGCACTGTTTGCGTCGTTGTAGACGATGCGAGCGCCGTCCGGGAAGGCGATAAGAAACTCGTCGGGGCTATCGGACGGGGAGATGATGAGATCGGATGGCAGACCACGAAGCACGATCCCGTTGCCTGTCTCGCCGCTCGGCGAAAAGACCGTGACCTGTTCGCCCTTGCTCAACGGCGACCAGATGCGAACGCGCCCAGCGGCCGGTTGAATACACGGCAGCCAGTCAGTGAGTCGGCCGCGAATCAATACACGGACACGAAGACGCGGTTTATAGACGACGTCTTCCACGGTGCCCGTGGCGATCAGGTTTTCGATGAGACGGTTGTGTTCGGCATCCATGAATGCAGGATGCCGCGCGCGCGGGAGAGCGTCACGCCACTAGTGTTGTGGCGCTGTCGTACACAACACTATTTGCTAAAAGCGAACTTCGTGTAATGAGCGCGAACCTTGTCTGTGGCAACTATACGAAACTCACGGTCCACTTCTTGAGGTGTGAGTCGCACTAAAAGTGCCTTGTCTGCAAGCACTCTAACAAGACGCCATTGCTCATTCGGCGCGTCCTGAAGCGGAATGACGGCCAGTGGGCTGGAAGTCCAATCGCAATCGATCCGCGCCAGGATCTGTCCGTAGTTAATGGGAGCCAGAAAGATAACGAAGAAGGAAAAATAGTAGACGGTTGAAATTACGCTCGAAGAGAATCCTTTTCCGTTGTTTAGGTCGTGTGCTACTTCGGCAGAAGCTCCACTTATCGCTAGGGCGTAAGCAAAGAAGAAGGTCTGTCCCGCCACCGTTACTACGCGGGCTTTTTCGAAGAAAATAACTACCGATATAGCGACCGCCGCGATTGCGAGGCAGATGACTGTGAAACCAATGATCCAAGATCGCTTTGGGCATCGCTTAGCCCAGATTAATCCGGCGATTATCGCAAACAGGAAGGATCCCGTGAGAGGGAGGGCAGACAATATAAGCGCATTCGTCGTTAGAAGATCGAGTGCCCATGGCGCACCGATACTCTGAAAATAGCTCCTCGTCACTTGATATCCGAAGTACACAAATGCCGCAGTTGCAAACACGGCCAGTCCGCTGAGCTTTACCAGAGTATCCAAATGAGAAATAGCTTTGATCTTTGACTGTTGTTCTTCGGATGCTTGATTATTCATGAACGCGCGTCCAAATGTGAGTGTTCTGATGTGCGTTAAATTTGCAAGATTTTAGTGCGGTCTTTGCATCAGATTATAGTGAAACGTGACCCATGACTATTGCGGCTAGTGTCTCGAGGTCATTGTCTGTAATGCCGAGCAGCTCGCGGGATGGATACCTAGCCATGGGGCCATCCTTCTGTACGCGATCCCTCAGTCCGTAGTGGTGAACGATCGCCATGCGTTGAACCTGCCCGACGAACTTCACCACAGCGCCGTCGGCTGACCCCTCGGCCTTCAGGTAACGCGCGGTGCGCAGCTTCATGAACATTTTGCGACGGATGCTTCCCTGCTTGCGCCGAAGCAGTTGCGGCTTTCTCGGCTCGTAGGCGGATCCGTCAGGGTTGACCTGTGCCGCGATCCGATCCTGTGAGCGCCGACGCAGCTCGCGAGCGATGTTGCCCGCGAGTATGCGACGCCCTGCCGGGCTGATGGAGTTGAGAAGGCCAACGGCCCATGCGTCTAGCTCGTGCAGATCCGTAGCCATCGTCAGACCCCCAAGAATCGCTTCGTTTCATCGTCGAGCAACGGCTCTTCTCGGTAGTCGAATGTGGGCTTGTCGTCCACGTAGCGCACGTCGACCGATTCCGTCAGCCGGATATCGATGGAGATTGTCGCCGTCTCGTGCGTCTGGATCTCGGCTTCGAACTTGATGCCGTCGCGCTGCCTTCCGTCATTGGCAAGCAAATCGGGCTGCCAGTCCGCCAGCCATGCCACGATCGGCAGCATGAGCGTTGGAGACTCGTCAGGGTAGTCCGTGACGATGATGTTCAGCGTGTACTCGTACATGAACGAGCCGCCACGCGAAGCCACCCTGCCAGCCGCGCGCGTCGCAAGCAGACGCCCGCTTTCGACGAACAGGTGCAGATTGTCCGGGTTCGTCTTCAGGAAGCGATTGTTTTCCACCAGTGCGGCGCGCAGCAGTTCGGGCTTTTTCATTGTGGCTGGCTCTCGTCTTCCTCGACGGTCACGAACGGGCTGCGGCGCAGCTTGTCCCGCAGAGCGTCGTATCGTGCTGCGAGTTCGTGGAAGGCGGTGTAGTTGTCGGCGACGGTGTCGGCGACGGCAGAGAGCGCAACACCGGAGGGTCGCGCATCAGCATCGCCGGAATCGTCAGGTGGGGCGTTATCGGCGGCGGCATTGTGCAACCGGACAAAGCCGACAGGCACAGTGCAAGCGGCATCAGCTTCAGCGGTGACATAGACGGGAACCTTCTTGATGATGGTGTCGCCCTTGACGCGGATCTCGCGCACGCGGTCGACGTACTTGGTGATGACGGCCGGGTTATCGCGCGCATCGTTCAGATCCGCCTTGAGTTGCCTCGCCTCCTTCTCGGCCCGCTCGGCGCGATGCTCGATCGCGTCGAGTCGGAATTGCTGCACGGCGAACGCCAGTGCAACGCACGCAATGGCGAGCAGCACGCTTGCGGCTTTGGCGAGCGGCGTCACGCTGCCACCTCCATCGCCTTGTATTTGCCGTAAGCACGCTCGAGCTTCACGTCATACAGGTTTGCTGCGTAGTTCTGGCCGTTGTAGATCTCGGCGAACGTGGTCCACTTCTTCGCCTTCATCGCCTTGAGCAGGGTGGCGTCGTTCATTACGAACCGAACGAAGGCGTCGAGCTGGGCAGCTTCACCGGTGCGCATCATGTCGGCGAACGCCTCGGCGCTGGTGTAGCCGAGTGACTTCCAGTGAAAGCCCATGATCTGGAACGCGCCCCAGCTCGCCGACGCGAACGCGCTGGCGCGGTGGATCGTGCAGGCGTTCGCAAGGCGAGAATGCTCGCCAGCACCTCCCACATAGCCGCCCCGCTGCGGATTGACGAGGTTCGGATACCACTTCGCCAACGACGGCGCATCGAGTTTGGCCGCAGCGACTTCCCGGTACATGATGTGGCGCTCGTACAGGATGAGCACGCGTCCGTCCGGCAGGAAGCCGCACCCCTTGCTCTCCACCTCGTTGACCGCGCGCACGATTGCCAGCTCGACGCCGAGCTTGTCGGCCGCAGCAGCCAGATCGGCGGCCGTGAGGTGGCCGTGGGTTCGCGTACCGTTTGCCAGTGCCTGCTGCGTCTTGGTGCCGACGATGCCATCGACGACCAGGCCAAACTCGTGCTGCACGTGCATGACCGCCGTCGTCGTCTTCTCGCCGAACCATCCGTCGGTCTCCAGCGTGCCGTCGTATTTCTTCAGGGCGACCTGCAGCGCGCGGACGGCAGCGCCGTGATCGCCTTCGCGCAGCATGTTAGCGGGCGTGGTCATGGGTCTTTCTCAGTAGTCGGGTGATGGGGTTGTCGTGGCCGATGCCGCCGCGAAACAGGTCGACGACGTTGCCGCGCACGGCGATGACAGCCGCGCACAGCACGGCGTTGATCGCCAGCGACGTCACATCTACCGGCGGCGGTGCACCGAAGATCGCGCGGATCGGCACGGAGCCGGTGGCGAGGATGAGGGCGTAGGCGAAGCGCGAGGCCCACGGACGATGGCTGCCGGACGCGCGCCGGAACAGCATCAGGCGCAGCGCGATGACCGCGCACAGCACGGCGTTGACGATGGCGATCGCGTTCATGGCTTTGGCCCTCCCTTGAAGGTGTCGAACAACTTCTCGGGGTTCGCCGCTCGCCGGATAAGCCACATCAGCAATTTGATGATGACGGCCGAGGCCACGAGCGCCCCAACGGCGGCATTCACTTGAATTCGCTCGGGCAGTGCCCACCCGATGAGATCAGCCGCCAGCCGGGCAGACAGGCACCCAGCAACGAATGAGATGAGGAAGAACGCCACGCGCTTGAGGGGCGCGAGATCGTCGGAGGCCAGCACAAACACACCAGCGCCCGCGAACGCCCCCATGACCACGGCGGCATCGACACCGGGAAACAGGGACAACACAGCGACTCCGACCGTGGCGGCCGTGGCGTTGGTGGTAATCCGAACATTGCAAGCCGCAACGCGGGGCCACGTAAGAAGGTCGAGCGCAACGGTATCAGCGAGAAGCAAGCGCAACAGCTACGCGACGCGTTCATGGACTCGATTTTCGACTACCAGCGCGTCTGGTACGAGTCCGGCATGGCGCACCGCATCCGGAACATCCTCAAGAGCCGCCAGATCGGCGCGACGTGGTATTTCGCTCGCGAGGCGCTTATTGACGCCATCGACACGGGGCGCAATCAGATCTTCCTGTCTGCCAGCAAGGCGCAGGCCCACGTGTTCCAGCAGTACATCGTCCAGTTCGCGAAAGATGCGGCGGACGTCGAGCTGCGGGGCACGCCGATGCTATTGCCAGACAGCGGCGCGAATCTGTACTTCCTCGGTACGAACGCGCGCACCGCGCAGAGCTATCACGGCAACCTGTATTTCGATGAGTACTTCTGGACGTCGAAATTTCAGGAGCTGCGCAAGGTCGCTTCGGGGATGGCGATCCACAAACGCTGGCGTCAGACGTATTTCTCGACGCCGTCGACGCTGGCACACGAGGGCTATGCCTTCTGGAGCGGTGGCCTTTTCAACCGTGGGCGCCCGAAGGATGAGCGCATCCAGTTGGATCTGTCGCATAAGGCGCTGGCTCGCGGCGTGCTTGGGCCGGACGGGCAGTGGCGGCAGATCGTCACTGTGGAAGACGCGCTCGCGGGCGGATGCAACCTGTTCGACCTCGAGCAGCTTCGGCTGGAGTACGGCCCCGACGACTTTGCGAACCTGCTGCTTTGCCAGTTCATCGACGACCTGCTGGCAGTGTTCAAGTTCACCATGCTCCAGCGGTGCATGGTCGATAGCTGGGAGGTGTGGGACGACTTCATGCCGTTTGCGGCGCGGCCGTTCGGACGTCGGCCGGTCTGGCTCGGTTATGACCCGAACGGCGGGGGCGGCATGGGGGACTCCGCTGCCCTCGTGGTGCTTGCGCCGCCCGCCGTCGTCGGTGGCAAGTTCCGCGTACTGGAGCGCATCCAGTTCCGTGGTCTCGATTACGAAGCACAAGCCAGGACGGTCAAGGAAGCGACCAATCGCTACACGGTGACGTACATCGGCATTGATCGCACTGGCATTGGCGACTCGGTTTATCAGCTCGTGCGGAATTTCTTCCCCGCCGCCGTTGGCTTCACGTATTCGCCACACGTGAAGACGCAGCTCGTGCTCAAAGCGTATGACGTCATCAGCAAAGGTCGCCTCGAGTTCGACGCGGGGCACACCGACATTGCGCAGTCCTTCATGACCATCCGTAAAACGACCACCGCTAGTGGCGGGCAGGTCACGTACAAAGCCGACCGGTCGGCAGAGGCGAGCCACGGCGATATCGCGTGGGCAATGATGCACGCCATGGCGAACGAACCTATCGACGGGCAGACCGGCACTCATCGAAGCATTATGGAGATCTACTCGTGAGCAAGAAACGACGCGGCCGATACGCCGCTCATCAGCAACCGGCGGCAACGCCGTCGAAGGCACCGGCCGCGCGTGCGGAGGCATTCAGCTTCGGTGATCCTGTTGCCGTGTTGGACAAGCGGGAGATCCTGTCATACATCGAGTGCATGCGGATGGGGAAGTGGTACGAGCCGCCGCTGTCGTGGGACGGCTTGGCTCGGTCGTTCTATTCTGCTCCGCACCACAGCTCGGCGATTCAAGTGAAGCGCAATATCCTCGCTTCGACGTTTATCCCTCACCGGTTGCTATCGAGGGCCGACTTCTCCATCTTCGCGACGAACTTCATGATCTTCGGCAACGCGTATCTCGAACGCCGGAAGAATCGCTTGGGTGGCACGGTGGCGCTCAAGCCGCTGCTCACGAAGTACACGCGGCGGAGCCTCGATCTCGAGTCGTACTGGTGGGTGCCCGAAGTCGGGCAGGAGGTGCAGTATGAGGCGGGCGAAGTGTTCCACCTGATGCAGCCCGACGTCCATCAGGAGGTGTACGGTGTGCCGGAATACTTGGCCGCACTCAATTCCGCATGGCTCAACGAGTCGGCAACGCTGTTCCGCCGTCGCTATTACAAGAACGGAAGCCACGCGGGCTTCATCCTGTACATGACCGATTCCGCTCAAACGCAGGACGACGTCGACGACCTGCGCGCCGCGATCAAGAACTCGAAAGGGCCGGGAAATTTCCGCAACCTATTCATGTACGCCCCGCAAGGGAAGAAGGACGGAATCCAGCTTATCCCCGTGTCGGAGGTCGCCGCCAAAGACGAGTTTTTCAACATCAAGAACGTGACGCGGGACGACATGCTCGCGGCCCATCGCGTGCCGCCGCAGCTCATCAGTGTGATGCCGAGCAACACGGGGGGATTTGGGGACGTGGAGAAGGCGGCGAAGGTGTTCGGCGTGAACGAGTTGTTTCCGCTGCAGGAAAGTATGAAGGCGGTGAACGACTGGGCTGGCGTCGAGGTGATGCGCTTTAACGAATACGCACTGGCCGCATCGGCCTAACCCAGTTCGCCGTTGGCGATCATCTCGCCAACCACGCGATCGCACTCGTCGCACAGGCATTCTTCGGGAAGGTACGGCGGGGTGTAGGGCGTCATTACCTCCCCACACCCACCGCACAGCACCAGCTCTCCCGGCTTCGGATCCGGCTTGCGTTCGGTTTCATGCCGTCACGCTGAGATCAGGTGGTTCGTTTCCGCGTACCCGCGAAGCGCTTCGTTGATGCGCGTTTGCCAGCCGTCGTCGGTCGTCTTAACTTTCGCGCGTCGAACGCATACGGTCGACGTTTGCTTCGGCCACACACGGCTCCTCGCGCAGCCGCGCGCGTAGCCACTCAATGGCGGCAAGTCGGCCCCCAACGTCTTCCTGCCACGCGGCGCGGATGATTTCCATATCAGCTTGGCATCCCAGCAACACGCCGTGCAGGCGGTGAATCTCCCAGAGCAGTTCTCGCGCCTCGGGTGACGGCGCACGCGTCCAGATCGCACGCAGGTCGACACTCGTCAGGGCACGCCGCTCCGGGGTGTGAGGTTGTCGGCGTCGCATAGTCAAAAAACACTGTATAAATAAACAGCATCTTAGCGCATCGCAGGGAACGCTTGAGAGGCGCTACAACGGCCTGCCGCGTGCGGAGCGTCACGGCCCAGGGCCGGACGTCCCGGCCCGTTGTGCGACCGAGGAGTGGCCTTGCTCGCCCGTTCCGCTGTTGCCGCCGCCCCCTCTCAGACCTCAGCGCGCGCGGTCATGACCCCGCCACGCCTGCGCGCTTGATCGAACACTTTTTATGCACCTTTGGACGGACCGCAGAGGCTTGCCAGCATTGGCAGGGAAGGGCGTCGTAGGATGCGCAAAACGTGTGCACTTCCATGCGCCAAGCTCATGCACCGGGATTCACATCAAGTTATTGTCATAAGGGGCAAACTTCTTTCCCCCAAATTTTGCGAGATACATCCTGAGTCCGAGATTCCCCAAGCCGATTTTCATTTTGGTATCCCCAGAGAAGAACCGCGCAACGTCGACTTGATCAATTGGGTCGGCCTTATCGTCGCGCCATTGAGCAAACTCGTACACCACACACAATGAAACCGGCTCCAGGCCTTGCCGATGTTGAGTGCCCTTGACTTCGGCGTACCAATCCCACCCCCTGCCGGTTGAGTGGTTAGAAATAGCGTCGGAAATCCGAAGACTCCAGAAGTCTCGCGCATCCAAACTCGCCCGTTTGTCGAGCTCGTTTGAGATTTCGCTATGAAGCCGATGGTATGTTTCGATGTACCTTGCCGCCATCAGCCAATTCAGGCGATTCGCTGGAGCAACCTGCTCGGAGCCATTCTCCGTGAGCGCGTCATACGCTCTCGCCAGTGACCGTTCCGCTTGCTCAAGGACATAGGAGCTGTCCCGCCGTTCAATCTCGTCGCGCCGAATCGCTTCGGTGCGCTCCACTTCACGGCGTATTTCTGACTCGGTCCGTTCGATGTCTTCTTTTCGAGCTTGCTTCTGGCTAACGTTGGTCCACACTGCTATTCCCAATGCAACGACTGCGGCAAAAGCTGATACCCATTCAGGCTGAATGGCGGCGACACACGGCTGCATTTCAATTCTTCCCCGTAGTTGCGAGCTTGACGATTTCTGCGATGGCGCTTGGGCTCGGATGAATGGTTGGGATACCGATCGAGACCGCCTTTCGTTGTCGTCGACGATCAGAATATTGGTGAGCCGATGGGGATCGAACCTGCGGCCGACACCGAGCGAACCGAGTCATTTTACGGTGGGTGTCGGGAAAAAGGTAACCGAGGTAACCGCTCGCTAAAATCGCTTGAAAACCCGCACGGATAAAGGATTATGCCGGTTACCTTTCAAAGGTAACCGAGGGTAACCAAAAGGTAACTTCGTTCTAAGTCATTGATTTTAAATGATGTGGAAAAAATGAGAAGTTACCTTAGTAAAAGGTAACCGGTTACCTTTTGGTTACCATAAAGTTACCTTTTGCCCAAATCGATGAAAGCCTTTGCCGGTAAGGGGCTGAGGCCAATTTTCGAGGGCCGGTTACCCCGGTTACCTTTTTCCCGACACCCGCCGGTTTTTCGCGGATGAGATACTTCGGCGGGGGCAGTAATTCATCGCCATACGGCAACCACGTCATCCAACACGCACTTACTCTCAATGGCCAACGAACAACAAGACACGGGGCACGGCCCAGCCGAACAGGAAGCGAAGCCAACGGCTTTGACTTACGAGCAGCGGCGGGAGCTGGGGGCAATCTTTCATCCGCACTCAAACGAGCAAATGGAGAAGTTGAAGGGTAACGGGGGAAGGCTGATTCATTACACGACTGCGGCCGGTGCGAAAGGAATTATTGAGGGGCGCTCAGTGTGGATGCGGAACGCGCGGGCGATGCACGACTACAGCGAGTCCGAGCATGGTCACCAGATGCTGCGCGAATGCTTGAGCGATGAGAAGCGCCGCGAACATTTCCGGCTGGCGTTCAACGGCAGCCATAGCGGTCTCGCGGAGGAAATTTTGAGCGTGTACGACACTGCGCTGCCGGCCGCGATTTTAGCGACGTCTATCGCGTGTTTTTCCGAACACTTGCCGCAGGATGACATGCACGGCCGCCTTTCGATGTGGCGGGCGTTCGGCCAGAACACGCCTAGCGTTGGCTTCGTCGTGCGGCCTCCGCTTGATGGGCAAGCAGCGAACCTAGGCGTGATTCTCTCGCCTGTCGCTTACTTCGATTTCCCCCGCTTCTGCGCAGAGTTTGGGCGGGCGATGGACAGCCTGATCGCTCATCGTGATCGACTGGCAGCAACAGACCGGGCCATCGTCAAGGATTTCGGCGTGATGATGCTGCTGACAACGATATTTTCGCTGAAGCATCCCGGCTTCGAAGAGGAGCGGGAATGGCGTGCAATTTATAACCCAGCGCTTTTCCATTCCAAGCATGTTCCGCAGTCGCTCGTAGTGCATCAGCAATTGCCGCAAGTTGTGCATCGATTGGTGTTTGAAGACGTGCCTGAAGCGGGAATTTCAGGTATGACTCTCGCTGCTGTGATTGATCGGCTGATTATTGGGCCGACTCAGTACGCATCTGTCGTGAGCGAGGCGATGTACAAGCTTCTGGAAGGCGCGGGTGTTCCCGATTTAGACAAAAAGCTCGTCATCTCGAGGATTCCACTTCGCGGGTAAGAATTACAACGAGGAGCATGCCGTGGAGAGCAGCCTTACAGGCGTACTAGTGGGCGGATTTGTTGGGCTCGTCGGCGGGATCGGCGGAGTGTACGTTGGTCAGCTTCTGACCGGACGGCGCGAGAAGCGCAGCCGAACAATCGAAGGCCTACGTAGTGTCGTAGGTGAACTTAACAAGCGATCGCGTTTGGCCCTGCACTTCGAGCAGATGATAAACGTCAGCTTTGACCAGCATCACACGGCAGACGCCGCCGCAAGAGCGGCGTTCTTGCTACCGGAATGGCGGGCCGCGACGCATGAGCTACAGGAGCGCCCGTGGCACTTTGTGTGCCTCGCGTACCTTCCGGAGGCGCTCGACGATTTTCGTCAGATTGACCGATTGATGGCGACGATCATGGATCCGTATGCGCGATCGCCTAGAAGTCCTGAACGGCAAACCAGTGACCAGGCGTTGCGCGAGTTCAAGGAGCGTGCGGCACGCATTCAGGACAGAGTGGATGCGCGTCTTCGGGGGCTTGTTTGAGCGCTAGTGCAGGGTGGTGCACACTGTGTCACTCAGCCTACTCTGAACCAGTCAATTCAAACACTTACCGCAGCGCGTGAACGAATTCTGTGACACACAGTAACCATTGCAACAAACTGATTTAGTTACCTAATTGTGAGTTCTCCGTGTAAGTTAATAGCCTATCGGGGGTTCGAATCCCCCTCTCTCCGCCAAAGATGTTAAAAAGCCCTTGATTTCAAGGGCTTTTTTTATCTTTGTTTGAGTCAACTATCATTTTGACTATCAAGGTGCGCGGTCCTTATTTAGCTCCGATTAGCCAAAAATAGCCCGAACCTTCAAGTCGAGAGCGCTGACGAATTTCTCCAGTGTATCGAGTGTCGGGAGTTCCTCAGAGCGCTCTATCGTGCTCACGTAGTTCCGATCCATCCCGATCATATCTCCCACGGCCTTTTGCGACAGCCCCCGAATCACGCGGGCGTCTCTAACAGCGCTACCGAATACCTCTGGCGGCACCGATTTGGTCGATTGTTCGGTGTACTCGCCGTCCAGGAGCGCGCCCGGTTTCGTCTGAAGTGCCTCGGCAATCCGAAACACAGTTCTGATGGAAACGTTTGGGGCAGTGCGCTCAATACGGCTAATGGACGTCCTGTCCATGTCTACCTTGTCCGCGAAAGCTTCCTGCGACAACTTCAAGTACTTGCGGCGGGCTCGGACCGTTTCGGCAAAGCGCTTCCTCAAGCTTTTCATCAAGACTTTCCCGAAGAACGAAGTCCCCGAGATTCTTGGCGGAAACACGACGTGTAACCACGGCGTATGTCATGTAGACATTTTTATTTACAAGACAAATGCTACAATTTGTTTCGGATGTAGCAGTTAGAAGCGTTCGACGAACATTCGAGGATCTAAAGAATGAAAAAAGTGCTGTATTCGGGGCTCTTCGTCATGCTGGTTGGCGCCGCAGAGGGCGTTACGGCGCAGTCCCTTCCCCCGGCCTGCCAGCAATACATCACGGCCTTCAACGTTTGTGGGGCCGATCTCGTTAAGCTCATCGAGTTGCGCCGGCCTGCAGACCTTGAGAACACAAAGCGATATGTGGACACACGTGAACTGGTGTCCGGTATGCGGGCGCATATTAAGAGCGACGGCTATGACAATGTGGCCCAGGCTTGCGCAACGACTGCCCGCGAAGAGCTACAAAAGGGAATCATCAATATCACCACCATGCTCACGTTCGGCGGTGGTATGACCTCGAGGTGTCAGCGAGCTGCAGGGGAGATCCGATGAACTGGGGAGTGACGCATTTGCGGGCCAAGCGAGTTGGATGGGCAACTGTGGCCATGATCGGGGTCTTTTCGGCTATTCCGGCATTGGCCGAGATTGCAAAACCTTCGTTCGACTGCCGCAAAGCGACGAGTTCGGTTGAGCGTTCGATCTGCATTAGCCCTTCGCTTGCCGAATTGGATAGCCAGCTTGCGCAGGCATTCGCGACAGCGGCGAATCGGACGACCGACAAGGTGGGCCTGCGAAAAGACCAGAACAAATGGCGCGCCACCGTTCGCGACAAGTGTCGTAGCGACGAATGCATTGCCAACGCCTACCGCGAGCGAACACGCGCTCTTCGCGTAAGTGCGGAGAATGGCCGAGTTCTCACATTTCCCCGCACTGGAGGCGTATCGCTTCCTGCAAAGACATCGGTACTTTCGAGCGCTGTTCTCTACGGAACGCTCGTCTTTGATCACGACCCCGCAGGCGGTTTCATCGCTCTTCTGGTCGGTGACCGTCAATACAAGCTTCGTTACGTCTGGGACGTGCCCGAAACTCTTCAGGCACAAATCCAACGACTTGAAGACAGCGCCCAGTTGGTCAGCGTTGTCGGTGACCTCATCGTTTGGCCTGACGGTACGAAGACGTTTGACGATCGGTCGCGGGTAACTCTTCTCGTTCCACAAAAATGACGGCCTCCATGCCCGGGGCAGATCGACATCGAATGTGCTCCGGAGAGACGACATGAAGGTTTTGATGAAGAAAGGGGAGGCCGTCGTTTGCGTAAAGGCTGGCGTGGCTTGGCCGTTCTGGTTCGCGTTGGCACTCCCGATCGTGGCGCTTATCGCTTATGTACGACGTCGCCTGTACATGCAGGCGTTGATCGTAATCGGGTACATCGTTGCACAGACGTATCTTCGAGTAGGTAGCTCGATGTGGATGGGCTTTGTTGACGTGATTCCTGCTGAATCGTCCTATGCCAGCAAAGACTTTTACATGGTATCGCTGTTGCTCTGGTGCGCTTACGGGTTATATCTTGGGCGCTATGCTCTTTGGGGAAATAAGATAACTGCGCAGATTCTTTCTCGTCGCGGATACATTTGCCCCATGCCGGAACACGCGGATCTTGCGCAGACGGCTTGGTCTGTCGGAGACGGGAGGCCCGCCGATATAGGGATAAGATCGACCGAAAAATAGGGGTTCGTCCGGTGCTTGATAAACGCGCGTCGTACGTCAACTCGAGCAGGGTGACTAGGGATGTATATCAATAATCTAGCCGATTTGCTCAGTGCAATTCACTTTGCAGCTGATCGACACAAGAACCAGCGTCGAAAAGACGTTGAGGCGTCACCCTATATTAACCATCCGATCGCTGTCGCCCATTTGCTTGCGACGACCGGGAACGTCACCGAAATTTCCGTACTTCAGGCCGCCATTCTTCACGACACCATCGAAGACACGCACACGACGTTCGAAGAACTGAGCCTTCTCTTCGGCCAAGAGGTTGCGACGCTCGTTGCAGAGGTATCAGACGACAAGTCGCTGCCAAAGCAGTTGCGAAAGGAACGGCAAGTGCAGCATGCGGCTCGGAAATCGCACAAGGCAGCGATGATTAAGATCGCTGATGCCACCTGCAATTTGCGGGACCTGATAAATGCGCCGCCGCCGCAATGGTCTATGGAACGCAGGAAGGAATACTTCGACTGGGCTGCACGAGTTGTGGCGGGTTTGCATTGCGAAAATGCTCCGCTCTTGCGAGCTTTCGAAATCGCGCACGAACTCGGGAATGGCATGTATCCTGGCGGCACGCTCAATGTGCAGTAGTAGGTTCGTCGGACCATGGGGGACCGGCTCCGCGACGGACGGCTGTGGCTAAACTGTAGTCCGCGACAAAGTCGCCAGAAAGTACTCCGGCATCTTCTGTTCCGCCGACAATTGATGAAGCACCTCAACGCGTCTGAGCGCGTTGAGGTGCTTCAATTCAATCGTGCCGTAACCGAAAATGAATGTAGGGATCCGAACGTGGCGTCAGGAGCATGTCGAATCCGACTGTCGCGTGCGCCTTCGCATTGCGTCATCAACCTGAATCGCGAAGATGTTCCACATCACAAGTCTAGGCGGGTGATTTTGGTTCCTGAAAGCGAGAGGTCGCCCATGAGCCCGCTGTTTGTCATCACGAACACTTCAACGGGATGCGTGGTCGTCGTCGTGTCGACTTGACCGTTCGCCCCTAGTTTGACGACCGCCACAGAAGCATCTGCCCCCACAGACCAACCGCTCGCATTACGGAATTTGTCGAACGCCTCCTGCGTCATGAACAGATAGACCATTGACTTCGACTGCATTCCCAGTTGCGCACCCACCGAGGCGGACGAAATGCTGTAATAGCCCGACGAGGTTGTCCCGACACGCAGGACACCGTCGCCGTGCTGCCCGCCCACGATCACCCCAGCCTGAATGACCGTAGGAAAAACCAGCACGCCACGCGCTTTACCTACGAGCTCGCGCGAACCGGGCACCGTGGAGAACAGTCGCGAGAGCGTGCCTTCGGCGGCCGCGTCGATGGACTGTTTACGTGACGCATTGGCTTCGGGCGTGGCGGGTGCGCTGCCGGTTGTGGAGCATCCCGACAAAGCCACGACCAGGGCGGCCGCGACGACGGAAGCACCTACGAAGTGACGACGTGTTTGCATGACTGACTCCGCAAAGTGGATTGGATCGCTCACCGATAGGTGGACGTACGACGCCCGTCTTCGATTTCGGCAAATGCCACCGCGGGCGTCTGCGTTGCAGTGTCAGTTCTGTGACACGACATCGCCATTGGTATTTCGGGCAGTCTCGTTTGCCCCAAAGGGCAGTTCGAAGACGGGGATGCACGTCAGCCCTCGGTAGTTTTGGTTTTGCCCGAGTCCGACGCGGGTCTTGCGGGGGAAGGAGTCCAGCCATCCGGCGGAATAATCACCGGCGCTTTCGGCTGCTCCTCGAAATGCGGCGACATGATCTGCACGCCGAATTCATTGAAGACGTCGACGATCTGGCTATGCAGCTCGCTCAGCATCAAGAGACGTTGGGCCGGATTGACGGGGGCGACGTGCAAGTCGTATTCAATGTAAAAGTCCGACAGCGAACGCTGCAATACAAACGGCTGCGGCGACTGCGCAATGCTTTGGGTCCGCGCCGCCGCGAGGCACAGCATGGCTTGCACCTGTCGCCACGGGGTGTCGTATCCGATCGTCACCGACGTGACCACCAGCGCTGGCGCTTTGCCGTCGCGACTGGAAAAGTTATGCACGATGGCCCCAACGACGACGGCGTTGGGAATCGTGACTTCTTCCTGCCTGACGTTCGTTAGCTTCACCGATAATGTGTCCACGCTCACCACCACGCCTGACGTGTCTCCGATCTGCACCATGTCGCCCGCCTGAAATGCCCGGCTGTACGTGACGACAATGCCGCTCATCAGTTGATTGACGATGCCCGCCGACCCTAGCGACACCATCAGACCAAGCAACACACTCAGTCCCTTGAACACATCGCTCTGCGCGCCTGGAAAATAAGGGTAAGCGAATGTCAGCGCCAACGCCCATACGACAATGGCCACGATGCGGCGCGAGGCATCTGCCGTGTCGGGATGCAAGCCAGGCACGTTGAGATGGCGTTGCTGGATCGCTGCAAAAACGTTGTTGATGAGATTGTGCAGGGCGCGCGTCAGAAGAAATATGACGGCGATGGCGATGAGCCCCGGAATCGCATTGACGATGCCCAGTGCAAAGGTGTTGAGCAGGTTCCAGAGGAAATCGCTCAGACGCTCGCCCATGGGTTCCGATACTGGGAACCGCTCCAGCACGTAGATCAGATAGACGTATATGAGCGCTGCCACGAAAAAAAGGAAGAGCAACTGAACGATCTGCCGCACCAGATGGAACGCCGAGCCGGTCCAGTCGAATGTTTTGGAAGTGCGACGAAGCAAATGCGCCTCGATGGCGTACTGAAGGCGTGTTTGCAAACGGCTTTGCAGTCGTCCGGCCGTCCATACCAGTATCGCCAGCACGGCCGTCGCGAGCAGCGCAAGCAGAATGCCGCGAATGATGTTGGGCCAATGCAGTTGGGCCTGTCGGGCCGCCAGTGCAGCGTCCAGTCGCATCTGGGTCTCGCCTGCGATGACCTCGAACGGTCGATTGTCCGCCTCGTCGACGTCGCCCTCCAGCAAGGCGAAGAGAATGCGGTCACCGCGCCGGAAGACGATGCCGCGATTCTGGCCGAGCGAGCCCTGAACTGCTTGCGTCGGCAAGCGCAGCATGCTCTCGGGCAGCGCATCCAGCGCGGCATAGGAGCGCTCGGCGCGCTGCTGCGGTGTGGCCCCCGTTAGCGAAGCGCGAAACGTCGTGATAGGGCGATCCATGTATCGGAGGTCGGCGGCGGGGGCGTCGGGTGTTGCAGCGGGGTGTGAGGTCTGTGCGAACGCCGTCGGAACGGCAGAGAGCATCGTCAGACACACGATAAGTGACATCCATAGGCCTGCGAGCAGGGTGGCCGCTTTGCGGCGTGACAAGGGCGTCGCGTCTTTTCGCGCGTTGCCCGCGGAAGTCGAGTGTGCAGCCGCGCAGATCGTCATGGACGCTCCTGATATGAAATGCCACAGCGGACCTTAGGCGATTGTCCCGCGAAGCACGATGCCCCGGGGGGCAAATTGGTTGCCCGAAACCCCGATGGCGCGAGTAAGCATTCAGCGAAAGACTACGAGCCTATCCACTTGTGTCAGAACGCTGCGCAAGGAGAAACTCATGGCGAATAGCGGTCGTGCTGCTGACGAGAGTCCCCCCGAGACCTCCGATCTGCCGGAAGTCGATTTGTCGCTGGTGCGAGGCGATCTGGGGTTTCATCTCCAACGCAGGGCCTTCCTCATCCCTGCCGCAGGCATGGGGGTCGTGCGACGTGCGCTGATCTTCGCCGCTGTGACCTGGCTACCGCTGGCCCTCTGGGCAATCCTGACCGGTCGCGCGTTCAGCGGCACTGGCGACGACACACTCGTCGCCCATTTTGGAATCCATGTGAGATGTTTGATCGCCATTCCGCTGATGGTGATTGCCGAAGGCGTGGCTCAGAATCTGATGCCTCCGCTCCTGAAGTACTTCGTCGATTCCGGCCTTATCACCGATGAGACGCTCCCCGACTTTCGACGGCAGCTCGCACGCATGTCGCTGCTTCGCGATCGTGCATTGCCCTGGGTGATCATGCTAGGCGCGACGGTCGCATGGTCGACGACCCGTGCACTGTTGGGTGACGCGGAAGATGTGGTCTGGATGAACCAAGGCACGCACGTCGCAGATATCAGTTTCGGCGGCTGGTGGTTCGTGCTCGTCATCCGGCCGCTCTTCACCATAATGCTGCTCGCCTGGCTTTGGCGTGCTTGCCTGCTATTCATTCTTCTCTTTCGGATTGGCAAGTTGCCGCTCGCGCTGGTGCCGTCGCACCCGGACCGGGTAGGCGGCCTGAGCTTCGTGGAACGCATGGCCTTCAGCTTCAGCCCGGTGGCTTTTGCTATTTCGGCCGTCATCGCCGCATCGTTCGCGCACGAGGTGGTCTACCATGGCGCGAGCGCCTTGCAAATGAAGACGCTGCTGATCGCCTCCGCCGCATTGATCTCGGTCTTGTTCCTCTTGCCATTGCTGCCGCTCGCCATGCCCTTGGGCAGGCTTAAGCGCCGCGCGATCTTCGAATACGGGAGTCTTGTGGCGCATCACGACCGTCTTGTCCACGAGCGCTGGATCCTGCATCGGGACATTGGCAAGCCCGAAATCCTCGACGCACCCGAGCTGGGCCCCGTCGCAGACATTCATGCCATCTACGACGCAGTGGCGCATATGCGCTCCGTGCCGTTGAGCAAGATGTCCATCGTGGCGATCGTCGCGCCAGCTGCCGTGCCAATGCTTTACGTCGCCGCCCTGCAATTGCCGCTGACGGCGGTACTCGGCAAGGTCGCCAAAGCACTGATCTGACGGTTAAGAGCAGGGCGATGGCCGCTCAAAAGCTCATGGCGAAGCCGAACGAGACGCCTTGCACGTTGTGGCCGAAGACGTAGCGGGCCATGAGGCGTGTGCGCGTGACGATCACCGGATACTTGCTGCTGTCGAGTTCCAGACCGACACCCAGCGACGTCAGATTGTTGAAGCCCAGCACGCCCGCGCTGTCCCCGAAGTATTGCGAATAGGCGGCCTCAAGCACGTAGCGCACCGGTCGGTCGAGCGCACGCAGGCCGGTCGGCGCACGCCATCTCGACCAAAGGCTGAACTGTTGGGCGTTGGCGCTGCCTTGCACACCGGCGGACGAGCTGCCGAAGCTGCGCAGATGGATGTTCGTCAGACGCAGTTCGACATCGATTTCGTACGCCTCGCGATAGTGCTCGAAGTCGAGCATCAATGAACCGCCAAGGCCGTACGCATTAAGCGCGCCATTCTTGAGAAATTGCGTATCGAGATCGGTCGCGCGGTTCAGCAGCGTTTCGCCGACACGCAGATCGCTGGCGACGCGCCCCAGACTCCCGTTCAAAATCGGTCGAAGCACCAGTTCGTCGGCCAGACGAATGTCCCATCCCACACCGATGGTCGTGCTGAGCGTGTTCCAGCGGACCGGGAGCGCGCGCGATTCCGAGCCGTCCGACGCCACGAACGTCGGGTCGTAGCGGCTATAGGCAAGCGTGCCTTCGAGGTAAAGCGGGAACGAGCGACTGAGCGTGAAGCCGCCGCCCAGCTGCGTCTGCCAGAAACCCGGATTTCCGGTCGAGCCGTTGTTGATCGACAGCGAACTCGTGGTCACATCCGGCACGGTCGTGTAGCTCATGATGGCCAGTACGCTGTTCGCGTGACTGCGGACATCGGTGCCGACACGCAGGGGTGCCGATTGGGCAAGCACGGTCGGGGTGATCATCGTCAGGTAGGACAGGCTCGCGAGTGAGGTCAGCCACGTCCGAAGCGGCCGACGAAATCCACGTCGTGCCGCATGCCCGCCACTGCGCCTGCTCGTGTGTCGTATTGCCGCCATACTCCACCCGCGTCGTTGATGTTGCGGAACACTGGCCACCGTGGGCAATTGTCGCGGCCGCTCGGCTGGCGGACCATCGGTGCAGGGGGCAACCGTGTTGCCCCGACGGGCAAATGACTTGCCCCCACTCCCGATAGCCCGGTGCGGCGATTACGCAAAGAATGGGGCGCGTTGGTCACGGTGCGCCAGGGAACATGAATTCGCCCGATACTTCACATCCTCCATCACAGAAGGCCGGTCGCTGGTTCGGTGCACTCGGCCTGACGGTCGTTGCGGGGATCGTTGCCGCGCTCATCGTGATCGGTGTGCGCGCAACGCTGCTTTATGAAGGCCGTCTGGCGGTTCGCGACGACGCACGCGATGCAAACCTGCGCGTGGCGATGCTCGCCGCGCGCACCGTGGGCGACGACATCGGGGCCTGTGCACGCGGACTCGAAGCACTCGGTGCAGCCGGTCATGGCGACCCGAGCACACCACTTTCTAACTGCATGGCGCTGTTCGGCGATCCTGCGAGCGCGGCAGCACAGACCGATGTGCAGGCCGTGATCATGAGCGATGCAGGGGAGGTCGTTTATGAGGCCATGCCTTCGACCGGCTGCCTCGATCTTCGCTTCGCCCAGCGCATCGTCAACGCGCACAGGCAAAGTAACAACGACGCGCTTTCGATCGCCACATCGGCTGCGTTATGCCCTGTAAGCGCTGGCAGCGGTCTGCTGATGACGCACACCATCCGGCGTGACGACGGAGAGTTTGCTGGCGTTGGCATCGTGACGATAGACGCTCGCTATTTCTTACGGCAATTCGCGGGACTTGCCCCGGGGGAGAAAGGCATCGTCTCGTTAATGCGCAACGACGGCGCGGTACTTATCACGTCGACCGCGACCGGCACCACTGTCGCAAGCGCCGCGCCTCTCGTCGCTGTCACCGCCACACCCTCGGACGCTTCGATCACGGGCGCGGATGGCGAATTTCTCTACGTCCGACAGCCACTCCCCGGCCTGCCCATGCTGATCGAGATTCGCGCGCCAAGAAGCGAGATCTATGCCGCATGGCGAGAACGAGCGATGTGGGTGGGCGGCCTCACTGCCGCGCTCGGCGCAGCCTGTCTGATTCTCGCCGTCCTGCTCAGGAAGCAGCGCCAGCGACGTTACGTCGCCGAAGCCGAGTTGCATCGAATGGCGAGCACCGACCCGCTAACGGGGCTGGCCAACCGACGCACGCTCGATGAGACCTACGACAGGGAGTGGCGTCGGTCGGTACGTGAGCATGCGCCACTCGCGTTGCTCTTCATCGACGTCGACCATTTTAAGACGTTCAACGACCGCTATGGCCACCCCGCAGGCGATGACGCGCTGGTCGCCGTGAGTCACGCAATCGGGCGCACGATCCGGCGGCCGGGCGACTTCGCGGGGCGCTACGGCGGCGAGGAGTTCATGGTGGTGCTGCCAAACACCGACGCCAACGGCGCGCGCGACGTCGCCGAGCGCGTGCGCATCGCTGTGCGCTCCGCCGCCATCGCCCACGAGGGCACACCGCACGGCCACGTGACGGTGAGCATCGGGGTCGCCGCCACAGGGGTGATGCCGACCGGCACGCCCGAAGCGCTGCTGCAAGCGGCGGACGAAGCCCTTTACGCAGCCAAGAGCAGCGGTCGCGACCGCGTCTGCATTCACGCAACCTCAGGAGGTGCCCCATGCCCAGCGATTTGACGCTTGACCAACGCAAGGCCGCTGGAAAGCTGGCGCGTGAACGCGCGCCCCGTTCGAAGCAATCGGACATCGGCAATGTCGATCGCGATCCCGTGGCGTTGCTGCGCCAGAACAGCGCGGGCCGCGTCGATGCGCTGGTGCCGCTGCGGTACGGCCGCATGTCGGTCTCGCCCTTCACGTTTTATCGCGGCAGCGCCGTCCTTCAGGCGCATGATCTGGCGCGAACGACCACCACCGGGTTCGCGTTCCCCATTTGCGGCGACGCCCACCTCATGAACTTCGGCGGCTTCGCCACGCCGGAGCGCCAGTTGGTATTCGATCTGAACGACTTCGACGAGGTTGCGCCGGGACCGTGGGAATGGGATCTGAAACGCCTTGCTGCGAGCTTTGCCATTGCAGGCGAACACATGAGCGTCGATCGCAGCACGATTCGCGACATTGTGACGTCGGCCGTATCCGAATACGGAAAGCGGATGCAAGAGTATGCGCGCTACAGCGCGCTCGATCTCTGGCATGAGATCGTGACGTTCGATCGTATGGCGGAAGCGGCCGTCACCGGTGAGGGACGACGTCTGATCCGCAAGACCGCAGAGAAGGCCGCCGGACGTTCGCACGAAGCTATGCTCGAGAAGATTGCAGTATTTGAGGACGGCCGCTGGGCGATTCAGGACGCGCCGCCTGCGCTGTTCCATCCGGCTGGCCCGAACTCTTTGCTGGGCAACGCACACGCGTGGTCGAACACGGAAGCCTGGAAGGGCAAGCTGGCACAGGCGTTCAACGAATACGTCGGCACGCTCCCGGTCGACCGGCGTGCGCTGATCGATCAGTTTCAGCTTCAGGACATCGCCTTCAAAGTGGTCGGGGTGGGCAGCGTCGGAACCTTCTGTCTCGTGATGTTGTTCGTCGACGCGCACGGCAAGCCGTTGTTCCTGCAAGTGAAAGAGGCCCGCGAATCGGTCATTGCTCGCCACTTCCCTACGGGAAAAGTGCACCATCAGGGGCTTCGCGTCGTTGCTGGGCAGCGGCTGCTTCAGGCCGCCAGCGACGCGTTTCTCGGCTGGACGACCGGCCCGAACGGACGCCACTTCTACTTCCGGCAGTTGCGCGACATGAAGGTCTCTGCGGAAGTCGAGCGCATGAACGACACGATTCTCCAGGGCTATGCCCGAATATGCGGATGGGCGTTGGCTCGGGCGCACGCCAAGTCCGGGGGGCTGGCCGTAGAAATATCGTCGTACATCGGCGACGGGAAGCGCCTCGCCGACGCGATGACCGACTACGCGCTCGCCTATGCGACGCAGAACCAGAAAGATTACGAGGCGTTCATAAAGGCATGCCGCTCCGGAAAACTCGTGGCGCGTAGCGACGAGGACATGGCTGCCGACTTCCGCGTATAACGCGTCGCGTGGATTGTCGGTTCGGCGCGTACCGACACGCCGAGCCGTCGTTTGAGCGTGCCGCGCTCAACGCTTACGGCTGCGAGCGTGCGGCGCGCTCGATGGCAGACAGCAGGTCGTTGCCAAGGAACGGTTTGGTCAACAGCTCCCGGCCGCCCGACTGCTGAATCTCGGCGCGCGCTGCCTCGTTGTCGTACGCCGTGACGAATACGACTGGCGGACGAGGCGAGGGCAACGCCTGATAGAACGCCGGTCCTGAGAGCCCGGGAAGGTTCACGTCCGCGACCACGCAGTAGGCCGCGCGGATGCTCTCGGCGACACCGTCTTCCCCCGCACTCGTGAAGGCTCGCGTACGGTATCCGGAGATCGTCAGCAGGCGCTCGACAGCGCGACGCATGCCTGTGTCGTCCTCCAGAATCGCGATGAGCTTCCTTGACGTGGTCATGAGGCGGTCGTATCCATATAACGACATTTTTCTTTGGAATACGAGACAACCGCCATCGGGATTTGGGGCAACGAAGATTCCCCATCGGGCAATTTGGGGCAATCGCCTTTGCTTCGCCAGTTTTGCGCGCTACATTGATTCGGAGTGTCTGCCGAGCATCTCCGCATCGGTATGCGCCAACCTTCCGCATTTCCCCGCCACTGTAGCTCCACTAATCGAGGCATGACGATGAGACGACAGGCGTTGGCAATCCTGATGCTGCTCACGACAGGTGCAGCATCGACGGTCACAGTGACATGGGCGCAGCAGGCGGTCCCCGCTAGCGCGTCGTCCGCACCGTCCGAACCGGTGAACAGCGTCGATCCTGACGCAGTTCAGGCGCTGCACACGATGGGAACCTACCTGCAATCACTCCAACGCTTTCGCGTGTTCACAGATCTGACCGGGGAGCGTGTGCTGGCGGACGGGCAAAAGCTCCAGCACGGTGCAAATGCCACACTCGAAGTCGATCGGCCGCATCGGCTGCGCGCGATCATGAAGAGCGCGCGTACCGAACGCGAGATTATTTACGACGGGAAGCAGGCAACGCTGTACTCGCCGCAGCAGAAGTACTACGCATCGGTGCCGTTCGACGGAACGTTGGCCCAGTTGGTCGACGCGCTGCGCGCACGATACGGCGTGGAACTCCCGCTTGCCGACCTCTTCTCCTGGGGGACGCCAGACGCGCAGCATCGGAAATTCGATTCGGCCATGTTCGCGGGGCAGGACTATATCGGTAATGACCTGTGCGACCACTACGCGTTCCGGCAGCCCGGTATCGACTGGCAGATATGGATCACCAGTGGCAGCAAACCGTTGCCACGCAAGATCGTGGTGACGCGTACGGACGACGAAGCGCGTCCGCAGTCGGTCTCGATCCTGTCCTGGCAACCCGGCTTCTCTATCAAGCCGTCGACCTTTGAGTTCCGGCCGCCAGCGGGCGCAAAGCGGATCGAAGCCGTTCAATTGCCTGCGAACAAGGGGTGACATCATGACAACACGACGCTCCCCCTTCGTTCACCTGTGTGTCGTGGCCACTGCATTGGCCGCCATTCTTGTGTCACTGTCGCCCGCTGAGGCTGTTGGTCGTGGCGGCGGTGGTGGCGGCGCGCATACGCGCGAGCACGCCGGTGGCGGTAAGGCTGGTCAGCACGCCGCGCAACGCCCGAATGCCGCCAATGCAGGCAACCGGCAACCCGACGCCCGCACCCGCAACGTTCGCAACACCAGCGTGAACAACGTCAATAACAACAACGTCAACGTCAATCGCAATGTGAACGTGAACGTCGATAATCATGGCGGCGGCTACTATCACGGCGGATGGGACGACGATTACCATCCGGTCGCAACGGCCGCTGCCGTTACGGCTGCGGTAGGCGTGACTGCGGCGGTCGTCGGATCGATCGTGCATTCGGTCCCGGCTAACTGCGTGCCCGTGAACTATCGCGGCATGATTTATCAACAGTGCGGCAACACGTGGTACCAACCGCAAGGGACGCAGTTCATCGTCGTCAACGCACCTTACTGATGCGCGGCAGGTATCGCAAGTGGCAACCAGAGGACGAACTCGGCCCCGCCTCCGGCGCGGGGCCGAGCAGAGATGCTGCCACGATGCGCGTCGGCAATCGAGCGCACGATAGACAGGCCGAGTCCCGTGCCGCGCTCTTTGGTTGTGTAGAACGCTTCGAACAACGGCTCGACGTCTCCATCCGCAATGCCGACGCCACGATCGGCAACGACAAGTTCTACGCCTTCGTCGAGAAGACGTGTCGCGACGTATAACTCTCTGTCCTTTTGCTCCGCGTTCTCCATAGCGTCCATGGCGTTGATGCAGAGGTTGAGCAAGACCTGTTGCAACTGCACCTGGTCAGCAAGCACCCGGGCCTCGCGGGTGGCGAAGGCTGTGTGCAGCACTATGCCGCGCCGCCGCGCCTCGGGGTGCACGAGCGACGTCGCACGTTCCAGCACGACATCGAAGGCGACGGGGGCATACGTAATCGCTTGCTTTTGTAGCAGTGCGCGCAAGCGCACGATCACGTCATGTGCGCGCAGGGCATCGCGTCTGACATCGCTCAGAATCTCCCGAATTTCGGCGTCGCTCGGGTCGCCGCTTTGCATCATGAGATCGGCTGCGTCTACGTTGCTCAGAATGGCCCCTAGCGGCTGACCGACTTCGTGGGCGATGGACGCGCTCAACTCGCCAACGGTCGCGATACGCGAGGCACGAGTAAGGTCGGCACGACGCTTGGCGGCGTCGAGTTCAGCACGACGACGCTCACGGCGTTGCTGAAGCATGGCTAGGATTGTGACGGTCTGAGCGCCAATCACGAAAATCACCACGGCGACTTCCTGCCAGTACTCGCGAAGCAGCGCCACCTTGGGCGGTTCCGCGCTGAGCGCGTCTTTTACGACGAAGCTGCATAGCGCGACGACCGCCAGCGACACCACGCCCCGGGCGGCTCCCGCAACGGTGTTGCTCACGACATTTGGGCAGTGTGTGGGGCGGCTTCGGCCTCGGTGCGTTTGCCGGCGCTCCTGAGGAGTTCGGCGAGGGAGTTCGCGCTGAATTTACGCATCAGCTCAGCACGACACGTTTTGACGGTTCTCTCGCACAGTCCCAGCTCGGCTGCGATTTGTTTGTTGCGGAGCCCTTTGACGACACCTTGGAGTACGACCTCTTCACGATCGCTGAGTACGGATTTCGCCTCATGTGCAGGTGCAGCACTGGGTCGCCGAACAAGGCTGATCGCCGTCTCCACGGCACCGACAAGGGAGTCGCGACCGAAAGGCTTAATGAGGAAGTCGACTGCACCAGCCTTCATCGCTTCGACCGACCGGGCCACATCGCCGTAGCCACTCATGAAAACGACCGGCAATGCCGATGCTTGGCGGCGTAGCGTGCGCTGCAAGTCAAGTCCGCTTGGCCCGCCTAATTCAAGGTCGATGAGAACGCATCCCGGACGTTCATCTGGCTCGCTGACAAGAAACTCGCCTGCAGAAGCGTACTCCCTTGCGGCATAGCCCGAAGCGCACAGCAGCCGGCCTAGTGCTGCCCGCATAGAAGCGTCGTCATCGACGATATGCACTACCGATTCACGATCAGCATTCATGGATTCTCCGCCTCGCATACGAAAACTGTATTTCCCCGGCGTTGACTAGTACCTACGTTTTTGTACGAATAATACTTACACGAGAAATGGCAATTACTGAATTAATTGCCGAAATAAAGTATTTAAATTACTTTCTGCAACTGCATGGAAATTGTCTAGAAATTCTAGCCTTTACTCATTGATAGCACTTCTCAATAAATTCGTAAAGCTCGAAAACGAGCCTCAACAGATTCAGATTTTTTTGAGACTGCGCGTGCCCGTATTGCGCTCGCAGGCATCCAGTGCCATATCACTTTCCGGGTTTAGCGTTGCCCGAAGGGGAACCCCTTTTGCCCCAAATACCTATGTCCTTGCCAATCCGAGGCGATGAAAATGACTTCCGTGGTTTTTGACCCGCGGTCTCTTCGCTCTTACTCAACGTGCTTTGGGGAGGACTTCATGAAACGCCAGTCAGTTGTTGCTTTGATTGCGCTTGTCGCCGGAACCCTGATCGGGACTGCGGCGCAAGCACAGTCGTCGCCGCCGCAGCCCGCTGATGCAACAGCGGCGACACGAGATGCGAACCAGAAGTTGCTCAACTTCCTGCCGTTCGCGAACAAGCAGGATTTCGAGGACATTCAGCGCGGATTCGTCGCCGATCTTTCGAATCCGGTCATCAAGGGCGCAGCGGGAAATACTGTCATCGACCTCACGCAGTACGACTTTCTAAAGAAGAACATGGCAGGCGAGGCGCCGCCGACGGTCAATCCGAGCTTGTGGCGGCAATCGCAATTGCTCTCTGCGCACGGTCTGTTCAAGGTGGTGGACGGCATCTATCAGGTCCGTAACGTCGATCTGGCCAACATTACGTTTGTGCGTGGCAAGACGGGCTGGATCGTGATCGACCCGCTCACGTCCGTCGAGACGGCCAAAGCCTCGCTCGATCTGATCAACAGTAAGGTGGAGAAGCTGCCGGTCACTGGCGTGATCTTCACGCATAGCCACGTCGATCACTTCGCGGGCGTGCGTGGTGTCGTCGACGAGAAAGACGTACGCTCTGGCAAGGTGCCGCTCGTGGCACCGGAAGGGTTCATGGAAGAGGCGGTCAGCGAGAATGTATTCGCGGGCACCGTCATGAGCCGCCGTGCATCGTACATGTACGGCAACCTGCTGCCCAAGGATCCGAAGGGGAACGTCGGCGGCGGCCTCGGTCTGACGACGGCGGCGGGGACGATTACCTTGTTCGAGCCGAGCAAACTCATCAAGAAGACCGGCGAGACGTTGAATATCGACGGCGTCGATATCGTCTTCCAGATGGCGCCCGGTACGGAGGCCCCGGCGGAAATGCTGTTCTATTTCCCGCAGTTCAAGGCCATCGATCTCGCTGAGGACGCCACGCACACGTTGCACAACATTCTCACGTTGCGCGGGGCGAAGGTGCGTAGCGCGCAGAAGTGGGCGCACTACCTCGATGAGACGATTCGTCTCTGGGGGAAGGACGCGGTGGTGTCGTTCAGCAGCCACCATTGGCCGCAATGGGGTAACGACCGTGTTGTCGAGCATCTGGAGAAGCAGCGCGATCTGTATCGCTACATCAACGATCAGACGCTGCGCATGGCCAACCAGGGCATGACGATGCACGAAATTGCCGACAAGTTCGTGCTGCCCGACTCGCTCGCCAAGGAGTTCTATAGCCGCGGCTATTACGGCAATCTGAAGCACAACGTGCGTGCCACCTACCAGCTCTATCTCGGATGGTGGGACGGTAACCCCGCGAACTTCGATCCGTATCCGCCGACTGACGAAGCGAAGCGCTATGTCGAGCTGATCGGCGCGGACAAGATGCTCAAGGGGGCCAAGTCGGCGTTCGACAAGGGTGACTATCGGTGGGCGGCGGAACTCACGAACAAGGTGGTCTTTGCGCAACCGACAAATCAGGCCGCTCGCAACCTTGAAGCTGCAGCGCTTGAGCAGCTGGGGTATCAGGCCGAGTCCGGACCCGCGCGCAACTTCTACCTGAGCGGAGCACAGGAACTTCGGGGTGGCGTGCACAAAGTGGCTACCCCCAACACGTCATCACCCGACATCATTCGGGGTATGACGACGGAGATGTTCCTCGACTTTCTGGCGATCCACCTGAACGGGCCGAAAGCAGCTGGCAAGTCCTATGCGTTCAATGTGACGTTCCCCGACACGAAGGAGAAGTACGCGCTGTCGGTGAAGAACGGCGTCATGAATTACAGCAAGGACACCGTGCTACAGAAGGCAGACGCCAACATCTCGCTGAATCGCTCGACACTGGACGACATCGCGCTGGGTAAGCTCCAACTTGGAAATCTCGCGGACAGCGGTCAGGTGCAATTCGACGGGGACCGCGCGAAGTTCAAAGAAATGCTCGGCCTTTACGACAAGTTCGATTTCTGGTTCACGATCGCGGAGCCGTGATTCAGTCAGCACAACATTGTGTGGTAGCAGGGGTGATGCCCGTATGCACATACGGGCATTTTTTTGCGGCTCATGCGGGACGGAATCAACTTCAAGTAGTCTCAAGCGGCGATATAGCCTCTAGTACCAATTCAAACCGTCGCCTATTCACCGGCAACGACGCGTTAATCGAGAACGTTTCGGAGGTGCGTGTGCGAACCCACTTTTCATTTCGCCTCGTGTTGGCCTCGGCATGCTGCGGGACTTTGTTTGCCCTACTTGGACAGGGGCCCGCACAGGCTCAGGAAGCTGCGGCGAATGCCGCACAGGCTAACAACCCGCTGGCCAATATGACAGCGTTCAATCTACAGAACTACTACATAGGTAACATCACCGAGGCCGGGGAGAGCGGAAATCAGTTCTGGATGCGGTATGCAAAACCGTTTCAAGTTGGAAGCAGTCACTGGCTATTGCGTGCGTCGTTGCCGGTCAACACAATGCCATTGGCGCCGACTTTCGGACGGCATACGTCCGTCGGCGACCTTAACCTTTTTACGGCCTATCTTATCGATCTGGGAAATCCTGCAATTAGCTTCGGTATCGGCCCTCAACTTACAGCACCCACGGCCGGCGACACTAGACTGGGTTCCGGGAAGTGGTCTGCGGGACTGGTAAATGTCCTGTTCGATGCCAGCTCCGCAAAATTTCAATTCGGGTATCTCGCGTCTTGGCAGCAGAGCTTTGCTGGCATCAGCGACCGGCAAACGGTCAGCGTAGCTGCATTTCAACCGTTCGCTTTCTATCAGTTGGGCGGCGGCACATATCTTCGAGCTGCCCCGATTTGGGCATTCAATCTCGAAAATGGTAGCTACAGCATCCCTTTAGGGGTGGGTGTCGGCCAAGTCATCAAGCGAGGCAAGACTGTCTACAACGTCTTCTTTGAACCGCAATTCTCGGTTGCGGACCGAGGTCAGGGACAACCGCGGTGGCAGCTATTCTTCGGCCTTAACCTGCAGTTTCTCGACTGAAGTGATGTTGCCGGTATATCAACATCAGGAGGATGAACGCTCGCCGATACCGTCTAGAGAGCAATCGCAGTAAAGCCGCGATGACTTGGAACGGATGCTGCTTACGTAATCAGCCTCTTGGGTTGCCATGTGCAAACGACATTGACTCATTTGTCGTTACGTATTTCTAGATATTTGTAGTCGAATGGCAACTGTCAATTGATCTTAGAGTGCGAAGCAATTAAGGTTTCCGCAGACGGAGTTCTTACGCCAAAAGAACACTGTATTGGGAGCGCGCCGATGAATGCCACGCCGCATGCAAGCCGTATCTGTCCTATCCGGCTGAGACCCCTGTTCCTCTCCCTTTTTTTTGCCTTTGGCACAGCGCGAAGAAAGTGATACACCGCTGAAGAGGGTTGCGTATGCTTGCGGCTTCAGTGACCAGAACAGCCTGCGACGTGCATTCATGCGTAGGCTTGGTGTGACGCCTCTCGAGTATCGTCAGAGGTTCCGGTCCGATGCAGGGCGAGATGCAGCCAGTCGCTAAACGGGGGCGAGTCCCCCTCGCCATGCCAAGCACAAACAAAGGGCCTCCCCGTTGGGAGGCCCTTTGTGCGTTTACGATTCAGTGGCCAACGGTCTTCGCCTTGTTCATATTTCCGAGACGTTCGGCCCAGACCCGACACTTCGACCGTCTTGCTATTTAGTGCCCTGCGATTGGCTGCGACACAGCGCCATCGTTCCGCGTACCAAGCTACCGATTACGCCGATGACTACCATCAACATTCCCACCGGCACCAATGCGAAGGGTTCATGCAAAACACCTTGCGCATCGACTTCCGATCCGATGGCAGCGAACGCGATCCAACATGCGAATCCAGCGAAGATGAAGCATGCGCAGACCGTCCAATATCGACGGTGATCAACATCTCTTACCGCCGCGACGATCACCGCAATGAGAGTAGTCGCTGAAACAAGAAGTAATGCGAACTGAATCATAGGTTCACCGGCTTGGCATCGACACGGCGCATTCTACATACGTCGCGGGGCGTGATTCACGGATCGCCTATTCCGTAGTCCTGCTTTGGCAAACGCACCCTAACATTTGGGGAATTTCCCCTCTTTAGGTGAGTTGATAAGACGTACGATTAGTCACGCGCGCACTCACCTGCCGGTTGGTCCGAAACTGTATATGTAATTTTTGACCATGAAGAGATCACGTATGTTGAAAAAATGCATTTTCGTCGTTCTTGCTTTTTGCCTGCTGCCGGTCCGCGTAGCCATGGCGGACGTCAATCCTATTAGTGTGCATATCCTTGACCAGCAAACCGGCAAGCCGCCTGTTGGCGTGGCCGTTGTGCTTGAGCGGATGCATGGGGAGTCGTGGCAAAAAATTGCGTCGGGAGAGACCGATGCACACGGGAGAATTAAGTCTCTCTTTCCAAAGGGAGAGCGCTTCACCAAAGGTGAATATCGCGTGATTTTCAAAACCGGGGAGTATTTTGGAAAGATGAAGCAGGACACGTTCTTCCCGGAAATTCCGGTGCTATTCCGCGTCGTAGATGCAACCCAGCACTACCATATTCCTTTGCTTCTCAGTCAGTACGGTTACTCGACCTATCGAGGCAACTGAGCGGGTATCGAGCCTTGGCGTGCGCGTAGTGTTCAAAATCCTCCCTCCCGTTTAGGTGGGGGAGGAACGGTGCAATACCCCGAGCGGGAGAGGCATCGTCGGCGACGAGCGCTTCAACACCGTCACGACATCGGCCCTATTGTTATTCAGTTTTGAATTGTCTAGCCAAATTTGCGGGATTTATCCGCAGCGACCAAACAGGGACACTCCGCCTTACCGGACCTGATTGGACATCGCGATGACAACCGAAACAACGAATGGACAAAACGCGCAACCCATACTGACGTCGTTTTCAACCTGGCGACGTGCTTGCCAACACTGCGAGCCCGCGCTGTATGCATTGCTGCGCACCACCTTCGGCATCGTGCTGTTCACTCACGGTCTCCCCAAAGTCCTAGGCGCATCGCACGGCTCGATGGCAGATCCAATGGCCGGTTCGATCAACCTTATCCAGAACGTGATGGGGCTACCGTTCGCGCCGCAACTGGCATTTCTTGTCATGCTGCTTGAGACCGTCGGTGCAATCATGCTCACGCTAGGTCTATTCACACGTGCCGTTGCGTCGCTCTGCGTTCTGGAGATGGTGGGAATCAGCTACGCACTCGGACCGACTTGGCCGTGGATCGACCGCGGGATTGAATACCCGGTGCTCATGGCATTCCTGGCGTTCTACATCGTCGCACGGGGTGGTGGCGCTTACTCGTTGGATCGACGCTTCTTCGAGCGCTAACAACGATCTCCAGATAGCGCCCCAACGCCGACAAACATTGGGCCGATCAACAGATCGGCCCGCATTGCATTTAGCGGCTTCCGCGCTACTTACCCGCCGAATTGATCGTACGCTTCGAGCGCCTTCGTCGAATAGACGAAGGCAGCACCCGCATTCAGGGCGATCGCAGTGCCCAGTGCTTCCGCGACTTCTTCACGCGACGCGCCCAGCTTTTGCGCCGCAGCGGCGTGCGACGAAATGCAACCTTCGCAGCGCGTCGTGACGGCAACCGCAAGGGCGATCAGTTCGCGAGTCTTCGCATCCAATGCAGTGCCCTGATCGAGCGATTGGTTCAACGCCTGAAAGGCCTTCACAACCGGCGGGTTAACTTGTGCCAGCGTGCCGGCGGCTTTTTTCAGATGGGAAAGGGCTTCCGGCCAGTTGCTCATGATGTCTACCGACTCCAATTGAATTACAGACGAAAGAAACGACGGCATCAAAGTTACGATGCGCGTCGATTTCCGATCCGAACGCGTGCCGGGTGTGGGTGGCCGTCGTTCGCTAATTCATTGAAGCAGGAACACATGGCTGGATGAAGCGAAGATTTGTCACGACACCTATGAGTGTTTGGAAAGACCCCTGACCCGTGACGCCCGCACGCTCGACGCCTCGTCCACGACTCCCTCGCTATAACCCCTTGGAATAACTAACCCCAAACCTTTCATGTACACCAAATTATTTAAATGTATTCTTTGACATAAATATGTATACATAAAACTCCTTTAGTCCACCTCGATTCCTCGGCCCTGGGAATCGCTCATTTGCGAGGTATCCATGAAGTTTCGCCGAGTTTCGTTAAGTATTGCCATCGCGCTCGCCGCCACCGCTCAGGCGCACAGCGTCTGGGCTGCACCGTCGGCCAGCGAGCAGACGTGCCGTGCCTGTCACGACATGAACAGTAAAAAGGTCGGGCCGTCGTTCCGTGAAATTGCGGCGTCCTATCGGAACGATCCAGACGCGCTCGCCAAGATCAGGAAGAGCATCCTCCAGGGCAGCACCGGTAAGTGGGGGAACATCCCCATGCCCGCGAACGCCATTCCCGACGACGAAGCCGAGCGCTTCGCCCACTGGGTCATGAGCCTCAACAAGTAAGGCCAGATCCCGCCATCGGAACACCCCCATATCGAGCACCGGGACGTCACGGCGTCACCGGGCCACTGCGCCTGCAACGCTCCGCCATGACTCGTGGCGCGTCGTCCGGCGCACAGGAGGAGACATGTACAAGAAGGCCTGCACCGCACTCGCGTTAGCGCAGTGTGCGGGAGCATCCTGGGCGCAAACCGGCCCGACTTTGTCCGGCTTCGTCGACAGCTACGTCGAGTCGATCCGGGCGCAAAACACCACGGCGCAACGGCTTCAGAGCGGCGGACTTCAGACGTCGCGCTTCGTCTTTCGCGACGTCGAAAAGATCACCGACACCCTCGAAGCGCAGGCCGTTCTGGAATGGCGCTTGCGCGTGAACAACGGCACGACGCCCGTGCCACCCGCGCGCGATGCCTACGTCGCCCTCAAAGGCGAGTTCGGTCGATTCCTGCTCGGCCGCATGCGAGTGACGTCTGCCACCACTTACGGACGCATCGATCCCACGTACACCGGCAACTACAGCGTCATCACTAACGTCATCGCTTCCTACGAGCGCTGGCTGGAGAACAACACCGTCAAGTACGAGTCGCCGAAGTGGCAGGGCTTTCAGGTGATCTCGTCGCTGTCGCTCGGCAAGCAAGGGGAGAACCTCCAGCCGGGCGAGCGCCCCAAGAGCGGGCAGGGGACGAGTACGGGCCTGCGCTATTCGACCGGCCCGTGGTTCGCGTCCGTCGTCTACGACAACTTCAACAACGCGCGTCCCGGTGAAGGCATGCAGGACGTCTGGCTCGTCGGTGAATACTGGATTCGGGGGCAATACAAGATCACTGCGGCACTGCATCGCTATTCCGGCGTGTACACGTCCGGCAAGCCATCGCAGCAAGGCTTCGACTGGCAGATCGGCGGACGCTACTCGATCACCCCTGCAAACGAGCTGGTCGTCTCGCTCGTCAATCGCAACGAAGCCGGTAGTTCGAACGGCGACGCGACAGGCCTGTACGTCGGCATCGAACACAGCCTGTCCAAACGCACGCGCCTCTATGCGAGTTACGCGCGCATTAACAACCGGGGCAATAGCCGTTACGCGCTGGCGTTCGACATGGTCCCGATGCCCGGCGAGAACACCAGCGCTGTGGCGTTGGGTATCAGTCATGCGTTCTGACAGGAGCCGCTCATGAACCATCGACGAACACACCTGCGCGCGCAGATGCGACGCAAGCTCACTACGTGCCTCTGCGCACTGGCGGCACTGGTAGCCAGTGCATCCGCACCCGTGGCAGCGGCCCCGTCCGAGAAGCCGAACATCCTCATGATTCTTGCGGACGACCTCGGCTATTCGGACATCGGCGCGTTCGGCAGCGAGATTCGCACGCCGAATCTCGACGCGCTGATCGCGTCCGGACGCATCCTCACGAACTTCCACGTCGCGCCGAGTTGCTCGCCCACCCGCGCGATGTTGCTCTCCGGGGCCGATCACCATCAGTCGGGTCTGGGCACGATGGCCGAGACGCTGCAGATCTATCAGGTCGGGCATCCCGGATACGAGGGATATCTCAACGAACGCTCGTTCTCGATTGCGAGTCTGCTGCGCGATGGCGGCTATCACACCTACATGGTCGGCAAGTGGCACCTCGGTCTCACGCCGGGGCAAAGCCCGCAGGCGCGCGGTTTCGAATCGTCGTTCGTGTTGCTTCAAGGGGGCGCGGCGCACTTCGCTCCGGCCCCGGGTGCAGTCACCTCTGCCGACCGGGCGTCGTATCGCGAGAACGGCAAGATGGTGACGCTGCCGCCAAACTTCTATTCGAGCGTCGGCTATACCGACAAACTGATCGGCTACATCGACCGGAATCTCGGCGACGGAAAACCCTTCTTTGCGTACGCGGCCTACACGGCCCCGCATTGGCCCTTGCAGGCACCGGACGACCGCATCGACAACTATCGTGGTCGCTACGACGCCGGTTACGACGCGATCCGTAACGAGCGAATTGCACGCCAAAGGCAGCTGGGATTGCTGCCACCGGATTTCCGTCCGGCCACGTTACTGCCTGCGTCGCCCATGAATCCTCGCTGGGATCAACTCTCGCCGGAGCAAAAGAAGACCGAAGCCCGCAAGATGGAAGTCTATGCGGCGATGGTCGAAACACTGGACGCCAACATCGGCCGCCTAGTCGATCATCTGAAGTCGGTCGGCGCGTACGACAACACGTTCATTTTCTTCGCCTCCGACAACGGCCCGTCAGGCGAGAAGGTCGATATGTTCTACCCGGACGGGCCGAACAACGACAACAGCTATGAAAATCTCGGCCGTCGCCGCTCCAACATAGCTCTCGGCACCCGCTGGGCGGAAGTGAGCGCGACGCCTTTCCGGTTGTTCAAGGGATACCCGTCGGAGGGCGGCGTGAGCGTACCCGCTATCGTACGGATGCCGAAACAATTGAGCGCTCAGGCGACGGCGACACAACTGACGACCGTCCTCGATCTCGCCCCGACCTTCCTCCAGTTGGCCGGGCTACCGAATCCGGGCGACCGCTATCGCGGCGAATCCGTCAATCCGATGACGGGCACGTCGTTGCTTCCGCTTCTCACCGGAAAGACGCAGCGCCATCTCCCCGACGGCAGTCTGCTCAGCGCGGAGTTTGGCGGGAACCGCTATGTTCGCGACGACCGATGGAAGTTGCTGTCGGTGCACATGAAGCGCGGTCCGCAGCCGGTCGCAGAACCGCCCGACTGGAAGCTATACGACATGACCCGTGACCGTGGCGAGACGACGGACCTCTCAGTCGATCACCCCGACATTGTGGCGCGTCTGAAGCAGGGCTGGGTGGACTACGCCAAACGTGTCGGTGTGGTGCTGGCACCGGGCGCGACCGAATGAGTAAGGGGACGCGTCACGATCACCTCGCATGGGCGCTCGCGATTATCTTGCTGGGCGTATCGATCGGGTGGATGGCGTCGTCGCGACACGCGTCGGCGCTGGTTCAGCGAAGCCAGTCGAACATTCCGCCCGCGCCTCTGACGTTGCCGCTCGTTGGCGACGGCAAGCGCGGTCCCGAGAAGATGGCGTGGATTCCGGGGCAGACGTTCCTCATGGGCACCGACAGCCGTCTTGCGCAGCACAACGAACGCCCTGCATTTGATGTGACGACGAGTGGATTCTGGATGGATGTTCACGACGTCACGAACGCAGAGTTCGCGCGATTTGTCGACGCTACGGGCTACGTCACCACAGCCGAGCGCCCACCGCGCTGGGAAGACTTGCGTGTGCAGCTGCCACCGGGAACGCCTGCGCCCCGGCCGGAAGCTCTCGTGCCCGGTGCGATGGTCTTCGTCGGCACCGAAGCGATGGTGTCACTGCGGGACTATTCGGCGTGGTGGCGATTCGTGCCCGGGGCGAACTGGCGTCATCCGCAAGGGCCGGGCAGCGATCTGACGGGCAAAGAAAATCACCCGGTGGTGCAGGTGTCGTATGACGACGCCTTGGCCTATGCGACATGGGTGGGCAAGCGCCTGCCGACCGAAGCGCAATGGGAGGTGGCGGCACGAGGTGGACTGACACAAGCGGACTACGCATGGGGAGATACGAAACGTCCCGACGGCAAATCCATGGCGAACGTGTGGGACGACAACGCGCGTCCGTTCCCCGTCGTCGACTCGTCGAAGATTCAGATCGGAACGACTCCCGTAGGACAGTTCTCGCCGAACGGCTACGGCCTCTACGACATGGCGGGCAACGTCTGGCAGTGGGTGGCCGATTGGTACCGCGCTGACGAATTCGCGACGCAGGCCAAACGTCGCGGCCGAACCGTCGATCCGTCTGGCCCGACGTCAAGCTTCGATCCCGACGACGGCGCGACACCGGTCGATGCGCCGAAGCGCGTCACGCGCGGTGGCTCGTTCCTGTGCAGCGACACCTATTGCAGCGGTTACCGCACCAGCGCGAGACGCGGCACGGACCCCGCGAATCCGATGTCGCACATTGGCTTCCGGCTGGTCATGACGTCTGCCGATTGGGCGGGTAAAGCCGGACGCAAGGGACCAGACGTCGATTAAACTGCTCGACTTCCGTAGCAGTCCAACCTGACGCACACGAAAGTCCCTGCATGCCTCTGACAACTTTGACACGCGGCTCCCACGGCGGACTGCGAGTTAGCCCCCGATGGCCCGCGCGCTACGTTCGTGTGGATGAGGCTGTTCTGAAAGCCCTTCAGGATATTCAGACGCAACTGCCCGAAGAAATCACGCTGATCCTCACTAGAGGATATGAGGCCCACGCGTCCCAACTCGGCTTCGCGAGGAGGCAGTTCCGCAAGTTCGGCATTGGCGTGTTCCGTCGGCTGTACCCAAATCGCCAACACGAGATCACCGACATTTTCGGCAGCAACGGCCACGACGTCGATGGCACACATGTCGACGTCTCGTTCTGCGTAAACGGACGCCGCATCCGCATGCTGCCGCTTGGCGTCTTCACCCCTTCAAGCTGGCAGCAGCGCCGGGTCCGGCGGCACGCATCATCCCTGAGCTGCATCCTCACTTTGCTAAAGCAATACGGATTTCAGATCCACCGCAATGCAACGGAGAGCTTGCAGATTCATTGCGACTTCCGATGGATGATGACGTCTGTCGATTGGCCCTAAACCGCCAACGCCGCTCCATCGCTGCGAGGGTCATGTGCGCCGGTTGCCACGCCGTCCTCCGCAATCGCGATGACGCCTGCCTGTCCGGCTAGCGGGCTGTGGGCAGGTAAGGGCACCACCGAATGTCCGCGCTCGCTGAGGCTGTCGAATACCGCTTGCCCGGCATCGCGCTCGAGCTTGAGATTGTCCCGGCTGTCGGAGAACGTGCGGCCAAGCAGAAAGCGCGGATGGGATAGTGCTTCTTGCGGGGACATCCCGAAGTCGATCAGTCGGGTCAGCAATGCACTCAGCGTTTGCGGTTGTCCGTCGGCCCCCTGAGTGCCGTACAACAACCGTGCGCGCCCGCCCTTTAGATACATGCCCGGATTGAGCGTGTGGAACGGCCGCTTGCCCGGCATGAGTGCGTTCGGATGCGCGCTTGCGGCGGGACGAAACGCCGCGCCCCGGTTGTGCCAAAGCACGCCGGTATCGCCCGCCATGACACCGCTTCCCCAGTCGAAATAGATCGTTTGCAGAACGCTCACGGCCCGTCCTGCCGCGTCGGTCGCGGCGAAATACACCGTATCGCCCTCACGAAACCGATGGGGCCATTCGAGCGCCGTACGATCTTCGATTCTCGAGGCGGCGGCCCGAAGTTGGTCGGCCGACAGCATCGCCGCGAGGGGAACGTCGACGAACTCCGGATCCGCGACGTATCGGTCGCGATCAAGGAACGCCTGCTTCACGGCTTCAACTAGCCGGTGGTAATACGTCGCGCTGCCATGCTCGCAGTCTTTCAGTCCGACGCGCTCGAGAATGCCCATGATCTGGAGCGTCGTGACGCCCTGTGTGGGCGGCGGCATCGTCGCGAGCACGCCGTCTGCATACGGCATCGTCAGCGCAGGCGACACATGCACACGTGTGGCGGCAAGATCCTCGCGCGTGAGTGGAGCGCCTGCCGCCTGCAAGCCGTGCGCCATGCGGGTTGCCAACTCGCCCTCATAGAATTCGCGCGGTCCGCCGTCTGCCAGCTGACGCAGTGTCGCCGCCAATGCCGGTTGACGAAATGTCTCGCCTGCCGCCGGGGCGCGACCGCCGGACAGAAATGCTTGTGCGAAGCCGCGCCACGTTGACGCATCGTGCATCTCGTCGGCGCGATACGTGTACCAGAAGTCCTGAGAACGACTCGTCGGGAATCCCGCGTCGGCAGCCGCGATCGCCGGTGCGAGCAACGATGCCCACGACAATCGACCGCCCCACGTGTCGCGGCTGATGCGGAACGCCGCTTCCCATGCCGCCACCGTCGCCGCCGAGGTCAATGCGGCGCTTGGCCCGCGCAAGGGAATGGCCTCGCCGCCGAGCCATCGTGACGGCAGATCCCGCGCCGCCTGTCCGATGCCGGAGATGGCAAGTGGCGCTGTGCCGCCCTCGGACGTCCCGTCGGCGACAAGCCAGAAACCGTCTCCGCCGAGGCCGGTGAAATGAGGCATCGTCACGCACAGCATCGCGGCGATGGCGATGCCCGCTTCGATGGCGTTGCCGCCCTGTTGCAACACGTCGCGGCCCGCAGCACTCGCCAGCGTGTGCGGGCTGGTCACCAGTCCACGACACCCACTCGCGGCGCGGGGCGACTCGCAAACCGTCATGTCACGCATCATGCTGCCGCCCCTGCGTCATGCTCACCCCCGAGATACGCCGCGGCCAGCCGTGCGTCGCCTGCCAGTTCGCTCGCCGCTGCGCTGACCGTCACACGTCCCTCTTCAAGAACATAGCCACGGTCGGCAATCGACAGCGCCATGGCGGCCATCTGGTCGACGAGCAGCATCGAGAGCGATTCGCGACGCAGCGCATCGAGCGACGCAAACAACGACGCAATCACCTTAGGGGCCAGACCGAGCGAAGGCTCGTCGAGCAACAACACGCGCGGCGACGACATTAGCGCTCGCGCAATCGCCAGCATTTGCTGCTCGCCGCCGGAGAGCAAGCCCGCGCGTTGATGCTGGCGCTCTTGCAGTCGCGGGTAGCGTGCAAACATCTGTGCGATGCGTGCATCGAGCGTCGCTTTGGGCAGACGTCCGCACGGGAAAGCGCCGAGACGCAGGTTGTCGAGGACCGACAACTCCGGGAACACCTGCCGCCCCTCCGGCACGAGCACCACGCCGAGCGCCGCGATCTGCGCGGCGTCCAGACGTGACAGATCGCGTCCATTGAAGGTGATGCCGCCCTTGACCGGACGGTGCAGTCCCGCGAGTGCGCGCATGAGCGTCGACTTGCCCGCGCCGTTGGCACCGAGCAGGGCGACGAGTTCTCCTTCGCGCACCTGAATCGACACGTCGTGCAATACCGGCGCTGCGCCGTAATCCGCCGTCAATTTGCCGACCCCGAGGATTTCCGGGGTCACTGCCTTTTCGCGCGCTGTCGGGGCCGTCGTCGCGCCGGTCGCGTCGGGGACCGAAGCCCCCAGATACGCCTCACGCACCCGCTCGTCACGGCGAATCGCGGCGGGGGAGCCTTGCGCAAGGAAGCGCCCCGCATCAATCACGACGATGCCGTCCGATACGCCCATCACCAGCGACATATCGTGCTCGACGAGTCCCACGGTGACGCCGCTGTCGGCAATGCGACGCAACAGCTTGCCCAACTGCGCCTTGTCCTGCGTCGAGAGCCCGGCCGCAGGTTCATCGAGCAGCAGCACCGACGGGCGCGTTGCCAATGCTCGCGCGATTTCGACCAGACGCCGGTCGACGTGCGCGAGATCCGCCGCCATCAGCTCGACGTCGCCCAGATAGCCACACGCACGCAGCAATGCCAGGGCCTCCCGGCGCGGTGTCTCGCCTCGCATCCGGGCGCCGCCGAGCAGTGCACCGAGACGTCCGGCACTGCGTGCCAGCGTGACGTTATCGAGCACGCTCATGCCACCGAACAATTGCGAGGTCTGATACGTGCGCGCCACTCCGCGACGCGCGCTGTCGCAAGCACCGCGTGCCGCCAGTGCGTGAGCGCCGAGCGCACGCGTGCCGGACAGCGGCCGGTAAAAGCCCGAGAGCATATTGAGGACGGTCGACTTGCCCGCGCCGTTGGGCCCGATCAGGCTCGTCACCCGACCCGCAGGCAACGTGAACGAAAGATCGGCGACGGCCTTGACGCCCCCGAAGGTCATCGTCAGTCCCTGCGCCGTCAGTTCCTTTCGTTGCGATGCCTCAAGCACCGGCAGGGCGAGCATCGACGTTGCCGCGAGGTCCGTGCCGTCCGGCACAACACGTCTGCGCGACATCCACCATTGCCCGAGCACCCCGATGACGCCATTGGGTGCGCCCCACAGCACGACCAGCAGCAACACGCCGAAGCAAAGCAGGCGCATGTTCTCCAGACTCGCCAGAAACTCCGGTAACAAGCCCACGATCGCGGCCCCGACGAGCGGTCCCGCAATCGTGCCCGCCCCGCCGATCATCACGACAAGTACGAAGAGAATCGATTGCAGGAAGGAAAACATGCCCGGTGTCACCATGCCTTGCAACGGCGCAAAGAGTCCGCCCGCAAGTCCCGCGAGCGCGGCGGAAAACGCAAAGGCCACCGCCTTCACAACCAGCGGGTCGACACCGATCGATGCGGCCGCCGTCTCGCTGTCGCGCACCGCGCGCATGGCAGCGCCCCAGGTGCCACGTGAAATGCGAACGTAGACGACGAGTGCGACCGCCAGCACCGCCAGCGCGGCCACGGCCACCACTCGTTCGCTGCCCGCTATGCCGAATGCGCCCGGCGGCATCACGCCCATCAGTCCGTTCTGGCCGCCGGTCAACGTGCGCCACTCCACCGCGCCATGCTCGACGATGAACCCGAACGCAATCGTCACCATCGCGAGTCCGGGCCCGCGCACGCGCAGCGCCGGTAACGCCAGCAGCGCGCCGGTGAATGCCGCGATGACGCCACCCGCCAGCCACGCGGGCCAGAATGGCCAGCCTGCCTGTGTGGTCAGAATCGCCACGGCGTAGGCGCCAATCGCATAGAAGCCGACATGGCCGAACGACACCTGCCCGGTCAAACCCAGCAGAAGGTTCAGGCCCACACCGCAGATAGCCAGTAACGCCACGCCCGCGATCACCACTACGAAATAGCCGTTCACCACACACGCCGCACCGGCCATCGACAGAAGCGCGACAGCGATTGCGCCACCCAATGCCAGATCGTCGCGCGAACGCGGGGGTGTCGCCGTTGCGCGGGCGCTGTCGGTCTTCGACGCGATTTTCAACACGGAATCGCTCATACCTTACGTACCTCCGCGCGACCGAACATGCCGTCCGGACGCATTGCCAGCAACACGATAACCAGACCGAACGTGATGATTTGTGTGTAGCCGGATCCGAGCGTCGCCGTGATCATCGCCTCGGCAAGGCCGAACAGCAGACCGGCAATCATTACGCCCCACGCGCTGGACAATCCACCCAGAATCGCGACCGCAAAAGCCTTGAGGCCGAAGACCGTGCCCATGTCCGCCTGCACGTTGAACAGCGGCGCGATGAGTACGCCCGCAATCCCTGCGAGCAGCGTCGAGACAGCGAAGGCCCCGGCGATGGTGCGACGGATCGGAATCCCCATGAGGCGCGCCGCATCCCGGTTCTGCACAACGGCCAGCATGGCGATACCCCAGCGCGAGCGTCGCAAGATGTAATGCAGTACGCCTGCGAGCGCGAGACCGACGACGGGGATCAGCAGTTGCAACGGATACACGCCGAGCCCGGCGTCACCGATCTGCAACGCGCTTTGTGCGAGCGGCGAGGGCAGGCTGCGCGGCTCCGTGCCGAACGTCAGCATGACGAGGTTATCGAGCACGATGCCGAGCGCCACCGTCGCCATGAGCCACGCGCTCGAACCGCGCCGCACGAACGGCTGCACCGCAAGCCGCTCGACCACCAGACCGTAGACGGCGCACAGCGCGAGCGCGATGGCGACGGCGAGCGGCATCGGCCAGCCGAGCGTTTGCGAGAACGTGTACGCCAGTACGGCGCCCAGCATCATCGAGCTGCCCTGCGCGAAATTGACCGTCGCGCTGACGGCGAAAGTCAGATGAAAGCCTAGCGCCATGAGGCCGTACATACTGCCGAGCCCCAGGCCGGCGACGAGCGCCGAGATCCATTGCATGAGATGTCCTCCGGGACGCTGCCTCGGCAGCGCCCGTTCGTTGACGCCGTCGTGTCACCGACAATGCGCGCATTACGTAAGCATTAGGCAAGCATTACTTCGCCGCGACCTTTGCCCCCGCAGCGGCCACCGGCACGATGCGGTTGTCGATGAATTGCGCCCACACGTAGTCCTGTGCCGAAAGCGCGTCGTGCTGCTGCTCGCTGAACGGTTTCACGTAGGTCTTGATGAGGCCCTCGTAGCGGTCGATCTTGTAGAAGCCTGTGCGGATCGCATCCCCGTTGGTCGAGCCGGCGCGGTCGATGGCGAGCGCCGTGAGACGCATCGCGTCGTAGGCATTGGCAACGCCCACCGCAGGCGTGATGTCGTCAGGCCCCTTGATGTCGGGGTACTTCGCCTTGAGCGCAGCTATCACCCGCGCGCTCACCGGCGACGTCGCACCGAAGAAGCTGTACGTCTGCACGAAGTGCACGGTTTTGGCGTTGGGACCCGCGAGTTCGGTGAAGCGTCCGCCTGCCGGACCCCAGTGAGAGACGATAGGCACCTTCCACCCCATACGGTCGAGCGACTTCACGACTTGCGCCGACGGTCCGACGTTGCCGACCATGAGCAGTGTGTCCGCCCCGGCAGCCTTCAGGCGTCCCAATTGCGGTGTGACGTCCACGTCGTTGGCTTCGAACTTTTCGACCGCCGCAGGCTTCATGCCTTTTGCCGAGAGCGCTGCGACGATGCCTTTTTCGTTCGATTCACCCCACGGGTTGTTCACGAGAATGAGGCCGAGCTTCTTCGCACCGAAGGTCTGCTGAGCGTAGTTCACCATCGCGCCGTCGACGATCTCGTCAACCGCCGAGACGCGGAACACGTAGTTCGGATTCGCACCGTTGTGGGTAATCGGCGTGCCAGCCGCCCACGGTCCCATGAACGGCACCTTTTCCTGATTGGCGATCGGGACGATGGCCATCGAGACCGGTGTATCCAGCCCGCCGAAGAGCACGGCCACCTTGTCCTTATAAATGAGTTCGCGCGCGGCGAGCACGCCCTTGGCCGGGTTGCCCTCGTCGTCGCGACGCACCAGTTCGAGCTTGCGGCCGCCGAGCACGCCGCCGCTCGCGTTGATCTCGTCGATGGCGATGGTCATGCCGCGGGTCAACGCGTCACCCGCTCGCGCCGACTGGCCGGAGAGCGCAGTGATGAGACCGATCTTGATCGTTTCCGCTGCGTAACCCGAAACGCTGGCAAACGTCATACCCGCTGCCGCCAGGGCGAGCGCGCCGGTGCGAAGCCAACGGCGGCGGGTAGGGGCGGCGAGCGGTGCCGGGTCGCCGGTGAGGGTGGAGCAGGGGGTGTGGCGACGTGCAGAGGCAGACATGAGCAATCTCCGTAAGAACACATAAGGCATATCTGAAGCGATTCGAAGACGAGGAGCGCTCTGGCATCGGGCACCCCTCACTACGTTTTCGCCGTACGCAAGAGGCGTGCCACCACGTCGACATTTCATGGCAATCGCCTTGCACGATATGCACGGCAATGTGTTGACGATCTGGCATTGAAATTGCGAACGATTCTGTGTGGTGTTCGTTGACGACGCGTTTTGCGCCAACTCGGAACGCGCGCGCACTGCGGCAGTGCGCGGATGTTTCAAGACGGCTCATGACGCGGATGCATGTCCGGCTGTGTAGTTGCCCGACGCCGGGCAAGCGATTCGAATAACGAACGATTCGACGATGAATGAACGGCCTCACTCGCTGAGCCTGCTGCGATGCCGTACCGTAATGACGACATACCGATGACTTCTGCTCTGACGCTTCCGGAACGCGACGTTCTGGCGAACGACGACATGCGCTTCGGCGCATTGCGTTCTCACGACCGCTTCGACTATCTGCCGATCACGGCGCGCGATACGTATCGATGGCCGAATGGCGCGCGCCTGGCCGTCTATCTGGGTTTCAATCTGGAGCACTTCGCTTTCGGGGAAGGGATGGGCGCGAATCTCGGCCCCGTTTCGCCGCAGCCGGACGTGCTCAATTTCAGCTGGCGCGAATACGGCAATCGGGTCGGGGCATGGCGTTGTCTGGACTTGTTCGACGATCTGTCGATGCCCGCAGGTGTCGTGCTCAACACATCGCTGCTCGATCATTGCCCGGCGCTCGTGCACGCCTGCGTCGCTCGCGGCGACGAGCTGATCGGGCACGGCCACACGAATGCGCATCGTCAGAGTGACTTCGAGCCCGCGCGCGAGCACGATCTGCTCATGCACTGCCGGTCGCGTCTGGCGCAGGCGACGGGGTGCGCTCCCACGGGATGGCTCTCGCCTTGGATCTCGGAGACGCATCACACGCCGGATCTGCTCGCCCGCACCGGCTACCGCTATACGCTGAACTGGTGCCACGACGACCGGCCGGTGCGCATGCGAACCGCCCATGGAGCGCTCTGGTCGGTGCCATACCCTCAGGAGGTCAACGACATTCCGATGATCGTTGGCCGTCAGATGGACGGTGTGGCGTTCGCCGACATGATTGCCGATAACTTCGACGAGATGTACGCGCAGGCCGAACACCCGACCCGCGCTCAGCCGCTGGTCATGGGGATCGCGTTGCATCCGTATCTCGTGGGGCAGCCCTACCGGTTGCGGCACTTGCGCCGCGTGCTCACACCGATCGTGCAAGCCGCGCAGCGCGGCGAGATTTGGCTCACGCGCCCGGGCGATATCGCCGCACACGTCGCCTCGGTCAGTCTCACGCGGCCCGATGCCGTGATGGGCTGAGGACATCATGACGCTCAAGCCCTACTGTCCCGATTGCCCGGACTGCACCGATTATTCGACGTCGACCCTATTGCCTTCAGCTGCTATGCCCGCCAACAAGCCTGCGCCGCGAGCGCGCCGTCATCCCGCCAGTGCTGCCCCAGACGCCACAGCGACCGGACTCGCCGGTTCCCGCCCGCTCTCGCTCCACTCGCTGCACTCCCCCCCGTCCGACGACACGCTTGAGCAGAGCGCCGAGACGCGCGTCGAGACGCACATTTACCGGACCATCGTCGACGGCGTGCTGGCGCACCGTCTGACACCCGGCACCAAGCTCCCCGAGCCCGAGCTTTGTCAGCTCTTCGACGTGGGCCGGGCGGTCGTACGCCGAGTGCTCGAACGTCTGGCGCATGACGGGATCGTCACGCTGCGTCCCAACAAGGGCGCCGTGATCGCCGAGCCGACGCCGGAAGAAACGCGCGAGATCTTCGAAGCGCGACGTGCGCTGGAGCGCGCGCTCGTCGAGCTGGCGGTGGCAAGGGTGACCGATGAGGATCTGGCCATGCTGCGTCGGCAACTCGATGCCGAGCATGCGGCCATGCACCGCTTCGATCAGCCGTCCTGGGCGCGGCTGGCGAGTGACTTCCACCTACGCGTGGCGGCGCTTGCAGGCAATGCCGTGCTCTTGCGCTATCTCGGTGAATTGATCTCGCGCTGCTCGCTCATCGTGGGGTTGTACGAGCCACCGGGCTACGCGCCGTGCGAGCACGACGAACACACCGCCATCGTGGCGTGCATCGAGCGACGGGACGCCGCAGGTGCCATCGACCGTATGCAATCGCATCTGGAGGAACTGGAGCGACGCATCGAGACGACCCGGATGCGTGGGCAGAAGAGTCTCGCCTCGCTGCTCGGCTTGCCGGAGACCGGCGCTGCGCAGCGCGACACCGCCACATCGTCTGCCCAATCCACCAAAGCCACCAAAGCCACCAAATCGACCAAATCCACCATTCGCCAGCGCACCTGAGGCCATCGCATGGAAATCGACTTCCGGGAAATTACGGCCTATCAACGCTACAAGTTGATGGCCAGCCTGATCGTGCCGCGTCCCATTGCACTCGTCACGACGGTCAACGAAGACGGCGTCGTCAATGCCGCGCCGTTTTCGATGTTCAACATGCTCGGCGAAGAACCGCCGATCGTCATGCTCTCGATCAACCGGCGCGACGACGATTCGCTCAAGGACACGGCGGTGAATATTCTGCGCACGCGCGAATATGTCGTGCACCTGACGGACGAGACGATGGCGGCGCGCATGCATGCGTGCGGCGAGCGTCTGCCGCCGACGCAAAGCGAGCTCGTGCATGCAGGGCTCACCCCCGTGGCGAGTAGTCTCGTGGCCCCGCCGCGCATCGCCGAAGCCCCGGTCGCGTTCGAATGCACGCTGTGGGAGACGCTAGAGACACCGAGCCGCCACATCTTCATCGGACGCGTCGAACGCATGCACGCGCGCGACGAACTGATCGACACGCAGGCGTGGCGCGTGCGTCTGCAAAACTACTTCCCTGTCGGACGCTTCGGTGCGAGCTTTTACGTCGATACGCGCAATCGCTTCTCGCTGGAATGCCACGACGGTCAGCCGACGGCCACCACAGCGGTGGACGAGATGTGACGGCGTGGCGGCCATCGGCCAGGTCTACAGATCCAACCTTGCGACGGGCATAAGCGCCCGAATTGCCCTCTCTATGTCCGCGTAAACCCCGATACCCGCCCCTTGGGTGGAGGCATACCCTTCGACTTCTCATAAAACAGAACGTCATTCTGTCTGACAGAACTTGGCAGAATGACCTGCAATGCAATCCAAAGGAGGATTGAGATGTCGAGTTTGCCTGTCGGCGCGGCACACGCGTCGCCCGCCGCCCATGCCGGGCCGTCCGACGCGAGTCGGCAGATCAATGCGCGCATCGACCGTTTGCCCGCCACGCGCTCCGTCTGGATGCTGATCCTGCTGCTCGCGCTGGGCGGCTGGTTCGAGTTCTACGATCTCTTCTTCACCGCTTACGTGGGCCCCGGCCTCGTCAAGAGCGGGTTGTACTCGACGACGACGGCATCGTTCTTCGGTGTGTCGGGTCTCGGCGCGTTTGTGGCGGCGTCCTTCGCAGGGCTGTTCATCGGCACGTTCTTTCTGACGGGGCTCGCCGACCGTTACGGCCGTCGCACGATCTTCACTGTCTCCTTGCTCTGGTATTCCATCGCCACGCTCATCATGGCGTTTCAGACGACTGCGCCGATGATCAACCTGTGGCGTCTGATTGCCGGGATCGGCGTCGGCGTCGAGCTGGTGACCATCGATACGTACGTGAGCGAACTCGCGCCGAAGCATCTGCGCGGCCGTGCCTTCGCCTTCATGCACCTGATTCAGTACCTCGCGGTGCCCGCGGTGGCGTTGCTGTCGTGGTGGCTGGTGCCGCAACAAGTCTTCGGAATGGACGGCTGGCGCACGGTGGTCATCATCGGTTCGCTGGGCGCGCTGATCGTCTGGGCGATCCGTCGCCGCGTGCCGGAAAGCCCGCGCTGGCTCGCGCAGCAAGGCCGCGCCGCCGAGGCCGAAGCGATCCTCTCGGTGCTGGAAGCGCGTGTGCAACGCGAGTCCGGCCGTCCGTTGCCGCCGCCGGTGCTGAGCGTCGAACCTGCTGCGACCAAGGCGAAGTTCCGCGAAATCTGGCAAAAGCCGTATCGCCGTCGTGCCATCACGTTGCTGGTCTTCAACCTGTTTCAGGCTATCGGGTTCTACGGCTTCGCGTCGTGGGTGCCCACGCTGCTCGTGTCCAAGGGCATCACGATCACACACAGCCTGATGTACTCGTTCGTCATTGCGATCTCGAACCCGTTCGGTCCGCTCATCGGCATGGCGATTGCCGATCGTATCGAGAGAAAGACGCTGGTCGTGCTCTCGGCGCTGGGTATCGCGATCTTCGGTTCGCTGTTCGCGGTGCAGACGTCGCCCGGCATGCTGATGATTCTGGGCGTTGCGATAACGCTGTGCGGCACTCTGCTGTCGGTGGGCTATCACGCCTATCAGACGGAGCTGTTCCCGACGCGCATTCGTGCCCGGGCCGTCGGCTTCGTGTACTCGATGTCGCGCCTGTCGGCCATGTTCTCCGGCTTCATGATCGCCTTTGCTCTGCGCCATTTCGACGTGACCGGCGTGTTTGCGCTGATTACGTTTGCGATGGTCATGGTGATGGCGTCCATCGGCCTGTTCGGGCCGCGTACCAACCAGCGCACGCTGGACGAAATCTCGCATTGATTCGCACCGATCCGATGCATCTCGCTTCAACCGAAACACGCATTTTTGGGAGCCAACGATGGCATTGCCGCTAGCCGGGGTGAAAGTCCTCGATCTCTCCAACGTCCTCGCGGGACCGTTCTGCGCCTATCAACTGGCGCTGATGGGCGCTGACGTGACCAAGGTCGAAAACCCCGAAGGGGGCGATCTGGCCCGTCGACTCGGGGCCGACAAAGCGGCAGCTGCGCGTCAGATGGGCGCGTCCTTCGTGGCGGTGAACGCGGGCAAGCGCTCGCTTACGCTGAACCTGAAAGATCCGCGCGGCAAAGCCATCCTGAAGGCGTTGGTGGCATCGAGCGACGTGCTCGTCGAGAACTTCCGTCCGGGCGTGATGACGCGTCTCGGTCTGGATTTCGACGTGCTGCGCGAAATCAATCCACGTCTTGTCTACTGTGCGATCTCGGGCTTCGGTGCGGACGGCGAGTTGTCGTCGCGTCCTGCCTACGATCAGATCATTCAGGGTATTTCGGGCGTGATGAGCGTGACGGGAGATGCGCAGAGCGCACCGTTGCGCGTCGGCTATCCGGTGTCCGACACCGTCGGCGGTCTGACGGCCGCGTTCGCGATCTGCGCGGCGCTGCTCGATGCGCGCACGACAGGGCAGGGCCGCATGCTCGACGTCTCGATGCTCGAAGCCACGCTTGCGACGATGGGCTGGGTCGTCTCGAACTACTTGAATGCGGGTGTCGCACCGGTGCCGATGGGCAACGAGAACTTCACGGCTGCGCCGTCCGGCACCTTCCGCACCGGTGACGGCCTACTCAACATCGCGGCGAACGAAACGCGTCAGTTCGTGAGTTTGTGCGCATTGATCGGCCGCCCGGATATCGCAGACGATCCTCGCTTCGCGCAACGCGACACGCGCAAGCAGAATCGTCACGCGCTCAAAGCGGAAATCGAAGCGGCACTCGCGCTCGACAGCGCTGCGAACTGGGAGACGAAACTCGTCGCAAGCGGTGTGCCTGCCGGGCGCGTTCTTTCTGTGCCCGACGTCCTTGCGCATCCGCATCTCGCTTCGCGCGAATTCGTGCGCGAACTGGATGTGCCGGGCGAAGCGCAGCCGCAGCGCGTGACGCGCGCGGGCTTCCGTCTCTCCGGCGGCGATGCCGCGCCAGGCGCACCCGCACCATCGCTCGGCGCAGATACGCTGAACCTGCTGAGCGACCTGGGCTATGACACGGCCTCCATCGATCAACTGCGCGCCGACGGCGTGATCTGACCATGAATCCGACACTCGATGCTGCGGCGCTGTGCGCCGATTACTGGAGCACGTCGATCATCGATATCCACCCGGGATCGATCAACGTGCGTGGCTATCCGATTCAGGAACTGATCGGCAACGTGAGCTTTCCGCAGATGATCTGGCTGATGCTGCGCGGCGAGTTGCCCACCGATGCGCAGGCACGATTGCTGGAGGCGGCGCTCGTCGCTTCGGTGGATCACGGACCGCACGCACCGTCGATTGCGATCTCGCGGATCGCGACGAGCTGTGGCTTGCCGCTCAACGGCGCGATGGCCTCGGCCATCAATGCGCTGGACGACGTGCATGGCGGCGCGGGGCAGCAGGCCGTCGAGCTTTATCAGGACATCGCGCAGCGGCTGGCGGATTCGACCGCTGAAGTACCTGATCTATCGATTGCAGTGGCAGACGGCATCGCTGCGTTTAACGTTGCCCACGGGAAGTACCTGCCGGGTTTCGGTCATCGTTTCCATCCGGTCGATCCGCGCGCGACGCGATTGCTCGCCATCGTCGACGATGCCGTGGCGCAAGGCGTGATCGAAGGCCATTACGCAGCCATCGCACGTGGCATCGAAGCGCATCTTAAGGCGCGCAAGCAAAAGCCGGTGCCGATGAACATCGACGGCATCACCGCTGTGATCTATGCCGAGCTGGGGTTTGCGCCAGAGCTCGCGCGAGGCGTATTCGTATTGTCGCGCGCGGTGGGCATTCTGTCGCACGCGTGGGAGCAGCGCGGACGCGGCGAGCGCAACAAAGGTCCGTTGCCGCGTCAGTTGCCTTATCGCTACACCGGTCGCGCAGAACGCGAACTGCCCTGAGTATTGATACGGCAGCGACACGGCAGCGAACCGGCGGCGACCCGGCAGGGGCGGGTACGTCAATGAATCCCAAGCGCGCACCACATCTTTTTCCCAAGGGGGCGCGAGAAACGAAAGCATGATGTTCGTTTGCATAACGTCGACGTACTCCCCGTACCAGAATGAACTCCCCAATTTTGATGGAGAGCCATCATGGAAGTAAGTTCGACGGGTGTTAATTCCGGTGCTGCGACTCAGGCGCTGACTGGGAGTCAGGGGGCTGACGAGAAGGGCAAGAAGGCCCACGCGGTTGGCGAGGATCTGCAAACCGTGAGCCAGATCCTCACGCCGCAGGCGCTGAAGTCCACCGAGATCGTTCGCTCGTTTGAGGTTCCCGATAAGCTAAACGAGATCTTCGGCCCCCGGGCGCTAGCCGCCAGCTTTAACGCAGATACGAAGTTCCTTGCGCGATTTCAGGAGGCCATCGTTTCGAGCGACGACACGTTGGGCGTGTTTGTCGCAGACCTGATGGGGGCTGATTCCAAGCCCAGGCGTCAAAAGGTGGTCGACGCGCTGGTTCAGTCGTTCGAGTACGTCCCGGACGCCTCCCGGGTCGATGCGGTCAAAACGCTGCTCAATTACCGCGTTGACGAGAAAGGCATCAGTGTCGATGCCGACGGCGTAGGTGTTATCGCACTGCGTGGATTCAGCGATGAGATTTTCGAAACGATTCCGGAGACGGACAAGGCGCACGTGAAAGATCTCTTCGAGAAGCATGAGATCGAGCTTGATGCGTGACGAGACCTTGCGCGAGCGATTGATCGCGTGAGCGTATCACTCCTCTCGCCGCTTCCACGCCGCGCGCAGTGCCCGAGAGTCACCGCCGAGTCCGTCGGTGGCGCGCGCGGCGCACGAGAACAGATCCGTCAGATGCCGGTCGATGAAGGCCCGGTCGATGCGTGAGCTGGGACCGGCTAGCGTCAGCACGCCGCGCAGCGTCTGACGCACCCCGAACACCGGCATCGACACCCCCGCCGTATCGCGCTCGCGATCGCCCATCGATACGCTGTAACCCACCTCGCGAATGCGGTCGTAGACGTCGCCCGTCTCCCCGCCGAAGGCCAGCAACGCCAGTCCCCCCGAGCCGTGTTCGAGCGGCAGTACATCGCCCTCGCGTACGTGGAAGCGCACGGCGTGCGTCGAGTCGACACGATGCAGACACACACGCACGGCGTCGTCGCGCACATAGAACGACACGCTCTCGCCACTCACGTCCGCCAGTTCGCGCATCAGCGGCAACAAAATGTCGCCGAGGTTCAGGCTGCGCTGATACAGGGCGCCGAGCATGAACGTGGCCGGGCCGAGCTGATAGCGACCATCTTCAAGTCGCATGAGCATGCGGTGCTGGATGAGCGCACCCGCGAGACGCAGCAGCGTGCTCTTGTAGAGACCGGTGCGGGCAGCCAGTTCGGCCAGCGTGAGGGCGCTGTCGTCGGGTTTGAACGCGAACAGAATAGCGCAGGCGCGGTCGATGACGGCAACGCCGGAGCTGTCTTTCGGTTCAGGGGTAACGTCTGACATCGGGGCAGGCGAGGTGTCGCTGTAAGAGGTCGAAACGGTGAGTTTATGTCATGTGGACGCGGCTGTGCGTCCCTTGAGCAGCGGGCCGTCTGGGAAAGCTGTGCGCCGGATTTAGGGAACGGTAGCGGCGCGGCGTGCTCGAAGGGATAATCTGCGAACTTCACCGCTCTTGATTCCCCGCGCTCGTCTGCTGCGTTTCCTCACGTTCTCCCGCCTGCCATGCTCACCGCCCTCGCCATCGACAACTACTGTTCTATCCAGTCGCTTGTGATGCCGCTCACCCGGCTTAACGTCATCAGCGGCGCGAATGGTAGCGGGAAGTCCAATCTTTACCGGGCACTGCGGCTGCTGGCGGGCACGGCAAGCGACGGCATCATCGGCCCCATCGCCCGCGAGGGCGGACTCGGCTCCGTGCTATGGGCGGGGCCGGAGACGATCAGCCCGCGCATGCGTCGCGGCGAGGTGCCGATTCAGGGCGGCCCGCGTCAGAAGCGGGGGCGCATGCGTCTTGGCTTCAGCAGCGGCACCTTCGGCTACGCCATCTGCATGGGGATGGGCAGCGCTGGTGGCGTTTCCATGTTCAGTGCCGATCCGGAGTTCAAGCACGAGAGCATCTGGGCCGGTGAGTTTCTACGTCCGGCCACTATGCTCGTGGACCGACAGGGGAGTGTGGTGCGACGCAAGTCGGGGCGTGAGTGGGACATCCTCACAAGCAGTCTGCCTCGCTTTGAGAGTCTCTTTTCTCACATTGCCAACGACAACACCTGCCCTGAGGTGTTCACAGTACGTGAGCGCATTCGCAACTGGCGCTTCTACGATCACTTCCGCACCGACGCAGATGCCCCCGCGCGGTGGCCGCAGATCGGTACGCGCACGATGGCGCTGCATCACGACGGCCGGGATCTGGCCGCCGCGTGGCAGACGATTCGCGAGATCGGCGATCACGAAGCGCTGGCGCAAACGGTGGAAGATGCCTTTCCCGGCGCGAGCGTCACGATCGATGGCACGGGGCGTGGCGGACTCATGCTGGAGTTCAACCAGCACGGTTTGCTGCGACCATTGAGCGCCGCAGAACTGTCCGACGGGACGCTGCGATTCCTGCTGCTGACAGCCGCATTGCTCACGCCGCGTCCGCCTGAACTGATGGTGCTCAACGAACCTGAGGCGAGTCTTCACCCTGATCTCATGCCCGCGTTGGGACGTTTGATCCGTCGCGCATCGCAGCGCAGCCAGCTCTGGGTGGTTTCGCACTCGCAGCGTCTGGCGGCCGCGCTCGAAGAGGACCCCGAATGCAATTCGATCCAACTCGAGAAGTCCTTCTCGGCGACGACGATTCTCGGCCAGCACCCGCTCGAGCGTCCCGCATGGCGATGGGCGGATAACGGCAATTGACGTCTGCGAACGCAAGCATGTGGGCACGGCAGCGTCAGAACTGACAGCTCGCCGACGCTATCGCAAAGTCCGAAGACGAAGCGCTGTCAGGATGCGATCTCCTTTCCACGATGGAGGTCCTCGATGAATCTTGTGAACGCAGTAACGATTAGTTCCTTACCGACGGTGACGCGTGCGCTTCACCAGCATTTGTGCCCGCATCGCGAGCGCTTTCGCGTCGATCTCGGCACGGTTCGCCTCATGCGCGGAGGTGGGCTTCGCCCGTCGGTCATCCCCACCGCGGTGTTTGTCGAGCCGCGTGGCGCGAGGTATGTACCGCCGATCGCCTCGGCGATGCGGATGATCGACCCGGCAGCGCCGAAGCCCGCAGTGGATTACGTGTTTTTCCGAGAACCGTTGAAGGCGAACCCCGCGCTCGTCGAGAAGTGGGGTGTCGCCGCGAAGGAAGGGAGCGAGTCTGAAGCTTGGTCCGCGTTCGTCGGCCACATCAGCGAGCGGTTCTTCAAAGGTAGCCGCCGACAGCGCGTGATGGATGCGCTGATCCTGAGCCTTGACATCCTGCCGCCGGAACGACGGGCGGATGCGCTTGCATGTCTCCTGTCTGACGGCAGCGAAGGCGTCGCCGCCGTCGAAGAGTTCTGGGAGTACGTCGGGATGGAGCGCATTCCCGACGTCGACCGCGCGCGCGTGGCGGCATTGTTGCTTCGCTACGAAATCGGCAAGTAAGGTCTGCGACTACGGCGGGTGGCGTGATGGGCGTCGCTGTGTTTCGACGGCGCCCATCGCGCCGAGCCGCTGCCGCTGCGCTTACAACACCCCGAGCACGGCCTTCGGTTCCATGAAGGCTTCGAGTCCGAAGGTGCCGTACTCGCGTCCGATGCCCGATTGCTTGAATCCACCGAACGGCGCAGCAGGTTCGTGAGTGAGGGTGTTGACGAGCACGCGCCCCGCTTCGATTTGCGCTGCCACAGCGGCGGCGCGCTCAACATCCGTCGCGCAGACATACGCCTGCAAACCATAAGGTGTGTCGTTGGCAATGGCGATGGCCTGCGCTTCATCTCGGTAGGCGATGATCGAGAGCACCGGCCCGAAAATTTCCTCACGGGCAATCGTCATGTCGTTGCGCACGTCGCTGAAGACGGTCGGGCGTACGAACCATCCGGCGTCCAGCCCGGTCGGGCGACCCTCGCCACCGGCGACCAACCGTGCACCTTCCTCGATGCCGATGCGAATGTAGCGCTGCACGCGATCCCATTGTTTTCGACTGACCAGCGGGCCGATATGCGTCTTCGGGTCGCGGGGATCCCCTGCCGGGAAGTTCGCAATGGCAGCCGCGATGCCCGCTTCGAATTCGTGCAGTCGTGCTTGCGGCACGAGAATCCGCGTCCCGGCGACACATGCCTGACCACTGTTCATAAAGCCCGCATTGAGCGCGAGCGGGATGGCCTGCGTGAAGTTCGCGTCGTCGAGCACGATCATCGGCGATTTGCCGCCGAGTTCAAGCGTCACCCGCTTGAAGGTTTCCGACGCCGCGCGCAAGATCGACCGGCCCACCGCCGTCGATCCGGTGAACGATACCTTGGCGACGTCGGGGTGCGTGCTGATCTCCGCGCCAACCGTCTCCCCGCGTCCCGTCACGATATTGACGACGCCCGGCGGCAACTGCGCGTCGTGCAGCGCTTCGGTCACGATGCGCGTCTGAATCGCACTCATCTCGCTCGGTTTGATCACGGCCGTGCAACCGGCAGCGAGTGCTGCGGCCAGTTTCCCGCAGATGAAGCCCGCATCGCTATTCCAGGGCGTGATGAGTCCCGCCACACCGAGCGGCTGCATGACGACTTCCGCCGTGCCCGCACGGCGCACGAAGTCGTAGCTGTCCAGCGTCTTCGCAGCCTGCAGCAGGACATCGCTCGCATGACGTGCCATCCAGCGCGCCCACGCGACGGGGGCGCCGTACTCCTCGATGATGGCGTCGAGCAAATCGTCTTCGCGTGCGGACACGGCGGCGTGCATGCGCTGGAGCATCGAGATGCGTTCGGCTTTGGTGCTTCGGGAATGCGCCGGAAACGCGCGTTTGGCCGCCGCAATGGCACGGCGAGCGTCTTCGGCGTCTGCCAGCCGGACGCTGCCGATGACTTGCTCGGTCGCCGGATTGAACAGGTCGAATCGTTCGTCCCCGTGCGGAGTGACGAAAGCGCCGTCGATATAAATCTGATCGATGATCTTCATGATGAGTGGGGGGCAGGGTGAAATGCGGTCTCGATGACTCAAGATAGTCGTCCGGCATTGATATGACTAGACGTACAATCCGGGATGCCTTGTTGAGGAATTTAGGACAATGAAGACGTCGGGACTCACCGAACTGGAAGCCGTCATGGCGGTGGCGCGTCACCGGAGTTTCCGGGCCGCGGCAAACGATATGGGCGTGTCGACGTCTGCGTTAAGCCATGCCGTCGCGGCGCTCGAAACGCGCATCGGTGTGCGGCTCTTTAACCGGACGACGCGCAGTGTGTCGCTTTCCGAAGCGGGCGCGCAGTTTGTGAACAGCGTCGCGCCCGCGCTCTCGACCATTCAGACGGCGATCGACGAAGCCGGGAGCTTTCGCGATTCCCCCTCGGGCACGCTGCGCATCAATAGTTCGGCCGGCGCGGTGCACCGGGTCATGCCCGTGTTGATCGAGTTCTCGCGGCGCTACCCGGACGTCAAGCTGGACATCGTGACGGAAGGCCGTCTCATCGACATTGTTGTGGAAGGGTTCGACGCGGGTATTCGTCTGAGGGAGTCGGTGCCGCAGGACATGATCGCCGTGCCGTTCGGCGACAGACAGTGCTTCGCGGTGGTCGCCACGCCAGCGTATTTCTCCCGTCATAAACCGCCGCGTACGCCGGACGACTTACGCAAGCATCAGTGCATTCGCACGCGGATGCCGAGCGGCAAGATGTTCCACTGGGAGTTCGAGCGGCACGGCCAGATGGTGCGCGTCGACGTGGACGGGCCGATGACGTTGGACGACGGCGCGCTGATCCTGGAAGCCGTGCGTTCGGGCGTCGGTGTGGGATATCTGACCGAGTGGGACGTGCACAAAGATCTCGAAGCCGGTACGTTGGTGCGCGTGCTGCAAGCGTGGACACCGCCGTTCGACGGACTCGCGCTCTACTATCCCGGACGGCGCCACATTCCGGCGGCGTTGCGCGCGCTGATCGACGTGATTCGCGAGCAGGCGGAGGCGGCGCGTTCTTTCAAGTAGGGTGACATGGCGCTGCGCGAGCGCGCCGTCGACGGCGCAATGGATGTCGCAGTGGACGCCATCAGGTCTTACGCCTTCGGCGCTTCGGTCTTGTCCTCATCCTTCGCCGCTTGCGCCACCGGCCCCGGCAGTCCCGTGATCTTCGGCACGCATTCGCGATGGAACCACACGAGGTTCACCGGCTCGCCTGCGAGCAGACGCTTGACGGGCGGCACGACCTGTTCGCCGATCAGCATGCCGAGCAAACCGATGAGCGCCACCGCGGGCGGTGCCGGTGAGCGAACGCCCAGACCGCCGTAGATGATGCCGACGAGCACGCCCACAGCAAGCGAAACGAGATAGAGCTTCATGATTGACTCCGCGCGGCGCGCGTTCCGAGGTCGTACCACGCCACGGCGATAAAGCCGCCGACGAGTCCGAGGTGTTCGAAGAAACTATTGGCGAGCATCGTGCGGGCGTCCGGCGGGGCGGACCAGAAGCGATTGGCCAGGAACGTGGCGGCCAGCGTGAATGCCGCCAGCGCCAACGCACCCAACCATCGCCCCTTGCCCGTCAAAATCATCAGCGACGCACCGATTTCCAGCACGATGACTGCCACCGCCATTGGTGCCGCCGGTGACAGTCCGAAGTGCTGCATTTCGGCGATGGCGCCGGAGAAGTCCAACGCCTTGTCGATGCCGCCTTGCAGATAGGCGCTGCACAGCAGCAACAGTGCAAGCCAGTAAGCCCAGCCCGGCAGCAAAGACGTCTCGCGTGCCATTGACGAGGAAGGATCGGACGACGGCAGCATCGTGGCCATGACGGACCTCAACAGTGAGTAGCGGACAGTAGCGACATCAGAATGGACATCAGAATGGACATCAGAAGGCCCAGCACGAACAGCCGAGCGCACCCCAGAAGCCGCTCTCGTCCGACGCGGGCACGCTCGACGACCAAGCCTTCGCGTGCGCATGACCGTGCACGCCGCACGACGTCGCACACGCGCAACTCACGCTCACGTTAAGCACATTAGGTTGTCGCGGCTGATACCCCACACCGTGTCGCGCGGGCGACCAGTCGGGCATCGCGGGCGGCAGTGCCGGGGCATAGCTGCCGAAGTCGCCGTCGCCGTACACCACCTTGCCGCCCAGCACCGTGAGCACGGACGTGATGTCCTGAATCTCGTCTTCCGGCACGCTGAAGTAGTCCTCCGAGAGCACGGCCAGATCGGCGAGCTGCCCGACCTTGATCTGCCCTTTCTTGCCGACTTCGGACGAGAACCACGTGTTCGCTTCCGTCCACAGACGCAGCGCTTCGTCGCGGTCGAGCAGACTGCCCGGGGCCGCCATGCGCAGCCCGCCGACGGTCTTGCCCGTCACCAGCCAGTACAGCGACACCCACGGGTTGTACGACGCGACGCGCGTCGCATCCGTGCCCGCACCGACCTTCACGCCGCGCTCCAGCATGCGACGCACCGGCGGTGTCGCCTCGGCAGCCTTCGCACCGTAGCGCTCCACGAAGTACTCGCCCTGATAGGCCATGCGGTGCTGTACGGCAATGCCGCCGCCGAGTGCCGCAATGCGGTCGATGTTGCGGTCGCTGATCGTCTCGGCGTGATCGAAGAACCAGTGCAGGCCGTCGAACGGGATGTCCTTCGCGACCTTCTCATAGACGTCGAGTGCGCGCGAGATCGTCTCGTCGTACGTGGCGTGCAGACGCCACGGCCAGCGGTTCTCTGCAAGCAATCGCACCACCGGTTCGAGATCGTCTTCCATCGACGGTGCCATTTCCGGCCGCTCGACACGGAAGTCCTCGAAGTCGGCTGCCGTGTACACGAGCATTTCGCCAGCGCCGTTGTGACGATAAAGATCGTCGCCTTGCCCCGGGCTGACTTGCTTGACCCACTGGCTGAAGTCGGCGAGTTCGGCCTTCGGCTTCTGCGTGAACAGGTTGTACGCGAGGCGCACCGTCAACTGTCCTTCGCGGTGCAGTTCTTCGATGATGCTGTAGTCCTCGGGGTAATTCTGGAAGCCACCGCCGGCGTCGATGACGCCCGTCACGCCAAGCCGGTTCACTTCGCGCATGAAGTGGCGCGTGGAGTTCTTTTGATACTCCGGTGGGAGCTTCGGCCCTTTGGCAAGCGTCGCGTAGAGAATGGTCGCGTTCGGCTTGGCGAGCAGCAGGCCGGTTGGGTTACCCGACGCATCGCGCACGATTTCGCCGCCCGGCGGATTCGGCATGTCCTTCGTGTAGCCCACGGTGCGCAGCGCCGCAGCATTCAGGATCGCGCGGTCGTACAGATGCAGGATGAACACCGGCGTGTCGGGCGCGACGGCGTTGAGCTCGTCGATGGTCGGTAGTCGCTTCTCTGCGAACTGATGCTCAGTGAAGCCACCGACCACGCGCACCCACTGCGGCGCGGGCGTGCGGTCGACCTGCGCCTTGAGCATGCGCATGGCGTCCGCCAGCGAGCGCACGCCATCCCAGCGAAGCTCCATGTTGTAGTTCAGGCCGCCACGAATGATGTGCATGTGGCTGTCGATGAGCCCCGGAATCACACGTCGGCCCTTGAGGTCGATGACCTGCGTGGCGTTGTCGGCCAGACGCATGATGTCGTCGCGGGTGCCAACAGCGGTGAACGTGCCGCCGGTGAGCGCGACGGCGTCCGCCTGCGGGTTCGCACGGTCGAGCGTGGTGAACTTGCCATTGACCAGAATGAGGTCGGGATTTGACATGGGAGGCTCCGGTGGGGAAGTCGGCGGACGATTCTTGCCGTTCGTGGACGCGGAAAGTACGGCCCGGAAGGCCGCCGAAGCGCCACGAACGACGGTCCATGAGCGTATGCCGACTCCCGTCGCCTCACTATCGTCTTTTCGTATTAGCGCCCGAACCCCGCGCCGGGCGGTCCCCTGCCATCGACGGCCAACCGTCAAACCGCAAAAATGCCAGCACGTTCGTGCTTTTTTATGGTTTTGAACGTCACATGACTGACGTATACTCAGGCTCACTGAATCAATACATCGCCCCTGCATGAACGCGCTTCCGGACAGCGACATCGCGACCGTCTACGTCGTGGCCCACGACCCGGCGGAGAACGACACGCTTTGTGCACAATTGACCGACGTCGGCCTGCGGGCGCGCGGCTTTACGGGCGCGGTGGCGTTTCTTGCCAGCGAGCGCAGTGCCGGACCGGCGTGCGTTGTGCTGGATGCCGATCTGGGCGCGCCCGGCGGCGGCCTCTTGCTTCAAGATGCCCTCGCCGATTTGCAGGATCCGATTCCCGTCGTGCTCATCACCGACCGGGCCGATGTGACGACCAGCGTGCGCGGCATGAAAGCGGGCGCGGTCGATTACCTGAGCAAGCCGATGCCGGAGGGCGTGTTGCTAAGCGCCGTGGGCGCGGCGCTGGCGCTCGACCGGCAGCGTCTCGGACGTGAGCGGGCGAGCACCGACGTGATCGAGCGCGCACAGCGGCTCTCGCAACGGGAGCGCGAAGTCATGGCGCTCGTGGCGGCAGGACGCATGAACAAGCACATTGCCGACGAACTCGGCATCAGCGAAGTCACTGTCAAGATTCATCGCGGGAATGCGATGCGTAAGATGGAAGCGCGCTCGTTTGCCGATCTGGTCATCATGGCGCACAAACTCGGTATGACGTCGCCCGCGCTTTATCACGGCGGGATCGGACGGCACAGGCGAGAGCTGGCCTGACGCTTACCGACATCCACCGACATCCACCGACATCCACCGACATCCACCGACAATGCGCCACCCACACCGGGTGGCGCATTTTTTGTTTAGCGACCGGGCGTCACGATGGGCGCAGACGGCGGCGGCGCCGCCGGGCGTTGCGGCGTGGCCGAGTTGCCGAAGCTGTTTCCCATGCGCTGAGACGTCGCGCTCCAGTTGAACTGTCCGCCGATCTGATTGCTCGGCTTGTTGGCGATAGCTTCCGACTCCAGTCCCGGCGCGTGGCCCGATCCCGGTGCCGAAGCTGGTTGCAACTGATTCGTCAGACAGTCGTAGGACGGCGAGCGCTGACCGTTCACCTCGACATCCACGCAGCCCGCCCGCGATGCCGGTGCCGTGCCGCCCACGCGCGGGGCGTCATCGGCCGCTGCGGCGAGCTGTGACACCGCGCTCAGCAGCACCGTTGTTGCGACTGTCACGGTGAGTTTGCCCGTTCGATTTCTCATCCGACCCCCAACGTCTGTGCCGCTGCGCTGCCTCGTCATCGCACGTCTCCCCGTCAAAAATAGTAGTCATCCGTCAGGACTCCGACTGAACAAGCATACGTTAGCCAGCGCGTTTTTCGAGAAAGATGAATTTCTCGTGACAAACGTTAGTTGCCCGTCGGCTCACCCGTCTAGGTATCCGTATTCGAGAGAAATGTCGACACGGATTGCGTGCGGCCGGGCGAAACCTGAGGCGTCAGGAAAGCGTCTTGGGTAAGCGCCAGGCCACCGGGGGCACTGCATCGGGCAGGGCCGCGTCGACCTAACAAGTCAGAGTCTTCTATATGCGTTTGATGAAAACGAACCGGCCGTGGCTGCGCTGGGCGGCAGTGTGCGCAGTCACGTTGGGGGGAACTGTTCATGGCGTCGCGATTGCTCAGCAAACCGAAGCAGCACAACCGGACCCATCGCCTGCGGTAGTGCCGCAGGCAGGCGCACCTGCGGCCGACGGCGCGAAAGAGAAATCCGCCGACGCGCAAAAGCGAGTGAACATCAACGAGTACATCGTGCGCGGTAACACCGTGCTCGACATCCGCACTATCGAGAAGGCTGTCACGCCCTATCTGGGGCCTGACCGCACGCTCGCCGATATCGAAGCCGCACGCGACGCGTTACTCGCTGCCTATCAGGCCAAGGGCTATCAGTCGGTGTACGTCGACCTGCCCGAACAGCAGGTCACGGGCGGCATCGTTTATCTGAAGGTGAGCGAGACCAAGCTGGGACGCCTGCGTGTGGTCGGCTCGGAATATCACTCGCCGCGCGAAGTACGCGAGCGCGTGCCGTCGCTGGCCGAGGGCAAGGTGCCTGACTTCAACGCCGCGCAGGCGGAACTCACGGCGCTGAACCGTACCGGCGAGCAGCAGGTCGTGCCGCTGGTCAAGCAGGGGGCAGTGCCCGGCACGATGGACGTCGACCTTAAGGTCGAAGACACCAACCCGTGGCGCGCCAGCTTCAGCCTGAACAACGACCGCAGCGCTGACACGAAGCCGCTGCGCATGCTCGCCTCGCTCGGTTACGACAACCTGTGGCAACTGGGCCATCGCGTCTCGATGAGTTTCTTCGGCGCGCCGCAGGACTTCAAGCAGAGCAAGGTGTGGTCGGGCTCGTACGTCGCGCCGCTGGGCTCGTCGCCCTGGTCGCTCGAACTCAATGGCTATCAGTCGGACAGCAACGTCGCCACGACCGGTGGCACCACCGTGCTCGGAAAGGGCCATGCAATCGGCCTGAAGACCACGTACACGGTGCCGGACACGGGCAGTTGGTATCACGCCTTTAGCCTCGGCGTCGACTTCAAGGACAACACGGAAACCACGCGCTTCGGTACGGCTGGCGACGTGGTGCCGCTCAAGTATGCCCCGATCACCCTCAGCTACAGCGGCTTTTATCAGAACGAGAGCTTTCAAGCCGGTCTGAACACGTCGATCACGACGGGTATGTCGAGTTTCCTCGGTTACGGCAGCAGCCCGGCGCAGTTCGACGCGAAGCGCTATAAGGCGTCGCCGAGCTTCACGGTGCTGCGCGCCGATGCGAACGGCACATACACGATTGGCGGCGGATGGCAGTTGGCCGCGCGCGTGGCCACGCAGATGACCGACTCGCCGCTGGTCTCGAACGAACAGATCGCCGGTGGCGGTATGAACTCGGTGCGCGGTTATCTCTCGGCGGAAGCCACGGGCGATTACGGCGTGGTCGGCTCCATCGAATGGCGTACGCCGCCGATCCCGTTGCTCGCCCCGGTCGTCTCGAACTGGCGCGCATATGCGTTCTTCGACGGTGCACGTCTGGGCTTGCGCGATGCGCTGCCGGAGCAGACCTCGACGTATTCGCTTGCGTCGCTTGGTGTGGGCACTTCGCTGCGCCTCACGTCGCACGTGACGGGCCGCTTCGATGCCGCGTGGCCGCTGACGAACGGCCCGCGTACCGAACGCTATCAACCGCGCTTCAACTTCAGCGTGACGGCGACTTACTGATCGACGTACTCAACCAAACAACATTTACGACCTGATGCCTGGTGCGCTCACTCGATGCGTCAGGCGGTATACACGGAGAACTACAGCCATGCGACGCATTCTTCCATTCTTGCTTGCGCTGATCGGCACGCTGATGCCGGTGCTCGCGCACGCCTGGTGGCAACCGGATTGGGCGTACCGCAAGCCGATCACCATCGACGCCGGTCCGCAGGGCGGCAACATCACGGGCGACGCGGGCCGTGTGCCGATGCTGCTGCGCCTGCACACCGGCAACTTCAGCTTCGAAGGCGTCAACGAGACCGGCGCGGACCTGCGCTTCGTCGCCGGTGACGACAAGACCGTGCTGAATCACCAGATCGAGCAATTCGATCCGGTGCTGGGCATCGCGCTCGTGTGGGTGGACGTGCCCGCCGTGACCGCTGCCAACAAGCAGCAGATCTGGATGTACTACGGCAACCGCAAGGCGCCCGCAGCCGGTAACGGTCAGCGCGTGTTCGATCCGGATTACACGGCGGTCTATCACTTCGGCGAGCCGAATGTGCCCGCTCGCGACACGACCGCTTACGGCAACAACAGTCAGAACCCGGTCGTCACGCTCGATGGCGCGATCATCGGCCGTGGTATTCAAGCTGGCGCTTCGCCGCTCGTGCTGCCTGCCTCGCCGTCGCTGACTATTGCTGCTGGTAGCAACTTCACGTTCTCGGCATGGGTGCGTCCGGAAAAGCTCGGCGCGAACGAAGGGATTTACACGCGTCGCGATGGCGGTAGCGATCTGCTCGTGGGTGTCGATCAGGGCGTGCCGTTCGTGCAGGTCGGCGCTCAGCGCAGCCAGCCAGGCCAGCCGATTCAGGCCGGTCAGTGGTCGCACCTCGCGGTGACGAGCGACGGCAAGACGGTCACGCTGTACGTCGCAGGTCATGCGGCCGGTTCGGTCGCCGCAGCACTCCCGGCACTGAATTCGCCGACGATCATCGGTGGCGACGCCGATGGTGCAGCCGCTGGCCTGGCCCGCTTCTCGGGCGCGGTGGACGAAGTGCGCCTGTCGAAGGTCGCGCGTCCTGCCGCACTCATCCAGACGGACGCCGTCTCGCAAGGTGCCGAATCGCGTCTGATCGCCTTCGGTCCGGACGAACAGCAAGCGGGCAAGAGCCATTTCGCGTTCATCCTCGCGGCCATGCCGGTCGACGCCTGGGTGGTCGTGGTCGTACTCGGCCTGATGGCGCTGGTGTCGTGGGTCATCATGATCACGAAGAGCCGCAGCTACAGCGCCAAGACGCGCGCTAACACCGTGTTCATGGAGCACTTTCGCCAGGCGTCGGGCGCGCCGCTCGATCAGATCGCGCGTACCAACCGCGTGCCTGACGACGTGCGCGAACAATCGCCGCTGTGGCGCCTGTACGAAGTCGCGCTCGACGAACTGCACCGCCGCCACGAACTCGGCTACGACACGAGCGCTGTCTCCGACGCGACCATCAGCGCCATTCGCGCGTCGATGGACGGCGTGATGGTGCGTGAAGTCGAAACGATGAGCAAGCGCATGAACTGGCTCTCGACGTCGATCGAAGGCGCACCGTACGTGGGTCTGTTCGGCACCGTGATCGGGATCATGCTGGTGTTCGTCGTGGCAGCGATGGCGGGCGCAGTCGACATCAACTCGGTGGCACCGGGTATGGCCGCAGCACTGCTGTGTACGGCCGCCGGTCTCGGCGTCGCTATCCCCGCACTGTTTGGCTACAACTGGCTGGTCTCGCGCTCGGACGCTCTGGCGGCCGACATGGCGGTGTTCGTCGACGAGTTCACGACGCGCCTCGCGGAAGAGCAGGGCGAAGGCCGCCGTCAGCCCGTGCTGCAGCGCGCGTGACGGGGACGAATCATGGCTAACGCAACGCGATTCGCTGCGAAGAAGCGCGCGGGTGGCATCAACATCACGCCGTTCGTCGACGTGCTGCTGGTGGTGCTGGTGATCTTCATTCTCACGAGTAACGCCAGCATTCCCGGCATCAAGGTCGATCTGCCGAAGGCGAGTTCTTCGGTGGCGCTGGAGAAGCCGAAGACCAAGGCCATCACGGTCGACAACTCGGGGCAGGTGTTTCTCGACGCCTATCCCGTGACGCTCAACGAGCTTGAGGATCGCTTGCGCACGGAAAAGGCAGTCACGCCCGACTTCCCGGTGATCGTGCGCGGCGACGCGCAGGTGCAGTACGCCAAGGTCGTGGAAGTGCTCGACCTGTTGCGTCGCATCGATCTCAATCAGGTCGGCCTCGTGACCGGCAAGCCGCAGTAAGGAGCGCAGCGTGAAACCTCGCGATTTCGCGTCTCGCTCCCCGCGCGCCCCGCGCTCCCCGGTTACGTCGACGACTTCCAGCCCGGCGCTCGCACTCCTGCGTCGTCGTGGCGGGCTGATCGTCGGTGCCGTCGTGGTCATCGGTCTGGCGGCGCTCTTCTGGCACCTGCTCACCGACAAGGCCAGCATGCGCCGCGAGGTCAACAGCCCGCCGATGCTCATGCTGCCTCCGCCGCCGCCCCCGCCGCCGCCTCAGGAGAAGCCGCCTGAGCCGACGCCGGAGAAGGTCAAACCGGAGGTCGTCGAGCCCAAGCCCGCCGATCCGGTCGAGCCACCCAAGGACGACACGCCGCCCAGCCCGACCAAAGATCTTGGCGACGCCGTGACGATCAATGGCGACGCGCAGGCCGGTACCGATGCCTTCGGCATTGGCGCAGGCAGTGGCGGCGGCATGACCGGCGGTGGCGGTGGTCTGGGCAGCCGCTCTTACAGCGCCTGGCTCGCCAGTTCGTTGCAACAGGCGTTCGGTCGAGATCAGCGCACCCGCACGCTCGCGTTCGACGACGTTCGCATTGATCTCTGGCTCGACGCCGACGGCCGTGCGACGCGTGTGCAACTGGTGCGTGGCACGGGCAGTTCGACCATCGACGAAGCGGTGCTCGCCATGCTGCGCGACTTCCGTGCGGAAGAGAAGCCGCCCGCGTCGCTGCGCTATCCGCTGGCCATGAGCATTCGGGGACGCCGCCCATGACCGACATCACCTGTCACACCGTGCAAGCGGCCGACCGGGCTGAAGCAGACCATCCTTTTTACGCAAACGTCACACACAAAATGAAAGCACTGGAACGTATGACTGACGGGGGCGCGCGCCGAGGGGCACCCCGTCGCGCCGCCGGTACGGCGGGCGCTGTCGCACTGGCGCTCGCATTGCTGGGCACCGCCGGACTCGCGCAGGCGCAAGCCCAGGCCGCACCGCAAGAGACCGCGATGGTCAAGCTCATTCGCGGCCTGATCAAGAGCGGCGCCATTGACCGCGCCACCGGCGAAGCGCTGCTCGCACAGGCTGAGACCGAAGCGTATGCGGCGTCGCAAGCGGCGCAGAAGCAAGCGGCTGCCGCCCCGGCAGGCGCTGCCGTGGCAGGGGCTGCGGGTGCAGGCTGGGCCGGTGCCGAGCCGGGCGACGTGCGCATCCCGTACATCTCCCAGACCACGCGCGACCAGATTCGCGACGAGGTGAAGAACGAAGTCATGGCGCAAGCCAAGACCGAAGGCTGGGCCGCCCCGAACGAAACGCCGGAGTGGACCAAGCGCATTCACATCGAAGGCGACTTCCGTCTGCGTAACGAATCGCGCTTCTACTCCAGCAGCAACACGAACACGCAGATCGACTGGGCTCAGATCAACAAGGGCAACGGCTTCGACGTCAACTCGAACACCAACCTCGCGCTCCCGCCGCTGCTCAACACCACGCAGAACCGGACCAACCAGTTCCGTGCGCGCGCACGCTTCGGCATCTTCGCCGACGTGTCGGAGCAGGTGAAGGCCGGTGTGCGTCTGGCAAGCAGCAACGACGACAGTCCGGTCTCGACCAACAGCACGTTGGGCGGCGGTCTGAACAAGAAGAGCGTCTGGCTCGACCAGATGTGGATGTCGTATCAGCCGTTCACGTGGATGAAGGTGACCGGCGGTCGCTTTGCGCCGCCGTACGTCACGAGCGACATGCTGTTCTCGAGCGACCTGAACATCGACGGTATCGCCGCACAGTTCAACAAGGCGCTGCCGACGAACCCGAACGTCGAACTGTTCGGTTCGCTGGGCTTCATCCCGCTGGAATACTCGGGCGACAACTCGCCGTCGAACAGCCAGAGCAAGATGTCGAGCCAGACGAAGTGGATGCTCGGCACGCAGTTCGGCGCGAACTGGAAGCTCGACTCGAAGAACAGCTTCCGCGGCACGGTCGGCTACTTCGACTTCCGCAACATTACGGGGCAGCTGTCGTCGCCGTGTGCGCTGTACGCGGGGCAGACGAGCTGCGATTCGGACTGGTCGCGTCCGGCGTTCATGCAGAAGGGCAACACGCTCATGCTGCTGCGTAACATCGCGCTCAACCCGCTCGATCCGGCCAACACGGCGCAGCCGCAATACGTCGGTTACGCCTCGAAGTTCCAGTTGCTCGATCTGTCGGCGCGCTGGGATACGGTGCTCGCAGGCCGCTACCCGCTGCGCTTCGACGTGAACTACATCCGCAACCTGGCCTACAACGAGGGCGAGATGTGGGCGCGCTCGAACGGCGGCATCGTGAACAACTTCGCGGCGGGCACGGCCACGCGCGCAAACTTCAAGAGCGGCCCGAACGCTTACATGTTCCAGGCCACCTTCGGCAAGCCGGTCATGGCTGCGCGCGGCGACTGGAACGTGCTGTTCGGCTACAAGCGTATCGAGCCGGATGCCGTGCCCGATGCCTACAACGATTCGACGTTCCACGGCGGCGGTACGAACGCGAAGGGTTACTACCTGGGCGGCTCGTACGCATTCGACAAGAACGCCTGGATTACGGGCCGCTGGTTGTCGACGAAGGAAGTCTACGGTCAGCCGTTGTCGATCGACACGCTGCAAATCGAAGTCAACGCCCGATTCTAAGGAGGTGTCATGAGCCAACAGCCCTCGCGCACGGTGTCGCGTCTGACCTCGGGCGCCAAGGTCACCGCAGCGGCCATGCTGCTCGCCGTGAGCTCGGTCGCGCTGGCGCAGACGCCGCAGGGCGCGCCGACGATGGAAGAGCGTTTGCGCACGCAACTACGCACGACGACGGATCAGCTTCAGCAGGCGAAGAACGAACTCGCGGCGCTCAAGGCCGGTGGTGCAACCGCCGGTACTGCGGGCAAGGCCAGCAAGGACTCGCCCGAAGCACTGCGCAAGCAACTGGACGACGCGCAGCAGCAGTTGGCGGCGGAGCGTCAGTCGCGTGAGCGTCTGGCGCAGGACGCCCGCGCCTCGCAATCGGAAGTGAAGACGATTGCCGACAAGGCGAACACGCAGATCTCGCAGTATCGCAACGCTTACGACGAACTGCTCAAGCTCGCGCGTCAGGCCGATGCGCAGCGCAAGCAGCTTGCCGAGGAGACGGCCGCACAACGGGCCGCGCTCAAGCTTGCGCAGGAGAAGAACGATCGTCTGTACGCCGTCGGTCAGGAAATCCTGACGGCCTACGAGACGATGGATGTGGCGACGATCGTGGCGGCACGCCAGCCGTTCGCCGCACAGGCGCGCGTGAAGTACGAGCAGATCGCCCAGCAGTACGGCGACAAGCTCTACGAGGGCAAGTTCGACGAGCAGCAAGCGATGGCTGCCGCGTCGGCCAAACCGGCCCCGCAAGCGGAACAGGCAGTACAGCCCGCCCCGTCGGCTCAGACTGACGCGGCAGCATCGGCTGCTCAGGCCTCGAAGTAAGACGGCGTGACGGGGCGAGCGCAGCGGACCCCGTCACGCTTTTGCAACGCGTAATCAGAACGCAGTATCAGATATCAAAAACGGACGTTGAGGACCACTGGCATGAACGAAGAGAACACGATGCAACAAGACAACCACGACGCAGCACAAGCAGCCGCGCCGGTGACGTCAAACGAGTCATCCCCCCTGGACGTCATCACCTTCATGACGTCCGCACAGGTGGCCGATGCGATTCGTGCCGCCGGTTGCGCCGTCTCGGTTCAGCAAGACGATCTGGTGACGCGTCTGCACAGCGCCAGCCACGGCATTGGCTATCAGGTGCACTGGGGCAATCAGGCGGGCGTCGATCAGTATCTGGATCTCACGCTGAGCTGCCCGCTGCGCATTCAGGGCGGTGATCTGCCTGAAGGACTTATCAACGAATGGCATCGTTCGCGCCGCTTCGCGCGCGTGGCCGCGCACGGCGAATTCCTCGTGCTGGAGATGGACGTGTTCGTCGCGGGCGGCGTCACGTCGGAGTTCCTGCGCTTCTCGATGCGTCTGTGGGTCGAAATGATGGGACAGTTTTTCCTGCATCTGCGTAACTTCACGCAGCAGGCGACCGGTCAGGCCGCCGCACCGCGTGACGACCTGGCGACGCCGGGCGACGCCCTCGCCGGTGTCGATGCCGCAGAGTCGCAGGCACCGATGACGCTCAACTGAAGCGTCGCCGCGCGGCGCATCAAGCGCGTTTTCCTCTCGAGCCTGGGGACCTCCCCGCGCGGCAGTATCACGTCCAGCAGACGACTGGTTGGCCCGTAGCGCGCTTACTACCCCGTGGGCGCGTTACGGGTTTTTTTCTTTGAGAAGGCAATCCTGCGCATTGTCAAAGCATCGTCACAATCGGACACGAGAATTGTCAGGAATTCTTACAAATCATTAGTGGATCAACGGGGATGCGGAAATCGCCCGCCGGGGTGAGTTGGCTGGCTGGCGTATTAGCGCTTGGGTGGCTCGCGTGTCTGCTGTTCGGTCCGGCCGCCATTGCCCGGACGACTGCCTCTGAGGCGCAGTCGTTCGATATCCCGGAGCTCCCCTTGAAGGACGCGCTCGCCCGCTTCGACGCGCTCACGCGCATGTCTGTCTTTTACCCGTCTTCGCTGGTGGAGGGCCGTCGTTCGCATGCTGTGTCCGGTATCCACGCCCCGCATGAGGCGCTTGACGAGCTGCTCTCCGGCACCGGTGTGACGGCGGAGCTGACGGCAGAGAACGCGTTCGTGCTGGCACCGGTGAATTCACCGGTCTTGCAAGATGCGCAGCGTGGCGAGGCGGGCGTTGCTGCGAGCTACCACGGGACGTTGCAGAACGTTGTGCTGCGCGCCCTGTGTGCGCCACCGTCTCTCTCGCCCGGCGATTATCGTCTGGCAATGACGGTGCAGGTCGGTGCGAGTGCGCGGGTCAGCCGGGTGCGTCTGCTCGATACCACCGGGGATGCACGCCGGGACACGGCCATTGTGCAACGGTTGCAGGGGCTCGACGTCGGCCGCGTGCCTGCGGATACGACGCGCCCCTTCGTCATGTTGCTGTTGCCTGCGGGGTGTCGCACCGGTCATGTCGCGTGTGTGCAGTCGCCGTGTCAGGCGATGACGGAGCACTAGATGGTCGACACACCGCGCGCCTTCCTGCGTGACCTGCTCGCGCAGCGTTACGAAGATCTCAAACGCAAACTGACCTGGCGGCTGGGTTCCGCCGAGCTGGCGAGCGACGCCCTGCACGACACGTGGGTGCATCTCGACGACCGTGCCGACCGGCAGAGCGACGTGAAGAGTCCGGGCGCGTATCTCATGCGCATCGCCATGAACATGGCGTTCGACCGCGTGCAGCGCGAACGTCGTTACATGAGCGACGATGAAATCGACGCGCTCATGACCGAATTCGTCGATCCGACGCCGGGGCCCGCACAGACCATCGAAGCGCGCGACGATATCGCCACGCTCGAACGTCTGCTGGCCGATCTGCCGCCGCGCCGTCGCGCGATCTTTATCGCGGTGCGCGTCCATGAAATGTCGAACGAAGACGTGGCACGCCGCTTCGGCGTGTCGCCGCGTCTCGTCGGTCTTGAACTCAAGCGTGCGCACGAATACTGCATGGCGCATATGCCGAGGTCCGAATGAACCGGGGATTGCCGATGGCGCGGGGCAAAACCGTCTCAGCAAAGGAGACCTTCCGTCTCATGCGAGAGGTGACGCCATGATGTCCCGACCCGATACCCCGTTGCCGCACAAGCGGCGTCTCGATGCCGCCGAGCGGCAGGCGATGAGCTGGGTGCGACGTATGGCGTCCGGCGAAATGACGCACGCCGATGGCGACGCGCTGCGCGAATGGGCGCGGCGCGATCCGAAGCACGCGCAGGCACTGGCAAGCGCACAGCGTCAGTGGAAGCAACTGACGCAGGCGGCGCAGCAATCGGCGGCGGCTGAGTCGGCGGTTGCTGCGTGCCCGGCTCCGTCGCGCAAAGCCAAATCGAAGGCGAAGGCTGAGCGGAAGACCGAACGGGGTTTCGATCCGCGCCGCCGCTGGATCCTTGCGGGCACGGCAGGCGCATTCGCTACGGCCGCCGGTGTGGCCGTCATCGGTGGGCCGCTCGGGTTGCTGCCCAGTGCGGCATCCATTCACGCCGACTACAGCACCGGGACCGGCGAACAGCGCACGGTCGCGCTGGCAGGCGACGTCTCCGTCGAAATGAACACGCGTACGAGCGTGGCGCTTCGTACTGGGGGCGCTGCGGCCGGTACGCCGGGCATCGACCTGCTGAGCGGCGAAGCGGCCGTAGACACAACGCTGGCGTCGCGCCCGTTCGAAATCGTGGCGGGCGCAGGGCGCACGATTGCGCACCACGCACGTGTCGAAGTGCGCAACGTGGCCAACAAGGTCTGCGTGACCTGCATCGAAGGCGCGGCGGATGTGGTGCATACCGCCGGGCGTGTCACGCTGCGCGCCCGTCAACAACTCGTGTACGACGCGCACAGTCTGCAATCGCTGGTCAATGTCGACGCCGACGCCATGCCCGAATGGCGCGACGGCTATCTGCGATTTGCCGAGGTGCCGTTGGGCGATGTGATCGAAGAGATCAACCGTTACCGTCCGGGGAAAGTCGTACTCCTGAACGACAAGATCGCCGCGCGTCCGGTGACCGGACGCTTTGCGATCCGCTCGCTCGACGTGGCGCTCGGTCAGATCGAGCATTCACTCAGTCTGTCGGCGCGCACGCTGCCCGGTGGCATCGTGTTGCTCGGTTGATTGGCGCGGATCCCCTAAGTCAATGTAGTCTCCGAACGCCGCGAGTTGGCCGTTCGTCGTGACGGTTCGGTCATGTCACGAAAGATTCAAATAAATCCTTGCCGATTGGCCTGCGTCGAAGGGTCTTAGTCCCGAGAGCGTCAAGTGTTCCTTTCGCATTCCTATGCATGGGACGTTTGGACGAAAACCTGCCAGAGGCTGTCCGCTGGCGTTGTCGCGAGACACCGCCCCACAGCCGCACCAGACGACAGACGGGATTGAAACCATCATGCGTAAGCGCGTAGCTTCTTCTTCGCCCTCCGTGCCCTCCTTGCCACTGCGCGTGCTGCGCATCCGCCCGCTTGCGCAAGCAGTCGCGGTGTTCGCCGCGAGTAGCGCCATGATCGGCGCAGCCCACGCGCAGCAGGCGTTCAGCAGTGCATGGTTCGCCGCACGCGGTGCTGCGCAGACTACAGCGGCGCAAACGGGACGTTTGCCGAACGGCATGCCCGTCTCGTCGCTGCAAAACCCGGGTGAGCAGCAGCAGCGCGCCAATCAGGCTTTGCAGAACTCCATCGCCAATCTCGCCACCGCAGCACAAGGTATCGCGGCGATGCAGGCCGCGCAGATGGCGGCGCGTCAGGCGGCCGCTGCGTCTCCGGAAACGATTCCCGACGGTCTTGCCGAAGGCGGCCTGAAGGTCGACACGAATAGCCTCACGGCGGGCTGGATCAACGCCAAGAAAGACATCGCGCAAACGCGCGACGCCGCTGGCAACACCAACGTCAAGATCGAGCAGACGGGCGAGAAGGCCATTCTGAACTGGGAGACGTTCAACGTCGGGCGTCGCACGACGGTCGAGTTCGCGCAGCAACCGGGTTGGGCGGTGCTCAACCGCGTGAACGACCCGAACGCTCGCCCGAGCCAGATTCAGGGCCAGATCAAGGCGGATGGCACGGTCGTGATCGTCAACCGCAACGGCATTCAGTTCACGGGCACGGCGCAAGTCGATACGCGCAATCTCGTCGCGGCTGCCGTGGGCATGACGAACGACCAGTTCAATCGCGGCATCTACGGCGCGGCACTCGCAGGCGCGACGGTGCCGACGTTCGCCAACGACCTGACTGTCACCGGTTCGGGCTTCTCGCATACCGGCGCGACGGCCAATGTGGTCGTCGATGCAGGTGCACGAATCGGCACGCGCAATCCGCAGTCGGTGACAGAAGGCGGCGGCTATGTGCTGCTGCTGGGTCGCGAAGCGCATAACCGGGGCACGATCGTCACACCCTCGGGCCAGACGGTGATTGCGGGCGGCGACGCGTTCGTTATCCGTCGCGGTATGGGCACCGACGGCAATCCTAATTCCAGCACGCGCGGCAACGAAGTCACGCCGGGCCTCCTCGCGGGATCGACGGCCGGACGCGTCAGCAACAGCGGTCTGATCCTGTCGACGCTGGGCGACATCACGCTCACCGGTCGTCAAGTCGATCAAAGTGGCGTGCTGGTGTCGAGCACCTCCGTGAACACGCGCGGCACGATCCATCTGACGGCGAGCGGCGACGCAAACGCACAGGTGAAGGTCGCGCCGGGTGCAGTGAGCGCCATCCTGCTCGACACGGCAGGCGACACGGCGCTCGATGTGCAGCGCTCGTCGTTGCTTGCAGACACTGCCAAGGTCGCTGAATCCGGGCTGTACAACCGTCGCGATCAGTCGCTGGTGCAGGTCGTCTCGTCGGGCGACGTACTTTTCGACAGCGACTCGCTCACGCTAGCCAACGGCGGGCAGATCAACGTGGCGGCGACGCGTCGCATGGTCGCGATGGAGCGTGCCAAGCTCGACGTGTCGGGCGCGGTCGGCGTGCAGGTGGCGATGGCGTCGAACAACCTCGAAATCAGCGTGCAGGGCAACGAGCAACGCGATGCGCCGACCAATCGCGATTCCGCACTGCTCAACAACCAGACGCTCTTCATCGACCGTCGCTATCTGGTACGCGTGCCAGCGGGTACGCAAGGCTTCACGACCGATCGTTGGTACACCGCGGGCGGTCTGCTCGAAGTCAGCGGCTATCTGAACACGGCGCAACACGGTATCGGCGAGTGGGCCGCACAGGGTGGAACGGTGCAATTGGGCGGCGCAGAGGTCGTCACGCGCGCCGGTTCGCTGATCAATCTCGCGGGCGGCACGCTCGACGTGCAGACCGGCATGATCCGTCAGAGCTGGCTGCGTGGCGATGACGGGCAACTCTATCGTGCTGACAATGCGCCGGGCGATTTGCGCTATCTGGGTGTGTATCGCGGTTTCGAAGTCGCTCACACCCGATGGGGTAAAGGCGCCACGGAGTCATACGCCACGCCATTCATCGCGCCGGGCGAACGCCTGGAGAACGGCTACACCGTCGGACGCGATGCGGGGCGTCTGGTCGTCTCCAGTCTGTCGGCCGTGCTTGAGGGCGACGTCGATACGTCCGTCTATCAAGGGCCGCGCCAGACGCTGGCCGCCGACCGGGGACTCTACGACGGTTATCTGCAATCTCAACTGGCTGCACCGCGCGCCGGACAGTTCATCGTTGGGCGGATCACGCCCTATTACGACGACGTAGCGCTCGCCTTGCGCGACAGTCCGTCGGCGCTCGTTCGTACTATCGACGTCGGGTCGGTGCTGCCGTTGGCGGCCGACATCGCACTCGATGCGGCGATCGATCCGAAGCGCGCAGGAAAGATCTCGCTCGACGCCGACTGGATCAATCGTCAGAACTTCGGTGCCGTGAAGCTGATGGCGACCGAGCGATTGACGCTGGGCGGCGACCTTCGTGTTGCCGATGGTGGTGACGTCGGCCTGCATGCCACGCGCGTGGAACTCAACGCTAACGTGACGGCGCGCGGCGGGGTTATCGCCGCAGGCAACATCCTGAATCAGATGCTCACGATCACCAGCAACGGTGTCTGGACCGACATGCCCGTTGCGGACACTGCCGTCGTCGGCGGTGAGCAGTACGTCAAGGTGGCGGGCGGCGCGACGCTCGACGCACGTGGCCTGTGGAGCCGCGCGGATGACGGCGAAGCGGGCATTCACGGCCTGCCGTATGTCAACGGCGGTAGTGTGCAGCTCTCCAGTTCGGGCGACGTAAGGTTGCTGCCGGGGAGTGTCGTCGATGTGTCGTCGGGCGCAGCGTTGTTGTCGAACGGCACGGTGCGTGGTGGCAAGGGCGGCAGCGTCTCGCTGCTGGCCAGCCAGTACGACCTCGACGGCAAGCGGCATGGTGAGTTGCAGGTCGACGGTACGTTGCGCGCCTATGGTGTGAACGGCGGCGGCACGCTCAAGGTCGACACGGGCAACGGCGTGCTCATCGGCGGTGCGGGGCTTCAGACGGAGGGATGGCTCGCTGCCGGTGAGTCGTTGCCGATTAACGTCATGCTGCTGGAGGACTATACGATCAAGGCGGGCACCATCGCGCCGGTCGACTACAAGCAGACGATCTCACGCGTGATGCCGGGGCAGACGCTCACCACAGCACCGGCGATCACCGCCGACGCGCCGGTGACGCTCGCCGCCGACTGGACGGTGCCTGCAGGGGCGTCGGGCACCTTCTTCGCTTACGCACCGAGTGGCCGCTCCTATAGTTCGGGGCAGGTCGTGCCTGCGGGCACCGTTATCGTGCGCACGTTCGGCACCGTCGCGCCGGACTATGTGCTTCCGGGTAACGTCTTCCCGCAGGGCATCCCTGTCGTGCCGTACAACGTAGTCGCCAAGGCAGGCACGCCGCTGCCGTTCGACGTGACGCTGACTAAAGGGGATGTCGTCCCCGTCGGGCTGACCGTGACTAAGAAGGTGCGGGTGGCGTCGCCTACGGTCTTGAGTGCGGATCTCTTCTCTACGGGTTTCGCGCGCTACGACGTCACGGGTCAACTGGGCGTGTCTGTGGCCGACAATGCACATCTGAACGTCGTGATGCCGGTGCTGTATGCGGACAAGCAGGCCGCGCAGGACGCCGCGAGCGGCAGCGATCCGTCTCGCGTATTGCGCACGTATCTCCCGCCGGTCTGGCAGAGCGACGCCGCGAAGGGCACCGTCACGCAACGCGGCGGTGCCGATCTCGCGCTCAACGCGGGGACGGTCTACAAGCGCGCGCCGCTGGTCGTGGCCGAAGGTGCGCGCATCGACGTCGATCCGGGGCGCAGCATCGCGCTGACGGGCAACGATCAGATCACCTTGCTCGGCGGGTTGTACGCGGCCTCGGGGACGGTCGGTCTGTTGCGCGGCGCGTTCGGCACGGGCAATGACGTCGATCGCCCCGACGGCGCGTTCACGGCGCGCTCGATCTGGCTCGGCAGCCATTCCGTGATCGATGTGGCGGCCCGACCGTTTGTGGCGCAGGACGCGTCCGGCGCATACAACGGCCGGGTGGCCGCTGGCGGCACGATCCAGATCGGCGCAAAGTACGCGCCCGGAGCGACCAAGGTCGACGCCGCAGACGCTTTCGTCATCGTGCGCCCCGGAGCGAAGCTCGATGCGTCGGGCGCGTCGGCAGACGTCGACGTACCGGGTCAGGGCCGCACGCATGTGACGAGCAACGGCGGCGTGATTTCGCTGGCCTCGGCACGGGGCCTGTATCTCGACGGTGAGATGATCGCCGCGTCGGGGGGCGCGGGCGCTGCGGGCGGCACGCTGAATCTGGTGCTTGAGACGCTGGCGTACGCCCCTGTCGACCGCCTCACACTCAAGGGTGCCGCCGTGGAAGACGCGGTTCGCGTCGCCCACGAGATGGTCGTTGCACAAACGCAGGGTCCGAGCACGCTGTCGGACACCCTGACGGCGGGCGCAGTCGGTGGCGGGCTCGCGATGGGGACTGCTCGCATCGGCGTGGATCGCGTCAAGGCCGGTGGCTTCGACAATCTGGCGCTGCTCGCCAACGGCATGATCGACTTCGACGGCAGCGTCGACCTGTCGCTGGGACAAAGCGTGCGACTGACGGCCAATTCCTTCGGTCTGGCAGCGAACGCGACCCCGGGAAGCGTGGTGAAGATTGCGGCGCCGTATGTGCAACTGGCCGGGGCCACGCGTGCGCAGGGCGAAAACGAGATCATGCCCAATGCGGTCGTGGGCTCGAAGAATCAGGGGCAGGGTGGCGGTGCGCTCGGATTACCAGCGCAGGACCGCAACGCAAAGTTCGAGGTCGATGCATCGATCATCGATCTGTCGGGTCCGATGCAATTCGGCACAGCGGGGACCATCGAGACGAACACTGCACCGATCGAAGTCCGCCGACTCGCGTTTGGCGATGTCGCGTTGCGCAGCCGTGGCGACCTGCGGCTTCTCGACAAGACGACGTTCTACGTTCCGGGCGATCTGACGCTTGCCGCCGCTCAGATCTACCCTGTCTCCGAAGCCACCGCGACCATTGTCGTGGGGCAGCGCACGTATGTGAACGAACAGTGGCAGACGAACGAAATCCGATTCGACCCTGAGCGCAAGTTGACCATCGAGCGCGTGGGCGACGCGCTACCTGCACAACCCTATTCGCTCTTTGGCAATCTGATGCTCGCCGCGCCGAATATCTTGCAGGGCGGGGTGTTGCGCGCCCCGATGGGCTCCATCACGTTCGGCACCGCCAGTAACCTTCAGACCATTGGTTTGCTGCGTTTGCTGCCGGGCAGTGTCACGTCGGTGAGTGCGGCCGGGCTGACGATGCCCTTTGGTGGCTCGCTCGACGGCCTGAGCTATCTCAATGCCGGTGCCGACGCGAAATTCGCGCTGGCAGGCGCAGGGCCGACGATTGCTGTGTATGCGCACTCGGTAGGCGTGGATGATGGCGCGGTCATCGATCTGTCGGGCGGTGGCGAGATTCGCGGCGCGGCGTTCCTTAGCGGACGCGGCGGCTCGATCGACGCGCGCCTCTCGCCGCTCATGCAGGTGGTGCAGACGGGCAACAAGGCTAGCTTCACGCTGCCGTCCCTGTCGTCCAATCCGGTCTACGCCATCGTTCCCGGTGCACAGTCGGGCTACGCGCCCATCGTGAGCGACAACGGCGCGGGCGCACCGCTCATCGGTCAGCAGATCACTATCGGCAACGGTGTGCCGGGACTGCCTGCCGGAACCTACACGCTGCTGCCGTCGACATTCGCACTGCTGCCTGGCGCGTACCGCGTGGAGTTACAACCGGGGACGACGGCACCGGCGGGTCTCACGCCGCTCGCGATGCGCAACGGCTCGCTCGCGCTTTCGGCACAGTTGAGCGTGAACGACACCGGCATTCGCAGCGCCGCGCCTACGCGGGCTGTGCTCACGTCCGCAGACACGTTGCGTAAGTACTCGCAGTACAACGAGATGAGCTACGCCGATTTCGCACGGGCGGCGTCGGCCCGCGATGGTGTTCCCCGCTCGCTGATCGAGGCGGATGCCAAGCGTCTCGACTTATATTTCCTGCCGCACTCCTACCTGGGCGCAATCGACGGACTTCCGTCGCTGCGTTTCGAAGGTCACGCCGACGTCACGCATGGAAAGGACGGTTACGGTGCCAGCGTTCTCGTCAGTTCGCCGTCCGGCGCTAGCTTCGAAATTCTCGGCGCGAATGCCAGGCCAACGGTGGGCGATATCGGCTTGGTATCGCTCTATGCCAACGACTTGAACGCCATCGGTGCGGCGCGACTGGCGATCGGTGCGCTGCCCGAAGTGCTCAAGGGCACGGGAGGCACGCTGGGGGCCGCCACGGCATCGTTCGATGTCAATGGTCGCGGCAATGTGTACGACGTGGTGCTGCGCGGCGGCGCGGTCTTGCGCGCGGGTGAGGTGTTCATCGTGACACGCTCACCGACCCGCGGTATCACCATCGAGCAGGGCAGCGGCATCAACACGCTCGGCTATGGCATGCAGATGTGGGATGCGTCGAACGGCTACACCTACGCACCGGGCACGTCCGGTGTGCTGGCCGTGTCCAACGGTCGGATTGCGATGCTCGCGCCGACGCCGACAACGGCTACCGACTCGTTTGGTTCGGGCTACATCGACCTAGGGGTCTGCACGGCGGGCGCTGCGTGCAGCGGCGAATCGCTGCTGCTGTCCGAGGGCTCCATCGCGGTAGCGACGGATAAGCGCTTCACGATCACCGATGCCGTGCGCTACGGCACGCGTCAACTATCGCTCTCCGTCGGGCGGGTGAACGTGGGCGAGCAGGCTTCACTCGACGCGCTGGCGGCATCCGGGAAGCTTGCGCAGGGGCTGACGCTGAATCAACCGGTGCTGTCGCGTCTGCTGCGCGGTGACACGGTGTACGGCGCACCGGCGCTGGAGAGCCTGTCGCTCATCGCCCGCGATTCGATCAACTTCTACGATTCCGTCGAACTGTCCACCATCGACGCGACCACCGGCAAGTCGACCATCGATACGCTCGTGCTCGGCACCCCTGCGATCTTCGGCTACGGGGCGAGCGATGCGCTGGCGCGTATTCGCACGGATCGTCTGGTCTGGACCGGCTCGAAGGCCCCGGCGAGCAGTGTGGTCGCCGGTGGCGCGGGAACCGGCAGCGGTCGGTTAGCGATTGAGGCACGCGAGATCGAGTTCGGTTTTGGGCCGGCCACGCAGCCCGACGTCAACAACGCCATGAACCGTCTGGCGGTCGGGTTCTCGACGGTCGAGCTCAAGGCGAGCGAACGTGTCACGGCCAATCAGAAGGGCAGCCTGTCCGTCTATCGCTCACAAGACGGCTGGAACGACCAGACGCACGCCTACGACTACAGCGGCGGCGATATCGTCATCGATACGCCGATCCTCACTGGGGCGGCGGGTTCGGTCAATCGCTTCAATGCGGGCGGGAACATCACGGTCGCCAATGCAAGCGCACGGGCGAAGTCAGCGGTTGGCAATGACCAACTGGTCGCCGCCCTCGGGGCGGAAGTCGGGCTGAAGTCCGGCGGCGCGACGTACATCGATACCAATGTCGTGCTGCCGAGCGGTCGCCTGCGGGTGGACGCGGCCGGTGATGTCACGCTCAGAGATGGCGCGCAACTCGATCTCGCAGGACGCAAGCTCCAGTTCTTCGACGCGACGAAATACAGCTGGGGCGGCGACGTGCTGCTTTCCAGCGAGCAAGGCAACGTGCGTCAGGCGGGTGGGGCGGTCATCGATCTGTCGGCTGTCGAGAACCGTGCAGGCAAGTTGTCCGTGACGGCAGTGGGCGCGACCGGCGGGGACGTCTCGCTCGCAGGTAAGTTGCTCGGCAGCGCGACCGGCATGTACGACGCAGGCGGCACGCTGGTCCCGTTCAGCGCGGGCGGTATCGATGTGCGGGCACAGCGCATCGATGGCTTCACGGCATTGAATTCACGTTTGAGCGAAGGGGGCGTGTTCGGTAGCCGCAGCTTCCAGATCAAGCAAGGCGATCTCGTCGTCGGCGACGAACTCAAGGCACGCGAAATTACGCTGTCGGTCGACGGCGGGCGGCTCGATATCGCCGGGCGGGTCGATGCGAGCGGCAAGCAGGTGGGGAGCATCCGATTGTCGGCGCGTGACGGTGTCAACGTCGGCGGCAATGCAACGCTTGACGCACATAGCACCACGCTCCGGCTGGATAGCTACGGTAAGCCTATCGAGGCTTCGAACCGCGCTATTGTCGAAATCAACGGCGGTGACGGGCGGGTTGTGCTGGCCGATGGCGCGCGCATCGATGTACGTGCCGGGACGAATGGCACGCCGCTCAACGTCGGCACCGTCGAGATCAGCGCCAAACGTCTGGGGCCGAATGGCGCGGGTAGTGCGACCGGTAACGACATTGCCATCGATGCGGGCGGCAACGTCGTGATCGATGGTGCACGTTCGATTACCGTCAACGGCATGCAGCGGGATGCCAATGCGCGTCCGGGCACCGACGTTTCGGTCGACGGCCGACCGTATCAGATCATCGATCAGGATTATCTCGACACGCTGCACGGACAGAACGAGACGTTCATGTCCAACGCGCTGGCCAACGGCGCACTGCTCACGCGACTGGCGGGCCTGCGTCGCTATACGGCCGCCTTCCATCTGCGACCGGGCGTCGAGATCGTGAGTGCCACGCCTGAGGGCGATCTGCACATCGATGGCGACATCGACATGTCGCGCTATCGCTACGCGAGTCTGAATCCGAACACGCAGAAGACCGGTGTGTACGGCAGCGGCGAAGCCGGGGCGCTGACCATTCGTGCGGGCGGCAACCTCGAAGTGTTCGGCAGCGTGAACGACGGCTTCGACACGAGCAAGCTGACTGCGACGTCTTCGGACAACAAGGGATGGGTGCTCACCAGCGGCAAGGCGGGTTGGGGCGGTGACGCCGTCGTGCCCGTGGGCGGTCTGGTCACACTTGCGGCAGGGACGACGTTCCCGGCAGAGCGACAACTCAATTACGACATCTCGATCGAAGCCAGCACGCTCCCGAGCGGCACGCGTCTGCCAAGGCAGGCGACGTTGACGGCCGATCTGACCTTCCCCGCAGGCACGGTGCTGGGCGGCGCGGTGCGCGATGCGTCCGGCAACGTGGTGTACGCGGCGGGTTCGGTACTCACGTCAAGCGTGACGCTCACTCGCGACATGAAGCTGGACGCAGGCGTGCTGCTGCCCGGCGACGCATCGGTCGCCGCGATGATCTGGCCCGCAGGCAAGGTGCTGCCCACGACCTTTGTGCTGGCCAGCGATCTGGCGATGAAGAAGGGCGCGATCATTCCGGCAGAAACGACCGTCAAGCTGCCGAACGATGCGACGTTCGTCAACGTGCGTCCCGCCGATGCCGACGGAATTCAGGGACAACTGCTGGCGCTCGCGCCGATGCTGCAGCCGGGATCGGCCGCTTGGTCGATGCGGCTGGTCGCTGGTGCCGACCTTGCTGCCGCTGATCCGCGTGCACTGCGCGCGTCTGCTGCGAACGGTCATCTGGCGCTCTCGGATACGCATTACGGGATGGGGGAAAAGTCAGTGAAAATCCCGGGCACGGGAACAGTCGGTGTGTATCGCTGGGGAAGTGATGCATCGTGGTATTTCGGTACGACTCCCGGGGATCCGATTACGGCGCAGGAGCTCGCGGACTACGGTATCAATTCCGACGCCGATGCGGACTTCTGGAACACGATGGGCGACATGATTCAGATCGTCACACCGGGAATTCCTGCGCAGTTCGAACTGAAAGCCAGCCCGGCGCGTGAGCCGATTTTCAGTGTGGTGCGCACCGGCACGGGCGATCTCGACATGCTCGCGGGCGGAAACTTCACCATGAACTCGCCGTACGGTGTCTATACGGCCGGTACGCAATCGCGAGATGTGGCGGCCGCCTACAACCTGGCCCGCTCCAAGGTGAAAAACGCAACGGTGCTGGGGCCGGACGGCGGCGAGTTCGAGAAGTTCGTCGACGGCAAGGCGCAGAGCCTGTATTCGGCGTGGTATCCGGAGCACGGTGGCAACCTCTTCGTGCGCGCGCAGGGCGACATTCGTGGCGATACGATCGGCACGTCCGATAGCTACCGACGCCCGAATGCGACGGGGTTCGGCGACCCGCGTCAGGTCACCGATTCGGGCAATGTCGGTAGCTGGTTGTGGCGACAAGGCTCCGGTTCCGTGATTCAGACGGACGGTGTGCCGACCGCATGGTGGGTGAACTTCGGAACTTACACGGCGGGTAAACAGAGCGGTTCCGACGTGTTCGGTACGGCACCTTTCCTGCAGGGCTTTACCGGGCTTGGAACGCTCGGCGGTGGCAACGTCGTGCTTGAGGCGGGCGGCAACGCGGGCATGCTCGAATCGCGGATGGGGCCGGGCAATACCGAAGGCCCACGTGCGCTGGCGCGAAGCGAGGGGCTGAACGTCTCTGTGGCCAGTACCGGTCGTGTCTCGGCCGATGGCTCGCAGATCGTACTCACCGGTGGGGGCGATCTCGACGTGCGTATCGGCGGCGGCCTGAATCCGGTGCGCGAAGTTCGCGCCGTCGCGCCGACCAATAACCCGATTACCGATCTGTCCACATGGCGTATCGGCAATCTTGCACTGAACGGCACGTTCACCAACCTGCGCGGCGCGACACGCGTCGAAGCCGGAGCACTGGGCGGGTTCGACGCCATCTTTGGCGGCACCGACATAAGCGAGTCGCGCGCTCGCGACCCCTATGTCGCCGAACGCGGCATCGGGACCGGTGGACCATCGCTCGTGCTGGGCGACTCGACGGCCCGTATCGACACGCGTGGCGATCTGGTAATCGGCGGTTACGGCGACGCCACGCGCACGCAACAGCGCACCAATGGCACGCCGTTCTCCGTGAACGGCACCTCCTATAGCGGCGAGGGCATCAGTTGGTTCACGCTCTGGACGCCCTCGACTGCCATCGATCTGTTCAGCGCGGGCGGGAATTTGGTGCCGATCACGACGTTGGGGGACAACGGCCGTGTGGGGATGAACTATTCGGCGACAGACGGGCGCTTCGTGTTGCCCGCCACGTTGCGTGCTGTGGCGGCCAATGGGAGCATCTACAACGGTTACTCGGCGACGGGGATCCTCGGCGAAGATTCGTATCCGTCCCGTGGCGACACACCGGTATTGTTGGCACCTGAGCCGGTCAGTTCCCTGTTCAAGGTCGCTACCGACGGTGGCGCGCTGGAGATGATCGCAGGTAAGTCGTTGTACAGCTCCGGCTACGCGATCAGTCGCTCGGCGGCGGATCCGACAGCATTGCCCACTGCGCAGAATCCGGCGTTCGCGGGCGGGGTGCTCGCCACCTGGTTCGGTCGTAAGTTCCTGACCAACGTTCGGCAAGATGCGCTGGCGCCGGGGTTCATGCTGCTTGCCTACAGTCAGGATTCGCTCGATCGTTTCCCGATGTTCAGCCTGACGCCGGCGACCGTCTCAGGGTACGACTTCAGCGGCATCTCGCCCGCACGTTTCTATGCGCTGACCGGCGATATCGTGGGACTTCAGACCGGCGGTATCAACTATCGCGGAACCGTGGTGCCGCAACCGGGTACGGAGGCGAACTGGTACGAGGGCAACGGCGCAGTCGCCATCCGGGCGGGCAGAGACATCGTCAACTCGGGCACACCGCTTGGAACGTTCCTGTCGACTAACGGCAATTTCGCAGGCTGGTACACCATTCCGGACTTTCAGGATCCGGTGAACAATCCGGGCAGGCCGCAACCGAGAAGCAATGCAACGGCACGGGGCAACCTGATCGTGCAGAACTCGCCGGACGACATTTCCGTCGTCTCGGCCGGACGCGATATCCGATATAGCTCGTTCTACGTGGCCGGTCCGGGCTTGCTCGAAGTGACGGCCGGACGCGACATTCTCATGGGCGACAAGGCCGAGCTGCGCAGCCTCGGGGCGCTGACCAACGTCACGTCGGGTGACCGGAGCAGCGGTGCCGGGATTGCCGTGGCGGCGGGCGTCGGTCCGAAGGGGCTCGACGGTATCGACTTCAAGGCGTTCGCTGCTCGTTATCTGGATCCGGCGAATCTGGCCGAAGCGGGGCGTCCGTTCGCCGATCAGCCAGGTAAGGCAGTCGTCGTGTATGGCGGCGAGATGACGTTGAGCGGCTGGCTGAAGCAGGAGTTTGGTTATGCGGACGATGCGAGCCGTGCCGAGGCCTATCTCGTCAACAAACAGGCCGAACTCGATGCCGCGAGCAAAGCGGCGGGCGGTGCCGGGGCTGTTGCCAAGCGCGATCTGCGAAATGAATATCAGCAGCAAAGCAATCTGTATCTCGTGAACTGGCTGACCCGACGTTTTGGCGACGCATCGGTGCGCTATGGTCAGAGCGTTCGTTTCGATGCGGCGTCGATGGACGCGCGTCAGTTCTTCGACGCGCTTGCGCCCGAGCAACAGCGTGCCTATCTCCGGGACGTCTATTTCGCCGAACTGCGTGCGTCGGGCCGGGAGTACAACGACGCGAGCGGCCCGCGCGCGGGCAGCTATTTGCGCGGTCGGGAAGCCATTGCGACCTTGTTCCCGACGACCGATGCGACGGGCGCGGCACGGCAGTACGACGGCGATCTGACGATGTACAGTAGCGCGGCGTATTTCCTCCAGAACATGAATCGTTTGTCGACGACGCGTCCGCAGGCCGGCGTTAAGTATTTGACGCAGGCTCAGTGGATTGCGCGTGGAAGTCCGGCGACGGGCGTGCCGCACTACGAAGTGCAGGATGCCGGGATTCATACGGACTTTGGTGGCGGCGTGAGCGTACTCACGCCAGGCGGGCGGACGCTCGTCGGCGTGGACGGCGGGTTCGTCCCGGAAGAAGGGTCGGGGATTCTGACGCAGGGCAGGGGCAACGTCGAACTGTATTCGCTCGATAGCATTCTGCTGGGACAGAGCCGTATTTTCACGACGTTCGGCGGCCACATCCTGGCGTGGTCGGCGCAAGGCGATATCAACGCTGGTCGCGGCTCGAAGTCCACCGTCGTCTATACCCCGCAACGCCGGGTGTATGACGGGCTCGGCATTGTTTCGCTCTCGCCGACGACGCCGAACACGGGCGCTGGCATTGCGACGCTGGCGCCGATCCCGGAGGTACCGCCGGGCGACATCGACCTGATCGCCCCGCTGGGAACGGTCGACGCGGGCGAAGCCGGGATTCGGGTGTCGGGTAATGTGAACGTTGCGGCATTGCGTGTGATGAATGCCGAGAACATTCAGGTGCAAGGCAAATCGGTGGGTATCCCGACGGTCGCTGCGGTCAACGTCGGTGCGCTGACGAATGCGAGCGCCACGGCGGCGCAAGCGGCGTCCGCCGCTCAGGAGGCGATGGCTCGCGATCGGGCGGCATCGAGGCAGAATCAGTCGTCCATCTTTAGCGTGCGCATGCTGGATGCCGGGGCGCAGACAGACAGCACGGGTAAGCCGCGTGCGGATACCGGCAAGATGTTCCGCTACGATCCGGCGTCGCCCGTGCAGGTGGTTGGTCAGATGAATCTGTCCGAGTCCCAGTTACAGGCGCTGACCCCGACGGAACGGAAGAACTTGATGCGTTGATCGTTCTTGATGAGGAGAAGGACCGACCGCTCTCTATATATAGGGAGAGCGGCCGGTCCTCTTCGTTTGGGCGGTGGCTGGCGCGTGGACACGCAAGATTCCCACGATCGTAAAAATAATTTCACAAAGGACTTGCGCTCGTTCGTGAACGTCATTAATATTCCGTCTCTCGCAACGACGGGGACGCAGCGAAAGCAGCGACGAGGTTGAAGCGACGGGCTAGAAAGCCCGGTGGTTAGTGGTTTTGGAGCTTGTGAGTCGCTACGGCGACGAACGAAGAAAGCGAAAAAAACTGTTGACGACGACGAGAAGCTGCGACATAATCTCACTTCTCTGCTGCTGATGCAGCGACGCAGAAAACGAAGCGACGGCGCGGTAATTAAGCGACGAAGTTAAGTCAGATGCGATTGATCTTTAAAAATTAAACAACCGATAAGTGTGGGCACTCGATGAATAGTGCGTCTGCTTCGGCAGATAAGCTTTAAATTTATTGAGGCTCACATAGTAATAGGTAAGTTAAGTAATTAACTTGTCAGCATACTTTGAGAGCGACCGGTTCTAGTGATTTATCACGAAAAACCGAAAACAGTAACAGGTTTAAACTGAAGAGTTTGATCCTGGCTCAGATTGAACGCTGGCGGCATGCCTTACACATGCAAGTCGAACGGCAGCACGGGTGCTTGCACCTGGTGGCGAGTGGCGAACGGGTGAGTAATATATCGGAACGTACCTTGTAGTGGGGGATAGCTCGGCGAAAGCCGGATTAATACCGCATACGCTCTGAGGAGGAAAGCGGGGGACCTTCGGGCCTCGCGCTACAAGAGCGGCCGATATCAGATTAGCTAGTTGGTGGGGTAAAAGCTTACCAAGGCGACGATCTGTAGCTGGTCTGAGAGGACGACCAGCCACACTGGGACTGAGACACGGCCCAGACTCCTACGGGAGGCAGCAGTGGGGAATTTTGGACAATGGGCGAAAGCCTGATCCAGCAATGCCGCGTGTGTGAAGAAGGCCTTCGGGTTGTAAAGCACTTTTGTCCGGAAAGAAATCCTCTGGGTTAATACCTCGGGGGGATGACGGTACCGGAAGAATAAGCACCGGCTAACTACGTGCCAGCAGCCGCGGTAATACGTAGGGTGCAAGCGTTAATCGGAATTACTGGGCGTAAAGCGTGCGCAGGCGGTTTTGTAAGACGGATGTGAAATCCCCGGGCTCAACCTGGGAACTGCATTCGTGACTGCAAGGCTAGAGTATGGCAGAGGGGGGTAGAATTCCACGTGTAGCAGTGAAATGCGTAGAGATGTGGAGGAATACCGATGGCGAAGGCAGCCCCCTGGGCCAATACTGACGCTCATGCACGAAAGCGTGGGGAGCAAACAGGATTAGATACCCTGGTAGTCCACGCCCTAAACGATGTCAACTAGTTGTTGGGGATTCATTTCCTTAGTAACGTAGCTAACGCGTGAAGTTGACCGCCTGGGGAGTACGGTCGCAAGATTAAAACTCAAAGGAATTGACGGGGACCCGCACAAGCGGTGGATGATGTGGATTAATTCGATGCAACGCGAAAAACCTTACCTACCCTTGACATGTACGGAAGTCTGCTGAGAGGCGGATGTGCTCGAAAGAGAACCGTAACACAGGTGCTGCATGGCTGTCGTCAGCTCGTGTCGTGAGATGTTGGGTTAAGTCCCGCAACGAGCGCAACCCTTGTCCTTAGTTGCTACGCAAGAGCACTCTAAGGAGACTGCCGGTGACAAACCGGAGGAAGGTGGGGATGACGTCAAGTCCTCATGGCCCTTATGGGTAGGGCTTCACACGTCATACAATGGTCGGTACAGAGGGCTGCCAAACCGCGAGGTGGAGCTAACCCCAGAAAACCGATCGTAGTCCGGATCGCAGTCTGCAACTCGACTGCGTGAAGCTGGAATCGCTAGTAATCGCGGATCAGCATGTCGCGGTGAATACGTTCCCGGGTCTTGTACACACCGCCCGTCACACCATGGGAGTGGGTTTTGCCAGAAGTAGGTAGCCTAACCGTAAGGAGGGCGCTTACCACGGCAGGATTCATGACTGGGGTGAAGTCGTAACAAGGTAGCCGTAGGGGAACCTGCGGCTGGATCACCTCCTTTCTAGAGCATGCACTGGAAGTTGAGTGTTCACGCTTATCGGTTGTTGACTGCGTAGATCTAAGTCGGGTCTATAGCTCAGTTGGTTAGAGCACCGTCTTGATAAGGCGGGGGTCGATGGTTCGAGTCCATCTAGACCCACCAAGCTTTTTAACCACTGTTCGATAGACTCAAGTGGTGGTAAGTCGGCTTGATTGGGGGATTAGCTCAGCTGGGAGAGCACCTGCTTTGCAAGCAGGGGGTCGTCGGTTCGATCCCGTCATCCTCCACCAAAAACCTTAGATCACATCGATGTCAGTCAAAAGCGCTTTACGTCTGTAGTAAATCCCCTGTGATGAATTACAAGCAAAGTGAATGCTTTTGAATGACAGCAATGTCATGCAGTTTATGTTCTTTAACAATTTGGAAGAAGAAGTAGTACAACGGAAGCGCGTTAGAGATGGCGCGTGGAAATTGTACGGGTTGTGATTGTATCAACCAGTATTTAAGTGATCGAAAGATGACTTGGAATACGGCACAACGCTAATACTCAACCTATGAAGAATGTGTCGAAAGACGCACTCGTTATAGGGTCAAGCGAATAAGTGCATGTGGTGGATGCCTTGGCGATTACAGGCGATGAAGGACGCGATAGCCTGCGAAAAGTTGTGGGGAGCTGGCAAATAAGCATTGATCCACAAATGTCCGAATGGGGAAACCCGGCCTTTTAGGTCATCCTAGACTGAATACATAGGTCTAGCGAAGCGAACGCGGCGAACTGAAACATCTAAGTAGCTGCAGGAAAAGAAATCAACCGAGATTCCCAAAGTAGTGGCGAGCGAAATGGGACCAGCCTTCAAGATTTAGCACCGGTGTTATCAAAACGGAATGGAAAGTCCGGCCATAGTGGGTGATAGCCCCGTATGAGAAAACCCTGGTGTGGAACTAAGCTTGAGAAAAGTAGGGCGGGACACGTGAAATCCTGTCTGAAGATGGGGGGACCATCCTCCAAGGCTAAATACTCGTAATCGACCGATAGTGAACCAGTACCGTGAGGGAAAGGCGAAAAGAACCCCGGGAGGGGAGTGAAATAGATCCTGAAACCGCATGCATACAAACAGTCGGAGCCTCGTAAGGGGTGACGGCGTACCTTTTGTATAATGGGTCAGCGACTTACATTCAGTGGCAAGCTTAACCGAATAGGGAAGGCGTAGCGAAAGCGAGTCCGAATAGGGCGTTCAGTCGCTGGGTGTAGACCCGAAACCAAGTGATCTATCCATGGCCAGGTTGAAGGTGCGGTAACACGTACTGGAGGACCGAACCCACTAACGTTGAAAAGTTAGGGGATGAGCTGTGGATAGGGGTGAAAGGCTAAACAAACTTGGAAATAGCTGGTTCTCTCCGAAAACTATTTAGGTAGTGCCTCGTGTATCACCTTCGGGGGTAGAGCACTGTCATGGTTGAGGGGTCCATTGCGGATTACCTCGCCATAGCAAACTCCGAATACCGAAGAGTGCAATCACGGGAGACAGACATCGGGTGCTAACGTCCGGTGTCAAGAGGGAAACAACCCAGACCGCCAGCTAAGGTCCCTAAATATTGCTAAGTGGGAAACGAAGTGGGAAGGCTAAAACAGTCAGGAGGTTGGCTTAGAAGCAGCCACCCTTTAAAGAAAGCGTAATAGCTCACTGATCGAGTCGTCCTGCGCGGAAGATGTAACGGGGCTAAGCAATATACCGAAGCTGCGGATGCGAGCTTGCTCGCATGGTAGGAGAGCGTTCTGTAAGCCTGTGAAGGTGTCTTGTAAAGGATGCTGGAGGTATCAGAAGTGCGAATGCTGACATGAGTAGCGATAAAGGGGGTGAAAGGCCCCCTCGCCGTAAGCCCAAGGTTTCCTACGCAACGTTCATCGGCGTAGGGTGAGTCGGCCCCTAAGGCGAGGCAGAGATGCGTAGCTGATGGGAAGCAGGTTAATATTCCTGCACCGTCGTATGATGCGATGGGGGGACGGATCGCGGAAGGTTGTCCGGGTGTTGGAAGTCCCGGTCCCTGCAGTGGAGAAGGCGCTTAGGCAAATCCGGGCGCGTAATTCAAGGCTGTGGGGCGAGTGAACTTGTTCACGAAGCAATTGGAAGTGGTTCCAAGAAAAGCCTCTAAGCTTCAGTCATACGAGACCGTACCGCAAACCGACACAGGTGGGCGAGATGAGTATTCTAAGGCGCTTGAGAGAACTCGGGAGAAGGAACTCGGCAAATTGGTACCGTAACTTCGGGATAAGGTACGCCCTTGTAGCTTAACTGGCCTGCGCCAGAAGGGTGAAGGGGTTGCAATAAACTGGTGGCTGCGACTGTTTAATAAAAACACAGCACTCTGCAAACACGAAAGTGGACGTATAGGGTGTGACGCCTGCCCGGTGCCGGAAGATTAAATGATGGGGTGCAAGCTCTTGATTGAAGTCCCGGTAAACGGCGGCCGTAACTATAACGGTCCTAAGGTAGCGAAATTCCTTGTCGGGTAAGTTCCGACCTGCACGAATGGCGTAACGATGGCCACACTGTCTCCTCCCGAGACTCAGCGAAGTTGAAGTGTTTGTGATGATGCAATCTACCCGCGGCTAGACGGAAAGACCCCATGAACCTTTACTGTAGCTTTGCATTGGACTTTGAACCGGTCTGTGTAGGATAGGTGGGAGGCTTTGAAGCAGGAACGCTAGTTTCTGTGGAGCCGTCCTTGAAATACCACCCTGGCTTGTTTGAGGTTCTAACCTAGGTCCGTAATCCGGATCGGGGACAGTGCATGGTAGGCAGTTTGACTGGGGCGGTCTCCTCCCAAAGTGTAACGGAGGAGTACGAAGGTACGCTAGGTACGGTCGGAAATCGTGCTGATAGTGCAATGGCAAAAGCGTGCTTAACTGCGAGACTGACAAGTCGAGCAGGTGCGAAAGCAGGTCATAGTGATCCGGTGGTTCTGTATGGAAGGGCCATCGCTCAACGGATAAAAGGTACTCTGGGGATAACAGGCTGATACCGCCCAAGAGTTCATATCGACGGCGGTGTTTGGCACCTCGATGTCGGCTCATCTCATCCTGGGGCTGTAGCCGGTCCCAAGGGTATGGCTGTTCGCCATTTAAAGAGGTACGTGAGCTGGGTTTAAAACGTCGTGAGACAGTTTGGTCCCTATCTGCCGTGGGCGTTGGAAGTTTGAAGGGGGCTGCTCCTAGTACGAGAGGACCGGAGTGGACGAACCTCTGGTGTACCGGTTGTCACGCCAGTGGCATCGCCGGGTAGCTATGTTCGGAAGAGATAACCGCTGAAAGCATCTAAGCGGGAAACTCGCCTTAAGATGAGACTTCCCTAGGAACTCGATTCCTTTGAAGGGTCGTTCAAGACCAGGACGTTGATAGGTCAGGTGTGGAAGCGCAGTAATGCGTTAAGCTAACTGATACTAATTGCCCGTAAGGCTTGATCCTATAACCAGTGTGTTTTTCCTGGTGTGAGTATCGCAATGTGCCGATACACTCACAACCCACAATAGTTGTTGTACTACGCTTCTTCCGAATTGGTTTTGCTGACCTCAGGTCAGCAGAACATACAAGTTAAGCCTGATGACCATAGCGAGTTGGAACCACCCCTTCCCATCCCGAACAGGACCGTGAAACGACTCCACGCCGATGATAGTGCGGATACCCGTGTGAAAGTAGGTAATCGTCAGGCTCCCCTTAAAAACCCCTTGCTACAAACGTAGCAAGGGGTTTTTGCTTTGCGGCCCGCACTTTGCGTGTTCGTAGGTATTCTCCGTTCTTAACGCATTCCACTCACGTATTGTCGTTGCGGCCGCTTCTTGAATAGACGACAGCAAGGGGGAGGCTTTGCGGCGCGCACTTTGCGTGTTCTTAGGTATTCTCCGTTCTTAACGCATTCCACTCACGCATTGTCGTCGCGGCCGCTTCTTGAATAGACGACAGCAAGGGGGAGGCTCTGAGGCGAGCATTTGCACACGAATCCATCGTGCCGTCAGTTTCCGGGTGTTGCTGTGCGCCTCAACAGCGATTTTGCTCGACCGTACGCTTGAGGTAACGGGCCAGCCAGTCAGGCCACGTCCAAGTCATTATTTCCGGTTTTGTACCCTCTAACGATTGCGCTCCGTCTGCGGATTGCTCAATCGCGTATTCACGTATTAACGTGTGCTTGGGTGCCTGACGTCGTATTCCTCTAGCCCCGCAATTGGCGTCGACCATTCCGGTGGGGGGCGTGACTCGACTAGAACACGTTGCCTACGATCAGCGGTACCCCCCTTCACTCCCATCAACAACGACGCTCCATCGACATCTTCGTCGGATGACATGAAATCTCAGCCTTAACGTGGACGTGTTTCAGTAAAAGCGTGACGCGTCATGCCCATGCGCGAAGTCTGGGCGCTTTAGCGTGTGATCAAACAGGGAGGAGAGGGACTTGCTGGGGGGATGCTGTGAGTCGATGTGCGCGGGATCGCGCTTATCGACTCACAGGAGGACGCTAGAATTTATACGACGTTGAACGCAGTAGCGTGCGAATAGATCGCTACGCCGATCATGCGGGTCACGCCGACCGCGTTGTCGATAGGACTCGGCGGACGATGACGATGCAGATGCCAGCGAAGACCAGCAGGGCGAGCCATTCCGACGTTGGGGCGAAGCTGCTGCCGACGAGGGCCAGCGGTGCGTCGGAACCGGTGAAGCCGACGACCATCGCCATCGCAACGCCCACCAGACTCTCACCTACGATCAGGCCCGATGCCAGCAACACGCCGCGTCGTTCGGCCGCTTCCGCATACGGCCCGAAGTCCTTTCCTTGCGCCTTGGCGCGTGACTTCAGAATGCGTTGCGCAATCCAACCCAGCACCGCACCGATCACCAGCACCGAGCCGATCGTCGGCGGCAGATAGATACCGATACCCACAGCAATAACCGGCACACGCGCAACGCCACCACGCTTGGCCAACGCTGCATCAATCGCAATCAACGCCAGCCCCAACACCGCACCGATGCCGAGCATCGACCAGTCGAGCTGATGCGTGAAGATGCCCTTGGCAATCGCTGTCATCAGAATCGCCTGCGGCGCCGAAAGCGCCTGCGACGGGTCCATCCCCGCACGCGGCAATGCATCGGTGAACCCATAAGCGTTGTACAGCAGGTTCAGTACCGGCGGAATCACCGCCGCACCCACGACACAGCCCACCAACAGCGCCACCTGCTGACGCCAAGGTGTCGCGCCCACCAACCAACCCGTCTTCAGATCCTGCAGATTGTCGTTGGAAATCGTGGCAATGGCGATGACCGCAGCCGTCGTGAAGAGCGCCAACGCAATCGCGAGCTTGCTGCCGCCTGCGGTATCGAGCAGCCCGCTTGCCTGACTGACGCTCAGAATCAGCAGCGACACCAACACCACTGCAACGATGCCGATACCCGAAATCGGACTGGCAGACGATCCCACCAGCCCCGCCATGTAGCCACATGCCGCAGCCACCAGGAAGCCGAAGACCACGGCGAAAACCACGCTGCAAATCACCAGCGTCGCGGTACCGCCGAACGACAGCGGCGCGTCCGCGAGGAACACACCGAACGTCACGACCCACACCGCCACGCACAACAACGTGAGACCGATCACCCAGTACGGTGACAGATCCTGCTCCGTGCGACCGAGCGTCTGTCCGTTACCAGACTTACCCCGCGCGCCGCGTGCCTTGCCCAACGCCGTGAACGACGTCTTCACACCATCGACCATCGGCTTTGCCAACGTGATCAGCGTCCAGATAGCCGCCACGCCGATCACACCGGCCCCAATAAACCGCACCTTGTGTTGCCACAGCCCATTCGCGAATGCCGTCATCGCCAGACCATCGGGATTCGGTGTGATGGTCGTGAGCACTGGCACAGCAATGCCCCAGGTGAGCACGAAGCCGAGCAGAATGGCCAGCCCCGACACGATGCCGATGAGATAACCGGCACCGATCAATGCGAGCGAGAAGCCGGTCGTCAGACGAAAGACCGCAGCGCCCGCCGGGATCCACGCGGTAATGCTCTCGCCGAGAATCTTCAGGCCAGCCGTCGCAAACGCGAACAGCGCAGAGACGATCCCGCCGAAGGCAATCTCCCGCACACCGCTCGCTTCGTTACCCGTCGATGCCTTGCCGTTGGAGGACGACGTGCCTTCGTCGCCTTCACTGCCGACGCGCAGAATTTCTGCGGCTGCCACACCCTCCGGATACGGCAAGTCACTGTCGACGACCATCGCACGACGCAACGGAATCGTGAACAGCACGCCAAGAATGCCGCCCGACGCGCAGATTGCCAGCGTCAGGCCAAACGGAAAACCTTGCCAGTGTCCGATCATCAACAAGCCGGGCAACACAAAGATGATCGATGAGAGCGTGCCCGCCGCAGACGCCTGCGTCTGCACCATGTTGTTCTCGAGGATGTTGCCGCCCCGCAGCGCGCGGAGCACCGCCATCGAAATCACGGCCGCAGGAATGGAGGACGAAAACGTGAGACCGACCTTGAGGCCGAGATAAACGTTGGAGGCGGTGAACACTACGGTGATCAGTGCGCCCAGGATCATGCCGCGTACCGTCAACTCGGGGAGCGAGACGGCGTCGGGAATTCGGGTCGGATGAGATGCCATGTACGAATAGGGGGGATTTTTCGCCCAATGGGAATGTGGCGCAGATTGTATGCGCCTGCGTGGTGCACCGCCAGTCTTGACGGGCGCACTAGAACGACCGTTCGAATCTGACCCTATCACCCGCGAGATCGTCGGCATCCGCGTCTGGCGGTCGCTAAACGGAAAAACCTTTCAAATCCATCCACTTATCAGATGGAATCCAACTTTTCTCAATCGATTTATTGATGGATGATGCGGGTTTTCCCTAGAAATAAAGTCAGTACGTAACCCCGTCGGACAAACGGGCGTTACGCACCAAAAAGGAAAGGAGCTTTTCCGATGTCCAGTCTGCATACCTCAACACATCCGGTACCTCATGCGAGCGGCGCACGCCGTTGGCTGGTACTGGCCATCGTGTCGGTGGTGCTGCTGCTCATCGTGATCGACATGACGGTGCTCTATACGGCACTGCCTCGTCTGACCCACGATCTGGCAGCGAGGGCCTCCGCCAAGCTGTGGATCGTCAACGCTTACGCGCTCGTGGTCTCGGGCCTGTTGCTCGGCATGGGCACGCTCGGCGACCGTCTTGGCCACAAGCAATTGTTCCTCGCAGGTCTGGTCGTCTTCGGTGTGGCGTCGCTCGCCGCCGCCTTTGCGCCGAGCGCAAACGTCCTGATCGTCGCGCGAGGATTCCTTGGGGTCGGTGCGGCCATGATGATGCCCGCCACGCTGTCGCTGATTCGCCTGACGTTTGCCGATCCTCGTGAGCAGGCGCTCGCTATCGGTATCTGGGCGTCGGTCGCGTCAGGTGGTGCGGCGTTCGGCCCGATTGTGGGTGGCGCACTGCTCGAACACTTCTGGTGGGGCTCGGTCTTCCTGATCAACGTCCCGATCGTACTCATCGCGTTGCCTGTGGCCTGTTGGCTGATTCCGAAGGGCGGTGCGACTTCGTCCCAACCATGGGACTGGTTCGGCTCGTTGCTCTTCATGGTCGGTCTGATCGGTGTGACGTACGCGATCAAGAGCGCGGGCAAACTGTCCCCCGACTGGGCGACGGTCGCCATTGCCGTCGTCGTGGGCGTTGCGTTTCTGTGGGCGTTCGTCAAACGCCAGCAGCGCAGCGCGCATCCGTTGCTCGATTTCGCGTTGTTCCGTAATCCGGTGTTCGCCGGTGCGGTGGCCGCGGCACTGATGGCTGCGGCGGCTCTGATCGGCATGCAACTGGTGTTCAGCCAGCGTCTGCAACTCACGATGGGCTACTCGCCGCTGGAAGCCGGATGGGCGGGCATGCCGTTATCGATTGCCGCGTTCGTCGCGGGACCGATTGCCGGACGCATGCTCCCCCGCATGGGCAGTGCGCAGATGTTGTTCATCTCGTTGCTGACGTCGGCCGTGGGCATGGCGGGCTACCTGATGCTGCGCGATTCGGGTCTTGTGTTGTCTGCGCTGGCACTGGCGACGCTCGGTGTTGGCGTCGGCGCGACCATGACGGCGGCGTCGAGCACCATCATGCAGAGCGCACCGCCCGAGCGCGCCGGGATGGCAGCGTCGGTCGAGGAGGTCTCGTACGAACTCGGCGGCGCGTTGGGCGTGACCTTCATGGGTAGCCTGCTGACGTTCGTCTACGGCCGTTCGATGGATGTGCCGCAAGTCGCGACGCTTCCGGACACCGTGCGCGACAGCCTCGACGAAGCGCAGATCGTCGCCGAGCACTTACCGCCGGTGGCCGCCGATGCGCTGACGATGCTCTCCAACACCGCGTTCAATCATGGGTTCGACGCCGTGATCGGCGCGGGCGCGTTCCTGCTCTTCGCCACGGCGATCTGGGGACGCTGGCACGCACGAAAGCACTAACCGACCCCGGCATTCATCGTCACCGAAGCGCGCGCTCACCCACTCGTGAGCGCGCGTTTTTCTTTGTCCCTCGGCGTGAGTTCAACGCAACGAGCACGACAACCAATGCGCGATGCGAACGCCATCGAGGCGTGACCCTTCGGGGGTGTCGCTACCAAGCATCGTCACGATCACGGGACGCGTCTTGTGCACCATCACCCGCATCACCATGTTGTGCCCCGACTCGTTGATGAAGCCCGTCTTCTGCACGCTGGCGTGCACCTTGCCGTAACGCACCAGCCGGTTCGTATTGACGTATTGCAGTTGTCCTTTGCCAGTGGGCACTAACTGCTGATGATCGATCGAGTAGCGACGAATCAGCGGATAGCCGTTCGACGCGCGTACCAACCGCGCCAGTTCACGCGCCGTCGACACATTGCGCGGCGAGAGTCCCGTGGAGTTTTCGAAGCGTGTGTTCGGCATGTTGAGCAAGCGCGCCTTGGCGTTCATTGCCGAGATAAAAGCGGGCCGCCCGCCCGGATAGTCACGACTCAGCGCAGCGGCCGCACGGTTCTCGGAGGCCATCAGCGAGATGTGCAGCATGTTGGCGCGCGAGAGCGTCGAGCCCACGGCCAGACGCGAATGTGTGAACTTCAGCGTGTCGAGATCCGCATTCGTGACGGTGAGCGGCGCGCGCATGGCCGGGCCGCTGTCGAGCCAGACGACCGCCGTCATCAGCTTCGAGAGCGACGCGATGGGGCGCACCTGATCCGCATTCATGGCAAACAGCGGCGTGTGCGTGTTCTCGTCGACGATGTACACCGCCTTCGAGAACAGTCGTTTGCGCGATGCCGACGTGAAGCCGCAACGGGCGAGCAGCCGGGGTTTAGCGTCAGTGCTCACTTGGGCTGATGCCGCCGCCGTTCCTCCGGGGGGCGTCGCAGCTCCTGCGGCCACAGCAGCCTTCGGCACGGCCTTGCGTCGCGCGACCGTCGGCGATCGCTTCGCCGTGGACTTCGTCATCTTGGCGCGACGCGGCGGCGTCGCCTTCTTCGCGGTGCGGCTCGTGCGTCCCTTTGCGGCGTGAGCCGCCGTACGCTTGCGCGACGCGCTCGCTGCCGTCGCCTTGCGCTGCGGTGCTGCCTTCGCCTTTTTTGCCACCGTTTTCTTCTTCTTGACGGCATCGTGTCGGCGCTTGCCGCTGCTCGTCTGATGCGCATTGGCAGCGAGCGCGTCGCTGACCGGCAGTCCCGCGATGAGCAGAATGACGCCGAACAGCACGAGGCGCGCAATGGCAATCGCGCGTGGCGGCATACGGTAAAGGCGGGGCAGGGACGGGCTGAGCAGCGGGCACCACAGGGCAGACATCTTCGCGCGATTCCGTAGAGAGAAGGGACGAGAAAGCGATGTGCGTCGAACAAAAATGCGCCCCACGCGCGACGGCAACCGTCACACGAGAGAGCAAGACGCAATCCACGGGGAAACCAGTTGGACGCCGGTCACAAGAGGAGTTCCTGAGTTTTTCGGCGATGTATTACAAAAAGTTACAAGTGCAGAACCTTCGGCGTACGAATGCTCTGCGCCCGTCGGCAACTTAGCTTTGCGCAATTGGTTATTGGACGCTGATTGCCCCCACTTCCTAGACTGAGCGTTCGCCTGAATCGGCATCACCCATACCTAAATCAAGGGGAACACGTCATGCAACGCCGCCAACTGTTTCGTCTGCTCGGCAGTCTCTTGCTCGCACTGGCCATCGGCTCGCTCGGTACGTTGGGCTCGGCGAGCGCCTTTGCGGCCGACAAACCGCTCAAGGTCGGTGTGCGCGGCGGTGTCGACGAAGAGATTTGGGAAGTGGTCACGAAGGTCGCGAAATCGCGTGGCCTGAACGTCGAATCCGTGGTGGTGAGCGGCACGGCCAGTCCGAACGAAGCGCTGAACAACGGCGATCTCGACGCCAATTCCTTCCAGCACATTCCTTTCCTGCGCGATCAGATCAAGCAACGCGGTTACAAGCTTGTGTCGGTCGGCGACACACTGATCTCGCCCATCGCGTTCTATTCGAAGAAGTAAAAATCGCTCGAATCGCTGCCCGAAGGCGCGAAGATCGGCCTGCCGAACGATCCGAGCAACCAGACCCGTGCGCTCGTGATCCTGCGCGATCACGGTCTCATCAAACTGCGCGACGGCTTCGACCCGTACACCGGCACGGCCACGCTCTCGGACGTCACCGCCAACCCGCGCAAGCTTCAGTTCATCGAAAGCGCATCGGTCGTGCTGGCGCGCTCGCTACCGGACGTCGACGCGTCAGCCATCGTCAACAGCTTCGCGTATCAGGCGGGGCTGATCGCCACGCGCGATGGCATCGCGGTCGAGAAGCGCGAGAACAATCCTTACGTCAACATCATTGCCGTACGCGAGAAGGATAAGAACGCGCCGTGGGTCGCGCCCCTCGTGAAGGCCTATCAGTCGGAGGAAGTGCGCAAGTTCATCGAGACAAAGTATCAGGGCTCGGTCGTCCCGGCGTTCTGATCGCCCATTCACCATTTACATTTGCGAGGACCCCGTCGATGACAACCCGGCACACCGCCACTGCGCCAACGACCACGGTGACCCGCTTACCCACGGCGGCGGCGCGCGAAGTCGCACACATCACCTTCGACGGACTCGGCAAGATTTACACCGGGGCGTCGAGCGCGGCGTTGCAGGACATCACCTTCGCCGTGCATCGTGGCGAGAGCTTCGGCATCATCGGACGCAGCGGCGCTGGCAAGTCCACGCTGCTGCGCACGATCAACGCGCTGGAGTTGCCGAGTACGGGGCACGTGAAGGTAGATGGCGTCGACGTGGCGTCGCTCGACGAAGCGGCGCTGGTCGGTTTGCGTCGGCGCGTCGGCATGATCTTCCAGCACTTCAACTTGTTGTCGGCGAAGACCGTCTTCGAAAACGTGGCGCTGCCGCTGCGTGTGGCAGGCATGCCGAAAACGCAAATCGCGCCGCGCGTGAATGAGCTGCTTGCGCTCGTGGGACTGTCGGGCAAAGCCGATGCGTATCCCGCCATGCTCTCCGGCGGACAAAAGCAGCGCGTGGGGATCGCGCGTGCGCTGGTACATCGCCCCGAAATTCTGCTGTGCGACGAAGCGACGTCCGCACTCGATCCCGAGACGACCGATTCGATTCTCTCGTTGTTGCGCGACGTGCAGCGCGAATTCGGTCTGACGGTGGTCCTCATCACGCACGACATGGGCGTGATCCATCAGGCCTGCGACCGTGTACTGGTGCTCGATCAGGGACGCATCACCGAACTCGGTCCGGTCGACGAAGTCTTCGCGAACCCGCTGGCCGAGGCAACGCGCGCGCTGCTACGCCCGTTGCAACACGCCTGGCAGGGACGTCTCGCGCAAAGTGCGCAGCGCCATCAGGTCCAGGCCGTCTAATTCCTCCGGAATCGTTATGCTCGACAAATATCTGCGCGCCTTCGGCGAAACGTTGCTAATGGTCACGAGCGCGTGCGCTATCGTCTTTGCGGTGGGCATGCTGATCGCCATTGTGCTGGTGATCACAGCACCGGGCGGGCTGGTCCCACGTCCGCGCTTCAACCGCGCGTTGTCGATCGTGGTGAATCTGTTCCGCGCGGTGCCGTTCATCATTCTGCTGGTGGCGTTGTTGCCGGTCACGCGCTGGATCGTCGGCACGACGATGGGCACGTGGGCCGCCGTGGTGCCGCTCGCAGTCCATCTGATTCCGTTCTTCGCACGAGTGACGCAAGTCGGCTTGCGCGAGATCGACCCGGGACTGATCGAAGCGGCGCGCGCGATGGGCTGCCGTCGCTGGCATATTGTGCGTCACGTGCTATTGCCCGAAGCGTTGCCCGCGATTCTCGGCGGTGCGACGGTGACGGTGATTGCGATGGTCGGCGCATCGGCAATGGCGGGCGCGGTCGGGGCAGGCGGTCTTGGCGACCTCGCCGTGCGGTACGGCTATGAGCGTTACGAGACGAGTGTGATGTTCAACGTGATCGTGATTCTCGTGGCGCTCGTGACGCTGGTGCAGTTCGCGGGGGAACGTCTCGCGCGTCGCGTGGATCATCGCCGCTGAGGAGCGAAGACGGACAGCATCCGACAAAAAAGAGGCCGCAAATCTGCGGCCTCTTTTCATTCGCTACCCGGACCCGGCGCAACGCCGAATCCGTTCAACTCTCATCAATACCCGAGTGCAAGACCCGTGTTGCGACGCGGATCGTTCGAACCGTAGAAGCGGTTCTTGCCGACCGGCTTACCGCCGAGCGACGGTGCGCCGACGAGAATCGCCGCAATGTGGTTAGCCGGTTGCGGGCCTGCAAACTTCTGGCCCCAGCTTTCCAGGATCTTCTGCGTGTCCGGGCTCAGCGCGAACGCTTCGATGTTGGTCGCTTCCGGCATCCATTGCTGGTGGAAACGCGGCGCGTCGACGGCTTCCTGCAACGTCATGCCGTAGTCGATCACGTTAAGCATCGTCAGCAGCGTAGCCGTGATGATGCGGCTGCCACCCGGCGTGCCGACGACCATCACCGGCTTGCCGTCCTTCGTGACGATGGTCGGGCTCATCGACGACAGCGGACGACGGCCCGGGCCGATGGCGTTCGCCTCACCCTGAATCAGACCGTACATGTTCGGCACGCCCACCTTCGAGGTGAAGTCGTCCATTTCGTCGTTGAGCAGCACGCCCGTGCCGTTGGCCATGACCTTCGCGCCGAACCAGTCGTTGAGCGTGTAGGTGACGGATACGGCGTTGCCGTCCTTGTCGATGATGGAGTAGTGCGTCGTGTTGCTGCCTTCATGCGGCGGCACACCCGGCTTGATCTCCTGCGAGATGCCAGCCTTTTGCGGGTTGATCGCAGCACGAATCTTCGCGGCGTAGTTCTTGTCGAGCAACTGTGCGATCGGGTTCTTCACGAAGTCCGGGTCGCCCAGATAGCTGTTGCGGTCGACATACGCGTGACGCATGGCTTCGATGGTGTAGTGCACGCCCTGAGCCGAGTGATAGCCCAGCTCCTTCATCGGGTAGCCTTCGAGAATGTTCATGATCTCGCAGATCACCACGCCGCCCGAGCTCGGGGGCGGGGCCGACACCACGTGATAGCCGCGATAGTCGCACTCGACCGGGGCCAGTTCGCGCGTCTTGTACTGATCGAGGTCGGCCTGCGTGATGATGCCGCCGCCCGCCTTCATCGACGCCACCAGCTTGTCGGCAACTTCACCCTTGTAGAAGCCATCGGTGCCCTTGGCACTGATCAGCTTGAGCGTACGGGCGAGGTCCTTCTGCACGAGGCGTTCGCCCGGCTGGAACGGCTGGCCCTTGTTCAGGAAGATCGCGCCCGAGTTGGCGTGGTCTTTCTCGAAGTCCTTGGTGGACGTCCACAGCATGTCGACGTCGCCCTGATCGAGTACGAAACCCTTGTCGGCGAGCGTGATGGCCGGTGCGAGCAGTTGCTGACGCGTCTTCGTGCCGTACTTCTCGCGTGCGTATTCCATGCCGGACACGCTGCCCGGTACGCCGACGGCCAGATAGCCGGTCGTCGAAGCGCCCTTGATGACGTTGCCGTCCTTGTCGAGGTACATGTTGGCCGTCGCAGCGAGCGGGGCCTTTTCACGGAAGTCGAGGAAGGTCTTGCGGCCGTCGGCGAGCTGGATCGTCATGAAGCCGCCGCCGCCGATGTTGCCCGCTGCCGGGTACACCACGGCGAGTGCGTAACCGACCGCAACCGCGGCGTCGACGGCATTGCCGCCGGCCTTGAGCACGTCCACGCCGACTTTCGACGCGAGGTGCTGGGCCGTCACGACCATGCCGTTCTGCGCGCCGACCGGTGCCTGCGATGCCGCGTGAACGTTGAACAGCGCGCAGCTCAGAGCTGTGGCTAAGAGCGCTTTAGTGAAGGTTGGGTTTTTCATCGTCTTTCTGTGGTTCTTATGGTGAGCGAGATGGAGGTAGCTTCAACTGCGCTAGCGACGGACACACGACGGGCAGCTCGCCCTCGCCCATGCGCCTCGGGGGGCGACACGGTTGCGGGGTGATGTCTCCGCTGCCTATACCGACATTACGACGCCGACATTACGACGCCGACATTACGACGCCGACGTTGCGACGTGTGTGAACAATCCCGTCGACCATCGAACGTTAACGCAAAACGGGTAATTGGGGAAAGATGCGCCAAAAGTCCGGGCGACGGGCCACAACGCGACTTCGGGTGGCTCTGGACAATTCGCGAAATCGCACGCGCGCCTTCACCGGCCTTGCGCGACGCGAACTTAGGTCGATATAGGGTCAGATATCGATGGGGGTTTATCCGTCGAAACGGAGGGGATCACGAAGCGAAACGACGCGAAAAGTTCGGAATCCACTCGTTATTGTTGCGCGATCACCACGCTGTCATGTGACCCGTGTATTAGCGAACCGAAGTCGGGAGGCGAGCCCGACTTGCACAGATAACAGGCAGATATCGCCGTGTTGAGCTGGATTGAACTGCGTGTTGAGTTTTGATGCGAGACGAATGACGCGAGCGACCCCGGCGGTGCTCGCGTCAACGCTTCCGGTCAGATCAGCAGGTCTTCGTAGAAAGCACCGAACGCACGCGTCGGATGCGCGATCTGGATCTCGAGAATCCACAAGCCGCCATTGGGCGTACCTTCGAAATCGCCGAGCTTGCCGCCCTTGTAGATGGCATGCGGGAAGTCGCTCACGCGATGGCCCTTGATGTCGAGATTGAGCACCCAGCCCATCGCCTCGGCCTGTGCCTTCGCGAATTCGTACAGAGCCTGACCGTTGACCCCCTCGGCGCGCCAATGCTGATGGACGATGTCGAACAGACGCTTGGCGTCGTCCGCGCAACGCTGCATCTCGGGATCGCTGCCGGTCGTGCGTGTGAACCCGCAATCACCTTCGTGCGCGCCGAACACCACGCCGATGTCGATGAAATAGATGTCGTCGTCGCCGAGCACCGGGTCGTTATCGCTGCGCTCGCTGAACGTGCGCAACGTGTTTTCACCGAAGCGAATCAGCACCGGGTGCCAGATGCGGTCCATGCCGAGCGTGCCGAGCAGCGTCTTGCTCGCGGCGATGGCTTCCGACTCGCGCATGCCGGGCTTGATCATGGCGGCGATTTTCTCGGTGGCCTCCCAGGTCAGCGCCTGTGCACGTTGCATCGCTTCGACGCTGTACTTGGTTCCGACCGCTTCGCGCCGGACTAACTCCGTCAACTCCATCAAATTTCTCCACTGTTTACTCTGATTTGGGGGGAACGCCAGTCGCGTTGCAACCTGCGGAACAGACGTCATGGTGTTTAGGATAAGGCCTAACTTGTATAATTCGAAGCGCCATTTGTCGCAGGATGGGTTGGGCCACTTTGCAATGGATCGATGATTCGACCGTCGTGAAAGGCCCGCATCCGATGTGACACCGCGCTTCCATCCCTTTGTGCAGCCGCCTCATGCGCCGACGCCATCTCAGCCAGCCATTGGAATTGCCGCTTTCCGCTCGCCACGAGAAGGAGACGCGTCAGGCATGGGTCTACCGTTGCGTGCGCGAGCGCATCGTCGCGGGCGAGTTGCGACGCGGTGATCGTCTGCCGTCCACGCGCACGCTGGCGGAGCGCTGGGAGGTGTCGCGCGGCATCGTCGAGCTGGCGTTCGAGCAACTGACGCTCGAAGGCTATGTGGCGAGTCGCGTTGGCGCGGGCACGGAAGTGATCGCGGACTTCTCCGGGGCGGTGGCGACATCGGCGGCATCCGGTCAAACCGCAGCGTCAACGCAACCGCTGCCCGAGAGCGCTGCATCGCTTGCGTCGAAAACCGGCCGGTCGCCCGACGCCGCGTTGTTCTCGCTACCCGTCTGGCGCAAGCATATGAACCGTGCGTTGCGGGCCGTCACCCCCGAATTGTTGGCCGACACGGACCCGCGCGGCTATTTGCCGCTGCGCGAAAGCATCGCTCGCTATGTGCGCATGACGCGGGGCATCGCCTGCGAAGCCGACGAAATCGTGGTGACGACCGGTATTCGCCATGCCATCGATCTCGTCACGGAAGTCCTGGCGGACGACACCACATCGTTCTATCTCGAAGACCCCGGCTACAAGAATCTGTCGACGCTGGTGCGCGCGCCGTCGCAGCGTTGCGTGAGCGTGCCTGTCGACGACGAGGGCTTTGTCGTGGAGGCCGCCGACCATGCGGGGGCGGGGCGTCCCGGCATCGCCTACGTGACGCCTGCGCATCAGGCACCGCTCGGCACCACGATGTCGATCAATCGCCGCATGCAACTGCTGGAGTGGGCGAGTGCGCGCGACGTCTGGATTGTCGAAGACGACTACGACAGCGAGTTCAGCTACGGGAGCGCGCCTTTACCTGCGCTCAAGGCCATCGACACGCAGGCGCGCGTGATCCATTGCAGCAGCTTCAACAAGTCGCTGTTTCCGTCTCTGCGTATCGGTTATTTGCTGGCACCGCCAGCATTGCTTGCGCGAATCGCGGGGCAGCGCTCGGCATCGGGACGCTCGAACAGCCTCATCGAACAGATGGCGCTCGCGAGCTATATCGATGGGGGCGATTTCGCGCGGCATTTGCGCGCCTCGCGCAGCGTGTATCTCAGACGTCGCAATCTGCTGCTGGAAACGTTACGCGCGAGGATGACGACACCTTGTCGCATCACCGGCGACCACGCGGGCTTTCATTGTGTGCTGTGGCTGCCGTCGCAGGTGGACGAGGCGGCGCTCGTCGCGGCGTTGCGCGCGCAAGGCGTGTTCGTGGAAGGACTGGGGGAGTTCGCCCGGGCGCAGACGGTGCCCCCGGGTCTGGTGCTCGGCTACGCCGCGCTCGACGATGCGCGGCTGCCGGAGATTGCGACGTGTATTGCGACGTGCATTGCGACGCTTATTTCGTCTGCTCGCCGCGCTTGCGAAGTTCGAGCCGAATGACGAACCAGCCTGCGACGGCCGACATGATGGCGAGTGCGTACCACGTCAGCAGATAGCTCATGTGGTTGTTCGGGAACTGCACCACGGTCAGGCCGCCCACGGGATAGTCGCGATCTTGCGACTGAACCTTGCTGGTCATGGCTTCGGCGTCGTTGGTGATGGCGTTTGCACCGGCACCCGCATTCGCGCCGGGTTTGCCGTCGGCGTCCACGAAATACGGGGCCACGTCGGACGCATTGAGACCGCGCGCCGCCGCAATCGCCACCACGTCCCGCGAATACCAGAGGTTCTCCGCCGGAGCGTTCTTGCGCAGGAAGCCGCCGACCGGCTCGGGCATGCGCAGCAATCCCGTCACCGTGACTTCGCCCGCCGGGGCGGACGGCACCGACTCTTTCCAGCCCGGCGGCACGAAGCCTCGATTGACCAATACTTCGCCACCATCTGCCGTGCGCAGCGGCGTGAGCACCCAGTAGCCGCCGCCCAGATCGGTGACGGCCTGCACGAGCGTGTCTTTGTCGAACTGGTAGGTGCCGGTCAGCCAGACGTGACGATACTCGTCCTTCTCGGCGCTGACGTCAGCCCATTGCGCGCGCGCGGGCGCCGCCGACGGGGGCGCGTGCACGCGCGAATTCACGCGTTCGATCAGATCGAGTTTCCACGCGCGGCGTTGCAGCTGCCACGTGCCGAGCGAGACAAAAAGGGAAATCAGCACCAGCGTGATGACGCCGAGAATCACCACGCGAAGGGGAGATGTGCGGGAGGGGGCGCCAGAAGCGCGCGGGGGACGCTGTGCGTCCCCCGAATCGTGAAGTCGATCGCTACTCAAGGGAAATGCCGTTCAAGGGAGGTTTTTCGTATCCTGCATCATACCCGGCATCATGTTTTGGTTCAGGTGATACATCACCCACAGCGAGCCCGAGAGCGTGATGACGACCAGCACGATCGTGAAGATCAGCGACAGCATGTTCCAGCCGCCCTCGGACTTCGCGTTCATGTGCAGGAAGTAGATCATGTGCACCACGATCTGAATCGCCGCGAGGAACAGGATCATGATCGCGGTCGTGCTCGATTTCTCGAACACGCCGCCCATCACGAACCAGAACGGAATCGCGGTGAGCACCACCGACAGAATGAAACCGGTCGTATAGCCGCGCAGCGTGCTGTGCGGCCCCTCGTTCCCATGATCGTCTTCATGATCGTGAGGGTCGTGCCCGTGGGCATCGTGCAAAGTCGAGTCGTGGGTGCTCACGGCAGCACTCCCATCAGATAGACGAACGTGAAGACGCCGATCCACACGACGTCCAGAAAGTGCCAGAACATCGACAGGCACATCAGCCGCCGACGGTTCGGTGCGGTCAGGCCGTGCTTGCCGATCTGCACCAGCAGCGTAATGAGCCAGATGATGCCGAACGTGACGTGCAGCCCGTGCGTGCCCACCAGCGTGAAGAACGACGACAGGAACGCGCTGCGCCACGGTCCGGCACCTTCATGAATCAGCGTGGCGAACTCGTACAGTTCGAGCGAAAGGAACGCGGCGCCGAGCAGCCCCGTCACGATCAGCCAGCCGGTCACAGCGCTCTGGCGGCGCCGTTGCATCTCCAGCATCGCAAAGCCGTAGGTGATCGACGAGAGCAGCAGGAACGTGGTGTTGACCGCTACGAGCGGCAGTTCGAACAGCTCCGCGCCGGTCGGCCCGCCCGCGTAGTTGCGACCGAGCACGCCATACGCCGCGAACAGACAGGCGAAGACGAGGCAGTCGCTCATCAGATAAATCCAGAAGCCGAGCAACGTACCACCCGGCGGGTGGTAGTCCGTCGACATCATGAACTTCAGGTCGCCCTCGCGCGGCGGGTAAGGGGCGTGGGCGCCGCCGCCGAGCGGCACGCCACCGGCAGGGAACGGTGCGGTCGTGTCAGACATTCTGGGCGAGCAGTCGCGTGCGCGCTGCCTCCGTGTGTTCGACCTGATCGGCCGGGATGTAGTAGTCGCGGTGATAGTTGAACGTGTGTCCGATGGCCGTCGCGATCAGTGCGACGAAGGCCACGATCACCACCAGCCACATATGCCAGATCAGCCCGAAGCCGCACACCGTCGCCAGCCCGGCGAGGATGATGCCTGCGCCGGTGTTCTTCGGCATGTGGATCGGGATGAAGCCGTCCATCGGGCGCTTGAAGCCGTGCTGCTTCATCTGCCACCAGGCGTCGTTGTCGTGAATGAGCGGCGTGAAGGCGAAGTTGTAGACCGGCGGCGGCGACGACGTCGACCATTCCAGCGTGCGTCCGCCCCACGGATCGCCCGTCTCGTCGCGCAGTTGATCGCGACGCATGTAGCTCACCACCAACTGGATGATGAAGCAGGCGATACCGATGGCGATGAGCAGCGCACCCACGGCGGCGACCTGGAACCAGATCTGCAACGACATATCGTCGAAGTGGCTCACGCGTCGCGTCACGCCCATCAGGCCGAGCAGATAGAGCGGCATGAACGCCACGTAGAAGCCGATGAACCAGAACCAGAACGAGCACTTGCCCCAGAACGGGTCGAGCTTGTAGCCGAAGGCTTTCGGGAACCAGTAGCTGATGGCGGCGAACACGCCGAACACGACCCCACCGATGATCACGTTGTGGAAGTGGGCAATCAGGAACAGGCCGTTATGCAGCGAGAAGTCCGCAGGCGGTACCGCGAGCAGCACGCCGGTCATGCCGCCGATCACGAAGGTCACCATGAAGCCGATGGTCCAGAGCATGGGCACTTCGAAGTGGATGCGTCCGCGATACATCGTGAAGAGCCAGTTGAAGATCTTGGCCCCCGTGGGTATCGAGATGATCATCGTCGTGATCCCGAAGAACGAGTTCACACTCGCGCCCGAGCCCATCGTAAAGAAGTGGTGCAGCCACACGAGGTACGACAGCACCGTAATCACGACAGTGGCGTAGACCATCGACGCATAACCGAACAGTCGCTTGCCCGAGAACGTCGCCACCACTTCCGAGAACACACCGAACACCGGCAGCACGAGAATGTAGACCTCGGGGTGGCCCCAGATCCAGATCAGGTTCACGTACATCATGGCGTTGCCGCCGAGATCGTTCGTGAAGAAGTTGGTCCCGGCGTAACGGTCGAGGGCGAGCAGGGCGAGCACGGCGGTGAGCACCGGGAAGGCGGCCACGATCAGCACGTTGGTGCACAGCGACGTCCACGTGAACACCGGCATGCGCATCATCGTCATGCCCGGTGCGCGCATCTTCACGATGGTCACGAGCAGGTTGATCCCTGAGAGCAACGTGCCGACGCCTGCGATCTGCAAGGCCCATATGTAGTAGTCGACGCCCACGTCAGGGCTTTGCAGCACGCCCGAGAGCGGTGGATACGCGAGCCAGCCGGTACGTGCGAATTCGCCGACGAAAAGCGACATCATCACGAGCACCGCGCCGCTGGTCGTCATCCAGAAGCTGAAATTATTGAGGAACGGGAAGGCCACGTCGCGCGCGCCGATCTGGAGCGGCACCACGAAGTTCATGAGACCGGTCACGAGCGGCATCGCCACGAAGAAGATCATGATCACGCCGTGCGCGGTGAAGATCTGATCGTAGTGGTGTGGCGGCAGATAGCCCATGTTGTCGCCGAACGAGACCGCCTGTTGCAGGCGCATCATCGCGGCATCGGCGAAGCCGCGCAGCAACATGATGATGCCGAGGATCACGTACATGATGCCGATCTTCTTGTGATCGATGCTCGTGAACCACTCTCGCCACAGGTAGCCCCATAGCTTGAAGTAGGTGATGGCGCCCAGTACCACGACGCCGCCGATCGCCACCCCCGCAAAGGTCGCGAGGAGGATCGGTTCGTGGTACGGGATCGCCTCTAGCGTGAGGCGACCGAAGATCAGCTTGACGATGTCCATAAGCTCGAACCTGGGATCATTCGCGCGCGAGGCGCATCATTGTCGACGGTTAGGCGCAGTGCGCGTCACGGGTGGGTCGTCGCGAAACGGCTTCACGAAGTCACTGCGCGAGCGCAGTCCCCGGGGCACGTTGCGCGTCGGCGGCGAACTGCACGGTGTTCTGTGCGGTACACATCGCGTCGGCGAGCAACGCATCGGTCTTGCGCGAACCGGCCCGGCTGGCGTGCGCGTGATTCGGTTGATCCATCATGTCCTTCAGGCAGGTCTGCCCCTGCTGAACACAACGGTTCAGAATCGCGTCGTAGAGGTCGGGTGCTACGTCGGCGTAATACTTCACCGGCACCCACTCGCTCGGTTTCGCGAGCGCCTCGTACTTGTCGCGCGACAGGTTTTCGCCCTTCGTCTTGACCTGTTTCACCCACGCGTCGAACTCGTCCGCCGTCATGCCGTGGAACTTGAAGCGCATGCCGGAGAAGCCCGCGCCGCTGTAGTTCGCGGAGAAGCCGTCGTACACGCCGGGCTTGTTGATGACCGCGTGCAACTTCGTCTCCATGCCCGGCATCGCGTAGATCTGACCGGCGAGCGCTGGCACGAAGAACGAATTCATCATCGTGGTCGACGTGATTTCGAAGCGGATCGGACGGTCGACCGGCGCGGCCAGTTCGTTCACGGTCGCAATGCCCTGGTCGGGATAGAAGAACAGCCACTTCCAGTCCATCGCCACGACCTGCACCGTAAGCGGACGCGTGTCGGGCGGAATCTCCCGTTTTGCGTCGATGCGCTCAAGCGGACGGTATGGATCGAGCTTGTGGGTGCTGACCCAGGTGAGGGCCCCCAGCGCAATGATGATCAGCAGGGGAGCTGCCCAGATCAGCAGTTCGAGCAGCGTGGAGTGATCCCACTCGGGGGTGTAGACGGCGTTCTTGTTCGATGCCCGGTATCGCCAGGCGAACAGCAATGTCAGCACGATCACCGGCACGATGATCAGCAACATCAGAACGGTGGAAACGATGATGATGTCCCGCTGCCTTACCGCGAGATCCCCCGAAGGCGACATCAATACGGTATTGCAGCCGGACAGCAGCGCGAAGGCGGGGAGTAAAAGTACCCCGCGGAGGAACTTGGGGGAAGTCATGCTGCGATTGATGGAACCGTAGCCTTAGACCGTACCCATCATGGACCGCACTTTCTGATGCATCAATTTAGGGTAAACCCTATAGCGGCAATTCGAGATACCTGCGATGCTTTTCTGGCACGAGTGTCATCGTCATCCCGATCCGCGAGGGGGTCCGATAATGTCAAGCAGTGCTCATCAATCGCCGACGCAACCGGGGGCACCCGGCGCGCCGACAGCGCACGATCACGGGAGTAAATCCCGTATCGCGCCTGAGGAAATCGCGGTCGGCGTGGTTGTTGGACGCGCCTCCGAGTACTTCGACTTCTTTGTGTTCGGCATCGCTGCCGTTCTCGTCTTTCCACACGTTTTCTTCCCGTTTGCGGACGGCCTTCACGGGCTGCTGTACTCGTTCACGATCTTCTCCTTCGCCTTTATCTCGCGCCCGTTCGGCACCACGCTCTTCATGAACGTGCAGCGTCGCTGGGGACGCAGCGTCAAGCTCACGGCGGCGCTGTTCGTGCTCGGTACGGCAACGGCGGGCATGGCCTTTCTGCCGGGGCATGCGGTGATCGGCGACAAGGCCATCTGGCTGCTCGCTTTCTTCCGTCTGGTACAGGGCATCGGCTTCGGCGGCTCGTGGGACGGCTTGCCGTCGCTGCTGGCGATGAACGCCCCGCCGCAGCGGCGCGGCTGGTATTCGATGATGGGGCAACTGGGCGCGCCGATCGGATTCATCATCGCGGCGTCGCTGTTCCTGTTTCTGCACTGGAGCCTCGATCCGGACGACTTCCTCACCTGGGGCTGGCGTTATCCGTTCTACGTCGCGTTCGCTGTGAACGTGGTGGCGCTGTTCGCGCGGCTGCGTCTGGTCGTGACGAACGAATACACGGCCATGCTCGAAGAGGGGCAACTGGAGCCGATCAGCACGCGGGAGATGGTGCGCTCGCAGGGCTACAACATCTTCCTCGGCGCGTTCGCGGCGCTGGCAAGTTATGCGCTCTTCCACCTGGTGACGGTGTTCCCGCTGTCGTGGATTTCGCTGCAAAACACGCAGGATCTGAACAGCGTGCTGATCGTGCAGCTCTTCGGCGCGGTGATCGCAATCATCTGCACGGTGATTTCCGGACGCATTGCCGACCGCATTGGCCGACGCACGACATTGGGTCTTTTCGCGATCTTCATCGGCGTCTTCGCCCTGTTTGCGCCGTTCCTGATGGGCGGCAGTTCGGTGGGGCAGGACATCTTCATTCTGGTGGGCTTCGGCCTGCTCGGGCTGTCGTACGGTCAGGCGGCCGGTACGGTGACGTCCAACTTCGAGCAGCGCTTTCGCTACACCGGGGCGGCGCTCACGACGGACTTTGCGTGGCTGCTGGGCGCGGCGTTCGCACCGCTCGTCGCACTCGGATTGTCGGCAGAGTTCGGCCTGATCGCCGTGAGCGGCTATCTGCTCTCCGGCACGGTCTGCACGCTGCTCGCACTGCGCATCAACAAAGCACTTGAAACGAAAGACTGAACGCCGCTCAACAATTTCATTTCACGTTGTTTCCCGCCAACGGCGCGACAAAGTTCGCGCCGTTGTCATTTGCGCGACTTGTTCGTGCGTGTCAAACCCGTTCAAGCTGGTTCAAACGTCGTACAGCATGCCCGCAATCGCAGCGGTAATGTTGTGCGTGCGCGAATCGTGTTCGCGATGAATCATGCCGACGGTGCGAAGCAGTGGCGGCTCGGCGATGGGGACAATGCGCAGCAGCGGGTCAGCGTGCCAATCGCCTCGATGCAGCAACGGCAATACCGATACGCCGACGTTCTTGCGCACGAGCGCGACGATTGTCTCGATGGAGTTCAGCTCCAGATACTCGGTCACGCTGAGTCTTGCGGCGCGCAACGCCTGCTCGACGACGAGACCGGTTCGCACGCGACGGTCGAACCGCAGGAACGCGTGTGCATCGAGAATCTGCTGCGGATCGGTTTGCGCGATGTCGCGATTGACGACCATCACCATCGGCTCGGTGTAGAGCGGCGTCCACACCAGTCCGTCGGCGCGGGCGTCGTCCGCGCGTGCGACCACGGCGGCGATGTCCACTTCTCCCTGTTCGACAAGATCGGTCAATTCGTCCGAGCGGGCGGACGTCAGCCGCACATCGAGCTGCGGATGCGCGGTCTTCAGTTCGGCGACCACGAGCGAGAGCGCGCCGATGACCGACACCACCGCGCCGATGGTCACGGGGCCCTGCATCGCATCGATGGGCGAGGTGGTCAGCTCGGCCGTGAGCGCCAGAATCTGCTCGACGCGGGGAAACAGGTCGCGTCCCTGACGCGTGAGCGTGATCTGCCGCCCGCGCCGGTCGAACAGCCGCTGACCGACGGCGTCCTCCAGCCCGCGCATCTGCAAACTGACGGCCGCCTGCGTCAATGCGGCGCGCTCGGCCGCCGCCGCAAACGAGCCGGTTTGGGCCACCAGACGAAACGTCTTCAACATGCGCAGGGTGAGCATTTGGGAAGTAAAAATAACTTAAGCATGAAAAAGAAATATTAATATTTCCTTTGCGTGCGGGGAAGACATAATCGTGTCATGCACATCCCGCATGAGCGGGTGGCCGACCCACACAACGCGCCCCATGACCATGCCCGCAGATGCTGGGCCGGTGCTTGATGTCACCGGACTGTCGCTGAAATTCTCCAAGGCACCCGACGCGCCGAATCTGATCGATGGCGTCTCTTTCGCCGTGCACCCCGGCAAGACGCTGTGCATCGTCGGCGAATCGGGATGCGGCAAGAGCGTGACGTCGCTGGCCCTTATGGGCTTGTTACCCAGCCCGCCGGCGAACCTTGTGGCCGGACGCGCCGTCTTCGAAGGTCGCGACCTGCTGGCGCTGGACGAACGCGACTTCGCGGACCTGCGCGGCAATCGTCTGGCGATGATCTTTCAGGAGCCGATGACGTCGCTCAATCCGTCGTTCACGATCGGCCATCAGATCGAGGAGGGCATTCGGCGACATCGCGGGCTGGACCGGCGCGCCGCGCGTGCCGAAGCGCTCGACATGCTCAAGCTCGTGCGCATTCCCGCGCCCGAAACCCGGCTCGACAACTATCCGCACGAACTCTCCGGCGGTATGCGCCAGCGCGTGATGATCGCGATGGCGCTCGCCAACCGGCCCGCGCTGCTTATCGCCGACGAGCCGACGACCGCGCTCGACGTCACGATTCAGGCGCAGGTGCTCACGCTCATTCAGACGTTGCAACGCGAAACCGGCACCGCCGTCGTGCTCATCACGCACGATCTGGGTGTGGTCGCCGAAGTCGCGGACGACGTGGCCGTGATGTACGCCGGGCGCATCGTCGAGTACGGCACCGTGAGCGAGATATTCGACGATCCGCAGCACCCTTACACCATCGGGCTGATGGGCGCGATCCCGTCCATTGGCAAACGCGAAGGCACGCTGGCGACGATTCGCGGCGCCGTGCCCTCGCCGGAGCGCATGCCTGCCGGATGCCGCTTTGCGCCGCGTTGCCCGTTCGCCGAGGCGCGTTGCACCCGTGAGGCACCGCCCGAGCGGACATTGTCCGGCGCGCACCGCGTGGCGTGCTGGCTCGCGCCGGTCGAGTCGCTTACCCCGCCGCCGTCTTTGCGTGAGGAGGCCGTGGCATGAACGCACCATCGACAATGTCCCCGCTGCTCGAAGCCCGCGATCTGACCAAGCACTTCGGCGGCCATCGCCTCGGCTTTTCACGCGCCCCCACGGTGTATGCCGTCAACGGCGTGTCGTTCGCCGTGCAGGCGGGCGAGACGTTCGCCATCGTCGGCGAATCGGGCTGCGGAAAATCCACGCTGGGACGTCTGCTGCTGCGACTGCTCGACGCGACACGCGGCGAAGTGCGCTATCAGGGCGAAGACATCATGACACTGGGGGCGGGCGCGATGCGGCGTCTGCGGCGCGAACTTCAGATCATCTTCCAGGACCCGTTCGCGTCGCTCAATCCGAGCATGACCGTGGGCGGACTGATCGGTGAGCCGATTGCGTTGCACGGCCTCGCCCACGGACGCGCTCGCGACGAGCGTGTCGCCGAACTGCTGCGCACCGTCGGCCTGCAACCGGACTACGCGCAACGCTTCCCGCATGAGTTTTCCGGCGGACAACGCCAGCGCATCGGCATCGCACGCGCACTGGCTGGTGAGCCGCGCGTGATCATCGGCGACGAACCGGTTTCGGCGCTCGACGTCTCCGTGCAAGCGCAGGTCATCAACCTGCTCGAACGGCTCAAGCATGACTTCGGCCTCACGCTCATCATGGTCGCGCACGATCTGGCGGTGATTCGCCACATGAGCGACCGGGTGGCGGTGATGTATCTCGGCGAGATCGTCGAGCTGGCGAGCGCCGATGCGCTCTTCGACAACCCGCTGCACCCCTATACACAGGCGCTGCTTCAGGCGATTCCGGCGAGCCGTCCGCATCTGCGACGTGAGCGCGCACCGCTGGGGGGCGAACTGCCCAGCCCGACCGCGCCGCCGCCGGGGTGCCGCTTCCACCCGCGCTGCCCGCATGCGCGCGCGGCATGTCGGGAGCAGAAGCCGGTCGACGAAGTGCTGCCGGACGGCCGACAGGTCGCCTGCCACTTCTGGCGTGAGATTCAGAACGCCGGAGCAAGCCCGGCACGGGCGGCGGCACCGAGCGAGAAGCTGGGCGAGCGGCTCGCGCTGTACCGGGCGCGACAGTCGCAGGCCGATGCGATCGCGGCCCGCACGAGTGCTTAAGAACACCTTCACGACACCATCACACAGACAAGGGATCACACGCATGCGCAACGTTCTGCTCGATCTTGTATTGGCGGCGGCTCTCACGACCGGCGCGGCTTCGGCCATGGCGCAATCGACTATCCGGATTGGCTTGCAGGAAGACATCGGTTCGCTCGATCCTGCGCGCAGTTCGCAGGTCGTCGATCGCATGGTGCTGCGCTCGCTGTGCAGCTCGCTGGTCGATATCAGCACCGATCTGAAGTTCGTGCCGATGCTGGCCACCGCATGGAATGTGAGTGCCGACGGCAAGACGTGGACGTTCAGACTGCGCAAGGGCGTGAAGTTCCACGACGACGAGCCGTTCAACGCCGCCGCCGTGAAGGCCAACCTCGACCGTGCGCGCACGATGCAGGCAAGCAACCGCAAGAGCGAGCTGTCGTCCATCGACCATGTCGACGTGGTGGACGACTCGACCGTGAACATCGTGCTCAAGGCCCCGGATTCGGCGCTGCTCGCCACGCTGTCCGACCGCGCGGGGATGATGCTCGCGCCCAAGACGCTTGCCGACGATGCGAGCGTGCAATCGAAGCCGGTGTGTTCCGGCCCGTACAAGTTCGTGCAGCGTGTGCAGAACGATCGCGTGGTGCTGGAGAAATTCCCGGGCTTCTGGGAAGCTGACAAGTACCCCATCCAGAAGGTCATCTTCCTGCCGATTCCGGACACGACGGTGCGTCTTGCAAACGTGCGTTCGGGCTCGCTCGACATGCTAGAGCGTCTCTCGCCGTCCGACGTGAAGTCGGTCAAGCGCGACGCGAACCTCACCTTCATCTCGATGGACGGCCTCGGCTACTACGGCCTGACGTTCAACGTCGCACCGAATGCGAACAAGGCCCTGCGTGACAAGCGCGTGCGTCAGGCATTCGATCTGGCCATCGACCGCGACGCCATCAATCAGGTGATCGGCGGTGGCATCTTCACCCCCGCCAATCAGGCATTACCGCGCACGGGGCAGTATTACGACACGTCGATCAAAACCACGAAGCGCGATGTTGCGAAGGCGAAAGCGCTGCTGAAGTCGGCCGGTTTCGAGAAGGTCAACGTGACGTTGAGCTTCGGCAACAGCACCGTCTCCAACCAGATGGCGCAGATGTTGCAGGCGATGCTCGCGGAAGCGGGCATTACGCTCAAGCTGCGCCCGATGGACTACGCGGCGGCACTCGACGCCGCGCACCGTGGCGACTTCGACGTGCTCTACAACGGCTGGTCGGGACGTGTCGATCCGGACGGCAACCTGCATCAGTTCGTCTCGTGCAAGGGCAATCTGAACTACGGCCAGTACTGTAACGCCGAGGTCGACAAGCTGCTGAACGACGCACGCGTGAAGTCTACCGTCGCCGAGCGCAAGCCGTTGTATGACGCCGCGAACAAGATCCTGTCCGACGAAGACCCGATCCTCTATCTGTACGTGCAGCCGTGGCCGTATGTGCTCACGAAGAAGGTGCAGGGTTTCGTGGCCTACCCGGACGGTCTGATCCGTCTGCGCGGCGTGACCATCAAGGGCTAAGGGGACTGCCGCCATGCTGCGCCTCGTCGTCCATCGTGCGCTGGTTGCCATTCCCACGCTCATCATCGTGTCGATGATGATCTTCGGGTTGCAGAAGATGCTGCCCGGCGATCCCGTGCTCGCGATGGCTGGCGAGGATCAGAACCCGCAGGTCATCGCTGCCCTGCGCGAGAAGTATCACCTCGACAAGCCGCTGCCCACACAGTACGCGCTGTGGATCGGCAGCGTGCTGCGCGGCGATCTCGGCAACTCGTTGCGCACGGGCGAGCCTGTGACGAAACTCATCGCGCAGAAGTTGCCCGTCACGCTGCAACTGGCCATGTTCGGCCTCGTGATCGCTATTGGCATCGGTATTCCGCTGGGGATTCTCTCGGCGGCCAATCGTGGCAAAGCCATCGATTACGGATCCAACGTGCTGGCGCTCTCGGGCATGTCGATTCCGAACTTCTGGCTCGGCATTCTGCTGATCTTCCTCATCTCCGTGCGCTGGCAGTTGCTGCCGTCGTCGGGCTACGTGCCACCGAGCGAAGATCTGTGGATGAGCTTCAAGACGATGGTGATGCCCGCTTTTGTGCTCGGGGCGGCGCTGGGCGCGCAACTGATGCGTCACACGCGCAGCGCCATGCTCGGCGTGCTGCGCACCGATTACATCCGTACGGCGCGTGCGAAGGGGCTGCTGCGCGGTACGGTGGTGCTCAAACATGCGTTTCGCAATGCGTTGATCCCGATTGTGACGGTGCTGGCGCTGCTGTTCGGCGAGTTGCTCGCGGGGGCGGTGCTGACGGAACAGGTCTTCACGATTCCGGGCTTCGGCAAGCTGGTCGTCGACGCTGTGTTCAACCGCGATTATGCGGTGGTGCAGGGTGTCGTGCTGGTGACCGCTGTGAGTTTCATCGTGCTGAACCTGCTGGCCGACGTGCTTTACGTCCTGCTTAACCCGCGCCTGCGTCGCGCCTGAGAATGTGAACAGACCCTAGAGAACATGGCTGCTATCCAGACGACACAGACGTCATCCTCTTCGACGCCGGACGCGAATCCTACCGTCGCGCCGGTGGCCGCTGCCGTGAGCGCCGAGCGCCTGCCGCGTCGTCGCTATCGCGGGCTGCGCAAGTTCGCGCGCAACAAGGCGGCCGTCGCCGGGGCAATCATCGTCGCGTTCGCGGTCCTCGTCGCCCTGCTCGCGCCGTGGATCTCGCCCTACGACCCGATTGCCACGAGTTTCATGACGGTGCGTCAGGCGCCGAGTGCGCTGCACTGGTTCGGCACCGACGAGCTGGGCCGCGACATTCTCGCGCGCATGATCTACGGCGCGCAGGCGTCGCTGGCGGCGGGGGTGGTGTCGGTCGGTATCGCGGTGATCGTGGGCGTGCCGCTAGGACTCCTGGCGGGCTACTTCGGCCGCTGGGTCGACGCCATCGTCTCGCGGCTGGCCGACGCGCTGCTGTCCATCCCGTTCCTGATTCTGGCCATTGCGATGGCGGCGTTCCTCGGCGCGAGCCTCACCAACGCGATGATTGCCATCGGTGTGTCCGCCATGCCGCGCTTCGTCCGGCTGGCGCGCGCGCAGGCGCTCACCGTGAAGGCGGAAGAGTACGTCGAGGGTGCGCGTGCTATCGGCCTCACGGACACGCGCATCATCGTGCGCTACATCCTGCCGAACGTGCTGCCGCCAATCATCGTTCAGGCCAGTCTCACGGTCGCGACCGCGATCATTGCCGAGGCGAGCCTGTCGTTCCTCGGGCTGGGGCAATTGCCGCCTTTGCCGTCGTGGGGCTCGATGCTCAACACGGCCAAGGACTTTGTCGAACAAGCACCCTGGATGTCCATTTTTCCCGGTATCGCCATTTTCCTGACGGTACTCGGCTTCAACCTGCTGGGTGACGGACTGCGCGACGCGCTGGATCCTCGCGAGCAATAAACGTCACGCAACCAAAGCAACATCACGCTCCGGCAGACTTATTCCAACCATTCGAGACAGAGGTCATCAGCGATTCCCATGACGCACTTCAACTGGCAAAACCCGTACCCGACGCCGCGCCTGCCGGTGTTCGCCCGCAACATCGTGTCGACGTCGCACCCGCTCGCCGCGCAAGCCGGTCTGCGCATTCTCTGGCAGGGCGGTAATGCCGTCGACGCCGCGATTGCCGCTGCCGCGTGCATGACCATCGTCGAGCCGGTCTCCAACGGTCTGGGCGGGGATTGCTTCGCGCTGGTATGGGACGGCAAGCAGGTGCATGGCCTGAACGCCTCGGGCACCGCCCCCGGCGCATGGAACGTCGACTACTTCCGCAAGAAGTACGGCGAGGAGCACGGCATCGCCAAGCAGCCGATTCGCGGCGTCGACTCCGTCAGCATTCCCGGCGTGATCGCCGGTTGGGAAGCCCTGCACGCGAAGTTCGGCAAGCTGCCGTTCGCCGACCTGATGGCCCCGGCCATCGAGATCGCCGAGCGCGGTCATGCTGTCGCGAACATCGTGGCGCGCAAGTGGGCCGCAGCGGTGCCCGAACTCAAGAATCAGCCGGGATACGCGCAGACGTTCATGCCGAATGGCCGCGCGCCGACCACCAGCGAGATGATGCGCATGCCGGGCCACGCCCGTACGCTGCGTCTGCTGGCGAAGGAGGGCCCGCGTGCGTACTACGAGGGCGAGATCGCCGAGCGCATCGCGGCCTGGAGCGCCGAGCATGGTGGCGTGATGACGACCGACGATCTGCGCAACTATCGCGCCGATTGGGTCAAGCCCATCGAGAAGGATTATCGCGGTTACACCGTGCACGAAATTCCGCCCAACGGACAGGGCATCGCAGCGTTGATCGCGCTGGGCATTCTGGACAAGTTCGATGTCTCCAGCCTCGCGGTGGACCGCGTGCATTCGCAGCACTTGCAGATCGAGGCGATGAAGCTGGCCTTCGCCGATCTCTACAAGTACGTGGCCGATCCGCGCTCGATGGAAGTGACGCCGGAGCAGATGCTCGACGACGCTTACCTGACCGAGCGCGCGAAGCTCATCGATCCGGACAAGGCGACGCACTTCGACTTCGGCATGCCGAAGTCCGGCGGCACCATCTACCTGACGGCCGCTGACGAGCAGGGCATGATGGTCAGCTTCATCCAGTCGAACTACATGGGTTTCGGCTCGGGCGTCGTGGTGCCGGACTACGGCATCGCGCTGCAAAACCGTGGCTGCGGTTTCTCGATGGACCCGAAGTCGGCGAACGTGGTCGAGGGCGGCAAGCGCCCGTTCCACACGATCATTCCGGCGTTCCTCACGCAGAAGGTCAACGGTCAGCACGAAGCCGTGATGAGTTTCGGGGTGATGGGCGGCGACATGCAGCCTCAAGGCCATCTGCAATCGGTGGTACGCATGCTCGACTACGGTCAGCAACCGCAGGCCGCCTGCGACGCGCCGCGCTGGAAGGTCAATCGCGACTTCACCGTCGATATCGAGTCGACGATGGACCGCGAAACGGTGGCCGGGCTCGTAGCGCTGGGCCACAAGCTCAAGTCCATTGACGACCCGTACATGGACTTCGGCTCCGGCCAGTACATCTGGCGTCTGGATCGCAACGATCCGGAGCGCGGCTACGTGGCCGCGAGCGACAGCCGTCGCGACGGCCTCGCTGCGGGCTACTGAGTTCGCCGAGTCCCGTCTTCGTCAGATAGCGTCGCTCGCAGTGCGGGCGACGCGACGGGCTTCAAGCCGTGCTTCACGTTGCACGAAAGCGCTGATCGTGAAGGCCGCCACCCCGGCAATAGTCACCGGCACGGCGGCCATCATGAACAGGTGCTGCGGGTCCCAATGCAGGGCCAGCAGCACACCGCCGACGATCGGCCCGACGATGGAGCCGATACGCCCGATCCCCAAGGCCCAACCCACACCCGTGCCGCGAATCGTCGTGGGATAGGTGCGTGCGGCCAGCGCGTTCGCGCCGATCTGTCCGCCGACGACGCAGAACCCCGCCCCGAAGATCGTCGCGGTGAGCACCGCGACCGATGTGCCCGCCAATCCCACCAGCACGACGCACACCGCTGCGCCCAGATACACCACGCCGAGCGCTTTGAAGGGCGGGACGCGGTCGAATACACGTCCGAGCGTGAGCGTGCCGAGCGTGCCGCCGATTTGCAGCATGGAGGTGATGATCGCAGCGGTATCGAGTGCGATGCCTGCATCGTGAATCACCGTCGGCAGCCAGCTCGACAGGAAGTACAAATCCATCAGGCTCATGAAGAAGATCACCCACAGCAGCACGGTGATCCGCGCACGCTTGTCCGCGAAGAGGGCGGACACGCTGACATGCCCCTTGGCGTGCACGTCGGCACCGCTGTCGATGCGCACGTCTTCCGGCAGATCGGGGGCGAGTTTCCGTAAGACGGCAAGCAGCCGCGCCGGATGCTTCGCCTGCACGATGAGAAAGCGCGGCGATTCCGGCAGATGTCGCCAGGCGAGCAGTGCAGCGGCGAGCGGCAGCAAACCGCCCACGATGAACACGGATGGCCAGCCGTAATCCCGAATCAGGCCTGCCGCAGCGAGTCCACCGAGCGCCGCGCCCAGCGAGAATCCACAGAACATCACCATGATGGCGGTGGAGCGCACGCGCTCGGGGGCGAACTCCCCGGTCAGCGCAATCGCGTTGGGCATTACACAGCCCAGCCCGATGCCGGTGAGCAGTCGCAACACCAGCAGTGAAGTGACGGACGACGCGAACGCCGTCGCGAGCGACATCGCCCCGAAGATCAGCATGCCCGCGATCAGCACCGGGCGCCGCCCCACGCGATCGGACACCGGTCCGCCGACGAGCGCGCCGAGCGTGAGGCCGACCAGACTGGCCGAGAACACGGGACTGAGCGCCGAGCGATCGATGCCCAGCGCATGCACGATGGCCGGGGCCACATAGCCGATGGCCTGGGTGTCGAAACCATCGAGAAAAACGATCAGCCCGCAAAGCGCCGTGACGAATATCTGATAATGGCCAAAGGGCCGTTCGTCGATGAGCGCACGCAGATCGATGCTGGGTTGGGGCATGGCACTGTCTCCATGATCGGCCTCGTTGACGAGGCTCTGTCTAATAGGCAAAAGCGTGCGCACCTGGGAGCGCGCACGCGTGATTGGTAGTCGACTGCCGGGTGACTCAACGACCGGTCTGAGCCGCCTGAGCTGCCTGACCAGCCTGAGCGGCATTAAGTGCTTCCCGGTTCAGACCCGCAACGTTCTTGTAGCGATTCGAAATCTCCGCGAGATCGGCAGCGCTGATCACATCGTCGATATGCGTGAAGGGCTTGTCGCCGCTCAGTTCGTGCACCGTTTGCAAGATCGCGTCCGGCGGCGCTTTGCGGTTCATCAGCACGACGTCGGCGGTCGCCTTGCCGCGAATGCCATCGTAGGCCTCCAACGCCTTCGGCGTCAGACCGTGCTCGCGCAATTGTGCGGCCAGACAAGGCGCGTCGAGAATCGCCTGCCCCGCGCCATTCGAGCCGCGTGGCACCATCGGATGCGCGGCGTCGCCCAGCAACGTGACACGTCCGAAGCTCCAGCGCGGCAACGGATCCTGATCGACCATCGGATATTCCAGAATCGTCTCGGTCGCCTCGATCATGCCCGCCACATCGAGCCAGTCGAAGTGCCAGTCGGCGAATGCGGGGAAGAAGTCTTCCAGACGCCCCACGCCGTTCCAGTCGCGACGCGCCGGACGTGGCGCCTCGATCTCCGCGACCCAGTTCACCAACTGATTGCCGTGGCCGTCGACGTTGTTGCGAATCGGGTAGATCACCATCTTGCCTACCGACAGCCAGCCCGCGCGCACCATCGAAGCGCCGCTCAGGAACGGTGGCAGCACGACGCTGCCGCGCCACATGTTCACGCCGGAGTATCGCGGCGCGCCCTCAGTCGGATAGAACTGCTTGCGCACGACCGAATGGATGCCGTCTGCGGCGACCAGCAGGCGTGCCGTGACCGGCGCCAGGGTGTCGCCCTCCGGTGACTCGAACGAGATCGTGACCTCGTCGTCGTCCTGGAGAAAGCCGGTGCAGCGATGCCCCACGACGACGGCGTCTTCTCCAAGACGTTCTCGCACGGCGGCAAGCAACACGCCCTGAAGATCGCCCCGATGAATCGAGAACTGCGGCCACGCATAACCGGCATGTTCTCCGGCGGGTTCGCTGTAGACAAACTGGCCGAAGCGGTTGAAGAACGCCGACTCGCGCGTCGTCACGGCAACCTCGCGCAGTGCAGGCGTCAGGCCCAGCCCGTCGAGCACGCGTGCGGCGTGCGGCAGGATGTTCACGCCGACACCCAGCGGACGAATTTCGGGGACGGCCTCAAACACACGGCAGGCGATACCGGCTTCATGCAGATTTAGCGCGAGCGTCAAACCGCCGATACCTGCGCCGACGATGGCCACGTCGATCGATGGGGGCATGGGAAAGTCTCCTGAGCGCGACTGCGCAAATGGTTCTGGAATGGCCACCATTAAAGCGCGTCGTCAGTCATCAGGGAATTTTGACTATCATATGAATTAATATGAATCAGTTATGAATTGACGATGAACATCTCACTGCGTCAACTGAAAGCGTTCGTACTCGTGGCCACGCTGGGCAATTTCACGCGTGCGGCCGAGCGGCTGCACATCACGCAGGCGGGTTTGTCGGTCATGATGCGCGAGATCGAAACGCAACTCGGCAGCCGTCTGTTCGACCGCACGACGCGCAGCGTGACGCTGACCGACGCCGGTCATGCGTTGCTCCCGGTCGCGAGTGCGGCCGTCAGCCAGCTCGATGCCGTCGCGGGCCAGATTGCGACGTTCGGGCAGGTGTCGCGCAAGACGCTGCGCATTGCGGCCACGCCCCTCGTGTCGTCGCATCTGATGCCCGAGTGGTTCGGTACGTTTCAACGGGCGAACCCCGATGTGGACCTGCGGCTGCATGAAACCGAACTTGCGCAGGTGCATGCGCTTGTCGAGCAGGGCGAGGCGGACATGGGCTTCGGCTTTTTCACCAAGGCTTCGCACGGCATCGAGCGAACCCTGCTGCAATCGTTTCGTCTGATGCGCGTGACGGCGACGAAGCGACCTGCCCGCAAAGCGGGCAACCCCAAAGCGGAAGCGGGCGATGCATCGTGGCACGCCCTGCGGGGCGAAACGCTGATCGGTCTGCCGTCGGACAATCCGATTCAGCAACTTGTCGAGACGCATCTCGCGCGCATCGACCGGGCAGACGAGCCACGCGCGCCGTTTCGCCGCTTTGAGACGCTGATCGGCATGGCCGAAGCCGGTGTCGGCACAGCGATCGTGCCGACGTTCGCGCTGCCTGCATGTCGTCATCGCGCGGTACGTTGGGAGGTGCTCACTGACCCGGAAGTCACGCTGGGTTTTCATCGCATCGTGAAGCGCGGGCGTGCGAAGCCCGAACTGTGGCGACAGTTCACCGAGCTGGTCGTCGAATCGCTGCAACGCATCGATGCCATCGCGGACGAGCGCAGAAGTTAGTGCTGACTGGGTGGCCGCTGCAACGCGAAGGATGGGGGACGTTGTGAGGACCGAAATCTTGAGGGTCTAAGGATGTTAGCCTCGTCAGTACGCGCTTACTCATCTCGGATTCCTACACGGCACTACGGCATCAAGGTAACGTGAAGCTTCTGTTGATTCATCGAATCGTCACAGTTCACCCGCAATAATCACGGCGCACGAGGAATCTACAAACTAATTCGGCGGCCGATCTACTGCGTCAAATCACGCGTGGCACCGGGCGCCGGTGCGACCCGGGGAAATGACGCAATGACCATCCGTCATCGAATAACGCTATTGGTGATCCTGACGTTTGTCGCGCTCTCGATCATTGGTGGCTACGCGGTCTATCAGACACGCGCCAGCGCTCACAAAGTACGGCAGGTAACGGAAGGTGTGGTGCCCAGCGCGCTCGCTTCCGCCGATCTCGTCTCGCAAGTCAAGGCGGTGCAGATCGCCACGATGACGCTGGTCTACGCGCCCGACGAAACCGTCGTCGAACAGGCGCTCGACAATCTCAAGAAGCTGCGCGGCGACATCGACCAGTCGCTCGCCCGTCAGGCCGAAGGCGCCGCAAGCGACGCCCAGAAGGGGCTGGTGACGCAGGCACGCGAGAGCGTCGACAACTACTTCAACGCCATCAACGACACCGCCAAGCTCAAGCAGGCGGGCAAGACGGAGATGGCGCAGGCGTTCCTCTTCGCGATGGTCGCGCAGTACCGCGATGAACTCGAAGGCGTGGTCAACACGCTGCGCGTGGAGAAGAACCGTCAGAAAGACTCGGCCATCGCCACGCTCAACGACACGCTCTCGACCACCACGACGGCCATCGGCATCGTGACGGGGCTTGCCATTGTGCTGCTCACGGCCATCGGTGCGCTGCTGTATCGCCAGATCACGCGTCCGCTCTCGCGCATGCAGGCCATGATGAGCGAGATTGCGAACAGTCAGGACTTCACCCGTCGCGTGCCGGTCGGCCGTATGGATGAAATCGGGCACTCCATCGTCGCTTTCAACGGGATGATCGAGAAGATTCAGGAGCGCTCCGCGCAACTCAAGCAGAAGACGGCCGACATTCAGGCGATGTTGCAGAACATGCAGCAGGGCATTCTGACGGTCGTCGACGGTTCGAAGGTGCACGGCGAATACTCGGCCTACCTCGAAGCGATCTTCGAGACGCAGGACATCGCCGGTCGCGGTGTCATGGATCTGGTGTTCGCCGATAGCGATCTGGGGTCCGACGCCGTCTCGCAAGTCGAAGCGGCCATCGATGCCTGCATCGGTCAGGACGCCATCAACTTCGCGTTCAACGAACACCTGCTGGTCGGCGAGATCGGCAAGCGCATGCCGGACGGCCGCATCAAGCAGCTCGATCTGACGTGGTCGGCGATCACCGATGAGACCGACACGATCCTGCGCCTGATGCTGTGCGTGCGCGACGTGACCGAACTGCGCGAACTCGCGGCTGAAGCGAACGAGCAGAAGCAGCGTCTGGAGATGATCGGCGAGATTCTGGCGGTGAGTCAGGAGAAGTTCCATCACTTCATCGAAAGCTCGACGGGCTTCATTCGCGAGAACGAGCGCATCATCCGCAAGCACTCGCAAGCCGACAGCGCGGCCATTGCCGAGCTGTTCCGCAACATGCACACGATCAAGGGCAATGCGCGCACGTACAACCTGCAATACCTGACGAACGTCGTGCACGAGACCGAGCAGCGCTATCACGATCTGCGTGCACCGGACGAGGCTCGTTTGTGGGATCAGGACGGCCTGATGCGCGAACTCGAACGCGTGCGCGACGCTGTCGACACATATGCTCACATCAACGAAATGAGCCTCGGTCGCAAGGGTCCGGGCCGCACCGCCGACGAACAGTCGATGGTGGTGGACCGCGCGCACATCCGCGCGAGCCTGCGCATGCTCGAAGCCGCCGATCCGAACGATCCGCATCAACTGGTCGCCATGCGCGACGCGGTGCACCAGACGCTGCGTCTGCTGGGCACCGAAGGTGTAGGCGAAGCGCTGGGCGGCGTACTCGATTCGCTGCCGTCGCTCGCGGGCGAACTCGGCAAACCCGCTCCGGCCGTGCGTATCGACGACAACGGCTACCGTCTGCGTGCCCCAGCCGTGCGCATTCTGCGCGACGTCTTCATGCACCTGCTGCGCAACTCGATGGACCACGGTCTCGAAGGGGCGGACGAGCGTCGTGCGAAGGGCAAGCCAGCGGCGGGCACCATCGATATCGAAGTGGGTCTCGATCACAACATGCTGCAAGTCACGCTGACCGACGACGGTCGTGGCCTTGCGCTGCATCGCATTCGCAGCATCGCCGTGCAGCGCGGCTGGATCACGGCCGAGACGTACGTAACCGACGAACAGATCGCGCAGTTCATCTTCCGCCCGGGCTTCTCGACAGCGTCGAGCGTCACCGAGGTGTCGGGACGTGGCGTTGGCATGGACGCCGTGCAGGACTTCGTGCGCCGCGAACACGGCCGCATCGAACTGCGCTTCACGGATGAACGCAAGGGCGCGGAATTCCGGCAGTTCCAGACGGTGGTGTGCCTGCCCGACAACCTCGTGGTCGACGGCTTCGATCTGAACAGCGTGGCGGCCGATGCCGTCGACCTGCCCGCGCTGGAAGACGGTGCCCCGCAAGCCGGATCGAACGGTCTGACGGCGGCGCAGGACACGTCGCGAGACGACTTGTCGCAAACCGGGAAAGTCTGAGGCGCGAACATGAGCGTCGGAATCCCGGCGTAAGGACGATCGGCGAGGCGGCGCAGACCTGACGGGTCTGCGGCCGCCACACCGCTTTCGGAGATGGATCGAGTATGGAAGCAGTTCAATGGCTATTCGCGGGTGCGGCGGCGGGCCTCGTCGGTGCGGGCGTTGCGGGTTACGTCGTGCATCGCTGGCGCATGGCGCAGGCCACGGCGCATTGGCGCGCGCTGACCAAAACGCACGACGAAGCGCTGGAGCAGGCGCTTGAGCGTGAGCGTGTCGCCGTCGCAGACAAAGACGGACTCGTTCAGTCGCATGACGACGCCATCGCCGCATTGCAGGCGCGCCTGACGCAGGCCGAGCAGGACTTGCAGGCCGCACAGAAGTCAGAAGCGTCGGTGCTGGAAGACAAGGCGATGTGGCAGGGCGAAGCGCAGCGTATCGCGGGTGAAGCCGCTCGCTTGCGCGGTCTGGCGGCCACGTTCGAGCGCTGGCACGAGCAGATGATTTCGCTGATGACGCAAAACCAGGACATGCACGCGAAGAACCACGAACTCGCTTCGATCGTGCGCCATGTGCTGATCGTGTCGCTCAACGCGTCCATCGAAGCGGCGCGCGCGGGCACGGCTGGTCGCGGCTTCGGCATCGTCGCGAGCGAAGTGCGCGCGCTGGCGACGCGCTCGGAAGAACTCTCGAAGAGCTACCGCGACAGCCTGCATCGCAACGACGTCACGACCACGGCGACGTTCCAGGACATTCAGGCCGGCGGCAAGATGATTGCGGCGTCGCTCTCCAGCGTCGAATCGCTGGCGCAGCAGCTGCATTCCCGTCTCCACTAAGCACTCAGCAGGCAGGTTTCGTTGTGATCAGCGCTCACGCACGCGACAGTTTCGAACGCATCCTTCACAAGGCGGCGCGCACGCGGCTCGCCCGCTCGGCCGACGCACAGTGCGAGATTGCACCGCTCGCCGTGCAGCAGGCCGACGCGTCGGATACGACCATGAGCATCGCGCTGAAGGTGCGTCACACCAACGTGGTCGTGCTCACGATCTCCGGCATCGACTTTCGCATGCTGCTCGTGCTGCATTTCGACGAAGACGACGCCACCCGCGCGTACTTCGTGGGCGACGATCAGGAGAAGTCGTTTCGCGAAGCCTTCCTCGAAATCAGCAATCTGTGCTGCGGGGCGATCAACCAGGAGTTACTGGGGTACTTCCCCGATCTGGGCATGTCCACGCCCTACGTGCTCAGCGCGCGCTGCGTGCCTCACCTCATGCAACTCAAGCCGAACCATCTGGCGTCGTGGGACATCACGCTCGACGGTTCGGTCAGTCTTGCGGCTACGTTGTGCGTGTGTGCGCATGCGCCGCTGGACTTCAACGCCGATGTCAGCGTGACGCAGGACACCGGCGGTGAACTGGAATTGTTTTGACGCGGCTCGTGCACCGGATGTCGCTTCAGGTCGCACCCCATCGCCTCTCACGAATTACGCTTTAGGAAACCACCACAATGAACCGAAGCTCCCCCCGCGAGTCCGTCAGCCAGTTCTTGATCCTTGAAGATAGCGTCGAGCATGAGTACCCGGACGCGCTGGTCCGCGGCATGATCGACATCACCGACGGCGTGTTCCGTGGTCTGTTCGGCGACGTCGAAGTGACCTGCGATTCGCCAAGCGTAGTGCGCGACCGCATCATCTTCGGCGAAGTGTTCAGCCTGATTCCGCTCGAGAGCGCCTGGTGCCGTGGCTACATGATGATGCAGGCCGAGCAGGTGCCGTTGATGCAACTGCTGGAGCACACCGGTCGCTGTGAAGGGCAGGCCGGTTTTCGTGAACTCAACGGCATGCTGGGCGAGCTGACGAACCTCGTCTGGGGCGCATTCAAGAACCGCTACATGGGCGATCCGCTCGCCGTGGACCGCACGCAGGTGCAAGTGCCGCTGCTCATCAACCACAAGCAGAAGTACATCACCTTCGGCACCGATAACCCGCAGCTGTGTTTCGTCTACCGCCTGACCGATCCGGTCAACGGTCAGATCGTTACGCTGCATCAGCACTTTGTATTCAGCCTGAACTGGTCGCCCGAAGCGTTTCGTGAGGCGGCGCAGAGCGCAGCTGAGCCCGTCGAGACCGGGGCGCTGGAAATGTTTTGAGATCCCGGCTCGCCAATTCACTCTCTCTTACACACAAAGGACAACACCATGTCGAAGATTCTCGTGGTCGACGATTCGAGCACCGTGCGCGACGAAGTCGCCGGCTTTCTGCGCAAGAACGGCTTGGACGTGGACACCGCCGTCGACGGCCGCGACGGCCTCGCCAAGATCAAGGCCAGCCCCGGCGTGCGTCTCGTCATCAGCGACGTGAACATGCCGAATATGGACGGCCTGACGATGGTTGAGAAGATTCGCGGCGAACTCGCGAACGCATCCGTCAATGTCGTGATGCTCACCACGGAAAGCAGCCCGGCCATGAAGGAGCGCGGCAAGGCCGCTGGCGTGAAGGGCTGGATCGTCAAGCCGTTCAAGGGCGACGCCGTGCTGGAAACGTTCCGCAAGCTCGCCAGCTGATACCGCTTGCCGGCTGCGCCGGAGGCCTGAGGGGGCTTCCGGCGAGCCGGTCAGGCGGCGAACGCCGCTCATCGTCGGGATGAATCGCGGGCAGACCGTCGCCACCGCCCTGGCGGCGGCGTTACACTGCTGACTTTCCCGCATTACGCGAAAATCTGCGCATTCTCGCTGAGTCATCATGAGCGTCGTACCCTCGAAGAAGAAGACTGCCGCTGCAGTTGCCGCCAGCGACTCACGTTCGCACGACACGCCGGACAACGTCGCGCTCGCGGCCGATGGCGACGCGGAACCCGTGGCCTGCGCCGATGCGACAGGCGCCGACACCCGCCCGCGCCGCTCCAAGCTGCGCCTGACCTACGTCATCGCCAGTCTCGACCGTTTGCTGCGCAGACACATGTCGGAAGCGCTCGCACCGCTGGGCCTCACGCTCGCGCAATTCACCGCGCTTTCCGTGCTCGATGCGCGCGGCAAGCTGTCCAATGCGCAACTCGCGCAACGCTCGTTCATCACACCGCAGTCCGCCAATGAAGTGGTGAGCATCATGGCGTCGCGTCAGTGGATCACCCGCGAACCGGATCCGAATCACGGCCGAATCGTACTGCTGCAACTGACCGACGAAGGTCGGCGCGTACTCGCGCAATGCGAAGCCGTCGCCAAGGAAATCGACACGCGCATGCGTGCCGGTGTGGCGCGCGAAGACGCCGCCGCCGTACAACGTCATCTCGAATTGTTCGTGCGCAATCTGCGCGACTGACTCCGGGTTTGTCCCGACCGGACAATAGCTTGTATTGTCAGGTTGCTTGATATTAAATGGAGTCCGTCACCCCGGTAGGCATCGTTGTGTGCCCACCGGCGGCTAACCGGATCGCGCCCCGTCTGCGGCAGTCTGCGGACGTTAAATAACCGCGCGACCGAATCCCAGTGACCCGGTAAGACGAAAGCGATGCAACGCTCTCGCGGCGTTGTCACGTCCGTCGTATGTGCGCCTTTAATATCAGGTTACCTGATTAAATGGTTGTGTAATACGCGTTCGTTGCCGATGTCGGTGGACCGTGCGGGGTGGCAACCGACATCCATAAAGAAGATGACAGGAGACACCATGAAATCGAATCGGGAGGGCGGCGCGCAGGCGCTGCCGTTGGGAGATGACGGAACCGGCGGCGTCGGTAGTGCGACGAATTCCGTCGCGCTGACACTCGCGCTGTGCTTCGCGGTGGCGTTGCTCGAAGGACTCGACTTGCAGTCGGTCGGGGTGGCGGCGCGTGGCATGTCCAAGGAGTTCGGCCTGAGCGTGGCGCAGATGGGCATTGCGTTCTCGGCGGGCACGTTTGGTCTGTTGCCGGGCGCGATGGTGGGCGGACGCCTCGCCGACAGCATCGGCCGCAAGCGCGTGCTGATGCTGAGTGCAGCGCTTTTCGGTGTGTTGTCGATCGCCACCGCGTTCGTATCGGATTTCTGGATGCTGGTGATCGTGCGCATGCTCACGGGCGTCGGGCTGGGCGGCGCGATGCCGAACCTGATTGCACTGTCGTCAGAGGCGGTGGCGCCGCGTCTGCGTGGCACGGCCGTGAGCATCATGTATTGCGGCATTCCGCTGGGAGGCGGTATCGCGGCGACCATCGGCATGCTGGCGGTAAGCGACGCCGACTGGCGGCACATCTTCTACGTCGGCGGCCTGGGCCCGATCCTGCTCCTGCCGTTGCTCGCCTGGTTCCTGCCGGAGTCGCGTGCATTCGCAGCGGCGACGTCGCAAGGACAACGCGCCACGCCTGCGCCGATGATGTCGGTGCTGTTCTCCGAAGGGCGCGGCCTCTCGACGGTGCAGCTCTGGCTGTCCTACTTCTGCACGCTGATCGTGCTGTATTTCCTGCTCAACTGGTTGCCGTCGCTGATGGGGTCGCGCGGCCTTGCACGTGGCGAAATCGGCTGGGTGCAGATTCTCTTCAACGTGGGGAGCGCTGTCGGCGTGCTGGGACTGGGCTATCTGATGGACCGCGCGCGCATGTCGTTCGTGATCGGCGGCATGTATCTCGGCATGATCGCGTCGCTCGTCGGTCTGGCCGCCGCACATGGTTTCGGTGTGCTGGCTGCGGCAGCATTCTTTGCTGGCATGTTCATCATCGGCGGCCAGTCGGTGCTCTACGCGCTTGCCGCCGCCTATTACCCGACAGCCATGCGTGGCACCGGCGTGGGCGCAGCGGTTGCCATCGGTCGCATCGGCTCCGTGGTGGGCCCGCTCGCCGCTGGCATGTTGCTCGCGGTGGGCAGCAGCGCTGCGGTGGTGATCGGCGCAAGCATTCCCGTGACGATCGTGGCCGCGCTTGCGGCACTCACGCTGATCCGTCGTCCCCGCGCGGCCGACTGAGTTCGCTTCACGAGTTGGCCCGAAAGGTTGACTCGACTCGGCCTCGCTTGTGCGCGACGGACGGCATGCGAAGGCCGCCGTCGCGTTTTTTCTGGCGCACCGCCGGATGCATCGCCTGATTCACGTAGCACACATAACGACATCAATAATTTGGAGACTTTCATGGCTTTTCGCATTTCACGTCACACGCTTGCGCCACTCGCGGCGCTCGCCGCATTGGCGGTACCGGCCATTGCCAGCGCGCAGTCGAGCGTCACGCTGTACGGCATCGTCGACACCGGTATCGAGTACGTCTCGCATGCGAGCCCGAACGGCTCGGTCGTGCGTATGCCCGGCGTGACCGGCGAATTGCCGTCGCGCTGGGGGCTGCGCGGCAGCGAAGACCTCGGCGGAGGACTTGCGGCCATCTTCCAACTGGAGAGCGGCTTCAATATTCGTGGCGGCGATCTCGGACAAGGCGGTCGTTTGTTCGGCCGTCAGGCGTTCGTGGGTGTGAAGGGACCGTATGGCACGCTGTCGTTCGGTCGCCAATACACCATGACGTACTACGCGCTGCTGGGCTCCGACATTCTCGGCCCGGACATCTACGGCATGGGGTCGTTCGACGCCTACATCCCGAACGCCCGCACCGACAACTCGGTGACGTATCAGGTCGGCTGGCAGGGCCTGACGTTCGGCGCAGGCTACTCCTTCGGTCGCGACTCGGCAGGCACCGGCAATTCGCCGGGGCAGGGCACCTGCGCCGGACAAGTGCCGGGTCAGTCGGTGCAGTGTCGCGACTGGTCGGTCATGCTGAAGTACGACGCGAGCAACTTCGGCGTGGCGGCGTCGTATGAAGAGCAGCGCGGCGGCACCAACGCGGCGGCCAACTTCTTCGATGGGCAAGCCACCTCCGCCTTCACCAGCAGCGGCGACAAGGACACGCGCACCACCCTCGGTGCGTATTACAAGTACGGCGCCCTCAAGGTCGGCGGCGGCTGGCTGGGACGTCGCGTGTCGACGTCTGCCGTCAACACGCATTCGAACCTGTTCTATCTCGGCGCGGCGTACAGCGTCACGCCCGCCTGGCTGGTCGACGCCGAGGTCTATCGCATCATCAACAGCGACCACGATACGCGCGGCACGATGACAACGCTGCGCGCCACGTACTCGCTCTCCGTGCGCACGGCTGTCTATGCACAGGCCGCCTACCTCTTCAACAGCGCCCGCGCGGCCTATTCGGTCAGCGGTGGCGGTGGCGGCACCACGCCGCCCGCAGGCGAGGGGCAGGCGGGCGTCATGCTCGGCATGCGTCACACGTTCTGATCGCAAGCGCGGATCGATCTTCAGGGTTTCCCCTGAAGTCGTCGCGCTTGCAATGTAAGGTAACCTGATATTAAATTGTGTCTGTCGGCAACGCCGCGCACCACTCCCGGCGCGCGGTCCGGTTGCCCCGGACATTTGGGAATTACGCAAAATGAATGCATACGAAGGACGCTGGAAGACGGTCGACGTGAAGGTGGAGGGCGGCATTGGCTGGGTGACCTTCAATCGTCCGGACAAGCGCAACGCCATGAGCCCGACGTTGAACACCGAGATGAACCAGGTGCTCGACGCGCTCGAACTCGATAGCGACGCGCGTGTTGTCGTGCTGACGGGCGCAGGCGCAGCGTGGACGGCGGGGATGGACCTGAAGGAATACTTCCGCGAGATCGACGGCGGACCGGAAATCGTGCAGGAACGCATTCGTCGCGACGCGTCCGATTGGCAGTGGCGTCGTCTGCGCATGTACGCCAAGCCGACCATCGCGATGGTCAACGGCTGGTGCTTCGGCGGCGGCTTCTCGCCGCTGGTGGCGTGCGATCTGGCGATTGCTGCCGATGACGCCGTGTTCGGTCTGTCGGAAATCAACTGGGGCATTCCGCCGGGCAATCTGGTGAGCAAGGCCATGGCCGACACCGTGGGTCACCGTCGCGCGCTGCATTACATCATGACGGGCGACACGTTCACTGGCCGTGAAGCTGCCGATATGGGCCTCGTCAATCAGAGCGTGCCGCTTGCCGAATTGCGTGCCGCCACGCTGGCGCTCGCGGCCAAGCTGCTCGAAAAGAACCCAGTGGTGCTGCGTGCGGCGAAGCACGGCTTCAAGCGTTCGCGCGAACTCACGTGGGAGCAGTGCGAAGACTACCTGTACGCCAAGCTCGATCAGGCCCAACTGCGCGATCCGGAGCATGGCCGCGAACAGGGTCTGAAGCAGTTCCTTGACGACAAGTCGATCAAGCCGGGCCTGCAAGCCTACAAGCGTTGAACACTGAGGAAGACTGCGATGCATGAAGTGCAGATGCTGATTGGCGGCCAGTGGCGCGGCGCGCAAGGCGGGGCGACGTTCGAGCGAATCGATCCGGTGACGGGTGACGTGGCGACGCGCGCCCCGGCGGCCACGCTGGCCGACGCCGATGCGGCCGTCGATGCCGCGCAGGCCGCGTTCCCGGCGTGGGCGGCGCTCTCTCCGACGGCGCGCCGTCAGCGTCTGCTGGCGGCGGCCGAGCGCATGGACGCCCGCGCGGCAGAGTTCATCGCGATTGGCGCAGCCGAGACCGGCGCGATGGCGAACTGGTACGGCTTCAACGTCATGCTTGCCGCCAACATGCTGCGCGAAGCGGCGGCGATGACCACGCAGATCGACGGTAGCGTCATTCCGAGCGACGTGCCCGGCAGTCTCGCAATGGCCGTGCGCTCGCCAGTCGGCGTGGTGCTTGGCATCGCACCGTGGAATGCGCCGGTGATTCTGGCGACGCGTGCGCTAGCCATGCCGCTCGCTTGCGGCAATACCGTGGTGCTCAAGGCGTCGGAGCAATGTCCCGGCGTGCATGCGCTGATCGGTGCTTGCCTGCATGAAGCAGGTCTTGGCGACGGTGTCGTCAACGTCGTGACGAATGCACCTCAGGATGCGGGCGACATCGTGGCGCGTCTGATCGCGCATCCGGCAGTGCGTCGCGTGAACTTTACTGGCTCGACGCACGTCGGCCGCATCATCGCGCGTCTGGCGGCCGAGCATCTCAAGCCTGCGTTGCTGGAGTTGGGCGGCAAAGCGCCCGTGCTGGTGCTGGACGATGCCGATCTCGATGCCGCCGTCGATGGCGTCGCCTTCGGTGCGTTCTTCAATCAAGGGCAGATCTGCATGTCGACGGAGCGCGTGATTGTCGACGCACGCATTGCCGATGCGTTCGTGGAGAAGCTGACGGCGAAGGCCGCCAAGCTGCACGCCGGTTCGCCGACGTCGCCCGATAGCGTGCTCGGTGCGATGGTGAGCGCGCAGGCGGCGTCGCGTGTCGCGGCGTTGGTCGAGGACGCGCGCGAACACGGTGCGAGTCTGCCGCTCGGGTGCCGCGTCGACGGCGCCATCATGCAGGCGACGATTGTCGATGGCGTGACGCCTGCGATGCGCCTGTATCGCGAGGAGTCGTTCGGCCCGGTGGTGACGATTCATCGTGTGAGCGATGACGACGAAGCAGTGCGCGTGGCGAACGACAGCGAGTTTGGTCTGTCGGCGGCGATCTTCAGTCGCGATGTCTCGCGCGCCCTGCAACTGGCCAAACGTATCGAATCGGGCATCTGCCACATCAATGGCCCGACTGTGCACGACGAAGCGCAGATGCCGTTCGGCGGCGTGAAGGCGAGCGGCTACGGACGTTTCGGTAGTAAGGCCTCCATCGGCGAATTCACGGAGCTGCGCTGGATCACCGTGCAGACGACACCGCGTCACTATCCGATCTGATCCCCGCGCACGAACGCTGCCCAGAGAACAAAAGCGCGTCGTGCCGGGCGAGTGCAGGACCCAGAGGGCAGAGCCCCAGCAGGAGACAGTGTGTTGAATCAAGGCAACAATGTGGCCGGGCATCGCTACCGGCATGTCGCCATCGGCAATCCCGGTGTCGAAGTGCAGCGCGACGGCGAGTTCTGGTATCTGCGCTCGCGTGAGGCGCTGGGCGATTTTCCCGAACGTCTGACCGATCGGCTCGTGTCGGGCGCAGCGAAGCATCCGACGCGGTGGCTCGTTGCTCGCCGTGACGCGCAAGGCGAGTGGGTCGGCATCACCTATGCGCAGATGCTGTTGCGCGTGCGCGCCATTGCACAGGCCTTGCGCGACCGGGGCCTGTCGTCGGAGCGGCCCATTGCCATTCTCTCGGGCAACGATCTCGAACACTTCCAACTCGCGCTGGGCGCGATGTACGCGGGTGTACCGTTTGCTCCGATTTCGCCAGCGTACTCCATCGTGTCGACGGACTACGGCAAGCTGCGTCACACGCTGGGTCTGCTCAAGCCGGGCCTCGTGTATGCGAGCGATGCGACGGCTTACGGGCGCGCGATGGACGCTGTGCTGAGCGACGAGGTGATTCGCGTCACGGCACACGGCGATCTCGGCACCGTGTCGTTCGACACGCTGGCGGACGTGGTGCCGCGCGACATCGATGCCGTACACGCGAAGGTGAACGGCGATACCGTCGCCAAGATTCTCTTTACGTCGGGCTCGACTCGTCAGCCGAAGGCCGTGCCGACGACGCAACGCATGCTGTGCAGCAACCAGCAGATGTTGCTGCAAACCTTCCCGACGTTCGGCGAGGCGCCGCCCGTGCTCGTCGACTGGCTGCCGTGGAATCACACGTATGGCGGTAGTCACAACGTGGGCATCGCGCTCTACAACGGCGGCACGCTCTACATCGACGACGGCAAGCCCGTCGCGGGTAAGTTCGAGGAGACGCTGCGCAACCTGCGCGAGATCTCCCCGACCGTCTACTTCAATGTGCCCAAGGGCTGGGAAGACCTGGCAATTGCGCTGGAGCGCGACGCGGCCCTGCGCGAGCGCTTCTTCGCTCGTGTGAATCTCTACTTTTTCGGCGGAGCGGGATTGTCGCAAGCGGCGTGGGACCGGCTCGAACGTGTGACCGAAACGCATTGCGGCGAGCGGATTCGCATCATGTCCGGTCTCGGGATGACGGAGACGTCGCCGAGTTGCATGTTCACCACGGGACCGGTCATGCGCGCAGGCTACATCGGTCTGCCCGCACCGGGGTGCGAGGTGAAGCTCGCGCCGGTGGGCGGCAAGCTCGAAGTGCGTTTTCGCGGTCCGAACGTCATGGCGGGGTACTGGCGTCACGAAGCGTCGGACCCGGTCTTCGACGAAGAGGGCTACTACTGCACGGGCGACGCCGCGACCTTCGTCGATGCGCAAGACCCTGAGGCGGGTCTTCAGTTCGACGGTCGCATCACCGAGGATTTCAAGCTCAGCTCGGGCACCTTCGTCAGCGTGGGACCGCTGCGCGCGCGCGTGATCTCCGAAGGCGCACCGTACGTGCAGGACGCCGTGGTCACCGGCATCAATCGCGACGATATCGGCTTGATGATCTTCCCGCGCGTGGACGATTGCCGTCGACTGAGCGGTTTGCCGGCGGATGCGCCGCTGGCCGACGTGCTGGCGTCGACGCCGGTGCGCGAGATGTTCGCGTCGCTCCTGACGCAGCTCAATGCCAACGCGAGCGGCAGCGCCACGAGCGTCGCCCGTCTGCTGCTGCTCGACACGCCGCCGTCGCTCGACAGAGGCGAGGTGACGGACAAGGGCTCGATCAATCAGCGCGCGGTGCAAGACCATCGGTCCGCGACGGTGGATTTGCTCCACGCCGCCACCGCAGGCGACCCACGCGTGATCCTTGCGCCCGCACGTCGATAGGTCACCGTCATGCATTCACCGGAGTTGCGCAGCGCGGCCGATGACATCGCGTTCGTGCTGGAGACACTCGGGGTAGGCGAGGCGCTGATGCGGCTCGCACCGTTCCAGGAATTCGATACGGCCACGCTCGTGCAGGTCGTCGACGAGGCGGCTCGCTTCTCGCGTGAGGTGCTTGCCCCACTGAATGCTGTCGGCGACCGCGAGGGCTGCACTTGGCGCGACGGTGTAGTGAGCACGCCTGCGGGGTTCGCCGACGCTTACCGTCAGTATCGCGACGCGGGTTGGCCGTCGCTGCCGTGCGATCCGTCGTTGGGCGGGCAAGGATTGCCGCTCGTCGCACAGATCGCCGTGCAGGAACTGACGGCGGGCGCGAATCTCGCCTGGACGATGTACCCCGGCATTCTGCACGGCGCGTTTGAGTGCGTACACCGCTTCGGCAGCGCAGCATTGCGCGACGCGTGGCTCGCGCCGCTGGTCAGCGGCGAGTGGCTGGCGACCATGTGTCTGACGGAGCCGGGCGCGGGCAGCGATCTGGGACAGATTCGTACGCGCGCGGTCTGGGCCGACGAGCAACAGGAGACTGCGCGCGTTACGGGGGAAAAGATCTTCATCTCCGGCGGTGAGCAAGATCTGACGCCGAACATCGTGCATCTGGTGCTGGCGCGTACTTCGGATGCACCAGCAGGCAGCGCCGGTTTATCGCTCTTTCTGGTGCCGAAGATTCTCGCCAACGCAGAGCGCAATGAAGTGCGCTGCACCGGCATCGAACACAAGATGGGCATTCGTGGCAGCGCGACCTGTTCGATGGCGTTCGAAGGTGCGACGGGGTATCTCGTCGGCGAAGTGCATCGCGGACTGGAGGCGATGTTCGCGATGATGAACTCGGCACGTTTGCATGTCGGTGCGTCGGCGGTGGGGCTGGCGCAGGGCGCTTACGAGATGTCGGTGCGTCATGCGCATGAGCGTGCCCAATCTCGTGTGCCGGGCGCAGACGCCGGGACGCCGATTGCCGGGCATCCGGCCGTCTGGCGTCTGCTCGAAGGGCAGCGTGTCGGCGTGGAGGGCGCGCGCTTGCTGTTGTATCGCGCAGCGCTTGCCATCGACGAAGCCCATCACGCGGCCACCTCGGCCATGCGCGCCGATGCCGATGCGCTCGCGGCGCTGCTCACGCCCATCGTCAAAGCCACCGCCACGGCGCAGGCATTTCATGGGGCAAGCGATGCGCTGCAAGTCTTCGGCGGTTATGGCTACGTCGAAGAGACGGGCATCTCGCAATTCGTGCGAGACGCGCGCATTCCGATGATCTACGAGGGCACCAACGAGATTCAGGCCATCGATTTGCTGATGCGCAAGATCGTCAAAGACAAGGGCGTGACGCTGTCGCGTTGGCTGGCGTGGGGGCAGGCGCAGGTAAGGGAAGCGCGGGCGCTCGAACGACTGAATGGCTTCGACGACGCTCTTCACGGCTTCGATACGTGGACCGACCTGATGCCCTCGCTCATCGCTTTGGCGCGCGCGACGCCGCGTGCCGCGCTGTGCGTCGCAGGGGAAGTCATGCAGGCGATACATGGCCTGTCGATGGCCGGGCTTTGGGCGCAGGCCTCGATAGCGGAGGTCGCGGCGGGCATCCCTTCCGACGCCAAACGCCGCGCCGCACGCTATTGGCTGAAGTTCGAACTGCCGCAGACGCATCGCGCGATGGCGATCGTTGCATCGCAGATTCAGGATCCGGAGACCGCCGAATGAACCTAGACAATCTCGTCGCCATCGACACGCACGTGCACGCGGAAGTGTCCTGCTGTCAGCCACCGGACCTGTTCGGCAAGGCGTTCGACGACGCCGCCGACAAGTACTTCGGTACGGTGCTCAAGCAGAACCGCCGTCCCACGATTCCCGAGACCATCGCGCATTACCGTGAGCGCAATATCGGTTTTGTGATGTTCACCGTCGATTGCGAAGCGAACATCGGCCGACGCCGCATTCCGAACGAGGAGATCGCGGGCTTCGCGCAGGAGAACGCTGACATCATGATCGCGTTCGGGAGCATCGATCCGCACAAGGGCAAGATGGGTGTGCGTGAGGCACGTCGGCTGGTGGAGGAATTCGGTGTGCGCGGGTTCAAGTTCCATCCGACGATGCAGGGCTTCTTCGCCAACGACCGCATGGCGTACCCGATGTACGAACTCATCGCCGAGCACAAACTCACGGCGGTGTTCCACAGCGGGCATTCGGGGATCGGCTCGGGCATGCCGGGCGGCGGTGGGTTGCGGCTGAAGTACTCGGAGCCGATCCACCTCGACGACGTGGCGACCGACTTCCCGAACATGAACATCGTGATCGCGCATCCGTCGTGGCCGTGGCAATCGCAGGCACTGTCCATCGCGCTTCACAAGCCGAACGTCTACATCGATCTGTCGGGATGGTCGCCCAAGTACTTCTCGCCAGAGCTGATTCAGTACGCGAATTCGCTGCTGCGCGAGAAGATGCTGTTCGGCTCGGATTTCCCGCTCATCGCACCGGACCGCTGGCTGAAGGACTTCGAGACGGCGGGCTTTCGCGACGAGGTCAAACCGCTGCTGCTTAAGGACAACGCCGTGGGCATGCTCGGGCTGGCGGCCGTGTCGAACACAATGGCCGCCGCCGAGGTGTGAGCCGAGATGTCGTCAGCGCAACCCCGGCATTCCGTAACGCACGCGCGCAGCTTCGCGCATGGCGCTGATGAGCGTCTGCCCGGGCGGCGTGGGCACGGTGTCGTTGCGCCACAGAATGCCGATGGACTCCTCGGTGCCTTTCGTCGCGAAGGGCAGGGCGCACAGTGCGCCGTCGGCGAGGTCGTCCTGCACGGTGATCTCCGAGGCGATCCAGACGACGTCGTCGCGCAAGGTCATCGCGCGGGCGAGCGACATCGAAAGCAGTTCGGAATAGTCGTCGAGCGTGCCGACGCCGTGCGCACGCAGAAAGCTGTCCGCCGTGTGACGCAGGATCGTGCCGTGCGGCGGCAGGATCACGTGATGGTGGGCGATGTCCGCCATCGACACGCTGCGCTGCTGCACCAGCGGATGCTCGGGCCGCACGACGACGCACAGCGGCGTGGCGCACAGATGTTCGAACGTCAGCCCGGCCATGCCTTCGGGGTCGGACATCCGCCCCAGCGCCAGCGCGACCTGACCGGACTTCAGTTGCGTGAGGAGTTGCTGGTTGGCGCCGGTATGCACCTGCACGACGATGCCCGGCCATTCGCGTCGAAACGCTTCGAGCACGCCGGGCATCATCGCCGCCGCGAGCGTGGGCAGCACGGCGATCTCGATCACGCCGCCAGTCTGGCCGACGGCACGCGACAGCACGTCGATGCCCTGACGCAACGCACTGACGCTCGCCCCTGCATGGCGCAGGAACAGCTCGGCTTGTGCAGTGGGGCGGGCCCCGTTACGGCCACGGTCGAACAGACGCACGCCCAGCAACCCTTCCAGCTCGGCAATCGTCTTGCTAACGGCGGGCTGCGTAATGGACAGGGCTTCCGCCGCGCGCTGCAAGCTGCCGTGCTGGGCGACGGCCAGCAGGCATTGCAGATGACGCAGCTTGATGCGTCCGTCGAGTAGATGTCTTTCCATGCCGAAAAGTTATGAAAAGCCTAAGAAAATGTCAATAAATATATCCGTTGATTATGGATATAGTGTCGAAAACAAGCTGGCGACCGGCCAACGTGCCTGCCAGATCAGTCAACACAAAATGGAGTGAGACCATGTCGAAGACGACAACCGTCCTGCGCCCCCGCGACTGGGATTCGCATCCCAAGCTCATCGACAGCGGGTACAAGTCCACGGCGCTGCGCGGCCCCAAGCAATTGCTCGTGCCGGTGAAGCAGAATCTGGCCGACCTGCGCTCGCCGGTTTATGGCAACGGCATCATCGGTGCGCTCGACAACGACCTCACGCGTAATGCGGTGCGCAACGGCGAGCCGCTGGGCGAGCGCATGATCGTCACGGGCCGCGTGCTCGACGAAGGCGGGCGTCCGGTGCCGAACACGCTCGTGGAGCTGTGGCAGGCCAATGCGTGCGGGCGCTATGTGCACAAGGTCGACCAGCACGACGCGCCGCTCGACCCGAACTTCCTCGGCGCCGGGCGCGCCATGACCGACGCCGAAGGCCGCTACAAATTCCTGACGATCAAGCCGGGCGCGTATCCGTGGAAGAACCACCACAACGCGTGGCGTCCTCAGCATCTGCACTTCTCGGTATTCGGCCATTACTTTGCGACCCGTCTGGTCACGCAGATGTACTTCCCGGGTGATCCTCTGCTCGCCTACGACCCGATCTTCGAAGCGACGCCGGCCCACGCCCGCGACCGCCTGATCGCGCGCTTCTCGATGGACATCACCGAGCCGGAGTACGCACTGGGTTACGAATTCGACATCGTCCTGCGCGGTGCCGACCAAACGCCGATGGAGTCCTGAGCCATGTCGACTACTCCCGAATTCAAGCAAACGCCGTCGCAGACCGTCGGCCCGTACTTCGCTTATGGCCTGTCGCCGGAGCAGTACCTGTATGACTTCAAGAGCGCTTTCACGCCGGTGGTCGCCACGGACCGCGCCGAAGGTGAGCACATCCGCCTGATCGGGCAGGTGTTCGACGGTGCGGGCAATCCGGTCAACGACGCCCTCATCGAAATCGTGCAGGCGGACGCCCACGGTCGCTACGTCGAGACCGCCGAAGACATCGAGCGCACCGGTTTCGCGGGCGCGGCCCGTTGCGGCACGGGGACCGACGCCGAGAACCGCTTCGTCATCGAAACGGTCAAGCCTGGCGCGGCTGCGCAGGGCGACGCACCGCGCATCGACGTGATTCTGACGATGCGGGGCTTGCTCAATCATCTGTTTACGCGTATCTATTTCGACGATGAGGCAGCGGCCAATGCGGCCGACCCCGTGCTGCAACAAGTGCCGGCCGAGCGCCGTCACACGCTGATTGCGCGCCGTGAAGTGAACGGCGGGCGTGTGTCGTACCGGTTCGACATTCGCATGCAGGGTGACGAGGAGACGGTGTTCCTCGACCTCTGACGTCTGTCATGTCACGCTGAATCTGGCGCGGCTTCGGGCTGCCGGCATGCGAATGCCGGCAGCCCGTGGCCGTATCTGCATTGTTGCAACGCATCGAATTCTCTGATGACGGAACTGCTTGACTCTCTACTGCGCGGCGCTGCCGTGTCGGCGCGATTCTCCCGCGACGCCACATTGCAGGGCATGCTCGACTTCGAAGTGGCGCTCGCCGCCGCCGAAGCCGAAGTCGGCCTGATCCCGGCCGCCGCCGTCGCGCCGATCACTGTGGCCGCCCGTGCGGGCGATCTCGACTGGATGGCCTTGCGCGACGCCGCCGCCTGCGCGGGCAACCTCGCCATTCCACTGGTCAAGCAACTGACGGCGCGCGTGAAGACGCACGACGCCGATGCCGCCCGCTTCGTCCATTGGGGCGCGACCAGTCAGGACGCCATCGATACCGGTCTTATCCTGCAAGTGCGCGGTGCGCTCGACGACCTCGGTGCGGATCTCGACGCGCTGATCGCTACGCTCGCCGAGCAGGTCCGGCATCACCGCGCGACGGTCATGATCGGCCGTACGTGGCTTCAGCACGCGTTGCCGATCACCTTCGGTCTCAAACTCGCCGGTACGCTCGACGCGCTGTTGCGCGCGCGTGCCGACCTCGCCAGCGTGCGCGAACAGGTGCTCTGTGTGCAGTTCGGTGGCGCAGCGGGCACGCTGGCGTCGCTTGGCACGCAAGGTCCGGCCGTCGCGGCGGCGCTCGCACGCCATCTCGGTCTGTCCGAAGGCGCGACGCCGTGGCACGGCCAGCGCGATCGCATCGTAAGAGTGGGGAGCTGGGCGGCGACGCTCACCGGCTCGCTCGGCAAGTTCGCCCGCGACACGGCGCTGCTGACGCAAACGGAAGTCGGCGAGATCGCCGAAGCTTCCGGTGCGGGGCGGGGCGGCTCGTCCACCATGCCGCACAAGCGCAACCCGGTCGGCTGCGCGGCCATCCTCGCGGCTGCCGCACGCACGCCGCAACTCGTCGCCACGCTGTTCTCGGCCATGCAGCAGGACCATGAGCGCGGGCTGGGCACCTGGCACGCAGAGTGGGAAACGCTGCCCGAGCTGCTCATGTTGTGCGGCGGCGCGCTGGCGACGGCACGCACACTCGTGAACGACTGGACGGTCGACACGGCACGCATGCGCGCCAATCTCGACGTCACGCACGGGCTTATCATGGCCGAAGCCGTGACGATGGCGCTGGGCGAATCGATGGGCCGGCTCGAAGCGCATCGTCGCGTGGAAGCGCGTTGCCGAGATGCGCTCGCGCAGCAGCGTCACTTGCTCGACGTCCTGCGTGAAGACACCGAGATCACCCGCGTGTTGTCCGTCGAGGTGCTTGAACGCCTGACGGACCCACAACACTATCTTGGCGCTGCCGATACGTTCGTGAGTCAGGTGCTTGCGCTCGCAGATGCGGCGGTGCCGTCAACCCAACAGGGCAGGACATCCAAATGAACGATCAGGAACGCTACGACAACGGCATGCAAGTGCGACGCGGTGTGCTTGGCGACGCGCACGTCGACCGCACGCTCACGCGCCGCAACGACTTCAACGAAGACTTTCAGGACTTCATCACGCGCTTCGCCTGGGGCGATATCTGGACGCGCCCGGGATTGACGCGCCATATGCGCAGCATGATCACGCTGTCGCTGCTCATCGCGCTCAATCGCGGCGACGAATTCCGCATGCACGTGCGCGCAGCGTTCAACAACGGCGTGACGCGCGAGGAGATGAAGGAACTGTTCATGCACGCTGCGCTGTACGCCGGGCTGCCCGCCGCCAATCAGGCGATTCACGATGCCGAGAAGGTCTTCGCGGAAATGGAAGCCGCCGAGCCGGGATCGACCACGCGCGTGCCCGACGTGGGTGACGATAAGACCGCCTGAGGAGACGAAGCAAATGACGGTAGAACGTCTGATCGACGTGGGTGATGCCCAGTTGCGTATCGCCATCGATGGCGATGACCATGCGCCTGCGCTGGTGTTGTCCAACTCGCTGGGCACGACGCTCGACATGTGGGCGCCGCAAGTGCCCGCGCTCGCGCGCGAGTTCCGCGTGATTCGCTATGACACGCGAGGGCATGGCGGCTCGTCCGTCACGCCGGGACCATACGTCATCGACCAGTTGGGGCGCGATGTCGTTGGGTTGCTCGACGCGCTGGACATCGAGCGTGCCAGCCTCGCGGGCGTGTCGATGGGTGGCATGACGGGCATGTGGCTGGGCATTCACGCGCCGCAGCGTCTGAATCGTCTCGCCATCGTTTGCTCGTCGGCGCACATCGGGGCGGAAGACGTGTGGAACGGCCGTATTCGCGCCGTGCAGGCCGACGGCATGAACGCCGTGACAGACGCCGTGGTCTCGCGCTGGTTCACGCCCGAATTCGCCGAGCGCGAGGCGGCGACCGTCGAACGCATGAAAGCGATGTTCCGCTCGCTCGCACCCGCCGGATATGCGGCCGCTTGCGCGGCGGTGCGCGACATGAATCAGCTGGACGAGATCGCTGCGATCACTGCGCCGACGCTGGTCGTTACCGGCTCGGGCGATCTGGCGACGCCGCCTGCGATGTCCACGGCGATGGTCGAGCGCATTCCGGGCGCGAAGCAGGTCATCGTGCCGGGCGCACACCTCTCGAACATCGAGTGTGCACCGGCGGTCACCGAGGCGTTGCTGACCTTCCTGCGTGCGTGACTTTGGTGACTATTCGGCGATGGCGGTGACGAGATCCGACGCAAGATCGGATTCGTCGCCCAGATGCGCGTGTTGCGCCGTTCGCCGGAAGGCCGACGGCGTGACGCCGACATGCCGCTTAAACACGCGGCAGAAGTAGGCCGGGTCCTGAAACCCCAGTTCGTAGGCGACGTGGGAGACCGGCGCGGGGATGTAGATCAGCTTGCGCCGCGCCTCCAGCATCAACCGGTCCTGCACCAGATCGAACGCCGATTTTCCCGAGATGCGTCGGCACAGACGGTTGAGCTTGCTCTCCGTCACATGTAGCCGTTCTGCATACGCCGGGACAGCCCACGCCTCGGTGTAGTGCGCCTCCACCAATGCGCGAAAGCGAGCGAACAGATCCAGTTCGGTACGCCCCGTGCGCGTGGCCGAATCGTGATGCGCGTGCAGACGAGCTAGCAATAGCAGAACGCTGCGCGTGAGCCATCCGACCATCTCCGCGTGCCCCAATTGCGGGCGCGAGAACTCATCCATGATGAGGCCCAGCAGCGTGTAGAGACGGTCGCGTGTCTGCGGCGCGTCGGCCAGGGGGAATAGCCACGGCTTTCGCAGCAGCGACGCCATGTCGGCGTCCGCCCCGATGGCGGCATCGAACGGCACGCTCTGCGCCATTGTGAGCACGAAGCCGTGTGCCCCGCGCGAGAAGCGGAAGTTGTGCACGGCTGAAGGATGCACCGTGATGACGGCCGGGCCCTCGACTTCCCACGTCGCGTCGTCGACGTTAGCTTCCACCGTGCCTTCGAAAATCGCGAGCACCTGAAACAACCCCAGATGGCGATGCGTATCGATATGCCAGTCGTAAAGGCGGCTGCGTGTCTCGATCCATTCGATATGGACGAAGTCGCCGCTGTCGGTTTCGGTCAACTCGCCATACAAGGAGAATTCCGGAATCGTCTCGCGCGCCGCGCGCAGCCGGGATGACGCGCCTGACATACTGGTTTTCCCTTGGTCGAAGTTGTCGAAAAAGTACAAGAAAGTCGTCGATTCATCCATTCAACGCGACGTGCGCGCTCCATAAGATATGACGCATTCGCCCCTCGTGACAAGGCATCAAAATGACTTCGGACATGCTCGTTTACGCGCAGTCCTAAGTTGGGGCGGTCGGCGTGAAGCATCCAAGAAATGCAATCCGCCGACAGGCAGTTTTCCTGTCACGAGATGTCCGGCGCAGGTGTGCCGGACGCGGGCGGTGCAATGAAAGGAGACAACTCATGCGCACCCATTACCCTGTCGTCATCGTCGGTGCCGGTCCTGCCGGTCTACTGCTGTCCCATCTGCTGCATCTGCAAGGCATCGAGTCCATCGTGCTCGAATCGCGCTCGCGTGCAGCCGTCGAATCGACCATTCGTGCCGGTGTGCTGGAGCAAGGCACGATGGATATCCTGAACGAGACCGGCGTGGGCGAGCGCATGCGTCGCGAAGGCGCGGTGCACCACGGTGTCGAGCTGGCGTTCGGCGGGCAGCGTCACCGCATCGCGCTCACAGAGCTGACCGGCCGTGCGATCACCGTCTATGCGCAGCACGAAGTCATCAAGGATCTGATTGCGGCACGAGAAGCGGCGCAGGGCGAGATTCTGTTCGACGTGTCCGACGTCTCGGTGCACAACATCGATAGCACGCAACCGAGTGTGCAATTCACGGTGGATGGTCAGCCGCGTCGACTCGCGTGCGACTTCATCGCAGGCTGCGACGGCTTCCACGGCGTCTGCCGCCCGGCCATGCCTGCGTCGGTGCGCAAGGAATACCAACGCGTGTATCCGTTCGGCTGGTTCGGGGTGCTGGTTGAGGCCCCGCCGTCGTCGGATGAATTGATCTATGCCGCGCACGAGCGTGGCTTCGCCCTGATCAGCACGCGCTCGCCGACGGTGCAGCGCATGTACTTCCAGTGCGATCCGAATGAGCGCGCCGAGGAGTGGAGCGACGCGCGCATCTGGGAAGAACTGCATGCGCGTACCGAGAGCGACGATGGCTGGCGTCTCAAGGAAGGGCCGATCTTCCAGAAGAACGTGGTCGCGATGCGCAGCTTCGTGGCGACGCCGATGCAATACGGACGTCTGTTCCTGGCGGGCGACGCCGCCCACATCGTGCCGCCGACCGGCGCGAAGGGGATGAATCTGGCGGTGGCTGACGTGTGGCGTCTGGCGCGTGCGCTCGACGACTTCTTTCATCGCGACAGTGAAACCGCACTGCAAGGCTATTCCGAGGCGGCGCTCAAGCGCATCTGGCGTGCGGAGCATTTCTCGTACTGGATGACGCGCATGCTGCACCGGATCGACGATGCCACGCCGTTCGAACAGCAGATGCAGCGCTCGGAGCTGGAGTACGTGGTCAGCTCGCGCGCCGCGTCGCTCATGCTGGCAGAGAATTACGTCGGGTTGCCGCTGGCCTGAGCGTGGCGCGCCTCAAGCCATCCATAACTGCCCGTTATGGATGGCTTGACGAAAGATCATTTCGACAGGCAAGGTAAGGACGTACATTAGCGGCAGAAATCCGCTTCGCTGCAATGCCGCATCAAGACGGCGGGCAGCCATCGGGCCGGACACCCCGCTCATTGTTATGCGCACCACCCCCGACACCTGGGTGCGCACCGGCAGCGACGATTTCAAAAAAATAATGGAATGAACAACGGGGCGGCATCGCCCCGAGGAGACAGCGTCATGAATCAACCGCGCACGGTGGACGTGCCCGCCTACATTAACGCACAGCGATTTTCCGGCTATCAGTGGTTGGTGCTGATCCTGTGCTTCTTCATCGTGGCCATCGACGGATTCGACACGGCGGCCATCGGTTACATCGCACCGTCGCTGGTGCAGCAATGGCACATTGACAAGGGCTCGCTCGGCCCGGTGCTTTCGGCGGCGCTCTTCGGTCTGGCCGGTGGCGCGATCTTCGCCGGGCCGCTCGCCGACAAGGTCGGTCGCAAGACGATGCTCGTGCTGTCCGTGGTGTTCTTTGGCATCGCCAGTCTCGCGACGGCGTTCGCACAAGATCTCCAGACACTGACTGTGCTGCGTTTTCTCACGGGCCTCGGTCTGGGCGCGGCCATGCCCAATGCGGTGACGCTGATTTCCGAGTACGCGCCGGAAGCGCGCCGTGCGGTGATCGTCAACACCATGTTCTGTGGCTTTCCGCTGGGCGCATCGGTCGGCGGGTTCGTCGCTTCGTGGCTGATTCCGCACTTCGGCTGGCATAGCGTGCTGGTGCTCGGTGGCGTACTGCCGCTGGTGCTGTCGGTGCTGCTGATCGTTTGCCTGCCGGAGTCAGTGAAGTTTCTTGTGGTCAAGCAGAAGCCGGTGGAGCGTGTGCGTCGCATTCTGTCGCGCATCTCGGGCGAATCGCTCGATGACGTTGGCGCATTCACCGTGGTGGAAGCCGCACCGAAGCGCGCCGGATCGGCGATGGGGGTGGTGCTGTCGAAGCAATACGGTTTCGGTTCGCTGATGCTGTGGGTCACCTACTTCATGGGGCTGGTGATCTTCTACCTGCTCACGAGCTGGATGCCGATTCTGTTCAAGGATGCGGGCTTCACGATCGAGCGCGCCGCGCTGATCACGGCATTGTTCCCGCTCGGCGGCGGCATCGGCACGATCCTGTCGGGCTGGCTGATGGACAAGTTCAACGCGCAGAAGGTCGTGGCCGTGGGCTACGCGGTGACCGCTGTGCTGGTCTATGCCGTCGGGCAGGCGATCGGCAACATCGGCATGCTGGTGACGCTGATCTTCCTCGCGGGCACGGCAATGAACGGTGCGCAATCGTCCATGCCGTCGCTGGCGGCGATGTTCTATCCGACGAACGGTCGCGCGACCGGTGTGGCCTGGATGCTCGGCATCGGCCGCTTCGGGGGCATTGCCGGTGCGTTGCTCGGCGCAGAGCTGGTGCGTCGTCACCTTGGCTTTTCGGCCACGTTCTCGTTGCTGGCGATTCCGGCCGTGATCGCGACCATCGCGCTGCTTGCCAAGAACGCATGGGAGCGTTCGAACGGCAACCGCCCGGCACAGAACGCCAGCGAGGCACGCAACTCGGCCGCGATGCACTGACGCGCGAAGCGTATGCGACTGATCGATTGACCGTAGCAGTGGCTGTACCGACGCGGCGCTTTGTGCGCCGCTTTTTCTATGGGCGTCTTATTTTCGCTTGGCGAGGGTCTCGATCATCGCCATTGCCGCAGCCGGGTTACGTTCCTTGAAGCCGCTGATGACATAGAGAAAGACGTCGCGATGCTTTGCCTTCGGTGGGGCTTTGGCCACTGTATCGAGATCGTCCGGAACGCCGCCGTTCGCGAACGTGGTCGCGCGGTCCAGCCACTGCGTCATGGCTTTCGGGGCGTAGCCGAGCTTGTAGCGTTCCTCGGTGCCCATGAGGCGTGCATAGACGAAGGGCGCGGTGACGTCGGCGATGCACGGAAACTTGGCGTCTCCGGCGAGCACGATGGCCATCTTGTACTTGCGTGCGAGCGCGACGAACTCGGGCACGGCGAAGGTCTCGTGGCGGACCTCCAGGGCGTGGCGAATCGTGTGCCCGTTTGCGGACGTCGGCAACAGGCTCAGGAAATGCTCGAAGTCCTCGGCGTCGAACTGTTTCGTCGGCGCGAACTGCCAGTTCACCGGGCCAAGCTTCTTGCCGAGTTCCAGCACACCGGTGTCGAAAAATCGCGCCACGGATTCACCGGCTTCCGCCAGCACACGTCGGTGCGTGGCGTAGCGCGACGCCTTGACCGAGAACACGAAATCGTCCGGCGTTTCGTCGAACCAGTTGCGGAATGTTGCGGGCTTTTGCGAGCCGTAGAAGGTGCTGTTGATTTCGATGGACGTGAGGTGACGGCTCGCGTATTCGAGCTCACGTCGCTTGGGCCACTTCTCTGGATAGAACGAGCCTTGCCACGGCGCGAAGTTCCAGCCGCCGACGCCAATGCGAATGCGCGCGTCAGGGGCTTGGGACCGCGTTGTTGTGGAAGACGAAGCTTTGGAGGATCGGGTCGTCGCCATCGGGCAGAGGCGCACGCGCCGGTGCGCATTCGGTGGGAGGAAGCCCCGATGGTGGATCAACGGCCGGGCGCGCGTCAATGGTGCTGACGCGCGCCCGGCGCTTAACGCATGCGTGCGGCGATGCTTAGCGACGTTTGCGTCCGAGGTGCAGCATGCGTTCGCGCACTTCCTCTTCCGAGCGCCAGTGTTCGGCCGGTTTGACGAGGTCGCTGCGGCTGATGATGCCAATGAGCTTGCGCGAGGTGGCGTCGCTCACCACCGGCAGACGCTCCAGATGGTGCGCGGCGAAGCGGGCCGATACGATGCGTCCGGTTTCGGACGGCAGGGCGACGAGCGGCGGATTCACGCCGTATAGCTGGCCCAGTGTTTGCAGACCTTGTTCCTGTGCCCGCGTGAGCGCCTGACGATCGACCATGCCGAGCACGGCGCGCGATGCGTCGATCACCGGATAAGCGCGGTGACGTTGCGTCACCCCAAAGGCGCGTTGCGCCGCTTCTTCGATGGTCATATCGGCGACAAGCGCTTCCGGCTCGCGCGTCATCAACTCGCCGACGTGAAGGCGTTCCAGCGGATCGACGCCATACTCACGATGAATGTGACGTCCGCGCCGCGCAATCTTCTCCGTCATGATCGAGCGCGGCATGATCCAGATCGTTACGCCATACGACACGCCACAGGTGAGCAACAAAGGCAGCAGCGCATTGACGTCGTGCGTGAGTCCCAACGCGAAGACGATGGCCGTGAGCGGGGCACCGAGCACGCCCGCGAGGGTGGCAGCCATGCACACGAGCGCCCACAAGGTGATGTCGCCGCCGGGCAGAATCGGTGCGAGCAACGTCCCCAGACCTGCGCCGATCATGAGCAGCGGGGCCAGCACGCCGCCGGAGGTGCACGAGCCGAGCGCAATCGCCCAGATCAGCGCCTTGACGAGCAGCAGCGCCGCTGCCGCATGCAGCGTGAAATGACCGGCGAGCAGGTCGGCGATCACGTCATAGCCCACACCCAGCGCGCGCGGTTCAAGATAGCCGCCGATGCCTACGGCGAGGCCGCCGATGGCTGGCCACCACATCCAGTGCACGGGGAGCTTGTGGAAGGCGTCTTCGATGGCGTAAAGCGCGCGCGACATCCCGGCCGACAGCAGCCCGGCGCACACGCCCGCGATCACGCATGACACCAGCGCAATCGGGGAGACGGCGGGCGTCGTCATCGGGAAGAGCGGCCCGGCTTCGAGCAGCAACGGACGCGCAAAACCGGCGACGGCACACGCCACGATCACCGGCAGAAGACTGCGGGGGCGCCATTCGAACAGCAACAGTTCGACAGCGAGCAGCACGGCCGCGACCGGCGTGCCGAACACGGCGGTCATGCCCGCCGTGGCACCGGCTACGAGCAGCGTCTTGCGTTCGGCGGCGCTTAGGTGGAAGTACTGAGCGATGAGCGAGCCGATGGCCCCGCCCGTCATGATGATCGGACCTTCCGCGCCGAACGGTCCGCCGCTGCCGATCACGATGCCGGACGACAACGGTTTGAGCACGGCCACGCGCGGCGACATCTTGCTCTTGCCGAAGAGAATCGCTTCGATCGCTTCCGGAATGCCGTGGCCGCGAATCTTGTCGCTGCCGAAGCGCGCCATGGCGCCAACGATCAGACCGCCGATGACCGGCAGCACGATAACCACGGCACCGAGCGTGTTGCCCGCAGGCGAGCGTGGGGCGAACGAGAGCGTTTGATAGAAGAAGAGGTTGGTGAAGCCCTGAATCAGGTTCAGCAGCAACCAGGCGGCGGGTACGCCGCAAAAGCCGATGACGGCGGCCAGTGCGATGAGGCGTGGCAGTCCCGGCGCACGTGCGAAGTCGCGGGCGTGTTCCGGCAAGGCCATGGGCGCGAGCGGTGAGTGATGGGCACTCGACGCTTGCGTCGACGCAGCTTGAGAAGTCGGCTGAGAAGTCGGTTGAGAAGCAGGTTGAGAAGCGGATGCCATGACAGTCCTGGGAATTACAGATGAACGCCACGAATGTGGAAGATGTCCGCAAACGTGCTCAATTCGTTGCGGTGCTGCGCAGCGAGATTCGCGAGGCAGGCTTCGCCGGTCGGCGAGAGATGCACCTCGACCACGCGCCGGTCGCTCTCGTTCTGGCGGCGAGTCACGAGGCCAGCCTTCTCGCATCGGGCGACGAGGGCCACTACGCTGTGGTGCACCGCTTGCAGGCGCTCCGCCAATTCACTGATGGACGCCCACTCGCGTCCCGGGATACCTTTAACGTGCAGCAACAACAGATATTGCTGGGGCGTGATGCCCCCTTCGCGTGCCGCCGTCTCGCTGAAATTGAGGAAGCGGCGCAGGCGATAGCGAAACTCGGAGAGCGCTTCGAAATCGCTCTTGGTCAGCGCGTCACCTGTGATCGGTGCGTTCGGCGGAGTCGGTGCAGTCATAAGTCGGCCGTCAGGGAAATGGGATGTGTCCGAAAACCGAAAAATATATCACATCGCGATATATTTGCTTGGTCTTAGGGATAGCCGGGGTGACAATTCGCGGCTGATGCGTGCAGAATCGCGAAAAAACGAGACTCAGTAGTGACTGGAAACTCGATCCCCGCCAAGACGTAGCAGTGCCGGAGTGCTGTTCACCGGGAACCGGCGACAGACGTCTTCCGAGCGGGCCGACCTCTGACAGGGAGGAGACATGGCTTCCACGGTCCGACGCCGCTGGCGTACGGGTACGTTGTTGTTGCTGTCGGTGGCACTTGGTTCGACCGTTGCCGCTTATCACTACGCCACCGGATTCGAAATCGGTGGCGGTGTTTTTCAGCAGATTGGCTTCGGACGTCAGGGCACGTCGTCCGGACATGCCGCGCATGCGCGCGGTGCGCCGTCGCGCTGTTCCGGAAGCGATTGCCGGGACGACGGGGAGTCGCCTCCCCGCTGATGTTCGGCAAAGCACCGCCGCACCCCGTTGCAGGGTGCGGCTTTCCTATGCTTTCCTACCTTTGATCCGAGCCGTGTCAGAACGTATGACGCATGCCGATGGTCATGGCGTTCTGCGTCGCGTCGCGTCCCGGTGCGCCACCCGTGATGCCCGGGTTGTACATGTCCGTCGCGCGCAAGTTGGCGAAGTACGTGTAGATGTCGGTGCGTTTGGACAGGAAATAGTCCAGGCCGACGTTGAATTGCAGCAGACGACCCGTCGCCGGTGCGCCCACGAACGAGTAGCGCGAGTGCAGGACTGCGCCGATCAGTTCCAGATTCGGCAATACCCAGTAGTTCACGCCCACGTCGAAGACGTTCGTCGCGTTGTTGTTCGATCCGGCGGCCGCGAATGCGCCACTGCTTGCGGTGCTGGTAAACGTCGTGGCGAACGGGGCGGCGGTGCCGCCAAAGCGTGCGAGCGGCTGCAACGTGCGCGACCACGACGCGTAGACGCGCGCCTTATCCCACTTGTAGCTCGTGCCGACCATCCACGTGCGGATACACACTGCGCCTGCGTTGCCGTAGGCCGGATCGCAGCCTGCGCCGGATGACGCACCCACGTCGCTCGACGTGTTCGTGCTCGCCGTGCCCGTGCCCAGACGCGACTGCCAGTAGCCGAAGCCCACACCGAAGCCGCCGTACTTGTAGTTCGCACCGAAGCCCAGCGATTGCCCCGTGGCCATCGACCCGGCGGTGCCGCCGAAGCCGTACGTCACATTGGCGGTCAGCCCGCGGAAGTCCGGTGTGTCGTAACGGATCGAGTTGTTGGCGCGATTGCCGCCCACGCGGTCGAGGTTGTTGTCGTGAACGCCGTTGATGAAGACGCCGAAGTTGTAGACGCTCGAATACCAGGTGGCGATCTCGTCGATGTAATCCTTACGACGGCCGATTTGCACCGTCCCGTACGGGCTGGACAGGCCGACGACGGAGGTGCGTCCGAGCGGCAGATTGCCCTGGCCGGACGTGCCGTTGGCTACTGAAAAGCCGCCCTCAAGAATGAACAGCGCCTTCAGGCCGCCCCCGAGATCCTCCGTCCCCTTCATGCCCCAGCGCGATTGCTGGAGATCGCCGCTGTCCACGCTGAACCGGCTGCCCGTGGCGGTGCCGGTCGGTCCCGCGACTTTACTGACGTAAGTCAGTCCGCTGTCGATCAGGCCGTAAAGCGTGACGTTGGATTGCGCGAGCGCCGACGTGCTGAGCCCCGTCAGTGCCATTCCCATCCCCATGACGGCCACGCGAGCGATTGGCCAGGCCTTGTGCTTCATATCCCCCCTCCGGGTGTTGGTGTGAAATTCGGCTTGTTACAAATGTTTTAATGATTAAAACAATGTTTTGAAAATTATCGATTCGATGCTTCGGAGACGTCAACCGACGAGAAAAAAATCGAGCGGGCAGGAGGAGAGGGGATTGCCGAATTTTGTATTTCAATCAATAAAACATGCTTGATGGCATTGGTTTTTGTGATGACTGGCAGCCGGGCATTTGCCATCTCCTGCGTCGATGACAGATTCCTCAATTGACCGGCTCAAATTTTTGAGGTTTAATTTTTAATACGTTGTTTTAATAAATAAAACAACGAGGATTTATGAGTTTCGATGGCAGCGATTTCGACCGGACAGCGGTCGTGGGAACGCGGAAAAAATTTTTGATGGTGACGCAAGAAAACAACAAGGCTGGAGGCGCGAACCTCACAACGGTTTCGTCGGCAGACATTTGCGTGTCGCATAGCGAAGCGTGCGTCGTCACGCGTCCGGCTGCGGGCGCGGTCGACGCTTCGCTGCCGATCGTGTTCGACTCGCCGCACAGCGGCGTCGGCATGCCGGACGACTTCCACACGCCGGTGCCGCATGAGGCGCTCCTCACCGGCTGGGATGCCTTCGTCGCCGAGCTTTGGGCGTGCGTGCCGCGCCACGGCGGCACGCTGATCGCCGCGAACTTCCCGCGCATGTATATCGACGCCAATCGTGCCGTGACCGACATCGATGCCGACATGCTCGACGCGCCCTGGCCGGGTCCGATTGCACCGGAGAAGTACTCGGCGCGCGGCATGGGGCTGCTGCGTCGTTACGCCTTGCCGGGCGTGCCGATGTACGACCGGAAGCTGACGGTGGCCGAGGTGCGTCATCGCATCGACGCGTATTACCTGCCGTACCGTCAGGCACTGATCGACGCGGCGCAGGACGCTTTTGCACGTCACGGCGCGTTGTGGCACGTCGACTGTCATTCGATGAAGTCGCGAGGTAACGCCATGAATGTGGACGACGGTGCGGCGCGCCCCGACATGGTGGTGAGCGACCGGCTGGGCACGACGTCCGATCCGGTGTTCACGCAGTGGGTCGCCGATCAACTGCGCGAACTGGGCTATCGGGTGCAGGTCAACACGCCGTATCAGGGCGGCGATCTGCTCACGGCGGTGAGCGATCCGGCCCGCCGCCGTTCGAGCCTGCAAATCGAAATCAACCGCGCGTTGTACATGGACGAAGCGCGCTTTGTGAAGCACGCAGGATTTGATACGCTCGGGCGCCATCTGGAAACGTTCACGGCTGCGCTCGCCCGGTGGGTCCGCTCGCAGTCAAGCCCGAAGGAAATCCCATGAACTACATCGTCGATTCCGTCGACAGCGCCCTGAAACTGCTCTCGCTCGTTGCGGAGCATCCTGGGTTGGGCGTGACCGAGTTGTCCAACCGTCTGGGCATCAATAAGTCACGCACCTATCGCATGTTGTGCACGCTGGAGCACAACCGCTTCGTGCTGCAGGACGAACGCACGACGACCTACGCGCTCGGCCCGCAGGCGTTTGTGATCGGGGTGGCTGCGTCGCAGCAGAACATTCTTGTACGCGCGGCGCAGAAGCACATGCTGACGCTCAATCAGGCAATCAACGAGACCGTCGTGCTGCGCGTGCCTGAAGGGTTGGAAACGGTGTGCGTCGCACGCTGCGAGACCACGCATCAGGTGCGCTCGGTCGGCTCGGTCGGCAATCGTCGGCCGCTCAGCTCGGGGGCGTCGGGCAAATTGCTGCTCGCGTTTTCGCAGGACGCCATTCGCAACGAGTTTTTCGCGCGGATGAAGCACGTGCCGGTCGCGGCCGACGCGATGGCATTCGCGGATGAACTCGCCGCCGTCGCCCGCAAGGGCTATGCGATGAGTGCGGGCGAAGTCACGAGTGGCGCCGTCGCCATTGCGGTGCCGGTGCGCGACGTGTCCGGTGAGGTTGTGGCAGCCCTCTCGATTTCGGGACCGGAAGCGCGCATCAGCCGTATCGAGATCCCGGATTATCTGGAGCGTCTGCAAGCGTGCAGCCGTCAGATTTCCGCTGAACTGGGTTACACGGGCGGCGCTGCCGCACCGGCCTCGTTCGAGGCGCAAGCCAATAAGGTGGCGTAGCCGACTGCCTCAGGCGCGGTGCGACGTCATTTCACGAATACAACAAGAGACAACAGGCAAGACAGACATGACAGCACTCGCGCCGACACCCGTCGACGGGCACCCCGCATCCCCGCAATCCGAATTGCCGGACCCGCCCGCGGGGCCTACCGAGAAGCCACACGGCAAGATGTTGCACCCCGTCGTCATGATGTTGTGGGTGCTCGTGATGGCTGTAGCGATGACCTGGTGGGTCGATGCCGGACGCTTCGAGCGCGACGGCAAGCTCGTGGTGCCGGGCACGTACGAGGTGGTGCCCAAGACGCACGACATCGGCATGCTTGTCGCGCCCAAAGCCACGCACAGCACCCCTGAGCAGGCACAACCGGCGAACGTCGTCTCCGCGTTTCTTTCGGTGCCGCAAGGGTTGGTGAAGAACGCACCGCTCATCTTCATGGTGATGTTCGTCGGCGGCATGTTCGGTGTGATGCGAAAGACGGGAGCCATCGACGCAGGCATTGACCGGCTGTTGCAACTCACGTCCGGCAATATGTACGTGCTCGCACCGCTGCTGATGGTGCTGATCGCGCTGGGCAGTACGCTGCTCGGCTTCATCTCCGAGTATCTCGTCGTCATTCCGATGGTGATGGTGCTCACGCGCCGCCTTGGACTGTCGAATCTGTTTGCCGTCGCGCTGGTGGCGATTGCGGCAAAGATCGGTTACATCGCATCGGTGACGAACCCGCTGGCGCTCGCCGTGGCGCAGCCGCTCGTCGGCTTGCCGCTGTTCTCGGGGATCGGTCTGCGCATCGCGGTGTTCGTGGTATTTCTGGCGCTGGGCATCGCGTACTTCCTGTGGCATGTGTATCGCAGTGAGTACCGGCTAAGTGAAGCGCGCGCGCAGATGGCGACGGTGGCGCATCTGCATGCGCGGTTGTCGGGGCGTCACAAGGCGACGCTGCTTGTGCTGGCTGTGGCGGCCGCGATGCTCGTCTACGGTACGCGCGAACTGAAGTGGGGCAATCTGGAGTTGTCGGCCTTTTACGTGCTGACGAGTCTTGTGACGGCCGTCGTCGGTCGTCTCGATTCGCGCACGGCGGCGGACGCGTTCGTCGAGGGACTCAAGGGCATGATGCTCGCCGGGTTGCTGATCGGTCTGGCGGCGTCCGTCGAGATCATTCTGCATGGCAGCTATGTACTCGATACGCTGATCAACGACTTCACGCGCACGGTGCGCGGACAGTCGGCGGTGGCAGTGGCGAACGGGCTGATGGGCGTGCAGATGGCGTTGGACGTCTTCATTCCCTCGGTGTCGGGCAAGGCGGCGGTGAGCATGCCGATCATCGGACCGATCGCGCAGCTCTCGGGCGTCAGTCCGCAGACGTCGGTGCTGGCATTCCTGCTCGGCGGCGGACTGACGAACATGATCACCCCGACCTCGGGCATGCTGCTCGCGTATCTCGCTACGGCACGTGTGGGGTTCGGTCAGTGGATCAAGTTCATCCTGCCGCTGTTCCTGGTGCTGCTGTTGCTCTCGGGCGGCGCACTCGCGTTCGCGGTGGTGACTGGGTATTGAGTAATTTGCGTAGGGCTTTGTGAAAAGCTCGGCAATTTCCGATTTTCGTTTCGAAGGCACTGGGTCTATCGGAAGCCTTCCGTATGCGCCTCACGCCGTAGTTTCAAGCCGGAGGCGTACCGCTTCACATCTCCCAGAGCAAATGCCCGCGTCGCACACGTTAGTGCGTCACGTACGCTCATGACTTCTTCAACCCCTCGGCGATGGTGCCGCGAGCGAACACTTCGCTGCGGAGTCCGCCGAGTCCTGTGAGTCATGAAATGAGTGAATTACGTCGGGAAAAATCTTTCCTCCTCAAGCAATATCTCGAGCGCGTAGACGCCTTGCTACAAGACGCGACCCGGTGGTGTCATCGACACAAGCTGGAGGTCGAAACTCGACTTCAGTTGTTGAGTGAGGAAAGAGAGGGGAAGTACGAAGCGCCTGCTTTGTACATCTCAAAAGATGGCAATCTGCTGGCCAAAATCGTTCCGGCAGCGTCTGATGCCCTCGCCGCAGATGGCCTTGTGGAGATCGTTGGTTCGTACACATTCCACAATCTGGTGTTCTACGGAGAGTACGACCCGGGGTTCAAATCAGCGACGATTGTCATTCGCCGACCCGGGAATCCGCTGAGAGGGCGGCTCGTACGAAGAATAGAAGAGAACGGATGGTATTGGATTGAGTCGAGGGTACGCCGCGCGGTGCTGCTCGATGAAGCGCTGTTCATGGACTTGCTTGCGGACGTTTGTGGCCATGACATTCATTAATCCACTGGAGGTCGTCTATCAGGCATATCGCGTCTCGCATGAGAGTCTTTTCGTTGTGGCGTACATTGCGCGTGACCATGTTGATGGGGTACTCGTGCCACGGGCTGGACTCTTTAGTGCTGTGCGCGAGGACGTTGAAACCGCCTTGGTGAACGCGGAAAAACAAGCCGCCGAACTCGCAGTTTTCGCGCTTTTCGCCACGTTTGAACGATACGTCGTCGAGCGATTGCAGACGGCAAATGAGTTGCTGGCCTCTGGACATCCCTCGGGATATTCGCGCAAGCTTGCCGAGAAGTTCAAGTCAGAGGTCGAGTACTGGCGATTCGACGAGATTCTCGACCTTTTCAAACCGGAGTTGGACGTAAATCTGATCGGACGCGCGAAGCAGATCAAAAGATACCGAGATTGGATCGCGCACCGGAACACCAACAAGGAACCTCCTACAAAGGTGTCCCCGGATACTGTGTTTGAAGTGCTAAGCAAAGTCGTAGACGAAATCAGTCAGACGCACGATGTTCCGAGCGGGGCCGACCGCAAAATGCTCGCGTCACCGCAGAGCCAGATCAGCGTTTGCCGCGACCACCCGAAGGTTTACCGGCAGGCTTAAGCAAATTCGCGACGGAGTCTTTCGCGGGCTTGCTACGCGTCTTTTGTCCGCTGAACGGGTTGCCGCTAGCGGGCTTCGGACTGTTACCCGTCGACGCCGGGCGCTGTGCCGCGGGTTTGTGCTTCTTCTCGCCGTGTTGCGGCATCGCCTTCTTGCTAGGCGCGGGTTGCTTGCCGACGCCGCCTTGCGGAAGGCTCGGCACCTTCGGCTTCTTCGGCTTTTTCGGCTTCTTGATGATTTGCCCCGTCGCGCTGGTCTCCGGCACGCGGTGTTCGGCTTCGAAGCCGGGTTCTTCCTCGCGACGCAGCGTTTGCTGGATCAGTGCTTCGATGGCGGCCAATTGTGGCGCTTCATCGGCACACACGAGCGATACGGCCACGCCGCTTGCCCCCGCGCGACCGGTGCGGCCGATCCGGTGTACATAGTCTTGCGCCACGATCGGCAGATCGACGTTGATGACGAGCGGCAGGTCGTCGATGTCCAGTCCCCGCGCGGCGACGTCGGTCGCCACCAGCATCTGCACTTCGCCCGTCTTGAATCGCTCCAGCGCACGCAGTCGTGCGGGCTGCGGCTTGTCGCCGTGGATCGTGTCGACCGAGTAGCCCGCCTCATCCAGAACGCCCGCCAGATAGTCCACGCCATTACGGGTCTTGACGAACACCAGCGCGTGCTTCCAGTCGTTCTCGGCGACCAGATGCATGAAGAGATCCGGCTTGTTGCGCTTGTCCACCGGGATGACCCACTGCTTGATTTTGCTGGCCGTGGCATTGCGCGGACTCACGCTGATGTCGACTGGCTCTCGCAAAATGTTCGCGGCCATCGCGCGAATGTCGTCGGTAAACGTCGCGGAGAACAACAGCGTCTGACGTTGGGCCGGGAGCGCCGCAAACACTGCGTTGAGTTCTCGCGCGAAGCCCAGATCCAACATACGGTCGGCTTCGTCTAGCACCAGCGTCTGCACCTGATCAAACTGCACGGCGTTCTGGCGATTCAGATCCAGCAGACGACCCGGCGTTGCCACGAGCACATCTACGCCCTTGCGCAGCTTCATCATTTGCGGATTGATGCTCACGCCGCCGTAGGCTGCGAGAAATCGCAAGCCAAGTCCCTTGCCGTACTCGACGAAGCTTTGCAGCACCTGTTCCGCCAGTTCGCGCGTGGGCACCAGCACCAGCACGCGCGCCCGGTTGCTGGACACTTGCGGTCCGAGTTGCACGAGACGTTGCAACAGCGGCAGCGCGAAACCCGCTGTCTTGCCCGTGCCGGTCTGCGCGGCTGCCATGACGTCCTTGCCCGCGAGGACGGCAGGAATCGCCTTCGCCTGCACCGGCGTAGGCGTCTCGTAGTTGAGATCCTGCAAATTCCGCAGCAACGGATCGATCAGACCCAACGAGTCAAAAGACATGGACGTATTCCGGACGAAAACCCCGATTTTAACGGTTACTGGGCCTAGAACTTTGCATCCGTCGTGCGACCGTTCGACAGGACCCGGTCCCGGACTTGGCTGTCGCGCGCGGTAATATCCCGCGATGGACTCCCTCATTGCCGCTTCGGCCCGCGCGCTGGCGTCGGGCGATCCGCTCGGCGCACTGCGTCGCGTGGCGCTTCGCGATGACCCGCCGGCCCTTGCGTTGCGTGGGATTGCGATGGCGCAGCTTGGGGATTTCGCTCGCGCCCGGGATCTGCTCAAGCGTGCTGCGCGTGGCTTCGGCACGCATGAGTCGGTCGCTCGTGCACGGTGTGTCGTTGCGGATGCCGAGGTCGCGCTCGCTATGCGAGACCTCGGTGGCACGCACCGGTCGCTACAAGCCGCTGCGTCACAGCTTGCCGAGTGCGGTGATTTCCCCAACGCCATGCTCGCGCGGTTGATCGTTGCGCGGCGTCTGTTGCTGCTCGGCAAACTCGATGCCGCAGCACTTGCCCTGCAAGATGCGCCGTTGCCCCATGCACCTGCACGATTGACGGCCGTGCATGCACTGACGACAGCAGAACTTGCCTTACGTACGCTACGCATCGCCGACGCTCATGCCGCGCTCGCCCAGGCGCAGGCCGCAGCGGCGACCGCCGACGTTCCGGCGCTCAGCGCCGAAGTGCGGCGTCTTCGCGAGACGATGGGGCGTCCGGCAGCGAGACGCTGGCATCGCGATGGCGAACAGATGCTGTCGCTCGCGGAGGTCGCGAAACTCCTGCACTCGGACACCCTGGTGGTCGATGCCTGCCGTCGAGGTATCGGGACGGGCAACGTGTGGCGTCCGCTGGCCAGACGGCCGGTGCTGTTCACGCTTGCGTTGCATCTGGCGCGTGCGTGGCCAGGGGATATCGACAGAGAGACACTGATCGCCGAGGCGTTCCGCCTGCGTCGTCCCGACGAGACGCATCGGGCGCGCCTGCGTGTCGAAATCGGACGCTTGCGCAGTGTGCTCAAAGGCATCGCTGAGATCGATGCAACACCGCGCGGCTTTGCCTTGCGCCCCCTTGACGTTCACCCACGCACTCACGCAAGCGAGCGAGCCACGACAGTCGCCGCTCCTGACATCGCCAGACCTTCCGTGACCGTCCTGCTACCGCCCATCGACGGCGAGCGCGCCTCGCTCGTCGCGTTGCTGGCAGACGGCGCGGCCTGGTCGACGTCGGCACTTGCACTCGCATTGAACGCGAGCCAGCGCTCGGTCCAGCGCGCACTCGGCGAACTGGAAGCGGAAGGGCGCGTGCGTGCCGTCGGCCTCGCGCGGGCGCGGCGCTGGATGGCGCCGCCGCTCACCCAATTCACGACAATTTTGTTACTCCCTGCCGGATGGTCGTTTGGCTAGAGTGGACTTGCACGCCGAACGCGGCGTAACAACCGGAGCCTGATATGACGAGCACACCGCAACGAAACTTCCGCACGGCCGCCGTGAGCGCAGCCGACATCATCAGCGAATACGGCCCCTTTCCGGGCATCGATCGCATCCACGGCGTGACCTTCGACGGGCAGCAGGTATGGGCGGCGACAGGCGAGACCCTCGTCGCCTTCGATCCCGCGAACGGCAAGCTCAGCCACACCGTCGATGCGCCGAGCGATGCGGGCACCGCTTTCGATGGCAAGCATCTGTACCAGATCGCCGAGTCGCGCATCGACAAGATCGAGCCGTCCACCGGCCGCGTGGTGCATTCGATTCCTGCACCGGCAGATCGCGGTAGTAACTCGGGTTTGACGTGGGCCGAGGGCAGTCTGTGGGTCGGACAGTATCGCGACCGACGCATCCTGCAAGTCGACCCGACCGATGGACGCGTGCTACGCACGATCGAATCCGATCGCTTCGTGACCGGCGTGACGTGGGCGAACGACGAACTATGGCACGGCACGTGGGAGAACGACGAGAGCGAACTGCGCCAGATCGATGCCGTCAGCGGCGAAGTTATGAGGCGTGTCCAGATGCCGGACGGTCTGGTCGTGAGCGGCCTCGAGTATGACGGCAACGGCACGTTTTACTGCGGCGGCGCAGCCAGCGGCAAGGTGCGCGCGGTGCGTTATCCGAAGGGCTCGAACCGCTGAGAGGGTCCGAATCCCGTGGCCGTCCGGATGGGGGCGGTCGTCATAGCAGCCAGGCTATCGGCCCCGATAGCCTGGCTTAATCGCATAGATTTCAATAATCAATTTCTATATATCGATAGCATTCGGCATACTGGCAACACTTTCCACCCCGTCCAAGAGACTACGACATGCCGATCATCAACACCCAGATCAAGCCGTTCAAAGCCAACGCCTACCAAAACGGCGACTTCATCACCGTGACCGACGAAACCCTGAAGGGCAAGTGGTCGGTGGTGGTGTTCTACCCGGCCGACTTCACCTTCGTGTGCCCGACCGAGCTTGGCGATCTGGCCGACCATTACGAAGAATTCAAGAAGCTGGGCGTGGAGATCTACAGCGTGTCGACCGACACCCATTTCACGCACAAGGCCTGGCACGACACGTCGGACACGATCCAGAAGATCCAGTACCCGATGGTGGCGGACCCGACGCTGGCGATCTCGCGCAACTTCGACGTGCTGATCGAAGAAGAAGGCCTGGCGCTGCGTGGCACGTTCGTGATCAACCCGGAAGGCGAGATCAAGCTGTGCGAAATCCATGACAACGGCATTGGCCGCGACGCCAAGGAACTGCTGCGCAAGGTGCAGGCAGCGCAGTACATCGCCGCTCACCCGGGCGAAGTCTGCCCCGCCAAGTGGACGCCGGGCGCTGAAACGCTGAGCCCGTCGCTCGACCTGATCGGCAAGATCTAAGCACCACCCAGAGTTTCACCGGTAGTACCGCAGCAAGCGCCGCTCCTGTCACGCAGCGGCGTCACCTGCCGGCGCGCGGGTCCCCCCTAAAGCCCGCTGCGCCGGCACCCAACCCCGAATTCCCGACGCTTACCTGCGCCAGCCCCCGGCCGACGCGGTGGACCTCGCTCACCCTATCGAGACGGAAAAACAGCCATGTTGGACGCGAACCTCAAAGCCCAGTTGCAAACGTATCTCCAGAAAGTCACGCGCCCCATCGAAATCGCCGTGTGGCTCGACGATAGCCCCAAGTCTGCAGAAATGAAGGCGCTGGTCGAAGAGATCGCCCCGCTGTCGGACAAGATCGCCGTCGTGGCACGCACCGATGCCGACGAGCGTCGTCCGTCGTTCGCGATCGGCACGCCGGGCGAGGCACCGCGTATTCGCTTCGCCGGATTGCCGATGGGCCACGAGTTCACGTCGCTGGTGCTGGCACTGTTGCAGGTCGGCGGTCACCCGCTCAAGCTCGACGACGACACCATCGAACAGGTTCGCGCGCTCGATGGCGACTTCCGCTTCGAAACGTATATTTCGCTGTCGTGCCAGAACTGCCCGGAAGTCGTGCAGGCGTTGAATGTGATGGCGCTGATCAATCCGCGTATCCAGCAAGTCACCATTGACGGCGCGCTGTTCCAGAGCGAAGTGGAAGCGCGTCAGGTGATGGCCGTGCCGACGGTGTTCCTCAACGGCGAATCGTTCACGCAAGGCCGCACCAGCGTGAAGGAACTGCTGGCAAAGCTCGACACGGGGGCGACGGCGCGTGCAGCGAAAGCGCTGGAATACAAGCCGGTCTACGACATGCTGATCGTGGGTGGTGGCCCCGCAGGTGCGGCGGCTGCGATTTACGCTGCTCGCAAGGGTATTGCGACGGGCGTAGTGGCTGAGCGTTTCGGCGGTCAAGTGCTCGACACGATGGCCATCGAGAACTTCGTCTCCGTCACGCACACCGAAGGGCCGAAATTCGCCACGGCGCTCGAACAGCACGTGAAGACGTACGACGTCGACATCATCGACACGCAACGTGCCGAAGCGCTCATCCCAGGCAAGATTCACGAAGTGCATCTGACCAGCGGTGCGGTGCTCAAGGCCCGCGCCGTGGTGTTGGCCACCGGTGCACGCTGGCGTGAAATCGGCGCGCCGGGCGAGCGCGAATACCGCAATCGCGGCGTGGCCTACTGCCCACACTGCGACGGCCCGCTCTTCAAGGGCAAGCGCGTTGCAGTGGTTGGGGGCGGCAACTCGGGCGTAGAAGCGGCCATCGATCTGGCGGGCATCGTCAAGGAAGTCACGCTGATCGAATACGGCACCCAGCTGCGCGCCGACGAGGTGCTCCAGCGCAAGCTGCGCAGCCTGCCGAATGTGCGTGTGTTGATGAATGCGCAAACGACCGAGATCGTCGGTGACGGTCAGAAGGTGAACGGCCTGACTTACCTCAACCGTGCGACGGGCGAGCGTTCGACGATTGCGCTCGAAGGCGTGTTCGTCCAGATCGGTCTGGTGCCGAACACCGAATGGCTCAAGGGCACGGTGTCGCTCTCGCGTCATGGCGAGATCGAAGTCGATGCCAAGGGCGCGACCTCGGTGCCGGGTGTGTTCGCCGCAGGCGACGTGACGACCGTGCCGTTCAAGCAGATCGTGATCGCTGTCGGCGAAGGCGCGAAGGCGTCGCTCGGCGCGTTCGAACACCTGATGCTCAGCTCGGTAGAAGACGAAGTCGACGCCGAGCAGAACGAAGCCGCTGTGGCCTGAACACGCATCGGGTCATTGTCGTTGCCATGAAGTAAGCCGCCCTCGGGCGGCTTACTTTTTTTGCGTCGAATGCGTGATCGACGTCATGCGTCGATGCGCTCGACGCTCACCCCCCCTGCGCTGGAGACGGTGCCCGTCACGCGCAGCGCCGGGTCCAGCCAGTCGGTCATCGCCCACACGCCATGTGCCACGCGACGTTGCCAGGCGCGCAGCGGCGCTTCGCTCATTGGCAGGGCCGACAGGTCGATACCGCTCATCTCGTCCAGCGTCGTGCCGCCGACCTTGATCAGGCTCTCTTTGCGCGTCCAGAGACGCAACCAGGCCAGCGCACGTGGCGACGGTGCATGATGCGTGCAGGCGACGCTGGCGAACGCGCCGAGTCGCTTGCGCTCGCGCTCGTTCAGGCCGGGGAGGTCGACGTCCGGGGCGAGTGCTTCGTCCCAGTGTTCGACGTCGATGCCGACGGGCAAGATCGCGCACGCCGCAGCGACCGCGCCCCGGGTGTGGCTCAGACTCACATGCAAGCCCGGATGCGCAGGCAGACGCGGGCGTCCATGCGCACCGCCACATTGCTCGCAGCGCTGCACGAGAACATAGGTGCGCGCTGCCGGGCCGGGCGTGTCCGGACGCCCGGTAATGCGCGCCGCAGCGACCCGCGCCAGAATGTGCGCTGCAACATAATCCTCCCGATCGGACGGTCGGGAAAACGCGTCCGCCCGCCTGCGCTCGTCCGGGCTCAGATGCGCGGCCCATCCCCTGAATCGGGCCAATACGTCTCCCGAAGCCCCGTAAAGCGCCAGCCCCGTGCCCGCTTGCACGGCGTTCTTGTCGTTGTTCATCGTGTGTCGTGCGCCTGTGGGTGGCGAAGACAAATGACGGACTCCAAGCAATTTGGATGCCATATCGACAGACACGTGTTCCCTCTGTGAACGGTTACTTTCGATGCCGCATCACATACGCGGACACCTGTCGCAGGCTGCGACAGGTGTCGCAGCTTCGGACAGCTGTTTGCGCAGGTGTGCGATGTCGAACACGCGTTCTAACCGCGATGTCGCGCGTCGCCATCGGCACGATCGTCAGTCGTGTTCCGAGCAGACATGCGGGTTACGTGAGGGGAGTGCCGTTCAGCGCGACGATTCGAATGAAATGCCGACGTCGCAGACAAAACAATGGATCGAAACTTGCATGGTGAAGACGACGTACCGGCGTCGACCGACAGACGCCGGACCTACGACCACTTCAAAGGAGTTCGACAATGCTGCCAACACGCCGATTGGGGAAACAGGGGCTGGAAGTCCCCGCCATTGGGCTGGGTTGCATGGGCATGCACTATGCCTATGGGCCTTCCGACGAAGCTGAATCGGTTCGCGTGCTGGAACGGGCGATAGCGCTCGGTTGCAATTTCTTCGATACGGCGGAAGTGTATGGCCCGTTCGAAAACGAGCGTCTTCTCGGACGCGTACTCAAGGGCCGTCGCGACAAGGCGATCATTGCGACGAAGTTCGGATTTCGCTTCGAGAACGGAGCGGTCACGGGGGCCGACAGCCGACCCGAGCATATCCGGGAAGTGGTCGACGCCAGTCTGTCGCGGCTCGGCACGGACTACATCGATCTGCTGTATCAGCACCGCGTCGACCCCAATGTGCCGATCGAAGACGTGGCGGGTGCCGTCGGCGAGCTCGTCAAGTCGGGCAAGGTGCGTTACTTCGGGCTTTCGGAAGCCAGTGAGCGTACCGTCCGTCGCGCGCATGCCGTGCATCCGGTCAGCGCGTTGCAAAGCGAATACTCGCTCTGGCATCGCGATATCGAAGCGTCGATTCTGCCGTGTCTGCGCGAGCTGGGCATCGGACTCGTGCCGTTCGGACCGCTCGGGCGTGGCTTTCTGACGGGCACCGCGCGGCGCGCCGAGGATTTTCCGGAAGGCGACTCGCGTCGCACGTCGGACCCGCGTCTGCAAGGCGAGCATTTCGAGGCGAACGTGAAGCTGGCGCAGACGCTCGCGGGCTACGCGGCGCAAATCGGCGTGACGCCTGCGCAATTGGCGCTGGCGTGGCTGCTCTCGCGCAGCGACGACATCGTGCCGATTCCGGGCACGCGTCGCATCAGCCGTCTTGAGGAGAACCTCGCGGCGGCGAGCGTGCATCTCGACCCGGGCATGGTGCGCGCGCTCGACGCCCATTTCGGCACGAACGCGACTTCCGGAAACCGCTACAAGCCGACCGCCATGATGGCGTTGCTGGCGGATCCGGCGTAGTGGTGTAAGGGGATGGAAGAGAATTGAAGCGAACGGTGGACGAGGGGCGCGAGGCGTATGCGGCCCCGTCGTCCGGCCGTTCGTTTCTCGCGTCGATATCAGCGATCCGGTCCGAGCAACACGTCGCTGCCCATATCGCGCACATGAGGAATATGCAGTTCACGCAGTTTGCGATAGAGCGACGTGCGGCAAATGCCGAGTTCGCGAGAGGCGGCGGAGATATTCCAGCGTCGCGACGACAGCACTCGAATAATGATCTCGCGCTCGCCGTTGGCGATGGCCGATAGCGATGCGAGCGGTGCGATCTGGATGTTGCCAGCAGGCCCTGACGCCACGGACGCGCCCGGCGAGAAGGCTGCCGGTGTCATCGCTGGCGCAATCGCGGGAGCCATCGCACTTTGCAGCAGATTCGCAGGCAGGTCGGACACACGGATCGTGTCGCCGCTCCTGACTGCACAGGCGTACTGAACGGCCGCACGCATCTGACGCAGGTTGCCCGGCCACGCATAGGACAGCAGTAGCTCACGCGTCTCGCGATCGAGCGATTCGAAACTGGCTTTGCCGTGAGATTCGGCGACGATCATCGCGTCGAGCAGCCAGGCGCGGTCCTGCCGCAGACGCAGTGGCGGCAGATGCACGATGCCGACGGCTACGCGGTAATAGAGGTCTTCGCGAAACGCCCCCGTCTGCACGCGGGATTCGAGATTCTGGTGCGTCGCACAAATGAGTTGCAGGTCGACGGGAACCGGCGCGGACGCGCCGATGGGCGTGACTTCCCGCTCGGAGAGTACGCGCAACAAACGTGTCTGCTGTGCGAAGGGCATATCGCCGATTTCGTCGAGGAACAACGTTCCGCCATCGGCCTGTACGACCTTGCCCTTCATGCCGGTGTTGAGGGCACCGGAGAAGGCGCCGCGTTGGTATCCGAACAATTCGCTTTCGATAAGGTTTTCGGGAATCGAGCCGCAATTGACTGACACCATGCTCGCCTGACGGCGTGCGCTGTAGTCATGCAGGGCGCGTGAGAGGTACTCCTTGCCGGTACCGGTTTCTCCGAGAATCAGAATGGGAAGTTGGCGATCGATGAGCAGTCTGGCACGCGCGAGGGTGGCCAGCATGGAGGGATCGCTACCGCAGAGCCGGTCAAGCGTTGGCCGGGAGGAGTACTGAAAGTTTGCGTTTGAACGGTCCAGCGGATCGTGGGCGTACATAGCGTCTCTCATTGACTTTATAGGAATTGGCGGGCGCTGCGTTTGGCGGCGCGGTATCGCATCATGGCGAATGCCGTGGGGGGTGCTCCATAAAGCAAGACCAAGCATAGTTCGATTCGCGAGCGGTCTCCAATACCATATGATGCGATGACTGATACCGGTTCGCTATGAATAGAAACCGATGTTCTTTTAAGGGGGGAAGGCTCCATGGAACTGAGGCAACTTCGCTATTTCGTAGTACTGGCCGAAACACTCCACTTCGGGCGCGCAGCGAATTTGCTGCACATCTCGCAACCGCCGTTGTCGCGTCAGATCGCGATGCTCGAAGAGGAGTTGGGGGTCGTATTGTTTCAACGCACACAGCGCAGCGTGGCGCTCACTGCGGCAGGACAGCGTTTCTATCGCGACGCACGCTCTGTGCTCGCCACGCTCGATCAGGCGCGCTCTCACGCACGCGCGGCCGAAGTCGGCGACTCAGGCATGCTGTGCGCCGGTTTCATGTTTGCGGTCGCATGCAGCGTGCTTCCCGTGCTCACGCGCGCATTTGCTGCGGCGTTTCCGCGTATCGAGGTCAAACTCAAAGAGTCGATTCCGACCGACCTCGCCGCCGAACTTCGCTGCGGCAAGGTGGACGTGGGCATCATGTATTCCTCCGATGCGTCGGTCGAGCTATGCACGGAAACCATCTTCCGCGAACCGCTGGTGGCGGCGCTGCCTGCCGGTCATCGGCTAGCAGCGCGCTCGGCCATTTCGGTTGCCGAATTGCGTGACGATGCTTTCATCATTTCGCCGCGTGAAGCATCGCCGTTCATCCACAACACCATCACGGACCACTGTCGCCAGGCAGGTTTTTCACCGCGTATTCGACTGGAGACGAACTTCCAGCAGACGATCGTAAATCTGGTCGGACAGCGCCTCGGGGTCGCACTGGTGCACAGCTCGATGCGCAGCACGCGCGCAGAGAACGTGCAGTTCGTGCCGCTGCTGCACGCGCCGCATATCGACGTGGCGTTGGTATGGAGCGCGACCAGCAGCAACCCGTGCGTACAGCGCTTTGTGCAGACGGCGCAGAACATCGGACTGTTCGAGCCGTCGGACGCGGCACTTCAGGCCTGCGCCTGAAGTGCCGGTGTCGGGGTAGCGGAACCTAGGAGACGGTGAGGCAGGTTTCGGTCTTGCGAAGCCGCGCCTCGATCGCCTGCGCCAGGCGTGCAATCCCGGTTTCGATCTGTGAGGGGGTGGCGGTCGTGAACGTCAGCCGCATCGTGTTCGCCTTCGGTGAGACGGCATGGAACGATGCGCCCGGAATGAACGCCACACCGCGCGCCAACGCGTCTTCGAACAGACTTGCGCTGTCGATGCCGGGCGGCAGCGTCACCCACAGAAACATGCCGCCTGCGGGGCGCGTCCAGCTCACGCCCTCAGGCATATGCTCGGAGAGGCATTTGAGCATAAGTGCACATTGCGCCCGATACCGCAGACGAATGGCTTCGAGGTGCGTGTCGTACTCGCCGTCGGTGAGCAGGGCATGCGCGAGCCGTTGCGTGATGCCGGTCGTGTGCAGGTCGCTCGCCTGCTTCGCCTGCAACAGCTTGATCATGAGTTCTTCCGGCGCGACCACGTACCCCACGCGCAGGCCCGGTGCAATGACCTTCGAGAACGAGCCGAGATGCACGACGTGGTCGGGCGCCATCGACAGTAGTGAAGGCAGGGTCACGCCGGTGTAGACGAGTTCGCCGTAAGGATCGTCCTCCACGATCGGTAAGCCATGACGGATGGCCAGCGACGCCAGGGCCATGCGCCGGTCGAGGGGGAGCGTGCGTCCCGTGGGATTCTGGAAGTTCGGTTGCGTATAGAGCAGGCGCGCATTGCGCATCGACGTCTCGTTGAGCCGTTCGGGCAACAGGCCTGCCGCGTCTGTCGAGACCTCTTCGAACACGGGTTCGTATTGCGCGAGCGCCTGCACCGCGCCTAGATAGGTCGGCGTCTCGATCAGCACACGCGAGCCGGGATCGACGAGCACGCGTGCGACGAGGTCGAGCGCCTGCTGTGAGCCGGTCGTGATGAGCAATTGAGACGGACTGACTGCCGCGCCCTGCCCGGTCAGCCGCGCGGCGATAGCCTCACGTAGCGGCAGATAGCCCTCGGACGGCCCGTACTGCAGCGCTCCGATGGCGTCGCGCCGCAAGATCCGGTCGACCGACGCCTGAAGCCGTTCGACCGGCAACGCGTAGGGCGAGGGCAGGCCGCCCGCGAACGAGATGATGTCAGGCCGCTCGGCGACCTTGAGCAGTTCACGCAGTGCCGAAGGCTGCATGCGTTGCGCGCGCGCCGCGAGCTGCCAGCGACCGGCGGGCGGGAGATGTCTGTCCATTGTGCGGTCCGCAACGAAGAAGTGGGACGCCCTCACGACGCGAGCCGTGAGGGCGCAATACCATCGATAACATCGATGCCGGGCAACTCGCGCTTTACTCGTTGAACATCTTGCGCAGGTTGTCCATCGCCATCTTCAGGAAGCCGACGGCGAAATCGTCGAACGCTGGCTGGTCCTTCGGATTGCCGGAGCGCGCTTCGCCGACGATGCGATACGTTGCCGTACATGCCTTGTCGCCGCGCGGCACCACTTCCATCGACGCCCACATGTTGCCGATGTCGAACGTCGTGTAGATCAGCGTCCAGCTCATGGTCATGGCGTCGTCGTTGCGCGTGTTGAGTTGCTCGACGACGAGATCGCCACCCGTGAAGTGCTTGTGACGCAGCGAGCGCGGGCCGGTCGCCGTGCCGGTCATCTGGATGTATTCGAGACCGGTCACGAAGCGGTTGTAGCCGTCGAAGCGGCCGACGATGTTCCACACGTCGCGTGCAGACGCATTCAGGTCGGCTACCCCGGCGTGCACAGTCGTCGTGAGGTTGTGGATCAGCGTGTCGGGTTGCAGTTCGGTGCGGACTTTTTGCAGCATGATGAACTCCTCGATGATGAAAATGGACTGCGCGAAAAAAGGTGCAACAAATGACAGAGAGACCCCACACGCCGATCAGGCGACGGAGGCCGTCTCCTTCTCGTCGGACTTACCCGCCTGATTTCCCTTCGGTTCGGTACGCCGGGCATTGCTGCTACCCGGCTCGGGCAGGAAACCGCTTTCGATCAGATACCCGAAGTGATGCATGAGCAGGGCGTCGTCCTTGCGCGGATACGCCAGCCCCAGACGTGCAAGCGCTTGCGCCGATTGCCGGTGGGCAATGCGCGCCATGTCGCCGATATCCTCCTGACTGTCGTCCAGATAGAACGCGACCACATCGAACAACGCGTTGGTCTCGTCGATGGACGTCAGGCGATTGCGCCAGTCTGCGGGCTCTTCGAGGGCGAGCGAATAACCGCATCGGGCGAGGGCGCCGAGGTAGTCTTCCCACGTCAGCGGTTGCGGGTTCTGGAGGTGGAAGACGCGCAACTCGCGCTGCGGGTCGGTCGTGCAGCGGACCATCGCGCGCGCCAGGAAGTCGACCGGTGTGAAGTCGAAATCCGTATCCCCGGCAGGGGCCGCGCCCAGTTGCAGTGAGCCTTTGACGAGCAGCAGGATCCGGTTACGCGTCGGCTGGCACAGCCCCGTGCCAGACACCCCGGTGATGTTGCCTGGACGCAGAATCGTGGCGTCGACGCCGCGCTCGGCGGCCTCCCACACCAGATGCTCCGCCACCCATTTCGTCACGTTGTAGCCGTTGTTCACGAAGGCTGGCGCGTTGCGGGCAGGGCCTTCCTCCAGCACATGACCGTCGGCGTTCACCGCGCTCGCGGCGGACAACGTCGAGACGAAGTGCATCGACTTGTTGCGGAACTCGCAGGCGAGGCGCAACAGTTCGAGCGTCGCACCGACGTTCGCGTCGTACAGATACGGATAGTCGTAGACGTGATTGACGTGTGCACCGTTGTGATAGATCGCATCGATATCGTGCGCCAGCGTTCGCCACGTTTCCGGCGATACGCCGAGTCGCGGTTTCGCCAGATCGCCGAGCACGACTCTCAAGCGTGGATGGCCTGCGAGCGCAGCCAGCCCGTTGGCCTGCAACGCCTGCGCGAGACGCGCCTCGCCTTCCTTCTGACTCGCTGCCCGCACCATGCAATGGATCGTGGCGGACGTCTGCGCGATCAGCTCGGCCGCGATGAAGGTGCCGAGGAAGCCGTTCGCGCCCGTAAGCAGAATGGCGCGTGCACCGTCCGCAATGGGACGCAGACCGTCGACCGGACGAATGTCGTCGGGCAGCACCATGTCGTCGAAGACACGCTGCGGAATGCGTTCGCCCTTGTTGACGTCGTCGTTCGAGAGCAGCGATGCCAGCGCGCCGATGGTCGGACGTTCCATGAAGCGGGCAAGCGGTGCATTGCCGCCGAACTCCTTCTTGACTGCAAGCATGAGTCGCGAGACCAGCAGCGAGTGGCCGCCCAGGTTGAAGAACGAATCGTCGCGGCCGATCTCGAACGGTTCCAGATCGAGCAGCCGTGCCCACAGGGCACGCAGATTCGTTTCCGTTTCGGTGAGCGGTGCCTGCGCGGCGTCGTCTTCCGTGCGGGCGCGCTGCGCCGGGATGCGGCCAAGCGCGTTGCGGTCGATCTTGCCGTTGTTGGTGGCGGGCAGTGCGTCGAGCACGACGATCTCGTAAGGCACCATGTAGTCCGGCAGACGGGCAACGAGCAGGTCGCGCAACGTGTCGCCCGTCACGGATGCCGCCAGCGGGCGCGCGACGAAGCCACGGATGCGTTTGCGGTCGTCGACCACGCACGCGCACTGACCGAACTGGCCGGTAGCGAGTGCGGCCGACTCGATTTCGCCGAGTTCGACGCGAAAGCCCCGAATCTTGACCTGTGCGTCGCGGCGTCCGACGAAGTGCAGTGCGCCGTACTCGTCCCACTGCACGATGTCGCCCGTGCGATACAGCAGTTCGTCGTGGGCTGACGGCCATTGGCCGTTCGGATCGGCAAACGGGTTGGGCACGAAGCTGCGCTCCGTCAGATCGGGACGATGCAGATAGCCATCCGCCACACCGGCACCGGCGACGCACAGTTCGCCCGCTTCACCCGTGAGCGCCGGTTCGCCTGTCTCGGTGAGCACGTAGCAGCGCACGTTCGCGAGCGGCCGTCCGATCAACCGGTTGCTGTCGCCCGCCTTCAGCCGCGCGACGGTGACGAATACCGTGCATTCCGCCGGGCCGAAGATGTTGTGGAACTCGCGGCCCTGACTCCAGCGGGCAATCGTCTCAGGGAAACAGACGTCACCGCCGGTCAGCAGATGCCGCAGCGCAGGCCACTGCGCGTCCGGCATCACGCCGAGCAGCGCGGGTGGCAGGAAAGCATGCGTGACGGCTTCGCGCTCGATGAGCGCGCTCAGATCGTCGAGTGCGTGGCGCTGGGCTTCGGTCGGGATCACCAGCATGGCACCGGCGAGGAACGTCGGGAAGATGTCGAGCAGCGAGACGTCGAACGCCACAGTGCAGAACTGCAACGCGCGGGAACTGGCGTCCAGTCCGATGTAGTCGCGATACGAGTGGCAGAAGTGCACGATGTTGCGGTGCGTGAGCATCACCCCCTTGGGCACACCCGTCGAACCGGAGGTGAAGATCGTGATGGCGCAGCGGCTCGCGCGATCGGGCAGGCGCGAGACGGGCCACGCTGTCACGCCGATGTTCACGTCCGCGACATTGAGCGAGCGCAGACGAATGATTCTGACGTTCAGCCCCTCGAGCGCGCTGGCGTCGAAATCGTCATCGGTGATCAGGCACGTCGCACGGCTCTGTTCGACGATCTGGCGCACGCGTTCCGCAGGAAACGACGGGTCGAGCGGCGCATAGGCCGCGCCTGCGCCGATGGCGCCGAGAATCGCGGTGTACAGCAGTCGCGACTTGGGCAGCCGCACCGCAACGACCTGGGGTGTACGGTCGTCTGGCGATTGCACGGGCAGCATCGCGGCGATGTCGAGCGCGAGCTTCATCGATGCGGCGACGAACGTGCGGTAGTTGACGTCGCCGTTGGCATCGCGCAGCGCGACGGCCGACGGGGCCTCGAGCGCGCGACGCGAAATCATCTCGGGCAGCGACGGCTCCAACGCCATCTCGCGTGCCGTCTCGTTCGTCGCATGCCAGCCGGACAGACGATGCAGGTCGAGCACCACGCTCCCGGGCGCCGCCTCGGCCACCGGGCGCGACGCGAGCGCATCGGTGGTCAGCACGTCGCGGCCGAGCTGGCTGACGATGTCGACGAGCATGGCTTCGGCTTCGGCATCGATCTGCGCGACCATGTCCGCGCCGCAGCGCAGGCTGTCGAACACGCAGGCCGTGGTGGCGACGTCGACATCGCCACGCGGGCCATGCCACTGCCAGGCGAGCGTGGACGTGACCGGTGGCAGTGCCGGGGCGCTGGCACGAAACGTCATGATGTGCGTGGCGGCACAGGCGGTTTCCGGTGCGGCGTCGCCGCAGTCGATACGCCACTCGACGCGCTGCGGTCCACTGTCCGGCGTAGGCACGCTCGCGCCCAGTTGCGCCGCCATCTCCGTGAGCGGGCCGCTGCTGTAAGACAGCGGCATCACGTCGTGCCCCATGTCGTGGAGCGCGGCGAACAGACGTGCGCCGAGGCGGTTGTTGCCCGCGATGGCGAAGGAAATCGCTCTCATGACTCGTTCCTCACAGGTATTGCGCGATGGCCGCGCGAGTGGGTTCGTGTTCGAGCAGCCCCGCCATCTTCAAGAACTTGCGGATGTTGACGATCATCGGGTGCTGGTTGGTGATCGGGTATGCGCCGACCATGTCGTTCGCGATCTGTTCGCGCGTGGCGGCGGGCAGATCGAGCGTGCCGATCAGGCGGCGGTCGAATTCGAGTTGCAACTCGTTCGTGAGGTACTCGCGAAGGAAGAACGGCAGGCCGCGTCCGAGTTCGATGCGTGCCGTCTCGTCGATCTCCGACCAGTACAGCTTGACCAGATTGATCCAGAAGACCGAGTGGCGGCCTTCGTCGGCCAGATGGTCGGCCATGACACCCTTGACCGAACGCTTGAGCGTGGTGTCGCGCGAGAATGCGGCGACTTCTGCGGTGACGGTGTTCTCCGAGATAGCGACCCCGAGCAGTTCCATACCGGCGGCGTATTGCGGCGGCACGTATTCCATGGCACGGGGAATGGCGCGCGAGAGTTCGATCTCACGGTTTTGCTCGATGGGGCCGATGCCGGTGCTGCGCTCGACCTGGTCGAGGTAGTCCATCGCCACGTAGGCGTGGTAGTTCTCGTCGATCACGACCGACATGGCGTCGCTGCGGCACGCGAACGGAAACTCGAACGGGAAGCGTGACTTGGCAATGGCCAGCGCCGTGCGGTTCACGATCTCCGTCTCGAAGATGATGACGTCGTTGATGTACTTGTAGAAGCTTTGCAGCAGGATGTAGTCCTGCACCTCGCGGCCGGCGTCGATCACGGCGGGGTGCGCGTACAGCGGCTGACGCTCGACGGGGTAGTAGCTCAGGTCGTCGTCTTCGACGATGCGGCGCGGACGGGAACGGATCGTGGCGCGTTGTTCCCATTGGTCAGCATGGCTGACGTAACTCTGCAATGACATGGCGTTGCCTCGGAATATGGGGGACGGCAGAGGACCTGCAACTCAGGATTCGAATGGGAGCGCGCGCAGCATGCGGTGAGGGATGTAAGGATGTGAGGGGGCGTATGCGGCCGACAGCGTGTGCTGTCGGCCGCGCCCCTCCGGTCCCCCGACCGTCCTGCCTCATGAAAAACGCGCTCGCAAACGAATCGCGCAAACGGCTTACGCGGCGACGGCTTCCTTCTGCGACGCCACGATGTGTTCGTGCAGGCCGTCCCACAGACGCAGCCGCTCGTCGATGGCACGCAGGCCCGCTTCCAGCGCTTCGACCATCAGACGCTCGTCGTTGTTGGCGGCCTCGACGATCATGGCGCGCGCAGCGGGGCCGTGTTCGCCGGAGTCCACTTCGATGTGGCGCTCCAGATAGAACGTGAGCAGCGGCACGCTCTTCGGATCGATCTGCCAGCCGTCGAGCAGTGTGCGGAACATGTCGGGAATCACGTTCTCCCGGCCGTAGAAGAAGTTGCCGAGCACCTGATGCGTCTTGCCTTCGTAGCAGGTCGCAAACGTCGAGTTGACGAAGCGCAGCACCGGCGCGGGGGCGTCGACGGCAGCGAGCGCAGCGCTCACGCTGTGGCCCTTGACGAGGAGGTCGATCAGCTTCTCGATCTGGCGCGTATCGGCGCCGACGTCGCGCATGGCGGCGAGGTACAGGTCGAAGTGGCTCATCGGGCCTTGCGGCGTCTCGTCGCATTCCTCGCCGAGCACGATCTCGTTGATCAGACGGGCGGCATGAATATTGCGCGGTGCGATCCACGGCAGCGTGATCGTCGTGAGGTCGGCCTGCAGGCGCTTGACCAGCGACATGAAGTCCCAGACGGCAAACACGTGCCACTCCATGAACGTCTGCAAACCTTGCATCGATTCGATGGAGTGGAACACCGGGTGATGTGCAAGCGTCGCGTGATGTTCCTTGATCTGACGTTCGAGATGTTCGATCTTGTCCACGATAGGCATCCTTGTGATAACGATGTTGAAATCAACCTGTGCGAGGGGGAATGCGGCGCGACTTTCAAGTCGTCGCCCACAGGGATCAGCAAGTTCGATGCCAGCGTCTCGAAACGCAAGAATCTAGACGATTGAGGGGATTTTTCAGGGGGCGAACGGGCGTCCGCAGGCATGACACCTGTTCAGATAATGGACAGGTGTGCGCGCGGGTGTCGCCAAGAGAGGAGGTGAACCACGCCCCGCGCGGGGCGGGGCGGTGACATGCGGTGATGCAGTGAGAGCGGGCCGCTCAGTGCTTGAAGGTGCGTGCGGTTTCTTCGGCAGCGAAGCGCAGTTCAGGCTCGAATGCCAGCAGGTCGTCGAGCGTCAGGCGCCCGATAGGCGCCTGCACAGCGATAGCGGCGCACGCGCGGTTGCGATTGAGCATGACGGGCACGGCAATCGCGATCAGCCCCTGCAAATGCTCCTGATTGTTAATGCCCATCTTGCGACGCCGCGTCTGTTGCAGCTCGGCGCGCAACGCGCTGCGGTCGGTGAACGTCTGATCCGAAAAGCGGCGCAGAGGCAATGTATCGATCAGATGTTCGCGACGTTCCTTCGGCAGGAAACTCAGCAGCAGTTTGCCGCTTGCCGAGCAGTGCAGCGGGACGTGCGAGCCGGGCTGCAAATGCATGCGCAGCGGCCACTCCGTCTCCACACGATCCACGTAGATCACATCGTTGCCCGAGAGCATCGTCAGATTGCACGTCTCGCCGATGCTCGCGACGAGTTGCTCCAGCAAACCATGACGCGCTGCAGCAGGGCCCGTCTGCATCAACACATTGATGGCCAGCGCGCGCACGCGTGGCGAGCATTCATAGCGCCGGTCATCGTCGCTGCGAGTGATCAGCCATGCGTCCTTCAACTGCGTGAGGATGCGATGCACCGTTTGCTTGGGCAGTCCAAGCGCGTTCACGAGATCCATCATCGATAGCGGACCGCCAGCGTCGGCGAGGGTTTCGAGCACGCGAAACGCACGCACTGCAGCGGCGTTCGATTGATTCGATGCTGCCATGTCGTCTCCTGAGTGTTGCTATGTCCCCCTCGGCAATCTGATGTCGCCTGTGGCGAAGCTTTGTCGTTGTTCTCTCGCCCGTTACCGCAATTCTGCATCGGTTTGATTACTTTTGCGGACTTTAGCGGTCCCGAATTTCGACCCACCCTTTACACCCTCCGAAGGTGTCCGGCTTGACCGGGAATTTGAGACCGGCGACGCGTCGTGTGTTGGCTAGATTGGTTACGCGAACCCACTCGAAAACCATCAGGAGGCGTCTCATGAATTCACGGGCTCTCGGAGCTGTCGTTGCACCGTCGGACGCTCGCACGTTAGCGCCGCGCGCGAGCAACGATATGGCCGACGTCGAGGTACAGGTCGCGCAACTCATCGCGCGGGCCAGGGTAGCGCAGCGCGATTTCGCCGCTGCCGGACAGCAGGCGCTGGACACGGCGGCCAGTGCAGCCGCATGGGCGATCATGGAACCGGCGCGCAACCGTCAACTCGCGGAACTGGCGGTGCACGACACCGGGCTGGGCAACGTCGACGACAAGATTCAGAAGAACTTCCGTAAGACGCTCGGCCTGCTGCGCGATCTGCATGGCCGCAAGACGCATGGCGTGATTGACGAGGATGCGGGCAAGGGCATTGTCGAGATCGCACGTCCGGTCGGTGTGGTGGCGGCGATCACGCCGTCGACCAATCCGGCTGCGACACCTGCGAACAAGATCGTCAATGCGCTCAAGTGTGGCAATGCGGTGATCGTCGCGCCGTCGCCCAAGGGCTACAGCGCGTGCGCATTGCTATTGCGGTTTGTGCATGCAGAACTCGTCAAAGCGGGCCTCTCGCCGGATCTCGTACAGATGCTGCCGGAGCCGATCAGCAAGGCTGCTACGGCGGCGCTCATGCGTCAGGCCGATCTGATCGTGGCGACCGGCTCGCAGGCGAACGTGCGCATGGCCTATACGAGCGGAACACCCGCGTTCGGCGTCGGCGCTGGTAACGTCGCGTCGATCGTCACGCAGAGCGCCGATCTGCCGGATGCCGCCGTCAAGATCGCCCGTTCGAAGACGTTCGACAACGCGACAAGTTGTTCGTCGGAGAACAGCGTCGTGATCGAAAGCAGGGTCTACGACGCAATGATCGACGCATTGCACGCCGCCGGTGGCGTCTTGCTCAGTGCGGACCAGAAGCAGGCCCTGGCACGAGTCATGTGGGTGGACGGCAAGCTTTCCGGCGCATGCACGGCCAAGTCGGCGCAGCGGATTGCGCGCCTGGCCGGGCTCGACGATATTGCGGCGCAACATCCCAAATTCCTGATGGTCGAGGAGTCGGGCACCGGCTCGGACTACCCGTTCTCGGGTGAAAAGCTCTCGCCGGTGCTGACGGTCTATCGTGCCCGCGACTTCGACGACGCCGTGTCGCTCGTCTCGAACATCTACCGCTACATGGGCGCGGGTCACTCGGTCGGTCTGCACGGCGCTGACAAGGCGCAGGCCTTGCAACTGGGCGAGACCTTGCCGGTGGCGCGCGTGATCGTGAATCAGGCGCATTGCTTCGCGACCGGCGGGAATTTCGACAACGGCCTGCCATTCTCCCTGTCGATGGGGTGCGGCACGTGGGGACGAAACAACTTCACCGACAACCTCGGCTACCGTCAGTACCTCAACGTCACGCGCGTGGCCTATCCCATCGCCGCCGAAGTGCCTGAGGCCGACGACCTGCTCGCCGACTATTTCGGGAGATTCGGACGATGAACGCGCCCATGAACCCTGTCTCCGCCGCCCTTGCCGCAGCGCATGAATCGCCCGCCGCTAACGCAAGCACGTTGCGAGATCTGATCGAGCGGCAGGCGCACACGCACGGCGAGCGTCCGTACCTGCTGGCGCTCAATGATGGCAATGAAAGCGGCAATGAAAGTGGCGAAGCCGTGCCGCTGACTTTCCGTGCGTTGCGCGACGACTGCCGGGAACTGTCGCGGCGTTTTGCAGCGGCTGGCCTGCGCGCAGGCGACATCGTGTCTGTGTGCATGGGCAACGGTCCGCAGTCGGCACGCGTGATCCTCGCTGCGATGTACAGCGGCCTGATCGTCAATCCCATCAATCTGCTTTGTCAGCCGACGCAGCTGCAATACATTGTCGAGCACTCGGATACGCGGCTGATCTTCGTCTCCGAGGCGATGCTGCCAGCGCTGACGCAAGCGATGGATGCGGCACGGGGACAGGGGATGATGCGCGCGGTGGCGCTGGTGTGCACGTCACCCGATGCCACCGCACTGCCCGAGATCCCGTCGATGGCGGCAGTGCCATCGCTGGCCTCGCCGGTGATCGCCGACGTGGCGCTGCTCATGTACACGTCGGGAACCACCGGGGTGCCCAAGGGGGTGCTACTCACGCATCGAAGTCTGCTCGCGAACGCTGCGTTCATCAGCGCCGAGCATCGGCTCACGCATGAGGATCGCGTGCTGGCCTCGCTGCCGCTTTATCACATCAACGGTCTGGTGGTGACGTTGCTGGCACCGCTGTTTCACGGCGGATCGGTCGTGATGGCCCCGCGTTTCTCCGCGCGCACCTTCTGGCGCGACGTGACCGCAACGCGGTGCTCGTGGATCAACGTCGTGCCGACCATCGTCGCGTATCTGCTCGAAGGCGATGCCCCGTCGCGTGCTGAGCTAGCCAGGCTGCGCTTTTGCCGCAGTGCGTCGGCGGCGTTACCCGCCGACCATCACCGTGCGTTCGAAGCGCGCTTCGGCATCGGCATCATCGAGACGATGGGGATGACGGAGACCGCCGCGCCCGTTTTCAGTAATCCGTTCGATGCGCACATGCGCCGCATCGGCAGTGTCGGTCTGCCGTCGGGCGGCGAGGCGCGCGTCATACGCCGCGACGGCTCGCAAGCCGACGCAGGCGAGACCGGCGAACTGGTGTTGCGCGGTGCGCAGATCATGCGCGGTTACTACAAACGTCCGGACGAGACCGCCGACGCTTTCACGGCCGATGGCTGGTTGCGCACCGGCGATCTCGGTCATCGCGACAGCGACGGGTACTTCTACATCACCGGACGCGCCAAGGAACTGATCATCAAAGGCGGCGAGAACATCGCGCCGCGCGAGATCGACGAGGCGCTGCTGCGGCATCCCGATGTGCTGGAGGCGGCCGCCGTCGGCGTGCCCGACCCGGCCTATGGACAGGAGATCGTGGCGTTTGTCGTGCTGCGTGGGCCGGGCGACGCTCAACGCACGTCGGCCGACGTGCAGGCATTGCGCGAACACTGTCTGCGAACCCTTGGCCGCTACAAGACCCCGAAGGAATTCCGCTTCGTCACCGAACTGCCGCGTGGCCCGTCGGGCAAGGTGCAACGACTCAAGCTGCTGCAACAGTAACGACCCGAGGGGCCATCGCTCCCCGGGTGCAGGACACGATCGCATGCGCATGACGTGTGCGACGTAAATACATAGGAGACAACATGGACAAGCGTACCGGTCGCGTGAAAACGCGCCACATCATTCTTGCAGTCATGTGCCTGATGTATTTCATCTCGTACATCGATCGCGTCAATATTGCCGTCGCAGGCCCCTTCATCCGACAGGAGATGGGACTGACGACGGTGCAACTGGGACTCGTGTTCTCGGCCTTCGCCTATCCGTATGCCGCGATGCAAATCTTCGGTGGATGGCTGGCGGACCGGTACGGACCCAAGCTCGTACTGACGGTGCTCTCGCTCATCTGGGGCGTCGCGACACTGGCGACCGGCTTTGCGGGCAGCATTGCGGCACTCGTTGCGTTGCGCTTCTTGCTGGGCATCGGGGAGGGCGGTGCGTTCCCGACGGCAACGCGCGCGTTCACCTACTGGATGCCCGTCGGCGAGCGTGGCTTTGCACAGGGCATTACGCATAGCTTTGCGCGTCTGGGCGGGGCGATCACGCCGCCGGTCGTGCTCGCCATCGTGGTGGCGTTCGGCTGGCGCGAGGCGTTCATCGTGCTGGGGGTGGTGAGCCTGATCTGGACCGTGCTCTACATGAAGGTGTTCACCAACACGCCCGAGCAACACCGTCGCGTTACGCCGGAAGAAGCGGCCGAGATCGGCTACCGGCCGGGGGATTGCGAACGTGCCAAGCGTGCGTCGACACCGTGGCGCAAGCTCATTCGACGCATGTGGCTCGTGACGTTCGTCGACTTCTGTTATGGCTGGCTGCTGTGGGTGTATCTGACGTGGATGCCGTCATATCTGCGCGAGTCGCAGGGCTTCGATCTCAAGCAACTGGCCTTGTTCACGGCGCTGCCGCTGCTCGCGGGGGTGGTCGGGGATACGTTGGGCGGTGTGGTGTCCGACAAGCTCTACAAGGCGACGGGACGCCTGCGTTTCGCGCGTGTATCGGTGCTGGTCGTCGGCATGGGCGGATCGCTGGCGTTTCTGTTGCCGATGACGATGGTGTCCGACCCGATGGTGGCGGTGTTCCTGCTCTCGGCGTCGTTCTTCTTCCTCGAAATCACGAATCCGGTGCTCTGGACTTTGCCGCTCGATATCGCGGGCAAGTATGCGGGCACGGCGGGCGGCATGATGAACACCGGTTTCGGTCTCGCGGGAATGATCTCACCCGTGGCGTTCGGCTATCTGATCGAGACGAGCGGCAGCTACAACGTGCCGTTCGCCATCTCGGCGGTGTTGCTCGGCATGGGCGTTGTCGCCGCACTGTTTATCGACACGAGCAAGACCGTCGACAAGGACGAGGAGGACGAGGCGAAGGCGATGTCCGGAACCCCTTCGTCAATGGTCGGCGCGGGGCCGGTGTGGATGGCGACGGGGCCGCAACGGCACCCGCTGCGTCGGCCGCTGCGCTGGCGTCGTTAAATCGATAGCGGCTTGTCCCGTGTGAAATGAAGAAGGGGCGCGCTGACCGGCGACCGGCAGCGCGCCCCTTCGGTGCTATCGCATCAGGATCAGGCAGCGCGCTCGCGCTTGTTCCCCAGACGCGACGCCAGCATGAGCAACGTGCCGCTCACGGCCATCGAGACGACGCCCATCGCCATGCCCTGACCGATGGAACCCTGCTCGAACTGACGCCATACGAAGATCGAGACCGTCTGCACGCCGCTAGGCGCGAGCAACAGCGAGGTCACGAGTTCGCGTGACGCAATCGCAAACACGATCATCAACGACGCGCCGAGCGCGGGCATTACCAGCGGAAGTGTAATGCGTCGCAGCGCGACACCCGCCGGTGCGCCGTGCACGCGCGCAGCGGCTTCGAGCGACGCCGCCGTCTGCCGCAGCGCAGCGCTCGTGTAGCGCACCGGATACGGCAGCAGCAGGCAACTGTAGGACAGCAGCAAAATGCCCCAGGTGTTGTACGGCGTGACGGGCCAGAACGGCAGGTTCCACGCGAGGATCAGGCCCACGCCGACAACGATGCCCGGCAAGGCATGCGGCAGCAGCGACAGGCCGTCGATCAGCACGCGGCCTCGCATCGTCGACTTCACGACACACCACGCGCACAGGAAACCCAGCACGCCCGTGACGAGCGACGTGCCCAACGCCAGCGACAGACTCGTCGCCAACGCTTCAAGCCCTTCCGCGCCCTGACCGAGCAACGCCGCGAAGTGTGACGTCGTCAGATTGGCGAGCGACAGGCCACCCGAGAGCGTGCCCGAGAACGCCGTGGCAAGAATCGAGAACAGCGGTGCCACAGTGGCCAGTAGTGCCACGAAGGCGAAGCCGAAGAGCGCGAGACCTTTCCAGCGGCCCAGTTCGCGTGGAGGCGATGCGATGGGCTTGCCTGTCTGCGTCTCGAAGTCCTTGCCTGCCGCGAGCCGGTGTTGCAACACGAAGGCGACGAGCGCGAGCACCGCCAGCACGACCGACAGAACCGACGCGCCCGGCAGGTCGATCGGCCAGTCGGCGAAGCGGCCTTCGATGGACGTGACCAGCACGGAGAAACCGGCGCGCGCGCCGAGGGCGGCAGGTGCACCGAATTCTTCGATAGCCATCGTGAACGCGAGCAGCAGGCTGGCCGCGAACGCCGGCAGCGCGAGCGGCAGCGTCACCCGTGCAAACGCACGCCACGCGGACGCACCATGCACGCGGGCAACGTCTGCCAGTCGCGAGCCGGTGGTCGCGAGCGCGCGGGACACCGCGAAGTAGACGACGGGAAAGATGTTGAGCGTCATCACGAACACGAGGCCCGGCAGCGAGAACAGGAACTGTCCGGCGTCCATGCCGGTGAGCTGCTGAGCGTAGCCGCCCGTTTGCAGCAACAACATCCAGCCCAGCGCCGCGAGATACGGCGGCACCAGAAACGGCAGGAGGAAGCACAGATCCCAGAGCCGCGCGCCCGGTACGTGAAACAGGCCGCGCACCGCGCCGAGCGCACCACCGACCAGCGCCGTGCCGAGCGCCACCGACACGCCGAGTCTCAGCGTATTGGTGACGAGCGGCAGCGTGCTGTCGTGCGACAGCGTGGGCCAGACAGCGGAGAAGGGATCCGCGAACGATCCCTGCGCGAGATGCGGAAAGATAGCCTGTAACAGAACGAACGCGACCGGCAATGCCACCACGACGGCGAGCGCTGCAACGGTCGCCGTCGGCAGTAGTCGGAGCGATTTCACCGTTAGTGCTGGCCGTTGAGTTTGGCGAAACGTGCCAGAACATCGGCGCGCGAGGTGCTCGACGATTGCGCGTCGCCTTGCGGCAACAGACGCAGATCCCTGAACGAAGCGCGCTTGATGGCGATGTCTTCGCGTGCCGGAATCAGCCACGCTTCAGCGACCATCTGCTGGCCTTCTTCCGAGAGCACGTAATCGATGAACTGACGCGCTTCTTTCTGCTGCTTCGACGTGTTCAGAATCATCATCGGACGCGGTGCGATGACCGTGCCGCTCGTCGGGAAGATCACCTTCACGGCTTCGCCCTGTGCGGCGGCGGCATAGGCGACGTAGTCGACCGCGCCGAACACGGCAGCCTTCGCGCCTTGCAGCACCGGGTTGAGCGCCTGAGCATTCGGGCCGGACACGACCATATCGTTTTGCTTCAGATCGTCGAAGAGCTTCCATGCTTCGCCGCCCAGACGCGCTTGCAGACCCAGCAACAGGTCGGCGGACGCACCCGAGAGGGCCGGGTCCGGCATCGTCACGAGATGGCGATACGCGGGTTTGGTCAGATCGCGCCAGTCATGCGGTTCCGGCGTGCCCGACTTGGCGTTCCAGACGATGCCGAGCGCGGAGAGGCCTTGCGCGACGTAATGCGTCGTCTTGAAGGGGGCTGGCACGCGCGAGGCGTTGGCACTCTGGAACGGGGCGAGCCAGCCGCGCTTTTCGAGATCCTGTGCGGTGTCCCACGAGGCCGAGATGAGCACGTCGGCACGCGGGTTGGCCTGTTCGGCTTCGATGCGCGCCATCACCTTGCCGGTCGTGGCTTGAAAGACATCGACTTTGATACCGGTCTTCTTCTCGAAACCCGCAGCGAGCTTCTTGCTGAGGTTGCCGGGGCCGGCGGTATAGACGGTCAGCGCGTGCGCGTGCTGAACGCCAACGCTTGCAGCAAAGGCCATGGTGAGTGTCGCGATAATTTTGCGGTGGAGCATTATGGGCTACCTCGTAATACGTTTGTCAACGCGCCCGTGGGCGAGGATCACGATCTGGTCGGCCAACGCCTCGGCTTCTTCGCGGTCATGGGTGACATAGACGGCGGTGGTGCCAAGGCGCGAGAGCAGCGCGCCGATATCGGCGCACAAACGCGTGCGCAGATCGCGGTCGAGGTTGGATAGCGGCTCGTCGAACAGCAGCAGACGCGGGGCCGAGACGATAGCGCGCGCGAGCGCAACGCGCTGCTGCTGGCCACCGGAGAGCGCCTGCGGACGCCGGGCGCCGAGACCGGCAAGGCCAACGAGCGTGAGCGCTTCTTCGACGCGCTCGGCGCGCTCCGTGCGTTTGACCCCGCGCATCTCAAGCGGGAATGCAACGTTGGCGGCCACGCTCATGTGCGGCCACAGGGCGTAGTCCTGAAAGACCATGCCGAGCGAGCGCAATTCGGGGGCGTGACAGACGCTGGCGCTGGCGACCACGGTGTCGTCGAAACGGATTTCGCCCCCAGTGGGGGCGAGCAGACCGGCGAGCAGTTTGAGCAGCGTGCTCTTGCCGCATCCGGAGGGGCCGAGCAAAGCGGTCGTGGTGCCGGCCGGGACATCGATGTCGATGCCGTCGAGCACGCGCGCCGCACCGAAAGTCTGGTGCAGCGCGCGCAGCGACACAGCGACGCCTTGCGGCGCAGGCAGAGCGTCGCTCGTCATCAGAACGTGTGCTTGATACCGGCCATCGTACCGAACTGGTTCTTGCCAGCGATGACGTTGGTGCCGAAGCCGTTCAGACCGAGATCGGAGCCATTGCGGTTCACGACGTAGCCCATGTTGACGTAGACGTCCGTACGCTTCGAGAAGCTGTAGTCGGCGCTGACCTGGAACGACAGCGGGTCGCGGTTCGTGCCGTAGAAGTCCTGATACATGGCCGTGGCCGACAGGTCGAGCGCGGGCGTGGCGTGCCACGTCGAGCCGATCCAGTAGTAGCTCGATGCTTCCACCGGGCTCTTGTTCAGGGCCGAGAGGTGGATGGCCTTGGCGTTCAGGTAACGGTAGCCGACGTACAGATCGACGCTTTGCAGCGAGTACTGCACCGCCGCCGCGATACGGCGATCCATGTTGCCTTCATAACCACCGACCTTCGAGGTCATGGCTGCATTGGGCAGGGTCGAGCCGCCGTTCTTCTGGTCGTAAGCGATCACGAACGAGAGCGGGCCGTTGGCGTAGCGCACGCCGGCGTCGACGACCTGTGCGCGACGATTGTCGCCCGGCGTGGTGCTAGCCGCGCCGAAGCTCACGTCGTCGTAGCCCTTCGAGTACTGGACCATCGCTTCGAAGTCGCCGAGCTTGGCGCTGTAGCGAAGGCTGTTGTCGAGACGGTCGGAGAACGCCGTGTCCTGCATCTTGATGGCGTAGACGGCGTTGTTGAGCGGGTTGAACTTGCTGACCCAGTCGAGGAACACACCGCCCTGGCGGCCGATCGTGACGGTGCCGAACGACTTGTTCGACAGGCCGACGTAGGCCAGACGACCGAACTCGCGGCCGCCCTGAAGCGATTGACCGTTACCGAGGTTGAAGCCGTTTTCGAGCAGGAACAACGCCTTGTTGCCGCCGCCGAGATCTTCGGTGCCCTTCAGGCCCCAGCGCGAACCGGCGAGGTTGCCCGACGTGACGCGCGTGAGGTTCACGGCGCTGCCAGCGGTGTTCTTATCGGCGTTGGTGAGAAATTCGACGCCCGAGTCGATCAAGCCGTAAAGCTGAACGTTTGACTGGGCCAGAGCGGGCATGGGCAGGCTGCTGGCGAACGCCAGGCAGCACCCTGCCGCCGCGATGCGGAGGTTGGGTTTCATTTCAAGGTCCTCTTTGGGATTAAATTGAGCCGCCAATGTAAGCGGCCAACATGTCGCGAACATGACAATGTGTCGTCATCCGAAAGAGGGGGACTTGCTAGATACTCAACGGCGGAGGAGGGGGCCGGGCAGGCAGAGGGGATGTGGGAATTGCGTTATTTATTTGCAAAAACTCAAACGTTCACAGCGGTTTCTGCAAATAAACAACGCAGGCGACACGAAGATTGTGCGCTTTCAGGCGGGCGGTGCAGGCAACGTGATCGTGAAGCGGGCGCCGCCGAGTGGCGAGGTGTCGACGCGCACGCGCCCGCCGTGGAGTAGCGCGATGCGCCGCACGATGGCCAGGCCCAGGCCGAAGCCGCCCGTCGCGCGATTGCGGCTGCTGTCCAATCGGTGGAACGGCTCGAAGATGCGGGCACGCTCAGCGGGCGGGACACCCTCGCCGTCGTCGTCCACGTAAATCATCACCTCGCCGTTCTCGCACGCCCGCGCGCCGCAGACGATGCGTCGTGACGTGTGCCGCATCGCATTGTTGAGCAGGTTCTGTACCGCACGTGCCATCAGCTTGGGCTCCACCTCCACACGATCCGCGCCCGGCTCGGCCGCGATGTCCAGGGCAATCGAGCGCGTCGCCAATACCTCCGTGCAATTCGCCGCAAGACTGTCGAACATCAGGCGCAACGACACCGTCTGGCGCATCGGCGGCGCAGTGATCTGGTCGAGTCGGGCCAGCGAAAGCAACTCCGTCACCAGTTCGTCCAGCTCGCGGATGTCGCCCTTGAGGGCGTTGATCCGGTCGTCTGCGTCCGGTTCCTGACGCCGTTGCTGCAAGATCTCCAGCCCGAAATCCAGTCGCGCAATCGGCGTGCGCAATTCATGCGACACGGCATTGATCATGTCTTTCTGCGCTTTGATGGACCGCTCGATACGGTCGGCCATGGTGTTGAACACGCGCACCAGCGCGGTCAGATTCGAGAAGCGTGACACCTTGGCACGTGAGCTGAAATCGCCTTCGCCAAAGCGAATTGCCGCACGATTGAGCGATTTCAGATCCGTCCAGTACCAACGCACCCAGGTCAACACGGAGATCAGCATGAGTATGGCCACCACGGCATAGGCGAGGTAATTGATCTGTTTCATGCTCAGATCGGTACCGCTTTCCGACGTCAGAACCCACTGCGAATTGCGCAGGCGCATGGCGTAGTGCTCGCCGTCGGTGCCGTTCACGATCGGCAGCCCCGCTTCGAGATCCTGGCGAAGATACTCGCGTTCTACCGGGAAATCCTTGAGCGGCTGGAGGGTCAGGGTGTCCTGCGTCTTCGAGGCAAATTCTTTGACGAACTGCGGCCACTCGGATTCCGGGATATCACCGAGTTTCTCGTTGATCAGCCACGCATAACCGCCCAGTTGCTTTTGCGCGGAGCTGTTCATGGTGTCCAGAAACAGATGGCCGAACGTGTAGGTAATGATCAGAATCGACGCAACGATAGAAATACCGACCAGCGCGTACAGCTTCAATAGGACGCGAAACATGCCCTAACTCTCCCTTTATTTCCCTTCAACTTTCCCAGGCCGAGGGGCTGAACAGATAGCCCCGGCCCCAAACGGTCTTGATGCGCTGGGGTTCACCGTCAGTGTCTTCGAAGCGTTTGCGCAACCGGTAAATGCCCACATCCACCGTGCGATCGATGCCGTCGAATTCGATGCCGCGCAACTGCTGAAGGATCTCGTCGCGCGTGACCACTCGCCCCGCACCGCGCGCCAATATCAGGAGCAGGCTGAACTCATTGGACTTGAGCTCGACCGTTGCGCCGCGCCAGAACACCATGCGGTCGCGCGGCACGATGCGTAATTGCCCGAACGCGAGTCCGTCGTCGTTCTCGAGTTCCAGCTCGGTGCTGGGCACGACACGCCGTAACAGCGCTCGAAGCCGCGCCAGCAGCAAGCGAGGCTCGACCGGCTTGACGACGTAGTCGTCCGCCCCGACTTCCAGCCCCGCCACCTGATCGTAGGTGTCTTCGCGTGCAGTGAGAATCAGGATCGGCGTGGTACTCACGGCGCGCAACTGGCGGCAGATTTCCATGCCGTCCATTCCCGGCAGCATCAGATCGAGGATCACGATGTCCGGCGAAAACGCGCGAAACCGCTCCAGCGCGCGCGAGCCGTCGCCCACGACCATCACTTCAAAGCGGTAAGCGTGCAGATATTCGGTAACGAGCGCGGCAAGGCGTGCATCGTCTTCGACCAGCAAGACTCGATACATGGTCGTTATTCCTGTCAATTTTTCTGTGCCGCCCGGTTTTCCACGTCCGGCGTTCCGCGTCCGACGGCCGGCAGCACTCCCGTGAGGCGCATTTTACTGCCCTGGAGGCCCGCCAGGCGGGCGTTTCAAACCTTCGAACAAATGAAAACATTTGTTCACAACTCTCCTAAATCGGATAACAGCCACGCGAAGGCTTCTTGCCTACCATGCGTTCAACTTGCGATCCATCCGCAGATTGCAATGCCAAGTTCCAAGTTCCCACTACTGAAACTCATCGAATTTTGTAGGAGTGCCATGAAAAGCCGTCTCGCCAGCCCCCTCCGTCGCCTTCGCGCCCACCGAAGCCATTGCGGCAATCGCCATTTGCACCCTCTCATGGCAGTGGCGGCGGGCGTGCTGTTCGCGGGTGTCGCATCGCCCGCATTAGCTGTCGAGCCGACCCGATACAGCGGCATTCAGCCGGACCAGAGTCTGCCCACGAAGGCGGCGGACAGCGGCTACGAATTCACCCTTGGCGGTGGCGTCGGTGTCTCGCCGCGCTACATGGGCAGCGACGAATACCGTGCGACGCCCGCGTTGAACCTGGCGCTGCAAACGCCTATCGGCGTGTTCATCGGCCTGAGCGGCATCGGTTATCGCCTGTCGCTGCCCGCGGGCTTCTTCGTGTCCGCTGCACTGTCGTATGACGGCGGACGCAAGGACGACCCCAAAGGGCTCGACGCCGGTTCGAAGAAGCTGCGCGGCATGGGCAACATCAAGGGCTCGCTCTTCACCACGCTGCAAGCTGGCTACACGATCAGCGATCTGGCCGTCGTGAGTGTCGCGACCGACATTGCGCTGACCAACCGCGATCGCGGCAACATCTACCGCTTCTCGGTCGATAGCGTGATCTACAAGTCGGCGGCCGATTCCGTCGGCATCGGCGCTACCGCGCACTTCGCCAGCGGCAAGTACGCGCAAACCTATTTCGGTGTGACGGCCAACCAGAGCCTGAACTCCGGCTTCGGTCAGTACGCCCCCGGCGGCGGCCTGTACGGCGTGAGCCTGACGGCGAACTGGACGCACAAATTCACCAAGCACTGGAGCACGACGGTCGCGGGAGGCGTGATTCGCTACACCGGCAACGCGGCTAAGAGCCCCATCGTCTTCAACAAGACCAACTATCAGGCCGCGGCAACGCTCGACTACACGTTCTGATCGGGCGATCTGCGACGCATATCGTTCTGTGAGGCCATCGCCATGCGAATTCTCGTCACCGGCAGTACCGGTTTTGTGGGCGGCGCCGTTGTCGCCCAACTTCTGAAGGACGGCTTCGGTCCGTCGTTATTGCTGCTCGTGCGTGCGCGCACCAGCAGCGACGGTCTTGCCCGTGTACGCGCCGCAATGGACCGTTTTCGCGTGGCACCCGTGCATCGGCTGACGCTCACCGAAGCGAACATCGTTTGCGGCGATCTGGCGCAGCCGGTGACGTTCGACGACGACCCGCGCATGCGCAGCGTCACGCACGTGATTCACGCGGGGGCGATTGCGAGCTTCTCGGCACATCCGCAACTCGATACCGTCAACGTGACCGGGACGTTGGCGCTGGCGCGCGCAGTCGCGGCGTCGCCGGTGCTTGAGCGCTTCGTGCACGTCGGCACCGCCATGGCGTGCGGCGACGCGTTGTCCGGCGTAGTGAAGGAATCGCACGAGCTCGCGTTTGCCGACCATCAGGTGGTGGCCTACACGGCGTCGAAGGCGGAGGCCGAACGGCGTCTGCGCAGCGAGTGGCCGGGCCTGCCGCTGGTGATCGCGCGGCCGTCCATCGTGGTGGGGCATACGCGCCTCGGCTGCGAGCCATCGGGGAGCATTTTCTGGATGTTCCGGATGGTGCAGTTGCTGGGCGCATTCACGTGCGGGCTTGACGACCGTCTCGACGTCGTGCCGGTCGATTACTGCGCCGATGCGCTCATCGATCTCGCGTTCCTGCCCCGACTGCGTCACGACCTGTATCACGTGTCGGCGGGCGAGGGCAGTGCGCGCACGATTCGCGAAATCGAGGCGGCGCTGGCCAGAGCGCGCGGTGTGGCGCCCCTTGGCGAGCGCTTCCGCCACATCGGCGAAGCGGAGATCGACCGGCTGACGCCTGCGCTGGCGCGTCAGTTGGGACATGGCAATAGCCGTCTGATGGCGAAGGCGTTGCGTCGTTATGGCGCTTTTGCAGCGCTCGACTATGTGTTCGACAACCGTCGTCTGCTCGGCGAGGGCACGCCTCCGCCGCCTGCCGTGACTGACTATCTGGACGTGTGTGTGCGGTCATCGGAAGCGACGTCGGTCGCCGAGCAGATGGCCTGGGATTTCAAATAAGGTCGTAGGAGATCGGCCTGACGCGCCGATCCGGTTCGCGATGCGACGAGTGCCGTGCAGCGCACGATGGGGTCGTTGTCACGTGTCACCGCATCGGGGCCGGATCGGTGGCGTCCCCTGCAAAACATTGCGCGAGAAAGCGTTCGGTGGGACGCGACAACGCGTCGGCATGCGGCACGAGCGCGGTGAGCAGACGCTTGAGGCCGTGCGGCGGATCGATACGCACCGTGGCAAGCGCGGCGTCTTCATGCCGCATCGACATGGCCGACACGAAGCCCACGCCCATGCCCGCGCGCACGGCTTCCTTGATACTTTCCACCCCCGCAAGTTCGAGCGCCACGCGCGGCTCCAGTCCCGATACCGAGAAGGCGCGCGCCACCAGTGCTCGCACCCCGGAGCCGGGTTCGCGCATGATCAGCGGATAGGCGGCAATGCTTTGCAGCGACGCGCCCTCGGGATGCTGTGCGAGCGGATGATCGGCGCGCGCAATCGCCACGATCTCGTCGTCGCGCCAAGGACGTACCGCAATCTCCGGCGATAACCCCGGCGGCACCGCGCCCTCGATAAATGCGACGTCGAGCCGGTCGAGCTGCGCCACGATCTCGCTCGTGTTGCCGTCGATGATATGCAGCGCGACCGCCGGGTAGCGTTGATGGAATTCTGCGATGACGTATGGCAGCAGATAGCTCGCGGGCGTCGTACTTGCGCCAATGCGCAGCGCGCCCGTCTCCAGTCCCCGCAAGCTGTCGCGCAACGCCATCGCCTGACGGTAATCCTGACGCAGCTTGTTCGCGTAGACGGCCACCTGCTCGCCCACGGCGGTCAGACGGATACCGCGTCCGTCACGCCGGTATAACGGCTCGCCGAACGACTCCTGCAACAGCCGCAATTGGCCGGAAACGGCTGGCTGCGACAGGTGCAACGCCTGCGCCGCATGGCTGATGTTGCCGAGTTCGGCCACCGTCGCGAAGGTCAGCAATTGGTCGGGCGTCATATTGTCGAATGTATCGGCTGGGGTGATGATTGGCTCTCATCATAGCCAGTATTCGGATGATTGACTCGACGCTTGCGTTCGAATCGCGGTGGAAGTCAGGTTCGAGCGAGCGCTTCGACATCGTCCCAGCCGGACGCGTGCGCACCAGTGCGGGTGCAGGCCAGCGCGGCGGCAGCCGCAGCACGGCGCAAATGGACGGCGAGCGGCGCGTCCGGCACTCGGGACAGGCTGGCTAACCAGCCCCCGATAGCCGCGTCACCTGCGCCAACGGTGTCGGCCACTTCGACGTTGAACGCCGGTTGGACGAGGGCACTGCCGTCCGGCAGTAGCAAGCGCATGCCACGCGCCCCATCCGTCAACAGAATCTGGGCTTGCGGGGCGATGCGACGGATGTCGGCGAGGGCGTCGTCGTCGGTATATGTCGGGTAGAGGCCGCGCAAGTCTTCGACTGAGAGCTTGAGCCACGTAGAGAGTCTCGCCATGCGAGTGAACGTGGCGAAGTACGCTGGCCCCATCAGATTCCGAAGATTCGGATCGAAGCTGATCGCGACACCGGCATCGTACAACGTCTGCGCCATCGCGAGTAGCGTGCTCGCCAGCGGCTCCCGAACGAGACTGATGCAACCGAAATGCGCGATGCGTGCCGCATCCTGCCAGCCGACGGGCAAGGCCGCCGGATCGAATGCCAGATCGGCCGCGCCTTCACCGAAAAAGAAGTAGGCGGGCGGATCGTGCCGGTGCACGACAGCCACCAGCGGTGGCGCATCGACGGCCTGCCAGTAGCGCTCATCCAGCCCGGCTTCGCGGGAGAGCGCGAGCAATTCGGTGCCAAACGGAGCATGCGTGCTGATGGCGCCGCCGTAGCCAGTCGCCACGCCCATCGCCGCCGTCACCCGAGCGACGTTCCAGCACGCACCGCCCGCACGGCTGATCCATTGGCGGCCGTCGCTCTCCGGTTGACGGATCAGATCGGTGAGGGCTTCGCCAAAGACTAGCAGGGCGGGCAGAGACATGAGCGGAGCGTCGCGTAAGAATGGCCGTCAGCATACCTGCATACCCGCTTGTTGGCGCGATGTTTACCGGCTGCGTATCAGCAATGCGATGCCTGCGACCAGCACCACGAAATTCACCGCGCGCACGAACTGTTGCCGAGAGAGCCGCAACGTGATGTGCTTGCCGAGCCACATACCGACGATCATCGCGGGGACGAGCGAGACGGCCGTCACCAGCATCGACATGTTGGCGTAGACACCTGCCAGCAGGAACAGCACGGCGCGCGCGAGCGTGCTGAAGCCGATGAGCGTCGCCTGCGTTACGCGCATCGCCTCCACGCGCTCCAGACGACTCGTCAGATAGATGGCGAAGACGAAGCCCCCGCTGCCGAACATCGCCCCGAACATCCCCCCCACCGTCCCGAACGGAATCGCCCATGACTGTGACAGACGCGATTTCGCGCGCGGCCCGATCAGCGAAAACACCGCATATGCGCAGACGAACCACGCCAGCGCCTTAAGCAGCACCTCCGGTTGCAGCCGCAACAGCAGCGCCCCGCCCGCGAGGCTGCCGATCGCGATGGCGGGCAGCAGACGTCGCAACTCGCTCATGTCGGCGGCGCGGGCATTGCGCAGGACATTACCCGATGCCGCGCTGAAGTCGAGCAGGGCGAGCATCGGCACGATTTGCGCGACAGGCATCGCGTAAGCCAGGAGGGGGCTGGCGACGAGCGCCGTGCCGAAGCCCGCGATGCCGAAAATCACATAGGCGACGACGAGCGCTGCGCTCATCAGCAGCCAGTGGCCGGGTGTGGGAAGGGCCGCAGTCAGTGAGCCGAGTGAGTCGAGCGCAGAGGTGGTTAGCGTGGTGAGCATGGTGACGGCGTTGAGATTCGATGCGGAGCGTGCTGGCGTACAGGCCTGAGAGCACGCGGGTTTTCCGTCAGCATAGGGCCGCGTGCAGGCGTCGCGCCAATATAGAATGTGGCGATGTTCGATCTCGAAACGGCATGGTCATGGTGTCGCTGCGGCAGTTGCGTTATTTCCTGGAAGTGGTCGACGCGGGCGGATTCAGCGCGGCGGCGGAGCGTCTGTTCGTCGCGCAGTCGGCGTTGAGTCGCCAGATCTCCGAACTTGAAAAGGAGTTGCAGGCGGTGTTGCTCGAACGCTCGTCGAAAGGCGTGACGCTCACCCCCGCCGGGCGGACGTTCGTTACCGAAGCGCGACGCGTGCTGACCGAACTCGAAGGCTCCGTCGCGCTCACGCGCAGTGTGGCGCGCGGCGAGCAAGGCACCGTGCGGCTCGCGCATTCCAGTTCCGTGCCGTTCGCCGGGGGACTGCCGGTAGCGTTGCGTGCCCATTTGCAGGCGAACCCGGGCGTCACCGTCGATGTCTCGACGCTGTCGTCCGAACAACAACAGGACGAGGTCGAAGCCGGGCGCATCGACCTGGGGTTGGTGCGATTGCCCGTGCTGCGCCCCGCGCCGTCGCTCGTTTGCGAGACGATTGCGCGTGAGCGCTTGTTGCTACTGGTGGCCAGCGATCATGCGCTGGCAGATGTGGCATCAGTGAGCGTGGCGGCGCTCGCTGGCGAGCCGTTCGTGTCGCTGCCGCATCGCGAGCGCGGTGGACTGAGCTACCGGGTCGCGCAACTGTGTCAGCAACACGGTTTCTTTCCGGCGGCGGCTCCGGCAACTTCGCGCAAGGCGACCCTCGTCAATCTGGTCGCCGCCGGTTTCGGTGTGGCGATCGTGCCCGAGAGCCTGGCGGCGCTCGCCGGGCCGGATGTGCGCCGGGTTGCGCTCGACGACGCGAATGCCGACAGCGAAGTCGCGTTGCTGCGCCGCCGCGACGCGGGCGGGTTGGTCGTGGCACTGGCCGATGCGTTAGCAGGGGCATTGAAAGGGCCTTGAGAGGTCCTTGAAGGGGGCGTCGTGCCCGGCAGTAAGTCCCGCGTAAGCCTTGCGTGAGAGGGTGCCCCTATAAACGTCGAAAAATAGAGAAAACGGGGACGAATCACGCGAAGAAACCCTCAAGTCCGCCGTTTTTTCTCCCGTTATACTTTTCGACACCGGGTAAAAAAGATACCCATACGTGTGGCGCAGACGTCTATCCGGCGTTTTACGTTTTTGGCAGTTCCGGCGACCGTCTCGCCCTCGTCATAACAAGCAGATCAGAGATGCGAGGAGACTGACGATGGGGCTATTCACGCGCTCAAGGGGAGCGGGGCAGACCGTCAACATCATGAACGAGGTGGCGGACAACGCGGGCACCCTCGGTGTGGAGTTGTGCGATATCGCGGGCAACGTCGACGAAATCGCCGTTCGCATCAAGCGTCAGGCCGAAGTGTTTCAGGAGCTTCGCCGCGCCGCGACCGATACCAGCGAAGGGAATCAGCGGATTGCCGAGGCGGCGCGCGAAGCCCGCGACGTGGCCGATCGTGCCAGTGCGGAAATTTCGGCGTCGCGCAGTACGGCCGATGCGTCGCTCGCGTCGATTCACGGACTTGTCGAAGGCGTTTCCGGCATGGCGGACGAAATCTCCGGCCTGCGCGAAGCGCTCGATCACGTCGGCAAGGTTGCCGAAGGCATCTCCGTCATCGCGCGTCAGACCAATCTGCTCGCTCTGAATGCCGCCATCGAAGCCGCACGGGCCGGGGCGGCGGGACGCAGCTTCGCCGTGGTGGCAACCGAGGTCAAGCTGCTCGCGAGCAAGACGGCCGAGGCCACGCAGCAGATCGAACACACGCTGGCGGCGCTCAGCGAGCGCACCGAGCGTCTCATGCGTGAGAGCAACGCCAACGTCGCGCGCGCTAACGACGCGCGCGAAGGCACTCGCGCCATCGCCAGCGTCATCGAGACAGCCGGTACGGCGCTCGATACGTTCGACCGTCAGGCCGGACAGATCGCACAGGCGAGTGAATCCATCGAAAACGAATGCAACACGCTCGCCGCACACGTCGACGAAATGGCCGATGGCGTGACGCATTCCGCCGATCATGTCGAGAGTGCGCGCGAGCGGATCAACGGTTTGCTGTCGGTGTCGGAGCATCTGATCGGTCTGATTGCCGAGGCGGATGTCGAGACGGAGGACACGCCGTTCATTCGGGCCGTGCGTCGCGCGGCCAGACAGGTCGGCGAAAGCTTCGAAGCGGCGCTCGCGAAGGGCAAGATCAGCGAGCAGGAGTTGTTCGATCGTCGCTACGAACCGATTCCGGGCTCGAACCCACAGCAGTTGATGGCGCGCTTTACACGCTTTACGGACGAGACGTTGCCTGCGATTCAGGAACCGTTGCTCGGCATGAACGAGCGCATCACGTTCTGTGCGGCGGTCGATGAAAACGGCTATCTGCCGACGCACAATCGCAAGTTCTCGCAAGCGCCGACGAACGATCCCGTGTGGAACGCCGCGCACTGTCGCAATCGACGTCTGTTTAACGACCGGACGGGGGCGGCGGCCGGGCGCAACACCAAGCCGCTGTTGCTGCAAACGTATCGGCGAGATATGGGCGGCGGGGAGTTCGTGGTGATGAAAGATGCGTCCGCTCCGATCTATGTGAACGGACGTCACTGGGGCGGCTTCCGGATTGCATACCGGGTGGCGCGCTGAGCTCCGCCGGAGACTTTCCTCTTTCATAAGCAAAACGCGCCGCCGACTTCTCAGTCGGCAGCGCGTTTTGTTTCAGCGAAGCCGGTCCGGCCGTCGATCAATAGCCGTACCAGCGGCCATGACGCCAGTAACCGCGCCCGTGGCCGTAGCCATACCCGTAGGGGCGACCGTAATACGCTGGCGGCGGGCCATAGTAGACCGGGGCCGGGGCGACATAGACTGGCGGCGGCGCGACGTAGACCGGCGGAGGCGGCGCAACGTAGACCGGTGCCGGTGCATAAACCGGAGCCGGTGCGATCAGCGGTACACCAATACCGATTCCGACCGAAACGTGTGCCTGCGCCGTCCCGATCGCACCCGCGGCGAGCGCGACCCCGGCGATGGCAAGGGCGGCAAACTTGGTTTTCATGACATTTCTCCTGCGGACTTGGCAGCGTACTGATGACGGCACCCGAACGGCACCATGCCGTTCGACGCGCCCGGTGCCCGCCGGCACCCTGGTTCGTCAGATTCCTTGGCTTTACTTTACTGAAGTTCCGAAACGCGGGCGTAACGCAATTGTTGCAAAGTATGCGAAGCCATCCGGTGTGGGGAACGTTCGGGCGTAGAAAAGCGGCCGCCAAACGTGAAATTAAGGCCTCTATTCTATTCAGAATCAACGCTTTGCGCTCGTTTCGGTTGACATCGCCCCCCAAGTCCCGGGGTGGCCCGCCGCCTGCGGCGCGCGACACTTGTTACATTCATTTACATGGTGTGCCCGGCCTGTGGCGCAAAAACACCGGGCGAATGCCGCTTGCGCAACATTCGCCCGGTGCCGACGTCCGGCGCTCACCCGTGGTGACGGTCCGTGACGCCTCCTCCTCCCTGCTAAACCTGCTGTCGTTCTAGTCGATGATCACTTGTGCTTACTGGTGGTAGCGCGACTTGGCGTCGGCCACACAGCTGTCCTTGCTATTGCCCGCGAGGCTGTCGCAGCGCTCCATCGCGGCCTTGTATTGGGCCTTGTTGGCATCGGCGTTGGCATCCTGACGTGCCGCCATGGTGTCCTTGGACGATTCGCGGCTCGTACGCATGACCTTGGCGTCGCCGTAGGCCTTCGTCTTGGCGGCGTCAGCATCCTTCACACAGACGTCCTTGTCGTTGCCCTTCTTGTCGTCGCAACGCAGTTTGGCAACGCTGTAATCGGCGTCTGCCTTGGCGACGGCGGCATCGTAGCGGGCCTTCGGCGTTTGCTTGTAGTCAGCTTCCGCGTTGGCCTTGGCGATCTTCTCCTTGCCCTTCGCGTCTTCCACACAAATCTTCTTCGCGTTGTCCTTCATGTCGTCGCAACGCGCAGCGGATGCCTTGTAGTCGGCTTCGGCCGATTTCTGCGCAGCGTCGTAACGGTCCTTGGCCGCAGCATCGGCGGCGCTGGCCGCCGATGTGCCGAGCATGCCTGCCGCCGCGATGCAGGCGCAGGTCAGGACGTTCATAGCGATTCGATGTGACATCTCAAAGTCCTCCTAGTCTGGGGATTGGGCAAGCATGGAGGCGACGCCCGGACGGCATGGGGAATGAGCTATGCGCCGTGCGTCGCGTATTCGGGGGGATGTCGATGCTCTCGGGTACTGCGCGCCGGTGTGGTTAGACGCCGGTCGATACCGCGTTACTTGTTGCGGTCGGCTGCGCCCTGAATGGCTTCGCCGCCCTTTTCAACGTCCTTGCCTGCGCCGTGGATGGTGTTGCAACCGGCCAGGCCGAGTGCGAAGCCCGAAAGCAGTGCGATGGCGATCAATCGTTTCATTTTGATTTCTCCTTGGAGAGATGATGTCGTCCGAAGCGCATAGGACGCGCGAGCGGGGAGGGAAGGGCCACGCCAGCCTCCCGGCTGACATGGCTCACGCGAGCGACGCTGGCTTACCAGAGCTTGTGCTGGTTGTTCCAGGTGTCGACTTCCTTCTCGGCGTCGGCCTTGGCCTTGCCGTAACGTTCCTGGATAACACCGACGAACTTGTCGCGATTGCCTTCAATCTTCAGCAGATCGTCGTCGGTCAGATTGCCCCACTGCTTCTTCGCTTCGCCCTTGAGCTGGTTCCACTTGCCCTTGATCAGATCCGAGTTCATAAACAACTCCTCAGTGTTGGGTTAGTTCAGGTGCTTCTGCGGGGAGTCCGCGATTCCGTCATTTAGCGCACATCGGACGCCTATAGCGCGGCGTGCGCACGGAGACCACAATCCGCGCCTCTCACGGCGTCGGCAGGTGATTCCATGGTAGGGACTGCGAAGTGTTTGTGCTGTCAGCCGCGACGTCAACGCGGTGTAGGCGGAGTCGGGTTGCGCTGTCAGTGCATTCCGACCGGGGGGCGGGGAGGCTGCGAGGTGTCTGACGTGGCGGTGGTGTCGATGCCGTCGCGCGAAGGTGTCGCGTTCGACGATGCGATGGTCTTGCCGTCGGACGATGCCTCGCCCGATTGTGCGGAGACGGTGCTTTCGGTGACCTCGGTCGCGATATCCATCGCATCGGCCGGATTGCACAAGGGCAATACCACCTGAATCTCAGTGCCCAGACGCTGCGGCAGCGAGTGAATGTCGATGCGTCCACCCTTGGCCGAGACGCGCTGACGCATGCCGAACAGGCCGTGTGTCTTGGGCTTGTTGAACTGATCTTGCGTAAGGCCGATGCCGTTGTCGATCACTTCGAGGCGCACGCGTTGGTCGTCGCAGGCGAGGGCGATGCGCACAGTCGTGGCGCGCGCGTACTTGCCTGCGTTTGTCAGCGCTTCCTGCGCCACGCGGAACAGCACGATGGCGGTCGACTCGGGCAATGCGAAGTCTTCCTCGGGCAGATCGAGATCGAGCTGCCAGTGTTGCTGGTCAGCGGTTTCTTCCGCGAGCGAGCGCAGCGCGGTGACGAGGCCGAAGTTGATCAGCACGGTCGGGCGCAGATTCTCGATGATGCGGCGCTTGGTCTGAATGCCCGAATCGAGATTGCGTTGCGCGCGTGCGAGTTTTTCGGAAATCACCGGCTCGACGTTGCGCAGCTTGTGATGTGCCCACGTAACATCCATCTTGCACGCCGTAAGAATTGCGCCGAGTTCGTCGTGCAATTCACGCGACAGACGCGTCTTCTCGTCTTCACTCACGTTCTGCAAGTGGGTGGCCAGTTCGTCGAGCTGTTCGGTGCGCTCACGCACGAGCCTGTCGAGGTGGGCCTGCTGCTCGTGCAGCTGGTCGCGGGCGAGTTGTTCCTGACGCATCTGCTTGCCGAGCGAGCGGAACAACAAGATGAAGAGCAGAATCGTCAGCACCGACAGTGCGCCGGCGCTGACCGCCGAGATCGCCTGATCGAAGCGGCCGTCGTCCTGCGCCGTGCGGGCGCGGGCCAGCTCGCGGTTATAGAGGTCGGTAATGCCGGTCTGCACCGGTTCCATCGTCCCGATGCCGAGATTGGCCGGTGACAACGCTTCTTCAAGCGTCATTTCGCCCTGTGTCACGGCGGATCGCGCCGTGTCCATCGCCGTGATGCGCTGCGAGAACAAGGTCATGACGCGCGCGAATTCGCGTGTGGCCTGATCGTCACCCACATCCTTGTAGTGCTGGATGACGAGCGCGGAGAGATCGCGAATGCGTCGCACGGCCGACAGATACGGATCCAGATAGCTCGGATCGTTCGTGAGCAGATAACCACGCTGGCTCGCGACCACCGTCGAGGTGCGCGCAATGATCTCGTTGAGCTCGTTGGCGGCGGTCATGTTTTGCAGCGCCGCTTCGTAGGTGGAGGCGAGACGGCGGTGCGCCGACTCCAGTCCGATCAGACTCCCGACCGTGATGACGATCGCAGCGATCATGGCGATGATCCAGCTTCGGCGACGCAACCAGGACGTAAATCGGGGCATTGGGCGGGGTTTGAATGACCGTTGATAGCGGGGAGTGCCTTGATCATACGGCGAAAATCGCACCTTCCGGGCAATTGTCAGCAAATTCCTACGCAAAAACCAGCGCCGCGCGGGCAGTCCCGCGAGCGGCGTTTTTCTACTATTCATTCAGCGCCCTCGGGTTGGTGTGCTGCCCGACAAGGCAGGCGCCAGCCGCAGGGAGCCAGAGAAAGTCTCCGGGAAATGACACATTGAACCAAGGAGAACGCCATGCTGAAGTGGGCTTTGTTATTCGCGCTGGTATCGATCGTGGCAGGCCTGTTGGGCTTTACCGGGATCGCCGCCGGTGCCGCCGGGATTGCGAAGATTCTGTTCGTTCTGTTCCTGGTGCTGTTCGTGGTTTTCTTGCTGCTTGGCCTGACCGTCGCCAAGAAAATCGTCGACTAGAAGCGCGCTGCGGTGCGGTCGTATTTTGCGCCGCAGCATAGCCATGTGGCTCGCGGCAAGCGGTTCGCGCAGCGCTTGCCACATGGGCTAACGGGCCATCGACATTCAAGGAGGTTGCGATGCTTCACTATGCCGTTGTTTTCTTCGTGATCGCATTGATCGCCGCGGTTTTCGGTTTCACGGGAATCGCCGCCGGTGCGGCTGAAATCGCGAAGATTCTGTTCTTCATTTTCCTGGTGATCTTCCTGGTCACGCTGCTCTTCGGGGTGGTCCGACGATAGATACCGTCAAGGAACGCAGGGCGGCCTGAGCCGCCCTTCGCCATATCTGGCGTCAGTTATGGCATTAACGTTCCCTCGACCCCGGCAAACTCGCCAAACCGCTACAGGAGGATTCGCAGATGCACACCGCCAAGCAAGCTAAACAGCACGCCAAGCAGGCTAAGCACGCGATGACCGGTAATGGTCATAGCCAGCACGCGGGAGAGGATTTCGAAATCGACGTTCGCGCCCTGCGCGAGCGTGCCCGTGAGCACCTCGACGAAGGTGCCGTCACGGAGGACTATCGGGCCGATCGCGACGCGGTCGTCCACATGCTTAACGATGCACTCGCCACCGAACTGGTCTGCGTGCTGCGCTACAAGCGCCATCATTTCATGGCCACGGGGATTCATGCCGAGCCGGTGGCCGCCGAATTCGCCGAACACGCCACACAGGAGCAGGATCACGCGGATCGCATCGCGGCGCGTATCGTGCAACTGGGCGGTGAGCCGGATTTCTCGCCGGACAGCCTTTCCTCGCGCAGCCACGCCGAGTACGTCACATGTAAGACCCTGCGCGACATGATTCGCGAAAACCTCGTCGCCGAGCGTATTGCGATTGAGAGTTACCGCGAGATGATTCATTATTTGGGCGACCGGGATACCACAACCCGTCGTTTGCTCGAAGAAATCCTCGCCGTTGAGGAAGAGCATGCCGACGATATGCGGGATCTACTCGACCGGGAGTGATGGCCATGGCGCGCGCACCGAATTCACTCAAGTGCGGCCAGGAGGCCGACGGGGACAGTCTCTGGAGCTTAGATGTCACTCACAATAAAAATCCTCATTGCCGACGACCACGCGATCGTTCGTACCGGCTTCAAGCAATTCATTGCCGACGAGTCGGACATGGAGGTGCTGGGCGAGGCCGCGAGCGGGGACGAGGTGATTCGTGCCGTGCGCGAAACCGAATTCGATGTCGTGCTGTTGGATATCGCCATGCCTGACAAGAACGGCATCGACACCCTGCGCGTGATCAAGCAATTGCGACCCGAGCAGGGTGTGCTGTTCCTGTCCACGTATCCCGAAGCGCAATATGCAGTCAATCTGCTGCGCGCCGGTGCCGACGGCTATCTGATGAAGGATGCCGCGCCCGAGGAGATCATTCGGGCGATCCGGACGGTAGCGCGTGGTCATCGCTATGTGAGCGAAGTGACGGCGGATCTGCTGGCGCAAAAGCTCGACAAGCCGGTCGACGAACCCATGCACGAACAGCTCTCGGAGCGCGAATTCCAGGTGTTCTGCAAGCTGGCACAGGGACGCACGCCGACCGAGATCGCCGACGAATTGCATCTGTCGGTGAAGACCGTCAGCACTTATCGCGCACGTGTGCTGGAAAAGATGCATTTGAAAACCAATGCCGACCTGACGCTTTATGCGCTCAAGAACGGCCTGATCAGTTGAGAGAGGCTTTCATGTCAACTGGGAACGCAGCAACGCTTACAGGGACGCGAGCGCCCCTCAAGGTGCTGCTGATCGAAGATTCGGCGGTGATACGCGAGAGTCTGTCCGAAGCGCTCGGATCGAGCGGGATGCTGGAAGTGACAGGCGTGGCGGAGACGGCCGACGACGCGGTCCGTACCCTTGAAAACGATTCCTTCGACGCGGTCATCGTCGATATCCAGTTGCGGCGCGGCTCCGGCATGGACGTGCTGTCGTACCTGCACAGCAGAGGCATGCTAGAAAAGTTGATGGCGATCGTGCTGACCAACTATGCGCTCGCGACCTACCGCAAGCGCTGTCAGCAACTGGGCGTGCGGCACTTTTTCGACAAGTCGCTGGAGTTCGACGAAGTCATCAGAGTGCTCGACGATTTTGCCAACGAGCGGCGGGCCTGAGGCCTGCCCTCTCTATCTGCGAAATTCAGTATAAAGAGATCAAATTTTATTATTTTCAACTATTTAGGCGCATGGGCTAGAATATTGCCTTTGCGCTAAATAGAGTCTTGGCGGCGGCACTGTTCGGGAAGTTTCGGCAGTGGGGCTGCTATTTTTTTGCATGATCGAACTCCAGAACATTACCCAGCGCTTCGCTGGACCCAAGGGGCCGATCGACGCGCTTTCCAATATCAGCCTGTCGATCGAGCGCGGCGAAGTTTTCGGCATCATCGGCCGAAGCGGCGCCGGTAAGAGCACGCTCGTGCGTGTCATCAATCTGCTTAACCGTCCCAGCGACGGCTCGGTGCGGGTCGACGGTCAGGATCTGACCTCGCTGTCGTCCGACGAACTGCGTCAGGCGCGCCGTCGCATCGGCATGATCTTCCAGCACTTCAACCTGCTCAGCTCGCGCACCGTCTACCAGAACGTGGCGCTGCCGCTGGAACTCGCGGGCATGTCGGCCGCAGACATTCGCGCGAAGGTGCTGCCGCTGCTCGAACTCGTGGGCCTCACCGCGCAGAAGGATCGTTATCCGTCGCAGATTTCCGGCGGTCAGAAGCAGCGCGTGGGCATCGCCCGTGCGCTCGCGAGCGAGCCGCAAGTGCTGCTCTCGGACGAAGCCACCTCGGCGCTCGACCCCGAAACGACCCGCTCGATTCTCGAACTGCTCAAGCGCATCAACCGTGAACTCGGTCTGACGGTGGTGCTCATCACGCACCAGATGGAAGTGATCAAGCAGGTCTGCGACCGTGTGGCCGTGCTCGATGCTGGCCGCGTGGTCGAGCAGGGCGCCGTGATCGACGTGTTCCTGCGTCCGCGCCACGAAGTCACCCGTGCGCTGATCGGCGACGTGATTGCGCAGGAACTGCCCGAAGGCGTGCGCCAGCGTGTGGCGTCGCGCATCGGCAATGGCCACGACCATCTGTATCGTCTGGCCTTCTCCGGGGCGGGCGTGGACCAGCCGCTACTCTCCGAGGCCATTCGCCGCTACGAACTCGATTTCAACATCCTGCATGGCCAGATCGACGAGATCCAGGGGCAGGCGTTCGGATCGCTCGCCGTGATGGCGGGCGGCACCCCGGCCCGCGTGGCCGAAGCCATGGCGTTCCTCGCCAGTCAAGGCGTTGTCGTTGAGGAGCTGAGCCATGTGGAGTGAAATGTTCGATCTGTTCGTCTCGTCGTTCTGGGAGACGCTGATCATGGTCGGCATCTCCGGCCTCATCGGCGCGGTCGTGGGCGTGCCGCTGGGCGTGCTGCTGTACCTGACGGACCGCAACGGCGTGTTGCAGAACTTGCCGACCAACCGGATCGTCGGCATTCTCGTCAACGCTGTGCGCTCGACGCCGTTCATCATTCTGCTCGTCGCGGTGATTCCGTTCACGCGACTGATCGTCGGCTCGTCCATCGGTACGATGGCCGCCGTGGTCCCGCTCACCATCGCTGCTGCGCCGTTCGTGGCGCGTCTGGTGGAAACCGCGCTGCGTGAAGTGGACCGTGGCCTGATCGAGGCTGCCCAGTCGATGGGCGCGACGACCGGTCAGATCGTCATGAAGGTGCTGCTGCCCGAGGCGTTGCCCGGCATCGTCGCCGGTCTGACGATCACGTTCGTGAGCCTGGTCGGTTACTCGGCCATGGCCGGTGCGATTGGCGGCGGCGGCCTGGGCGACCTCGGCATCCGTTACGGCTATCAGCGCTTCCTGCCGGAAGTCATGATCACCGTGGTGCTGATCCTGATCGTTTTCGTGCAATTGGTGCAGACGTTCGGCGACTGGCTGGTGCGGCGTCTGAGCCACAAGTAAATCCCACATAACAACGGTTGCCGGTCGAACCGGCACTTCACTCACACACGCGAGGTTTTTCATGCAACGTCGTACGATTTTCAAGCTGCTGGCCGGTGTTGGCGCCGCCACGGTTTTCGCCACGCAATTTGCAGCACCTGCAGTTGCCGCTGACGCCATCAACCTGAAGGTCGGCGTGACGGGCGGCCCGCACGCCCAGATCTTCGACGAAGTGAAGAAGGTCGCAGCCAAGGACGGCCTTAACCTCAAGGTCATCGAGTTCAGCGATTACGTGCAGCCGAACGCCGCTCTGTCGTCGGGCGATCTGGACGTGAACAGCTACCAGCACCAGCCGTACCTCGACGCGCAAGTGAAGGACCGTGGCTACAAGCTCGAATCGATCGCCAAGACGGTGATCTTCCCGATGGGCATCTACTCGAAGAAGATCAAGTCGCTGGCCGATCTGAAGACGGGCGACAAGGTTTCGCTGCCGAACGATCCGACCAACGGCGGCCGTGCGCTGCTGTTGCTGCAAAAGCAGGGCCTGATCAAGCTGCGCGCCGACGCCGGTCTGAAGGCAACGCCGATCGACGTGGCTGAAAACCCGAAGAAGCTGAAGTTCGTGGAACTGGATGCCGCCCAACTGCCGCGCTCGCTCGACGACGTGGCCGTGGCCGTCATCAATACCAACTTCGCGATGGAAGCCGGTCTGAACCCGAAGAAGGATTCGATCGCCATCGAAGACGCGAACGGTCCGTACGCCAACGTGCTGGTCATCCGTTCGGCCGACAAGAACAAGCCGTGGGTCGCCAAGCTGATCAAGGCTTACCACTCGCCGGAAGTGAAGGCGTTCATCGAGCAGAAGTTCGGTGGCTCGGTCGTGACGGCCTGGTAAGTTTCGGGATGGCTCGACGGCGCACCGCTCGGATGCGCCTGACGAAAGACGGCAACGCTTCGCGGCGTTGCCGTTTTTTTTTCGTCCTTGTGCGACGCGAATCTCTCCATCAGGCTACGGATTCCCGCGTAGCGGGAGACGGGGGCGGGCGCTGCGACGACATTTGTTGCAATTCCGATGCTGTCACGGTTTTGTCAAATAACGGCGATAGCCTGAGTGCCGAGTAAAAGAGGGTGCCCACGGGCACCGTCACAAGACGCGGATATGGGCCAAAGAGCAGCGACCGCACGTGAAACACGGGGAACGGGTGAGACTTCATCGGGGCACATCGAAGCAAAGATGCCCCCGGTGCGTAGGAGTGTGCCCGACACATGCCCGCATAACGTACAGCTGTTTGCATGATGCCGGCGCGCCGCACCGACTTACGGAGTCTCAGTTGAACCCTCTCCCGCCTGCCGCAGTTGCCGGGATACGTCCGCAGGATCGCTTTGACGCTCCCGCGACAGCGCGCGACGCGCAGCCAGCTTCCGCTCTCTCTACCTTGCCCTCCGCTTCCACTCCCTACGTCGAGCCCGACGAAGCGTCGCTGCTCGCCGAGTTGTGCGAAGGCATCGGCCTGACCTGCGTGTTCCAGCCCATTGTCGATTTCCGCACGTCCGAAGTCGCGGGTTATGAAGGTTTGGTGCGTGGGCCTGCGGGCACATCGATTCATTCGCCGATGGCGCTGTTCGCTGCGGCGCGGCGTCACGGCGTGAGCGGGCCGCTCGAACTCGCCTGTCGACGTACGGTGCTGCGCGGGTTTGTGGAGCAGGACCTGCCTGAACGTCTGTTCCTGAACATCGGTCCGGTCACGCGTGCGCACCCCGGCGGTGGCGTGAGCGAATCGCTCGGTCTGGACGAGACGTTCGCCATGCTTCAGTCGTTTCGGCTCGCGCCGGAGCGCGTCGTGCTGGAGCTTACCGAACACGCACCCACGCTGGACCTGGCGAGCACGCGCGCGTCGCTTGCCGCCTACCGTGCGCTAGGCTTCGAAGTGGCGCTCGACGACATGGGCGAGGGCTATGCGAGCCTGCGCTTGTGGTCGGAACTGAGACCCGATTACGTCAAGATCGACCGGCATTTCGTCGACGGCATCGATGCCGACACCGTCAAACTTCAGTTTGTGCGCTCGATGCGCCAGATTGCGGAGACGAGCGGCACACGCGTCATTGCAGAAGGCATCGAGCATGCCGAGGAACTTCAGGTCGTGCGCGATCTGGGCATCTTTCTTGGGCAGGGGTATTTCATCGCGCGACCCGAAGCGCAGCCGCAGCGCGCCATCACGGCGAACGTGCAGGAAGTGGTGAACGAGCGTCGTGCTTACGTCCATCAGCAACCGAGTCAGTTGGGGGCGGGGAATGTGACGCTGGAGCGCATTGCATCGTACGTGGCTCCCGTCTCGCCGGACACGCGCAGCGAGGATGTTGTGGCGCGCTTCGAGAGCGATCCTGCGCTGGAAGTGCTGCCGGTGGTGGAGCGCGAGCGCGCCGTCGGGCTGATTGGACGGGCGTCGCTGATCGGGCGCTTTGCACGACCGTTCACGCGCGAGTTGTACGGACGCAAGCCATGCTCGGCCGTGATGGAGCCGCGACCGCTCACGTTCGATAAGGCGGCGCGCGTCGAGGATCTGAGCCGGATGATTGCCGAAGGGGCGAGCCGTCAGATCGCGGCCGGTTTCATCGTCACGGATCAGGGGCGATATTTCGGTGTGGCGCAGGGGCACGCGCTGATGCGTCACATCACCGATATGCAACTGGATGCGGCGCGCTATGCCAACCCGCTGACGCTACTGCCGGGCAACGTGCCTATCGACGACTACATGGATCGCATGATCGGGGAGCGTCAATCGTTCCACGCCTGTTACGTCGATCTGGACAACTTCAAACCGTTTAACGACGTGTTTGGCTATCGTCGCGGCGACGACCTGATTCAACTGGTCGCGCGCGTGTTGATGGCGGTGCGCAATCCCGAGCGCGATTTCCTCGGACACATTGGCGGCGACGACTTCCTGATTCTGTTTCGCAGCCCCGATTGGGAGGCCCGTTGCCGCGAAGCGCTCACGCGTTTCGGCGAAGCGGTGACGGAGTACTTCCACCCGGATCAGATCGCGGCTGGCGGGTTCGAGGCGGAGGATCGTCGCGGCATGGTCATCTTCCATCCGATCACGAGTCTGTCGATTGGCGTGGTCGCGGTTACACCGGAGAGCTTTCCGTCACACGTGGAAGTCTCGGCTGCTGCTGCCGATGCCAAGAAGATGGCCAAGCGCGCGCTCGGCAACAGTCTGTTCATCGAACGCCGTCGGGCGCATCGGTAAGCCGGTTGGCGGCGCTTCGTCACAATATAAAAAAGCCCGCCGATTGGCGGGCTTTTCGTTTGAAGCACTCTAGAACTTAGTGCGACAGCGCGGGCATGCCTTCCATGCTGGCGGCGTCGTTTTCACGCTCTTCCGACAGGTACGGCGTGCGCCAGCCAGCCTTCACGCCCCAGTGATAGAACGCGAGCGACAGCACCGCCACGATGACCATGTCCCAGCCGTAAGGCAGCAGACCGAGGCCGCCGAATTCCTTGCTGCCGATGTACGAGCAAAGCGCCATGCACGGCAGATAACCGATCAGCCACCACGAGGCCTTGAGGTCGCGTCCGAAGCCTTGCCAGTTGTCCTTTGCCTGATAGTAGAAGTACACCGGCAGCGCCACGACCACCAGCACGATGATCTGGCCGGTCAGCGGCCAGCGGGCCCAGTACAGGATCAGCGAGGCGCAGACGAACGCGAACGGCGCGATCAGCGACAGGCCCGGCAGGCGCAGCGGACGATGCATCTCCGGTGCCGAACGACGCAGAGACATCACGCTGATCGGGCCGGTGAGGTACGAAATCACGGTCGCCACCGAGATCACGGCGGCCAGCGAATCCCAGCCGCGGAAGAAGAACATGAAGATGAACGAGATCGCGAGGTTGAACCACATCGCCTGACGCGGCACACCGTACAACGGGTGCACACGACCGAAGATAGCGGGCAACGTGCGGTTGCGTTCCATCGCGTAAATCATGCGGCTCGTGGTGGCCATGTACGTCGTGCCCGTGCCGCTCGGGCTCAGGAACGCGTCGAAGTACAGCACGATCGCCAGCCAGTTCAAGCCCAGCGCAATCGCCAGTTCGGCAAACGGCGAGCTGAAGCTCACCATGTGCCAGCCGCCCGCGAGTTGCTCCGGCGAGAGCGCGCCGATGTACGCGACTTGCAGCAACAGATAGATGACGGTCGCGAGCAGGATCGAGCCGACGACCGCAAACGGAATGCTGCGGCCCGGATCGCGCGCTTCGCCCGCGAGGTTCACGGGACTTTGGAAGCCATTGAACGCGAACACGATGCCGGACGTGGCGACGGCGGTCAGCACTGCCGACATACCGTTCGGCGCGAAGCCGCCATGCTCGGCGATGTTGAAGTTGCCGGGATGGAAGCCAGCAATCATCAGACCGGCGATGGTCAGCGCGGGAATCGCGAACTTGAAGAGCGTGATCGCCGTGTTGGCGCGTGCGAACAGCTTCACGCCCCAGTAGTTCAGCATGAAGTAGACGATCACGAGCAACGCGGATAGCGCCAGCCCGCTCGTGGTGAGCGTGCCGTCCACGAACAAGGCGTGCGCCCAGTCGTACGGCCACGTGCTCATGTACTGGATCGACGCTTCGGCTTCGATCGGAATCACCGACACGATGGCGATCCAGTTGGCCCACGCGGCGATAAAGCCGACGAGACTGCCATGCGAGTACCGGGAGTAGCGCACCATGCCGCCCGATTCGGGGAACATCGCGCCGAGTTCGGCGTACGTCAAGGCAATGGCGAGAATGACGATAGCGCCGATAAGCCAGGCGAGTAGGGCCGCCGGTCCGGCAATCTTGGCGGCTTTCCAGGCACCGAATAGCCAGCCGGAGCCGATGATCGAGCCGAGACCGGTCAACATCAGGGCGAACGGCCCGATGTTGCGCATGAGCGATTGGTTGTTATCCATAGATGTCTTCTCCACGCCCGGGGGGTACAACGCAGACGCCCGCAAGGAGCGGGGGATGCATTGCGCGAGGGCGGACACGGTCGTCAGGCCGTCGCCATCACGAGGAGCATGACGGCGCAGGGGGAGGCGCTGACGGACGCGACTTCTGTTGATCGGCTTCGCGAGACTGCACCGGATTCCAACGGGGGTGCCGCAATTGGCGTATGAGACGACCGAATTGGGGTCGGAGTCGCGGTTCGCGAAAAAAAGCGCGATTCTACCCGAGCCGGGCCGCCTCTGTGGGACTTTGTAACGTTTCCACGATGGCGTCCGGTTCGGCGACGTTAGGTCGAAATGCGCGCAACCCAGTCACGGCGCGGCTCACGCCGTGGGAAAGCAACTATTACAAATTGTTAAAGGGTCAGATGAATTTCACATCCCGGCGAGACAGAGATACTTCATCTCAAGGTACTCGTCGATGCCGTATTTCGACCCTTCACGGCCCAGTCCGGACTGCTTGACCCCACCAAACGGTGCGACTTCGTTCGAGATGAGGCCGGTGTTGATGCCGACCATGCCAGCCTCGATGCCCTCGGCCACGCGCCATACGCGGCCTACGTCGCGCGCGAAGAAATACGACGCCAGTCCGAAGTCCGATGCGTTGGCCAGCCGGATGCCGTCGGCCTCGTCCTTGAAGCGGAAGACGGGCGCGACCGGGCCGAACGTCTCCTCCTGTGCCACGAGCATGTCGGCGCTGGCATCGGCCACGACGGTCGGCTCGAAGAACCGGCCGTGCAGCACCTTGCCGCCGACGGTGACGCGTCCGCCCTTGGCCACAGCGTCCTCGACATGACGCTCGACCTTGGCGATGGCGGCATCCTCAATGAGCGGGCCGATCGCCACGCCCGGCTCGAAGCCATTGCCCACGCGCAGGCGGCTCACCGCAGCGGTGAGCTTTTCGACGAAGGCGTCGTAGATCCCGTCTTGTGCGTAGATGCGGTTGGCGCAGACGCACGTTTGTCCTGCATTGCGGAATTTGGATGCGATGCAGCCTTCGACGGCGGCATCGACGTCGGCGTCGTCGAACACCAGAAACGGCGCGAGGCCGCCGAGTTCGAGTGCCACCTTCTTGATGGTGGACGCGCATTGCTCCATCAACTTCGCACCGACCGGCGTCGAGCCCGTGAAGGAGAGATGGCGCACGCGCGGGCTGGACGTCAGCACGTTGCCCACGTCCGACGAGTTTTTCGACGTCACGACATTGAACACGCCCTTGGGCAATCCGGCGCGGTTGGCCAGTTCGGCCAGAGCCAATGCAGACAGTGGGGTGAGACGGGCCGGTTTGACCACGATGGTGCAGCCCGCGGCGATGGCTGGCGCGATCTTGCGCGTGATCATCGCGATGGGGAAGTTCCACGGCGTGATCGACGCGCACACGCCGATGGGTTGTTTGAGCATCAGCAGGCGCTTGCCGCCTTCGGGTGAGGCGAGCACGTCGCCGTCAATACGTTTGGCTTCCTCGGCGAACCACTCGATGAACGACGCGCCATACGCCACCTCACCCTTGGCTTCGGCCAGCGGCTTGCCTTGTTCGGCCGTCATGATGGCGCCGAGGTCGTCCTGCGCCGCCATGATGAGATCGAACCAGTGACGCATGATGCGGGCGCGTTCCTTGCCGGTCTTGCCGCGCCACTCGGGCAGCGCGGCTTCGGCGGCGACGAGTGCGCGCTCGGTCTCCTTCGCACCGAGATCGGCGACTTGCGCGATTTCGGCGTCGGTGGCCGGATCGCTGACCGCGAAGGTGGCGTGGGAGTCGGCTTGCGTCCAGTCGCCGTCGATGTAGGCGTTGGACTTGAGCAGGTCGGGATCTTTGAGGCGGGCCAGCGCGGGATGCGATCTGGCTGACGCATGGGGGGCGTGAGAAGCGCGGGAAGTGGGGGATGAGGACACGATTAGCTCCTTTCGATGACCGGTCGGTGCGCTCGGGGGGAGGTCGCGCCGACCCGGGGGACGGAAACGGATACGGCTTATCTGTCTTTCGGGTGCCAGCTTACTCCATTGATGGAGAAGGTTCGTGACGCGCAGGGTGCATTGCGCGCAAACACAAACGCCGGCAGCCCGATGGCCGCCGGCGTTCGGTATGACGCAGGATCAGTGGCTCGTTTTACAGGCCGAGATCCTTATATAGAGCAGCCATGCGTGCGTCGACGTCGGCGGTCATTTCGATCGGACGCCCCCACTCGCGCGAAGTTTCGCCCGGCCACTTGTTGGTCGCGTCGATCCCCATCTTCGAGCCCAGCCCGGCCTTGGGCGAGGCGAAATCGAGATAGTCGATGGGGGTCTGGTCGACGAGCGTCGTGTCCCGTGTCGGGTCGACACGTGTCGTGATCGCCCAGATGACCTCCTTCCAGTCGCGGATATCGACGTCTTCGTCCACCACGACGATGAACTTCGTATACATGAACTGGCGCAGGAAGCTCCACACGCCGAACATCACGCGTTTGGCATGCCCCGGATAAGCCTTCTTCATCTGGACGATGGCCATCCGGTAGCTGCAACCCTCGGGCGGCAGATAGAAGTCGGTGATTTCCGGAAATTGCTTTTGCAGCAGGGGCACGAAGACTTCATTCAAGGCCACGCCCAGGACAGCCGGCTCATCGGGCGGTTTGCCCGTATAGGTCGAGTGATAGACGGCGTTGCGGCGCATCGTGATGCGCTCGATCTTGAACACCGGGAACCACTCCTGCTCGTTGTAATAGCCGGTGTGATCGCCGTAGGGGCCTTCGAGCGCGTGTTCATAACCGGCGGTTGCCCCCCGCGAGGGCGGCGGCGGTGCGCCTTCGGGCACGACAGGCGGTTGTTCGGACGGGTAAATAAAGCCTTCCAGCACGATCTCGGCGCGGGCGGGCACGCGTAGCGACTCCAGTCCGGGCGTCACGCACTTGGCCAATTCCGTGCGGCTGCCGCGCAGCAAACCAGCAAACTGATACTCGGAGAGCGTGTCGGGGACGGGCGTGACCGCGCCGAGCATGGTCGCCGGGTCGGCACCGAGGGCGACGGCAATCGGGAACGGCTTGCCCGGATTCGCTTGCGCGAACTCGCGGAAATCCAGCGCACCGCCGCGATGGGCGAGCCAGCGCATGATGACTTCGTTGCGGCTGATGACCTGCTGACGATAGATGCCGAGGTTCTGACGTTTACGGTGCGGGCCCTTGGTGATGACCAGTCCCCACGTAATCAGCGGCGCAGCATCCCCGGGCCAGCAGGTCTGGATCGGCAGGCGGGAGAGGTCGACGTCATCGCCTTCCCAGACGATCTCCTGACACACCGGGCTACCGACTTCTTTCGGAGCCATGTCCCACACGGCCTTGGCCATGCTGAGCAACTTGCCTGCGTCCTTCAGCCCGCGCGGCGGCTCGGGTTCCTTGAGCGTCGAGAGAAGGCGGCCGATATCGCGCAGCGAGCCGAGGGCGTTCTCGCCGTCCTCGACACCCATCCCCAGTGCCACTCGTTCAGGGGTGCCAAACAAGTTAGCCAGCACGGGCATGTCATGACCGGTCGGCCGCTCGAACCACAGGGCCGGGCCGCCGGCTTTGAGTACGCGGTCGGCCAGCGCTGTCATCTCAAGCACCGGAGAGACCGGCACGTCTACGCGACGAAGCTGGCCGGATCGCTCCAGTTGCGCGGTGAAGTCACGAAGATCGAGATATTTCATGAAACAAACCGTTACCAAAAATTTTTACGAAATTCATACGTCCGGATCGAACGGGCGTTTGAATCGCGTAAAAGTCGGGGTGACACCCTTGTAAACGCGGGGTGGGGCAGGGCATTTTACCGGCCAAGGCAGTAAAACGTCACGGCAAAACAGGTGTTACAAATTACTTTTGGTAATGATTTTGACTGTTAATAGTATTGACGGTTTATATATCACTGCTACAATCCGCCCGTTGAATCCAGAAAGGCGGCTTCGATGACGGGTAGGCCGACCCGCTCGAGCTTAGCGACAACTACAACATCGACGTGGATTTTCAGTGGCTGGTTTTCTCACCGAGGTCGGGAAACCAGTGTTTTAGGAAGCAGCGCGAGCGATAGCTCGTCAGCGCCAGAGACCTGAACAGGTCGGCGCGCTGCGGCGGTAGCGGCATCGTCCATGACAACACGATGCACCGCCTCTTTCCATATGCCGTAAGTAAGCGCTTAACGGGATGCCTGGCGGGCATACCGGCTTACTTCCTTACGCCCCGGGGCCACCCCGTGGTGACGGCGTAACCGGAGTACGTAGTATGAAGAAGTCTGGTTTATCACCCTGGCTACTGGCCGTGTTCGGTGCGCTTCGCGCGCGCGGCGCGGCAACGGTAGCCGTGGCTCGCCGCGATTGGCGTCGCCTTGCCTGGCACGGCGGTCGTGTTGGACTGTATACGTCCAGCGCGGTCGGTCTGGTTGCTGTGGTTGGCACGCTGGCGCTGTGGGCCCGACCGACGTGGCGCGCCGATATGGCGTCGCGCGTGGGTCCGTTGCTTGAGGCAGCCACCGGTACGGCCAACGCGGCCGGCCAGGGCGCCAACGGCGGCATCGTTGCACAAGGCACAGCATCGGATTCGACGATGATGGCGCAAGCGGCGCAGCACGTGCCGTCGGCCGCTGTCCTCGCCGCGTATATTCCGAACCAGCGTGTGGCGGCCGATGCGCGCGCCACCAAGGCCCTCGATACGCGCGAGCAGATCGCCGTTGCCGACTATCTCGCACGCCGCTATCGCGTGGCGGGCGACGTGACGGGTAACCTCGTGCGCGCGGCTTATTCGACGGGCAAGGAAGTCGGACTCGATCCGCTGTTGCTGCTCGCCGTGATGGCCATCGAATCGGGTTTCAACCCGTATGCCGAGAGCACCGTCGGTGCGCAGGGCCTCATGCAGGTCATGTCGAAGGTGCATCAGGACAAGCTTGAATACTTCGGCGGTCCGGAAGCTGCGCTGCACCCGCTGGCCAATATCAAGGTCGGTGCCCTGATCCTGAAGGAATGCATCGCACGCGGCGGTTCGCTCGCGGGCGGTCTGCGTCTGTACGTCGGATCCACCAGCGCCGGTGACGGTGGCTACGGCGCCAAGGTGCTCGCCGAGCGCGATCGTCTTCGTGGCGTGACCATGGGACGCAAGGTCTCGCCGAACGAGCCGCAAGCGCCGGTGATCGTCAGCTCGGCCAAGCCGGTGGCCAAGCCGGTTTCGACCGGCAAGCCGGTCGACTCGACGGAATCGGCCCCCGCGCCGGCAGCGTCGACCTCGAACGGCAAGGCGGCTGCGGCTGCCAAGCCGCTCGAAGCGGACGACAGCACGGCAGCCTGACCGGGTCGGCACCAGCCGACGACCTCGCGATGCGCCACGGCCGGCGCATCCATCGGCCTGCGAGGCTATCTATATAGATAGCCTTCGCAACGGCCAACAAAACTCCCTCCAGATGACCCCGGTTTCAGCAAGCCGTCAGGTCTCCCACTGTTCCAAACTTCATTCGAGTTTCCCGAAGCGTGCTTTTGCGATCTGGCGGGCGAGTGCCGTTCTAGTTTCCAGCGTGTAGACGTCGTAGCCGCGCATGATGTCGCTCGCCCTGCCATGGAGGACTTCGGCAGTGCTCGATACGTGCTTGTGGTACGTATCCAGCAGTGCTTTCGGTATTACGCCGTTCGTGCCCTTAAACAAAGGATGCGAGACGAGGCGCTCGACGGCCTCAGGGTAGGTGCACAATGCCATCGAAGCGCCATATCCCCCAATCGGGGAGCCGCTGGCGAACGCGTCGCCGACCAATATCGTGTTGCTTCTCGCCGCGACGTTCGCACTGAGCAGTTTCACGTCGATGTCACCCGAGTAGAACTGTCGCGTGCCTTCATCCATCCGTAGTCGGATTGCACCTCCAGCAATGACGTGCTTCTGCGCAGCTTCCATTCTCACGCGCGTTTCCTCTTCTCCCGGTTTTTCGTTCGTCGGCGCGTAAATCCAAACCATTGCCAGTGACTGATCGCTTTGCTCGATGTATCCCGTGACGGTTAGTTGGAACGGATTGCTGTGCGTATCGACGACCTCGAACCCGCCCAGTCGTCGAGGGCCTTTCGAAGATTGGACGTAGTTGCGCTGACGCCAGCTTTCGTTCGGGGCGACCATGGCTAGTGCGCCGCCGATGACTTCTTGATTTTTGCTTTGCGCGCCTTCGGCGATGCAGATCAGATCGACCGGAAAATCCGGACGAACTGATTCACCGCCGATCTTCAGCACCGGGACAAATCGGTCGTCTCCGATGTCGCCTTGTTGTAGTTGTACTTCTGCCTGCACGATGTCGATGCCCGGCTGAGCCGCACAATAATCGTTGAGTCCCGTTTCAAAGTCCATCACTTGAGCGGCCACGAGACTCTCGGTACGCATTCCTTCCGGGGCTCCGAGTCGCCAATCATCCGGCTTCACTGCGCCGATGAGCTCATCACTGGGAAACGCGAGGTCGAGATAGGACGCGTCGATGGTTACATTCTGTTTGTCGCTATCGCTGGCCGCCTTCGATTCCTGGGCATCGAGGTAGGCGGAAATACCACCATTGGTGCGCTTTAATTGAGGAAGCATGCTGGGGAGGCCATCTGACGATGCGACCCACTCCATAAAGCGGTGCTGCCGTTGAATATTGCGTGTAAGCATGTCGCCGTTGCACTGGATCTTATTTTTCATGACGGTGAGTAACTGCTTGTCGCGCATCGCACGCAGCAAGCCGCTGGTCGTCGGCGCAGCGCCTCCCACTGCTTGATCCGGTGCGAGACGGGCTAGGGAGAAGATGGCATCCTGCTTCAGCGCAAGAATGTTCTGGCGGCTGTAGCCATCACGCTTCTCGACGACAAGTACGTTGAAGCCTTGTCTGGCGAGCGCGAGTGCCGCCGCGTAGCCGCTAATGCTGCCACCGGAAACAATGGCCACGGGCCTATCCGAGACCGTCTTGTCTGCCCCGAACTTCGAAAGCAGGGCGCGAACGGCCGCAGGTGTCGCCTCGACGGTTACTTTCAGTGGATAAGGTGTGGGATGTACGGGAGGGAGGAGCGTTGGGGGCGAAACGATCTCCTCGCCATGTAGGTCGACTTGCGAAGGCATCGAACCGAGGTCCGCGATGGAGTCTACGTGTGATGACGCCGCTGCGCTCACGCCAATGGCCGCTGCATCAACGGAGCCATGCACCGTCCCGCCATCATGTATATCAGGTGTCTGACTGCTCCCGCATTCAGCGAATGACGTCAGGTGGGTGACCGCAGAGCACTGCGTCAGCGGCTGAATCATGATTCATCTCCTGAGGGGGGAACGTTCCGGTCGGATAACGCACGCGTTCGATGACGTGACGGGAGATTTTGAATCACCTATCGTGGTGCCTTGTCGAGCGACGGACGGATCGGGACTGCGCTGAACGAATTCGCGATTTTTGGGCGAACGGCGGGGACGGCGGTTGGAATGGCCGAGAGACGGGCAGGAATTGATTCAACAGTGGCCAACGACATTGTCGGCCATCGTGTTAGGAAAGGCGGAATGTGCGACGGCGTAACTCAGCCGTTGTAGCGGAACGGGGCGAAGCGCCGGAGAGGACGCGTCAGTGACGCAAGGGGGGCGTCATATATCAGGCGCTGGCTCAGCCTGCGGAGAAGACCTTATCGATCCGGTCCATCGCTTCGCTCAATTGTTCGAGCGACGTGGCGTACGACAAGCGGATGTACTGGCGCGGCTCCGCAAACCCGAAGTCGAGGCCGGGCACCAGCACGACGTCGGCCTGCTGGAGCAGCGCTTGCGTGAGACGGTCGCTGTCACCAGCGTGCGCATGCGGCACACCCGTGCAGTCGGCGTAGACGTAGAACGCACCATCCGGCATGACCGGCACCTTGAAGCCCAGACGCTCCAGCGCGGGGACAACGTAATCGCGACGTTGGCGGAACGCTTCCTTGCGGGTTTCGTAAATCGCCAGCGTTTCGGGGAGAAAACATGCCGTTGCAGCGTGCTGTGCCACCGCCGACGGGCAGATGAACAGATTCTGCGAAAGCTTCTCGAACGTCGGCACCAGAGACGGTGGCACCACCAGCCAGCCAAGACGCCAGCCCGTCATGTTGAAGTACTTCGAGAAGCTGCTCACGACCAGCACGTCGTCGCCGAAGCTCAGCGCGGTCGTCGGCTTGCCGTCATAAGACAGCCCCTGATAAATCTCGTCGACGAGCGTGAAGCCGCCACGCGCGCGCACCGTCTTCACGATGCGTGCAAGTTCGTCGGTCTCGATGGAAGTGCCCGTCGGATTCGACGGCGACGCCAGCAGTACGCCCTTCGTCTTCGGCCCCCAATGGGATTCGATGCGCTCGGCCGTCAGCTGGAAACGCTCCGCCGGACCCGACGGAATCAGCACCGGCTTGCCGTCGAACGTCGACACGAAGTGACGGTTGCACGGATAGCAGGGATCCGGCATCAGCACTTCGTCGCCCACACCCACGAGCGCGGCACAGGCCAGTACAAGCGCAGCCGAAGCACCGGCCGTCACAACGATGCGCGACGGATCGACGTCCACCCCGTAAAAACTACGGTAGTAGCCGGAGATGGCTTCGCGCAGCGCGGGAACGCCCATCGCGCTGGTGTATTGCGTCCGACCGTCGCGCATGGCTTTCGTCGCGGCCTCGATGACCGCTTCGGGGGCCGTGAAATCCGGCTCCCCGATCCCCATGTGGATCACATGGTGCCCCGCCTTCTCGCGTAACGCGGCCTGCTTGGCCAACTCCATCACGTGAAAAGGGGCGATGTCGTCGACACGTTGCGCCAGTGTCAGCGCGGAGGCGAGGTTGGGCATGCGGTCCATATCGGGGGGAGGACGGGGGACTTACGTAAGTTGGAACGTCAGGCGCTCTTGCCGCGACCGCCGTTGCGGTTAGCTGCGACTTCCGCCGGGCGAACCTCGGCGGCGAACTTGTCGAGCACGCCATTCACGAAACGGTGACCGTCCGGTCCGCCGAACGTCTTCACGACTTCGACCGCCTCGTTGATCACCACACGGTACGGCACGTCCTGAAGATGAATCAGTTCGTACGCACCCGCGATGAGCGCGGCATGTTCGATCGGCGACAGCTGGGCTGCCGGACGGTCCAGATGCGGCTGGAGTTGCTCCGACAGGGCGTCGGCCTCGCGGATGCTGCCGTACAGGACAGCTTCCAGCAGGGCCTGATCCGCCTTGTCGTAGCCAGGGGTGGAGCGCAGGTGAGCATCGATCTCACTCGCGTGGCCGCGCGAAATCAGCCATTGATACACTCCTTGCAGCGCAAATTCGCGCGCGCGGCGCCGTGCACTCTTCATTACCGATCTTCCTCTTCTTCGTCTTCGTCTTCATCCTCTGCATCGTCGCCACTCAACATGTCGATGGCTTCGAGCAGATTGGCCATTTCCACCGCCACGCGAGCCGCATCGCGGCCCTTCTCGGCGGCGCGCACTTCGGCCTGTTCGTCGTTTTCGGTCGTCAGCACCGCGTTGGCGATGGGAATACCGAAATCGAGACCGATGCGCGTAATGCCGGCGCCGCTTTCGTTCGACACCAGCTCAAAGTGATACGTCTCGCCGCGGATCACCGCGCCGAGCGCGATGAGCGCGTCGAACTGGCCGCTTTCGGCCATCTTCTGCAATGCCAGCGGAATTTCCAGTGCACCGGGCACCGTCACGAGCAGCACGTCTTCGCCGTCGACGCCCAGGCGGTCGAGTTCGGCCACGGCTGCCGTGCGCAGTGCGGTGCAGACCGCGTCATTGAATCGTGATTGCACGATGCCCACGCGCAGGCCTTCACCGTCGAGTTCCGGCTGGTATTGTCCGATTTCCATAATGGGCTTCCTCAAAAAAGTACCGTCCAGGCGGTGCTGCCAACGTGATGCCGGCATGCCCGAGACAGGCAATGCTCGGCAAGATGACGCCCCGTCACAGACGGGACGCCGATACAAGGTAACTCAGGCAGTCGCGGCGCCGGGCATCGGTTGGAAACCGGTGACCTCAAGGCCATAACCTGCCATGTTGGGAATCTTGCGCGGGCTCGACAGGACTCGCATTTTACCGACACCCAGCTCACGCAGGATCTGCGCGCCAACGCCGTGCGTACGGAAGTCCACCGGGCGGCGCTTCGCGCGTGCCGCCTTCTCGGTTTCGTCGAGCGCTTCGAACTGGTTGAAGAGATGCTCGGGCGTCTCGACGCAGTTCAGCAGCACGACCACGCCTTTGCCCTCTTCGGCAATCGCCTTCATCGCACCGGCCAGCGTCCACGAGTGGGTCGACACGCCGGTCTCAAGCAGGTCCATCACCGACAGCGGCTCGTGCACGCGCACCAGCGTCTCTTCGTCGGGCGAAGGCACACCGCGCACCAGCGCCAGATGCGGATTGCCGCTCGGCTTGTCGCGATAGAGCGTGGCCTGGAAGGGGCCCCATGCCGTTTGCATCTCGCGCGACGACACCGTCTCGATCATCGATTCGGTACGGCTGCGATAGTGGATGAGATCGACGATGGTGCCGATCTTGATGTTGTGCTGCTCGGCGAACTCCAGCAACTGCGGCAGACGCGCCATCGTGCCGTCGTCGTTCATGATCTCGCAGATGACGGCCGCAGGCGTAAGACCGGCCATCGCCGTCAGGTCACAACCGGCTTCGGTGTGACCGGCGCGCACCAGCACGCCACCGGGCTGCGCCATGATCGGGAACACGTGACCCGGCTGGACGATATCTTCGGGACGGGCGTCGCGCGAAATCGCCGTCTTCACCGTATGGGCGCGGTCAGCGGCGGAGATGCCCGTGGTCACGCCTTCGGCCGCTTCGATCGACAGCGTGAACGCCGTGCCGTACTGCGTGCCGTTGCGATACGTCATCAGCGGCAGGTTGAGCTGCTTGCAACGCGCTTGCGTGAGTGTGAGGCAAATCAGGCCACGACCGTACTTCGCCATGAAGTTGATGGCTTCGGGCGTTGCGAATTCGGCTGCCATGACCAGGTCGCCTTCGTTTTCACGATCTTCCTCGTCAACGAGGACAACCATGCGGCCGGCCTTGAGCTCGGCAATGATTTCTTCTGTAGTGGCCAACGGCATAGCGGCAACGCGGGGCTCAATTTGGAAAGGCTCTATTCTACGCCAAGCCGGTGCGCGGCTGCGTCCGATCTAGCGCATCGGACAACGGAAAGACGTCAATACAAAGGTCTTGACCTAAGTAATTGCTGTGACTATAGTTAGGCGCATGGCTAACCAATCCATCCCTCTCGATCGAATCTTTCAGGCGTTATCCGATCCCACACGTCGTGCGGTCGTCGAGCGCCTGACGTTGGGCCCGGCGTCCGTGAGTGAACTGGCGCGTCCGTTTTCAATGGCGTTGCCGTCCTTCTCGCAGCATTTGAGCGTGCTGGAGGAGAGCGGGCTGGTCATCTCGCGCAAGACAGGGCGTGTGCGGACCTACGCGCTGGAGACTGAAACGCTGGCGGGCGCACAGGATTGGCTCCAGTTGCAGCGCGACAAATGGACGTGTCGCCTCGACCAACTCGATAACTATCTTTTGCAGATGAAGGAGACGTGAAGATGAGTCAACCCAACCTGTTCTCGGTGGACCCGAAGCTGGACCTGGTGCTGGAGCGCTATGTCGACGTCCCGTGCGAGCGCGTCTGGGCCGCGTGGACGCAGCCGGAGCATCTCAAGAAATGGTTCACGCCTGCGCCCTGGCAAACGGTCGAGTGCGAAATCGATCTGCGTCCGGGCGGTCTGTTTCACACCGTCATGCGTTCACCGGAAGGGCAGCAGTTTCCGAACGTCGGTTGCTATCTGGAAGTGGTCGAGAATTCGCGACTCGTGTGGACGAACGCGGTGCTGCCCGGTTTCCGTCCCGCGCCCGCGCCGGTAGCCGAACACGGTGGCTTTCAGTTCACCGCCGCCGTGCTAATGGAGACGCATGGCAAGGGCACGCGCTACACGGCGATCGCCATGCACGGCGACGAAGCCACGCGCGCGCAGCACGAAGCCATGGGCTTCCACGACGGTTGGGGCAAGGCGTTGGATCAACTGGTCGATCTGATGAAGTAACCCGGCTGAAGTCATCTTTCGCAGACGTATGAAAAAGGGGATGTGCCCGAAAGCACATCCCCTTTTCTGTTGCCCGTCACATCGGCCTGATCGATGGCCTCGTGACCACCGACTTAAGCACCCAGATAAGCGCGCTTGATGTCGTCGTTGGCGAGCAGGTTGTCGGCCGAATCGGCGAGCACGACGCGCCCGGTTTCGAGCACATAACCGCGGTCGGCCACATGCAGCGCCTTGTTCGCGTTTTGCTCCACCAGAAACACCGTCACGCCTTCTTCGCGAATCGCACGAATGATGTCGAAGATCTGCGCGATCACGAGCGGTGCGAGACCGAGTGTCGGTTCATCGAGCAACAACAGACGCGGACGGCTCATCAACGCGCGCCCGATGGCGAGCATCTGCTGTTCGCCGCCGGACATCGTGCCTGCACGCTGTTTGCCACGTTGTGCGAGCCGGGGAAACAGCTTGAAGACGTGATCCATGCCAGCATCGATTTCGTCTTTGGACGCGAAGAAGCCGCCCATCTTCAGGTTCTCGATGACGGTCAGGCTCGGAAACACGCGACGGCCCTCCGGCGAAATCGCCATGCCCATGCGCATGATCTCGTGCGTCGGACGGTTGGTAATGTCGTTGCCCTCGAACATGACGCGGCCGCTCGACGCGCGGGGCGTGCCACACACGGTCATCATCAGCGTGGTCTTGCCTGCGCCGTTGCTGCCGATGAGCGTGACGATCTCGCCCTTGTTCACTTCGATGGACACGCCCGAGAGCGCCTCGACGGCCCCGTAATGGGTGTGGATCTGTTCCAGCTTGAGCATTATTCCTCCCCGAGGTAGGCCTTGATGACGCGCGGGTCGTTGCGCACCTCGTCGGGCTTGCCGGTCATGATCGGCTTGCCGTGTTCCATCACGAGAATCCGGTCGGAGACGCCCATCACAAGACTCATGTCGTGCTCGATGAGCAGCACCGAAATGCCGAACTCGTTACGCAGGTTGTCCACGAGTTGCTGCAACTCGACCTTCTCCTGCGGGTTCAGACCGGCAGCCGGTTCGTCGAGCATCAGCAGACGCGGCTCGGTGATCATGCATCGCGCGATCTCGAGGCGGCGCTGGTGGCCGTACGACAGCGTGCCAGCTTCGCGGTTGGCGACCGGCGTGAGGCCAAGACGATCGAGCCACATCTTCGCGCGCTCAAGCGCCGTGCGCTCCGAGCGACGAAACGCGCCCGTCGAGAGCAGCCCTTGCAGAAAGCCGGTGTGCACGGTCATGTGCTGCGCGACGAGCAGGTTCTCCACCACCGTCAACTGACGGAACAGACGGATGTTCTGGAACGTGCGCACCAGACCGCGACGCGCCACCATATGGCTCGGCAAGCCGGTGATGTCGTTGCCGTCGAGCACGATAGATCCGCCCGTCGGACGGTAGAAGCCGCCCACGCAATTGAAGACGGTCGTCTTGCCTGCGCCGTTCGGACCGATGATCGCGAAGACTTCGTTCTTGCGGACGTCGAACTCGACGCCGTCGACAGCCAGCAGACCGCCGAAGCGCATCTGAAGGCCGGAGAGTTTCAACAGTTCTGCACTCATTGCGGCAACTCCACATGCGGGCGGGTGGCGGGCAGCAGACCTTGCGGACGCCACATCATCATCAGCACCATCACCAGACCGAAGATCAGCATGCGGTACTCGGCAAAGTCGCGTGCCACTTCCGGCAGAATCGTCAGCAGGATGGCCGCGAGAATCACACCGATCTGCGAGCCCATGCCGCCGAGCACCACCACGGCGAGAATCAGCGCCGATTCGATGAACGTGAACGACTCCGGCGTGACCAGACCCTGACGCGCGGCGAAGAACGCCCCGGCCAGACCCGCGAACGAGGCGCCCAGCGTGAATGCCGAGAGCTTGATGCGCGTGGGGTTCAGACCGAGCGAGCGGCAGGCGATTTCATCTTCGCGCAGGGCTTCCCATGCGCGACCGATCGGCATGCGAATCAGACGGCTCGTGACGAACAGCGTGAATCCGACCAGCGCGAACGCGAGCAGATACAGCCAGATCACCATATGACCGCCGCTGTAATCCAGCCCGATCAGTTCATGGAATGTCTTCGCGCCTTCCACACTCGACGAGCGCGCCATCTCGAAGCCGAACACGCTGGGCTTCGGAATGCCGGACACGCCGTCCGGACCGCCCGTCAGGCTCGTCAGGTTGTTGAGCAGCAAGCGAATGATTTCGCCGAAGCCCAACGTCACGATGGCGAGATAGTCACCGCGCAGACGCAGCACCGGGAAGCCCAGCAGGAAGCCGAACGTCGCCGACATCAGCGCGGCGAGCGGCAGGCATTCCCAGAAGGTCAGACCGAAGTACTGATTGAGCAACGCGTACGTATAACCGCCGACGGCATAGAAGCCGACATAGCCCAGATCGAGCAGACCGGCGAAGCCCACGACGATGTTCAGGCCGAGACCCAGCACGCAGTAGATGAGCGCGAGCGTGGCCACGTCCACTGCGCCGCGCGAGCCGACGAACGGCCACACGAGACCGACGGCGAGCAGCACCCACATGGCGGTCAGTTGCTGACGGCGTCCCATCGTGGGCATCGTCGGCAGTTTCACCGCGCGCTTGGTGCGCAACAGGAACGGCTTGATCAGTTGGAACACGAACACGATGGCGGTCGCGATCCAGACCGGACGCCAATGCTGTTCGAGCACGACCTTGTAGCCGTCGAGCTTCAGTTGCAGGCCCAGGATGGGGGCCGTGAGGATGATCGTCACGATTGCGGCGATGACCGCACCCTTGAGCGTCTCTCCTGCCGGCGCGCGGTGGGCGGCGCCGGACTTCATGGTGAGTTGTTGTGTCATGGTCGACCTCAGACTTTCTCGACGTCAGGCTTGCCCAGCAGGCCAGTCGGGCGGAACAGCAGCACCAGCACCAGCAGGCAGAACGCCACGATGTCCTTGTACTCGGAGGGCATGTAGCCCGAGGCGAGCGTCTCCGCCAGGCCCAGCAGCACGCCGCCCAGCATGGCGCCGGGAATGCTGCCGATACCGCCCAGCACCGCTGCCGTGAAGGCCTTGATGCCAGCGATGAAGCCGATGTACGGATTGAGCTTGCCGATGGTCAGGCCGATCAGCACGCCACCCACGGCCGCGAGCATGGCACCGAGAATGAACGTGAACGAGATCACGCGATTCGTATCGATGCCGAGCAGGTTGGCCATGCGCATGTCCTCGGCGCAGGCACGGCAGGCGCGGCCCATGCGCGAGTTGGCGATGAACAGCGTGAGCAGAATCATCAGTGCCACCGTCACACCCACGATCAGCATGCGAGCGTAGGGAATCGTCACGGTGAAGTCGCCCATCGGAATATCGATGGCGCCGGAGATCAGCATCGGCACGGAAACATCGCGTGCACCCTGACCGATCTGCACGTAGTTCTGCAGGAAGATGGACATACCGATCGCGGAGATCAGCGGTCCGAGACGAGGTCCGCCGCGCAGCGGGCGATACGCCACCCGCTCGATCGCGAAGCCGTAAAGGCCCGTGACCAGCACCGATACCAGCAGCGCTGCGCCCAGCACGAGCGGCAAGGGGTAGCCCGCCGCCGTTCCGATTGCAGTCAGTGTGACAAGCCCGACATAGGCGCCGATCATGTAGATCTCGCCGTGGGCAAAGTTGATCATGCCGATAATGCCGTAGACCATTGTGTAGCCAATGGCAATCAGCGCGTAGATCGCGCCCAGCGTCAGGCCATTGACCAGTTGCTGGGCAAGCTGTGGGAAAAATTCGTTCATGCGGGAAGCCTCGCGACTAGCGGGGGCCGAGCGCGAATGCGAGCCGCCCGCCGGGGTCGGCGGGCGGCTGGGGGTGATTCGCTGGCCAGTAAAGCGTCAGGGAATCAGTTGGCTGCGGTCTTGGTGGCGTCCTTGTGCCAGGTGAAGACCACGAACTTGAACGACTTCAGATCGCCGGCGGCGTCATACGCCACCTTGCCGATCGGCGTGTCGAACGTGTTGGCGTGCAGGTACTTCGCCACCTTTTCCGAGTCGGTGCTCTTCGCGCCAGCGATGCTCTTGGCGATCAGTTGCACGCCCGTGTAGGCCGGCATCTGGAACGGACCGTTCGGATCGCGCTTGGCGTCGGCGAAGGCCTTCACCAGCTTGGCGTTGGCCGGGTCGGCAGCGAAGTCGGCCGGCAGCGTCACGAGCATGCCTTCCGAAGCCGGGCCGGCGATAGCCGTCACGTCCTTGTTGCCCACGCCTTCCGGTCCCATGAACGTGGCCTTCACGCCTTGCTCACGTGCCTGACGCAGCAGCAGACCCATTTCCGGGTGGTAGCCGCCGAAGTAGACGAAGTCCACGCCTTGCGCCTTGAGCTTGGTGATGACAGCCGAGTAGTCCGAGTCACCAGCGTTGATGCCTTCGAACAGCACGACCGGCACCTTGGCGGCGTCGAGGTCCTTCTTCACCGAGGTGGCGATACCCTGACCGTACGACTGCTTGTCGTGCAGCACGGCAACCTTCTTCGGCTTGACCTTGTTGATGATGTACTGAGCAGCTGCCGGACCTTGCTGGTCGTCACGACCGATCGTACGGAAGATGAAGTGGCGCTTCTTGCCTTCGGTCAGTTGCGGTGCCGTGGCCGACGGCGTGATCATCACGACGCCTTCGTTTTCGTAGATGTCCGATGCCGGGATCGTCGAGCCCGAGCACACATGGCCGATCACATACTTGATCTTCTGGCTAACGATCTTGTTGGCGACGGCGACAGCCTGCTTCGGCTCGCATGCGTCATCCATGAACACGGCTTCGAGCTTGTTGCCGTTCGCGCCGCCAGCTGCGTTGACTTCTTCAATCGCGGTTAGCGCACCGGCCTTGACCATGTCGCCGTACTGAGCAACCGAGCCGCTGAACGGACCGGCGATGGCGATCTTGACGGTCTCTGCATTGGCAGCCGTTCCGAGGAGGGCGAGAGCAGCGGCAACGAACAGGGATTTGTGACGAAACTGCATTGTGGACATCTCCTTGATTTGTATTTTTTGACTACCTCGTGGTGCGGTAGCCTTAATCGACTGCTAAACCTGGTCGGTATTGGATCCTTCAAACCGCTGGCGGCCTGAACGATGCGCCATAGTAGCGTAATACGCTCTTTAATAGAAACAGGTATCCTGAGTCCCCCGAAAACCCGCATGGATAAAGGGTTTCAAAAGGGTCATAAGAAAAAAATAAGAGTCGTCACAGCGATTCTCCGTAGTACTACGCAGATTGGAAAATCCGCAAATGTCACGTGAATCGGTAAATGAGGGCCATGTTGAATGGATGCGACGAAATAGGCATCAGGACATTTTGGATGCAATCCGGTGCGTATTGAAATCCAATCGTCGGCGCTTTGCATTCAGTCGTATCCGTGCGCATATATCTATGGATAGACGCCAGCCTTACATCGGCAGCGGGTGACGCCGGGTGCGCGATGCGCGGATCAGCGCGAGAAACGCGGCGAGAATCGGCGAATCGTCATCGCGCCGGTACATGCAGTTCAGTTCGATGGAGCGCAGCCGCTGCGACTTCAGCGGCCGATACACCACGCCGGGCAATCGCAGATTCGCGGCCGACTCGGTCGTGACGCACACGCCAAAGCGACTCGCCACGAGTGCAATCGACGTCACCACGTCCTCCACCTCCTGCTCTACGCGCAGCGTCACGCCCTCGGCGCGAAACGCGGCGGCCACTTCTTCTGCGAGTCCGGGCACCGGTGCGTTCGGGTAGAGAATCATCCGCTCGTTATCGAGATCGGCGAGCGTGAGCGATGCGCGCTTGCACAGCGGGTGCCCTTCGTACAGTGCGACGAGAAACGGCTCGCGGTGAATCCAGTCGACGACCAGATCCGGTTCGTCCGGAATCAGACGGTTGAAGCCGATGGCGATGCGCCGCTCACGCAGCGCCGCAATCTGTTCCGTCTTCGACAGGTTGTGCAGGCCGATTTTCACTTCGGGGCGCTCAGTGTGGAAGTCTGCGAGCAGTCGCGGAATCACATTGAGAATGCCGGAACTGAAGATGCCGACGTCGAGCCGCCCGATATACCCATCACCCGCGAGCCGCGTTTGCTCTTCTGCGCGGCGCGTGAGCGAGAGGATGTTCGGCACCTCGGCGAGCAGCGTCTGCCCGGCGGCGGTCAGCGTCGCGCCTTTGGGCGTGCGCACGAAGAGCGCCGTGCCGAGTTGCGCCTCCAGTGCGTGGATATGACGGGTGAGCGGTGGCTGCGCCATGTTCAGCCGTTCGGCAGCGCGTCCGAAATGGCCCTCCTGCGCCACCGCGAGGAAGTACCGCATTTGCTTGATATCCATGATTCAGTGCCTCAACTCGATACCGAAATAGTATCGGAATCTGGAAATTTGGTATTGGACGGTATCTTTCCGCGCGCGCATCATGCCTGCACGAAGCCGCTCGATCGAGCATTTCAGGAGACAGCATCATGCCAATCGTACATATCAATCTGATCGAGGGCCGCGATGACGCTGCCGTCAAGGCCTGCGTGAAGGCCGTGGCGCGCACCGTGCACGAGACGCTCGGCGCGCCGCTCGAATCGATTCGCGTCTTCGCGACGCAGGTGCCGGCCGCCCACTGGGCGGTGGGCGAGCGCACGAAGGACGAGCCGGCAGCACCGGCCAAGGCGGGCGCGTAATGAGCAACGCTATCCAACGCGACGCAGCTACGCAGGCGCGTCTCCAGCAGGCCGCCGATGCGCTGCTCGAAGCCGAACGCTCGCACCGCTTCATCGCCCCGCTGCGCGACACGTTCGCACCGCTCACCATCGACGACGCCTACGCCATCCAGCGCATCAACACCGAGCGACGCCTCGCGGCCGGTCGCCGTATCGTCGGCTGCAAGATCGGTCTGACGTCGGTCGCCGTGCAGAAGCAGCTCGGCGTTGACCAGCCTGATTTCGGCCTGTTGTTCGACGACATGGGCTATGGCGACGGTGAACCGATTCCCGCCTCGATCCTCACGCAACCGAAGATCGAAGCCGAGATTGCGTTCGTGATCGGCCGCGATCTGAACGTTGAGAATCCGGGCCAGCTGGATGTGCTCAATGCCATCGAGTACGCGCTGCCCGCGCTGGAAATCGTCGGCAGCCGCGTGGCCGACTGGAATATCCGTATCACCGACACGATTGCCGATAATGCCTCGTCGTCGGCCTATGTGATCGGCAACACGCCGAAGAAGCTCTCGGAATTCGACGTTCGCATGTGCGGCATGGTGCTTGAGCGTCGTGGCGAGCCGGTCTCGGTCGGCGCAGGCGCGGCCTGTCTGGGCAGCCCGATCAACGCCGTGGTGTGGCTCGCGCGCACGATGGCTGCGGTGGGCACGCCGCTGAGGGCGGGCGATCTGGTGCTTTCGGGCGCCCTTGGTCCGATGGCCGCCGTCACCCCGGGCGACATCTTCGAGACCCGCATCAATGGCCTGGGCTCGGTCCGCGCCGTCTTTGAACCTGCCAGCGAGGCTGCACGATGAGCCACATCCACGATTACGCCAAGCTGCTCGACGACGCAGCGCATTTCGCCCACGAAGTCGAACAGTTCGACACCGATAACCGCCTGTCGCTCGACGACGCCTACGCCATTCAGGCCGCCTCGCTGGCGCGCCGTGCCGAGCGTGGCGAGACGCGCGTCGGCGTGAAGATGGGCTTCACCAGCCGCGCGAAGATGATTCAGATGGGGCTGTCCGATGTGATCTGGGGACGTCTGACGTCCGGCATGCAGATCGAAGAGGGCACGTCCATCGACTTTAAGCGCTACGTGCATCCGCGCGTCGAGCCGGAAATCGCCTTCATTCTGAAGAAGCCGCTCGAAGGCAACGTCACCGGGCCGCAGGCGCTGGCAGCGGTCGAGGCGATCGCACCGGCCATCGAGATCATCGATTCGCGCTACAAGAACTTCAAGTTTACGTTGCCGGAAGTGATTGCCGATAACGCGTCGTCCAGCGGTTTCGTGATCGGCGCGTGGCATAGCCCGCACGTCGACTTCTCGAATCTGGGGCTGGCGATGTCGATCAACGGCCGCACTGTGCAGGTCGGTTCGACGGCGGCGCTGCTGGGTCATCCGCTGCGCTCGCTCGTAGCGGCGGCGCGCCTGTCGGCGGCGGCCGGTGAGCCGTTGCAGGCGGGCTGGATCGTGATGGCGGGCGGCGCGACACCGGCCGAGTACATCCAGCCGGGTCAGTACGTGTCGGTCGAGATGGAATCGCTCGGTCGCGTGGGCTTCCACGTCTGACGCATTCGTCGGTGAGTGCGGCAGACGTTTCTGCCGTGCCATGCAAAACGGGGCGCGCCATACGGCACGCCCCGTTTTTGTCTTTACTGTCCGACGAATTTCAGTAGTGCGTCAGTCCCGCTTCACCCGGGCCATCACACGCAGATCGGCCTCGATCATGCGCACGTCGGTGAATGTCAGTGCGAGCTTGTCGTCGAGCGAAGTGAGCGCGGGCAGGTTGAACATGCCTTGCGCGTCGCCGACGATGCTCGGCGCGAAGTACGTCAGCAGTTCGTCCACGCAACCTTCGCGCAGCAGCGAACCGTTGAGCTTGTAACCGGCTTCCACGTGGATTTCGTTGAACTGACGCTCGCCCAGCGCACGCAGTAGCGCAGGTAGCTCGACCTTGCCGTTGGGGTTCGGCAGATCGAGCACGTCGACGCCAAGATCGCGCAGCCGCGCCACGCGATCCGCATCGCCGTTGGCGCAGACCACTAGCGCATTGCCACCGGCCAGCACCTTTGCCGTCGGGGCGATGTCCAGACGTGAGTCGACGACGATACGCAGTGGCTGACGCGTCGTTTCCACCTCACGCACCGTCAGCGACGGATTGTCTTCGCGCACGGTGCCGATGCCCGTGAGAATCGCGCAGGCGCGTGCGCGCCATGCGTGGCCGTCGGCGCGTGCGGCCGGGCCGGTCAGCCACTGACTCACGCCGTTGTGCAGCGCCGTCTTGCCGTCGAGACTCGCTGCCACTTTCATGCGCACCCACGGCGTGCCGCGCGTCATGCGGGCGATGAACCCGATGTTCATCTCGCGCGCTTCGTTCTCCAGCAAACCGCAGCGCACGTCGATACCGGCGTCGCGCAGCATGCCCAGCCCGCGCCCGGCGACGAGCGGGTTCGGATCTTCCATCGCGGCGATCACGCGCTTCACGCCCGCGTCGATGAGCCCCTTGGCGCACGGCGGTGTGCGGCCGTAATGACTGCATGGTTCCAGCGTGACGTAGGCCGTCGCGCCGCGCACCGATTCGCCGCGCACGCGCGCATCCTTCATGGCCTGCACTTCGGCGTGATCCTGCCCGGCGGGCTGGGTGAAGCCTTCGCCGATAACACGGCCGTCCTGCACGATGACGCAGCCCACGCGCGGGTTCGGCGTCGTAGTGAACATCGCGCGCTCGGCCAGGGCCAGCGCGCGGCGCATGTAGTCAAAATCCTGATCGGAAAACATGAGACGTAAGATCGTCAGAGCATCAGCGGCCGGTCGGTCAGCGCATTGTCCGGGGCTGCGCCGGCTCGGGCCGGCAGGGATTCGCGCGCAATGCCGCGCAGGGTGTTCAGTGCGTCGAGCGCGCTCTGGACGTAGCGTTCATCGCGAAACCCGGCGCTCATCTGCTTCACGACGGCTTCCCACTTGGCATCGTCCACCAGCGCATTGACGCCTTTGTCGGCGATCAGCTCGATATCGTGATCGGCGATGTTGATATACAGCAGTATGCCTGTGCGCTCGCTGGTGTGCGCGACACCCAAATGGTGAAACAGTTGAACGGCGCGTTGACGGCACGTTTGCCCGCGCCACACGTTGGCGAGCGGCATGGCTGCTTCGATCACCAGCCGGATTTCGCAACGATGCTCCGATTCGGATTCGCGGATCGAGGCTTCCAGCGTGTCGAGTGCGTTGTCGGGAAATAGCCAGCGGGCATGTGCCCGCCAGGTGCCTGCGTGACGCAGCCAGCGCGACACGTCGTGCGGTTTCGGTTGCATTGCGACTGCCGGTTCGTGTGCTGTCGTCATCGTCTTCACCAGTTGCCGGACGAGCCGCCGCCGTCGAAACCGCCGCCGCCTCCGCCGCCAAAACCACCGCCCCCCCCGCCGCCACCGCCGCCACCGCCGTCGTTACGTCCCCAGCCACCGCCGAGTCCGCCGCCGATGCCTCCACCAATACCACCGATGCCGCCGAAACCACCGGGGCCGATGCGTCCGCGCTGACCGGTGAGCACGCGCGAGCGCGGGTCGTTGGGGTCGCTCGGCAAGCCGGGACCGCTGAAGCGCCGGCGGCCCTCCATGATCACCACCATTGCGATGATGAAGACGATGAAGAGCAGCGGGAGAAAATCGGACAAATCGGAGTGCGGTGCGCGCGTGGACGGCAGATTCGGTGCGGGCAACGCCTCGTTGTTCATGGCCGCCTGCACGGCCGCCGTTCCCGCCGCGATGCCGCCGAAGAAGTCGCCATTGCGGAAGTACGGTGCCATGACGTCGCGCAGAATGCGGCCCGAAATGGCGTCGGTGAGCGAGCCTTGTACGCCGCGTCCGACCTCGATGCGCATCTTGCGCAAGTCGTTCGGGTTGTCCTTCGCGATCAGCATGATGACGCCATCGTCAACACCCTTGCGGCCCGCCTTCCAGGCGTCGGCGACACGGATGCTGTATTGATCGATGGTCTCGGGCGCGGTGCTCGGCAGCATCAGCACAAAGATCTGGCTGCCGCGTTGCTGCTCGTATTGCGCGAGCTGCGCCTCAAGTGCGTTGCGCTGCTCGGCGGTGAGCGTGCCGGTCAGATCGGTCACGCGCGCCGTCAGCGCGGGCACGGCCACCAGCGCTTCTGCGCTCGCGGGCAGCGCCAGCCAGCAAAGACTGGCCAGCGCGAGTGCCCACAACGCCCACACAAAGCGCTTCGGTTGCATGAGCGCTGTCATTGCCGCGGCCTCAGAACTTGACGGCCGGTGCCGTGGAAATCGCCTTCTCGTTATCCACGGTGAAGTTCGGCTTCGTGCCGTAACCGAACATCTTGGCCGTCAGATTGTTCGGGAACTGACGCACATACACGTTGTAGTCCTGCACGGACTGGATGTAACGATTGCGCGCGACCGTGATGCGGTTTTCCGTACCTTCGAGCTGCGATTGCAGGTCGCGGAACAGGCCGTCGGCCTTCAGGTTCGGGTAGTTCTCCGAGACGGCCATCAGGCGCGAGAGTGCACCCGAGAGCTCACCCTGCGCTTGCTGGAAGCGCTTGAACGCTTCCGGATCGTTGAGCGTCTCCGGCGTGACGGTGATGCTCGTCGCCTTGGCGCGGGCGTTGATCACTTCGGTGAGCGTGGCCTGCTCGTGCGACGCGTAGCCCTTGACCGTGTTCACCAGGTTCGGCACCAGATCGGCACGTCGCTGGTACTGGTTGACGACCTCGCTCCAGGACGCCTTGACTGCTTCGTCCTTGACCTGAATCTCGTTGTATCCGCAGGAGGACAGCATCGACGCGAGAAGTCCCAGCGCGAGCCATCGCACCCAGGACTGACGACGAAGAATCGGCAGTAACATTTGCATGACGTTTTCCCCTTGTTATGACCGGACGGACATCCGGCAGACTGCGCAAAACGTGGCACGAACCACACTGCAAATGGTAGGCGAGCTCTCGGACGCGATCATGCAATCGTCCCAAACGCGTCGCGCGCCGCTTCGATCGTCGCATCGATGATCGTGTCGTCGTGCGTGGCCGACACGAACCCGGCTTCGAACGCGCTCGGTGCGAGGTAGACGCCGCGATCGAGCATGGCGTGGAAGAACTTGTTGAAGCGGGCGACGTCCGACGTCGTCACTTCGGCAAAGCTCTGCGGCACGTTGGCACGGAAGTACAGACCGAACATGCCGCCGACGCTGTCGCCGGAGAACGGCACACCGGCGGCCTGCGCGGCTTCGACGAGACCGCTCACGAGCTTCGATGTGCGCTTGGCCAGATCTTCGTAGAAGCCAGGCGCCTGAATCAGCTTGAGCGTGGCGAGCCCGGCGGCGACCGCCAGCGGGTTACCCGAGAGCGTGCCCGCCTGATAGACGCCACCGAGCGGGGCAAGATGCGACATGATGTCGCGGCGTCCGCCGAATGCGGCTGCGGGCATGCCGCCGCCGATCACCTTGCCCAGACACGTCAGGTCGGCCGTAATGCCGTAAAGCGCCTGTGCGCCGCCCAGACCGACGCGGAAACCGCACATCACTTCGTCGAAGATCAGCACGGCGCCGTGCGCGGTGCACAGCTCGCGCAGCGTCTGGAGGAAGTGACGCGAGCCGCGCACGAGATTCATGTTTCCCGCGACCGGCTCGACGATCACGGCCGCGATCTCGCCGCCCTGACCGGCGAACAGTTCACGCAGCTGTTCGACGTTGTTGTATTCGAGGACGAGCGTGTCGCGCGTGACTTCGGGCGGCACACCGGCCGAGGAGGGCGCGTTGCGCGTGGAGTCGGCAAACGTCAGCAGACCCGAACCGGCCTTCACTAGCAGACTGTCGGCGTGGCCGTGGTAGCAGCCTTCGAACTTGACGATCTTGTTGCGACCCGTAAAGCCGCGTGCCAGACGCAGCGCGCTCATCGTGGCTTCGGTGCCCGAGGACACCAGACGCACTTGCTCGATGGACGGCACGAGACGGCAGATTTCTTCGGCCATCACGACTTCGGCTTCGGTCGGTGCGCCGAAGCTGAAACCCTGCGACATGGCCGTTTGCACGGCGGCGACGACTTCCGGATGCAGGTGGCCGACGATCATCGGGCCCCACGAGCCGATGTAGTCGATGTAGCGCACGCCTTCGGCGTCCCACATGTAGGGGCCTTGTGCGCGGGCGATGAAGCGCGGCGTGCCGCCAACCGAGCGGAAGGCGCGCACGGGCGAGTTCACACCGCCGGGAATGGTTTGCTGGGCGCGCTCGAACAGCGCGACATTCGTAGTGTTTTCGGACATGACTTCAGCTTTGCGGCGCATAGGCCTATTCACCTTAATGCGTCGATTCTAGCGGATGGCGTCAAAGTCCGGGACTTCTCGCGGCCGGGGGCTTCTGTTAGATTGAAGGCAACTTTCTCAACGCCAAGGAAATTCAAGGCCCTTCGACATGTCCACCGTCAACGCACAACGTCCTTCGATCACTGTCTCGTCTCTCGACCTCGATCGTCTTTATTCGGTCATCGAGAATGCGCCGCGCACGGCCCTGCCGTATGTGGAGGCACTCGAAACAGAGCTCGCCCGGGCGAGCGTCGTCGAGCCGGAGCAAATGCCGGCCGATGTCGCCACGATGAATTCGGTGGTGCGCTATCGCGATCTGAGCACGCAGCAGGAGCACCGCGTGACGCTCGTGTATCCGCAGCATCTCGCCGCCACGGAAAACGGCATTTCGGTATTGGCGCCGGTGGGGAGCGCGTTACTGGGTCTGCGTGTCGGCCAGTCGATTCACTGGCAAGTGCCGGGCGGTCATCTCATCGAGCTGGAACTGCTTGGCCTCGACTACCAGCCTGAAGCCGCTGGCGAATACCACCGTTAATTCCCTTCTCCGCAGCACCATTGGGAGATTCGGATCTCCCGAGTCTCCCAGTCATCCCCTCTGCAATTTCCGCAACTCCCCGCTCAGCGACGTAGCCAGCCGCGCGAAATCGGCCATGCCAACAGGCGACGATAGATGCCTTCGAGGATCGCCGCGACGATACGGCTCGTCTCGCGTGCGCTCGCCGTGCGCATGATGAGCGCGACGACCAGCGACACCACCAGCGCGCCGAGCATGTCGACCGGCCAGTGCACGCCGAGGTAGATGCGCGCCCAGCACACGGGCAGCGCGCAAATCAGAAGGAGCTTGCCGAGCAGACGTGGCGTGCGGGCTACCGTACCCATCAGCACGAACGCCGACGTGAACATGATCGAGCCGTGGTTGCTCGGGAAGGCGCTCGTCGGCGCGTGTGCGAGCAGATTCGTGCCGAGGCCGACGACGAACGGTCGCGGCTCGAACCAGGCGAATCCGATAACGAAGTTGATCAGCAGCACGAGCGCCACGCCCAGCAGGCCATGCACCGCGCCTTCGCGGTCGCGTCCGCCCGCGAGCCACAGCGTGACGAGGCCCACCGGCAGCAGCAAGATCAGATATTTGGCAATGAAGACGGCGATGGCCAGTTCGCCATCGCTCACATCGTGCGAGGCGTTGATGGCGAGAAAGAGGGCGCGGTTGAGCGAATCCATGAACTCCGGGGGGAACGAAGGTCTGCCGGAGATTGGGAGTGCGGCCGGGCGCTTTAGCGGTGCCGGCGCCTCAACGGCCGCCGGCCGACGGTTTGTGACGATTGCGTGACAGATTCTGAATGACCCGTCGCCACGAGGAAAGTGCCATTTGTCATCATTTTGTAACACCTTGAATTGTCACTTTTCTTTCGACGCTCTCGGAGGTAGAATCGCGCCGTCATAGCTCTCAGGAGGTCCTTCCGTGGACAGTAGTTCTAGTGGTAGTTGCCGGTCGACCGAAGTCGACACCATCACCGCGAGTTAGTCCCCGGGATCTTCCCAGCCGCTAACTCGCATAGTCGGGTTGGCGCGCACCTCAGATGTACCTGTCGAATGCCCTCACCCCTTAGCCGCAGCACTCGCGCGACGAAGGGTTTTGTTGGGATGTACCGATAGCGTCCGTCTCTCGTAGCACGCTCCCTTATTGGTTTTACGTCTGCCGTTCGGGCTGTCCCGTCGTGCGCGTGCGTTCGCGTGTTTTGCATGAAACGCGAACCCGCCGCTCACGTCGGCCAGATGCCGTGCGGCCGGGAGATTCATCGTGTTCCGTTATTCCATGACCCTGCGCGGAGGCAATCCGCAAGCTCTGATGCTGCCGCCCCAGTGCCTGCATCACTATCACGTCGATCCGCACCCGGACGCGGCCCATGACGCGGCGCGTCCCGGTCTCGTGACGCGTGCCGGGCAGTGGCTGGCCTCGTTCGTGCGCCATCGCGAGAGCGTCAAGCAAGGCTGACCGCGCGTCTTTCCGTTGTTACGTGAGGCGCCGGGGGTTCTCCGGTGCCTCGCAAGCCATTTCAGGATGTATTCATGCAACAAGCTCTCACGCTCAGCGAGCGACTGATTGCGGTGCTTGGCGCGCGCCTCGGCCTGCGCTTCTTCCGTCGCCGCGACATGCTCGAAACGCTCGATGCGCCAGCCCATGGCCACGAGGCACCGCCGGGTCTGCTCGAAGCCGCGCGCGACGCGGGGCCGGACCTGCTCGCGCGTCTGCGCACCACCCGCGACGGGCTGTCCGACGACGAAGCCGCCACGGTGCGTGCGCACGTAGGCCCCAACGAGGTCGAGCACGAAAAGCCGCTGCCCTGGTGGCGTCATCTCTTTAACTGCTACCGCAATCCGTTCAACCTGCTGCTCACTGCACTGGCCGCTGTGTCTTACGCGACCGACGACACCGAGGGAACGATCATCATCGCGGCGATGGTGATCATTTCCACGGTGTTGCGATTTGTGCAGGAAGCCCGCTCCAACAAGGCAGCGGAGAAGCTGAAGGCGATGGTGAGCACTACGGCGACCGTGCTGCGTCGTGAGCCGTTGATCGACGGTGCAGTCGAGCCGGAGAACGTGCGTCGCCTCGGACGCATGGGCCGTGAAATCGCGCTCGCGGACCTCGTGCCCGGCGATATCGTGCTGCTCGCGGCGGGCGACATGATTCCGGCCGACGTGCGAATCCTTACTGCCAAAGACCTGTTCGTCTCGCAGTCCGCGCTCACGGGCGAAGCATTGCCTGTGGAGAAATTCGCGCATCCCTGTGAGTCTGGCGGCAGCAACCCGCTCGCTTACGACAACCTCGCATTCATGGGGACGAACGTGGTGAGCGGCTCGGCCACGGCCGTCGTCGTCGCCACGGGCGGTCGCAGCTTCTTCGGCTCGCTTGCGCAGCGCGTGAGCGCGCAGCAACCGACCGTCACGTCGTTCCAACAAGGTGTGAACCGCGTATCTTGGGTGCTCATCCGCTTCATGCTGGTCATGACGCCCATCGTCCTGCTCATCAACGGTTTCACGAAGCACGACTGGCTCGAAGCGTCGCTCTTCGCGCTGTCGGTGGCCGTCGGCCTCACGCCCGAAATGCTGCCGATGATCGTGACGGCCACGCTCGCCAAGGGCGCGGTCGTGCTCTCGCGCAAGAAGGTGATCGTCAAGCGACTCGACGCGATCCAGAACTTCGGCGCGATGGACGTGCTCTGCACCGACAAGACCGGCACGCTCACGCAGGACAAGATCTGTCTGGAGCGTCACACCGACGTGTGGGGTAACTTCTCCGAAGATGTCCTCGAATACGCGTACCTCAACAGCTTCTATCAGACCGGTCTGAAGAACCTGCTCGATGTCGCTGTGCTCAATCACGCCGAGTTGCATCAGCGTCTGGACGTCGTCAATCGTTATCGCAAGATCGACGAAATCCCGTTCGATTTCCAGCGCCGTCGCATGTCGGTGGTGGTCAGTGAGAACGGCGATCACCACGAACTGATCTGCAAGGGTGCAGTGGAAGAGGTAATGGCGGTGTGCAACCGCGTGCAGCATGGCGCGAACGTCGAACCGCTCACGCCGGACGTGCTGGCGCAATTGCGTCGCGTGACGGCCCACCTGAACGCCGAAGGCCTGCGTGTGGTGGCGGTGGCGACGCGGCATCTGCCGCCGGTACGTGAGCGCTACAGCATCGCGGACGAAAGCGAGCTCGTGCTCGTTGGCTACATCGCCTTTCTCGATCCTCCCAAGGAGTCGACGGCACCGGCCCTCAAGGCGCTGGCGGCGGCAGGCGTGGACGTCAAGGTGCTCACGGGCGACAACGATCTCGTGACGGCCAAAGTCTGCCGCGAAGTCGGTTTGCCGGTGACGGCGTGCGTGCTGGGCGACGACATCGAAGCGATGAGCGACCCCGAACTTGCCAGGACCGTCGAGCGCGCCAACGTCTTCGCGAAGCTCACGCCTGCGCACAAGGAACGTCTCGTGCGCATGCTGCGCGCGAACGGTCACGTCGTGGGATTCATGGGCGACGGCATCAACGATGCCCCGGCACTGCGCGCGGCCGACATCGGCATTTCGGTGGATACCGCAGTCGACATCGCCAAGGAAGCGGCCGATCTGATCCTGCTGGAAAAGAGCCTGATGGTGCTGGAGCAGGGCGTGATCGAGGGACGCCGTACGTTCGCGAACATGCTCAAGTACATCAAGATGACGGCCAGCTCGAACTTCGGCAACGTCTTCTCGGTGCTGATTGCGAGCGCCTTCCTGCCGTTCCTGCCCATGCTGCCGTTGCAGTTGCTCACGCAGAATCTGCTGTACGACCTGTCGCAGACGACGATTCCGTTCGACAACGTCGATGCCGAACAACTGACCAAGCCGCAGCAGTGGAATCCGTCGGATCTGTCGCGTTTCATGGTGTTCTTCGGCCCGATCAGCTCGATCTTCGACGTGCTGACGTTCGTCGCCATGTGGCATCTGTTCGGCGCGAACAGTGCCGAGCATCAGACGTTGTTCCAGTCCGGCTGGTTCGTCGAAGGTCTGCTGTCCCAGACGCTGATCGTGCACCTGATCCGCACGCGCCGTCTGCCGTTCATCCAGAGTCGCGCCGCATGGCCGTTGCTGTTGATGACGGGCGCGGTGATGCTGATCGGCATCATGCTGCCGCTGTCGCCGTTCGCCGAGACTTTCAAGATGCAGGCGCTGCCGCTTGCGTACTTCCCGATGCTCGCCGCGATTCTGCTGGCGTACGCCGTGCTCACGCAGTTGATGAAGGGCGTGTTCGCGCGACGGTTCGGGTGGCAGTGACGTTGCTGCGGTAGCCGTCACAGAAAAAAGCCAGCGGCGAGTCGTTCACCGCTGGCTTTTTCACAGGGCTTCGATGCGAGGTTTAATCGTCGACCCAGGTGCCCGACGGCCGGTCGAAGTGCTGCGAACGCGGCGCGAAAACGTCACGGGCGTCGTCGAGTTCGAGGGTGACGTCGAGCGCGCCATCGTTGTCCTTCTTCGCGCTGCCGAGAGGATCATTGCAGCACAGCCACAGCGACACATCCTTGGGCATGCCTTCGACGCGGAACGACTTCTGATTGCCGACGAGGAACGGTTCGCCCTTCTCGCCGAAGCGCCCGACGAGTTGCCCCATCAGGGCGTCGTGGCCGTGATACGGATACTCGTCGTTACCTGAGACTTTGTGCAGATACGTCGCGCCGGAGTTGGGGGTACGGCCGTTGGCGTCGCGGCGGCCGAACTTGCGGTCGTCCGTGCGTGTGCACCACTCGCCGGACGCTCGCAGAATGACCTTCGGCGCGCTTTGCTCCCCGACCTTGTATCCCGTGTCCTGCCAGCCCTCGGTGGCGTACACCTTCATGCGCTTGTTGATGCGATCTGTCGTCATGACAACGCTCCATAGTTGACGGGGGGCCAAGAATGGATCGCCGACCGGTGGCCATCGGCGCTTTGCTACGCAATCTGCTGTCAGTTCGAGTGTAGACGCATCGCCTTGTCCGTCACCCCATAAGGGCGGAGGCCTGCCTCCAAACGGCGATTGGGCGAGAGCGCGATGCCAAGCTCGGCGTACAGCTCGTCGAACGCCTCGCGAGTGCCGACGAGCAACGCCGTCGTCTGCCCGCTGATGTCCGTGACCACGCTCACCAGCGTTCGCCCCTGAGACGTCTCGCGCGCAGCGACGAACTGCGTCGATGTGAGCGCGGCAAGTGTGGCGAATCGCTCGGCCTGCACCAGACCGCTGATCTGGAAGACCGGTTGTGCCGCGCCCGTCGAGCGGGGCGCAAAGCGGATGTTCACGCCGTCGCTGCGCACGCCCAATGCGGCAAACAGCTTGTCTCTGCCTTGTGCTCCGAGCGCGCAGTGATCGCCATGCACCCAGCGCGATATGGTGTTGCCGGTGATGCCGGTCGCGTAAGCGAGCCTTGCCTGCGTGGTGCCCGAGAGCTTGATCAGCAGACGGGCGACGGTGCGGTGACGCCGTTCGATCTCATCCATTGCGAGTGTCCTGTCAGGTGCGGTCATGGACCACGTCGGGGCGGCATGCTGCCGATATCAGAACGCCATCGTGACTTCCAGTTGTGCGTCGATGTCCTTGCGAAGGGCGGTGGTGCACGGCATGAGCGGGCGGCGCACCGTGTCCTGGCAGAAGCCCAGCGATGCGAGGGCCGCTTTGATCGCCACCGGATTCGGCTCGGAGAACAGTCGTCGGATCAGCGGCTTCATGCCGTTGAAGAGTGTGTTCGCGTGATCCATGTCGCCTTCGCGCACGTAGCGCATCAGCTTGAGATAGAGGTCCGGGCGCACATGCGCTGCCGCCGAAATACATCCGACGGCACCGGCGCGCAGCGCGGGCAGGATCTGCATGTCGTCGCCGCACAGCACGCGCATCGTCACTTGCGCGGGGAGATGTGTGAGCGGGTGCGCATCGCACTCCTTGATGGCGGCGAACGACTCGTGCGATGCCAGCTCGCGGATCGTCTCCACGCCGAGCGTGACACCGGTGCGAAGCGGCACGTTATAGAGCACGAGCGGCTTGCGCGTACCGGCGGCAAGCGTGCGGTAGTGCCAGAGAATGCCTTCCTGCGAGGGGCGCAGGTAGTAGGGCGGCGGGACGAGGTAACCGGCGAGCGGCAGGTCGTCAAGACTGCGGATCTGACGCGCGGCATTCGTCGTGTCGGCGGCACCGACACCGGCGAGCACCGGCGCGTGTCCGTGAGCGAGGTGGCAGGCCGTCTCGACGAGACGGCGGCGCTCCTCATCGGTGAGCAGTGTGCCCTCGCCGGTGGTGCCTGCGACCACGAGGCCGTTTACGCCAGCGGCGAGGTAGTAGTCGACCAGACGTGCAAACGCGTTGTAGTCGATCTGAGCGCCATTGGCGCCTGACATGGGCGTGACGAGCGGAACCCACACGCCTTCGAAGATGGCTGTGTTCATAACCTGAAGCATCGGTGTTGGCGAAGATCGCCGGGAGGGTCTCAGACGGCCGGACGCAGGCGTAGTGCGCCGAATTCGGCTTCCGGCAGCGATTGCATGACGACGTCCATCGCCCGTGCCGCTTCGACGCGCGGCAAGGCAATCGACACCACAGCCGCCGTATCGCGCCGGATCGGACGAATCGTCTCGACACGCCATGGCAGTGGCAGGCTCATCGCCAGCGTGACGGCCAGCGAGGAGACGGCGGCGCGGCTGAGGGTGATGTCGAGCGTCGCGTCGAGGCGGGCGCGCGGGTTGTATCGATTGCGTTGACGCGCCACAGACACGGTCTCGGCGGACGGTGCGCCCAGCGTGGTCAGCGTACTGGCTGGCGTTGCGGCGACGGCGTTGTTGGCCGATTGCGCCGAACTGAGCGACGCACGGGCCGCGGCGGGTGTTGCGCTGTAAGCGCGCGAGGGATCAGCCGGAGTGGCGTTCGCACCAGGAGGTTCAAGGCTGACGCGTTGGGCGATTGAGGGCATGGCGACGTGTCGTTTTGACGACTGAAGTGACAACGAGGCCAGTCTAGGGAGGCGCAGGTAAAAAAGGCGTCAAGATTTTGACGCCTTGTTTGCCTGACGTTGAGCGGTGAGATCAGTCGTGTTTCGGGTACTGCGCGTCGTTGAACAGCACGCTTGCGCCATGCGGTGCGGTGCCGACGTTGTTTCGGAACAGCGCGAACATATTGCGCCACGGATCGAACGGTCGTTGCGGCACCGCCTCGGGCGTGCGCGCGGCGAGTGTGGCGTCGTCCACTTCGCAGTGCAGGGTATTCGTCTCGCAATCGATCTCGATGATGTCGCCATCCTGCACGCGCGCGAGCATGCCGCCTTCCTCCGCTTCGGGCGACAGATGGATGGCCGCAGGCACCTTGCCCGATGCCCCGGACATGCGACCGTCCGTGACCAGCGCGACGTGATGCCCTTCATCCTGCAAGAGCCCCAGCATCGGCATGAGCTTGTGCAGTTCGGGCATGCCGTTGGCACGCGGCCCCTGGAAGCGCACCACGACGATCACGTCGCGCGTCAGTTCGCCCGCTTTGAAGGCCGCTTGCGCCGACTCCTGATCGGAGAACACGCGCGCCGGCGCACGTACCTTCTGGTGTTCGGGCTTGACGGCGGACGACTTGATGACGGCGCGTCCCAGATTGCCTGCGAGCATGCGCAGGCCGCCCTCGGGCGCGAACGGTCGCGACGCCGGACGCACGATGTTTTCGTCGAGGCTTTTGGTCGGCGCTTCCTGCCACGACAGCACGTCGTCGCGCAGGAAGGCCTCCTGCGTGTAGGCACGCAGACCGTGTCCCATGACGGTCGTCACGTCGTTGTGCAAAAAGCCCGCATCGAGCAGTTCGCGAATGAGAAAACTCAGGCCACCGGCCGCATGGAATTGGTTCACGTCGGCCTTGCCGCTCGGATAGACGTGCGCGAGCAGCGGGGTGACGTCCGACAACTCGGCGAAGTCCTGCCAGTCGAGCAGAATGCCGCCTGCGTGGGCCATTGCGACCAGGTGCAGCGTGTGATTCGTCGACCCGCCGGTGGCAAGCAGACCGACGACGCCGTTGATGAACGCTCGCTCGTCCAGAATCTGCGACGTATTGATGCCCGACTTCGCGAGCGCTACCGCACGCGCCGTGGCGGCTTGCGTGAGCGCGTGTCGCAACGGCGTATGCGGGTTGACGAACGACGACCCGGGCAGATGCAGGCCCATGAATTCCATGAGCATCTGGTTGCTGTTCGCCGTGCCGTAGAACGTGCACGTGCCTTCGGCGTGATAGGCGGCGAGTTCGGCGTCGAGCAGGGCGGTGCGTGTGACGCGGCCCGCTGCATATTCCTGCCGGATGCGCGACTTCTCGTCGTTCGGCAACCCCGACGGCATCGGGCCTGCCGGGCTGAACACGGCGGGCAGATGGCCGAACGCCTGCGCGGCGATCACCAGCCCCGGCACGATCTTGTCACACACGCCGAGGAACATGGCGGCGTCGAACATCTGATGCGAGAGCGCGACGATGGCGGCCAGCGCGATCACGTCGCGCGAGAACAGCGACAGCTCCATGCCCGCATAGCCTTGCGTCACCCCATCGCACATGGCGGGTACGCCACCGGCGACCTGCGCGCTCGCACCATGCGCGCGCGCTGCGGATTTGATGATGTCGGGGAATTCGGCGAAGGGCGCGTGCGCCGAGAGCATGTCGTTGTATGCGGTGACGATGCCGATGTTGTGCGTACGCTCGGAGCGGATTTTCAGACGATCGTCGGCGGGGGCGGCGGCCAGTGCGTGGGCCAGATTCGCGCATCCGATCTTGTCGCGCCCGGGTTGCCCCTGCGTGGCGCGCGCGACGCCGTCGAGATAGGCCTGACGGGACGACCGGCTGCGCTCGATAAGGCGCTCGGTCACGCGTTGTACCACCGGATGCAGCGACACGTTATGCGAAGACTGGGTCATGAGGGATCCCGGGACGGACGTTGTGGGGCGGGAGGAAGCGCGGAATGCGTGCGAACTTTCGTGAATGTCGTTAACTCGCCACGCCATGAGGGCATGTAGTTAAAGCACGATATTTTGTTGAATTGCAGTGTAGTTAAACTACAATGCAGTGTCAAAAGTTGCGCTTTCCCAGTGACACGTGGACGTCTTGTCATGAACACGCCTTCACCCTATACCTTTGTGTTGTTCGGCGCTACCGGCGATTTGTCGCTGCGCAAAGTCCTTCCCGCGCTGTTCCGCGCGTTCCGCACCGGCCAGCTCGGCGCGGACGATGCGAAGGACGCAACGGCGAGTTCGATCACCGCCGCCACCGATGCTGGCCGCATCCTCGCCATCGCGCGAAAACCGATGGACGCCGCCGAGTACCACGCGTGGTGCGAGCAGCATGTGCGCGGACACATCAAGCCCGACGTGTGGGACGAGAGCGCCTGGAAGCGCTTCCTCGACACCATCGACTACATGCCGCTCGATCTGGGCCGCGAAGACGAGTTCGGCGTACTGGCCGAGCGGCTGTCGAAGCGTCCCGGTGTGCGGATCTTCTATCTGGCGACCGGGCCGTCGCTGTTCATCCCCATTTGCGAAGGGCTGCGCAGCGCGAAGCTCAACGAGAACAGCCGCATCGTGCTCGAAAAGCCGCTGGGTCACGATCTGGCGTCGTCGGAGGCGATCAACGACGCTGTCGGCGCGATCTTCCGCGAAGACCAGATTTACCGCATCGACCACTACCTCGGAAAAGAGGCGGTGCAGAACCTGCTGGCCCTGCGCTTCGGCAATGCGATCTTCGAGCCGCTGTGGCGGCGCGAACTGATCGATAACATCCAGATCACGATTGCCGAGGAAATCGGCGTCGAGGGACGCGGCGAGTTCTACGAACAGACCGGCGCGCTGCGCGACATGGTGCAGAACCATTTGCTGCAACTGCTGGCCATCGTCGCGATGGAGCCACCGCTGTCGATGGACGCCGACGCCGTGCGAGACGAAAAACTGCGCGTGCTGCGCTCGCTGCGTCAACTGGACGACGAGAGCGTTTCGCGCAATGTCGTGCGCGGGCAGTACGGCGGCGGGGCGATCCGCAATTCGGCGGTGCCCGCGTACAACGACGAGCCGGGCGTGCCACCGGACAGCCAGACGGAGACGTTCGTCGCGCTCAAGGCCGACATCGACAACTGGCGCTGGGCGGGTGTGCCGTTCTTCCTGCGCACGGGCAAGCGGCTCGGCGAGCGCGTGGCGGAGATCGTCGTCAATTACCGCGCGACGCCGTATCCGCTGCTGGGCGACGCGACGGCACAACCGGGGGTCAACCGTCTCGTCATTCGCCTTCAGCCGAACGAATCGATCCGTCTGTACTGCCTCGCGAAGCAGCCGGGCGAGGGCATGAATCTGCAATCCGTCCACCTCGATCTGGCGTTCGACCAGTTCTTCAAGGGACACCGGATGGATGCGTACGAGCGTTTGTTGCTCGACGTCATCAACGGTCGGCTGGCGCTGTTCGTGCGGCGCGACGAGCAGGAGCAGGCGTGGCGCTGGGTCGCGCCGATTCAGGCGTACTGGTCGCGACAGCACAAGGGCCCGAAGCGTTACGCCGCCGGCACGTGGGGACCGCCCGCCGCCAGCGCGCTGCTCACGCAATACGGATCGAGCTGGGTGGAAGAAGACAACTGACGGCGGACCGCATGATCCATTGGCGAACCTTTCCCACGCGCGACGCGCAGGCACATGCGCTGGCCAACGCCGTCGTGGCGGGCATCGACGAAGCGCTGACGATTCGCAAGCGGGCGTTGCTGGCCGTCTCCGGCGGCACCAGCCCTCGGGCCTTTCTCGCGCAGCTCGCGCGCCTGCCCGTGGCGTGGCGCGACGTCGACATCACCTTGGTGGACGATCGCTGGCTGCCGCCCGATCACGCCGACAGCAATGCGCGACTCGTGAGCGAGACGCTGTTGCCCGGTGCGACCGGCGCGCGCTGGTTGCCGATCGTCGACACAGCGACGGCCACGGCGTTGCACGTGCGCACGCTCAACGACACGTGGACGCATGGCGTGCCGCAAGTCTGCGTGCTGGGCATGGGCGAGGATGGGCACACCGCGTCGCTCTTTGCCGACGCCCCGCAATGGCCCGAGGCCACCACCACCCACGACAAGTTCGTCTTCGTGCAGCCGCAGCACGCGCCGTATCCGCGCGTGTCGTGGTCGCTCGCCGCGCTCGCGGCCTGCGACCGGCTCATCCTGCAAATACAGGGCCCGGCCAAACGCGCCGTGCTCGAAGCCGCGCAGGCGAGCGAACAGGACAATGCCATCTCCCGGCTGATCCACCGAGAAGGAGTCAAGCTCGATGTCTTCTGGAGTGAGGAATAACCCGCCCCACCTGAGCGGTCCGCGATTGCTGGCCGACATTGGTGGCACCAACGCCCGCTTTGCGCTGGAGATCTCGCCGGGCGATCTCGTTGAAATCCGTGATTACGCCTGCGACGACTACGCGGGTGTGCCCGAAGTCATCCGCGCTTACCTCGACGAGGCGGATCACGCCGAGCCGGTACAGCACGCTGCCATCGCCATCGCCAATCCCATCGAAGGCGATGAGATTCAGATGACGAATCGCGACTGGCACTTCTCCATCGAAGCGACGCGCCGTGCGTTGTGTTTCGAGACGCTGCTGGTCGTCAACGATTTCACCGCGCTGGCGATGGCGCTGCCGTATTTGACGGACGCGCAGAAGCACAAGATCGGCGGCGGCGAACCGCGTCCGAACGGTGTGCTGGGTCTGCTTGGGCCGGGTACCGGTGTGGGCGTGTCGGGCCTCATTCCGGCGGGAGACCGATGGATCGCGCTGGGCAGCGAGGGCGGCCACACAACATTTTCTCCGGCGGACGAGCGTGAGATCGACGTGCTGCGCTACGCGTGGAAGCACTTCCCGCATGTATCGTTCGAGCGGCTGGTGGCGGGCCCCGGCATGGCGCTTGTTTATCAGGCGCTGGCAGAGCGCGCAGGACGTCGCGTGGAATCGCTTGAGACCCCGGCCATCGTCAAGCTCGCGCAATCGGACGACGCGCTCGCGCGTGAGACCGTCGATTGCTTCTGCGCGATGCTGGGCACGCTCGCAGGCAACGTGGCGGTGTCGCTCGGCGCGGTCGGCGGCGTGTACCTCGGCGGTGGCGTGATTCCGAAGCTCGGCAAGCTGTTCGAGGATTCGCCGTTTCGTCAGCGCTTCGAGGCGAAGGGCCGTTTCGAAGCGTATCTGAAGAAAATTCCGACTTACATCATCACGGCCGATCATCCCGCGTTTCTAGGGACGTCGGCGATTCTCGCGGAGCAACTGGGCACGCACGCAGCAGGGGCGGGAGCGCTCATCGACCGTCTGCATCGTTTGCGCGACCGTCTGAGTCCCGCCGAGCAGCGCGTCGCGGAACTTACGCTGAAGCAACCGCGCGCGTTGCTGGCCGAGCCGGTGGCGGAGATCGCGCGTCTGGCGCGTGTGAGTCAGCCGACGGTGATTCGCTTCTGCCGCAAGCTCGGCTGTCAGGGGCTGTCGGATTTCAAGCTCAAGCTCGCGAGCGCATTGACGGGCACTTTGCCTGTGCGTCACGGGCAGGTGCACGTGGGCGACACCGCTGCCGAATTCAGCGCCAAGGTGCTCGACAACACCGTGTCGTCGATTCTGCAAATGCGCGAGCATCTCGATGCCCGCACCGTCGAGGCGGCCGTGACGCTGCTCGACGGCGCGCGTCGCATCGAGTTCTACGGCTTGGGCAACTCAGGTGTGATCGCGCAGGATGCACACTACAAGTTCTTCCGTTTCGGCAAGCCGACGATCGCGTACGGCGATCCGTACCTGTTGCAGGCGTCGGCCGGGTTGTTGGGGGATGGCGATGTGGTCGTCGCGATTTCCGCATCGGGACGCTCGACGGACCTGAACCGCGCCGTCGATATCGCACTCACGCGCGGTGCCAAGGTCATTGCGCTTACCGCTCGCAATTCACCGCTCGCCCGCAAGGCGACGCTGGTGCTGCCTAACGATCATGTGGAGACGATGGGCGCACACGTCACGATGATCGCGCGGATCCTGCATCTCGCCGCCATCGACGTGCTGGCCGTGGGCGTCGCAATTCGGCGCGCCGGTCCGGGAGGCGAAACCGCAGGCGAGGGCGCGCTCGACTGGTTGGGACACGGCAGCGGACAGGGTGACGGGACACCGGCGGCGGCCTGAGGCGGACTGATGCGGTCGGAGGCGGCCCAGGGTGGCGCCGGACGGGGAGGGCCGGGCAGTGGTCCGGGGATGCACCGGATGCCGAAGTGTCGTCGGCTTGATATCCCTAAACATGTTTAGCATAATGCGGCATATGAAAGTAACCGATTCCGCCCAACGTTTCGGCTTTCTCGTCGCAGACATCCAACGTCTCTTCGGGCGCCGCTTCGAGCAGTTTGCACAGCGCACGCTGCCGATGACGCGCGCGCAATGCCGCTTGCTCGCCTATCTCTCCGTCAATCGCGGCGTGAGCCCGACAGTGCTGGCCGACATTCTGGAAACGCCGGTACAGACGCTCGCCCGCACGCTGGAGCGCATGGAAGAGGCCGGTTGGGTGCGACGTCGGCCCGATGCGCGCGATCCTCGCATCGAACGCCTGTTCGTCACGCGGGCGGCCGTTGCGCAATTGCAGATCGCGCGTCGCCTTTCCGACGAAGTGCGCGATGAAGCGCTGCACGGCCTGACCGCGTTCGAAGCGGTGCAGCTCACGCAGTTGCTGCAAAAAGTGCGACGCAATCTCACACACGTCGTTCCCACGCCGCTCGATACCGTTGTGCCCGCCGTGCTGCGTCGCGCGCAGGCGGGAAATGAGGCGAGCGTCAGCGAGCATGCGGCGGCCGTCGACTTGCTCGACGATGCTGGCGACGACCTGTCGGAATGCACCGACTTGCGGCCTCAGTAGCACACGCCTAGCATGGGAAGTCTCCAAACCCACCCGGAGGCTGACATGACGAATCACGTGTACAAGCAAATCGAGCTGACCGGCTCGTCGACCAAGTCCATCGAGGACGCGGTCAAATGCGCCATCGAACGCGCGAGCAAGACGCTGCGCAATCTGAACTGGTTCGAGATCACCGAAACACGCGGCCATATCGAAGACGGCAAGGTCGCGCACTGGCAGGTCACGCTCAAGGTCGGCATGCGCCTCGAAGACTGAGCGCACGCACCCGGCACCATCCGGTAGCATCCGCAAGAACACGCTCGGCCGGGGACGAACTTCCCCGGCCGACGTCGCACCCAATCTCCTTCGCATCCCCTCTGAATCCCCGCGAAAACCCTGCCGACCGCGCCTTCCGCCGAATGGGAATCGACCGGCTTCACTGTCCCGCAGATGTCGTACAGTCGTGTCACAATAGGCGCATATTCGAGATCACGAAGAAGACAGAAGAGGTTTGCGCATGTCCGAACAAGAACCGGTCCATGCCACCCGATCGATCGCAGATCCGGTGGAAGCCGTCGCCTATCTGAAGACGATTTACGACGCCAATACGGCCTATCTGCGCGCGGCATTCGAGCGCTTCTCGAAGCAGAAGGATCAGGCGCGCCGCGTGAGCGCCCATTACCCGTTCATCCGCATCACCACGGAAGACATCACCCAGCTCGACAAGCGCCTGTCTTACGGTTTTGTCTCGGGCCCGGGCAGCTATCAGACCACCGTCACGCGTCCCGATCTGTTCGAGAATTACTACATCGAGCAGTTGCGCCGACTGGCGCACAACCACGGCGCCGCGTTCGAGGTCGGCGTCTCGGACGAACCGATTCCCGTGCACTTCGCCTATCAGGACGGTGTGTACCTCGAAGGGGATCTCGATCAGACGCACTTGCGCGCCATGCGCACTGTGTTCGACGTGCCCGACCTCGCGAAGATGGACGACAGCATCGTCAACGGCACGCGCGATCCGCTGCCAGGCGAGATTCTGCCGCTGGCGCTGTTCACCGCGCCGCGCGTCGACTATTCGCTGCACCGGCTGCGCCATTACACGGCGACATCTCCCGAGAACTTCCAGAACTACGTGCTGTTCACCAACTACCAGTTCTACATCGACGAGTTCGTGGAGCTGGGGCGCGAGTTGATGAGCGCGACGGACGATCCCGCGCTGCGCGAGTACCGCAGCCAGTACACGGCGTTCGTCGAGCCGGGCAACGTCACGCACTGGAACCAGAACATCGGGGCGCGCGCCGAAGAGGGCACATCGCCCCCGCGCCTGCCGCAGATGCCCGCGTATCACCTCGTGCGCCCGGACAACACCGGCATCACGATGGTGAATATCGGCGTCGGACCGTCGAACGCCAAGACCATCACCGATCACATCGCGGTACTGCGTCCGCACGCGTGGATCATGCTGGGGCACTGCGCGGGCCTGCGCAATTCGCAGCGTCTGGGCGACTACTGCCTCGCGCACGGTTACGTGCGTGAAGACCACGTGCTCGACGACGACCTGCCGCTGTGGGTGCCGGTGCCGCCGCTGGCCGAAGTGCAGGTGGCGCTGGAGCGCGCGGTGGCCGATGTCACGCAGCTGGACGACTTCGAGCTCAAGCGTGTAATGCGCACGGGCACGGTGGTGACGGTCGATAACCGGAACTGGGAATTGCGCGATCACCGTGAGCCGGTGCAGCGCATGAGCCAGAGCCGCGCGATTGCGCTCGATATGGAGAGTGCGACGATTGCCGCCAACGGTTTCCGTTTCCGCGTGCCGTACGGCACGTTGCTGTGCGTGAGCGACAAGCCGCTGCATGGCGAACTGAAGTTGCCGGGCATGGCGGACCGCTTCTATCGCGAGCGTGTCGATCAGCATCTGAAGATCGGCGTGAAGGCCATGGAGCTGCTGCGCGACAACGGTCTGGACCGTTTGCACAGTCGCAAATTGCGCAGTTTCAACGAAGTCGCGTTCCAGTAACGCGACCCGCAGCGGCGATGTTTTGTCGATCGAAACTTGCCGCTGCCTCCCGCCTGCCCCGTCTCACGGGGCGTTGCGGCCCATGCGTGCATGCGGCCGTCTCCAGTAGCACAATCCCTGCACACACCGGCTGCGCGCTGCGCGCCGGTGTTTTCGTTTCTCGTCATCAAGGATCATCGTGGAGATAGTCAACCACGTCGTGCCTTGGGCAGCGCACGACACTCGCCTTCTGCTGTCCTGTCTCGTCGGCCTCGTGGCCATCATCGTTTTCATCAGCGCGCTCAAGCTATCGCCGTTCCTGTCGATTCTCATCGGCACGTTCATCGCCGGGCTTGGCGCAGGACTACCGCTCGAAGCGGTGGCCAGTTCGTTCAGCAAGGGCGCAGGCAGTCTGCTGGGCGATGCGGGCATGATCATCGCGCTCGGGGCCATGCTCGGGGCGTTGATGGCCGACACCGGGGCGGCCGACCGGATCGTCACGGTGCTGCTGAAGTTTGCGAAAGGTGCGGCGTTGCCGTGGATGATGGCGCTCGTCGCCATGATCATCGGCCTGCCGCTGTTCTTCGAAGTCGGTCTGGTCATGATGGTGCCGATCATCTTCGTGATGGCGCGTCGCGCGAACACGCCGATCCTGCGCGTGGCGATTCCCGCGCTGGCGGGCATGACGACGCTGCACGCGCTCGTGCCGCCGCATCCGGGACCGCTGATCGCCGTGTCGGCGCTGCATGCGGATCTGGGCATGACGATGGGGTTGGGGCTGCTCATCGCCATCCCGGCCGTGATTCTCGCCGGGCCGTTGTACGGCATGTGGCTTGCGCCGCGTTTGCAAGTGCAGGCACCGCAGCAAATGGGCGAGCTATTCACCAAGCGTGACGACGACGCGTCGCAGCCGCCGTTCGCGGCGGCGCTGCTGGTGATTCTGCTGCCGGTCGTGCTCATGCTGGGCCGCACGCTTGCGAAGGTGGCGCTTACCCCGGAGACGCCGCTGTTCGACGCGCTCAACTTCCTCGGCGAGCCGATCATCGCGCTGGCGCTGACGGTCGTCGTCGCCATCGTCGTGCTGGGCTGGGGGCGAGGTTTGCCGCGCGCTCGCGTGGGCGAGACACTGCGTCGCGCGTTGCCTCCGATTGCCGGGCTGCTGCTCACCATCGGTGCGGGCGGCGGGCTGAAGCAGGCGCTGGTGACGGCAGGTATTGCGACGACCATCGGCAAGGTGGCGGTCGGCACGCATATGCCGCTGATTCTGCTGGCGTGGCTGATCGCGGTGGCGTTGCGTCAGGCGACGGGGTCGGCGACGGTCGCCACGACCACGACCGCTGGTATCGTCGCGCCGCTCGTGATGCATCTGCCGCCGGTGCAGGGCTCGCTCATCGCGCTGGCGATCGGGGCGGGGTCGGTGTTCTTCTGCCACGTCAACGACGCGGGCTTCTGGATGGTGCGTGAGTACTTCGGCCTCAAGCTCAAGGAGACGCTGTGGGTGTGGTCGGTGTTGCAGACCATCGTGTCGCTGGTCGGACTGGTGATGACGTTGCTGCTCTGGCAATTCCTCGTGTGATTCGTCTCGATTCGCTTCGCCTGACGGCATAAAAAAAGCGCGCTGATCTTTCGGTCGCGCGCTTTTTTCGTCGTGGGACGCGTGAGACGAACGATCAGGAAAACACGCGCTTTGCGTGAATGCCCAGACCTAGCGCCACGCTGGCGAGGCGGTCGCCGAAGACCGGCGTCGCTTGCGGGAAGGCAGCGCACATCGCGCTGGACAGACAACGCAGTCCCGTCGAGCCGCCGGTGAAATACAGGGCGTCGACATCCTCTGCGCGCAGCCCGGCGAGCGATGCCGTATGCACGGCGCCCGCCGTGATGCTGGCGATTTCGTCGCTCACAGCCTCTACCAGACCGGCTTCCGAGAAGGCCACACCCAGTTCGCGCTCGATGACCGAGAGGTCAATGCGCGTCTCACCACCGGCGGACACATCGATCTTGGCCTCTTCCGCATGACCGACCAGTGCGTGCCCGAGGCGTTGTTCGACCGTGCGCATGAGACGACGGTGATGCGCCGCGTCGGCATACAGATGCGCCGTGAGCGCCAGTTCGCCCACGCGCTTGGGCGTGTAGACGGTGTTGATCAGGTGCCACGTGGCGAGATCGAAGTAAATCCGGTTGGGGACTTCCTTGCCGTCCGGGCCGAGCGCCTTGTAGCCGAGTTCGCGCAGGATAGTTGCCAGCTCGATGCGGCGGTCGAAGTCGGTCCCGGCGATGTGTACGCCGTGGTGCGCGAGCACGTCGTCCTTACGATCCAGATGACGGGCGCGATCCGGGCCGACACGCACGAGCGAGAAGTCGGACGTACCGCCGCCGATGTCGACGACCAGGACTTGCTGTTCTTCCGTCAGACGCGATTCGTAATCGAATGCGGCGGCGATCGGTTCGAACTGGAAATGCACGTCCTTGAAGCCGACGTCGCGTGCGCTTTGTTCGAGCGAGCGCTGCGCGGCAGCGTCCGCCTTCGGATCGTCGTCGACGAAGAACACCGGACGCCCCATGACGACCTGACGCAGATCGCCGCCATCGGCCTTCACCGCATGGGTGCGCAGGTGACGCAGGAACGTGGCGATGATGTCGATGTAGCGCATCGCCGAGCCGTTACCGAGGTCGGTGGTGCTTTCGATTAGGGAGGAGCCGAGCAGGCTTTTGAGCGAGCGCATGAGGCGCCCGTCGTAGCCATCGACGTAATCGGCGACGGCCTGACGCCCGAACGAGGCGCGGCCGCCTTCGTCGGCGTTGAAGAACACGGCGGTGGGCAGCGTGCCGTATCCGGCCTCAAGTTCGACCAGACGCATGGCGCTGCCGCCTTTCACGGCGACGGCAGAATTCGAAGTGCCGAAATCGATGGCGCAGAAACTCATGGCGTTTGCGGCCCGCGCTGGCGAGCCGTAAAAGGTCGGCAGTGTAGCACGGCCGGACGGTCGGCCGGGTGAACCCGCTTACGTGGCCCGGGAAGGGGTATCCGGCGCGGCGTCCGACGCGTCGTCATTTCACTGCCGGTTGCGCGGACGGCAACGTGCGCAGACTGCTCACGACCGCCGCTACCGCTGCGAACGCGGCCGCCACGTAAAGCGACGCTCGCGTGCCGTAGCCCTGCGGCGCGACGCTGAAGACAAGCGCTACGAGCGCCGCGCCGGTCGTCTGTCCGGTCAGGCGCGCGGTGCCCAGCATGCCGCTTGCGCCCCCGCTGCGATGGCTCGGGGCGGACATCAACATCGCGTAATTGTTGGGCGACTGGAACAGTCCGAAACCGAAGCCGCACAACGCCATGCGCCACACGATGTCGAGCGTGCCTGGCTGATCGGGCAGCAAGCCGAGCGCGAGCAGACCGAGCGCGAAAGCGGCCAGCCCGATCGCGCCGAGCAGCCCCGGCTTGTAGTACTCCAGCAGACGTCCCGCCAGGGGGGCGACGACCACAATGGTGAGCGGCCACGCTGTCATCAGCAGACCCGTTTGCACATGATCGAAGCCGAGGGTGTCCTGAAGGAAGAAGGGCAGCGAGACGAATGCGAGCATCTGCGCACAGAACGACGCCATCGACGTGCAGATCGACAGCCCGAAAATGGGGATACGCAACAGATCGACGGGCAGCAGCGGCACTGGCTGACGGCGTTGGCGGCGTACGAAGACCGTCCCGATGACGATGGCCGCCGCAATCTCCACGGCGACGAGCCAGCGCTCCTGACCGTGGCCAAACGAATCGATGCCGGAGATCAGTAGCCCGAACGTCAGTGCGCTCAACAGCGCACCCATCCAGTCGAAGGGATGCGACGAGCGCGTGCTGTCCGGCAGCGAGCGCACGGCGATAGCGAACGCGATGATGCCCAGCGGTACGTTGATCGCGAAGAGCCACGGCCAGTGGGCGATAGAGAGCACGCCCGCAGCAATCGTCGGCCCCGCAGCGGAGGAGACGGCCACGATCAGCGAGTTGAGGGCGACACCGCGTCCGAGCCAGCGCGACGGGTAGATCGTCTTCACAAGCGCCGTGTTCACGCTCATGATCCCGGCCGCGCCAAAGCCTTGCGCTACGCGTGCGAGCGTCAGCGTGACGAGGGAGTCGGAGAGCGCGCAGGCGAGCGAGGCGACGGTGAAGAGGGCGAGACCGACCGTGTAGACGCGCCGGTAGCTCACGATTTCGCCGAGCGCGGCGAGCGGCAACAGCGAAATGGTGATGGCGAGCTGATACGCGTTGACGATCCAGATCGAGGTGGCAGGGCTGGCGTTCAGATCGCGCGCGATGGTCGGCAGTGCCACGTTGGCGATGGCGCTGTCGAGCACCGACAAGGCGATAGCGAGCATGACGGTCGCCACGGCCCAGAGCCGTGCAGGCATGGGCATGCCGTCGGAAAGTGTGTTGGACATGAGAGCAGCAGGAACATCGGTCGCCTGTCCGCCGTCCGTCGCGCGAGGCTGCCGCGACCGGAGAGGATGATGGACGAGGGTGGCGAAGAGGAAAGTGTCATGCTGCCTGAAATCCCGGGCGGACGGCGGGACGCCGCGCAAAGCCTTGTGGGCAAAGGGGGGCGTGTCAATGAATCTTGTTTTATCAGATGAAATTAATATTTCGATAGATAAAACGAATTGCGCGGACCGCCGTCAACCGACTCAAAACACCAGGACTACACGGAAAACCGGGCGATGCGGATATTAACGAGCGGGTGGTACGCAGTGCCGCCTGCCAGCGACGCAAGGTCTTCGCCCCCTTGGCGTATTGCGTGAACGCCGACGGCGGCAATCGTGCTCGCGGGGGAGCGTCCCGGGCAGGCGTGGGCGCCGGTCCCGAAGGTCCATGCCACACCGTCCGGCATTGCGCTCGGCGGTGCGGACGCCAGCACGGCAAGAATGACGTCGCCCGGCGCCAGTGCCTGTTCGCAGATGACCGCGGGCGCGTGCAGAAAACGTCGTGTGTTCTGTACCGGCGGATCGAAGCGGATGACGTCGCTGACGGTCTTGATGGCGACACTGAGGTCTGCCGGATCTGCCGACGCGGGGGTGACATCGGCACTTCGTGCAAGCCGTCGGATGCTGTTGGCGACAAGACCGGCGCAGGCATCGTGGGTTTGTGTGAAGAGGCCGACGATGTTCGCCGTGAGGGCATTGAAGTCGATACTGTCGTTGTCTGCTGCGCGCCGGGCGACTTCTCGCAGCCAGGTGCCGGGGGCGGCGTCGTTGTCGAGCCAGCGAGCGGCACGCAGACGCAGCGCTGCGGCGGCGCGGTGTCCATGCGCCAGCACGTCGGCGCGCGGCAACGGTTTGCCAGCTTCGGCCATTGCCGCGACCAACGGCTGCACGTCTTCATGCACTTCGGTCCATTGTGCTGCGGGAACGCCCAGCCATGCCGCGAGGCCGTAGATGGGCTGACGAAAGACGAAGTCGTCGAGGCGGGCGGCGGGGGCGTCGCCGCGCGCGAGGTAGGCGTCGGCGCAGGCGGCCTGACTGGCGTCGTGCAGACGAACGAGCGTGTCCCGGTCGGCATGCAGCGTCGCAAGCTGCGCGTTGAGCCAAGGCTTCATCGCCGCGTGAGCGGGACCGTCGTTCATACGGACGAGCGCTCCAAACCACTCACCAGCAGGTCCGCCAACCAACGCGGCAGGCACCAAAGCCCCCGCCGGACGCACACCACAAGCCGGATGCCCCAATACCGCCGCCAGCGCCTCCGGTCCGGCAGCGACCCAGAGGCCAAGCGATGCGTCGAAGCCCAAGGGGCGCCGGGTGGCCAGCGACGCGTAGTACGGATAAGGATCGGGGTGCGTGACGGCCTCAAGCGCGTTCGCGGGAAAGCGGTTGTGCGGCTGCGTGGGCGATGCAAGGGTGGCGACTGACATGGCGAAGAGCCTCTGAAACGTGTCTCGATGGTGTCAAGGATGCGCCAAGAAGCGCCTGCCACGTTTCATCCTGTCCTGAACTGTTGAACGCGCCGTCGGACCTATACTGCGGACATATTCTTCAAAGGAGTCCTGACATGGACACTGCACGCGATGCCGCACCGGGCGTCAGTTCCCTCGCCGCGCTCCTTGCCGACGCTGGCCGCATGACCATGCTTTGGGCGTTGATGGATGGCTCTGCCCGTCCTGCCGGGGAGCTTGCGCTCGTTGCGGGGCTGTCCCCCTCCAGCGCCAGCGGCCACCTTGCCCGCCTCGTCGACGGCGGCGTTCTTGCGCAGGAGGCGCGGGGACGGCATCGGTATTTCCGCATCGCTACGCCGGAGACGGCAGCGGCCATCGAGGCGCTCGCCAGCGCTGTCCTGGCGACGCGGGAGCTTCGGCCGCGTCCGGTGCCGGTCAGCCGTGCGACACCGATCCCGCTGCGTCACGCGCGCACCTGCTACGACCATCTCGCCGGGGAGATTGCCGTCGACCTGTTTGCGCGGATGCACGCGCGTCGGTGGATTCGTATCGATGGAAGCGACGTGTCACTTACCGACGCAGGCACCGATGGCCTGATCGCACTCGGCGTCGATCTCACTCAGGCGCATGCGCGGCGCCGTCGCTTCGCTTGTACCTGTCCGGACTGGAGCGAACGCAAGCCGCATCTCGGCGGCGCTTTGGGGGCTGCATTGCTCAGCACTTATCTCGACGCCAAATGGCTCGAACCCACGCGCGAGGCGCGGGCGCTGCGCGTCACGCCGCTCGGCGAACGCAAACTGTCGGCCATCGCTGTCTGATTCCCGTAGACAAAGAGAAACACCCTGCCAAACTGCGCGGGGTGTTTCTTTTCAACTGGGGCACCACGGCCAATCAATTCCCTCGATAAGTCGAGTTCATCAGCGCGGTCGAGCCTTGCGCGTGAGCGCCTACCGGGTTGCCGTAGGTCTTGAGGACCGGGTACTGGCTATCGGTCTGGGTCAGCGAGCCTTGTGCGTCGATTAGTTCTTGCTTGACCTGAGCGCGCGGCACGGCGAGCTGTTCGCTATACACGCTCGATTGCCAGAAGAAGTTTTCGTTCGGATAACCGTTGCCGCCAGTGCCTGCGAACGCTGCCGGGGCAGCGGCTACAGCGAGGGTTGCGGCGATCATCAGATGAGAAAGAGTGCGGGTCATGGTTATTCTCCTGTCATTGCTTTTTTTGGGGTGGTCGGCCAGCTCGCTTTCGAGTCCGGCACCGCCTACGCCTCTAAGGTAGGACGACCACGTCGCAGGAGTAACCGCATGCGGCGCAACAATGAATTGCGAAGAATGAATCGGCTCGAAACCCTTGTCATATAAGGATTTCGAGTCGCTCGACAGTCAACGGGAATGTCGAGCGAAGACTCTAATGAAGATATTAATTAAAAGGAGTGCGACAGAACGTCGCAATGCATCAGAATTTGTACCCGACGCCCGCGAGGAAGATATCGCTGTCGCGGTCATAGCCGGTGACGACACGGTTCCACGAGATACGTCCGACCCAGTGATCGGCGAATCGGTAGGCGGCGCTCATCGTCAGCAAACCGGCGACGACGTTCTGTGCACCGTCCGCCGCACGGTTCTCCTTGTACTTATTCCACGTGACGTAAGGTCCGAAGCCCAGACCGAGGCTGAAGCGGTCGTCGGAGAAATCGTCCTTGATCCACACCTGCGCCGCGGCGCCCTGACGACTCCCGATATCGCTGTGTCCTTCGTTGATGAACGACACCGTGCCGTCGAACCACGGCCCGAAGCCGTGACGGTATTCGATGGCCTCCGCTGCCGCATTCTGCGAATCGAGGCTGTTCACGACGGATATTCCCGCCATCACAGACAGCACATCGCCCGTCGGCAACCCCGGCTTCGAACCGCCCGACAACGGGCCAGGTGACGACGGCTTCTCCAACTGATAGCCGACGCCGAGCAAATAGGTGACGGAATTCACACTCGACGGCGATTGCACGTAGTTGGCACGCGCCTGCACGTACCAGCGGCTTTCGAAGTACCACGTCGCCGCGACGGAGAACATTGCACCCCAGCCGTGATCGTCTTCGTAGCGGCGTCCGCGACTGCCCTGAACGGTGTCGTAATAGTGGTAGGGGCCGACGCCGACGGCGACATCGAATCGCCGGTCGAAGAGCGGCTGGTGCGCCCAGACCTGCACCGCGAAGCCGTCCCGGTGATGATCCGGCACGTGGCCTTCGTTCAACCACGTGAAGCTGGTCGCGAAATGCTCGCTCAGCGCCTGACGGTAATCGAAACCCCACGCATAGGTGTGCGCGTTGTCGTCGTTACGCGCGTTCATGCCGCCCGCGAACACGGTGGCTTCCTGTGCCTGCGCAAACGCCGAGGCACCACAAAGCACGCTGGCGACCGCCACGTGCTGCCATTTCAGAGAGTTCTTCGTCATTGGATTCGCCGCAAAGCGGGCTTCGACACACGCGGAATTGATGCGGCATGTCTGCGCCCGTTACAGAAAATCCTAGCAACCGAGACGGGGGATCAGGGGCTTTGAGAGGGGAAGGTAAGGCGAGAACCGCGTTACGGCGTGTTACGCGGCACGCCGTGGCAATGTTGGCGAGGGCACGATTTCCACCGACGTGTGGCGGTGTGTGGCAAGCGGTGTCGCCGTGAATGCCACGTGTTCAAAGGGATGACGTTGCTTGCGTGAACTCAGGTCCGTTCCGCCGCCGCGAGGAAAGCTGGCGCGTCTGCCAGTAATACGGCGAGATCGGCAGCGCCCGACTTCACAACGCGGGCCGTGCGCTCGCGTGTGACGGAATCGGTGCCGACGAGCGCCCGGGGACCGGCAACGCTCAGGGCTGCCAAGGGCCGACCGTGCGCGTCGAGTACAGCGGCGGCGCAGGCATCGATACCGGCTTCGAAGCCGTCCTGACTCCATGCGCAACCGGCTTCGCGGTCGCGGGACAACTGTTCATCGAGCGCCGCGTATGTCCGCGCGCTCTGCGCGGTTGCGGCGGCCAACGGCTCAGGCCCGAGCAAGGCCCGGCGGCGCTCGGTGTTCAGATGGGCCAACAACGACCGGCCCGGTGCCGTCAGATGCGCCGTGACGCGACTGCCCGCCCGGATGTTGCTCACCAGCGGCAGGGCCGGTGTTTCGCACAGGAGGTAGCGCACCTGTGCGCCATCGAGCACCGTGAGGTAGCTCGATAGTCCGGTCTCGCTCGTCACGCGAGTGAGCACGCGTCGTGCCGTGGCGAGATGGTCTTCGCCTGCGAGGGCGCTGGCGGCCAGCGTCAGAAATCCGAGGCCGAGCCGATGTCCGCCGTGCGGCAGTGGTTCCAGCACGCCCTCGTATTGCAGCGTTTCCACGAGACGCATGACCGTCACCCGGTTCACGCCGATGCGACGTCCGACGTCGCTGAGGTTCGCCGTCGAGCCGCCGTCCGCCACATAGCGCAACAGTTTGAGCGCGCGCATGACCGGCGTCACGAGACCCGTTTGCGCGGTGTCTTGCGCCTCAGTCTCAGGAGCGCCTGCGGCTGGCGTGTTGGCGGACGTTGCTTTGGTCATGCGTTCGAATCCCTTCGTCAAAATCGGACGGCGATGCTCGGAAGTCCTGACGGACTCAGGCGGCGAGCGGTACTTGCCAGGCGTCGTATTCGTAGACCCAGTCGGCGTTGCCGCCTTCCTTGAGCCACTGATTGCCGCGCGAGCCGATCTGCACGCGCGCGGTGCGTTCGCGACGCGCGGCTTCGTATCGTGCCAGTGCATTCGACAGCGTAGCTGCATCGGCGCCCGTACCGGCATCCGCGAGGTGGCGAGACAGTACCACAGCGTCTTCGATGGCCATGCCCGCGCCTTGCGCCATGAACGGCATCATCGGATGGCTCGCATCGCCCAGCAACGACACGCGATCGCGCGACCATTGCGGCAGCGGATCGCGCACGTAGAGCGCCGACTTGAGCACGCTGTTGCATGCGTCGAGCAGGGCGCGCGCTTCGCTGTGATAGTCGGCATACATGGCGCGCAGCTCGTGCACGTCGCCCGGCGCGGTCCACGATTCGAGCGTCCAGCTGTCTTGCGGCGTCGTGGCGAACACGAAGATGTCACGGCCGAGATTGAGCGGGAACGTCACGATCTGGCTCGACGGATTCGGTCCCCACCACTTGGTGAACGCACCGAGATTCGGCACGCCGCTCAGCTTCTCTGCGGGGACGACGGCACGGTATGCCACCACGCCGGTGAACTCCGGCGACTCCTGCCCGAACAGGCCACGGCGCACGACCGAGTGGATGCCGTCGGCGCCGATAAGTACGTCGACGTCGTCATGCGTGCCATCGGCGAACGTCAGACGGATGCTGCCGGTCTGCCCTGCGTCGGGCGCTTCGAAGGACACGAGCTTCTTCCCGAGTGCAATGGCTTCAGTCGGGACGGCTTGCTCCAGCGCTTGCAGCAAATCGGCGCGATGCATCGTGAGTTGGGGCGCGCCGTACTTCGTCTGCGCGGTCTGCGCCATTTCCAGACACGACGTCGTTTCGCCCGAATCCCACATGCGGCTGATGCGATGGCTCGGCTGCGCAGCCGTCTTGCGAAGCTCGTCGCCAACGCCCAGCCCGTCGAGTGCGCGCACGGCGTTTGGCGTCAGGTTGATGTCTGCACCGACGCGCGCGAACTGCGACGCCTGCTCGTACACACGCACTCGAAAACCTGCGCGGAGCAATCCGATGGCGGCGGCCAGACCGCCGATGCCGGCACCGTTGATGCCAATGAGGGGAGCTTGCATGGGGGACATCCTTTGACGAGCGTTTCGATGAATCGGAAAAAATAAAACGTTCAAATATGAACATGATGTTCAAATATTATTGTTTTTGATTCGATCGACCGCAAGCCTTCCTCGGGTAAATCCCGAGCAACCGCTGCAACGCCGGACGTCGACGTGCCGGGACTTGCGGCTACGTCGGCGGGACGTTTGGTGCCGCTATTCACAGGGACAGACGCACCACCGGTGAACCGACGCACGCGCGTTATCACGCCAATTTGCCGCCATCAATTCGTGCATCTCCGCTGCAAGCGACGAGAGTCTCCTGGCCTAAGCTTCGCTCAGTTGGTTTCATAAGTAATCCAACGTTTCACAGGTGGAACGTCACAAAACAAGCGTATTGGGTGCCGATGACCGGTGCCTGGTTGCGCTTTTGGTGGACGTATCCATCGTTCTCGAATCATCGAACGACAGGAGTTCACAGATGAAGCGGTTTCCGATGGGGCGGATCCCGGGCATGACGACGGTCGCGGCGGCAACGCTGCTGGCGCTCGGCGTGCCGGTCGCAGCACACGCACAGAGCAACGTCACGCTGTACGGCAGCATGGATGCCGGGGTGGCATTCGTGAACAACCAGGGCGGCAGTTCGAACTGGATTGCTCAGCAGGGCGGCTCGCAGCCGGACCGCTGGGGTCTGCGTGGCGTGGAAGATCTGGGCGGCGGCAATCGCGCCATCTTCTTGCTGGAAAACGGCTTCTCGACCCTCACGGGCAACACGATCAAGGCGGGGTCGATGTTCAACCGTCAGTCGTGGGTCGGCTTGCAGTCGGACAAGATGGGTACGCTCACCATCGGCCACATGACCACGTTCAACTTCGACTGGCTGGGCCCGTTCAGCACGGCCTATCTGGGCATGAACTGGTACATGTTCCACCCGGGCAACCTCGACGAACTCGCCAACACGTCCGTCGTGCAGGTCGATAACTCGGTGCGCTACGTCACGCCGGATTACATGGGCTTCAAGGCGGGCGCGATGCTCTCGTTCGGCAACAACACGAACTTCGCGAACGGTCGGAAGTGGAGTGCGGCGGCGAACTACACGAACGGTGGCTTCAAGGCATCGGCGGTCTACTCGAACGAGAACAACCGCACGCCGAACGTTGCGGCGCTCGGCGGTGCCACGTTCCAGGGCCAGCCGGTGGCGACCTACGCGGCATCGAACGTCGAGAACATGGGCGCGGGTGTGTCCTATGGCTTCGGGCCGTGGCTGCTGCACGCGCTGTACACGCGCGTGAAGCTTCAGTCCCCTGGCTACAACGACACCTATCAATCGTTCGACGCCGGTGTGAACTTCGCAACGAGCGTGCCGAACACGATCACTTTCGGCGCGGCCACGACCAACATGTCCGGCAAGCGCTGGACGCAGGTCAGCCTTGGCGACGTCTATGCGTTCTCCAAGCGCACGCAGGTCTACGTGAGCGGCGCGTACCAGCACGCGAGCGGCAACGGCGCGGTGACCGCGATCAACACGATCAGCCCGTCGTCGACGTCGAACCAGCTCGTGATCATGTCGGGCGTGCACCACTCGTTCTGACGCCGATCCGCGCTTTTACCTTTTTCACCCAGTGGTCTCTCTTGATGCGCCGGCCGGCTTTTGCCCGTCGGCGCTTTTTTTTTGCTCAAAACATCGCGGCTCCCCCGGAAAGCCCATGAATTCGGGTTTCCCCTAATCAAAAAACAATTTTGACTGCGGCCATCACTCCCTATAATTGATCCATAAGTAAATCAACGTTTCACATATGAAACGTGACGCGAAAAAGAAAGACAGGCTGGCAAGCCGTGCAAGCGAACCGTCGCCGCAGGCTGCCCGAGGCAAGTTGAACATCCAGAAACACGGTGGTTTCCCATGCTCAGGTCGATTCAGTTGAAGGACGCAAACGTAGCCGAGGCGTATGCCGGAGCGCGTGAGAAGCAGCCCGCAGCGGCACCGTTGCCGTTCGCTATCGAATATCGCGGCGTCACGCGTCGTTTCAAAAATCGCCAGGGCAAGGGCGAGATGACCGCCGTCTCGGACGTGTCCATCGGCATCAAGGCCGGTGAGTTCGTCTCGCTGATCGGCCCGAGCGGCTGCGGCAAGAGCACGCTGCTCAACATGGGCGCCGGTCTGTACGCGCCCAGCGAAGGGCAGGTGACGCTGGCCGGCAAGCCGGTGCGTGGCCCGTCGCAACAAGTCGCGTTCATGCTGCAAAAGGACTTGCTCATGCCGTGGCGTTCGATTCAGAAGAACGTCGAACTCGGCATGCAGATTCGCGGCCGCAGCAAGGCCGAGCGCGCCGAAGTCGCGAAGGCGTTGCTTGCACGTTGCCACCTCAAGGGATTTGAGAACCACTACCCGCACCAACTCTCGGGGGGCATGCGTCAACGCGCGGCACTCGCCCGCACGCTGGCTGTGGAGCCGGACGTGCTGCTCATGGACGAGCCGTTCTCGGCACTCGATGCGCAAACCAAGATGGTGCTTCAGCAGGATCTCGCGCAGATGCTCGCCAGTGAAGGCAAGACGGCGCTGATGATCACCCACGATCTCGCCGAAGCGATTGCGTTGTCGGACCGCGTGTTCGTGATGAGCGAGCGTCCCGGCACGATCATCGAAGAGATCACCGTCGATCTGCCGCACCGCGACAACCCCATCGAGCGCCGCAAGCAAGCGGGCATGAACGAGTACGTCGCGCATCTGATGGAACTGCTCAAGGTCGGTCGCGACGACCACCTCGGTTGATCGGCACTGGCTCGCACTTCGCACAAGACACTGGAATCTCCGCTATGAAATCCCTTTCCAAAACGCAACTGACCGCCGGTAGCTTCGTGCTGCTGTTGCTCTTCGCGGCCGTGTGGCAATGGGGCCCGACGGCGTTCGGCGTGCCCGAATTCGTGTTGCCCAAGCTGTCGTCGACGCTGGTCGAAGGCGTGCGCATGTTCCAGGTGGAAAACCTGTGGCTGCACATCGGCGTGACGGCGCTCGAAGTGATCGCCGGTTTTGTGATCGGCTCGGCGCTGGGCGTGCTGATCGGCGTGATCCTCGGTTTGTCGCCATCGACCGAAGCCATGCTCTCGCCGTACATCCTCGCGTTGCAGATCGCGCCGAAGGTCGCGTTCGCGCCGCTGTTCGTGATGTGGATGGGTTACACGATCTACCCGAAGATTCTCGTCGCGGTGCTGATCGTCTTCTTCCCCGTGATGATCAACGTGCTGGGTGCGGTGCGCTCGGTCGATCCCGACATGGTCAATCTGGTGCGTGCGCTGTGCGGCCGCCGCTGGCAGATCTTCCGCTTCGTGGAATTCCCGTCGGCCATGCAGGCATTGTTCGCCGGGCTGCGCATCGCGTCGACGCTGGCCGTGATCGGCGTGACCGTCGGCGAGCTGGTCGGTGGCGACCGTGGCCTCGGCTATCTGCTGGTGTACGGCGAAGGGCAGGGCAATACCGCAATGGTGTTCGTCGCGATTGCCGGGCTGACCGTCATCGGTATCGCGGCCTACGCGGCGGTGGTATGGCTGGAGCGTCGTGCACTGCATTACGTGCCGCGTGCGGCCATGAACATCGCCTGAGCGCCGGACTTCACAAGGAATCGAATCGTGAACGAACTGTCGACCCTTCCGGTGATGCCGCTCGATATCGACGCGCTGCCGCCGCTCGACGGCAAGAAGCTGCTGATCACCGGCGGTGCTCGCGGTCTTGGCGAAGGCTTCGTGCGTGCCGCCGTGGCGCGTGGTGCGCAAGTGACGATCGCCGACATCGCAGCGCATGCCGGTGAAGCGCTGGCTGCCGAATTGCAGGACGCCGGACATGGCGTGTCGTTCGTCCGTGTCGATCTGTCGGACCCCGCATCGGTGGAAGCTGCGGCGCAAGCGGCGGGCCAGCAGATGGGCGGCATCGACGGACTCGTCAACAACGGTGCGATCACCAACTCGGGCGGCAAGATGGCCACCGAGCTGAGCGTCGAGACGTGGGACGCCGTGATGAACGTCAATGTGCGCGGCACGTGGCTCATGACGATGGCTGCGCTGCCGTTCCTGCGCGCCTCGGGTCAGGGCCGCGTCGTGAACATCGCGTCCGACACGGCGCTGTGGGGCGCACCGCGCCTGCTCGCCTACACCGCCAGCAAGGGCGCGGTCATGTCGATGACGCGTTCGCTCGCGCGCGAACTTGGCCCGGACGGCATCACCGTCAACGCCATCGCGCCGGGGCTCGTCGAAGTCGAAGCCACGGCGTATGTGCCGGCGGCGCGCCATCGCCACTATCTGGAGGGACGTGCGCTGCCGCGCGCGCAGGTGCCGGACGACGTCGTCGGCCCGGTGCTGTTCCTGCTCTCCGACGCATCCCGTTTCGTGACCGGGCAGGTTCTGCCGGTCAACGGCGGCTTCGTCATGCCCTGACGAGCCACTCTCATTCGCAACGCCTTTCAGGAGTTAGATCATGGCGCAAGCCGACGCTAAAAACACCGCGACGCCGCAGGCCGTCGAGAGCTGGACGCAGACCGAAGGTCAGGCATTCGGCGATTGGCTGGAGACCCGCGTCGCCCGTTTCTCGACGCGCAAATACGACTGGGACGCCCTCAAGTTCCAGGCCGACTACGACCCGAAGTACCGCCGTGCGCAGATGCGCTACGTCGGCACGGGCGGCACCGGTGTGGCCAAGGACGTCAACACCGTGCCTGCCGGTCACTTCACGTTCTCCACGATGGTGATCCCGGCAGGCAACATCGGCCCGAGCCACATCCACATGGACGTCGAGGAAATCTTCTTCGTCATGCGCGGAAAGATGAAGGTGATCTGCGAGCGCGACGGTGAAACGTGGGAAGCGATTCTCGGCGAGCGCGATCTGATCTCGGTGCCGCCGGGCGTGTACCGCACGGAAATCAACATCGGCGACGAAGACGCGCTGATGTGCGTGATGCTCGGCTCGCAAAAGCCGGTCACGCCGACGTATCCGCCGGATTCGCCGCTCGCGAAGATCAAGCGCGAAATGAAGTAAGTCCGCAAAGAAAAGTCCGGTGTCCGTGTGTCGAATGCGCGCGCGGCATCGGCAGAAATTCACGCAGTCGGAAGTCTGCATCGAGTCCGTAAAAGTTAGACGAAAGCCGCCATGCAAGCCGAAGCCCATCAACACGAAGTGCCAGAAGACGATGTCGTCGCGCCCTTGCGCGCACGGCTGGACGCGTTTCCGTATCGCACAGTCGCCACGCGGGCGGGCACCGTCGGTTATCGCTGCGTGGGCACTGAGAACGACGCCGGTGTGCCGGTCGTGATGCTGCACGGCATCGGCTCCGGCGCGGCGTCCTGGTTGGCGCAGTTCGAAGCCACGGGGCTCGATGCAAAGCTGTACGCCTGGGATGCACCCGGCTACGGCGCGACGTCGAATGTCGCTGCCGCCGAACCGCATCCCGACGCCTATGCCGACGCCCTTGAAGCGTGGCTCGACACGCTCGGTCTGGATCGTGTGGCGCTGGTGGGCCATTCGCTGGGCGCGATCATGGCAACGAAGTTTGCAAGCCGCGCGCCGCAACGCGTGCGCGGCCTCTTTCTCTGCTCACCAGCCAATGGCTACGCCCGCGCCGATGCTGAGGTACGTCTGTCCAAGCGCGACAGCCGTCTGGCGATGCTCGACAAGCTCGGTCCCGCAGGCATGGCGCGTGAGCGAAGTGACAACCTCGTCGCGCCCGGCGCCGCCGATCTGCCGCGCGCGTGGGTGAAATGGAATATGTCGCGGGTGTTGCCGGTCGGCTACCGTCAGGCGACGCACCTGCTCTCGAATGGCGACGTCGCTGGCGAACTCGCACAGTACGTGAGCGCCAAGGCAGGTCCCGTTGCGGTGGCCGTGGGTGCGCAGGACGGCATCACGTCGCCTGCTGCTTGCGAGGTCATCGCGAAGGTCGCGGGCGTGCCGCTGCAAATCATCGACGGTGCAGGCCACGCGTCGTACATCGAAACGCCGGACGTTCTGAATGCTGCGCTCGCCGCGTGGCTCGAACGTGTCGCGGCAGGGGGGCGTTGAGATGGCACCGGCCACACCGAAGCGCGAAGCGCTCACCGAAGTCGACACGATGCATGACGATCAAAACGTCTCGCTCGATGGCGATGCCGTCGTCGAAGGCGCCGCCGAGTCCCGCTACCTCGTGCCGGGTCTTGAGCGCGGCCTGCGCATCCTCACGCAATTCTCGCCGCGCGAACCGGTGTTCAGTGCACCGGAACTGTCGCAACGGCTGGGCATTCCGCGTACGACGGTCTTCCGTCTGTTGCAGACGCTCGAAGCCATGGGCTTTCTTGAGCGCGCAGGAAGCGAAAAGAACTTCCGTCTGGGCGTGGCCGTGCTGCGTCTGGGCTTCGAATACCTCAGCTCGCTGGAACTGACCGACCTCGGCATTCCGATCATCGAGCGCCTGCGCGACGCGACCCAACTGACGTCGCACATCGTGATTCGCGACGGCCGCGACATCGTGTTCGTCGCGAAGGCGCAAAGCGTGGCGGGCGTCTTCAACTCGATCAAGGTCAACGTCGGCACGCGTTTGCCTGCGCACGCCACGGTGCACGGTCACGTGCTGATGGGCGATCTGACGCTCACCGAACTGCGTGCGCTCTATCCCGAGAAGACGCTGGAGAAATTCACGCCGCAGACGCCCGAGTCGCTGACCGAACTGTTCGAGCGCGTGCGCGAAGACGCCGAGCGCGGCTATGCCGTGTCGGCCTCGTCGTTCGAGCGCGGCATCAGCGTGGTGAGCGCACCGGTGCGCAACGACGTGGGCCGCATCTGCGCGGCCATCACGGTCACGATTCCGCGCGCCAATATCGACGCATCGATGCTCGACGCGGGCCTGATCGGTCAGGTGCGCGAAGCGGCCGATGCGCTCTCGCACCGTCTGAATTACCGCCCGGGCAGCGACGGCAAGTCCACCCCCTACATGAAGTCACTGGGACTCAAATGATCAAGATCGACCTTTCCTCGCGCGCAGCGCTGGTCACGGGCGGCACGTCCGGCATCGGGCTGGCGACCGCCGAGCGCCTGCTCGACGCCGGGGCCGCCGTCGCCATCTGCGGACGCAACCCCGAGCGGCTGGCGCAAGCCGAAGCGCATCTGCGCGAGCGTCATCCGCAGGCGCGTCTCATCGCCGCGCAGTGCAACGTGCTCGATGAGGGCGACGTCACCGCACTGGTCGAGCGCATCCGTGGCGAATTCGGTCGTCTCGACATGCTGGTGAACAACGCGGGCCAAGGGCGTGTGTCGACGTTTGCCGACACGACCGACGACGCCTGGCGCGAAGAACTCGAACTGAAGTACTTCAGCGTGATCCGCACCACGCGCGCCTGCCTGCCGATGCTGCGCGACGCCGCACGCGAGACGGGCGACGCCGCCATCGTCTGCGTCAACTCGCTGCTCGCGTTGCAACCGGAGCCGCACATGGTGGCGACGTCGTCGGCGCGTGCGGGCGTGCAGAACCTCGTGCGGTCGATGGCGGGCGAATTCGCGCCGGATGGCGTGCGCGTCAACGCAATTCTGATCGGGCTGGTCGAGTCGGGACAGTGGCGTCGTCGTTACGCCGCCGCGCAAGAGGCGGGCGACGGCAAGACGTGGTCGGAGTGGACCGGCGAACTCGCGCGCAAGAAGCAAATCCAGTTGCAACGTCTGGGCAAGCCTGAAGAGGCGGCCGCAGCGATCTTTTTCCTGGCTAGCCCGCAGTCGTCCTATACGACGGGCAGCCACATCGATGTTTCCGGAGGCTTGGCAAGACATGTCTAACAAAACCACCGTCGGCGAAGTCATCGCGGCGTTTCTCGAACAGTGCGGCGTGCAGACCGCATTCGGCGTGATCTCGATTCACAACATGCCGATCCTCGACGCCATCGCGCGCCGCGAAAATATCCGTTACGTCGGCGCACGCGGCGAAGCCGGCGCACTGAACATGGCCGACGGCCTATCGCGCGTGTCCGGTGGACTCGGTGTTGCGTTCACGAGCACGGGCACGGCTGCCGGTAACGCGGCCGGTGCGATGGTCGAAGCGCTTACGGCAGGCACGCCGGTGTTGCACATCACCGGGCAGATCGAAACCGAGTTCCTCGACCGCGATCTCGCTTATATCCACGAAGCCCCGGATCAGCTGAGCATGCTCAACTCGATCTCGAAGGCCGCCTACCGTGTGCGCTGCGTCGATACGGCGCTCGCGACGGTGCGCGAAGCGGTGCGCGCTGCGTTGACTGCGCCGACCGGGCCGGTCAGCGTCGAGATCCCCATCGACATTCAGGCCGCAGAAATCGAATGGCCGACCGATCTGTCTGCCCCACACATCGCCGTGCCGACGCACGACGACGCGCGCGTCGCTGCGCTGGCCGACAAACTGGCGTCGGCGCATCGTCCGCTGCTGTGGCTGGGGGGCGGTGCACGCGGCGCGGAAGCGGCCGTCAAGCGTCTGGTCGACATGGGCTTCGGCGTGGTGACGAGCGTGCAGGGTCGCGGCATCGTGCCGGAAGACCACGCGGCGACGCTGGGTGCATTCAACATCCACCCGACGGTCGAGAAGTTCTACAAGACGTGTGACGCGGTGCTCGTAGTCGGCTCGCGTCTGCGCGGTAACGAAACGCTCAAGTACAAGCTGGCGCTGCCGCGTCCGCTGTATCGCGTCGATGCCGACGGACTGGCCGACAACCGTGGCTATCGCAACGACCTTTTCATTCAGGGCGACGCGGCAAGCGTGCTGAATGCGCTCGCCGACCGTCTGCAAGGTCGTCTCTCGGTCGATCCGGCATTCCACGCTGACCTCGCTGCGGCGCGCGACGCTGCCGTGAAGCAAGTCGCTGAAGGCCTCGGCCCGTACCGTCAACTTGTGGCAGCGCTGCAAGGCTCGCTCGGTCGCGACTTCAACTGGGTGCGCGACGTCACGATCTCGAACAGCACGTGGGGCAACCGTCTGCTGAAGATCTTCTCGCCGCGCGCCGGGGTGCATGCACTTGGTGGCGGCATCGGTCAGGGCATGCAGATGGGCATTGGCGCCGCGCTCGCGGGTAATGCGAAGAAGACCGTCGCACTGTGCGGCGACGGCGGCCTGATGGTGAACGTGGGCGAACTCGCGACCGCTGTGCAGGAGAAGGCGCCCGTCGTGATTCTGCTGATGAACGATCAGTGCTATGGCGTGATCCGCAATATTCAGGATGCGCAGTACGGTGGCCGTCGTCATTACGTGCAACTGCATCAGCCGGACTTCGCCGCGTTCTGCGCGAGCCTGCAACTCAAGCACGAGCGCATTACGTCCATCGATCAGGCGGAAGGGGCCGTGGCCCGCGCCGTCGCTTACGACGGTCCGGTGCTGCTCGAAGTCGACATGCTGTCGGTCGGCAACTTCGCGTCGCATTTCGCCGGTCCGCCGGTTCGGGAGCCTGCGAATGCATGAATTGAATCATCGTCCGGTTGACGTCGCACTCATCGGCTTCGGCGCGATTGGCTCGAAAGTGTACGAAGCGTGCGCGAGCGATCCGTATCTGCGCGTGGGCCATGTGATCGTGCCGGAAGACGCTGCTGAGCGCGTGCGCGGCAGCGTGCGTGCGGGCACCGAAGTGGTGTCGTCGGCGCAAGCGCTCTCAAGCCGTCCGGACTTCGTTCTGGAATGCGCCGGACACAGCGCACTCTCGGGGCACGTCGTGCCGCTGCTCAAGTCGGGTGTCGACTGCGCGGTGGCGTCGATTGGCGCGCTTTCGGATACCGATCTGCTGGCAGCGCTGGAACAGGCGGCGAAGGATGGTGCATCGACCGTCACGCTGCTCTCCGGTGCGATCGGTGGCATCGACGCCATCGCCGCTGCTCGTGAAGGCGGGCTGGACGAAGTGCTGTACACGGGCCGCAAGCCGCCGATGGGCTGGCAGGGCACGCCCGCCGAGCAGGTCTGCGATCTCGCGACGCTCACCACAGCGACCGTGATCTTTGAAGGCAGCGCCCGGGATGCTGCGCGTCTGTACCCGAAGAACGCAAACGTCGCGGCGACCGTCGCCATTGCCGGGTTGGGACTCGACGCGACGCGCGTGCGTCTGATCGCCGACCCGACGAGCACGCGCAACGTGCATCACATCGCGGCGCGCGGTGCGTTCGGCGAAATGTCGCTGGAGATGTGCGGCAAGCCGTTGCCGGACAACCCCAAGACGTCGGCGCTCACCGCGTACTCGGCTATTCGCGCACTGCGCAACCGCGTCGCGAACTGTGTGATCTAGCAGGAAGAGAGTCATGAGCCATCAAGATTTGCTGCAAGGGTTTTCGAGCGACATTCTGGTCGGCGGCGAGTGGCGTCCCGGCACCGGCAAGCGCTATCAAAGCCTGTACCCGGCGGACGAAAGCGTAAATGCCGAGATCGCCGCTGCGGGTGCCGACGATGCCGTCGAAGCGGTCGAAGCCGCAGACGCCGCGTGGCGTCGTGCCGACTGGGCAGGCCTGAAGCCGCATCAGCGCGCAGCCGTGCTGCATCGTGTGGCCGACGGCATCACGCAACGCGCCGAAGCGCTCGCGCATCTGCAACGCCGCGACAACGGCAAGCCGATCAGCGAGACGCGCGCGCTGGTCGCGAGTGCGGCGGGCACGTTCCGCTACTTCGCCTCGTGCCTGGAGACGCTGGAAGAGACGCTCACGCCGTCGCGCGGCGACTTTCTGACGATGAGCGTGCATGAGCCGCTGGGTGTGGTGGCCGCCATCACGCCGTGGAATTCGCCGATTGCGTCTGACGCCCAGAAGCTGGCTCCGGCACTCGCCGCAGGCAACGCCGTGGTGCTCAAACCGGCGGAAGTCACGCCGCTCGCCTCGCTCGAACTCGGCCGCATCTGCGAAGCCGCCGGTGTGCCGCGCGGGGTGTTGTCGGTGCTGCCGGGCAAGGGCTCGGTCATCGGCGACATTCTCGTGCGTCATCCGAAGGTCAGGAAGGTGGCGTTCACCGGCGGCACGGAAGTGGGGCGCGGCATCGCGCGTCTCGCCGCAGAGAAGCTGATGCCGGTCTCGCTCGAACTCGGCGGCAAGTCGCCGACCATCGTGTTCGAAGACGCCGACATCGATCACGCTGTGGCCGGTGTGCTCTACGGCATCTTCAGTTCGTCGGGCGAGTCGTGCATCGCAGGCTCGCGTCTGTTCGTTCACAAAGCGATCTTCGACACGTTCGTCGAGCGTCTGGTTGCCGGTGCGAAGCAATTGCGCGTGGGCGATCCGCTGCGTGAGGACACGCAGATGGGGCCGCTCGTGACGTCGTCGCATCGCGACTCCATCGAGCGCTACGTCGCTATCGGGCTGGAAGAGGGCGGTCGACTGCTGTGCGGCGGCGAGCGTCCTGCGGGCGACGGTCGCGAGAAGGGCTACTTCTATCAGCCGACGATCATCGCGGGCCTGACGAATCAGGCGCGCATGGTGCAGGAAGAGATCTTCGGGCCGGTGCTGGCCGTGCTGCCGTTCGAGAACGAAGCCGATCTGCTGGCCGAGGCCAACGACAGCGTCTACGGGCTGGCCGCCGGTATCTGGACGCGCGACTTCAAGCGTGCGTGGCGGGTGGGCCGTGCGCTGGAGACAGGCACCGTCTGGATCAATACCTATAAGCAGTTCTCCATCTCGACGCCGTTCGGCGGCTGGAAGGAGAGCGGTATGGGCCGCGAGAAGGGGCGTCTGGGACTGCTGGAATACACGAATCAGAAGAGCCTTTACTGGGGCCTGAACGAGAACCCGCTCGCCTGGGCGGGTCGGGTCTGACGTAGGTGGCAGAAGTAGGCAATGACAGTGGCAAGCCGCGATGCACGGGGCATCGCGGACATCCGAAACTTGAGCGAGGCAAAGATATGTTGTCGATTTTCCGTGCATCGTTGGCGCGTCGCGCCTTTCTGACGGCGGGTCTGTGTGCCGTGGCGGGACTCAGCGGCGTCGCCGCACCGGTGATGGCGCAGCAGCCTGCGACGCAGCAGATCACCTATCTGCTCCCGGCCCCGGCGAACCTGCCGGCCTTCGCGCCGTTGATGCTGGCCGAGAAGAAGGGCTACTACGCGGCAGAAGGCCTGTCGGTGCGCTGGCTGACCGTGCAGGGCGGCGCCGACGTGGGCAAGCAGCTTGCGTCCGGTAACGGCGATCTGGGCGGCGGTCTGGGTGATACGCCGATCGTGCTGCGTCCGAACGGCATTCCCATCAAGGGGGTGGCGCTGCTTGGTGGCCGCACGCTGCACCAACTGGTCGTGCGCGATGACGCCAACATCAAGTCGCCCGCCGATCTGAAGGGCAAGACGATCACCGTGCTGGCTTATCAGGACACCGGCTTCTACGCGACGCTCGGCCTGCTCGCCTCGGCCGGTCTCACGCGTAACGATGCGCGCATTCAGGGCGCAGGCCCGGCGGGCGTCTGGCAGCAGGTGGCGACGGGTAAGGCGGAAGCGATGGTCGGCACGCCGGAGTGGGCGCAGAACATCGAAGACGCTGGCGTGAAGATCACGATGACGTCGACCGACAAGTATTTCCCGGGCATGGCGCAGGCGATTCTGGCTTCGGACAAGACGATCGCCGAGAAACCGGAGATGATCCGCAAGTTCGTGCGCGCGACGATCAAGTCGGTCGCGGAAATCATGCGCGATCCGGCGGGCGCTGCGAAGGAATACTGCGCCGCCGTGCCTGCTTACAAGGGTAAGGAAGCCGAGATCGAGAAGATCCTCACGTACTACGCCCGCAATGTGTATCCGGGCCAGCAACGTCTGGGCGCGTTCGATCCGGCACGTGTGACGAAGTTGCAGGACTTCTACGCACAAGAGAAGGTCATCCGTGAGAAGTCCAAGCCGGAAGACCTGTTCACCAACCAGTTCGTGCAGTAAGCGACAGGCGAGAGAGCAATGAGCGAAACCGCACCGGGCGCCGCCCAGCCCGAGACCATGATGCTGACGGTGTTCCTGCGTCACGATCAGTCGAACAATCTCGAGGATTTTCAGGAGCGTCTGAAGGCGGCCGAATGGTGGGAGCGATTCCCGCCCGCAGGCGTCAAGGTGGTGTCGTGGACCGTGGCGATGGGCTTCGGCCAGATCGTCACGCTGGAACTGCCGCCGCATTTGCTGCCGGTCGTGAACGTGGAACTGGAACGCTCGGCCTGGGGCGTGTTTCGCACCGAATGCTATCCGACGTACGACTTTGTACCCGTGCACGCGCGTATTCGCGAGCGGGTACGTAATGGAGGGAAGTGATGGACCGTTATCTGGAACCGCATCAAGCGCGTCGTCATGAGCCGACGCAATACGAAAGCCTGCTGGGCGACGCCATCGAGCGCGCCTACGCGTCGGGCACGCACGATCTGGCGGGCCTCGTGGCCTACCTGAATCGCACCGGCCCCGGCCCGCAGGAAGGCGACTTGTGGACGGAAGACGTCTACAAAGCGCAGATCGCACGACTGGCCGAAGAGTAAAAACATTACATAGCGCGATGGCCGCTTGCGCGGCGCTCGCGATGGAGGTCCCCCCATGACTACGCAACAACCTATCCTCACCGCCGACGCCGTGCTTGAGCGCGGCCTGAAGAATCTCTGGTACCCGATTTGTCCGTCGCACATGATCGGCCGCGAGCCGGTCTCGCTGCGCCGTCTGGGCAAGAAGCTCGTGTTCTGGCGCGATCAGGACAACAAGGTGCATGCCCTCGACGATCACTGCCCGCATCGCGGCGCGCCGCTCTCGAAGGGCATCGTGATGGGCGACCGCATCGCCTGCGGTTATCACGGCGTGCAGGTGCGTTGTGACGGCACGGTCATGCGTGTGCCGGGTAGCCCGGGTTGCAAGCTCGAAGGCTCGCGTCCGACGCAGGCGTATCACATCGTCGAGCGTAACGAGGCGATCTGGTTGTACAACGCCACCGAGAACATCGAGACGCCGCCGCCGCTGGTGCTGCCGGAAGAACTCGACGCCGACGGCGAATTCTCGTCGTTCCTCTGCTACACGGAGTGGAAGGGCGATTACCGTTACGTGCTCGATAACGTGATGGACCCGATGCACGGCACGTATCTGCACAAGCAATCGCACTCGATGGCCGAGGGCGACAACACGGCGGCATTCCGCATTCGCGATACCGACCGTGGCTTCGTGTTCGAGAAGGAAGGCCAGCGCGATGTGAACTTCGACTGGACCGAATGGGCCGACACGGGCACGCACTGGATGCGTCTCGAGATTCCGTATCCGAAGACCGGTGGCCCCGGAGGTAACTTCGTGATCGTGGGCAGCTATACGCCGATCTCGCCGACGCTGGCCGCCGTGTTCCACTGGCGCTGCCGCAAGCTCGACGGCTGGCAGCGCGACACGTGGCGCTTCCTGTATCGCAATCGTCTGGAAGCACGTCACTGGAACGTGCTGGAGCAGGACCGAGTGATGCTCGAAGACATGGAGCCGGACGCCAACCAGAACGAACATCTGTATCAGCACGACATGGGCATCGTGCGTCTGCGTCGCCATCTGAAGAATCTGGCGAAGGCAGAGCTCGAGCGCATGCAGCCGGGTAAGGCGTAAGCCGTCGGCAACTTCATGGACGCGATCATGCAAAACCTTTCCGCTATCAAAGCCGAACGCATTCGTGCGCAAGCCGTGCCCGATCTCGCGACGGCTACGTGGAGCAACGGCATCCGGTTCGGCAACGAAATCCTGATGTCGGGCATGACCGCGCATCCGGCCACGCGCGATGCGGAAAAGCCACTCACGACCTATGAGCAGACGCTGGTGGTGCTCGGCAAGATCCGCGCGCTGGTCGAGGCCGGTGGCGGACGACTGGCGAACGTCTACAAGCTTGTGGTGTACGTGACCGATATCGCCGATAAGGACGAAGTCGGTCGCGCCCGCCGCGAGTTCTTTGCGGACGTGGCGGCGAACGGCGGCGCGTATCCGTGCTCGACGCTCGTCGCGGTCAGCGGTCTGGTGTTTCCGGAACTGCGTGTGGAGATCGAGGCGTTTGCGCGTCTCGACATCGATTTGTCCGTCGCGGCCATCGCAGGTTAAGCCGGGTGGACCTCAAGAAAATCAGCAACATCAGAGAGCGGCGTTATGAGCAAGTCAACCCTGTCGGCAATGGTGCGCACGCTTCGTTATGAGGCGGCGGGCATCATGAGCATCGAACTCGTGCCTGCGGCGGACAGCAGCACGCCGTTTCCGGAATTCACGCCCGGCGCGCACATCGATCTGCACCTGCCGAGCGGGCTGGTGCGGAGTTACTCGCTGGTGAACACGCCGGGTGAGGAAAACCGCTACGTGCTGGGCATTCTGGCCGACCCGAAGAGTCGCGGCGGCTCACGCTTCATTCACGACAACTTCCGCGTCGGCATGACGCTAGAGATCTCGGCGCCGCGCAATCACTTCGAACTGGACGAGACGGCGGTGCATTCGGTGCTGGTCGCAGGCGGTATCGGCGTGACGCCGATTCTCTGCATGTATCGGCGTCTGCGCTCGCTCGGTCAAAGTGTCAAGCTGATGTATTGCGCGCGCACGGCGCCGCAAGCGGCGTTCGTCGAAGAGTTGAATGCGCTCGGTGGCGATGTCACCTATCACTTCGACGATCAGCACGACGGTAAGCCTGCGTCGCTCGCGGCGTTTCTGGCCGATCAGCCGACGGGCACGCATGCTTATTGCTGTGGCCCGGGCGTTATGCTCGATGCCTTCGAAGCCACGTGTGCCGAAGTGGGCATCGCTAATGTTCACACCGAACGCTTCGCCGCCGCACCGGACGCGCCGCCGCCCGCGACGTCGTCGGGCTATGTCGTAAAGCTTGCGAAGTCCGGCAAGGAGCTTGCCGTGCCCGCCGGCGCGACGCTGCTCGACACGCTTCTGGCGGCGGGCATCGACGCTGAACATAGCTGCATGGAGGGTATTTGCGGTGCATGCGAAACCCGCGTGCTCGACGGCTGCCCCGATCACCGCGACTCGGTGCTGAGCGCGTCCGAGCGTGCTGAAAACAAGGTCATGATGATCTGCGTGTCCGGTTGCAAGGGTGAGCGTCTGACGCTTGATCTCTGAGCGCTCCCTCCATTTATTCAAGACTTCCGATTTTCCCGAGACTGTCATGACGATTCTGGGCATCGAGCAAATTACCTACGGGGTCACCGACCTCGACACCTGCCGCCGGTTTCTGGCCGACTGGGGCCTGACTGAGGTCGCCGCCGACGCTAATGGCGTGCGCTTCGAAACGCTTAACGGCGGCCGTGTGCTTGCCGTGCGTCACGACGATCCGTCGTTGCCGCCCGCTATGGAGGAAGGGCCGACGCTACGCGAAGTGACGTGGGGCGTGACGAGCGCAGACGAAGTGGCTGCCATCGCCGACCGTCTTGCCGATCAGCCGGGTTACTTCTTTAGGGATGGTGCGACGGGCTGCATCGACCCGAACGGTCTGGCTGTTCGAGTCGAAGTGACTGCCAAGCGCGCGCTGGACGTGCAGGGCGCACCGACGAATCCGTGGGGACTCCCCGCGCAGCGCGTGAATACGCCGAGTCCGGTGTACGAGCGTGCGCAGCCGATTGAAGTCGGCCACGTGGTCTTCTTCACGAACGCGCTCGCCGCCACGCAGAAGTTCTACGAGGACAAGCTCGGTTTCGAGCTGTCGGACCGTTATCCGGATCGCGGCGCGTTCATGCGTTGCGCGCCGCACGGCGGCCACCACGACCTGTTCCTGCTGGCATTGCCCAATGGCAAGCGCGGGCTGAATCACGTGGCGTTCACTGTGCGCGACATCCACGAAGTGTTCGGCGGCGGTATGCACATCGACCGCTGCGGCTGGGAAACGCAGTTGGGGCCGGGCCGTCACCCGATTTCGTCGGCGTATTTCTGGTACTTCAAGAATCCGTGCGGCGCGCTCATCGAGTATTACGCCGACGAGGACATCCTGACGCCGGAATGGCAGCCGCGCGATTTCGAGCCGGGGCCGACGGTGTTCGCCGAGTGGGCGGTGGATGGCGGGCTGGACGGCAATACGCGTCGCCAGAAGAAGGGTGGTGAAGCGCCGACCGGCAAGTTCATGACCGATACGGCCAAGCGCTAAGTATGGGCAGAGAGTTGTAGCAGCGCGTCGAATCCGGGGGGAAACGACGCGGCATGAGGGGGCATGCGTAGCGCATCGCCCCCTTTTGCGTTTTTACGCGGCGCGCACGCGTAATTACTTCGCGAGTTCGGCGTCGATGGCGGCGACCAGACGCGGGTCGTCGGCTTTGACGTCCGGCGAGAAGCGGGCCACGACCTGACCGTTGCGGCCGATCAGGAACTTCTCGAAGTTCCACAGCACGTCGGCGGGGTTGTCGCGCTCGACACCGAAGCCCTTCAGACGCTCGCGGAACGGGCCTTCGCCGGTGGCTTCCGGCTTGGCGTCGACCAGTGCGCTGTACAGCGGGTGACGGTCGTCGCCCAGCACCGAGATCTTGGCGAACAGCGGGAAGGTGACGTTGTATTGCGTGGTGCAGAAGTCGAGGATCTCGGCGTCGGTGCCCGGCTCCTGACCCTTGAAGTTGTTGGCGGGGAACGCCAGCACTTCCAGGCCTGCGGCGCGTTTGTCTTCATACAGACGCTCCAGCCCTTCGTATTGCGGCGTCAGACCGCACTTCGATGCGACGTTCACAACCAGACGCACCTTGCCTGCGTAATCGCCCAGCGACGCGGCGGCGCCGTCGTTGCGATTGACGGCGATGGTTTCGATGTTCGTGCTCATGCGTGACTTCCCGGAAGACGCGGCCTAGGTGCCGCAAACGCCAATGAGTTTAGCCCAATGCGTATGGGTTCGCTGGCGGCCAGGCCGTGCCGGGTCGTCGTATCGTCAAAATCGGATACGGACACCCGCGATGTAAGTTGTCCGTAAGAGTTAATGGAATGTATATCGGTATGCAAAGCAAGTTAATTCGGGATAAGTCATTGAATTGTCTGAAAAATGATAAATATTTATAGGTTTTATAAAATGGTCGGCACGGTGGCGATGCTTGTCGATCGCGTTGAGTCAAAACAAATTCAATAAAATCAACGGTGTTTCTGAGTTGTGACGTTTATCGATTGACAGTCGGGTAAGCGTATGAAAGGATTCGCTTGATCAAAAATTACGATAAATAACAAGCGCAGTCGGCTTGCAAAAAATACCGGGGTAGTCCGAATGGTTCGTGCCGCTTCTCGCCGCAACGGTGCATCTGTGTTTCGCACAGATCGTTCAATCACGTCGCTCATCGGGCGAACGGGCTCATCCCCTCCATTAGCGCTATAGCGCAGTTGCGTCGCTTTCCCGGCGCGCTCTCGTCCGCATTTCCGCCTGATCGATATCGAAGCACTTCGCCGTTTGCAGCGAAGCGTTCGTGTATTGGCGTCTGCACGTGTGTGTTGCCCGGGAAGCGGTGCCGAATTCCGTCATTCGTGCATCGATTGCATGACAAGCAACCATAAGAATCAGAACCTGGGGATCAAATGAATCACATCTACCGCGTGGTGTGGAGTGCCAGTCTCGGCATGTATCAGGTGGCTTCCGAAGTGGCGAGCGGCCACGGCGGCAAGTCGCGTTCCGTCGACCGTCGCCGTGCGCGCAAGGCCGCTGCCGTTGCTGCCGTGGCAGTCGCGTCGATGAACGCGGGGGCGGTCTTTGCCGTACCGGCGCCTGTCGCCACGATGGACGGTGTGACGCAACTCTTCTCCGGCTCGCCGGACACGATTACGTCGCCGAACTGGGCCTTTGACGGAACCAACCTGACGATCTCGGGCTCGTTGCCCGCGACGTTCGCGACGATCACCGGTGGCCTCGGCACCATTTCGAACGCCGGATCGATGAGCGGTGCGTACGCGCTGTCGTTCTCTGCTGCAGCGAACGTGTCTCTTGTCGAGAACACCGGTTCGATCAATGCAGGTAGTAACTCGGGCTCGTACAACAGCGGCGTCATCGGCACTTTCGTCAATCGCGGGTCGGTGACGACGGGCACGTTTGCCGGGATCGGCAACGGCGGTCAGATGACCCGGTTTGAAAACACCGGCACGATCACCGGGTTCTTTCAGGGGCTGAACAACCAGGGTACGTTGACGGAGGCCATCAATAGCGGGTCGATTGCCGCGACGGCCGGCTATGGCGTGCTCAACCAGTCGCAACTCGGCACGCTGAACAACAGCGGGCGTATTTCGGGCATTTTCGGCGTCGCTGCCGTCAAGGGCAGCGCGCCGAATCCGCTACTCGGAACGCTGCGCAATAGCGGCACGATCACCGGAACGGAAAAGGGCATCTCCAACAATGGCACGGCCATCACCACCATCGAGAACCTCGTTGGCGGACAGATTGCCGGCACAGATACCATCATCGGCATTGGGCTTTCCAATGCCAGCGCGGTCAGCGGCACGGACTATCGCGGCACGATTGGTGCGATCAACAACGCCGGTACGATTTCGGGTGGCCTCTACGGGATCTACAACACCGATTCGATCGGCACGATCAACAACCTTGCGTCCGGTCTGATTACCGGACCGACGGCGGCGATTTCGAACCAGTCGACCGACGCCATGATCGGTCAGATCAACAACGCTGGCACCATTGCTGGCAGCATTCTGTATTACGGCTCGCAGGCCCTGTCGATTGCCGGTGCGGCGGGCACGGCCTTCGGTACGCTGACGGGCTTCGGTGGTTCAGTCGTCGGCACGCTGGCCAGTCCGTTGGCCGACGTTCACTTCACCGGAGGCAACCTCCTGTTGAACGACATGGTTGATCTTGGCAATGCGCGCACGGCATTCAACGATGCCTCAGTGTTGCAGGTCAACCAACCGACCTACATCTTTGGTAATTACGCGCAGGGTGCCAACGCCACGCTGCAACTTGGTGTGGGCAACGGTGCCGTCACGACAGGTAACGTTGGCCTCGACGCCGGTTACGGCTATCTGAAGGTGACTGGCAACACCACGGTCGCCCCGGGTTCCACCATCGCCTTGCAGTCGTTGGGTTACAACTTCGCCGCCGGTCAGCGTTTTGTCGCGATTGATACGGTGGGGGCTGCGACCTATAACGAAGGCACGCAGCGCTACGTAGTCAATGGTTATCCGTACCTCTCAGGCAGCGGTGCAAGCCTTCCGGTTTCGGGGCATCAATATCTGGTCGTGACGGTGACGGCGCCTTTTGTGGGCGCTATGGGCGGCACGGACACGCTGGTGGCCGGTACGCCGTCGTCTTCGCCGAACTGGGCTTACGACGGTACGAACCTGTCGATTGCCGGCACCTCGTTTGCGACCATCACGGGCAACATGGGGACGCTGTCGAACTCGGGTACGTTGACGGGCGCTTATGCACTCTCGACGTCCCCAGGGGGCAACATCGGTCTCGTCGAGAACGACGGTGTGATCGCTGCGACCAGCAACACCAGCTCGGGCCTTTACAACGGCGGGACCATCGGCACGCTGGTCAATCGCGGTTCTGTGTCGACGGCGGCCTATGGTGGCGTCAGCAATGGCGGCACGATCACCCGCTTTGAAAATTCGGGCACCGTGACCGGTGCGTTGCAGGGGCTGAACAACAGCAACACGCTCACCTCGGTATTCAACTCCGGTACGATTCAGGCAGCCAACGCCTACGGCGTGCTGAACTCGGCGCAGCTCGGCGCGCTGACGAACACGGGGCTGATCTCCGGTTACTACGGCCTGATCTCTAGCAAGACGGGTTTGGCCAATGCGGCGCTCGGCACGCTGACCAATAGCGGCACGATCACCGGATCGAACAAGGGCGTGCTGAACAGCAACGCCTATCTCGGCACGCTGGACAACCAGGTGGGCGGCCAGATTCTCGCCACCGGAGGCCTCACTGCGGACGTCGCTGCGGTGAGCAACGTCGCGTCGAGCACCATCGGCCTTATCAAGAATGCGGGCATGATTTGGGGCACCTACTACGGCATCTACAACGATGCTGCGGTTGGCACGATCAACAACCTTGCCGGTGGCGTGATCAAGGGGATTGGCGGTGCGATTTCGAATCAGGCACCGACGGCGTCGATCGGCCAGATCAACAACGCGGGCACGATTGCGGGCTGGATCATCAACCGTTCGCAAAACAATCTGTACATCAGCGGTGCGACCGACGGCACGTTCGGCACGCTGACCGGTTTCGGCCCCACTTATTCCAGCACCATTGTCAGCACGAACGCCGACGTACATTTCAACGGCGGCAAGCTGGTGGTGGACGATCACTTCGATCTCGCAAACACCCGCACGGCGTACAACGATTCGTCGGTGCTGCAGATCAACAACGTGCTTCGTGTCGCGGGCAACTACTCGCAGGCTGCCGCGGGCACGCTGCAAATCGGCGTGGCCAACGGCGCGTTGGCGACGGGCAGCATGCTGACGGATGTCGGCTACGGCCGTCTGCTCGTCTCGGGCAACACATACATTGCGCCGGGATCGAGCATTGCGCTGCAATCGCTGGGCTATAACTTCGCGGCGGGTCAGCGCTACGTGGTGATCGATACCGCGGGTTCGGCCATCTACAACGAAGGCACGCTGCGCTATGCCGTGAACGGTTATCCGTCGCTCGCGGCCAGCGGTGCCAAGGTCGGTAACGGCAGTAACACCGATCTCGTGGTGACGATCTTCGCACCGGCTAACATCGGGACCATCGCTGGCACGTGGCCGCTGACGCCGGGCACGGCAACCGGCACGCCGGACTGGGCCTACGATGGCGCCAACCTGACGATCTCCGGCACGACCTACGGATCGATCAACGGTTCGCTCGGCACGCTCACGAACAACGGCACGTTGACCGGAACCTCCGCGCTGTCCGTCGGAACCAATGGCGGCAGTATCGATCGCGTCGAGAACAACGGCCTGATTCATGCGGCCGGTGCGACGGATTCGGCGATCTACAACGGCGGTGTCATCGGCACGTTGCTCAACAAAAACACGCTGCTTTCGGCCAACATGGCTGGCGTGAACAGCGTGACCGCGCTGACGCGTCTGGAGAACTCCGGACAGATCACCGGCGGCCGGTTCGGCGTGATTAATGCCGGTGTTCTGACGTCGGTTGTGAATACCGGCACCATCTCGGCGGCCCCGACGGCGTCGACGATTGTGGGGCTGGCGAACACCGGGCAGATCGGTTCGATCAATAACAGTGGTCTGATCAGCGGCTACACCGGCCTGATGCTCCTGCCGTCGGGCAACGTCTCGCCGCGCACGACGCTCGACACGCTGACCAATAGCGGCACCGTGGTCGGTCAGTTTGCCGGTGTAGGCAACTACGGTGGTTCCATCGGCACGATCAACAACCTCGCCGGTGGCAGCATCAAGGCGACGGACACGAGCTATTCGACGGGCATCAACAACGACTGGGGGACGGCGAACGGTGTGAGCACCGGGGGCACGATCGGCCAGATCAACAACGCGGGTACGCTGACGGCCGGTTACTACGGGATTTACAACGCGAATTCGATCGGCGTCATCAATAACCTTTCCGGTGGTCTCATCACCGGTTTGGGCGGCGCTATCTCGAACCAGAGCGTCTCGTCGTCGATCGGTCAGATCAACAACGCGGGCACGATTGCGGGATGGATCATCAACCGCTCGCCGAACGATCTGCGCATTGCCGGTGCAACGGATGGCACCTTCGGCACGATCACGAGCTTCGGCCCAACGTATGGCGGCACGATCGTCAGCACCAATGCCGACGTGCGCTTTAACGGCGGCAACCTCGTTGTGGGCAACAACTTCGATCTGGCTGGCACGCGCACTGCATACAACGAAGCGTCGGTGTTGCAGATCAACAAGGCGATTCAGGTCTCGGGTAACTACGCGCAGTCCGCAGGCGCAACGCTGCAAATCGGCGTGGCTAGCAATGCCGTGACCACTGGCGATCCGGCGACCGACAGCGGGTATGGCCGCCTCGTGGTGAGCGGTAATACGACGCTTGCCGCCGGGTCGAGCGTGGCGCTGCAATCGCTGGGCTACAACTTTGCCGCCGGTCAGCGCTATGTCGTGATCGATACGGCAGGAACGGCGAACTACAACGCCAGCTCGTTGGTGTATCGCGTCAATGGTTCGACGACGCTAGACGCCAGCGGTGCGGAGGTAGCAAACGGTTCACACAAGAATCTGGTGGTGACGCTGGCCAACGGCACCGGTGCCAACAACGGCAGCGGCAACGGCGGTATCAACAACGGCGGCAATACGGGTAACTCGGGCAACTCGGGCAATGCCGGTGGCACGGGCAGCAACCCCGAAGCCGGGAACGGCAACAACGGCGGCTTGCCAGCCTTCGATCCGCGTACGAACGCGACGATCGCGTCGGCACCGAATGCGACGTCGGCCCTGCGCGGATTGTTGGGTTACACCGGTGTGAGCGATCCGCAGTTGCTCAATCTGTTCAACGCCACGCTCGGCTCGCTGAGCGACCGTTCGGCCGATTCGGCCAACCGCGTCGGCAAGCAGCTCGCACCCGCGCAGAACGCGCGGGCAGCCGGTGCTGCGACGTTCGGTTCGATGAACCTCGTGAACTCGCACGTCAACGGTCTGCGTGTGGCACAAGCGGGTGGCACGGGTGTGGCGACCGGCGACAGCGCGGCCAACTGGGGCGTGTGGGGCCAGGCGTTCGGCGGTCACTCCAGCCAGAATGCTCGCGAGAATGTCGACGGTTACAGCGCCAACTATGGGGGCCTGCTGGTGGGGGCCGACCGTGCGTTCGGCGATCGCGTGCGCGCGGGCGGTGCGTTCCAGTTCTCGCGCACCGTCATCAATAACGATGGGAGTACGTCGGGCAATCAGACCAGCGTCAACGGCTATGGCCTGATCGGTTATGCCGCCTACACGGGTGAGCCGTGGTACGTGAACCTGACGGGTTCGGTCGTGCTGCAACGTTACAACTCGACGCGTCTGGTTTCGATGCAGGGCTTCAGTGGCGCGGCCAACGGCAATTTCAACGGTCAGCAGTACGCAACCAGTGCCGAATTCGGCTGGCCGCTTGCGCTGGGCCGTGCCATCGTCACCCCGCTCGCGAGCATCACGTACAGCTACCTGAATCAGAACAGCTACACGGAAACCGGTGGCAACGGTACGGCCTTGTCGGTCGGCAGTGCGGGCAGCAGTTCGGTGCGTAGTGCTCTGGGCGCGAAGATTGCCATGCCGTTCGAGACCTCGTCGGGCACGTGGACGCCGGAGCTTGGTCTGCGCTGGGTGCACGAGTACAACCGCACGCGTCAGACCACGGGCGCGAGCTTTGCCGCAGACCCGACCGGGCAAACCGGCTTCACGACGGTGGGGGCGACCCCGGTGTCGGATCTGGCCGAAATGTCGCTGGGTGTGACGCTGATGCGGGCGAACAATCTGAGTGCGTCCGTTCGCTACGATCTGCAAGTGGGCTCGGGCTTCGTGTCGCACACGGGCATCGTGCGCGTGCAGCAGCGCTTCTGATCGTCTGACACCTTCAGACGGTATCGGCGGTCGCAGTCATTGACATGGCTGCGACCGCCGTGGAAGTATCGCGCAGTGCCCACGGCTTCCCGAGTTTCCCGAACGTCATCCGATGTCTTCCGCCCCCTCCTCCCCGTCGCCTCACGGTGCGTCGTCGTCGCCCGCTGCTGCCGGGACGCTCACTTTTGCGCAAGCGATTGCGCTGGCGAATTCCCATTGGCAAGCCGGACAGGCGGCACAGGCCGAAATGTTGTGCCGACGTGTACTGGATGCCTCATTTGAACACCCCGACGCGCACTATCTCCTTGGCCTGATGGCGCATGCTTACGGCAAGCGCGACATGGCGATCGAGCATCTGACAACCACGTGCCGGGCACCGGGTGTGCATGCGGCATGCTGGTCGGATCTGGCGGAGATGTATCGTCAGGCGGGGCGTCTGACGGATGCCGTGGCGGCGGGGCGTCGCGCCGTCGAGATCGATCCCGCGTTCGCGCCCGGATGGAACAATCTGGGCATCGCATTGCAGGAATCCGGTCAGCTCGAACAAAGCCTGACGTGTCTGACGCGTGTGGGGGATCTTCAACCGGGATCGGCGGACGCGCAGAACAATCTGGGTAATACCGCACGACTGCTGGGACGTTTCGGCGTGTCCGAAGCGCATTATCGCCGCGCGTTGGAAATCGATCCCCGGCGTGCCGATACGCTGAGTAATCTGGCGTCGCTGTTGAGCTTGCAGAAACGTTTCGACGAGGCGGGGGGACTGGCGCGCCGGGCCATTGAACTGGCGCCCAACTTTGTCGACGCTTATCGGAATCTGGCCGATATCGAACTCTCGCGCGGCAATGTTGCGGCTGCGTTGCAGGTCGTGGAAGTGATGTCGGCATTCGCTGCGCAGCATCCCTCGACGTTGGTGGCACGAGCGGGCGTGCTGCGTCTGGTCGGACGCCTCGACGAAGCGCTCGTCAGCGCGCGAGCCGCCATCGGGTTACTGCCCCAAAGCACCAACGTGCAGGCCGCGCTGGCGGCGGTCGAAGCGGATATTGCGAGACGTGACGCCGCCGGGGCACCTGACGCGCAGGCGTCGCAGGTATCGCAGGCGGGTACGTTGCACGATCACGCATCCGTTCATCAAGCGGCATCCGAACGCATTGCGGCGCAGGATTTCGAAGGCGCAGAGGCGCTGCTGCGCGATGTCGTGGCGGCGGGCGCTGCGCCCATGTCGATTTGGCGTCTGCTCGCGATGGCCTTGCGCGCACAGGGTAAAGCCGAGGCTGGCCGTGACGTGCTGGCGATGCTCGCGCGTCAGGTCCCCGGTGATTTGTCCAACCGGTTCGATCTGGCCGAATCCCTGCTTCTGTTGGGCGATTTCGAGCGGGGCTGGCAAGAGTACCGCTATCGCTACAGCCTCGAACACACGCAGTCGATTGAGCGCAAAGTCCAGCGTCCGCGCTGGGACGGTCAGCCGATTCCGGGACAGACGTTGCTTATCCACGACGAGCAGGGATATGGCGATACGTTCCAGTTCATGCGCATGGCGCGGTGGGTGCGCGAGCGCAGTCAGGCGCGGGTGATCTTCGAGGTGAATCCCGAAACGTTGTCGATTGCCCGACGGATGTGGGGCGAGGCGGACATCGTCGGACGCGGCACGTTGCCCGTCACCTTCGACCAGCATTGCGAACTGATGAGCCTGCCGATGGCGATGGGCCTCAAACTCACCGATTTGCCCGGCGATGTCGGGTATCTCAGTGCGGATCCCGAGCGCATCGCCCATTGGCGCGCGCGTCTGGCCGACGTTCCCCGGCCTTGGGTCGCAACAGTCTGGGCCGGACGCCCGGAGCATGTGAACGACAGCAACCGATCCGTATCTCTCGATCAGCTTGGGCCGCTCGGCGCGAGCGGTGCAACGTTCCTCTCGATCCAGAAAGGACCCGCTTCGTCGCAGGCGCAAACGCCGCCGGCAGGCATGACGATGGTGTCGCTGAGCGACGAGATCCGTGACTTCGAAGACACCGCCGCCATTTTGCATCTCGCAGATTTGCTGATTTCGGTCGATTCGTCCCCCGTGCATCTGGCCGGCGGGATGGGGCGGCCGGTCTGGGTGCTGCTGCCGTTTGTACCCGACTGGCGCTGGTTGCTCGGTCGCGACGATTCGCCGTGGTATCCGGGGATGACACTGTTCCGTCAGTCCGAGCGCGCAGCGTGGGGGCCTGTGATTGATCGGATGGGGCGGGCGCTCGCCGCCTTTGTCGCGCAACGACGTGGTGTGGAGTTGCAGGATGCAAATTAAGGCCTTGCTCGGTGGGTTCGCGTGTCTGGTTGCCACCGTGCTGATGTCAGGCTGCGCGAGCCTCGATCGCGATGCCCACGCTCAGGCGTTGGCCGACCCGGCGGGTTTGCGTCGTGAGACGGTGACGGGCGGACCGTTCGTGCTGACGGTGTTCTCTCGCATCACGAAGACCGACGCGCCGGTGAATGTCTATATCGAAGGCGACGGACTGGCGTGGCTGTCGCGAACGGAGCCGTCGCTCGATCCGACGCCCGTCGCTGCGACGGGGCTCGCCCTTGCGGCGGCCGATAAATCGCCCAACGTGGTGTATCTCGCGCGTCCCTGTCAGTTCACGCCAATGGCACTGAATCCGGCATGCGGGGTGCAGTATTGGACCGGCAAGCGCTTTGCGCCGGACGTCATCGACGCAATGAACGAGGCCGTTGGAAAGATGGCGGCGCGCGCGCCCGGGCAGCGGTTGGCGCTCGTGGGCTATTCCGGCGGTGGCGCGATTGTCGCGCTGATTGCCGCCCGACGACAGGACGTCGCGTCGCTTCGGACGGTCGCCGGTAATCTCGATGTCGAGTATGTGAACCGCATGCATAACGTGTCGGCGATGCCGGCGTCGCTCAATCCGATCGACGTTGCAACGCGAGTCGCGACGATACCTCAGATCCACTTCAGCAGCGAACAGGACACTGTGGTGCCCCCGGACGTCGAGAAGCGCTATGCGGCGGCTGTCGGTGGGAAGTGCGTCAAGACGGTTGTCGTCTCCGGCCTTTCGCACGACGGCGAGTGGGCTGCGCGATGGCCTGCATTGCTCGCACAGACGCCCGTGTGCGGCTCGGCACAGTGACCGAGCCGAAGGGCGTCAGGAGCGGGCCATGAAGCCATAGACGCTCACTCTCGACTTCAGGTTTCCCGAACCAGCGCGGTAATCGCGTCGAGCAGCGTGACGTCTCCGCGCATGACATGCCGGCCGTTGTCGCGAAACTGGAAAGTGCCGTCGTTGAACCCGTCGAGCATCTGGATGCGCGGCAGCGGGTTGCGCATGCCTTGCGCGCGGAACAGCGGGTCCCACCCTGCACGCGGTACGGCCTCGGCGATCACGTCTCGCACGAGGGCGCGCGCCAAAGCAGCGGCGATGTCGTCCGGCGAGTAACGCTCCGGTCCTTCGATTTCCCAGATACGTTCGCCGTCGAAATCCTCCTGCATCGCACGTGCGGCAAAATGGCCGACGTCGTTCGTCGACACCATCGGAATGGCCCGGTCCACCGGTGCCAGATAGCTCGGCAGCTCGCCACGTTCCCGGGCGGGCGCAATGTCCCACGCAAAGTTCTCCATCAACCATGCAGGGCGCAGGAAGGTCACGGGCGAGCGTACCCCGCGCACCGCCTCTTCGAACAGACGCAGCGCGGTGATCAGGCTGGGAGTGTCGCAATCGGCACCAATGCTCGACAGGCACACCACCCGCCTGGGGTTCGTGGCGCTCAGTGCTTTGACGATGGCGTCGATCAGGTGCCGAGCGTGCGAGAAGTCGAGTTCCGGGTCGGCGTTCGGCGGGAGCATGACGAAGACGGCTTCGCTGCCACGAAAGGCGTTGGTCAGCGCATCGGCGTCACCGTTCTCCGCCACCGCGATCTCGCCGCCAAGCGTGGCCCATCGACTTGATTTGACGGGGTCCTGAACAATGGCCCGCAGTGGCAGGCCGGCGGTGAGCAGATCGTGTCCGATCACGCCGCCAACGCGACCCGTGATACCCATTACGGTGTACATAGTCACTCCTCACGCGCAGTAACGTTGCCGTAAAAGTAACACGGGATCGCGGTCGTCTCACAAATGCATCAGATCGGCGGATTGCCGTGTCGATGCGGGCGACGGGCCGCGACGCGCGTTGAGCAGTGCGGCGCCAGCATCGGCAAGACGCACCGCCTCGCGCGCGCGCTCGCACATGTCGCGCTCATAGGCGGTGATGGCTTGCCAGAGCGGCACGTGGCCGTCGGCGACCGTGCGCAGATGCCGGGTCAGTTGCGCGGCGTCGCGCAACGCCGTGTTTGCGCCAAGTCCCCCGGCGGGGCTCATCGCGTGGACCGCATCGCCCAGCCCGGCCACACCGTCGATCTGCCAGGGCAGCGGGCTGGCGGTGCTGCGCACGGGCGACACGCGGACCGTTTCGGGGACCGCGTGCGAGAACAGCGAGCCGAGATGCGGGTGCCATGACTGTGTCATCGACTCGATGCGCGCGAGCGGCATGGCGTCCGGCATTTCCGCGCAGGTGTACGCAGGGCCGAGCAGCGTTCGCGACGGACCGATGAACGCCCAATAGAGATAGTCGGAGACTGGCGAGAGGGGCATCCGGGCGGGTGCGCGCTTTGTCTCGGGGGCCATATCGCCACGAAGCGGACGACGAAACAGCATCGCCTCGACGATGACGGCAAATCCGTCGGCAAACACGACGGTGCTGCCTTCCATCATGGTGGCCTCGCCGTGGGCGTCCATCAGCACGAGCAGGGCGGTCGACAGCGGCGTGAGGCCGTAGATGCAGATGTCGCCCGTCTCGCGAGGGGCCATGCCCGGCAACACGTATTCGCGAACGCGGGATTGAGTGCCGTCTGCTGCAATCACGAGCCCCGGCAAGCTTTGCGTGCCGTCGTCGAAATGGGCGATACGGCGGCCGTCGGCAATCGTGGTCGTGCGCGAGAACGATTTGCCGAAATGCACACGATCGAGAATGCCGTCGAGCAGAATTTCGCGAAGCGTCTGGCGATGGACGCTGACGTCGCCGGGGATGTCGGGGGCATGCGGCGTCGGGCGCGCGGCGCCGGTCGTGGTGCGCTGGCGATGGTCTGTGACGGCCGAATCGGTGTGCGCGTCGTGCCAGCTAGGCGGTAAGACGACCTTGGCGTCTTCGAGTTGAGGGGTGACGAATCGCCCGCCGGCGCGCGCCACGGCCGCACGCTCGCGCACGCGGTCGATGCCGCCGTCGGACAGGCATTCGCTCAGGGCATCCAGGCCGTTGGCGTCGATGCGCAGGCGATACCCCTGGAAGCGGGCGTCGGGGGCGGGATCCCGCTCGTAGACATCGAACGAGATTCCCGCGCGGCGCAGGCCCTGCGCCAGGCACAGGCCGCCCAGACCCGCGCCGATGATGTTGACATGCAAGACTGACATGATTTCGATGGGCCGTCATGAGGCGGCCAGCAGTGGCACTTCGCTCATTGTCCGCGCGCTCGCGTTTGACCTGATAACATTGTTTGGTCATAAAACAATGCAAATCGGACAAACATCGGACAAACGTATGAGCACCGATTCTCTCGACCTGCCGCGCAGGAAACCCGACGTGGGGCTGATGCAACTCGACGACTCGCCGTTCGCCCGCTACAAGCCGAACGACCGGCTCGACGGCCCGCCCGTCTGGGCCTTCGGCGGGCGCGATCACGAGCGAAGTCTGTTCAGGATCGGCACGCGCGAGCTGGATTGGCATTCGCACGTCCGAGGCCAATTGTTCTGTATTCACGCGGGATTGGCGCACGTGCATACGCCGTTCGGCGCGTGGGTGTTGCCGCCCTACCGAGCGGGATGGATTCCGCCCGGTGTCACGCATCGCGTGTCGCTATCGAGCGTGGTGAGCGGGTGGATCGTGCTGGTGACGCCAGCGGCTGCGACGACATTGCCGTCCACGCCCTCTGTGGTGGGCGTGTCGGAGTTGCTGGCGGCGCTTGTCAAACGGGCCGTGTCGTGGGCGCTGCGAGACGTGCTGACGGACGAGGAGATGCGGCTTGCGCAGGTGCTGGTCGATGAGATCGCGCGCGCACCTGCCGAGCCGCTCGGGCTGCCAATGCCGACCGATGCGCGCGTAGCGCGTGTGGCGCGTGCCGTGCTCGACGATCTGAGCGGGCAGACCTCGCTGGAGGCGCTGGCCCAGCATGCCGGTGTGTCGTCGCGCACGGCACGGCGTCTTTTTGTGGCGGAAACGGGGATGGGGTTCACGCAGTGGCGGCAACAGGCGCGTCTGGTGAGTGCGCTTGAACGGCTGGCAAACGGCGAACCCGTCGGTACGATTGCCGATTCGCTCGGGTACTCGACCCCCAGCAATTTCATCGCCATGTTCCGGCGTGCCTTCGGAGAATCGCCAGGACGCTACTTCCGTCAGGTGGGGCCGCGTGTGCAGGCGGATGACGAGGAGGGGGCATGAGCCTGCAAGAGATGGCAGCGCCGCCTTCGTCATCCTTGCCTTCGTCGTCTTCGATGAGGCACGTCGATACGCTTGTGATCGGCGGCGGCCAGTCGGCGCTTGCGACGGCGTACTTCCTGCGTCGATGGCAGGTGAACTATCAGGTGCTGGACGATCAGACGACCGCGGGCGGCGCATGGCAACGGGCGTGGCCGTCGCTGCAACTTTTTTCGCCTGCGCAATGGTCGTCATTGCCGGGGTGGCCGATGCGCGGCGGCGAGATGCAATACCCGTCGAGAGACGCGGTCGTGACGTATTTGCGCGAGTACGAAGCGCGTTATGAGGTGCCGGTGATGCGTCCCGTCAACGTGACGAACGTCGTCGCACAGACAGACGGATTGCGGGTGAGTACCGATCGCGGCGACTGGCTGGCCCGCACTGTCGTCAGTGCAACGGGGTCGTGGCGTTCGCCGTATGTGCCGTCCTATCCGGGGCAGGATGCGTTCGGCGGACTCCAGATGCATTCGGCCGAATACGCGGGGGCGCAGGGGCTGCGCGGGCGGCGCGTGCTGGTCGTCGGTGGTGGCAATTCGGGGGCGCAGATCTATGCCGAAGTGTCGCAGGTGAGCGAAGCGACCTGGGTCACGCTAAGTCCGCCGTCTTACTTACCGGACGACGTCGACGGACGCGTGCTGTTCGAACGCGCAACGGCACGCTGGCAGGCTGTGCAGCAAGGCTTGCCGGACCCGTATCCCGATAGCGGGCTGGGGCACATTGTCATGGTGCCGTCGGTGCTTGAAGCGCGTTCGCGTGGGGTGTTGCGCACAGTGCGTCCGTTCGCGCGATTCGTCGAGGACGGTGTCGTCTGGGAAGACGGGACGCATACGACGGTCGACGTCGTTATCTGGTGCACCGGATTTCGGCCTTCGCTGGGTCATTTGCGCGGCCTGGGTATTGCGCAGGCCGATGGGCGGATTCGCGTCACCGGGACAAGGAGCGTCGATGAGCCCCGACTATGGCTGGTTGGCTACGGCGAGTGGACGGGGTATGCGTCGGCGACGCTGATCGGCGTCATGCGAAGCGCGCGGGCGACGGCGCAAGAGATCGTGGCTCATCTGGCCGCACCTATGTCGGCGACTACGTAGAACCGAAAGCACAGCGCAGCGGGATAGAGTGGTTCTCATGCAGTGACGGGCGCGAGCGCAGCGGAGCCGGACGATCGCAAAAAAGCCGCATATTTCGCACGAAAGCGCCTTCACTGCACATCGTTTACCCAACGTGTCGACGCCTGCGAGGTGAGGGCGACGATGCGACAGAAGGTGCAGATGAAGATGGGAACACTCCGGAAAATTGATTCACGTATTACACGGTTCAAAGTAGGGCACGCGGATGCCCGGCACAAGCACGATGAGATGCGGTTGCATGAAAGAATTGCGTCCGTCGAGGCGGTGTTACCGACCCTGGCAACCAAGGAGGATCTTGCTAGGGAGTTCGGCACGGTTCGTGCCGAGACGCATCGCGAAGTTGGCGGCCTCAGAAGCGAGATGCATCAGGAGTTCGGAACGGTGCGGCAGGAGATGCATCAGGAGTTCGGAAAGGTGCGTCAGGAGATGCATCGGGGGCTCGGAAAGGTACGGCAGGAGATGCATCAGGAGTTCGGAAAGGTGCGTCAGGAGATGCATCGGGGGCTCGGAGAGTTGCGTCAGGAGATGCATCAGGGGTTTGGAGAGTTGCGCCGAGAGATGCATCAGGAGTTCGGCAAAGTCCGCAGCGAAATAGCAGGTGAGATCGCGTCGGTCAGATCGGACATGCACGCGCTGGGTGCCGGGTTACATCGCGAACTACATGTGCTCACCTGGCGACTAATCGGCACCATCGTGACGGTCGGCACAGCGCTTGTTGCCGCGACGCACTTTCTCTCGAAGATCAGCCCACCGTAGTCGCCGACGGTTCTCGCGTGGGCGCAAGGCCGACGTGACGCGCACCCAAAGGTTGGGATCGCCGCCGAAACGGTGCGCGTGCAGACGCCGCAGCACCCACTCGGGCGAACCGTGTCAGATCGTCTACAGGCACGGACGGCCCGCCACAAACGGCGAACCGTCCGCCGCGATTAGCCCATGAGTTTCGGCCGCTTGCCGGGGCCAGGCGAATGGAGCACGCGGCACGGGCTGACGAACTTGTCGCACGCCACTGCGGCTTGCGCGAACGTTTCGAAGTAGATCGCGTGATCGTCGTCGGTGACGTGCGCTTTTTCGATTTCCGAAGCCGTTTCGTTCCACGCCAATCCCAGATACTCCCCGTGCTCATAAAACCAAACTACGTAGCCTTGCCGAGCTAACGATTTCGGCACGTTCAGTGTTCCGCAGCGCTTGCGATTCTTCTTAACGACGTCGCTGCTCTTCTCGGTCTTCGCGTCTTTAGAAGCGTTCATGAAGGTCTCCCATAAATGTACGGTTAGGGTGTTTTCATGATGGCAGGCGTGAAGTGACGTGAGTTTCAGCATCGTCCGAATCGTTCTGCCCGATCGCTGCCACGCGCAAGGCTTCGGCGCTTTTCCCAATTGAATATGAAAACGTAGTGAGCGCTTCGATCCATGTGCTACGCGGTATTGCGCGCGGCGCGAGGGATCCGACGACGACTGCGCAGCGTTCGGCGCGAGATCTCCGCGCTATCAACCGATTCGGAAATTACGTGATGTTATGAAGATAGCGACCTGATTGCCGAGCCGTAGCGAACGGACCCGATGAGGTTGTCGCGTCGAGTATGCGATGAGCGAACCATAGAATCGGCTTTCCTGGTCGTACCTGTAGCCTAGGGAAATAAAACATCGTTTAGGGATGCTCTTCTCGAAATGCCGAAGCCGTCGCAATGACGGCGGGGACACACGGCGATCTTGCCGCAAGGCGAAGCTCTGAGAGAAATAGGGTCATCGAACAGGTTGAGACCAGATATCTCCGAGTTCAAGAAAGTCGCCGCATCATGAAAATTCTGTCTTTTGTCCCACGGATTCCCGTGGATGACGTTGCTTCTGTGCATCTTCAACCATGTCAGGCAGATCCTGCCGGTCGCGTGATGATCGCCGACCTGATGCACATTCGGAACGTGAGTGAGGGGGCGCGAGAGGACATCTCGCCTTCGGCGGTCTATCGGAAATCGTATGTCGTGGACGCTGCGCTGCTGAGCGAAGTGATTCGTTCGCGTGCTGCACCCGTCGGCAAAGGGCGTCCCGTTCAAGGCATTCCCGGTACGAATCCGTGTGCGGAAAAGCGCGCTATCTCTTTGATGGACACGCGCACGGGAAAGATCGTCAGCGTTGGCGATATGCATCACCGCTTTTCGCAGCAGAGCATGTCCAAACCGGTGGCGATGGCGCTGGCGATTCGGTTGATGGGCGGTCAGCCTGAGCGCTACGGTCGATACGTCGGGATGCAAGCATCTACGCTCCCCTATAACGATGCCACGCTCGCACCCGACGGCCGTCCGTTCAATTCGAGTGTGAACATCGGTGCGCTTGCAACTTGGATGCTGATTCAGATTCACACGCCGTCGGGCAGCGATCCGTTCGATGGCTTCCTGGAGATGATGAAGTCGTTGACGAGAAATCCGGGGTTGAGCGTCAATGAAGCCATGGCCGCCGGAGAGTTCGAGTTTTGTCCGCCTGACCAGGCAATGAGTCGCAACCGGCAATTGCTGGCGACGCTGGATGCCTCGGGCTTTGTGGATGAGGATAGTCTGACGATTTATGCGATGCGCAAACATGGCAAGGCATTCGTCGACGCTAACTCGACACGTGCCGGCGGACTGACGTCCGAGTTCGCCTTGTCATGCAGGCGAGCGCTTTCCGAGGATGCCTTTCTTAGCTATTGCAGAGCCTGCGCCGTGATGGTGAACACGGAGGACATGGCGAACGTTGCCGGGGTGTTTCGCAGTGGTGGCGTGCAGGTCGATGTGGAGAATGGGACGCGCAGGCGAATCCTGCCTTCCTCGATTGCGGACTATGTTCGATGCTCGAACGACATCAGCGGCAGCTATGAAGAGTCGGGGACGCAGTTCAGAAAAAACGCGTTCGGTGGAAAGACGGGCGTCGACGGAGGTATTTTCGGCAGTCTTTACAGGCATCCGAACCTCGTCGTGGCGACGCATCACGCCGACTTGAACCCCGTGGGGAATTCCGGTGAAGGGCAAAAATGGATCAGCACGCTGAACAAGCTGAACCTGGTGCTGCCTTCGGCGCGCCGTGCGGCCTTGGGAATGGCACGAGGGCTGATGCGTGCGCGCCCGATGGCGGGACAATTGCCGTCTCACGCGCTCGGACCTTCTCCCCGTGAAATGGATGCGACACTGCAATCGGAGATGACCCCGGAAACGCGTCGCGCGCTGACCAATGCCATGCCGGTCATCGATGGGGTGAGGCGAGACTTCTATGTGAAAGCGCCGGACATCCGCAAGGCGAAGGACATCGCCGTCGACGCAACGCACGTTCTGTTGGCTCGCGACATTCACGGCAGGATGAAGCGGTACTACCACATGTCGCAAGACCGGCATGCGTTGGAGAAGATTGTCGTGGTCGACGAGATGTCGGGGGCGGTGAGTGCGGCGCGGGAACAGGACTGAGCCGTCGGACGGGATGAACGACTGCGTCGCTAGTGATTCCAGCGGTTTATTGCGGGATGTTTAGGGGGCTTTCGAGGACATTCGCAGCACCACTTTTTATCCTCGGCACTTCAATTGATGCCATCAGGGAAACAGAATCGCCGCGTAATTTCGTGCGCTGTGCAGGATGTGGACGATGTCGATACGCTCGTCCGACTCGACCACACGATAGAAGATTTGGTAGTTGCCGTAGACGCGATGTCGGATACCGAAGCGCTCATAGCGCGGCACGACGGGGAAGGCGTACGGCATGTCTGCGAGGCTCAAACACCTGTCCCGCAGTTCTTGAATGAATGCTACTGCGCGGCGCGGATTGTCCAGCGCGATGTAATCACCAACGGTCTCAAGGTCTACGATGGCTTCGGGCAATAAGTGAACGATCATCCCTCGTCGTCCACCTTTGCCTGATACTTCTTCTCAAGGCGGTCGAACACATCAGCGGCTGGCTGCCCCTTACCCGCTGCGGCATCTGCAATGCCCTTCTCAACCATCGCATCCAACGCCGCAAGCTGCGACTCACGGTCCTGAATCAGACGGACCCCCTCGCGCAACACCTCACTCTTCGAACCGTAACGGCCCCGCTTCACCAGTTCCGCGACGTACTCCTCAAGCGAGCGCCCGAGTTCTGCACTGATCATGATTTCCCTCCTGTCGGAGTTGGCTAGGTCAGTGGTCACTCTAGCATTCTTATCAACAGTTATCAAATCACGTGCCCGCCCCTCTGAATTCAGGTCGCCGCCTTTGGTATTCCGGCGCATTGGCCGTTTAGCCGAAAAATTTATCGGAAGTTGCTGAAACGCAAGTATCTGCGCGCCTGACATGATGAGTTACGTCCCCCAGTGAACTATTCCTATCCAAGTGGAGGCACCGTGACAGACGCAAGCGAGCGCAGCATTACGCCACACGATGTTGGCTCGACCAAGAAGACCGACGCGTCCAAGGACAAGCAGCGAGTACCAACGTTGCCGCCGTCATTTCCCCGCAAGGGCTACGTGATTTGGTTTCATGCGCATGCCCGTTACCTCGGCTACGCGTGGGATGAGGAGCAGAGAGAAATCCAACGGGCGCATGTACCTGACCCGGACCATGCGATTTACTTCGATACTTTTGCGGAGGCGATGGTGGCGACAGAACGATTGTTCAGTCCGTACTACATACTTCACTCACCTAAGCCCGGAGCGAACCCGAAATTGGTAAGGTAATTTTGTAGATGGCCCATCTCATGCGGTGGGCCGTCGATGATTTTCTACGACATTTACAAGCACTTGCTCTTGACCATTTAGCGCCCCCCGTTATCTGCCTCAGCGAGGCTTGCGAACTCGATTCGATGCGGCTCGCGAGGCTGCCGGGGTTGCTAAGGATGCATTCCAGTGTCGCGACCTTCGGGCCAAAGCCGGTACCGACAAAGCGCAGTCAACCGGAGATATTCGAAAGGCCCAAAAGCAACTTGGCCACCGCTCTTTGGTAATGACCGAGCATTACGTGCGCGACCGTCTCGACGACAAAGTCGAGCCGACGAAATAACCGAATTGCGGAGCATGGCGGAATCGCCAGATGTCTTGGAAAAGCCGTGGTGCCCAGGGCCGGAATCGAACCGGCACGCCTTGCGGCGGGGGATTTTGAGTCCCCTGCGTCTACCAATTTCACCACCTGGGCGGGTGTGCCGACACCGAACGGTGTCGCAGCGTGAATCGCTCGATAAACCTGACGGCTCACCGGACGAAGGCGAGATTATGACCGAAATTTTCTCCCGCCACAAGCCCGCTTCGGCAGCTTTGCGTCACCGGCGGTGCCAAACCTCAGGCTTGGCACCGCCGACAATCGTGCCGTTTCCCGATATCAGTCGGAGACGTAGACAAACTTGCCGTTCTTGATCTGTCCCATTACCCCGGCACGCTGATCCAGACCGACGTGGTCCTGCGGACTCAGGTTCATGATGCCGTTGGGAATCGCGAGGTTATGCGTCGACTCCAGCGCGTCGCGCAATGCCACACGGAACGCGGGCGTGCCCGGCGCCGCAACCTTGGCGGCACGCGGCACGGCGTCGTTGAGCAGATCCCATACGCCGTAAGCATCCGCCGCGAACTGGGTCACGGTGTCCGCGCCGTACTTCGCTTCGTACTTCTTCGTGAACGCAAGCGCCGCTTTGCGGGCGGGATGTCCGTCCGGCAGCGTCTTGGCGACGACGCCCGGTTGCGTCGGGAACAGGGTGCCCTCGACATCCTTACCGCCGACACGAACGAAGTCGTACGTCGCAATGCCGTGCGTCTGATAAATCTTGCCGGTGTAGCCGCGCTCCTGGAGCGTGCGCTGCGGCAGTGCAGCCGGTGTACCCGAACCCGCCACCAGAATGGCGTCCGGCTTCGCCGACATCAATTTAAGCGCTTGCCCGGTCACGCTCGTGTCGGTCCGGTTGAAGCGTTCCTGCGCCACGATCTGCAATTTGCGGAGCGCGGCGAACTTCGAAAATTCCTTCAACCAGCTATCGCCATAGGCGTCTGCAAAGCCGATGAATCCGACCGTCTTCACGCCGTGGTTGGCCATGTAACGGGTCATCACGTCAGCCATGGCCGAATCGTTGGCGGCCATCTTGAAGGCCCAGCGACGCTTGGCGTCCTGCGGCTCTACGGCCACCGCCGAACCGATCAGCGTGATCATCGGCGTTTCCGCTTCCGAGATCGGGTCGAGCATGGCCAGCGCGCTCGGCGTGATGTTCGGGCCGACGATCACGTCCACCTTGTTTTCGCTGATGAGCTTGCGTGCGTTTTTGACAGCCGTGCCGGGATCGGAGGCGTCGTCCAGAAAGATGTAATGCACCTTCTGGCCACCGATCTGGTCAGGCCAAAGCTGCATGGCGTTCTTGCTGGCAATACCGATAGCGGCCGCCGGCCCAGTCGAGGACAGGTCAATGCCAACGGTCAGGTCGGCGCGGGCCGCCGTCACTACGCCGGACAACGTCAGAGCAAGCAAAACACCCGACAGGCGGATGCCGCGAAGAGGTGAGCGCATGGGGTCTCCTTTTGGTCGAATCGCGTAAGCATACCGCACCGTCCGCGTCAGACCAGCAAGGAAAAATACTCCCCGATTCGGGTCGTTAGCAACCCGTCGCCCGGCCTCAATCGCCGCTCGAACCGAGTCAATCGCCCAACCACCGGTGGTTATCGGGAATTTAAAAATTATTTTTGACTAAAGCTTGTTAAATGTCTTAGTGTTTTGTTGAAAGTCAGTTTAATTGAGTAATTAATTAGTAATTAAAATTACTTTGCTTGACGTATTTGAGATTTTTGAAAATTAAATATCACTGAATTTCATTCTCTTTGCCGGAGAGCGAACAGCCAATGCAGAGACTGTCGTGGGAGGAGGCGTAGAGATGCCCGGCTACGTGACGCATGGGTGCCTTCAGCGAAGCCTGGCTGCGGTATTAGTGCTGTGTATTGCCGCCGCAACGACTTCCGTCAGCGCGCAAACATTGGATGGCACAGCCGCAGCCAAACAGGCCGATCAGATTGTTGCACCCGATAAACCCGGCACCTTAACCGAACCCACTAAAGAAAAAGTGTCCTGGCATTCAAAGGACGACAGTAATTTCGATGCCAGCGATTTCCTGCTGAATCATCGTGGCGCGTTACCCGTCCCGATGATCATCACAGAACCGGCCATTGGATATGGTGGCGGCGTTGGGCTGCTGTTCTTTTCCGAGTCGATGGCGGACGCCGCGAGAAACGCAAAAGAAACCGGTGTCATGACACCTCCGAACATCACCGCCGTCGGCGGGATGTACACCGAAAACGGGACATGGGGTGCGGGCCTCATGCACTTCCATACGTGGGGTGGCGACGCCATCCGCTATCTCGGCGGCCTCGCCAAAGTGAACATGAAGACGGACTACTACGGTCTGTCGAGCGCACCGCGCTCATATCAGTTGAACGGCTGGTTGCTTGTGCAGCAGGTGCTGTTTCGCATCGGACACTCGCATTGGTACATCGGGCCGCGCTACACGTATTTCGATTCGAACACGCACTTCACGGGACAGGTGGCGCAGGAGGTCGGTCTACCCGATGCGCAGCGCCGTATCGGCAAGGTCGGTCTGGTGATCGACTACGACTCGCGCGACAACATGTTCTTCCCGAATCGCGGCAGCTATATGGAACTGGAACTTCAGGCCGCGCGCCCGTGGGCTGGCAGTTCCCAATCGTTCGAGACCTATAACGGACGCGGCTACACATGGCTGCCGCTCGCACGCGACTGGGTACTCGGTTTGCGCCTCGACGGTCGCTTCTCGGCGGGCGATACGCCTTTCTACGCGCAGCCCTATGTGAAGCTGCGCGGCGTGCAGCAAGGGCGATATCAGGACCAGAACGCGGCGATGGTCGAAGCCGAGGTTCGTTGGAACGTCACACCGCGCTGGTCGGTGCTGGGATTCAGCGGTGCGGGACGCGCGTGGGGCAAGTGGAAATCCTTCTCTGAAGCCGACGCCGTCGTGAGCGTCGGCGCAGGGTTTCGCTATCTCATCGCCGCCAAGCTGGGTCTGGCCGTAGGCATCGACGTCGCCCACAGCAAAGGGGAGAACGCCTTCTACATTCAGGTCGGTAGCGCGTGGCGCTAACGATGGACGGTCAATACAACCGGCTTTAGAGAACAAGGCACACTCATGGGATCGTGGCGTAGTGCGAGATGTTGGTGGATCGTGGCAGGAACGTTCGCGTGCCTTGTCGGCGTGACGCGCGAAGCCGCCGCCTGGGGTGCAGGGGCGACGGGGGCGACGATGGTCGCGCCGACGTCCGACGCCGGTGGCGACGTGGCGGCAAGGCGCGGATGGTATCGCGGCGTGATCGGGCCGACGGCCACGCCCTCCGGCGATAGCGCTTCGCCACCGTCGGGTGTCGCAGGCACGCCGGAGGACAGGGCGGCCGCCAACGCGTCGGCATCGTCGAGTGGCGCAGCCTCGCCTGACGCCACGACATCTTCACCCGCTGCACCGAAACATTGGGACCATGCGCTGCCGTTTTTCGCGCAGCGCGTTGTCGACCGGGGATACGACCTGCCGAATCCGTACGACGTCGGTTATTCCTATTTCAACGGCACGCAGCGGTATCAACTCAGCAACCTGATGGTTGGCGCGAACGGCAACGGCCTGCGCTCGGCCGACTTCGTGCAGTTCGATCAATCGCGCATTCGCAGCGAATCGAACCAGTTTCAGCTTGGCGCGTGGTTGTTTCCGTTCATGAACGTGTACGGCATCGTCGGCAACGTGCGCGGCGGCGGCGACATCAACATCGGCTTCTCGTCGCTCACAGCGCTTGAACAGTTTTTCGGACTGAACATCGGATGTGCGGGACGGCGTCCGCCACCGAATTGCGCGAACCCGATCAAGCTGCCGACGGCGCACGCCGACTACAGCGGACACACTTACGGCGGCGGATTCACTTTGGTCGGCACCTACGGCGATCTGTTTTTCTCGCTGCCTGTGACGTACACGGTCTCGGACATCTCCATGTCCGACTCCCTCATCCACTCGTGGAACATTTCGCCACGCATCGGTTGGAACTTCCATCTCGGATCGGCGGGCATTCTCACCCCCTACGTCGGCGCGACGTGGTTTCGCACGCGCGCCGTGATCACAGGTCACTTCGACGTGCCGATCGAAGCCGCAGGCGGTCAGACGCAGCGGCTCGATTATCAGATCGATCAGTCTGTCACAGGAAGCTGGAGCGGCGTGGCAGGGGTGAGCTGGGCGGCGAGCAAGCGCTTCGGTCTGCTCGCCGAGTTCGGTTACGGCTACAACCGTAGCGACGTCATCCTCACTGCCTTCCTGAGGTTCTGATGCGCGCCCCGGCATTCATCGTGAGACAACGACCGGCGTTGCGCGCCGTCCTGACGTGGGCGGTGGTGGCCACGGCCGCGCACAGCGGTATTGGATTCGCCCAGACGCCGCCGACGGCTGCGCAAACCCCGCCTGCCGCACCACAAGGCTGGCTCGACCGACTGCTCGCGAAGCTGGGCGCGGCAGACAAGGTGGACGTCAGTCACGGCATGGACTGGGGCGTTATGCCGGGGCCGTTCTACAACCCCGAGATGGGCTTCGGCATCGGCGCGGCCGCTGTGGGTCTATATAAGACGCGCGACGCTTTACCGACCACCCAACTCTCCACGCTGACACTTCACGGCTTCGGCACGACGACCGGCGCGTTCGGCATCGGCGTCGACAACACCACTTTCTTCACCGACGATAGTTTTCGCTTCGTTATCGCGGGCGCTGTCGTGAACATGCCCACGCAGTATTGGGGCGTCGGTTACGACCGCGCGAGTAACGACGACAACCGTGAGAAGTACACCAAACGTAGCGCCTTCGTGCGTCCGACCTTTCTGTGGCGGCTGTGGCCCAGTGCCTACGGCGGTTTCGGCGTCGACGCCCACTTCGATTCCGCCGTGAATCGCGACAAGGGCGACGCGAGCGCTTTCGTAACAGACCCCATCGGGCCATATGTGCGCAGCATCGGTCTGAGCGCTAACTTTTCTTACGACACGCGCGACTTCATCCCCAATCCATACAAAGGACAGGCGCTATCGCTCACGACCACGGTCTACCGGCGTGCCTTTGGCAGCAGCACATCGTTCGAGTCGTTCGAGTGGGCGTACGACCACTACACGAAGTTTCGCCAGCGCGATGTGCTGGCGTTCGACGTCTATGGAAAGTTCAGTTGGGGAGATGTGCCGTGGAGCATGATGCCGACGTTTGGCGACGGCAAGCACATGCGCGGCTACTTTCTGGGGCAGTACCGCGACAGGAACATGCTCACGGCACAGGTCGAGTACCGGATGCATCTCGTCGGACGGCACGGCGTTGTCGCGTGGATCGGAGCGGGGGCGATTGCCGACCGCCCGGGCGATCTGGCCTCGGCGCACTGGCTGCCCAATGGCGGGGTCGGCTATCGGTTCGAATTCAAGCCGCGCGTGAACGTGCGCTTCGACGTGGGCTTCGGCCGCCAGACGCGCGGCGCCTATTTTCAAATCAACGAAGCCTTCTGATCTATCAAAGCTCGTAGCTTTCGTGCTCGCCGCGCAGCGCCTGTTCGACCAGCTTGCGGGTCAGGATCGGTGAAAGCAGCTCAACCATCGTGAAAACATATCCGCGCAGATAAGCGCCTTGTTTGAGGGCGACGCGCGTCACGTTCGTTCCGAACAGATGCCCCACCTGAATCGCACGGAGATTGCGGTCGCGCTCAGGGTCGAACGCCACACCCGCCAGAATCCCCACACCCAGTCCCAGTTCGACGTATGTTTTGATGACGTCGGCGTCGATGGCTTCGAGCACGATGTCCGGCTCCACGTGCCGCAGCGCGAATGCCTGATCGATCTTGGCGCGACCGGCGAATTGGGGGTCATAAGTAATTAGCGAGTACTTCGCCAGATCCTCGATGGCCACCGAAGGCAGTTGCAACAGCGGGTGATCGGGCGGTACGACCGCCACGTGCTGCCATTGATAGCACGGCAGCGACACCAGATCTTTATAGCCTGCGATGGCTTCCGTGGCGATGGCCAGATCGGCCTGATCGTGCAGCACCATCTCGGCGATCTGCGTCGGACTGCCTTGCAGGATCGACAGACGCACCTTCGGATAGCGCTTCTTGAACTCGGCCACGGCGTGCGGCAGCGAGTAGCGCGCCTGCGTGTGGGTGGTGGCGATGGTCAGGCTGCCCTGATCCTGAGCCGCGTAGTCCTTGCCGATCCGCTTGAGGCTCTCCACCTCCATCAGGATCCGTTCGACGGACTCGAAGATGATGCGACCGGGCTCGGTCAGGTTACGGATGCGCTTCCCGTGACGGGCAAAGATGTCCACGCCAAGCTCTTCTTCAAGCTCGATGATGGCTTTGGAGACGCCCGGCTGGGAGGTAAATAGCGCTTTGGCGGCTTCCGTCAGGTTGAAATTCTGGCGGACGGCTTCGCGCACGAAACGGAACTGATGCAGGTTCATTTGTATAACTTTAGAAAATATACAAACAATTTTTAATTCGTTTGAAGTATATAGCCTTTTCATTACAGTGGGTGCCACTGTTTCGATAACGTTATTCCCTACAGGCATTTAGGACCCACCAGGAACGTCATCCATGTCGCTGTGGCTCGAACCCCTTTCCGGATTTGGCGTCGGCCTGCTGGTCGGCCTGACCGGTGTAGGCGGCGGCTCGCTGATGACGCCGTTGCTGACGTTGCTACTGGGGTACGCGGCCCCCGTCGCCGTGGGCACGGACCTCGCGTTTGCCGCCATCACCAAGAGTTTCGGGACGGTGGCGCATCGCTCGCACGGCCATGTGAAGTGGCATATCGTGCGCCGGCTCACATTGGGCGCGCTGCCGGCGGCGCTGGTCACGATCCTGTTCCTCAAGCGCCTTGGCGGTATCGACGAGTCGACGCTGCACGTCATCAAGCTGACGATTGCCGCCTCGGTGCTGTTGACCGTGCTCTCGCTGCTGTTCCGCGCCAAATTGCTGGCTGCGTTGCGCGCGCATCCCAACTGGCAACTGACGGGCCGTGCGCAAACGATTGCCACCGTCGTGGTGGGCGCAGTGATCGGCGTACTCGTGACGATTTCCTCGATTGGCGCGGGCGCCGTTGGCGCGACGCTGATCCTGATGCTGTACCCGCAGTTGGAACCGGCCGAAGTCGCCGGTACGGATATCGCCTACGCGGTGCCGCTCACGGCGATCGCGGCGCTGGGCCATATCTGGCTCGAGACGGTGCACTGGGCACTGCTCGGCAGTCTGTTGATCGGCTCCCTGCCCGGGATCTGGCTCGGCGCGAAGCTCACCCGTCATCTGCCCGAGCGCATCGTGCGCGGTGCGCTGGCGGCGACGCTCACGCTCGCGGCAGTGAAGCTGGTCGGCTGACACCCACACAAAACAAGGAGTTCGCGATATGCGAAACGAATCCCGCTGGGAACCCGCCCCGGCCGCTGTATCGTCGACCTCGCCGTCGACCGTGGCCGATGCCGAGCATCAGGACATGGCGCTGCTCGACGAAATGGAAGCCGTGCTGGCCGAGCGCCTCGCCCGCATCGCAAGCAAGCATCGCAACGTGAAGTTCGCGAGCAGCCTTGCTGCCGAAGACATGCTAATCACGCACGTGATTTTGCGACAGCAACTGCCGATCACCGTCTTCACGCTCAATACCGGACGCCTGCACGACGAGACCGTCGGCATGCTCGACAAGATCAAGGCGCGTTACGGCTATGACGTTGCGCAGTACGCGCCGCAAGCCGACGCGGTCGAGAAGTACGTCGCCGATCACGGCGCGAACGCCTTCTACGAAAGCGTGGACTTGCGTAAAGCCTGCTGCCAGATCCGCAAGGTCGAACCGCTGGGCCGTGCGCTTGCCGACGCCGACGCATGGCTCACCGGTCAGCGTCGCGAACAGTCGGTGACGCGCGGCGAACTGGCTTTCGCGGAACAGGACGACGCTCGCGGCATCGCCAAGTACAACCCGTTGTTCGACTGGACGGAAGCGCAGGTGTGGGCCTACCTCACCGCGCGCGACGTGCCGGTCAACCCGCTGCACGCACGCGGCTACCCGAGCATCGGTTGCGAGCCGTGTACGCGTGCCATCCGCCCGGGTGAAGACAGCCGGGCAGGGCGCTGGTGGTGGGAGTCGCGCGATAGCAAGGAATGCGGGCTGCACGCGGGCAACCTGAGCAAGATCCCGGTGTCGGTGCAGTCGAACTGATCGACAGGGCCCTCAGGCAACAAGATTTAAGACGGTGTGACGCGATCAGGTAAGAACGCCAACGGGCGCGGCGGCACACTGGAATAGACCGAATCTCGGAAAACTCGGAATCGTCAAGGAAGGGAACACTATGGGTGCGATGCACGAAGTCGCGCAGGCCAATGGCTCGCGAATGGATCATCTGGACTGGCTCGAAGCCGAATCGATGTACATCCTGCGTGAGGTCGTGGCGGAGTGCCGCAAGCCCGCGCTACTGTTCTCGGGCGGCAAGGATTCGGTTGTGGTGCTGCATCTCGCGCTCAAGGCCTTCGGCCTCGGCCCGGGTCGCAAGACGCAACTGCCGTTCCCGCTCGTGCACATCGACACCGGCCATAACTATCCGGAAGTGATCGAGTTCCGCGACCGTCACGCCAAAGCACTCGGCGCTGAGCTGGTGGTCGGTCATGTGGAAGATTCGATTGCGCGTGGCACGGTGCGTCTGCGTCGCGAAACGGATTCGCGCAACGCCGCACAGGCCGTCACGCTGCTTGAGACCATCGACGAGTACGGTTATGACGCCATGATCGGTGGTGCGCGCCGCGACGAAGAGAAGGCCCGTGCCAAGGAGCGCATCTTCTCGTTCCGCGACGAGTTCGGTCAGTGGGACCCGAAGGCCCAGCGTCCGGAACTGTGGCATCTGTTCAATGCCCGTCTGCACAAGGGCGAGCACCTGCGCGTGTTCCCGATCTCGAACTGGACGGAGCTGGACGTGTGGCAATACATCGCCCGCGAAAACCTCGATCTGCCGTCGATCTACTACGCGCATGAGCGCGAGATTGTGCGCCGCAACGGCCTGCTCGTGCCGGTCACGCCGCTCACGCCGAAGCAGGACGGCGAGTCGAGCGAACTGGCGTCGGTGCGCTTCCGTACGGTCGGCGACATCAGCTGCACGTGCCCGGTGGCGAGCGTCGCGTCGAGCCCGGTGGAGATCATCGCCGAGACGGCCGTGACCGACATCACCGAGCGTGGCGCTACGCGCATGGACGACCAGGCATCGGAAGCGGCCATGGAGCAGCGCAAGAAGCAGGGCTATTTCTAAGGCGCGCGCATTCGTTGTTGCGACCGTTAGACCCTACCGAAAGAACATCGGCCCGGTCGGGCGACCTAAGTTGTCGCTCAGGGGCCACGCAATCGAGTTGAAGAGATCATGAGCCTCACCCCGCATCAGGAAGACCTCGGCGTGCTGCGTTTCATCACCGCGGGCAGCGTCGACGACGGCAAGAGCACGCTGATCGGACGCCTGCTTTACGACAGCAAGTCGGTGCTGACCGACCAGCTCTCCGCGCTCGCACGCGCCAAGCACAAGCGCACCGCAGGCGAAGACATCGATTTTTCGCTGCTGACCGACGGCCTCGAAGCCGAACGTGAGCAGGGCATCACCATCGATGTCGCCTATCGCTATTTCACGACCGCGCGCCGCAAGTTCATCATCGCCGACACGCCGGGCCACGAGCAGTACACCCGCAACATGGTCACGGGCGCATCGACGGCGCACGCCGCCATCATTCTGGTCGACGCCACGCGTGTGAGCGAAGTCGACGGCAAGACCGAATTACTTGCGCAAACCAAGCGTCACAGCGCCATCGTGAAGTTGCTGGGCTTGCAGCACGTGATCGTCGCCATCAACAAGATGGACCTGATCGACTACAGCGAAACGGCGTTCAACGCGATTCGTGCGGCCTATCTGGAACTGGCGCAGCGTCTCGGGTTGCAGGACGTGCGCTTCGTGCCGGTGTCGGCGCTCAAGGGCGACAACATCGTCTATGCGAGCGAGCGTATGCCGTGGTATCAGGACGAGCCGTTGCTCGATATGCTCGAATCGCTGCCGGTCGCGCAAACGGGAGGCGAACTGCGTTTCCCGGTGCAACTGGTAGCGCGTCAGGACGGCTCGCATGCCGACGACTTCCGTGGCTATATGGGCCGCGTGGAATCGGGCGTTGTGCGTCTGGGTCAGACGCTGCGCGTGTTGCCCGCAGGTCGTAGCGCGACGGTTGCCGAGATCGTCGGCCCGCGTGGGCTGCTCGAAGAAGCGTTTGCCGGTCAGTGTGTGACGATCCGTCTGACGGAAGACGTGGATGTGTCGCGTGGCGACACCTTCGTGAGTGCGGATTCGGTGCTGGAACCGTCGCGCAAGCTGGCGGCCGACGTCTGCTGGTTCGACGAAGACGCACTCGCACCGCAGCGCAAGTATCTGCTCAAGCAAGCGACCAGCACGGTGTATGTGAAGGTCGGCAGTGTGGACACGGTGCTGGACGTGAGCACGCTCTCGCACGGCACCGACAAGACGACGCTCGCCATGAACGACATCGGCCGCGTGCAACTGAGTCTGCAAAAGCCGGTGGCCGCCGACACGTACGATGCCAACCCGGCGACGGGCGCGTTCGTGCTGATCGACGAAGCGACGCATCACACCGTGGCGGCAGGCATGATTCGCGCATTGGCGGCCTGACGCACCGACCCTCGGCGACACACGCTTTCTCGCATTGCAGGCACATGGCGCGCACAGACCGCGCCGGTGCCCGCCCACTGAACAACGGCAGCATCATGACGACGACGCAATCGAAATCCGCCCAGCTCCCGGGCAAGGTGTATCTGGTCGGTGCCGGTCCCGGCGCGGCCGACCTGATCACCGTGCGCGGTGCTCGTTTGCTGGCACAGGCCGATGTGGTACTTCACGACGCACTGGTCGAGCCGGACATGCTCGCCCTGTGCCCGCAGGCGAAGCTCGTCGCGGTGGGCAAACGCTGCGGCAAACTCTCGAGCGCCCAGCACTTCATCAACAAGCAGTTGATCGATCACGCACGTACGCACGGATTGGTGATCCGCCTGAAGGGCGGCGACCCGATGTTGTTCGGTCGCGCGGACGAAGAACTGCGCGCGCTTGAGGCGGCGGGCATCGAAGTGGAAGTAGTGCCGGGTATTACGGCGGCGCTGGCGAGTGCCGCGACGCTCGGCCGCTCGCTCACGTTGCGCGGCGTCTCGCGCAGTGTGGCATTCGTCACGCAAAGCCGTGCGCCCGATTCGGCGGAGATTGCGACGCAAGCGTCGGCCGATTCGCTCGTGTATTACATGGGCCGCGACGCCGCACAACGCATTGCCGCAGAGCTGATCGCGGCAGGCAAACCCGCCACCACGCCGGTGGCCATTGTCGAAGCCGCAACGACGGTGCGCGAGCGCCGTGTGGTGCTCCGTCTCGATGAATTGGCGCAGGGCCTCGCTGCGGCGTGGTTCGACGCGTCCCAACCCAGTGTGCTGCTCGTCGGCGAGGTGTTTGCCGATGCCAACGCAGAAGCTCTGCGCGAATGGGTTCACCTGTCGCCGTCGGCGACCGCCTCGCGCGAAGCCGCCTGAGTCCGTGCGAACAACACCGGCCGGGCGTTGTCGCTAGATCCTGAACGCCTCGCGCACCGGTACATACAGATCGATGTCGCGGAACAACGGCATGTCGCCCAACGTTCGGGCGTCGATCTCGGCAACCTCTATCGCATAGTTGCCGCCCTCATTCAGAGGGATCTCGTATTCCGACGCCACATCGTGCAGATGCGTGTTCACCAGATTCGTCAATGCTTCACGGTCCGAGTGGGTCACGATTCCCACCGCCGGGTCCATGAATACGTATTGGGAATTGCCGGTGGATGACAGTCGTCGGCCAAGCAAAAGCGTGCGGCTTCCCGCCGTAATCTCGAACAGACGTGTGGTGTCCTGCGCCCCTTCGAGCATGGTCTCGAAGCGGGCGTCGGTGACGAGATTAGGCGGCGGGGGAAGGTAGGGAATGTCGCCGATGCCCAGCACGGCGAGGTCCTCAGCAAAGAGTTCGGAAGCCGACGGAGACAGTTGCGCATACGCGTTGAATTGATTCGCGACGGATTCGGCGCGGCCGTAATAGGCCGCGACGGCGGATGCGCGTAGCAAACCGGTGCGCAGATGGCTGAGATAGTGGCGAAAGCGCTGTGTGATCGGCACATAGAGAGCACCGATCTCCCTTGCCTGTGAGGGCAGCCGGGCGACGGAGATCGTCGCTGCGGCATCGACGGCATTCTGCAGCTCGTTGATCCGACCGGCGAGCGTGCCCAATTCCTCCGGGCTTCGTATCGTGCGATCGATGAATTGCAGCTTGAGCAGCCGGAGATCCGAAACGGTCACGTCAACGGGACTCGAACGCTGCGATACGGTATCCGAGTACGCACGCATGGCGTTCTCGAACAGCGGGTCGTGTCTGTTGCGCCAGCCATCGTAGCGTTCCAGAAAATTTTGGTCGATACGCCACCCGACTGTCTGCTCCTCAAGCACTGGTTGCAGCAAGTCCGCAGATGTTGCCACGTGCCATCTCCCCTCGGATCCCAGTCGCATGAACGGGGCGTCCGACGCTGCGGCAGACGAACCGCCGGGTGGAATCAGGCGAAAGTGTCCGACCGTGCTGTCAAACTCGACGTAAGCGCGTGTGGACGAATCGATCGCGGCGTACATGCGTCCTTCGGCGCGATGCAAACCCAGGATGAGTTCTTCACCAACGACGGGCGGTTGCGACACGTAGTAATTGAATCGGCGTGAGCCCGTGAAGAGGGCGAGTGCCGGGAACCGCGAAACCACTGCGCCTTGCGCCACGACGGCCGAGACCATGGATTGCCACGCCTGCGAGTGCAGCTTCGCATCTCCGGTCAGAAGTGCCACGCCTTCGCCGACGACGCCGACACTGAAGTCGACCATGGAAATGGCGGCGCCGACCGGTTGCACTGCGGGAAGCGCCCACGATGCGAAGCCAACCGCCAGATCCAGTTTCGCCAGATAGTCCATGGCCTTGAGTAACGCCCGCCGGCGGGGGATGTGCTCGTGTGCCCACCCACCGTGTGGCGATTGCGCTTCGTACACGGACGTCAGCAGGGTGAAGGTGTCGGGCTCGCTCGGCACGGCTTGTCCTGATGCATCGAGCTTTGCGTCGACAAGCCATTCGTCGTCGAGCGATGGTGGACTGAAGCTGCTTGCAAGCTGGCGTCGAGTGTCGTCGTCGGCGGTTTGCTGTTGAAACCAGTCTTCAAGCTTCGTCCGGCTTTCAAAACCGTGAACACGGGGGCCGTCAGGATACGCGGCAATCAGAAGTACCGCTGGCCGACCTTCAGCGCAGACAGCCATCAGCGTGGAGTTGCGCCCCTTCACATGCAGCCATTCGCGTTTCACTTTCGGCGAAACCACTTCGTGACTCAGCTGCATCTCGTAGAAGCGATTCAGGTCGATCGGGCCCGCGATACGCGCAGCCAGATGCCGCGCTTCGACCGAAAGTACACCGCTCGCGCGTTGTAGCCAGGCCTGCGCAATGAACTCGCTTTTGAGCACCTGACGAACCGTGTTGCGCGATGTCGACCAAAAATTTTCAAGGGCGTCGTAAATGCTCTTTTCAGGGGGGCCATCGGCCAGTTTGCTGACAATCGCGGCGGCGTCGGGAAATGGGCTGTCCGATGCCCAGTCCTGCGTTTCGGGGCGCAGCGCTCCTTCAGGCGAGCGTCTGAGTAGTGGACCTGTCGCGGTGGCGTCGGGCACCCGTAGTTTGTAGAGTAAGGATGCCGTGACGGAAATCGGGGCGGGAGAGCCCTCTATGCGCACGTACAACGTGTCCGGATCGGTGTTGCTGAGACCGGCCCGATCCAGCACGCTTCTTGCAAAGTCCTGTGCCATACGATGGACGTCCGGCATGGCCGTCGACAACTGCGCGCGAAGCACCTGAATGTGGCGGATGCTGTCGATCTGCGCCAATGAGATCACGGCACTGTGCCGCGACGCCGGAAGGCCTGCATCGACACGCTCGCGTCTTGCCGTTTCGAGTGCATCTTCCACTGCCGAGGTGGAAGCGCCGCTTAACCAGTCCGTGTATTGCCTGATCCTGGCGCCTGTTGTGACAGCCATGGCTTTCAGCGGGGCTTCGGCGCGAATGAGGTCGAGCGTGGCCCGGTTTGCCATCCGCATGGGATCGGCGAGCGGGACGGGGCTTAATGCGATAGGCGGGGCGTCGGCGAGTCCCGCACCGCCGACAGATCGTGGTAGCCGTTCGAGAAGCGTGTCGCGCAGGCCACCGGCATTTGTTTCGGTGGCTTCCGCCAGCTTCTCCGGCGATGCAAATGCACGCCAGGCTTGACCGTCGCCCATCAGATAGAGCAGGGTCAAGCCGCCTTGCGGACGCTCGAAAATGACGAAAGTACCGGCTGGGACCAAGGTTTGTTTGCGGCTATCTTGCGTGAGTTTGACGATAAGACGGCGCGACGTCGAACGCGACCCGAGCATGTGGAACTGGCTCGATTGGGAAAGGACGTCTCGCACCATAGTTAGCGCCCGATGGGGGATCAGTCCTTGTCGATAGGCCAGGGTCAGATCGCTCAATGCCAGTGCGATTTGCGACCCGGTGGTCAGTGTGGCGTCGAGCTGACCGGGCAATGATTCGGGAATCGACCAGGTCTGCTTTGCCTGGTCATCACATTTTTCCGTCCAGTGGGTGACGACCGCCCGAAAGCGTTCCGCGCTCACAAGCGTGGGATTCCCCTGTATCGCGCCGTGCGGGGAGCGCTGACACACATCGAAATAGACGCCCTCGGGCGGGTTATCGATGTCAAGTGATCCCGCACGTATCATTCGTGCGGCGTCGAAAAGCTTCCAGTAAGTCACATCCAGCAGACGCGTACTTCCCGGCACCGGTTTGTGGCGTCTGAGCACGATATCGGGCTGATCGACGCTTGGGAAATCCGGTTCGGCCGAAATTGTGGCGTTAAACAATTCCGCCTCGGTCGGCGGCGGGGAGAAGTTCATCAATCGATCGAACTTGACGTGTAGCGATCGATGTTCCGAGCCGCGGTTGTGCCAGCTATTGGCTGCGATGGTGAGCTGGTCGAGTCCCGGTGACATGGAAAAGAAGTCGCGCTGGTTGGCCGCGGCGACGGGCTCCGGTTCGCGCCACTTCGCAATGGCGAATTCGGCGGGGCGATTGTCAGGAACCGAAGGGGCTGCGGGAGCCGACGGATCGGGCGAAACAAGCGACTCTGCGAGGGCGCCGCTAAAGCGGAGTGGATCGCGAGGCATCAGTGCGTCGAACGCGTCGAACGCGTCGAATGCGTCGAACGCGTCGAATGCGTTGAGCGAACGCTCGGTCATGTCCATCGTCGTGTCCGACAGCCATTGCCATGCTTCGTGGATGGCGAGGCTCAGGCCGTTGACATCGAAGGCATCCGAGGTAGGAATGTCGGCGTTGCCGGGTGTTGAGGCCGCTTCGGGAGCCAGCGCTGCGCATGAGCCGATGCGTTCCGCCGAAACGATGGGCGTGATCGGCCAGCCGAGGATGGGCCTCGGTCCGATAGGCGGGACGCGGCTGAGCGAGTGGCCAATGGCCGAGCCGTAGAGCATGGCGACGGCGAAGCCGGTCCAGCCGCTTTGCCCGAAGTTCAAGGTCGGTGTTCGGGGGGAGGGGGCCGTTGCGTACGCTTGCATCGTTCGCGGATCCGACACGCCGCAGGTATGCCCCGAGCCTGCCCACCGAAACGCGTGCGCCCAGCCGATGATCTGTTCGCGCCATAGGGTGAAGTACTTCCCCCATGCGCTGCCGTGTCTTGCACTTTCCGGGGTTTTGACGTTAGCGCGATCCAGCGATCGGGACAGGCTGCGCAGTGACGACTCGCTGAGCGCGCGCTCGACGATGACTTCGACGGACTCCCAGGGGAGCCGATGTCGGATTTGCGCGGGCAGGCAGGCCAGCACGTAGCTACCGAGCAGGGGCTGGTCGTCGAAGAGGCGGGCGAACCGATAGACGATGTCGTCGTTGAGCGCTGAGAGATCGTCAAACGAAACTCGCTGGTTCACGAGCGAGAAGATCAGTCCGAGCGCTGGCGCGGATTCCGGTGATTCATCGAGCCAGTTGAGCGTGGCGTCTGCGACTTGCTGGAATTCCGAGAGACGTGCGAAGGTGTCCGGCGGGAGGTGCGACGCGGCAGGCAACTCGGGGTGCGCTGCCGGACTCGCAACGGCGGGCGGACTCGCGGAGATCGAATACATATGTCTGGCACTCCCGCGCGTGGCGCCTGGGGGGCGAAGCTGTTGACGAACGCGCAGCCACCATGTCAGGTGGTCGCGCGATTGTGTGTGTTGACGACTCTAGCGACTCAGTTGTCGGCCCCCGGACGAAGCGCGACTTGGTTGTCCTGGGTAATCTCGTTTTGCGGATCGCGGCCCGTGCCAGCCCACCGGAATGCCTGGAGTGCATGAATGGTGGCGCGGACTGCCGCGGCGATGTGGTCGCGTCCAAGGAAGCCCACCGCGACCAGGCACGCCACAAAATCCCTCCGCGTTTCGTGCTTAAGACGGTCTTGATAGACCTGCTCATTGCGTGCGAACCACTGCTGGATGTCGCGCAAAAGCGAACGACCGAATCGACGTTCGCAAACGTCTTGAACCGACTCTCCGCAAGGGCGGTGATTGATGGCGTGAACGAGTTCGCGAAGTGCGCTATCGACCTGGGTATCGGACGACATCGAGATGAGGTTGGCCAACACGAGGTCCCGTGTATCGGGCGCCCTGAGTGCTCTGGCGTCTTCTCTGCGCGTCAGTGCGCCGAGTGCAGCGTTGAACGCTGCGATATTGTTCTGCATTCGCTCCAATCGGTTCGTAAACCATTCGCACGTGCGGATCGATTCTCGATGTTGCAGCGCGCCACGCTCGACCTGTTGAAGCGCAGTGAAATCTCGTGAGATATCCTGGCGCATTGGACATGTTGAATTCGACGTCGGGGCATCGAAAGGGAAACACATATTGGCGGACGCCGAGATGGTCAACTCTGTGTGAAACATGCAGAAGGCTCCTCTGAAAATGCACTCCTCAAATATGAAGTGCGATGCGGATCGGGACAGGCTGTGTGAAGGGGCGGACGACATGAATATCGGCCAGCCATTCCAGGTCGATCTCCCTGATGTGGAAGGCGGTCGCGGCGTCCTCGAAGAGGGCGCTCAGGTGACTGCGCATCAGGCCCAGCACGACGGCGGCCTCGGGGTGGACGACGATGGCATTCGCCGGATCGAGAAAGTAGTAGGCTGGCACGCCTTCACGGCCGATATGGCGGCCCAGCAATAGCGTTCGGGCGCCTGCTGTCACCTCGAAAGCGCGAGTTGTCCCCTGCTGTCCGTCAAAGACGGTGTCGAGCGCTACCGCGCCCCGGCCAGCCGATGGCAGGTCCAGGTATCGGATCGTGATTTTTCCCAATTGGCTCAGGTCAGCTACCAGCCACGCCGACAATTCCGGAACCAGTCGCGCCTGCTGATTGAAAAGCCTCACCATCGACTCGATCGAGTATCGGTAGGGAACGAGCGCACAGGCGCGTAGCAGGCCCATCCGAACATGCCCCACGTACATGCGGGGACTTTGTGTGACGCCGAGGTAGGTGGCGCCTAGGCGACGCGCGTCCTCGGCCATCGGGCTAAGCGCGACTGTCTCCGCCGCATCCACGGCGTTTTGCAGGTAGGCGATGCGTCCGGCGAGCTTGCCGAGTACCTCAGGGTTGGATTGCGCAGGGTTCAGGAAGTCGAGCTTGAGCAAGCGCAATTGCCACGACAACGGCATGGTGGTCTGCGTCGTATCCACGGTAGTTACCGAGCGTCGGGCGATGTCGAAGTCTGGCGTGCGGGCGTCGCGCAACGTGGCGTAGCGCGAGCGAAACGCCTGGTCGATGCGCCAGGCAGTATGCGGATCGTCGAGGACGGGCGGGACAGATTTGGATGCCGAGACAACATGCCACTCCCCCGCAGGCGACATATGCATGAGCGGAGCATCGGTGTCCTCGACATCCGACGATGCTTCCGGCGTCATACGGAAGAAGCCCGTCGACTCATCGAACCTGATATACGCCCGGGTCTCGGCGTCGATGGCGGCATAAAATCTATCGCCGATCCGATGCAGCCCGACAATCGTCCTATCCGCTGCGACCGGCGCTTGTGAGATGAAGTACCTGTAGCGCAGGTCTCCGGTGACGAACAACTTGGCCTTGAAATTCGCAGCGGCCAGACCCTGTGCACCGATCGCAGACAAAATGGATTGCCACCCCTGCTGGAACAGGTCCTCGTTGTGGGTGACTGCGCCGACACCGATTCCGGTGAGGCCGATGCCCGCGTCAATCATGGAGTAGATCGTGCTTACCGGGCGAGCAAACGGGAGAAACCAGGTGCCCAGGCCGAAAGCGACGTCGATTTTCGAGAAGGTGTCCATGATGGCCAGGAAGGGGGCGGCCGCAGGCGTGTCGTCGGGTGTGGTGTTCGGTTGTTGTTGGCGCGCCTCGTATGCCGATGCCACGGCTGTGAACGTGTCGACGGGCTGCGCGTCGCTCATGCGCTGTGCGTCGAGCGTGGCCTTCTCATGCCATGAGGGGGCGGCAGGGCGTTGGCCGACGAACGTACCGGCGATGCGCTCGCGTGACGTCTCGTCGCGCATCTGCTCGCGAAACCAGACCGCCATGCGGTCGCGATCGTCGAAACCATAGACACGCAAGCCCTCTGCATAGGGCGCGATCAGCAGGCATGGTGATCGGCCGACGATGGAGACTCGCATCAGGCTCGTCGTCGTTCCACCGATGCGCAGCCATTCCCGCTCGACGTTCGGCTCGCCGATCTCACGCTCGAGTTCTGTGCCATCGAGACGAGCGAGTTCAATCGGCCCCGCGATTCGCGCGGCAATATGCGCCTGATCGACGGGCATTTTGCGTTGCGCACGCAATAGCCACACCTGCGCAATGAACTCCGCCTTGAGTACCTTGCGCACGTTGGCCCGCGACGTCTCCCAGAAATGCGTGGCGGCGTCCCGGAACGCGCTACGCACACCCTCCTCCCATGATTTGTCGAGTACCTTGCTAGCCATTGTCGGCGAGGCCCGCGATGCGCCCAGAGGGGTCGCAACTCTGTATCGGCCGCCAGCATCGCGCACGAGCAGCGGAAAATCCCACCACGGCGCTTCGAACGATGTCGAGCGCAATACGGCATCGGTGAGCGTCAGGGTTTCCCGATGAGCCAGTTTGACGTAAATCTGATCGGGATCGTGGGGGTGGAAGCCTGCCCGTCCGAGTCGGTCCTTGAGATGTCGCCGTGTGATCCGCTTAATCTGTGGAACCGCCATCGACAGGTCGAATCGCAGCATTTCCAAACGAGAAATTCTTACAACATCGTTGAGTGTGATATCGGTCGGCCGCCCCGGCAGCGCGATGTCCGCGTGGGCGCAGTCGCGCCGAAATGTGTCCAGTCCCTGTTCCATCCCCTGCGTGCTCGTACCGGACAACCATTTGCCGTATTGCGTGATGCGCGCAGCGGTGTCGCGCTGTATGGCCTGGAGTGCGCCGTCAGCTTTGATGACGTCGAGGGTCGCCTGGGATGCGATCTGAAGTGGCAGGTCAACGTTTGTTTCGCGCAACGTCACTAGCGCTACGCTTTTTGCGGCTTGGTCGCGCAACGGGATCGGCAGTCTTTCACTGAGCGTGGCGCGCAGCGCCAGCGTGTCGCTATCGATAGCGTCGAAAAAGGCCTCGTACGAGGCGAAAGCGCGCCATGCCGGTGCGTGGCCCTGGAGGTACAGCAATGTGACGCCGTTTCCGGACGGCTTGCCGATCACGCACGTTCCGGCGGGGGCCGCGACATGGTCCTGACCGTCCCTGTAAATCGTCAATTCGAGCCGGTGCGCCAAAAATGCGGGCATCGACGGATCGTTCGAGAGCGTTGCGTTGGTGAGCGCCGCATGTGCGAGATAAAACGCCTCATTCGAGATCAGCCCATTAACGTAGGACAGTGTCAGATCGCTGAGGGCAAGCGTGGAGATAGTGACGTTCGTGAGGTGGGACGTTGCAATCGTCTCGAATTCGGCGGGGGGCTGCCATGTCCGGGCGACCCGCTCGCGGCACGCCGCTTCCCACTGTGTGACGATGCTGTCGAAGCGGTCTGCCGCCATGACCGTCGGAGATTCGTACACTGCGCCGGGGCGGGTTTCCAGACTGATGTCGAAAGTCTCCCCCTGCGTGGGCTGCCCGATATTCAGTCGGCGATCACGAACCTGCTGGGCGCCGTCTTGAAGAGACCAGTGCGTCACCTGCCTGATTCTCGATTGATCTGTCGGTGCGTGGCGTCTGAGACGGAGATCGCTCAACTCGAAGCCGGTGAACTCAGTGACGTTCGTGAATTGCCTACGCAGCAATTCCGCCTCGTTCGGCGGCGGCGAAAACGTCAGCAACGGAGAAAATGTGCTGGAAAGCGCCTTATGCGTCGCTGCACGGTGTCGCCAGAAATGCGCTGTGTTGATCAGACGTTGCAATTCGGGGGACGGCGACATGTCGGGGAGCGCGGGCGGCGGCGCGGCCGTCGCAGGCAAGTCGGCGGCGGTCGTCGGGAACATCAGCGGCGGGGGAAACAGGAGCCGATCGAGCGCGTGGGGGAGATGCTCGATGACCGGCATGGCGGTGTCCATGACGAAGCGTTCGACGCTGCCGACGATGTGTTCCAGCCGACCGAGGACTGACTGCGTCGATTCCGCGACGGGACTGTCGGGTTGGCGCGTGCATGTCCCCGTGGCGGACCATTCGAAGTCGACGTCGATGTTGGGGGGCGGCGATCGATATCGGGTCAGCGAGGGCGGCAAGTCGGGACGGGTGACGTGGCAGATCGATGAGGCGTAAAGAATTCCGAGTACGTATCCGGTCGCCCCGGCGCGGCCGAAATCGAATGTGCGCACATTGACGGGCGGTGGCGGTGACGAGGTGAGCATCATCCGAGTGATGCCGTTCGATGCACGCACGCCGCTACCGAGCAACAGGAAGTCCTGACATGCGTCGACAATCGACTGACGCCACCGGCAGAAGTGTCGGCTCCACGCGCCGCCGTAATGGCACGTTTCCGGTAGTGAACCCTTGGCGCGCGCCACGGACCGTTCGAGATCGCGTAAGGCGGACGCACCGAGGAGCGCATGGCAAACGTCTTCGACGCTTTCCCAGGGGGCGCGCCGTGCAAGTCGACCCGGCAACGTGTCCAGAAGGTAGGTCGTCAGCCACGGACGCGTGTCGAACGCGTACGCCAGGTGGTCGAGGAGGCCATCGGTCAACGCCGCCAGATCGGCTGGGCAGACACCTTCCTCCGCGAGCCGTAGCATGAAACCGAGCGCCGGTTGTGCCTCCGGGGATTCGTCGAGAATTGTCCGGGCGCTTGTCGCCAGTCTGTCGAAGTGGGTGACGCTTCTCAGGACGGTGGCATGCCCAGCGTCGACCATCGCATCGTCCCGATACGGAAGGACAACTGATGTGCCTGATGTGTCGGCGGCTCTTGAATACATGCCAGGACTCCCGTCGAAAAGGGACTACCGTGCAGTGCTATGGAACCGGCGCCAAGCGTGAGAGCTTGGGGGGTGATCGAAATGAGATAAAAATGGCCCACCGGTCGCGAGACATCAGTTTGGCGGCGCGGCCCTTGCAACGACTTGCAGATTGCGTTCAAAGGCCCGAAGTTGGGCGCGGCCGGAAATGGCGTGAGGGGAAGGTGAGGCGGGGAGCCGGGGAGGCGAGGATGCGGGACTGACGCTCAGGCGCGCGGCAGTTCGTTAGCGCAGTACACGGCGAGTGCCTGAAGCACCGCATCGTCTTCGCCCACGGCGGCGCTCAGACGTAAGGTGATGCCGGGGTGCGCGCTGCGACAGGCATCGGCGAGCAGCGGTAGATCGCGCCGGACGTGACCGCCCTGGCCTAGAAACACCGGAACGACGGTGACGTCCCGACAGCCTTGCGAGACGAGATCGGCGACGGCGTCGGCCAGATTCGGCGTCATCAGTTCGAGAAACGCGAGCCGGACATCGGCGTCCGGGCGCTGCGCGATCAGCTTGTCGCGCAGACGCTCGAACGGTTCGGCCCAGCGCGGGTCGCGCGAGCCGTGGGCAAAGAGAACGACGCCGGGTTTGCCGTGCATCGATGCGTCCTCAGTGCTTGTCCACCCAGCGCAACGCCCCGATGGCGAGCACCAGATAGAGCAGGGACGGTAACGCCGCTGTGAACCACGCAGGCCATGTATTGAGCAGGCCCAGATGCGAGAACAGATTGTTGAGCAACTGGAAGCTCATGCCGAGCATGATGCCGCCGAACACCTTCAGGCCGATGGCCCCGGCGCGTGCATGCAGATAGGCGAACGGCAGGGCCAGCGCCATCATCACGAAGACGGCGAGCGGATACAGCAGCTTTTGCCAGAGCGCGAGGTTGTAGCGATCGGTGTTCTGCTGGTTTTCCTTCAGGTGGCCGATGTACTTGTACAGACTGCCGATCGCCATGTTGTCGGGTGAGACCATCAACACGGACAGAATTTGCGGGGTCAGTTCCGAGCGCATCTGCACCGAGTCGATGTGCACCTGCTTGCTCTGCACCAGCGCACGCAACGGATCGTTGTTGGCCGAGGCGTCGTCGATGGCGCTGAAGACCGTTTCGGACACATCCGTCAGCTTCCAGGCGTTGGGCGGGGCAAACTGGCCAAGCTTGGCCAGTCGCACGCTGTCGAGGCGCAGCTTCGCGTCGAACTCGTAGATGCGAACGTCGGCAATGGTGTTATCCGGATTGAGGGTGCCGACGTTGATGAAGCGGGTCACGCGGCTACCGTCCTGGTCGACGGTGTCCTTGACCCACACGCCTGATCGAAAGCCTGCCGAGACCGAGCTGCCGAGCGCTTCGAGGCGGATCTTCTGCGCAAGTTGTTCGGCGCTCGGGGCGATGTACTCACCGATGACGAACGTGATCAGCACAATCGGGAAACCGATCTTCAGCAGCGAGCGCAGCGCCTGTCCCGTGGACAGACCCGAGACGCGGAAGATCGTGAACTCCGAATTCCCGGCCAACTGGGCGCACACGTAAATGGCCGCGATCAGCGAGGCGACCGGAATGATTTCGTACATGCGCTGCGGTGCGAACAGCAGCACGTACGCCAGCGCGTGCTGGAAGCGGTAGCCGCCGCGGCCCACGTCGCCCAGTTCGCTCACCAGATCGAAGAAGACGAACAGGCCGACGAACGCAAGCAAGACGAACAGGAACGCCAGATAGATCTGGCGCGCGAAGTATTTCTCATAGACGCGCATCAGCGAGCCCCTCCCGATGCACGCACCGCGCCGGAACCGTTGTTACGGCGTCGGCTGAAAAGACCCCGAAAACGCACGCGTCGCACGTAAAGCAGCACGATGACCGCCAAGGCCAGAGCATGCAACAGCCACACGCCGATGGCCAGCGGCAGACGTTCCTGCGCGACCCACGCCTGCGACAGGCTCAGCAGGTTGGTGTAGCCCAGATAGATCAGCACGGCCATGACCAGGTTGACGGTGCGCCCGTGACGCGGATTCTGATAGGCCAGTGGCACGGCGAGCAGCACGAGCGCCAGTGCGAGCAGCGGCAAGCCCACGCGCCAGACGATTTCACCGCGGAAGATCGGATTCTGGATTTCACGGAACAGCCGCGCGGTGGGCACGCCCTTGGTCGGCGTGTTGTCGGCGCTTGCGGTCGTCGGATTGTCGATCTTCACGCCGTAGCGCTCGAACTCCATCACGCGGTAATCGGGCTGACCCGGCACGCCGTCGTAGCGACGGCCCTTTTCCAGCACGATATAGCGGTTGCCGTCCTTGGCCGTCTCGATGTGACCGTCTTTCGACACCACGACGCTCACCTTGCCGTTTTCCGTGCCTGAGACGAAGACGTTGTGGACTTTGGTGGCGTCCGGCGAAACCGTCTCGACGAAGAACACGCGATGGCTCGCCGCGCTCTCGCGGAACTGGCCCGGCGAGATCATGGAGACGTCGTCGCGCTGGGCGAAGCGGGCTTCGAGCAGAGAGATCTGCTGGTTCGCCCAGGGCCAGGCAACCAGCGCGCAGAAGGTGATGACGGCCAGATAGGGCGTGGCAAAGCGCAGCACCGGCTTGATGAAGTCGGTGATGGACAGTCCCGAGGCAAACCACACGACCATTTCGGAGTCGCGGTACCACCGGGTCAGGACGAACAGGATCGAGACGAAGAGCGTCACGATCAGAATGACGGCGAGGTAGCCGATGACGGCCAGACCGATGAGCACGAGAACGTCGCGCGGATCGGCTTTCCCGGACGCGGCGAAGCCCAGGATGCGGATCATCATCGTCGTTAGCATGACGGTGATCAGCACCATGAAGACGGCCCCGGCGGTGTAGTTCAGCTCGCGCTGCAGGGAACGCTGAAAAATCATGTGATGACGGTTGGGTGCTCTCGCGGTTGGGCGAGCGCGGAAAAAAGCGGATAATTGCGGCTCGTACGAATTTTACCCGAGGAAAGCGCGATGGACTTTAGCACAAAAGCCTTCGATTCGACCAAGGCGGGCCAAGCCGGTCTCGCCAACGCAAAGACCGAATGTCTGGTGGTTGGCGTGTTCGAGCAGCAGCCGCTCGCAGGGCTGGCCAAGGCGCTCGACGGCGCGAGCAAGGGTTTGCTCGCCCGCATGGTCAAGCGCGGCGAAATCGATGGCAAGCTCGGCAGCACACTGATGCTGCACGAAGTCGCCGGATGGAGTCCGGCACGTGTGCTGTTCGTCGGTCTGGGCCGCGAAGACCAGCTCTCGCAGAAAGGTTTCAACGAAGCCACGCGCGCTGCCGTGCGCGCCGTGCTCGCCTCGCGCGCCGCGGACGCGCTCTGGACGCTGCCGCAAGCCAAGGTCGTGGGTCAGGATACCGCCTGGGCCGTGCGCGCCTCGGTGCTCGCCCTGCGCGAGGCGACCTATCGCTTCACGCGCATGAAAAGCAAGGTCGAAGCCGCCAACACCGCGCTGCGCAAGGTCGTGTTCTCGGTCGTCCCGGACGATCTGAAGGCCGCCAAGGTGGCCGCCAAGCAGGGCGAGGCCATCGCCAACGGCATGGCGCTCACCAAGGACCTCGGCAACTTGCCGGGCAACGTCTGCACGCCGACGTATCTGGCCGATACCGCCCGCAAGCTCGCGCGCGAGTTCAAGCTCAAGTCGGAAATCCTCGGACCGAAGCAGATCGAGGCGCTCAAGATGGGTTCGTTCCTGTCGGTCGCCCGTGGCTCGGTCGAGCCGCCGCAGTTCATCGTCCTTAAATATGAAGGCGCCGGCGCCAAGCAGGCCCCGATCGTGCTGGTCGGCAAGGGCGTGACGTTCGACACGGGTGGCATCTCGCTCAAGCCGGGCGAGGGCATGGACGAGATGAAGTACGACATGTGCGGCGCGGGTTCCGTGCTCGGTACGATCCGCGCGGTCGCCGAGATGGGCCTCAAGCTCAACGTCATCGCCATCGTGCCTGCCACGGAGAACATGCCGAGCGGTCAGGCGACGAAGCCGGGCGACGTCGTCACCAGTATGTCCGGTCAGACCATCGAAGTGCTCAACACCGACGCCGAAGGCCGTCTGATCCTGTGCGATGCGCTCACCTACGCGGAGCGCTTCAACCCGGCGGCGGTGATCGACGTCGCCACGCTCACGGGCGCTTGCATCATTGCGCTGGGCCATGTGAATTCGGGCCTCTTCTCGAAGAGCGACGCGCTCGCCGACGAACTGCTGGCCGCTGGCCGCACGACGGGCGACACCGCCTGGCGTCTGCCGGTCGAAGATGAATATCAGGAGCAGCTCAAGTCGAACTTCGCCGATGTGGCGAACATCGGCGGGCGTCCGGCCGGTAGCGTGACGGCGGCCTGCTTCCTGGCACGCTTCACCGAAAAGTACGAGTGGGCGCACCTGGACATCGCAGGCACGGCCTGGAAGAGCGGCGCGGCGAAGGGGGCCACGGGCCGTCCGGTGCCGTTGCTCACGCAGTTCCTGCTCGATCGCGAAGCCCGGTGACCCGCGTCGACTTTCACACGCATGTGGCGGACCGGCTCGAATATGCGTGCCGGTTCGCGCGCAAGGTCTACGGGGCCGGGCAGACGCTCGTGGTCGTCGGTGAGCCCGACGTGCTGCGGGCGTTCGATCAGACCTTGTGGACGTTCTCGCCTCTGGAGTTCGTCCCGCATTGCTTTACGGCCGACCCGGTCGCAGCCCAGACGCCGGTCGTGCTGGCCGGACCTGACGAGCAAGCCCAGCACCATCAGGTCATGCTCAATCTGGCGAACCGCGTCCCCACGCACTTCGCGCGTTTCGAACGGGTGGTGGAAATCATCGGCGACACGCCCGAGGACCTGACCGGTGCGCGCGAGCGTTATCGCTTTTACCGCGATCGTGGCTACACCCTGAACAACTACGACCAGCGAGGTTGATCGTGACGAACGAGCCCGAGCGCAACGACCCCGGCATTCCCACGCTGACCGAAGTGCTTGCTGAGGGCGAAACGGTGCCTGCGGGCGCTGAGGACGCTGTGGGTGATAAGCAGGCTGCCGCGCCGGTGGCTGAACAGGGTGTCCCGGCCGATGTCGCGGTGTTTGCCGAGCGTGTGAGCGCGCGGCTCACGTTGCAACTGGCCGACGAGATTACGACGATGGTGGAGCGGCGCTGTCACGACGCGCTGATCGATCAGACGTCCTGGCTGGTGCAACTGATCGGCAAACAGGTGGCGGACGCTTTGCAGGCGCAACTGCCGGATCGTATCCGGCAGGCCGTCATCGAAGAGGTAGCGAAACAGGTGCGCTCGCAGGGGTGATCGAAAGAACGGGTGACGCGGGAGGCCCGCGTGTCGGTCAGGGGCGACGCCCCGGCACCATCCCGAGAATCCAGCGTGCGAGATCGTTCGCCTCGCCCGGCGCGAGTTGCAAGCCCGCGGGCATCGGAATCTTGCCCCACTTCCCCTGACTTCCGTCCGAGATGGAGCGTGTCAATTCTTCCGTGGCACCGGGTTGCCCGGCGTAACGTTTTGCGATGTCGCGATAGGACGGCGCGAGCAGCGTGCGGTCGGTGGCGTGACACGTCATACAGTTCCGTGCCCGGGCCAGCTTCTCCATCACGCGGTGATCGGGCACATCGGACTGCGGTGCAGACTGTGCATAGGCGGTTGCGGCGGCCATCAGCCACAGGCTCATCATCGTCCCGGCGCGAACGCCGGCAAATCCCTTCATTCGATACTCCCCGACCGTGTTGACGGAATCCGATGCGAGGCTGCATGACAGGGACGTCTGTGGGCGACGACTTTGGGCAGATGCATCGACGCGCCATTATACGGCGGCAATTGCGCCATTCTGCGCGGCACGACGACGCATGAAAAACGGCACGCCCGCCGTGTCGCGGGACGTGCCGTTGGTTCAGGCCGATGTGCTTCGTCGCAATTGCGACGCGCAATTCCTGCGGATCAGCCCGTCGCGCCGCCCTTGTTAGCCGGTTGCGCCAATGCGGCGTACTTGGCGAGCACGCCACGCGTGTAGCGCGGGGCAGGGGCTTTCCACGCGGCGCGGCGTTTGGCGAGTTCGTCGTCGGCCACGTTCAGCTGGAGCAGCAGTTTGTGCGCGTCGATGGTGATCGAATCGCCTTCCTGCACGAGCGCAATGGTGCCACCCACGAACGCCTCCGGTGCCACGTGTCCGACCACCATGCCCCAGGTGCCGCCCGAGAACCGGCCGTCGGTGATGAAGCCGACCGACTCGCCGAGCCCCTTGCCGATGATCGCCGACGTCGGTGCCAGCATCTCAGGCATGCCCGGCCCGCCCTTCGGTCCGAGATAGCGCAGCACCAGAATGTCGCCCGCCTGAATCTTGTCGCTCAGGATCGCCTCCATGGCGCTTTGTTCGTCGTCGAACACGCGCGCCGGGCCGGTGATCACCGGGTTCTTCAGGCCGGTGATCTTGGCGACGGCGCCGTCTTCGGCCAGATTGCCCTTGAGGATGGCGAGGTGCCCCTCTTTGTAAAGCGCGCGATCGACGGGGAAGATCACGTGCTGGTCGGCGCGCGGCACCGACGGCACATCCTTCAGCTCTTCGGCAATGGTGCGTCCGGTGATCGTCATGCAGTCGCCGTGCAGCAGGCCGGCGTCGAGCAGAATCTTGAGGACTTGCGGAATGCCACCGGCCTTGTGCAGATCGGTCGCCACGTACTTGCCCGAGGGCTTCAAATCGCAGATGACCGGCACGCGTGTGCGAATGCGCTCGAAGTCCTCGATGCTCCACTCGACATCCGCCGCATGGGCAATTGCCAGGTAGTGCAGCACGGCGTTGGTCGAGCCGCCCGTCGCCATGATCAGCGCAACGGCGTTCTCGATGGATTTGCGCGTAATGATGTCGCGCGGCTTGAGGTCTTGCTTGACCGCTTCGATCAGTACCCGCGCCGATTCGGCGGCCGAGTCGACCTTCTCCTGATCGGGGTTGGCCATCGTCGAGGAGTAGAGCAACGACATACCCAGCGCTTCGAACGACGAGCTCATCGTATTGGCGGTGTACATGCCGCCACAGGAGCCGGTGGTCGGGCACGCGTTCTTTTCGATGCCCTTGAAATCGGCCTCGGTCATGCGCCCGGCGGTGAATTCGCCCACGGCTTCGAACGAGGAGACGATGGTGAGATCCTTGCCCTTCCAGTTACCCGGCTTGATCGTGCCGCCGTAGACGTAGATGCCCGGCACATTGATGCGTGCGAGCGCGATCATGCCGCCCGGCATGTTCTTGTCGCAGCCACCGATGACGACCACGCCGTCCATCCACTGGCCCTGCACGGCCGTCTCGATACAGTCGGCGATGACTTCACGCGAGACGAGCGAATACTTCATGCCCTCGGTGCCCATCGACATGCCGTCGGAGATGGTGGGGGTGCCGAAGGTCTGGGGATTGGCCTGATGAGTTCTGATCGCTTCCACTGCGGCGTCCGTCAGACGCTGCAATCCCGCGTTGCACGGGGTGATCGTCGAATGGCCGTTGGCCACGCCGATCATCGGATTGTCGAAGTCTTCTTCCTTGTAGCCCAGCGCGTAGTACATCGAGCGGTTGGGCGAGCGTGCCACGCCTTGCGTGACGTTGCGCGAACGACGGTTGAATGCCATGACGTCTCTCTCCTGTGGGGATGCGCCACGCCACGAGCCGTCGCAGCGTCGCACATAGGCGTTGTTGTATCACGCTGTACTGACGGTGGCATCCCGAAAGGATACGGAACGCCACTTGATGCGATGTTGCTGTGTTACTGCGAGTGAGCGGGGCGCCTTTGTTCAGCGAGGCCGCCGCCGCTCACGTTTGAACCGATCGCGCTATTAGCCGCGCTTGCCCAGCTTCAGTTGCGACAGATCGCGCACTGCGCCACGGTCGGCGGAGGTAGCGAGTGCTGCATAGGCTTGCAGGGCTTGCGAGACGACACGCTCGCGGCCGACCGGCTGCCACGCGTCGTCGCCACGCGCTTCCATCGCGGCGCGACGGCGGGCCAGTTCTTCGTCCGACACGGCCAGATGCATCTTGCGCTGGGTGATGTCGATCTCGATCACGTCGCCGTCTTCCACCAGACCGATGGTGCCGCCTTCGGCCGCTTCCGGCGAGGCGTGGCCGATCACGAGACCCGACGAACCGCCCGAGAAACGACCGTCCGTGAACAGGGCGCAAGTCTTGCCCAGGCCCTTGGACTTCAGGTACGACGTCGGGTACAGCATTTCTTGCATGCCGGGGCCGCCCTTCGGACCTTCGTAGCGAATCACGACCACGTCGCCCGCCTGCACCTTGTCGCCGAGAATCGCATCCACGGCGTCGTCCTGGCTTTCGAACACGCGTGCGCGGCCGGTGAAGACCCATTGCGATTCGTCGACGCCAGCCGTCTTCACGATGCAGCCCTTGTCGGCGAGGTTGCCGTACAGCACGGCCAGACCGCCGTCCTTCGTGTAAGCGTGTTCCTTGTCGCGGATGCAGCCCACTTCGCGGTTCAGGTCGAGCGACGGGTACGTCGACGACTGGCTGAAGGCGATGGTCGTGGGCACGCCACCCGGGGCGGCGCTGTAGAACGTTTGCGCTTTGTCGTTGGCGCTGTTCGTCACGTCCCACTGTGCAATGGCATTGCCGAGCGTGCCGCTGTGGACGTTGCCGCACGACGTGTCGAGCAGGCCGCCACGGGCGAGTTCGCCCAGAATGCCGATGATGCCGCCAGCACGGTGCACGTCTTCGATGTGGTACTTGTCGGTCGCCGGGGCGGCCTTGCACAGGCACGGCACGTTGCGCGAGATACGGTCGATGTCGGCCATCTTGAAATCGACGCCCGCTTCTTGTGCTGCGGCGAGCAAGTGCAGCACGGTGTTGGTCGAGCCGCCCATGGCGACGTCGAGCGTCATGGCGTTTTCGAACGCGGCCTTGGTGGCAATGTTGCGCGGCAGGACCGAGGCGTCTTCTTCCTGATAGTAGCGGCGGCACAGATCGACCACGAGACGGCCAGCCTGCTCGAACAGCCCGCGACGCCAGGCGTGCGTGGCCACGATGGTGCCGTTACCCGGCAGGGCGAGGCCGATGGCTTCCGTCAGGCAGTTCATCGAGTTCGCGGTGAACATGCCCGAGCACGAGCCGCACGTCGGGCAGGCGCTGCGCTCGACTTCGGCGACTTCCGCGTCGCTGATCTTCGGGTCGGCTGCCTTGATCATAGCGTCGATCAGGTCGATCTTGGCGATGACCTGGCCATCGCCCGACTTGACCTTGCCCGCTTCCATCGGGCCGCCCGAGACGAACACGACCGGAATGTTCAGGCGCATGGCGGCCATGAGCATGCCCGGGGTGATCTTGTCGCAGTTGGAGATGCAGACCATGGCGTCGGCGCAGTGCGCATTGACCATGTATTCCACGGAGTCGGCGATCAGTTCGCGCGACGGCAGCGAGTACAGCATGCCGCCGTGACCCATGGCGATGCCGTCGTCCACGGCGATGGTGTTGAATTCCTTGGCCACACCGCCCGCTGCCTCGATTTCCTTGGCGACGACGGCGCCCAGATCGCGCAGGTGCACGTGACCCGGCACGAACTGCGTGAAGGAGTTCACCACGGCGATGATCGGCTTGCCGAAGTCGCTGTCGGTCATGCCTGTGGCGCGCCACAGGGCGCGGGCGCCGGCCATGTTGCGGCCGTGCGTGGAGGTGCGGGAACGGTAATGAGGCATGGTCGTCTTCCGTGAAACTACAGCTTGTCTTATGGGGAGGACGTCAAGATTCGTCTTTCCTTGAATGCTTGTCAAATATATTATTTGACTCGGATTGAGTCGAAAAACATATCATGGACCTGCGTCAGTTTCGATACTTCGTCGCCGTGGCCGAAGAACGGCATTTCGGCCGCGCCGCACAGCGGCTCTCGATGACCCAGCCGCCGCTCTCGCAGCAGATCCGGGCGCTGGAGGCGTCGCTGGGCGCACCCTTGTTCGTGCGCACCAACCGCTCAGTCGAACTGACGGCGGTGGGGCGGCAGTTGCTGCCGGAAGTGCGCCGCATTCTGGCCGATGCCGACGCGCTGCCCGCCCTCGCGCAAGGGTTGGCACACGGCGAGGTCGGCACGCTCTCGCTGGGCTTCGTCTCGACGGCGGACTACGGCATCCTGCCCCCGCTGTTGCGCGAGTTCGGCGAGCGCTATCCGCGCGTGCGGCTGCAACTGCTCGAAGCGACCAGCGACGTGCAGGTCGAGGCGCTGATGGACGGGCGTATCGACGCCGGTCTGTTCATTCCGCCGGTACCTGCGCGCTATGCCAACGAACTGTCCTATCTGCCCATCGTGCGCGAACCGCTGATGCTGGCGCTGCCTGCGGGGCGCCACGGCGGCGCAGACGATGCGGACGATGCGGACGATGCGTTAGCGTCGAACGGCGACGGCCAGCCCGGCGCGCCGGTGAGCCTGGCGGATTTCGCCGACGAGCCGCTCGTCATCTTCCCCCGCCGCGTGGCCCCGGCGTTCTACGACATCATCATGGGATGCTACGCCGCGCTCGGCCTCACGCCCCGCGTGGGACAGGAGGCGATTCAGATGCAGACGATTGTCAGTCTGGTGTCGGCGGGCATGGGTGTGGCGCTGGTGCCGCAATCGCTTTGTCACTTGCGACGCACGGGGGTGACCTACCGGGCGCTGCGCGAGACGAGCACGCTGATCGAGACCGGACTGCTATGGCGCACGGCCGAAGTCACGCCGGTGCTCGAAGGGTTTCTCGAGACGGCACGCGGCGTGGCGCATACCCCGCCGGGTGCGACGCTCTCGACCTGAGCCGTCTTGCGGAGTGTCCGGACCGTGGAAGTGGCACTTGCGGACGCGTGCACATGTCGCGCTGCCGTGTGCTCGTGGTATCGTGCAGCCCATCCCATAGCGTGCCGGTGGGCCGTTTCATCGACCGGCACAGCGCGTGGCGCAAACTAGGTGACGGAGGCGACGGCAGCCGCGTTGCGAAGGCAGTCCCTACGCCCCCTGGCGGAACTTTTGTTCACGAATCGATTCTTCTGATCCATGCTGATTCATCCTCAATTCGACCCGGTCGCGATTCATCTCGGCCCGCTCGCTATCCGCTGGTACGGCCTGATGTATCTGGTCGGCTTCATTCTCTTCCTGCTGGTAGGACGCTTGCGCGTGCGCCAGCCATCCATCGCGGCGCAAGGCTGGAAGGCGCAGGATCTCGACGACATGCTGTTTTATGGCGTGCTCGGCGTGATTTTCGGCGGACGTCTGGGCTATGTGATCTTCTACAAACTGTCGTTCTATCTGGCGAATCCGCTCGACATCTTCAAGGTGTGGGAAGGCGGTATGTCGTTTCACGGCGGCTTCCTCGGGGTGCTGGTGGCGATGTGGCTGTTCACGCGCCGTCGCGGACACTCGTTGCTCGAAGGCACCGATCTCATCGCACCGATGATTCCGTTGGGGCTGGCTGCCGGGCGTCTGGGCAACTTCATCAACGGTGAGTTGTGGGGCCGTGTGACGTCGCCCGATTCGCGCTTCGCGATGTTGTTCCCGCAAGCGGCTGCGGAAGACGCGCAGTGGATGTTCGCGCATCCGCAAGCGATGGCCGATCATGCGCTGGCAATGGTGTTCGCACAGTTCCACGGGCTGCCGCGTTACCCGTCGCAGTTGTTCGAATTTGCGCTCGAAGGCGTGGCGCTGTTCCTGCTGCTGTGGTTCTTCGCGCGTCGTGCACGTCCGGTGGGCGCGGTGTCGGGCATGTTCCTCGTCGGCTATGGCCTGTTCCGCTTCCTCGCCGAATTCACGCGCGAACCGGATGCTTTCCTCGGCTTGCTGTCGTTCGGTCTGTCGATGGGCCAGTGGCTGTCGCTGCCGATGATCGTCGCCGGTGTGATCATGCTGGTGTGGTCGTATCGTCGCGCGCAGGTGACGTCGGCGGCGTGAAGGCGTAGTGACTCACGGCGCGCTCGCGCCCATCCGTTCTTCGATTCAAAACGGGCCACCGGACATTGCGTCGGTGGCCCGTTTTTTTTGTCTGACGATGCCGCGAAGGCCCGACGTAACGTCGGTCGATTTTTACAATCTCCGCGTAGGCAGCCCTCAGCCCGCCTTGCGCGATAGCGCATGCAGTGACGCCATCAGGTCCGCAAAGCGCTCGCCCTGCACGGTGACGTGGCCGCGCAGGTGCTCCGACGCGGCGTCCGCGTCGCCTGCCTCGATGGCACGAAAAACGGCGTCGTGTTCCGAGAACGACTGATGCGGCCGGTCGCGCACGCGCAGTTGCAAACGGCGGTACACACGCAACCGCCGGTGTAGTTGCAGCGCCGTCTCCTGAAGATAGGCGTTGTGACTCGCCTGATAGATGAGCGCGTGGAAGTGCGCGTTGACCTCGTAATACGTGTCGATGTCGCGCGCCTCGGCCGCCGCCCGGCTGGCTTCGTGCGTCTGCCGTAGTTCGGCCAGTTCATCTTCGGTAATGCGGCGCGCCGCCAGCCGTCCGCACATCGACTCCAGCTCCGCCATGACCTCGAACATCTCGCACAGCCTCTGCGGGTCGATCTGCGCGACGACCGCGCCCCGGCGTGGCCGGATCTCAATCACGCCTGACGACGCCAACTGAATCAGCGCTTCACGCAACGGCGTGCGCGACACACCGAACGCGGTGGCCAGTTCGACCTCGTCGAGTCGCATGCCGGGCGGGTACTCGCCCACCGCAATCTTTTCCTCGATGGCCTGTCGTAGCGCTTCCGATCGCTTCGGTTTTACGGTCATGGCGCTCTCGCTCGGTCGGGTTTCGATCCCGTGATCGGGGGTCGTATGGGGTTCATGGTTACCAAAGTAGCGCGCGAATTCCCCGTTGAAGATCGGGGTAAACGCCAAAAGTGTATTTTTTAACGGGTCGATTTGTATACACCATGACGGATTAACTATACGATTTCATTCCGAGAGCGGCAACTCGCGCACTCGAAACTCAAAAACAAAGCAGTCATCCGTACATGCAGTGCCGGCGTTTCCGGTGGTGCACCCGGCGTCCGTCTTCGGCGGTTGGCGAAGCGGGCTTCGGGCGATGTCACGCACCGGACTTCGCAGGTTCATCGCTGACAAAAGTGACAGGAGACGCCATGGAGACAACACCTTCCCCGCTGCGGCGGCAACTCATGCTCGGTGCCGCATCGGCGCTGGTCACCGGTGGTCTGGCCAGCCCTTGGGGCGGCGCATTCGCGCAAACCGGCCCACTCAAGATTTCTCATCAATTCCCCGGCGGCACGCTGACCGAAGGCGATTTTCGCGACCGTTTGTGCCGCAAGTTCGCTCAGGAAGTCGAAAAGCGGACCAACGGCGCACTGAAGTTCCAGATCTATCCGGGCAGCTCGCTCATGAAGACCAACGCGCAGTTCTCGGCGTTGCGTCGCGGGGCGCTCGACCTCTCGCTGTATCCGTTGCCGTACGCGGGCGGCGAAGTCCGGGAGCTGAACATCGGATTGATGCCGGGACTCGTGACCTCGTATGCGCAGGGCAATGCCTGGCGTAACGGCGAGATCGGCAAGGTGCTGACCGACGTGCTTGCCGCGAAGGACATCGTGATCGTGAGCTGGGTCTGGCAGGCCGGGGGTGTGGCCAGCCGGTCCAAGCCGCTTGTCGCGCCTGAGGACGCCAAGGGCATGAAGGTGCGCGGCGGCAGCCGCGAGATGGACATGATGCTCAAGGAAGCGGGGGCGGCGGTCATCTCGCTGCCGTCGAACGAGCTATACGCGGCCATGCAGACCGGCGCCATGGATGCCGCGATGACGTCCTCCACCAGTCTGATGTCGTTCCGTCTCGAAGAAGTCTCGAAGCATCTGACCACCGGCCGTAACAAGTCGTACTGGTTCATGCTGGAGCCGCTGCTCATGTCGAAGCAGGTCTTCGACAAGCTGCCGAAGGATCAGCAGCAGATCATTCTGCAAGTCGGGGCCGATCTGGAAGCGTTCGGCACGGAAGCGGCGAAGGCGGACGATGCGCAGATCGCGAGTGTCTACACGAAGGCCGGTGCGAAGGTCTATGACCTCGACGAAGCAACCGTGATGAAGTGGCGCGACATTGCCCGGCGCACCGCGTGGAAGGATTACGCGAGCAAGTCGGATACGTGCGCGAAGCTGCTCGCGCTGGCCGAGAAGGTGCCTGCATGAGCGGGGCCGTCGCGAGCGCGGAGCCGGCAGTCGCCCGTTCGCGCGCGTTGCGACGGCTCGACGCCCTCTTGCAGGGCGTGAGCCGCCTGCTCATGGTCGTGTGCATGCTCGCGCTCGTGGGGGCCGCGCTGGTGCTCAGCTACAGCGTGTTCGCGCGGCACGTGCTCAAGCTCGCGACCGACTGGCAGGACGAGGCCGCCGTGTTCCTGCTGGTTGGCGCGACCTTCGTGTCGGCCGCACACGTGCAGCATCTGCGCGGGCACATCGGCATCGAAGCGATCACGACACTGCTCTCCCCGCGCGTGAATCGCGTGCGACGCTGGTTCGTCGACATCCTGACATTCCTGTTCTGCTCGTTCTTCGCATGGAAGTCGTGGACGCTCTTCTGGGAAGCCTACGTCGACGGCCAGACCAGCAGCTCGACATGGGGGCCGCCGCTGGCGATCCCCTACGGCCTGATGGCGTTCGGCATGACGTTGCTCACCGTCCAGTTGCTGCTGCAAGTGGCCATCGGGGCGTGTGAGATGAGAGGCACCACGCAGCACGGCACGGGAGGGCACGCATGAGCGAGCTCACGATCGGATTGCTCTATGGCGGCGCAACGCTCGTCGTCATGTTTTCGGGGATGCCCGTCGCGTTCGCGCTGGGGGCTGTCGCGGTGGCGTTCATGTTCGGCTTCATGCCTGCATCGTCGCTCGATACGGTGACGCAGAACGTCTACGAGGAGATGGCGAGCATCACGCTGCTGTCGATCCCGTTGTTCATTCTGAAGGGCGCGGCCATCGGCAAGTCTCGCGCAGGGCAGGATCTCTACCTTGCGCTGCACGCGTGGATGCGACGCATTCCGGGCGGGCTCGGCATCGCCAACGTCTTCGCCTGCGGGTTGTTTGCCGCCATGGCAGGGTCGAGTCCGGCGACGTGTTCGGCCATCGGCAGCGCCGGGATTCCGGAGATGCGTCAGCGCGGTTACTCGCCGGGGTTCGCGGCGGGCATTATCGCGGCGGGCGGTACGCTGGGTATTCTGCTGCCGCCGTCGATCACGATGATTCTCTATGCGGTAGCGGCCGAACAGTCGCTGGGACGTCTGTTCCTCGCGGGCATCGTGCCTGCGCTGCTGCTCGTGGGGCTGTTCTCGTGCTACGCGGCATGGCGCTATCGCAAGGAATACGCCAACGCGCAACTGGCACTGGCGCGCGACGGTACGCCATCGCCGTTCCCGAGCGAGCCGCCCGCCACGATGCGCGAGAAGCTGGCGCTGCTGCCGCGCGTGCTGCCGTTCGTCACGCTGCTCATCGGCGTGATGGCGGCGCTCTACGGCGGGTACGCAACGCCGTCGGAGACGGCTGGGCTGGGTGGGTTGCTGGCGCTCGCGCTCATCGCCGTGATTTACCGGATGTGGAAGCCGCGTCAGCTTGCACCGATTCTCACGGGGACGTTGCGCGAGTCGACCATGCTCATGTTCATCATCGGCATGTCGCTGCTCTACTCGTACGTGATGAGCTATCTGCACATCAGCCAGTCGGCCGCGCAATGGATCGTGGGGCTGCAACTATCGCGCTGGGTGCTGCTCGCCGCCATTCTGGTGATGGTGGTCGTGCTGGGGTTCTTTTTGCCGCCGGTAAGCATCATCCTGATGACCGCGCCGATCATTCTGCCGCCGCTGCGCGCGGCCGGGTTCGATCTGGTGTGGTTCGGGGTGGTGATGACGATTGTCATGGAACTGGGGTTGATTCACCCGCCGGTCGGACTCAACATCTTTGTGATCAAGAATACCGCGCCCGATATCGCGCTGCGCGACATCGTCTGGGGCGTGATGCCTTTCGTCGTGTTGATGGTGGTGGCTGTCGTGCTCATTTGTCTGATGCCCGGTCTGTCGTTGTGGCTGCCGGACAGGCTGATGGGATGACGTGATCTCACGTGATATCGCGTGAGATGGCGGCAGCCGAACCGAGCCCTGTGCCTTGAGAGGAAACCATGAAGGATGAGCCGATCATGTCCGCAATGTCTGTGCCTGTAGCGCTGAATTCGTCGATGGCGGCTTCGTCTTCGTCGCCCTCGTCATCCTCGCCCGGCCGCGGTGCGTCGGAGAGCGTGCCGGACGTGAGCGCACCGGTGCCGTCGCCCAAGCCGACGCTCGGGGAGCGGCTCGGGCAGTGGTTCGGGCGCGGCAAATCGGGTGGGCAGGGCGGTGCGCCGAAAGACGGCAAGGACGGCAAGGTCGTCGCCGCACCGCTATCGGCGCGGGCGGAGAACGCGTTGCGCCGACAGTTGGCGCAGTGCTTTTCGGCGCGTCTGACGGATTCCTCAGCCAACGAGGCCGCGCGCGAGTTCATGGCGCGCTACGGTGCCGCGTCTGCCGAAGAACAACTGGCGTTGCTCACCGTCGTGGCCGACATCTGCGCGAGCGATGGCGAGGTTGGCGGCGATGGCAAGGGCGCGATCAAGGACAGTGCCAAGGATGCGGGCAAGGACGCAAGTAAAGATGCGACGAAGGACGCCCGTCGTGCCGCCAGCGCGGCGACCGGTCTCGCCGGGGCGTTGGGGAGCGCGCGCGTTCGGTTCCTCAAGCGCTTCAACGCGCTGCCGGACGGTCTTCCGTTCCTCGTAAGTTGGCGAGCCGACATGCTGCGTCATCGCGCGGCGTTGCCGGGGTTGGCGGCGCTCGAAGAAGATCTGGGCAGCCTGTTCTCGACCTGGTTCGATGTCGGTCTGTTGGAGCTGCATCCGATCACTTGGGATTCGCCTGCGTCGCTGCTCGAAAAGCTCATGCGCTACGAGGCCGTGCACGAGATTTCGTCGTGGGCCGATTTGCGCAACCGGCTCGATTCCGACCGCCGCTGCTACGCGTTCTTCCATCCTCGTATGTCGCGCGAACCGTTGATCTTCGTCGAAGTAGCATTCGTTCCGGAGATGGCGGCGGACGTCCATTCGCTGCTGGACGAAAAGGCGCCGCTCGAAGACCTGCGGCGCGTGCGGTGGGCCATCTTCTACTCGATCTCGAACACACAGCCGGGTCTGCGCGGGGTGAGCTTCGGTAACTTCCTGCTTAAGCGCGTGATAGACGAGTTGCACGTCGACTTCCCGAAGCTGCGCAACTTCGCAACGCTCTCACCGATTCCGGGCTTCAACGACTGGTTGCGGCAACTGTCGGCGCAAGCGCTTGCCGAGGCCCTCGGGCCGAAGCGTGTGAAGTTGCTTGCGCAGGAGCCGTCGCTGGCGACGGAAGCGTCGGGGGCGCAGATGATGGCGTGGTTGCAGGCGACCCCCGATCGCAAGAGCGGGCAGGCATTGCAGCGCGCGCTGGGCGAAGCGCTGGCAGCGCACTACCTCGCTCGCGAGACCGTGCGTGGGCAGCCGCGAGACCCCGTGGCGCGCTTCCACCTCGGTAATGGCGCGCGCGTGGAGCGTATCAACTGGCATGCCGATCTCTCGAAGAAAGGCGCGAAGCAGTCGTGCGGGATGATGGTGAATTATCTTTACGAGCCCGATGAACTCGACGCGAACCTGCAACGGCTCATCGATGGCGAGCCTGCGCTGGGGCGCGCGGTGTCGCGTCTTCTTTAACGTTTGCGTAATGACGGATAACCTCATGGAGACACGCGTGAACGAAGTAGTGGGCGAAGTGCTGCGCGACGACAGTCTGCTCGACGAAGGATTGGTGACGCTCACGCTTTCCAATCCCACCAAACTCAACGCTATCTCGGTGGCGATGTGGCGCTCGCTGCGCACGCATGTGCAGGCGCTCGACGACGACTCGCGCGTGCGCGCCATCGTGGTTCGCGGTGCGCAGGGCAACTTTGCCGCCGGGGCGGATATCGAGGAGTTTCCGCTCGAGCGCGGCAGCTATGACACGTTGCGTCGCTATCACGGCGAGATCATCGGGCCGACGCTCGATGCGCTGGCGCGTTGCCGACATCCGAGCGTCGCGTTGATCGAGGGCGTTTGTGTGGGCGGAGGGATGGAGATCGCCACGCACTGCGACTTGCGCATTGCGGGGGAGGGGGCGCGCTTCGGCGTGCCCATCAACAAACTCGGGTTTCCGATGGCGCCGGGCGAGTTGCGTGGCGTGCTGGCGCTGGCCGGTCGCGCTGCGACGCTCGAAATCCTGCTCGAAGGGCGGGTGTTCGGCGCGAGTGAGGCGCGCGAGAAAGGCCTGCTGACCCGCGTGGTCGACGATGAAGCGGTCGAGGAGGCAGGCTACACTTGCGCACGGCGCATCGCGGCCGGGGCGCCGCTCGCCGCGCAGTTGAACAAGTGGCTGATTGCCCGGCTCGCGCCGCCCGTGCCGCCGCTGTCCGAGGCGGAGTGGCAGCGAGCCTTCTCCTACTGGGACTCCCACGATCACCGCGAAGGCGTGGCCGCGTTTCTCGAGAAGCGGCCACCCGATTTCAGGGGGCGTTGAGCGTCTTGTGTGCCTTGTGCGCTTCGCCCTCTCTATGCAATGTTTATCGATGCATTTCCCGTTCTGATTGATTTCCGGTTCTGTTTATGACGCAAGACGCCAACCTCTATCGACTCTTTGCCGAACGCTTCCCTGCGGACAAATCGGCGTGCGCCATCGAGACCCCCGAAGGGCTTTACTACAGTTGGGGTGACCTTGAGCACGCCAGTGCGCGCATCGCGAACCTGCTCGCGAGTCTGGATCTGACGCCGGGGGCGCGCGTTGCCGTGCAGGTCGAGAAGTCGCCCGAAGCACTGTTGCTGTATCTCGCCACGCTGCGTGCCGGGTACGTCTATCTACCGCTCAATACGGCGTATCGCGAGGGTGAGATCACCTACTTCGTCGAGAATGCCGAGCCGGATGTGGTGGTGTGCAGCCCGTCGAACTTTGGCTGGGTCTCGAAGATTGCGTTCACTAACGGCGCGAAACACGTCTTCACGCTGGGCGACGACCGGACCGGCTCGCTACTTGAGCGCGCGGCCTGGTTCGACGACACGTTCGAGACGGTGCCGCGCGCACCCGACGATCTCGCGGCCATCCTCTATACCTCGGGGACCACGGGGCGCAGCAAGGGCGCGATGCTCTCGCATGGCAATCTCGCAAGCAACACGCGGGTGCTGCATGCGTTCTGGGGCTGGGGGGAGCGCGAAGGTGGAGACGTTCTGCTGCACGCACTGCCGATCTTCCACGTGCACGGGTTGTTCGTCGCCAGTCATGCGGCACTTTACTCGGGCAGCAAGATGATCTGGCTGTCGAAGTTCGATGCGCGCGAAGTGCTGCATCAACTGCCGAGGGCCACGGTGTTCATGGGCGTGCCGACGTACTACGTGCGTCTGCTTGCCGAGCCGGGACTGAATCGAGAAGTGTGTCGCCATATGCGCTTGTTCATCTCGGGCTCGGCACCGCTGCTGCGCGAGACCTTCGACGCGTTCAGCGAGCGCACGGGACATACGATTCTGGAGCGTTACGGCATGTCGGAGACGGTGATGCTCGTCTCGAATCCGTATCATGGCGACGCAGCGAAGGTGCGCCGTGCGGGCACCGTCGGCGTGCCGCTGCCAGACGTGACCGTGCGTGTGGTCGGCGACGACGGTCAGCCGAGTGCGCAAGGCGACATCGGACATATTCAGGTGCAGGGGCCGAACGTCTTTGCGGGCTACTGGCGCATGCCGGAGAAGACGGCTGAGGAGTTTACCGATGACGGCTTCTTCAAGACAGGCGACGTGGGTAAGTTCGATGAGGATGGCTACGTGCACATCGTCGGCCGCTCGAAGGATCTCATCATCTCAGGCGGATACAACGTCTACCCGAAGGAAATCGAGGGTTTCATCGACGAGATGGACGGGGTGGCCGAGTCGGCCGTGATCGGCGTGCCGCACCCGGATTTCGGCGAAGCGGTGGTCGCGGTGATCGTGCCACGCGCCGGCGCGCAGGCACCCGACGAGCGCGCTGTGATCGATGCACTCAAGCAGCGCATTGCCAACTTCAAGGTGCCCAAGCGTGTGCACGTCGTCGCGGAGCTGCCGCGTAATACGATGGGCAAGGTGCAAAAGAACGTGCTGCGCGATCGCTTCAAGTAAGTCGCTTGCGACACGTTGTCGCATGAGGTTGGGCGGGGGACTTGCGACCTCCCGCGGGGCGTCTGGAGCATGCGGCGCCCCGCGGCAATGTGACACGCCACGACGTTTGCCACCGACGTAAAAAATGCCGCCCCGGAGTACCGGAGGCGGCATTGCTTTTTGGTGCTGTCCGCAGGTTAGCGGCGCACCGCTTACTTCATCTGCACCGTACCCGAAACCGTGACGGTCACTTGCGTCTTGCCGCCTTCGAGTTGCATCGGCGGGGCCGCGTCGGCGCTGGCGCTCATGGCCATCGCCTTCATCGCGTACGGGCGCGGCATCATCGGCGCGTTCGAGCCGACCTGCACCTGACGGATCGTGTAGCCGCTGTAACCGAACGCCTTCACGTTGTTCTGTGCCTGATTGCGGAACGCCTGAATTGCCTGATTGGTCAGCTCGGCCTGCGTCTTCTCCTGCGCTTCACGCGAGAGCGAGAACGCCACGCCATCCATCTGCATCTGGTCCGAAATCTGGCTCGCGAGACGCGACGCCGCGCCGAAATCCTTCGACGTCATTTGCAGTTCGGTGCGACCGCGCCAGGCCGTGATCTTGCCGTCGCGGTTGGTCGTCGGATACAGCGAGACGTTGCCGGTGTGCACGTCGACAGCGCTCTGGCTCTTGGCGACGGACATCGCCTTGTTCGCCTTCTGCGTGAGGTTGCGCGACACGGTGGCCGCGTCGGGACCTTGCTCCTGCGCCGACATGGTGATGTGCACGGTGTCCTGTTCGACTTCCTTCGTGGCGTTCGCTTCGAGACCCAGCACGCCGGAAACCTGACGCGTCGATTCGTCGCCCGACTGGGCATACGCGGCGTTGGCGGCAGTCGCAATCAGAAGAGCAGCAGCGAGAGACTTGCGCATAGTTGTTGTCCTTTTTCGAGTGTGAGTTCGCATCTTGGCGGCGAACGTTTGACCGGTTGAAGCCACTATGCCAGCGAGTGGGTACACACTATGCACATGGCGGCAACGTTATACAGACGCTATCGCAACAATTTTGGTTCCGCTTTTTGGATACTTTTCCCAAATTAAGCTCTAAGTAAGTGCTTGCTAATAAATTTCCAATGTTCCGGTGACACGGGGGTGATGGACAGGCGGTTACCGCGTGCGAGTACGAGCATGCCGTCGAGTTCGGGCGTCTCACGCATTTCCGTCAACGGCACGAGCCGTGTCTTGCGATCGAGCTTGACGTCGACAAGCAGCCAGCGCGGTGTGTCGGGCTGTGATTTGGGATCGAAGTAAGGACTCTTTGGGTCGAATTGTGTGGGATCGGGATACGCTTTCGAGGCGACTGTGGCGAGCCCGGCAATGCCCGGTACTGCGCAGCTCGAATGGTAGAAGAGTACGCCGTCGCCCACTTGCATGTCGTCGCGCATGAAGTTGCGCGCCTGATAGTTGCGAACGCCGGTCCATGGAAGGGTCTGCTGCCGGGCGTTGGCGAGATCGTCGATGCTCGCCTCTTCGGGTTCGGACTTCATCAACCAGTAGCGTTGGGCCATGAGGTGTCGGTGTTGGGTGTGGTGCGGTACGGTGGGCATTGTGAGGACATCGCGTGCGAAGACGATGTATCTGTTATCGAATGTTTGCCGCACTGCGATATTGGGCCAATTCCTATACTATGCTTTTGTGACCTTTGCGTGACGTTTCATGTACATGTTCAACCGCCTATGCCGATAGGAGCGTGAGTCATGGCAGCAGAGCCGTCTGTTCGTAGCAACGCGTTCATCTTCTATTCCCTCGCCACGGTGTCGTTCATCGAGACCAGTGTCCCCGAGTTTGTCTCCACGCTCAACCAGATGTATGGTGACGACGACGAGATGCGCACATGGCTGCAAGATACCTGGCTGCCCGAGGAAGTCGAGCACGGGCGACTCGCCAAAGACTACATCGCCCGTGTGTGGCCGGAGTTCGACTGGCCTCAGGCTTACGAGGCGTTTCTGGCGCGCTACAAGCCGCGTTGCGATGTGCAGTACATGCGCCCGTCTCTGGCGCTCGAAGCCTTGTCGCGGTGCGTCACAGAGACGCAGACGGCCATGATCTACCGCTGCCTCGAATCGTATATGCCGGTCGACGAACTCAAGCAGATGATGCATAAGCTGAGCAGCGAAGAAGTCGGCCACTACCGCTATTTCCGCAAGACCTTCGACCGGTACAACGCGGTGGAGCAGCACGGGGTTATCAGTCGGTTGCGCACGATGGTGGCGCGCAGCGAACTCGTGCGAGACGAAGACATCGCGTTTGCGTTCGAACCGCTCAACCGCTTCTGGCGCACGCCGCCGCCGTTCGAGACGATGACGTGGGATGCCTTCCTGGAGATGTCGGGCGACGTCATGAAGCAGTACATGCCGGTGGAGGCTGCCACGCGCATGATGTTCAAGCCGCTGGAGACCGGATCGTGGTGGCGCGACCGTCCGGTCAAGGCGCTGATGGCGTTCATGGTCAGGCGCCAATACCCGCAGTTGGGCAGTGAGGCCTGAGGTCGCTGGCGCATCGTTCGATCCGGCTGTCCGATCGTTTTCCAGGGACGAAAAAAAACCCCGCCGAGGCGGGGTTTTTTCGTTGCCGGTAGAGCGTATTACTTGCTCGTGCCGACGACTTCGACTTCCACGCGACGATCCGGTGCGAGGCAAGCCTTGAGCTTGGCGTTAACCGGGCCCTTGCAATCGGTCGTAACCGGGTTACGCTTGCCCTTGCCTTCCGTGTACACGCGGTTGGCTTCGACGCCCTTGCTGACCAGGTAAGCCTTCACAGCTTGAGCGCGGCGCAGCGACAGACGGTCGTTGTACTTGTCCGAACCGATGCGGTCCGTGTAGCCCGTAGCAACCACGACTTCCAGGTTCAGAGCCTGAACCTTGCTAGCCAGGTCGTCCAGCTTCTGCTTGCCGGCCGGCTTCAGGATAGCCTTGTCGAAGTCGAACAGTGCGTCAGCCTGGTACGTGACCTTTTGCGAAACCGGAGCGACCGGAGCGACCGGGGCCGGTGCCGGAGCTGCGACTTGAGCGATGATCGAACCGTCGCACTTGGCGTTAGCCGTAGCCGGGGTCCAGTACGCATCGCGCCAGCACAGTTCGTCCGAGCCGTTCTTCCAAACCCACTCGCCGCTGCCGTTCACCCAGTTGTCGTTGACGGCTTGCTTCGAGGCCGCGATCGGGCCCGGAGCCTTCTCGACGTAGTTTTGGGCCATAGCCGAAGCAGCCATCACTGCGGTAGCTGCAACGATCGCGAGCTTAGCGAATTTATTCATATTTCTCCTCTCGAAATGAGATTACCGCAGGTTTACTGCGAGCCTAGACGACAGAACCAAAGTCTTACATCGCTCGAAGTATAACATCGGCAAATGCGCGAAAGCATGGCCCATGCACTTCGAATAATGTCTAACTTATGCCACGGCATTTTGCCATAGCGATTCGGACGCTCGCGATAAAAACCCCAGCTTTGCCGCCCGTCGTGGCGCAGTTGTGGTTTGAGCGCAACACCTTTTGAGGCCCCTCGCCAACCGTTTCATTTCTTTCCCTTGTTTGACGTTTTGGCGTGCCAGACGTCTCTTGTGCATCGCATCACGCTCGTTTCGGATGCCTATGACGGGCATGTTAGAATCGCAAGATCATATCGCCGGCAGCCGCCTATCGCGATTAGGGCTTGATAGACACGGATAATGGATCAGTTCGCCAAAGAAACTCTCCCGATTTCGCTCGAAGAAGAAATGCGGCGGTCGTACCTCGATTACGCCATGAGCGTGATCGTCGGCCGCGCTTTGCCGGATGTGCGTGACGGCCTGAAGCCAGTTCACCGCCGCGCGTTGTTCGCCATGCACGAACTGAACAACGACTGGAACCGGGCTTACAAGAAGTCCGCGCGTATTGTCGGTGACGTCATCGGTAAGTACCACCCGCACGGCGACGCCTCTGTATACGACACCATCGTTCGCATGGCGCAGCCGTTCTCGCTGCGCTACATGCTGGTCGACGGCCAGGGCAACTTCGGTTCGGTTGACGGCGACAACGCCGCCGCCATGCGATACACCGAAGTTCGTATGGCCAAGATCGGCCACGAACTGCTTGCCGACATCGACAAGGAAACCGTCGACTTCGGACCGAACTACGACGGCAGCGAAAAGGAACCGCTGATCCTGCCCGCGCGCATCCCGAACCTGCTGCTCAACGGTTCGTCGGGCATCGCCGTGGGTATGGCCACCAACATCCCGCCGCACAACCTCAACGAAGTCGTCGAGGGTTGCCTATATGTATTGAAGAATCCGGAAGCGACCGTCGACGAACTGATCGAGATCATTCCGGCGCCGGACTTCCCGACTGCCGGCATCATCTATGGCATCTCCGGCGTGCGCGAAGGTTATCGCACCGGCCGTGGCCGGGTGGTGATGCGCGCGAAGACGCACTTCGAAGACATCGATCGCGGCCAGCGCGTAGCGATCATCGTCGACGAACTGCCGTATCAGGTGAACAAGCGCTCACTGCTTGAGCGGATTGCCGAACTCGTCAACGAAAAGCGTCTGGAAGGTATTTCCGACATTCGCGACGAGTCGGACAAGAGCGGTATGCGTGTCGTGATCGAACTCAAGCGCGGCGAAGTGCCCGAGGTTGTCCTGAACAACCTGTATAAGCACACGCAGTTGCAAGACACGTTCGGCATGAACATGGTGGCGCTGGTCGACGGCCAGCCCAAGCTGCTGAATCTGCGCGAAATGCTGGTGCACTTCCTGGCGCACCGCCGCGAAGTGATTACTCGCCGTACCGTCTATGAGCTGCGTCGTGCCCGTGAGCGCGGCCACGTGCTCGAAGGTCTGGCGGTAGCACTCGCTAACATCGATGACTTCATCGCGATCATCAAGGCAGCGCCGACGCCGCCGATCGCGAAGGCGGCGTTGATGGAGAAGTCGTGGGATTCGTCGGTCGTGCGCGAAATGCTGGCGCGCGCCGAGACCGAAACGCAGGGTGGCCTGGCGGCCTACCGTCCGGAAGGGCTCGACGTTGCCGTGGGCGTGCAGCCGGATGGGCTGTACCGTTTGTCGGAAACGCAGGCGCAGGAAATTCTGCAGATGCGTCTGCAACGCCTGACCGGTCTGGAACAGGACAAGATCGTTTCCGAGTACAAGGAAGTGATGGCGCAAATCGCCGACCTGCTCGACATTCTGGCCAGCCCGCCGCGTGTGACGGCCATCATCAGCGAAGAGCTGACGGCCGTGCGCGCCGAATTTGGCGACGCCCGCCGCTCGACCATCGAACACAACGCGACCGAACTCGATACCGAAGACCTCATCACGCCGCAGGACATGGTCGTGACGTTGTCGCATTCGGGTTACATCAAGTCGATGCCGCTGTCCGAGTACCGTGCGCAGAAGCGTGGCGGTCGCGGCAAGCAGGCGGCAGCCACGAAGGACGACGACTGGATCGACACGCTGTTCATTGCGAATACGCACGACACGATCCTGTGCTTCTCGAACCGTGGCCGCGTCTACTGGATCAAGGTTTATGAAGTGCCGCAGGGTTCGCGGAACTCGCGTGGCCGTCCGATCGTCAATATGTTCCCGTTGCAGGATGGCGAGAAGATCAACGTGGTGCTGCCGGTCAAGGAGTACACGGAAGATCGCTTCGTGTTCATGGCAACGAGCTTGGGTACGGTCAAGAAGACGCCGCTTGCGGCCTTCAGCCGTCCGCTCAAGAAGGGCATCATCGCGGTGAATCTCGACGACGGCGACGTACTGATCGGCGCGGCGATTACCGACGGCGCCCACGACGTTATGCTGTTCTCCGACGCAGGCAAGGCTGTGCGCTTCGACGAGAACGACGTGCGTCCGATGGGACGCGAGGCGCGGGGCGTTCGTGGAATGCAGCTCGAAGACGGTCAGACCGTGATTGCGCTGCTGGTCGCGGAGAACGAGCAGCAGTCGGTGCTGACGGCAACTTTGAACGGCTACGGCAAGCGCACGTCGATCACGGAATATACCCGCCACGGCCGTGGCACTAAGGGTATGATTGCGATCCAGACGAGCGAGCGCAACGGCCGTGTGGTTGCGGCGACGCTGGTCGATCCGGATGACGAGATCATGCTGATCACGACCGGTGGGGTGCTGATCCGCACGCGCGTCTCCGAGATTCGCGAAATGGGTCGCGCTACGCAAGGGGTGACGCTGATCAGCCTGGACGAAGGTACGACGCTCTCGGGTCTGCAACGCATCGTTGAGTCCGACGCGGAAGTTGCCGAAAATGGCGAGACGCAAGGCGACGATGAGACGCCGGAAGCGGATGTCACCGAGTAATACCGGCGTAACTCGATGTAATCTAGGGGTGCATTGCCCCGAAAAGTCAGTAGAATCTGGCCCGATGCAGTGAAGTGCCCAGGCGAGGATGCATCTATTTATCGTCAGCGAAGGCCGACGAACTTTGGAGTGACTATTACTATGCAACACAACGTCAAGAAGTGGATGTGGCTGCTGCTCGCAGCACCGGCAATGGCAATGGCTCAGCAGAGCGCTCCGCTTGACGCGGACAAGAAGGCAGCCATCAAGGAGCTGCTTGAAGCCATCGACTCGAGCAAGCTCGTCAGCGCCATCGGCGACGGCGCGGCACAGCAAGCCAAGCAACTGGCTCCGCAGGTGCTCGAGCGTCAACTGGTTGAAAACAAGACGTTGAGCGACGCGCAGAAGCAGGCCATCGTGCCGACGCTGCAACAAAACTCGGTGCAAAAGCTGGTTGACGGCGCGGGAAAGGTCTTCACGACCGACGCCTTCAAGAACGACGCTGTGCAAGCGCAGTACAACGCTTACGGCAAGTTCTACACGACCGACGAAATCAAGGGTCTGACCGCTTTCTACAAGAGCGCAGTCGGCCAGAAGTACATCAAGGTGCAGGATCAGGTTGGCCAGGAAGTCGTTGGCGGCCTGATGCAGAAGTACATGCCGCAATCGATCGACGCGACCAGCAAGCAAGCTGACGCCGAAATCGCGGCAGCCGCCAAGTCGGCACCGAAGGGTTCGGCCAAGAAGTAAATTTCGGCCAGTCCCCTCGGGGATTGCCGGATAATGGTCGTTTGCGAGAGATCGCAAACGGCCATTTTGCGTTGGAGGAGGCAATGTCGCCACCAACGCAGGCGTCAGTTCGGATCATTCCGAGAGACGGTCGGTCGGCGTCTGATTTAAGACGGGTGCCCGCACCTAATGCCTAACTGGCGGTATAGTGAGTCTTTGCCGCAGCCGCTAAACGAGTCAAGACGTGAAACGCAAGCCGCACGGGTCGAATTCCGCCGGCTTGCGTTTCACTTTTACTGCAGCAAATCCAATATGACGCGCGCTTTCAATTTTTCCGCCGGCCCGGCTGCATTGCCGGCCGAGGTCCTCACCCAGGCGGCCGAGGAGATGCTCGACTGGCACGGTGCCGGTATGGGCGTGATGGAGATGAGCCATCGCGGTCGCGAGTTCATGAGCATCCTGGCGCAGGCGCAAGCCGATCTGCGCGAGCTGCTGGCCGTCCCGGACAATTACCGCATCCTGTTCATGCAGGGCGGCGCGCTTGCCGAGAACGCTATCATCCCGATGAATTTGCTGGGTGGTGCACGTGCCAATGAGCGCCGCACGGCCGATTACGTGGTGACCGGTTCGTGGTCCGTCAAATCGGAGAAGGAAGCGCGCAAGTATTGCGACGTCAACATTGCCGTGAGTACCGAGGCCGAGAAGTTCACTCGCTTGCCGAAAGTCGACGAGTGGAAGCTTTCGAAGGATCCGGCGTACGTGCACATTTGCACGAATGAGACCATTCACGGCGTAGAGTATTTCTGGACACCCGATCTGGCGGCTGCCGGTCTGCCGGACGTGCCACTCGTTGCCGACGTTTCCTCGCACATTCTTTCGCGTCCGATGGACGTGTCGAAGTTTGGTGTGATGTACGGCGGTGCACAAAAGAATATCGGTCCGTCGGGGCTGACGGTCGTCATCGTTCGTGACGATCTGCTGGGTCGTGCGTTGCCGTTCACGCCGAGCGCTTTCGACTGGAAGATCGTGGCCGAGAACGATTCGATGTTCAATACGCCCCCGACGTACGCCATCTATATCGCCGGTCTGGTGTTCCAGTGGCTCAAGCGTCAGGGCGGTCTGGCGGCAATGGAGGCGGCGAACAAAGCGAAAGCCGATCTGCTGTACGGGTATCTCGACGGCAGCGGCTTCTATCGCACGTCGGTCGCGCCGGATTGCCGCTCGCGTATGAATGTGCCGTTCTTCCTGAACGACGACGCACTGAACGAAACTTTCCTGGCCGGCGCTCGCGAGCGCGGCCTGCTGCAACTCAAGGGCCACAAGTCCGTGGGAGGCATGCGCGCCTCGATCTACAACGCAATGCCGCTTGCCGGCGTCGAGGCACTGGTCGACTACCTGCGCGAATTCGAGCGCAGCCACGGCTGACGAGGGCACATTGCCAGTGCGACGCGTGTTCCTCAATTTGATTGGGAGCGTCGCGCTGGGAGTTGCCTGACCATGTCACATAGCAAGAAGACAATACGCTCCATGGAAGACGATCTGAACGCATCGCTGCGCCCCTTGCGCGAGAAAATCGATGCCATCGACGCGCAGCTGCTCAAGCTGTTGAACCAACGTGCGGCCGTCGCCCTGGAAGTGGGTGAGGTCAAAAAGCGTTTCGGCGCGGCAGTGTTCCGGCCCGAGCGCGAACTGCAGGTGATTTCGCGTCTGCAACAAGCTAATGACGGACCGCTTTATGGGGACAATCTCGCGTCGATCTGGCGCGAAATCATGTCGGCCAGCCGCGCGCTCGAGAAGGTGATGACCGTGGCCTATCTCGGCCCGGCGGGAACCTACAGTGAGCAAGCGGCCTTGTCCTATTTCGGCCAAAGCGTGAAGGGCCTGCCGTGCCCGTCGCTTGACGAAGTGTTCCGCGCTGTCGAAGCGGGCAGTGCCGATTTCGGTGTCGTCCCCGTCGAGAACTCGACCGAAGGCGTCGTGTCGCGCACGCTGGACCTGTTGCTGCAGAGCCCGCTCACCATCGGTGGTGAAGTGGCGTTGCCGATCCATCACAACCTGATGTCGCGCACCGGCACGCTCGACGGTGTGACGCGTATCTGTTCGCATGCGCAGTCGCTGGCGCAATGCCAGCATTGGCTCACGGCACACTTTCCGCAGCTTGAGCGTCAGGCCGTGTCGAGCAATGCCGAAGCCGCCCGCATGGCGGCAGCCGACCCGTCCATCGCGGCGATTGCCGGCGAGTCGGCGGCGACGCAGTACGGACTGCAAATCGCTTTCTCGCACGTGCAGGACGATCCGCATAATCGCACGCGCTTCGTCGTCATCGGTACGCAGGACCCAGCACCGAGCGGTCGCGATCAGACGTCGCTGATTCTCTCCGTGCCGAACCGTGCAGGCGCAGTGGTGGCGTTGCTCGAACCGCTGGCGAATAACGGTGTGTCGATGACGCGTTTCGAATCGCGTCCCGCGAAGAGTGGTACGTGGGAGTATTACTTCTACGTCGACTTCGAAGGGCATCGCGACGATGAGAACGTCGCGAAGGCGCTCGAGGCGCTTCGCCAGAATGCGGCCTACTGCAAGGTGCTCGGGTCGTACCCGCGTTCCGCCTGAACGACAGGCGGGCCACCATGCGTCTTAATAAACTCGTTATCTGCGGCGTCGGACTGATCGGCGGTTCGCTTGCGCGCGCGCTCAAAGCCGCGGGTGCGGTGAACGAAGTCGTGGGCGTCGGCCGGACCGAAGCCTCGCTCGCACGCGCTTGCGAACTGGGTGTGATCGATCGGGCTGCCACGTCGATGGCGGACGCGTTGTCGGGGGCGGACATCGTGCTGCTCGCCGCACCCGTCGCGCAGACGCCGGCGCTGCTGGCGGCCATTCGTCCGCATCTGAGCGGCGAGACGATCGTGACCGATGCTGGCAGCACCAAGACGGATGCCGTCGCCGCTGCGCACGAGGCGCTGGGCGACGAAGCCTGGCGTTTTGTGCCGGGGCACCCGATCGCCGGGGCGGAGCTGTCCGGTGTCGATGCCGCGAAGGTCGATCTCTACCGTGACCGTCGGGTCGTGTTGTGCCCGCAACCGGCCAATCGTGCAGACGATGTCGCACGCGTGCGGGCGATGTGGGAAGCGACCGGCGCACGCGTCTCGGAGATGACCGAGCGGCAGCACGATCGCGTATTCGCGTCGGTCAGCCATTTGCCGCACGTGCTGTCGTACGCGTTGATCGCGCAGATTCTCGATGCACCGGATGCTGCGCTGAAGTTCGGATTCGCTGGCGGTGGTTTTCGGGATTTCACGCGCATTGCGGCGTCGAATCCGGAGATGTGGCGTGACATCTGCGTCGCCAACCGCGACGCGCTGCTCTCCGAACTGGACGGTTACCTCGCCACGCTCGGCTCACTGCGTCAATTGATCGATGCCGGCGACGGTGCCGGTCTCGAGGCCGTGTTCGCTCGCACCAGTCAGGCGCGAACGGATTGGGCCAAGCAACAGGAAAAGTAATGGAAACGCTCGATCTCGGCCCATACGGCCACGCCGAAGGCACGCTTCGTCTGCCCGGCTCGAAAAGTATCTCGAATCGCGTGCTGCTGCTCGCGGCGCTCTCGCGCGGTACGACGCACGTGCGTGAGCTGCTGGCGTCTGACGACACGCGAGTCATGCTCGACGCGCTGGCCGCACTGGGCGTCAAGTGGACGCAGATCGGCGACTCGCGCGATTTCATCGTCGAGGGTTGTGGCGGCGTGTTTCCTGTGAAGGCCGCAAAGCTCTTCATGGGGAATGCGGGCACGGCGATTCGTCCGTTGACGGCCGCGTTGTCGCTGAGTCACGGTGACTACGAGGTCTTGGGGGTGGCGCGGATGCACGAGCGCCCCATTGGCGATCTGGTGGACGGGTTGCGCCAGCTTGGCGCGCAGATCGATTACCTCGGGAATGCCGGGTACCCGCCGTTGCATATCAAGCCGGCTGAGGTGATCGCGCCTGCCGCCCCGATTCGCGTGCGCGGCGATGTGTCCAGTCAGTTCCTGACGGCGCTGTTGCTGACGTTGCCGCTGCTGCCATCCGCGACGGGGGAGATCGTTGTGGAGGTCGAGGGCGAATTGATTTCGAAGCCGTATATCGACATCACGCTGCGTCTGCTGCGTCGATTCGGCATCGACGTGCGTCAGGATGGCTGGTCGCGATTCACACTGCCTGCGGCGGATGCCGATGGTGCGAAGTACCGGAGTCCGGGCGAGGTGCGTGTTGAGGGCGATGCGTCGTCGGCGTCGTACTTCCTCGCCGCCGGTGCTATTGGTGGCGGGCCGTTGCGCGTCGAAGGTGTGGGGCGCGACAGCATGCAGGGCGATGTGCGTTTCGTCGACGCGCTGGCGGCCATGGGCGCGCGCGTCACGATGTTCGATGACGCCATTGAGGTGCACGGCATCGACACGCCCTCCGGCAAGCTGCGCGCTGTGGATATGGACTTCAATCACATTCCCGATGCAGCCATGACGATTGCCGTCGCGGCCTTGTTCGCGGACGGTACGACGACGCTGCGCAATGTGGCGAGTTGGCGAGTGAAGGAGACGGATCGGCTGGCGGCGATGGCGATTGAGCTTCGCAAAGTCGGTGCGACGGTGGAAGAGGGGGCCGATTATCTGCGCGTGACGCCCCCGGCTACGCTTACCGCCAACGCTGCTATCGACACTTACGACGATCACCGGATGGCGATGTGCTTCTCGCTCGTGAGTCTGGGGGGCGTACCGGTCACCATCAACGATCCGAAATGTGTCGCCAAGACATTCCCGACGTACTTCGCGGAGTTCGCGAGAGTCGCGTCCTGAAACAAGGGTGATGCAATTGCATCACCCTTGTCCGGTCATGGTCTGCCAGAGCAGCACGCCATTGAGGGCAACGATCGCACCGGCGATCAGCCAGGCCGTCGCAAGTAGCACACCGCGTACTCGCCATTGCCCCATGAGCTTCGCGTCGCCAGCAAATCGTACGAGCGGAATCACGGCGAAGGGCAATTGCAGACTCAGAATCACCTGACTGAAGATCAGCAGGTTGGTGGTCTGCGCTTCTCCGCCGTGGCCGACGATTAACAGGGCAGGAACAAGAGCCAGCGCACGCGTGATGAGCGCGCGTTGCCAAGGCTTCATGCGCAGGTTCAGAAAGCCCTCCATCGTGACCTGACCGGCGAGTGTTGCCGTCACCGTCGAGTTCAGACCGCAGGCGAGCAATGCGACCGCGAACATCACCCCGGCCCATTGGTTGCCGAGCAGCGGCGCGAGCAACTTGTGTGCATCGCCGAGGGACTCAACCGACGTGTTCCCGCTGGCATGAAAGACGGCTGCGGCCAGGATAAGCAGCGCTGCGTTGATCAGGAACGCGAAACCGAGCGAGAGTGTGGTGTCCCATTGGGTCGTCCGTAGCGCAAGGTGCATGGCCGCAGGCGTGCGTTCGGGCATGGCTTCGCCACGCATACGAAGCAGTGCCGAGTGCAGGTAGAGGTTGTGGGGCATGACGGTCGCGCCGAGAATGCCCGTGGCGAGCCAGAGCATGCCTGCTTGCGCCACGATCTCGCTGCGCGGACGCAAACCCGCAGCGGCCGCGCCCCAGTCGGGATTCGCGAGCGCGAGTTGCGCAGCGAAGCAACCCGCCGTGAGCAGAATCAATGCGGCGACGGCGCCTTCGAGGCGTCGCTGCCCGAAGCCTTGCAACCCGAGCATCGCGAACGCGAGGGCCCCGGCGAGCACTACGCCCACGGGCAGCGACAGACCGAACAGCAGTTGCAACGCCACCGCGCTGCCGATGATCTCGGCAAGATCGCAGGCGATGATTGCGATCTCGCAAAGCCCCCATAACGCCAGCGAGATGCGACGGCTATACTGGCTACGTGAGAGTTGCGCGAGATCGCGTCCGGTCACCAGACCCACGCGCGCGGCCAGCCACTGCAACAACAATGCCATGACGCTCGAGAGCAACACTACGCTCAGCAGCGTGTAGCCATAGCGGGCACCACCGGCGATGGCCGTGGCCCAGTTACCTGGATCCATATAGCCGACGGCGATCAACGTTCCCGCCCCGGCAAACCCCATCCACCGCTGCGCGCGGCGCGGCGTACGGTTTTGCTGATCGGGCGGCGGCACCCATTCGGGGCCAGCTAAGGGATAATCGCGGCTTTGCATGGCAGTGACATCTTCCGGCGACGCAAAATAGCGTCTACATCTAAATGATAATCATTATTATTTGGATGGGAAGTATTATTTTTTAATGTGTTGAATAGACAGAGACGAAGGGATGCCTGATTTGACGGTGGTGGACGACTCGATTCCGGTCATTACGGTGGATGGCCCGACGGCATCCGGCAAGGGCACGGTGGCACACCGTGTGGCCGACGAGCTTGGCTTTCATTACCTCGACAGCGGGGCGCTTTACCGGCTGACCGCGCTGGCGAGCGCACGCCACGGGATCGACCCGGACGACGTCAGCGCGCTGGCGGTGCTCGCCGAGACGCTCGACGTGCGTTTTCGCGATCAGCGGATCTGGCTGGCCGGCGAGGACGTGACTGACGCGATCCGTGCGGAGGCGATCGGCAACCGGGCTTCGAGTATTGCGGTGCACAAGGCGGTACGCCAGGCGCTCAGGGCGCTCCAGCGGGGCTTCAAGACCGCGCCAGGCCTTGTGGCGGACGGCCGCGACATGGGCACGGTGATCTTCCCGGAAGCCGATCTGAAGGTCTTTTTGACCGCCACACCACAGGCGCGTGCCGAGAGGCGGTATAAGCAATTGATAGAAAAAGGATTTTCTGCTAACATAGACAGTCTCATGCTGGATCTTGAGGCGCGTGATGCGCGGGATCGTACCCGTGCGGAAGCGCCGCTAAGGCCGGCAGAGGGTGCGCGGGTACTCGACACATCGGGGCTCAACGTCGATCAGGCGGTGGCTCAGGTACTCGAATGGTTCGCGCAAGTGCAGTACCCGCAAGGCGCCTGACCGGGTGTTTCATGCAGTCATCCGGCTTGGCTTTGTCTAACCTTTAACCCAACCGTTGTACGTTAGCGTCAACCCCCCTCGGGAGACGGACGTCAGCGGCGTAATCCACTTTTATGTCCGACCTGCAAACCTCGACCAACGAATCTTTCGCGGCGCTTTTCGAAGAGTCGCTCTCCCGTCAAGACATGCGTGCTGGTGAAGTCATCAGCGCAGAAGTCGTTCGGGTTGACCACAACTTCGTGGTCGTCAACGCCGGCCTCAAGTCCGAAGCGTACATCCCCATCGAAGAATTCCTGAATGATCAGGGCGAGGTCGAAGTTCAGGCCGGCGATTTCGTTTCCGTGGCGATCGACGCCCTGGAAAACGGCTACGGCGACACCGTGCTGTCGCGCGACAAGGCCAAGCGTCTGGCCTCGTGGCTGCAACTGGAAAAGGCCCTCGAATCGGGCGACCTCGTGACCGGTACGATTACCGGCAAGGTCAAGGGCGGCCTGACCGTGATGGTCAACGGCATCCGTGCATTCCTGCCGGGTTCGCTGGTTGACACGCGTCCGGTCAAGGACACGACCCCGTACGAAGGCAAGACCCTCGAATTCAAGGTTATCAAGCTCGACCGCAAGCGTAACAACGTCGTGCTGTCGCGCCGTGCAGTGATCGAAGCCACCCAGGGTGAAGAGCGCGCCAAGCTGCTCGAAACGCTCAAGGAAGGCGCGATCGTCAAGGGCGTGGTCAAGAACATCACCGACTACGGCGCGTTCGTCGACCTCGGCGGCATCGATGGCCTGCTGCACATCACCGACATCGCATGGCGTCGTGTGCGTCACCCGAGCGAAGTTCTGTCGGTTGGCCAGGAAGTCACCGCCAAGATCCTCAAGTTCGATCAAGAGAAGGGCCGCGTCTCGCTGGGCGTCAAGCAACTCGGCGAAGATCCGTGGGAAGGCATTGCTCGCCGTTACCCGCAAGGCACCCGCCTGTTCGGCAAGGTCACCAACATCACCGACTACGGCGCATTCGTCGAAGTGGAATCGGGCATCGAAGGCCTGGTTCACGTGTCGGAAATGGACTGGACCAACAAGAACGTTGCTCCGACCAAGGTTGTCCAGCTGGGCGACGAAGTCGAAGTCATGGTGCTCGAGATCGACGAAGACCGTCGTCGTATCAGCCTCGGCATGAAGCAGTGCAAGCCGAACCCGTGGGATGACTTCTCGCGCAACTTCAAGAAGGGCGACAAGATCAAGGGCGCAATCAAGTCGATCACCGACTTCGGCGTGTTCATCGGTCTGCCTGGCGGCATCGACGGCCTGGTCCACCTCTCGGATCTGTCGTGGAGCGAAGCCGGCGAAGAAGCCGTTCGCAAGTACAAGAAGGGCGACGAAGTCGAAGCCGTGGTTCTGGGCATCGACGTCGAGAAGGAACGCATCTCGCTGGGTATCAAGCAGCTCGAAGGCGACCCGTTCAACACGTTCGTGGCGATCCACGACAAGGGCTCGATCGTTGACGGCACCATCAAGGCTGTCGATCCGAAGGGTGCTGTCGTTTCGCTGGGCGACGACGTCGAAGGCTACCTGCGCGCATCGGAAATCTCGCACGACCGTGTGGAAGATGCCCGTAACGTGCTGAAGGAAGGCGAAGCCGTCAACGCAATGATCGTCAACATCGATCGCAAGTCGCGCAACATCAACCTGTCGATCAAGGCCAAGGATTCGGCCGAGCAACAGGAAGCGATTAGCAAGATGTCGTCGGATAGCTCGGCAGCGAGCGGCACCACGAACCTCGGTGCCCTGCTCAAGGCCAAGCTGGACAGCCAGAATCAGTAAGGTCCAAGGCCTATGACCAAGTCTGAATTGGTCAACCAGTTGGCGGCGCGGTTTCCCCAGTTGGTGCTCAAGGATGCCGATTTCGCGGTGAAGACGATTCTCGACGCGATGGCCGATGCGCTTGCGCGCGGTCATCGAATCGAAATCCGCGGATTCGGTAGTTTTGGGCTCAACCGTCGGCCACCGCGCGTCGGCCGCAACCCGAAGTCGGGCGAGAAAGTGATGGTGCCGGAGAAATTCGTGCCGCACTTCAAGCCGGGCAAGGAGTTGCGAGAGCGGGTTGATCACAAGGCGTCGGACCAATAAGGCCCTTTGGGATCTACTACGCAAAAAAAGCGCCTTCGGGCGCTTTTTTTGTCTCCGGCGTTCGGCAATGCGCCGCGAGTGCGGACAAGCGCCGGAAATGTGAAGGCATTTGCAGGAACGACGCCTCACAGGGCACATCCGGTACAATACGCCCACGTGCCGGCCCGGTACGCGGGAGGGGCTCGACGCAGTCGTCGTCTCGCCTCGTCACGTTTGGCCGGCCCAAGTCGCAAAACATACGGCAATCCTGCCGCAGGAGCCTTTCGGCATGAAGCTGATTGTTTGGATCGTTCGCCTGATCGTATTCGTGGTGTTGCTGTGCCTGGCGCTCGCCAACACGGGCGAGGTCACGTTGAACCTGTTCCTGGGTCATACGTGGACGGCGCCGCTCATCATGATCGGCCTGGCGTTTTTCGTGGTCGGTGGCGTCATCGGTGTGCTCGCCACGTTGCCGAGTCTGATGCGTCAACGCCTTGAGTTGCGCCGCACGCGTCGCGATCTGGCCCGTGCTCAGCGGGAACCCGAAGCGAGCGATCAGCCGCCGATGCTGCCGCCGGTCTAAGGCGAAGCTGCGGCGCGCGATGCTCGCCATCCTCATCGACTGTTTCAACGACAACACGTATTCATGGAATTCGAGGTCTGGTGGCTACTTGCCATCCCCGTGATCTTCGGCTGTGGCTGGGTCGCCGCGCGACTGGATTTGCGCAGCCTGCTCTCGGAAAGCCGCAATCTGCCGGCATCCTATTTCCGCGGTCTGAATTTCCTGCTGAACGAACAGCCGGACAAGGCGATCGACGCTTTCATCGAAGTCGCCAAGCTCGATCCCGAGACGACCGAACTGCACTTTGCGCTAGGTAGTCTGTTCCGCCGTCGCGGTGAGACGGAGCGCGCCATTCGCGTGCATCAGAATTTGCTTTCGAGAGACGATCTGCCGCAAGCCGATCAGGAACACGCGCTCTACGAACTCGGTCACGACTTCCTGAAGGCCGGTCTGCTCGACCGCGCTGAAGACGCGTTCAGCCGTCTGCACACCGGCGCATACGCGAAAGCGGCACAGCACGCAAAACTTACGATCTATCAGATCGAGAAGGAGTGGCGCAAAGCGCTGGCGGAGGCCGAGACGCTGAGCGATCTCGATCCTGCCGTCTCGTATCGCAAGGAAATTGCGCAATTCCATTGCGAATTGGCGCAAGAAGCGCTGCAACGCAAGGATGTCGACGCTGTCGGTCATGAACTGGATGCCGCGCTGGCGGCCAACCCGGCGAATGTACGTGCCCCGTTGTTGCGCGGCGACATGTTGCTCGCCGCCGGTGACGCCGAAGGCGCGCTGCGCGTGTTGCGCACCATCGAAGAACAGAATCCGATGTATCTCGGTCTGGCCGCCAAGCGCGTGATGAAGGCGTATGAAGCGCTGGGACGCGCCCCTGAAGGGCTGGCCATGTTGCGCGATGCGCTGCGCAAGAATCCGTCGGACGACCTGCTGGAAATCGTCTACGAAAAGACGGTTTCGCTCGAAGGTCCGGAGGCCGCGCTCACCCTGATGCGCGAGCAAATGCATCGCGCCCCGAGCGCACCCGGCATGGCACGTCTGCTCGAAGCGCACGCCGCCACCGCGCATGGCGACACGCAGTCCGACCTGCAACTGATGGGTAAGCTCATCACGCAACGTACCAAGTCGTTGCCGCGCTACGTCTGCGACCAGTGCGGATTCCGTGCGCGCCTGTTCTATTGGCAATGCCCCGGCTGTAACGGCTGGGAGACCTACACGCCGCGCCGTGCCGACGTGCCGGCGGCTTCGTAAGACTTCTCACACCCCAATATCATGAAGATCACCATCATCGGTTCCGGCTACGTCGGCCTAGTTACGGGTGCATGTCTGGCCGACGTCGGCAACGACGTGTTCTGTCTCGACGTTGATCCCCGCAAGATCGAGATCCTGAACAACGGCGGCGTACCGATTCACGAGCCGGGCTTGCAGGAAGTCATTGCCCGCAACCGCGAAGCCGGCCGTCTGCAATTCTCGACGGACGTCGAAGCGTCGGTCGCCCACGGCGACGTGCAATTCATCGCGGTGGGCACGCCCCCCGATGAAGACGGCTCCGCCGACCTGCAATACGTCGTGGCGGCAGCACGCAACATCGGCCGCTACGCCAAAAGCTTCAAGGTGATCGTCGACAAATCGACGGTGCCCGTCGGCACGGCGGACAAGGTGCGCGCGGCGGTGGCCGACGAACTTGCCAAACGTAATGCGGACGTGAAGTTCTCCGTTGTTTCGAATCCCGAATTCCTGAAAGAAGGTGCGGCAGTGGACGATTTCATGCGTCCCGACCGTATCGTGATCGGTGTGGCCGACGATGCTGACGGCCAGCAGGCGCGCGCGATGATGAAGCGCCTGTACTCGCCGTTCAACCGAAACCACGACCGTACGCTGTACATGGACGTGCGCGCCGCAGAGTTCACCAAGTACGCTGCGAACGCCATGCTGGCCACGCGCATCTCGTTCATGAACGAACTGGCCAATCTGGCCGATCGCGTCGGTGTGGATATTGACGAAGTGCGCCAGGGTATCGGCTCCGACCCGCGCATCGGCTACCACTTCCTCTACGCCGGCTGCGGCTACGGCGGTTCCTGCTTCCCGAAGGATGTGCAGGCGCTCGTGCGCACCGCAGAAGACTATGGCGTGCCGCTGCGCATCTTGAACGCGGTGGAAGCCGTCAACGAAACGCAGAAGGCGGTGCTGATCGACAAGATCGTGACCCGTTTCGGCGACGATCTGAAGGACAAGACGTTCGCGCTGTGGGGGCTGGCGTTCAAGCCGAACACGGACGACATGCGCGAGGCCCCGAGCCGTCGTGTGATTGCCGAGCTGGTGCGTCGTGGCGCACGGGTGCGGGCGTACGATCCGGTGGCGCTCGATGAAGCGCGCCGCGTAATTGCGCTGGATTTCGCCGACGATGCCGACGCGCATGCCCGCATCGAATTCTGTGCGACGCAAAACGACGCGCTGACCGGTTCGGACGCGCTCGTGATCGTCACCGAATGGAAGGCGTTCCGCAGCCCGGACTTCGCTAAGGTGAAGACGGCACTCTCGCTGCCGCTGATCTTCGACGGTCGTAATCTGTACGAACCGGAGGCGATGGAAGAGCTGGGCATCGAGTACCACGCCATCGGTCGTGGCCTGGGCCAGCCGGCCTGAATTTCAAGGAACGACGGATGACTTCGACGGCAACTTCGCTCACGCGCACGATTCAGGCGCCGGGTGTGCCCAACGTGCCACGCGAGGCGTTCAGTCGCGCACGCGTGCTGATCGTCGGCGACGTGATGCTCGATCGCTACTGGTTCGGCGACGTCAATCGCATTTCGCCGGAAGCACCGGTGCCGGTCGTGCACGTCAAGCGCAATGAAGAGCGCCTCGGCGGCGCGGCGAACGTGGCGCTGGGGGCGACGTCGCTCGGCGCACAAGCCGGGCTGCTGTGCGTGCTCGGTGAGGACGAACCCGCCGAGCGCATCGTCGATATGCTGGACGCCAGCGGCGTGACGGCATTCGTCACGCGCGACGCCGATCTCGCGACGACCATCAAGCTGCGCATCGTCTCGCGTCAGCAACAGCTGTTGCGCATCGACTTCGAGAATCAGCCCACGCGCGAAGTGCTGCTCGCGGTGCTGGACCAATATCGCCAACTGCTCGCCAGCTACGATGTCGTGCTGCTCTCGGACTACGCCAAGGGCGGTCTGACGCATGTGCAGCCGATGATCGAAGCGGCGCGCGCGGCCGGCAAGGCAGTGCTCGTCGACCCCAAGGGCAGCGACTACGAACGCTATCGCGGTGCGACGATTCTCACGCCGAACCGTGCCGAATTGCAGCAGGTCGTCGGCGTCTGGCATTCGGAGGACGATCTGACGTCGCGCGCCCAGAATCTGCGCGAATCGCTCGGCCTCGAAGCGCTGCTGCTCACGCGCTCGGAAGAGGGCATGACGCTCTTTACCGAAAGTGGCGCGCTCCACGTGCCGGCGCAGGCGCGCGAGGTGTACGACGTCTCGGGTGCGGGTGACACTGTGATCGCCACGCTGGCCACGTCGCTGTCGGCCGGGCTGCCGCTGCCGCAGGCGGTGGTGCTGGCTAACCGCGCGGGCAGCATCGTCGTCGGCAAGCTGGGGACGGCGACCGTCGACTACAACGAACTCTTTTCCGAGCTGACATGACCATCATCGTGACGGGCGCCGCGGGCTTCATCGGCGCCAACCTCGTCAAAGCCCTCAATGAGCGCGGAGAGACCGACATCGTGGCGGTCGACAATCTCACGCGCGCCGACAAATTTCGTAATCTGGTCGATTGCGAAATCAGCGATTACCTCGACAAGACGGATTTCGTCGCACGCTTTCAACGCCGCGAATTCGGCCGCGTGCGCGCGATCTTTCATGAAGGGGCCTGCTCCGACACGATGGAGACGGACGGTCGCTACATGATGGAGAACAACTTCCGCTACACGCGGGCGCTGTTCGAGGCGTGCCAGACGCAGACCGTGCCGTTCCTGTATGCCTCGTCGGCGGCAACGTACGGTGCGTCGGAAACCTTCGTGGAGACGCGCGAGTACGAGAAGCCGCTCAACGTCTACGGCTATTCGAAGTTCCTGTTCGACCAGATCGTGCGCCGTGCCATGCGTGACGCTGGCGGCAAGTTGCCGAGCCAGGTGGCGGGCTTCCGGTACTTCAACGTGTATGGGGCACGTGAAGCGCACAAGGGCCGCATGGCCTCGGTGGCGTTCCACAACTTCAATGAATTCCGCGCAAACGGCCGTGTGAAGCTCTTTGGCGAGTACAACGGCTATGCCGCCGGTACGCAAAGCCGCGACTTCGTCTCGGTCGAGGACGTCGTGAAGGTCAACCTGCACTTCTTCGATCACCCGGAGCGCAGCGGTATCTTCAATCTCGGCACGGGCCGGGCGCAGCCGTTCAACGACATCGCGGTCGCCGTGATCAACACGCTGCGCGCGGAGACCGGCGAAGCGGCGTTGTCGCTTGACGACATGGTCAAGCAGGGCCTCGTGGAGTACATCCCGTTCCCGGACGCCCTGCGCGGCAAGTATCAGTGCTTCACGCAGGCGAACATCGACCATCTGCGTCAAGTCGGCGGTTATCAGCAGCCGTTTTACACGGTGGGCGAGGGCGTTTCCCGCTACGTGCGCTGGTTGCTGGCGCAGTAAGTGTCGCCACAGGCGTCGACAGGTGGTTGAGCAGCAAAAGACGGGGAGCCAGGCGGCTCCCCGTTGTCGTTTGATGTCTCCCCGTGTCATCCGGGCGGGCGCTGAGGCGTTAAGTGGGTATCGGGGATGCTGGGATGTCCGATGTGTCGGTGCGCCACGGCGTTGGCCCGAGTGACCTTACAAGGAACAGATCATGCTTCGCAAACTCTTGCTGGCGGTTGTTACCTTCTTCACCCTGTGCGGCCTGGCAATGGCGGCCGTCGACATCAACACCGCCGACCAATCGCAGCTTGAGACGCTCAAGGGCATCGGACCGGTCAAGTCCAAGGCGATCATCGACGAGCGTAACGCCCACGGGCCCTACAAGGATGCGGCCGATGTTGCCAAGCGGGTCAAGGGCCTTGGCGCCAAGTCCGTGACGTCGCTGCAATCCGAGGGCATGACGATCAACGGACAGGGTGCTGCGGCACCGGCCAAGCCTGTCGCGAAAGCCCCTGCGACTGCTGCACCGGCGCCGGCCCCCGCGAAGCCCGCACCGTCCGCCGCTCAGACGCCTGCTGCTCCGGCACCGACCACGCCTGCCAAGCCGGTGACCCCTGCCGCGCCGGTGCCTGCCACCGCCACGCAAAAGACGCCGACACCCACTCCGGCTGCCGGTACGACGATGAAGCCTGCATCGCCGGGCGCCACCACCGCACCGGCCAAGCCGGGCACGCCGCTTCCGGCGGCGACCGGTGCGGCGGCCGCGACGGGGGCAGCGGGGGCAACGGCTACCACGGGCGCATCCGACACGAAGGCGGACACCAAGACTAGCAAGTCGAAGAAGTCGAAGGATGCGAAGGCTGACAGCACCAAGGGCGCAACTGCCGCCGCACCGTCCCCCGCATCGGGCTCGGCCGCTGCAAGCGGTGACGCCAGCGCAGCCAAGCCATCCAAGCCATCCAAGTCGAAGAAGGCCAAGGCACCGGCACCGGCCAGCGCACCGAAGCTCTGACGCTGCCAGCGGCCGGTTGCGCCGGGCGCGAGTTGGCGCATCGCCCGGCCGCGAGACCTTACCCTGAGCGCGGTCATGGCCGGTGGATTAGAATGTTCCGATTCCCGACCGAAAAAGCTTAGCGTAATGGCCTACAAGACTATCGAAGACACCATCGGCAATACACCGCTGGTGCAACTGGTGCGTTTGCCCGACGACGAAATCCGCCGCCGCAACAACGTGATTCTCGGCAAGCTCGAGGGCAACAACCCGGCGGGATCGGTGAAGGATCGTCCGGCGCTGTCGATGATCAAACACGCCGAACTGCGCGGACGCATCAAGCCGGGCGATACGCTGATCGAAGCCACGTCGGGCAACACCGGTATTGCGCTGGCCATGGCCGCCGCCATCCGTGGCTACAAGATGGTCCTGATCATGCCGGAAGACCTCTCCATCGAGCGTCGTCAGAGCATGGGTGCCTACGGTGCCGAGATCATCCTGACGCCGGTCAAGGGCGGTATGGAGTACGCGCGCGACCTCGCCGAGCAGATGCAACGCGACGGACGCGGCATCATCCTCGACCAGTTCGCCAACCCGGACAACCCGCTGGCGCATTACGAAACCACCGGCCCCGAAATCTGGCGCGACACCGAAGGACGCATCACGCACTTCGTCTCCGCGATGGGGACGACGGGCACGATCATGGGCGTCTCGCAATATCTGAAGGAGCAGAGCGAGGCCGTGCAGATCATCGGTGCAGAGCCTGCCGAAGGGTCGCGTATTCCGGGTATTCGCAAGTGGCCGGAAGCGTATTTGCCGAAGATTTTCGACCGTGCGCGTGTGGATCGTACGATCTCCGTGACCCAAGCCGAAGCCGAAATCATGGCACGCCGTCTCGCGGCGGAAGAGGGCATCTTCTGCGGCATCTCGGCAGCGGGCGCCTGCCAGATTGCGCTGAATCTCGCGCGTGAGGTCGAGAACGCGACCATCGTGTTCGTCGTCTGCGACCGGGGCGACCGCTATTTGTCGACGGGCGTGTTCCCGGCGTAAGGCGGTATGTAGTCGCTGCACAGCCAACGAAAACGGGACCCGAGGGTCCCGTTGTTCATGATGACGGCAAGTCGCTGCTCGCTGCGATGTCGCCGAGATTACGGCGCGCGTGCCGCCTTGATCGCGTCGGCCAGATCGTACACCGCCATAGCGTAGAAGAAGCTTCGGTTGTAGCGCGTGAGCACGTAGAAATTCGTGAGGCCCATGCGGTACTGTGTGGCTTGTCCCGGTGTCGGCAGATCGACGATCAGCACCGGCGTGTCCAGCGCCCCGCCCACATCGAGCTTCGGCTCGTTCATCAGCATGCCAGCCTTGATGAAGTCGCCGAGCTTCCAATGCGGTTCAGGTTGTCCGTCGGCACCGGCTTCGGCCAGCCCCTGACTGCCGCGATCCCCGGCAATGTTCCACACAACCGGCTGACCCGCCTGCCATCCGTGCTGCTTGAGGAAGTTGGCCACGCTGCCGATGGCATCCGCCACGTCGGTCGTCAGGTTGATCTTGCCGTCGCCGCTGTAATCCACCGCGTAGTTGCGGATCGATGACGGCATGAATTGCGGGATGCCGATGGCACCGGCATACGATCCGTAGATGCTGAACGGATCGACGTTCCGCTCGCGTGCGTACAGCAGCAGGTTCTCAAGCTCCTTGCGGAACAGCGCCATGCGCTCGGAACGGTTGCGGGCGGGCGGGTAATCGAACGCCAGCGTGGTGAGCGCGTCGATGGTGCGGAAGTTGCCCATGTTGCGCCCGTAGATCGTCTCGACGCCGATGATGGAGACGATGATCTCTTCGGGCACGCCATACTCGCGTGCAGCGCGCGAGAGCGCCGCAGCATTCTGATTCCAGAAGCGCACGCCGCCGTTGATGCGGGTGTTGTCGAGGAAGTTCTTCTCGTACTTCGTCCAGTTCTTCTGGCCCGGCGTGGCGGGCGGCGCGACAAGGCGTGCGGCCGTCTGCGAGAACACGACGCGCGAGAAGATCTTCTGAAGCTCGCCACGATTGAAGCCGTTGCGCGCGACGAGGTCGTTGATGAACGCGTCGACTTCCGGGTTCGCCGCGTAGCGTTGCGGCACTACTTCTTCCTCGAACTCCGTCTGCGACGACTGAGAAGATTGCGCGACCGCCTTGGGGCGCGTCTGCGCATGCGCGTCGACACTCGTGAGCGCCGTCATCGCGAACGATGCACTCAGGCACAGCGCAATGCCGAGCGAGCCGAATGCGCCGAATGAGCGAGCGACGTGAGACGAGCGGGAAAATTGCCGGAGCGACGCCGCAGTGAGAGGGCGCGCAGTGTCCGGTCGAGCGTGGCGTGCTTGCGCCAACGGGAGAGAATCGTACATCCGTACCGGTGATGTCATGCTGTCTGTCAGGCCTGTATGAAGTCCGAATGCGATGCGGCGGTTGGGCCGCGATCACGTTAGTCGCGTTGGCGCTCTCATCGATAGCTATCGATGCCGATGGGCGCACTTTCGAGTGACGCAAAGTGCTCACTCAAAGCGAGATGCCCTCTAGAGCGTCAACCATTCATGCCAGTTCCTGCCGTCCCGAATTTCGGGAGATCGGCCCTTACCGGCTGACACGGGTCTGCTGGGAGACTGCTTGGCAGTATAACCGAGTGCACCTGTGATACCTTAAGGCCTGTGCACTGTCCGTGACAGTGTTCATGGGGGATGCCGGCTATCGGCACGCGTTTGCAGGTGATGTCGTGTGATGTTTGCGGCACATTTTCGCGACGCGAGCCAGGCTCTGCGCCCGGCCGCTACCGGACGTGGAGACCACGGCGCGGCGGGCATCCCCCGCCCGTCCCAATATAACGATTCGAAGCGATAGGCGACACAACGAATGGCTACCGGGTTTTATACGCACCCCGATTGCGTGCGTCACGAAATGGGCGAGTGGCATCCGGAATGCCCCGAACGGCTGCGCGCCATCGAAGACCAGTTGATCGCGGGACGCATCGACGGCCTGCTCGAGCGCCGTGAAGCCCCGGCGGCCGACGAAGCCAGCCTGCGGCTCGTGCACACGCAAGACCACATCGATTTCATTCGCGACAACATTCCCGAATCCGGGTACTTCCCCATCGATCCCGATACGCTGCTGAACCCGTACTCCTGGCGCGCGGCAACGCGGGCGGCGGGTGCGGCGATTGCAGCGACGGATGCGGTCATTCGAGGCGAACTCGACAACGCCTTTTGCAGCGTACGTCCGCCTGGCCACCACGCCACGCCCACGCGTGCGATGGGCTTCTGCCTGTTCAACAACGTGGCGATTGCAGCGGCACACGCGCTCGAAGTGCATGGGCTGTCGCGTGTGGCGATCGTCGACTTCGACGTGCACCACGGCAACGGCACCGAAGCTGCGTTCGGCAACGACGAGCGCGTGCTGATGTGCGGCATCTTCCAGCACCCGTTCTATCCGTTCTCCGGCGCGAAGGATCCTGCGCCGAACATGCTCAACATTCCGCTCGAAGCGCGCACGTCTGGTATGGCCGCACGCGAAGCCATCGAGTACGGCTGGCTGGGACGCCTCAATGCTTTCCGTCCGGAAATGATCTTCTTCTCGGCAGGCTTCGACGCGCATCGCGAAGACGATCTCGGCGGCCTCGGGCTCACCGAAGCGGACTTCGCGTGGATGACCAAGGAAGTCAAGGCCATTGCCGATCGTCACGCCAAGGGACGCATCGTGAGCTGCCTCGAAGGCGGCTACAACCTCTCGGCGCTCGGACGCAGCGTCGTGGCCCATCTGAAGGTGCTCGCCGACGTCTGACGGCAGCATGGCGCGTCGCACGCGTGCGACGAATGCAAGATGCCGGCCGTCTTCCCGATATATCGGGTTAAGGGCTAGAGGCGGCACAGGAGACAACATGACGTCATCGGAAGCGACTGCGGCCAGCGGGCCGCTGGTACTCGTCACGCGTGGTGAAGGCGATCTGGCCGGCGTGGTCACGCTCACGCTGAATCGTCCGCGTCAATTCAATGCCCTCTCCGAAGCGATGCTCGACGCGCTGCAACGGGCGCTGGACGACGTCGCGCGCGACGACACTGCGCGCGTCGTGGTGCTGGGCGCTGCAGGGGCGGCATTCTGCGCCGGGCACGATCTCAAGGAGATGCGCGCCGAGCCGTCGCTCGACTACTACCGCACGCTGTTCAACCAATGCACGCGCGTGATGCTGACGATCCAGCGCATGCCGCAGCCGGTGATCGCTCGCGTGCACGGTATCGCGACGGCGGCCGGGTGTCAGTTGGTGGCGATGTGCGATCTCGCAGTCGCCGCGTCGGCGGCACGCTTCGCGGTGTCGGGCATCAACGTCGGTCTGTTCTGCGCGACACCGGGTGTGGCGCTCTCGCGCAATCTCACGCGCAAGCAAGCGATGGAGATGCTGCTGACGGGCGATTTCATCGATGCGCAGACGGCTTGCGAGCGCGGTCTCATCAATCGTGTCGCGCCGATGGAGCGCCTCGACGGCGAAGTGGCGGCGCTGTGCCGCTCGATTCTTGCCAAACCTGCGGCAGCGGTGGCGGCGGGTAAAGGGCTGTTCTATCGTCAGGCCGAGACGGGTATCGAAGCGGCTTATCAGATGGCGGGGCAGACAATGGCGTGCAACATGATGGATGCATGCGCGCTCGAAGGCGTGCAGGCATTCATCGAGAAGCGTCCGCCGGAGTGGACGAAGCCGAAGGACTAAGCGCCAACCGTCGTCACCACTGCTTTTCCAGCACGAGCGGCCCGGGTGTCGCCGTGCGGCTCACCGCATAACCATTGCCGGTGAACCAGGCACGCAGTTCCTTGATCATGTCCGGATTGCCGCAGACCATGATGCGCGAAGTGGCGGGATCGAGCGTTGCGCCGACGGCCTTTTCCAGTTCCCCTGAAGCCAGTAACGACGTGATGCGTCCATAGAGCGCGCCGGGCGTTTGCTCGCGCGTGACGCTCACTGCAAAGTGCAGCTTGTCGACGAGCGCCGGATCGACATCAGGATGCGAGAAGTGACGGAGTTCCTCGTAATAGGCGAGGTCGCGCTCCCATCGCACACTGTGCACGACGAAGATGCGTTTGAAGCGCTGCCAGACTTCCGGGTCGCGGAGAATCGACACAAAGGGCGCTAAGCCGGTGCCGGTGGCGAGCAGCCACAGGTCGTCGCCGCCGGTGAATCGGTCGAGCGTGAGGAAGCCGTAGGCGGTGTGATCGACGAACAGTTCGCCGCCGACCTTGAGTTCCGACAGCCGGGGCGTGAGCTGGCCCTCGGGGATCGTAATTACGTAGAACTCCAATGTATCTTCGGCGGGCGAATTCACGAAGGAATAGGCGCGCCAGATCAGTTCGCCATCGTCGCCCGGTAGTCCGAGACGCACGAACTGCCCGGCGGTGAATTGCAGGCCGGGCGGGCGCGTGGTCTTGATGCTGAAGATCGTCGGCGTCCAGAAATGCATGCCGGTGACCGTCTGCGGCGAGTATTTCGTCTGCTGTGTCTGCTGCGTCGTCTGCGCTTGCATGCCGGAGGCTCCTCGCAATTCCACACGGCTTCAGTGTAACGCGCAGCGAGGTATTGCGTGACGAGACCCTGTTCGCGAGGCGGGTTCCGGGGCCGCCTCGCGAAGGCATTCGTCAGTGGCTGTGGTGCGTCCCGAGCGCGGGCTTTGCCGTCGATGTTTCGCTCATGCGCGGTTCATGCGTCATGGACTGGGGGTGCTTGCGTTTTGTGGCGGCGGTTTCCGGTACGTGCGCCAGCAACCAATAAGTCAACTCGTCGATAACCTTCTCGCGATCGAGGTCGTTGAGCGTTTCATGAAAGTGACCGGGATACAGCCGAAGGGTCTTGTCCTGCGATCCGGCATTGCCGTGAAACTGTTCGCTTGCCCAGGGGGCGGTGAGCCGGTCGGCGGTGCCGTGGAAGACGTAAAGCGGTAAATGCAGTGCGTCGGCGTTGGCGTGAATGCGCGCCATGGCGTCGAGCAGTTCGGCGGCGGTGCGCGCCGGGGTGCCGCGATACGCGTTAAGCGGATCTTTCTTCGCTGCGTCGACCACGGTCTTGTCGCGGGCGATGGCGGCCGGATCGATCTTGAAGACCGGCACCTTCGGTAGCCAGCGCGATACCCAGCGACCGGCCTTCACCATCCACGGCGCGACCGGTTCGCCCGGGGCGAGGGCGGGGCTGCTGAGCATCAGGCCACTCACGTTCGCGGGCGCGCGCGTGATCGTGTAAAGCGCCGCGATGGCGCCCCCCATGCTATGCCCGAGCAGGAAGAGCGGCGTCGGCCCAAAGGTCGTGCGCACGTGCGTGAGGAAGATCTCGGTGTCGTTAAGGTATTCGTCGAAACGATTGACGTAGACACGCGAGCCTTCCGAGCGGCCGTGACCGCGCAGATCGTACGTGACGGTCGCAATGCCGAGCGACGCGAAATGCGCCGCCAGACGCGCATACCGTCCGCCGTGCTCCCCCATGCCGTGCACGATGGCAACCACAGCGCGTAGTGGGGTGTCTGTGTCGCCGTCGGTGTCCGGGTACCAGCTATGGACGTGGAGCATCAGTCCGTCGCTGGCTTGCAGGCGCGATTCCGAATGCGTTGTCATGTCTCCTCCTGGCGCGTTGGCCGGGTGACCGTCGTATGTGCGACGGCACAGTGATGATCGGGTGCGCCATTCGATCATAGGCCGTCTTGCGCCGGGGTGAATTCTCTAGAGGAAACGCACCACGAGGAAACTGGCTGTGCGTCACGATTTGCATAAAAATAGCACGATCGTTCGGGGTGGCAGGGCGCTGGGTAAGCGCGTCCGGCCTGCCTCCGGAGCCGTGATCGTAAGGATCGTGCATCCGTGGCTTATTCAAAGCGGCACATGAACGCTCGCCACAAAATGCCGCAAATATGCACATAATGCGTCATCAGCCGAGTGGTTATAATGGCAGCGGATTGACGTAAACGTAACTTTGGAGCGAGTTCATGAAGATCCTGGTACCGGTCAAACGGGTAGTGGATTACAACGTAAAGGTTCGCGTGAAGAGCGACGGCAGTGGCGTCGACATCGCGAACGTGAAGATGTCGATGAATCCGTTCGACGAAATCGCGGTGGAAGAGGCGGTGCGTCTGAAGGAAGCGGGCGTGGCGACGGAAGTGATCGCGGTGTCGGCGGGCGTGGCCCAGTCGCAAGAGACGCTGCGTACGGCGCTGGCCATCGGTGCGGATCGCGCGATTCTCATCGAGTCTGACGAAGAGTTGCAGCCGCTGGCCGTGGCCAAGCTGCTTAAGGCGCTTGTGGACAAGGAGCAGCCGCAACTGGTGATCCTCGGCAAGCAGGCGATCGACGACGATTCCAACCAAACGGGTCAGATGCTCGCGGCACTGGCGAAGCTGCCGCAGGCGACGTTCGCCTCGAAGGTGTCGGTGGCGGATAACCGTGCACAAGTGACGCGCGAAGTGGACGGCGGTCTCGAGACCGTGTCGCTGTCGCTGCCTGCGGTGATCACGACGGACCTGCGCCTGAACGAGCCGCGTTACGTGACGCTGCCCAACATCATGAAGGCGAAGAAGAAGCCGCTGGAGACTGTGAAGCCTGCGGATCTGGGCGTGGATGTGAGCCCGCGTCTGAAGACGCTGAAGGTGGCCGAGCCGCCCAAGCGCAGCGCAGGGGTGAAGGTGGCGGACGTGGCAGCGCTCGTCGACAAGCTTAAGACCGAAGCCAAGGTTATCTAAGGGAGACGACGAGATGAGCATTCTGGTCATTGCAGAACACGACAATACCGCTATCAAGTCGGCGACCCTGAATACGATCACGGCAGCGCTGCAATGCGGCGACGACGTGCACGTGCTGGTCGCGGGCAGCAACGCGAAGGCAGCAGCTGACGCCGCCGCGCAGATCGCCGGTGTGAAGAAGGTACTGCTCGCAGACGCCGCCTACTTCGGCGACGGTCTGGCTGAGAACATCGCGGACGAAGTGGTGTCGATTGCGGGCAACTACTCGCACATCCTGGCCCCGGCCACGGCGTACGGTAAGAACATCGCCCCGCGCGTCGCAGCGCTGCTCGACGTCGCGCAGATTTCGGATATCACGAAGGTCGACAGCGCGGACACGTTCGAGCGTCCGATCTACGCAGGTAATGCGATTGCGACGGTGCAAAGCGCCGATAAGGTGAAGGTCATCACGGTGCGCTCGACGGGCTTCGACCCGGCGGCGGCCACGGGTGGCAGCGCTGCGGTGGAAAGCGTCGCAGCGACGCCGGACGCTGGCGTGTCGCAGTTCGTGGGCCGTGAAGTGACGAAGCTGGACCGTCCGGAGCTGACCTCGGCGAAGATCATCGTCTCGGGTGGCCGCGGTCTGGGCAGCGGCGAGAACTACACAAAGGTGCTGGAGCCGCTGGCGGACAAGCTGGGTGCAGCGCTGGGCGCATCGCGTGCAGCGGTCGATGCCGGTTACGTGCCGAACGACTATCAGGTGGGCCAGACGGGCAAGATCGTCGCGCCGCAGTTGTATGTGGCTGTGGGCATCTCGGGTGCGATTCAGCACTTGGCGGGCATGAAGGATTCGAAGGTGATCGTGGCGATCAACAAGGATCCGGAAGCACCGATCTTCTCGGTGGCGGACTACGGTCTGGTGGGCGATCTGTTCACCGTCGTGCCGGAACTGACGGGCGCGCTGTAACGCGTCTGACGTAGTACCGAAGTGAAGTTGTGCGGCTGCGAGATTCATCTCTCGCAGCCGATTCGCATGAGGAGGCGTGCAAGTGCGTCTTCATGCGAATCGGTCGAGCAGCATCTGAAGTGAAAACAGAACGAACATAACAATAAGCATCCCGGTAATCGCCACCCACCGAAGGCAATCGGAATCCCTTGGAGGAACGACATGAGTTATCAGGCCCCGATCAAGGACATGCAGTTCGTGATGAACGAGCTGGCGGACCTGAACCGCATCGCTGCGCTGCCGGGTTATGAGGAAGCCTCGCCCGAACTCGCACAGGCCGTGCTCGAAGAAGCGGCCCGCTTCAATCAGGAAGTGCTCGCACCGCTGAACGTAATCGGCGATCAACAGCCGAGCACATGGAAGGATGGCGTTGTCACGACCACGCCGGGCTTCAAAGAAGCCTTTCGTCAGTTCTCCGAAGCGGGCTGGCAAGGCGTGGTGCATCCGCAGGCGTTCGGCGGTCAGGGGTTGCCCAAGCTCGTCGCCACGCCGTGCACGGAAATGCTCAATGCCGCGAACCTGTCGTTCGCCCTGTGCCCGCTGCTGACCGATGGCGCCGTCGAAGCGCTGCTCACTGCCGGTACCGACGCACAGCGTGCCCTCTACGTCCCGAAGCTGCTCTCGGGCGAGTGGACCGGCACGATGAACCTGACCGAGCCGCAAGCCGGTTCCGATCTCGCAATGGTGCGCACGCGCGCAGAGCGGGAAGGGGACGGCACCTATCGCATCTTCGGCACCAAGATTTTCATCACGTTTGGCGAACACGATATGGCGGAGAACATCGTCCACCTCGTGCTCGCGCGCACGCCCGATGCGCCCCCGGGCGTGAAGGGGATCTCGCTGTTCATCGTGCCGAAGTTCAACGTCGACGCCGAAGGCAAGCTCGGCGCGCGTAACGATGTGCACTGCGTGTCCATCGAGCACAAGCTCGGCATCAAGGCGAGCCCGACGGCCGTGCTGCAATTCGGTGACAACGGTGGTGCGACGGGGTATCTCGTCGGCGAAGAAAATCGCGGTCTCGAGTACATGTTCATCATGATGAACGCCGCGCGTTTCGCCGTCGGTATGCAGGGCGTGGCCGTCGCCGAGCGTGCCTATCAGCACGCGGTGGCGTATGCGCGCGATCGTCTGCAAAGTCGTCCGGTGGATGGCTCGTCGCGCGACGCCGTCACGATCATTCATCACCCCGACGTCAAGCGCATGCTCATGACGATGCGTGCGCTGACTGAAGGCGCTCGTACGCTGGCCTACGTGGCGGCTGCGCAGGCCGATATCGGTCATCACGCCGCCGATGCTGCGGAGCGCAAGCGCGCGCAGGCGATCTACGAATTCCTCGTGCCGATCGTGAAGGGCTGGAGTACGGAGATGTCGCTGGAGGTCACGAGCCTCGGCGTGCAAGTGCACGGCGGCATGGGCTTCATCGAAGAAACGGGCGCTGCGCAGTACTATCGCGACGCACGCATTCTCCCGATCTACGAAGGCACCACCGCGATTCAGGCGAACGACCTGATTGGTCGCAAGACGTTACGCGACGGCGGTGCCGTGGCACGCACGCTGTGCGAGATGGTCGAAGCGACGGAGAATGAGCTGCGCGCAGCGGGTGGTGTGGCGGCATCGGTGGCGGAGCGTCTTGCCAAGGGACGCGAAGCGCTGTCGATCGTGGTCGACTATGTCGTGGCGAACACGCAAGACAACGCCAACGCGGTGTTCTCTGGCAGCGTGCCGTATCTGAAGCTTGCGGGCATTGTGCTGGGTGGCTGGCAGATGGGGCGCGCGTTGCTGGCCGCGCAGAAGCTGCGCGATCAGGATCCGTCGTTCTTCGATGCCAAGATCGGCACTGCACGCTTCTTCGCGGATCACATCCTGACGCAAGCGCCGGGGCTGGCGCAGTCGATCACCGAGGGGGCCGACTCGGCCCTGTCGCTGAGCGACGCGCAGTTCTGATGCGCTTCGTTGCGTGAAAAAAGAAAGGCGACCTGCGGGTCGCCTTTCTTTTGCGCACAAACATCGTCGGACAAACATTGTTGGAAAAAAAAACGGCACTGCGTGATTCACGCAGTGCCGTGCATTGGGTCCCCGCCTCAGCCGCTAAGCCGGCATCCTGAACCGAAGGTTCAAGGTGGTCGCGGTTAGTAGCGCTTTGGGTTCATCAGACAGAGTGACGCTCACGCCAGCACTACAAACTTCCGCAACCTGCAACAGATCATTGGTTCAAGGAATCTATGACTTTCGCGAACCAGGCAGGGAAAACTAACCTTTCGGACCGGACGTCTGCGGGTGTCTTTCAGTTCTGATACTGATCGATCACTGCGCTCAGTCGTTCGTCCATGAGCTGCATTCTACGCTGAATTTCTTCGGCGGGGAATGCTTGTCCAGCAGCAATACTTTTTTCCAGTGCAAGCAATTCGGATGCCAGGCTCAACGCTGCCATGACGGCAATCCGGTCGGTGCCGCGCACGCTGCTTTGCGCGCGGACCTTGCTCATTTCGGCATCCACGCGCGACACCGAGGCGAGCAGGTCGGCTTCGTGTTCCGGCGGGCAGGCGAGTCGGTACGACTGTTCCAGGATATGAACTTCGAGCTGCTTGATCGTCATGCGTTTTCTCCACCGGGGGCACCGAGCAGATCCATCTGACCCTCAGCGGGGTTCTGCGTGGGAAGCTTTTCAAGGATGGCGTTCAGGCGAACCTGTGCCTCGTCGATCTTGGCGGCAAGCTGATCGCGTTGCAGACGCAAGGCGTCGCGCTCCGTGCGCAATTGCTCAATGGCAGCGCGGGTTTCGTCGCATTCGGCACGCGCGCGGTCGAGTTCCGCGAGCAGCGCTTGATTGTGTTGGTGAAAACGCTGGCTGATAACAACCAGCTGTTCCATTTTGTCGGTGAGATTGTCGAGATCGGTGAGCATCGGGCTGCGTCCTCTTGATTGCCCTACATTCTAACGGAATCGGCGGCCAGTGCCCGACGAACGAGCATTGACGCTCGTTCCAATGGCCCCTACACTTGCGGCACTTCGGTGCTCGCGCACGCCCCCCGGCATGCGCAGTTAAACGGGAAACAGGGAGCCGCGTCCCCACACGGGCTGGCCAACCTGTGCTGCCCCCGCAACGGTAAGTCATTCTTTCGGCCCGAAAGGTTTCCGAAAACGCGCCTCGCCTCCATTGCCACTGTGTGCTATCCGCATGCGGGAAGGCCGGTCAGGCGCCATGATGACCAGCCCGGATACCGGCCCAAGTGAGTGGGGAATCATCCATGCCGCCCGGCTTTGCGCCGCAGGTGGCCTGACGTCGTTTTCATGTGTCGATGCTCAGCATCCGTGACGTGTCACCGGCGCTCCCCTTGCGCCGGCGGCCCGCGGGGGAACGGGCCTAGGCTATAAGAAAACTACGGAAGTCACACCCGACCATGCGCACCCACGTTCGCGCGATGGCGCCGCACGCGCCTGCTTTTGCACGTCTCGCTTCGGCGCCCGCCGCCCGCGTTCCCAGCATTTCCACTGGTATTCCCGCTCCGCACCGTCTCGCGATCGCTGTCGCCCTGCTGGCCACCAGCCTCGGCGCACACGCGCAGTCGAGCGATGCGTCGCTCAACACGACCGTCGTGACGGCCTCGCGCACCGAGCAGAAGCTGGCGGACACACTCGCGTCCACCTCGGTCATCACGCGCGAGCAGATCGAGCAAAGCCAGGCGCAGGACCTCCCGTCGCTGCTGCGCGGTCAGGCGGGTGTGGAAATTGCGCAGACCGGCGGCTTCGGCACGACGGCCAGCATCTTCATGCGCGGCGCGAACTCGAACTCGTCGCTGGTGCTGATCGACGGCGTGCCCGTCAACTCGGCCACGGCCGGTGTGACCAACATCGCTCAGATTCCGGTGTCGCAAATCGACCACATCGAAATCGTGCGAGGCAACGTGTCCGCCCTGTACGGCTCGCAAGCCATTGGCGGCGTGATCCAGATCTTCACACGCAAGGGTGACGGCGGCCCGCCCAAGGCTTACGCCGAAGTCGGCTACGGCACGAACAACACCACGCAGGCCAACGCCGGTATCGCCGGGTCGTTCGAAGACGGCAAGACGCGCTTTTCGCTGGATGTGTCGCGTTTTCACACCAACGGCATTTCGGCACAGGACCCGCGCTTCGCGCCGAAGGTCAACCCGAACCGCAACGGCGACGACAACACCAGCGTGACGGCCTCGCTCTCGCGCAAGTTCGGCGACACGTGGGAAGTCGGTGCGCGTCTGTTCCAGAGCGACGGCAGCAGCAGCTATGACAACGCGTTCGGCAAGCCCTCCGATCTGAACGACACCGACGCACGTGTGCGTCAAATCTCGGCGTACGCCAAGGGCAACATCACCGACAAGTGGAACACGCGCTTCACCGTCACGCAGGGCGACGACTATAGCTACAACTATCTGAACGGCAAGGGCAACGGCAACTTCCATACGTCGAACAACCAGATCGACTGGGCCAACGAATACGCCTTCATGCCGGACCACAAGCTGATCGCGGGTTACACGCGTCAGGAACAGACGGTCGAAGGCAACACGACCTACAACCACAACAACCGCCATCTCGACTCGTTCTACGTCGGCTATGAAGGTGTTTTCGCACAGAAGCACGAAGTGCAGGCCACCGTGCGCCGCGACATCTATTCGGACTTCGGCGGTGCGAACAGCTACTGGGTCGGTTACGGCTACAAGCTGACCGAGCAGTGGAAGCTGATGGCCAACGCGTCGGACGGTTTCCGCGCACCGACCTTCAACGAACTGTTCTACCCGGGCTACGGCAATCCGAACCTGCAACCGGAACGTTCGATTTCGAAGGAACTCGCCGTCCAGTTCTACGACCCGGCCTTCGGTCTCGCGAAACTGGCGCTGTTCCGCACGAGCTACACGAACCTGATCCAGTCACTGTCCGTGTTCCCGTACACGGCTGCGAACGTGGCGAACGCGCGCGTCGAAGGGCTTGAGCTGACCTATCAGGGCAAGATTCAGTGGACGGGCACGGACGTTCGCGCGTCGTTCACGCGTCAGAACCCGACCGATCTCGATGCCAACAAGGTGCTGGCCCGCCGCGCCAAGCAATACGCGTCGTTCGGCGTGTCGCAGAAATTCCTTGGCAAGTACTCGGTCGGTGGCGATGTCTATTACAGTGGCGAGCGTTACGATACGGGCGGCCAGCATCTCGGCGCTTACACGCTCGTGAACTTGCAGGCACGCTACGATATCGACAAATCCTGGTACGTCTCGGCGCATCTGGACAACGTTTTCAACAAGAACTACCAGACGGTCTATGGCTACAACACCCTCGGACGCGCAATCTACGTCTCGCTTGGCTGGAAGCAGTTCTGACGACGTCCCGGCGGGACGTGACGCCGCATGACGCTGCGTCGCGCCCTCGCTATTTGGACGGGACTGGCCGGTATCGCGCTGGCCGTGCTCGTTGCGTCGCTCATGCTCGGGAGCGTGCCGGTTTCGTTGCGTGAGATCGGTGCGCTCGCGCTCGGTCACGACGCCGGTCTCGCTGGCGACGTGGTCTGGCGACTGCGTCTGCCGCGCGCGCTCGCCGCATTCGCGTGCGGCGGCTTGCTGGCGGTGGCTGGCACGCTCATGCAAACGCTGCTGCGCAACCCGCTCGCCGACCCGTACGTGCTCGGAATCTCCGGCGGCGCGGGCGTCGCGGCGCTTGCGTCGCTGGCGCTCATGCTGCCGTTTTTCTGGGTGCAGACGAGCGCGTTCCTCGGTGCACTCGCCGCCATCGCGATTGTGATGGGCCTCTCGCACCGCAGCTTCCTGCGCCCCGGCGATCAGGACAGCAGCACCAAACTGCTGCTCACTGGCGTGATGATGGCCGCCGGTTTCGGCGCGCTTTCCACCCTGATTCTCACGCTCGCGCCCGACGCGAGTCTGCGCGGCATGCTGTTCTGGCTGACGGGCGATCTGAATGGTGTGGATCGCGCGTCGTTGCCGCTGATCGCACTGGCCGTGACCTTGCTCATCGTGTGCCCGGTCGCCCATCGACTGAACGTGCTGCTGCGCGGCGAGGCGGTGGCTCAGGCCGTCGGTGTCGCCGTCGGCCCGTTGCGTGCGCGCATCTATCTGGCGGCGTCGCTGGCGACGGCCGTCGCCGTGACGACCGCAGGCAGCATCGGCTTCGTCGGGCTTGTGGTGCCGCACATTCTGCGGCTGCGCTTCGGCAACGATCAGCGCATGTTGATTCCGGCGGCCGCGCTTGGCGGCGGCGCGTTGCTGATGCTCGCCGATCTGGTCGCGCGCACCGTGATTGCGCCGACGCAACTGCCGGTCGGCGTCATCACGGCGATGATCGGTGTGCCCGTGTTCCTGTGGCTGCTCTCGCGACGGGTGATCCGATGACATCCATACCCACAACGAACCCGACGGCGAGCGCAGCGATATTGCAAACGCATGCGCTGACGCTGCGCGCGGGCGAGCGCGTGCTCGTCGACTGGCTGGACCTGGCGATTGCGCCGGGCGAGTGCTGGTGTCTGGCCGGACCGAACGGCGCGGGCAAGACGACGCTGCTCGGCACGCTCGCGGGGCTGCGTCCCATCGACGACAAGCCGCAGCGCGACGCCGCGATCACCGCCAGCGGACGTGTGGACATCGCAGGCAAGCCGCTCGCGCAATGGCGTCCGGCACCGTTGGCGAGAGTGCGTGCGCTCATGCCGCAGCAGAGCCGCGACGCGTTCGGTGCGACCGCGCTGGAAGTCGTGCTGGCCGGACGTCATCCGTATCTCGCGCAGGGCCGCTGGGGTGCCTGGGAGTCCGACGAGGATGTCGGGCTGGCCATCGACGCACTCGCACAGGTCGGTTTGGAAGACTTCGCGTCGCGCGACGTCACGACGCTCTCGGGCGGCGAGCGTCAGCGGGTGTCGCTGGCAGCGGTGATTGCGCAGGCCACGCCGTTGCTGCTGCTCGACGAACCCGTATCGCATCTCGATCTGCATCATCAGATCGACGCGCTCGAACGCCTCGCCCGCCACGCACAGCGCGACGATTGTGCAGTCGTTTTCTCGTGTCACGATCTCAACCTCGCGCGTCGCTTTGCCACGCATGCCCTCTTGCTCGACGGCCGTGGCGGCTGGCGTGCCGGTCCGGTGCAGGAAGTGCTATCGGCTGAGTATTGCAGCGACGCGTTCGGCTATCCGCTGCGCCTGATCCGCGATGGCGACGACGAGGCGCTTGTGCCGGTGCGGCGCACATGACTGACGTAGCCGGTGTACGTCCTCTATTTCCGTATTCGACTTGATTGACAGGTGCTGTCCATGACCCAGGAAACTCCGAAATCCGACGCGCTTTGCGCTGATAACAGCGGTAGCGGCATTGATGCAAACGCCGACGACGGTCGCAATGAACGCCATCGCACGCGCATGGTGCGCAAAAAGGCAGTTATTGACGAGAAGATCGAGAAAGCGCAGCGCGACTGCGGCGTGATCGTCATTACGACCGGCAACGGCAAGGGCAAATCCAGCTCGGGCTTCGGCATGGTCGTGCGGGCGATGGGGCACGGCATGAAGACCGGCGTCGTGCAGTTCATCAAGGGCGCTATCCCCACGGGCGAAGAGAAGTTCCTGCGCCGCTTCCCCGAAGAATGCGAGTTCCACGTGATGGGCGAAGGCTACACGTGGGAGACGCAGGACCGCGCGCGCGATATCGCCAAGGCCGAAGCGGCGTGGGAGCAGGCGCGCCGCATGTTGCAAGATGCGTCCTTCGGTCTGGTGTTGTTCGACGAACTGAACATTGCCCTCAAGCTCGGCTATCTCGACGTGAACACCGTGATTGCGGACTTGCAGGCGCGCCCCGACATGCAGCACGTGGTGATCACCGGCCGAGGCGCGCCGCAGGCGCTCATCGATGCGGCCAACACCGTGACCGACATGACGCCCGTGAAGCACGCGTTTGCCGACGGCATCCGCGCGCAGCCCGGCGTCGAAATGTAATTTCAGTCTCACTGCTCATCGTTTCAGGACGTTCCCGTATGACCGCATTCAGCCCCTTGCTGGCAGAACTCTTCGACATCGCCGCGCCGTCGACAGCCATGGACGCCGCGCTCCAGCACGCCATCGACATCAAGACGAAGCCGCCCGGCAGTCTCGGCGCACTGGAGCGCGTGGCGCACCGGATCGGCCGCATTCAGCAGAGCGCGACGCCGGAACTTGCACGTCCCGCCATGCTGGTGTTCGCGGGCGATCACGGCGTCGTGGCTGCGGGCGTGAGTCCCTATCCGCAGGCCGTGACGGCGCAGATGGTGCTCAACTTCCTGCGCGGCGGCGCCGCCATCAATGTCTTCTGTCGCGCTGGCGGCATCGAGATGGAAGTGATCAATGCGGGCGTGGCGGCGGACTTCCCGGCCCACGCGTCGCTCGTGGACATTCCCGTCGCGCGCGGCACGCAGAACTTTGTCGACACACCCGCCATGACGCGCGAGCAACTGGAGACGGCACTTGCCGCCGGGGCCGCGCGTGTGGTGGCGCACGCGTCGCGCGGCACGCGCATGATCGGCTTCGGCGAGATGGGCATTGGCAACACATCGGCCGCCGCCTGTCTGATGCAGCGTCTGACGGGGTTGCCGCTTGCGGACTGCGTCGGCCGTGGCACCGGTGTCGACGACGCCGGTCTCGCGCGCAAGACGGCCGTACTCGAACGCGCGCTCGCGGCGCATCCGGCAATGGGTGAAACGCCTGACCCGCTCGACACGCTTGCGACCTTCGGCGGCTTCGAGATTGCGATGATGACCGGCGCGTATCTTGCCGCCGCGAAGCTCGGCCTTGTGATCGTGGTAGACGGCTTCATCAGCACGTCGGCACTGCTGGTCGCCGCGCGCGTCGCACCTGCGGTGCTCGATTACTGCGTGTTCGCGCACGCGTCGGACGAAACCGGGCATCGCGCCATGCTCGACGCGCTAGGCGCAGAACCGCTTCTGCAACTGGGACTGCGTCTCGGCGAAGGCACAGGCGCGGCGCTCGCGATGCCTCTGATTCAGGCGGCTGCGGCGTTCCTGCGCGAGATGGCGACGTTCGAAGGTGCGGGCGTCAGCGACCGCGCGTGAAAGAGACGACAAACGAATGACGACCTCCGCCCCCGATCCTTCCGACGACACGGTACCGCCGACACATGTGCCTGTGGTGCAGGATCGCGTGCGGGTCTCGTTCGGCGGATTCCGGGGACAGTTGCGTCTGTTCCTGACCGCGCTCGGATTCTTCACGCGTGTGCCGATTCCGCAGTGGGTGGGTTATTCGCCTGAGCAACTGAACGCCGCGACGCGGTATTTCCCGCTCGTCGGCGTGTTCGTCGGTGCGCTGGTGGCGTTGTTGACGGTGGCGATGGGACACCTCTGGTCGCCGCATCTCGCCATTGCGCTGGGGCTGGGTGTGAGCGTGTTGCTCACGGGCGCATTTCACGAAGACGGACTGGCCGATTCCGTCGACGCGTTCGGTGGGGCGTTCGAGCGCGAGCGCGTGCTGGAGATCATGCACGATTCGCGCATCGGGACTTACGGCGCTGTGGCGCTGTGGCTCGCGCTGGCGGTCAAGTGGCAGGCGCTCGTTGACATTCAGGCGTCGGTCGGGTGGGGGGGCTTTGCCGTGGTGCTGATCGGCGCGCATGCGGCGAGCCGTAGCATGGCAATCAGTCTGCTGCGCGCCCTCGACTACGTGCGTCCCGAAGGCAAGGCGAAGCCGGTGGCGCAACGGCTGAGTCTCGCCGGACTGATGTTCGGTGTACTTTGCAGCGCGCCGTGGTGGCTATGGCCCGATTGGCGAGCCGGTGTGACCAGCCTGGTAGTTCTGATCGCATTGCGTGCGGCGTTCATCCGCTATCTGCGCCGACGCCTCGGTGGCTACACCGGCGACACGCTGGGCTTCGCGCAGCAACTCGGCGAGCTGGCGCTCTATCTCACGGTGTGCGCATGGATCTGATTCTGGTGCGTCATCCGCAGCCCGATGTGGCGTCGGGTGTCTGCTACGGTCAGACGGATGTGCCGCTAATCGAACCTATTCAACATGGGACGCTGGTCGCGCGAATCCGCAGTGCTATCGGAGACCGGCCGGTGACTGCGGTGCACAGCAGTCATCTGACGCGCGCGCGAATCCCGGCAAGTTGGCTGTCGTCTATGTTTCATGCGCCGCATCACGTCGATACCCGCCTCGCCGAGATGCACTTCGGCGAGTGGGAAATGCGTGCATGGGACGAGATCCATCGCAGTGCGCTCGACGCGTGGGCACAAAACATCGCTGGCTTTGCGCCGCCCGGCGGCGAGTCGGCCCGCGACGTTGTGGTGCGCGTGGACACGTGGGCGCGTGAGTTGCGCTCGCAGGCATCGGACAACGACGAGGTGCACGTTGTGATCGGTCACGCCGGGCCGATCCGTCTGCACATGGCCACGGCGTTGCGTCTGCCGACGACCACGTGCCTGTCGTGGGCACTCGACTTCGGCAGCATCTGTCATCTGCATATTGCCGACGACGGCAACGCGCGTCTGATTCACTGGAACGTGCAAACGCACGTGTAACCGCACGTCGCTGCTGCCGCTTCGCTGGCCGCCTTGTTGGCCGCCTTGTTTGGCCGATTTACTTCGCCGAAGCCGTCCGACGCGAGCGTGCGATATCGAGGTCTTCGCACATCGTGCGGGCGCCATCGAGAATGCGCGGGCTGGGACGGTTGATGAGGTCGCCGTCGATGCCGAACAGATTGTTGTGCGCGACGGCCGGGAGTTGCGGCCACTTGCGCCAGTTATCCAGCGTGGCCAGCGGCTTGTCGGACTTCGTGGCCCCGGGCGTCGAGGTGAACATCGCTTCCGGCGCTTTGGCCAGCACCGCTTCGATGGACACGCGCGGCACAAGCGCCGATTCGTCCGCGAAGACATTCACACCGCCGCACAGGCGGATCACGTCGCTCACCATATGCGTGCCGTTCAGCGTCATGAGCGGCTGCGTCCACACCTGATAGAACACCGGCACGGGCGCGCGCGACGCATATTGCTTGCGCAACGCTTCATAGCGCGCACGGAAAGCGTCTGCGGATTCCTTCGCCCTGGCAGGCGTGCCCATCAGTGTGCCGAGCGTCTCGATTGCGGCTGGCAGATCCGTCAGATGTTTCGGCTCCGAATAGAACACGGGCAACTTCAACTGACGCAGCGCCTCGACCTGACGCTGCGAATTGCCGTGCATCCACACGACGAGCAGATCGGGCTTGAGTGCGAGAATGCGTTCGAGATCGAGCGCGCTGTTATCGCCCACGTGCGGCAGGCGCTGCGCCGCCTCGGGGTAGTCGGAGTACTTCACCACGCCCACGACCTTGTCGCCCGCACCGGCGGCGAACAGCAACTCCGTGGCGTGCGGGGACAGACTGACCACGCGTTGCGCCGGGGCAGGCAACGTGACGGTCGCGCCGGAGTCGTCTTTCACGGAGACGGCGGCATGTGCGCCGGACAGGGGCGCACCTGCGAGGCAGGCGATGGCGAGGGCAAGCGTCTGAACGCGTAGGCGGGTGAGCATGGCCGGGCGGGGCAGCGATATCAGCGACATGGGGGCGATGCGTTCGATGAGCGCGAAGCGAGACAGGTGTAAGGGCAGGCGGGTGCGAGACGCGTCGATAAAGAAACGTCGAAAAATGAGATCATTCCCGCTACGGACTCGCCATTTTCTGCGGGTTGGTGCGCGGCGACAAGCGTTTGAAAGACCGTCCTGCGAACCGATGTCACGCAACGGGTGTCGAAAGATGCGTGGCATTCGGCGGCATGCCAGCCGTGCCGGATAGAACTGAAGGAGTCGACGTCGTGAAGCGAAATATGGGAATAGTGGGCGCTGCGGCGCTGGTGTTGGTCGCGATGCTCGCCGGGTGCGCTGCGCCGGGCGGTGGGTCTGGATCGGGAACCAGTGCAACGAGCACTAGCAAGGTGCAAGCCTACGGCGTGCTCGACGCAGGGGTAGCTGTGGTGAGGTAACGCGCCGATCCAGGCCGTCGACAAGAACCCGTCGACCGAAACGACCGCGCCCCCTGACGCCGAAGCGTTCAGGGGGCGCGGTGTCTAACGCGGTGTAGCGTCAGTTCGATGCCGGTGCGGGTGCTGCGGCACCTGCGTCCGAAGCCGGGGCGCTCATGGCGCCGCCGCCTGCATCGCTGGCCGCAGCCGGTGCCGGTGCGGTCGTAGTCGTGTCAGCTGCCGGGGCGGCCGATTGGTCTTCCTTTTTGGAGCAACCCACCGTCACGATAGTGGCGGTCAGAAGCGTGGCGAGCAACAGAGGCAGTTTTTTCATTTGGTCGTCCTTTTGATTGGGGAAAGCCCTTGCGAAAGAACCTTCAGTCTAGCGGCGCCCTTCGGCGATGACTGTGTGCATTTGTTGCAGAAATGCTTCAATTTGTAACGAAAACGACAGGAACACCCGTTATTTAATACCGCGTAAGCAGCCTCTGGGCAGTCACTCGGCCATTCGTGGGATATCCCCGGGCAACGTACACCCGTTCTGAAGCATAACGGGAAAATTGGATGGGTCCGATCTGCGTCAGTTCCCGAAAACGTCATTCACGACGGAATCCGGGACGCAGCGCCGTCAGTGCACCCACCAGCCGCTGCCATTCGTCTTCAGTCGCGGGCAGGCCCAAACGCAGGCTCGGCAGCGTTTCGATGCCATCCACCAACGAGATCGGGCGTGCATCGAACAAGCGCGTCCATACGCCTTGTTCTGCCAGTTGCGCGTGCCATTGCGGCGCGAGCGCATGCGCCGTCCAGGCAAATAGCGGTGTGCCGACCGTTGGCCAGCGCTGGTCGCGCAACAGCGATAACAGTCGTTCACCTTCCCGCAACAAACGTTCCCGCGTCGCCAGTTGCCACGCCGTGTCGCTCAGAGCGGTTCGCACTGCGAACCTTGCCGGACCGCTGATCGTCCATGCACCGAGCCGTTCGGTCAGACGTGTGCCAAGCCCTTTCGGGCACAAGGCGAAGCCCGCACGGATCCCCGCCAGTCCGAAGAACTTGCCGACCGAGCGCAGGATGACGAGGCCGTCTTCGCCCGCGTGGGGCGTCATCGACGTAGCAGGGGATACGTCCGCAAAGGCTTCGTCGACGATCAGCATGCCGCCGCGCGCCGTCAGTTGTGCTTGCCATTGGGCGAGCGTCTCACGTGAGACGGATCGCGTCGTGGGATTGTCGGGGTTGACCCAGACGAGGTAGTCGACATCCGGCAAGCCAGCTTCCGGTCCGAGCCATGGGACGAGCGTGTGTCCGGCGTGCGCGAATGCCGGTGCGTATTCGCTGTACGTGAGGGATGCGACGGCGACGCGTCCCGGTCGAAGCAGCGCGGGCAGCGCGCGGATGACCGCCTGCGAACCGGCGCAGGGCACGACGGTGTCCACCGGCACGCCGTAATAGCGCGCGGCCACGTCGCACAGGTCGTCGAAGGCGTCGGGGAGATCACGCCAGACACTCGGTGGTGGCATCGGCACCGGATATCCCACGGGATTGATGCCGGTCGACAGATCCAGCCAGTCTTCGCGCGGCCGCCCAAACCGGCGGATGGCTTCGCCGAGATTGCCGCCGTGGCGCGGGGCGTCGGAGGGAGACGATGAGGGTGCAGTGGGTGCAGCGGATGATGCAGACATGACGAGCGGAAAGACAATTACAGCAGTGTGGTGGGCATGGCATCGGCCTGCGATGCAGCGAACAGCGCGAGCGCGCCTGTGACGATCAGCCACATCCACATGGAACGGGAGATCAGCCGCCACGCCGCCTTGATGTGTTGTGCGGAGGGTTCCATGCCGCAACCAAGCGGCGGACGCGTCTCCCACTCACCGTGATATCGCGCCGGGCCGCCAAGCTGAACGCCGAGGCTACCCGCACCGGCGGCCATCACGGGACCGGCGTTGGGGCTGGACCACGCGCTGGCCTGCGTGCGCCAGCAATCGATGGCACGCGCCACGTCGCCAAAGATCGCGTAGCTCGCTGCCGTCAATCGCGCGGGAATCCAGTTGAGGACGTCGTCGATGCGCGCCGCCGGGCGGCCGAAATATAGAAACTTGTCGGTGCGATAGCCCCACATCGCGTCGAGCGTATTGGCCAGACGGAACAGCACGACGCCGGGCGCACCGGCAATCGCAAACCAGAAGAGCGCGCCGAAGATGGCGTCGTTGCCGTTCTCCAACGTAGATTCGACGGCGGCGCGCGCGAGATCGGAGGCGTTAGCGTCTTCCGTATCGCGTGAGACGATGCGTGCCGTGAGGGCGCGTGCCTGTGTCAGATCGCCGTCGCGCAGGGCATGAGCAATGGGCGCGACGTGTTCGCGCAGACTGCGGGCACCGAGCGCCGCGTACAACGCCAGCGCTTGCCAGACGATGCCGCCCCAGCCCGGCAGGAACGTCAGCGCCCACGCGATCAGTACGGGAATCACGAGCATGAGGCACCACGCCCACGCGCCACGTGTCATGGCGCTGAACGGCTTGTCGCGCACCTCGGGATCGTTAAGCCATGCCTCGACACCGTTGGCGATATAGCCGAAGCCGACCAGCGGGTGCCAGCGTCGCGGCTCGCCGAGCCAGGCGTCGAGCAACACGCCGATCAATGCGGCGAGCCAGAGCGATTCGGGCGCGAGTCCTGTGAGCATCGGCGAGTGACTCCTGTTTTCTCTTATCCCTTGATGGCCATCGGCAGCCCGGCGACCACGAAACGCACGTGCGGTGCCAGCGCGGCGACACGCTGGTTGAGACGTCCGAGTTCATCGACATAACGCCGCGTGAGCGCACCCATCGGGATCACGCCCAGACCGATTTCATTGCTGACGACGACGATCTTGCCGGGGAGCGAAAGCAGCGTCTGCGCGAGCGTGTCGACGACGCTTTGCCACTGCGCTTCCGTCGCAGGTCCCTCGGGGTGATCGTCCGGCGGACACAGCCAGCCCGCGAGCCACAGCGGCAAGCAGTCAACAAGCACGCAATGACCGTCCCGTGCGACTTCCCTCAGTGTGTCTGACAGCTCGCGTCCGGCTTCCACCGTCTCCCAATGTCCCGGACGGCTCGCCCGGTGATGCGCAATGCGCGCCTGCATCTCGGGTTCGGCGGTCACGGCGGCCGTCGCGACATAGGTCACGGGCAGGCCGCTCTGCGTGGCGAGACGTTCGGCGAACGCGCTCTTGCCGGAGCGCGCGCCGCCGAGTACGAAGGTGAGATCGGGGGAGTTCGGGACAGGGTCGGTCATGGCGGATATTGTACGAGCGCCCGATGCGATAATCCGCGTCATGAGTGAAATCCCTGTCAAATTCGAAGCACCCGGCGGCTCGCGTCGCGGCACCCTGATGATTCAGGGGACGTCGTCGGATGCGGGCAAGAGCACGGTCGTTGCCGGTCTTTGTCGTCTGCTGTTGCGCGAGGGCGTGCGCGTCGCCCCCTTCAAGCCGCAGAACATGGCGCTCAATAGCGCCGTGACGGCCGACGGCGGCGAGATCGGGCGCGCACAAGCGTTGCAGGCCCAAGCAGCAGGCGTCGCCCCGCATACCGACTTCAATCCCGTGCTGCTCAAGCCGAGCAGCGACCGGGGCGCACAGGTCATCATCGGCGGCAAGGTCCTGGCCGATCTCGATGCGCGTGCGTATCAGGAGTACAAGCCTCGCGCGATGGCGGCGGTGCTGGCCGCGTACGAGCGTCTGCGCACGGGGTACGACGCCGTGCTGGTCGAGGGCGCGGGCAGTCCGGCTGAGGTGAACCTGCGCGCGCGCGACATCGCGAACATGGGCTTCGCCGAGGCAGTCGATGCTCCGGTGCTGCTCGTCGCCGACATTGATCGGGGAGGCGTTTTCGCGCAATTGATCGGCACGCTGGCGTGTCTGTCGGACAGTGAAAGTGCGCGTATCAAGGGCTTCGTCATCAATCGCTTTCGCGGCGATCCGTCATTGCTCACGAGCGGGCTGGAATGGCTGGAGACGAAGACGGGCATCCCGGTGCTGGGTGTGTTGCCGTACCTGCACGGGCTGTATCTCGACGGCGAGGACATGCTGCCAGGCGAACGTCACAAGGCCGCGAGCGGCGAGACGCGTCTGCGCGTGACCGTACCCGCCTTGCCGCGCATCAGCAATCACACCGATTTCGACGCCTTGCGTGCGCATCCGCAAGTCGATTTCCGTTATGTCGGTGCGGGCGAGGCGTGGCCCGCCAGCGATCTCGTGATCCTGCCCGGGAGCAAGCACGTGCGTGCCGATCTCGCGTGGTTGCGCGCACAAGGCTGGGAATCGGCGATAGCGCGGCATCTACGCTATGGCGGCAAAGTGCTGGGCATCTGCGGGGGCTTGCAGATGCTGGGTGCTGCGATTCACGACCCGCTTGGGTTAGAAGGCGATGCGGGTACGACCTCGGGTCTTGGCTGGCTGGAGATCGAAACCACCATGGAGACCCAGAAGCAATTGCGCGTGGTGGCCGGACGTCTCACCGCTGGCGACGCGCCGGTGAACGGCTACGAGATCCATATGGGGGTGACGCGCGGGGCGGCGCTTGCGCGTCCTGCGGTCTGGCTGGACCGTGGCGAACAAGCCCCGGTCGCCGACGGTGCCCGCTCGGCCGACGATCAGGTCATGGGGACGTATCTGCACGGCCTGTTCGACACCCCTGATGCACTGCAAGCGCTGCTCGCGTGGGCGGGCGCACGCGATCTGGCGGTGCAGGACTACAACGCGCTGCGCGAGGCGTCGCTGGACCGATTGGCCGACGCGTTTGCCGCGCATCTGGATTTGCCGCGCGTGTGGGCCTGTCTGCGCTAGCAGGGAGGCTGGTGGGCATGCAGCTCGCGCGCGTCTGGACGGCGTGCTGAGGTCCGGCCAGGACTCGACCGAACCCGGCGGAAGCGGCTCCGTCATCGACCCGTTGTAATATTGGCGAAAATCGACCTCGGGGAGTCTGCAATGCCGGTGATTGTGGTGGCGAATCCAAAGGGTGGCGTGGGCAAGAGCACGCTGGCGACGAATCTGGCGGGCTATCTCGCCGCGCAGGGCCATGCCGTCATGCTGGGCGACACGGATCGTCAGCAGTCCTCGCGCGCCTGGCTGGGGCTGCGTCCACCGGCGCTGCGCCCGATCGCCACCTGGGATGTCGACCACAACGAGGTGGCGCGTCCGCCCAAGGGCACCACGCACGCAGTGCTCGATACGCCTGCGGGTTTGCACGGCAAGCGTCTCGAGTCGATCCTCAAGCTCGCGGACCACATTCTGGTGCCGTTGCAACCGTCGATCTTCGATATCCTCGCCACGCGCGATTTTCTTCAGAAGCTGGGCGAAGAGAAGGCGGTGCGTCAGGGCGACGTGCGCATCGGTGTGGTCGGGATGCGTGTGGACGCTCGCACCCGGGCGGCCGATCAGCTCTCGCGCTACTGCGAGGAGGCGGGTCTGCCGGTGCTCGGCATGCTGCGTAACACGCAGAACTACGTGCAGCTCGCCGCGCATGGGCTGACGTTGTGGGATGTCGCGCCGGGGCGCGTCGAGCGCGACCTGCCGCAGTGGGATGGCATCACCGAGTTCGTGGCGAGATAAAAAAAGGGACCCGCAGGTCCCTTTTTCTTTGGGCTGCGCCGGTATCCGGCGCGTTGCCTTACTTCGCAGCCTGGGCGGCTTCGAAGGCGCGGGTTTCTTCCCACGCTTGCAGCGGCACGTGATCGCGCTCGCCCTTTTGCACGTTCTTCTCGTCGACGAACACCAGCTTGGGCTTGAAGCCTGCCAGCACTTCCTTTTCCTCGACTTGTGCGTACGACACGATGATCACGATGTCGCCGAGCTGCGCACGACGTGCGGCCGCGCCGTTGAGCGAGATCATGCCGCTGCCGCGCTCGCCGCGAATGGCATAGGTCGTGAAACGTTCGCCGTTGTTGACGTTGAAGATGTCGATTTGCTCATTTTCGACAAGGCCCGAGGCTTCGAGCAGGTTTTCGTCGATCGCGCACGAGCCTTCGTAATGCAATTCGCAATGCGTTACGGTGGCGCGGTGGATCTTCGACTTGAGCATGGTGCGGTACATGGCGTGCCTCTTGTGTTGCGATGTGTTGCGATGCCGCGCACGCTGCGCGACGAAGAATGTGCGCGCGGAATCGACGAAGTGCCGACACGCGCACGGCTTGCGCCTGGAGCCCTTCGCGGCGGTCGTGCTGGTTGCTCGACCGTGCGCGGTGGGCCCGGCGCTCAAATTTCGAGGTTGTCGATCAGACGCGTTGCGCCCAGTTTGGCGGCGGCGAGCACCACCAGGCTTTCTGCCGGTGCCGCGCCGGGGGCGGGCACGCGCAGATTGGCGCGCTGGCGAATCGACACGTAGTCTGGCTTCCAGCCACGTTCGGTCAGCGTCTTCATAGCCGACGCTTCGAGCGCCGCGTAGTCGGTGCTGCCACCGTTCACGGTGTCGCGGATTTCATTCAGCAGACGGTACAACTGCGGCGCTTCCGCGCGCTCGGCGTCAGACAGATAGCGGTTGCGCGAGGACAGGGCGAGACCGTCGTCGGCACGCACCGTCTCAGCGGCGATGATTTCGATGGGCAGTGCAAACTGACGGCACATGCTGCGCACGATCATCAGTTGCTGGTAGTCCTTCTTGCCGAACACGGCCACGCGCGGCTGCACACACGAGAACAGCTTGGTCACGACCGTGCATACGCCCTTGAAGAAGCCGGGACGGAACTCTCCTTCGAGAATGTCGCCCAGATCGTGCGGCGGCTCGACGCGGTATTCCTGCGGCTCCGGATACATCTCCTTCTCGTCCGGCGCAAACAGCACGTAGACGTTCTCGCGCGTGAGCTTCTCGATGTCGTCCAACATCGTGCGCGGGTACTTGTCGAAGTCCTCGTTCGGCCCGAATTGCAGACGGTTCACGAAGATGCTGGCCACGACCGGATCGCCGTGCTGGCGGGCGAGTCGCATGAGCGAGAGGTGGCCTTCGTGCAGATTGCCCATCGTGGGCACGAAGGCGACGCGATTCTGTCCGCGCAGTTGGTCGCGCAGTTCGTGAATCGAGGGGATGACTTTCATGGGGCGCTCAGTTTGGGGTGTAAGTCAGGCGGACGTAGATCGGCGCAAACGGCTCGGCCTGCGTGATCTCCAGCAGCGACTCGCGCGTGAGTTCGAGCATGGCGATGAAGTTGACCACCACGACCGGCACGCCGCGCGTGACGTCGAAGAGCTCGGTGAACTCCATGAAACGCGCGCCTTGCAGACGTCGCAGAATCTGGCTCATATGCTCGCGCACCGACAGTTCTTCGCGGGAAATCTTGTGATGCTGAACAAGCTTGGCGCGACGCAGTACCTCGGCCCATGCGGCGCGCAGGTCTTCGGCGTCCACATCGGGAAAACGCGGCTGAAGGCTTTGCTCGATATAGACCTGCGAGCGCAGGAAGTCACGGCCGAGCACCGGCAGCGTATCGAGCTTTTGCGCGGCAAGCTTCATCTGCTCGTACTCCAGCAGACGACGCACCAGTTCGGCGCGCGGATCTTCCGCTTCCTCACCGGTGTCGGCCTTCTTCACCGGCAGCAGCATGCGCGACTTGATCTCGATGAGCATCGCCGCCATCAGCAGATACTCGGATGCCAGTTCCAGATTGGTCCGGCGGATCTGTTCCACATAGAGCAGGTACTGCTTCGTGACCTGCGCCATCGGAATGTCGAGCACGTTGAAGTTCTGCTTGCGGATCAGATACAGCAACAAGTCGAGCGGGCCTTCGAAGGCTTCGAGGAAGATCTCGAGGGCGTCCGGCGGAATGTAGAGATCGTTCGGCAGCGCAAACAGCGGCTCGCCGTAAAGACGTGCACGCGCTACACCGTCGACCGTATCGGGCGTGGAGTCCTGCCCGTCGTGCGGCGCGGGCAGCTCGGTGGCCGAACCACCGGCACCACTTGCACCACTCGCACCTCCCGAGCGCGACGTTGCGGCGGGTGGCGCTTCGCCGGTTGCGCCTTCGGGGGCATCGGCGTGGGTCTTGTCCGCTTCGACAGGCTCGCCTTGGGCCGGAATCTCCTGCGAACCGTCGTTTCGGCCATCGTCCGGCGTCTGGTCGGCAGCACTGCTCGCCACGGGATCGACGTGCTCAGGCACCGGCGCGATCTCGGGGATCGGGTCGGGCGTGAGCGACGGATCGTCGGGCGTACTCGGATTCAATGCGGAACTCGGCCGGAGAGCGGCGATTTACTCGCTTTGGTAGACGTACGGCTGCTGGGCCACACGCGATTGCTGGGCGCGGCTGCGCTCTTCCATATCAATCGGTTGCTTGTCCCACAGCAGGGAACGACCCTTGCGTTGCTCCGCTTCCAGCGTCGGCTTCTCGGTCTTGAGTTGCTTGATGAATTGGGTGATGTCGGACTCGTACATGGTCGATTGCTTGAAAAATAGGCAAAAGCGGCACCGTCCTGACGGTGCCAATCGACGCAGATTCTACCGCAAACCCGTCGCCGTTCGGTGTTTTGGCGTTTTGGGCAATTCGCCCGAATTTAAGCCGCATGGGTGAACCGTACTCCCGGATATGTTCAAATACGAGTCACATACGCAATGCGCGGTGTCTCGTTGTGCCATGCTGGCGGGCATCGTGCGTTTGAGCACCCCTCACGGCACGCCGGACCACCGGCGGCGATATTTCCAAGGAAGGTTTTGACCGTCTCGCAGATCAAATCCGGACACGACGCTGGCCGTCGCTTTGGCGTGCGCATTTCAGTACGCCCATTGGTTCGCTCATTAGTACGCTCATTAGTACGCTCACTCCCGCATCTCCTGCGCATTCGCCACCAGCCGACCCGACTGGTGAGCCTGGCGGCGCTGGCTTGCGGCCTGTGCGCACCCGGTCTGGCGCAAGCGGACTATCGGGTGCGTGTCGACGCGCCCAAAGACATCGCCAAGCTCCTGAAGGACAACCTCGACGTCGTGCGCTACGCCTCGCGCGACGACATCGGTGAGGCCCAGTTCGAGCACATCGTGGCCACCATCGGCGAGCAGGTGCAGGAACTGACGTCCACGGAAGGCTATTTCTCGCCTGTCACCCATGTGGACGTGGCGACCATCAACGGTAAGCGCGACGTCGACATCAAGGTCGAGGCTGGCCCCCGCACGCATATCAAGGAAGTCGATCTCAAGTTCACCGGTCCGGTCGCCGAGCAGGATCCGCAGCGCGTCGAGCAGTTGCGCAACGCCTGGGAACTGCCCGTAGACGCACCCTTTCGTCAGTCCGACTGGGACAAGGCGAAGAACGACACCCTGTTCCAGCTCGGGCAGAAGCGCTACCACGCCGCGAAGATGACGTTCTCGCGCGCCGTGGTCGACGCCGATAACGATGCCGCCTCGCTCGCCGCGACCTACGAGAGCGGCCCGCCGTTCACGCTCGGGCCGCTGGTGATCACCGGCACGCGTCGCTATCCCGCGCAGATCATCCGCAACGTCAATCCGCTGTCCGAGGGCGAGGCCTTCGACGCTGACCGCTTGCAGGAGCTACAACGCCAGATTCAGGCCACGCCGTACTTTTCCAACGTGATCATCTCGGTGACGGAAGACCCGTCGAAGGCCGAACTCGCGCCGGTGGAAGTGAAAGTGCGCGAATTCCCCCAGCAGCGCGTGCAAACCGGTGTCGGCTACACGACGGACACCGGCGCGAGCATCAACGGGCGCTACTCTTACTACAACCTGTTCGGCAAGGCGTGGACGTTCGACTCGCAAGCGCGTCTCGAACAGTACCGGCAGGGCGGTTACGCCGAAATCGGCATGCCACCGGACGAGAGCGCCTACACCAACAGCCTGCGCGGGTCGTTCGACCGCACGTATCTGAACGGTCTCGACCAGCGCTCGACGCAGGTCGGCATCAAGCGTGCGCGCTCGCGCGAGCGTTACGACTGGGCGTACACGCTGGACTTCTATCGTACGGACGAGCGTCCCGATGGTGGCGAGCGTTTCCTCAACAAGGCACTCGTACCTGCGTTCTCGTGGAATCGTCGCGATGTCGACGACCTGATCTTTCCGCGCAAGGGCAACATCATCAACACGCAGCTCGGCTTCGCCGCAAAGCCGCTGCTGACCGATCAGAGTTTCGCGCGGCTCTACGGCCGTATTCGCCAGTACTTCCCGGTCGGACAGCGCGATCTCGTGCTGGCGCGCCTGGAACTCGGCGCGGTGCTGACGAACGGCAACAGCAACCGCATCCCGTCGTCGCTGCTCTTCTTCGCGGGGGGCACCTCGTCGATTCGCGGCTACACCTATCAGAGCATCGGCCGTCAGCAGAACGGCACGACCTTCCCGACGAAGTACCTTGCGACGGCAAGTCTCGAATATCAGCGCTGGGTCACGCGCGATTGGGGCGGCGCAGTGTTTTGGGACGTGGGTACGGCGACCGATGACTATCGTCATCCCACACCGCTGTATCACGGTGTCGGTTTGGGGGTGCGCTGGCGCAGCCCTGTCGGCCCGGTGAATCTCGATCTCGGATATGGCGTGCATGACCGGCGTTTCCGTCCGTCGATCTCGCTGGGGGTGGCCTTCTGATGATGAAGATGCTGCTCAATACCTCGATGCCGACGACCGCCATGACCGATGTTCGCCAAGGCGGTCGCGTTGCACAGGACACCGGGCGAGAACCCACGGAACCCACATTGACGCGCTCCGGCATGCAGGGAACGGACGGTAGCGGGACTCCGCCGCCGGATAACGCGTCGACACCGCCGCCGCCACGGCGCCGACACTGGGGACGTACGCTCGCGGCCATCGTCCTCGCGCTGCTGCTGATCGTCGTACTCGCCATCGGCGCGCTGGTGTGGGCCATGTCGAACGAACGCGGCAGCCGCTGGCTATGGCAGACGGCCGTCTCGACGCTCGGCGGCAAGCTCTCCGGCGAATGGCGCAGCGGCAGCGTGTTGCACGGTTTCACGCTCAACGACATGCGCTACGTGGATGGTGCGACGCGCATCACTGTCAGCCGACTCGAAAGCCGTTGGGATCTCGGCCTGCGGCCGCTGCACTTCACCGTCGACAAGCTCCATGCGGGCGATGTGGATCTGGCTTTCGCGCCGTCCCCGCCGTCGAACACGCCGACGACGATGCCGACAAGCCTGCGTCTGCCGTTGGGATTGACGCTGAACGACGTACGCGTGGCGAAGCTCACGCTGCACTCGCCCGCGCTCGTGCTTGAAGACATTCGCGTCGCAGGTCGTAGCGACGGCACGCAGCACACGGTGCAGATCGAGCATCTCGGCACGCCGTATGGCGAAGCGCAGGCCAGTCTGCAACTGAACGGGCAGCGTCCGTTTGCGCTGAATGGCAACGTCGGATTGCAGGCCAAGGCGGGTGACATTCCCGTCGCGCTCAAAGCCGATTTGTCAGGCTCGCTCGACGCTCTCGTCGTCGACCTGACGGCCAGCGGCGAGAAGCTGAACGGGACGGCGCACATCGCGGCGTCGCCGTTCGGTCCGGTGCCGCTCTCGCGCGCGCAGATTGCGCTCGATCACCTCAATCCGCGCGATTTCGCATCGGGTGCGCCGCAGGCGGACCTCGCAGTGCAGGCCGACTTGCGGCCGCAACCGGGCGCAAAGGAATTCCGCGTGCTGGGTCCGGTGTCGGTGACCAACGCGAAGCCCGGTGCGATCGATGCGGGCTGGCTGCCAGTGGAGAGTCTGCGCACGCAAGTGTTGCTCGATGCGACGCGTCAGGCATTGACCGGCATCGAGTTGAAACTCGCAGGCCGCGCCGTGCTGACCGGCAGCGGTGAGTTGCGACGGGAGAAGGTGGCGGCGACGGCAAGCGCGCCCGCGCCTGCTACTCCGACGACGTCTTCCGCAAGCGCAGCCAGTACCGCAAGCGCCGCGATGGCCACGAATGGGACCACGGCCGATGCCGAAGCGACCGTCGGCGGCTTTGCCTTCACGATGCGCGACCTCGACCTGCGCGCGTTGTACGGCAAGCTGCCCGCGACGAGGCTCGGCGGCCCGCTCGACGTCAAGCTCGACGCGACCGGCCAGCGCATCGTGCTCGACTGGCGCGATGCGGCCCGTCGTGTGCTCGCCGACGTCGGTCTCGACGCGAAGGGCACCACGATTCACGCGCTGTCGCTCGATGCGGGCAACGGCAAGGTCGCGGCAACCGGCGTGCTGGAGAACGGCGACACCGGCGCTTACAAGGCGCAGATCAAACTGACGCGCTTCGATCCCGCCGCATGGTACGACCTCTATGGCCCGCAAAAGGCCGGGACAAAGACACCGGTCGCCAGCGTCACCGGTCAGTTCGATGCACAGGGCGCGCTGCGTCCAGATTTCGGACTGACGCTGAAGTTCGCGTTGCAGGACAGCGTCTACGCCGACTTGCCGATGAGCGGTGCGGGCACCGTGAAGCTCGCTGGCACGCGTTTGTTGCCGAGCGATGCGAACCTGCTCGTCGCGGGGAACAAGGTCGTGCTGCGGGGCAGCTTCGGTGCGCCGGGCGACAAGATGGCGGTCAACGTTGACGCCCCGTCGCTCGATAAGCTGGGCTTCGGTCTGGCAGGCCGACTGCAACTGGATGGCCAGGTCTCGGGCACGGTGGAGCGCCCGGTAGTTGCCGCAACGCTTGCCGCCGACAAACTCGTGTTCGGCGCGCAAAAGCTGGAGCATCTGGCCGGTAAGGTGGATGTCAGCGGCGGTTTCCCCGGCGTCGCGAGCGATCGTCTGAATGTCACGCTCGACGGGCAGGGTTTCGCGAGCAGCGTCGCGCGACTCGACAAACTGTCATTGGCGTTGGCGGGTACTCGCGGTGCACACACACTGCATCTGAAGGCCGCGGGCAAGTTGCGCGAAGCACCGCTCGACATGAATCTCGATGCATCGGGTGCAGTGACCAACGCAGGCGGCAAGCCGGGTTGGAAGGGCACGATCCAGACGCTCGAAAACCGTGGCGTGCCGAAGCTGAATCTCGCGTCGCCGTGGCAGATCGAAGCCAGCGCGCAGCGCGTGCATCTCGGTGCGGCGAAGCTCGTGACGGGGGCCGGTGCGCTTTCGCTCGCGAACTTCGATTACGGCGGCGGCCAACTGAAGACCGCCGGCACGATCGACACGCTCGACGTCGCGCAGGTGCTGCGTGTCGTTCAGACGTTCACCGGCGAGGTGCCGCCGATTGCCAGCGACCTCGTGCTCGACGGCAAGTGGAATGTGAGCGCCGGTCAGCGCGCGGACGGGTTCGTGGAAATCGTGCGTCGCAGTGGTGACGTCACGCTGCGTCGCGGCGGCATGAACGATCACGTCAAAGTGACGATCACTGGCATTCCCGGTCTGAGCGCGGAGAAGGGCGGCGTAGGGGCACGCGTGCCGCTCGGCATCTCGGAGCTGCGCACTCGTATCGATCTGTCGGGCCAGACGGCGCACACGACGCTCAAGGCCGTGTCCTCGCTGGTCGGCACGGTCGACGCTGACGTGCAAACCGGGCTGCGCGTGCAGGGCGGTATTCCGGACGTACCCGACGACGCGCCGCTCACCGGTCGCATCGCCGTCGCGATTCCGAACCTCTCGAAGTTCGAAGACCTCGCCGGAGCACAGTTCGCCTTCAAGGGCCGCGCCAACTTGCAGGTGGCACTGGCGGGCACGGTAGCAAAGCCGCGTCCGACCGGGGAGCTGACGGCCGACGATCTTTCAGCGCAGATGTTCGACACGGGCGTGAGCGTGAAGGACGGCAGGATGCGCATCGCGCTCACACCGACCGAGATCGTGCTGCGCGACGTGGTCGTGACCGGCGGTGGCGGTGGCACGGCGCGTGCAACGGGCAATATCCGTCTCGACACACCTGAGCCGACGCTCGCGATCACGCTCGCCGCAGACAAGTTGCAGCTCTTCGCCGCACCTGATCGTCAGTTGTCGCTCACGGGCGAGGCCAAGGCCACGGGCAGTGGCGAAGCGATCGCCGTGAACGGCAGCTTCACCGTGGATCGCGCGCGCTTCGCGTTGCCGCCCACGACCGCGCCGAAGCTGGGCGACGACGTCGTGGTGGTGCGTGGCGGCGCTCAGGCACGGGCCAAGCCGCTCGATCCGAAGGAGGAAGCGGCGCGCATCAGCGAGAAGCCCGCCAGCCGGTTCTCGCCGCACATCAACGTCGAAGTGAATCTGGGCCGCGATTTCCGCTTCGTGGGCGCAGGTGCAGACCTTTTGCTGCGCGGCAGTATGCGTGTGCAAAGCGATCCGCTCACACCGATGCGCGGCACCGGCACGATCACGGTGGCGGAAGGCACGTACGAAGCGTTTGACCGCAAGCTCGCCATCGAGCGCGGGGAAATCAACTTCGTCGGCCCGCTGGGCAACCCGAACATCTACATTCAGGCGATGCGTCGCAATCAGGAAGTTGCTGCCGGGGTGCTGGTGACGGGCACGGTGCGCCAGCCGCGTGTGACGCTCGTCTCCGAGCCGAACGTCTCCGACGAAGAGAAGCTGTCGTGGCTGATGTTCGGGCATGGTCCGGATGGTGCGGGTCTCGGCCAGCGTCAGGCGATGGCGGGTGCAGCCACGGCGTTGCTCGGTGCCTCGGGTGGCAAGCGCATCATCAAGGATCTGGGGATCGACGAGTTCAGCATCGGCACCAGCGATTCCGGCTTGGCCGATGACGAGCAGGTGGTCAAGCTCGGCAAGGCGATCTCGGACAACTTCTCGTTGGGATACGAGCAAAGTCTGACGAGTGCAGCGAGTATCGTGAAAATCACGTGGCAGATATCGCGCCGCTGGCAACTGGCGCTGCGCACCGGTTCGCTGTCCGGCTTCGATGTGTTGTTCAACCGGCGCTTTGACTGATGCAGTGATGTCTTTGCATCGGCGCCGTGGATGTACGACCGGCAAATAGTCAGAGGAGGGTAACGATGAAAACGTCGCTCGATTTCGAACTTGGGGCGCGCGAATCAGGTGTGCGCCGGGGCCTTCGTTGGGGAGTCGCTATGGGATTGCTTGCGAGTCTGTTGGGACTGTTCGGCTGTGATCAGCAGCAAATCGACAAGGTGCGTGAAAAGGCGCAGGACACGTTCAACGCCGTCAAGCCGGACGATCTGATGCTGCGCGACCTCAAACCGGGCGTCACGACCGAGGCGCAGGTGCGCGATCAGATGGGCAAGCCCGAGATCGTATGGGAGAACGACGACGGCTCGCGCCGTCTCGAATATCCGCGTTCACCGGGCGGGTTGCGGACCTATATGGTCGACATCGCCGCCGACGGCAAGCTGCGCAGCGTGACGCAGGCGCTCTCGGCGGAGAACTTCCAGCAGGTGCAGCCGGGTATGTCGCAGGACGACGTGCGGCGTCTGCTCGGCAAGCCGACCACGGTCGCGGAATATCGTCTGAAGAAGGAGACGGTGTGGAGTTGGCGCTGGCTTGAGGACGGCGTGAACACGCCAGGCATGTTCAACGCCCATTTCGGCCCGGATGGCCGCGTCACGGTGACGTCGCGCTCGCCGGATCCGGCGTCGGAGCGACCGTGACGGTTCAGTGTTACTGGGTGGCGTGCGGCGATTGCGTCTGATGACCCGCGCGGCGGTCGCGATGCGTCACCATCCGGTCGTGCAGCCGCGTGATGATCCGGCTACCGGTCTTCTCGAACATGAACGGCAGTACCGCATGGACGAGACACGCAAGGCATGCGCCGAGCAGGGGGAGGGCGAATGACAACGACGTCGCCATGTGCTGGAGATAGTTTTCGCCGACCGAGGCGGGATGTTGAGTGAAGATTTTCATGGCGAGCGTTTTTTTCAGAATGTTTCTGAAGTCTACTTGCCGTCACCGGGTAAAGGCTTCCAAATCTTCCTTCAAATGGGGTAGGATTTGGAAAAATTTTCCTCCCGGGTGTCATTGTGGATAAAACCGATCTCGCAATTCTCGAAAATCTGCAATCCGATGCCTCGCGCTCACTCGGTGAACTGGCCGAAGCGGTGCATCTGTCGCCTACGCCCTGCTGGCGGCGCGTGCAGCGTCTGCGCGAAAGCGGCGTGATCACCGGACAGGTGACGCTGTGCGATCCGCAGCAACTCGACCTGCGCGTCACGGCGTTCGTCTTCATCAAGGCGGCAACGCACAGCGAGGACTGGATGGTTCGTTTCGTCGCGGGGGCGCGGGAGTTGCCCGAAATCGTCGAAATTCATCGCATGGCGGGCGAGATCGACTATCTGCTCAAGGTCTACTTGCCCGACATTGCGGCCTACGACCGTTTCTACAAAAAGCTCATCCGCGTGGCCGATCTTCAGGACATCAGCGCCAGCTTTTCGATGGAAACGGTGAAGTTCACCACGGCCTTGCCGGTGGACCACTTGCGGTAAGCAACTCCGCCGACACTCAAAAACAAAACACCCCGAGGCCGGATCGCCGGCGCTCGGGGTGTTTCGCTTTCGGGACTGCGCGTTTTACTTCACGCGCATGCCGGGCTTCGCGCCGTTGTGCGGCTCAAGAATGTAGATGCCCGGCTCTGCCTTCTCGTCGGCGGCCGAAGCGGCGAGCACCATGCCCTCCGACAGACCGAACTTCATCTTGCGCGGTGCGAGGTTCGCGACCATCACGGTCAGCTTGCCCACGAGCACTTCGGGCTGCGGATACGCCGACTTGATGCCGGAGAAGACGTTGCGCGTTTGCGCTTCGCCCACGTCGAGCGTGAGTTGCAGCAGCTTGTCCGAACCTTCGACAGCCTTGCAATCGACGATGCGCGCAATACGCAGATCGATCTTGGCGAAGTCGTCGATGGTGATGATTCCGTCGTCAGTCTTCTCTGCCGCTTTCTCGACTTTTTCGGACTTGGCCGCCTTGTCCTTGCCCTTCGCTGCGGCGGCGTCGGCCACCGGAGCCGTCGCTTGCAGCGAGTCGCGGTTGGCGGCGAGCAGCGCTTCGACCTGCTTGCCTTCGACGCGCGTCATCAGATGCTTGTACGCGTTGATGGCGGCATCGGCGGTAAGCGGACGGTTCACGTCCTGCCACGTCTGCGGGGCGATGTTCAGGAACTGCTCCACCGCCTGCGACGTCGTCGGCAGCACCGGCTTGAGGTACAGCGTCAGCAAGCGGAACGCTTCCAGACACACCGAGCAAGCCTCGTGCAGCGCCGCAGCCTGTGCCGGGTCCTTCGCCAGATCCCACGGCTTGACCGTATCGACGTAACCGTTAATCGCGTCGGCCTGTTCCATCACCAGACGCAGCGCCTTGCCGAACTCGCGACCTTCGTAATACGCGGCGATCTGCGGGGCAGCGGCGCGCACTTGTGCGAGCAACGGCGCGTTCATGGCGTCCGCCGAGACACGGCCGTCGAAACGCTTGATCAGGAAGCCGGCGGCACGGCTGGCGATGTTCACATACTTGCCGACCAGATCGCTGTTCACCCGGGCGATGAAGTCATCGAGGTTCAGGTCGAGGTCTTCCATCGTGTTGCCGAGCTTGGCGCCGATGTAATAACGCAGCCATTCCGGATTCAGCCCGGTGTCGATGAAGCTCTGGGCCGTGATGAACGTGCCGCGCGACTTCGACATCTTCTGGCCGTCCACGGTCAGGAAGCCGTGGGCGTACACGTTGGTCGGCGTGCGATGGCCCGAGAATTCGAGCATCGCCGGCCAGAACAGCGTGTGGAAGTACATGATGTCCTTGCCGATGAAGTGGTACTGCTCGGTCGTGGAACCGGGCTTGACCCATTCGTCGAAGTTCAGACCGCGCTTGGCGCACAGGTTCTTGAAGCTGGCGTAGTAGCCGACCGGCGCGTCGAGCCACACATAGAAATACTTGCCCGGCGCGCCCGGAATCTCGAAGCCGAAATAGGGCGCATCGCGCGAGATGTCCCAGTCGGCGAGCGTCGATTCGCCATCTTCACCGAGCCATTCCTTCATCTTGTTCGCGGCTTCGGGCTGGGCGAGGCCCGACACCCACTTGCGCAGGAACTGCTCGCAGCGCTTGTCCGAGAGCTTGAAGAAGTAGTGCGTCGACGTCTTGCGAATCGGCGTGGCACCCGAGACGACCGAGTACGGATTGAGCAGGTCGGTCGGCGCGTAGGTCGAGCCGCAGACTTCGCACGAATCGCCGTACTGATCCTTCGCGCCGCACTTCGGGCATTCGCCCTTGATGAAGCGGTCCGGCAGGAACATCTCCTTGACCGGGTCGTAGGCCTGTTCGATATCGCGCGCCTCGATCAGGCCCTGTTCCTTCAGGGCCAGATAGACGTTCTCGGACAATTCGCGGTTCTCTTCAGAGTCCGTCGAATAGTAGTTGTCGAACGAAATGTTGAAGCTGTCGAAGTCGCGCTTGTGTTCCGTCCACACGCGCTCGATCAGTTGCTTGGGCGTGAGGCCTTCCTTCTCGGCGCGCAGCATGACCGGCGTGCCGTGCGTATCGTCCGCGCCAACGTAGTAGACCTCATGGCCCTGCATTCGCATGAACCGTACCCAGATATCGGTCTGGATGTATTCCACCAGGTGACCGATGTGAATCTGGCCATTGGCGTACGGCAGTGCGGATGTGACGAGAATGCGGCGGGACATGTGGTTTGACTGTGTGGGTTGAGGGTTGCGGGAAAGGACGATTCTAGCAGGCGGGCGGCACCCGCGCCCAAACGGACGTCCGGGCAGGGGTGTGTCGTGGAAAAGCGCGCGGCCAAAAAAAAGCCGGAACGAGGTTCCGGCATAACTAGGCACACGTAACGTCAATAACAAAGAGGAGATGAAAGCGCCCACGGTAGGCACTTCCGAAGGGTCTGAGCGCTGGGGTAGGGGATTAGTTCAACCGATGTGCCGACTTTCGATGCTGCGTCGCAACATGCGACCCGGCCTTAGCGCAGAAACGCGCATGCCCGGCGGACCGGGCATGCGTTTGGATGGACTGACCGGATGTCAGTCCGGTGAAGCCTAGCGATGCGCTTAGCGAGGCGCTTGCTGTTGCTGCTGCGGCGCTTGCAGGAGAATTTCAACGCGACGGTTCTGCGCGCGACCTTCTGCCGTGGCGTCCGAGGCGACCGGCTGGCTGGAGCCGACGCCCACGCCTTGCAGACGGCGAGCATCGACGCCGCGCGAGGTCAGGTACTGGATGACCGCATTGGCACGATTTTGCGAGAGCGGAATGTTGATGCGATCGCCACCGGTGCTGTCCGTATGACCGATCACACGGGCCGTGATGCCCGGATTCTGGTTAAGCGAGTTCGCCAGATCGGTGAGCACGGCGGCGAAGTTCGGCTTGATGGCGTACTGGTTCGTGTCGAACGTCACGTCGCTCGGCACGTTGACCTGGAGCTGACCGTCCGGACGCTCGGAGATCTGCGTGCCGGTGCCGGCCGTGTGACCGCCCAGCGTGTTCTTGATGGACTGCCAGTTGTAGCCCGTGGCGCCGCCGGCGGCGGCTCCTACTGCCGCGCCGATCAGGGTGCCGGTGGTGTTGCCTCCGATGAGGTTGCCCAGCCCCGCCCCGACCGCTGCGCCGACACCGGTGCCGACTGCCGTGTTGGTGCCCTGCGGCGTCTGGCATCCTGCCAGCATGGCGGCCGAGACCAGTACGAGCGCAGAAGCGCGCAGAGTGTTCTTGTTCATTTGAGGCTCCTTATCGATTAGCTAGCTGTGATGAAACACGCGTAAGCACTTCGTTGAAGCACGCGCGCGCCGCAGGGGTTTTGAGCCTGAAGGCGCGACGTCTTTTACAATAGCGCTGAGCTTCAACCGCAGGCAAGGACATCTTGCCGCGACGGCTGGTTCCCCATAACACGCGCGCCTCGAATGCTAGTCGAGAGCGTGCGCCACGGTTGTTACAAGTTGTTAGCGCTATGCCGGGTTGTCCCGGTGCGCCCCGACAGAGCGAGAGACCCATATGGAAGTCGCCCAAATCAATGAAGTGCTGCGTGGTATCGTCGACCCGGATACGGGCCTGGACCTGATCGCCGGAAAGTATGTGAAGCAAGTCGCGGCCGAGCACGGCCACGTCGGCATTCAGATCGAGTTCGGCTATCCCGCCAAAAGCCAGTTCGAAGCCATGCGCACTCGCATTACCGAGGCCGTCGGCAAGCTGCCCGGGGTCGAGCGCGTAGCCGTCGAAATCGGCCAAAAGATCGTAGCGCACACCGTACAACGCGGGGTGAAGCTTCTTCCCAATGTTAAGAACATCGTGGCCGTGGCCTCGGGCAAGGGTGGCGTGGGCAAGAGCACCACGGCCGTGAACCTCGCGCTCGCGCTGGCGGCCGAAGGCGCGAATGTCGGCATCCTCGATGCAGACATTTACGGCCCGTCGCTGCCGACCCTGCTGGGTATTCACGGCAAGCCGGAATCGAAGGACGGCAAGACCCTCGAGCCGATGAACGGCCACGGCCTGCAGGCCAGCTCCATCGGTTTCCTGATCGAGCCGGACAATCCCATGGTCTGGCGCGGCCCGATGGTCACGCAGGCACTCGAACAACTGCTTAACCAGACCAACTGGCACGACCTCGACTATCTGATCGTCGATATGCCGCCGGGCACGGGCGACATCCAGCTCACGCTCGCGCAGAAGGTGCCTGTCACGGGCGCGGTCATCGTGACCACGCCGCAGGATCTGGCGCTGCTCGACGCGCGCAAGGGTCTCAAGATGTTCGAGAAGGTCGGCGTGCCGATTCTGGGGCTGATCGAGAACATGAGCCTGCATATCTGTTCGAACTGTGGCCACGAGGAGCCGATCTTCGGCGTCGGCGGCGGCGAGCGCATGAGCCATGATTTCGACGTCGAGCTGCTGGGTAAGCTGCCGCTGGAAATGAGCATCCGCGTGCACGCAGACGCCGGTATGCCGAGCGTGGTGGGCGACCCGGACGGCCGTGTGGCCGAGCTGTACAAGGCCATCGCCCGCAAGGTCGCGGTGAAGATTGCGGCGCGCCAGAAGGACATGACGAGCAAATTCCCGTCGATCGTCGTGCAGAACACGTAAGAATGGCAGGAGGATGGCGTGAAAGCGGGGTAGGTACGTCACAAAGCCCGTCGGGCCGGGCTGGAAGGCCCGGCGCGGGGCGCTGCGAGTGAAAACATCACCGCACCGCAACATTCGCGTAAAATATGCCCACTTTTTACGTACTACCCCAATTCAGGCCCACACATGAGCATCAAGTCCGACAAATGGATCCGTCGTATGGCCGAGGAGCACGGCATGATCGAGCCCTTCGAGCCGTCGCAGATCCGGTATTCCCAGGACGGGCAAAAGATCGTCAGCTACGGCACGTCGAGCTACGGCTACGACATTCGCTGTGCGCCTGAATTCAAGGTCTTCACGAACATCAATTCGACGATCGTCGATCCGAAGAACTTCGACGAGAAGTCCTTCGTCGACGTCGAGAGCGATGTCTGCATCATCCCGCCGAACTCGTTCGCGCTTGCGCGCACCGTCGAGTACTTCCGCATTCCGCGCAGCGTGCTGACCGTGTGCCTGGGCAAGTCGACGTATGCCCGGTGCGGCATCATCGTGAACGTAACGCCGTTCGAACCCGAATGGGAGGGCTACGTGACCCTGGAATTCTCGAACACGACGCCGCTGCCGGCCAAGATCTACGCCAACGAAGGCGTGGCTCAGGTGCTGTTCTTCGAATCCGACGAAGTCTGCGAGACGTCGTACAAGGATCGCGGCGGCAAGTATCAGGGACAGCGTGGTGTCACGCTGCCGAAAACCTAGCCTGATACGTTAACTCGCCGCCGGTGAGCACCTCACACATCGCAATGCCCCAGAGCCACGGCCATGTCGGACCGTGGCTCGTTCTTTTGTCGAAGGAACGCCAATGAAATTCCGTTTTCCGATCGTCATCATCGACGAGGATTTCCGCTCCGAAAACATCTCCGGGTCCGGGATTCGCTCTTTGGCGGAGGCTATCGAAGCCGAGGGCATGGAGGTCAACGGCCTTACCAGCTACGGCGACCTGACCTCGTTTGCGCAGCAGGCGAGCCGCGCGTCGAGCTTCATCCTGTCCATCGACGACGACGAATTCGGCACGTTCTCGAGCGAATCAGGCGGTGAAGGCGAAGGCGAACTCGCGCTCGCCATCATCAACCTGCGTGCCTTCGTGCAGGAAGTGCGCCGTCGCAATCCGGACATTCCGATTTTCCTGTACGGCGAGACGCGCACGTCGCGCCACATTCCGAACGACATCCTGCGCGAGCTGCACGGCTTCATTCACATGTTCGAAGACACGCCGGAGTTCGTGGCGCGTCACATCATCCGTGAAGCGAAGTCTTACCTCGACTCGCTGCCGCCGCCGTTCTTCCGCTCGCTCACGCACTACGCGGCCGACGGTTCGTACTCGTGGCACTGCCCGGGACACTCGGGCGGCGTGGCGTTCCTGAAGAGTCCGGTCGGTCAGATGTTCCACCAGTTCTTCGGCGAGAACATGCTGCGCGCCGACGTGTGCAACGCCGTGGAAGAACTCGGCCAGTTGCTCGACCACAACGGCCCGGTCGGGGCGTCCGAGCGCAATGCGGCGCGCATCTTCAACGCCGATCACCTTTTCTTCGTGACGAACGGTACGTCGACGTCGAACAAGATCGTCTGGCACGCCACGGTGGCGCCGGGCGACATCGTCGTGGTCGATCGTAACTGCCACAAGTCGATCCTGCACGCCATCACCATGACGGGTGCCGTGCCGGTGTTCCTCACGCCGACGCGTAACCACCTCGGCATCATCGGCCCGATCCCGAAGTCGGAATTCGAGCCGGACGTCATTCGCGCCAAGATCGAAGCCAACCCGTTCGCCCGCGAAGTGCTGGAGCGCGACCCGAACGCCAAGCCGCGCATTCTGACGATTACGCAAAGCACGTACGACGGTGTGATCTACAACGTCGAAATGATCAAGGACGTGCTGGGCAACAACATCGACACACTGCACTTCGACGAAGCCTGGCTGCCGCACGCGGCGTTCCACGAGTTCTACCGCGACATGCACGCTATCGGCGAAGGCCGTCCGCGCTCGTCCGAAGCGACCATCTACGCCACGCACTCCACGCACAAGCTGCTCGCAGGGATTTCGCAGGCGTCGCAGATCGTGGTGCAGGATTCGGAAGCGCGCACGTTCGATACGTACCGTTTCAACGAAGCGTATCTGATGCACACGTCGACCTCGCCGCAATACGCGATCATCGCGTCGTGCGACGTGGCCGCCGCCATGATGGAGCCGCCGGGCGGCACGGCGCTGGTCGAAGAGTCGATTGTCGAAGCGCTCGATTTCCGCCGTGCCATGCGCAAGGTGGATCTGGAGTATGGCGATTCGTGGTGGTTCTCGGTCTGGGGCCCGGAGAATCTCGGCGACGAGGGCCCGATCCAGCGCGAGGACTGGGTGCTGCGGGCGAACGACCGCTGGCACGGCTTCGGCGATCTGGCCGACGGTTTCAACATGCTCGACCCGATCAAGGCGACGATCATCACGCCGGGGCTGGACGTGGGCGGCGAGTTCGGCGAGAGCGGCATTCCGGCTGCCATCGTGACGAAGTATCTCGCCGAGCACGGCATCATCGTGGAGAAGACCGGCCTGTACTCTTTCTTCATCATGTTCACGATCGGCATTACCAAGGGCCGCTGGAACTCGATGCTGACCGAGTTGCAACAGTTCAAGGACGACTACGATCACAACCGTCCGCTGTGGCGTGTGCTGCCGGAGTTCGTCGCGCAGTTCCCGCGCTACGAGCGTATCGGTCTGCGCGATCTGTGCGATCAGATCCACAGTGTGTACAAGGCGAACGACGTGGCGCGTGTGACGACCGAGATGTACCTCTCGGACATGCAGCCCGCGATGAAGCCGACGGACGCCTTCTCGAAGCTGGCGCACCGCCAGATCGACCGGGTGCCTATCGACGAACTCGAAGGCCGTGTCACGAGCGTGCTGCTCACGCCCTATCCGCCGGGCATTCCGCTGTTGATCCCGGGCGAGCGCTTCAACGCCGCGATCATTGAATACCTGCGTTTCGCGCGTGACTTCAACGAGCGCTTCCCCGGCTTCCACACCGACATTCACGGTCTGGTGGTCGAGGAAGTCGACGGCCGTCCCGAGTACTTCGTGGATTGCGTGCGACAGTAAGTCCGTTTACCTGCATGCCGGATCGCTGCGAAGCGAGTCCGACGCGGCCGGAGGCTTCGGCCGACAAGCGTCATAAAGGGACGGCCCCATGTGAAAGCATGGGACCGTTTTTTTTCGGGCCCGGAGAGCAACGTTGAGGCGGTGCTGTCGCATACGCCCATTAATGATGTGCAACTTGCGTAATTCATTCATCGGCGATGTGATAGCAACGCCAATCACCGCAATTTTCCATAATCGCCTGTGAATTCCCGCGAAAATCTCGCAAACGTTCGCGGCATCGCCTAAAACGGCAATTTAGTGACTGGACTCGAACGCGTCACTTTTGGGACTTTTCCCATCATTTTGTTGGGATGTCATTGCTACACTCGTCGCATTTTTCGAGCGGGGAGAGGTCATGGGCGTCACGAGGGAACTGGTGTTCAGCACCTACGGCACACTCGTCTGTGCCACGTTGGTGTTGCTGCTGGGGCGCAAGCTTGTCGAATGGATTGCGCCGCTGCGCACGTACAGCATCCCCGAGCCGGTCGCGGCTGGCCTGCTGGTGGCGCTCGGCACGCTGGCGATGCGTCAGTTCGGGCATTTCGAACTGCGGTTCGACACCTCGCTGCAAGGCCCGCTGATGCTGGCGTTCTTCGCGACCATCGGCCTCTCGGCGAATCTCGCTAGCTTGCGTGCGGGCGGCAAGCAACTGGTGCTGTTCGTGGGCGTCGTGGCGGGCATGTTGATCATGCAGAACGCCATCGGTGTCGGGCTGGCTGTCTCGATGGGGCTGGCGCCGGGCATCGGCTTGCTGGGCGGTTCCATCACGCTCGCGGGCGGGCATGGCACGGGCGCCGCCTGGGGCGAGACGCTCACGACGCGCTATGGCGTGCAGTCGGCACTCGAAATTGCGATGGCGTGCGCCACGTTCGGGCTGGTAATGGGCGGTTTGCTGGGTGGGCCGGTCGCGCGCTATCTGGTCGGACGCCGCCTCGGCGGCAAAGTCCCGGGCCTTGATGCGACGAAGGATGCAGCACCGGAGGGCTTCGAGCGACCGCATACGGTGCGTCTGATCACGGCGCAGGCATTGGTCGAGACGGTGGCGATGATCGCGATCTGTCTGCTCGGTGGCGAGTTGATCGCGGCATGGCTCTCGGATACGCCGTTCGAATTACCGACGTTCGTCTGCGTACTCTTTACGGGCGTGGTCGTGCGCAACCTGCTGTCGCTTGTCCGCTACGAGGTCTTCGACCGTTCGCTGTCCGTGTTGGGGAACGTGAGTCTGTCGTTGTTTCTTGCGATGGCGCTCATGGCGCTGCGACTGTGGGACCTGTCGACGCTGGCCGTGCCGATGATCGTCATTCTTGTGACGCAGGCGGTGGCGATGGCGGCGTATGCCATCTTCGTCACGTTCCGCGTGATGGGCAGCAACTACGACGCGGCCGTGCTTGCTGCAGGTCACTGCGGCTTCGGGCTGGGGGCGACGCCGACGGCGATTGCCAACATGCAGGCGGTGACAGAGCGCTTCGGTCCGTCGCACCTCGCCTTCCTGATCGTGCCGATGGTGGGGGCGTTCTTCATCGACATTCTGAACGCGCTCATCATCAAGGGCTTCCTGTCGTTGCCGTTGTTCTGACGACGGTTCGTCCTGCGCATAAAAAATGCCACCCGAGGGTGGCATCTTTCGTTGCTGAGTGCCGAAGCGATTACTTCGCGAGCTTCGCGCGTGCTGCTGCAATTGCACGCTGCACCTGCGCCGGGGCGGTGCCGCCGATGTGGTTGCGGCTGGCGACGGAGCCTTCGAGCGTGAGGTATTCGAAGACGTCTTCCCCGACGAGCGGCGAGAACTTCTGCAATTCGGCGAGCGAGAGATCGGCCAGATCGATGTCGCGATCCGAGCAGATCTTCACCGCGTGGGCGACGATCTCGTGGGCGTCGCGGAACGGCAGACCCTTCTTCACGAGGTAGTCGGCCAGATCGGTCGCCGTCGAGAAGCCTTGCAGCGCTGCGTTACGCATATTGGCTTCGCGCACCTTGATGCCCGGCACCATGTCCGCAAAGATGCGCAGCGTGTCGATCACGGTGTCGACCGTATCGAACAGCGGCTCCTTATCTTCCTGATTGTCCTTGTTGTATGCGAGGGGCTGGCCCTTCATCAACGTGAGCAGGGCGATCAGATGGCCATTGACGCGGCCGGTCTTGCCACGCGCCAGTTCCGGCACGTCCGGGTTCTTCTTCTGCGGCATGATCGAGCTGCCCGTGCAGAAACGGTCGGCCAGATCGATGAAGCCCACGCGCGGGCTCATCCACAGCACCAGTTCTTCCGAGAAGCGCGAGACGTGCGTCATCACGAGCGCGGCGGCAGCGGTGAATTCGATGGCGAAATCGCGATCCGACACGGCGTCGAGCGAGTTCGTGCAGACCTCTTCGAAGCCCAGCGTTGCGGCCACGCGCTCACGATCGATCGGGTAGCTCGTACCGGCGAGGGCGGCAGCGCCCAGCGGCAGACGGTTCACGCGACGACGCACGTCGAGCATGCGCTCGGCATCGCGGCTGAACATCTCGAAATAAGCCATCAGGTGATGACCGAACGTCACCGGCTGCGCGACTTGCAAGTGGGTGAAGCCCGGCAGGATCGTGGCGCTGTGCTGTTCGGCCAGATCCAGCAGCGCGCGGCGCAGGTCGCCGAGGTGCGTGCCGATGTTGTCGATTTCGCTGCGCAGCCACAGACGGATGTCGGTCGCGACCTGATCGTTACGCGAGCGGCCCGTGTGCAGGCGCTTGCCGGCGTCGCCGATCAGGGCGGTCAGGCGGGCTTCGATGTTGAGGTGGACGTCTTCGAGATCCAGTTGCCACTCGAACTGACCGCCTTCGATTTCGCCGCGAATCTGCGTCATGCCGCGCTGAATGTCGGCCAGATCCTGGGCGCTGATGATGCCTTGCGCAGCCAGCATGTCGGCGTGGGCGAGCGAGCCTTCGATGTCGAACAGCGCGAGGCGCTTGTCGAAGAACACCGACGCGGTGTAGCGCTTGACGAGATCGGAAACGGGTTCGGAAAAGCGTGCCGACCAGGCTTCGCCTTTCTTGTGGAGTTGGGAGGTCATTGTCGTAGCGTGGCCAAACGTGGAACGTAGCGGAACCGTGGCAAAGCACGGCAAACCGCGATTATACAGCCGCAGCGCCCGGGCCACGACTGCCGGGCGCTGTGATCTTGTTCGGTCGGTTTAGTGGGACGTGGCCGCCATCGAGAGCGTCCAGATGCGCGGCGGGGCCGACAGGCACAGGCCGGACGTCGCTTCGTCGAACGCGGCCCGTTGCAGCGCTTCGAGCTTTGCCGCGCGGGCGATGCGCTCGCGGGCCTGATGGATCCGCGCCAGACGCGTCGGGTCGTCCGGCAGGGCGCACAGACGGCCGAGGTCGTGCAGCAGCGAGGTGCCGAGCTTATCGAGCGCCGGACGCAGGCGCGTGCCAAGGTCCACCGGCTCGCCCGGCGCATGGCCGTCGCGCGTCCAGCGGGCCAGCAGCGCCGTTTGCACGAGCTTGCCCGCGTCAATCTGGAGACGGAAGAAGGTGCGGGCCTGCGCAGACGTGAGGCCGTACTGCGGGGCCTGCTCGCCCATGTTGTCGAGCAATGCCTGTTCGCGCGCCGTGTCCTGAACGGCTTTGCCCGTGCCGTACTTGTTACGTGCCACGGCTTCGCCGATCGCCAACCGCTTGAGAATGCCGTTCATCAGCGGATCGAGCACCGGGTCGACGACAGGACGCGGCTTTGCTTGGCGTGACGGATGGTCGGGCGCAGCCGCCATCGCCTGCGAGACCAGACGCACTGCGAAGCCGCGTACGCCATGCGGCGCGGCGGCCAGCGTGTGCGAGGACACATGGCCGGTGGTCGGCGCGGCTAACGACGGTTCGGAGGTTTCGGTGGCTGCGGCCGGGTTGGCATACGCCACGTGCGCGGCGGCACCCAGTCCCAGCAGGGTAGAAGTCACGAACAACGTTGCCCGTCGTGTGAAGGTTGCGCGTTCGGATCGCCCGATCGAATCGGTCTGCATGATGGTTGCCCCCCGGCAATCTGGTCGAATGGGTCGAAATATAACGTCCTATCGGACAACTGTCGTTGGGGAGATTCCCAAGGAGAGGCACGCCGACCGGCTGCGCACCCTCATGAAAACCGTCTGCACCGGCCTCGCAGGCGGGACCGGTGCAGGGACATCGGCGTCGCATCAGCCCGTGTTGCGAAGGCCCGCTGCGATGCCGTTGATCGACAGATGGATGCCGCGACGCGCCCGCTCGTCCGACTCCCCGGCGCGGTGACGACGCAACAGCTCGACCTGCAAGTGATTGAGCGGGTCGAGATACGGGAAGCGGTTCTTGATCGAGCGCGCGAGCATCGGGTTGTCCGCCAGGCGCTCGTCGTGCCCGGTGATCAGCGCCAGCGCCTGCGACGTGCTCTGCCACTCGCCGACGATCCGGCTGAACACACGCTTGCGCAGCTTTTCGTCGGCCACCAGCTCGGCATAGCGGGATGCCACGGCCAGATCCGTCTTGGCGAGCACCATGTCCATGTTCGAGAGCAGGTTCGCGAAGAACGGCCAGCGTTTGACCATCTGACGCAGCGTGTCGAGACGCTTGTCGCGCCCCGCGGCGTCTGCCTTGCTGCCGTCGCCCTCCAGATACGCACTCACGGCGCTACCGAACCCGTACCAGCCGGTGAGCAGCAAGCGGCACTGGCCCCACGAGAAGCCCCACGGAATCGCGCGCAGATCTTCGATGCGACGGTTCTTCGGATCGGAAAATTTGCGCGACGCCGGACGCGAGCCGATGTTCAGCTCGGCGATTTCGGCGATCGGCGTGGCCGAGAAGAAGTAGTCGGTGAAGCCCGGCGTTTCGTAGACCAGATCACGATATGCGCTGAAGGCCGTATCCGAGAGCGTTTGCATGACCTGTTCGTACGCGGCCAGACGTGGCGGCTGATTCAGACTCGGCAGCAGCGTGGCTTCGAGCGTGGCCGCGACGATGGTCTCCAGATTACGGCGTCCGATCTCCGGGTTCGCGAACTTGCTGGCGATGATCTCGCCTTGCTCCGTCAGACGGATCTGACCGTTCACGGTGCCCGGCGGCTGCGACAGAATGGCCTGATAGGTCGGGCCACCGCCACGGCCGACGGTGCCGCCACGGCCGTGGAACAGGCGCAGACGAATGCCCTTTTCCTCGAACAGATGCACCAGCGCCAGTTCGGCCTTGTACAGCTCCCAGTTGGATGTGAGGAAGCCGCCGTCCTTGTTGCTGTCGGAGTAGCCGAGCATCACTTCCTGCTCGCCGCCTTGCTGCGTCACGACGTTCGACATGCCGGGGATATCGAAGAACTCCCGCATGATGACCGGCGCGTTGCGCAAGTCGGCAATCGTCTCGAACAGCGGGATGACCATCGCGCCGACCTTCGGCTCGATGGCTTTCGCGCCGTCGACGCCGAGCGCGCCCTGAAAGAGTCCCGTCTCCTTTTGCAGCAGCATCACTTCGACCAGATCGCTCACGGTTTCCGTATGCGAAATGATGTAGTTGCGAACCGCGCGTGCGCCGAAGCGGGCGCGGATGTCGCGCGCCGCCGAGAAGACGGCGAGTTCGTCGCGGGTGCGTTGCGAGTAATCGAGGTATGGCGAGAAGAGCGGACGCGCCTCGCGCAGTTCGCGCAGCAGCAGCGCGAGCTTTTCGTTCTCGTCGAGTTTGGCGTAATTCGCTTCGACGCCGGCCTTCGCGAACAACTCCGCAATGACCGCTTCATGAATGTCGGAGCTTTGACGCAGGTCGATGCTCGCGAGATGGAAGCCGAACACCTCGGCGGCACGCACGAGCGGCCCGAGCCGCTGCGAAACCAGCGCGCTGCCGTGGTGCGCCATGAGCGAGGCGACGACCGTATTCAGGTCGGAGATGAACTCGCTGGCGTCGTGATACGGGCTGGCGTTGCCCACCGCACCGCGATGCGGCACATGGCCGACCCAGTCGCGTGCGGTCGCGGCCAATCGCGCGTACACGCCGATGAGGGCACGTCGATAAGGTTCGTCGGTGCGGTGCGGCGAGTCGTCCGGCGAGCGGCGAGCCAGCGTGAGCAGGGCATCGCTCGCCCCTGCGAGCAGTTGCGAGACGGACAGCTCCGCGCCCAGCAAGTGCACCTCTTCGAGGTAATGCGCGAAGATTTCCGTCGCCTGACGTGTGATCGCCAGTTGCAGCGTCTGCGCCGTCACGTTCGGATTGCCGTCGCGGTCGCCGCCGATCCAGCTACCCATTTGCAGGAAGCGGCCCAGCCCTTCGGAGCGTACGCTCGGCACGGCGTCGTGCAGTTCGGCGGCAACGTCGTCGTACAGCGCGGGGATTTCGGACAGGAACGTGCTGCGGTAATACGACAGCGCGTTTTCGATTTCGTCGGCCACCGTCAGACGAGAGCTACGCAGCATGCGGGTCTGCCACAGCGTCGTGACGTACGCGCGCATCGAATCGGTGTTGCGTGACGACTCGCGCTCCGTGAGGGCGTCGTCACGATGTTCGAGCAGACGGGCGATTTCGCGCTCGGCGTCGAGAATGCTCTTGCGCTGAACTTCGGTCGGGTGGGCGGTGAGCACCGGCACGATGAGGGCGCTGGCGAAGAAGGCTTGCAGCGTGGCGGGGTCGTCGCGCCCGGCATCCTTCAGGCTTTGCAGCGCGGCGCTCAGGCTGCCTCGCTGGGCTCGGCTGCCCGCGAGCGCATGCACGCGGCGGCGGCGGTTGTGGTGGCGGTCTTCCGCGATGTTCGCGAGGTGCGAGAAGTAGCTGAAGGCGCGCACGACCTGAATGGCCTGCTCGTTGGTCAGTCCGTTGAGCAGCGTATCGAGCGCTTTGGCGGCACTGCGGTCGCCTTCGCGGTGAAAGCGCACCGCGTTCTGGCGGATGGTTTCGACCAGATCGAAGGCGTCGCTGCCTTGTTGCTCGCGCAGCACATCGCCCAACAGGCGGCCGAGAAAGCGGATGTCCTCACGCAGCGGCGCGTCCTTGTCCTCACGCGAGCGGCGCGCTTTGGGCGCCGTAATCGCGGGTGAGGTGGAAATGGACTTGTCCTGCCCGTTGGCCTTCTGGCCCGAGCGCTTGGATGGGGGGGATGAAACCGCGGATGCTGCCTTCGCGGGGGACGTCTTGCCGACCGACTTGGCCAGGCCCTCTTTCGGGGCTTTTGCCTTTGCGCTGCTCTTCATGTCGCTCCTCTCGAGACCAGCCGTTCGGGCCGGTCAAGCGTGTTACCATTTTTTCTTTTGGTCTTCACGCGGTTGCTGAATGAACTTCGCTTCTCCTGAAACCCTGGTGATCGCATCGCGCGAGAGCCGTCTTGCCATGTGGCAAGCCGAACACGTGCGTGACGCGCTGCACAAATTATATCCGCAGTGTCACGTGAGTATTCTCGGAATGACCACTCGCGGTGACCAAATTCTCGACCGCTCGCTCGCGAAGGTCGGCGGCAAGGGGCTGTTCGTCAAGGAACTCGAACTGGCGCTGGCCGACGGCCGCGCCGATCTCGCCGTCCACTCCCTCAAAGATGTGCCGATGCAACTGCCGGACGGCTTCACGCTGGCCGCGGTGCTTGAGCGCGAAGACCCGTGCGACGCCTTTGTCAGCAACGATTACGACAGTCTCGACGCATTGCCCGCCGGGGCGGTAGTCGGCACGTCGAGCCTGCGCCGTGAGGTGAGCCTGCGCGCGCGCTATCCGCATCTCCAGGTCGCGCCGTTGCGCGGCAATCTGGACACCCGTCTGGGCAAGCTGGACCGGGGCGACTTCGCGGCGATCATTCTTGCTGCGGCAGGCCTGAAGCGCCTTGGGCTGGGCAGCCGCATCCGCGCCATCATTCCGACCGAAGCGAGCTTGCCAGCCGCCGGTCAGGGGGCGCTGGGCATCGAGGTACGCGCCGGACGTCCCGAAATCTTGCAATGGCTCGCACCGTTGCATGATGCCAACACTACGCTGGCAGTCAGCGCCGAGCGTGCCGTCTCGCGTGCGCTGGGCGGCTCGTGTCAGGTGCCGCTGGGCGCCTACGCCGAGTTCTCGCCGCAGGGTGAGCTGGCGCTGCGTGCCTTCATTGCGTCGACGGACGGGGCGACCGTGCTTCGTGCGCAAGGGGCCGGGCGCGTCGCGCAGGGTGACGTGGCAGGTGCCGAGGCGCTGGGGCAGCGCGTGGCGCAGGAACTGATCGACGCGGGCGGGTTGGCGCTGGTGCCGCCGTCCGAGCCGAAGGACGCAGCCGTTTGACGTCGCGCGCGCCGCGTGCGCCGGCTCCGTCCTCCGCCGTCGATGCCACTGCTGGCACTGACCGTCGGACCGTCGCATCGCCGGTCGCGCCGTGCGCGATCCTGACGCGGCCGGACGGACAGGCGCAGTCGCTGGCCGCACGGCTGCACGCCGAGGGCATCGATACGCTCGAATTTCCGCTGTTGCACATTGCGGCGCAAGCCGATCCGGCGGCGCTTGCTGCGTTGGACGCTGCGCTGCGCTCGCTGACGTCGTACTCACTGGCTGTCTTTGTCTCGCCTAACGCCGTCGTACATGCGTTGTCGCGACGGGTGCAACTGCAATCCCCTGGCAGTGGGGCAGACGAAGGCGAGGCCGCGGTTCGCTGGCCAGAGACACTGCCGGTGGCCGTCGTCGGCCCGGGCAGTGCACAAGCGCTGGCCGAAGCCGGTATTGCGGCCCCGGCGTATCGCGTGATCGTCCCGCCGGGCGGTCCGCAGGCCCGCTTCGACTCGGAAGCGTTGCTCGAACAACTGGATCTGCCGGCGCTGGCCGGTCGCCGCGTGCTGCTGGTGCGCGGGGACGGCGGGCGCGAGTTGCTGGCCGACACGCTGCGGGCCAACGGCACGCAGGTCGATATCGTGAGCGCGTACACGCGTCGCGCCCCCGAACCGGACGCCGCCGCGTGGGCCGCACTCGAAGCCCGGCTCGTTGAGCCGCAGCGGTGCGCGTGGGTGCTGACCAGCTCCGAAGCGGTCCGGCATCTGAGCACACTGTTGGCTGCACGCTACGGCACCCGCGACGGCGTGCATACGCCGGGCACCCCACAGGTGCTTGCGCAGATCCTCAGTGCACCGTGCTTTACATCGCATACCCGCATCGCGGATGCCGCGTGTTCCGCGGGGTTTGATAGGATTACGCAGTGCGCGCCCGGCGACGACAATTTGCTGGCCGCACTCAAAACATGGGCGGATCCCATTCAAGTCAAGCATGACGACAGATAATCGCGTTCCAGAGTCTTCCCAGAACCCGTCGGCGTCGACCGGCCCGACGGCACATTCCACAGCGACCGGCGGTGCGACGTACAGCACGGCCGGCAGCCCGCCCGCGTGGCAGCCACCCGAGCCGCCGCAGAAGCGTCGCGGCTCCGGGGCGGCGCTACCCTGGCTGCTCTTCGTGCTGGTCGCGGCGGGGGCTGGTATCGGCGGCTGGTCGCTCAACCAGAAGCTCGACCGCGTGCAGCAGGAAATGGCGCGCCGTCAGCAAGCGGGCGACTCGCAGGTTATGCAGGCGCAGGTACGCACCGCGCAGGCGCTCGACAATCAGCGCGATCTCCAGAACCGCCTCACGGCGCTGGAGGGGCGCGTGTCCGACGCACGCGGCCAGCAGGCCGCGCTCGAACAGCTCTATCAGGAACTCGCGCATAACCGCGACGAATGGGTGCTGGCCGAGACCGAGCAGATCGTCACGAGTGCGAATCAACAGCTTCAACTGACGGGCAACGTGCGCGGCGCACTGATTGCGCTCGAAGGGGCAGACGCGCGTCTGGCCCGCACGGGCGCACCGCAACTCGCCGGTGTGCGTGACGCACTGAAGAAAGACATCGACCGTCTGAAGGCCGTACCGGCCGCCGATCTGCCGCAACTCACGGGCAAGCTCGATCAGGCCATCGCCATGATCGATACGCTGCCGTTGCAGGCCGAGGAGCAGCGCGTCGCACCGAAGGCGGACGGCACCGGCCCCAGCGGCGCGGGCGAGACCGGCTGGACGGCGACGTGGCACCGCCTGAGCGGCGAAATGCTCGGCAGCCTGAAGCAACTGGTGCAGGTGCGCCGTCTGGACGATCCGGACGTGATGCTCGTGGCGCCTGAGCAGGGCGCGTTCCTGCGTGCGAACCTGAAGCTGCGTCTGCTCAATGCGCGTCTGGCGCTGCTTGCACGCAACGCGTCGGCAGTGCACAGCGACGTGCAGGTCGCCGAGGCTGCGCTCGACAAGTATTTCGATGCCAAGTCGCGCCGCATCGCCGCCGTCAAAACGCTGCTCGATCAGGTCGATTCGGGCTCGCGCACCATCGAACTGCCGACCCTTGACGCCAGCCTGACCGCCATCGGTCAGGTCAAGGACGTCAAGGAAAAGCCGTAAGGAGCCGGGCATGCGAGGACTGATCTGGTTGACGCTCCTGTTCGCGGTAGCGGCCGGCTTCGCGGTGCTGGCCACGTTCAATCACGGACAAGTGGTCATGCTGGTGCCGCCGTACCGTATCGACGTGTCGCTGAACCTGTTCGTGCTGGCGTTGCTGGCCTTGTTCGTGGCGCTGTACGTGATCATTCGCGTGCTGCGCAACATCTACAAGATGCCGGAACGCGTGGCCGCGTATCGCAATCGCCAACGCAGCCGTCGCGCGAACATTGCGCTGCGCGATGCCGTGGCGAATCTCTTTGCGGGACGTTATACGCGCGCAGAGAAGGCGGCACGCGAAGCTGCCGAGCAGGACGACAATCGCGGCGTGGCTGCGATCATCGGTGCGCGTGCAGCGCATCGGATGCGCGAATTCGCACGACGCGATGCGTGGCTGACCGAAGCACAAGGGGCCAATCTGGAAGAAGCGCGCCTGTTGCAGACGGCTGAGTTGCGCGTCGACACACGCGATGCCGAGGGTGCGCTCGAAGCGCTGACGGAAATGCGTGCGCAGGGCGCACGTCGCATGCAGGCGCAGCTCGTCGCCCTGCGTGCCCATCAGCATCTCAAGCACTGGCCCGAGGTGCTGAATCTGCTCAAGGTGCTGGAAAAGCGCGAAGCGCTGCATCCGGCATTGGCCGCGAAGCTCAAGCAGACGGCCAGCGAGGGCATTCTGCGCGACCATCGCCACGATGCGGACGCATTGCTCAAATGCTGGCAGGAACTGCCTGCTGACGCGCGTACCTCGTCGCGGACTGCCGACGTTGCCGCCGAACTGCTGATTTCGCTGGACCGTCCGCGCGAAGCACGCGACATCGTCGAAGCGGCGCTGGCCGAGCATTGGGATGGCCGACTGCTGCGCCGCTATGCCGAGTGCGCCGGTGCAGACGCCTTGCCGCTCATCCAGAAGGCGGAAGCGTGGCAGCAGCGTCATCCGAACGATCCCGATCTGCTCTACGCGCTGGGCAAGCTGTGTCAGCATCAGCGTCTGTGGGGCAAGGCGCAGACGTTCCTCGAAGGGGCGTTGCGTCATACGGACGACCGGCATCTGCAACAGCGTCTGCATCTGGCGCTCGCACAGCTCTTCGAAGGGTTGGGGCAGATGGATCAGGCGAATCGTCACTACCGGGCGTGTGCCACGGCGTGAATGGTGTCGGGCCTGCAACGGCCCGGTTCACACAGCGTTTCCTGAGCGCCCGCGAACAGCGGGCGCTTTCATTTGTTCATGCCACTTACGCACCGGCAAGCTTATTCAAGGCGTTGCGGATCTTCTCCTTATTCTCAGCATTAAAGAGTGTTGAGACGCTATTCGTGACGGTGACGATGGCGGTTTTCCAGCGTTTGCCCGTGAGCGTTGCCAGATCTACGTGCGACGTCAGCGCCACGGTGACGGACGCACGCGCGCCTTCCGACGCTACGCCCTTAAGAAATCCGTCCAGCGCCCGTATCCGAATCTGATCGTCTTCGCGCGAGCGCGTAAGAGGGTAGTCGTACAGGGTCTTAGCGATGTCGTCATAGGCGCTCGCCATATCCTCCACCTGATCGGGAGGGTTCGACGAGAGTGCGTTGACGAACCTCGACATGTCGCTTGGGTAAAAGTTTGAATTCACTTTCCCCACCCTGTCGAACGCGTGCTTCCAGACGTTGTAGCGATCGGTTTTCGGCACCAACGACATCTCGCATGTCACGATCCGAGCGGCGAGTTCGGGGGCGAATGTCGATTCGATGGCACTGTACTTTCCCCATAGTCCCGAGATGAGCGCGAGGCAGGTTTGCGGTCGATCCTTGATTTCGCCTGAGGCGAAATTGAGAATGTGATTTGCCGTTTCCAAATTGACGGCCTTGTCGTAGATATTGCTAAAGAACTCGCTGACTCTACTTTTCACCGTACCTTCATCGAACGGATTGCCCTTGGGAGAGACGAGCTCGGCAAAAACTTTCCAGGTCGCGATCATCGATGATTTCGCGTCCTTTTCTTGCTTGTTGCGTGGGAAATCCACTATCGCATCAAAGAAAACGCTCAGTGTTTTCGAGGAAAGTGGGGATGAGGCGTTGAGCTTCATGAGAAAGATCTGCGTCCATTCTTTCGAGAAGCTATTGGGAAGCTGCGTTTTTAGAGCCTTCAACGTTTTTCGAAGCTGGTTCAGATCGGCATCCGTTGGTTCGTCTGCGCTGCCGGTGATCAGTAACGCCTTCAATTGGAGGGGAACATCGGTGCTGCTCGCGGTGAGAGTGTCCGAATGCCCCGTTTCGATACTACTGCCGGTCTGGGTCGCCCGAGTCAGTGAGGCGGAAATCTCAGCTTGAGTCGGATTTTTCGGCGTGGTCGAGCGGGCGTTCGTTTCCGAAGTCTGCGAGGCAACGGTGTTCTGTGAGGCGGATGCCGAGGAAATTTCCATCATGAACTCCTTGAGTTCGTTGGGAGGAATTTCATCGTGCGCCCCCTCGTTGATGAACACCTTTGCTTTTCGACCACGATCCTGACCAGTTTTCGACGCGGTGAGCGAATCCTGATAAGCCGCGCGGCGGCCGGTCAATCCAGCATCGTGACCTTGTACTCGTCCATCACGTCCGCAAGCGTTTGCGCCATGGTTACCGCAAGGTCGTCGAAGCCACAGCGGCGGCATGTCGAGCGCAGATCGTCGAGTAACTGAGCGGATTCGTCTGGCGAGAACGTGAGATAGGCGAAGTCGCCGCGCGCCATGACGATCTCGATCAGATGTTCGAGCAGTGCTCGCCCATCACGCTCGGGCATGCAGTCGACGCGGTCGGAAATCGCATCGATGGCGTCGTACATGTCGGCGCTGTGTAACCGTTGATCGGCGTGCACGATGGCGCGCGCGACGGTGGCCATCTCACCTCCGGGGACGGATTTGAGCAACGCGTCCGTGAGGTCGCGCCACCCGCCGTTAATGACGAAATTCCGCGAGGCGCTCACGACCGCCAACGCAGCGGCTCGCTGTTCGGCCTCCGTCAGTAGCCCAATGAACCGGGCCATGGGTACGAGCCGCTGCGCTCTCGGACAAGCCTTCGAGCGTTCCACCGCCGCGAGCAATTTGCCCCACGCGGCGGCGCGTGTGTCCGAGGGCATATCGGCAATCGCGTGCAACCGGTGGGCGATCAGGTGTTCGATGCTGGCAGACGTCGACGTTTGCGCCAGTGCCTGCGCACCGTCGCCCGACAGCTTGTCGAAGGTCAGAAGCATCGCGCGCGCGGCAACCGCTGTCCGGTCTTCGAAGCGATACGTCAGGGCGACGACGCGTTCGAAGGCCGTCGCCCAGTTCTCTTGCGACTGCTCGGCTTCCAGACGTCGCAACAAGCCTTCCATCAGTTGATGTGCATCGGCGTAGGGGCTCTTGTCGAGTACCGCTTCGATGGCGCGCGACTCCAGCGTTGCGAACCAGTCCGATGCCTGCGCCGCCGGATCGCCAAGAATCAGCAGCGCTTTGCGCAATACGTGATCGGGAACCGGTGGGCTGGCGCGATACGACACGCCGGAGGTCGACGGCTTGGGTTCGAGGGCCGGAATCTCGTGCAGGGCGGCAAGACGCTTCCAGCGCGACAGATGGGGGGACTCGTCAAAACTGCCGAACGCTGTGGGAGCGTCTCGCTTTCCCATGCCGCGTGTCAGCACTGCGGTTTCCTCGGCTTCCGTTGGGAGGACGTCCAACACGCTGGAAAGATCGCCGGTCGATTCCGACGGTGCGATGACAGACGAGGGCACCGAATGCGGCACGATCGACCGCATGAGCCAAGGTGGGCTAAGCGGTCGCTGTAGCGTCTGCCAGAAGTCGCGTACGAAAGTGTGTGTGGGCGTGTCGGTGGCGGGCGTTGTGGATGCCGTCGTTGTCGTATCGCCGTTGACGGCGCATTGGCCGGACGGCGCGGTAGGGCTGAAGCGCGGTGTAGGGAACAAGCGCGGACTCCTAGTCGCGGATAAGGGAGCCCGCACTGTGCCGTATTGCCTGGCGTAGCACTTTGTCGCTGTGCTCAGGACTTTGCGGAATTGGCCGTGCCGACGAACGGCACACCGCGTTGGCTGAAGACGACTTACTCGATAGCGGTCGCTTCGTTGCCCGAGCTTTGACGCAGCGGCAATTCCGGCAGTCGTGCGAGGGCGACGATGGCGAGTGCGGCGATCAGCGCACTGCCGCCGAAGAACGCACCAAACGCCAGCCGCAGATGGTCCTCCATCCCGGCAGGGGCGCCGCCCGGGCGCAGGAAGTCGGTCAGCTCGCGCGGTGCGCTGCCGTTGTCACCTGCCACCAGCAGGCCGACGATCAGCGCGCCGAACATCGCCACGCCGATCATCCCGCCCAGGGCGCGGAAGAACGCGTGGGCGGCGGTTGCAATCCCGATGTCGCGCGGCGCAACGGCGTTTTGCGTCGCCACGGTCATGACCGGCATGGCCGAGCCGAAGCCGATGCCAACGAGGCCGAGGCAAATGCCGATTACCGTGAGCGGTAGCGACTGAACACCGAGCGCGATGATCGCGAGCCCGGCAAATGCCACCGGCAGACCGATCTGCGGCGGACGCTTGTAATGCCCCGTCTGACGCATGTAGTGCCCGGAACTCAGCGCGCCGACCACAATGCCCAGCAGCGGCAGGATCAGCATCAGCCCCGAGCTGCTGGCCGACTCGCCGCGCTGCAATTGCAGATATAGCGGCACGTAAATGCCGATGCTGATGTTGACCATCATCACCAGCACGGCCATTGTCGACGTCATACGAAACACCGGATTGGCGAGCAGCGCGACCGGCAGCAGCGGCTCGCGCACCGTACGTTGATGGCGCAGGAAGACCGCGCCGACGATCACCGTCGCAGCGACCAGACCGCCGATTTCCGCCGACAGCCATGCGTAGCGGTGTCCGCCCCACGTGAGCGCCAGCAGCAGACAAACCGTCGACACGATCAACAGCAGCGAGCCGAGGTAATCGATGCTCGGCTTGCCTTCGCGTCGCGGCAGTCGTCGCAGCGCACGGTCGCTCAGGTAGATCGCGAGAAGGCCGAGGGGGATGTTGATCCAGAAGATGAGCGTCCAGTTGAGGTACTGGGCGAACACGCCGCCGGTGACGGGCCCGGCCACACCGGAGACCGCGAACATCCCCGAGATATAGCCCTGATAACGACCGCGCTCGCGTGGCGAGACGATATCGGCGATCACCGTGTTCGACAGGGCGATCAATCCGCCGCCGCCCAGCCCCTGCACGCCGCGCGCGACGATCAGCGCGAGCATCGAGGGGGCGAGTGCGCACAACACCGATCCGACCAGAAAGACGGCGACGCTCGCGGCGATGACGACTCGGCGTCCGAACAAATCCGAGAGCTTGCCCACGATGGGCGTAATGGCCGTGGACGAGAGCAGATAGGCGGTGACGACCCACGAGACGGCGTCGAAACTGCCGAGGTCACGCGCGATGGTCGGGAGTGCGGGCGCGACGATGGTCTGGTCGAGCGAGCCCAGAAACATGATCAGCAGCAGGCCGGTGAGGATCGATTTGACCTCGGCGGGCGTGAGTGACGTTGGCGAGACGCCGGCTGGCGTCGTCTGTGAGTCGTTGGCGGACATGCGAGCGGATGAAGACGAATGCTTGGGGGAGCAAAAAACAAGCCGCCCCGGCAGGGACGGCCTGATTCACGCGAAACGTGCCAAATATGTTACTCCCGCAAGCGCCATGCGGCCAGAAGCCCCGTAGCGCGTCGGTCTCGACGATTGAGACGGCGTTTTGTCAGGTGATCTGTCTCGTTGGTCGCCGTCTCGTCGCCGTCTGGCCGCTGTCTGGTCGACTTCGTCCGCTACTTGTTCACCAGCCGCGCAGGCACTGCCAGCGTCAGCAATCCGCCCAGAATCATGAAGACGGTGAGCAGGAACATGCCACTGTTGGTGCTCTGCGTGGCGTCCTTGAGGAAGCCGATCAGATACGGGCCGACGAAGCCCGCCAGATTGCCCAGCGAGTTGATCATCGCAATCCCGGCGGCCGCTGCCGTGCCGCCGAGGAACGCCGTCGGCAGACTCCAGAACAGCGGCAGCACGATCATGATCCCCATCGTAGCGAGCGTGAGCGCGACCATGGCGAGTTGCGTGTTGTGGCTCCACACCGTCGACAGGAACAGGCCGATTGCGCCGAGGAACGCGGGAATCGCGATGTGCCAGCGACGCTCGCCCTTCAGGTCCGAACGGCGTCCCACTACGACCATCGCAATGACCGCGAAGAAGTACGGAATGGCCGTCAGCAAACCGATCTGCAACGGATCCGTCACGCCGGTACTCTTGATGATCGTCGGTAGCCAGAAGCCCACGCCATAGAGGCCGATCACGAACGAGAAGTAGATCAGGCTCATCATCCACACGCGCGGGCTCGAGAACACCTGACGCAGCGGCAGGTCTTCCTTGGTGAGCACATCGCTTGCGATGTTGCGCTCAAGCATCGACTTCTCGGCGTCGTTCAACCACTTGGCGTCGCGAATCCGGTCATCGAGCACGAACAGCACCGCAATGCCGATGATCACCGACGGAATCGCTTCGATGAGGAACATCCACTGCCAGCCCGCGAGGCCATTCACGCCGCTCATGTCCTTCAGGATCCAGCCCGAGAGCGGACCACCGATAAGACCCGAAAGCGCCACGGCCGTCATGAACCATGCCGTCATGCGCCCGCGCCGCGAGGCCGGGTACCAGTAGGTGATGTAAAGGATGATGCCGGGAAAGAAGCCCGCTTCGGCCACGCCGAGCAGGAAGCGCATGACGTAGAACATCGACGGCGTGGTGACGAACATCGTCGCACCGGAGATGATGCCCCACGAGATCATGATGCGCGCGATCCACACGCGCGCGCCGACGCGATGCAGGATCACGTTGCTCGGCACTTCGAAGATGAAGTAACCGATGAAGAAGATGCCTGCGCCAAGACCGAACACGGTCTCGGAGAATTGCAGGTCGCCCACCATCTGCAACTTGGCGAAACCCACGTTCACGCGATCGAGATAAGCGACGACATAGCAGAGCAGCAGAAACGGAATCAGCCGCCAGCCGACCTTGCGGTAGGTGGCCGCTTCAAAGTCCGCCGAGGCCGTGTCGGCCATAGGCGAGGGGGGCGTCGGAACGCTGTTCATACGGATCTCCTCCGGTTTGACGTTGTGTTGTCTATCGTTATGTTGTGGTGCGACAACTACGGGTGCTACGGACTACTGGAAACGGTATGCGCGCAGATTGATGGGGCTGCGCTAGATGCAGCGGCCGCCGTCGACTTCGAGGCAGACACCGGTGATGAAGGCGGCGTCGTCGCTGGCGAGATAGAGGCACGCGTTGGCGATGTCCTGCGGCGTGGAGAAGCGGCCGAGCGGAATACCTGCGAGGAATTTGGCGCGGTTCTCAGGCGTATTCGGCACGCCCATGAATTCGGCGGTCAGGCCCGTGTCGCCGATGACCGGATTGACGCAATTGACGCGAATGTTCTGCGGGCCGAACTCGGCGGCCATCGCCTTGCTTGCGGTGATCACCGCGCCTTTGCTGCCGTTGTACCAGACGAGGCCGGGGCGCGGACGCACACCCGCCGTCGACGCAATGTTGATCATCACGCCGCCGCCGTGTTGCTGGAAGTAGGGGATGACGGCGCGTGCGCTCCAGAAGATGCTTTTGACGTTGACCGCATAGACGCGGTCGAACTCCGCTTCGGTGACTTCGAGCAGTGGCTTGTTGCGGTGCGTGGTACCTGCGTTGTTTACGACGATGTCGAGCTTGCCGAAGCGCGCGACGGCCTCCGTGAGCAGCGTGGCGTGATCTTCCTCGCGCGACACGTCGCCGTAGACGAAAACCGCCCGACCGCCCGCCTCGACGATCTCCCCGGCCACGCGCTCGCCCGCTTCACGATTCAGATCGTTCACGATCACCGCCGCGCCTTCGCGCGCAAACGTCTTGGCAATGCCTTCGCCGAATCCCGATCCGGCGCCCGTCACGATAGCCACTTTCTGTTGCAAACGCATGCCTTGTCTCCGAAGTGCGAAGTAAGCGCAAAGTAAGCGCAAAGTAAGCGCAAAGGAAGCGAATCACCCGTGCCGGATGGCGACGGTCTTGAGCGTGGTGAATCCGTAGAGGGCTTCGAACCCCTTTTCGCGGCCGTGGCCGGAGTGCTTCATGCCGCCGAAGGGCAGCTCCACACCGCCACCTGCGCCGTAATTGTTGATGAACACCTGACCGGCGCGAATGTCGCGGGCGAGGCGCATCTGACGTGCGCCGTCGCGCGTCCACACACCGGCGGCGAGGCCGTAGAGCGTTCCATTGGCGAGTCGCACGGCGTCCGCTTCATCGGTAAAAGGCATGGCCGCGAGCACCGGGCCGAAGACTTCCTCACGAGCGAGACGGTGCGTGTCGGGGACATCGCGCAACAAGGTCGGGGCTTGATAGAAGCCAGCCTCCGGCGCGCTGCCGACGACTTCGCCCTGCGACATCACGGCAATTCCGTCGTGCTGGGCTTCGGAGAGGAAGTCCCACACACGTTGTTGCTGCTTCGCGTTGATGAGCGGACCGAGGTCGAGATCGTCATGCGACGGCCCGACGCGCAGCTGGGCGAACGCTTCGGCCAGTCGCGCGAGTACGCCCTCGTACGCATCGCGCTCCACCAACAGACGACTGCCTGCCGAGCAGGTTTGCCCTGCGTTTTGCACGATGGCGTTCACGACGACCGGCATCACGGCGTCAAGATCGGCGTCGGCGAAGATGATCTGCGGCGACTTGCCGCCGAGTTCGAGCGTCACCGGCGTGTGGTTCTCGGCGGCCATCTGCGAGATCAGCGTGCCAGTGGCGGGCGAGCCGGTAAACGAGATGTGATCAATGCCCGGATGCCTTGCCAGCGCTGCACCGGCTTCGGCCCCGTAGCCCGTCACGATATTGAGTGCACCCGGCGGCAGCCCGGCTTCGAGCGACAGCTCCGCCACGCGCAGCAGCGAGAGACACGCGTCTTCCGCCGGTTTGACCACGCAGGCGTTGCCCGTCGCGAGCGCGGCGGCCACGCTGCGTCCGAAGATCTGCAACGGGTAATTCCACGGAATGATGTGACCGGTCACGCCGTGCGGTTCGCGCACCGTGAATACGGTGAATCCCTGCTGATAGGGAATCGTCTCGCCGTGCAGCTTGTCGGCGGCCCCGGCGTAGAACTCGAAGTAACGCACGATGGCGGCAGCGTCGGCGCGGGCCTGTTTGAGCGGCTTGCCGGTGTCGCGGGCTTCGAGTTGGGCGAGTGTTTCCTGATGACGGGCGAGCAGGCTGGCGAAGGCGTAGAGCGTGCGGCCACGCTCGGCGGCGGCGGTACGGCCCCAGTCGCCGTTGAAGGCGGCACGCGCCGCACTCACGGCGCGGTCGATGTCTTCGGCATCGCCGCGAGCGATTTCGGTGAAGGGCTGTCCGTCGGAGGGATCGATGACGGCAATGACGGTGTTGGCCGTATTGGCCGACAGCGGAGATATCGCGGAAGTACCGCCGCGCCTGGCGGGGGCGACCCAGCGATTGCCGATGAAGTGTGTAGCTTCGGGCATGTCGACTGCACCTCATGTAAAGGGTGGGGCCATTATCACTTAACTCACGAGGGCATTGACCGTCGTATAGGTCACATCCGCATAAACACCTAAAATGAGCGCATTGCAATTAAAGATATTTTATTGCAATTTTTTCTCGCCTATCCTTGATCACATCGAATCGCCAGACGGGCGTCTGGCATGGCACTACAGTTCGCTGCGTACCGTCGGTTCAATGACGGACGGACCCGGCGAAGCAGTCGAACCGAAGCATTCAGGAGCAGGCAGGCGATGAACGACGCTGTGACCCAAGAGACGCTGTTGACCCCGCTGTTGACCCGGTTACAGGAAGCGCTCGGCGCGGATGCCGTGCTCACGAGTGAGTCGGATACCGCTGGCTATACCGAAGACTGGCGCGGCCGTTATCGGGGCGAGGCGCTGTGCGTCGTGCTGCCGTCGTCCACCGAGCAGGTGAGCGACATTGTGAAGCTGTGCGCAGCGGCCGGTGTATCGATCCTCCCGCAGGGCGGGAATACCAGCTTGTGCGGTGGCGCAGTGCCGCCGACTCACGGCCCGGCACCGGTCATTCTGAATCTGGCGCGCATGCGCCATATCCGTCAGGTCGACGCGGCCAACGGCTCGATGGTTGTCGAGGCTGGGTGCATTCTGAAAACCGTACAGGATGCGGCGGCCGACGTCGGACGTTTGTATCCGGTGAGTCTCGGAGCGGAAGGGTCGTGCCAGATCGGCGGCACGCTCTCGACGAATGCAGGCGGCACGAGCGTGCTGCGTTACGGCAATACGCGCGATAACGTGCTGGGTCTCGAAGTCGTGCTGGCCGACGGCACCATCTGGGACGGTCTGCGTGCGCTGCGCAAGGACAACACGGGCATCGATCTCAAGCATCTGTTCATCGGCGCGGAAGGCACGCTCGGCATCGTCACGGCGGCCGCGCTCAAGCTCCATCCGCTGCCTACGCATCACTCGCTCGCGTGGTTCGCGCCGCGCGATCCGGCCGCCGCGCAGCACATCCTCGGCATGTTCCAGAACGCCTGCGGCTCGCGTCTGTCTGCGTTCGAAATCATGAACCGTCACCAGCTCGATCTGGTGCTGGCGAATGTGCCGAATCGCCGCAATCCGCTCACCGGTGCCCATGCGTGGCACGTGCTTGTCGAACTGGGCGACACGCGCGATGCCGAGGGCCTCGAAGCGGTGCTTACCGAAACGCTGGGCGAAGCCATCGAACAAGGACTGGTCGAAGACGCCGTCATCGCCGCGAACGAAACGCAGCGCGCCGATCTCTGGGAAGTGCGCCACAGCGTGAGCGAGGCGAACAAGAAGGCTGCCATCGGTCTCACCACCGACTGCGCCGTGCCGGTGTCGAGCGTGCCCGAATTCATCGACGCGTCGACGCGCGCCGTGCACGCCATCGTGCCGGGACTCGACATCGCCATCGTCGGCCACATGGGCGACGGCAACGTCCACTTCATTCCGATGTTCTCGTTCGAGGCTTGGGCGGCACTGGCCGACAGTGCGGCGATGGGCGACGCGATGCGCGCTGCGGTCAACGATGTTGCTGCGCGCCTGTCGGGCACGTTCAGCGCCGAGCATGGCGTCGGGCAAACGGGCCTGCCGCTGATGCAGCGCTACAAGGCCCCCGCCGAACTGACGCTGATGCGCGCGGTGAAAGCGGCGCTCGATCCGAACCAGCTGTTCAATCCGGGGCGTCTCGTTCCGTAAGCATCACGCACGAATTCACACACACACGTTTTTCAAGTTTTGCTGTTTGTTTTGCCATAACTGCGCGCGCGGCGGCTGCCTTTCCGTATGTCAGTCCGCAAACCGTCGCCGCGCCCACCCTCCCAGTCAAGACCGGAGACCATGATGAAACGCAAGACCTCCGCAAGCCCGCTCGATACCACCAAGAAAAGCGAAGCGACGCTCGCACAACCGGGCCGTCGCACGGCCATGAAGACGGCCATCGTCGGCGCGGCCGCCGTCGCCTTCCCGTTCGTGTGGACGCCTTCGCGCGCCGCCACCAAGCGCATCGTGGTGCGTGACGACGGCGGCATCTACACCAAGGCGTACGACGCCGTGTACTACAAGCCCTTCGCCAAGGCGACGGGCATCGAGGTCGTCGGCGTGCAGGCCAATGCAGAGCCGACCGCGCAGATCAAGAGCATGGTCGAGGCGGGCAGCTACACATGGGACATGGCGAAGATCAGCCAGCCCGCGATTCTGTTGCTGACGTCGGGCGGCAAGGAGTATCTGGAGCGTCACGGTCTGGAAGCGGACCCGACCATCGCGAAGATTCCGAAGCAATACATGTCGCCGTTCGGCGTGGGCACGAACGTCTATTCGACGGTGCTGGCGTATCGCTCCGATGCGTTCAAGGGCCGCAAAGCCCCGTCGTCGTGGGCCGATCTGTGGAATGTTAAGGACTTCCCGGGCCGTCGCTCGATTCGCAAGTATCCGTTCGACACCATCGAGCAGGCGCTGCTCGCCGATGGCGTGGCGCCCGGCTCGGTGTATCCGTGCGACTTCGACCGTGCATTCAAGAGCCTGGACAAGATCGCCAAGCAGGTCGCCGTGTGGTGGACGACCGGCGCGCAGGTCGAGCAGATGCTCGGCTCGGGCGAAGTCGACATGGTCGCCACGTGGGCCTCGCGTGCGCAGTCGGCACAGGCCAACGGCGTGCCGGTCGAGATCGTCTGGAACCAGAACATCTGGGGCGTCGATAACTGGTCGATTCTGAAGGGCACGCCCAACGCTGCCGCTTGCCGCGAGTTCATCAAGTTCGCGAGCGATCCGAAGCGTCAGGCGGAACTGGTCAAGTTCTTCCCGGCCGGCATGACGCAGCCGGAAGCCTTCAATTACGTGAAGCCCGAGATCGCCAGGAACTGCCCGACGTTCCCGGACAACATGAAGAGCGGCGTGCACATCAACGCGCAGTTCTGGCAGCAGAACCAGAGCGTGGCGCTCGAACGTTTCAACCGCTGGATCCTGACCTGATCCTCACCTGCTGTTCCGTTTCATGTTTTTTGGGGTGCTGATCTCATGACCGTTGCCAATCTTCAAGTTTCGGGCCTGTCCAAGCGTTACGGCGATTTTGTCGCCCTCGCGCCGACCGACCTCGATGTCGCCCAGGGCGAATTCCTGACCTTGCTCGGCCCCAGCGGCTCGGGCAAGACCACTTTGCTCTCGCTCATCGCCGGTTTGTCGCAGCCCGATGCGGGCGCCATCCGCATCAATGGGACCGATGTCACGTACGGCGCGCCGTACGAGCGCGACATCGGCATGGTGTTCCAGAACTACGCGCTGTTCCCCCACATGACGGTGGCGGAGAACATCGCGTTCCCGTTGCAGATGCGTCGCACCGACGCACAGGCCGCTCGCAAGATGGTCATGAACGCGCTGGAAATGGTGCATCTGCCGCACGTGGCAGAGCGCTATCCGCGCGAACTCTCGGGTGGTCAGCAGCAGCGCATTGCACTCGCGCGCTGCATGGTCTACCGGCCGTCGATCATTCTGATGGACGAGCCGCTGGGTGCGCTCGACAAAAAGCTGCGCGATCACATGCAGCTCGAAATCAAGCGTATTCACCGGGAGTTGGGCACCACCATCGTCTATGTCACGCACGATCAGGAAGAAGCGATGACGATGTCCGATCGCATCTGCCTGATGAACGCGGGCGAGATCGCGCAACTCGGTACGCCCGACGATCTGTACTTCCGTCCGAAGAGCGTGTTCGTGGCCGACTTCCTTGGCGAGTCGAACCTGCTCGATGCGACGGTGCTCACGCGTAGCGGTGATCAGGTGCGCGTGGCCATGCCGGGCGTGACGGCTGCGAACGGCGCAGGCGCGATGGTCTACGACCCGCAAGTCGAGCAGGGTCGCACTGTCAAGCTGATGCTGCGTCCGCAGAACCTGCATCTGCACGACACGGACGCTGCCGGTGAAGGCATGGCGACGATCTCGGCGAAGCTGACCGACATCATGGTCACGGGCGGCATGACGAAGTTGTATCTGCAATCGACGGCGACGGGCGGCGACGCGAGCAAGTCGCTTGTGGCCGCTTTCCCGACGCGCCGTCAGGGCAACCGTTTCGAAATCGGTCAGACGCTGGGCCTCGCCTGGCGCGCCGACGACGCCGTGGCGATTGCGGGGTAAGCCATGAGTGCATCTGCCGTGGTCCGCCCTTCGTCCTCCCAACCCGCTCAACCGGCCCCGCGCCGGGCGCGCTGGCGCGCGCGCATGCGTCCGCTGCTGATGGCAGCCCCCATCGTCATCCTGCTGGCCGTCATGCTGATCTACCCGGTCGGCCAGTTGCTGCTGCTGAGCATTCGCGGTGAAAGCGGCTTTACGCTTGCCGAATATCAGCGGCTGTTCGCCTCGTCGGTGTACGTCGAGGTGTTGCTCATCACCCTCAAGGTCTCGCTCTACACGACCTTCTTCGCGGTCCTCACCGGGTATCCGATTGCCTACCGGCTCTCGACGCTCAGCGGCGCGCGCAAGCAACGTCTGCTGTTCTGGCTGCTGCTCTCGTTCTGGACGAGCTTTCTTGTTCGCACGTTCGCGTGGGTGGTGCTGCTTGGCCGTAACGGCGTCGTGAACCGTACCTTGCTCGATCTCGGTCTGATCGATCAGCCGCTGTCGCTGCTCTACAGCTTCCCCGCCGTGGTGCTGGGGATGGTGCATGCCCTGATGCCGCTGGCGGTGCTGACGATGCTCTCCGTCATGGAGAACATCGACCGTCGTCTGCCGAGCGCGGCCTCGACGCTGGGCGCACGTCCCGGCACGGTGTTCTGGCGCGTGTACTTCCCGTTGTCGTTGCCGGGCGTGGCCGCCGGTGCGCTGATGGTGTTCGTCACGTCCATCGGCTTCTTCATTACGCCGACATTGCTCGGTGGCCGTCACGAAACCATGATCACGCAGCTCATCATCGATCAGGTGATGCAGGCGCTGAACTGGGGTTTTGCCGGTGCGATCTCGGTGCTGCTGCTCGCCGTGGTGCTGGTGGTGTTCTTCGTCTACGACCGTATGGTTGGTCTGTCGACGATGGCCGGTGGCGCGGGCGATGTGAAGTCAGGCAAGCGCAGTGGCGGCTGGACACGCACGCTCGGCGAGAAGGTGCTCGCGACGCTCGGCATCGCGACCGATCTGCTGCTGCGCGCGTTCCCGAAAGGGCGCGGTGCGCAGGCGGAGCAGGGCGACGGTCTCGTGCTGCGCGTGTTCGTTTTCCTGCTGGTCGTGTTCCTCGCTGCGCCCGCGCTACTGATGATTCCGATGTCGTTCGATTCGGCTTCGGGTCTGGCATGGCCGCCGAAGGGCTTCTCGTTGCAGTGGTATCAGCAGATCTGGGATTCGCCTTTGTGGATGCAGGCAGTCACGCGCTCGATGCTCGTGGGGATCGGTGCAGGCTTGCTGTCGATGCTGATCGGCACCCCGGCGGCGTTCCTGCTGGTACGCGGTGGCATGCGCGGCAAGTCGGCGATGCTCGCCTTCGTGCTCGCACCGATTGTCGTGCCGCGCATGATCCTCGCCGTCGGCGTGTTCTATTTCTTCGCGAAGATCGGTCTGGTCGGCTCCAGCGTGGGCCTGACGCTCGCGCACACCGTGGTGGCCGTGCCGTACGTCGTCATCACGATGATGGCGGTGCTGCGCAACTACGACACGCGTCTCGATCTGGCGGCGTACAGCCTGGGCGCTCGCCCTTGGGCCACGCTGCGCCGGGTGACGTTCCCGATTCTCGGTGCCGGTCTGCTGTCGTCGTTCCTGTTCGCGTTCGCGACGTCGTTCGACGAGCTCACGATTGCGCTGTTCACGTCGGGCGGGCTGTCGACCACTTTGCCCAAGCAGTTCTGGGACGAGATCACGATGCAGATCTCGCCGGTGATCGCCGCAGTGTCCACGTGCCTGTTCCTTTTCATCGCCGCACTGATCTGGGTGGCCGAGCGACTGCGCCGGCGCAGCCTCGCGACCTGAAGCCCGGATGCGGTATCCGCCCCAACAAACTTACGATTCACGGACGTTTAACTCATGCTTCGCTCCGCACAACTGAAGGGCATTTTCCCGGCCATCCCCACACCGGTGCACACCGACGACACGATCCACATCGAAGGCGCACGTGCGCTCATGCGTTACCTGCTGGCGCAGGGCATCGACGGTGTGGTGCCGCTGGGCGGCACGGGCGAATACGGTGCACTCTCGCGCGCCGAGCGTGTACGCATGGCCGAACTTACGGCGCAGGAAGTGCGTGACCACGGCCGCGACGTGCCGGTGATCGCCGGTGTGCTCGATCCCGGTTATCACGACGCCATCGAAGCGGGCCGTGACTTCGCCGCTGCCGGTGCCGACGGTCTGCTGGTCCTCACGCCGTACTACACGAACCCGACGCAAGCCGGTATTCGCGACTACTTCCTGCGCTACGCCGACGAGTCGCCGCTGCCCATCCTCATCTACGAAATTCCGTATCGCACGCGTATCGCGATTGCGCCGGAAGTGCTGCATGAGCTGTCGCGCCACGAGAACATCATCGGCATGAAGGCCTGCAACACGGACATGTGGCATTTCCTGCGCACCATCGCCGGTGTCGACGAGTCGTTTGCCGTGCTGAGCGGCGAAGACACGTTGTTCCCGCTGCATGTGGCAGCCGGTGCGCGTGGCGGGATCGTGGTGACGGCGTCGTTGTTGCCGACGGCCTGGCAACGCATCTTCTCGCTCGCGTCGGAAGGCAAGACGGCCGATGCGCTGGCGCTGCACCGCTCGCTGATTCCTCTGATGAATCTGGCCTTCGCCGAGACCAACCCCGGTCCGATGAAGTCGGTGATGGATCTGATCGGCGTGAACGCCCCGGCGATGCTCGCACCGCTCGTGCCGCCCGCACCGGCGCTGTCGGCCGAACTGCGCGAAGAACTGGCGCGTCAGCTGGCGATTTTCGAAGGTCGTTGAAGTGTGTCGGCGGTGACGCGTGTCACCGCCCGATAGCAACTGATGGCACCCGATAGCGCCTGAGCGCGCTTAGCGTCGGAACGTCGACAGTCGCGACTTCGAGATCGACGTCGCGGCGACCTGAATGTGCGGAGCGAGTTCGGCTTCCGCGCGCTCCCGCGTCCAGCGCGAGGTCGGCACCGAGATGTTGATGGCTGCGACGGCGTGACCGTCGTGATCGGTGATCGGGGCGGCGACCGAGATGTCGCCCATCACGGTTTCGTTCTCGACGATGGCATAGCCGCGACGCGTGGTCTGCGCAATCCGTTCGAGCAGCTTCTTCTCGTCGATGAGCGTGTACGGCGTCATCGGTTCGAGCGCCGTGCCCGACAGAATCTCACGCACGCGCGCTTCGGGCAGACGCGACAGGATTGCAATGCCCGACGCCGTGAACATCGCGGGCAGACGCGCACCGACCACGATATCGATGTTCACCAGATGCTGTCCGGGAAAGCGTGCGACGAACACGATCTCGTGGCCGTCCAGCTCTTGCAAGTTGGTCGTCTCGCCCACACGGCGGCTAATGTCGAGCAGATACGGCGACGCCTTGTCGACCAGCTCGTTGGCGCGAATGTAGTTGTACGAGAACTGCAACACCTTGGTCGTCAGCCCGTAGGTACGCGTCTCCGGTACGCGGAAGAGATAGCCGAGGGCTTCAAGCGTATGCACCAGCCGCTGCGTGGCGCTGCGATCCAGATCTGCCGCTTTGGCGATGTCGCCCAGCGTCATGTACCGCGCAGGACCGTCGAAGGCGTGCAGCACCTGAAACGTCTTCTCGGTCGAGCCGACGAAGAGCGAGGAACGCGGGGCGGCGGCGCTCGAAGCGGTGTCGCTGGTGGATTGGGTGGCGTCTGTGGCAGAGCGCGACGACCCGGCGGATGAGCGCGGCATGGGTGTGCGGGTTGTTCGGATTGTAATGATTGTGATTGTAATGCAATTGTTTGTGCCCAAGTAGCGAACTTTGCCCGATCTCAGGGCATTTAGAAGCGGATGCGGCGGGGCACGCGAGAACATCAAGACAGGGGGAGCAATGCACGCGTTTTCCTGCGTGGAGGATTACCGTCGGGCGGCGAAGCGTCGTCTGACGAAGCTGGCCTTCGATTATCTGGAAGGCGGTGCGGAGGACGGGGAGGCGCTGCGGCGCAATCGGGACGCCTTCGGGCAGTGGGGCTTCGCGCCGCGCGTCATGACGGATATCTCCGCCACATCCAGCGAGACGAATTTCTGGGGACGGTCGGCGGCCGCCCCGATGGTCGTCGGCCCGACCGGCCTGAACGGCCTGTTCTGGCCGCGCGCAGACGAATTGCTCGCCCGTGCCGCTGCGGATGCGGGGCTGCCGTTCGTGCTGTCGACGGCATCGACTTCGCTACTCGAAGACGTGCGCGCGGCGGTGCCGAACGGCGAGCTTTGGCTGCAACTCTATGTGCAGCAGGATCGGCGCATTGCCGAGAGCATGATGCGCCGGGCGCGCGAGGCAGGCTTTCGAACGCTGATGCTGACGGTCGATACGCCTGTGCACGGAAAGCGCGATCACGACACGCGCAACGGCTTCAAGCTGCCCCTGCGCTTCACACCGCGACTCGTGGCGGACTGCATGCGACACCCGCATTGGAGCTGGCAGATGCTCGTGGGCGGCGCGCCGCAGCTTCGCAACATCGCTCAGAGCGTGGGTGAGCGGGCGGATCTGGCGCGTCACGCGGCGATGCTGAGTCGTCAGATGGACTTGTCGCTCGGCTGGCACGACCTGACGTGGGTGCGCAAGCACTGGCCGGGTGAAGTGCTGGTCAAGGGCATTCTGACGGTGGAGGACGCCCGTCAGGCGCAGGCCCACGGCGCGGACGGCATCATCGTCTCCAATCACGGCGGACGCCAGTTGGGCAGCACGCTCGCACCGGTCGAAGCGTTGCCGACGATCGTCGATGCCGTTGGCGTGCCAGGGGCGGGTGGTCCTGCGATGTCCGTGTTCATGGACGGTGGCGTGCGGCGCGGGGCCGACGTCGCCAAGGCCGTCGCGCTGGGCGCGAAGGGCGTGCTGCTGGGACGCGCGCCGCTGTATGGCGTGGCGGCGCGCGGCGGGCAGGGGGTGGATGGGGTGCTGGCATTGCTGCTGAGCGAATTGCGCACGACGATGCAACTGCTCGGCTGCGCCAACGTGGGGGCGTTGACGGCTGAACGGCTGGCACGGCTGCCGTCGTTGCACGAGAACCGATCCGGCGGGGCAATTCAGGCAAACCCGCTATAATGTTTCGCGCCCGATTGCCGTCGGGCGGCGTGGCATCCGGCCGGTTGGCGGGGCATGCGCGCCGCGCGGCGGCATGCCAATTTTCATTCACAGGAATGCCATCATGAGCTTCAACCACGTGCCTGCCGGTAAGGACCTCCCCAACGATTTCAACGTCATCATCGAGATCCCGGCGCAAAGCGACCCGGTGAAGTACGAAGCCGACAAGGATCTGGGCCTGCTGGTCGTTGACCGCTTCATCGGCACGGGTATGCGTTACCCGGCCAACTACGGCTTCATTCCGCAAACGCTGGCTGGCGACGGCGACCCCGTCGATGCGCTGGTCGTCACGCCGTTCCCGCTGCTGGCTGGCTCGGTCGTCCGCTGCCGCGCACTGGGCATGCTCAACATGACCGATGAGTCGGGCGTGGACGCCAAGCTCGTGGTCGTGCCGGTCGACAAGATCTGCCCGATGACGGCACACATGAAGTCGATCGACGACGTGCCGGGCTACCTGAAGGACCAGATCAAGCACTTCTTCGAGCAATACAAGGCGCTCGAAAAGGGCAAGTGGGTCAAGGTCGAAGGCTGGGAAGGCATCGAAGCCGCCCACAAGGAAATCACCGAAGGCGTCGCGAACGCGAAGAAGTAATTTCCACTTCGCCAAGTTTGCCGCGTCGTTCGTCGACGCAAAGAAAACCCGGCCGTGTGCCGGGTTTTTTCGCAAGCCGCCGGTTTGCAAACGAGGTGTGAAGTGAGCAGCGACGTAGTCATCCGTGTAGTGCAATCGATTGAAGACGTGCCAGCCAACGCGTGGAACGCGCTCGCGGGCGACAACCCGTTCGTGCAGCACGCGTTCCTGCACGCGATGCACGAGACGGGGTGCGCCGCCAAGCGTACGGGCTGGCAACCGGCCTATCTGCTCATGCATGCAGACGAAGTGCTCGTCGGCGCGATGCCGCTCTACGTCAAGTCGCACTCCCGGGGCGAATATGTCTTCGACCACGCATGGGCCGACGCCTTCGCGCGTCACGGTCTCGAGTACTACCCCAAGCTGTTGTGCGCCGTGCCGTTCTCGCCCGTGACCGGGCCGCGTCTGCTCGCACGCACGCAGGCGGATCGCGTGGCGCTGGCGCGCGGTGCGATTGCGTTCGCCCGGCAGCTTGAGTTGTCGTCCATCCACGTGCTGTTCACGCACGACGACGATCTGGCCGCGCTCACCGAAGCCGGATACATGCTGCGCGAAGGCGTGCAGTTTCATTGGGAAAATCCGGGCTTCGCCACGTTCGACGACTTCCTCGCGCAGATGAATCAGGAGAAGCGCAAGAAGCTGAAACAGGACCGTCGGCGCGTGCGCGAGGCCGGGGTGACGTACCGTTGGCTGCGCGGCGAGCAAATCGATGACGCAGCGCTCGACTTCTTTTATCAGTGCTACGAAAACACCTACCGTGAGCACTGGAATTCACCGTATCTGAGTCGTGCGTTCTTCGGGCAGGTGCACGCGACGATGCCCGACGCGTTGCTGCTCGTCATGGCGGAGCGTGACGGCCAGCCGCTCGCGTGCGCACTCAATGTCGTGAGCGGCGACACGATGTACGGCCGCTATTGGGGGACGACGGACTTCGTCTCCGGGATGCATTTCGAGACCTGCTACGCGCAGGGCATCGAGTACTGTATCGCGCACGGGCTGCGCAGTTTCGAAGGCGGCGCGCAAGGCGTGCATAAGATGTCGCGCGGTCTGTTACCCACGCCTACGTGGTCCGCCCATTGGATTGCCGACGAACGATTCGCGCAGGCCATCGAGGATTTTCTCGACCGTGAGACGTCAGCGATGGACGAGCACATCGGCGAGCTGGAAGCGCATACGCCGTTCAAGCGACCGGCGTCCTGAGCGATTTCGGGACATGGGGCGGTCGAAGGCAGGCCCCGGCAAGGCGGGGCCTCGCGTAATATACTGACGATTCTTACGCCCGCTTCATCGCTGCAAACGCCCGACAGGTATGCCTGCCGACGTCACGGCACAAGGGCGATGCATGGTAGCCGCCGACATGACCAACCGATTTCTCAATCTCTACAATCACGATTTCGCGCGTGTGGCCGTCGGAGTGCCGCAATGCCGCGTCGCCGATCCCGCTTTCAACGCAGCCCAGACCATCGCGCTGGCCCGTCAGGCCGACGCCGAGGGTGCGGTACTCGTCGCCTTCCCCGAACTTGGCATTCCTGCCTACAGCTGCGAAGACCTGTTCCAGCAGCGCGCCTTGCAGGACGCCTGCGACGCCGCGCTGGCCGAGATCGTGGCCGCGAGCCGGGAGCTGGGCATTGCGATGATCGTCGGCATGCCGGTGCGCGTGCAGCAGCGCCTGTTCAACTGCGCCGTCGTGGTGGCGCGCGGCCGCATTCACGGCGTTGTCCCCAAGACGTATCTCCCGAACTACAGCGAGTTCTACGAAGCGCGCCAGTTCAACGCAGCGGATGACGCAGGCGTCGATTCCGTCGCCCTGCTGGGCAACGACGTGCCGTTCGGTGCGCTCATCTTCGAAGCTGCCGATCAGCCGCTGCTGCGCTTTCACTGCGAGATCTGCGAAGACGTCTGGGTGCCGGTGCCGCCGTCGTCGTTCGCAGCACTTGCGGGGGCGACGGTGCTCGTCAACCTGTCGGCATCGAACGTGGTCGTGGGCAAGTCGACCTATCGTCATCAACTGGTCGCCCAGCAGTCGGCGCGTTGCCTCGCGGCGTATCTGTACACCTCGGCCGGGCAGGGCGAATCGACGACCGACCTCGCGTGGGACGGACAGGCGCTCATCTACGAGAACGGCGACATGCTCGCCGAGTCGGCGCGCTTCGCCAGCGAGTCGCATCTGATCTTCGCCGATGTCGATCTGGAGCGCCTCGCCCGTGAGCGCATGCATCAGACGACGTTCGGTGTGTCGGTGCGCCGCCATGCCGACGAAGTGGCGCGCTTTCGCACGATCAAGGTCGACGTCACCCTGCCGCGTGACGCCGAACTGCCGCTCGCACGCGCAATTGCGCGCTTCCCTTATGTGCCGTCCGATGCGGCGCGTCGCGACGAGCGCTGCCACGAGGTCTACAACATTCAGGTGCAGGCGCTGATGCAGCGTCTCGCGTCGTCGAAGATTCAGAAGGTCGTGATCGGTGTGTCCGGCGGGCTGGACTCGACGCATGCGTTGCTCGTCTGCGCCAAGGTCATGGACCGGCTGGGTCTGCCGCGCGCGAATATTCTGGCCTACACGATGCCGGGCTTCGCGACGAGCGAGCGCACGCTACGTCAGGCGCGCGAGTTGATGGACGCCGTGGGATGCACGGCGCGCGAGATCGATATTCGTCCGAGTTGCATGCAGATGTTGAAGGACCTCGATCATCCGTTCGCGAAGGGCGAGGAAGTCTACGACGTCACGTTCGAGAACGTGCAGGCGGGCGAGCGCACCAACCACCTGTTCCGTTTGGCGAATCACCTTGGGGCGATTGTGATCGGTACGGGCGACCTGAGCGAGTTGGCGCTGGGCTGGTGCACTTACGGTGTGGGCGATCATATGTCGCACTACAACGTGAACGCCAGCGTGCCCAAGACGCTCATCATGCATCTCGTGCGCTGGGTCGCGGAGACGGGGCAACTGGGTGGCGCTGCGTCGGCCAAAGCGCAGAAGGACGGTAAGGACGTTAAGGATGTTAAGGGCGGCAAGGAAGGACAGCGCCGCAACGTCCTCATCGATATTCTTGAGACTGAAATCAGCCCGGAACTCGTGCCGGGCAAGGCCAACGGCGCGCCCGAACAGCGCACCGAGCATTTCATCGGCCCGTACGAATTGCAGGACTTCAACCTCTACTACACGCTGCGCTTCGGCTATGCGCCGCGCAAGGTGGCGTTCCTGTCGTGGAGTGCGTGGCACGATGCGTCGCAGGGGCGCTGGCCGGACGAAGGGCACGCGTCGCGCAACGCCTACGATCTGGTTGCGATCAAGCGCAACCTGCGCATTTTCCTGGATCGATTCTTCCGTACGAGCCAGTTCAAGCGTTCGTGCATTCCGAATGCGCCGAAGGTCGGCACGGGCGGTTCGCTCTCGCCGCGTGGCGACTGGCGTGCGCCGAGCGATTCGGAGTCGGTGGTGTGGCTGGCGGATCTGGACACGGTGCCGGACGATCCGCACGCGTAATTCGATAAGTGGGGCGGGCAGGGTGCGCTGTCATCGGCGTGCCGTTCCCGGCCCGGTACAATAGCCGGGCGAAATTGCAGAATATTCCAATCAAGATATCGAGGCGACAATGAAACGCGTAACTGCCATCATCAAACCCTTCAAGCTCGACGAAGTCCGTGAAGCGCTGGCCGAAGTCGGCGTGACCGGTCTGACCGTCACGGAAGTGAAGGGCTTCGGCCGCCAGAAGGGCCACACCGAGCTGTATCGCGGTGCGGAATACGTCGTCGACTTCCTGCCGAAGATCAAGATCGAAGTCGTGGTGAGCGCAGCGCAGGCCGAACAGGTCATCGATGCCGTGCTGGGCGCGGCCCGCACCGGCAAGATCGGCGACGGCAAGATCTTCGTGACCGATGTCGAACGCGTGATCCGCATTCGCACGGGCGAAGAGGGCGAACAGGCGGTCTGACGGCAGTTTGAGCGCCGCAGCATTGCTGCGGTGATTGCGTCGGAAAAACGAAGGGCGACGGCTGCGAGAGCGGCGTCGCCCTTTGGCGTTTTGGCGGTGCCGGTGCCGGATCGGCTCAGGACTTGAGGCGCACGTCGAATGCGACGGTGATCAGCCGCACGAAAATCACGGAAAACGCGCTGATCGACAAGGTGTAGACGGGATCGAGGTCGGCGTAAGTCAGCGCGATGTAGATCCATCCCCCAATGAACGCACACACGGCGTACGGTCGTGTGTCGCGCAATACCAGCGGTACCTCGTTACAGAGGATGTCGCGGATCACGCCGCCGCCCACGCCGGTAATCACGCCCATCATCACCGACATGAACGCCGACATATCGGTCTGCAACGCGAGCGATGTGCCGGACGCGCTGAAGAACCCAAGACCGATGGCGTCCGTAATGAGCAGCACGCGCTCCGTCGCCACGCGTGAGACGAGCTTCAGCACGACGCCTGTGGACAACGACAACACGAGGATGATGACCGAGTACCACTGATGCTGGACCCAGTAGAAGGGGCGGTGGTCGAGCAGCACGTCGCGCAACGTGCCGCCGCCGAAGGCGGTCGCGAAGGCCAGCACGAACGCGCCGACCGGATCGAGATGCTGCTTGCGGGCTTCCGCGAAGCCGGAGATGGCGCACGACAATACGGCGATGGCCTCCATGACGGCCAGGATCGTATGCAGTTGAGCGCTCATCTCGTGAATCATCGGCGAATCCTGTTGGGGACGGTGGACAGTCCCTCGTCAATACGTCGTGATCGGCGGTGACATCTTCAATGCCAGCGGTGGCTGGCGGGATGCGGCATCTGGCGCAGGTGCGCGTCAGTCGCCCGCGCGCGCGCCCCGGGCCTGCGAAGCCTGGAGCAATACTACCAGCGCACCGCCCCCGCCGTCGCGTCCTTGCGCTTGCGCCCATGCCAGCACTTCGTTCTTCTGGGCGAGCCAGCCGCGCACCTTGTCCTTGAGGACCGGCTCACGGTTCACCGAGCCGAGGCCCTTGCCGTGAATTACGCGAATGCAGCGCAGGCCGCGCTTGACGGCGTCGTGCAGAAAGGTGGAGAGCGCTTCGCGGGCTTCGTCGCGACGCATGCCGTGCAGGTCGATCTGCGCCTGCACCACCCAGTCGCCGCGTTGCAGCTTCAGCACGGCATCGTGGCTGATGCCGGGACGGCGATACGACAAGCGGTCGTCCGTGTCGAGCAACGCTTCGGGGTCGAACTCGTCGGACAGGGATTCGTGAAGCACTGCGGCTTCGTCTTCCTCGGTCTGACGCGCCACCGGTTCGGGCGGGAAGCGCGGGTGCTCGACGCGATTGGTCGAGCCTTTGCTGGCAAGCGGGGCGATCTCGCCGACGCTGTCGCGGAACACGTTGGCATCGCGTTTGGCCTGCGCGGCGCGCTTGGCGGCAGCGATGCGTTCGGCTTCGCGTGCGGCGCTCTCGGTCGCGAGCGCGTCACGGAAGTTGGAGAGGTCGCTGAGGCTGAGTTTCGGTGGTTTCTTGCTCATGATCGTGCGAACAAGGACGTTCAAAGGGAGGACAAAATGGTGTGTTGCGGCGCGTTGCGTCTGCGCGGTAGCGAAGGCGCGTTTCCGAATCATAACGGCTCGTGACGCCACGTAACGAAGATGATGGCGACGCTACAAGCGAAGACGGCGCCCCGGCTGCATGAAAGATCACACAGCCGGGGCGCCGCCGTCAGGCGTAAAAACGCGCGAGAGCGATTACTGGTCGAGGTTTTCGAGGTAACGCTGGGCGTCGAGCGCGGCCATGCAACCCGTGCCTGCGCTGGTAATGGCCTGACGGTAGATGTGATCCTGCACGTCGCCAGCGGCAAACACGCCCGGCACGCTGGTGGCCGTGGCGTTGCCATTCAGGCCGCTGTGCGTGACGATGTAGCCGTTCTTCATTTCGAGCTGACCGTCGAAGATATCCGTGTTCGGCTTGTGGCCGATGGCGATGAACACGCCGTGCAGCGAGATGTCTTCATGCGCGCCCGTCTTGGTGTTCTTGATACGAACGCCGGTCACGCCGCTGTCGTCGCCCGTCACTTCGTCGAGCACGCTGTCGTACTTCAGTTCGACCACGCCTTGCTTGGCCTTTTCCAGCAGACGGTCGATCAGGATCGGCTCGGCGCGGAACTTGTCGCGGCGGTGGATCACGGTGACCTTGCTGGCGATGTTCGAGAGGTACAGCGCTTCTTCGACAGCGGTGTTGCCGCCGCCGACCACGCAGACTTCCTTGCCGCGATAGAAGAAGCCGTCGCACGTGGCGCAGGCAGAGACGCCGCGGCCCGAGAAGGCTTCTTCCGACGGCAGGCCGAGGTACTGCGCCGAAGCGCCGGTCGCGATGATCAGGGCGTCGGCCGTGTATTCGCCGGAGTCGCCGATCAGACGCAGCGGGCGCTCGTTCAGATGCACCGTATGGATGTGATCGAAAATCATCTCGGTGTTGAAGTGCTCGGCATGTGCCTGCATGCGGGCCATCAGTTCCGGGCCTTGCACGCCGGTCGGGTCGCCGGGCCAGTTCTCGACGTCCGTGGTGGTCATCAACTGACCGCCCTGGGCGATACCGGTGATCAGCACCGGGTTGAGGTTGGCGCGCGCGGCGTACACGGCGGCGCTATAGCCGGCGGGGCCGGAACCGAGAATCAGGACTTTGGCGTGCTTGGCAGCAGACATGGAACTCACCGGAAAGGGGTTGGGTGCTGGCGTCGGGCCCCTGAACGCGCACCGCCTGGCGCGCGACCGGGGCTCCGGCGCAAACCGACATTATAAAGGGCCGACGATGTTTCGTTGATGGAGCCTCACAATCGAGGCGATAGCCTTCGGGCGGGCGTTGGGGGTCCGGTGACTACACCGGACGAACGTTCGAAGGCCCCGCGCCGGGACGTCTCTCAAATTTGGGGGCAGATGCATCGGATGCAAGTGCGCCGGGTGTGGGCGAGGGGAGCGGCGGCCTGTTCACCGACTTCGCTTTGCCACCGGGCGTCCCGGCGTCCGGCAAATCGCTCGGGAGTGGCGCGGTTACGGCTTGTCACGCTTTCCTGACGTGCTCATGCGTTAATCGATGTAATAGTTGTTTACAATGGAGCATTGCTGCGCGGCAGGCCGCCCGTCTGCCCGCCCAACCGCATGGCTTGATGACGACGAAATCTTCCTACTCTGCTGGTGCCGGATCGTCGTTGCCCAATCGGGTGACGCACCTCTTCCATGAAATCCGCTGGATGGCGCAGGTCGCGCTGATGGTATTCCTGTTGATGGCGTTGTTCTCTTACAGCCGTCTGGACCCCAGCTGGACGCATGCGGCGCATGTGGAGCGTATCGCCAACTGGGCGGGACGCGTCGGCGCGTGGGTCGCCGATATGCTGCTGCTCATGCTCGGTCTGTCCGCCTACTGGCTGGTGGTGTTCATCGCCCGCCGCGTGATTTCCGGCTACCGCCGCATCTCCGCCAAACGCGAAGCGCCTCCGTTGCGCGAACGCCTCGCGAGCGGCGGCTGGGTGGAGATCGTCTCTTCCCTCATGGTGCTGCTCTCGAGCGCCGGTATCGAATCCCTGCGTCTGTACCGTCTCAAGGCCCAGTTGCCGCGCGCGTCGGGCGGCGTCATCGGCGAGACCGTCGGTGGCTTCTTCCAGCATGCACTGGGCTTCACTGGCGGCACGCTGGCCTTGCTGCTGATCTTCGCCTTCGGCCTGTCGCTGCTGTTCCATTTCTCCTGGTTGTCCGCCGCCGAAAAGGTCGGTGCGCTGATTCTCGATACCGGTACTGTGATCCGTCGTCGCCGCGAGGCGCGTCAGGACCGTCGGATGGGCGAGGAAGCGGCGATTGCGCGTGAAGGTGCGGTCGTCCAGAACCGGGTCAGGGCGGAAGTCCACGAGCCGGTGCAGATCGTGCCGCCGGTCAAGGTGGTGCCCAAGAGCGAGCGGGTCGAGAAGGAAAAGCAGGCGCCGTTGTTTGCCGACCTGCCGGACTCGATCCTGCCGCCGCTGGCGTTGCTCGACCCGGCGCCGGTTGCACAGGAAACCGTGTCGGGCGAGACGCTGGAGTTCACGTCGCGCCTGATCGAGAAGAAGCTCAAGGATTTCGGCGTGGAAGTGAGCGTCGTGGCCGCTTATCCCGGCCCCGTCATCACGCGTTACGAAATCGAACCCGCCACGGGCGTGAAGGGCAGTCAGATCGTGAATCTGGCCAAGGATCTGGCGCGTTCGCTTTCGCTGGTGTCGATCCGTGTGGTCGAAACCATCCCCGGTAAGAATTTCATGGGGCTGGAGTTGCCGAATCCGCGTCGTCAGACGGTGCGGATGACGGAGATCCTCGGCTCTGAGGTCTACAACAGTTCGTCGTCGCTGCTGACGCTCGCGCTCGGTAAGGACATCGGCGGCAAGCCGGTCGTGGCCGATCTGGCGAAGATGCCTCACTTGCTCGTGGCCGGTACGACCGGTTCGGGCAAGTCGGTGGGGATCAACGCCATGATTCTGTCGCTGCTGTACAAGGCGACGGCCGAGCAGGTCCGACTCATTCTGATCGATCCGAAGATGCTCGAAATGAGCATGTACGAGGGCATCCAGCATCTGTTGTGCCCGGTGGTGACGGATATGCGTCAGGCCGGTCACGCGCTGAACTGGGTGGTGGCCGAGATGGAGCGCCGCTACAAGCTGATGAGCAAGCTGGGCGTTCGCAATCTGGCGGGCTACAACAACAAGATCGACGACGCCGCCAAGCGCGAAGAACATATTCCGAATCCGTTCTCGCTGACGCCGGAAGAACCCGAGCCGTTGCAGCGTCTGCCGTACATCGTGGTCGTGATCGACGAGTTGGCCGACCTGATGATGGTCGTCGGAAAGAAGGTCGAAGAGCTGATCGCGCGGATTGCACAGAAGGCGCGCGCGGCGGGCATTCACCTGATTCTGGCGACGCAGCGTCCGTCGGTCGACGTCATTACCGGTCTGATCAAGGCCAACGTGCCAACGCGGGTGGCGTTCCAGGTGTCGTCGAAGATCGATTCGCGCACGATTCTGGACCAACAGGGCGCCGAGACGCTGCTGGGTATGGGCGACATGCTGTACATGCCGCCGGGCACCGGGTTGCCGTTGCGTGTGCACGGTGCGTTCGTGGCCGATGACGAAGTGCATCGCGTGGTCGAGCGGCTCAAGGAACAGGGCGAGGCCAACTACGTCGAAGGTCTTCTCGACGGTGCGGTCGAAGGCGAAGACGGTGGTATCGACGGTGCGGGCGGCGCAGGCGGTGGAACTGGCGAGGGGGGCGGCGAGTCCGATCCTCTATACGATCAGGCCGTGGCTGTGGTGCTCAAGCAGCGCCGCGCGTCGATCTCGCTGGTGCAGCGCCATTTGCGCATCGGCTACAACCGGGCGGCGCGCCTGCTCGAACAGATGGAACAGTCAGGCGTCGTGTCGGCGATGGCGAGCAACGGTAACCGGGAAATTCTGGTGCCGAATCGCGAGGGAGAATAAAGAATATGCTGGGATTCAAGCGCGGCTTGCCGCTCATGGTGGGTGCTGTCGGTGTGACGCTGGCGGCGCTGGTCGCACCGGCTTATGCAAGCGGTACGGCGCAACTCAAGGCGTTCGCGGCGCAGGTGAAGTCGGCGCGCGGCGACTTCGAGCAGAAGCAGGTGAAGGGACAGCAGAACGGCGAGATGAAGGTGACGAACAATGCGTCGGGCACGTTCGAGTTCTCGCGTCCCGGCCAGTTCGTCTGGCACTACACCAAGCCTTACGATCAGCTGTTGCAGGCGGACGGCACGACGCTCTACGTCTACGACAAGGATCTGAATCAGGTCACGGAGCGCAAGCTGGGTGATTCCTTGGGCGCAAGCCCGGCGGCGATCCTGTTCGGTAGCAATGACATTGAAAAGAGCTTCACGCTCAAGGACGCCGGGGTGAAGAACGGCATCGACTGGGTCGAGCTTAGGCCAAAGGCGCAGGACACGCAGTTCCAGCGCGTGGGCATCGGTTTTCGCGACGGCAACCTCGCCGCGATGGAACTGTACGACGCGTTCGGCAACGTGACCTTGCTTACGTTCAGCAACATGCAGAAGAATCCGCCGCTACCGGCGGGCAACTTCAAGTTCACGGTGCCCAAAGGGGCGGACGTGATCAAGGGTTGAGCTTGCGCTGACCTTCGTCCCTGCCGCCCGGCATCGTCCGAGAAGCGCTTTGCAGGCGTGCCTGTCATCGGGCTGGCATAATGGGATATCTGATTATCTGACTGCGGCCGGGGACATCCCCGGCCGCACTGCTTGAGAACATGCCAAACGACGCCCCTTTGTCGGCTTCGGTGCCTTTGGCCGAGCGCCTTCGCCCCCATACCATCGACGATGTGATTGGCCAGCGTCACCTGCTGGGCAAGGGAAAGCCTTTGCGCGTGGCATTTGAAGCGGGCCGTCCGCATTCGATGATTCTCTGGGGGCCGCCGGGTGTCGGCAAGACGACGCTCGCGCGCCTGATGGCGGACGCCTTCAAAGCCTACTTCATTGCGCTGTCGGCCGTGCTCTCCGGTGTGAAGGACATTCGCGACGCCGTCGAGGCTGCACAGATTCAGCGCGGACAGGGCAAGCAGACGGTCGTGTTCGTCGATGAAGTGCATCGCTTCAACAAGGCACAGCAGGATGCCTTCCTGCCGCACGTCGAATCCGGTCTGTTCATCTTTGTCGGCGCGACGACGGAGAACCCGTCGTTCGAAGTGAATGGCGCATTGCTCTCGCGCGCGGCCGTGTATGTGCTCAAGAGCCTGAACGACGAAGAACTCGGCGAGATGGTCACGCGCGCCGCGCATGAGTTGGGCGATATCGGATTCACGGACGAAGCGCGTCAGGGGCTGATCGACTCGGCGGATGGCGACGGCCGCAAGCTGTTGAACAACGTCGAAATCGTGGCGCAGGCGGCGATGTCCCAAGACATGGAGACGATCGACGAGGCGCTGCTGGCCAGCGTGCTCGCCGAGAATCTGCGTCGCTTCGACAAGGGCGGCGACGCGTTCTACGATCAGATCAGCGCGCTGCACAAGTCGGTGCGCGGCAGTTCGCCGGACGGCGCGCTGTACTGGTTCTGTCGCATGCTCGACGGTGGTGCCGATCCGCGTTATCTGGCGCGCCGGATCGTGCGCATGGCGTGGGAAGACATCGGGCTGGCCGACCCGCGAGCGGCGCGTATTGCGCTGGATGCGGCGGAGACGTACGAGCGTCTTGGCACGCCCGAGGGCGAACTGGCGTTGGCGCAGGCGATTCTGTATCTCGCATCGGCCCCGAAGTCGAATGCGGGTTACAACGCGTACAACCAGGCGCGGGCGTTCGTCGGCAAGGACAAGTCGCGCGCGGTGCCTATCCATTTGCGCAATGCGCCGACCAAGCTGATGAAAGAACTCGGCTACGGTCACGAGTATCGCTACGCCCACGACGAGCCGGATGCCTATGCGGCCGGTGAGACGTATTTCCCCGATGATCTGCGTGCGCAGAACTGGTATCGTCCTGTGCCGCGCGGTCTGGAAGGCAAGATCGGGGAGAAGCTGAACTGGCTGAAGTCGCTCGATGCCGAGTGGCGTCGTGCGAATGCCAAGGGACGCAAAACCGATGCCCCGGCGAAGACGCCGACGGCTGGGAAAACGTCCTCTCCATCCTTATCTTCCGAGAAGTCACCGCCAGCGGAATCCGGGGACGACGAGTCCGCGTGAGTTGGCGCGCTGCCGTGCGGGTCGGGCGGCCGTAACGAGCCGCCGCAGCGTCTCGGCGCTTGGCGACGCGTCAAATCGCGTCACAGCGCTGCGCGTTTGGTAAAATCCCGCCATTAGTGCCGTCGTCGGCGAGAATGCACTGGCAACGCCGCCGTCGGCCAACACCCAATTCATGGTCCACCCACGTGGGCCGCTCACAATAGATTTCCCACCATGCTCGACATTCAACTTCTTCGCAAGGATCTCGACGGCGTTGCTGCGCGACTCAAAGCGCGCGGCTTCACGCTGGATGTGGCGGCATTCGCTGCGCTCGAGGCGGAGCGCAAGCAGATTCAGACGCAAACCGAGGAGCTTCAGGCGCGTCGCAATGCGTTGTCGAAGCAGGTCGGCATGAAGAAGGGCAAGGGCGAGGACGCCTCGGCCGAGATCGCCGAAGTCGGCGGCATCGCTGACACGCTCAAGGCGTCGTCGGTGCGTCTTGAAGAGATTCAGACGCGTCTGTCGGATTTGTTGCTGGGCGTGCCGAATCTGCCGCACGAGAGCGTGCCGGTCGGAAAGGACGAAACGCAGAACGTGGAAGTGCGCCGCTGGGGCACGCCGCGAGAGTTCGACTTCACGCCGCGCGATCACGTCGATCTCGGCGCCGCGCTGGGTCTGGATTTCGACGCAGCGGCCAAGCTTGCCGGTGCCCGTTTTTCGGTGATGAAGGGCGGCATTGCACGTCTGCATCGTGCGCTCGCGCAGTTCATGCTCGACACGCACACGAGCGAGCACGGCTATACGGAAACGTACGTGCCGTACATCGTGAATGCGGCGTCGATGCGTGGCACGGGTCAGTTGCCGAAGTTCGAGGACGACCTGTTCAAGGTGCCGCGCAAGGTCGGTGGTGAAGAGGGCGAGCGTATCGAGAACTTCTATCTGATTCCGACGGCGGAAGTGTCGCTGACGAATCTGGTGCGTGACGAACTGCTGCCGAACGATGCGTTGCCGATGCGCATGGTGGCGCATACGCCGTGCTTCCGCTCGGAGGCGGGCAGCTATGGCAAGGACACGCGCGGCATGATTCGTCAGCATCAGTTCGACAAGGTCGAGTTGGTGCATGTGGTGCGTCCGGAAGAGTCGTACGACGCGCTCGAGACGCTGGTGGGGCATGCGGAAACGATTCTGCAGAAGCTTGGATTGCCGTACCGCACGCTCGTGCTGTGCACGGGCGACATGGGCTTTGGCAGCGCGAAGACGTACGACATGGAAGTGTGGATTCCGGCGCAGAACACGTATCGCGAGATTTCGTCGTGCTCGAACATGGAGAGCTTCCAGGCACGCCGGATGCAGGCACGTTTCCGCAATGCGCAGAACAAGCCGGAGCTGGTGCACACGCTGAACGGTTCGGGTCTCGCGGTGGGACGCGCACTGGTGGCGGTGCTTGAGAACTATCAGAATGCCGATGGTTCGGTGACGGTGCCGGACGTGCTGCGTCCGTACATGGGCGGCATCGAGCGTCTTGAGCCCGCAGCGTAAAAAACTTTGCAAAAGGGGTTGCCGGAAAAATAAATTCGGCTATAATCTCTTTCTCGCTGCTTGAGGCCACTCAGGCAGCGAACCAAAGCAGAAAGAACGCTTGGAGAGGTGGCAGAGTGGTCGAATGCGCCGGACTCGAAATCCGGTGTACGGTTATACCGTACCGTGGGTTCGAATCCCACCCTCTCCGCCAAGCATCTTGCTTTGAACGAATCAGCCCGCTAACTAGCGGGCTTTTTTGTTTTGTGCGTCAGTCGATCACGCGCTCAATTCACTCAGAGCGTTCGCAACGCTGTTTTCAAGACCTTGCCGTAGTGGTTCTTCGGTAGGGCGTCCACGGCGACGTAGCGTTTAGGGCGCTTGAACCGCGCGATGTGTTCGAGGCAATACGCATCCAGCATCGCACTATCGAGCGTCACGCCGGGCGTGCAGACGACATAGGCCACGACCACCTCGCCCCATTCTGCGTCGACTTCGCCGATCACGGCCACCTCGGCCACGCCATCTGCACGGAGCAGCACCTCTTCGACCTCGCGCGGGTAGATATTCGTGCCGCCGGAGATGATCACGTCCTTCGAGCGATCCTTGAGAGTGAGGAAGCCGTCGTCATCCAGCACACCGATGTCGCCCGTCCACAGCCAGCCGTCGCGCAGCGTCTTGGCGGTCGCTTCCGGATTGCGCCAATAGCCTTGCATCACGACATCGCCGCGGACCACGACTTCGCCCGGTTCGCCGGTGGCTACAGGTACGCCGTCGTCATCGACCACCGCCACCTCCACCATGGCGTGGGCATGGCCGACCGATGCCAGTCGTTGCGACCATCGAGGGTGTGCCGTCGCCGCGATTTCGTCGCGTGGCAACACCGTGATCGTCATCGGTGACTCCCCCTGCCCGTAGATCTGCACGAACCGCGAACCCATTACCGACAACGCGCGCTCGATGTCGGCCGAATACATCGGCCCGCCGCCATAGACGAGGGTCTTGAATCCCGCCGAAGAAGCGCCTGAGGCCTGCGTGTGCCGCACCAGCCGATTGACCATCGTCGGCGCGGCGAAGCAGGAGACATTGCCAAGCGTCTCGGCCAGCGCAAACATTTCCTCCGCATCGAAGCCACCCGACGCGGGGAAGATATGCCCCGCCGCCTGCATCATGAACACGACGCTGTAGAGTCCGGCGCCGTGCGACATGGGGGCGGCATATAGCGTGCGGTCGTCGCGCCCCACGGCGTCGACGTCCGTCATATAGCAGGCCGCCATCGACCAGAGGTTGCGATGCGAGAGCATCACTCCCTTCGGACGCCCTGTCGTCCCCGACGTATAGAAGATCCACGCCAGATCGGTATTCTCGCGGGACGCCACCTCGCCGCTCGCATCGCTTGCCAGCCAACGGGCAATTTGCGCGTCCTCCGGCGCAAAGCCCGTCACCTGACTGCCGATATGGTCTCGAACCGCTAGCAGGTCTTCCGCCTCCGCAAGCAATACCGCAGCCTCGGCGTCATTGACGATGAAAGCGGCCTCGCGCGGATGCAGTTTCGCGTTGATGGGCACGGCCACCAGCCCGGCCCACCAGATCGCATAGAGCCATTCGAGATACTCGGGACGGTTGCGCATCCAGAGCGCGACGCGTGCGCCGTCGGGCAGATCCATTGAGCGCAACCCGGCTGCGATGGCAGCACACCGTCGCGCGAGTGTCGCGTAGTCGTACTGCGGCGCGTCGCCGACATAGGTGGCAACATGCCCGGGGTGGCGCTGGGCCGCGCGGGCGAGCGTACTGGCAATATTCATGACGACCTCGCAATACCCGTGGTGCCCGCATCGACGCTATCTACACGCCGTGCGCTCACGGTAAGGAAAACGAACAGCAGTACGCCGTAGGCCAGCACCATCGCACCGAGCGTGGTCATGCTCGCGCCGTATCCGCCAAAGGTGTCCTTGGCCCAACCCGTCAGATACGGGCCGACGAAACCGCCGAGGTTGCCCACGGAGTTCACCAACCCGATCCCGGCGGCGGCGGCTGCACCCGTCAGGAACATCGGCACCATCGGCCAGAACAGAATGTTCGACGCCAGAATCCCAGCCGCCGCGATGCACAATCCGAGAATCCCGACGTAGGGCGACGCGGCATTCCCCGCCATCACCAACCCGATGGCGCCGATGGCCGCCGGTAGCAGAATGTGCCAGCGGCGCTCACCGGTCTTGTCAGAGTGCCGCGCGTTCACGACCATCGCCACACCCGCACACACATACGGCACGGCGCTCAGCAAGCCGGCCCGCGTGTTGTCCAGTCCGCCAATGCCCTTGATGATCTGCGGCATCCACAGCGTGATACCGAACAGTGCCGTGATATTGCAGAAGATGGCGAATGCCAGCAGCAGCACCTTGCCCGAGAGCAGCGTCTCCATCACACCATACTGGCGCGCGCGTTCTTTGGCTGCCTTCTCCTGCGCCAGCGTGCGAACGAGCCACTCACGTTGCGACTCGTTGAGCCACGTCGCCTTGTCCGGGGCATTGCCCAGCACGAAGTAAGCCACAACGCCTACCACCACGGCGAGCCCGCCTTCGAGCAGGAACATCCATTGCCAGCCGCGCAGCCCGGCAAATTCATGGAACGATGTGAGAATCCACGTCGAGAGCGGGGCGCCGATCAGCACGGCCAGCGGCAACCCGAGAATGAAGATCGCCGTGGCGCGCGCCATCGCGCGTCCGGGGAACCAGAGGCTCAGATACAGCACGATTCCGGGGAAGAAACCCGCTTCGGCAACGCCGAGCAGGAAGCGCATGACATAGAAGGACGTCTCGCCTGAGACGAACGCGAAGCCCGCCGAGACGACGCCCCACGTCACCATGATCCGCGCAATCCAGATGCGCGCGCCCACGCGGTGGAGGATCAGGTTGCTCGGCACCTCGAAGACGAAGTAGCCGATGGAGAAGATGCCCGCACCAAAGCCGTAGACGGTGGCGGTGAACCCGAGGTCGCCGTTCATGTGCAACGCCGCGAAGCCGACGTTTACACGATCGAGGAAGGCCACGATATAGCAGAGAATCAGGAAGGGCAGGATGCGGCGAAATAGCTGGCCGATGGTTTCCTGCGCGATGCGCGAGTCCAGTGCGGCAGCGTTATCGCTGCCCGCCACGGGTTGACTCGCCGTTGATGCGATGGTCGGGTTCAAGGGGTGTCTCCGTCATGGTTCTGTTTTTGAGTGCTGATGACTACCAACTGCCTGATACGTACTACCTGACGCCACTTCGCAAAGCTATCCCGCTGCTGTCGGTGCTACCGGGGAATCACTGTTTGTAATCGTGCCCGTCGCGGGCCAGTTGGCGCAGCAGCGACGGCCACTCACGATCGCCCGAGCCGCGCATGTCCGTCACCCACTGCTGTGCGGTCAGCACAGCCACGTGATGCGGCGGAATCCGCAATCGCGCTCCGGTACTCTGCGCCAGCAATTGCGCGCGTGCGGCCTTCTCCAGATAGAACATCTCCACGAAGGCATGCCCCACCGAGCGGCCGACCGTCAGCGTGCCGTGATTGCGCAGAATAAGGGCCGCATGATTACCGAGGTCGGTGAGCAGGCGATCCCTTTCGTCGATGGTGAGAGCAATGCCCTCGTAATCGTGGTATCCGAGCCGTCCGACGAAGCGCATGGCGTGCTGCGTGATCGGCAGCAGTCCGTCTTCGAGCGCGGACAACGCCATGCCCGCTTCGGTGTGCAAGTGCATTACGCAGGCGGCGTCTTCACGTGCCGCATGAATGCACCCGTGAATCACGAAGCCCGCCGCATTGGGGCGGTATGGTGATTGCCCCACGACACGCCCGTCCAGATCGATCTTCACCAGGTTCGACGCGGTGATCTCGTGAAACGACAGACCAAGCGGGTTGACGAGAAAGTGATGCGACGGGCCGGGCACCCTCGCCGACAGATGCGTGTAGACGAGATCGTCCCATCCGTTGATCGCACACAGTCGGTACGCCGCTGCGAGATCCTCGCGCACGCATTGTTCGTCCGGCGTGATGCCGGTGTCGGCAATCGTCTCGCCGACAGGCAGGTCAAAGGAAGAAAAAACTGTGTCAGACTTCAGCATTCCGTTCTCCGATCCGACGCACCGTTGGCAGAGTCGTCTGCCAGTGTGTTTCAATACGGTGTCGTTATTTATAAACTAAACGTTCAGTTTAGTATTTATCCGGGCACAACGAATGTCAAGTCAGTCGAATCCCGAATCTCCCACGCCAGGCCGACGCGGTCGCAAGCGCAGTGTCGAGGCCGAGCGCGCCGTGCTCGACGCCGCCTACCGTCTTCTGCTCGAACAAGGACTGCACGCCACGACGATGGAATCCATCGCCACGGCGGCGGGGGTGAGCAAGGCCACGATCTACAAGTGGTGGCCGAATCGCGCGTCCGTGATCATGACGGCGTTCCTGCGCGAAGCGGGGCAGGCGCTGCCGTATCCGGAGGAGTTGCAGCTCGACAGCATCTTCTCGCGTCTGCTCAAAATGGCAGAGGAGTTCTGCGGCCCGATGGGCACGATGATCAGCGCGCTGATTGCCGAGGGGCAGTCCGACCCGGAGATCGCGCAAGCGTTTCGCGACGGCTATGTCTCCGCGCGACGCGAGCAGGGCGTCGAGATCGTACGCGATGCGATCGCTCGGGGCCTCATCAAGCCGGGCGATCCCGATGTCGTTCTCGACATACTCTACGCGCCGCTGTACTACCGATTGCTCGTCGGTCACAAGCCGCTGACCCGGGCGTTCGTGCGCGAGCACGTCGACCTGGTCATGCAAGGTCTGCTCGGCCCTAACGGAACGGTGCCCGCGCTGACCCGATCGCGCTCGGGCAGTGCGCCATCCGGTGCAAACAAAACGACACGCGCGAGGGCGTTGGCAAAAAAAGCTTGACGCTGCCGATAGGGTTGTGGATAAACTAAACGAATAGTTTAGAAAATAAAACGACAACACAATCCGACGGAGACGCCCTGAATGAACACATCCCTCCACCGCGCGAAGCGCCTCTCATTGAATGCGTTACGCGACGCAGGCAAGGCTGTCGTAGTGACCGGTGCTAGCGGTGGTATCGGATTGGCGGTGACCAATCGTCTTCATGACGACGGTTGGCATGTCGTGGCCACGGACCTGGACTTGACGCAACTGCGGAGTGTTTTCGGCGAGCGTGCGGACGATACGCGAATGCAGCTGGCAGCGCTCGACGTGACAGACCACGCGGCGGTGAATGCGTTGGCGGCATCGCTGCGCAATCCGGGTGTGGCTGGTCTGGTGAACGTGGCGGGCGTGTTGCAGGATGTGATGCCGATGCTCGACATGACCGACGACATGCAGCGTCGCGTTTGGGAAGTGAACTACTTTGGCGCGCAGCATTGCCTGCGCGCTTTCACACCGCTCATGACCGAGGTCGGCGCCGGTGCGGTCGTGAACATTACGTCGATCAATGAGCTGCGCCCATTGCCGCTGCACGCCTATTCCCCGGCGAAAGTGGCGTTGGGCGCGCTCACCCAACTCGCCGCCGGTGAACTCGGCGCGTCGGGCATTCGGGTGAATTCGGTCGCGCCCGGCTTTACGCTCACACCAATTTTCGAAGACAAACTCGCCACCGGAAAGCGCAGCGCGACGGCCATCGAATCGCACTCGGCGCTCGGGCGTCTCGTCGGGACGGACGAAATTGCGGCGGCCGTGAGCTTCCTGATGAGCGACGAATCGAGCGCGATCACCGGGGTGAGCCTGCCGGTCGATGCGGGCTGGCTCGTCAGTTCCCACTGGATGAATTTTCGCGAACTCGCGCACGCCAGCAACGCCTGAGTGATTCGCTCGCGGCGCGGCGTCACCGGCCCATTGGCCCATTGGCCCATTCGCCGATAGGCTGCTGTCTGAAAAGCGCCGCGCATGTCGCGGCGCTCACACCTGCGCACACCCCGCGCCTCTCCAACACCTCGTCAAATACGCACGCTAAGTAGTAACGCTAATACTCGAACCCATAACACGCATATAGTATGGTCGTTATGGTGGCGGGCAAACCTATCGGTACAGGCGAGCAAGCATACCCGATTCCCCTGAGCAGGATTTGGCTCCGCAGTGCAGTACCGGCGCGCTATGTATATGACCGGACGCACCTCCCCCCGGAGCACGTTGTCGGTCCGCTCGGAGGGTGACGTTTCACGAGAAGACAAGAACCCGGCATCACGACGGCGCAAGACTGTCGCACTGCCCCGGAATTCGCGCTTAAGGAGACATCATGCGGTCCTCTGGCCACTCGCCCTGAGCCTTCTCACATCCCCCGTATTCGTTCGCTGAAGCGCTACATGCGCTCAAGGGTTGCGCTCGTCCGCAAGGCCGGGTCACACCCTTGCACATTGCGCGCACGGCGTTGGCATTCGCGACACGTTTCATCATTCAAGAGTGAGGAGAGTCATGTCAGACGTGCAACACACCACGGGCAAGTCATTGGGTTCTTTGGATTCTGCTGGCGTCGGGGGCGGACTGCGCCGCCGCGATTTCCTGATGCGCACACTCGCCATCGGCGGTAGCGGTCTCATGTTGGCGACGATGAAGGCCTGGGGCGTGGATCTCGCCTCGGTTCGCACCTCGCCGCCGCGCCTCTCAGGCAGCGGCCGCGGTAAGCGCGTGGTCATTCTCGGCGCAGGGCTGGCTGGTATGACGGCAGCCTACGAGCTGTCGAAACTCGGCTACGCGTGCGAAATCATCGAGGCACGCAGTTTCGCGGGCGGCCGTTGCCAGACTGCGCGGCGCGGCTTCGAGCTGACTGAGCTGGGTGGCGAGCGCCAGGTCTGCAACTTCGACGAAGGCCAGTACATCAACCACGGCCCTTGGCGCATTCCGTTCTGCCAGCAGTCCACGCTGCATTACACGCGCGAATTCGGCGTGCCGCTCGAACTCTTCAACAACGATAACGACGCGGCCTACGTCTACAAGGAAAACATCGACGGTCCGCTCGCGGGCAAACGGCTGCGCCAGTTCGAGATCAAGGCCGACATGCGCGGCTACACCGACGAACTGTTCGCCAAGACACTGCGCGCGGGCAAGCTCAACGACCAACTGAGCGAAGGCGACCGGGCATTGTTGCTCGACTACCTCGTGCATGAGGGCTACCTGAACAAAAAGGACCTCGACTACAAGGGCACGACGGCGCGCGGCTACAAGACCTATCCCGGCGTGCAGTCGGGCGTGCAGACCGATCCGCTGCAATTCGGCGATCTGCTCAAGTCGAAGCTCGGCAACATCTATCGCTCGACGAACGACATCGAACAGCAGAAGACGATGTTGCAAGCCGTGGGCGGCATGGATCACGTGGCGAAGGCCTTCGAGCGTCGCACCAAGAAGATGATCCGCTACAACACCGAAGTCGTGAGCCTGCGCAATACCGATAGCGGTGTGGTGCTGCAATGCAAGGACACGCGCACCGGCGCCGGTCGCACGGTCAAGGGCGACTTCTGCCTGTGCACGATCCCGCTGTCGGTACTCAAGCAGATCGACACCGACTTCTCCGACGATTTCAAGGATGCGATGCAGGTCGCCTACGAGCCGGTCGGCAAGCTCGGTGTGCAGATGAAGCGCCGCTTCTGGGAAGAAGATCATTTTATCTATGGCGGTCACATCCAGACCGATATCAAAGGCGCCACGCTGATCTCGCTGCCGTCGACCAACTGGCAAGGGCAGAAGGGCACGCTGCTGTCCTATTACAACTTCGGCGCGATGGCCGCGCAGGTAAGCGCGATGTCGCTCAAAGAGCGCACTGACTTCGGCCTCGCCGCTGGCGAAAAGGTGTTTCCGGGGCATTATCGCGATTCGGCCGAGTCGTCGTTCTCGGTGGCGTGGCACCGCGTGAAGTACAACCTCGGCGGTTGGGCCGACTGGAGCGAAGCGGGACGCCGCACGGCGTATCCGCGTCTGCTCAAGGGCGAGGGCCGCACGTTGCTCGCTGGTGAGCACATGAGCCATCTCAACGGCTGGCAGGCCGGAGCCATCGAATCGGCCTGGCATCAGATCGAGCAGCTTCATGCGCGCCTGAGTGCGTGAGCCCTACGAAATTCAGCATCATCGTCAGTCGCAGTCAGTAGAACGGTAGAGGAGTAAAGCAATGAAAAAGTTGTGGTCGATCGCGTTGCTCAGTCTGGTGGCCAGTGTCTCGCACGCGCAGACGCCTTCGGGCAAAACTATCTTTGGCAACAACTGCGCAGCGTGTCACCAGGCAGGCGGGCAGGGCATTCCCGGCGCGTTTCCTGCGCTCAAGGGCGACAAGTTCGTGCTGGGGGACGCCGTCAAGGTCGTTGAAACGGTGATCGGTGGGCGCGGCGGCATGCCAACGTTCAATTCATCACTCAACGACAAGCAGATCGCGGATGTCGTGACCTTCATTCGTGCTGAATGGGGTAACAACGCCGCGCCGGTGACGACCGAGCAGGTCGCGTCGATTCGCAAGACGATCGCCGCGAAGGAAAACGAGGGCGGCACCAAGGGCAACTGACCGCGACGGGCGCGTCGCTGCGGAGAAATGCCGCGCAGCGCGTCCGGTAGGGGCCGCCCCTCAAAGCAGAAACGACAGTCACGCGTCGGCAAGACCGGCGCGCGTGGGCACGCGCGCGCCTCGATTTCAACAACCTTCAGGAAAACGAGATGACGAAGTCAACGAAAGGATGGTGGAAACTCGCAGCCCTCAGCGCAGCCATGTGCTTCGCGCATGCCGCCGGGGCGCAGGAAGTGGTGCGCCATCTGCCGAAGCAACCGGGTCCGCTGGCCCTTGCCGTCGAAGTGCCTGCCAGCGCCACGACCGTCTATCTGAGCGGGCAGGTGCCGGAGAAGCTCGAAGGCGGTGGCTACGGCAATACCGAGCAGCAGACGGTGAGCGTACTCAAGCGTATCCAGGCGCTGCTCGCCACGATGAATCTCACCATGAAGGACGTGGTGAAGATGCAGGTGTTTCTCGTAGGCGATCCGGCGAAAAACAACGTCATGGACTTCGGCGGCTTCATGAACGGCTACTACCAGTTCTTCGATAAGAACGGTCCGAACCTGCCCGCACGCTCGGTGCTGCAGGCGGCACGTCTGGTCGACCCGGGCTGGATGGTGGAAATCGAAGTGATTGCCGTCAAACCGGCGGGCGCCAAGTAAGCGCTCGAGTCTGCCAGGCAGCAAAGGTGAGAGGGGATGCGTACTGCGCTTCTCACTTCGCGAGAGTTCGGGAAAATGCGGCGCTCCGTCCAGGGAGCGCCGCGCCTCCGGACAACTTCAACGGCGTGCGAGACGCTTTGCCATTCGGGAGGGGACTACGACGAAAATAATACATCAAAATAGTTAGGTATACAAATTTCTAGTCGCGACACGGGAGACCGTCGGCGCGCTGTAGCGCCGCGTGGTTTGGAGAGCGTCATCGTCCGTCAGTGGCTTCGCCAACGCTTGGAGGCAGGGCGAGGAAGAGGTGTGTTCGCAAATTCATGTCAATTTATTAGTTATCCTAAATATACGATCAGAATTTGCGGAATGAACGGCGGTGACGTGCGTCGCGGCGGTGCTATCATGGCCGGCCGCTGCAGGGCGGTTGGCGCATTGGGGAAGGCATTAAATGAAGACATGGGCATTTCCTCTGGCCGCCGGGGCGCTGATCGCCTCGCCGGCGTTCGCGCAATCGAGCGTGACGATGTTTGGCGTGGCGGATGCGAGCCTTCGCTATCTGTCCGGCGCTACCAATGACAACAAGAGTTCCTTCGCACTCACCGACGGCGCCATTTCGCAGAGCCGTTGGGGCATCTACGGCAAGGAAGATCTCGGGCAGGGCATGAAGGCAATCTTCATGCTTGAAGGTGGTTATCACCTGAACAACGGCACGTCGCAGCGTAACGGCAAGATCTTCAACCGCAAGGCCTACGTCGGTCTCGACGGCGATTACGGCAAGCTCACCATCGGCACGCAGGATAACCCCGCGTGGGAGCTGCTGATCGAAGGCTGGGATCCGCTCACTGTCGGCAACTACGACCAGAACGAGTGGATGCCGGTCGTGTTCGGCACCAACGGCCCGAACGGTGCCAACAACGCCGTGAAGTACATGAAGCGGTATCAGGACGTACAAGTCGGCCTCGAGTACATCGTTGGCGGCGTGGCAGGCAGCACGGCGCGCAACTCGGGGTATGTGCTGTCGCTGGCCTACGTGGGCAAGCCGTTCGGTGTGATGGCCAACGTGCTCCAGAACCGCGACATCAACGCCAATACCCAGATGATCTACAACCTGGGCGTCAAGTACGAGTGGGGTCCGGTGACGGCAACGCTCGGCTACTACAACAGCAACGACAAGACCGGTTTCGTGGACGGCTTCCTTTCAGGGCGCGGTGTGACGGGGGGCGCGAATCCGCGTAAGGACAATGCGTTCTATGGCGGTGTGGCGTATCAGGTGTCGAAACCGCTGACGATCACCGCAGCTGTGTACTACGACCGCGCGAGCAATGTGAACGGTGTGTCGGGCGATGCAGGCGACGGGTCGCGCGAGACCTATGTGCTGCTCGCTGAGTACGGTTTCTCACGCCGCACCACGCTTTACGGCACGGTCGATTACAGCGTCGGTCACGGCGCGCAACGTGCCGAGTTTCCGAACGGTCGCGACCAGACCGGTGTCGGTATCGGCTTGCGGCACAGGTTCTGACAGTATCCCCTGAAGGCTTCATGCGTCGTACTTTGACCACCGCGAACGTTGCGGTGGTTTTTTTATGGGCGCTCGGTGGGCGCTCGGTTGATGCCCGCGCAAAAGCAAACGCGCCGCGAGCCCGAAGGCTTACGGCGCGTGACGAAGCGGGGGAGACCGAATCGGGTGGGGCGCTTACTCGAAGTTGCGGCGTCGCACCTGTGCGGCGACCAGCCCGTACATGACGGCAGCAATGGCGGTGCAGACGCAGAACGTCGTCACGATGGCGTATCCCATCGCCATCGGGCCGCTATAGAACACGTGGGCGATCGTGGCTGCCACCGTGGGTCCAAGCGCCAGACCGAGCAGGTTTTGCACGAGGAAGAACAGCGACGAGAGCTTGCCCATCATGCGCCCCGGCGTGATCTGCGCCATCGTTGCGCCAGCGGACGACGGAATCGGACTCGCGAAGAACGTGTGGCAGACATACAGCACGACGGCCAGCGCGTGATTGTCCGTGAACGCCAGCAGGAGCGTCGCCAGACAGGACACGAAGGTCGACACCATCGCCACTTCCAGCGGTGCCGCACGGCGTCCGCGACGCGAGAGCCGGTCCATGACCGCACCCAGAATCACGAGACCGGCGGGCACCGACGCCATCATCAATGGCCCGAGCATGCGGCCGATGCTCGGCAACGGCAGATCCCAGGCGCGTGAGATGACGGTCGGGAGCCACGCGTTGAAACCGGAGATCGCCATCGCGTAGAGGGTCGCGGCGATCCACAGCGGCACGTAGAGCTTCCATTCGCTACGGATGAAGCGCAGCGCGTCGCGATAGCCGGGCGCGTCGGCACTCTTCTGCTTGGCCGCGCGCTTCGGTTCGCGCAGCGTCAGCATCAGCAAGGCGAGCGGAATGCCGACGAGCCCCGGCACGACGATCACGAACTGCCAGGGCTTGAGCGCGCCGAGAATCGGCCAGTGCGCCACGTCGCCACTCTGCGAGAGGCTGAGCAGTGTGCCCCCGACGAACAACGAGAAACCTACGCCGAGCATGGGTCCCATGTGATAGATGCCGAACGCCCGTCCGCGCCGGTCGGGCGGAAAGGTATCGCGGATCATCGAGTACGCGGCCGGTTGCAGCGCGCCTTCACCGATCCCGATGCCGGTCCGTCCGAGAAAGAGCTGGATGTAGTTGGTGGCGAAGCCGCAGAGCACCGTCATCGACGACCAGACGAACACGGCCCAGCCGATGATGCCGCGTCGGCTGAAGCGGTCAGCCAGATAACCGGCCGGAATGCTGAAGGTGCTGTAGAGCACCACGAACGAGAGACCGAGCAGCAGGCTCATCTGGAAGTCGCTGACGCCCAACTCCTTCTTGAGCGGCACGACCACGAGCGAGAGCGACGAGCGGTCGATGAACGACAACACGAAGATTGCCGTGAGCACGATCAACATGTACCAGTCGCGAAGGCCAACGCGACGCGTCTCGTTCGCGGCTGCGAGTGTCTCAGAGGCGGATGCCTCAGGTGAAGCAGCCGGACTGTCCGGTGCGGGGTTGTGCGGGGGCGCGTTCGCCGGTCGGGCGTCCATCGCGTGTTGGGTCATGCCTGCCTCCAGTATCGTTATCGTAAGAGTGTTACGCGCGACATGCGGCTCGTGAACTGGTGCCTGCCCGCAGAACAGCGCGACATAACACGCATACTATATGTCTGTTATGACGAGTGTCAAACACGACGAAAAAAATGCGGCGAGTCGTTGACAACCGAAATGCATCGCGCCTATTCTTCGTCAAAACACGCATACAGTAATACTGAATATTCGAAGGAGACGCTGATGGCGCGAATCGTTTTCGCGATGGGCTGTTCGCACGGGCCGATGCTCGCGACGCCGCCCCAGATGTGGCATTTGCGCGCTGGCGCAGATCGCAAGAATCCGCAGCATTGGTTTCGTGGCGAGGCCATGGCCTTCGACGCTTTGCTGGCGGCACGTGCCGACGAGTCGCCGCGTTTCGCCGAGGCCATCGCGCCCGAGGCCATGCAGCAACGCTTTGACGCTTGCCAGCGTGCGCTCGACACGTTGGCCGAGCGCTTTAACGAGGCGCGTGCCGATGTGGTGATCCTGCTTGGCAACGATCAGCGCGAAGTCTTCAAGGAAGATCTCACGCCGTCGATCACCGTCTACGCGGGCGAGCGCATCGAGAACATTCCGCTCACCGAAGCACAGGTCGCACGTCTTCCGCCCGGCGTCGCCATCGCGGAGGAAGGGCATTGCCCGCCCGACGGCGCGACGTATCCCGGCGCACCCGACGTGGCCGATGCGCTCGTCAGGTCTCTGTGCGACCGGCATTTCGATGTGGCGAGATCGGTCCGTCTGCCCGGTGGTGAAGACCGTCTGCACGGCATACCGCACGCGTTCGGCTTTCTGTATCGCCGGATCATGCGCGACGCACCGCCGCCGAGCGTTCCCATCTTCCTCAACGTTGGTGTGGCACCCAACCAGCCGCGAGCGGCGAGATGCCTGGCGTTCGGCCATGCCTTGCGCGCTGCGATCGAACAGTTGCCAAGCGATTTGCGCGTGGCGGTGCTGGCGTCTGGCGGCATGACGCATTTCGTCATCGACGAGGCGCTCGACCGGCACGTGCTGAATGCCTTCGCCGAACACGACGAGGCGGCACTGGCCGATATTCCGGAGCCGTACTTCAATGGGAACACTGCGGAGATCAAGAGCTGGTATCCGCTCGCCGCCGCGATGCACGACATCGACTGGCGCATGACGCTCGTGGACTACGTGCCGTGCTATCGCACCGAAGCAGGAACAGGTAACGCGATGGCGTTCGCCTACTGGACCCCCGCGAAATAACGCGCAATAGCGGGCATTCAACGACTCGCGCATTGCTGCATCACACATCACTCTGCAAGGGACTTGCTATGAATGCTTCTGCCGACGCCGTCTCCCGACTGCGAAAACTCGATGCCTGCGCCGTATCGGATGCCCTCGACAAACTCGGTCTGCCCAGTACTGTCTGTCATCTGCCGCACCGCTCGGGCGCACGCCGCATTGCCGGGCGCGCGGTGACGGTGAAGCTGGTGGCGGTTGCCGATGTACCGCCGACGACAGGCGCGCCGCGCCACCTGGGCACGACGGCGGTCATGCAGGCGGGCACGGACAACATCATCGTCGTGGAGCAACGCACCGGACTCGATGCGGGGAGTTGGGGCGGCATTCTCTCGCTGGCGGCCGTGCAGCGCGGCGTGGCCGGTGTGGTCGCCGATGGTCCGGTGCGCGACATCGACGAGGCGCGCGACTACGACCTGCCGGTGTTCTGTCGGGCACTGACGGCACGCACTGCGCGCGCTCGCGTTGCCGAGGCGGGGACCAATGTGCCCATTTGCGTGGATGGCGTGGATGTCCGTCCGGGCGACTACGTGATCGCCGACAACAGTGCCGTCGTCTTCGTGGCGGTGAGCGACATCGAGCGCGTGCTGGCGGCTGCCGAACAAATCGCCGCACGCGAGGCCGCGATGGCGAAAGCACTGCTCGCCGGGCAGCCCGTGACCGATGTCATGGGGGCGAGCTACGAACACATGTTGCACGACGGCGCGGCATAAGCGGCACAGGCGCGCCACGACGACCCTCAACAATCCATTCATCAGGAGACACGTCATGACACAACAAGATAAGAACGTCGAACGCGCGGCTGCGCTCGACACCGCCACACTCAGCGATGCCCTCGACCGTCTCGGCATCGCCGGGCAATGCCATCTCGTCAAGCCGCGCGACAGCGCATACCGCATGGCCGGACGTGCCTACACCTTGCAGTATGGGCCTGCAAGCACGCCGCCCGGCACGGTCGGCGACTACATCGACGACATTCCTCCGGGCACGGTACTCGTACTCGATAACGGTGGCCGCGAAGACTGCACGGTGTGGGGCGACATCCTTACGGAAATCGCTCATCGCCGAGGTATCGCAGGTACGGTGATCGACGGCATCTGCCGCGACGTTTCGCTAGCCCTCGAACTGGGCTATCCGCTCTTCAGCCGAGGTAACTGGATGCGCACCGGCAAGGACCGGGTGCAGGTCGAGTCGGTGGGCGTGCCGGTCAACATCGGCAATGCACGCGTGAATCCCGGCGACATTCTGCGCGGCGACGCCGACGGCGTGATCGTGATTCCCGCAGAACACGAAGCGGCGGTGCTCGATGCTGCCGAAGCGATCGACGCTGCCGAGCGCCACATCCGCGAGGCCGTGCGTGGTGGCAAACGCCTCGACGACGCGCGCAAGGATCTGGGCTATCACCAGTTGCAGACGCGCGCGCGATAAGGAGCCGAGTCATGGACGCCACTTCCCGTAACGCATCGCTAGCAACGCAGTTTCCATTCGCCGGTTTGCCGACGGTCGACGTCGACTTCGCGCGGCCGGACCCTGCGCTCATCGCACGCGTAGCCGAACTGCCCGTGGCAACGCTGCACGAGGCTGCAGGCAAGATCGGCGCGCTACCCGCAGCGATCAAGCCTATGGCACCGTCCTTCCGCATCTGCGGGCCTGCGCTGACGGTCGACGCGCCCCCGGCCGATAACCTCTGGCTGCATCGGGCGCTGGCACTTGCGCGCCCGGGCGACGTGCTGGTGGTCCGCGTCGCAGAGCATTACGACGCCGGTTACTGGGGCGAAGTGATGTCGACGATGGGCCGCGTACGCAAGCTGGGCGGTCTGGTGATCGACGGCTGCGTGCGCGACGGCGCCATTCTGGAGCGCTTCGGCTTTCCGGTATTCGCGCGAGGGCTGTGCATTCGCGGCACCGGCAAGGACTTCGCGGCGCGCGGGTGGATCGGCTATCCGGTGCGCATCGAGGACATCGTCGTTCAACCGGGCGACGTGATCGTCGGCGATGCCGATGGCGTCGTGGCGCTGCCGCAGGCGTCGCTCGACGCGGTTGTGGGTGCCGCCCATGAACGTGAAGCCAAGGAGGCGGACATCATCCGTCGTCTGGAAGCGGGCGAAGCCTCGCTAGACATTTACGGCTGGAATCGCTGAGGGGATTGTGCGCGTCGTCAGGTTCGACGACGCGCTATCGAATCGGGTGCGCCGCCACCGCACCTGATGTAAGGCAGTGCCGGTCCGCTTGGGGGTGGGCTGGCTTTTGCGAACCGCGTCGGGGGACGCGGTTCTTTTTTTTTGTGCGCCGCGTAGTGCCTTAACGCTTGGTGGCGGCCTTGGCGGCGGCGTCGCGTGCGGCCAGATACTTCTCGCGAAGCACATTGAGGTTTTGCGACACGACCTGGCGTGCGGCCTCGTCGTTGCGCGCGCGAATGGCGTTGAGCAGTTCGCGGTGACGCTTGATCACGCCCTTGGCGACGGTCTCCGTCGTGTACGGCGTGAGCGAGCGATACAACACGTGCACGATCGCTTGCATCATCGCTTCGAGGAAATGGTTGTGCGACGCGTGCGCCACGGCATTGCGGAACGCCATCGACGCCTGCGTGAATTCATGCTGCGTGCCGACCAGCGCCTGCGCGTTCTCGAGTGCGACTTCCAGCGTCTCGATGTCCTCGGCGGTCGCGGCTTGCGCGGCCAGTCCGGCGACGGCGACTTCTATCGTGTACTGCGCGTCGAAGATCTCTTCGGCGGACATCCCCACCAGCTTGAGCTGAATGGCGAGCGCCTCCGAGAAGAGCGAAGGATTGCCTTGGGCGATGCGCGCGCCGCCACCGGCGCCCGTGCGAATGTCGACGACCCCCAGCGCCTGCAGACGCCCCAACGCTTCGCGAATCGGCAGACGGCTCACGCCGAATTGCGTGGCGAGGTCGTTCTCCGAGCCGAGGAAATCACCCGGGGCGAAGTGCCCGTCGAGCAATGCCTCCTTGATCTGACGTTCGACGCGCATGGCGGTCGATTCGGCGCGGCCGAGTTTCCAGACGGGTGTTTCTGCTTTTTCGCGTGACATGGGAATCCTGGTCGTTTAATCGGCAACAAGATACTACATTGCGCATAGCCTATGTGGGTACGCGCTGCGCTTCATGAAGGTGCGCGAGCAAAGCGTCGCGGGGCACGTTGCGCATGATGAAGACGAAGCGTGAGCATCGTTCGGGATGGGCGTCGGCCGCTTGCGCAGGCCATGACGAAAGCGTCTCGGGCGGGTGCAGCCGGTGCTGCACGCCGTGAATGACCACCGGGCCGGATTCCCCGGTAACGTCCACCAGGGCCTTTAGTCGCAGCAGATCGTCGCCGTGATGGAACGTCACCGCGCCGAGCCAACTGCTCAGGAGATCCCATTCGAGCGGCGCCTCTAAAGTGATGCAATGCGCGATGACATCGCTGCGGTGAGCGGCTTCATGGACGGGCAGTAACGTGAGTGGTCCGCAGTCCGCGCAACCTTGCGCCCCGTGCGTGGTGCAGATCGGTCGGTACTTGCGCGGTGTTCGCGTCGGGTGGTCCGGGGGCGGTGCATCGGCGTCGTGCCAGCGCAGCGTCACATCCGCGACGTTCTGTGCCGCGTGCATGCCGAGCCCGAACACTTCCGCTGGCGAGATGCGGCCGTGATCGCACGTATGCTGCGTCGCTGCGGGGTTACGTGCGGCGAGCGCCACGCGCAAGTCGTCGAGGGCGGCCTCGTCCACAAGGTCAGCCTTGGTGATCAACAGCCGATCCGCCAGCATCACCTGACGCTGCGCCTCGGGCTGCTGCGCGAGCTGCAACGGCGCATGGGCGGCGTCGACCGTCACGATGACGGCGTCCAGTGTGAATCGCGCCGAGAGCGCCGGATCGCGCAGCAATGTCGCGACAACCGCACTCGGATCGGCCAGGCCACTGGTCTCGATCACCACGCGAGAGAACGGCGCGATCGTACCCGCGCGAAGCTGTGCTTGCAGCGACAGCAGGGTCTCGCTCAATTCGTCGCGCACCGCACAACACACGCAGCCACTTTCGAGCAGCACGGTGTGCGCATCGAGCGTCTGCACCAGCAGATGGTCGAGACCGACTTCCCCAAACTCATTGACGATCACTGCCGTATCGCTCATGCCCGGATGCGCGAGCAGCGCGCGCAACAGCGTGGTCTTGCCGCTCCCGAGAAATCCTGTGAGGAGCGTAATCGGTAGGCGATGGGGCAGGCGAGGCGGCGGCGCTGTCATGGCGGGCTGGTCGGATTCGGTACGCGAGGTGTCGGGAAGAAAGTCGGACGTTCGGAACATGGTCGTCGCAGCGTAGGGCACGCGCTGTCGGCCGACCTTGACGCTGATCAAGCGACGCACGCATCGTAGTAGAATGCGCATACAGTATGTTTGTAAGCGTGTCCCGTCAATAGGCGAAAGTGCTTAAATTTCCGCGATTCCCTTGGTGGGTGGGGCTTTGACGGTGATTTAAGAATGAGCGGGGTTGGGTGAATACACCATCGATTGCCCAATAAAGGGCGTTGACACGCAAAATAAACACGCATACAGTATGCGCAAATGCACTGTCGAATGCAGTGCGCATTCCACAAGAAACGGACGGAGACATCCATGCTCAGCGAGGCAAAGAACCAGTTGTTGACGCAGGTCGGACCAGGCACGCCGATGGGGGAATTGCTGCGGCGCTATTGGCATCCGATCGGTGCCGAGAGCGAGTTCGACGAGATCTCGGTGCGACCGGCGCGCCTGTTCGGCGAAGACCTGGTGCTTTACAAGGATCTGTCCGGCAACTACGGGTTGGTGGATCGTCAATGTCCGCACCGTCGTGCCGATCTCGCGTATGGCTTCGTGGAGAAGTGCGGACTGCGCTGCAACTATCACGGCTGGCTCTACGACGAGAAAGGGCAATGCACCGAGCAGCCGTATGAGGACATCGCGAACCCGCAGGTACGCCTGAAGGACCGGATCAAGATCAAGTCGTATCCGGTACAGGCCAAGGCGGGCATGCTCTGGGCCTACATGGGTCCGTTGCCTGCGCCGCTCGTGCCGACATGGGAGCCGTTCACGTGGGCGAACGGTTTCCGTCAGGTCGTCATCTCGGAAGTACCGTGCAACTGGTTCCAGTGTCAGGAGAATTCCATCGATCCGGTGCACTTCGAGTGGATGCACTCGAACTGGAGTGTGCGCTTGCGCGGCGACACCGGCCCCTACGCGCCCACGCATACGAAGCTCGGCTTCGAGGAATTCGAGTACGGGCTGATCTACAAGCGCGTGCGTGAAGACACCGACGAGAAGCATCCGCTGTGGGCCGTCGGCCGTCTCGCCCTGTGGCCGAACGTGTTCTGTCTCGGCGATCACTTCGAATGGCGCGTGCCTATCGACGACGAGAACACGCTCTCGATCACGTGGGCATTCAACCGTGTTCCGCGCGAGCGCGAGCCGTACGTGCAGGAGACGATTCCTGCCTGGTATGGCCCGGTCAAGGACGAGGCGACTGGGCAATGGATCTCCAGCCACGTGATGAATCAGGACTTCGTCGCGTGGGTTGGGCAGGGGCGCATCGCCGATCGCACCCAGGAGAATCTGGGCGCGAGCGATCGCGGTATTGCCATGCTACGTCGTCATTTCTTCGACGAACTCGATGCCGTTGCACAGGGCCGCGATCCGAAGGGGCTTGTGCGTGAAGAAGCCAAGAACGACTGCATCGATTTGCCTGTCGCCGCCCGGCGTCTCTTTGTCGACGGTTTGACGCGAGAGGAACTCAAAGCGCATCCGATCATCGGGAAGCATCTCAAGGAATACGCGTTCCAGTACGGGCAACCGGAAGCGGTGAAGCGTGCGTTCCACGACGCGATGGGGGTGCAGATCGACGAGCACGGCAACGTGGTAGATGCGCCGCTCGGGAGCACACAGCATGGCTGAGATCGTGCTGTGCATGGGAACCTCACACGGGCCGATGCTCTCGACGCCGCCCGCCGACTGGGATCTGCGCGTACGCGCGGACCGTGCCGAACCGGCGCATCCGTATCGCGGTGCGACTTACAGTTTCGACGAACTGATGACGTTGCGCGCCGCCGAAGACATCGAAGCGAAAGTGACGTTGCCCGCGCGTGAGGCGCATGCCGCGCGCTGTGCGGCGGCGCTCGGCGTGATGTCGAAGGCGCTCGCCGACGCGGCGCCGGACGTCGTCGTGATCGTCGGCAACGATCAGCGCGAAGTGTTCGGCCCTGCAATCACACCGGCCCTGTGGCTGTTCGGCGGCGAGACAGTGTTCGACGAACCGGTCAGCGCCGCGCGACTCGCGAAGATGCCGCCTGGTATCTCGATCTCGTCGGCCGCGATCAAGCCGGGGGCGCGCACGGAGTACCCGGCGCACGCGCCGCTTGCACGCCATCTGGCGACGGCGTTCACCGGCAGCGGGCACGACATCACGATCTCGACGGAAGTCCCGCAGCGCGGCAACGACGGTCCGACCGGCATGCCGCACGCGTTCGGCTTCGTCTACCAGCGGCTCATGCACGGCAACGTGCCGCCGCATGTGCCGATCATGCTCAACACGTTCTATCCGCCCAACCAGCCACGTGCGACGCGTTGCGTCGATCTCGGGCTGGCGCTGCGCGACGCCCTCGTGGCTTGGCCAGACGACGTGCGCGTCGCCGTGATCGCCTCGGGCGGATTGAGCCACTTCGTCATCGACGAGGCGTTCGACCATGCGCTGCTCGACGCCATGACGCGTCGCGACACCGCGTACCTGCGCGAGATCGACGAAGCGCTGCTGCAATCGGGCACCTCGGAAGTGAAGAACTGGCTGCCCGTCATTGCGGCGGCCAACGCCGGACAGATGACCATGCAGTTGGTCGATTACGTGCCGTGCTACCGCTCGGCGGCGGGCACGGGCAACGCCATGGGCTTCGTACTCTGGCATCCGGCGAATTAAGGCCACCGGCCGCGCAAGTCTCGTAGAGGACGACGCGCCGGCCCCACCTGCAAGGAGGCAGGCATGCTTTCCAGGCAAGACAACGAAACACTCACGCGCGTTGGACCGGGCACGCCCATGGGCGACCTGTTCCGTCGCTTCTGGTTGCCCGCGCTGCTCTCGGAGGAGATCGCCGAGCGTGACGGTGCACCGGTCAGGCTGCGCTTGCTATGCGAAGACCTCGTCGCGTTTCGCGATACGCAAGGACGCGTCGGCATCGTGGACGCCTACTGCGCGCATCGTCGGGCCGGGCTCTTCTTCGGACGCAATGAGGAATGCGGCTTGCGCTGCGTCTATCACGGCTGGAAGTTCGACGTGAACGGCCAGTGTGTGGAGATGCCGTCCGAGCCGCACGAGAATCCGCAGACGCATAACGTGCGCATCAAGGCCTATCTCACCGCCGAGCGCAACGGCGTCGTGTGGGTCTACATGGGGCCGCGCGAATCGGTGCCCGCGTTGCCCGACTTCGAATGGTCGCGGCTGCCCGAGCGTCAGCACACGGCGACCAAGCGACTGCAATCGTGCAACTGGGCGCAGGCGGTCGAGGGCGGCATCGATTCGAGCCACATCTCATTTCTTCACAGCCGCACGGAGCCGGTCGCCGGTGCGCCGAGCAATCCGTATCACGCGTCAGATCGTCATCCCGTATTCGAGGTGAGTGATGCGGATTACGGTCTGGTGATCGCCGCGCGGCGTCATGCCAGACCGGGCACGTATTACTGGCGTGTCACGCAGTTTCTGCTGCCGTGCTACACGATGATTCCGCCCGTTGGAAATTTCGACGAATCGAGTCAGGAGCCCTACGACGGTCACGCGTGGGTGCCTATCGACGACGAGACCACGTGGACATGGTCTTTCAGCGCGAGTCCTGCGCGCACGTATCGCGACGAAGAGATCGCGTTCCGTGGCGGACGCAAGGGCTTCTGGGGGCCGGTGGACGAGGGCTATCAGCCGCTGCTGCATCGTGACAACGACTACGGCATCGACCGCGCACGTCAGCGCACCTCCAACTTCACAGGCATCGAAGGCATTCCGAATCAGGACGCCGCCGTGCAGGAAAGCATGGGGCCGCTCGTCGACCGCTCGCAGGAGCGTCTGGGCGCTTCGGATCGCGGCATCGTGCGCTTTCGTCGGCTGATGCTCAAGCTCGCCCGCGATCTGGCGCAGGGGCAGGCGCCTGCCTGTGCGAACGATGCGGCGCTCTACAACGTGCGTCCCGTCTCGATGCTGCTGCCGCAAGACACGCCGGTGCTCGACGGCGCGGCGGCGCTGCTACGCGGCGCATCGGCACCCAGACACTGATACCGCAGCAAAGCCACACATGTCTTCATCTCATTTCATCAAACCCGAATCAACCTGAAACCGGAGTCCAGCATGATCATCGATTGCCATGCCCACGTGAGTGCACCGACCGAACTGTGGGCCTATAAGGCCAGCCTGCTGGCCAGCCGTGGCTCGCACGGGCGCGGACGCATCAACGTGTCCGACGACGAAATCCGCGCCGCCGCCAATCGCGCCGAAACGTGGCCCAAGGGGCACCTCGACTACATTCGCGACCACGGCACCGACCTGCAACTGGTCTCGCCGCGTCCTTTCCAACTGATGCAGTCGGAAAAGCCGTCGAAACTGGTGCATTGGTTCACGGAAGAGTGCAACAACATCATCTATCGCCAGACGCAGCTTTTCCCCGAGACGTTCGCGGGTGTCGCGGGTCTGCCGCAAACCGCTGGCGACCCGATCGAGCAGGCGCTGCCGGAACTTGAGCGCTGCATTAACGAGCTGGGCTTCTCGGGCTGCCTGCTCAACCCGGACCCGTTCGAGAACGGTGTGGCCGAGGCGCCGCCGCTGGGCGATCGCTACTGGTATCCGCTCTACGAAAAGCTGTGCGAGCTCGACGTGCCAGCGCACATTCACGGCACGGGTTCGCGCTCGGAGCGCGTGCCGTACTCGCTGCACTTTATCAACGAAGAAACCATCGCCGTGTTCGGCCTCGTGAACTCGGACGTCTTCAAGGACTTCCCGGACCTGAAGATCGTGGTGAGCCACGGCGGTGGGGCAATTCCGTATCAGATCGGCCGCTTCGACGCCCCGTCGCTGCGTCGTCCGAACGGCCAGCGCTTCTCCGATCGCCTGCGCAATCTGTACTTCGATACGGTGCTCTACACCGAAGAGGCGCTGTCGCTGCTCATTAAGACGGTCGGCGTGGATCGCTGCCTGTTCGGCACCGAGTGCCCGGGCGTGGGCTCGGCGGTGAATCCGAAGACGGGGCGCTCGATGGATGATGTACGTTCGCTCATCGACAACCTCGACTGGCTGAGCGCGCAGGACCGCCAGAAGATCTTCGAAGACAACGCGCGTCATGTCTTCCGTCTGCCCGCCAAGGCGGCATAAGTGACGGCCCGGCCGGTCCACCTGACTGTGTGACGACTCATGAACATGTCCGATTTCACCGATACGCTGCTCGTCAACGTTGCGCGGCGTGAGCAGCAGACCGAGACGATTGCCGTCTTCGAGCTGCGCGCGCCCGACGACAGCCCGTTGCCGCCCTTCACCGCGGGTGCCCACGTCGAGCTGTATCTGCGCGACGGCCTGTCACGCTGCTATTCGTTGCTCAACGATCCGGCCGAGCGGCATCGCTATGTCGTCGGCGTGCAACGCGATGCGGCGAGTCGCGGCGGATCGGCCTTCGTTCACGAGCATCTCACCGAGGGCTCGGCGCTTAAGATCAGCGCGCCGCGCAATCACTTCGCGCTCGACGAGGGCGCGGCGCGCACCGGACACACGGTGCTCGTCGCGGGCGGTATCGGCATCACGCCGTTACTGTCGATGGCGGCGCGCCTCGAAACGCTGGGCTGCCCGTGGACGCTGCACTACTGCGCCCGCAGCGCCCAGACGGCGGCGTTCGCCAATCGCCTCGATGCGGCGACTTTCTCGCACGGCCGCGTGCAGTGGCATTTCGACAGCGCGCCGGGGCGTGGCTCGCTCGACCTCATGCGCCTCATCGATGACGCCGCGCCCGGCACGCACCTCTATTGCTGCGGACCGGCGCCGATGTTGCAGGCGTTCGAAGCGGCGGTGGCGCGCCGCGTCGATTGCCACGGACATGTGGAGTATTTCAGCGGGGCGGGCACGCACCAGAGTTCCACGGGGCAATACGACGTGGTCCTCGCACGCAGTGGCAAGACGGTCCACGTAGCGGCCGGGCAGACGATGCTCGACGCATTGCTCGACGTTGGCGTGGACGCCCCGTATTCTTGTCGCGAAGGTGTGTGCGGCACGTGCGAAGTCGCAGTACTCGACGGCACGCCGGAGCATCGCGACCTCGTGTTGAGTCAGGACGAGCGGGCCAGTGGCCGCACCGTCATGATCTGCTGCTCCGGCTGTCGCGGCGACCGGCTGGTGCTCGATCTCTAGTCACGTGCATCACGCCCAAACACTATCAATGCGCTCGGCACAGAGCGCTGGAGGAGACGACATGCAACAAAGCGGTTTCACCCACACCATCGACGGTCGCGGCGAGTCCAGCAATGCCTCGTTCGACGTCATCAACCCGGGCACGGGCGCACCGTTCGCCGTTTGCCCGGACGCCTCGCAAGATCAGCTCGATCGCGCCGTGGCGGCTGCCCGTCGTGCATTCGCGGTCTGGCGCGAGACGACCCCGGCGCATCGCCGCGAGCGGCTGCGCAGCTTTGCAGAAGCACTGAAAGCGCGCAGCAAGGAAATCGCCACGCTGCTCACGCGTGAGCAGGGCAAGCCGTTCGCCCGCGCACAGGACGAACTCAACCGGGCGTTCGCCAACCTCGAAGGCCTGCTGGCCATCGAGCTGAAGCCTGAACTCCTGCGCGATAACGAGCGCGGGCACGTCGAGCTGCAATATCACCCGCTGGGCGTCGTGGGCGCGATTACGCCCTGGAACGTGCCGGTACTGCTCGCGCTGCCGAAGATCACCCAGTCGCTGTACACGGGCAATACCATCGTGCTCAAGCCGTCGCCCTATACGCCGCTGACGACGCTGCTCATCGGCGAAATCGCACGCGAGCACTTCCCGCCCGGCGTGGTGAACGTCGTCGCAGGCGGCAACGATCTCGGTGCGTGGATGACCAACCATCCCGGCATCGACAAGATCTCGTTTACCGGCTCGGTCGCCACGGGCAAGCGGGTGATGGCCAGTGCGGCCAGCACGCTCAAGCGTGTGACGCTCGAACTCGGCGGCAACGATGCGGCCATCGTGCTCGACGACATCGACGTGAAGGCCCTCGCGCCGCGTCTGTTCTGGGCGTGCTTCGGCAACAGCGGTCAGATCTGCATGGCGATCAAGCGTCTGTATGTGCATGAGAAGGTCTACGACGCGCTGTGCGATGCGCTTGTCGAGATCGCGAACAAGGTCAAGGTCGGCGAGGGCTTCGAGGAGGGCGTACTGATGGGGCCGGTGCAGAACCGCATGCAATACGAGCGGGTGCTGGAACTCATCGAGGATACGCGTGGCCAGAACGCACGCATTCTGTGTGGCGGCGAAGCACTCCCGCGTCCGGGATATTTCATCGCGCCGACCATCGTGGCCGATATCGCGGAAGGGACGCGTCTCGTCGACGAAGAGCCGTTCGGGCCGGTGCTGCCGGTAATTCGCTTCAGCGATGTGGACGACGCGGTGCGTCGCGCTAACGACAGCCGCTTCGGACTGTCGGGATCGGTGTGGAGCGCCGACCCGGTGCGGGCCCGCGAGATCGCACAGCGGCTCGAAGTCGGCACCGCCTGGATCAATCATCACGTGGGCGTGGAGTACGACGTGCCGTTTGGCGGCACGAAGGAGTCCGGTATCGGACGCGAGTATGGCGCGCAGGGGCTGAAGCACTACACGGAGATTCGCGCCGTGAGCGTGCCGGTGTTGCCGCCGATGGCACCACCGACCGGTGCGGCGAAGCGCTGAGTCGCACGTCGCTTCCAATCCCTACGAATCGTTTCGGAGAGACGCCATGTCCACCACGAAAACACAGGAAATGCCGGGGCACGCCGGTATGAGTCTGTCGGCGCGCGCCGACGCGCTCGAACATCAGATGATCGAGGCGCTTGACCGCAAGATCGTGCGTTCGGTGCTGTTCACGTCGGGCGATCGCGACCCGACGGCGCCGATCATGCCGCCGCCGGGCGGCAAGCCCGATCCGCGTCACTTCCTCATGGGCGACGATCCGCGCCTGCAGAAGATGCCGGAGCGCCCGACGCTGCTCGACTTTTTCAAGCACCGGTTCGCGCCCGCGAACCATTTGCTGCAAAGCGCCACGCATGCGCTCAAGGCGGGCCATGACGAGAAGACGATTCTTGCGTGCCTGTTGCACGACATCAGCGTGTCGGGCTTCATTCGCGCCGATCATGGCTACTGGGGTGCGCAACTGCTTGCCCCATACGTCGACGAAGAGGTGAGCTGGGCCATTCGCTACCACCAGGCGCTGCGCTTCTTCCCGGATGCCTCCGTTGGTTACGACTATCCCGAAGCGTACATCCGCTACTTCGGTGGAGATTACGAGCCTGAGCCTTACGTCAAGGCCGATTGGGAATACGCACGTAATCACAAGTGGTACATGACGAGCCGTCTCATCACGCTCAACGACATCTACTCGTTCGATCCGAACGCGCAGGTGAGCTGGGATCCCTTCATCGACATCATCGGACGCCATTTCAAACAGCCGAAGGAGGGCCTGGGTTTCGACGGTTCACCCTCGGCGCATATGTGGCGCACCATCATCTGGCCGACGAAGTTTCTGTAAGTCAGGCGGCGGGCGATCGCCGCAAGGCGGTCGCCTGCTGTTACAACACCGGATGCGCTACGTTCATGTCCACACAGCAGACGACAGCGTCGACGCCGTCCTCGTGCTCACTCAGATACACATGCCCCACGCCGCTGTCGAAGTAGAGGCTGTCGCCAGGTGCCAGCCGGAACGCCGTCCCGTTCTCGAACTGCAACAGCAAGTTGCCCGATAAGACAAAAACAAACTCCTCACCGGCGTGACGGATGTAGTCGGGAAAATCCTCCAGCTTTCGCGCGCGGATGTGCGCGCGCATCGGCACCATGCGCTTGTCGTGCAGATCGGAGGCGATCATGCCGTAGCGATAGTTCGGCGTCTCGTAGATCGCCTGCTTTCCGGCTGCGGTGAACGACGGGGCCATCGCGCCGCCGGGTGCTGCCTCTTCGTCGCCGAAGATCGCCGAGTAGTCCAGATTCAGCGCGCGCGCCAGCGCACCGAATTTGTCGTACGTCAGCGCGATATCGCCGCGCTCCGCCTTCGAGATGGTTGAGACCGCCACGCCTGAGCGCTCGCTCAGTGCCTTGAGCGTCAGTCCAAGGGCGCTGCGTGCATTGCGCAGCCGTGCGCCCACTGTCTGATGGCTGATCTGGCTGACCTGTCCGCTCTCGCTCCGGACCTGCTTCCGCTTAGCCGACGTCGGCGTCTTCTTTCGTGTAGGTGGCGTCATAGCACTTCACTGACCATGTCCCGTTCATATCCTCCGAACAAAACACGGCGTCGTTGATCTCGTTACGGCGTCGGTGTTTTCTCGTATACGAGAATAATAATTCTCATATATGATAATTCACTCCGCCGCGAATCCGTCGAGTCTACGTTAGCGGCCGTTCATTCACTTCTCTTTTTCGAGTTCGCACCATGAAGAAAGACATCACGCGCATGCAAACCAACGGCCGCATGAGTCAGGTAGTCGTAGCCAACGGGGTTGTATATCTTGCCGGCCAGGTACCGGACACGGCGGGCGCGACGATTACCGATCAGACCATCGAAGTGCTCAAGCATATCGACGCGCTGCTGGCCGAGGCAGGGATCGAAAAGACGCGTCTTCTGACCGCGAACATCTGGCTGTCCGACGCGCGTCATTTCGACGAATTCAATCGCGTGTGGGACGTCTGGGTGCCGGATGGGCACGCCCCCACGCGCGCGTGCGTTCAATCGCTGCTGATGCGCGCCGGTTTCGACGTGGAAATTGCCGTGACGGCGCTGGCATGACAGTCGACGTACTTGTGCTCGGTGCTGGCATTGTCGGCACCTCCACCGCGATCCATCTCCAGCGCCGGGGCCTCAACACGGTGCTCGTCGATCGTGCCGCGCCCGGACGCGAGACGTCCTACGGGAACGCCGGACTGATACAGCGCGAAGGCGTGTATCCGTATGCGTTCGCCAGAGACATCGGAACGCTGCTTCGTTATGCGCGCAATCGATCCACGGACGTGCGCTATCACCTGACGGCACTGCCGGGCATCGCGCCATTTCTCGCGCGCTACTGGCACCACTCCGCGCCGCAGCGTCACGCGCAGATCGCCCGTCATTACAGCACCCTCATCGAGCATTGTCTGACGGAACATAACGCGCTGATCGAACGTGCGGGCGCGCAGGATCTGCTGCGTGAAGGCGGCTGGCTGAAGATCTTCCACACCGCAGACGCGTTCGACGCCGCATACCGCGAAGCCGAGCGCTGGCGAAGCGAGTACGACGTACCGTTCGAACCGCTCGACGCCGCGCAGCTTCAACGCGACGAACCGTCGCTCGCGACAACGCTGGCAGGCGCGATTCGCTACACGGCCTCCGGCTCGGTACGCGATCCCGGCGAACTGGTGAGTCGCTATGCGCAACACTTCGCGTCGCTCGGCGGACGCATCGTCCGGGGAGACGCCACCACGCTGAAGCCTCACTGGCGCGTGCAAACGGAAGACGGCGAGATCGAAGGTCGTCACGCGGTCGTTGCGATGGGGCCGTGGTCCGGTACCGTCACGAACGCGCTGGGCTACCGGCTGCCGTTAATCGCCAAGCGCGGCTATCACAGGCATTTCCGCCCCGAGAACGGTGCAACGTTGAACCAAACCGTGTTGGATGCGGAGCGTGGTTTCGTGCTGGCGCCGATGAATCAGGGTATTCGTCTGACGACTGGCGTTGAACTTGCGTTGCGCGACGCCCCTCGCACACCGGTCCAACTCGCGGCGGTGGAGCCGTTGGCCAGAAGCGTGTTCCCACTCGGCACGCCCGTCGAAGCGCAACCGTGGATGGGCAGCCGTCCTTGCACGCCCGATATGTTGCCGATCATCGGCCCGGCGCTGCGGCATCGCGATCTATGGTTCGCGTTCGGTCACGCGCATCACGGTCTGACGCTCGGACCGGTTACGGGCCGTCTGATCGCGGAAATGATCTCGGGTGAGCGGACGCTGGTCGACCCCACGCCATTTCGTGCCGACAGGTTCTAAAAAAATGCCCTTCGCGAGGAAGGGCAAAAATTTGCCGGAGTTTTGGCGAAGCCCGGCAAATCGTCAGACTGGCCCGCCGATGGCGGGCGAAATTCCGATCAAGCGCGTTTGGTCGAGCGCGAGATGCCGAGAATCAAACAAACGGATTCTCGACGCGAGGCCAGTATTTGAGGCTGCGGTGTCGATAGGGAAGTGCCGCGAAGTCAGGCGTCAGTGCGCCCGGTGCCGCAAGATGCACGACGGCCTTCGCGCGAGGCGCAAATTCCGCCTGAAAGTGCTGCGTCGATTTCACGATGACCAGACGCTTGGCTTCCATCGCGATACCGAGACCGGTGAACGCGTCGACGCCAATGACTTGTGTTCGTATGGAAACGAGCACGATGTCCAGACCGTTCGCGCCTTCCACCCAGACCGAACGTCCCAAGGGAATCGACATGCCGCGAATGCTCTGTGAGTGCGTATCGTGCACGGCGCGTACTGTGACCCGCAGATCGATGGGATCGCCCGAGGCGGTGCCGCACTTCCCGCCGATCCGAAGATCTAGCGTGGCACCGACACCGGCGTCTGCACAGATCTGAATGGCGCCAAGATCCCAGAAGCAACCCAGTGCGACGTTGGGGATGTCCCGCTCGACAATCCGTCGAAGGATGAAGGTGCTGTCACCCGGCGCGCCCCCGCCCGGGTTGTCCGCCACATCCGCCACGACCACCGGACCGGTGCCGACGCCGAGTGCCACGTCGAGTCCATGATCGAGATCGAGCCATTTGGGCTGCACCTCGTGGCGCAACGCCCAGAACTCGTTGCCCAACTGATGTGCGAGTGCGGCGGCACGCTGCGGGTCGCCGTCCGCAACGACCCAGAGCTTCGCACCGGCTTCTGGCACATCGCCCCACGGAAAACCATGACCCAACGAGACGGACAGAATGCCGTCGTGTCCCTCGAACGACTTCATCCGGCGAACGAAGCCCGCCATCGGTTCCGTCGTGGTGTGCCACGCGCCGACCATCCGGCAATCGTGCACGGCGGTGACCGGCGCGACTTTTCGCTCGGCGGCCTGCGTCACGAGTCGATAGACTTCATGCAGCCGGTCGATGCCGTCGGTGTGCGGATACTCTTTGTAGGCGATGAGAATATTGGACGCGTACTGCATCAGCTCAGTGAAGTGGCAGTGCGGGTCGAGTGTCGCGGCAATGGGGACATTCGGTCCGACCACTTCGCGAATGCAAGCGAGCAGATCGCCTTCGCAATCGTCGTAGTTTTGCGCGACCATTGCGCCGTGCAGCATGAGGACGACAGCGTCGAGCGGCAAGGCGGCGCGCACGCCAGCGACGATTTCGTCGCGCAACGTTTCGTAGACTTCCCGAATCACCGGGCCGGACGGTTGCGCCTCTGCGCTCAGCCCTTCGGCCAGTTCGTGACCGTCCGCTTCGGCGAGACGACGAAGCTCGGCCATCATGTAGCCCACGCTATCGGACGCGCGGATGCTGGCGTCGCCCCGGTAGATCCCGTTCTCCTGAAATCCACCCCATCCCGTGGGGCACGGCGCGAATGTGTTTGTTTCGGTAGAAAGGTTTGCCGCGAAAATCTTCATTGCGAGTCCAGAGGTGTGAAGAAGGTCGTTTCACACACTCTATGAGGACCGCGTTGCCGGATTGTGAGCAGTGTGTATCGACATTGACACACACGCCGGATAACGCGCTCGCGCGACCGACGACAGCTAGCGTCTGGGCAACACCACGCGGGCGATCAGCCCGCCATCTCTGGCGTTGAGCAACGTCAGAGATCCTGCGTGACGTTTCACCACATCGCTGGCGATGGCCAGCCCGAGGCCGGTGCCCCCGGTGTCGCGATTGCGGGAGCGCTCAAGCCGGAAGAACGGTTCCAGCACCCGTTCGAGTTCTGGCTCCGGGATACCCGGCCCGCGATCCACGATATCGATCTGCACTTCCTCTTCGCCGTCGATCAGCTCGATGCGCGCCTCGCCACCATAGCGAATGGCATTCGCGACCAGATTGGTCAGGCAACGTTTCAACGCCAGCGGTTGCGCGAGGAGTGGCGCGATGGCGCCGTGCACCGAGACTTTCTGACCGCCTTCCAGCGCATCTTCCGCAATGGCGTCCATCAGCGCATCGATATCGATAGGGCTGAATTCTTCGGTGACGGCCTCGTTACGAAGAAACGACAGCGTCGCGTCGAGCAGCTGCGTCATCTCGTCGATGTCGGCAATCATCCGGTCGTTGAACTCCGAGCCTTCGAGCGTGCGCACTCGCAGACGCATACGCGTGAGCGGCGTGCGCAAGTCGTGCGACACCGCAGCCAGAAAGCGATTGCGGTCGTTGACCTGACGACGGATGGCGGCCTGCATCGAGTTGAAGACGCGCGCCGCCTGACGCGCTTCGATCGGCCCCGCTTCGGGAATCGGCGGCGCGTCCATATTGCGCGACAACTCTGCTGCGCCGGCCGCGAGCGACCGGAACGGCACCGACAGCATGCGTGCACCGACCCAGGAGGAGAAAAGCAGCGGCACGATCTGAACCGTGGCGGCCAGCCCCAATTGGAGTCCGGTCGACATGCCGGGAGGCGCTCTGAAGGCGGCAGACGAATAGAACGTGTAAAGCAGCAACGCGGTACCGGCTTGCGTCAACGCCACCATCACGAGCATGACGAACAGCAGCCGATAGAACGCGGAATCGAACGATGGCTTTTGCATGAGCGGTGTGGCCGACGCGGTAGATGAGGATTCGAACATGCGCGCCATTATCCCGCGCGCATGTAGCGGCTTCGTCAACAGATTGTTTCAGGACGGAAACATCCGGGAGCACGCACCGTCCGTCTGAATCCCGCATGGGCGGGGCGCTGCACTCAGGGGATCTATGTTTCACGCGCGATACAAAGTCCACATGAACCAGAAATATCGCACAAATAACGTTCATGCCAGAGCTAAGACTCTGATGAGCGTGGGCACACCGCGCAACACGATCCATACCGCGAAGGCATCGGCGATGACCGAAGCGCGGAAATCCCGGAGGAGACGACAGTGGCAAGCAGACAGCATCGCAGGCAGACCGCAGGCACTTTGCACCGATTCAGACTTCGACCCAACGGCGGCACCTGGCTGGTCGGTTCACTGCTGGGGCTGGCATCGGCCTATGGCCATGCGCAGTCCGTGACGCCACCCGGTGCTGCGTCGGCGGTCAGGGCTGAAGCGGAGAGCGCGACCGTTGCGGCCAACCCATCGGCCAACCCATCGGCCAACCCGTCGGCCGACGCGAATGCCGTGGCGCCTGGCGCAGCGCAAACCGTGACCCCGGCCACGGCAAAGGACGGCGCGACGCTCAACACCGTCGTGGTGACGGCAACGCGTCGCCGCGAACCGGCACGCGAAGTGCCGATGCAGATCAACGTCATCTCCGCCGAAGAGTTGCAAAAGAGCGGTGCAAAGACGATGTCGGATTACCTCTCGTCGGAGCCGGGTGTCGACCTCAATACGCAGGGCGGCAGCGGTTCGGGACAGATCAGCATGCGCGGCGTGACGACCGGAGAGCAAACGGGTCCGACCGTCGGCGTCTATGTCGATGACGTCGCCTTCGGCGGTAGCACGCTGTTCTCGCAAGGCGCGACGTTCGCGCTGGACATGAGTCTGCTGGACCTGAACCACATCGAAGTGTTGCGCGGGCCGCAGGGCACGCTCTACGGCGCGGGCGCGATGGGCGGGTTGCTGAAGTACGTCACCAACGAGCCGGATACCAACACGTTCTCGGGGCAGGCGAGAGCGGGTTTGTCGACGACCAAGCACGGCGGCATCGGCAATACCGCCAGCGCAGTCCTCAACATCCCCATCAAGAACGATGTGGCGGCAGTACGCGTGTCGGCGTTCAGTCAGCACGATGCCGGTTATATCGACGCCGTCGGGCCGCAGGCAGGCACGCGGGTCGACCGGGGAGACACGTACGGCGCGCGCGCCTCGCTGCTCCTCACACCCACGAGCCAGTTCACCGTGCGTCTGAGCGCGATTACCCAGAACATCAACCGAAATGCGCCGAACTACGTCGCCTACGACAACAGCGGCAAACCTGTCGATGGCGATCTGACCACGCGCATCTATGCGCCCGAGCCGTTCCATCAGAACGTGCAGCTTTACTCGCTCGGCCTGGAGTATGACTTCGGATGGTCGCGCTTGAACTCGATCACGTCGTATCAGTCGGTGAAGACGAATGCGCCGCAGGATCTGTCGGTCGTCTACGTGCCTGCGCTGGCCGCACAGGGCCTGAATCTGAATTCGGTCGTGGCGGCGAACATCGCGTCGACGAACAAGGTGACGCAAGAGTTTCGTCTGACGTCGCCCGGGAACCGCCAACTTGAATGGATCGCCGGACTCTTCTTCACGCGTGAGCGTAGCGAGTCGGATCAGGGGATTGTTGGGGCGTTTCCCGACGGATCTTCCGGATACCTTTCATCGCTCACGGCACCGAGCACCTACACCGAATACGCGGCGTATGGCGATCTGACGTACCACGTGACGTCGCGACTGGCGCTCACAGGCGGCATGCGGATTGCTCACAACAACCAGAACTTCAGCCAGACGACCGGCGGTCTGCTGGGTGGACCGGTACAAACGATTTCCGCCCCCTCGTCGGACACCAGCAAGACCTACATGCTGACGGCGAGCTACGGTCTCACCGAGAACAGCAACGTCTACGTTCGTGCGGCCAGCGGTTATCGCCCGGGCGGACCGAACGCGCAACTCGTCAGCCCGATCACGGGGTTGCCCGGTAACGGCAATGCCACGTTCCAGCCCGACACGCTCTGGACGTACGAAGCTGGCTACAAGGCCGACCTGTTCGATAAGCGTCTGTCGCTGTCGGCCACGGTCTACGACATCGAGTGGAAGAACATCCAGCAGCTCGGCGCTATCGAGGGTGTCAATCAGGTGCTCAATGCCGGTAACGCGCGCGTCAAGGGGTTCGAGCTGGCGAGCAGCTTCCGTCCCGACCGGCACTGGAATTTCGGCGTCGGCTTCTCGTACATCGACGCCAAGCTGACACAGGGCAACGCGTCGACCGGCACCCAGTCGGGTGACCCGCTGCCGAACTCGGCGAAGTTCTCCGCGACGCTGACAGGGACGTATCACTTCTCGCTCGGCTCGTATGCCTCGTATGTCGGTATTGCGGAACGCTTCGTCGGCCGTCGCCATTCGGGCTTCAGCAATAGCAGTGGTCGCCCCGATTACCAGCTTCCGGGCTACGCCGTTACCGACCTGCTGGCGGGGATCGACTTCGGCAAGGCGAGCCTGAACTTCTATTTGCGCAACCTGTTCGACCGTCGCGCGTTGCTGGCCGCAGGCACTGCACTGATGCCGATGGGTGGCCCGGCGCTGGTCAGCGTGGAGCGTCCGCGCACGTTCGGCGCCGTGCTGACGGTGCCGTTCTAATCTTTGGAGGTTTTCCAATGACTTTGCAACAACAAGACCTGCACGCCAGGCTCGACGCGCATTTCGCGCGATTCAACCGAAGCGATGCGCCGGGGCTCGTAGTCGGCGTCGCCCGTGACGGACGCACGCTCTACCGCAAGGGGTTCGGCATGACGAGCCTCGAACACGGTGTGGCCAACACACCGGCCACACGCATGCGAATCGGCTCGACCAGCAAACACTTTGCCTGTCTTGCCGCGCTGCTGCTCGCGCAGGAGGGCAAGCTGGATATCGACGCGGGCGTTCGCACCTATCTGCCGGAAGTCCCTGTGCCCGCAGGCGAGCCGACGCTGCGTCAACTGATGACGCACACCAGCGGCTATCGCTGCTATCTGGACTTGTCCGTCATTACGCAGGGAGTGTCGCCGATCGGGCGTGGCATGCCGCTGGAAATCGAGCTGCGTCAGCAAGACGTCAATTTCCCGCCCGGCGAACGCATGATGTATTGCAACGGCGGATACCACTTACTGTCGCAGATCATCGCGCGCGTCGGTGGCATGCCGTTCGAGCAATTTCTCGATGAACGCATCTTCCGCGTGATGGGGATGAGCGACACGGAGTCCGTCAGCGACGACCTGCGCATTCGTCCGCGCATGGCCACGCAGCATGTGCCCGACGGCGAAGGTGGATATCTGCGCGGGCTGTTCCCGAGTCTCGATGTGCTGGGGGAGGGTGGCATCGTCTCGACCATCGACGACATGCTGAGATGGGCCGCGCATTTGCGTCATCCGAGCCGACTGGGAAGCGCCGATACGTGGCGCGAAATGCTGACCATGCCGACGTATTCGAGCGGCGAGACCGGCATATACGCGCTGGGCTTGATGCGCACGAAGTATCGCAATGTCGAAACCGTTCATCATGCGGGCGGCGTCTTCGGCGGCACGTGCCAGATGCTCACGGTGCCGTCGCACGCACTGGATATCGTTCTGATGAGCAACGGGGCGCCCATCGATCCCGCCGCGCTGGCGACCGAGATCGTGGATATCGTTTTAGGCGACGAAGTGCTTGGGCCACCGCGACAGGCGGCGGAGCCGACGTCGGAAAATCCGGGGCTTCTCGGTAAGTACCTGAGCGCCGATCCGGTTCAGCTCTTGGAGATCGTGGAACGGGACGGCGGATTTTACGCGGCGACGAACAACGCGATACACCCTGCGCAACCGCTGATCGCAGACGAGCGGGGGTACCGCATCGAAGATGGCGCGGGCGCACGGATACGCGTCATACCGCAGGAGCGTGCAGCGTCGGGTGACGTGCCTGCCATCGATTTCATCGAAAACGGCCACGTCGTCACGCTCCGGCGTTACGAAGGCACGCCATCGGCCGAGGTGTTGCAGCAGGAGGGGGTCTGCGGTCGATACTTCAGCCACGATGCCGACGCCCACGCGCTGATTTCTAAGGAAGACGGCGTTCTGGTGCTGTCTATTCGTGGCGCGACGGGTAGTGCACGTTATCACCTCAACGCGCTCACCCGTGACGTCTGGACGTTCCGTCCTGCCGATGCATCGGCGCTTAGCGCCGGTGTCGTGCTTGTCGAGCGTGGTGAGGACAAGGCCACGCGGTTTTCGCTGTACACGTCCCGCACGCGAGGGCTGGCGTTTTCCCGGATCGGGTGATGAAGAAGCCGGGAGGGGACTTAGGTTCCCTCCCTTCCCGTCAGGACTTTGCGAACCGGAGGTTTCGGGTCCGGGTAGTGTTGACAGAAATGCCCTCCACAAGCCCGGTGTCCGGGTGCCTGACGATAGCCAGCGTTCCCGTAAGCATTGCGCCCGGACCGTCCGGTGAAAAGCGAAACAGATCGCTTTCGACCTGAAAGACGTCGTAGCAGCATTCCCCTGCGTTGCCCGCCATCACCAGCGACATGACGGGGCGGCCGTCGCCCTGCGGCTGTGCCTGCCCGAGCGGGCGCAACGAGGCGCGAGCGTCCGCTTCTTCGCTGAAATAATCGCCGCTCAGGCTGTCGATGGTTTCTTCGTCTGGCGATGCCAGCGGCACCGTGCGGCGAAAGTTTGCCGGGTGACCGCAATGCACGATGCGCAGATGTCCGGTGTCGTCCGGATCAATGTCGGTTCCCCATTGCAATCGGAATGTGCCGTCGCCGCTCGACTCTGACGCAAATTCGCGTGTGCCGCCTTCGGGCGCATCGCGTTCATAGAGCGTTGGGATACCGGGTTCGAGCGGCCCGCTAAGCGTCATACCTCCATCGCGCCCGACGACGTCGTAGACGACATCGCCGTTTGCGTCGCGATAGGTACCGGTGTAGGCAGAGGAGGGGGGCGTTGGCGCGGGCGTTGGCATCGGATACGCCTGCATCCGGTCCGCAAGCAGGATGTCGAGCATGCGCAGCGAAAGTGAGGCGGGTGCCGGGATGGCACCGTTACTCAACAGCACGATGTCGACGCCGTGCGCCGGGACGCACAACATCTGACACGTCCCTCCCACGACACCCCCCGCATGGTGAATCAGCTCACACCCGCGATAGTGAGTGCGCTTCAGACCCATCATGTAATCGCTGCGCATTCCGCTGGAGAATGTCGGCGACGAGAACATCGCATCCCACGTGGCGCGACTGCCGACGGTCTTCTCGCCGCGCAGATGGGCGCACCATTGCAGCATATCGTCCACGCAGGAGACGACGCAGCCTTCACCGAGTATTTCGCGCGAAGGGAACAGACCTCGCTCGTAAGCCCCGTCGCTGCGCTTCACATGGCATGCGGCCATGCGGTTTCGAATCTGGAAATCGTCGGACATGCAGAACGTATCGCTCATCCCCAACGGTTCGAAGATTTCGGACGTCAGGAACGACGCGAACGATTGTCCACTGACACGTTCGATGGCGAGCGACACCAGGTGATAGCCGCCGTTGCAGTACATCATCCGCTCCCCGGCCGGGAAGTTGACATGCAGTTGTCGGCGTTGAATGTCGAGCAAATATCCCGCCTGCGGGACCGCCAATCCGTTGGTAAGTAGCGAGATGTCGAGCGCGCAGCGCTGGCCGCTGGTGTGGTGCATGAGCGAGCGCAGCGTCGGCTCACCCGCGACGCCTGTCAGTTCTGGCAAATACCGACGGATGGGCGCATCGATATCCAGCGCGCCTGCCTCCTGAAGCAGCAGGGCGGCAAGACAGGCCATGTGCTTCGTCGTCGAACCGATGCGCAGTCGGGTCCGCGCATCGAGGGCGATGCCGGGTCCGACGTTCGCCATCCCGAAGGCGCGACGCAGTACGACCTTCCCGTCGATCGCTGCGCCGACGACGACACCGGGCGCGTCGCTTCGATTGAAGGGATCAAAAAGCGCAATGAGCGCATCGTCGTCAAATGGTACCGGTGCTGACACGACAATCCTCCTGAGTCACGTTGCGATTCGTTCGGCATCGTCTACGCCCCACAGGCTGTCAGGCCCGAGTACATAACCGTTCCGATATTGGAACGAGGGAGACCGATCCTCGGCCAGAAAGCAGGGGCCGTCGAGATCGACGCGGTCGCACACCTGTCCGAGGAGATAGGCCGGTGCCAGACCGAGCGAGGTGCAGGGCATGCATCCGACCATGACCGACAGACCGAGATCGCGAATCGGCGCGACGAGCGACAGCGCTCGGGTCAGGCCGCCGCATTTGTCGAGCTTGATGTTGACGACGTCGTACCGGCGGGCGACGTCGGTGAGGTCGTCCAGATCTTGAAACGATTCGTCGGCCGCGAGGCGAATCGGGTACGACATCGATTCGAGGCATGTGTCCTCGCCCACGGGCAAGGGCTGTTCGAGCAGATCGACGCCGACTTGTTGCAAGACCGGTAGCATCCGGTGCATGTGGTCCTGCGTCCAGCCCTGATTGGCGTCCACAGCCAGTGCGACGCCGGGGCAAGCCTTGCGAATCGCAACGAGGCGCTCAGCGTCGAGTGCGTTCCCGTCCAGCTTGATCTTCAACGTCGTCGCGCCCACATAGCGGCGGGCCGCATCGGCCATCGCTTCAGCCGTGTCGACACCGACCGTGAGCGAGGTGCGCAGCGGGCGCAGGCGTGCGCGTCCGGACAGTCGTGCGACGGTCATGCCGCACCGCTGGGCGGCCAGCGACCACAGCGCGGCATCGACGGCATTTCTCGCGCCACCGGCAGGTAATAACGAGATGAGGTCTTCGCGAGAGATACCGCGCTCGATGTCGGCACGCACGGTGGCAATCTGTTCGGCCATGCTCTCCGGCGTCTCGCGCCGGTAGTAGACGCCAGCGGCTTCGCCCCGGCCACGGCACTGTCCCGACCTCAGTGAGACGACCAGGACTTCGGCCGCATCGACCGTGTGACCCGAGATGTGAAAGGGCGTGGCCAGCGGCCACCGTTCGATGCGAACCGAGAGGGTGCAGGGAATCGTCATAGGCGTTCGGGCTCAACGCATGAATAGCTCATGCATAACGTTCGATGGCGAGGCGCACGGCGTTGGCCGCGTTGCGCATCAGAAGACAGGCGACGATGAAACCGGATAGCGACACGGCAACAATGGCCCAGATCAGACCGGTGGCGGTGCCATGCAGGTGATCCGACATCAGGCCGATAGCGACGGGACTGCCGGACTGCATCAGCACCGTCGTCAGCACGCCGATGGCCGCCACGCGGGAGCGCAGATACGGCGGACAGATGCTCTGCATCAGACCCGGGAACATGATCATCCCGGCCACGACGCACATGAACTGCGCGCCGAAGAGGAGGTAGACGTACGACACGGACGGCGCAATCAGATAGCCGAGGCTGACGACGCAGGCCCCGAGCGCGCCCCATTCACACACGCGCAGCGGCGCGAGCACACCGAGTCGGGCGGTGAGTCGGCGTGCCACGAGCCAGCCGAGCACGCACCCGATCACGCTGCCCACCATCGCTGCGCTGCCGAGGCCGGCACCGGCGGTCGCGGGTGTGTCACCGAAGAAGCGCACGGCGACGACCGGCATCCAGCTCGTCACACCGGCGAACGCCATATTGATCAGCGCGATGGCCCCGAAGAAGCGAAGCATCATCGGCATTTCGCGGCGGAAGTAATCACCGGCGGCGAACCCGGGCGCTGCTGCTTCTCCTGTCGGGGACGGGACGTCCGAATGCGCGTAGCGCGGACGAATCATCGCGACGATCAGCACCAGCAGCGGCGCAGGCACAGCAACGGCGAAGAACGCAATCCGCCACGCGGATGTGGCCGCCAGCCCGAAGGGCAGCGCGCCATGCAGCGTATCGATCCCCTGAATTAGGAGCCCACCGAGCGCCATACCCGCGCCTGCGCTCAACAGGTTGACCATCGCAAAGACGGAGTTGGCGAGGATGCGCTGGCGCGCAGGGAACAGGTCGGGCAGCAGGCCGTAGATGATCGGCATAAGTCCCGCTTCGCCGATGCCCAGACCGATGGAGGCGATGAAGAGCGTCCAGAAGCCGGTCGCCAGACCGCACGCGGCGGTTGCCGCGCTCCAGAGCAGGATGCAAAGCGCCAGCACGACACGTCGGTCCATGCGGTCCGCCAGCCACCCGATGGGGATGGCGGCTGCACCGGCGAAGAGCGCGATACCGGCCCCTTGCAGCAGCCCGACCTGAATGTCGGCAAGGCCGAATTCGGCGCGGATGAGTTCGGCCAGAAGCACCAGCATCTGGCGGTCCACGTTGGCGAAGAAGGTCACGACGACGAGGGCGAGAAGCCCGAGCCACGCGCCGACCCCCGCGTAGTGCGCGCGGCGCGCGCGGGCGGCATACCCCGCCTTCCCCGGCTTCCCCGGTGTATCGGTGTTCGTTTCCAGCATGTGTAGTCCAGTAGTAGGGCGAGTGGGGCGTCTGACGCGTCAGCGCGCGAGGCGGCTGGCTGACGGTCGTGCGGTCATTGTGCGAACCGCTCGTTGCCGACGAGGCCGATGCGTGTCACGCCCAGCTTTTGCGCGGACGCCATGACCATCGCAACCGCCCGGTAGGGGGCCTGTGCGTCCGCCCGCAAGTGGAGTTCGGTAGGCGGTGTGGACGTTGCAGCTTCGATGAGGTGGGTTTCCAGTTGCGCGCGATCGGCAAGCGGTGAGCCGTCCCACGCCACTACACCGCTTGCGTCGACGTCGACCTGCACGACGACCGGCGGCGCTGGCGGCGCGGCGTTGGATGGCGTGGGCATGTCGAGTTTGACGGCATGCGTCTGGATCGGGATGGTGAGGATCAGCATGATCAGCAGCACCAACATGACGTCGATGAGCGGCGTCGTGTTGATCTCCACCATGATGTCGCTGTTCTCGCCAGCGCCCGATGGCATGGTCATGGCCATGGCAGTCTCCTGAGGTGGTGCGCGCGGCGCGCTATTGACGCGGCGGCGCTTCGGTAATGAAGTCGACCTTGGCGATGCCTGCGCGCTGGCACGCCAGGACAACGCGTCCGATCGCGGCGTAACGCGCATCGAGGTCGCCGCGAATATGGACTTCGGGCTGTGGGGTCAGCACGGCGACCGCCTTGAGTTTGTCCAGCAGCGTCGCGGCGTCGGGAATACGTCGCTCGTCCCAGTACACCTCGCCATCGTGGGTGACGGCGAGGACAACGTTCTGGGGCGTGGTCTGCAGCGGTTGAACCGCTTCCTTCGGCAGCGTCACGGGTACGGTGTGCGACACCACGGGAATGGTGATGAGGAAGATGATGAGCAACACCAGCATCACGTCGACGAGGGGCGTCGTGTTGATCGTCGCCATGACCTCGTCGTGCTCTGCGCCACCCTCCCCACTGGATACGGTCATCGCCATGGCATCACCCCACGCGAGCGACTTGCGAGGTGCGCGTCGCCACGATGGCCGACGCGGTCGTCTTGCCCGTGAGCAGCACGTTGTGCAGTTCGCTGCCGAACTCGCGCACGCGCTCCATCACGGCCTTGTTGCGACGCACGAGCCAGTTGTAGCCGAGCACCGCAGGCACAGCCACGGCCAGACCGATGGCCGTCATGATCAGCGCTTCGCCGACCGGCCCCGCCACCTTGTCGATGGATGCCTGACCGGCAATGCCGATGGCGGTGAGCGCGTGATAGATGCCCCACACCGTGCCGAAGAGGCCGACGAACGGTGCGGTCGAGCCGACCGTGCCCAGGAACGACAGCCCGTCCTGGAGGCGATTCGAGACGCCTGTCATCGAACGTTCGATGGCGGTGGCGACCCAGGTATTCAGATCGACCTGTTCGAGCAGCGCGCCGTGGTGATGGTCGCGGGCCGACAAGCCGGTCTCGGCGATGAAGCGGAACGGGCTGCCCTCATCGAGCGAGCGCACGCCTTCGGAGAGCGACGACGCACTCCAGAACTTCTGCTCCGCCGCACGCGCCCGGCGCAGCACCTTGGCCTGTTCGAGCAGCTTGGCAACGATGATGTACCAGCTCCCCATCGACATGATCACGAGGATCAGCAGGGTCCCGCGAGCGATCATGTCGCCGCCTTCCCAGAGGGCCTCCAGACCGTAGGGGTTCGTCACCGTCGTGGCGGCATGGGCGCTGAGCGACGCAAACGCCGTCGTCATCGATACCAGGGCCATCGGGACCGCGAGACCGCGTGCACGGGCCGTGACGCGAGATTGGAACTGAAACATGGTTGTCTCCTCGACGTAAATCAGGGTGGAAGATGGGCTGTTGAGCACAGCCTCAATTGAGTTGGAAATCGAACGGGACTTGCACGCGGACCTCCTGTCCTTGTGCAACGCACTGGAACTGGCGCACGGCGTTCTCGGCAGCGCGGTCCAGCACAGGCGCTGCGGAACGGGCGACGCGAAGCTGTTTGATCTGTCCATCGGTGCCGACCACGAACTCGACGAGCACGCTGCCCGTGATGTTGTCGCGCTGGGCTTCTCGCGGATAACGGATAGCGGCGCGCACTTGGGCCGAGTTCGGGCAGACGACGCCAACGTTGGCAGGCACGGGCTTGCTTACGGGCGGTGCGGGCGGCGCAACCGGGGCGGTGTCGACGGGCTTGTCGGCCTGCGCCGCGATAGCGTTCGGTTGCGGCGCGCTCTGCACCGGCACTTCGGGCGGCGGCACGTAAGCCTTGGGCTGGACGACGGGGCGTGGCGCGGGTGCGATCTTCTTCACCGGCGGTGGCGGGGGCGGCGGAGGAGGCGGTTTGATCTCCTCGATGATTCGTGTCTCAATGGGCGCCTGGATGATCGTCGCGACCCGGGTGGCGAGGCCACTGAGCAAGGCGTACAGAATCAGGGCGTGCAGCAGCAGTGCAACACCGATACCGAGCAGTCTCCGGGCGGGCGGTTTGGGTTGGGCGTAATTCATGGACTACGTGTCTCCTGCCTGCTTATGTCTTGTGTGGAGTCACGTTACGGCGCGGGTATTTCTGGTTCATCTCGACTTTGTATCGGGTTTGATACATAGCGCGGACGAGGCGAAGGCGACGCGTAGTCGATGAATGGGCCTGCCCACCAAATGTTTCAGGACTGCAACAATGCCGCAAGAATGCCTGCACGTTCCTCGCGGATAATCGGGGACGTGAGGGCATAAAGACGCCGGGCGTGGGGAAGGGACGCAGAAGAACGCCCCGACGTGTCGGAGACTAGAAAAGGAAAATCATCATGGCAACGCACGTACTTGTCGTCGACGACGATGCGCAAATCCGCAGTCTGCTTTGCGATTGCCTTGCCGACTTCGGCATGACCTGCATGCAGGCGGCCAACGGCGAGGAGATGCACCGGGTGCTGGAGCACAGCGACATCGACATCGTCGTGCTCGACCTGATGCTGCCGGACAGCGATGGGCTCACGCTATGCAGGGAGCTGCGCACGACGTCGGACATCCCGATCATCATGCTCACGGCGCGCGGCGAGATGACCGACCGGATCGTGGGGCTTGAACTCGGCGCAGACGACTATGTCGTGAAGCCTTTCGAGCCGCGCGAACTGGTGGCGCGAATCCAGACGATTCTGCGTCGCACGAAAGCGCAGGCGAAATCGGTGACCGAGCAGAAGGACGAGCGGAAATTTGCGGGATGGCGTCTGAGTCTGATCGGCCGCCATCTCATTGCCCCGGACAACACCGTCATCCCGCTCTCGAATGCGGAGTTCCGGCTGCTCAATGCGTTTCTTTCCGCACCGGGGCGTGTGCTCAGCCGCGAGTACCTGATGGATACGGCACGGGGGAAGTCCATCGATGCGTTCGACCGCAGCATCGATGTCCAGATATCGAGGCTGCGGCACAAACTGCGCGAAGACATCAAGGAGCCGCGCTTGCTGCGCACGATTCGCGGCGAAGGTTATATGCTCGACGTGCGCGCACAAACGGAGAGTTAGTCCGACCCGCCCGTGGAGGCGTCTTCGAGCGACCTGCCTTTGGTCGACGGGCCGAAAAGCGCGATGCAAATCGCAGCGACCAGCAGAATTACGTCGCTGATCACGAACACGAACAGCTTGCCTTTGAGCACGGCGAAGACGCCGAAGACCAGAAGCAACAGGATCGCGCCTGCGCGCCCCCATGCCGATGCGAGGCCCATCCCCGTCGCGCGAATCTCCGTCGGATACAGTTCGGGCGTGTAGCTGTAAATGGCGGTGGAGCCGAGCGCCAGACAGAACGACGTCAGTCCGCCGAACGCCATGAGCGTGGTGGATGTTGTCGACATGCCGAACAACGTGCCGAAAATGGCGGTGCCGATGAAGGCGAGGATGGCCGTCGGCTTGCGGTCGAGCCAGTCGACCACGTAGCCGCCGAACACATACCCCGGAATGACCGACGCGTAAATCGCAATCGAGAACTCGAACGACTTGACGATGCTGAAGCCCTCCATCGCAAGCAGCGTCGGCACGAACGTCATGAATGTGTAGAGCACGCCGTACTCGGCAAACCAAGTGGCCCACAGCATCAGCGTCACCTTGCGAAAGCGCGGGCTGAGCAGGTCGCGTGCGGTCCAAGTCTTCGCGGGCTTGGCATCGACTACGGAGGCTGTCGTCGCAGCGCCAGGCACAACGGCCTCGTCCGGCAGGCGACGTCCCACGCGCTGTTCGATCGACGCCAGCACGGCTTCCGCTTCGGCCGCACGCCCGCGACGCAGCAGCCAGCGCGGCGACTCGGGCAGGCCCGAACGCATCAGTCCGACGACGATGGCGAAAGGCAACGTCAGGAAGAGCGCGGCACGCCAGCCCCAGTGCGGGATGATGTTCAGCGCCCAGATCGGCGACACGGCAATCCCCAGCGCGAAGAAGCCCATCATCCAGCCCCCCAGCTTGCCACGTACGCGCGTCGGCCAGAGTTCTGCCAGGTAGGGCGGAACAATCGAGCTCTCCGCGCCCACGAACAGCCACGTGAAGAAGTTCAATGCGGCAAACGACCATACGTCACTGACCAGTCCGCGCGACGCGGAAAACAGCGAATACAGCACCAGCGTGAGCATGATCATTTTCTTGCGGCCGTATCGGTCGGCGGCAAATCCGGCGAGCGCGGACCCTACAAGATAGCCGCCCAGACCGATGGCCGAGATCACACCGATGGTGGCCGCATCGAATCCCCATAGCGGTCGCAAGGTCGCCAGGACGAAGCCGGTAATGACCGTGTCGAGCGTATCGAAGAACAGCGAGAGCGCCGCGACGACCAGCACCGTCAGGTGAAAGCGCGAAACCGGCAGACGGTCGAGCCGCCGGGCAATGTCCTGCTGGGTGAGCGTCGAAGTCCGCAGGGCGTCACGGGCGCCGGACGCCGAGGCTGTCGAGGTCGCGGACGTCGCGTTGCCACCGGACATCCGGCCAGCATCGCCGCCCGGGCGAGAGTCGAATCGAGAGGTCGTCATGTTCTGGTCTGTCAGTGAGGGCCGGACGCAGTGCCGGCACCGGTGTCATGAGAAATCGTTGCGTTTCGCTTTGTTTCGTTGCGTCGGTGCGTGTCAGGCGGAAGCGCCGATGCCCGGATGGAACTGGCCGTGTCCCGGTGTGCCGACGATCTTGCCGTGGTCCATGACCGTCTCACCGCGCACGATGGTGTAGACCGGCATACCCGTCGTATGGATGCCTTCCCAGGCGGTGTAGCCCGCCTTCGTATGCATGTCGGCAACGGTAAAGGTCTGTTCCTGCAACATGTCGACGATGGTGAAGTCGGCGTCGGCGCCACACTGGATGCGCCCCTTCTTCGGATATTGGCCGAAGCGTTTGGCAGGGGCCTCCGCGCAAAGGCGTGCAACGTCCTGAAGTGTCAACTTTCCCGCATTCACGGCGTTGAGCACCAGCGGAATAAATTCCTGTGCGCCCGTAATGCCCAACGGCACGGAGAAGTTGTCTTTCCAACCCGGCGTGATTTCTTCAAGCGTATGCGGTGCATGTTCCCCCACCAGCATGTCGGCCGTGCCGTCGTGTACCGCCTCCCAATGGCGCTCCGGGGCATACGCCCACGCATAGGCACCGGGTCCGACCTTCTCCGCCTGAGCGCGCGTCATGAACAAAGTCGCGGATTCCATCTCGCCGGAGATGTCCTGTCCTTGCGCCTTGGCTTGTCGCACCAGCTCGTTGGCACCCGGCGGCATGACGCCCATGTGCAGGACATGCAGGCGCACACCCGTCAGTCGCGCGTAGTAAATCGACGCCGCCAGCCCCGCCGCCATCCCGTGGCCGTACATGTAACCGCGCTCGTACGCCTCCATGTAGTCGCGATTGCTGGTCTTGCCCGGGTTGATGTAATCGCGAAACGTCAGTCGTTTGCACCATTCGCTATCGTCGTGGTGCACCGCGCAGAGCAGCCCCTTGTCGGCGACCGCTTCGTATAGCTCGTGCAGGATGCCGTGGTCGACCACGCCCAATTCGGAGATGTACGGATACACCTCCTTCACGTGCCGCGTGTTGAACACTTTGATGCCGATGGCGCCCGCTTCGGCGAGCGCTTCCACGGTTTTCGGGTATAGCCCACCGCCGTAAAGCGCATAGTCGACCAGCGCTTTCGGCGCGATGGTTTCCCGCTTGAGCATGAACGATTCGAGGGTCGTCGGATGGGGATCGTTGTTCGTCATGTCGATGCAGAACGTAATGCCCCCAGCAGCGGCGGCCGTGGTGCCCGACGTGAAATCCTCCTTGTAGGTGTGTCCCGGCTCGCGGAAGTGACAGTGCACGTGCCAAAGCCCCGGCAGTACGTCCAGACCGCCAGCGTCGATGGTCCGCAGCGCCGGCGGCGTGTTCGCGTCGTCCGTCAGCGCCACGATTTTTCCGCCTCGTACGCCGATGTTCAGCGTCGAAAACCCTTCAGGGGTATGCACCCGACCGCGCGTTATCAAGAGATCCAGCGGTTCCTGATTCATCTTATTCTCCAAAAATACACAATAAATACACGACAAATTGTTTGTGTATAAAATTATTGTGTCAAGTGGGGAATGTTCGCTACACTGGCTGCCAATCGATCACTTCACGTCTCACCATGCGCAAGAAAGCAGAGGTCGCTCAGGACGCGGCGACCAAACACGTCAAGGGTTCCGGGGCTTCGAAGGCCTACCAGTTGTTGCGCGATCGCATCGTCTCGCTGGAGATGCACCCGGGCGACGACATCGACGAGCAGGCGCTTGTCGACGAACTGGGCATTTCGCGCACGCCGCTACGCGAAGCCATGATTCGTCTGGCCGCGGAAGGGCTGATTTCGATCCTGCCGAACCGGGGCGCGCGGGTGTCGTCGATGGATATCCCGCAGTTGCAGGAGCATCTGGAGGCATTCGAGTTGACGCAGCGCGCAACGACGCGGCTGGCGGCGCTGCGACGCACGCAGGCGGATCTGGCGCGCATCGAGACGCTGGTGGTGGCCTTCGAGACGGCGCATGAGAAGGAGGACGTCAACGGCATGATCGACGGCAACTGGGAACTGCATCTGGCCATCGGCAATGCCTGCGGCAATCGCGTGCTCGCCAAGATCTACGCGAATCTGCTGACGGAAAACCTGCGGATCGCGCGATTGGCGATGAGCTACGAAACCTTCCCGACGCAGGCGGCGCGACAGGCACATCTGAACAACATCCTGCGCGAGCACCGCGAAATTCTGGAGGCCATTCGCACGCGCGACGCCGAGCGCGCAGACGAGCTGGCGGCCTCGCATACCAATCTCGCACGCAAACGCGTGACCGAGTACATCTCGCTCAGTGCGCTCGGCAGCATGACCGTCGGCGCGCAGGCGAACGTGCCGGGGTTTTCCGGAGGATCTTGAGATGTGTGAAGTCTGTGCCGTCTTTGGCGTGAGTGAACACTGGACGGACGCCGCCGACCCGATGGGTCAGCATTCCGTGGCCGCTGGCATTCTGGAGAATCGCAGCGAACGCGCACGTCGGCTGCGGCTCATCAACCGCATTCTGCGCCCGCACGGTCTGACAGCCGAAGACTGGGACGGCGAATCGTACAGCGTGGAAGACACGAGCGGGCGTCGTCAACTCGCGTCCGATCTGTCGTCGCTCTGGCGCGTTGCCGAGCATCTTGGTCACACCTTTATCGATCCGCTGGAGAGCGACTTCACGGTCGCGCAATCGCTATGGTCAGACTCGTACCGCGTCTCGAACTGAATATCGTCACCGGCTTTCTCGGCAGCGGTAAAACTACGCTGCTCAAGCGTTATCTGGCGCAGCGGCCGCCAGCGTCGACACTGGTCATCATCAACGAGTTCGGGCGCGAATCGATTGACGATCGCCTGACGTTGCACCTGAATTCGGAGATTGCGACCATCGCCAATGGGTGCCTGTGCTGCACGGTACTCGATGATCTGCGTGAGACATTGCTGGACATCCTGACCCGTCGCGCGCGCGGTGAGTTGCCGGAACTGGAGCGCATCATCATCGAGACCAGCGGTCTGGCCGACCCCGGCCCGATACTGGGCACCGTGCTGTCCGACGAAAATCTCGACGAATACCTTCGCGTGGGCGCATGTGTCACGACGTTCGACGCGCTGGAAGGCATCGCGTCGCTCGCGCGCTATCCGGAGGCGGCAGCACAACTCGCGGCGGCCGATCGTGTGGCCATCACCAAGACCGATCTGTTGGACGAGAGTCGTCTGAGCGCACTCGTCGATGCGGTTCGCGCCGTGAATCCTGCGTGCGCCATCATGACCAGCGAAGTGCCCGAGGCGCTCTTCGCACCGGGCGAGGCTTCGGTCATCGGTGACGTCTCGTCACGTCAGACAGGCGCGCATGTCCATACGAGTTCGGTGCAGAGCTTTTCCACCGCGCTCGACACGTCGCTCGACTGGGCGACGTTCTCCGTCTGGCTCACCGCGCTGCTCAATCGTCACGGCGACCGCATTCTGCGCTTCAAGTCGGTTCTGTCGATACGCTCGACGCCGGGGCAACTCGTGGTGCAGGGCGTGCGTCACCGCGTCTATCCGCCCAGCCATCTGCCGCAAATCGAAGGGGAGGCGTCGACGTCGCGGCTGGTGTTCATTACCGACGGGCTGGAGAAATCGCGCATTCTCGAATCTCTTCACCGGTTCGCCAATGCCGGGATGATCGACGCCGGTTTCAGTCGACTGACGATGCAGTAACGACAACGATATCGAGTGCGCAAGGCCGACAACCCGTCGAATTGCGCGCTCGACATCGTCGCGCGACTTCTACGGCAAGTTCTCTCGAAAGATCACCTGACTGCGGCTGGCTTCCACACCGGCGGACAGGTCGCGCTTTTCGCGCAGGTTCGCGAAGATGCGCACGCAGTTCATGATGGCGCTCTGCGGGCTTTGGGTGATGACGGCGTCCATCGTGCCGTCGATCAGCATGGCCCGGGTATCCGGCGTGAGACCGTGGCCGATGAACACCACCTTGTGTTCCTTGCTCACTTCCTTGAGCGCGCGTCCCACGCCTTCCGATCCGCCGCCAATGTTGTAGATGGCGGAGAGATCGGGATGTTGTTCGAGTAGCGCGCGCGTCTGGCGGTAGTTGACCAGCTCGTCGTCGTAGCCCTCGCGCAGCCCGACGACCTGCATCTGCGGGTACTGCTCGGAAAACAACTGCAAGAACCCGGCCTCGCGCTCCACGTGTGCCTTGTAGCTGAGCGACCCGGCAATCAGCGCCACTTTTGCGTGTCGCTTCTGACCGACGAACCGGGCAATCAGATACGCCGCGGTGCGTCCCGCCGAACCGTTATCGAGTCCCACATACGCGATGCGCCGCGAATGCGACAGATCGGAGACCAGCGTGACGGCCGCGACGCCTTCGTCGGCCAGCGTGTCGACGGCTTCGCGCACCTTCGGGTGTTCGAGCGGCATGAACGCTACGCCATCGCAGCCGCGTCCACGCCCCAGCAATGCCGACGCCATCGCATCCGGATCGAACCCCTGAATGAACTGCACCCGGCAGTTGACGTTGTACGGTGCCCATTGCGTTTGCGAGCATTGCACCCACTCGCCGAGCATGCGCAGAAACTTGCTGCTCCGGTCGGGCAGCACGAACAGCAACTGCGTCGGCGGAGACAGGCGTACTGCCTCCAGATCCTGCTCGGGCAAATACTTCAGTTCGCTCGCGGCGAGCAATACGCGCTGAACCGTCGTCTGACGCACGCCTTCCCGGCGATGCAGCACCCGGTCGACCGTGGCGGTCGAGACGCCCGCCATTCGGGCGATATCCGCGAGATTGGGCATATTTCGTCGCATGGAAGTGAGTCCGCTGAGTGTTTCGATGATCGTGACAAACGCAGCATACTTCATCAAAGCACATCAAATCGCATCATGAAATCGGGTTGGTCGATTGCCGGTTTGCCCCCTATCGTACGACTTCATAGCGCATTGAAACGCATCGAAACGCATCGCAAGATCGGTGCGAAAAGAACAGGAAAGGAACAGGAGACGAGTGATGGCAGGAGCAGAGGTGTCGACGTCGCGTCGGCTGGAGGGCCGCGTGGCGTTGGTATTCGGTGCCGGTTCGGTCGGCGACGGCTGGGGCAACGGCAAGGCCGCCGCAGTGGCTTATGCGCGACAGGGCGCGAGGGTGGTCGCCATCGATCGCGAGGCGCAGGCGGCCGATATCACGCGCGACGTCATCGCCGGTGAAGGCCACGACGCCATCGCCGTGGCCGCCGACGTCACTCGCTGGACCGACGTCCAGCAAGCGGTCGCCGCCGCCATCGAAACCTACGGACGCATCGACATTCTTCACAACAACGTGGGCATCACGTCGCAGGGCGGCCCGGTGGAAACCACCGAAGAGGTATGGGACCGCGTGATGGCGGTCAACGTCAAGAGCATGTTCCTGACGTGCAAGGCCGTGCTGCCGACGATGGAAGCGCAGGGGAGCGGCGCCATCGTCAACATCGGTGCGCTCGGTGGCGTCCGCTGGACGGGGTATGCCTATTGCGCCTATGCGGCGTCCAAAGGCGCGGTCAATTCGCTCACGCAGAGTGTGGCGCTGCAATACGCCGCTCGCGGTATTCGCGCGAACTGCATCCTGCCCGGCGTGATGGACACGCCGCACATCTATCAGCAGATTTCCGGCTTCTACGACAACACGCAGGCGATGGTCGAGGCGCGCAATCGCCTCTCGCCGACCGGGCGCATGGGCGACGGCTGGGATGTCGCGAACGCCGCCGTGTTCCTGGCGTCGGACGAGGCGCGCTACATCAACGGCGTAGAGCTGCTGGTCGACGGCGGCATGCACGTACGATGCAATTGACTGCGGTGCAATCGACAATAGTGACGAGACGAAAACCACAATATCAGGAGACAACCGGATGACCAGTTCAACTTCACAAGGCCGTCGCAACGTACTGCGCGCGCTGTCTGCGCTGCCCGCATTGGGCGTGGCCGGTGTTGCCGGTGTGACGGGTGTGCTCCCGCGCACCGCACGCGCTGCTACGCCGCAATACGTGTTCAAGTACGGCAACAATCTGCCCGTCAGCCATCCGCTGAACGTGCGCGCGCAGGAAGTCGCGGCGCGCATCGCCGCTGAGAGCAAGGGACGGATGGAACTGCGCGTGTTTCCCAACAACCAGTTGGGCGGCGACACGGACATGCTCGCTCAGGTGCGCAACGGCGGGATCGACATCTTCAACGCGGGCACGATGGTGATTGCAACGCTCGCGCCGATCAGCGCGATCACGGCCGTCGGCTTTGCGTTCTCCAACTACGACCAGGTGTGGCATGCCGTTGACGGCAAGCTCGGCGACACCATCCGCGCGGCCTTTGCGAAGACCGGTCTCTACACCTTCGAGAAGATGTGGGACAACGGCTTCCGTCAGATCACGAGCGGCAACAAGCCGATCACGAAAGCCAACGACCTTTCCGGCATGAAGATCCGTGTGCCGGTCAGCCCGATGGGCATCTCGCTGTTCAAATCGCTGCAAGCCTCGCCGACGAGTCTGCAATTCAGCGAGGTCTACTCCGCGCTGCAAACGCGCGTGGTGGACGCACAGGAAAACCCGCTCGCCATCGTCCAGACGGCGAAGCTCTATGAGGTGCAGAAGTTCTGCTCCATCACGAATCACAGCTGGGACGGCTATCACCTCGTCGTCAACGGCCGGTCTTGGAAAAACCTGCCTGACGATCTGAAGACCATCGTCGCACGCGCGTTCAACGAAGCCGCCATCAAGCAGCGCGAAGATGTCTACGCGCTCAACACCGGCCTGCAAAACGAACTGGCGAGCAAGGGGCTAGCCTTCAATTCGGCGTCTCCGGAAACGTTCCGCGCGCAGTTGCAAAAGTCGGGGTACTACGCCGAATGGCAGAAGAAGTTCGGTGCAGAAGCCTGGGCGTTGCTCGAAGCGACCGCAGGCAAGGTGGCCTGATATGACGCCGCGTCCTGCGCATCCGTCTGCCGCGTCAGGGCTCCATGCCGCTGACGTCGATACCCCAGCACACGGCTGGCGCGCGTTTGTGTCGGCTCTCGATCGCGCTATCGGCTGGCTGACGGAGATCCCAGCGGCATTGCTCGTGCTGGCGGACATCGTCGTCATGCTCGCGGGGGTGATCGCGCGTTACGTGTTCCATGCGCCGCTCGTCTGGGGCGACGAACTCGCAGGCATCCTTTTTCTCTGGATGTCGATGCTCGGCGCGGTCGTGGCGTTGCGGCGCGGCGAACACATGCGCATGACGGCGTTCGTCGGCAAGGCGTCGCCGGGGACACGCGCGTTTCTCGACATGCTGGCGATTGCCGCCGCGATGGCTTTCCTGCTGCTGATCGTGCATCCGGCGTACGAATACGCGTCGGAGGAAGCGTTCGTCGTTACACCGGCCATGGAAATCAGCAACGCGTGGCGCGCCGCCGCCTTGCCGGTGGGCATGGCGCTGATGTTGCTCGTGAGCGTGCTGCGACTGCTGCGCGCAGCGCCTGCGTGGCGCACGGTGCAGGCGATGGTGGTCGTCGCTGTCGTGTGTGCGGGCTTCTGGCTGCTGGGGCCATCGCTCGAACCGCTCGGTCGCTGGAATCTGGTGATCTTCTTCGCGGGCGTCGTCGGGGCATGCGTATTTGCTGGCGTGCCGATTGCCTTCTCCTTCGCACTGGCGACGTTCGGGTTCCTTGCACTCACCACGACCACGCCTCTGGTCGTGCTCGTCGGTCGCATGGACGAGGGGATGTCGCATCTGATCCTGCTGGCCGTGCCGCTCTTCGTCTTCCTCGGGCTGTTGATCGAGATGACCGGCATGGCGCGTGCGATGGTGCAGTTCCTCGCGAGCATGCTCGGCCACGTGCGCGGCGGGCTGAGCTATGTGCTGATCGGCGGGATGTATCTGGTCTCGGGCATCTCCGGGTCGAAGGCTGCCGACATGGCCGCCATCGCGCCGGTGTTGTTCCCGGAGATGAAAAAACGTGGCGCAGATCCGGGCGATCTCGTGGCGTTGCTCTCGACCACGGGCGCACAGACCGAAACCATTCCGCCGTCGATTGTGCTGATTACCATCGGTTCGGTGACGGGCGTGTCGATCTCGGCGTTGTTCACGGGCGGCCTGTTGCCGGGTGTCGTACTGGGCGTGGCGCTGTGCTGCGTGGTCTGGTGGCGCTATCGCCATGAGGATCTGTCCGGTGTCGAGAAGGCGAAGAAGGGTGCGGTGATGAAGGCCTTCGTCTACGCACTGCCTGCCGTGGCGTTGCCGTTCGTGATTCGTGCGGCGGTGGTCGAAGGCGTGGCGACGGCCACCGAAGTGTCGACCATCGGCATTGCCTACTCGGTGCTGGCGGGATTGTTCGTCTACCGACAGTTCGACGCGCGGCGTCTGTTGCCGATGCTGATCGAAACGGCGGCGCTCTCGGGGGCCATCATCTTCATCATCGGGGCGGCGACGGGCATGGCGTGGGGGCTGACGCAATCGGGCTTCGCGCAGGATCTCGCGTCGGCGATGGAGCGCATGCCGGGTGGCGCAGCAGGCTTTATCGCCGTGTCGGTGGTCGCGTTCATCGTGCTGGGCAGCGTGCTCGAAGGGATTCCGGCCATCGTGTTGTTCGGGCCGCTGATGTTCCCGATTGCGCGCGCCGTCGGCGTGCACGAGGTGCACTACGCCATGGTGGTCGTGCTGTCGATGGGCCTGGGGCTGTTCGCACCGCCGTTCGGTGTCGGGTACTACGCGGCGTGTGCCATCGGCAAGGTCGATCCGGCAAAGGGCATGCGTGCGATCTGGGGCTACCTCGTCGCGCTCGTGATCGGGTTGATCTGCGTCGCGGCGATTCCGTGGATTTCGACGGGCTTCCTGCGCTGAGCAGCAGCACACAAAGGAACGCAGCCCACTCGGCTGTCACACAAAAACACATTCAACACAATCGCGAATCCGGTGAGCGAGGAAGGTCCTCGCACGCGCGGTGACGCACGCAACACGAACGTCACAGCAAAGAACAAGGGACGACCCATGAGCAGATTCTTCGGCGAGATTCGTCAGGTGGCATACCTCGTGCCCGATATCGAGGCGGCAATGACCTACTGGTCCGACGTTCTCGGTGTCGGCCCCTGGTACTACAACCCCAAGGTGCCGATCCGTAACTACACGTATCGCGGCGAGTCGTTCGAACCACACAATTCGGTCGCGCTCGCCAATGCGGGCGGCCTCCAGATCGAGCTGCTGCAAATTCGCAACGACGTACCGTCGATGTATCGCGACTTCCTCAGCGCCGGGCGCACCGGCGCGCAGCACGTGGCGTACTGGACGGACAACTTCGACGAGGATCTGGCGCGCGCGCAGGCGGCAGGCTTCAAGGTCTGCATGAGCGGCGAAGTGGGCGAGAACGGACGCTTCGTCTACTTCGAAGATCGCGACGCGGACCCGGGGTGTCATCCGGGAACGACCATCGAGCTGTCGGAAGTGGCTGGCCCGAAGGGCACACTCTTTCGCATGATTCGCGAGGCGGCTGCCGATTGGGATGGCCGTGACCCGGTGCGTGTCTTTCCTGATCTGTCGAAGCTATGAGTCCGATGCTGAATGCGACCTATCTGATTGAGACGCCACTCGATCCGCGCGCGGTTGCCGAAGTGATGGCAGGCGAGCAGTCGTGCGGCACGTTCACGCGAGTGGAGGGCGAGACCGATGCGCTGCGCGAGCGCGCGCGCGCCATCGTCGAGTCGGTCGAGACGGTGGGCGAGGTCGCGACGGCGTCGCTGCCCAACGCCTATCTCGAACGCAAGGGCATTCGCGGCCCGTGGCACCGTGCGCGTGTGCGCATCGCATTCCCGACGGATAACGTCGGCGCGAACCTGCCGACGCTGGCGGCCACGCTCGCGGGTAATCTTTACGATTTGGGCGAAGTCACCGGCATGCGGCTGGAGCGCGTTTCGCTGCCTGCAGCGTATCGCGAGCAGTTCGAATACCCGCGCTATGGCATCGCAGGCACGCGTGCGGCAACGGGCGTGTCGAGCGGCGCGCTGGTCGGCACGATTCTCAAGCCGAACGTCGGCATGAGCGCCGAGGATACGGCCGCGCTGGTGGCGCGCCTGTGCGCGGCAGGCGTCGATTTCATCAAGGACGACGAGGTCTGCGCCGACCCGGTGCATGCGCCGCTCGCCAAGCGCGTACCGGCGGTAATGGCTGCTGTGCGCGAACATCGTGAGCGCACCGGCAAACAGGTCATGGTGGCGTTCAACATCACCGACGAGACGGATGCGATGCGTCGCCACGCCGATCTCGTGAAGCGAGAGGGCGGCAACTGCGTGATGGTGAGCCTGAACTGGTGCGGCTTTTCCGCGGTGCAGACGTTGCGGCGTCACACCGACCTCGCGATCCACGCACATCGCAACGGCTACGGCGCGATGTCGCGCGACCCGCTGCTCGGCATCGGCTTTCAGGCGTACCAGACGCTCTGGCGACTCGCGGGCGTCGATCACATGCACGTGCACGGTCTGCAAGGCAAGTTTGCGCAAGCCGACGAGGAGGTCATCGAGTCGGCGCACGACTGCTACCGGCCGTTGGCCGAGGGCAACGCCGCTGGTGAGGCGGACATCGTTATGCCCGCGTTTTCCTCGGGGCAGTGGGCGGGCACCGTCCCGGCGACCTGGCGCGCGGTGGGGCGCGACGATCTGTTGTTCATGGCGGGCGGCGGCATTCTGGCGCACCCGGAAGGTCCTGCGGCGGGCGTGCAAAGCCTGCGCGATGCATGGCGAGCCGTTCGCGAGGGGCACAGCCTTGAGGACGCCGCGAAGCAGTCGTCGCCGCTCGCGTCGGCGTTGCGCTTCTTCGGTCGCTGATCGGTAGGACGACATGGTCATCGAATCGAAAGCGACCGAACGGCATCGTCCGCATCTGCTCTATTACGGCGACGATTTCACCGGTGCGACGGACACGCTCGCGACCGCTGCGCAAGCGGGATTGCGCAGCATGTTGTTGCTCGCGCCGCCGACCGAGGCGCGTCTGGCCTCGCTGGGCGAGATCGACTGTCTGGGCATCGCGGGCATCGCACGCTCGCTGGCGCCGATGCAAATGCGCGACGAACTCGCGCCGGTGGCCGACCTCGCGCGACGCCTTCAACCGCGCGTGCTGCACTACAAGACCTGTTCGACGTTCGACAGCGCGCCGGACGTCGGCAGCATCGGAGAGGCCGTGCGGCTGCTGTCTGCGGCAATGCCCAGCCCGTGGGTGGCGATCGTCGGCGGTCAGCCGAACCTGCAACGCTTCTGTCTGTTCGGCAATCTCTTTGCAGCGGCTGGCGCGGGTGGCGGCGTATTCCGCATCGACCGGCATCCGACGATGAGTCGCCACCCGGTCACCCCGATGAGCGAAGCGGATTTGCGGCGGCATCTTGCGGGGCAGGGACTGGAAGGCATCGGGCTGATTCCGTGGACGAGCTATGACGCCGATGCCACGCACGCGTCGTCCGCGCGCTTGCTCGCGTTGCGCGAAGCAGGCGTGAGACACGTGCTGTGGGATGTCGCGCGACAAAGCGACTTGGGTGAAATCGGGGCGCAGCTTTGGACGGCGGCCGAACACGCGCCGCTACTGGCCGTCGGCCCGAGCAGCGTGACGCAGGCGCTAGCGAGCGCCATGCCGCAACGCGCGACGGTGACGTCGACGGGTGTCGCGGCGGCTTGCGGGCCGGTGCTGGTGTTGGCGGGGAGTCTTTCGCCCGTGACCGCAGCACAAGTGGCCGCAGCAAAGTCGTTCGAGATCGTGCGTCTCGATGCCGTGCGATTGACGCAAGCGGATGGGCAATACTGCGCGTCGGCGGCCTTAGAGCTCGTGAAACATCTCCGAGCTGGGCGTCATACGCTGGCGTGCACCGTCCCTTCTCAGGGGGCGACGGCGAACGAGGGCACGATCAACGCGCTACGGCTCGCGCAAGCCGGAGGACGATTGCTCGCACAAGTGCTGCGCGAAGTGCCGGTGTCGCGCATGGGCATTGCGGGAGGAGATACGTCCAGCCACGGCATGCGGGCGCTCGATGCCTGGGGACTGACGCATGCCGGGGCACTCGCGCCGGGTGCGCCGCTGTGTCGTCTGAAAAGCGATGTGCCGTCGTTCGACGGCATGGAGATTCTGCTCAAGGGCGGGCAGATGGGCGGGGAGGATCTCTTCGAGCGGCTGGTGTACGGCGCGTGAGTTTAGCCGCATGATTCAGGCACCATGAGTCAAGCAAGCCGCACAACGTATGGCGACGCACGATCGGGGGGGGCACTTGACGCGCGACCAACCAACTAGTAGATTGGCTGCCATTGGACGCCGTCACCGGTGTCAAACCCTCGCGTGAGGCACGGCTTCACGCCATTTCGTCTAATCGAGTTAAGGACTATGAGCGTCGAGCTGTCTCCCCGGGCGACCGAAATCGCAGAGCACACGAAGCAACTGCTGGCGGCGGGCGGTTATCACGGGTTCAGCTACGCCGATCTGTCTGAGCGGGTGAATATCGGCAAGGCCAGCATTCACCACCACTTCCCCAGCAAAGCAGATCTGGTGCTGACGGTGGTCAAGCGGCATCGCGAGCAGGCGCGCGACGGGCTGGCGGCGCTCGATCGGCATGTGGTCGATCCGACGGCGCGTCTCACTGCCTACACGAATTACTGGGCGGAGTGCATTCGCGACGGTTCGATGCCCATGTGCATCTGCGCCATGCTGGCGGCGGAATTGCCGATGATCCCGACGGAGATCGCCGACGAGGTGCGTCGCTATTTCGACGATCTGACGGCATGGCTCGCATCGGTGCTTGAAGCCGGTGTGGAGAAGGGGCAGTTCCGGTTGAACGGCAGCGCGCTGGTCGAGGCGCAGGCGTTCATGTCCACGGTGCACGGCGCGATGTTGACGGCGCGGGTATTGGGAAGCGCGGATTCGTTTCAGGCGATCGCACAAGTGGCGATCAGTCGCTTGAGTTCGAAGAAGTGAGTTTGAAGAAATGACGCCGACCGACTGAACATCGTTCGGACGAGCATGCAGATAAGGGCGCAATTGCGCCCACTTTTTGAAGTATCAAACCAACCAACTAGTCGGTCGAAGGAATCCCTCCATGCCTCATCCTATTTCCACCTTGGGCGCGGTGCATACCGCCATCAGTGTCGTGACGTTCGCAGCGGGCATCTCCAGCTTCGTTCGCTATCGAAAGATCGATCCGGCCAATCGCTCCGGCCAGCTTTATCTCGTCGGAATGTTGATCTCGGTGCTCACGTCGTTCGGGCTATCGAGCACGGGTGGATTCAACGTCGGCCATGCGCTGGGCATTCTGGCGTTGCTCGCGACGCTGGGTGGTTTGCTCATCCCGAAGATCGATTTTCTGGGACGTGTGCGCCCGTACCTCTCCCAGTTCGCTTTCGGGTTCAGCTTCTTTTTGCTGCTGGTGCCGGGGATCAATGAGACGCTGACGAGACTGCCTGCGAGCCATCCGCTCGCGAGCGGTCCGGAGTCGCCGCTCGTGCGCGGCGCACTCGGCGCGTGGCTGGGCATCTTCGTGCTCGGCTCGATCGTGCAATTCCTGTGGCTTCGTTCGCAACGTAGCCGCGCGTAAGCGACAACGTGACGAAACGCGTGGGAGGGCGTCGACATCGATTCGACGCTCTCCCGTTGCAATGTCAGGCGACGGCGTCGAGCGCGAAGTCGACCGCTGCCATCGCGTGTAATTCGGTGGTGTCGAACAGCAGCAGGTCGGTGTGTTCCGGCTTCACTAGCAGCGAAATCTCGGTGCAGCCGAGGATGATGGCTTGTGCGCCGCGTGCGGCGAGCCGTTGCATCACGTCCAGATAGACGGCGCGCGACGCATCGCTGACGATGCCCACGCAAAGTTCGTCGTAGATCACACGATGCACGGCGGCGCGGTCGTCGCTGTCCGGCACCAGCACGTCGAGTCCGAACTTCTGCTGCAGCCGTGACTTGATGAAATCCTGCTCCATCGTGAACGCGGTCCCTAGCAGGCCGACGCAGGTAATCTCACGTGCCTTTGCGGCATGTCCGACTGGATCGGCCACGTGGATGAGCGGGATCGAGACCGCGTCTTCGATGTAGTTCGCCAGCTTGTGCATCGTGTTCGTGCACAGCACCACACAGTCCGCGCCGCCTGCTTCCAGACGCATCGCCGCGTCGCGCAACATCACACCGGCGTCATCCCAGCGTCCCTCATGCTGGGCACGCTCAATCGGACCGAAATCCACGCTGAACATCAGTGTCTGCGCTGAGCGCAGCGGGCCGAGCCTCGCCTGCACCGCCTCGTTGACGATGCGGTAGTACTCCACGCTGGATTGCCAGCTCATGCCGCCGATCAAGCCGATAGTGCGCATGAATATTCCTTGTTCGGTAAAGACGATGTCCGCTGAGTGTGGGCTTAACGACGCACCAGTGCCACAACGTAGACGCAAGGTTGTTTGCCTGCGTTGAGGAACGTGCACGGTGCGGGCGGTCCGAGCTGAAGGCAGTCTCCTTCCTTGAGTTCATACGTCAACTCGCCTTCCTCGAACGTGAGCGTTCCCTTGCGCACCCAGATCTGCTGATGCTGAAACGTGAAGGCCGACGACGGATACGACACGTTCACGCCCGGCGGCAACGTCACTTCCAGCAACTCCAGCATGCCGCCATTGCGCGGTGACACGGCGCGGCGCAGATAGCCCGTCTCCGGGTCCTGCCAGACCAGTTGCTCGGCTTCGCGGCTCAAACGCTCTCCGGATTGTTCGGCGAGCGAAAGCAGCATCGACAGTTGCAGACCGAATGCGCCCGAGAGACGACCGAGCAGTGCAGCCGTCGGGCTGGCAGCGCCACGTTCGATCTTGCTGATCATCGCCTTCGAGACACCGGAGCGCTCAGCCAGATCGCCTAACGACCAGCCGCGGGATTCGCGCTCGATACGAATGCGATGCGAAATCGCGGGCGTCGGGTCCACCATCGGGGGAGTCATGCAGAGATTCCAAGGGTTTCGGGTTGCGAAATTATACAAGTCACCTCTATCACGACCCGGAAATTTAGCGTTTACCCCCATCTGAAATATTTTTGATCGTAGTCAAACGTCTACTATAGTAAACAGCAACAACGGATCGAACCGCATTGGTCCCGCCCCTAATTTGTTGCAGACAAGGAGTCAACATGCCCCGTGAAATTCGACTGAACGCCTTCGAGATGAACTGCGTGGGTCATATCCAGCAAGGTCTGTGGACGCATCCCCGCGATCAATCCACGCGCTACAGCGAGTTGCAATACTGGGTCGACTACGCGAAGAAGCTGGAAAAGGGGCTCTTCGACGGGATGTTCTTCGCCGACGTGGTCGGCGTGTATGACGTCTATGGCGGCAACGCCGACGCCGCGCTGCGCAACGCCGTGCAAGTCCCGGTCAACGATCCGCTCATGTTGATTCCGGCCATGGCTGCCGCCACGCAACACCTCGGCTTCGGTGTCACGGCCAACCTGACCTACGAGCAGCCGTTCCTGTTCGCGCGCCGCATGTCGACGCTCGATCACCTGACGGGCGGGCGTATCGGCTGGAACATCGTGACGGGCTATCTCGATAGCGCTGCGCGCGCCATCGGCATCGAAGGACAGATCGCGCACGACGACCGCTACGACCTGGCAGACGAGTACATGTCGCTCGTCTACAAGCTGTGGGAAGGCAGTTGGGACGACGACGCCGTGCTGGCCGACCGCGCAGGGGGCGTCTACGCCGATCCGTCGAAGGTGCGCGTGATCCATCACCACGGCAAGCAATACAAGGTCGACGCGATGCACCTGAGCGCCCCGTCGCCGCAACGCACGCCAGTGCTGTATCAGGCCGGTTCGTCGCCGCGCGGTTGCCAGTTCGCGGCCACCCACGCCGAGTGCGTCTTCGTGAACGGCCAGAAGATGGACGGCGTGAAGGAGATCGTCGACACGATCCGCGCCGAGGCTGTGAAGTACGGCCGCCAAGCGAGCGACGTCAAGGTCTTCATGGGCGCGACGCCCATCGTCGGCCGCACCGACGCTGAGGCAAAAGAGAAGTTCGAGGAGTATCGTCGTTACGTCAGCTCGGAAGGCGCTCTCGCACATGCAGCTGCGTCGCTGGGCATCGACTTCGCCAAGTACGACATCGACGAACCGATCGATACCGGCAAGAGCCAGGCCATCGTGTCGAACGTCACGGCCATGACGCGCGCCGCCGGTCCGCAATGGACGCGCCGCAAGCTGCTCGAACAGATGGTGCTCGGCAGTCGCCAGACGCCGTGGATCGGCTCGGCTCAGACCATTGCCGACCAGATGATGGCGTGGAGCGAGGCAACGGGTATCGACGGCTTCAACCTCTCGCGCACCGTCGTGCCGGAGTGCTTCGAAGACGTGATCGACCTCGTGGTGCCGCTGTTGCAGGAGCGTGGCGCGTACAAGACCTCGTACGGCGACGGCACGTACCGCAAGAAGCTCTTCGGTCATGACCGTCTGCCGCAGACGCACAGCGCTGCGCAGTACCGCTCGGGCGCGAAGTAAGCGTCCCCGTGAAAGCGAACCGTCACGTAGGCACGTATTGAACGAGGTGAAGGAAATGGACAAGAGCACGGTGGACAAATCGATCTTCCGCGAAGCGATGGCTGGCCTGGGTGCGGCCGTCAACGTCATCACCACCGACGGCCCTGGCGGGCTGGCCGGATGCACCGCCTCTGCCGTGTGCGCCGTCACCGACGATCCGCCCACGCTGCTCGTCTGCATCAACCGGGCGAGCCGCAACAACGCCGTGATGCGCGAGAACGCACGCCTGTGCGTGAACGTGCTGTCGGCCGACCAGCGCGACATCGCCATGCAGTTTGCGACGAAGGATCTGTCGATCGAAACGCGTTTCGCCAGCGGCGACTGGGACACCCTGCACACCGGCGCGCCGGCGCTGCAAGGTGCGGTGAGCGTGCTCGACTGCGAAGTGTCGTCGATCACCGAAGTTGGCACGCACACGGTCTTCTTCTGTGAAGTGAAGGCGGCGCGCTCGGCAGCGGCGCTCGACGGCCTGATCTATTTCGCACGCGGTTTCCACCGCGTCGGCATGGTCGCGCAAGCGGTCTCCGCCTGAGGACGCACTGCCCATGAAGTCTCCGTCCACCCTGCGCACCCTGCGCGAACACGGCGCACCCGACGGCAAGGTCGCCTCACTGGCGATCGTGCTGCTGGCGCAAGTGGCGGCGATGGGCGTCTGGTTTTCGTCGACGACCGCCGTCGCGCTGATCAAGCGCACGCAGGCAATTGCCTCGGGGGACGAGGCGATGCTCACCGGTGCGGTGCAGCTCGGGTTCGTGATCGGCACGGTCGTGTCGGCCACGCTCGCGCTGCCCGACCGGTACGATCTGCGTCGGATCTTCGCGGCGTCGGCGCTGATGGCGGCGCTCTCGACCGGTGCACTGGCCGTGCTGCCGCCGACCGGGCCGTTGGTGATTCTGCTGCGCCTGATCACGGGCATTTGCATGGCCGGTGTCTATCCGGTCGGCATCCGCCTTGTGGCAACGTGGGCCAAAGCCGACCTCGGTTTGCTGATCGGCTTGCTGGTCGCGGCGCTCACGCTGGGCTCCGCGAGTCCGCATCTGGTGGGCGGCCTACAAGATCTCGACTGGCGCTGGGTCTATCTCGCGGCGGCCACGCTGGCCGTGGCGTCGGGCGTAGCCATCGGTTTCGCTGAGATCGGCCCGAACATCAAGCGCGCGGCGCGCGTCGACTTCACGAAGGTCACGCAGGCGTGGCGCGACCCGGCGGTGCGGCTGGCGAATCTGGGCTATCTCGGTCACATGTGGGAGCTGTATGCCATGTGGGCGTGGCTCGGCCTGTTCCTGCAATACACGTTGCAACTGCACGGCGTGGCGGAGTTCCATGAGAAGGCCGAGATGCTGACGTTTGCGGTGATCGCGTTCGGCGCGGTCGGTGCGTGGGCGGGCGGCATGCTCGCGGATCGTCTGGGCCGAACGCTCGTCACGATGGGGGCGATGGCGCTCAGCGCGACGTGCGCCGCTGTGATCGGCTGGCTGCCTGCTGCACCGCTTGCACTTGTTGTGGGTGTCGCCTTCGTGTGGGGCTTCTCCGTCATTGCAGACTCGGCGCAGTTTTCGGCGGCCGTTGCGGAGCTGGCAGACCCGACGTCGGTTGGCACGCTGCTCACCGCACAGACGTGTGCCGGGTTCTTGCTCACGCTCGCCAGCATCCGGCTGGTGCCGGTGATCGTGGCGCACCTCGGCTGGCAGGGCGGCATGGGGGTGCTCGCTATCGGACCGGCCCTCGGCTGCGTGGCGATGTGGCGATTGCGTCAGCACCCGGCGTCGCTGCGCATGGCCGGTGGCAAGCGATAGCCCGATATCCCGATAGCGCACGAAGTTCTTTTCTTCCGTACCTCAAGTAACCCGAGACGTTGAAATGTATTCCTATCCCGACATCAAGATGCTGATCGGCGGTCAATGGCGCGCTGCGCCCGGCCAGCCGGTGACGAACCCCTCGGAAGGCACGACCATCGGCACGGTGCCGACGGCGACGCTCACCGACCTCGACGACGCTTTGGCTGCGGCCGAGCATGGTTTGCGCGTCTGGCGACGCACGTCGCCTGCACAGCGCACCGAGATCATGCTGCGTGCTATCGCGTTGCTCAAGGAGCGTGTCGAGAGCATCGCGTTCGCTATTTCGCTGGAGCAGGGCAAGACGCTGGCGCAGGCCCGCGCAGAAGTGTTGCGCGGCTGCGATCTGATGACGTGGGATGCCAACGAAGGCAAGCGTCTTTACGGTCGGGTCATTCCCGCCGAGCCGGGCATGCGTCACACCGTGGTGCGTGAGCCGGTCGGCGTAATCGCCGCCTTCACGCCGTGGAACTTCCCGATGAGTTCGCCCGCCCGCAAGGTCGGCGGCGCGCTTGCAGCGGGTTGCTCAATCATCCTCAAGGCGGCCGAAGAAACGCCGGCCGGTGCCGTGCTGATGGCGCAGGCATTCCAGGACGCAGGCTTGCCCGACGGTGTGTTCAACCTCGTGTTCGGCGACCCCGCGACGATTTCGTCACATCTGATTGCAAGCCCTGTGGTGCGCGGCATCACGTTCACGGGCTCCACGCCGGTCGGCAAGCATCTCGCCGGGTTGACGGCGAAGTACATGAAGCCCGCCATTCTGGAACTGGGCGGTCACGCACCGGTCATCGTGTGCGACGACGCCGACCCCGAAGCGGCGGCGCTTGCGTGCGTCAAGGGCAAGCTCAACAACGCCGGTCAGGTGTGTGTGGCGCCCACGCGCTTCTTCGTCCATCGCAAAGTCTACGACGCCTTCACGGCGGCGTTCGCGCGACATGGCGCGGCGATTCGCGCGGGTCACGCCCTCGAATCGTCGAGCGACATTGGCCCGGTGGTGAACCAGCGGCGTCTGGACGCACTGCATTCGCTGGTCGACGACGCCGTAGCGCGCGGCGCACGCGTACTGTGCGGCGGCGTTCGCGCCGAAGGCCCCGGCTACGTGTTCCCGTTCACCGCGCTGGCCGACGTGCCGTCGGATGCGCGCGCAATGCTCGAAGAACCGTTCGGCCCGCTGTCGCTGATCGTGCCCGTCGATAGCCTCGACGAAGCCATCGAGCGCGCCAACAGCGTGCCCTATGGGCTGGCGGGATACGCGTTCACCCGCTCGGCGGCGAACGCCTACCGCCTCGGCGACGAACTCGAAGTCGGCAACCTCGCGATCAACCATCTGGTCTCGGCAGTCTCCGAGACTCCGTTCGGTGGCGTGAAGGACAGCGGCTACGGCAGGGAAGGGGGCACCGAGGGGCTTGAGTGCTACACGCACGTCAAGAGCATCTCGCACCTGATGGAGACGGCGTAACCCGACGACGGATCTGTCGCGGTGAACGTACGGGACACGCTTCACCGCATACACGACGTGCCGGACGGCGGTTATCGCACATTCAAGCGCTTTGAATTTGCGATGCCCTGACCGGCCCGACAAGGCAACGGGAAAAACCAGGAGACGCTCATGCGGTCCATACATCTTTTAGCACTCCTACCAGTATTGGCGGTTCTGGTAGGTCCGTTTTTCGTCAACCGCGTCACGCCGTATGTGCTCGGCATGCCGTTTCTGCTGGCGTGGCTGGCGGGGGCGCTCGTGCTGACCTCTATTGTGATGGCGATCATCTATTACGCGGATCGGGCGCGATTCGAGGCGGCCGACCACGGCCAGGAAGGAGTCTGAGCATGAATAGCGCACTGATCTTCATCTTTCTGGCCATCGCACTGGCATTGTTCCTCGGCATCCGCGCGCGACGCGGCAAGGACATGAGCCTTGAGCAGTGGGCCGTCGGGGGTCGCGGTTTTGGCGCGGCCATCGTCTTCCTGCTGATGGCGGGCGAGATCTACACGACGTTCGTGTTCCTCGGCGGCAGCGGTTATGCGTATGGCCACGGTGCGGGCGCGTATTACCTGCTCGGCTACGGCAGCCTGCCGTTCATCCTGTCGTACTTCCTGTTGCCGCCGATCTGGCGCTATGCGAAGGAACGCAACCTGATCTCGCAGCCGGATTTCTTCGCCTCGAAGTACAACAGTCCGGTGCTCGGCGTGCTGGTGGCCATCGTCGGCTTTGCGGCGCTGGTGCCGTACCTCGTGTTGCAACTCAAGGGTCTTGGGATCATCGTGAGCGTGTCGTCGTATTCCGCGCTCTCGGCGAATCAGGGCGTGCTGATCGGCGCGGTCGTGGTCGCGGTGTATGTGGCGCTGTCCGGCGTGCACGGCTCGGCATGGACGTCGGTCGTCAAGGACGCGCTCGTCATGTTCGTGGCTGTGTTCCTTGGCCTTTATCTGCCGTATCACTACTACGGTGGCGTGGGTGAAATGTTCGCGGCCATCGAAAAGGCCAAGCCGGGCTTCCTGGCGCTCAAGGACGTGGGCGAAAGCCCGGTGTGGATGGTCTCCACGGTGATCCTGTCGACGCTAGGCTTCTACATGTGGCCGCACATGTTCATGGCGACGTACACGGCCAAGCGTGAGGAAGTGCTGCGCCGCAACGCCTTCGTGCTGCCGATCTACCAGCTCATGCTGCTGTTCATCCTCTTCGTCGGCTTTTCGGCGGTGCTCGCCGTGCCGGGCCTCACCGGCGGTGACATCGATCTGGCGCTGTTCAAGGTATCGCTCGCGACGTTCGATCCGTGGTTCGTCGGCGTGATCGGTGCGGCCGGGATTCTGACGGCGCTCGTGCCGGGTTCGATGATCCTGATGACGTCGGCCACGCTGCTTGCGAACAACGTATATCGCCCGATGCGTCCGCAGTCGAGCGATGCGCACGTCGCTCGCGTCGCCAAGTGGCTCGCCCCGGCGGTTATGGCGGTGGCGGTGCTGTTCACGCTCAACGGCGGTCAGACCATTGTGGCGCTGCTGCTCATGGCCTATGCGCTCGTGACGCAGTTGTTCCCGGTGTTGCTGGCGAGCCTGATCGGCAAGAACCTCGTGACCCGCCCGGCGGCGTTCGCCAGCATCATCGTCGGTGAAGCGACGGTGGCGTGGGTGTCGCTCACGAAGAAGTCGGTCGCTGCACTCTTCCCGTTCCTGCCGGACGCGCTCAAGGACCTCAACGTCGGCATCGTCGCGCTGGTGTTCAACGTGGCGACGCTGGTGGTCGTGACGCTGCTCACGCGCCGCACGGCGGCGACGGCGCAGCTCTCGGCAGACGCATCGTAATCCAGTCACAAGAGAAGTAACGAGGGCCCGTGGCCGCCTGGCAAGGGGCGGCGGGCTTTCGTGCAACAGACTAGCTATGACGACTTCCCTCGATATTCATCGCATCGCGTTCGTGCAGGCTGGCTGGCATGCCGACTTGCTCGACGGTGCGCGCGACGCCTTCCGGACGCGCATGACCGAACTGGGCGTGCCCGCCGACCGTATCCATCACTTCGATGTGCCCGGTGCGTTCGAAATTCCGTTGTTCGCGAGGCGCCTCGCGAAAAGCGGCCAGTACGACGCCATTGTCGGTGCAGCACTCGTCGTCAACGGTGGGATCTATCGTCACGAGTTCGTGGCGCAGGCCGTGGTCGATGGCCTGATGCGCGTGCAGCTTGACACCGATGTGCCGGTGTTCTCGATGTCGCTCACGCCGCACCACTTCCATTCGCACGACGAGCACTACGGCTTTTTCGACGAACATCTGCGCCACAAGGGCCGCGAAGTGGCCGATGCCTGTGTCGGCATGCTGCTCGCACTGACAAATCTCGACAACCCCGTCGACCGGACACACATCGCATCACCGACGCTCGCATCATCCCCACTGACCAAGGAATCTCTGACATGACGCCTCCGAGCGATCTGGACGTATTGCTCGCTGAGGGCGACGCCGACTTGCGCACCTTGCGCCGCGACCTGCATGCCCATCCCGAACTGCGCTTCGAAGAGCGCCGCACGGCGGATGTGGTCGCCGAGTATCTGACGTCGCTCGGCTACACGGTCGACCGTGGCATGGCGGGCACCGGTGTGGTGGCTAGCCTGCCGGGGGCAGACCCGTCGCGAGGCATTGTGTTGCGTGCCGACATGGATGCGCTGCCGATTCAGGAAGCGAACACGTTCTCGCATGCATCGTGTCATCACGGCGTGATGCACGCCTGCGGCCACGACGGCCACACGACGATGCTGCTCGGCGCGGCCCGCGTGCTGCGTCAGTTGCCGCAGTTGCCGGGTTCGGTGCATTTCGTCTTCCAGCCGGGCGAGGAGGGCGGCGCGGGCGCGCAGAAGATGATCGACGACGGCCTGTTCGAGCGCTTCCCGACGCAGGCCGTGTTTGGCATGCACAACTGGCCGACGCTGCCTGCGGGCGAGTTCGGCCTGCGCACCGGCCCGATCATGGCGGCGGGCGTTCGCTTCCGGATCACGATTCGCGGGAAGGGCGCGCATGCCGCGCAGCCGCATCTCGGCCTCGATCCGATTCCGCTCGCCTGCTCGATGGTGCTGCAATGCCAGACGCTGGCCGCCCGTCACAAGGATCCGGTCGCACCGGCGGTCATCTCCGTGTGCATGATGCACGCGGGCGACACGGACAACGTCATCCCCGACACGGCGGAGTTGCGTGGCACGATCCGCACGCTGTCGTCGGCCGTGCTGAGCCAGTTGCAGGACGGTATCCGCCGCATTGGCGACGGCTTGGCAGCGGCCTATGGTGCGACGATCGAGACCGAGTTCTTCCAGTACTACCCGGCGACCGTCAATACGGCGAACGAAGCTGCGCTATGCGAGCAAGTCATGCGCGAAACGTTCGGGGACGACGCCACGCATGCCGACGTGCCGCCCAACATGACGTCCGAGGACTTCGGTTTCATGCTCGAAGCGAAGCCGGGCGCTTATGTGCTGATCGGCAACGCACCACGTGGCGAAACCGGCGTCGGTTTGCATCATCCGGCCTACGACTTTAACGACGACATTATTCGCGACGGCGTGCGGTATTGGGTTGCACTTGCGCAGGCGTACTACGTAGGACCACGTAGACGATAATCGCCCGAAGTCAAGATTTTTTAATGCGACAAATTCAACGCACCTGCGTATTTTTATCCACGATGCAGGTGCGTTGTGCTTTCTGCTCCGAGCATTATTCGTGCCTGATATTTCAACCTAAGTCCCGATGAAATCAATGCAAAAGCACGTCGATTTCATCGAATAAAACGGACGTAAAACTTGCGCATCGGGACAAAATGTTTCGATACGCGCAACGTCTCCTTTTCTCCCTGAAACCCCACTGTTCATGGGGCTTTGTGGCGCAGCGGCAAAAGCACATTCCATCGGCTAGAGTGTATTTAAGCGTGTCTTACATGCGCTTTTATCCAACTAGAACAAGAGGAGACTGCTGAGATGCGGTTATTGCTATTGCTGCCGTTCATCGGCTTGTTGTGGGTGCCTTTCTACAACAAAGAACTGCCGGCCCTTTGGGGATTCCCCTTCTTTTACTGGTACCAGTTCGCCTGGGTGCCGCTGACCTCGCTGCTGATCTGGATCGTGTATCGCGATGGTCTGAAGAAAGGGGAAGAGTAAATGGACGCCGGTATCAACTGGACTGCGCTCGCGGTCTTCGTGTTTTTCTTCATCCTCGTCACTGTCATGGGGTTCTGGGCGTCGCGCTGGATGGCGGGACCGTCCAACAAAGGCGCGCATCTGGACGAGTGGGGCCTCGGTGGTCGTAACTTCGGCGCGTGGATTACGTGGTTCCTCGTCGGCGGCGACTTCTACACCGCTTACACCGTGATCGCTGTTCCCGCGCTGGTCTATGCCGTCGGTGCCTACGGCTTCTTTGCGTTGCCGTACACGATTCTCGTCTACCCGATCGTCTTCCTGATCATGCCCAAGCTGTGGCACGCCGCGCACAAGGCGGGTCACGTGACGGCGGCCGACGTGGTCTACGGTCGCTATCAGTCGCGTCCGCTGGAGTTTGCGATTGCACTCACCGGCGTGGTGGCGACGATGCCGTACATCGCGCTGCAACTGATCGGTATGGAAGTCGTGATCAAGGCGCTGGGACTGACCGGCGAGCTGCCGCTGCTCGCTGCGTTCGTGATTCTCGCGTTGTACACGTACTCGGCCGGACTGCGCGCACCCGCGCTGATCGCCTTCGTCAAGGACCTGATGATCTACATCGTGGTGCTCGTGGCGGTGGTCGTCGTGCCCGCGAAGCTGGGCGGCTACGGTGTCGTGTTCGACTCGGCGCGTGAGGTGTTCGCGAACAAGGGCGGGGCGACCGGCCTGACGCTCAAGCCGTCGCAGTTCCTGCCGTTCGCCACGCTGGCGCTCGGCTCGGCGATGGCTGCGTTCATGTATCCGCACACGCTCACGGGCATTTTCGCCGCGAAGGATGCGAACACGATTCGCAAGAACGCTGTCTTCCTGCCCGCCTACACTGTGTTGCTCGGCCTGATCGCGCTGCTTGGCTTCATGGCTTACGCGGCCGGCGTGAAGGTGCAGACCAACAACGACGTCGTACCGGCGTTGTTCAACGGTTTGTTCCCGAGCTGGTTCGCAGGCTTTGCGTTCGCCGCGATTGCCATCGGTGCGTTGGTGCCTGCGGCCGTGATGTCCATCGGTGCATCGAACCTGTTCACGCGCAACTTCTGGAAGCCGTACGTCAACCCGGGGATTTCGAACGAGGGTGAAGCGAAGGTGGCCAAGGTGGTGTCGCTGGTCGTGAAGCTGGGCGCGCTGGTGTTCATCCTGTTCCTGCCGACGAAGTTCGCACTCGACCTGCAATTGCTGGGCGGTGTGTGGATTCTGCAAACATTCCCGGCGCTCGTGTTCGGCCTGTTCGTGGGCTGGTTCGGCGCGCGTGCGTTGCTGTGCGGCTGGGCCGTCGGGATCGTGTGCGGGAGCTGGATGGCGTTTGCCGACGGTATCAAGCCTGTGCACTCGTTCACGGTGGGCGGTGATCAGTACGCGATGTACACCGGCCTGATCGCGCTGGCGCTGAACGTCGTCGTGGCCGTGGTCGCCAATCTGGTGCTGGGCAAGGGTTCGCGCCCGGCATTGCGTAGTGCGGCGTAATTGACGCAATGACTGAGTGGTTGCCACGCGCTGTCTGCGTGGCGTAGCGCATCATATGAGGGCGCCACATGCCGGGATACTCCCCAGGCATGTGGTGCCTTTTTCGTTTCATCACACCTGATCGTCAAGGACACGCGATGCGCAATCTGGATCAACACACGATCACGCAGGAAGCGATCGATCGCCTGACGGGCACGCCGGACCCGCGCGTGCGCGAAGTGCTCACCAGCCTCATCCGCCATCTGCACGACTTCGCACGCGACGTGAATCTGACGGAAGACGAATGGGCCAGGGGCATCGCCTTTCTGACGGCAACCGGGCAGAAGTGCGACGACAAGCGTCAGGAATTCATCCTGTTAAGCGATGTGCTGGGGCTGTCGATGCTCACTGTCGCGATGAATAACGCGAAGCCGCCGGAATGCACCGAGGCGACGGTGTTCGGGCCGTTCTTTGTCGATGGCGCACCGCATTACGAAAACGGCGACGACGTGGCGAACGGCGCATCGGGCGAGCCGTGCGAAGTCAGCGGCAGCATTCGCGGGCTGGACGGCCGTCCCGTTGCAAGCGCACGCATCGACGTGTGGCAGGCGGACGCGCAGGGCCTGTACGACGTGCAGCGCGACGACCTCGACACCGCGCAAGGACGCGGCGTACTCCATGCCGACGACGCGGGCACGTATCGTTTCCACACGGTGTTGGCCGAAGCGTATCCGATCCCCACCGACGGCCCTGTCGGCGAGTTGCTGGCGGCCACCGCGCGGCATCCGTGGCGTCCCGCGCATCTGCACTTCCGTATTGAAGCGCCGGGATACGAGACGCTGGTCACGCATGTCTTCCGCGAGGACGACAAATGGCTCGATTCGGACGCGGTGTTCGGCGTGCGTCAGTCACTGATCGCACCGTGGGTCCGCCGCGACGATGGCAGCTACGCGTTGCATTACGACTTCGTTCTCAATCCTGTCGCCAAGGATTGAGCGCTATCGCAGCCGCAGTCCCCACAGTGCATCGAGCACATGCTGCGTTGAGCGCTCCAGCGGCCCCGTGTGATGCGCGATGCCCAGATCGCGCCACACCGCGGGACGCAGCGGCCGCATGGCGATGCGCTCGTCCGTGTGGGGCGTCGTAGCTTCGTGCGGCAGAAGCGCCGCACCGTACCCGGCGGCGACGAGGCTCTTGATGGCGTCGTTGTAGTTGAGCTCGATGCGTGGCGTCGGATGATGTCCGGCGGCGGCGAACCATTCGGCCGTCTGGCGCGACAAGCGTGTCGTGCTGTCGTTCAGGATGAGCGGCTGGGCGGCGAGCCAGTCCGGCGTCACGCGTTTGGGCATCTCCCAGTGCGCAGGTAGGAACGCCATCACCGGATCGCGACGCCATTGCCGCAGCGTCAACCCTTTGACCTGCGATTGCGGCAACGCCACCAGCCCGAGATCGAGTGCGCCGCGATGCAGGCGGCTGAGCGTCTCCTGAGACGTGAGGATGGCGACCTGCACGTCGATGTCCGGATGATCCAGACGCAACGTTTCAAGCGCCTGCGGCAGCAAATGCGCGATGGCCCCCGTCGACGCGCCGATCCTCACCCGGCCCGCCAGTCCCTGTGCGTGCCGCTCGATGTCCTCCAGCGTGCGCTCCGCGTCGGCCAGCAGCCGCCGGGCGCGCTCGACCAGCGCCTCGCCGACCGACGTCGGTCGCACGTGCCCGCGCTTGCGCGACAATAGTTGTGCGCCCACGCGCGCTTCCAGATCCGAGATATGCAGGCTGACGGTCGGTGGCGAGAGGTGCAGCGCCTGCGCCGCATCGGCAAACGAGCCGCTGTCGGCGACGGCCACCAGCGTCTTCAATCGGTCGAGACTGATCTCTCTCATATCGTCACTGTCATATCGTGAGGTGTGATTCAGAAAATTAGAATTTCAGATTCACGAAATTCAACTTTTTTTATTTCACTCGTGGCGAGAAGATACCACTTCGACGAGGTTTACGTTTCCACTGATGGGGTATCCGATATGTCTTCTCCGCTTGTCTTTATCGATGGTGACCAGGGCACCACGGGATTGCAGATCCACGAGCAACTGCGTGGACGCACCGATATTCAGCTGCTGACGTTGCCGGACACCCATCGCAAGGATCCTCAACATCGCGCCGAGGCGATCAACAGCTGCGACATCGCGATTCTCTGTCTGCCGGACCCCGCCGCGCGTGAGGCCGCCGCGTCTATCGTCAATCCGCATGTCCGGGTGATCGACGCGAGTTCGGCGCATCGCACGCACACCGACTGGGTGTACGGTTTCCCCGAAATGGCGAAAGGGCAGGCCGAGCGCGTGGCGAGCGCCAAACGCGTGTCGAACCCCGGCTGCTATCCCACAGGTGCGGTGGGCCTGCTGCGGCCGTTGGTCGACGCCGGGCTGATCCCGCGCGACTATCCAATCAGCGTCAACGCCGTGTCGGGGTATTCCGGTCGCGGACGTGCCGGGGTCGAGGAGCACGAAGGGCCGAATGCGACACCCCGGTCGACGCATCGCGTGTATGGGCTGGAGTTGTCGCACAAGCACGCGCCGGAGATCGAACAACGCTCGGGTCTCGCGTTCCGCCCCCTGTTCCTGCCGTCGTATGGCTCGTACCGGCAAGGCATCGTGCTGACGATTCCGCTTCAGGCGCGTTTGCTGGCGCCGGGCGTCGACGGCCGCGCGTTGCACGACGCGTTGTCGGCTCACTACGCCGATGAAAAATTCGTCCAGGTGATGCCGATGGAAGCGCCGGGCGTTGTGAAACAGCTCGATCCGGAGGCGATGAACGGCACGAACGTCATGCAATTGAGCGTGTTCGCGCACCCGGAAAACGGCCAGATCCTGCTTGCAGCGGTGCTCGACAACCTTGGCAAGGGCGCGTCGGGGGCAGCGATTCAGAATCTGGATCTGATGCTTACTCAGTAAAACAGGCGACATTGGCAAAACAACGGCGTCCTCGGACGCCATTGTTTTGCCTGGGACCTGCCCCCGGAAAACTGCGCGGATGTTGTATCGTCAGGGCTCCCGTAATTTGTTGTCGAAGTCCCCCCGATGATGCCGCTTCACTCCGATCCAGCGTTTTTTCAACTTCTGGCGGATAGCCACGCAAGACTGCTTGGCCGCCCGCTCGTCCCGCAAGACATCCCCTCCGAAGACGCCGTCGAATGGCTCTACGAGCACGCACCCTTTGCCGTGCTCGCGCACAACACGGCCGCCGATCCGGTGTTCATGTACGGCAACAAGATGGCGCAGCGCCGCTTTGGTTACGACTGGGAGGAAATCACCCGTTTGCCGTCGCGCCTGTCGGCCGAAGCGCCGAACCGTGAGGAGCGTCAGCAGTTCCTCGAACGCGTTCAGCGTCTGGGCTATGAGTCGGGCTACAAGGGCGTGCGCATCACCAAGACCGGTGAGCGTTTCATGATCGAAGAGGCCACGCTGTGGCAGTTGATCGACGCCGACGGCAAGCTGCATGGGCAGGCCGTCGTCATTCCGCGCACTCGCGATATGTGAGCGGTTGGCGCAGATCGGGGCACGCGAGGCGAACGACGCCTCGCGTCATCCCTTTAGCCGTTCACCGATTCGATGGCGATTTCCGGATGCTTGTGGAATTCAGTGAGCGCGCCGTCGTCCGGGCGCGCGTCGGTGACGAGCGTCCATGCGCGCTCAAGCGGCGTCCAGTGCTGCTGACTTGCGCGGTCGAGTTTGTTCGCCGTCACTAATACATAGACGCTCGCGGACTGGCGAATGATGCACTCCTTGAGCCACGCCTGTTCGGCCGACGCTTCGCACAGTCCGCGTCCGGCGACGACACCGTCTGCGCCGAGAAACGCCTTGTCGACGGAAACCCGCGAGAGCGCGAGCTGCGCCAGCGGTCCGAGCACGCTCATGCTCGACGGACGCACGTCGCCGCCGATGAGCGTCACCGGCACCTTGTTGGCGGCCAGCGCACCGACGGCGAGTAAATTGTTCGTGACGACCTGCACGCTCTCGCGCCCCGCGAGGAAACGCGCCATTGCTTCGGTCGTCGTACCGCCATCGAGAAAGATCGTGTCGCCGTCGGCGACATGCGCCACCGCAGCGCGGGCGATGGCGTCTTTCTGTTCGCGAAAACTCTCGCGACGCAATTCCAGAGATTCTTCCGGTTCGTGCATACGTACGGGCGCCGCGGCACCACCGTACGTGCGCACGATGCGGCGTTCATCGGCCAGCGCGCGCAGGTCGCGCCGCACGGTCGCCTCCGACATGCCGAAGTGCGCGCACAGCGCAGCCACATCGGTCATGCCCGACAGGACAGCTTTGAAAATCGCCTCGCGGCGGTTAGCAACTTTCATGGAGGGATCGCTCAGTGATACGAATGGCAAAGTCTTACGGGCGAGCGCCATGCCGTCAGGGCTGACTCAGTTCGGACTGAAGGCTGACAGCGGGTTCGCCGCACGGCGCGCATAGTGTAGCTTGCGATGCCCGCCATCCGGCGGGGACGTTGGCAAACGAGCGGGGAGGGGTGCATCCAGCATGCTGCTTGTCAAAAATGATCGATTCAATCATTTTGACGATCCGGATGCCCTCGTTTTGACCGATTTCACCCAAGGATAAACCCCTAGTCACAAAGTTTGCACATTTTTCTGGCAGAGATTAGACTTCCGTCTGCTCAAATCGATCAAAATAATGATCGATCAATCAATATCGATATCAGTCGGGAGACAACAATGGCTCAAATTCGTATCAAGCGCGGCATCGAACGCGTACCGGGCGGGATGATGATTGTCCCCCTGCTGATCGGCTCGTTGATTGCCACGTTCATGCCGGGTATGCCGAAGTTCTTCGGCTCGTTCACGAACGCGCTGTTCACCGGTGCGCTGCCGATTCTCGCGGTGTTCTACGTCTGCATGGGCGCGAGCATCGACGTGAAGGCCACGCCGTACCTCATCAAGAAGGGCGGCGCGCTGTTCGCCGCTAAGGTGGGCGCGGCGATTGTCGTGGGCATCGTGCTGGGTCACTTCCTGGGCGAAGCCCCGGTGACGTCGGGCATGTTCGCGGGCATCTCCACGCTGGCCGTGGTCGCCGCGATGAATGACACCAACGGCGGCCTGTACATGGCGCTGATGGGCCAGTACGGTCGTTCGGAAGACGTGGGCGCGTACACGATCATGTCGCTCGAATCGGGTCCGTTCCTGACGATGGTCACGCTGGGCGTGGCCGGTCTGTCGGCGTTCCCGTGGCCGACGCTGGTCGGCAGCATTCTGCCGCTGGCCGTGGGCATGCTGCTCGGTAACCTCGACCGCGAAATGCGCGACTTTCTGGGCCGTGCCGTCCCCGTCATGATTCCGTTCTTCGCGCTGGCACTCGGCGCTGGCCTCGATCTGCACAAGGTCTGGCAAGCCGGCCTGCTGGGCATACTGCTCGGTTTCGCCGTCGTCGTCGTGACGGGCATTCCGCTGTACATCGTCGACCGTCTGACGGGCGGCACGGGCGTGGCCGGTACGGCTGCTGCCAACACGGCAGGGAATGCCGCGGCGGTGCCTGCGCTGATCGCAGCGGCTAACCCCGTTTATGAAGAAGCCGCCAAGAGCGCGACGCTGCTCGTGGCAGCGTGCGTGGTGGTGACCGCCATCGTCTCGCCGATCCTGACGGCGGCCGTCGCCAAGCGTGCGATGGCGCGCAACACGGCAAAGGCAGCGGGCTCGGGTAAGGGAGCGGTGCAGTGAGTGTTCTGATTGTCGCCGACGATCTGTCCGGCGCTGCCGACTGTGCCATTGGCTTTACCAATGCCGGACGGCGCAGTGTGGTGTCGCTCGACGTCGACGGCTTCAACGCCTCGGCACAAGTCGTCGCCATCGACACCGACACGCGGCGTCTCACACCGGGTGAAGCGGCTGCACGCGCGGTCGCGGCCTGGCAGCGACTGGCGGCACCGGGCCGTCGTCTGTACAAGAAAATCGACTCGACGTTGCGCGGCAACTGGGTGGCCGAAGTGGCGGCCTTGCAGCCGCTCGCGGGACTGGCGGTTGTCGCGCCCGCGTTTCCTGCGACGGGACGCACCGTGCGCGACGGCGAAGTCTTCGTGCGCGGTGTGCCGCTGGCCGAGACGGACACGTGGCAGTTGGAGCATGAAGGGCAGGAAGCGCGTCTCGCACCCATGCTGAGCGCGGCCGGGATGGTCACGCAGACGGTGTCTGTCGAGACGCTGCGCGACGAACTCGCGCAGGTGACATCGGCGTTGGCTGGCATCGTCGCGCAAGCTCGCGCAGCGGGCGTGACGGCGCTGATCGTCGACGCGCAGACCGACGACGATCTCGCCATGCTCGCGCGCGCCAGCACGTCGCTCACGGAAATCTTCTGGGTCGGTTCGGGCGGTCTCGCTCGTGAACTGGCCGAACTGCCGGAATTGTTCGAGGTGCCGGAAGGCGCAACGCAGTCGGCAGTAGCGGCAAGCAACGTTGACACCGATAACGGCAAGGGCCGCGTGTTGACGCTCGTCGGCAGCTTGTCGGCAGTCTCACGGCAGCAATGTGCGCGACTGTGCGAAGACAATGCGGTCGTGGAGTGGGTCGTGCCGCCTGCCGTATTGCGTGCAGGTGCTGCGCATCCGCAGAGCGCCGTGTGGTGCGAACGCATCGGCGAAGCCATCGAGGAAGGCACCGACCTGCTCGTGCGCATCGGACGCGACGATGCGTTCGATCCCGCCGAAGGCGCACAACTCTCGGCCGCATTGGCGGCATTGATTGCGCCGCACTTCGCGAAGCTGTCGGGACTGATCGTCACGGGCGGAGAAACGGCCCGCGCCATGTTGAGCGCTGCGAACATCGGCGCACTGGAACTGCTGTCGGAAGTGGAGCCGGGCGTGGCCGTCGGACGTCCCGCCAACGGTGCGCCCATGCGCATCGTCACGAAGGCTGGCGCATTCGGTGGTGAGGCGGCGCTGCACAGCGCCTATCGTCACCTGCGCGCGGCGGCGGATGCTAGCGTCGGTTGACGCAAGACGTGACGCCGTCCGCAAACGAACACCTGGAAATCGCCCCGGCCTGTGCGCCGGGCAACCCAACAAAACGGATATGAACGCAAACGCCATGAACCCTTACCTCCCTGTTATCGGCATCACCATGGGTGATGCGGCGGGCGTTGGCCCCGAAATCATCGTCAAGAGTCTGGCGCACGAGAGCGTTTATCAGCAGTGCCGCCCGGTCGTGATCGGCGACGCGCGCCGTCTCGAGCAAGCCATTGCCATCGTGAAGCAGCCGCTCACCGTACGTCGCATCAAGACGGTCGCGGAAGCCACTTTCGCGCGCGGCGTGATCGAGTGCATCGACCTCGATCTGATCCCCGAAGACTTGCCGTTCGGCGAGCTGTCGGCGATTGCGGGCGACGCGGCGTATCAGTACATCGCGCATGCCGCGAAGCTGGCCGAAGCCGGAGAGATCGACGCGATCTGCACCGCACCGCTGAACAAGGAAGCGCTGCACGCGGGCGGTCACAAGTTCCCGGGTCACACCGAGATGCTGGCGCATCTGACGGGTGTGGAAGAGGTGTCGATGATGCTGGTCGCGCCGCAACTGCGCGTGATCCACGTGACGACCCACATCGGCATCATCGACGCGATTCGCAAGATCGAGCCGGGGCTGGTGCAGCGCACGATCGAGCGCGGCCACGCCACGCTGGTGAAGGCGGGCATTGCGAACCCGCGCATTGCCGTGTGTGGCATCAACCCGCATGCAGGCGAGAACGGGCTGTTCGGTTACGGCGAAGAGGAAGAGAAGATTGTGCCCGCCGTGCAACTGCTGCGCGAGCGCGGTTGGGACATCGAAGGCCCGCTCCCGGCCGACACGCTGTTCTTCCGCGCCGGTCGTGGCGACTTCGATCTGGTCGTCGCCATGTACCACGATCAGGGCCACGGCCCGGTCAAGGTGCTGGGTCTTGAAGCAGGCGTGAACGTGACCGTCGGTCTGCAAGTGGTGCGCACGTCGGTCGATCACGGCACGGCGTTCGACATCGCAGGCAAGGGCATTGCCGACGAGGGCAGCCTGCTCGAAGCGCTGCGCCAGGGGGCCGAACTGGCGACGCGTCGCGGCTGATGCATTAGGAGGACGTGGGGGCGTTGACGACTGTCAGCGACCGGCGTCCTCTATCACTCCACGCCCATATGGCCGCGATCGTTGATTTCGCGGATGAGCGTGCGTAGCGCGCCGACGATACGCTCGGTCAGCCCTTGCGGTGGACGTCGTTCCGCCCACACCAGTCCCACATCCATCGACGGCACACCCGTGCCGAGATCCCGTCGCAGAATCCGTCCACCATCGATCGACCACGGCCGATAGACGAGATCCGACAGAATCGACACTCCGTATCCCTGCGCCACCATGCTGCGAATCGATTCGATCGAGCGCGTTCGGAAATGCACAACCGGTTCGACGTGCGCCGCATGCCAGTAACGCTCGACCGTCTGCACATGCTCGTCCATGTCCAGCAGCAGGAAGCGCTGCCCGCGCACGTCGTCCAACGTGACGGTCGGCTTGTCGAGCAGCGGATGCCCGGGGTTCGTCCAGAGCCGTCGTGTGGAGCGCAGCAACGTGTGCGAGACGAGACCGTCGGCGACGACGTTGGACACTAGCAGCAGCGCGAGATCGACGTCGCCTGCAAGCACGGCCATTTCCAGCTCGCGACGGTCGCCCTCGATCAGCGTGAGTTCGACGTTAGGAAAGCGCTTGGACAACGTGCTTGCCACCGACGGCAGTAGATAGGCGGAGATCGTCTCCGTGACGGCCAGCCGCAACCGCCCGCCCGCGTCGTCGGGCAGCGTGCGCGCTTCGTGCAGGGCGTCGTCCGTCGCGTTGAGGATGCGATAGGCGTGCCGCAGGAACCGTTCTCCCGCTTCCGTCGGGCGCAGTCCCTTCGCGTGCCGCACGAACAGCGGCGTGCCGACAATCACCTCCAGATTCTGCAAGGCAATCGTCAGCGACGACTGCGACGCACTGCACCGCTCGGCGGCCCGCATCACTTGCCCGGTCTCGGCGACGGCCACGAAATACTCGATCTGACGCAGGGTTGGTTTCATTTAAAAAATCAATATTGCAAACTATATTTTTTATATTAGTAATAAAACTGTCCGCTGTATAGCATCGGAACATCGCTTCATATATGAGATGCACGGGACATGGTTCAGGAGGTCAAGCCCGGGTTCTGCACGTTATGCAGATCCCGCTGCGGCACACTCAATCGCGTGGAAAACGATGCGCTGATCGCGGTCGAGCCCGATCCGTCGCACCCGAACGGTGCTGCCATGTGCCGCAAGGGCAAGGCCGCACCGGAGCTGGTGCATCACCCGGATCGCCTGACCACGCCGTTGCGCCGCACCGCGCCCAAAGGGGCCGACGATCCGCGCTGGGAACGCATTTCGTGGGACGAAGCGCTGACCGAGATCGCCACGCGTCTGGGCGACATCCGTCGCGAGAGCGGAGCGCACGCTGTGGCCTTCGGTGTCACCACACCGAGCGGCACGCCGCTGTCGGACAGCATCGACTGGATCGAGCGCTTCATCCGGGTCTTCGGCAGCCCCAACACCGTCTACGCGACGGAAATCTGCAACTGGCACAAGGACTTCGCGCACGCCTTCACATTCGGCTGCGGCATGCCGACGGCCGACTATTCGCAGGCGGACGTCATCATGCTCTGGGGGCATAACCCGACGAGCACGTGGCTGAGTCAGGCCAACGCCATCGGACGCGGTCGCACACGCGGTGCGCGTCTGCTCGTGGTCGATCCGCGCGAGACGCCGCTGGCCGCTGCGGCCGATGCGTGGCTGCCGGTGCGTCCCGGCACGGACGCGGCGCTGGCGCTGGGGCTCGCGCGTCGTCTGATCGACGACAATCGTTTCGACGAGACCTTCGTGCGTCGCTGGACCAACGCGCCCTTGCTAGTGCGCAATGACAACGGGCACTTTCTGCGGACGCAGGATTTGGCGACGGTTGGGGCGGGCGCGTCTGCGGACGCCTTCGTCATCTGGGACGAAGCGGCCGCCGCACCGCAGAGCTACGACACAACGCATGCACTGACGCGCGACGCCGCCAACCGGGCGGCCTTGCGCGGAGAATTCACCGTCGATGGCAGCGACGGCGCGCGCATCGTCTGCCGCCCGGCCTTCGATCTGCTCTGTGAAGGCCTTGCGCCGTACGACCCGGCGACCGTCAGCGAATTGTGTGGCGTGTCGCCTGAACAACTCGACGCGGCCGCTGCGCTCTTCGACGGCACGCAACGCGTCGCGTATCACGCGTGGTCGGGCGTCGCTCAGCACGCGAACGCCACGCAAATCGAGCGCGCTATCGCCGTGCTCTATGCGCTTACCGGCAGCTTCGACCGACGGGGCGGGAACCGGGTGATGACGCGTCAGCCGGTGAACGCCGTCGCGCAGCACGACCTCCTGAGTCCCGAACAACAGGCGAAAGCGCTGGGCATCGACGAGCGTCCACTGGGGCCGCCCGCACGTGGTTGGGTGACGGCACGCGACACCTATCGCGCCATCCTTGAAGGCGAGCCGTATCGCGTGCGCGCTCTGTTCTGTTTCGGCACCAATGTACTGGCGTCGCAGGCCGATTACGAGATGGCGCGTGCCGCGCTCGAAACGCTCGAATTCCACGTGCATTGCGACCTGTTCGAAACGCCGTCGTCGCGCTACGCCGACATCGTGCTGCCGGTGAACACGCCGTGGGAGCGCGAGGGCCTGCGTCCCGGCTTCGAGATCGACGATCAGGCGGATGCCCTGATTCAGTTGCGTCAGTGCATGGTGTCGCCGCGTGGCGAGTCGCGCAGCGACAACGACATCGTGTTCGATCTCGCCGTACGGCTGGGCATGGGCGACGTATTCTTCGGCGGCAGCCTGGAAGCGGGATGGAATCATCAGCTCGCGCCGACGGGGCTGGACGTGCAGACGTTGCGCGCGCATCCCGAGGGCATCTCGCGTCCGCAACCGCAATACGAACGCAAGTACGCGCGTAGCGAGTCCGGCGGCGTACGTGGCTTCGCGACCGAGACGCGTCGCGTCGAACTGTATTCCGAGCTTCTATTGCGTCACGGCTATCCGCCGGTGCCAGTGCACGTTGCGTCGCACGTACTCACCGACGACGAAGCGCGTCGTTTCCCGCTGGTGCTTGGCTCGACGAAGAACGGCTACTACTGCCATAGCCAGCATCGCGGGCTGGCCAGTCTGCGCATGCGCGCGCCGGACCCGTTGGTGCATCTGCATCCCGCGCTGGCGCAGCGCAAGCAGATCGCCGAAGGCGACTGGGTGCGCGTGACGACGCCCGCGGGTATTGCGCGTTTTCGTGCGGCATTCGACGCGGGTGTCGGCGAAGACGTGTTGCTTGCCGAGTACGGCTGGTGGCAGGCGTGCGACAGCGTCGGACGTCGCGGCTTCACGATGGCGGGCGAGCAGTCGAGCAACTACAACGCGTTGGTGACGACGCCGGACATCGACCCGATCAGCGGTTCGTCGCCGTTGCGCTCGTTCCGCTGCGACATAGCGCGCGATCCCGCCAGCGATCCCGAACGTCGCCCGTGGGAAGGACTGGCGCGCTTTCGCATCAGCGAACTCGATGCAGCTGCCGACGGCGTGCGCGCCATCGCGTTCGAACCGCTGGACGACGTCGGCCTGCCGGACTATCTCGCCGGACAGCACGTCACTGTGCGCGTACCCATCCCCGGTCACGCGAAACCGGTCACACGCGCTTACTCGCTGACCGGCCCCGCCAATGAGTCTGCACGACGCGGTTATCGCATTGCCGTGCGACATCAGCAGGGGCGCACCGCCAGCGGTGAGCCGTTCGCGGGCATCGTCTCCAGTTGGTTGAACACCGGCGCACGCGTGGGCGACGTGATCGAACTCGGCGCACCGTCGGGACGCTTCGTCATGCCGCTGCAAAGCCGTCAGCCGGTGATCTGCTTCGCCGGTGGCATCGGCATCACGCCGTTCCTCTGCTATCTGGAATCGCTGGCCGAACAAGTCGAGCACGGCCTGACGCAGACGCCGGAAGTCTGGCTGCACTACGCCAACCGCAACGGCGCGACGCACGCGTTTCGCGATCGCCTGGCGGCGCTCGCGCAGCGGTTGCCCGACGTGAATATCGTCAACTACTACGACGCTCCGCGCGACGTCGATGTGCTCGGGCGCGACTACGCGTCGGCAGAACGATTGTCGGCGGCGGTGGTGTCCGACGATCTGATCGCCCGCCGCGCCCGCGCTTATCTCTGCGGTCCTGAGCCGATGATGGCGGCGGTGATGGGCGGGCTGGCCGCGCGTGGCGTCCCGGCGTTCGACATGTTCAAGGAAGCGTTCCGCTCACCGGCCGCACCGCGCGTCGATGCCGATGCGGCGTGGCCCGTCACGTTCGCCCGCTCAGGTCGTCAGGCGGTGTGGACACCGTCGCACGGCAGCCTGCTGTCGTTCGCCGAGTCGCTGGGTCTTTCGCTGCCAAGCGGGTGTCGCGTCGGACAGTGCGAAAGCTGCGCCGTGCGTGTGCTGGAAGGCGAGGTCGATCACATGGGCGACGTTGCGCTCGACGAGCCGGGCATGTGTCTGGCTTGTCAGGCCATACCGCGCGAAGCGGTCGTGATCGACGCTTGACGCCCGCGACGCCTGACATCGAGTGCAGATTTATCCGAATTTCATCCCCCAATTCTGAAGAGGACGCAATCCATGAAAATCATCGACGCCGCCGCCACCCGCAACGCCCTCGCGTTTGGCCCGCTGCTCGACGCGCTGAACGCCATGTTCGTGCAAGGATGCGAAGTGCCGCTGCGCCATACGCACGTGATTCCCGATCCGGCGACGGGCGCGTCGGTGACTGTGCTGATCATGCCCGCTTGGCAGCCGGGTGGTTTCCTTGGCATCAAGACGGTCAACATCGCACCCGCCAATGCCCAGCGAAACGTGCCGGGACTGCATTCGACGTATCTGCTGTACGACGCCGCGACCGGGGTGCCGCTCGCGCAGATGGACGGCAACGAGATCACGTCGCGCCGCACGGCAGCGGCTTCGGCGCTGGGGGCGGCCTATCTGGCACGCGAAGACGCGTCGCATCTCGCGCTGCTGGGTGCAGGGCGCGTCGGCTCGCTGGTGCCGCCCGCGCATCGTACGGTGCGCCCGATTACACACGTGAGCGTGTGGGACCGTGATGCACAGGCCGCTGCCCGCGTGGTCGACGGCCTGCGCGAGCAGGGCTTCGAGGCGCAGGTGAGCGTGACCGCCAAAGACGCCGTGGCGAATGCCGACGTTGTGACCTGTGCCACGCTCGCGACCGAGCCGGTCGTGCAGGCCGAATGGCTCAAGCCGGGCGTGCATCTGGATCTGATCGGCAGCTTCACGCCGCAGATGCGCGAAGCGGACGACGCCTGCTTCGCCGGTGCGACGCTGTTCGTCGACACGGAGGAAGCGCTGGCGAAGTCCGGCGAGCTGCTCGGACCGATGTCGCGCGGCGTATTCACGAAAGAGGACGTGCGCGGCACGCTGGCCGATCTGTGCCGCGAGGGACGTATTCGTCGCAGCACGCAAGACGAGCGCACGGTGTTCAAGGCCGTGGGCACCGCACTAGAAGACCTTGCTGCCGCCATGCTGGTCTGGCGAGCGACGCAGGGCACCTGACCCATCCAATTCAAGCCACATCAAGCAAGGGGAACGCAGGAAATGAAACCGGGAACTTCACTATCGAGCACGACGGAGGCGCCGCACGACGGCGGGCTCCTAGAACGTCTGGCGGCATCGGTCACACGCTGGTCCGAGCGCTGGTTTCCTGACGCCTATCTGTTCGCCGCACTCGCCGTCATCGTGTGTGCGGGCGGGGCGCTCGCCATCGGGGTGCCAGCCGTCAAGGTCGGTGTTGCGTTCGGCGACGGCTTCTGGAGCCTGATCCCGTTCACGATGCAGATGGCCATCGTCGCCATCTCGGGCTATGTGGTGGCGGTCTCGCCGCCGGCGGCCGTGCTGATCCGCAAGATGGCCGCCGTGCCGCGCAGCGGTCGCAGCGCTGTCGCGTATGTGGCGTTCGTGAGTATCGTGCTCTCCCTGTTCAACTGGGCCATCAGTCTCGTGTTCAGCGGTCTGCTGGTGCGCGCGATTGCGCGGCGCGACGACATCCGCATGGATTACCGTGCGGGTGGCGCAGCGGCGTATCTGGGCATGGGCGCAACGTGGGCGCTGGGCCTGAGTTCGTCGGCCGCGCAGTTGCAGGCGAATCCGGCGAGTCTGCCCAAGGCGCTCATCGAGATCACCGGCGTCATTCCGTTCTCGGACACGATTTTCCTGCCGCAGTCGATGGCGATTGCCGCCGTGCTGACGGTCGTCTCGGTGATCCTCGCGTACTACTCCGCGCCTCGCGATGCGCGTGCGAAGGTGGCCGCCGATCTCGGCGTGTCGCTCGACGACGCGTCGAAGCCATACGTGCGTGCGCAGCGTCCCGGCGACTGGCTTGAATACAGCCCGCTCGTGACGGTGCTGATCGTGGCGCTCGGTGCGTTGTGGATCGGGCATGAGTTCACCACCAAGGACCCGCTGCTCGCCATCTCGAACCTGAACACGTACAACTTCCTGTTCCTGATGTTGGGGATGTTGCTGAACTGGCGTCCGCGCCGGTTCCTCGACGCCATCGCCAAGTCGGTGCCGTCGGTGGCGGGCGTGCTGATTCAGTTTCCGCTGTATGGTGGCATCGCCTACTTGCTGACGAAGGCCCCGGGGCTGGACGGGCAGACGCTCTCGCACCATCTGTCGAGTTTCTTCGTGGCGATCTCGTCGCAGGAGTCGTTCCCGGGCGTGATGGGCGTGTACTCGGCCGTGCTGGGCTTCTTCGTGCCGTCGGGCGGCGGCAAGTGGATCATCGAAGCGCCGTACGTCATGCAAGCCGCTAACGATTTGCACGTGCACCTCGGCTGGGCCGTGACGGTGTATAACGCGGCCGAAGCGTTGCCGAACCTGATCAACCCGTTCTGGATGTTGCCGCTGCTGGGCGTGCTCGGATTGCGTGCCCGCGACGTGGTGGGCTACACGTTCACGCAATTGCTCGTGCACTTCCCGGTGGTCATCGTCATGCTCTGGTTGCTGGCGCAGACGCTGACGTATCACCCGCCGGTCATGCCGTAACGATCTGCGGTCACGCGTTCACGCGCAAAAGCGCCTCTCCGGGAGACCGGGAGGCGCTTTGTCTTTTCACCGTTCGTGGCGGGTTATCGCGAGTCAGTCGGCACGCGGGAAATCGAGATCCGTGTCGTTGATGCGATTGACCAGATTCGTGAACGTGATGCCCGACATCACCAGCGCGATCTCGATGACCTGACGCTCCGTGAAGCCAGCGTCGCGAATGCGCTGATATTCGTTCGTGTCGATGGTGCCGTTCGTGGTGACCAGATTGCGCACGAAGTGAGCGAGCGCGTCACGACGGTCGTCGCCCGAGACGACTCCCGCACGCACTGCACGCATGGCTTCCGGTGCGAGTCCCGACATCTTGCCGATCAGCGTGTGGGCTGCCACGCAGTAGTCGCAGCCGCCGACTTCGCTCACGACGAGACGGATCGTCTCGATGTCCTTCTTCGCGAGGCTGGTCTTGCCGATGACTGCGTCGAGCGCGAGGACGTTGGCGAGCACGTCGGGGGCGTGAGCGCCGATGGTGGCGTACAGGTTCGGCACCTTGCCCGCGCCCGCCTTGATCTTGGCGAACAGTTCGGCAGTTTGACCGGTGGCGTCTTGCGGCGAGATGGCAGAAATACGGCTCATGACTTGCTCCTTAAGTGTTTGAGATACCGCGTCACAGTGGCGACGGCATGGATCACATCTTAGGGAGGATTGGTGATATCTTTAATGCCTGATTTTGACGATATCATGCTCAATCGTCTCAACATCGCTTCGTGCCCGAGGTCATATGAATTTGCTGGATCGTCTGCTGACGCTGATTCCCGTGACCGGGCAGCTCGATTTCCGTTGCCACTTCGGCGCGCCCTGGCGTATCGACGAAGGGCGCTCGGCCGACAGTCAGATCGCCTGGCACCTGTTGCTGAGCGGCACCGCGACGGTTGCGTCTGGCGACGGGCCGCCGGTCGTCATGACGGCGGGCGACATCGTCATGTTTCCGACGGGGGATGCGCACTCGTTGAGCGAGGGGGAGGGCGGCCCGACCGAGCCACCACGCTTCGAGCCGGGCGCGGGCTTCACCATCGTGCGGCAGGGGGACGACGAAGCGGCCGATGCCGCCGATGTGCTGTGCGGCCGCTTCTTCTTCGGGACGGTGCCTTACGGCCTGCTTCAGACGTATCTGCCCGCACGCATGGTCGTGCGTGGCGGGCGTCAGGGGGCGAACGGGGATGAAGCCCCCGCGCCCGGAAGCATCGGGGATCGGCTGGCGCGTCTGATTGCGCTCATGCGGGACGAGACGATGGCACAGGAGCCGGGCTGCGAAGCACTCGTGGGTAATCTCTCCGGCGCATTGTTCGCGATGACGCTGCGCGCGGCGAGCGAGGGGGAGGGTTCGTCGCGCGGGCTGCTGGCGCTCGCGCGCGAGCCGCGCTTGCAGCCCGCGCTTGCGGCGATGTTCGATGCCCCGGCGCAGCCGTGGTCGCTACCCGATCTGGCGGCGCTGTGTCATATGTCGCGCGCCACGTTTTCCCGTCGGTTCGACGAGGCTGCGGGCTGTTCGGCGCACGACTTCCTTGCCGAGATTCGCATGGCCATCGCGGGGCGAAAGCTCGCGAACACGACGGCGTCGGTGGCGGACATCGGCGAGTCGGTCGGCTACCAGTCCGACGCTGCGTTCCAGCGGGTATTCAAGAAGGTCGTCGGTGTGACACCCGCGCAATGGCGCACGCGGGCGCGTCAAGCTCATGAGGCCGATCAGTCGCGGCGCAAGGCCGCCGCCTGACGTTTCCACAACGTCCACGGACGCTCCATCACGCCGAGGTTGGTTTCCGTGGAGCGTTTGCCTTCCTCTTCGCTGAGATAGGTCACCTCGCCGCCGAGCGCGATGGCGGTCGATTGCATACCGGCGTTCAACTCGGTGTAGATGGCGCGATAGACGGCGGCGGGCAGCGTCGGCGCGGTCGCCACGAAGCCGTGTCCGCGCATGAGCGCGACGTCCGCATCGCCCAGCGTGTCGGCCAGCGCTTTGCCTTGCTCGCCGTTGCGCACGAGCATGTCCGTGCAACCGAAGCAGTGACGGATATCGAACACCGGCGCGCCGCTGCCGAGAAAACCGGCCATGTGATAGACGGGGCGCAGTCGCACCGACGACGCGGCAAACGGAATCACCGACGGCGAATGACTGTGCACGATGGCCTTGACGTCCGGGCGCGCGCGATAGATTTCGCTGTGAATCCACGTCTCCAGATAGCGCTTGCGCGTGTCGCCGTCGACCGGCTGGCAATCGAGGTCGAGCGTAAGAATGTCGTCCGGCGTGACGAGTTCCGGGGCCATCGATTGCGCGATCAGAAAGTGCGCCGCGTTGCGCGGGTCGCGCACGCTCACGTGCCCAAAGCCGTCGAGCACTTCGTGATGCGCAAGGATGTGGTTGGCGGCGGCAAGGTCTTCGCGCAGTTGCGCAATGGAGGCGGCGTCGTGTTCGGTAATCGCCGGTGTGTAGGGGGTGGTGGCTTGCATAGGGGTGTTTTGCAATGAGTGTCGATAGTCGGACGGTGACGCGATGTGCAGGACGGGCGTCAAACCCGAACGGCGGCGCTCACCTCGGGAGGAAACAGATCGTCGGCCTGCATCGGGCGATGACAGACGCCTTGTTCGAAGGCGAAGCGCAGGAAGGCGTCGAGCGTGACGCGATTGGGCGCGACGCCATAGGGCCACGGATCGCCCCCGAACATCGCTTTAGCTTCGGCGGCACGCTGGCTCATCCACGGCAGCGGGAAGTGCGAGCAGGTGATGTCTTCGAGACGGGCGATGCTCGCGTCCTTCGCCTGCGTGAACGCTTTGATTAGGTTGTTGGCGATCCAGCGATTGGCATTGAAGACGTCGCGTCGCATGACGATCAGATGCATGATCGGGAAGATGCCGCTGCGCTCGAAATAGTCGCGCTCGACCGTCTCGAAGTCAGCGAGCAGACGCACGATCTCGTATTCGCGTCCGGCGGGCGGTGCAGGCGGACGTGCGCTGAGAATGGCGTCGATCTCGCCGTCGAGCAGCATGGCGGTGAGCGACTTGTCGGGCGAGGGACGGTAGCGCACGCCTTCCGGCACGCGCACCGCGACTTTCTCGCGGCGTCCCGCCTGATTCACGCCGCCCTGCACCCACTCGACCTGCGTGAGCGCGACGCCCTGATCGTGGGCGAGCCAGCCGCGCGAATAGACCGAGGCCGTCTGCGCCCACTCCGGCACACCGATGCGCTTGCCGCGCAAGTCGCCGGGCGACGCTACGCCACCGCCTGCCTTCACATAGAGCGAGGACAAGCGAAAGACGCGCGACGGAAACACCGGCAAGCCGATCAGCCGGTCGTCGCCCTGTGAGCGCAGCGACGCGTACTTCGCAAGCGACATTTCCGAGAGATCCCACTCCTGATAATGCGTGGTGCGATAGAAGATCTCTTCCACCGGCAGGACCGACGGCACGAGATCGATGCCGGTGACGGCGATGCGAGCGTCGAGCAGATCGCGCACGTGGTCGTAATCGTTGATGGCGAGGGACAGCGAGAGTCTGGACATGGAATGTTCTGAAGCGGCTGTCAGTGACCGAAGGCCGGTGCTTTCGGCAGGTTTTCAGGGCGTGCGACGAGGAACACGAGTGCAGCGGCCGTCACGAGCGCTGCGCCGAGTACGAAGAACATCGTGCCTGCGCCGCCCGTCGCCTGTTGCAGCACACCGGCGATGGCCGGTCCGCACATAGCGCCCACGCGGGCGATACCCAGATACAGCCCGACGCCGGTGCTGCGAATCTCGGTCGGATAGCTCACGGCGACGAGGTTGTTGAGCACCGTCTGCGTGCCGATGACGAACATGCCTGCCACCACGATGCCGATGAACGTCACCGAACCGCCAGTGATCGTCGCGAGCACGCCGATGGCCGCAGCACCACACAGCCACGCGAGCGACATGGCGAGACGGCGATTGCCGATGCGGTCCGCGACCACGCCTGTCAGCAGGCTGCCGAACGCCGACGCGAACACCAGCAGCGATCCGTAGGCGAAGCTCGTCGAGAGATTTTCGCCGCGCTTGAGCATGATTGTCGGCAGCCAGCCCGACAGACCGTACGACGAGAACAGCGACAGCGCCCCCATCGACCAGAGGCAGATGGTCTGACGGCGGAATTCCGGAGAGAAAAGCGCGGCGACAGAACCGGCTTTCACACCGGCATCGGGAGACGTGAACGTCGCCGTCGCAAACTCCGCGGCACGCGCGGGCCACAGGCGGGTCAGTTGCGCGCGCACTTCGTCCTGACGGCCACGACTCGCGAGGAACGACACCGATTCGGGCAGCACGAATTGCAGCGCGAGCGCCAACACGACGGACAGCGCACCGACGTAGTACATGCTCTGCCAGCCGTACTGCGGAATCAGCCACGCCGCGATGAAGCCGGAGGCCGTTGCGCCACCGATCCAGCCGCACGAGAAGAACACGATGGTGAAAACGTTGGCGCTGCGCTTGGGTGCGATTTCGTTGATGTACGTGACGGCCACCGGCATGAGCAAGCCCAGCGAGATCCCCATCACGAAACGCAGAGCAATGAACGTGCGCAGGTCGTGAGCGAAGAGCGCGATGGCGAGGCTCATCACACCCGACAACCAGATGCCGGTGAGCAGCACGCGGCGGCGTCCGATGCGGTCGCTGAACGGTCCCGAGACGGCCGAACCGGCAGCAAAACCGGCCAGCCCGCACGAGAGCAGCACACCAATCTGGCTCGGCGACAAAAGCCACAGCTTGGTGACGTCGTGAACGATGTACGCGGCGTTGTAGAGATCGAAGCCGTCGAACAGCAGGATCAGCGCCAGCAGGGTGGCGAGCCGATAGTGAAAGGCCCCTAGCGGGGCGGATTGCAGCGCTTCGCGAACGTCGATGCGCTCGGCGTGTCGCGGCGGAAGGTCATGGGCCATGCGTTGTCTCCGGATGGGCGACCTGTCGAATACCGGCGAGCGCCGGTTCGCAGTGTCTTTGTCTGTGTTCCGGAGACGACTTTACTGAGCGATTTTTTGTTTATCAATATTGATTTTTAAAGTCAATATGAATGTGGCATGATGAGCCGCAAACGCGTTGCCACGGGGCGACGCAGTGCTACCGAGGGAGCCGCAGACACCGATGACGCCGCAAACCGACCTGATGACGCGCGAAGAAGTCCTGGCGCTACTCGATATCAAACCGGCCACGTTGTACGCCTACGTGAGCCGGGGATTGATTCGGGCGCGTCCGCATGAGGACGGTCGCAAGAGCCTGTATCTGCGTCGCGACGTCGAGCGTCTGGCCACGCGCAAGCGCGGGCGCGCGCCGACCGGTGCGGTGGCCGAATCCACCATGCGCTTCGGCGATCCCGTGCTGCATTCGGCCATCACCCAGATCACGCCGCACGGTCCGCGCTATCGCAACCGTCTGGCGATCGATCTGGCGAGCGGCGGGGCGTCGTTCGAGTCGGTGGTGCATTTGCTGATGACGGGAATCTGGCAGGACGGCATTGCCGAATGGCCGATGCAGGAAACGCCGTCCGACGTGCTGCGCTTTCTGGCGACGTACGACGGCGAAGTGGCGAGCGCTGACATCGGCAATCTGCTCGGCATGGTGCCGTTCGCGCTCGCGATGCACGGACGCGGCGCACGCGAGCTGGCCGACGGCACCGCCGTGCAGGCGGCCCGCGCGATGCTGCATTGCATGGTCGGATGTGTGGGGTTTCTCGGGCCGAAGCAATGCTTCGTCGCACGCGAGACCGGGGAGGGCGTCGCATCGCATGTGCTGCGTGCGGCGGGCAGCGCGGTGACACCCGCACGACTGCGGGCGATGAATGCCGCACTGGTCGTGCTGGCCGACAACGAACTCGCACCGGCGACGTTTTCGGCGCGGGTCGCGGCGTCCACCAATGCGGATCTGTTCGGCTGCGTCGCGGCGGCCATCGGTTCGCATATCGGCTTCACCACCGGCACCAGCACCGAAAAGATCGAGACGATGCTGCTGTGCGAGCCGTTCGATGCGCTCGACTCGCGCGTCGGCCGAGTGCGCGAATACGGCGCGAGCCTGCTCGGGTTCAATCATCCGTTGTATCCGGGCGGCGATGCACGTGCCGATCTTATGATGCAGATGGCAGGCGAACTGATGCGCGAGACGGACGACGTCACCATCGACGATGCAATGCGCACCAACACTCGTCTGACGCTCGACTTTCTCGAGCGTATGCGCACCGAAGTAAACGCGCATGCCGGGTTGGCGACGGGACTGGTCGCGCTCGCCCGTGCGCTGGGACTGCCGGACGGTACGTCGACGGCGATGTGGATCATCGGCCGTTCGGCGGGCTGGGTGGCGCACGTCATGGAGCAGCGCACGCAGGCGTTCATGCTGCGACCGCGTGCGAAGTACGGCTTCGGCGGGCCGGTGACTGCGGAAACCTTCGAGTCGTTCGAAAAATAGTCTGCGGTTTTGTCCTCTGAAATCCGTCATGTCAATGAGGCCCGCGATTGCAGCGATGGCCGACGCAAGCGTTCATGGGTATCGGGGGGCACACAATGTTCGCGCAGTGGCATGACGGGGAAGGCAGGAAAGGGGCGGACGGCAAGGCACCGGGAGCGGCGACGTGGATCTGACCAATGTCAGCGTCGAAGCTGCGGTGCGTGCGGCGCAGGCGCAGGAAAGCAGCGTGGGCACTGCCACGCAGGTATTGCGGGAATGTCTGGAGGCGAATTACGACCGTTTGCTGCGCCGTCTGTCGCGCAGCATCGGCTGCCACGATACGGCCAGCGACAGCCTGCACGAAGCGTGGGTGAGGCTCGGCAGCGCCACCTTGCCCGAGGCCGTGCACAAGGGCGAGACGTATGTATTTCGGATGGCTTACAACCTCGCCGTCGATCAGATGCGGGGACGCCGGATGTGGGCGTCGCTGGCGGACGAGAACGAAGTGTTCGACGTGTTGCCCGACCGCAGCCCCGGACCCGAGGCGGTGGCGGGCGCACGCTCGGAGCTGGCGGCGCTTGCACGTGCCCTCGGCGAGATGTCGGGACACCATCGCCGCGTGCTGGTCGAGTTGCGCATCGACGATCTGACGCGCGAGGAAGTCGCGGCCCGTCATGGTCTGTCACTGCGTAAGGTGGACACGCTGCTGCGTCAGACGCTCGACTACTGTGCCGAGCAGACTGGCCGTCAGGCTGCTGGCGGGATCACGGAGTCGCGTCGTCCGGCGCGGCTACCCGACGCGTCGGAAGCGATCAAGCCCTGAGCGTCCCATGATGGATGTCCGGTGCGCGCTGCTGCACCGGGTAAGGCCTTAGTGCAACGGCTCGGACGGCGCTTCGTCCTCGAACGTGCGAAAGCGCCAGCCAAACCACACGGCCAGCATGCGGATGACGAAGCCCGCGACGAAGCCCACGCCCGTCGCCACGCCGTTGGGCACGCCGAAATGCAGCATCGCCACGTACATCGCACCCGCGATGCACGCCACGCTCGCGTACATCTCGCGGCGCAGCACCAGCGGCACCTGTCCGCACAGCAGGTCGCGCAGCATACCGCCGCCAATCCCCGTTAGCACCCCGGCAAGCACCACGATGACCGGGCTCGTACTCACGGTCATGCCGATATCGCACCCCAGAATCGTGAACGCGGCGAGGCCGATGGCGTCGACCGTGATGAACGTCATGCGCAGCCGGTGAATGTGGCGCGCGACGATGGACGCGAGCGTCGCCGCGCCGAGGGTGAGCAGCAGGTACTCCGGATGCGCGATCCAGACGAGCGGATGGCGGCCGAACAGCACGTCGCGAATGGTGCCGCCGCCGAGCGCCGTCACCATACCGACGAAGGCGAGCCCGAAGCGGTCCATGCCGCGCTGCATCCCCATGATGGCCCCCGACATCGCTTCCGTGACGATGGCGATGAGGTACAGGGCGTAGAAGATTTCTGTTTTCATGATGTCCCTTGCAGTGCCGGGCGAATATATCACTTCAGGTGCTTTTGCCCGTGTTTTGCCGCGCCAGCGGGCCTGAAACTGTGATTTGTACAGGTTTTCAGCGTCTATCGCGGGTGCGACACTGCCTGCAACGAAACGACAGACGCGGGAAAGCCGCCCCACCCGTCATGCAAACCCCTTAAAATCTCATCCTTTTGTGCTCCGAAGCGTGCCCGTCGCGCCCGGCGCGGCTTACTGGCCGGTAGATCGACCGATCTGCCGGTCGGCGGACCGACCGGCCCACCGGCCCGAATGCGCTACGAGTGAAGCCCTTTTGACGTGTCCCGGACGTGTCTTTTTGATCGCCAACTTCGTTCCATGATCCAGTTCATTCGCCGTCGGCCCTATCTGGTTACCAGCCTCGTTGTGCTTATCGTTCTCGTGGCACTCGGTCTGCGCAGTCTCGCGGCCCCGAAGGTGCCGCAGTACCTCAGCGCCAAGGTGGAGCGCACCGACCTTGAAAACACCGTACTCGCCACGGGTACGCTGGGCGCGTTCCAGCAGGTGGACGTCGGCGCACAGGTCAGCGGGCAGTTGAAGTCGCTCAAGGTCAAGCTGGGCGACAAGGTGACGAAGGGGCAATGGCTCGCGCAGATCGATCCGGTGCTCGCACAGAACAGCCTGCGTCAGGCCGAGGCCGAGGAGCAGAACCTTCAGGCGCAAAAGCGCTCGACGGCGGCGCAACTCAAGCAGGCCGAACTGGCGTTTGCCCGTCAGCGTCAGATGCTGCCGGACGACGCGACGTCCCGTCAGGACTTCGAATCGGCGCAAGCCAATCTGGACGTGCAGCGCGCCTCGCTCAACGGACTCGACGCTCAGATTCGTAAGGCCAGCGTCGCCATCGAATCGGCGAAGGCTAACGTGGGCTATACGCGCATCGACGCGCCCATCGACGGGCAGGTGGTCGCCATCGTCACACAGGAAGGCCAGACCGTGATCGCGCAGCAGCAGGCGCCGGTGATTCTGAAGCTCGCCGATCTGGACACCATTACCGTGAAGGCTCAGGTCTCGGAGGCTGACGTCATCCGCATTTCGCCGGGACAGACCGCCTACTTCACGATCCTGGGCGACCCCGACAAGCGTTACTACGGCAAGCTGCGCGCCATCGAGCCGGCGCCGCAGAACTTCCTCGATACCCAAAGCACGCTGGGCGGGGGCGCGACGCGCAACAACACGGCGGTCTTCTACAACGCGCTGTTCGAAGTGCCGAACCCCGACCATCGCCTGCGCATTTCGATGACGGCGCAGGTCAACGTGCTGCTCGGCACGGCCAAACAGGCGCTGAGCGTGCCGGTGGCGGCGCTGGGCAAGAAGGTCGGCCCGGACCGTTACGAAGTGCGTGTTCTGCCTGCGGAGGGCAAGGGCGATGGCAAGGCTGTGACGCGTCAGATCGTCACCGGACTGAACAACAACGTGCGGGTCGAGGTGAAAGAAGGTCTCACGGCCGACGATCGCGTCGTGATCGGCGAGGCGGGCGACAGCACGCAGGCCTCGACGGACGCCTCGCCCGGTGCGTCCCAATAAAGGAAGGCGAGCGCCATGACTCAAGCCGCCGGTACGTCTTCTGTGTCACAAGCGTCGCAAGCCGCTGAGCGGGCTTCCGACGTCCGTCCCCACCCGATGCTCGAACTCACGGGCATCACCCGACGCTTTCCGGCCGGTGAGCGTGACGTGACCGTGTTGCGCGACGTCAATCTCACCATCGAAGAAGGCGAGATCGTCGCGATCATGGGGGCGTCCGGCTCGGGCAAGTCGACGCTGATGAACATTCTCGGCTGTCTCGACCATCCGAGCGACGGCAGCTACCGCGTTGCGGGGCGCGAGACGCGCGATCTCGATGCGGACGCGCTCGCGCAACTGCGTCGCGAGCACTTCGGCTTCATCTTCCAGCGCTACCATCTGCTGCCGCACCTCGACGCGGCGTCGAACGTGGAGATGCCGTCGGTGTACACCGGCACGCCGCATGCGGCGCGTCGTGCGCGCTCCGTGATGCTGCTGGAGCGGCTCGGACTGGCCGATCGCACGGAACATCGGCCGAGCCAGTTGTCGGGCGGTCAGCAGCAGCGTGTGAGTATTGCGCGCGCGCTGATGAATGGCGGCGATGTGATTCTGGCCGACGAGCCGACCGGCGCACTCGATACGCGCAGCGGACGCGAAGTCATCCGCATTCTCAAGGAACTCAACGCGCTGGGGCACACGGTCATTATCGTGACCCACGACGAGAAGGTCGCCGCGCATGCGCGCCGCATCATCGAGATTCGCGACGGCGAGATCGTGGCCGACCGTGAGAACACGCCGGTGGAGATCGAGCCGGATGTCCCGTCGCCGGAGGAGGCCGCCGAGGAGGCCGTGGTTGCCTCGACAGCTCCGGCCGCCGATCCCGCTTCGGTGAGTGCCAGCCACGGCGGGGCGATTCCGCCGCGTCGCTGGACCGGGGGCATCGACCGCTTTGCGGAGGCCTTCCGCATGGCGTGGATCGCGCTGATCTCGCACCGGCTGCGCACGTTTCTGACGATGCTCGGGATCATCATCGGTATTACGTCGGTCGTCTCCATCGTCGCCATTGGCGAAGGGGCGAAGCGCTACATGCTGGCCGAGATCGGCAGCATCGGCACGAACACGATCAACATCTATCCGGGCAAAGACTGGGGCGACAACCGCGCGACGGCGATTCAGACGCTCGTGCCCGAGGACGTGCACGCGCTCTCGGAGCAGATTTACGTGGACAGCGCGACGCCCGAAACGGCGCGCAGTCTGCTGCTGCGCTACCGCAATGTCGACGCGAGCGCGATGGTGACGGGCGTGGGCGAGCACTTCTTCCAGGTGCGCGGCATGAAGATCGGGCAGGGCATTGCGTTCGGTGCGGACGAGGTGCGGCGCCAGGCGCAGGTTGCCGTGATCGACCAGAATACGCGTCGCAAGCTGTTCGGTGCGAACCCGAATCCGCTGGGCGAGGTGATCTTCGTGGGCAATCTGCCGTGCGTGGTGATCGGTGTGACGGTGGAGAAGAAGAGCGCATTCGGCGACACCAAGAGCCTGAACATCTGGGTGCCGTACACCACGGCGGCGGGGCGTCTGTTCGGTCAGCGCAACGTCGACAGCATTACGGTGCGCGTGCGTGACGGTCAGCCGAGCAAGGCCGCTGAGAAGAGTCTGGAGACGCTCATGACGCAGCGTCACGGCCGCAAGGACTTCTTCACGTACAACATGGACAGCGTGGTGAAGACCGTCGAGAAGACGAGTCAGTCGCTCACGCTGCTGCTGTCGCTTATCGCCGTGATTTCGCTGGTCGTGGGCGGTATCGGCGTGATGAACATCATGATCGTGTCGGTGACGGAGCGCACGAGGGAGATCGGTATCCGCATGGCGGTCGGGGCGCGTCAGAGCGACATCATGCAGCAGTTCCTGGTGGAGGCCGTCATGGTGTGTCTGATGGGCGGCGCGATCGGGATTGCGCTTTCGTTCGGGGCGAGCTTCCTGTTCTCGCTGTTCGTCGAGAAGTGGAAGATGGTGTTCTCGATGGGCTCGGTCGTCACGGCATTCCTGTGTTCGACGCTCATCGGCGTGGTGTTCGGGTTCATGCCAGCGCGCAATGCCGCGCGGCTGGATCCGGTCGAAGCGCTTGCACGCGATTGAGGTATTGCCAGATGACCAGAATGAAATCTACTACTTGCCACTCGTTCGCTTCGTTAGTTTCGGCCGATCTGTCCGGCACGTCGACGGTGCTGCGTCGTACGGTCCTCGCGCTGGCGAGCGCAGCAGTGCTGCTCACTGGCTGCGCTGGTGTACATCACGATCCGCTGCCGGCGGTGCCGGTGCCCGCGCAGTGGGCGGGGGCTTCCGCGACGTCGCCTGCCGTCGCTGGCAACACCGCAACGATTGCCCCCGACTTCTGGCGTGCGTTCGGCGACCCGGTGTTGGATCGTCTGATTACCGATGTGCTGGCCGTCAACAACGACCTGGCGGCGGCGGGGATTCGCGTGTATCGCGCGCAATTGCAGGCGGGGTTGGCGGATACGAACCTCACGCCGTCCGTCACCGTTGGTGGGAACGCGACCGTGCAACGCACGCTGGATACCCATGCAACGGGGCGTAAGAGCACCCTGTCGGCGCAGGCATCGTACGAGCTGGACCTGTGGGGCAAGCTGGCCGCGCAACGCGATGCGGCGCGCTGGGAGTATGAGGCGACCGACGCCGACCGCGAGTCCGCGCGTCTGTCGATCATCGGTACGACGGCGCAGTTGTACTGGACGATCGGCTTCCTGAATCAGCAGATCGCCAACACCGAGGGCAATATCGCTTATAGCGAACGGATTCTGGCGCTGGTGCGCTCGCGCTATGCGGCGGGGGCGGTGTCGGGGCTGGATGTGGCGCAGACGGAGGGCAATCTGGCCGATCAGCGCGCGGCGCTCACGCAGTTGTTGCAGCAGCGCACGGAAAACCGCAATGCGCTGGCGATTCTGTTCGACCGTCCGCCGGAGCAGGCGGCGGCCGAACCGTCGACGCTGCCGACGCAGGCGTTGCCTGTCGTACCGGCGGGCTTGCCTGCGGAGCTGCTGGGCCGTCGTCCGGACTTGCGCGCGGCGGAATTGCGTTTGCGTGGGACGCTCGCTAACGTCGACATCACCCGCACGAGCTTTTACCCGACGTTCACGCTGACGGGGCAGGTAGGGACGACGAGTACGTCGCTGGAGCGCGTGTTGCAGAACCCGATCGGTTCACTGGGGGTGGGGCTGGCGTTGCCGTTCATCCAGTGGAATACGATGCAGTTGCAGATCAAGGTGTCGCAGACGCAGTACGAGGAAGCGGTGGTGAATTTCCGCAAGAGCCTCTTTACGGCGCTGAGCGAAGTCGAGAACGCACTGTCGGCGCGTGAGCAACTGACGCGGGAGGGCGAGCAACGTGCGCTGTCGCTGGTGCAGGCGCAGCGTGCCGAGACCTTGCTGCGTTCGCGCTATCAGGCGGGCGCTATCGGAGTGCAGCAGTGGCTGGAGCAGTTGCAGTTGCTGCGCAACGCGCAAACGGCCGATGCGCAAGTGCGCCTGAACCGTTTGAACAATCGCATGGTGCTGTACAAGGCGCTGGGCGGGGCAGGGAATGCGTCGGATGTGAATCCGCCTGCTTGAGTGAGTAATATCGAGCGTGGTTTGAACCTGCGAACTGCACCGTGACGCGTGAGGTCATCCGAGGCCGTACATCATGAATCGACGGACATCCGCTTTAACACCCGACTGGGTCAAGCATGCACAGCCGATTGAGGGCGTGGAGCGCTTCGAGGCGTGGTTTCGCGGTAACGCTTACTCGATGCATCGCCACGACACCTACGCGATTGGCCGCACGCTCGCGGGTGTTCAGAGTTTCAGCTATCGGCGGGGGCAGCGAAATAGTCTGCCCGGCAACACAATGGTGCTGCATCCCGACGAACCGCACGATGGGCAGGCGGGCACCGACGAAGGCTTCCGGTATCGCATGATTTACGTGCATCCGTCGCTATTTCAGGATGTACTTGGCGGGCAGGCGTTGCCGTTCGTCGAAGGCGGCGTGACGACGGATCCGCGTCTGGCGGCGGCGACCGAGACGTTGCTGCAACACGTCAGCCACACGCTGGAGCCGCTGGAACAGAGCGACGCGCTGACGGAACTGGCCCACGCGCTCGCGGCAGTCTCCGGTGCGCCTGCGCGGAAGACGAAGGGCGACTATCTGGCGGCACAGCGCGCGCGGGACTTTCTGCATACCCACAGCGCGCGGGTCGTCACACTGGACGAACTCGAAGCGGCGACAGGGCGGGATAGGTGGAGTCTGTCGCGCGACTTTCGCACGTTCTACGGCACGAGTCCGTACCGGTATCTGACGATGCGGCGTCTGGATGATGTACGTCACCAGTTGCTTGCGGGTACATCTCTCGTGGATGCGGCTGCTACGGCAGGCTTTGCCGATCAGAGCCATATGACGCGCCATTTCTCGAAGACCTTCGGACTGACGCCGGGCCGCTGGCTTCAGGTCGTGAGCGGCATTCTGCCGGGCTAGAACGGCCAGGGGGAAGAAGAAAAGCGACGAGCACTGGTTGCAGCGTTTCACCCCACGCTTGGCTAACAGCATCTGGGCCAAGTTGAATGCAGAACGAGCATAAGCCTTGATCGCCGAAGGCAGAATGCGCCCGTCAGGAATGCGAGAAATCGAAAAAGCCAAAGCGGATGGACGGTGGCAAGCGGCTTCGACGTGCGAATCTCCCCGGCTTTTGCGCCGAGGCCGGTGGTGGGGAAATCTCCTGCAACTCAGCTTCTGTTCGGGCTTATGCGACGGAATCGGCGAGGGGCAAACATACCGCATCCCTTTCCAGCGTTTCGATCAGTGCGTCGCGCATCACCGCGACGGGTCGCACGAGACGGCCAGGCAGCACGCCATGCACGAGCCACACGTTCAGCCCGCTATTGAACTCAGGCACATCGACGATCTGCAGCGCATTGCGATGCGGGCTGCGCGCCAGCACTTCAGGCGCAGCGAGCCCGACGCCCAAAGCGCGCGCGACCAGCGACAACTGTAGTTCCGAACCGAACGCTTCGACAGCGACGTTGAACGGCAAGCCCGCCGCAGACATGGCGCGACTCAGTGCTGAACGCATTCCGCAACCGTCCTGGTTCAGCACCCACGGATAAGCCGCCAGATCGGCGAGCGAGACGGGTTTGTCGGGCAGACTGAACGAGCGCGGCGCGACGACGACCGTGGGCTTATAGGCGAGAAGCGTCGACGTCAGGCCTGCCGGCAATGGCACGCCTTCAGGCAAAAGCACGACGACCGCGTCCGCCTTCGCCTTTTCGATGCCCTCCAGCAGTCCCGGCGACCAGCCCGCTGTCACGCGCAGCGTCAGATTCGGAAACGCGGCACGCAGACGGTCGATGGGTTGCTCCAACGCCATCTCAGACAAAAACGGCGGTACCCCGATCCTAAACTCGCCTGCCGGCTCGCTATCAGGCGACGCGACGGCCAGCAGGTCGTCGACCGCGCGTAGCACCGCGCGCGCAAGGCCATAGACGTCGCTTCCGGCCGCCGTCGGTTTGAGCGGCTTGCTCTGCCGGTCGAGCAGCTCGATGCCGAGCATCGTTTCCAGATTCTGGACACGGCGCGTGAGTCCCGGCTGAGTCAAAAACAGTCTCTCTGCGGCCCGCACCATTGAGCCGCTTTCGACCACAGCCACGAAAGCCTGCAAGTCTCGCGTGTTCATCAAACAATCTCGCATAAACATTATCAAGATAATTCAATTGTCGCATAACGTTCTCGTCCTTAGGATAAGCCACACTCGTACACCGGAAGCCCAAACCCATGAGTCAACCTTCTGACACTTGCGCGCGCGAACTGCCCTCCGCTTCGCTGCCCTCACTGCAAGCGGATGCGTCCCCAGGCGGTGGCCTGACCACGCCATTGACGATATTTTTTGCCGCCGCCGTCGGCGTCATCGTCGTGAACCTGACCGCCGCACAACCTCTGACAGGGCCTGTCAGCCGAGCATTGACTTTGCCGCCCGAGCTTGCCGGCATGATCGCAATGCTCCCGCAACTCGGCTACGCCGCGGGTCTGCTATTGCTCGTACCGCTATGCGACCTCCTTGAAAATCGCCGCCTGATCGTCTGGACGCTCGCCTGCTGCGCGATGTTCCTCGGATTCGCGTCGCTCGCACGATCGGGCTGGCTGTTTCTGGCATCGGTGTTCATGGCCGGGGCGACATCGAGCGTGATCCAGATGCTCGTGCCGATGGCGGCGTCGATGGCGCCTGAAAGCCGGCGCGGACGCGCAGTCGGCAACGTGATGAGCGGCTTGATGCTGGGCATTTTGTTGTCGCGACCGCTCGCGAGCCTGATCGGCGGAGCGTTTGGCTGGCGTGCGTTCTATGGCTTCGCGGCGTTGGCCGACTCGCTGCTTGCTGTCGTGCTGCTGACGCGGTTGCCGAGTCACAAGCCGAAGACGGCTGCTCGCTACTTGGACTTGCTGCGTTCGCTGTGGACCTTGCTGCGCACCGAACGCGTCTTACAGCGTCGCGCGACGCTTGCCGCGCTCGCACTCGGTGCGTTCAGCGCGTTCTGGACAGCCATTGCACTGCTTCTTGCCCAGCCGCCGTTTTCGCTGGGTACACAAGGCATTGCTGCCTTCGCGCTGGCGGGTGCAACGGGCGCGATGGTGACGCCGCTCGCGGGCTACCTCGGCGATCGCGGGGCGGGGCGCGCGACACAAATCACTGCGCATCTGGTGATGATCGCGGCGGTACTCGTGCTCGCGATTGCCGGGGCGGGCTGGGGCGGGTTCTCCGCGGCCACGCACCCCGTCCTTGCACTCGCATTGCTGGTAGTCGGGGCGGCGGCGCTCGACGCCGGTGTGATCGCGGATCAAACGCTCGGTCGACGCGCGATCAACCTGATCAATCCGGCGGCTCGTGGCCGATTGAACGCGCTCTTTGTCGGCATCTTTTTCGTCGGCGGCGCAATTGGTGCTGCGCTGTCAGGCGCGGCGTGGGCATGGGCGGGGTGGAATGGCGTGTGCGTCGTCACACTGGGGTTCGCGGTTGCCGTGTTTTTGTTCGGCTGCTTCGATCGTGCCTCGCAGTCAAGCAAGCGATCTCGGAATGCCTGAGCTCCGGCGCGATGTTCTACATCTGAGTCGCGTTGATGGAATTGGAATTCAATACTACATCCGCGAAATTTCACGACATCAATACGGAACGGCGTCGCCGAGCATTCGATTGGAACGAGACATGGCAGTAGCCGGCTTTTATCAAAGGAAGGCGTTCTCGAAGACCTTCGGGCTGATGCCCGGCCGCTGGCTTCAGGTCGCGAGCGGCATTCTGCCCGGCTAGAACCGCCACGCACAATCGTTCAATACGGCCGTGAAGGGGCATGCGTATCCTCGACGCATTACCCCCAAGAACGGAGAGAACGATGTCGCAATTCCCTACTCATCCCAACGCCCCGTCGGATCGCGGCCAGTGCAAGGCCATCGATCCGATCCGCAAGATCGCGCTGATCGACGGTCACTGGCAACCCCGCGTCGTCGCCGAGATGAACGACTACCAGTTCAAGGTCGTCAAGGTCATCGGCGAGTTCCAATGGCATCAGCACGCCGATACCGACGAAACGTTCATCGTCCTGGAAGGCGAGCTGCGGATCGATTTCCGCGATGCGACGACCGGCGACGGTGCCATCGTGCTGCGCGCTGGTGAAATGGCCGTGGTGCCGAAGGGCGTCGAACACAAGCCGTTCGCAGAGAGCGAAGCCAAGTTGCTGCTGATCGAGCCGCGAGGCGTAGTGAATACGGGCGACGGCGAGGCAGGGGATCGGACGGTGGCGAACGATCAGTGGATTTAAGTTGAATATTCGCAGGGGCGTTTCGCACGCGCTACGATATGTCGACATCGTAGCGGCGCAAAAGCGCCGCTACCCGGATATCACAATCTAAATCGCGCTATGACAGAGCCTTGTCTGACACTTCCTGACCAGAATGAATGGGAAAACTGGTTGACGCAAAACGGTGGAACATCCGCCGGGGTATGGCTGCGTCTGGCAAAGAAAGGGGCGGCACAGCCGACGCTGAGCTACGCACAGGCGGTGGAAAGCGCGCTTTGTCACGGCTGGATCGACGGGCACAAGAAGAAGGAAAGCGACGAACACTGGTTGCAGCGCTTCACGCCCCGTACAGCCAAGAGCATCTGGGCCAAGCTGAATACAGAACGAGCGGAAGCTTTGATCGCCTCAGGCAGAATGCGCCCGTCGGGGATGCGAGAAATCGAAAAGGCCAAAGCGGATGGGCGATGGCAAGCAGCTTATGACTCGCCTAAGAACTCGGTAGTCCCCGACGACCTGCAAACCGCGTTAGATGCGAACCCCAAAGCCCGCGAGTTCTTTGCGACACTGAGCAGCCGGAACCGCTACGCCATCTTGTTTCGGATTCAGAACGTTAAAAAGGCTGAGACGCGGGCGCGGAAGATTGAGGAGTTTGTGGGGATGTTGGGGCGTGGGGAGACCATTCATTAGAAAAAGAATAATCCGAGAGTGTGGATGAAGTTGGGGATTGCGCTAAGGGGAACGGCTGATTTCGACACGAAGCGGACATTGAAGCGTGCGGACGCGTGATGCTGGTCGAGCGCTGCGAACTTCAGAGCGTTGTTCCGAGTGCCTCGCGTATTGCTTTTACGGCCACCGCCTCGACACCGCCCTCATCCGCGCCCGTTGAAAAAACAGCGCTGCACGCTGCCGCCCCGTCAACCGTACATCGATAGACAGCCACAACGCTGCCTGGGCCACATCCGGTATGCCCCGCCAGCGTTGAACCGTCTTCGACTGTGCCCCGCATAAGACCCAGCGCATATCCTGGCGTCACCCACGGTCGGCCGATCATCGGGCCACCCAATACCTTCGTCGCCAGCATTTCATCAAGCAGGTTGGATGGCAGAAGTTTTCCGGCCAACAAGCGATCCAACAGAAGAGCAGCCTGCAAAACTGGGCCGATAAGGAGGCCGTGATAAACCCAGCCGGGGTCGTAATTCAACGCATTGCCGAGATACTCGCCACAGAGTTCTGAACGTTCCGTTGCGAAGCGAACCGTCGAGATGCCAAGCGGCGTCAAGACTTGCTGCTTGATGGCGGCTTCAAGTGGCATATCTGCTGCCCGCTCAATTAGCCTGGCGACAAACATGAAACCAACATTCGAGTAACGCCAAGCGGCGCCAGGGGTGTAGCGAAGCCGGGAACCATCCAGACGCCGCATCATTTCGTCCGCGTGCCATGCCTGTTCCTGATTGGCGACAGCAGCGTGATATTCGGGAAGCTCGCCATAGTCAGCGAGGCCAGCCTCATGGCGCAAGAGCTGACGCAACGTGAACGCCTTTTCAGCGAGCGGAGCATCCAGAACGAGTCGACCGTCGCGTACCAACTTCAGCGCGGTCGCGGCTAACACCGCTTTAGTGAAGCTCCACCAAGGCACAATGGGTTCGGATTGCTGGGACGGCCCTACTGATTGACCGTTGAGGAGCGTTGAAATCAACATTGAAGACTCGACTGGTAACAACGGGCAGGAGCATATCCCACAACAGGTGCGACTGCCCCCGATCAGCTTTTTACCAAGTGGCCGTTGGGTTCGCGAACGTCCACTGATGGCCAGCAAGCGACCGCTCGCCAGCCACCGCGTCATTAGACCTCTGTCTGCTCCGCCATCTCAAGGGCATCGTCAACCTCGATGCCAAGATAGCGGACCGTGCTTTCGAGCTTCGTATGTCCGAGCAGCAACTGCACCGCTCGAAGATTTTTCGTTCGCCGGTAGATCAGCGAGGCTTTTGTGCGCCGCATAGTGTGGGTGCCGTATGCGGTATCGTCGAGACCAATCGACGCGACCCAGCGATGTACCATCCGGGCGTATTGCCGGGTCGATAGATGCGGCGACGTATGCAGCCGACTCGGAAACAGAAAATCCGCCGCCTTCAGTCTTCGCGCGTCGATCCATGCTTCGAGGCTCTCACGGGTCTGTTCCGTGATCTCGAATTGGACCGGTCGCTGTGTCTTCTGCTGCATGACGGTGGCCCTCGCTGCCACGTGGCTTCCGTGTCGGACGTCCCGCACCTGCAATCGTGTGAGATCGCACGTTCGAAGCTTGCTATCGATTGCGAGATTGAACATCGCAAGCTCACGGACATTCGACGTCATCTGAAGCCTCGTTCGGATCGCCCAAATCTCTCTGAGCTTTAGCGGCGGCTTCTGCCCGGTGAGTTTGCCCTTACTCCATGGCTCACGATGGCTAACCACGACATTCTCGGATTTCATGACAATCTCCTTTCTGGCAAAGGGAGATCGAGCGTGCGCCTACGGAAGGTCGCTATCCGACCCGAAGCGAACGTTAAGTGGTTCTGGCTAGATATCCACCGAAGATACTGTTTGCAACATTCCAACGATGTCGGAGTTCGAAAACGTATTGGGCCGAAGTGCTGGCTTTGTCCAAAACGACACGCAATCTCGCGAAGATAATACGGCGCTTGTGAAAGCCGTGGCTACGTGAAGCCTGAAAGCGCCCTTGGTAAGGCATCCTCCGGTTGCTCAGTCAGCCTGACCAGGCTGCGGAAGAACTTGCTCGATACGCTGATGCAGCGCACATCGAAGAACTTGCCTGCGAGCGCACTTATGACGCATTGACGATACGCGATTAACGTGAGCTAGAGGTTCGACGGCATCATTTTCCGCCCACCTCGACGACTTTCGCCACTAGTTCAGATGGATTTTTGCGAGACCAGTTCGTACAGCTACGAACGGTGTCCGACGAGGTCTACCATCCTGGACGGATGGTATAGGCCTGGCGGAAATATGAGCGACCGAATTGGGTCGGCTCAAAGTGCTTGCCCACCCGATGTATCAACTCGCGTGCGAGCAACGCATTGATAACCGCGTCTGAAGGTTGCTTCGGGTTTTTTTCCGCAATGCGTTGAAGCGCCGCAGTTATGGCTTGTGCTGAAAGGGCGAGCATGTTCGCTCCTGTAAAAGTTTTATGACCCTGTGCGCCGCGCTTCGATAAAGCCGCTCAGTTGGGCAATTTGCGTTCAGCGGCCCGCCAACGTAGCCACTTAACGACGGGGCCGTGCTGCGCATGCGCAGACGCTTCCGTCCGATTGCTCAGACAAATCGCGCGTGCAATCGATCCGAAAGAAAGCAGGCGTGCCGCGTCAACTGGCACGTAGCCGGAATACAAGAACCAGTTAGGAGAAGCGCCCATGGGGTTATGCCTCCAACGAAGCCTTGTTAATAAAGCCGTCTATCAGTGTGCGGCCGAACTCATCCCCAGCGCGCCGTGCATTGCCGATTGAATCGAACAGGACTGTCTCAAGTCGAAACACTCGCGATTCTGGCGACGGAACTGAACCGACGGCCGCACTCGGGGTGATGCGAACGGATACAGCCAGCAATCTTTCGTGTTTACGGCTCGCTTGGGTTGTATCCGGGTCTAAGAACACCAGAGTTTCCAAGCTGAATCCTCTGTATGAGGGCGACGTGTGTGACATATTTCCTCCGACATGGCGAGCAATGCCGCATCGCAGTATTGGCACGGCGATGCTAACGAGTGATTCAGGGAAGACGCTACGCGGGCTTGATGTTGGATGCCTGCAAACCTTTCGGGCCGCGCGTGAGGTCGAAGGAAACGTGTTGGTTCTCTTGCAGGGTGCGAAACTCCGTGCGCCCTTGAGGTTGAATTTCTGAGAAGTGGGCGAACAAGTCGTCCCCGCCATCATCCGGCGTGATAAAACCAAAGCCCTTGCTGCCGTTGAACCACTTTACAATTCCGGTGCTCATGTGAACCCCAGGTTTTCCCTGCGAATAGTCATCGCGGAACGCGAAACTGGGCGCAAGTGGCGGACAACCAAGAAATTCAGAGATCGGAAGTGTCTCGCAATGAACGATGAGATCGACGCTTGATCGATTAACGTCAGACTTGATGTTCGATATATTGCTTATACGCCCATTGCATCGAGGACTCAATGCATATTGTGTAAGCGTTTCCCAGCCTGTTCTGCCTTGGCATTGCGCTAGATTCCCAAGTTTCACCGTATCTTGACCAGCACACATCTCTTTACTTAGCGCGGCATCCGTTTTCGGGTAGGTGTGTCAATTGCGTGGAGACGACATGGGTGCAGAATTCACTCAATGGGGCGCGGGATTGACGCGATTTTATGTCGACGGGTCACCGCAATTCTGATGACGAAGCGCAGACGGACGACGATCGCGCATCTTGCGATGTGGCCGGATGCTACGACGATTAACCGCGATTGTCGATCCAGTCGCGCGCCCATGCACTGGCGTGCCCCAGGGCTTGCAGTTCGGTGTCGAAATAGTCCAGCGCATGGAATGTGTAGGCGGCGGGCGCCGCGTGGGCGGCATCGCCCCGCTCGAGCAGGAGGTTGGCCGCAAACCAGCCGTCCGGAAGCTGGTACGCGGAGGGGGAAACCAGATACCCGTTGTAATGGTGGTTATGGTTATTATTTTTCATAGATGGAATGCGAGTGACGCTTGCATGGCATTCGGGCCAGACAAGTCGAAAAACTTCGAAAATGGGAGCGAGACAGATCGTGTCGGAAAGACAAATGATGCACACCTCGAAATGGTGCGATCAAGTCGGGAGCGCAATGGCTCCGCGCGGATGCTATACAAGCAAAGGGCCGGTGAGCCGGCCCTTGAACTACGTTACTGCGGGGTGATATTCGATGCCTGCAGGCCCTTAGGGCCGCGCTTGGTCTCGTAGCTAACCTTTTGATTCTCTGCGAGCGACTTGAAGCCTTCGCCCCGCACTTCGGAGAAGTGGGCGAACAGGTCGTCGCCGCCAGCATCCGGTGTAATGAAGCCGAAGCCCTTGCTATCGTTGAACCACTTAACGGTACCAGTTTCCATGATGAATCCTTGAAATAATCAAATTAGCTCCGTTGCGGAGCGAGAAAAACTTCAAGGAGGGAGAGAGGATAGCGAGTACCGCGCGGAAAACGCAGAAAAATGATGATCAGCAATCGAGCTTCTTGAATGTTTCTCTGTACACACTACCTTGACAGTCCGGCACCGTCAAGGTATTTCGAGCGGCAGCCCCGCCGTACGCCAAATGACTCCTTCCGACCCGAAGCGGACACCTGACCGAGTCAAGCACAAACTAATCTTTGGGTGTAATTGGCAATAGTCTGATGTCGGCATTTGGGTAGCCGTCGGATGTCTGTTCACTTTGAAGGACTCGTCGGGCGCACTCAATCCACTCAGGGAATATCGCGGCATCCATCGGAACGCCTTTACCATTTGGTTCGGCCCACAGAGAAAGGCTGCTGAGGAGCGCGCCGAGTTCATCCGAGCGGCCAAGCCGCTCCCATTCCCGTTCGAGAAAGTCGAACATGATGAGGTATGCCTGGCGTAACGTGACAGGCGTTTCCATTGACGGACTGTCCATTTTCTTTATTACTCTCAATCAAAACATACAGCCTAGCCTGAACGACTGCTGATGGCCGATTGCGGTCATCTGTCGGCCACCATTTCCGACACTAAGCGGCCCTTCGGGCACCACTGGCGCGTTGTTCGCTCAGCTCTCGTCGCCTGGTGGTCTGCAATTGCTGCGCAAGCCTCGATGGAACGTCAGTCGCTCCGTGCAACAATCTGAGCTCTTAAAGGGCTATCGACTTAACACATGACCGAACATCGAAGCAGCACGTTGGAAATCAGAAGACTGGCGCCACCGGAATGGATGCTGGCATACCCGGTCATCGCTCAACTGCGGACCCTTGACGGTCCCGACTTCCTGGAGCGGGTCCGTCGGCAATCGCATTCGGGTTACGAACTCGTAGCGGCGTTCGACAGGGGATCGATTCTCGGAGTGATGGGGATGAGACCCGTCCACACTCTGGCGCGCGGGGCGCACCTTCATATTGATGACCTTGTGGTCGATGCGGCGGGTCGGGGAACAGGTGTTGGTAGATCCTTGATGGCGTATGCCGAAGCCGACGCACGCGCTCGCGGCATGTCCGCGATATTTCTCGACGCGCGGCCGGACGCGATCCCGTTCTATGAGCGAGAGAGCTATGTACTGCACCCCGCGCCGTCCATGAAGAAGGCCCTGTCGACCTAAGGCCGGTCGAGGCAAGCCGACGACGGTCGACGTGTAACGCCGACCGTCAGAAAGCCACTCAGGCCGCAGCCTGCTCGCGCAGTCGACGTGCTTCGTCGCGCAGGAACTGCTGGTAGTCGTCCAGATCGCCGTCGAAGGGCTCGACGCCGCCGTTGGTGACCAGCCAGAACTCGTCACAGACAGCACGCAGCAGCGCGCGGTCGTGGCTGACGAGCATCACTGTTCCTTCAAACTCGTTGAGCGCCACCGCCAGTGCCTCACGCGTGGCCAAATCGAGGTGGTTGGTCGGTTCGTCAAGCAGCAGCAGGTTAGGACGCTGCCACACGATCATGCACAACACGAGCCGCGCCTTTTCGCCGCCGCTCATGGTGCCCACCGCCTGATGGACCATGTCGCCACTAAAGTTGAACGTCCCCAGGAACGTGCGCAGCGATTGCTCCGTGCCGCTCTGGCCGGGCGCGCGCATCTGGGGCGGCGTGTCCCGCGCGAGCCGGATCATATGCTCCATCGGCGTGTCGAGCGGACGCAGCACATCAAGCTCCTGTTGGGCGAAGTAGCCGATGTTCAGCCCCTTGCCTTCGCTGATTTCTCCGGCAATCGGCGCGAGCGCATGCGCGACGGTCTTCACCAGCGTGGACTTGCCCTGACCGTTGGCGCCAAGAATGCCAATACGCTGCCCGGCCAGCACGGAACGGCTGATGCCCTTCACGATGACGGTGGGCGGGGTGTCCAGCGGTGCGTCGGCAGGGGCGGGGTAGCCGAAACTCGCATCCAGCATGGACAGCAGCGGGTTCGGAACGCTGAGTGGTTCCTTGAACTCGAAGTTGAATTCCGCTTCGGCAAGCACCGGCGCCACTTTCTCCATGCGTTCAAGCGCCTTGACCCGGCTCTGCGCTTGCTTCGCCTTCGATGCCTGCGCCTTGAACCGGTCGATGAATTTCTGCAAGTGGGCGATCTTTTCCACTTGCTTGGCCATCGCAGCCTGCTGCAAGACGAGCTGCTCAGCGCGCATGTCTTCGAACTTGCTGTAGTTGCCGCCGTAACGCACGAGCTTGGCATTGTCGACGTGCACGGTGACCTGCGTCACCGCATCGAGAAACTCGCGGTCGTGGCTGATCACGACCAGTGTTCCCTGATAGCGCTTGAGCCACGCTTCCAGCCAGACCAGTGCGTCGATATCCAAGTGGTTCGTCGGTTCGTCAAGCAGCAGCAGGTCGGACGGGCACATCAGCGCGCGCGCCAGTTGCAGTCGCATGCGCCAGCCACCCGAGAAGCTGTTGACCGGCTGATTCAACTGCTCAGCGCTGAAGCCGAGACCCTGAATCAGGGCCTGCGCGCGGGCGGGGGCATCGTGCGCCCCGGCGTCGTGCAGGTTCATGTAAGCGTGCGCCATGCGCATGCCGTCATCGCTGGCTTCGGCTGCGGCGACTTCCGCATGCGCGGCCATCAGCACGGTGTCGCCCTCGACCACGAAGTCGGTCGCTCCCTGCTCGGTCTCCGGCATATCCTGCGCGACCTGGCCCATCTTCCATGCAGCAGGAATCGAGAATTCGCCGCTATCTTCGTGCAGCGTGCCGTTAAGAAGGGCAAAAAAGGACGACTTGCCAGCGCCATTGCGGCCGACAAGGCCAATCTTTTCGCCTGGGGTGAAGGTGACGGATGCGCTGTCGAGCACGACGTTGACGCCGCGACGCAGCGTGAGATTACGGACGGAAATCATAAGGAGCTACCGCTAAGAAGACTGGCATGATAGCCGACCGGACGCGGGGGGCTGTCATTTTCCTATCCGCTCGCGATTTTCGGCAGGCACGGTACGTTCGCGACCGTCACGCATTCCAATGATCCGGGCGATGCCGATAAGTGTTATCGGATGGCCCCAGGTTCTGCCGACACGCCATCAAAAATACAATACATCGGAACGGCGAGCCGCGTCCGAGACTCCAGCGTGCTCAGGCCATAAACGAATGCGCCACCGACGGAGGATTTCCACCATGCCTGCTATGTGCGATATCTGTAACGCGCGTCCCGCCATCGCGCGCGTGACCGTGGTCGAGAATGGCGAGCCCAAGTCGATCTCGATCTGCGATTTCCACTACCGCCAGTTGATGCGCCATCAAAGCGCGCTCAATCCGTTCGATTCCCTGCTCGGCATGGGCAGCGGCATGTCGCGGCTGTTCGGCATGGATACGGACCCCGGAGATAGCGCATCGGTCAACGATTCCGGTGTCTCCGTACCGCCCATCGTGCCGAGGGAGTCGGTCGATCTGACCGACGCGTTCAGCGACCAGACCGTTGACCTGCTGCAGCGGGCAGCCGAAAAGGCGCACGAACTGCGCCGTCACGAACTCGACACGGAGCATCTTCTCTACGTTCTGGCGGACACCGACGTTTGCGCGGCGTTGTTGAAGGCACTCAAACTCTCGCCGCAGGATATCAAGACATACATCGACGAGCATGCCAAAAGGGGCGACGCGCAGGACGATGACGGTATCGACAAGATGACGGTCTCGCCTCGATTGAAGAAGGCCTTTCAGTTTGCGTTTCAGGCCTCGCACGACCTGGGGCATTCCTATATCGGCCCGGAACACCTGCTGATCGGGCTGACCGCTGTGCCCGACAGTCTCGCGGGCACCCTGCTCAGGAAGTACGGCATCACACCGGAGGCGCTGCGCCAGAAGGTCGTCAAGATTGTGGGCAAAGGCGCGGAGGACGGGCGCGTCGACACCCCCTCGGGGACGCCGAATCTCGACAAGTTCGGCCGGGATCTCACGGCACTCGCCCGTCAGGGCAAGCTTGACCCGGTGCTCGGTCGCGCGCAGGAAATCGAAAATACCGTGGAAGTCCTCGCGCGTCGCAAGAAAAACAACCCGGTGCTCATTGGCGAGCCGGGTGTCGGCAAGACTGCCATCGTGGAAGGGCTGGCGCAGCGAATCGTCAACGGCGACGTCCCGGAAGTGCTTCGGGGCAAGCGTCTGGTCGAAGTCAACATCAACTCGATGGTGGCAGGCGCAAAGTATCGCGGTGAGTTCGAGGAACGTGCCAAGCAGATGATCGATGAAGTCACGGCCAAGAAGGACGAACTGATCCTGTTTATCGACGAGCTGCACACGATTGTTGGGGCGGGACAGGGCGGCGGCGAGGGTGGACTCGACATTGCCAACGTGCTCAAACCCGCACTCGCACGCGGCGAACTGAGTCTCATCGGCGCCACCACGCTTAACGAATACCAGAAGCACATCGAGAAAGACGCGGCGCTGGAGCGCCGCTTTCAACCGGTACTGGTGGCCGAACCGACGGTGGCGCAAACGATCGTCATCCTGCGTGGCCTACGCGACAGTCTCGAAGCGCATCATCAGGTGACCTTCGCCGACAGTGCCTTCGTCGCGGCTGCCGAGCTGGCGGACCGCTATATCACGACGCGCTTCTTGCCCGATAAGGCCATCGACCTGATCGACCAGGCGGCGGCGCGAGTCCGTATCGGTGCGACCTCGCGACCGGCGGAGATCCACGAGACCGAAGCCGAACTGTTGCAACTACGTCGCGAGCAGGACTACGCGTCCTCGCGCAAACGCTTCGACGAAGCCAAGGCGTTCGAGGCACGCATTGCCGATAAACAGAAGACGCTCGACGAAATGCTCGAAGCCTGGCAACGCAAGACCGGCTCGGAAACCCTGGAAGTGACCGTGACATCGGTGGCAGACGTGTTATCGCGCCTCACCGGCATTCCTGTGGCTGAGCTGACTCAGGAGGAGCGACAGAAACTGCTCCGCATGGAGGAGGTGCTGCGCCAGCGCGTCGTTGGACAGGACGAGGCCGTCGTGGCCGTGAGCGACGCCGTGCGGCTCTCGCGCGCAGGGCTGGGGCAAGCGCACCGGCCCATCGCCACCTTCCTCTTTCTCGGCCCGACCGGCGTCGGTAAGACCGAGCTTGCAAAGGCGCTGGCAGAGACGGTCTTCGGCGACGAGCAGTCGATCATCCGCATCGATATGTCCGAGTACATGGAGCGGCATGCCGTGGCGCGTCTCATTGGGGCGCCGCCGGGGTACGTCGGCTACGACGAGGGCGGCCAACTCACCGAACGCGTGCGTCGCCGCCCGTACAGCGTGATTCTGCTCGACGAGATCGAGAAGGCGCACCCGGACGTCTACAACGTGCTCCTGCAAGTCTTCGACGATGGGCGTCTGACCGATGGCAAGGGCCGCGTGGTGGACTTCAGTAACACGATTCTGATCGCCACGAGCAATCTGGGCAGTCGCGTGATTATGGACAACGCCGGGCTACCAGAGACCGAGCGCAAGTCCGAAAAGGACGTTCGCGAGGCGCTCATGCAAGTGCTCAAAGGACATTTCCGTCCGGAGTTTCTCAACCGGATCGATGAGATCGTCGTTTTTCATTCGCTCGACAAGCAGAACATTCGCGCCATCGTGGCTATCCAGCTCGATCGCGTCAAACGTACCGCTGCCGCGCAGGACATCACGCTTAACTTCGACGCCGCGCTTGTCGAGCATCTCGTGGACGTGGGCTATCAACCAGAGTTCGGCGCACGCGAACTAAAACGGCAGATTCGCCAGATGGTCGAGACGAAGCTCGCCAGGGAGATCCTCAACGATGCGCTGTGCGAAGGCGACGTGGCCGATGTGAAGTACGACGCCGCGAACGACGCCGTGACGTTCGTCAGAACCACGGGACGGCCGACCGTAGAGAAGGCTGGGGACTCGAACTAGGGAAACTGTACTCTTTTGCCGGACGCCGAACTGCACGTCTCGGGGCGCCGGTAAAACTCTATAGTCGAATGACAGTTTCAAACCCGGTCGCCCAGCGGCCATAGCCCCCAAGCAGACGCATCCCCACAGATGCACGGAGTGATGAAATGAGCAAACGACGCGAAGTGCCGGGCATTCGCCCCTACGATGGTCCCGCGGGCGGATGGGGCGCATTGCGCGCCACCGCCACTGCCGTTCGGCAGCAGATGGAGAGCTTTGAGGCGCCCATCGTCCTGATGCGTACCAACCAGCCGACGGGCTTTGATTGCCCGGGGTGTGCGTGGCCTGACAAGGAGCACCGCTCCACGTTCCAGTTTTGTGAGAACGGTGCGAAGGCCGTGACATGGGAGGCGACCACCAAACGCGTCACACCGGCGTTCTTCGAGCAGCACACCGTCTCGTCGCTGCTCGCGATGTCCGATTACGCGCTGGAAGACTTCGGTCGACTCACGCATCCCATGGCGTACGACGCAGCAACGGATAAGTTCAAGCCCGTCGAGTGGGACGCGGCGTTCGCGCGCATTGGCGAAATCATGCGTAGCTACGATTCGCCCGACAAGGTGGAGTTCTACACCTCCGGGCGCGCGTCGAACGAAGCGGCGTACCTGTTCCAGTTGTTCGCCCGCGAATACGGCACGAACAATTTTCCCGACTGTTCGAACATGTGCCACGAGCCGACCAGCGTGGGTCTTCCGATGTCGATCGGCATAGGCAAGGGCACCGTCTCGCTCGACGATTTCGATGAGACGGAACTGATCATTTCCATCGGTCATAACCCTGGCACGAACCATCCGCGCATGATGGGCACGCTCCACGAAGTCGCGCGCCGCAAGGTGCCGATCATCGTCTTCAATCCGCTGCGCGAACGTGCCCTGGAGCGATTCGCCGATCCGCAGAACATCATCGAGATGGCGACGTATAGCTCGACGAAGATTGCGTCGACCTATTTCCAGGTGAAGGCCGGCGGCGACGCGGCGGCGCTCAAGGGGATTATGAAGGCGCTGCTCGCGCTCGAAGCGACGCAAGGCAATGTCCTCGACCGGGATTTCATCGCGACGCACACCGAGGGATTCGACGCACTCGCCGCCGACCTCGAAGCGACCTTGTGGGCGGACATCGAGAAGGAAAGCGGACTGACTCGCGACGAGCTTGAGCAGGTGGCCGTCGCCTACGCAAAGTCTAACGCGACCATCGTGACGTACGGCATGGGCATCACGCAGCACAACACGGGAACGGCCAACGTGCGTCTGATCGCCGACCTGCTGCTCATGCGTGGCAACTTCGGCAAGCCGGGCGCAGGTATCTGTCCGTTGCGCGGACATTCAAACGTGCAGGGCAACCGCACCGTAGGTATCACCGAAAAGCCGTCGGCGGACTTTCTCGAACGCATCGAGGACGTGTTCGGCTTCACGCCCCCGAAGGGCCATGGTCACGACGCGGTCAAGGCCATGCAGGCCATGGTCGACGGCTCGTCAAAGGCCCTCATCTGCCTTGGGGGCAACTTCGCCGTAGCGTTGCCCGATCCGGATCTCTGTTTTCCGGCGATGAAGACGCTCGATCTGAGCGTGCATCTGGGCACAAAGCTCAACCGCACCCACCTGCTGGTCGCGAAGGAGACGTTCATTCTGCCCGTGCTCGGTCGCACCGAACTGGACGTGCAGGCCGGTGGCCCGCAGTCGGTGACCGTCGAAGATTCGATGTCGATGGTTCACGCCTCGGCCGGTAAGCTCAAGCCCGCATCCGAGCACTTGCGCTCGGAGCCGGCCATCGTGGCCGGGATGGCGCGCGCCGCGTTGCCCGCAAGCAAGGTCGACTGGTTTTCGCTGATCGAGGACTACGATCGCATTCGCGACCTGATCGAGCGCACCGTGCCGGGCTTCGACGATTACAACGCGCGTATCCGTGTCCCGGGCGGCTTCCGCATGCCGCTGCCACCGACGGAGCGTCAATGGAATACGCCCTCGGGCAAGGCGATCTTCTCCGTGTTCAAGGGCGTGCGCGAGAACTACGAGCCGTGGGCGGACGACGTGCTGCGGCTCATTACGATTCGCAGCCACGATCAGTACAACACGACGATCTACGCGATGGACGACCGCTATCGTGGCGTGTTCGGGCGTCGCGATGTGCTGTTCATGCACCCAAACGATCTGGCTTCGCACGGGCTGGAGCACGGTGATCTCGTCGATATCCAAACGATCTCGTCCGGCCGTGCGCTGCGCCTGTCGGGCATCACGGTGATCGAGTACAACATCGCGCCGGGGTCGGTGGCCGCCTATTACCCGGAGGCCAACGTATTGGTGCCGCTCGACTACATCGACGAAGACAGCGGGACGCCCTCATACAAGTCGATACCGGTACGGGTTTTGCGATCGACGTCCGACGAGACCGCCGCCGCGTCATGACCTGCTGACGCCTTCGTGTCGCGTGCTGCCCTGAGGCTCACGTGACAAGGCGCTCACCCCACCGCCCCGCGCCGCCGAGCCTTCGCAACGCCCGTCTGTCCTGACGGGCGCGGCGAGGTGCTGCCCGCGTTCGGTCGTCGCTTCATTACAGAGAACGCTTATGGACATGTTAGATGCCCTCCATCTCGCCCGATTGCAGTTCGCATTTACGGTGTCATTCCACATCGTGTTCCCCGCGATCAGCATCGGCCTGGCCAGCTTCCTCGCCGTCCTCGAATGGCGCTGGCTGGCAACCGGCGACGAAACGTACAAGGACATGTTTCTTTTCTGGTCGAAGATCTTCGCTATCGGCTTCGGCATGGGGGTCGTGTCAGGCGTTGTTATGGCCTACGAGTTCGGTACCAATTGGGCCGGCTTCTCGCACGTTGCCGGCAACATCACCGGACCGCTCCTGACTTACGAGGTGCTCACCGCCTTCTTTCTCGAAGCGGGTTTCCTCGGCATCATGCTCTTTGGCTGGGAGCGTGTGAGCGCGCGCGCTCACTTCTTCGCCACGCTGATGGTGGCCGTCGGCACGCTCATCTCGACGTTCTGGATTCTGTCGTCGAATAGCTTCATGCAAACGCCGCAGGGGTATGCGATCGAGGCCGGACGCATCGTTCCGGTGGACTGGTTCAAGGTGGTGTTCAACCCGTCGTTTCCGTATCGACTGGCGCATATGACGATTGCGGCATTCATCGTCGCAGCGTTCATCGTGGCGGCGTGCGGGGCCTGGCACCTGCTCAAAGGCCGTCGCGACAAGCCGGTCAAGCGTAGCTTTTCGATGGCGCTCTGGATCTTGTTGGCGCTCGCCCCGATCCAGATCGTAGTGGGCGACGCCCATGGGCTGAACACGCGCGAATACCAACCGGCAAAGATCGCCGCTATCGAAGGGTTATGGGAGACGGAGAAGGGCGGTACCGCGCTCAATCTCTTCGGCCTGCCCGACATGAAGGATGAGGTGACGCGTTATGCCGTCAAAGTCCCGCATCTGGGGAGTCTGATCCTCACGCACTCATGGGACGGCGAGATTCGCGGCCTCAAGGAATTCGCGCCGCAAGACCGCCCGTACTCGCCTGTCATCTTCTGGACGTTCCGCATCATGGCCGGCCTCGGCATGCTCATGCTGCTCACCGCGCTCATCGGTGTCTGGCTGCGTCTGCGTGGGAAGTTCTACGAGACGCGCTGGTATCAGTGGATGGTGCTTTGCATGGGGCCGTCGGGTTTGATTGCTTTGCTTGCAGGCTGGATCACGACGGAAGTCGGACGTCAGCCATGGACGGTCTACGGCGTGCTTCGCACCACTGAATCCGTCTCACCGGTCAGTGCGCAACAAGTCGGTGTCTCGCTGCTGATCCTCGTGGTCGTGTATTTCCTCGTGTTCGGCATGGGCGTGTACTACATGCTCAAGCTCATGAAGCAGGGGCCGAGCGAGAGGACTGAGTTCTTCGTGCGCCTGAAGCATCCGGGGCTGAACAATCGGGCCCTGTCGGAACCGTTCGAAGCCGTTCAAGGGGAGTAATGCCATGCATATCGATCTGCCTGTCGTCTGGGCGGCCATTATCGGCCTGGGCGTATTTATCTATGTGGTGCTCGACGGTTTCGACCTTGGCATTGGACTGCTGTTTCCGTTCTTCGACAGCAAGACCGACCGTCAGGTCATGCTCAACACTGTCGCCCCGGTCTGGGATGGCAATGAAACGTTCCTCGTGCTTGGCGGCGCCGGGCTTTACGGTGCATTCCCCGTGGTGTACGCGACGTTACTGCCAGCCAACTACCTGCCGTTGATTCTGATGGTCATCGGCCTGATCTTTCGGGGCGCGGCGTTCGAGCTTCGTAACAAGGCAAGGCGAACGCAGCATGTCTGGGACCTCGCCTTTATCGGGGGCTCCGCGCTCGCAGCTTTCTGTCAGGGCGTTGTGCTGGGATCGCTGCTGCAAGGTATTCGTGTGGTGAACGGCCAGTTCGCGGGCGGTCCGTTCGATTGGCTCTCACCGTTCAGCGTGTTCTGCGGTATGGGAGTGCTCGTGACTTATGCCACGCTGGGCTGCGGCTGGCTGATCATGAAGACGGACGGTGAATTGCAGCGAAAAATGCGGCTGCTCATGCGACCGTTGGTTAGCGTTTTGCTCGGTGTCGTCGGGCTGGTCAGTCTCTGGACGGTGCTGGGCCTGCCGGGCGTCGCGCAGCGCTGGTTCGGCAGCGGCCTGCTGATGTGGTTCCTGCCGGTGCCCGTGCTGGTGCTGGCATGCGTGGCGGCCATCTATCGCTCGGTTCGCCTGCGACATGAGGCCATGCCGTTCGTGCTCACGCTGGCGCTGTGCTTTCTCGGCTATAGCGGGCTGATCATCAGCATCTGGCCGAATATCCTGCCGCCGTCGCTCACGATCTGGGAGGCGTCGTCAAGCCCGCAGAGTCAGGCGTTCGCGCTGGTCGGAACGGTCATCGTGCTGCCGATCATCCTCGTCTACAACGCGATGCAGTACCGTGTTTTTCGCGGCAAGGTTCGCGAGCATGACGCCGGCTATCACTAACCCTTATTGTCATTCATGATCGTCCGGCCGAAACAAAGCTGGTTCCGTCTCCTGTTCGTCTGGAACGGCTCAGTGCTGCAGTCCATCATTCCGCAGTTGCTGTTCATGGCGGCGGTCAGCAGCCTGGCCGTCTTCACGCATGGGCGGATTTTCGGCGAGAAGATTCCGCTGAATACGACGTTGCTCACACTCTTCGGTCTGACGCTCGCCATCTTCCTCGCGTTTCGCAACAACGCGAGTTACGAGCGGTTTAACGAAGCGCGGCACCTGTGGGGCAATGCCCTGATCGCCACGCGCACCCTCGTCTCGCAGGTACTCAGTTACGTGCCTGAAGCGGGGGAGACGCTGCGCATCGCCGATTTGAGCGTCGCGGTCATCTACGCGCTCAAGCACCAACTGCGCGGCACCGATCCATACGACGACCTGAGCCAGTTGCTTGGCCCCGGTCAGGCGGCGTGGTTCGGCGCTAAGCAATACCGGCCCGTGGCGATCCTGCATGTCTTGCGCGAACGTCTCACACGTGCACACAGTCAAGGCCGTGTGACGGATGCTCAGTTCTGGACGCTGGACGCCCAACTGGTCGAGCTGGGTAAAACCATCGGCGGGTGCGAACGTATTGCGTCGACGCCGATCCCTTTCGCTTACAGCGTATTGCTCCATCGCACGGTCTATACCTACTGCGTGCTGCTGCCGTTCGGGTTGGTGGATTCGACGGAGTTCTTCACCCCGCTACTGTGCGTGTTCATTTCGTACACGCTCATCGCGCTCGAAGCGATTGCGAACGAAGTCGCAGAACCGTTCAGCGTGGCACCCAACGCACTGGCGCTCGATGCGATGACCCGAACGATCGAACGCTCGGTATTCGAGCTTTGCGGGCGCGAACTGCCCGAGCCGGTCGCACCGAAATATCCCTATCAACTGACCTGAGCAGGTGCGGCGCACAGAACTGTACTCTTCGACGCGGCCCCGAATTGTGATCTTCGTCGACCGGCTGCGCGCCTATGCTGTGGACATGACTTACGCTTTGGCGCCCGCGCCGGAATCTTACGTGAACGCTATCGCCGACACTTCGCCCGACCTGACGTGCGCCTCCGCACCGGCGGTGGCTGGCGGGCCAGTGCCCGACCTGCGCGGGCGCTGGCTTCGCGATCTTCGCCTGTCGGTCATCGATCGGTGCAATTTCCGCTGCACCTATTGCATGCCGCGTGGGACGTTCGGCGCGGACTATCCGTTCCTTGCTTCGTCCGAGCGTCTGTCGTTCGATCAGATGGAGACGTTGGCGCGCAGCTTTGCGCTGCTTGGCGTCGACAAGATCCGCATAACGGGCGGCGAGCCATTGCTGCGGCGTGGCGTTGAGTCGCTCATCGAACGCCTTGCGGCGATCCCCACGCTCGGTGGCACGCCAATGGAAATTGCGCTGACGACCAACGGTACGCTGCTCGCAGCCAAGGCGAAAGCACTGCACGCTGCTGGCCTGACGCGGGTGACGGTCAGTCTCGATGCGCTGGACGACGGCGTTTTCCGGCGCATGACCGACACGGACGTGCCGGTGGCCCGTGTGCTGGAGGGCATCGCGGCGGCGAGCGCTGCCGGTCTGGCGCCGGTAAAGGTGAACACGGTCATTGAGCGCGGGGCGAATGACGATCAGATCCTGCCGCTCGTACGCCACTTCAAAGGCACGGGCGTGGCACTGCGCTTCATCGAGTACATGGACGTCGGTGGCGCCGATGGCTGGGCGATGGACCGTGTGGTCACGGCAGACGACGTACGTCGCCACGTCGAATCCGTCTATCCGCTTGTTCCGCTCGAAGATGTGCGCGCGGGAAGCACGTCGGTAAATTTCGGGCATGCCGACGACGTGTCGTCCGAAGTCGGATTCATCGCCAGCGTGTCGAAGCCGTTCTGCGGTGACTGCACGCGTGCGCGTGTCTCCTCGGACGGTCGGTTATACACCTGTCTGTTCGCGACGCAGGGGTTGGATATTCGCCCCTGGCTAGGAGACGGGATCGGAAACGGGGCGTCGCCCGAGGCGCTCGCCGACGTGGTTCGGGCGCATTGGGCGCGACGTGGCGACAACTACTCCGAGCGCCGGGCCCAGCGCTCTGCGGCGGGCGGGAAACGTCGATATCCGACGATCCGCATGTCGCTGGTCGGCGGTTGAGCCCGCCGTTGTGTCGGCGGCCCCGAGGGCACCGACGGTGTGAGAATCATAGGGGTTCACGATGACGGCTTCTTTCCCGTACATGCAGGCCATGCTGCCCACGCCGGGTGTTTCAAGCGGCATTTCGTCAGGCGTGGAAGTTCGACTGCAGGTGCAGAACATCGCTATCGAAGCGGAACTCGCGCAGGTCATGCGTCACCCGAAGACCGGCGCCATCGTCAATTTTCTCGGCGTGGTGCGGCAAAGCGGCGACATCGACGACGTCATGGCGCTCGAAATCGAGCACTACCCAGGCATGACCGAGCGCACGCTCTGGACCATTGTCGAGGAAGCGCAGGCACGCTGGCCGCTCGATACCGTAAAGATCGTCCACCGTATCGGGCGGGTTCCGCTGGGACAGGCGATGGTGATGGTGATCGTGGCAGCGCAGCAGCGGTCTTCGGCGTTCAGCGCGTGCGAATTCCTGATGGACGTTCTGAAGCACAACGCGCCATTCTGGAAAAAGGAAGTGCGGCGCGACGGCGCGACCGAGTGGGTTGTGCCTCACTCAACAAACGAACATGCGACGATTCGGTGGGGGTAAGTCCCACAACGTCGCTCCCGGCTCTAATCATGAAACTGACCATTAAGTATTTCGCGAGTCTTCGCGACGCGCTCGGGCTGGACGAGGAGATCGTCTACGTCGACACACCGGACATCAGCATCGAACGATTGCGCGCCGTGCTGGCCTCGCGCGACGCCCGCTCGCACGACGTGTTCAATGGCGAGCGCCCGGTGCGTGTGGCCGTAAATTTCGACCTTGTAGACACGGCTTTTGTGGTGCGCGGCGACAGCGAGGTCGCCTTCTTCCCGCCCGTCACCGGCGGCTAATCGGCAGATCGCGCGGCTTACATCGCACAGGCGTGCGCAGATGGCTGCCTACTTCGCACAGGTGGTGGCGAGTTTGCCCACGGTGATGACGGCTTGCTCGATTTCGGGGGACCACGGGGTGCTGTAGTTAAGGCGGATGAAATTCCGATAGCTGCCCGAGGCCGAGAACATATAGCCAGGACCGACTGTGATGCCGCGCTCGAGCGCGAGCTGATACAGCTTCATGCCGTCGACCTTATCCGGCAATTCCACCCAGAGTACATAGCCGCCCGCCGGGTTTGACAGACGTGTGCCCGCCGGGAAGAAGCGCGTCACGATGGCCTTCATCAGGTTGGCTTGCTGTGCGTAAGTCTTGCGCAACCGGCGCAGATGATGCTCATATCCTTCACGCTCCAGAAATTCGGCGATGGCCAGTTGGGGTATCGACGCGGTGGTAAGCGTGTTGAGAAACTTCAGTTTCTCGACCTGGTCCCGGTATCGGCCAGGCAGCGCCCAGCCGATTCGGTACGCCGAGGCAAGTGTCTTCGAAAACGACGAGCAGTGCAGCACGAGCCCTTCGCGGTCGTATTGCTTGAGCGTGGTGGGGTAAGTGTCGCCGTAGTACAGCTCGTTGTACACGCCGTTCTCGATGAGCGGCATGTTCAGTTCGGCCGAGAGCGACACGAGTGCGCGTTTGGCTTCGTCCGGCATCTCGAACCCGAGCGGGTTCTGGAAATTCGGCATCACCATGCAAGCACCGATGCGCTGGTCGCGGGCAATGCTTGCCAGCGCATCGACGTCGATGCCGCGCGCCGCATGCGTCGGGATTTCGATGGCCTTCATACCCATGCGCTCAATGGCGTGAAGCATGGCGTAAAAGGTTGGCGATTCCACTGCGATGACATCGCCGGGCTTGGCGACGGCTTGCAGGCACAGGTTAATGGCTTCCGTCGCGCCGACCGTCACGATGATCTCGGCGGGATCGATCGTCACCCCCTTTTCGGAGTAGCGCTTGGCGATCTGACGGATCAGTTTCGGATGCCCGGGCGGCAAGGCGTCTCTCATGCCTCGCAGCGAGTCGTCGCGCGCTGCGGCGTAGGCGTACCGGTTCAACTTCTCGAAGGGAAACGCGCCGGGGTCGGGGTAAGGCGAGCCGAGCGGCACGGCGTCGTCGGTGGCAATGGAGCGCAGCGTCGAGAGCACCAGCCGACTCACGTCGACGGAAGCCGAAATCGCGATCGGTTTTGGCTTCGCAGCAGTCAGGGCCGGTGCTGCGTAGGCCTCCAGGGTACTCACGAAGTATCCGGATTGCGGGCGACTGACGATCAGTCCGCGGCTCTCCAGCAGCAGATAGGCGCGAATGACGGTCGTAATGCTGATCTGGCGCTGCTGGCTCGTCTGACGCACCGACGGGAGGCGCTCCCCCGGCTGATAGACACCGTTGGCGATCTGGCTCTGGATGTCGTCCGCCAGCGTCTCGTAAAGTCTCATCGCGTGCTCCCTGCCTGCCAACTGTGTTCTTCACACCGCCGATTTTGTTCGTTGTGACGATGTCTGCGTCACTCTATCAGAACTGTACTCTTCGCTACCTCCTGTTTTTGTGCACTCACACATCGCTTTTCGAGGACTACGCTTGAGTCATTCGGAATAGAGGGATCACTATCATGGCAAAAACAGCGAGAAGTAAGGCAGATAATCCGCGCGAACGATGTTGTCCGTGTCGACCGGCAAAGGGAGGTGTTCGATGAATCTCCTCGAAGCCATGCGCGTTTATGTGCGAGTGGTCGAGCGCACCAGCATTTCGAGCGCTGCGCGCGATTTGGGAATCGGGCAGTCCGCAGTCAGCGAGCGCATCGAGCGACTGGAGCAATTTCTCGGATGCCGCTTGCTGCAACGCAATACGCGCGCAGTTAAGTGCACGTCCGAGGGTGAGGTGTTTTACACAAGCAGCAAGCAAGTCCTTGAGGCCGCAACGCGCGCCGTTTTTGAGGTCTCGCAGGACAACACCCAGATGGCTGGCCAGATTCGCATTGCTGCCCCGCATTGTCTGGGGGAGGGCGTCGTGCCTGAGGCCATTCGGCATCTTCGGGCTGTATGTCCTTCCATGTCGATCGATCTGGTGCTCGAAGACCGTCCGCTGGATCTGATTTCAGAGGGCGTGGATCTGTCGTTTCGATTCGGCCGACCCGCCGATGGCAGCTTTATCGCCTGCCAGTTGGGGCAAGTTCAGCGAATGCTGGTGGCCGCGCCGTCCTATCTGGCGCGCGCACCGGTGATTCGGCAAACGGACGACATTGCTGCGCATCCGTTTATCCGCATCAAGGGCGACTTCGATAACGAGGCGCTGCCATTGATCGATGCGCAGGCTCGGGAGAGCACGACGCCGATTCAGACAGCGATGACGATGAGTCATTGGCGCCCCATGTATGACATGCTGTGCGGTGCTGCGGGCATTGGGGTCGTCAAGGTGCCCGCCTGCATAGAGGCGCTCAAGGGCGGCAGCCTTGTTCCGGTGCTGCCGGGACACAAGGTGCCTCCTTTGGACCTGCATTTGTTGATTCAGGCGAAACACCCTTTCCCATCGCGCGTTCGCCTGGCCGTCGATGAGATCAGACGATGCGTTCCGGAAATCCTTCGGGCCCGGGAAATGCGAGGAGAAGCATATGGCTCACCATGACAGGCCGCGTCGTGGCGATCGGCGACGGCAGCTTCTGTGGTTCATCGCGTTATGGTGCCTCGGCGTGGGCGTAACCGCCGCGCTGACACTTCCGTTGCACCTGCTGGTCGTTTGGGCGAAGTAGTGCGATCGCCGGAACGCAAGCGGGCCTGAGCTCCTGCGCAACGCAATGCCCGGAATCTCCCGTCACTCGCGCATGGCCCGCATGTGCGAGAATCCTCGCTTACGAGGCAAATTCGTTGCCGAGGAGTGTCCGATGACTGCTACATCTGCCGTTTTCGCCGTTCTGGTCGCGCTGTGGTTGGGCGCCATGATTCCCGGGCCGAGCTTCGTATTGGTCGCGCGCAACGCGATCGGTCTGTCTCGTCGCGATGGGCTGGCGACAGCCTTCGGCATGGGCGTCGGCGGCATTTTCTTCGGCGGCGTTGCGCTCGCCGGGCTTTACACGCTTTTACAGACCGTCGAATGGCTCTATATCGGCCTGAAGGTCGCAGGCGGCGTTTATCTGATCTACGTCGCGTGGAAGATATGGCGCGGTGCCGGGCATCCGATTACGGTCGATGCCACGCTGACGGCGTCCCGCGGCAGCGTACGCAAATCGTTCTGGATTGGCCTCAGCACGCAATTGAGCAATCCCAAGACGGCCATCTGGTACGGCAGTATCTTTGCCGCGCTGTTGCCGCAGCATCCGCCGCTGTGGTGTTACTTCGTGCTGCCGCCACTCGTCTTTGCCATCGAATTCGGTTGGTACACCATTGTCGCCCTGTGTTTTTCGAGCAAAGGGCCGCGCGAGGTGTACCTGCGCGCGAAGAAGTGGATCGACAGAATTGCCGCCGCGGCCATTGCAGCGCTTGGTCTGCGCTTGATTCTTAACGCTTCCAAGGCGGGTATCTGACATATACGCCAGCCGCTCAGGCTGGCGTAGCTTCCACCGCCGGTGCCTTCGGTAACGTGATCGTAAACGTCGTCCCAACCCCAACTTGACTGGCGACGTCGATAGTCCCCTTGTGGAACTCAATAGCGGCGTAGACCACCGCCAGTCCCACGCCGGAGCCATCTTCCAGTACCGCATTACTGCGCGAGCGGAAGGACATCTGGAAGATCTCCTTCAACTCGTCCGCCGGGATGCCGGTGCCGTTGTCTCGCAGCACCACCTGGAAAGCCTCACCTATATCCGTCACGCTCATATCGATGGCGGGTTGCGCCATCGTGTACTTCGTTGCGTTGCTGATGAGGTTGATGAATGCGTGGAACAGCACGTTGCTGTCGCCGATCATCTTGCTGTCCATGCCGGACGGTGCTTGCACCGTAATCGTCGCGTTCGGGAACATGTCCGAGCCGACGCCGCGCACATCCTCCAGCAACGCTACCAGAGACAACTCCGCGCGCTTGCCGAATTTCGGATCGTCCAGCGATGCGCTTTGCGCCGCATCCAACCAGTTCTGAATCAGGTTATTCAGCTTCGCCACCGCTTCGCGAATCTTCGTGTAACGCGGCGTCGAATCCGTTTCCTCGTTACGCGGGTTTAAGAGCCGCTGCGCGTGCCCGTCGATCACGCTGAGCAACGTACGGAACTCGTGCGTGGCCATCGAGCGGAACGTCTTCTGGAAGTTATTCAGACGCTCTTCATTCGCCAGCGCCCGCTGCAAAATCGTGTTCTTCGCCGTCGCGAGTTTCTGGTTACGCACCAGCGACGCCGTGCTTTCCTGAATCTTCGACAGCGTGCGCGACAGCGTGCCGATTTCGTCACCGCGCGAGAGCCACGGCAGACGCAGCTTGTCCTTGCCCGACATCGTGTTGCCCGCCATCCGGATCAGACGCGTCAGCGGGCTGAGAATCACGGTGTCCACGTAAATCAGGCAGAGCAGGGTGACGACGATCATCGCGGCAATCAGCGCATCGATTTGCAGCAGATGCTTGCGTGCCGCGCTGTTCTTCACCTCGACTTCCTTGATCAGCGACTCGGTGCTGCGAAACACCAGCGAGCCGAAGGTGCTGTTCGCCTGCGTGTACTTATTGTTCGAGTCGCCGCGATAGAGCTTGGCGGCATCGCTCAGCTTGCCGGTCTGCGCAAGCTGAAACACCTGATTCGACGCGCGACGGTACTGCGCCCATTGCGACTGAAACTTCGAGAATGCGAGACGGAATTCGTCGTGGGCCAGCACCTTCTGATAACGGTCCGACGCCGACTTGATCTTGTCGTCGAACTCGCTTGCCGCCGTGCGGATGTCCGCAAGGGCCTTGGGCGACATCGGCGCGAGGGCTTCGGACTCCACCGTGCGGAAGTCGGAGATGTAGTCGTTCAGCTCTTCGAGCAGGCTCAGATTCTCGATCTGGGTGCGCTCGGCAGCGATGGCGCGCTGCTGGGACGAGTCGACCTGATGGTGCACGGCGACGCCCACGGCGATCATCGCCACGAGACACAGTGCGAGCAGGAGATACATCCGCCCCCGGATCGGGAGCGACTTGGGCGGTGTGGAAGACGCTTTCGACATGCGATGTCAGCAGTAATCAGCAGGTGTGGCCCGGCGCGGCGACGCGCTCAGAGCTGGATGATATTGAGCAGGGCGGCACGCACCACGGCTTCGGTGCGGGTGGCGACGTTCAGCTTCTCGCGGGCATTGTCGATGTGGAAGTCGACCGTGCGCTTGCCCAGATCGAGAATGATCGCGATTTCGGCCGACGTCTTGCCCTTTGCCGACCATTGCAGCACTTCCACTTCTCGCTTCGACAGACCGAAGGGCAACGGCGTGCCTTCCTCCGGCTCGTCATGCTCGGTGTACTTGCGGATGACGGTGTCGAGCACGTCGAAATCCACCGGCTTGAGCATGTACTCGTCCGCACCGGTGCTGTGCCCGCGCATGATCGATTCCTTGTCGGCGTTGCCGGTCAGGAAGATGAAGGGGATCTTGCGCTCGCCCTGAATGATGCCGCGAGCGCTTTCCAGAAACTCGAAGCCGGTCATGCCTGGCACGTTGACGTCGCACACGATGATGTCCGGCATGAACGCGGCGAGCGTTGCCAGCGCGGCCGAAAAATCGTGCGCGACTTTGACGACATAACCGCGATCCGTCAGATCTTCTCGAATCAGATCTGCCGAATCTACGTCGTCCTCAATGCAGAAAACTTTGGTGGGAGATGACATCCCGCTGGCCCCGGTTTTTTATGGAATAGACAAATCGTACTAAAAAATCACCGGACGACGAAATTTCGCAGAAATACACGCGCATGACACGTCTCGCGTTATCCGGTCATCACTTGTTCTCGCCCAATAAGAAAAGGACCGCGAGCGCGGTCCTTTCTGGGCGGGAGATTTTGCATGAGTGCCCGATCAGGCGAAGAGTGCCGGGCAAATCTCAAATGCGAGCCGCATGCCGATCAATGCCATGTTTTGGAGGTTTTCGATCATGACGTGTTCTCCGTCGTGCGTGAGGTTGGGGCGGCTGAGGGGCCGGTGAAGTGGCTCAGTAGCCGAACACATGCCCGACGTGGATGGCGCATTGCATGCCGGTTTCGATGCAGGTTTCGTTGTAGAAGAGGCTGTCGACGAGGTTGAGGATGAGGCTCATGGTGGTTTCTCCGGTGTTGGGTGCGATTTAAGCGAGTCGGTGACGATCAGCCGAGGGCCGAGACGATGGTGCCGACGAGGCCGAGGATCGAGGCGAAGCCGTAGGTGACGAGTGCGGGCATGGTGTTTCTCCTTAAGTCGGTTTGTTGGGTTTGGCGGCTGTCGTTGTGTTGCGTTAGCCGGTGAGTGAAGTATCGTCATCGCCCCCTCGCCGCGAAACTGTGATTAATACAGGTCGGCCCGATTTCAGAGGGACTCGTGATTGTCTGAGGGAAAAAGTGCTTATTTCATAGGGGGTTACGGGCGCTCGCCGTAAAACCCCGTATAAATCGCAGTGACGTCGTTCAGAGTGCTCCGTACCATTCGCTTCGCATTACAAAGCCTTACAGAAGCGAAATAGAACAATGGAGTACTGAATGAGGACGATTCGGATGACCTGCGTCGCATTTGCGGCGCTTTGCACAATCACGTCGGCCGCGCAGGCCTACACGACGATCGACATCGCCGACCGCTACGGCACGCCGTTCATACAAGCGCGGCTGTTTTCCCCGACGGATGGCGCTTATGCCACCGACCCCAACAATCGAGACCAGTTTTCGACGGGCACGCTCTCGCCGTTGCAAACCGATCAGATTCGCAGCGCCCTGAACTACTGGGCTGAGGTCATCAAGGTGAAACCCGGTCGCTCGCCCGCGATCATCAATGTGGGGATGAGCACAGAGAACGGCGCGCACGCGTACAGCCCTTACGCGTTCGAGGCGGGCGACCCGACGGCCACGGGCGGGCAGAACCCGACGCTCGTGCAGGCAGCGCTGCAGAACAACCCGCTCGCGCGTGATAGTTATCACAACGCGAACGGCGAGATCACACTGGGCCAGATGGCGTTTTCGACGGCAGCGCCTGCGGCGTCGCAAATCCCACTCAATAGCAACGCCGACCTTCCGGCGGTCATGTTGCACGAAGTGGCGCACGCGCTGGGTGTGGGGACGAATATCGCCGAGATCGAGTTGCCGTCGGGCAAGCATACGAACCAGTTTGCGACGGTTCTGGACTCGTGGTCCGCGCACCTGTATGACGACAACGGTCGTCAGGCGAAGGCCGGACAAATGATTCTCACGCCGGAGGATGCGGGCACGGTGGCCGACCCCAACGCGTTCGACGCCCGCAACGACACGGCGTATTTCACCGGCGATCACGTCAGGGAAGTGCTCGGGGACTCGATGAAGGGCATTCCCGTGAAGGCGATGTTCGACGAGACGACCTACGATTCGCCGATCTTCTCGCACATCGAGCTCAAGAACAGTCTGATGAGCCACCAGACCTACCGTAACTACACGGCGTTCATGGAGGCGGAGCTGGCCGCGCTGCAAGACCTCGGCTACGACATCGACCGGCGCAACTTCTTCGGTCGTTCGATCTACAACGACGGCCTGACGCTGACCAACGACAACCCGTTCTTCGGCCGCAATGCCGATGGCACGGCCTACATCCCGAACACGTACAACACGGCGACGCTCGGGCTTGGCCTGCACATCTACGGCAGCGGCAACACGGTCGCGCAGCGCGCCGACCTCCTGACCATTGGCGCGGGCGGGGCGGGCATTCGGGTGGACGGTGTGGGCAACAACGTGACCGTGCTGCCGGGCACGCGCATCTATGCGGACGGCAGCAACGGACGCGGCGTGATGTTCACGTACGGCAAGAACCATTCGTTCGTGCAGCGTGGCGACGTTCAGGCACTCGGCGCCAACGGCATCGCGGCGAGTTTCGATTTCGGCCACAACGCGCTGGGTGACGCTGGCGACTACCGTGGGTCTTACATCTCGACGAAAGTCGATCCCGTCACCAAGCTGACCTTGCCGCTGCCCGACGAACTCGACGGTCCGCTCGTGACCCGCGCAGACATTACCGGACGCCTCGCGGGCACCTACGCGTCGCTGTACATGTCGGAGAACGGCTACGTCGGGGAGATCAACATCATGCGCGGGGCGGCGCTGTACGGCGACATCATCTCCAGGTACGCCGAGCGGGACGCCCAAGGGGCGCTGCGTCTCACGCAACTGAACTTCGGTCTGACGCCCGATGCGAACGGCCTCGCGACGACCGCAGCAGACCCCACGTTCAATTTGCGCTACGACGGCAATATCGTCGGTAGCAATCTGGCGCTGACGATGGCGGGCGGCACCACGCAGATCAACGGCGACCACACGGTGCACGACGTGGCTGTGCTCAGCGGCGCGACGCTCACCGGCAACAGCCGTTACACGCTCGACTCAGCGGGCGCTTTCGTGAACGCGGGCACGGTAGCGCCGTCGGTGGCGGGCAGCTTCATCAGCATCGGTGGCGACTACTCGCAGACAAGCACGGGCCGGTTCGTCTCCTCGCTGTCGGACAACGGCACGTTTACCAAGCTGGTGGTGACCGGCCACGCGGCGCTCGACGGCACGCTCGCCATTGCGCCGCAGCGCGGCTGGTACGCAAGCGGCATGACGGTGACGTCGGATCAATGGCTGAACGCGTCGAGCATCGGTGGTGCGTTCGCCAACGTGACGACCCTGCTGTCGTCGCCGACGTTGCTCGCCACTGCGAGTTCGCTCGGCAACAACACGTATCGGGTGCAGATCGCCCGCGCTGGCAACGCCTATTCGCAATACGGCATCGATGGTAATAGCCGTCGCGTAGGCGCCGCGCTCGACCGCATCGCGGGCAGCGTCGGCCGCGACTTGCAACCGCTCGTCACAGCGCTCGACTTCTCGGCCGCAGACGGCAGCGACATCGCTCGTGCATTGCCGCAACTGACGCCCGCCGCCTACGGCGCGATGTTCACCGGCGGGCTGCTGCGGGAGCGTCAGTTGACGGACATGGTGGCCACCGCCGTCGATGCGGACGGCAGCCAGAACACCGGCAACGGTGCGCTCACGGGTAACTGGCGCGGGTTCGCCATGCCGTTCGGTAGCGGTTACTGGCGTGGGCGCAGCGGTGACATGGCGGGTGCGAGCGGCAACACGTACGGCGTGGTGTTCGGCGTCGAGAAGGCGGCAGGAGAGGGGCGCGACTGGACCATCGGCGCGCACGGCGCGGTCAGTGGCCAGTCGACGCGTCTGGACGGCCAGACGCCCGGGTCGGGCAAGACGACGGCGTTCGACATTGGTGTGCACGCGCGCTATGCACCGTCGGCGAGTGCCGGTCCGCACGCGTTTGCCCTGGCGCGTTTCGGTGTCGAGGACGGTCGTGTCGACCGGACCATCGCGGTGAACGGGTACTCGGCCACGCCGCGCGGCACATGGACCGGCGCGACAGCATCCGCGAGCATCGGCGGCGGCTGGCGCTGGCAGTTGAGCAGCACGACGAGTGCAGGCCCGGTGGCGGCGCTCGACTACACCGCGCTGTATCGTCCGAGCCTCACGGAAGACGGCGCTGCAAGCCTGCATCTCGACGGCAAGACGTTCAACTCGCTGCGCACCCGCGTGGGCGGTGAGTTGCGCTTCGATCTGCCGATGGTCTCCGGCAACGCGCTGACGGCCAATCTGCAAGCGACTTGGAACCACGAGCTGACGAGTGGGGCGATCAACCAGACGGCCAGCTTCGCGGGCTATCCAGGGGCATCGTTCACGACGCGCAGCGAGGTCGTCGGTCGTGACAGCCTCGGCCTGCAAGCCGGTGTGTCGTATCGCATGGCCCGCAAGATCGTGCTCGGCGCGGCCGTATCCAGCAACGTCTATAAGGCTGGAAATGCCAACATAGCAGGTTCCGTGTCGGCAACATGGAGGTTTTGATGTATGTAATTAAGGTTGCATCAAAGCGATAAACAAAGACGTTACCAGAAAGACCAAAGAACGCCAGGAATTAGCACTTCCTGGCGTTTTTTCATTTGGCATGGCATGACGCAATTTCGGTTTCAATGCGCGAACCATCAGTTCCCGAGTGCGTCATTATGTCGCGATGTATGGAATATGTGCATGCGTAGCATTCGTAACGCAAATAGTATATCCATACATAGAGGCTTAAGATGTCCATGCATAACGTCTCGCTCCCCCGCAGAGGAAGGGCAGACACGACACCCGGCACGCATTGGCGCACGTGGTGTGCGCGCGTCGCCGCTGCGATGGCGATGGTGCCCATGAGCGGCTGCACGATGGAGCTGTTTGACCCCAAAGGCAGTGTCGGCGAGCAGGAGAAACACCTGATCCTGATCGCGCTGGGCGTCATGCTGCTTGTCGTGATCCCGGTCATCGTGCTCACGCTCGTGTTCTTCTGGCGCTACCGCGAGACCAACACCGCGGCGACCTATTCGCCGAAGTGGTCCCACTCCACCAGGATCGAAGTCGTCGTGTGGACGATTCCCGTGATCATCGTCGTGGCGCTCGCCGTGATGATTTGGGAGACGACGCACAAACTCGATCCCTATCAGCCCATCGCACCCATCGCCGCCGACAAGCCGCCGGTGCGTGTGGAAGTCGTGGCGCTGAACTGGAAGTGGCTATTCATTTACCCGGATTACAAGGTGGCAACCGTCAACAAGCTGGTGCTGCCGGTCGACACGCCCGTGGAGTTCAAGATCACAGCCGAGTCGCTGATGAATGCGTTCTTCATCCCGCAACTGGGCAGCATGGTCTACGCGATGTCGGGCATGCAGACCAAGCTGCACCTGATCGCCAGCGAGACCGGCACTTATGCGGGGATGTCGTCCGCTTATAGCGGCCCGGGCTTCTCGGACATGCACTTCAAGGCGCACGTCACTTCGCAGGGCGACTTCGACAAGTGGGTGAAGGAAGCGCAGGCCGTGCCCGACACGCTCGACGCACCGACCTACGTGAAGCTCGAACAGCCGGGTACCGCTGCGCCGGTCGCCGTCTACGCCAACGTCATGCCGGGCCTGTTCGACGCCGTCGTCGGCAAGTACATGGGGCCGATGGATGGTGGCGCACAAGGTACGCAGGGCATGCGTGTCTCGGGCAACAGCGCCATCGACGACATCATCGCCGCCGCCAATTGCCGCGTGGACGGCCAACTGGACAGCCGCGCGCTCCTCGCGCAGCGTCCCGAGCGCGAGGCCGGTGCACAACCCGCATCGCAGCGCGCGCTCACGGAGTAAGTCATGTTCGGAAAACTCGATCTCGACGCCATCCCACTACACGAGCCCATCATCATGGGCACGCTCGTCGTGGTGCTGCTGGGTGGCGCGGCGCTGCTCGGCGCTATCACGTACTTCAAGAAGTGGGGCTATCTCTGGACGGAGTGGATCACTTCCGTCGACCACAAGCGCATTGGTGTGATGTACATCATCCTTGCGCTCGTCATGATGCTGCGCGGCTTTGCCGACGCGATCATGATGCGCGCGCAGCAAGCCATCGCCGCCGGTGGTGAAGCGGGCTATCTGCCGCCGCATCACTACGATCAGATCTTCACGGCGCACGGCGTCATCATGATCTTCTTCGTGGCCACGCCGCTGGTGCTGGGCCTGATGAACGTGATCGTGCCGTTGCAGATCGGTGCGCGCGACGTGGCGTTCCCGTTCGTCAACTCGCTGTCGTTCTGGCTGTCGGCCATGGGCGCGGTGCTCGTCATGATGTCGATGTTCGTCGGCGATTTCGCCGCGACGGGGTGGGTCGCGTATCCGCCGCTCTCGGAGCTGGGGTATAGCCCGACGGTCGGGGTGGATTACTACATCTGGTCGCTACAGATATCGGGGCTGGGCACTACGCTCACGGGCATCAACTTCATCGTCACTATCCTGCGCATGCGTGCGCCGGGCATGAACCTGATGAAGATGCCGGTGTTCACGTGGACCGCGCTGATCACCAACATCCTGATCGTTGCCGTGTTCCCGGTGCTGACCGCCACGCTCGCGTTGCTCACCGCCGACCGTTACCTCGGCATGCACTTCTTCACGAACGAACTCGGCGGCAACGCCATGATGTACGTGAACCTGATCTGGATCTGGGGACACCCGGAGGTGTACATCCTGATCCTGCCCGCGTTCGGTGCGTTCTCGGAAATCATCGCCACGTTCTCGCGCAAACCGCTGTTCGGCTACAAATCGATGGTCTACGCCACGTCGTCGATCGGCATTCTGTCGTTCTTCGTCTGGCTGCACCACTTCTTCACGATGGGTTCGGGCGCGAACGTCAATGCCTTCTTCGGCATCATGACGACGATCATTTCGATCCCGACCGGCGTGAAGCTGTTCAACTGGCTGTTCACGATGTACCAGGGCCGTATCCGTTATCACTCGGCCACGCTCTGGACCATCGGCTTCATGGTGACGTTCGCCATCGGGGGCATGACCGGCGTGCTGCTGGCCGTGCCGGGCGCGGACTTCGTGCTGCACAACTCGCTGTTTCTCGTGGCGCACTTCCACAACGTGATCATCGGCGGCGTGGTGTTCGGCTGCCTCGCGGGCATTACGTTCTGGTTCCCGAAGGTCTTCGGCTTCACGCTCAACGAACGTTGGGGCAAGTTCTCGTTCGCCTGCTGGCTGATCGGCTTTTACCTCGCGTTCATGCCGCTGTACGTGCTCGGCTTCAAGGGCATGACGCGCCGCATGAACCACTACGTGCAGGCCGACTGGCAGCCGTACCTCATCGTGGCGGCCGTCGGTGCTGCAGTGATCGGTCTGGGCATTCTGTCCTTTGGCGTGCAACTCGTCGTGAGCATTCGCGACCGCAACGCCAACCGCGACCTCACGGGCGATCCCTGGGATGCGCGCAGCCTGGAGTGGGCGACGTCTTCGCCCGCGCCGTTCTACAACTTCGCGCACGTGCCGCACATCGACTCGCTGGAGCAGCACTGGGATGACAAGGAGCGCGGTCTGGCCTACGTGCAGCCGACGCACTACGAAGATATCCACATGCCACGTAATACCGGCACCGGTTTCATCGTCTCGGCGTTCAGCTTCGTGATGTGCTTTGCGCTGATCTGGCACATCTGGTGGCTGGCCGGTGCGAGCCTGATCGCGACGATTGCCACGTTCCTGTGGCGCACCTACGACCGCGACGTCGATTACTACGTGCCGGCGGCCGAAGTGGAGCGTATCGAAAACGCCCGCTTTGCCGACCTGCGTGCCGCGCATCGCGCGCATCAATCCCTGCAAAAGGCCGCCTGATGTCCTCGGCATCCCTTCATACCTCACACGGTCACGGCGCTGCTGCCGGAGCCGACGCCCACGCTCACGGGCACCACGACGCAGGCGCGACGACGACGCTCGGCTTCTGGATCTACCTGATGAGCGACTGCCTCATCTTCTGCGTGCTGTTCGCGACGTTCGGCGTGCTCGCTGCAAATACGGCCGGTGGGCCGACCGGCCGTGAACTGTTCGAGCTGCCGTTCGTGCTCGGCGAGACGATGCTGCTGTTGCTCTCGAGCTTCACGTTCGGGCTGGCATCGCTGTCGATGCGTCCGGGCAACGAGGGCGTCGTCCAGCGCTGGCTCTGGATCACGTTCGCACTCGGTGCAGCGTTCGTGTCGATGGAAATCTATGAGTTCTCGGCACTGCTGCACGAAGGCGCAGGCCCGGGACGCAGCGCGTTCCTCTCGGCGTTCTTCACGCTGGTGGGCACGCACGGTCTGCACGTGACGTGCGGTCTGCTGTGGCTCGTCGTGATGATCCATCAGATCGGACGCTTCGGCTTCGATCCGGTCGTGCGTCGCCGTCTGCAATGCCTGAGCCTGTTCTGGCACTTTCTGGACCTCGTCTGGATCTGTGTCTTCACCTTCGTTTATCTGCGGGAGTTCGTATGACGAGCGCGCAAGTTCACGACCACGGCGCTTACGCCTCGCAGAGCCATCTGCGCGATTACATCATCGGGTTCTTCCTGTCGCTGGTGCTGACGTTCGCGTCGTTCGGCGCAGTCATGCTCAAGCTCGTGCCGAGCGGCTGGGGGCTTGCGACCATCGTCGTGCTATGTGTGGCGCAACTGGTGGTGCAATTGGTGTACTTCCTGCACATCGGTGCGAAGCGCAGCCAGCGTCAGAACTCGGCCATCTTCCTGTGCACGGCCGGGCTGATTGCGATCATCGTCGCGGGTTCGTTGTGGGTGATGCACAACGCCAACGAGAACATGATGCCCACGCACATGTCCATCGACCGGGCGAAGCTGCGCGACTGACCATGGACCGCCTCAAATGCATGGAGGTGTTTGTGCAAGTGGTGCGCGCCGGCAGCCTGTCTGCCGGTGCGGCCGCCTGTGGGATGTCGGCCGTCACGGCCACGCGCCACGTGCAAGCGCTCGAAGCCCGACTCGGCCAGCCGTTGCTGCGCCGTAGCGGACGGCGTCAGGTGCCCACCGATCTCGGCGAGCGTTACTACACCGAGTGTGCCGAAGTGCTCGCGCGCGTCGAGACGGCTGACGCGTTGGGCGACGGGAGTCCTGCGCGGGCACTGCTCGCGTCGGCGATCTCGCGGCCTGTCGGCCAGATTCGTGTGAGCGCGCCCACTACGGTCGGCTCGCATCTGCTCATGCCGATCTTTGCGGAGTACTTGCAGACGCATCCGGACGTGGCGCTCGACCTCGCACTCAAGGACCGGGCCGTCGATCTGGAGGAAGAGGGCATTCACGCTGCCTTTCAAGCGGGCGGCAATCCCGAACCGGGGCTGGTCGCGCACACGTTGCGCGGTGTGACGCGCGTGGCGTGCGCGTCGCCCGGCTATCTTGCGCGACGCGGCGTGCCCCGTCAGCCCGCCGATCTGGCCGGGCACGACTGCCTCGGCTTTCGCTACGACGAGGTGCTGGGACGCTGGGAGTTTGCGCCTGCCGGGGCGTCGGGCGATGCCCGTCTCATCGCGCACAATCCGCTCGCGCAGCTTCAGGCGGCGGTGCATGGCATGGGTATTGCGCTGCTGCCTGAGTATTTGCTTGCGCCTGAGGTGGAAGCGGGGCGTCTGGTGCGTGTGCTCGAAGCGCAGGCGCAATTGAGCGAGCCGATGCATCTCGTGCATCTGGCGGGGCGCTACGTGTCGTCCAAGCTTGACGACTTCGTGCGCTACATGGTGGCGAAGCTCGGGCCGGAAGCTTGTCCGGTGGCCTCATCGGCTTGATGGCGGTTTGATGGTGGCCTGATGCCGGACTGATCCGGCAGTCACAAACTTCGGCTAAGATGCAGCCATCGACGTCGTGGCCGATGCGATATCTCCAAGAGCGGGGCCTGCCGAGCCCGCCATCCCTTAGATCCGGCAATCATGCTATCTGGCAAAGCATTGCGACGCCTGCTCGCCTGCACCTTTGCGGGCACGGCGCTTGTCTGGACGACGGCGGCGCTCGCGCAACCGCCGCAATACAAGAACGACGCGGAGTTGATGGGCGCGGCGATCGCGTCGCCCGAGGGCGTCGGTCAGGTGCTCGACCGGCTCGTGCAGAAGTGCGGGCTGTATAGCGAGGCGACCAAGGCGCATGGGAATGCCGTGCTGCGTGCATGGCAGGCGCGGCATCGCGACTATCTCACTGAGGGCCAGCGCGTGCGCGACGAACTGCGCGCCGTCTACACCGACCCCGAGGCGCGTCAGCGCTTCGACGATCTCCTCACCAACCAGTTTCCGAAGCTCGTCGAACGCCAGTTCGTCGTGTATTCGAACACCATTGACGATCAGCCAACGCAAACCGCGAAAGCCGAAATATGCGACGGCTATTTCAATGCGGTGGACGAACGTCAGTTCGATCTCAAGGTGAACGACCCGGCACTCGCGGCGTTTTTCGACCGGCGGATGGCGGCGCGCGAGGCAGCCGACGCGCCTGCCGCCGCGAGCATGCCCGGTGTGAAGTAGGCGACTTGTCGCGCGTCATGCTCGCATCACGGTGGCATCGCGGCGGCTTGACGGTAGCTTAACCTTGGCTTAACGGCGAATGTCGATGTGCTGGCGGCGGTGCATCGCGGCGAGTTCGGCGGCGGCGTCTCGCAGGGGGCCAAGCAGGGCTTGTGCGTCGAAGCGCGAGACGGGGCCGACGAGTGAGAGGGCCGCATAACACTGTTGCTGCGCATCCTCGACGGGTACGGCCACCGCCATGACGTCCGGCATATCGCGTTGGCTCGACGTCGCGTAACCGGTCTCCCGTGCCGCTTCGATGACATGCGAGTCGGCCAGTATTCCCCCCGCACGCAGCAATTCGTCAAGCGTGCCCTGCGGCAGGAACGCTGCGAGAATCCGGCCGGATGCGCTGCCGTCGAGCGTGAGGACGGCACCGATGCGCAGCTCCGCTTTGAGCACACCATGCGGTTCGGCACGGCGCGCAATTCGAATGCGTCCGTCATCCACCACCGCCAGCGACGCCGTTTCGCCAGTCGTGTCGGCAAGCTCCCGCAATACGGCTTCCGCACGGTCGCCGAGGCTTGCGTGGGCGAGCGCCGCATCCCCCACACGCGCCGCGTGCAGACTCAGCCGATACAACCCGTCATTTGTGGGCTCGACCCAGCCTGCCCGAACGAGTGTGAGAAGGCGCTGATAGACCGTTGCGCGGCTCCCACCGACGATACGCGCCAGGTCCACAAGGCGCATGGGACTGACGGATTCGCCCAATGCGTCGAGAACTTCGAGCGTCTTGAGGGCGGACGACAGCGGCCGCACGCCGCCTTCATCGTCAGGCTTTGCGTCTGTGGCGTTGTTGGCACTGCCGGGGTCAGGCTTCTTGTTCACGCAACATCCATCGGAGTCGAAAGGTTTTCGGGGCGATCTTCGTGCTGCTGCGGCTCACGTCAGCAACGAGGCGAGTCTTGCCAGCGATGGTTCGATCTCGTCGTCCGGCACGCATCCATAGCCGAGCACAAGTCCGTGCAGTGGCGGTTGTTCCAAATAATAGCGGGAGAGCGGCAACGCGATCAGGCCGAGTTCCTGGGCACGCGCCGACAGCGAGACATCGTCGACTTCGGGCGCAAGCCGGACGGTCAGATGCAGCCCCGCATTACTGTCGGCGGAAATCAATCGGGCCTCTCCCATGTGACGCCGGATCGCTTCTTGCAGCAGCGCGCGACGCCGACCATAGATCAGCCGCATACGTCGAATGTGCGCGGAATAATACCCTTCGCCAATGAAGTCGGCCAGCACCGCCTGCTCCATCCACCGCCCCTCGCGGTAAAGCTCGGCGATGCCCAACTGCAATGGCTCGACCATTGCCTTGGGCACGACGAGATAACCGATGCGAAGTCCGGGAAACAGCGTCTTGCTGAAGGTCCCGGCATAAAGCACGCGTGCGCCCGACTCCAGTCCCTGCAACGACGCGATCGGGCGCCCCGCATACCGGAACTCGCTGTCGTAATCGTCCTCGACGATCCAGGCATCGTGCTTTCGCGCGTATTGAAGCAACTGCCTGCGACGCGCGAGCGACATCACGTGTCCCAGGGGATATTGGTGCGAGGGCGTGACAAAGATGAGCCTTGGCGGTTTGCGCCAGTCGGCAGGCGATGGGTTCAGCCCTTCCGCGTCGACGGGAATGGAGATCGTCTCCACGCCATACGCCTGCAGCACCTTGTGAATGCCCCAATAACCGGGGTCTTCCACCCAGGCGCGATGGCGCACGTCGGTGAGCATTTGCACGCACAGATGGATCGCCTGATGGATCCCCTCGGTGATGATGATCTGCTCAGGTTCACATACCACCGAACGTGCCGAGCGAAGGTGTTGGGCCAGTGCCCTTTTAAGCGCAGGATGACCGCCCCCGTAACCGTAGGTCAGATTCTCCGGCGTGCGCCGACGCCAGTGACGCTCCACGAGGCGCGTCCATTGTTTGAGCGGAAACGCGTCGAGGTCGGGAACGCCCGGCATGAACGCGCCGGCCTGACGTCGGGACGCACGGGCATTGAGAATGAGACCGCGTCCGCGTTGTGACAGCGTGACATCGGCATCGGGCGGCATGTCAGGTGCCTGCCTGGCCCGGGTCGCCATGGACTCCTCGGGAATTGCATCGGTCACGAAGGTGCCGTCGCCCGTGCGTGAGCGCACGTAGCCCTCCGCGCGAAGTTGCTCGTACGCGTACAGCACCGTATTGCGAGAGATGCCCAACTCGCGTGCGAGGTCGCGTGAGGCGGGCAGTCGTGTGCCGCCCGGCAAACGCCCGTCGAGAATCGAGGCTCTTACGATGTTGTACAGCTGCCGGTTGCGCGGGATATCCACACCCGGTTCGAGATGCTGAAGGATCAGATCGGACAGCAGAATCTGCATGGAGGCGGCACCTTGGGGCGAGATTGGCCCCACAATGAAATTGATTGCACTGAAATGGTGCAATTTGTCGACGTCACGGCAATGCCATCGATGGATAATACTGCACGATAGTGCCAAAACATTGGAAAAATAAGGCGCAAGCAGGGATTACCCGAACTTGTTGTTCGGTAATTGGTTCCATCAAACATTCATTGATCGGCACTATTTGATGTGACCAATTTAAATTCTAATACATGCAAAGCGCCAGATTGGTACCACCCCGATCGCTCCTGCGGGAGCGTTGAGTCGATTGCGAGGAATACGTGAAGAACGAAACATCGAATCCGTCGGCAGGCCGCCGTTCCGTCATCAAGCTGCTGGGGGCGGCAGCGGGTGCTGCGGTATCCGCACCCTTTATCCAAACGGCACGCGCTGCCGATCCGCTATTCGTCAACACGTGGGGCGGTGACTGGGAAAAGGCCGCAGCAGCGCATCTGTTTGAGCCGTTCACCAAAGAGACCGGTATTCCGATCCGTACGGTGTCGCCCGTGTCATACGCCAAGCTCGCGGCGCAGGCCCGCACCGGAGTCTATGAATTCGATGTGACGACGCTCGGCGGCGGCGAACTGATTCGCGCGGTCGAGGCCGGTCTCGTGGAGAAAATCGACACGAGCGTCATCGACATGAAGCAACTGCCGCCGGGGCAGGCATACATGAGTGGAATCGCCACGCATGCGTTCGCAACGGTCATCGCGTCGCGCAAAGACAAATTCCCGCATGGCGGCCCGCAGAACTGGGCGGAATTCTGGGACACGCAACGCTTTCCCGGACCACGCAGCCTGCAGCGCTATGCCGCGCGAGTGGTGCCGCTGGCGCTGCTGGCCGACGGCGTGCCGACTAACAAGGTCTATCCGATGGACCTCGATCGCGCGTTCAAATCGTTTGACCGCATCAAGAAGGATGTGCGTGTCTGGTGGACGCAGGGCCAACAGTCCCAACAGTTGCTGCGCGACGGCGAAGTCAACGCCGTGGCGATCTGGCACGGCCGCGCGCTCTCGCTGATTCGTCAGAATGCGCCGGTGGATCTGGTGTGGAACCAGGGGGAAATCGATCGCGCCTATTGGGTCGTGTCGAAGGGCACGCCACGTGCCAGGCAAGCATGGCAATTCATTGCATCGGCGCTCAAGGCGGAACGGCTGGCGAAATTTTGCATGCAGGCCGACTACAGCCCGGTCGATCAGCGTGTGTTCCAGTACATTCCCGACGCGCAGGCCAAGGGAATGCCGACTTACCCCGCGAACTACCGTCTGACCTTTGAGCAGGATCTGGCCAAGATGGGGCCGCAACTGAATGAACTGGCGCGTCGCTTCGATCAGTTCGTGGTTCGGTAACCGGTCGCCGCGTCATGCATAAGTTTCGCCCGTATCTCTTACTCGCGCCGCTGGCAATATTTTTGACGGCGTTCTTTCTGGTGCCGCTCGCGCAAGTGCTTTGGTTGAGTTTCACGGAGCCGACGCCTGGCTTGGCCAACTACGTGCACTTCTTTGCGGATCCGTTCTACCTTCGCGTACTCGGCATGACGTTCCTGACGTCGCTGCTCGTGACCGCGTGCTGTCTGACGCTGGGCTATCCGCTCGCTTACTGCCTCGCGCAGGCCACAGCGCGGTTCGGCGCGGGCATTCTGCTGGTCGTGGGCATGAGCTACTGGACAAGTTTCCTCGTCCGGAGCTACGCGTGGATGATCATTCTCGGCAATAGCGGTCCGGTCATCGGCCTGTTGCGGGCAATGGGCGTGCAGACGCCACCCGAGTTGCTCTTCACGCGCTTCTCGTCGACGCTGGGCATGGTGCACGCGCTGCTGCCGCTCATGACCATCACGCTGTACTCGGTCATGAAGAAGATCGATCCGGCGCTGGTCAAGGCGGCTGCCAATCTCGGTGCCAATCGATTCGCGGCTTTCCGGGCCGTGTTTCTACCGCTTTCGCTGCCGGGCATCGTCAACGGCTGCACGATGGTATTCATCGTTTCGCTGGGCTTTTACGTGATGCCTGTGCTGCTCGGCAGTCCAAGCGAGCAGATGATGGCCGGACTCATCGGTCAACAGATGGAGGAGTTCGGCAATTTCGGCGACGCTTCCGCCATGGCGGTAGTACTCGCGTGCACGACGCTCAGTCTGTACGCGCTCTATAACCGGTTCTTCGGTCTCGACAAACTCTGGAGCAAAGGCAAATGAAGGCGCTCAAGTGCTTTGCCGTCGTCATGGCAATTCTGATCGGCGCGCCGCTGCTGGTCGTCATTCCAATGTCGTTCTCGGCGTCGGAGTCGTTTCAGTTCCCGCCGCCTGCCTGGTCGGTGCATTACTACGCCGCATTTTTCGCCGATCCGACCTGGACGGGACCGGCGATCAACAGCTTGCTGATCGGATTGGGCACGGCGGCGCTCACGCTGGCACTGGTCATTCCGGCATCGTTCGCGCTGGTGCGCTACGAGTTTCGCGGGCGGACCTTTGGCAGTCTGCTCATCCTGCTGCCGCTGACCGTACCGAACATTGTGGTGGCGCTGGGGTACTTCTATTACTTCGGATCGCTGCGTCTCACTCAGACCTACCTGGGGGTGATTCTGGCGCACACGTGCCTGTCGATGCCCATCGCCTATCTGATTCTGTCTGCGAGTTTGCGCGGCTACGACCGCACGCTGGAGCGCGCTGCGGCCAACTGCGGCGCGACACCCTTGCAGGCGTTCTGGCTGGTCACATTCCCAGTGTTGCGTCCGGGATTTCTCGCCGCAGGCATGTTCGCGTTCATTCACTCGTTCGACGAAGCGATTGTTTCGTTGTTCATCTCGGGGCGCGACGTGTCGACGCTCCCGCGCAAGATGTTCGACAGCTTGCGCACGCAGGCCGACCCCGTGATTTCGGTGGTTTCGACACTCCTGCTTGCGCTGGTGGTGATCGGCTCGCTGACGCCGATTGTGGTGCGACGTGTGAAGGCACGCCGTGAGGCAGCGCAGCAGCGCTCGGCCATGCAGGCTGTCGCCGTTGTTTGACGACGCTGTCCCGCTCTATGTCACAGAGGTATTCATGTTTATGAAGTCGATGTATTCCGCCGGTGTCATGGCCAGTGCCAGCGCGGCGTCGCCCGCGCTGATGGATGCCTACCTGCACGTTAGCCGGTTGTGCAAGTCGTATGACGGTGTTCATCGCGTGGTGGACGATGTGGACCTGGAAATCCGCCGCGGCGAGTTCATCACGTTTCTTGGGCCGAGCGGCTCGGGCAAGACGACCACGCTGTCGATGATTGCCGGTTTCGAAACGCCGAGTGCGGGCGATATTCGCGTCAACGGCCGCTCGCTGGTGCAGATTCCCGTGCATCAACGCAATATCGGTCTGGTCTTCCAGAGCTACGCCCTGTTTCCGCATATGACGGCAGCGCAGAACGTGGCGTTTCCACTGCGTATGCGCAAGGTGAACGCAACGGATCAGGCCAAGCGTGCCCAACGAGCGCTGGAGATCGTCGGGCTCGGACAGCATGGCGGGCGTATGCCGTCGCAGCTCTCCGGCGGTCAGCAGCAACGCGTGGCGCTCGCTCGTGCGCTGGTGTTCGAGCCGGACGTGCTCCTGCTCGACGAACCGCTTTCCGCGCTCGACAAGAACCTGCGCGTGCAAATGCAGATCGAGATCAAGCGCCTGCATACGGAGCTTGGCATGACCACGGTCTTCGTCACGCACGATCAGGGCGAGGCGATGACCATGTCCGATCGCATCGCGGTGTTCAACGCGGGTCGGGTCGAGCAGTTCGCCGCGCCGCTCGACCTTTACGGCGCGCCGCGCACGCGGTTCGTGGGCGAGTTTATCGGCGAGAGCAATTTCCTCGACGTCAGCGTGGTGGACGCCGCAAAGGGCGAATATGCCTCGGCGGCGCTTGGCCGAGTACGGGCGGCGGCATGTGCGCACGTCACGGGCACGAAGGTCTCGCTGTTGTTGCGCCCCGAATGGATTCGTCTCGGCACCGGTGGCGGCACCGCCTGTTCGGCGGGGGTAAAGGATGCGCAGCTCGACGTGAAAAATGTCATTCACTACGGCGATAGCGCGTTGGTGATCGGGGAGAGCGCGGGGCTGGCGCTGCGCGTGAAGGTCCCGAACATCGATATGCAGGGCGTGACGGTCGGCAGCCGTCACCCGATTCACTGGGATCCGGTCCACACGCACGTGTTGAGCGACTGACCGCACGGATCCCGGCCGGACGCGGACTTGCGGCCTCGTCCGGCCTTCGTTCCTGAGCAATGAAGCATTGGAGATGACGCCCCCGATTCGAGGGGCGATGGGAACGCTTTTGCCCGTGCAAGAGCGTTGGGCGGCGCTCGTTCTGCAGACGATGTAGCAGGCGGGACGCAAAACACAAGACCAGCCCTCCCGGTTGCCGTGCCCTGAGAGCAAGCCTCGCGTGAGCGAGTTACCAGAGCACACTTCAGCAAGGAGCAGGACCATGAAAACGACGGGAGTCCCGAACGGCCTGACCGCCCGCACGGCATCGATTTTTCTCGCGGCCGGCATATCGGCGTTTGCCGGCGCGGCCCAGGCGCAAAGCAATATTCAGTTGTATGGCGTGATCGATACGTATGTCACTGGCATTTTCAGTAGCGGACGTTCGGCTTACGGTGCCGACAGCGGCGGTCTGCAGGTCTCGCGCTGGGGCATGCGCGGTTCCGAGGGACTGGGCGGCGGGGTGAAGGCTAATTTCCAGTTGGAGAACGGCTTCAACATGAACAATGGCACCGGCTCTGTGGCGGGAGGCATGTTCAATCGTCAGGCATGGGTGGGGCTGAGTCATGAGCACTATGGTGAGTTCCGCATCGGGCAGCAGAACAGCGTCTTCTTCATGTTTCTGGGCAACATCGCCGCGTTCTACGGCGGGACGTACGGTGCCGGGCTGGGAACCGAGTCGGGCTACAACTTTCGCAATTCGAACGACATCATGATCGCGTCACCGCGTGTGGCGGGGTGGCGCGCAGAATTGCATCACTCGCTGGGCAATGACCCGCAGAACAAGGCGAACGGCACATCGTCGCAGGTGGCCATCGAATATCGCGGGAACGGCGCTTACTTCCTGGCCGGATATGTGGAGGCGCGTCCGCTGGTGAGCGCGCCCAACACTTACAAGGGCGTGGTCGATCGTCAGTTTGCGATCGGTGGCAGCTACGACATCCAGCCGTTCCGTCTTTACCTCGGGTACTTCAAGAACAAGCAGTCGGACGACACGATCAACAAAGATCTGTACTCGGTGAGCGCGGCATGGTTCATCACACCGGCGGATCAGTTGAGCCTGGGATATACGTACATCGATGTGAAGGCCGATGCGGCAAACAGCGATACAGCCGTGTTTCCCGGCAAAGGCCATGCGAACCACTTCGGACTGATGTATCTGCATTCGCTCTCCAAGCGTACGACGCTCTACGCGTCGGCGGCCTACATCACGAACTCTAAAGGTCTGCGCTATGCGCTGGGCGCGGCACAGGCACCGAGCGGCACGCTGCTCAACCGTCCGGACGCTGGCGACAGCACGACCGGTGTGCAGTTCGGTGTGCGTCATACGTTCTGAGGTTCTGAGGCCGCTCGCGCTGCCGTCCCAGCCATTTCCCCTAACATTTGCGTGCGCCTTCGGGCGCATTTTTTTCCTTCCTTTTCGAGACGCTAAGGACCGGGCAAAAAGAGAGCCGCTTGCGGCGGCTCGGAAGGTTGCAGTGCTCTTTCTGCGGCGTGCGGACCGCACCGCCGGTGTCATTCGGTAAAGATCAAATGCTGGCTTCGATCAGGAACGGGCCGCGCTGGCGCATGGCCATTGCGAACACATCGTCGAAGGCTTCGAGGGTGTTCACACATGCGGCTTCCACGCCCATGCCGGCCGCCAGGTGTACCCAATCGAGCGTCGGGTCGACCACGTCGAGCATTCGTCGTGCGTTATGCCCGGCCACCCCTGCGCCAACCTGTTTCAATTCGTTGTGCAGAATCGCGTAGCCACGATTGGCGAAGATGATGGTGACGACATCCAGTCGCTCGCGTGCCTGCGTCCAGAGCGACTGAAGCGTGAACATGCCGCTGCCATCCGCTTGCAGGCAGACGACCTTCCGGTCGGGGCAGGCGACCGCCGCGCCCGTGCCCATCGGCAGGCCAGAGCCGATCGCACCGCCGGTCAGGGCCAGAAAATCGTGCGGCGCAGCACCTGTCGTGTGCTTGAAGAAGGCATGTCCGGACGTGATCGCTTCGTCGCAAACGATGGCGCCTTCCGGCAGGTGGCGTCCGACAGCGGCGGCGATGCTCGCCGGGGTCAGCGCACCAGATGGACGGTCGAACTTCAAGAGCGTGCTCGGCGCCGCAAGTGTCACCGACGCGTCGCGACGCACGCCAAGCCTGTCGGCCAGCGCTTGCAGTGACGCGAGCGCATCGTGTCCGCGCTCAGTGAAGCGAGTCACTTCGCACCTCGCCGGTAGCATGGCGCTCGGCTTGCCGGGATACGCGAAGAACCCGACAGGCTCGCGGGCGCCGACCAGCACAAGTTGGTCGATGTCCGCCAGGTCGGCCACGCAGGCGTCGATGTTGTACAGCACGCGTTCGATGGGAACACGCCCCGCGCCGCGCTCGATGCGCGCATTCGATTGCTGCGCGAGCATACGTGCCCCGGTGGCCTGAGCGATGCGTCCCGCCACGGCCAGTGCATCGGCACGCAGCCCTTTACCCGAGATCAGCAGCAACGTCCGGCGTCCGTTGCGCAAACGTGCAGCGACGTGGTCTATCACGGTGTCGTCCGGAATTCCCGCTTGCACAATGTCCGGCGCGATGGGCGCGGTGCGCATCGTCTCGCCCCACGCCGCGTCGGCCGGCAGAATCAGTGTCGCGACACTGCCGCCATTGACGCGTGAGGCGGCAATCGCTTGCGCGGCGCGTTCGCCGACCTCGTCGCTGTGACCGATGCGCCCGACCCACGCCGACATTGGCCGTGCCAGCGATTCGATGTCACTGGTCAACGGTGCGTCGTAGGGCAGGTGGTCGGTGGCGTGCTCGCCGACGATGTTGACGACCGGTGTACCCGCACGTCTGGCGTTATGCAGATTCGCCAGGCCGTTCGCCAATCCCGGCCCGAGATGCAGTAAGGTCGCGGCTGGCTTGTCTGCCATACGGGCATAGCCATCGGCGGCGCCCGTTACCACTCCCTCGAACAGCCCGAGGACACAACGCATGGCCGGTTTGCGGTCGAGCGCGGCAACGAAATGCATTTCGGACGTCCCCGGATTCGCGAAACAGACATCGACATCGCCCGCCAGCAGCGTGTCGCACAAGACATCGGCACCGTTCATTTCACGCCACTCCTTACGACTTTTCTCGTCACTTCACTCATTGCATCGTCCATCGCTTGACTACTACGTCGCCACACCTGTGCGCTCCGGCCTGCGAGGTGCCGGGCGGCGTCCCCACGACACCACACGCCCGGATTTTTCCCGCAGTCCGTTGCTCGCTTACGCTGATGACCGGGAAAGGTGCGCTCAGCCTCCGAAGACCTCGCGATACACGCGTAGCCAGTTGCCGTGCGTGATCTTGTCGACTTCGGCCTCGGTGAAACCGACTTCGCGCAGACCGCCGTGCACATCGCCCAACTGATGCACTTCCTGGAACCATTCGGGGCGAGCGGCCTTCCCGGGGCGCGCAGCCGATCCCGCACCATAGTCCACACCGCGAGTCCAGTGTCCCATGCGCATCCAGTCGAGGTCGGTCTGCGTCGTATTGTGGCTGCGGTCGGTACCGATGGCCACGTGATCGATGCCTGCGATGTCCACGGTACGTGCGACCAGTTCACACCAATTCCGCACGGTCAGGCAGAAATAGTCGCCTGCAATATTGCGGTAGGCCGCGCAGCCGATGACGCCGCCGTTATCGCGTAGCGCATGCAACACGTCGTCGGTCTTGTTTCGTTTGTGCGGGAACACGGAGTCCGGATTGGCGTGCGTAATCGCGACCGGCTTTTCCGAATACCGGATCGCCTCGAGGGATGTCTTGTTGCCCACGTGGGAGACGTCGATCAGCACGCCCGCGCGGTTCATCTCGCGAATGACTTCCTTGCCGAAGCGCGCGAGTCCCGAGTCGTGCTCCTCATAGCAACTGCCGCCGAGACTGTTCTGATTGTTGTAGGTGAGTTGCATGACTCGCACCCCCATATCGGCGAAAAGCTCGACATAGCCGATGCGTCCTTCCAGATGGTCGGTGTTCTGGAAGCCCATGAGGACTGCGACCTTGCCGCTTTCGATGAGCGCCTCGATCTGCGCGGCGGTCGTGGCGATGCCGAAGACGTCCGCGTTTGCCATTGCCATGTTGCGCCATTTGACGATGGCGTCCATCGACGCGACCGCGCCCTCCCAGAATCCGAGTGTGTTGGTCACGCACCCGATGTTGCCCTTCCTGAGGCTTTCGAACACTTCACGGTCGAAGTGACCGCATTGCAGACCGTCGATAATCATTGTCATGCTCCTGAGGAACGCGCCAGCGACCCATTGCCTCCGCGCGCGTTGTTTGATTCGAATGTCGTATTGCTGCTTGGGCCCACCTGCTGCTCAGGCAGGGGCCTTGCCTGTCGCGTCCTCCTTCCGTTCGATGCGTGTGAGCAGCGAGAAGTCGGTGTCGTCGTCTGTCGGGCGGCCGATCACCGCCCCCGTTTCATCAACGATGTTCGCGCCGGCGTGGCGGCGTGAAACGACGTTGTCTGGCGCGAGGGCGCCCAGTGAGAGGTGGTACATCGACCACCAGAGCGCCGCGTCGACCGGCAAGCCGCGATGGATGATGGCGCGCAGGGCGTCGTCGGCGGCATCCTTTGGCGGCAGACGCCGGGCGTGCAAAGTGAGCGTCGCCCGTGCACCGGTTTCGTCGGTGGTTGCCGGGAACGTCTGCACACCGACGCGCGCGCCGTGTCGCTGGGCGAGCCACTCGATCACCTTCAGTTCGTGCGGCTCGCGCACGCCGGTCGCTTCGAGCGAAGTTGCCTCGCGCTCGGCATGTTCGGCGAGCAGCAGGTCGAGGAGCATTTGTGCGACGACCCAGGCGTGTTGCTCAGCGCATTCGACTGTCAATGGATCGGTCGATGCCACCACCGGTGCAATCTGCAAAGCGTCCGGTCTGGCCTGCGCCAGGGCGTCGTGGATGTCCATGAAGTGCCGGAAACCGCCCATGCCGGAATCCGAATCCGCCGCGCCTGCCGGTACGGTGCGGCACGCCTCCGAAATCAGGACGCATTCGCGCACGGCATTGTTGAAGCCATACGGCATGCCTGTTTCCAGCAATGCGCGATCGAGGGTCAGCCGCGCTTCGCGCAGGCTGATTTGCAGCGTGCCCGTCATGGTGGTGCAGGTCGAACTCATTGCTTAGGCTCCAGAGGGCAGAACCAGTCGTGATCCGCACCCGCGCGAATCGCGTCTGGGGTGGGGGCGCCGAGGAACAACACGCCGCGCAAGTTGCGCCCGAGATAGTCGCGGGGACGATCCACGCCGTGGATCGCAACGTTGAGCAGACGCACGATGTGAATCGGAATGAAGTCCTCGCCCATGATGTTCATCTGCGGCGAGTGATAGGGCAGCCCGCGTAGCGACTGGATTCGCGCCACGATCGCGCGCAAATGCGGATGGCGCAGCAGCACATGCGCCATGCGGGTCTTTGGCTGCACACCGGCAAGCACGTGTTCGAGTTGTTGAACGAAGCGCGGCAGGTCCAGACCCAACTGATGCACGTCGCCAACTTCCTCGCGCGGACCGCGCCTCGGCTCTTCCGCCGTGGCGGACTTGTACCAGATGTAGCGGCGCGAGGCCTCCGTTGTCAGGTCCATGGCCAGAGCCCACGCATATTCGGTGTGCAGGATGTCGCGCAGATAGCCGGCCGTCATCTCCGGCTGCACCGGCATTTCTTCTTCGGCGTCGAGCGCGTCTGCGACCAGACGATCCGCCAGTTCCGGCACCAGCTCGATGTACATGGCAAGCAGTGTTTCGTGCGCTTCGATGTGGATTTCACCTTCGAGCGCGTCGGCCAGCGCATTCAGAGGATAGGTGGTGCGTCGACCGCGCACGAGACCGGTGCGGTACAGCGTGTCAACATCTTCACGCGCTTTGGCCAATTCGGTGGCGACCAGTGCGCTCGGCGCGAAGTGTTCGTACTCCATCCGGTCTTCGCGACGAAACGCGATCGCGCGGTCGAGCAGATTGCGCAGATGCAATACAGCGGGATGGCCCGCGTCGACCTTGAGCGATTTGGCGGCAACGATCGCTTGCTCGCGTGCCGTGAGCCAGCGATTGATCAGGTGCGGATGGTTGTGCAGGAAGAAGATCAGGCCCAGCGCGGATCCATTGCCGATGCCAAGGAACTGCTGATATTCGGGCGAGAGTTCGGCCGCATTCGGCGAGCGGGCGTGCGCGAGACGATTGACGAGGTCAACCGCGAAGACTCGCATCATGTAGGCCGATGCCATCTGCGCAGCCAACGTCTTGCGCAAGGGGTGACGACGTTCGAGCGCCTTGTACGAGCGCGTACCGAACGTGCCGTTGCCGTCGATGCCCGTGTTGCGCATCAAATAGCACACTTGCGCCACCGTCTCGATATCGGGTTGGCGGCCGGCGGCCAACGCGTCGACCGCGTGGGCGAACACACGTGAGCTGCGATTCGCACGCGCCCAGGTGAGCGTGTTGGGTGTGGCGCGGCCCTCGTAAAGCTTGGGTAGTTCGGCGCGCGTCTGCATGATCTGCGCGTCGGTGGCCGGCCCATCGAGCAGCCCTCCCATCATGTCCCACGCGCGTCCGATGATGCGGCCGGTGCGTCCGGCCTCCTGATACGCGAAAGAACTCAACACGAAGTCGAGCGGTACGCCGTTTGCATCGATGCGGTAGTGCGCGGTGCCGCGTGATTGCGCATCGATGTCGAAGGCGAGCCGCTGGATATCCCAACGCTCGTCGACTGCCTGACGCATGAAGCTGCGTGTCATCGACAGACGGCTGGGCTGCAATGCGGCCAAACGCTCGGGGCGCATCAGAACGTCGGGATGTCGCGCACGTGGCGGCGCATCGCGATGATCGGAAATTTCGGTAGGCACGGCGGCCATGACTGACGTCTCCAGAATCGGCCTTCAACTGGCCGGTAGGGTCCGCATTCATTCGGCACATTCGTCGAATGAATGTATTCTATATGAATACGTATGATTCACATGAAATCATCGTAATGGAAAAGCGTGATGCAGGGAAAGCCATTTTTTTGAGTGGCGAGCGGTGATCGACCGCAAACCCGCACGGGGCGGCGTCTTGCGACCGTTGCGAGGTGTGCGTTCGTCGCGTGTGAAATCGGGGGTCGGAAAAAAATAAAGCCCACCGAATGGCAGGCTTTTTATACGAGGGCGCGAGGCTGTGAGGGCGCCCCGGGGGACGTGGGTTAGTACGACGGCGGCGTGATGACCCAGACGATTTCCGCCGGTGTGCTGCCGGGGTTCCGGTAGCGATGCGGCGTATGACTCTCGAACGTGAAACTGTCGCCCGCTTCGAGTACGAAGTGCTGTTCGCCGACCCAGAGCTCGAGCGTGCCCTTGATGACGACGCCACCTTCTTCGCCACGATGCTGGTAGGCGTCGCCGCTATCGGACCCGGGGGCCATGACCGACCACAGTATTTCCAGTTGGCCGCTGAGATTCGGCGAGAGGAGGTAGTCGGCGATGCCGGAATCGAACGTCAACTGGCGGCGGCGCTCGCGTCGCACGACAACGCCCCCATCCGACGGTTCGGCGCTTTCGCCGTGCGGGAAAAACCAACTAACCTGAACACCGAGCGCTGCGGCGACATCGTGCAGGGCGCCGATGGTGGGTTTGCTCTTACCGCGCTCCAATTGGCTCAGAAAGCCGATCGATTTACCGCAAAGCGCGGACAGATCCTGTAGCGACAAGCCCCGCGCTTTACGCAGGCTCTTGATTTCGGGGCCGATCCAGTCGAGCGGCGCGGCGTCGTCGGCGTTGCCCGCACACGCGATGTCCGGCATGGGCGGCTTCGCTCCAATCTGTCGCGTAGCCTTCGTCGGCACCCGCTTCGTGCGCGTGCCCACCGGCGCGGCAGATTCGCCTTGCGGTGCAGTCCCCGATTTCTTGTGTACTGGCATCCCGATCCCCAACGTGTTGCAAGAACGACGCGCTCGCGCATCGCGTCCCGAATTCTAGCCGACGGGCTGGCGTCGCTGGCAGAAGGTCGCCAATGACGGCGGTGATGGGGCCTTACCTGACGCAGCGGTGGAAAAAATAATTATGCAAATTTTCACATTAATGAAAATTAATTGCAAAAATTTCACGTCAAATCTACACTGGCTCGGCCATCTTCGGCACACCGAACCGCCGGCGCTGACCGGCTAAGCATTCTTGACGAGATCTACTTCATGTTGAATTCAGCCCGCAGCAACGCATCGCTCCAGGCGCGCAAGGACGCCGCCTGCGCCAAAGGCATCGGCGTCATGACGCAGCACTTTACGGCCCGCGCTCAGAACGCCGAGATCTGGGACGTGCAAGGTAATCGTTTCATCGATTTCGCGGGCGGCATTGCCGTGCTGGCGACCGGACATCGGCATCCGCGCATCGTCGCCGCGGTGCAAGCGCAGCTCGAACATTTCCATCACACGTGTTTCCATGTCACACCGTATGAAGGCTATGTGGCGTTGTGCGAGCGGCTGAACGACATCACGCCGGGTCGGTTTGCCAAGAAGACTGCGCTTTTCACGACAGGCGCCGAAGCCGTTGAAAATGCGATTAAGGTGGCGCGTGCAGCGACGGGACGCAGCGCAATCATCGCGTTTTCCGGCGCGTTCCACGGCCGTACGATGATGGGCATGGCGCTCACGGGCAAGGTGGCGCCTTATAAGCTCGGGTTCGGACCGATGCCTGCCGAGGTGTTCCACGCCCCGTATCCCGTGGCGCTGCACGGGGTGAGCGTGGATGACAGCATGGCTGCGCTCGAATCGTTGTTCAAGACGGATGTCGATCCGCGTCGTGTTGCGGCCATCTTCATCGAACTCGTGCAAGGTGAGGGTGGGTTCTACGTGGCGCCCCCCGAGTTCGTGAAGCGTCTGCGCGCACTGTGCGACACGCACGGCATTCTGCTCGTCGTGGACGAGGTGCAGACCGGCTTCGCACGCACTGGCAAGCGCTTTGCGCTGGAGCATCACACCGTGGACGCCGACCTCATCACGATGGCGAAGAGTCTGGCAGGTGGTTTCCCGCTGTCGGCGCTGACCGGGCGTGCCGAACTGATGGACGCCGCGGGCTCCGGTGGTATCGGCGGCACGTATGCGGGCAACCCGCTTGCGTGCGCAGCTGCGCTCGCCGCCATCGACGTCATCGAGGAAGAGGGGTTGACCGAGCGGGCGTCGGTGCTGGGAGACCAACTGACCTGCATGCTGGCGGGATTGCGTGACGATGTGCCGGAGATCGTCGACGTGCGCGGGCTTGGCGCCATGATTGCGGTGGAATTCGGCGCCGCGCTTACCGGCGCACCCGACGCCGAGATGACGCGTCGCGTGCAGGCCGAGGCGCTCAAGCGTGGATTGCTGTTGCTGATCTGTGGTGTGCACGGCAATGTCATCCGATTCCTCTTCCCGCTGACGATCGAGGACACAGTCTTCGAAGAAGGTTTGACGGTCCTTGCCGAATCGATTCGTGCGGCGCGCGCTGCCTGAGATCCCCGCCGATGAAACCTAATTACATCAACGGAGCGTGGGTGCCCGGCGTGGCGGCCACGCCGAACGCCAATCCGTCAGACACGAATGACATCGTCGACGCATACGCGCGCGGCGATGCGGCCGCCACACGCGATGCCATCGGTGCGGCTTGCGCGGCCGGTGAGGCATGGGCACACGCTACACCCCAGGTGCGGGCGGACGCGCTCGATGCGATCGGCACGGAACTCATCGCTCGCAAACAAGCGCTCGGCGAGTTGCTGGCACGTGAAGAGGGCAAGTCGCTGCCCGAGGCCGTTGGCGAAGCCGCACGCGCCGGACAGATCTTCAAGTTCTTCGCCGGTGAGGCTTTGCGTCCCGGGGGCGAGCATCTTGCGTCGCTGCGTCCCGACGTTACAGTGGACATCACGCGCGAGCCGCTCGGCGTGGTCGGCATCATCACGCCCTGGAATTTTCCGTTGGGCATTCCCGCGTGGAAGATTGCGCCGGCCCTTGCTCACGGCAATACGGTAGTGTTCAAGCCGGCCGATCTTGTCCCGGCGTCGGCATGGGCGCTGACTGAAATCATCAGCCGGGCGGGCTTGCCTGCCGGCGCGTTCAATCTGGTCATGGGGCGTGGGCGCGAAGTTGGGCAGGCGCTGCTCGAATCGCGCGATGTGAGCGGCATCAGCTTCACGGGCTCGGTCGCGACAGGTAAGAGCGTGCTCATGAGCGCTGCGTCGCGTCTTGCGAAGGTGCAAATGGAGATGGGCGGCAAGAATCCGTTGATCGTGCTCGAGGACGCCGACCTCGACGTTGCCGTTGAATGTGCCGTACAAGGCGCATATTTTTCCACCGGGCAGCGATGTACCGCATCGAGTCGGTTGATCGTCGACAAGCGCATACATCGACGCTTCGTCGATGCGCTGACGGTACGCCTCGCGACGCTGCGTATCGGTGACGCGCGGGACCCGTCGACACAGATCGGTCCGGTCGTGAGCGAGGCGCAGTTGCAGACGGACCTCGACTACATCGCCATCGGCCGCGAGGAGGGCGCAACGCTGGCGTTTGGCGGCGAGCGGCTGTCGCGCGACACGCCGGGTCACTACCTGTCTCCGGCACTATTCGTCGACGCGCACAACGACATGCGAATTGCCCGCGAGGAGATTTTCGGGCCGGTGGCTTGCGTGATTGCGGCCGACGGCTACGAGCATGCGCTTGCATTGGCCAACGACACCGAATTCGGCTTGTCGGCCGGCATCTGTACGACGTCGCTGAAGTATGCGAATCACTTCAAGCGGCACGCGCAAGCCGGTATGACGATGACAAACGTGTCGACGGCCGGTGGCGATTATCACGTGCCGTTCGGCGGGCGTAAGGCATCGAGCTATGGCGCGCGCGAACAAGGGCGCTATGCGGCTGAGTTCTATACGACGGTGAAGACTTCGTACGTCGCCGCGTAGCTCGTCTCGCTGTGCTGTCGGTGTTGCCGGGGCGTTTGCCCCGGCGCGCTTATGCAGGCGCTGCCGAAGCGGCTGATGACGTCGGTGCGGCGGCGTCCGGCAGATCGCCCGTCAGCAAGTAGCGCATCAGGTCCGCCACGGGACGAATGCGCTCGCCGAACGGCAGTGGGTCGCGGCCACGGAAGAAGAGGCCGCGCGCCACGTCGCCACGCACAGCCTGGGCGAGCTTGAGGTCGATGCAGAACTGACCAATGCGCGAGACGCCATCGCGTAAGCCGCACGCTTGCAAGCAATCGAAGCCCTCCAGACACTGACGCACTTTCGCCTTCGCCTGCAGGGCCGTCTCGCGTGAGAGGTACTTCTTCAGCCACGGCGTGAGCACCGCCCGCGCGGGCAGCCCTGCGACGCTGGTGAACTCGGCAATGTCCTCCGGACGCGCACTCGCCAGCACGTGCTTGAAGTCGGGATGCGCATCGGATTCTTCGGTGACGGCGAAGGCCGTCCCCAACTGAACGCCTGCCGCACCCTGCGCGAGCCAATGCCTGACCTGTTCGTGACGATGGATGCCGCCCGCCACGATCAGCGGCACCTGCGTCCATTCGATGCCGAGCGTTGCGTAGATCTCGCGGCATTCCGTCAGTACGCGGTCGAACGAAAAGCGGGCATCGCCCAGATCCTCGATGCGCGACGCGCCGAGGTGGCCACCCGCGTGCGCCGGGTGCTCGATGACGATGGCGTCCGGCAGTCGGCCCTTCTTCATCCACTTGCGCAGCACAAGGCTGACGCCGCGCGAGTCCGACAGAATCGGGATCAGCGCGACGTGCGGATGCGCTGCGGTGAGTTCCGGAAGATCGAGCGGGAGACCGGCGCCCATGACGATGGCGTCCGCGCCGCTCTCGCATGCCTGACGCACGAGCGACGCATGCGCGCTCACCGCCTTCATGACGTTGACCGCTACGAGACCGTTGCCGTCGGCAATCGCCTTAGCCGCGCGAATCTCGCGGTCGAGCGCGATCAGGTTGACGGCTTCGATGGCGGCTTTGTCACGCGTGCCGTCCACCTGAGCAAGCAGATCGGGGTGATGGTGGCGCAGGTCGATGCTCGCAATCGTCCCCATGCCGTTGTGTTTCGCCACCGTGCCCGCCAGTCGGTGTGCGGAGATGCCGATACCCATGCCGCCTTGCACCACCGGCACCAGCCGGCGGCCGGCCAGCGTCAGCCATTGCTCGTTCATGTCAGATCCGTTCGTCGAAAAATGCTGGCCCACGAAGGCATGCGGCGCAGCAGTTCCGGCAGTCTGACATTCGCTTCGCGAACGGTTCTTGCGATGGGTCAAGCGCGGGTGCGCTCAGGCAGGGTCTTCGGTGCGGCATGGCGTCGCAGCACGCGGCACCGTGCCCAGCGCGATACCGCCGACGATCAGGGCGAGCGCGATCCAGACGTCCAGCCCGAGCGACTCGCGCAGGATCAGTGCCGACGCCAGCGTGCCGACCACGGGCACGCCAAGCAAGCCGAGCGACGTGACGCCAGCAGGCAACTGACGCGTGACCACACCCGCCAACCAGTACGCGATGCCGCCGCCGACCACGCCGCCATACGTCAGCAAGGCCGAGAATCCGGCCCAGCCGGTCACGCGCGGTGCCCCGTCGACGACGAACGCCAGCGTGCACAGCATGACGCTCGCCAGCAGCAATTGCCACGGGCTCAGTTCGAACGGACCGTTGACCCATCGGTGCGCACGCATATGCACGATGGCGATTGCCCACACGAACGCGGACAGCAACACGAGTGCATTGCCGAAGATGGCGTTGTGGTCGTGCCAGTCGAACGCGATGGGGTTGAACATGACCAGCAGACCGAGCAGGCCGCACGCCAGCCCGAGCAGGCGTCGCGGGGTCAGTGCCTCGCCCAGCCACAGGCGCGCGGCGGGCATTACCCAGAGTGGCGTGGTGTAGGCGAGCACGGCGGAGCGTCCGGCGCTGACGTATTGCAGGCTCAGCGCGACGAGCAGCGAGAACGCTGTCATGTGCAACAGACCGACGCTCAGGATCACCGGCAAATCGCCGCGACGCGGTAGCACGAGACGACGGCTCAGCGCGCAGATGACGAACAGCGTCGCCATGCCGATGGCCGAGCGAAGCGCAGTGCTCCACCACGGCGAGACGTGGGCGAGGAGTGCCTTGCTGACCGGCCAGTTCACGCCCCAGGTCACGATGACGATGGCGAACAGCACCCCGGCGTGCGAACGCACGGGCGAACGGTTCGAGGCGAGACGTTGCAGACTGGCAGGCAGGTTCACGTGCCCGGACTCCGTGAGGGATGGACGGGCGCTCTGCGGCCGGGGATCTGAACGCGACCTTGCGGGTGTCCGGCAGGCAGAACGCGCTATCCCATCACGTTAAGGTAGGCGTGGAGGGTAGAGAAGCGCCAGCGCCGAGGTATTCGTTGGTGCCACGGCGCTGAAATGCCTGCGCGCTCAAGCCTTCGGCGCCTTGCCGCTCAGCTTCATGCCAAGGCCGCGCAGGAAGACGCGGATGCCGTCGCTCTTGCCCAGTTGGGGGCGATGACGGAAGACGTCGTAGTCGACGGCTTCGATCATGTCGAGAATGCGCAGACCGCCATGCACCACGCAGCACAGTTCCAACCCGAAGCGACCCGGCACGCGGTTCGCCAGCGGTGCGCCACGCAACATCATCTTGCGGGCGAAGTCGACTTCGTAACGCATCAGCGCGCGGAACTTGTCATCGTACTTGTGCGCGCCGATGTCGGCGTCGGTTACGCCAAAGCGGGCCATGTCGTCCTGCGGCAGATACACGCGCGCTTTGCGCCAGTCGACTTCCACGTCCTGCCAGAAGTTGATCAGTTGCAGCGCCGAGCAGATGTCGTCGGAGCAGGCGATGTTTTCCGGCGTGTCGAGCTTGAACAGGCCGAGCATGATGCGACCGACGGGATCGGCCGAGCGGCGCGTGTAATCGCGCAGGTCGGCAAACGTGGCGTAGCGCTTGGTCTCGATGTCCTGATCGAAGGCGGAAAGCAGATCGGAGAACGGTTGCACCGAAAGGCGGTGCTCGGCGATCACCCGGGCCAGAGCAGCGAACAGCGGCATGTCGGGCGACGTCGGCTGTCCGGCGGCGATCTTGTCGAGTTCGGCCTGATAGGCGGCCAGCCCGGCGTGGCGCTCGGCGTTGGTGGCGTCGCCCTCGTCGGCAATATCGTCGGCCGTCCGGGCGAAGTTGTAGATCACGCCTACGGGCGCGCGCATTTCGCGCGGCAGCAGGACACTGGCGACCGGGAAGTTCTCGTAATGCTCGATCTTGGCGTCGGAAGTCATCGGGTGATGCGTGTGAGGCGAATATGAAGCGAATGAGGGCCATGCCGCATCGATGTTTGGTTTCGAAGGCCAAAACCCCGGGGCGGCGCGCAATGCCCCGAGATTCTATGTCATCGCTCCTCATCCTGTCGGGAAAGTCGTGCCAATCCCCGGTATACTTCACCCTTTGCCAGAATTCTCTGGGTCTTATAGCAGTGTCACCCTGTTCCCCTGTACGACGAGGAGCCTCGTGAGCGTCGCCGAACCGATCGAAATTTCGCCTGAGCAAAGCAGTGCACGCGTGGCGTCGGGCAGCAGTTTTTACGCTGCCATGCGCATTTTGCCGCCCGCGCAACGCGAAGGCATGTTCGAGATCTACGCCTTTTGCCGTGCCGTGGACGATATCGCCGACGATGGCGACGATACGTCGGCGAACCGCATGGCGCGTCTGGCCGTGTGGCGGCGCGATCTGGCCGATCTTTACGACGGTCGTCCGACGCCTTCGCTGGGCAACCTCGCGCGCGCCGTCAAGCAATTCGGTCTGAAGCACGAAGACTTCCTCGCGGTCATCGACGGCATGGAAATGGATGCCTGCGGTCCCATCGTCGCCCCCGATCTGCCTACGCTCGACCTGTATTGCGACCGTGTGGCGAGCGCCGTCGGCCGTCTGTCGGTCAAGGTGTTCGGCATGCCCGAGCAGGACGGCATCGATCTGTCGTATCACCTCGGTCGTGCGCTCCAGTTGACGAACATTCTGCGCGATATCGACGAAGATGCGGGCATTGGCCGCGTCTATCTGCCGCGCGAAACGCTGGCGGACGCCGGTATCGTCGGTGCGACACCCGACATGGTCGTCGCCGCCCGTCTCGATAAGGCGTGTGCGCCGCTCGTGGCGCAGGCGCGTGAGCATTACGCCCGTGCACGCACGATCATGGCGCGCCACCCGCGACGTGTCGTGGTAGCTCCGGCCGTCATGGCTAAGGCGTACGGCGCGATTCTCGACAAACTCATTGCGCGCGGCTTCGCCGTGCCCCGCGAGCGCGTGCGTGTGCCGCGCTGGCGTCTGATTCTGATGCTCGTGCGGCAGATGGTTTTCTGATGGCGGGGACCGTTCACGTCATTGGCGCTGGCCTGGCTGGGCTGGCCGCAGCCGTCAGACTCGCCACGCGCGGTGTTGCCGTGGTGCTGCACGAAGCCGCACCGCAGGCCGGCGGACGTTGCCGTTCGTACTTCGACAAGCAACTCAACGCCGTGATCGACAACGGCAACCATCTGGTGCTCTCGGGCAACACGACGATGCGCGAGTTCACGCGCACCATCGGCTCCGAGCACACGCTGACCGGCCCGGATCGCGCCGAGTTCGCGTTCGTCGATCTCGAAAGCGACGAACGCTGGACGGTGCGGCTCTCCGAAGGGCGTCTGCCGTGGTGGATCTTCGACAAGCACGCCCGTGTGCCCGGCACGAAGTGGTCGGACTATCTGTCGCTCGCGCCGCTGCTGCGCGCGGGGCCGGACGCCACCATGACCGACGCCATGAATTGCCCGCCGATGCTGTACAAGCGGCTGATTCATCCGCTGTTCCTCGCGGTGCTCAACGCCGATCCGGCGGAGGGTTCGGCGCAGATGGCCGGGGCGGTGCTGCGCGAGACGCTGGTGCCGGGAGGCAAGTCCTGCCATCCGCTGATTGCCACGGAAGGGTTGGACGTTTCGTTCGTGACGCCTGCGCTGGCGTATCTGGAAGCGAAGGGCGCGCGCGTGATGATGCAGCACCGTCTGCGCGAATTGCACTTTGCCGCCGACGGCAGCCGCGTTGAAGCGATCGATTTCGGCGACGGGCCAGAGCCGCTGGCCGCCGACGATGCCGTGGTGCTGGCGGTGCCGCCGAACGTGGCGGCGTCGTTGGTGCCGTCGCTGACGACGCCGGACGAGTACCGTGCCATCGTCAATGCGCACTACCAGGTGCCACCGCCGCCGGACTGCCCGCCGATGATTGGCGTGGTGAACGGTGTGAGCGACTGGATTTTCGCGTTCGATGGCCGTCTCTCGGTCACGATCAGCGGAGCCGACCATCTGCTCGACGAGTCGCGCGAATCGCTTGCGCTTCGCATCTGGGAAGAGGTCGCCAAAGCTTGCAAGATTCCGTCCACGCCGATGCCGGTGTGGCAACTGGTGCGCGAGAAGCGCGCCACGTTTGCGGCGACGCCCGCACAGGACAAGCGTCGCCCCGGGGCGAAGACGCGCTGGCGCAATCTGCTGCTGGCGGGCGACTGGACGGCTACGGGGCTGCCCGCGACCATCGAGGGCGCACTGCGCAGCGGGAATCTGGCGGCCGATCTGCTGCACCGCGCCTGACCGGTTGCAATCGTCACTGCGACCGTCAATGCGCATGTAACTGTTAACCGGCGCCTAACGCGCGCCGCTCTATCGCCTTTGAATAGGCAAGAACGTCATGGATACGATACGCGATGCTTCCGAAAAGGAAGCGCGACGCACGGCCGCTGCCACGGCTGTGGACCTCAAACTGCACACCGAACTCGCTCAAAAGGTGAGTACGGCGATGGCGACGCAGACGCTGGAAACCGGTATCGACCGCTCGATCACGGCGCTGCTCGATCTGCAACAGGACGACGGTCACTGGCTGTTCGAACTGGAAGCCGATGCGACGATTCCGGCCGAGTACGTGCTGCTGCGTCACCATCTGGGCGAGAAGGTCGACGCCGACCTCGAAGCGAAGGTCGCCGCGTATCTGCGTCGCATTCAGGGCGAGCACGGCGGCTGGCCGCTGTTCCACAACGGCAAGTTCGACATGAGCGCGAGCGTGAAGGCGTATTTCGCGCTCAAGATGATCGGCGAGCCGATCGATGCGCCGCACATGGTGCGCGCGCGCGAAGCCATCATTTCGCGTGGCGGCGCGCAGAATTCGAACGTCTTCACACGCATTTTGCTGGCGCTTTACGGCGTGCTCGAATGGAAGGCGGTGCCGATGATGCCCGTCGAAATCATGCTGCTGCCGCAGTGGTTCCCGTTCCATCTCTCGAAGGTTTCGTACTGGGCGCGCACGGTGATCGTGCCGTTGCTCGTGTTGCAGGCCAAGCGTCCGCTCGCGCGCAATCCGAAGGGCGTGACCATCGACGAACTGTTCATCGGCAGCCCTAAGGATGTCGGTCCGCCCAAACGCGCCCCGCATCAGAGCCGCTTCTGGTTCACGTTCTTCTCGGGTGTCGATCATGTGCTGCGTGCGCTCGATCCGTTCTTCCCGAAGAAGCTTCGCGAGAAGTCGGTCAAGCGCGCGGTCGAGTTTGTGGAAGAGCGTCTGAACGGTGAAGACGGCCTCGGCGCGATTTATCCGGCGATGGCCAACGCCGTCATGATGTACGACGTGCTTGGTTACCCGGAAGACCATCCGAGTCGTGCGATTGCCCGCAAGTCGGTCGAGAAGCTGGTAACGCCGGCCGATCACGAGACGTACGTGCAGCCGTGTCTGTCGCCAGTGTGGGACACCGCGCTGTCGGCCCACGCGCTGCTGGAAACCGGCGACAAGCGCGCTATCGAACTGGCGGGCAAGGGGCTGGAATGGCTCATCCCGTTGCAGATTCTCGACGTGCGCGGCGACTGGATCTCGCGCCGTCCGAACGTGCGTCCCGGCGGCTGGGCCTTCCAGTTCGCGAACCCGCACTATCCGGACGTGGACGATACGGCCGTGGTCGCGATGGCCATGGATCGTTACGAGAAGCTCGCTGGCACCTTCGAGAACGACAAGGTCGACGCGAGCGCGCGTCCGATGCGTCATGCGATCGATCGCGGCACGGAGTGGGTCATCGGCATGCAGAGCAGCAACGGCGGCTGGGGTGCATTCGAGCCGGAAAACACGCATCTGTACCTGAACAACATTCCGTTCTCGGACCACGGTGCGCTGCTCGATCCGCCGACGGTGGACGTCTCCGCACGCTGTCTGTCGATGCTCGCGCAGCTGCCGCAGTCGCCTGAGCGTCGTGCGTCAGCCGATCTGGCGCTGAAGTACATTCTTGACGATCAGGAAGCCGACGGTAGCTGGTACGGCCGCTGGGGCATGAATTTCGTGTACGGCACGTGGTCGGCGATGTGCGGTCTTGCGGCGGCAGGCATTCTGCCGGAGCATCCGGCGATGGCTCGTGCTGCGCAGTGGCTCCTCTCGATCCAGAACGCCGATGGCGGCTGGGGCGAGGACGGCGACAGCTACAAGCTCGAATACAAGGGCTACGAGGCCGCGCCGAGCACGTCGTCGCAAACCGCTTGGGCGCTGCTCGGTCTGATGGCGGCAGGCAAGGCCGATCATCCGGCGGTCAAGCGCGGCGTCGATTACCTGCTGAACACGCAGAACGACGAAGGGCTGTGGGACGAAGACATCTACACGGCGACGGGCTTCCCGCGCGTGTTCTATCTCCGCTACCACGGCTATCGCAAGTTCTTCCCGCTGTGGGCGCTCGCGCGTTTCCGGAATCTGACGGTGCGTAACGACTGTCCGGTGCCTTGCGGGATGTAACGCCCGTCGCTCGTCGTCGTAATCAGACCCTCGTCGCCCCGGCATCGACCGTTTTCGTGTTGATCGCCGGGGCGATTCGTTTTACCGTTCGCTGTCGATTTCGTTCAAGGTATTCATGAATCAGCCCATCATCGTCGTGACCGGTATGCCGTTCGAGGCTCGCATTGCCAAGGGTGAAGGCGTGCGTGTGGTCTGCGCACAGAATGACACGCTGGCGGCGGAAGTGGAGGCTGTCATTGCCACCGAAGGCGCGCGCGGGCTGGTGAGCTTCGGCACGGCGGGCGGCCTGATTCCCGGCGTGAAGCCAGGGCAGTGGGTCATCGCGCACAAGGTGCTCGACATGCCGCAGCAGGCGCGTGAGTCCGTCACGTCGATCCCATGGGCCGATGCGTTGCGTCGTGCGTTGCCCGCCGCACTACGGGCCGATTTAGCAGGGGTGACGGCACCGGTGGTGACGGCGGAAGACAAGGCGGCGCTGTTTCGCGAGAGCGGGGCGGCGGCGGCCGACATGGAGTCGCATATCGTCGCGCGCGTGGCGCAGGCGCATGGGTTGCCATTCGTTGTCGCGCGCGTGGTGATCGATCCCGCCGAGCGCTCGTTGCCTCCGGCGGCGCTCGCCGGTATGCGGCCCGATGGCTCGGTCAATTTGCTTGGCGTGCTGGGATCGCTCGCGAAAAACCCGCTGCAATTGCCAGCGTTGCTTCGCGTGGGGAAGGATGCGGGACACGCGAAGGATGCGATGCGCCACGGGCGTCAGATCGTCGCGCTGCGACTTGGCGAAGGGTTCGGCGCGGTGGCGGCGGGGATTTGACGATCCCAGCGACATCTGCCCGTCAATCTGTCCAAAGACCTGTCAGCCTTGACAGGTGCGTGAACGGGATTCGTTGCCTAAATTGCAGTTAGCTTCCCGTGTCGGGGGCGCTCCCGCAGGAGTCAAACATGGCATCCATCCACCGTGTTGTCCCTCAAGAGTTGGCGGACATGAACAACGCCAGTATCTCGATTATGGGCGACGGGTTCTCGAAGGCTACGGCAGTCTATTTCGTGGACTCGACATCATCGACGAAAATCTTCGAGCGCACGTTCAAGATCGTCAGCGATGGACAGATCAACACGGTACTTCCGTCTCTGACGCCCGGGCAGCTACAAGTATTTGTCATCACCGGTGGCACTGAGGCTGAGGCGGGGCAGGGAGGATTCTTGGGATCTGAAGGGCCCGTTAACTACATCTACTACGTTCCGCGGAAGACGCAGCTCTGACTCGAAAGGCGTTCGATACCAACGGACGTCTGCTGGCCGTACGCCTGTTCGCACACTCTCGTCAGGATACCTGTCAGCGTTGACAGGTGCGCGAGATTCGCTTTCGCACACGCCGCAATCATTAAAAAACCCCACAAGTGCAAGCACCTTGTGGGGTTTTGAATTTTGCGAAACGTTGAACTCAAACGTCCGACGACTGTTGCCCGCGTGCCTGCGCACGGCCCTTCCACATGCCGCCACGACCGCGCCAGTGTTGCAGCGCCGAGTCGAACGTGAAGACGGTATAGAGTGCGGCCACGAGCGGCAGCATCGGACCGAAGCTCGACGGCTGACGGTAGAAGCGCAGCATCGGCAGATACGAAATCGTCATCGCGATCCAAGCAAAGAGCCCCAGCCACTGGCCGATGCCCGAGCCGAAGATCGTCATGACCGGTGGCACGATGAACGTCAGCAGCAACGACACGATCGTGCCTGCCAGCAGCACCGGTGAGTACTGCAACTGCGCGTAAGCCGTGCGCGACACCATCTTGCGAATCTCGCCGAGGTTGTCGTATGGACGCACGCTTACCGCGCGCTCCGTCAACCCCAGCCAGATCGGACCTTGCTTCTTGAGCATGCGTCCCATCGCGCAGTCGTCGATGATCTCGTCGCGAATCGCTTCGATACCGCCACCGGCTTCGAGCGACGGCCGATGGATCAGCATGCAGCCGCCAGCAGCGGCCGCCATCTTCTTCTTCGGATCGTTGACCCAGGCGAACGGATACAGCATCTGGAAGAACAGCACGAACGCCGGAATCAGCGTGCGCTCGAACCATGCCGTGCAACGCAGCTTCGCCATGAGTGAGACGAGTACGCGGTTATCGCCCGTCGCGCGCGTCACCAGACGGCGCACGTTGTCGGGCGAATGCGCGATGTCGGCGTCGGTGTGCAGCAGGTATTCGGGGCGGATGCCGTCGTCGTTGGTTGCCGGATCGCTCGCGAACGCGACGCCCTGACGCACCGCCCACATCTTGCCGGTCCATCCGCCGGGCAGTGGTTGACCCGAGAGGACATCCACGCGTCGCGTCAGGCCGTCGGCCGCAGCGCGGGCGGCAGCTTCGCGGGCGAGGTCCGCCGTGCCGTCGCTGCTCTGATCGTCGACGACGACGATGCGCAGGCGTCCCGCGTAATCCTGACGGCAAAGCGACTCGACCACCTGACCGATCGATTCTGCTTCGTTGCGCGCAGGAATCACGACAGCAACGGCAGGCCATACGACCGGAGCGGGCAGACGGTCTTCGTTCAGATCGTCGCGCTCACGCGCACGCCAGAAATCGCCTTGCGAGATCAGCAGGTAGATCCAGATGGCCAGCGACAACGCGGCGATCCAGGCCAAAACAGTCATGAGAGATATCCGGCAGAACCAAACCAGGCGAGCGCGTCGCGCAGACCTTCGGGATAGGCGCGGGCAGTGTAGCCCAGCTCGCGTTTGGCCTTCTCCGAGGAGAAGAACATGTGATAGCGCGACATCTTCAGACCGTCGACCGTCACGAACGGCTCTTTGCCGGTGAAGCGCGCCACACCCTGCGCCGCCATCGCGAGCGGATACAGCGGCCAGCGGGGCAGGGCAATCTTCGGCGCTTTGCGTCCGACCATGCCCGCGATGCTGGCGAGCATGTCGCGCAGCAGCACGTCGTCGCCACCGAGGATGTAACGCTCGCCGATGCGCCCACGCTCCAGCGCCAGCAAATGGCCTTCGGCGCAGTCGTCGACGTGCACGAGATTGAGTCCCGTATCGACGAACGCAGGAATCTTGCCTTGCGCGGCTTCGACGATGATGCGCCCGGTGGGCGTGGGCTTGATGTCGCGCGGCCCAATGGGCGTGGACGGATTGACGATCACGGCGGGCAGGCCGTCGTTCGCAATCATGCGCTCGACCAGACGTTCGGCCGCGACCTTGCTGCGCTTGTACACGCCGATGGTCGTGGCTTCTTCGTTCGGGGAGGTTTCATCGACAGGGCCGGTGGCATCGTGCACACGCAGCGTAGCCACGCTACTGGTGTACACCACACGTTCGACGCCCGCACGCAGCGCGGCTTCCATCACCGTGCGCGTGCCGTCGATGTTGGCCCGCATGATGTCGTTGGGATCTTTCGCCCAGAGGCGGTAGTCGGCGGCCACGTGGAGCAGGGCGTCCACGCCGGTCAGCGCGCGCTGCATCGATGCCGCGTCGCGCATGTCGCCTTCCACGACCTCGACAGGCAGGTCGGCGAGGTTCGCCCGGGGGCTGGTGCCACGCACCAGCAGGCGAACCTCATGACCGCGCGCGAGCGCCGTACGTGCTACCGCAGAACCGACGAACCCGGAGGCGCCGGTGACCAGCACTCGCGACGGCATTTACGCCTTAGCCCGGCGCAGTTCGTCGAGCTTGATCTCGACGTGCTTCGAGAACACGAACTCAGCCGGACGCTGCTTGGCGAACGAGATGTCGTCCGCCATCTTGCCTTCGGTACGCACGCCCTTGAGCGCCACACCCAGAGCACGCAGCGGGTGCGAGATGGTTTCGTTCACGGCCGTCGCTTCGAAGCCGCTGTGCACCATGCAGTCCGCGCACTTCTCGTAGTTGCCCACACCGTACTTGTCCCAGTCGGTGGTGTCCATCAGTTCCGTGTACGTCTTGGCATAGCCTTCGCCGAGCAGGTAGCACGGACGCTGCCAGCCGAACACCGTACGCGTCGGGTTGCCCCACGGCGTGCAGTGGTACGAACGGTTGCCGGCGAGGAAGTCCAGGAACAGGCTCGACTGGCTGAACGTCCAGTTCTTGCCGCCGTTGCCGCGCTTGAGAATGTCGCGGAACAGTTGCTTGGTCTTCGAACGGTTCAGGAAGTGCTGCTGGTCCGGGGCGCGCTCGTAAGCGTAGCCCGGCGACACGGTGATGCCGTCGAGGCCCAGATCCTTCGTCGAATCGAAGAACTTGGCGACCTTTTCCGGATCGGCGTTGTTGAACAGCGTGCAGTTGATGTTCACACGGAAGCCGCGCGACTTCGCCAGCTTGATGGCGGCCACGGCGCGGTCGTACACACCTTCCTGCGACACGGCGGCGTCGTGCATTTCACGGTCGCCGTCGAGGTGGATCGACCACACGAAGAACGGGCTCGGCTCGTAGTCGTCGATCTTCTTTTCGAGCAGCAGGGCGTTCGTGCACAGATACACGAACTTTTTGCGCGCGATGATGCCCTTGACGATCTCCGGCATCTCTTTGTGCAGCAGCGGCTCGCCGCCAGCGATCGAGACGACCGGTGCGCCGCATTCGTCCACTGCGTCAAGGGAGTCCTTGAGCGAGACGCGCTGGTTCAGGATGGGATCCGGATAGTCGATCTTGCCGCAGCCCGAGCAGGCCAGATTGCAGCGGAAGAGCGGTTCGAGCATCAGCACCAGCGGGTAGCGCTTGACGCCCTTGAAGCGTTGCTTCATCAGATAGGCGCCAACATACGCCTGTTGCAGAAAGGGGATGGCCAAGTTCGGCTCCTGTTCGTATAGCGTTAGCCAGCGACCGCGTGGCGTGCGGCGACCGGCTCGTCTTTGGTCAATTCCGACGGCAAGCGGAACTGGATAGTTTCCTCGATGCCGTCCATGAGAGTCACTTCGACCGTGTCGATGCGACGCAGCGCATCGATCACGTCTTCGACCATGCGCTCGGGCGCGGACGCCCCTGCGGTAATGCCGATGCGGGCTTTGCCGCGCACCCATTCCGGATTTACCTCGGAGCCGTCGGCCACGAGATAGCTCGGCAGCCCCATTTCGGAGCCGATTTCGCGCAGGCGGTTCGAGTTCGAGCTATTCGTCGCCCCGACCACGAGCAGTACGTCCACACGCTCGCACAGCTCGCGCACGGCGGTCTGGCGATTCTGCGTGGCGTAGCAGATGTCTTTGGTGTTCGGGCCGACGATATTGGTAAAGCGACGTTGCAGCGCAGCAATGATACCGCGAGTCTCGTCGACCGACAGCGTGGTCTGCGTGACGTACGAGACCGGCGTGTCGATGGCGAGCGGCAGGGCATCGACATCGGCCTCGGTCTGCACGAGGTGAACCGGGCCGTCGATCTGGCCCATCGTCCCCTCGACTTCCGGGTGTCCGGCGTGACCGATCAGAATGACTTCACGACCGGCAGACACGTAGTTCTTGCCTTGAATGTGCACCTTGGTGACGAGCGGGCAGGTGGCATTGAGCACCTTCAGACCGCGAATCTCCGCTTCCTGCTCGACGACGCGTGCGACGCCATGGGCGCTGAAAATAGTGACAGCGCCCGCAGGGGCTTCGGACAACTCGGCGATAAAGCGCGCACCCTTCGCCTTGAGCGAATCGACCACGTGCTTGTTATGGACGATCTCATGGCGAACGTAGACCGGCGCGCCGTATTTTTCCAGCGCACGCTCTACGATCTCGATGGCACGTATGACACCCGCACAAAACCCGCGGGGTTGGGCAAGTAAGACTTGCATTCAGCTCTCCGGCTCAGGTCGGCCGGGATGGCGGTTTCTATCGGGTTTCCATGCACCTGGAAGCCAGGCGCGATGGAGCGTACAAGGCCAGTTGCGATGGCAAATCGTACACACCCGTGGGGGGACCGCCGTCCGGTCGTTTGACAAGCAGCGATTGTAACCGTGGCTGCCAAATATTGCTGACGACCCCCGGTAGGAGAGCGCCCGCAAGTGTTGCGTAAATGTTGACGAATCGGCGCCGATCTGGGTGAGTTCTGCGCCGATCCTGCTGCCATTCCCCGCAAATTTCGGTGAACGGTCATTCAATCTGCCTGGCCGGAAGCGAACGGCTTCTCTAAGCCGTTGATTTTATTTGCCGAAACGGTCGTTCTTCTCGCGCAGGTAGGCGATCAGGCTGTCGATGCCGCCCTGGGCGATGCGCGCCTTGAACTGCGGCTGATACAACTGGATGAGCCAGGCGTTGGCCACGTTCTCGCCCATCATGTTGATGTCGTAGATCTTCCAGCCCTTGTCGGTCTTCGTGAGACGGTAAGCGACCGACAGGTTGTCGCCTGTGCCGCTGACGGTTGCGCCCACCACCACATCGCTGCTGTTTGCAGTGAGTTTCGCCGGATCGAACTTGAACGTCAGGTCGTTGCCGCGCACTTGCGAGAGTTGCAGCGCAAAGGTGTTCACGAGCAGTTGCTGGAACTGTTCGAAGACCTGCTGTTGCTGAGTGGGCGTCGCGGCATCGAAGGCTTTGGGGCCGACGGCAAAGCGCGTGGTGCGCAGGAAATCGGCATACGGTAGGAAGTCGCGGGCGACGACGCGCGCCGTGGCGGAGACATCACCGGTCTTGGCCACCGGATCGGCCTTCACGGCCTTGACGACCGTCTCGACGGCCGTCTTCACCATGTCGTTCGGATTGGCGCTTGCCTGCGCCCAGGCACTGGATACGGTCACTACGCTGCCGATACCGCTCAAAGCGACGGCAGCCACCGTCATCAGGAATTTATTCATGCCAGCTTGTCTGAATAGGTTGGATTCGGGGGTAGGCCGTAGTGTAGTGCACGTGACGCACACCCGGCCCCTGTATACTGCTGCGATTTTGTAAATTCACTGTTCACTGCGCATTCTCTGGGCTGATCGACGGACTTTCTCCGCAATTGGTTCCTGATTCCCGCCAATGTTTAACCTTTCGTTACGTGTTGATGGGGGGCAGCGGGCTATGCGTCGGACGTCACAGTGAGACTTCCACTTTCTTCCGGAACCGCTTCATGCTGACTTCGCTCGTCGTGCGCATCGTCCGTTTTTCGGCGAAGCACGCGTACCCGGTCATCTTCGCTTCGCTGCTGCTTGTGGTGGCCAGTTGTGTGTACGTCGCCAAGCATTTCGCGATCAACACCGACGTCTCCAGCCTGATCGACCTGAATACCCCGGCCGCCGAACGCGGTCGCGAAATCGACCGTGCGTTCCCGCAGAAGACCGATCTGACGCTGGCCGTCGTGCAGGCACCCGCCGCCGAGTTCGCCGACAAGGCTGCGGCTGAGCTGGCGGCCAAGCTGGAAAGCGAGACGGACGTGTTCCGCGCGGTGAGTCGTCCCGGCGCGGGCGACTTCTTCGCGCACAACGCATTGCTATTCGCGTCGACGGACGACGTTAAGTCGCTCACCGGCAAGCTTGAAGACGCCAAACCGTTGCTCAACCGTCTCGCGCAAGATCCGAGCCTCGCCGGTCTGTCGAACCTGCTGTCGGTGACGTTGCAGACGCCGTTGCTAACCGGTCAGGTGAAGCTCTCCGATATGTCGCGCCTGCTGGGCAACGCGGCAGATGCCTCGGAGGCTGTGCTCGCGAATCGTCCGGCCGCAATGTCGTGGCGTGCGCTGGTCGCGCCCGATACCGTCGCACGCAGCTACGTGCAGGTGCAGCCCGTGCTGGATTACGGCGCGCTCGAAGCAGGTGCCAACGCGGCCACGCGTATTCGCGACGCTGTAGCCGACTTGAAGCTTGCGCAGCGCTACGGCGCGACGGTGCGCCTCACCGGCCCGCGTCCGCTGTCGGACGAGGAGTTCGCGTCTGTGCGTCAGGACGCAGGGCCGAACGCCGTCATCACGCTGCTCGCCGTGCTCGTGGTGCTGTGGCTGGCTGTGCGCTCGGGCAAGATGATTCTTGCTGTCTTCATCACTTTGCTCGCGGGGCTGGCCGTCACGTTTGCGCTCGGTCTGATGATGGTCGGCGCGCTCAACATGATTTCCGTGGCGTTCGCGGTGCTGTTCGTCGGCATAGGTGTGGACTTCGGCATTCAGTTCGGCGTGCGTTATCGGGAAGAGCGACATCGTCTGGAGCATGACGATGGCAAATCGGGCGACGACGTACTGCGCGGCGCTCTGGCGGGCGCAGGCAAGCAGATTGCGATGCCGCTCACGCTGGCCGCAGCAGCTACGGCGGCCAGCTTCTTCTCGTTCCTGCCGACCGATTATCGCGGCGTGTCCGAACTGGGCCTGATCGCGGGTGTCGGCATTCTGTGCGTCGCCTTCCCGTCGGCGATTACGCTGCTGCCTGCGCTCATCAGCGTGTTCAAGCCCAAGGGCGAGCCGAGCCCGCCCGGGTTCCGCAGCCTCGGGCCGGTCGACGATTTCACCGAGAAGCACCGCAAGCCGTTGCTGTACGGCACGCTCGCGCTGGTCATTGCCGGGCTGCCGTTGCTCGCGCATCTGCACTTCGATTTCAACCCGCTGCATCTGAAAGACCCGCATACGGAGTCGATGGCGACGCTCATCGATCTGTCGAATTCGCCGGAAGCGGGGGTCAACGATGTGCAGTTGCTCGCGCCGAATCTCGCGGATGCCGATGCCGAAGCCGCGAAGCTGCGCGCCGTGCCGGAGATCGGCCGCGTGGTGACGCTGACCACGTTTTTGCCGTCCGACCAACCCGCCAAGCTGGCGATGATCGGAACGGCTGCGACATCGCTGCTGCCGGTACTCACGCAAACGCCGCTGGCCGCTGTGCCGGATGCAACGCGCGTCTCGGCGCTCAAGACGGCCGCTGGCCAGCTTGAAGACGCCGCGCTCGATTACCCGGGCGAGGGCGCGAAGCAAGCGCAGCGTCTGGCGGCGGCGTTGCGCAAGCTCGCAGCGGCCGATCCTGCCACGCGTGACCGTGCCGACCGTGCGATTGCCGACCCGCTGAAACTGGCGCTCGGTCAACTGCGAGACGCGTTGCAGCCCCAATCTGTGACGCGTGAATCGTTGCCGAAGGACATCGCGTCGCAGTGGGTGGCCGCTGACGGGCGTGCCCTCGTCAACATCTCGCCGCGCGTGGAGAAGGGCGCGGACCCGAGCGACGACGTGATGCTGCGCAAATTCACCGAGGCCGTGCTGCGCACGACGCCGGACGCCGTCGGCGGTCCGATCTCGATTCTGCGCTCGGCCAACACGATCATTCGTGCGTTCATCGAGGCGGGAGCGTGGGCCTTGCTGTCGATCACGATTCTGCTGTGGCTGGCGCTGCGCAACTTCGGCGACGTGCTGCGCACGCTGGTCCCGCTGCTGGTCTCGGCGGCCGTGACGCTTGAAGTGACGGTGCTGATCGGGTTGCCGCTGAACTTCGCGAACATCATTGCGCTGCCGTTGCTGCTGGGCGTGGGGGTAGCGTTCAAGATCTACTACGTGATCGCGTGGCGTCACGGACAGTACCGCTTGCTGGCGTCGGGTCTGACGCAGGCGATCGTGCTGTCTGCGGCGACCACGGGCATCGCGTTCGGCAGTCTCTGGCTGTCGCATCACCCCGGCACGTCGAGTATGGGCAAGCTGCTGGCGCTGTCGCTCGTGTGTACGCTCATCGGCGCGGTGTTCTTCCAGCCGGTGCTGATGGGCAAGCCACGCGGGAAGGCTGTACCGCCGAAGCAGTCCTGACCACACGGAAGCTGCAAGGCAATGAAAAACGGCACCGAGAGGTGCCGTTTTTTCTTAGGTGTGACGAATGCGCGGTCGATGCTCGTGTACGCCGTCAAATGCGCACTACACCGCCTCGACCGACCCACCGAGGCGCTCAGCCATTGCGCGGCGAATCGAGGCCGTGATGCCCGGCACATCGAGGCCGACGGAGGCCAGTTGTTGCGCAGGCGTGCCCTGATCGATGTACGTGTCGGGCAGCCCCAGTTGAAGCACAGGGACCAACACACCGTTAGCGCCCAGCGCTTCCACACAGGCCGTGCCTGCACCGCCCATCACCGATGCTTCTTCGAGCGTCACCACGAGGTCGTGCGTGCGCGCCATCTCAAGTACCGTCGCTTCGTCCAGCGGTTTGACGAAGCGCATGTTGACCACGCTCGCGTCGAAGGCTTCCGCCACTTGTTCGGCCAGCGCGACCATCGACCCAAAGGCCAGAATCGCAACCCGCTTGCCTGCGGGGGCAGCGCTTTGACGACGCACCTGTGCACGGCCGACTGGCAGCGTCGACAAACCCGCTTCGGTCTTCACGCCGGGGCCGGTGCCGCGCGGATAGCGCACCGCGCTCGGTCCATCGATTCCAAGTGCCGTGTGCAACATCTGACGGCATTCGTTCTCGTCGGCCGGGGCCATCACGACCATATTCGGAATGCAGCGCAGATAGGCGATGTCGTACGCACCCGCGTGGGTCGCCCCGTCCGCACCGACCAGACCGCCACGGTCGATTGCGAAAAGGACCGGCAGATTCTGCAAGGCGACGTCGTGGATCAACTGGTCGTAGCCGCGCTGCAGGAACGTCGAGTAGATCGCGACGACCGGCCGCAGACCTTCCGTCGCCAGCCCGCCCGCGAACGTGACGGCGTGCTGCTCGGCAATGCCGACGTCGTAATAGCGCTCGGGAAAGCGCTTCTCGAACTCCACAAGGCCGGAGCCTTCGCGCATGGCCGGTGTCACGCCGACAACGCGCTTGTCTGCCGCAGCCGCATCGCACAGCCATTCCCCGAACACCTGCGTGTAGGTCTTGGCCGAAACGGAGCCCGGTGCGGCCGGACGAATGCCTTCGCTCGGATTGAACTTGCCCGGTCCGTGGTATAGCACGGGATCGGCCTCGGCCAGCTTGTAGCCACGGCCCTTGCGCGTGACCACATGCAGGAACTGCGGCCCCTTGAGGGCTTTGATGTTCTCGAGCGCCGGGATCAGCGCGTCGAGATCGTGGCCGTCGATGGGACCGAGATAGTTGAAGCCGAATTCCTCGAACATCGTGCCCGTGGGCGAGACGATGGCCTTGGCATGTTCTTCGAGCTTGTGCGCGAGTTCGCGCATCGGCGCGGGCGCGTTGCGCAGCAGATTGCGCACGCTTTCCTTACCCGCCGAGTAAAACTGACCGGACATCAGACGCGTGAGGTACTGATTGAGCGCGCCGACAGGTGGCGAGATCGACATATCGTTGTCGTTGAGCACGACGAGAAACGGCAGATCGTCGTAGACACCGGCATTGTTCAGCGCTTCGAACGCCTCGCCCGCCGTCATCGCGCCATCGCCGATCACGGCAATGGCGTGACGCTTTTCACCCTTGACCTTGCTGGCCAGCGCCATGCCCAGCGCTGCCGAAATCGACGTGCTCGAATGCGCCGTACCGAACGTGTCGTACGGCGATTCGTCGCGTTTCGGAAAGCCCGACAGCCCTTGCCACTGACGCAGCGTCGGCATGGCTTCGCGCCGACCCGTCAGGATCTTGTGCGGGTAGGTCTGATGACCCACGTCCCACACAATCCGGTCGTTCGGCGTGTCGAAGACATAGTGCAGGGCGATCGTCAGCTCGACGGTGCCCAGATTCGACGATAAGTGCCCGCCGGTGCGTGAGACGTTCTCGAGCACGCAGGCGCGCAGTTCGTCGGCCACGCGGCGCAATTCGGGACGCGAGAGCGCGCGCAGTTCGGCAGGGGAGTGGAGGCTGGCTAGCAAATCTGTCATGGCTGAACGTCCGTCCCCGGCTTACTTCACCAGTCGGGCGAAGGAGGCCAGCAGGCGATCGATGTCGGCCGTTGTAAGGTTGCCCATCGTCGAGATACGGAACAGTTCCTTCGACAGACCGCCCTGACCAGCGTAGATGACGAAGCCGTCGGCCTTGAGCCAGTCGTGCAGACGCGGATAGTCGACGCCGGCAGGCAGCTTGTAGGCACGCAGCACCACCGACGATTCGCCCGGCGGCAGTACGCTGTCGATCCCCAGCGCGGCCAGACCGGCGCGCGCTTGCTCGGCGAGCGCACCGTAGTGCGCGTGACGCTTTTCCCAGCCGCCCGCATCGTCCAGTTCGCGCAGTGCTTCGACGAGCGCGTAGTAAGCCTGCACGGACGGCGTGAACGGCGTGTTGCGCTCGGCTTGCAGCTTAGCGAGGCGCGCGATGTCCAGATAGTAGGTGCGGGCGAACGCCTTCGCGAGGGCTGTCTTGCGCACGAGCACGAACGACACGCCCGGCACGCCGTGCACGCACTTGTTGGCGGTTGCGGCTACAGCCACGATGGCCGAGTCGTTGAAGTCGATGGCTTCGGCGGCGAAGCTGCTCACGCCATCGACCAGCAGGTCGATACCGCGCTCACGGCACACACGCGAGATGCCCGTCAGATCGTTCAGACGGCCGGTGGTCGTTTCGTGGTGAATGATCGCCACATTCGTGTACGGACGCTCGCCTGCGGCGTCCAGCTTGGCGACGATCTGCGCCAGATCCGGCGCCTGCATCCATTCGAAATGGATGACGTCGTGATCGATGCGATATTGCTTCGCGATCTGCGAGATGCGCTCGCCGTACACGCCGTTCTCGACGATCAGCAGGCGACCGCCTTCCGGCACGAGGCCAGCCGTCATGCTCTCGACGGCAGCCGTGCCCGAACCGGTCATCAGCACCGGCGTCCACACGGCTGGGTCGAGGCCGTACACGGCCGTCAGACGCGCGCGGGCTTCGTCCTGCAAGTCGAAGAATTCAGGCTCGCGGTGGCACAGATCGGGTTGCAGCAGACTTTTGCGAACACGCTCGGTCAGGGTAACGGGGCCCGGATTCAGTAACAGCATGGCGAAGCTTCCTCGGCAGATATCGTAAAGGGGGATCGCTCAGGCCGAAGCCTGTGCGCGTTGTGCAATATGGTCCATCAGTCGCGACTTCACGGCTTCCGGCGTCACCTTCGGGCGCGGCAGACCGTCCGGCGTGCCGGGGCGCGTCGTCAGACACGCGAAGCGGGGGCCGTCGTTCAGGCTGTGGCTGCGACCGTCGAACAACTGCTCGATGACGTCGAGCGTATCGCCTTCGAGCGCCAGCGCGTAGCCGCTGGCGGCGGCGACACCGGCGAACGACACCGTCGGCGAGACCGTCGCCTGCGCGCCGGTCGAGTCGTGGGAGGCGTTATCGAGCAGCAAATGGATGAGGTTCGACGGGCCGTAAGCGCCCAGCGTCGCAAACGCGCCCATGCGCATAAGCGCCGCGCCGTCGCCATCGAGCGCGACCACGCGCAGGTCCGGACGCGCGAGCGCAAGACCCAGCGCCAGCGTCGTCACGCATCCCATCGAGCCGACCATGTAGAGCTGGTTGGCACGGTCGTCGAGGGCGTAGAGTTCGCGTCCGCAGAAGCCGGTCGACGCCAGCACCACAGTGCCTTCGAGCGGCGTATGCGCGATGACACGGGCGAGGGCGTCGCGACGCGTCGGCATGTCCGACGGCGCAACACCGCGCATGACCGACACCGGTGCCGGTTGTGCCGGACGTGCGGGACGCTCCGACGGTTGCAGCGGGAACGGCGCCACGCTGCCCTTTTGCATCACCAGTGCGTAGGGGCGGCCGGTCTCGTCCATATGACGCACCGCGCGCTCCAGCGCCGGTGCAATCGCATCGGGCTCGGTCGGGAACAACTCCCAGGGCACTTCCATCAGGTCGAGCATGGCGGGCGTGATCGGACCCATGAGCGCGTGTTGCGGCTCGTCGGTAATGCCCGGCTGGCCACGCCACGTCACGATCAGCAACTGCGGCAGACGGAACGTCCACGTGAGCGACGTGAGCGGGCTGACCGCGTTGCCGAGGCCCGAGTTTTGCATCATGGTGACGGAGCGCGCGCCACGGCCTTCACCGAGCGTCGCGCCTGCCGCGATGGCGACTGCGTCGCCCTCGTTGGCTGCCGACAGATAGTGCAATGTCGGGTCTTGCAGCACGTAGTTGATGAACGGCGTGAGGAACGAACACGGCACGCCGGTGTACCACGTGAAGCCGTGCTTGCGCGCAGCTTCGACGAACTGACCTGCCTCAATCACCTTGCGTCTCCGGAGCGGTGCCGCTGAACGGCGTCTGACCATGGGCGAAATCGGCCGCGCGGCGGAATTCTTCCATGTCGTTCACACCGCGCCAGTGGCCGTGCACGTATTGCACTTCGATCCTGGCACCATCGGCGGCCAGCGCGTTGATCAGTTCGGGCATGCCGAGCTGGTCGAAGTCGGCACGCGCCTGAAGCGCGGCAAAAACGCGTTGGAGTTGCGTGCGGCCTTCGTCGCCACGCACACCGAGCAGACCGATCCAGCGGCCGTTGGGCGTGCGGCCCGCGTCCGAGGCGTCGCCGCTGATCTTTTCGAGCAGCGCTTGCTGACCGAACAGACCACGGTCGTCGCCTGCCGAGCAATACGCGAAGTCGCGCACGCTGGCGTTCGCCGCGTTGGCGGTGACCGCCGCCGTGGAGTCGACCACGACGGTAAAGTCGGCGTCGCTCTCGACCAGATCGCGCACGATATAGCTGCGGAACAGCAGGTCGCCGTACGACACTACGGTGTCTTGCGTGAAGGCATTGGCAACGCGTGCGAGCGAGGCCAGTTCGCCCGTTTCGGCGTGACGTTCGTTGACGGCGAGCGTGATCCCGGCGGTGTCGATCGCGTCGGCACGATAGCCGCCCACGACCGTAATGTCGTTCACGTTCTGCTTCTTGAAGCCGTCGACCAGCCAGCGCAGCAGCGGCTTGCCCGCGACCGGCAGCATGACCTTCGGACGGTCGGTCGTCACGCTCTCCAGGTTCTTGCCACGGCTGGCGGCCAGCACGATGGCCGAGCGCGGTGCATTGGCGGCGGACAGGTAGCGGTCTTCGGCCTGCGTGTACTCGTCGGCGTCTTGCAGACGGAAGATCTCGTCCACGGTGGCTACGCGGTCTTCCACGTTGATGAGCGTTTCGTTGCGATGGATCTCGGCGGCCACCGACTGCATGGCCGAGGTGGCGGCGCGCAGCAGATGGTTCGCCCAGATCACGAGGCTGATCCCGGCTTCGCGGAACACGTCGGTGGGCGTGCTGTAGTACTTCGTCGGCACGATCACCAGCGGGCAGCGGTTGCCCCACTCACGCGCGAATTGCACGATTTCATCGGCACGCTTGAGCTTGCTGTGGATCAGGATGGCGTCCGCTCCGGCCTGATGATAGGCCTCGGCACGACGCAGGGCTTCTTCCATACCCCAGCCGGCGATCAGCGCTTCGACACGGGCGACGATGGAGAAATCGTCATCGGCCTGCGAGTCCTTACCGGCCTTGATCTTGCCGCAGAACTCGTCGATGTCGGCCAGCGGCTGACGTTCGCCACCGATGAAGCTGTTGGTCTTCGGGAAGACCTTGTCTTCGATGCACACGCCAGCGATGCCACGTTGTTCGAGCTTGCGCACGAGACGTCGCATGTTGTTGAAGTTGCCGTAGCCGGTGTCGCCGTCGAGCAGGATCGGCAAGTCGCTGGCGTCGGCCATGAATTCGAGGTTGTCGACAACCTGGGTCCAGCTGGCTTCGTTGTTGTCGCGAACGCCGAACTGCGCCGAAATGGTCAGCCCGGACGCCCAGATGCCCTTGAAACCGGCTTCGCGCACGATACGCGCGGAAATGCCGTTGTGGGCTTCCATCAGGAATTCGAGCTGATTGCTGAGCAGCATGGCGCGCAGTTGCGCTGCACGCGTAGCCGTCGGCGGGAGGGTAAATGCGTCGGGAGCGTTCATTCGGACACCATCGTGAGCGGTTCGAGTTGCGGCAGCACCTGATCGGCGGCGCGCTTCACATCTTCAGGGTAGTCGATTTCGATCCACGGGAAGCCCGTGACGTCGGCGGTTTCGAATTGCGCGCCGCGCTCGAGCAGCAGATCGCGCACGGCTTCTTCGTGCGGCATCTTGGCGCGGCCCGATTCGACGTAATCGCGCGTGATTTCCGCCAGACGCGTTGCCGTCGCTTCGTTGAAACGGAAGAAACCGACGGACTCGCCGACGGTGTCGTATTCGAGGCCGACCATGACCTGCTTGCGCAGCTCGACGGGCACGCCGTCGCGCAGGCACAGCTTGACCGGCTCGTCGCCGACTTCGAAGTCACGGTCGATGAGCAGACGGTTGGCGGTCTTGCCCGCCACGAGGGCGTTGAAAATGCGCTGGTCGTAGAGCACGTCTGCATCCATGACGAGCACGTCGCCACCGGCGGTCATGGCTTCAGCCGTGGTATGCAGCGTGAGCACGCTACCCAGATTGAATTCCGGGTTGAGGTAAATCTTGGGACGCGGCGTCCAGTTCAGACGCTCCAGTTCCTCGCTCACTTGCTCGTGATGGAACCCGAGCGCGAGCACGACGTCCGTGATGCCGGCCGCTGCCAGCATGCGAAGGTGGCGCTCCAGCAGCGACATGCCGTCGAACTTCAGCAGGCACTTGGGCGACTGCTTGTCTTCGGGCTGGAGCAAACGCAGGCCCATGCCTGCTGCGAGAATGATGGCCCGCATGGTCGATATCCTTCTTTAGAGCGGTGCAGTATCCGTGGCAGTGGGCAGCGGCACGCTTTGTTGCGCAGCGCGCTGACGGCGCCAGCCACGTTCGGAGAAATGCAGATAGACGAGGCCCGGTACGCCGAGCAGTAGCTCGCGCGTCCGTTTGGCCAGCGACAGGGCCAGCGCGGCGTCGGCCGGCAGACCCACGAGCGGGGCGAGCAGCAGGTAACCGCCTTCCTGCACGCCGAGCGAACCCGGCACGAAGAAGGCAGCACCGCGAATCGCCTGCCCGAGACTTTCAAGCAACAGCGCGTCGACCCAACTCACCGGATGCCCGATGAATTGCAGGATCAGCCAGACTTCGACGGTGCCGACGATCCAGCCCACGAGGCTGAGCAGAAAACTGGCGAGCACCTGACGGCGATGGCCGTACATGCGCTGCACGATTTCGTCGACGGCATCCGCACGGTCGAGCAACGACGACCAGTCGCGCTTGGACGACATCTTCGAGAGCATGCGGAACGCCCAGCCGAAGATGCCACGACGCTGCGCGACATAGAACGCGTAGAGGAGGGCGGAGACGAGCGCCGTGGCGAGCAACATCGGCAGCCATAGGCTGTCGCTGGTGCCCTGCGTCGCGCTGATGCCGAACACGGCCAGTCCCAGCAGGGCGAACACGATTTGCGCCACGGCTTGCAGCGTGGTGCTGACGGTAATGGCGGCGGCCGCTTCGCGACCGGCCATGCCGCGTTGTTTCATTTGACGCACCATCGCGATCGGGCCACCGATCTGCCCGGCGGGCAGCAGGCTGTTCACCGATTCGCCAACCCAGCGCGTGAGCGTGGCGCGGCCGAGCGTGCACGACTTCGACACCAGCACCTGAATGGCGGCGGCGTCGAGCACCAGCGGCACGAGGTGGAAGGCGGCGATGGGCAGCAGGCCCCAACCGGCGGCGCCCAGCGTGGACATCACCGATCCCGTACCCTGCCAGATCAGCAGGGCGACGAAAAGGGCGAAACCGAGGGTGAGTGAGACGATGGCGGTCCGGTTCATTTAGCGTTTCGTCCGTCCAAAAATCTGACGAAACACTTGCCGGAAACCGAAGTAGGCAACAGCGTCCTTCATATTGGAGATGAAGCGCTGCCAGGTGCCCATGCGCGGGTCGGTCACATACTCGAACGTGAGCGAAATGCGCTCCTCGTTATCGCCGAGCGGCGTGATCCGGTGATGCAGCTTGTCCCCGTCGAAGAACACCAGCGCGCCCGGCGGATACGCCACAGCGCCGTCGACTTGCGTCGCGCCGGGATTACGCGTGTGCAGCCGGTATTCGAGCTTGCAGCTCGATTGGTCGACCACGCCGAGCAGCAGCGTGTAGCGGCGCCCCTTGTAGTACGAGGTGTCATAGTGCCAGCCGATGTGGTCGCCCGGACGCGTGTAGTAATACAGCGCATACGCATGCGGATCTTCCTGCGGCGACGGCAGCAGCTTCTCACCGGCCAGACGCTCAAGGAAACCGATCAGCGCAGGCGAGCGGTACAGCTCGGCCACGAACGGGGCCAGCTCGTCGAGCGTATGACGGCTCACGCTGCCCCCCTGCTTGTGACCGGGCAGATAGTTACGGTTCACGCTCGGCGTGACGGTGCGCGCGGCGGCGATCAACTGCTCCGTGACCGACTGCGGCAGGAACTTCTCCATATAGACGAAGGCGTCCTGCGACTTGAACTCACGCGTGACGCCGTCGAAGTCCACGGCATCGAGGGCGCGTTCGATCTCGGCGTCTGCGGCAAACGCGGCGGGCGCCATCGGTGCGACCGGTGCGACCGGTGCCATCGGTGCGGCCGGGGCGGCTGCTGCGTTGACTGATTCGTCAGCCTTCACCGGCAGCGGACGGCGCATCACGCGCACGTAATCGGCCACGACCAGCAGTGCGAAGAGCGGTGCGCCGATGGCGGCGGCGATCAGGAAGCCGCGCGTGCCATCGAACAGCGTGACGAGTGGCATCAGATACAGCACGTCTTCGGTTTCGAAGCCTCCGACGGAGGCCTGCTTGGTCCCCGCCTTGCCCACACGCTCCTCAATGCGCATGCGCAGGAAGAAGATCAGGGCGACGGCGAAGCCAGCGATCCAGCCGAGCGCAGAGGCCGACAGCGGGACGGGCAGCGGGAAGTGACCCGGGGCCATCGCGTCGACACCCATGCCGATGCCACCGAACAACAGCACCGTGACGAAAGCGTCCGAAGCGAGGTCGTAAAAGTGACCGATCCGGCTCGTCTTGCCGCTGATACGGGCAAGCTCACCATCCGTGTGGTCGATGAAGTTCGAGAGCACAAGCAGCAGTGCGCCGAGATTGGCCATCGCATAGCCGCCCTTGGCGAACGCCCAGGCACAAGCGAGCCCCACGATCAGGCGAACCGTCGTGAGGTGATTCGGCGTCACGGCTGTATCCGCGAGCGGCGTGACCATCCAGCGTGCGAGGCGGGCGTCGTATTGACGCGGGCGCGGCGGCACGGGACGTGCGGTTTTACTTGTGGCCGACGCAGCAGCAGGCGCCGAAATGATTTTCGGTATCGTTTCCATGAGGGGGGAATATATACCCATAAAGCGGTAATGTGCAGTGCACTTAAAACACCTGTACTTACCGCGACAACCTTGGCGATTCAGGGCATTGACGCGCGATAACCGTTGCGCTGCACTGCGGGCTGAGTGTTCCGAAGGGTCTGCAAATACCCCTAATTACTACGTTAGGCGATAGGCGTTCCGAGTTCGCGATTATATTCCGCAATACTCTATTTCGCTTTAGAGCCACCCGGCGTCTATTTGACGCACCAGATTGCGCCGGATCGCCGTAATCCCGACCGTTTTGCCTTGAAAAACGACTTTTGGTCGGTATAGCGGCATTCAGGCGATACGCGGATAATGGCAATCCCGTCGCTTTTTTTGCGGTGTCTTCCGACCGCACTTCTCCCAATGTCCCAAACGATTGCCATTCTTACCGGTGCTTCCCGTGGTCTCGGCGCGTCGCTTGCGCGCGGTTTGCTCGCGCCCGGCACCCAACTTGTGACGCTGGCACGTCGCACGGACGACGAACTCGCCGCGCTGGCCAGCGAAAAGGGCGTCAAGCTCGAACAGATCGCCGTCGATCTCGCCGACACCACCGCTGCCGCCCAGACGGCCGAGCGCGTCTTCGCCTCGCTGCCGCGCGACGCCGGACGGTATCTGCTAATTAATAACGCCGGTACGGTGCACCCCGTCGCCAACTCGGCGGCGCTGAACGATCCGGCGGCCATCGGCGCGGCGTTCGCGCTGAACGTGACGTCGGTCATGTTGCTGACGTCGCGCTTTCTCGCGACCACGCAAGGGCTGACGGCTAAGCGCCAGATCGTGAACATCTCGTCGGGCGCGGGCCGCAATCCGAATGCCGGGTGGGCCGTCTACTGTTCGACGAAGGCCGCGCTAGATATGTATACGCGCGTGGTCAATGCCGAGCATCGCGAGCACGGCGTCCAGGCGATTTCGCTGGCGCCGGGTGTGGTCGACACCGGTATGCAGGAGACGATTCGCAGCAGCAGCATCGAAAGCTTCCCGGCGTTGGCACGTTTTCAGGATCTCAAGGTGAGCGGCAAGCTGTCGTCGCCGGAAGACGTCGCCCGTCGCATTCTGGCGCTGACCGAGCGCGACGACTTCGGTCAGACGGAAATCGACGACATCCGCAACTACGCTTAAAAAAAAACACCGGTCAGCGATTCAGCTGGCCGGTGTCGTTTCGGCGCGCGATGCGCACGATGCATTACGCCGATTACGCCGGGGGCAGGCTATTGCTCCGTACTGGTGATGAAGACGCTGCCGTTGCGCTCAGGCGCATAGAGAATCAGCGTGGGCGCGTGAATGTCGAAGGCGCGCTCGCAGGCTTCGCTGAACGAATCGAACTGCACGGCCCACGCGCCATTGCGCACATAGCAGTGCGTGACGGTATCGGTGCGCCGGTCGAATTCCTGCCCGAGAAACACGCCCTGCGTGTAGCACCAGACGATGAACCCGTGAAAGTCCGCCTGCTCCGGCGCGCGAAAGACACGCCAGCGGGCGTCGTCCCGTCCGGCCTGACGCGCCGTCGCGCCCGCCGCCCAACGTTCGAAACCGTCGTGTCGTTTGCGTTGCTCCATGTCGTCGTACCCCCTATGGGTGAACCGCCCTCCGGGTGCCGACATTCGACATCCCCGGGCGCGTTTTCATAGTCGGAATTTGTTCCCGGCATTTCTATCAGGCAATTCCGAAAGACGGCAGGGAATTTCTCCAAAGGGACGAACAGAGCTACGCAACTAACGTTTGTCATGTGGGCTTAGGGCCGCGCAACCGGCGCGATCTCAGTCGTCCAGATTTTCGTGGACGGCCGCGTCGCCGCGCCGCCAGTAGGCCGCTGCCTTCACCCATTTCGGGTTGAGCCCGCGCGCTTCGACCAGATGACGGCGTACCGCTTTCGCCACGCCTGCTTCGGCCGCCACCCACACATGCAGATCGCCTGGGGGCAGGCTGGCGACCTCAAGGGCGTCGATCAGTGCCGTGCTCTGACCGGCAGCGGCACCCTCGCGATAGATCCATTCCACGACCACGTCGGCTTCGCTCGTGAAGCGCAGGCGGTCGGCCGGGCCGTCGATTTCCGCGAAGACGAAAACCATAGCGCCAGCGGGCAACTCGGCCAGACGCCGCGAGATCGCGGGCAGCGCCGTGTCGTCGCCAATCAGCACGTAACCGTCGAAGTTCATCGGAATGACGAACGAGCCACGCGGGCCGCCGACACCGAGCTTGTCGCCCGGTTTGGCGGAGCGCGCCCATTGCGTGGCCGGGCCCGATTCGTGCATCGCAAAATCGATCACGAGCGTTTTCGACGCTGCGTCGTACTGACGCGGCGTGTAATCGCGCATGAGACGCGGGGCGTCGCCCGGCGCGGGCTTCGCCATGCCTTCGGGGCCGATCTGCGGCACGGCCAGTTCGCCGGTTTCCGGGTTCGGGAAGAATAGTTTGACGTGATCGTCGAAGCCGGGGCTGTTGAAGCCTTCCAGATCGTCGCCACCGAGCGTCACGCGCACCATGTGCGGCGTGAGTGCTTCTACGCTGCGCACTTCCAGCAGACGGAATCGGAGTTCATGGCGCACGCGCTGCGGCGTGCGATCAAGGGTGACGTTCGGTGCAGCGTTGTCTTGCATCAGAGTCGCTCCAGTTGTTGTGCAGCCGCGTCGAGAATCGCGGCAAACGCGTTGGCCTGCTCGGTCGTGAGCGGCTCGGCGCCCAGACGCAAATGCACGGCATATTTGAAGTTGTGCAGCGCGCGCATGACTTGCGGGGGCATGTCCTCAGAGCGCTCGCGACGGGTGGCCAGGCGTGCCAGCAGTTCGGTGACGGAGTCCTCGTTCTCGGCCAGATATTCGCGGCCGGTGTCGGTGATCTCATATGACTTGCGCTGACTGTCGCCGGTGTTTTCCTGCACCCGGATGTAGCCCATTTCCTCGAGCAGCGTGAGCGTCGGGTAGACCACGCCAGCGCTCGGGCTGTAGGTGCCGTTCACGCTTTCTTCGATGGCTTTGATCAGCTCGTAGCCGTGACGCGGTTGCTGCGAAATCAGGTGTAGCAGCACGAGACGCAGACCGCCGTGGCTGAAGAGACGACCACCGCCACGCCCCCCACGACCGCCGCGCTCCGAGCGCTCGCCACGACCTTCGCCCTCGCGACCGCCAAATCCGTCACCACCGCCGCGCCGTCCATGACGCCCACCGCGTCGTTCGTCGCCAAAATCCATTCTGTCCAGGTCCATTGGGCCTCGGCCCATGAAATCGCCACGTGATCCACGCATGGTGCGACTCCTTATCGATGTAGTTAAGACATGTTTACGATATATCTAAATTGCATCTAAAGCAAAACTATTTTTGCGGAGATGGGCTGGTGAATGCTCGAAAGCCTTGTGGAGTAATGGTTCTGGAGGTTTTTCGTCAGTGCGTTGCAAGACGGCACTGTCCGAAAACTATATCGAAATACCTATTTCGATAGTGGGGGCGGGCGGCGGAGGCGCATCGCCCGTCGCCGGGGAGATCCCGGACGATGGGCGATGAAAGCAGTGGCGGTGGAGTGTGCGGAGGGGGACTTACTGCAAGGGCGGCAGATCCGTCTGAAGCCACTTTCGATAGAGCTTGTTCAGTTCGCCGTTGGCGGTGTTGCGCGTGACGAAGTCGTTGACGCTGGCGAGCAGTTCCGGCTGATTCGGACGCAGTGCGATGCCCATCGCCTGTTGCAGCAAATTAAACTTCGGCTCGAACTGGTCCGGCGCACGCGTATTGATAACGTTTGCGACCGTCACCGAACAGCCGATGGCATCGACCTGACCGGAGAGCAGGGCTTGCATGGCAGCAGCGTCATCGTCGAAGCGACGGATCTCGGTGCCCGGCGGCGCTGTCTTCGTGACGGCAGTGTCTTGCGTACTCGCGCGCGCCACGCTCACTCGCAGCCCTTTCAAATCGGCGGCGGACTTGATCGACGTGCCTTTCTTGCCCAGCAGCAGGATCGTCGCGGCCGCGTACGGCTTCGAGAACTGCACCTGTTTGGCGCGCTCGGGCGTGATCGCGAGCGATGCGACGAGCACGTCCACTTTTCCCGAGAGCAGATACGGAATCCGGTTGGGCCCGGTCACCGGCACGATGTTCACCTTCACGCCGAGATCGTGGGCGAGCAACTTGGCGACGTCGGCGTCGTAGCCATCGGGCTGCGCCTGCGCGTTGGTCGTGCCATAAGGCGGAAAGTCGATCAGCATGCCGACGTTGATCGAGCCTTTCTTCTTGATGTCGGCCACGGTTTGCGCGTGCGCAGGTGTCACGAAAAACGAGGCGGTGCCCGTGAGCAGACTGCCGAGCGTGCCGCCCAGCGAGCCGACAAAACCGGCAGGCATTGCAGCAACGCCGAGTGTGGTGAGGAAATTGCGGCGCGACGTTACACCCGGAGAGTCGGGAGCATTGTAAGAATTCGGGTGATCGGCCGGATGCGATGAACGCGATACCGACGGCCTGGGACTTGTCGGGTGACGCGAAAACTTGCGGGTCATAAACGGATCTCCTGAGTTCGCGAAGACGTTGTCAGCGAGCGAGGGGCGTGCAGTGCCGTGCCATGTCGCGACGCGTCGTGTCCCGAGCGATGTTAGCGGTCGGTTCCGGATGCGTCCACTCAGCAAAAACCCCAGAGAAAACCCTTCGTGCGAGAGGGCCGAGGCATGCCGCGCGCATTGTTGAGGATGACGAAGTCAGTCGTCGGGGTGAAAAAAAACGGTGCCGAAGTATCGGCACCGTCTTCCGGGACTACTGTCAGATCCTGTCGATTCGCGCGGCCGTGAAGCTCATGGCAACGCGATGGCAAGATTTACTGAGCGGCGTCCTTCACCTTCTTCAGCGGGCGAACCTTCACGCGCACCGAAGCCGGCTTTGCCGGGAACCAACGCTCTTCACCCGTGAACGGGTCCTTGCCGAAACGCTTCGCCTTGGCAGCGATTTGTTGCGACGTGACCTTGAACAGGCCGTGCAGCGTGAATTCGCCTGCGCCCTTCTTGTGCAGAGCGCTGACGATCGTGGTTTCGAGAGCGGCGAGCACAGCCTTGACGTCCTTGACGGCGACAGCCGAGGTTTCGGCGATGTGTGCTGCGAGCTGGGTCTTGTTGAGTGCTTCCTTGATCGGCGAAACCTTAGCGGCTGCCTTCGGAGCAGCCTTCGGGGCTGCCTTCGGTGCTGCTGCCTTTTTCGCTGCCGGAGCCTTCTTTGCTACCGGAGCAGCTTTCTTCGCCACAGGGGCCTTCTTTGCTGCTGCTTTCTTTGCCGTTGCCATATCGATCCAATCGATGAGAATAAGAAAGTGCCGTCGGAGAACGGCCACCCGAATGATACGTCTTGCTGCGCCGACGATTCTACCTAAGAAATCGCTTTGTGCGAGTAGTGCGCGCATTATGTTGCGCGCTTGCCGCACAAGGCTGAGCGGCGAAAATCGCGACTTTTCGATTCGCTGCTTTCACGTGCCGGGAATTTCTTCTCGCGACGGCGAATCGGTTGTCCGGTTTTCACCCGTCTTTCAGCGCATTTTTCGACGCGAATTTTTACGTGATTTTTGCGCGGCGTCTGCCGGGCGATTCGATGCAAACGCCGCTTCGCGCGAAGTCTCAATCGTCCCGAAACCCTCAGAAACGCTGCATTTCGCAGGTCTCGCAACGTCCGTCGTCGTTGCACCAGGCGTCGGTGAGTGTGTTGCCGTCGGGGCCGAAAGTGATGTCGTGCTTCGCGCCGTAACTGCCTGCGAGTTGAAGACGATCGCCCGCGAGCGTGCCCTGCACCGTGGTGTGAACATTGGGTTCGACGTCGTCGACGCTGCCGGTCACTTGCGAACCGTTAAGTGCAAGCGCCATCAGTCGCGTCATCGGCTTGCCGAAAAGTCCCCACCACGGCGGCGCGTTCGTGCACAGACCGCGCCAGCGTCCCGAGGGATTTACCAGGCGCAACGGCGCTGGTGCACTGGTTTGCACGATGGCGGTGCCTGGCGACATTGGTGGAATGGGTGGCGTCACGAGCGTCGTGCCCGCAGGTGCGGGGGCGTTGATCGCTGCCACATCGCGGGCGACTTCCGGAGATTCGGACGTGCCTCCAGCGTTCACGGCGTTCAGTCCTGCGGTGTCGCCGATGGTGCTCGGCAGCGGCGTGTCCTTCGGTGCCGTCGCCGCGATGCTCGCGTTTTGCGCTGCGGTCGCCGGCGGCGCATAGGTGCTCACTGCCGATGCTGCGGGGGCCGAAGTTGCCGGGGCGGCTGGCGCGGGCGCAACACTGAAGGTGCCCGATGCACCGTCGACGCGTGCCATGTCGGCGCTCAGGCCGTCGTTCGGCACGGGCGCTGCGGCGGCCGCACACACGTGGCACGACATGTGCGAAAGACTGTTGCGGGTCAGCGGACGCGTGCCGTACAGACGCTGACTTCCTTGCGTGCCGTCACGCAGGATCGTGACGTAAGGCGTGTCGTCGAGCTGGTAATCGACCTTGGCGCAGGAGGGGGCATCCGTCATCAGCGTGACGTCGGCGGAAAACACGCCGTTGAGGGCACGTGTCGGAAGTACCGATACCGACGCCGAACAGTCGGCGATGATCTGCGCGCAGTTACACGCGGCGACCGGCGCACGCGCGGTGCCAGCGGTCTGTGCCTGAGCGTGACCGGCCGCGCCGAGTGCGCCCGCAACGAGCCAACCCGTCGCTAATCCCAAAAACTTGAAACCCCGCATGTTGTTTCCCCAATGTCGCGGCATATCCTATGCTGCGGATAGTCAATCAAAAGACGTCGGCTGACAATAGCCGAAAGCGGCGAAAAACAAGGAAGAAATGGCCCTGTTCGACGGATGACGAGGGGCCGCGCAACATTGTGGCGTCACGCAAAATTCGGATTCCTCTCGTATCGCGGCATCGATAGTGCGGTCTACACTGCGCAGACCGGCCCCCTTCATGGCGTTTTCAACGTGCTCTGCCGTTGTCCACTGGAGACCCTGCATGCCTGTCGACCGCACGCGCGACCCCGGCGATTCCGCTCACGCTTCTGAGCCCGCTTCTGAGTCCGCTTCTGAGCCCGCCTCTGAGTCTGCTTCCGTTCCCGCTCCCTGCACGTCTTCACCTACTTCCGGTTCTGCTTTCTCTGTTTCTTCCTCTGCGTCCCCCATGCCTTCCGCGAATCGTGTGCTCGCGATGCTCGCAGCGCTCTTCTTCGCAATGGGGCTCATTACGTCGCTGAACGATATTCTGGTGCCGCATTTCAAGGCGGCCTTCGATCTGACGTACCGCGATGCGGCGCTCATCCAATCGAGCTTCTTTGCTGCGTACTTCGTGGTGTCTTACCCGGCAGGGCAATACACCGCCCGCGTGGGCTACCGGCGCGCATTGGCTACGTCGCTCTGGCTGGCGGGCCTCGGCTGCGCCCTGTTTTTCCCGGCGACGGCGCTCGTCTCTTACCCGTGCTTTCTCGCGGCGCTCTTCGTGCTCGCGAGCGGCATCACGTTGCTTCAGGTCGCCGTGAACGCCTACGTCGAGACACTCGGCTCGCGTGGCGAAGCGGCCAGCCGTCTCACACTGGTACAGGCGTTCAACTCGCTCGGTACGACCGTCGGCCCCCCGCTTGCGGCGCTCTGGATACTCGCGCCACAGGCTTCCGGGATGACCGGTCACGCGGTAGACAGCGTACGCGGCCCGTATGGCTTGCTCGCGACAGTGCTGGCGCTCGGCGGCGTTGTGCTGTGGCGTCTGACGTTGCCGGAGCAGCGCGCGGACACCGCGGCATCGCCCGGTTTGCTCGGTAACGTTCGCAGCCTGTTATCGCACCGTCCTTTGCGTTACGGCATCGTGGCGCTATTTCTTTATGTCGGCGCGGAAGTGAGTATCGGAAGTTTTCTGATCGTCTATCTGACGCACACGGGCACGGGCATCGACGATCACGCGCATGCGAGCCGCTATCTGGCTTTCTATTGGGGCGGGGCGATGGTGGGCCGCTTCGCAGGTGCGTGGCTGCTGCGCAAGGTGTCGCCGGGCAAGCTGCTCGGTCTGTGCGCGCTCTACAACCTGATGTTGATCCTCGCGTCGCTGACGTTGCCCGGCGCGATTGCCATGTGGTTGCTGCTGGCATGCGGTCTGGGCAACGCCATCATGTTCCCGACGATCTTCTCGTTATCGGTTGGCGGGCTTGGCGCGCGTGTGAGCGAAGGCGGTGGCCTGATTTGTATGGCCATTGTGGGCGGCGCGATCCTGCCTTATCTGCAAGGAGCGCTGGCCGATGGCATTGGGATCGTGCTGTCGTTTCTGGTGCCTGCGCTGGCGTACTGCTACATCGCAGGCTTCGGGGCATGGTGCGCACGCACCATGCCGGAGATGGACGCATCGGGAGATGAGGCGACTGAAAATCAGCCTGGCTTGCCGAACGTGTAGCGTCCGAAAATGAACAGCACGTTGCCGTTGCCCTTACCGCCGGGAACGTAGGCGGTGGCGACGGCGGCGCGTCCGATGCCCACTTCGGCCAACGGCAGCGCAGCCGGGAAGGGGACGCCGCCGAGCGTGTCGGAGCGCGACATCAGGAAGACGGTGTAGCCCAGACCGAATCGCACAGGCCCCGCGTTCGCGACGTTCCAGATCCGGCCATAGCCTGCCATCGGCGACCAGTCGTTGTGCGAGTCCTTGAAGGCCATCGCATACAGCATGCGCGAGCCGTTCTTGCCGTCGGAGAGTACGCGTCCGTAGCCCAGACCCCACGGGTTCTCGTTGTACTGCGCGATCTTTTCGCTCGTGTACGCGAACCGCAGATGATGGGTGTGCAGCGGCACGTAAAGCTCGCTCGCCCCCTCGGTGGCGATTTCCCGAAACTCATCGGCAATGGCGCCCGTCCACGTCGAGACGACGCCGGGGGAATCATCGGCATGCGCGACAAGCGGTGTGAACGACGTAACGGCGCAGGCGATGCTGAGCGACGTCATCGAAAAGACGCGGGCACAACGAGACGCCTGCGACGCATGCGACGGCTGCGAGCCGGGCGAACCAAGCAGTGATCGAAGACGCGAACTCAGGCTGAGTGCGCGGCGGTGAAACGTCCGGGGAAGTGGGGCAAGCGGTGCGAGTGAAATCGATGGCGCGAGCCGCCCGGTGACTTGGGGGGTCGTAGTCATGGTTGAGTGAGCGTGTTGCGAAAAAACGTGCCGGTCGCGAGCGTCGGCGTCGAGCGAGAGTCTGGGGCGGCCGCGAATCTAAGTTGGAAGTCGCGTGCTTAACCGGAGCGCGGAGCGCGAATCCGGTGTTCCCTGGAAACTGTTCTCTAGACCGGGCTGAAAACGCGAAAGTTCGTCCTCTCACACTTTTTCATTCAATCTCACACGACTGCCCGTTGCGGGAGCAAGTGTTGACCGAACCTGCTGCGCGACAAAGAAGTCCTTTTACGTCAACGAGATACTGCGGATATCGACGCGTTATTCACCGGGTTGTGAACATTTTCTGTGGATAACGCGACGACGCAAGCGTGTGACCCGAAGACATCGTACTCGGCATGGGAAATTTCCCGGCGTGCTCTCGTCATGGCGCAGCAATTGCGCGCGACATTTTTCTCCCTTCCGATCAAGCACTTGAGCGAGCTATCCGCGAGTTGTCCACTGGCTTGCAAACAGATTCTGTGGATAACGAAGTGCGTCTGAAACCCGCGCCACGCCTCGTTTTACAGCAAGTGGCACAACTTTCGCGCGCGGGAAATCTTCCCTTTTGGATCAGTCACTTGCGATGCTTTTCCGCAAGTTATCAACGGGCTTGTGAACAAAAAGTGTGGATAAGCCATCGATTTAGATAATCTCAAAATATGAGATTGATGTTTACATATTGACATTTAAGTTCGGGCGGAATTACGATGCGGCTCATACCGGTGGACGGACACGTTCAGGAGACGACAGTGACGGAACGACGCAAACAGAAAGTAGCGATCATTGGCTCGGGCAATATCGGCACCGACCTGATGATCAAGGTGATGCGCAACAGCGAGCATCTGGAAATGGGCGCGATGGTCGGTATCGACCCGGCGTCGGACGGCCTGGCGCGTGCTGAGCGCCTCGGCGTACCCGTGACCGCAGGCGGCATCGACGGGCTGCTGGCCATGCCCGGCTTCGAAGACATCCGCATCGCATTCGACGCGACGTCGGCGAAGGCGCACGCGCATCACAACGAGTTGCTGCAAGCGCGCGGCGTGCAGGTGATCGATCTGACGCCGGCGGCGATTGGCCCGTACGTGATTCCGTCGATCAACCTCGACGCACATCTCGACGCCCGCAACATCAACATGGTGACGTGCGGCGGTCAGGCCACGATCCCGATGGTCGCGGCGATCTCGCAGGTGGCGAAGGTCCACTACGCGGAAATCGTTGCTTCGATCTCCAGCAAGTCAGCCGGGCCGGGCACGCGTGCCAATATCGACGAGTTCACGGAAACGACGTCCAAGGCGATTGAAGTGTTGGGCGGCGCGTCGCGCGGCAAGGCGATCATCGTGTTGAATCCGGCCGAGCCGCCGCTCATCATGCGCGACACGGTGTTTGTGCTGTCGGAGCCGGGCGATCAGGCGGCCATCGAAGCCAGCATTCAGGCGATGGTCGACAAGGTGCACGCCTACGTGCCGGGCTACCGTCTCAAGCAGAAGGTGCAGTTCGAGCTATTCGACGCCTCGCGTCCGCTCAACGTGCCGGGTCTGGGCAAGCTCACGGGTCTGAAGACCTCGGTATTCCTCGAAGTGGAAGGCGCCGCGCACTACCTGCCGGCCTACGCGGGCAACCTCGACATCATGACCAGCGCCGCGCTGGCCTGTGCCGATCGCATCGCCGCCACCCGCCTGGCGCTCGCGGCCTGAACGTCGCACGCGCTATCAGGAGACACACCTCATCATGACCCAGAAAAAGCTCTATATCTCCGACGTGACGCTGCGCGATGGCAGCCACGCGATTCGTCACCAGTACAGCATTGCCAACGTGAAGGCGATTGCCGCCGCGCTCGACCGCGCCAAGGTCGATTCCATCGAAGTGGCCCACGGCGACGGCCTCGCCGGGTCGAGCTTCAACTACGGCTTCGGCGCGCATACCGATCTCGAATGGATTGCCGCCGTGGCCGAGACGGTCACGCACGCCAAGGTCGCGACGCTGTTGCTGCCGGGCGTGGGCACCGTGCACGACCTGCGCGAAGCCTATGACGCCGGTGCGCGCGTGGTGCGTATCGCCACGCACTGCACGGAGGCTGACGTCTCCCGACAGCACATCGCCTATGCGCGCGAGCTGGGCATGGACACCGTCGGCTTCCTGATGATGAGCCACATGACCACGCCGCAGCATCTGGCCGAGCAGGCCAAGCTGATGGAGTCGTACGGCGCGCAGTGCATCTACGTGGTGGACTCGGGCGGTGCGCTGGGCATGAACGATGTGCGCGATCGCTTCCGCGCGTTCAAGGACGTGCTCAAGCCCGAAACGCTGACCGGCATGCACGCGCACCACAACCTGAGCCTCGGCGTGGCGAACTCCATCGTTGCGGTGGAAGAGGGTTGCGACCGTATCGACGCGAGTCTGGCGGGCATGGGTGCAGGGGCAGGGAATGCGCCGCTGGAAGTGTTCATCGCGGCGGCGTCGCGTCTGGGCTGGAACCACGGCTGCGATCTGTACACGCTGATGGATGCAGCCGACGATATCGTGCGTCCGTTGCAGGACCGCGCAGTGCGCGTGGATCGCGAGACGCTGGCACTCGGCTACGCCGGCGTGTATTCGAGCTTCCTGCGCCACGCAGAAGCCGCTGCGTCGCGTTACGACCTGAAGACCGTCGACATTCTGGTGGAACTGGGCCAGCGTCGTATGGTAGGCGGTCAGGAGGACATGATCGTCGACGTTGCGCTCGACTTGATCAAGCGACGCGCTGCGTAAATAGTTCGTGGCATCTCCGTGCCAATGCCGGCCCCTCGTCAGACGGGGCCGGTTTTTTTATGGCCGCGCCTATCCCTTCGCCTACCCCTGCGCCTATCCTCGCGTATTGCCCGACCAGCCCAACTGACGGCTGATCTGCGCCGCAGCGTTCTTCACGCTGGGCACGAGTTCCTGCATGCGCTCGCGGCTCATGTACTTGGTCGTACTCGACACGCTGATGGCCGCAACGATGCGCTGGCTCGCGTCATAGACGGGGGCGGCGACACAGCGGATCTGCGGCGTGTCGTCTTCGAGATCGAAGGCGTAGCCCAGACGTGCATAGTCGTGCATGCGCGCGAGCCATGCCGCCGTATCGATCGGATGCGACGGCACCTTCGATTGATAGTGCTCAAGCTGTGCCTGCCACTCGGCCTCGTCCTGATCGAGCAACAACGCCTTACCGACACCCGTGACGCAAATCGGCTTGCGTCCGCCGATGCGCGAGCTGATTTCTACAGCGCGCTGGCCGGGCAGCTTGTCGAGGTACATGACTTCCCAGCCGTCGGCGACCGCGAGGTGCACCGTGTCTTGCGTCTCGCTCGCGAGTCCTTCAAGCGTCGGTCGTGCAACACGCGGCAGGTCGATCTGCCGATAGGCGAGAAAGCCCAGTTCGATGAGCTTATTGCCGAGCCGATAACCGCGACGTGGCTCGAAACGCAAATACCCCGCGTGCACCAGCGCCGACGCAATGCGATGCGTGGTCGACGGCGTGATGCCGGTGTGCGCCGAGAGCGCGGGCACGGTGTCGATGCCTGCGGCGACCGCTTCCACGATATCGAGGCCGCGAAAGAGTGTCTGACTGGCGAGCGTGCGAGGGCGTTCGGCCTCCGGTGCCTTCGGCTTGGCCATCAGGCACCTCCGAGCGCCAGCAGGCGCTCGTACACGTAGCACTTGAGCGCCACGTAATGCGACGGTTCGAGTACAGGTAGTTCGATACCGTGCAGATGACCGTCGTCGCCCTGTTGCACGCCGCGAATCGTTCCCGTCGCTTCGATGGGCATATCGATGTCGCCAACGCGCACGCGAAACGCCAGTTGTACGCTGTCGCCGGGCGCGCCCAGCGGCGTGTCGGCGAGCAGCGAAACGCCTTCGGCGCTCACGTCCTGAAGCAATGCCAGATGCCGTGCTTCGGCAGCGCTCACGGAGACGACCAGTTTGGCGGGCACGCGTTGCGAGCGGCGCAGCACCTTGCGACGGATTTGTGCCGGTGCCGACAACACCACGTAATCAAACGGCGTGCGCTCGACGCGCTCGACCGTGCAAACGAAGTGATAGATGTCTTCGCCGGAGAAAGTCCACAGTTCGAGGCGCTCGCTGGCTTGTAGCGTCGGCGGGGCGGCGCGGCCCGTGGGGGCCGTGACGAACAGCATCTGATTCGGCGCATGGCCAATCACGCGCGTGCGCACACGCTGCGATCCGGCACCGGGCGGCAACTGAATTTGCAGCCAGTCGCCGGGACGCAGATTGAGGTCGGCGAGTCCGTACTGCGGCGACGTAGCACCGCTGGCCGTGGCCGCGTTGTCAGTGGGTGCTTGCGTCACTGGCGCCGCATCGGTGGGCGCGACGGCTGCCGCGTCGTCTTCCCCGAGCGTGGCCACGCGATGCGGCGCGAACGACGAGAACAGCCAGTCGCGGCCCGCTTGCGACGGCACGATATCGCCCTCGGCCAGCAGCGGCTCGCCATTGCGGTCGACGATGGCCCAGGGCAGGGCTTCGCCCAGCGGGATCTCGTCGGGCGTCAGCGCAACAAGCGGGAGCCCCTGCGCCACGGAAGCAGGCGAGGCAGGCACGGAAGACGAGACAGGCACCGACGTCGAAGCGACGGACGGTTGAGCAGGTGTGTTGGTAGACATATCGATTCAGCGAAGTGGGCGCTCGCCGGAGTGCCCGGGACGACCGCAGACGTCAGTGTGGCGAAAGTCTACCGCGACGCATTGGCACTTGGCGAGAGGGGACGCGATTCGCTTGTCCCGCCTGACATGCACAAACTGCGTAAGTGGGTGCTCGCTGGGGTGCCGATGGAGGGCATCGTACGACGCGTGACGTCGCCGGTATTCCGGGGCTTTCCCGCGTATCCGCCCGACAGGACGCCGCGCGTTCGTTGTCGTCTGCCTATAGTCGGCGGTTTGCCGGGATGACCGGCGACGTTCTGGCAGGGGGATGCGATGTGGTACCAGCAGAGTTCCAGGGCTAGCGGCTGGGGGCCGGGGTGGGGAATGAGCGAGCGCGCCGAAGCGGGGATCGCGCCGGCGGGCATGCGCGAGGAGGCGGCGTGCCGTCGTGCCGAACGGGCCGACTTCGGCACGCGCCTCACGCAGGCGTCGAATGCGGCGCGTCATGAACGGCTGAACGCGCAAATGCATGGACACGTAAGTGGGCACGCCGCAACGCGTCGCGTCGATCCTCACCTGTCAAAGGCGTTTGCGCACGCGTGGGCTGGACTCTGGCTGAGCTCCGGGCCGTGTCAGCACTTCTATCGCAAGGAGTTCGATCTGGCGCATGCACGCGACGCGCGTCTCGCACAGAGCACGCAACAGGTCGATGCGATGTTGGCGCCCACTCACGATGGTGATGTTTCAGATGGGGCTGACGCGAGCATTGAGCGCATCGGTGCGGACATCACCGCCTGGCTGGACACCGTTGCCGCGACCGGCCGCAGAGGATGGCACTTTCGTGCGGCACGTGATGCCATGTCGCTCGTGGGCAATCTGTCGTTGCTCGCCGTGATTGCCGCGTGCCTGTACCGGGAGCGAGATGTCGACGATGAGGCGTCGCAGCCCACCGCTCGCGGCATCACGACCGCCAACACGCCATTCGGCGTACCGTGGGCCGACTGGTCGTTGCTCGCCTTCGAAGGGGTGAAGGGGGTACTCACACAGTCGCTCGGTTCGCCGACGCTGATCCGTCATCACGCGGTGGACGAAATCCTCAAACGCATGGATGCCGGTTGTCGTTTGCTCGAAGCGTGCGTGCTGCTACCGGCGAAGCCGCAGACATCGTGGCGTGGCACGCTGAGCAACCTGACGCGTGCGCGCGACGTCGCAACACTCTTCACATTCGCCAACTCGGCGGTGCCTCCCGCGCGACTGGGGCTGTGGGTGCCATCATGGTTCTCCGGGTCATCGTCCACGACCGACGAGTATCGCGGCATCCTGCGCGTGGCCGGGCTGATGCTCGACTCCTGCCGCGCGGTGACGAGTCTGCTTGGCACGTGGGCACGTAACGAAGCGTTCACGATCGACACGCAAACGCTTACGCAACGTTGGGAGGCGCTGTCCACCCGATTGGCAGACGTCGCAACGGACGATGTGGCAACGGTACAGCGCCGCGCCGCGCACGTGACACAACTGGCCCGACATTGCGACACGCCATTGCTGGCGAAGATTGCGTCACATCCGACTTTATGCGAGTGCTTACTCGCCTCTGCGCGCGACTTGTCGGCCAGCCAGATCACGGTGGCGTGCAGCGAGTTCGACGTGCCGTGCCATGCGTCGTGCGTCGATGGCCTGAACTACCTGAGCCTGAGTCCCGCGGAGAATCCGTGGGGCCAACGCTGGACCGGCGACGCCTGGGAAAGCGTCGCTGCGACACCGGCGCGCGCTACGTATCGCTTGTTGCTGCTGTATCAGCATTGGAGCGCAGCGCTGCTGGAGCGGGTCGTGGGTGCGTCGCCGTGTCATGGCGACGAGGAGACGGCCGTCAGGGAGCGGAGGTCAAGTGCGTCGCCACATGCGGGCGCGATACGCGTCGACATGGAGTCGACATGGCTCTGAGCGTTTGACGTGATGGCGATGCGCGCAATGCCATCGCCATCGTCGCACGCTCACCGACCTTAGAACTGAATCGTTGCCGTGATGGAGTCCTTATAGGTGTCCGGCGCCGGGGTGGAGGGTTGCGCAAGAATGCGGCCGTAGATCGTGATCGGTACCACGAGCCCGGTGCCGGTGCCGACATAGGTCGACGTGCCGCCCGTGCCGTCGCCCCACGCGGTGGCATAAGTCGAGTTGGTATAGAGCTGATACGGAATCGTCGCGCCAAAGTTCTGGCCTTTCAGCGTGCGCGCACCGACTTGCCCGCTCACACCGCTGCTCAGGAGAATCTGATACGCGTCGTTGTTCGTGCATTGCACGGCAAGCGAGCCTTGTGCCGTCAGCGTATTGCTTAGCGTGGTCGACGGTCCGAACGTGAGGCCCGTCGCGTTGATCGTGCACCGGTTGATCACCGTGACGTTCACGGTAAACCCGTTCGTCGTACCGTTCGAAAAGCCCGACGTGCCGCACGCGGGGGCGACCAGCAAATAGAACTGATAGGACAGCGTGACGGTGCTTCCCGCGTACGTCGCGGAGTAGACGGTGTCGCCGTTGTTGGTACTCGGCACGGTGGTCTGGTTCGCCGCGATCTGTGTGTAGATGTCGATGTTCTTACTGTCCGTGCCGCCAAGAATCGAATTGCTGAACGTGGTGGACAGCGCGGTGGCCGCTGTGGACCCCCAAGGCGTTGCGTGTCCGCTGTCGGTGTACATGTTGTACGCAATCGTGTTGCTGCCATTCACCAGCGTGCGCGGCGACGTCCCCGAAAATGTCACGCAGATCTTCACATTCGGCACCAGATTGATCGCGCCCCAGGTGCAAGTGACCTTGACCGTGCCAGTCGTCGTCAGTGCGGTGCCTGTGATCGGGCTGAAGGCGGGCAGGGCAATCGTCGGCGCTCCCAGCGAGCAGGTCTGAGCCTGTGCAGTGGGGGCGGCGAACAAGCCCATCACAAAAAGGATCGAGAGCAGGACGAAGCGTTTCATCGATCTCTCCCCGACGGTCTTGCTGAGGCGGGTTTGCCCTGCGGCGTGCAAACTAGCGGCCCGATCCGTGCCATCGCGCCCTGAACGGCCGGATCGTAGGCAAACGTCACGACACATGTGCCGTTGTTCTGCGAAATCACTAGCGAGTTGTCGGGCAGCAAGGCGTCCACGAACGTCTGGCCGTCGTAGCCGACAACCGTTTGCGCGCCCGTTTCACGATGCGTGACGCGTGCACCGACCTGCAACGGCGCGCCGTCCGGCGTGACCAGCGTGATGAGCGCGGCGCGGTAGCGATGCACGGGGAATGCGACGAGCACCCCGGCCCCGGACTCGGGAATGACGGTGCGCGCGGCGGGCGAGATGCGCATGTCGGCGGGCAGGTCCGTCGGGTCGACGCTGAGACGGTTGATCTGATACCCGTTGAGATCGGGGATGACGAGATTGCCCATGCCGTTGGTGCGTCCGACCGGGAGTTGTTCGCGCAGTACGGGCACGCTGGCGTCGTCGTCCGTCTTGACCAGCGCGAAGCTGTCGTAGATGCGCCGTGCCGGATACAGGCCGCCATCCATGGCGACGACCGCCCCCGACAGTCCGAGACCGACACGTGTCTGTCCGTCGTACGTCTGTGCCTGTGCCGACGCCTGTCCGTAGCGCCCCAGATACTGCGCCTGCGCCTGACCGATGCGCACGCTGTCGTTTACGCCGCCCAGCACATTCCATCCCCATCCGCCGCCATAGTCGGGCGTGCGCGTCGCCCCGGCGAGGGCCTGCGTCGAGCCTTGCTGTCGGGCCAGAGACACCGACCCGACGGTATTCGGACCGAGGGTAAAGCTGAGCATCGCGAACACACCGTAGCTGCGGCGATTCGCAAAATCCTGAAACGCCCCGAGGTTGAGCGAGCCCAAGACCCGCACCGGCCAGGAGACGTTGGCCGACAGCACGCGCGACGTTGGGAAATCGGGGCCGCGCATGCCGATGTAGCTCAACGACAGCGTCCGGTTTTCCCAGAACGGCGTGGAGATGGTGACACGGTCCATGGCCGTCGGCACGCCCGAGCCGCCGAGCGTGGCGAGATCGCGGAAGTCGCCGATGGTCCGCTGAAACAGTGAATCGAACGAGAAGCCGCGCGACAGATATTGGTAGCCCACGCCGATCTGCGCGCCATTGCGCTTTCCCGTGGAGCCGGACAGCGAGCCGCTCAGAACCCCATAGCCTGACATCGACACCAGCGCACCCACGCCTGCATTCACCAGTCCCGACGAGCCCTCTGCGTGATATTCGGTCGTCAGCCGGTCGGACACGCCGTAGCGGTACGCCGCCGACGCGGCCACACGATGCTCATAGCCCCACGATCGGAAACCGTAGTCGGTGCGCGGCACGCCTGCTTCGAACAAATAGCTCGACAGTCCCGCCGCCAGCATGCGGGTGTCGATATATAACGGCACGTTAAGGACGCTCTCGCGCCCGAGCGCATCGCGTGTGACGACCGTTGCCTGAAGATTGCCGATCAGCCCCGGCGTCTCGCGAATCACGAACGGACCGGCGGGCACGCTGCCGCCAAAGCGCCGGATACCGTCGAGATAGACGTCGACCGACGAAGGGACCGCCGCCGAGCCGCCGAGTGTGGGCACGGGGAACGTGACGAGGTCGGGCCGCAGGGCGAAGTTCTTGCGCCACTGCACACCCGCCATGCGAATCGAGCGCGACCACGCCAGCGAACCCGAGATCGTGTCGCCCAGTTGCAGGCTGCTCATCTCCACGGGATTGTCATGACGCCAGAACGTGTCGTAGCGCAGATAGGCCTGACTCCCCGAGTACGTGTCGAATACGCCCGTCTGGCTGAACACGCCGCCCGGATGAAAGTACCGGAACTCGGTCCAGCTGGAGGCGCGCGTAGTCCGGTCCCGCTCGAGCAGCGCGTCGTAATTGAACACGAAGCCGCGCGACGTCATGGCGTTCGCCGCGCGCGGTGCGACACGGCCGATCTGGAACGGCACGCGCAGCGCATCGGGCACGTCGATGTCGATGCTCTGTCGCGCAGCGTCGTAGCGATATTGCACGCCACCGATCCTGTCGAGCGGCACTTGTGCGTCGCCGGAGACGCTGAGCTGACTGACGTCGATACCGAGCGATTGCAGGTCATCGGCTGCGGCGCTGAAACGCCCGTCACGCAGGATGAAGTGGGCGATGGCCCCGGTCGCCGCACCGTTGACGGAGACGTCGAGATAGTAATCGGCGGGCATGGCGTCGGCGGCGGTTGCGTCCGGCACAGGCGTGAGCGCGCCCGCGAACACGCTCGCCATCCTCGCCAACCATATGACCACCTGTCGTTGCCGAGGCGGGCGTTTTTTCCGCGTGCAGCACGGGATGGGCGGCGCGACGGATAGGGCGAGAGCAGGGGTGAGGGCGTTCGCACGGATACGCGCGCGCTCACCCGCCGCCATCGATATTGACGACGAAGCGCGTGGGCACCGTGTTGATCGCCGCGTCGAGGGCGAGCGGCGACGCAGGCGGTTTCCCGACCGGCCACGACACCTTGAACACACGCCGTTGCCCGGCAAGCGCATAGCCGAGCAGACCGCTGGTCAGCGGGTGCGACTTCCCTGCTGCGTCGACGAGACCGGACGCCCCGATCTGCGCGCGGGTGCCGCCGTGGTTTTCGGCTTCGAGGTGCCACACGCCGTCGATGGTCTTGAGTTTGAATCGCAGATCTGGCTTCGCGGGCACGGTCGGCGGCGCGACGAACACGGGAATCGAATAGCGCATATGAATGGTGATGCCGCTCTGCACGGGCTGACCGGGTTCGGGCAGTTCGTCGACGAGCAGGCGGAAACTTTGTTCGGTGGCGGGCGGCGTGTTCGCCATCCGCACAAGCCGGATGATCTGAGAACTGCCGGGTTCGATGCGCAGGATCGGCGGGCTGGCCGCAATGGCGTCGGTCGGCGTGAGCTTGTCTTCGCCATCCGCCTGCGTCCATGTGTAGATCCGGACCTGCCCGTAGACGGTCGTGTCGCCCGGATTGCTCAACGTCATGCCGATGGCGTTCTGTTTGGCTGCGAATTCGGCATTGACGGGGGAAATCTGAAGCGTGGCGGCTGCGGCGGGCAGACTGACGAGCGTCGCGGCAAGCACAAGGAGAAGAGGGGAGCGCAACGCAATGTGGCGAACAAATCCCGCCGCGCCGGTCATGGCGCGTCGCTCCGCCCCGAGGCGGAAAACTGTCATCGTTGGCGCCCCGCTAGAAGTAAACGGTCGCAGTGATCGACGTCGAATACGTATCGGGCCGGGGAATGGCGCCAGCCGATGTCGGGACCTGACCGTAGACGGTCACGGTCTGCGCTGAGCCGTTACCGGTGCCGCTGACCGTATCGGTGCCCTGAGACGTGCCCCAGTTGGTCGTGTGCTGTGAGTCCTGAAAGAGCCCGAACCCGACCGTCGCCGTGTTGCCGCTGGTGCCCCCTGCCAGCAAGCGTGCGCTGGTCGTCGAGCCTGTGGTGGTGCCTGCGCTCAGACCGACGTTGTAGGGCGTGGTATTCGTACACGTCACCGACAGGGTCGTCGTCGTCGTGAGTGGCGTCGTCAGGCTGGACACCGTCCCGAAGTTCATCGGTGTGGACGTGATCGAACAACCGGCCTGAATGATCAGCGTGACAGTGAAGGTGCTGGTGGCGGTGCCGTTGCTGTAGACCGCAGCGACCGCAGGCAGCGGCGGAACAAGCAAGAGGCTTGCCAGGAGGACGGTAATGCGCGCAACTGGTTTATTCATCGTCGGTTTCTCGAAAAAACGTCGGAGGGACCTAGCGGGCAAAAGGCGATGCAACTGCCGGCGCCGCATACCACGTTGATACGTAAAGTACGTCGCACTACTTAAGACATAGTGTATATCGCGGGCTTGCCTTTGTGTCATGCGAGTGACGAACGGCCACGGCTTAGCTCTTTTATTTCAAATGACCGTTTAATTCCGGATGAGCGGGCATTGCGTGCTACCCACAGCACTGCTAACTGTCATGCGTCTGTCATGAGCGAACGGTAACTTTCAAGCCGATTCAGGTTCTGTGCTCACCCGAAGGCGACGCGCGCCAACTCAGGCCCCGCACGTCCGGCCTTCTCAGCCAACGCCACTCTCGACGACATGACAGGCAGCTTCGCGCCGCTGCGCGCGTTCGCGCTTGCCGGCTTCGTGTTTTGCGGCGGCACGCTCGCCATCGCACAGCCTGCGTTACGCAGCGGCGACGCCTTTCTGTCCTTCGATATCCCCGCACAACCCCTGTCCGACGCCTTGCGCGAGTTCGCCCGCGTCACCCGCTTGCCCACGCTCTATAGAAGCGAACTGGTCGACGGGCTGGAGTCGTCGCCTGTTCATGGATTTCTGACGGCGCAAACGGCGCTCGCACAATTGCTTGAAAGCACGGGGCTCGTGGCGCAACGCATTGCCAGCGATACGGGACCGGCGTTCGTATTGCGCACAGCGGAGGGTGCGGCCTCGGGCGCGGCCGCGCGCGGTGGACTTGGCAACCTTGCGGGTTATCCGGCATTCGTTCAGGCGCGCGTGATGTCGGCCCTGTGCGCGGGCGGCGACAGCGCGCCGGGCGCGTATCGGGCGCTGCTGCGCTTTGGTGTCAGGCAGAGCGGTGCGCTTGAAAACGTTGAGCTGTTGAGCAGCACGGGCGACGCACGGCGCGACCGAGCCATCCTCGCCAGCTTGCAGCGTGTCGTATTGGACATCGCACCGCCCGCCGACCTGCATCAACCGCTCACGCTGCTGATCGTGCCGAGCGCGGCGCGCGCGACCGACGCGACGCCCCCATGCATGTCTGAGCGCCGGGAACGCTAGGCATGGCGCACGATTCCCAACCGGCCCTCTCCGAATACCTGATCCGCCATTACGGTGCGCTCAAGCGCCGGGTGACGCATCTGCTCGGCAGCAGCGATCTGGCCAGCGACGCCTTGCACGACGCATGGCTGCGCGTGAACGCCGAACCGGCGCCGCCGTCGGACGACGCGAGCGACCCCGGCGAACCCGGTGACGCCAGCGAAGCGGCCCATGCCTTACCAGCGTCGGTGCGCAGCCCCGGCAGCTATCTGGTGCGCATGGCGATCAACATTGCAGTGGACGCCTTGCGTCGCAACAGCCGCGCCTTGCCGCTCGACGAGGTGGACGCGCTCATCGAGCTGGCCGACCCCGCACCCGGTCCGGCACAGACGGTGCAGGCGCGCATCGAGATGCAGACGATGATGCAGTGGCTGGAGCGCATGCCCGAACGCCGTCGCGAGATCTTCGTACTCGTTCACTTCGAGAACCTGCTTCAGTCTGACGTCGCGCAGCGTTTGGGGTGCTCCAAACGTACCGTGGAGTATGAGCTCAAGCATGCACACGATTATCTGGCGCGAAAAATGGAGCGGGACACGTGATGGCACTCACAACGGCGCACACCAAAGCTCGCGTAATGCCGCGTAAGAATTCGATCAGCGAAAAGTTTGCGGATTTCGCGCTTGCCATCCGTCTACCTACTGGCGGACGTGGCAAAACCGCGTGCGAGCCTCGTCGGTGGGGCTCCGGCATGACGATGAGTGCCCCGGCGCTGTGCACCATCGAATAACAAGACAGACATGACTTCCATTCCTGACGACCACGCCAACACCCCGGACGAGCTGCATCGGCAAGCCTGGGTCTGGTTGCGCCTGCTTAAGTCGGACACCGTCAGGCAATGGGATGCAGAGCGATTCAGACACTGGCTCGACGCCAGTCCGGCGCACAAGGCGGCGTTCAATGCCGCCCGAGCGCAGTGGGACAGCTACACCCCCGCTGCGGCGGCGCTCGGTCAGACACTCGGACGACGCACGCCGCCGGTGCGCGTCGCCGTTCGCACTGGCCGCCGCGCCTTTCTCGGCACGATGGTCGCGGGCGGCGCTGCGTTGGCGGTGGCCGCCATCGTCCATCCGCCTGCGGGGTTGTGGCCGTCCCCCGATCAATGGGGCGCGGACTACAGCACTGCAACCGGCGAACAGCGTGCTATCCGGTTGGCTGGTTCGGCTGGACAGGTCGACGTCACGCTCAACACCCAGACCCGCATTCGTACGGATGTGTCCGCCAGCGTGCCGGGCATCGAACTGCTGAGCGGGGAAGCGGCCGTCGATCTGCCCGGTGGCCGTGGGAACGGTATGGGTACGGCGTTTGTTGTGGCGGCCGCAGGTGGCACGAGTTCGTCGACCTCTGGGCGATTCGAGGTGCGGTATCTCGACGGCCGCGTGTGTGTGACTTGCCTGTCCGGTGCGGTGCGTGTCGATCATCCGATGGGGCAGCGCGTGCTGCACGCGGCGCAGCAGACGGCGTACGACCGTCACCAACTCGCCGGTGTGACGCTGGCCGACGCCGCCAATGTGTCCGCATGGCGCAATGGCGAACTGGTGTTTCGTCAGACGCGTCTGGCGGTCGTGCTCGACGAGATCAACCGGTATCGTCCGGGGCGCATCGTCCTGATGAACGACAAGGTGCGCAACCAGCCTGTGAGCGGCAGCTTTTACATCGCATCGCTCGATCGCGCCATCGCCCAGTTGCAATACAGCTTCGATCTGCACGCTCGCCAGTTGCCGGGCGGTCTGCTCGTTCTCACCTGATCCGGTTGGTTCCCTTGAAGTGAAGCGCGCGTCGGCTGAGTGGCCGATGCGCTTCGCATGCCTTCAAAAACGCATTGCCACAGCCGTCTGCAAAAAATTTTGCGGACTCCATTCGCCGGGTTCGTCTTAGCTCGTCACGACGTTTCTGCGACACCGTCACTCGGGTCGTAGTGCGCACAAATCTACGGGAAAAGCCGATTCGCACGCATGGGGAATGTCGCGTTGCGGGGCCGGCGCAGAATGAGGCGAGAGTTCCAGATGGTCACACGCGGACAGACGGGCAAGACGGTTCAGTCACGACATTCGACGCCAGGCGCACGACGTTTGCGCCTCTCGCCAATGACGCACGCCGTCGCACTGGTGCTCGCCACCGGCAGCTTCTGGAGCGAGGCCCACGCGCAGCAGGCGTTCAGCAACGCATGGTTCGCCGCACGCGGTGCTGCGCAGACCACGGCGGCGCAAACGGGACGTCTGCCGAACGGTATGCCCGTCTCGTCGCTGCAGAACCCAGGCGAACAGCAGCAACGTGCCAATCAGGCGTTGCAGAACTCCATCGCCAATCTCGCAACCGCAGCGCAAGGCATCGCGGCGATGCAGGCCGCACAGACGGCGGCGCGTCAGGCGGCCGCTGCGTCTCCGGAAGCGATTCCCGACGGTCTCGCCGAAGGCGGCCTGAAGGTCGACACGAACAGTCTCACTGCGGGCTGGATCAACGCGAAGAAGGACATCGCGCAATCGCGCGACGCCGCTGGCAACACCAACGTCAAGATCGAGCAAACGGGCGAGAAAGCCATTCTGAACTGGGAGACGTTCAACGTCGGGCGTCGCACGACGGTCGAATTCGCGCAGCAGCCGGGCTGGGCGGTGCTTAACCGCGTGAACGATCCGAACGCGCGTCCCAGCCAGATTCAGGGGCAGATCAAGGCGGATGGCACGGTCGTGATCGTCAACCGCAACGGCATTCAGTTCACGGGCACGGCGCAGGTCGATACGCGCAATCTGGTGGCGGCTGCCGTGGGCATGACGAACGACCAATTCAATCGCGGCATCTACGGCACGGCCCTCGCCAGTGTGACGGTGCCGACGTTCGCCAATGACCTGACCGTCACCGGCTCAGGGTTCACGCACACCGGCGCGACGGCCAATGTGGTCGTCGATGCGGGTGCGCGCATCAACACGCGCAAGCCGCAGTCGGTGACCGAAGGCGGCGGCTACGTGCTGCTGCTCGGTCGCGAAGCGCATAACCGAGGCACGATCGTCACCCCCTCAGGCCAGACGGTGATCGCGGGTGGCGACGCGTTCGTCATCCGTCGCGGTATGGGTACGGACGGCAATCCAAATTCGAGCACGCGCGGCAACGAAGTCACGCCGAGCCTCCTCGCGGGATCGACGGCCGGACGCGTCAGCAACAGCGGTCTGATTCAGGCGCCGCTGGGTGACATCTCGCTGGTGGGGCGTCAGGTCGAGCAAAGCGGCGTGCTGGTTACCTCGACCTCCGTCAACACGCGCGGCACGATTCACCTGACGGCGAGTGGCGACACGAACGCGCTGGTGCACGTGGCACCGGGCGCACTGAATGCCATCGTGCTCGATACTTCCGGCGATACCGCGCTCGACGTGCAACGCGCTACGTTGCTTGCCGACACGGCAAAGGTCGCGGAATCCGGACTGTACAACCGTCGCGATCAGTCGCTGGTGCAGATCGTCTCGTCGGGCGATGTGCTGCTCGACAGCGACACGCTCACGCTCGCGACCGGCGGACAGATCAACGTCGCCGCAACGCGACGCATGATTGCCATGGAACGCGCCAAACTTGATGTGTCGGGCGCGGTCGGTGTGCAAATGGCGATGGCGTCCAACAATCTCGAAGTCAACATTCAGGGCAACGAGCAGCGCGACGCACCCACCAATCGCGACACCCAACGACTGAACAGTCTGACGGTCTTCATCGACCGTCGTTATCTGGTGCGCGTGCCGGCGGGCACGCAAGGCTACTCGACCGATCGCTGGTACACGTCGGGCGGCTTGCTGGAAGTCAGCGGTTATCTCAACACCGCGCAGCACGGCGTTGGCGAATGGGCCGCGCAGGGGGGCACGGTGCAATTGGGCGGCGCGCAAGTCGTCACGCGCGCTGGTTCGCTCATCAATCTGGCCGGTGGCACGCTCGACGTGCAGACGGGCATGATCCGGCAAAGCTGGTTGCGCGCAGAAGACGGCCAGTTCTATCGCGTCGACAACGCACCGGGCGACCTGCGCTACCTCGGCGTGTATCGCGGCTTCGAAGTTGCCCACGCGCGCTGGGGCAAGAACACGACCGAGGCGTATGCCACGCCGTTCATCGCGCCGGGCGAGCGGCTTGAGAACGGCTACACCGTGGGGCGCGACGCCGGACGTCTGATCGTCTCCGGACAGTCGGCGGTGCTCGAAGGCGACGTCGATACCACCGTCTACCAAGGCTCGCGTCAGACGCAAGCAGCGGATCGGGGGCTGTATGACGGTTACCTGCAATCGCAACTCGCCGCGCCGCGTGGCGGGCAGTTGATCGTCGGCAAGCTCACGCCGTATTACGACGACACGTCGCTCACCTTGCGCGACAGTCCGAACGCCGTCGTGCGTACGATCGATGTCGGCGATATTCAGGCGTTGGCGGCGTCCATTGCGCTGGATGCCGACATCGATGCGCAACGCGCGGGGAAGATTTCGCTCGACGCCGGCTGGCTCAATCGGCAGCACTTCGGCGGCGTGAAATTGCTCGCGACCGAGCGCGTTGGCCTCTCCCGCGATCTGCGTGTGGCGGATGGCGGCGACATCGGCCTGCATGCGACGCGCGTAGACATCGACGCGAACCTCACCGCGCGAAGCGGCGCGATCAACGTCGGCAACATGCTGCGTCGCGTGAACGAGAATCAGGGCGGCGGGTTATGGCAAGACCTGCCGGTCGTCGACACCACCAGAGTCGCGGGGACGCAATACGTAAAGGTCGCGAGCGGCGCAACGCTCGACGCGCGCGGGGTGTGGAGCCGGGCCATCGACGGTGATGCGGGCGTTCACGGCATGCCGTATCTCGATGGCGGGTCCGTCGCGCTATCGAGCACGGGCGACGTGATTCTGTCCAAGGGCAGTGCTATCGACGTCTCATCCGGGGCCGCGCTGCTGGCCAACGGCACGGTACGCGGCGGCAAGGGCGGCAGCGTGTCGTTGCTCGCGAGCCAGTACGACACGAACGGCACCCGCGTGGGCGCGTTGCATGTCGACGGCGACCTGCGCGCCTTCGGCGTGAACGGCGGCGGCACGCTCAAGATCGACACCGGTAACGGCGTGATCATCGGTGCCCCGGGGCTGGTCAAAGACGGTTGGCTCGGCGTTGGCGAAACGTCGCCGGTCGCGCTCACTCTCTTGCAGGAGTACGTGATCAAAGCCGGCACGGTCATGTCGACGGACTTCGTGCAGACCGTCTCCACCGTGCGCGCCGGCGAAGTGCTGACGACGCAGCCGGTCTTCACCACGGCAGCCCCCGGCGTGCTGTCGGCCCCCTGGACGGTGCCCGCTGGCGTGAACGGCACGGCTTACGTCGTCTACGATCAGTACGGGAACGCGTTCCGCTCAGGCGACGTCGTGCCCGTCGATCGCAAAATCTCCCGCGGCGAGGGGATGATTGCCAGCGGTTATGTCGTGCCCGCGAACGTGTTTCCGGCCGGTTGGACGATAGTGGCTTACGACGTCGTCGCGAAGGCCGGGCAACCGCTTCCTGCGGACGTTCGATTGGAAAAAGGCGCGACGATTCCGGCCGGTCTCTCGCTGGTCGATGCCGTGCGTGTGGCTTCCCCTACGTCGCTCGGCACCGGTCTCTTCTCCAGCGGCTTCGCCCGCTACGACGTAAAGGGACAACTCGGCTTGGTGGTTGCGGACAACGTGCGACTTGACGTCGCGATGCCGGTCTTCAACGTCGACGTACAAGCTGCGCGCGACGCCCAAAGCGGCACCGTTCCGCGACAGATGCTGTCCGTCTGGCTGCCGCCCGAATGGCAGGCCGACGCCGCGAAGGGCACTGTGTCGCAACGCGGCGGCGCGGACATTGCGCTGTCGGCGGGCGCGTCGTACAAACGCGCGGACTTGCGTCTGGGCAGCGGCTCGCAAATCTCGGTGGACGCCGGTCGCAGCATCACGCTTACTGGCAATCGTCAGATGACGTTGCTCGGCGGCCTGCATGCGGCGTCGGGCACCCTGAGCGTGCTGGCGGGCGAATTCCTCACCGAAGGCTCGAATCTGCCCGAAGGTCGTCTCACACCGACCTCCATGTGGATCGGCGAGAACGCCGTACTCGACGTGGCGGCGCGTCCGTTCGTGGCGCGCTCGACTGCCGGCACCTACACCGGCAAGGTGGCCGATGGCGGCACGATCCAGATTGGCGCGAAGTATGTGCCCGGTGCGACGAAGTTGGTCGGGGCCGACGCGTTCATCGTCGTGCGTTCGGGGGCGACACTTGACGCTTCCGGCGCCGTCGCCGACATCGACCTGCCGGGGCTGGGCCGCACACGCGTCGCCAGCAACGGTGGCGTGATCTCGCTGGCGTCCGGTCGCGGCCTGTATCTGGACGGCGACATGAAGGCCGAGGCTGGTGGCGCGGGTGCGGCGGGCGGCACGCTGAACGTGGCGCTGGACACGCCGCTCTACGGCCGCGTGGATCGCACCAGCCTCAAGGGTGCCAACGTCGACGATGCGGTACGCGTCGCGCGGGAAATGATCCTCGCGCAAACGCAAGGCCCGAGCGAATTGTCGGACGCACTGCTGCCCGGTCAGATGGGCGGGGCCGGAGGGCTGGTGCTCGGACGGGCGCGTATCGGCGTCGACCGCATCAAGGCCGGTGGCTTCGACAACCTGTCGCTGATGGCCAACGGCATGCTCGATTTCGCGGGGGACGTGAGCCTGTCGATGGGCCAGAGTCTGCGCATCGCGGCAAGCTCGCTGGGGCTGGCGAGCGGCGCGGCACCTGCCACGCGCGTGAAACTCGCTGCGCCATATGTGCAAGTCGCGTCGGCGGGGGGCGGTCAGGACGACAACTTCATCCTGCCCAATCCGGTCAACGGTTCGAAGAACGGCGGGCGGGGCATCGGCGTGCTTGGTGTGCCCAACTTCGCCCCTGACGCTCGATTCGACATCGACGCGTCGCTCATCGATCTCACGGGCATGGTTCAGTTCGGCACCGCCGGGACCATCGAGACGAACAGCGGGACACCGGTCAAGGTCGAGCGTCTGGCGTTCGGCGACGTTGTGCTGCGCAGCGCCGGGGACATACGTCTGCTCGACAGGCAGGAACTCTACGTGCCGGGCGACCTGACACTGGCCGCCGCGCAGATCTATCCGGCGGCGAACGCGAGCGGCAAGTTCGTGGTGGGCCAGTACAAGGCGTCGAACGGCGCTATCGAACTCGACCCGAAGCGCGTACTGACGATCGCTCGCACGACCGAGGTGCTGCCCGAGCAGCCCTATTCTCTCTTCGGCAGTCTCATGCTGGTCGCGCCGACGATCCGTCAGGGCGGCGTGTTGCGCGCGCCGATGGGCACGATCACGGTCGGTAGTCAGTTTGGCGGGGAGGGCGTCGGCATGTTTCATCTGCTGCCCGGCAGCGTGACGTCGGTGAGCGCGAACGGTCTCGTGATGCCTTACGGCGGCTCGCTCGACGGGCTCAGCTACATGTACGCGGGCAACGACGTGCAGACCTTCTGGCCGGGCGGTGGCCCGTCCGTCATCGTCACCAGTCACGCCATCGCGGTGGAAAAGGGGGCCGTGATCGATCTGTCGGGCGGCGGCGAGATTCGCGGTGCGGCGTTCCTGGCCGGACGTGGCGGCTCCGTCGACGTTCGCCTCTCGCCGCTCATGCAAGTCGTGCAGACCGGCAACAAGGGAAGTTTCCGTTTGCCCGCGCTGTCGACCAATCCGGTCTACGCCATCGTGCCGGGGACGCAACCGGCCTACGCCCCGGTGCTCGGCGAGCGCGGTGCAGGCGACCCGCTCATCGGCCAGCGGATCACGATCGGCGCCGGTGTGCCCGGACTGCCTGCGGGCACCTACACATTGCTGCCGTCGACGTTTGCCCTGCTGCCGGGCGCGTTCCGCGTCGAATTGCAGACGCAGGCCACCGTCGACGCTTCGCTCGGTCCGGTCGCCATGCGCAACGGTTCGCTCACCGCACCGGTGACCCTGAGCGTGAACAACACCGGCATTCGCAATGCCGCGCCGACGCAGGCCTTGCTGAGCCCGGCGAGCGTGCTGCGCACATATGCGCAGTACAACGAAATGAGCTACGCGGGCTATGTCCGTGCGAGTTCGGCGCGCAATGGCGTGTCTCGCTCGCTTGTCGAAGCCGATGCCAAGCGTCTGGATCTGAAATTCCTGAGCGACAGAGAGGCGGGCAAGGTGGTCGATGTGCCCGCGTTGCGCTTCGACGGACTGATGGCGGGCGCCGCGGCCAAGGACGGTTACGGCAGCAGTCTGCTGATTTCCTCGCTAGGTGAGCGCGTGGAGATACTCGGGCCACGCGCGACGCCGACCGTGGGCGACCGGACGCTCATCTCACTCAACGCCGCCGATCTGAACGCCGTCGGTGCGGCGCGTATCGGGATCGGCGGGTTGCCGGAGGTGACGACGAGTACCAGCAGCCTGCTGGCGTCGGCCATGAGGGCGTCGATTAACGGTGCGCTCAAGTATGTGGTGCTACGCGGCGGCGCGATGCTGCGCGCCAGCGAAGTCTTCATTTCGTCGAACTCGCCGCAGGACGGCATTCGTATCGAGCAGGGCAGCGGCATCAGCACGCTCGGCTACGGCAAGCCGATGTGGGATTCCACGCTCGGCTATGTCTACGCGCCCGGCTCGAAGGCCGTACTGGCCGTCTCCAATGGTCGATTGACGATGTTGGCACCCGAGGCGGGCAGTCCGACCGAGGGGGCAGGCGCCATCGATCTGGGCGTGTGCGCGCCGGGCGCGACCTGTTCGGGCGAGACGCTGCTGCTCTCCGAAGGCAGCATCGCCGTGTCGACGGACAAACGTTTCACGATCACCGATGCGGTGCGCTACGGCGCGCGTCAGTTGGCGCTGACGGTCGGCCGGGTGAACGTCGGCAGTCAGGCGTCGCTCGACGCACTCGCCGCCAAGGGACGACTGGCCGACGGGCTGACGCTCGACCAATCCATGCTGAGCCGCCTGCTGCGTGGCGATACCGCGTACGGCACGCCCGCGCTTGAGAGTCTGTCGCTCGTCGCGCGAGACTCGATCAACTTCTTCGATTCCGTCGAACTCTCGACCCTCGACCCGGCGACGGGCAAGTCGCGCATCGACACGCTCGTGCTCGGCACACCGGCCATCTTCGGCTATGGCTCGGCCGACGCACTCGCGCGCATCCGTACCGATCGCCTCGTATGGAGCGGTTCGAAGTCGCCGGCCGGTGCGGTGACGGCCGACGGCGCCGGCACCGGCAGCGGGCGCTTCGTCATCGACGCGAAGGAGATTGTGCTCGGCTACGGGCCCGCCACGCAGCCGGACAGCAACAACGACCAGAACCGGATGGCGCTCGGGTTCTCCACGGTGAATCTGAACGCCAGCGAGCGCGTGAGCGCCAATTACAAGGGCGGTCTGTCCGTCTACCGGTCGCAGCAAGGCTGGAATGCGCAGACGAAGGATTACGACTACAGCGGCGGCGACCTCGTCATCGATACGCCGCTGCTCACAGGCGCTGCCGGTTCGACGAGCAGCTACACGACCGGGGGCAACCTGACGGTGACCAACGCCCGTGCCCGTGCCAAACCGGTGCTGACCAATGCCGACTTCGTGGGGGCTCTGGGCGCGGACGTCTCCCTCAAGGCCGGTGGCACGGTGAACCTCGACACCGGTGTGGTGCTGCCGAGCGGTCGACTGAGCGTGGCGGCGCAGGGCGAGGTGACGCTGGGCGATAACGCGCAACTGGATCTCGCAGGTCGCAAGCTCGATTTCTTCGACGTGAGCAAGTACAGCTGGGGCGGCGACGTCCTGCTGTCGAGCGCCAACGGCAACGTGCGTCAGGCGGCCGGATCGCGCATCGATCTGTCGGCAATGGAAAACCGTGCGGGCAAGCTGTCGGTGGTGGCGCTGGGTGCCTCGGGTGGCAACGTTTCGTTGCTGGGCAAACTGTTGGGCAGCGCGACCGGCCAGTACGATGCGGGCGGCACGCTCGTTCCGTTCTCCGCCGGGGGGATCGATGTGCGCGCGCAACGCATCGACGATTTCACAGCACTCAATGCGCGCCTGACCGACGGCGGTGTGTTCGGCAGCCGCAGCTTCCAGATCAAACAGGGCGATCTCGTCGTCGGCGACGAACTCAGGGCGCGCGAGATCACGCTTTCGGTCGACGGCGGACATCTCGAAGTCCGGGGCCGTGTGGACGCCAGCGGCGATCAGGTGGGGACGATTCGCCTGTCGGCGCGCGATGGCGTGAGCGTGAGCGGCGCAGCCGTGCTGGATGCGCACGGCAAGGTCGCTCGTCGCGACAGCTATGGTCAGATCATCGAAGCGGCGAATCGCGCCGTCATCGAAATCAACGGCAGCGAAGGGCGCGTGGTGCTCGCAGACGGCGCACGTCTCGATGTGCGGGGGGGCACGGACGGTACGTCGCTCAACGTTGGAACGCTGGAGATCAGCGCCAAACGTCTCGGTGCCGGAGGTGGCGCGACGGGCAACGATATTGCCATCGACGCGGGCGGCAATGTGGTGATCGACGGCGCGCGCGCCATCACCGTCAATGGGATGTATCGCGATCTGGATGCCCCGACGGGCACCGATACGGCGGTCGATGGCCGCCCCTATCAAGTCGTCAATCGGGCATACCTCGACGCACTCCACGCGAAGAACGAAACGTTCATGACGAACGCGCTCGCCAACGGGGCAATGCTCGCACGGCTGGCGGGGCTGCGTCGCTATACGGACGCGTTTCATCTGCGTCCGGGCGTTGAGATCATGAGCAAGACGCCGGACGGCGACATCCATCTCGACGGCGACATCGACCTGTCTCGCTATCGCTACGCGAGTCTGAACCCGCATACGCAGAAGACAGGCGTGTATGGCAGCGGGGAGGCGGGCGCGTTGACGATTCGGGCGGGGGGCGACCTGAAGGTTTATGGCAGCGTAAGCGACGGCTTCGACACCACCCGTCTCACGCCGGGCACGGACAGCAAGGGCTGGGTGCTCACGAGCGGCGTGGCCGGTTGGGGCGGAGATGCGGTCGTGCCGGTGGGCGGGCAGGTGAAGCTGGCCGCAGGGACGGCATTCCCGGTCGGACGCGCACTCAACTACGACATCCCCGTACAGGCGACGACGCTGCCGCTCGGCCTGCGCTTGCCGACACGCGTCTCGCTCACGGGCACGCTGACGTTGCCGGCCGGCACGGTCCTTGGCGGCGCGGTGCGCGACGCCGCAGGCAACGTGATCTACGCCGCAGGTGCCGTGTTGCCGTCTGCCGTGACGCTGCGCAGCGCAACGCAACTCGACGCCGGTAACGTGCTGCCTGCTGCGACTGCCGTGGCGGCGCTCACGTGGCCTGCCGGTGCCGTCGTGCCGGTAAAGCTGGTGCTCGCGAACGCCGTGGATCTGCGCAAGGGCGCGATCATTCCTGCGGAAACGGATGTGAAGTTGCCGGGCGGCGCGACGGTCGTCAAACTGCGCCCGGCGGACGCGGACGGCGTGCAGGGCAACTTGCTCGCGATCGCGCCGATGCTCGCGCCGGGTTCGGCGTCATGGTCGATGCGATTCGTGGCCGGGGCCGACACGACAGCGGCCGATCCGCGCGCATTGCAGCCCGACAGCAAGCGCGGGCATCTGGTGCTTTCCGACACGCACTACGGCATGGGAGAAGAGCGGGTCAAGGTGCCGGGCAGCGGGTCGCCGGGCGTCTTCAGATGGGGCGATTACGGCGACTGGTACGGCGGCATTCCCGGCGAGATCGTGACGCAAGCCGAGCTGGAAATGCTGGGCATTGTGGAAGACGGCGACATCGACGGCATCAACGGCGGCTACGACGTGATTCGTCTCGTCACGCCAGGCACGCCGCCGACGTACACCTTCAATTCGCTGCCGGCACGCGAACCGGCGTTCAGCGTGTTGCGTACCGGGACCGGCGATCTCGATATGCTTGCGGCGGGCAACTTCACGATGAATTCGCCGTTCGGCGTCTACACCGCAGGCACGCAAGCCGCCGACGTCACGGGGGCGTACAACCTCGCTCGCGGCAAAGTGAAGGGCGCGAACGTGCTCGGTGCCGACGGCGCGACGTTCGAGAAATACGTCGACGGCAAGACAGACAGTCTTTACGGCGCGTGGTATCCGGAGCATGGCGGTAACCTGTTCGTTCGCGCGGGCGGCGACATTCGCGGCGACATCGCGGCGGACGGCTCGGGCTTTCGTCGCACGACGAGCTTCGGGATGCCGCGCGCAGCGGCCGACATGTCGAACGTGGGCAATTGGCTCTGGCGACAGGGCTCCGGTTCGGCGATTGCCGACGGCGGCGTGCCGGGTGCGTGGTGGATCAACTTCGGGACCTACACCGTGGGTCCGTCCGAAGGTTATGACGCATTCGCCAAGATGCCGTATCTGGTCGGCTTCACTGGGCTGGGTACGCTGGGCGGCGGCAATCTCGTCATGGAGGCCGGCGGCAACGCGGGGATGCTTGAGTCACGCATGGGCCCGAGCAATTCGGATGCGACGAAAGTCTTTGCACGTAGTCAGGGCGTGAACGTCGCGGTGGCCAGTACGGGACGTGTGTCTGCCGACGGATCGCAGATCGTGCTGACAGGCGGCGGCGATCTGGACATTCGCATCGGCGGCGGACTCAACCCGGTGCGAGACGTGCGCGCGATCGCACCCGCCAACAACGAGATCAGCGAGTCGACGGCGTGGCGCAATGCCAATCTGTCCCTCTATGGCACCTTTACGAATCTGCGCGGCGCAACGCGCGTAGAAGCCGGCGCACTGGGTGGCAGCGGCGCGGTTGCAGGCGGAGCCGATCTGCGTGAGTCGCGTGCGACGAGCCCGTTCGTGGTGTCGGGCGGCATGGCCAGCGGTGGCCCGACGCTTGTGCTCGGGGATTCGGGTGCGCGCGTCGAAACCCGTGGCGATCTCGTCATCGGCGGCTATGGCGACGCGACCCGCACGAAGCAGCGCAACAACGGCACACCGTTCTCGGTGGGCGGCGTGGATTACAGCGGCGAGGGTTTCAGTTGGTTCACGCTGTGGACCCCTTCGACCGCCATCGATCTCTTCAGCGCCGGGGGCAGCGTGGCACCGCTCACCGCCATCGCCGATCGCACCCGTGTGGGGGGCAACCATTCACCGACCGACGGCCGCTTCGTTCTGCCCGCCACGTTGCGTGTGACGGCGGGCGCGGGCAACATCTTCAACGGTCCCGCCGCGACTGACAGCTTCTTCGCGAACGGCGCACAGACAACGGCAGATACACCGATGCTGCTCGCGCCCGAGCCGGTCAGCAGTTTGTTCAAGGTGAGCAGCGACGGTGGGGCGCTCGAAATGCTCGCGGGGCAATCGATGTTCGGCGGCGGGTTCCCGATCAGCCGCTCGGCGGCCGATCCGCGCGCGTTGCCCACGCCGCAATCGCCTGCGTTTGCCGGGGGGGTGGCCGATATCCCGGGCAATCGTTCGTATCTCACGAACGTGCGGCAGGACGCGCTCGCGCCCGATCTTTTCTACTACTACGGTGCCTCTGGTGCCAACGTGTTCCCCATGTTCAGCCTGACGCCGGCCACCGTTTCGGGCTATGACGTTGGCCATGTGTCGCCGGCACGCTTCTACGCGGTAGCAGGCGACATCGTGGGCCTTCAGACGGGCGGCATCAACTACCGGGCGTCGTTGTCCCCGAAGCAGGGGCTGGAGGCCACGTGGTACGAGGGCAACGGGGCGGTAGCGATTCGTGCGGGACGCGACATCGTGAATTCCGGCACGCCGCTCGGCACGTATCTGGTCTCCAACAGCGACTTTGCTGGCTGGTCGATGACGCGCGACGCGCTCGATCCGTCCAAGCCGGGCACGCCGAGCCGGCGCACCGGTGTGGCGACGCAAGGCAACGTGATCGTTCACAACCGCGCCGACGACGTCTCCGTGGTCTCCGCCGGACGCGACGTGCGCTACAGCACGTTCTACGTCATCGGGCCGGGCGCGCTGGAGGTGACGGCGGGACGCGACGTGTTCATGGGCGACACTGCGGAGTTGCGCAGCCTCGGTGGGGTCGTCAACGTTAAACCCGGCGACCGAAGCAATGGCGCTGCGATTGCGGTCGCGGCGGGCGTCGGTCCGAAGGGGCTCGACGGTGTCGACTTCAAGGCCTTCGCCGCACGCTATCTCGACGCGGCCAATCAGGCCGATCCCGGCCGCACGCTGTCGGATCAACCGGGCAAGGCCGTGGTCGTCTACGGTGGCGAACTCACACTCGTGGGGTGGCTGCAACAGGAGTTCGGTTATCGCGGCGACGCAGCCGGTGCCGACGCCTTCCTCGTGAGCAAGCAGGCCGAGCTGAACGCTGCCAACGCGGCGAGTCAGGCGGGCAGTGGCGCGGCAAAGCGCGACCTGCGCAATGAGTACGCGCAGCAGAGCCAGTTGCATCTCGTGAACTGGCTGACGACGCGCTACGGTGGGCCAAACAACGCAGGGTTGCATTTCGATGCGACGTCCATGAACGCGCGTCAGTTCTTCGACGCGCTCGCGCCGGAGCAACAACGCACGTATCTGCGCGACGTGTACTTTGCGGAGCTGCGGGCGTCTGGGCGCGAGTACAACGAGACTGGCGGCGCGCGTGCGGGCAGTTATCTGCGCGGACGCGAAGCCATCGCCACGCTGTTCCCAACGCACGACGCCGCCGGAAACCCGCTGACATACGAGGGCAGCGTCACGATGTACAGCAGCGCGAAGTATTACCTGCAAAACCTGAATCGCGAGGCGACAGTGCGTCCGCTGCCGGGCGTTCAGTATCTGACGCAGGCGCAATGGATTGCCCGTGGCAGCCCGCAATACGACGTGCCGCATTACGAAGTGCAGGACGCTGGGATTCACACGGACTTCGGTGGCGGGATCAGCATCGTCACGCCGGGCGGACGAACGCTGATCGGCGTAGACGGCGGCTTCGTCCCCGGCGAAGGATCGGGTGTCCTCACGCAGGGTCGCGGCAACGTGGATCTGTATTCGCGAGACAGCATCCTGTTGGGCCAGAGCCGTATCTTCACGACGTTCGGCGGCAATGTACTGGCGTGGTCGGCGCAGGGAGACATCAACGCCGGGCGCGGTTCGAAGTCGACGGTGGTCTACACGCCGCAGCGTCGGGTGTACGACGAGATGGGCATGGTTTCGCTGTCGCCGACGACACCGAACACCGGGGCCGGTATCGCAACGCTCAATCCGATTCCGGAGATTCCGCCGGGCGACATCGACCTGATCGCGCCGCTCGGCACGATCGATGCGGGCGAAGCGGGCATTCGCGTGTCCGGCAACGTCAACATCGCGGCGCTACGCGTGCTAAATGCCGACAACATTCAGGTGCAGGGCAAGTCGGTGGGCATTCCGACCATCGCAGCGGTGAATGTGGGGGCGTTGACGAACGCAAGCGCGACGGCCGCGCAGGCGGCTGCCGCAGCGCAGGATGCTGTGTCACGCGACCGGGCTAGCCAACGCGCAGGACAGTCGTCGATCTTCACGGTGCGGATGCTGGGCGCGTCGGTGCAGGGTTCGCAGGGCGAGGCGGACGGCAAGCCGTCGGCAGCCAACGGCGACGCGGCACGCTACGGGGCAGGCTATCGGTACGATGCATCAAGCCCCGTGCAGATTCTCGGCATGGGCGGCAAGGTCGATCCCGCACTCTGGCGTAGCTTGAGCGACGCCGAGCGTAAGCGGATGCAACCGGCTGCGGCGCAGAGTCATTGAGGCGAGATGCAGTTCGATGGGAAGGGGCCGGTGGCGATTGCCGTCGGCGCCGTCTGAGAATTCATTTGGGACGTCGACCGGCCATCCGCTCAGGCGCTAGCTGACAACAACGGTGCCACACGCGCGATCAGGCCCGTCCGGTCTGTTCGATTCTCCAGCACCAGTCGCGCGCGATGGCGCTCGGCGACCCGACCGACAATCGACAAGCCCAGGCCGCTGCCTTGCCCGACCGCCTCGTCACCGCGATAGAACCGCGTGGTGACCTTCTCAAGTTCATTCGGCGCGACACCGGGTCCGGTATCGATCACTTCCAGTGTCACGCCGCTGCTACCGCTCGACAGCCGCACATCGACGGCACCGCCCCGCGGCGTATGACGAAGCGCGTTGTCGACAAGATTCGCCAACAGCATGGTGAGGCCGGTGCTGGCGTTTCCATCAATGCAGACAGCAACGCGAATTCGCGGGGGAGAAGGTCGACCGCCTGCCCATCGAGCGAAACCGTGTGGGCGGAAGGGTCCAGCATCAGCGTGCCGTGCACGTAGAGCGGTGCAGCCTGTCCGACTCGGCGACGGCCCAGTGCTCTGACCCGGGCGGCCAGCTCGTCCAGTTCGAACGGTTTGACCAGATAGTCGTCGGCTCCGGCATCCAGCCCCTGCACGCGATCCGTCAGGGCGTCGCGGGCCGTGAGAATCAGGACGAACTGCTGCCGTTGGCGCGTCAGGCGAGTGAGCTGGCGCAGGCACGCTATGAGACCTATCGGGAGGCAGTCAGCGCAGGCAATCTGACATCGGATAACGTCAGCGCAGCGCTGACTTCCGCGCAGGATACCCACAAGCAATACACCGACTTGCAGCATGCGGATCTTCAGGCGCATGCCGATCTCAACGCATTGCTAGGTTTGTCGCCGGAGACGGAACTCACGCTCATTGGCGGTGCGCGGGATGTTGCGGCGTCCGACGTCGCACTGGATGAGGCCGTCGGCCATCTCGCACAACGTCGCGCCGATTTGCTGGCGCTGGCACAAGGTTATGCAGCGCAGGACGCACAGTACCGCCAGGCCATTCTCAAACAGTTCCCGAGTCTGACGGTGGGTTTTGTCCGAGCGCGTGACACCTCAAACGTCTACACCTCAGGCTTTCAGATCAATCTGAGCCTGCCCATCTTCAATCGAAATCAGGGCAACGTCGCCATCGAATCCGCGACGCGCACCCGGCTGCATGACGAGTACCAGATTCGTCTGAATCAGGCCTATGCCGATATCGCCCGGTTGCGCGCGGATCGCACGATTTCGCGCACGCAGCTACGCGACGTCGAAGGCGTGCTTCCCGGTCTGTCGCAAGTGAGCGCCGACGCAACCCGCGAGTTTCAAGCCCGCAATCTCACGCTCACCGCCTATACCGACAGCCGTCTGGCGTGGTTGGCAAAGTCCATCGAGGCGTTGTCACTGCGTGAGGCCGTCGAAGAGCAGGACATCACCATCGAAACACTGGCCGGACTGGCCATGGTGTCCGACAGCACTCCGTCCAAGGAATCCAATCATGAACAGAAATAAACAAGCGGCCGCGCGTCGCTGGGCCAGCGCACGCCCGCAAATTCTCTCGCTGGGGCAGGCCGGCGTACTCGGTCTGGGTTGTCTGCTCGCCTCGTTTAGCGGCAGCGCAGCGGCAGATGCGGCCACCGTCTCGGTGACGGCGTTACCGGTCAGGCAAGCGGTGATTGCGCAACCGGTCAGCGCGTACGGTGCCGTGTCGGCGTCCGGCGCGGCGGTTCAGTCCGTCACGCTGCCCTATACGGTGCGGATTGCGGCGCTTCGCGTCGCGCCCGGTCAGCGGGTTGCCAAGGGAACGCCGCTGATGGACGTAGTAGCGGACGCTGCCGCGACCCTCGCTCGCGATCAGGCCAGTACGGCGCTGGCAGCGGCCCGTCGAGACCTGGCGCATACGCGCGCGCTTTACGACACCCATCTGGCGACGCAATCGCAACTCGACGCGGCGCAAAAATCGCTGGACGACGCCGTGCAGGCCGAGGCGGTTCAACAGCGTGTCGGCGCGACGAACGGAACGCAAACGCTGCGCGCGCCCTTTGACGGCGTGGTCGTCCAACTGAGTGCGGGGCAGGGCGATCAGGTTGCAAGCGGAGCACCGCTCGGCCTGCTGGCCCGCGACGCACAGCACGCTCAAGTGCCGAACCTTGTCCTGAACGTCGAGCCATCGCTCGCGGCCAGTATTCACCCAGGGGACGTGGTCGAGGTCCGGCCGGTCTCCGCCAATCTGACGGGCGGTGTCGTCACCGGACGCGTCGCCACCATCGGTGCCGCCATCGATCCGGTCACGCAAGCCGTGGTTGTGACGGCGCATGCGCCTGCGAGCCCGGGCCTGATTCCTGGAACGCGCGTAAGCGCATCGATCCAGACGCGACCGGCGCAACACTGGGTTGTGCCGCGTAGCGCCGTGCTTCGCGACAAGGACGGCGCGTATCTCTTCCAGATCGACGGCTTGCACCGTGCGCACCGAATCGCGGTGCGTCCGGAAGTCGACGCCGGGGAGAAATACGGTGTCGACGGCGATCTGCTCAAAGGGGCACCGGTCGTCGTGGCAGGCAACTACGAGTTGACCGAAGGCATGACGGTGACCGTCGCAGGAGACCACTGATGAGTTTCGTGCAATGGATGCAGGCGCACCGGCGCTCGTTGCTGTTCGTCGTGTCGATGATCGCGATTGCGGGCGCACTCATGTCGACGCAGTTGCCGATTTCGCTGTTTCCGGACGTTGCGTTCCCGCGCGTCGTCGTGTCACTGGACGCCGGTGATCGCCCCGCCGAGCAAATGGCGACGCTCGTCACCATGCCGGTCGAAGAGGCGCTGCATCGTGCGCCGAACGTGCGCGGCGTGACGTCCCGAACGAGTCGCGGCAGCGCCGAGATTGCGGTGAACTTCGACTGGGGCACCGACATGGCGTTGGCCACGCTTCAGATTCAGTCGGCCATCGCAGAGACGTTGCCCTCGCTACCGGCTGGGACGTCGACGCGGGTGCGGCGAATGGACCCGACGGTGTTTCCCGTCATCGCCTATAGCCTGACGAGCGCGAAACGCTCGCCTTCGGAGCTGTACAACCTTGCCCAGTATCAGTTGCGCCCGCTGCTGTCGGCCGTAGCCGGGGTGGCGAGAGTCGAGGCCGCAGGCGGTGCGCAGGACGAGCTTGAAGTCACTGTCGACCCCCTTCGGCTCGCCGCCTACAAGCTTGCGATCGGTGATGTAGTCAAGGCGGTCGGGGCAAGCAACGTGTTGCTCGCGAGCGGTCGGCTCGAAGATCACGACAAGCTGTATCTGGCTATCGCACACGCGTCGCTGACGTCGCCGCAGACGCTTGCCGGGGTGGTCGTGGCGAACACGCCGGGCGGACCGGTCCATTTGTCGGACGTCGCGAACATCTCGCAGGGGACCGTTCCGCAATGGCTGCGTGTCACCGCCAATGGCCGCGACGCCGTGCTGCTCAACATCTACCAGCAGCCGGGCGCCAACAGTGTGGCGATTGCGCGCGACGTTCAGGCAAAGCTGGTGGACTTCAAGGCGCAGTTGCCGTCGGACGTGAAGCTCTCCAACTGGTACGACCAAAGTGAGCTTGTCATCGCGTCTGCGGCCAGCGTTCGCGACGCCATGCTCATCGGCGTCGTGCTGGCCGCCTTTACGTTGCTGCTGTTTCTGCGGAACTGGAAAATCACTGCCATCGCTGTGGCGCAAGTGCCTGTCGTGATGGCGGCAACGTTTCTGGTGCTCCATCTATTCGGCATGGGACTCAACATCATGACGCTGGGCGGCATGGCGGCGGCCGTCGGTCTGATCATCGACGACGCCATCGTGATGATCGAGCACATCGTGCGGCGCATGCATGAGCATGGCGCAGAGAAGTTTCACGGCCGGGTCATGGCGGCGGCGCTTGAGTTCACGCGACCGCTTGCCGGTTCGTCGGCAGCCACGCTGATCATCTTTGTGCCGCTGGCCTTCTGACAGGCGTCACCGGTGCGTTCTTCAAGGCGCTTTCCGTCACGATGGCAAGCGCGCTCTTTGTGTCGTTCTGTGTGACGTGGCTGGCGATTCCGCTGCTTTGCGATCACTGGCTGACGGCAAAAGACGCCCATGCGGACAGCAGCGGCAAGATTGCGCGATGGGTCGACGCCCGCTACACACGTGTGGTGAGAGGGCTCACACTGCGCCCGTCACGCATGCTGCTCGGGATTGTCCCGCTCGCGGCGGCTGCCGCATTCGCGTTCACGCAGGTTGGCAGCGGCTTCATGCCGAGCATGGACGAGGGCGGCTTCGTGCTGGACTATCACACGGCCCCGGGCACATCGGTGACGGAGAGCGATCGACTGGTGCGCCAGATCGAGCAGATCGTTCAGTCCAACCCGAATGTGCAGACGTACTCGCGACGCACCGGGACAGGGCTGGGCGATGGTCTGGGTGAGCCGAATCGAGGGGACTTCTTCGTGCGGTTGAAGTCCGGCGGCAGGCAACCGATCGATACCGTGATGAACGACATTCGCACACAGGTGGAAGCGAGGGTGCCCGGCGTGAGCGTTGAGTTTGCTCAACTGATGGAGGATCTCATCGGCGATCTGACGGCGGTGCCTCAACCCGTGCAAATCAAGATTTACGGCGACGATCAGGCGGTGCTGGAGGCTACGGCCCGCAAGGTCGCGGGGGCCCTCGCGCACGTGTCGGGCGTCGTCGATGTGAATGACGGGATCAATCCGGCCGGTGACGCGCTCGACATCCAGATCCAGCCCGACGCGGCGGCCGCGCAGGGTGTCGATCCGCAGTGGGTGGCCCAACAGGTTTCTGATCTGCTGGCAGGCAATGTGGCGACGACCTATCAGGTCGGCGTCAAAGCCATGGGGATTCGCGTTCAGCTGACCGGTGCGAAGGCGCTGACCGATACTGGGCTTGCCCAATTGCTCCTGCGCGCACCCGACGGTCATCTGTTTCCGTTAGACCGCGTGGCCAAACTTGTCCCGGTCACCGGACAACCCGAAATCGAACGGGACAACCTGAAGCCGATGGTGGCGGTCACGGCGCGGATCAGCGGGCGCGATCTCGGCTCGGTAATCGGCGATGTGAAGCAGATGCTCGGCACGCAGCCGTTGCTTCCCAAGGGCACCTACTACGCGCTGGGCGGGCTCTACGAGCAGCAGCAAATCGCGTTCCACGGTCTGATGGTCGTGTTCGGGGCGGCCGTCGCACTGGTCTTTGCGCTGTTGCTGTTCCTTTACGAGCGATTTCGTGTGGCGGCCGCCGTGCTGGCCATGCCGATGCTGGCCGCTGGTGCGGTATTCGTCGGCTTGTGGGTGACCGGCATCGAGTTGAACATCACGGCGATGATGGGGATGACGATGATCATCGGCATCGTGACGGAGGTGGCGATCTTCTATGTATCGGAGCTTCAGAGCCTGACGCGGGAGGGCATGCCGCTGGAAGAAGCGCTGATTGTCGCCGGGCAGAATCGCCTTCGTCCGATTGCGATGACGACGTTGGCCGCGATCCTCGCACTGCTGCCGCTGGCGTTCGCGATCGGACAAGGCTCCGCCATGCAACAGCCATTGGCGGTGGCCATCATCGCGGGCCTTATCGTCCAGATGCCGCTGGTCCTTCTGGCGCTGCCCGCATTGCTTAAGGCTGTTCTTCGTCCCAAATCGCAATGACGACCGTCCAGGCTTGAGTGTGCAGTCCCGGAGGAAATTGCCTCGTGGGTTTGCCGCAATGGATGGCGTTCAGTGCGGGACCTGCAAACGGTGCGCTGTGATCGGCATGAGTCGCGTCACTGCGCACCGTTTGATGATTCAGCGGTTCAGATTCTCCCGCTTACCAATTCGTTTCCCGCTCCGGCGTCGCCGTGATCTTGTGGATTGAGAGGTCGGCGCCGTAGTACTCCTGTTCGTCGTCGAGTCGTAATCCTGAGACGCGTTTGATGACCCCATACACGAGGTAGCCACCGGCGAAGGCGATCGCCACGCCCATCACCGTGCCGACGATCTGTGCGACGAAGCTCACACCGCCGAGTCCACCGAGCGCCTTCTGTCCGAAGATGCCAGCCGCCAGCCCACCCCAGATGCCGCACACGCCATGCAGCGGCCACACGCCAAGCACGTCGTCGATGCGCAGACGGTTCTGCGTCACCGTGAACAGCCACACGAACAGACCGCCAGCGACCGCACCCACGACCAGCGCACCGAGCGGGTGCATGACGTCCGACCCTGCACACACGGCAACGAGTCCCGCAAGCGGCCCGTTATGGATGAAGCCCGGGTCGTCGCGTCCCACCCACATGGCAACCAGCGTGCCGCCGACCATCGCCATGAGCGAGTTCACGGCAACGAGCCCCGAGATGCCACCGACGCGCTGGGCGCTCATCACGTTAAAGCCGAACCAGCCGACGATCAGAATCCATGCGCCAAGGGCCAGGAACGGAATCGACGACGGCGGATGCGCGGCGACCTGACCCTGACCGTTGTAGCGCCCGCGTCGCGCGCCGAGATGCAACACCGCCGCAAGACCAATCCATCCCCCCACCGCATGCACGACGACCGAACCTGCGAAATCGTGGAAGGGCGCGCCGAGCGTTTGGGTGAGCCAGTCCTGAATGCCGAGATGCCCGTTCCACGCGATGCCTTCGAAGAAGGGGTAGATCACGCCAACGAGAAAGAACGTGGCCACCGACTGCGGATGAAACTTGGCGCGCTCGGCAATGCCGCCAGACACGATGGCCGGGATGGCAGCCGCGAACGTCAGCAGGAAAAAGAACTTAATCAGCGCGTAGCCGTTGTGCTCGGACAGCACCGTGGCGCTCGACCAGAAGTCCACGCCATAGGCGAGCGGATAACCGATGAAGAAATACGCGAGTCCCGAGACGGCGAAGTCCGTGAGGATCTTGACCAGCGCGTTGACCTGATTCTTCTTGCGGACAGTGCCAAGCTCGAGAAACGCGAAACCGGCGTGCATGGCAAGCACCAGGATCGCGCCGAGCAGCAGGAACAGCACGTCGCCGGGTGTATTGGAATTGGGCATGAATGTGCTCTTTTGGTGCAAACGTGAGAAGAAACGAAGATATGCAAGAGCGATGCCAGGAATCGCTAGCGCATTGATATCTATGTGAGTTTTATCTGGTGATGTGACATTCGGTGCTTCAGGGTGCACGGTCGTGGTGCCGCAAACCGACGCCGCGGGCGTTCTTCGTGCATGCGGACATTGCGGATTGTGGAAAAGCGGTGAAAGGCTAGGGGACGTCACATGCGATGCGTGTCACCGGCACGCGGTATAGAATCCATCAGCAAAACCACGGACCCATCTCTGAGGAACCCCATGATTTTTGAAATCGCGCAGATCGAAGTGAAGCCCGGCAAGGAAGCCGAGTTCGAACAAGGTGTCGCCAAGGCCGCGCCGCTGTTCAAGGGATCGAAAGGCTGCCACGGCATGCGCCTGCTCAAGTCCATCGAGCAACCGACGCATTACAGCCTCGTCGTGACCTGGGAAACGCTCGAAGACCACACCGTTCACTTTCGCAACTCGGAAGCCTTCCAGCAATGGCGCGCGCTCGTGAGCGATTGCTTCGCCGCGCCGCCGAACGTCGGCCACGTGACGGAAGCGCTGATCGGCTTCTAAGGCAGGAGCGGTTCTGCGTCCGATCCAATCGGAGCGCAGCCGATGAAGCGGTGATGGAGCCAGTCTCCACCACCGCTTTTTCTTTTTAGCGGGACGACTAGGGTTAACGCGATATGAGGCAATAAAAGTTTTCAGATAACATGCAAACCAGAAAAGAATTGAGCGACAGGAACGGATGACCACCAAGCCCAGAACCCTGACCGAGCAGGTCGCGCAGCAACTACAGGAAGCGATCCGGCAGGGCGTCTATCCCGTCGGCACCCGGCTGCCGACCGGCAAGCAACTCTCCGAATCGTATGGCGTGAGTCCGGCGGTGATCCGCGAGGTGACGGAGCGTCTGCGTGCGCAGGGGCTGATCGACAGCCGTCAGGGCGCAGGCGTGACCGTGAAGGCGCGTACGCCGCAAAGCGGTTTTCAGGTGCCCGTCGGGCAGGATGCGGCCGATCTCGCGAGCGTCTACGAATTGCGTCTGGATCTGGAGAGCACGGCCGCTGCGCTCGCCGCCGTTCGTCATACCGACGACGACATCCGTCAGCTCGAAACGATCCTCGGCAAACTCGAAACACATCTGTATCACCCGGAGAACGGCGTCGAGTTCGATACCGCTTTTCATGCCGCCATCGCGCGCGCGACGCACAACCGCTATTACGCCGACCTGTTGCAGTACCTGAATCTGCAAATCCGGCAGGTCGTGCAGGCCGCACGCACGAATACGTTGCGCCACGAGGGCCTCGCGGCGCAGGTGCATCAGGAGCACGTCGCCGTGTTCGATGCCATCAAGGCGCGCGATCCGATGCGCGCGCGTGAGGCGTCGCTCTCGCATCTGTTGAGTGCCTCGGGGCGTCTTGGCCTGACGCTTCCCGGGCGCGACATCATTACCGGCGCGGTTGCGCCGAAGCGCCATTGATCTGCGAGCCGCCGAGCTATCGTCAGATGCCATCCCCTACACCGTAACCCCCGACGCGTGACCTTATGACCATCACCGCTTTCGCTCAACGTCTGATCGACGCCGTCGGCGCCGACAGCGTTTTCACTTCCACTGAGGACGTCGCACCGTGGCTCGCCGACTGGCGTGGCATGTATCGCGGGCACGCGCAGGCCGTTGTGCGTCCGCGCTCGACGCAGGACGTCGCCAAGATTCTTGCGCTGTGCCAGAGCACGGGCACCCCGGTCGTCCCGCGCGGCGGCAACACCGGACTGTGCGGCGGCGCCACCCCGGACAAGTCCGAGCAGAACGTGGTGCTGAGCCTCGACCGCATGAACGCGGTGCGCAGCCTCGACACCATCGCCAATACCCTCGTAGCCGAAGCGGGATGCATTCTCGAAGACCTGCAACGCACGGCGCGCGACGCGAATCGTCTGCTACCACTGAGTCTCGCGGCCGAAGGGTCGTGCCAGTTGGGCGGCAATCTCGCGACGAACGCGGGTGGCGTGAACGTGGTGCGCTATGGCATGACGCGCGATCTGGTGCTCGGTGTGGAAGCCGTGTTGCCGAATGGCGAGATCCTTCACGGCCTGCGCACGCTGCGTAAGGACAACACCGGTTACGACCTCAAGCAGTTGCTCATCGGCTCGGAAGGCACGCTCGGTGTGATTACGGCGGCGGCGCTGCGTCTGTACGCCCCCACGCCGGTGCGTCAGGTGGTCATCGCCGCCGTCACGTCGCCGCGTCAGGCGCTCGAGCTTTATGAGCTGCTGTTCGCCGAATGCGGCCCGCGCATGCAGGCGTTCGAGTTCTTCACCGGCGAGTGCGTCGATCTGGTGATGGCGCATGTGCCGGGCGTGCGTGCGCCGTTTGGTGAGCGTCACCCGGGCTACGTGCTGGTCGAGCTGGCCGATACGGCAGACGAACAGGCCCTCGGGGCATTGCTCGAACGGGTGATCGAGGCCGCTATCGAGCGAGATCTGTGTGCCGACGCCGTGGTGTCGTCCACGCTGGGTCAGGTCGAAGAGATGTGGAAGTTGCGCGAGGAAATCTCCGAAGCGCAACGTGCCGACGGCCCGCACCTGAAGCACGACGTCTCGCTGCCCATCGAATCGATTCCCGAGTTCATGACCAGCGCCGAGGCGCGGGTGCGACGTGTTTGTCCGCAGGTGCGTCCGTTCATCTTCGGCCACTTCGGCGACGGCAATTTGCACTACAACCTGTCGCGTCCGGCAGGTGAGGCGACGGATTTCATGGCAAAGCACGGTGAGGCGATCACGGCCGAAGTGCTCGACGAAGTCGCGCGCTTCGGCGGCAGCATCAGCGCCGAACACGGTATCGGACAGCTCAAGCGCGACTACTTCGCCAAGTACAAATCGCCGCTCGAACTGCGCCTGATGCGCGAGATCAAGGCCGTGTTCGATCCGGCCGGGATCATGAATCCGGGCAAGCTGCTGTAACGATTTTTTCGCATCGCGGACGCCGGACATCGGCGTCCGATGACGTTTTCCCCTGAGGAGTCGACATGACCGCAACTTCCGCCGCCGGTGCGCCGCTGTGTCTGGGCCCGCTGCCGGAGATCGATCCGCCCACGTTCGAAGTGCCCTTTGGCGCTGTCGACACGCACGCACACGTGGTCGCCGCGAGCGACGCGTATCCAATGGTGCCCGAGCGCAGCTACACGCCGCCGCCCGCGCCCGAGGACAAGTACCTCGCGATGCTCGACGCGACGGGCATGACCTATGGCGTGCTGGTGCAGATCAGCGTCTACGGCACCGACAACCGGTACATGCTCGAAACGCTACGCCGTCACCCGGATCGCCTTCGTGGCATTGCGGTGGTGTCGCCGGACGTCACCGATGCCGAGCTGGAAGCGATGCACGCAGCGGGGGTGCGCGGATTGCGCATCAACGTGCTGTTCGGTGGTGGCATCGGCTTCACGGCGATGGAAACGCTCGCGCATCGCATCAAGGATCTGGGCTGGCATATGCAGTTCCTGATGGACGTGAATGCGCTGCCCGAACTCATGCCGCGCATGACGTCGCTGCCGGTGCCGGGCATCGTGGATCACATGGGTCATACGCCCGTGGCGCAAGGACTGAATTCGCCGGGCTTTTCGGCGTTGCGCTCGCTGGTGCGCGACCACGGTTACTGGGTGAAGCTCTCGGGCGCTTACCGGATCAGCGAGCGTTTCCCGACGTTCGACGATGTGACGCCGTTCGCACAGGCGCTCATCGAAGACGCCCCCGATCGCATGGTTTGGGGCAGCGACTGGCCGCATGTGTCGCTCACGCGCATGCCGAACACCGGTGCGTTGCGTAATCTGCTGCCGCAGTGGGCACCGGACGCCGAGACACGTCGGCGCATTCTGGTGGACAACCCGGCACGGTTGTACGGCTTTCCGAAAACGATCTGATTTCCGGTTTGCTTGCTTTACCCATTCCCGGCGCGCCTTGCGCTCATGAAGTCCAAGAGGTTCAGGAGGAGACAAGATGGATTGGTATCGCCAGATGAACAAGACCGAGCGGCACACGTTTATTGCCGCGTTCGGCGGGTGGGCGCTCGACGCGCTCGACTTCATGGTGTTCACCTTCGTGATCTCGACACTGATCACCGTGTTCAGCATCGACAAGGGACAAGCCGGCATGCTGGCGACCGTGACGCTGCTGTTCTCGGCCATCGGTGGCTGGCTTGCCGGGGTGCTGGCCGACCGTTACGGACGGGTGCGTATCTTGCAGGTCACGATTCTGTGGTTCTCCATCTGCACGGTACTGATCGGCTTCGCACAGAACTTCGAGCAGATTTTCGTGCTGCGTGCGTTGCAGGGTCTGGGCTTCGGCGGCGAGTGGGCGGTGGGTTCGGTGCTCATGGGCGAGATCGTGCGCACCGAGTATCGCGGCCGCGCCGTGGGGACGGTGCAAAGCGGCTGGTCTATCGGATGGGCCGTGGCGGCGCTTTGTTATACGGCGTCGTTCTCGTATCTGCCGGAAGAGTATGCGTGGCGAGTGCTGTTCTGGATCGGTGTGATTCCGGCATTGTTCGTGCTTTTCATCCGAAAGAACGTGCCTGAGCCCGAACTGTTTCAGCGCACGCGCAAGCGCGAAGATGTCGCAGAAAAGCGCACGTCGGCGTGGGCGATCTTCTCGCCGGAACTGATCAAGACGACGGCACTCTCGGCGCTGCTGTGCACGGGCGTGCAGGGCGGGTACTATGCCGTGACGACGTGGTTGCCCACGTTCCTGAAGACGGAGCGCCACCTGTCGGTGATCGGCACGGGCGGCTATCTGCTGGTGATCATTCTCGGTTCGTTCATCGGCTACCTGACGGGGGCGTATCTGACCGACCGTCTGGGGCGTCGCGCGAACCTGCTGATTTTTGCCGTGCTCTCGGGCGTGAGCATTTACGTCTACACACAGCTTCAACTGAGCAACGACCAGATGCTGATTCTCGGCTTCCCGCTGGGATTCGCGGCGTCGGGCATTTTCAGCGGCATGGGCGCGTATCTGACGGAGCTGTTTCCGTCGGCGGTGCGTGCGAATGCGCAGGGCTTCGCGTATAACTTCGGGCGCGGCATCGGCGCCTTGTTCCCGAGTCTGGTGGGCTATCTCGCCAAGACGAGCGGTCTGGGCTCGGCCATCGGGATGTTTGCCGGTGGCGCGTACCTCGTCGTGCTGATCACCGCGTTCATGTTGCCCGAGACGAAAGGGCGCGAGATCGAGTAAGTTCGCGAGCAACTTCGCAGCTCAGTTGGCTGAATTCGCAAGACAGTTTTCGTATGTTCGAGGACGGCCGTTGCCGTGGTGTCGGCAGGCCGTCCGGTTTTTTTGATTCAAGGGAGTTCCGCATGAAGATCCTGGTACCGGTCAAACGGGTAGTGGATTACAACGTAAAGGTTCGCGTGAAGAGCGACGGCAGTGGCGTCGACATCGCGAACGTGAAGATGTCGATGAATCCGTTCGACGAAATCGCGGTGGAAGAGGCGGTGCGTCTGAAGGAAGCGGGCGTGGCGACGGAAGTGATCGCGGTGTCGGCGGGCGTGGCCCAGTCGCAAGAGACGCTGCGTACGGCGCTGGCCATCGGTGCGGATCGCGCGATTCTCATCGAGTCTGACGAAGAGTTGCAGCCGTTGGCTGTGGCCAAGCTGCTCAAAGCGCTGGTGGACAAGGAGCAGCCGCAACTGGTGATCCTCGGCAAGCAAGCGATCGACGACGATTCCAACCAAACGGGTCAGATGCTGGCGGCACTCGCTAAGCTGCCGCAGGCGACGTTCGCCTCGAAGGTGTCGGTGGCGGATAACCGTGCACAAGTGACGCGCGAAGTGGACGGCGGTCTCGAGACCGTGTCGCTGTCGCTGCCTGCGGTGATCACGACGGACCTGCGCCTGAACGAGCCGCGTTACGTGACGCTGCCCAACATCATGAAGGCGAAGAAGAAGCCGCTGGAGACCGTGAAGCCTGCGGATCTGGGGGTGGATGTGAGCCCGCGTCTGAAGACGCTGAAGGTGGCCGAGCCGCCCAAGCGCAGCGCAGGGGTGAAGGTGGCGGACGTGGCAGCGCTCGTCGACAAGCTCAAGACCGAAGCCAAGGTTATCTAAGGGAGACGACGAGATGAGCATTCTGGTCATTGCAGAACACGACAACAACGCTATCAAGTCGGCGACCCTGAACACGGTGACGGCAGCGCTGCAATGCGGCGACGACGTGCACGTGCTGGTCGCGGGCAGCAACGCGAAGGCAGCAGCTGACGCCGCTGCGCAGATCGCCGGTGTGAAGAAGGTGCTGCTCGCAGACGCCGCCTACTTCGGCGACGGTCTGGCTGAGAACATCGCGGACGAAGTGGTGTCGATTGCAGGCAACTACTCGCACATCCTGGCCCCGGCCACGGCGTACGGCAAGAACATCGCCCCGCGCGTCGCAGCGCTGCTCGACGTCGCGCAGATTTCGGATATCACGAAGGTCGACAGCGCGGACACTTTCGAGCGTCCGATCTACGCAGGTAATGCGATTGCGACGGTGCAAAGCGCCGATAAGGTGAAGGTCATCACGGTGCGCTCGACGGGCTTCGACCCGGCGGCGGCCACGGGTGGCAGCGCTGCGGTGGAAAGCGTCGCAGCGACGCCGGACGCTGGCGTGTCGCAGTTCGTGGGCCGTGAAGTGACGAAGCTGGACCGTCCTGAGCTGACCTCGGCGAAGATCATCGTCTCGGGTGGCCGCGGTCTGGGCAGCGGCGAGAACTACACAAAGGTGCTGGAGCCGCTGGCGGACAAGCTGGGTGCGGCGCTGGGCGCATCGCGCGCGGCAGTCGATGCCGGTTACGTGCCGAACGACTATCAGGTGGGCCAGACGGGCAAGATCGTCGCGCCGCAGTTGTATGTGGCTGTGGGCATCTCGGGTGCGATTCAGCACTTGGCGGGCATGAAGGATTCGAAGGTGATCGTGGCGATCAACAAGGATCCGGAAGCACCGATCTTCTCGGTGGCGGACTACGGTCTGGTGGGCGATCTGTTCACCGTCGTGCCGGAACTGACGGGCGCGCTGTAACGCGTTGGGCTGCGGGAGTCGCTCCCGCAGCCGATTCGGATGAAGACGTGTGCAAGTGCGCCTTCATCCGAATCGGACATCTCGAACGGCAAACAGGGAACAGCGATGGACAAAGTCGATTGCGTCGTGATCGGCGCGGGCGTGGTGGGACTGGCCGTCGCGCGAACGATGGCCATGGCCGGACGCGAAGTCGTCGTGCTGGAGTCCGAGCGTGCCATCGGCACGGGCACGAGTTCGCGCAACAGCGAGGTCATCCACGGCGGCATCTACTATCCGCCCGGCTCGCGCAAGGCGACGCTGTGTGTCGAGGGCAAACACCGTTTGTACGAATTTTGCGCCTCGCACGGTGTGGAGCATCGTCGCTGCGGCAAGCTGATCGTCGCGACGACCGACCATCAGGTCGCTGAGCTCGAAGCGATCGCCGCCAACGCGCGCGCGAGCGGGGTCGACGATCTTCAGTGGCTGACGGCGGCGGAAGTGGCACAACGAGAGCCTGCGCTGCACACGTTTGGTGCATTGCTCTCCCCGTCGACGGGCATCGTCGACAGTCATGGGCTGATGCTCGCTTTGCAGGGTGACGCGGAGAACGCAGGTGCGATGCTGGCCTTCGAGGCGCGCGTAACAGGCGCTCGCGTGGGCAGTGCCGAGGGCATCGAACTCGATGTCGAGACCGATGGCGTCACGTCGACACTGCTCGCCAACACGGTCGTCAATAGCGCGGGCCTGTACGCTGTCGATATCGCTCGTCGCTTCGATGGGCTGGCGTCGGAACACATTCCTCAGCGGTATTACGCGAAGGGCAGCTATTTCACCTGCGCGCAGCGTGCGCCGTTCACCCATCTGATTTATCCGGTGCCCGAGCCGGGCGGACTGGGCGTCCACCTGACGCTCGATCTCGGCGGTCAGGCGCGTTTCGGTCCGAACGTGGTGTGGGTGGACGAGATTGACTACACGGTGAATTCGTCCGACGGCGACGGCTTCTACGCCGCAGTGCGACGCTATTGGCCGACGCTGGCGGATGGCGCGTTACAACCGGGCTATGCGGGAATTCGACCGAAGATCAGCGGACCGGGTGAGCCGGCAGCGGACTTCCGGATCGATGGACCGGCGGTGCATGGCGTGGCGGGGCTCGTCAATCTGTTCGGCATCGAATCGCCGGGTCTGACGGCGTCGCTGGCGATTGCGGAGGCTGTGCGCGCCGCATTGGACTGATGGCCTGACTCCCTGAGGAGAGACGTCAGGCGACAAATCGCGAGATGGGCCGCCCGGCCACATCTCGCTCATGTCTGCTATCTGGCTAACCCCGTGATGCCTTCCCGGCGGCGCCGCGAACGTTGCGCGGCAATCCTGCCTGGGGACATCGTGACATCGATGGATTCGATCTGGTGTGCGGGTCGGCACACCGACGACCCATCAGCGCCACTCGACACCCATTACCGCACGGCGACCGGCGGCTTCCACGAAGCGGGGTTCGTCCAGAACACACCACGCAGTCGATCGGTGTCGCCACACGGCGTGCTGCGTGCCGGTTTGCTGATCTGACCTGCACAGGCGCTGATATCGCGGCCCGATTGTTGCAGGCGTTTCAGAATCGTATCGAGCATGCCCGATTCGCGCCATTCATTCAGTTTGCGACGGCAGGTCGGCACGGAGGGGTACTGCATGGGCAGCTTGGACCAGCTCTCGCCAGTGAACAGCACCCACAAGACAGCATTGGTCAGCGTGCGCTGCTCGACTTGAGGGCGGCCGCGTCGTTCCGTACGGACCGGTCGGTCGCAAATCAGATCACGCAGGGCGTGCCATTCAACGTCGCTCAGTTCATTAAACATAACACCTCGACCCAAAACAAACGGAGGCGCCGCAGGGGGCGAGTCCGGGTTTCGCGATCTAGTAAGAACCGGTGCAATCTGGTGCGTACTTATCGTCAAAACTCGGCCAAGGCGGCGTCGATCCCCGATGCTGGAAATACAAGCAACAAGCATGCCAGGACATCGGGTTCTCTTTTGAAGAACGCCGCGGGCGGGTCGAACCACACTGCGAAGGGAGCGTTTAACCAGCAAAAAAACGCCCACTTGGCAGGTGGGCGCAGCTCCTGAGTGGCTATTGGGATAGGCAATCGCAAAAGCGTCAGGAGAAAAGGAATACGTGCCTTTTGGCCAGTCCGGATCGTTTGTTGTTCTCGGCTCGGGCCACGGTGTCTCGCTCCACATGCGCCAGCTTGTCAAGCTTGCAGCCGCAATCATGACAAAAACCGCGAGTCGACGCGCTTCGGAATTACCCCCATTGCGGTGCATGCCGCCGGACGCGGGCGTCGGGCCCCGAAATCGCCCGAAAGCCCGCCCCGCTTGCCCTGGATGGGTGCCAGCCTGCGCTTGCATAGGGCATGGTGTTTCGAGAACGGGCGCAACCAAGCGCAACCGTCGCGATACCATCGGCGCAACTCCGTCTCGCGTGGTGAGAAAGTGGCCCGGTCGCCTCATGGTCTTCCGTCATGGTCGGGTGGCGGGACCGTAGCCTATAATGTGCGCCTTCCATGAATATCGTCTATCGGCTGCGCGGAACCGCCGCACACCGGTCGGCGCCATTGTGCGCAAACGGCATGAGCAACGACAGCGATAACAAATATTCGGTCCCGGGCCTGGAGCGCGGTCTGCGGATCCTCATGACTTTTTCGGCGCGCGAGCCGGTGCTGGCAGGGGCGGACCTTGCCCGTCGGCTGGATATTCCACGCTCGACGGTGTTCCGTCTGTTGCAGACGCTGGAAGCCGAAGGCTTTATCGAGAAGGCGGGCGACGACCGTCATTACCGACTCGGTGTGGCAGTGCTGCGCCTCGGTTTCGAGTATCTGAACTCGCTTGAGCTGACGGATCTGGGGACGCCCGTCATCGAGAAGCTGCGCGACGCGACGGGCTTCTCCAGCCACATCCTGATTCTCGATCAGCGCGACGCAGTGTTCGTCGCGAAGGCGGCCAGCCGCGAACTGGTGTTTGGTACGGTACGCGTGGGTACGCGTCTGCCCGCTCATGCGACCGCCGTCGGGCACATTCTGCTCGGCGACTATTCGTTGCCGTCGCTCAAGCAGCTTTATCCGGAACGCAAGCTCGAAGCCTACACGGCGCATACGCCCACCACGGTCGATGCGCTCCACCGCGTGGTGCAGGAAGACATCGCTCGCGGTTACAGCATGAGCCAAGCCTTCTTCGAACAGAACATTTCGACGATCGCCGCGCCGGTGCGCAATCATCGAGGGCAAATTGCCGCCGTGATCAGCGTGACGATCCCGCAGGCACGCGTCGAAGCCGACCTGCTCGAGAGCGGCATTGTCGAGAAGGTGGTATCCGCAGCCGATGAACTCTCTCATAAGCTGAATTACCGCTCCGAGCGCACTGGTGTTGTGCCGCTCGGCGGGCATCCGTGATGTAACCCGACGGTCCCCAACCCGACGGTCCCCAACCCTACGGTCCCCAACCCTACGGTCCCCAACCCTACGGTCCCAAATCCTCCCCGCCCTTAATACCCCCCGGGCAGCGCCAATCCCCGGCCCCCTGACTCCGTTCCACTACCTTTAAGTCACTGCGTCAGGGGGGGCCGGGGATCGTCGCCACTCATACGCCCCGTTTTTCTCCGCCCCCGCTTCGTTGCGCACTTCGTCGCGCTTGTCTCGCCATCTTCTGATCGACCCCGCCCGGACGTCGCAGTCGTGCCTTTCCCCTATTTTTTCCCGCAGACGCGCGTCACCTTTGTCATTAGCATTTGCGCAACATCAATAAATGCTTACTTATTTTCTGCTTGTCTCACAGTAGCCACTTCGACATAATTGTCTCACCTATTAATCATTGTTTCATAGGTAAGACAATAACGATGCAGCAGCCGGGACGTTGGGAATAACGTCGAGCGTGCCGGCAAAGGGCGTCAATAGCCCCGGGCATCAGAGGCAAACAGGAGTGGATGGTGAAGAGACGCAGTATCGGCGCAGCCTGCCTATTGGCATGCGTTGGCGCGGCACATGCCGCTGATAATTCATTACAGATTTACGGGACGGTCGACGATGGCCTCACTTATGTGAGCAATCAGGGCGGCGGACGTCTGTTCAAAATGGACGCCGGGATCGGTCAACCCGACCGCTTCGGCATTAAGGGACGCGAGGATCTCGGGGGCGGTCTCGCCGCTATCTTCCAACTCGAACAGGGCTTCAACACGAGCTCCGGTGCGCTGATCAATAGCGGCGTCGAGTGGAATCGTCAGGCGTGGGTCGGTCTCGCCAGCGATCGTTTCGGCACGGTATCGATCGGGCACCAGACAGACTTCATGCAAGACGTCTCGATCCGCTTCTCGAACGGCTTCTGGCAGCACAATCTGTATGCCTATCACCCCGGTAACCTCGACAATCTGGCGAACTCGTCGCAGATCGATAACGCAGTGAAGTGGAACAGCACGAGCTTCCACGGACTGACGGGCGGTCTGATGTACGGTTTCGCTGGCGGCAATGCCCAAGGGCGCACGGCCGGTGCCTACGTGAAGTACGACAACGGCGCGCTGTCGATGGCTGCCACTTACGTGAGCATCAATAAGCGGACGTTCGATTTCTCGTCGCGTCTCGGCATTTCGTCGATCTTCGGTCAGTCGGCCCTTTCCGCCACGAAGCTGTTCCAGTCGGATGCTGTGAACAACACGGGCATCGGCGCTTCGTACCGCATTTCGTCGCGCTGGAACGTGCACGCGCTCTATACGCGCAGCGAAGTTCGTGCGCCGGGCGGCTCGGGCAACATGTTCAACTACGACGTGGGCACGGAATACCGCGTCACGGAAGCAAACGCGTTGACGCTGGGCTATTCGTACTCGTCGTTCAACCACACGCACTACAACCAGATCGAAGCGGGCGACCTGTATTCGTTCTCGAAGCGTACGCAGTTGCAGGCGCAGGTGACGTACATCGGCGCGACGGGGAATAACCACGCCGCGTCGTATCCGATCGGCGCATCGAGCAATCACGATCAGATGCTGCTGCGCGTCGGGATGTATCACAGCTTCTGAGGTAGCGGCTAAGCCTCGATATTGTCGGTATCGTCGGCGTCGAATTCGTTCGGTGCCGACGATGTCGGCGATGTTGGTGATTGCAGGATTTTCGGTGGCGTTCGTATGAGGTCGCCGCCCATTATGAGATTCAACATGTCAGTTTCTCTGCCCCCCAAATCCTCCCAGCGCCCCTCGCGTGTGCGCTACTGGATGCTCTTTCTGGTCTTCGTCGGCACGGTCATCAACTACGTCGACCGCGCCAATCTCTCGGTCGCCGCCCCGATGCTCAAGCAGGAGTTCGGTCTCGGACCGGTCGAGCTGGGCTTCATTTTCTCGGCGTACGCATGGACGTATGTGATCGCCAACATTCCCGGCGGCTGGGTCATCGACCGCTTTGGCACACGTGCGATCTACGGTGTCGCCATCCTCAGTTGGTCGGTGCTGACGTTCATGCAAGGCTTCACGTCGCGCTTCGCCACGCTCTTCGGTATGCGGCTGGGCGTGGGCATTGCAGAAGCCCCGACGTTCCCGGTGAACAACCGCGTGGTCTCGATCTGGTTCGCCCAACGTGAGCGGGGTGTGGCCACGAGCGTCTACCTCGTCGGCCAGTACATCGGCATGGCGGCGCTCACGCCGGTGCTGTTCTGGATTGCACACACGTGGGGCTGGCGCGAGATTTTTTACGCGACGGGTCTGCTGGGCATCGTGTGGGCTGGTGTCTGGTTCGTCGGTTATCGCGATCCCGACAAGTGCGCGTGGGTCAACGCCGCAGAACTCGAACTTATTCGTAGCGGCGGGGCGCTCGTCGAAGTGAAATCGGCGGAACCTGCGACGGCGCAGAAATTCCCGTGGCGCAAGCTGCTGGCGCTGTTTCGTAATCGCCAGATTATCGCGATATGCGTGGGCAAATTTGCGTCGCTCTCGTCGCTGTATTTCTTCCTGACGTGGTTCCCGACCTACCTGATCACCGAACGTCACATGACGGTGCTCAAGGCCGGTGGCATGACGTCGGTGCCGTTCGTCGCGGCGTCCATCGGCGTGGTGTGCGGTGGTCTGCTCTCGGACTGGTTGCTGCGTCGCGGCGTGGCGGTCGGTACGGCGCGCAAGACGCCTATCGTCACCGGTCTGCTGCTGGTGCCGACGATGTCGCTCACGGTACTCACGGACGCCAACTGGCTCGTCATCGCCATCATGTCGTTCGCGTTCTTCGCACAAGGCGTGGCGTCGGCGTCGTGGTCGCTCGTGGCAGACATTGCCCCGAAGGGCATGGTCGGCATCACCGGCGGTGCGGTGAACTTTGCCGGTAACCTCTCGGGCATCATCACGCCCATCGCGATTGGCTTCATCGTCAAAGCGACAGGCTCGTTCGGCTGGGCCCTCGGTCTCATCAGCATCTTCGCCATCGCCGGGGTGCTGTGCTACCTGCTGTTGCTCGGCGAAGTCAAACGCATCGAACTGGACGACGATGACGATGACGGCAAGGAAGGTCAAAGTGCTGCCGTGACCGGGAAGGCCCGCGCGGCCTGAGATCGCCACCGTCGTCCGTTTGGCGGATGATGGCGGCGCCGACTGGGCCGCCATCGAATTGGCCATTCACGGATCGCGGCGGACAGTGCGGAGCAGGTCGGTTCAGGGGAGATCGTTCCGCGTCAGGCCTCCACCGCCTGACGCCGGTAATCTCCCGGACGCGCCCCCGTCCATTTCCGGAACGCCCGGAAGAACGCGCTTGGATCGGCGAAGCCCAACGACAGCGCAATTTCCAGCATCGGCTTGGACGTGTGGCACAGCGCGTGAATCGCAAGATCGCGTCGCAACTGATCCTTGATCGACTGGTATGACTGTCCCTCGTCTTCCAAGCGCCGGCGCAACGTCGACGGGGTCGTGTGAAACTCGCCCGCCAACGCTTCGAACGCGGGCCAGCTGTCGGTCGGCATGGTCTTCAGTCTGCGTCGCACCCGCGCCACCATCCCCTTGGTGTTCTTGTACTTGAGGATGATGTTGCCCGGCGCGGCCCGCAGAAAATCCTTCACCGTGACTTCGTTTTGCACGACCGGCAAGTCCAGACAGGCAGCGTCGAATTCGATAGCGGTATGCGGAGCACCGAAAACCAACCGCGCCGAATACATGGTTCGGTACTCTTCGCTGTAGACCGGTTCGTCAAAGGCGAAGTACGCCGTTCCCAACGTCACGCGCCGTGCGATCAGCCAACAGGTGAGGGCGTAGAAGAGAATCAGCAGCGTCTCGTGTCCGAAGATGCGCGGCGCTTTCGCATCCGGCCGCTCATGAACTTCAAGCCGGGCCAGTGCGCCGTCGCGCACCAGATGCATCTCCAGATCGTCGAGCAACAACCCCATGAAGCGGCAGGCACGCTGCAACGCTTGTTCCAGCGTGTGGCAGGCGACGACGCTGTGACACAGCATCGCAAAACTGCCGAACTTCATGCGTCGCGAATCCTGTCCGAAGAACTCGTCGTCCAGTGCGAGACTGATCAGCCGCCACAGATGCGCGTATCGATCCGCCGAGACACGCCCCTGAGGATGCGCGAGCAACGACGGGGCGATATCCGCGGCGCGCAGCAATGCCGTTGGATCGCCGCCGAGTCGCTCGACGTGCGCCAATGCGTTGATCACAAAATGAATCGAAATACTGCCTTTTTCCATGCGTCGCGAATCGGAGCCGGCGGAATGCCGTAGCAGGGGGACGCAGGAATTCTAGCAGTGCGGCCCCTGTCGGCGCTTCCGTCGCCGTCCGAAACGCTGATCGGAGTATTCCGAAATCGCGGATTTGGCAGATTTGGCGCGGTTGGTGGACTTAGCGTTTCGATTGCAGCCTAAGACGTCGAGACTTCCCTGGGCTTACTTCGGTGCCATGCGCAATGCGCCGTCAAGACGAATGACCTCGCCGTTGATCATGGTGTTCTCGACGATGTGTCGCACCAGTGCGGCGTACTCCGACGGACGGCCCAGACGCGGCGGGAAAGGTACCGACGCACCGAGCGCAGCCTGCACCTCGGGCGTCATGCCAGCCATCATCGGTGTTTCGAAAATCCCCGGTGCAACGGTCACGACACGTACGCCCAGTCGCGCCAGCTCACGCGCGGCGGGCAAGGTCAACGCGGCGACACCCCCCTTGGACGCCGCATACGCCGCCTGACCGATCTGCCCGTCGAACGCTGCGACCGATGCCGTGTTCACGACGACGCCGCGTTCGCCTTCGGCATCCGCTTCACCCTCGGCCATCGCCGCAGCCGCAATGCGCAGCACATTGAACGTGCCGATCAGGTTCACGTTAATGACGCGCGCGAAGCTCTCGAGCCGGTGCGGTCCCTGCTTGCCAAGAATGCGCTCGCCAATGACCATGCCCGCGCAGTTGACCACACCGTTCAGCGTGCCGAAGGCACTTTTCGCCGTGTCGACGAGGCGCTGCACATCGTCTTCGCGCGTGATGTCGGTCGCGACGAAGCGCGCGGCCTCGCCCAGCGCGTCGGCCTGTTTGGCACCGGCTTCGGCGTTGATGTCGCCGAGCACGACTTTGGCACCTGCGTCGACGAACATGCGGGCGGTTGCTGCACCGAGCCCCGACGATGCGCCGGTGACGAGAAAGACACGGTCCTTGATTTGCATTGCGAATCCCGAATAAGTAAAGGTGGCGCTCAGGCCGCATTGGCCGACGCTTGCGCGGCCTTGGCGATTTCCTGATTGCGCAGAATGAAGCGCTGAAGCTTGCCGCTCGGCGTCTTGGGCAGTTCGGTCACGAATTCGACTTCGCGCGGATACGCGTGCGTCGACAGTCGATGGCGAACGTGTTCCTGCAATTCGCGGGCGAGGGCGTCCGACGGCGCGAACTGGGCGTGCAGCACGACGAATGCCTTGACCAGCTCCGTGCGCTCGGGGTCCGGCTTGCCCACTACGGCCGTTTCGACCACAGCGGGATGTTCGATCAGCGCGCTTTCCACGTCGAACGGACCGATGCGATAGCCCGCCGACGTGATGACGTCGTCGTTACGTCCAACGAAGCTGATGCTGCCGTCGGCGTTGCGCTCGACGGTATCGCCGGAAAGGTAGTAGTCGCCCATGAACGCAGGCGTCTCCCGCTCCCAGTAGCCGCCGAACCACATCAGCGGCGATTGCTTGCGGTCCAGCGCGAGTACGCCCGGCTGGCCGACAGGGCACTCCCGGCCTTCGTCGTCGAGCACCACGACACGGTGCCCCGGCGAGGCAAAGCCCGCAGCTCCCGATTGCACCGGATGCGAGAGCGCGTGATGGTTGCATACCACCATGCCCAGTTCCGTCTGGCCGTAATGGTCGTGAATGGTCACACCGAGATGTTCGGCGAACCAGCGAATGACTTCCGGGTTCAGCGGTTCACCGGCGCTCGACACGGCGCGCAGCCGCCCCTTGACGGGAGCCGCCGCTTTTTCGCCGCCAGCGATGAGCAGACGAAATGCCGTCGGTGAACCGGCGAGGTTGGTGATACCCAGCTTGTTGATGATTCGGTACGTGCTCTCGACGGTAAACGGCCCGTCATAGAACGTCGTGGGAATCCCCATCGCGAGCGGTCCCGTGACGGCGTAGTACAGCCCGTATGCCCAACCCGGGTCGGCAATGTTCCAGAAGGTGTCGGTCGTACGCAGATCGACGGCGTCGCGCATATAGCCCATGAACGCCATGATCGCGCGCAGCGGCACCATTACCGGCTTGGCCGCGCCCGTCGTGCCAGAAGTGAACATCATCATGAAGGGATCGTCGCCCCGGCGCATCACTGGGTCGAACACCTCGTCGTGGTGCTCTACCTCGTGCCAGAAGCTGAAGTCACCGCGTCGCACACCCTGACCGCGAGGGCCGCCGACCGTCGCGACCGGCGGGCAGTTGGCGACTTCGTCGAGCTTCGCCCGGTTGGTCGCGTCGGTAATCACGAGCTTGCTCTGCGCGCTTTGCAGACGGTGTTCGATCGCCTTCGGCCCGAACGCCGTGAAGAGCGGCTGATACACCGCGCCCGCGCGCCAGGTGCCGAGAATCGTGATGAGTAATTCCGGCGTGCGAGGCAGCAGGCCGCTGACACGGTCGCCGGGCTGCACACCCTGTTCGCGCAGGAAGTTGGCGAAGCGCGCCGACAGGGTTTGCAGCACTTTGAACGTCCAGGTCTGGCTCGTGCCGTCCTTGCCTTCCCAGAACAGGGCGATGCGCCCGGGCAGGGCGTGGCGGTCGCAACATTCGACACAGGCATTCATCGCGTCGAGGTTGCCGTCCAGCGTGGCGCGCACGGTGGCGTCGAGGTCGAACGCCTCATAGGCTTGGGCGTAATCCGCAGTCATGGGTTGTCTCCTGTAGTCCGATGCCGGTCGGCAGCGCGCCTGCGATGCAGTGACCTCCGAGCGCTTCGCCGACCGCCCGCGGCACCGTCTGTTCTCGGGTGCGACGCTCGCGGGCAAGGGGAAATTCATCGTAATGGGTGGCGTTGGCGGCAGGCAATGTCCAATCGGGTCAGAGTTCGTGAGGGATTTATCCACTCCGCAAACAGGGGATATCGCCCCGCGTCAGGCGTACCCTGGGCGTTGTCCGGTAAGGCCTGCGGCGATTCCTTGCGGCCATGAGGGTTTGTCCCGAGCCCAATACAGACGATTCCGATGGCAATTCTGCTCATCGAATTTGCCGTTTTTGGCTATGGTGCCAACGGGGCGCGATCCCTACACTGGACCTATCGATAGGCGAAAGACGTCGACGATTTTTACCGCGATTTTTACCGCGATTCTTAACGCGATGCTTCCCGATAACGTTCCGATAACGTCACGGCGCAGGAGACAGAACATGGATTTCTACACCGAAGACCAACGCATGATTCGCGACATGGCGCGTGCGTTTTCCAGCGAGCAGCTTGCGCCGAACGCAGCGCAGTGGGACCGCGAGTGTGCCTTGCCCGACGCGATGGTCGCGCAGATGGGCGAGCTTGGCCTGCTCGGCATGATGGTGCCTGAACAGTACGGTGGCTCGTACACCGATTACACGGCGTATGCGCTGGCGATGGAAGAAATTGCGGCAGGTTGCGCTTCCACGGCCACGATGATGTCCGTGCACAACTCGGTCGGCTGTGCGCCGATCCTGAAGTTCGGCAATGACGCCCAGCGCGCGCGCTGGCTGCCGGATCTGGCGGCAGGCCGCAAGATCGGGGCGTTCTGTCTGACCGAGCCGCAAGCCGGGTCGGACGCCAGCAATCTGAAGACGCGCGCCGAGCGCCGGGGCGACAAGTGGGTGCTCAACGGCAACAAGCAGTTCGTGACGAATGGCAAGCGCGCGGCAGTGGCCATCGTGTTTGCAGTGACCGATCCTGCGGCGGGCAAGCGTGGCATCTCGGCCTTCATCGTGCCGACCGATACGAAGGGATTCGAGGTCGGGCGTCCCGAGCACAAGCTGGGCATTCGTGCGTCGGACACCTGTCCGATCACACTGGTCGACTGTGAGGTCGGCGAGGACGCCATGTTGGGTGAGCCGGGACAGGGTCTGAAAATCGCGCTATCGAACCTTGAGGGTGGGCGCATCGGGATCGCGGCGCTGGCGCTTGGCGTGGCGCGCGCCGCGTTCGAGGCGGCGCTGCAATATGCGAACGAGCGTCAGCAATTCGGCAAGCCGATTCGCGAGCATCAGAGTATCGCCAACATGCTGGCCGACATGACGACGCGCATCAACGCGGCGCGCTTCCTGATCCTGCACGCAGCAGCGCTGCGCACACAAGGCTTGCCCTGCCTGACGGAGGCGTCGCAGGCAAAGCTTTTCGCGTCGGAACTGGCGGAGTGGGTGTGCACGCATGCCATTCAGATTCACGGCGGTTACGGGTATCTGGAGGACTATCCGGTCGAGCGCTTCTATCGCGATGCCCGCATCACGCAAATCTACGAAGGCACCAGCGAAGTCCAGCGGCAGGTGATCGCCCGCGCACTGGATTGAGGAGGAGGGCAAGTGAATCTGCACGATGGCGCTGTCGAGGCGCAAGACGAAGTGTTGTTCGACGTGATCAACGGGTTCGGTGTGATCACGCTCAACCGGCCGAAGGCGCTGAACGCCATCACCCACGGCATGGTGGGCGCTATGTGGCGACAACTGAGGGCGTGGAAAGACGACCCCATGGTGCGGGCGGTGCTGATCGAAGGGGCGGGGGAGAAGGCGTTCTGCGCTGGCGGCGATGTCCGCGCGCTATACGACAGTCGTGTGAACAACGCTGACGCGCATCAGGCGTTCTTCGTCGACGAGTATCAGCTCGATTATTTGATTCACCGATATCCGAAGCCATATATCGCCTTGCTCGATGGCATCGTCATGGGCGGTGGCATGGGTGTCGCGCAGGGTGCGGCGCTACGCATTGTGACCGACAGAACGAAGCTTGCGATGCCGGAGACGGCCATCGGCTTGTTCCCCGATGTCGGCGCAAGTTGGTTCCTCGGGCATCTTGCGCCGACGCTGGCGCGCTATCTCGGCCTGACCGGAGCAACCATTGCGGCGGCCGATGCGCTCTACTGCGGACTCGCCGATGTCTGGCTTGAAGGCGATGCCCTGGCGCAACTGCGCGAAGTGCTCCTGAAGTTCGAATGGTCCAAGGACGATGCGAGCGCCACAGATCACGGTAACGACGCGTTGCTCGCGCGTCTGCGCGCCGCTATTGTGCCGCTGGGGCATACGTCGTCGGACGCCGCGCCGCTTGCTGGCGTAAGAGCGTCGCTCGACCGGCATTTCAGCGCCCTTGACGTGCCGGGCATCGTGGCGTCGCTGACGGACGACGTCGATAACCCGTGGGCGGTCGAAACACTGGCGCTGCTTCGCCAACGCTCTCCGCTCAGTCTGTGCGTGACCGACCGGCAATTACAGAAGGGGCGACGCCTCGATCTGGCCGACGCTTTCCGGATGGAGCTGGTGCTTGGCTATCACGCATTCGCGTCCGGCGATTTCGTCGAGGGCGTCCGTGCGCTGCTGATCGACAAGGACAAGCAACCCCGTTGGCGCTTCGCCACATTGGACGACGTGCCGACGACTGAGGTCGATGCCTTCTTCGTTTCACCGTGGCCGGAAGGGGAGCATCCACTGAATGCGCTAGGCAGGGATTGAACTCGGGCAAACGCATGCGACAATGCCGGTTTTGCGGGGGACCGCACAATCCGTTGGAGTCCAGATGCTCGTCGAAATCGCCCGTCTGCTGCTAGACCTTGTTTTCTCGCTATTCGGCGCTTTATTGCTTTTGCGTGTGTGGATGCAGGCGACTCGGCTGCCCCCGCGCAATCCGCTCTCTCAAGGAGTGTTCCAGTTCACCAACTGGATCGTATTGCCGCTGCGGCGTGTCGTGCCGGGCGTTGGGGGGATCGACTGGGCATGTGTGATCGGCGCGTGGGTCGCGGCGATCCTCTATCTGGTACTGATCACGGCCGTAGTGGGGGTGTCGCCGGTCACGGTGTTCCCGCGTGGCTTGCTGGTGGCGCTGGTGCTCGTCGCCAAGTGGGGCGCGAATCTGGTGATGTGGCTCACGCTGCTGATGGCCGTGCTGTCGTGGGTCAATCCGCGTGCCACGGCGATGCCGATTCTCCAGCACTTGCTTGACCCGCTGCTGCGCCCGCTTCGCCGCGTCATTCCGATGCTCGGCGGCTTCGATCTTTCGCCGCTAGCGCTGTTCCTGCTGATGCAGATTCTGCTGATCGTCCTCGCGCGCTTAAGCCTCTTCTTCGCGATGCTCTGACGCATTGACGTTCGTGTTCGCGGGCAGCGTTGCTGCCTGCGGCACTCAGGATGCCTCAGGCGTCACAGTTCCCTCACTGGCAACGTCCCTCATGCCGGGCTCCGCGTGTCGCGCGGCAGTCGTCGCCAGACGCGGCGCTTCCATGCGCTCTCCGCCCGAACGTTCCAATCCAAGACGACGCAACACTCTGTGGCCGTCTTCGGTCACGCTCACTTTCGTTTGTCCCTCGTCCATCGCCACATGCACCAGACGCGCTTGTTCCAGCGCGGCGAGGTCGGGCGGTTCCAGCGCATCGGCATCGATGGGGCCCAGAGATGCGGCCGCCAGCAACAGCGTGGCGATTTCATGCGGGCTTAGCATGGTCATGCTCCTTGAGGCGATAGCTTTCGCGTCGGCGCGATTCGTTCGGTCACAGTAACGGACGAATGTAAGCCCGCGACTACGCCATGTTTACTGCACGTTACGACTCGCCTCCGACCAAGCCTCCCCAGGCGGTCCAGTGACTGTCCTGTGAATCTGTTACCTGACGATTGAGTGATATCGAAGCGATATCTGAGTGACGCTGCGCGACGCTTATGAACCGACGCGCAGTGAAACCGTACTTCAGCGTCGGATCGCAAAGCCGCCGGCAAGTTCGTGCATTCGGGTTTCCCCTAGTATGCCCGCTTTTTACGTATGACGGAGGTCATGCCCCCTTGTTTTGACAGGGTTTGCGGGCTATGGAGGAGAAATACACCTGTGCTGAAGGCTCGACCGGCAGCATTTGAACTATTTTTTTTCTTTTGACGGGGTGCCGATGAAAATATACTTTCCTTCACTCCGAAGGATGGATGCATTTCATTTTCATGATCGACGCCGATTCGTTGCCCGCCGACTTGCCGCTCACTGAGCGCATCGTGCGAGCCATGCCCGAACTGACGCCCGCGCAGCAGCGCATGGCGGCGTTCGTGCTCGACAATACGTTTCGTGCCGCGACCATGCGCATCGACGAATTTGCCGACGCCGTCGGCGTGTCGCTCGCGACCGTCAACCGTTTTGCCCGCGCGCTCGGCTTCGACGGCTACCCGCAATGCCGTGCGGCGATGGTCCGCGGCTACGAGGCGACGCTGGCCCCTATCGAAAGCCTGCGCACGAGCAAGGCACAGGCGAGCGACAGCGCGGACGTGATGGCCGCGTCCCTTGCACAGGCCATCGAGAATCTGGACTGGACTCGCCGCGCGCTCGACGCCGGTACGTGCGAGCGCGCCATCGAGTCGATTCTGCAAGCGCACCGCATTTACGTGCTGGGACTGGGAGCGAGCGGTTATCTCGCCGGTCTGCTGCATCACGGTCTCGATCCCTATTGTGAAAACGTGCAGTCGGTCGTCGGCGCAGGCGGATCGACGCATGCCGCACGCCAACTGTTCAAACTGCGCGAGGGCGATCTGGTGATCGCGCTCGGCTTCCCGCGCTACGTCTCCGACACGGTGACGCTGTGCCGTCGCCTGCGCGGGCGTGGCGTGTCGGTGATGGTGCTCACGGACAGTCCGACGTCGCCGCTGGCACCGCTGGGCGATATCGTCCTCTTCGTGCGCAGCAAGCCGCGCCTGTCGAGCAACTCCGAGGCGAGCGTGCTGGCGATGATCGATGCCATCTGCGACGCCGTCGCGCAACGCGCGAAACACGCGGTGGACCGCGCTACCGAACTGACCGATTTCCTGCTGCCGTGGATCGACTCTGCGTCGCAGAGTCCGTCGAACGCCCCCGCCAATGTGGCCAGAGCGGTCGCCAGAGCGCCGTCGCCCGTCGCGACCGCTGCTGCCACCGCCGCTACCACCGCCACCGTGAAGTCGCTGTCGAACGCCGCCGCTGCGGCGACGACCAGCACGCTGGGCGCACCGAATCCGGTCCATCAGACCGCATCCCGACATTCGAGTCATGCCAGCACGGCGTCCAGCGCGACGCCCGTCAGTCTGGACAGAAAGGACAACGCATCATGAGCCACGCCCAACGCGCGGTCATCGCCATTCACGGCGGTGCCGGAACGATCAGCCGCGACACGTCGCCCGAAGAACTCAAGGCGTATCACGAGGCCCTGGCCGAAGTGCTGCGCGCCGGTCAGGCTGTGCTGGCGGCCGGCGGCTCGGCGCTCGACGCCGTCACCGTGGCCGTGCAGCACCTCGAAGATTGCCCGCGCTTCAATGCCGGACGTGGGGCGGTCTTCACCCACGAAGGCACGCACGAACTCGACGCCGCGATCATGAACGGCACGACGCTCGACGCCGGCGCCATTGCCTGCGTTCACCGTGTGCGCAACCCGATTCTGGCGGCCCGCTCGGTGCTGGAGCACAGCCCGCACGTGCTGCTCGTGGGCGAGGGCGCGGAAGCCTTCGCTGCGGCAAACGGGGCCGAACTGGTGGATCCCGAGTACTTCTTTACCGAAGCGCGCTATGCCCAGTTGCAGCGCGCGTTGGCGAGTGCTGCGGTGTCGCTCGATCACGATATGCCGCTCAAGAAAGAGCCCATCGATCCGGACACGAAGTTCGGCACGGTCGGCGCAGTCGCCTGCGACATGCACGGCCATATAGCCGCAGCGACCTCCACGGGCGGCATGACGAACAAGGCCATTGGCCGCGTGGGCGATTCGCCGCTGATCGGCGCGGGCTGTTACGCGAACGACGCCACGGCCGCCGTTTCGGCGACGGGCACCGGCGAGGCGTTCATTCGCGCCGTCGCGTGTTACGAAGTGGGCGCGCTGATGGCCTACGCAGGTCTCTCGCTGGCCGATGCGGCCGAGCGCGTCATTCGCGAGCGTCTGCCGCGTGTGGATGGCCGCGGCGGTCTGATCGCCGTGGATGCACAGGGCAATGTGGCGCTTCCGTTCAACACGGAAGGGATGTATCGCGGGGTGGCCCGTGTCGGCGAGACGCCGGTGACGGCCATTCACGAATAACGTCCGTCAGTATCGCCTGACGTCTCAATACGGCAGGCAGGACAGGGCGACACCGGAGACGGCATCGCCCTTGGCAACAGATTCGGCAAGTGAAGATTAGCGAGGACAGGCGTGGCTGAGCGTAAGACAACCCCAACCATTTCGTTGCCCGACGAGCGTGTGCTCGACGTGAGCGGCATCTCCGTGCAGTTCGCGACCTCCGAGCGCGTGGTCACGGCCGTGCGCGACCTGTCCTTCCACGTCGACCGGGGCGAGACGCTCGCCATCGTCGGCGAATCCGGCTCGGGCAAGTCGGTGACGTCGCTGGCCGCCATGCGTCTCGTGGAAAACGGTGGCGGACGCATTACGCAGGGCACGATGATCATGCGCCGTCGCAACGGCAAGCTGGTCGACCTCACGCGCGCAAGTGGCCACACCATGCGCAGCATCCGGGGTGCCGACATGGCGATGATCTTCCAGGAGCCGATGACGTCGCTCAACCCGGTGTTCCCGGTCGGCGAGCAGATCGCCGAGTCGATTCGTCTGCACCAGGGCAAGGACGCCGCCGCCGCGCGCGCAGAAGCCCTGCGCATGCTCGAACTCGTCCGTATTCCCGAAGCGCGCCGCGTGCTGGGCCGTTTCCCGCACCAGCTCTCGGGCGGCATGCGTCAGCGCGTGATGATCGCGATGGCGCTATCGTGCAAGCCGGGTTTGCTGATTGCAGACGAACCGACCACAGCTCTCGATGTGACCATTCAGGCGCAGATCCTGCAACTGATTCGCGCGTTGCAGGACGAGATGCATATGGGCGTGGTGTTCATCACGCACGACATGGGGGTGGTGGCCGAGGTAGCCGACCGCGTGCTGGTCATGCATCGCGGCGATAAGGTCGAGGAAGGCAAGTCGGCGGAAATCTTCTCCGCACCGCGCGAGCGCTACACGCAGGCGTTGCTCTCGGCCGTGCCGCGTCTCGGTTCGATGCACGGCACCGATCTGCCTGCACGCTTCCCGCTGCTGCGCTACGACGCACCACCCGATGCGAAGCCTGTTGCCGAAACGCCCCAGCCGACGGTGAAGACGGACGCCGGTCCGATCCTGCGCGTGAAGGATCTCATCGCGCGCTTCGACGTGCCATCGGGCCTCTTCGGACGCGTGAAACAACGCGTGCACGCCGTTGAGCGCGTGAGCTTCGATCTGTATCCCGGCGAGACGCTGGGCCTCGTGGGCGAATCGGGTTGCGGTAAGTCGACGACCGGCCGTGCGCTGCTGCGTCTGGTCGCCAGTCAGGGCGGCTCCATCGAGTTCGGCGGCAAGCCGATTCACGATCTCGCAGGCCGTGCCTTGCAGACGCTGCGCCGCGATATCCAGTTCATCTTCCAGGACCCGTTCGCGTCGCTCGATCCGCGTCTAACGGTGGGCTTCTCGATCATGGAACCGCTGCTGGTGCATGGTGTGGCGAGCGGCGCCGAAGCCGAAAAGCGCGTGGCCGAATTGCTGGAGCGCGTGGGCTTGCCCGCCGAGTATGCTCAGCGTTATCCGCATGAATTCTCGGGCGGTCAGCGTCAGCGTATCGCCATTGCGCGTGCACTGGCGCTCAAACCCAAGGTCGTGATCGCCGACGAATCCGTCTCGGCGCTCGACGTCTCCGTGCAGGCCCAGATCATCAACCTGATGCTCGACCTGCAAAAGGAGTTCGGTATCGCGTTCCTGTTCATCTCGCACGACATGGCAGTCGTGGAGCGCATCAGCCACCGCGTGGCGGTGATGTTCCTCGGCCAGATCGTCGAGATCGGTCCGCGTCGCGCGATTTTCGAGAACCCGCAACACCCGTACACGAAGAAGCTGATGTCGGCGGTGCCGATTGCCGATCCGGCGCGTCGTCACACCAAACGCGAACTGCTCACGGAAGAGATTCCGAGTCCGATCCGCGCGCTGGGCGACGAGCCGCAAGTGCAGCCGCTGGTCGAAGTCGGCGCGGGGCACTTTGTCGCGCGCCATCGCGTGGCCGGTGCTTACTGATGCGCTTGACGCGGATGTCGTAAGCAGAACCCGTTTTCCCCGGGTGCGATCGCTTCGCGCCCGGTAGTTTCAGGCAGTACCTTTTGCTGTTCATGTTGTCACCATAATGACCGCCAAGTGGCGCAGTCGAACGACTCGCCCGGGGCGACCCCGTCAGACCAGAAGGAGAAAGACAGATGTCGAAAAACGTTTTGTTGGGCGCTCGCTGGAAAACCGCGCTCGCGTCCGTCGCTGTGGCGTCCGCCGTGTTCGGTGCAGCCCCGGCGTTCGCCGCCAAGGATGTCGTGATGGCCGTGCAATCGACCTTCACGACGATGGATCCGTACGACGCGAACGATACGCTGTCGCAGGCCGTCGCCAAGTCGTTCTACGAGGGCATGTTCGGTTTCGACAAAGACATGAAACTCATCAATGTGCTGGCCGATAGCTACACGGTCTCGCCAGACGGTCTTGTCTACACGATCAAGCTCAAGTCGGGCGTGAAGTTCCAGGACGGCACGAACTTCGACGCCGCCGCCGTGAAGGCGAACTTCGACCGCGTGACGAACCCGGACAACAAGCTCAAGCGCTACAACCTGTACAAGGAAATCGCCAAGACGGAAGCCGTCGATGCGCACACGGTGAAGTTCACGCTCAAGGAGCCGTTCTCGCCGTTCATCAACACGCTGGCGCACCCGTCGGCCGTGATCATCTCGCCCGAAGCGCTCAAGAAGTACGGTAAGGACATCGCTTCGCACCCGGTCGGCACCGGCCCGTTCGAATTCGTCGAATGGAACCGCACCGATTACGTGAAGGTGAAGAAGTTCGACGGCTACTGGAAGAAGGGCTATCCGAAGGTCGACACGATCACCTTCAAGCCGGTGGTGGACAACAACACGCGCGCGGCCGTCATGCAGACGGGCGAAGCCGGTTTTGCTTTCCCGGTGCCGTATGAACAGGCAGATGGTCTGAAGGCGAGCGGCAAGGTGGACGTGATCGCCGGTCCGTCGATCATCCAGCGCTACGTGAGCTTCAACACGAAGCAGAAGCCGTTCGACGACGTGCGCGTGCGTCAGGCCATCAACTACGCCATCAACAAGGAAGCGCTGGTGAAGGTGGCCTTCGCAGGTTACGCCACGCCGGCCGACGGTGTGGTGCCGAAGGGCGTCGACTACGCAGCGAAGACCGGCCCGTGGCCGTACAACCCGGCCAAGGCCAAGGAACTGCTCAAGGAGGCCGGTTACCCGAACGGTTTCGAGACCACGCTGTGGTCGGCCTATACGTACACCACGGCGCAGAAGGTGATCCAGTTCGTGCAGCAGCAACTGGCGCAGGTCGGCATCAAGGCGCAAGTGCGCGCGCTCGAAGCCGGTCAGCGTGTCGAGCTGGTCGAGTCCGCACCGGACCCCGACAAGGCCCCGGTGCGTATGTACTACGTGGGCTGGTCGTCGTCGACGGGTGAAGCCGACTGGGCGCTGCGCCCGCTGCTGAGCTCGGAATCGTTCCCGCCGAAGCTGTTCAACACGGCGTACTACAAGAACGAAGCGGTCGACGCGGACTTCAACAAGGCGCTGCTCACGACGGACCGCGCCGAGAAGACGAAGCTGTACACGGACGCACAACAGAAGATCTGGAACGATGCGCCCTGGGCGTTCCTCGTGACGGAAAAGCTGCTGTACGCACGCAACAAGAACCTGAGCGGCGTGTACACGATGCCTGACGGTTCGTTCAACTTCACCGACATCTCGATGAAGTAATCGCGCGGCACGTGTGCGCCCCGGAATGCCGGGGCGGCGCGCGTGCGATATGCGTGCGATATGCGTTCGATGCGCGTGTGATGTTCCCCGCGCCGCCCGGTCCAGCGAAGTAGCTTCGACGCTGGCGGCGCGGTCTACCGCAAGACATGGTTTCGGCAAGACGTTCGGCAAGACTGCGATGCTCAATTATTTTCTCAAACGCCTACTCGGCCTGATCCCCACGCTGCTGATCGTGGCAGTGCTGGTGTTCGCCTTCGTGCACATGTTGCCGGGTGATCCGGCGCGTCTGGCGGCCGGTCCGCAGGCGGACGAGGCGACCGTGGCGCTGGTGCGTCAGGATCTCGGCCTCGACAAGCCGCTGCTCACGCAGTTCACGTCCTTCATCACGAACGCCGTGCGCGGCGATTTCGGTCTGTCGATGCGCAGCAAGCAGCCGGTCTCGCAGGAGATCTCCAGCCGCTTCCTGCCGACGCTGTGGCTCACGCTGGTGAGCATGGTGTGGTCGGTGGTGATCGGCATGGGGCTGGGTGTGGCCTCGGCGGTGTGGCGCAATCGCTGGCCCGACCGGCTGGGCATGACCTTCGCCGTCTCCGGCATCTCGTTCCCGGCGTTCGCGCTGGGCATGCTGCTGATGCAGATTTTCTCGGTGCAACTCGGCTGGTTGCCGACCATCGGCGCCGACTCGTGGAAGAGCTACATCCTGCCCTCGATTACGTTGGGCGCGGCCGTGGCCGCCGTGATGGCACGCTTCACACGCTCGGCCTTCGTCGAGGTGCTGCATGAAGACTTCGTGCGCACCGCGCGTGCGAAGGGCCTCAACGAAATGCGCGTGGTGTTCAAGCACGCGCTGCGTAACGCCATGATCCCCGTCGTCACGATGATGGGGTTGCAGTTCGGTTTTCTGCTCGGCGGCTCGATCGTCGTCGAGGTGGTGTTCAACTGGCCCGGATTGGGACGCCTGCTGATCGACTCGGTCGAGATGCGCGACTACCCGGTGATTCAGGCGCTGGTGCTGTTGTTCTCGCTTGAGTTCATTCTGATCAACCTCGTGGTCGACGTGCTGTACGCCGTCATCAACCCGACCATTCGCTACAAGTGAGGCAAGCACAATGAGCGCAAGCCAACCGACAACGGCCGCGAACGCGGCTGCCGCCACCAACACCCGCGTACGCACGCCGTGGCGCGAATTCTGGCGCAAGTTCAAGAAGCAACACATTGCGATGGTCGCCGGGGCCTTCGTGCTGGCGCTGGTCATCGTCGCGATTCTCGCGCCGCATCTGGTGCCGTTCGACCCGGAGAACTTCTTCGACTACGACGCGCTGAATGCGGGGCCGTCCGCGAAGCATTGGTTCGGCGTCGACTCGCTCGGCCGCGACATCTTCAGCCGCGTGCTCGCCGGTTCGCGCATCTCGCTCGCTGCGGGCTTCGGCTCGGTCGCGCTTGGGGCGGTCATCGGGACCGTGCTCGGCCTGCTCGCCGGCTATTACGAAGGCTGGTGGGATCGCATCGTCATGCGTATCTCCGACGTGCTGTTCGCATTCCCGGGTATTTTGCTGGCCATCGGCGTGGTGGCGGTGCTGGGTAACGGCATGATCAACGTGATCGTGGCGGTGGCTATCTTCTCGATTCCGGCGTTCGCCCGCCTCGTGCGCGGCAACACGCTGGTGCTCAAGCATCTGACGTACATCGAAGCGGCGCGCTCCATCGGGGCGTCCGACTGGACGATCATCATGCGGCACATTCTGCCGGGCACGGTGTCGTCCATCGTCGTGTACTTCTCGATGCGTATCGGCACCTCGATCATCACGGCCGCGAGCCTGTCGTTCCTCGGTCTGGGCGCACAGCCGCCGACGCCGGAGTGGGGTGCCATGCTCAACGAAGCGCGCGCCGACATGGTCAATGCGCCGCACATTGCCATCTTCCCGAGCCTGGCCATCTTCCTGACCGTGCTCGCCTTCAACTTGCTGGGTGACGGTCTGCGCGACGCGCTCGATCCGAAGCTCGACCGGCACTGATATTCCCGCAGGAGCGCGAAGCCATGCCCCCGTCAGAATTTCGCGAAGCCTTGTTCGGCGCACCTCATGTGGGGCAACTACCCGCCGGGGCGCGCGACGCGATCACCGATGTGCCCGGCGTGTTCGTCGGGCAGGTCACCCTGGAGGATGGCCCGGTGCAGACCGGCGTCACGGTCGTGTGCCCGACACCGGCCTCCACGGCTGACGCGGGCGGCGCGCCCGACGCCTGCGCCCCCCACGCCCGCTGGGACCCGTTCCGCAACAAGATTCCCGCTGCCGCCGCCGTGATCAACGGCTTCGGCAAGAGCGTCGGTCTCATGCAGATCGAAGAGCTTGGCGTGATCGAAGCGCCGCTGGCGCTGACCAACACGTTCTCCGTCAGTCAGGTCGTGCTGGGGCAACTGCGCGCCGCCATTGCCGCGAACCCCGACATCGGACGCGGCGGCCCGTCGCTGAACCCGACCGTGTTCGAATGCAACGACGGTTACCTCAACGACATGCAGGCGTTCGCTGTCTCGGACGCGCACTACGCGCAGGCACTGGCGAATGCGTCGCCGGTGTTCGCACAGGGCGCGGTGGGGGCGGGGCGAGGCATGTCCAGCTTTGGCCTCAAGGGCGGGATCGGTTCGGCGTCGCGTGTGGTGGAGACGGCGGGGGCGACGTTTACCGTCGGCGTGCTGGTGCTGTCGAACTTCGGACGCCCCTCGCAATTGACGATTGACGGGCGCCACGTCGGCCCGGTGCTCGACGAACGCCTTGCCCAGCCTGAGCAGAGCGCAGCGCCCGAGCGCGGCTCGATCATCATGCTCGTCGCCACCGACGCGCCGCTCGACGCGCGCCAGTTGCGCCGCGTCGCGACCCGCACCGGGGCAGGGTTGGCCCGCACGGGCTCCGTCTACGGTCACGGCAGCGGCGACGTCGCACTCGCCTTCACCACCGGTTACACGGTGCCGCACGACGCGCTGGGGCGTGTTGCACCCGCAGCGCTGGTGCCCGATGCGTTACTCGATCCGATTTTCCAGGCGACGGCCGACGCTACCGAGCAGGCCATCCTGCATGCGTTGTTCGCCGCCGAGTCCGTACTTGGGCGCGATGGTCACGTGCGACGCGCGCTGGCCGACGTGCTGCCCGACTGGGCGACGCTTTGAATACACAGCCCGGTGCAGTCCGGCGAGCCCGGGAAACCCCATCGATGACACTGCCGAGACATTGCTGAGATATTGATGACACTATGCGAATCCTGATTTCCACCGACATCGAGGGCGTCGCCGGCGTCTTTCACGCCGAACAGACCCGCGCCGGAAATGGCGAATACGAACTTGCCCGCCGCTGGATGACGCGCGAGGCCAATGCCGCCGTCGAAGGCGCGTTCGCGGGCGGCGCGACCGAAGTGATGGTCAACGACTCGCACGGGAGCTTCCGCAATCTGCTGCCGGACGAACTCGACCCGCGCGCGCGTCTGGTGCTGGGCAAGCCGCGCTATCTGAGCATGGCCGCTGGCGTGGAAGCCGGGTGCGACGCGATGTTCATGATCGGTTTTCACGGCAAGTCGCAGAGCGCTGGCATTCTGGCCCACACCATCAACAGCTTCGCCTTCGCGCGCGTGTGGCTGGGCGGCGTGGAAGCGGGCGAAGCGATGATTTACGGCGCGCTGGCAGGCGAGCGCGGCGTGCCTGTCGTCATGGCCAGCGGCGACGACGTGTTCGTTGAAGAGACGCAACCGATTTTCCCGTCCGCCCATTTCGTGCAGACCAAGTCGGCGTGGGGGCAGGGCAGCGGCATGACGCTCAACCCGGCGCAGTCGTGCGACCTGATTCGCGAAGCGGCCAAGGTGTCGCTGGCCGACCCGCGCAAATGGCATACCTTCAAGGTGGAAACGCCGGTCGAAGTGCGTCTGCAAACACAGACCACCGCGCTGGCGGATCTCTTCTGTCAGTGGCCGACGCTTGAGCGCGTCGACGGCGTCACATTGCAGTTCGAAGCGCCCACCGTCGAGGCGGCCGTTCGCATGCTCAACTGCCTCTCCGCGATGTCTTCCATGTTGCGCTGAAGGCGCCGAAATCCGCAAAATGCGTCCCCCAAAAGGCCCCGTATCCTTTTGATTTGCAGCGTTTTGTCGAGTTTCGTCACCGGTTTTTCCCTGTCAACCGAACCGGCACTGGCCGCGCAGCCGCGCCAGTGCTGGATCCGCCATTTCCGTGTTGCTAAGGCGCGACTGATTTAGGGTTTGACGCCCCCGAACGTCAAGAGCGGACGTGCGATAATCCGTAATATTTTGTAACAGGTGTGCCGCTTTTTAGTGCACAACCTCGGATTATTGAGCGTCGACAAAAGTCGGCGGTGAATCATGGATATCAGAAACGCCCGACGTTGGGCGGAGCCCGGCGCCAAGCGGTATGTCGGTGCGTTAATGGTGGTACTTGCTGCGTTTCTTGTTCGCAGCCTCCTGCATCCGGTGCTCGATCACTCGATGCCAGGTCTCTTTTTCGTTTGCGCGGTCATCATCGTCGAGTTCGTCTGGGGTCTCGGACCCGCAATCATGGCGATGGTCGTCAGCATCCCGATCTTCGATTTCTTCTTTGTGCCGCCGTTTCGCGACGTTGCCCAACTGGATCGCCGCGATGTGCTTATCGTCACCGGCTTTCTGATGATCACGCCGCTCGCCGTGGCGCTGATCGAGCGGCTGCGCCGCGCGCAATATCGCGCCGAGCTGATCGCCGAGGTGGCGCAGACGCGTTACGAAATGCTGCTGCGCGCCGAGAACGAGCGCATGGTGCTTACCGATTCGGTGCAACTGGGCAACGCGCTCATGGCGTACCTGACGAAGCACCTGGACTCGATCTTTTATCTGGCGAACCCGGCCTCGCATTACGTCTTCATCGATGAGCATTTCCGTCGCGAGACGGGCGTGACGCCGGAGGTCGCCAAGCGCGAGGGACTGCGCGCACTGCTGCATCCGGACGACGCGAAGCGCATGGAGGGCCTTTTCTCGCTCGACGTCGAGCCGCCGCCGCACGGCGCGTACAACTTGCGCGTGCGTACGCGCGACGGTGGCTACGACCTGATCCACTGCGAGCTTCAGCATTTCCGCGCGCATGTGGGGACTTATGTGATTCTGCGACTGCACTCGGGGCCGACGGTGCGCCCGGTGACGCCGCTCCACACGCTGTCGCAGGCATCCACGTCCAGCCATGCGAGTGATACGAAGACCAGCACGCCTGACCGGCGCGAAGTGACCGAAGTTTCGGAGGCGCCCGTCGTCTCCGGCGGGGCTTAACGATGTTTCAAGAAGACATTTTCTACAAGGGCGGCGAGCACGCCGTGCTGCTGTTGCCGGGACTCTCGAGCACACCGCTCGAAATGCGTCCGGTCGCCAAGGCGCTGCATCGCGACGGGTACACCGTGTCGGTGCCCCATATCGAAGGCTACGGCCTCGGCTCGCCGTGCACGCACTGGCGCGAGTGGATCGCTGCCGCGCGCGCGAAGTATCGCGAGTTGCGCGACACGCACGAGACCGTCTCGCTTTGCGGGCTGAGCATGGGCGCGACGCTCAGTCTGGCCGTGGCCGAAGAGGAGCCGGACGTCACGGCGATCTCGGTGCTGGCCGTCACGCTCGTGTACGACGGCTGGACCATTCCGCTCGCCTATCCGCTGCTCGATTTGCTGTATCACCTGCCGTTCGGCAATCGCTACCGCTACTACGAAAAGGCGCCGTTCGGGCTGAAGAACGAGCGGCTGCGTGCGCGCGTTGAGAAGTCCATGTCGCTGCACGACGCCTCGGAAATCGGCTCGGCGTCTCTGCCCATCGAGCATCTGTATAACGCGCGACGGCTCGCCTCTCACGTGCGCCACCGACTCGATCGTGTGACGGCGGATTGCCTCATCGTCCATGCAGTGGACGACGATACGGCCAGCCCGCACAACGCGCGCATCGTGTACCAAGGCGTGTCGTCGGAAGTGAAGCAGAAATGCCTGCTCGGCGAGAGCTATCACATCCTCACGATGGACAACGAGCGCGAGACCGTCGCCGACGAGACGCGACGTTTCTTCCGTGACGCCGTGGCGCGTCGCACCGGTGCCGCGACTTCCGAGACCCGCATCATCTCCAAGGCGCTGCTGCGTGCCAAGCGCCGTCAGGCAGCGGCCTGATCGTCATCACCCGGGCGTCAACCCCGACGCCCGACATCCCCGCAGTTCATGAAGTCGCACACGCTTTCCCCAAGCGTGTGTGGCCTTCGTTCGGATATCTGAATTCTCACGCAACGAGAGCGGTATCGGGCCTGCGTGTGTCTTCGCTCGACTGATCGGATGCCTGACATTCCTGTCCCGCGAGAGCCGCGCCAGGACTGGTGCACACGATGTCATCAAACTGCCATCGATAGCCGGTTAAGGTCGGGTTTTTCCGATCCGGCCGCCTTTGCGTGGCCTGTGCATATCCGCTCATGTCATCGCTCGTCATCGAATCCGTCAGCAAACAGTGGGGCGGCACACACGCGCTCCAGGATGTGAGTTTCTCGGCCGACGCGGGCTCGCTGGTCGTTCTGCTCGGCCCGTCGGGCTGCGGCAAGTCGACACTGCTGCGCATGATCGCCGGTCTCGATACGCCGACGAGCGGCCGTATCCTGCTCGGTGGCGACGACGTTACGGCGCTGCCGCCCGCGCGCCGCAAGCTCTCGATGGTGTTCCAGTCCTACGCGCTGTTTCCGCATCTTTCCGTGCGTGAGAACCTGCTGTTCGGCCTGCGCGTGCGCCGCGAGCCGACGCGCGATTACCCGCAACGCCTCGCCCGTGTGGCGTCGTTGCTCGGGCTGGAGCCCTATCTGGACCGCAAGCCGTCGCAGCTCTCGGGCGGCCAGCAACAGCGTGTCGCGCTGGGGCGTGCGGTCATCGCGGAGACGTCCGTATGTCTGATGGACGAACCGCTCTCGAATCTCGACGCGCAGTTGCGTCAGGAAATGCGTCGTGAAATCCGCGCGCTGCAACAGCAGCTCGGCATGACGCTCATCTACGTCACGCACGATCAGACCGAAGCGATGAGCATGGCCGATCAGGTCGTGCTGTTGCGTCACGGCCGGATCGAACAACACGGTGCACCGCACACGCTGTACGCCACGCCGTCGACGCGTTTTGCCGCAAGCTTCATCGGCACGCCGCCGATGCATCTGCTCAAGCTGGTGCGTCATGGCGATGCGCTCGTGCCCGCCGGGCAAACCGGCCCCGCGCTCGCCCCCGCCGGCACGCGTGACGCCGCGCTGCTCGGGCTGCGTCCGGAACACGTTCGCGCTGTCGCGCCGACCGCTGTGGGCGCAGTGCTCGCGACGGTGAGCGCTGTCGAGTATCTGGGCGCGGACACGCTTGTCGCGTGTGCGCTCGGCGACGCGGGCGAGATCGCCACGCGCGTGCCGGGCCATCGGCCGTTCCTGCCGGGCGATGCCATCGGCTTGCAGTGGGATGCCGCCGATCAGCATTTGTTCGACGCGACCTCGGGCGAGCGTGTGACCAATGCAACGCTGAACGTGAGCCCACAGATCGCACCGTCGACGCCGTTGCCTGCATCGCCCGTCGCGGCACAGACGCCGGACGCCACGTCGCCACAAGCCCCGCAAACCATGCAGGCCATGGCGCTGACGCCGGAACAACACGCCTGAATCAGGGCGGGGGCTGGCATCGGCCGGATGCACGAACAAACGGCCGGGCGGCCAACATTCACTACCAGTCACATCACCACTACGCTTTCATGGGGAACCCAGGAACATGCGACGCACGATTCTGAAAACGTTTGCGGCCAGTCTGGCCACGCTGGCATTCAGCGGTCTGACGAGCCACGCCATCGCGCAACAGAAGCCGGTTGAGCTCCAGTTCTATTACCCGGTCGCCGTGGGCGGCCCGGTCACGAAGATCATCAATGATCTGGTGGCGGACTTCGAGAAGGACCATCCGAGCATCAAGATCAAGCCCGTGTACGCCGGTTCGTATCAGGATTCGGTGGTCAAGGCGCTGACTGCCGCGAAGGCCGGTACGCCGCCGCAACTGGCCGTGCTCGCCGCCGCCGACGTCTTCACGCTGATCGACGAAGACGCCGTCGTGCCCATCGACAGCATTGCCAACACGGCTGCCGACAAGCAGTGGCTCGACAGCTTCTACCCGGCGTTGATGCTGAACTCGCGCATCAACGGTCACACCTGGGGCGTGCCGTTCCAGCGCTCGACCATCGTCATGTACTGGAACAAGGACGCCTTCCGCGAAGCCGGTCTCGATCCGGACCGCGCCCCGGCGAACTGGGACGAACTCGTGAGCTACGCGCAGAAGCTGACCAAGCGTGATGCTTCGGGCAACGTGACGCAGTGGGGCATCAAGGTGCCGTCCGTCGGCTTTGCCTACTGGCTGTTCCAGGCATTCACCACGCCAGCGGGCATCGAGCTGATGAACCCGGCTGGTACGAAGACGTTCCTCAACGCGCCGCAAGCCGTGCAGTCGCTGCAATACTGGGTCGACCTCACGACCAAGTACAAGGTCATGCCGACCGGCGCCATCGAGTGGGGCACCACGCCGAAGGACTTCCTCGAAAAGAAGACCGCGATCATCTACACGACGACGGGCAACCTGACCAATATCCGCACCAACGCGTCGTTCCCGTTCGGCGTGGGCAAGATGCCGACGAAGGTGCGCGGTGGTAGCCCGACGGGCGGCGGCAACTTCTACGTCTTCAAGAAATCGACGCCGGAGGAAAAGCAGGCGGCCATGACGTTCATCAAGTGGGCCACCACGCCTGAGCGTGCCGCGCAGTTCGGTATCGACACGGGTTACGTCGCCGTGACGCCGGCCGCGTGGGAAACCCCCGCCATGAAGGCGTACGTGCAGAAGGTGCCCGCCGCCGCTGTGGCGCGCGATCAGCTCGGCGTGAGCGTTGCCGAGTTCTCGACGCACGACAACCAGCGCGTGACGAAGGCGCTGAGCGACGGCCTGCAAGCTGCGCTCACCGGCACCAAGTCACCCAAGCAGGCACTGGACGATGCGCAGCGCGAAGCGGATCGTATCCTGCGTCCGTACGCTCGCTGATGTAGAAGCCCGGGGCCCGGCCCCGGGTGCTGAACCGATGGACCGACGATGAACCGTTCTTCCGCCTCATGGGTGCCCTGGCTGCTGCTGTTACCGGCGCTGGTGCTGCTGGTTGCCTTCACCCACTATCCTGCCGTTGCGACGCTATGGCATAGCGTGTTCTCGACGGCGCGCGCCGGTGCATCGTCCGTGTATGTCGGCGCCGAGAACTATCAGGCGCTCGTCGACGATCCCGTCTTCTGGCAGGCGCTGCGCAATAACCTGCTGTTCGCACTGATCACGGTGCCCGTGGCGATCGTGCTGTCGATCGTCATGGCGCTGTGGGTGCATCGTCAGGTGCCCGGGCGCGCGCTGCTGCGTCTGGCGTATTTCACTCCCGCGATCTTGCCGATGATTGCTGTCGCGAACATCTGGCTCTTCTTCTACACGCCGCAGTACGGTCTCATCGCGCAGATCTCGCAAGCGTTCGGTTGGGGCGATCACAACTGGCTCGGACAGCCGGGCACCGCGCTGCCCGCGCTCATGGTCGTCACGATCTGGAAGGAAGCGGGCTTCTTCATGATCTTCTATCTCGCCGCGTTGCAGCAGATCTCGCCGACGCTCGCCGAAGCGGCGGCGCTCGAAGGGGCGTCGCGCTGGCAGTTCTTCCGTCGCGTGCAGTGGCCGCTGCTGATGCCCACGACCGTGTTCGTGGTGATCAATGCGGTCATCAACGCGTTCCGTCTGGTCGATCACGTGGTGGTGATGACGCGCGGTGGTCCCGACAACGCCACGCAATTGCTGCTGTACTACATCTATCAGGTGGCTTTCAGTTTCTGGGATACGTCGTACGCGGCGGCGCTCACGGTGGTGCTGCTCACGCTGCTCGCCATCGTCGCTTTCGTGAAATTCCGCCTGCTCGACTCACGTACGCATTACCAATGACGACCTCTGCCAATCCCTCTTCCGCTGCGGTGACGTCGGACGCATCCGCCCGTGCGGGCAAAGCGTCTGCGTCGCTTCCTGCCTTCTGCGCGACGGGACACGCTAACCTGCTCGACGTGACCGGTGCATGGCTGCTCGGCCTGCTCTGGCTGCTGCCGCTGCTCTATGGCGTCTGGAGCGCGATCCATCCGTCCGCCTACGCCACGCGCTTCGTGCTCGACGCACCGCTCACACTGGAGAACTTCGTTCACGCGTGGCAGGCGGCGCCGTTCGGGCGATATCTCATCAATACGTTCGTGCTGGTGACGGTGATTCTCGCGGCGCAGATCGTACTCGCCACGCTGGCTGCATACGCGTTCGCACGCTTCACGTTCCGGGGCAGCGAAGTGGCGTTCATGATCGTGCTGCTGCAACTGATGGTCATGCCGGACGTGCTGATCGTCGAGAACTACCGCACCATCGCCTGGATGGGGCTGCGCGATACGATTCTGGGCATTGCGCTGCCGTACTTCGCGTCGGCATTCGGTATCTTCTTGCTGCGGCAAGCGTTCAAGACGGTGCCGCGCGAGCTGGACGATGCGGCCCGCGTGGAGGGCGCTAACGCGTGGCAGGTGCTGTGGCGCGTGTACGTGCCGCTCGCACGGCCGGTGTACGTGGCGTATGCGCTGGTGTCGATCAGTCACCACTGGAACAACTTCCTGTGGCCGCTGATCGTGACGAACTCGGTGGAGACGCGCCCGCTGACGGTCGGCTTGCAGGTCTTTGCGGCGACGGATCAGGGCATCGACTGGTCGTTGATCACCGCCGCAACGCTCATGACCGCTGCACCGCTGTTCATCGCATTCCTGCTGTTTCAGCGCCAGTTCGTACAGTCGTTCATGCGTGCGGGTATTCGCTAAGACCCGCGCTGAAAGCAAAACGGCACGCGGAAGAGCGTGCCGTCTTGTCGTCCGACCTATCTTCGCCTGACGTAGCGACCTTTCCGGACTCCGTTCAACGAGCCGGAAGGGCGGACGTTAGCGCGAGGGGCGAAGCGTTTTCGAAGTTATTTGTCGGCGGCCTTGACCAGCAGCACCGGCACCGTGGTGATGCGCAGCAGCGTTTCGGCCACGCTGCCCAGCAGCAGACGGTTGATGCCGCGACGTCCATGCGTGCCGAGCACGATGACATCGGCGTTCCATTCTTGCGCTTCACGCAGCACGGCGTCGGCGATCTCGTCGGTGCCCGCTTCGAGCGTGATCATCTTCGTCTCGGCATCGACGCCGCGCTTTTGCAGTTCGGTCTTGGCGTTTGCCAGAATCTCGTCCGTTTCCTTCTCGAACGACTCCTGGCTCTCCAGGGGCACGAAGCCGCTGTAGGCACCGGCGGCGTAGGCGTTGGCGAGGGACGGCACGACCGAGACCAGGCGAATCTTGCCCTGGCTGAGTGCAACGAGTTTGACCGCTTCGTCGATGGCGCGGTTCGAGGGCGTGCTGCCGTCGATCGAAACCAGAATGCGTTCGTACATGATGGTGTCCTCTTGGGGCTGAAAATGCGTGCGGCAATTGGGAAAACGCATACCATTCTCGCACCGCGTGTCCTGAAAGTCATCCCAGCCCCGGGGAGGGACTTTGACCGCGCGCAATAACCCATCGGAATGCCAACAGCCGGCGCGCGCCTGGGTGAGGCGCGGTGCCAGCAGTCGAAACGCGAGTGAGACGCGCGCTGTGAGAGGTGCGCTTAGCTCGGATGACAGGCGATCACGAGATTGGCGACGCCACCGTTCACATCTCGCGTGAGGATGTCGTACCCCTTTTGCGCGCACTGTGTACGGGCGCGCTGGTCGCAGTCGCCCGAATTGGTGGCAGAGCACTGGATTTGCTGCGTGGCGCGTCCGTCGGAAGTGAATAGCGGTGCAGACGTGCCGCAGGCGGACAGCGTCACCGTGAGAAGCCCCGAGGAAAGCAGAATGGCGGTTCTGGCGAGATTTTTCATAGTCGTTGTCGTACAAGCTTGCGCGAGTATAACGCGCCGATGTTGCCTTGCATGACGTCGTAACCAACAACCCGCAGCCGGCCCCACAGCGAGTCTTACAGCGGTGCCGTCTCTTCTGCGGGACGGAGCAACCGTTGGCGGCGCAGCGTGCGCACGCTGTCGAACACGATGAGCGCCACGCCGATCCAGATCGGCACGTACGTCCAGAGCCCGCGTTCGGTGAAGGGCTCACCCAACAACGTGATCGACACAGCGAACAGCAGCACCGGCTCCACGTAGCCCAGAATGCCGTAAAGCCCGATAGGCAACACGCGTGCGGCAGCGAATGTGCTTGCGAGCGCGCTCGCGCTGAGCAGACCCAGCGCGGGCAGCCAGAACCAGAAGCGCGGCTCGGCGAGTACCGGCGCGTTTTGCCCCCACGCGTGCCAGACCAGAAAGATGGCGACCGGCGCCATCGCGAGCATCTCCAGAATGAAGCCGCTCAGGGCGTCCAGATGCAGGCGGCGGCGCAGCAGGAAGTAGGGCGGGTAGCCGAACATGATGACGGCCGTCACCCAGGACAGTGCCCGCGTCGCCCAGAGTTCATGCGCGACCCCGAGCGCGGCGAAGACGACGGCAGCTGTCTGCAAGGGGCTCAGGCGCTCCTTGTAGACGGTGCGACCCGCCAGCACCATCGTGAGCGGCAGCAGGAAGTAACCGAGCGAGGCGTCGAGCATGCGCTGTTGCAGCGGTGCCCAGACGAACAGCCAGAGCTGGACGCCCAACATCGCGGCGCACAAAAGGACCGCGCCGAGCAGCGCAGGGCGGTGAAAGACGTGTGAGAACGTGCTGCCGACGATTTCCCAGCGGCGCAACGCCGTGACGATGACCAGCGTGCCGGGCAGGGTGAGCAGGATGCGCCATGCAAAGACGTCCAGTCCCGAGAGGGGCGACAATTGCGCCACGAGCGCGGGCATAACGGAAAACATGACCGACGCCGATACGGAAAGCATCACGCCGCGACCGGAAAGCATGGGAGTCCTGTGAGAGGGGGCAAATCAGGCCGCGAGCATAGCAAATTTGCACCAGTATTGGGCACTCCCGGCGCACGGGCCGCCAGATATATTTACGCGCCGAATGTCGTCGCCGCGTCACCGGCGAGCGCGTATCATCGCGATTCACCGAGTGATTTCACCATTTGCCGCATCGTGCGGCACCTTCGCAGGAGATTCGTGCATGTCGTCCGTTCCCGCTGTTGCCGAATATGCGGCGTTCGCCGCCTCGCTTGCCGACGCCGTCCGCCCGCTGTCGATGGGCTGGTTCCGCCGTCGTCTCGCGGTCGACGACAAGGCTGACGAAAGCCCCGTCACGATTGCCGACCGCGAAGTCGAGACAGCGCTGCGCGAGAAGATCGCCGCACGCTATCCGTCGCACGGCATCTGGGGCGAGGAGTTCGGTAAAACCGGTGTGGACGCCGAGTTCGTCTGGTCGGTCGACCCGATCGACGGCACGCGCAGCTTCATCACGGGGCATCCGCTGTGGGGCACATTGCTTGCGTTGCTGCAAAACGGCAACCCGGTCGTCGGCGTGATCGATATGCCTGCCACAGGCGAGCGATGGGTGGGTGTGAACGACGCCGCTGCGGGCGTGCGCGAAGCGCGCTTCGGTGGCGAGCTGTGCGCGACGAGCCCGGTCACCACGCTGGCCGACGCGACCGTCTATGCCACGTCGCCCGACATTTTCGATGCGGCGGAGTATGCCCGGTTCGAACGCCTGACGAAGGCCGTCAGCCGTCGTCGTTTCGGTGGCGATTGCTACGCCTACGGGCTACTCGCGAGCGGGCACATCGAACTGGTGATGGAAGCGGGCTTGCAGACGTACGATTATCTGGCCGTAGCCCCTGTGGTCGAGGCGGCCGGTGGTGTCATTACCGATTGGGAAGGCAAGCCGCTGACGCTCACGTCGCAGGGGCAGGTGCTGGCGGCCGCCAACGCCGAGCTGCACGCGGCGGCGCTGGCTTGCATTCGCGGCTGAGGCCGCAGTTGGCCATGCGGTGAATGGACGAGCCACGCAAGCCCGTCCCCTTCAGATCATCCGAATTAAGCCGCCTGACGAGGCATGCCGCGCCAGATGCGCGGCAGCAGCACGCCAAGCACGATGCCGCGCGTGGCGAGGAATGCCATCAGCGCGACCCACAAGCCGTGATTGCCCCACGCCTCAATCGTGAAGGGCATTACCGTGCCAAACACCAGCAGACCGATCAGCGACGACGTGAGCAATTCGCGTGTACGCGTTGCGCCGATGAAGACGCCATCCAACTGAAAACACCAGACGGCGACGATAGGCGAGAGCACCGCCCACGGCAGGAATTCGCGTGCGGTTTCACGTAGCGTCGCCTGATCGGTGAGCGCGTCGATGATGACGCCGCCTACCATCGCGTAGACGAGCGCGAACGCCACGGCGCACCCGAGCGCCCATCCCAGAGAGAGTCGAATCGCGTGCAACAGCGCCTGTCGTTGTCGTGCCCCGATGTAGGCGCCGACGAGGGCTTCGGCGGCATGCGCGAAGCCGTCGAGGCCATAAGCCATGAACGTCTGGAAGTTCAGCAGCAGGGCGTTAGCGGCGAGCGTGGTGTCGCCCAGACGCGCTCCCACGCGGGCAAACCACGCGAACGCGAGTTGCAGAAACAGCGTGCGCAGGAAGATGTCGAGATTCAGGCGCAGCAAACGCCAGAGCGCTGCGCGCTCGACGAGCGTGGCCACCCGTAGCGGCGGCAGATTGGGCGTGCGCGCAAGCCAGAGCAGCCACGCCCCGAGCACGAAACCGAGCAGATCGGCCAGCGCCGTCGCCCATGCAATGCCCGCGACCCCCCAGCCGAAGCCGCGAACGAACGCGAGCACGGCGACGATGTTCACCACATTGATGAACACCTGCACCGCCAGTCCCTGACGCACACGCTGACACGCGAGCAAATAGCCCAGCACCACGTAATTGCCAAGCGCGAAGGGGGCAGCGAGGATACGGATGCTCGCGTACTCTCGTGCCAGCGCCTGCACTTGCTCGCTGCCGCCGAGCCACGAGACGCCCAGCGACACCAGCGGCACGCGTAACACGAGCAACACCGCGCCGATGGAGAAGGCCAGCGCCAGCGCACGGGCGAGTGTGTCGCGAAGCCGTGGTGCATCTTGCGCGCCGAAGGCCTGCGCCGCGAGACCGGTCGTGCCCATGCGCAGGAACGAGAATCCCCAGAAGATCAGGTTCAGCAGCAGTCCGCCGAGCGCGACACCGCCTAGATACGTCGGGCCTGGCAAATGACCGGCCACGGCGGTGTCCACGGCCGAGAGCAAGGGCTGGGTGAGATTGGCGAGCACGATCGGCACCGCCAGACGAAGCAATTGCCGGTGACCGGCGGCCGCAGGGGCAGGGTTCATGAGTGAGCGTTGCGGCAGCCGTTCATGGCGGCACCGTCGGAATCCGCACGAGGCGGCAGGTTGTGAGTGCGCCGATTATAAGGTTTCGTGACGTTATGACGCACATCGCGCGCGATGTGGACTGATGATGCGGGTAAGCGGACGGTACAATGTGCCACTTCTCTGTCTTCACTGAAAGTCTGCGCATGTCGTCCTCGTCGCTTTCAATCGTCTCGCCCGTCACGTCCGTCATGACCTTCCTCGTCGCACATCGCCCTCATAGACGTTATGCTTTGGTGGCCGCACTATGTCTGGCAAGCCTGCCTGCGCTGGCCGACGTGACGCTGCAACGCGGCCCGCCGCCGCCGCGCTTCGAAGATCCGCACGCCGCGCCCAACGGCGAGTTCTGGGTGCCGGGCTACTGGCAATGGAAGGACGGCCGCTACGACTGGGTGGACGGACACATGGAAGCCAAGCGCCCCGGCATGCGCTACACCCCGCCGCACTGGGAAGAGACCGGTGTCCATGAATGGACGCTGCGCGACGGCAAGTGGGACGCCACCGGCTGGGGGCCGGGCACCATCCACGAAATCCGCGCACCGAAGTAACGCCCTCATCTATCGTCCCACGACGTCATGCCGTGTGGCCGACGTTCGTCGACTATTAATCAGGATTCCGACATAGTGAGTGGAATTGTGGGCTTGACGCGCACAAGGTGGAGACCTTACGCGAAACCTGTTGACACGTCCGGAACGTTGAACAATACTATGCCCACACCGCGTCGCCTCGAAATGCGGAACAGTCGCAGATAGCGTAATTTTAATTACTTGTGCTACCTGATTGCGCGACGATCGTGCAACTTTCACAGGTAATAAGTGCGCCGTGTGCGCCTTCCCTACATAAACGCCTGGCGGTTCCCGCACAGGTGCAAAACGTACGACCGATACACGGTCTGCTGTCTCTCGATTGGCGTGGCTGATGCCGCGACGATCTGTCGTTTTCCGAAGTCTCGTATGCCGGACGTAGGCCGCCAAGTGCGGTAGCCCGTCGCCGAAGCGCGACATGTGGCAGGAGCCTGTATGCAGTGTTCAGTTCCGCTGTTCGATGCTGTGCCGTTGATCACCGTGTTCGTCTGCGTCGTCCTGGGTCAACTGCTCGGGCGAATCAAGTTCGGCCCTATTCAGCTCGGTGGCGTGTGCGGCGCGCTGCTTGTCGCATTGCTCGTGGGACAGACCGGCTGCATGGTCGAAGGCTCGCTCAAAGATTTCGCCTTTGCGCTGTTCATCTTTGCGATGGGCTTTTCTGCCGGTCCCCAGTTCGTTGAGAACCTGAACCTGCGCGGCCTGCGCTTCGGCGTGCTCTCCATCATCGAAGTGGTGTTCGTGTTCGGCATCGTCATGCTGGCCGTGAAATTCCTCAGTCTCGATCCGGGCACGGCGGGTGGTCTGGCGGCCGGTGCGGCAACGGAATCGGCGATGGTCGGCACGGCCATCGAAGCGCTGGGACGCCTCGGGCTCGATCCAGAAGCCTTCAAGGCCTGGCAGGCCAACGTCGTCACGGCTTACACGCTCACTTACGTGTTCGGCCTCATCACCATCGTCCTGTTCACCAATCTGCTCGCCCCGCGTTTGCTCGGCATCGATCTGAAAGCCGACAGTGCACGTCTGGCCAAGGAGATGGAGGACGAGAACGGTGAGGAACTCGGCGCCCCGGCCGCGCCCGATCTCGTCGGGCGCAGCTATCGCGTGGCGCACCCCGGACTCACTGTCGCCGCGCTCGAAGCCGCGCTGGACGGACGTGTCGCCATCGAACGGGTGCGCCGCGCCGCGACGCAAGTGGCCGTTGCTCAGAACCTCACGTTGGAACCCAACGACGAACTGCTGCTCGTTGGCCGTCGCGACGCCATGCTCGACGCGCACGCGCTCATCGGCCCGGAAGTCGCGGGTACCGAGACGAGCGACATCGTGCTGGTGGAGCGCGATTTCATCATGACGAATAAGGAAGCCGAAGGGCGCACCGTTGCCGATCTGCGACGCGAAGCGCCAGTGGAGCTGCGCCACGGCGTGTTCGTCAAATCCGTCAAACGCATGGGCATGCAGTTGCCGTCGCTCAACAAAATTCCGCTGCAACGCGGCGACGTGGTGACGTTGCAAGGCTTGCAGGAAGACGTGGAGCGCGCGGGTGCCGTGATGGGCAAAGCCGTGCCGTACGGCAATAAGACGAGCCTTGTTTTCGTGGGCCTCGCGCTGATCGTCGGCCTTTGCATCGGACACTTGTCGGTGCATATCGGCGGCGCACCGATGACGCTCGGTTCGGGCGGCGGCGCGCTGGTTTCGGGGCTGGCGAGCGGTTGGCTGCTGTCGCGTCGGCCGACGTGGGGCACGTTCCCGCCGGCCGCTTACGAATTGCTCAAAGACCTTGGGCTGGCGGTGTTCGTGGTGTGCGTCGGCCTGTCGGCCGGGCCGCAGGCGGCGGTGCTGCTGCGCGAACACGGCATGGCGCTGCCGGTCGTGGGGATCTGCGTTTCGCTCATTCCGGCGCTCGTGTCGCTGTGGGTGGGTCACAAGTTGCTGCGCATCGACGGCCCGATTCTGATCGGCGCCATCGCAGGTCAGCAGGCAAGCACGCCTGCCATCAGCGCAGTGGTGCAAACCGCGAACAGCGCATTGCCGGTCGTGGGGTACACGGTGACGTACGCCCTGTCGAACGTGCTGCTGCCGCTCATGGGACCGGCGGTGGTTTTCGTCGCCCATCAGTTTTCGCGTTAGCGAGTCGGCGCTGGCTCCCCCGCCAGCGGCCGCATTCATCTTTTTGACGGAGGTTCTGCCGTGGAACTGGTGCATACGATTCTTAATCATGTCCCGGAGGTCGCGATTTTCCTGTCGCTCGCCCTCGGGTACGCCATCGGGGCGATCAAGTTCGGTTCGTTCCAGCTAGGGGGCGTGGGTGGCTCGCTGCTGGTGGCCGTGGTCGTCTCGCAAATCGGTATTTCGGTCGACGCTGGCGTGAAGAGCATCATGTTTGCGCTGTTCATCTACGCCGTGGGTTACGAAAGCGGTCCGCAGTTCTTCAGTTCGCTCTCGCGCAAAACGCTGCGTGAGATCGGCATGGCCGTGTTCCTTGCCGCATCCGGTCTGGTCACGGTGCTGATCTGCGCGAAGATCTTCGGCTTCGACAAAGGCCTCGCCGCCGGTGTGGCGGGTGGTGGTCTCACGCAGTCCGCCATCATCGGTACGGCGGGCGACGCCATTTCGCGCCTCGGCTTACCTGCGGACGAAGTGAAGCGCCTGCAATCCGAAGTCGCCATCGGTTACGCGGTGACGTACATCTTCGGCAGTCTTGGCGCGATCATCGTGTGCGCGTCGCTCGTGCCGAAGCTCATGGGCCGCACGCTCAAGGAAGACTCGAAGAAGGCCGAGCTCGAAATGGCCGGTGGCCGTGCGGTCCTCTCCGCCGATCAGGTCGACTCGCTGCCGGCGCTCGTGGGTCGCGTCTATCGCGTGACGACCGGTGCAGGCAAGCGCGTGATCGAGATCGAGAAGCAACTGACCGATGGCGTGACCATCGAACGGCTGCGTCGCAAAGGCAAGATCATCATCGCGACCGACGATCTCGTGCTCGAAGCGGGCGACGACGTCATGCTCATCGGTCGACGTGAAGCGGCCACCGAAGCCTGGCGTCTGCTCGGCGACGAACAACGTCCGTCCGCCGATCTCGATATCGCACTGCGCATGCAGGAAGTCGTGTTCGCGCGCAAGGGCGGCAACGGCAAGACGCTCGGCGAACTCAAGGCCGGTGTGGAGCGCGACGTTAAGCATGGCGTGTACATCGCGAAGATCATGCGGATGGGCCAGCCCGTGCCGATTCTCGACGACACCATCATTTATCACGGCGACGTGGTCACGCTGTACGGTGCCGACAGCGACGTGCAACGCGCCGCCAAGGAAGCCGGTTATCCGGTCGCGTACTCGGTGAAGACCGACTACGTGTACATGGGCATCGGTATCGTCTTCGGCTTGCTGATCGGCTACATCGTGGTCAAGGTCGGCGGCATTCCGCTCACGCTGGGCAGCGGTGGCGGTGCGCTGCTCGCGGGTCTGGTCTTCGGCTGGCTGCGTGGCAAGCATCCGACGTTCGGCGCGATGCCGCTTGCGGCAAGCTCGTTGCTCAAGGAGTTGGGGCTGGCGACGTTCGTGACCTGCGTGGGGCTCTCCGCCGGTGCGCAAGCCTGGCAGACGTTGCAGCAAAGCGGCATTTCGATCTTCGTTGCCGGGGTGATCGTCACCATCGTGCCGTTGTTGCTCACGTATCTGTTCGGACGCTATGTGCTGCGCTACGACAACGTGGCCATTCTGGCGGGTGCGCTGTCCGGCTCGCGCAGTGCGAATCCGGCCTTCGGCGAAATTCTGGACAAGGCCGAGAGCAACGTGCCGACCGTGCCGTTCGCCATCACCTACGCCATCGCCAACGTGCTGCTCACGCTGCTCGGACCGCTGGTGGTGTCGCTGACCTGAGGCCACGACCGTCCCCTATGGCTTTTATCTGATTGATGCATTCGTCCCGATCGTCCGTCGCTGCCCCCGCAAGACGGCATCGCTATGGGTTGTAAGTGGTTGTTCATGGAGAAATTGCTATGAAATCGAAGGAACTCGACGCACTCGCCAAACTCAGCCCGTTCGAATTCAAGGACACGCTGATCGAACTCGCACAGGAAAATGGCGCGCAGCGCTCGATGCTCAACGCGGGTCGCGGTAACCCGAACTTCCTGGCGCTCGAACCGCGCCATGGCTTCTTCCAACTGGGGCTGTTCGCGTTGTCCGAAGCCGAGCGCCAGTTCACGTACATGCCGGAAGGCGTGGGCGGCATTCCGCCGGGCAAGGGCGTGGAAGCCCGCTGGCAAGACTTCGCGCGTGAGAACCAGCACGCGCCGGGCGTGAAGTTCCTGGAAAAATCGATCTCGTACGTGCGCGATCAGATGGGGCTCGTCGTCGAGGATTTCCTCACGGAGATGGTGCACGGCATTCTCGGGTGTAACTATCCGGTGCCGGACCGCATGCTGCGCAATACCGAGAAGATCTCGGCGAAGTATCTGCGTCGCGAGATGGTCGGACGTCACCCGTTCGTGGGCAACTTCGACCTGTTCGCGGTCGAAGGCGGCACTGCGGCCATGACGTATCTGTTCAACACGCTCAAGACGAACCATCTGCTGCAAGCGGGCGATTCGATTGCGCTGGGCATGCCGATCTTCACGCCGTATATCGAGATCCCGGAACTGGCCGACTATCAGCTTCACGAAGTCAATCTGAATGCCGATCCGGATCTGGGCTGGCAGTACTCGAAGAAGGAACTCGACAAGCTGCTCGATCCGAAGATCAAGGCGTTCTTCCTCGTGAACCCGAGCAACCCGCCGTCGGTGAAGATGGACGACGCTTCGCTCGAACATCTTGCCGCTATCGTCAAGAAGCGCCCGGACCTGATCATCCTGACCGACGACGTCTACGGCACGTTTGCCGACGACTTCCGCTCGCTGTTCGCGATTGCGCCGTACAACACCATCCTCGTGTACTCGTACTCGAAGTATTTCGGGGCGACGGGCTGGCGTCTCGGCGCGATTGCCACGCACGAGAAGAATGTCTTAGACGACAAGATCGCCAAACTGCCCAAGGCGCAGCGTGAAGGGCTCAATGCACGCTACTCGTCGATCACGACGGAGCCGGAAAAGCTCAAGTTCATCGACCGTCTCGTGGCCGACAGCCGCGCTGTGGCACTCAACCACACGGCAGGTCTGTCGACGCCGCAGCAGGTGCAAATGGCGCTCTTCTCGCTGTTCTGCCTGATGGACGAGCCGGACGCGTACAAGCATGCCGTGAAGCGCATCATCCGCCGCCGCAAGGCCGTGATGTATCGCGCGGCGGGGATCTCGGAAGAAAGCGGGCCGAACACCGTCGACTACTACAACATCCTCGATCTTGAGGTGTTGGGTACGAAGATCTACGGCAAGGCGTTCGTGGACTGGTTCATGAAGAACATCGATCCGTCGGAGGTGCTGTTCCGTCTGGCCAAGGAAAGCGGCGTCGTGCTGCTGCCGGGGCGCGGCTTCGGTACGTTGCACCCCTCGGGTCGGGTGTCGCTCGCGAACCTCAACGAACCGGACTACATCCAGATCGGTGCGACGGTGCGCAAACTCATGGACGAGTACAACGAACGCTTCCTCGCTGGCGGAAAAGGTGGGAAGAAGAAGTAATTGACGTGATGACGACGGTGCTGCGTCCTGACGGGGACGCGGCATCGGCTGGCCCCCCTCGGTCGCCCCTCCATGGCGATCGACCATTGCCCGGGAACCCACTTCCCGGGCTTTTTTTGCGATGTGGAATCGCAAAATAAAATGCCCGCACGAGGCGGGCAAAAATCACTACAGGGGAAGTCACGCGATAAGAGTGGCAATCCCGCGAAAGAGTTCCCGGGGAATTTGGGCGTTTCGTGACTGGCAGAGCGTCACCCGATCGACGTAAAATAGCCCCTTGTCGCTACGTCACCCCCCTCATGTCGAAAGCGGCGCACGACGCTTGCGGACGGCAACGGTGTGGGGTGGGATTTTCAGGTGTCGAATGTCGGTAAAGCCGGTCGTGCGGAGTCGCCTCCTGCTGGCCGCGTGTCTGAGTGCCGGAATACCGGTGGGCGCGCACGCACAATCTCTCTTCTCGGATCCTAATCCGCCGTGTTTCACTGAGCAGAATGCTGTGTCCTACGGACTGTGGGACCGCGGACTGGCGCCTCAGTATTTTGTGCCGCCCCCACCACCGCCTGCACCGCCCGTGGTGGAGGATCCGGGGGCGTCCACCGATCCGATTGCACTGTTCGCTGGCGACGATCCGAACGCGATCGCTGCGTCCGTCGATCGGGAGGCCGCGAAGCGTGCGGCCGATGCGGCTGCGGCCGCGGCTTCAAACCCAACCACATCCGCAGGTGACCCGTCCGCGTCATCCGATCCGTCGCAAACCGTCGCAGCAGACGGCGCGAGCGCAGCGTCTGCCGAGACGCCGGTCGTCTCCCCGACACCGCCTTCGCCGCCACTGCCTGCAGGCGAGTTCGCCGTCGCGCCGGAGTTGAGCGCGGACGGCACCGCGATCCACGCCGTCGATATCGATGCCGTGGCCTCAGGCGCTACCGCCGCCGCTAGCGAGCCGCAGCCATTGCCCGACGTTGCACCGCCCAACACGTTCCTCGCACGCGCATCGTGCCTGCGCGGCATGCCGCGTCACGAGAGTCTGGCGAACCGCAACATCCGCATGCTGATGCGTCGCGGACTCGTGGTGCGCGACGACCAACTGCCTTTCGTCGCCACGCGTAGCCGCACGCCGGGCGAGGGCGCTATCGGGCTTCAGGTACTCAACGACCGTCCGTATCAGTTCAACGTCGGCATGAACAACAGCGGCATGACGACCACCGGCAAGATGCAGGGCACCGCCAATCTGCTGATGAACAACCCGCTGGGGATGTACGGCAAGCTCGATACGAAGCTCAGTCAGGATTTGCAGAATGCGCGACGTGATGCGACCAACCGCGATCTGACGGCCAACTATTCGGTACCCATCGACGCCGACTGGACCGTCGGCATCACCGGCTCCACCAATGCCGCCACCGATCAGATTGCAACGGGCACCACGCAGACGCAGACGCTCCAATGGCGTGTGCGTCGCGCGTTCGATGTGACGTCCAACGGGACGACTGGCCTCGAACTGCGCTACAACCGCAGTCGCACCGAGGATCCGAACGCGATCCACACCTACGACAGTTACGCCGAGGTGGGGCTGAGTCACACGCATTATCTGGGGACGTCGAAGCTGGACTTGTCGGTGATGCAGCGCTTGAACGCGCCGTGGATGCCCGCAGCGAGCGGCCCGCCCGGCTGGTCCTATCGCTTCCAGTCGATCGACGCGAAGCTCACCGTACCGTTCTGACGAAGTCCATTACGGTATCGAGCGATACCGTTCTCACGAGCGACGCGGGCATGTCCGCGAAGTGCTCGCTCTGCCCGAACAGAATCACGGGCTTGCCGTAGTGCACGGCGAGCCCGACTTCGTTGCGCGTGCCGTGATTGCCGGGCAGGGCGACGATGGCGTCGCTCGAGAGCACGTTGATGTGATTGCGCGAAAGGGTCCCGGGCGGCGCGTCGGGCAGATGACGCGGCAGCGGGCTGAGGATCGGCACTTCGACGAACGGGTTCGGATAGCCGGGCACTGCGCGGAACGTACCAGGCACACCCGTCTGCCCATCGTCGCCATCATCCGTGCCACCGACTGCCTCCGTCGGCACGATGCCGATGCTACGACCGATGCGTTGCGGCACGGCGCAGAACGCTTCGCTCACGCTCGTCATCACTCCCTGTCCACCACCGGTAAGCAAGTGAAAGCCAGCGAGCGCCAGCGCACGGCCGAGCGGCACGGCAAGTTCGGGCCACGGCTGTTTGCCGGACCCCATCACGCCAATGGTCTTGGGACGCAGGGGAAGGGTCATATCGGAACGTGAGCCACGCGCAGTGCGGGGAGGTGAGGGCGCTGCCGATGATAAACGAAGTGGGCAGACGAAGTGTCAGGGCAAAAAAAACCCGCCGGGTTGGCGGGTGAGGAAGCAGGCCTCCCACGGGGAAGTGAAAGCCTGGTCTCGCGAGGTGTTTGCGAGACCCGTGTAGTATCGTGATCCAGACGTCTGTTGGCTATGGGCTAAGTCCTAAAGTGCATGTCAGACGCTTTCCAATTCTGTTTCCTATCCTTTCTGACGTAACCCGGTGCCAGAGATGACCGAACCGACCGAAACCACACCGGCCAGTGCCGCCCAGATCGCTGCCCTGAAGGCGTTGCGCGCCGCATTGCTTGCCCAGCACAAGGTGCTGATCGACTACGACCGTCAGCAATACGAAGGGGTTTTCGGTGCGGTGCCGACTGGCCGCTTCGTCCAGTTGTTCACCGAAGACCCCTGGTTCCGCTGGCTCGATCCTGTCTCGCGCCTGATCGTTGCACTCGACGAATGGCAGGAGCAGGAGCCGCCGCTCGCCGAGGCTGGCATTGCACTGGCCGACGAAGCCGCGCGACTGTTCCGTCGTACCGGCGGCAAAGAAGACGAGTTCGGCGAACGCTATCTGCTGGCACTGCAGAAGTCGCCGGAAGCTGGCATGGGCCAGAGCCAGGTGATGGCCGCGTTGCGTGCTACGCCGCAGTCGCCCGCTCCCGACGCCTGAATGCGCAGCGTGCCCGCCGCCGCAAACTGAGAAGGATGCCGAGATGTCGTCTCATGTGTCGGCAAACGAGGAGGCGGGCGGTTGAGCAGGGAGGGGGCAGACCGTCAAGCCGAATATTTGTTCCTTCTCTGACCGTTTTTTGAGCAAGGCTCTTGACAGCCCCTGTTCACGGGGCGACTCGGAAGTCGACGTCAGGTTATCCAGTGGGTTATCCACAAAGGGTGTGGACAACTTTTTTGTGGCTGACCCCCAAGCCGTCGGCGCACCCTTGTCATCCCATTTCCGACACACCGCCGCCGCGTCCGATCGACATGACTACCACTCCCATCGTGCTCCTCGTGCTGCTCTCGGCTCTGATGCACGCCACCTGGAACGCCTTCCTTCACGCGAGTCCCGATCGTCTCTGGCAAGTCGGCATGATGGCCGTGCCACAGTTGCTCACCGCCGTCGTCGGCATTGCGGTGCTGCCGATACCGCCCGTCGAGGTCTGGCCGCTCATTCTCCTGTCCGCATGTGCGCAGGTGGCGTACACGGCGGCGCTCATCCGCGCCTATCGCGTGGGCGAGTTCGGACAGATCTATCCGATCGCGCGTGGCATCTCGCCGCTACTGATCTCGGGGGCGGCGCTACTGCTCGCGGGTGAACTTCCGCGCTGGATTGCGGTGATCGGCATCGCGTGCATCTGTATCGGCATTCTGACGCTCGCGTTGCGTGGGCGGCGTCTGTCCGGCGACAGCGTGCCTGCCGCCTTGCTCACCGGCGTGTTCATTGCGGCCTATACGATTGTGGATGGGTTCGGCATTCGCCTGACGAACAGCAGTGGCGGGAACGGCTTCGCGTACATCGCGTGGGCGTACTTGTTTGCGAGCGTGCCGCTGGTCGGGGCAGTGTGGAAGTGGCGGGGCGGATGGCGCGGCATGTTCCTCGAGCCGCGCCGTCGGGTGGCGCAAGCGCTGGGTGCGGGCGTGGTGGCGCAATGCGCCTACGGCATGGTGGTCTTCGCGCTGCAATTTCTGCCGATGGGTGTGGTGTCGGCGTTGCGCGAATCGAGCGCCATCTTTGCGGTGCTGCTGGGCTGGCTGTTCATGCGGGAGAAACTCAACGCGAGGCGTATCGTCGCATGCAGTCTGGTTGTCGGCGGTGCGGTACTCATCAAGCTTGGGGCCTGAATGGGCGCCTGAGGCGGCATTGGCGTCTGCCAACGAAATCAGGCGCAATCGTTTCCACGAGCGCGCCCGATGTCACGGCCGGACCTCGCGTCCTGCCGATAAGTCCAGATGAATATCAGCTGCGCGGCCAGAGTTCGGCGCGATGCGCGGTGATGGCGGCCACGACGATCTCGCGCATGCCATGCCCGTCCGTCGTCTCCAGATGTTCCAGAATCGTCATGCGCATGCGCGGCGCCCAGAAGCGACGCAGATGGCCGGCGATGTTCTCAAGCGCTTCGCCGCGATCGGGCATCGTCTCGAAGAAATCCCCGATCTGATTGGCCATCTTGACCAGATTGTCGGTGTCCATGATCTGTCTTGTCCCCTGTGATCGTTCTCTGTCGATGCATTGCACCGGTTCGCTTGGCCAATCTCGCGTCCGCCGCGCCGTCTGTTGGCAATAGACGGCGAAGCTCGTCGGCACTGTGTGCTTCCGACGATGGACGCGGATTGTCCGTGGCGGCACACGGCGGTGCGGTCGCTCGACCGGCGCCGTCGCGTGCCTGATTGCCGACTCAGCTTGCGCTGGCCGCCGTCGTCTGGTCGTGTCCGAGGAACGCTTCCTGCTGACGGTTGAAGTCCGAGTACTGACGCTGCCATTCCGACGGTTGCGCCACCGGCGTGACCTGCACCGCCGTCACCTTGTACTCGGGGCAGTTCGTCGCCCAGTCCGAATTGTCGGTCGTGATCACGTTCGCGCCCGACTCCGGGAAGTGGAACGTCGTGTACACCACGCCCGGCTGCATGCGGTCGCTGACGATGGCGCGCAGCACCGTCTCACCCGCCCGGCTCTGAATGCCGACCCAGTCGCCGTCCTTGATGCCACGTTCTTCGGCATCGTGCGGATGCAGCTCCAGACGATCTTCGCTGTGCCAGTTGTTGTTGTCCGTGCGACGCGTCTGCGCGCCGACGTTGTACTGCGACAGAATCCGCCCGGTCGTGAGGATGAGCGGGAAACGGCGCGTGACCTTTTCGTCCGTCGGCACGTATTGCGTGATGAGGAACTTGCCCTTGCCGCGTACGAATTCGTCGATGTGCATGACGGGCGTGCCGTCCGGCGCTTCTTCGTTACACGGCCACTGCACGCTGCCCATGCGATCGAGCTTCTCGTAGCTCACGCCGGTGAACGTCGGCGTGAGACGTGCGATTTCGTCCATGATTTCCGACGGGTGCGAGTAGTTCATCTCGTAGCCCAGACGCTTCGCCAGCTGGATCGTCACTTCCCAGTCGGCGTAACCGGCGCGCGGCGGCATGACCTGACGCACGCGCGAGATACGACGCTCGGCGTTGGTGAACGTGCCGTCCTTCTCCAGGAACGACGAACCCGGCAGCAGCACATGTGCGTACTTCGCGGTTTCGTTGAGGAAGATGTCCTGCACCACGATGCACTCCATCTGCTCCAGCGCATGCGTGACGTGTTGCGTGTTCGGGTCCGACTGGACGATGTCCTCGCCCTGGCAGTACAGGCCCATGAAGGTGCCCGCGAGCGCCGCGTCGAACATGTTCGGAATACGCAGGCCCGGCTCGGCTTGCAGCTCGACGCCCCATTCGGCTTCGAACAGCGCACGGGCGCTCGAATCCGACACGTGACGATAGCCCGGCAGTTCGTGCGGGAACGCGCCCATGTCGCAGGAGCCCTGCACATTGTTCTGACCGCGCAGCGGGTTCACGCCCACGCCTTCGCGGCCGATGTTGCCGGTGAGCATCGAGAGGTTGGCGATGCCGATGACCGTCGTCGAGCCTTGTGCGTGTTCCGTCACGCCCAGACCGTAGTAGATCGCAGCGTTGCCGCCGGTCGCATACAGACGGGCTGCCCCGCGCACGAGGTGGGCAGGCACGCCCGTGTGGGCTTCGGTCGCTTCCGGCGAATTCTCGGCACGGGAGATGAAGTCGCGCCATTGTTGGAATGCGCGATCTTCGCAACGCTCGGCGATGAATTCGTCGGCCATCAGACCTTCGGTAACGATCACGTGCGCCAGTGCGTTGACCATGGCCACGTTCGTGCCCGGACGCAGTTGCAGGTGATAGTCGGCGTTGATGTGCGGGCTCTTGACCAGGTCGATACGACGCGGATCGATCACGATCAGCTTCGCGCCCTGACGCAGGCGCTTCTTCATACGCGAGCCGAACACCGGGTGACCGTCGGTCGGGTTCGCACCCATCACGAGAATCACGTCCGAATGCTCGACCGACTTGAACGTCTGCGTACCGGCCGATTCGCCGAGCGTCGCCTTCAGACCATAGCCGGTCGGCGAGTGGCACACGCGGGCGCAGGTGTCGACGTTGTTATTGCCGAACGCGGCGCGCACCAGCTTCTGCACCAGGTAGTCTTCTTCGTTCGTGCAACGCGAGGACACCAGGCCGCCGATGGAGTCGCGGCCGTACTTGGCCTGAATGCGCTTGAACTCCGACGCAGCGTAGTCGAGCGCCTCGTCCCACGACACTTCCTGCCACGGATCGGTAATTTTCTTGCGGATCTTCGGCGTGAGGATACGGTCCTTGTGCGTGGCGTAGCCCCAGGCGAAGCGACCCTTCACGCAGGCGTGGCCTTCGTTGGCCTGACCGTCCTTGTGCGGCACCATGCGCACGACTTCGTTGCCCTTCATCTCGGCCTTGAACGAGCAGCCCACGCCGCAATAGGCGCAGGTCGTGATCTTGGCGTGCTCGGCCTGACCGAGGTGGATGACGGACTTCTCTTGCAGCGTTGCGGTCGGGCAGGCAGCCACGCAGGCGCCGCACGACACGCACTCCGAATCCATGAACGCCTGATCTTGGCCCGCCGATACGCGGGCTTCGAAGCCTCGGCCAGAGATCGTCAGTGCGAACGTGCCTTGCGTTTCTTCGCAGGCGCGCACGCAACGGTTACAGACGATGCACTTCGAAGCGTCGTACGTGAAGTAGGGGTTCGACTCGTCTTTCTCGCTGTCGAAGTGGTTCGCGCCGTCGAAGCCGTAACGCACTTCGCGCAGGCCCGTCACTCCGGCCATGTCCTGCAACTCGCAGTCGCCGTTGGCGGCACACGTCAGACAGTCCAGCGGGTGATCGGAGATGTACAGCTCCATCACGCCCTTGCGCAGCTCTTGCAGCTTCGGCGACTGCGTGCGGACCTTCATGCCGGGTTCGACCGGCGTGGTGCACGATGCCGGGAAGCCGCGACGGCCTTCGATTTCCACCAGACACAGACGGCACGAGCCGAACGGCTCCAGCGAGTCGGTCGCGCACAGCTTGGGCACATTCACGCCGCCCTCGGACGCCGCGCGCATGATCGACGTGCCCGCAGGCACGGTGACCTGTTCGCCGTCGATCTCCAGCGTGACTTCCTTCGTCGATTCGCGGCGCGGGGTGCCGTAATCCTTCTCAAACATCGGATCCATCATGATCGGGGGTCTCCTAGGCGGCCTTGGTCGGCAAGTTCGACGATTCGGCCGCGCCGAAGTCTTCTGGGAAATGATTCAGCGCAGACAGCACGGGGTAGGGCGTCATGCCGCCCATGGCGCACAGCGAGCCGTTGAGCATCGTGTCGCACAGGTCGCGCAGCAGCTTGATTTGCTTGGGACGGTCGCGACCGTCGATGATCTTGTCCATCACTTCGACGCCACGCGTCGAACCGATGCGGCACGGCGTGCACTTGCCGCACGATTCGATGGTGCAGAACTCCATCGCGTAACGGGCGAGCTTGGCGAGATCGACAGTGTCGTCGTGCGCCACGATGCCGCCGTGACCCAGCACGGCCCAATGCGCGGCGAACGCTTCGTAATCGAGCGGGGTGTCCCACTGCGATTCCGGCAGGTACGAGCCGAGCGGGCCGCCGACCTGCACCGCACGCAGCGGGCGACCGGTGATGGCGCCGCCGCCGTAGTCGTACAGAATCTCGCGCAGCGTCACGCCGAAGGCCTTCTCGATGAGGCCGCCGTACTTGATGTTGCCCGCGAGCTGGATTGGCAGGGTGCCGCGCGAGCGTCCCATGCCGAAGTTCTTATAGAACTCCGCGCCACGGTCCATGATGATCGGCACGGAAGCGAGCGAAATCACGTTGTTGATGACCGTCGGCAAGCCGAAGAGGCCTTCGATGGCGGGCAGCGGCGGTTTCGCCCGCACCACGCCACGCTTGCCTTCGAGGCTTTCGAGCAGCGCCGTTTCTTCGCCGCAGACGTAAGCCCCGGCAGCCTTGCGCACTTCGAGGTGGAACGCGTGGCCCGAGCCGAGAATGTTCTCGCCGAGATAGCCCGCTTTGTTCGCGTTGACGATGGCTTCGTTGAGTACGTCGATCGAATGCGGGTATTCGCTGCGCACGTAGATGTAGCCTCGCGTCGCACCCACGGCGATGCCAGCAATCGTCATACCTTCGACGAGCACGAGCGGGTCGCCTTCCATCAGCATACGGTCGGCGAACGTGCCCGAGTCGCCTTCGTCGGCGTTGCAGACGATGTACTTCTGCGCGGCGGGCGTGTTCAGCACCGTCTTCCACTTGATGCCGGTCGGAAACGCTGCGCCGCCACGTCCGCGCAAGCCCGACTCGGTCACCTGCGCGACGATGGTCGCGGGGTCCAGTGCGAGGGCGTTGCGCAGGCCGCGATAGCCGTCGTGCGCGACGTAGTCGTCGACCGAAACGGGATCGGTGATGCCTACGCGTGCGAACGTCAGACGTTCCTGCTTCTTGAAATACGGAATCTCTTCGGTCAGACCGAGCGCGAGCGGATGATCGCCACCGGCGGTGACGTTCGCATCGAACAGGGCGGCGACGTCGTCGACTTCGACAGGCCCATAGGCGACGCGACCCGCAGGGGTCACGACTTCGAGCAACGGTTCGAGCCAGAGCATGCCGCGCGTGCCGTTGCGGACCAGCTCGATCTCGATGCCGCGTTTGGCGGCCTCAGCGGCGATGGCGTCGGCGACTTCATCGGCACCGAGCGCGAGCGCGGCGGAGTCACGCGGCAGGTAGAGGCGCACAGCTGCCTTGGCGGAAGTAGTGGACTGGCTCATACGGCTTCCTTGGCGCGGGCGACCAGACGGTCGAATTTCTCGGGGGTGACGCGCGCGTGCAGCTTGTCGTCGATGGTGATCGCGGGGGACGTAGCGCACTGGCCCAGACAGAACACCGGTTCGAGCGCGACGTCACCGCTGTGGCTGTGCATCGCGCAACCCAGCGCGCGTTCTGCGTGTGCCACGAGTGCGTCGGCGCCCATGCTCTGACATGCCTCCGCGCGACAGATCTGAATGACGTGTCGCGGCGGCGGGGTGGTGCGGAAATGGTGATAGAACGTGATCACGCCATGCACTTCGGCGCGTGACAGGTTGAGGGCGTTGGCAATGACGGACACGGCATCCGGGGGAACGTAGCCGAAAGCTTCCTGAACATCATGGAGGATCGGCAGAAGGGGGCCTTCCTGAGATGCATGATGGTCCAGAATCGCTTGCACCGTCGCGATGGAATAAGCCTCGCGCATGGCTGATGTCTCCTGTTTGGCGCACTGTGGGGTACGGTGCGCCTGAGGGTGGTTATATGTTCTTGTCCTGCCCCGGGGCGAGAGACCCATTGGTCACATACGACGATGCTTCTCGGGTCTAGTCGATCAGCGTGACGCCGGATGAGCGTGCGACACATAGCCCCCACCATATGCCGCACGGGCTCGGCCTCTCGCCCGTTGCTTACTTCGTCAACCTTCGGTCAGTATGTGAAACACGATATATCATATACGGTATACGTGCAATACCGAGGCAAGCGGTTTCGCGGGATCGTTTACCCGAATCCGGAAAGGCAATGCCGGTGGGCGTGACAGGCGGGAGGGGGGGTAGAAAAAAAGCCAGTGACACTTCCATATCACTGGCTTTTTCGCAGACGCGCGGTGAGCGCGTCGTGGAGACATCGAACCCGGATCAAATCCGGATCAAGCGCTTACTCGAGGAAGTCGCAGTGCTCTTCGACGAACGCGGCCAGACCGAGGGTGTGGTCGCGCGCGAGCTTCTCGGCGAGTTCCGTATCGCGCTTTTCGAGCGCGGTGATGATCTTCAGGTGATCGACGATCGAGCGCGCAGCCCGGTCGTTCTGAGCAATCGTCACCTTACGGATGGCGCGCACGTGAATGAACAGATTCTTGATCGTGTTGGCGATGGCTTGCGAGCCGCCAAGATTGATCAGCGCCTGGTGGAAGTCGATGTTCGCGTCCGAATACTCTTCAATATGATCCGTCGGCGGTGCATTCACGAACTCATCGAACAAATGACGCAGCTTGGCGATCTCTTCGTCGCTCGCGTTCAGCGTGGCCAGACGCGCAGACATCCCTTCAAGGGCGGCCCACATCTGAATCATTTCCACGATTTCACGCTTGGTCTTGCGGATGATGAAGATGCCCCGGCGCGGCACCGTGCGCAGAAAGCCTTCCTGTTCCAGCAAGGTCATGGCTTCGCGAATCGGTGTGCGCGAAACGCCAAGCACCTGGATGAGCTGACGCTCGTCCAGGCGAATTTCGTCCTTCTGGTTATAAATATCGGCATCGGCGATGGCTTTTTTCAGCAGCGCATACGCCTGATTACGAAAACTCGTGGTGGTGTCGATCGGCTCCAGTGCGAGTGGCGTCACGCGCACCGGAGTTGGGGTGATCAGGGACATGCAATAGTCTCCTAGGTATTACGGCCCCTTCAGAGGCGCAATGCTTGCTGCCCCACGAGGGTTGCCGGCTTCGTGACGAGTTTACCCGATTCGTTTGCCTGCGTGGTTTCTGCCAGATAGGCGAAACGGCCGTTGGATTCAGCCTTTTCGAGCAATTTGGCGGGCAGTGCGACGAACAGATGAACCATTGCAACACCGGCGGCGAGGGCAGAAGCCAGGGCGAGAAGCGTAAGGGCAGCGACTAACATGGTGAGACTCCAGATAAAGGTTGACGGGTAGTAATGTGGGGGAGAACTTGCTTTGCATTGTATGTCGCGCCGCAACAAGTCTCAAGATATACCACATACCGAATATCAAAATTTATCGTTTTTCGGGACGTTCTTCAGGTCTCACTGCTCTCACACGTCTCGGATTTGTCTCTTTTTCCGATAGTGCTTGGGGGATCGATGATGGCGATGAACCTCCTCGGATGTCCGTCTGGCTTGCGATGGTGCGGATTTCGGGACGCCAGTGGCGCACGCAGTTTTCAGTGATTCGGGTGCTGCTTTTGGGGTGGACCAAACGGACGTTATTGCGTTGCCGCGAAACCACAGCCGTTATTCCCTGCATCGGCCATACAGCGCCGAGGTTTCCGGCAAAAAATCGGCCGCGACCGGAGGTCCGGTGGCGGCACGGGTGAGCGCTTGCGGGGCGGGGTCGGCGACGAGTTTCTCGGACCCATCGCATCGCCCTCTATATATATAGTCAGTGCCGATTCGGGCAGGGCACGCCACGGTGCCCTGCGATCGGGTGTTTCAAACAAACAACGGTTACGCGTTATGCCGCTGGTTATGCCGTCTGATTATGCCGCTTTGGCCAGACGTTCCTGTGCGGCCGCCACGGCATCCGGCTTCGTCATGAACTCACGTTGCTTGATCAGCGCGAGCACGACGTCGAGCGTGGGTGTCGGCACGTTGGCCAGGCGTCCCATCTCCTGAACGACGGAGACGAGCGGGTCGATTTCCATCGCACGGTCGCGCTCCAGATCCTGAAGCATCGACGTCTTGTGCGCGCCCACCGCGCCGGCGCCGTTGATGCGGCGTTCGACGTCCACGCGGAAGTGCACGCCGAACTTGTCGCCGATGGCTTTCGCTTCGAGCATCATGGCGCGCGCTATGGCCCGCGTACCCGGATCGCTGGCGATGATGTCGAGCGTGCCGTGGGTGAGCGCTGAAATCGGGTTGAAGCAGAGGTTGCCCCAGAGCTTGAGCCAGATCTCGTCGCGAATGTTTTCGCGGATCGGGGCGTCGAGCCCACCGGCGATCATGATCTGCGAGAGCTTCTCCACACGCTCGGTGCGCTCACCGCTGGCTTCGCCCAGCGGGAACTTGTTGCCGTAGACGTGTTGAATCACACCCGGCGCGACGACTTCGGTCGCCGGATACACCACGCAGCCGATCGCACGCTCCGGACCGAGTTCGCGCCACTGACGGCCACCCGGGTCGATGCTCTCCAGCGTCGTGCCTTCAAGCGCGCCGCCGTGCTTATAGAAGTACCAGTAGGGAATGCCATTCACGGCCGTGACGACGGCCGTGTTCGGGCCGATCAGCGGCTGCATCGCGTCGAGTACCGACGGTACCGAGTGCGCTTTCAGGGCAATGATCACGTAATCCTGATGCCCAAGTTCGCGCGCATCGTCGGTGCAACGCAAGTGGGCGACGCGCTCTTCGCCATCGATGAGCAGCTTGAGTCCGTGCTCGCGCATGGCCGCGAGGTGCGGTCCACGTGCCACCAGACTGACATCGGCTCCGGCGCGCGCGAGTTGCACGCCGAGATAGCCACCGATGGCACCGGCGCCATAGATGCAAATCTTCATGAAGTCTCTCCCTCCAAAGGTCAATCGAAACCCGGGCCTGGTACTGGCCGCTTTATTCTTCTGATTCTTCTAATACCAAATGTTGTATATCGTATATCACAAGAAGAATAGCGCCAAGCCTTCCTGGCCCTTTTGGCCTCATGGTTTCCCCGCACAGGCCTGAAAAAAGGGCTTCCGCATGTGTGAGCGTTGCGGTCATGAACTGCACTTGTGAAATGTCCGGGGGCTGCTTGCGAGTGAATTATTACGGTGTGTTACAGAGAGGTGGGGACGAAGAGGGGTATGTCTTCTTGTGAGTGAAATTAGCAAAAATATCGCCTTGTGCCCGTTTTAAAAAATCGCAAGGAGCCCGATATAAAAGGCCTGAGCGCCTTGTTGGGTAAGGTTCCTGGATCAGGTTAACTCCTTAGTGTTTTCGCATTGCGTTGTTGCGCCGCTCCGTCCTACAGTTGCGTTACTGTATCTAGCCGCCACTTAGGACAGTGCCTCGCGTGCCGTAGTTGTTTTCGATGCAATGGACGAAAACGACTTCGGCACGCGAGCTGGAAAACGAGGACAGCAATAAATTAGTGTTGACTTATATCTGATATATCGTATATTTCGTTCGGTATATTTACGGGAAACGCAATGGACTCCCGTAAGCATCAGAGACAAGTCGACGAGGCATAGACCTCGTAAAGCATACCCAGGGGGCATAGACCCCATCCGGAAGGTGTTGTTGTTGTGAAGCTGCCAAACAACTGAAAACCGATGGAGGAGGTACAAGTGGAGACGACAAATCAACACGGTAAGCAATCCGTGTTCGCGAGCCCGTGGGTTCAGCTCGTGTTCGGCGTGATTTGCATGGCGATGATCGCCAACTTGCAATATGGGTGGACGCTGTTCGTCAACCCGATCGATGAAAAGTATCACTGGGGCCGTACGGCCATTCAGGTGGCGTTCACGATTTTCGTCGTGACGGAAACCTGGCTGGTGCCGATCGAAGGGTATCTGGTCGACAAGTTCGGCCCGCGCCCGGTGGTGGTCGGTGGTGGTCTGTTGTGCGGTATTGCATGGGTGCTCAATGCCTATGCTTCGTCGCTGCCGATGCTGTACTTCGCAGCGGCGGTGGGCGGTGTCGGCGCCGGTGCGGTGTATGGCACCTGCGTGGGTAACGCACTGAAGTGGTTCCCGGACCGCCGTGGTCTTGCCGCAGGTATTACCGCTGCCGGTTTCGGCGCCGGTTCGGCACTGACCGTGGTACCGATCGCCAACATGATCAAGTCCAGCGGCTATGAGAACACCTTCCTGACCTTCGGGCTGGGGCAGGGGATCATCGTCCTGGTGCTGGGTCTGGCGCTCGCGAGTCCGCCCGCATCGATCGAAGCGCTCAAGAAGCTGGCACCGGGCGCAATGCGCTACAACGCCAAGCCGACGGAAGTCATGCGCTCCCCGGTGTTCTGGCTGATGTATCTGATGTTCGTGCTGATGGCCGCTGGCGGTCTGATGGCAACGGCGCAGCTCGGCCCGATCGCCAAGGACTACGGTCTGGATCAGGCACCTGTCTCGCTTCTCGGTCTCACACTGCCCGCACTCACCTTCGCACTGGCCATCGACCGTGTGCTCAACGGGGTGACGCGTCCGGTGTTCGGCTGGATATCGGACAAGATCGGTCGCGAGAACACGATGTTCATCGCTTTCGCGATGGAAGCCGTGGGGATCTACGCACTGGCAAAGTATGGCCAGCACCCGGTGGCCTTCGTGCTGCTGACCGGCCTGGTGTTCTTCGCCTGGGGTGAGATCTACAGCTTGTTCCCGGCAACCTGCGCCGATACGTATGGCTCGAAGTATGCCGCGACCAATGCGGGGATGTTGTACACCGCGAAGGGGACCGCTGCCTTGCTGGTGCCGTTCTCCAGCATCATCACCTCGATGACGGGTAGCTGGCAGGCTGTCTTCATGGTCGCTTGCGCCATGAACGCCTTCGCCGCCTTCCTTGCCTTGTTTGTCTTGAAGCCGATGCGTGCCCGTCTGGCACAGCGTTACGCCAGCGACTACAAGGCAGAGTCGAGCGAGCCGGTCGTGAAAGCCGCGGACCTGAGCCGCAGCACCACGTAAAGCGAGTTCGATACGTCATCTGGACGTTGAGCAGTACTAATTAGAGGCAGATTGGCTGGCTTGATTAGCAACATGTTTAACCGGCGTGCAACCCGGGCCCTCGGGGGCTCGGTTGCACGGCCGGGTGAGCAAGTAGAGAAGCAGTACAGGAATACCCACTAATCGTCAGACAAGACGACGCAACACTGAAACCGGAAAAATTGGAGGAGAGAATTATGTCCATTGCGATGACCGTGCCAGTCGGCAAGGCGGAAAACGAGACGCTCGAAGACAACAGCCGACACGCGAACATCGTGTCCGAGGCAGCAACGACCGATGGCTTCCATCTGGTCATCGATGCCCTGAAAGCGAACGACATCGACACCATCTTCGGTCTGGTGGGGATTCCCATCACCGATCTGGCCCGCCTGGCGCAAGCCGAAGGCCTGCGCTTCATCGGCTTCCGTCACGAACAGCACGCTGGCCACGCCGCCGCGATCGCTGGCTACATGACGCAAAAGCCGGGTATCTGCCTGACGGTGTCCGCACCTGGCTTCCTGAACGGCCTGACGGCACTCGCCAACGCCACTACGAACTGCTTCCCGATGATTCTCATCAGCGGTTCGAGCGAGCGTGAAATCGTCGACCTGCAACAGGGCGACTACGAAGAAATGGATCAGCTCAATGCGGCCAAGCCGTATTGCAAAGCGGCTTACCGCGTGCTGCACGCCGAAGACATCGGCGTGGGCCTTGCCCGCGCGATCCGCGCAGCCGTGTCGGGTCGCCCCGGTGGTGTCTATCTGGATCTGCCGGCCAAGCTGCTGTCGCAGACCATCGACGCACAAAAGGCCAAGGATTCGCTGATCCGCGTGATCGACGCCGCACCGCGTCAGATCCCTGCGCAGGATGCTGTCCAACGCGCACTCGACGTGATCAAGGGCGCCAAGCGTCCCCTGATTCTGCTGGGCAAGGGCGCTTCGTACGCTCAGGCCGACGAAGACATCCGCGCGCTGGTCGAGAAGACCGGCATTCCGTACCTGCCGATGTCGATGGCCAAGGGCTTGTTGCCCGACACGCATGAGCAATCGGCCGCAGCCGCACGTTCGTTCGTGCTGCAGGAGGCTGACGTCGTCGTGCTGATCGGAGCACGCCTGAACTGGCTGCTCGCTCACGGCAAGGGCAAGACCTGGGGTGCCGCACCGAAGAAGTTCGTGCAGATCGACATCTCGCCGACGGAAATCGACAGCAACGTCGCGATTGCCGCCCCGGTGATCGGTGACATCGGTTCATGCGTGAAGGCACTGCTCGCCGGTGTGGATGCCAACTTTGGCAAGCCCTCGGCCGAGTGGACCGGCGCTATCGCCGAGCGCAAGAACAAGAACCTGGCGAAGATGGCGCAGACCCTTGCGCAGAATCCGTCGCCGATGAACTTCCACAGTGCACTCGGCGCGATCCGCGACGTGCTCAAGAAGCACCCGGACATCAACCTCGTCAACGAAGGCGCGAACACGCTGGACTATGCGCGCAGCATCATCGACCAGTACCAGCCGCGTAAGCGCTTCGACTCGGGTACGTGGGGCGTGATGGGTATCGGTATGGGCTTCGCCATCGGCGCGGCAGTCACGAGCGGCCTGCCGGTCGTGGCGATCGAAGGCGACAGCGCCTTCGGCTTCAGCGGCATGGAACTCGAAACCATCTGCCGTTACGAGCTGCCGATCACCACCATCATCTTCAACAACAACGGTGTGTATCGCGGCACCGACGTCAACCCGACGGGCGGCAAGGACGTGGCCCCGACGGTGTTCGTCAAGGGCGCGCGCTACGACAAGATGATCGAAGCGTTCGGTGGCATTGGTTACAACGTGACCACGCCGGCTGAGCTGACGAAGGCCCTCGAAGAATCTATTGCTTCGGGCAAGCCGGTCCTGATCAACGCCGTGATCGATGAATCCGCAGGCACCGAAAGCGGTCGTCTGACGAACCTGAATCCGCAAAGCGCGGCGATGAAAAAGTAAGAGCCGAGTCAATCAAGGAGACATGACATGAGCAAACCCCTCGAAGGAATCAAGATCATCGACTTCACGCACGTGCAGGCCGGCCCGGCTTGTACCCAGCTGCTGGCCTGGTTCGGCGCTGACGTGATCAAGGTGGAACGCCCGGGTTCGGGCGACGTTACGCGTAACCAACTGCGCGACATCCCCGACGCCGATGCCTTGTACTTCACGATGCTCAACAGCAACAAGCGCTCATTGACGCTGGACACGAAGACGCAGGAAGGCAAGGAAGTCCTCGAAAAGCTGGTGCGTGAATCCGACGTGCTGGTGGAGAACTTCGGCCCGGGCGCCCTCGACCGCATGGGCTTCTCGTGGGAACGTCTGAACGAACTCAACCCGAAGCTGATCATGGCCTCGGTGAAGGGCTTCTCGGACGGTCACCACTACGACGACCTGAAGGTGTATGAGAACGTGGCGCAGTGCGCAGGCGGCGCAGCATCGACGACGGGCTTCTGGGACGGCCCCCCCACGGTGTCGGCCGCTGCACTGGGCGACAGCAACACGGGTATGCACCTCGCGATCGGTATTCTGACGGCCATCATCGGCCGTGGTCAGACGGGCCGTGGCCAGAAGGTCGCTGTCTCGATGCAGGATTCGGTCATCAACCTGTGCCGCGTGAAGCTGCGCGACCAGCAGCGTCTGGACCGTATCGGCTACCTCGAAGAGTATCCGCAGTACCCGCATGGCGAGTTCAGCGACGTCGTGCCGCGCGGCGGTAACGCCGGCGGTGGCGGTCAGCCGGGCTGGGTGCTCAAGTGCAAGGGCTGGGAAACGGACCCGAACGCTTACATCTACTTCACGATTCAGGGTCACGCCTGGGAGCCGATCTGCCGCGCGCTGGGCAAGCCGGAGTGGATCAGCGATCCGAACTACGCGACGCCGCAAGCTCGTCAACCGCACATCTTCGACATCTTCGCGACCATCGAAGCCTGGCTGGCCGACAAGACGAAGTACGAAGCGGTCGACATCCTGCGCAAGTTCGACATCCCGTGTGCTCCGGTGCTCTCGATGAAGGAAATCGCCAACGATCCGTCGCTGCGCGCATCGGGCACGATCGTGGAAGTGCCGCACAAGGAACGTGGTTCGTACCTGACGGTCGGCAGCCCGATCAAGTTCTCGGGTCTGAAGCCGGAAATCACGGGTTCGCCGCTGCTGGGTGAGCACACCGACGAGATCCTGGCCGAGCTGGGTTACAGCAAGGACCAGATCGCTAACCTGCACACGTCGCGCTCGGTCTAAGACCGTCACGCAACATCGCGATGTCGCACGTGCCATCGCCGCCTGCGGGCGGCGGCGGTGCGGGCATTTCGCAAGCAGGCAAGGTGTTCATGGGTGCGGCTCCCTGCGGAGTCGGCACCCATTTTTATTTTCGGGACCGTGTTGTCCTCTAATTGATGTACTTTATTGGCATGTTTGGTAGTCATGCCAATCGCATTCCCCACAAGATTATTGGAGACATCATGAGCGCATCCGTCGACGTCGGTCAGTTGGTAGAAGTGGTGGGCGACGCCATCGTCGTGGCCGACCCGCAAAACATCATCACGCTCTGGAATTCCGGTGCGCAGAAGATGTTCGGTTTCTCGGCAGAAGAGGCGGTCGGTCAGCCGCTGGACATCATCATTCCGGATCGGCTGCGGGCACGTCACAACGAAGGCTACGCCAAGACGATGGAGACCGGCCAGACCAAATACGGTAGCGATCTGCTCAAGGTGCCCGCCGCGCACAAGGACGGCCGCGCCATGTCGATTGCCTTTACCGTTGCGCTGCTGCACGGCGACGCGGGCGAAGTGACCGGCATCGTGGCGGTGATCCGCGACGAGACCGCACGCTTTCAGGAAGACCGTCAGTTGCGCAAGCGCGTGGCCGAACTGGAAGCGAAACTCGCCGCCACGGCAAGTTGATGGACTGACAACGGTAGAGGAGGGGGCGTCGGCTTAATGCCGTAGCTTGACCTCTGCACACTACAAACGAAGCACCGATGCGCTATGCGCACCGGTGCTTTTTTGCTTTCAGCGATGGTGAAAGGCGAGAGCTTCATCCGATAAGTATTTTGTATTCAATATATTTAAGAGGAGGGAATACAAAATCGACCCATCCGTCGCCCCATTTCATCTTTGTGACACATGCCTGTAAACCCGTATTCCACTGGTAGAAATCGAATGATGTTGCAATGCGGAGTGCCTTTATTCATAGGGATCTGCGCGATTTTCACGATGAAATGCGGCGACACAGCAAATCGCATCGGCAACAAAAAGCCGTTGATAAAATATCGTGTATGAAATACCGTATATCACAAGATTCGATCGACGAATGGGATGGCGCCCGAAGAGGCGACAGCCGTCGTCAGATCCGGTGAGACCCACGTGTGAGGCTGCTTTCAGAACGGCTATCGGGGGAATCTCGCGCACCCATTACATAAACGCCGTCGCATCAGGAGGAGACAAACCATGGGAAAGGCACTCGAAGGTGTGCGCATTCTCGACTTCACGCATGTGCAGTCCGGGCCAACGTGTACGCAATTGCTGGCCTGGTTCGGCGCAGACGTGATCAAGATCGAACGCGCGGGGCACGGTGATGTGACGCGCGATCAGCTGCGCGACATTCCTGACGCGGACAGCCTCTACTTCACGATGCTCAACAGCAACAAGCGTTCGATCACGCTCGATACGAAGCATCCGGAAGGCAAGGCGGTGCTCGAGCGCATGATTCGCGACTGCGACGTGCTCGTGGAGAACTTCGCACCCGGCGCGCTCGATCGCATGGGTTTCACCTGGGAGCACATTCACTCGCTGAACCCGCGCATGATCGTGGCCTCGGTGAAGGGCTTCGGCCCCGGTCCGTATCAGGACTGCAAGGTCTACGAGAACGTGGCGCAGTGCGTGGGCGGCGCAGCCTCCACCACCGGTTTCGATGACGGCCCGCCGATGGTGACGGGCGCGCAGATCGGCGACTCGGGCACGGGCCTGCATCTGGCGCTGGGCATTGTGACGGCGCTGTATCAGCGCACCATGACCGGACAGGGCCAGCGCGTGCTGGCCGCCATGCAGGACGGCGTGCTGAACCTCTGCCGCGTGAAGCTGCGCGACCAGCAGCGCCTTGAGCGCGCGCGCGTGATGGAAGAGTACCCGCAGTTCCCGAACGGTCAGTTCGGCGATGCGGTCCCGCGTGCAGGCAATGCGTCGGGCGGCGGTCAGCCGGGCTGGATTCTCAAATGCCAGGGCTGGGAGACGGATCCGAACGCGTACATCTACTTCATCACGCAGGCACCCGTGTGGGGCTCGATCTGCAAGGTGATCGGCAAGCCCGAGTGGGTCGAACACCCCGAGTACGCCACGCCGCGTGCGCGTCTGCCGCGCCTGCGCGAGATCTTCGACACCGTCGAGCAATGGACCATGACGAAGACCAAGTTCGAGGTCATGGGCATTCTCAACGAGTACGACATTCCGTGCGGACCGATCCTGTCGATGAAGGAAATCGCCGAAGACATGTCGCTGCGCGAGACCGGCACCATCGTCGAAGTCGACCACCCGAAGCGCGGCAAGTACCTCACCGTCGGCAACCCGATCAAGCTCTCCGACAGCCCCACGCACGTGGAGCGTTCGCCGCTGCTGGGCGAACACACGGACGACGTGCTCGGCGAATTCGGCTACAGCCTGCAACAGATCGCAGCGCTGCGCGAAGTCGGCGCGGTCTGACGAATCTGAATGGGCGCAATGCGTGTGCAAGGCGCCCCAGTGTCTGCAAGAGGCAGATGTGAATGACTTCAAGACATCGTGCCCGGCGCACACATGGCGAACGTTGCCGTGCTGCCGGGCCGCTACAGGAATGGCAAACGCATGAAGCTCTGGACCCGTTTCAAGACCTCACATGGCCGCATCGGCTTCGGCCTGCTGCAGGGCGATCAGATTCTCGAACATCGCGGCGATCTCTACGATCAGCCGGTCGCCACGGGCGCAACGATTGCGCGCGACGCGGTCGAGCTACTGTGCCCGTGCGAGCCCTCGAAAATCGTGGCGCTCTGGAACAACTATCACGCGCTCGGCGCGAAGCTCGGCAAGGCGGCGCCTTCGCATCCGCTCTTCCTCATCAAGCCTGCGACCACGCTCAACGGTCCCGACGCGGTGATTCGTCGCCCTGCGTCGTATGCCGGGAAGATCGTCTTCGAGGGCGAGCTGGGCATCGTCATCGGCAAGCAAGCGAGCAACGTCAGCGAGGAAGCCGCGCGCGACTACATCCTCGGCTACACGCTGGTCAACGACGTGACGGCCGCTGAAATCATCGAGCAGGACGGCAACTTCGCACAATGGACGCGCGCCAAGGGCTTCGACACCTTCGGCTGCCTCGGCCCGTTCATTGCCGAGGACTTCGACTGGCGCGAGGCCGAACTGGTCACGACGCTCGACGGCACGGAGCGTCAGCGCTACCCGCTCGCCGACATGATCTTCAATCCGTGGCAGCTCGTTGCGCGTCTGTCGCAGGACATGACGCTGCTGCCCGGCGATGTGATCGCGGTGGGCACGTCGATCGGCGTGGGCTCGATGAAAGAGGGCGCGCTGGTGGAAGTGAGCATCGACGGACTCGGCACGCTGGCTAACCGCATGGGCGGTTGACCGGCACCTCGCAAGCGATTTCACGGTGGTCGGCCGGGGTGGCAATGGCCTGAGCCGATCGCCCTTTTTCATTCGGCAGATCTTCGCGATCTGCCAGGGTATGGGAGCAGTGAAGGCGTTGGATGCCTATTTCGTGTCGCTGCCTGAGGGCGGCGGCACGGTGCTTTTGTAGGCCATCATCCCGTCGATCAGCGCTGCGCCTTCCGAGAGCAGGAACTGACGGAAAGCGAGTGCGACCGGCGGCAGCCGTTTGCTGCGGCGATGCACGACGTACCAGCTTTGCCATGCCGGAAAGCCCTGCACGTCGAGCACCGTCAACTGCCCCGTCTGCAACTCCATGCCGACGGTGTGCGCGGACAGGAAGCTGATCCCCATGCCCGCAATCACCGCCTGCTTGATCGTTTCCGTGCTGGAAATTTCCATCGCAATTTTCAGTTGCTGTGTGCGATGACCGAAAGCGTCCTGTAAGGAATTCCAGGTGTCGGAGCCGCGCTCCCGGCTGATGAACGGTTCTTGCGTCAGCCGTGAGAACGGAATCTGCTTCTGACCGGCCAGCGCATGACCGGGCGGGGCCACGATGATGTAAGGGTGCGGCGCGAAAGCTTCGTTGATCGTGTCGATCTCGTGAGGCGGACGCACCATCACCGCCAGATCGGTCAGGTTTTCGGTCAACTGGTGCAACAGTTCCTCGCGGTTATGCACCGTGAGGTTGAGCGTGACGCCGGGATAGCGTGCGGTGAACGCTGCCAGCAGGCGCGGGAAGAAGTAGTCGCCCGCGCTGATGACGGCCACGTTGAGTTTGCCGCCGGTAATGCCTTTGAGGTGATCCATCGCCTCTTCGGTTTCGCGAAAGAGGGCGATGATCGCGCGGCTGTAATGCAGCATCTCGGCGCCTGCGGGCGTCAGGAAAATTTTCTTGCCCAGTTGCTCGAAGAGCGGCAGTCCGACGTGTGTTTCAAGCTGCTTGACCTGCGTCGAGACGGCCGGTTGTGTGAGGTGAAGTTCTTCGGCCGCGCGCGAAAAGCTCAGATGGCGCGCCACGGCTTCGAAGACTTTCAGCTGACGGAGTGTGGCGTGTTTCATGTTTGATCGATGTGCATGATGTGCTCCGGGAAGTATAAGTAATCGTTGATGGTTTGCATAATTAACTTTAACTGTCTTTTATATGTCGGGCTGCGTAATCTGCAATGGCAGCCCGCATGAAGGCGGTGTGACAGCAAAGCGTTGGAGGATGCGTCGCGCCAGAGAAGCAAGCGGGTTTGGACGATCACTATTTTGGGAGACGCCATCATGTCGGTCATCGAATCGCATATCAAACCCGCCGCTCTGGCACCGGTTGCTAACGCTCATCTGCATGCGTTCAACAACGCATTCGTCGAACTGGGTCTGGACTGGTATTGGGATAACCACACCTACACCCGTTTGCTGCACACCACCGGCAATCAGGATTTGCCGCTGGCGTATCTCGAAGGCGTTTCGGCGCAAGCGTTGCGCATGGCCGAGCTGGTGATGATCGGGGCCTACCTCGACGGACATCAGCCGCACCTGCTGCGCGCTTACGAGCCGGAATTCCTGTGCGATCTGATTCACTGCACCAAGGTGCGTTGCTTCGAAGCGGCCAACGAAGGCCGTTCGATGCAAGCGCCGAGAGCCGTTGCGGCCTGAGTTTCACAACACGACAGGGGCTCAGACCCCGAGACAATAACTATGCATATTGGCATTCCAAAGGAGACGGCCGACGGCGAATCCCGCGTCGCGGCCACACCGGAAACGGTGAAGAAGCTGGTGAGCGCAGGACATCGCGTCACCGTGGAGCAGAGCGCAGGCGAGGCGGCGAGCGTACCGGATGCGGCGTATGTCGCAGCGGGCGCATCGACCGGCAGCGCTGCCGAGGCGTTCGGTGCCGAGATGGTGCTGAAGGTCCGTGCGCCGTCTGTGGCCGAGATCGCGCAGATGCGTCGCGGTGCGGTGGTCGTCGGCATGCTCAATCCGTTCGATGCCGAGAACAATGCGCGGATGGCGGCGGCCGGTATCATCGGCTTCGCGCTCGAAGCCGCACCGCGCACTACGCGTGCGCAAAGCATGGACGTGCTGTCCTCGCAGGCCAACATCGCTGGCTACAAGGCCGTGATGCTCGCTGCGAACCTCTATCAACGCTTCATGCCGATGCTGATGACGGCTGCCGGTACGGTGAAGGCTGCGCGCCTGGTCGTACTCGGTGCTGGCGTTGCTGGCTTGCAAGCCATTGCGACGGCCAAGCGTCTGGGCGCGGTGATCGAAGCGTCGGACGTGCGTCCGGCGGTGCGTGAGCAGATTGAATCGCTTGGCGCGAAGTTCATCGACGTGCCGTTCGAGACCGACGAAGAACGCGAGATCGCCAAGGGTGTGGGCGGTTACGCTCGCCCGATGCCTGCGGCATGGCTCGCGCGTCAGGCGCAACTGGTGCACACGCGTCTGACGCAGGCCGATATCGTCATCTCCACCGCCCTGATTCCGGGCCGTGCCGCGCCGACGCTCATTAGCGAAGACACCGTCAAAGCCATGAAGCCCGGCTCGGTGATCATCGATCTGGCGGCCGGGCGCGGTGCCAACGGCGGCGGCAACTGCCCGCTGTCGGTAGCCGACGAAGTCGTCAAAGTGCACGGCGTGACCATCGCGGGGTACACCAACCTTGCCGGTATGGTGGCTGCGGACGCTTCCGCGCTTTATGCCCGTAACGTGCTCGACTTCCTGAAGCTCGTCATCGACAAGGAAGGTCAGTTCGTCATCGATACCAACGACGACATCGTCAGTGCGTGCCTGATGTGCCGCGACGGTCAAGTGCTGCGTGCGGCATAAGGGGAGGCTCTGTCATGGAATTGATTAATCACACGGTGATCAACCTGATCATCTTCGTGCTGGCGGTGTACGTCGGCTATCACGTGGTGTGGAACGTCACGCCTGCGCTGCACACGCCGCTCATGGCGGTGACCAATGCGATCTCGGCCATCGTGATCGTAGGCGCAATGCTGGCCGCCGGTCTCACCGAAGGCAACCTCGGCAAGACGATGGGTGTGGTGGCGGTGGCGCTTGCAGCGGTGAACGTGTTCGGGGGCTTCCTCGTCACGCAGCGCATGCTGGAGATGTTCAAGAAAAAGGATAAGGCCCCTGCCAAGGCGGCTAACGACGAATCGGCAGCAAAGGGAGCGCACTGACATGAGCATGAATCTTGTGACGCTGTTGTATCTGGTCGCGTCGATCTGTTTCATTCAGGCGCTCAAGGGCTTGTCGAACCCGCGCATGGCGCGTCGCGGCAATGCCTTCGGCATGATCGGCATGACGATTGCGGCCGTGACGACCGTGGCGCTGATCTTCGAGTTGCGCAAGCTCTCTGGCGGCAATTTCTCCGGTCTGGGACTGATCCTCGCGGGTCTGGTTGTCGGTGGCGGTATCGGTGCCTATGTCGCCCGCAAGGTCGAGATGACGAAGATGCCGGAGCTCGTGGCCGCCATGCACTCGCTGATCGGTCTGGCGGCGGTGTGTATCGCTGTGGCTGCTGTGGCTGAACCGGCCGCGTTCGGCATCGTCGCCGCAGGCGAGGCGCTGCCGCCGGGCAACCGTATTGAACTGTTCATCGGCACGTTCGTCGGGGCGATCACGTTCTCGGGCTCGGTCATCGCGTTCGGCAAACTCTCGGGCAAGTACAAGTTCCGTCTGTTCCAGGGCGCGCCGGTCGTGTTCAAGGGCCAGCACTTCGTGAACCTGGCGCTCGCGATTGCGATGCTCGGCTTCGGCATTGCGTTCTTCACGACGCTGAGCTGGACGCCGTTCGTCATCATGACCGCCATCGCCTTCGTGCTCGGCGTGCTCATCATCATCCCGATTGGCGGTGCAGACATGCCGGTCGTGGTCTCGATGCTGAACTCATACTCGGGCTGGGCGGCCGCGGGCATCGGCTTCTCGCTGAACAACCCGATGCTGATCATCGCGGGTTCGCTGGTCGGTTCGTCCGGCGCGATTCTGTCGTACATCATGTGCCGCGCGATGAACCGCTCGTTCTTCAACGTGATTCTCGGCGGCTTCGGTGCGACGCCGGGCGCAGGGGCCGCAGCGGGCGAACAGCAACAGCGTCCGGTGAAGTCCGGCTCGCCCGACGACGCAGCGTTCCTCATGAGCAATGCCGAATCGCTGGTGATCGTGCCGGGTTACGGTCTGGCCGTGGCACGTGCGCAGCATGCCCTCAAGGAACTGACGGACAAGCTGATCGAGAAGGGCGTGAGCGTACGTTACGCGATTCACCCGGTGGCGGGGCGTATGCCGGGGCATATGAACGTGCTGCTGGCCGAAGCCGAAGTGCCGTACGACCAGGTGCTGGAGATGGACGAAATCAACGGCGAATTCGGTCAGACGGACGTGGTGCTGGTGTTGGGCGCCAACGACGTGGTGAATCCGGCCGCGAAGAACGATCCGCAATCACCGATCGCTGGCATGCCGATCATCGAGGCTTACAAGGCCAAGACGATCATCGTCAACAAGCGCTCGATGGCCGCCGGTTATGCCGGGCTGGATAACGATCTCTTCTATCTCGACAAGACCATGATGGTCTTCGGCGACGCGAAGAAGGTGATCGAGGAAATGGTCAAGGCAGCGGCCTGATCGAAGCATGTACGGAGGCGCGCCGCCGTGGGCGGCGCGCCTGAGTCATTTGTGGCTAGTTCGAATACTTACGGGCAGGCTTTATGAACGTATCGCTGAGACAACTCAAGGTCTTCATGGTCGTGGCGCGCAGCAAGAATTTCAGTCGCGCGGGCGCCGAGATCGGCCTGACACAACCGGCCATCAGCCGCTGCATCAACGAACTCGAAGGGCAACTCGGCCTGCGCCTCGTCGACCGCACGACGCGCGAGGTCGCACTCACCGACGCGGGTGTCACGCTCGCCACCAACCTCGATCGCGTGCTCGACGAACTCGAAATCGCGTTGCTCCAGACCCACGGGGCAGAGGCGCGCACCACCGGTCGTGTACGCATTGGCGCAGCACCGACCATCTCCGCGACGCTCATGCCGCGCGTGTTGCTCGCTTCGCAAGCCACCTATCCGGACATCGCGCTCGCACTCGTCGACCAGATGCAACGCGCCGTGCTCGACAGCGTGCGCGCGGGCGATGTCGACTTCGGCATCGTGGTGGCCCCGCAAGGTGCCGACGATCTGACGACCGAGCATCTGATGAGCGAACCGTTTTGCCTCGTGTGCCGCAACGATCACCCGCTGGCAATGCAAGGCGCTGTGCACTGGTCGGAGTTGTCGGGCGAGAACCTCGTGCTGCTCAACCAGAGTTCGGGTAGCCGTCCGCTGATCGACCGCGCGCTCACCACGCAGAAAGTGCAGGGGACCATCACGCAGGAGCTGGGGCATGTCAGCACAATTTTCCGCATGGTGCAGGAAGGGCTGGGCGTGAGCGTGCTGCCGCCGCTGGCGTTGCCGCTGCCGGAGAATTCCACGCTCGCCGTGCGTCCGCTGCTGCCCGCCTTCGAGCGCAACATCGTGCTCGTGCGTCGCAAGAACCGCTCGCTCTCGCCCGTCGCGCATACGGTGTGGGAGTTGATTCATCGCGTGGTACGCGAACGGAACAAGGGATTTGCACTCACGCCGGAGCAGATCAGCGCTGCTTCGACGCTCGCTGCGCAATGATTCTCTGAGTTGAATCAACCACTTGAGTCCTCTCATCAAGGACTTGTCCACAGACTTGAACACAAAATCTGTGGATAAATCGGCGGTGCCTGCCCGTCTTTTGCCTGCGGGCGCCGCCGCCTGATCGCCTGCGTCGAAATCTCCATACCGATCAAGTGCTTGGCACGTTGTCCCCGTTCGTTGTCCACAGCCTTGTGAACAAAAACGGTGGATAAGTCGTGGGCGGTCGCACGCCGCCGTGCGCGCACGCGTTGAGCGGGATTCGCGACGACGTTGCCGAAAGTGCACTGTGCTGTCACATAGAGTGCGCTAGAATTCTCAACATCAATTGCGAGATCCGCAACGTCGGACCCTCGTCGACCGCATCAAAACGTTCATGACGACCAGGTAGTGTTCTCTGCCTCGTCACCCCAGAATTCCCGCACTTCTTCAATTCCCATGACTTCTGAAATCGCGAAGCCGCGCACGGGCTTTTGGCCTGCGCGCGCGGCAACGATGGCATTGCTGTTTTGCAGCGGATTCCTGTATGCGACGTGGGGCGTGCATGTGCCCACCGTCAAGGCGATGTTCGACCTGAACGACGCGAGCCTGTCGGTGGCGATGTTCGCCGTGGCGGGCGGCGCCATCGTCACCATGTCGCGCATGGCCCGCTGGGTCGGGCGCGCAGGTAGTCAGCGCGCGAGCTTGCACTCCGGCATTGCGTTGGCGCTCACGAGCGCGTTCATTCTCTCGATGCCCAGTTACTGGGGCCTCGTGGGCTGGCTGGCGCTTTACGGCGCGGCGAACGCGACGTACGACGTGGCCGTCAATGCGCAGGCCGCAACGCTCGAAGCCCGTTATCGCAAGCCGATCATGGCGTCGCTGCACGGCTGCTTCAGTCTGGGCGGCATGGCCGGTGCGCTCGTGGGCGGCGCGTGGCTCGCGCATCACGGCTCGCCGCAGTGGCATATCGGACTGGCGGCGCTCGGCTGCGCGGTGGTGATCGTCGTCGGCGCGCGCTTCATGCAGCGAGACATGATGCCGGGCGAAGCCCCGGTGACGCGGACAGAAGCGGGCGAGGGGCGCGAAGCGTCGCACAAGCACGCGCCGCCGCCCGTGCTGGACGAGGCGTCGCGTCGCAAGCTGCATCGCAAACTGACGGGCTTCGGCATCCTCGCGTTCCTCGGTCTGGTGGTGGAGGGCGCAATGTATGACTGGACGGCCGTGTATATGCGCGAAGTGGTTCTGGCGCAGGGCGCGTGGATCGGCGCGGGCTATGCGGCGTTTTCCGTCGGCATGGCCGCAGGTCGCTTCGGTGGCGATCCCGTCCGCGCCCGCATGGGCGGCGCGCGTTTGCTGCGCGTGAGCAGTTTGCTATGTGTCGGCGGCGTGTTGCTCGCGCTGTTCTGGCGTGAACCGGCGGCCGTGGTGGCGGGCTTTGCACTCGCGGGCCTCGGCTTGTCGAACGTGATGCCGGTGATGTTTGCGGCGTCGGGCGAAGTGGCGCGTGGTGCCGGGATGGCGAGCGCAGAAGCGATTGCCGTCATGGCGAAGCTCGCCTACCTCGGGCTGCTGATCGGCCCAGTGCTGATCGGTGCCATCGCACACGGCATCAGCCTGCCATTCGCGCTCGGCACGGGGCTGCTGTGCATTGTGCCTATCGCATTGCTCGCGCCGAAGATGCTGGCCGGTGTGGACGGACGCGCCGCAAAGCACTGAGCTGGCAGCCCATCCGGTTGTCTAGCAAGGGCAGGCGCGTTGCGAAGGTCCATGCCCCGGACGCGCCGTCCGCCTTACTTCAACGTCACGGCGACTTCACCGACGCCGTCGATCACGCCGCGCAGCTCACCCGGACCAGTGGCGGGAATCATGCCGACGTACGAGCCGCAGGTCACGATCGCGCCCGCGCGCATCGTGATGCCGCGCTTGCCGTTGTGATTGACGAGCCACGTGAGCAGCGTGCGCGGGTCGCCGCCCGTGTTGAAGACCTTGGCGGGCGTGATGTCGCGACCATCGAGCGAGAAGACGGCCTTCGGGCGCGAGTAATCGAAACGTGCCTCGTATCCGCGACCGCTGCCGATCACGAGCGCCCCGTTGTTCTGAAGGTCGGCCAGCGCAAAGCGGCTGTCGAGTCCCTTCTCCGCGAAACGGCTGTCGGTGATTTCGATGGTGGCGAGCATGTCGTCCACGAACATCATGGCTTCACGTTCTTCATAGCGGCCCGGCTTGATGTCGCGCGACAGGCGGAAAGCGATCTCCAGTTCTAGCCCGGGGCGGAAGAAGTCGCTCAGCGCGAGTGCGCCACCAGCGTTGCTGACCACCGACGCCGGGATCGGCGCGCAATTGGGTAAGTCCATCGGGGCTTTCGCGCCCACTTTCCATGCCGCAATCGTGTCGCCGAGCAGATCGAGCGTGCGCAGTTGCACTGCGTAAGCGGTGTTGGCGTCGACCGGCAGCAGCGCCGGGGCTGGCGAGGCGATGGGCGTGTCGCCACGACGCGTGTCGGCGAGCAGGCGAGCCAGCGACTCGACGGCGGGTTGGGTCTCGAACATCTTGCAAATCTCCAGAGGGAAGGGCGCTGCGTCAGTGACTTGCCGAACACAGTTGTCCACATCGTATCCAAAATCCGAGCGATGTTGCGGTGCGGCGCAAACATGTCGCTTACTCAGTGAAAACACCACATAACGTAGTCAAAACTGCATCGATCTGCGAGAATCGGTCTTCGTAATATTTCGTAATATTTGATCGCAAACCGAAATATTTCGTGTGGCGAGGCTTCGGTCGGGTTTGCCGTCGTCCGCGAAGGTGCTTTACAGGCAGTCGCTGTCTTTCTTCCTAAAACGAATGACCAGGGCAAGCTTATGCACTCCGTGACATTGAACGCCGTACGCGACCCCGCTATTCATCCGCCAGACACAGGCGGGAGTCAACCCATCAGCCGTCAGGCGCTGCATCTCGCTGTGATGGACAGGCTGCGCAAGATGATCACCGAGGGCGTTCTGCCGCCCGGCGCCCATCTGAACGAACGTGCGCTGTGCGAGCAATTGGGGGTGTCGCGCACGCCGCTGCGCGAGGCGCTGAAGATGCTCGCCGTCGAACGTCTGATCGATCTGCTGCCGAATCGCGGGGCGCGCGTTGTGACGTTGTCCGCGAGCGATATCTCCGATGCCTTCGAACTCCTGAGCGGTCTGGAGGCGCTGGCCGGTGAGCTGGCGTGCCAGCGCATCACGCAAGCCGAGATCGACGAGATTCAGGAGCTGCATAGTGCGATGGACGCCTGCCATGCCAACGGCGATCTGTCGGGCTACTTCGACTGCAATCAGCGCATTCACGACCGCATCAACGTCGCGGCGCGCAATCCGGCGCTCACGCAGATGTATCAGTCGGTCAATCATCGGCTTCAGGCGCTGCGCTTTCGCTCCAACCTGCATGCGGGGAAGTGGGATCGCGCTATCGAAGAGCACGTCGAGATTCTCCATGCCTTGCGTCAGCGCGACGGCGCCACGCTCGGGCGACTGCTGCGCGTGCATCTGATGGCGAAGTGCGCGGCGGTGCTTGCCAATAAACGCGTGGCGGCCTGACCGTCCGTCAGGCGGCGCGACTCATGCTCACGAGTCCTTCGTTGAGCATGGCCGCCACATAGGCGTCGGTCTTGCTGCGCAAGTGCGCTTCCATCAATGTGCGAAGCCGCTTTCCATCGCGTCGGCGCAGCAACGCCAGCATCTCCGCATGTTCGTCCACGGCCTGACGCCACCGTTCGGGCGTCGGCGTCAGGCGCTCCCGTACATGGCGCAAGCGCGCGTTGAGATTGTGGAAATACTCGGCCAGCGGGCCGTTGTCGGCCATGCGCAGAATGCTGAGGTGGATCTGCTGATTGAGCGCGAAGTAGGCGGCGTGATCGGTACGTGCGTACGCCGACTCCATCTCCTCTTGTAGTCGGGTGAGTTCATCGAGGTCGGCCTCCGAGGCCTTCTCGCACGCCTGCTCTCCCGAGAGTCCTTCCAACACCGCCATCACCGCCAGCAGGTTCACGACTTCATCGACGCTCACTCGCGCCACGCGTGCCCGCCGTGTCTCCGAGATTTCCACCAGTCCTTCGTTGGCCAGCCGCTTGAGCGCCTCGCGCAGCGGCGTGCGCGACACCGCGAGTTCGTCGCACAGGGCGCGCTCGGACAATGGCGCGCCGGGGCGCAGGTCCCCGCGCACGATGCGTGCCTTGAGGGCGTCATACGCGGCGGCATTCAGCGAAGCGGTGGTGCTCATGTGCGGGGGTGTTGAGGTTGGAATACCAATTTTGATGTCGATCACCGAAGGCGTCAATCGGCAATCACCTGATATTCAACGTTAACCCTGATTTATTCGATTGTTGCTTGTCAATTGAAGGTGTCTGCTTCTATCGTTAACGAAAAATTGGTATACCAAAAATCGTTATCCGCCGACGTTACATACATGTTGGCGACTCCAGGAGGCAATGTGACATCGACCGTTCTGACCGAGCGACACGGCGCGATTGCGCTGGTCACGCTCAACCGTCCCGAAAAGCTCAATGCGTTGACCAAGCCGATGTGGCAGGCGTTGGGCGACACGATTCTGACGTTGTCCGAGTCTTCTGACGTGCGCTGCATTGTGTTGCGTGGGGCAGGCGAAAAGGCCTTCGCGCCGGGCAACGACATCGCCGAGTTCGAGACCGATCGCGCCAACGTGGAGCAGGCGCGAACGTACGGCGCGCTCATGCATCGCACGCTCGATGCGCTGACGAACTGCCCAGTGCCCCTCGTCGCCATGATTCATGGCATCTGCGTCGGGGGCGGCATGGAGATTGCGGCGTCGTGCGACATCCGCATTTGTGGCGAGTCGAGTCGCTTCGGCGCACCGATCAACAAACTCGGTCTGGTGATGGCGCATGCGGAGTTGTCCGGCCTCGTACGCTTGCTCGGCCCGACCAAGGCGCTGGAGATTCTGCTCGAAGGCCGCATCTTCGATGCGCAGGAGGCGCTGCGCATCGGGGCTGTCACACGCGTGGTGGCGGATAGCGACGTCACCCGCGAAGCGCTCGCCACGGCCGACCGCATCGCCGCCGGTGCACCGCTTGTCGCGCGCTGGCACAAGCGCTTCGTGCGTGAACTGGTGAGCGGCAAGCCTCTCACGCCCGCGCAGATCGACGAAGGGTTCGCGTGTTTTGGCACCGCCGACTTTCAGGCGGGCTATCGTGCGTTCCTTGCGAAGACGATGCCGGTATTCGAGGGCCGCTGAGATGACCGATACGAAAGCAGATACGGCAAAGAAGGGCGGCCCGTTGCAGGGCGTCAAGGTGATCGAGCTGTCGCACATCATGTCCGGCCCCGTGTGCGGGATGATGCTCGCGGACATGGGCGCCGACGTCATCAAGGTCGAGAAGATGGAAGGCGACGACGCGCGCCGTTTCGCGCCGATCCTCTCGCACGGCGAGTCGGCGTCGTTCATGATGCTCAACCGCAACAAGCGCGGCATCGCGCTCAATCTCAAGACCGACGGCGGCAAGGCCGTGTTGCGCAAGATGCTCGCGAGTGCCGACGTCGTCACCGAGAACTATCGCAAGGGCACGATGGAAAAGCTGGGACTCGGCTATGACACGTTGCGCGAAGCCAATCCGGGGCTGATCTACTGTTCCATCTCGGGTTATGGACGCACGGGGCCTTACGCGGACAAAGGCGGATTCGATCTGATCGCGCAGGGCCTGTCGGGGTTGATGAGCGTGACAGGCGAACCGGGGCAGGCGCCGATCAAGGCCGGTTCGCCGATTGCCGACATCAACGCGGGCATTCTGGCAGCGCTCGGCATCTCGGCCGCTTACGCGCACCGGTTGCGCACCGGGCAAGGCCAGATCGTGGATACGTCGCTGCTCGAAGCGGGTTTTCAGCAGATGTACTGGGCCGCGGCAAACTTCTTCGCCAGCGGCGAGAATCCGCCGAAGTTCGGCTCCGCCAACCCGACCAGCACGCCGTATCAGGCGTTTCGCACACAAGACGGCTGGATCAACATCGGTGCTGCGAATCAGGCCAATTACGAACGTCTGCTGCAAGTACTCGACGCGCCGGAAATCGCAGGTGATCCGCGCTTCGCCACCAATGCAGGGCGCACCGCCCATCGCGACGAACTCGTCGAGCGCCTCACCGCCTATCTGATGCGCGATACGACGCAGCGCTGGGTGGAACGCCTCGACGCGGTCGGTCTGCCGGTTGGGCCAGTGCTGCCGATTTCCGAGGCCGTGTCGCATCCGCAGATCGTGGCGCGCGAGATGGTGGTCGAAACGCAGCATCCGCTCGATGGCCCAACCCGCAGCATCGGCCTGCCGATTCGATTCTCGGAGACGCCGAAGTGTACCGGTGGGCCTGCACCGCGTCTGGGCGAGCACACTTCCGAGGTGTTGGCCGAATATGGCTTCGATGCCGAGCATGTTCGCGCCCTGATCGCGCAAGGAGCGGTGCATGCGCTGGAAGAGGGCGCTACGGTGACGGCATGATGTATGCCTGGCTGCTGCAGTGCGGATTCTCCGCGAGTTGACTCGCGAAACGTCACCGAGCGGCAATTTAAGCGAACTTCCCTCCCGGTCGCCGGTCGGTTTTTGAACTGGCCGGCGATATCTTCATTTCTCGACGATGCGCGCGAAGTGGAGGCGGTCGCCAGTCCCGATCAATCCGACCCGACGCAACGTCGTAAGGAGGGAAGGCATGACCCCTGGCAGAATCCTCGGCAATTCGCCCATTGCATTGCCCGAACGGTGGTCCTGCGTCCGCGAGACGCGTACCATTGAGCCTCATACGCTTGCGCTCCCCCGGTCACTGGCGACAACGTCGCGCACCGTGACGGCATCGGGGGCGTTGGTCCTCTCCTGTTCGCGAGGTGAGCATGCCGGCACGTATTGAAGATTACGCAATGATTGGCGACTGCCGAAGCGCCGCGCTGGTTGCGCGCGACGGCTCCATCGACTGGCTCTGCTGGCCGTACTTCGATTCCCCGGCGTGCTTCGCCGCGTTGCTCGGCGGCCCCGAGCATGGCCGCTGGCGAATCGCCCCCGAAGACCCGCACGCCACTTCCACGCGCCGTTACCACGATGACACGCTGATTCTCGAGACGCGTTTCGAGACGGTGGAAGGTTGCGTCGCCGTGATCGACTTCATGCCGTTGCGCGATGGTGCTGCTGACCTGGTGCGCCTGGTGAAAGGCGTGCACGGCACGGTGACGATGTCGATGGAGCTGATCCTGCGCTTCGATTACGGCGCATCGGTGCCGTGGTCGCGTCCGCTCGATGCTGATGATCCGACCGGCCCTGGCATGCGTCTTATCGCCGGGCCGGACAAGGTCGTCATGCGCACGCCCGTCGAGATTCGGGATGTGCCGGGCAGCCTGCGCGCGCGCTTCGACGTGAAGGCGGGCGAGACGGTGCCGTTCGTGCTGTCGCGCGTGCCGTCGCATCACGCCGATCCCCGCGAAATCGATCCGCTCGCGGCGCTCACCGATACCGAACGTTACTGGCGCACCTGGGCCAATCGCTGTCAGCTCGACGGACGATGGTCGTCGGCGATTCGTCGCTCCCTCATCGTGCTCAAGGCGCTCACGTTCGTGCCGACGGGCGGCGTGGTCGCGGCACCCACGACATCGCTGCCGGAACAATTGGGCGGCGAGCGTAACTGGGATTATCGCTATTGCTGGCTGCGCGACGCCACGCTCACGTTACAGGCACTCATGCTCGGCGGCTATTACACCGAGGCGAACGACTGGAGTCACTGGCTCGTGCGTGCGGTGGCCGGTGCGCCGTCGCAAGTGCAGATCATGTATGGCTTGTCCGGCGAGCGGCGTTTGCCGGAATGGGAAGTCGACTGGTTGCCGGGCTACGAAGGCGCGAAGCCGGTGCGGGTCGGCAACGGTGCGGTGGGGCAGTTGCAGTTGGACGTCTACGGTGAAGTGATGGACGCGCTGCACCAGTCTCGTCTGGGCGGATTGCCGCCGGTCGACGCCACCTGGGAGGTGCAGACGAAGCTTGTTGCGCATCTCGAAACCGTGTGGCGAGAGCCGGACGAGGGCATTTGGGAAGTGCGTGGCGGCCGTCAACACTTCACGTATTCGAAGGTCATGGCTTGGGTAGCGTTCGATCGCGCGATCAAGTCGGCCGAGCGTTTCGGTTTGCCGGGACCGGTAGATCACTGGCGTCGGCTGTGCAAGGAGATTCACGCCGATGTTTGCGCCAATGGCTTCGACAAGCAGCGCAACGCGTTCATGCAGGCGTACGGCTCGTCGGAGATGGATGCGAGCGTGCTGATGATTCCGCTCGTGGGGTTCTTGCCCCCGGAGGATCCGCGCGTGATCGGCACCATCGAGGCGGTCGAGCGCGAGTTGATGCGCGACGGGCTGGTGCAGCGCTACCGCACGAGCCGCGTCGACGACGGGTTGCCCGCAGGCGAGGGCGCGTTCCTCGCGTGCAGCTTCTGGATGGTCGATTGCCTCGTGATGATCGGCCGTCATCGCGATGCCCGGGCGTTGTTCGAGCGGTTGCTGTCGTTGCGCAACGACGTCGGTCTGCTGGCCGAGGAATACGACACCACGCATGAGCGTCAGGTCGGCAACTTCCCGCAGGCGTTCTCGCATATCGCGCTCGTGCATGCGGCGATTCGTCTGGATGCACTCGCCGACGACGACCGCGCCGACGACGCCGATGTGCAAGAGACCGACGACGAAGCGCGCTACGAGCATGTGGGCTATCGCGCGGATAAAGCGGTCAGAGCCTGACGGAAGGGTGGGTTTCGTAGGGGGAATGTAGGGAATTAAAGGATTTCGTGAAATATGCCGTAATACTTTCGAATCCTTACTTTCTCTCATTTCCCCCATTTCCACGGAGACCCCTCGCTCCATGACGATCATTATTCCGACCAAGGGCAACGCCACGTCCAGCATGCTGGAGATCTGGCAGTCGCATATCCAGCAACAGCAGGCGGACAAGGCGCAGGCGGCGGCCAAAACGGCAGCCGCTACCGGCACCGTCAATCAGGCAGCCTCGACGAAGTCGGCCGGTGCCGACGACGCGGCCAAACCGGCCACTGCCAACACCGATGCCACGACCAACACCGACGCCGCTGAGAACAACGGCGTGAGCCGTCTGGGCGACAAGACGCTGGTGGATCTGCGCTCGATGAACGAAAGCGCCAAGCAGCAGGGGCAGGCGCTGTCCGCGACGGACGGCGGCTCTGGCGACGACATCAAGGCGCAGACGATCCGCAAGCTCAAGGAAATGCTGGCGAAGGTGATGAAGCAGTTGGACGCGGTGCGCACCAACGACCGTCTCCCGCCCGAGGACAAGCTCCAGCAGACAAACGCGCTGTCCGCTCAGGCCATGTCGATTCAGGCGCAGATTCTCGCGCTCATGGCCCCGACGAAGGCCACCGGCAACAACGTCAACACGACCGCCTGACGTTCCTGACGGTCGCGCAATCGCTTTTTTCCGACGCATCTCTGCGTATCTTTCTCATCGCAGTGATGCGCCGGACGGATCGATTGCTGCAAAACATGCAACGATCCGCGTACCCGAAGCGCGCTAAAATTCTGCTCTCGCTTAATTCATCTTTGAGGTCCGGCTGACGGCTGCGCCTCGTCCCCGTGCCGCATGAAGCAAGACAAGACGCTCACCGCCCTGCTATGGATTGTCGCGGCGGGCTTTTTCATGCAGGCGCTCGATACGACCATCGTCAATACGGCGCTGCCTGCCATGGCCGCGAGTCTTGGCGAGAACCCGCTGCGCATGCAGCCAGTGGTCGTCTCCTACTCGCTCACGATGGCCATGCTGACGCCCGCGTCGGGATGGCTGGCCGACCGCTTCGGTACGCGACGCGTGTACTTCGTGGCGATCCTGCTGTTCGTGCTCGGCTCGGTTGCGTGTGCGATGGCGCACACGCTGCCGCAACTCGTAGTCGCGCGGGTGCTGCAAGGCGCAGGCGGCTCGATGTTGTTGCCCATCGGGCGTCTTGCCGTGCTGCGGACATTCCCGGCTGGCGAGTACCTGGCGGCGCTCGCTTTCGTCTCGATTGCGGGGCAGGTCGGCCCGATGATCGGCCCGGTGCTGGGCGGCTGGCTGGTGCAGGTGGCGTCGTGGCACTGGATCTTCCTCATCAATGTGCCCATCGGCCTGATCGGCAGCCTCGCCGTGCGTCACTACCTGCCGCGTCCCGCGAAGGACGAAGTCATCGATACGAGTTTCGACTGGGGCGGGTTCGCCTTGCTGTCGGTGGCGATGGTGTCGTTCACGCTTGCGCTGGATCATCCGTTCTCGGCGGCTGGATGGGCGCCGTCTGCCGTCCTCGCGCTGCTTTGCGTTGCGACGACGCTCGGCTACTGGCCGTACGCCCGACGTCGTACCGCGCCGTTGTTCCCGCTGGAACTGTTCGAGACGCGCAGCTTCAGTCTCGGCTTGCTGGGCAATCTGGTCGCGCGCATCGGTAGCAGTGCCGTGCCGTTCCTGCTGCCGCTGCTGCTTCAGGTGGCGATGGGTTACAGCCCGCTGGCTTCGGGGTTGATGATGTTGCCGGTGGCGCTCGCCGGGATCGTCGTCAAGCGCATGGTCACGCCGCTCGTGGTGCGCTTCGGCTATACGCGTTTTCTGATGGTGAATACGGCGGTCGTCGGCGGCTCAATTGCGAGCTTCGCGCTGTTCGGGCCGGGTTGGCCGATCTGGCTGGGACTCATGCAACTGGCGGTGTTCGGCGGGGCGAATTCGATGCAGTTCGCAGCCATGAACAGTGTGACGCTGAAGGATCTCGGCACGCGTCGTGCGAGTGCGGGCAACGGGCTGTTCTCGATGGCGCAGATGCTCGCCCTCGGGCTGGGCGTGACCATCGGTGGCCAGTTGCTGGCGCTGTTCGGTCATCTGGCGGGACAGGCAGGGGAGCTTGGCGTAGGCGGCACCGTCGCAGGCTTTCGCATGACGTTCGTGTGCGTCGGACTGATTACGCTGGCCTCTGCGCTGGTGTTCCGTCGCGTGGAAGATCCGGCGGCGGGGCCGTCGCACGACGGTGGTCAGACCCATACCGCGTCTGCCACCGATCTCAAGCGCTGAGCGTCAAACCCCCATATCAAGCTGGCTGACGCTCAGTCGCCACTTACTTCTTCACCAGCGCGCACTTCGAATCGGCCAGCGGGGCGAAGGCCTTGTCGGCCGGAATCGTCTCCAGAATCTTGTACAGATCCCATTCCGACTTCGACTCGGCAGGCGTCTTCACCTGCACCAGCAGCATGTCGTGCACCAGCTTGCCGTCGGCGCGGATCTGGCCGTTGCGAATCACGGGGTCGTCGATCTTCATCGACTTGAGTTTAGCCATCACGGCGTCCGCCTCGTCGGTGCCTGCCGCCTGAACCGCCTTCAGATAGTTGAGCACGGCCGAATACACGGCGGCCTGCATCATCGTCGGCATCTTCTTGTGCTGCGCATAGAAGCGTTGTGCAAAGGCGCGCGAGCGGTCGTCCTGATCCCAATAGAACCCGTTCGTGAGGATCATGCCCTGCGCGTTCTTCAGGCCCATGCCGTGGATTTCGGTGATGAGCGAGAGCAGCGGCGTGAATACCTGTTTGCCGCCCTGAATGATGTTGAACTGCGAGGCCTGTTTGACGGTGTTGAGCGTGTCGGTGCCGGAGTTGGCCAGCGCGATCACCTGCGCGCCGGACGTCTGGGCGCGCAGCAGATAGGACGACAGGTCCGGCGAGTTCACCGGGTGCTTCACCGAGCCGACGACCTTGCCGCCCTGACGCGTCAGGATCTCGCTCGCATCTTTCTCCAGCGCCTGCCCGAACGCGTAGTCGGCGGTGATGAAGTACCACGACTTCAGACCGCGACGCAGCAACGCCTGCGAGGTCGAGTTCGCCAGCGCGTACGTGTCGTACATCCATTGCACGCTGTGCGCCGTGCATTGCTCATTGCTGATGGCGGACGATCCCGCGCCGGTCACGAGCGCGATCTTCTTCTTTTCGTCGGCAATCCGGTCGACGGCCAGCGCCACGTTCGAGAACGTGAGGTCGGTGATCATGTCGACTTTGCCCCGGTCGTACCATTCGCGGGCGATGGTCGCACCGGTGTCGGTCTTGCCTTGGGAGTCGGCGGACACCAGTTCGATGGGCACGCCGAGGACTTTGCGATCGTGCGAGAAGTCGTCGACGGCCATGGTGGCGGCAAGCACGCTGCCTTTGCCCGCGTTGTCGCTAGACACGCCAGACAGGTCGGTGAGCACGCCGATCTTCACGACTGCGTCGGAGATTGCGGCGGCTTGCGCCGGGGAAGGAAGGGCGACGAGGGAAGCAACGGCAAACGACGCGGCGACGGCAATCGTACGGCGCAAATGACCGCTAAGGCCGGTAATGCTGGGCATGGCTTGTCTCCAATGTTCGAGTTATGACGACCCGCCGCCGCCCATCTCTGCCGGAGGACGTGTGTGGCGAGTCTCGAACATCTTAAACATCACGTAATCGATTGCGCAATCCGTAATGATCGGAATCTATGCGTAATTTTTTGCCACCCAGCGCGGTCAGCGGCGAATTACCGCAGAATGCTGGCTGGGCAAGCGGCTGCGCGTGTTGTACAACTACAACCCACTGGGGCGACAAATGGTTGATTGGTCTGCTGTTGTGACGGTCTTTGGTATCTATATGGTCGCAGTGGTCATCCCCGGGCCAAACTTCGTCGCCATCACCCACAAGGCGGTCACCGGCGGCCGTGCCGATGCGCTCGCGCTCGTCGCTGGCATCGTGACGGTGAATTTGTTCTGGGCGACGTGCGCCATGCTGGGTCTCGGCGCGGTGTTCGCGGTTTTCCCGTGGCTCGCCGTCGGCGTCAAGCTGGTTGGCGCGGCGTATCTGGTCTGGTTCGGGCTGCGGCTCGTCGTGTCGGCGCGGGCGACCCCTTCGGCCGAAAGTCATCCACCGAAGGCGCTACTGTTTCGCGGCGCGTTCGTGCAAGGCATCGCCACCAATATCGCCAACCCGAAGTCCATCGCCTTCTATGCGGCGGTGTTTTCTTCGGCGGTGCCCACCCACGTATCCACGCCGACGTTCTTCGCCATGCTGGCGACCGTCGGTGCATCGGCGACGTGCTGGTACGGGGCCGTCGCGCTCGTGCTGTCGCACGCGTCGATTGCGACGGCGTATCGCCGCGTGAAGGCATGGATCGACCTGACCTGTGGCGGGCTCATGATCGCGCTGGGCATCCGACAGGCATTACGTTAATCAAGTGCCCGCTGCCGGTCGTAATCGGACTTAGCTCGCTACGGGCACGTCGTTTCGCGTGGCATCAACCGTCGTGTTTACTAGCGGTCGCCTTGAACAGCCCGAGTTGGGTCATCGCGCTCACAGCATCGTCGAAGCCGAGCTCTTCCTCGATCTGGCCGTCGATCACCCTGTACACGGATTCGCCAGTGAAGTGGAGCTTGCGGCCAGTTGCAGCGGGCAAACAGCACTCCATTTCAAAGCCATCGAATGATGGTCCCGTGTGGGTGCCCCCACCATTCCACTTCGTGATGACGTAGTCCCCTTGTGCGATCAAATCGTCTAACACGAATTTCGAGTCAGGGAACAGGGCGCGCCAGCCGGCGAGGAAGTTCTTGACCCCCTCTCGACCGCAGGCGCCCTGCTTGAGCAACGAATACTTGATTCGCATGTTCGGCGCCGCGAGTTGCTCGACCACCGAAATATCGACATTCTCGCCCCAGAAGTCCTTCATCCAGCGACGGACGACACCCTTGTTCTGCTCTTCTTTGCTCATCGGAAAGGTCCTCACAGTTGGTTTCGGAAGGATCATCGCTACTACTCGATGGCCCGAATAGCAGCATAGTCGTCGCTTCCATACGGACCGACGTTGGGTTTCGGATTTGGGACTGTGGCGCTTTAAAGTGGGTTACAAAAAAAATATTGAAATCGACCTCGTTTTATAACGCCTTGATCAGTGCTAACCAATGGAATCTCACGAATGTCCCAAAAACGCGTTTTGCGGGCGGGATGGTGGCGTTCGCTGTACTAGCATTCATTCTCATGGCAATTGAGAAATTAATGGAACTTCGAATCGCGTGAGCTCACGTGAATAAGTCGGATTTTCATAGTCCAATTTATATTGACTGACCTTTTAAAAGGATTGGGTATAGAAAGATTGTGTTGGGGATCGGCAAAAGGCAATAGTGATGAAGATCAAAATTCTCTGGATTTTGCTCGCGAAACCCTCTCGATCGGGAAATGCCCATATTGAGCCATGGCACTGCTAGAGCGCGCGGAATGGTATGACATCGCCCGATCGACGAACTGGACACCAACGTATGTCCCTGAGTCCGAGCTTTTTCCGGAAGTCATGACCGGTGATCAAGGTATTCCAATGGAAAATTGGGAAATTTATGATGAGCCGTACAAGATTTCATACCCGGAGTACGTGCGCCTCCAACGAGAAAAGGATGCCGGTGTTTACTCAGTGAGGGCGGCGTTGGAGCGTAGCCGCATGCTGGACGAAGCGGAACCTGGCTGGTTATCGCTTATGAAAGCGCACTACGGCTGCGCTATTTTCCTGGAGTACACCGGTTTGTGCACGAATGGGCGAATCGTCCGATTTGGGCGCGCGCCCGGCATGCGCAACATGGCGACTTTCGGTGTGCTCGATGAACTGCGGCACACGCAGTTGCAATTATATTTTTCGCACGATTATTGCCCGAAAGACCGGCAGTTCGATTGGGCGCACAAGGCCTGCCACACGAATCAGGCGATTGCCATCGCGGTGCGCCATGGCGGTGACGATATATCGCTCGCACGTAGCGCGACAGAGGCCGCAGTGACGCTGACGTTGGCATTCGAGACGGCTTTTTCCAATCTGCAGTTCCTCGGCCTGGCCGCCGATGCAACTGAGGTCGGCGATTTCAGCTTTGCGAACTTGATCTCGAGTATTCAGACCGACGAGGCTCGCCACGCGCAGATCGGCCAGCCGGTGGTGCGGATACTGATTGCCAATGGCCATAAGGCCCACGCGCAAAAACTCGTGGACGTTGCCTTCGCGCGCATGTGGCGCCAGTTCTGCTATCTATCCGGCAACTCGATGGACTATTGGACGCCGTTGGAACACCGGAAACAATCATTCAAGGAGTTTGTTCAGGAGTGGATCCTCGGGCAATTTGAACGCTCACTCCTCGAGTCTGGCCTGTCCTTGCCATGGTATTGGGATCGAATGATCGCTGAGTGCGAATATCAGCACCATGCATACCAACTTTGTACTTGGTTTTGGCGTCCGATCGTTTGGTGGAACCCGGCGGCGGGCGTAACGCATGAGTGCCGTGACTGGCTCGAGGAGAAGTATCCGGGCTGGAACGACACGTTCGGAAAAGCCTGGGACGTCATTATCGACAACCTGCTCGCCGGTAAACGCGAGTTGACATTGCCCGAGGTGATGCCGGTCGTCTGCAACATGAGCCAACTGCCGATATGCGCGATGCCGGGCAACGGATGGAACCTAAAGGACCATCCGCTTGATTACAACGGCCGTGTCTACCATTTTGGCTCGGAAATCGATCGGTGGGTTTTTCAACAAGACCCGACACGCTATCGAGATCATCTTTCGTTGGTGGACCGGCTGCTCGCTGGCCAGATTCAGCCTCCCGATCTGAACGGTACTCTCAAGTATATGAGCATAGCCCCCGGCGAAATGGGTGATGACGCGCACAACTACGCCTGGGTCGAAGCCTACCGCGACAACCCCTACGTCAAGCAGGCTATTTGAGGTCGAAAGCAAACGGAGCGTACACATGGCGACTTTTCCCATCATTTCCAACTTTCAAGGCGACGTCGTATTGCAGCTCGTCCTTGTGGATATAGAACACACCATGGATGAAGTAGCGGCGGAGGCGGGCCATCATTCTGTTGGTCGACGGGTTGCGCCGCAACCGAGCAAGGTCATCAGGGTGAGACGCCAAGGCAGCGACGCGCTCTACCCACGTCAGGCAAAGTTGAGCGAAACGGATATCAAGCCGATGGACGCGCTCGAGTTTATTTTTTGCGACCAGTGAGTCGATTATGAAATTTGAGAAGGTTTGCTCCCTCGATGACTTCTGGGAGGGCGATCTGATCGATGTCACGGTGCAAGGCCACGTGATTATTCTGGTCTGGCCGGAAGGGTCGACGCCGCGCGCTTTCCAGGGAATCTGCCCTCACCAGGGTTTCCGACTCGCAGGGGGGCAATTCGACGGTCGCACTTTGAAATGTCCGGCCCATCAATGGACTTTCGACGCTAATACCGGCAAAGGCATCAATCCCGACGATTGCCAGCTTGCCGAATACACGCTCAAGCTCGACGGCGATGACGTTCTGGTGGCTGTCGATGGTATTGAGCCCCGATTTTCTCATTCCTGAACCTGGATAGGACCCCGTCATGACTATCGACAAAGCGAGCAGCCCAAAGCGCAACAATTGGGTCGGGCCGGTACTTCGGGCCAGCGACATCACGGCCGGAATCATCGAGGCTGCGCGTGAAGACAATCCAGGCAAAACGATTCGCGTCGATGACAGAGGCGCCTACGTACGGATCGGCGCCGAGGTGGAGTTGATCCTGCGCCGCAGCACTGTGGAGGCGGCCCTTGGCCGTCCATTCCGAATGGCGGAACTGGAAGTCAATCTCGGCTCGTTTGCAGGCAACATCGAGACAAACGACGATCATGTCCGCTTCTATTACAAAAAAACGCTTTAAGGAGAAGCAAGAATGGAACATTCCGAAGTCCTGAAGCCTTTGAAGACCTGGAGTCATTTGGCGGAACGGCGACGCAAACCGAGCGAATACGAGGTCGTTTCGACCAACCTCATCTTCACCCTTGCCAACCCCGAGGCGCCGTTTGAGCTGGACTCAAACATCGGCACGGCGCAGTGGTTCAAGCGGTATCGCAACGCGGGCGCATTGACGCATCCGAACTGGGGGACATTTCGAGATCCGGACGAGACCGTCTATCGCACCTACAACCTGTTGCAGGATGGGCAGGAGACCTACGTTTATGGGCTGCTGGATCAGTTCTCAACCCGAGGTCACGATGCCTTGCTGGCGCATCCGTGGGCCGAGACGTTGGCGCGACTCTATACGCCGGCGCGCTTCCTATTTCACGCGCTGCAGATGGGGGCCGGCTATTTGGCCCATATCGCCCCCGCGTCGACCATCGCGAACTGTGCAGTTTTCCAGATGGCCGACTCTTTTCGTTGGGTGACGCACACCGCCTATCGGACTAAGGAGTTGTCGTACACGTTCAAGGATCTCGGTTTCGGTCGCGACGAGCGCCGGTATTGGGAGCAGGATCTCGCGTGGCAGGGCTGGCGTCGGCTTATCGAGCAGGCGCTCGTCGCCTGGGATTGGGGCGAAAGCTTCGTGGCGCTGAACCTGGTCGTTCGGCCTGCGGTAGAAGAAGCGGTGTTGCGCGGCCTTGGGCAAGCCGGCAGAAATAACGGGGATACCCTGTTGGGTCTGTTGACCGATGCTCAACTGGCCGATGTCCAGCGACAGCATCGCTGGGCTGTGAAGCTGGTGGCAATGGCGCTGGAGCAGGAGACAAACCGCGCCGTCATTGCTGGGTGGCTGGACAAATGGGTATCTATGGCCGATGAGGCGATCGAGGCCTACTGCGCGGCGCTCCCCGATGTACCGGGCGCGGGCGTGGAGGCGAGCGTCGCAACGCGCAACTTCAGGCGCTCGATCGGCTTCTGAGGGCCAGAAGGCCGGGATTGAACACGGCTTCGGATGAGCCACGACCGTGAGGCGCGGGATAAAGCTGGTGGCAGCCGCCGCGCAGACGCAGAACGGCTACCGATTTCACAACGGCTTCCTAGTTCTGGCAGCGGGGCGTTGCACCCTGTGCGCTGGTGGCGATGGCGTTGCCGATGCCGTCCGCAAGACGGTCGACGAGCTTGCGCTGCGCCGCAACAACGTCTGCGATACCCGACGCGGCGGGCTCCGTCCCCGAGAAGCGGCACGTCAGCACGATATCGCCCGGCACTTTTCGCACACTCCAGACGGCCGTGAGCGCCGCTTGTTCGCCCGGCGTCGATTCGAACCGCTGGACCGACGTCGACACGCGATAGACCGCAAGCCCGTCGGCACGGGGCAAGCCATAGACGTCCATCGCGCCCAGACGCTGTGTCAGATCGCGAGAGATCGTCGACGTCAGCTCGGTCTTGAGTGGGGCAGCCCAGCGGGATTCCTCGAGAATATCGACGCGTCCGCCACCACGGGTGACGACGATCTGCGGCCGGTCGACCTGTTCGGGCACGGCCACGGGCGACACTTCCAAAGCGTACGGTGTTGCCGGAGCTGCCGCGCCGGTAGTGGCGTTGGCGTTCGCGGCGGCGCTACCTGTCCCGGCACCCGCATCCGTCAGCGTATAGAACGTGGACGACGGCGAGGCACAGCCGGTAAGCGCCAGCACGAGGGCTGCCACAGCGGCGAGTCCTGCTTTCCCGGCTATCGCGGGCAGGGCGGAGATGTCGCCGTCCATCGGCGCTGCACGCAGGCGCGGGCTACGGGTCATGTCGGTCGGCCTCGTCATGGTTGCGGGTCCTTCGGTTTGCCGCGCAGCAACGCTTCGGGATGTTGCTGCAAGTAGTCGGCGAGGGTGTTAAGGGAGCGCAGCGTCTTCGTCAGTTCCTGCATGGCCTGACGGACGTCCTGCTGCACAGGCGCGTCTTCGGAGAGCGTGCGCTCGGCCGCACCGAAGCTCTTCTTCGCTTCGCCCAGCGTGGCCTTGGCTTCCGGCGCGATCTCGCCGTCGAGCTGACGGAACAGCCCTTGTGCGCTATCCATCGTCTTGTCGAGCTTGCGCAGCGTCGAGTCCAGATTCTGTCCGATGCTGTCGAACGGAATCTTGTCGAGCTTGCTGGCAATGTCGGCGATCTGAAGCTGCAACTGGTCGAGCGTATTGGGCACCGTCGGCATGGTCAGCACGTCGTCGACCATCTCGGCCTTGGCGGGTTTCGCGTTCGGGAAGAAGTCGAGCGCCACGTACAACTGGCCGGTCAGCAGATTGCCGGTGCGCAGCTGGCCGCGCAGGCCGCGCTGCACGAGGGCGTCGAGAATCCGGTGACTGTTCAGTTCCGTCGGCGGCACGCTGTTCTTCGGATCGCGACGGCGCAGACGATCCGGATAGACGTCGACCGTCACCGGCATGTTGATCTGCTTTGTGGCCTGATCGAACTCCACGCCGATCGACGTCACTTCACCCAGCGTGATACCCCGGAAGTCGACCGGTGCACCGACAACCAGCCCGCGCAGCGACTGCTGGAAGCGGAACACCACCCGCACCGGGTGCGTGTCGGGGGCCTTCATGGCGGTGGCTTCGTCGGGGGCCAGACGGAATTCCTGCCCGGCCTTGGCCATGACGCCAGCGCCCGAGTCGCTCGGGGCCTGGAAGGCGATGCCGCCGATCACGACCGACGCGAGCGACTGCGTATTGACCTGGAAGCCGCTCGAATCGAGTCGCAGATCGATGCCGCTGGCGTGCCAGAAGCGCGTATTGGACCCCACGTACTGGTCATAGGGGGCCTGCACGAACACGCGCAGCGTCACGCCCTTGCCGTCCGAATCGAGCGCGAACGCTTCGACCTGACCGACCTGAATGCGGCGGTAGTAAATCGGCGAGCCGATGTCGAGCGAGCCGATATCGCTCGCGTGCAGCACGAACTGCTTGCCCGGCTGGCCGCTTGAGACGACCGGCGGCACTTCCAGTCCGACAAAGTGGTTCGCGGAGTCCTTGGCCTTGCCGGCGTCTGCACCGATGTAGGCCCCGGAGAGCAGCGTCGACAAGCCGGAGACGCTGCCACCCGCCACACGCGGGCGCACGACCCACCAGCGCGAATCCTTCACGGCGAAGTTCTTCGCGTTCTTGGTGAGGTCGACGGTGACACGCACATGCGAGAGGTCTTCCGACAGTTCGATGCTCTTGACCGTGCCGATATCGACTTCCTTGTACTTGACCTTGGTCTTGCCCGCTTCGAGTCCCTCGGCCGTCTTGAAGTCGATGGTCACGCTCGGACCGCGCTCAATGAGCACCTTGGCCACCAGCGACAGCCCGATCACGGCGGCGACCAGCGGAATCAGCCAGACGAGCGAGGGCGCCCAACGCTTGCGCGGTTCGATGGCCGGCGTCGGCAGATTGCCCGCCCCGGGCGGTGGCACGGCTTTCGGGTCTTGCGAGTCTTTCGGGTCAGTCATGATCGTCCTGTTCGGTATCGTCGTCGCGGATCTGATCCCAGATCAGGCGAGGGTCGAACTGCATGGAGGCCACCATCGTGAGCACGACCACGGAGCCGAAAGCCACGATGCCCGGACCGGCCTGAATCACGGCCAGCGACTGAATGTTCACGAGCGCCACCATCAGCGCGACGACGAAGACGTCGAGCATGGACCAGCGTCCAATGAACTCGACCATGTGATACAGCTTGGTGCGTTGGTGCGGTTTCCAGCGGGTGCCGCGCTGCGCGGTAAAGCACAGCAGCGATAAGGCAATGAGCTTGAGCATCGGGACGAGAATGCTCGCTGTGAAGACGACGATGGCCAGATCGTACTCGCCGCTCGTCCAGAAATAGATCACGCCGCTCATGATCGTGTCGCTGGAGTTACCTAGCAGCGAGCGCGTCTGCATCATGGGCAGGACGTTGGCGGGAATGTACAGGATCGCCGCTGCGATCAGCAAGGCCCAGGTGCGCGTGAGGCTGTCGACTTTGCGCTGATGAAGCACCGCGCCGCATCGCGGGCAACGCTCCTTTTCGACGGTTTGCACTTCGCGCGACAGACGCCCGCAGACGTGGCAGGCGACCAGTCCCGCCGCTTTGGCCGAGAGATATTTCATCGCGTCACCGTCCGGGATTCGCTGGCCTTCTGCGCCTTCAGCGCTTCCACCGCCGGGTCCGGCGTGCGGTCGATCACGATCCACAGATTGCGCAGATCGTACGACAGCACCAGCGCGAGCAACATCGTCAGCGCGCCGAACGCCCACAGCGCAATGCCCGGCAACACGCTCGCCATGGCCGAGAGTTTGACCAGCGAAACCAGTACCCCGAGCATGAACACTTCGATCATGCCCCAGGGGCGGCAGAACTCGATGGCGCGCATTACCTGGAAGACCGCATAGGGCCGTCGGCCGATCGAAAGCGGTGCAACCAAATGGATCAGCGCGAGCAGTTGCGACAGGGGAAACAATACAGTCGTGGCGAACACGAGCAGCGCGACGAGCCACATGCCCTCGCGATACAACGCCCAGGCGGCACCCACGAGCGTCGTCTCGGTATAAATGCCCTGCACCTCGATCTCGACGATGGGGAACGCGTTGGCGATGGCGAACACGATCACGCACGTCAGACTGAGCGCGAGCACGCGCGACAGGCGCAGGTCGGGGGAGCGGTAAAGAACCGAGTGGCAACGCACGCAGCGAGCGGTCTCGCGCGGCGGCAGGTCCATGCGACGGTGGAGCGTGTCGCAATTCGGACATGCGATCAGGTTCGTCACGTCATCTTCAGGGGGCAATGTGTCCATTACCGGGGACGGTGACCAAAGTGACGCTCAGAATACCAAAATGTCAAGGAAGTTCCCATGTAATCAGCCGCAATGGCGCTCAACGCAATATGCGGCATGGTTTGTGCTAAGTCACGGAAATCATTACTTGTTTGCTCTATACTCAACACACTCCCGCAAAGTTACCCAAAATTTGAGGAGAATTCCCCCATGCTTAATATGTCCAGGCGTCAGTTCCTCAAAGTGAGTGGCGCAACGCTGGCAGGGTCCAGCCTGGCAATGCTCGGGTTCGCGCCCGACGCGGCGCTGGCGGAGGTCCGTCAGTTTAAGCTCGCGCGAGCGACCGAGACCCGTAATACCTGTCCGTACTGTTCCGTGGCCTGCGGGTTGCTCATGTACAGCTACGGCGACGGTGCGAAGAATGCGAAGAAGAGCATCTTTCACATCGAAGGCGACCCCGACCACCCGGTCAATCGCGGCACGTTGTGCCCGAAGGGCGCCAGCCTCATCGACTTCATCCACAGCCCGAACCGTCTCACGCATCCGGAGTACCGTAAGCCGGGGTCCGACAAGTGGGAACGTATTTCGTGGGACGACGCGCTCGATCGCATCGCCAAGCTGATGAAGGCCGACCGCGATGCCAACTTCGTCGAAAAGACGGACGACGGCCTCACGGTCAACCGTTGGCTCACCACCGGCATGCTGGCCGCTTCGGCGTCGAGCAACGAAGTCGGGTACATCACGCACAAAGTCATCCGCAGTACCGGGATGCTGGGATTCGATAACCAGGCACGTGTCTGACACGGCCCGACGGTGGCAGGTCTTGCCCCGACGTTTGGCCGTGGAGCGATGACGAACCATTGGGTCGACATCAAGAACGCGGATCTGGTACTCATCATGGGCGGCAACGCAGCCGAGGCACACCCGTGCGGTTTCAAATGGGTGACCGAGGCGAAGGCGCACAACAAGGCGCGCCTGATCGTCGTCGACCCGCGCTTTAACCGTTCGGCATCGGTCGCGGACTATTACGCCCCGATCCGTACCGGCACGGACATTGCGTTCCTCGGCGGGTTGATCAATTACCTGCTCACGAACGACAAGATTCAGCACGAGTACGTCAAGAACTACACCGACTTCACCTTCCTGGTGAAAGACGAGTTCTCGTTCGAAGACGGTATCTACTCGGGCTACAACGACGAGAAACATACCTACGACAAGTCCTCCTGGGATTACCAGAAGGGCGCGGACGGTTACGTCCTCACTGACCCGACGCTGCAACATCCGCGTACGGTGTTCCAACTGATGAAGCAGCACTACTCGCGTTACACCATCGATATGGTCGAGCGCGTGTGTGGCACACCGGCGGATAAGGTCGAGTACATCTACAAGCAGATCGCTGAGTGTTCCACCCCGACGCGCACCATGACGATCCTGTATGCGCTCGGCTGGACGCAGCACTCGATCGGCTCGCAGATCATTCGTACCGGTGCCATGGTGCAGTTGCTGCTGGGCAATATCGGGGCGGTGGGCGGCGGCATGAACGCGCTGCGCGGTCACTCGAACATCCAGGGACTGACCGATCTGGGGCTGATGACCGATCTGCTGCCGGGCTATATGTCGCTGCCCAAGCAGGCGGAGCAGACCGTCGAGCAATATCTGACGGCGCGCACGCAAAAGCCGCTGCGTCCGAACCAGCTCAGCTACTGGCAGAACTACCCGAAGTTCTACGTGAGCCTGATGAAGGCATGGTGGGGCGATGCCGCCACGGCCGAGAACAACTGGGGCTACGACTATCTGCCCAAGCTCGACAAGCCGTACGACATGCTGCAAGTGCAGGAGCTCATGAGCAAGGGCAAGATGACCGGCTACATCGCGCAGGGTTTCAACCCCATCGCGGCGACCCCGGCCAAGGTCAAGTGGGACAAGGCGCTCGCCCAGCTCAAGTTCCTCGTCATCATGGACCCGCTCGCGACGGAGACGTCGGAGTTCTGGCGGAATTTCGGCGAGCACAACGACGTCGACTCCAGCAAGATTCAGACGGAAGTGTTCCGTTTGCCGACGACCTGCTTCGCCGAAGAAGACGGCGCACTGGTCAACTCCGGACGCTGGCTGCAGTGGCACTGGAAGGGCGGCGAGCCGCCGGGAGAGGCGCGTACCGACATCGAAATCATGTCGGCGCTGTTCCTGCGCCTTCGCGAGATGTACAAGACGGAGGGTGGCAAGTACCCCGACCCGATCGTTAATCTGTCATGGCCGTACGCCCAGCCGGAGAGCCCGTCGCCCGAAGAACTCGCCAAGGAGTACAACGGCCGGGCGCTCAAGGACATCGTCGATCCGAAGGATCCGACCAAGGTCACGCGCCGCGCTGGCGAGCAGTTGTCCGGGTTTGCCGAACTCAAGGACGATGGCAGCACTTCGTCGGGTTGCTGGATCTTCGCCGGCGCCTGGACGCAGGCGGGCAACCAGATGGCGCGACGCGACAACAGCGACCCGACCGGCATCGGTCAGACGCTGAACTGGGCGTGGGCGTGGCCGGCGAACCGTCGCATTTTGTACAACCGTGCGTCGTCCGACCTCGCGGGCAAGCCGTTCAACCCGAAGCGCAAGCTGGTCTATTGGAACGGCAAAGCGTGGACCGGTGCCGACGTGCCTGACTTCAAGGTCGACGAGGATCCGGCCGGTGGCATGAGTCCGTTCATCATGAACCCCGAAGGCGTGGCGCGTTTCTTTGCCAAGGGGGCCATGGCAGAGGGCCCGTTCCCGGAGCATTACGAGCCGTTCGAGACGCCGCTGGGCTACAACCCGTTCCATCCGAAGCAACCGAAGGCCACGCGAAACCCGGGTGCCCGCGTGTTCCCGGACGATCTGGCGACGATGGGGACGGCCGAGCACTTCCCGCATGTGGCAACGACTTATCGCCTGACCGAGCATTTCCACTACTGGACCAAGCACGCGTTGCTGAACTCGATCATCCAGCCCGAGCAGTTCGTCGAAATCGGCGAGGCGCTTGCGAAGGAAGTCGGGGTCGTCGCGGGCGACATGGTCAAGGTGTCGTCCAACCGGGGCTACATCAAGGCCAAGGCAGTCGTTACGAAGCGCCTGCGTGCGCTGAAGATCGACGGTAAGACGGTTCACCATGTGGGGATTCCGATTCACTGGGGCTTCAAGGGGTTGACCAAGCCCGGGTTCCTCGCGAATACGCTGACGCCGATTGTGGGCGATGCGAATTCGCAGACACCCGAGGTGAAGTCGTTCCTCGTGAAGGTCGAGAAGGCCTAAGGAGGCGCCATGGCATTGCAATCACTGGATATCAAACGGCGCTCGGCAACGACCTTGCCGTCGCCCTCGGTGCGTGAAGCGCACACGGGCGACGTCGCCAAACTCATCGACGTCTCGAAGTGCATCGGCTGCAAGGCCTGCCAGACGGCGTGCATGGAGTGGAACGACCTGCGCGACGAGGTCGGGACCAACGTCGGCGTGTACGACAACCCGGCCGATCTGACGGCGGACTCGTGGACGCTCATGCGTTTCACCGAGTACGAGAACCCGAAGGGCGACCTCGAATGGCTTATCCGCAAGGATGGCTGCATGCATTGCGAGGACCCGGGCTGTCTGAAGGCTTGCCCGTCGCCGGGTGCGATCGTGCAATACGCGAACGGCATCGTCGACTTCCACGAAGAGGCCTGTATCGGCTGCGGGTACTGCATTACCGGGTGCCCGTTCAACATCCCGCGTATCTCGCAGAAGGATCACAAGGCGTACAAGTGCACGCTTTGTTCCGACCGCGTGTCAGTCGGGCTGGAGCCGGCCTGCGTGAAGACGTGCCCGACCGGGGCGATCATGTTCGGCACCAAGGACGCCATGAAGGATCAGGCAGCCGAGCGTATCGAAGACCTGAAGTCGCGGGGCTTCGACAACGCCGGGCTGTACGATCCGGCGGGCGTGGGTGGCACGCACGTGATGTATGTGCTGCATCATGCCGACAAGCCGTCGCTGTACCACGGTCTGCCGGACAACCCGCGCATCAGTCCGATGGTGACGTTCTGGAAGGGTATTGCCAAACCGCTGGGCGTGGCTGCGATGGCGCTCACGGCGATTGCCGGTTTCTTCCACTACATCAAGACCGGTCCGAACGAAACGACCGAGGAAGATGAAGAGGAAGCCCGCCGGTACGATGCATCCCGCAAGGGAGGCGGTCCCGACGGCCAGAAGGGTGTTGTCACGCACGAGGAGGTCTGACCATGTCGATTGATTCGAGTAGTGATCACAAGCACGGCAAGGACGAACTGATCGAGCGTTACAACGCGGCGGAACGCATCAACCACTGGATCGTCGCGGGCACGTTCATTTTGCTCGCGCTGTCCGGGCTGGCGTTGTTCCACCCGTCGATGTTCTGGCTCACCAATCTGTTCGGCGGCGGGCCGTGGACGCGGATTCTGCATCCGTTCGTCGGTCTGGTGATGTTCGTGGCTTTTGTGTGGCTCGCCATGCGGCTTGCGCGCTACAACAAGTTCGAACAGCGCGACACCGAGTGGATGAAAAATATCGGCGACGTGCTCAACAATCGCGAAGAGAATCTGCCGGAAGTCGGGCGTTACAACGCCGGGCAGAAGCTGCTGTTCTATGTGATGGTGTTGTGCATGATCGGACTGTTGCTCTCGGGCATCGTGATCTGGCGCGCGTACTTCGCGTTCTACTTCCCGATCTGGGTGATCCGTCTCGCCTCCGACGTACACGCGGTGTGTGCATTCGTGTTGATTTGCGGCATCATTACGCACATCTACGCGGCGATCTGGATCAAAGGTTCCGTGCAAGCCATGACGCGCGGTACCGTCACCCGCGGCTGGGCGTGGAAACACCATCGCGCCTGGTACAAGCAGCTCAACAAATAAGTCCGGCCCTGCTGGTGGCCGGACGCTCTTACGAGGCCGGCCACCTTGCAACGCATTCTCGAACCCGGGCAGATCGAGTCCCTCGATCGCACCTCTATCCCCCGTCTGCGCATGCCGCAACGGGCCGAAGTCTTTTCGGCTCGTGCGGCACGTCTGCGCCAACTGGCCGACGGCCATCCGCTGGGCGATTACCTGCGACTGATGGCCGCACTGGTCGACGCGCAGCAACGCGTGCTCGACAATTTTCAGGCCGAGCGTCCGTCCCCCGAATCGATTGAACAGGCACAGCAGCACTGCATGCCGCTCGTCCCCGCGACCGGTGGCTACGATGCCGGTCGCTGGCAGCCGCTGCTCACGCCGCTGCTCGACGCAGTGGCGTCGCAGCCCGGGGTGTCCCCGGCAGTGAAGGCGGTGATCGATCGCGTGCGTGCAACTGACCCGGCGTCGCTCGAAGCGGGCGCGCAGGCGCTGCTCGCCGGTCATGGCAAGGGGGTCGATGCGGCGAGCGCGCCGTTCCTGATGGCGGCGCTGCAAGTGCTCTGGACGGGCGTGGCCAGCACGTTCGATTCAGGCGAGGTGCCGATGCTCGACGTGCCCAACGTGTGCCCGGTGTGCGGCACGTTGCCAGTGGCGAGCGTGGTTCGCATTGGCGGCGCGCACGAGGGCTATCGCTATCTGGCCTGCGGTCTGTGTTCGACCGAATGGCACATGGTGCGGGTGAAGTGCACGCACTGCGAGGCGAGCGAGCATGTGGCGTATCACGTCGTCGACACGGCGGGCGATGCCGCCGCTTCGGGCGAAGACGTGGCGGCAGCCGACGGCGGCCTTCTCAAGGGCAAGGACGGACGACCCAAACTCGACGAAGCGGGCAAGCGCGTTGCATCGTCTCCGATCCGGGCCGAGTCGTGCGACGACTGCCATAGCTACCGCAAGATCTTCTATCAGGACAAGGATCCGTTCGTGGAGCCGGTCGCCGACGATCTCGCGAGCGTGGCGCTCGACGTGCTGATGGGGGAGGCGGGATACGCGCGCGCCAACGGCAATCCGTTGCTCTGGCAAAACGCCGAGGAAGCCTGATGAAAGACGCAAGCGGGGCGATGCCGGTGGCCGACCAGGGGAGCCTGCGCGCGCGTGCGGCGGATCTGCCGTCGCTCGACCGGCTGTTGGGGATGTCCGAATTGCATGCGGCGTTGGCCGACTTTGGGCGCACTCAGGTGACGGCGGCATTGCGTCGCGATCTCGACGAGTGTCGTGCAGCAGCGCTCGCGGGCACGCTCTCGCACGACGCGTTGAGTCCGTCAGCATTCGGCGAGCGCATCAAGGCGGGATTGACCGAACGCAATCGCGCGACGCTGCGTCCCGTCTTCAATCTGACCGGCACGGTGCTGCATACGAATCTCGGGCGCGCGTTGCTGCCCGAGGCGGCCATCGAATCGGTTGTACAAGCACTCACGACACCGGCCAATCTCGAATTCGATCTGGCGACGGGCGGGCGTGGCGACCGCGACGACCTCATCTCCCCGTTGCTCTGCGAACTGACCGGCGGCGAAGCGGCCACGGTCGTCAATAACAACGCAGCGGCCGTGCTGCTGATGCTGGCGACGCTGGCGAAGCGTCGCGAGGTGGTGGTCTCGCGCGGCGAACTGGTGGAAATCGGCGGGGCGTTTCGCATCCCCGACATCATGACGCATGCGGGGGCGAAGCTCGTCGAGATCGGCACGACGAACCGCACGCATGCGGCCGACTATCGCAACGCCATCGGCGAGAAGACGGCGCTGCTGATGAAGGTGCATTGCAGTAACTACGAGGTGACGGGCTTTACCAAGAGCGTCGACGTGTCGGAAGTCGTGGAGATCGCGAAGCCGCATGGTGTGCCGGTGGCCGTCGATCTCGGCAGCGGCACGCTCACGCCGCTGGAGCGCTGGGGACTGCCGCATGAGACGACCGTGCAGGAGACGATTTCGGCCGGTGCCGATCTCGTCACGTTCTCCGGCGACAAGCTGCTCGGCGGGCCGCAGGCGGGCATGATTGTGGGCCGGAAGGACCTCATCGCGAAGATCAAAAAGCATCCGTTGAAACGCGCGCTTCGCGTTGGCAAGCTGACGCTTGCGGCGCTGGAGCCGGTGCTGCGTCTGTATCGCGATCCGGACCATCTGCCGGAGCGGCTGACGACGTTGCGCCTGCTCACGCGCACGCGCGCCGAGATGGCCGCGCAGGCGGAACGGCTGGTGCCGGTGCTGGCCAAGTCGCTGGGCGACGCCTACACCGTGAGCGCCGCGCCGATGGTCAGTCAGATCGGCAGCGGTGCCTTGCCGGTCGAGCAGTTGCCGAGCTATGGGCTGGCGATTGCCCCGGCAGGCGGCGGCAAACGCGGCAGTGGCCGTGCGCTCGCGGCGCTTGAAACGGCGCTGCGAGGTCTGCCGTATCCGGTGATCGGGCGCATTGCCGATCAGACACTCTGGCTCGATCTGCGCTGTCTCGAAGCGCATGACGAAATGCGTCTTTCGCGTCAGTTTGAGGAGTTGCGCGCATGATCGTCGGCACCGCGGGTCACATCGACCACGGCAAGACGAGCCTCGTTCGTGCACTGACCGGTGTCGATACCGATCGTCTCAAGGAAGAGAAGGCGCGCGGCATTTCCATCGAACTGGGATATGCGTACACGCCATTGCCGGATGGCGAAGTGCTGGGCTTCATCGACGTTCCCGGGCACGAAAAACTGATTCATACGATGGCGGCAGGGGCGGTCGGCATCGATTTCGCGCTGCTGGTCATAGCCGCCGACGACGGCATCATGCCGCAAACGCGGGAGCATCTGGCGATTCTGACGATGCTCGGTGTGAAGCGCGGCGTGGTCGCGTTGTCGAAGGCCGATCGTGTGGATGCTTCGCGTCTGGACGCCGTGACGCAAGAGATCTCGCAGTGGCTTGCGAATACACCGTTCGCGCAGGCCGACGTGGTGCCGGTATCGGCGACAACGCCGGGCGACGCCGGTGTGGCGACGCTGCGTGAGCATCTGACGCAGGCGGCCAGCGCGTTGCGTGCGTCGGGCAATGCGACGCGTCGCGACGATGCGTTGTTCCGTCTGGCCGTCGACCGCGTCTTTACTTTGGCGGGGCACGGCACGGTCGTGACGGGCACCGCGTTCGCTGGCACGGTGCGCGTGGGCGACACCCTCACGGTCATGCCGCAGGGCTTGCCGGTGCGTGTGCGCAGCATCCATGCGCAGAACCGGCCGGTCGAGACGGGCAGAGCGGGCGAGCGATGTGCGCTGAATCTCGCGGGTATCGAGCGTGATCAGCTTAACCGTGGCGACTGGATCGTCGCGTCGGGATTGTCGTCGCCCTCCACGCATGTGGACGTCGACATGCATTGGCTGGACGGCAGCGCGCCGCTCACGCAATGGTTTCCGCTGCACGTGCATTTAGGCACGACGCATGTGCAGGCACGCACCGTACTGCTGGGGGGCGACACGCTCGCGCCCGGTGCGTCGATGCGTGTGCAACTGGTCTTCGATACGCCGGTGTGCACGATGCCGGGCGATCGCTTCATCGTGCGCAATCCGCAGGCGACGGCGACTGTTGGCGGCGGACGTGTGCTCGATCCGGCGGCGCCCGAGCGCAAGCGTCGTTCGGCGGGACGTCTGGCGTGGCTGGATGCCGTAGCGCAGTACCTCGATGGCAACGGCTTGGATGCGTTGCTGACGCAGGCGCCGTTCGGGCTGACGAGCCAGCAGGTCGTGGCGATCACTGGTCTGCCTGCGTCGCAATGGTCTTGGCCATTGGGCGCCGTTGTCCTGTCGGGTGGTGAGGGGGAATCGCTGGCCTTCTCGCTGCAAGCATGGGAGGCGATGCGTGCCCGTGTGGTGGCGTCGCTTGGCGACTATCACGCACGCGTGCCCGACGAGCCGGGGCTCGATGCGGCGCGGCTTGGGCGCATGACGTGGCCATCGCTGGACGCGGCTCGCTGGCGCATCGTCGTGCAGGCGCTGCTGAGCGAGGGCGCGGTGGCGCGCACGGGGGCGTGGTGGCATCTGCCGACCCATCGCGTCGAAATGACGGCCGAGGAGACGGCGTTGGCCGAGGCGTTGTTGCCGAAGGTGGCGCAAGGCCGTTTCGACCCGCCGTGGGTGCGCGATATGGGGCGCGACCTGAATGTGCCTGAGGAGCGGGTGCGCGCTGTGTTGCGCAAGCTGGCGCGTCAGGGGCGGGTGCATCAGATCGTGAAGGACCTGTTCTACGACGATGCGTGTGTGCAGACGCTCGCGGGCATTGTCGCGGAGGGCGATGGCCGGGTCGAGGCCGGGGCGTTTCGGGATGCGACGGGTCTGGGGCGCAAGCGTGCGATTCAGATTCTGGAGTTCTTCGACCGTGCGGGATATACTCGCCGCGTTGGTGACCGGCATGTGCGGCGTCCCGGGGTGGAGTGGGGCGCGGCGTAGCGATTAGCGAAGTTTGACGGTCGCGGCATCAAAGGTGACGGTTTCGCGCGGTGCGTGGACGTCCACCTCATCATCGAGCAAGTGAAATTGCTTCGTCTGAAGGAAGGCATCCGTATCCGGTGATGCGGCCGGGCTTCAAACCCGGTTGGGGGCGTCAGACGCTCCCAGGTCGGTTCGACTCCGGCTGCTTTCCGCCACAAAATACTCTGAAGAGTTCTCCCTGACTCCCACTACCTTAGCGCACCCTGAGCGCGCAGGCGCTCTGGTCGGGGATGCACAAATTCATTTGGTTTGCAATCCTATGTAATGATCGGGAAGCGTGTGTTAAAGTCCGGCGTTTGCTTGGTGATATAAAGACAATGCAACACACGTCGGGGACTGAGATTCCTCAAAAAGACAGAATTGCGCCGCTAACATCGTTACGTTTCTTTGCTGCATTTTTCGTGGTTTTGTACCACTTGCAAGGAAGTATTATCCCAATGGCATCCTACAATCAGCTTGCTTTGGGAGTGTCGTTCTTCTTCGTTCTCTCGGGCTTCATTTTGTCTGCGGTCTATCCAGACGCGTCCAAAATGTCGCTCCCAAAATTCTATGTAAGTCGATTGGCACGTTTGTGGCCTGTCCACGCTCTTTGCTTCTTCGTCGTCGTCTTTCTGTATGACCCGGGGATGTTCACGAACGAGTTTTGGCAGCCGAAGTTGTTGGCTAATCAGCTCATGCTGCATGCATGGATTCCGCAGGCCGGGTATGTCTTCTCGTTGAACTCCGTTTCGTGGAGCATTTCGGCAGAGTTGGGCTTTTACTTGATATTCCCGGTGCTCGCTTCTTCTCGACAGCTGGGAAAGGTTGTCATTTTGATCGGTATATTGCTTGCAATAGCAATATTCCTGCTCGAATTCAACGACGCAACCGTTTGGTCGGATGACCCGTGGAAATTCTCTGCTGTTCTTCTGGTGGCGCAGAGTCCGTTTGCCCGGGTGTTTGAGTTTGCGGTGGGTGTGTGGGCAGCGCGTATCTACCGGAAGAACCGGTTTTCTCGCATCATTTCTGCCAATGCAAACACTTGGGAAATCTCGGCTATCCTTTTGCTGATTGGCTTCGCCGTATCTTCGCGCCACATCGTGGCATGGATTCTTGCTAACGGGTTCGATATCGTCGCGAGTTGGTTCGATGTGTCAGGAGGCGTCTTTGTGTTTGCCTTCCTGATATTCGTCTTCGCTCATTCGGCAGGCTACCTGAGTCGGCTGCTCTCAAACCGGATTCTGGTTTTCTTGGGGGAGGCTAGCTTCGCGCTGTACATGGTCCACCAGATCATCATCAAATATGCTCAGAGCAAAGGGTGGACGACGCTCTTGCCCTGGCCGCAGACGCTACTGGTCTTTTGCGTGGTGATCGGGGCGGCGACAGTCGCTATCTATGTCCTTTGGGAACGTCCGATGCGATGGCTAATCGTTAACGGATATTCGGCACTCGCGAAACGGATGAGCATGATCAAACGCCAATTCGCATCGTAGGGACGGGCCCTCGCGCGTGCTGCCGGTCCGAATCGAATGTATGGACGTGTATGGGTTTGAAAAATCTGACGGCAGCTCCAAATCCAATGCCACTTAGCCGCTTAAACGCGCGTCAACTGGAAACGTTTCTCGCGATTGTCGATTGCGGGAGCATCGCGCGCGCAGCGGATCGGGTGTGTCTGACGCCGTCTGCGGTGAGTCAGTTGCTCGGTGAACTGGAGCGCGAGGTCGGCTTTCGACTCTTCGACCGGACGACGCGACGCGTCACGCTGACCGTCGCGGGCGCCGACTTTCTACCGGCCGCCACCGCCGCCATGACGCAGCTTCACGCGGCAGAGCGGTCGGCGAAAAACATCCGGGACCGTGCGTCCGGCGTTATCCGCGTTGGTGCGCCACTGGTGCTTTGCGCGGCCGTGTTGCCCGATGCCATCGCGGCGTATCGCGAACTTCATCCGAAGGTGACGATTCGACCGACGGACGTCGAAGTCGAAAACCTCGTGTCTTCGGTGGCCGACGGGGAAATCGATATCGCGCTTGGTCCGAATCAGCCACTGGGCGATCGGGTGAGTGCGACGCTGTTGTTCGATAGTCCGTGGGTCGTCTGGTGTTCCCCCCGACACGCGCTCGCGCGGTACGACGTCGTACCGTGGGAGGTGTTGCGCGAAACGGCCATCGTCGCCACCGGACGCGATCACGAGTACAGCGTCACGCGCATGCTCAGCGATCAGCCTGAGGGCAACCGCGTATTCCCCGTCGAGATCGTCGAGAACGTCACCACGGCATTCGGCATGGCGCGTGCCGGACTGTCGGTGACGCTCGCGCCGGACTACGTGCAGGGCTTTGCCCGCAGTCAGGAACTGGTCATGCGGCGCACCGGCAAACCGGAAACGATCCGGCAGATCTGCCTCTATCACGCCAAAGAGCGCGAGCTGTCGCCAGCGGCAGCAGGTTTCCACACGTTCCTCATTCGCTGGGTCGACGACTGGTATCGAGCGCTGACACGGTAATGCAAGGTGTGCGGCGACGCGCCCGATTTGCGCATTCGTAAGCGCCCTTAACGAATCCCTAAGTAGAAATCGCGAAGCGGGCAGTGGGGGCGCGTAGACTCCTCCGGGTGATCAGGAGACACGCAGAACCATGAAAAACGAACATTCCCCACATTCCGCTTTTGCATCGCTGACGCAACCGAAGGGCATGAGCGACGCCGAATGGGCGGCGCGATGCGAACTGGCCGCCTGCTACCGCGTTTTCGACTATCTCGGCTGGACCGAGCTGATCTACAACCACATCACGCTTCGTGTAACGGACGCCAGTCCGCCCGCGTTTCTGATCAACCCGTTCGGTCTGCATTACTCGGAAGTGACGCCGCGCAATCTCGTCAAAGTGGACGGGCAGGGCAATATTCTCGGCGGCAGCGACTACCCGATCAATCCGGCCGGATTCACCGTGCACGCGGCGCTGCACCAGGGGTTGCCGGGGGCGCATTGCGTGATGCACACGCACACCACCGCAGGGGTTGCCGTCGCATGTTCCGCTGCGGGTCTGCGCAGCGACAATTTCTACAGCGCGCAATTGCAGGAACGCGTGGCGTATCACGATTTCGAAGGCGTGACGGTGCATGCCGACGAAGGGCCGCGCTTGCTTAGCAGCATCGGTGACAGGAGAGCGGTGATCCTGAGAAACCACGGTCTGCTCTCGTGGGGCGGCAGCATTCCGGAAGCATTCACCTACCTCTGGACGCTGAACCGCGCCTGCGAGATTCAACTGGCGACGAGCATGATGGGACCGTCGCTGGCCATCGCGCCCGAGATCACAGCGAAATGCGCGCGCGATGCGCTGCAATTCGACCCGGCCTACGGTGCCGGACGAGACGTCTTCGAGGCACTGGCGCGCATCGCACTCAAAGCGTAGCCCCTGCCTTCAACGATCCGATGATTTCGATTGCTGAAACGCGAATGCGCCCACATCGCTGCGCGCCTTCCCTGGTGCGGCGTCCACCGATAGGTAAGACGTTCGGGACACGATAAGTTTCACGCAGGATCCTCAACTTACTCAACTCGCGCGATTGCGCGAATCAATGCGGTTCGATCCGAATTTTTTTTTGCCGGGTATTTGATGGGCATTTGATAAGGAATGCTTATCAATACTTTCTAAGTGAATTTCGGCACCCCCATTCGAATCGCTCGTAAGGAAGGACCCTGATGAAAAAGCTAACGATGTCGTGCCTCATTGCCGCCGCACTGACTAGTGGATTTGCCGCTGCGGATGTGGTGCAGGCTGCCAGCACGGTAGAAAACGCCACTGCGGTCGCTGCGGACCGCCAGACACAGGTCGAAGACGCGTTGGTCAGCATCTTCGAGAATCTCACGCTGCGAATCCGTTACGACTACATCGAGAATCTGAAAGATGGCAGGGGATTCACGGCGGGACGCGCGGGCTTCACGTCCGGCACGGACGATCTGCTGCAGGTGGTACAGGAATACACGGTACGCAAGCCGGATAATGCACTGGCGCCGTACCTGAGTGCACTTCGCGCAGTGAACGGCAGCGACTCGACGGCCGGACTCGGTGGCTTTCCCGAAGCGTGGCGCGCCAGTGCCACCGATCCGCAGATGATCGCCGCGCAGGACGCCGTCAACGATCAGCTCTATCGCGTGCCCGCACACAAACTCGCAAACAAGTTGGGTCTCGTGCTGCCGCTCTCGCGCGCAGCCTTGTACGAAGCTGGCATCCAGCACGGCTACGGCAGCGACCCGGACTCGGTGAAGAAGATTGCCGAGCGTGCGTCGGCGCAGGCAGGGGGCGCGCCGTCCGCTGGCGTGGACGAGCCGACATGGTTGCTCACCTTCCTGCAAATGCGTCGCGCCGATCTGCTCAATCCCGCCAATACCGCTTCGGCCGCCGAATGGCAGAAATCGGTCGGCCGAGCTGACGCCATGATCACGCTGTACCACTCCGGCAACTTCGATCTGACGCAGCCGATCACGATTTCGGTGTTCGGAAAGACGTTTCAGTTCTGAAGGTAGGAAAGAGTACGCAGGAATGCCGCAGATAGCGATAAAATCGGAAATTCCTTCTGCGCTGCGGCCAGATGGCAGCGCGCCGTGGTGAAGCACGGCGTTCCTTGCGTCCTCTCTATTGTTTCCCACGCCGAGTCACAACGATGACCAAAGACGAACTGGAAAAGGCCATCTCGATGCGTTTCCAGGAGATGCCGCCGAAGCTTCGTCAGGCGGCCCGGTATGTGCTCGATTCCCCGAAGGAAGTCGCGCTGCAGTCCATGCGTACCGTCGCTGCGCGCGCGCAACTGCAACCGGCGTCGATGCTGCGTCTCGCGCGGGAGTTGGGGTTTTCGAGTTACGAGGATTTCCGTTGCGTCTATATCGACTGGCTCTCGGCCGGGCCGTCGGGGCTGCTGGAGCGTGCGGAACAGTTGCGCGAGCATTCGCGTGCGTCGGGCGACGACCGGATGCTTGCCGATTCGCTGGCCAATGAATACGGGAATCTCGAAGCCACGCTGTCAAAGCGCAATGAGAAGGGCTTTCACGATGCCGTCAATCTGCTGCGTAGCGCCAGCCGCATTTACGTGCTGGGTCTGCGCAGCCTGTACCCACCGGCGTTTTACCTGCACTACGTGCTGTCGACCTTTCAGGACAACGTCACGCTGATCTCAGGCGAGGGCGGGGCGCTGATCGACGACATGCGACGTATCGGCAAGACCGATGTCCTGCTGTGCTTCACGGCGCACCCCTACACCGTGGCGAGCGTGGAGACGACCCGGTTCGCACGCCAACGCGGGGCGACCGTGATCGCAGTAAGCGACAGCGCGCTGTCTCCCGTCGCGACGCAGGCGCACACGTGTATCGTGGCACCGAATACGAGCCTGTCGCTGTTCCCGTCGATTCTGCCTGCGCTCGCCGTGGCGCAGACCCTCGCGCAGTTGCTCATCGCCCACGGCGGCGAAGAGACGCTGGCCGAAGTGGCGAACAGCGCCGCGCAACTGCACGAGTTCAACATCTACACGGCCGACGACTGAGCGCTCTGCGTGTTCTTGATGAGCCCGAAGTTCGGGCGTCGGCGCAGCGCGAAGTACAGCCCCACGATCATCAGCGCCGTCCCAACCATAAACCAGAACTGGAAGCGCGAATCCGGATTGAACGCCTGCGAGAGCAGCACAGCTACCAGCGTGAGGAAAGCAATCGCGTTCGAGTACGGGTAGAACCATGCCTTGAAGCTCGACGCTTCCTGATGCTGCACCGGTTGACGCGCCATTTTGCGACGCATGACGAAGTGGGCCACGATGATGAAGATCCACACGGTCATGACGAACGCGCCGCTGCTCTTTGCGAGCATGAGGAACAGGTCGCCGCCGCTCACGAAGTGCACCGCCAGAATACCCAGACAGATCGCGAAGCTGAAGGCCAGCGCGTTGATCGGCACACCACGCGCGTTTGTGCGGGCGAACATCGGCGGGGCATAACCGCGCTGGCTCAGCGAGTACAGCATGCGCGAGTTGGAGAACAGGAACGAGTTCATCACCGACATGAAGGACACGAACAGCACCGCCTTCATCGCCAGCGCAGCATTCGGGAAGCCAGCCATGCTGAAGAGCGAGACGTAAGGCGAAGCCAGGTTGGCCTTGTCCGTCCACGGCAGGCAAAGAATGATGATCGACACCGAGCCGATATAAAACACCAGCACGCGGAAGATCACGCTGCGAATCGCACGCACCACGTTCTGGCGCGGATTCTCCGACTCCCCGGCAGCGACGGCGGCGATCTCGCTGCCACCCAGCGAGAAGATCACGACCATGATGCCTGCGATGACCGGCGAGATGCCGTTCGGCATGAAGCCGCCGTTGCCCGTGAGGTTGATGAAGCCGGGCGCGGGAATCTTCGCTTGGAAGCCGAACAGGATCGACAGGCCGAACAGCATGAAGATCACGATGGTCGCGACTTTGGCGAACGAGAGCCAGTACTCCGCTTCACCGAACGAGCGCACCGAGTAGGCGTTGCTCACGATCAGCGTCATGAGCATGACGACCGCGCCGCCCCAGACCGGTAGCCAAGGCAGAAACTCGTTGAGAATCGCGCCGAGCAGGATCGCCTCGATGGTGATCGTCATGAGCGACTTGAACCAGTACAGCCAGCCCACGGCGAAACCCGCCCACTCGCCGAGATAGGTGCTGGCATAGGTGGAGAACGAGCCTGCGTCGGGGTTGCGCGAGGCCATCTCGCCGAGCATGAACATCACGAACGTGACGATCAGGCCGCCGACAAGATACGAGAGGATGGCCGCCGGACCGGCGGTCGCAATGATGGCGCCCGAGCCGACGAACAGGCCGGCGCCGATCACACCACCCAAGGCAATCATGGTGATGTGTCGCTGTTTGAGGCTTTGACTCAGCGAGTTCTGCTGCATGGTCGAATTCCCTGTTGTGTAAGGTTTATGGGACGACAGTGCGACGTCGATGAAAGCGACGCGACCGGAGCACCGATGTCTCCGTCGGTGCCTCGTGTCGGTTAAGTCGCGCGGGGGATGTCAGCGCAGCGCGGGGGCGATGGCCGCCTGAATGGCGCCGTCGAGTCGCTCGACGACCTGATCGATTTCCCCCTCGTTGATGACGAACGGTGGCGCGAGCATGATGTGATCGCCTTGCTTGCCGTCGATGGTGCCGCCCGCCGGATAGCAGGCAAGACCACGCGCCATCGCTTCACGCTTCACCGCCGTGTGGACCGAGAAGCGCGGGTCGAACGGGGTCTTCGAAGCGCGATCCGCCACCAGCTCGATACCTGCGAACAGGCCGCGGCCACGCACGTCGCCGATGTACGGGTTCTGTGCAAACCGATCGTTCAGTTGGTCCATGAGGTACTGACCGCGTGCACGAACTTGGGCGAGCAGACCGTCGCGCTCGATGACCTGTTGCACGGCCAGTGCGGCAGCACAGGCGGTCGGGTGCGCGAGGTAGGTGTGGCCGTGATGGAAGAAGCCGCTGCCAGCGCTCATCGTCTCGACGATGCGCTTGCTCGCGAGCACCGCACCGATCGGTTGATAGCCGCCGCCAAGGCCCTTGGCGATGGTCTGGATGTCCGGCGCGACACCTTCCTGCTCCCAGGCGTGCAGCGTGCCGGTGCGACCCATGCCGCACATCACCTCGTCGAGAATCAGCAAGATGCCGTAGCGGTCGCACACTTCGCGCACCGCCTTGAAGTAACCGGCCACCGGCGTGATCACCCCGGCGGTGGCCCCGCCAATCGTCTCCGCGACGAAAGCGATGATTGAATCGGCACCTTGTTCGAGAATCGTGGCTTCCAGTTCGCTGGCCAGACGTTGCCCGTATTCCACCTCGGTTTCCTGATCGCGCTGATCGCGGTAGGCGTAGCAGGGCGAGACGTGCGTGACGTCGATCAGTAGCGGTTCGAACTGCGCACGTCGCCAGCGGTTGCCGCCGATGGCCAATGCGCCGAGCGTGTTGCCGTGATAGCTCTGACGGCGCGCAATGAAGCGGCGGCGCTGCGGCTGACCGATCTCGACGAAGTACTGGCGCGCCATCTTGAGCGCGGCTTCGACGGCCTCCGAGCCACCGCTCACGTAATACACGTGGCTCAGGCCCGAGTCGGCGGGTGTATTGCGAATCAGGTTGTCGGCCAGCGCTTCGGCGACTTCAGAACTGAAGAAGCCGGTGTGCGCGTACGCCAGCTTGTCGATCTGCGCGTGCATGGCGGCGATGACGTCGGGATGGCCATGGCCGAGGCACGAGACGGCGGCACCACCGGAGGCGTCGATGTACTCGCGACCTTCGGCGTCCTTGAGATAGACACCCTGGCCGCCGACCGCGATGGGCGGCTGGTGACGCAGATGACGATGAAAGACGTGACTGGAAGAAGCTTGACTCATGATGTCAGGGGGCTCGGGGGCGGTAAGACGGTAGGGCGGAAAGACGACTGAACGGAAAGCCGAACATCAAATTGAACAAATGTTCAATTTGCGAAATCGTATAGCACATGTGTTCATTTTTTGATGAGTAAAAACCCTGAGGTTTGGAATGTGCCGTCTCGTCGGATGAAGACATGGGGCAAGCGGCGACGAATAAGAAAAAACCCGCCGAAGCGGGTTTTAGGGGGAACGAGCGAGGAGGGCGGTTACTTCGACGTGCCGTTCGATGTTGCCAGCGCTGCGATGCCCAGCCCCATGTACAGCAGGCCCGCGATGTACTTGCCGATCCCGGGCTTCTTGCTGCGGTTGGCGAGTGCGCGGCCGATGGTGCGGGCGAGGGCAGCGTAGGTCGTGTCGCTCACGCCTCCCACGAGGACCAGCAACAGGCCCAGCGTGACGATCTGCAGTGGCACATGACCGAGCGATGGCGTGACGAATTGCGGCAGAAACGCCGCGATGAAGAGACCCGTCTTCGGATTGAGCAGATTGACGAGGAAGCCTTTGCGGATCGTCTCGCCGAGCGCACGGGATTGGGATTGCGGTGCGGCTGCGGTCCTCACCGCCGACGGCTTGCTGCGAATGACCTTGATACCCAGATACACGAGGTAGCCAGCGCCCAGCAACTTGATGGCATTGAACAACCACGGCGACGCCAGCAGCAGCGCCGTGAGACCGGCTGCGGCGAAGCTCACGTGCACGAGCGTGGCGAGCATCACGCCGAAGCAGGACGCAAGGCCGAAGCGAAAGCCCTGACTGGCACTCGTCGTCGAAATGTAGATGGTCGTGGGACCGGGAATCGCCACCATGATAAGCACGGTGGCGAGAAAGAAGGGCAGTACGTGGAGGTCGATCATGCCGGAATACACAAGACGGATAGAGGGGCATCGTAACACCGGGCAAGTCGCCGGTTTAGACATGCGTGAGCGTTTTCGGACGAATGCTCAACTCTCAAGTGCCATCGCAACGCAGCGTTGAATGTCAGGCGTCCGTCTAAGCCCTTTCCTCGCGTCTTTGCAAGCAGGAATCGGGATACAGTGGCCGGGCATCTCACCCCCCATTCATCATCATGAAAATCATCAAGTCGTCGTTCAAACCGTTACTGGCCATGCTGGGCGTAGTTGCCGCAGCGGCCGCGCTGCAAGCCGCACCATCCGCAGCCGCCGAGCTATGGCAGACGTTGCCGCCGACCCCGGCCCCGGCCAAATTCGACCGCACCGGCTTCGCCAATGTGAATGGCATTCGTCTGTACAACGCCGAGGTGGGCAAGGGCAGCCCGGTGTTGCTGCTGCACGGCGGTCTGGCGAACTCGGACTATCTCGCCAAACAGGTCGATGCGCTCAAGGCGCACCACCTCGTAATCGCCGTAGACACGCGCGGGCACGGGCGCAGCACGCGTGACGACCGTCCCTACGGTTATGACCTGATGGCCGACGACGTCATCGCGTTACTCGATCAATTGCACATCAAGAAGGCCGACGTCGTGGGTTGGAGCGATGGCGCAATTCAGGGTATCGACCTGGCGATCCGCTATCCGGACCGTGTGGGGAAGATCGTGGCGTTCGGCGTGAACACCAACACGGACGGCCTGAAGCCGGACTTCGACAAGAACCCGGTGTTCGCCGAGTTCATCAAGCGTGCGGCCAACGACTACGCGAAGCTCTCGTCTACACCGAAGGAGTACGAGGCCTTCCTGAACCAGATCGGCAAGATGTGGGAAGGACAGCCGAACTGGACCGACGCCCAACTGAAGACGATCAAATCGAAGGTGCTGATCCTCGACGGCGAGCACGACGAAGGCATCAAGCTCGAGCACAACATCTACATGGCGCACACGATCCCTGGCGCACAGTTGATGATCCTGCCGGGCGTCAGCCACTTCGCGTTCATTCAGGATCCGAAGATGTTCAACTTCGCGATCACGCATTTCCTCGATAACTGAGGCAACGGTTTAGCCGGAGGCGGAGCGCCCAGCTCCGCCTCATCGTTTACCCGCAAACTTCCCCGTCCTGCAGCTTTTGTCATTGACCGGCAAATTGTTTTTTGCTGGTATACCAGTTATGAACCAGACCCGACGCACCCCGGCCCTGAGCGAATCGGCTTACAGCGCCATTCGCAACCTGATCGTTTCCGGCGAAATCCGCGCGGGCGAGGCGCTGTCCGAGCGCGCGCTCTCAGAGCGTTTCGGCATCAGCCGCACGCCCGTGCGCGAAGCGATTCGCGCGCTCGCCAACGACGGTCTGCTGGAGATCGTGCCCATGCGCGGCACCTTCGTGCGTCAGTTGTCGGTGCGGGATCTGAGCGAAATTCACGAAGTGCGCCTCGCCCTCGAAGGCATGGCGGCGTGGCTGGCGGCGCAAAAGGGCGTGACGCCCGCGCTGGAAGAAGTCGCCGTGCGCCTGCGTGCGCTCGACGCACAGGGGATCGAAGGCATCGAACTCGACGTCGACATCACCCAGCGTGTGGGCTGGCAGTTCCACGAAGCGATGTTCGCTGCGGCCGACAACGTCCGGCTCACCGAGACCTATCACGCGTTGCGCACCCAGAACGGTCTGGCGCTGCAACGCATTCCGCATTACGACGCCGAGCGCACCCGCACCGCCGTTCGCGAACACCTCGCGATCTTCGATGCCATCGCCGCCGGGCGTCCCGAGGAGGCTCAGCGTCATGTCTGGGACCACCTCACGCACGCCATGCAGGCTCGCTTGCAGGCGCTCGTTCCACCTGCGGCGCCGTCTGTGGTGCCTGCCGCGCTGTTGGCGCAGGCAACCACTGCGACACCCGCAGGCAAAAGCCGCAAGCGCTGAACGTCTCGCGGCGTGTGATGCCGTGCCAGTCCAGATGCGCCGCAACGCCACGTAATTTCCGGAGATAGTCGTCATGTCGTCAAGCACTGCCAGCAAGAAGAAGCGCCTCCTTCCGTTACCCATTCAGATGCTGATCGGTCTGGCACTGGGCATCGGTTGCGGCATGGTCGCCCCGGCGCTCGCCACGAAGCTCATGCCTGTGGGCACCGCTTTCGTGCAAGCCGTGAAGATGATCGTCGTGCCCCTCGTCTTCACGGCGATTACGCTCGGCATCTATCAGATGGGTCACAACGCACGCGCCCTCGGCCGTGTCTCCGCCATCAGCCTGATCTACTTCTTTATCGCGACGCTCGTCTCGATCGTGATCGGACTCGGCCTGAACGCGATCTTCCACCCCGGGCTCGGCGCGAATCTCGCGGCGGCGCACGCGTCGGCGAAGCCGATTGCCGCCTCGGTGGACTGGACCAAATTCTTCCTGGAGATGATTCCGTCGAATATCTTCGCAGCGATGAGCGGCAGCAATCTGCTGCCGGTGCTGGTCTTTGCCGTGCTGCTCGGACTGGCGCTGTCGTCCATCGGCGAGCGTGCGAAGCCGCTCGTCGGCGTGCTCGACGCGCTCATGGGCGCAGTGTTCAAGCTCACCGACTGGATCATCTCGCTCTCGCCACTGGCGATCTTCGCGATCATCTCGTGGCTGTTCGCCACACAGGGCATCGGCACGATTCTCGCGCTCGTGAAGCTCGTCGGCACGATGTACCTCGGCCTCGGCGTGCTGCTGGTACTGTTCTGGATTCTGCTCAAGGCAATCGGCGAAAAGCCGTGGGCGACGACGCGCGCCATCGGTGAGCCGGTGATTCTCGCGTTCGCCACGCGCTCGTCCGAAGCCACACTGCCGTTGCACATGGAAAAGCTCATCGCGATGGGTGTGCCGAAGGCCATCGCATCGGTCGTGCTGCCGCTGGGCTACGCGTTCAATCGCGACGGCTCGATCATGTACTTCGCGCTGGCCGTCGGCTTCCTTGCCGATGCCTACCACGTGCCGCTCGACATGCCGACGTTGCTCTCCATCGTGCTCGTCACCACGCTCGCCAGCAAGGGCAGCGCGAACGTGCCTTCGGGCGGTCTCGTGGCGATTGCGATGGTGCTCACGACCATCGGCGTGCCCATCGAAGCGCTCGCCATCATTGCCGGTGTCGATGCCTTCCTCGACATGGGCCGTACTGCCATCAACGTTTTCAGCAACACCGTGGCCATCAAGCTCGTCATGAAGCTCGCCGGTATTCCGTACGAATCGCCTGAGGCCGTGCAAGCGGCGCTCGCCGCCGAGTCGGAAACCACGCGCGTCGGCAGCCATGCCCACGGTCAGGAGTTCGCATGACCTCAGGCAATACCGAACGCTCCGTCGATCTGCGAAGCGATACCGTCACCCGGCCCACCGCACTGATGTGGGAGGCGATGCAAACCGCGTCGCTGGGTGACGACACGCTCGAAGGCGATCCGACCGTGCGCGCGCTGGAACATCTCGCGGCGGTCGTCACCGGGAAAGAGGAGGCGATGTTCGTCGTCTCCGGCACGATGGGCAATCTGATCGCTTCGCTGTGCCACGCCACGCGTGGCGGCGAAGCGGTGCTCGACGCGCAGGCCCACATGGCGAAGTCGGAGGCGGGCGGCATGTCTCGCCTCGCGCATCTGTACCCGGTGCTCATTCCATCGGTGCGCGGCGAGATGAATCTCGATCAGCTGGCCGGGGCGTTGCGTCCTGGCTTTTCGCGTTATGGACAGCCGACGGCGATGGTTGCGGTCGAGTCCACGCACAACCACTCCGGCGGCTACGTGCCGTCATTGTCGTATCTGGCCGATGTTCACGCGCTCGCGTCGCGTGCGGGCGTGCCGGTCCATATGGACGGTGCGCGCGTGTTCAATGCGGCGGCGGCGCTGGGTGTCGACGTCGGTCAGATCGCCGCGCATTGCGAGAGCCTGACGTTCTGCCTCTCGAAAGGGCTGTCCGCACCGATGGGCGCGATGCTCGTCGGCTCGCACGCAATGATCGAACAGGCGCGCACGTTCCGTCGCATGACAGGCGGCGGGCTGCGTCAGGCGGGCATCATGGCGGCAGCGGGGAAGGTAGCGATGGAGACGATGGTTGCGCGACTGGCCGACGACAACGCGCGTGCGCAACGTCTGTGGGACGGGCTCGCGCAGATCGATCCGCAACTGGTCGATTCGGTGCCGTCCACGAGCAACATTGTGCGCTTGCGTGTCGGCGAGCAACGCGAGGCGAACCCGCGTGCGTGGGAGGCTGCGCTCGCGGAGTACGGCATTCTGGCGCGCGCGAGCGGCACGTCGATGCTGCGGCTCGTGACGCATCGCCATATCGGTGACGAGGATATCGACGAAACCATCGCCGCCATCGCGTCGATTCGCGATACGTTTGCCTCGCGCGCCACGCCGTTGGGTGTTTCCTGATCCGGCGTTGACTTTCCTTAGCGTTCGGCCACCGCCAGATACTGTTGCGGTGCGCGGCCGAACAGTCGCTTGAACATCACGATGAAAGCGCTCGGGCTTTGATAGCCGAGCGCGAGCGCCACGTCGCCGACCGACGCCCCGAGCGCCAGCCGCGTGATCGCCTCGGACGCCCGCATATGCTGGCACCAGCGCCCGAAGGTCATCCCCGTCTCGTCCTTGAAGCGGCGCGCGAGCGTCTTGCCGCTCGCCCCCAGTTCTTCTCCCCAGCGCTCCAGCGAGTAATCGGTCGCGGGGGCCATCATCATGTGCTCGCAAATCGCCAGCAGCTTCGCGGAACTGGGCAGCGGCAGGCCGTGCTCGCCGGGCGCAGCCGCCTCGCGAAGCAAACGCAGGAGCAAAGGGATGGAGAGGGCGGTGCGACTGTCGGGTGCGTAGTGGAAACCATCGGACAACATGTCCACGGCCAGTTCGCGCAGGAGCGGGCCGACGGTCAGCACGAGCGCGTTCGGCCACAGCCACGACACCGTGCCCGGCTCGACGCTGATCGTGCAGAACTGCATGCGTCCGACGGCGTGCAGTTCGTGCGGCGTGTTCGGCGGCAGCCAGAGCGCACGCGACGCGGGCAGTGTCCACGTGTGCGCAGGCGTGAGCACGCGCACCACACCGCGCAGCGCCATCACTACGTGACCGTGTTGATGCTGATGCCACGGCTGACGCTCACCATCCTCACATTCCATACCGCTAAGCGTGACGTCGCGCGGCAAATGACGGCGCGTTTCCGGATAGCGGCGCAGCAGCAATTCCTTCATGACGACTTCCCAACCGGACCGATTGACTCGGTCAGATGACGTGCCGCTTGTCCCGCAATCCGTTGTGAGGTGGACCCGACACGCCAAAGCATAGAGAAAAGGACAGAAATTGTCCTTTTCTCAACATTTTTTGTGATTCACAGCAAAAGCATCCCCGGTATTCTACCAACTGCCATCGGGGTTCAGGTGGCAGATACAAGTGATAATAGTAATGCGTCTCATTTATTTTAATTCATTCCATTGGGATGGCTTTGACGCGGGAAGCGGACGTAAAGTGAAACGAAATCACACGGGGAAGGCGACCCATTCGAACGGCGGGCGACGAATGACGGTCATGGCGGCAATGCTCGCCGCAGCGGTATTCGGACCACACGCCGCGATGGCGGCGGACGCCAGCGAGACGTCGTCGGTCGGTGCAGTGAGTGCAGCGGGTGCAGTGGGTGCAGTGGGTGGAGCAGGTGCAGCGAATGCGACGGGCGCGGTCACGCTGCCTGCAACGCAAGTGCGCGACAGTGCGCTTGCCGAGAACCCGAACGGGCCGGGTCGGGGTTACGTAGCAAAACGCATGACAACCGTCACCAAGACTGACGCCTCGACACTGACCGCGCCGCAAGCGACCTCGACGGTCACGCGCGCACAAATGGACGATCAGGGCGCGATCACGATCGATCAGGCATTGCGCTACACGACCGGCGTCAATACGCAGGACGGCACCGACGTGCGTTTCGACCAGCTTCGCGCCCGTGGCTTCGATATCGATGCTTATCTCGACGGCCTCGGCATCTTTGCGTCGCCGCGTTTCGCGACCGCCCGCGTCGACCCGTATCTGCTGGAGCGCATCGACGTGATGTTTGGCCCGTCCTCCGTGCTGTACGGGCAGGGCAACCCCGGTGGCATCGTCAACTACAGCAGCAAGTTGCCGACGGACCAGCCTGTGCGCGAAGTGATGCTCCAGATCGGCAATCACGACACTTATCAGACCGGTTTCGATCTCGGTGGATCGCTGACACCCGACGGCACGATCCTCTATCGCGTCGTGGGGCTGGCGCGGGACGCCAAGACGCAGGTCAGCGCCATCAAGGATCAGCGACTGGCGATTGCGCCGTCGATCACGTTCAAGCCGGATCGTGACACGTCGCTGACCTTGCTCGCGGGATATCAACGCGACCCGGCGGGTGGGATGTTCAATCCGGTGCCCGCCAGCGGCACGCTGTTTGTCAATCCGAACGGCCGTCTCGGCCCGGACCAATACTTCGGCGACCCGAATCGCGACGGCATGCAGCGCACGCAATACTGGTTCGGCTATCAGTTCGCGAAGCAACTGAACGACACGTGGCGCATTTCGCAGAACGCGCGCTATCTGCACATCGACCAGAACTACTACCAGACGTCGGTCACCAGCCCGTTTGCGGCCGACCAGCGCACGGTGGCGATGTGGGGCAACACCGACTTCGAGCACGTGAGCCAGTGGCAGATCGATACGAACGCGCAGGCGAAGTTCGCGACGGGTCCGGTCGAACACACAATGCTCTTCGGCTTCGACTATCGCCGCGTACTCGAAGGCGATAACTATGGCGGGGCGGTCGTCGGTCAACTGGATCTGTTCAACCCGAACTACGGCGCGCTGGCGGGCGTGAGCCCGAATACGCGGCTGGACTACTCGCTGAGTCAGGCCGGGCTGTACGCACAGGACGAACTGCGCTACCACCGCTGGGTACTCACGCTCGGCGTGCGCGAAGACTGGGCGACGACGCGCTCGACCACGAACGGCGTGCAGCGTTCGGCAGATAACAGTGCGTTCACCTGGCGTACGGGGCTGTCGTATGTCTTCGATAACGGCGTCGCGCCTTACGTGAGCTATGCGAAGTCGTTCGCGCCGGTGCTGGGGGCGAACTTCGCAGGCGATGCGCTTTCGCCGACCCAAGGCAAGCAGTACGAAGTCGGTGTGCGCTATCAGCCGAAAAACTACGACGCGTCGCTGCGCCTCTCGGCCTTCGATCTGCGTCAGGAAAACGTGAGTGTGGTCGATCCGGCGCACCCGACCTTCCCGACGCAGACGGGCGAAATCCGTTCGCGTGGGTTCGAAGCCGAAGCGCGCGCCAACGTCACCCGCGATCTGAAGGTGATCGCGTCGTACACGTACATCAATCAGGTCAATCTGCAAAGCACGACGGCGCAGGACAAGCGTCCGCAGATTACGCCGCGTAACAGCGTCGCGCTCTGGGCCGATTACACGCTTCACGAAGGGGCGTTGCGCAATCTCGGGTTCGGCGCGGGCGTGCGATACATGAGTTCGTCGGCGGGCGACGCTGCCAACACGTTCGAAGTGCCGAGCCGCACGCTGGTCGACGCCGCCGTGCACTACGACTGGCAGCAATGGCGCTTCGCCGTGAACGTCAGCAACCTCTTCAACCGCGAATACCTCTCGTACTGCACGTCGTCATCGCTGTGCTACTGGGGCGCGACGCGAACCGTTCTGGGGACAGCCCGATATCAATGGTGATGCAACGACAATCGTTTGCCGCACGACGCCGCCTTCTGGCGGCGTTTGGCGTTGGTGCGCTGGCACCGTTCATGGGGGCGGGGGGCGTACTTGCGTCGCCTGTTGTGGCTCCATCCGTGGGTGCTTGCGCGCCTTCGGGCCGCATGCCGCGCGTTGTGGTGCTCGACTGGGGACTCGCTGCGCAGGTGCTGGCGCTGGGCGTGACGCCCGTGGGCGCGGCGCGTCCGTTCTGGTATCGACTCCTCTCGGGCACGCCCGCTATGCCCGACGACGTCGTCGACGTCGGTCTCCTCTTTCAACCGAATTTCGAAGTGGTGCAGGCGTTGCACCCCGATCTGATCGTCATCACGCCAGCACACGCTGCGCTCGCCGATTCGCTTGCGCGCATTGCGCCGCTGTTCGTCGCGCCGCCGTCCCATCCGCATGAAGACGGCTATCGACTTGCGTTGCGTCGTGCGCGGGCACTGGGCGATGCGCTGGGGCGTCCGACGCAAACGTCACAGTTGCTGGCGGCGACGGACGCGCATCTGAGTGAGGTTCGCGACCGCCTGACGAAGCGCGGCGTCACACAACGGCCGGTGTATCTGATGAGCCCCATCGACACGCGTCTGACGAACGTCTTCGGCCGTGAGAGTGTGTTCGGCGGGACGCTGGCCGCTGTGGGGCTGACCAACGCGTGGCGACGTCCGAGCGATACGGAGGGCATGGCACAGATCGATTACACGCAGCTCGGGGCAGATGCCTCGGCGCGCGCGATGTTGATCGGTGCACGCCCCGGATTGCTGGGCATGCTCGGGCAGAGTCCGCTGTGGCAGGCGCTGCCGTTCGTGCGCGGGGCGCGCGTCGGTCAGTTGCCGGTCATGTTGCCGACGGGCGGCACACCCACGGCGGTGAAGCTGGCCGACGCGTTGAGCGTCGCCCTGACAGGAGCGGCGGCATGAGCATGGGAAATCCGCTTCAACCGATGACGGCCGACAAGCCGCTTGGGGCCGCGACGTCTACTGAGGTGCGTCATCTCTGGCGTCTCGCAACGATGGTCGGCGTGCCCGCGCTGGTGCTGACCGTCGTCACGTTGCTGTCGCTGCGCCCGGTGGGCGTCGACAGCGGCACGTTCCTCGCTGCCGTCTGGCACGCCGTCACACATCCGACGCTGGACCCGAATGCATCGGCTTCGGCCGCCGCGATGTCGGGCCTGCTCGTGAACTACGCGTGGTTGCCGCGACTGGCGATGTCGGTGCTGGCCGGTGCCGGGCTTGCGCTCGCGGGCGTGATGTTCCAGCAAGTGCTGCGCAATCCGCTCGCCGAGCCGCTGACGCTCGGCGTGGCGTCGGGGGCGTCGCTCGCGCTGTCGGCGGCCACGATCTGGCTGCCTGCGGTGGCCTTCGCGTGGCGCTCAGGCGTCGCGTTGTTCGGCTCGGCCACGGCCATCGCCGTGGTGATGGCACTGACGTGGCGCAGTCGCTTCGCCCCCATCCCCGTGATTCTCGCGGGCATGATCGTCAACCTGTATTGCAGCGGCCTGTCGATCATGGTGTCGATGACGCACGAACGCGCGCTTGTCGGTGTGTTCGCATGGGGCGTCGGGTCGCTCGTGCAAAACGGCTGGCACGACTTCGGATGGCTGTTGCCCCGCGTGATTGTGGCCGTCGTTGCAGCGGCGCTGCTGCTCAGACCGTTGACGCTGTTCACGCTCGACGACCGCAGCATGACCCAGCTCGGCGCGCGTGTTGCGTGGATTCGTACCGCCGGACTGGTAGTGGCCGTGGCGCTCTCGGCGTGCATCATCAGCGTCGTCGGCATCATCGGTTTCGTCGGTCTGGCCGGACCGCAGCTGGTGCGGCTTGCCGGTGCGCGACGTCTGCGCGATCAATTGATCTGGGCGCCGTTTATCGGTGCCCTCATGCTGATGCTGACCGACCAGCTTGTGCAGTGGCTGCCGCTGTTCGACGGTGCGTCGTTGCCGACGGGCGCCGCCGCAGCGCTGTTTGGCGGACCGCTGCTGCTGTGGCTCCTGCGCCGCACGCGGGCCGGTGAAGTGGCGAGCGCCGATGCCGCGCCGCCTGCGCGCGCGCGGCATCCGTTCCGATGGCTCGCGTTGGCGCTCGTGCTCGGGGCCGCGCTCGTCTGGGCGACGCAGCATCTCGGGCGTTCGTTCGATGGCTGGGCGTGGGCGACGGACGCGTCATGGGTATCGCTTGCGCAATGGCGGCTGCCGCGCATGCTCGCGTCGGCAGCGGCGGGTGTCGCGCTGGCGCTGGCGGGCACGCTGCTGCAACGGATCAGCGGCAACCCGATGGCCAGCCCCGAACTGCTGGGTGTGAGCGGCGGCGCAATGCTGGGCGTGCTGATCGTGACGTTCGCGATGGTGGGCCCGTCGGCGTCGGCACTGTTCATTGCAGCCTTCGCAGGCGCTGCGCTAAGTCTCGCAGTCATGCTGACGCTCTCGCGCAAAGGCGGCTTTTCGCCGACGCGGATGCTGCTCGCGGGGGTGGCGATCTCCGGCATGGCGCAATCGCTGGTGGCAATCGGGAGCGCGAGCGGCACGGCCAATGCCTTCCTGCTGCGCTCGCTGATGCTTGGCCTCACGTACATCGTCGGTCCCGGTATTGCCTTGGGCGCTGTCGTCGCCTCGTTGGTGGGGCTGCTGCTGACGTGCCTGGCATCGCGCTGGCTCGATCTGCTGCCGATGGGCGACGCAACGGCGACCGCCGTCGGCGTGAACGTGCGGCGTGCGCGCCTCTGGATGTGGTGCCTGGCCGCGACGCTCAGCGCCGTGGCGACGCTTGTCGTCGGTCCGCTGTCGTTCGTCGGTCTGCTCGCACCGCATCTCGCGCGCATGGCCGGGTTCGGTAAAGGACGCTCGCAGGCCGTCGCATCGTCCGTGTCCGGTGCGTTGCTGATGATCGCCGCCGACTGGCTCGGACGCAATCTGCTCTTCCCGCAACAACTCCCGGCGGGCGTACTCGCGATGCTGATCGCCGCGCCGTATCTGCTGTGGCACCTGCGTCGGCAGGTGGCGTGACATTCCCGACATCCCCATAAAAACAGAGATCTCATATGTCCTTGTTCTGGCACTTGGTACGTGCGTCTCGATGGCCGTTGGCCATTGCGTTCGCCGGTAGTCTGATCAGCGGTTTCGGCAACGCGGGTCTCGTCGCGCTGATCAATCGCGCGCTCACGGCCCCGCGCGAGCATCTGGGCGTGCTCGGCATGCAATTTCTCGGCCTTGGCGTGATCGTGCTGGTCACGCGCGCGCTGTCGCAAACGCTCTTCATGTCGCTCGGTCAGCGCGCGAAGGCGACGTTGCGCATGCAGGTCGTGCGTCGCATCGGTGCCGCCCCTTACGCGAGTCTCGAGAAGCACGGCATTGCCCGTGCGATTGCCGTCCTCACGCAGGATCTCGATACCATCGTCGTCCTGTTCGTGAACCTGCCGGTCCTGGCGATGCAGGGCGCGGTGATCGCAGGATGTCTCGTGTATCTCGGCTACCTGTCCTGGCAGATTCTGCTGTTCGCAGTGGTGACGATCCTCATCGGCGCGGCGGGATTCCGTTTTGCCAATCAGCGCGCGCTGCTGCATCTGCGCAGCTCGCGCAAGCGTGAGGAATCGCTGGTGAAGGACTTCCGCGCGTTGTTCGATGGTGCGAAGGAGCTCAAGCTGCACCGTGCCCGTCGCGACGCCTTCATCGAAGACCGTCTCGCAAGCAACGTCGAGGCGGTGCGTGTGCAGCGCACGCGCGGTTACGTGCTGTATGCGGCGGCGGCCAGTTGGGGCAGCTTCATTCTGTTCGCCTTTATCGGCCTCACGCTGTTCGTGGTGCTGCGTCACGTCGACCTGCCACCGCAGGTGGTGTCCGGCTACGCGCTCGTGTTCCTGTACATGATCATGCCGATCGAAGGCGTGCTCTCGGCGATGCCGTCGCTGGGCAGTGCACGCGTCGCGCTAGAGCGCATCGCGCAGGTCGAGAACGAACTGCCGCGCGAACTGCTACCGGCACCGGGCAGGCGCGAAGCACCGGCGTTCCAGGAAATCGTGCTTGAAGGCGTCACGCATCGCTACTTCCGCGAGCAGGAAAACGAAGTGTTCACGCTGGGGCCGGTGACGCTCACGTTCCGTCCGGGCGAACTCGTCTATCTGGTCGGCGGCAACGGGAGCGGTAAGACCACGCTGGCCAAGCTGATCGTGGGCCTGTATGCACCGGAGCAGGGCCGGATTGTGGTCGACGGTGTGCCTGTCGGCGACGCGGAGCGTGACCACTACCGTCAATTGTTCTCCGTGGTGTTCAGCGACTTTTTCCTCTTCGAACATCTGCTCGGCTTGCCGCCGGAAGGACTCGACGCGCAGGCCCAAACGCTGCTCAAGTCGCTGCAACTCGATCACAAGGTGACGATCTCGGACGGACGCTTCTCCACGCTCGATCTGTCGCAGGGACAGCGCAAGCGTCTCGCGTTGCTGGTGGCGTATCTGGAAGACCGGCCGTTCTATGTCTTCGACGAATGGGCGGCGGATCAGGACCCGCTGTTCAAGGACGTTTTCTACCGCCAGATGCTGCCCGCACTCAAGGCGCGCGGCAAGAGCGTGCTGGTCATTACCCACGACGACCGCTACTTCGATCTGGCGGACCGTCTGATTCGTCTCGACTACGGTCAACTGCTTCAATCACGCGAGCCGCAAGCCGACGTCGAGGCCCCCAACGAACCTGCCGAACCAGATTCATCGAATGCTCATGACTGATATCCCGATGTTCGCTTTGCAAGACGTTTCGTTCTCGGTAGAAGGGCGCACGCTACTCGCGCCACTGACGCTGGAACTCGCGGCCGGACAGGTGCACGGACTGATCGGCCACAACGGCTCGGGCAAGTCGAGCCTGATCAAGTTGCTCGCGCGCCAGCTCCAGCCGGTGAGCGGCAACATTGCGTTCGAGGGACGGGCGCTGGCGTCGTGGGGCGCACGCGAGTTTGCGCGGCGTGTGGCGTATCTGCCGCAGCAGCCGCCTGCCGCTGCCGGGATGACAGTGTCTGAACTGGTCGCGCTCGGTCGTTATCCGTGGCACGGTGCGCTCGGACGCTTCGACGCCCATGACCACCAGGCCGTGCAAAACGCGATGGCACAGACCGACGTGCTCGGCTTTGCCGACCGTCTCGTGGAGTCGCTCTCGGGCGGGGAGCGTCAGCGTGTGTGGCTGGCCATGCTCGTTGCGCAGCAGGCGCGGTGTCTATTGCTGGACGAACCGACCTCGGCGCTCGATGTGGCGCATCAGCTGGATCTCCTCAAACTCGTGCGCGAACTGGCCGACGCGCATGGCCTTGGCGTGGTGATCGTGCTCCACGACGTCAACATGGCCGCGCGCTTTTGCGACACGTTGCTCGCGCTCAAGCAAGGCAAACCGATTGCGCGTGGCACACCGGCAGAACTGATGTCGCCCGACACGTTGCAGACGATCTACGGTGTGCCGATGGGCGTCTTGCCGAATCCCGATGGCGGGATGCCGGTCAGTTATGCACGCTGACGTCGCGCACTGAGTGCTGTGAAGGCAGACGCCCGAGTCCGGCTCAGGCGTCTGCGAGATAGCGTTGCGGGGAGCGCCCCGTAACCTGTTTGAACATGGCGATGAAGGCACTGGGGCTGGCATAGCCGAAGGCGTCGGCCGTCGCTGCGACCGAGGCGCCCTGCGCAAGCGTCGAAATTGCTTCGGACACGCGCAGATGCTGACGCCAGGTCACGAACGTCATGCCCGTCTCCGTCTGAAACTGACGCGCGAGCGTGCGTCCGCTCACACCGAACTGTTCCCCCCAGAAGTCGAGCGTCAGCTTGCTGGCTGGCTCGTTCATCAGGTGCTCGCAGATCGCCTGTAGCCGCTCGTCCCTCGGCACCGGCACGCCCCGTTCGGGCACCGGGGCTGCGTCGTGGAGTACACCCATCAACGGCGGCACCGAGAGCGCTGCACGGCTCGTGGGGCCGTAGGTATCGCCGTCGCGGCTCACGGTCACCGCGAGTTCGCGAATCAGCGGCGTGACGAGGATGACCGTCGGAATGGTCCAGTCCCAAGGGAACGCGCGCGGCTCCATGTAGATGTTGCCCATCTGTCCGTCGCCCACGGCATGCAGTTCGTGCTCGATGTCCGACGGCAGCCAGAGTGCGCGCGAAGGCGGCAACGTCCAGATGGCGGACGGCGTGAGCACGCGCACGATACCGCGCACCGGGAACACCAGTTGGCCGTGTCGATGGCGGTGCCAGATCAGCCGTTCTCCATGACGAAAGGGCGTGACCTGAGCAAAGACATCGCGCGGTAAGGGCCGTACGGCATTGGGAAATCGCTTGCGCAGGAAGTCACTCATGGGGGTAATGCGGGTCTCGCGTCAGGATGTCGCCAATCGGATAGCGATTGTCAAAAAATCGACATTTATTGTCGTCCTTACCTTTTTCGAACCCGATATTCTCCATAGCTATCAATGTGTTGTGCCGGACCAAATGCAAATTTAGTAATGAGTCTCATTTGCGATATTTCCGCCAGTGTAGCGGGAATTGGACCGTGGCCGCACAAAGCACACGAACGTTAATTTTGGATCGCCGGTAGAACCCGGCAACAAGGGGAAGTGTTGTCAACGATGCAAACGAATCAGAGTTCTCGCCGGACGCAAGCCGCACGGGGCCGCATGTCCGATGCCATACGCGCAGGGCAGTCGTCGAATTCGCGCTATGCGCTCACGCCTGTCGCCGTCGCCATGGTGATGCTGTGGGCCGCGACGGCGCATGCGCAGACGCCGTCGCCTGCGGCTTCGTCATCGGGCGGCGGTGCCGCGTCTGCCGTACTACCGGCGGCCAACGTGACGGCACAGCGCGACGCGCAAACTGAAGGCTCCACCTCCTACGGCACGCAGACGACGACAATCGGGAAAACGCCGCAGGCGCTAAAGGACATTCCTAACTCGGTATCGGTCGTCACGCGCGCGCGTATGGACGATCAGGCCATGACCTCGGTCGCCGATGCATTGCAGTTCACCACCGGCATCACCGCGGTCAACTATGGCGACGGCACGTACTACTTCAACTCGCGCGGCTACAACGTGGGCGTGGAGTTCGATGGTGTTTCGATCTTGAGCGGTATTCAATACCAGCCGCAGTTCGATCTGTCGATGTACGACCGGGTGGAAGTCTTCCGCGGCCCGGCGGGCCTGCTCGACGGCACCGGCGAGCCGGGAGGCACCGTGAATCTGGTGCGCAAGCGTCCGGGCGACACATTCGCCGTGCGCAGCGAAACGACGATCGGTTCGTGGGCGAACTATCGTCAGATGATCGACGTGACCGGCCCGCTCAATCAGTCGGGCACGATTCGCGGGCGCGCGGTATTGACGGGCGACACCGGCAACAAGTCGATCACGCGTACCAGCGAGAGCAATTTCCTGGCTTACGGCGCGCTCGAATTCGACCTCACGCCGCGCACACTGCTGTCGCTGTCGGGCTCGTATCAGGTCAATCCGCTGCATGGGTTCGACTACGGTCAGTCATTGCTGACCAACCGTTCGTTCCTCGACGCACCGAACAACTCGAACTTCTCGCCGGACTGGAACTACAGCTGGGCGTCGATGCAGGAAGTCAACGGCAAGCTGGAGCATCGCTTCGATAACGACGTCGTGTCGACGACGACCGTCAACTATCGTCATGTGCTTTCCAACAGCAAGTACGCCTATCTCGGCCCGGGGATCAATCCAACGACGCTCACGGCCCGGTATTTCGGCCAGTCGCAGCGCGGCGAGAACAATCTGTTGGGGATCGACTCGCATCTGTCCGGACCGGTGCAGGCGTTTGGCCGCAAGCACGAGTGGCTTGTCGGCATGAACTACCAAATGACGCAGCAGCGCAGCCTGTCCGGTGGTCAGAATCTCGGCACGTTCAGCATCTTCTCGCCGCCGTCGAACGAGCCGACGATTCCGTTCACGTCGGGCAACAACCTGCAAGCGCAGCAATTCGGCGTCTACGGTCAGGCGCGTGTGCGCGTGCTCGATCCGCTGACCGTCGTGTTGGGGGGACGTGAGGCGTGGTTCCAGCAGCAAAGCCAGAGCCTGCTGCCGACTGAGGGTCCGTGGAACACCACGGCGCGGGCAAATCACAAGTTCATTCCGTATGGCGGCGTCGTGCTGGCGCTTACGCCGCAGATCAACGCGTACTTCAACTATTCGAAGATATTCGCGCCGCAGACAGCCACGACGTTCGACGGTCAGGGCTTGCCACCGCGTGAGGGGCAGCAGTACGAATTGGGCGTGAAAGGCGTATTCCTCGACGGTCGCCTGAGCGCGACGGTGGCGGCATTCCGGATGACGGACACCAACCGCGCGGTCGCAGATCCGTTCCACGCGATCGGTTCGGTGGCGGCAGGTTCGGCGCAAAGTCAGGGCTGGGAGGCCGAAGTGACCGGGCAGGTCACGCGCAACTGGAACGTCTATGCCGGTTACACGCTGCTCAACACGCGATACAACAGCGATCCGAGCCAGATCGGTCAGGCGCTCGACGGCGAGGAACCGCAACATCTGTTCAAGCTGTACACGACCTATCGTTTCTCGGACGGCCCGTTCGGCGGCGTGCTTGATGGTTTGCGGATCGGCGGGGGCGTTCGTATCCAAAGCTCGACGTACCGGACCGTGGGCGCGGCACAAGGGGGGTACGCGGTGTGGGACGCAATGCTCGCGTACCGCGTGAACCGCCATCTGGAAGCACAGTTGAATGTGAACAACGTGTTCAACCGTGACTATTACGCGCGGGTGCCGTCGACCTTCTATGGCATTTATGGCGAGCGCCGCAATGTGATGCTCACGCTGCGCGCCGACTACTGATCGCGGCAGGGAGCGGAAGGAAGCGGAAGGAAGCGGCAGGAAGCGGTCGATCGGGGCTGACCGAGCGGTATCGTCGGCCCCCATCGGCGCGGCGTCCGGCCGATTGGACAGCGTCGTGCAACAGTCTGTTGCATGGCGCTGTCGGCTGAAATTCGGAAATGGCGGTACACTCCGAGCACACGCCATCGTTGTCCGGTGGCACGCAACTCCAATTTCAGCCCGTTCGAACGTCAACATGAAGTCCCCTGGTACTGCCTCTGCCACGCTCAATTGCGACGCTGGCGAATGCGTCGAGCTTGTCGCTACGGCAACGCTGCCCACTCGCTACGGCACCTTCACTTCCCACGCATTTCGCGTCAAAGACAGCGCCAACGAGCATCTCGCGCTGGTGATGGGCGATGTGTCGGCCGAGGGCGGCACGCTGCCGCCGTTGGTACGTCTGCACTCGGAATGTCTGACGGGGGACGTCTTCGGCTCCTATCGCTGCGATTGCGGCGAGCAGCTGGACGTCGGTATGCGCAAGATCGCCGAAGAGGGGCGCGGTGTGATGCTGTATCTGCGAGGCCATGAGGGGCGCGGCATCGGCCTGAGCAACAAGATTCGTGCGTATCTGCTGCAAGAGCAGGGGCGCGACACGGTCGAAGCCAACCTCGATCTCGGCTTGCCCGACGACGCGCGCGAATACGACTCCGCCGCCGCCATCCTGCGCATTCTCGGTGTGGGTTCGGTGCGCCTCATGAGCAACAACCCGAAGAAGTTCGACACGCTCATCAAGCACGGCATCCCCGTGAGCGAGCGTGTGGCGCTCGACATTCCGGTGCGCGAAGAGAACGAACGCTACATCCGCACCAAGCAGGTCAAGTTCGGACACTACTTCGAAGAGAACGAGTGATCGTCGGCCAGTCTCTCAGCGAGACTGTCGGCGGCGCTCCGCCAAGATGAGCGTCAGGTACACCAGACCGGCAGCCATGCTGGTCTGTCCGCTGTAGTTCACCAGACCGAATCCCCATCCCTGATGCATGACCGTTGCGCCGAGCGCCACGGCCAGTGCCGTCCATCCGACGATCCGGCCATTACGCGTGCGCGCCGGTGAAACGGTCTTGAAGCGCGCTTCCTGCTGACGCTCCGTCGACATCGCCAGCGCCGCAAAGCCTGCGAGGCAGAGCGCGAAAGTGACGAAATGACTCATGCGCGGTCCTCGTTCAACGGGGCATTGATTGCCGGACTGGCCGTCGTGCGCGCCGGTGCAGTGGCGCGCGTGGGCTTCGTCTTCGGCTTGTGACGGGAGGTGCGAACTGCGAGCCACGCATGCAGCGCCGCGAAGGCCCAGAGCATCAGATCCACGCCTGCGTAGACCCAGTCGCCGGTCGTGAGGCTATGCCAGAGTCCGCGCGACGTCGTGACGGCGTTAAGCACCGGTAGCAGCGCGAGCACGGCGGCGCCGAACCACAGCAATTCCACCCACGCACGTTTGGCCGGGCGCACCAGCGCGTACAACAGCGTCGCCGCCCATACCCAATAGAAAACGTCGACTTCGGTAGCACTGCGTCTGAGCGCATCCGCCGGAATCAGGCGGTTGCCCCAGAGGAACGCCGTCATGGCAATCGAGAGCCCCGCAATCGCTGCGATGTTCAGACGCTCGACCACATGAAAGCCGAAATGGGGACGTGCCGGATCGGGCAGCTTGCCGCGACGCTTGACCGTCCACATCACCAACCCTGATCCGACCATCGCCGTGCCGCCGAGACTGACGAGGAAGTACAGCCAGCGCAGATGCAGATCGCTGAAGCGTCCGAGGTGCAGGGCGTACATCACGCCACGCGTTTCAGCCGCCGGGCCGACACCGTCGTGAACGTCGATCAGCTTGCCGGTCGTGCCGTCGAACAGCAGGTACTGCGGGCTCATCGAGACACGCGTGCTTTCGCCGCGTGTGACCGCCACACGAGCAGCGGCATCGCCCGCATGGGTGACTGTCACACGGCCGACGTCGTTCGCGCCCCAGCGGGCCTGAGCTTCGCGCACCATCGGGGCGAGCGGCGCAAGCGGGGCTTTCTCGCCGGAGGCCTTGCCCGGTGGCGGGAATGCGCTGAGCTGCGCGTTGAGTTGCGCGCGGTCCATCGGTGTCTTGATCGCCGTTTGCGCGCCCCACGGCATGTACATCGCCATCAAGGTGACGAGGCCGGTGTAGGTGATCATCAGATGGAAGGGCAGGCCGAAGACCGATAACGCGTTGTGTGCGTCGAGCCACGAGCGCTGCCCCTTGCCCCATCGGAAGGTGAAGAAGTCGATGAAGATTTTCTTGTGCGTGATCACGCCGCTGACGATCGCCACCAGCATGAACATCGCGCAGAAACCCGCGAGCCAGCGTCCCCACAGGACGGGCAGCGGGTGGAACTGGAAGTGGAATCGGTAGAAGAAGTCGCCGCCGAGGGTTTCGCGCGCTTTGAGCGTCTGACCGGTCGAGGGATCGAACGTCGCTTCTTCGAAGGTGCGGCGCGGGGCGTTCGTGTCACCTTTGGCAGCGCCTTTGGGCGCAGGCGGATTGCGCCAGAAGACGCCCGCGACCGGATTGCGCTCGGTGGGCAGATAAATGCTCCACTGCGGGCTGCCCGCAGCGAGCGTCACGAGTTGATTGCCGACGTTCTGTGCGACCACGGCCGGATCTGGCAACGACTGCTGATGCGGCACCTCGGGGCGCATCCATTGCGACAGTTCGTCCTTGAAGTAACTCACGGTGCCGGTGAGGAACATGGCGTACAGCAGCCAGCCGACGAGCAGGCCGGACCACGTATGCAGATCCGACATCGTCTGGCGGATGCCGCGTGCCTGCGGCTTCGTTTTCGGTGTGGGCGTGGACGTCATGCCGCACCTCCCATTGCAAGGCTCGTCATGTGACCGGACGCCACCGCCCACGCGGCCAGCGCGAGCGGTGCGGCAACGATCAGCAGACCGGCCCAGGCGCGCCACGCACTGCGCACGGCGAACACCCAGACGACCGCACCGGCATAGATGGCGAAGCTCGCCAACTCGCCGGTGATGACCGCCTGGGCCTTGTTCATCGGCAGTGCGAGTACGGCAACGCTTGCGAGGGCAGCCACGGCATAACCGCCGCCGATGGCCGCCACGATGCGTGAGATGAGCGCCCCGATGTTGACGATGCGTTCAGAGAGTCCAGCGTTGCCGACCTTGTCGGTCGGGGCGCGACGAGCCTGAGCCATGATGCGTGTCGCTTACTTGTTGGGCGTGGCGGCCGGGCCAGCCGGGAGCGGTTCGATGCCATCGGCTTGCATGACGGTCGTCGTCGTCACATAGCTCACGCCCTGATAGCGCTCGGCACCCTTGGCACCCGGGCGCTCACCCGGCGTCATGTCCTTGTGACTGACTTCGGCGACATACACACCCTTCCACGGCATATCGAACGTCACGAGTCCCTGTTCGTTCGTATGCGCTTCCTTCGCCCAGCCCGACTGCGTGACGAGCGAGACCTTCGTCTTGGGCAGCGGCTTGCCCTGGAAGAACAACTGGAACTCGCCCTGCTTGCCTGCGGGCACGAGGTCGAGCGTCAGTTGCGGCTTCTGCTTCGAGAAGTCGGTCGCCAGACGCGCCGCAGGGCGATACCAGTTCGTGACTTCCTGACCATCGCGCTTGAACGTGAAGAGCGGGTATTTCGCTTCTTCGGCGATCAACGATTCACCGGCGGTCGCCTTGAACGGGAGCGCGAAGCCGTTGGCCGTCTTGGTCGCGGCGGCCGTCTTCTCGCCCTGTGCCGAGCTGAGCGTGCCGGTGGGGGCGACGAACTTGTCGAGCAGGCCCGGCGACGCTTCACGCAGGTTCTCGCCGAATTCGCCGAAGCGGATCACGGCGTTCTGACCGGCAGGCTGCTCGATCCAGATCTGGTGTGCTTGCGCAGCACCTGCGAAGGCGATGAGGGCACCGGCGGTGAGCTTGACCAACTGGGGCAGTCGCGTCGTACGGTGGGTGGCAGTCGTCTTCATTGCGGTCTCCTTGGAGAGGTGGCGGAACGGATGGAATCGGTGGAGGCGCATCGGCATTTCGTTCGTCATCAGAAGTCGATTTGCGCGGAGAGCAGGAACGTGCGTGGTGCAGCCACGGTGGCGTAGGTGCCGCTCATCAACCAGTAGTTCGAGTTGAAGAGGTTCTCGATGTTGGCGCGGAACACGACCGACTTGCCTGCGACATGCGTGCGATAACGTGCGCCGATGTCGTAGCGTGTCCACGCGGGCAATTCGAGCGTGTTGGCAGCGTTGAAGTACATGCGCGACGTATTGATGATGCGGCCGTTGAGCGAGAGTCCCGGCACCCACGGCGTATCCCAGTCGACGCCAAGGTTGAACGCGCGCTTGGGCACGCCGTTCGCATCGTTGCCGTCGTTGGCGCCGCCGGCGGTCTTGGTGAGCTTGGCGTCGTAGAACGTGGCGCTGGCCATCAGGCGCAGACCCTTGACCACTTCGCCGTACGCCGACAGTTCGATGCCGCGATTACGCTGTTCGCCGTCGAAGCTGTAGAGGTTGGTCGACGGATCGGTCACGGCGTTCGGGCGCTGCACCTGGAACACCGACACTGTCGTCGTCACCGGACCCCAGTCGGTCTTCACACCGGCTTCGTACTGCTTCGATTTGTACGGCGGGAACACTTGTCCGGCGTTGACGGTGCCGACGGGCGCGGTGCTGCCACGAGACAGACCCGAGGTGAAGTTCGCGTACACCGACACGTTCTGGAGCGGCTTGACGACGATGCCCGCGAGCGGCGAGACGGCGCTCTGGTTGTAGGTTCCGGTCAGCGCGCCGGTGGCGGTGCTGTAGTTGTCGAGCGCAACGCGCTGGTGACGCAGACCGCCGGTGAGCAGCACTCGGTCGTTGAAGAACGAGAGGGTGTCGGTTACGGCGATACTTGTCAATGCCGATTCCGACGCCTTCTTGGCTTCGGTGCGCGCCGCGCTGATACCGGGCAGCGGCGACGGGTTGTAGATGTTCGAGGCGACCGACGTCGAGCCAGGCACATAGGCATTGCCCGAGTCCTGTTCCAGACGCGATGCCTGCACCGTCACTGTGTGACCGACGTCGAACGTCTTGAAGTTCACACGCGCGCCTACTTCGCCCGTGCGCGAGCGCGTGTACGAGTCGTAATACGAATTCATGACGGTGAAGTTGCCGAGCGCATCGGCGGGGCCGCTCGGGAACGTCTGATAGGCCGTGGCGTAGTGATAGCCCACGGCACCCCACACCGTCACGTTGCGCAGCACGTCGTATTCGAGGCGCGTGGTCACGGCCGAGTCATGCAGATGCAGCTCGCTGCCGGGGTAGAAGTTGCGGTAGCCCGAGGGGGCGTCCGGAATCTTCTTGACGGAGGACTGGAAGCCGATCTGCGGACGGAAGTTGTCGTCGCCTTCGTGTTGCGTGTAGGCGTCGAGCGTCCAGCGTAGCCGTTGCGTGGTGTAGTCGAGGCCGACCGAGCCGAAGCCGATGCTCTGCTTGCCGTTGTCGAGCGTGGTGTTGCCGTCACGGAACACGCCGTTCAGACGCACGCCCCATTCCTGGTTCTCGCCGAAGCGACGACCCACGTCGGCTTCGACGCCGAGTTGCGATTTGCTCTGGAAGGTGGTCGTCAGGCGCGTGATCGGCTCGCTCGTGGCGCGCTTGGTCACCACGTTGATCGCGCCGCCGATACTGCCGCTCGGGCCGATGCCGTTCATCAGCGTGCCCGGTCCCTTGAGGACTTCGATGCGCTCGACGATGGCCGCAGGCACCCGGCTTGCGGACGCCATGCCGTACAGACCGTTCAGCCCTACGTCGCTGCTGGAGACGGTGTAGCCGCGAATCTGGAAGTCCTCGCCGAAGCCGCCGCTGGAAGTCAGCATGCGCACCGACGATTCGTTGACGACGACGTCGGCTAGCGTGCGCGCCTGCTGATCGCGAACCATCTGCCCGGTGTAGTTCATCGTGCTGAACGGCACGTCCATGGCATCGGCCGAGCCGAGCATGCCGAGGCTGCCGCCGCGCGCGATCTGGCCACCCGCGTAGGCCGGTTGCAGACCGTTGTCGTACGTGGCGGTGACGTGGGTCGTGGGCAGGGCGACTGCGCCGTCCGTGCTCGCTGCGCCGCTTGCAGGCGTGATCAGAAAGCTGCCATTCGATTGCGGGACGACTTCCACTCCTGTGCCTGCGACGAGGGCGTCGAGGCCGTTACGCGGCGTGTAGGTGCCCTTGAGGCCGTTGCTGTGACGCCCGGCTGTGACTTCGGGCTTGAACGACAGCATGATGCCCGCGTCGCGACCGAAGCGGCTCAGTGCGTCTTCGAGCGAGCCTGCGGGAATGTCGAAGGCGCGCGCGCCCGGTGCGGCTGCGTTCTGGGCCTGTGCTGCGAGCGGCGTGAGGACGACTGCAAGGACCGCGCCCGTGGGGGCGGCAACGGCTGCGCCAAGGGCGATGCGGCCCAGTGCGCAGGCCATCCGCGTGCGGCGATGGACCCAATTTGGTTGGCTGGGGCGCTGTTGCTGCCCACGGACGTGACCCATGATCTGACCTTTCGTGTGGAAGTAGAGCGGTGGTGCTCGACTTCCATGACCCGCGAAAAACAGAAACGGATCACCTTTTTCAAAAAATTTGTTGAGCCGCCTTAATGAGGCTTTAGTGAGGCTTTAGTGAGGCTTGATTGCGGCTGGATTCGGTCGCGCTGTCCTTGCTTCAGGCCGGGACGAGCCGGATTTCCCGGGTGCCCCAGAAGCGGGTGACCGCCTCGGTGCGCACCGCGAGCGTGGTGGCGAGTGTGTCGAGCACTTTGCCGACGTCGTCGAGCGGAAACGTGCCCGACACGCGCAAGTTGGCCACGCTGGCGTCGCACGAGAGCGATGCGTTGCTGTATCGCGCCAACTCGTCTACGAAATCGGCGAGGCGCATGCTGCGCGCAACGATGAAGCCTTCGGCCCACGTCGCGTCGTCCGTGGGCATTTCTGTGGCTTCGGAGATGCTGTCCGTTGTGTAGCGCGCATGGTGCCCGGCCTGCACGATCAGCGACTTGTCGGATGTGGCGCGCGGACGAATCTCCACGGCGTCCTTGAATACGCTGACATGCGTGCCGTCGTCGAACTGACGTACGGTGTAACGCGTACCGAGCGCGCGTGCCGTGCCCTGCGAGGTTTCGATAAGGAACGGGCGCGGCGGCACATGGTTGTCAGGCGCGGTCGTGACCAGCACTTCGCCGCCGATCAGCCTGACGCGACGTTCGTCGTCGTGATAGACGATGTCGATGGCGCTATCGGTGTTGAGCACGAGTTGTGTGCCGTCATCCAGTTGCAACTTGCGACGCTCGCCCACGGCGGTGTGCACGTCAGCCGACCAGTGCTGCCACGGCGACGAATGCAAGACACTCCATGTCCCCGCGCCAGCGAAGAGCAGCACCGCCAGCGACTTCACTGCGCGGCGGCGCTGAGATGAGGCGGGCGGCGCCAGCGCGGCCTGTGCGACGCCCGCTTCCACGGGCGCGGCGAGCGGTGCGAGCTTGCCTTTGACGGACTCGATGCGTAGCCACGCACTTTCGTGATCGGGGTGCGCGTTGCGCCATGCATGCCAGTCGGCGACGGTCTGCGGCGAGACGTCGTCGCCTTGCAACTCAATGAGCCACTCGATTGCGCGCTCGGCCACGTCAGCCGGTAGATTGGCGGCGTCGGTGGTGGCGTCGTACCAGCTCGAGCGAATGGCAGGCATGGCGATGTCGGGTTGTCGGGACGGCCGTGTTCGACGTGTCGGCATCAGTCGAGAAACGACAAGTCGGCGAAATAGCAGCGCTGCAAGGCTTTCGCGAGATAACGCTTGACCGTCGGAATCGAGATGCCGAGCGTGGCCGCGATCTGGGCGTGCGTTTGTCCGTCGAGCTGCGAATACAGAAACGCCTGCCGCACCATGGTCGGCAGGCCGTCCAGGAGTCGATCCAGTTCCAGCAGCGTCTCAAGCATGATGGCGCGCGTTTCGGGCGACCATTCGACGTCGCGCGGCACTTGCGCGAGCGCTTCGAGATACGCGCGTTCGAGCTTCTGACGTCGCCAGTGATTCGAGACGAGATTCTGTGCAACCGTCGTGAGATACGCGCGGGGTTCGTCGAACGAGGCGGGGACCCGCTCGCTGCCGAGCAATCGTACGAAGGTGTCGTGCGCGATGTCGGCCGCTTGTTCGGCACTGCCCAGACGTCGATGCAACCAGCCCTTCAACCAGGAATGGTGATGGCTGTACAACATCTCGACGGTAGAGGGGAGGGTGCCCGGGGTTTGCATGATCCAGCCTGATGCTCGGTCTACTCACGACGCTCAGGACCGGCGCGAGCGCCGACAACGGTCATGCAGCAGGTGAGACAAATGCCAATAATTTGTTAATGATAATCATTATTAATAACGTATGGGAAATATCCCTGTCAATCGGAAGTGCTTTTGGCGTAGACGATACGTTGGAGTGCCGAATTCGGGGCATCGTCGCTCAGGGCCGTGGGGTGGGCGTGAGCGGTCAGTGCCGGTGTTGTATTAAGGAGAATTCCGAAGATGTTTGCGATGCAGCATTTAATGCTTGACGCTCCAAATTGGCCTCAGTTACCATCCGCCCTGTCTTCAATTTAAGGGGTTAGTCCGTGAATTCCGATGCCAGTAGTCCTCGATCTTTGATCGATTGATTGCCTGAGGATCCACAGCCTTCCCTGTGCCGCGTCCTCATGCAGGATGCGGTGTCTCGCGCCACTTGAACGCTCGCCCTGAGCGTATGTTTCCGGCGTCATTCCCGCAAAAGTTTCCACTGTCGTGCCTGTGATGGGCGCTGTCGTCTTGCGCATGCGTTTTTTGCCGTGCGTTGCGACGATGCGTTCTCGCGAGCCGGCCGTTCGTGCCGCGCGCTCACATGCGGTACGGACACTTCGCAGCCATGCGAGGAAATCATGCGAGCTTTTCAAACCTTCCAGGCTTTCCAGAGCCAACCGACGCGCACCACACCGGTGTCGCATCTGACCATCGTTTGCCTGGCCGAGGCCCTCGGGGCCTTGCGCAAGCAGATGTTCATCGATCTCACCGCGCTCGGCCTGCGCGCCACGCACGTCAGCATTACCCGCTGGAGCGACCGCGACGAGGCGTCTGCCACCGTCACGCTCGACTGCCCGCAAGGTTCGCGCGCTTCGCTCACGTCGCTCGTCATGCGGCTGTCGGGCGAGCGCAGCGTGCGCCGCGTGTTCTGGTCCGACGACGCCTCGCGTCGCGCGGCCACCACGGGCATGCCCGCGCACGCCTAGTGCCGCGCGGCTGACCGATTCGACCCATCACTGCCGGATGACGCAACGCGCGTTTTCCTGCGTATCGAATCAACGAACCTAAGGAGTCCGAAATGGAAGACGGAAGTAGTCGAATGTGGCCCGTCGGGACCGTACCTTTGACGTATGGCTTCCCGGCGGGCGACCCGATGCCAGAACCCCATACACGTATTTTTGCTTTCACCGACCGCGCGCTGCGCGGCGCGGCTGGGTGCGTTCGCGCTTTTTTCCGGAGAGCTGATCTTCGGTAGCGACTGACGAGACCGGCCGGCCGCCTCGCCCATCAGGGCAAGCGTCAGTTGCGCCAGGAAATCGTCATGACAAATAACCACCGCTCCCGCCATAAGCAGCGCGGCTTCGTCGACAACGCCACAGCGTCCGACCTGCCGCTCTCGGGCCCCGAAGTCGTCGCACGTCTCGCGACCGAACCGCTGCACCAGGTCCTGCACACGCTCGGCACCGATGTCAGCGGCCTGCCGCTGGCCGACGTCGGCCAGCGCCAGACGCGCTACGGGCCCAACGAGATCGCCCACGACAAGCCGCCGCACTGGACGCGCCAGCTCGTCAGTGCCTTCAACAATCCGTTTGTCTTCGTGTTGCTCGCGCTCGTCACGATCAGCTTCTTTACCGACGTCTACTTCGCCGATCCGGGCGATCAGGATTACAAGGGCATCATCATCCTGTCGACGATGGTGACGATCAGCGGCCTGCTGCGCTTCTTCTCCGAGTTCCGGTCGCTTCAGGCGGCCGAAAAGCTCAAGGCGATGGTGCGCACCACCGCCAGCGTGCGCCGCCGTTTGTCGGCGTCGGGCAAGTCTGAGCGTCACGAGGTCGCCATGCGCGAGTTGGTCGTGGGCGACATCGTGACGCTTCAGGCAGGGGACATGATCCCGGCCGATCTGCGTCTGATCGAATCGCGCGACCTGTTCATCAGTCAGGCGGTGCTCACCGGCGAGGCGCTGCCCGTCGAGAAGTACGACACGCTGGGTGCTGTCGCACAGAAATCGGCGTCCATCGCAGCGGGCGAGGGCAATGCGAACCTGCTCGATCTGTCCAACGTCTGCTTCATGGGGACGAACGTCGTGAGCGGCACGGCCGTGGGCGTGGTCGTCGCGACCGGTGGCGACACGTATTTCGGCGCGCTGGCGAAGAACGTCGTCAGCCACAAGCGCGTGGAGACGAGCTTCGACCGTGGCGTGAACAGCGTGAGCTGGCTGCTGATCCGCTTCATGCTGGTGATGGTGCCGATCGTCTTCATGATCAACGGCCTCACCAAGGGCGACTGGGTCAGCGCTTTGACGTTTGCGCTGGCTGTGGCTGTGGGGCTGACGCCTGAAATGCTGCCGATGATCGTGAGCGCCAACCTCGCACGCGGCGCATTGGCGATGTCGCGCCGCAAGGTGGTGGTCAAGCGCCTGAACTCGGTGCAGAACTTCGGTGCGATGGACGTGCTGTGCACCGACAAGACCGGCACGCTCACGCAGGACCGCATCATTCTCGAACAGCATCTGGATGTGGCGGGCGACGAGCAGGAAGACGTGCTGCGTCTGGGCTGGCTCAACAGCTATCACCAGAGCGGCCAGCGCAATCTGATCGACGTGGCGATTATCCGTCGCGCCAACGAGATCGGCGAGTCGGTGCAGCCGCGCGCGTTTGCCAAGATCGATGAACTGCCGTTCGATTTCGTGCGTCGCCGCCTGTCCGTCGTGGTCGCGAACGATCGCGGTGAGCATCAGATGATCACGAAGGGTGCCGTCGAAGAAATGCTGTCCGTCGCCACGCACGTGAAGACCCCGCAGGGTGTGCGTGCGCTCGACAACACGGCTCGCGCCATGCTGATTGCGCGCGCCGAGGCTTACAACGAGGACGGCTTCCGCGTGCTGGTCGTGGCCACCCGCGACATTCCGGCGGGCGAGACGAAGACGCAGTACAAGACGTCCGACGAACGTGAGCTGACGGTGTGCGGTTTCCTCACCTTCCTCGATCCGCCCAAGGATTCCGCCGCCCCGGCGATTGCCGCACTGCGCGAGCATGGCGTGACGGTCAAGGTGCTCACGGGCGACAACCCCATCGTCACGATCAAGGTGTGCCGTCAGGTCGGACTGGAACCGGGCACGCCGCTGCTCGGCGCCGACATCGAGCCGATGGACGACGCCACGCTGCGCGAAGTCGTGGGCCGCACGACCGTGTTCGCCAAGCTCGCCCCGCTGCACAAGGCGCGTGTGGTCAAGGCGTTGCAGGCCAGCGGCCACACGGTGGGCTTCCTCGGCGACGGCATCAACGACGCTCCTGCGCTGCGCGATGCCGACGTGGGCATCTCGGTGGACACCGGTGCGGATATCGCCAAGGAGACTGCCGACATCATCCTGCTTGAAAAGAGCCTGATGGTGCTCGAAGCAGGCGTGATCAAGGGGCGCGAGACGTTCGGCAACATCCTAAAGTACTTGAACATGACGGCCAGCTCGAACTTCGGCAACGTGTTCTCCGTGCTGGTGGCGAGCGCGTTTCTGCCGTGGGAGCCGATGCTGGCGATGCAGTTGCTCATCCAGAACCTGATCTACGACATCTCGCAGATGTTCCTGCCGTGGGACCGCATGGATCCGGAGTTCCTGAAGAAGCCGCGCAAGTGGGACGCCAGCAACATCCGCCGCTTCATGCTGTGGATCGGGCCGACCTCTTCGGTGTTCGACATCACGACCTATGCGCTGATGTGGACGGTCTTCGGTGCGGGTGCGCTGTATCACGCTCATGGCGGCGACGCCGGTCAGGTCATCATGAATTCAGGCTGGTTCATCGAAGGGCTCGTCTCGCAGACGCTGGTCGTGCACTTGCTGCGCACGCAGAAGATTCCGTTCCTGCAAAGCACGCCGGCGCTGCCGATCATGCTCTCGACGTCCGTCGCCATTGCGATCGCTTGCTGGCTGCCGTACTCGCCGTTCGCCGAGGCGTTCGGCTTCGTCAGCCTGCCGTTCTCGTACTTCTACTGGCTCGTGGCAACGATGCTTGGGTACATCGCGCTGGCGCAAATGGTGAAGACGGTCTACATGCGCCGCTTCGGCCGCTGGTTCTGATTCATGAGCGAAGTCTGAAAGCTCGCCTCGCACATTGCAGTTGCAATGCCACCCGCCCCGCTGGGGCGGGGGCACTGCCCCCACACACTTTCGTCCTGGCGCGTGCGTTGGCGTGCGGCCCGGGACGGCACACGAAAAAAGAGAACGACTCATGAAGAAGCAACTGATGTATCTCGCGCTGTTCTGCCCGCTCAGCGCGTTCGCAGCACACCCGTTGACCTCCGACGACACGGGCACGCAGGGTGACGGCAACTGGCAGTTCGAGACGAACGGCGAAGTCACGTCGAAGCAGGAGGACATCGGCCGTCAGACGCTCTGGAACAGCACGCTTACGCGCGGTTTCGGCGAAGCGCTCGATCTGTACGTCAATGTGCCTTACACGAATATCCAGAACCGCTCCGAGAGCGCAGGCAGCGGCGTTGGCGACGTGGAGACGGGCGCCAAGTGGCGCATGTACGACGACGGCGCGTTCAGCATCGGCCTCAAGCCGTACCTGACCTTTCCGTCCGGCAACGATCAGCGCGGGCTGGGCACGGGCCGGGTCAATGCCGGAGCGACGCTGCTCGCGCAGTATCAGATCGACGACTGGACCTTCCTGGCCAACGTCGGCGGCGCCTATCAGGCGAACCGTCAGGGGCAGCGGCAGGGGGTGTGGAAGGCGTCGGCAGCGGTGTTGTATCGCGTGTTGCCGTCGACGCAACTGATTCTGGACGTGGGCACGTCGCAAAACCCCGATTTTGCGCAGAAGACGAACCCGGCTTTCATGATTCTCGGGGCCATCTACAGCCCGACATCGTGGATGGATCTCGACGTCGGCTATCGGCGCGGTCTGAACCCGCAAACCTACGACTATTCGTGGATGGGCGGGCTGACGATGCGCTGGTAAGCGTTTGATGGTAAGTCCTTATCGCGAAAAGAAAATTCTCGCGCCGTACGCGCTCGAGCGTTCTGCAAAAAATCGGGGCGTACGGCATGCACGGGACATAAGATGCATGCCGGGGCCATGTTAAACTGACTCGCAAAATCATCAGAGGCGGCGCGCCGTGCGCCGCCTGATTCGTTCCCGCTTCCAATCCGCTTTTCGCCTACGTCCGCCGTCGATGCGACTTACCGACCATACCGATTACAGTCTGCGCACCCTGATCTACGTCGCGGTTCATCCCGACGAGCTTGTGCATGTGCAGTCCGTGGCGGACGCCTTCGACATTCCCAAGAATCACCTTGTGAAGATCGTGCAGAAGCTCGGCCAGCTGGGCTTTCTGCATACCGTGCGCGGACGCTCGGGCGGGATTCGTCTGGGTCGCGCGCCGGAGCGCATCGGACTAGGGGAAGTCGTGCGTGCGATGGAACCCGATTTCGCGATGGTGGAGTGCTTCCATCAGGGAGACAACGCTTGCGTCATCACGTCGGCGTGCCATCTGCGCGGCGTGCTGGGCGAGGCGCTGCGCTCGTATTTCGCGGTGCTCGACCGCTACACGCTGGCCGATCTCGTCAACCAGCCCAATGTGTTGCGTCGTCTTCTTGGGGATGCGGCGGCTGCCGTGATCCCGGTCGCCGACATCAAAGTGAAGCGGCGCACCGCCGGGGCGTAAGCGGGCGTCGGGCGCTCGAAAAACCGCCGCAATCTCCCCTTTTTCGGCCATCCGATCAGCGTTCGCTATCGACGTCATAGCGCGCGCCAATCACGTTCGTCAGAACTGGACGAATGGTCGCATCTTGCAGACGTCCTGCCGTGCAAGCCGCGCTGTCCTTTCGTAATCTCTAGTCATGCCCGCTAGCGTTCTTCCGGTGAAACGGATGGACGCACAAGGGAAAACGACACACGGCACACGCTGCCGAACGAAAGGAGTTTGATCATGAACGCTCGTATTTTCGCCGCCGCTCTTATCGCCACTGCATCGCTGGCTTCCGCTTCGGCTTTCGCCGAGACGCAAACGGCCGACGCTGGTCAATCCGTCGCGTCGCAAGGTGTGAGCCGCGCGCAAGTGCTTGAAGAATTGCGTGTAGCCCGTGCATCGGGCCAGTTGGATCAATCGCTGCAAACGTATCCGTCGCTGCTGCAACAAGGTGCATCGGTTGGCCGCTCGCGCGCTGAAGTGCGTTCGGAAATCGGGACGGCCACGCCGGTGGCTGCTGCCGCCGATAACCGCGCCTGAGCGCGTGTCGGGTGAATGCGTTAGTTGAGCTTCTGCCCAGGCATGGCAAGGGCAAGGAGAGTGGTAAGAAGCGGGGCGAAGGGCGGTCCAAGCAAGGGTTGCGTAAATCCTCCATAATCGGCGCACCGGGTTTTTTCGACGAGTGCGCCATGGACCGGCTCTCCACCCTGATTTCGAATTTCGGCGTTCGCGCCGGTGTGTTTCATAGCGGCGGCATGTGCGGTATCGCCAGCTATGGTGTCGACGCCCACGATGGCGGTCACCTGCACTTGCTGCGCTCGGGCGAAGTTGCACTGGTGACGGAAGATGGTGTGCGGCAACAGATCGCCGAACCGTCGCTGATTTTCTTCCCGCGCCGTAATCATCATCAATTGCTCTCGGGCGAAGCGGACCGCACAGAACTGGTGTGCGGGTCGTTATCGTTCGACGGCGGCCACAACAATCCGCTGGTCGCCGCATTGCCCGAGTTTCTCGTTCTGCCGACGAAATCGCTCTCCACGCTCGAACTCACACTGAACTGGCTGTTCGCGGAAGCGTTCGGGCAGAGCTGCGGACGTCTGGCCGTCATGGACCGCCTGTTCGAGTTGCTCGTGATTCAGTTGCTGCGCCACGTGCTTGAGCATCGTCTGGTGAGCTTCGGCATGCTGGCCGGGCTGGGTGATCCGCGTCTCGCGCGCGCACTGAACGTCATCCACAATCAACCCGGCGAAGCGTGGACGGTCGAGTCGCTCGCGAGCACTGCCAACATGTCGCGCGCGAATTTCGCCGCGCAGTTTCGCGAAGTGGTTGGCCAGTCGCCTGCGGACTATCTGCTGGACTGGCGCATCGGTCTGGCACAAAAGCGTCTGCGCGACGGTCAGCCGATCGCTCGCGTGGCGGAGGAGGTCGGGTACGACAGCGCGTCGGCGCTCGCGCGCGCTTTCCGTCGCAAGACCGGCAGCAGTCCGCGCGACTGGCTGCGGGCGCAGATGCACGCGGTCACGACGTTGCCGCGTCCGCGCGTAGAGATTGTCCCGGCGCTGCCTGCGCAGGCAGCGTAGTCCGATGCCATACGGCATGCGCAGCAACGGCCCGTGAGGGCCGTTGTTCGTATTGCGCCCCTGTTTTAGAACACGTGGCTGACGCCCAATCGCACCACCGTCTGCGAGTTGGTGGCGGACGACATGCCGTTCGCGGCGTCACCGACCGAAGCCGTCGCGTCGATCACGTTACCGAAGGCGTCGAGCGTGCTGCCCGAGGCCTTCTGGTAGCCCGCCAGCGCATACAACTCCGTACGTTTCGACAGGTTGTAAAACGCCGCCAGGTTGAATTGGTGGTACTTCGCACCTGAAACGTTTGCCGCCGGGGCGTTCACCTTCGTGAAGCTATAGCCGCCACCCAGACGGAAGGCGTTCGTGAAGCGATACATCCCCAGCACGCCGACCGTGTCGAACTTCGCCGTGCGCGTGAAGCGCGAGAACGTGCCCGCCGAGTATTCGGTGTGGCTGTAATTCGCGCCCAGCGTCGCGTCGCCGATCTGGTAGGTCATCGATGTGGCGATCACGTCGCGTGCCTTGGCGCTGGCGTAACCGGCGTTGATCGACGAGGCGAATGCCGACTCGGATGAACCCGCCCAGCTACCGATGGTCGTGTCCGTGGCGCTCGCCTTGTCGTTGTTGGCGTGCGAGAAGCCGACGCCCCACGTGAGCGGGCCGTTCGCGTACTGTCCGGCGAGGCCCCAGGTGTTCTGACGTCCCATCGTGCCCGGCTGCCCGCCGAAGCCGTACATTGCCCCGAACGTGAAGCCGCCCCACGTCGGCGAGCGATACTTGACGCTGTTGTTCACGCGCGAGCTGTGGTCGAGATTGTCGACGTCGCCCGGGTGTGCGGCAACGCCCGAGAGCAGCGCGGTGCCACCGACGGAGCCGACGAGATCGATCAGCGGGTCGTACTGACGGCCGAGCGTCACGGTGCCGTACGCTTTGTCCTGCAAGCCGACATACGCATGACGGCCGAACTCTGCGCCCCCCTGACTGGCCGTGCCGTTGCCGAGGTTGAAGCCGTTCTCGAGGCGGAACAACGCCTTTAGGCCACCGCCGAGATCTTCCGTGCCCTGCATGCCCCAGCGGCTGCCTTGCCACGTTCCGCTCTGGAACGCGTAGTTCGACGCGCCGGTCATGGTGGCCGGGCGGCCCGCCGCACCTGCGCGGGTCACACTGGCGACGTTGCTGGCGTAGCCGACGCCGCCGTCGACAATGCCGTAAAGCGTGATGTTGGACTGGGCGTGCGCGAGCGTAGCGGCGCCGCAGCCGATGACCAGTGCAACGGCACGGGCGAGAGGCGAGTGGACGAAAACCTTCATGGCGTGTTTCCTGAGCGAGGTGAGGCTAAAGGGTGATGCGCGTCCCGGTGTCGTTTCCCGGGATTTCGCGTCACATGAGAAATTAGGAATCCTAAAAATATGAAACTCGACTTCCCGAATGTCTGAGACGAAGGATCGGCGGGAAGTCGGGGGGTGCGTCTGTTATCGACGCGCGTCCCGGGCGCTACGTGGTTACGTTGCTCTGTCGTTAGTGCGCGTATTACTTCGCGGCGTCTTTCCCCTGATTCGCCAGCGCGGCGCGCAAACGCGCGGGAGAGTCCGTCATCACGGCGTCGAAGCCCAGTTGCGACGCGGCTTCGAAGTCCTGCGGCGTTTCGACGCCGAAGGCGACGAGGTGCACGTCGCCGCGCGACTTGAAGCACTGCACGGCGGCCGGTGTCCACCAGTTCGCGACGATCTTCGACACGCCTTCGCCGAGCGTGAAGCGCTCCACCACCTCTACCTGGCGATGGAATTCGATGCCCGCCCACGTGCCCGGGGCGGGCGGCGCGGCGCACTGGCCCGCGAGGGCGGCGGCCACCAGACGGTTGCGTGTGGCGTCGCGCGATTCGAAGAGTTGTGCTTGCGGACGACGGGCGCGCATGCGGTCCGTCGCCTCTGCTTCCGTCGAGTAGAGGCGCACGCGCGACCAGGCGTTCGTGTCGTCGAGCACCTTGATGACGGCCTCGACCAGCGGCGCGGCAGGCGTTTGCTTCATGTCGAGCAGCACGGGCACGTTGGCGGGCACGGCGGCCAGCGCTTCGCGCAGCGTGGGGATCGGCAACGGGTGGTCGCGGAAGGGGTGGACGGTCTGGCCGTTGGCGTCCTTGCGGGAGAAGGCGTAACCGGCGTTCAGCTTCTTCACGTCGGCATAGTCGAGATCGGCGAGCTTGCCACGACCGTCGGTCAGTGCCGAGACATCGGCCGGACGGTACATCACGGGCACACCGTCACGCGTGACCTGCACCGTCATCCAAAGCGCCTGGGCGCCGTTTTGCAGCGCGTTGGTGAAGGCTTGCACGGTGTTTTCGGGGGTGTCGCCCGTGCCGCCGCGATGCGCAACGATCAACGGGGCGGCGCTGGCCGCAGACGACGCAAGCGTACCGAAAACGCAGGCGAAGGCGGCCACGCTAATGGCAGCGAGGCGGACGGTGGAAGCGCGAAACGAAGCGGATGACATGATGTGCGGTCTCTGTCGTGGGCGTGAGCGATGAGTGTCGGAGCGTTCGAAGCGGTCTGATCAAACAACGAGAATTTCGGGCGAGTCCCCGCGAATGCGATTGTTCAGCAAGGCAGGCAGTGGGGCGTCGGTAATGACGAGATCTTGCTCGTCGAGTTGCCCGCCGCGCACGCTGGGCTTGCGGGTGAACTTGTAGGCGTCCGCAACAAGAATGCGGTAGCGGCTGGCGTCGCGCAGCGCTTCGCGTGAGGCCGCTTCAACGCGGTCGTAATCGAGGAGCGTGCCGTCGTCGTCGATGCCGCCCACGCTGTACACGCCCACGTCGGCACGGTAGGCGCGAAACAGTCGGTCGGCTTCGTCGCCCAGAATCTCGGGGTTGGGCGAGCGCAGTTCGCCGCCGGGGACGATGACGCGATGTTCCGGGTTGCTCGCGAGCACCAGTGCTGCACGCAGATTGTTCGTGATGACGCACAGACGTTTGCGATGCACGAGCGCCACGGCCACCTGCTCCGGCGTGGTGCCGATGCCGAGCAGAACGGTTGCACCGTCCGGAATGCGTTCAGCCGCGGCGTGACCGATGCGCAGTTTGCCTTCGAGGTTACGGACCCGCCGCACTTCATAGGGCTGGTTGGCGCCCGGCGTCATCAGACGCGCACCGCCGTGATAACGGCGCAGTACATTCGCGTCGCACAGTGCATTGACGTCGCGACGAATCGTCTGCGTGGCAACGCTGAAGTGCTCGGCGAGGGCGTCGACACTCATTTCGCCGTGCTGGCGGAAGAGGGCGACGATGCGGGTCTGGCGGTCTGAAAGGTCCATCGGACGGTCGTGATGTGCACATTCGTTCTGGAATGGGCGCCACTTTGACAGCCGAGAGTGACATTCAAATGACGATGTCGAATGTTCAAATGAACATTTTCATTTAGCGAGAAGTGTTCGGATGAATTGGCGTGACAGGGGCATTTGCTTCGAACTTCGCGCGACGCGTGGAAAAGAAGGTGCGCACGTTGCGAATGTTGGCCGAGCTTTTGAAGAGCCGCCGCGCAAGTTCGTCATAGGCGGCCATGTCGGGGACTTCGGCGATGACGACGAAGTCAGGCCCCGGCGAGACGCGATAGCACTGCGTGACGGACGGTTCGTCGCAGATGTAGGTCTCGAAGGTGTCGTAATCCTCGGCGGTCTGCCGGTCGAGGCTCACTTCTACGACGGCTGTCAGTGTCGGGCCGAGCTTCGCGGCGTCGACGATGGCGATCTGGCGGGCGATCACACCCGCCTCCCGTAGCGCGCGCACACGTCGCAAGCAGGTCGGGGCTGAGGCGTGCACCCGTCGCGACAGTTCGAGGTTCGAGATCGATGCGTCCAGTTGCAGCGCGCCGAGGATTCGTAAGTCCAGATCGTCGAGGGTGAGGCTTGGCATGGGGTTTCCGGGCAGGCATCCGATAGTGTGAAATTTTATTTCACAATGATGGCTGTGTGAATTTAAATTTCATGAATATAAGAAAATTGATGATTAATTTCAATGCGTCAACTCTACCATCGCTTCACTGGCTGGCAACGACTCATTTCGGAGAAGCGTTATGTGTGGAATCATCGGCGCGGTCGCGCAGCGGGACATCGTTCCCAATCTGGTCGACGGTCTGAAGCGTTTGGAGTATCGCGGGTACGACTCGTGCGGCGTCGCGCTGTATCGCGAGCGTGAGCTGGTGCGTGCGCGCAGTGTCGAGCGCGTGGCGAATCTTCAAGAGGAGGTCGGACGTCTTGGCTTGACGGGTTACACCGGTATTGCCCACACGCGTTGGGCAACGCACGGCAAGCCGGTCACGGACAACGCACATCCGCACTTCTCGCCGAATGCCGAGACTCCGCGTATCGCGCTTTCGCACAACGGCATCATCGAGAACCACGAGGAACTGCACTCGGCGCTTGAGGCGCAAGGCTATGTTTTCGCGAGCCAGACGGACAGCGAAGTCATCGCGCATCTGATCGACCATCTGTACGACGGCGACTTGTTCGAGGCGGTGAAGTCGGCAGCGGCGCGACTGCGCGGCAGCTACGCGATTGCGGTGATCTGTCGCGACGAGCCGCATCGTCTCGTCGGCGCGCGCGATGGCATGCCCTTGATTCTCGGTGTGGGTGACGGCGAGAACTTCATCGCGTCCGACGCGATTGCGCTCGCCAACGTCACCGACCGCATCGTCTATCTGGAGAACGGCGACGTTGCGGACGTGCAACTGCATCGCTATTGGGTCGTGGACGCTCAGGGACAGCGCGTGGAGCGTGCGGTGAACCGGGTGGCAGCGCACAGCGGTGCGGCGGATCTCGGACCGTATCGCTATTACATGCAGAAGGAAATCTTCGAGCAGCCGCGAGCCGTCGCCGACACGCTGCTGGACGTCACGTCGATCATGCCGGAGTTGTTCGGCGATAACGCGTGGCGCGTGTTCAATGCGGTGGACTCTGTGTTGTTGCTCGCTTGCGGCGGCAGCTATCACGCAGCGCTCACGGCGAAGTACTGGATCGAGAGTCTCGCGCAGGTGCCGGTGAGTGTGGAGATCGCGAGCGAGTATCGCTACCGCGACAGCGTGGCGAATCCGAAGACGCTGGTCGTCGCGGTCTCGCAGAGCGGGGAGACGGCGGACGTGCTCGGCGCGGTCCACGTCGCCAAGCAACGCGGGATGTTGCACACGCTGGCGATCTGCAACGTGGCGACGAGTGCACTGGCGCGCGAGTGTGCGCTGACGTTTTTCACACGGGCAGGGGTGGAGATCGGTGTGGCGTCGACCAAGGCATTCACGACGCAACTGGTGTCGCTGTTCATTCTGGCGCTGACGCTGGCGCAGAGCCGCAACCGATTGTCGGACGAGGACGAGCAGCAGCATCTGAAAGCGTTGCGTCACTTGCCGGATGCGATTGCCAAGGTGCTCGCGCTGGAGCCGCAGATCATTGCGTGGGCGGAGCAACTGACACGGCGTCAGGACATTCTCTTTCTTGGGCGCGGCCTGCACTTTCCGGTGGCGATGGAAGGCGCGCTGAAGATGAAAGAGATCTCGTACATACACGCAGAAGCGTATCCGGCGGGGGAGCTCAAGCACGGGCCGCTGGCGCTGGTGAGCGATGAGATGCCGGTGGTGGCGGTTGCACCGAACGACCGTCTGCTGGAGAAGCTGAAATCGAACATGCACGAAGTGAGCGCGCGCAACGGCAAGCTGTACGTCTTCGCCGACAGCGATTGCGGGTTATCACCGGGGCCGGATATTGAAGTGATTCGGCTGACCGAACATTACGGTCTGCTGTCCCCGATTCTTCACACCATCCCGATGCAGTTGCTCGCGTATCACGCCGCCGTTGCGCGTGGCACAGACGTGGATAAGCCTCGAAATTTGGCAAAGTCGGTGACGGTGGAGTAGTCATGTGGGGCGTAGCGCCGGGTCCTCACCAAGCAGTTGCCGAGCCCCCAATTGCGAACCCACGTGCGGCTATGCCAGAGCGCTGGAACTCCTATCGATGACAAAAAGCTCATTCACGAATTCACGCGTGCCTGCGGAAGCGGCCAGACTGAGGACGCTCGTTGGCGCGCTTGCCTTGGCCGGTGTCGCATCCTCCCCGACGGTCACATTGACGATTGCCTTCCCCGAAGTGGGGAATGTCGGAAACACGCCTGTAATCTGAGAGTCGCTGACGATGGTGAAGCTGCTCGCAGGGATCTTCCTGGATGCGGAATCGACGAAGTACACCTGTACCGCTTTCGAAAATCCCGTTCCAGTGATGGCGAACTGGGTGCCGCCCGCGCGGTCAACCTGGGTGTTGGAGAGGTTGGTGATGGTCGCCATAATATCTCTCGATCAGGGATGTGCAAATGACGCTCGCCAAACGACGGTAAGCGTTTCGGACCTGCCGCCTGACGACAAGCTGGCGGCGCTTTCAATCTAGGTGACGCTGGCCAATTGCGCACCTGTCAACCCTGACAGTGGCGCTCAGAAACGACAAAGCCCCGCGCTTGGCGGGGCTTTGTATGATGGCTCGGTCAAACGTGGTCAGTGAGCGCGTTTCCCCACCAACCGTAATCCACTCGCCAGACACCCGGCCGCCGAAAACGCCGCACCCCATGCCAGTGCCCAAGTCGAACCGTGCGTGCCGAACAGGCCCAGCGCCAGTGCTACGAGTGCGGCACCCGTTGCCTGACCCAGCAGACGTGACGTCCCGACCATACCGCTCGCGCCGCCGCTGCGCTCAGGCGGTGCGCTGTGCATGAATGCCTTCAGGTTCGGCGACTGGAAGAAACCGAAGCCCAGCCCGCACAATCCCATACGCCAGCCGATATCCCATAACTGCGCATGCTCGGGCATGATCGCCAGCAACGCCATGCCCGCACTCAGCATGGCCAGCCCGATCGCACCCAGTGCGCCCGGGGGATATTTGTCCGACAGACGTCCGGCCACCGGCGCAATCGCGGCCACGAAGAACGGCCACGGCGTCATCAGGAAACCCGTTTCGATAGGGCTGCGATGCAGCACGTTCTCGAAGTAGAAGGGCAGCGAGACCAGTCCCAACCCTTGCGTCGCGAAGGCGCAGATGGCTGTGAGCGTCGACAACGCGAACGCGGGCAGACGCATCAGATCGACCGGCAGCATCGGCGCACGATGGCCGCGCTCGCGTCGGATCAACGCCCAGCCGAAGACGAGCGCGCCGATGAAGCAGGCCAGCGTCAGATGCCAGTCGGCCTGCTGCGCACTTTGGCTAAGCGCAAAGATCAGCAGCGAGAACGTCAGCACGTTGAGCAACGCCGCAATCATGTCCGGCTTGTGCTCGCTGCGCGGCGTGTCGGGCAGGTTGCGACGCGAGAATGCCAGCGCCAGCAATGCCGTCGGCACGTTGATCAGGAACAGCCACGGCCAGCTCGCGAACGCCAGCACGAGCGACGCGACCGTCGGCCCGATGGCGAACGAGATGCCGACGATCAGGGCGTTCAGCCCGACACCACGTCCCAACTGCGCCGCCGGATACAGGAAGCGGATCAGCGCAATGTTCACGCTCATGACCGCTGCGGCGCCCACGCCTTGCAGCACACGCGCCCCCGCAAGGAAGCCGAGCGACGGCGAGAGCGCGCACAGCAGCGACGCGGCGAGAAACACCGCCACGCCCCACATGAACACACGCTTGTGGCCAACGCGCTCACCCAGCGATGCGAAGGGCAGCAGCGTTGCGACCATCGCTAACTGGTAGGCGTTGACGATCCAGACAGAGGCGGACGGCGTCGTATTCAGATCGAGCGCCATCTGCGGCAAGGCCGTGTTGGCGATGGCGGTATCGAGACTGGCGAGCGAGACGGCGAGCAAAATCGCCGTCATGGCGAGCCCGCGTCCGGTGGCAGGGGGCTCGTGCAATTGCGCCGCGGCAGGGGCGGGCGGCGCGCTTGCCGCCGATGTGTCGGCGGTCGGAGGCAGCGACGACATGACGGATCAGCCCTCGGCCAGAATCTGACGGATGGCTTGCTCGAAGACTTCCGGCGGCTGTCCGCCGCTCACGAGATGTCGGTTGTTGAAGATGATCGCCGGTACCGAGCTGATGCCGAGATTCTGATAGTGGCGCTCCAGCGCACGCACCTGATCGGCATACTCGTGCGTCGACAGAATCTCGCGCGCGCGAGTGGTGTCGAGACCGGCCTGTTGCGCGGCGTCGACGAGCACTTCGGGATCGCTCGTGCGCTTGCCGTCGACAAAGTACGCGCGGAACAGGGCTTCCTTGAGGGCGAGCTGTTTGTCGTTACCCACGGTCTGCGCCCAGTGCAGCAGTCGATGCGCGTCGAACGTGTTGTAAGCGTGCGTGCGCAACTCCATGCGCATCGGGAAACCTTCGGCGGCAGCACGGGCACTGATGTTCGCCCGGTTCTGCGCCATCTGCTCCGGCGAGAGACCGTACTTGCGCGACATGTAGTCGGCAAGCGGCACGCCCTCGACCGGCATGTCGGGGTTCAACTCGAACGGGCTGAAGTGCAGGTCGGCTTCGACCTCGTTGCCCAGACGGGCGAGCGCGGTCTTCAATGAGGCGAGACCGATGGCGCACCACGGGCAGGCGACATCGGAGACAAAGTCAATCTTGAGAGTGGCAGGCATGATCTGACGGCGCCAAAGCGGCGCGTGCAATGAAAAACGCGTCGCCTTGCGCGACGCAACATGGCAATCGTCGCACAAATCGATAAATCTCGCCGATTCCCACGCCGTCATGTCCGGAACCCTTTGCCCCTGCGCATTTTGGGCTAAGGTGACGGAGCTGCGCGATGCCGATGGATGTTTTGATGACCGGAATCAATGTTTCGTCTGATGAATCGCTTCGCGGATGCCTCCGTTGTCTTCCCCCCAGACTGACCTACAAGGAGTCCGATATGCTGTCTGTTGCCGATCTCGTCGCCTCGCTGGGGCTGATGCCACACCCTGAGGGCGGGCATTACCGCGAGACGTACCGCGCCGCCGGAACGGTCGCCGCCGACGCGCTGTCCGGTGTTTTTTCCGGGCCACGCAGCATTTCCACTGCGATTCTCTATTTGCTCGAAGCAAACGACTTTTCCGCGTTTCATCGCATTCGTAGCGACGAAGTCTGGCACTTTCATCTCGGCGGCACGCTCTGGATTCACGAGATCGATCCGTCCGGCCACCTCACCACAACATATCTCGGACACGATGTCGGGAACGGCGAGCAGTTGCAGCATGTGGTGCCCGCAGGTCACTGGTTCGCCGCGCAGCCCGCACCGTCGACAAGTTTTGCGCTGGTCGGATGCACCGTCGCGCCGGGCTTCGCCTTCGAAGACTTCGAGATGGCCGACCCGGCGGCGCTCGCCGCGCAGTGGCCGTCGCATGGTGAGCTGATCGCGCGACTGGGGCGCGGCGCGTCTGCGTGATCACGGGCTTGAACGCGTTGAAGCGGTCGACGGACGCAACCTCGCAGAGTGCGATAGCATCGACGCAATCCCGCAACACAGCTGATGACTGACGCTATGTCCCATCCCGATGACGTTCACTTCTATGACCCGGCCAAAGGCCACGGCCTGTCTCACGACCCGTTCAAGGCGATTGTCGCGCCGCGCGTGATCGGCTGGATTTCGAGCCGTGACGCGCAAGGTCGCGTCAACCTCGCGCCGTATAGCTTCTTCGGCGCCTTCGCGTCGTTCCCGGCCATCATCGGTTTTTGCAGCGAGGGTTACAAGGACTCGATCGCGAACATCGAAGCCACGCGTGAGTTCGTTTGGAACCTGACGAGCAAGTCGCTCGTCGAGCAAATGAACCGGACGTCTGCCCCCGTGCCGCATGAGGTCGACGAGTTCGAACTGGCTGGCTTGACCAAAGCGCCTGGCGTCAATGTGGACGTGCCGCACGTGGCCGAGTCGCCCGCGTCGCTCGAATGCAAGCTGCTGCAAATCGTGCGCATGCACGATCTCGACGGCAAACCGATGAACAACTGGCTTGCGCTGGGGCAGGTGGTCGGCGTGCACATCCGTCGCGAGTTCCTGCGCGAAGACGGTCTCTTCGATACGGCCAAAGCGCATCCGGTCATGCGCGCGGGTTATCTCGGCGACTATGCCGAGATCGGTCCGATGTTCGATCTGCGTCGTCCGAAGGCCTGAGCAACGCGCCGCACTGTCCTCAAATTCCACAATGCGTTATTGACGAAATCGGCGCACGCATCGATTGACTTTGTCATGCGTGTGCGCGTTCGGACTGCGGCCCATTGTCGCGCGGCGCTTTCGTCGACGCGACAATCGCCGACCGGCCGGTCGGACATGATGCTCGCAATCATTTGTAAAATTTGCTGCGATGCAAAATGTATTTCGGACGCGTATGCTTGCCACCTTCGTTGACGCCCCTGCGCCCGGCGTCCCCTCCCGTAGGCATTGAACAGCCTTGATTTGCGCGTTTCGCTCTCGCGATGCGCGCAGGGTAGGTTCGTCCCTGGCGCCGTCAACGTAGCGCATTTGCGCTCGTTTTTTGTTGCGGCACACCAGGACCCCCAATGTTTCCCATCCTGTCCCTTCTGATCTGGCTTCCCATCGTGGCTGGCGCGCTCGTCATGCTGCTCGGCCAGGATCGATTCCCCAATACCGTTCGCTGGGCGTCGCTCGCCGCCGCCGTAATCTCGGCGGCGCCGCTCGTGCCGCTCGTGCGCGGATTCCGGACCAGTGTGTCCAGTTTGCAATTCGTCGAGCGCTTCCGATGGATCGACTCGTTCGACGCGTCGTGGCATGTGGGCATCGACGGCATCTCGCTGTGGCTCGTGGCGCTGACCGGTGTGACGACGATCATCGTTGTGCTCGCGTCGTGGCGCGCCGTGACCACGCGCATGAGTTCGTACTTCGGCAGCTTCCTCGTGCTCTCCGGCCTGATGCAGGGCGTGTTCTCGGCGCAGGACGGCATGCTGTTCTTCGTATTCTTCGAAGCCACGTTGCTGCCGCTGTACCTGCTGATCGGTGTCTACGGCCGGGCTAACAGCACGCGCGCAGCGGTGAAGTTCTTCTTCTTTTCGCTGACCGGTTCGCTAATGATGCTGGTCTCGATGCTCTATCTGTACATGCAGACGCAGAGCTTCGACATCGCACGCTGGCAGGCGCTGCACCTGCCGCTCGTGATACAGGTGATGTTGTTTATCGGCTTTCTCGGGGCGTTCTCGGTCAAGGTGCCGATGTGGCCGGTCCACACGTGGCTGCCCGAGGTGCACCTCGACGGACCGACCGGTGCGGCCGTCATGCTCGGCATGCTGAAGCTGGGCGGTTACGGGCTGCTGCGCTTTAACCTGCCGCTGTTGCCGGACGCCAGCCATTTCCTCGCGCCGTTGATGGTGGTGCTCTCGCTGGTCGCGGTGATCTACGCGAGTCTGGTGGCGCTGGTGCAGACCGATTTGCGCAAGCTGCTGGCGTACTCGGCGGTGGCGCACATGGGGTTGGTGACGCTGGGCCTGTTCCTCTTCTCCGAGATGGGGACCGACGGCGCCGTGATGCAGATGATTTCTTACGGCATCGTGTCGGGCGCCATGCTGTTGTGCACGGGCATGTTGTATGACCGCACCGGTAGCTCGTCCATCGATGCCTATGGCGGTGTGGCCGCAACGATGCCGCGTTTTGGGACCTTCGCAATGCTGTTCTCGATGGCGAACGTCGGTATGCCGGGCACGTCGGGCTTCGTCGGCGAGTTTCTCGTGCTGATGGGCGCGATCAAGGCGAACTTCTGGATCGGCGCGCTTGCGTCGCTCACGCTGGTGCTGAGCGCGGCTTACACGCTGTGGATGTACAAGCGCGTGATCTTCGGTCGTGTGGGCAACGCCCGTGTGGCGTCGCTCAAGGACGTCAGCCGCCGCGAGTTCGCGCTGCTTGGTGCGATGGCCGTGATGGTGCTGGGCATCGGCCTCGATCCGAAGCCGCTGACCGATGGCATCGACGCTACGGCGATTCAGGTCGTGCAGGACATCGAAAATCACCGTCTGCCCGCTGGCGATCCGGGCAGCAGCGAGATGGCAGGGCGTCATCACGGCGACGCTGCCGGACACGCGGCGGCGGCGGTGAAGGGCGCGCGTCCGGATGCCTGATCCGTCGTGACGTAATGAAAATGGGCGCTGTGATGCGCCCATTTTCATTTGCCTGCTAGCGAATGAATCGATGAATCATCGTTTGCTACAAACCGCATCGCCGACCGCCGATGCGACCGATTTGCCGTTCAGCGCGATGTCCCACTTGTCGGAAACGCCACCGTCGAAATTCAGTTCGTACAGCGTGCCGTAACCGCGTTCGCAATCCGCCGACGCAATGATGACTTCGTTGTAATCGAAGGTGTTTTCGCGCAGATTGTCGAAGCGCGACAGAATCGACACGGACGGCTTGCCCTTATAGGCGCGCTTACGCGCCGTATCGTTCTTCAGATAAACCTTGTTACCCGAATCCTTGACTGAGGCGATGAACTCCCACGCGTCTTTCTTCTCGGCCAGCGAGATCTGACCTGTCTCGTTGTCCCAGCTCAGGCAGGCCAACGTGCCGATATTGTCAGCGACCGTCGGGCCGAAGCGCACGAACTGATCCTTGCTCACGTACTGACCTTCCATGCCGTTGTAGTACACGAATCCATAACCTTTGCGGCACGATTCGAGCAACACCAGGGCCTGACCGTAGTCGTAAGTGTTGTTGGTCTTATTCTTCTTTTGATAGAGGTACTTGTAGCCGTTGTTCTTCTTGCCATCGACATTGGTTATCGTGCCGCTGCCGCGCTTTCCCTGCCAGACAGACTTCGACGTTTCCGCTGCCGTGATCCAGTCCCCTGCGTCTTCGGCATGCGCCGCGTGCATCATCACCACACCGGCAAGTGTGCCCAGCACTACTTTCACCAACATATAATTTTTCTCCTCGACATCTGACTTGCAAGGCATACCGCTGCCTTCCCCGTGTATCCCGAAGTCGGCTATTCCATCGCCAATCGTTGTTCGCACGACGTCAATGCTCAACTTTTCGGGGTATGAAATCTTTCTTCGGCACCTGAGCCGAAAACTTTAGCGAGGCCGGGCGTCTCGCTTGCCACAATTCTTTAACGATCCCTCGCCAGAATGACGGTCATGCCATGCAAGTGGCATTTTTCAGTGATGAATTTGCACACGTGTGCAAACAAAGCTCGATGCCATCGTCAACCCAGTGAGAGATCGCATGAAACTGTCTATCCGTCTGCGCGCTTTGTCAGCCGCTGTTGCCGCCGCCGTTGGTCTGTTCGTCGTGGCGACGAGCGTGAGCGCGGCCGATCTCGTGATCGCCGGGCGTGACGATATTTACGGCAAGGGCCTCGTCGAAGCCGTCGCTGGCTTCAAGAAGTCGCATCCGTCCGCAGACATCGAGCTGCTGAAGCTGCCGAACGCGAACCTCTATCAGAAGCTGAAACTGTCGATGCGCGAGGGCACGGGCGCCTACGATCTCGTGATGATGGACGACACGTGGTCGCCCGAATTCATGGCCAACGGCTGGCTCAAGCCGCTGCCTGCGACGCTGGTCGACGCCGACATGGTGGCGTCGACCGTGGCGCTCGGCCGCGCGCCGAACGGCAATCTGTACGCGCTGCCGGTGGTCGGCAACGTCGAGATGTTTGCGTATCGTCGCGATCTGCTCGCGAAGCACAAGCTGCAAGCACCGCGCAACTGGGACGACGTGCTGAAGATCGCCCAGACGACCGGCACCGACGCCACCGTGTCCGGCGTGGTGTTTCGCGGCACCAAGGGCAATCCGGTGGTCACGGGGTTTCTTCCGATTCTGTGGGCGTATGGCGGCGACGTGATCGATGCAAACGGTCGCGCCGCCATCGATTCGCCACAGGCGCTCGCGGCATTGAAGATGTTCGTCGCGCTCAAGGCGCATGCGCCGAAGGACGTTGCGGTCTATGGCGCGGCCGAAGTGCGCGATGCCTTGCAAAAGGGCGCGGCGGCGCAAGCCATTGAAGTGTGGCCGGCGTGGGTGCCCGCGCTGGACGATCCGAAGCAGTCGCGCGTGGTGGGCGAGGTCGCCTTGCAGGCGCCACCGGGGCAGGTCAAGGGACCGGCGCCGATGCTCGGTATCTGGCAGATGGCCATTCCGAAGGACGCGCAGCATGCGGCGCTCGCACAGGAATTTCTGGCGTATCTGACGTCGCGCGACACGCAGACGCGTCTGGCCGTCATGGGAATTCCGCCCACGCGCAAGAGCGTGTTCGAAGATCCCACGCTGGTGAAGCAATTCCGCTGGTATCCGGATCAGTTGAAGGCGCTTGAAGCCGGGCGTGCGCGTCCCCGTGTGAAGAACTGGGAGCAGATCGAGAGCTTGCTGGGCGACGCCCTGCAACTCGTGATTACGGGGCAACTCACGCCGGAAGCTGCGCTGCGTCAGGTGTCGCAGAAGATCGCACCGGTGCTGACGACCGCGGCCAACTAACGTCCCGACGATTCCATGCGCGCTGCACGTCGCTGGTGGCCCCTGATCTGGCTGGTGGGGCCTGCCTTTCTCGTTATCGCTGTGCTGGCGCTATATCCGGTGCTGCAAGTGCTGTTCGATTCGTTCTTCCAGGTCGACTACGCGTCGGGGCATCGGGCGTTCACCGGGCTGAAGAACTATCGGACGGTGCTCGCCGACGACAACTTCGCCGCGAGTTTCTTCAACACGGTGCATTTCACAATCGTGGCGTCGGTGTGCGAGGTGGTGCTCGGCGCAGCGCTGGCGCTGCTGTTCTCCCGCGCGTTTCGCGGGCGGCGCTTCGTCATGCCGCTGCTGATCCTGCCGATGATGCTCTCTACGCTGGTGTGCTCGGCCATCTGGCGCAACTGGCTGAATTTCAGCGGGTTCCTGAACGCGCTGCTCGCGAAGTTCGGTCTGCCGGGCGTGCAATGGTTGTCCGATCCGGGACTGGCGATCTGGTCGCTGATCCTTGTGGACGTCTGGCAATGGACGCCCATGGCGTTCCTGATCGTGCTTGCGGGTATTCAGTCCATCGATCCGGCGTTGTTCGAAGCGGCGCGCACCGACGGCGCGAGCGAGTGGCAATGTTTGCGCGACATCACGTTGCCGCTGCTCGTGCCCCAGTTCGTGCTGGCCATGCTGTTGCGCTCGATCGACACGTTCAAGCTGTTCGACAAGGTCTATGCGCTGACCGGCGGTGGCCCCGGCAACGCAACGCAGACACTGTCGACATACGTCTACGACACCGGATTTCGCTTTTTCAGTATGGGCCCCGCGAGTGCGGCGTCGGTGCTGATGTTGCTCGTCGCGTCCGTACTCGTCTCGGTCAATGTCTGGATGTCGATTCGTAAGCCGGGGGCGCGATGAATGCAGGTACGTCGTCCCTCACGTTCCGTCGGTCGGGGCAGAAAGCGTTGCTCTGGACGTTGCGCATCGCTGCGCTGGCGATGTTGCTGTTGCCGTGTGTCTGGATGCTCGGTGCGGCGTTCACGCCGACGCTGGAGCGTCTCGACCATCCGCTGGCGCTGTGGCCGCAGACACCGACCTTGCAGCACTTCCAGACCGTTTGGGAGAGCGGCATCGGGCGTCAGGTGCTCAATTCTCTGCTGGTGAGCTGTGGCACGACATTGCTGTCGCTGACGCTGGCGTTCCCGGCGGCCTACGCGCTAGTGCGCCTGCGCTTTCCGGGGCGGCTCGACGTGGTGTTTCTGATGCTTGTACTGGCGGTCAAGCTGATGCCGCCGATTACCGTCGCGGTGCCGCTGTTTTCGCTGGCGAAGACGTTGCATCTGCTCGACTCGGAAGTCGGGCTGATGCTCGCCTATCAGGTGTACACGCTGCCGCTATCGATCTGGATGCTGCTGTCGTTCGTCCGTGAGATTCCCGTCGATTACGACGAAGCGGCTTGCATCGATGGCGCAGGGCTATTCCGTCGGCTGGTAGACATCATGTTGCCGCTGTGCGCACCGGGATTGGTTGCGACGGCGATCTTCGTGCTGATTGCCGCGTGGAACGAGTTTCTGCTTGCGCTGCTGTTCGTCTCGTCGCCGAGCAAGTTCACGTTGCCGCTCGCGGTGGCGGGCTACGTCACGGAGAACGGCATCGATTGGGGCGATCTGATGAGCGTGGGCATGATCGCGTCGCTGCCGACGTTGGCCGTCGCGGGATACGTGCAGCGTTATTTGCTGCACGGGTTTTCCGGCGGACTCAAGTGATGGGCGAGGTCATCGCGCGCAAGTTCTGCGCACCACGCTCGTGACCGGGACGATGCGCGTTCGCGAGGCGCCCGAGAACGCGTTCATGCGGTCGATGAGCAGTTCGATGGCGGTGTCCGCCAGCGCATGCGTGTTCTGAACGATGGTCGTGAGCTGGTAGCTGTCGTAGTTCGCGGCGGGGATGTCGTCGAAGCCGACGACGCGCACGTCCTCCGGCACGCGCATGCCGAAGTGCAGACGTGCCGTATCGATGAAGCCGAGCGCGAGCAGATCGGACGAGCAGAACACGCCGTCGGGGCACGGGGCTTGCCCTGGCCGGTTCTGCGGCGAGAGCAGGGCGTGTGCAGCCGCGACGCCGCATTCGTAGGTGTCGCCAGGTGTGCTGTGGGTTTCGACCGGGTGAGCGAGCGTCGGGTTTTCCCTGGCGATGTGTTGCGTCGCACGAAGGAAGCCAGCGCAGCGGGCGCGACCGTTGTAACTGGGTTTGGTCGGACCGACGAAGGCGAGGTGCGTCGCGCCGGCGTCGCTCAGGAGCCGGGCCGCGAGTGCGGCGCCTTCGGCGTTGTCGCTCACTGCCACGTCTGCGCCGGGCAGGTTCGACGCGCGGTTGATCATCACCACGGGAATCTCGCCTTCAAGGTACTGGCGGGCGAGTCCGAGCGGAGGAGAGGCCGAGGTCATGATGATGCCGCCGATCCGGTAGCTCAGCAGCATGTCGAGCGACTGCTGAATTTGCACGGGATCTTCCGCGTTCACCACGATGGGGGTGAGTTTGTGACGACCGAGGGCAGCAATGATTTGTGCGAGGAGTTTCGCGCGGAACGGGTTTTCGAAGCCAGCGGTGACAACGCCGACCATGCTGCTGCGCTGCATGATCATCTCGCGGGCGATCAGGTTGACCTGATAGCCGAGCGAGCGTGCGGCTTCCATGACGCGTTCCCGGGTCTCCGGGGCGATGCTGGCGGTCGGCGAGAACGCGCGCGAGACGGCGGAGCGCGACACACCCGCGCGGCGGGCGACATCGGCGGCGGTGACCCAGGACGTTTGTTTCTTCGGCATGGCGTGGCGAGTAAGGGGACGCAAAGCTTGCTTCGCGCAGCGTGCACGACGAAAAGGGCAAGAAGATGACGAACGAACAAGATGCAACGGTAGCACGTGTCGCGAAGGCCGCCTGGATGACGGATCTGCCGGACGACATCCCACTCAACTGCCTGACGTTGCCCGGCAGTCACGACACGTGTGCCTACACCGTGGACGACGCGCTCGCCCGGACGCAGCGTGCGAGTCTGGCTGTTCAACTGGCGCATGGCGTGCGGGTACTCGATATTCGCTGTCGTCACGAGGACGATGTCTTTCACATCAATCATCAGCGCATTGCGTTGGGGCTGATGTTCGACGACGTCATCGCGACGTGTGCGGCGTTTTTCGTGCGCCATCCGGGCGAGTGCATCGTGATGTCGGTGAAGGACGAGTGTGGCGACCGGCACTGCTCGCAGAGCTTCGCGCGGACCTTTGCGTCGTACGTCCAGCGCTATGCGGCGCATGTCCGCTGGTATCTGGGTGACACGATTCCTCGTCTGGGAGATGTGCGCGGGGCGATTGTGTTGTGGCGGCGTTTTGCTTATGCGCCGACGGCGATTGCCCCGATGGGGATCGATCTCGCGGCGTGGCCGGACAACGCCACGTTCGATATTGAGCGCGCCGGTGCGTCGTTCACGATTCAGGATGAGTACCGTGTGCCGGTGGAAGCGTCCATCGATTTCAAGTGGCGGCGGATCGATGCACTGCTCGCTCGCAGCGATGCGCTTGCTGCTGAGCGCTGGGTGGTCAACTTTTGCAGTGGCACCGGCATGGGCGCGAATCCGCATCGTGTGGCATGTGGTGGTGTCAGGCCCGATCAACGCGGCATCAACGACATGCTGAGCGCGCGGCTGACCGCGTTCGAGGGGCCGTGCGGCACGATGATGGTCGACTTTTGCGAGCACGCGGATTGGGCGCTGGTGCGCGAGCTGGTGGCGCGAAATGCGCGCTGGCGGCGCGGCTCGTCCGATGCCGACGATGCTCCGCGTTCAATGGAGACGTGATGCGCCGTCACGCACGCTTGTGTTTCGTTTCATCCCCCGAGCGGCGGTTGTCGTCGCTTTTCATCAGGATTTCGTTCCATGCATCCCATGCTTAATGTCGCGATCCATGCCGCCCTCGGCGCGGCACAGATCATCCATCGCGCTTCGGGCGATCTCAGTCGGCTGACCGTCAGCAAGAAGCAGCACAACGATTTCGTGACGGAGGTGGACAAGGCGTCGGAGGCGTCGATTATCGAGATGCTGCGGCGGGCCTATCCGGATCACGCGATTCTGGCGGAAGAGTCGGGACGGGAGGCTGGCGGTTCCGATTTCGAATGGATCATCGACCCGCTGGACGGGACGACGAACTTCATCCACGGCTTTCCCTATTACTGCGTGTCGATTGCGCTGGCGTATCGGGGCGAGGTGGTTCAGGCGGTGGTCTACGACCCGAACGCGAACGAGCTGTTCACGGCGACGCGTGGTGGCGGGGCGTTTCTGAACGAGCGTCCGATTCGGGTGGGCGCGCGGGCGCAACTGGCCGATGGGCTGATTGGCACTGGCTTCCCATTCCGGGAGACGGACGATGTAGAGACCTACACGCGCTTGTTCATCGAGATGAGCGGTGCATGTGCTGGGTTGCGACGCCCGGGGGCATGCGCGCTGGATCTTGCGAACGTCGCCGCCGGACGGCTCGACGGTTTCTTCGAGCAGGGCGTGAACGCATGGGACATGGCCGCCGGGAGTCTGCTGATCACCGAGGCCGGTGGCCGGGTGGGCGATTACGCGGGCGGCGGCGATTACTTGCGCCTTGGCGAAATCGTCGCTGGCAACCCGGCGGTGTATGCGCAGATGGTGCCGAAGCTGGCGGGGTATAGCCGAACGGTGCAGTGATTGATGGCGAACCGTCACCGTCGGGACCGTGGGCGACGAAATAGCTTTGGATCGTAGTGGGTCTGAACAGCATCGAAGCGTTGTGACGGCTTCTGAAAGGGACGCTTCGGTCGTTCGGATTCTCCTGAAAGCTCCGAGACCGGTGTCGCTGCAATGATGGGTATGGATCGTCACCAAGTGCATCTGTTGACGCACGTTAATTAATGCCCATACAATAAATCAATGCAAATCGAGTTTGATCCGGTGAAAGACGAAGCCAACCGGAGAAAGCATGGACTGTCGCTGGCTTTTGCAGAGTGGTTCGACTTTGAGTGCGCGATGCTGCAGGCGGACATTCGCCACGAGTACAACGACAAGCGTTTCGTAGCGACCGGCCCGATCGACGAACGTATTCACGTGATGGTGTTCACCGTCAGAAGCGGGGTGATTCGCGTGATAAGCCTCCGCAAAGCCAACAGACGTGAGGTAAGAGTGTATGACGAAGCGTAAGCGTCACCCGATGACCGACGCCGAAGATGCCGCTATCACCAGGGCAGCGAAAGCGGATCCGGATAACCCCCCTTTAACAGAAGCGCAATTGCGCAATATGCGACCCGCGCGCGAGGTGCTCTCCGAAGCGTTGGGGCCAGCCGAGGCCGCCGCGATTCTCAAGCGCCGTGGTCGTCCCGTACTCCCGGAGAATCAGCGAAAAGTCACGCTGAACATGCGAGCGGACCGTGAGGTCATTGACGCTTTCAAGGCCACTGGGACCGGTTGGCAAACGCGAATTAACGAAGTGTTGCGAGCCTATGCCGAGTCACATCACATGATTTCCGCATGCTGACTCCAGCTCCGCGTCATCTCTTTTAAGCGAGCCGTCACCATGTCATTCATTTCTGTTGCCGTTGCGGCATTGCGGTCGTCGCCGAAGCCGTTTGTCGGCAGCTTCTTGACGCGGGGTGTTCAGTTTAGCGCCAGTGCCATCATAGGCGTGCTGGGTTGTGCACATCCCGTCCAGGCGGCGACGTCCAGCGAGCGGGCGCGTCTTGAGGCCCCTGTTAAGGCGGTTGCCGATCAACGCATTGCCGTCGACACGCCGCACGGCAGCGCTGTGCTGCCTGTCTTTGCTGACCATCCGCTGAATCAGCCTGCGCCTGACGTCACGCGTGTGTTCATCGTCATTCACGGCACACTGCGCAATGCCGATGTGTACTACGCCTCGGGGCTGCAGGTTGTCGAGAAGGCTGACGAGGACCGCAAGAGTACGATGGTCGTAGCACCCCAGTTTCTGACGCCCGCCGATACGCGGGCGTTTTCGTTGTCACCATCGACGCTGGCGTGGTCGCAGGAAGGATGGAAGGGCGGGGAGCCTGCACGTAAGCCGGGGCCGATCAGCTCGTTCGAGGCGCTCGACGCGTTGCTCGCACATTTCGCCAATCGCAGTTTGTATCCGTCGTTGTCGACGGTCGTCATGATGGGGCACTCGGCCGGCGCGCAGTTGTTGCAACGTTACGCCGTGACGGGGCGCGAAGGCGATGCACTCGCGCGTGCGGGCATTGCGGTGCGTTACGTGGTTGCGAATCCGTCGAGCTATTTGTATTTCGACGACGAGCGGCCGAATGCGCAGGCCATCGCGGACGGCACGTGTCCGCGTGCGACGCAATGGAAGTACGGCCTGAAGTCCGCACCGCCCTACGTGGCCTCGCAGGATGCACGTGACCTCGAAGCGCATTACGTCGCGCGCGATGTCGTGTACCTGCTCGGGCAGGCCGACACGAATCCGTACACGCACTTCATCGATCGGTCATGTGGGGGAATGGCGCAGGGGCCGTACCGGCTCGCGCGTGGGCTGGCGTATTTCGACTACCTGAAAAAGCGCCATCCGGACGGTCTCGCACAGCAGGTCGTAGAAGTCCCGGGCATCGGACATGACGGACTCGGCATGTTCACATCCGCGTGCGGACTCGCCGTACTGTTCGGGCGGGCGTTGCCTCCATCGTGTCCGGTGATCGCGGGCACCGCGCTGAAGGCTCGATGAATTGAATGCCATTCGGTTGGGGAGATATGCGTGGTACCCCCCAACCGAAGCTCACATCACGTCGACACCGTCTCGAGTTGAGATCCCCTGGTTTCTACGCCGAAGCACCAGACACATGCCGCAGCGATGCCGAAGCAGGTCGCCGAAAAGAGAAACACCGCATCGCTCGTCGACCAGGTAACGATGGCGCCCACGAATGTCGGTCCAAGCAAAGCACCGATTCGACCGCAGAGCGATGCATATCCACAACCGGTGGCGCGCGCTCTGGAGGGAAACAGCTCCGGCGTGTAAGCATACAAAACGGCCCACATGCCAAAAGAGAAAAACTGCATGCACGCCCCGGCCGCATAAATTGCCCATTCGGCAGCGGCAATCTGCAACAGTTGCCCGAAGACGTATGTCGCGATTGCACCGCCCACGAGGGTGGCGACGCACGTCAACTTTCGTCCGATCCGCTCCACCGCCCAGGCTGCGGCGAGGAACCCGGGAATGCCACCCAGCGATATGTAGACCGTAAACAACACGGACTTCGTTACCGCGATGCCAGCGGCTTGTTGCAGCGCGCCCAGCCATGTGTTCAACCCATAAAATCCCAGTAGCGCGAAGAACCATAATCCCCCGACCACAAGGGTGCGCACCCGATAGTTTGCCGACCAGATGACGCGTAGGCCGCGCCCGCCTGCGACGGGTTCTACCGGCGTAGGTGAAATCGACGGCAAAGTGTCCAAACCGAGCCTGCGCATCACAGAGCGCTCAATGTTGGCTACGACTTCGTCGGCTTCGGCATATCGCCCCTGAGATTCGAGCCAGCGTGCCGACTCGGGCACATATCGACGAACCGCGAAGAGAAACAGGGCTGGTGCGGCTTCCAGGGCGAACAGGACACGCCAGCTGTGTTGGGCGAGTATCGCGTAGGAAAGGAGGCCTGCGCAGATGAATGCGAGCGGCCAGTTTCCATCCATCAGCGCGAGGTATTTACCGCGCTTTTTGGTCGGAATGAATTCGGACAACAGGGTCTGTGCAAGGGGCAACTCCATCCCCATGCCAATGCCAAGCAAGACCCGGCAAGCGCCGAGCGCTACCGGTCCCGGTGCCAGCGCGCACAGCGCACTTCCGGCACCCCAGACCAGCATGCTGATCTGAAACACCGGCTTTCGTCCGAAGCGGTCAGCGGCAACACCCGAGCAGATGGCGCCGATAGCCATGCCAACGAAGCTCGCGCTACCGATCATGCCTGCCTGCACGTTTGTGAGTGCGAAGTCGGCTTTGATCGAGCCGAGCAGGAACGCCATGGTTGCGAGATCAATGTTGTCGAAGAAAAATGCCAGCGATATCACCAGAAATAACCATCGGTGATATCCACACACTGGCAATCGTTCCAAACGTTGTGCTGCCGAAACTCTGCTCACTTCAATCGATTGCATTTGCATACGACTCTCTCCATTTGCGCGTCTCGTTGAATTCGTCAGCACCGAATTTCGATGCTGGCGGTATCAATGTCGTGCGCCAAAACTCGGGCGGCGCGCTGGAAAATGTCGTGAGCAATCGAAGTTACGCCAATGTGAGTTGTGATACTCCTTTCAAATTTCAGCCGGGCGTGGCTGGTGTTCGTTCGGCTCGTGTGGGAAGACTATTGACTGCGACCGAAACGATGAGGATCGAAGGCTTCCTCGGGTAAGCCGGATACGCACGCACCTCGCTCGAACGCATAGCGAAGATACGGTGCTTTCGGTTGACCGGGCGGTGAGTGCTGGCCGTCGGCCAGAATGCGCTTTTTCGCGCTGAGGCTCTCGATGCGGCAACGGATGGCCATTATCTGATTCGCGGCGGCAGGCTCTATCGCGGTGTAGTCGTTTTCCGGGCGGAACTTCGCCAGCGCTTCATTCTGGTGCGCGATCACGTGATGCGTGTCGAGACTGGTCATCGCCCGACACCGCGCGATAACGCTGTAGTACTCAAGGCTGGTGTTTTGGCCTTTGGGGGCTTTCAGCAGAGCCACGGGACGATCGATAGCGATGACTACGTGAGGATCTTGTTGAATGAGCCTGGAGAATGTCCCGAATCGCGAGCAGTGGATCAGAAACGCGTCACCCGTGAAAGTGAAACTCTGTGGCACCACGTAAGGAAACGGGGTGTCGTTGACTGCCGCACGGCAAATCAGTTCGTCTTGCAAGAAGGCTTCGATGGCGGGCCAGTCGCTCCACGCGAGATCGGTCCGTCGCATTTCAGTGTCGAGGTAATCAGGTGTCATGGCTGAGGTCTCCTTCAGTGATAGGAAGTAGCTGCTCACGGCCGGGTCCAAGGCCGATGCCGACGATGCGGCATGCGGTGAACGCTTGAATTGTCTGGAGCAGTGTCTGCAAGGGGCGCGGAAGCTCATCGAAAGCGCTTGGCGTTGGAGGCAGTGTGTCGAAAGCAGGAAAGTGCCGGAGCTCGGGCGCTGGTGTGCCGTCACTGGCAGCATTCACGAGTACGGGGATCTGGCCGTCGCGTGTCTTCGAGAAAAGGGATAGGCAGTCACATTTGTTCAGATAGAGCTCGTCCACGCCATGTCGCTTCACGACGTCCGCCAACTGGGCAAGATCCAGCCGTCCAAGGCGACGCGGGCGTCCGCTGCCAGTGCCGTACTCGCGCGTCAGAATGCGAAGCGCGGTGCCGACGGAAAAATCGTCGTCTGAACTGAGCAGGGCGTCGGCGTCGAACCGATCCATTTCCTCTCGCCAGCCGATGCCCCGTAGCGCGGCGTCGGCGCAGTATCGGGCGGACCGTGCGCCCCCGAACTCCGAGCGAAACGGACCCGAGCCGACGCGAGAAGCGATCGCTTTCGCGACGCCGATCGTCTTGCGGTGATACTTGCAGGGAAGGTCGCCCCCGACAAAAGCAAACGAGGGCGACGTGTGACTGGACGTGACGTAGGGTTGCGCTCCTGCAGTGACATCGAGCATGACTGACTGCGCCCCCTCGAAAAGCACTCTCGCGCCGTTCATGACCTTGCGAGTGATCCACTGGGAGTCCACCACAGTGATCGTGTCTCGCAAGCGCTGCCAGGCTTTGCGCATGGTGGCGATTGTCAATGCCCTGGCCGTCTCGTCTTCCGGGGCGTTTCCGCTCAGGGACGCATACTGCGCCATCTGCGTGAACGTCCAGGCTTCATCCGCAACCAGATCGCGAAGCTGAAGCGCAGTTCGTACACCACGATGCGAACGAAGGGCCAGACCTGCGTAACACGGCCCGACGCCGTTGCCGGTCGTACCGATGTCCGCGCCGTTCCCCGCATCGAATTCCAGATGAGCGGGTTGAATCAGCGCGCATTCCTCGCTGACAAACAGACGGTCATGGAGCCCGACGCCGATGTTGGCCAGCGTATCGATCTCATCCGACAGCTTAGTCAGATTGACCACGCATCCCGATCCGATGTAAAGCAACGTCTTCGGATGAAACACGCCGGAAGGCACTTGGGCAAGTCGGGCACGGCCCTGTGGTGAATCCACTGTATGACCAGCATTTGCACCGCCATTAAAGCGAGCGAGGATGTCGTAATCGCTGGCAAGTTTGTCGACGATTTTTGCTTTTCCCTCGTCACCATATTGCAGTCCGACGAGTACGTCGGCGTAACCGGTGGTGGGGTTCATGGGGCGAGCACGAACGTGGCCTCGATTTCCACGGGCGCGTTGAACGGAAGGCTTGCGACGCCGATGGCGATCCGTGCATGCTCACCGGCCTCGCCGAAGAGTTGTGTCAGCAGCTCCGATGCTGCGTTCACGATTGAAGGTGCGTCTGCAAATCCTTCCGACGTCGCAACAAAGCCGCCAACGCGCAGCACATGCTTCACGCGATCCAATTGCCCGTCCGTGGCAACGTGGACCCATCCGAGTACGTTCATGACGCAAAGTCTCGCGGCGTTGCGTGCGTCATCGGTGGACACGTCGGCGGGCACCTTGCCGGTCCAGACAGGTGCGCCATCGCGCACCGGTAATTGTCCCGATACGATCAGTGTGTTTTCGTGCAGCTTGAAAGGTTTGAAGGGCGCGGATGTCACCGAGAGTTGCGGTAGGGTGAGTCCCGCTTCGGCGATGCGTTTGTAGATGCTCATTTGATCTCCAGAAAGGTGCCGCCGCTGCGGCTGTCCATTAATTCTGGAGGATTCAAAAAGGAGAAAATGTGGCGGTGGTGCAGACGTGTGTCGCGATTACGCCAATTCGCATCAGGAGCCGCCGGTTTTGAAAAACTCGGTCGGTGTGCATCCGAGCGCTTTACGGAACATCGCGCTGAACGCGCTTGTGCTGTCATAGCCGAGCGACGATGCAATGTCCGTCACCGAGCGTTGTGCACTGAGCATCTGAACCGCGGCGAGCAGTCGGGCTTGCTGTCGCCATCGTGTGAATGTCATGCCGGTTTGCTCCGGAAACAAGCGAATGATCGTGCGCTCGCTTGCGCCGACCACTTGGCTCCATGCGGCGACGGACGTTTCTTCGGCAGGGTTCGACAGAATCCACCGGCAGATACGGGCAATACGTTCGTCCGATGGCATCGGAAGGTGCAGAGGCTCGATGCGCAACGGTCTGATCTCGTGATACAGCAGCTTCACAACGGCTGCGTCTCTTCCCTCCATATCGTAGTCGACTGGAATTCTTGTGACGGCTTCGATGAGTTCGCGTAGCAGCGGCGAAACCGATATCACACAACAATCGCTGGCGCGAAGCGGTACGTGATCGGCGTCGAAATACAGCGTACGCATCTCGATAGGGCCCACGGCCTGCATGCAGTGCCTCACTTTCGGCGGAACCCAGACCGCGCGCAGTGGAGGGACGACCCAGTTGCCTTGTGCGGTGGTCACGATGATGGAGCCCGAACATGCATAGATCAATTGACCTCGGACATGCTCGTGATGGTCGATGAAGTACCGATCGGGCAGGTCGCGCGCCATGCCCCCCACAGGGCGTTTGATGAGCTGGTAGTCCTCTCGATTTTCACTCTTCCCGAACATGGCGTGACCTCGGCATAGATTGACACTTACTCGCGTGCAGCTGTGGCGCATCCGTCTTAGATTCGCTTTTCGCGCCGGAGAAACGCGGCGGAAGATCAACTTCAATTTCGAATAGTGAGGCTAGCATGACGGTTTACCGTTCATTTGATCAAGAGGCGCTGGATCGTCAATACAACGTTCGCGCAGGCATTCCCGATCATCTCGAAATCTTCTCTCGATGGGCCGGCACCAGTGAAGCATTTCGCCGAGCAAATGCGGTCCGTGAGGATGTGGCGTACGGACCCGACGAGAAGCAGACCTACGACTTGTTCCCTGCCCAACGTACGGGTAGACCCACCCTGGTGTTCATTCATGGCGGCTACTGGCAATCGCTGGATAAGTCGGATTTCAGCGCGCTCGCCGGTCTCTATCAGGCCAACGACATCAACTTCGTGGTCGTGAACTACCGTCTGGCGCCCGCCGTTCGTATGGGGGATATCGTTGAGGACAATCGACAGGCTGTGTTGCACCTGTATAGAAATGCGGCGGACCTTGGGGTCGATGGTGACGCGATCTTTGTATGCGGCAGCTCGGCCGGTGGTCATCTGACGGCGGCATTGGCCGGCACCGACTGGACGTCTTACGATGCGCCGCTCGATTTGATCAAGGGGGCGTGTGCCATTAGCGGACTCTACGATCTCGAGCCGATTCGCCTGTGCTATCTGAACAAGGCGGTGCAACTCGACGAACGCGAAGTCGCCGACTTCAGCCCGATCCGACATCTTCCGCGTGTGCCGTTGCCTTACATTCTCAGCGTGGGCGGAGACGAGTCAGACGAGTTTCATCGGTTGCAAGCGCAGTTTCAGACGCTTCTGGACGATCATGGGCTGGATGTTCAGATCGTGCGTCAGCGTGACGGTCACCACTTCGATGCAGTGGATCGTGTGGGCATCGAAGGGAACGACCTGTCGAACGCGATACTCGCGATGATCAAGCATCGATAATCGATGGTGTGGCGATTATGATGCCTCTGATATTGGATAGAGGCATCGCCTGCACCGAAGCGATGGAAAGTGCGGCGAAGGCAGAAAAGCCCACGCGAGCAAAAAAGAAAAGGGGTTGCGATGACTCGCAACCCCTTGAATTCGTTTGGTAGGCCGTGCGGGATTCGAACCTGCGACCAACGGATTAAAAGTCCGCTGCTCTACCAGCTGAGCTAACGACCCAACGAAGAAAAAGATTATAGCGTCGCGGTCGTTATAGTGTCAAGACTTCTGTGACGCGGATGTGTCCATTTCGAGGCTGTTTCTCGCAGTTGCACGCGAATTACGCTCAAACGCTGCGCTCAATGCGCCACATCTGATACTTGAACGCACAGACGCCGCCCACCAGAATCGCCGCGATGGCGACGAACGAGCCGACCGCCAGCGTCGACACACCCGAGAGCCCCTGTCCGACCGTGCAACCCAGCGCCGTCACGCCACCGAATCCCATCAACGCACCGCCGACCATGTGATTCGCCGTATCTTCCGTCCCGTGGAAACCTTCCCAGCGGAAGTTGCGCGATACGAGTGCGTACACGAACGAACCGGCGATCACGCCCAGCACGCTCGAAATCCCCAGCGTGATGACGTTGCTGGTGTCGCTCCACATCATCAGCCAGTACAGCGTGTAAGCGAGCGGGGAGACGAACGATAGTGCTTCCATCTTGCCGGAGTTCGTCGCAACGAAACTCTCTTCAAGCGTGTTCGGATTCTCGGCGACGTAACCGATCTTGCCCGAGACGTACCAGAGCGCCACGATGATCGTGCCCACCACGAGCCCGCCGAGCAGATTGTCGAACGTCCAGAATTCGCGTCGGGCAACGGCGGCAATCACGAATGCGCCACCGACGATCACGCCGAGCACGAGTTGCGCACGGTGCACGTCGCCACCGAACAGACCGCCAAGGAGCGTGGGCAGATCCTGTGACGTTGCAAACGTCGTCTGCACGCTATCGAGCGCGGCCACGCGCAAGACAGCGAACAAGCCCTTGAGCGTCATGTATGCCGACACGCCGATCATCACGAAGACGAGCAACGATTTCAGATTGCCGCCGCCGATGCGCACGAGCGTCTTGCTGCCGCATCCGGATGCGAGCACCATGCCGAAGCCGAAGAACCAGCCGCCGACGAGATACGAGAGCCAGGTAAAGCGCGGCGTCGTGTAAATGGCCTTGACCGGATCGACGATGCCCTGCGAGGCGAGCACGCCCGTGCCGATGGTCGCGACGCCAATGGCGAGCCACCACATCCGCATGCGATTCCAGTCGCCGATGTTCACGATGTCGGAGAGTGCGCCCATCGTGCAAAAGTGCGTGCGCTGGAGCACAGCGCCAAACACGAAGGCCAGGCCAAAGGTGAGCCACACGACAGTGTGGGAGAGGGCGTTCAGATCGACGTCGGTCATGAGGCGAGAAGACGATAGCGGCCGGACTGGCCGTTCGATACGTTGACGCGAGCCACGGGGCGCGGCAGGCAGTGTTGTTATCAGACGTGATGCGCAACCTGTGCACGATCACATCGCGGGTACGGTCGCCATGACGTGCGGGACACTGACGGTCCACACGCATCCCCTGAGACGCCGCGCCTCGAACGTTTGGAAAGTCCGTATTCTACTTGAGGTCATGCCCATCGCTCGTAAAGTGCGCGCCGGAAACGACAACGCCGCCCAGGGGCGGCGTCGTTCGTTTGACGAGTGACCTCACACGGAAGGTTGGTTCGCTCAACCTCCCAGGGGGCGTCTTACTTCAGCTTGGCCGAGCGCTTCTTGGCCTCCGCTGCCGATTCGGTGTCCGGGTACTTGGCCACCAGATCCTGCAACGTTTTCTTCGCTGCCGCAGTCTGCCCGGATTCCGCCTGGTTGCTGGCAATTGCCAGCATGGCCTCGGCAGCCTTCGGGCTCGTCGGGTACTTCGTCACGATCCCTTGCAGCGTCGCAGTCGAACCCTTCAGATCCTTGTTGGCGTACTGCGCATTGCCAAGCCAGAACTGCGCTTCGGGTTGATACGGGCTGGCGGGATACTTCGCCGTGAAGGTCCGAAAATCCGTTTGCGCACCCTTGTAGTCACCGTTGCGGAATTTCGTCAGCGCGGCGTCGAAAACTTCCTTCTCGCCCGGTTGGACGGTGCCGGTCACGCCGCCGACGGTCATCTGCTGCGGTTCGAATTTCTTCAGACGGCCATCGAGGTCGTTGTAGAAATCCTTTTGACTTTGTTGCAGGTTCGCAAGCTGGTTCTTCAGATCTTCGTTCTGGCCGCGTTGATCGGCCAGATCACGTTGCAACTGCTGGATCTGGTTGTTCAAATCCAGCACGTTGCGCGTGAGCCCCTCGATCCGCTGCTTGTCTGAATCCAGACGGCTGCGGATATCGAGGATCGCTTTGCGCGCCTCGTCGTCGTCGAACAATCCGGCATGCGCAAGCGGGCTCAGCACCGAAGTGCCGAGCGTCACCGCGCAGATCATGTTTTTAAGCAAACGAGACGTCATGACGATTCAATCAATAAGCCAGGTCGACGCGACGGTCTTGGGCCCAGGTGGCTTCGTCGGTACCCGTAGCCTTTTCCTTGCCCAGCGACACGGCTTCCATCTGGTTGGCGTTGGCGCCCAGTGCCGTCATCGTCTTCAGGACGGCTTCAGCACGCTTCTGACCCAGGGCCAGGTTGTACTCGCTCGTACCGCGCGGGTCGGTGTTGCCTTGCAGCAGCACGCGACGTTGCGAGTACTTCGACAGGAAGGCCGAGTGAGCCTGGAGCAGCGGGGTGTATTGCGAATCGACGCTGTACGAATCGAAACCGAAGTACACGCTGCGCTTGGCGAGCGGGCCGTTCGGGTTGTTCAGTTCGTCAGCCGATGCGTCGACGGGGGCGACGGCACGTGCGTCGGTCGTGGTCTGACCCTTGTTGGCGTTAGCCTGGTCGTCGAGCTTCACACCCGACGAGCAAGCGGCCAGAGCGGCCAGCGAAGAGATGGCGAGGATATTACGAAGCAGGGAACTCATATGAGCCTCCGATTGATGTTGCTGTTGATGTTATTGCATAAAAGGGCCCCAGGAGGGTTCGCGAACTTCCCCTCCTCGAACCTGAAGAATCTGCCGGGTTTGCCCGTCCACCGAGACTGCCGCGAGAACCTTTCGGCCCCCGGACTGCGTTGCATAAAGAATGTACTTGCCGTTCGCGGCAAAACTCGGTGACTCGTCGTGGCTGGTGTCGGTCAGAGCCGTAACATCGCCAGTGCTCATATCCTGCACGCTCAGCTTGAATCCGCCACCCTGACGCGCGATGAACGCGAGCAACTTGCCGTCGGGACTGATTCGCGGGCTGACGTTGTAACTCCCCTTGAAGGTCACGCGCTGCGCGCCGCCTTCACTCTCGCCACCGGCCGGCATCTTGTAGATTTGCGGACCACCTCCACGATCGCTCGTGAAGTAAATCCATTTGCCGTCCGGGGAATACTGCGGTTCGGTGTCGATCGCGCCGCTGCGCGACAGACGTTTGAGGCCACCGCCATTGGCGTTGACCTGATAGATCTGCGTGTTGCCGTCGCGCGAGAGGGCCACGGCCAGCTTGGTGCCGTCCGGCGACCACGACGGTGCCGAGTTGTTGCCTTTCTCGTTCGCGAGCACGGCACGGCGGCCGCTCGGCAGATCGTGGATGTACACGACCGGCTTGCGCTTCTCGAAGGAGACGTAGGCGACCTTGGTGCCGTCCGGCGACCAGGCCGGCGAGATGATCGGCTCGCGGCTGTTCAGGGCGACGCGTGCATCCTGACCGTCCGAGTCGGAAATCTGAAGCTGGTAGTTCGGGCCGTTGTGCAGCACGTACGACAGACGCGTGGCAAACACGCCGCGATCGCCCAGCAACTTCTGATAGATGTAGTCGGCGATCTTGTGGGCGGTCAGACGCAGGTTGGCTTGCGACGACGTCAGCGCCAGACCGCCGAGCGGCTGGCCATTCACGGCATCGTAAAGACGGAAGCTGACCTGGAAGTTGCCGTTGCCTGCCGGGGCGATGGTGCCGGAGACGAAAGCGTTTGCACCCTTGGCGCGCCACGTACCGAGATCGACCGAATCGTCCACACCGACGGTGGCGCCACCCGTATCGATCTGATTGAAGCGACCGCTATTGCTCAGGTCGGCCTTGACGACGGCGACGATATCCGTCGGCGCCGTGCCTTTGAAAGTCGACACGGCGATCGGGTAACGGTTGGAGCCGACGCCCGTAATGTCGACGGTCAGCGGTGTCTGCGCATGGGCGATCGTGCAAGCCGCGGTGAGCCAGGTGGCCACCAGCGCACGCCATGCATATTGACTGGAAATTCGCATGCGTTCGATTGGTCAGTTACGCGTTGCAAGGGCCATTTTTACCACATTCGAATGAAAATGGACTCGCATCGCTCGGTTTTCGTTCCCGTTTGACAACACACTCAGTTTTTTGGACTGAAGCGCAGGTTGACGGTCGGGGGGGCTTTGCCGTTCGTGTCGCGCGGCAACGGATCGGATTTGGTGATGGCGGCCTGTACGGCGGCGTCCCACGCGGGGTTGCCGCTCGACTTGGCCAACTGCATCGACAGTACGCTGCCATCCGGTGCCAGACGTACCGTCACGACCGCCGTGGGATTGCCCTCGGTGTCGCCACCATAAGCGATATTCGGCTTGACCTTGGCGCGCACCCGGTCGGCGTAACCCGCCGATGCCGTGCCGCCGGCGCCCGAGCCGGTACCGCCCGCCTGCGAGCCCAGACCGTTGCCGGTCGCGCCCGGAGTGCCTCCTGCCATGCCGCGCAACGAGGCCAGACGATCGGCGCGTGCCGCATCCGCCGCCTTCTGCGCAGCCGCTTCCTTCGCAGCCTTGGCCTTGGCCGCCTTGTCTTCCGCAGCCTTCTTCTCGGCATCCGCTTTCTTCTGCGCGTCTGCCAATTGTTGCTGCTTCAGTTGTTCGGCCTTCTTGGCGTCTTCTTCCTTCTGACGTTTCTGTTCGTCAGCCTTCTTCTGATCGGCCAGCTTCTGCTGGCGTGCCGCGTCGTCTGCCGCCTTCTTGCGCGCGAGTTCGGCAGCCGCCTGCTGCTCGGCAAGTTGCTTCTGCTTGAGTGCTTCCTGACGCGCCTTCTCCTGCTGCGCTTCGAGCAGACGCGCCTGTTCGGCGGCTTGCTGTTCCTGCTTGCGCTTTTTCTGCTGGAGGGCGATGTCGGCGTCTTCGGCCGGTGGCGTGGGGGCGGCCACGGCCGGCGGGGCCGGGGTGGGCGGCGGCGTCACGACGGGCGGTGTGGGTTCGGCCACTTCGGTCGGCGTCCACAATTCCGCTTCGGAACCGGCGGGCGAGCTGTTCTGCCAGCGCATGCCGTAGAAGAGCAGGGCGAACAGCAGCGCATGCATGAACAGCGCGAGAAGGAATGCCCGTCCCGTGCCGCGCTCATCTTTGCGCGGACCGATGGGACGGTCGGAGCGAGCTACAGTGCGACTCATTTCTGCTTGACGAGCAGGCCCACGCGTTTCACGCCCTGAGCCTTGAGATCGGACATCACGTTCATGACGATTTCGTACCGCACCGACTTGTCGGCGGCGATGACGACCGGCTGATCCGGATTCGCCGCCTGACGGCCTTGCAGGAAACCGGTCAGATCGCCCGCGCTCATGCGTTGCTCGATGGTGTTTTCACCATCCTTGTAACGCACCAGCATGCGATTGTCCGCTTCGATATTGACGACCACCGGCGGCGTCTGCTGCTGCGGGCTCGCATTGGCGACGCTCGGCAGATTGACGATCGACGGCGCGACCAGCGGGGCAGCCACCATGAAGATGACGAGCAGCACCAGCATCACGTCGATGTACGGTACGACGTTGATGTCCGCCATGGCGCGACGGCCGCGGCGAGCGTTGCGCATAGAACCTGCCATGTCTCGGCGCTCCCGGAATGCTTAGTGAATCTGCCGTTGCAGGATGTTGGAGAATTCTTCGACGAAACTCTCGAAGCGGATCGACAGCCGGTCGATGTCGGTGGCGAAGCGGTTGTAGGCAACCACGGCAGGGATAGCGGCGAACAGACCGATGGCAGTTGCCACCAGCGCTTCCGCGATACCCGGCGCCACGTTGGCGAGCGTTGCCTGTTGCACGTTCGAGAGGCCGCGGAAAGCGTTCATGATACCCCACACCGTACCGAACAGACCAATGTATGGGCTGACCGAACCGACCGACGCGAGGAACGGCAGATTCGCTTCGAGCGAGTCCATTTCACGTTGATAGCAAGCCCGCATGGCGCGGCGCGCACCGTCCAGAATGGCATGCGGATCGTTCAGACCTTTCTCGCTCGCCTTGATGTATTCGCGCATGCCCGATTCGAAGATGCGTTCCAGCGCACCGGTCTGGTGACGGTTGTTCAGCGCGCTTTGATACAGCGCCTGAAGATCGCCGCCGGACCAGAAGTCGCGCTCGAAGCGCTCGGTCTGAGCACGCGCGCGACGGATCGCGAAGATCTTGCGGAAGATGTGCGTCCACGAGAGCAGCGAGAGCAGCAGCAGCAGGCCCATGACTGCCTGGGCGAGCACGCTGGCATGCATGACCAGCGAAATGATGGAAAGGTCTTGATCGGGCATGGTGTGGTTATTGACTGACCGGAATTATTGTCCTGGCTTCAGGCGGCTGCCGATCGGGCAGCTGCATCCGCTAAGGCTTGAGCCGTCCTGGCTGCCGATTGCATGGCGAGGCGCACGTGCGCGGGAATCTTGCCGGGGCGCAACGTGTCTGCGGCCACGCAGCCGATTTTGATGCTGCCGCGCGCCAACAGTTCGCTGCTGCCGTCGGGGGCGTCGCGCCAGGCTTCCTGAAGGAAGTCGACGGAGGCGCCGCCAATACGTTCGATGCGGCTCTTGATGACGACGAGATCGTCGAGCCGGGCAGGGCTCAGGTAATCGAGTGCCGTGGCGCGCACAATAAAGATCATTCCGGTATTGCGGGCCAGTTCAAGTTGCTCGATGCCAAGCGAACGGAGCCACTCGGTTCGGGCCCGTTCGAAGAATTTCAGATAGTTGGCGTAGAAGACGACGCCTCCGGCGTCCGTGTCCTCGTAGTAAACGCGAATTGACCAACAGGTATCAAAATCAGCCATGCCGCGCATTGTATCGGAACGCAGCGGTAACGCCAGTCACGGAAACACAATTTTTCAAACAGGCCGGACCCCCTGATTGTTACGAGCGATTATTGGATGTCGTCCGGACGGTCCGGTTAAGCACCAAACTGGGGCGAAATCGTCGCGATGCCCCGTGTGGCGGGGGATGGCGCTAGCGTGCGGGCGGTGGCCGTCTCTATAATGACGGCTCGCAAGCCCCCTGTATTTCAGACAAGACCGCCGTGTGCGCACGCCTGCACTGCGTGCCCTCCGGTCGCTCATAGTGAACCAACCTGCGAGGCCCTTGAATTGACTTCCCCCACAACGCAATCTTCCGCTGCCTCCGCTGCTACCCCCGCCTCTATCTCCCTTCGCGTCGCCTTCCTCGGTCTGGGCGTGATGGGATACCCGATGGCTGGCCATCTGCAACGTGCCGGTCACTCGGTGACGGTCTATAACCGTACGGCGGCCAAGGCGCAGCAATGGGCCAAGGAGTACGGCGGCAATGCAGCAGCCACGCCCGCCGAGGCCGTGCGCGACGCCGACATCGTCGCCGCTTGCGTGGGCAACGACGACGACCTGCGCAGCATCGTGCTCGGCGAGCACGGCGCATTCGCGGGCATGAAGGCGGACGCCGTCTTCGTCGATCACACCACCGCCTCGGCCGATGTGGCGCGCGAGCTCTACGCCGTCGCGCGCGAGAAGGGCCTGCATTTCGTCGACGCCCCGGTCTCCGGCGGCGAAGCCGGCGCCAAGAACGGCGTGCTGACGATCATGTGCGGCGGCGACGCCCCGGCATTCGATCGCGTGTCCGCCACGCTCGGCGCCTACGGTCGTGCCGTCACGCGCATCGGCGAAGCCGGAGCCGGTCAGTTGGCCAAAATGGTCAACCAGATTTGTATCGCGGGACTGGTGCAAGGGTTGTCGGAAGCCATCAACTTCGGTCAGCGCGCCGGGCTGGACATGCCGCTCGTGCTCGACGTCATTAATAAGGGCGCAGCCGCCAGCTGGCAGATGGACAATCGCGGCCAGACGATGATCGACGGCAAGTTCGATTACGGCTTCGCGGTGGACTGGATGCGCAAGGACCTCGGGCTGTGTCTGGCGGAAGCGCAGCGCAACGGCGTTTCGCTGCCGGTCACGGCGCTCGTCGACCAGTTCTATGGCGACGTTCAGGCACTGGGCGGTTCGCGCTGGGACACGTCCAGCCTGATCCACCGTCTGCGCGTGTTGTCGGGCAAGGCGTAACGGTCAGGGGGCAGGGCGTCCCGGTTCGGGCGTCCGGTGCTGCTGCGCTACCAAGCTTCTGTGGGGACGATTTGTGACGCTGGTCGCAGGCCGTCCCGGGCGCGCCATCCCCCCGGTCTCTGGCCGTTGGTATGAAATATCAGGCATCTCTCCGGGTTTATCTCCAATCGTCTGAATAGAAGATTGGCACTAGAATGCGGAAAACGGGACGTCGCGGCGCGACGGCACGGCGACGTGGAGGCTTGGGAGCGGGCTGGCGCGGTGGCGTGTCGATGTGGGACTGGAGGGAGCCGCCGCGAGCGATAACGATCTAGAACACAACTCGAACCCGAGACCCAACCGGCATGAGCAATCAGTCGAACGCCGCGGCCGTCCGCGCATTTCGTATTCTCGAAATCCTCAGCGCCTCAGGCGCCCCGATGACACTCGCGGAGATCGTCGCCGCGATCGGTCTGCCCAAGCAGACAGTGCATCGCATTCTCAAACAACTCGAAGCCGCGTGGCTCGTGACTCGTGAAGCAGGCAGCCGACATTACGAGCCGTCGTCGCGTGTGCGCGCCATGGCCATCAATGCGCTGATGCACGTGGGGCCGGCGGCGGCGCGCCATGCCGTGCTTCAGCAACTGGTCGACAAGCTCGGCGAGACCTGCAATCTGTCGATGCTGTCGGGCGACGACCTCGTCTATCTCGATCGCGTGGAGACCGACTGGTCGCGTCAGCTCAAGCTCTCGCCCGGCTCGCGCGTGCCGCTGCACTGCACCGCCAGCGGCAAGCTGTTGCTGGCGTTCCTGCCCAGAGCGCGACGTGAGAAGCTGATTGCGCACCTGCCGCTGCGTCCCCGCGCGGAGAACACGATCACCGATCTGGAGGATCTGCGCGAGGAACTCGTCGAGACGCGCAAGCGCCGTGTGGGCACCAATAACGAAGAGCACGTGCCGGGCATGATCGCCGTTGCGGTGCCGGTGATGCTCGACCGCAACCGCGCATGTGCGGCCATCGCCGTGCAGGCCAGCGCGCAACACTGCACGCTCGAACAGCTCATGACGTTCCTGCCCGAACTTCAGCGTGCCGCCGAGACCATGGCGGCGACCTTCAACGAGTAATCGTCCGCGTGCAGGCAGGGGCAGGGCGTCGCTTACCTCGCTTACCTCGCTTACGTCGCTTATTGCCCTGCGCTGCTGGCGGCCTCCGGCACCGACGCCGGTGACGGCACGCCCGGCGCGAGCGCCTCGAACATCTGCTCAAGCTGCTTGGCCCCCTGCGCCGACTCGGCACGCATGCGCGGGCCGATAAAGACCGGATCGAGGATCAGAAACAGCAGATTCGGGGTGCGATACATGAAGTCGCGCTTGAAGCGCGTGCCCGTGCCGTCCGGCGTCAGCGTGTAGCGCACGGCACCCGACGGCCGTCGATTGACCTCACCCTCGATGCGCCATTCGAACGGCGGCTTTGCCTCCACGACCTTCCAGTGAAGGATGCCGTGACGTCCCGCGAGCCGGAATTCTTCTGCGACTTCTTCCCCGACCGTCAGCGGATGATCGGTCATGCCTTGCACGGCAAGCGATGCCGGATGCCATTTCGGCCAGTTCGCCGGTGTCGTCACGTAGTCGTAGACGGCTTGCGGCGGGGCGCGCAGCGTGACCACGGTGACGACATGCGTCTGGCGCTCGAACGGCAGAGGCAACAAAGACAGCAGGGCGACGATGGCCACCGCCCCGAGCAGGAACAGGAAGACTCGCTTCATCGGCGCGCGCTCACGCACCGGGAGGCGAATCGAGTTCGACATCGACCATCAGGTCGTCGGCCAGGCTTTCCAGAACCTCACGCAATGCATCGGTGCTTACGCTCGCAGGCACGTGCAGGCGCGCCGTCGCACGAAACAGTGTGCCGCCGGACATCGAGCCCTCGACACACTCTGTGGCGAGTTCGTCGATGGAGATGCCGCGCGTGAACAACACGTGTGAGATTTCCTTGACGATGCCCGGATGGTCCTGTCCGACCAGATCGAGCTGAAGCGCGCGCGCGCCCGGATCGGCGGCGGCGCTTTGCGCGTGGGTGACGGAGATTTGCAGGCCGTGCGTCTCAAGCGCGTGCATCGCTTTAGTGAGCGCTTCGGTCTGCTCGTCGGGAACCTGAAGATGGATGATGCCGGCGAATTGGCCCGCAAGATTGGCGAGACGGCTTTCCAGCCAGTTGGCGCCGACGGCGGTGGCGCGATCGGCGATCGCATTGACCAGACCCGGGCGATCCGGACCGATCACGTTGAGAATCAGGGACGTCGTCATCACAGGCTCCATCGACACTGAGGGGCAAGAGGCGGCGCATGCCGCGCGCTCGTGATTCAGGATGTGCCGGTCGTGGTCCCTGACGTCGTGGCGATTCAAGGTGAGCCGACCGATACGTTGCGCGCAGCAGGCTCAAGTGTAGTGCAATCGCGGGGTGCGCCGCTACGGCGGGCAATGCCGGATGCGAGAGGACGTTGAAGGGACGGGCTGGCGGTGGCGTATGGGCAGGGGAGAACGGCGAATCAAGGACGATCCGCCGCCATCGCGAGTAAGGCGATAACGGTCGCGTCGTCCGTCTGTGCGAAGTCGCTGTATGCCACGCTGACCGCATAGAACGGCTGCGGTGTTTCCAGACAGACGACGGCGTCGGCCAGCGGGCTCAGACGTGCGATGGCGTCGCGCGCACCCACCGGTGCGCAAGCTACGAGCGGCGTTGCGCCCAGTCGTCGCATCGCGCGCAACGCCGCTGTCATCGTGGCGCCCGTCGCGATGCCGTCGTCGACGATGACGACGGGGCGACCCATGACGTGTGGTGCGCCGCGTCCCGGTGTATAGGCCTGACGCCGCTGCTGAATCAACGCTCGCTGGCGGGCGCTCTCATGCGAGAGATACGTACCGGTTGCGCCGAGCGAGAGCGCATGATCGGCAAGAAAGATGCCGCCGAATTCGTCGACTGCGCCGACCGCGAGTTCGGCCTGATGGGGCGCTCGCAGCTTGTGCGCGAGCAACACGTCGAGCGTGCCGTTCAACTGGCGCGCGATCGGCATGGCGACCGGCACACCGCCACGCGGGATGGCGAGCACCAGGGGAGGTGCGCAGCGCGACAGCAACGCGTGCGTGGCGAGCACTTCGGCCAGCGCATTGCCTGCGGCGGCACGATCGAGAAACGAGGCTACGGCAGACATGGCAAGGGCGCGGGGGCGAGCCCGGCAGGCGACGGGAATCATCCCATCGTAACGCCGGGGCCTGATGCTCGTTTGCATCGAATGTGTCCGCGCGCGCGTACTTTCACGCGTTGCGACGGACATTGTCTGTGCGACGTCCGTCTTAACGCGCCAGCAGTTCGGGCACCGTGCCGACGAGCAGCGTCACGCCGGAGCAGGCCAGCAGCGCCAGCACCATGCGCCGGAACATGTGGTCGGAGAGGAACTTGTAAGCCCACGCGCCCGCGAGCGTCGGCAGGATCATCGACGGTACGACAATCGCGAACGCGTGCAGTGTCTGCGCGGTGATCACACCATGCACGGCGTAAAGCGTGATGGTGAGCGTGTGCATGACGATGAAGAAGATCTGCATGACGGCGCGCTGCATGTCCTTGTCCCATCCGCGCAGCGTGCACCACAGCGTGGGCACCACGCCGACGAGCCCTCCGATGCCACCCATCACGCCGCCGATGAAACCGACGACGCCGTCGGCCGCCCGGCCGCCGTGCGCAATGCGTGGCAGGTGCGCCGCGAGCAACAGGATTGAACAATAGATGACAAGGATGGTGCCGATGCCCGCCCGAAACCACACCGGATCGAGGTAGCGCAGAATCCACACGCCAACCGGCACGCCCACCAGTCCGCACAATACGAACGGCGCAAGACGCGCCAGCGGCACCGCCCGGCGCACGGTGCGCAACGCGAGGATCTGGCCGACGAGCGAGCAGAAGGCGGCGAGCGGACCTGCCAGCGTGGGCGGCAACGACCACGCCCAGAACGAAAGCGCTACCAGACTGAACGCAAAGCCGGACAAGCCCTGGACGAAGCCGCCGATGCAGGCACCGGCGATGAGCGGGAGGAGGGGAAGCAGTGGATCGGCGGTCATGTTTTTAGTTTTCCGCCGACATTATGCGGCGATCCCGTGCGCAGATGCACGGGGTCGTGGCATTCGGTAGGCGCTGCTGTCCGCGCTGTCGTACGCCCGGTTCAGGCGCGATGGCCTGCCTGCCAGTGCTGCCAGCCCATGACGAAGAGCGAGCCGACGGCAATACCGAGTGCGGCCCCGGCAAGCGCGTCGCTCGTCCAATGATAGGCGGCGGCGAGTTGTCCGAAGGCCGTCAGTGCAATGGCGATGGCGCACGGTACGCGAAGCACGCGATGACGCAGGGCGAGCACGGTCGTGAACGCGAGGATCACGGTGAGGTGACCGGAGGGAAACGATGCGAAGGCGGCGCTGTTGCCGCCAAAGAGCCGGAATTCGAAAACGCCGTCTCGCAAATACGACGGATTCTCATGGATCCACGTGGCGGGCCAGGTGCGTCCGAAGACGAATTTCAGCGCTTGCTTGGCCAGACTGCCAACGCCGACAGCGCCCGCCGCGAGCCACAACGTGACCGCCCACGACGGCAGCTTGCGGCGGAAGAACAACACCGCGCCGACGATCAGAAACGTCGGCCACGCCAGCACGAACAGCGGCGAGGGCAACTCTGCGATGTGCTGAATCCAGCGAGTGCCTTGTGTGTGCACATGGGCGAAGTCGACGACAGGGCGGTCGACCCAGGGAATCGCGACGAGCGCGAGCAGCAGGCAGGCCAGTGCGCTGAACCACGCGGTGCGCAGGCAAGGCGTCGAAGTGGCAGGGGTGGCCGAGGTGGTGGGGGCGGCGTTCGGAGCGAGTTCGGTCATGACGCGATTTCGGAGAAGAGGGGGCAACCGCCGGAAGTCGGGCGCAATCGGCGCTGAGCGACGTTCGGCGAGATCGCGTCATGGTAGTCGCCATTGGAGTCGCGGAGACGGGCTCGTCCCAAAAGCGGGGTATTCACGCGGCGTTGAGCGGCGTTCGGTACGCGAACCCGCCGACGTACCTCATTGAAGGCTGTTGGCGTTCGCGACCGGCGCGTCGGCCGTCTGCCGGGGGGAGACCGCGATGGCGAGGCTCGACCCCGGAGCTTGCCCGGAAGCGATGGCGGTTTGATGACGATCAGGACGCTGGCGTTGCAACCGTGACATGCTCCGATCTCTTGAGAATCAAAGATTTTTTTGCGGCGAACCGGGGCAACGTCCTACAATCGTCCCCTACGTAATGGTTGGGAATGATCGGAAATTGTCGGCGGTGGATGGTCTGTCCGCATGACGATACCGAGAGAAAGACGGACCGTCCCGGCGCAGCGCAGGCACGGTCTGAGCATGGTCGAGGTACGGCAGTCAGTTCGCTCGTCAAAACAAAATCAAAATTGCATGCGGGGGCAGTAGTGAATCGGGGATTCGAGAGCATCATCGATCGGCTGGCGCGCGAGTTCTGGCGCGCAGCGCACACGCGCGAACAGCAGCACGCACAATCGCAGGCGCGCTCGCTGGCGGAAGTCCGCGCGCTGGATCAGGCGCAACGTGCCTGGGAAGAAGCACCGGCCGCCGACCCGGTCGCAAGCGAGCGCTTGCGGCTGGCATGGCGACAGGCGGACGCCGCCGCGCAGGGTGCGCGCGCGAAGTTCGAAGTGGCGCGACTGGAGCGCCTGCTTGCCGATGGGCTCGCCCGCGACTTGCGCATTCCTCCGGCCGATCTGCGCGCGCGCAATACGCCTCCCGTGCTCGATACGCGACATTTGCCGAAGATTCTGGCGAAGCCCGAGTGGGAGACGTTCGCACCCGAGAAGCCGGGGCGACTGGCGCTGGCAATGCCCGGCGCGTCCGGACGCTATGAGCAGACCGTCGCCAAGGCGCGCAGCGAGTTTGTCCACGCGGAGCGCGAATACGAAGCCTCGAAGATTCGCCGGACCCAGGGGTCGATGATCCTTCAGATCGCCCAACAAAAGGCGACGGAAGCAGCGCGCGCCGAGAGCACCCGTCACAACGCGGCCGTGGCCGATTTCGAAGGCGCGCTGCTACGCGGCGAGGCCGCTGCCGTGACGGGGTACGCGCGCATCGTGCTCAGCCGCAGTCCCTATCCGGAAGCGTTCCAGCAAACGCTCGCCGCACATTACGTCGAGAACCTCAAGCTGTTGGCCATCGGGTACGACGTGCCGACGCTCGACGCTGCCGTGCCGACGGCGCTCGACTATCACTACAACGCGGCGGAAGACGCTGTGCAAGGTGTGCCCGCCGGTGAGGCCGTCCGCACACAGGCCTATGCCGGTGCGCTGCAACAGATTGTGTTGCGTTCGTTGCATGAGTTGTTCGCCGCCGATCCGCTGCGGCACGTGGGGGCCGTCGTTCTCAACCTCTATGCGAATGATGGCGACGCGCGCATCTGTCTTGCGAGCGTACATGCGGCCCGCGCCGATTTCGCGGCGCTCGTGCTGAGCGAAGGTGACGCCACCACGCATCTGGCGGCGCTCGGTGCGCGCGTGTCGGCACGACCCGACGCGCTGCAGCCGGTAACGCCGGTGGCAGGTGTCGATATGACGCAAGTCATCACCGATGCCGATGTGGCCGTCGACCGCCGCTTCAATCTGATGACGCTCAGCGACAAGGACTTCACCCAGGTGATGTTCCATCTGCTGCGCTCGCATGGTTTCGAAGGCCCGCCGCTGGTGCCCGGCGAACAGGAAGGCATGCTGACGTGCCGCGCATGGGACCCGCATCCGATTTTCGGCGGCGACGTCGTCGTCCACATCTTCCGCGAGATGGATCGCAGCGCGCGGTTGGAACTGACGGCGGCGCGTGCAATGCTCTCCGAGATGCAACAGATCGGCGCTGCGCGCGGCATGCTGATCACCACCGGCGAGTTCGACGACGGCGTCGAGGAGTTCGCGCGCGACCGTCGCATCGAGCTGCTCTCCGGACATCATCTCGTCTTCCTGCTCAAGGAAAATGCCGGTGTCGACGCCAGTGTCGTCGTGCCGGAAACCGTGGATACGACTGCGGCGCTGTTCTGAGGCGCACGGGACGTGTGAAAGACCGTGGGAGATGGCCTGTTATAGTGGCTCGACCTGACCCCACGTCATTCACATCCCGGAGGATCGTATGTCCCGACGCATGGAATGCAAGGCAAGCCCCGTAACGACAGCGGGCCTGAAACGATGGGCTGGTGCGGGCGCCGCGAGCGTCGCACTGGTGATGGCAGTCGGCATGCCGATGGCCGCCTATGCGCAAATCGGCAACCTGATGGACGCCGTTGGCGGCGGGAACTCGGGCGGTGGCAATACGGGCGGTCTGGCGGGCAGCCTCGGCGGCCTGGCGTCGGGCGGGGGCGGCTCGCTCACATCGAGCAGCATCGGCAATGCGACCGGTGTGCTCCAGTTCTGCATCAAGAACAACTATCTGGGCGGCGCAAATCTGAATTCGGCGACGGACGTGAAGGACAAGCTGCTCGGCAAGATCGGCACGCAGTCCGGCTCGCCTGCCGCCAGCCCCGGCTATCTCGACGGCGCGAAGGGGCTGCTGTCGTCGCCCGACGGCAAGACCGTCGATCTGAACGGCGGTGGCCTCAAAGAACAACTCACCCGCAAGGTCTGCGACAAGGTGCTCGATCAGGCCAAGTCGTTCCTTTGACCGTTCCACGCATCGTTGGAACGGATGCCTGACGGGCGGCGAATGCCCTCCGTCAGGTCGCTTTTCGACACTCGAGCGTGGCATCAAAAAAATCATCGATATTGGGTCTTGGCCCAGAGCCACGCGTGGACGTACGCTTAGCGTCATTCCAACCCCACCCCCATGTCCGGAGTCATCGATGTATCAGCCCGCCGCCTTCACCGAAGATCGCTCTGAAGTCCTGCACGATCTCATTCGTACGCATCCGCTCGGGTTGCTCGTGAGCGCCGGTGCGCAGGGGCTGATCGCCGATTCGATTCCGTTTCTGATGTATGCCGACGAAGGTGAGTTCGGGACGCTGCGCGGGCATCTGGCACGCGCTAATCCGCATGGACCGGCACTGCGCGATGTGGACGATTGCCTGATCGCATTCACGGGGCCTCAGGGGTACATCACGCCCTCGTGGTACGCCGCCAAGGCCGAGCACGGCAAGGTCGTGCCGACGTGGAATTACGCAGCTGTGCACGTATGGGGCAAGCCACGCGTGATCGACGACGCGGCCTGGCTGCGGCGACTGGTCGGTGACCTGACGAACTCGCAGGAGCTGCGCCTTCCCGCACCGTGGGCGGTCGAGGATGCCCCGGAGGACTTCATCGACGGCATGCTGCGCGCCATTGTGGGTGTGGAGATTCCGATTCGTCGCATCGAGGGCAAATTCAAGATGTCGCAGAACCGCGCGATGCCCGACCGTGTCGGCGTGGTGAACGGTCTGCGTGCACTGGGGCCGGACAGCGAGGCCTTGGCGGCGCTCGTCGCGCAGCGTGGCGACGTGGCTGACGCCTGACCGGACCGCTCGCGCCGCCAGGCTCGGTAACGAAACGAAACAATTCAGTGCGCCGGGGATGGGTTTTGTACGGACATCCCCGCATACAATGCGGCAACCCAACCCGGATGCCGCAATGAAGACGCTGCTTCTCATGCTCGCGTTGATGCTCTGCCTGCTCTTCCTTGAGCAGGCCTGGATGCCGAGCGCACAGGCGGACGAATGTGACAATCTCGGCCCCGCCCAGACATTGCAATGCGCCGCTTACGGCGCGGGGAACGTCGTCCCCGAATAGCCGTTCATCCGCTACAATCGCACCCCCTTACGTCTTCCCCAAAGCAGTGCGATGAAGCAGTCTCGATGGACGGTCACCGCAGTGCGCGCAAGCCGCTTGCGCGCGATGGCCGGGCAGTTGGCAATCTCTCTCTCCCTTTCTTCCGTATTCGCTATCGGGGCTGTTGCTGCGGTCGTGGCGTTCCCGAACGCGGCCAATGCTGCGGTATCGGCGTGTGGCGATCACTACTGGTCGGGCACGGCCCCCGACATCACCAACAGCGCCATGACGCGTGCCGCACGCGAGGTGTGCTTCAGTGCGTTCGGCGTGATGCACTCGGGCGTGACGCGCACACCGCTCTGGTCCGCCGAACATCTCACCCGCGCCGGGCTGAGCGACGCTCGCCAGATCTCGCGCGTGAACAACTTCCACGCCGAGTCGCAACTGCCCGCGAGCGAACGCGCCGAGTTGCGCGATTACGTGCGCTCTGGCTACGACCGTGGGCACATGGCGCCTTCCGCCGACATGCCGGACTCGCAGGCACAGTCCGAAAGTTTTTCGCTGTCGAACATGGTGCCGCAGAACAGCGAGAACAATCGCTACCTGTGGGCGGGCATCGAGTCGAGCGTGCGTAAGCTCGCGCAGGATCGGGGCGAATTGTTCGTGATCACCGGACCGCTTTTCAAGGGCAAGACGATCACGCAAGTGGGTGACCGGGTGATGGTGCCCACGCAGCTCTTCAAGGTCGTCTACGACCCGAAGCGCAAGCAGGCGGGCGCGTATCTGGTGGCGAACGAGGCGACGGGCGACTATTCGGTCGTGAGCGTGGCCGAACTTGAAAAACTCGCCGGAATCGACTTCTTCCCCGGCATGCCCGCGAGCGTTAAAAGCACGGCGATGTCGCTGCCTAAACCCAAGGCGGCGGGCGGTGGCAGCAAGCGAAAACGCGAGCAGGACGTGCCGACGTATCGCGAAGTGCAGACGGTGCTCGACTTCTTGCGTACGATCATCCGTTAAGCTCACCGACAGCATTTGGGATATCCCCCGGATGTTGTCGTGCGTTGACCCTCAACCGGTTTTACGACTGATTTCCCCCGATTCAGGAGTCCTCATGACGTCATCGTCTTCCGCCAATGACCGCTTCTCGCCGTTCGCCAACGATGCCGATGCCCTCTCGCTCGGCGAGCTGAGCGTCGAAAACCATAAGGATCACGTGGTGATCTTCGGCAATCTGGAGTTGCGCCGCGATGCCGAAGGGTTGCGTCACGCGCGGGTGCTCAAAGCGGTGCTGGATGCCGTGGTGAACGAGCTTGCCGACGCCGACTTGCCCGCGCATGCCGAATCACCGGCAGGGACCACAGAGAAACAGGTCAAAAATCCGTTTGAATCTTGATGGGAATGGGGGGAGTCGAGCGCCGGGCAGATCGCTTCCCCCGGATTTACCCCAGATTTGTCGTTTATTTAAAAAATCGATGTTGCGCCGCACGAAACGCGGTGCGCGATCCCTATTTCCCAGTGGGTCCGGTGTCGCTGCGGCACTGATTGCCCGAGTGTGACCTGCGACAGGCTCGCGTGTGTCGCAGTCAGAAAATCAGTGGATTCCACGGTTCATGCGGGTTGCGCGACAACTTGTCGCACCTGCGACATTCTGTCGCATTGACACGTCAGGCCAAAAAGCTCGAATCGCGTCATTGTGACGGTATTCGGTATCGCACTTTCCCGTCTCGAAAACCATACGAATCAACCGTTTGGCTTGCGGCGACGCAGCACGGATGAGGGGTTTACCGTTCGCAGACAAAGCGCATACTAGCCCTGCGTCTCGTCGATTCCGATAGCGAGAATCGATGACCGGCAAGGCTACGAGCACTAAACAACGCGAGGTAACTTATGCACATCCGTTGGAAAAAAGTGTATTCGAGTGGGTGGGGAACGATTCATCACGATGCACCCCGTTCCCATCGCAGCGCTAGTGAGCGCGAGCAACTCTTTCAACGCCTGTTGGCAATCGCGATCGCCTGTAGTGTCGGCGGATTCGTGCTGTTGTCAGTAGGGGCGGCCTTCCTGGGACGCTAAAGTCACATTCCCCTTCCTTTTCGTGCGCGGCACCGCCTCCGGCGGATCGCCGCGCTACGTTGCCTTCAGCCATCGGGACTGACAAGCCTCCGGCTTTCTCCACCATTGTCGCGGCGCTTTACCGCTGGCCGATGCGTTTTGACGCGCACGTTCAATCGCCCGATTCGAACGACCGCTTGTCCCCTCATTGAAACGTTTTGTTACAAGCGCGCAGTGTCTGCGTAAAAGCCGTTCCGGCACAATTCTCCTAAGTCTTCACAATTCCCCCGTTAAATCCATTCCGTGCACCACGTTTAAGCGTGCGTGAGATCGCTTCGGACGTTGATAACCATCGTCGATGACGTGGTCTCTCGTGGCTTTGGCGTCGCATTATGCGAGTTCACGCTATTGCAATTCCTAAAGAATAGTGCGATCTTCAAGCGACGGCGCGGTGTCGGAATTTTAGGAAGATTCCAAGGTATTTCATGCTATGGAATGTGCCCGGATTTATCCGAATTGTCTTGCGCCTCAAAACTTTCGATAAAGAAGAAAAGAACAAGCAGTGCGGGCCGGTTTGATCGATTTGTGAGGTGCGCCATGGAAATTCGCTGGGAAAAGCTTTATTCGGGCGGATTGGGTCGTTTCTACGACACGTCGGAATCCAGCCGTCGTCGTGCGCGGCGTGCGCAGCTGGCTTGGTTCGGCGTGGTCATCTCGATTGGTGTCGCCATCGGCGCCATCGCCATTGCATGGCGTTGGATCTGATGTCGACCCACGGAAAGCGGCACGCGGGGATTTCAGGCTTGCTGGTGCTTCTCGCCTTCGCGGCGAGTGGCACGTTGCACGCGCAAACACCGTCAACGCCTACGGAGCCGCTCGACAACAGCGGTCAGCCGTGCGGCGCGATTCGCGCGCTGCCGGCGAACGTCACCGACTATCGCTACGAAGTCACGAATCGCTGCGAGCGCCAGGTGACCTATTACTGGCGTTGCAGCGCGGCCGATACCGAGCATTCGGTCGACGTGCCGGGCAGAGGCCTGCAAACCGTCACATGCGTGAAGGCCAGCGGGGCTGCTGGCGAAATTGTGTTCCGGTTCGGGCCGCCGGGCTCGGGCAATTGAATGGCGTGAACTTCGGCCACCGAAGCGGCGCGGAATGGCTATCATGACGCCATACGGCCAGCGCGCGTCCGACTGATTTTCGATCGTCTCGAACCCACGGTGCAGGATCTGGCTGCACTGACGGGCCGCCCGGTTGGCACGTGGCGCGGCACGTCACTGACATACGACATCCCCAAGGACTCACCCATGAACGACATCGTCACCCCGACTCAGCCGTCGCTCGACACGGCCGCATTGCGTGAATTCGTCGAACGCAAGTGGAACGACGAAATCCTGCATGCGCTCACCGACTACATTGCGGTACCGGCCAAAAGCCCCGGCTTCGACGCCGACTGGGCGCGCAACGGCTACATCGATCGCGTGGTGCGCGACGCCGCTCAGTGGGCGGAGCGTCAGCCGGTCAAGGGCCTCAAGCTTGAAGTGATTCGTCTGGAAGGCCGCACGCCGGTGATCTTCTTCGAAGTGCCAGCCACGCGTTCGGGCAGCACCGAGACCATCGTGCTGTACGGCCACCTCGACAAGCAGCCCGAGTTCGACGGCTGGCGCAAGGACCTCGGGCCGTGGACGCCGAAGTTCGAAGACGGCAAGCTCTACGGCCGTGGCGGTGCGGACGACGGCTACGCCATTTATTCCAGCGTGACGGCGCTTGCCGCGCTCGACGCGCAGGGCGTGGAGCGTCCGCGCTGCGTCGGTCTCATCGAGACCTGCGAAGAATCGGGCAGCTACGATTTGCTGCCGTACGTCGACGCGTTGCGCGACCGCCTCGGTCGCGTGAGTCTCGTCGTCTGTCTCGATTCCGGTGCAGGCAACTACGACCAACTGTGGCTCACGACGTCGCTGCGCGGCCTGATCTCGGGCAGTCTCGAAGTGCAGGTGCTCGACGAGGGCATCCACTCGGGCGGTTACGGTGGAATTGCACCGTCGAGCTTCCGCATCATGCGTCAGTTGTTTGAACGGCTCGAGGATGCGGGCAGCGGCAATGTGCTGCCGAAGGGGTTTCATAGCCCGATTCCGCTGCAACGTCTGAAGGAAGCCGAAGCCACCGCACACATTCTTGGCGACGACGTCTGGAAGAAGATGCCGTGGGCCTGCGGTCAGGACGGCCTGTCTGTGCTGCCGACCACGACCGATCCGAAGGAGGCGCTGCTCAATTCGACTTGGCGTCCGTCGCTGTCGGTGACGGGGGCGGCCGGTCTGCCCGCGCTGGCCGACGCCGGTAACGTGCTGCGTCCGCGCACGGCCTTCAAGCTGTCGTTGCGCCTGCCGCCACTCATCGATGCCGCGCAGGCGGTGCAAGAACTCAAGGCATTGCTCGAAGTCGACCCGCCGTACAACGCGAAGGTGACGTTCAAGTCGGACGCAGGCGCGGCTTCCGGCTGGAACGCGCCCGATGTCGCACCGTGGCTCACGTCGGCGCTGAACACGGCGTCGCAACGCCACTACGGTGAGGACGTCGCCTATATCGGGCAGGGCGGCACGATCCCGCTGATGAACACGCTGCAAGCCGGTTTCCCGACGGCGCAGTTCATGGTGTGTGGCGTGCTCGGACCGAAGTCCAACGCGCACGGACCGAACGAGTTCCTGCACGTGCCGTACGCGAAGAAGCTGACGGCGGCCGTGGCCGAGGTGATCGCGCTGGCGCCGTAAGCGGTCTTCGCAGCTCGCTCGCAACGCAAAACGGGTCGCATCAAGCGACCCGTTTTTTATGGATGTGACGCGTCGTCAGATCCGATGCGTTGCCGCTTCCATCACCTGCACGCCGCGCATGAAGTCGTCGAGTTCCATACTCTCGGCCGGATTGTGCGAGCCGTTGGCGTTGCGCACGAACACCATGCCGCTTGGGATACCTGCGTTGGCGAAGATGGCGGCGTCGTGTCCGGCACCGCTCGGCACACGCTCCTGAGGCAGATCGAACACCCGGCAGGCGTCTTCGAGCAGCGAAGACACATGCTTGTCCATGACGGCCGGTGCCGACGCCAACCGTCGGTCGAAGACGAACTTCACGCCCCGGTCGCGTTCGATGGCGTGGCATTCGGTGCGCATCAGCTCATAGAAAACGTCGAGCGTATCGAGACTCTGGCTGCGCACTTCCAGACTGAAATCGACCTTGCCCGGGATGCGCGAGATCGCGTGCTCGGCGGGATCGGTGCCGACGATGCCGGTCGTGACCACCATGTCGATACCGCGCTCGAGCAATGCACGCCAGTGCTCGTCGAGCCGCGTAATGAGATCGGCCACGGCAAACATCGCGTCGTGGCGCAGCCAGCGCGGCACCGCGCCCGAGTGTCCGGCCTCGCCGACACACGTCACGCGGTTGTGACGCACATTGCCGCGAATGCCCGGCACGATCGCCACGGGCATGTTGCGCGCAATCATCACCGGACCTTGTTCGATGTGAAGCTCCAGCCATGCCTTAGCGCGTGACGCGTCGAAGAGCATCTCACCTTCGCGAATAGCGTCGACGTCCGCACCGGCCTGCGCCATGCACTCGCCTAGCGAGCGGCCGTGGCTGCGATGCGGCATGGCGAGATCGGCGTCGGTCAGCTTGCCGAACAACGCACTCGATCCCATGTAGGCGCGGCCGAACCATGCGCTTTCTTCGCCACGCAGCGCGAGCACGCGTACCGGTGTCGCAGTGTGTCGCTGGCTGCGTTTTTGTTCGACGAGGCACAGCAGACCTGCGACGATGCCCGCAAGACCGTCGTAGTTGCCACCTTGCGGGACGGAGTCGAGATGTGAGCCGATCCATGTGGCCGGGGTGTTGCCGTCGTCCTCCGGCAACGCGAAGACGAGATTGGCGGCGCGGTCGCGTGTGACGCTCAGGCCTTGGTGACCTGCCCATTCCGTCAGGTAGGCTGCGGCGGCATTCTCGCCGTCGCCATAGCTGTCGCGGGTGATACCGACGCCGTCGTTACCAAGACGGCGCAGGTCGGTGAAGAGTTGCTCGGCCAGCGGGGCCAGCGCGTTCAGTTCCATGAGTGTGCTTCTTTTCGCGTGATGCAATGTAGGGTCTGTGAACAGACCCTAAGAGTTACGGGACAAATCAGCCGGACTGCTGTGCAAAGCGCAGCCAACGGTCGGACAGTTGTGCGTCGAGCGCGACAGCACCGGTGAGCGTTGCAATGCGCTCGACATCGTTTGCGTCGCCGTACGCGGCGAGCCCGTCGACGATACGACCCATGACCGCCGGATCACGGAACGACGCCGTGCCGACCTGCACGGCCGTCGCCCCGGCAAGCATGAATTCCACGGCGTCGTCGGCCGTCTCGATGCCACCACAGCCGATGATCGGGATGCGCACGGCGCGATGGCACTGATGCACGAGTCGCACGGCGAGCGGTTTGATTGCCGGGCCGGAGAGACCACCCATCACGTTGCCGAGCTTCGGCTTGCGGGTGCGCACGTCGATGGCCATGCCGAGGACCGTGTTGCCCATGACGATGGCGTCGGCACCGGCATCTTCGGCGGCACGCGCGATCAACGCGATCTGACCGGCGTTCGGTGTGAGCTTCACCCACAACGGGTGCGACGTGCGACGCCGGATCGCGCTCACGGCCTTGTACGTGCTCTCGGCCTGCATCGCGAAGGCCATGCCGTCCGCTTCGAGATTTGGGCACGAGATGTTGGCTTCGATGGCAGCGACCTCCGGCAGCGACAGCGTCTCGCACGCTTCGCCGAACGACTCGGCGGTGTCGGCCGACACTGAGACCACGACCGGTGTGTCGAAGCGCGTGTAGGCAGGCAACACGTCGCGGCGATAGGCGTCGAGTCCTTTGCTCGGAATGCCGATGGAGTTGAGCATGCCGCTGGCGGTCTCGGCCACGCGCGGCGTCGGGTTGCCTGCCCGCGCGTCGGGCGACACGCTTTTGACGACTAGCGCGCCAAGACGATTCAGATCGAGCGCCTCGGCATACTCGACAGCGAAGCAGCCCGACGCGGGCATCACGGGATTGCGCAGCGTGAGCGAACCGATGCGAACGGAAAGATCAGCCAAAATCCACCTCCCCGACGACGTCGCGAATGGCAAACACGGGGCCTTCACGGCACACGCGCAGGAATTGCTTGTCGCCGTCGCAATCGAACAGCCGCACACACGACAGGCAAACGCCCATGCCACAGGCCATGCGTTGCTCCATTGCGACTTCGCCCGTGATCTCCGGGTGTGCGGCCAGCACGCGCTGAAGCAGCATCAGCAGACGATGCGAGCCGCAGGTGTACACCGCGTCGTGGGGGGCTGCGGCGAGCAGGGCGCGGATGCGCGGCTCAAGCGCTGCGACTGCTGACGAGCCATCACTGTCGAACACGCAATGCACGTCGGCCAGTGCACGGGCTTCGGGCGAGCGCAGAAACTCGTCGCGCATCAGATCGGCTTCGCTGCGCGCCGACATCACGACCGTCAGTCGCAGACCGGCCGCAGCGGCGCGTTGCACCAGCGGCGCCATCGTCGCCAGACCGACGCCACGGGCGACGACCATCACGCGCTGCCATTGCGTGTCGAGTGTGAACGTATTGCCGAGCGGGCCGACGATGTCGAGCGATGCGCCTTCGGTCAGCGTGGCGAGTGCGCGGGTGCCGACGCCCGTCACGTTGTAAAGAAACTCGATGGTGTCCGGCTCGGGGCCGGTGCCGTAGACGCTCATCGGACGCAGCAGGAACGGCGCTTCGCTCTCCGTCACCGGACACTTCAACTGATAGAACTGCCCGGGGCGCGTGGTGAGCGCGACGGGGGCATCCGCCTGCAAGCGCAGATAGCGATAACGCGCGTTGACGGCGTGATGTGTGAGTACCCGGCAGTGATGCGTGGCGACGATGTGCCCGGCGGGCGATGCGCACGTGGCAGCGTCTGGCTGCGCCTCATGAGCTTCATGCCCATCATGCGAATGGCACGTCGGCGAAGGCACCCGCGCCAATGGGCGGGGGACGTTGTTGGGCGTCAGAGAGACGACGGACATGGATGGGGGCTCCGGATAGTGGGGGCGAGGGCTTGCCGAGTACGAGGCAAGCGTTATTCGAGTTCGGTGCCTTTGAGTTCGGGAATCAGGAAGCGCGTGGCGATCATGTCGAGCACGTACAGGCTCGCGAGCAGCGCGATGGCAATCTGGAAGGAGTAACGTGCGGCGAGTGCACCGACCACGAGCGGGCCGAGGCCGCCGATGGCGCGTCCGATGTTCCACAGCACGTTCTGCGCCGTCGCGCGTGCTGCCGTGGGATACGCCTCGGACATCAGCGTGCCGTAGCCGCCGACCATGCCGTTGACGAACATCCCCATGAACGCACCGGCGAAGAGCATGACACCCGGATCGGTCAGCTGCGAATAGACGATCACCATGACCACTGCGCCCGCCTGATACAGCAAGAAGGTGGGACGGCGCCCGATGCGGTCGGCCAGTTGCCCGAAGGCCCATACGCCAAACATCATGCCGATGACCGTTGCGGCGGTCCAAAGGCCGGACTTCGTCAGCGAGAAGCCGAGCTTCTGCGAGAGGAACGTCGGCAGCCAGATCATGATGCCGTAGTAGCCGAAGTTCTGAACCGAACACAGAATCACGATGCCGAGGCTCACGCGCGTGGTACGGGCATCCTTCACGAGCAGACGAAACGCATTTGAGCTGCCGTGCTTTTGCGTCTTGTCCCGGCGCACGAACACTTCCGGCTCATGCAGCTTGTTGCGCAACACCCAGGCGACAAGCGCAGGCAGAACACCCACGACGAACATGCCGCGCCAGCCGATGTACATCAGCAACAGCGGCGTGAGCAACGCGGCAGCAAGCACGCCTGTCTGCCAACCGAGTGCGACGTAAGACGACACGCGTGCGCGCTTGGACGCTGGCCATGCTTCTGCTGCGAGCGCCATGCCGATGCCGAACTCGCCGCCGAGGCCGATACCGGCAATCGTGCGATACACCAGCAGATCCCAGAAGCCCTGCGCCAGCGCACACAGGCCGGTGAAGACCGCAAACAACAGAATCGTCCATGTCAGCATGCGCACGCGGCCGTAACGATCCGAAAGCGCGCCGAACAGAATGCCGCCTGCCACAGCGCCGATCAGCGTCCACGTGACGAGCGCACCGGCTTGCCCCGCCGTGAGGTGCAGACCGATCGTGATCGCCGGCAGCATGAAGCCGAGAATCAGTAGGTCGAAGCCGTCCATCGCATAGCCGATGGCAGAACCCGCCAGCGCCTTCCATGCGTAAGGGGTGACGGTGTCGTCACCGGCGTTGGGCGAGGCGCTCGCGTGTTCTCTACGCGATGAATTCAGGTTGGCTTCCATGATCGGTTCCCGTGGGAGGCGAATGCCGTGGCGATCGATTGCGCCGTCGCATTCGTCAGATTGTCTATATTTTTAGACGATCAAGTGAAAAAAACGCGTGACGTCACGCGTAGACCTCGGTCGTCAGCTGGGCCGCGAACTGATTGAGCGAAGCGAGAAAGCTGGCGTCGGAAGCGGCGGCAGCGTCGCGCAACATCGTCGCGGACGTTTTACTGCGGGTCAGAAAGGCGTGGAACGTTTCCCCGTTGATGGCAATGCCGGACTGCCTTTCTACGAAAGCCTGAGCGGCCTGTGCAAGCAGCAGCAACGCGGCGGATTCGCGCGTGGCGGTGCGCGACGCATTCAGACAGCGTGCCGCGAAATCTTCGATGTCGGACAGACCGACCGTGTCGCGCTGTAACCAGGCGCATGCGAGTTGCAGATCCATCGTGCTCTCCATCTGTCTAAATATTTAGACTAATCGAACATCAAAAGGCAGGCAAGACGAAAATAATCGGGGCTAACCCTGAGACGAAGGGGAGGTTCGGCGACAGCGCGCGAATCGGTTGTACGCCTGGCGCAGGAGGGGAGGCACTGACGAGCGGGGGCTCGACAGTGCCGACCGTTTCGCTGCGACGCTTTAGAAGCGCACGCGCATGCCTGCGCCGTACGTCTGGCCCGTCGACATATCGCTCATGTGGTCGTACTTGTAAGCGACGTAGACGTCGGTCCGCTTGGACAGCGGGTAGTCGTAGCCGAGCGCCCACGTGGTGCGGCGCTGGTTGTCGCCCGATCCGTTCGAGCCGGTGTAGGCCACCGACGCCAGCACGCTGCCCAGACCGAGCGGCACCGACGCGCCGAGCTGCCCCGTGTTCGCATGGAAGTTTCCGCTGGCGGCCTGACTCGCGACGAGCATGTACTGCGCGAAAAACTTCACCACGGCCAGATCGTACGAGAGGCCCACTTGCACGGTGTTCTGATTCGTCAGCCCGGTCACGCCCGGCAGTTGCGCGCCGAAGTCGCCCGGCGTGGCGCTGAAGTTCACGTACTGATAGTTCACGGCGGCGGCGAACGGGCCGTTGGCGTACGTGAGCGCAGCGGCCCACTTCTTCGCGCTGTGGTCCGTGGCGCTGTTGCCGGTGGCGTAGAGCAACGTGCCCGCCAGTCCTGCGTAGGACGGCGTGGTGTAGGCCACTGCGTTGTTCCAGGCCGAGTCACCCACCACGCCCTGCGTTCCCAGACCCTTGTAGGTGTGGAAGATCATCGGCGAGAAGGTGTACGAGTTGTTGAACGGGTTGAACTGGATCGTCGCCAGGTACATCGGCGTGGTGATGCGGCCGATACGGAAGGTGCCCAGTCGGGTATTGGACAGCCCGACGTAGGCGTTGCGCGAGAAGAAGCTATCGCCCGCGAAACGGCCGTAGGTGCCGTTGTTCGGCTGGAAGTAGCTCTCAAGCACGAAGAGCGCGCTATTGCCGCCGCCGAGGTCTTCCGTACCCGACAAGCCCCAGTACGACGTGGTCATGCCGCCGCCTTGCTGCACGGCGGCAGCGTTGCCGCCCGGGTTCTTGACCGAGCCGACGTAGGCGTCGGCCAAGCCGTAGAAGCTCACGCTCGACTGCGCATGTGCGGTGCTTGCGAGTGCCGCAGCACCCAATGCAACCGAACCCAACGCGATGGCGCTGGCCTTGCGCGCGGCCCGAGTCGTCCCAAACACCTTTTGCCAGGTCTTCATCATTCCCTCTTTGTTTTGTATAAATTTCTGGACGGCGCGCAGGCTATCACCGCCAGCGCGTTGGGTCATCCCCGAAAAGCTGTCAGACCGTCTGCGAGTGACGGCATTCTCACGGCATGGGGGCACCGTGTCCCGAATCGTGCGTAAATCTAAAAAATTAGACAATCGGAAAAATATTCGACCGGTCGATGTGTGGCGTGGACGGCACGTCACGGGCGGCTTGCTTGCAGATGGATTTCGTTTGGACGGTCGACGCACAGTCCGTCAGTCGCGCGAGGCGACCGGTATAATCCCGGCACTGCCATGCGGGCACGACGCAATCTGCGGCATTTCAATGTTTTGCAGTGTGCCGCAATGTCTCGCACGAGGGCGGTTCCAAGAGGTATCCAACAGGGGGCGATTTGACTCGAGCTGCAACGACATCCCGAGCGCCGCGAGGCGCGCGCTTCAATTTCCGCGCCATCGGCGAACGCTTGCGCGCCTATCGGCTGGCAGCGGAATTACGTAGTGAGGATGTCGCCGAGCAACTCGATATCTCACGCGCCGCCATCTACAAGCTGGAGCGCGGCGAGATCGTCAAGATCGATACGCTGGAGCGGCTTGCCGCATTGCTGGGCGTATCGCTCGCCAATCTGCTCGGGGTGGAAGTCGAGTACCACGATTCGGCCGTGAGCTACTTCGAGCGCATGCGCCAGTTGGAAAGCCGTTCCGAGCGCATCGTCGCGCACTTCGATCCGATTTCGTTTCTGCTGACGTCCGACGACTACGACGTCTGGCTGCGTCACATGCTCGACGAGAGCATTCCGCCGACGCTGGTCGACCGCCATTGGGAAAACACGATCGATCGCGTGCTGGGCATCTTGCAGGAGCGTAAATCGAGTTTCTCGCGTCAACGTCTGGCCGTGACCAGTCTGATCGGCCTGCGTCAGATCGAGCAGTTCCTGCATCACGGGCTGGTCGGGCGACTGGGGTTGCCGCCAGGCGTGCAGCTGGAGCGCAAGATGGCTGCCCGTCGTGAGGTGACGCGTATCGTCGAATTCCTCGAAGCCGACACGGCGGGCGTGCAGATCGGCATCGTCAGCGACAACATGCCGAACGAAACCTTCCAGATTTTCGAAGCACAGGGCGAGGCGTACGTTGCAGTGTCGCCGTTCCGTCTCGGCGAGTTGCCGAACCTGCGTACCGGCATCGCCACCATCACCACGTCGCCCGATGGCGTGGGCATGTATCGCGCCATGATCGACCGTCTGTGGGCCGATTCCGCCAAGGGCAAAGAAGGGGCCGCATTGCTCGGCCAGTTGCTCGCGCAGTTCTGACGGTCGGCTTCATACGCTGATCGCGCGTTGATCACGCATGATGCGTCGACGACGACGGTAGTCGCGTACCGGCGCACTCTCAATAGGTGCCACAAAGCGAAGTTTTCCCACGGAATCGAAATCCGTTCGCAGTCATCCCGTCTAGTCTCCGTGCCCGAAGGTCATCCGGCCTTAGTCACCATTACTAATGGGAGATGAATGATGGGAACACCTTTCGGGAATTATTCGCAGGGAGGGCCGTCGGTAACGTCCGCGCCTGTGCTACTGGCGGGTCGATCGCTTTCATGCGAATGCGGCCACAGCTTCGGCTCGGACTTTGCGCGACTTGGCGCGGCGCCGCCGACAGTGGCGGGTTCGCTCAGCAAGGCATGGCAGACCTATCCGCAGCGCACCAGAACGGTTGAGGACAGCAACGGTGTAACGATTGGCCGCTGGCAAGCGTATCGCGAGCTCGAGCGGAGGAGGGCCGACGATCTGATGGCCCAGCCGCTCGTCGCCGAAGCCATGAAAACGCGCGTCGAAAATTGGCACACGCTATTTCAGCGCTGCATCGAGCGCGACATCTCATTCGAAGATAAACGCACCGAAGCCATGCAACAGGTGCGCTACGGCCTTCCACCGGAAAACCGAGCGTTCGTGCGTACTTTTGATTCGACGCCGGTCGTCGATCAGTTGGGCGAAATCGCACATGTGAACGACGAACTTGACCGGATGAGCCGTGTTACGGGCCGTTTGCAGAAGGGGGCGGCAAAGTCGATGGGGCTGCAACACCTCGCCGACATGGCGAGGATGCGCGACACCATGCTCTCGCTCACCGTCAACATTCACGACCGGAAATTCAACGAACTGACGGCCGAGCGCAATCTGCTGATCGCGCTGAACGACATGGCGCGTGAAGCGCAACGCGAAATGTCCAGGGGCGGTGCCGACGTCCCGCTTCGACTGAAGATTCGTGGCGGCAAAGTGGTGCTCAAACCAGCGACGTCGAAGTCGCGCTTCCAGAAGAATCAAATTCGTGCGCGCAACGACGCGGCGCGCCTCGCGTTGCTGCTCGGCTATCCGGCCGACCGGCCGGTGACGTTGAACGACATCCGCGCGAAAGGACTCGGCTTGTACGAGTATTCGGCGGTGTTGGCCGATGCCAAGCACTCGCCGCAAGCCGGGACGGCGTCGTGGCTTGGCGCGCGAGCGTTGGAGATCGATCACTGGAAGCACGCTGCGCGTGAGTTGCGGGACGACCTCCAGCATACGGATGGCGGACGGATGATCGGCGCATCGTCCGAGTCGCCGCACGACGACGCGCAGTTCGATGAAGTCGATTCGCCACAAGGCGTGTCCGGGCTAGCGCCCATCGACGGCCCCTTGCCTGCGACGACGCCGAAGCGTCTCGATGCGCGTCCGTCACCGATCGGCGCATCGAATGACGACGAAGCGTTGCCTACGCTGCTTCGCTCGATGGCAGATGCCATAGACGGCGCGCCAGACGAAGTGAACACGCAGGCGGCCCCGGCAGCATCCGCCACGAAGTCCTTCCGACCGAAGGATCAGCCCGCCTCGCGCCGCGAACAGTTTGTCGAGCAGTTCATTGGTGCCCATCCGGGGAGTGCGGGGCGTCTGAGCGTCATCTTCGAACGGAGCCAGTCGGTCGAGCGTCTGGCCGAGCAGCAGGGCGAACGAAATCGAGAGGCCCAGCGTGAGCATCCACCGGTGCGACGTCTTTCGGGGGAGGTGGGTAGTTCGATGTCGCGGCCGGTCCGTCGCCCAGCCGGTCCCACGGTGGACTGGATCAACGAAACGCCTGAGCAAATGGCATTGCGAACGGGGGCGCGCCCGAAGTCATATCGGGCACAGCCACCTATCGCGAACCCGTCGGATACGCAAGCGCCTCCGCTGCCCATGACGCCGCCACCCGACCAGGAATAAGTCACCTTCTGACCATCAAAGTACAACTCGCCGCCACCGATTTCCGGTGGCGTTTTTTTGCGCGCTCGCATCGTATTCACCGAATTTCGGGCCTTGTAAATCCCCTCGGATCGCATGCAAATTTCGCCGCATATTTTGCTTGGCGAAACCCTGCGCGCACGCGTAATAGTAAATATTTTAATTATCTGCAAGCCTTTTCAATCAATAAGTTGCGCGATTGACGCAACAGTATCTTTCTTTGCTATGTAGGGAACTTGTCAGTAGAATGGCCGCGTTGTTAATAGCGCTACGCGAGGTGAATAGCCTGTCAGGTTTTCTTCACGCATGGCTCGCCCCCGCTTGACTGTCATGCGTGATTCGTCCCCCACAAAACGGAGAACTCCATGTCACAGGACAAGGAACCGCGCCGGCGCTTTCTGCGCCAGGTGCTGGCGATCGTGCCTGCCACGACCCTCGCCACCGGTGCGACGCTTACGCAGTCCGCCTGCAGCAGCCAGACCGCTGCGCCCGCCGCCTCAGGCCAAGCTTACGAACCCAAATACTTCACTGCCGACGAATGGCGTTTCGTCAACGCAGCCGTCGACCGTCTGATTCCCGCTGACGATCTCGGTCCCGGCGCGTTGCAGGCCGACGTGCCGAAGTTCATCGACGGCCAGATGGAAACGCCGTTCGGTCACGGCAAGCTCTGGTACATGCAGGGGCCGTTCCACACCGATCAGCCGCCCGAGATGGGTTACCAACTGAGTCTCGTGCCGCGCGACATCTATCGCCACGGCATTGCCGCGTGCGACGCTCACTGCAAGAAGCAGTACAACAAAGCGTTTGCAGATCTCGACCATGCGACGCAGGAAGCCGTACTCGGGGATCTGGAGCACGCGAAGATCGAATTCGACGCAGTGCCCGCGCGCACGTTCTTCTCCTACTTGCTGGCCAACACGAAGGAAGGGTTCCTCTCGGACCCGATCCACGGCGGCAACAAGGACATGGTCGGCTGGAAGCTGGTGGGTTTCCCTGGCGCACGCGCCGACTTCATGGACTGGGCGGATCAGCCCAACGTCAAATACCCATACGGGCCCGTGTCGATTTCCGGAAAGCGGGGCTAACTCATGGCAATCAAGAAAGATAAGGTCGATGCCGTCATCGTCGGCTTCGGCTGGACCGGGGCGATTCTCGGCCAGGAACTGACCGACGCCGGGCTCAATGTCGTCGCCCTCGAGCGTGGCGCGATGCGCGACACGCCCACCGACGCGCAGTACCCCAAGGTCATCGACGAACTCGAATACTCCGTGCGCGGCAAGCTCTTTCAAGAGCTTGCGCGTGAGACCGTCACGATTCGCCACACACCCGACGATCTCGCGGTGCCGTATCGTCAGAACGGCTCGTTCTTGCTGGGTAACGGTGTGGGCGGTGCAGGCTTTCACTGGAACGGCATGCACTACCGGATCCTGCCGGAAGAACTGAAGCTGCGCAGTCATTACGAAGAGCGCTACGGCAAGAAGTTCATCCCCGAAGGCATGACGATTCAGGACTTCGGCGTGAGCTACGAAGAACTGGAGCCGCACTTCGATTTCGCCGAAAAAGTGTTCGGCACGTCGGGCAAGGCGGGCAACCTGAACGGCAAGATCGTGCCGGGCGGCAATCCGCGCGAAGGGGCGCGCTCGAGCGAGTTCCCCACGCCGCCGCTGCAAAACACCTACGGCGCGCAGCTCTTCGAGAAGGCCGCGCGCGAAGTGGGTTTCAATCCGTACCCCGCACCGGCAGCGAACACGTCCGAGCCGTACACGAATCCGTACGGTGTACGCCTCGGGCCGTGTAACTTCTGCGGATTCTGCGAGAACTACGGTTGCTACATGTATTCGAAGGCTTCGCCGCAGACGACCATTCTGCCGGTGCTGCTCAAGAAGCCGAATTTCGAATTGCGCACGCACTCGTACGTCATCAAGGTCAATCTCGACAGCGACGGCAAGAAGGCGACCGGTGTCACCTACATCGACGCGCAGGGCCGTGAAGTCGAACAGCCTGCCGATCTCGTGATCATGGCGGCGTATCAGATGCACAACGTGCGTTTGTTGCTGCTCTCGGGCATTGGCAAGCCGTACGACCCTAAGACGGGCGAGGGCGTGGTCGGCAAGAACTACGCGTACCAGATGAACGGCGCGGTGAACGTGTTGCTGCCCAAGGGCACGCAGCTCAACCCGTTCGTCGGCACGGGCGCTGGCGGCGTGTCGATGGACGATCTGAACGGCGACCAGTTCGATCACGGACCGCTCGGCTTTGTCGGCGGGGCGAGCATTCGTCACATTCGCTACGGTGGACGTCCGATTAAGATGACGCCGACCGTGCCGGGCACACCGGCGTGGGGCAGCAAATGGAAGGCCGGGATTGCCGACGCGTATCAGCGTTACATGACGATCGGGATTTCCGGCTCGGTCATGTCGTATCGCGATGCGTGTCTCGATCTCGACCCGACGTACAAGGACGCCTATGGCGTGCCGCTGCTGCGCATGACGTTCGACTGGCACGACAACGAATACAACATGCTCGGCTACATGGGCGACCGGATGGAAGAAGTGGGTCGCGCGATGAATCCCGAGAAGGTGTTCCGCGCCATTCGCAAGAAGGGTACGCATTACGACACGCGGATCTATCAGAGCACGCACACGACGGGCGGCGCCATCATGGGCACGAATCCCTCGAACAGCGTGGTCAACAAGTATCTGCAGAGCTGGGACGTCTCCAACGTGTTCGTGATGGGGGCGTCGGCGTTCCCGCAGAACATGGGTTACAACCCCACGGGCGTGGTGGCGGCGCTGGCGTACTGGTCCGCGAAGGCAATTCGCGAGCAGTACCTCAAGAACGCCGGCCCGCTGGTCCAGGCCTGAGGAGCGCAACCATGATCCGCAAAACGATGATGAAACGCTCCGTTGGTGTAATCGCTGTCGGTGCGCTGGCGCTCGCTGCCGTTGCCGTCTGGGCGCAGAACGCGGCCGCACCTTCCGGCGCTGCCGTCTCGCCGGTGCCCACGCCTGCCGTACCCGCTGTGACGGTGGAAGGCGGCAGCGCGCCGCAGACACCGGCCGCTAACGACCCGCAGGCGCAATTGCTCAAGCAGGGCGAGTACCTTGCGCGCGCCGCAGATTGCGCGGCGTGTCACACGGCACCGAAGGGCAAGCCGTTTGCAGGTGGTCTGCCGATCGCGTCGCCGATCGGCACGATCTATTCGACCAACATCACGCCGGACAAAGACACCGGTATCGGCAACTACAGCCTCGAAGACTTCGACAAAGCGGTGCGTCACGGGATCGCGAAGAATGGCTCGACGCTGTATCCCGCCATGCCGTACACGTCGTATGCGAAGGTGCGTCCGGCGGATGTGAAGGCGCTGTACGCGTACTTCATGAACGGCGTGCAGCCGGTCGCGCAGGCGAACAAAGCGACGGACATCCCGTGGCCGATGTCGATGCGCTGGCCGTTGTCGATCTGGCGCAAGATGTTTGCTCCCGCTGTAGTCGCCGATGCGGCATCGACCGATAACGATCCGATCTCGCGCGGACGCTATCTCGTCGAAGGCCTTGCGCATTGCAGCGCCTGCCACACGCCGCGCGGCTTCGCGTTGCAGGAGAAGGCGCTGACCGACGACAGCACGGCGTTCTTGTCGGGCGGCGTGGTCGACAACTTCCTCGCGAAGAATCTGCGTGGCGATGTCACAGACGGTCTGGGCAACTGGAGCGAAGGCGACATCGCGGCGTTTCTCAAGTCGGGACGTAACGACCATTCGGCCGTTTTCGGCGGTATGACGGACGTGGTGCAGCACAGCACTCAGCACATGAGCGACGACGATCTTGCGGCGATTGCGAAGTATCTGAAGACGCTCAAGCCGGTCGATCCGAACGCCAAGGCGCTCGCGTACGACGACACCGCTGCCAAGGCATTGCGTGTGGGGTCGGACAAGAGCAACGGTGCGCTCACGTTCCTCGACAACTGCGCGGCATGCCACCGGAGTACGGGCAAGGGTTACACGCAGACCTTCCCGACGCTGGCGCTCAGCTCGACGGTGAACTCGGTCGATCCGACCTCGCTCATCCACATCGTGCTGCGCGGGGCGGAGATGCCCTCGACGAAGTCGGCACCGACGCACTACGCGATGCCGGGCTTCGACGACCGTCTGACCGATCAGGATGTGGCCGACGTGCTCACGTTCGTGCGTTCGAGCTGGGGCAACAAGGCACCGGCCGTGACGGCCGCCCAAGTGGCCAAGGTACGTAAGGACGTCGCCGCCGCGCCGCAACCGCAGCGTTGATGGTTCAGGTGGTGAAGGTTGCGGTGACGTGCCGATTCACGTCGGCAGGAATACCGCGCCTGTGATGAAATGAAGCCCCGCCGGGCAATTCTGACGGCGGGGCTTTTTGTTTTGGATGTGGTTTTAGACGCGGGGAGGCACGCGTGCCGTTCATTCTTTTGGCGCTCGTCATACTGGCGGGCATTGTGTATGGGGCAGTGCGTCTGTATGCGGCCGTCGCGCTGCGCTTCGGGGCGCTCGCAGCGGTGGCGACGATCATCGTCTGCGTACTGATTGTGGTGTGGCTGGTGGTCGACGCAGTGCGCCGCTACCGCGCGGTGCATGGTGTGCGGCGTGATGGCAAGCGTCTGGTGAGCGTGTCGGGCGAGTGGGGCGAACTCATGCTCGACGCAGACCGCAAGATGGGAACGCTGCGCGTAGACGGTCATGAGACGCGCTTTGTGTTTTCGGATGTCACGTCCGCCCATCCGGTGAATGAGGGCGGACGCTGGTCGCTGACGCTGGAACTCGCACACAACGCGCAGCCGAGCTGGCGAGTGCCGATGCCGGGCCGCGCGCTCGCGCAACGCTGGACGAAGATTTTCCGTCTCGCGAACGCACACCGGTTGTAAGGCTTCGCGCGGTCGCTTAGGCGTTCGCAGGCATCGGCTGGCGCACCGGCGGCACGACACTTTCGTCGTTGATCGGGAAGTGAAGCGCTGCGGCTACCGCGCCGAGAATCGCCGTTGCGGCCCAGATCAGGTTGTACGACCCGGTGACGTCGAGCACGAATCCGCCCAACCACGCGCCGAGGAACGAGCCGACCTGATGGCTCATGAAGCACACGCCGAAGAGCGTGCCCAGATGCCGCGTGCCGAACACCTTCGCCACCAGACCGCTGGTGAGCGGCACGGTGCCCAGCCACGTCAAGCCCATCACGGCCGCAAAGATCACGACGCTCGTGTCGGTTTTCGGCAGCACGAAAAAGAGGGCGATGGCCGCGCCACGTACGAGATAGAGCCAGCCGAGCACATGGTGCTGACGATACCGTCCACCGAGCCATCCGCACGCCCAACTGCCCAGCATGTTGAACAAACCGATCAGCGCGAGCGCCGTCGCGCCAAGCCCGACCGGCATGTGGCACATCAGCAGATAACCCGGCAAGTGCGTTGCGATGAAGGCGAGCTGGAAACCGCAGGTGAAGAAGCCGAGCGTGAGCAGTTGGTAGCCGCGATGCGAACGGGCTTGCCGGAGGACTTCGCGAAGGGACACATGCTCGCCGTCATCCGATTTGGCCGATTTGGCCGATTTGGCCGATTGGGCTGATTGGGCCGATGGGGTGGGGGCGGCGCTGCCGGGTGCGGGCTTGCGGCGACGGGACATCGTCATGAACAAGCCGAGCGGCGCCGCGCAGCACAACACCAGGGCGAGTACGAAGAGCGAGGTGGAGACGCCGTACGTTTCGCGCAAGCCCTGTGCGACGGGCACGAGGGCGACCTGTCCGAGCGAGCCGCCCGCGCTGACGAGTCCCATGGCCATCGTGCGTCGCTCGGGCGTGACGGCACGGCTCACGGCGGGCAGCACCACACCGAACGTCGTGCAACTGATGCCGAGACCGACGAGCACACCCAGCCCGATCACGAGCCAGACACCGGACGGTGCGAGGGCGGCCATCGCCAGTCCGGCAGCGAAGGCAAACGCCCCGAACGCGACGACCGGTGCAGGACCATGACGGTCTGCCATCGCCCCCGCGAACGGCTGCGCGAAGCCCCACACAAGGTTGTGCAGGGCGATGGCGAACGCGACCAGTGTGACGGGCACGCCGCGGTCGTAGGAAAACGGATTGATGAAGAGACCGAACGTCTGGCGCGTGCCCATTGCAGCACTGAGTACGAGTGCGCCAGCGAGAATGATGAGGGTGACGCGTCCCTGTAGCGACGCCGATGCGGGTGGGGTAGTTTGCGACATGATGGTGAATCCTCCTCACCGAAGTGTCGCAATGAAGTCTCCGTCAGGCAAAGGAGTTGTGTGAGCGTGCGGGTGAATTTTATTCACCTTGATGGGTGCCCGCCTGTTCGATGACCCAGTTGCGAAACGCCACGCATTCGGGGTGCGGCTCGATGTCGGGGGCGCTGATCAGCCAGTACGCGCCTTGCGATTGCGTGGTGACGTCGTGCGCGGGGACGAGGATGCCGTTCGCGAGATACTCGTCGACCAGCGGGCGGCGTCCGATCACGATGCCAAGCCCCGCCATGGCCGCCTCGAATGCGAGTTGGATGCTGTCGAAACTCAGCCCGCCCCGGGTATCGAAGTTGTCGATGCCTGCGCCTTCGGCCCAGACCTGCCAATCTTCGCTGGCGCTGCTCACGTGAATGCGAGTCGTCTCGCTCAGATTGACAGTGCCGTCCTCACGGGCGTGCATCGCGAGATAGGCCGGGCTGCACACGGGGACGAACCGTTCGCCGAACAGGCGGTGCCATGTGTCGCTGGCGACGGGCGCGCGTGAGAGGCGGATGGCGAAGTCGAAGCCGTCGGTGGGAAAGCCGACCTGGCGGCGCGAGGTGTCGACGGTGATGTCGACGCCGGGCATGCGACGCATGAACATGTCCAGACGCGGCAGCAGCCAGCGTGAGGCGAGAGTGGGGGCGCAGGTGATGGCGATGGCGCGGGAGGCGTCCGGGGTCGGCAGACGTCGTGTGCCGGTGAGCAGCAGCGAGAACGCCTCGGTCACGTACGCGAGATAGTCCACGCCTTCCGGCGTGAGCGTCAGCCCTTGCGGCGAGCGCGTGAAGAGCGCCACGCCCAGCGTCTGCTCCAGTCCGACAATGCCGTGGCTGACTGCACTCGGGGTGAGATGCAGTTCGGCGGCGGCACGTTTGAAACTCTGATGGCGTCCCGCCGCTTCGAACAGGCGCAGGGCGGACAACGGTGGCAGACGTGGCGGCATGGAATCAGTGTCGAGCGTTCGATGAGTGCCTTTGTGCGCTTGGAGAGTAACGAGTCGGGCGCACGAGACGGCGGCTTCGAGTGGTCGTTCGGATGACGTCGATTCTCGCACGACGTTGGCGCGTGTGGTGCGTCTGGCGGCTTTTCACGGTGTGGCGTGACGTCGAGCGACGCGCCGCAATGCGCAGCGCGGCTCAACTGTTACGGTGTGCGACCGGTACAGGCCCGTGCGGATTCGGTGAAGTGTATCGGGTGTGCGTCGGTACGCGTGTCTATGCTGTCACACCGCGTCTTTCTCGCGTGTTCGCAGAATGCGGCACCGGCGCGGCGTTTCAGATCGACGACTATGACGACCGAACAACTTCTGGCTTTCTGCGCCTTCGCTGTCATCACGCTGGTGACGCCCGGACCCAACAACATGATGGTGCTCGCCTCGGGGCTGAATTATGGCTTCGTGCGCACACTGCCGCATCTCGCGGGTATCGCCTTCGGTTTCGCGCTGATGGTGTTCCTGACCGGTGCGGGCCTGCATACGGTTTTCGTGCGTTTCCCGGTCATCCATACGGTGCTGAAGTACGTTGGCGCGGCGTATCTGCTGTGGCTTGCGTGGCATCTGGCGCGCTCGGGGCCGATGGACGACGAGCGCCGGGGTCGCGAGCGCCCGATGGGCTTCGTCGGCGCGGCGGCATTCCAGTGGGTGAACCCGAAGGCGTGGGTCATGGCCGTAGGCGCGATCAGCACGTATTTGCCCAACGCGTCGCATTTGCCCGACGTCGCTTTGCTCGCTGTGATCTACGGCATCCTCGGCGCGCCGTGCATTGGGCTGTGGGCGGGATTCGGCGTAGCGATGCGCCGCGTGTTGACGGACGCGCGTTCGGTGCGCATCTTCAACGGCGTGGCGGCGGCGCTGCTCGTCGCTTCTCTGTATCCGATTCTGGTCGATTGACGGAATTCACCCGGTAATTCCATCGCTAAATCCATCGTTATACTGACGGTTCTTGCGTACCCTTCCCCCAATGTGAGGTATCGCCATGCCCCGTAAGTTCGTCAGGACGTTGCCGTGTCTCGTTGCTGCGGCAACGCTCGCCTTGTCTCCCCTGTCGTCGCTGGCCTGTACCCGTGTGGTCTATCTCGGTGCGAACGACGATGTCATTACTGCTCGTTCGATGGACTGGAAGCAGGACGTCGCGACCAACCTGTATGTGCTGCCCCGGGGCATTGCACGTGCGGGGGAGGCCGGGCCGAACTCCATCCGCTGGACGGCGAAGTACGGCAGTGTCGTGGCGACCGGTTACGACGTGTCGACGACCGACGGCGTCAATGAGAAAGGTTTGTCGGCGCAACTGTTGTGGCTCGTGGAGTCGCAGTATCCGAAGTTCGACAAGGATTCCAAGCCGGGTTTGACGATTGCCGCGTGGGCGCAGTACGTTCTGGACAATTTCGCGACGGTCGCGGAGGCCGTCTCGGCGTTGGAGAAGGAGCCGTTCACGGTTGTGACGGATAACGTGCCGGGCGAGGATCGGCTCACGACGCTGCATTTGTCGATGTCGGACAGGACGGGCGACAGCGCCATCGTCGAATACATCAATGGTCGGCAGGTGATTCATCACGGCAAGCAGTATCAGGTGATGACGAACTCGCCGACGTTCGACGAGCAGCTTGCGTTGAACGCGTACTGGACGCAGATCGGTGGCACGACGTTTCTACCAGGGACCAACCGCGCGTCGGACCGTTTTGCGCGGGCGTCGTTTTACGTCAATGCGATTCCGAAGAGCGAAGATCCGGTGGAAGCGCTGGCGAGCATGTTCGGCGTGATTCGCAATGCATCGGTGCCGTTCGGCATTACGACGCCGGGGCAGCCGAATATCTCGTCAACGCGCTGGCGAACCGTTGTCGATCACAAGCGCATGCTTTATTTCTTCGAGTCGGCGCTCACACCGAATACGTTCTGGGTGGATCTCAACAAGGTCGACTTTTCGGCCGGTGCGCCAGTCAAGCGCCTTGATCTCGGGAAAGACCAACGCAATACGTTCAGTGGGGAAGTTTCCGCTAGTTTCAAAGCTGCGCCGCCGTTCCCGTTTCTTGGGTTGAAGTCTGGCAAGGCGGGGTGAGGGCGCTGAGAGATCGGCGAGCCGAACGTAGAAATGAAAAACGGGCCCGAAGGCCCGTTTTTACTTGGGTTTGACCGTCTTTCGTTGTCGTCGACGATCAGAATATTGGTGGAGCCGGCGGGGATCGAACCCGCGTCCGCAAGCACTCTACGACCAGTTCTACATACTTAGTTCTGTCATTTGATTTAACTGTTTTGTCGCGGACGAACACGCTACGCAACAGCGATTCACTAAATTTTCGACCTTGGCGTCGTGACGCCGCAAAGGCTTAACTGACGTATATGACCTCTGGCGGTATTGCTACCGGTCTTGCGACACTAGTCCGTCAGTGAACTAGGCAGAGGACGGCGGCCCTTAGGCTGCCAGTGCGAACGTTTCGTCGTTTGCAGTTACGTTTTTCCCATTGATTAACGAGGTGACGGGTCCTCGGTATGCCCTGCATCGCTTTATACCCACGTCGAAACCATGTCGGCCCCAGTGGAATGGTCGATTATGACACAAATGCCTCACTTCAGTGCGAAGTCGACACGCGTGGTGGCTCCCTTGTCCTTGATGCCGTCCGCGTTCAGCTTCGGCGCCACCACGAACAGCCGGTCAGACGCGATCTTGCCGTCCAGCCACGACCGCACCCGCTGGGCACGGCGCTCGGCCAGCGCCCGCAGATCGTCGTCGCCCACCTTGACGTTCGTCTCCATGAGCTTCTCCATCTCGTCATCCGGCAGCGACTTGGTGAGTCCGATCATGTTGCGCGGCTTCGCGAAGTCGGCCGCCTTGTAGGCAGCAGTGAGGTACTTGCTACGTTCCTCCGGTGTCACCTTCACACTGTCGACATCGATGCTCTCGCCCTTGCCAACCATCGCCTTGACCTTCTGCGCCTTGATGGCACGCTCGACCGCCACGCTACGCAAGCCGTCGGTGTCCTTGGCGGGGTCTACGCGACCTACGATGTCCAGCTTCAGCGCTTCGCGATCATTCAGCGCCTTGACCAGCGTTTCGAGACGCTTTTCGTCGTCAGGCGACAGACGCGCACTTCCCGGGGCGAATTCGACGTACCCCAGCTCCTGCTCGCCACCGCCGAATGCGGACGCCAACAAGCTGAACGGTGCTGTGGCCGCCTTGACGATCAGGTTCACGAACGCCCGGAAAATCACGCCGCCGAGGCTGAACTGCGGATCGTCCAGCGAGCCGGAAATCGGAATATCGACGTCGATTTCACCGCGCGAGTTCTTCAGCAACGACACCGCCAGACGCACCGGCAGGTTGGTCGCCGTCGGGCTATCCACACGATCGCCGAACGTCAACTGATCGATGAAGATGTGGTTGTTCGCGGTCAGCTTCGCCTGATCGAGCAAATAGTGCACGTCGACCGTGAGCTTGCCCTTTTCGATGGGATAACCCGCGTATTTCGTGGAGTACGGCGTGAGGTTGGTCAGCTCGATGCCGTCCGCCTTCGCGCCGAGATCCACGAACGCCATCGGCGCCAGCGGGTTGATCTTGCCGTTGATATTGATCGGCGCGTTGCGGTTCACCTTGCCCTGCAACGCCACTTCGGCAGGCTCGGTGGTGGCGGTGCCAAAAGCGCCGATTCGTCCGCCGATATCCGTCAGATTGGCTGTGTAGTTCGGCTTGACGAAGTTGTCTGTGAAGTTGATATTGCCGCCTTGCAGCGTGATACGTCCGATGTGGACGTCCGCAGGCAGCGCCTTGCCCGCGCCGTAGCCGGGGCCACGTTCGGCCGTCGTCTTGCCGGGCGATTGCTCCTTCTTCTCGACCTCCGTCGGCTGCCCGGCTTCTACCGCTGAAGCCGCCGCATCGAGCGGGGGCTTTGCTGCGGACGCCGCATCCAGCGGTATGCCTTCATTGGCGCGCGTGAGCGAGCGGGGCGCCTGGTTATTGCCCACCACGTCGGCCAGATTCAGACGACCGTTCGCATTGATGATCAGACGCGCGTAAAAGCGCGACAGTGCAATGCTGCCCAACTGGACGTTCGGCTTGCCGCTGCCCACCGCCAGATTGATCTGTTGCACCGCCAACGCATTCCAGCGCACGAAGTCGTCCGTCGTCACCTTGTCCAGCAGGCGTACGTTGCCGAGCGTGGCGTCACCGCGATACGTCACTTGCGGGGTGTCGCCCTTCATCGCGAAGGTGGCGCGTCCGTTGCTGGAGAGCAGGGCGCTCGCGATGCTCGCGTTCAGTTCGTCGCTCATGTACGAATCGAACGCAGCCAGATCGAGCTGCTGGGTCTTGACCTGAAGATCGCCGGATAACGGCTGCGGCGTGACGTTACCCGTCGCGTTGAGCGAGCCCTTTTTGTTAAGCGTGCCGCTCACCTCAAGCTGCAACGGCTTGGTCATGTCTTGCGACGCGCCCTGGACCTTGATGTTGAGCGGTGCGAACTTCGCATTGATCGGACGGCCTTTGACCGCGCGATCTTCAAACCCGATGCTCGCGTTCTCGACCGAGACTTTGCCGACCTTCCACTGCCATCCGCCCGCGGCTTGCGCACTCGATGCAGGAGCTTTGCCAGACGTACGCCGACCGCGTTCGGTGCCGACGCGGGCGCTGATGCCGCTGCCGCCGCTTGCGGACGCCTTCGGCTGGCCGTCGCCGGTCAGCGCCAGCAGGTTGATCTTGCCGTCCTTGTCGCGGCGTGCGGCTATGTCCAATCCGCTGACCGTCACTTCGTCCACGACCGCCTGACGGGCACCAAGGTCGAAGTGCGAGAGCTTCGCCTGCGCCTTGGCCAGCTTCACCGGGGCATCGCCCTTCTGGCCGGTCAGCCACTCGATCTTTTCCAGCGTCGCCGTGGCGGGTGCGATCTGCACATTGGGTTGCTTGTCGGGGGCAAACGCGGCATTGAACGTTGCTTGCGCACCCACCGTACCGCTCTTCAGGTCGCCAGCGAGAGCGCCTTGTGCAAACGGCAGCAGCGGCGCGAGCGCGATCGACTGTGCGTCCAGTTCCCCGCTGGCGTTATACGCAGGCAGGCTGAACTGACCGTGCGCCTTGAGCGAGCCACCGCTTTGGACGCCCAGCGACGCATCGTAAGTTGCGGGGTCCTTACCCAGCGTAGAAAACTGTTTCACGCCGAGCTGGACGTTCTCCAGCGCAATGCTCGCGGGCTTTGCGCCGCGCTCATCGGTGAAACGCAGCTTGCTGTTCACCAGAGAAACCTCGCCGACGAGCAGGTCGAGCGGCAACGGTTGCGCTGCGGCCGCAGCCTTCGCCTGCGCGGCTTCAGCCGCCGATGCGGGCGTGGCAGGGCGTGCCGTTTGTTCGGCAGCCACCTTCGGTGCGGACTTTGCCGCTTCGCTCGCCTTGGGCGATGCCGCCGCTTCGTCGACCGCTTTGCCGACAGCCTTCAGCACCGGCCGTTGCGGCAGCAGGGCTTTTACGACGTTGATCGACCCGTCCTTCTCCATCGTGACATGCTGGTCGAGGCCATCGATCCGTATGCTGTCGACGTGATAGATGTTGCTCAGCGGTTCGACCTTGCCCAGCTTGACGTCAATTTGTTTGACCGCAACGAGCGGTGAGCCGTTAGCTTCGTTGACCACTGCGTCAGCCAACCCCGCAGTTCCCGTCAGGACTACGTGGTTGCCGTCCTTGTCTCGCGTAAAGCGCAGTTTCAGATCGGTGCTGATCGCACCGCTCTTGATTTGCGCGGGAACGGTCATGGGCGCGTAACCGAGGTACTTCGGCACGTCGAGCCGGTCGAGCTTGATGTCGACGGTCGACTCCAGCGAGTCGGCAAACGGCTTGGTCTGTCCTGAGATATGCAGCGGCGAGCCGTCGATGGACGCCTGCAGCAACGGCTGTACGAAGATATCGGTGTCGGCCGGCAGGTTGGCAATAAATGGCACGCCGACCTGCAGATTGTCGACAACGTGCTTTTCGTTCTGATAAGCATCGTCGATGCGAATCGTGCCGTTCTTGATCTGTACGTTGTTCAGTGCAAAGCGCGCAGGCTTCGATGGTTCGGGCGAGGGCGGACCGGACGTCGCGCGATCGATGATGTCCGAGAAGTTGAACCGCTGCGGCGCGGTGCGCACGATGTTCACGACGGGCGTGTCGACGTACAACTCGCCGATCACCGGGGCAAAGCGGAATAGCGAGCTCCACGAGGCGTTCACCCGCAATTCGCCGATATCGACGAACGGTTGGCCGGGTGTCTTGTCGCCGATATGCACCTGATGCAGATCGAGACGCAGCGTGTATGGATTGAAACTGACGTCGCCGACGCTCACCGGCCGTTCCAGATAAGCGGAGAGTTTGTCGACGGCGTAATGCTTGAGCACGGCCGGCACCGTAAAGTAGCCGACCACCCCAAATACGGCGATGATCCCTGCGGCCCATAGCCCGGTCTTGCGTGCGCGGCGGCGCACGTCCGGGTCGCGTCCAAGCGCTTGCGCGCGGGCGAGGCCTTGCTGAACGCGGGTGCTGCCTGCGGGGGGAGTTTTTGAGGGTTCGCGATCGTTCGCTTGTTCGGCCATGCGGTCTCCCGTAAGTAGCCTATGAAGCATACGCGGCGCCACCAAGGCGCGGCGGGACATTCCCAGAACGCGCCGCGAGTTTCGCGGCGACGTCCTGGCAGGCGAAGGGGCGGAGGCTTACGCCAACGCCATCACCAGCGGGGCGATCGCGCCCGCGCGTTCGACGACAGCATCCGCCTGCCACTGAGCAGGCGCGAGCGAGTCGCCGCAATAACCGTAGGCCGCAGCAATCGTCGCCATTCCGGCCGCCTTGCCGGCCTGCACATCGCGAAGGTCGTCGCCAACGTACACGATGTGGGCAGGCGCAATGCCAATACGCTCGGCTGCGTAGAGCAGGGGCGCAGGGTGCGGCTTGCTATGCGGCGTCGTGTCGCCCGAGACGACGCAGGTTGCGCCGTCCGCGAGCCCGATCAGCTTGACTAGCGGATTGGTCAGGCGCGCGGCCTTGTTCGTCACGATGCCCCACGGCATGCCACGTTCGCTCAAGGCAGCGAGCAAGCCCGGGATGCCTTCGAACAAGCGGCTTTGCACGCACAACGCGGCTTCGTAGTTGGCAAGGAATGCGTCTCTCAGCGCCGGGAAGGCCGCATCGTCGGGGGTCACGCCGAACGCGCTACCGATCAATCCGCGTGCACCATGTGACGCTTGCAGGCGCAACGTCTCGTAAGGGCCGGGCGGCAGACCACGATCGGTACGCACCTTGTTGACCGCGGCGACGAGATCGGGGGCCGTGTCGGCGAGTGTGCCGTCCAGATCGAACAGGACAGCACGAATCTCGCCGTGCAACAGCGTTGACGTGGCGTCGAAAGAGGAGGGGGCGCGGACGGGGGGCTCGAACATATCAGGCGTCGCGGGTGCAAGCGACCATGTAGTTGACGTCGGTATCGCGATTGATCGCGTAACGTTTGCTGATCGGATTGTAGGTCAGGCCACGCATGTCGCGGATTGTCAGGCCGCTCGCACGGGTGAACGACGCCAACTCCGACGGGCGGATGAACTTGGCGTAATCGTGTGTGCCGCGCGGCAGCATCCGCAGTACGTACTCTGCACCGACCACGGCGAGCAGCCATGCCTTCGGATTGCGGTTGAGCGTGGAAAAGAACACATGACCGCCCGGTTTCACGAGTGTTGCGCACGCAGCGACGATCGATGCCGGCGACGGCACGTGTTCGAGCATTTCCATGCAGGTCACCACGTCGTACGTACCTGCGTCACGCGCCGCGAGCGCTTCGGCGGCGATTTCTTCGTACTCAATGGAAAGGCCAGCTTCCAGGCTATGCAAATCGGCAACCCCGAGCGCCTTTTGCGACAAATCGATGCCTTTGACGCGTGCGCCCTGACGCGCCATCGATTCCGACAGAATGCCGCCACCGCAGCCGATGTCGAGCACGCGCTTGCCCTGCAGCTGGACGTGCTGTTCGATCCAGTCGAGGCGCAACGGGTTGATCTCGTGCAGCGGCTTGAATTCGCTGTGCGGATCCCACCAGCGGTGGGCCAATTCACTGAATTTATTGAGTTCTTGCGGGTCGGCGTTCATCACTTGCTCATAGACGTTGACGGCTCGGGCAGGCGGAATGCCGAGTGGCTGAGCGTGCCCTCCATGCCGGTTGGTCGGCGGGCGCCGTCGAGATGGAGGAAGTATAACGAAGTGAGTGCGCCCATGTCCAAAGCGCAAGGCGTGGCGGGGCCGGACGGTGAGCGGTTTGGCGGCGGATTTGCGCCAGGCCGGGGTGACGCCCGATGACGAGCATCGCGTGCCACCCCGACGGCTCTCACCATCCGGCTTAAGCTCAGGCTGCGGCCGGCAGGTTCGCCAGGACTGCGTGCGGATCGTGGTAGACGAGTCCGAGCGCGTCGGCTACCCCGCGGTTGGTCACCATGCCGCGCGCTACGTTCAGTCCGGCCAGCAAATGCGGATCGGCGCGCATGGCGGCCACAGCGCCGTGATCGGCCAGTTGCAGAATGAACGGAAGTGTCACGTTGTTCAGTGCAAAGGTCGACGTGCGCGGCACGCCCCCCGGCATGTTGGCGACGCAGTAGTGCACCACGCCTTCGACCACGTAGACCGGGTCGGCGTGCGTGGTCGCATGCGACGTCTCGCAGCAACCGCCCTGATCGATGGCGACGTCCACGATCACGGCACCCTTTCGCATCAGACCCAGCATCGCCCGCGTGATGAGCTTGGGTGCGGCGGCGCCCGGGATCAGGACGCCACCGATGACCAGATCTGCATCGCGCAAATGCGTTTCGATCGCGTGCTGCGTCGAATAGACCGTTTGCACGCGTCCCCCGAACTGGGCACTCAGGCGTCGCAACGCGTCGACCGATTTGTCGATGACCGTGACCTGCGCCCCGATGCCGACGGCTACGGTCGCGGCATTCGTACCCACGACACCGCCGCCGAGAATGACGACCTTGCCCGCTTCGACGCCGGGCACACCTGAGAGCAGCAAGCCAAGCCCCCCGTGTGTCTTTTCGAGCGCGGTTGCGCCAGCCTGGATGGACATGCGTCCCGCGACTTCGGACATGGGCGCGAGCAGCGGGAGGCCGCCATTTACGGACGTCACAGTTTCGTACGCGATGCACGTGGCACCGCTCTTGATCAGATCGTTCGTCTGCTCGGGATCGGGAGCGAGGTGAAGATACGTGAAAAGCGTGTGATGAGGCCGCAATCTGGCGCGCTCGACGGCTTGCGGCTCTTTGACCTTGACGATGAGTTCGGCGCGATCGAAGACGTCGACGGCGTTGGCAGCGATGCGGGCGCCTGCGGCGGCATACGCCGTGTCGTCCATCCCAATGCCTTCACCGGCTTGCGTCTCGATCCACACCTCATGCCCGCGTGCCACCACTTCGCGTACAGCTGCGGGCGTCATGCCTACGCGATACTCGTGGTTCTTGATCTCCTTGGGTACACCGATCTTCATGATGCGTCTCCTTTGTTGTGATGTGACTACGAACAGCGAATTCGACAACACGTGATGCCCAAACAAAAACGGCACCCGAAGGTGCCGTCTGGAAGGTCAGGCGAAGGCCGGTTCGGCCTGCGCATGGGACGCGCCACTGTAGCGCGCCACCGATAGGTCGTCGGACAGAATGGCTGGGCGGCGTCCCGACATCAGGTCGGCCAGCAGTTGGCCCGACCCGCAGGACATCGTCCAGCCGAGCGTGCCGTGTCCGGTATTCAGGAACAGGTTGCGCAACGCCGTCGCGCCGACGATCGGCGTGCCGTCCGGTGTCATCGGACGCAGGCCCGTCCAGAAAGACGCTTCCGCAGTGTTGCCTGCACCCGGGTACAGATCGTTCACGACCATCTCCAACGTGGCGCGGCGCGCGGGGTTCAGGCGCTTGTTGTACCCGACGACTTCTGCCATGCCGCCGACGCGGATACGGTCGTCGAAGCGAGTCACGGCGATCTTGTAGGTTTCATCCAGGATGGTGGATACCGGTGCGCGCGACGCATCGACGATCGGTACGGTAATCGAGTAGCCCTTGAGCGGATACACCGGAATATCGACGATCCCGCGCAGGAATGGCGTGGAGTACGAGCCGAGCGCGACGACATAGGCGTCCGCACGTTGCAGTGAACCGGCGCAAACCACACCCTCGATCTTGTCGCCGACCACGTTCAGGCCGTCGATCGGCATGTCGTAGCGGAATTTCACGCCGAGCGCTTCAGCCATGGCCGCCAGACGCGTCGTGAACATCTGGCAGTCGCCGGTCTCGTCGTTCGGCAGACGCAGGCCGCCGGTCAGCTTGTGCGATACGGCCGCCAACGCCGGTTCTGCGGTCGCGAGCGCCTTGCTGTCCAGGAGTTCGAACGGCACGCCTGCCTCTTCGAGCACGGCGATATCGCGCGCTGCGTTTGCGAGTTGATCTTCGGTCCGGAACAATTGGAGCGTGCCCGCCTGACGGCCTTCGTAGGCGATGCCGGTCTCTGCACGCAGCTCACGGAAGCAGTCGCGGCTGTATTCGGCGATCCGCACCATGCGTTCCTTATTGACGGAATAGCGCTCCGGCGTGCAATTGCGCAGCATCTGATACAGCCACTTCAACTGCGTGAGGGTGCCGTCCGGACGAATGGCGAGCGGGGCGTGTTTCTGGAACAGCCACTTGACGGCCTTCGCCGGAATCCCCGGTGCGGCCCACGGGGACGCATATCCGGGCGAAATCTGACCAGCGTTGCCGAAGCTGGTTTCGAGCGCCGGTCCTGCCTGACGGTCGAGCACCGTGACGTCATGCCCGGCCTTTGCCAGGTAGTAGGCGCTGGTTACGCCGATGACGCCGCTGCCGAGAACGATGACCTTCATTGCGTTGACTCCTGTAAAACCATAGTTATGCAGTAATAATTAGCATGCTATTCTCGGAATCATAGGTTTAGTTAATGTATATGGCCTGAATTCAGGAAAAAATCATGAGAGTGCAGCAGCAATCCGTCCGGACACTGGATCGGCTCGACCGACGCATCCTGACGTTGCTCCAACAGGACGGCCGAATGTCGATGAAGGACCTGTCGGAGCAGGTCGGTCTATCCATCACGCCGTGCATCGAGCGCGTGAAACGCATGGAGCGAGACGGCGTGATCATGGGCTACTTCGCCCGCGTCAATCCGGCGGCGCTGGGCGCGGCACTGCTGGTGTTCGTCGAAATCACGCTCGACCACAAATCCGGCAACATGTTCGACCAGTTCCGGCGGGAGGTGCTGCGTATTCCGGAGGTCATGGAATGTCACCTGATTTCGGGCGATTTCGACTATCTGATCAAGGCGCGCATCCGCGAGATGTCCGAGTACCGGAAATTGCTGGGCGACATTCTTCTTCAACTGCCCGGTGCCGTGCAGTCGAAAAGCTATGTCGTCATGGAGGAAATCAAGGAAACGCTCACCGTTCACGTTGACGAGTGAGCGCGTTGTCTAAAAAAGCGGCATCTGTGGATCTGCCGCAGTGGCCGGTCCGCTGTTCTGTGGCGGCAATTCCGGGACGCAGAACTGATCGTTTCTCAAGGGCGGTCTGGCCTGATTGAGCCCTAACTTGCGTGCGGCCAGGTGAAAGCGCTGCCGAATCAATTCGGCGTGTAATCCGGTGCCTTTCATCCGTGTACCGAACTCTGAGCTGTTGTGCTTTCCGTCTCGCACTTGCTCGATCAGACTCATGACGTGACGAGCCCGCAACGGGTAATTGGTTTCCAGCCATTCAACGAAGACGTCGTGCACTTCTCTGGGAAGCCGCAACATCACGTACGCAGCGTAGGTTGCGCCCGCTTCGGCTGCGGTCGTCAGCACTCGCTCGATGTCGAAATCGGTCAGCGCTGGCACGATCGGCGCGACGATGACGCCTGTCGGAATACCTGCATCCGTCAGCTTGCGGATGGCATCGATGCGTCGCGACGGCGTATTCGCACGCGGTTCCATCTTGCGGGCGATATCCGCGTCGAGCGTTCCCACCGAAATGAAGACTCGTGCCAGCCCGCGCGCGGCCATGCGCGAAAGAATGTCGATATCGCGTGTGACGAGCGCCGACTTGGTGGTGATGCCGACAGGGTGCCCAAAACGCTCCAGCACTTCCAGGACGCTGCGTGTGATCCCGTATTCCCGCTCGATTGGCTGATAAGGATCCGTGTTTGCGCCCAGCGCAAGTAAGGCGGGCTGATAACCGCGCTTGCGCAACTCTGCGTCAAGACGCTCTGCTGCATTGTGTTTCGCGTACAAACGGGTCTCGAAGTCCAGACCGGGAGAGAGCCCCAGGTAGGCGTGCGTGGGGCGCGCAAAGCAATAGGTGCAGCCGTGCTCACATCCACGGTAGGGATTGATCGAGCGATCGAAGGGGATGTCCGCCGAAGTGTTGCGGGACATGATCGTTCGCGCGTTTTCCAGTGCGACCTGAGTCACGAATTTGACTTCACATTCTTGGGCAGCGTCCGATTCATGGCGGGTCTCATCGCTCTCGCGACGGAACGCTGAAAAGCGCGATTCGAGATTGGCGGTGGCGCCTCGGCCCTTGCGCGACGGGGGCGGCGCGAATGAGGATGCCATGACTCATCTCCTGAATAGCTGTCCCTGTCACGGCCATCGGACGGCCGCAGGGAATGCTTGTCATTATACTGTGTTTTTGTACAGTATTTGGATGGAGGCGAGCTATGAAGAATGGGGTGAGCGGCATATCGCTGGCACTCGTCGGCCCGGTGGCGCTGACGATCCGGGTCGCGGCGATAGGGTGGGGCTTTTGCGAGGCGTGGCTAAAACTATGTACGACTTCCGGGCGTGACCGGAGGGATAAAGGGTGCGATCGCCCGTGCGATGTCGTCGAGGGCCGCGTTATCCGGGTTCGGACGTTGACGCGCCAGATGAATGGCGCGCAGGGTCAGCAGCGAGTAAAGCGTTGCATGATTGCCACCCATGGCTGCGAGCGCTTCGACGTGGCGGGCAACGATATTGGCGTCGCCGCGCGACACCGGTCCGGCAAGCGCGCCCGGGAGCCCGCGTTCGCGCGCTGCGTTGAGCGTGCCCATGACCAGCGGCCACATAGCATCCTGCGCATCGCCTTCGGGCATGCCGATGGAGTTCCAGAGGTGAGTCGCCTCGTCGAGCAGACAGAGCAGAAAGCTGGCTGCATAGTTGGCGCCCGCGTGGTATCGCATGCGCTCGCCCGCCGGGATCGACAAGGGGCGGCAGCCAATATCGCTCGCGAGACGCTGAAGGATGTCGTTCAGCGGCGCTTCGGCCTCGATGGTAATGGCGCACCCTTGCAAGCGCGTCGCGTCGTCGTCGAGTCCTGCGAAAAGAAAAAGCGGATGGAAGCCGCCAATTCGCCCGCCGTGGCGCGTCGCGGGCGTGAGCAACCCAACCTCGGATGCACCGCTGCAATGTACCAGCGCCTGGCCCGCTCGCGGCGTGAGGTGCGCAGCGCAAGTCGCTATGGCATCGTCAGGCACCGTCAGGAAGACCAGATCGGCTCGCGAAAAGATGTCGCTCATGTCCTCCGAGCGTTCAATGCCGAGGGCCTCGCAATTGGGCAAGGCCGTCGCAATACGCCTCGAACTTTCGACACGCCGGCTAGCAACGATCGTTACTTCATATCCGGCGCGGGTCGCGGCTTGCGCGAGCGCACGAGCCACACGCCCGGCGCCGACGAAGCCCAGCGTCGGTCGATCGGAAGGGGCGGTGGGAGTGGGCGTCACGATCGGTTTTTACTGCGACAGGCGATTCGGCGTGTCGTGGATTTCAAAGTAGGTCTGAAATGCGACGGCCAAACCGACCATCATCAGCATGGCGCCCACAAACAGCGACACGCTGACGATGATGACCGCGATCCAGCCCGACTGCGACTTGCTCGAGACGTGGGTGTTGAACTGCGCGTTCCAGCGCTCGTCGGGACGCAAGCCGTAGACAATCGCCGCGAGAAACGCCGAAAACAGCGAAATGGCACCCAGAATCGTGAGTATCCAGCCTGCGAAGGAATGCAGTTCGCTTGTGACCAGAAGTCCCCAGCCCGCCACCCCGCATGCCGAGCCCACAATGTGGGCCCAGCCGAAGCGGTCGCGCAAGCCATACAGATAGAAGCGATGCAGGCCGAGCGTCCCGAACAGCATGGCGAGACCGGCGGTCAGGGTCTTGGATTTATAAGCGACTGCGTTCATTTGGAATGGTTATCGAGCAGGCGTTTCCCGAATGACTTCGACGAGCGTCCAGCGCATGCTCGACGCGTCAGCGGGCGGATTGGCGACAGGTTCGCCGTGAATTTTCACGCGGTATTCTACGCCGGGCTTCCACTCGAAGCCATCGATGTGGGCATACCAGAGTTCCCACTGCGATTTGCCGGAGTCGTCGGCGGCGCGCACACGCAAGCACTTGCGCGGCGCCACGCCGACACAGTCCGCCATCTGGGAATCGACGTCGAGAATTCGATCTTCCGTCGTTGCTGCCCCGCTCATACCTGCCACCGTGCGGTTAAGCAACGTTTGCGATGCATAGGTGAGTGTCGGGCCGTTCGGTGCGCTCAGAATCAATTGCGTGTCGCGGCGTTCGAAGCGGGTCATGCTGGCGAGCGTCTTGAGGTAGCGGTCTTCGAAAGCCATCGAATCCGGGCAGGCCATGCGAGTGGCGGCAGGGGGTTGGATGCTGAGTTGTCCTTTGCCGGGGCCTATCGCGTATTGCCCAAAGATGCGATTGCAGCCGCCGGTGCCGGAGTAAGCCCCCTTGTCATTGAAGGTCAGGTTGATGGCGCGGCCTTCCGGCAGCTTCGGCGCGTCGCTCGTGCCTTCCCATTTCATCAACTGCCAGGTGCCGAGAATGTCGGCAGGGGCGGTCGCTGCCGCGGTGTTATCCGGCGTACCCGATGCGGGATTGGCGCCTCCGCCGGAAGGCGCTGCACAACCGGCCAGCATGGCGGCAGGCACGAGGAGCGTCACCAGATACGAAGTCAACGAGGACGGCAGGAACGAGAGTAGGCGTTGAGTCATGATGTTGTATGGGCGTAGTTGCGGAGAGGGCAGGGACGGCGAAAACGTCGCGCTGAATGTGGGGCGATATGTTCCAGCGGTGCCGTGAGTACCATGCTTCGTTGACCGGGCAGGCCTGGGGTCAGTTCCTTGCGTAGGCCTGATGATGTTTCCCATTGGCGTGAAATGCGTCATCGCGATACCTCATGGCTTTCGGTACGTGATTCGATATATCGCTCCGGCATGGTCGTCGCTGATCAGGAGAGAGCCATCCGGCAGGGTCAGCAGATCGACGGGGCGACCCCACACGGCGTCGCCGTCACCTAACCACCCCTGCACAAAAACTTCCTGCTTGCTGACGTTGCCTTTCGCATCCAGAACCACACGAACGACCCGATATCCCACTTTGCTGCTGCGATTCCACGAACCGTGCTCAGCAATAAAGATACTGCCGCGATAATCATCCGGGAACTGCTTGCCTGTATAGAAGTGCATACCGAGGGCGGCCACGTGGGCACCCAGCTTGGCCATGGGCGGCGAAAAAGTGCGGCACGCCTTTTCGCGGCCGAAGTCGGGGTCGGGGACATCGTTAGCGTGGCAGTATGGGAACCCAAAATGCTCTCCCATCCGCGTCAGACGGTTGAGCTCGTCGTCGGGAACATCGTCGCCGAGCTGATCGCGCCCGTTATCGGTGAACCATAGCGTATTGGTGCCGGGCTGCCAGTCGAATCCCACGGTGTTGCGCACGCCGCGGGCGACTACCCGCCAGTCCGTACCATCGGCCTTCATGCTGCCGATCATCGCGTAACGATTCTCGTCGCGTTTGCAAACATTGCAGGGTGCGCCGACCCCCACATACAGACGCTGGTCCGGGCCGAAGGCGATATATCGCCAGCCGTGGTGGCTTTCGGTGGGAAGTTTGTCGTAGACGACGCTCGGTTTGCCGGGGTTGTCGAGATGGTTTTCGATGTCATCGAGTCTGACGATGCGCGACACGGCCGAGATATATAAAGCACCGTTGCGCATAGCGACGCCGACCGGCATGTTCAGGCCTGACGCCACCGTGCGGACCTTGGCCGCGTAGGCGCGCGATGGATCGAGCGTGATGGCGTAGACGTTGCCTTGCGCCCGGCTACCGACAAACAGCGTGCCCTTCGGACCTAATGCCATGCCGCGGGCCCCGGGGACCTGATCGGAAAGGACTTCGACGTAGAAGCCCTGAGGTAACGAGAGACGCTCGATGGGAAGGGCGTCACGCGCCGCCGCCAATTGCGGGACGCACGTCAGCACGGCGCCGATAAGGATGATCACCTGCGCGGCAATCCGCATGGGCCATGGCAGAAGGAAGGAGAGTAAGTATCCATCGGGAAATCGTCGCATGCAGGGCTCGCTTTACACCAAGGATGCGTGCATTGTAGACCAGCGGTTATCGGGGCGCGGCACCGCCGCGCAAGCCCTCTAATATAGGCGTGCCTATACGGGGTGTACTTTCCCTTTGGCGAAGTGTTTGTTTTGACGAGGGTTTTGCGCTATAATCACGCGTTTTCTGTCCGAACACTTCTGGATTCACAAGGATTTAATATGGTCGTTATCCGCCTGGCTCGCGGCGGCGCGAAGAAGCGCCCGTTCTACAACATCGTTGCAACCGACTCGCGTAACCGTCGCGATGGCCGCTTCATCGAGCGTATTGGCTTCTACAACCCGGTCGCTGCCGAAGGCACGGAAGGTCTGCGCATTGCTCAAGACCGTCTGACGTACTGGCAAGGCGTTGGCGCACAACTGTCGCCGACCGTGGCTCGTCTGATCAAGCAAGGCGCCAAGGCTGCTGCCTAAGCTTTCAGATAGTCGAGTGGTACGCATTGCTGTCGGTTTGCCGATGGCATGAGAATTGAACGGCGGTGCATGCTCCCGAGCAATCTGGGGCAAGCATCGCCGTGTGTTCGTCACAAGGTTGGATTGCATGGTTCGTTCCGCACGTGAGCGTGTACCGTTGAAAATCGGTGCAGAAGCGCGTCGCGCCTCCGGTATGCGCGCCGAGCAGGTGCTCGCCCCAGTAACCGAGGTGCCCGACGATCTCGTCGAGCTCGGTTATATCGGCGATGCCTACGGGATTCGCGGCTGGATCAAGGTGCAGCCGCACACGGGTGACGGCGAAGGCCTGTTATCTGCGGATTGCTGGTATTTCCGTCGTCCCGGCGAGTCGGCCTACACCAAGGCCAACGTGCTGCACAGTCGGGGGCATTCGGGCACGGTTGTCGCGCAATTGCGTGGCAGCGAGAACCGGACATCCGCCGAGGCGCTCAAGGGCCTTCAGGTCTGGGTGCCGCGCAGTGCATTCCCGTCGGCCGGCGAAGACGAGTTTTACTGGGTCGACCTGATCGGCGCCCAGGTGACGAATTTGCAGGATGAATCGCTCGGGAAGGTTGTCGGTTTGCTGGACAACGGCGTACACACCGTTTTGCGTGTGGTGTACGACGTACCGGCTACCGATGGCAATCCGGCGAAGACCGCTGAGCGGTTGATCCCGTTTGTTGGCCAGTACGTCCAGACCGTCGACACCGAGGCGGGACGCATTGTGGCTGACTGGGGTCTCGATTATTGAGATACCGATTGACCGCCTGGTCGTTAATGCGTCCGGGCACCTCTGGACGGAACCGGTCTGATGCAGTTTGACGTCGTCACGCTCTTTCCCGAGATGTTTCGGGCACTGACCGACTGGGGCGTCACCAGCCGGGCGCTCAAGCAGTCGCGCTACGGTCTGCGGTTTTGGAATCCGCGTGACTTCACGCATAACAATTACCGCACGATCGACGATCGCCCCTACGGCGGCGGTCCGGGCATGGTGATGCTGGCCAAGCCGCTGGACGATGCGATTGCCGCCGCAAAGGCAGCGCAGGCGCAAGCCGGTGTCCCGCGCGGTCGCGTGTTGCTGATGTCGCCGCAAGGTAAGCCGTTGACGCATCGCCGGGTGGTCGAGCTGCGCGAGCAGGAGCAAGGTTTGATTCTGCTCTGCGGCCGTTATGAGGCCATCGATCAGCGCCTGATCGATCGTGTGGTTGACGAAGAAGTCAGCGTGGGCGATTTTGTGCTGTCGGGCGGGGAGTTGCCCGCCATGGCGCTGATGGATTCGCTGATCCGGCTGCTGCCGGGTGCGCTGAACGACGAACAGTCGGCAGAGCAAGACAGCTTCGTGAATGGCTTGCTGGATTGCCCGCACTACACGCGGCCTGAAGAATATGAAGGCGTGCGCGTGCCCGATGTGCTGTTGGGTGGGCATCACGCAGAGATTGAAAAGTGGCGACGCCGTGAGGCGTTGGCCAATACCTGGCACAAGCGTCCCGATCTGATCGAGAGTGCGCGTGCCAACGGATTGCTCAGCCGTGCCGACGAGGCGTGGCTGACAAGCCTGCGGGCCGATACGTCGGCCAAGTAGGCAGCGGATGTCGTCATGGGGACGGCATTCGGTTTGAACCCATCCTCTGTCGGGGCCGGCTCGCCGGTATATAACGCCGACACGATGGCACAAGGAGTAGTAAATGAATCTGATCGCTAAGATCGAGCAAGAAGAAATCGCGCGTTTGACCGCGAACAAGACGATCCCCGAATTCGCCCCGGGCGACACCGTGATCGTTAACGTGAACGTGGTTGAAGGTACCCGCAAGCGTGTTCAGGCTTACGAAGGCGTCGTGATCGCCAAGCGTAACCGTGGTCTGAACTCGGGCTTCATCGTTCGTAAGATTTCGTCGGGTGAAGGCGTTGAGCGTACGTTCCAGACGTACTCGCCGCTGATCGCCAGCATCGAAGTCAAGCGTCGTGGTGACGTTCGTCGCGCTAAGCTGTACTACCTGCGTGAGCGTTCGGGCAAGTCGGCACGTATCAAGGAAAAGCTCACGTTCAAGAGCAAGACCGTCGCTGCTGCCGAGTAAGTCGGACGCTGCTACGCCTGGCGACCTCGTGGCCGGGCGCAGCAAAGCCGCACGGAAAAAGCACCCCTCGGGGTGCTTTTTTCGTTTCAGTGCAGCGCGTCGATTGGGATGCGGCGCTGCGTCATAACGGCGGTATGCCGCGAATTGCCGGGGGAATGGCATTTTCTTCGTGCGCACGCGCTTTGCGCATCCTCGCTAAAATAGCGGAATTCTTCATCTCCAAAGGTCTACGTGGCGCCACCTCTCATCCTGCATCCTGAAGCCTTACCCATCGTCTCGACGGGGGAAGGGGAGCCGGTGCCGGCAGAGCGGTTGACCCCCTCAGCGTTACGTGACCGTCTTGCTAGTCCGCCCATCTGGACGCCCGAGTCGGGTGTCGGCGATCTGGTTTCCCCCTCGATGTTCACGCCACGAGCCGCCGCGGTGCTGGTGCCGTTGGTGATGCGTCCGCACGGCACCACCGTGCTGCTCACGAAGCGCACGCAGCATTTGAGTACGCACGCCGGGCAAGTCAGTTTTCCGGGTGGGAGCCGCGAGCCCGACGATCCGACGCCGATTGCGACCGCGTTGCGCGAATCGCGCGAGGAAATCGGGCTGGACGCCGGAGCGGTCGAGGTCATCGGCAGCTTGCCGGATTATGTGACGGGTACGGGGTTTCGCGTCGCGCCGGTCGTCGGCCTGGTCCAGCCGCCGTTCGATCTGGTCGCGGATACGGGCGAGGTAGACGAAATCTTCGAAGTGCCGCTCGATTTCCTGATGAATCCCGCACACCATCAGATTCGCGTCTTCAACTATCAGGTCGGTGAGCGTCGTTTTTATGCGATGCCCTATCCGAAGGCCGCAGGTGGCGAGTATTTCATCTGGGGTGCGACGGCGGGGATGCTCAGAAATTTCTATCGACTTCTGCGAGCCTAATCGCGAACCTGACTGCGGACCTGGCTGCGGGCGCAATGCGAATGTCGATTCGATTCTGCAGATTGCCTGCTCGAATTGACAGACAAGTGCGTCGCGAAGGCACGCGGGGCGGGCATTTGCGAGAAGCTGTGCTATCGTTACACCATTCCGTCCGGTGATCTGATCGCACGCATGACATTCTTCTCGGTACTCCTCGCGCTGATCTTTGAGCAGGTGCGTGCCCTCTCCACGCAAAACCCGATCTACAACCTGATCCGCTCCCACGCGACCCATACGTCGCAGTCGTTTGACGCCGGGCAGCCGCGCCACGGTGTTCTCGCGTGGCTGGTCGTAGTGGTGCCATTCGTCCTGGTTGTCGGCGTCGTCTACTACCTGCTCATGCGGGTCAATATTTTCCTTGGCTTCGCCTGGAACGTGCTCATCGTCTACCTGACGATGGGGTTTCGGCAGTTCAGCCACTATTTCACCGATATCCACGTTGCACTGAATAACGACAACGTCAACGAAGCGCGCGAAATTCTGCGTCAATGGATTGGTATCGACACCGTCGATATGCCGGTGGACGAGATCGTGCGTCACACGCTGCTGCATGCGGTGATTGCCTCGCATCGTCACGTGTTCGGTGTGTTTTTCTGGTTCCTGATGCCCGTGGGCCCCGCCGGAGCGGTGCTGTATCGTCTCGCCGAGTATCTCTCGCGGCGATGGACGGAAGCGGCACCCGATCGCAGCCCGGCCTTTGGTGCGTTTGCGCGCAAGGCGTTCTATGTGATCGACTGGGTGCCGGCGCGTCTGACGGCCATCGGCTTCGCGATTGTCGGTAACTTCGAAGATGCCATCTATGCGTGGCGTCACTACGCTAAGCAGTGGCCGAACGAGAATGAAGGCATTTTGCTGGCAGCCGGTAGTGGCGCACTCGGCGCACGACTGACGGGCCCGCTCGCTGAAGTCTCCAGTGTCGACGCGCTCAATCAGGGGGACGACGCCGTTCTGCCGGTCGGCAGCGAATGCACGCCGCGGACCTTGCAGGCCGCCGTCGGACTCGTCTGGCGCGCAGTACTGCTGTGGATGCTGTTGTTGCTTCTGCTGACACTCGCCGTATGGCTGGGCTGATCGGACGGATTGCGCTGACGTTTAGGCGCGAATCGCGGTAGCGCAAAAGAAAACCCCGCCTCGGCGGGGTTTTTCGTTGCTGCGAGATACGACGCGCGTGCGCACGTCGTCTCAATAAGGAATCTGCTGCTCCGACTCGTGAACGAGTTGCGCATAGAGCGCGTGACGCTGACGAGAAATGCGCCCGTCCTCCACGGCCTCGAGAATCGCGCAGCCCGGTTCTTTCAAGTGATGGCAGTTGTAGAACCGGCACCCGGTGAGTAGCGGACGAAACTCGGGAAACGCACGTTCAAGTGCACCTTCCTTCAGGTGATGCAGCCCAAATTCCTGAAAACCCGGCGAGTCGATCAGCAATCCGCCCTCGGGCAGATGGAAGATTCGCGTGAACGTCGTCGTGTGCTTGCCCGAATTCAACACCGTAGAGATTTCGCGCGTCGCAGCGTCCGCATTGGGGACGACGAGGTTCACAAGACTCGACTTCCCCATGCCGGACTGACCGAGCAGCAACGACGACTGATGGGCCAGTCGTGGTAACAGAAGTGCGGTGGCAGCGTCCGGATCAGCGCGAACGGAGAGTTCAAGCACTTCGTAGCCAAGCGCGCGATACGGCGCAAGACGTTCCCGCGCGGCAGGCAGTGCCGCTGTGACGTCCGTCTTGTTCAGCACGATGAGCGGACGCAATTCGTTCGCCTCGGCAGCCACGAGCGCGCGTCCGAGCAGGTCCTCGCTGAAATAGGGCTCTGTCGCCAGCATGATCACCAACTGGTCGATGTTGGCGGCGAACAGCTTGCTCTTGAACTGGTCCGAACGGTAGAGCAGGTTCCGACGCGGCAGAATCTCCTCGATGACACCCTGATCGCCCGTGCGCGCCCATGCCACCTCATCACCGACGGCGATCTCGCTCTTCTTGCCGCGCGGAAAGCACAGCACCGTTTCCCCATCGTCGGCTTCGACAACGTAGTGGCGTCCGTGCGCTGCGGCAACGCGGCCGTGGCGTCGTTCCTGCGCGGTCGTTTCGACGGGCGCAGCCTTACCTTTAACGCCGCGCTTCATGCATGCCCCAGCAAACGGTCGATGCGTTGCGACGCGGGAGGATGAGAGTAGTAAAACGCTGTGTAGACGGGGTCTGGCGTGAGCGTCGACGCATTGTCCTGATACAGCTTCACGAGGGCATTCACCAGATCGCCCGCTTGCGTCTGGCTCGCGGCGAAGGCGTCGGCCTCGAATTCATGCTTGCGCGACGTCAGGCTGTTCAGCGGACTGGCAAAGAACCCGAATACGGGCAGCACAAGGAAGAAGAGCACGAGCGCGAGCGCATTGTTGCTACCGGTCATCGACGGCATGACGCCCAGTTCGGTGTAGAACCATGTGCGTCCGATGAGCCAGCCAAGCAGTGCCAGGAAGGCGAGCGACAAAGCGAAGGCGACGACCAGGCGCTTGGTGATGTGACGACGCTTGAAGTGCCCCAGTTCGTGCGCCAGGACGGCTTCGATCTCGGCCGGGGAGAGACGCTCGATCAACGTGTCGAAGAAGACGATGCGTTTCGCGCGGCCAAAACCGCTGAAATAGGCGTTGCCATGCGCCGAACGCTTCGACCCGTCCATCACAAAAAGACCGCGTGCCGCAAAACCGCAGCGCTGCATCAGCCCTTCGATACGTTGTGCCAGTGCGGCATCCGACAACGGTTCGAACTTGTTGAATATCGGCGCGATCACGTGCGGGAAGATGAACTGGACGAACAAATTGAACGCGACCCACACGACCCACGTGTACACCCACCACAAGGGGCCTGCGCGGTCCATCAGCCACAGCACCACGAACAGCAGCGGCAATCCCAGCGCCACACCCACGGCGGTGCCCTTGACCATATCCGCAATGAACAGCCCGAGCGACATACGGTTGAAGCCGAAACGTTGCTCGATGACGAACTGACGAATGTAGGTGAAGGGCAGGTCTACGATGCCCGAAATGAGCAGCACGGCGGCGATCAGGGCCATTTGCCCGACGTAGCCTTCGCCAAGCCATTCGGAGATGCCCATGTGCAGCAGATTCAGGCCGCCGAGCAACGTAAAGGCGACCAGCAACACCGCTTGCGCGAAGATCTCCGCCATGCCGAGGCGGGTACGGGCGACGGTGTAATCGGCCGCACGCTGATGGTCGGTCAGCGTGATCGTGTCGGCGAAGCGCTCGGGGACGGCGGCGCGATGGGCGACCACATAACGGACCTGACGGGCCGCCAGCCAGAGCTTGGTCATGACCATCGCCAGCAGGAAGATCACGAAGAGATAAGTGAACATGCGCTTAAGAAGAATCTGAAGTATGCGAGAATTATAAGTTCTTTCGACCGGCGGGGCGCCGTGCCGGTCGCCGTCCGATGCGTTTTCCAGAGTCTTCCGATCATGTCCTCCATTCCATCCCAAAATCCCACGCCTGCCGACGCCGAGAAGACGCTCGCGCGCGCCGAATTCAATTTGGTCTGGCTCGACATGGAAATGACCGGTTTGCAGCCTGACAGCGACCGCATCATCGAAGTGGCGGTCGTCGTCACCGATTCGGCGCTGACGCGTCGTATCGAGGGTCCGGTTTTCGCCATCCACCAGTCGGACGCCGTGCTCGACGGCATGGACGACTGGAACAAATCGACTCATGGCCGCTCGGGACTGATCGACCGCGTGAAGGCGTCGCCTGTGGACGAGGCGTCCGCCGAGACGCAACTGATCGAGTTTCTGAATCAGTACGTGCCGCCGAACAAGTCGCCGATGTGCGGCAATTCGATTTGCCAGGATCGTCGTTTCATGGCGCGCTACATGCCCAAGCTCGAAGCGTTTTTTCACTACCGGAATCTGGACGTCAGCACGCTCAAGGAGCTGTGCCGTCGCTGGGAGCCCACGGTGTACAAGGGCTTCACCAAGCGTGCCGCGCATACGGCGCTGGCGGATATTCACGAGTCGATCGACGAACTTGTGTACTACCGCGAGCATTTCCTGAAGACGGCAGTGCCCGGCGCCTCGGCCTGATTGACGCGATATCCAAACACAAACGCCAGCGAATTCGCTGGCGTTTTGTTTTGACTCGTAGAGTAGAAAGAAGGGGGCACTCAGGCAGATTAAGCCGACTAATTAGCCGATTACGCGGATTTCGGCGCTCGAATCGCGTTCTTGGGACGGAAAGCCTTGCAGACGGCTTCGTTCGTCTCGATGTACGGACCACCGATCAGATCGACGCAGTACGGCACGGCAGCAAAGATGCCGGGGACGATCGACTTGCCATCGGCGTCGCGCAGACCTTCGAGCGTTTCCTTGATCGACTTCGGCTGGCCGGGGAGATTGACGATGAGCGCGGCATGATCCGCTGTCTCACGAATCACGGCAACCTGACGCGACAAAATCGCCGTCGGCACGAAGCGCAGGCTGATCTGACGCATCTGCTCGCCAAATCCCGGCATCTCCTTGGTGCCCGCGCGCAACGTCGCTTCCGGCGTGACGTCGCGGCGCGCCGGACCTGTACCGCCGGTCGTCAGCACCAGATCGCACTGCATCGTGTCGACGAGTTCGATCAACGTGGCAGTGATGCCCTCGGCATCGTCGGGGATCAGGCGTGTTTCCGTCACCCAAGACGAGGTGAGCGCGCTGCCGAGCCAGGCCTCAAGGGCAGGAATGCCCTGATCCTCATAGGTGCCCTGGCTCGCCCGATCGCTGATAGAGACGAGACCTACGCGAAGTTCGTCCGGATGTGAGCGGGCGACCATCAATAATCCTCACGGGTTGGGAATTCCGGCAGATCGTTATCGGCTTCGTCCGAAGTTTCGGACGCAGCCGATCCCGTGCCGAGCAGATCCTTGAGTACCTGAAACAGTTCGCGGAAGGCCTTGGGCGGCTTTTGTGCCGCCTGTTCGCGGCGCGCATTGCGAATGAGCGTGCGAAGCTGTTGACCATCGGCATCCGGATGCTGGGAGAGCAGCTCGGTCAGTGCCTCGTCCTTGGCCAGCAGGCGTTCGCGCCAGCGTTCCAGGGCGTGCAGCTTGGCCGTTTCCGCCTTCGAGACGCCCTTGATCACGTCCAGCGCGCGTTGAATGGCCTCGATTTCCTGCTCATCCAGCGTGCGCATTTGCTTGCCCACGTACTGCATTTGACGGCGTCGGCCTTCGTGGGCGGTGATGGTGCGGCAGTCCCGGACGGCGCGTTCGAGGTTTTCGGGCATCGGCACGCGGGCGAGCGCGTCCTTGGCCAGGTTGACCAGTTCTTCTCCCAGATCCTGCAGGGCATGCGACTCGCGCTTGCGCTGGGATTTGCTCGGGCCTTCGTCGGAAAGCTCGCTGTGGGCGATACGGTTAAAGCGGTTGATGTGCGTCATAGCCGCTATTGTAACGCGACGCGCGGCGTCCAAATAGTTGCCGGACCTCCGCACGACGGCGCGCAACTCGCGCTAAGATGGCGGTTCCTATTTAGCCACTGACCGAATCGCGCCGATGTCCCAAGCGACCCAGCACTTCACGCATACCCAGGATCAACTCAAGGAAATCGTCAGCGACGTGTTGCAGTACGCCCGTTCGCTCGGCGCAACGGACGCAGCAGCGGAGATCTCCGAGGGCGACGGTCTGTCGGTCTCGGTGCGGCGCGGCAAGGTCGAGACCATCGAGCGCAATCGCGACAAACTGGTCGGCGTGACGGTTTTCATTGGCCAGCGCCGCGGCAACGCAAGCACGTCCGATTTCTCCCGCAAGGCGCTGCACGACACGGTCGATGCGGCCTACAACATCGCCCGTTTCACGGCGGAAGACGACTGCGCAGGGCTTGCGGAGTCCGAACTGCTCGAAATGCATCCGCAGGACCTGTCGCTATTCCATCCGTGGGATATCACCGCCGACGAAGCCGTCGAGCTGGCCCGTCGTGCCGAGAAAGCGGCGCTGGACGTCAGCCCGTTGATCAAGAATTCCGAGGGCGCGGGTGTCTCCGCCCAGCACTCCCAATTCCTGCTCGGTACGACCCGCGGCTTCCTCTCCGGATACCCGTATTCGCGCCATTACCTGTCCGTTTCGCCTATCGCGGGTTCGGGCAGTCATATGCAGCGCGACGACTGGTATTCGTCCAAGCGCGCGGCCGGCGACCTGGCGTCGCCCGAGGCCGTGGGCCGATACGCTGCGGATCGCGCCCTGGCGCGCTTGCATGCCCGCAAGCTGTCGACGCGCAAGTGCGCTGTGCTGTTCGAAGCGCCGCTGGCAGCCGGACTGCTGGGCGCATTCGTTCAGGGCGTTAGCGGCGGTGCGTTGTATCGCAAGGCGACGTTCCTTGTCGACACGCTGGGTAAGCCGGTGTTTGCCGATCACGTAGGTATCCATGAAGACCCGCACGTGGCGCGCGCCATGGGCAGTGCGCCGTACGACGAAGAGGGTGTCAAAACGCGTGCTCGCGATGTGGTCAGCGATGGCGTGGTGCAAGGCTACTTCCTGTCGACCTATTCGGCCCGCAAGCTCGGCATGCAGACCACCGGTAACGCGGGCGGCTCGCACAACCTGCGCATGTACAGCAAGCTCACGGCGCCGACGGACGACTTCCGCGCCATGCTGCGCAAGCTCGGCACCGGCCTGCTGGTGACCGAATTGATGGGGCAGGGCGTGAACTACGTGACGGGCGACTATTCGCGCGGCGCGTCCGGTTTCTGGGTCGAGAACGGCGAGATCCAGTACCCGGTCGAGGAAATCACGCTCGCAGGCAACCTGAACGACATGTTCCGGCAGATTGTCGCCATCGGCGCGGACACGCTGGTGCGTGGCACGAAGGAGGTCGGGTCAATCCTGATTGAACAAATGACCATCGCCGGTCATTGATGCTGTCAAAATCCGTTATGGCGCCACAAACGCGTTGCATTTGTGCGCCATTGCGGGGCAAATGCTCAATTATCGTGTCCGTCACAAGCAGTTTGCGATATGCTTAGGAGTTTTCTTAAGCCGTGGCTTAAGAACGGACACGGTAGTTAGGGTAATGGGCGCGCTCATAAGGCGCGCCTTCTCATAACTAGAGACTAGGTATTGGAGGAAGAGGACTCATGAAAAGCACCATGACCAAGTTGCTGAGCGCACTTGTCGCGACGGGGATGGTGGCTGCGGCCCACGCAGCCGATCTGAAGATCGGTGTGGCCGAAGCACTGTCGGGTGGCGCTGCGCAATACGGCGCGGCCATCAAGAACGGTTTCCAGCTTGCCGCTGACGAGATCAATGCCGCAGGTGGTATCAACGGCAACAAGCTCGTGCTTCAGATCGAAGACGAGCAGGGCAAGAAGGAAGAGGCGATCAACGTCTTCAAGAAGCTGATCTTCCAGGACAAGGTGCTCATGGTCTTCGGCCCGACGCTGTCGAACTCGGCGCAGGCTGCCGATCCGATCGCGCAAGCCGGCAAGACGGTCGCGTTCGGCACGTCCAACACGGCTGACGGCATTACCTCCATCGGCGATTTCATCTTCCGCAACTCGGTGACCGAAGCCGACGTGCTGCCGGAGACCATCAAGGTCGCGGCCAAGCACACGGGCATCAAGAAGGTGGCCGTGCTGTACGGTAACGACGATGTCTTCACCAAGAGCGGCTACGACAACTTCAAGAAGGCGCTCGAAGACCTGAAGATCCCGGTCACGACGACCGAAACGTTCGCCAAGGGCGACGTGGACTTCAAGGCGCAGCTCACGAAGATCAAGGCATCGAACCCGGACGCCATCGTGCTGTCGGCGCTGATCGCCGAAGGCGCACCGATCATGGTGCAAGCCCGCCAACTGGGTATCAACGTGCCTTTCATCGGCGGCAACGGCATGAACTCGGTCAAGATCTTCGATCTGGCCAAGGGCAGCTCGGATGGCCTGTGGGTGGGTAGCCCGTGGTCGATCGAGAACGGCACGCCGGCCAACACGAAGTTCATCGCTTCCTACAAGGCGAAGTACAACGTGGCGCCGGATCAGTTCGCCGCACAGTCGTACGACGCGATGTACATCGCTGCGGGCGCGATCAAGAACGTGAAGATCTCCGGCAACCTCGAGGCCGACCGCAAGGCACTGCGCGATGCGCTGCCGAAGGTCACGCATGATGGCGCGACCGGCAAGTTTGCGTTCCGTCAGGCAATGGGCAAGGGCGGCAAGCCGGCTGGCTACGATGCACAACAAGCGCCGATCGTCAGCGTGACGAAGGGCGGCAAGTACGTCATCGAGAAGTAAGCCCGGCAGTACTTGAAGAAGTCCGCATGGGCGTAGGGCCGAAAGGCGCTACGCCCATCGGCGTTTCTGGTACACGTCGCACCCCCTTGCGACGCGTGCCTCCGTCCCTCAGGCTGGAATACACACCATGCTGGAACAGCAACTCGTCAACGCGCTCTCCCTCGGGTGCGTGTACGCCTTGTTCGCGCTCGGGTTCACACTCGTGTTCGGCATCCTTGGCGTTATCAATCTCTCGCACGGCGCGGTCTTCATGGTCGGTGCCTATGCGGCACTGCAAGCCGTCGTGCATCTGCATCTGCCGCTGTGGGCGGCGATCGTGACGGCCGTGATCGTGTCGGGCCTGCTCGGCCTGGTCATCGACGTGCTCGTGCTCAAACCGCTGCGCAAGCGCGGTGCGCCTCACCTGATTCCGATGATCGCCACCATTGGTGTGGGTATTTTGCTCAACAACGGTGTGCAGGGCATCTTCGGTGCAGAGAACCTGCGCTTCCCGTACGACCTCGTCTCGCAGGACACCCTGACGGTGGCGGGCGTCCACATGACGGTGCTCGAACTTGCGATCATCTTCATTTCGTTCGCGCTGATGGCCGTACTCATCACCACGATCAAGAAGACGCAACTGGGACGTGCGCTGCGCGCAATCGCGGAGTCGCCGAAGGCGGCGTACCTGCTCGGCATCAACGTCGAAGGACTGTTCCTCGCCACGTCGTTCGCGGCAGCGGGTCTGGGCGGTATGGCGGGTGTGCTGATCGGCCTGTACTCCAACGCCGTGTTCCCGCTCATGGGGCAACCCATGCTGCACAAGGGCATCGCGGTGATCATTCTCGGCGGCATGGGCGATATTCGCGGCGCGATGATCGGCGGCTTGTTCCTCGGCTTTGCCGAAGTGTTGTCGGTGGCCTACATCGGCTCGAACATGCGCGACGCCGTGGCGTTCGGCCTCTTGTTCCTGATCCTGCTGGTGCGTCCGCAGGGGTTGTTCGGCAAAGTGCTCGAACGCAAAGCGTAATCACGGGGGCGCAATGGACTGGTTCAATAATTTCTGGGCGGTATATAGCAATCTGGTGCTGACTCTCGGCACCAATGCGCTGCTGGCCCTGTCGATTTATCTCACGCTCTCGTGCGGCATGCTGGCGATGGCCAACGCCGCGTTCATGGGAATCGGTGCGTACACCGCAGCATTGCTGACGATGAACTACGACACGCCGTTTGCGGTGTCGCTGGCAGGCGGCATGGCAGCACCTGCGCTCGTCGCGTTCATCATCGGCAAGCCGACGCTGCGTCTGTCGGGCGTGTATCTGGCGATGGCGACGCTCGGTTTCGGCGAAGTCGTGCGCGTGCTCATCCTCAATACGGAAGACCTGACGGGCGGCGCGCTCGGTCTGAACGGCATTCCGCAACTCACGCAGTGGTGGCATGTGGCTGGCGCCGTCGTGATCGCGCTTGCCGTGCTGTGGCGTCTGCGTCGCTCCAAGGTTGGCCGTGCGTTCGAGGCGATCAAGGAAGACGAGACGGCTGCGGGGCTCATGGGCATCAACGTCACGGGTTACAAGATGCTGGCGTTCGTGCTCGGCGCGGTGCTGGCTGGTCTTGCCGGTGCCCTCAATGCGCATCTGACGTTCTTCATCGGACCGAACGAATTCGGCTTCGATCGCGGCGTCGAGATTCTGACGATGGCGATCCTCGGCGGTATCAATGGTCTCGTGGGTCCGGTGCTCGGCAGCACGATTCTGACGCTTCTGCCCGAATTGCTGCGCGCATTCAACGACTTCCGTCTCGTCGTCAACGGCTTGATTCTGGTGCTGATCGTGTTGTTCCTGCCCAAGGGCATCTGGGATCCGATGCGTTTTCGCCGTTGGTTCCGTGCCGGCAAGACGCGTTCGGCCTCTTCCACGTAAGCGGACGGGGAACACGACATGCTTAAGCTTTCCAATATTTCCAAGCGATTCGGCGGTCTGCACGTGCTGCAGGACGTCAACATCGAGGTGCCGCAGGGCACCATCTTCGGCCTGATCGGCCCGAACGGTGCGGGCAAGACGACTGTCTTCAACCTGATCACGGGCTTGTTGCAGCCCACGGGCGGCAGCATCACGTTCAACGGTGAGAGTCTGGTCGGCGAAAAGCCGCACCGAATTACGCAGCGCGGTATTGCTCGCACGTTCCAGAACATCCGCATCTTCAAGGAGATGACGCTGATCGAGAACGTGGTGGTGGGCATGCACCGTCACCTCTCGTATGGTCCGGCGGGCTTGCTGCTCTCGCTGCCGGGCTTCCGCGACATGGAGAAGCGCTCTCGCGAGCGTGCCCACGAACTGCTGTCGTGGGTCAAGCTCGACCACAAGGCGTACGACATTGCCGACAATCTTTCGTACGGCGATCAGCGCAAGCTCGAACTGGCGCGTGCGCTGGCGACCGAGCCCAAGCTGCTGCTGCTCGACGAGCCGGTCGCGGGCATGAACACCGGCGAGAAGGTCGACCTCATGAGCGAGATCGAGAACATCAAGGCACGTGGTTACACGATCTTCATGATCGAGCACGACATGCGTTTCGTGATGGGCTTGTGCGAGCGTATCGCGGTGCTGAACTTCGGACGCATCATCGCCGAGGGCAAGCCGGACGAGATCAAGAACAACCCGCAGGTTATCGAAGCCTATCTGGGCCGCGATGACGACGACGATGTGGCTGCGTTGGCGGCTGGCGCGGAGGACAAGGCATGAGCGCGCTGCTCGAAGTGAAGGGCCTGAAAGTGGCCTACGGGCATATCGAGGCTGTGAAGGGCGTCGATTTTGCATTGCGCGAGCACGAAATCACCTCGCTCGTAGGCGCGAACGGGGCGGGTAAGTCCACCACGCTGCTGGCGCTGTCCGGCCTCATCAAGAAGCAGGCTGGCACGATTCTGTTCGAAGGCGAGGACATTGGCGGGCTGGCGCCCAACAAGATCGTGCAACGTGGGCTGGTGCAGGTGGCCGAGGGACGTGCCACGCTCACGACGATGTCCGTTCGCGAGAACCTCGAACTGGGGGCCTACACGCGCCGTGACAAGCAGAACGTGAAGCCCGATCTGGACAAGGTGCTGGAGCGTTTTCCGCGACTCGCCGAGCGGATCGACCAGATGGCCGGGAACCTGTCGGGCGGCGAGCAACAGATGCTGGCGATCGGTCGTGCGTTGATGGCGCGCCCGAAACTGTTGCTGCTCGATGAACCGTCCATGGGCCTCGCGCCAATCATCGTCCAGGGCATTTTCGCAACGCTCAAAGAGATCAACGCCGACGGCCTGACCATCTTCCTGGTCGAGCAGAACGTGCGTCAGGCGCTGAAGATTGCGCAGCACGGCTATGTGCTGGAGACGGGCAAAGTCGTGCTCGACGACACCGGCCGTAATCTGCTGGGCAATCCGCGAGTGCTGGAGGCGTATCTGGGCGGTTAAGTTCCACGCAACGGCGTTTTTGAAACGGACGTACGACCGTACGGGCGTTTGAGATGAGACGCTGTGCGGCCACCAGACGATGTGACGCTAGCGGCGTCGACGGGGGATCTGCGGATGCCTCGTCGACGCCGTTTTTCGTTAGTAGCCAATGGGGTGTATCACAGGCCAATGCGGGCGGCACGGGCACTGTCGCGGCCACAGATTGGCAGTCGGGCGGAATTGGTGCATGCTGCCGCTAATTGCCCGCGACACGTCTGCGCGGCGTCGTTTTGGGAGATGCCATACCGGCATCCTGCTCGGCACAGCAAGAGGGATCCATGGACGGCTTTCTGATGGAGCGTGCATCGCGAGGGCAACGGGCGTTTGCCGGCTGTCTGGCGATCGCCATCCTCGCTGCCTTGATACTCGCGGCACCGCAAGCCACGACTGTGCTGCCCGCGGTCGCGCCGTTCCTGCCGATGTGCGGGCTGACGGTGTTCACGACGGCCACTATTGTTGCGTACTTGCTCTGCGGACAGTTCCAGGTGGCGCGTCTGCCCGTCTTCGGCTTGCTGGCGGGCGCTTACGCCTTTACGGCGCTCACCGTCGCCATGCAGTTGCTCACCTTTCCCGGGCTCTTCGCGCCGGACGGGCTATTCGGCGCAAGGCCAACGACCTCCGGGTGGATCTGGGTTTTCTGGCACGCGGGTTTTCCTACGTTCGTCCTGATCGCCATGATCTCGCGACGCCTGTTCGCGCCCCAATCCATCACGCAATTGCCCTCACCGGGTAAGGGCATCGGCATCTATATCGGCATTCCACTGGCCGTCGGCGTCCTGCTTTGTCTGGCGGCATTGATCGTCCCCCTTCCACCGGCGCTATCGCCTGCCACATCCCCTGGCGATTTCTCCAGCGGCGGTGTCGGTATCGTGCTGCTGGTGCTGAACCTTGTTGCGCTCGGGGCCGTGCTGGGCATCGGGCGGTTGCGCACGGTACTCGACCTCTGGGTGGCGCTTGCTGTGCTTGCCTGCGTGACGGACACGGTACTCAGCCTGATGAGTACGGTTCGCTTCTCGCTGGGTTGGTATCTCGCGCGCTTTTTCAGTATGTCGGCACCAGGGCTGCTGGTTTGCGTGCTCGTGTGGGAAGTGACGCGGCTGTATCGCGAACTCACCCGGGCGCACCTGCGCCTTATCGAATACAGCAATCGTGACGCCCTGACCGGTATCTACAACCGCCGGTATTTCAACGACCGATTCCCCAGTGATTACGAGCAGGCGCGCCGTGCGGGGCGACCGCTTTCGCTGCTGATGATCGACGTCGACTATTTCAAACGCTACAACGACGCCTACGGTCACCCGGTGGGCGACGAGTGCCTTGAGCATGTCGCGCTTGCGCTGATGCGGGCGACGCATCGGCCAGCCGATCTCGTCGCCCGCTACGGCGGCGAGGAGTTCGTGATCGTGCTGCCCGATACGGACGAGCGTGGCGCGCTGTTCGTGGCGACTCGGGTCACGGAGAGCGTACGTGCGTTGGCGAAGCCTTGCCCGGGACCGCAAGGCCGTGTCACCGTCAGTGTCGGGTGCGCAACCAACGTACCGCAGCAGGGGAATGCCCGAGACATGCCTGACCGGCTGATCGCGCTAGCGGACGAAGCACTCTACGCAGCCAAGCGTCTTGGCCGCGATCGTGTTCAGGTTGCGCAGGGATTGCCGTCCGATGGTGAGGACGTTGGCGGCGCGGCTGCTGATGCGGCGCGTGCCAATCTGAGTGCGTGAGGTAGTGCGTGGGTAGGTGTCTGAGCCGATCGGCACAGACACCGAAGCGAGTCGCGTCAGACGCGCTCGTAAGTCACGAACGAATAGTCGAAATCGTTCGGGGCAGGGGAGTGATGCGTTTCGCGTGCCGTCTCACGCCATTGGGCGGCGGGGAGGTCCGGGAAGTGCGCATCGCCCTCGAACGCTTTGGCGATCTCCGTTACGACGACCTTGTCTGCACTGGCAAGCGATTCGGCATACAGCTGCGCACCGCCGATCAGACAAATTTCCTCCACACCGACGCACAGCCGCATGGCATCCACCAGCGAGCCAGCGACTTCGCAGCCGTCGATTTTCAGGTCGGGATTGCGGGAAACCACAATGTTGCGACGTCCGGGCAGCGGACGTCCGATCGAGTCGAACGTCTTGCGTCCCATGACGATGGGCTTGCCCAGCGTGGTGCGCTTGAAGTGTGCAAGGTCTTCCGGCAAACGCCACGGCAACTGATTGTCACGCCCGATCACGCCATTCTCGGCGCGGGCGACCACAAGCGTCAGAATCGTCATACGGCCACCGGCGCCTTGATGTGCGGATGTGCTTCGTATCCGGTGATATGGAAGTCTTCAAACTTGTAATCGAAGATCGAATCGGGCTTGCGCGCGATCTCCAGCTTAGGCAGCGGGAACGGCGCGCGCGCGAGCTGCGTCTGCACCTGTTCGAGGTGATTGTTGTACAGATGGCAGTCGCCACCGGTCCAGATGAAGTCGCCCACATCCAGGCCCGTTTGCTGCGCCACCATGTGCGTCAACAATGCGTAGCTGGCGATGTTGAACGGCACCCCGAGGAAGATGTCCGCACTACGCTGATAAAGCTGGCAGGACAACTTGCCATCGGCGACGTAGAACTGGAAGAACGCATGGCACGGAGGCAGCGCCATACGCGGAATCTCGCCGACGTTCCATGCGGACACGATCAGGCGGCGTGAGTCCGGTGTCGAGCGGATCTGGTCCACGATCTGCGTAATCTGGTCGATGTGACCGCCATCGGGTGTCGGCCACGAGCGCCATTGCGCGCCGTAGACGGGGCCGAGTTCACCTTCGGCATCCGCCCATTCGTTCCAGATGGAGACGCCGTTTTCCTGCAAATAGCGCACGTTGGTGCTGCCTTGCAGGAACCACAGCAGTTCATGCACGATCGATTTGATGTGCACTTTTTTCGTGGTGACGAGCGGGAACCCTTCCTGCAGGTCGAAGCGCATCTGATAGCCGAACACCGAGCGCGTGCCCGTGCCCGTGCGGTCGGTTTTGTCTGTGCCATGTTCGAGTACATGGCGCATGAAGTCTAGGTACTGTTTCATAGGCCCATCCGTTTTGCGGGATTTTACCAGCCTCCGAGTGACGTGGTACTTGCCTGCGGTCAGACGGCGGCCTGAGCGGCGGCGAATGCCACCGGATGCTGCACCGTCAGGCGTAGTCCGACGCGGTCGCCGACCTCATGCGTCAGTTCGCCGTCGACGCGCGCGACCACTTCGATGCCGGACGCGAGACGCAGCGTGTACAACTGATCGGCCCCGCGAAATGCACGACGTACGAGTGTGGCTTCGAACGGACTTGCGGGGTCGTGGGCAATGTCGTCTGCGCGAAGCAGGACGTCGACACTTACGGGGTAAGTGTCGCGGGCGGCGTTTCGGATCAGCTTGTCGGCGAGCGTGGGCGAGACTGCGATTTCTCCGATTTCAAGCGAGATACCCCCGCCATCGACGTTGCCCCGGAACGTGCCGGGAATGAGCGCGCCGCGCCCGATAAAGTCTGCGACGACCCGATTGGCCGGGGTCCGCCAGAGTTCACGTGCCGGGGACCACTGCGCGATGGCGCCCGCGTGCATGACGCCAATGCGGTCGGCCATCGCGAAGGCTTCATGCTGATCGTGCGTGACGAGAATCGCCGTCGCACCGCTGGCTCGAATGATCTCCCGAACCTCCACGGCCAGACGCTCGCGCAGGTCGAGGTCGAGGTTCGAGAAGGGCTCGTCGAGGAGGAGCAATGCAGGCGCGGGTGCCAAGGCGCGGGCAAGCGCCACGCGTTGTTGTTGCCCCCCGGACAGTTCATGCGGGTACTTCTTTAATGTTCCCGCCAGACCGACCCGCTCGGCCAGCATCTCGACGCGAGTCTGACGCTCCACTCGCGCCGTGCGGCTAATGCCAAAGCCGATGTTTTGCGCGACGTTCAGGTGTGGAAACAACGCGTAGTCCTGGAACACCACGCCGACGTGACGCCGCTCAGGCGGCTCACTCAACTGCGCGTTGGCGACTTCGTGGCCATCAAGCACGATCCGGCCGCCGGCCAGCGGCTCGAAACCGCACACCGCACGCAGCACCGTCGTCTTACCGCATCCCGATGGGCCCAGCAGACAGCCGATCTCACCGCGCGCCAGGGACAGCGACAGATCACGGACCGCGATATGCGTCTGACCTGTGGTGTCGTAGCTAACGGAGATGTGGTCGAGCAGGAGATAAGGCAGTGGCATTGGTGTCGTAACGAACGTAGGTCGGGACGGGGTCGCGGGGGAATTCAGGTAAGCGAACGGCGGCTTTGCAAAAAGCGCGGGCACTTTCCGTGAGTGGCCGCGTCAGAGTCGCAGTTGCGAATGCGTATAATTTACAACGCATTTGCAACGCATTAGACCGGAGAATACCTCGCGGTTCCCTCAGGCAATACGTACTTTAAGTAGTCTGAGGCTTGAGGACGATGGCCGACGACGTAGATTCGTTTTCCATTTTCCACGCATTCACCGCTTTTCCTGACCCCAATCCCGACCTTTCCTGATGTCATCGACGCCCCAGTCACGCGCCGCCACCGATTCTGTTTCTCCCGATGTGCCTTCCGACCGGTTCCCCGGCGATTCGCAGGCATTCGCCACGACGGTCGCCAAAGGCGACGTCGAGCACGCACAGGCGGGGTCCGGCAGATCGTCGAACCCCGGCGGGCGTAGACGAGGCTGGCGCTCTGCAGGTGTTTTCGGCTGGCGGCTGGTGGCATGGATTCCCGCGCTGATCGTGCTTGTGCCCATGTTCGGCATCGTGGCGGCGCTGGGAGCGGGCGATGCCGACACCCGCGCCGTGCTTGCCCACATGCTTGATACGGTGCTGCCGGAGTACGCGCTCAACTCACTACGCATCTCGCTGGCCGTGAGTGGCGGGGTGCTTGTGATGGGCGTCGGTGCCGCGTGGCTGGTCGTTCACTACGCATTTCCCGGTCGTCGTGTGCTGGAGTGGGCGCTGATTCTGCCGCTGGCCATGCCCGCTTATGTCACGGCCTACGCGTATACCGATTTCCTTCAATTCGCCGGGCCGGTGCAAAGCGCGCTTCGTCGCGTGCTGGTCGTTGATCGCGTGACGTGGTTTCCCGAGATTCGTTCGTGGTACGGCGCGGCATGGGTCTTCGCGGGAGCGTTCTATCCGTATGTCTATCTGCTGGCGCGTACGGCGTTTGCGGAGCACAGCCAGCGCTTCTTTGAAGCGGCACGCACGCTGGGGTGCACCCCGTTGCAAGCGTTCTTTCGCGTAGCGCTGCCGCTCGCGCGTCCGGCGCTGGTGGCGGGCGTCGCGCTCGTGCTCATGGAGACGTTGGCCGACTACGGCGCAGTGGCCTACTTCGGGGTGCCGACGTTCACAACGGGCATCTACCGCGCGTGGCTGTCGATGGGCGACCGCGTCGCGGCGGCTCAACTGTCGGCATGCCTGCTATTCGCTGTTCTGCTTTTGCTGATGGCAGAAGCGCGTAGCCGTACGCGGTTGCGGTATTACGGGGCACCGGGGCGTGCGCCGACGACGTCACGCCGAACGGCACTGCGTGGGTGGCGTGGCGTACTGGCTGCCGCTGGTTGCGCCCTGCCGTTGATAGTGGGGTTTGCACTGCCCGCGATCATCATGCTGCGCCTGGCTGTCTCGGAACTGGATCAAGTGCCTTGGCCGCGCTATGGCGAGTGGGTCTATAACACCGTGCGGTTGGCGGCGGTGGCGGCGGTGGTCGCGTGCGCGTTTGCCATCGTGCTTGGCTACGCGCAGCGACTTGCGCCCGGACGTATCACACGTATTGCGGTACGCCTCGTGGGGGTGGGCTACGCGATTCCCGGGGCGGTCATCGCGCTGGGCATTCTCACCCCGGTGCTGCATCTCGACACATGGATGGGGAGCGTGCTCGGGGCAAACGGGCTGGTATTGGCCGGTACGGGCGGCGTCCTGATCTACGCATACCTCGTACGCTTCCTGCCTGCGGCGCTGCAAAGCGTCGATGCAGGATTTGCCCGTATTGCGCCCAATCTAGACGCCAGCGCGCGCAGTCTCGGCGTGGGCGGCTGGTCGATGCTGCGTCGCGTGCATTTGCCGTTGTTGCGAGGCAGCGTACTGACGGCAGCTCTGCTGGTGTTCGTCGACGTCATGAAGGAACTGCCGGCCACGCTCGCGTTGCGGCCGTTCAACATGGACACGCTCGCCGTGGTCACCAGCCATCTCGCCGCTGACGAGCGGCTCGCCGAAGCCGCTGTCCCGGCTCTGACGCTGGTGCTGGTGGGGCTGCTGCCGGTGTTGGTGCTGGCCCGGGCCATTGCACGGCGCGCCTGAGGGGCGACCGGTCTGCCGGTTTCTTCACGCAAAATGCCGCTTCGAAGACAGGGGCGGAACGATCATCCGCCCTGCGTTTTATCAAATCTAGAGACGTTTCACAGTTGCCGCCCCGATAGCGCCGCACTATAGTCAAATCATCCCGGCAACTAAGCCGGGATGATTGAGCGTCAACAAAAATGATTGCGATCGTCATTTGCAAATGTTGGCTGTTCATGGCCTTGGCGTTGGCACCACCGCCCGAGGTGGCACCGCTCAATACGGCTGACGGCGGCTGGAGTGCCGTGTTGCTGACCGGAGCGATGCGCTAGGCGGTTGTCCTGGGAGGGACCGACGTGAGGACATTTCACCGGACGCAAGACGTCCGATGGTGGCGTGCAACCTTTTGGTCCGGTGTCGGTTTTGTTGCATTGACGTCACACACCTTTGCATGCCCGATACCCGTTCCCCCAGAGACTTTGCGCACCTTATCGGGCGCTTCGGCCTTCGCCTTGATGGCATCGACGGCATAAGTTGACGTAGGTAGACGTAGATTGGCGGACGTTGGTCGCCGGATAAGTGTTGTTTTCCGGTGTCGTCAGGGGTGGCCCCGAGTGGCATTTTTGTCACCTGCGCCGCAAAATCGCTGGCAATGCAGTGCCTTCGGGAGACCGGCATGGCGCTATGGCGGATCGATCTTGTCTCGTTGCGGCTGTTTGTCGCTGTCTGTGAAGAGAGCAGCATTGCTCGTGCAGCCGAGCGTGAGTTCATTGCGCCCTCGGCCGTCAGCAAACGGATCAACGATCTCGAATCGCTGGTCGGATCTGCGCTCCTCCAGCGCCACAAGTGGGGTGTGCGAGCGACGCCGGCGGGCGAGGCGCTACTGCATCACGCACGTAACGTACTTCGCAGTCTCGAGAAGATGCAGGGCGACCTGTCCGAGTACACAAGCGGCGTACGCGGTCACATCCGCATCTTCGCCAACGTTTCCTCGATTGTCGAAACATTACCCGATGAACTGGGTGCCTTTCTGCGCCGCCACGAAGGGGTGAAGGTCGACCTCGAAGAACATACGAGCGCGCAAGTGGTGCGCGGTGTGGCGGATGGGGCGACCGACATCGGTATCTGCTGGGACGCAGTCGACACCCGCGACGTCGAAGTTTTCCCTTATCGCCACGATCAGATCGTCACGGTCCTTCACCGGGATCATCCGCTCGCCTGCGTCGAGCAACTCGCGTTCATCGAAACCCTCGACTTCGACCAGATCGGTGTGCATCCGGATAGCGCGATGTACACCGTCTTCCGACGCCTTGCCGCTGAACAGGGCAAGACGGTCAAATTCCGAATCCACGTCTCAACGTTCGAAGCGGTGTGCCGGATGGTGAGGGCGCAGCTTGGCCTGGCGATTGCGCCGCGCGAGGCGGTCGGCATCTATTCGCAAGTGCCGGACGGAGAAGCGTTGCGTATCGTGCCGCTGACAGATCCCTGGGCGGAGCGGCGGCTGGTCGTGTGCGTGCGCAGGTACGATGCGTTGCCCGTTGCGTCGCGCATGCTGGTCGACCACCTGTGCGCACGTAACGTAACGGGAACAGCGGAGGGAACGGAGCTAGCGGACGATTGCGGAAGCGCGGAGGGTGCGGAGCGCACCTGAACCGCAGCGCGACGACGCGCCCGATGGTCGGTGCAAACCCTCATCGGACCGTGTCAAAGGGGAGGTTGACGCGGCATACATCGTGAACCGCGATGTCTGGCATGCCGAAACACCTCTTGCCGTCGCCTTTAGGCCGACGGATGCTCTGGGGGCCGATAGCGATTCCGGCCGACGAGCCGGGGCGCGCCGTATCTCGCATTGTGCGGGAGGAGACACGCGATGACACATGCCGAAGCGCGCCGTGTGCGCGAAGCCGTGGGACGTCTGATTCTTGTTCTCACGCTGATGGCGCTGGGCCTCATAGCACTCAGCCTGAGCGGGGGAGCCTCCGCTGCGCCGGCCCAACCCCTCGAAAAGCCGAAGATCACCATCGCCGTAGGCGGAAAGCCCGGCCTCTACTATTTGCCCCTGACGATTGCCGAACAACTGGGCTACTTCAAGGACGAAGGCCTCGACGTCACGATCGACGACTTCGCCGGTGGTTCCAAAGCGCTGCAGGCGGTCGTTGGCGGAAGTGCGGACGTCGGCACGGGGGCGTTCGAACACACGCTGCTCATGCAGACCAAGGGACTGACTTATCAGTCGTTCGTCGTGCTGGGCGCAGCGCCGCAACTGGTCCTCGGCGTCGTCAAGACCAAGGCGGGCGAAGTGAAGTCTGTCAAGGATCTGAAGGGCATGCGTGTCGGCGTCAGCGCGCCCGGTTCAAGCACGCATATGTTGGTGAGCGTGGCTCTGACCAAAGCAGGCCTCAAACCCACCGATGTCTCTATCGTCGGCGTGGGTAGCAATGCGACGGTGATCGCGGCGGCCCGTAACGGACAGATCGATGCCGTTTCCAACGTAGACCCGATGATGACGTTGTTGCAGGAGTCCGGCGACGTGAAGGTACTCATCGACACGCGTACGCAGGCTGGCACCCGCGCAATGTTCGGAGGTCCGATGCCTGCGGCGGTGATGTACGCACCACAGAGCTTCATCCAGAAGAACCCACGTACGGTGCAGGCACTGGCCAACGCGATCGTACGTGCGGACAAATGGCTGCAACACGCAACGGCAGCGCAGTTGCTTAAAACGGTGCCGGAACCTTATCTCCTCGGCGACAAGACGCTTTATCTGAAGGCGTTCGCGAACTGTCGCGAAGCCTTTTCCCCGGACGGCATGATGCCCGCCGATGGTCCGGCGACCGCATTGAAAGCGCTGGCGTCCTTCACGCCGGAGGTCAAGCCGTCACAGATCCGGTTGGGCGATACCTGGACCAACACGTTCGCTACGCAGGCGAATCGCCAATATCCCTGAGCGCTATCCGACGAACGTGTGTTTGGACGAAATGACTTCACTTTTTCCACGCTGCCGCATGCTGCGTCGGCACGTAACTTGCGATCGAAATGGGTGAACCCATGCGGGAACATTCGAGGAGCGATCTCATGCAAGCCACCGTGCGACTGAACGGCCGTGTGCTGTGGTTGAGCGCCAGTGCCGAAGCCATGACCCGTCAATTGAGGGGGGAAACGCTGACGCGAGCCGAAGCCGGAACACTGCGCGACCAGATTTCCACCGACGAAATGACACCGGCGCGCGCTTGTCTGGCGTTTGACGAATCGCTTGGCGATTACGTCTACGTAGGGTTGCGATGCCATGACGATTCGAGCGACGCAACAGGCGTGTTTCCTGTCACACAGAAGGCGGTGCGCGAAGGCGGTTTTGCGTTGTCCGTGGCGGGGCTGCGACGTGGCAAGGGATCGTCGCGTGAAGCCAGCCCGTTCGCAGAACGGTGCGCCGGTATCCGTATCGTGATCGCCGAGAGCTTCGAGCGCATCTATGCGCAGAACTGTCAGAACCTCGGTCTGCTGATGTCGACCGATCTGACGTTGGCTGAGCGTTTGCAGGATGGCGAGACGATCCCCATCGAAGCGTTTCTCGAAGATTGCGATCCACTGGCCGAGGCCATCGTGCGTAGCGGTGGGCTGTTCGGCTATACGCAGCGAAGGTTGTGCGGAGAACTCTTACCGCCGCAGCCTGCGCATGCCCCCGGCGCGATGACTTACGGAGAAAAGATCATTGCGCGAGCGCTGGGCGTTGCCCGCGTACGGGCGGGAGATGCGGTGTTCGTCCCCGCAGACTGGCGCTTCTCGCATGAATACGTGACGCCGATGGCCGTGAGTTTCCTGCGCCACGCCTATGGCAACGAGATACCTGTGCTACGCGATGTCGATTCGGTGCTGTGCTTTGAAGACCATCTGACGCATCTCGATGCTGTCTCCGCCGATGGCAGTCGGCCGCCGCAAATCGTGGACGCCGCACGACGTTTTGGCACGGTACAGCGCGAGTTTTGCGCCCAGCATGGGCTGCGTCTGCACGGCCGCGCCGCAGCGGGTGGTTCGGAAGGCATCTGCCACGCGTTGATGCTCGAGCGCTATGCGTTGCCGGGACAGGTGATTGTCGGCACCGATTCACACACACCGCATTGTGGTGCCATCGGTGCGTTCGCTTTCGGTGTCGGTGCGACCGAAATGGCCAATGCGTGGCTCACCGGAGACGCACGACTCGCCGTGCCCGGTACGTGCCTTGTACATCTGCGCGCGCGCTTGCCTGCGGGCGTCGGCGCGAAAGATCTGGCCTTGCACCTGCTTCATCTTCCTTACATTCGCGACGGACGCGCCATCGGGCAGATCATCGAGTTCGCTGGCGAAGCCGTTGCACACCTGTCGACTGACGAGCGCGCGACGCTGACCAACATGGTGGCCGAAATCGGCGGACTCACCGGACTGGTGGTGCCGGACGCGGAAACGGTCCGCTACCTGCGCGAGCGGCGCGGCATCGACTTCACGCTCGACGCATGGATGAAAAGCGATCCGCAAGCATCGTACGCCCATGTCATCGAGATCGATTGCGCGTCGCTGGGGGCGATGGTGGCGAGTCCCGGAGATCCGGGCAACGGCATTGCGCTGGCGGATTTGTCGGCAGAGGTCGCCATCGATATTGCTTACGGCGGGTCGTGCACCGGCAGTAAGCGCGACGATCTGCGGGCCTGCCATGACGTTCTTGCCTGGGGATTGACGCAAGGGCACCGCGTTGCAGACGGCGTGCGCTTCTACCTGCAGTACGGCAGCGAAGACGTGCGCGCATGGTGTGAGGCGCAGGGGTATGCGGATGTTTTCAAGGCGGCAGGCGTGACGATGCTCTCGCCCGGATGTGGTGCGTGCGTCAATGCCGGACCGGGCGTTTCCAAAACGTCCGACGAGGTGGTCATCAGCGCCCAGAATCGCAATTTCCCCGGGCGTTCGGGCCCCGGACAGATGTGGCTTGGCAGCCCGGCCACCGTGGCCGCGAGCGCTTTGGCGGGATATATCGTGGGTTTCGATCAATTACAACGCGATGGATTTACGTCTCATCCGGTCTCTCATCCCGCAGCGCTTGCAGCGCCGGGCCGAGGTTCCAGTGGGGCGTCGCACGCGGGCAGGGGAGGGTAGCAGATGCCGGATGTCACCTCTGCGACACCGATGCCGTTACAAGGCATTCGTGTCGTGGAATTTTCACACATGGTCATGGGGCCGGCGTGCGGCATGGTGCTGGGCGACCTCGGGGCCGATGTCATCAAAGTGGAGCCGATCGGTGGCGACGCCACGCGTCATCTGCTGGGGACCGGTGCGGGCTTTTTCCGTGCCTTCAACCGCAACAAGCGGAGTCTGGTCGTGGATGTCACGCGGCCCGAAGGGCGAGAGCTGATACTGCGGCTCATCAGTACGTCGGATGTGGTGACGGAGAATTTCAAGCCCGGGCGGATGCGGCAAATCGGACTGGACTACGCCACGTTGTCACGGCTGAATCCGGCGCTGGTCTACGTCTCGCTGAAGGGGTTTCTGCCGGGGCCTTACGCTACGCGCACTGCGTTGGATGAGGTCGTGCAGATGATGGCGGGACTTGCGTACATGACGGGACCGCCGGGCCAACCGTTGCGTGCGGGGACATCGGTCAACGACATCATGGGCGGTGTGTTCGGTGCGCTCGCTGCGTTGGCCGCACTCTACGAGCGAAAGACCACGGGACGCGGGCAGGAAGTGCAGGGCGCGCTTTTCGAGAATTGCGTACTGCTCGCGGCGCAGCACATGCAACAGTACGCAGTGACCGGTGTGGCACCCGATCCAATGCCCGCGCGTGTGTCCGCGTGGGGTATTTACGACGTCTTTGCTGCGCGCGACGGCGTGCAGATTTTCCTCGCCGTCGTCAGCGATACGCAGTGGCGCATTTTCTGCGACGTGTTTGGACGTCACGATCTGGCAGACGACCCGCGACTGTCCACGAACAATGACCGCGTGAGGGCACGCGACTGGTTGCTTCCGTTGTTGCGCGAAATGATGCAGGGTTTCGACGCCAGCTACCTCGCGGCGGCGTTTGAGCGTCATGGTTTGCCTTTTGCGCCGATCGTGCAGCCCGCCGCGTTGTTCGATGACCCGCATTTGCTTGCCAGCGGCGGCTTGGGTGACTTGACGACGGAAACGGGTGAGCAAACGAAAGTGCCGTTGCTGCCGATCACGATGGCAGGGCAACGATTGCCCGCGCGTCGCGCGTTGCCAGCGGCGGGTGAGCACACAAGCGAAATTCTGAGAGATCTGGGGTATCCCGATAACCAGATCGAGCGCCTGTTGAACGAGGGGGTGGTGGCGGGACCGGCGGACGGATCGACGCCGGACGATGCATCCGGCGCGGGCGATACCGCCGGTCCCGTTTTTTGGAAGGACAGCGCAAATCAAAGCTGAGCGCGCTGAAATAAGCCTTTTCCGAAGGAAGTCGGCGTGTTGTCTGCTTGCGGGCACCGGGTGGGGCGCGGTACGGTATGAACGTCTACCGCCAACACGCCACCCGGACTGTCATGACTGAACCGCTCGACGCTGCCCACTCACGCGAAACGTCTGCATTGTCTGCTTCGTCTTCCTCATCTCCACTTTCGTCGCAGTCCCAACAGCCTGATAAGCCGTTATCGGGCGTGACGGTGCTCGATCTCACGCGTCTTCTGCCGGGTCCGCTTGCCGGGTTGCGTCTTGCGGAAATGGGCGCACACGTCATCAAGATCGAAGACAAGGGCGCAGGCGACTACGCCAGGGAAATGATGCTGGGCGATGACGAATCGCCCCCTAGCGCTTTCTGGCGACTGCTCAATCGCGGCAAGACCGTCGAACGCCTCGATCTTAAGAGCGACGCGGATCGGAAGCGCTTCCTCGACCACGTTGCTCATGCCGATGTGCTGCTTGAAGGGTTTCGCCCTGGCGTGATGGCGCGTCTGGGTTTCGGGTACGAGGCGCTGGCACGTGTGCGGCCATCGCTGGTGATGGCGTCGATTTCCGGTTACGGCCAGCAAGGGTTGATGGCGCAAGCCGCCGGGCACGACATCAATTACATCGGGTACGCGGGCGTACTCGATCAGCTTTGCGATGCGGGGGACGCCCCCATCGTCCCCAACTTTCAGATCGGCGATCTCTACGGCGGCGCTCAGGCTGCGGTTCAGGAGGTGCTGGCGGCGTTGGTCGCCGCGCAACGCACCGGGCGCGGGCGCTGGCTGGACATTTCGATGACGCACGAGGTGTTCCGCTCGAACGTCGTGCCGGCGGTGGCGATGCATCGCCAGGGGCACGTGTCGCGCGCAGGAAAGGATCTCCTTAACGGTGGCGTGCCCTGTTATCAGGTCTATCGCACGAAGGACGGTCGGTACATGGCGGTCGGTGCGCTCGAGCTGAAATTCTGGGAGTCGCTGTGCGATGTGCTTGGCCGCAGCGATTGGAAGACTCGTCACTGGTCGCTTGGACAGGCGGTCGGCGGAGACGATGCGCTCGCATTGCGCGCTGAGCTGATGGCGGTGTTTGCGGGCGCGACGCAAGCCGACTGGGTCGCGCGTTTCGGCGATGTCGATTGCTGTGTGACGCCGGTACTCCGATTGGAGGAGGCGATGACGCATCCGCTGTTTGCGCAATTGCGCGAGACGCTGCTGCCATGACATCGATTGTCGCCAGGCGGGTGACTCGTCGACCGCAGGCACGTTACCGAATGTCACAATTTTTCGACGTCGGGAGACGCGAAGTCCGGAGGCCCATCGCGTAGAGTCGTTGCTGATCGATAACGACATGCCCATGACCCGACGGTTCGACTTTCCCCAACCACCGACTCAGACTCATCCACGCGTGCGACGACGGCTCGCGGCGGCTGCCGTTCTTTGTGCCGTGCCCATGATCGCGATTCTGACCGGATGTGTGTCGTATCAGGATGCCCCTGCGGATCACGGAAAGGTTCGCTCGACATCGATGACGACGGCCGATCTCGCACAAACGGATATCAATCGCATGGCGACGCTGGGCATGCGGGCGAATCTGGAGAGCTTGTATCTTCTGGCCGACAAGCTCTATAAGCGCAATCCCCGCGAATGGCGCAAGGGGGGCGCGGCTACGCAAGCCGAAGCCATCGCGCAGTTGCGTGCCGCGATTGAAGGGCGTCGCACGCTCGCGGATCTGAAGGACTTACGCGATGTCCGCGCCTTGTCGTTGTCGCTCGATCCGACATTCACAGGCGACCGTGTAGCGGCCTTCGTCTTCAGTCTCTCGGACACGATTATTACGGCGCATGGTGGCACGACGGTGTTCTATCTGAGTGACGGACTCGATGCACAGCGTATCTACAACGCGGCGCGCAACGTGGAGATCGCGGCGTGGCTGCTGGGGAGTCGCCGGGACATGGCAGGCAAGCCGCTGCTGCTGGCCAACGAAATGTCCGACGTGCGCAACGTGAGCTTTGAACGGGAGTTCGGCAAGGTCATCGGACGGCTGGACCTGTTGGCCGAGATGCTGGACGAGAAGTATCGACGGGCAGGGATCGGCTACGTGCAGAACTTGCTGGGCGCGCAGTTCCTTCAGTTTTTGCCGGTGCGTTGATGCGGACGTGTTACGGATAAAGCGCGAAAAATGCGCAAATGCTGTATATTTGCACAGTGTTTTCGCCCGCCACCATGACCTCCCCTCAGCGCAAGATCATCCACTGCGACGCCGACTGTTTCTACGCCTCCGTCGAGATGCGGGACGACCCGTCGTTGCGCGGGATACCACTGGCTGTCGGCGGGCAGCCGGATCAGCGCGGTGTGGTGGCGACGTGCAATTACGAAGCGCGCGCCTTTGGGGTGCGTTCGGCCATGCCGTCCGCGCAGGCCGTCAAATTGTGTCCCGACTTGCGCATCATCCCGCCGTCGATGCATCGGTATCAGGAAGCGTCGAAGCGGATCATGGCGATCTACCGCGATTACACGGATCTGGTCGAGCCGTTGTCGCTTGACGAGGCGTACCTCGACGTTAGCGACAGTGAACACTGCGGTGGTTCGGCCACGTTGATTGCGCGCGAGATCCGTGCGCGCATCGCGGACGAAGTTGGGTTGACCGTGTCGGCCGGCGTTGCGCCCAACAAGTTCATCGCCAAAATCGCCAGCGACTGGCGTAAGCCTGACGGCATGTTCGTCGTGAAGCCTGCCGAGGTCGATGCTTTTGTTGCCGTACTGCCGGTCGAGCGTTTGTTTGGCGTGGGTAAGGTGACGGCGGAAAAGTTGCGGGCGCTGGGCGTCGATTCCTGCGGTGATCTACGCAGCCATTCGATGGCCGATCTGACCGAGCGTTTCGGCGTATTCGGGCAGCGGTTGTTCGAGCGCTGTCGTGGTATCGACACCCGGGAGGTCAGCCCGGATCGCGAGCGAAAATCGATCAGCGTCGAGACGACGTACACGCGCGACCTGCGCACGTTGGCGGAGTGCGAAACGGCGCTGGAGCCGCTGCTTCGTCAGTTGTCCGAGCGAATCGGACGTGCGCGCCGCAGCGAACCGTTGGCGATTGCGAAGGTTTTCGTGAAGATTCGATTTGCCGATTTCTCACGGACGACGGCCGAGGCAGGCGCATTAGGCGTCGATCCGGCGCAATGCCGTGAACTGCTGGCAGAAGCGGTGGGACGCAAGCGACGTGCGGTGCGATTGATGGGAGTCGGGGTGCGTTTGCTCGAAGCACAGGCAACGCGTCAGTTGCGCCTGTTTGACGACTGGGATGACGGGGCGTCCCTCACATCGCCTGCATCAGGTGATAATGCCCCATCGGAAACTTAGATCGCGTAGACGAGCGAGGTGAGGGATGGCGGAGATCATCGAAGTCTCATTGCGGCTCACAGCGGCATTGATTCTCGGCGGGCTGGTCGGGCTCAATCGCAACTTGCACCACAAGTCGGTCGGTTTGCGAACGCTCGCCATTGTGTCGTTTGGATCCGCGTTGTTCGTGCTTGCCGTCGTACCGTTTCCGGGAACGGCTCTGCCTTATGACGGCTCGTCCGTGAGCCGGGTTGTGCAGGGCATTGTGGCAGGGATCGGGTTCCTTGGGGCCGGGTGCATCATCCGGCCGAGTCGCGGTTCCTCCGTGCACGGCTTCACCACGGCGGCGGCGCTGTGGAGCACCACAGGCATTGGCATCATCTGTGGGTTGGGCCGCTGGCATATCGCCCTTGTCGCGATGGTGTTGCTACTTATCGTGCTGGCACTCGGCGGGCGTATCGAATCGCTCGCGCACCGTTGGCTGGGGCACGACGAACCGGTGAAGGACTCGCAGGACGAGGACGCGTCGGCGCGGCATGGGCACGACGGCAGGTGACATCCACGTGGCTTATGCAGAAGACACACATCGCTGCCTCCTCGCCCTCGACGTCATGGGCAAATTCCTGCGGATACCGAAGAAAAATGCCCGCCGAAGCGGGCAAATGACGTTGTCGCAGTACCCCCAAAAGGACGTAAGAGGGCGATTTCATTTTGGTCACCGGACCATCTTTCGCCAATCGGGGCTTGCCCGATTAGGGAAAGCACGTTCGGGTGACTACGTAATCGACGCCCGCTCTTGCGACTAATTTTCTTCCAAGCGTTTGAAGCGTGAAGCTGCGCGCGTTGCGTCATTGAAGCGCACGCAACTCCGTCGCCCGGGCACGGGCCACCCGCAAACCGTCAGTCTGTAGGGAGAGCGTCGCAGCGTCAGCTTGCTGTGCGGCATCTGAAGGGGAGGTGTACGTCACGATGGCTGCCTGACGTTCGCGATGGAATCGTTGGGTGATCGGGGCGCATTCGGTGGCGGCTTCGTCGGCCAGTCGAATCGGGTCGGGTACCAGATTCACGTAGCGCGCGACGTGGCCATACAGACAGGTGCGGTACTGATCCGCCGCCGCGTCTGCAGCGGCCAGATGACGCTCGCGCAACGTGGCCGGATCGACTGCTGCGGGGCGTTGTGCCGAGGTGTTCGCATTCGCATGAGGGCCCGAGGGAGCGGCACAAGCAGCGAGTATCGCGACGGCAGCAAGGGAAAACAGCACCGGGGCTGCGCGGCGGGGAAAAGCCAAAATCGGAAACTTCCGAGTCATAAGGTAATCGAGGCCGATGGCGTAAAGTCCACGATCTCGCTATGGTACGGGATTTGACGGATCCGGCGCGTCCCTGCGGCGCCAATCAGACATGAGCGAATTTCAAAAAGGGCTGGTATGGCTGCGGCGCGATCTGCGCTGTACCGACAACGCGACGCTGGCACAGGCGCTTGCGACCTGCGGTGAGGTGTCTGTCGTGTTCGTCTTCGATACGACGATTCTCGGCGAATTGCCGCGAGACGACCGACGCGTCGCGTTCATCCACGACAGCGTGAGCGAATTGGTGCAGACGTTGGCGGACATGGGGGGGGGGCTGATCATCCGGCACGGTGACCCGACCGAGCAGATTCCCACGCTGGCGAAGTCGCTCGGCGTGCAGGCTGTCTTTGCCGGGCGAGATTACGAGCCGGACGCCGTCAAGCGGGATCGTTCGGTTGCGTGCTCGCTTGAGGCTCTGGACATTGCTTTCGAGACGGTCAAAGACCAGGTGATTTTCGATACGAGCGAGATTCTGACGGCGCAGGGCGAGCCGTACAGTGTCTTCACACCGTACTCGCGCGCCTGGTTGAAGCAGGTGCGTCCGGTCGACCTTGCGCCGCACGGTCGGAAGGCGGATTGGCACCGGCTTGCGAAGCCGTCGCATGGGGCTGGCGAGGTGCCGTCGATGGCATCGCTGGGCTTTGAAGTACCCGACGCACGTCGTATGGCCATTGCCGCGGGCGAGTCCGGCGCAAAGCAGTTGCTGGACGATTTCCTGCCGCGCATGGCGCACTATCACGAACGACGCGATTACCCCGCAGTGCGCGGTCCGAGCTATCTGTCCGTGCATCTGCGCTTCGGCACAGTGTCGATCCGGACTTTAGCCCGCGAGGCGCACGCCGCGATGCTCAAGGGCGGGGACGCAGGCAATGGCGCGAAAACATGGCTGAGCGAGCTGATCTGGCGCGAGTTCTACTTCATGATCCTGCATCATCACCCGGAGGTTGTCGGCAACGCGTTCAAACCGGCATACGACGCCATTGAGTGGGCCACGGGCGATGCGGCGGATACCGATTTCAAGGCGTGGTGCGAAGGGCGCACGGGCTATCCGCTAGTCGATGCGGCCATGCGTCAGATCAACCAGACCGGCTATATGCACAACCGGTTGCGTATGGTGACGGCCAGCTTTCTGGTCAAGGATCTCGGCATCGACTGGCGTCGTGGCGAGGCATATTTCGCGCGTCAGTTGAACGATTTCGATTTGTCCGCGAACAATGGCGGATGGCAATGGGCCGCTTCGACCGGGTGTGACGCCCAACCGTACTTCCGCATCTTCAATCCGATTACCCAGTCCGAGAAGTTCGACCCGGAGGGACGCTTTATCCGGAAGTACGTGCCTGAACTGGCGTATTTGTCCGACAAGGCCATCCACGCACCGTGGCGCGCCGACGCGCAGACGCTGGCTGACGCCAACGTGACGCTCGGACGCGATTACCCGCAACCGGTGGTGGCCCACGACGTGGCGCGTAAGGAGACGCTGGCGAGATACGCGGTCGTCAAGACGCCGGCGGTTTCATCCCGGCCAGCAGGCAGCGACGAAGAGGATTAACTCCCCGGTTTACCCCGATACGTGTATACCCCGGTCAACTTTTTCCGTTATCGGCCGTTTATACGGTTATGGCACGCAAGAGGCCTGGGCTTCGGTATCGGTTCGCAACGTCGGGGGGCGTTAGTGGGCGTCAGGGAGGAAGCAGTAAAACAATAGCGATGTGCTCAAGATGCTCTGAAATGAGCAAGGGCAGGCCAAAACCACACGGGGAAGCTTGGAGAAAATCCTTCGCCGCACAGACGGCAGCTTCGAACCACGGGGTTCGCGTTGAGCGAGTGCCCGGAACGTCAGCGTTCCGGGTATTTTTTTATGCGTCGCCTGCGCGTCGACCCTGCCGATCCCTGGCCGTCACACCCAGCACGATCCACACGGCCAGATTGAACGGTAGCGTGAAATACGGCCATCCGCGCGGGGTTAGCCAGCCGCCCAGAATCACGCAAATCACGGCCGCGAGCGCGGCTCCGGTGAGTCGCATTGTGAGGCGGCGTCCGAAAACGCCAAGACCCAGCGCGGCGAGGAAAGCGTTGATGCCGACACCGCCCGCCTGAGCTGCCATGGACGGCCAACGCGAAGCCAGTACGACCAGAATCACCCAGACCGTTACCCCGGCTGCGAGCGCCCAAACGGTCGCGCGGGCATTCCAGAGCGCCAGCAAGTACCACATCAGCAAGCCCAGCACCAGCGGTGCAACGAAGACGACCTGTCCCACGGAGCAGAACACGAAGCCCGGTGAGCCTACATCGCAAGCGAGCGAACCCATCCTCGGCGAGAGTTCGAGCCACGGCAACATGGCCCACGAAAGGGCCATGACGGCGACGAACGGTCCCGTCAGCGCGGGAAGTTCTCGTCGGGCGAGGGTAGCCGTTGCCATAACCGTCAGGGCGACACAAACGACCAGCCATGCGGCAAACACCCCATCCGGCTGCCACAGGGCGCCAAAGGCAATCCCCGTCAGCGCGCCGTTGTAGCCGAATAAGCCCGTGTGACGTTGCGCATGCGGCAAGCGCATCGCGATGGCGACCCCGGATGCCGTGATGCTGGCAGCCAGTCCGGTCAAAGCGGCGGCCAGATCCGAGAGGGCCAGTACCGCCAGCAACAAAGCACCGATCCCGGCCGACGGAATGAAATAGATTTGAGCGAAGTTGGCCATCGTTCCGCGCAATTCGCCGATCAACCGATGCTGTTGGGCGGTCGATGAGGGCGTGGTCATCGAAGAAAGCGACGCCGGTACGGACGATGGACGAGGCAGGGACATGAGGGTGGCGATGGATCGGGCGAGGCGGATGACCAGCGCGTAATCGACCGCCGTCTGTCGCGTCATCGCGGACATAACAGACATAGCGCAGCGCTGAGCCTAGGGCGCGAGGTTACGCCGAACCCCGATGACCGGGCGCGCAGACTCGTTATAGTCGGTATTGCAAATTTCGATGAACAGCCCGCCAAAATGCAAAAAGCCCGCGCTTGATGGCGCGGGCTTTTGTGGACGACGGGGGAGCGGCTTACTTGCCGCCGCCCTTGGCTGGCTTCACTGCCCAGCTGTCTTTGAGCGAAACGATACGGTTGAACACCGGTTTGCCCGGGGCCGAATCGTGACGATCGGCCACGAAATAGCCGTGGCGCTCGAACTGCACGCGATCGTCCGGCGCAAAGTTCAGCATGCCCGGTTCGACATAGGCTTGCGTCACGCGCTTGGCGTTCGGGTTGAGGGCGTCGAGGAAGTTCTTTTCGCCAGCGTCCGGGTTCGGATCGAGGAACAGACGGTCGTAGATGCGTACTTCCGCCGCCAGCGCGTGCGACGCACTGACCCAGTGGATGTTGCCCTTGACCTTGTAGTTGTCTGCACCCGGCGTGCCCGAACGGCTGTCTTCGAAGTAGTTGCAATGCACGGCCGTGACGTTGCCGTCGGCATCCGTGTCGAAGCCGGTGCATTCCACGACATAACCGTATCGCAGGCGCACCTTGTTACCGGGGAACAGACGGAAGAAGCCCTTGACCGGCTCTGCCTGGAAGTCCTCACGCTCGATCCACAGCTCGCGCGAGATGGGGAACGTGCGCATGCCGCGCTCCGGAAAGTGCGGGTGCACCGGGGCGTGGCAGTCTTCCTGCTGGCCTTCCGGATAGTTATCGATGATGAGCTTGAGCGGGTCGAGTACGGCCGTGGCGCGCGGGGCCTTCGGATCGAGGTCGTCGCGCAGGGCTTGCTCGAGAATGCTCATGTCGATCCACGACGCCGACTTGGCCACGCCAATGCGGTCGCAGAACAATTGCAGGCTCTCGGGCGTGAAGCCACGGCGACGCAGGCCGACCAGCGTCGGCATACGCGGATCGTCCCAACCGTCGACGTATTTTTCGTCGACCAGCTGACGCAGCTTGCGCTTGCTCGTGATGGCGTACGTCAGTTGCAGACGGGCGAATTCGATCTGCTGCGGCGTCGGGCGCGAGAACATGCCCGCGTCAGCCAACTGGCCGAGCACCCAGTCGTAGAACGGACGCTGATCTTCGAACTCCAGCGTACAGAGACTGTGCGTGATGTTTTCGATGGCGTCTTCGAGCGGGTGGGCGTAGGTGTACATCGGGTAGATGCACCATGCGTCGCCCGTGCGGTGGTGATGTGCGTGGCGGATACGGTAGATGGCCGGATCGCGCAGGTTGATGTTCGGCGATGCCATGTCGATCTTCGCGCGCAGCACGTGCGTGCCGTCGGCAAATTCGCCCGCGCGCATGCGGCGGAACAGGTCCAGGTTTTCCTCGACCGTACGATTGCGGAACGGCGAATCCTTACCCGGCTCCACGAGCGTGCCGCGGTTGGCGCGCATGTCGTCGGCGCTTTGGCTGTCGACGTAGGCGCTGCCACGCTGGATCAGGATCTCGGCAGCCTGATAAAGCTGCTCGAAGTAGTCGCTGGCGAAATAGAGGTGCTCCTTCTGCGGCGTCTGGTAGCTGAAACCCAGCCACTTGACCATATCGATGATCGAGTCGACGTATTCGGTCTCTTCCTTCTCGGGGTTGGTGTCGTCAAAGCGCAGGTGGCACACACCACCGTAATCACGCGCCATGCCGAAGTTCACGCAGATCGCCTTGGCGTGACCGATGTGCAGATAGCCGTTGGGCTCCGGCGGGAAGCGCGTTTCCACGCGCTGGCCCCATTTGCCCGAGCGGTTGTCTTCGTCAATGATGTTGCGGATGAAATTGGATGCCGCGTTCAGCTCTGTGCTCATGCCTGTCCAGTGTTCGGAGTTTGGCGAATATTCTACCGTACCGCATTGCACCACGGGCGAGCGTCTGATCGGGCGTCGACGCGGCATCACACCGTGATGCCGGTCGTAGTGGTTCACATCCGATGGATCCGGGACCGCGCGGGCCCCGATCAGGTCGTCTGCACCGTGCTGCGCTGGATCGGCCAGTTGGCATACGACAGAAGCCAAAGAGAGACGACGTTCACGACCGGAATGAACGCCAGCACCGTGAACCAGGGGGAGAAGCCGAGCCGGGTGAGAATCCGCCAAACGGGGAAGCCGATGAGCACGATGCTGACGAGCAGAGCAAGCAAGCCTGACGAGTTAGCCATGAGATGTCTCCCGAAGCGCCCCACCCATTGCAGGGCGTACCGGCAAGTATAGGCAGACGGACAGGGGGGCTTTGCCCGGCTTCCCAACGGTTCCCGGATTGTGTCCTATCCTGAAAACACTGCCGGGTGCGCCGGTGGGGCCAATTGCGGCAGTTGTGCCAATCGCGCTTCGGTCCCCCTCATGGGAGGAAGTCATGGAACTGCATCTCAGCTCGCATCGCTACACGCATCGCTCGCCAGACTGGGCGGCTGCGGCCGTTGCCGGTTTTGTCGCCTGCGCGTTCTTTTCTGCTGTCGAAATGCTCATGGTGCTGCTCGTCTCGGGGCAGAGTCCGTGGGTGCCGCCCCGCATGGTGGCCGCCATCGTGCTTGGCCCCGGCATCCTGTCGCAGCCCGCAACATTCGACGTGTCGATCGTGGCCATGGCGCTGATGGTGCATGCGGCCATCGGTGTCGTGCTCGGCGTGGTGCTCGGGGCCATCATTGCGCCGTTCCGGCTGGATTCGGATGTCGTCACGGTATCGGTTGCCGGTGGCGTCTTCGGGCTGGTCGTGTACGTCGTCAATTTCTACGTCATGACGCAGATGTTCCCGTGGTTCACCGAGTCGCGCGGCTGGACGATGCTGGCGGGGCACATCATCTTCGGTGCCTTCGCGGGATATATGTACTGGGTGCTGCGCCAGATGGAGGAGCGGGCAGCGGCCGCCTGAAGACCTCATGAATGCCCCGCAACCCCTTGAGGGACGGGGCAGTGACCCGCCCGGCGGCAGTGCGCGCGTTGTGCCGTCGGCCGGTCAATATGTCGGGTGAACGCACTTTGGTGCAATTAACAGATTTTTCTGTTATGATGCGTCAACTGCAATCGTGCGTCCGTCACCTTCGGATCCGCTGAAGGCAGTCTTCCGTGGCATGAAGCGCCCGGCAGGTGTTCCACCCGCCCGGCACCGTCAGCCAACGTGTGGCACGAAAATCACTACAGATGTGTCGCACGATGTGCCGACGCATGTCACCTTGAACGCTTAGACGTTCACGCCGCCGTTTCGACAAAACGGCTGGCCATCGATCCCCGAAACAGGAAGTCGTACAGAACACCCGAATTGCGCCTTGCGAGCGCATGACGGATCGCACCCGGTCTTTTGCCGTGCGCGACGTTCAGCAGCGTCGTCTGTCGTATGTCAGTCATGCTTTTGTCGCATTACCGTCATATTGGGCAGATAGGCTGCGTGCACTTCACGGAAACATTTGTGCGAAATTGCACTCTCATCACCGTAAGCCGATTCGAGAGGGATAGTTATTAGTCAAATTTTTTGCAGTAAAGAAGGATACAAAATGAAAACATCGCAATACCAAGAATTCCAGTACAGCGTCCGTGCAGTCGAGCGAGACAACGCTCGTTGGGACGCGTTCTACGAGATTCACCGCCCGACACAGTGCGGCATGGAAAAAGTGGGTGCCTATCAGGTTCAGAGCGCCTACGGTTTTGCCACGCAAGGTAACGCCCTTGATGACGCGGAGCGCAACGCTCGCGCGGATATCGAGCAGGGCATCGTCTACTACCAATAAGGTCGACGGCCGCTTGCGCATTACCTCGTTCCGATTTTTCCCGCATTTTCCCGTTTCTTCCCCCATATCTGATGTGCGCGATGCTGGCATCGTCGCTTTGCGACGGTGCTATAGTCCGGCCTTTCGCACTGAAATGGCTGGAGAGTCGGTAATGGAATGGATGTGCAAGTCGTTCGATGAACTGGGCAGCGCGCTGCTTTACCGAATCCTCGCCGCACGCAACGCGGTATTCGTGGTCGAGCAGCAGTGCCCGTATCAGGACATCGACGGTCGCGATCCGTACAGCCTGCATCTGGTCGCGCAAGTGCGCGACAGCGCGAACCCGGCAAGCGACCTGCGAATCGCAGCGTATTTGCGACTTCTGCCGCCCGGGCTCGCCTATGACGAAGCGTCGATCGGACGCGTGATCACCGCCGCTGCGCATCGCGGCACCGGTCTCGGTCGCGAGCTGTTGGCGCGGGCGGTGGCGATTACCGAAGCGCAATGGCCCACCGCTGCGGTGCGCATCGGCGCGCAGGCGCATCTCGAAGCGTTTTATGGCGGGTTCGGTTTCGTCAAGGCGAGTGAGCCATATGACGAAGACGGCATCATGCATATCGAAATGGTGCGCCCCGCAGTGCAGCCGCAGTAGTGGCAGACAGCGCGTTTGCGGATTGCGCAATCGCACGCTGAGCGAAGCAGAAAAATGCAATATCGGCCGGGCCATCGCGCCCGGCACTACAATATCTCCCATCGTAGTTCACGCGTTTCCCGACACATGGCCTTGTATTCCATCACCGGCGCCCAATTGGCGTTCGGTCACCTGGCATTGCTCGACAATGCCGATTTCTCGCTCGAAGCCGGTGAGCGCGTCGGACTTATCGGACGCAATGGCGCCGGTAAGTCCTCGCTGCTCAAGATCGTGGCGGGCCTCACCGCGCCGGACGATGGCCTCGTGGCCCGTCAGGCCGGTTTGCACACCGTCTACGTGCAGCAGGAGCCCGAGTTCGATCCCGAGCAGTCCGTATTCGATGCCGTAGCGCTTGGCCTCGGCGATTCGCACGTGTTGCTCTCCGAGTACGACCGCACTGCAGAAGCGCTGTCGGTGGCACCGGAAGGCGCAGAACACGACGCGTTGCTCGCCCGCCTGAACAGCCTGCAATCGTCGCTGGATGCGGCCGATGCGTGGCAGTTGAAGACCCGCGTGGAGACGACGATCGCGCAACTCGGACTCGAGGGCCACGCACGTGTGGGGGCGCTGTCCGGCGGGATGCAAAAGCGCGTTTCGCTCGCGCAGGCATGGGTGGCCAAACCCGATGTGCTGCTGCTCGACGAACCGACCAACCACCTCGATTTCGACGCCATCCGCTGGCTTGAAGAATTGCTCGTCGGCTATCGCGGTGCGCTGCTCTTCATCACCCACGATCGGAGCTTCCTCGACCGCGTGGCCACACGCATCGTCGAACTCGATCGCGGACGTCTGCTCTCCTATCCCGGCAACTTCACGCAGTACCAGGAACGCAAAGCCGAACAGCTTGAAATCGAGCGCGTAGAGAATGCGAAGTTCGACAAGTTGCTCGCGCAGGAAGAAGTGTGGATCCGCAAGGGCGTCGAGGCTCGCCGCACGCGCAGCGTGTCACGTATCGAGCGTCTGAAGACGATGCGCAACGAGCGCGCGGAACGTCGTGAGCAGCAGGGCAACGTGCGCATGGACGTGGCGCAGGCCGAGAAGTCCGGCAAGATCGTGGCCGAACTCACTAACGTGACGAAAGCGTACGGCGGACGCACCATCGTGCGTGACTTCTCGGCGACGCTCATGCGCGGCGACAAGGTCGGCCTGGTCGGCCCGAACGGCGTGGGCAAGACGACGATGCTCAAGCTGATCCTCGGCGAAATCACGCCGGACAGCGGGCAAATTCGCGTCGGCACGAACCTTCAGGTCGCGTACTTCGATCAGATGCGCGCGCAGCTCGATCCCGAACGCAGTCTGCTCGATACCATCAGCCCAGGCAGCGACTGGATCGAAATCAATGGCGCGCGCAAGCACGTCATGAGCTATCTCGGCGACTTCCTTTTCTCACCCGAGCGCGCACGTTCCCCGGTGAAGTCGCTGTCGGGCGGTGAGCGAAATCGTCTGTTGCTGGCCCGTCTGTTTGCGCGTCCGGCCAACGTGCTGGTGCTTGACGAACCGACCAACGACCTCGACATCCCGACGCTCGAACTGCTCGAAGAACTGCTGGAGGAGTACTCCGGCACCGTGTTCCTCGTGAGCCACGACCGGACGTTCCTCGACAACGTGGTGACCTCGGTGATCGCGGCCGAAGGCGACGGCAACTGGCGTGAATACGTGGGCGGTTTCACTGACTGGCAAGTGCAGAGCGAACGCTCGGCGGCACTCGCTGCGCAGCGTGCACCGGTGGACGAAGCACCTAAGGAATCGGTGGCAGCGTCCAAGCGCGGCACCAACCGCACCGTCAAGCTCAGCTACAAGGAGCAGCGTGAACTGGACGGATTGCCGGAGCGCATTGCCTCGCTGGAAAACGAGCAGAAGGACGCCGCAGCGCAGATCGAAGACGGTTCGATCTTTGTGAAAGATCCGGCTGCGGGTGCGGCGCTGTCCGAACGTTTCGAAGCGATTGAACTGGAATTGCTCGAAGCGCTCGAACGCTGGGAAGTGCTTGAAGCCAAGCAGCGCGGCGAAAACACGTGAGTACGCTTGCGCAGTAACAACGTCGTAGGCGGCCGGTTTTCCGGCCGCGTTTCATTGGGCTATTGGTCCATGTCATTCGGGTGCAGTCCGAGTGACAGTACAATAGGCCGCGATTCATCGGGCGCGATGCGCCTGCCGTGCGTCGGCAGGCATCGCGCGCACCCGAAGTGCCCATTTGAAGTGCCCATTATGTGGGCGCCGCAACACAAGTCGTTGATCCGGCGTCACTTTTGTCATGTGTTAATGGGTTTTCCCCGTGGTTGTCCACAGGAAATGTGGATAAGCGCCGGGCGTCGTACCCCAATTCAGTCACGCTATGTCGAAAAAAAATACGCCTGCCCAGTACAGCGAAGCGTCCATCAAGGTCCTGAAGGGCCTTGAGCCGGTCAAGCAGCGCCCGGGCATGTACACCCGCACCGAGAATCCGCTGCACATCATTCAGGAAGTCATCGACAACGCTTCGGACGAAGCGCTGGGCGGTTACGGCAAGCAGATTCTCGTCACCCTGAACAAAGACGGTTCGGTCAGCGTCGAGGACGACGGCCGTGGCATTCCTGTCGGCATTCACCCGGAAGAGGGTGTGCCGGTGGTGGAAATCGTGTTCACGCGCCTGCACGCAGGCGGCAAGTTCGATAAGGCCGCTGGCGGCGCTTATACCTTCTCCGGTGGCTTGCACGGCGTTGGTGTGTCGGTGACGAACGCCCTGGCGACCCGGCTGGCCGTGACCGTCTGGCGCGACGGTCAGGTCTCGGAACTCGAATTCGCAGACGGTGGCAACGTCAACGTGGCGCTTCACTCGCGTGCATCGCAACGCGGCGAGAAGAAGAGCGGCACGCGCGTGACCGTCTGGCCGGATGCCAAATACTTCGACAGCCCGACATTGCCGCTGGGCGAACTGCAGCGTCTGTTGCGCTCGAAGGCGGTGCTGCTGCCGGGCGTGCGCGTCACGCTGCGTCAGGAAAAGAACGGTGAAGAACAGACGTGGTTCTACGAGCACGGCCTGCGGGGTTATCTCGTCGAATCGCTCGGCGGTGCAGAGCCGCTGATTCCGCTCTTCGAAGGCGAGCGCTTTGCCGAGGGTGACGAAGACAGCTTTGCCGAAGGCGAAGGCGCTGCGTGGGTCGTGGCCTGGACGGAAGATGGCGCGCAGGTCCGCGAGTCCTACGTCAACCTGATTCCCACGCCCGCTGGCGGCACCCACGAATCGGGGCTGCGTGAAGGTTTGTTCCAGGCGGTGCGAGGCTTTATCGAATTGCACAACCTTCAGCCCAAGGGCGTGAAGTTGCTGCCCGAAGATGTGTTCTCTCGCGTGTCGTTCGTGCTCTCCGCGAAGGTGCTCGATCCGCAGTTCCAGGGGCAGATCAAGGAGCGTCTGAACAGTCGCGACGCCGTGCGGCTCGTGTCGTCGTTCACGCGCCCTGCGCTGGAACTGTGGCTCAACCATCACGTCGAGCATGGCAAGAAGCTCGCCGAACTCGTGATTCGTCAGGCACAGGCTCGTACGCGCGCTGGCCAGAAGATCGAGAAGAAGAAGAGTTCGGGCGTGGCCGTTTTGCCGGGCAAGCTGACCGATTGCGAGACCGAAGACATCACCCGCAATGAACTGTTTCTGGTCGAGGGCGACTCGGCCGGCGGCTCGGCGAAGATGGGCCGCGACAAGGAATTTCAGGCGATTCTGCCGCTGCGCGGCAAGGTCCTCAATACGTGGGAGACCGAGCGCGATCGCCTGTTCGCCAACAATGAAGTGCACGACATCGCGGTGGCGATCGGCGTCGACCCGCACGGTGCAAACGACACGCCCGATCTGTCCAATCTGCGTTACGGCAAGATCTGTATCCTCTCCGATGCCGACGTCGACGGTTCGCACATTCAGGTGCTGCTGCTGACGTTGTTCTTCCGTCACTTCCCGCAGCTCATCGCCACGGGGCACGTCTACGTGGCGCGTCCGCCGCTGTATCGCGTCGATGCGCCAGCGCGCGGCAAGAAGCCCGCGCAGAAGCTCTACGCACTGGACGAAGGTGAACTCGAAGCCATTCTCGACAAGCTGCGCAAGGATGGTGTGCGCGAAGCCGCATGGTCCATCAGCCGCTTCAAGGGCCTGGGCGAAATGAGTGCCGAACAGCTTTGGGAAACGACGATGAATCCCGACACGCGCCGTCTGAGCCCGGTGGCGCTCGGTCATCTGGATTTCGACGCGACCGTGGCACGCATGAACATGCTCATGGGCAAGGGCGAGGCGGCACAACGCCGTAGCTGGCTCGAAGCCAAGGGCAATGAAGTGGAAGCCGACATCTGAGCCTGACAACACGGGAAGGACCGCAGGCGCGGCGTCGGTACTTGCAGGTACAGCACTTGAAGCGTAGCGAAGTCGCACTCACGCAGGGCAAACCAGCGTGAGTGCTCACATAGTGGGATAATCCACCCTTCACCCTTCCGGGAGTCGCGTTATGTTGCGTTCTATGCGTTGCATTTTCGTGCCGATGTTGCTTGCCAGCGCAAGCGCCACCGTCTTGGCACAGTCGGCCCAGCCGCGCGTCTTCTTCGTTGCCCCTGCGGACGGCGCAACGGTATCCAATCCCGTAAAGGTTCAGTTCGGCGTCGAAGGCATGGCGATCAAACCGGCGGGCGAGGTGTTGCCCAATACCGGTCATCACCATCTCATCATCGACGGCGATTCGATTCCGGCAGGTCAGGTCGTTCCTACCGACGACACACACCTGCATTTCGGCAAAGGTCAGACCGAAACGAGCGTCAATCTGACGCCGGGCGATCACACGTTGACGATGCAATTCGCCGACGGTGCCCATCGCTCGTACGGTCCGGCCATGAGCCAGACGATCAAGGTGCATGTCAAAGGTCAGCAATAATCAGGTTTCGACGGCGCAGCGCCTCCAGGCGCTGCGCCGAAAGCTCTCTCTGCGGCAACTCGCAGGGCCCGCGCTGGCAGCCGCGCTGCTTGTCGCGACGCCTCTCGCGCACGCCGAACTCTACGGTTACGTCGACGAGAACGGTGTCGCACATCTCGCGGCACGCAAGCTCGATGCGCGCTATCGGCTCGTGGTGAGTAGCGGTGGCAATGGTGGTAGCGTCGATCTGCGCGCACAGCAGCAGGGCGGTGCCGTCACCGGTGCAGACCGCTCGCGTCTGTACGATGCGCTGGCCCGACATCCCAATCTGAAAAAGCTCGCACCCGTCATTGCGCAGGCGGCGCAGAAGTTTCATGTCGACGCGGCCTTGCTCAAAGCGGTCATCGCGGCCGAGTCGGGTTTCGATAGCGATGCGGTATCGCCCAAAGGTGCCGTCGGTCTGATGCAGGTGCTGCCGACGACCGGGGAGCGTTATGGCTTGCGGGCCGATGCGCGCCGCACCGTTGCCGACAAACTCACCGATCCGCGTACCAATGTGCTGACAGGTGCCCGTTATCTGCGTGATCTGCAGGCGCGTTATCCCGATCGTCTCGAGCTCGTGCTCGCCTCGTACAACGCGGGTGAGGGGGCCGTGGCACGCCACGCCGATCAGATCCCGCCGTATGCAGAGACGCGCGATTATGTCGCGGCCATGCTTGAACTCTACCGACGCTTCAACCCGGAGGGGGGCGACGCTGCGCCGGGCAATGGCGTGATCCGCGCGAGCGGGGGCGGCGGGAAGATTGGCAACGCGCGGGTCAACGGATCGCGCGACGGCCGCATTCACGTCATTCTGGGCGCGCCGCAGGGCCTGCCCGTCGTGCCTGCTACCATGCCGAACGCGTCGATACGCGATTCGGCTGCATCGACACTGTCCGCACCGCCGACCACGGACTGAGGCATCGGTTGACGCCGCTTGGCGGCGTCTTCGGAATCGCCTTCGAGGTCCCGCGTGTCGTTCGGTGGTCGGCTCAGAATTCTCCGAAATCCGCGTGGAATGTCGGCAATTTCGATGGCCGTCGCTCCGAAATCACGTCTTGCTTTGTCATTCGGACGCGTTTTTGCCAAATTGTGCCGGTGAGCTTGGTATGATCTCGCGGTCAACGTCCACCCGAACTCTCATCAAACGTTCGCAGCAAACCCACAGGTTTTATGGAACAAGTAGAAGATCTCTTTACGCAACCGTCGGATGACGACACGCTAACGCTCGGCGCGTATGCCGAGCGCGCTTATTTGGACTACGCGATCAGCGTGGTCAAGGGCCGGGCACTGCCGGACGTCTGCGACGGCCAGAAGCCGGTCCAGCGCCGCATTCTGTTCGCGATGAACGAAATGGGCCTCGCGTCCGATGCTAAGCCGGTCAAGTCGGCGCGCGTCGTCGGCGACGTGCTCGGCAAGTTCCACCCGCACGGCGACCAGTCTGCTTATGACGCGCTGGTGCGTCTCGCGCAGGACTTCTCGATGCGTTATCCGCTCATCGACGGTCAGGGCAATTTCGGCTCACGCGACGGCGACGGCGCGGCAGCCATGCGTTACACGGAAGCCCGCCTGACGCCGATCGCCAAGCTGTTGCTCGACGAAATCGATGCAGGCACGGTCGACTTCGTGCCGAACTACGATGGTTCGACCGAAGAGCCGCGCCTGTTGCCTGCGCGCTTGCCGTTCGTGCTGCTCAACGGCGCGTCGGGCATTGCCGTGGGTCTCGCGACGGAAATTCCGTCGCACAACTTGCGCGAAGTGGCTTCGGCGGCTGTGGGGTTGATCCGCAATCCGAAGATGGACGACGCTGAGTTGATGACTCACGTGCAGGGACCGGACTTCCCCGGCGGCGGGCAACTGATTTCGAGCGCAGCCGAGATTCGCGCCGCTTATGAAAGCGGACGCGGCAGCCTCAAGATGCGCGCGCGCTGGAAGATCGAAGAAATGGCGCGCGGCCAGTGGCAGGCAGTGGTGTATGAACTGCCGCCGAATACGTCGGGCCAGAAGGTACTCGAAGAGATCGAGGAACTGACCAACCCGAAGGTCAAGCTCGGCAAGAAGTCGCTTACGCCGGAGCAACAGAACCTCAAGCAGTCGATGCTGGCCATGCTCGACGCCGTGCGCGACGAGTCCGGTAAAGACGCCCCCGTGCGTCTGGTGTTCGAGCCGAAGTCGAGCCGCATCGATCAGCAAGAATTCATCACGATGCTGCTCGCGCATACGAGTCTCGAGTCGAGCGCATCGGTGAACCTCGTGATGGTGGGCGCCGACGGACGTCCGGGCCAGAAGTCGTTGCGCGACATCATTACCGAGTGGATCGGCTTCCGCTTCGAGACGGTCACGCGTCGCACGCGTCACCGTCTGGGCAAGGTCGACGACCGTATTCATATTCTCGAAGGCCGGATGATCGTCTTCCTGAATATCGACGAAGTCATTCGCATCATTCGTGAGTCCGACGAGCCGAAGGCCGCGCTGATGAGCGCGTTCAGGCTGAGCGAGCGGCAGGCGGAAGACATTCTGGAAATTCGTCTGCGTCAGTTGGCGCGTCTGGAAGCGATCAAGATCGAGCAGGAACTGGCGTCGTTGCGCGACGAGAAGGCGAAGCTCGAAGATCTGCTCGCCAACGAAAGCACGATGAAGCGTCTGATCATCAAGGAAATCGAAACCGACGCGAAGCAGTTCGGAGACGATCGTCGCACGCTGATTCAGGAAGAGAAGCGTGCAGTCGCGGAAGCCCGCGTGGTCGACGAGCCGGTGACGGTCGTGGTGTCGGCCAAGGGCTGGGTGCGTGCGCTCAAGGGGCACGGACTCGACGCACAAGGATTCTCGTTCAAACAGGGCGATGCCTTGTATGGCGCGTTCGAATGCCGCACCGTCGACCCGCTGATCGCGTGGGGCAGCAACGGGCGCGTTTATTCGGTGGCCGTAGCCCAGTTGCCGGGCGGCCGTGGCGATGGCGTGCCGCTGACGTCGCTGATCGAACTGGAATCGGGTTCGCGTTTGCTGCATTACTACGCAGCCTCCGGCGATCAGCCGCTGCTGCTCGCGACGTCGTCCGGCTTCGGTTTCACGACCAAGCTCGGCGATATGGTGAGCCGCGTGAAGGCAGGCAAGTCGTTCATGACCATCGACGACGGGGCTGAGCCGCTCGCACCGACGCCGATCTGGCAGGGCGCCAGTGCAGTCGCGTGTCTGTCGAGCGACGGGCGTCTGCTCGTGTTCGGCATGGACGAAATGAAGGCGCTCACAGGCGGTGGACGCGGCGTGACGTTGATCGGTCTTGAAGCCAAGCAGACGCTGGTGTCGATCGTGCCGATCAGCGAGGCGGGCGTGACGGTGTATGGCGAAGTGCGTGGTGGCAAGATTCAGTCCGAGACGCTGTCGGGCGCATCGCTCGCACCGAACATCGGCAAGCGTGCGCGCAAGGGCCGTTCGCCGAATGTGAAGTTTGCGACGTTCAAACCGCGTTCGCTCGAGCCGGTGTTGCCGGCCGCGCCGAAGGCATCCTGACGGAGTCCCGCATGAGCGTTTACGCCTTCAGTCTGTTCCTGCATCTGGTCAGCGTGGCCGTTTGGATCGGTGGGATGTTCTTTGCGCTGGCCTGTCTGCGGCCAGCGTCATCGGAGTTGTCGCCGCAGCAGCGTCTGCCATTGTGGGAGGCGGCGCTCACACGGTTCTTCACGTGGGTGGGCGTTGCCATCGTGCTGATCCTGCTGTCCGGCGGGCACATGATGATGGGCATGGGCGGTTTGCATGCCCGCTGGCCTGTGCATGCCATGGCGGGGATCGGCGTGCTGATGATGCTTGTCTTCGGTCACATTCGCTTCGCACTTTTCCCGCGGTTGCAACGGGCCGTGCAGGCGCAGTCGTGGCCGGACGGCGCGGCAGCCGTCAACGGTATTCGTCGTCTCGTGATTCTGAATCTCGTGCTGGGTATCGTTGTGATCGGACTGGCGGCGTCGCTTCGCGGCTGATCTCGGCGATCGCGGTGATTCAGACTGGCCGGGTTCCGTCGTCGACGGTCCCGGCCACCTCATGACACAGGGCGACGAACGCTTGCACGAGCGGGCTGTTGTCGTCGCGGCGCTTGCCGAGTAGCAGCGCCGAGTGCGCATCCGGTTCGCTGAAGTCCATGAAGTGCGCGCCTTCGATCTGAATGCAACGCACGGCGGCCGGTAGCACGGCAACGCCCAATCCACTTGCCGCGAGGGCGACGATGGTCGTCGACTCGCGCGCCTCCTGAACGACACGCGGTGTAAAACCCGCGCGCTCGCACATCCTCCGAATCTGCCCGTCGACTGCCGTCCCCACGCCGTTGGGATGCATGATGAACGCTTCGTTGGCCAGATCGGCAATCGACACGCTGGCGTGCTTTGCCAACGCATGGCCCTGATGCAGGACGACAACCAGCGCCTCGTCGATCAACGTCTCGAAACTGAGCCCTGCCACCGGTGGTGCGTTCTCTGCCTGGCGAAGCAGGCCGATGTCCAGCGTCCGTTCGATCAGGGCTTCGCGTTGGTGCTCCGACGGTGCCTCGCTGAGCGTCAGCGTCACACGCGGATAACGCTGACGGTAGGTCGTCAGTACGCGCTTCATCACGTTCGTCATGGGCGCCGACGTCGTGAACGCGATACGCAACTCGCCCGCATCGAGCCCGGCGATTTGCTGCACTTCGAGACGAGCTGCTTCGGCATCGGCAAGAATCTGGCGCGCACGCACAAGAAACGCACGTCCGGCCGGTGTCAGGAAGACGCGTCGTTGCGAGCGCTCGAAGAGCGGCACGCCCAACTCATCCTCAAGCGCCCGGATCTGCATCGATAGCGGCGGCTGCCCGATGTTAAGGCGCTGCGCGGCCCGGCTGAAATGCAGTTCCTCGGCGACGGTCACGAAGTAGCGTAGGTGACGCAGTTCCATACCTCAGGCCTCGATTGATCTGTTTTATATATAGAAATAAGGCTTAAATATATATTGGACGCGAGGTAACGGCAAACCTATCATTCGTCGTATACATTTCACCCTTGGTTCGCGCGAGGCGAGCCAGCGTCATGGCATCAACCAACTCCCTACCTTTGTCTTCCGGCGGTGCGTCCGCCGGTAGTGCGTCTTCCCTCAAACTACCGGCGGGCGTTGCGCGCGGTACGCGCGAATACGCCGTCATCAGCCGCGCCCTGTTCTTCGGTGGTTTTTCGACGTTCGCGCAGCTTTACTGCATGCAATCGTTGCTGCCCTTGCTGACGACCACGTTCGGCATTAGCCCGGCGCAGGCCAGCTGGTCCGTTTCTGCGGCCACGATGATGATGGCGCTCGGTTTGCTCGTGACGTGTGTCGCGGCCGATCGCGTGAGCCGCAAGCGAATGATGACGATTGCACTGCTCAGCTCGTCCGTCCTCACGCTGGCCAGCGCATTCTCGACGAACTTCGAGACCATCGTGATTCTGGCGGCGCTCAAGGGACTGGCCTTGTCCGGATTACCGGCCATCGCCATGGCGTATCTGAGCGAGGAAATCGATCAGCGCTCGCTCGGCATGTCGATGGGACTCTATATCGGCGGCAACATCCTTGGCGGGATGGCCGGACGAGTGATGGCGGCATTTGTCGCCGACATGTTCTCGTGGCGCGTGTCGGTGGGGCTGATCGGCCTCGTGTGTCTTGCCATGGGCCTTGAGTTTGCCCGGAGCCTGCCGCATTCGCGTCGCTTCACTCCGCGTCATATGACGGTGCGCGAAGCACTCGGACATGCGCGCCGTCATCTGGGCGACCCCGCGTTGCTCGGTCTATACCTGTTCGCGGGTCTGATGATGGGCAGCTTCGTCAGCGTCTACAACTATCTCGGGTTCTATCTGTCGGCACCGCCGTTTCATCTGCCGCATGCGGCCATCGGCGCGATTTTCACGATGTACCTGATCGGCGTCGTCGGGTCGTTCATCGCAGGGCCGCTGTCAGATCGCGTGGGACGCCCCCGTCTGTTGTGGGCGCTTGTTGCACTGGCGATGGTGGGGCTTTTCACGATGCTCGCGTCGCAGGTGTCCGGCGTGGTGATCGGTCTGGCGATCTTCACGTTCGGCTTCTTCGGTGCGCACACCGTGGCGAGCAGTTGGGTCGGCCGACGCGCCACGGAAGGGCGAGCGATTGCGTCCGCGCTGTATCTGTTCTTCTACTATCTGGGGTCCAGCCTGCTGGGCAGCTTCTCGGGCGTCATGCTCAAGTCGCACGGCTGGCATGGCGTGGTCGCGTTGCTGTCGGTGGCGGTGGTGCTGTCGCTGGGTGTTGCGATCGCCATGCGTCGTGCGTATGGGACGGGAAAACCGGCTGCCATCGCGTAACCGCTACCGGCACACGCATCCACATAAAACAACAGCCACCCTCGGGTGGCTGTTGTCGGATGCCGCGATGCCGTCAGGCAAGTTCGGCAATCAGTTCGATTTCGACACACGCACCCAGCGGAATCTGCGCCACGCCGAAGGCCGAGCGGGCGTGCTTGCCAGCCTCGCCGAACACTTCGCCGAACAGTTCCGATGCGCCGTTCGTTACCAAATGCTGCTCGGTGAATTCCTGCGTCGAGTTCACGAGGCTCATCAGCTTCACAATGCGTTTGACCTTGTTCAGGTCGCCCGTGTGGGCGTGCAACGTGGCGATCAGTTCGATGGCGGTAGCGCGAGCGGCCGCTTTGCCGTCTTCGACGCTGACATCCTTGCCGAGCTTGCCGGTCCAGATCTTGCCGTCCTTCTTGGGCAGGTGGCCCGAGAGGAACACGGTGTTGCCGGTCTGTGCGGCCATCACGTAAGCGGCGGCGGGGGCGGCGGACGACGGCAGTTCGATACCCAGTTGCTTCAGTTTGTCGTAGACGGACATGTACGGCTTCCTTGCAAATTCGTTAATGGAACAAAATCGGGGATCATCGATTCCGATGGCGGGTCAGGCGGCGCGGCGCGTGAGCGCATCGGCGATCAGCGTGCCAAGACGCGCGACACCGATTTCGATTTTCTCGGGCGGCACCGTGACGAACGACAGTCGAAGCGTATTCGATTGCGGCGTCCCCACATAGAAGGGCGCGCCGGGCACGAACGCGACATTCTGTGCGATCGCTTTTTCCAGCAACTGCATGGTGTCGATGCCTGCGGGCAATGTCAACCAGATGAACATGCCGCCCGCGGGTGTGGTCCACGTGGCGTCGGTCGGCATGTGATTCTTCAGCGAAGCCAGCATGGCCTGCGCCTGTGCGGCGTAGAGCGTGCGAATCGACGGGATGTGCGTGTCGAGAAAGCCGTCCTTGACCACTTCGTACGCGATGCGTTGCGTCAGGCTGGGTGTATGCAGATCGGCAGCCTGCTTGGCCTGCACGAGCTTGGCGATCACCGCCTTCGGGCCGATGATGAAACCGAGTCGCAACCCGGGTGCGAGCACCTTGGAGAACGATCCCATGTACAGAACGTGCTCCGGTGCGAGCGACATGAGGCTCGGCAAACGCTGGCCTTCGTAATCGAGTTCGCCATAAGGATCGTCTTCGATGATGGCCAGTCCGTCGCGTTTGGCGATGGCGGCCAGCGCTTCGCGGCGTGCCATCGGCAGGCGTCGTCCCGTCGGATTCTGGAAGTTCGGCATCGCGTACAGGAAGCGTGCGCCCGCCACCAGTTCCGGCGTCAGTGCCTCGGGCAGGAGGCCGTGATCGTCGGTCGGCACCGGCACGTACTTCGGTGCGAACAGCGAAAACGATTGCAGTGCGCCGAGATAGCTCGGTGCCTCGACAAGGACGCGGCTGCCTTCGTCGATGAATATCTTGCCGATCAGATCGAGGCCTTGTTGCGAGCCGGTGGTGATTAGTACGTTCTCAGGCGCAACCGTCAGACCGTCGCGTGAGTAACGCTTGGCGACCCATTCGCGCAAGGGTGCGAAGCCTTCCGTCGCACTGTATTGCAGTGCCGCTTGCGGCGATTCGGTCAGGACGCGATCAGCGGCGGCACGCATTTGTGCGACGGGAAACGTGGCGGGCGAGGGCAGGCCGCCAGCAAATGAAATGACGTCCGGGCGCTCGGTTACCTTGAGAATTTCGCGAATGGCCGAGCTGGTCAGATTGCGGGCGCGTTCGGAATATTGCCAATCGTGCATGATGGTCTCGCTTTGAGAGTGCGGCCTTTTCTGAGCGGCCGCGAGTAACGAGCGTTGCGGGTGCCGGGCGCGTGAAGGCAGGCGCAACGTCAGGGGGCTGACACGTCGCGGCGCAGGGATCGCATGCGCCGCGACGTGTCGTCAGACCGGTTTGCCCGTGAGTCGCGAGGCGCCGATCTTCATGTTTTTGCCGAGTGCGATGGTCAGCACGACACCGGCGGCAAACAGCCAGGTGACCGCATCGACTTGTTCGCCGAAAAAGAGGGCGGACAACGCAATCGTGAAGAAAATCTGAAGCAATTGTACTTGGCCCACGCGCGCGATTCCGCCCATGGCGAGACCGGCATACCAGGCGAAGAAGCCGATGAATTGCGAGAAGAGGGTGACGTAGGCGAACGCGCCCCAGGCCTTGCCGCTTACAGGCCACGGCTGCTGCCATGCAAGCCAGCCGACCGGCACCAGCAACACCGGCGCGGAGACCACGAGTGCCCAGCAGATCACTTGCCAGCCGCCCATGTCGCGCGCGAGCTTGCCGCCCTCTGCATAACCCAGCGCGCCAATGACGACGGCCAGCAGCATCAGTCCGTCCGCCGCATGCAGGCTACCGCCACCGGCGCGAAGCGCGAAGGCAACGACGAGGGCGCTGCCGAGCAGAGCAAACACCCAGAAGCCACGCGAGGGGCGTTCGCCGCCCAGCCAATATGCGTAGATCGCGACGAAGAACGGTTGCAGGCCGTTGACCACGGCCCCGTGAGACGCGGGGATGGTTTTCATGGCCCACGCCGAGAAAACGGGGAAGGCGATGATCACGCCGAGCGAGGTGATGGCCAGGCTCTTGACTTGCGACCACGTCGGCCACGGTTCCTTGCGCCACCAGAGCAGCGCGCCCGCGAAGACGGCCGCCACCAGCGCGCGTCCCAGTCCGTTAAGCAGCGGATTGACCTCCGCCACGACGATGCGCGTCATGGGCAACGTCAGACTGAAGATGAGCACGCCGATCAATCCGATCAGCATGCCCCGGGATTCGCGCGAATTCATGGTGTCGCCTCGTGGTTCTCTGTTGCTATGTTGTCCGCCCGCCATGCACTGTGCCGGGCGTTGGGGTCGGTTGTGGCCTAACGCAAGGTGCGTGGGCCGTTGGGAGTTTCGATTTCTGCGGCGAGCGACGGCTCGACCAGCGTCGCTTCGACGTTGACGAGGGCATCGGCACCCAGCCACTGCAATTGTTCTGCGATCACCGTTGCCTGCGGATGGAATCCACGCAGCGTGGTGACGGCGCAATCCGCGCACGGCAGCGCATCTGCCGGGTGTTGCGGCGAATCCCACTGGATCAGCGTAGGCAGAAGACCCTGCCCCACACCTTGCCACGACGGCAGGCTACCGTCGTCGGGCACGCCGATCTGCCAGGTCAGTGCGCCGCGCTGCATCGCCACGACCGGCGCCAGACGTTGCGGATACTGTGCCTGCCAGCGCGGCAGCGAACGCGGACGATCGACGCGCGCCACCCAGTGCGCAAGGTACGGGCCGCGCGCGAGGCGCTCCCGAACGGTCTCGTCGTCGAGTCCGAACCAGCGCGCACGACTCGGCGCGGGGGCTTCCGGATCGATGGCGATGATCTCGAGATAGGCACCGCCCCACAGACCTAGCAAACTGTTGTGCGTGCCCATGCGCGCGTGCTTACCGCCGCGTTGCGGCACGACGTCCGTGAGGCCAAGTTGCTCGATGACGTGCGCTTCGCCCGCTTCCAGCGTTTCTGCGGCGACGACAAGATGGTCCAGTTTCAGGGCGTGAGGTGCGGTCATGTTCGGTTCGGGCAGCAAAGACGGGCGACAAAAAACGATAGCTTACTCTGCCTGCGCGTCGATGCCGCGTCTTCCGAGGCCCGCGTCGGCAAGTCCGGTGGAGCGGTCCGCAGCACGATCTGCGCGTCCAGCGTTGCCGGAGTTACCCGCGCAAGAGTCGCGCTACCGTCCCGTCGGCCCGCTTCGTACGATTAGCCAGGCGCACCGCAACGTTGCGCCACACCAGCCGCAATCCGGTACCCAGTGCGCGTCCGCTGCCAGACGCGGAAAGCGTCTTTGCAGGCTGACTCACACGCATGCGCGCGCCTTCCTGCCAAGTACCCAGCCACACGCGCTGCCCGCCGCGAATCTCGAAGCTCTCGCCTGCACGCAGCCAATGGTCGTGCGGCTCGCCTTCCACGGTGAGCCAGAGCAGGCCCTGCAACACTTGCAGCGACTGCGGCGGTTCGGCAGCCGGGCTCTGCCAGACGACAGTCTGTTCCCGGTCCAGTTCGAAGAGTCGGATTTCACGCATGGCGGTCTCCAGTTGAGAGGACACTTTATCGGTTAACTCCGGTACAGTACCGATACAGATCGTGAGGTAATTCTCGGTACAGTTATGAGTTGACAGGGAAACTGGCTGGCGTAGAGTGGCGTTCCATGACCGGTAGGGGCAGACACTTCTATGCAGATGTGTCTGTCAACCGGGTGGGGTGCGCCGATCGCTGCCCCCGAAACAAACTGCACGCGCGGGCACGACCTGCGCGTGATGCGCATCTCGCGTGGCTTGCCGGAGCGCGACACAGGTGAATGACGATGACGACAACGAACCGCATTTCTCCGCTGATTCTTGCGGACAACGCCGCGCTGGACACCGCGCGAATGACGCTTGTCGATCAGTTGGTGCACTGGGCAAGGTTGCGTATTGAGGAGCGGGTTTTCCTGCCGGGCATGCGTATGCCGTCGATCCGTTCGCTGGCGGAAGACAAACGTGTTTCGCGTTTCTCCGTTGTCGAAGCGTATGAGCGACTGGTGGCACAGGGGTATCTCGAAGCCCGACGCGGCTCCGGTTTCTACGTACGCGAGCGACCGGTTATGCCGCCGCAAAATGCGGCTGCACCGATGGTTACGCAAGGGCCGCTCGACGTCGCCTGGCTCGTGCGCAGCATGCTGCATCAGGTGGCGCCCGAGCGCGGCCCGGGCATGGGGTATCTGCCTGCGACGTGGCTCGACGCGGACATGATGACGTCTGCCATGCGTTCGATGAGCCGCCAGTCGAGCGCGCATCTGCTCCAGGCAGGCAATCCGCTCGGCTTTCTGCCGCTACGTGTCCAACTCCAGACGCAACTCGCGGAGCTTGAAATCGGCGCGCGGCCCGACCAGATCGTGTTGACGTCAGGGATTACGCAGGCCGTGGACTTCTTGTTGCGGCTGTACGTACGTGCTGGCGATACGGTACTCGTCGGCGATCCGGCGTGGTTCGTCGTGTTCGGCCGTATCGCGTCACAGGGTGCCAATACGATAGGCGTGCCCTACACGCCGGACGGCCTCGACATGCAGGCGCTGGAGCGGCTCGTGCAGCAGCACCGTCCCAAGCTGCTCATTCTGAATTCGATTCTGCAGAACCCGACGGGCACCTCGCTGACGCCCGCCCGCGCATTCCAGATTCTCCGTCTCGCCGAGCAGTACGACTTCATGGTGCTGGAAGACGATATCTACTGTGATTTGTGTCCGCCACATCAGCAGGTGGCACGTCTGGCAAGTCTCGATCAGCTCAAGCGCGTGATCTACCTGGGGAGCTTTTCGAAGACCCTCGCGGCGAATTTGCGTGTGGCGTTCGTCGCCTGCTCTCCGGAGTTGGCGAAGACGTTCGTCGACCACAAGATGCTGTCGGGATCGACCACGCCGGAAATCAACGAGCGTATCGTCTACAAAGCGCTGACCGAAGGGCATTACCGACGTCACGTGGAGCGGTTGCGTACCCGTCTGGACGAGGTTCGCGACGGCGCCCGACGCAATCTGGAGCGTATGGGGTTGCGTATGTTCGGCGAACCCACCTCAGGCATGTTCTTCTGGGCCGATACCGGCATCGACACCAACGCCATTGCGGCCGCCGGGCACGAGGCCGGTTTCCTGTTTGCGCCGGGGGCGTTGTTCTCGCCGCGTCAGGCCCCCAGCACGTGGATGCGCATGAATATCGCCTGCTGCAGCGATCCGTCCATGTTGTCATTCCTGTCGCGGCAATTGGAGTTGGCGGCATAAAGCGGCATAAAGCGGCATAAGGCTGCATGAGCCGCTGGCGACGGTGACCTGTACGCCCGTATTCGTGCGCATGCTTTGGGCTTTTGCCGGGTCTTGCCGCTTTTCCCGCCAACTTCGCCCGATCGTCAGCAAAATAGCGCTGAAATAACCTTGCTGGCGGCCTTGAAATGCGCGTCGCCCGTCCCTATGTTCCGACCTGTACCGCCGTTGCGGCAGCGCGCGCAAGGCGCCCGGCGGCGGTCCAGGCTGACACGCCGGACATTCCATCCATCTCACCGATTCATGAGGGTTCCCGACCATGGCGCAAGAAACCATGAGCTTTCAGGCAGAAGTCAAACAGCTTCTGCAACTGATGATTCATTCGCTGTACAGCAACAAGGAAATCTTCCTGCGCGAGCTGATCTCCAATGCCTCGGATGCCGCCGACAAGCTGCGCTTCGAAGCGATCAACAACGCAGCGCTGTACGAGCAGGATCCGGAACTCAAGATTCGCGTGTCGTTCGACAAGGACGCCCGCACCGTCACCATCGAGGACAACGGCATCGGCATGAGCCGCGATGAAGCCGTCGAGCACCTCGGCACCATTGCCAAGTCCGGCACCAAGGAATTCTTCTCGAACCTGTCCGGCGATCAGCAGAAGGACGCGGCCCTCATCGGTCAGTTCGGTGTGGGTTTCTACTCGGGCTTCATCGTCGCTGACCGCATGACGGTCGAATCGCGTCGCGCCGGGCTGCCCGCCGCGGAGGGCGTGCGCTGGTCGTCGGCAGGCGAGGGCGACTTCTCGGTCGAGACCATCGAGCGCGCGCCGCGCGGCACCGCCATCACGCTGCATCTGCGTGAGGGCGAAGACGAGTTGCTGTCGTCGTGGCACTTGCAATCGATCATCCGCAAGTATTCGGACCACATTTCGTTGCCGATCGTGATGCGCGGCGAGTCGTGGGACGAAGAAAAGCAGGCGATGGTCCCCGCCGAGACGGACGAGACCGTCAATCAGGCGAGCGCGTTGTGGACCCGCAGCAAGAGCGAGATCACCGACGAGCAATACACGCAGTTCTACCAGCACATCGCGCACGACATGCAAGCGCCGCTGGCATGGACGCACAATCGCGTAGAGGGTCGCAGCGAATATACGCAACTGCTGTACGTGCCCGGCCACGCGCCGTACGACCTGTGGGATCGCAACTCGCAAGGTGGCCTGAAGCTGTACGTGAAGCGCGTCTTCATCATGGACGATGCGGAGCAACTCCTCCCGAACTACCTCCGCTTCGTGCGCGGGGTCGTAGATTCGGCAGATCTGCCGTTGAACGTCTCGCGAGAAATCCTTCAGGAAAGCCGCGACGTGAAGGCCATCCGCGAAGGGTGCGCGAAGCGCGTGCTCGGTCTGCTGGAAGATCTGGCAGAGAACCAGCAGGATAAGTACACGCAGTTCTGGGGCGCATTCGGTCAGGTCCTCAAGGAAGGCACAGGCGAAGACCAGGCCAACCGCGAACGCATCGCCAAGCTGCTGCGTTTTGCGAGCACGCATAACGATTCGGCCGAGCAGACGGTCTCGCTGGCCGATTACGTCAGCCGCATGAAGGAAGGTCAGGACAAGATCTACTACGTGACGGCGGAGAACTGGGTGGCCGCAAGTCACAGCCCGCATCTTGAGGTGTTCCGCAAGAAGGGTGTGGAAGTGCTGCTGCTGACCGACCGTGTGGACGAATGGATGCTCTCGTACGTCCATGAGTTCGACGGCAAGGCGCTCGTGAGCGTGGCGCGCGGTGATCTGGACCTGGGTTCGCTGGAAGATGCCAGCGAGAAGGAAGCGCAGGAGAAGACCAGCGACGACCTCAAGCCGCTCGTCGAAAAGATGAAGGAAGTGCTCGCCGACAAGGCCAAGGATGTGCGGGTGACGTTCCGTCTGACCGATTCGCCGTCGTGTCTGGTGTCCGACGAGAACGACATGAGCGGCACGCTTCAACGCCTGATGAAGGCGGCCGGTCAGAAGATGCCGGAGTTCCGTCCGATTCTCGAGATCAACCCGGAGCATGCGCTGATCAAGCGACTCACGGCCGAGAGCGCCGACCTCTCCGACTGGACACAACTCCTGTTCGAGCAGGCGTTGCTGGCCGAAGGTGGCAATCTGGAAGATCCGGCGACGTTCGTGAAGCGTACCAACGCGTTGCTGCTGTCTGCACGTTGATTGCATAGCGCAGACGACGGAGCCGTTTTGACGTAACGCCGTCTGCGTAGTGTTATCCGCGTAGCGATGAAAGCCCCCGTGACGTAATGTCGCGGGGGCTTTTTCTTGTCTGATGGAATCCGGCAATGGTCGGCAGGGCCTTTGTTTGCGGGGGGCGGAGTGCGCGGCAGACGGTGGCCGCGTGAGCGGCGCACCGACGCGTTGCACCTTTATAATGCCGAGCCATGACTTTCCGATTTGATGTAAGCGGGCGGCGCTGGCAGGCTGTCCCGGCACCGGCGCTGTCGCGTCGTCACAAGGACTGGTTGACCCGGGGCGGCGCGCTCACGCGTCATTTGTCCACGCTCGGCCGCGTGAGCGTGCGGGTGGTGGCCGAACGGGTAATGCCCGCCGACGCAGATCAATGCCGTGCGATTGGCGTGCCGTTGCGTACGCCGATGTGGGCACGCGACGTCATCCTGCTGGTCGACGACGAGCCGGTCGTAGTGGCGCACAGCGTCACGCCGCTCACGCATAGCCGTTCGATCTGGCAGGCGATGCGTCGCCTGCGTACCCGTCCGCTCGCCGATCTGCTCTATCACGATCCGACGGTCACGCGTTCCGTGCTGGTGTCCAGTCCGCTCGGCCCACGCCATCTGTTGCACGGTCGTGCGCGACGCGATGCACGGGACCCGCTCATGGGTACCAATCCGCGCGCACGGTTGTGGGCGCGTCGTTCGGTGTTCTTGCGTCACGGTGCGCCGCTGCTCGTCACTGAGGCGTTTCTGCCGCGCTTCTGGCGTCGTTTGCAAGCCTCGCATGGCGAGACGGTGAGCGATTGAGCGCCATGCCGACGCCGTCCGCGCTCCAACTCAAACGCAACTTTCCGCCGGTGGTGGACGCCAACACGCGTGTCCTGATCCTCGGCAGTTTGCCCGGCGAGGTCTCGCTCGCGCACCAGCAGTACTACGCGCATCCACAGAATCGTTTCTGGCATCTGGTGGGCGAGGTTCTGGGCGAATCCCTGCCGACGCTGCCTTACGATGCACGCCTCGATGTGCTGCGCGCACACGGCGTGGGGCTTTGGGATGTGGTGGCAGAGGCGCGTCGCGAGGGCAGTCTCGATAGCAACATCCGCTTGCATGCGGGCAGCGATCTCGCGGGCCTGATCGGCACCTTGCCGTCGCTGCGAGCGGTCGCTTTCAATGGTGGCACCGCGGCGCGCATCGGCCAGCGTGCACTCGCCCAGGGCAACGTGCCGTTGCCGGTTGTGCTGCTGCCGTCGAGCAGCCCCGCCTATACGATCCCGTTCGCGACCAAACGCGACGCCTGGCTAGTGCTGCGGGACTGGCTGGGAACGTCGGACGTCTCATCTGCTCACTGAAGGCGACGTGAAACGTCGCGCTTGCGTAGGGGAGAACCGTGTCGCCGACAGGCGAAGCGCGTGAACCCGGTACAATGCGAACCCATCGGAATATCCCGAGCAATACTGAAGGACACATGACCCTCATCAAACGCAAATCCATCGAAGCCGAAGCGTTCGTCGCCGACGACCGTGCCGCCCGTTCACCGCGTCCCACGTACAAGCCGCGTTTCGCGCCGGTGACGTTCTCTGAAATCGGTGGCGTGCGTTACCTGCATTTCGGCACGGAATGGGTGCAAGGGGCGATGCGTCTGTCGAAGCCGGATCGTATCGAGCTGGAATACGCGCAGCAGATGATGGCGTGGTTGCTGTTCATGCGTGCACCGAAGCACGTGGTGCAACTGGGCCTTGGCACCGGCTCGATCACGAAGTTCTCGGCCAAGCAATTCCCGCGCACGCAAGTGACGGCGGTTGAGCTGAACCCGGCGGTGGTCGTCGCTGCCCGCACGATGTTCGATCTGCCGAGCGATTCGCGTCGATTGAAGGTGCTGGAAGCGGACGCGTGGGACTACGTCACCGATACAGCAAATCACGGTGCTGTCGATGTTCTGCAAATCGACCTGTACGACGCCACCGCGCGCGGCCCGGTCCATGACACCCCGGCGTTCTACAAGGCGTGCCGTGCCACGTTGCGCGAGCCGGGCATGCTGACGATGAACCTCTTTGGCGATCACGACAGCTATCCGAAGAACATCCGTCGTCTGCGTCAGGCGTTCGACAATCGCGTGATCGAATTCCCGGAAGTGCATGACGGCAACGTCATCGTGCTGGCGTTCAACGGTCCGCTGTTGTCGGTGGAATGGAAGGACGTGGAAGCGCGCGCCAAGGTGGTGGAAGCCGCGACCGGCCTGCCTGCAAAGCGTTGGGTCAAGCAACTTCGCGAGAAGAATGGCGACGGCGGTCCGGTACTGACGGTCTGACGTTGTCCGCGTAGCTACGCATCGCCGTATCGCAGAAGCCGCAATTTGCGGCAGACGTAAAAAAGCCAGCCGAGAGGCTGGCTTTTTCTTTTGCGCGACGTGCGGTCGCTAAGCGTCGGGACCGTGCAACCGCCTGCATCAGGCGGTGACTTCTTCAGGCAGCGACTTCGTCGATCGTGAGCGCCTCGCCACCGGCGACGATCGCCAGCAGGCGGTCGACGTTCGGGTGAGCGCCGGGGCGGTTACGCGCGTCTGCGGTGTGCTCACCGAAGACTGCCAGGGCATGCTCGGCAGCCTTGGCGTCGAGCGTGCCGAAGGCTTGCTTGATATAGTGGTAGACGGCGAGCGAGCCTTGCTTGCCCGGTGCATTTTCGATGGTGCCCACAACGGCGCCACTGGCATTGCGCAGGTCGATGCGCGCGATGCCTTCGATGCTGCCGATGGAGGCCATCTGGGCGAGGTTTTCCTTGAACACCGGGGTCGGTTCGATGACTGCCATGGTTGTACTGCTCCTGCGGTTACGTCAGATGAATTGAAATCGTTGCGGGCCGAATGTTATCACTCCGGCCCAGGCGGGATCAGGTGCGTCGCCATTGCAGAATCGCCAGCGTTACCACCCCGGCGATCAGTCCCCAGAAGGCGGACCCGATGGAGAGCAGCGTCAATCCGGAGGCGGTCACCATGAACGTGATAAGCGCGGCTTCGCGTTGCTTCATGTCGTGCATGGCATTCGCCAGTCCGTTCATGATCGAGCCGAACAGGGCCAGTGCTGCAATGGAGACGACCAGTGCCTTCGGAAACGCCGCAAACAGTGCAGCAATGGTCGCGCCGAATGTCCCGGCGATCAGGTAAAAGACGCCCGACCACACTGCTGCCGTATAGCGCTTCGCGGGGTCTTCATGCGCTTCGCGCCCTGTACAGATGGCCGCCGTGATGGCCGCAAGATGGATACCATGGGAGCCGAACGGCGCGAGCAGTACCGACGCAATGCCGGTTGTCGAAATCAACGGCGATGCGGGGACGTTGTAACCATCCGCACGCAGGACGGCGAGTCCGGGAACGTTCTGCGACGCCATCGCCACCACGAACAGCGGGATCGCGATGCTGATCGTCGCCGACAACGAGAACGACGGGGTGGTCCATACCGGCTTTGCCAGCGACACATTGAAGTGACTGAAATCGAGCAGGCCCAGTCCGCCGGCAACGGCTGTGCCCACGATCAGCGCCAACAAAATGGCGTAGCGCGAGGCGAGTCGTTTGACGATGAGGTACGTGAAGAACATGGAGAGTACGAGTGCCGTCTGGTGCTGCGCGGCGACGAAAATCTCCAGTCCGATGCGAAACAGAATGCCCGCCAGCAGCGCGGACGCCAACGCAGGCGGCACGCGCCGCATGATCGTCTCGAAGCCCCCCGTCAGTCCGCAGATGGCGATGAGCGCATTGCAGACGATGAACGCGCCGATGGCCTCACCGTACGGCACACCCGGTAGCGACGTAATCAGCAGGGCAGCACCCGGCGTCGACCACGCGATAACAACGGGCGTGCGGTAGCGAAGCGATAGCCCGATGGTCGTCAATCCCATGCCGATGGACAGCGCCCAGATCCACGACGAGATTTGCGCCGGCGTAAGATGGGCGGCCTGTCCGGCCTGAAACATGAGGATGAGCGAGCTGGTGTAGCCGGTCATCATCGCCACGAAGCCGGCCACGATGGCCGACGGCGACGTGTCCGCCAGCGGGCGCAGCGGGGGCAGTGAAGTGGTGCTCGACGTCATGGTGGCGTGCTGTCTCTTTGGTTGCGTTGTTGTTGTGATGTACTGCGGTTCTGCCGCATTGTGCGGCGTGCCGTTGTGTGCGGACGGCGCGCGCTATGCCTTGCATCTGCCGTGTATCTGCGGAGTATCTGCCGTGACGCGGGGATTTCCGGGCTACTTACTTAGGACCCGCATGGCCGATTCCAGCCCCGCCAGCGTAATCGGATACATACGATTCGCAAAGAGCTGGCGGATCACCGAAATCGACTGACGATATTGCCAAATGGCTTCCGGCTCAGGGTTGAGCCACGCGTGATGCGGATACCGGTCGATGAAGCGACGCAGCCAGACCGCGCCCGCTTCCTTGTTGTTGTACTCGACGGAGCCACCCGGTTGCAGAACTTCGTACGGACTCATCGTCGCATCGCCCACGAAGATCAGCTTGTAGTCGGCCGGATATTTGCGCAGCACGTCCCACGTCTCGAATCGCTCGTTGTGACGTCGGCGGTTCTGCCGCCAGAGATAGTCGTAGACGCAGTTGTGGAAATAGTAGAACTCGAGATGCTTGAATTCCGACTTCGCGGCCGAGAAGAGTTCTTCCGTGCGCGCGATGTGATCGTCCATCGACCCGCCCACGTCGAGCAGCATCAGCACCTTCACGTTGTTGTGACGCTCGGGCACCAGCTTTAGATCGAGCCAGCCAGCATTGGCCGCAGTGGAGCGAATCGTGTCGTCTAGATCGAGTTCTTCGGCCGCCCCTTCGCGCGCGAACTTACGCAGACGGCGTAGTGCAACCTTGATGTTGCGCGTGCCCAGCTCTACGGTGTCGTCGTAGTCGCGGTACGTACGTTGATCCCATACTTTGACTGCGGTGCGATTGCCGTTGCTCTCGCCGCCGATGCGGATGCCTTCGGGATTGAAGCCGCCATTGCCGAACGGCGATGTGCCGCCCGTGCCGATCCACTTGCTGCCGCCTTCGTGCCGCCCCTTCTGCTCGTCGAACAGTTGCTTCAGGCGTTCCATGAGCTTATCGAGTCCGCCCAGCGCCTGAATACGCGCCTTGTCTTCGGGGGACAACTCGCGTTGCATCCGCTTCTTGAGCCAGTCGAGCGGCACTTCACCGGAGGCGTCGACGATTTGCTGTACGCCTTTGAAGTACGCACCGAACGCCTGATCGAACTTGTCGTAGTGCTTCTCGTCCTTGATGAGCGAGAGGCGCGCCAGATAGTAGAACTCGTCGAGCGAGGGCGCGATCACCTGACGCTGAAGTGCTTCGAGCAGCGTCAGGTATTCCTTGACCGAGACCGGCAGTTTTGCCGCGCGCAAGGTGTAGAAGAAGTCGATCAGCATGACGTGGGCGCGCTTATCGGTTAGCGCGATTCATGAAGACGAGCCGCTCGAACAGGTGCATGTCCTGCTCGTTCTTGAGCAAAGCGCCCGCAAGCGGCGGAATGGCCAGTTTGTTGTCGGCGCTGCGAAGCGCTTCCGGGCCGATTTCCTCGGCCATCAGCAACTTGAGCCAATCGATCAGTTCCGATGTCGACGGCTTTTTCTTCAGGCCCGGGATCTCGCGCACTTCGAAGAACGTCGCCATGGCGGCGTTGACCAGTTCGCGACGGATGTTCGGGAAGTGGACGTCAATGATCGACTGCATCGTCGCCGGTTCCGGGAATTTGATGTAGTGGAAGAAGCAGCGGCGCAGGAAGGCGTCGGGCAGCTCCTTCTCGTTGTTCGACGTGATGATGACGAGCGGACGGTGGCGGGCCTTCACCAGTTCTCGCGTCTCGTAGACGTAGAACTCCATGCGATCGAGCTCACGCAGCAAATCGTTGGGGAATTCGATGTCGGCCTTGTCGATCTCGTCGATCAGCAACACGACCGGCTGGTCGGCCTCGAACGCTTGCCAGAGCACGCCCTTGACGATGTAGTTGGCGATGTCGCGAACGCGCTCGTCGCCCAGTTGCGAATCGCGCAGCCGTGAGACCGCGTCGTATTCGTAGAGCCCTTGCTGCGCCTTGGTGGTGGACTTCACGTGCCATTGCAGCAGCGGCATATCGAGGGCTGCGGCCACTTCCTCGGCGAGCATGGTCTTGCCGGTGCCGGGTTCGCCCTTGATGAGCAGCGGTCGTTGCAGCGTGGCCGCCGCGTTCACGGCGAGCTTGAGGTCGTCGGTGGCGACGTATTGGGAAGAGCCTTCAAAGCGCATTGTCAGAGCCGTCCGCAAACAGCCGGCCAACCGGCCGGGCAGGGAAAAAGTTCAGTATAAGACATTGCGCATATGGCTCGCTCGCACGTTGAAAATGTGCATTGACATCAATGGCTTGCGAAAAAACTTCGGAGAACTGTGCGGGTCAGCACCGAGTTTGCGCCTCGGAGGGTGTGGGTTACAATCGATTGCTTTTTTCACAGGTCGACCGCCTTGGAGCCGGGATGTCGACCTGCGTGTTGCGGGCCGGTATTCCAACCAAAAACGTTCCCAAGAAGACCATGAAAAAGTTCCTCACGATGATGGCGCTGGCGCTTGGCAGCACGTCGTTCATGTCGGTCAGCGCCCTTCATGCGGCCGAACTCAAGCCTGATATGGAGGCGGCAAAGAGCAAGGTGGCCATGTGCATTGGCTGCCATGGCATTGCCGACTATCGCACCGCGTTCCCCGAGGTGTATCACGTCCCCAAGATCGGCGGACAGAACGCGAAGTACATCGAAAACGCCCTGAAGGAATACGCGAAGGGCGATCGCAAGTTCCAGACGATGCATGGCATCGCAGCCACGTTGACCGAACAGGACATCGTCGACATCGCCGCGTACTACGCGGCGCAGACGGCGTCGACGCCGGTCAATCCCCAGAAGTAAAACGTGCGTGGCTGAGGAGAACACGATGAAGCATTCGATGCATTCGATGGCAAAGGCCGCTGCGGCGGTGTCCCTGACGCTGGGCGCGATGCTCGCCGCAACGAGCGGCAACGCAGTCGCCGCGGGCAATATCGCCAACGGTAAGGCGCTCGTCGACAAAGGCATGTGCGCCAGTTGCCACGGCGCCAACCTGAACGCGCCGATCACCCCGGAATACCCGAAGCTGGCTGGTCAGTACGCGGATTACGTCTATAACGCGTTGCGTGCGTACCAGAACGAACACAGTCTGGTGTATGGCCGCAGCAACGCCATTATGAAGACGCAGGTCATGTCGAATCCGGCGACGCTCGACAAGGACGGCAAGCCGCGTCCGTTCACGTCGCAGGAGCTGAAGGACATCTCCGCTTACATCGAGTCGCTGCCCGGCGATCTCGTGACGAAAAAGTAAGCGTTTCGACGTCTGCACGAAAAAACGACGGTTGCTGTCAAGGCAACCGTCGTTTGCTTTCGTGCTCTTGTCGGGGCAGCGTACGGTTAGTGCTGGCGGCACCACGCCGTTTGCGTGCTGCCGCAACCACCGGAGGGCGCTTAGCGCGATGCCTGCTGCTCGATACGCTGGAGGTAGGCGTCCGAGTCGGGCGGCTGACCGCTGCGCTGGGCTTCCCACAGGGTCTGCCCCAGACACTCCATGATGCGGTGCTGCGCCTCGTGCGGCGAGTCAAGGCGATTCGTCAGCTTTTCGTACGCGGCGCGGATACCGGGTGGCTGATCGATGGAGACCTGCTCGCTGATCGCCAGGTGCATGGACAAATGCAGGAACGGGTTGGTCTGGCCCGCTTCCGGCGAGTAATCGCGGGCGCTGGCGTCTTCGGTATCGGCAAGCGCGTCGTGGTACTCGGGGTGTTCGTTGATCCAGTCGGCGGCAATCGTTTCGAGCGGCGTCAGGATATTGCCATCACGCTGCTTTTGCCACGTGGTGCAGAAGAATTGCCGGACTTCGTCACGGCTCGGATTGAACATGGGGACTCCGTGGGGTTCTTTTGAGGCGTCTTGCGGCGCGCCTTGCCGTGGCTACAATGGCGAATCCGTTCGCACGATACGGAAAGACGCCAGGCGTGCCTGTGATGGACCGAACGCGCCAGCAACGCATGTAAAACACGCCGTATTGTCCCCCAAATCGCGTAATCATGTCGCAAAGCCCCCGTACCCCCACCGCAAGCACTGCACCGGATGGCGTTCCCGCCGCGCCTCACACGCCACCGTCTGCGTGGGGCGGCATCGCGTTGATCGCCATCTCGGCCTCGGCGTTCGGGGCGATGGCGATTTTCGCGCGTGCGGCCACGGCTTCCGGCGCCGACATGTTCGCCATGTTGCTGTTCCGATTCTTCGTCGCTGCCATGCTGCTGCTTCTCTGGTGCCGCATGCAGCGGGTCCGCTTTCCGTCGCGCCGCCAGTCGCTACATATCGCGCTGATGGGCGGCATCGGCTACGTCGGCCAATCGCTGTGTTTCTTTGGCGCGTTGCAGTATGCACAGGCGTCGCTCGTTGCATTGCTGCTTTACCTTTACCCGGTATTCGTCACGCTTCTGGCGGCCGTTTTTCTGCATGAGCGCCTGACATCGGTAAAGCTCGGCGCGCTGGTCCTGTGCTCGCTGGGGACGGCGCTGACCGTCGGCGGCGGTCAGGGGCAACCTCTGGGTATGGCGCTGGCAGTCGCCGCCGCGTTGATCTATTCGGGATACATCATCGTGGGCGCACAACTGACGCGGGGTGTCGACGCGCGAGCGACGGCAACGCTCGTTTGTCTTGCTGCAACGGTCTCCTTCGGCGTTCTGGCTGCGGTACGCAGCTCACAGGGACTGCCGTTGCGTTGGCCCGCAGAGATCGGTGGATGGGCGGCGCTCACCGCGATTGCCGTTTGTTCTACGGTCATCGCGATTCTGACCTTCTTCGCCGGTTTGCAACGTCTTGGCGCGGGACGCGCCTCCATGCTCTCGACGCTGGAGCCCGTCGTGACGGTGCTGCTCGCGGCCATGCTGCTCGGTGAAACGCTCACAGCGGGACAGTGGGCGGGCGGGGCACTCATTCTGGCGGGCGTGCTCTGGCTATCTGCGCGTGGGGCGTCGGCAAACGCTTGATTCCGTGGGTATTTTTGGCGCGCCTGCGTCCGCCGTGCGGCAACGGTACAATCGCCCTTCGTTCGCTATTCAACACCCGAGGTCATTCGTCATGAGCATCATTGCCAAAGAAGCCATCGCCCAGTTGTTCACCGATGCCCGCACGCACAACGTGTGGCTCGACAAGTCGGTCAGCGACGAGACGCTGCGCGAACTCTACGATCTGGTGAAGTGGGGCCCGACGTCGGCCAACACGACGCCCGCCCGGATTGTCTTCGTGAAGAGCCCGGAGGCGAAGGCGAAACTGATCGAATGCATGGCACCGGGTAACGTGGACAAGACACGTACGGCCCCCGTGACGGCCATCATTGCGTATGACCTGAAGTTTTACGAGCACCTGCCCAAGCTGTTCCCGAACGGCGCGGAGAAGATGGTGCCGATGTTCTCGGGTGATGCCGCCAAGGCAGCAGGCGCCGCCCATATGAACAGCTCGCTGCAAGGCGGATACTTTATTCTGGCCGCGCGCGCGTTGGGTCTGGATTGCGGTCCGATGGCCGGTTTCGACGCTCAGAAAGTCAACGATACGTTCTTTGCTGGCACCGAATGGCGTGTGAACTTCATCTGCAATCTGGGCTACGGCGATCAGGACAAGCTGTTCCCACGCAACCCGCGTTTGTCGTTCGACGAAGCGGCGCGCATCATCTGATGCAAGGTCGGTGACGCTTCGCGGCATCATTCGATGTGTGAAGCGTACAAACAAAACGGGCGGTCCCGATATCGGGCCGCCCGTTTTGTTTGTACTGCCGCCGTGGCTGACGTCGGCGAGCGCTAATGGCGTGTCACGCCTTCGGCGCAGGTGTTTTCGGCCGGAAGTCGCAGAGCGGTTCGATCGCGCAATGCCAGCACTCTGGCTTGCGTGCCTTGCATACGTAGCGGCCGTGCAAGATGAGCCAGTGATGCGCGTCGTGTTTGAATTCGCGAGGTGTTACGCGTTCCAGGGCCAGTTCGACGGCCAGCGGGTCCTTGCCGGGTGCCAGTCCCGTGCGGTTGGCGACACGGAAAATGTGCGTGTCGACGGCAATCGTGTCCTCGCCGAATGCGGTATTCAGTACCACGTTAGCGGTTTTGCGGCCAACGCCAGGCAACGCTTCGAGCGCTTCACGCGATCGCGGCACTTCCCCGGCGTGCTTGTCGAGAAGCAATTGGCAGGTGGCGATGACGTTCTTGGCCTTCGTGCGATACAGCCCGATCGTCTTGATGAAATCGGACACGCCTGCTTCGCCCAGCGCAATCATTTTTGCGGGGGTGTTCGCGACGGCGTAAAGCTTGCGGGTCGCCTTGTTCACGGAGACATCGGTCGCCTGTGCGGAGAGTAGTACCGCAATCAACAACTCAAAAGGCGACGTGTATTCCAACTCCGTCGTCGGTGTGGGATTGAGTTGTTGCAGCGTTTCGAACAGGGCACGGCGTTTGGCGTCGTTCATGGCGGGGGCGCGTGTGGCGTGGCGTTTGTCTTGTTATCGAGGACGACCCATCAATGGCCGGTTAGCCGTCCGTTCGAAGCGTCAGGGCTTCGCAGTTCTTACAAATGGGCGCTACATCAATCGTTGTCTTTGGCATTGTCGGTGCTGGGAGCGTCACCGTTTGCCTCAAACCCAAGTCGCTTACGGCGGGCTTCTGCTTCGTCGATCTGCGCCTGGACGGCCGCAGACACGTTCTCGGTGTTCTTGGGACCTAGGCCTTCGGCGGCCAGCGCAGCCTTCTTCTGGCGAGCACGTTCGAGCGCGGCCTGAATGATGGCTTGCTTGCGTGCTGCTGCCGTTGCCGCTTCGTCGGCGACGGGCGCCGCCCCTGCGGTTCCATCATTCGAAACCGACGATGTCTCCGCGCGAGGTGCCGCGACCTGCGGCTGGACGTTATCGGCGGCGGGCGTACTTTGCGGTCCCGGCGCAACGCGCGCAGCACGTGCCGCGAGACGGGCTTCACGTTGCGCCTTGTCCTTTTCCAGACGGGCCTGATGGGCCTCAAAGTGGGTGCGAGCCTCGTCGGCTTGCTTTTGCGACCAGGCGTCCCATCCTGTGCGCTCCCCGGTCACCGGCACCATGTCGATGCAGTCGACGGGGCAGGGCGGTACGCAGAGATCGCAGCCGGTGCAGCGGTCTTCGATGACCGTATGCATCAATTTGGCCGCGCCGACAATGGCGTCGACCGGGCAAGCCTGAATGCACAAGGTGCAGCCGATGCAGAGCGATTCGTCGATCACAGCCCGGGGGCGCGGGCGTTCGACCCCGTTCTCCGGATTGATTGCAATGACGGGACGGCCGAGCAACTTCGCAAGGCGCTCGACACCTTCGGCCCCGCCTGGCGGGCATTGGTTATAGCTGGCTTGTCCGCTCGCGATAGCGTCGGCGTACGGACGGCAACCTGCGTAACCGCATTTGGTGCATTGCGTCTGGGGCAATAGGGCATCGATGCGCTGAGCGAGCGCGCTGACTTCGGACACGTCTTTTGTGGGGGATTCGGCGGAAACTAGAATTATCCTGCATTTTGCAGAAACACTGAAACCGTTGTGCCATAATTCCGCCCGATGAGAACGACCGGCCGATCATGACAACATCAGAAACCAAGATCAAACGTGACCCGGAACGCACCCGACAGCGGATTCTTGCCGCTGCGATCGAGGAATTTGCGGAACGTGGTTCCAGTGGTGCTCGCGTGGACAGCATCGCACGCCGAGCCGACATCAATGAGCGAATGCTCTACTACTACTTCGGCAACAAGGACCAGCTTTATCTGGCCGTGCTCGAAGAGGTCTATGGCGAATTCAATCGTGCGGAACACGCGCTCAAGCTAGATCTGCTTGCGCCGCTCGAAGCCGTAGCCGAACTCGCCCACTTCGTGTGGGATTACTACGCCGATCACCCGGAGCTGATTCAGCTCATCAATAACGAAAATCTGCACGAGGCAAAGTCGATGCGTCAGTCGACGGAAATTCGCCAGCAGGTCTCGCCGATCGTGGAACTGCTCGCGCAGACCCTCAAGCGCGGTCAGGCCAGTGGCGAAATTCGTCAGAGCGTCGATCCGGTCGATCTGTACGTGACGATCTCGGCGATGGGTTATTACGTGATGTCGAATCGACATACGCTTTCCATTGTGATGGGACGCGATGTCATGAGCGACGAGTCGAGAAAAACGTACTCATCCTTCAATACGCAGATGCTGCTGGATTCGCTGCGCACGCGTTAAGCGGACGGCCGCGATCTGCGGCGTCCAATCGAACCGAAGGCCGCAAAAAGAAACCGCCGCGAGAGCCAATGCCCTCGCGGCGGTTTTCGTATGTCCGTCGGGGTTACCGAATGACGGTCAGGCGTTCTTCACGATGAAGTCGCGAATCTGCGGATAGATCACATTACGCCAGCGGCTGCCGGAGAAAATCCCGTAGTGCCCGCACTTCGGCGCGGTGAAATGCGCGCGGCGTTTGGCCGGGATACCGGTGCAAAGCTCGTGCGCAGCTTGCGTTTGCCCGCTACCGGAGATGTCGTCCAGCTCGCCTTCGATGGTGAAGAGCGCCGTGGTCTTGATGTCCTGCGGACGTACGCGCTGACCGGCCACATCCCAAGTACCGCTCGCGAGGCTGAAGTCCTGGAACACGGTCTTGATGGTGTCGAGATAGTACTCGGCTGCCATGTCGAGCACCGCGTTGTACTCGTCGTAAAAGCGGCGGTGCGAGTCGGCATCGTCGCTGTCGCCGCGCATCAGATCCAGATAGAAGTCCCAGTGCGACTTCAGATGGCGGTCCGGATTCATGGCGACGAAGCCCGCGTGCTGCAGGAAGCCCGGATACACGAGGCGTCCGGCGCCGGGGTAGTTCGAAGGCACTGCATGAATCACGTGGTTCTCGAACCATTCGTACGACTTGTTCGTCGCGAGCGAGTTGACCGATGTCGGGCTCTTGCGAGCGTCGATCGGGCCACCCATCATCGTCATGGTCTTGGGCGTCTTCTCGCCGTTCGACGCCATCAGCGAGATCGCGCCGAGCACAGGCACTGTCGGCTGGCAGACCGAAATGACATGCAGGTTTTCAGCGCCGATGTGGCGGATGAATTCCTGAATGTACGCAACGTAGTCGTCAAGATGGAACGACCCCGCATCGAGCGGCACCATACGCGCATCGACCCAGTCGGTGATGTACACCTTGTGATCCTTAAGCAACGTAGAGACGGTGTCGCGCAGCAACGTGGCATGGTGACCCGAGAGCGGGGCCACGACCAGCACGACCGGGTCGTCCTTGAGTTGCCCCACGGCGCTCGCGTCGTCAGCGTATCGCTTAAAGCGCAGCAGGCGGCAGAACGGCTTCTCCATCGCGGTCATTTCCACGACCGGGATGTTGTGACCGTCCACTTCGACTGCCTTGATGTTGAATTCGGGCTTTTCGTAGTCCTTGCCAAGCCGGTAGAGCAATTCGTATCCGGCGGCGATGCGGGGCGCGCCCGGCATCATGGCAAGCAGGCTGCCCGGGTTGACGAAAGTCGTCGCCGCCGCCTTTGCCCACGTGGTGAGAGGATTCAGCCACGCACGGTTGTACTCATGAATCTGATACAGCATGTTGTGTGCCCTGAGGCGGATGATGGGGGAATTATGCAACCGTTTATCGCGGGTGTGCAACGCAGCATAACCCTGATATATGGCATTTCTGCATCAGGTCGATAGTCTTAGCTTATTCAGACCATTGTTATTAACTATCGTTGTTGCGGCGCAACAATTTGAGGTGCAAAAAAAGCCCGCTGGTGGGCGGGCTTTTTGTCGCACCGGCAGCCGCGATCATTGACCGCGCGGCAAACCGTCAATCGATCAGCGCAGCACTTGCGCGATGGCGGACGCCACCGTGTCGATGTTTTTGTCGTTGAGCGCGGCCACGCAGATGCGACCGGTGCTCACGGCGTAGATACCGAACTCTTCGCGCAGACGCTCGACCTGATCGGCCGTCAGGCCGGAGTACGAGAACATGCCGCGTTGCTTGATCACGAACGAAAAGTCGCGTTCCACACCGTGGGCGCGCAGCTTTTCGACCAGTGCCAGACGCATCGCGCGGATACGCTCACGCATTTCGGCCAGTTCTTCTTCCCACAGGGCGCGCAGTTCGGCGTTGCCCAGCACAGCGGCGACGACCGAGCCGCCGTGCGTCGGCGGGTTCGAATAGTTGGTGCGGATCACGCGCTTGAGCTGCGAGAGCACGCGGGTCGATTCGTCCTTGCTGCCCGTCACGATCGACAGGGCGCCAACGCGTTCACCGTACAGCGAGAACGACTTGGAGAACGAGCTCGAGACGAAGAAGTTCAGGCCGGTGGAGGCGAACAGGCGCACCACGGCGGCGTCGGCGTCGATGCCGTCACCGAAGCCCTGATAGGCGATATCGAGGAACGGCACCAGCTTGCGGGCCTTCACGACTTCCACAACTTGCGCCCACTGATCCATCGTCAGGTCGACGCCGGTCGGATTGTGGCAGCAGGCGTGCAGCACGACGATCGTGCCTTCCGGTTCCTTGCCGAGCATGTCCAGCATGCCGGCGATGTTCACGCCGTGCGATTCGGCGTCGTAGTACGGGTACGACACGACGTTAAAGCCAGCCGTCGTGAACAGGGCACGGTGGTTTTCCCAGCTCGGATCGCTGATGGCGACCGTGGCGTTCGGGTTCAGTTGCTTCAGGAAATCGGCGCCGATCTTCAGTGCGCCCGTGCCGCCCAGTGCCTGAGCGGTGATCACGCGGCCTTCGGCCAGCGCCGGCGATTCCTTGCCGAACAGCATTTCCTGGACGGCCTTGTCGTAGGCAGCAATACCTTCGATCGGCAGATAGCCACGCGGCAGGCCAGCCGCCACGCGTTGTTCTTCCGCTGCCTTCACGGCCTTGAGCAGGGGCAGTTTGCCTTCTGCATTGAAATACACGCCAACACCCAGGTTCACCTTATTGGTGCGGTGATCGGCGTTGTAGGCTTCGTTCAGACCAAGAATGGGGTCGCGCGGGGCGAGTTCGACAGCGGAAAAGAGAGTCATTTCGACGGCTCGAGGCAGGTAGTAGGAAAATGCAGCGGGTCGGCCGCAACTTACGCAGGTTCGGCCCAGCGGGCTATTTTAGCGAAGATTACCCGCGCTTGTGGTAAACACCGGCCCGCTGTGCACGAATTCGTGCCTTTTCGGCACGAAAACTGCCACGCATTGCCAGAAATTGACGAAATCGACGGGTACGCGACTCGCGCGCGCCTTCCGCAGGCTGCGTCTGCGTTGCTTGCGGTGGCTCGATGGGGTGGCTGTCACCCATCGGACTCAGGGAATCGTCCGACGCGCTAAAATGCCAGATTACGTCCCTCATGCTCGCGCCCCCGCCATGACCCCTGCGGCTGACACCGATCTCGACGAAAGCAAGTTCCTGACGTTCCCCGACTCGCCTTATCAGCTCTATTGCCCGTTTCCTGCGGCAGGCGATCAGCCTACGGCCATTACCCAGTTGACCGAAGGGATCGACGACGGGCTCGCGTTCCAGACGCTGCTGGGTGTGACCGGCTCCGGCAAGACGTTCACCATGGCGAACGTCATTGCCCGCATGGGACGTCCGGCCATTGTGTTTGCGCCGAACAAAACCCTGGCGGCGCAGTTGTATTCCGAGTTTCGTGAGTTCTTCCCGCGAAATGCGGTGGAGTACTTCGTCTCGTACTACGACTATTACCAGCCGGAAGCGTACGTGCCGCAGCGCGATCTGTTCATCGAGAAGGACTCGTCGGTCAACGAGCACATTGAGCAGATGCGGTTGTCGGCGACGAAAAGCCTGCTGGAGCGCCGAGATGTGGTGATCGTCGCCACCGTGTCCGCCATCTACGGTATCGGGAATCCGAGCGAGTACCACCAGATGATCCTGACCGTGCGTCAGGGCGACAAGCTGGGGCAGCGCGAGATCATCGCAAGACTGATCGCGATGCAGTACACGCGTAACGAGACGGACTTCGGGCGTGGCACGTTCCGCGTGCGCGGCGACACCATCGACATCTTCCCGGCGGAACACGCCGAGCTCGCGCTGCGCGTGGAGTTGTTCGACGACGAAGTCGACTCGTTGCAACTCTTCGATCCACTGACCGGGCGCGTGCGTCAGAAGGTGCCGCGATTCACGGTGTATCCGTCCTCACATTACGTGACCCCGCGAGAAACGGTGCTGCGCGCGATCGAGACGATCAAGGACGAACTGCGCGAGCGGCTCGACTTCTTCTATAAGGATGGCAAGCTGGTCGAAGCGCAACGCCTCGAACAGCGTACCCGCTTCGATCTGGAGATGTTGCAGGAGCTGGGGTTCTGCAAGGGCATCGAAAACTACTCGCGACATTTGTCGGGCGCAGCGCCCGGCGAGCCGCCGCCGACGCTCGTCGACTATTTGCCGCCAGACGCCCTGATGTTCCTCGACGAGTCCCACGTGCTCATCGGCCAGTTCAACGGCATGTACAACGGCGACCGGGCGCGTAAGGAAAATCTGGTCAATTATGGCTTCCGTCTGCCGTCGGCGCTGGATAACCGTCCGCTGAAGTTTGCCGAGTACGAACGCAAAATGCGTCAGGCGATCTTCGTCTCGGCGACGCCCGCAGATTACGAGGCCAAGCGTACCGGGCAGATTGTGGAGCAGGTGGTGCGTCCGACCGGGCTGATCGATCCAACGATCGATGTCCGTCCGGCTCGTACGCAGGTAGATGATGTGCTCTCGGAAATCAACAAACGCGTGGCTGTGGGGGAGCGCGTGCTTGTCACGACGCTCACGAAGCGAATGGCCGAGCAATTGACCGAGTACTTATCGGATAACGGTGTGAAGGTCCGTTATCTGCACAGCGATATCGATACCGTTGAGCGCGTAGAAATCATCCGTGACTTGCGGTTGGGGGCGTTCGACGTACTCGTCGGCATCAACTTGCTACGCGAGGGGCTGGATATTCCTGAAGTGTCGCTGGTTGCGATTCTGGATGCGGACAAGGAAGGCTTCCTTCGCGCGGAGCGTTCGCTGATTCAGACGATCGGGCGGGCCGCACGTAACGTGAACGGTACCGCCATCTTGTACGCGGACAAGATGACCGAGTCGATGAAGCGGGCAATCAGTGAGACGGATCGTCGTCGCGCCAAGCAGATGGCGCACAACGAAGCGCACGGGATCGTGCCGCAAGGCGTGAAGAAGCGCATCAAGGACATCATCGACGGTGTCTACGATCCGGAAGACGCCAAGGCGGAAATGGCCGAGGCGAAAGAGCAGGCGCACTATCAGGACATGTCCGAGAAGCAACTGGCTCGCGAGATCAAGAAGCTCGAAAAGCAGATGCAGGAACATGCACGCAATCTTGAGTTCGAGAAGGCGGCCAAGGTGCGGGACCAGTTGCTGCACGTCAAGGCGCTGGTGTTCGGTACCGATGGCGCCAGCGAGGCGGAATTGGGGCCGAAGGCCTGAAGATGATGTCGGCGAGGCACATCGATGCCTCGCGCCACCAATGGACTGAATCCAAGTGAAGAAAACCTCCGTCTTGTTCGTCTGCATGGGCAACATCTGCCGCTCCCCGAGTGCCGACGGCATTTTTCGTGATCGACTCGCCAAAGCGGGATTGTCCGACCTCATCGAGGTCGATTCGGCAGGGACGCACAGTTATCACATTGGTCACGCCCCGGATGAGCGTACGCAGGCGGCGGCCGAGCGGCGCGGCTACGATCTGAGTGAGCTGCGGGCGCGCCGCGTCGAAGCGAGCGATTTCGAGCACTTCGAATGGATCGTGGCCATGGATAACGCGAACGTCTCGGAGCTCACGGCACGTAGCCCTGCGGCCTTTCGTCACAAGATCGTCCTGTTGATGGATTTTGCGACGCGGCATGACGCGACGGAAGTGCCAGATCCTTATTACGGCGGCGCGCAAGGGTTCGAAACGGTGCTCGACTATATTGAAGACGGTCTCGATGGTCTGCTCGTGCGTTTGGGACAGGCCGACTGATCGGTTGTCGGCGCGCGTATCCTTCTGGGGAAATGGCGTGTGCGTCGTGATCGGTGACGAGATCGCTTCGCGAGCTGCCTCAACAAGGCTATCATTCGGCCCTCTTTGACGGGATGAGGCGGGGCAGTGCGATGTGTCGTACGCCAGAAGTACCGGTGACTCCCGTGTCCCCTCTGTTTCTGTCGCTGACGCTGACCACGCACTTTCCGATCCATGTTCAATTCGCTTACTTTGTACTGGCGCAAGTGGCGCGCCTCGCGCCATGCTGGCCATCAACTCGACGAATTGCTCGCGCACGCGGATCCCACCGCGCCGCTGGCCGTACGCAATCAATGGTTGATCGAGTTGGCGCATTGGGTGCAAAAGCGCGGCGCGATTGTCAACGAAGTGCGCGGGGAGGGGGAGGCCGCTCGATACCGGCCGCATACGCGCCTGCGCTATCTGCTCCAAATGCTGGAGCGCAATCCGCAGTGGCGGCTGTCCGTCGCGTGCACGCTGCGTAGCGTCATCAACGAAAGCGATGCCATTTCACTGCTCTGCGACACCGGCATGCCGGTGCGGCCCGGCTTTTGGGGCGCGCTGACCGAGCGAATCGAAAAAGCGCTGATTCCGCCGCCGCCAACGCGACGGGACCTCTCGGCGTTGTGTTCCCTGATGTTTCCCGACGGGGATGCTGCCGACTGGATCGCCGCATTGCCCGCCGAGTTGCTGGGCGATTTGATTGCGCTGCTTCATCACGGCGAGGCGGACGACGCCGACGTGGACTGGAATCCGTTTGCCGAGGATCTGCTTGCCGCGATGCATCACCTTGTCGATCAGATCGCATCGACGGGACTGTCGCAGGCGGTACGCTCGCGACTTTCGTATTCCCGCGTCACCGACTCGCCGTTTTACCGGCTCGGGCGTGCGATGCAGGCGCTTGAGGATGCCGGTCAGGAGTTCGCGCACGGCGCACCGCCGTCGCAATTGTTCGTGCAGCAGATCAACGTATTTCGCGCACTGCTGGATGATTGTGGCCGTGCGGTGCATGACGTGTATGCGCACCTCGACGAGAACGGCGTCAGCGTCGATATTGTGTTTCAGGTCGAGCGTGCGAAGGCGCGGATTCGTCGTCTCGAACGTTTGCTGGAGGCGTGGCTGACCTACGGAGATCGCGGCGATAGGGTCGCAGCGCGCGTCCAGTTGCTTGCGGACCTGGTGAGGGCCAACCGCGCTAGCCAAAGCGTCGGCGAACTGGCGCGAACGTCGTTTGGCTTGCTGGCGCGCAAGGTCGTCGAACGCAGTGCGGAAACCGGCGAGCATTACATCGCGCGCAATCGCAGCGAGTATTTCTCAATGTTGAAGATGGCCTGTGGCGGCGGATTGGTGACGGTCGTGACCGTCTACATCAAGTTCATGATTGCCGGGGCCCACTTTCCGACCGTGGTGGAGGGTTTCCTTGCCGGGGCCAACTACGCGCTGTGCTTCCTGTTCATGCACTTTTGCCACTTCACGCTGGCCACCAAGCAACCGGCCATGACGGCACCGGCCATCGCCGGTAAGCTCGATGACGTCGATACGCCGGCGGGGATGGATGCGTTCGTCGGTGAGGTGATTGCGCTGGTGCGTACTCAGGCGGCCGCCATCTTCGGCAATCTGGCGATGGTCTTCCCGTTCTGCCTGTTGGTGCAGTGGGCGGTGTCGGCGGCGCTTGGCGCAAACACCATCTCACCGGAAAAGGCGCACGCTACGCTGAATTCGTTCTCGATTCTTGGCGTAACGCCGTTCTTTGCGGCGCTGACCGGTGTGCTGTTGTGGTGCTCCAGCCTTATTTCCGGCTGGGCTGACAACTGGTTCGCCTTGCATGGCATTGGCGACGTCCTTGCGTACAACCGCCGTCTACGTTTCGTTTTTGGACGTCAGGGCGCGGCGCGGCTCGCCGACTGGTGCCGACGCCACATCGCGCCGGTGCTGGGCAATCTCATGCTCGGCTTCATGCTCGGACTCGTGCCGGCCGTGCTGACGGCATTTGCGTTGCCGTTCGAAGTGCGCCACGTCACGCTGTCGACCGGATCGATCGCAACTTCGATCGGCGTGCTGGGCAGTAGTGTGCTGCGGGACCCGGCACTTTGGCTGGCGTTCGCCGGGGTCGCGGCGATGGGGCTGCTCAACGTCGGCGTGAGTTTTGCGTTAGCATTTCACATGGCGCTTCGATCGCGTCCACTGCGATTAGGTGACCGTCGGCAAATCCACCGCGCCATCTGGCGCGCCGTGCTGCGCAATCCCCTGGTGCTGCTGTTTCCTCTGGGCTCGCCCCGATCGGAAGCTCGTCCCGAAAAATAAGAAATTTCACAAGAGGACGAGGGAACTTCCGCAAAAAATGGGCCAGAAGTACTTGACTAAATTCGTAGGGAATTTATACTTGACGAAAATAGTCGAGATTAATCCCCTGCATCATCATGAGACTTACCACGAAAGGCCGTTTCGCCGTCACGGCGATGATCGACCTGGCCATGCGCCAGGACGCGGGTCCCGTGACGCTTGCGGGCATTAGTCAGCGTCAGCGAATTTCGCTCTCTTATCTGGAGCAACTGTTCGGAAAGCTTCGCCGCCACGAAATCGTGGAGAGCGTGCGTGGTCCGGGCGGTGGTTACAGTCTTGCGCGCCGCGCAGAAGAGGTGACGGTCGCTGACATCATCATTGCGGTCGACGAACCGCTCGACGCCACACAGTGCGGCAGCAAGGGCAATTGCGAGAAGGGCCAGGACGGCCATCGCGGCCATTGCATGACGCACGAGCTGTGGGCGACGCTCAATCAGAAGATGGTTGAGTATCTCGATTCCGTTTCCCTGCGTGACCTCGTCGAGCAGCAGCGCAGCAAGCAGGCCCAACAGGCCGTGCTGCGCGACACGCGCGAGTCTGGCAACAACAACCAGACGATGACGACGCGTATCCCCAATTCGGTCTTTGATATGGCCCGTTCATAACAGGCGCCACGGCACGATCCTGGAGCACCCCATGAAAAACGACACCCTCAACCTCCCCATCTACATGGATTACAGCGCCACGACGCCGATTGACCCGCGCGTCGTGGACAAGATGTTGCCTTATCTGCGTGAGCAGTTCGGCAACCCGGCATCGCGCAGCCACTCGTTCGGCTGGGCCGCGGAGCAGGCGGTGGAAGAGGCACGCGAGGAAGTCGCCAAGCTGGTGAATGCCGATCCGCGCGAAATCGTGTGGACGTCCGGCGCGACTGAGTCGAACAACCTCGCCATCAAGGGCGCGGCGCACTTCTATCAAGGCAAGGGCAAGCATCTCATCACCGTGAAGACCGAGCACAAGGCTGTGCTCGACACGATGCGTGAGCTGGAGCGCGAAGGCTTCGAAGTGACCTATCTGGACGTCAAGGACGACGGCCTGCTGGATCTGGAAGTGTTCAAAGCGGCACTGCGTCCGGACACGATTCTCGTGTCGATCATGGCCGTGAACAACGAGATCGGTGTGATTCAGGACATCGCTACGCTCGGTGAGATCTGCCGCGAGAAGGGCATCATTTTCCATGTTGACGCTGCGCAAGCGACCGGCAAGATGCCGATCGATCTGGCCGCACTGAAGGTCGACCTGATGTCGTTCTCGGCGCACAAGACGTATGGCCCGAAGGGTATCGGTGCGCTGTATGTGCGTCGCAAGCCGCGCGTGCGTATCGAAGCACAGATTCACGGTGGTGGTCATGAACGCGGTATGCGTTCGGGTACGCTCGCTACGCACCAAATCGTCGGCATGGGCGAGGCATTCCGTCTGGCCCGTGAAGAAATGGCCGTCGAGAACGAGCGCGTGCGTATGCTGCGCGACCGTCTGCTCAAGGGCCTGACGGAGATGGAAGAAGTGTATGTGAACGGCGACATGGAACAACGTGTCCCGCACAACCTGAACATCAGCTTCAATTTTGTCGAAGGCGAGTCGCTGATCATGGCGATCAAGGATGTGGCGGTGTCGTCGGGTTCGGCGTGCACGTCGGCCTCGCTCGAGCCTTCGTACGTACTGCGCGCTTTGGGCCGCAACGACGAACTGGCGCACAGCTCGATTCGCTTCACGGTGGGTCGTTTCACGACCGAGCAGGAAGTCGACTACGTGGTCGAACTGCTCAAGAGCAAGATCGGCAAGCTGCGCGATCTGTCGCCGCTGTGGGAAATGTACAAGGACGGGGTCGATCTTAATTCGATCCAATGGGCCGCACACTGAGTATTCAAGGAGTTAGCCATGTCGTACAGCAAGGAAGTTCTGGATCACTACGAAAACCCGCGTAACGTCGGTTCGTTCGAGAAGGGCGACGACGCCGTTGGTACGGGCATGGTCGGCGCACCGGCCTGTGGCGACGTGATGAAGCTGCAGATCCGCGTGAACGAAGCCGGCGTGATCGAAGACGCCAAGTTCAAGACCTACGGTTGCGGCTCGGCGATTGCGTCGTCGTCGCTGGTGACCGAGTGGGTCAAGGGCAAGACGCTGGATCAGGCGCTCGAAATCAAGAACACCGAAATCGCGCAAGAACTGGCCCTGCCGCCGGTGAAGATTCACTGCTCGATTCTGGCCGAAGACGCCATCAAGGCGGCCGTGGCCGACTACAAGCAGAAGCACGGCCAGTCGGCCGATGCGGCTCAGGCTGCGTAAGCAGCGCGACGAATAAGGAATCAGGCAAGATGGCCGTTACATTGACCGAGAAGGCCGCGCAGCACGTTACGCGTTATCTGACGCGGCGCGGCAAGGGCGTGGGCCTGCGGCTGGGCGTGAAGACGACCGGCTGCTCGGGCCTGGCCTACAAGCTGGAGTACGCCGACGACGTGGCGGGCGAAGACACGGTCTTCGAAAGCCACGGCGTGAAGGTGATCGTCGATCCGAAGAGTCTGCCGTACATCGACGGCACCGAGCTGGACTTCGCGCGCGAAGGCCTGAACGAAGGATTCCGCTTCCACAATCCGAACGTCAAGGACGAATGCGGCTGCGGTGAGTCGTTCCGCGTCTGACGTTGCACCGCTGCGCGAGATCATCGGTTTTCGGCAAGACGACGAAGGCCAGTGGGTCGCGCGACTCGCATGTGGGCATGGGCAACATGTCCGGCATCTCCCTCCGTGGCAGATCCGGACATGGACGCAAAGCCCGGAAGGCCGCGACGCGATGCTGGGCAGCGAGTTGCCGTGTCGCAAATGCGAGCGCGGCGAGCCAGTCGACGAATGAAGCAAGGGTCGGTCTGGCGAGCGGGGCGTAGTAGCGTAGGCAACAAGGCGGCGCGAGCCGCTTTTTTTACGGGTCGAATGTGAGCCCAGAGCGCGATGAGTGCATTGACTGACAACTATTTCACGCTGTTCGATCTGCCGCAGGGCTTCGCGCTCGATGCCGAGGCGCTGGAGGCAGCCTATCGTGCGGTGCAATCGCGCGTGCATCCGGACCGGTTCGCAAGTGCGAGTGATGCAGAGCGTCGCGTGGCCATGCAATGGGCCGCGCAGGCGAATGCGGCGTACCGCACGCTGCGTGATCCGTTGCAGCGCGCGACTTATTTGCTGACGTTGCAGGGCATCGACGTGGGCGCGGAGAACAATACCGCGATGGCCCCCGATTTTCTGATGCAGCAGATGGAGTGGCGCGAAGCGATCGACGACGCCGTCGCTGCTCGCAATATTGGCGCGCTCGACGCGCTCGCCAAGTCCTTGCGCGATGATCGTCGTGTGCGGCTGACGAAGCTGGGCGACTGGCTCGCCAGCGCGGCCTGGCAGCCCGCGGCGGAAGCCGTGCGGCAACTGATGTTCATTGCGCGCGCTGAGGAAGATATCGCGCAGCGCATCGAAATGCTGGAAAACGCGTGACGGCCCGGTGCGGCGCCGTCACATGTCATTGAGAACTGCTTGAGAACAGGGTGGACGCGCTCACGCGTCGCCCGCATTGCAAAGTCATGGCCCTTCTGCAAATTTCCGAACCCGGCATGTCCCCCGCGCCGCACCAGCGGCGACTCGCCGTGGGCATCGACCTGGGCACGACGCATTCGCTCGTGGCCTCCGTGCGCAGCGGTGTGGCCGAAGTCCTCCCCGACGATCAGGGCCGCGTGTTGCTGCCGTCCGTCGTCCGTTATCTGGGCGGTCACCGCACGCAGATCGGGTATGACGCCAAGACGGCTGCCGCCACCGATCCGCGCAACACCATTGTCTCCGTCAAGCGATTCATGGGCCGTGGTCTCGCGGACGTCGCCCACGCAGACAACGCCCCGTACGATTTCGTCGACGCGCCGGGCATGGTGCAGATGAACACTGCGGGTGGCGTGAAGAGCCCGGTGGAAGTGTCCGCTGAGATTCTCGCGACGCTGCGTCAGCGTGCCGAAGATACCCTTGGCGACGATCTCGTCGGCGCTGTGATCACGGTGCCCGCGTACTTTGACGACGCGCAACGGCAAGCCACCAAAGACGCCGCGCGCCTGGCCGGTCTCAATGTCCTGCGCCTGCTCAACGAGCCGACGGCTGCTGCGATCGCGTACGGTCTGGACAACGCAGCGGAAGGACTCTACGCGGTCTACGACCTTGGCGGCGGTACGTTCGACATCTCGATCCTTCGTCTGACGAAGGGCGTGTTCGAAGTGCTCGCGGCGGGTGGCGATTCGGCGCTGGGTGGCGACGACTTCGACCAGGCTATCTACCGCTGGGCAGTGCAGAGCGCCGGTATCGAAACGGCGTCGCTGACGCCCGAAGACGTGCGCAGTTTGCTGGACCACGCACGTACCGTTAAGGAAGCGCTCACCGATGCCGAGCAAGCGACCCTCACCGTGACGTTGTCCGGGGACCGCAACCTGTCGTTGGCACTCACGCGTGAACAGTTCACGGCGCTGGGCGCACCGCTCGTGCAACGCACGATCGGCCCGATGCGCAAGGCGCTGCGTGACGCGGGGATGGGACCGGAAGACGTCAAGGGCGTTGTGCTCGTGGGCGGCGCAACGCGCATGCCGCAAGTGCGGGCGGCCGTGGAGAGCTTCTTCGGTCGTGAACCGCTGGTCGACCTCGACCCGGATCAGGTCGTTGCACTGGGTGCCGCCGTGCAGGCGAATCTGCTCGCCGGTAATCAGGCCGAAGGCGACGACTGGCTGCTGCTCGACGTGATTCCGCTCTCGCTGGGCGTCGAGACGATGGGCGGCCTGGTCGAGAAGATCATTCCGCGTAACGCCACGATTCCGGTGGCGCGTGCGCAAGAATTCACGACGTTCAAGGACGGTCAGACGGCCATGGCCATTCACGTGCTGCAAGGCGAGCGTGAACTGGTGTCGGACTGCCGTTCGCTGGCGCGCTTCGAGCTGCGCGGCATTCCGCCGATGACGGCTGGCGCGGCGCGCATCCGTGTGACGTATCAGGTTGACGCCGACGGGTTGCTGTCCGTCTTCGCGCAGGAAATGCATTCCGGCGTGGCGGCGTCCATCGAGGTCAAGCCGTCCTACGGGCTGGCCGACGAGGACATCTCGCGCATGTTGCAGGACAGCTTCGGCTCGGCCGAGCAGGACATGCGGGCCCGTGCGCTGCGTGAGCAGCAGGTAGAGGCCGAACGTCTTCTGGTCGCCATCGACAGCGCGCTGCAAGCCGATCCGGAACTGCTCAATGCCGAGGAGCGTACGCAGATCGACGCGCTGCTCGCCGACCTGCGTCAGAAGGCTGGCGGCGACGATCAGGTCGCCATCAAGACGGCCACCGAAACGCTTTCGCACGCCACCGACGAGTTCGCTGCACGCCGCATGGACAAGAGTATCCGTGCCGCGCTGGCCGGCCGACGCGTTGCGGATATCGACAAACTGTAAGACACACACGGAATTCAAAGCCATGCCGCAAATCGTTGTATTGCCTCACGTCGAGTTGTGCCCGGAGGGCGCTGTGCTGGAGGTCGCGCCGGGCACGTCGGTGTGTCGTGCGCTGCTCGATAACCACATCGAGATCGAGCATGCCTGCGAGCTGTCGTGCGCCTGTACGACGTGCCACGTGATCGTGCGCGAAGGTTTCGAATCGCTGGAAGCCGCAGAAGACGAAGAGGAAGATCTGCTCGACAAGGCCTGGGGCCTGGAGCCGACGTCGCGCCTGTCGTGCCAGACGTTGATGCCCGACGACACCGATCTGGTCGTCGAGATTCCGAAGTACACGATCAATCACGCCAAGGAAAATCACTGATCGACGCCATCAGGCCTCGCGCAGTGATGAGATAACAAAGGAGCTTCCCCATGAAATGGACCGACAGCCTGGAAATCGCCATTGCGCTGACTGAAGCGCATCCCGATGTCGACCCGCAATATGTGCGGTTCACCGACCTGCATAAGTGGGTGGTCGCGCTCGATGGATTCGACGATGCGCCGGACCGTTCCGGCGAGAAGATCCTGGAAGCCATTCAACTGGCATGGATCGACGAAGCCGACTGATTCGGGATGTCGTGAGAGACGAAAGGATGCGCAGCAAGTGATCGCATCCCAAAACAAAAGCCGCTCAGGGGAGCGGCTTTTGTGTTTCTGCGAGACGAATTCACGTGCGGGCGACGACATGCCGCCGAAGCTTCAACTTGCGCGTACGAGTCCGTTGTTTTCCAGACGCACACGGTCACCCGGTTGTACGCCCGGTGCGGACTGATAGGTCCAGTAGCGCGTCTTGCCGGTATCCATGCGGACGTAGACGCGATACACGGTGTCGGAACGCACACGCTTTTCGACTTCGTTACCTGCCAGACCCCCGCCGAGCGCGCCGACCACCGTCATAGCCGTACGGCCGTTACCTGCGCCGAACTGATTGCCGAGCAGACCGCCGGCCACGGCACCCCCCACGGCACCCAGACCCGAGGCGTGGCCTTCCGTACGGATTGGCTGTACCGATTGCACCGTACCGCACGTAGAGCAAGCCGCGGCTTGTTGTTGTGTCGATTGAGTCGGTTGTGCCGGTGCCGCCGTTTGTTGCGCATACGTCGGCTGCGGAGCCGGAGCGCGCTCTGCCGCTTGTTGCTGCGCCGCGTATTGCGATTGTTGCGCTTGCTGCTGCGCGGCCGTCGTGGACGGTTGTGATTGCGATTGTGCCGAGAGCGATGGCGGTTGCGGCGACGTCAGCGCATATTGCGAACTGTTGCCCGACGACGCGGGGCCGTCCGTACTCTTGGCCACGGGCAGCACGCCGGTAATGGCGGCAACACCCAGCAGGCTGACTACGACGATACTGCCGGCAGCGGCAGCGACCAAAGGATGCATGCGGCGCGGTTGCAGATCGTTATCCATGTTGTTTTCTCCATCGTGCGGTAAGTGCGAATCTCCTTCTGCGTGCCGGCGTGCACGGGCGATTTCGCATGAGAAAAGTTTCCGTCACGGCAAGCGCGGCATCCGTTTCATTTTGTAACGCGATGTAAGATGTGCATCGCAGTGATGCGTATCGATGGACCCTTGGGGTTGTTCTAAGTTAATGAAATATATGAATATTTTCTGCTGGCGATAGCGCGCGTCCCACAAGTCTGACGGGGCGGACTTAACAAAAGAAACAAGTCGTGGGGGAGGCGGGACGTGAATCGACAGACGGTGACGTCAAGTGGAGTACTCCGGCAACGAAGCAAGGCTTCGGGAGCTACCACGTTGTCACGCGGGGTCGTTATCGCAGCCGTCGTCGTTATGCTGGTGCAATGGCTTGCGCTGGGTGCGTGGGCCGTCAGTTGGTTGACGAGCGACGGCAGTGGCGAGAACAGCATGCCTCCGCTTGGACACGATCTGCGTATCTACTGGACAGTGTCCTGGATGACGACGCATCTCGGCGCGATGGCGGCATTTCAGCCGGACATGCTCGACGCCGCACAACTCCAGTTCTTTCCTGCATACACAGAACTCGGGCACTGGCTCTATCCACCGACATTCCAATGGCTGATCCAGCCGCTCTCGTGGTTGCCTTATCCGTGGACGTACGCGATATACGTCGTCGTGAGCATCGCGGTGTTTGCGTTGGCAGTGACGCAATGGCGACGATGGGCCGGTTGGCCGTGGCTCGTGGCGATGGCTTTTCCCGGCCTTTGGGTGGCCGTGCTTGTCGGTCAGAACTCCATCATTACGTTGTTGCTGATGAGCGTCGCACTCACTCAGTCGAGTGTGCGCCCCCTGCTGGCGGGCGTATGTGCTGGTTTGCTCGTCATCAAGCCGCAATTTGCGCTGCTGTTGCCGTTGTGGTGGCTATGCGGCAAGCAGTGGCGAGCGCTAGGCACGATGGTGCTTACCGGGGGCGCGTGTTGCGGTCTCACGCTGCTATGGGGCGGATGGACATTGTGGGAGGCGTTTTTCGCGGCCGTGGCGGCGTTCAACGCAGAAATCGTTCAGCAAGGTGCGGGAGACATCTGGCATGCGATGCCCACGGTGTTTGCGATGACGCGATTGCAGGGCGCGACGCTGCCTGCGGCGTACCTGGCATACGGGCTAGTGGCGGCACCGTCCGTACTCTTCACGGCGTGGTTGTGGGTGAGACAGGCACCGCTTGCGCTGCGCGTGGCTGCCGCCATGATCGCCACGTTACTCGTCCAGCCGTATTTGCTGTATTACGAGCTGGTCTGGTTGATCGTGCCGTTGCTTTGCGTTGCCGTGCCGATAGATGCGGCTCCGTCAGGTTCGCGTCATGCCGATGTGCCGCGCGGGCCGTGGAAAGGGCTGGAGGACTGGCTTCTGGCCGTCGCCTGGGTGCTGCCGCTACAAGCGTATCTCGCGGTGCTATGGACGCCGATGGGGCAGTGGGGCGTGTGGATACTGCCTGCGTTCATGCTACTGATCGTGATGCGCGCACGTCGATGGATGCATCTGCGTCCGATGTGACGCGCGCATAATGGCACGCATTGTCTGTGAACGTCATTCCCGTCGACCTGTCCCACTGTCATGATCGATACGCTACCTGCTCTTGAAACGCCGCTCGATGCGGCTAGCCACCCGCATATCTATCCGTACGTCGTGCAACGTGCGTGGGTTGACGCGCATGATCCTGAGGGTGATGTCACCGAACCATTTTCCGACGACGTGTTCGTCACGCTTGTGCTCGATAGCCCGACGGGACTTCGACGCCTGCACGGTGACGATCTGAAGGCGGCTGACCTGACCTTCGAAGCGGTATTCGCGCAGGCGGCCTCCAATCTCTCTCGGGCATGGACGGCGCGTCACTTCGAATTCGGTATTGCGCGCCTGGACGACGGCACGATGGTCGGCGGCTCGCGCGGCAACTGGATGGCACCTGCCGGTGCGCTCGTGCTGGGCAATCTCTACCGGTCGATGGTGGAACATTTTGAGACGACCGAATTTGTGGCCATCGCCGTGAACCGGACTTTCGTGGTGGCGTTTCCCACCGACACGAAGACGCTCTCGTCGCTGGCGCTGCGTCAATTGATCGAGGGCGCATCGAACGGTGCGGTGCTCCCCATCTCGCGTAGCTGGTTGCGTCTCGATGGCGACTGGCCGTCCGCTTATCGCGGAAGTCCGGCTTTCTGAAACGGGGCTTTCTTATTGACTCGTTTCACATAGCCACGGTTCTTGACTCTAAAACGTGACATCGACGGCCACATAGACTCATTGACGGCACATTTCGCTGCCGTCACCGGAGACTACGTATGCCAGCCTTGCCATCGGTATCGAGCTACGCCGCAAGCGCCTATGCCGCCCCCTCTCTCAATTCGCTCGGAGGCGGGCTTCCTGCACTTTCGCCGATCGCCTCCGAGCGCCCGTCGAACATTGCCCTGGCGACCGATTTCGACAGCGCTCGGGTCCTGCGTGCCGTCGTCGAGCCTGTTTCTCGCGCGCCGTGTCAGACGCTCCTGCCGCGTGAAGCGCCCGTGGAGGTGCAGGTCGACGGGCGCACCATCATGCATTTGCATTCCGAGCCGGATCGCGTGGCGTTTCTGGACGAGAACCGGGTCGGCGCGCTCTGGATGGAATTGCTCGACGCGACGCGTGCTGCGGATGGATGTCCGACCAGCGTTCGCGCGGGCGATGTGCCGTCGGATATCTCAGCACGCATGGCGTGCCTGGGCGTTGGCTCGGGGGAGCGGCGGCGCACCGACGTCCATTCGCCTTTGGAGGCTAATTTCGCAATGGTCTCGGACTTGCCTCGGGCCTCGAGTCCAAACGTGGACGTCAGTGAATTTGCAACCGTCGAGGCGTTATCGCTGCCGTCGGTGTACATCCGGGAGCCGGGGTTCGCCCCGGGAACAATGGCGGCGCTCGAGTACGACCTGGGGTGGCGTGCGCTGGCCCCGTCGTGGCGCGCGGTCATGCCGATAATCGATGAATCCGTGTGGGCCTCAGACCCGAACACAGAGCTATTTTGTGCGGTGGGTCGGGCAGTTTTGCCGCATCTTGCCACCCGCGAGGCGGGGAACGTTGCGGACACCATCTGCGCGCGCATCGTGGCGTTTCACATGCACGCAGGCGGGCTTGTCGATTGCCTTGCGAATGTCACCCGATCGGTTGAGCGCACCGGAAAGGAAGGTGAGGCTGTCTCGGTGGCGGCCATCGAGATCAACGACTTTCTCGTCGAGTGTGCGGGGATCGACTGGCGGAAGTCGGTGATTGGCCGGGAAGGGGAGGATGCACTGACGCGTCGTCGCGCAGCCTGCATGGAAGCGGCGACGAACACGTCCACGACAGAAGTGCCCGTGGATGAGCATACGACCACGAGCGAATCCGATGGCTCGTCATCTACAACCGACGATCGATCGTGGATTTCGCAACGCTTGAATTACGCATGGCGATGAAAAAAGCCGCAACCCTGAAACGGTTGCGGCTTTTTTGCTGTACGGCCTGAGCGGACGGTTGGCGCGAGATCCTGCGCCGACTGTCCGTCCCGATCAGTCTTCGCGGCGCAGGTGCGGGAACAGCAGCACGTCGCGAATGTTCGGGCTGTCGGTGAGCAGCATGATCAGACGATCGATGCCGATGCCGCAGCCGCCCGTCGGGGGCATGCCGTACTCGAGTGCGCGAATGTAGTCGGCATCGTAGTACATGGCTTCTTCGTCGCCTGCGTCCTTCTGCTCGACCTGCGCACGGAAGCGCGCGGCCTGATCTTCCGGATCGTTCAGCTCCGAGAAACCGTTCGCGATTTCACGGCCCGTGATGAACAGTTCGAAGCGCTCGGTGATACCCGGCAGCGTGTCCGAGGCGCGCGCCAGTGGCGAAACTTCCACCGGGTAATCGACGATGAACGTCGGTTCCCACAGTTGGCTTTCAGCGGTCTCTTCGAACAGCGCCAGTTGCAGCGCGCCGAGGCCTGCGTTCTTGAACTGCGGGGCATCGACCTTCACGCCGTACTTGCCCAGCGCGCCGCGCACGAAATCGATATCGGCGAGTTGCGCGTCGGTGTACTCCGGCGCGTGCTTGCGGATCGCTTCGACGATCGTCAGGCGATGGAACGGCTTGGACAGGTCGAGTTCGCGGCCCTGATATTCGATGGTCGCGGTGCCGCGCGCGTCGGTCGCCGCCTGGCGGATCAGCGCTTCGGTGAAGTCCATCAGCCAGCGGTAATCCGTATAGGCTGCGTAGAACTCCATCATCGTGAATTCCGGATTGTGACGCGGCGACACGCCTTCATTACGGAAGTTACGGTTGATTTCGAACACACGCTCGAAGCCGCCAACGATCAGGCGCTTCAAATACAGCTCAGGCGCGATACGCAGATACATCTGCATGTCGAGCGCATTGTGATGCGTGATGAACGGCTTGGCCGCCGCGCCGCCCGGGATCGGGTGCAGCATCGGCGTTTCGACTTCCATGAAGTCGGCGTTCGTCATGTACTGACGCATCGATGCGATGGCCTTCGCGCGAGCGCGGAAGGTGTTGCGCGTTTCCGGCGACGTGATCAGATCGACGTAGCGTTGACGGTACTTCGTTTCCTGATCGGCCAGACCGTGGAACTTGTCCGGCAGGGGGCGCAGCGCCTTGGCGAGCAGCCGCAGTTCCTTGACCTTGACCGACAGTTCGCCGGTGCGGGTGCGGAACAGCGTACCGGTTGCTGCGATGATGTCACCGATGTCCCAGCCCTTGAAGGAGGTCATCGAATCGGCACCGACGTCGTCGCGTCCGATGAAGAACTGGATCTGACCGCTGCCATCCTGCACGGTGGCGAAAGCGGCCTTGCCCATCACGCGTTTGAGCATCATGCGACCGGCCACCGACACGGCGACGGGCTCGGCTTCAAGCGCTTCGTTCTCCACGCCCTGATAGCGGGCTTGCAGATCGCCAGCGTGCTGTTCGGGACGGAAGTCGTTCGGGAACGCGATGCCGCCCGCGCGGATCGCCGTCAGCTTCTCGCGACGCTCGGCGATGAGCTTGTTGTCGTCCTGCGGCAGGTCGTTGACCTGATTGGCCGAGTCGGCCGGAGTGTTTTGATCGGTCATGATGCGAACGATGAAGTTATTCGGTAAAACGCAGCGTGTGGAGCAGCGCATTCTTGAGCGAGCCATCGGGCGCGCCCAGCCAGATCAGTTCGGTGCGATCCTGATGCGGGCTGGCATTGGCCGCAGCACTCGGGTCCCGCACAAACAGCGCCGCGATCGATTGCGAACGCGGCTCATACAAAATGTGGACGTACTCGCTAGGGCAGTCGTGCGGCTTGCAGCTCTGCACCAGCAACCAGGGCTTGCCGGCGACGCTCACCCGTTGCGACGGCGTCGAGGTTCCCCCCTGACGCACCCACGCGGGCACATTGCGCGGTGCAACGATGCGTGCATAAGCGCCCGAGAAATCCGGGCGCTTGAGCAGTTCGTGCAGATACGGTCCCGTCTCGGGACTCGCACCCGGTGCACCCGGCGTACTCGCCGGGGCAGCCACGGCGGCGCGCTGCAGACACAGCGCACTCACCACCCACACGGCTAGCGTGCGGACAAACGCCATTCCTTACACTCCCTGCTTGAGGCTCGCCGAGATGAAGTCGTCCAGGTCGCCGTCGAGCACCTTGCCGGTGTTGCCGGTTTCCACGCTGGTACGCAAGTCCTTCACACGCGACTGGTCGAGCACGTACGAGCGAATCTGGTGACCCCAACCCACATCGGTCTTGCTCGATTCGAGCTTGTCCTGCTCGGCACGGCGCTTGCGCATTTCGTGTTCGAACAGACGCGAGCGGAGCATGTCCCACGCTTCGGCGCGGTTGCGGTGCTGCGAACGGTCGTTCTGGCAGGCAACGACGATGCCCGTCGGCGTGTGCGTCAGACGCACGGCGGAGTCGGTCTTGTTGATGTGCTGACCACCCGCGCCCGAAGCACGATACGTGTCGGTACGCACGTCGGCCGGATTGATGTCGATTTCGATCGAGTCATCTACTTCCGGATAGACGAACAGGCTGGCAAACGAGGTGTGACGGCCGCCCGACGAATCGAACGGCGATTTGCGCACCAGACGGTGGACGCCGGTCTCGGTACGCAGATAGCCGTAGGCGTAGTCGCCTGTGACCTTGATGGAGGCGCTTTTGATGCCAGCGACGTCACCGTCCGACACTTCGAGCACTTCGGCCTTGAAGCCCTTGCGTTCGCAGTAGCGGAGGTATTGGCGCAGCAGCATGCCGGCCCAGTCGTTGGCTTCGGTGCCGCCAGCGCCGGCCTGGATGTCGATGAAGCAGTTGTTCGGGTCGGCCGGGTTGTTGAACATCCGGCGGAACTCCATGTCACCCACGCGTGCGGCGAGACCCTGCGTGTCGCTTTCGAGCGCCAGGAGCGAGTCTTCGTCGCCCTCGTCGCGGGCCATGTCGAACAATTCCTGCGTGTCGGAAAGGCCGGTGTCGAGCTCGGTCAGGTTGGTGACCACGCTGTCGAGCGCCTTCTTTTCCTTGCCCAGTGCCTGGGCGCGCTTGGAATCGTTCCAGATGTTGGGATCTTCGAGTTCCTTGTTGACTTCCGTCAGGCGAGCTTGCTTGACATCGAAGTCAAAGATACCCCCTGAGCTCGCCAACGCGGGTGCGCAGGTCGGCGAGCAGGGATTCGAGGGCGTTGAGGCGTTCGGCTTCCATGAGCTAGGGCGTTTGCAAATTCGGGAAAGCCGGAATTATAACGCAGCGAAGCCCTCGTTTCCCCCATTTTTCGGGGGCTTTTAACGACTTTCGGACAGTGCTTCAGCGCGACGTCTGACGCAGACCGAACGCATCGCGGGCGTAACCGACATCCGCGAGCGACGTATCGTCGAACGTGGCGAGCGCTTCGACCTGGAGTTTCTGCTCGTAGTGCAGACGCCATTGATCGACGGCGCGGAAGAACAGGCCGAGTGGCGTGACCGGCGCAGCAACGACCGGTGCGGTGGCGTTCAGATTGGCTGCGGCGGACAGAGGGCGGTACATGATGTGATTTCCTTCACAGGGCGCGGTGTGCTGGCCGGAGACGGGATGTCATGGCAGACGTCGCATTAGGGATAACCCGAAGCTTATTCCTTTCCCATGCGCTAAAAAAGTGAATTGTTTAGCTGATTTTGTTCACTATTATTGAAGTGGCATCGCGACTCGCTTAACATTCGACATCGTGTGAATGCCTGTCTGCCTGATTTCCACCTGCTTCCTGCTCCCGGAGCTTCCTCATGGACTTTCTGCAACTTCAGACCTTCAAGGCCATCGTCGACGAAGGTAGCGTGCTGGGGGCCGCCGAAGCGTTGCACTGTGTGCAGTCGAACGTGACGGCCCGCATCCGCTCGCTCGAACACACGGTGGGCGTGAAGCTCTTCCATCGTCAGGGACGCCGCCTGCAACTGACGCCAAGCGGACGTACGCTGCTTGGTTACGCCGACCGGATTCTGGCGTTATCGCGCGAGGCGAGCGCTGCGCTCAATCCGGCAAACGAGCCGTCCGGCGACTTCTCGCTGGGTGCGATCGAATCGTCCGCCACTTCGCGACTGCCAGCCGTGCTCGCGCGCTTCCATGCGGCGTATCCGAAAGTGCGCCTGAATCTCGTGACGGACACGTCGCTGAATCTGCTTGACGAAATTCAGCACGGCCGCGTCGACGCTGCGCTGATCGCGGGCACTGCGTGTCTGGAAGCGCAGGCGCAGATGTCGGTTGTGGCCGACGAGATCTACCGGGAGCCGATCGTGCTGGTCGCGCCCGCGCGCGCAGGGCAGGTTCACGAAGCGGCCGATCTCTCGGGCGCTACGTTGCTCATGTGGCCGCAGGGGTGCCCGTATCGCGGCACGATGGAGCAGTGGCTCGCCGCGAATGCGGTCACGCCGGGACGCATCCTGAGCTATGGCAGCTACGCAACCATCGTGGCTTGTGTCGGCGCGGGTGTCGGCTATTCGCTGGTGCCTCGCGGGATTTACCTGCGTTATCGTCAGGAGGCGAACATCGTCGGTCATGCGATGGAAGATCTCGCGGCGGTGCCGAACTTCTTCGTTCGCCATCGAGGCGTCGAGGTGCATCCGGCACGCGAAGCGTTCCTGCGTGTGATGCGTGAGTACGTCGCTGAGGCGCAGCCCGCGTAAATACATCACCTTGCGACTTCTCGCGATACGGGAAGCGCGGTCACCCCAATTGCGCAAAGTGAATGCTCAAATGATAATGTGTCTCATTAACGTTTGATTTGGGCATTTCGCAGATGGTCACTTCTCAGCCGTGGCGGCATGCCGTCGATCTCGACGGGTTGTCGCTGGTGCGTGGCATACAGCACGCGCAGGCAGGTGCTTCGGTGCGAGAGTCGCTGGCGGGCGGAGATATCAAGATCGTGTTCTTGCTCGACGGCGCATTGCAGTGGGCCGCCGGTGGCACGCCGTTACTCGCTGCGGGGGCGGGGAGCGTCAATGTTTGCTTTGGCGACTCGCCGCTCGACATCGATAACGTCTACGGCGAATCGAGCGCATTGCGGTACTTCAGCCTGCGGCTCTCCGAGCGCTATCTCATCGCGGCCTGTGGACTGGATGCACATGCGCTTACGCGAGGCTGGCGCGAGAGCGCCGCGAGCGGCGCGGGGCTTTCCGCTAACGCGTCGGACATCGGCAGCGTGCACGGCGACTGGTGTGGGACGAGCGCCGTGTTAACGCGTGCGATGAGTGCAGAGGAATGGCGTTGGGCCAGCACGATGACGTCGCTGCAAGCAGACGGCAGCGATAACGACACGTGCTGGCAACGTCTTGCGCTGGTCGGACAGACGTTTGAGGCGTTGGCGCGATGTGCTGCCTATACGTCGGGTGCGTCGGGTGCGTCGGGTGCGTCGGGCGCGCCCGATACCCCGCGAATGCCAGGTATTTCGAATACGCCGAATGCGTTCAACGCATTGAGCGTACCGATCCCTTCCACCGCACCTTGCGTCACGCGTTTCGCGTCGCAGCCCATGTCGCAGGACATTGAATCCCCTCGTGATCGGGTCACGCGTCGTGCCGTGTTCGCGGCCCGCGACGTCCTCAACGATCGCCTCCAAGCGCCACCATCGCTGCCCTTGCTAGCTCGCGAAGTGGGGATCAACGTCAATAAGTTGTGTGCGGGTTTTCGTCAGCAGTTCGGCACGACGGTGCATGGCTACGTACGTGAGCGTCGGCTTGCGACAGCGTTTGAATTGCTCAGCGCGCGGCGCATCAGTGTGAGCGAAGCCGCGTGGCAATGCGGCTACACGGACTCGCACTTCGCCAAGGTCTTTCGTGCGCGTTTCGGCATGTTGCCCAACACCCTGACGCGCGAAACCGCAATGCTGCGCGACTAAGGACGCTCGCGTCACTTTGTGATGCCATCGGCACCGTTGGTGATGCAAACGCGAGTGACGTAATGCGGTCGTCGGCACGATAACGAGATTGAATTTCAGTCTCGTTGGTGTGTAGCCGATGTCTTCCAAAAAAACAAATCGTTTCAGCGCCGATGAGGCGCAATACCCGTCAACTACGTTTTTAACGGTGGCGCCCGGGGTAAGGCGCGCCGTGGCGGTCGCGGCGTTTGTCGTGGCGGCAGGGGCGGCACCTGCGTATGCGCAAGTGGCGTCTGCTGCGTCGCCACCCGTGGCGCAAACGTCCGATCAAGGGGCGCGCGACGCCGCTGTGCTGCCGGTGACGCAAGTCACTGACACCGCCGAGCGAGATGGGCGCGCTGCGGCTACGCAAGGCTCGTTGCTAGGGCGTGTTGCGCCGTCGGTGCGCGACATTCCGCAGACAGTGACCGTCGTCGACGAAAAGCTCATTTCGCAGCAGGGGGCCCACACTGTTGAGGACGTACTGCAAAAGGTGCCCGGCATTACCGTTCAGCCTTATGTCCTGCTGACGACCGCCTACTATTCGCGCGGCTTCAAACTCGACGCGTTCGAGCAGGACAGTGTCCCCGTACTCATGGCCAACACGGCGGCAGGTCCACAGGACATGACCCCCTACGAGCGCGTGGAGATCATTCGCGGTTCCACCGGCCTGTTTCATGGCACGGGCAACCCGGGCGGGTTGGTCAACCTTGTGCACAAGCGGCCCGGCAAGACATTCGCGGCCTCGGCCGCCGTGACGCTCGGCAGTTGGGATCGCTATCGCGAGGAAGCGGACATCGGCGGGCCGTTGAATGCGAGCGGATCGCTTCGCGTGCGCGTTGCGGTGTCCGATGACCGGCAACGCATGTACTACGACGTTGGCCGTCAGCATGCGACGACCGTTTATGGCGTAACGGAAGCCGATCTGTCGTCGACTACGTTGCTGCGTGTCGGGGTTCAGTATCAACGTACGACGTCGACACCGAACCTTGCGGGGGTGCCGTTCTCGACCTCTGGCGGCGATCTCCAACTGCCGCGCGCCACGTTTCTTGGCTCGTCGTGGGACACCTTCGACTGGTCCGAGACGCGCGTATTCGGCACCTTGGAGCAACAACTCGGGAGCGGGTGGGCAGCGAAGCTTTCCGCGAACTATCTCGATGCCGGTGGTGACCTGAAGTACGGCGTGGCGTTCGGGGCGATCAACCCGGCGTCCGGGGCGGGTAGTCAAATGACCGGGGCGGCCTACCGGTTCGACAACACGCAGACGGGCGTGGATCTCCAGGTCGACGGACCCGTCCGGCTGCTGGGACGCGAGCATCATCTGTTGTTCGGCTTGCAACGGTTGGAGGCGACAACGCAGCAACGTAGCGCGGCATTGGTCCCGTCGATCAACGGCAGGCCCGTCAACATCTTCCGATGGGACCCCAACAGCGTTGCCGAACCCGCCACGGGGCCGTTCTCCAACGTGACGCCCACGCGCACCGTTCAAAACGGTGCCTATGCGATGGGGCGCATCCGTCTTGCACAGCCGCTCACGCTTGTGCTGGGCGCACGCGTTTCGTGGTGGGATCAGCACGCGCCAGCAAGCAGTTACCGCACAGGCGCGAAGGCGACACCGTACGGTGGCGTGGTGTTCGACCTGAACGACACGTGGTCTCTCTACGCAAGCTACGCCGATATCTTCCAGCCACAGACCGTGCTCGATGCAGGCAACAACCTGCTCAAGCCAATCACCGGCGCGAGCTACGAGGCGGGGGTCAAGGGCCAACTGTTCGATGGCGCGATGGACGTCTCGCTCGCCGTTTTCCGCATTCGTCAGAAGAACCGTGCACAGACGGACCCCAGCGTTCCTTGCGTAGGCACGACGTGTCGCTACATCGCGTCCGGCGAGGTGCAGAGTCAGGGTGTCGAGATGCAGGCGAACGGCCAGATCACGGACGCATGGAACGTATTCGCAGGCTACACCTTCAACACGACGAAATATCTGACCGACGCCACCTCGCAAGGCCAGTCGTTCGCCGACTTCGCACCGCGTCACCTGTTCCGTTTGTGGACGAACTACGACCTGCCGTTCGACGGCCGTCGATGGAGCGTGGGGGGCGGCGTCGATGTGCAGAGCGAGACGTCGGCCACGTCCAACGGCATTCGTCTGCGTCAGGGCGGCTATGCCACCGTGAATCTGCGCGCAGGCTACCGATACAACAAACATCTTTCGGCGGCACTGAACGTGAGCAACGTATTTGATCGCCGCTACTACCAGAGCCTCTCGAACACGAGCTGGAACAACCATTACGGCACCCCGCGCAGCGTCATGTTGACCGTGCGCGCCGACTACTAAGGAGCATTTCATGAGTCACTCGACAACCCCGATGCGCACTCTCCGCAATTTGACCTGGGCGGCTACGCTCGCTGCGGGTGCGGGGCTGATCGGCTTGCCGACGGCGTCGGCACAGGTGCCCACACCGGCAGCGCAGGTTGCGGTACAGAACGTGTGCCATCAGACATCCGCAAACACCGTGTTGCGGGGGACGTACCAACTGGAGGGGGAGGGGGCGTTGCCTATCGAGCTGGTGCTGACGTCACGCGAGGGCGCGCCGTCGCGGCTGTTTCAGGTCACCGGTCTGATCGCCGAGGGCGAGCGTCGATTCGGGGTGACGGGGATGGCCTATTGCACAGGCAAGGCGAACGACACGCTGGCGTTCGACGTGACGATGAGTGGCGGATTCCACGACACGACGGTCGATGACGAGTTGCGTCGCGCATGGCCAGCGGGCAAGGCCCCGCAGCGCGCCAGCTCGGCGGGAACGAGTGTCGTTCATGCCGAGGTGGCGCTTGCGTCGATGCAGGGTTGGGCTGAGGCCATGCGCACGATCGTGCTGACAGGCCAGCGTGTGATGGGGCCGAAACACGTCTCGGCGAAGCTGGTGTTCAGCCCTGAGCGTGCTCGATGATCATCTGCACACGCGATACGCCATTAAAGGTGTCCGCAGCTAAGCGATACGCGAATTGCGCGCGGCTTGGCAGCGTGTCGGCGTGATTGAACCAGATTGCGTTGAAGCGCATGCGGCCCCGTCCGAGTTGCAGCTTCAGGTGCTTGTCTTTCAGGATGGCCTGCGAGAGTACGTCGAACTCGCCGGAGAATACGGGCGGCGGAAAGCCCTGTCCCCAGACTTGCGCGTCGAGCATGGCGACGAAGGGGGGGACGAAGCAATCGTCACCGATGTCGCCGTCGGTTTCGATGACGCGGGAGAGTGTCTTCTCGTCGAGCCATTCCTGTCCGACAGCTTCGAACGCGGCCTGAAAGCGCGGCAGCGCGTCGGCTGCGATCGTAAGACCGGCGGCCATCGCGTGACCGCCGAACTTGCCGATCAGACCAGGCTCGCGTTTGGTGACGAGGTCGAGCGCGTCACGCAAGTGGAAGCCGGGGATCGAGCGTCCGGACCCTTTGATCTGGCCGTCATCCCCCGGCGCAAATACGATGGTCGGACGGTAGAACTTCTCTTTGAGGCGGGCTGCCACGATGCCGATCACGCCCTGATGCCACGTCTCGTTAAACGCGCAGAGCGTAGTCGCGGCGCGTGGATCGAAACGCGCCAGATCGGCCAGCGCTTCTTGTTGCATGCCCGCTTCGATTTCGCGACGCTCGCGATTCATCGCGTCGAGTTCTTGCGCGAGGGTCCAGGCGCGGGCGTCGTCGTCCGTCAGCAGACATTCGATACCGAGCGACATATCCGCGAGGCGTCCGGCGGCGTTCAGACGAGGGCCCAGACCGAAGCCTAGATCGAAACTCCCGGCCTGCCGTGCATTGCGGGCGGCCGCGCGAAAGAGGGCGTTGATGCCGGGGTGCATCCGCCCGGCGCGCATACGCGACAGGCCCTGTGCCACCAGAATGCGGTTATTGGTGTCGAGCTTGACCACGTCGGCGACGGTGCCCAGCGCGACGAGGTCCAGTAACGTATCCAGCCGCGGTTGTTCGCGCGTGTCGAAAGCGCCGCGTCCCCGTAACTCGGCGCGCAACGCCAGCAGTACGTAAAACATCACGCCGACGCCCGCCAGATTCTTGCTGGGGAACTCGCAGCCCGGCTGATTCGGGTTGACGATGCAGCGTGCGTTGGGCAGTTCGCTGCCGGGCAAGTGGTGGTCGGTGACCACGACTTCGATGCCAAGCAGTTGTGCGGCGGCCACCCCGTCGAGGCTGGCGATGCCATTGTCGACGGTAATCAGAACATCCGGCGGACCTTGTTTGCCGCGTGCGGCGAGCGTCACGATTTCCGGTGTGAGTCCGTAACCGTATTCGAAGCGGTTCGGCACCAGATACTCGACGTTCGCGTCAAACATGCGCAGCCCGCGTACGGCTACGGCGCAAGCCGTCGCCCCATCGCAGTCATAATCGGCCACAACGAGCATGCGCTTGCCAGCGGCGATGGCGTCTGCGAGGAATGCGGCCGCCTCTTGCGCCCCCTTGAGCTGCGTGGGCGGAATCAGGCGTGCGAGGGCGGTCTCGGTCTCCGAGCTTTCGACTACGCCACGCGAGGCGAACAGGCGCGCCAGCACGGGGTGGACGCCGTCACGCGAGAGAGTGTCGGCGGTTGTCTCGTCGACGAGACGGGTGACGATGTCGGTCATGCCACTTCCTCACCCAGCCGGGCCAGCGGCACCATGCGTGCGGTGAGGCCCTGGCGACGCCAGAACTTGCGCAGGTCACCGCTACGAGCGCGAAGGGTCACGGAGTGGCTGTCACCACACAGCGTGAGCGCGACTTCACGCGCTTGCCCTTTTTGCAGGCGCTCCAACGCCGGCGCCAGCCAGCGACGGTCGAGGTCCACGAGGGCGTCGCGCCAGCGTGCCCAGTCTTCCACCAGGAAATACGATGTCAGAGTGTCGATCTGCACCAGTGTGCGGCCGTCGGCGGCGTCGATACCTGCTGACGTGGGGTGCAGCGCGATCTGCATATGGTTCGCCAGTCCGCGCGTGGCGGGGGCGTCGGCCAAGACCGTGACACACGGACGATTCATGCGGGGCGCGGCAATGCGCTGACCGCCGCCGAACAGCCAGATCGCGTTCACAGGCGGCAAGCCACGCGCTTCGCGGGCCTGATTGGCCGGATGGTCGTACCAGGCCATCTGCACTTCGTTTTGCCACTTGCGCCACGTCAGTTCGGCCTTGCCCTGAGGCAGCCAGATGTCGACGTTACGCCCGGCGGCGCGCGCAGGCGACGCCGTGAGAAGGTCGCCCAGCGCGGGGGCACTCAGATACCACCGGTCGGGGCGCGGTGCGATCAACTCGCCGCCTTCTTCGGCGAACAGCGCGTGTGCGGTCGCGAAAAGGGCGGCAGATTCCTCCGCGCTCAATTCCAGTTCGGCCGGGTCCGTCAGCACGAGATGGTCGGTGGCGATGTGGATATGGGCGGGTTGCGCGCAGTACCAGAACCGGGTGTCGAGTGCGCCGCTGTCGTCAAACAGCATGAACGGCGCGAGCGGCGCGCGCGCAGGGCCGCCGGGCAGCCCGAAAGCATCGGCGAGCCAGCGTTCGTGCGGCAGCGTGGGGACAAACGGGTCTTCCGGCACGTCCTGCGCCGACTGAACGCCGCGCGCGAGCAACTTTTCGAGCGCGGGCAACTCCAATTCGGCCAGCAGTGCGGGCAAATGGGCCGACGCGGGGAGCGCGAACGGCAAGAGAAAGTGCAGGGCAGGTGTATCCATGTCGAGGCGAATTGTATGGCAAACTTCGCGCTGGCAGTTGGGTGACCCTGACGTCAGGTACGGAACGTACCATTCACCGCGCCGGGCAGGGGCCGGGGGCGGAGTTTGGGTACTGGGCCCGCGCGGGTGCAAACCGGCGCCGGTACGCTCCGATCGATCCTTATCAAGAATCAGGAATCCGTTTGAAATTCCCATACGAATGGCAGATCGGCTGGCGCTATACGCGCACCGGCAAGCGATCATCCGGCAACGGTTTCATTTCCTTCATCTCTTTCATCTCCATGGCCGGCATTGCGCTGGGCGTGGCAGCGCTCATTGTGGTGCTCTCGGTGATGAACGGCTTTCAGAAGGAAGTTCGGGACCGCATGCTCTCCGTGCTGGCGCACATCGAGGTCTTCGCGGTCGACGGCAACCTGCCGGACTGGCAGCGTACGGCCGCCGAGGCGCTGCAAAACAAGAACGTTATTGCGGCTGCGCCTTATGTGGGCGAGCAGGCCATGCTGACACGCGACGACAACGTGCGCGGCGTGGTGCTGCGCGGCATCGTCCCGAGTGAGGAAGCGAAGGTCTCCGACCTCGGTAAGCAGATTACGGACGGCACCCTGAATAACCTGACGCCGGGCAGCTTCGGCATCGTACTCGGACGAGAGCTGGCGCGGGCGCTGGGCGTGAGTATCGGCGACAAGATCACGCTGGTAGCCCCTCAGGGAACGATCACGCCCGCAGGCGTGTTACCGCGCGTGAAGCAGTTCACCGTGGTCGCGATCTTCACGGCCGGGCATTACGAATATGACAGTTCGCTGGCGCTGATCGACCTGCATGACGCGGAAACGCTATTCAGACTCGACGGCCCGACGGGTGTGCGTCTGAAAATTCAAGATATGGAACAGGCGCCGCTCGTGGCGCGCGAACTGGCCAAGACCCTCTCCGGCAACATGTGGGTGCGCGACTGGACCCAGCAGAACAAGAACTGGTTCGTGGCGGTGCAGACCGAAAAGCGCATGATGTTCATCATCCTGACGCTCATCATCGCGGTCGCTGCGTTCAACCTGGTGTCCTCGCTGGTAATGACGGTGACCGACAAGTATGCGGACATCGCCATTCTGCGAACGCTGGGTGCGCAGCCCGGCTCGATCATGAAGATCTTCATCGTGCAGGGCGTGACGATCGGCTTTGCCGGGGCGTTGCTCGGTGTCGGCCTCGGTTGTCTGATTTCGGTGAATATCGGGACGATCGTGCCGTTCATCGAGCGTTTGCTGGGGATTCACTTCCTGCCGCAAGACATTTACTTCATTTCCGAATTGCCCTCGGATCTGCAATCGTCCGACGTGATCCGTATCGGGGTGATCTCCTTCATCCTCTCGGCGCTTGCGACGATCTATCCGAGCTGGCGTGCCTCGCGCGTCAAACCGGCGGAGGCCCTGCGCTATGAGTAACGCAAATCAATCGATGGCCCCGGTGCCGAATCTGGCCTACGACGGCCCTGTGTTGCGGGCTCGCGATCTGCACAAGACGTTCAAGCAGGGGCAGTTGAACGTGACGGTGCTCAACGGGGCGAGTCTTGACGTTGCGCCGGGTGAGAAGGTGGCGATCGTTGGGGCGTCGGGCTCAGGCAAGAGTACTTTGCTTCATGTGCTGGGCGGACTCGACGATCCTTCGCGCGGCGAGGTGTCGTTGCTCGGCAAGCCGTTTTCGTCGCTGCGTGAGCGCGACAAGACGGCGCAGCGCAATCAGTCGCTCGGCTTCGTCTATCAGTTTCACCATTTGCTGGCCGAGTTCTCCGCGCTGGATAACGTGGCCATGCCGCTGCGCATCCGCCGTCTGCCGACCGAGCAGGCACGGGCCGCAGCGCAGGCGATGCTCGAGCGCGTCGGTCTGGGTTCGCGGATGAAGCATCGTCCGTCTGAGCTGTCGGGGGGGGAGCGTCAGCGAGTGGCGATGGCGCGGGCGCTGGTCACGCAACCCGCATGCGTGCTGGCTGACGAGCCGACCGGTAACCTCGACGGGCACACGGCCGAGACCGTGTTCGAGCTCATGCTGGAGTTGTCGGAGACGCTCAGGACCAGCTTCGTGATCGTCACGCACGATATCGATCTGGCACGTCGTTGCGACCGTGCATTGCGCCTTCGCGAAGGGATTCTGGAGTCCGCGTAAGGTCGTGCAAGGCTGGCTGTTGCTCGTGATAGCAGACAGAAAAGCGCCGGGGATTTCCCCGGCGTTTTGCATTTTCGGGACGTCGCGCGAACGCGTTTTTCGGCAACGTCCTAGACCATGATGCGGTGTTGTCCGATGGTCACGACAACGATGACGTGCGAGCCTTGTCATCGACCCGTAGAATTGACGCTTAAGGACACCTGACCATGTGGATCGATACCCATTGCCATCTCGATGCGGCCGAGTTTGATGCCGACCGCACCACCGTGATTACCGACGCCGTCGCTGCGGGGGTGGTCGGGCTTGTCGTGCCTGCGGTCGAATGCGTGACGTTCGACGCGGCGCGTGCTGCCGCCCGCGCTATCCCGGGCGGCGCGTATGCGTTGGGCATTCATCCGCTCTACACGCCGCGTGCACGCGACGAGGACATCGCGACGCTGCGCCGCGCGGTTGAGCTCGCCATGGGGGATCCGCGCTTCGTCGGCATTGGCGAGATCGGGCTGGATTTCTTCGTCAGGACGCTCGACCCCGAGCGTCAGCAGTTCTTCTACGTTGAGCAATTAAAGATCGCGCGCGATTTCGATCTGCCGGTCATTCTTCATGTGCGTCGCTCCCAGGACGCCCTGCTCAAACAGCTTCGGATCTTCACGCCCCGTGGCGGCATCGCGCACGCATTCAATGGCAGTCGGCAGCAGGCGGACATGTTCGTCGAGCGCGGCTTTTGCCTTGGGTTCGGCGGGCAGATGACGTTTGATCGCGCTTTGCAGATTCGTCGTCTGGCCGTGGATATGCCGCTGGACGCCATCGTGCTGGAGACAGATGCGCCCGATATTGCGCCGGAGTGGCGCTACAAGCAGCGTAATAGCCCCGTGGAATTGCCGCGCATCGCGCAGGTGCTGGCGGAGCTACGCGGCGTCGCACCTGAGATGTTGTCTCAGGCGACGTGCGCCAATGCCTGGCGCGTGCTGCCGCGCTTGTCCGGTGCCATGGCGATGGCGCCGGGTGACGGTCCTGCCGCGAACTTCTCTCTGATTTCCCCCAACACTTCCGGGCAATCGCGCTGACGCCGAGGCGTCGCGCGACTGTCGACACATGACGCGGTGACGTCATGAGAATGGTGCTGCTCGCCTGGGTGGCGGGTGTCTGGTGGCTGCAACAAGTCTCGGTGCTGCCTACTGGGCAAGGATTTGCGGTGGCGCTCGGCGTTGCCGCGTGTGTATTCGTTGTGGGGGCGCTGCGTGTGATTTGGGTGGCAGGGAGCGCACGGTCATACGGACAGCCGTGGGGCGCGACGAGCGAGCGTTGCCGTCCCGGGGGCGATGATCGACGGCTCTGTGGCGGAGCGTCTGCGAACCAGGGCTGGTCGCGATGGCTCGCGGTGACGGTGTTCGCATTGAGTGCAGGCGTTGGAGGATACGCCTGGGCGGCCTACCGGGCGGACTTGCGGCTCGGGGACAGCTTGCCCGCTGCGCTTGAGGGGCAGGACGTGCTGGTGACCGGCGTGGTGGCGGGGTTGCCCATAACTACGGGCGACGGTGTGCGGTTCGTGTTCGATGTCGAAAGCGCGCACGCCATTGCTGCGGGCGATGTGCGCGTCGGCGAGTGCGATGCTTGTGGTGTGTCGTCGGGGTGTGGCAATGGCGAAGGGGCATCGCTTTCGCCGACGCGATACATAGGCGGCGATGGCTCGGCATGCGGTGCGGTGCATGTGCCGAAGCGCATCGAGTTGGTTTGGCCAATGCGTCCGCCCTTCAGTGGGAAACGCGAGGCGCGCAGCGCCGTCGGCGTCGGCTCGGGTGAGGCATCGCAGGGCGCGATGGCGGCGGCCCGGCGGCGGTTGCCCCGCGCAGGTGAGCGATGGCAAATGCCGGTTCGTCTCAAGGCGCCGCGTGGCTTCGCAAACTGGCACGGCTTCGATGCCGAATTGTTGGCGCTGACTCGGGGCATTCGGGCATCAGGATACGTGCGGACGTCGATTGGTAAAGGTGCGCGAGCGATCGCAGTTCGCCCGCGTCGCCTGCATGTGGGGCCGTCGCCGGGGTATGGATTCGCGGCATGGCGTGAGCGGTTACGAGACGATTTTCGGGCCGCCCTCGACCCGTCGGCGAGATATGGCGGCGTGCTGATGGCGCTGGCGCTGGGAGAGCGCGGCGATATCGCGGATGACGACTGGCAAATATTTGCCGACACCGGCGTGAGCCATTTGCTGGCGATCTCGGGGTTGCACGTCTCGCTGGTCGCCGGGGCGATGGCTGCGATGGTTGGTGGGCTGTGGCGTCGGGCGGGATTTGCGCGATTACGCTTGCCATTGTGGTGGCCAGCGCCGAAGGCGGCCGCTGTCGCTGGGTTGCTGGCAGCGGTGGCTTACGGCGCGATTGCGGGCTGGGGTGTGCCTGTGCAGCGAGCCGTCGGCATGGTCGCCATCGTTGTGCTGGCGTTGCTAACGGGGCGGTTCGCCGCGCCGTCTTATGCGTTGGCGTGGGCACTGGCGGTTGTCGTTACGCTGGATCCGTGGGCCGTTGTCACGCCCGGTTTGTGGCTGTCGTTCGGTGCGGTGGCGGCGCTCGTGTTAGCCGCGAGGCGGGGCGACAGGACGGACTCGCCGTCGAGGGGACGCCGAGAGGATGCTCAGGGGGGGGAGGATGCCGTCATCCACGCAACGCGCGGAGCCGCCACACGGTTGGAGCCAGTCGTCGCGGGGCTGGCGTGCGAGCTGCCTGCTGCGGGTGCGTTGAAGCACGATGAAACGGGCGGCGCTCCGGCCGGTTGGCGAGCGGTCGAAAGGATAGGGCGGTGGGGCGTCGCTTTAGGCCGCAGATTGGCACCTGCTGCTCGCGCACAGTATGCGGTCACCATCGGTCTGATCCCGTTGACGCTCGCGTGGTTCGGCACAGTGCCATTGCTCGGGCCATTAGCGAACGCCGTCGCCATTCCGGTGATGACGCTGATCGTGACGCCGCTCGCGCTCGCAAGCCTGTTGTTGCCTTCCGGTCTTGCGCACTGGGCGCTCGTTGTTGCGCATACGGTGGTCGTCTGGCTGGCGGACTGGCTGGGCACGCTTGCGGCGATGCCCTGGGCGGTCTGGCGAGCGCCGGTCGCACCGGTTTGGGCGCAGATGGCATCCGTTGTCGGTGTAGTGGTTTGTCTCGTGCCGTTGCCGCAGTGGGTTCCCGCGACGAGGAGATGGATGTTCGGCATACGGTTCGCCGGGGTGGCGCTGATGGGACCGGCGGCGCTGGTATCCCCGCAACGGCCGACGGTGGGTGAGTTTCGTGTGACGATGCTCGATGTCGGTCAGGGCAACGCCGTGCTGGTCGAAACCGCGACGCGAACGCTGCTGTTCGACAGCGGCCCGCCGTTGGGGCGGCGCAGCGATGCGGGGCGGCGTGTCATCGTTCCATATTTACGCTCGATGGGGATCGCGCGGCTCGATCGGATGGTAGTCAGCCACGCACATGACGATCATTTTGGCGGGGCGTTGAGTGTGTTGCGAGCGTACCCAGAGGCGCAAGTTCTGTCGTCCTTGCCCGATGAACATCGGGTTCGGCGCGCATCGGCCGCGCATCGCACCTGTCTTGCCGGGCAGCAGTGGCAGTGGGAGGGCGTCACATTCCGGTTTCTGCACCCGGACAAGGCAGCGTTGCGTGATGGCCAGCGCGGGAGGGCGGGGCCGAACAGTGTGAGCTGTGTGCTGCGAATTGCGAACGGACGGCACAGCGCATTGCTCGCGGCCGACGCGGAAAGCTTGCAGGAACGCATGATGGTGGCCCGCTATGGGCGGGCGCTGCGCTCGGACGTGCTGCTTGCCCCGCATCACGGCAGTCTGACGTCGTCGACCTCGGCGTTCGTGGCTGCGGTATCGCCAGCCCACGTGGTGTTTCAAGCGGGGTATCGCAACCGCTTCGGGCATCCGAAACCGGCCGTGGTCGCCCGCTATCGATCAGCGGGCGCGACGATCTGGCAGAGCGTGACGCACGGCGGGATTCGGTTTTCAAGTACGCCGGACGGCATGACGGCCCAGGCTTACCGTGCGAGTTTCCGGCGTTACTGGCACGCGTTGTCGCCCGATTCGTCCTGAAAAGCGTTGGCGGCTTGTACTTTGTGCGCGCGCTTGCGCGAATGACGCCGCGTGGCAATTCGACGGAAACCTCTACGGGTACTCAAGCAGCGGTTAGCTAAAATGGACCGGCGAATGTCATGCGGCCTGATCCTCGTGCCGAATGCACAAGCGTGCGATACCGTGCGCCGCCGTCCTATGGCGCATGACGCACGCTCGCCAAGACAACGAATTCCATGACAAGAGACATCATTCATTTTTCGCACGGCAACGGCTTTCCCGCCGGGGTCTATCGCAAGATGCTCGGTGCGCTGGCCGACGAGTACGACGTGCGCGCGATCGATCGCATCGGGCATGACCCGCGTTATCCGGTGACGCCGGGCTGGCGGTATCTTCGCAACGAACTGGTCGACACGCTGGTGCGTCAGTATCGGGGAGAGCCGGTCTGGCTCGTGGGGCATTCTCTTGGTGGTTTCCTGAGTCTGATGGCGGCGCTCAAGGCCCCGCAGTGCGTGCGTGGTGTCGTGATGGTGGACTCGCCGATCGTGACGCCGGGCTGGCGCACGCAGATGCTCCGTCTTGGCATGCTGACTGGACTTTACGAACGAATGTCGCCCGCAGGGGTGACCAAGAAGCGTCGGGACCAATGGCCGGACTGGGAAAGTGCCTGGCAGCATTTTGCGAGCAAACCGGCGTTCGCCAGTTGGGATCCGGACGTGCTGCGCGATTACATCGATTGCGGGACGTTGCCCACGGGCGAGGGCGAGGCACGGCGTCTCGCCTTTGCGCGCGAGATCGAGTACCGGATCTATCTGACGCTGCCGCCGTTGCTCGCCGTGCGCGCCATGCGAGGCGTGCCGGTGCCGGTCGGCTTCCTCGCGGGGACCGAGTCTCGCGAATTGCGTCAGGCCGGGATCGGGGCCACGCGCAGGATTGTCGGCACGCATCTGCGTTATGTCCCCGGCACCCATCTTTTCCCGATGGAGCGTCCGCTGGACACAGCGGCTGCCATCAGCGACATGCTCGCGGAATTGCGCGGCGAGCATCGCCGTCCGCTGGCCGCCTGAAGGCCGGGCGTACCCGGCATCTCGACGTTACATGCCGTCCGCCAGGTGGTGGTGCGTCTTGCGATTCAGTCAGATGAAGACCGAAGGGGCGATGCGCTTGTCCGTCGGTACCCGCAGTCGTTTGTGCTGAGCGGGGTCTGAGATCGCAGAGATTCGTGCCGGAGCGCGCCGGTCGTGACGGGACGCCGCGCCGGGTGCCTGTCAAGGCCAAAATTTGCCGCGCAGGCCATCGAGGACGGGGCGGGTTTCGGGTATAATCCGGCTTTCCCGCGAGCAATTACTGCGATGACCAAATTCGTTTTTGTCACGGGCGGCGTGGTTTCCTCTCTTGGTAAGGGAATTGCTGCCGCATCTCTGGCCGCGATTCTCGAATCGCGTGGCCTCAAAGTCACCCTCCTCAAGCTTGACCCCTACATCAACGTCGACCCGGGCACGATGAGCCCGTTCCAGCACGGCGAGGTGTTTGTGACCGAGGACGGTGCAGAAACCGACCTCGATCTGGGGCACTATGAGCGCTTCATCAGCGCGAAGATGCGTCGTGCGAACAACTTCACGACGGGCCAGATCTACGAGTCGGTGATCCGTAAGGAACGCCGTGGCGAGTACCTCGGCAAGACCGTTCAGGTCATTCCGCACATCACCAATGAAATTCAGGCCTTCGTCGAGCGCGGTGCGCGTTCGACGTGGGACGGCCATCCCGACGTCGCCATCGTCGAAATCGGCGGCACGGTCGGTGACATCGAGTCGCTGCCGTTCCTCGAAGCCGCACGTCAGATGAACCTGCGCCTGGGCCGCAACAGCGTGGCCTTCGTGCACCTGACGCTCGTGCCGTACATCGCGACGGCCGGTGAACTCAAGACCAAGCCGACGCAACACAGTGTGCAGAAGCTGCGCGAAATCGGTATTTCGCCGGACGTGCTGCTGTGCCGCGCGGACCGTCAGATTCCGGAAGACGAGTGCGCCAAGATTTCGCTGTTCGCGAACATCCCGCAAGACGCCGTGATTTCGGTGTGGGACGTCGACACGATTTACAAGATTCCGCAAATGCTGCACGACCAGGGCATGGACAAGATCATCTGCGACGAGCTGAAGATCGAAGCCAAGCCGGCTGACCTGTCCATGTGGACGCGTCTGGTGCATGCCGTCGAGAATCCCAAGCACGATGTCACGATCGGCATGGTCGGCAAGTACGTCGATCTGACCGAGTCGTACAAGTCGCTGATCGAAGCGCTGCGTCACGCCGCCATCCACACGGAAACGCGCGTGAACATCGAGTACATCGATTCCGAGCAGATCGAGAAGGATGGCACGGATGCGCTCAAGCATCTGGACGCGATTCTCGTGCCGGGCGGTTTCGGCCGTCGGGGTACGGAAGGCAAGATCAAGGCAATCCGTTACGCTCGCGAAAACCGCGTGCCGTATCTGGGCATCTGCCTCGGTATGCAGCTGGCCGTGATCGAATTCGCGCGTGACGTCGCCAATCTGGCCGACGCAAACAGCACGGAATTCGAGCCGGCGACGCCGCATCCGGTCGTTGCACTCATTACCGAGTGGCAGGATCGCGATGGCAAGGTCGAGCAGCGTACCGAAGATTCGGATCTGGGCGGCACGATGCGCCTGGGCTCGCAACGTGTGCCGGTCAAGGCCGAGACGCTTGCGTCGCGCATTTATGGCGAGACGGTCAACGAGCGTCACCGCCACCGCTACGAAGTCAACAACCATTACGTCCCGCAGCTCGAAGCCGCCGGTCTGGTGATCTCGGCACGCACGCCGACCGAGAATCTGCCGGAAATGATGGAGCTGCCGCAACAGGTGCACCCGTGGTTCGTGGGCGTTCAGTTCCACCCCGAGTTCACCTCGACGCCGCGCGATGGTCACCCGCTCTTCAAGGCTTACGTTGAAGCAGCGCTGGCTGGTCAGCAAGCGCGCAAGAAGGCCGCCTAAGACGCGCAGCGAGCGAGAAACAAGGAGTTCCCATGAAACTGTGCGGTTTCGATGTTGGCCTGGACAAGCCGTTTTTCCTGATCGCAGGTACCTGCGTCGTCGAGTCGGAGCAAATGACGATCGACGTCGCGGGGCAGCTCAAGGAAATCACGAGCGCGCTCGGCATTCCGTTCATCTACAAGTCGTCGTTCGACAAGGCGAACCGTAGCTCGGGCAAGTCGTATCGCGGCCCGGGCCGCGAGCAAGGCCTGAAGATCCTCGAAGAAGTGCGCCGCCAGCTCGGCGTGCCGGTGCTCACCGACGTGCACACCGAAGAGGATGTGGCGGTTGCCGCGCCGATCGTCGATGTACTGCAAACGCCGGCTTTCCTCTGCCGCCAGACCGATTTCATCCGCGCCTGCGCCCAGTCGGGCAAGCCGGTGAACATCAAGAAGGGGCAGTTTCTCGCGCCGCACGACATGATCAACGTCATCGACAAGGCCCGCGACGCCGCGCGCGAAGCCGGTCTTCCCGATGACGTCTTCATGGCCTGCGAGCGGGGCGTTTCGTTCGGCTACAACAACCTGGTGTCGGACATGCGCTCGCTGGCGATCATGCGCGAGACCGGCGCGCCGGTGGTGTTCGACGCCACGCACTCGGTGCAGCTGCCGGGCGGGCAAGGCACCAGTTCGGGCGGTCAGCGCGAATTCGTGCCGGTGCTCTCGCGTGCCGCCGTGGCCGTCGGTGTCTCGGGCCTCTTCATGGAGACGCACCCGGATCCGGCGTGCGCACTCTCGGATGGTCCGAATGCCGTGCCGCTGGGACGCATGCGCGAACTGCTCACCACGCTCAAAACGATTGACGCGGCGGTGAAGCAGGGCGAGTTCCTGGAAAACAATTTCAACTGAAATGAGACACACCGTCCTGGGGCCACTATCAGCACGCCCACAGGACGGGTATAGCGGCCGGACGCCTTGGCAGCATGGCGCCGAGTCGTTAAGCTTGTCGCGCAGCGGTCGTCAATGGCCGCCGCGAAGGCGAGTCCCCGGAGGAGAGGTCCGCGTGCAGCACGCCGAGTGCACCGTCGACATCGAAGTCACCCCACAGGCCGCCGTGCCTCATTTCGAGGCGCCGTTGTTCCCCCGTCTACGTATTGCCCACCGGTGCGCGCACAAGCGCGGCATCGGCCTCCACGTCAGGATTCGGCGCGCTGCCGGTTCACGATCAGCGCCCGGCGTGGAAGCGGCAAGTGGCAGGCGGGATTGCGGCGCGAAGCTGGTTCCCTTTAGCGTTTTTGTCTTATAGATACCGAGGAATACATGAGTGCAATCGTAGATATCATCGGGCGCGAAGTGCTGGACTCGCGCGGTAATCCGACGGTCGAGTGCGACGTGCTGCTGGAGTCGGGCGTGATGGGCCGTGCGGCAGTGCCGTCGGGTGCATCGACCGGCTCGCGCGAAGCGATCGAACTCCGTGATGGCGACAAGTCGCGCTATCTCGGCAAGGGTGTGCAGAAGGCTGTGGAGCACATCAACACCGAGATTTCGGAAGCCATCATGGGCCTGGACGCTGCCGAACAGGCCTTCCTGGACAAGACCCTGATCGAACTCGACGGCACAGACAACAAGTCGCGCCTCGGTGCGAACGCCATGCTGGCCGTGTCGATGGCCGTCGCGAAGGCGGCCGCTGAAGAAGCCGGTCTGCCGCTGTATCGCTATTTCGGCGGTTCGGGCGCGATGCAAATGCCGGTGCCGATGATGAACATTGTGAACGGCGGCGCACACGCCAACAACAGCCTGGACATCCAGGAATTCATGGTGATGCCGGTCGGTCAGTCGAGCTTCCGCGAAGCTCTGCGCTGCGGCACGGAAATCTTCCACGCACTCAAGTCGCTGATCGCCGAGAAGGGCTGGAGCACGGCTGTGGGCGACGAAGGCGGCTTCGCACCGAACTTCGAATCGAACGAACAGTGCCTCGCGACCATTCAGGAAGCCGTCGAAAAGGCCGGCTATCGCCTGGGCGACGACGTGCTGCTCGCGCTGGACTGCGCGTCGACCGAGTTCTACAAGAACGGCAAGTACGAACTGGCCGGTGAAGGCCTGTCGCTGACCTCGGAAGAGTTCGCCGACTACCTCGCCAACCTGTGCGACAAGTTCCCGATTGTCTCGATCGAAGACGGCATGTCGGAAGACGACTGGGCCGGTTGGAAGATCCTGACGGACAAGCTGGGCAAGAAGGTGCAGCTGGTCGGCGACGACCTGTTCGTGACCAACACGAAGATCCTGAAGCAAGGCATCGATCAGGGCGTGGCCAACTCGATCCTCATCAAGATCAACCAGATCGGTACGCTGACCGAGACGTTCGCCGCCATCGAAATGGCCAAGCGCGCCGGTTACACGGCGGTTGTGTCGCACCGTTCGGGTGAAACCGAAGACTCGACGATTGCCGATATCGCCGTGGGCACCAACGCAGGTCAGATCAAGACCGGCTCGCTGTCGCGTAGCGATCGTATCGCCAAGTACAACCAGCTTCTGCGCATTGAAGAAGACCTCGGCGATATCGCTTCGTACCCGGGCAAGGAAACGTTTTACAATCTGCGCTAATTCCGTTTCCCCGGGCAGTTAAGGCCTGACGGTCGTCAGGCCCGCCTTCCCGGAATTCTTGCCAGGCGAAAGCATGCGAATGGTGACCTTGGTACTGGTGGCGTTGTTGGTTGTCATCCAGTATCCGCTCTGGTTCGGCCACGGTGGTTGGTTGTACGTGCACGAACTGCGCGACGAGCTGAGCGCCGAACAGCAGAAGAACGAGCAGTTGAAAGAACGTAACGATCGCCTTGCAGGCGAAGTGCAGGATCTGCAGGACGGCACGTCGGCGATCGAAGAACGCGCTCGTTTCGAGTTGGGGATGGTCAAGGACGGCGAATTGTTCGTGCAATTCGTCGGTGCGGATGGGGCTGGCGCGCCGCAAGGTGCCTCCGGTGCCGACGCGCCGCTCGTCTCGTCGACCGAACCGGCTCACAAGACGGTCGCCGCTGCGCCGCCGCCCCCACCGTCGCAGACGAAGGGCAAGACGCAGTCGGCGCACAAGGCGCAGCATCACTGATCCTCACTGGCCGCTGCTGCCGTTCCCGGCAGTCTTGCGCAGATGTAGTACAAAAAAATGGCACTCCCTCGGGAGTGCCTTTTTTATGGCCTTCGGAAACCGACCTTCGGAAACCGACCTTCGGAAACCGACCTTCGGAAACCGGCCTTCAGAAGCCGATGCCTATACCGACCGAGGATCGCGGGCCATACCCGCCCGGACCATACCAACCGGGGCCGTACCAACCCGGCCCGTACCAACCCGGGCTGCCCCAGCCGCCATAGAAATAAGCGTTGCTGTTGTAGCTGCGAATAGCGTCGTTCAGCGCGCGTTGGGCACGCTCACGCTCGATCGTGGATTCCTGCTCGTCGTAGATGTGCTTGTTCAGCCGCGTCAGGTCCTGCTTTTGCGCATCCGTCATGGCTGGTACCTCTTCCTGCGATTGCGGCAGCCGTGCCGAAGGGGCGTCGGGCGGCGGCAACTGCAACTGTGCACAGCCGGTGGCAAGCGTCAGCGCGAGCAGCGCCATTGCGCAAGCTGCGGCTCGCCATGGGGGAGCGGCAAGTGCGGCGAAATCGGGGGAAGTTTCGGAGGTGGCTCGGGGCATGGTGGCGCAATAACCCGGTGTGGTTCCGTCCTATCCGTGGACGGAGGGCAATGGCATCTGATACGGGGCGACCCCGCATCTCGCCGGATGTGAACTCAGATTCCCCGGCGCGCGGGGCGTTCCGCGCGCCGCAGAAAATCTGTGCTTCAGTGCTGCCCGGCCGGGGCGGCGTGCGACTGCTGGGTGAAGAGTTGGGCCGCGTCGATCTTGTCGTAATGATAGGTCTGACGGCAGAACTCGCAAGCGACTTCGAGGCTGGGGCGTTCGTCGAACACGCTCATGACTTCGGTTTCACCCAGCGTGCGAAGCATGTTCGAAACGCGCTCACGCGAGCACGTGCAGCGAAACGCCGTGGGCAGCGGGTCGAACACACGAACCGTTTCTTCCCAGAACAGGCGATGCAACATCGTCTCGCGATCCGTGCTCAGCATTTCATCGCGCTTGAGCGTGTTGCCGAGGTGGCAGACGCGATTCCATGTGTCCTCGTCTTCCTCGGGCGCACGTTCGGCGCCGGCGCCAGCCGTGCCGCCATGGCCCGGTAGCTTTTGCAGCAGCATGCCGACCGCGTGGTTTTCGTCTGCGGCCAGCCAAATGCGCGTGTCGAGCTGCTCCGAATGGTGCATGTAATGCTCAAGCACCGACGCCATGTCGGGCAGCGGACCGTGTTCGTCCGACAGCGGCACCACGCCCTGATACGGCTGCTGGCCGGGTTGCTTCACACGCGGATCGAGCGTGATGGCGAAGCTGGCGCGGCCGTTCACGTTGAGCATTGACTTGAGCGTCGCGTCATCCGGGATCTCGCCGCTGTACTTCGCGGTGGCGCGCATCGTGAGATCGGCATTGCATTCCACGACCACCATGCTGACCGGGCCATCACCGTGCAGTTGCAGGATCAGCGCGCCGTCGAATTTGACGTTCGCTGTCAGCAGCGCAGCCGCGGCCATCATTTCGCCGAGCAGGTTGCGTACGGGGGTGGGGTAGTCGTGACGCTCCAGCACAGCGCGCCAGGTGGCGTCGAGGCTGACGTATTCGCCGCGCACGGGGGCGGCGTCGAACATGAATTTCTGAAGTTGGTCGGACACGGTCGAATTCCTGAAAAATGCGGCAACGGCGATAGGTGCTGTGGGCCAAAAGGCGCGATAGGCGGAGTCATCTAGTGCATGAATCGCACAAGTGTTCCTGCATTCGCTCGTACTCAAGGGCCCATCAGCGCGCAATCGCCGACGATTGGCGCGTCAATGTTGCGATATTTGGGGGCGCGCGCCGCATTTTCAACACATCGGCAGCGAACGCTCGCGCTCCCGACGGGCCGCGCGCGCCACTGCCGGACGCGCGTTCAGCCGATGCGCACCAGCTGTTCCTTGAAAACCTGCCGGCGCGTGGCATAGACGTCGGCATTGCGCTTGAGATTGGCGACTTCTTCATCGGTCAGTTCGCGCACGACCTTGGCGGGCACGCCGAGAATCAGCGAACGGTCCGGAAATGTCTTGCGCTCGGTGACCAGCGCGCCTGCGCCCACGAGGCTGTCGCGGCCGATAACGGCGCCGTTAAGCAACACGGCCTGAATGCCGATCAGCGAATTCTCGCCGACGGTGCAGCCGTGCAGCATGGCCTGATGGCCGACACTGACGCCATCGGCCAGCGTGAGCGGATAGCCCGGATCGGCATGCAGCACAGCGCCTTCCTGCACGTTGGTGCCGATGCCGACCTTGATCGGCTCGTTATCGCCGCGAATCGCCACGCCCGGCCACACGCTGCTGTTCTCCGCTAGAACCACCTCACCGATGATGGTAGCGGTGTCGGCCACGAAAGCACTCTCGTGGATCTGCGGGGTCTTGTCTCCAAGTTTATAGATCGGCATGGCGGCTTCGGTTCGCGGTTAAAATCGACGAAACCGCTATTGTAACGTCATGGCCGATTTCACTCCTGCACCCGGCGCCGATGCCGCGCGCCACGCCGTCTCCGGCAAATCCGTCGAAATTTCCTCTGCCGCCGTTGCCGTGTCGTCGTCGACCGATGTGTCCGGCTGCGCGCGCGAACGCGCCCTCGAACTGCTGCGCATCTGCGATCCGTTCGAGAAGGCCGTGGGCGTCACAGCGCTGCGCGATGCCGCACGCGACGGGGCGGCGCATTGGCATCCGGCGCGTCAATTCCTGTCTGCAGACGGTGAGCATGAGGCCGGGATTCCGGGCCGTCCGGCGACACCGCAACTGGTTTCGCCCAGAGAGTTGAAGCAGCGGGCAGTGACCTCTGTGGACGGGCGCGCCGCGTTGTTGCATGCGCTTGCTCACATCGAATTCAACGCCATCAATCTCGCACTCGACGCCTTGTGGCGCTTCGACGGCCTGCCGAGCGCCTATTACGACGACTGGCTTCAGGTCGCAGCGGAGGAGGCGTATCACTTCTCGCTGCTCGTCTCGCATCTGCGAACGTTGGGCGATCAGTACGACTACGGCTGCTTCCCGGCGCACGACGGGCTGTGGGACATGGCGCGACGCACGTCCGGCGACTGGCTGGCACGTCTGGCGCTCGTGCCGCGAACGCTCGAAGCACGCGGCCTGGACGCCAGTCCACCCATCAAGGCCAAACTCTCCAGCGCAGGTGACAAGGCCGGTGCGGCGATTCTCGACATCATCCTGCGTGATGAGATCGGACACGTCGCCATCGGCAACCGCTGGTATCGCTGGGGCTGCGAGCGCGCAGGCTGTGAGCCGGTCGAGACGTACGCGCGGTTGGCCGCGCAGTACGGCGCGCCTCGCCTGCGGGGACCGTTCAATCTCGAAGCGCGCAGGGCGGCCGGATTCGACGACGCCGAACTCGCGGCGCTTCAGGCCGGTGAGTAAGGGCGGCGTATTCGTTAAAGCGCATGAAAGCGCGTGAAAGCGGGTTTCGCTTTTTGACGCTGCTTCCGAGGTGGCGACGTCCGTCGATATACTCGACGCTCCTCATTCGTTCAGATATTCACTTTCTGACGGTGTCATGACTGATGCGACCGATATGACCGATTCCCGATCTGAGTTTCTGACGGTGCGCGGCCTGCGCCACCACGTTCGCCAGTGGGGCACGCCCGGCGCGCCGAAACTGTTTGCGCTGCATGGCTGGATGGACGTGTCGGCGTCGTTCCAGTTCGTTGCGCAGACGCTCGCGCAGCGCTGGCACGTGCTCGCGCCCGACTGGCGCGGCTTTGGCCTTACCGACTGGCCCGTCGCCGACGGACGCGCTGGCAGTTATTGGTTCCCGGACTACATCGCCGATCTCGACGCGCTCGTCGATGTCTACACGGAGCCCGGCGAAGCCATCAATCTGATCGGCCACAGCATGGGCGGTAACGTGGCCTGTCTGTACGCGGGCGTGCGTCCGGCGCGGGTGCGGCGCCTCGTGAATCTCGAAGGCTTCGGCCTGCCGCCGTCGCCACCAGCTGCCGCAATCCGCCAACTGAGTCGCTGGCTGGACGATGTGCAGACGCAGCCGACGCTGCGTCCGTATGCGTCGCTCGACGACGTGGCGGCGCGCCTGCGCAAGACGAACCCGCGCCTCACGCCCGAACGGGCGGCGTGGCTTGCGCCGCGCTGGGCACGTCAGGCGAGCGACGGTCAGTGGCATTTGCTTGCCGATGCAGCCCACAAGATGGCCAACCCGTATCCGTACCGCCTGGATGAAGCCATGGCGGTGTGGAGCAACGTGAGCGCGCCCGTCCTGCATGTCGAGGCGACGGATTCGGACGTGCTGCAACATTTCTCCGGGGCGCAAGGTAAGGAGGTTTTTCGCGAGCGATTCGAGGTCTTTCCGAATTTGACGGAGGCGTTCGTCGACGATGCGGGGCATATGCTGCATCACGACCAGCCGGAAGTCGTCGCGCGTCTGATCGAGGATTTCTGCCGCCACTAGGGAGGAGCCAGCGCAGCGGGACAAGTTCGGGCAGCGCGCGGCAACTCGCGTCGCGTGCACTTGAGCGGTAGAATGAGGACGTCATTACCACGTCATACGCCGGTGTCAGAAGGGCAATCACGGGGCGAGGGGGCTGAAGGGGCAGCAGGGCTGCCGGCGTCCCCGAAATCCCGTATCGCGCCATCGCCTGGCGGCTCATCATGCTCAACGCGGATCTTCACTGTCATTCCAAGGTGTCGGACGGCACGCTAACGCCGTCCGAAGTGGCGCAGGTCGCTTTCGAGGCCGGCGTCGACCTGTGGGCGCTGACGGATCACGATGAAATCGGCGGCCAGCGCGAAGCGCGGGCGGCGGCCGAAGCGCTGGGCATGCGTTACGTGAGCGGCGTTGAAATCTCGATTACGTGGGCGAACCGCACGGTGCATATCGTCGGACTGAACATCGACCCCGACAATCCAGTGCTGATCGACGGCCTCGCGGCGACGCGCGGCGGTCGTGCCGCCCGGGCGCAACTGATGAGCGAGCAACTGGCGGCCGCTGGCATTCCCGACGCTTACGAAGGCGCGCTGCGCTTCGTCGGCAACCCGGATCTGATCTCCCGCACGCACTTCGCACGCTTTTTGGTGGAAATTGGCAAATGCGCGTCGGTCTCCGACGTTTTTGCGAAGTATCTTTCGGAGGGACGTCCGGGCTACGTGCCGCATCGATGGGCGACGCTGGAGGAGTCCGTCAGGTGGATTCGTGGTGCGGGCGGCATTGCCGTCGTTGCCCACCCCGGGCGCTATAAATTCACGCAGCTGGAATTCGGCGCGCTGTTCGATCAGTTCCGCGAACTGGGCGGCGAAGCGATTGAAGTGGTGACCGGCAGTCATACGCCGGATCAGTACCGCGAGTATGCCGATGTCGCGCGTCAGTACGGTTTTCTGGCGTCGCGCGGCTCGGATTTCCATGGACCGACCGAGAGCCGTGCGCTGCTCGGCAAGCTGCCACCGTTGCCCGACGATCTCACCCCGGTCTGGAGCCGCTGGCAGTAACTTACCGCCAACATGTCGCAATTCTTCCAGATTCACCCGGAAAATCCTCAGCCACGTCTCATCAAGCAAGCGGCGCAGATCATCGACAAAGGCGGCATCGTCGCGTTGCCGACCGATTCTAGCTACGCGATTGCCTGTCATATCGACGACAAGCAGGCCGTCGACCGACTACGGCGTATTCGCGGGCTTGACGAGAAGCAGATGCTCTCGCTGCTCGTGCGCGATTTGTCCGAACTGGCCGAATTTGCCATCGTCGATAACCGGCAGTACCGGCTGATCAAGGCGACGACGCCGGGGCCGTACGTCTTCATTCTGGAAGCGACGAAAGAGGTGCCGCGACGCCTCTCGCACCCGTCGCGAAAGACGATCGGCCTGCGTGTGCCGGAACATGCCATCACGCTGGCGCTGCTCGAAGAACTGGGCCAGCCGCTGTTGGCCACGACGCTGATTCTGCCCGATGAAACCGAGCCGCTGAACGACCCGGAGGAAATCCGGGAGCGGCTCGAGAAGCAACTGGACCTCGTGATCGATGGCGGGGCGTGCCCCAAGGAGCCGTCGACGGTGGTCGATCTGACGGTGACGCCGCCGGAAGTGTTGCGCCGCGGACGCGGATCGCTGACACCGTTCGGCCTGTCGTGATGACCTGGATGTGCCGTGCCTGCCCGCTGTGGCCCCAAAATCTTTGTAAGGGTAGGTAATACTGGCGTGCAGGTCTGCTTGTTACAATAGTCGGCTATGAATGCAGACCTGATCCAGACCATTGCGGTCTACGCGCTCCCCGTCCTCTTCGCGATTACGTTGCATGAGGCTGCGCACGGCTATGTCGCCAAGCATTTCGGCGACCCCACAGCATTTCTGATGGGGCGCGTCACACTCAATCCCCTCAAGCACATCGACCCGATCGGCACGATCCTCGTGCCGCTGGCGCTTTATTTCATGACGAGCGGGGCGTTCCTGTTCGGTTACGCCAAGCCGGTGCCGGTCGCGTTCGGCAGCTTGCGCAATCCGCGCATCGATACGATCTGGGTGGCGCTGGCCGGTCCGCTGTGCAACTTTGCCCAGGCGATTCTCTGGGCCCTGGTCACCGTCGGGCTTCAGATCGCGGAGGTTCGCGAACCGTTCTTCCTGATGATGGCGCAGGCCGGTCTCGTGGTGAACCTCGTGATGTGCATGTTCAACCTGTTTCCGGTGCCGCCGCTCGACGGCGGACGCGTGCTGGTATCGCTGCTGCCTGCGCGTGCGGCCTATACGCTCTCACGTATCGAGCCTTACGGCTTTTTCATTGTGATGGCGCTGGTTGTCAGTGGTGTGCTCGGCCGTGTCTGGCTGTGGCCGCTGATTCAGTGGGGGCGTGACGTGATCGTGTGGATGCTCACGCCGCTGCTGTCGCTGGCTTCCTGAAGTTTTTGCAGACCTATAACTAGACCATGTACCCCGAACGCGTTTTCTCCGGCATGCGACCGACCGGTCGTCTGCACCTCGGCCACTATCACGGCGTGCTCAAGAACTGGATTCAGCTCCAGTCGGAGTATCCGTGCTACTTCTGCGTCGTCGACTGGCATGCGCTCACCACGCACTATGAGACGCCCGACGTCATCGAACAGAACGTATGGGACGTACTGATCGACTGGCTGGCGGCAGGGATCGATCCGAATCAGGCCACGCTCTTCATCCAGAGCAAGGTGCCCGAGCACGCCGAACTGGCGCTGCTCATCGGCATGAGCACGCCGCTGGGCTGGCTCGAACGCGTGCCGACGTACAAGGAGCAGATCGAGAAGCTCAAGGAAAAGGACCTGTCGACATACGGCTTCCTCGGCTATCCGGTGCTCATGGCGGCGGACATTCTCCTGTATCGCGCGCTGCATGTGCCGGTGGGCGAAGATCAGGTGCCGCACGTGGAAATGACCCGCGAGATCGCGCGGCGCTTTAACTATCTGTACGGTCGTGAAGCAGGTTTCGAAGAGAAGGCGCTGGCGGCCGCCCGCAAGCTTGGCGGCAAGCGCTCGAAGCTCTATCTCGAATTGCGCAATGCCTATCAGGAGAAGGGCGACGACGAGGCGCTCGAACAGGCGCGCGCCATGCTGTCCGAATCGCAGTCGTTGTCGATGGGCGATCGTGAGCGTCTTTTCGGTTACCTCGAAGGCGCACGCAAGCTGATCCTGGTGGAGCCGCAAGCATTGTTGACGCCGGCGTCGCGCATGCCGGGGCTCGACGGTCAGAAGATGTCGAAGTCCTATAACAACACCATCGGCTTGCGCGAGGACGCGGAATCGATCACCAAGAAAGTGCGCACGATGCCGACGGACCCTGCGCGCGTGCGCCGCACCGATCCGGGCGATCCCGATAAGTGCCCGGTGTGGCAGTTGCATCAGGTCTATAGCGACGACGACACGCGCGAGTGGGTTCAGAAGGGCTGCCGCAGTGCGGGCATCGGTTGCATCGAATGCAAGCAGCCGGTCATCGAAGGCATCCTGCGTGAACAGCAGCCGATGCTTGAACGCGCGCAGAAGTACATGGACGATCCGTCGCTGCTGCGCGCCATCGTGGCCGATGGCTGCGAGAAAGCCCGCAAGTCGGCGCAGGAAATCATGCGTGACGTGCGTGAAGCCATGGGGCTTCAGTATTCATGACGGCTGACGTCGTGACTGCTGCCGTCTCAACCGGTGCCGCGCACGGTGTCGGCGCACCGTCTGCGTGGCTGGTGCGCTGGGCGCATCTCATCGCGCCGGGCGCACATGTGCTCGATCTCGCTTGCGGGCACGGACGTCACACCCGCTGGCTTGCTGGGCGGGGTGTGCATGTGACGGCCGTCGATCGCGACGAAGCGGCGCTTGCCACGATGGCAACGCTCGCGAACGTGACGACGCTCAGCGCCGATTTGGAAGGTGCGCCGTGGCCGCTGGCTGCGCACGCGCCGTTCGACGCCGTCATCGTCACAAACTATCTGCATCGTCCGTTGCTTGCGCAGATCGCCGCGAGCGTAGCGCCGGGCGGCGTGCTGATTTACGAAACCTTTGCCCAAGGAAACGAAAGGTACGGGAAACCGTCCAATCCGCTGTTTCTGCTGGCGCCGGGCGAGTTGCTCGACGTTGCGCATGCGGCGGGCCTGCGTGTCGCGGCTTACGAGGATGTCACGCTGCCTGCACCGCGTGCGGCGTGTGTGCAGCGTCTGTGCGCAACACGTGCCGTCCCCGGGGAAAACCCCGGCATCGCCGCCCTGTACGAGGCGACAGCGTAATCCGCTACAATCCACCCTTATCGCTGAATTGTTCGATCAACCATGACTACCCAAACTCCGATTCAAGGCAGTATCGTCGCGATTGTCACCCCGATGGCAGAGGACGGCAGCCTTGACCGTGAAGCACTGCGTAACCTGATCAACTGGCACGTCGACGAAGGCACGGACGGTATCGTGATCGTCGGCACGTCGGGCGAGTCCCCGACGGTGAACGTGGAAGAGCACTGCGAGCTTATCGAGATCGCCGTCCAGCAAACCGCGGAAGCTGGCCAGTCGCGTGGGCGCAAGGTGCCCGTGATCGCCGGCACCGGCGGCAATTCGACGGCCGAAGCTATCGAGCTGACCCGGCATGCCAAGAAGGTCGGTGCGGATGCGTCGCTGCAAGTCGTGCCGTACTACAACAAGCCCACGCAGGAAGGCCAGTACCAGCACTTCCGCGCCATTGCCGAAGCCGTTGAGCTTCCGGTCATCCTCTATAATGTGCCCGGCCGTACCGTGGCAGACGCCAGCAACGATACGCTGCTGCGTCTGGCGCAAGTGCCTGGCATCGTTGGCGTGAAAGACGCCACGGGCAACCTGGATCGCGGCATCGACCTGATCCGGCGCGCTCCGAAGAGCTTCGCCGTGTACAGCGGCGACGACCTGACGGCTGTTGCGCTCATGCTCATGGGCGGTCAGGGTAATATCTCGGTCACCGCCAACGTGGCACCGCGTGCGATGCACGATCTGTGCGTGGCTGCGCTGGCTGGCGACGTGACCAAGGCACGTAAATTGCAATTCAAGCTGTTCGAACTGCATCGTGCCATGTTCGTCGAAGCCAATCCGATCCCCGTGAAGTGGGCGCTGCAAAAGATGGGCATGATCGCGTCGGGCATCCGCCTGCCGCTCACGCCGCTTGCGCAGCCGTATCAGGACACGGTGCTCGAAGCCCTCAAGTCGGCCAACATCGCCGTTGTCTAAGCTGTCGTTCAGGCACCCGGGTTCGATTGCCCACCCATTTTTTTGCGACTCATGAAACGAATCGTCAGTAATTCCGTAGCTCGTCCCGTGCTGGCATGGGCCGCTATTGCCTCGTTGGCCCTCGTCGCCGGATGCAGCTCGCTGTCGAGCGCCTTGTCTTCCGACAAGGTCGACTACAAGAGCTCGAAGACCGGCCCCTCGCTCGACGTCCCGCCGGATCTGACGAACGTTCAGGCCGCTGACCGCAAGTACGTGTCGCCGGGCGGCACCGCCACGCTGTCGACCTACGAGACGCAGCAGAAGGTCGTTGCCGCCAATCCGACGGATACGGTGCTGCCGGAGGTGCCGGGCATGAAGGTCGTTCGCGACGGCAACGAGCGTTGGCTCGTGATTCAGAAGCCGGCCGGTGAACTGTGGCCGACGCTGCGCGAGTTCTGGCAGGAAAACGGCTTCGTGTTGACGATCGACTCGTCCGACACCGGTGTGATGGAAACCGACTGGGCCGAGAACCGCGCCAAGCTGAATCAGGACATCATCCGCGATCTGCTGGGCAAGGTGCTCGACGGTCTGTATTCGACCGGCGAACGCGATCGTTTCCGTACCCGCGTCGAACGTGATCCGAACGGCGGCACGGACATCTACATCACGCATCGTCGCATGGTGGAAGTGTTCACGAACTCGCAGAAGGACACGACCAAGTGGGAGCCGGCGCCGAACGATCCGGGTCTCGAAGCCATCATGCTCACGAAGCTGATGCAGCGCTTCGGCGCGCAGGCCGATCAGGCCAAGGCGCAAGTCGAAAGCGCGAAGGCGGGCGGACCGACCAGCCAGGTCGTGAAGACGGCTGATGCTTCGTACCTCGACATCAACGAGCCGTTCGACCGTGCATGGCGTCGTGTGGGCGTGGCGCTCGACCGCGGTAACTTCACCGTGGACGACCGTGACCGCGCGAAGGGTCTGTACTTTGTGAGCTATGTCGATCCGGCATCGCTGGCGAAGGACAACGGTTTCTTCTACAGCCTGTTCCATGCGAAGGAAGTGCAGGATCAGAAGAAGGCCAAGAAGTACAGCGTGAACGTGCAGGGTCGCGGCGATAGCCAGACTCGCGTGCAGGTGCTCGACGACAAGGGTAACGTCGACAACTCGCAGATCGCTCAGACGATCATCAGCGTGATCGGCAACCAGCTCCGTTAAGGCGGGGTGTGCGGTTCGCCAGTCTAGGCAGTGGCAGCGAAGGCAATGCCCTGCTGGTGGAGGCGTCGGAAGGCGCCTCCACGACACGCATTCTCCTCGATTGCGGTTTCTCGATGCGAGAGGTCGAGCGTCGCCTCACGGCACGCTCGATAGACGTGGCGTCGCTCGACGCCATCGTCATCACGCATGAACACGCCGACCACATCGGCAGTGCACTTTCCCTCACTCGCAAGTATCGAATCCCGCTCATCATGAGCTGGGGAACGGGGCAGGCCGTCAAGGTCGCCACGACACTCTCTGTCGAGGACAGCCATGCGCTCGTGCGGTGGTGTCGTTCCGACGAGCGGCTGACGGTGGGTGGCCTGGAGCTGCATCCCTACACCGTGCCCCACGACGCGCGTGAGCCTCTGCAATTCGTGTTTTCCGATGGTGCTCGCCGCTTGGGTGTGCTGACCGATGCCGGGTGTCCGACGGCGCACGTCATCGCTACGCTGGGTGGTTGCGACGCGTTGGTGCTCGAATGCAATCACGATCGCGAGATGCTGGCCAACAGCAAGTATCCCCCGTCGCTCAAGGCGCGCATTGGCGGCACCTATGGCCATCTGGCGAACGACGCTGCTGCGGAGATTCTCGGGGCAATCGACCGGGCAAAACTTCAGCGTGTGGTCTGTGCGCATTTGAGCGAGCAGAACAATACGCCTGAGCTGGCGATGGCCGCGATGACGGGTGTCATCGGCGCGGAGGCGACAGAGATCCTGGTGGCGACGCAGGCGGGCGGATTCGACTGGCTGACGTGCTAGCGAAGCGTACGAAGTGTACAGACGTAAAAAAGCCGGTCAGAAGACCGGCTTTTTTTGCTCAACTGCCTTGCGGCAGCGAGAGCTTACTTGCTGGCAGCAGCGTCAGCAGCCGAAGCAACGGCGTCAGCAGCAGCACCAGCAGCCGAAGCGGCCGTGTCAGCAGCAGCACCAGCAGCCGAAGCAGCCGAATCAGCAGCAGCGCCAGCAGCCGAAGCGGCGTCCGAAGCAGCCGTAGCAGCCGAAGCGGCAGCGTCAGCAGCCGGAGCAGCGGCTTCTTCCTTCTTGCCGCAGGCGGTCAGGGCGATAGCCAACAACGAAGCGACGAGGAGAGACTTCTTCATGATCACGTCCTTTTATGGTAGAAGACAAGCGAATTGAATATTAGTTACGGTAATACGCTCTTGCCAGCGCAAAGCCGATTGCGAGACATTGGCAATTGAGGATTACCCTTGGTCATGCAAGCTGCTTGGCGAGAAATTATATTGGGTTTTCCCCAAGGCGTCACGTCAATCTCGCGGATTTACCCCGCTTTTTTCCTTACGGCGCGCAACTTTCGCACGCCTTTCGCGTCGGGTCCAAGTAGCAGCCATCCCGAAGCATACCAATCGTACAGAATTTCAACGATTTCTTGGTCTTTTTGCTCGAAATTCGCACATTCTGCGGCATTCAGCTCGCGCTGGTCTGCAAGGGTTCGTAACGTAGAGCGCGCAGCGACAGGCACTTCAACTGGTTCGCCGTTGACGAAGTACCGGTTGCGTCGATACAACAATTGCGTCTTCGGCGAGAGCGTCAGACCTCGTGCAGATACTTCGTGCACGAAGCGTGACGTCGAAAGCGGCTTCTCGGGCGGATCGAAGAATACGTGCGACTTCGGTTCGCTGAGCCAGCGTCCCAGGAAATCTTCGACTTCCTTTTGTCCCCAGCGCACGCGTTCGAGCTGCGAGATGAGTGTATCGATCATCGCATCGGGCAGTGCGGCCGGATGTTTGACTGCGGGTTGCTTCGGATCCGCGTATCGACCAGCGAAATGACGCGCAAACGGCAGGTCGGCTGCGTTTTCCGCGAGGTAATACAGGAAGTTCTGAAGCATCTCCTGTTCGAGTGGCGCTCGGAATCCGATGGAGTACGTCATGCACTCGCCCTCGGCTATGCCATCGTGTGCGTAGCCCGGCGGCAAATACAGCATGTCGCCCGGCTCCAGTACCCATTCTTCTTCCGCTTCGAAGTTTTTCAGAATGCGCAGCGGTACGTCTTCCAGCCATGTCGTGTCGCGTTGCGGTCCGATGCGCCAGCGTCGCTTGCCGTGCGCTTGCAGCAGAAACACGTCGTACGAATCGAGGTGCGGGCCGACCCCGCCGCCATCGGTCGCGTAACTGATCATCACGTCGTCGAGACGCGCGTCGGGAATGAAGCGAAACTGTTGCATGAGGGCGTCGATGGCGGGCGCGTGAAGATTCACGCCCTGCACGAGAAGCGTCCATTGCTTGCGCGTGAGCGGCGGCAGATCGTCGATGTCGAACGGGCCGTGATCGAGTTGCCAGCGTTTGCGCGCATGGGTGATGAGGCGGGATTCGACATCGTCCTGCGCAGCAAGGGCGAATAGCGCCTCGCGCGAAAGCGGTGCGGAAAAGCCCGGGATCGCCTGACGGATGAGCAACGGGCGCTTGTGCCAGTAGCGCTTCATGAAAGCATCGGGAGCGAGGCCGCCGAGCAACGGCAATGGAGAGCGAGAGGTCGTCATTCGTAGGAGCCGGGGCGCTGTCATACGGCTGCGCGTATAATGCGGGCTGTTTTTCGGAGAGTTTGATGAAGATCGAAAAGAATACCGTCGTCTCGGTGACTTACAAGTTGTCGGACGCTCAGGGCAACCTGATCGAAGAAAGCGGCGCCGAGCCGATGGTCTATCTGCACGGCGGCTATGATGGCACGTTCCCCAAGATCGAGGAAGCGCTCGATGGTCAGGACGTCGGCTTTGAAACCCAACTGCAACTGGAACCGGCGGACGCCTTCGGCGACTACGATTCCGAGCTGATCAAGATCGAAGAGCGCGGCCGTTTCCCGGAACCGCTCGAAGTCGGCATGCAGTTCGAAGGCACGCCGGAAGATGGTGACGAAGAGGCCGACACGCTGATCTACACGGTGACCGACGTGGCCGACGACAAGGTCGTACTCGACGGCAACCACCCGCTCGCGGGCATGGCACTGCGCTTCGAACTGAAGGTGACTGACGTGCGTCAGGCCACCGAAGAGGAAATCGAGCACCAGCACGCGCACGGCGCATCGGGTCTCGAGATCGTCGACGAGGACGAAGACGACGCGCCCACGCTGCATTAATCGCGGCACAAGCTGAGCGTCACCCGTGACGCGAAGCCCGCGAGCAGTATGAGCAAAAGCGCCGGACAGGTGCATCGTGAAATGCGATGCGCCTGTCCGGCGTTTGCATTTTCCGCACGCGTATTTGCGTTATGCGTGGTCGGGTAAGGCGAGCGGAAGCGTGGGCCTGATCCGAATCGGCGGCGCAAACTGCCTCAATTGCCATGCGTCGTGCTGCGAGACGTGGCTTTCGGGAGCATCGCGGGGCCGATCGGCATGACGCCTTGGTTCGGATCCAGGCTGATGACGGTATTGTTCGTCAGTCCCGAGGCCGGGTAGAGCACCGCATAAGGCACGGAGGCGGGTGTTGCGGTGGGCGCGGTGGACGTTGATGCAGGTGTAGCCGACGGCGTCACATGGCCTGCGGGCGCAGGCCCGGGCACCGCAGCCGGTGCAAACACACCATTGCCTGTCGTCGCCCTTGCCGTGTCCGTCCCCGAGGCGACACCTTGTGCTGCTGTCGCGCCGCTACTGCGCTGACTGCTGGCCGTTGGTGCGGCCGTGCTGTTCGGCGGCAGGAGTGCGCTCTCGAAGCGGAATAGCTGAGACGTCCGGGGATCGACGTGTACGCGCACCCATCGATTGCTCGTGGGGGACCCGAAGGTGCTGATCTGCGTGAACGTCTTCACCGGTGCACCATGAGCGTCGTGCAAGGGTTGCGAGTGATGCATGGTTTTGCCGCTATCGATCAGCAGAATCGGCCCTTTGAAGCGCGCTGCCAGGCGTTGCAACTGCGTGCGGAAATCCTTGTAGCCGTCGACGCCGCGACGTCCCGCACGATCCGAGAAGATGCCACCCAGCCCGCCGCGACGCGTGGGCTCGAACTCGGGGTCGGCCTGCGCGATGACGACCATGCCGAGCGCGTCCTTCTGCTGCGCGTAGACGAGCGCGTGTTGCAGCCAGACGCGCGTCGCGATCACCCGATCCTCATACTCGCCATTCCGTCCGCCTGCTGAGCGATAGTTATTGTTGTTGCCCGGAAGATTCACGCCGACAAAAACCACACCGCGATAAAACCACCGCACGTTCTCGTGATACTGCCGAAAGCGCGCCATGTCGCTCTGACGTGTGAGGTCGAATTGTGCGTAGCCGACAGGGCCGGGACCCAGTAGCGCGTCGTCGTCGAAGGCGTGATCGCGCAGGAAGTCGAGCCGCTCCACCGGGTTGTAGCTGCCGTCCGTTGCACGTTCGCAGTCGGCCCAGTCGTTCGCGCCGGGCACGTAGATCATTGGCTTGGGAGAACTGGCCAGCAGGCTCAGACGCTGCGTGACGAGGTCGTCGCGGCACGACTCCGAAACGCTTTTGAGATTGCCTGCGTGTACGACGAACGCGGCCGGGGTGTCGCCGATGCTCGCCAGCACACTGCGCGTGACGGGCACCTCGGTGTTATTAAATGGCGTATTGCCGAGCACCGCGAACTCGAACGGAGGCGGCTTGGCCGGTGCTTTAGGTTGTGTCTTCGCCGCGGTACGGGGCGACGCCTTCGCACTGCCGGACGTCGCTGTCGCCGCCGTCGTCGATATCGGGCCAAGCGCCAGCGCCAACGTCACAAGACACGCGGCCAGCAGGCCGGTGCAGGTGTCATGCGTGACATGTGGGCGACGAAGGCTCGACATATGGGCGGGGGCGGGGGCGGCGTCAGTCGTGCGTGCGGCCGCGCATCAGGCCTCGCAGTTCATACAACAGATCGAGCGCTTCGCGCGGACGCAGATCGTCCGGATCGATTTCCGCCAGACGTGCCAGAGCCGCTTCCGATGCAGGGTCGAGGGCAGGGGCGCTGTGCGCTCCTGCGCCGTTTGCGCCCGGTGCGATGGCATCGTCGTCCGCATCCTCTCCGATAGGCTCGACGGCCGCGCGCGGCGCAAACAGATCGAGTTGCGGCGCGGCGGGGTCGAGTGCCTGCTGCTCGAGCAGCGTGAGATGCTTGCGCGCCGCGCGAATGACCGGCATCGGTACGCCCGCGAGTTGCGCCACCTGCAAGCCGTAGCTCTGGCTTGCGGGGCCGTCCTGCACGGCGTGCAGGAATACGATCCCTTCGCCGTGTTCTACCGCCGACAGGTGTACGTTCGCGCATTGCGGGAACTCGTCGGGCAATTGCGTCAGTTCGAAATAGTGCGTGGCGAAGAGGGTGTAGCAACGGTTGTGGCCGAGCAGGTGACGGGCGATGGCCCATGCGAGCGCGAGACCGTCGAAGGTCGACGTGCCGCGTCCGATTTCATCCATCAGCACCAGGCTTTGATCCGTCGCCGTATGCAAGATCGCCGCCGATTCGGTCATCTCGACCATGAACGTCGAGCGGCCGCCCGCAAGATCGTCCGACGCGCCGATACGCGTGAAGATCGCGTCGAGCGGCCCGAGTCGTACGGCTTCGGCAGGCACGTAGCAGCCGACGTACGCCAGCAGCGCGATCAATGCGGTCTGGCGCATGAACGTCGACTTACCGCCCATGTTCGGGCCGGTGATCAGCAGCAACCGACGCGGATCGCCCAGCGAGCAATCGTTCGCGATGAAACGCTCGACTTGCTGCTCGACGACAGGATGACGGCCCTGACGAATGTCGACCACACGGTCCTGTACCAGTTCAGGCTTCACCCAGCCGAGCGTTTCGGCGCGCTCGGCAAGCGACGCCAGCACGTCGAGCTGCGCGAGCGCCTGCGCAATGCGCTTGAACTCAGTGATATGCGGCAGCAGCGATTGCAGCAGCGCGTCGTAGAGCATCTTCTCGCGCGCGAGCGAGCGCTCCTGTGCCGACAGCGCCTTGTCCTCGAACGTCTTCAATTCCGGCGTGATGTAGCGCTCGGCGTTCTTGAGCGTCTGGCGACGGCGATAGTCGTCCGGCACCTTGTCGGTCTGACCGCGCGTGACTTCGATATAGAAGCCGTGCACCTTGTTGAACTCGACGCGCAGATTGTTGATGCCGGTGCGCGCGCGTTCGCGCGTTTCCAGATCGACGAGGAACTGGCCGCAGTTCTCGGAAATGTCGCGCAGCTCATCGAGATCGGCGTCGTGACCGCGCGCGATGACACCGCCGTCGCGCAGCATGGCCGCAGGCTCTTCGGCGACGGCGCTCGTCAGCAGCGCGAGCGCATCGTCCGGAATCGCGAGGTCTTCGTGAAGGATCGCCAGCAGCGGCGAGCGCGCTTCGACCGCGCGCAAGGTGGTGTGCAACTCGGGCAACCTGCGCAGTGCATCGCGCAGGCTCGACAGATCGCGCGGACGCGCCGTCAGCAACGCCAGACGCGCGGTAATTCGCTCGACGTCAGCGACGTGACGCAGTTCGCTGTTGAGGGCGCGCCAGGTGCCGGGGCCTTCGAGCAGCGTTGCAATCGCCAGTTGACGCGACTGCGGCACCTGCTGATCGCGCATCGGGTGGTGCAGCCAGTGGCGCATCAGGCGGCTGCCCATCGTTGTGCCGCAGGTGTCGAGCAGCGAGAGCAGGGTGGGCGATTCGGTGCCGCGCAGCGTCTCCGTGAGCTCCAGATTACGGCGTGTGGCGGCGTCGAGGCCAATATAGGCCGCTTCTCGCTCCACGTTCAGACTTTGCACATGTCGCAGCGATTGACCTTGTGTTGCGGCTGCGTACTGCAACAACGCACCTGCTGCGCCCAGCGCGGGATCGAGACCGTCGCAACCGAACGCCGTCAGGCTCGCAACACCCAGTTGGTCACGCAGTCGTTGCGTGCCTGCTGCGGTGTCGAAATGCCAGTCGGGCACGCGCGTCGTGGTGCCGAGCGAGAAGCTGCCGAAGGCTTCGACGGCGCTGTCGGGCACCAGCGTTTCCGCCGGACGGATGCGTTCGAGTTCGCGCGGCAGTTTGTCGGCGGCCACTTCCATCAGGCGCAATTCGCCGCTGGCCAGCGACAGCCATGCCAGACCGGCCATGCGTTCGCTGGCGCGTCTCGCGGGCGGCATCTGCACGGCGAGCAGGTATTGATCGACCTTGTCGCTGAGCAGGGCGGCATCCGTGAGCGTGCCGGGGGTGACGATGCGTACGACCTTGCGCTCGACCGGCCCCTTGGAGGTGGCCGGATCGCCGATCTGTTCGCAGATGGCGACGGATTCGCCGAGCTTGACCAGCTTGCCGAGGTATTGCTCGACGGCGTGGTGCGGCACGCCAGCCATGCGGATCGGCTGACCGCCGGATTGCCCACGGGCGGTGAGCGTGAGGTCGAGCAGACGCGCGGCCTTGGCGGCGTCGTCGTGGAAGAGTTCGTAGAAATCGCCCATGCGGTAGAACACCAGCATGTTCGGATGCTCGGCCTTGATGCGCGTGTACTGCTGCATCATCGGCGTCATGGCGGGTGTTGCAGTGGCTGCGGCCGGTGCCGCGGGAGTCGCTTGGGTGCTCGTCATGAATGAATTCGGGTCGGGCAAGTCGGGTCACGACGCGCGCCGGCGGGGATTTCCGCCCGGCGCATCTCTCGGTGAGTCGGCAGGACAAATTTCGTTTGTCCTGCCGATTTGCACCATCGTGGCGCGTTGGATGCGCAATTTTACGACGGGTTCGGGTTGCGCCGTTATCCATCCTCTATCGATGTCACGCATCGGCGCCGATGAGGATGTCGCGCGTAGGCGTCAATCCGGCGTCGAATATTTCTCAAGTTTCCCGAAAATGTGCCGTTTCGGGTGGTAATCTCTCGCAAAAATAAGCGAAAGCAAGACAAAAGCTACTCTCGTACGGGCCAGCATGGTGAAGTCGTTGAAGGGACGGGTCGCAGCGGCGACAGCACTCGTCTCGATGATATTGATCGTCGGATTGGCCGTCGGGATCGAGTTTTTCGTCTATGGAGAGTTACGAAGCTCGATGCAGGCGCAGCTCGACACGCACGTCAAGCTCGCGGCCGATCAGCTCGACGACAAGCTGCGCGCCAAGTTCATCGAACTGCACCGCATGGCGCGCAATATCGGCGACCCCGCCACCATGACGCCCGCGCAGTTCGAGACCTTCGTGGGTCTCTCGGTGTCGATGCCTGAGACGTTCAATACGATCTTCGTTGCCGCGCCCGACGGTCATCTGTTCTACGACTCCACCTTCGCCGCGACCCCCATCAATATCGCCGACCGCGACTATTTCCGGCAGCTGCTGGCGGGCGCGCCGCAATCGGCGTCCAGCGTGATTGCGGGCAAGATCACCGCCTCACCGGGTATTGTTCTCGCGGTGCCGGTGACGAACGCACAGGGCAAGGTGATCGCCGTCGTCGGCGGCGCAGTCAATCTGTTGCGCCAGAACTTCATCGTCGATCTCGCCAGCAACCGTGTCGGCGAGACAGGGCGCTATTGCCTGATCACGAACGAGAATCCGCCACGCTACGTCATTCAGGCGGACGTCACGAAGATTCTTACGCCCGTCGGCCCGGTGCAGACGATGTGCGGCGTGCGCGACCCCGGCTCGAACGACATCGTCCACATGCATCCGCTGGTGGCGCGTGCCCCGATGACGACAACCGGCTGGAACGTGGTGGCGGTGCTGCCCGGTGCGGAGGCATTCGATCCGATTTCTCGCGTTCGGCGTCAGGTGGTGTTGCTGGCCATCGCCGCGATCGGCCTCGCGGCGCTCGTGATGTGGTGGGTGGCGCGGCGCTTGCTGCGTCCCCTCGATACGTTGCGCGAGCTGGTCGAGCGTAGCGCCGGCGACATGCGCGCGGTGCAATCGCTGCCTGTGCAGCGTGCCGACGAAATCGGCGCGCTCGCGAACACGTTCCGCACCATGATGGAGCAACTGAGCGAACGCACGGAAGCGCTTGAGATCTCGCGTGAGGCGGCGCGCGCGAACGTGCGCCGGATGCAGGAGGTGGCGGACCGCGTGCCGTATCTCGTCGCGTTTCTGGATGGCGACGAACGGTTTGCCTTCGTGAACCGCGCATGCGAGGTGCGGCTGCGGCGTTCGCGAGACCGCATTCTTGGCGTGACGGCGCGCGAGTTGCTCGGGCCGTCGCTGTATCGCGAGTTCGCGCCACATCTCGCGCGCGCCTTCGCTGGCGAGGTGGCCACGTTTGTCTGGGACTTCGGTGAGGACTCGGCCTATCGATGCTTCGAAGTGAGCTATCAGCCGGAGTGGGCGACGCATAACGTGCTTGCCGGTGTTCATGTGTTCGTGCGTGATATCACCGTCGAGCGCTCGAACGAGCGGCGTTGGCGTCGCGAGTCGCATACGGACCATCTGACGGGCCTGCTCAATCGCAAGGGCTTCGATCAGGCGTTGTCGGGGGCGGTGCGTCGCGCACGCGAAGGGGCGGGCGCACAGGCGCTGCTATTCGTCGATCTGGATCGCTTCAAGCTGGTCAACGATACCTGGGGTCATTCGCTGGGCGACGAGTTGCTTCGGCGTCTCGCCAAGCGATTGCTCGCGAGCGTGCGCGAGGGGGATGTGATTGCCCGCTTCGGGGGCGACGAATTCGCCGTGATCATGCGCGACGTGCAGGACTTGCTCGACGTCGAGCGCGCGGCGATGGCCATTCTCGACGCAGCGTCGCGTCCGATGATGCTCTCGGTCGGCGAGGTGTCAGTGGGCGCTTGCGTCGGCGTGGCGATGGTCGCGCGCAACGAGGACAAGACACCCGTCATGCTGTTCGAAGCGGCCGATCGGGCCCTCTACGAAGCGAAGCACGGCGGTCGGGGGCGGTTCGTCCTCAGCCACGGCAACGCCGAACGCGCGCCATAAGCCAGTGCCATAGGCCGGTGCCATAGGTCGGCGCCTGAGTGGGGGCTGTAAGCGGGCGCTCACTGGGGGTGGCGCGTCGTTGCGTCGACCGTTTCCTTGCGTTAGGCGCAGGCAATCGAAACAGCGTCAGCGATCATCTTCCCTGAAGTTACGAGCGTCGATTGTCTGACGCACAATGAGCGACGCCCGTCGTCGGCGATGTGCTCGGTGGTTGTTCGCGCCGCCGCTGTCGGTCGGGTGTGAGGATGTCTTCAGGAGGTTTCGAAAGTCTTCGAAAATCTTCGTCAAAGGAGGCGAGCATGAAATTGGAAAGCGGACGAGGCCGTGCAGTCACGCGGGCGGCTTCCGACGCAGGGTGGCGCGACGCCGGCCGGACAGGCAAGGCGACTGGTGAGGGTGCGCGCCATGATCCGCCGCGGGCCTTGCATCGTAGACCACGAGCGCGTTCGGAGTCCGACGCGCGGGACAACGATGCGAGACATTGCAGTCTGTCGGTTCGTGAAAACGAAGTGTTTCATATGCTGGTCGACGGCCTGGCCGTCAACGAGGTCGCCCACGCGCTGCATCTGAGCGAGCGGACGGTCGCATCACACGTCGCCCATATTCTGGATAAGCTCGCGCTCGGCGACAGCGCGGAATTGATCGGCTACGCCATCCGGCACGGTCTGATCGATGAGGGGAGCGAGGGCGTCGCCTGAGGCGTATTCGGTGCGAAGCAGGTCCTCACACGGCAAGTCAACCCGGCGCGTCGCGAACGGTCGTCATGAGCGTTGCGGCGCGCCCGTCAAATCGATGTCTGCGAAGTACTTCCCTTAGACCTTCCTTACGCTTTCGTTCCGCTTACGTTGGGCTCGCACCGCCTTCCGTTCGTTGGACATTACCTCCCACGTCCCGATTAATTCGGAATCCCTTTGCCGATACGCTGCGCGTGCATTCGCGGCCGACGCGATTGTGCAGTCGGTGATATGGTGCAGGCTCAACAAAATTTTCACGGAGGGTGCGTGTCATGACGGACGAGCCGCGCGCGAAGCGTCGGTCCGAATGTCTGCGCGTCACCGTCGACATCCCAACAAGAAGGGGCGGCGCTTTGCTTGCGTGGCGAGACCGCTCCAGAAATCGAGGACAGACACGATGAAGGCCATCGAGATCACCCAGTACGGCGCACCGGAAGTGCTCAAGCTCACCGAGCGTGCTCGCCCCGAACTCAAGCCGGGTGAGGTGCTCATCAAGGTGAGCGCCTCGGGCGTGAACCGCCCGGACGTGCTTCAGCGCATCGGTCAGTACCCGGTGCCGCCGGGCGCATCCGACCTGCCGGGGCTGGAAGTGGCGGGCGAAATCGTAGAAGGCGCGCAAGGTGTGCTGGATGGCGCGGACAACCGCTGGGGCCTGAAGATCGGTTCGCGGGTGTGTGCGCTGGTGCAGGGCGGTGGTTACGCCGAGTACTGCACCGCGCCGCTGGCGCAGGTGCTGCCGGTGCCCGATGGGTTGTCGGATGTCGAGGCGGCGTCGTTGCCCGAGACGTTCTTCACGGTCTGGAGCAATGTGTTCGATCGTGCGCGTCTTGGCGAGACCGAAGCCGGTGAGAAGGAAACGCTGCTGGTGCAGGGTGGGACGAGCGGGATCGGCGTGACGGCGATTCAACTGGCCGTCGCTCTCGGCCATCGCGTGTTCGCCACCGCAGGCTCCGAAGACAAGGCGCGAGCCTGCGAGACATTGGGTGCCGAGCGCGGCATCAATTACAAGACGGAAGACTTTGTCGCCGTGACGAAGGAGCTCACCAAGGACCGCGGCGTGGACGTCGTCCTCGATATGGTGGGCGGCGATTATCTGCCGCGCGAAGTGCAGGCGCTGGCCTTTGACGGACGTATCGCCATCATCGCGCTGCTGGGCGGCAGCAAGGCGACGCTGGATATGGGTGCGCTGCTGCGTCGCCGTCTCACCGTGACGGGCTCGACGCTGCGTCCGCGCTCGGTGGCCTTCAAGGCGGCCATTGCGAAGAACCTGCACGACAAGGTCTGGCCGCTGCTCGCTGCAGGCAAGATTCGTCCCGTGATTTATCAGACGTTTCCGGCCGATCAGGCGGACAAGGCCCATGCTTTGATGGAAACGAGCACGCACGTCGGCAAGATCGTGCTGACCTGGTAAGCGCGTTCTGCCCGATTCGCCAGGTCCAATGCTGTGAATCCGCGTGAATGTCCCATTTCATGCGGTTTCACACGTTGGAAAACCGGCGAAATTGACCCCTATGCCCCGGACGCACTAGAATGAGAGGTTTTTCGTCTATACGCATTGGGGGATAAGGCGTGACAACTGGTACCGCAGCTTCGGCTCGCACCATCAGCCGTAAGGCTGGCAAGCTCGTCGTGGGCAATTGGAAACTGCACGGCAGTCTGGCCGGCAATGAGGCGCTGTTGGGCGACCTGCTGGCTTCGCCTGTGCTGAGCGCACCGGGCGTGACCGCGGCGGTTTGTGTGCCGTTCCCCTATCTCGCACAATGCCAGACCCGTCTCTCGGGGCAGGTGCTGGGCTTCGGCGCGCAGGACGTATCGGCGCAAGTGAACGGCGCGTTCACCGGCGAAGTCGCCGCGCAGATGATCGCCGAATTCGGCGCGAAGTTCGTGATCGTCGGTCACTCGGAGCGTCGTGCGTATCACGGCGAGACGGATGCGAGCGTGGCGGCCAAGACGCTGCGCGTGCTCGATGCCGGTATGACGCCGATCGTGTGCATTGGCGAAACGCTGGCCGAGCGCGAAGCCGGTGAGACGACGGCAGTCGTTACGCGTCAGCTCGAAACGGTGCTCGCGGCACTGACGGTCGAGCAAGCTACGCAGATCGTCGTTGCCTACGAACCGGTCTGGGCGATCGGCACGGGCAAGACAGCGACGTCGGCGCAAGCGCAGGAAGTGCATGCGCATCTGCGTTCGCTGTTGCGTGCGAAGGGTGAGGCGGTTGTGGATGTGGCGGTGTTGTATGGCGGCAGTGTGAAGCCGGACAACGCGGCCGAACTGTTCTCGATGGCGGACGTCGATGGCGGTCTGATCGGCGGCGCGGCATTGAAGGCAGCAGATTTTCTGGCGATTTGCGAGGCAGGTCTGTCGCGCTGATGCCAATACCGTTTGTTGTAACGGTATGAAATAGTCATGACGCAGTGCACCAATTTCGCTGCGAATCGGATGAATTGGATTCTTCTATACGGGTGTTGAGATGGGGTTGTTGAAAACGTTGTTGATCGTGGTGCAGGTGCTTTCCGCGCTGGGCATCATCGGTCTGGTGTTGTTGCAGCATGGCAAGGGCGCCGACATGGGCGCGGCATTCGGCAGCGGTTCGTCGGGTAGTCTTTTCGGCGCATCGGGCTCGGCCAACTTCCTGTCGCGCACCACGGCTGCACTGGCTGCCGTGTTCTTCGTGACCACGCTGGGCCTGACTTATATGGGTTCGTACAAGCCGGCATCAAACATCGGTGTCCTTGGTAATTTGCCTGCGGCGACTGCGCCGACAACGGCTTCCGCACCCGCTGCAGCAAGTGCTCCGGCACCCGCTTCGGCTGCGAATCCGCAAGACGTGCCGAAGTAATTCGCATTGCGTTTGTGACAAGTAATACGTTGTAAAGAAAGTTGAAAAAAAATCGATTTGTGCATTGAACAAAATGCCGAAGGGCGCTAATATAGCGGTCTTGAAGCGATTCGTAAGTGACAGCGGATTGCAGACTATGAATGCCGACGTGGTGAAATTGGTAGACACGCTATCTTGAGGGGGTAGTGGCGAAAGCTGTGCGAGTTCGAGTCTCGCCGTCGGCACCACAGTTCTACGATGCCAGCCTTGCGTTTATGCTTTGGCTGGCATTTTATTTTGTGCTCACCGTTCATCCGCTTTCCGGTCCCCACACCATCGACGAGAGCGGTTCTTTGAACTAACCGAAAGAGGGTAGAGTTGAACCTCGGAACCTATTATCCCGTCCTGCTGTTTATTCTGGTAGGTGGCGGTCTTGGGGCGGTACTGATTGGCGTCGGTAAATTCCTCGGCCCCAACAATCCCGACAGCGAAAAACTCTCTCCGTACGAGTGCGGCTTCGAGGCATTCGAAGACGCGCGCATGAAGTTCGATGTGCGCTACTATCTCGTCGCCATCCTTTTCATCCTGTTCGATCTCGAAACGGCATTTCTGTTTCCGTGGGGCGTCGCCCTGCGCGATATCGGCTGGGTGGGCTTTATCTCCATGATGGGTTTCCTGCTTGAACTGCTGGTCGGTTTCGTTTTCCTGTGGAAGCGCGGTGCGCTCGACTGGGAATAAGACCGTCAACGTAACTGGCAGCATTGCAGAAGGATTCAGGGTAAGCATATGAGCATCGAAGGGGTTTTGCGCGAAGGGTTCGTCACCACCACGGCTGACAAACTCATCAACTGGACGCGTACAGGTTCGCTTTGGCCGATGACGTTCGGCCTCGCGTGCTGTGCCGTTGAAATGATGCACGCCGGCGCGGCGCGTTACGATCTGGACCGGTTTGGCGTGGTGTTCCGCCCCAGCCCGCGTCAGTCGGACGTGATGATCGTGGCCGGTACGCTGTGCAACAAGATGGCGCCTGCGCTGCGCAAGGTCTACGACCAGATGGCCGAGCCGCGTTGGGTGATCTCGATGGGGTCGTGCGCCAACGGCGGCGGCTACTATCACTATTCCTACTCGGTGGTGCGCGGTTGCGATCGCATCGTGCCGGTCGACGTCTACGTGCCGGGCTGTCCGCCGACGGCCGAGGCGCTGGTCTACGGCATCATCCAGTTGCAGTCGAAGATCAAGCGGACTGCGACGATCGCGCGTAAATAACCGCTACCGCCCATGTCTACACTAGAAAAACTCAAGACCACCCTGCAAAACGTGCTTGGCCCCCGGGCCGAGCAGTTGGTGGAAGCCCTCGACGAGCTCACGCTCACCGTCAAGGCTAGCGACTATCTCGAAGTGGCGCGTACGCTGCGCGATCATCCCGAGCTGAAGTTCGAGCAACTGATGGACGTTGCCGGTCTCGACTATTCGGCTTACGGCGATGGCGCTTATGACGGTCCGCGTTACGCCGCCGTGTCGCATCTGCTCTCGCTCACCCACAACTGGCGTCTGCGTGTGCGCGTGTTCGCACCGGAAGACGATCTGCCGGTCGTGGCATCGCTGATCGATCTGTGGAGCTCGGCCGACTGGTTCGAGCGCGAAGCATTCGATCTGGTCGGTATCGTGTTCGAAGGTCACCCGGACCTGCGCCGTATTCTCACGGATTACGGTTTCATCGGTCACCCGTTCCGCAAGGACTTCCCGACGTCGGGTTATGTCGAGATGCGTTACGACCCGGAGCAGAAGCGAGTGATCTATCAGCCGGTGACGATCGAGCCGCGCGAAATTACGCCGCGCATCATCCGCGAAGAGCATTACGCCGGTCTGAAACATTAAGGTGGCCTTGTGGCAGACATCAAGAACTACACCCTGAACTTCGGTCCGCAGCACCCGGCAGCGCACGGCGTGCTGCGCCTGGTGCTCGAGCTGGACGGCGAAGTCATCCAGCGTGCCGATCCGCACATCGGCCTGTTGCACCGCGCGACCGAAAAACTCGCCGAATCGAAGACGTTCCTGCAATCCGTGCCGTACATGGATCGTCTCGATTATGTGTCGATGATGTGCAATGAGCACGCATACGTCATGGCGATCGAAAAGCTGCTCGGCGTCGACGTGCCGATTCGCGCACAATACATCCGTGTGATGTTCGACGAGATCACGCGCGTGCTGAACCACCTGATGTGGATCGGCTCGCACGCCCTCGACGTGGGCGCGATGGCCGTGTTCCTGTACGCCTTCCGTGAACGCGAAGATCTGTTCGACGTGTACGAAGCCGTCTCGGGTGCACGTATGCACGCGGCCTACTACCGTCCGGGCGGCGTGTATCGCGACCTGCCGGACACGATGCCGAAATATCGTGCGTCGAAGATGCACAACGAGCGCGCGATCAAGAAGATGAACGAAGCACGCGAAGGCTCGCTGCTCGACTTCATCGAAGATTTCGCCATCCGTTTCCCGAAGTGTGTCGACGAGTACGAAACGCTGCTCACCGACAACCGTATCTGGAAGCAGCGTCTGGTGGGTATCGGCGTGGTGTCGCCTGAGCGCGCGATGCAGCTGGGCTTCTCCGGCGCGATGCTGCGCGGTTCGGGCATTGCCTGGGACTTGCGCAAGAAGCAGCCGTACGAAGTGTACGACCGCCTCGATTTCGAAATTCCGGTGGGTAAGGAAGGCGATTGCTACGACCGTTATCTGGTGCGCGTGGAAGAAATGCGCCAGTCGGCCAGCCTGATTCGCCAGTGCGTGAAGTGGCTGCGTGAAAATCCGGGTCCGGTGATCACCGACAACCACAAGGTGGCTCCGCCGTCGCGCGTCGAAATGAAGTCGAACATGGAAGAGCTGATTCACCACTTCAAGCTCTTCACGGAAGGCTTCCACGTGCCCGCTGGCGAGACGTATGCCGCTGTCGAGCACCCGAAGGGCGAGTTCGGTATCTATCTGGTGTCGGACGGTGCCAATAAGCCGTATCGCCTGAAGATTCGTGCGCCGGGCTTTGCCCACCTTTCGGCGCTCAACGAGATGGCGAAGGGTCACATGATTGCCGATGCTGTGGCGATCATCGGTACCCAGGATATCGTGTTCGGCGAGATCGATCGCTAAGTGCGCAGCGGGCGCCTTGTGCGTTTCGCGAGTTTTTTTCGGCGGGGTTTCGCAGGTCGATACCGTTGCCGTTCCAGTAGCCGTGCCAGTAGTGCGTGGGCAGTCGACAAAATCGGCGCGCCCGCGCTGGCACGAGCGGGGATAACGTTTTAGAGAACAGTCGGATCGGAAATGCTTTCTCCCGAAGCCCTGAAGAAAATCGACCGTGCCGTTGCCAAATACCCTGCCGAGCAGAAGCAGTCGGCAGTGATGCACGCCCTTGCCGTAGCGCAGGTCGAAAAAGGCTGGTTGTCGCCCGAAGTGATGCAATTCGTGGCGGAATACCTCGACATGCCCGCAGTCGCGGTGCAAGAGGTTGCAACCTTCTACACCATGTTCAACACGAGCCCGACGGGCAAGTTCAAGTTGACCGTGTGCACGAACCTGCCTTGCCAGCTCACGCGTGGCGAAGAAATGGCCAAGTACCTGAAGGAGAAGTTGGGCGTCGAGTATGGCGACATCACGCCCGACGGCCTCTTCACGGTCAAGGAAGGCGAGTGCATGGGCGCTTGTGGCGACGCTCCCGTCATGCTGGTGAATAACCATCGCATGTGCGGCTTCATGAACGAAGAAAAGGTCGACGCGCTCATCAACGAGCTGACGGCCAAGGGCGCTGCAGGAGAGAAAGCATGACGTCGCTGCACAACCGTCACATCAAGCCGCTGATTCTTGCCGATCTGAACGGCGAGAACTGGCACCTCGAAGATTACGTCAAGCGCGGTGGTTACCAGCAGCTCGCACGTATTCTGAAAGAAGGCATCACGCCGGAGCAGGTGATTGCCGACGTCAAGGCGTCGGGCCTGCGTGGTCGTGGAGGCGCAGGCTTCCCGACTGGTCTGAAGTGGAGCTTCATGCCGCGCGCGTTCCCGGGTCAGAAGTACCTCGTCTGCAATTCGGACGAAGGCGAGCCGGGTACGTTCAAAGACCGCGACATCATGCGCTACAACCCGCATTCGCTGATCGAAGGGATGGCCATCGGTGCTTACGCCATGGGCATTTCGGTCGGCTATAACTACATCCACGGTGAAATCTACGAAGTGTACGAACGCTTCGAGGAAGCCCTGGACGAAGCGCGCGCAGCCGGTTATCTGGGCAAGAACATTCTGGGTACTGACTTCTCGTTCGAGTTGCATGCTCACCACGGTTACGGTGCGTACATCTGCGGCGAAGAGACGGCGTTGCTCGAATCGCTCGAAGGCAAGAAGGGTCAACCGCGTTTCAAGCCGCCTTTCCCGGCAAGCTTCGGTCTGTACGGTAAGCCTACGACCATCAACAACACCGAAACGTTCGCAGCCGTTCCGTTCTTGCTGGCCACGGGCCCGCAGCAGTATCTGGAAATGGGCAAGCCGAACAACGGCGGCACCAAGATCTTCTCGGTGTCGGGCGACGTCGAGCTGCCGGGTAACTACGAAGTGCCGCTGGGCACGCCGTTCGGCGAACTGCTCGAACTGGCCGGTGGTATGCGCGGTGGCAAGAAGTTGAAGGCAGTGATTCCTGGCGGTTCGTCGGCACCTGTCGTGCCGGCCGGGCTGATGATGGAAACCACGATGGACTACGACAGCATCGCCAAGGCTGGCTCGATGCTGGGTTCGGGCGCGGTGATCGTCATGGACGAAACGCGCTGCATGGTGAAGTCGCTGCTGCGTCTGTCGTACTTCTACTACGAAGAATCGTGCGGTCAGTGCACGCCGTGCCGTGAAGGTACTGGCTGGCTGTGGCGCGTGGTCAATCGTATCGAGCATGGTGAAGGCCGCAAGGAAGATCTGGACCTGCTCAACTCGGTGGCCGAGAACATCATGGGCCGTACCATTTGCGCGCTGGGCGATGCCGCAGCGATGCCGGTGCGCGGCATGCTCAAACACTTCTGGGACGAGTTCGCCTACCACGTCGAGCACAAGCATTGCTTGGTCGGCGCTCACTAATCCCTTTTGACGCTTGGCATTGAACCGCTATGGTTGAAATCGAAATTGACGGCCAAAAGGTCGAGGTGCCCGAAGGCAGCATGGTGATCCAGGCTGCCAAAAAGAACGGCACCTATATTCCCCACTTCTGTTACCACAAGAAGCTGTCCATCGCTGCGAACTGCCGCATGTGCCTGGTCGAGGTCGAGAAGGCCCCGAAGGCTGTGCCGGCATGCGCTACGCCGGTGGCCAACGGCATGATCGTGCGCACGAACTCCGAGAAGGCTGTGAAAGCACAGCAATCGGTGATGGAGTTCCTGCTGATCAACCACCCGCTCGACTGCCCGATCTGCGATCAGGGCGGTGAGTGCCAACTGCAAGATCTGGCAGTGGGCTACGGTAAGTCGGCTTCGCGCTATCAGGAAGAGAAGCGCGTGGTGTTCCACAAGAACGTGGGCCCGCTCATCTCGATGGAAGAGATGTCGCGCTGCATTCACTGCACCCGCTGCGTGCGTTTCGGCCAGGAAGTGGCCGGCGTCATGGAATTCGGCATGCTGGGTCGCGGTGAGCACTCGGAAATCACGTCGTTCGTCGGCAAGACGGTCGACTCCGAACTCTCGGGCAACATGATCGACCTGTGCCCGGTCGGAGCACTCACCTCGAAGCCGTTCCGCTACAGCGCCCGTACGTGGGAACTGTCGCGCCGCAAGTCGGTGAGCCCTCACGATGGCGTGGGTGCGAACCTCGTGGTGCAAGTGAAGAACAACAAGGTCATGCGCGTTGTGCCGCTCGAAAACGAAGCGGTCAACGAGTGCTGGATTTCGGACAAGGATCGCTTCTCGTACGAAGGCCTGAACAGCGACGACCGTCTCACCAAGCCGATGCTCAAGCAGGGCGGCGAGTGGCACGAAGTCGACTGGCAGACGGCGCTTGAGTACGTCGGTCACGGTCTGACGGACATCATCCGCGACTTCGGGGCCGACGCGGTTGCCGCGCTGGCTTCGCCGCACGCCACGATCGAAGAACTGCACCTGTTGCAGAAGTTCGTGCGCGCACTGGGTAGCGACAACGTCGACTTCCGTCTGCGTCAGACGGATGTGTCGGGCGGCACTCAGGGTGCCCCGTGGCTCGGCCTGCCGATCGCCGAACTCGATACGCTGCAAAGCGCGCTGGTCATCGGCTCGTTCCTGCGTAAGGATCATCCGCTGTTCGCCTCGCGTCTGCGCTCGGCTGTGAAGGCCGGTGGTCAACTGAATCTGCTGCATGCCTCGGACGACGATCTGCTGGTGAAGCTCGCCAACAAGATCATCGCAGCGCCGAGCGCCTGGGTGAGCGAACTGGCAGGTATCGCCGTCGCCGCTGCGGCTGCCAAGGGCGTTGCCGCTCCGGCAGAACTGGCCGGTGTGAACGCCAGCGACGCCGCCAAGGCGATCGCCGCTTCGCTGATCAACGGCGAGCGTCGTGCGATTCTGCTGGGTAACGCCGTTGTCCAGCATCCGCAATTCGCTCAACTGCACGCCATCGCGCAAGTCATCGCCGACATCACCGGTGCGAAGCTGGGCTTCCTGACGGAAGGCGCGAACACGGTGGGCGGTTATGCGGTGAAGGCCTTGAGCGCGAAGGGCGCTGCGGCACTGTTCGCACAGCCGCGTCAGGCTTACCTGCTGCTCAACGCCGAGCCGGAGTTCGACTCGGCCGACGCGAAGCAAGCACTCACGGCATTGACCGCCGCGAAGATGGTCGTCTCGCTCTCGCCGTTCAAGCACGGCCTCGAATACGCCGACGTGCTGCTGCCGATCGCTCCGTTCACGGAAACGGCCGGTACGTTCGTCAACGCCGAAGGTCTGCCGCAACACTTCAACGGTGTGGTGCGTGCGCTGGGCGACACGCGTCCGGGCTGGAAGGTGCTGCGCGTGCTGGGCAACCTGCTCAAGCTGCAAGGTTTCGAGCAAGACACTGCAGAACAGGTGCGTGACGAAGCGCTGGCCGGTTTCTCGGCTGCGTCGCTCGACAACCGCGCCCGCGCGGCACTGGTGGCACCGAAGGCTGCAGGTCAGGGTCTGGAGCGTCTGGCCGATGTGCCGATCTACGCTGCCGACGCGCTCGTGCGCCGCGCACCGTCGCTGCAACTGACCAACGATGCCAAGGCTGCGCTGCGCGCAACGCTGCCGGCTGCGCTGTTCGACAGCCTGGGTCTCGCCAAGGGCGACGCGGTTCGCGTGCGTCAGGGCGACGCCGTGGTCACGCTGCCGGCCGCTCGCTCGGAAACGCTGCCCGCCAATGTGGTGCGTGTACCGGCAGCCACGCCGGCGTCCGCCGCGCTTGGCGCGATGTTCGGTGAAATCTCGGTGGAGAAGGCGTAAATGAGCCTGAACGAAGTCATCAATCAATACGGCACGCAGCTGCTGGGCGTTGCCTGGCCGACGGTGTGGGCGCTGGTCCGCATTCTCGTCGTCGCCGTGATTCTGCTGCTGTGCGTGGCGTATCTGATTCTGTGGGAGCGTAAGCTCATCGGCTGGATGCACGTGCGTCTCGGTCCGAACCGCGTGGGTCCGGCAGGTTTGCTCCAGCCGATCGCCGATGTGTTGAAGCTGTTGCTCAAGGAAGTGATCACGCCGTCGCAAGTCAGCAAGGGCATTTACGCCATCGCTCCGGTGATGGCCGTGTTGCCGGCGTTTGCGATCTGGGCGGTGATCCCGTTCCAGCCGGGCGCGGTGCTGGCCGACGTGAACGCCGGTCTGCTTTACGCGATGGCCATTTCGTCGATCGGTGTCTACGGCGTGATTCTCGCCGGCTGGGCCTCGAACTCGAAGTACGCCTTCCTCGGTGCCATGCGTGCATCGGCTCAGATGATTTCGTATGAAATCGCCATGGGCTTCGCGCTGGTTACGGTGCTGATGACGGCCGGCTCGCTCAATCTGTCGGACATCGTGCGCTCGCAAGAACACGGCATGTTCGCGGGCATGGGGCTGAACCTGCTGTCGTGGAACTGGATTCCGCTGCTGCCGATGTTCGTCGTCTACTTCATCTCGGGCATTGCGGAAACGAACCGCCACCCGTTCGACGTGGTGGAAGGCGAGTCGGAAATCGTGGCCGGTCACATGATCGAATACTCGGGCATGGGCTTCGCCCTGTTCTTCCTGGCCGAGTACATCAACATGATCATCATCTCGGCGCTGGCCTCGGTGCTGTTCCTGGGTGGCTGGAGTGCGCCGTTCGGCTTCCTGTCGTTCATCCCGGGTGTGTTCTGGCTGGCTTTCAAGGTGTTCCTGCTGCTGTCGGTGTTCATCTGGGTGCGTGCGACGTTCCCGCGCTACCGCTACGACCAGATCATGCGTCTGGGCTGGAAGGTGTTCCTGCCGTTGACGATCCTCTGGGTGATCGTGGTTGGGGGCTGGATCATGTCTCCCTGGAACATCTGGGGCTGAGGCGAACGGAGTAGAGGAATCCCATGGTAAGGGCAATCAAAGACTTTTTCGGCAGTTTCCTGTTGTTGGAACTGCTCAAGGGCATGGCGCTCACAGGGCGCTACACGTTCGCACGCAAGGTGACGGTGCAGTTTCCGGAAGAGAAGACGCCGCTGTCGCCGCGTTTTCGCGGTCTGCACGCACTGCGCCGTTATCCGAACGGTGAAGAACGTTGCATCGCTTGCAAGTTGTGCGAAGCCGTGTGCCCGGCAATGGCAATCACGATCGAATCGGATGTGCGTGAAGACAATACCCGTCGCACCACGCGCTACGACATCGATCTGACCAAGTGCATCTTCTGCGGCTTCTGCGAAGAAAGCTGCCCGGTGGACTCGATCGTCGAAACGCACATTCTCGAGTATCACGGCGAGAAGCGTGGCGATCTGTACTTCACCAAGGAGATGCTGCTCGCGGTGGGCGATCGTTACGAAAACGAAATCGCGGCGGCCAAGGCGGCCGATGCGCCGTACCGTTAAAGCAGGGCAGGGCGCGGTGCTTGGGTAGCGCGCCCGGTACGGCAACAGACGTTGGCTAATTCTCGGCACACCCGGTGATTATGGAATTCACAACTTTTCTTTTTTACGTGTTTGCGCTGATCCTCGTGATCTCCGGCCTGAAGGTCGTGACCTCGCGCAACCCCGTACAGTCCGCACTGTTCCTGGTGCTGGCGTTCTTCAATGCTGCGGCGATCTGGATGCTGCTCGAAGCCGAGTTTCTGGCAATCATGCTGGTGCTCGTCTACGTCGGCGCGGTGATGGTGCTGTTCCTGTTCGTGGTGATGATGATCGACATCAATCTCGACGAACTGCGTCGCGGCTTCGGTAAGTTCATTCCGCTGGCGAGTGCCGTCGGCGCGATCATGATCGTCGAAGCAGCACTCGTGCTGATGCGCGGCTACGGCGCCACGCGTGCCCCGGTCAAGGCCGTGTCGGCACCGGACGTGTCGAACACCAAGGCGCTCGGCGTTGCGCTCTACACCGACTACATCTTCGCCTTCGAAGTGGCAGGTCTGATCCTGCTGGTGGCCGTCGTGGCAGCCGTTGCGCTCACGATGCGTACCCGTAAGGACCACAAACAGACCGACCCGAGCAAGCAGGTGCGCGTGAAGAAACGCGACCGCGTGCGTCTGGTGTCGATGCCCGCCGAAGCCCGGCAGCAATCCACCGGCACTGACAAGCCGGCGGCGGAATAAGGAGACAGCATGATGTCGTTGTCGCTAGCGCATTACCTGGTGTTGGGCGCGATTCTGTTCGCGATCAGCATTACCGGTATCTTCCTCAACCGCAGAAATGTGATTGTGCTGCTCATGGCCATCGAGCTGATGTTGCTCGCGGTCAATCTGAACTTCGTCGCGTTCTCGCATTACCTGGGCGACATTGCCGGCCAGGTATTCGTGTTCTTCATTCTTACGGTGGCCGCCGCAGAAGCTGCGATCGGTCTGGCTATTCTGGTCACGCTGTTCCGTAAGCTCGAAACGGTCAACGTCGAAGATCTCGACCGCCTCAAGGGTTAAAGCGAACGCTGTTATGGCATCCACATTGAATCCCAACCTGCTGCTCGCGATTCCGCTGGCGCCGCTCGTCGGCTCCATGATTGCCGGCCTGTTCGGCAAGCAAGTCGGACGCGCGGGCGCCCACACGGTCACGATCCTCGGCGTGCTGGTCGCGTTTGTCCTGTCGGTCATGACCTTTATCGACGTGTTGAACGGGGCGAGCTTCAACGCCACGGTCTACGAATGGGCTCGCATCGGCGAACTCAAGCTCGAGATCGGTTTCCTCGTCGACACGCTCACCGTCACGATGATGTGCGTGGTCACCTCCGTCTCGCTCATGGTGCACATCTACACCATCGGCTATATGGCGGAAGATCCGGGCTACCAACGCTTCTTCTCGTACATCTCGCTGTTCACGTTCTCGATGTTGATGCTCGTGATGAGCAACAACTTCCTGCAACTGTTCTTCGGCTGGGAAGCGGTGGGGCTGGTCTCGTACCTGCTGATCGGTTTCTGGTACACGCGTCCGACCGCGATCTACGCCAATATGAAGGCGTTCCTGGTCAACCGCGTCGGTGACTTCGGCTTCCTGCTCGGTATCGGCCTGATTCTGGCGTTCACCGGCACGCTGAACTACAGCGAAGTGTTCGCCAAGGCTAACGACGTTGCAGCCCTTTCGTTCCCGGGCACCGACTGGCGTCTGATTACGGTGGCTTGTATCTGCCTGTTCATCGGCGCGATGGGTAAGTCGGCGCAGTTCCCGCTGCACGTCTGGCTGCCGGACTCGATGGAAGGCCCGACCCCGATCTCGGCACTGATTCACGCGGCCACGATGGTGACGGCGGGTATCTTCATGGTGAGCCGTATGTCGCCGCTGTTCGAACTGTCGGACACCGCGCTGTCGTTCATCACGATCATCGGTGCGATCACGGCGTTGTTCATGGGCTTCCTGGGCATGATCCAGAACGACATCAAGCGTGTCGTGGCCTACTCGACGCTCTCGCAGCTCGGTTACATGACGGTCGCGCTTGGCGTGTCGGCCTACCCGGTCGCCATCTTCCACCTGATGACGCACGCGTTCTTCAAGGCGCTGCTGTTCCTCGGTGCCGGTTCGGTGATCATGGGCATGCACCACGATCAGGACATGCGCAACATGGGCGGCCTGTGGAAGTACATGCCGATCACGTGGATCACGTCGCTGCTGGGTTCGCTCGCGCTGATCGGCACGCCGTTCTTCGCAGGCTTCTACTCGAAGGACTCGATCATCGAAGCGGTCGCCGCCTCGCATCTGCCGGGTTCGGGCTTCGCCTACTTCGCAGTAGTCGCGAGCGTGTTCGTCACGGCGTTCTACTCGTTCCGTATGTACTTCCTGGTCTTCCACGGCAAGGAGCGTTTCGGTCAGGCGCATGCGCATGATCATCACGACGCGCACCACGAGGAAGAAGAGGATTCGCACGACGAGCACCACGGTCTGGCCCCGGGTCAGAAGCCGCACGAGTCTCCGGCTGTCGTCACGATTCCGCTGATCCTGCTGGCGATCCCGTCGGTCATCATCGGTGCCATTGCGATCGCTCCGATGCTCTTCGGCGAGTTCTTCAAGCAAGGCGTGGCGTTCAAGGACGTGATCTTCGTCGGCGAGAATCACCCGGCGATGGAAGAACTCGGCCACGAGTTCCACGGCTGGGTGGCGATGGCACTGCACTCGTTCGGCACGCTGCCGATCGCACTGTCGGCGCTGGGCATCATTCTGGCGGCGTTCTTCTACCTCAAGCGTCCGGACATTCCGGAAGCGCTGAAGAACCGGTTCTCGGGCGTCTACAACCTGCTCGATAACAAGTACTACATGGACAAGATCAACGAAGTGGTCTTCGCCAAGGGCGCGCTCAAGATTGGTCGCGGCCTGTGGAAGGCGGGCGATCAGGGTCTCATCGACGGCGCCGTCGTGAATGGCAGCGCGCGTCTGGTGGGCTGGTTCGCCGGCGTCATTCGCTTCGCACAATCCGGTTACATCTACCACTACGCGTTCGCCATGATCATCGGCATGCTCGGGCTCCTGACGCTGTTTGTGACGTTGAACGGCAAGTAATAGGGGGAGCCAATAACAATGCAATCGCTACCGCTTCTGAGTCTGGCCATCTGGCTGCCCATCATCTCGGGGATCGTTATCCTCGCGGTGGGTAACGACCGCAATCCGGGTGTCGCACGCGCGCTGTCGCTGATCGGCTCGCTGCTGAGCTTCCTGGTCACGCTGCCGCTGATCTCGAACTTCGACGCCAAGGCCTCTTCGTTCCAGTTCGTCGAGAAATCGAGCTGGATCGAACGCTTCCACATCAACTACTTCCTCGGCATCGACGGCATTTCGCTGTGGCTTGTCGTGCTGACCGCCCTCATCACGGTGATCGTGGTGATCGCAGGCTGGGAAGTGATCACCGAACGCGTGGCGCAGTACATGGCCGCGTTCCTGATCCTCTCCGGTCTGATGATCGGCGTGTTCTCGGCACAAGACGGCTTGCTGTTCTACGTGTTCTTCGAAGCCACGCTGATCCCGATGTATCTGATCATCGGTATCTGGGGTGGTCCGAACCGCGTGTACGCTGCGTTCAAGTTCTTCCTGTACACGCTGCTCGGCTCGCTGCTGATGCTGGTTGCGCTGATCTATCTGTACAACGCGACGGGTTCGTTCACGCTGACCGACTGGTACGCCGCGAAGCTGCCGATGAACGTGCAGATACTGCTGTTCGTGGCCTTCTTCATGGCCTTCGCGGTGAAGGTGCCGATGTGGCCGGTGCACACCTGGCTGCCGGACGCCCACGTGGAAGCGCCGACGGGTGGCTCGGTCGTGCTGGCCGCCATCATGCTGAAGCTCGGCGCGTACGGTTTCCTGCGCTTCTCGCTGCCGATCGCACCGGACGCCAGTCACTACCTGTCGGGCTTCATGGTCGCGCTTGCGCTGATCGCCATCGTCTACATCGGCCTCGTGGCTCTGGTGCAGACGGATATGAAGAAACTGGTGGCTTACTCGTCGATCGCTCACATGGGCTTCGCGATCCTCGGCTTCTTCATGTTCAGCGAAATCGGCATGCAGGGCGCGATGGTGCAGATGATCTCGCACGGTTTCGTGTCGGGCGCCATGTTCCTGTGTATCGGTGTGCTGTACGACCGTATGCACTCGCGCAACATCGCCGACTACGGCGGTGTCGTGAACACGATGCCGAAGTTCGCCGCATTCCTGATGCTGTTCGCCATGGCTAACAGCGGTCTGCCGGCAACGTCGGGCTTCGTGGGTGAGTTCCTGGTGATTCTGGGCGCTGTGAAGCTGAACTTCTGGGTGGGCCTGCTGGCTGCCACCTCGCTGATCACCGGTGCGGCCTACTCGCTGTGGATGTACAAGCGCGTGATTTTCGGCGCGATCGCCAACGATCATGTACGCGAGCTGATCGACATCAACAAGCGCGAGTTCTTCATGCTCGCAGTGCTGGCGGCTCTCACGTTGTTCATGGGTATCTATCCGAAGCCTTTTACGGACCTGATGCATACCTCCGTGGTTAACCTCCTCGCCCACGTGGCGCAGACCAAGCTGCCGTAATCGGGGAGGACATCTAGATCATGCAAAACATTAATCTGCTGCCTGCGTTGCCGGAGGCCATCCTGCTGCTCATGATCCTCGTGATCATGATGTGCGACGCGTTCCTCGGCCAGACGCGCAAGCTTAACTACGTGCTGGCGCTCATCACGTCGGCTGTCGTGTCGGTGCTGTGGGCTTGCAATGCCGCCGACCCGGCGTCGCATTACCTGTTCGGCAATGTGTTCGTCGCCGACCCGATGTCGAACCTGCTCAAGGCCTTCGGTGGTCTGGCAACGTTCGTCACGTTCATCTACGGCCAGAAGTATCTGGAAGCACGCGGTCTTGCCCGTGGCGACTTCTACGTCCTCAGCCTGTTCTCGCTGCTGGGCCTGTCGGTGATGATCTCGGGCAACAGCTTCCTGACGCTGTATCTGGGTCTGGAACTGATGTCGCTGTCGCTGTATGCGCTCGCCGCCGTGTGGCGCGATTCGACGAACGCGACCGAGTCGGCCATGAAGTACTACGTGCTGGGTGCGCTGGCTTCGGGCTTCCTGCTGTACGGTATGTCGATGATGTACGGCGCGACGGGCTCGCTCGAACTCGCCAAGGTCTTCGAAGTGATCGCTTCCGGCGCCGTGAACAAGATCGTGCTGGTGTTCGGCGTGGTCTTCGTGGTGGCCGGTCTGGCGTTCAAGCTGGGCGCTGCACCGTTCCACATGTGGGTGCCGGACGTCTATCAGGGCGCACCGACCCCGGTCACGCTGCTCATCGGCGGCGCACCGAAGCTGGGTGCCTTCGCGCTGCTGCTGCGCTTGCTGGTGGAAGGCATGCTCCCGCTGGCGATCGACTGGCAGCAGATGCTGATCATTCTGGCGGTGCTCTCGCTGGTGATCGGTAACCTGACGGCTATCGTGCAGACCAACGTCAAGCGTCTGCTGGCGTACTCGACGATCTCGCACATGGGTTTCGTGCTGCTGGGCATGCTCTCGGGCGTGGTGGGCGGCAAGATCGACGGCATCGCCGACGCGTACGGTTCGTCGCTGTTCTACAGCGTGATCTATCTGCTGACGACGCTGGGTACGTTCGGTATCGTGCTGTTGCTTTCGCGTAAGGGCTTCGAAGCCGAGAACCTCTCGGATCTGAAGGGCTTGAACCAACGCAGTCCGTGGTTTGCCTTCGTCATGCTGATGTTGATGTTCTCGCTGGCCGGTATTCCGCCGCTGGCAGGCTTCTACGCCAAGCTGGCTGTGCTGCAAGCCGTGGTGAACGCCGGTATGGTGTGGCTGGCAGTGGTCGCGGTGATCGCGTCGCTGATCGGTGCGTTCTACTATCTGCGCGTCGTGAAGCTGATGTACTTCGACAAAGCCGACGACACCAATGCGCTGGAAGGCAGCGGTACGATGCGCTTCGTGCTGTCGATCAACGGTCTGGCCATGCTGTATCTCGGCCTGATGCCGGGGTCGCTGATGGACTGGTGCCTGCGCACGATCAAGCTGACGCTGGCGAGCTAACTCGCCGGATGACTTCACGCAGTGATGCGATGCGGACAGGGCAGATCGGAACGATCTGCCCTGCCGTTTGACAGAGATAGCAGGGCAAGCAGGGGAGACGAACGATGGGGATGTCCGCAGGCGGTACGCTAGTCATTTTGCTGGCTGTGCTGGGCGCGAACCTGCCGTTCGTGAACCAGAGGTTGTTCGGTATTCTCGGGCGCAAGTCGGCGGTCAAACCGCTGTGGCTTCGTCTGATCGAGATGGTGGTGGCGTACTTCGTCGTAGGTGCGCTCGGTTACCTGATCGAGTCGGGCATCGGCAATGTGTTCGCACAGGGCTGGGAGTTCTACGCCGTGACGGCGAGCCTGTTTGTCGTGTTCGCGTTTCCGGGCTTCGTCTACCGGTATTTGTGGCGCCATCGACCGGCGGCTGCCGCGTGAGATGGATGCTTCGCAAGACGCCGCCCCCGAGGCGGCGTTTTGTATTCCGGGTTCGCCAATTTTCAGCCGTGGAGGGCTTATGACCCAACAGCAAGACGACCAGCACCTGATTGAGACCGGCATCGAGAGCGATACCGTCTACGAAGGCGCGTTCCTCACCATCAAGCGCGATCGTGTGCGTCTGCCCGACGGCAAGACGGCGATTCGCGAGTACACGACCCATCCGGGGGCGGTGATGGTGATCCCGCTGTTCGAAGACGGTCAGGTGCTCATGGAGCGCCAGTATCGCTATCCGTTGAAGCGGGTGATGACGGAGTTGCCCGCCGGTAAGCTCGACGAGGCCGAGGGTGGCCTCGTGTGCGGTCAGCGCGAGTTGCTGGAAGAGACGGGCTATCGGGCCGAGCGCTGGGATTACCTGACCCGCATTCACCCGGTGATTTCGTACTCGACGGAGTTCATCGACATCTGGCTGGCACGCGATCTGACAAAGGGCGAGCAGAAGCTGGATGAAGGCGAGTTTCTGGACGTCTTCAAGATGCCCGCGACGGAGCTGCTTCAGTGGGTGCGTGAAGGACGCGTCACGGACGTGAAATCGGTTATCGGCGCGTTTTGGCTGGAAAAGATATTATCGGGAGTCTGGCAGCCCGGTGAACGTACGCCGTTGCGCTGATTCGCCGTCTTACGGTCATTTTTCGATCCCGGCCTCGCTGACGTATTCCAACGGCGGGGCGGGGACACATCCGTTGCATCATGAAGGTTTTTGATCTGCGTTGTGCCCATGAGCACACCTTCGAGGGCTGGTTCGGCTCGGAGGACGATTACCTGTCGCAACAGTCTCGCGGGCTGGTCAGTTGCCCGGTCTGTGGCGACACGGCTGTCGTGCGCATGCCGTCCGCACCGCGTCTGAATCTGTCGGGGACGACGTCGCGCGCCGAGACCTCGGCGACGCAGGCGAGCGGCTCGCCCGTGCGTGCCGATGCGCTGCCTCCAGAGGTTGCGCAAGCGCAGCGTCAATTGCAGACGTTGTGGATGAAAGCTGTGCGCCACGTCATTGCGAATACGGAAGACGTCGGTAATCAATTCGCCGAGGAAGCGCGCAAGATTCACTATCAGGAAGCCCCGGAGCGCAATATTCGCGGCACGACGTCGCGAGAGGAAGCCGAGGCGCTGGCCGACGAAGGCATCGACATCATGTCGCTGCCGCTGCCTGACGGTGTCAAGGAAACCCTCCAATAGCGGTTCGTCGGGTGCCGTTCCGGCCGCCATCGCTTTGCTCTGATTTCACCCCCACGTCGAAATCGCCATCTCGGAAACCGCCGTTCCCCCTACGTCGACCCGGGCGAGTCGTTCCACGTCCACTCGCTTGAGGATGAACTGCATCTCGCCCAAGCCGTCGAACGCCCCGTAGAGACGCGCCAGATCGCCTCGACGCATCAACGCCCCGAACGCCTTGAGCGCGTCGCCGGTCGAGCGAAATTCGGCAACGCCGAAATTCGGATCGTAGACAACGGTGCCGGCACGCTCGACCAATATGGACATGGAATGACTCCGCGTGGTGACGAGATACGTCGCTCTGGGGGGACCGGCCGCGATCGCTTGTTCAAGCCGGTCGAGGTCGAACAGCCCGAGATGCGTTTCCGTCGCGCTGGCTTCCACGCTGGAGTGCAATCGTACGAGCTGCTCCCGAAGCGAAAGCGCCTGAGGGGATTGAGGCCATTGAACGGCACCTTCTATCGTCCGGATGAATGACGTGATTTCCCCGCGATGTTGGGCGACCGCCATCATGCGCACCAGCGGCAAGCAGAATCCGGTTCGCCCATCGGCGTTGCTTGCCGTATAGGCCATTTGCGGCAGCGGTCGGAATTCTCCGGATGCGGCGTGAATGTCGCCCGCAACGAGCCGGGCGTTGGCTGCGGCGCGCGCCGTGGCTTCGACGCGCATGACTTCTTCGACGCGGCGCGAGAGGATGCCGAGCAGGCGGGGATCGCTCGTCGCCGGATCGATGAAATCCAGCTTGAGCAGCGCCGATGGCCGCGCTTCCGGTGGCAGGTTCAACGGGCTTTTCTCCGCTTCGCTTCGGCCCGCCTGGAAGGCTTCCCGACGCCCGGCCGACGCCGCATGACGCTGCGCCGAAAGCTTCGAGCGGTATTCGACGTCGATGAAATTCAGGCTCACATCGTCATGGAACACCGTTGCTCCGACTGGTCCGTCGAGCGTGGAGTGCGCGCTGATGTCTTCGAGAATCCAATCGTAATTCGCGGTTTGCGAGATCGCGGGACCGGGCGAGCCGGGCCTGGCATGATCGATCACGTTCCAGGTTCCGCGGTTGGGAAAATAATCGACATTGAAGTAAAGCTCCCCGGAGCGCACCACCATGCCTTGTTCGCCGCGATAGAGGTTGGGCATCAGTGGATGCAGCCGCTGCGCGGAGGCGGACGCCAGAAAGGGCCGCAATTGCGCGCTTACCGTAGCGGCTGCATTCGTATACCAGCCGATGGGCAGCCCGGTCGCTCCGGAAAGCATGGCATTCCAGCCCGCACGTCGAACCGGTCGGTCGCCGAAGGCAACGGCGGTGGCGCCCATCGCGAAGGTAATCGCGGAGAGCGTGCTGGAAGTCGCACCGATGCCCGGCAACGCGGCCCCGGCGACCGCAGTAAGGCCGAATACAAAGTTGGTGGCGGCAAGCGTGTCGAGCAGCGGCGCGACGAGGCTACCGGTCAAGCTCGACGTCCGGCTATGCGTTTCTTCCTGTACGCGCGCCTTGAACAGATCAAGGTATGCGGTGAAGGGGTCGCCGGAAATGAGTGACGTCGAGAATGCCAAAGCGGGGATGATGCCTCTGCGCGGGGCAGGCATGCCGATGAGACCGGTGCGCATCGCGTTTTCACGATCGGCTTTGGAGAACGCGCTCACCAGCCGTTCGCGGGCACTCGTATCTCCGAGCTGCTCGGTGAGCCAACTGTGCAACGCCGAATGTCGATGAAACGCGATCAGATGATCCGACAGCACGCGAGGCGCATACATGAGCACCCAACCGGTGCCGAGATCCTCGAAGAGTTGAATGTCCGATTTCGCACCACCGACATGTAGCCATGACATGCGAATGTCGGGATCCGGAATCGAAGGTGTGTGCATCGGTTCCAGATTCAGCGAATAGATGCTGGCGCATCCGGCGACGCGCCGCGCGATGTCCGCCGCTGCGGGCGGCAGGCGACCTTCCTGCAGTTGTACGAAGGCCTCGATGATGAAGGCGCCCTTGAGCGACACGTACATGTTCTGCGAGTGGTCTTGCCAGAAGGTATCGAAAACGTCGGTTTGCTGATCGATGAAGGATTCGGTGTCGATGGCGTTAAGCAAAGCCTCCGGTGTCAGGTTCGGAATATTCAGTTCACGCGCATCGACGGGGTCGGCATCGTTCGAGAAGATGGTCCGAGTGCCGGGTGATAGCGCTTCGGTCTGTGCGCCGCTGACTCGGTTCGCGAGGTATTGCGTCAGCGACGACGTTTCGATCGGCGTCTCCGGACCACTCCAGTCGTAGGTCGGAAAATCGAGCGCTGTGCTCACACGCTGCCGGTAGACGTGAAGGTAAATCTGCGACGTCGTCACTACTTGACCGGTCAAGGTCATGATCAGCGCAGTCATGTAATCCTCGGTCGCGCGTGATAAATCGGGCAACGCCTCGGAGACATGGACGCGCAGTCGGCCGACCTGGTGAACCGCTTCGATAGCGCGGTGGTCGATATGCAGACGGCGTTCGCGGGGGAGCGTATCGGGAGGAAACCCAGCGGGAAAGCCTGTGTCGCCGGGCGCGGCTTCCTGCATTCCAGTGTCGAAGTCGGTGGCGTTTGCGCCGGCCAGCCATGTTGTCCAGACGGCGCTTCGCTGCCCGTCGAACAGCGCGCTGCCACCGTAGTCGAAGTCGTGGCGAATGACACTGAAGCTCGCTCTCAGTGCGAGACGGATCACATCGTCCTGCGTGGCCGGGAGCATGACCCGGCACGGGTCGTCGACGAAGCACCTGGGCTGCATATCGAGGGGAAGCCGACCGACCAGTTCCCGATAGATGACGGAGCCTTCCCCTCTGGCCAGATCCCGTTCGAGACTTAGTTCCGATTCGTATTCCCTTAGCGGAAAACCACTTCCCAGCACCGCGACAAGTATTCTCCCCGGATGATGTGTCATCCGGGCGGGATACTCCGAAATGGCAAACGCACCCGCAGGTCGGACGTGGCCTACGCCGGGTACGTCGAGGATGATCTCGTGTCCTTTGATGTTGCCGATGTACATGTCGAGGTTCAATCGACGGTGCGTGGCATCGGACGCATACGTCACGATCTGGGCCAGAACGAGACCGTCCCCGGAGATTCGTCCGGCGTTGTACTCGATGGCGGCCTGCTGCTCGAGTGCCGTTCGCGCACGCTCGTAAAGCGCCTCAACGTAATCGGCCTCGGCGCGAGGGCCTTCCAGCTGATTCAGATGGCTAAGCCAGCGCTGCCTGCACGTGTCGATGACCTTCTCGAACGCCGGGACCGTCATCTCCCTGACCTCGTCCTCGGGGACAAAGTGGTTTCTCCGCGTGCGGTCATGCCTGTAGATGCCGTAGGCGAGCGGGGTCTCCTTGATGTGGTTTTGCTTTGTCGCAAACTGTCGTGCAGCCTCGCTCAGCGTCAGCGATTCGATTAGGCCGCTACGCGCCAAGGTGCCCGGCGGTAGCCCCATTTTGGAGGGGCGGCCGAAGTATTTGAATCGATTCAGGTAAAGGAGATCGGGGTTTCGCGTGATGCCGACGTCGGCGAGGGCCGAGATCAGTTCATGATCGATGAATTGCCGTAAATCCAAAACCGGGGAAATCGCGTTGATCGTGGCTTCCCGGGTCAGGGCACGATTTTCCTGAGCGTTCGCGAGTGAGACGACCCGTCGCATCGCGGGCGAATTGTCCAACGGGGACAGTTTCTGCGGCTGTCTCTCACTCGGATGACGTGACGCCCGATGCGCCGCATGGCGCACCGGATGAGGGGGAGGCGCACCCTCCGGCGCTGGATTCGCGGTATCCGGGGGCGAGGGCGACACCGCTGCGCTCGCCGTTGCCGGAAAGCGAAGCGGATCGTAAATCGGCACGGCGTTCGTCAGTCGGTCGGTGCCCTCGGAGATCGCATGCAGACAGGCATCGACGACATCGCCGATGACTTCCCGAAATGAGAGGCTCCCGCTGTCGTCGGGCGGTACGCGGTGAGGTGCGGTCAACGGGCTCGCGATGCCGATGTCGCGCGCGATGCACGAGGCACTCGCGTAGGCGTAAAGCAAACCGGTCAACGTGCCGATGGCACCGCATCTGTCGAAGCGGAAGGTCGGCATCGTGTAACTCACCTCGTGCGCCAGTTCGCGTGCACGCTGTTCGTAATCGGACTCACTGATGTTCGGATCGAATCCGCTGCCAGCCATTCGTAACCATTGGAACGTGTCCGAGACACTCTGCGCCCAGCTTTTACCGCAGACCGCTACATGGCGATTCTCGGACTCGCCATCGCGCGAGGCGGCCCGTGTCATCGACCGCCGGATGTCCCGCAGATTCGACGGCGACGTCACACGCAGGCAGATGGTCTCCAGAGTGTCGGCGGGATGTCGTCGCGCCAAGGCGCTTTCCCATGAGAGCAGAATGCCGTGCGCCAGATCGGGTGAGGCATCGAGCGCGTCGGCCAGCACCTCGATCCCGCTGTCCAGAAACTGCGCGACTTCGGCGAGCGGGACGTTACCGAGAATCCATCGAAGGCTCGTGCTCAGTGCCGGATGGTCCTCGCAGATTTGCGTCATTCTGTCGGCCCAGTACGGCGCGTCGGAAGGCAGCGACGCAGTGAGCAGTGTTTGCAGCGAGGGTGGCCGATCAGGGGGGGACGCCGTCGAGGTGCAGGCAGGATGTGGATGCCCCGTTACGGTGGGGAGTGAGATCGGCGCTAACGGAAACTGAGTCGAGCGGATCATTTTTCGACGGCTCCTGCCTGTGAGAGGGAGATGCCTGCGCTGGAGCAGGGCTGCGAGGGCTGAAGGCAATGGCGTTCATGGTGAGTGCGCCAACAGCGCACGCACTTTCAGGTATCGCTTGTCGATTACGGGGAGACATGGGGGGCGGTGCGGCGTACAACGTGTGCGCGGGAGAGGCGCGTGCAGTCATGCATAATGTCCCTCACGCGCGGCGATTTTCAGTGCCTATCGCATCTCAGGAATGGCCGGAATTGCTCGAATCCACTCGGACTATTCGCACAGCGGGAGGTTGGCATGGCAACGCTTGAGTACTACCTTGAGGACTTCGCAGTCGGTGACACCTTCGACCTCGGCGAATACACGTTCACGGCTGACGAGATCGTCCAATTCGCGCGTCAGTTCGATCCTCAGCCGTTTCACGTCGACGAAGCCGCAGGACGCGAATCGCACTTCGGTGGGTTGGTCGCCAGCGGTTGGCATACGTGTAGCATCATGATGCGGATGAATGTCGATAAGTTGCTGTCGCGCTCATCGAGCATGGGTTCGCCAGGCGTGGAGCAGATTGAATGGCTCAAGCCGGTGCGCCCCGGCGACACGGTGACGGTCACGAGCAGCACGCTCGAAGTGCGTGCGTCGAAGAGCCGCCCTGATCGCGGCATCGTGCGTCAGCTGTGGACCGCAACGAATCAGCATGGCGAAGAAGTGTGCCGTTTTCGCGGGACTGGGCTGTATCTCAAACGTCCGGCCTGAGCGACGTACTCAATCGGTGTAGACAGGCGGCGACCCGATGTCGCCGTTTTTTTTTGTCTCTTCGACTTTCCGGCGCTTCGCCATTGTCGACGGTGCTGCAGCGCGGCCGTCGACTGTCAAGGTTGACAGGTGTAGCTGACGAGAATGGCGCCTAACATTCATTTCACACTTCTTGTGTCGGAGGTTGAGATGAATGCAAGCACCCGAGCGTCCGCCATCGAGACCTTCGAGCTGAAAATCACGTCCGGCACGGAGCGTCTCTACAACAATGGGTTGAGTCAGGTACGGATCGAGATCACGATCGAGTCGGATGTCGCGCTGACGCCAGAGGAACGAGACAGTCTGCGATTGGTCGATGCTGGCACACGTCAGTTGATTCCTGTGGTCATTGATTCGAACGTGCCGGTTACCAGCGGCTGGGGGGCATCCACGCAGAAAAACGACTACGACTTTTGCCCACCAGGGGCGGCAGGGTCAGAGCCGGTGGCGTCCGAGACGCTCCATCGGTACGTGCAGACGGCCGACTTTGCCAATGCCCGCAAGAGCATCGGGGCACGCATTACGGTGTCCAAAATCGATGTGTACTCGATGGACCGGACGGGTGACAAAGGGGAAGTCGACGTCGTGCCGGTGCAGTTCGAGCGGCCGGGTTTGGCTGCCTGGAAAGTGGAGTGGGACAACCCGAACAGTTTTGAAGTGGGTCCCAATATCAAGGTGAAAATCTACCATCTCGGCATGGTCGATAACGGTCGGCGCTATGCCATCCACAGCATTGATGTCGCGCCGGATAGCTGGGCAAGCACGTTCCGATGGTTGTCGCCCAACTCAACGACGGGGGCATTCTGCGGTTACGCGCCGCCACCCGACGAGAAAACGCAGCAGCAGCGTTTCATCTACTCCCATACACAGCACATGGGAGATTACCGGCCCGACACCAACAATTACGCCCGCGCCGACTGCGCGTCGGTGGCGTTCGTCTCGCGCGTGGGTGGGCTTCCGTGGGCGGGGGCGGTCAACAATCTGGGCTCCATTTACATCGTGCGCGACAAATACGGAACGACCCATCGTTTGCGCGTCAACATTTCGACGTCGCTCGACCAGATGGATCTGACGCAAGCCTGATGCCGCGGCGATGTCCGGTATTCAGGTGTCAGCGCCGGGTCCTACATTGCGATCCTCACCGCGCACTTGCCATCGCAAGGAGTCCGATATGGACGAGCCAGTTCGTGAACGTTCTCAGGCGGACCACAACGCGCTGTATTCCGGGGCACAAAGTTTTCTGAGCTTCCTCGAAAAGGGTGTGGACCCGCGAACCGGCGTCTACACCGTTCGCGTTGCGTTGCCCCCTATATCCATGAATGCGTTGGCAGGACCGGAGCTGAAACTCTCGCTCGGCTTTGATCCGTTGCAGAACGTCGACGTCGGACTCGGTCGGGGCTGGAGCTGGGGCTTCTCGCAACTGCAACCCGCCGCCAAGCGTTTGCGACTGTCGGACGGTGAGACGCACCTCGCGATCATGACGGATGCGAGCATTACGCTCCCCGACCAGAAGCTGCCCACCGCCATCATAGAGAAGCACGCTACGCGCGTGGTGGTGACCTATCGTTCGGGGCAACGCGAGATTCTGGAACCCTTCCGGCCGTCGGATCCGCTCACCCCGTGGGTGCCGGTGGAGATCGTGTCGCCGCACGGGCGATCGGTGTACCTGACGTGGCAGGCGTTCGAGGGTGAGCCGGCACTGGCTACGATGCGCGATCAGGACCGTGGGGAGTTGCTGCGCGTGACACGCACGGGGCTGGCCGTTTCCATCACGGTCGCCGGGCCGATACCGGTCGTCTATGAGATGACGCTCAGCGGCGACCTCGTGTCTTCGATCCGCCTCCCGCTCCCCGGTCAGCCCAGATGGGTGTTCAACTACGAACGTCTGACCGATGCCGATCTCGCGTTCCTCACCGAGGTGAGGTCGCCGACCGGAAGTGTAGAGAGGATGGCTTACAGAACGGACGGCCATCGCTTTCCGTCGCGCTCGAACGAAGCACCGGGCACGCCACCGTCCCATCTTCCTTACGTGGTGCGCCATGTGATCGACCCGGGTGCCGATCAGCCTTCGCGCGTGACGACGTACACCTTCTCGACGAACAATTTCCTAGGCTATGGCGCGGGTGTCGACTGGGAAGATGCCTCCGACGGGCTTTACAAGGTCAGGACAGATTATCGCTATTGGTCGACCGAATCGCAGATCGACGAATCCGTCGAGCCACCGCGGGTGCTGGGCACGGTGTACCGCGAGTTCAATCGCTTTCACCTGCTCATGGAGGAACGGCGCGAAGAGGACGGTTGCGAACAAACCACGTTGAATACCTATCACGACGTGACGGGCGCGCCCTATGACGAACAGCCTGCCATTGTGCAATTGCCAAAAGTGGAGATCGTGCGCTGGCGTCGCGACGGGGTGGCGCGCGACGAGATCACGACCCACCGGTATGACACGTGGGGTAACCCCATCGAGGTCGTTATGCCGGACCGTGTCACTGAGCTGACCGAGTACTACGATCCTGCTGGCGAGGACGGATGCCCGCCCGACCCCGTGTGGAAGACCCCGCGCTCTGTGAAGTCGCGCACGATGGTGCCGGGTGAACCGACGCCTCGCGCCCCCGGCATGAAGCCGACAGCACTGGCGCCGACGCGGGTTCAGCAATTTCGGTACGCGAGCTATCCGTCGCTCGTATCCGGTGCGGCCGATTTTCTGGCCGTGAGTGAGCAACGGCAACTGGCGGATGGAGATGTTTTCGACGAGGTGTCGTTCGCGTACTTCAATAATCCGACGTCGGCGCTGTTGCATGGGCGCGCACGTCAGCGTGCGCAGACCCTCATCGGGCACACGACTACGACCGACTACACCTATGCGAAGGCGAACGACGAACTGGTGACGACGCGCAGGCAGCATACCGATTTCGACGACACCGATAGTACGACCATCACGCATACGTCGATTCACACCGGACTGGACACCCTTGTGCAGGGCAACGATGCAATCGTCGTGACGCAATATGACGTGCTTGGCCGGGTGGTCGAGGAATCGACGACGCCGACATCGGGAGATACCACCTACACCGCCACGTTGCGGCATGTATATACGCTCATGGGCGAAACCGGTGGTGTGGTGTCGCAGCAGACAACCCGCGATTCGGGCATCGTCGATACCGCCTACTTCGATGGCACCGGATTGACCGTGCGTACCACACGAAGCGACCCAGACATCGCCGGAGGTGATGTGCTGGAGGTGATGCGATACGAGTTCGACACGCGTGGCCGCAAGATTCAAAGCACGACGACCGATCGCATTGAGGGTGAGCCGCTGGTTACCACCATGCACTTCGCCTACGACGGATGGGGACGTTGCTGTGCCGTCACGCGACCGGACGGCGTGATCGAACACGACGAGTGGAATGCCGTGACGCAAACGGAGACAAGTTGGCTCGAGGGCGGCGAGGAACGTTCCGGGGTCACAGCGCGTACGTACAACAGATTTGCCGAGATCGAAAAGGAGACACGCACCGATACGTCGCGGAGTCTGGTGAGTCAATGGACCTTCGCCTACGACGGATTGGGCCGTCGCGTCAGCGCGCTCGACTCGTCACGCAGAGAGACGACGTACACCTACGACTTTGCGGATCGTACGAGCCACGTCGATCTCGGCGATGGTGATACGTTCGACTACGCCTACGCACCGCATTCGCTCGACAACAGCGCGACACAAGTGTGTGTGAACGGCACCGAGGTCGGGGCTCGCACGTTCGATGGTCAGATGCGCGTTACCGACCAGACGGTAGGAGGGCGCACTACGAGCTGGTCGTTCCAGCTCGATCGCAGGCATCCGACAGAACAGACCAACGCCGCGGGACAGAAGCTGACTTTCACGCTCAATCCCTCGCTGACCGAGGTGCCTCGACAGCGTGTGGCGGGAGCTGTGCAAACCGATTACGGGCATGATCCGAACACTGGATTGCTCGTGGGGGCATCGCTTGCAGGAGCCACCTATGGTTGCGAGCGCTACGCAACCGGTTTTCCTCATATCGAAACGTGGACAGACGAGGCGGGCGAACGTCAGTCGACTTACGAATGGACTTCGCTCGGTCTGCCTGCCTCGTGTGAGGATGCTGCGGGCAACATCCATTGCTATCGCTACAACGCGTCCACCGGGCAGTTGATGGAGTACACCTGTGGCGATGTTGTCGTGGAGTATTTATGGAACCCGCTTGGCCGATTGTGCAAACAGACCGTGCGGCAGGCCGGTACGTTGCGTCTGACGACAACGCTCGGATACGACGACTTCGGTCGCGAGACGTCGCGTGAGACGATTGCGCCGGGGCGCACCGCGCTCGTGCTGACTCAGGGGTACAACGATCTCGATTTGCTGGTCAACCGCACGCGTACAGAGGGCGGCACGCTGCGATTGAGGGAGGGGATGGCCTACGACCGGCGCGACCGGCTCGAGGCCTACTACACCGAAGGGCCCGAAAGTGCTCCCGATCCACACGATCCTTCACAACGGATTTCGGTGCAGCAGTGGAAGCACGACGCTTTCGACAATGTGGCCGAAATCCTGACGTGGCACTACGGGGTGAGCACGCCCGCCGCGGTGACGTTTCACTTCGAAAGCGACGACGATCCTACTCTGCTCACGGCGTTCGAGCGGCGTGGTTACGGTGCTGCGGATGGGCGTTTCACGCTTGGCTACGACGCGGCAGGTCGCGTGACCGACGACGGCCTGGGCAACACCTACACGTACAACGAGCAGGATCAGATGATGTCCGCCCAGCGTAGCGGACAGGCACCGACCGAGTATGGCTACAACCCGCTCGACGAACAGTCGGTCGTCGCGCAGGCGGGCCAGCCGACGCGTCGACGGATATTCCGCCGCAACCGGTTGGCCGTGGAAGTGCAGGGCACGCTCACGCGTAGTTATCTCGACGGCACCGGGGGCACGCTGGACTCCGCAGGACAGTTGCTGGCGTACGCCACCGATACCAAGTCGAGCGTGATGGAAGTGCACTCGGGCAGCGACGCGACGCGGGGTATCGTGTACTCCCCAAGCGGGTATCGTCGCGCCGATGTCCCGGACGGCGTTCCCGGTCAGGATGGAGAGATTGTCGATCCGGCGACACAGGGTCTCTGGCTGGGCAATGCACGATTGTATTCCCCGGTGCTGTGTCGCTTTCTGGTGCCCGATACCGATGTCCCGTTCGACGGCGGCGGCGTCAACGCCTACGCGCGCCTTGATCCGCTCAACTCGATCGACCCGTCCGGACACATCCCGTCGTGGCTGGGTGGGATTATCACGGCGTTGACCGCCGTGATAGGCATCGTGGCCACTATCTATTCGGCGGGGCTGCTGACGCCGTTAACCAGTGCAATGGTGACAACGACGGCGGGGGCGACGGCAGGCGCAGGCGCCGTGGCGACGGGAACATCGGCGGCTGTAGGGGTCGGCGTGCCAGCCGCAACTGCCGCGACATCGAGCGCTTCGCTCGCCACCACCATATCCGCGAACTTCGCCGCGCTGGGCACGGTGTCGCAGATGTCGCTTATCAGCACCACGAGCGTCAATGCGGCGATCTTTGGACTCGGCACGGGGAGCGCTGCCGCGGCGGCTGACGGGAGTGACGATCTTTCGGCCCAATTGGGCCTTGCGGCGACCGTACTAGGCGCTTTCGACATTATCGCGGGTTTCGGATTTGCCTTCGCCAACGCACGCGTGGCAGCGCGTGCAGCGAATCTTGCCGAGGACGGCACACGAGGCACTCTGACGGGAAACGATTCGGTGCTGAGTCGACCGGCGAGCAGGTCCAGGTCCAGTACGCCGACAGGCAATGCCGGCGGCAGCGGGGCCAGCGGTTCTCGCAGCACAAGCGGTTCTCCGCCTCCGATTCGCTCGTTATCTAGGTTGAGTAGGATCAGCGAGGAATCTGAGTGGTCGATCAGCTCTTTGTCAAGCGGGCCACGCTCGCCTTCGCCCCCTCCAGTACCAAACGTCAACGCCTTCATGTTGACCCAAATGGCCGGCCACACAGCGGCAGTCGTCGCACGCTCCCAGTCGGGATCCCGTGCGACTTCTCCGACGAGCAACGGAGGTTCGCCCACGAGCTCGGTGCGTTCCCGCGCGTCCGACCTCCCGCGTGTGATTCAAGTGCATTACAAGCGGGACCGGAACTGAACTCAAGCGTGCCGCCAGCGCACAGTCCGGTTCGTGCGCCACACGTACGTCGTGCCATTGCCATTCGCGCAAATCAGGATGGGGAGGTGTTGAAATGACTATCGACCATCGCCGGACGGCGCCCGATGCCGCGATACCGTACTTTGCATTTCGCGTCGATGTGGAGGTCGACGCGAACGGTGTCACCGACGAATATCTGGCAGATCACGGTGACATGTTGCCTGCGGACACGCAGATGTTCCCGCCGTTTTCCGCACCAGGTGACATGTTGTTCTGCACGATCAATGGCGTGGACATCGTGGCGATGACACGCCCCCTGAGCGCCGACGATGTCGGGAAAGCGATCGTCGTGAACTTCCCTGGCGAGGTTCTGCGAGCGCTGGCACCGGGCGAGTATGTGTTCACGTATCGATGCGAGCGTCCGAACGGCGAGGTCATCGGTGTGTCGGCGGACAAGTCGATCCTCGTCGATCTGACGCCGACGCTCACGCTATTAGCCCCGCAAGTGGAAAACGGGGACGACGGCTTTCTGAACCCAATGCTCGCGCTGCAAGGCGCCCGCGTCCGGGTGCGCTATCAGGGCATGCAAGCGGGCCACCGGGTACAAGTTCACTGGCATGGCACGGTTGGCGACGGCACGATCGAGACGGCTTTCGAGACGGTCCCCGAGCCTGTGCCCGAATTCCTCTCTTTCGACATTGCCCCGGCGGTCATTGCGGCCAATGTCGGCTTGTCGTCAGACGTGAGCTATGTGGTGTCGCGCGCCGGTGGAGATCAGACGAGTCCGGTGCTGTCGCTGGGCGTGTTGCCGTTCAGGCCGACCGACATGCGGGTGCCGCAATTGCCGGATCTTGCGGGCAGCGATCGCATCGAGCCCGACAAGTTGCCGAACGGTGCCCAGGTGCTGCTTCAGCCCTGGCACCTCGCCTTCGAGCGCCAGCAGTTATGGCTTTGGTGCGAGGGCGAACACGAGGACCGGCCTGGTGAGACATATCAGTTATTTCTCAAGGACGGACATCGGGTCACGGCGACGGAGGCGCGGGAGGGCTTCGATGAACGGATTCCTGCATCGTGGCTTGCACCACTGGCCCACGGCTCGCGCCTGAGCGTCAACTATCAGGTCGGATTCCACGATCAGGGACGACAGGACGGATGGCGTGTGTCGTTCGAGGTGATCAACCCGGCACGCAAGACGTTGTGACGTTGCGGGCACGGAGATCGCGAAGGGACTGGGTCAAAGACGGAGGTGTGTGATGCGAGCAATCCAAAACAAGTGTTGGTCTCGGATTTTGCGGGCCGTTTCGATGTTTGTGGTGGGCGCGTGGCTGTTGACGGCGTACCAGGGCGTGGCGAGTGCGGTCGACTTGGCGCCGGACGGGCCCGTCCAAATCACCGGCGCGGCTGCGATCTCGATGATGCAGGGGGTGCCGCAGCACGACCATGCTTTACCCACGATCACGATGTGGCAGAAGAACGCTGACAAGCCGTGCTCGTTCAGTTTGTATGACGGACAGCAAATCAATTTCAAGGACAATTCGGCGTGTCCGAACGACGAACACTACTACTTCAGCATTTCGGGCGCGCATGAGGGGATGTGGCTGGAGATTCAGAACAACCCGGATTGCGGCAACAATGAGTCGTACGCGTTCTACAAGGTGTCGTTTCAGGACCAGCAGGTCGGCGATATCGGGCAGACCGTCGTTCAGCTCTCGCAGCAAAAGGATGTGGGCACGCGGTTGCTCGACGGCAACGGCAAGCCCTACCTGCTAGCCGATGGATGGCGCGGCAGTAATCCATTGCCAGGAGCGGTGTCGTGCGTGAAGGTGGGGCAATTGTTGCCCGACGGGCCATTACAGTTCCGCTCAAAGAAATTCCCGAATGAATGTCTCGGGTTTCGAGGTTTTGACACGGTACGTGTTGGGACTCGCAACTGCGATGACAGTGACATCCAGCATATGCTGTACTTCTTGTCTCTATCGAGCGGTGGTGGGATTCCCTACGCGACCTGGAGAACTCGGACCAAAGACTTCATCCCCGCTATTTACAAGGACAGCGCGGGGTCGGCATCGATTCTCTACAGTGGCGTGAGTAATCAGATGCCCCGTTACGGTGAGGACGGACGGTTCCGTGTCGGCGATGAATGCCTCTATGTCATCACCTTGGGCTACACGGCATTTCGCAAATGCCAGGGGACGATCGATGAGGTATTCGACAAGGTAAGGTACACCAAAGGCGTGCCGAAATGATGAGCCGGAGCCTTTGTCCGCAGAGGAACAAATGACACGCGACGCTGGCATCTCGTCTGCACGAACGCGACACGCCAGCGTCTCTCACAACCTGATCGCGCAGCGTCGAATTAGAGAGGGAGGTGCGTGATGCGAAAAATCCAGGAAAAGTGTTGGTCTCGGATTTTGCGGGCCGTTTCGATGTTTGTGGTGGGCGCGTGGCTGTTGACGGCGTATCAGGGCGTGGCGGGTGCGGCCGACTCGGCGTCGGGTGCCGCGACCGGAGCAATCACCGGCGCGGCTGCGACGTCGAAGCTGGAGGCGGTGCCGCAGCACGATCACGCCTTACCCACGATCACGATGTGGGAAGCGAACGGCGAAAAGCCGTGCTCGTTCAGCTTATACGACGGAGAGAAGATCAATTTCAAGCAGAACTCGTCGTGTCCGAACGACGAGCACTACTTCTTCAGCATCCAGGGGGCGCATGAAGGGATGTGGCTGGAGATTCAGAACAACCCGGATTGCGGCAACAACGAGTCGTACGCGTTCTACAAGGTGTCGTTTCAGGACCAGCAGACCGGCGAGATCGGCAAGACCGTAGTTCAGCTCTCGCAGCAAAAGGATGTGGGCACGCGGTTGCTCGACGGCAACGGCAAGCCCTACCTGCTAGCCGATGGATGGCGCGGCAGTAGTCCATTGCCGGGAGCGGTGTCATGCGTGAGGGTGGGGCAGTTGCTGCCCGACGGGCCGTTCCGGTATCGCTCGAAGACGATTCCGGACAAATGTGTGCTCAACGGATCCCTCACCAACTTTTTGACGGTGAGGCTGGGCAATTGCGATGACCCGACAGCAGCCTTCTACAGCACGCTTTCCTCAGGCACACCGATAATCTATGCGGCGTGGATTCCGCGTACCAAGACGTTCACTCCGGCACTTGGTCTGGATGCGCAGTTTAGTGGTGTGTTGCGTGTGCGAGTCACGCCGGACAGGCAGGTCAGGCCGCTTGAATTCGGCAGTGATGGGCGCTTCCGATACCAAATCAACTGCGTATTTGCCCACCCCCCGGCTTCGCTTTTCACGCGAGATTGTTCAGGTTCAGTTCCAGACGACGAAGTGTTTATCCGCGAGCGGGTGGTGCCCTTGCGTGGCACCCAATGACAAGGCATCCGATCTTCGATGCATCTGTCAGTGCGCATGACGAGGCGATATTCACCAAGGAGTGACGGGGACCAGGGGCATCATGATGGGACTAACGTGGCGTGACGACGTGACAATGTGATGCGCCCTCGCATTGGCGCGTCACGCAGGTTAGCCGCACAAGTCGTCAATGCGACAGGTCGCTCACCGAAGCCGCTGGTGCATCTCGCTTGACCTGGGTAATGCCGTCCTCCATCTGCTCGGCGGTCGAGAACATCTGGCTCTGGCCGATGATCTCGCCGTTGCGCGCCTTGAGGACGAAGTAGGGGCGCCCGGAAGTCGACGTCTTGCGCTCGAACCGGTGATCTTCAGCGGAATTCTTGCGAACGGACTCGATGCCGTTCTGCGCTGACGCGCGCGCCTTGTACGTCTCGGAGGAAAGGATGGTATGCCCGCTGTCGCCCAGCAGGTGAAAGTGGAATTCACCATTGGGGCTGCGCTTGAGTTCGAACTTGCCTGACATTTGTGGATCTCCCGGATCTTCCAATGGCCAGCGGCGAGGGACTGCGAACTGCAAGTGACGCTGGCTGAGCGCCGCGTCGAAGAATGCGCCTAGATTAGCACCGCCAGCGCTTTGGCGAAACCGCACTTTGTTTCGAAGTGTAAACCACTTTGAGTGACAGTCCGCCGAACGGCCCGGGACGCCGCCGTTCGACGGTTTTGCGGCGTTCAGCGGCGAGCGTATTGCGTCGCGCCGAAGAGCATTTCGCGGGCTTTGTCGTCCTGAAGCGGCTTGCGGGCGTCGGCGAGCACCTTGATGCCGCGTTGCACCGCCGGGCGCGCTTCAATGGCTTCGAACCACTTCTGCACGTTCGGGAAGTCCGACAACTCCACACCCTGATTCTTCCACGAGCGCAGCCACGGCCAGATGGCAATGTCCGCCACGGTGTACATGTCGCCCGCGACGTACGGATGATCGCCAAGACGCTTGTCGAGCACGCCGTACAGACGTCGCGCTTCGTTGGTGTAGCGCTTGATCGCATAGTCGATCTTCTCGGGCGCATAAATCCGGAAGTGGTGCGCCTGACCGAGCATCGGCCCCACGCCGCCCATCTGGAACATCAGCCATTCGAGCGTCTCGTACTTGCCGCGCACGTCTTCCGGCAGGAAGCGACCGGTCTTGCCTGCGAGGTAGAGCAGGATTGCGCCGGATTCGAACAGGGAGATCGGTTTGCCGTCCGGGCCGTCTTCGTCGACGATGGCCGGGATCTTGTTATTCGGCGAGATGGCGAGAAATGCGTCCTTGAACTGGTCGCCCGCACCGATATCGACGGCGTGTGCGTGATAAGCCAGCCCGCATTCTTCGAGCATGATGTGGACTTTGTGGCCGTTGGGCGTGGCCCAGGAGTAGACCTGAATCAATTGCGGCTCCTCAGGGAGGCGTCGAGCGACGCCGGCGGATCACGTCGTGCGTGGGTCGCTCAGGCGGCTCCGGAGGCACGGTGATGGCGCAAATGGCAAACGGGCCGGGAGGGCGGCACCGTCCCCCCGGGGAAAACTGCCGGGAAATTACACCACAGAACGTTTTTCCCTGCCGGGCGCCGGTTCGGCGGTGTCCGGCAGACCTCGCCCGGCTCAACCGAGTGATCGCCGTCACTCGGCCGTGATGTTGGGATACTTCGCCAATTCCAGCTTTGCGATGGCGTTGCGATGGACTTCGTCGGGGCCGTCCGCGAAACGCAGGGTGCGGGCGCTGGCGTATGCATAAGCGAGCGGAAAATCGCCGGAAAGACCCGCCGCCCCGTGCGCCTGAATCGCCCAGTCGATGACCTGACACGCCATGTTCGGTGCGACGACCTTGATCATCGCGATTTCCGCGCGCGCGGCCTTGTTGCCGACCGTATCCATCATGTAGGCCGCCTTGAGCGTGAGCAGACGGGCCTGTTCGATCAGGCATCGCGCCTCGCCGATGCGCTCGCGTGTGACGCCCTGCGCCGCAATCGGTTTGCCGAACGCCACGCGCGAAAGCGTGCGCTGGCACATCAGCGACAGGGCGCGCTCCGCCAGCCCGATAAGCCGCATGCAGTGGTGGATACGGCCCGGCCCGAGCCGTCCCTGTGCGATTTCGAAGCCGCGTCCTTCGCCGAGCAGCAGACTGCTTGCGTGCACGCGCACGTCGTCGAGCACGATCTCCATATGACCATGCGGTGCGTCGTCGTAGCCGAAGACCGTAAGCGGACGTACGCGTGAGACGCCCTTCGCGTCGGCCGGAATCAGGATCATCGACTGCTGGGCGTGTTTCGGGGCGTCGGGATCGGTCTTGCCCATCACGATGTAGAGCGCGCAGCGTGGATCGCCAGCCCCCGTCGACCACCACTTGCGGCCATTGACGACATAATCGTCACCGTCGCGACGGATACGGCACTGCACGTTGGTGGCATCGCTCGATGCGACGTCCGGCTCCGTCATCAGAAATGCCGAACGGATCTCGCCGCGCAGCAGCGGTTCCAGCCATTGCGCCTTTTGGGCGTCAGTCGCGTAACGCTCGAGCGTCTCCATGTTGCCGGTGTCGGGCGCATTGCAGTTGAAGACCTCCGGCGCCCAGGGCACCTGTCCCATGATCTCGCACAACGGTGCGTACTCGACGTTGGTCAGGCCTGCACCGCGCCCTGAGTCGGGCAGAAACAGGTTCCACAGTCCGGCTTGCTGCGCGAGTGGTTTGAGACGTTCGATGACTTGCGAGGGCTGCCATGCGTCACCGTTATGACGGGCGATCTCGATCTCTTCGAGATAACGCTGCTCGTTCGGAAAGATGTGCTCGTCGAAGAACGCTGAAAGACGCGAGCGCAACGCGTCGACTTTCGGGCTGTAGCTGAAATTCATGAGATCTCCGTGCGGTGACTGTCTGCTGAATCGGGACGCGTCGGCGCGTGGTCAGGCATCGCGCAAGCGCGTCGCGTTCGTTGCACGCTGCGCATATGTCCAGGCGAGTTCGGCCATCGGGCGAGCGCGCTTGCCAGCGTCCAGCGCCTGTTGGCTCGCGGCTGTGCCGTCGCTCACGCGCTTCATGATGCCTTGCAGAATCGCTGCGATGCGGAACATGTTGTACGCGAGATAGAAGTGCCATTGCGCAGGCGGAACGATGCCCGTGCGCTCGCTGTATCGACGGATGTAGACGTCTTCATCCGGAATGCCGAGGGCTTTCCAGTCGAGCCCGGCGATGCCGCGGAACACCCCGGGGCTGACATGCCACGCCATGCAGTGATAGCTGAAGTCCGCAATCGGGTCCCCCAGCGTCGACAGTTCCCAGTCGAGGACAGCGAGCACGCGCGGCTCGCTCGGATGGAAGATCAGGTTGTCGAGACGGAAGTCGCCGTGGACGATAGTGGTGCGTTCGGGGGTGTCCGGCGTGCTGACCGGCAGATGGGCGGGCAGCCACTCGATGAGCCGGTCCATCGCGTCGATGGGTTCCGTCTCCGACGCGCGGTACTGTTTGCTCCAGCGCGCGATCTGACGCGCGATGTAGTCCCCCGGTTTGCCATACGATTCGAGACCGGCAGCCCGGTAATCGACACGATGCAGCGCTGCGATGACGCGATTCATTTCGTCGTAAATCTCACCGCGCTGCGTCGCCGTCATGCCCGGCAACGACGGATCCCACAGCACCCGCCCATCCACGAAGTCCATGACGTAGAACGCCAGTCCGATGACGCTTTCGTCCTCGCATAGGCCCCGCATGCGGGCCACAGGTACGTCGGTGCTGGCGAGCGCGTCCATCACGCGGTATTCGCGTTCGATGGCGTGCGCTGAGGGGAGAAGCTTCGCCGCCGGGGCCGGTTTGGTGCGCAGCACGTACGCGGCCGAGGGCGTGGTGAGACGGTAGGTCGGATTGGACTGGCCGCCGTTAAACTGCGTGAGCGTCAGCGGCCCGGAGAAGCCCTCGACGTTGGCGCTCAGCCAGCGCTCAAGTGCGGCGGTGTCGAACGGCGCACGACTGCCCAGCGCCCGTTCGCCTGCAAATGCGGAAAAGTCCTGTACAAGCTCCTCGGCCATGCTGTCTCCTGCATTTCCGGTGCTGCGTTGATCGAGACTGATTCGTGGGTTCGGCTTTTGCTGTTGTACGGCGACGTTCGATAAAACGCGATGGGCCGGAGATGTCCCGGCCCGGAATGACGATGACGCGCGTCGTTTAGCCGCGTTGGCGCGTACGGACGAACGACGCGAAAATCTTCTCCATGACCGTGAGCCGGTTATCGCGATGCAGCGGCTGCGGCGGGGCGAAGTTCATGAGGCGCACCACCCAGTCCTGCGGCTTGTCGCCGACGTCGAGCGCGTTGATGCACGCGGGCGTCTGGGCGAGCTGGCCGAGGAAGAGGCGTCCCAGCGGATGCAGGGCATGCGACAGAATCGCGCGATTCACGCCACCGTGCAACACCAGCAGCACGGTGTCCCACGACTTATCGGCGCGCAGCTCCGCGATCGGCGGCACCACGCGATCGAGCAGTTCGCGCACCGATTCGCCGTTCATGAAGCGTGTGCCTTCCGGCACCAGACCGTCGAACGCGCTGAGAAACGCCTGTGCCAGTTCGGCAGGGGGCAGGTCGGAGATCTTGCCCGCGCGGATTTCCTGCCAGCACGGCCACGTCTCGATTTCGACGTCCTGTCCGGTTTCTGCGAGCACGCGCTCGGCGGTCTCACGCGTGCGCGGCAGGCCGCTCACGATGACCCGGTCAAAGCGGATGTTCTCGGCGGCGAAGGCACGTCCGGCGGCGCTGGCCTGCGAGCGTCCCAGCTCATTGAGCGGGACGGCGTCTGCATCGATCGGGTGGCCGCTGTCGTCGAAATACGTGACGTCGCCGTGACGCATCAGATAGATGCGGCGACGTGCCGAGGGCGTGAAGGTCAGCGGACCGGTCTGGGCACCGAGTTGACCGAGTGAACTCATGCGAGGGTTCTCCTGAACGAATGCGGGCAGCGGACTAGCAGGCTAGCGAGCCTTGAAGGCCAGGGGCTGCCGCAGGGCATAGAGAGAGGGCGTACGCCGGTGGGCGGGTACGCTCTCTGCGGGTACGCGTTTCAGGGGTATTTTGCCGGACGTTTTTCAAGGAAGGCACTGATTCCTTCCAGACCGTCGGCATGGTGCAGCGAAGCGACGAAATTATCGCGCTCGGCACCGAGTTGCGAGGTCAGCGTTTCGCTGGCGCCGCTGTCGATGAGCGATTTGATGCGGCCGACGGCGTTCGGCGACAGTTGCGCCAGATCCGTCGCCCAGTTCAGTGCTTCGGCGCGGGCTTGTCCGGGCGCAACGACCCGGTTGACGAGTCCTGCGGTGGCGAGTCGCGCGGCCGACACTGGCTTACCTTCGAGGAGGATTTCGGTGGCGAGCGGGCGGGGCAGAGCCTGCGAGAGGAACCACGAACCGCCGCCGTCGGGCGTGAGGCCGACTTTGACATACGCCATCACGAACTTGGCATTGTCGGCGGCGACGAGCAGATCGCAGGCAAGCGCGAGCGAGAAGCCCGCCCCGGCGGCCGCGCCTTCGACGGCGGCGATGATCGGCTTCGGACACGCACGCAGCGCCTCGATCCATTCGGCCAGCGCGTCGATGCTGGCGGCCTGCACCGACGGATCTTTCTGACGATTTTCCAGCAGGCGGTTCAGATTCCCGCCCGCGCAGAAGAAGTTGTCGGCCCCGGTGATCACGACGGCGCGCACGGAGGCGTCGCGCTCGGCCGTGGCCAGCGCTTCGACGCCAGCGGCGTACATGTCCGGATGCAGGGCGTTACGCGCGCCGGGATTGGACAGCGTCAGCACCAGCGTCTGGTCGACGCGTTCGGCGAGCAGTTCAGCAGCCATGATTCGGTCTCCGGATTACGCTTCTTCGGTGAGCAGCGACACGCCGAGTTGCGCGCGACGCGTGAGCCACGGCGACGGACGATAACGCTGGTCGCCGTAGAACGATTGCAGATTACGCAGCACCGTGAGCAACTGACGCGCGCCGACGGCGTCGCCCAGTGCAAGCGGTCCCTTGGCGTAACCGAGACCCAGCGTGACGGCGCGGTCGATGTCGCCCGGCGTCGCGATACGTTGCTGCGCGATATCGGCACCGATGTTCACGATGGTAGCGATCACGCGCTGTGCGACGAATCCCGCCGAATCGCGGATCACCGTCACCGGCGTGCCGCCGTGGGCGAACAGCGCGTGGGCGGCGTTGCGCGCGTCGGCTGTCGTCACGGGCGTGGTCATGAGCGTGTGACGCTTGGCGCCCGCCAGCGGCAGCAGCGTGTCGATGGCGACGGTGCGCGTCGCGTCCAGACCCTGTTCGACGGCGCACGTCGTGGCGTCGAAGCCGAGTGGCGTGACGACGATCAGGGCCGTCTCGGACGGCTTCTCACCGCTTTCGATGGTCACCCCCGTCGCACCCAACAGCTCGACGACAGCCGCAAAGCCGCGCGTGTCCGCACGGCTCACCCAGACGCTTGCGGGCAACGCGTCCGGCGCGGGGGCTTCGGGCGGCACCTGCTGCTTGCCGTCGACATAGCGATAGAAGCCTTCGCCGACCTTGCGGCCGAGCAGTCCGCCTGCGAAGCGCACCGCGGTGATCGGCGACGGACGGAAGCGCGCTTCTTCGTAGAACTGGTGATAGATCGACTCCATCACGGGGTGCGAGACATCGAGCGCCGTGAGGTCGAGGAGTTCGAACGTGCCGAGGCGAAAGCCTGCCTGCTCGCGCAAGATGCGGTCGATGTCCGCAAAGCTCGCCACGCCTTCGCTTGCCACGCGCAGGCCCTCGGTGTTCATGCCGCGCCCGGCGTGGTTGACGATGAAGCCCGGCATGTCCTTGCAACGCACGGCCGTGTGGCCCATGCGCTGGCCGAGTGCGAGCAGGGCGTCGCCGACTTCCGGTGCAGTGCGCAGGCCGTCGATGACTTCGACCACCTTCATGAGCGGCACCGGGTTGAAGAAGTGATAGCCCGCCACACGCTCGGGACGCTCGCACGCCGCCGCAATCGCCGTAATCGACAACGACGACGTGTTGGACGCCAGAATCGCGTCGGCGGCAACGATGCCTTCGAGCGCGCGGAACAGGTCGCGCTTGATCTCGATCTTCTCGATGATCGCCTCGACGACGAGATGGCAGTCCGCCAGATCCTCCAGCGCGTTGCACGCGTGCAGGCGTCCCATCGTCGCGTCGACGCTCGCCGCGTCGATCTTGCCCTTGGAGGCGAGCTTGTCCAGCGTGTCGCGCAGGGCACTCAGCGCGGCTTGTACGGCGGCGGCGTTGGTATCGTATAGCTTGACCGTCAGACCGGCTTGCGCGGCGACCTGAGCGATGCCACGCCCCATGGCGCCAGCACCGACGATGCCCAGAACGTCGATGGCCTTGCTGGCAGCGGCCGCCACGTTAGACGAAGAAGACGAGGGGGATGCAGTCATTCGGAGTGTCTCGAAGTTGGTGTCGATGTCGTCGATCGGTATTGTGTGGGCGCTCAGGGGCTGCGCGAGGCGGCTAACCAAGCACTGAGTGCGCATGACTTGCCATTCTATCGTCCGACCGGTCGGTCGGGAAATGAATTTCCGGCCGAATCGCCAGGCAATGCAAACCGATGCCCAAAACGCGTTGCGGCTATTGTCGCTGATCTCGCCGCCGTTGCCAGCGCTTGTTCCGCTGGGCGGTCGTTGACGTGGATGCCTGTCTGACGGGCGGGAGGGGCGTGCGCACTGGCCGAGCGCCGGAATTCGGGACGCCTGCGGTTGAATTCAATTCGCGCATGGCGGGGGCGTGCCGGTACACTTCCGGTACCCGGTGGACGCGTCCACCGGCTCACTCACATGGGAGACATCATGTTGAAGCTGTACGGCTTTCCAGTAAGCAACTATTACAACAAGGTTAAGGTTGTGCTGTACGAGAAGGGCGTGCCCTTCGAAGAGTCCGAATCTATTCCGTGTCAGGACGAGCCGCTGCTGCAATGCTCGCCACTCGGCAAGGTGCCGTATCTGCAAACGGAACAAGGTTTCCTGTCGGAGTCGCAGGTGATCTGCGATTACCTTGAGGTGACGCATCCGACGCCGGCGCTTTTCTCCAGCGATCCGTGGCGACAGGCCAAGGAACGTGAGTTGCTCACGATGCTGGAACTGCATCTGGAGCTGGTGGTGCGTGAAGTGTACGGACAGGCGTTCTTTGGCGGCACGGCGTCGGAAGGCACGCGCAGCCGCACGGAGAAGCTGCTGCGCCGGAACATCGTCGCCTTCAAGCGACTTGCGAAATTCGCACCGTACGTCGCGGGCGACACGTTCACGATGGCCGACATCGCGGCGGGCATCCATCTGCCGATTCTCGGGATGGCCACGCAAGCCGTCTATGGCGAAGACTTCCTGCAAGCCGCCGATATCGACTGGAAGGCATACACGAAGCGACTCGCTGAACGTGAATCGTTCCAGCGTGTGCGCGCCGAACAGAAGGCTTATCAGCAGGCGAAGAAAGCCGGGTAAGTTGTTTGGACCGTAAAACGAAACGGCCGCCATCCGAGGGATGGCGGCCGTTATCGTTTGGGATGGTTTGGGCGACCTGGCGCCCGGCGTCGTGCTTAGATCTTCGCCAGACGCGTGAGTGCTTCACGCAGCGTGTCGTCCTGCTTCGCGAAGCAGAAACGCACCACGCCCGACTCGTGCGGCTCGTGATAGAACGCCGAGACCGGAATCGCGGCAACACCGATTTCGCCCGTCAGCCACAGCGCGAAGTCGGCTTCGCTCATATCGCTGATCGCGCTGTAGTCCACGCACTGGAAGTAGGTGCCTTCGCACGGCAGCAGCTTGAAGCGCGTACCGGCCAGACCTTCGCGGAACAGATCGCGCTTCTTCTGATAAAAGCCCGCCAGTTCGAGATACGGCGACGGATCGCGCATGTAGTCGGCCAGACCGACCTGCATCGGCGTGTTCACGGTGAACACGTTGAACTGATGCACCTTGCGGAATTCTGCGGACAAGGCGGCCGGTGCGGCCACGAAACCGACCTTCCAGCCTGTGACGTGATACGTCTTGCCGAAGCTCGACACGATGAAACTGCGACGTGCAAGCTCGGGGTGGCGTGCCACGCTCTCGTGACGCTTGCCGTCGTACACCATGTGTTCGTAGACCTCGTCCGAGATCAGCAGAATGTCGGTGCCTGCCACGATCTCGGACAACTTCACGAGGTCCTGCTCATGCCACACCGTACCGCTCGGGTTGTGCGGCGTGTTGAACAGGATCAGACGCGTACGCGGCGTAATGGCCGCGGCCAGCTTGTCGAACGGAATACGGAACTCGGGGGCTTCGAGTGTGATGAACACCGGCTTGCCGCCCGCCAGCTCGATCGACGGCACATAGCTGTCGTACGTCGGCTCGAACACGATCACTTCGTCGCCCGGGTGCACGGTGGCGAGAATCGCAGTGAGCAACGCCTGCGTCGCCCCGGCCGTCACCGTGATTTCGGTGTTCCAGTCGTACGGCTGTCCGTAAAGCTTGCCGATCTTGTCGGCGATGGCCTGACGCAGCGCGGGCACGCCAGCCATCGGCGGGTATTGGTTATGGTCTTCGCGCATGGCACGCGCCACGGCGTCGACGATCTTCGGATCGCACGAGAAATCGGGGAAGCCCTGACCCAGATTCACCGCCTGCTTCTCGGCAGCGAGTGCCGACATGACGGTGAAAATGGTGGTGCCGACGTTCGGCAGACGCGACGTGAGCGGCGGGGCAACCAGCGCAGGCGTGGTGGATCCAGTGTGAGGCGCGTTCATGTGAAAGATGGACGAAGCAGTGATCAGGCCGCCATTCTACCGCCGTCGCGCCCGGCCTGCGGGCGGGGGCGCCTAACCACCAACTTAACCACCAACCACGAGCAATGACGTAAAAGCGCTCGCCGTCACGATGCGAAAGCCGAACTGACGCGCCACCCGGCTACGTAGCTTCAGTACGGCTTTGTCCTTGCTGACGAGCCAGTGCGCGTGTCCGTCGCGTGCCGCTTCGAGGAACTTCTGATCGTCCCGGTCGCGGCAGAGCGGCAGTTGTGCGGGCGGTGCGGCGTCTTCCGGGACGACGATCCGGTGCGTGTGCGCATCGACCCAGGCGAGGGCGGCGTCGTTGTCGATCTCACGCGAGGCAAATTGAGGGTAGGTCAGCACGACAGCCAGTTCGTCGCGACACCGCTGGGCCATGAGGGCCATGAGACGGTGCTCGACAAGCGCGTCGCGCACGGGGCGGGCAATCGGGTCGTCGAACACGAGCAGATCAATCCAGACATTGGTGTCGAGCACCACGCGCGGCGGCGTGGCGAGGGTGTCGAGATGCTCGGCGAAGGCCCGCTCGGCGGGCGTGGCAACAGCGTTTTGAAGCATTGGATAGAATGACGGTTTTACGTTAATTTCCTGCGCAGGCAGGAACGCCTCACCCGATATGATAATTGTTCTCTCGCCGGCCAAATCGCTCGACTACGAAACGCCGCCGCACGTGAGCACGCACACCGTGCCTCAGTTCGTCGATGACGCGGCCGAATTGATCGAAGGCCTGCGCGAACTGAGCCCGGCACAGGTCGGCTCGCTGATGAGCATTTCCGACCCGCTTGCCGCGCTCAACGCGACGCGCTACGCCGAATGGTCGCCGCGCTTCGATACCTCCAACGCCAAGCAAGCCGTGCTCGCCTTTAACGGCGACGTCTACGAAGGGCTCTCCGCTCGCACGCTCGACGCCACGCAGCTCGACTTCGCACAGAAGCATCTGCGTATCCTGTCGGGCCTGTACGGCGTGTTGCGTCCGCTCGATCTGCTTCAGCCGTACCGTCTCGAGATGGGCACGCGCTTCGCAAACAAGCGTGGTCGCGATCTGTATGCCTTCTGGGGTGAGCGTGTCACGCAGACGATCAACGCGTCGCTCGCCGAGCATAGCGAGACGCGCCGCGTGCTCGTGAATCTGGCGTCCGAGGAGTACTTCAAGGTCGTCAAACGCCGTCTGGTCAATGCACCGGTCATCACGCCGGTGTTCGAAGACTGGAAGAGTGGCAAGTACAAGATCATCAGCTTTTACGCCAAGCGCGCGCGCGGGCTGATGGCGCGTTACGCTATCGAGCGCGGTGTGACCGATGTGCAGCAACTCAAGGCGTTCGACACCGAGGGCTACGCGTTCGACGACAGCGTGTCGAACGATTCGCTCTGGGTGTTCCGCCGCCGCGTGGCCTGACGCCAGCCTGACCCGCGCCCCGGGCAAGATCCCGGGGCTTTTCATTTTCGCCAGCGAGATCCGTCATGACCGTCCAAATCAGCAGCCGATTCGACAGCGGCGCCATCCATGTGGTGAGCGCCGAGCGCGCCGACGATATCCATGTGCGCATCGCGCAAGACGGCGCGGCCGAATTCGCACAGTGGTTCCATTTCCGCGTGCAAGGGGTGGGCGGCGTGCCTTGCCGCATCGTCTTCGATAACGCTGGGCAGACGTCCTATCCGCGCGGCTGGGAGAACTATCGCGCGGTGGCGTCGTACGACCGCGTGACGTGGTTCCGCGTGCCGACGTCTTACGACGGGCAAGTGATGACGGTGGCCTTCACGCCGGAACACGATAGCGTCTATCTCGCATATTTCGAGCCGTATGCGGAGGAGCGTCATCTGGCGTTGCTCGGCACGGCGCAGAATTCGTCGCGCGTGAGTTCGCGCTCACTGGGGCAGACCATCGACGGGCGCGACATGACGTTGCTCACGGTGGGCGAGCCGCGCGCGGGCAAGCGCAATATCTGGGTGATTGCGCGTCAGCATCCCGGCGAGACGATGGCGGAGTGGTTTGTGGAAGGCATGCTGCGTCGTTTGCTCGGTGCGGGCGACTGGGCCGGCGATCCGCTCGCGACGGCGTTGCTCGACGAAGCGGTGTTCCACGTCGTGCCGAACATGAATCCCGACGGCTCGGCGCGCGGTAATCTGCGCACCAATGCGACGGGCGCGAACCTCAACCGCGAATGGCTTGAGCCGGACCTCGTGCGCAGTCCCGAAGTGCATCATGTGCGCGCCGCCATCGAGGCGACCGGTTGCGATATGTTCTTCGACATCCACGGCGACGAAGCGCTGCCCTACGTCTTCCTGGCGGGTAACGACGGTGTCGAGTGGGGCACGGAGGCGGTGCTGGCGCGCGAGAAGGCGTTCAGCGAGCGCTTCAAGGCGGCGAGCCTCGACTTCCAGGACAAGTTCGGCTACCCCCCGGGCAAGCACGGCATGGAGTCGCTCAAGCTGGCGTCGAAGTGGGTGGCGCATCGCTTCGGTTGCCTATCGCTCACACTGGAGATGCCATTCAAGGACAACGCCAACCGGCCTGATTCGCAAGTCGGTTGGAGCGGTGCACGAAGTGCGGCTCTCGGGGCGTCGATGCTCGCCGCGATCTGGGCGCAGATGCAAGCCGACCAGGCGTGAAAAGCAGTCGAAACGCCCAAAACGCATGATGTAACGCCAAGGGCGTGTCCTTGGCGTTACAGAATCTGACAGTGACGGGGACGCAGCGCGTCCCCATTTCGTTTTGTCAGGGGACAGCATGCGTATCGGATTCGACGCGGGCAACGGGCATTCCCTCGCCCCCTCCGCTCAATGGGTGCCTGAAGCGCCCGCGACCTTGTTCTCCACGTTCTCATCGGCCTGGCAAGGTTTGCGTCAGGCCGAATCGCACATCGAGAGTCTCGAAGGGGGCGCGTGGGAAGCCCATCACGGGCGCTCTTACGCTCCCGATCCGTCGCACGAACTTCCGTTGAGGCCGCCTCCGGTCGCCACGCCGGTGGAGTTCACGCAAATCATGGCCGAAGTCTGTGCGGCGCATGAGAGGCCGCCGCCGGTCGCCACGCCGGTGGAGTTCACGCGAATCATGGCCGAAGTCTGTGCGGCACATGAGAGGCCGCCTCCGGTCGCCACGCCGGTGGAGTTCACGCAAATCATGGCCGAAGTCTATGCGACGCATGAGAGGCCGCGGCCGGTCGCTACGCCTGCGGAGTTCACACAAATCATGACCAATGTCCGTGCGGCTCACGAGGCCAGAGCGTTGGGTCCCGACGGCGCTTCGTGGCAAAAGACGTCGCCCCACGTCCCGTGTGCAGAACGGAATCTGACGCCCACTGACATTCATGGGATCGTGGCGCGCTTGCGTGAACAGCGAATGGTCTATGCAGGCGGTCGCCCCGTAGGCCTCGCCACGATAATACCTTCGGGGCAACCGCCGATGTCCGGCACGGACGCCGGGCCCGCCGCCTTCTCAGCAGCATTGGTGTTGGTGCAGACGCAGTCCGATCGGGTGACGACGAATGAAGTGCCGCGGGGCACATCGCAAAATGCCTCGCGTGGAAGGGGGCGCACCAAAGTGACAGGCGAGCTCTTGCGCCGCATTGAGGCCCTGGGCGCGAGTGGCATAGCGGCCAAGGGCGGAATCGATCGGATAGCGGACGAACATGGCATTGCGCAAAGCACGTTGAGAGCCTACATCTCCAAGTGCGGCAAGCTGTCCCCGGAGGGGAGCGACCGGGCGGCTGAACCCGGCCAGTTCCGCACTGAAAAGGTGACCATCGGCTTGTTGCGGGCCCTTGAAAAGATGGGGACTCATCGTATCAAGTCGAGGGGCGGCCTTCGCGCCATTGCCCGGGACGAGGGTATTCCGTACCGCACCCTGAAGGGTTACGTCGACCGGCACGGCAAGCCAACAGCTTTGGGGCGCGCAAGACTGCTTGACGACGGTGATCCCACTCGCCGTGCCAAAAAGGTGCCGGTGACGCCGGAATTGCTGCATATCATTCTGCGGCTTGGCGCGAACGGTATTCGCGCTGCAGGAGGACTGCGTGTTCTGGCGGACCGACATAACGTCTTCCTGAGCAGCCTGAGAAGTCACGTCAACGGCAAAGGCGTGTTGGGACACCTCGGAATTCGCATGATGAAGGTGGGGTGGCGCCCGCGCCTTTCCAAGATATCCAATGAGCTGTTGCGCGATATCGAGGCGTTGGGGCCGCGAGGCATCAAGGCGGCGGGCGGACTTGCCGTCGTGGCGAAGGCGAACCACGTAGCGTTTGACACGTTAAGAGGCTACATCGACTGCCGTGGCCAGTTGACTCCCCTTGGGCGGGCCAGACTCTACGGCATAGATCCGTCCCACACGAACAAAGTCACGCCGACGCTGCTCAGGGAGATCCAGGCGCTAGGCAAGCAGGGCATCGCGTCCGAGGGCGGGCTGGATGCCCTGGCGAGCAAACGAGGCGTTGCGCCGCACATTCTGAGGCACTACGTCACGTTCGGCGGAAAGTTGAAACATCCGGGACGCGTCATGATGGCGAGATTCGAGTCGAACAACGTCGGCGCATAGTGCACGCGACGCGTCAGTGATGGCCCTGTCGAATGCACGTGAACAGGCGTGACGAAGCGTAGCGCGATCTCTCGCGCTACGCGTTCCGACATTCGCTAAGACCGCTTCGCGCCGATCAATCCACGTGCAGCGATCAGTTCTTCTTTTTCGTCGTGCTCTTCTTCGTGCTGCCCGACTTGGACGACGAGGCTTTTGCGGACGACTTGGCCGTTGTGCCCTTCTTGCCCGACTTCGCGCTCGCGTGAGCGGCCTTGCCGCGCGTGTTGCCACGTGCGGCGCGCTTCGTCGGCTGTTCGACCTGAGAGAGCGGCGACGTGTAGTCGAAGCCCATCATGCGGCCGTCGGCGTATCCGCAGCGAATGTGGATATTGTCGGTCTGGCCGCTCGTGCGCTTGCCGACGCCATCGAGTTCGACCATTTGCGTGACGTCGACCCGTTGCTTGCGATCGTCGAACGGGCCGTTCCAGGGTTCGATTTTCGCGTGTTCGGGATCGAGTGCTGTCTCGCCGTACTCGACACTCTCGTAGCCGGGGAGCGTGGCGACGACGAAACTCGCGTGCGCAGCGCAGTCGGCCACCATCGGATCGGCGTGACGCGTGTTGATGAATTGCTCGACCAGCGCGCGATGCTGTTCGAGGGTGAAGGCCTGTGCCGGGGCCGTGAAGGCCGACAGGCAAAGCGGCGCAGCGATGGATGCGATGCCTGCGACCTGGCGCACGGCTCGCATCACGACGCCTGCGGCGCGTTGGAAAAATCGATTCGACATTGCTTGACGTATTCTCGGGGGCGTGAGGGCCGTGTGTGTGAACCGGCCCTGAGCATTGCAGAGCAATGCGGGCATGCGATGACTCATCTTATGAGTCGCTGGCATGCGCCGCTCGCGAAGAAGCTTGACCGCATTTTGAAAGACAGCGGCGAAGCGGCATCCATCTTAACCGAAAAAGAAGCCGCTCACGCCCGCCGGGTAAGCCCGTAGACCTGATTGCGTCGCGCGTGAAAGTTACAGCGCGCTACAATGCGGGCCATCCACGCTGCGTAGCGACGTTTTTCGACGCGAACATCGGCGCGGAAAACGCTTCTCTTTTTGCAGGTTTCTCGCAGCTTCTACCGCAGTTATGCGGCAATAGGGGGCGCATTGTGTCATCGCAGACGTTGACGCAATCGCTCGAACAGCGGCACTTTTCAGGGCTTTTCACGCGGATCGTGCCGTTCATGCGCTATGCATTCGCGCATCGCCCTCGGTGCATTCGCGATTTTTCTATTCGGCATGTTTGCAAATTCACGCACGGTCGGCAGTGCGCAGACCGGTCCACACGACAAATTGACGGAACTGGTGAGCCGTCATCGCGACGCCGTCTTTCGCAAGCCACTCGCGGCCTACAGCGCCGCAGCCTTCGACGCGGCGATCGCTGCATGGCGCAGCGCGGGCGCAGCACCGCTGATCATCGACGCCGGATGTGGTGTGGGTGAGAGCACGCTGCGGCTCGCCTCACAATTCCCCGATCACTTTGTTATCGGCATCGATCAGTCGGAGAGCCGTATTGTGCGCGGTAAGGACTGGTGGGACGGTGAGTGGCCCGAGAATTTTGTGTGGGTGCGCGCCGATCTCGTGGACTTCTGGCGGCAACTGCACGACGCGGGCATTCGCCCTGCGCGTCACTACATCCTCTATCCGAATCCGTGGCCGAAGATCGGTCAGCTCTCACGTCGCTGGCACGCGCACGCCGTGTTTCCTGCGGTCGTCGCGCTCGGTGGCGTGCTCGAATGCCGCAGCAACTGGGATATCTACATCGAGGAATTCGCGCTTGCAGTCGAATGGCTGAGCGGCGTGTCTGCTCAGGTAGAGGCGTGGGTGCCGAAGGACAGCGCCGCGACCATGACGCCGTTCGAGCGCAAGTATCTGGCGTCAGGACATACGTTGCATCGTTGCGTGGTGACGCTGGCACCTCGCTGATCGTCGCAAAAGCAAATCGGCCGTGCGCTCATCACGCACGGCCGATTTATTTTGACGCACGATCAATGGAAGTGCGGACGGCTCGGTTCGGCGTCTTCCGGCATTTCCGCATGGACGACTTCGCCCACGGGGTCCGGATAGAGCGGCACGCCGCAGTCGTCGCAATATTCCGGATCGAAGCGGCCCGGATGCTTGCGAATCTCGGTCACGCCGCAGGCCTTCAGCAGGTCCGTGACTTCGTCGAGCGCACCGCCTTCGACTTCACCGTTCTCGCGACCGTAGAGCGGCCACACCACACCGTAGATCACGTCGTTGCTACCGCGTTGCGTGAAACCGATGCGGTACTCGTCGATATTCTGTTCGCCGAAGCCTGCGACCACCGCACGCAATTCCGGCGGCGTGAGCGTGAGGACATCTTCCAGATAGCGCAGCGCCGTACGAATCGTATGCGGACGAATGCGTTCGTCGGCTTCGCGGCAACTGGCGTAGTACGCGTCGGGCAGGAGGCACTCGATCTCGCAGCCGGGCAGCAGTGCATTCAGATTCGGCCCGCCTTGCGCTGACCACGCTTCCTGGCATTGGCCGCGCTCTGCGTGACGTGGCCCGTCTTCCTGCCAGCGGAACATGGCGGCGCCCTTGGGTACGGCGACGGCGGCGAGCAGGAAACGCGGATCGGCGAGGATGGGGGCCGTCTCCGGCAGGTCGTTGCCGGGCTGCTTGACTTCGGCGTTGCTGACGGCGGCCTGCACGAGTTGCTGCGTCACCTTCCACGACTCGCAGTGCGTACGCGGGAGCTGGTCGATGCTGTAGAGGTACGGCGAAATCGCCACGCGTGCCGATTCGGCGAGGACATGCGCGTGCAGATGGGCGCGAACCGGCATGAGGGCGTCCGGCTTCACTGCGCCGGACGGAATGGCGTAGCGCGTCCAGGCGAGGATCGGGATGGCGACGAGCAGGCCGTCCCACGTCTGGCCGTCGGCCTCGGGTTCGGCGGATTCGCTTTGCGACTCGATCAGATCGGCGAGCGCGCCATAGGCTTCGCTATGGTTGGCCTGGAGATGGTCGAGCGCGGCGTCGATGGCCGGCTGGTTGCCGGTGCGCAGCACGCGCGTGAGCAGCGTGTCGAGCTGGGCTTCCCAGAAACGGTCTTCGATGCGGCTACCCGAGGCGGCCAGCGCGAGCGCGTGGCCGACCAGCTTCTCGGCGTCGGGGGTCAGTCGTTTGGCGGTGCGTGAGCGCATAGTCGTGCAAAGCAGAAACACATGAACTCACGATTGTACGGCATGCGTGAACGCGATAGATGGGACGCTGTCACCAAACGCGTCGACTCCGATGGCGATAGGCGGAATCGCCATCGATGATCCGGTGCCAGACGGGCAGTGTGCCGACGGCGTTTGACGCCGAATCAGAAGTCGAATGCCAGATTCGCCGGGGCGGACAGGCGCGTGTGACGCGTCGTGGCGGCGCTGGCGCCGATGACGGGGGCGAGTGCGGCGCCTTCGAGGGAGAGCAGGGCGAGCTTGCGCTCTACGCCGCTTGCGTAGCCCGTCAGCGTGCCGTCTGCGCCGATCACCCGGTGGCAGGGCACGATCAGCGTTATCGGATTGCGCCCGTTGGCGGCGCCCACGGCGCGCGACTTGTTCGCATCGCCAAGTGAATGGGCGAGATCGCCGTAGCTGCGCGTTTCGCCGAACGGGATGCGGCGCAGTTCGTCCCAGACGCTTTTCTGGAACGGCGTGCCGTCCGGTGCGAGATCCAGTTCGAACAGACGGCGGCCGTCGTGGAAATACTCGTTGAGCTGTTCCTTTGCTGCGTCGAGCACCTTGATACCTGTGCCGTCGCGACGCGTCGCGCCGTCTCCGGGGAAGTACTTCTGCTGGTTGAAATAGACGCCGGTCAGCGCGTCGCCATTGGCGACGAGCAGCATCTCGCCGAGTGGGCTGTCGTAAAAGGCTTCGTAATGTGTTGTTGTGCGTGTTGTCGTGCGGGTCATGCAACCACCTCCTGCAAATTCGTGACCGGCTGGCCAGCCGGTCCTTGTGCCGCAGCACGCCAGACGTGCAATGCGGCGTACGCGCGCCACGGTGCCCACTGAGCGGCGCGGGTCGCGACGGCGCGGCCGTTGGGCATGCCGAGCGCCTGACGCAGCACCAGATCGTCCACTGGCATGGCGTCGGGCGAGCCGAGAGCACGCATCGCGATGTACTGCGCTGTCCACGGGCCGACGCCTTTGATGGCGAGGAGCGAGGCCATCGTCGCGTCCAGCGGCGCGAGCGGATCGAGCCGCAGCTTGCCGTCCACAATCGTTTGAGCGACACCGTGAATTGCGGCGATACGACTCCGAATGATACCGGCTTCGCCGAGGGCGTCGACGGGCACGGCGAGCATTTGTGTCGCGCTCGGAAAGGTGTGCGTCAAACCGTGGACGGGTGTCGGCAGCGGCGTGCCGAATCGCTCGGCGAGTCGTCCGAGCAGGCGACGTGCGCCCTTGACGGTGATTTGCTGGCCGACGATGGCGCGCACGGCGATCTCGAAGCCGTCCACCGCCCCGGGCACGCGAAGGCCGGGCGTGGCGAGGGCGAGGGGTCCGAGGTGGGCGTCGATGACATCGGGGCGCGCACCGAGGTCGAACAGGTGACGGAGTTTGCCGAGCACTTGCGGCACGCTGCCTGCGAGCGCGGGGGGAAGTGTCACCTGTAAAGCGTGGCGATTCGTGAGCGGCGAGATGCGGCACCAGCCTGCGACGGTCTGCCCGTCCTGCCGCTGAAGGCTCAGGGTGCGGGTATAGACGTCGCCTTCACGGGACTCGACGCCGTCGATTGCGCGGTCACCGAGAAAGTCGAGGAGGGCGTGCCACGCGAAAGGGGGACGATAGGCGAGTTGAAAGACCAGATCACCGTCGGGAATGGCGGCCATGCGGGCGTTGTGCGCGCTTAGGCGCAGGCGTCCGGGGGCGAAACCATAGCGTGACTTGAAGAGTCCGTTGAAGCGTCTGACGCTACCGAAGCCAGCGGCGAGCGCCACCTCCGTCACGGGCAGGGCGGTATCGGTGAGCAGGCGTTTGGCGAGCAGCAGTCGCTGCGTCTGCGCGTATTCGACGGGGGAGACACCGAATTCGTCGGCAAAGATGCGACGCAGGTGGCGCTCCGTGATACCGATACGGGCGGCGAGATCGGGGAGAGGAGCGTGATTGAGGAAGCCTTCGTCGATCATGGCGGCGGCTGCGTCGGCGAGTTCGCGGGAGGCGTCGAAGCGTGCGCCGCCGGGCGCGAGTTCGGGGCGACACTTGAGGCAGGGGCGGTATCCGGCCTTTTCTGCGGCGGCGGCGCTACCGTAGAACGAGCAGTTCTCGAAGCGAGGCGTGCGAACGTTACAGACGGGACGGCAGTAAATGCCGGTCGAGGAGACGCCGACGAAGAACCAGCCGTCGAAGCGTCGGTCGCGTGCTGAGACTGCTTTGTAGCAGACATCCGGATCGAGCTTCATGGTGTGCGGGGGAGGGGGAAACATGATGTCACTCTACGCGCGAGCCGGACGTCCGGCTAGTCATTTTCGGACATCAAGGTCTCCGGCGCCGAGTTAGGTCGATTTCCTCAATCAATAGTCTTTGGTCCAAAAACGAAAGTGGTTCATTTTTGTTTTCGGTAACTTCGGCGCCTCTTTCAAACAGCGTTTCGAAAAGTTCCGAACCCCGGACCATAAGAGGCAGCGTCCGGGTGCGGGATGTCGATCAACTGTCATGCCGACACCATGTCCAACGTCCGAATTACCACCAGAAAGCGAGATCGACAGGTCTGAATCCGAGGCCAATGCCGTCTTTGACTCGGGCTTAGCTTCACTCGTCTTGGTTGCTCGATTTCACGATCTGTCTGTCGATGCTGCACAGATAAGCCATCAATACTCCGTGGATGGGCGCCCACTAACGAAAGACGCAATTCTTCTTGCCGCAACACAACTCGGGCTAAAAGCAAAGGCAGTCAAACCGACTTCAGACCGCTTCGCGCATACCTCGTTGCCCGCAATAGCTTTTGCGAATGATGGGACATCTCTCGTTTTGGCGCGGTGTGACGGCGTCAAGGTATTGATTCAAGATCCGAGCCAAAACCGTCCTAAAACGTTGACGCTCGCTGAATTTTCGGAGCAAACCACCGGCGAATTAATCGTTTTTGCGTCGCGCGCCTCGTTGGCTGGGGACATGGCGAAATTCGACTTTTCGTGGTTTATCCCCGCCATCGTGAAATACAGGCGGCTGCTTGCCGAGGTAATGCTCGTTTCCTTCGTCTTGCAGTTGTTTGCCTTGGCGACGCCAATGTTTTTCCAGGTCGTCATGGACAAGGTACTCGTCCATCGGGGCTTGAGTACGCTTGACGTAATAGCGATAGGTCTGCTGACAGTCGTGATTTTCGAGGTCGTACTGACCGCGCTTCGCACCTATGTGTTTTCCCATACCAGCAGTCGGATTGACGTTGAACTCGGCGCCCGGTTGTTCAGGCATCTCCTGAACCTTCCTCTCGGCTACTTCCAGGCGAGACGCGTCGGTGATTCCGTCGCTCGTGTGCGTGAACTGGAGAACATCCGGGCATTCCTTACTGGGAATGCCGTCACGTTGGTCCTTGATCTAGTGTTTTCGGTGGCCTTTCTCGCAGTCATGTTCCATTACAGCGTGACATTGACATGGATCGTCGTCGGATCGCTGCCTTGCTATGTCGCGTTGACACTTGTTTTCACCCCGCCACTGCGTTCCCGGTTGAACGAGAAGTTCAATCGAGGGGCGGAAAATCAAGCGTTTCTGGTCGAGACGATCAGTGGGATCCAGACGGTTAAAGCACTGGCGGTAGAACCGCAATGGGTGCGGAAATGGGACAAGCAGCTTGCCGCTTACATTAGGTCGAGTTTCCGAACCGCGATGGTGGGTACCGTCGCGAATAGTGGCGTGTCATTCGTGAGCAAGGTCGTAACGGTTGCCACGATGTATGTGGGTGCGAAGCAGGTGATTGAAGCCGACATGACAGTCGGGCAATTGATCGCTTTCAACATGCTGGCGGGGCACGTGACCACGCCGGTAATGCGCTTAGCCCAAATGTGGACGGATTTTCAGCAAACCGGAATCTCCGTGCAGCGATTGGGCGACATCCTTAATGCCAAAACTGAGGTGTCAGGTGCCAAGAGCGTGCTGCCCGCGATACGTGGGGCTGTTCGCTTCGAACGCACGACCTTTCGCTATCGATCCGACTCTCCTGAGGTGATCAAGGCCATTGATCTCGATATCCGACCAGGAGAGGTCATCGGTGTTGTCGGGCGCTCCGGTTCAGGCAAAAGCACGCTCACAAAACTCATTCAACGCTTGCATGTTCCGGAGAGCGGCCGAGTCATGGTCGATGGCGTCGATCTGGCCCTGATCGATGCGTCCTCTTTACGCCGACAGGTTGGTGTCGTACTGCAGGAGAGCGTTCTATTTAATGGCACCGTGCGTGAAAACATTGCACTCGTAACGCCAGGCGCTCCGTTATCCAAGGTGATGCGCATCGCGTCGCTTGCGGGGGCCCATGAGTTCATCACCGAGCTACCTGAAGGATATGACACGCTGGTCGGGGAGCACGGTGCGACGCTCTCCGGCGGGCAACGGCAGCGCATCGCGATTGCGCGTGCCCTGATGGCCGATCCCCGGATTCTGATTTTCGACGAAGCGACGAGTGCGCTCGACTACGAGTCGGAGCGCGTCATTCAAAACAATATGCGGGCGATTTGCCAGGGGCGCACCGTTCTCATCGTGGCACATCGATTGTCTGCGGTGTGGGGCGCAAATCGAATCGTTGTGATGGAGCGAGGAGGGATCGTGGAGATTGGTGCACACGAAGACCTATTGCGAAATCCGGAAGGCATCTACACGAAGTTGCACTGCATGCAGCGGGGTTGATGATGATCGACGGATTACGAACCCGCGCACTTATCGACCTGTTGCAGCGATATCGGGATGTCCTTCTGCATGCCTGGAAGCACCGCAAGGAGAACGATGCCGCGCGCTTCCTGCCGCATGAAGCCGATTTTCTACCTGCGGCGTTGGCGTTACGGGAAAAACCGGTATCCGCGCTGCCAAGAGTCACGATGTGGCTTCTGCTTGCGTTAGCGGCGCTGACCTTGTTGTGGGCAGTGCTAGGAAAAATCGATGTCGTCGCGACGGCACCCGGCAAATTGATCCCGAGTGACCGCACCAAGATCGTCCAGCCGATGGAAGCCGCCATCGTCTCCCGGATTCACGTTCGTGACGGCGACGAGGTTCGGGCGGGTGACGTTCTCATTGACCTGGATGCCACCGAAGCCAACGCGGACAACGAGCGCATTGCCAACGATCTGATCGTCTCGCAACTACAGGTTGCCCGCGCGCGGGCAATGTTGAAGGCGTTGGATGAGGGGCGAGTCGGGAGCTTGATTGCGCCTCCCGAAGCTTCGGCTACTCAGACGTTCGAGGCTCAGACGTACTTGGTAGGACAGTTTTCCGAGTACGAGGCACAACTGTCTCGCATCGATGCCGAAATGGCTCGCCGAACGCAGGAGGCGCAATCGACACGAGCTTTGATCGGGAAACTGGAGCAGACGGCCCCGATAGCGGCGCAGCGTGCGCGGGATCTGCAGGCGTTGGCAGACAGAAAGTTCGTCTCTCGACATAGCTATCTCGAGAAGGAGCAGTTTCGAATCGAGCAGGAGGCCGATCTGGCCGCGCAACGCGGCAGATTGCGGGAGATCGAAGCGGCAAAACAAGAGGTGAAGCGACAACGAGCGGCCTTGACCGCTGAGACACGGCGCCTTCATCTCGATGCGCTCAACGAAGGCCTTCAAAAAGTGACTGCTCTGGAGAGCGAACGAGTTAAGTCCGAGACAAGAGTTCAACTGATGCACCTGACGGCTCCAGTGGACGGCACGGTTCAGCAGCTTGCCATCCACACGATTGGCGGCGTCGTCACCCCGGCGCAGGCGCTAATGGCGATTGTTCCCAGAGATAACCCAGTCGAGGTTGATGCGTTCCTTGAAAACAAGGACGTTGGCTTCGTCAAAGTCGGTCAAGACGTCGAGATCAAGGTGGAGACTTTTCAGTACACCAAATACGGAACGATTCCCGCGACGGTCACCAACATTTCCAATGATGCGATTCCGGATGAGAAGCGCGGTTTGATTTACGCGATGAAGATCAGGTTGTCGAGGTCGGAGATTGAGGTTGACGGCCGGATGGTGAAGCTGTCGCCCGGGATGTCTGTGGCGGCGGAGATTAAGACGGGGAAGAGGAGATTGATTGAGTATTTTTTGAGTCCGTTGATGCAGTACAAGAATGAGAGTTTTGGGGAAAGGTAGTTGATATTTTTTTGAATTGGATTGGATTTTGGTGTGCTGTCGACGCATGGCTGATTTCTTGATTAATGGAATTTTTTGTGGGTGTTATTAATAAGCGGGGGGCTATATCAAGAAGCTGAATGTTGGTGATGTTTTTTTTCTATTTTTATTGCTGATTCTCCCGGTGTTTTTTTCGGTAGTCATAGCGTTTGTAACGCCTGGAAATATTATGAATCACGATTGGATAAAGAGGGCTGTCGAGAAGTCGCTGCATTTATTTCCGAGATTGTTAAATGTTCCCGAGGGGTCAAGAGACCCTCAAGTTGTTGTTTTTTATCACGCGGCGATGTTGGTGGTGGATGTTGTTCTGTTAATCCCAGTTGTGCTTCTCTCTCTGAAGTATCGAGTAACCGAACATCGGGAAGGACGAGGAGATATCTCTGCTTGGAAGGTGCTGAAATTGTCAGCTTGCGCGTTATTGATGGTTGTCATGGCGATTGGAATATTTCGAATGGGATATGGCGACGGTCGAGGAGTGGCGCTTTGGTACTCAAGGTATAGCTTGGCATTTGCTGCTGTTATTTACCATCTGGGTTTGTTGTTCTCACTAAATGGAGCTGCGGTGGTTATTTTCGAGATGATGGTTTTATTCGGGATTGTAAATGTTGTTTGAATTGAAAGGAGGAAGGGTTGGCTGAGGAGGCTGAAAGTGATCGTAAGTACACGTTCTCCGATTTTTGATAATCGAGGGAGACGCTTCTGTTTTTTGGATTTATTCCGTATCTCGTTTTGGTGATGGCGTTGGTGGCAATCTTGATGAAATTGTTTGAGCTTGTTGCGTTTTCTAGAGGAGTTCCTTTGTTGGGAGGGCAGTAAGAGTTTTTTGTAAATCAAATATTTTGGAGATAAGGATGAGTCAGGAAAAGCAGGAAACGAAAATTGTTCAGGTGGTTTTTGATTCGAGCATGACGGCATTTACGCAGGGAATGCAGGATGCTCTGGCGAACGCATTGAAATCTGGGGATGCTCAGGCAAAGCTTGCAGCAAAAATACCTGGCGCCAAGATATGGCTGGTCGGGAATCTCGGAAATACACTCCAGATCGGAATGGGATTCGGGGCGGGTGATGCCAACGTTGTGGGCGAGGCGATTTTCAAGATTGTCGGCGGGACATTGGTAGGTGGGACCGGCGCGCTGGCAGGAGGGGTAATTGGCGGGTTGATCCGTTCTGGGGGATTAACAACGTGGGCTGGTCGGATGGTCGGCGCGGCTTTTGGTGGATATTACGGAGAAAAGTGGGCTTCCGAACACGTCTGGAAAGAACTCGTCGAATCCTCTGGCAAAAATGCCGTTCTCGATTTGGGTGTCGCGAAAATCGAATTCAGCCTTAAGGATGCACCGCGTGTGCTTACGCCCGGAGGCACTACCCCAATATCCGAGACGGCCACAGTTTTCAAACCGATCGCGAGCCCCCACGACACGACATCTATCGACGTCGCTCGGCAAACGCCTGACGGCCGCATCGAGATTCTTGGTGACCGCTGGAGCTTAACGCGCGATGCCGACGCGGCTAGCTCAGATCACAACTACACAGTGAAAAAGGGCGAAAACCTCTGGCAGCTTGCCGCACGTGATGGCGTCACCGTCGAGGCGTATTTGCAGGCAAACCCGCAAATCACGCACCCCGATCTGATCCACGAGGGGCAAATCATCAATCGCCCAGTTCTCTCCGAGGTTCGCAATGATTTCGACCTCACAATCAAACCCGAGCGTCAAACCGCGAACGAAGGGGCTGGTGATTTCGAGGCGCAAGCGCAGCGCGTCGAAGACGGCTTCGTCACCGGCGGCGGCGGCTGGGACGTTCGCTCGGACGCTGACAAACTCAACCGCGATCAGTTTGCTGGAAGCTTCATCGAAAACACGGCGTCTACGGCATCGACACGCATCCTTGCTGATGGCTGGCGACCGGGTAACGGAAACGTAGCAGACCCCGTTATTGACCGCGTGTCGTTGCAAGAAGGCAATAGCGTCTTGAATGGCGTCAACGGGGCAATCATCAACAGCATTGGCGATTGGGCGAGCAAAGCTGTTCCCACCGACCCTTTGGTTCTCGACCTCAATGGCGACGGTGTGAAACTCACGGATTACGTGAGCGCACCCGTATGGTTTGATGCCGATAACGATGGCGGAAGCCTTGAGCAAACCGGCTGGGTATCCCCAGAGGACGGCATCGTAGTTCTCGATCGAAACGGTAACGGCAAGATCGACAATATGTCCGAAGTCCTCTCGGAATACTTTGCAGGGGCCGCCGGAACGGAGGGCGCGTCGGGAGAAAAGCGCTTTACGGATGGATTTGCGGCCCTCAAGAGTCTTGATAGCAACAACGATGGCGTATTCGATCAGCGAGACGAGGCCTGGCAGCAGGTCAAGGTCTGGGTAGACGCCGATCACAACGGCCAAAGCTGGATTGATACGAACGGGAACGGTCAGCTCGACACTGGTGAGGAAAGTGAACTCAAAGGCTTGGACGAGCTCGGCATTACGAGTATCGCGCTCACATCGGAGAAACAAAGCGGCGAAGTTCGCGATGGCAACGAGATTCTGGCGCGCGGGACATTCGTCCAGCACGGACTGACGAAGGAAGCCGTGGCGGCGAACTTGCTGGTCAGTCCCAACGGCAGCACTTTCAGGCCAAGCGGTAGCGGCACGATCGTTCAAACCGATGCGGGTGGAGATGTCCGCGCTCGGCCCGGGAGTGCCTACGTTGCGGGTGACGAGGCGGGAGAGACGATCGACGTGGCCCTAAAAGGGGTTAGCAACGGCGTTGGTGGCAAAGGCAACGACGTTCTGAAAGGCGATGCGGGCAACAACTGGCTGGCCGGAGGTGCTGGTGCCGACCGTCTCGAAGGCGGCCACGGCGACGATGTCCTGCTGATCGACGCCGACGATGTCTTCGTCAATGGGGGTAGTGGCACCGACATCGTGCATGTTGTCGGTGACCGGGGCGTTACGCTCGATCTGGCGCAAAGCGAAGTCGAGATCGTGCATGGCGGGCGAGGAGATGATGTGCTCATCGGTGGTGGGCGAAGCAGTGTGTTCATTTCAGGTGGCGCAGGCAACGACATCATTGTCGGCGGGGCGGGCAACGACGCCCTTTCGGGCGAAGACGGTGATGACGTCATCGATGGCGGTAGTGGCAACGATGTCATCCGGGGTCATCGAGGTCGCGACCGTTTGCTCGGTGGCGAGGGCGACGACTATCTGGACGGCGGTGCAGACGATGACACGCTATTCGGAGGTGCTGGGAATGATGTGCTGCGAGGAGGGAGCGGTGACGACACAATAGACGGTGGTGATGGCGTCGACATCATTGAGCTGTCAGGCCGCCTTTCCGAATATCGCATTACGCCAGGAGAGGGCGGCGTCTGGATCAGCGATACGGTCACCGGGCGCGACGGCACGGATTTCGTGAAGAACGTCGAGAAGGCGAACTTCTCCGATATCACGTTAGTAGACATTCCGAGCAGTAGCGGCGTTGGATTGGAAAATCCGATGCCGGTGAAAGACGTTCTTACGCAAGACAAGCACGGCAAGCGACTTGAGCGCAACGGCATTCATCTGATCGCAAAAGAGCAGTTGCTTGCCAACGATATCGATTTTCAAGGCGATTCGTTGCAGATTTCGTCGGTGATGGAGGCCGTTGGCGGAACCGTTGCATTGACGGATGTCGGTGACGTTGTGTTCACGCCTGATGCCACGTTCAGCGGCATTATGAGTTTCAAGTACACGGTGGCCGACGCCAAAGGCAATCCCGCAGCCGTAATCACGCAAATCAGCACGGGTGAGGCGGCAGCCGCCAAGGCGGCGGTGTTTCTGAAGACGACGGATTTGCCATCGGATGAACAAGTTACCGATCAATGGTATTTAGGCGATGCGAACATTCTGCCGGTATGGAAGGATTACAGTGGCAAAGGGGTGCGCATCGGACAATTCGAAACCAACGGCTCATTCGGCACCAGCAAGGAAATCCTTGACTATCGCCATAGCGATCTGAAGGACAACATCGATTCGGAATGGTTGGCACAAGCCTCTCCAGAGCGACAGGCGGGTGCCGGAGACGACGGAAAAATCTCGGAACATGCGACGCTGGTAGCGGGGGTTATGGTGGCCTCGCGAAACGGCACCGGTGGCGTCGGTGTGGCATACGGCGCAACTTTGGGGGGGCATTGGCTTGCGGCCAAAGACATGTCGTCCCTGGCGCGCATGAAAGAGTACGACGTGGTGAATCACAGCTGGGGATCGCGCGAGCGCTTCACCTTGAAATTCGATCGGGCTGAAATCGGTGCATTGTCACCAGAGTACGCGGACGCCCTCAACCACGGGCGCGAAGGCCTTGGCACGGTAATAGTGATGGCCGCAGGCAATGATCGTGCGAAGGGCGGAAATGCAAATTACAGCAGTCTTTCCAACTCCCGTTCGAGCATTATTGTCGGCGCAATCAATGCGAAGACGGATCTCGGTCTGGCGCAGGTTAGCGAACAGCCTTTTTCGTCACGCGGGGCGAGCATCCTTGTCAGCGCACCGGGATCGAACGTCACTTCGACATCAAGTTTGCAGCAAAACGCTAACGGCTCTACGTTCGGATCCGACGCAAAAACGGTTCAAGGTACCAGTTTCGCAACGCCAATCGTGTCGGGCATCGTCGCATTAATGTTGGAAGCGAATCCTCGCTTGGGTTATCGCGACGTGCAAGAAATTCTCGCACTCACGGCGCGCAAGGTTGATGACCCCAACACAGATTGGCAGACCAACGGTGCCACACGGTGGAACGGCGGCGGCATGCACGTCAGTCATGACTATGGTTATGGGCAAGTCGACGCTCGGGCAGCTGTTCGTCTCGCTGAAAACTGGATTGATCAGCAGACAGCGGGCAATCTTTACGGGGCGATCAAGAGTCCTACGTCCGTTGGCGGTATGAGCGCCATTCCAGATGGGGATATGGCCGGGATCAAAAACACGTTGCGCATGTCCGGGGTCGGCGCAACGACCGAGCACGTAGAAGTGCGGGTTCGTCTCACGCACGCTCGTCCGGGCGATCTGATTATCAAATTGATTTCACCGTCGGGCACTGAGTCGATTCTGATGGATCGTCCTGGGCTCGTGCCGGGCGACGCCACATCCCGAGGGGATTCCAGTTTCGGGGACTCCAATATGCTCGATTTCGTATTCGGGTCTGCGCGGCATCGGGGGGAGCCTGCCGACGGTGATTGGACGCTGCAGGTTATCGATGCAGCTTCGGGCGACACAGGCGTCTTGATCGATTGGAGCATGAATGCCATGGGGAGGCAGGGCACAGCAAATGATCAGTACGTGTACACCGATGAATTCGCCAACGTCACAGGAAATGGTCGTGACGTCCTTGAGGACGGTAATGGCGGTATCAACACAATCAATGTTGCTGCCGTATCAAGCGGGAGCCGGATTGACCTTCTTGCGGGAAATGGCACCATCGCAGGCAAAGCGCTAACCATCCAAAACTCTGCCAACTTCGCCAACGTCATCGGCGGTGAGTCTGACGACGTCTTGATTGGCAATGACAACGCCAACGTTCTTGTCGGGGGGCAAGGCAACGATACGCTCAACGGCAACGGAGGATGGGACATCCTATTCGGCGGAAGCGGTAACGATACGCTTACGGGCGGCACCGGCCCGGATTTCTTCGTGGTCGAACATGCTTCGGGTTCGAACGATACGATCACCGATTTCTCCGTCGGAGAAGATCGCATCGTTTTGTCGGCGCTGGGTGCCGACATCTTCACGCGTCTCACGTTCACCCAGTTGGAAGCGGACGCGCATATCGGATTGCCTGACGGGCAAACACTAATTCTGAAGAACGTCGATGCGAGTCAATTGTCAGCCCTCGATTTCCTGACGGTGGAAGAAGGGCTGCGCGTTGCGGATATCGTCAATGGCAGGATGTTTGCCTTCGGGAGTAACTCCTCGGATAGCGAAGCGGTTTTGCCGGATAACGGGGTGAACTACTGGGCTGGTGGCGGCGACGATCGCGTGTTCGGCGGAAATGGTGATGACATCATCTTCGGTGGTGCCGGAAATGACGTGCTGGTTGGCGAGCGCTCAACCGATGACCTTGTGGGCGGAAACGACATCCTTCACGGCGGCGCAGGCAACGATGTCGTGCGCGGTGGCCCCGGCAATGACATCTTGTGGGGTGATGAGGGGCTGGACTATCTCAACGGCGATGCCGGTGACGACATCCTCTATCTTGAGGGAGATCAGGGGCTAGCGGAATTCGCCGACGGCGACTTGTTCGCACCGAGTCTGACGTTTCAAGGAGGCTCGCTTACCGGAGCTGCCGTTGCTGGGGGGCAAGGCGCTGATCGCTTTGTGGTCGTTGAAGATCGAAGTCCGACGGCATCGAATGGCCTGATGAAAAACCTGATCGACGACTTCGAACCCTTCAATTTTGGAGAGAAGATCGATCTTTCGAAAATTCGAGCGGTCTCGTCGTTCAAGGATCTGACGTTTAGTAACGTCGTCATTGCCGGCCAGCAATTCTTACGTGTCTTCCTGGGGCCGATGGCTTCCGGAACGCAGTACATCACGCTTCGTGGCGTCAATCAGGCGTTTCTTTCCGAGAGGAACTTCATTTTCGGGCAACACGACACGTTGAAGACGAACGTCCGCATATCGGGCACCAGTGGCAACGACACGCTTGTTGGCGACGCGGGAGGGAATGTTCTCGATGGTTTTGCGGGTGCCGATGTCATGGAGGGCCGGACCGGTGACGACACCTACTTCGTCGATGACGCAGGTGACCGCGTCATTGAACACGCAGGTGGAGGCTTCGATACTGTGAAGTCGAGCATCAGCTACACGCTGCCTCGCGAAGTTGAGGCGTTGGAGTTGATCGGTGGCGCAGCGACCAACGGGACCGGCAATGCCAAAGTAAATCGCATTATCGGAAACGACGCGGCCAATACTTTGGATGGAGGCGCTGGCGCAGATTTATTGATCGGCGGGAAAGGGGATGACGTCTACATCGTCGACGATACGGCGGATCGCGTGGTGGAGCGCGACGGTGAGGGGATGGATACAGTGCGTTCGTCAGTATCCTTCACGCTTGGCGAGCATGTGGAGAACCTAACTTTGACAGGGACGGCTTCGATCAACGCCACGGGTAATGCGCTAGCCAATCGTTTGATTGGTAACGCGGGTGATAACCGCATGCTTGGCGGCGATGGCGACGACTGGCTGGACGGTGGGGCCGGAAACGATTACCTGATCGGGGGCGCCGGCTCGGACACCTACCTCTTCGGCAGAGGTTCCGGCGACGATGCGATCTATAACCATGATGTCGGTCATGCCAAGCTCGACGTACTACAGTTAGGCGGTGATATCGATGCAGACCAGATATGGCTCAAGCGAGAGGGTGACAATCTCGAAATCAGTGTCTTGGGGGCGCAAGACCGTGTAACGATTCGAGAATGGTACGCGGGTTCGGATTTTCGATTGGATCAGGTCAGGCTGGCTGATGGTCGGGCAATGACGGCAAGTCAGGTGGAGCTACTCGTGAACGCGATGGCTGAGTTTTCACCACCTGCCGCCGGGCAGACCTCACTACCGGCCGACTATCGAACGGCACTCACGCCGTTGCTGGCGGCTAACTGGCAATGACGGTCGCTGGGTAGGCTGACCGGGTCTCTCTCGGAGCGTCGCCTGAACGGCGGCGCTTCGCGATCTGCCTGCATATCGCAACGATAGTCTTGAATCGGAGCGATCACTTTCAGATATCGAAGTTTCAAATCCCAATAATGATGTTCACGTTTCATGCGCGCCCGTTGTTTGCGAAGCGCGCGGTCGGCCGCGTGTTTTGCGGTCTGGCCCTGTGTTTTTGCGCTGCCATACCCAAATGTTCATTCGCGACAGAACTGTTGACCCTATATCGTGAGGCACTGCATTTCGATGCGCGAATTTCTGCCGCTCGGGCAGCCCATGCGGCCGGGAGAGAAGCATTGCCTCAAGCGAGAGCTAGGTGGCTGCCTACAGTTGAAGTGCAAGGCCGTGCGATGCAGGAGTCGTCGGAAACGTCCCAGATCGGCTCAACTGCTCAGATTGCAACTGGATATACCATTTCCCTCAAGCAGCCCATTGTCAATGTGGAAGCATGGCACGGCTATCAGCGTGGCGTTCTCTTGGTGACGAAGGCGGATGTCACGCTTGCAAAGGCAAATCAGGAGCTCATGCTGCGAGTCGCAGAGGCCTATCTCGAGTTTCTGGAGGCGCAGCACGTTGCGTCATTGGCAAAGGCGCAACGCGTTGCCGTTGCCGAGCAACTGGCGCAAGCGAAAGCCAGCGTATCGCAAGGCGTTACGACGATTGTTGATGTTCATGAAGCTACGGCCAGTCTCGATCAGGCAATCGCTGATGAAATCGACGCGCAAGGCGCCGTCGACCTGAAGCAAAGTTCGCTCGCATTGGTTATCGGTCGTAAAGTTCAGCGCGGAGCTATGCCGCAATTCAAAGACCCTTTACCAACTCCGGTCCCGAGCGATGCGAGCGTCTGGGTGGAACACGCTGAGCAGTATGCTTATGCTGTGCAGTTGAGTGCCATTGCGATGGAGGTTGCGAAAAGGGAAACAGCAAAGGCCTATGCCGGACACATGCCGAGCGTTGATCTGATCGCGAGTCGGGAGAGCCGCAGTCGCTATGGTGGCTCGCCATATTGGAGCGGGGCGAGGGACGAGAGCCGGGTCGGCATTCAGATTCAAATTCCGATTTTCTCCGGATTTTCAGTCCAAAGTCGGGTTCGCGAGACGTTGGCTTTGGTCGAACAGGCGTCGGACGAACTGACGGAAGCGCGGCGCGTAGCAGGGCTCGAAGCACAAAAGGCCTATCTGAGCGTGACGACCGGATTGATGCGTATTGCCGCCCTTGAGGTCGGGGAAACGTCCGCTCAAACAGCACTCGAATCGAACCAAGTTGGGTATGAGTACCATGTTCGCCCAAGCGTCGATGTGCTAAATGCGCAATACAAGCTCTACCGCGTACGTCGCGAACTTGCCCAAGCTCGGTATCGGGTATTGATTGGAAGCCTGAAGCTGAAAGCGAGTACCGCATCGCTTGTCGAGGCGGATATCGCAGCGGCGAGTGCCTTGCTAGGGTGCACTTGAGGAAGGCGCCTCGTAACAGGTAAAAGCCCGACGAGCAACAAAGTTGTTCGCCGGGCTTTCTTCCTTCGTTGAAGGCGATGATGCGCTATGTCGTTACGACGTGCGCAAAATCTCCCTTAAGCCGCTGCAAGCAATTGACGCAGCACGAACGGCAGGATGCCGCCGTGCTTGTAGTAATCCACTTCGATCGGCGTGTCGATACGCAGCAGGACTTGCACCTTTTGCGTTTCGCCGTTCTTGCGATGGATCACCAGCGTGACGTCTTGCTGCGGCTTGATGTCGGCCGTCAGACCTTCGATGTCGTACGTTTCTTCGCCCGTGATGCCGAGCGATTCCACGCTGTCCGAACCCTTGAATTGCAGGGGCAGAACGCCCATGCCGACCAGGTTGGAGCGGTGGATACGTTCGAACGAACGGGTGATGACTGCCTTCACGCCCAGCAGTTGCGTGCCCTTGGCTGCCCAGTCACGCGACGAACCCGTGCCGTACTCTTCGCCACCGAACACCACCGTCGGGGTGTTCTCGCCGACGTACTTCATTGCGGCGTCGTAGATCGAGAGCTGTTCGCCGCTCGGCTGGTGAATCGTCAGGCCGCCTTCCACACGCGAGCCATCGGCCTTTGCGGGAATCATCAGGTTCTTGATACGGACGTTGGCGAACGTGCCGCGCATCATCACTTCGTGGTTACCGCGGCGCGAGCCGTAGCTGTTGAAGTCGGCCTTGAGCACGCCGTTTTCCAGCAGCCACTTGCCAGCCGGCGACGTTTCCTTGATCGAGCCTGCCGGGCTGATGTGGTCCGTCGTCACCGAGTCACCGAACACGCCCAGTGCGCGTGCGCCCTGGATCGGCTTGATGTCGGCGTTCGGTTCCATCGAGAAGCCGTCGAAGAACGGCGGCTCGGCGATGTAGGTCGACGTCGGCCAATCGTAGACCTGACCCTTCGAGCCCTTGACCTTCGCCCACAGCGGGCTCGGTTCCTTCACCGAGTCGTAGTTGGCCTTGAACACCTTTGCGTTCATGGCGAACTTCATCAGCTTGTGGATTTCTTCGCTGGTCGGCCAGATGTCGCCCAGGAAGACATCGCGGCCACCCTTGCCCTTGCCGACCGGTTCGGTCATCAGGTCACGCGTGACGTTGCCAGCGATGGCGTAAGCCACGACCAGCGGGGGCGAGGCGAGGAAGTTGGCGCGGATGTTCGGGTGAATACGCGCTTCGAAGTTACGGTTGCCCGACAGCACGGCGGCCGCGACCATGTCGTTCTTCGTGATCGTCTCGTTCAGTTCGGCCGTCAGATCGCCAGCGTTACCGATACAGGTCGTGCAGCCATAAGCCGTCACGCCGAAGCCGAGCTTCTCGAGGTATCCCAGCAGACCGGCTGCGTGCAGATACTCGGTGACCACACGGCTTCCCGGGGCGAGCGACGTCTTGATGTGCGGTGCGACCTTCAGACCGGCTTCCACAGCCTTCTTCGCCAGCAGACCGGCAGCGAGCAGCACGCTCGGGTTCGACGTGTTCGTGCACGACGTAATGGCAGCAATGAGCACGTCGCCGTTGTTCACGTCGATGCCGCTGGCCGTCTTGTACGTAGCGTCGAGTTGTTCTTGCGTCAGATTGAAACCGTTCTCGGCGACCGGCTTCGTGAACAGGTCCTTGAACGTCGACTTCACGTTGCCGATTTCGATGCGGTCTTGCGGACGCTTCGGGCCTGCCAGCGACGGTGCGACCGTGCCGAGGTCCAGCTTGAGCGTCTTGGTGTAATCGATGCTGTCCGTCTTCGGCACGCCGAAGAGGTTCTGGGCCTTGAAGTACGATTCGAACGCGTCGATTTCGGCCTTCGTGCGACCCGTGCCCTTGAAGTAATCGATCGTCTTTTCGTCGACCGGGAAGAAGCCCATCGTCGCACCGTATTCCGGCGCCATGTTGGCGATGGTGGCGCGGTCCGGCAGTGCGAGGCTCGACGTGCCTTCGCCGAAGAATTCGACGAATTTACCCACGACCTTCTCGCGACGCAGCATTTCCGTGATCGTCAGCACCAGGTCGGTGGCGGTCACGCCTTCGCGCAGACGGCCCGTCAGCTCCACGCCGACGACGTCCGGCGTCAGGAAGTACACCGGCTGACCCAGCATGCCGGCTTCGGCTTCAATGCCGCCCACACCCCAGCCCACCACGCCGATACCATTGATCATGGTCGTGTGGCTGTCCGTGCCGACGAGCGTGTCCGGATAGAACACATCGTCCTTCTTGTGCACGCCGCGTGCCAGATATTCCAGGTTCACCTGGTGGACGATGCCATAGCCCGGTTGCACGACGCCGAACGTGTCGAACGCCTGCATCCCCCACTTCATGAACTGGTAGCGCTCGTTGTTGCGCTGGAATTCCAGCTTCATGTTCAGATCGAGCGCCTTCTTCTCGCGGAAGTGATCGATCGTGACCGAGTGGTCGACCACCAGATCCACCGGCACCAGCGGCTCGATGCGCTTCGGGTTCGTGCCCTGACGCTCGGCGACGTTACGCATGGCGGCCAGGTCGGCCAGCAGCGGCACGCCCGTGAAATCCTGCAGCACGACACGCGCGACGACGAACGGAATTTCGTCGGTGCGCTCGGCGTTCGGTTTCCAGTTGGCCAGTTGTTTGACGTGCTCTTCGGTCACCTTCTTGCCGTCGCAGTTGCGCAGCACGGACTCGAGCACGAGGCGGATCGACACCGGCAGGCGTTCGACATTCACACCCAGGGCCTTGCCCAGTTGGGGCAGCGAGTAGAACTTGCCTTTCTTGTTGCCGCCGAGCTTGAACTCTTTAAGCGTTTTGTGGAGGTTGTGGGCCATGATCTTTCCTTGAGTGATACAGAAAAACAAAGCGTGGTGAAGCTATTAGTGGGGGCCGGTATCGTGCAGGCACCTGCCTGGGTGCCCGCTACGATGCCGGTAGGTCATGCGTCCGGCGTGCCGGGTACTGCGAAGACTCCCGATGTTCCGGTGAAACCAAATGTGCAACAGTGCAACAGGAAAGCGGCTGGCGCATCACGTGAACTGCGCCGGTGTCGACCCGGCGCCTGCTCAGTTGGTCACCTTGATCAACTCGTTCGATTGCGTCGGTGCTGTCTTGTTCTGCTCCGACATCGCTTGCGTCATGCACTCGTCAGCCAGGCGGTTGCCGCCATCGCGGTGCGTGAAGAGCATGGCCTTGGTCGGAATCACGACCAGATCCATGCCGCTTGCTGCGTCATAGAAACGGTCCGCGCCGGTCGTCGTTTGCTGACGCGGCAGTCGGTAGTTGCGGCCTTCCCAGAACATCGTCAGGATCTGGTCGCGCTTCATGTCACCCTTGATGTACAACTTATTGTTCTCTTTGCAGCTCCAGAGTTCCGAGCCTTCGTCCGGTTGCGCAGGGGCTGCAGCGACAGCGGCCTTCTTCTTGGCCGGGGCCTTCTTCTTCGGAGCGGCCTTCTTGGTCGTGGTCTTGCTCGCCGGCTCGGCGGCAAATGCCGTCGGGACGAGGGCAACGGAGCACAGGGCAACCAGCGCAGTCAGACAAAGCTTCTTCATGGTGAGTCTCTCCAGAGGGTAAGAACCGTCGTTTGCAAAAGCGCAGATTATCGTACGAAGTCTGCGTCGTTCGACGTCACCACACAAATTTTTTCAATTCCTTTCACGCAAGCGCAACAAGCGACGGCGGTAAGTGCCGGCGTCGCGATGGATTGTGTTGCGGTGCGGAAAGTCACGATATCGGCAATTCGCCGAGTCTGGCGGCGCTTCGGTCCAAAACCGTCCCGACAAGAGTGCGGGAAGCGCTGCGGGCGGAGTGCTTGGCGAAACGAACGCGAGGGTGGGGGCTTGACGGCGTTCAGTCCGGCGTTCAGTCCGGCGTTCAGCAAGGCGTTCATTGCGTTCGCCGCGGGCATTACGCAGGCGCCGGAGATCCGGGGCAGTGCGCTGCTTGCGGCAATCGGACGCTGCATTCGCTTGGCCAAGAAATCGCTCGATGATGCGTGAGGGAGTGGCGGGATCATAACGTCGTAGCAAGTTGGCGTGCTACCGGGGTACGTTACGTCGTCACTCTGGATTCGAGGAACTTACGGGTGCTGCTTTTGATGCGGGGGGAGTTGCGCCGGCACTGGGGGTAGCCGCCGGCGCAGTTTCGGCCCGTTGCGACGCTTTTGGCATCGCGCGGGGCCGGCTCCCGGGGTATTCCTGGGAAATCAGCCCAACAGATGGGCCACGCCAGCGCGCTCTTCTTCGAGCTCCTTGAGCGTGAAGTCCATCTTTTCACGCGAGTAGGCGTCGATCTCGAGGCCTTCCACGCGCTTGTACTTGCCGTTTTCGCAGATCACCGGCACGCCGTAGATCACGTCTTCCGGGATGCCGTACGAGCCGTCCGACGGGATACCCATCGTGACCCACTTGCCGTTCGAGCCCAGCACCCAGTCATGGATGTGGTCGATGGCAGCGTTGGCAGCCGAAGCGGCCGACGACAGGCCACGGGCTTCGATGATGGCGGCGCCGCGCTTGCCGACGGTCGGCAGGAACACGTCGTTGTTCCACACGTCGTCGTTGATCGTGGCCTTCACGCTTTGGCCGTCGATCGTGGCGAAGCGGTAGTCGGCGTACATCGTCGGCGAGTGGTTGCCCCACACGGCCAGCTTTTCGATGCTCGCGACCGGCTTGCCGGTCTTGGCGGCGAGTTGCGACAGGGCACGGTTGTGATCCAGGCGCAGCATCGCGGTGAAGTTTTCCTTCGGCAGATTCGGGGCCGACTTCATGGCGATGTAGGCGTTGGTGTTCGCCGGGTTGCCGACGACCAGCACCTTGACGTTGCGGCTGGCGACTTCGTCCAGGGCCTTGCCCTGCACCGTGAAGATAGCGCCGTTCGCTTCGAGCAGATCCTTACGTTCCATGCCCTTCGAGCGCGGACGGGCGCCAACCAGCAGGGCGACGTCGGCATCCTTGAAGGCGACCTTCGGGGCGTCGGTCACGACCACGCCGGCCAGCAGCGGGAACGCGCAGTCTTCGAGCTCCATCACGACGCCCTTGACGGCGGCTTGAGCTTGCGGGAGGTCGAGCAGTTGCAGGATGACGGGCTGATCCTTGCCGAGCATGTCGCCATTGGCGATACGGAAGAGCAGGGAGTAGCCGATTTGGCCAGCGGCGCCGGTGACGGCGACACGCATTGCGGGTTTTGCCATGAGAATCTCTCCAGACGTGTACAAATAATCCTGCGAAGCTCAGGATGGGCTCACCGTCCGGGTGGCAATTTTTGCCAGGCTGACAGCGCCGCGTCACATGAAGCTTCTAAAATTCCTTGACCTACGGAAGCTTGCGGGCTGCGCGGGGAGTGCTGCCGTCGACATGTGCGAAGCACCGGACGCTCTTATCTTATAAGATAGCCGCTGCGGGCCGCAGGCCCCTGTTAGCCCGCGCCAGTGTAGGAGTCGCCAGAACGAATGTCAACTCTATCTTATGTCTTATATAAGACATAGGATTATTGCTGTTATTCGATGGACGAAGGTCTTGATTTGTGGTCAAATCCCCGCCATGAATGCGAACGTTCGCGACACATCCAACACCACGCCGCCTGTCGACGCGCCGCAGCGATCGGACAGCGCGCGCGATGTCGCTCAGGTCTCCCCGGCTGCATCGGCTGTGCAGGGTGGCGTGACCGCCGGAGCGTCGCCGACCTTCAGTCCGCTGTACCAGCAGATCAAGGGGCTCATTACCCAGAGCCTGCAAGCCGGCGAATGGAAGCCCGGCGAAATCATTCCCAGCGAAGTCGATCTGGCAGGCCGTTACAAGGTCAGTCAGGGAACGGTGCGCAAAGCCATCGACGAGCTGGCGGCCGAGAACCTGCTGGTGCGCCGTCAAGGTCGAGGCACGTTTGTCGCCACCCATCATGAAGACCGGGTGCAGTTCCGGTTTCTGCGTCTCGCGCCCGACTCGGGCGAACCCCATCACCCGCCCAGCCGCCTGATTGAGTGCCGCCGTATGCGCGCACCGGCGGAAATCGCACGTCAGCTGGATCTGCGCGCAGGCGACGGCGTGATTCTGATTCGTCGCATGATGGATTTCTCGGACCGTCCGACGGTGCTCGACGAAATCTGGCTGCCGGGTTCGCTGTTCCGTGGGTTGACGGCGGAAAAGCTCAATGAATACAAGGGGCCGATGTACGGCCTGTTCGAAGACGAATTCGGTACGCGCATGATCCGCGCCGTGGAGAAAGTCCGCGCCGTGGCCGCAGACGACATGACGGCGGATCTGCTGAAGGTGCCGAAGGGTTTTCCTCTTCTGAGTGTGGAGCGCGTTTCCTACACTTATGGAGACAAACCGGTGGAAGTGCGCCGGGGTTGGTATGTCACCACGGAACATCATTATCAGAACGAACTAAGTTGAAGATGAAGTCGAGTCTGACGTGAAATTGTTGAGAGGGTAGGGCGACTTCCCCAGGGATGCGCCGGTGTCGTGGCCGGCAAGTGCCTGAAAGTCGAGGCTTGGGGGCGGCGTGTCGTGCGCCGTTGGCAGGAATTTCCGGAGCGTTGGAACCGGTATGGTGCAATGCACTAGAATCGGCGCTAAAATCCGGGGCTGATGTAACTACATGGGGTCTAGCATGGCTGAAGTGGTAAAAAAAGAGCGGCCAGTCTACAGGAATATCGGTATCGGACAGATTGTCTCGTACCGTCTCCCGCCGGCTGGTATCGTTTCGATCCTGCACCGTATTAGCGGTGTCATCTTGTTCCTTCTGTTGCCGTTCGCGCTGTATCTGTTCGAACAGAGCCTCACGTCGGAACTGACCTTCGAAACGCTTCGAAGCGTCGCCTCCAACTGGTTTGTCAAACTCGTCATCCTGGCGTTGTCGTGGGGCTTCCTGCACCACTTCTGTGCTGGCGTGCGCCACCTGCGCATGGACTTCAATCACGACGCAGTGAGCAAGGAAGGCGGCAAGAATTCGGCTGTAGTCGTGCTGGCCGTGTCGCTGGTGCTGACGCTGGCCGTCGCCCTCAAGCTGTTCGGAGCGTTCTAAGATGGCACAGAACAATATCGGTTCCAAGCGCCTGGTCGTCGGCGCCCACTACGGCCTGCGCGACTGGATTGCGCAGCGCATGACCGCAGTGATCATGGCCGTGTACACGGTGATCCTGCTGGTGTGGTTCTTCACCGCCAAGAACTTCTCCTACGAAGGCTGGGCCGGCATCTTCTCGCATCAATGGATGAAGTTGGCCACGTTCGTTACGCTGCTCGCGCTGTTCTATCACGCGTGGGTCGGCATTCGCGACATCTGGATGGACTACGTCAAGCCCGTCAGTGTGCGACTGGCGCTGTATGCGCTGACGATCGTCTGGCTGCTGGCTTGTGCCGGCTATGCCGCGCAGATTTTGTGGAGAGTGTAAAGAATGGCTGCAATTAAAAATTCGCTGCCGCGCCGCCGCTTTGACGTCGTCATCGTGGGCGCAGGTGGTTCGGGCATGCGCGCTTCGCTGCAACTGGCCAAGGCCGGTCTGTCGGTGGCAGTGCTGTCCAAGGTGTTCCCCACCCGTTCGCATACCGTTGCTGCTCAAGGCGGCATTGGCGCTTCGCTTGGCAACATGAGCGAAGACAACTGGCATTACCACTTCTACGACACCATCAAGGGCTCCGACTGGCTCGGCGACCAGGATGCGATCGAGTTCATGTGCCGTCAGGCACCGAACGCTGTCTACGAGCTGGAACACTTCGGCATGCCGTTCGACCGTAACCCGGACGGCACGATTTACCAGCGCCCGTTCGGCGGCCACACGGCGAACTACGGCGAGAAGCCCGTCCAGCGCGCTTGCGCGGCCGCTGACCGTACCGGTCACGCCCTGCTGCACACGCTGTACCAGCAAAACGTCGCAGCCAAGACCCACTTCTTCGTGGAGTGGATGGCGCTCGACCTGATCCGCAACGAAGAGGGCGATGTCCTCGGCGTGTCGGCACTGGAACTCGAAACCGGCGAAGTCTACCTGCTCGAAGGCAAGTGCACGTTGTTCGCGACCGGCGGTGCCGGCCGTGTGTACGCCGCTTCGACCAACGCGTTCATCAACACCGGTGACGGTCTGGGCATGGCTGCGCGTGCAGGCATTCCGCTCGAAGACATGGAATTCTGGCAATTCCACCCGACCGGCGTGGCCGGCGCGGGCGTGCTGATCACCGAAGGTGTGCGCGGCGAAGGCGGTATTCTGCGTAACTCGAACGGCGAGCGTTTCATGGAGCGCTACGCTCCGACGCTGAAGGATCTGGCGCCGCGTGACTTCGTGTCGCGTTCGATGGACCAGGAAATCAAGGAAGGCCGTGGCTGCGGCCCGAACGGCGACTACGTGCTGCTCGACCTCTCGCACATCGGTGCCGAGACGATCATGAAGCGCCTGCCGTCGATTCGCGAAATCGCACTGAAGTTCGCCAACGTCGACGCGATCAAGGAACCGATCCCCGTCGTGCCGACCATCCACTATCAGATGGGCGGTATTCCGACGAACTACAACGGTCAGGTCGTGCTGCAGAAGGACGGCTCGTCGGTGCCCGTCAACGGCTTCTACGCTGTGGGCGAGTGCTCGTGCGTGTCGGTCCACGGTGCCAACCGTCTGGGTACGAACTCGCTGCTCGACCTCGTGGTGTTCGGCCGTGCCGCCGGTAACCACATCGTCGACTTCGTCAAGAACCACGGCGACCACAAGCCGCTGCCCGCCGATGCTGGCGACAATGCACTGGCGCGCCTCGGCCGTCTGGAAGCCTCCAGCTCGGGCGAGTACGCACAGGACATCGCTAACGACATCCGCGCGACGATGCAGAAGCACGCCGGCGTGTTCCGTACCTCGGACCTGCTCAAGGAAGGCGTGGACGAGATCAAGCAAGTGGCCGAGCGCGTGTCGCACGTCCACCTGAAGGACAAGTCGAAGGTGTTCAACACGGCGCGTATGGAAGCGCTGGAAGTCGACAACCTGATCGAAGTGGCCAAGGCCACCATGATCGCAGCGGAAGCCCGTAAGGAAAGCCGCGGTGCGCACGCACACAGCGACTACCCGGAGCGCGACGACGCCAACTGGATGCGCCACTCGCTGTTCTTCAGCGAAGGCAACCGTCTGGATTACAAGCCGGTGCAGATGAAGCCGCTGACCGTCGACTCGGTTCCGCCCAAGGCGCGGACGTTCTAAGGGATTCGCAAGATCATGAAACGCATTTTTGAAGTCTACCGTTACGATCCGGACAAGGATGCCGCACCGTACATGCAGACCTACGAGGTCGAACTCGACGGTCACGAGCGCATGCTGCTCGACGCATTGGTGAAGCTCAAGAAGATCGACGAAGGCATCGCTTTCCGCCGCTCGTGCCGCGAAGGCGTGTGCGGTTCGGACGCTATGAACATCAACGGCAAGAATGGTCTGGCCTGCCTGACCAACATGAACGATCTGCCGCACAAGATCGTGCTCAAGCCGTTGCCGGGTCTGCCCGTCATTCGCGACCTGATCGTCGACATGACGCACTTCTTCAACCAGTACCACTCGATCAAGCCGTACCTGATCAATCCCGAGCCGGCACCGGAGAAGGAGCGTCTGCAGTCGCCCGAACAGCGTGATGAGCTCGATGGTCTGTACGAGTGTATTCTGTGCGCATCGTGCTCGACGTCGTGCCCGAGCTTCTGGTGGAACCCGGACAAGTTCGTCGGCCCGGCCGGTCTGCTCCAGGCTTACCGCTTCATCGCGGATAGCCGCGACACGGCGACCAGCGAGCGTCTGGACAATCTGGAAGATCCGTACCGCCTGTTCCGCTGCCACACGATCATGAACTGCGTGGATGTGTGCCCGAAGGGTCTGAACCCGACGAAGGCCATCGGCAAGATCAAGGAGCTGATGGTGCGTCGCGCCGTCTGACCCAACGATCATGCCGGATACCAATCACCAGTCCGATCCGGTAAAACGTGCCCGCCTGCGCTGGCGGGCACGCCGCGGTTTGCTGGAAAACGACCTCATTCTCGAACGATTCTTCGCCAAGTACGAAGCTTCGCTGACTGACGAGGATGTGGGCGCCCTCACAAAGCTGCTCGATTTGAGCGACAACGATTTGATGGATCTGCTGCTAGCGCGTAAAGAGCCCGAGGCGGATCTGGACGGGCCGGACGTGCAGCGCCTGCTGGCGCTTTTGCGTGCCGTGTAGGGGTTTTGGAATTTTTTTGAGGAAGCGATATGACTCCGTCTGATGTTAAAGCCACCCTATCTTTCTCCGACGATTCGCCCAGCGTAGAGCTGCCGATTTATCAGGGAACGATGGGCCCGGATGTGATTGACATCCGCAAGCTGTACGGCCAGACCGGCAAGTTCACGTATGACCCCGGCTTTATGTCGACGGCGTCGTGCAATTCGGCCATCACCTACATCGATGGCGACAAGGGTGAGCTGCTGTACCGCGGCTACCCGATCGAGCAGTTGGCCACCAACTGCGACTTCCTCGAGACCTCGTACCTGCTGCTCAAGGGCGAACTCCCGAACGCCGAAGAAAAGAAGGACTTCGTCGACACGGTGACCCGTCATACGATGGTTCACGAGCAGATGAACTTCTTCTTCCGTGGCTTCCGTCGCGACGCTCACCCGATGGCCGTGCTGACGGGTTCGGTGGGTGCTCTGTCGGCGTTCTACCACGACTCGCTCGACATCAATAACCCGAATCACCGCGAAGTCTCGGCGATTCGTCTGATCGCCAAGTTGCCGACGCTCGTCGCCATGGCGTACAAGTACAGCATCGGTCAGCCGTTCGTGTACCCGAGCAACGACCTGTCGTACAGCGCGAACTTCATGCGCATGATGTTCGCCAACCCGTGCGAAGAGTACAAGGTCAACGACGTGCTGGTGCGCGCTCTCGACCGTATCCTGATCCTGCACGCAGATCACGAGCAGAACGCTTCGACGTCGACCGTCCGTCTGGCCGGTTCGTCGGGTGCGAACCCGTTCGCCTGTATCGCTGCCGGTATCGCATGTCTGTGGGGCCCGGCGCACGGTGGTGCGAACGAAGCCGCGCTGAACATGCTCGAGCAGATCGGTTCGCCGGACAAGATCCCCGAATTCATCAAGCAAGTGAAGGATAAGAACTCGGGCGTGAAGCTGATGGGCTTCGGTCACCGCGTGTACAAGAACTACGACCCGCGTGCCAAGCTGATGCGCGAGACGTGCTACGAAGTGCTCAACGAACTGGGCCTGCACGACGACCCGCTGTTCAAGCTGGCCATGCAGCTTGAGAAGATCGCCCTGGAAGACGAATACTTCGTGTCGCGCAAGCTGTACCCGAACGTCGACTTCTACTCGGGCATCGTTCAGCGCGCGCTGGGCATCCCGACGTCGATGTTCACCTGCATCTTCGCGCTGGCCCGCACCGTGGGCTGGATCGCGCAGTGGAACGAAATGATCGGCGAGCCGGATCAGAAGATCGGCCGTCCGCGTCAGCTGTTCATCGGCCACACGCCGCGCGAAGTCGCGCCGATCGGCAAGCGTTAAGCCTGTCGAGGCGTCCGGCACGGCCCCCGCTTGCCGTGCCGGCACCGCAACCTTGCCGAAACGGCAAGGCGGTGCGGCCCGCAACGAGCCTTCGTTGCGCTATATTCGAATCCACGGCACAAGCTGCCGTGATTCGCACAAATCCCCGGTTCATCGTGCGTTTACCGCCCGGTTTCCCGGGGATTTCGTATTCCGCCGGCGCGAAAGCGCTATGGCATAATCAAAAGTTCACAGAACCGTAATTTGCGTTCTCAGAACTACATTGCGCCCCCGAGTTTTTATCATGGCCAAGACGCTGTATGACAAGTTGTGGGATGCACACGTCGTGCATACCGAGGACGATGGCACGACCGTGCTCTACATCGACCGTCATCTGTTGCATGAGGTGACCAGTCCGCAGGCGTTTGAGGGTCTAAAACTCGCGCAGCGTCCGGTCTGGCGTTTGTCCGCCAACCTCGCGGTGTCGGATCACAATGTGCCGACCACCGACCGCACGCAAGGCATTGCCGATCCGGTCTCGCGTTTGCAAGTCGATACGCTCGACGCGAACTGCGATAACTTCGGCATCACCCAATTCAAGATGAATGATGTCCGTCAGGGCATCGTGCACGTGATCGGGCCGGAGCAGGGCGCAACGCTGCCTGGCATGACGGTCGTGTGCGGCGACTCGCATACGTCCACTCACGGCGCTTTCGGTGCGCTGGCGTTCGGTATCGGTACGTCGGAAGTCGAACACACGCTCGCGACGCAGACCTTGCTCATGAAGAAGAGCAAGAACATGCTCGTGAAGGTCGAGGGCACGCTGCCGCGTGGCTGCTCGGCGAAGGACATCGTGCTGGCCGTCATTGGCAAGATCGGCACGGCCGGCGGCACGGGCTACACCATCGAGTTCGCCGGTTCGGCGATTCGCTCGCTCACGATGGAAGGCCGCATGACCGTGTGCAACATGGCGATCGAAGCCGGTGCGCGCGCGGGTCTGGTGGGCGTTGACGATACGACCATCAACTACGTGAAGGGCCGTCCGTTTGCGCCGACCGGGGTGGAGTTCCAGCAGGCCGAAGCCTACTGGCGCGGCTTCCATACCGACGCCGGTGCGGCGTTCGATCATGTGGTCGAGATCGACGCCAACACGCTGCGTCCGCAGGTGAGCTGGGGGACGTCGCCGGAAATGGTCGTGAGCATTGAAGATCGCGTGCCGGATCCCGAGAAGGAAAAGGACCCGGTCAAGCGCAGCGCCATGGAGCGCGCGCTCGAATATATGGCGCTCACGCCGGATACCCCGATGTCGAGCATCAACGTCGACAAGGTGTTCATCGGCTCGTGCACCAACTCGCGCATCGAAGACATTCGTGCGGCGGCGTACGTCGTGAAGAAGCTCGGCCGACGTGTGGCGTCGAACGTGCGTCTGGCGATGGTGGTGCCGGGCTCGGGGCTGGTCAAGCATCAGGCAGAGCAGGAAGGGCTGGATCAGGTCTTCAAGGCCGCCGGTTTCGAATGGCGTGAGCCGGGCTGCTCGATGTGTCTGGCGATGAACGCCGACCGTCTGGAGTCGGGCGAGCGTTGCGCTTCCACGTCGAACCGTAACTTCGAAGGCCGTCAGGGCGCGGGTGGACGTACCCACCTGGTGAGCCCGGCGATGGCGGCGGCCGCCGCCATCGAAGGCCATTTCGTCGACGTGCGTCGTCTCGTCTGACGGGCGAGCATCGATTTATCCGTTGTCGGACATTTTCTTTGATAGAGACAAGACCATGAAGAAACTGTGGATGCTGATCGGTGCGGTGCTGCTGTTGGGCGTGGCGGGTTGCAACACGATGGCGGGCCTCGGCAAAGACACGCAAGCCGCTGGCTCGGCGCTCGAAAACGCCGCGAAGAAGTGATGCGACGGTGTGCGTCGCGCAGGCGGACGCCTCGCACGCACACCTACAAATTTCAGGTTTGACGGCCCGCTGTACAAGCGACAGGCCTCAGCCGAACTGTTTTGATCAGGTGGTTCGTGATGGAAAAATTTACCGTCCATACGGGGTTGGTGGCACCGCTGGATCGCGAAAACGTCGATACCGACGCGATCATCCCCAAGCAATTCCTGAAGTCGATCAAGCGCACGGGTTTCGGCCCGAACCTGTTCGACGAGTGGCGTTATCTCGATGTCGGTCAGCCGGGCCAGGATTGCAGCACGCGTCCGCTCAACCCGAATTTCGTGCTGAATCAGCCGCGCTTCCAGGGCGCAACGGTGCTGCTCGCGCGCAAGAACTTCGGCTGCGGCAGCTCGCGTGAGCACGCCCCGTGGGCATTGCAGCAATACGGTTTCCGTGCCGTGATTGCGCCGAGCTTCGCCGACATCTTCTTCAACAACTGCTACAAGAACGGGCTGCTGCCGATCGCGCTGTCCGAGATGCAGGTCGACCATCTGTTCAACGAGACGGCCGCGTTCAACGGCTATCAGTTGACCATCGATCTGGACAAGCAGGCGGTCATCACGGCCGACGGTCGCGCTTATGAGTTCGACATCGCGCCGTTCCGCAAGTACTGCCTGTTGAACGGTTTCGACGATATTGGCCTGACGCTGCGTCACGCCGACAAGATTCGCGCCTATGAGGCCGAGCGGCTCGCCAAGCAGCCGTGGCTCGCAACGCGTCTGCCGGGCTAAGTCCCGCGTAGGCAAGGCACATCCAAGGAGATTGCATGAAAATCGCTGTGTTGCCGGGTGACGGCATTGGTCCGGAAATCGTGACGGAAGCCGTCAATGTGCTCAACGCGCTTGGCGAGAAGTTCGAGCTGGAAGAAGCGCCGGTGGGTGGTGCAGGCTACGAGGCAGCGGGGCATCCGCTGCCGGACGCCACGCTCAAGCTGGCCAAGGAGGCTGACGCCATTCTGTTCGGCGCGGTGGGCGACTGGAAGTACGACTCGCTGGAGCGCGCACTGCGTCCCGAGCAGGCGATTCTGGGGCTGCGCAAGCACCTTCAGCTGTTCGCCAACTTCCGTCCGGCCATCCTGTACAAGGAACTGGCCGACGCATCGAGCCTGAAGCCGGAGATCGTCGCAGGTCTTGATATCCTGATCATTCGCGAGCTGAATGGCGACATTTACTTCGGTCAGCCCAAGGGCTTCCGTCAATCGCCGGATGGGGCTTTCGAAGGTGCACGCGAAGGTTTTGATACCATGCGCTATAGCGTGCCCGAAGTGGAGCGTATCGCGCACGTGGCTTTCCAGGCCGCGGCCAAGCGCGATAAGCGTCTTTGCTCGGTGGATAAGGCCAACGTGCTGGAGACGTCGCAACTGTGGCGCGACACGATGATCGAGGTCGCGAAGCAGTATCCGGAGGTCGAGCTGTCGCATATGTACGTCGACAATGCCGCGATGCAACTGGTCAAGGCACCTAAGAACTTCGACGTGGTGGTGACGGGTAACATGTTCGGCGATATCCTGTCGGACGAGGCCGCGATGCTCACGGGTTCGATCGGCATGCTGCCGTCGGCGTCGCTGGATGCCAATAACAAGGGGTTGTACGAGCCGTCGCACGGTTCGGCCCCCGATATCGCCGGTAAGGGCGTGGCCAATCCGTTGGCGACGATCCTGTCGGCAGCCATGATGCTGCGTTACACGCTGGGTCGTGCCGAACAGGCCGACCGTATCGAAAACGCCGTGAAGAAGGTGCTGGCGCAGGGGTTGCGCACGCCCGACATCTGGCAGGAAGGCGCGACCAAGGTCGGTACGCGCGAAATGGGTGCAGCAGTGGTTGCTGCGCTTTAACGTTGATGGGGCGTCGGGAGACGCCCCTTGGCGCAATTGCAACGATAAGAGAGTGGATAAATGAAAACCGTAGGTCTGGTAGGTTGGCGGGGCATGGTCGGTTCGGTTCTGATGCAGCGTATGCAGCAGGAGAACGACTTTGCCTTGATCGAGCCGGTGTTTTTCAGCACCAGCAACGCGGGCGGCAAAGCCCCGTCGATGGCGAAGAACGAAACTTCGCTGAAAGACGCCAATGATGTCAATGAGCTGAAAAAATGCGACATCATCATTACCTGCCAGGGCGGTGACTACACAACAGAAATCTTCCCGAAGCTGCGTGCAGCGGGTTGGAACGGTTACTGGGTGGATGCAGCGTCGACGCTGCGCATGAAGGACGACGCGATCATCGTGCTCGATCCGGTCAACCTCGACGTCATCAAGAACGCGCTCACCAAGGGCACGAAGAACTTCGTCGGCGGCAACTGCACGGTCAGTTGCATGCTGATGGGCCTGGGCGGTCTGTTCCAGCACGGTCTGGTCGACTGGCTCACGTCGATGACGTATCAGGCGGCATCGGGTGGCGGTGCACAACACATGCGCGAGCTGCTCACGCAGTTCGGCTCGATCAATGCTGAAGTCAAGGCGCTGCTCGACGATCCGCACTCGGCGATTCTCGAGATCGACCGCAAGGTCCTCGCCAAGCAACACGCGCTGACGGCTGACGAAACGAAGCAATTCGGCGTGCCGCTCGGTGGTAACCTGATTCCCTGGATCGACAAGGATCTGGGCAACGGTCAGTCGAAGGAAGAGTGGAAGGGCGGTGCCGAGACCAACAAGATTCTGGGTCTGGGCGACGGCTTCCCGGGCACGCGTGCCATTCCGGTCGACGGTCTGTGCGTGCGTATCGGTGCGATGCGTTGCCACAGCCAGGCGCTGACCATCAAGCTTACGAAAGATGTGCCGTTAGACGAACTGACCGACATCATCGGCCAGGCGAACGACTGGGTTAAGGTGGTGCCGAACACGCGCGACGCGTCGATGACCGATTTGACGCCTGCGGCAGTGACCGGCACGATGACGATCCCGGTGGGGCGCTTGCGCAAGATGTCGATGGGTCCGGAGTACCTGTCGGCATTTACGGTGGGCGATCAACTGTTGTGGGGCGCGGCAGAACCGCTGCGCCGCATGCTGCGGATCCTGCTCGACGCGTAAGCGTTGCAGCGTATCGGTAAGGCGTGAAGAACGGCGGCCCGCGAGGCCGCCGTCCGCGCTTTGGGGGCCACTCGTATTGCATGAGTGACCAGTGACAAACGACTGACAGGCTAGACAAGACACAGTGCGGAAATACTCGACCGGCAAGCGCGCAAATTCGTCCCGCAATTCGTTTCGCTTGAGTGCGGCGGCGGCTGTCTTGTGGAGCCTCGGGCTCCTGAACGCCGGCGCGGCCGAGTTCGGTCCGCAACAGGTTCGCTCGGGTCCGGGCCAGCCGTTGCGCGCCGTGATCGTGCTGGGCAATGTCTCGCAGGCCGAGGCCGATGGCTTGTCGGTGAAGCTCGCGCCGCGAGATGCTTTCAAGCAGGCTGGGCTGCGCTACGACCCGACGCTCGACAAGCTGTCCGTGTCGGTGACGCCCACGGGCGGTCGCGACGCGGGGTACAGCGGCACGTATCTCGTGCATGTCGATTCGGCTGAGCCGGTCAGCACGTCGTTCCTCGATTTGTTGCTGGTGCTCGAATGGCGCACGGGGCGTCAGTCGAACGCGGTGACGCTGTCGGCCATTCCGGAAGCCAGTGCTGCGCAGCCGCAGGCTGTCGTGCCTGCTGCTGCGGCCAATTCTGCCGCCGGTGCCGACGCATCGGCTTCCACGTCTCGCTCAGCCGCCGCTGCTGCGCCTGCCGCGCCGGCACCCGCTGGTAACGGTGCGGAGCAACGTGCTGCCGCTGCATCGGGCGAGAACGCTCGCACGGTGACACGCGGCGACTCGCTGTCGTCGATTGCGCGCGAGTACACGGGCGGGGAAGGTGGCACGACGCTGGCCCAGATGATGACCGCGCTGTTCGAGTCGAATCGTTCGGCGTTCATCGGCAACGATCCCAACCGTTTGCGCCAGGGGGCGACGTTGAATCGTCCCGCCGATGCGCAAGTGCAGAGCATTCCGCCTGCGCAGGCACGCAAGTTCGTGTCCGCCGCGCGGGAACAGTTTGACGCGTATCGCGCGCGGCTGGCCGATTCCACGGCGCAGCAGGCAGCACCGGCCGGTGGCCGCAGTGCACAGGGCGCGATCGAGGCGGGCAAGGCACCGGAAGCTGCCGCCCCCGCCACACGCGATGAGTTGAAGTTGTCGCGACCCGGTAAGGGAGGCACGGCGGGCCGTGCCGGCGGCAACGAAGAAGAGCAAATCGCCCAGGGCAAGGCTCAGACCGAGGCTCAGGGCAGGGTGAATGAGTTGCAGAAGAACGTAGCAGATCTCCAGAAGCTGTTGGCGATGAAGAATCAGGCCGTCGCTAATCTGGAGCAGCAGGCCGCCACCGCTTCCGGGGCGTCTGCGCAAGAGAAGACGGCGAAATCCGCCGATGGCAAGACGACCGCACCTGCGGCCGCAGGCACCAAGCCGACGACGAGCGCGGCGGCGAATGACACGAATGCCAACGCAAAGACGGCAGATGCTGCCACGAGCAATGCGACGGCAGCAGCGGCCTCCGGGGCGGCTGCGAGCGATGCCGCATCGGCTGCATCGGCGGATGCGACCGCCTCCGAGGCAACGGCGGTTGCCGCTCCGGCAAGTGATGTCGCTGCGGCCTCCGCAGCCGCGGCGGCCAGCGCACCGGCTGCCGAATCCAAGCCGACGCCGAACGCCGCCATGAACTGGGGTGCAGTCACGCAGAATCCGTATGTGCTGCCTGGCGCTGGCGTGCTGGTGGTGTTGCTTGGCCTGTGGTGGCTGATGCGCCGCCGCCGCGCCGAGCCGCCGGTCGGCCAGCCGGGACCATACGACGATGGTCGTGACGGTCAGGGTGGCAATGTCGAGCCCACGTCCTCGCAAGACAAGCCGCAAGCAGCTGACGCCGTTGAGCCGACGTCGCACGGCGTTGCGACGGCTGCGGGCGTCGCCGCTGCGGGTGCCGCCGGTGCTGCCGCGCTGTACGCCGCGAATCAGGCAGAGGCCGACGAACATCTGCATCCGGAAGCTGACGCAACGTGGACCGAGCCGGAGACGGAAGCGGCCGCACACGACGCACACGACGCACACGATGAATTCGCTCTGGATTCCGCGGCCGCGGCCTCGAACGAGTTGGATGCGTGGGACGCCGAGCAAGCCCCGGTGACCGACGAACTGGCTGAAGCGGCGCATGCCGAAGGCCTGGGCGAGTCGCAGGACGCAGCACGCGCCGAGCAAGTCGCGTCCGAAGCCTTCGACGCCCCCGCTGAGCCGGTGGTGAATGAAGTGCCGACCCACGAGCCGGAGCCGGTGGCAGAAGCCGCCAGCGAGCCGGAAATCGATTGGGATGCGGCGTTTGCCGAAGAAGCCGGTCGGACGTCTGCGCCGCAGGCATCCCACGACGCACACGCCGACGATGCACTGACGTCGCTCGAAGCGCTGGGTGCGGCTGCCGCGACCGGTGGTGTTGCCGCCGAGACGCCGTCGCATGTTGAGCATGTGGATGCCACCCCCGAAGGCGGTGTGGCGGGCATGTTGGGCGATCTCGATCTGGGCATTCCGGGCCAGCCCGCGAACGTCGGCACGATTTCGAGTGACGCCTTGCCGTCACTAAGCAAGGGCATCGGCTCGGTGCAGTTCACGATGGCGCCTCCGGGCGACCCGCGACTGGACGCCGCTCACGCGGCGGATTCCGGCGATATGACTGACATGGCCGACCTCGACGATGAGCTGAGTGACGCAGACTTCGACGCCGCGATGCAGCAGGCCGCCAGCGCCACGGAAGCACCGCGTAGCTATACCGATGCGGCGCATGAAGCACCGTCGCTGCGTCCGATGTCGTTCGATTTGTCGGACTTCAGCCTCGATTTGAAGGGCGACGACGCACAGCCCGCCGCTACACCGGCATTCGTCAGCGCCCCGGCGCTCCCGGACGTGACTGGCGAGGAAGCGCTGGTCGAACACGAGACGCTGGAGACGTCGGCACCGCAGACGCCTTACGCCGAAGTGCCCGCAGCGCCGCAGCATCAGACTGCAGCACCGGAGGCATCGGCGCACGCGCCGGAAGCGATCGTCCCGCATCAGGTCGAGACCCGACCGAGCGCTGCGGCTGCGACCGAACCCGGTGTGCCGGACGAGTTCCACACGAAGCTCGAACTGGCGACGGCGTACCAGACGATTGGTGACGACGACGGCGCGCGCGAGTTGCTCGAAGAGGTGATTGCCGGTGGCGACGCTGCGCAGCAATCCGTCGCGCGCTCGCGGCTGGCTGAGTTGGGCAAGTAATCCCTGATCATCACGTCTCGCAACGCGCCTGCCGGGGCGTTGCGAGACGTGACCCGAACAAGACTGATTGACCGTAGTTTGGGGCGCTCGTTGGTTGAGCGCCCATTTTTCTTTTTCATATGCGAATCGCACTGGGCATCCATTACGACGGCACGGCGTTCTCCGGCTGGCAGTCGCAGCCGCACGGCAACACCGTGCAACAGACGCTCGAAGCCGCGCTGCGGGAATTCGGCGGTGTGGCGCTGCCGACCACGGTCGCGGGCCGCACCGACACCGGCGTGCATGGCATCGGTCAGGTGGTGCATTTCGATACCGATCTGGATCGCGCGATGTTCTCGTGGGTGCGCGGCGTGAACGCCTTCCTGCCGAAGACCGTCGCCGTGCAGTGGGCGAAGGCGATGCCGGACGATTTTCACTCCCGTTTCGCCGCTTTCGAACGCACGTACTTCTACGTCCTGTACGCGAATCCGGTGCGCTCGCCGTTGCTTGAAGGCCGTTGCGGCTGGCTGCATACGCCGCTCGATCTTGAGGCGATGCGTGAGGCGAGTCAGGCGCTGGTCGGCGAGCATGACTTCTCGGCGTTCCGTTCGTCCGAATGTCAGGCCAAGACACCGGTAAAGCATCTGTACGCCATCGATATTGAGCAGCACGGCGACTTCTTCCTCTTCCGCTTCCGTGCGAGCGCATTCCTGCATCACATGGTGCGCAACATCATGGGGTGTCTGGTGGCGGTCGGTCGTGGCCGTCAGCCCGCCAGTTGGATGACGCATGTGCTCGCAAGCGGCGACCGCCGTCAGGCGGCGCCGACCTTCATGCCGGACGGCCTGTATCTGGCGCGCGTCGGGTATCCTGAGCGATTCGACGTACCCGAGCCCAATTGGGCTGCGTGGCCGTTCCCGATGCCGTGGGCCAAGTCATGAAATCCCCGAATGCTGTGAAGTCTCGTACGCGTATCAAGATCTGCGGCCTGTCGCAGGCTGCCGACATCGACCACGCCGTGGCGCTGGGCGTCGACGCCATCGGTTTCGTTTTTTACCCGCCGAGCCCGCGTTACCTGGACCTCGCGCGTGCGGCCGAACTGGCCCGCCGGGTGCCGTCATATGTGAGCCTTGTGGGGCTGTTCGTCAACGCGAGTGCCGACGAGATTGCCCGCACCGTGGACGCCGTTCCCCTCACCGCGCTGCAATTTCATGGTGACGAATCGCCCGAGCAATGCGCGACGTTGTCGGCGGCGGCGGGCAACCGTCCGTACATGCGCGCCATGCGTATTGGCCCGGACACGAAAGACAGTGGCGATTTGCTACAATTCGCCAATACATACACCGCCGCGCAAGGCATCTTGCTCGATGCCCTGGTCGAGGGCTACGGCGGTGGAGGAAAGGTTTTCGATTGGTCACTTATTCCAAAAGACATCGCGCGTCGGGCCGTTTTGAGTGGTGGCTTGAACGCACACAACGTTGCTGAAGCCATCCGCCGGGTGGCGCCCTATGCCGTCGACGTGTCGAGCGGTGTGGAGGCGTCGCGGGGCGTGAAGGATCACGCCCGCATGACGGCGTTCGTGCAAGCGGTTCTCGCTGCCGACGCTCAGTGAAGCAACCCGCCGGGGTGGCCGCAGGGGCTAGTTCTCCTGCTCTCCCGCCCTCCGGCAACCGATGAGTGACGACCATGTACGATTTACCTGACGCCAGCGGCCATTTCGGCCAATACGGCGGTGTCTTTGTGGCCGAGACGCTGATCCACGCGCTCGACGAATTGCGTGCGGCCTATGCCAAGTATCAGCACGATCCGGCCTTCCTCGAAGAATTCCATTACGAACTGAAGCACTACGTCGGCCGTCCGTCGCCGATCTATCACGCCAAGCGCTGGAGCCAGGAACTGGGCGGCGCGCAGGTGTACCTCAAGCGCGAAGACCTGAACCACACGGGCGCGCACAAGGTGAACAACGTGATCGGGCAGGCGCTGCTCGCACGTCGCATGGGCAAGCCCCGCGTGATCGCCGAGACCGGCGCAGGGCAGCACGGCGTGGCCACGGCGACCATCGCGGCGCGCTTCGGCATGGAGTGCGTGGTGTACATGGGGGCGGAAGACGTCAAGCGTCAGGCCGCCAACGTGTACCGCATGCAACTGCTCGGCGCGACCGTCGTGCCTGTGGAATCCGGCTCCAAGACGCTCAAGGACGCCCTGAACGAAGCCATGCGCGACTGGGTGACGAACGTCGAAAACACGTTCTACATCATCGGCACCGTGGCAGGTCCGCACCCGTACCCGATGCTCGTGCGCGACTTCCAGAGCGTGATCGGCGAAGAGTGCAAGGTGCAGATGCCTGAACTCGCGGGGCGTCAGCCCGACTACGTGCTGGCCTGCGTGGGCGGCGGTTCGAACGCGATGGGGATTTTCTACCCGTACATCGACGTGCCGGACGTGAAGCTCGTGGGCGTGGAAGCGGCTGGCGACGGCATCGAGACCGGTCGTCACGCCGCGTCGATCATCGGCGGCACGCCCGGCGTGTTGCACGGCAACCGTACCTATCTGCTCCAGGACGCCAACGGCCAGATCACCGAGACGCATTCGATCTCGGCCGGTCTGGACTACCCCGGTGTCGGTCCCGAGCACGCCTGGCTGCACGACATCAAGCGCGCCGAGTATGTGGGCATTACCGACGACGAAGCGCTGCGGGCCTTCCACGATTGCTGCCGGATCGAGGGCATCATCCCTGCGCTGGAGTCGAGCCATGCGCTCGCTTACGCGTGCAAGCTTGCGCCGACGCTGCCGAAGGATCAGATCGTTCTGGTCAATCTCTCGGGGCGTGGCGACAAGGACATGCACACCGTAATGGCGCTGGCCAAGCCGGAACCCTCGGGCACCTGAGCGGCGCGGCGAGACTCCATCGATCCTAAGGTTAAGGACAACAGAACCAGCATGACCGATCTGACTGATCGCAAGGCACAGAATGACGTCCTCGGGACCGAGCGTCCCATGGACGCCACCGAAGCCGCCGCCGCACGTCTCGAGGCCATGGAGGCGGCCGGGGAGTTGCGCGCGCGTTGGGCGCCGGGCGATATCACATTGCGTCATGCGGACTTCCTGCAACATCTGCACGAACTGGAAGACGGCAGCGTCGACCTGATCCTGGCCGACCCGCCTTACGGGCTCGGCAAGGACTACGGCAACGACTCCGACAAGCGCTCCGGCGAGGACTTCCTCGGCTGGACGTACGGTTGGCTCGAAGCGGCGATTCCGAAGCTCGCGCCGCGCGGCTCGCTCTACCTGTTCTGCACGTGGCAGTACGCCCCGGAACTGTTCGTCTTTCTCAAGCAGCGCATGCTGATGATCAACGAGATCATCTGGGATCGCCGCGTGCCCAGCATGGGTGGCAGTACGCGGCGATTCTCGTCCGTGCACGACAACATCGGTTTTTTCGCGATCTCGAAGGACTATTACTTCGACCTCGACGCCGTGCGCGTGCCGTACGATGCCGCCACGAAGAAGGCGCGCTCGCGCCGTATCTTCGAAGGCAGCAAGTGGCTGGAGCTGGGCTATAACCCCAAGGATCTGTGGTCGATCTCGCGATTGCACCGGCAAGACCCCGAACGCGTCGATCATCCGACGCAGAAACCGCTGCATATCATCGAGCGCATGGTGCTGGCCAGTTGCCCGCCCGGCGGTCTCGTGCTCGACCCGTTCATGGGCAGCGGCACGACTGCCGTGGCCTGCGCGCTGCACGGCCGACGTTTCGTCGGCTACGAGCTGAACGCGCACTACCACGCGCTCGCAAACCAACGACTTCAGAGACTTTCCGATCATGTCCCGCATTCAAGCGACGTTCCAAGCCTTGCAAGCGCAGGGTAAAAAGGGCCTCATTCCGTTCATTACCGCCGGTGACCCGGAGCCGGGGTGGACGGTCAAGCTGATGCACGCACTGGCCGACAACGGCGCCGACGTCATCGAACTCGGCGTGCCGTTCTCGGACCCGATGGCCGACGGTCCCGTCATTCAGCGTGCCTCCGAGCGCGCACTCGCCCGTGGGGTAAGCCTGGCCGAAGTGCTGGGCTATGTCGCCGTCTTCCGTCAGACCAACGACCGCACGCCGATCGTGCTCATGGGCTACGCCAATCCGATCGAAGCGATGGGGCTCGACGCCTTTGCCGAGCGTGCCGCTAAAGCAGGTGTGGACGGCGTGCTGGTCGTCGATTACCCGCCCGAGGAGGCCGAAGGCTTCGCCGGTGCCGTGCGCGCGCAGGGCATCGATCCGATCTTCCTGCTCGCCCCGACGTCGACCGATGCGCGCATTGCTGCGGTGGCGCGTCAGGCCAGCGGCTACCTGTATTACGTCTCGCTCAAGGGCGTGACCGGTGCGGCGAGTCTGGATCTGGACAGCGTGGCGTCGAAGATCCCCCAAATCAAGGCGGTCGCCGACCTGCCGGTGGGCGTGGGCTTCGGTATTCGCGACGCCGAAACGGCCCGCGCCGTGGCAAGTGTGGCCGATGCTGTCGTGATCGGCAGCGCCATCGTGCAACGTCTGGAAAACACGCCGCGTGATCTGGAGGGGCAGAACGCGGTAAAATCGCTGGCTGAATTTATCGGCGGTATCCGTCAGGCGCTCGACTCGGGCGCCAAATCGGCGTAAATTCGCGGCAGAAATTTGCCCGGATGGCGCTGCATGACGCAGATCTGCTCGGTAAAACGCTGAATTGAAACGACCGTATTACACGGTCGCCTTGAAATGCCCCGGAAACGCCCGTCCCTTATTGGGGCGGGCGTTTGGCAAGGAGAAACTATGAGCTGGCTCGACAAGCTGCTGCCCCCGAAGATCAAGCAAACCGATCCGACGCAGCGCAACAAGAGCATCCCGGAAGGGCTGTGGATCAAGTGCCCGTCGTGCGAAGCCGTGCTGTATCGCGCCGACGTGGAAGCGAATCTGCATGTCTGCCCGAAGTGCGACCATCACATGCGTATCGGCTCGCGCGCGCGTCTGAACGCGCTGCTCGATCCCGAAGGCCGCTATGAACTGGGCCAGGAAATCGTGCCGGTCGACGCACTGAAGTTCAAGGACAGCCGCAAGTACCCGGATCGCATCAAGGAAGCGATGGACGACACCGGCGAGACCGACGCGATGGTGGTGATGGGCGGCGCGATTCACACGTTGCCGGTCGTCGTCGCCTGCTTCGAGTTCTCGTTCATGGCCGGCTCGATGGGCTCGGTGGTCGGCGAGCGCTTCGTGCGCGGTGCGCAGAACGCACTGGAGCAGGGCGTGCCGTTCATCTGCGTGACCGCTTCGGGCGGTGCACGTATGCAGGAAAGTCTGCTGTCGCTGATGCAGATGGCGAAGACTACGGCCATGCTGACCAAGCTGTCCGACGCCAAGCTGCCGTTTATCTCTGTGCTGACCGATCCGACGATGGGCGGTGTGTCGGCCAGCTTCGCCTTCCTGGGCGATGTGGTGATCGCAGAGCCGAAGGCGCTGATCGGCTTCGCCGGCCCGCGCGTGATCGAGCAGACCGTGCGCGAAAAGCTGCCGGAAGGCTTCCAGCGTTCAGAGTTCCTGTTGCAAAAGGGTGCGATCGACATGATCGTCAACCGTCGCGACATGCGCGACGAGATCGCGCGACTGATCGCGCTGATGCAGCGTCAGCCGGCAGACGCCGTCGCCTGATACTCGATGCCTGACGCGCGTGAGTCGCACATGACTTGCGCGTGCTCACGCTGGCGATGACGTTATGCGTGTGGTTGCCGTGCCCCAAAGGGCGGTGCAACGGCGTAGAATGACGCAACGCCACGCAAGCGCTGCACCCGCGGCGCCTGACAGCATCACTTAGCAGGATATGAAGCGCGGACGTTCGTGACGTCCGCGTTTTTGTTTTTCTGCCCGCACATCATGCCGACATACTCCACTCTCGACGCCTGGCTCGCCCATCTTGAAACCGCTCATCCTGTGGGCATCGACATGGGCCTCACGCGCATTGGTCGCGTGAAAGACGCCCTCGGCCTGCAATTTCCGTGTCCCGTCTTCACGGTCGGCGGCACGAACGGCAAGGGCTCGACCTGCGCCATCATCGAAGCCATTCTGCTGTCGGCCGGTTACCGCGTAGGCTGCCACACGTCGCCGCATCTGATCTCGTTCAACGAGCGCGCGCGCGTGAACGGCGAGATCGTCGACGACGCCACGCTGCTGCCGCATTTCGAAGCGGTGGAGAAAGCTCGCACGAGTTTCGACGAGCCGGTCTCGCTCACGTACTTCGAATTCACCACGCTCGCGATCATGCATATGTTCGCGACGGCGGGGCTTGATGCCGTCATTCTCGAAGTGGGCTTGGGCGGCCGACTAGACGCCGTGAACATCGTCGACGCGGATTGCGCCGTCATCACGAGCATCGACATCGATCACCAGCAGTATCTCGGTAACACACGCGAAGCCATCGCGATCGAGAAGGCGGGCATCTTCCGCGCGGGCAAACCGGCGGTTTGCGGCGACCCGATGCCACCTGCCACGCTGCTTGCCGAGGCTGAGCGCATCGGCGCCGATCTGTGGCTGTTCGGTCGCGACTTCAACTATCAGGGCGACAAGCAGCAGTGGAGCTATGGCGGACGTCAGATGCGTCGCCCGGCGCTGGCCTATCCGGCGCTTCGTGGCGCGAATCAGTTGCTCAATGCGTCGGCGGCACTCGCTGCGCTCGAATCGATGCGCGACGTGTTGCCGGTCTCGGCGCAGGACATTCGGCTGGGGCTCGCATCGGTCGAGCTGCCGGGACGTTTTCAGGTACTGCCGGGGCGTCCGGCCGTGGTGCTCGATGTCGCGCACAACCCGCACGCTGCCGCAGCGCTGGGTCACAACCTCGACGGCATGGGCTTCTTTCCGTACACGTACGCCGTGTTCGGGGCGATGGCCGACAAGGATATCGAAGGCGTGCTGCGACATCTGGTCGACAAGGTCGATCACTGGCGTTTGTGCGCGTTGCCGACGGAGCGGGCCGCGAGTCCGGCGCTGCTCGAAGAGAAGCTTCGAGCGGTCGGGTTTGTCGAAGATGCCGATCATTCGGTCGAAACCTTCGAATCCCCTGAGAAAGCCTATGCTGCCGCGCTCGAGCAGTGCGGCGAGAATGATAGAATTGTGGTTTTTGGATCGTTCTTTACGGTGGCGGGTGTGATGTCGCACCGCAAATTGCAACGCCATTGAGCGCAAAAGCGCGTATGCCGTGACATTTGCTTACGAGAAATGTCATGCGCATGACGCACCGGATGCGCGATGATCAGTCCAACGACGCAAGTTTCGACCTGAGCCAAGGGCCTATGGGATTGTTTTCCTTCCGCAAGAATGACGCCGAAGCCGTTCCCCCGAAGCGCGGTAGCCGCAGGAGCGGCCGCACCGGCACCCGTACGGCGGGAGGAGGGGGCGAGTACAGCGAGCACGAGCAACTCGACCCGCTTCTGCCCGAAAAGCAACGCGCGCGCCGCCGTCTGGTCGGCGCGTTGGCGCTGGTGCTCGCGGCCGTCATCATTTTGCCGATGGTGCTCGCGCCCGAGCCGAAGCCGACGGCCGACGACATCGCCATCCAGATTCCCGGTAAAGACGCCAACTCACCGCCCGTGCGCGTGAAGCCGCAAGCGGCTGCCGTTCCGTCGTCCGACGCGTCGCTCGACAAGGGCGAAGAGGCGGTCGACAGCAGCACGCTGGCGAACAACGCCAAGCCCGCACCGGCACCGACCGCCGTGCCGCCGTCTGCCGCTGCGCCGACACCGGCCCCGTCGCCCGCGCCGAGCGTGGTGCCTGAGCCGCAGGTCGCGCAGGCCAAGCCGGAGCACAAGCCGGAAACCAAGCCTGACGTCAAGAAGCCGGAGCAGCACGCTGATACGAAGCCGGCGGCCAAGCCGGACTCGCACGACACTGCCAAGACGCAGACGAAGCCCGCGCAAGCCAACAACGTCGCCGATCCGATCGCGCAGTTCGCGCAGAACAACACGGCGGCCAAACCCGCCGCCAAGCCGGACAATCACGATACCGCGCAGAAGACTGCCTCGAACGGCAAGTTCCTGGTGCGTATTGGCGCGTTCTCGACGCAGGACCGTGCGCAGGCGTGGCTCGTCAAACTCAAACTGGTGAACGTGCCGAGCTACATGGTCAAGAGTTCGGTCGACGGCCGCGAACTGTATCTGCTGCGGGCAGGCCCGTTCCCGGATCGCACGTCGGCCGAAGCGGCTGGCAAGAAGATTCGCGATGCTGGTCTGACGGCGCAGGTCGCCGAGGCGGGCTGAGTTGGGCGATACGGTGCATAGCGGTCTGTTGACCGTGGTGGATTACGCGGCCATCGCCATTCTGGTCGGCTCGATGTTGCTGGGCATGTTGCGCGGTCTGGTGCGCGAGTTGTTCAACCTCGTGGGCTGGGTGGTGGCGTTCTTCGTCGCACGCGCCTTCGGTCCGAGCGTCGCGCACTGGCTCCCGGCCGATTTGCCGGGCGGCGAACTGACGCAAGGGGCGTTGGGTTTTCTGCTGGTGCTGGTGGCCGTGGTGTTCGGTGCCGGGATCGTCAGCGCGCTCGTGGGGCGCATGACCGACATGATCGGCCTGCGTCCGGCGGATCGCGGGTTGGGCATGCTTTTTGGCATTGTTCGCGGCATTTTGCTCTTGATGTTGTTGATGGTCGCCGCCAAGTTAACGACATTGCCGCAACAACCGGTCTGGCAGCATTCGGTGACGCGTCCGTGGGTCGAGGCAGGTCTGGAGCGGCTGATGCCGTATCTGCCGGAGCCGGTGCAGTACTACCTGCGCAAGCCTGACGCCGCCGTGCCGAGCGTTAATCCATTGGGAAAGACGCTTCCCTTGCCACAGATGGAACCTTATCGCGGCGCGCCTGAGTCAGGCGGTCAGGGCGGGCAGGGTGGTCAGGGCGTGCAGCCCGGCACTCCGGGCCAGCCGTCGGGCGGACAGAATGGACAGAGCGGTGCGTCGAATGGTGCTATCGATCAGGTAGCACGCGGCGTGACGACCGAAGTGGTGAATGAAGTGAAGGCTGGCGCTACGAAGGCCGTCTCGACCCGATTGTCGAACCTGATGGGTGGCGCGGGGACAGGATTGAGCGCGCAGGGTGCGGGCGACGCGGCGAATGGTCAGCAGCAGGGATGGGGAATGCGCAGTGGCGGATCGAACGGATCGCCCACGCCATCGACCGGCCTGCACAAGGTTTCCGAATGACGGATAATACAGTCCGTTTGATGCAGATTTCGATGTTTTTTGAAGGATTCATGCCATGTGTGGCATCGTCGGTGTAGTCTCCAAATCCCCGGTCAACCAGTTCATCTACGATAGTCTGCTGCTGTTGCAGCACCGCGGCCAGGACGCCGCAGGTATCGCGACGACGGATGGCCAGTCCTTCTACATGCACAAGGGCAACGGCATGGTGCGCGACGTGTTCCGCACGCGCAACATGCGCGACTTGCCGGGCACGGTGGGCATCGGTCAGGTGCGCTATCCGACCGCAGGCTCGTCGAGCGCCGCACAGGCCCAGCCGTTCTACGTGAATGCCCCGTACGGCATCGTGCTCGCCCACAACGGCAACCTGACGAATTGGGAACAGCTCAAGGACGAGATGTTCCGTGTCGATCGTCGCCACATCAACACCACGTCCGACTCCGAAGTGCTGCTCAACGTGCTCGCGCACGAACTGCAGGAAAGCTCGCGCGACGGCCTCTCCGTCGACTCGCTGTTCCAGGCCGTGGGCAAGGTGCACAACCGCCTGCGCGGCTCGTACGCCATCGTCTCCATCATCTCCGGTTTCGGTCTGCTCGCCTTCCGCGACCCGCACGGCATTCGTCCGCTGTGTATCGGCCGCTTCGACGGCCCGAACGGCACGGAGTGGATGATTGCATCGGAATCGGTAGCTCTCGAAGGCATGGGCTTCGCGTTCGAGCGCGACGTCAAGCCGGGCGAGGCGATCTTCATCAGCAATGACGGCGAACTGACGTCGCAGCAATGCGCGCCGGAATCGTCGATGCATCCGTGCATTTTCGAACTCGTGTATCTGGCCCGTCCGGATTCGGTGCTCGACGGCGTGCCCGTCTACGACGCCCGTCTGCGCATGGGTGACTACCTCGCCGAGAAGATTCGCCGCGAGATCGATTACAAGGACATCGACGTCGTCATGCCGATCCCGGATTCCAGCCGTCCCGCTGCGATGCAAGTCGCCAAGCGTCTGGGTCTGAACTACCGTGAAGGTTTCTTCAAGAACCGTTACGTCGGCCGTACCTTCATCATGCCCGGCCAGGCGATGCGCAAGAAGTCGGTGCGTCAGAAGCTCAATGCGATGCGCGTCGAGTTCAAGGACAAGAACGTGCTGATCGTCGACGACTCGATCGTGCGCGGCACGACCAGCCAGGAAATCGTGCAGATGGCGCGCGACGCCGGTGCCCGCAAGGTTATCTTCGCCTCGGCTGCGCCGCCCGTGAAGTTCCCGAACGTGTACGGCATCGACATGCCCACGCGCAGCGAACTGGTTGCCCATGATCGCAGCGACGAAGAAGTGGCTCGCATCATCGGCGCAGACGAACTGATCTATCAGGACGTCGAGGACATGAAGGCCGCGGTACGCGATATCAACCCGGCGCTGTCGGACTTCGACGCCTCGTGCTTCGACGGTAACTACATCACCGGCGACGTCACGCCCGAGTACCTGAATCGTCTGGAGCAGCAACGCAAGGCACCGAAGGCGCCGGTAGCGGAAGCGAGCGAAGGCGATGAAGGCGAGCCGCGCGGCGCACAACTGGGCCTCTGAGCCATGCGCAGCCGGGTCTGACATGGCCGGAAGGCTTGTCAGGCCGGGGCTGCCGAGGCCACCGGAGCGGTCGGCGGAGTTTTTCCTTCTCCTCCGGCAACGTGCTACACTGCTTCTCACGTCGATTTGATTTCAGCTTGCGGACGTGGGGGAATATCCCCGAAACAGCTAAAGCGAGGCCTAGACAGATGGATTTCGAGCCCGTTTTGCTGACAAGCGAAACGGGCTTTTCTTTTTTTGGCCGGCGAGTGCGCCGACCCAATGACGAGACACACGATGGATTCCTTCGACTTCGATACCCTGGCGGTGCGCGCGGGCACGCAACGCTCCGAGTTTGGTGAACACTCCGAGGCGCTGTTCCTGACCTCGAGCTTCGTATTCAAGAGCGCGGCCGAGGCCGCCGAGCGCTTCGCCCATTCGGAAGAAGGGTTCACGTACTCGCGCTTCACCAACCCGACCGTATCGATGTTCCAGGACCGTCTGGCCGCGCTCGAAGGCGGCGAGGCCTGCATGGCGACGGCGTCGGGCATGAGCGCCATCGTCTCGGTGGTGATGACGGCCCTGTCGGCGGGCGACCACCTCGTCAGTTCGCAGAGCATCTTCGGCTCGACGCTGAACGTGTTCTCGCAGATCTTCAGCCGCTTCGGTGTCGAGACGACCTTTGTCGATCCGACCGACCTCGACGCCTGGCGCGCCGCGATCCGTCCGAACACGAAGATGTTCTTCCTGGAGACGCCGTCCAACCCGCTCACCGACATCGCCGACATCGAAGCCATCGGCAAGATCGCGAAGGACGCGGGCGCATTGTTCGTCGTCGACAACTGTTTCTGCACGCCGGTGTTGCAGCGTCCGATCGAGTACGGAGCAGACGTTGTGGTGCACTCGGCAACGAAGTACCTCGACGGTCAGGGCCGTGTGCTGGGCGGCGCGATCGTCGGCAAGAAGGACTTCATCATGGGCAAGGTCTTCACGTTCGTGCGCAGCGCGGGCCCGACGCTCTCGGCGTTCAACGCGTGGGTGTTGCTCAAGGGCATGGAAACGCTGTCGTTGCGTGTCGAGAAGCAATCGGCTAACGCGCTGGAACTCGCGCAATGGCTGGAGAAGCAGCCGCAGATCGGCCGTGTGTACTACCCGGGCCTGCCGTCGCATCCGCAATACGAACTTGCGAAGCGTCAGCAAAAGGCGGGCGGTGCGATTGTCGCCTTCGAACTCAAGGGCGCGACGCCTGCCGAGCAGCGCGAGAACGCATGGCGTCTGATCGACAACACCCGTGTGTGCTCGATTACCGGTAACCTCGGTGATACGCGTACGACCATCACGCACCCGGCCAGCACGACGCACGGCCGTATCACGCCGGAAGCGCGTGCCGCAGCGGGCATCACCGAAGGGCTGATCCGTCTGGCCGTCGGTCTGGAGTCGCCGGCCGACATTCAGGCCGATCTGGCGCGCGGATTCGTGAGCTGAGCGGATCGAACACGTCATGAGCAAATTCTGGAGTGCGGGCGTCGCCGATCTGACGCCCTATGTCCCCGGTGAGCAGCCGCAGATGCAGCGGCTCATCAAACTCAATACCAACGAGAATCCGTACGGTCCGTCGCCGCGCGTGCTCGCCGCCATTCGTGACGCGCTGGGCGCCGATGCCGATGCCTTGAAGCTGTATCCGGACCCGGATGCACGCCGCTTCAAGCAGGCCATCGCGACGCGTTTCGGTCTGGAAGTGGCTAACGTTCACGTAGGCAACGGTTCGGACGAAGTGCTGGCCAACGTGTTTCAGGGCCTGCTCAAGCACGACAAGCCGATCCTGTATCCGGACATCACGTATAGCTTCTATCCGGTGTACTGCGGGCTGTATGGCGTGGCGTTCGAGAACGTGCCGCTGACCGACACGTTCGAGATCGACGTTGATGCATACCTCAAGCCGAACGGCGGCATCATTTTCCCGAATCCGAACGCGCCGACCGGGCGTGCGCTGGCGTCGGGCGAGATCGAGCGTCTGCTGGCAGGCAACCCGGATTCGGTGGTGGTGATCGATGAGGCTTACATCGACTTCGGTGGTGAGACGGCGGCGACGCTGATCGCGAAATATCCGAATCTGCTCGTTGTGCAAACGCTTTCGAAATCGCGCTCGCTGGCGGGGTTGCGGCTGGGTTTTGCCATCGGTCATCCGGATCTGATCGAAGCACTGGAGCGCGTGAAGAACAGCTTCAACTCGTATCCGCTCGACCGCCTTGCGCAAGCGGCGGGCGTTGCGGCCGTCGAAGACGAAGCTTATTTCAACGAGACGCGTCAGGCCGTGATCGCGAGCCGCGATGCGCTCACAGCACGGCTGTCGGCACTCGGTTTCGACGTGCTGCCGTCGACGGCGAACTTCGTGTTCGTGCGTCATCCGTCGCACGACGCGGCGCAACTGGCGGCGTCGTTGCGTGAGCGTTCGATCATCGTGCGTCACTTCAAGCACGCGCGCATTGCCCAGTTCCTGCGAATTACGGTGGGAACGGAGAGCGAGTGTCAGGCGTTGACGGATGCGCTGAAGGAAGTGCTCGGCGCGTAAGCGATAAGCGCGATAAGCGCGATGAGCGCGACAAGCGCACATCTGTTTGACGATGCAATTGCCGTCTGCACGAAACGATGGGGGAAGAATGCGATGTCGCATCCTTCCCCCATTTGCTTTTCGGCGTTCCCTACGTCATGCGGCCAAGCAACCAAGCAACCAAGCGGCCAAGCGTCACGACGATCCATTCGATCCGCTCGCAACGCTCACGAGAGATGTGAGCGATCTTAATCGCGCCGCAGGCGAGCGGAGGATGATCGTGAGTTGCAGCGCGAAACCCAAGGCCATCGCGATCAGGCACGCTTTGATGCCGAGCGACGAAGCGACCCACGCACCCAGAAAAGCGCCGAGCGGACGCGCACCGAACGTCGCCGTCATCGTCGCGGCCGACACGCGCGCGATCAGGCCGCCCGGCGTGACCACCTGGCGCAGCGAGGTCGTGGAGATCGTCCACACAATCGGGCCGAAGCCGAACAGAAAGAACGCGATGAAGACCAGCCCGTGGGCAACACCGTGCCTATCGCCGACGGCCAGCATCGAAGTCGACGCCATCAACAATGCCGCGCCAGCGGCGCAAACCGGCCCCAAAAGGATCTGTCGTCCGAACGACAGCCGTTGCGCGATGCGCGCGTAACCCATCGCGCCGCACACCATCCCGAAGCCGTACACGCCCAATGCTGCGCCAACGGCCTGCGCAGAGAATGCGAGCGCGTCGATGGCGTAGTACGCGAAGATCGCCAGCAGTAGATACCACGACGTGTTGAACACGAAGGCCGTTGCGACGATCGATCGCAGATAGGCATTTGTCGCGATGAAGCGAATGCCTTGCGCCAGTTCGCGCTTGAAGTCGCGATGCGACGGCGCGCGGGGCGCCTCTTCAGGCAGACGTGACAGCCAGAACGCGCTGCCGAGCGATAACGCGAAGGCCGCCGCAAACGCAAACATGCCCGACGCCACACCGGCGAGCACACCGCCAATGGCTGGCCCTGCGGTGAAGGCGATACTGCGCGCGGTTTCGAGCTGCCGGTTCGCGGCGAGCAGATGCGCGGGGCCGACGAGCATGGCCACAAGCGATGGCGCCGCCGCCCCGAAGACGACCGTCCCCGAGGCCATCGCGAAGCCCAGTGCACCGAGGGCCGTGAGCGACAGCCACTTCATCTGGAACAGCGCGAACAGCAGCAGTAATGCGATGGCACGCAGCAGCTCTGTGGCGATCATCAGCGGTTTGCGCCGGTAGCGGTCGGCGAGCACACCTGCAGGCAGGGAGAGCAGCAAGAAGGGCAGCGTCGTTGCGGCTTGCAACGAGGCCGTCTGCTCTGCGGACGCCTGCAACGCAATCACCGCCACAATCGGAATGACGGCCAACGTCATCTGTTCACTGAACTGTGCGGCGAGATTCGCACGCGAGAGCGACGTGACGAGCGAAACAACGCGTTCGTCGGGCGACGCGGTGTCGGGTGCGATGGGTGTATCCGCCTCGGCTGTGGCGGCGGTCGGGCAGGGCGAGAGCGGCGGTCGAGCGTCTGACATGGAAGTCCCTTCGAGATCGATATCACGAAGGGAGTCTAGGCAGATCCGAGTTGGCAGACGCTCCGGTTCTTGCTATTGAATTGACGTTCCCCGCTGTTAGCCCGCGTCGGCCGCGAGGGCTGTGTGCCCTGACGGTACCCCTGACGGTACCCCTGACGGCACATAGGCTCGGCCGTTGATGCGGCGGGGCGTGGGCACAAATGCATCGCTCAACACATCGTGCGACGCGTTGTAGTACGGCGTGTCGATGTCGAGCAGGCCGAGCATCGTGTGGTCCAGACGGTCGGTCTGATACGGTCGCTGCTCCAGCGCCGGGCGTGCTTTCGCATCGACGGCGTTGCGTGACCAGACGAGCATCGGAATCTCGTAACCGGAGGCGTCGGCCACCGACTGGCCCGAGTGATTGCGCGTGTGACCGACCTCTTGCGCGTGGTCTGAACTGTACAGCAGACTCGCGTCCGACGATCCTGTTGCAGCCATCGTCTTTCGAATCAGACTGGAGACGACGAAGTCGTTGTAAGCGATTGCGTTGTCGTAGTCGTTTCGCGCATGACGTACCCAGAGCGAGCGCCCCTGCGCTTCGAGCGTGGCCATCACGCTGTCGTCGGTATTGTCGAAACGCGCGAACTCGTCGGGGTAGCGCATATCGTAGGTCGGGTGCGCGCCCAGCAAGTGCACGACGATGAGCTTGCGCGGGGCGTCGCTCGCCAACGCCGCTTCGAAGTCCGGCAGCAGATTGCCGTCGTAGTTGTTCTCGCCGCGTCCGGCGCCCTTATTGATGAAGACACGCTCGTCTGCACGGTTGGCGACTAACCCGAGCCACCCGTCGTTGGGCATCTGATTCGAGATCCAATACGTGCGGAATCCAGCCTCTTTGGCGAGCATCACGAGGTCGGGTTTGCTCGTCCAGGCGTCGGGGTCGTCGAGGTTTGCGGGCGTGAGCATCTTCATGAGCGAAGCCATCGTCGCCGGTTCCGAGGACACGACATCGCGGAACACGATGAGATCGTCGCGCATCGTGTCGAGCATCGGTGTGGTGTTGCGTGCGTAGCCGTAGAGCGACATGTTGTTGCGGTTCGAACTCTCGCCAATCACCCACACCACCGTCTTTTGCTCCGGTCCGCGATACTGCACATGCCAGTCGGCACGCTGCGCCATGTTGCGATCGAGCTGACGCTGCAATTCGTCGGCGTGCGCCAACTGTCCCTTGTAGTCGAGGTAACGAAGTGGCCAGTAAAGGACGGGATTTTCCTTGGCCATCGTCGGGTTCAGATGCAGCGCGACGAAGCCGGTGAAGAGTGTGGCCACAGCGACCTTGCTGCGGCGTCGCAGCGGACGGTGAGCCGCCGCGCGCGGCAGGAGGCGCTCCAGCACGACCACTGCCGTCATCAGAATCGTGAAGACGGCGCTGGCTTCGGCCACGTCGCGCCAGTTATGGCGAAAGAACTCGCTCGTCTCGGCCGGATTGGTGTTGAACACCGCCTGCAACACAAGCAGATGATTCGGACGCAGACCGAAATAATCGCGCAGGAATCCTTTGGTTGCCGCATCGAGAAAGAACACGGCGATGACGCCCAGCGTGGTAGCGCTGAGCCATGCAGGTCTCGCGCGCAGCAGAAGGCACAGGCCGCCGAGTCCCGGCAGGGCCGTTGCCATGATCGCCGCACTCTTGCCGAACTCGTTCGCGCTGAGCATGCCAAGCGCCCAGAACAGGGCGAGTCCGCCGAGCCCAAGCCCGAGGCGATAAAACAGTGATTTCAAGATGGTCATCCCCCAAAGCTGCCGACACGTCAGGGCGTGTCTGTCGATTGCTGCCACGGGGGCCTTGGGTGGCCCGACCGAGCATGGCAGCAATTAGATCGCAGCTTCGACCGCAGTTCGCGTATTTGGTGTCGTGGGGACGCTATTTTTGGGACGAATGCCGTTCGGTATTCCGAAATGACTCAGGAACTTGTTGTGGCGAATGTCACTGAAGATCAGTGCAAGCGTGCGCCGTTGGGCACTTTGCGCTCCACACCGGCCAGGACGATGGCGCCGTCGGTGTCGGCAAAGCCGGTCACCAGCACCTCGGACACGACGCCTGCGATGCGCTTCGGCCCGAAATTGCACACGCACAGTACCTGTCGGCCGACGAGGGCCTCCGGCGTGTAGTGCACCGTGATCTGCGCGCTCGATGTCTTTACGCCCAGCTCGCCCAGATCGACTTCCAGCACATACGCGGGCTTCTTCGCCTTTTCATTGACGCGCGCCGACACGACCGTGCCCACGCGCAGCTCGATCTTCTCGAAATCTTGCCATTCGATGGTGTTCGGGGTCTCGGTCTTGTGTGCGGAATCCGTCATTTGCTGCTCCGTTCGCGATGCGATGGGGGAAGGAACAGAGGAGCGTAACGCGTCGCGCGTGGGAATGGCTTGTGAAATCCGGCAGACAGCGTCGGCAGAGGGTCCGTAAGGGCTGTCAGTTGGCAGTCCGGGCGCGTCGCCAAGCGGCGGGCGTCAGCCCGAAATGCTGACGGAAGGCATGGGTGAGGGCGCTTTGATCGTTGAAGCCGACGTCCAGCGCGATGTCGGCGAGCGGCGCCGCTTCATCGAGCAGCAGCGAAGCGGCGCGGGCAAGCCGCAGGCGGATGAGATGCCGATGAGGCGTCTCGCCGGTCATCGCGACGAAGCAGTCGTGGAAATGTCGCACGCTCATGCCCGCTTCCCGCGCGAGCGTGGCGGTGTCGAGCGGTGTGGCGAGATCGGCTTGCAGGCGCGCGTCGACTTGCGACAGATCCAGTCGCACAGTGCGCGAGGCATGACGTGCCGGTGCCAGCCGGGGCGTGAGCGCGGCAAGCCATTCCCGCACGACGGGGTCGTCTGCATCGAGCGGACGTCCGGCATCCACGCTGGCGCTCACCCGATGCACCAGCGCCAGCAGCCCGGCATCCAGCGCGAAGAACGCTTCACGCGAGAAGGTGCGTGCCGTGCCGGTGGCGTTGGCAATTGCGGCGGGGACATCCAGCACGATCTGCCGGTTCGGTCCGTCGCCCCGATAGCCATGCCGCACGCCTGCCGGAATGACCACGCCGTTGCGTGCGCCCACGCGTCCGTGCTGGGTGGCGTCGCCATCGAGCGAGAGCGACATGCGTCCGGACAGTCCGATCACGACCTGATGGAAGTCGTGTGTGTCGGTGCTATCGGTGGCACGGTACTCGCGAAGCTCGAGGATCGGGGCGGACATGGTAATGAGGTGGCGCGATTATCACCGCCAGAAGGAATAAGGCGGCGAAGGTGCATGACTTCAGGTTATGAGAAAACGCGCAAAGCTATCCCGGATTGATTGGTTCGGGCGCGCGGAGCGCCTCGTTACACTGGTTCACCAGTGGCCGACGGCGCGTACTCATCGACGCCTCCGGTCGGCATCGCAGGCGTTGCGTGCATCGTCCACGCGTCTGCGGAGTGCTTCGATTCCACAGGGCCACGGCCCGTCTTTGGCAGGGAAGTATGACATACGCCGTCACGATTTCCGGCAGCCCGTCGGCTGCCTCACGCAGTGCCCGGTTGTTGCGTTTCGTCGAATCCGATCTGGCTTCGGCTGGTATCGAGGTACGCCGCATCGATATCCGTGCACTCTCGCCCGCAGCGCTGCTCGCTGCCGATACCTCCCACGACGATCTGCGTCACGCGCTCGCCCAAGTGGCCGGTGCGCAGGCAGTCGTCGTCGCCACCCCCGTCTACAAGGCGGCCTACAGCGGTTTGCTGAAAGCCTTCCTCGACGTGCTGCCGCAAGACGGCCTCGCGGACAAGCTCGTCGCCCCGTTCGCGACCGGCGGCAGTCCCGCGCATCTGCTCGCGCTCGACTACGCGCTCAAGCCCGTGCTTTCGGCGCTCGGTGCGCAGCATATCCTGCGAGGCGTGTTTGCCGTCGATCTGCAAGTGCCGAAGGAGGAGGGCGCGACGCTCGACGCCGCCATCGCCGAACGTCTGGGCGCGACCGTCGATCAGCTCTCGCAATGGCTGCATGAACGCGAGGTGATCCGCCAGTGGCCGGGTAAGGTGGCCGAAGGCCTCCGCAATGCACGCGGAGCTCACGGTGTGGGCGCCGCCAGCGCGACGCTCGCTGCCTGAGCGCCGGAGTCCGTATGCAAGTCTTCTGGTTTATTCCGACGCATGGCGACGCCCGTTATCTCGGCACGTCCGACGGTGGGCGCGTGTTCGATTTCGACTATGCACGACAGATCGCCAGCGCGGTCGACACCCTGGGTTACGAAGGCGTTCTGCTGCCCACGGGACGTTCCTGCGAAGACGCATGGGTGACGGCGTCGAGCCTCATCGGCGGGACCCGTAACCTGAAGTTTCTCGTCGCCATTCGCCCCGGCATCGCATCGCCTGCGCTCACCGCACGTATGGCGGCGACGTTCGATCGCCTGTCGGGGGGCAGGCTATTGATCAACGTCGTCACGGGCGGCGATGCCGGTGAACTCGAGGGCGACGGCTTCTTTGCCGACCATGCAGAGCGCTACGAAGTGACGGATGAATTCCTGCGCATCTGGCGTTCGATTCTGGAGAAATCGCATCGCGGCGAGAGCGTCGATTTCGATGGCGAGCATCTGCGTGCGAAGGGCGCAAAGCTGCTGTATCCGCCGGTGCAGACGCCGCATCCGCCGCTGTATTTCGGTGGGTCTTCGGAGGCTGCGCGTCAGATCGCGGCCGAGCAGCTCGACGTCTATCTGACGTGGGGCGAACCGCTGGCCGAGGTCGCCGAGAAGATCGCGGACGTGCGTGCGCGCGCCGCCAAACTCGGACGCACGTTGCGCTTCGGTCTACGCTTGCATGTGATCGTGCGCGAGACGGAAGACGAAGCGTGGCGCGCCGCCGACTCGCTCATCAGCAAGCTCGACGACGAGACCATCGCGCGTGTGCAGACACAGTTCTCGAAGATGGATTCGGAGGGGCAGCGACGCATGGCCGCACTGCATGGCGGACGTCGCGACAAGCTCGTGGTCGCACCGAACCTGTGGGCCGGTGTAGGACTCGTGCGCGGCGGCGCTGGCACGGCGCTCGTGGGCGATGGCCCGACCGTGGCCCAGCGTCTGCGCGAATACGCGGATCTTGGCATCGACACATTCATTCTGTCGGGCTATCCGCACCTCGAAGAAGCGTATCGCTTTGCCGAACTGGTGTTTCCGCATCTGCCGCGCGAGGTACGCGAGAAGCTTGGCAACGGTCGCGGTCCGTTGTCCGGGCCGATTGGCGAAGTGATGGCCAACAACATCGTGCCGCAGGCGTCGCAAAGCTGATTCGCGCACCTTACAGCCGATACACATCGACTTCATTGGATTGAACGGAATTGGGGCCGCGCTGCCCCTGGGGAAATTCGCATGACCCAATCTACGCTGACGACTTCGTCCACCGGGGTCACCACCGACGCCGCTACCGGTGCTGCGGCACCCGGCACGTTGCAACGCTACGGACGCAGTGCCGCTCGCCGCCTTGCACCGTGGGCCGTGCCTGTCGTTCTCGTCGCGCTCTGGCAGCTCGCCGCAGAACAGGGCTGGCTGTCGACGCGGGTGCTGCCCGCACCGTCCGCCGTCGTGGAAGCCGCGTGGCAACTCGCGATCACAGGGCAGATCTGGCGCGACATCGGTGTATCGACCGGACGCGCCGTTATCGGCTTTCTCATCGGCGGCGGTCTCGGGCTGCTGCTGGGCATGCTGACGGGGCTGTCGCGCGTGGCGGAAACGGCGCTCGACTCGTCGTTCCAGATGCTGCGCAACATCCCGCACCTGGCGCTGATTCCGCTGGTGATTCTGTGGTTCGGTATCGACGAGAAAGCCAAGCTGTTCCTCGTCTCCATCGGTGTGTTCTTCCCGATGTATCTCAATACGTATGCGGGGATTCGTGCCGTCGATCCGGCGCTGGTCGAGATGGCGCGCAGCTACGGATTGCGCGGCTGGGCGCTGTATCGCGACGTGATTCTGCCCGGGGCGTTGCCGTCGATTCTGGTGGGCGTGCGCTTTTCGCTCGGCCTGATGTGGGTGACGCTGATCGTGGCGGAAACCATCTCGGCGCAATCGGGCATCGGCTATCTGACGATGAACGCTCGCGAGTTCCTGCAAACGGACATCGTGCTCGTGGGGATTCTGCTGTACGCGCTGCTGGGCAAGCTGGCCGACGTGCTGGCCAAGGAACTGGAATTTCGCTGGTTGCGCTGGCATCCGGCGTTTCAACGAGGAGCCGCCGCATGAGCGCACAACAACTGGCCCCGGTCGCGGGTGCCGACATCGAAGCCGAATGGACGGCCGAGCAGCGCGCCACCGGCCACGCACACCGGCTGTCGCTCGATCCGCAGGTCGATCCGTTCGGCACGCGGTTGCCGCTCGGGGCGAACGTGGCTGCGCAACGTGGCGCGGTGGGGACGAATCTTAAAGTCGTGCATCCGGCGAGTGACGCGCAAGTGTCCGGCGGATTGCGTGTCGACGCCGTGGGCAAGCGTTACGGCGCACGTTCAGTGCTGTCGGACTTCTCACTGACGATTCCGCGCGGTGGATTCGCCGCCATCGTGGGGCGCAGCGGTTGCGGCAAGTCGACGCTGCTGCGTCTGATCGCCGGGCTGGAGACGCCGGACGCCGGGCGCATCACGCTCGACGGGCACGCGCTGGGCGACGCCTCCGGCAAGGTGGCTACGCGCATCATGTTTCAGGACGCGCGTCTGCTGCCGTGGCGCACCGTGCTGGAGAACGTCGCCATCGGTTTGCCGAAGTCTTCGCATGCGAAGGCGCTCGACGTGCTGCGTGAAGTGGGGCTGGCCGAGCGTGCCGACGACTGGCCGAGTCAGCTCTCGGGCGGTCAGCGTCAGCGAGTGGCACTGGCGCGTGCGCTGGTGCATCAACCCGATTTGTTGCTGCTGGATGAGCCGCTCGGTGCGCTCGACGCGCTCACCCGCATCGAAATGCATGCGCTGATCGAGCGCCTGTGGCGCGCGCACGGTTTCACGGCGCTGCTCGTCACGCACGACGTGCAGGAGGCGGTAGCGCTGGCCGATCGCGTCGTGCTCATCGAGGAAGGGCAGTTGGGGCTCGATCAGTCAGTGTCGCTGGCACGCCCGCGAGCGCGCGGCAGCGTCGAATTTGCCGGGCTCGAAGCCCAGGTGCTCGCACGCGTGCTGCAAACCGAAGTCGCGCCGTCGTCGCATGTGCCGGTGTCCGAGCCGCTGTGGCCTGCGGCCGCTGTGCGGTGGGCGATCTAGTCGCGCGTCGACGCGCTTTTCAACAACCTCTCGATCACATCTTTTCGAACACAGGAGTTCATCATGGGTATCACCGCCATCAACGTGCGTAACCAGTTCAAAGGCCGTATTCGCGAGATCCTGCGCGGCCCGGTCCTCTCGGAAGTGGACGTCGAGACGCCGAGCGGTATCGTCACGTCGGTCATCACTACGCGCTCGATCGACGAACTGCGTCTGGATATAGGCTCCGAGGTCGTGGCGCTGGTCAAGGCCACCGAGGTGTCGCTCGCTAAGCTTTGACGGGCTGTCCGTCCCGCTTTTCCTGAGTCGTTGGCCTGCATCGGGCGCGCGCGGGGGCGACGTCCGATGCAGGTTTCAGGAAATTCCGAGTTCCGTCTCGGACTGTGCCGCGAATGCACGCACTCGGCTGATATAATGACGGCTTCCAAATGTTGGCGACCCGCCTGCGCGAATCCCTCCGCTGCGGGCGTTTTTGTTTGTCGCCGACGCGATGCACCGAAGCCAAACCATGACCACTGTCCGCACCCGCTTTGCGCCTAGCCCGACCGGTTTCATCCATCTGGGCAACATCCGTTCCGCTCTCTATCCGTGGGCCTTCGCGCGTCACAACAACGGCGCGTTCGTGTTGCGCATCGAAGACACCGACCTTGAGCGTTCCTCGCAGCAAGCCGTGGACGTCATTCTGGAAGGCATGGAATGGCTCGGCCTCGATTACGACGAAGGTCCGTTCTATCAGATGCAGCGCATGGATCGCTATCGCGAAGTGCTGGAGCAACTGAAGGCGGGCGGTCACGTCTATCCGTGCTACATGAGCATGGAAGAACTGGACGAACTGCGCGAGCAGCAACGCGTGCGTGGCGAAAAGCCGCGTTACGACGGCCGCTGGCGTCCGGAGCCGGGCAAGGTGTTGCCGGAGCCGCCGGCCGGTGTGCAGCCGGTGCTGCGCTTCAAGAATCCGCTGACCGGCAGCGTCGTGTGGGAAGACGCGGTCAAGGGCCGCATCGAAATCTCGAACGAAGAACTCGACGATCTGGTGATTGCGCGTCCCGACGGCACGCCGACGTATAACTTCTGCGTGGTCGTCGACGACATCGACATGGACATCACGCACGTGATTCGTGGCGACGACCACGTGAACAACACGCCGCGTCAGATCAACATCTTCGAAGCGCTGGGCAAGAAGTGGCCCGTGTACGCGCACTTGCCCACGGTGCTCAACGACCAGGGCGAGAAGATGTCGAAGCGCAATGGCGCGATGAGCGTCGTGCAGTACCGCGAAGAAGGCTATCTGCCCGAAGCTGTGGTGAACTACCTGGCGCGTCTGGGCTGGGCGCACGGCGACGCGGAAGTGTTCTCGCGCGAGCAGTTCGTGGCGTGGTTCGATCTGGAGCATCTCGGCAAGTCGCCTGCACAGCACAACCCGGAAAAGCTTCAGTGGCTGAACAACCAGTATCTGAAGCAGGCGGACAACGATCGTCTGGCCGGGCTGACCGAGCCGTTCCTGCAAAAGGCGGGCGTGTCGATCGAGGGGGGGCCGTCGCTGGCTGGTGTCGTCGGTCTGTTCAAGGATCGCGCCAACACGATCAAGGACATCGCGGCGAGCGCCGAGATGTTCTACCGTGCCCCCGCCCCGTCGGCGGAAGACATGACGCAGCACATGACCGATGCCGCACGCGCCGCCGTGAAGGATCTGGCGGCTGCGTTGGCCGCACTGCCCGAATGGAAGAAGGAAGCCATTTCACCGGCGTTCAAGGCGACGCTTGCGCAGCACGGCATGAAGATGCCGCAACTCGCGATGCCGGTGCGTCTGCTTGTCGTGGGCACCACGCACACGCCCGCCATCGACGCCGTGCTGGAGCTGCTGGGCCGCGATGCGGTGCTGGCGCGTCTGGCGGCCTGACCGGTTCGACGTCACCGCACGAGATTCCGGCGCAGCTACGGCGGCGCCGGACACAAAAAACCCCGGGATGCGTGAGCATCGCCGGGGTTTTTTACTGGGGACGCCGCGAGTGCTGCATCCCTGATACTTTGCAGGTATTTACGCCTGCGAGCCGCCTTCCGCGGAGACGGAGAGCGTACCCGACTTGGCCGAAGGGGCCGGGCGCTTCGTGAGCGAATAACCCTCGAGCAGCTTGACCATCTGTGCGTAGATCTTCGGGTTGCCCGCGAGGATTTCGCCTTCGAACAGGAAGTCCGACTCGCCCGTGTAGTTGCCGACCAGACCACCGGCTTCGGTGATCAGCAAGCTACCGGCGGCCATGTCCCACGGGTTCAGGCCTTGCTCGAAGAAACCGTCCATGCGGCCAGCGGCGACGTTGGCCAGATCCAGCGCGGCTGCGCCCGGGCGACGGATACCCGCGCAATGCTCGGTCATCGTGCCGAACATCTTCAGGTAGTTTTCCACGCCTTGCAGATCGCGGAACGGGAAGCCCGTGCCGATCAGGCCGTCGGCCAGACGATCACGGCGCGAGACGCGAATACGCTTGCCGTCGAGGAACGCACCGCGACCGCGCGATGCGGTGAACAGTTCGTTGCGGGTCGGATCGTAGATCACGGCTTGCGAGACGACGCCCTTGTGCGCGAGGGCAATCGACGTGCAGTAGTAGGGCAGGCCGTGGATGAAGTTGGTGGTGCCGTCGAGCGGATCGATGATCCACTGGAATTCCGAGTCGGAATTGCCGTGCTCTTCGCCCGATTCTTCGGCGAGGATGGCATGGTCGGGATAGGCTTCGAGGAGGACGCTGATGATCGCTTGCTCTGCCGCTTTGTCCACTTCCGTCACGAAGTCGTTGTGCTGCTTCTTGCTGACCTGGACTTTCTCGATGTCCAGGGAGGCTCGGCTGATGATGGAGCCGGCGCGGCGCGCGGCTTTCACCGCGATATTGAGCATGGGATGCTGCATGACAGATTCCTGTTAAGGCCATCGCTGGCGTGACGCGCGACCCCCATTGGGCCGGTCGGCAAGCGTGGCAGACAAAGCGAACAAATTGAGCAAGAGCGATGCCCCGACAAGCGCCGCGCACTGTGTGGCGGCTCGTTTGCAGGGGCGAAAACGCGTATTTTAGCAAAAATGCGGCGGGTGCGCTTCAGAACCTGCGTGTTCTGACCCTTTTTGCAGTTTTTGCCGCACACCATGCATCGTTCGTAGCACTGTCGGTGGGTGTTTGCCGGGCATTTCAGCGACGTGGCATCCCGCCTTGGCCCTGCGTCGCGCCGAATCAGGCAAAATAGCGCCGTTGTGCGCCGTCGCAGGTTCCTGTGCTGCGCTGTCCGCTGCCGCTGCCGTTTCCGCTCCCGCTTCCGATTCCCGATTCCCGATTCCCGTCCATCGCCGTCTCATGTCCCAGTCTGCTCCGTCCGCTCCCCATTCCCCGTCGCCGTTGTTCGAACAGGTGCGTTTCGTACTCAACGAGACGAGTCATCCGGGCAACGTCGGCTCGGCCGCGCGTGCGATCAAAACGATGGGGTTTGGCCGACTGGTGCTTGCCGCGCCGCGTGCGGGGGCAGACGTGCTGCGCGATCCGGAAGCGATCGCGCTTGCCAGTGGCGCCGACGACGTGCTCGCCAACACGCTGATCGTGCCCGATCTCGTCACTGCTTTGCAGGGTGTGAGTTGGGCGGTGGCGCTCTCCGCGCGCTCACGTGAGTACGGGCCGCCGAACGCCGAGCCGCGCGAGAGTGCGGCCATCGCAGTGCAACACGCGGGGCAGGGAGAAGCGGTGGCTTTCGTGTTCGGCAGCGAGCGTACCGGTTTGTCGAATGCAGACGTGGACCGGTGTAACGCACTCGTGCACATTCCCGCGAACCCGGTCTATAGCTCGCTCAACCTTTCGCAGGCCGTGCAACTGATCGCCTGGGAAATGCGCATGGCGTGTCTGGCGCAGGCGCGCGGTGACGCGCCACAGGTCGTGACGGTGGCGACGCCCGTCACCGATGCCGCTTCGCATGACGCGCTGGCGACACGCGACGACGTCGAAGGCATGCTCACACATCTGGAGCGCGCGCTCGTCGAACTCGATTTTCTCGACCCCGACAATCCCAAGAAGCTGATGACGCGATTGCGCCGTCTGTTCGCGAAGAGCCATCTGGAGCGCGAAGAGGTCAACATCCTGCGGGGCATCTCGAAGCACATTCTGGAGCGCAAGGTGCGACGCTGATTGCTGCAAATATCGCGAAAACGCCCTACAATCGGCTGTCATATGCTTATACGCCTTTCGCGGATATGAATCGTTTGCGCCAGCGTTGCGCCGCCTCTCTGCCTTACCACGTCCACTGTTGTTAGCCCTGCGCTGACCTGCGTGACGCATTGCCTCGTCGGCGTGCGTCACCGCTTCGCCATTTCGCAATGCGGCGCCTGCCTCGGCCGCCGCACTGCACATCGCTGAATTCCTGCACTCCCGGAATTACCCGCTAATACGCGACGATCCGTCCCCAAGACGGCCGGACGCCGCACGACAGGACAGACTCAGGCTTATGTTTACTCGTCTTCGCGAAGATATCGCCGCCATTCGTCAGAAAGATCCCGCTGCCCGTAGCAACTGGGAAGTCTTCACTTGCTATCCCGGTCTGCATGCCGTGATGTTGCATCGGGTGGCGCATCGCTGCTGGACGTCGGGTTTCAAATGGAGCGGACGCTACATCTCGCAATACGCTCGCTTTCTGACCGGCATCGAGATTCATCCGGGCGCGACGCTCGGCCGACGCGTGTTCATCGATCACGGCATGGGCGTGGTGATCGGGGAGACGGCGGTGATCGGCGACGACTGCACGATCTATCAGGGCGTGACGCTCGGGGGCACGTCGCTCGCGCGCGGCGCAAAGCGTCATCCGACACTGGAGGCGGGGGTGATCGTCGGTGCGGGGGCGAAGGTGCTCGGCGGCTTTACGGTGGGTGAGGGGGCGAAGATCGGCTCAAACGCGGTCGTCGTCAAACCGGTCCCGGCGGGTGGCACGGCGGTGGGCAACCCGGCGCGCGTCGTGCGTCCCGGGGCGCCGCGCGAAGGCGTAAAGGTGGGTGAGGGCGAGTGTAAGCCGGAGTTCTCGGCCTACGGCATTACGCCCAACGCCGATGACCCAGTCTCGCTCGCGATTCATGGTCTGATCGAGAACGCGACGGATCAGTCGCACAAAATCGATGTCATGGTGGCGGCGCTCAACCAACTCGGCGCGCATCTCGAAGCGCTCGGTGCGAGCAAGATCGATACCGCCGAGTTGCGCAAGTTGGGCAAGGAAATTCAGGATATGTGACGTGGTGGGGCGATGACGGCGAATCGTCGTCGTCGCGGATCCAAACAAAAACGGCTCGTCAGCAACGAGCCGTTTTTACATCGCAACGCTTATGTCGCGGAGGGCGCGAGGTCGACGGCCCGTAAGCCATGCGTGTCCCATTGCAGATAGCCGCCGCGTGGCGGGTCCACATCGAATTCCCAGTCGGGCAGGACCCAGCGTACGCGTCGCCCGTCGACGTGGCGTGCAGGACGATGCGTGTGGCCGTGCACCAGCGTGCGCTCACCCGCAGCGTCGAGCAGCGCCGCGATGGCATTGGCGTTAGCATCGGCGTAGGCCATGCGATGTGCGCCCTTGGCGGCGCTGCGTCGGCGGATGCGATCCGCAATCCCCATGCGCACGCGCAGCGGCAACGTCAGGAAAAAGGCTTTGCCGAGCGGCGAATGCGCGACGCGGCGAAAGCGCTGATAACCCACGTCGTCGGTGCACAACTGGTCGCCGTGGCTGAGCACGAGTGCCTGACCGAGAAACGAGAAGACGCAGGGATCGTCGAGCATGACCGCGCCCGCCGCTCGCGCGAAGCGCTTGCCGAGCAGGAAGTCGCGATTGCCCCGCATCACCGCGATGGGCACACCGCTGGCCGAGAGTTCCGCCATCGCGGCCGTCATGCGGCGCGCGAACTCGCCGAGCGGTTCGCTGGCAGGCGGGGCCGAAGCAGGCACGTTTCCGGTGTCGCGGTCGGCATCGAGCATATCGTCGCCGATCCAGTATTCGAACAGATCGCCGAGGATGAAAAGGATGGACGCTTCACGCGCGGGGCCGCGCAGGAAGTCTTCGAAGACTTGCACCGTCTGCGGCAGGGCCGGTGAGAGGTGAAGATCGGAAATGAAAAGCGCGGGCCCGTCGCCCCGTGGTGTCACGGGGCATTGCGGGCACCGCGCAGTCGATACTGGCATCGAGTGTCGCAGTTCGCTTGAGGGCGCTTACGCGAGCTTAGGCGACGATCACAGCCTTCTCGATCACGACGTCCTCAACCGGCACGTCCTGGTGGAAGCCCTTCGAACCGGTCTTCACGCCCTTGATGGCGTCGACCACTTCCTGGCCTTCGACGACCTTGCCGAACACGGCGTAACCCCAGCCTTGCGGCGTGGGCGAGCTGTGGTTCAGGAAGTCGTTGTCGTTCACGTTGATGAAGAACTGGGCCGTGGCCGAGTGCGGATCGTTCGTGCGGGCCATGGCCAGCGTGTACTTGTCGTTCTTCAGGCCGTTGTTGGCTTCGTTTTCGATGGTCGCTTCGGTCGGCTTTTGCTTCATGCCGGCTTCGAAACCGCCACCCTGGACCATGAAGCCGTTGATGACGCGGTGGAACACCGTGCCGTCGTAGAAGCCGTTCTTGACGTAGTTGAGGAAGTTCTCGACCGTCTTCGGTGCCTTGGCTGCGTCGAGTTCGATGCGAATGACGCCGTGATTGGTGTGCAGTTCAACCATGATGCTTTCCTTCTAATGAAATGATCCCGGCGGGCCGGAGGATTTTCAGCGTTTGACGACGCTGGCCGATTCGATCACGACCGTCGTGGCGGGCACGTCGGAATACATGCCCTTGCGGGTCGTGGCCACACCCTTGATCTTCTCGACGGTGTCCATGCCGGACACCACCTTGCCGAATACCGTATAGCCGAAGCCATCCGGGTTGGGGTAATCCAGTGACGCATTATCCTTCACATTGATAAAGAATTGCGCGGTCGCGGAGTTCGGATCGGAGGTGCGGGCCATGGCGATGGTGCCGATGGTGTTCTTCAGGCCGTTCTTCGATTCGCTGGGAATCGCGGCGCGCGTGGGCTTCTGGTCCATGTTCGGGGTGAAACCGCCGCCCTGTATCATGAAGCCGTTGATCACGCGATGGAAAATCGTGCCGTTGTAGAAGCCATCGTTGACGTACTGAAGGAAGTTCTCGACCGTCTTCGGTGCTGCCTTCGGATTGACTTCGACCACGAAATTGCCGAGCGACGTCTTGAATTGCACCTGCGGCTGCGCATTTTGCGCAAAGGCCGGCAGGCTCGCGCCCGTCAGGGCGGCGGCGGCCACCACGGTGGCAACGCCGCCGAGCATGGCGCGACGCAGGCGATTCGGAAAGGACATGCGTGTCTCCCTATATCGATGAGAAGGGGGAAGGTGGAACGGAGTTCGAGTCGCGGCAGCCGGCTTAGTTGCCCGACTTGCCGATGTTTTTCACGGCGGCGTCCTCACCGGGCTTTTGCGGCGACGGCGTCTGACTGACAGGCGCGGCGCGTTGCGGGGTCAGCATATTGGACAGCAGCTTTTCGCGGTTCGACACGCGAGCCGTCGGCGCAAGCTTCAGAGATTTCTGATAAGCCTGCTGCGCGAGCTTGGCGTAGATGTCGCCCAGATTCGCATACGCGACGGCGAAGTTCGGGTTGTTGCGAATCGCGCTCTCGAGTGCGGCGCGGGCCTTGTCGTACTCACCAGCCTGCGCGTAGAGCGCGGCCAGGTTGTTGAACGGCTCGGGCAGTTCCGGGAAGTCCTGGGTGAGCGCCGTGAAGACGTCGATGGCTTCCGCATTACGGCCCATTTCCATCAGCACACGACCGCGCGTGAAGCGCACCTGCGCGTCGCGCGGGTACTGCTTCAAATGCTCGTCGATTTTGGTCAGAGCATCGTTGAATTTGCCCGCTTCGACCAGCTTGTTGATGGCCGACTCGCTCGCTTGCTGCGGCGTTTGCAGCGGCGCGGGCGGGGGCGGATCGGTGATCGCCTGCGCGCCGGCGGGCAGCGCGAACAGCGCGCTGGCCACGCCGAGCGTGGCGGCCGCGAGCGTAAGTGCGCGTGTGCTGCGCGTGACAGCGGCGAGCGGGCGCACATGAGAGAGAAGGCGCGAAGGAACGTGCGTCAGGGGAGACAAAAGTGACCGGCTTCGTTGCGTCATAGTGGGTGCTTGGGATACCTGAGAGGTGCGCAAGAGATGCTATACTCGGCCGCATTCTAACAAAACACCTGCGCCCGGCCCGCGCCATTTCTCGATGTGGCGGTGGAGGCGGTTCGCAGGTTCGTTTTTTCTACCGCACGGCGCGCAGCCCGCCTCGCGATATCGCTCTCGTCTCACACGGGGATATCGTCGCAGCGTCCAGCGCTGTTGCCGCCCGGTCAAGCGCATATCTATGGATTCACTCCGTGTCTACAACTCGCTCGCGCGAGATAAACAGTCGTTCGCACCCCTCGTTCCCGGCGAAGTTCGCATGTATGTCTGTGGGATGACGGTGTACGACTACTGTCACATTGGTCATGCGCGCGTGATGGTGGTGTTCGACATGGTGCAGCGCTGGTTGCGCACGCTCGGCTATCGTGTGACGTACGTGCGCAACATCACGGATATCGACGACAAGATCATCAAGCGCGCGGTCGAGAACGGCGAGACGATGCGTGAGCTGACCACGCGCTTCATTGCTGCGATGCACGAAGACGCCGATGCGCTCGGCGTTCAGCGTCCCGACCATGAGCCGCGTGCTACCGACTTCATTCCGCAGATGGTCGACATGATCGGCACGTTGCAACGCAACGGCTACGCCTATCAGGCCGAAGATGGCGACGTGAACTATGCCGTGCGCAAGTTCGCGACGTACGGCCACCTGTCGGGCAAGTCCATCGAGGACCTGCGCGCGGGTGAGCGCGTGGCGGCCAATACGGCGAAGCAGGATCCGCTCGACTTCGTGTTGTGGAAGCGCGCAAAGGACACCGAGCCGGAAGAGTCGAAGTGGGCGTCGCCGTGGGGCGCTGGCCGTCCGGGCTGGCACATCGAGTGCTCGGCCATGAGCTGCCAGTTGCTCGGCAACCATTTCGACATTCACGGTGGCGGCGCGGATCTGCAATTCCCGCATCACGAGAACGAGATTGCGCAGAGCGAAGGGGCGACGGGCGAGACGTTCGTCAATTACTGGATGCACAACGGCTTCGTGCGCGTGGACAACGAGAAGATGTCCAAGTCGCTCGGCAACTTCTTCACCATTCGTGAAGTGCTGGCGAAGTTCGACGCGGAAGTTGTGCGTTTCTTCATCCTGCGCGCCCAGTATCGCAGCCCGCTCAACTACAGCGATGCCCATCTGGATGACGCGCGCGGCGGTCTGACGCGTCTGTACACGGCGCTCAAGGATGCGGCGAGCGACGGTGCACCGCTGGACTGGAACGAGCCGTTCGCGCAGCGATTTGCCGCCGCGATGAACGACGACTTCAACACGCCGGTTGCCATTGCGGTGTTGTTCGAACTGGCAGGCGAAATCAACAAGCAGCGCAATCCTGTGCTGGTGCGTCAGTTGCAGGGGCTGGCGGCGACGCTGGGCCTGCTCGGCCGCGATCCGCAGTCGTTCCTGCAAGGGGCGACGGGCGGCGATGAGGCGGGCGATGGCGACGCGGTGCGTGCGTCGGTCGAGGCGCGTATCGAAGCGCGTGCTCAGGCCAAGCGTGATCGTAATTTTGCGGAAGCCGATCGTATTCGTGCCGAGTTGCTGGCCGAGGGGATCGTGCTGGAAGACCGTCCCGGAGGCGCCACCGAATGGCGTCGTGCCTGAGCGCGACGCATCGAGGCAAAACACTCATGGTGACTCGTAAATCCGTAGCCGCGAAGGTCGCAACCGGGACCCCGGCGGCCAAGCGTTCGGCAAAAGGTTCGACGACGGCGAAGCCGGTGTCGGCACCGGTCGACGGCGCGCGTCGCAGTCCGCTGAAGTCGACCGGTTCGAGCGCGTCGACAGCGACGCGAACGGCGGCCGTCAAGGTGACAACCAAGCCGACCGGCAAGACCGCGGCGGGCAAGACCGCAAAGGCGCCTGCGAAGTCGTCCGGCGTGGGCGCAGCCCGCAAGGCGTCGGTGTCGAAGGCCGGGAAGGTCGAGAAGGTCGAGAAGGTCGTCGCAAAGAAGGCCGCTTCGAAGGCGCCTGTGAAGACGCCGCGCAAGACCGCCGCGAAGCCGAACGCAAAGCCGGACGCGTCCAGCGCGGCCACCACGCGGCGCGTTATCGCCAAGCGCGACGGCGAGACGCGCATCGTCACGCCGGAGATCGAACGTCTCGAACATGAGGTGGTCGAGCAGGCGGTGACGGGCGTTGTGCCCTTGCCGGTTGCGCCGGGCGCCACGCGTCCCGACTTCTGGGATCAGGCGTGTGCCGATCTCATGAAACGCGATCGGATTCTTAAGAAGCTGATTCCCCAGTTTGGCCCGGCGCATCTGACCGGACGCGGCGAGCCGTTCGTCACGCTTGCGCGCTCGATCGTGGGCCAGCAGATTTCCGTGAAGGCGGCGCAGGCTGTGTGGGATCGCGTCGTGGCGATCTGCCCGAAGCTTTCGCCGTCGCAGTTCATCAAGGCAGGGCACGATGCGCTCGCCGGGTGTGGGCTGTCGCGTCGCAAGGCCGAGTACATTCTCGATCTGGCGACACATTTCAAGTCCGGCGTGCTGCACGTGGATGCGTGGGCGAGCATGGACGACGAGGCAGTCATTGCCGAGCTGACCGGTATCCGAGGCATCGGCCGGTGGACGGCGGAAATGTTCCTGATGTTCAACCTGCTGCGTCCCGACGTTCTGCCGCTCGACGATGTCGGGCTGATCAACGCCATCAGCGTCAACTATTTCAGCGGCGAGCCTGTCACGCGAAGCGAAGCACGCGAAGTCGCTGCCAATTGGGAGCCCTGGCGCTCCGTCGCCACGTGGTACATGTGGCGGAGTCTCGAACCTGTGCCGGTCGAATATTGATCGTACTGATCGATTGCGATCATTTACGGTTTCTATAGACGCGAGGACGTATAATCCGCGTCCATTCCGTCTCATCCAGTCATTTTTGACGGCTATTGCGGATCGACAGGCGATGAAAGTTGCCTATCTCATCCGGGTAGACGTTACCGGCGGTACAATACGCTGCCGCATTTCCGGGGAAACCTGATGAAGAACACCTTTTTGGATTTTGAACAGCCGATCGCCGAACTCGACGCGAAGATTGAAGAGTTGCGCTTCGTGCAAGACGATTCAGCCGTCGATATTTCCGAAGAGATCGAGCGCCTCTCCAAGAAGAGCCAGCAGCTCACCAAGGACATTTACGCAAACCTGTCGCCCTGGCAGGTTTCGCAGATCGCACGCCATCCGCAGCGTCCTTACACGCTCGATTACATCCGCGACATCTTCACCGACTTTCATGAGCTTCATGGCGACCGTACGTTCTCGGACGATCACGCCATTGTGGGCGGCATGGCACGTTTTAACGGCCAGGCCTGTATGGTCATCGGTCATCAGAAGGGGCGCGACACCAAAGAGCGCGCCATGCGCAACTTCGGTATGCCGCGTCCGGAAGGCTATCGCAAGGCCTTGCGTCTGATGAAGATGGCGGAGAAGTTCGGTCTTCCGCTTTTCACGTTCGTCGACACGCCGGGTGCCTATCCGGGCATCGATGCCGAAGAACGCGGTCAGTCGGAAGCCATCGGTCACAATCTGTACGCGATGACCGAACTCAAAACGCCGATCATCACCACGATCATCGGTGAGGGTGGGTCGGGCGGCGCGTTGGCCGTGGCTGTCGCCGATACCGTCATGATGTTGCAGTTCTCGACGTACTCGGTGATTTCGCCGGAAGGTTGCGCGTCGATTCTGTGGAAGAGCGCAGCGAAGGCCCCTGAGGCGGCCGAGGCGCTGGGCTTGACGGCACATCGTCTGAAGGCGCTTGGTCTGATCGACAAGATCGTCAACGAGCCGCTGGGTGGTGCGCAACGCGATCCGCTCGGTATGGCCGGTATGCTCAAGCGCGCGTTGGCCGACTCGCTGCGTCAGTTCCAGGGCATGAGCCACAAGGAGCTGCTTGAGCGTCGTTTCGAGCGCCTGATGAGCTATGGCAAATTCAAGGAAGCCGGCGCGAAGTAAAGCGCAAGCCGATGCGTCGTCGCCCGTGGTGGCGATGACGTCGAATCCGATGCCTCATCACGAATCCTCTGCTGCCGCGTTCGCATCTGCCCGATGCGACGCGGCAGTTGCACATGTGGACGTCGCTTTACGTCTGGCATTGACGGCGCACGTCCTGCCTCATCGCGATTCCTCCGCATCACGGCCACGTCTCGCAATCGCGCTCAGTGGCGGCCTAGATTCGATGGTGCTGCTCGATGCGTTGGCGCATTGGGTGCAAAAGCGTCGCGAAACCGGGCCGTCGAGTGAGGCGGTCGAGCCAATGCCGCAACCGCTGGCCATCCACATCCATCACGGGCTTTCCGAGCATGCCGACGACTGGCTCGCTGTGTGCGAGCGCGAGGCGCGCCTGCGCGGGTTCGCCTTCGAAGCGCGACGCGTGAGTGTGCCGAGGGATGCGCGACAAGGTATCGAAGGCGCGGCGCGTGCAGCGCGCTACGAAGCGTTGGCGTCGATCTGTCTGGCGAATGACGTCGGCTGGCTGCTGACAGCGCATCATGCCAACGACCAGGCGGAGACCGTGCTATTGCAGATGTTGCGCGGTGCCGGATTGCCGGGTGTGGCCGCGATGGCGTTGGAAGGCGTGTTGCCGGTCGTTGGGCATCGCACGGATCGTGTGCGGTTGTTGCGACCGTTGCTCGATGTCTCGCGCGAGACGGTGCGTGCTTACGCCAAGGCGCGATCGCTGACGTGGGTCGAAGATCCGTCCAACGAAGACCGCCACTATTTGCGCAATGCGTTGCGTCACGACGTGATGCCTGCGATTGCGTCGCACGTGCCTGCTTATCGCGAGACGTTGGCGCGATTTGCGCGTCATGCTGCGCAAGCGCAGGCATTGCTCGACCAATTGGCGGAGCTCGACTTCGCGAGGGCGCGTGTGCCGACGGTGGGCGACGACGAGCGTTTGCAGCGAACGCAGTTGCAGGGCCTCGATGCTGCGCGTCTGGCGAACCTGCTGCGTTACTGGACGGCACGTCGCGGCCTGGCGATGCCACCGGAAGCGCGTCTTGATGAGTGGGTGCGTCAGATTCGCGATGCGCAGGCTGAGGCGTCGCTTGAATTGCCGCATGGCGAAGCGGTGCTGCGGTTGTATCGCGACGAATTGCAGTGGACTGCGATCTACGAGATGGCGGATCCGGACGATGTAGTGTCCGACGTCATGCTGCGCTGGGCGGGCGAGCGAGCATGGCATTTGCCGCAGTGGAAGGGCAGCATCGTTTTCACGCCGCTGGGCGACGATGAAGAGGCGGCAGGAAGCATCGACGAGCGGATATTGCGCGCATCCGCGTTGGTCGCAAAGGCGAGGGCGGGTGGCGAGCGCTGGCGGGAGCATGCGCAGGGGCATTCGCGGTCGCTGAAGCACTGGTATCAGAGTCGAGGTGTTGCGGCGTGGTTGAGAAACGTGCCGATTGTGTGGCAGGCGGGCGCGATCGTCTTCGTCCCGAGACTTGGCGTTGACGGCGCAGCGCAGCGGGAAGAGGGTGGCGCACGATGGGTGATGGAGTGGCGCGACGAGGCGTGAAGGGGGATTCGGAAATTTGAGTGGCGGGGATTGGTGGCGCCCTGGCGTAGCGACTTTCAGTGGAGCCTAGCCGGGTGCTGCCAATCCCCGCGGCCCGGAAGATTGAGAGGGCTGAGCGGGAATTGACCGGAGCGACCAACCTGCGTGTTCCAATTTTCAGTGGAGCCTAGCCGGGTGCTGCCAATCCCCGCAGCCCGGAAGATTGAGAGGGCTGAGCGGGAATTGACCGGAGCGACCAACCTGCGTGTTCCAATTTTCAGTGGAGCCTAGCCGGGTGCTGCCAATCCCCGCGGCCCGGAAGATTGAGAGGGCTGAGCGGGAATTAGCCAGAGCGACAAACCTGGGATGTTCCTCGGCTCAAGGAAATTGAGCGGAGCCTGAGGAGCAACGAGGCACCGCCGACTAAAACTTCCGTGAAATTCAGCATAACCTGCTGCCAGATGCGGCTTCGTGGGTTCATCGCAGCGCAATGTGCGTCAAACCGACGCCAACGCGATACATTCGTGCGATAATCAAAAGTTCCGCGAATCGAAACGTCACCGATACCCATGAAGGGGTATCCGCGCAGGATTCATAAACGGTTTTAAATCAATGTGTTAGCAATGTTATGGCTCTGATCGTACACAAATACGGCGGCACGTCGATGGGCTCGGTGGAGCGCATCAAGAATGTCGCCAAGCGCGTGGCCAAATGGCATAAGGCCGGTCACAAGATGGTGGTGGTGCCGTCGGCGATGTCCGGCGAGACCAATCGTCTGCTGGGCCTGGCCAAAGAGATTTCGGCCAATCCGGATCCGCGCGAACTCGACGCTATTGCCGCCACGGGCGAGCAAGTGAGCGTTGGCCTGCTGGCAATGGCCCTCAAAGAGGCTGGCGTCGATGCCGTGAGCTACGCCGGCTGGCAAGTACCGATCAAGACCGACAGCGCTTTCACCAAAGCTCGCATTTCGGAAATCGACGACAAGCGCGTCATGGCCGATCTCAATGCCGGCCGCGTGGTCGTCATCACCGGTTTCCAGGGGATCGATCCGAACGGCAACGTGACCACGCTCGGTCGCGGTGGCTCGGACACCTCGGCGGTGGCGGTCGCGGCCGCCCTCAAGGCCGACGAGTGCCTGATCTACACCGACGTCGATGGCGTGTACACGACGGACCCGCGTGTGGTCGACGAGGCCCGCCGCCTCGACAAGGTGACCTTCGAAGAGATGCTGGAAATGGCCAGCCTCGGTTCCAAGGTGCTGCAGATCCGCTCGGTGGAATTCGCCGGCAAGTACCAAGTCAAGACTCGCGTGTTGTCGAGCCTGACTGATCCGATGATCGCGCTCGACGAAGAAGCGCGCTCGGGCACGCTGATTACTTTTGAGGAAGACGAACAAATGGAAAAGGCCATCATCTCGGGTATCGCATTCCAGCGCGACGAGGCCAAGATCACCGTGCGTGGCGTGCCGGATCGCCCGGGCATTGCGTACCAGATTCTCGGCCCGATCGCCGACGCGAACATCGATGTCGACATGATCATCCAGAACCTGAGCGTCGAGGGTAAGACCGACTTCACGTTCACCGTACCGCGCGGCGACTACCAGCGCGCCATGACGCTGCTGCAAAGCGACGTGCAGGGTCACATCGGCGCTGCCGAAGTCATCGGCGACCCGAAGGTGTCGAAGGTGTCGATCGTCGGTGTGGGCATGCGCTCGCACGTGGGTATCGCCAGCAAGGCGTTCCGCACGCTGTCGGAAGAGGGCATCAACATTCAGCTGATCTCCACGTCCGAAATCAAGATCTCGGTGCTGATCGACGAGAAGTACATGGAGCTCGCTGTGCGCGCGCTGCACAAGGCCTTCGAACTCGATCAGGCCTAATCGATCGAAGCGATCGTCATTGATCGCACGCCGTCACTTCGGACGGCAAAAAGACGTGCCGCATGTGAGCGTGATGCATGCGGCGCGCAACGGGATTTTCGGGCAGCGATGCGGGAAAATTCCCGTGTACGTGTCGGGTGCATGACAGGTACGCAAAAAAAGTTGGGTTTCGATGCGGATAATGTTTGACGGCATCGAGAACAGCCGGTAGTATCACGGTCTCGTCGCATCACCTCCCTGGTGCGACGACAAGTTTGGGAGACGTGGCCGAGAGGTCGAAGGCACTCCCCTGCTAAGGGAGCATCTGGGCCAAAACCTGGATCGAGGGTTCGAATCCCTCCGTCTCCGCCAAGTCGCCTTGGCGGAACACCCCCGGCTCTTCGCGGAGAGCCGGGGGTTTTTTCTTTCCCGAGTTCGCGCGTTGGCGATACCTCGCGCGTCGATATCCTCTCTTCTTCGAGCGAGAACAACCATGTCGACTGTCACTACCGATTCCGGCCTGCAATACGAAGACCTGCAAGTGGGCGATGGCGCTGAAGCCACCCCGGGCAAGACCGTGACCGTTCATTACACGGGCTGGCTGACCGACGGCAAGAAATTCGATTCCAGCAAAGACCGTAACGATCCGTTCGCCTTCGTGCTTGGCGGCGGCATGGTCATTCGTGGCTGGGACGAAGGCGTTGCCGGCATGAAGGTTGGCGGCAAGCGCAAACTCATTATTCCGGCCGAACTTGGCTACGGTGCACGCGGTGCAGGCGGCGTGATTCCGCCGAACGCCACCCTGGTCTTCGAGGTTGATCTGTTGGACGTCTGAAGCATCGAAACGCCGCCCGAACCACACTGAGGCGGCACAGTCGAAGCAACAGACACCCCCGGTGCCTCGCAGGCACCGGGGGTGTTGTCTTTTGGAGTTCATACATGTGTGCCGACGTCACGAGCGTGGGTTGCACAAAGGAGCCTTTACGAGGTGTCTCACTCTGTAAGTCCGCTTTCCCCCAGGTCCCCCGTCTCGCGATTCTGGTTCCCCTTCTCGCTGGTGCTCTTCGAGTTCGCGGTCTACATCTCGAACGACATGATCATGCCCGGCATGCCGCTCGTCACGCGCGAGTTCGGCGCGTCTGCGGAAATGACCACGCTGGCGCTGACCGCCGCCATGCTCGGCAACGCGAGTCTGCAATGGTTGCTCGGCCCGCTTGCCGACCGCTTCGGTCGCCGTCGTGTGCTGCTCTCCGGCCTCGTCATGTTCATCGTCGCGTGTCTGGCGGTGCACTACGTGCAGACCATGCCGCAGTTCATTGCACTACGCTTTCTGCAAGGCATGGGCTGCTGCTTCGTGCTGACGGTGGGGTATCCGACGGTGCATGAGGCGTTCGAGGAGAAGACTGCCGTGCGTGTGATGGCGCTCATGGCGAACGTGTCGTTGCTCTCGCCGCTGTTCGGACCACTCGCCGGTGCTGCCGTCGTGTCGTTCTGGCCGTGGCGCAGCATCTTCTGGCTGATTGCCATCGTCGCGGTGTTCTCGTTCGTCGGGTTGTATCGCACGATGCCGGAGCTGTCGCGTCACGATCGTAATGCGCTGAACGCCAAGCAACTTTGGGCGGGTTACAAGCTGCCGCTTTCCAGTGGACGATTCTGGCGCGGCGCGGTGCTCACGGGGCTCGCTGTGACGCCATTGCTCACGTGGATCGCATTGGGGCCGGTGTTCCTGATCGAGCGCGCCGGGCTGTCGCAGATGCAGTACGCCATGCTGCAAGTGCCGGTGTTCGCGGCACTGATTCTCGGCAACGTGCTGCTCGCGCGTCAGGTGGGGCGCTGGTCGAACGGGCGTCTGCTGGCGACCGGAGTGGCAGCCATGCTGATCGGCGCGGCGGTGTCGCTCGTCGGTACCGCCATCCTCGCGCCGGGCTATCCGGCGTTGCTCATCGGCACGACGCTGCATGCGTTCGGTATGGGCATGTGCTACGGCGTGGTGTATCGCCAGTCGCTGTTCGCCGTCGACAGTCTCAACCGGGCGACGGTCGCAGGCATGCTCAGCATGATCACCATCGTCGTGGCCGTGGCCGTGATCGAGGCGATGAAGTTCGCTTACCTGCATTTCGGCGATGCCGCGCTTGGCATCGGTGCGATGCTGGCGGCGGCGCTTGTTGCAGTGCTCGCGGCGAATTTCGTTCCGCCGCCTGCGCAGGACACGCTCGCGCAATCGAGTCGGTCGCCGTGAGCGATTCGGAAGGCCGGGGTGGTCGCCGCGACTTATCTCTTTTCCCGCAATAATTCCGCATTCGTGCGGTTTGCGGCAAAAGACGTCGAAATCGATGGCGCTTCGGCCTGTCCGATCGAGTGCAGATTCCTGAATTCAGCGAATCACCTAAAAGCCCGTCATTCCATGGAGTTCAGAAAACCATTCGACTAACCTCCACATGAACGTTGCGAACTTAATAGATACGTAGTTCGAGTGGATGCGGGGAGTGTTAATGGCGAAGCAGCCATTGGTTATTTCTTAACCCTTGCAAAGGATGGGTGTCGAAAGGTTGCGTTGGCAGACGGGTGCAAACAGAAATAGAACGGACCAAATAAGCAGAATTCTTGCGCGCGGATTCCTTCTCAGTCGGGAAGTGCCCATATTCAGTCATGGCGCTATTGGAACGCGCGGAATGGTACGACATTGCCCGGTCTACCAATTGGACTTCGACGTATGTAGAAGAGTCGGAACTGTTCCCGGATCTGATGACGGGCAGTATGGGTATTGCGGTCGAAAGCTGGGAAGCGTTCGACGAACCGTACAAGATTAGCTATCCAGAGTACGTGCGTGTTCAACGTGACAAGGACGCCGGCGTTTATTCTGTCAAGGCGGCACTCGAGCGCAGTCAACTGTACGAGAGCGCGGACCCGGGGTGGTTGTCGGTTCTCAAGCTTCACTACAGCACTTTGGCGCTGGTCGAATACGTTGGTATGCATGCACAAGCGCGCATGGTGCGATTCGGCCGCGCGCCGGGCATGCGGAACATGGCGACCTTCGGCATGCTCGACGAGAGCCGGCATACGCAAATTCAATTGTATTTCGCCCATGAATACTGTACGAAAGACCGACAGTTCGATTGGACGCACAAGCTTCTCCACACCAATTCGTTAGCCAGTGTCGCGACGCGTTCTAGCGCCGATGACGTGGCCCATTCGCGTAGCGCGGCCGAAATCGCAGTGATGCTGAGCTTTGGGCTCGAAACGAGCTTCACCAATATGCAGTTCCTCGGCCTGGCCTCCGATGCTGCCGAGGTCGGGGATTTTACCTTCTCCAGCCTGATATCCAGCATTCAGACCGACGAAGCCCGTCATGCCCAGATCGGCGGCTCGGTGCTGAAAATCATGATCGACAACGGCCGCGTGGCGCAGGCACAAAAGCTCGTCGATATCGCCATCGCACGCTCCTGGTACGTCTTCTGTGTGCCTGCCGGTACGGCGATGGATTATGGGATGCCCCTGGATCGCAGAAAGCAGTCATTCCGGGAGTTCATGCAGGAATGGATTTTCGATCAATTTGAACGTTCGCTGATCGAGATGGGGCTTTCCCGCCCGTGGTACTGGGATCAGATGATCGCCGAGTCGCAGTATCAGCACCATGCCTATCAGCTTGCCGCATGGTTCTGGCGCCCGGCCATGTCGTGGAACCCGGCGGCCGGCGTGACGCATGGGTGTCGCGACTGGCTTGAGGAAAAATACCCGGGATGGAACGACACCTTTGGTAAAGCCTGGGACGTCATCATCGAGAATCTGCTAGCGGGAAAGCATGAACTGACATTGCCCGAGACGGTTCCGATCATCTGCAACTTGAATCAGTTGCCGATCTGCGCGATCCCTGGCGACGGGTGGAGCGTCAAGGACCATCCTCTGGAATATAACGGCCGCACCTATCACTTCAATTCGGAAATCGAACGGTGGGTGTTTGAGCAGGATCCGAGACGCTACCGTGATCACTTGAGTCTGGCGGACCGCTTGCTCGCAGGCAAGATTGTCCCGCCCGATTTGGCCGGCGCACTCAAATATATGGGCCTGGCTCCCGGCGAAATGGGCGATGACGCGCACGGATACCGCTGGGTTGAAACCTACCGCAATAATCCTTACGAGCGAAAGGCCGCATGAGGCCGGGGCAATGGGAGCGCGCATATGGCCGACTTTCCGATGATTTCAAACTTTCAGTACGACTTTGTGCTGCTGCTGGTCACCGTCGATACCGAAGATACGATGGACGAAGTGGCTGCCAAGGCGGCATTTCATTCCGTCGGTCGGCGCGTCGCGCCTCGGCCGGACAAAGTTGTGAGGGTGCGTCGCCAGGGGGGAGAGTCTTTCTTTCCGCGAGAGGCAAAGTTGATCGAAACGGACATTAAGCCGATGGAGGCGCTTGAATTCATTTTTTGCGATAAGTGAGTGGGCCATGCGAATCCGGAGAGTTTGTTCTCTTGACGAATTCTGGCCAGGCGAGACATCTTTGATGCGAGGCGGAAATGGACAATTCCGAAACCCTGAAGCCATTGAAGACCTGGAGTCATCTGGCGTCGCGGCGGCGCAAACCGAGCGAATACGAAATCGTATCGACCAATCTCACGTATGACGGAGATAATCCGGAAGCCCCGTTCGAGCTTGATCCGAACATGGAGATGGCGCAATGGTTCAGGCAATATCGCCATGGCGCAGCGTTGAAGCACCCCGACTGGGAAGCATTTCGGGATCCGGATGAGTTGGTGTATCGCACCTACAATCTGCTCCAGGACGGACAGGAAGCCTATGTATTTGGCCTGCTGGACCAGTTTTCCGCCCGGGGCCACGACGTCATGCTTGAGCGCCACTGGGCCGGTACGCTGGCGCGTCTATACACCCCGGCGCGTTTCTTGTTCCATGCCCTGCAGATGGGATCTGCGTATCTGGCGCAGATGGCGCCAGTCTCGACCATTGTGAATTGCGCGGTCTTTCAGGCCGCCGACTCCCTGCGTTGGTTGACGCATACGGCGTACCGAACCAAGGAGCTTTCCTCCACTTTCGAGGGTATGGGATTCGGTAGCGACGAGCGCCGGTACTGGGAGCAAGACCCTGCATGGCAGGGCTGGCGCAAGCTTGTCGAGCATGCGCTTGTTGCCTGGGACTGGGGCGAGAGCTTCGTGGCACTGAATCTGTTGATAAGGCCCGCAGTGGAAGGTGCAGTGTTGCGCGGCCTGGGCCAGGCGGCCAGAAAAAACGGTGATACGTTACTTGGGTTGTTGATCGACTCCCACGTTGCCGACGCTCAACGACATCGACGCTGGGCCGCCAAGCTGGTGGAAATGGCGTTGACGCAGGAGGCGAACCGGCCCGTCATCGCAGGCTGGCTGAAAAAGTGGGAGCCTCTGGCCGACGATGCTGTGGCCCGCTATTGTTCGGCGCTGCCCGATGTGCAGGAAGCCGAAGAGGAAACCATCGCGGCAGCACGCGATTTCAGACGTGGCATGGGCTTGTCCTCATGACCTAAGCGCCCCCCTCAGACACACGCGTTCACTTGTTCGGTCCGTGCATTCGAGATCAAGCGAAAAAATGCCAGCGAAGGTAAATCGCTGGTTTTTTTTAGGGTGGTGCATCAACTGTGAGCGCGTTCGTCGCCCACTGTTTCTGCGTGTCCAGCATCAGAGGTCTCTGCGCTGTCGTTCGGCGGGTTGGCTGTCGTCGCGCCCCCGGCCCGTGTCGTTGGTGATCCAGGTGCCGCTGGCGCAGGCGTCGCGTAGTAGTCGCGCTCCCACTTCTCGTGATTGGTCTTGGCCTGCTGCAACTCCGGCGTGAGCGGGGCAAACGACAGCAGCAGCTTGTTGAGCCAAGACACGGGCGTTTTGCAGGGGCGCTCGAAGTCGACGAACAGCACCACGCGCGTCTCGTCGGTGTCGTTGTGCACCTGATGCTCGTAAGCGTCGTCGAAGATCACAGCGCGATTCGCTTGCCAGACATAGCGTTGTCCGTCGACCTCAATCCAACACTTCTCGCGCTCGCGCGGCACTTTCAGTGCCAGATGCAGCCGCAGTACGCCGTTATACGGGCCGCGATGCAGGGGAATCTTCTTGCCCGGCGACAGGATCGAGAAGAAGGCCGTGCGAAGACCCGGAATGCCATCGAGGGCAGCGGCAGTTGCCGGGCAGCGGGCGAGGTTGCGCTCGGCACGCATGCCGTAACCGAGGAAGACGAACGTCTGCCACTGATGGTCTTGCGTGATGGTGGCGACGTCGGGAGAGATCTCGTGGAACGCGGGCAGACGTCCTGGTGTGGCGAGTACGGCTTCGAGTTCGCGGGCGATGGCCGGTGCCTGTGCCTCGATCGCTTCGACCCAGGGGAACTGGGCGTTATCGAAAATGGGCTTGTCGCCAACCAGCGAGTGACGCGCAATGCTGCGTTGCGCCGCTTCCACACACTGAAAGAAAAATTTGGCGAGCCAGCGGGGCAGGGTACGGTTGGGGTTCTGCACGGGCGATCGTGTGGCACTCAACGTCGGCCTCCAGGGCGGAAATGAGGGAACCGGACCGGCGCGCCTGTGTCTTTCAGTGCGGTGAACGCCGGGCTTTTGGGTACAATTGTCGCGCGGTCCGGCCGTGACGCCAAGCCTCATGCGGGAAATGTGCGTGAGGCAGTGGTTACGAGATGTTTCGGGCGGATCGAAGGGGTGGGGCTGGATGCGTCCGGATCCCGGGGCAGGCTGGCGCTGGCCGACCAACACAGGAGACGCATGAACGCGCGCACAACACGGCATCCACACACGACCCGGGGCTCGCTCCGCAGTTTCGTGACCTCTCTGGCGTCCTCGATTTTCCCGACGCCGCGCGCCGATCTCGCCGTCTCTTCCGTTCGCGCCGTACGCTTCGGCTTCCGGCGCATTTCCCGAGTACTGACGGTGTCGCGCACCGCGCCCGTTGCTGCGGCACTGGCCGCCGGTCTGCTGGCGACGTCCCCGGCCCACGCGAAATATGCCATCGCCCAGTACGGCGAGCCGAAGTATCCGCAGGGGTTCACGCACTTCGATTACGTCAATCCCGATGCGCCACGCGGCGGCACGTTGACGCTCGCAAACCCCGATCGCCGCACCAGCTTCGATAAATTTAATCCGTTCACGTTGCGAGGCACGTCAGCGCCGGGCGTGTCCGGGCTCATGTTCGAGACGCTCGGCATCGGCAGCGCCGACGAGCCCGCGACCGTCTACGGTCTGCTGGCCGACGACATCGCCGTCGCGCCCGACGGCGCCTCCGTCACGTTCCACCTCAACCCGGCGGCGCGCTTCAACAATGGCGACCCGGTCACGGCGCAGGACGTCAAATATTCCTTCGACACACTGATGAGCCCGCAGTCGGCGCCCGGCTTCAAGGTGATGCTGGCCGATGTGAAGGGCGTGAGTGTGCTCGACAACCGTCGTGTGCGGTTCGATTTCAAGCGCGTGAGCCCCGATCTGCCGCTGCTCGTGGCGTCGGTCCCGGTCTTCTCGCCCAAGTGGAACGTGGGGGCGGACGGCAAGAAGAAGGCGTTCGATGCGCTGACGTTCGAGCGTCCGGTGGCGAGCGGCCCCTATCTGATCGAATCGTACGACGGCGGGCGTCGCATCACCTTCCGGCGCGATCCGAAGTACTGGGGCAACGACCTGCCGGTGCGACGTGGCACGTACAACTTCGAGCGCATCGTCTACAAGCTGTACTCCGATGACATCGTGCGGCTCGAAGGCTTCAAGGCGGGCGAGTTCGACGCGATCACCGAATACCGTGCCCGGAGTTGGGTGCGCAGCTACGTTGGCAAGCGCTTCAAGGATGGTGAGCTGATCAAGCGCGAGTTCTCGCATCACAACGCGGCGGGCATGCAGGGCTTCATTGTGAATACGCGCCGCGACTTGTTCAAAGATGTGCGCGTGCGTAAGGCGCTCGACCTCGCGCTCGACTATCAGTGGTTGAACCGTCAACTGTTCTACAACCAGTATCAGCGCATCTACAGCTACTTCACGAACAGCGACCTCGCCGCGCGCGGCATGCCCAGCGAGGCGGAGTTGAAGCTGCTCGAACCGCTGCGCAAGAAGCTCGACCCGGCGGTGTTCGGGCCGATGGTCGTGCAGCCGACGACGACGCCTCCCGCGAGCCTGCGCGACAACCTGCGCGAGGCGCGTGAACTGCTGGCGCAGGCGGGCTGGACGTACCGCGACGGCGCGCTGCGTAACGCGAAGGGCGAGCCGTTCGTCTTCGAATTTCTCGACGATGGCGGGGCGATGGGGCCGGTGGCATCGGCGTATGCCCGCAATCTTGCGAAGCTCGGCATCACACTGAATTTCCGTCAGAGCGATTTCGCGCTCTATCAAAAGCGCATCGAGACGTTCGACTTCGACATGATCTCGCTGCGCTATCCCGATTCGCAGATTCCCGGCACCGAGTTGCTCGACCGCTTCGGCAGCCAATCGGCGAACGTGGACGGGTCGGATAACGTGATCGGCCTGAAGGATCCGGCGGTCGATTCGCTGCTGGGTAGCCTCGTGCGCGCGCATACCTACGACGATCTCGTCGCCGCTGCGCGCGCGCTCGACCGGGTGCTGATGCACGGTTATTACATCGTGCCGCACTGGTTCTCGTCGACGCATCGCATGGCGTACAAACGCAATCTGCAATTCCCTGAAAAATTGCCGTTGTACTTCACCGCTGAAGGCTGGCTCGTCTCGATGTGGTGGGATGGCGGTGTGAAGGGAGAGAAGGCGACGAAGGGTGAACCGCAAGGCGCGTCCGCCCCGGCAACTTCAGCAGATTCAGCAGCTTCAGCAGCTTCGAAAGGAGTGACCCGCTAATCATGTGGTCCTACATTCTCAAACGACTGCTGATCATGATTCCGACGTTGCTCGGCGTGATTACGCTGACCTTCGCGGTGATTCAATTCGTGCCCGGCGGCCCCGTCGAGCAGGTGATGCTCGAACTCAAGGGGCGCGGCGGTGGCGGTGAGGCCAGTGGCGGTGGAGGCGGCAGCGACTATCGCGGACGTCGTGGTATCGACGCCCAGCAGCTCGCTCAGATCAAGGCACTCTACGGCTTCGACAAAACGCCGATGGAGCGCTACTGGCTCATGCTCAAGCGCTTCGCGCGCTTCGATCTCGGGCAGAGCTATTTCCATCACCAAAGCGTGTGGTCGCTGATCGTCTCGAAACTACCCGTGTCGATTTCGCTGGGGCTATGGACGTTCTTCCTCACTTACCTGATATCGGTGCCGTTGGGTATCGCCAAGGCGGTGCGCAACGGGTCTCGCTTCGACACGCTCACGAGTCTGGTCGTACTGGTGGGCTACGCCATCCCTGGCTTCGTGCTCGGCGTGTTGCTGCTGGTGTTGTTCGGCGGCGGCACATTCTGGCAGTTGTTCCCGTTGCGAGAACTCGTCTCGGACAACTGGAGCGATCTGTCGTGGCCAGCGAAGATCATGGACTATCTGTGGCACATCACGTTGCCGGTGACGGCGTCCGTGGTCGGCAGCTTCGCCGTCATCACCATGCTGACGAAGAACGCCTTTCTCGATGAAATCCGCCGTCAGTACGTGCTCACGGCGCGTGCCAAAGGTTTGTCCGAACGCAAGGTGCTGTTCAAGCACGTGTTTCGCAATGCGCTGATTCCGCTCATCACCGGCTTCCCGGCGGCGTTCATCGGCGCGTTCTTCGCGGGCAGTCTGCTGATCGAAACGTTGTTCTCGCTCGACGGACTCGGCCGTCTGTCGTACGAATCGGTACAGCGCCGCGACTATCCGGTCGTGCTCGGTTCGCTGTATCTGTTCACGCTCATCGGGCTGGTGACCAAGCTCATCTCCGACCTCTGCTACGTGCTGGTCGATCCGCGTATTCAATTCGATCGAGTGGAGCACTGACGTGACCCGATCCGCCACGCCATCGCAACGCCCGACGTCCTATGCCGCATCGCGCTCGCCGCGCTGGCGTGTCTGGCGGCGTTTTCGCAGTCACCGGCTCGGTTACTGGAGCCTCATCGCCTTCGTCGTGCTGTTCGGCATCAGCTTGTTTGCCGAGGTCATCGCCAACGACAAACCGTGGGTCGTGCGGTATGAGGGGCAGTGGTACTTCCCGCTGGTGAAGACGTATCCCGAAGCGACCTTCGGCGGCGATTTCCCGACGCCGACGGACTATCTCGATCCGTTCATCGAAGACCGCATTCGCGCGGGCGATAACTTCGCGATCTATCCGCCGGTGCGCTATAGCTACGACACCATCAACTATTTCTCGAAGGTGCCGAACCCGGCGCCGCCGTCGTCCGAAAACTGGCTGGGGACGGACGACCGTGGTCGCGACGTCTTCGCGCGGCTGCTCTACGGCTTCCGGCTGTCGGTGATCTTCGCGCTGGCGCTCACGGTCTCGGGCACGCTGCTCGGCATGCTCGCCGGTGCGGTGCAGGGTTTTTACGGCGGACGCATCGACCTCACGTTGCAGCGGCTGATCGAAATCTGGGGGTCGTTGCCCGAGCTGTATCTGCTCATCATCTTCGCGTCGATCTTCGAGCCGCATTTGTGGCTGTTGTTCGTGCTGCTGTCGCTGTTCGGCTGGATCGGTCTTTCCGATTATGTGCGGGCCGAATTCCTGCGTAACCGTCAGCTGGATTACGTGCGCGCGGCGCGGGCGATGGGGCTGTCGAACTGGCAGATCATCCGACGTCACGTATTGCCCAACAGCATGACGCCGGTGATCACGTTCCTGCCATTCCGGATGAGCGGGGCGATTCTGGCGCTCACCAGTCTCGACTTCCTCGGGCTCGGCGTGCCACCGCCGACACCGAGCCTTGGCGAACTGCTCAATCAGGGCAAGGCGAACCTCGACGCGTGGTGGATTTCGCTGGCGACGTTCGTCGTGCTCGTGCTCACGTTGTTGTTGCTCACGTTCATGGGAGACGCCTTGCGCAATGCGCTCGACACGCGTGTCGCGGACAAGCAGGCTGCGGCCGGGGGGGCGATGTGAACGCGCCGCTCCTCAGTATCGAAAACCTCTCGGTGCGCTTCGGCGATACCGAAGCCGTGAAGGATGTGAGCCTTGCCATCGAGCGCGGCGAGCGGGTCGCGCTCGTCGGTGAATCGGGCTCGGGCAAGAGCGTGACGGCGCTCGCCATTCTGCGTCTGTTGCAGGACGCGCAGATTCAGGGGCGCATTCTGCTCGACGGTGTGGATCTCGCTTCCGTGAGCGAGCGCGAAATGCGCGGGCTGCGCGGCAACGACGTCGCCATGATCTTCCAGGAGCCGATGACGGCGCTCAATCCGCTCTATCCGATCGGTGAGCAGATTGCCGAGGCGCTGGAGCTGCACGAAGGGCTGTCCAAGAAAGACGCCAGGTCGCGCGCCATCGAACTGCTGCGCCGCACGGGCATTCCCGAGCCGGAGCGGCGCGTGTCGCATTTCCCGCATGAGCTGTCGGGCGGTCAGCGTCAGCGCGCCATGATTGCCATGGCGCTTGCCTGCCGTCCCAAGTTGTTGTTGGCGGATGAGCCGACCACGGCACTCGACGTCACCATCCGCGCGCAGATCATCGAATTGCTGCTGGAATTGCAGCGCGATGCCGCCGAGAAGCGCGGTATGGCGGTGCTGCTCATCACGCACGATCTGAATCTGGTGCGACGTTTCGCGCAGCGCGTGGCGGTCATGGAGAAGGGCGTGCTGGTCGAGTGCGCCGACACCGAGACGCTGTTCACGAATCCGCAGCACCCGTACACGCGCAAGCTCATCGACAGCCGTCCGCAGCGGGAGATTCATCCGGTGCTGCCGATTGCGCCAGTGTTGCTCGAAGGGCGAGGCGTGACTGTGGACTATGCGACGGCGCAGCCGGGCGTGCGCGGCTGGTTCCAGCGCGGTCGGTTCCGGGCCGTGCATCCGGTCGATTTGTCACTGCGTCAGGGCGAGACGCTCGGGGTGGTCGGTGAGTCGGGCTCGGGCAAGACGACGTTGGCGATGGCCATGCTCGGTCTTCAGCACACGAGCGCGGGGCAGATCGAGTTCCAGGGGGAACCGCTGGCGTCGTATCGCGGCACGAAGCAGCGCACTTTGCGCTCACGCATGCAGATCGTGTTTCAGGACCCATTCGGCTCGCTGTCGCCGCGTATGACGATCGAGGAAATCGTGGGCGAGGGTTTGGCGTTACATCGCCCGCAGATGAGCGAAGACGAGCGGCGGACCAAGGTGGCAGAAACGCTGCGCGAGGTCGGCATCGACGCGCGCGCCATGTCGCGTTACCCGCATGAGTTTTCCGGTGGTCAACGGCAACGGATTGCCATTGCCCGGGCGCTCATCGTCGATCCTCAGATTCTGGTGCTCGATGAGCCGACGAGTGCGCTCGACGTGTCGATTCAGCAGCAAGTGCTCCATCTGCTGGCCCAATTGCAGATCAAGTACAACCTGAGTTACCTCTTCATCAGCCACGATCTGGCGGTCATGCGAGCGATGGCGCACCGGGTTCTGGTGTTCAAAGACGGGCATCTGGTGGAGCAGGGCGATACGGAATCGGTATTTTTTGATCCGCAAAACGCCTACACCCGGGAGCTGGTCGCGGCGGCCATGCTGTAGGTCCGTGACATTGCCGTGAAACGTCACACAACGTCGTAGAACATCGGCTAAATCGCAAACGATTGATTGTTAATGAAAATTTCCTGATTGCGCTGATTGTTTTTTTCTATTACCTTTTGACATCATGTGACGTTCACATTACTATCGCGTACCAATTAAGTTGATTATTCAACGAGTTAACCGGTCTCGTCAGAGGTCGGTTCAGACAACAAGTTCGGCGGTGGGTCAGCCGGGCGTGACTCGAAGGTTTTCAACACAGCAGCATCCTGTTGCAACTGACGAGCTACTCATCGGCCATCCGACTCAACCAACCCGGCGACCAATGCAGACGAAACCTCCGCGCACCCGCAAGACACTCCTTCTCGCGTTCACTGCCGCTGGCCTCGTCACCGCCTCGTTGACGGCGAAGGCTGACGACTACAACAATGGCCCGACCGCCGCAGCCCGCGCTGCCGCAGCGGCTATTCAGGCCAGCAACGCTTCCCCGAACACCGCAAACGTCACCACCGTGTCCACCGACGCCGCCCAGCCGGTCGTCGAAGAGTCGCGTGTGCAACGTGCGCAGAAGCTGTTGTCGAATGTGACGGACAAGGCGTCGGACGTCGTACTTGGCGCGCTGAATTACATCGGCGTTCGTTACAAATACGGTGGCAACACGCCGGACAGCGGCCTGGATTGCAGCGGCTTCGTGCGCTATGTGTTCCAGGACACGCTCAATTTCATGCTGCCGCGCCGCTCGGAAGAAATGAGCCAGGTGGGCGAGCGCATTGCCAAGACCGATCTGAAACCGGGCGATCTGGTGTTCTTCAACACCATGCGTCGCAGCTTCTCCCACGTCGGTATCTATATTGGTGGCGACAAGTTCGTGCACGCCCCGGCAACGGGAGGCAAGATCCGCGTGGAAGACTTGCGCGAATCGTACTGGTCGGCTCGCTACAATGGCGCTCGCCGTGTCGAGACGCTCAAGGCCAGCGCCGAACTCACGCGCGTCGAGCAGCTCTTCAAGAACGACCACCCGATGTAAGTCGTCGATCCCCGCGAACAGTGCAGGGTTCGATGCAAGAAAAAATGCCGCCCATTGGGCGGCATTTTTGTTTGAGGCGGGCGGCGCAGCGGAGCACTGGCTTAGCGTGAGGCCTGCGGCATGCCTTTGGGCGCTTCCGACTGGGCATCGGCCAGTTTACGCTGGATCTCCGGCCACATCTTGGCGACGGCTTCCTCGCCCGCCAGAATCGCGCGGTTGCGCCCCTGGAAGTCCGAGGCCCCCATCTTCGCCAGCGACGGACGAATCACGACGTCCGCATTCTTCTCCAGCTCGTACTGCTTGATCGACTGACCCATGATCGTGAACGTTTGCATCAGGATGTCGAACTGACCTTGCGTGGCCTGTGCCGTCGGATTGGCCGAGATGTCGACGGCAATGACAAAGTCCGCCCCCATCTGACGCGCATACTCCGCCGGTACCGGTGCGACCAGGCCGCCGTCGACATAATCGCGATTGCCGATATGCACCGGCTCGAACACGCCCGGCACGCTGCTCGACGCGCGCACGGCCTGCCCGGTGTTGCCACGACGGAACAGAATCGGTGCGCCGCTCTGCAAATCGGTGGCGACGATGCCCAACTGACGCGGCATCTGTTCGATCGTGCGGTCCTTGAGCACCTTGTTGACGTACGACTGGAGCGCCTCGCCGCGCAACATGCCGCGCGAGCGGAACGGCATCGTCCAGTCGCTGATCGAGGCTTCGTCCATCGTCGATGCCAGACGGTTCAGCTGGAAGCCGTTCAGGCCCGAGGCGTACATCGCCCCCACGACGCTCCCGGCACTGGTGCCGACCACAATGTCGGCATGGATCCCGCGGGCTTCGAGTGCCTTGATGACGCCAACGTGCGCAAAGCCGCGTGCGGCACCGCCGCCGAGCGCCAGACCGATCTTTAACGGGCGGATGATCTTGGGCGGGGCGATGGGCGTGGCCGGGACCGTTTGTGACTGAGCGGTCGGCGGGACCGTCGTCGGAACCGAGGCCGACGGGCCTTGCGAATTCATCGGAGGTGCGCTGGCGCACCCGGCGATCAGGGCGGCCACGGCAAGCGCGGCGAACGAGGTGCGTGCGCGACGCAGATTTGGGATCAACGACAACAAGGGGAAACTCCGGCAGGGCAGGACAGACGCGCGCGGCACCTTGAATCGTTGTGATGGGGTGGCCGGTGCGTCGACGCGCAATTTTACGGCGATTGGAGCGTCGAGGACACTCATCAGTTCACTTTTCGAGGGTGTCATCAATGGAAGGTGACCTGATGTGGAACCTTTGGCACAGCACTTCGTCTTATTTGCCGTTACTCGAGAGGTTTCGCTTCGCTCCTCGTCGCCGTTCGGCATCTTTCCTCCCTCCTGCGATTTTCCCGTCTCCGATAGTGAATATATGAATTAATGCAAATGGGAATCATTTGCGTTGATAATGATTTTTCATTATCCTGTTCCTCTCTGTAAAACCATGACTGCGAGGGGAATAGCCCATGAAGGCGAAGACGATCGGCAAACTGGCGCGACTGACGGTGCTCGGCACTGCAATGGCTGCGGCATTCGGCGCGCAAGCGGACATCAATGGCGTGCTGAACCTGTACTCGGCGCGTCACTATCAGACCGACGAGCAGCTTTATGGCACGTTCACCAAGCAGACCGGCATCAAGATCAATCGCATCGAAGCGGACGACGCGGCGCTGCTGGAGCGTCTGAAGAGCGAAGGGGCGAAGAGCCCGGCGGACGTCATTCTCATGGTCGACGCGGCGCGTCTGGCGAAGGCGGACGAAGCCGGTCTGTTCCAGCCGACCAAGTCGGCCACGCTCGACACGCGTATTCCGGCCAAGCTGCACGCTGCGAGTTCGAAGGCAGGCACCGACTGGTACGGTTTCTCGACGCGTGCGCGCGTGATCGTCTACAACAAGGACAAGGTCGATCCGAAGACGGTACAGACGTATGCATCGCTGGCCGATCCGTCGCACAAGGGACAGGTCTGCACGCGCTCGGGATCGCATCCGTACATGCTCTCGCTGGTGGGGGCACTGGTCGCACGCGAAGGCGCTCAGGCCACGCAGAAGTGGGCTGAGGGCATGGTAGCGAACTTTGCTCGCGCGCCGCGCGGTGGCGACACCGATCAGATCAAGGCCGTGGCGACGGGCGAGTGCGGCGTAGCACTCGCCAACTCCTATTACTACGTGCGCATGGCGCGCTCGGACAAGCCTGAAGACAAGGCGCTCATGTCGAAGGTCGGTTTCATCTGGCCGGATCAGGCGGGCAAGGGCACGCACGTGAACGTAGCGGGGGCGGGCGTTGCCAAGCACGCGCCGAATCACGCGAATGCGGTCAAGTTCCTCGAATATCTGGCGAGCGACGAAGCGCAGCAATACTTCGCCAACGGCAACAACGAGTGGCCGGCCGTGCCGACGACGAAGGTCGACAATGCGGCGCTCGTCGCCCTCGGCGAGTTCAAGGCGGAAGACGTGCCCATCGGCACGATTGCCAGGAATCTGCCGGAAGCACAGCGCATTCTGGATCGCGCTGGCTATAAATGATGAAGTGATGGGAGGAGCGTCGTGAAGTCATGACGTCCTGAAAAAAACGGGCGCCGGAGAGATTCCGGTGCCCGTTTTCGTTTGGGGTGTTGCTCGCTCATGACGTCGATCGAGCGATGCCCGACGACGTCATATCGGCTCACTCTTCCAGCAAGTCACCTTCCTCGCCCGGTTGATACATGTGGTAATCGCCGGTGGCGTAGACACCTTTGTAAGCCGTCGACGATGCGGCTTCGGCATCTTCGTCGTCATGGGTCTCGATTGGATGCGTTTCCGCAATGCGAAGCGACTCGCGGACCTGCGGCGGCTCGCATTCGGCGATCAGACGCAGCGCCTCGGCTTCGTCGTCCGCCACGACGTCGTAGGTGGTCACGAACTCAGGGGCGGGGCCATCCGGATCTTCGTCTTCCAGCGGCTCGTACCATTGACCTTCCACGATCAGATGCATCGCGCGGGCAGTGTCGGACTGTTCGTCGCGGGCGGCGCGCAGGGCCCACAGGGCGGCGTCGCTCCACTTGTAGAGTTGCACGGCTTCCAGCGCGGTCGCGAGCGCCTTGTCGTGGTCGCCGGACTGCTTGTAAGCGTGCGAGAGCTCGGCCAGCACGTCGGCCATCGAGACATTGCTGCCTTCTTCGTCGTGCTCCTGCGTGTGCAGTGCTTCGTACGTGGCGATGGCCGCCTTCGGCTCGCCCTGTGCGTTGAACAGGTGCATGCGAAGTGCGATGGCGTTCTCGATGAAGGCGCGTCCGGTCTGGGCGAGATACGGGCTTTCGAGCGTGCGGTCGAGGCGCGTCTGTGCGGCCGCGAAATCGCCCTGGCGGGTGAGGGCGTTGGCGTGATTGAAGTCGACGATGACGAGGTCTTCGTCCGGCGCGCAATTGCCTGCGGCCTCGTAGGCTTCGATGGCGGCGGGGAAGCGTCCGAGATCGGAGCGATAGTTGCCGAGCAACTGCCAGAGCAGCCAGACGCCGGGCGCGTGGGCGACACCGGCTTCGAGTACCGTCACTGCCTGTTCCATTTCGTCCATGTCGGCGTAGGCCATCGCCTGCACCTCATAGGCGCCCGAGTACTGCATCGACTCAAGCCGTTTGCCGATCTCCAGGGCCGTTTCGGGATCGCCGGCTTCCAGGTGGGCGAAGGCTTCCGCCATCAATTCGTCTTTCTCGGACATTGCAATTTCTCCTTCGGGAACTGCTTTGGGGGAAGGCGTACCGGCAGCGATCGCGCGGTATCGTCCCATCATATAACAGGCATCGTGACAGCCAGCATCGTCGCAGGGCGAGTCAACGCGTGGGCGGCACGGTGGGGTGTTCGGGGCAGGGGAGGCACGCGCCGTAGCGGTGCAATGAAAAAGCCGCGACGGGATGTCGCGGCTTTTCTCATGATGCGCGGGAGTGGGATCGTACCGATCAGCCGCCGCGGCGCATCAGGTCGAAGAACTCGGCGTTGTTCTTCGTCTGCTTGATTTTGCCAAGCAGGAATTCCATTGCTTCGGCTTCGTCCATATCGTAGATGAGCTTGCGCAGCACCCAGATCTTTTGCAGGATTTCCGGCTTGATCAGCAGTTCTTCGCGACGCGTACCCGACTTGTTCAGGTTGATCGACGGATAGACGCGCTTTTCCGCCAGGCGACGCTCAAGGTGCACTTCCATGTTGCCCGTGCCCTTGAATTCTTCGTAGATCACGTCGTCCATGCGGCTGCCGGTTTCGATCAGCGCCGTGGCGATGATCGTGAGCGAGCCACCTTCTTCGACGTTACGCGCCGCACCGAAGAAGCGCTTCGGGCGTTGCAGGGCGTTGGCGTCCACGCCGCCGGTCAGCACCTTGCCCGATGCCGGGATCACGGTGTTGTAGGCGCGGGCCAGACGCGTGATCGAGTCCAGCAGAATCACCACGTCTTCTTTCATTTCGATCAGGCGCTTGGCCTTCTCGATGACCATTTCCGCAACCTGAACGTGACGCGTGGCCGGTTCGTCGAACGTCGACGCGATCACTTCGCCGCGCACCGAGCGCTGCATTTCCGTCACTTCTTCCGGGCGCTCGTCGATGAGCAGCACGAAGAGCTTGGCTTCCGGGTGATTGGCCGTGATCGCGTGAGCGATGTGCTGGAGCATCACGGTCTTACCGGACTTCGGCGAAGCAACCAGCAGACCACGCTGGCCCTTGCCGATCGGGGCGATCATGTCGATGATGCGGCCCGTCACGTTCTCTTCGCCGCGAATGTCGCGCTCAAGCAGCAGCGGCTTGTTCGGGTGCAGCGGCGTGAGGTTCTCGAACATGATCTTATGTTTCGAGGCCTCAGGCGGGTGGCCGTTGACTTTGTCGACCTTCACCAGCGCGAAATAACGCTCGCCGTCTTTCGGCGTACGCACTTCCCCTTCGATCGTGTCGCCGGTATGCAGGTTGAAGCGGCGGATCTGCGACGGGCTGATATAGATATCGTCCGTGCTGGCCAGATACGACGTCTCGGGCGAGCGCAGGAAACCGAAGCCGTCCGGCAGCACTTCGAGCGTACCGTCGCCAAAGATGGTTTCGCCGGACTTTGCGCGCTTCTTAAGAATGGCGAACATCAGCTCCTGCTTGCGAAGGCGGTTGGCGTTCTCGATTTCGAGACCGTTCGCCATTTCTAGCAGCTCGGAGACGTGCTGGGACTTTAGTTCGGATAAATGCATACGGAGGTGCCGTCCGCTGGACGACAAGTGAATGATCAGGGAAAAGTGAGCGAACGCTCGAAGAACTTTGGGGTGCTTTTGGGCGGATTATATAGCAAGCAGCGTCAGGCGCAAGCACTGCGCTGCTTGAGCCCTGCCGGGGTGTCGCACTGTGGCGACAAAGGCCCCGGCACTTGTCATCGACGTTTTACAGATTGCCGTCGAGGAACGAGGTCAGTTGCGACTTCGACAGGGCACCGACCTTCTGAGCGGCGACAGCGCCGTTCTTGAACAGGATCAGCGTCGGGATGCCGCGAATGCCGAACTTGGCCGGCACGCCCTGGTGCTCGTCCACGTTGATCTTGGCGATCTGCACTTTGTCGCCGTATTCCTTCGACACTTCGTCGAGGATCGGGGCGATCATCTTGCAGGGGCCGCACCATTCTGCCCAGAAGTCGAGCAGCACCGGCTTGTCGGATTTCAAAACGTCCGCGTCGAAGCTGGCGTCGGTGATGTGCTTGATAGTTTCGCTCATGAGAATTGTTGCCTCGTCTGACTATTCGGAAACGTCCGATGAAAATGGCGCCATACGCCGCTTGTTTTCACCGACGCTGGAGATGTCACCCAGCTTTCGCGGGCGTGCATTCTCCATATGGAGGCTGCAATCGCGGGCTTCAATAGCGTTCGCCAATGCAGTTTGTGCTCATCTTAGCGGAAATTGCCAAGGCTTGCCCGAGGCGCGGCAAGTCATGACGTCGCGTGTGCTAACGCCGGGGAAGCGCCAGGGGCGGCGCATCGCGGCGTGCGTCGCCCGCGAAATCTACGGTCGATTCAATTTTTCAGGACGTAGTCGATACTTTGTGACAACAGTTCAGGGGTTACCCCAGGCACATTCCAGACTTCTTTGCCATCCTTGAAAAAATACGGCGGTGGGTGTCGTTTGGATGCCAAGGTCGTTGGCGACGTTCTCGCATTCATTCAGATAGGCTTTGAGGAAGCGCGCGCTGTCGCAGTATTTGTTTGCGATTGCCTCGAATTCTGCGGCGAACTGTTTGTCCGCCGTGCTCGAACATTGTTCGAAACAAGCGACTGTCAGTTTGTCGGTCTCGATAATGAATGTTCTGAATTGTGCGAAATCACTAATGGTTGTGACGTTGTTCATAGGTGGTCAGCTCCGTTAAATTGCGGAAAAAGTGGACGCCATTTCGCGAGTCGCTGGCGTAACGTGGCCCTAAGGGTGTCGACACATGCTCCTCGGGGAGGCTGCAATAGCGTTGCGCGGTTGCATGTGCGAATGCAGTCCAATTTCATGCTAGAGGCTTGTTCGATGGGCTTTGGCCCGTTCCCTGATAACGGGAAATGGCTCGGCGCATGCGCGTTGCGTGTCGAAATTTGGCGTAATGGGCTTCTGTTGGGGAGTCCGTTCTGGTAGAATCTTTCCCTGACGGGCCTCCTCGCATGGTGGCGCGGCCAATCTGGTCAGGTCGGGAACGAAGCAGCCACAGCCGTTTTCTACCAGTGCCGAGGGTCAGGCTCGTCACCTATCTCCTTGTTTCATCGATGTTCCTCGCGCGTTCTGCGCACTCACGATTCCCCTTGAAGCCTCGTCGCGTTGCCCTCATTGTCCAGGGACGGGATGCGTTCGTCGTCGATATGCGCCAGGTCGTGGTGATGGCAGCGTTCGCCTCATCCCGCGTCTCGCGTGGTGTCGAAGGGCTTGGTAGAATCGCCCCACATTTTTTTCTATCGCAGCGATAGCCTGCCGAATCTGGCCGGAAAATCGTGCCCGATCAACGTCCGATCGGGCGTTGACATCGGTGCGGAAGCCCAACGCCGAACTGTTACAATTTGGCATGACCTATCAAGTACTCGCGCGCAAATGGCGCCCCAAAGGCTTCTCGACCCTGGTGGGCCAGGAGCATGTCGTGCGTGCGTTGACGCACGCGCTCGAGCAACAGCGCCTGCATCACGCCTATCTGTTTACCGGCACGCGCGGCGTCGGCAAGACGACGCTTTCGCGCATTCTGGCCAAAGCGCTCAATTGCGAGACGGGGATTACGGCGGAACCTTGCGGCGTCTGTAAGGCGTGCAAGGCCATCGACGAAGGGCGCTTCGTCGATTACGTCGAAATGGACGCGGCCTCGAACCGTGGCGTCGACGAAATGACGTCGCTACTCGAAAAGGCGGTCTACGCACCGGCGGACGCGCGCTTCAAGGTCTACATGATCGACGAAGTGCACATGCTCACCGGGCACGCCTTTAATGCGATGCTCAAGACGCTCGAAGAACCGCCCGCGCACGTCAAATTCATTCTCGCGACGACCGATCCCCAGAAGATTCCGGTCACCGTGCTTTCCCGCTGTCTGCAATTCAATCTGAAGCAGATGCCGGCAGGGCATATCGTGTCGCACCTCACGAACATCCTCGGCGAAGAAGGGATCGAGAACGAACCGCAAGCGTTGCGCCTGCTCGCCAAAGCGGCGGGCGGCAGCATGCGCGATGCGCTATCGCTCACCGATCAGGCCATCGCTTACGCCGCCGGACCGCTCACCGAGACGGCCGTGCGCGGCATGCTCGGCGCGATCGACCAGAGCGTGCTGGTGCGTCTGCTCGACGCCCTCAAAGACGAGTCGCGCACAGATCTGCTCGCGATTGCCGACGAAATGGCCGAGCGCAGTTTCTCGTTCGCGTCGGGGCTGCAGGATCTCGGCAGCCTGCTCCACAAGATCGCACTGGCGCAATACGCGCCGCAGGCCGTGTCCGACGACTGGCCCGAAGCGGCGGACGTGCGACGTCTGGCCCAAGCGCTGTCGCCCGAAGCGGTTCAGCTCTATTACCAGATCGCCACGCGTGCGCGCGGCGAACTCGGCCTGGCACCCGACGAATACACCGGTTTCTCGATGGCGCTGTTGCGCATGGCGGCGTTCACGCCGTTGCTCGCGGGAGGCACGCTCGCCGAACCGCCGACGCCACAGGCCGCAGGTGCTGCGCGTGCGATGCCTGCGACCGCGTCGGCCGCGCCAGCGCCTTCGCGCACCCCGATGGGCGGCGAGTCGACGCCGCGCGCATCGGCCGCACCTGCAGCCACATCGGCACCGGCAGCACAACCGGAAGCGCGCCGCGCACCGGCCGCACGCACCAGTGCACCGACCGACGGTGCACCGATGTCGCCTGCACGTGCCGCGCTCGCTGCGCTGAACGCGGGACGCAAGGGCACGGCAGGGCGCGCCGGTGGCAGCACCAACGCCAATCGCGCTGGCACGGCACGCGCGTCGGACGAAGCACCGGCCGGTGCCGATCCGGAGCCCGAGCCTGCTGCATCTGCAGGGACGTCAGCCGCAGCACCCACCCCGGCGGCGGCACCGCGCGCCTGCGTCTATCGCGAAGCCGACGGCGTCGCCCCGGTCTTTTCGGGCGAATGGCCAGCATTGGCCGCTGAGATCCCGGCACGGGGTCTCGCACAACAGTTGGCCTTTCAGAGCGAATTGACGGAGGTGGCGGGGCGCGCCTTGCACTTGCGCGTGCCATTGCGCCAACTGGCGGACGCGGCGACCACCGACAAACTGCGTCAGGTGCTCTCGGAGCATTTCGGCGACGACGTGCAACTGCACGTCGAACTGGGTCAGGTCGGCACCACCGCCGCTTCGCTGGCAGCGGAAGCGGCCGCGGCGCGGCAGCGGGCCGCCGAACAGGCGATTGCCGACGATCCGCTCATGCGTGAGCTGATCGAGGAATTCGACGCCCAGATCCTTCCGGGAAGCATTCGCCCGGTACAATAAGCAAGTTCGCTTTCGTAAATGGATGACGGATTTTCGAATCCTTATCCCTAAACGCACGTTTGGTGTCTTCCTGTCGATCCGACAGGCCATGAACGCCCTGCGTGAAAGCACCCAACAGGCACCCCACACGATTTACTAGGAGTCAAGATGCTGAAAGGAAACATCGCGGGTCTGATGAAACAGGCTCAGCAAATGCAGGAAAACATGAAGAAGGCGCAAGAACAGCTGGCTCAGATCGAAGTTGAGGGTCAGTCGGGCGCGGGTCTGGTGAAGGTCGTGATGACCTGTGCGAACGAAGCGCGTCGCGTGAGCATCGATCCGAGCCTGCTGGCCGACGACAAGGACATGCTGGAAGACCTCGTGACTGCGGCGATCAACGACGCCACTCGCAAGGCTAAAGCAACGGCTGAGGAAAAGATGGGCGGCCTGACCGCCGGTCTGCCGCTGCCGCCGGGCTTCAAGATGCCGTTCTGAGCCTGACCGGTCAGCTTCCATAGAAAGACGACGCATGCCCCAGCTCCAGCTCTCGAGCCTTCAGGAACTCGTCGACGCCTTGCGCGCGTTGCCGGGCGTCGGCCCGAAGTCCGCCCAACGTATCGCTTACCATCTGCTGCAACGTGACCGCAAAGGCGCGGTGCGGCTGGGCGAGGCGCTGGTGCATGCCTCCGAGCAGATCCGCCATTGCGCGCGCTGCAATACCTTTACCGAAGTGGAAATCTGCGAGACGTGCCTCGATCCCGAGCGCGATACAAGCCTGTTGTGTGTGGTGGAAACGCCCGCCGATCAGAACATGCTTGAGCAGACGATGACCTTCAAGGGTCTGTATTTCGTCCTAATGGGCCATCTGTCGCCGCTCGACGGCGTGGGGCCGGGCGAGATCCATTTCGAGCAACTGATTCGCCGCGCCACCGACGGCGTGGTCAAGGAAGTGGTGCTCGCCACCAACTTCACCAACGAAGGCGAAGCCACCGCCCACTACATCGGACAGACGCTCAAGGCGCGCGGATTGCGCGTCAGCCGGCTTGCGCGAGGCGTGCCGGTCGGAGGCGAACTGGAGTATGTGGACGCCGGCACAATCGCCCGTGCAGTCCTCGACAGACATACGCTCTGAGCATGACGCGGACGTGACGCCGTCCGCCTTTGCGCGTAGGTACTCGTACTCTCATCCAATCGGATTAGCTGTTATTCGCTATATCTGGGCATACCCCCGTCTTCTAGACTGAACCTGCCGACTTGGGGACCCAACAACACGGGGAACACCTATAACTCCCGGGCGGCGTGGGGCCGTTTAACCTGTTGTGCATATCCCGGTCTTAGACCTAATAATTTGCGCGCAGGCACTGCTTAGGCAGGGAGTTAAGGTATGGCTAACGATACCGGGCGCACCCTGATTTACGCTTCCCGAAAGCACAACGACGGTTTACTGTCGTTTTTGGGAGAGCAAGGCTGGCAAGTCGTACCGGCCAAGAGCGCCAGCGACGTCGGTCGCATTCTCAATCCGGGGGTCACCAGCGCAGCACTCATCGACCTGGCGAGCGGTTATAGCGACCGCGAGATGGGCGCGTTCGAGTCCTGCATGCAACCGGCCACGGTCGGCTGGGTTGCCGCAACAAATCCCGAACAACTTTCGACGACGTCGATCCGTCGCCTTATTCGCGACTATTGCTTCGACTACGTCAACGTGCCTTGCACGAACGACCAGCTCGCGCATTCGATCGGGCATGCATGGGGCATGGCATCGCTGTGTGAAGTGCCGATCATCACGCCGCAAGTCGGCGGCGACCAGGAAATGGTCGGCACGTGTGAAGCGATGCAGCAACTCTTTCGCACCATTCGCAAAGTGGCCAACACCGATGCCCCGGTCTTCATCTCGGGCGAGTCGGGCACGGGCAAGGAACTGAGCGCGGTAGCGATCCACGAGCGCTCGTTGCGTGCGAAGGGGCCATTCGTCGCCATCAACTGTGGCGCGATTCCGCCACATCTGATGCAGTCCGAACTATTTGGCTACGAGCGTGGGGCTTTTACCGGCGCCAACGCGCGTAAAGTCGGTCGCGTCGAGTCTGCCAATGGCGGCACGCTGTTCCTCGACGAAATCGGCGACCTGCCCATCGAGAGTCAGGCGAGTCTGCTGCGCTTCCTGCAGCAGGGCGCGATCGAGCGTCTGGGCGGCCACGAAGTCATCCCGGTCAATGTGCGCATCATTTCCGCGACACACGTCGATCTCGAGACGGCCGTGAAAGAAGGGCGCTTCCGGATGGATCTGTTCCATCGTCTGTGCGTGCTGCGTGTAGACGAACCGCCGCTGCGCGCGCGCGGGCAGGACATTGAGATTCTTGCCCATCACGTACTCCAGCGTTTCAAAGGCGACAACCATCGCAAGATCCGCGGCTTCACGCAGTGCGCGGTGCAGGCGATGTATGAATATCACTGGCCGGGTAACGTGCGCGAGTTGATCAACCGCGTTCGACGAGCCATCGTGATGGCCGACAGTCGCATGATTTCGGCCAAGGATCTCGACCTTCTGCCGTGGGTGCCGACGCTGGTGCGCACGCTGGAGGAAATTCGCGCGGAGGCCGAAAAAACGGCCATCGAGCAAGCGTTGCTGCGCCACTGTCACCGTTTGACGGAAGTGGCTGCAGAGTTGGGAATCTCGCGCATTACGCTGTACCGCCTCATGTGCCGGTACGGATTGCGCGGTGACGAATCGGGCGTGCCGGCCTGATATCTTCTGGCGAAGAGAGGGCGACCGTCCTGCGATGAGCAGGGCGGTCGTTTCTTTTTGGGCTCCTGAGTATTGCGCGGTCGATGTGCTGTGCAATGCGCTGTTCAATGTGCCGCGAGATGCATCGATCGATGCGTCCGTGGCGCGCGGAAACATCGCGCGTCAAACACATTTCCCTCCCCCGTTTTGCCCCATCGTCGCATTTTGCGACTGCTGGCATCGCCAATAACGACGGGCGATTCCGGGCATTCCCATGATGTCTTTCGACGCCACCGTTTCATACGCTTTGCGTTGCCTCAAGTTTCGAAATATCGCGTGCGAGGGTTGTCCCGAACACACATCAAAGATGAAACATCCGGGGTGGAAATCGCGGCGTCGAAAAAATCGGGCGACTGTGACGGCCCCGTGTCGTTTCGTTCCTTCCCCCACAATCTGCCGCAAATCTGTCACGCGAGACCCTTGTAAATAGGGCGTTTTCGGCACGCGTCGCTGCTCGCGCCGATATCGTTCGTAGTTCGGAATGTTTGGGTTGTGCGTCGATGACGTGACAAACGCCGCCTGGCACCCCCCACGTATCAATGCTGAAACGTTTTCGGCCACTCGCCCCGGTGTGCCAGCAGGGCTGAAAATTTAACGTCAATGTTTTCAAGCACTTAAGCGGGGTGGCACGGAAGTCGCTTTATTGGTCCGGGCAAGGAGGACATAGCGATGCGAATTCTCACCACCGAAATGCAGTACCGCGTACGACACGGCGCAGGCGCACTGAGTGCTGCCATCGTTGTGGCACTCGGACTGTGCGCTGCACCGGCGCAAGCGCAGGACAACATCTCGCGCTCGCCGCTCATGCAGCTGGCAATGCTCACTGGCTCGATGGTGCCGGCATCGTTCACGACGCCGTCGATGCTCGCCGCCCCGATTTCCGACGCGGATGCCGCCATCGCGGCGCCGGTCGCCGACGCCACCTCCGTGGCGCCGGAGCAAGCCCCCGCAGTGGCAGGCAACGACGACAGCCAGACCATCGGCGCGTCGAATATGCCGCTCGCCGCTGCCCGTATCGACGACGAACAACTGGGAAGCCAGCGCGGCCGCAATTTGCAGGGCGCCGCGATGGTCAAGTCGCCCGGCATGGCACTCGCCAATGGTGTGACGTTGTGGGACGAACTGCCCGGCGGTATCACGCCGACGCCGCGTCCGCAGCAACTGTCGAACGGCGTGGGCAATGTCCAGGTGACGCGTGTGACCTACACCACGCGGTGATCGACATGACCCAACTTTCATTCTCGCCTGCTGTGTTCGCCACGTTGCTCGTGGCGCTCACACCGGCAATGCTCCCCGGCCAGGCCAAGGCCGAACCGGCGACGCCGGGCGATATCGTGATCGAGCGCAACATCGGCCCGCGGATCGCTTATCGCGGCCTGCCGCGCGATGAAAATCAGATCGGTCTCGCCGTCTCGGCGTTTCCTACGGGACCGTTCGGCACCGCGTTGGGTGCGGTGACGGCGGTGACGGATAACGATCTGACGGCGCACGCCTCGGCCGGACTCGTGACCGGTGCCGTGCGCTCGGGGATGGACCCGGTGATGGGCGTGCTCGTTGGCAACGCCCGCGGCGGTAACGCACTGAATACCAGCAATGGTGTCGGCGGTGGCTTCGCGGCCGGATCGGCGGGCGGCGGTATCGGCAGCATCGGCACGCTCGTCCCGTCGGTGATCAACTCGGCGCTCGCGCCGCTCTCCACGATCGGTGCAGCAGGAGCGGCGAAATGAGCGCACAACGCAATGCCTTGCGCGCTATCGCGCTGGCCGCGACGACCGCTTTGACTGTCATCAGCGGCATGTCTCGCGCACAGGACATCTGGATCACGAACGGTGAGCTGACCGGCACGCACGCCACCATCGAAAACGGCGCTGCGGTCGGTGTGGCCGGCGCCCTCGGTGTGAATCAGGCAGCCGGCGTGAATAACGCGCAGGCCAACAGCACGGTGCTTTCCAACGGCGGTGGCCTCACGGTCGGTACGTCGAGCACGAATCAACAGGCACTCGTCACCACGACGACGGGTGCAGCAAGCGCCGCAATTCAGGGCAATGCATTTTCAGGCACCTCGGGGGTGACGCAAGTCAACCAGGCGAGCGGTGCCGGCAATCTTCAACGCAACGCGACCGTCATTGTGACTGGCGATGCGTCTGGAGTGGCGAGCGTATCGGATACGGCACTATCCGCTGCGATCTCCAAGGGTGGCCCGACTGGCCACAACAACCTCAACGATCAGTTCCGCACGGCGTCGATTTCCGGTGATGCCTTCCGCGGGGTGAGCGGTGTGTTGCAAGTGAACCAGTCGGCTGGGATAGGCAATGTAACCGCAAATGTTTTTGTGCTCCGTCCCCCGGCGGGCACATCTTTTTAACTGGGTAACTCTCTCGTCAAGGAGATGGTCATGAAAACGAAAGCAATTGCAGCGGCTGCACTGCTGGTAGCAACGGGAACCGCGATGGCTTCCCCCAATCACCAGCAATATAGCTTCTCGTTCATCGGCAACGAGACCAACGTTCTGAACCTGGTCGGCATTTTCGGTCTGGTCGGCATTCGCGGCTGCGTCACGGTGGACAACACCGGCAACGCCGTCGTGCAGAGCAACCAGAGCGTCGACGTGCACCACGTCAACCTGAAGGGACCGCTGCTTGGCAGCTATGCCACCGGCAAGGTGACGTATGGCGTCGATTCGAAGACCACCACGGTTTCGAATCAGGGTAGCGCCTACCTGTTGGCTGGCAAGACGGAAACGCACTTCGACAACACCACGTCGTGGGTGAATGCATCGGCTAACGGCCATCTGAACACGAGTCAAGCCTTCCAGGCTGGCGCGGGATATGTCGCAGGGCAGTCGAGCTCCGGCTCGGGTGGCTTCATCGCCGGTGGCGGGTATCAATACTCGAACATCGCTGGCGGCGGAGGCATCATCGGTGGCGGCGTGATTCCGATTCCTGGCGGCCTCGCACTCTATGGTGGCTATCTGGTCGGCAACTTCGGTGCAGGTCAGGGTTCTGCTTGGGGCGGCTATGCCTACGGTCAGCAGTCGCAACAGGCCGCCGGGTTCCTCGCTGCAGGCTTCCTGAACACGCAGAAGAGCTTCGATGCAGCGTTCCACGCCGTTTTGAACCACGGCAGCAGCTCTATCGAAAGCGATTCGGTGGCAGCAGCGGCACTGTGGGGCTTCACCGATACGTTCACGAAGTCGACCACGTGGGCGAAGGGCGCGATCACGTATCACGTGAACACGGCTCAATACCAGACGATGGGCGCAACGCTCGGCAACGGCGCATTGGCTAACGCCAACGGCAACGTCGGTGTGAACGTGGCGGCAGGTGCCGACAACGCACAGGCCAACAACGTCGCGATCGCTTCGCTCAACGCTCAGCCGGTGTATGCCTCGGCCCAGGTGTTCTCGAACCAGTCGTCGAAGGGTTCGGCAAGCCTCTCGCAGTTCATGGTCAACGCCAGCGTGGGTGACGGCGCACTGGCCAACGCCAGCGGTAACGTCGGCGTGAACGTGGCCTCGGGTATCGGCAACGTGCAGGGCAACAGCATGGCTGCAGCAGTGTCGCAGTCGACCGGCTGGTACAAGGGCGGTGCAGCCAACGCAACGGCTCAAACCGACCAGTCGGCCAGCATGAAGGCCTCGGGTGACTTCGTCGCCAATGCCTCGCTCGGCGCCGGTGCGCTCAAGATGGCAACGGGCAATGTGGGCGTGAACGTGGCAGCCGGTATCGGCAACGTTCAGTCCAACAACCTGTCGATCTCGGCAATCAAGTGATGTAGCTAGCCGGTCCGGAGAAACTTCCGGACCGGTTTTTTCATGAGGTGTGTCATGAATGATGCGCGTCGTGCCGTTGTGAGGATCGCTACTGTTTGCGCTCTGGCGTGCGCAAGCGTGGCCGGGCACGCGCAGTATGCATCGGTGAACCTGGAGTCTTCGACTGGTGTACCGGCGGTCAAGAAGATGCGCTCGTTCAAATCGATGCACTACGTGAATCTGGTCCAGCAGGAATACGACTTCAGTTGTGGTTCCGCAGCACTGGCAACGCTGCTGCGTTATGGCTACGGGATCAACATTCCCGAGACCGAAATGATTCAGCGAATGATGGCGTTCTCTAACCCGGACACCGTCATCAAGAACGGGTTCTCGATGCTCGACATGAAGAAATTCGTGGAGACGCTCGGACTCGAGGGGCGCGGATTCAAAGTCGATGTGAGTGCGCTTTACGACCTGAAGATCCCGGTCATTGCGCTTATCGACGTCAACGGCTATCAGCACTTTGTGGTCGTCAAGGCAGCGAAGGACGGACGTGTGTTCGTGTCCGATCCGGCGCTGGGCAATCGCATCATCGAGCAGGCCGATTTTGCCAAGCAGTGGAATGGCTTGGTGCTGGCGGTCATCGGCAAGCCTTTCCTGGAGGACTCACCGCTGCTCAAAGGAAACGAATCCCTGGCTGCCAAGTTGCGCGATGGCGCGCTGGCGACCGGGACGTCACCGACCCCGATGGTGGACTTCGGCATCATCCGGGCGGACCTGTTTTGAGACCAGACCATCATGAATCGATACGTCCCGATGCTGGCCATCCCGTTGTTCGCAAGCGCCGTCCCGGCGTTCGCTTCCAACGTGGTGCCTGAGGGCTGGACGCCTGTGAGCGATGAAGTGCTCTCGCACGCGACCGGCAAGTACGCACAACAGAACATGATCACGGGCTTTCAGCTCGTGATGCAGTCGCAGTGGCAAATGCCCACCGGCGCGAGCCTGCTCGCCACTGGTGTGCTTGGTGTGAATCAGGGGCAGGTGCAGACCGGCTCGTCGACAACCGTCATCCCGGGCGTGGTGAATGCTGCCGCCCCGACCACGCAGGCAGTGACCGGCGCCCACGCATTGGTCAACGGCGTCGCACAGATTACGCAGGTTGCGGGCGATGCCAACAACGCGCTGAACAAGGCCATCATCCAGTACGGCCCGGGCGTGTCGCTCGCGCTGCTGGTGCCCATTAGTAACCAGTCGACCAGTAACTCGAGCACCACGGTCGGCAACCTGAGTGCGAACGTCGCGATCAGTTCGGCCGGCATGCAGCTCTCGCTCAATACCCCGAACGGCAATCTCGGCCAGAGCGTCGCAGGCGGCGCGGGTGGGGCGATGAATCAGATCATGCAGGTCGTCCAGGTGGCAGGCAATGCGCAGCAGGTGATGAACACCATGACGCTGAACCTCCAGACGAGTGCGCTGACGTCGGGCGGACTGCGTCAGCTCGGTATTCAGAACGCGATGGCGAACATGGTTGCCATTCGGCATTGAGCGTGTGTGAACGTATTTGAAGTGAAGTGAAGTGAAAGGTAAGGCATAGCAAGCGCAGTGACGGCGTCGTGGTCGATGCATTCGACGCGACGCCGGCAGCAACGTCCGGCAGGTCTTTACCGGACGCCATGACAACTAGACGTGGGGCGCCGCCGCAAAACACTCGCGGCGTACAAGAAGGTGATGTCGGCAGGGCCCGGGCAGGAGGCATCGGCGATGCTGTTGACGCTTTCGATCACTGTCCGTGTTCCGTACGCATCACCCCGCAGTCGAGCAGCAAGGACAACCGTTGTTGCAACACGTGTTTGTTGGATTGCGCGCGGACATCCGTCCGCTTTTTCACCCGGGGGGGATCATGAACACTCACCGCTTTTTTCCCGTTGCCGCTATTCCGTTGGGGGTACTGCTTTTCACGCTATCGGCCCAGGCTCAGGAGCATACGGACCCATCGCCGGATAACCGTCTCCAGATGTTGATGGACATGGTTGACCGGCAGCAGCGGGAAATTTCTTCTCTGAAGCAGCGCCTCACGGATATCGAGATGGCGCAACGCGGTCGCGGTCTGACCGCGTGGGATACCGCGCAGATCGCGCAGGTCTCACCGGGCGATGGCTCGGCCGCCGGTTCTGCTGGCACACCCGGCGGCGGCGCTGCCGGGGCGGCCGGACCGACATCCGCCACGCCCATCGGTGAGACGCAGCAGATGCAGAAGAGCGAGACCGACTCGCAACGCACGCCTGCCGAAGAAGCTGTCGTTCAGGCGCAGCACGCGCCGTTGTTCGACCGCAAGCTCACCATCGATGCCGGTATCAGCTACAGCTACTACGACCGGCGCCAACTGGTGCTGAGTGGCTTTCTCGCCCTCGACGCCATTTTCCTCGGTCAGTTGAACCTCGGCCAAACTAAGGCCAACGTATGGACGTTCGACGTCAACACGCGTTACGGGGTGACCGACCGGTTGAGCCTGGCGTTCGACGTGCCGTATCTGTACCGCAACTCCGACTTCATCTCCGGTGGGGTGGGCGGTGCGGCGTCGTCGATCAGCGACATCAGCAAGAACTCGGCGAATATCGGCGACGTGAACGCGTCGTTGTACTACCAGCTCATGAAGGAAAACGCCAACTGGCCCGATATCGTGGCGTCGTTACGCGTGACCGCACCGACCGGCACGTCGCCGTTCGGCATCAAGCTGGGTACGCCCGATCCGACGAACAACAACTTGACGACGCCGTCGCGCCTGCCCACGGGTAATGGCATATGGGCTATCACGGCGGGCCTGTCGTTCCTGCGCACCTACGACCCGATCGTGTTGTTCGCGAACGTAGCGTACACGTACAACGTGGCGAAGACGTTCGACGACATCTCGACTATCGAAGGCGTCGTGCAGCCTGCGAAGGTCAAGCTTGGCGATATCGTGCAGGTTGGCGCGGGGATGGCGTTGGCGCTCAACGATAAGACTGCGCTGTCGATCTCGTATTCGACGGCGATCTCGCGCGCAACGAAGACGGCTTCGCCGGGCGGCCCGTGGACCACGGTGGCAGGCAGTACCACCAATGCGGCGTCGCTCAACTTCGGCATCAACTACGCCATCAACAGGCATTGGACGGTCAACGGTTACGTCAATGCCGGCATGTCGCCGGACGCACCGAACTACGTGATCGGGGTTCGTTTCCCGTACACGTTCTGAGGCTTGATCGGGTAAGAGAAATCAGCGAGCGGCTGCAGATCCCATGCGGCCGCTTGCGTTGATTTTGAAGTTCGTGGCCATCATGCCAGCCGACATTTGCGGCATCGAGGAGATGTTAATCGTCGTGCGCGGCTGCGCGGTGGCAGGCAGCGATGCCTGAGTCGGTTTAGGCGACGGGGCGGGCGGAATCACTTCGTCCCAGAGACGAACGTGGTTTGCTGCAGCAGTTGTTGAATTGACCGGTGCGATGGTGTTCGGTCCGGCGTTGCCGATGCTGGTGACAAGGCTGCGAGCCACGTTGGCGGCATGGGTGCTGGCGAGCAGGGCGTCGCTCACTGTCGCGGGCATACTGCCCACGCCGATGACGTCGGCCTGCGCGGTACTCACAAAGCACGCGGCGGCAAGACAAAACACCGCACTGCGCGTCGTGCTGACGGAAATTTTGAACATGGCGTGCCCCCCGGCCTCCGCTGACTGTCCTCTCAGACTTTTTGTATTTTATTGCGTCAGATGAGAAATGGAAGGGGAAAAAGTAATAGCGGAATTTCCGAAAATTGAGTAAATAATTTACGCAAATTGCGGATTGTCGCGCTAAGGCAACAGGGATAAGGCTCCGCGAGAAACGGATTCGCCGCCATGCGGGCTTAGCGCATAAACTGCCTTGAAAGCAAGATGACGCCTTATGTGTAAATCGTGACGAAGGTTGGAGGATTTCTTCGGATTTTCTTCAATTTCGTCCTGCTAAAAACAACGCTAAAGGCGCAGCACGTTCGAGAAGAAAGCGGGGCGGCGGCATGGGGATGCCGACCGGAATGACAGGGGAAATCATGCGTGTGCTGGTCCTAGGAGAGGCTGCCGCCTGGCTGAGCGGCCTCCAGGTCGCGTTGCAAACCGAAGCGAACGCGACGCCACCCGTCTTGCGTCACGTCGATAGCGTGGCGACGCAGGACTGGGTATGGCTGCGCGAGTTGCCTTCGCGTCGTGCGCTCGTACTCGATGAGTCCGTGGCGCGTACGCCCGCGCTCGACACCTTGTGCTCGGCAGCCGCCGAGTGTGTTCCTCCCGTGCCGGTTATCGTCGTTGGCGATGCGGGTTTTCCCGATGAAATCATCCGCTGGCTGCAAGCGGGCGTCACGGCATGTCTGCCGTGGCCGAACTCGGTGGCGCGTATTCGTTCGGTGTTCGACCTGGCGTTTTCCGGTGGACGCTTTGTGCCGGAAGAGGCGCTCTCGGCGTTGCTCGTGTTGTGGCGTCAGGAGGCTTTGGGCGAGGCGCTGCCGCTTTCTCGCCTGCCGGTGTTTCCGCTGGGCGGGGACAAGGCGACGCAACTGGCCGAGTCTGCGTTGCTCGGCATTTCCCAGCGGCAATACGAAATTCTGGCGCTGCTCTCCCGAGGGCTGTCCATCAAGACCATTTGCCAGCAGCTCGTGATCTCGGAAGGCACTGCGAAGACGCACGTCTCGGCGCTTTACCGGCGTCTGGGGGCGCGCAATCGTGGCGAGGCCATTTATATTGCAGCGCAACGTGGCGCGCGTCATCTGTTCGAGACGTGATCGACCGCTAACGCGCATCCCCCTGCTGTAGCCGCGCTGAGTCGGTGCAGTCTTCGGAATCGACGACGAACTGCATCGGAATCGTCCGGGATTCCCCTTGAGGCTATTGGCCGATCGCCGACTGCCGAATTACTATACGAACTTCATTTGCCACCCATATGCACGGATGCGGCCTTCGGGGCAGCGTCCCGAACTCGACGGTGATGGCCGTCGACGAGGCTCAGGAGTCCAAGCGTTGTCCAAGTCGTCTACGCCGTACACATCCACTTCGCCACAGGGCGCCAATGCGTCTGCGGCATCCGCCAATCAGTCTTCCGACGCATCCCGTCAAACTTCCGAATCGGCCAATGCGGCTAAGTCGTCCACCGGTATGCCCGGCTTCGGCGCGCTCGCTGGCGTGAAGGTGCTCGAACTCGGCACGCTCATTGCCGGTCCGTTCGCCGCACGCATGCTGGGCGAGTTCGGCGCGGAGGTCATCAAGATCGAAGATCCGCAGCACGGCGATCCGTTGCGCAAATGGCGCAAGTTGCACCCCGATGCGGGCGGCACGTCGCTGTGGTGGGCCGTGCAGGCGCGTAACAAGAAGTCGGTAACGATCAACCTCAAGTCGCCGGAAGGTCAGGCCATTGTGCGCAAGCTGGCGGCGCAGGCGGACATCGTCGTCGAGAACTTCCGTCCCGGATTGCTGGAGCGTTTCGGATTGGGCTACGAACAGTTGTCCGCCGACAATCCCGGGCTGGTGATGGTGCGCCTGTCCGGTTACGGTCAGACCGGCCCGTATCGCGACCGGCCGGGGTTTGGCGCCATCGCCGAATCGATGGGGGGATTACGGCATATCACGGGCTATCCGGAGTTGCCGCCGCCGCGCATCGGCATTTCCATCGGCGACTCGATTGCCGCGCTGCATGGGGTGATCGGCGCGATGATGGCGCTGCATCACCGCAACGTGAATGGCGGGCGAGGGCAGGTTGTCGACGTTGCGCTTTACGAAGCCGTCTTCAACCTGATGGAGAGCGTGGTGCCCGAGTACAGCGTCGCCGGGATGGTGCGTGAGCGCACCGGGGCGTCGCTGCCGGGGATCGTGCCGTCGAACACCTATCCGTGCGCTGACGGCATGATCGTCGTGGGCGGAAACAGCGATCCGATCTTCAAGCGTCTGATGCATGCCATTGGCCGTGCTGATCTTGCGGAGGATCCGGGGCTGGCGCATAACGACGGTCGCGTGCCGCGCACCCAGGAGATCGACGACGCTATCGGCGGCTGGACGCAAATGCGTCCTATCGACGAAGCGCTGGCGGTGCTGCAGGGCGCGGACGTGCCCGCGAGCCGCATCTACACCGTGGCCGACATGTTCAAGGATCCGCAGTTCATCGCGCGCCAGATGATCCAGCGTCATACCTTCCCGGATGGCACGCCGATCGATCTGCCGAACATCTCGCCGAAGCTCTCGGAGACCCCCGGACAGACCCAGTGGCTCGGCCCGGAACTCGGCGCACACACGGACGAAGTGCTTGGGCAACTGGGTTATGATGCCGGGCAAATCAAAGCATTGCGCGAGAGCGGCGTCATCTGACACGCCACTACGCGCAAAGCGCCACGGGCGCGGCAACGACCGCGTCCCGTTATAAAGCACGTCGAACTTACAAAGAATGAACGCTGCAACCACGGAGACAACAACACCATGCAAAGACGTCAATTCGTCACGGCACTGGCCGCGACCGGCCTGATCGGCGCAGGCATTCGCCCCGGCTTCGCGCAAAACAAGCTTGAGAAGACCAAGGTCGCGATTGCGGTCGGCGGCAAGAACCTTTTCTATTACCTGCCGCTCACGATTGCCGAACGCCTGAACTACTTCAAGGACGAAGGGCTCGACGTCGAAATCTCGGACTTTGCCGGTGGCTCCAAAGCGCTTCAGGCGCTGGTCGGCGGCAGTGCCGATGTAGTGTCGGGGGCTTACGAGCACACGATTCTGTTGCAGGCGAAGAACCAGTACATCCGCGCATTCGTGCTGCAAGGCCGCGCGCCGCAGATCGTGTTCGGCGTATCGAACAAGACGATGCCGAACTACAAGTCGATTGCCGACTTGCGCGGCAAGAAGATCGGTGTGACGGCACCGGGGTCGTCGACCAACATTATGGCGAACTTCGTGCTGGCCAAGGGCGGCATCAAGCCCAATGAGGTCGCTTTCGTCGGGGTGGGGGCGTCGTCCGGCGCGCTGGCCGCGATTCGCTCAGGCAACATCGACGCCATCGTCAACCTCGACCCGGTCATCACCATGCTGGAGCGCGACAAGGAGATCCGCGTGATCTCGGATACGCGCACGCTCAAGGAGACGGTCTCGGTGTTCGGCGGCAATATGCCCGCAGGTTGCCTCTACACGAACGAGTCGTTCATCCAGAAGAATCCGAATACGACGCAAGCCCTGACCAACGCGATGGTGCGTGCGCTGCGCTGGCTTCAGACTGCCGGGCAGGCCGACCTGATCAAGACGGTGCCCGAAGCGTATCTGCTGGGCGACCGCGCGTTGTATCTCGATGCCTGGAGTCGCGTGAAAGAGGCAATCTCTCCGGACGGTCTGATTCCGGCAGATGGTCCGGCGACGGCGCTGCGCACGTTGCAGGCGTTCGACGAGACGGTCAAGGGCAAGACGATCGATCTGTCGAAGACGTTCACGAACGAGTTCACGAAGAAGGCCGACGCCAAGTACAAATGATGACTGCGCCGGCTCTGAGTTTCGACAGCATTACGTGCATCTTCGTCGCCCGCGACGATCGCGCGAAGCGTTATACGGCCGTAGCCGACACGTCGCTCGACATCGCGCCGGGCGAGTTCGTTTCGGTCGTCGGGCCGACCGGGTGTGGCAAATCCACGTTGCTCAATGTCGCCGCGGGTTTGCTCTCCCCGTCCTCCGGATCGATCAAGGTCTTCGGTGAGCCGCTCAAGGGCATCAATTCGCGTGCTGGATACATGTTTCAGGCCGAAGCGCTCATGCCATGGCGCAACGCGATCGACAACGTGACCGCGGGACTTGAGTTTCGCGGTGTCGCGCCGGAGGAAGCGACGGCGCGTGGGCACGAATGGCTCAAGCGCGTGGGCCTGGGCGGTTTCGGCGATCGATATCCGCATCAGCTCTCCGGCGGCATGCGCAAGCGTGTGGCCATGGCGCAGACGCTGATCCTCGACCCCGACATCATCCTGATGGACGAGCCATTTTCGGCACTCGATATCCAGACGCGTCAGCTCATGGAAAACGAGTTGCTGGAGCTGTGGGCGGCAAAGCGCCGCGCTGTGCTGTTCATCACGCACGACCTCGATGAGGCGATTGCCTTGTCCGACCGGGTGGTGGTGCTGGCCGCAGGACCGGGCACGCATCCGATCGGGGAGTTCCGGATCGATCTGCCGCGTCCGCGCGACGTGGCGGAAATTCGTAACCATCCGCGCTTCACCGAGTTGCACGCTCAGATATGGGACGTGCTTCGCGAGGAAGTCCTCAAGGGCTACGCACAACAGTTAAAGGCGGTCTGAGTGGTCATGTGGCAAATCGCCGGCATTCTCACGGTCTCGCTGAACTGGCTCAACTGGCCGGGGTGGCTCGACTGGATGGACTGGTTCGATTTGCCGGACGGCTTTGGCCTGTTCGACTGGCTGGTCTGATGACCGGTCCGGCCGCACGTCTGATATTCCCGGAATTCGTTCGTCATGCGTAATCGTTCCATCATGCGGCACCTGCGCCTGTGGCAATGGCTGCTGCTGGTCGTGGCATTTCTCGTCTGGTATGTGCTCACCAGCCCGACGCTGCTGCCCGCGTTCTATTTCGATAGCCCCGACAAGGCGGCGTTCTTCTTTGGGGAGCCGCAGAAGGTGCTGCTCCAGGTCTGGCAGTGGTTCGCCAGCGGGGAGATCTATCTGCATTTGGGCGTCACGTTGCTCGAGACGGTGCTGGCGTTCGCCATCGGTACCGTGTTCGGACTCGGCGTGGGGCTCTGGCTGGCGCTTTCGCCGAGCGCAGGTGCTTTGCTCGACCCGTACATCAAGGCGGCCAATTCGATGCCCCGCGTGATTCTCGCGCCGATCTTCGGTGTGTGGTTCGGGCTCGGTATCTGGTCGAAGGTGGCGCTAGGGGTGACGCTGGTGTTCTTCATCGTCTTCTTTAACGTCTATCAGGGCGTGAAGGAAGTCAGCCCGGTGGTGCTCGCCAATGCGCGGATGCTGGGTGCCAATCAGCGTCAGTTGTTGCGCCGAGTGTATTTGCCGAGTGCCACCAGTTGGGTGTTCTCCAGTCTCCACAACTCGGTCGGACTCGCGTTTGTCGGTGCGGTGGTCGGCGAGTATCTGGGGTCGGCGCGTGGCGTCGGCTACCTGATCTTGCAGGCCGAAGGCACGTTCGATATCAATGCGGTGATCGCCGGGGTGCTGATTCTCACGGCCTTTGCGCTGGTGCTCGATGGACTCGTCGGCGTCGTGGAGCGGCGCCTGCTGGTCTGGCAACCGCAAGCCGGAGAGACCGAAAAGATGTAACCGGATGTGACGGACTGGCGCCATGAAGCGGGCGGGGCGCAACGCCACCGGTGCCTTGATGGCGTCATATCGGAGCACCTTTCCTCGGTTACAATTGCCGCATGCGAATCCTGCTCAGCAACGACGATGGGTATCAGGCGCCAGGCCTGGCCGCGCTTTATGAAGCGCTGGCGCCGCTTGGCGACATTACCGTGGTGGCGCCCGAACAGAACTGTAGCGGTGCGTCCAATTCTCTGACCCTGCAACGGCCGCTTTCTGTGTTCAAAGCGCCCAATGATTTCACCTTCATCAACGGCACACCGACCGATTGCGTCCATGTGGCGTTGACCGGGCTACTCGACGAGCGGCCCGATATCGTCGTCTCGGGCATCAACAACGGCCAGAACATGGGCGAAGACACGCTGTACTCCGGTACGGTGGCAGCGGCGACCGAGGGTTTCCTGTTCGGGATCCCTTCGTTCGCCTTCTCGCAAGTCAATAAAGGCTGGGACCATCTCGACAGCGCGGCTCGTGTGGCGCGCGAGGTGGTCGAGCGCTATATGGAGCGGCCGCTGGGCGCGCCTTTCTTGTTGAACGTCAATATTCCCAATTTGCCGTACGAGCGTCTCAAAGGCGCGCTGTCGACGCGTCTTGGGAAGCGACATCAATCGCAGCCGGTCATCCGTCAGGTGAATCCGCGCGGCGAAGCAATTTACTGGATCGGTCCGGCTGGCGACGCGCGCGACAGCAGCGAAGGCACCGACTTCCATGCCGTGGCGCACGATTACGTCTCGGTCACCCCCTTGCAACTGGATCTCACGCATACCGCACGACTTGGCGTCGTGCACGATTGGCTGGCCAGCGCAGGGGTGGCCCAACGATGACGACACCGCCGAAGCGTTTTCCTCTCCCTCTGGCCGAAGTGATGACCCGCCGGCAGCGCAAAGCGCCGGTGCTCGATAAGGCGTCGCGTGCGAGTCCGGCCGGTGCGCCGCCCGCCGCGATGACGCGTGGCACGTCGCAAGCGAATCAGGGAAGTGGGAAGACGCCGTCCGGCGGTAACAGTAACAATTTGCGGGTGGCGTCGACGCCGATGGCGGGCGCGTCCGCGCGACCTGCTGGTGCACAGACCTCGCACGCGGTCGTGCCGAAGGGGTTGGCGCGGCCGGCCGTCGCGCCGCATGCGCAACCGGCACCGCACGGCTCGCATGCCGCTAAGCATGCACCGAAGCCAGTAGCCAAGGCGCATGGCGCGGGTGCCGCCCAGAAGGGCGGTGCCGTTGGCGGTGTCGTGGGAAAAGGCACAGTCAAGACAATGACGAAGGCGGCCACGACGCCAGTCGGGGCGGTCAAGCCGCCCGCGGGCGTGGGCGTGGGGGCCATCGTGCGTACGAATACCGCGTCGGTCCTGAATTCGCCGGAAGGCATCGGGCTGACGTCGGAGCGCGTGCGTGCACGCATGGCTGAACGCGTCGCGGCATCGGGCGTCAAACACCCGGGCGTGCTGGCGGCGCTAGCGACCGTGCCGCGTCATGGCTTCGTCGACGCCGCGCTTGCCAATCAGGCATACGAGGATGCGGCGCTTCCCATCGGTCATGGGCAGACAATCTCGAAGCCGTCGGTCGTGGGGCGCATGATCGAGCTGCTGCTCGCGAGCGGACGTCCGCTGGAAAAGGTGCTGGAAATCGGCACCGGATGCGGCTATCAGGCGGCGGTGTTGTCGTGTGTTGCGCGGGACGTGTACTCCATTGAGCGGGTTCGTCCGTTACATGAACGTGCCAAAGCCAATTTGCGTCCGTTGCGCGTGCCGAATATTCGTCTGCATTACGGCGATGGGCGGCTCGGATTGCCTGCAGTAGCGCCGTTCGACGGTATCGTGATCGCTGCCGCCGGCCTGGAAATTCCGGACGCGCTGGTCGATCAGTTGGCTGTCGGCGCACGGCTTGTCGCCCCGGTGGGCGGCGAGCAACAAATTTTGACCCTCATCGAGCGCATCGGTGCGCGCCAGTGGCGCGAGACGCAGCTTGATAGGGTGTTATTCGTCCCCTTAAAATCGGGCATCATTTAAGCCCGTCGGGTCTATTCTGCGGAGGAATTGAGTGAATTTGCGAGCGGGTTTCCAACAACGCGTCGCCAGTGTCCTGTTGCTGAGCATGCTGGCAGCGTGCGCATCGCGACAAGTCGGGGCGCCGGTCGTCGACCGTACCGTAGGCGGTACGACGACCGACAGCAGTCTGCCGGGCGCGACTGCGCCGGTGATCGACAATACGCCGGTGCCGCCGGGTTTCTATCGCGTCAAGCCGGGCGACCGCCTGTATCGCATCGCGCTGGAGAACGGGCAGAACTACCGAGATATCGCGCGCTGGAACAACATCCAGAACCCGGATCAGATCGAGGTCGGTCAGGTATTGCGCGTGAAGCCGCCTGCCGGCGACACGGGTACGCCGCTACCGCCGCCGGTGGCCAGCACGCCGCCGAGTAATGGCAGCAGCCCGGCCGCCGTGCCGCCTGCCGTGGTGCCGCCACCTGCGACGTCGTCGAATGCTACCGCGCCTTCGGCGGTCTCCAGCGGTGCGCTGCAATTGTCGTGGCCGGCCGCCGGCACCGTCATCGGCCACTTCGACGACTCGAAGAACAAGGGCGTGAATATCGGTGGCAAGGTCGGCGACGCCGTCTTTGCCGCAGGTGCGGGCAAAGTCGTGTATTCGGGGGCGGGTCTGCGCGGTTATGGCAACCTCGTCATCATTAAACACGACGGCACCTTCTTGACGGCGTATGCACACAACAGCAAACTGTTGGTCAAGGAAGGCGACTCCGTGACACGGGGTCAGAAAATTGCCGAAATGGGTAACTCGGATGCAGATCGCGTGATGCTGCACTTCGAGGTACGCAAGGATGGCAAGCCTGTGGATCCGGAGAAGTATTTGCCGCCTCGATAAAATAGGCAGGGTCGAATGCTCAAGAGAAAGCGTCGCACTTCGCAAGAGGAAGACCTCGCTGTCCCGGAGTCCGATCAGGAAGCAGACGATCGGCAGTCCCGGCAGGAAGAGGACGTGGACGACGCTTTCGACGAGCGCGAGGCGGAGGATGACGACGCCTCGTCATCCGATGGCGGGGAAGAGGGGTCGTCCTCTTCCGCCACCGGACGCAAACGCAAATCCGCCGATGGCGACGACTTCGGCACCGTGCTGCAGGCCGAACTCACGGCCGACACCGTTCAGCACTATCTCAATCGCATCAGTGTCAAACCGCTGCTAACGCCCGCGGAGGAGCTCGACTACTCTACGCGCGCGCAAGCGGGCGAGTTCGCGGCGCGTCAGGTCATGATCGAGCGCAATCTGCGGCTCGTCGTGAGCATCGCCAAGGGATACCTCAATCGCGGTGTACCATTGCTCGATCTGATCGAAGAGGGCAACCTCGGTCTGATGCATGCCATCGAAAAGTTCGATCCGGGGCGTGGATTCCGTTTCTCGACGTACGCCACCTGGTGGATCCGTCAAAGCATCGAGCGCGCCATCATGAATCAGGCACGTACGGTGCGTTTGCCGGTGCACGTCATTCGGGAACTCAATCAAGTGTTGCGCGCAAAGCGTCACCTTGAGAAGAGTGCCGCTTATGTCGATGGTGGCGAGCAGCGCGACGCGCGCATCGAAGACATCGCCGATCTGACGGGGAAGACGCCAGACGAAATCACTGACATCCTTGCGCTCAACGAGCATGTGGCGTCGCTCGACGCCCCGCTTGAAATCGACCCCGGCAGCAGTTTGCTCGATCTGCTTTCCGACGATCGCAGCGAGGCGCCGGAGCATGAGGTTCAGCATCGCGAACTGGAAGACCTCATGCGGCTGTGGTTGTCGCGTCTGTCGACCAAGCATCGCTATGTCATCGAACGCCGATTCGGACTCAACCGTGTCGAGCCTGCGACGCTGGAAGAACTGGCCGACGAAATGGGCCTCACGCGTGAGCGAGTGCGCCAGATCCAGCAAGAGGCACTCGTGAAGCTCAAGCGCTATTTCGCCTCGAACGGTGTGCGCAAGGACGCGGTGCTCTGAAATTCGGTGCGCCGCCGTTGCGCGCGTGGCCGTCACTTGCTGCTCATTTCTCTGATGCATCGGCGTCGAATGCCGACGTTTTCTGATTTTTTCTTCTGATTTTCATCATGCCATCTCCCGTTCTCGTCTTCGATATTGAAACGATTCCCGATGTCGATGGGCTTCGCAGGCTTGAGCCCGCGTACGCTGGGCTGTCGGACGACGCCGTTGCCGAAGCGGCATTTGCGGCCCGTCGCGAAAAAGTGGGGCACGACTTTTTGCCGCTGCATTTGCAGCGCGTGGCGGCGATCTCCTGCGTCTTTCGCGACCGCGACGGCTTTCGTGTGAAGTCGCTGGGCACGCTGGAGGACGGGGAGGGAGCGCTGGTGTCCGGTTTCTACCGCACCATCGAAAAGTACGCCCCGCAACTTGTGTCGTGGAACGGTGGCGGTTTCGACCTGCCGGTGCTGCACTATCGCGCCATGATTCACGGGATTTCCGCGCCGCGATACTGGGACCTGGGGGAGGACGACCGCGAGTTCAAATGGAATAACTACATCAGCCGTTATCACCAGCGCCATCTGGACCTCATGGACGTGCTCGCCATGTATCAAGCACGCGCAAATGCACCGCTGGACGATCTCGCCAAACTTTGCGGTTTCCCGGGCAAGCTCGGCATGGACGGCAGCAAAGTGTGGGAGGCATATCGCGACGGCAAACTCGAAGAGATCCGCAATTATTGCGAGACCGACGTAGTGAATACGTATCTGGTCTATTGCCGGTATCAGCTAATGCGCGGGGGGCTGCGTCAGGCTGAGTACGAGCAGGAGATCGAATTTGTGAAGCGGTCGCTTGAGCAGGAGCCTGCTGCGCACTGGAAGGAGTATCTGGGCGCCTGGGGGTAATCCGTCGCACTTTTGTCCCGCACTTTCATCCATTTCGGCGATTTGGACGGGCCAGCCTCCATTCCCCGTGTCTCACGTGCGGACGAATCGATTAAAATGCCGGGTTTGCTGTCGCATATGAGAACAAAGACGTGACCCGCTCCTCCCGAAACTCCTCGCGCGGCCGGCCCAGTGCCGAGCCCGGCATCATCGATATCGAATCGCTCGACATGGAAGCGCGCGGCGTTGGCCGCACCGCACCTGAGGGCGAGCCGGGTACGCCGGAATTCAAGCCTGGCAAGGTCATCTTCGTCGAAGGCGCACTGCCTGGTGAGCGCGTCACATATCTGAGCTATCGCCGTAAGCCCAAATTCGAGCAGGCAGAAACGGTAAGCGTGCTTCGGTCGAGTTCGATGCGTGCCAAGCCGCAATGCCCGCATTTCGGCAAGTGCGGCGGATGCTCGATGCAGCATCTGGAGCCGCGCGCGCAGATCGCCATCAAACAACGTGTTCTTGAGGACAACCTCGCCCGACTCGGGAAAGTTAAGGCCGAGGCGATGCTTCGTCCGATTCAGGGCCCGGACTGGGGCTACCGGTTCCGCGCTCGTCTGACGGTGCGCTACGTGCCCAAAAAGGGCGGCGTGTTGATCGGTTTCCATGAGCGCAAGAGCAGTTACGTCGCCGATATGGATTCGTGCGAAGTGTTGCCGCGTCACGTGTCGGACATGCTGGTGCCGCTGCGTCGTCTGGTCGAATCATTGTCGATTCGTGAGCGTCTGCCGCAAATCGAACTGGCGATCGGTGCCGATGTCACGGCGCTCGTGCTGCGCATTCTCGAACCGCTGACGCCTGCAGACGAAGACATTCTCCGCGCGTTTGCGGATGCAAATCACGTCCAGTTCTGGGTTCAGCCGAAGGGGCCGGACACGGCCGTGCCGTTCTATCCGCTCGAACCGGAACTCCATTACACGCTGCCGGAATACCAGATCCGGATGCCGTTCAAACCGACGGACTTCACGCAGGTCAATCATCAGATCAACCGCGTGCTCGTGCATCGTGCCCTGCGCCTGCTCGCGCCTCAGTCGAACGAGCGCGTGCTCGATCTGTTCTGCGGGCTGGGCAACTTCACGTTGCCGCTGGCGCGTCGTGCCGGTACGGTAATGGGCATTGAGGGCAGCACGGCATTGACTGAGCGTGCACTGGCCAACGCGCAACGCAATGGTGTGGCCGAGCGGACGGAGTTCGCGTGCCGCAATCTGTTTGATATCACGGCGGACGATATGCGTGCGCTCGGCGCGTTCGACCGCTATCTGATCGATCCGCCGCGCGAGGGCGCGCTAGCGGTGTCGAAGGCGCTGGCCGAACTGGCGCAGCAAGGGTACGAGGGGCTGCCCAAGCGTATCGTGTATGTTTCTTGCAGTCCGGCAACCCTGGCGCGCGACGCTGGATTGCTGGTGCATGAGGCTGGGTATCGTTTGACGCTTGCGGGTGTCGTCAACATGTTCCCGCACACTTCGCACGTGGAATCGATGGCCGTCTTCGAGCACGAGAGCATCGGGCAACCGTGGGTGCCACGCGTGCGTATGTCGGAGGAGGCGGAGGATGTCGTCGAGGGTGCTGCGGACGAGGGTGTCGAAGCGGTTGCCGGTGCGGTTGGTGGTGAGGGTGTGATCCACGAAAACACCTGAGTATTCGCGGGCGGGGGACGGTTCACCGCGAATCCTATTCCGCCAAAGAAAAAGCCAGTCCCGAAGGACTGGCTTTTTTATTGCTGCTGGCTCGCCGCTTAGTTGCGGTTGCCGCCCAGCACGCCGAGGATGGCGAGCAGGTTGGTGAAGATGTTGTACAGATCGAGGTAGATCGCAAGCGTCGCGGTGACGTAGTTCGTTTCGCCGCCGTTCACCACGCGCTGCACATCGAACAGGATGTACGCCGAGAAGATCGCGATGGCGAGGACCGACACCGTCAGCATCAGCGCCGGCAGATGCAGCCAGATGTTGGCGATCGAGGCGAGGAGGATCACGATCACGCCCATGAACAGCCACTTGCCCAGGCCGCTGAAATCGCGCTTGCTGACCGTGGCCACCGTTGCCATCACTGTGAAGATCACGGCCGTGCCGCCGAACGCCAGCATGATGAGCGATGCGCCGTTCGAAAAGCCCAGCACGAAGCTCAGCAGGCGTGTGAGCATCAAGCCCATGAAGAACGTGAAGCCCAGCAGCAGGGCAACGCCGACGCCGCTATTCTTGAAGCGTTCGATCGCGAACATGAAGCCGAAAGCAATCGCGAGGAACAGGATCACGCTAACCATCGGGCTGCCCGCAAACAGGGCGAAGCCATAAGTCACACCCAGCCAGGCGCCCGCAATCGTCGGCAGCATCGACAGTGCGAGCAGCCAATACGTATTACGCAGTACCTTGTTGCGCACCTGTGCGGTCGCGACGCCCCCCGTTCCGCCGTAGCCGAAGCGTTGGAAATCCTGGTTCATATATTGTGTTCTCCGTGGTCGTTGTGCCTGTTGGCGGGGCTGTCAGGCGCCTGATGACGCATACGATGACCGGCAACCCTTGCCGGCGAATCCCCCGCAGCCGTTGGTCTGGCTTGTCGTCGAAGTGCAAGGATACCGAAATCTCCTTGGCAAAGCGCTCGGACGATTCTCGAAATCTCGGGGCAAATGTCCCAATTTCAATCGGCCGTTGTGCTCGTCAACCCTCCCATCGAGGGAAGGCGCCGGAATCACACCCTTGTGTCAACTTCGCGAAAAGCCGGATCGTCCCGGCCGTCCTGCGTTTGAGCGGTACGCGCGCTGTAGGTTCCATCCCCATCATAACAGCCTTCGTGCTACAATTACGGGTTCATGTTGGTTATATAACTGCTTAATTTTTTGGAGTTTTTCATGGCAGTCGAACGCACTTTGTCGATTATCAAGCCCGATGCCGTTGCTAAGAACGTGATCGGCCAGATTTACAGCCGCTTCGAAGCCGCCGGCCTGAAGATCGCCGCTGCCAAGCTGGTGCACCTGTCGCGCGCCGATGCCGAGCAGTTCTACGCCGTGCACAAGGAGCGCCCGTTCTTCAAGGATCTGGTCGACTTCATGATCTCGGGCCCGGTGATGATCCAGGCTCTGGAAGGTGAAAACGCCATCGCGAAGAACCGCGAACTGATGGGCGCCACCGACCCGAAGAAGGCAGAGAAGGGCACGATCCGCGCCGACTTCGCCGACAGCATCGACGCCAACGCCGTGCACGGTTCGGACGCTGCTGAAACGGCCGCTGTGGAAGTGGCTTTCTTCTTCCCGGGCATGAACGTCTACTCGCGCTAAGCCGCGTATAGTCGCTCAATCGCAGGAAGTTACCGAAGGGATGTTGACGGACCAGGGCCATGACCAACCTTACGAATCTGCTTGATTACGATCCGGACGGTCTGGCCGCCTATTGCGGCACGCTCGGCGAAAAGCCGTTCCGTGCTCGCCAGCTCCAGCGTTGGATCCACCAGATGGGCGCCGCCGACTTCGACGGCATGACCGATCTGGCCAAATCGCTGCGCGAGAAGTTGAAAACGCGCGCGCACATCGCCGCGCCTGCCGCAATCACCGACCATCTGTCGGCGGACGGTACGCGCAAATGGCTGCTGGACGTGGGCAACGGCAATGCCGTCGAGACCGTCTACATCCCTGAGGAGACGCGTGGCACGCTTTGCGTTTCGTCGCAGGCGGGCTGCGCCGTCAACTGCCGGTTCTGTTCGACCGGCAAGCAGGGTTTCTCGCGCAATCTGTCGCTTGGCGAAATCATCGGTCAGTTGTGGATGGCCGAGTTCGCATTGCGCCGCGATCTGGGGCGCGAAGGTAAGAACGAGCGCGTGATCACCAACGTGGTGATGATGGGCATGGGCGAGCCGCTGCTCAATTTCGACAATGTGGTCGGCGCCATGCGCCTGATGCTCGACGACAACGCCTATGGGTTGTCGCGTCGTCGCGTGACCTTGTCGACGTCCGGTGTGGTGCCGATGATGGATCGTCTGGGCCAGGAGTTGCCCGTGGCGCTTGCCGTCTCGCTGCACGCGCCGAACGATGCGCTGCGCGATGTGCTCGTGCCGCTCAACAAAAAATATCCGTTACGCGAACTGATGGGCGCGTGCGAGCGTTACCTGGAAGTGGCGCCGCGCGATTTCATCACGTTCGAGTACTGCATGCTCGACGGTGTGAACGACACCGAAGCGCATGCGCGCGAGCTTGTCGCACTCACGCGCGACGTGCCGTGCAAATTCAACCTGATCCCTTTCAATCCGTTCCCCGAATCCGGTCTGCTGCGCTCGAAGGATCCGCAAATCAAGCGATTTGCGCAGATTTTGCTCGACGCAGGCCTCGTCACGACGGTGCGCAAGACGCGCGGTGACGACATCGACGCCGCCTGTGGTCAGCTGGCTGGCGAAGTGCAGGATCGCACGCGGCTTGCACAGCGCGGCAAATTCGGGAAAATCGCGGTCGAGGTGCGTAGCGTATGAGGCTGCGCATGGGCGGGCGTGGACCGTGGCGAGGGCCGTCGGCCCCGCACGTGCCATGCCTTGCGTCGGATCAGTTGTGCACTAAAGCATTCCTTGCGCGGGGCGCGTTTCGCGTTCCGCGCAATTTCGTCAGTGACATGCAAAATCGCCCGATGCGCCGCGCAGATCTTCACGCCGCGCGCACGGGCGATGATGCAGCGAAACTGTCGCGAGCATATCCTCAGCCGCTGCGGGCGGCTGCTTACGAACGGGGGCGTATCGATGGATAACCAGAATCAGGCGGATGCAGGCGGGCAAACCGGGGCTCAAGGCCAGGGCTTGCCGCAGGGAGCACCTGCCGGATGGGCTGAGCTGGGCGCGCAAGTGGGAGCGCAACTGGCCGCTTTGCGCGAGAAGCGTGGCATGTCCGTTGAAGACGTGTCGGCGCGTTTGAAGGTCTCGGTGCAGAAGCTCAAGCGTCTCGAAGCCGGCGAGTGGGATGCCTTGCCGGAAATGCCGTTTATTCAGGGTGTGGTGCGTAGCTACGCGCGCATGGTCGGGGGTGACCCCGAGCCGATGATCGAATCGCTGCGTCGCGTGAGCGGCACGGCGCCGGTCCCCATCGATATTCCGCAACCGCAGTCTGGGCAACCGAGCATTCCGAAGAGTCCGGTGCGTTTCCGCTCGCCGGTCGCAGCGTCTCAGGCGAAGTGGCCCTGGGCACTGGCTGCGCTGGTCGTGATCGCGGGGGCTGCATGGTACTTCGGCAATGCACACAAAGCCGGGCGCGGGAGCATCGAGGCGGCTGATCTGGCGAGCGGTGCGTCGGCACAAGGTGCGGCAGATGCCGCTGAGCCGGCGAGTCAGCCAGTGGTCGCCGACGCCAACGGCACGCCGCCGGGGGCAGAAGGCGGTGCCGCCACGATCGTCGCCAATGCGGCGAACAACGGTAATACAGAAAGCACGGTCAATGACGCATCGGCCAGTGCGGCGGCTGCAGGCCCAGGCCTGATCGCTGCCGTCGATCCGACGCACGTGGTCGCTGGGATCGCGAGTGCTGCGGCCGCGACGAGCGTGGCCGCACCCGCGGCACCGGCCGAGACGAAGGCGTCGAGCGCCGGTACGCCGGGTAATGGCAAGATTGCGTTGCATCTGAAGGCAGACAGTTGGGTGGAAGTGCGTTCGAAGGACGGCAAGGTGCTGTTCTCCCAACTAATGCGTGCAGGTGCCGAACAGGAAATTACGGGCGATGCGCCGCTCAAGATCGTTGTGGGTAACGTCGCGGGCGTCGAATCGCTGGAATTCAACGGTCAACCGGTCGAGATCAAGTCCCGTAATGCGGGCAACGTGGCGCGTCTGACGCTCCAGTAAGACCGAAAGAGGGTAATCATGGCTTCTGTAGAATGCATGCCGATCATCGGTGGTCCGGCACCCCGCCGTCAGTCCCGCAAAGTCGGGATTCGCTGGGGCGGTCAACTGGTGACGGTTGGCGGCGATTCGCCGATTCGCGTGCAATCGATGACCAACACCGACACGGCGGACGTGATCGGTACGGCCATTCAGGTCAAGGAACTGGCGCAGGCTGGCTCCGAACTCGTGCGGATCACGGTGAATACGCCGGAAGCGGCCGCTGCCGTGCCGCATATTCGTGAGCAACTCGATCGCATGGGTGTGATGGTGCCGCTGGTGGGCGACTTCCATTACAACGGCCACAAGCTGCTCGCCGACTATCCGGAATGCGCTGAGACACTGTCGAAGTACCGCATCAACCCGGGCAACGTCGGGCAGGGCGCCAAGCGCGACACGCAGTTCGCGCAAATGATCGAGATGGCGATCAAGTACGACAAGCCGGTGCGTATCGGTGTGAACTGGGGCAGCCTGGATCAGTCGTTGCTCGCTCGCATCATGGACGAAAACGCCGCACGTGCCACGCCGTGGGACGCGCAGAGCGTGATGTACGAAGCGCTGATCACGTCGGCGCTCGAATCGGCTGAACTGGCGCAGCGAGTGGGTCTCGCTGCCGACAAGATTCTGCTGTCGTGCAAGGTCAGCGCAGTGCAGGACCTGATCGCGGTGTACCGCGAACTGGCCAAGCGTTGCGACTATGCGCTGCACCTCGGGTTGACCGAGGCGGGCATGGGCTCGAAGGGTATCGTCGCCTCGACGGCTGCGCTGTCGGTGCTACTGCAAGAAGGTATCGGCGACACGATCCGTATTTCGCTGACGCCGGAACCGGGCGGCGCGCGTACGGGCGAAGTCGTTGTGGCGCAGGAAATCCTGCAGACGATGGGGCTGCGTGCGTTCGCACCGATGGTGATTGCCTGCCCGGGTTGCGGCCGTACGACGAGCACGGTGTTCCAGGAGCTGGCATCGAATATTCAGACATACCTGCGTGAACAAATGCCGGTGTGGAAGGCTCAATATCCGGGCGTCGAGAACATGAACGTCGCGGTCATGGGCTGCATCGTGAACGGTCCGGGCGAATCGAAGCACGCGAACATCGGCATCAGCTTGCCAGGTTCGGGCGAATCGCCGGCTGCGCCGGTTTTCGTCGATGGCGAAAAGGTGCGCACGCTGCGTGGCGATCACATCGCCGAGGAATTCCAGCAGATCGTCGACGATTACGTGAAGACGCATTACGGTCAGGCGGAAGGTGCAGTGGCCGCCTAAGTCGGCGCCTGAGTTGACATGCACGGGCTTCACAAGGCGCGCCGACACACCGTGAGCAGCGCGTCGCAGGGACGCAGGCAGAACACAAGAGAATATGACTGACGCAAAGAAGAATCGCCTCGCCAAACTGGCCGGGGTCAAAGGCATGAACGACATCCTCCCGCAGGACGAAGCCCTGTGGGAGTTTTTCGAGGAATCGGTGCGCGCCATGTTGCGCGCCTACGGCTATCAGCAGATCCGTACGCCGATCCTCGAGCAGACCCAACTGTTCACGCGCGGTATCGGTGAAGTGACGGACATCGTCGAGAAAGAGATGTACAGCTTCACTGACTCGCTCAACGGCGAACAACTCACGATGCGTCCGGAAGGCACGGCGGCAGCGGTTCGCGCAACGCTCGAACACAATCTGCTGTACGGTGGTCCGAAGCGTCTGTGGTACTTCGGTCCGATGTTCCGTCACGAAAAGCCGCAGCGCGGCCGCTATCGTCAGTTCCATCAGGTCGGCGTGGAAGCGCTCGGTCTGGCGGGCCCGGATGCCGACGTCGAAATCATTCTGATGTGCCAGCGTCTGTGGGACGATCTCGGTCTGACCGGTATCCATCTGCAACTGAACTCGCTGGGGCAGGGCGAAGAGCGTGCGCGTCACCGTGCCGATCTGATCGCCTATCTCGAAAAGCACGTCGATCTGCTGGATGAAGACGGCAAGCGTCGCCTCTACACGAACCCGCTGCGCGTGCTCGATACGAAGAACCCGGCGATGCAGGAAATGGTCGAAGGTGCGCCGAAGCTCATCGACTATCTCGGCGAAGCGTCGATCAAGCACTTCGAGGGCGTGCAATCGCTGCTCAAGGCGAACAACATCCCGTTCACGATCAATCCGCGTCTCGTGCGCGGTCTGGATTACTACAATCTGACCGTGTTCGAGTGGGTGACGGACAAGCTGGGTGCGCAGGGCACGGTCGCCGGTGGCGGTCGCTACGACCCGCTGATCGAGCAACTGGGCGGCGATGCTACGCCGGCGTGCGGCTGGGCGATGGGCGTCGAACGTATTCTCGAACTGCTGCGCGAAGACGATCTCGTGCCGCAGGCCGAAGGCGCTGACGTCTACGTTGTGCACCAGGGCGAATCGGCCGTGGCACCGGCGCTGATTGCGGCAGAGCGCATGCGCGATGCCGGTCTGAACGTCGTGTTCCATTGCAGCCCGGACGGCAACGGCAGCAGCTTCAAGTCGCAAATGAAGCGCGCGAACGCGAGCGGTGCCAACTTCGCCGTCATCATCGGTGAGAACGAAGTGGCGTCGGGCACTGCCGAAGTCAAGCATCTGCGTGCCGCCGAGCAGACGAACAACCAGACTAGCGTGCCGTTCGACGGCCTCGCCGAGTATCTGATCGACGCTATCGTCGCCAGTGCCGACGAGAGCGTGAACGAAAGCCTGGCCGATGGCGGCGCAGGCAACGAAACGCTTCATTAATCCACGACGCCAGACACGGAGAACCCCGGCGAATGAGCAGCTATCACGAGGAACAGGAACAGATCGAGAACGTAAAGGCCTGGTGGAAGCAGTACGGCAATTACGTTATCTGGACGCTCGTCGTCATCATGCTGGCCTATGGCGGCTGGAACCTGTGGCGCTATTACGAGCGCAAGCAGGCGGTGGAAGCCGGCGTGCTGTATGGCGAACTGGAAACGGCCGTCAATGCGAACGACAAGGCGAAGGTTGCCCGAATCGCGTCTGATATGGAAAGCAAGTTCAGCGGCACGCCGTATGCGCAGATGACCGCGCTGCTCGCCGCCAAGACGCTGGCTGATGCCGGCGATACGGCAGGCGCGAAGGCACAACTGCAATGGGCTGCGTCGAACGCCAAGGACGACGAGTACAAGCAACTGGCCAAGCTGCGTCTGGCGGGCGTGCTGCTCGACGAGAAGGCCTACGACGAAGCGCTCAAGATGCTCGACAACCCGCCGGCACCGTACGCTGCGCTGTTTGCCGATCGCCGCGGCGATGTGCTCGTCGCTCAGAGCAAGGTGGCCGACGCACGGACCGCTTACAAGCTGGCGCTCGATAAGCTCGATAAGCAGGATTCGGGCATGCGCCAGTTCGTGCAATTCAAGCTCGACGCGCTGGGGGCCTGACGCGCGTCGGCATTCCGTTGGCAAGTATTACCCTCCCATAACGCATAACCGGGTACATGATGATCCTTAACGACTTCCGTCGATCGATGCCGCAAACGATGGCCATGTCACAGTCCGTGCAGGTCGCCCAGACGGTTTCGCCGCGCCGTGGCATTTTCAAGCGCGCGAGCACCGCTGTGCTGACGCTGGCAGTGTTGGGCACGCTGGGTGGTTGCGGGCTGTTCGGCACCAAGCCGGCGCATGAGCCCACGCCGCTCACGGAGATCAAGCAGGCGCTGACCGTCAAGCAGATGTGGACGGCAAGCGTTGGCAAGGCCGGCGCCTACAGCTTTGCGCCGGTTGCCGTGGGCAATGCCGTGTTTGCGGCTGGCGCGAACGGCAGCATCGTGCGCGTGGATGCGGAAACGGGAGCGTCGAACTGGTCGGCCAAGGCGGATACGAACATCACCGCAGGTCCGGGCAGCGACGGCGAAACGACGGTGGTCGCTACGCACAAGGGCGATGTGATTGCCTTCGATCACGACGGCAAGCAATCGTGGAAGGCGAATGCCGGCAGCGAAGTGCTGACGGCACCGCTGGTGGGGCGTGGTCTGGTGGTGGTGCGTGCCATCAACAACCGTGTGACCGCGTTCGATTCGGGCACGGGTTCGGTGCGCTGGTCGTACTCGCAACCGGCAACGTCGCTTACGCTGCGTACCGGCACCGGCATGGCGTTCGTGGGTGATCGTTCGATCATCACGGGCTTCCCGGGTGGCAAGATGGTGGCGCTCGACGCCAATACCGGCAATCCGCAGTGGATCACGCCGTTGTCGTACCCGAAGGGTGTGACGGAAGTCGAGCGTGTGAATGACGTCACGGGCTCGCCGGTCGTGTTCGGTCGTCAGGTGTGTGGCGCGACGTTCCAGGGCCGCGTGGGTTGCGCCGATGTGCAGACCGGTAACGGTCTGTGGGCGCGCGATTTCTCGTCACCGAACGGCGTGTCGCAGGACGAGCGTGTGGTGGCTGCGGTCAACACCGATGGCGCCGTGTACGCGTTCAACGCTGCCGATGGCAGTACACTGTGGCAGAACGACAAGCTCAAGTACCGCGACCTGTCGGCGCCTCTGGCGCTCGGCCGTGTGGTGGTCGTGGGCGACAAGCAAGGCTATCTGCATTTCCTGTCTCGCGACAACGGCGAGTTCCTCGCCCGCGTCAAGCTGAGCGGAGCCATCAGCGCGCAACCGGTCATCGCCGGTCAGACGCTGGTTGTGCAAACCCGCGACGGCAACATTTATGGCTTCCGTCCGGAATAACCGGTAACCGGCAAGCACCCGGGCATTTTCCGGGAACGGCCGGCAGCGCGCCGGCCGTCTTCGTTTTTAGGGCTTATTCATGAAACCCGTGATCGCGCTCGTAGGGCGCCCCAACGTCGGCAAATCGACGCTATTCAACCGTTTGACCCGCTCGCGCGACGCACTCGTTGCCGACATGCCCGGGCTCACGCGCGACCGTCACTATGGCGAGGGGCGTGTTGGCGAGCATCCGTATCTGGTGATCGATACCGGCGGCTTCGAACCCGTGGCCAAGGAGGGCATCTTCCACGAGATGGCCAAGCAGACGCGTCAGGCCGTGGTCGAAGCCGATGTGGTGATCTATATCGTGGACGGCCGTCAGGGCCTGACGCCGCAAGACCAGATCATCGCCGACTATCTGCGCAAGACGGGGCGCAAGATCATGCTCGTGGTCAACAAGGCCGAGGGCATGAAGTACTCCGCGGTCGCGAACGACTTCTACGAACTCGGTCTGGGTGATCCGCTGGCGATTTCGTCCGCGCACGGTGACGGTGTGAAGGAAGTCATCGACGAAGCCCTCGCGCCGTTCTATGCGAATCCGGACGAGAACGAAGACGAGGACAAGCACGATGGCCGTGTGAAGATCGCCATCGTCGGCCGTCCGAACGTCGGGAAGTCGACGTTGGTCAACACGCTGCTGGGCGAGGAGCGCGTGATCGCGTTCGACATGCCGGGCACCACGCGCGATTCGATTCACATCGACTTCGAGCGTCAGGGCAAGAACTACACGCTGATCGACACGGCGGGTCTGCGCCGTCGCGGCAAAGTGTTCGAAGCCATCGAGAAGTTCTCGGTAGTGAAAACGCTGCAATCGATTGCCGATGCGAACGTCGTGATCCTCATGCTCGACGCGCGTCAGGATATTTCCGATCAGGATGCGCATATTGCCGGCTTTATTCTGGAGTCGGGCCGTGCGGTGGTCGTGGGCGTGAACAAGTGGGACGGCCTGGACGAATACACCCGCGATCAGGCGAAACAGGAATTGGAGAGAAAACTCAAATTCCTCGGTTTTGCGAACTTCCACTTCATTTCCGCCGCGAAGGCGACGGGCATTGGTCCGTTGATGCGTTCGGTGGACGAAGCGTTCGCTGCAGCGATGACGAAGTTGCCTACGCCGAAGCTCACGAAGGCGTTGATCGAGGCCGTGGAGCACCAGCAGCCGCGGCGTGCGGGCTTCTCGCGTCCGAAGCTGCGCTATGCCCACCAGGGCGGCTCGAATCCGCCGATCATCGTCATTCACGGGAACAGTCTGGATGGCGTGACCGATAGCTATCGACGTTACCTTGAGAACCGTTTCCGCGAAACTTTTAAGTTGAAGGGCACTCCATTACGCATAGAGTTCCGCAACAGCGCGAACCCTTACGCCAAGGGCGAGTGAAAGCCCGCCTGGGGCGGGGTTTTGCTGGCGACGCTAGCAAAATCGGCTATAGTGTGGAAGTCAGGGTGGGAAGCGCGCACACGCCCTGGCTTACGGTCATTTGCTAAAAATACAATGGAGTAACTTATGAGCAACAAAGGGCAACTTCTACAAGACCCGTTTCTGAACGCCTTGCGTAAGGAGCATGTTCCCGTCTCGATCTATCTGGTCAACGGTATCAAGCTGCAGGGAAACATCGAGTCGTTCGACCAGTATGTCGTCCTGCTGCGCAACACGGTCACTCAAATGGTTTACAAGCATGCCATTTCGACGGTCGTGCCTGCGCGTCCGGTGAATTTCCATCCGGAAGCCGAGCAGTCCTGATTCAGGCTCGCCCGACCGGGAGTCTCCGGCCGGGCGAATTTCTCTTCCCCACCGCCCGCTCTTGTCCAACAGTCCCAATTCCCAATCCCAGCGTAGCTTGACCATCAATGCCGCGCTCGTCGGCGTCGATTTCGGCAAACTCGATTTCGAAGCCAGTCTCGAAGAACTCGACCTTCTGACGCAATCCGCAGGCGCCAAGCCTGTCGTGACCATCACCGGCCGTCGCCATAGCCCGGATGCCAAGTTATTCATCGGCAGCGGCAAGGCAGAAGAATTACGCGAAGCCATCGCCGAATTCGACGTCGAACTGGTGATTTTTAATCACGCGCTGACACCTGGCCAGCAGCGTAACCTCGAACACCTCCTGCAATGCCGCGTGGTGGACCGTACCAGCTTGATCCTCGATATCTTTGCCCAACGTGCGAAGAGTCATGAAGGCAAGCTGCAGGTCGAACTCGCACAGCTGCAGTATTTGTCCACGCGCCTCGTGCGCGCCTGGACTCACCTTGAGCGTCAGAAGGGTGGTATCGGTCTGCGTGGTCCGGGTGAAACGCAGTTGGAAACTGACCGTCGTTTGTTGGGCGAACGCGTGAAGTCGCTCAAGATTCGACTCGAAAAACTTCAGCGTCAACACGATACGCAACGCCGGGCGCGTCAGCGCAGCGGCACGATGTCGATCTCGCTGGTGGGCTATACGAACGCGGGCAAATCCACGCTGTTCAATGCGATGACGAAAGCCAACGCCTACGCTGCGGATCAGTTGTTCGCCACGCTCGATACGACCTCGCGTCGTGTTTATCTTGGTGAACTCGGGAACATCGTGCTGTCTGATACTGTCGGATTCATCCGCGAGTTGCCTCACCAGTTGGTGGCGGCATTCCGGGCGACGCTTGAGGAGACGGTGCACGCCGACATGCTGCTGCATGTGGTGGACGCGTCGAGTCAGGTGCGCAAGGAGCAGATGGCCGAGGTCAACGCCGTTTTGGCGGAGATCGACGCGGCCGAGATCCCGCAGATTCTCGTCTGGAACAAGATCGACGCGGTGCCGGAACTGGCCGCACAAGGGCCGAGAATCGAACGGGACGAGGCCGGGCGCATTACGCGAGTCTTCTTGAGCGCTCGCACCGGCCAGGGCCTCGACCTGCTGCGCGAGGCCATCAGCGAGGCGGTTGTGGCTGGCACTGGTGGGTTACAATCGCAGCACGAAGCGCCCGATGTCCGGCTCATCGACCGTTGGGACGATGTGCCGCGCGCAGAAGACAGATAACACGAGACGTCGCACCGTGAAGGGCGCGTTGCCACGGGGAACACCGGCAGCACGCTTCGACTCGGGTGACGAACTGGCAAGAGACTAGACGGAGGCCGGGCAAGGCCACCGATCGGCAAACCAGATTCGGGAAACACGCGCGAACCGGCAGCATGCGCGCTCCGATATGAGGCGCGCCGGTCGCAACGCCCAACCCGCTTCAGTCACCACGCTTCTACCTATGCTTCCAAGAGCTTTGATGCGACGAGTTGGCTTGATTTTCTCCCTGAACGACCCGCGCTGGGGGCGGGACGGCGGCGGCGATTCGCCGTCCGGCAATCAGGAGCCGAACCGCCCCGATCGTGCGAACAATCCGAATTCGCAGGATCAGAAGGAGCCGCCGCGCGGACCGCAAGGACCGCAGCAGGATGGCCCCCCCGATCTCGACGAACTGTGGCGCGATTTCAATCGCCGTCTGAACCGTATCTTCGGCCGTAAGAACGGTGGAGGCGGTAACAATGGCGGCTCGAGCAATTTCTCCGGTGGCTCGCGTGGTTCGGGGATCGGCGTGGGCGTTGTCGTCGCGCTGGCATTCCTGATCTGGTTGGCCACGGGCGTCTTCATCGTCCAGGAAGGCCAGGTCGGTGTCGTCACCCAGTTCGGCAAGTACAAGTACACGACCACCTCGGGTATTCAATGGCGCTTGCCGTACCCGTTCCAGTCGGTCGAAATCGTCAACATGTCGCAGATCCGATCGGTGGAAATCGGCCGCTCGAACACGATTCGCGATACCGATCTGAAGGATTCGTCGATGCTCACGGGCGACGAGAACATCATCGATGTTCGCTTCGCCGTGCAGTACCGCATCAAGGACGCGACCGAATTCCTGTTCAATAACGTGGACGCCGAATCGTCGGTGAATCTGGCTGCGCAGACGGCCGTGCGTGAGATCGTCGGCAAGAGCAAGATGGACTTCGTGCTCTACGCCGGTCGTGAAGAGATCGCGAACGAACTCGTCACGTCGATCCAGCGCATTCTGGATAGCTACAAGACGGGCATTCTCGTCACGAGCGTGACGATGCAAAGCGTTCAGCCGCCCGAGCAGGTGCAGGCAGCGTTCGACGACGCTGTGAAGGCCGGGCAGGATCTCGAGCGCGCGAAGAACGAAGCGCAAGCCTATGCCAATGACGTGATTCCGCGTGCCAAGGGTACGGCGTCGCGTCTGACGGAAGAGGCGGCCGGTTACAAGGCGCGTGTCGTGTCGCAGGCACAAGGCGATGCCGATCGCTTCAAGTCGGTGCAGGAGGCGTACGCCAAGGCCCCGGGTGTGACTCGCGAGCGTATGTATCTCGATACGATGCAGCAGATCTACTCGCGCACCACGAAGATCATGGTGGATTCGAAGAACAACAGCCTGTTGTATCTGCCGTTGGACAAGATCATGGAGCGTTCGCGTAGCGACGCATCGACCCCGGCACCGGCATCCGGTGCAGGCACGGGGGCTGCGGCAGGTGCGCCCGCCGCGAGCGACAGCAGTGATGTCGACCATGATCGATCGCGCGCGGCACTGCGCAACCGCGACCGCGATTCACGCTAAGGGGATAAGCGCATGAACCGTATTGGAACCGTTATCGTCGCGCTGATCGTTTTGCTGATCGTGCTCGCCTCGACCATGTTCGTGGTGGACCAGCGCCGTTATGCCGTGGTGTTCTCGCTTGGCGAGATCAAGGATGTCTACAGCCAACCCGGCCTGAAATTCAAATTGCCGCCGCCGCTCCAGACCGTGCTTTATCTGGACAAGCGCATCATGACCATCGACAACCCGGAGCCGGAACGCTTCATCACGGCCGAGAAGAAGAACCTGATCGTCGACTCGTATGTGAAGTGGCGCATCATCGACCCGCGCAAGTTCTATGTGAGCTTCAAGGGTGACAACCGCCTCGCTCAGGATCGTCTGACGCAGCAGATTCGCTCGGCGTTGCAGGAAGCGTTCACCAAGCGCACCGTGACCGAAGTGGTCTCGACGCAGCGTGATCAGGTCATGCAATGGGTGAAGCAGAAGGTGGGCGACGAAGCTGCGCAAGTCGGTATCGAGATTGTCGACGTGCGCATGCGCCGTGTGGACCTGGCAGCCGGTATCAGCGATTCGGTGTATAGCCGGATGGCCGCCGAGCGCAAGCGCGTGGCGAACGAACTGCGTTCGACGGGCGCGGCCGAAGCCGAGCAGATTCGTGCCGACGCCGATCGTCAACGTGATGTGGTGGTCGCCGAGGCATATGCCAAGGCGCAGCAGGTCAAGGGTGAGGGCGACGCCGTTGCCGCCGGCATCTACGCTCAGGCGTTTGGCCGCGATCCGCAGTTTGCCCAGTTCTATCAGAGCCTCGAAGCGTACAAGGCGACCTTCCGCGACAAGAAGGACGTCATCATCGCCGACCCGAACAGCGACTTCTTCCGATTTATGCGCAGTTCCGGTGGTGCTGGCGCGTCAGCCGGAAAAGCGGGAAAATAGCGCCTCTGACATCCGAGTAGCTGCCACCGCCCGCGTCAACGCGGGCGGTGGCGTTTTGGCCGAGCCCTCCTGTGACCAGCAGCACGATAATTCTCGCTTTTGCCCTCATGCTGATCGTGGAGGGATTGTTTCCGTTTGCCGCGCCGGAACGGTGGCGGCAAAGTTTTCGTAAAATAACGGAAATGCCGTCCGGCCAGATTCGCTTCTTCGGCCTGGCCGCCGTCCTGCTGGGGCTGATTCTGATGCTGCTGGCCGATTACTAAAAGGCGCTTTCACGCGCCGTCTGAATTCCGAAATACCCATGCCGAACTGGCTACTTCCCGAAAATATCGCCGACGTGCTGCCGTCCGAGGCGCGCAAGATCGAAGATCTGCGCCGACTGATGCTCGATCGTTTCCGTACGTACGGCTATGAGCTCGTTATGCCGCCGATGCTCGAGTATGTCGAGTCGCTGCTGACCGGCACCGGCCACGACCTCGACCTGCGCACGTTCAAGCTCGTCGATCAGCTCTCGGGGCGCACGATGGGCCTGCGCGCCGACATCACCCCGCAGATCGCCCGTATCGACGCCCACTTGCTCAACCGCAAGGGCGTGACGCGTCTGTGCTATGCCGGTAGCGTGCTGTTCACCCGTCCGCGTAATTTGCTGGCGACCCGAGAGCCGTTTCAGATCGGCGCCGAAATCTTCGGTCATAGCGGTCTCGAGGCGGATCTCGAAATCCAGGAATTGCTGCTGTTCTGCCTGCAACTCGCCGGCCTGAAGCAGATTCGTATCGATCTTTGCCACGCTGGCGTGCTTGAGGCGCTGCTGGAAGGCGTGCCGGCTGCAGAAGCCATCGAAAGCCAGCTGTTCGGTGCATTGGCGACGAAGGATGTGCCTCAGTTGCAGGAATTGACGCGCGAACTGCCGGCGCACGTGCGCGACGCCTTGCTGAGTCTGACCACGTTGTATGGCGACCCGGCGGACACGCTGGAGCGCGCCCGTAAGGTCTTGCCGGATCTGCCGGGTGTGAAGGCCGCGCTGGACGATCTGGCTTATCTGGCGGCGTCGCAAAGCAAGGACGGTCCGGCCGTGCTGTCGATCGATCTGGCGGACTTGCGTGGCTATCAGTACCACAGCGGCGTGATGTTCGCGGCGTATGTCGACGGCATTCCCAACGCGATTGCACGCGGCGGGCGCTACGACAAAGTGGGGCAAGCGTTCGGGCGTGACCGCCCGGCGACCGGTTTTTCGCTCGATTTGCGTGAGTTGGCGGCAATTTCGCCGGTGGAAGCACGTAGTAACGCGATTTTGGCTCCTGCCGACGATGTGCCGGGCCTGCGCGTCAAGATCGACAGTCTGCGCGACGCGGGCGAAGTTGTGATCCGCATGCTGCCTGGGCACGATCAGGATTTCGAGGAGTTCACGGGAGACCGCGTCCTTGTCGAGAAAAATGGCCAGTGGGTTGTGACGCCCCGGTGAATTCGCTGAAAAAAGCGGCACTCCCCTGCGCCAACACGGGTAGAATACGTTTTTAACCAAACCAACTATTGTTATGTCCGGCAATGCTTTGAATCAGGGACGCAACGTCGTCGTTATCGGAACCCAATGGGGCGACGAAGGTAAGGGTAAGGTCGTCGACTGGCTGACCGATCACGCGCAAGGCGTGGTGCGTTTCCAGGGTGGCCACAATGCCGGACATACGCTCATCATCGGTGGCAAGAAGACGATTCTGCGCCTGATCCCGTCGGGCATCATGCACAAGGAAGTCACGTGCTACATCGGTAACGGTGTGGTGCTGTCGCCCGAAGCCCTGTTCAAGGAAATCGAAGAGCTCGAAAGCGCTGGCCTGAACGTTTGCGGCCGTCTGCGCATTTCCGAAGCCTGTACCCTGATTCTCCCGTACCACGTTGCCATCGACCAGGCGCGCGAAGCACGTCGCGGCGCGGGCAAGATCGGCACGACGGGTCGTGGCATTGGCCCGGCCTACGAAGACAAGGTTGGCCGCCGTGCACTGCGCGTGCAGGATCTGTTCGATCCGAAGGCGTTTGCTGAACGTCTGCGCGAAAACCTCGACTATCACAACTTCGTCCTGACACAGTATCTGGGCGCGCCGGCTGTCGACTTCCAGGAAACGCTGGACAAGATGCTCAGCTACGCCGAACGTCTGCGTCCGATGATTGCCGACGTGTCGCAGGAGCTTTACGCCGTTAATCGCGAAGGCAAGAAGCTGCTGTTCGAAGGTGCGCAAGGCACGTTGCTCGACATCGATCACGGTACGTATCCGTTCGTCACCAGCAGCAACTGCGTGGCAGGTGCTGCTTCGGCTGGCGCGGGTGTCGGTCCGCAACAACTCCACTATGTGCTCGGCATCACCAAGGCGTATTGCACGCGTGTTGGCGCCGGTCCGTTCCCGAGCGAACTGTACGACGCGGACAACCCCGCCCGTCAGGAAGCTATTGGCCTGCAACTCGCGACGGTGGGTAAGGAATTCGGTTCGGTTACGGGCCGTCCGCGCCGCACGGGCTGGATGGATGCGGCTGCGCTTAAGCGTTCGATTCAGATCAACGGTGTGACCGGTCTGTGCATGACGAAGCTCGACGTGCTCGATGGTCTCGAAACAGTGCGTCTGTGCGTCGGTTACAAGATCGACGGCAAGGCGATCGACATTCTGCCGCGCGGCGCGGTGGATGTGGCCCGCTGCGAGCCGGTCTACGAAGATTTCCCGGGCTGGACGCAGAGCACCGTTGGCGTGACGCAATGGGATCAACTCCCGGTTCAGGCGCAGAACTACCTGAAGCGTATCGAGGAAGTGAGCGGTATTCCGATCGATATGGTGTCGACCGGCCCGGATCGTGACGAAACGATCCTGCTGCGCCACCCGTTCAAGAACTAAAAACAGCACGACAAGCAAGACACACCATGAATCTGCCCCAAAACGACGATAAGAACCTCTGGGTCTCGTGGGACGAATATCATCGGCTGATCGAGCGTCTGGCGCTCAAGGTCCATGAGTCCAACTGGAAGTTCGACAAGATCCTGTGTCTGGCGCGTGGCGGCTTGCGTGTGGGCGACCAGCTCGCACGCATTTACGACGTGCCGCTTGCGATCCTGGCGACGAGTTCGTATCGCGAAGCCGAAGGCACCATTCGTGGTGACCTGGATATTGCTCAGTACATCACCATTACGCGCGGCGAGCTGGAAGGCCGTGTGCTGCTGGTCGACGATCTGGTCGATTCGGGGGTGACGCTCGAGCGCGTCGGCAAGCACCTGAAGGAGCGTTTCACGAAGGTGACGGACGTGCGCTCGGCCGTGCTTTGGCATAAGGCGTGTTCGAAGGTAGCGCCGGATTACGCAGTCGATTTCCTGCCTACGAACCCTTGGATTCATCAGCCGTTCGAGGAGTACGACACGCTGCGTCCGCACAATCTGGCGGCTTGGATCAAGCGCGGTACCTAAGTCGTTTCGACGCATCTGGCGCACCGTGAGGTGACGCCCCGCCCGAGGGAGACTTCGGGCGACACAGGCGGTGACATCGAAAGATGCACCGCCTGTTTTGTTTGGATCGCTGCATCCGCGGTTGATCCCCTTTGATTGGCCTTGGCCCCGGGGCTCACCCCTGCCTCAAGCGCAATAAGCTGGTAATTCCCCCTTTGATTGCCGCTTGTGTCCGTTTCGCCATGTGTTCTGATGGGGGCTCACACCACCCCTTGCAGGGCTTTTCGCGCCTTCTTGCCATGATCAGGTTGTTTCGCCTCTTTTCCGCGACGTGCGCGATTGTGCTTACGGGCCTGCTGGCCTCGCTGAGCCCGTCGAGTCTCGCGGCGTCTGCTGTGGCGGGCATCCACACGGCAAGCGGGCTTCGATACGTCTCCGTCACCAATCAGACGTCGATGGCGAAGGCCAAATTGGCGGCACTGAACCGATGCAGAACCCAACTCGCATCGGGAAGTCGAGGGGGGCGATGCGAAGTCCTGATGGCAGGTAATGGACCGGCCTACTGGGCGGTGGTGCATGCCAGTAATGGAGAGGTTGGAGTGGCGCTGGGCGACACGCAGGATTCTGCGCTGCAGGACGCCTTTGTCGTTTGCCAGCGCGGTGGACAGTGTTCGACGGACGGCGCACAAGTGTGGTTCGACATCGGTCAGCGTCCTGGGAAGCGCTTGCCGCCACCACAGGCCGCTCAGGCGGCCCCGGTTCAGTGTCGGATACCCACCGGGCAGGTGGTCCGCATGCGCACCCAATGTGTCAACGGTGAGTGCACGCGAACATATGAGAACGGCTGCACCATTCGCTTTCAGGCCGCGCGTTGCCTCGATAAGGAGACACACAGCTATGTTTGGCGGCCGAACGGTTGCGACGACGATAGCTGAGGACTGAAAGCCGACGCCCGTCGGCCCTCATTCCTCATGTGATGAGAGGCGTCAACTTGCCGACATTCCGCTGTGGCGCAGCAAAGCATCGACTTGCGGTGCGCGCCCCCGGAATGCGATGAACGACTCCATCGCCTCGCGGCTGCCACCCACGGCGAGAATCTCGTCGCGATAGCGTGCCCCCGTCGCAGTATCCAACACCGTGCCACTCACCTTGGCCGCTTCCTCGAAAGCGGCATAGGCGTCGGCCGACAGCACTTCAGCCCACTTGTAGCTGTAGTAGCCTGCAGCGTATCCGCCAGCGAAGATATGGCTAAACGTGTTCGGCCAGCGCGAGAAATCCACCTGCGGGGTGACGTGCAAACGATCGTTGATGCGTCGTGACACTTCAAGCACCGACTCCGGGCCACGCGGATCGAAGTCGTAATGCAGATGCATGTCAAAGTCCGAGAAGACCAGTTGGCGCAGCATCATCAGGCCGCTCTGGAAATTGCGTGCGGCGATCATCTTGTCGAACAGCGCGCGCGGCAGGGCGGCCCCCGTGTCGACATGCGCTGTCATGTGCTCGAGGACATCCCACTCCCAGCAGAAGTTCTCCATGAACTGCGACGGCAATTCCACGGCGTCCCACTCGACGCCATTGATGCCAGCAACACCAGCATCTTCGACTTGCGTCAGCATGTGATGCAGGCCGTGACCGAACTCGTGGAACAGCGTGATGACATCGTCGTGCGGCAGCAGGGCTGGCTTTTCTCCGACTGGGGCGGGGAAGTTGCAGACGAGGTAGGCGACTGGGGTTTGAAGTGCGCCGTCGTGCAGACGCTTGCGCGTGCGCGCGCTATCCATCCACGCACCGCCGCGTTTGCCTTCGCGCGCGAACAGGTCCATGTAAAACTGCGCAACCAGTTCGCCATTGCGTTCGATGCGGAAGAAACGCACGTCGGGATGCCACGTCTCAGCCTCTTGCGGACGAATCGTCACATCAAACAATGTGCCTGCAACTCGGAACAAGCCGTCGAGGACCTTCGGGAGCGGGAAATACTGACGCACTTCCGTTTCGGAAAAAGCGTACCGTTGCTGGCGCAGCTTTTCAGACGCGTATGCCGTATCCCAGGGCTGCAGCTTGTCGATGCCGAGCGACTTGGCCGCAAATGCCTGAAGCTCTTCCCAGTCCTTCTCGGCATACGGACGGGCACGGCGCGCAAGGTCTTCGAGGAATTCGAGCACTTGTGCGGGCGATTCGGCCATCTTCGGCTCAAGTGAGACTTCTGCGTAGTTCTTGAACCCGAGCATTTGCGCTTCTTCGCGACGCAGCGCGAGTTGCTCCACGACGATGCCGGTGTTGTCCCAGCCCGCGTCGCCGTCGCCGAACTTCGGTCCGAGTTCGGAGGCGCGTGTCACGTTCGCCCGATACAGCTTTTCGCGCAGGGCGCGATTGTCGGCGTATTGGAGCACAGGGAAGTACGACGGGAAGTGCAGTGTGAACTTCCAGCCTTCCACGCCATCTCGTTCGGCGGCGGCGCGTGCGGCCGCCTTGTCGTCGTCAGGCAGACCCGCGATCTCCGTTTCATCGGTCACGACGAGGGAGAACTTGTTGGTCGCATCAAGAACGTGATCGGAGAAGCTCTTCGCAAGGCCGGCCTGTTCTTCCTGAATCTCGGCAAATCGCGGCTTCTGATCTTCGGGGAGTTCTGCGCCGCCCAGGCGGAAGCCGCGCATTTCATTGTCCAGAATCTTCTTGCGAGCGGTCGATAGTCCGGCAAATTCCGGTCCGGCGGCAATCGACTTGTACTTGTCGAACAGCGCGAGATTCTGGCCGACACTGGCCGAAAACTCGGTGACACGCGGCAGATTTTCACTATAGGCGGCGCGCAGCTCGGGGGTGTCGGCGACTGCGTTCAGGTGTCCGATGATTTCCCAGGCGCGTCCAAGGCCTTCCGTGCCGTCTTCGACAGCGTCGAGGATATTGGCCCATGTCGCGGGTGTTGCGGGGTCGGCTGCGCGATCGACGGCCGCACGCGCCTGCTCCAGTAGCACATCGACGGCTGGCGTGACATGCTCAGGGCGAATTTCGGAAAAACGGGGGAGTCCCTCGATATCGAGAAGAGGATTGCTTTTCGGCGTATTCATGCGTTCGTTATCCACTTGAAGGGGCTTACGAAGAGTGTGGGGGCAACCTGTCGAATTTTCCAGTCGTTTTTTTCAACTGATGTCATTGACGTCGCCAACCGGGAATTGCGCGCAAAGCCTTAGTGGCATTGACTTGGCGGAGTCTTGCCGAGGCCGCGCGTTGATGCGGGGATCTGTTTTGTTACTCGGTGTAGACCGAGTTTTCGGGGGATTCCGACGTCCCGCTACGGTATCTCTCATCGGGGCCGCGTGGCGAGTGGCCCACGAATGAAGAGGGCGCGTACGACCCGTTGGCCGTACGCGCCCCATATGGCGTCGCTGCGTGAAAAACCGTCGCTTCTGGTCAACGGTCCACCTGGCGATCAGCCAAGCGCACGCTCCGCCGCTTCGATCGTGTTGACCAGCAACATGGTGATGGTCATCGGGCCCACGCCACCGGGCACCGGTGTGATGAACCCTGCGACTTCCTTGACGCCGTGGAAATCGACGTCGCCACAGAGCTTGCCTTCGTCGTCACGATTCATGCCGACGTCGATCACCGCGGCCCCCGGCTTGACCATATCGGCCGTAACGATATTGCGCTTGCCCACTGCGGCAACGATCACGTCGGCATTGCGCGTATGTGCGGCCAGATCGCGCGTCTTGCTGTTGCAGATGGTGACGGTAGCACCGGCCTGAAGCAGCATCATGGCCATGGGCTTGCCGACGATGTTCGACGCACCGATCACGACAGCGACGGCGCCACGCAGCGGGAACTCCACCGATTCGAGCATCTTCATGCAGCCGTAAGGCGTGCAGGGGCGGAACAGCGGTGCGCCCGTCATCAGCGCTCCGGCGTTCGAGACGTGGAAGCCGTCGACATCCTTTTCCGGCGCAATGGCTTCGAGCACCTTGTGGCTGTCGATGTGCTTCGGCAGCGGCAGTTGCACGAGAATGCCGTTGATCTTCGGATCGCGGTTCAGCTCATCGATTCGTGCGAGCAAATCGCTCTCGGTCAGATCCGCCGGGTACCGATCGAGCGACGAATACAGGCCATTGTCTTCGCAAGCCTTGACCTTGTTGCGCACGTAGACCTGGCTGGCTGGGTCCTCGCCGACCAAAACCACGGCGAGGCCGGGTTGATGGCCGCGGGCGGTGAGTGCAGCGGCGCGCGTGGCGACTTCGGCACGAATACGTTTGGCGAGGGCGTTGCCGTCGATGAGGGTGGCGGTCATGATGCGTGGATATCGTATGAAGGAAGGGGGCTGGCCCAAGGGGCCGTATACGGCGACGCAGGTCGGGCGGGCGACAAGCGCAAAGACCGTATTATACCGGCGCGCTGGGGCTCACGGGAGTGGGGCGCACGGCGTAACGCGTTAACGTCAGTGTTAGCGCAAGTGCTGTTGGCGAGGGGGAAGGACACACCCGAAGGGTGCGGCCGGTGATCGGTCGGTGGAGGGGCACCGAGCTGGGAATCAGCGCAGTGCCCGAAGGTTCGATACCCTGCACCTCCTGAGGTGCAGGGCGATCCGATTTATCGCTTGGACAGCGCCAGTCGGAGCAGATCGGCAACGGTGTTGACGTTGAGCTTCTCCATGATGTTGGCGCGGTGTGCTTCGACCGTCTTGATGCTGATGCCCAGATCGTCGGCAATCTGCTTGTTCAGGCGACCGGCGATGATGCGCTCGAGCACCTGGTGCTCACGGCTCGTCAGCTTCCTGAGCAGTTCTTCCGCAGCTTGCTGTTCGCGATGACGGCCAGCCTCTTCGCGAGCGGTTCTCAGCATGTTTTCGACCTGCTTGCGCAGTTCGCCCTCGTCGAACGGCTTTTCGATGAAGTCCGTCGCACCTTTCTTCATCGTTTCGACAGCCATCGGCACGTCGCCGTGGCCCGTCACGAAAATGATCGGCAGGTTGATGCCGCGCTCGATCAGGGCGTCCTGAAGCTCCAGTCCGCTCATGCCCGGCATGCGGACGTCGAGAATCAGGCAGCCAATCAGGTTGTTCGGGCGGTTGCTTTGCGTAACATCTGCGCAAAACTGCAGAAAATCGTCTGCACTGCCAAACCCTCGCACGTGATATCCATTGGCTTCCAGAAGCCAGCGAAGCGAGTCGCGGACAGCTTCGTCGTCATCGACAACAAAGACGGTTTCTTGATCGGTATTGATATTGGGTGTCGTCATAGTCCTCCCCCGGATCCGGATGTCGTATCGCTTTCTAACGGTAACAGAATACAAAAAGTACAACCATTCCGCACGCCGTCGATTTCATTGTTTTCTACCCACAGACGGCCGTGGTGCGATTCGATGATCGAACGGCAGATGTTCAGGCCCATGCCCATGCCGTCCGACTTGGTACTAAAGAACGGTTCAAACAATCGTTCGATAGTCGCTTCGTCAACCCCAGGTCCGTGATCGGACACCTGGAATTCAACAGATTTATCCCGCCGCTCCACATGCAAACGCACCGTCGGGTCGCGTCGTTGCCCCGGCGGGGGCGTGTAGCCGTGCATCGCTTCGGCGGCGTTCTTGAGCAGGTTCATGAGGACCTGCTCGATCAGCACCGGGTCGACGTTGATCTGTGGCAGTCCTGCCGGAAGCTCTGTGACGATACGAATTCGCCGCTTACGTGCTTCGATCTCCGCGAGGCCGACGGCATCCGCCACGATCTCATAAATGGATGACGGTTGTCGCTTCGGCTCGCTTCGTTTCACGAAGGCGCGAATCCGCTTGATGATCATCCCGGCCCGCACCGCCTGTTGAGACGTCTTTTCGAGCGCCGGCAGCAGTGTTTCAGGGGACGTGCGACCAGCTCGCACGAGGGCGGCCGTGCCCATACAGTAGTTGTTGATGGCCGCGAGCGGCTGATTCAGCTCGTGAGCCAGCGACGATGCCATTTCCCCCATCGTCGTCAGACGGCCGGTGAATTGCAGCCGCTCTTCTTCCTGGCGGGCCAGCTCTTCCGCATGACGGCGAGCTGTAATGTCCGTCGCCACTTGCAATTGCGCGAGATGACCGTCAACCCACTGAATGTACTGACGTCGGACTTCGAACCATTTCTGGTGCGTTGGCAGGTAAATTTCCTGCGTTTCCGCCGCTGTATCGGTCAGCGACGCTGCGGGCAGTCCGGCAAAAGCATCGACCATGTCGATGTGGTCGAGCGACGTCGGCGACAATTCGCCCCCACCCGACAGCTCGAGGTGGCCTTCGGGGCGCGTGCCGAACAGTTGCCGGTAATAGCGGTTGGCGAAGAGTAACTCTGCCTTGTCGACGGCCAGCACCGATACCGAGGCGTCGAGGCTTTCGAGCACCGTCGTGAACCGTTCGTGCGCAGCGGCGAGTTCTTCGCGGGCGCGTTTGGGCTCGCTGATGTCGGTCAGTGAGGACATCCAGCCGGTCTGGCGGCCGTGGGCATCGACCAGCGGCGAGACGAACATACGCGCGTAGAAAATCGTCCCGTCCTTGCGCTGTACCCGAATTTCGAAACCGTGCGACGGAGCCTTGCCGCGCAGCGTCATATCGATGCGGCGCTGCATTTCGTGAATATCGTCCTTCGGCCAGTACGGGTAGGGCGGCGCACGGTTCATGAGATCCGGCTCATCCCAGCCCGTCATACGGCAAAACGCGGGATTCACATAGGTGATGTGGCCCTGCAGGTCGAGGACTCGCATGCCGATCACGATTGAGTTCTCCATCGCCCGGCGGAACGACGTCTCATTAAACAGCGCCTGCTGCGCTTCGAATCGCTGGCGCGTGTGACGCCACAAACTCCAAAGACTCCAGAGCACGAAGCAGGACAACCCGGCGATCAGCCAGACCAGCGTGTTGTTGACGAAGTTGCCGACCGCCGGATACGAGTAGATGCGCACAGCAAGACTGTGGCCGGGCGGATCGAGTAACAACTCGTACGACACGTCGCGTGGCAGCGGTGGTCGAGTAGACGTCGTCGCCAGTTCGTTGTTGTGCGTGTCGATGAACGACACCTTGAACTTGTCGCCGAGTTCCTGGGGCAACTCGTGAATCAGCAGACCCTCGACGGAATACACCGCGCTGATCGTGCCGAGGAACTCGCGCTCGCGCAGTACGGGCACCTGAACGACGATGTAGCTGGCCCCCGAGGCGTCGTAGATCAGCGTGGAGTAGGCAGAGCGACGCGAGTCGCGCGCTGCGCGAAATGCCACCAACAGCTCGTCCTCCATGGGATGCTGGGCCGAGCCTTGTAGCCGCGAGGCGAAAGGGGAGTCCGCCGGAACGGCCCACTTCGGCCGTTGCGAGGCATCGAGCCAGTTCATGAAGACGATGTCTGCATGATTTTGCATCAGCTCGCTTGCCGTGTTCTGGAAGTGAGCCACGTCCTGAGGTTTGGCCGCCGTATCGCGGGCAAGGGAACTGATCTGGTCCTGAATGGCCAGCATATTGAGGCGGATCTGCTGCTGCGCCCACGCGACGTTTCGATAAAGCGTGTCCTGCTGCTGCTCCGTTTCGCGACGGTTCAGGCTCCACAGAATCAAACTCATCACCACCAGGAAGATCACAATGGAGACGAGCGGTACCAGCAAGTAGTAGTGCGACTCCGCAAACCCCTGCAACCAACGGTTGGAGCGGGCTGGCGTAGCAGCGGACCGGGACGGCGGGGATGAGTTTGCGAGGCGTGGCGAAAGCATGGCGAGATTGTAGCGCAGGCCGACCGGTTTCCCGCTGTCCGAGTCTGTCGCGCACTGCTTTTCGGAAGAGTCCGATCTTTTTGGTAAGACGGCCGCTTAAATCACCCTTGAGACCGATCGGTACATCCAAAAATCGTGATCTGATGGTGTCGGCAACCCATTGATTTTATGTGCAGTGCAGCAGATTTCCGCATTATGAAAATTGCTATCGTAATCTGAAATTTCGCTTGCGAAGGCGGGAATAACCTTCGTACAATGCCCCGGTAAAAATGCCGGTAGGCCCGTCCATGAAGCGGGTTACGACCATTACGCCAACCCGCTAACGACAGACAAGGAGACACCATGTCCGCCGTACCTGAAGAAGCCCTGAAGATCGTATCCCCTGCGGACGCCGATCCCCAAGAAACGCAAGAATGGCTGGCCTCGCTCGAAGGCGTGCTGGCTGCCGAAGGCCCGGAGCGCGCGCACTACCTGCTCGAAAAGCTGATCGAATTCGCCCGCATCAACGGCGAGCATCTGCCTTTCTCGGCAAATACCCCCTACATCAACACCATCCCCGTCGACCAGCAGGCCCGTATTCCGGGCGATCAGGACGTCGAGCACAAGATCCGCTCGTACACCCGCTGGAATGCGATCGCGATGGTGCTGCGTGCCGGTAAGGACACGAACGTCGGCGGTCACATCGCCTCGTTCGCCTCGGCCGCGACCCTCTACGACGTTGGTTTCAATCACTTCTGGCACGCTCCGTCCGACAAGCACGGTGGCGATCTGGTGTTCGTGCAGGGCCACTCGTCGCCGGGCGTGTACAGCCGCGCGTTCCTGCTGGGTCGTCTGGAAATGACGCAGCTCGAGAACTTCCGTCAGGAAGTGGACGGCGGCGGTCTGTCGTCGTACCCGCATCCGTGGCTGATGCCGGACTTCTGGCAGTTCCCGACGGTCTCGATGGGTCTGGGCCCGATCATGGCGATCTATCAGGCTCGCTTCATGAAGTACCTCGAGTCGCGCAACATCGTGAAGACCGAGGGCCGCAAGGTCTGGGCCTTCCTCGGCGACGGCGAGACGGACGAGCCGGAATCGCTGGGTGCGATCGGCATGGCTGGCCGTGAACAGCTCGACAACCTCGTGTTCGTGATCAACTGCAACCTGCAGCGCCTGGACGGCCCGGTACGCGGTAACGGCAAGATCATCCAGGAACTCGAATCGGAATTCCGTGGTGCTGGCTGGAACGTCATCAAGGTGGTCTGGGGCAGCCGTTGGGATTCGCTGCTTGCCCGCGACAAGCAGGGCCTGCTGATGAAGCGCATGATGGAATGCGTGGACGGCGAATATCAGACGTACAAGTCGAAGGACGGCGCGTTCGTTCGCGAGAACTTCTTCAACACCCCGGCTTTGAAGGCGATGGTTGCCGACTGGTCGGATGAAGACATCTGGGCGCTGAACCGTGGCGGCCACGATCCGCACAAGATCTACGCGGCCTATCATTCGGCCACGACGCACAAGGGTCAGCCGACCGTCATTCTGGCCAAGACCATCAAGGGCTACGGCATGGGCGAGGCCGGTCAGGCCATGAACATCACCCACCAGCAGAAGAAAATGCCGGTGGAGTCGCTCAAGAAATTCCGCGACCAGTTCAAGCTGCCGATCTCGGATGATCAGATCGCCGACGTGCCGTACATCAAGTTCGAGGAAGGTTCGAAGGAACTGGAATACATGCGCGCTCGCCGCATGGAGCTGGGTGGCTACCTGCCGCAACGCCGCACCAAGGCCGCTTCGCTGCCGGTGCCTGCGCTGAACGCATTCGACGCACTGCTCAAGGCAACCGCCGAAGGCCGTGAGATTTCGACGACGATGGCGTTCGTGCGTATTCTCAATGTGCTGCTCAAGGACAAGGCGCTGGGTCAGCGCATCGTGCCGATCGTGCCGGATGAGTCGCGCACGTTCGGTATGGAAGGCTTGTTCCGCCAGATCGGTATCTGGAGCCAGGTCGGCCAGCGTTACATTCCGCAAGATCAGGATCAACTGATGTTCTACAAGGAATCTGAGAGCGGTCAGATTCTGCAGGAAGGCATCAACGAAGCCGGCGGTATGTGCGACTGGATCGCTGCCGCAACGTCGTACTCGACGCACGGCGAGACGATGATCCCGTTCTACATCTTCTATTCGATGTTCGGTTTCCAGCGTATCGGCGATCTGGCCTGGGCCGCTGGCGACATGCGCGCGCGCGGTTTCCTGGTGGGCGGTACGGCCGGTCGTACGACGCTTAACGGCGAAGGTCTCCAGCACGAAGACGGTCACTCGTTGCTGTGGGCGTCGTCGATTCCGAATTGCCTGCCGTACGATCCGACGTTTGCCTACGAACTCGCCGTGATCGTTCAGGACGGTCTGCGCCGCATGGTGCAGGATCAGGAAGACGTGTACTACTACCTCACCGTGATGAACGAAAACTACGCACACCCGGCGATGCCGGAAGGCGTGGAGAACGACATCCTGAAGGGCATGTACGCGTTCCGTCGCGGCACGGACAACAGCAAGGCGCCGCGCGTGCAACTGCTGGGTTCGGGTACGATCTTCAACGAAGTGATCGCCGCTGCCGAAATGCTCAAGAACGACTGGGGCGTTGAATCGGATCTGTGGAGCTGCCCGAGCTTCACGGAGCTGGCTCGCGAAGGCAACGACGTGGCACGTCACAATCTGCTGCACCCGACCGAGACGGCTCGCCTGTCGCACGTTGAGAAGTGCCTGAACGATACGCGTGGTCCGGTCATTGCATCGACCGACTACATTCGTACGTATGCCGATCAGATCCGTCCGTTCGTTCGTGGCCGTTATGTCGTGCTCGGCACCGACGGTTATGGCCGTTCGGATACGCGCGAAAAGCTGCGTCACTTCTTCGAGGTGGATCGTAACTGGGTCACGGTTGCTGCGCTCAAGGCGCTGGCCGACGAAGGTACGCTGCCGGCCAGCAAGGTTGCCGAGGCGATTGCCAAGTACAACCTGGATCCGAACAAACCCAACCCGATGACCGTCTAAAGGCCGCTGCGTGCGGTGAGCGTGCCGGTCAGTCGCCCCCCAGCGACAGACCGGCGTGTGCCGCACGTCAAGCGCAGCCTCGAGGAGACTGTGGAAAATGAGTCAAGTGATCGAAGTGAAAGTCCCGGATATCGGTGACTTCAAGGACTTGCCCGTAATTGAAGTGCTGGTGAAGGCAGGCGACAAGATCGACGCCGAGCAGGCCCTGATCACGCTGGAGTCGGATAAGGCCACGATGGACGTGCCGAGCCCGGCCGCAGGTGTCATTAAAGCGCTGAGCCTGAAAGTCGGCGATGAAGTGTCCGAAGGTTCTGTAATTTTGACGCTCGAGACCGCCAACGGCTCGGGCACACAGGCAAATGGCGCGGCTGCACCGGCCGCTCCGGCTGCGGCACCGCAAGCAGCGGCACCCGCGGCTGCCCCAGCCGCCGCCCCGGCAGCGCCTGCTGCCCCGGCCGCCAGCGGCGGTACCAGCAAGATCGACGTCAAGGTGCCGGATATCGGCGGTTATGACGACGTGCCCGTGATCGAAGTGCTGGTGAAGGTGGGCGACACCGTCACCGCCGAGCAATCGCTCGTGACGCTGGAATCGGACAAGGCTTCGATGGACGTGCCGAGCCCGGCCGCAGGCGTGGTGAAAGAACTGAAGGTGAACGTCGGTGACAAGGTCTCCGAGGGTTCACTGATCCTCGTGCTCGAAGGTGCGGCTGCCGCGTCGGCGGCCGCACCCGCCAAGGCAGCAGCCCCGGCCGCCGCCCCGGCACCTGCCGCCGCAGCGCCAGCTCCGGCTCCGGCAGCAGCACCGGCACCGGCACCTGCCGCTGCCCCTGTGGCAGCACAAGGCAGTCAGCCGATCAGCCACGCCAGCCCGTCGGTGCGTAAGTTCGCACGTGAACTGGGTGTGGATGTCACGCAGGTCAAGGGCACGGGGCCGAAGGGCCGCGTGGTCGTCGACGACGTGCGCAACTTCGTCAAGAGCGCGCTTTCCGGTAACCGTCCGGCCGCTGCAGGCGCTGCGCCGGCAGGTGGTGGCGAGTTGAATCTGCTGCCGTGGCCGAAGGTCGATTTTGCGAAGTACGGTCCGGTCGAGCCGAAGGCGCTCTCGCGCATCAAGAAGATCTCCGGCGCGAACCTGCATCGCAATTGGGTCATGATCCCGCACGTCACGAACAACGACGAAGCGGATATCGGTGAACTCGAAGCGTTCCGCGTGCAGTTGAACAAGGAAAACGAAAAGGCTGGCATCAAGGTCACGATGCTTGCGTTCGTCATCAAGGCCTGCGTGCTGGCTCTGAAGAAATTCCCGACGTTCAACGCCAGCCTCGATGGCGACAATCTGGTCTTCAAGCAGTACTTCCACATCGGGTTTGCCGCTGACACGCCGAACGGCCTCGTGGTGCCGGTCGTTCGCGACGCGGACAAGAAGGGTGTGTTCGAGATCGCGCGCGAAACGTCGGAACTGGCAAAGCTCGCCCGCGAAGGCAAGCTCAAGCCGGATCAGATGCAAGGTGGCTGCTTCTCGATTTCGTCGCTCGGCGGCATCGGAGGCACGACCTTCACGCCGATCATCAACGCACCGGAAGTCGCCATTCTGGGTCTGTCGCGTTCGTATCAGAAGCCGGTGTGGGATGAGCGCAAGCAGCAGTTCCTGCCGCAACTGACGCTGCCGCTGTCACTGTCCTACGATCACCGCGTGATCGACGGCGCAGAAGCCGCTCGCTTCAACGCCTACCTGGGTCAACTGTTGGCGGACTTCCGTCGCGCGATGCTGTAATGGCTTTTGCCGCCGACGGCGCGTGAGCGCGTCGGTGGCATTCGCGCAAGCTTCAGGATTCTGGACGGGGAGGGCATCATGACCACCGTGGTAGTCGTCAAGAAGGCAGGGGAAATCGCCATTGCCGCCGATTCGCTCGTCACATTCGGCGATACCCGGCTGTCGCAATCCTACGAAGAAAACCGCAAGGTTTTTCTCGTGGGGGATTCCTATGTCGGTCTGGCTGGCACGACGGCGCATTTTCCGGTCATGCGTGCCATTCTTTCCGGTATGGCGGATGAGTGCCGTCTCCATTCGCGAGACGAAGTTTTCCGCACGTTCTGTCGGGTCCATCAGAAGCTCAAGGAAGAGTATTTCCTCAACACCAAGGAAGAGGAAGACGACCCGTACGAGTCGTCGCAGATCACAAGCGTGATCGCGAATCCGACAGGGATCTACGGGGTTTATTCCTACCGGGAAGTGTTCGTTTTCGATCGGTTCTGGGGGATCGGTTCGGGGCGCAATTTCGCGCTCGGCGCCATGTATGCCCTCTACGACCAGGATCTGAGCGCACGTGCCATCGCCGAAGCAGGCGTGAAGGCGGGGGCGGAATTCGACAAGAGTTCGGCCGGCCCGTTTCAGGTACATGAGTTTCCGATCGATACCACCATCAAGTCATAAATGCGACAGGGAGACCCCGCATGAGTCTCATTGAAGTCAAAGTGCCGGATATCGGCGCAGAGGGCGTAGACGTCATCGAAGTGATGATCAAGCCCGGCGACAAGATTGCCAAGGATGCGTCGCTGATCACGCTCGAATCCGACAAGGCATCCATGGAAGTGCCGTCCGAAGTGGCGGGCACGGTCAAGGAAGTGAAGATCAAAGTGGGCGATAAGGCCAGCGAAGGGACTTTGATCGCTATCGTGGAAGCGGAAGGTGCGGGCGCCGCCAAGGCCGCCGCGCCCGCAGCCGCGCCTGCCGCAGCGCCGGCACCTGCAGCGGCACCCGCTGCTGTCGCGAGCGCACCGGCCCCGGTTGCTGGCAAGCACAGCGGCAGCGCCGACATCGAATGTGAAGTGCTCGTGCTGGGCGCAGGCCCGGGCGGATACTCGGCTGCGTTCCGCAGCGCGGACCTGGGGCGCAAGACGGTGCTCGTCGAACGCTACGCAACGCTCGGCGGTGTCTGCCTGAACGTGGGTTGCATTCCGTCGAAGGCCTTGCTGCACACGGCAGCCGTGCTTGAAGAGGCACAGTCGCTGGGCCACCACGGCATTTCGTTCGCAAAGCCCGAGGTCGATCTCGACAAGCTGCGTGCATACAAGGAAAGCGTCGTTGGCAAGCTGACCGGTGGTTTGGCCGGTATGGCGAAGATGCGTAAGGTCGAAGTCGTGACTGGCGTCGGTGCATTCCTCGATGCGAATCACGTCGAAGTCGTCGGCAAGGACGGCAAGAAGACGGTCGTGAAGTTCGCGCAGGCCATCATCGCTGCCGGCTCGCAAGCCGTGAAGCTGCCGTTCCTGCCGGAAGATCCGCGTATCGTCGATTCGACCGGCGCGCTTGAGCTGCGCCAGATTCCGAAGAAGATGCTGGTGATTGGTGGCGGCATCATCGGTCTGGAAATGGCCACGGTCTACAGCGCGTTGGGCGCAGAGATCGACGTCGTCGAAATGCTCGACGGTCTGATGCAGGGTGCTGACCGCGATCTGGTCAAGGTCTGGCAAAAGATGAACGACAAGCGTTTTGGTCGTGTCATGCTCAAGACCAAGACGGTGGGTGCGGAAGCCAAGGCCGACGGCATCTACGTGAAGTTCGAAGGCGAAGCTGCGCCGGCAGAGCCGCAGCGTTACGACCTCGTGCTGGTAGCCGTGGGGCGTAGCCCGAACGGTAAGAAAATCAGTGCCGAGAAGGCTGGTGTGGTGGTGGGTGATCGCGGGTTCATCTCGGTGGATAACCAGATGCGCACGAATGTGCCGAACATCTTCGCGATCGGTGACATCGTCGGTCAGCCGATGCTGGCACACAAGGCCGTGCACGAGGCACATGTTGCTGCGGAAGCCGCACATGGCGAAAAGGCTTTCTTCGATGCCATCCAGATCCCGTCGGTGGCATACACCGATCCGGAAGTGGCTTGGGCGGGCAAGACAGAGGACCAACTCAAGGCCGAGGGCGTTAAGTTCGGCAAGGCTGTGTTCCCGTGGGCCGCATCGGGCCGCGCGATTGCAAACGGTCGTGACGAAGGTTTCACCAAGCTGCTCTTCGACGAAGAGACGCACCGTATTCTCGGCGGCGCTATCGTCGGCACGCATGCGGGCGACCTGATTGGTGAACTTTGCCTGGCCGTCGAGATGGGCGCGGACGCTGTCGATATCGGCAAGACCATTCACCCGCACCCGACGTTGGCTGAGTCGGTCGGTATGGCCGCCGAAATCTACGAAGGCGTTTGCACCGACGTTCCGCCGCCGCGCAAGAAGTAAGACTGCGCATTCGGCACCCTGCGCACGCGAGCGCGCAGGAACAGAAAACCGCCATTCCCTCGGGAGTGGCGGTTTTTTATTAGGCGTCGCTAGCGGGTCGGCGTGCCTCTTACTTTCGCGAATGATGCGGCACAAAAAAGAAAACCCGGCTCAGGGCCGGGTTCGAAAGGTACCTGCGGTACCGAGGAGACAACTGGGTGTTGCTACAACTTGGGGGTGCAGCGACAAACGGTTGGCGTCCCGGGTAACGACTTGCAGGACGCTATCGATTACTTCTTGGCGGTGGCAGCACGCGAAGCCTGAGCCGCAGCCTTCGAGGCGACGTTCGTCGCAGCAGCGAAGTTCGTTTCGGCGATTTCGACGGCTTGCTTGGTGGCCTTCTGGACGCTGTCGAACGCGCTGTTGGCAGCGGACAGGGCCGACTTGGCCAGTGCAACGGCGGACTCCGAACCGGCCGGTGCATTCTTGGCCAGGTTGTCGAACAGCGCTTGCACGTTCTGCGAGCCTTCGGCCAGTTGGGCTTCAGCCACCTTGGTCACTTCGGCTTGCGTCGACGAAGCGATTTCATACAGGTGACGGCCATACGCGAGTGCCTTTTCGGCAGCCGGCTGAACCAGGTTGGCTTGCAGGGCGAGCAGCTCTTGCGCGTCCTTCACAGCGAAAGCCTTTTGTGCGGTCGATGCGGACTCGGCCAGCGATGCCTTCACGGCTTGCAGGTTCAGTTCGACCAGTTTTTCAACGCCTTCGAAGGCTTTGTTGGTCAGACCAAACAGGGTTTCCAGATTGGCTTTGTGTGCGGCGGCGAGTTGCTCGGGGGTCAGAAACGACATGGCGTTCTCCTATGGTGTCATACACAACATATCGACCCACTCCGTGTTCGCTCGTTGGTTCTCACCTTATCCCGGTGAAAACACGGTTGGGGCCTTCTCAGTAAGTGCGATCTCTTTTGTGCATCGCACAATTGCAAGTTTAGAGATATTTTTGTGACTGTCAAGTCATTTTTGTGCGTTGCACAAATTCAACAAAAGCTTACAAAATCAGCGACTTGGGATCCCGTGACGGATCGATGACACCGCGTTGCGGCGAGCATTCATTAAGACGCAAATCCTGTCGTGGTGCGGCTTTGCACCGTATGCGGCATCGGATTTTGCACCACTTTGGCGCCCCGACGGACCCCGGCGGCCGATGGTACTATCGATTCGTTCCGGCACTGGCGGAGCGGTCACGTGCGTCTGGCATGCCTGCGTTTAGAGGAATGCTTCGCGACTGCCGTTCTCCAGTGCCGCTGTCATTCAACGCTTTTTCGCGCGCCGTTTCGTCGGCCTCTCGCATCGATGCAAGCGTTTTACAGCGATCACTTCGTTCTGCCGCTTCCCCCTGGACACCGTTTCCCGATGGAAAAGTACGCTCGGCTGCGCGAACGCGTCGCCGGTGAGCTGCCGCACGTCGAATTGACGGAGGCGTTGCCCGCAGACGATGTGATGCTCGGGCGAGTGCACTCGCGGGAGTACGTCGAGCGCGTAAGTGCAGGCGAGCTGGATCCGAAAGAGCAGCGCAGTATCGGGTTTCCATGGTCGCCGCAGATGGTCGAGCGCTCCCGACGCTCCGCCGGGGCGACGGTGGCAGCGTGCCGCGCGGCGTTAGCCGACGGCGTGGCGGCCAATCTGGCCGGCGGTACGCACCACGCGTACGCCGATCGCGGGGAAGGCTTCTGTGTCTTCAATGACGCTGCCGTTGCGGCGCGAGCGATGCAAGCCGAGCTGGGGCCGGGGACACGCGTGGCGATCATCGATCTCGACGTGCATCAGGGCAATGGCACCGCAGCCATTTTCGAGCACGATCCGAGCGTCTTCACGCTCTCGCTGCATGGCGAGCACAATTACCCGTTTCATAAGGCGACCGGCGACCTCGACGTTGCGTTGCCCGACGGTTGCGGCGACGACGAATATCTCGTCGCGCTCGGCCATGCGCTGACGGATCTGTTCGCGCAATTCACGCCAACGTTCGTCATTTACCTAGCTGGCGCCGATCCGCTGGAAAACGACAGGCTCGGCCGTCTCTCGCTGACGCACGGTGGCCTGCTCGCACGTGACCACCGTGTGCTGACGGCTTGCGCAGAGCGTGGGTTGCCGGTGGCGATTGCGATGGCGGGTGGGTACGGTCGCGATATCGACCAGACGGTTGCCGCGCATTTCGCCACGATTCGTCTTGCCAGTCGGTTCCATCGGACCGTTCACGGCAGATTTCATGCAAGCGTTGGTGGTGTTCTCGTATGAGCGAGCATCGGACGGCCCCGCCTGCGCAGCCCCCGTCGGCCACTTCGGCATCGAGTTCAGCACGCGCCCCAATGGCGTCGACCGGTTCGGTCACGGCGATCTGGAGCGCGACCATGCCGTGGTGGTTCGTGCTGATCTGGAGTACCGGGTTCATCGTCGCGAAGTACGGCATGCCGAACGCCGAACCGCTGACGTTCCTCGCGTGGCGCTTCGGCTTTACATTGGTCGTTATGTTGCCGATTGCGCTGCTCACACGCACGCCGTGGCCGATGCGTCCGGTCGCGATAGACGGTGACGTAACGCGTGCGGCTGCGACGACGGCGACTCACCACCAACGCATCGACTGGCCGCTGCTCGCGCACCTGGCCGTCTCCGGCATTCTCATTCAGGCGGTGTACCTCGGCGGCGTCTGGGCCGCGATCAAACAGGGGGCACCCGCAGGATTGGCGGCGCTGGTCGTCGGCATTCAGCCACTCCTGACGGCGATCTTCGCGCGCGTTGTCGGCGAGCCGGTGTCGCGTCGCCAGTGGTTGGGGTTGCTTTGCGGCTTTATCGGTGTCGGCCTGGTGGTGGCGAACAAGGTGGGCGTTCGCGGCGTCGGCACTGGCGCCGTACTGCTGTGCGTGTTGAGCCTGTTCGCAATTACGGCGGGCACGCTCTATCAGAAGCGCTTCTGTGCGCATTTCGACTTACGTGTGGGCACCGTCGTGCAGTTCGGCGCCGCCTTTGTGGTGACGCTGCCCGCCGCATGGGCGCTGGAGACGATGCAGGTGCGGTGGAATCTCGAGATGATCGGGGCGCTCGCCTGGTCGGTGCTGGCGCTGTCCATCGGCGCGATTTCGCTGCTTTTTCTGCTGATCCGTCACGGCGCGGCGACCAAGGTCTCCAGCCTGATGTATCTGACGCCCCCGACCACCGCAGTCATGGCGTGGCTGTTATTCGGCGAGACGCTCTCGCCACTGAGTGCGGCCGGTATGGTCGTCGCAGCCCTTGGCGTCGCGCTCGTCATCGAACGGCGGGCGACGACGGCCGCCGCGACGTCTTCGGGGACGTAAGCCTCGTGCGCGACGTCTACTTTGCGCGCCTTGTTCGAACCGGGCAGGGCACCGCCTTCCATTCGAAGTTTGTTGTGAGCGTATTGCTATGAAGCATCACTCTGCGCGCCCCCATGGCGCCCCGGCCGAGACATCGACGTCGGCACCGACGCCACTGGCTGGGGAAAGTACGCATCCCTCGTCTGTCAACGAGAACGACGGGCTGCGCGTGAAATATGTCGACGAGGCGATTCGTAGTCGACGTTCGATCCGGGCCTATTTGCCGACGCCGGTGCCGCAAGCCACGATCGCTGACATCCTGTCGGTCGCATCGCGAGCGCCCTCCGGCAGCAACATCCAGCCGTGGCAAACCTATGTGCTCAGCGGACAGGCATTGAAACGGTTGACGTCGCGTCTGCTGGATGCGTTCAACGATCCGGCGCAGCGGTTGATGCATCAGGAGGAGTACGCGTACTACCCGCGCGAATGGACTGAGCCGTATCAGGCGCGGCGCCGCAAGGTGGGCTGGGATCTATACGGCTTGCTGGGCATCGGTCGTGCCGACAAGGCGCGCATGCATGGACAGCACGCGCGCAACTTCACGTTCTTCGACGCGCCGGTCGGGTTGCTTTTCACGATCGACCGGCATCTGGAGCAGGGGAGCTGGCTGGACTACGGCATGTTCCTGCAAAGCGTGATGGTCGCGGCGCGGGCGCGGGGTCTGGACACCTGCCCGCAGGCGGCATTTGCCACGATTCATCAGGTCATTGCTGCGGAACTGCATCTGCCGGAGACCCGAATGGTCGTGTGTGGCATGGCGATGGGGTATGCGGACCCTGCTGCCGCGGAAAACGGTCTTGTCACCGAACGCGCGCCGCTCGACGAATGGGCGCACTTTTTGACCTGACGTATATCAAGAGGTTGGCGTAATTTTGCGAAATTTGGCGAATGTGTAATTTGGCGCGTTGCACTGCACAAAACTGCCAGATGCCGGTTTAAGTATTTCAGCTAAGTCATTCATATTGCTTATTTTTTCGGAAGTTACTAAACTTCTCCCAAACTCGTTGCCCGCCAACCTCACGCTACTCCCAATCTATGTACGCGATCACCACCCTTGCGCGTCTGTGCCGCTCCCGTCTCTGGGGTGCTGCCGTCGTGGCGATCTCGCTCGCCGCCGGTGCCCCGGCAGTCGTTCACGCCGCTGGTAAGACGAGCGAATGCTCGCCGAAGACGGCCAAGACTGCCGCTCAGAAACGCGCGTGCGCGAATCCCAAGGCGACGAAAGCCGTCGCCACGTTCAAATCCGGTAACAAACGTGCCGCTGCCACACCTGCCGCTCGTGAAACGAAGAGCGCCAAGGCGAGCGGCAAAGCCCGTAAGCTCGCTGCCGTCGAGGATGACGGACCCGCAGCGAAGAAGGTCGCCGTCAAACGCGTCGTCTACAAGAACGGCAAGCGCCGTGTCGTGACGTCGTATCGCACCGTCAACTTTGCGCCGCAAGCCCCGGAGCGTCTCTCGACGGGCCGCGCTTTCGGTCTGCATGAAACGCCGGACGCGCTTGCGCTGCGTTCCTCGGTCGCCTACGTGGTCGACGAGCGCACGGGCGAATCGCTGTTCGACAAGAACTCGCAAGCCGTGCTGCCGATCGCCTCGATCTCGAAGCTGATGACGGCGATGGTGTCGCTCGACGCCGGCGTGCCGATGACCGACGTCATGGAAGTGACCGACGAAGATCGCGACTACGAGAAGGGCACGGGTTCGCGCCTGTCGGTGGGCTCGCGTCTGTCGCGCGAAGACATGCTGCACATCGCACTGATGTCGTCGGAGAACCGTGCGGCCGCAGCGTTGTCGCGTTACTTCCCGGGCGGCCGCCCGGCGTTCCTCGCCGCGATGAACGCCAAGGCGAAGCAACTGGGCATGAACGACACGCACTTCAACGATCCGACGGGTCTGTCGAGCCAGAACGTGTCGAGCGCGCGTGACCTCGTGAAGATGGTCAAGGCGGCTTATCAGTACCCGATGATTCGTCGTTTCTCGACGGACAGCAATTACGACGTGAACACCGGTCGTCGCGAACTGCACTACGTGAGCACGAATCATCTGATCGGTCATTCGGGCTGGGAGATCGGTCTGCAGAAGACGGGATATATCAACGAAGCCGGACAGTGCCTCGTGATGCAAGCTAACGTCGAAGGCCGTCCGGTGATCATGATTCTGCTGGACTCGACCGGCAAGTATTCTCGCTTCGCCGATGCCACACGTGTTCGCAAGTGGCTGTTGGAAGGCGGCGGCGCTACGCCACAACGTACGGCAGGCACCACGCCGACGGCACAAGTGGCGACTAACAACGGACACGCGCTGTAATTCGCGCCACGCCGCAGATGTAAAAGAAAGGCGCTCCCTCGGGAGCGCCTTTTGTTTTGTGCTATGGGATGGGCGCAGGGTGTAGAGCGCAAGTAAATCACGCTATACACCCCGTGGCGAATCACTCCGCCGTTGTGACCTGCGACAGGCTGCCACCCACATCCGGGTTCGGCGAATGGAAGCCGAGCGACGACGAGATTTGCAGTGCTGTCTCGTTCAGATTCGCCAGCCAGGCATCCTGAAGGCGGTCTGCTGGGGCTGAGAGCGAGAGTCCTGCCACGAGCTTACCGCTGTCGTCGTAGATCCCGGCGGCGATGCATCGCACCCCTAACTCAAGCTCTTCGTTGTCACGCGCGTAGCCGGACTTGCGCACGTGCGTCAGCTCGCGTTCGAGCTTTTGCAAATCGGTGATGCTGTTACGCGTGTGGCCCGAGAGTCCGGTGCGCGTGGCATAAGCGCGCACGCGCGATGCTTCGTCGGCCGCCAAAAACAGCTTGCCGACCGACGTGAGGTGCAGCGGCGCGTGACCACCGATGGCGCGCACCACTTGCATACCGGAGCGCTCGCTGTAAGCGCGTTCGATATAGACGATTTCATCGCCTTGACGGACCGACAGATTGACCGTCTGTCCGGTGATGCGATGCAAGCCGCGCATGGGCGTGAGGGCGGCGTCACGCACCGACAGGCGCGCTTTGACCAGATTGCCGAGTTCCAGCAAACGCATGCCGAGACGGTAAGTGCCGGGATCGCAGCGATCGACGAAGCGGCACGCCACCATGTCGTTCAGGATGCGGTGCGCGGTCGACGGATGAAGTTCGGTGGCTTGCGCCAACTCTTTGAGACTCACGGGATCGGCATGTCCGGCAAGGGCGTCGAGCAAACGCATCATGCGCTCGATTACCTGAATGGACGTGCGCGACTCCGCGCCTTGACTGGTGTCGTCTTTCATGAGGTAGGGCCGAGTTTCGTATAGCGTCGATTCTATATCATATGGTGAAAAATTCGCAGGTTTCGGGTAGACGATTCCTGTAAAAAGCCGGGCATCCACTGGCTACCACGCACACAAAGTGCCTCCCGCCACAACGTGCATTGAGTGACGAGTAGCGTTCATTCGGTGACAGAAATCTAAAGTGGGTGGTCGCTCGCCTCATTACCATGCACTTCAGTTCCGCGACGATGTCTGGCCCTTGACGCAGCGAGGGCGGGTGCCGATACCAACAAGGAGGGAATGCATGCATGACGAATATATAAATTATCCGGGGTATTCGATCTTCTCGATGGCGGCCGATCACTCCGTGCTGCCGGAGCGGATGTACAAAAAGGGCGCATCGATTGCACAGAAACGCCAAGAAATTGCATCGCAACTCACACAAATTCGAAACGCGCAGCACGCCATGGGAGGGAGCACCTATGCGGTTGACAGGCTGTCATCGGCATTCGAGAAGTCTTACGCCAAGGCAACGTCCGGATATTGGCGTGGTGGCCTACGGGATCCATTTTGGCGATGCCTCACTGTGCCGGATTCGCCAGGATTCTTTTGCTCGATGGTCGCGGACCAACTCGATGAACCGTGCGCGGAGCGCATGACGTCATCCGCCAGGCGATTGCTCACGATTCTGACGTCGCTTAGCGAGGCGCTTGAGCACGAGCAAACGATGTTGCGCGAGTATGCGTCGCTCGTGTCGAAGACCGGTGGTCTTCAGAATGACACGATTGACGGTGTCGTTGCCAACTGGGAGGCGTTGGAAGACATAAAGCGTAGGTGTATGACGTTTCGCACTCAAACGGCACCGTTCATCGAACACATGCGGCGCGCCGTGGACGCGGCGCGCTCAAGTGTGAAGCCGGACAGGAAGCATCATGGTAAGCGCGAAGGGATCAACGGGGGACTTTACGCTGCCGGGGCGATCGTCTCGGGTGTTGCATTACTCGTTTCGGGCTGGGTGGTGGCGATCATCGGCTTCTGCGTCACCATGGTGATTCGGTGTGTGAGCTTGGGGAGTATTCGAGGTTTCGATAGAGAAAAGGGATGGAAGGCCGTAGAAAGCCTTCTCGATCAGACGAAGGAATTCATTAACAATCAGGAGACCGCCATGTACACAACGTTAGCTGGACGAATTTCGACAACGCAGGCCGATCAGGACCGATTGGTATGGCAGCAACTACAAAAAAACTGGGCGACACTCCAGCAGAACTCGGCAACGCTCAAGGAGAACTCGGCAACGCTCAAGGAGAACTCGGCAACGCTGAAGCAGCATTCGGCATTGCTAAATCAGCGTTCGGCAACGCTAAATCAGCACTCGGAAGATCTGCGCAGCATTAAAGACGACGTCAGTTCGATCAAGCAGGGGCTCGCGCAAACCAGGCAGGAGCTCGCGCAAACTGCAACGTCGCTGCGCGGCGACGTCTCGAAGTTGAGCAGTGACGTCTCGAAGTTGAGCGGTGACGTCTCGAAGTTGAGCGGTGAAGTCTCGGCGATGGGCGACGACTTCTCAACGATGCGCGCCGACTTCTCAATGATGGGCGGTGACCTCTCAACGATGCGCGGTGACGTCTCGACGTTGCGCAAGAATTTTAAGGAACTGCGCAACACGATCCTGTTTGACAAATCGTCTCGCCAACCGGGGATTCCTGAGGGAAGGCCCGTGTCGTCTGGTCATGACGAAGGGCTACCTCGTGCCCCGATGGCACGTGCCACGTCGCTTGAAACGTTCCGCCCGCGGCAAATGCCGCCGCAGCCCAGAGCGTGAAGCGTTGCCGGCCGCGAGCGGTGAATACGGGAATCCACGCTGGGCCGGTTCGGCCCGGCGACTTATAATGGCCCATTATTCCCGAAAAGAGGATTCCCCCAATGCGCGTCGGACTGTTTGTCACGTGTCTGATCGACATGATGCGGCCGGAGATTGGCTTTTCTACGCTCAAGCTGCTCGAGACAGCCGGTTGCGAGGTCGTGATTCCCGACTCCCAGACCTGCTGTGGTCAGCCGGGCTACAACTCGGGTGAGCGTGCCATCGCTCGCGACCTCGCCCAGAAATTCCTCGACGAATTCGAATCGTTCGACTACGTCGTCGTGCCGTCCGGCTCATGCGGCGGCATGGTCAAGGCGCATTACGGCGACCTCTTCGCCGACGATCCCGAACTCATGGGCCGTTATGAGCGTCTGCGTCCGCGCGTGTACGAACTCACGGACTTCCTCGTCAACGTGCTACACGTCGACACCGTGCCCGGCGACTACAACGGCGAAGTGACGTATCACGATTCCTGCTCCGGTCTGCGCGAACTTGGGGTGAAGACACAGCCGCGCGCGCTGCTCGCCAAAATGCCCGGCGTGAAGATGACGGAGATGAAGGACTGTCAGGCGTGCTGTGGCTTTGGCGGTACGTTCGCGCTCAAGTACGGCAATATCTCGACGGCAATTGTCGACGAGAAGTGCGCCAACATCGCTGCCAGCGGTGCGCCTGCCGTCGTGCTGGGCGACCTGGGTTGCATGCTCAACATCGAAGGGCGACTGCGCCGCACCGGCGACACGCGCACGCGCGTGCTGCACATTGCGCAGGTGCTCGCCGGCGATGCCTGAGCGCGCCGCCATCTTCCCGACCTTCTGGCTTGTGTGCGCCGCCACCGCTGCGCGCGCAGGCCGTCATCACTTCACGTGAGTCGCGATGCAAGTTCAATCGATGCAATTCAAGGCGCGTGCCGGGCAGAAGCTTGCCGACCAGCGTCTGCAAGCCAACCTCAAGAAGCTCTCGACCAAGTTTGTGACAGCGCGCGCGAGCGCCATGGAAGAGATCGACTTCGAAGCGACGCGTGAGGCGCTCAAGGAGCGTCGTAATCGCGGGATCGAAAATCTCGACGTCTGGCTGGAGATCTTCGAGCGCGAAGCGACGCGACGCGGTGCGACCGTCCTGTTCGCAGAGTCGACGCAGGACGCAGCGCGTCTGATTGCCGAAATTGCGCGCAAGCACGACGTCAAGAAGGTGATCAAATCGAAATCGATGGTCACCGAAGAGTTGCAACTCAACAAGGTGCTCGCCGATATGGGCGTGCAGTCGGTCGAGACCGACCTTGGCGAGTACATTCTTCAGATCAACGACAACGAGCCGCCGTCGCACATCATCGCGCCGGTCGTGCATAAGGATAAAGACGAGGTCGCCGACCTGTTCGCGCGCGTACACCAGAAGCCGCGTCTGACCGAAATCCCGCTGATGACCCGCGAGGCGCGCGAGATGCTGCGCCCGCAGTTCCTGTCGGCGGACATGGGGGTGACGGGCGGTAACTTCCTCGTCGCAGAAACCGGCTCGGTGGCCGTGGTGACCAACGAGGGCAACGAAGGCATGTGCACGATCATGCCGCGCGTGCACGTGGCTGTCACCGGCATCGAGAAGGTGCTGCCGACGCTGGAGGATCTCGCCACGGCGATGCGTTTGCTGCCGCGCTCGGCTACCGGACAGGGCACGTCGAACTACTTCTCGTTGCTCACCGGTACGCGCGCCGAGGGCGAGGTCGACGGGCCGGATCACATGTACTTCGTGATCGTCGACGGTGGACGTTCCGGTCTGATTGGCGGTGCGTTTCAGGAGATGCTGCGCTGTATTCGCTGCGGTGCATGCATGAATCACTGCCCGGTGTATCAGAAAATCGGCGGCCACGCGTATGGATGGGTGTATCCGGGGCCGATGGGGTCGGTGCTCACGCCGAGCTATGTCGGGCTGGAGAAGACGCTAGATCTGCCGCAGGCTGCGACCCTGTGTGGTGAGTGCAATCGCGTTTGTCCGGTGGGGATTCCGATTTCGGATTTGCTGCGCAAGCTGCGCGAGCGTCAGGTGGATCGCGGTCTGCGTCCGTGGCGCGAGCGGGCGGCGCTGGCGGCGTGGGCCTTTACTGCGCGTCGACCGCGCTTGTACGCTACGCTCTCGGGCCTCGGTTCGTGGGCGTTGAAGCGCATGGGGCGCGATCGGGGGAGTATCTCCAAGCTGCCCTTCGCTGGTGGATGGACGGATACACGCGAGATGCCTGCGCCGAGCGGCAAAACGTTCCGCGCGATGTATCGTGAGCGTCGCGCGCCGCGCTGATTGCGTCGACGCTCAATAAAGAAGCTGGCCTCCCTGCGGAGTGCCAGCTTTTTTTACGTCCTGCCGAAGTCGGTGGTGTTCGGCTGTGCTCAGGTCCGTTTAGGTGCGTTCAGGTACGTGAGGGCAGGGCAAGGCGCTTTTCAATGCGACGTTGTAATGCCGACAGTCCCGTCGACAGCACCCAGTAGATGGCAGCGCACGCGAGGTACAACGGCAGCGGCTGATACGTCGACGCGATGACTTCCTGTGCCGAGCGCAGCAATTCCGTCACGGTAATCACGGAGACCAGCGACGTGTCCTTGATCAGGCTGATCAGGCTGTTACCGAGACTCGGCACGGCGATGCGCAGCGCTTGCGGTCCGATGATGTAACGCAACGTTTGCCAGTACGACAGTCCGAGACTGTACGACGCGAGCCATTGTCCGCGCGGCATGCCTTCGAGCGCGCCGCGCATGCTCTCCGACAGATAGGCGCCGACGTTCAGGCTGAGCGTTAGCACGCCGGCGGCCGTCGGTTCGAGCGAGATGCCGACGCCCGGCAGACCGTAATAGATGACGAAGATCTGCACCAGCAGCGGCGTACCGCGCATGATACTGACGTAGGCACGCGCAATGGCTCGGAACACGCGCACCTTGCCGATGCCCATGACCGCCACGATGATGCCGATCGCCAGACCGAACACCATCGACATCAATGCGAACTTGATGGTGAGCACGGTGCCCTGCAACAGCACTGGCAAGGATTGGGCCGCGAGTTCGAATGGATTCATGGGGGAGTGTCTTAGGGAATGTCTTGCGACGGATAGACAACGGCCGGCATCCGCAACATTGGCGTGATGCCGGCCGTGAGTCCGACGCGATTGTCGTCTCTATCGCCGTCGTTACCGTATTACTGCGCCGGTTTGGACGTGTCCTTGCCGAACCACTTCTGCGCGATCTTGGCGAGCGAGCCGTCCTGCTTCATGCCGGTCAGCGCGTCGTCGATAGCCTTGGCGAATGCCGGATTGCCCTTGCGGAATGGAATACCGACCGCCTGATTCGTGCCCGGCAGCACCGCGCCTGCCTGGAGCGGCAGCTTGGCGTTCTGAAGCAGATACGCCATCATCAATTGGTCATTGAGCGCGGCGTCGACACGGCCTGCGGCGAGATCGGCGAGGTACTCGGGCGCGCCGGGGTAGGTGCGCACGTCGATACCGGCCACTGCCTTGGCCATCTTGTCGTAGTTGCTGCCAAGGCTTACGCCGAGCTTATGGCCCTTGAGATCTTCAAGCGTCTTGAATTCGCGCTTGTCGTCCTTGCGGCGAATCAGTTGCGCTGCCGAGTACGTGTAAGGCTCGCTGAAGTCGAGCGACTTCTTACGCTCGTCGGTGATGGCGACCTGATTGACGATGACGTCGAACTTGCCTGCCTGAAGACCGCCGATGATGCCGCTCCACTCGGTCGTGACGAACTGGGGCTTCACGCCGAGGCGCTGAGCCACGGCTTTGGCGACATCGACGTCGAAGCCGTCGAGCTGACCGGACTTGTCGCGATAGTTGAACGGCGGGTAGGTGCCTTCGATGCCGATTTTCAGCACGCCCGCTGATTTCACGGTGTCGAGCAGGTCAGCGGCGCGAGCGGGCGACGTGCCGATGAGGGCAGCGGCGGCCAGCGGTACGAGGCAAAGCGTCTTGAGCCAGGATTTCATGATGTCTGGTTATCCCTGTGTCAAATGAAGGGGACGCTGACGTTCGGCCTGTCAGGCCGTACGCAGCGCTTGCACGCATTCTCGCACCAGCTCGGGGCCGCGGTAAATCAGGCCACTGTACACCTGGACCAGACTGGCGCCTGCATCGAGCTTCGCTTGTGCGTCCGCGCCCGACAGAATGCCGCCGACACCGATGATCGGCAGTGCGCCGCCCAGCTCGGTGGCCAGCGCGCGGATGACGCGGTTGGACGCGTCGAACACCGGACGCCCCGACAGTCCACCCGTTTCGTTGGCGTACGGCAGGCCCGCGACGGCCTCGCGCGAGAGCGTGGTGTTCGTGGCGATCACGCCGTCGAAACCGTGGCGTGTGAGCGTTCCGGCGATCACTTTGATCTGCTCGTCGTCGAGATCCGGTGCGATCTTCAAGGCGATCGGCACGTACTTGCCGAGACGGTCGGACAGCGCGCGCTGCTTCTCCTTGAGCTTGCCGAGCAGCGCGTCGAGTTCGTCGCCGCCTTGCAGCTGACGCAGGTTCTTGGTGTTCGGCGACGAGATGTTCACCGTCACATAGGTGGCGTACGGATAAACCTTCTCGAGGCAGATCAGATAGTCGTCGACGGCGCGCTCGATGGGCGTATCGGCGTTCTTGCCGATGTTCAGGCCCAGCGGCCCCTTGTAGCGCGCGGACTGCACGTTCTGAAGGAATTGCTCGACGCCGCCGTTGTTGAAGCCCATGCGGTTGATGATGGCTTCGGCTTGCGGCAGACGGAAGATGCGCGGCTTCGGATTACCTGCCTGCGGACGCGGCGTCACCGTTCCCACTTCGACGAAACCGAAGCCGAGGGCGGCGAGACCGTCGATGCAGCTGCCGTCCTTATCAAGACCGGCTGCGAGGCCGACGGGGTTCGGGAAGCGGATACCCATGACCGTGCGAGGCGATTCGGGGAGCGTCTGACCGACGAGACCGGCCAGGCCGAGCGAGGCGGCGCCGCGCAGCGTAGCCAGCGTCAGATGGTGGGCTTGTTCGGCGTCAAGGCAGAACAGGGCGCGACGGGCCAGAGGGTAGAGAGGCGCAAGCACGATGTCGGGTTCGGCAGAATCGGAAAACCGCCATTTTACCGGTATCCCGGGCGCGGAGCGCGTCTTTTTCTACGCTCTGCGTACTCCTGTTTTGCGTAGTTGCGGATGACGGATGAGCGCGATGCGCACTGACGCGAAGCGGCCAGTGCGACAGGCGGGCGGACTATTGACCCGGTGACTGACCGGCGGCGTCGAGCATGGCCTCGGGCATGTCTTGCCATTGGCCGTCGAGCAGGCCTTGCAGCGGGCGGAAATTTGCTTTGTAGACCATTTTGCGGCTCTGCTGAATCCAGTAGCCGAGGTAGACGTGAGGGAGTCCGAGCGCGCGCGCCTGCTCGATCTGCCACAGGATGTTGTACGTGCCGTAGGACGCCCCTTCGACATCCGGATCGAAGAACGTGTAGACCGACGACAGGCCGTCGCTCAGGATGTCGACCATGCTGATCATGCGCAGCGTGCCCGCCCCCTGGTGGCCCGGCGGCTCGCGAAATTCCACCAGACGCGAGTTCACGCGGCTTTGCAGCAGGAATTGCTCATACTGCTCGCGGCTGTCGTGATCCATGCCGCCGCCAGCGTGGCGTCGCGACTGGTAGCGCATGTAGAGCTGGTAGTGCTCTTCGGTGTAGTGCAGTCCGGAAACGTTGACGGCGAGTGCTGCGTGACGCTTCCAGATACGACGCTGCGTGCGATTGGGGACGAAGCGGGCGATCGGCACGCGCACGGGGACGCAGGCGCGGCAGCCGTCGCAGTACGGGCGGTACGTGAACACGCCGCTGCGACGAAAGCCGGAGCGCACGAGTTCGCTATAGACGTCCGAATTGATCAGATGGCTGGGGGTGGCGACCTGCGAGCGTGCGGTGTGATTGTCGAGATAGCTGCAGGGGTATGGCGCCGTTGCGTAGAACTGAAGGGCGGACAGCGGGGAGAGCGGCAGTTCGTTCGGATGGGTCACTGCGAAACCTCGTGAGCCTTGTCTGCTGCGTTACCGTAGGCCAGTGCGCTGAGCATCTGTTTGTCCAGACGCCAGACCGGCGCGGGGGCCACGACCGCCTTTTGCACATGCGCCAGAAACGCCTGACGGGGGATTTCGCCACCACCAAGTGACGCCAAGTGCGCGGTACTTTGCTGGCAGTCTATCACCTCTATTGCGTGTGTGCGTGCAAACGAGACGAGCCCGGCCAGCGCGATTTTCGAGGCGTCGGTGCGTTTGGCAAACATCGATTCGCCGTAGAACATGCGCCCGAGCGCGACCCCGTACAGGCCGCCGACGCGCTCCCCTTCATAGTAGGTCTCCACACTGTGTGCGAGCCCGGCGTCGTGCAGCGCGCGGTAGGCGTTGACGATGGCGGGGGTGATCCACGTGCCGTCCTGGCCGCGACGTGGCGCTTGGGCGCACGCCTGCATGACGGCGGAGAAGTCGACGTCGAGGCGAATTTCCCAGGCGTCGTCGCGCAGCACGCGGCGCAGCAATTTTCGGAAGTTGTGACTGACGACGAAGTTCTCGGGCCTCAGCACCATACGCGGATCGGGGCTCCACCAGAGGACTGGCTGGCCTTGCGAGTACCACGGAAAGATGCCCTGCCGATACGCGGCAAGCAGGCGTTGCGGGGAGAGGTCGAGTCCGGCTGCGAGTAATCCCGGCGCATCGCTCGATGCGTCGAGCGCTTCGTCTACGGAAGGGAAGGGATCGTTTGCTTCGAGCCAGACGACCATGACGACGTCAACCTTGCGGGGTTTTCTTCGACATCACAGGACGGGCGCAGATGTCGACGAAGCGGGCGACGATGCGTTCAGACACGCAGCATCGGCGTGAGGATGTCCTCGGTGTGTGCCGTGTGCACGGGCAGCGAGGGGGCCGGTGCGCCCGGGAGGGCGGCGTCTGCCGAAGCTTCGACGTGGACGCCGAAGGCTCCCGCACGGCGATCTTCGAAGAAGAAGCGCAGCGTCTTGGCGACGGTCGGGAACGCGATGTCGTCCCACGGAATTTCGTCTTCCGAGAAGAGGGCGACTTCCAGGCTCTCTTCACCGGCGGCAAACTGCGGCTCGCGCATCTGGGCCAGATAGAAGATGTGGACCTGATTGACGTGCGGCACGTTGAGCAGCGAGAACAGCGCACCGACTTCGACGATGGCACCGGCTTCTTCCAGCGTCTCGCGTGCGGCGGCTTGCGACGTCGTCTCTCCGATTTCCATGAAGCCGGCGGGCAGCGTCCAGTATCCGAGTCGCGGCTCGATGGCGCGCTTGCACAGCAACACCTGATCGCCCCAGACAGGCACCGTGCCAAGCACGTTGCGCGGGTTCTGATAGTGGATGGTGCCGCAATTGGTGCACACGTGCCGCTCGCGGTTGTCACCGGGCGGAATGCGCAACTCGACCGTATGGCCGCAGGCGGAACAGAATTGGATGGGAGGACGTCGGTTCATGGTTGCTGCGAGTGTATCACCGGCGACGCGCGCTGTGCGGCGACGCACACCGGGTGCCGGGATAACCCCCGGTATTGGCGATGTACAACGGTTTGCGACGATGCGAACGGGATGTGCGAGCGCATCACTGGAAAAATATTCGGCGTGTCATGTTGCACTGCGATGGCAATTGTCATATAATCTAATTCTTCAGACGCGGGGTGGAGCAGTCTGGCAGCTCGTCGGGCTCATAACCCGAAGGTCACAGGTTCAAATCCTGTCCCCGCAACCAAATTCGAAAGCCTGATTTCCACAAGAAATCAGGCTTTTTGCGTTTCGGCTTCTGCTTTGCGTGATGTTCGCGATGAGTCCCTCGATTGCGCTAGGGATTATTAGCAAGGCGGTGCAGCTCGAACGGTCACGCTAATGAAATCCAACTACGGGTCTCTATGTCTGGCATCTCTACTCCCAGCGAAAACGAATTCGACGCCATCACCGAACTTTGGGAGGCGTCCGTGCGTGCTACGCACGATTTCCTAAGCGACGACGATATTGCGTGGTTGCGTCCGCGCATTCGCAACGAGTATCTCGGCGCGGTGACGTTGCGCGTGTTTCGCGATGACGACGGCATCGTTCGCGGCTTTCTTGGCGTGTCGCCCGGCAATGTGGAGATGTTGTTCGTTGCTCCCGAGGCGCGTCGGCAGGGTATCGGCGCGACGTTGCTCGCGTATGCGGTGCGTGAGTTGGACTGTGTCGGTGTCGACGTCAACGAACAGAATCCGCAGGCGCTGGCGTTCTATCGTCGCGAGGGTTTCGAGGTGACGGGACGCTCCGAACTCGATGGTCAGGGGCGTCCGTTCCCGATCCTGCATATGCGGCTTGCAACGGCAAAACCAGTTGCGCCGACTGCACCTACTTCACCTACTGCTGCGCCGGCAGCAGACGCTGTTTGATCTTCGCGCCGAAGACGTTCACGACGAGCCCCGTCATGACGAGCATGGCACCGGCGATTTGCGGGGTCGTCAATTGTTCGTCCAGCAACAATGCGGCCGACGCCAGTCCGATGATCGGCACCAGCAGCGAGAACGGAGCGACCTGACTGGCGGGGTAGCGCGTCATGAGGCGTCCCCAAAGCGAGTAGCCGACGAGTGTGGCGATGAAGGCGAGATAGGCGATTGCGAAGATCGACGACGCCGAGATGTGCTCGATCGATTGCGCGATCTGTTGCGGGCCTTCGAACCAATAAGAGAGCAGGACGAACGGAATCGGTGGAATCAGGCTGGCCCAGACGACGAGTCCGACGAGATCGACCTTGCCGATTTTCTTCGTGACGATGTTGCCGGTGGCCCAACTGAGCGAGGCGCACAGGGTCAGCACGAAGCCGATGAGCGTCATGGCGCCGCCGCCTTGCATGCCGATGACGGCGAGCCCCGCCGCAGCAATCAACAGGCCGATGACGTTCTGCGCGCGAAACCGTTCGCCGAGGCACATCGCTGCGAGCCCGAGCGTGAAGAAGGCCTGCGCTTGCAGCACGAGCGACGCGAGTCCGGCGGGCATGCCGACGTACATCGCAGTAAACAAGAGGGCGAACTGGCCGAACGAGATGGTGGCACCGTAGGCGATTAGCCATCCGAGTGACACTTGCGGGCGTTTGACGAAGAAGATCGCGGGAAACGCGGCAAGCAAAAATCGGAGTGCGCCCAGCAACATGGGCGGAACGCCATGCAGGCCGACTTTGATGACAACGAAGTTCACGCCCCAGGCGAGTACGACGATCAGTGCCTGCAAGAGGTCCTTCGGTGCCATGTTGGCGTCTCCTGTTGCCGAATAGTTAATTTGTTATCGACGGAAGGCGAAAGTGTACTCCCGGTGCGTCGACCTGTCGTGAGGAAAAACCTGTCGGAAGGCTTGCTGGTCGGACGACTGACGTGCGTTCCCCAATGCCGCGGGTCCCGGCGGCCGATGAGTCCATGACGTATACTTTGGGTTTCGCTTATTAAGAGACGTCATCTCAGTTGCGCAAACGATGTTTGACGCGCGCGAGGCGGCGTTTGCCGTATCTAAGGAATTTGCATGAACTTGCCTGCCCGCCGCGTTAGCGTCGCACCGATGATGGATTGGACCGATAGGCACTGTCGCGTCTTTCATCGTCAGCTTTCGCGCCACACGTGGCTGTATACCGAGATGGTCACCACCGGTGCGCTGCTGCACGGCGACGTTGCGCGTCATCTCGATTTCGATGCTGTGGAGCATCCCGTCGCGTTGCAACTGGGCGGGAGCGAACCGCAGGATCTGGCGCGCGCGGCGAAGTTGGGCGAGCAGTGGGGGTACGACGAGATCAACCTGAATTGCGGTTGTCCGTCCGAGCGCGTGCAGCGCGGCGCATTTGGTGCGTGCCTAATGGCCGAGCCAGCGTTGGTGGCGGATTGCGTGAAGGCAATGCGCGACGTGGTACAGGTGCCCGTGACGGTCAAGCATCGCATTGGTATCGATGACGTCGAATCGTTCTCGTTCGTCGAGGACTTCGTGGGCAAGATCGCGGAAGCCGGATGCTCGACGTTCATCGTCCACGCACGCAACGCGATTCTCAAAGGCCTGAGCCCGAAAGAGAACCGCGAGATTCCTCCGCTCAAATACGACTATGCCTACCGTCTCAAGCAAGTGTTCCCACAGCTCGAAATCCTGATCAACGGTGGCGTCAAAACACTCGATGAAGTCGAGCTGCACTTGCAGCACGTCGATGGCGTGATGCTGGGCCGCGAGGCGTATCACAACCCGTATGTACTTGCTGAGGTTGACGCGCGCTTTTATGGCGATGCGTCGCCGGTGAAGTCGCGTGAGGAAGTGGAAGACGCGTTGATCGAATACGCGGCCTCGCAAGTGGAGAAGGGGCAGTATCTCGGCGCGATCACGCGTCACGCGCTGGGCTTATATCGTGGCGTGCCGGGCGCGCGCGGATGGCGTCGCGTGCTGTCGGATCCGAAGCGTTTGAAGGCTGGCGTGAGTGCGTTCGAAGACGCGCGCGCTCAGCTGCTTGCGGGCGCATTCTCCGAGCGTGACGAGGCGCAATCGAGCGTTGCGGCGTGACACGTAGCGTGTAAGTGGCGACGTTCGGTGACGAGCGTTCGCCGCGTGAGATGCCGATGTCGCGCACCGATCGTGCACGTGAGAGAAGAAATATTTCGAAGAAGTGAAAAAAGAGTTGGCAACGCGATAAAAACGTCGCTATAATCTTGTTTCTGTTCAGCGAGCAAGTCAAAGCGCTGATCACGGCGGTGGCCGTAGCTCAGTTGGTAGAGTCCTGGATTGTGATTCCAGTCGTCGTGGGTTCGAGTCCCATCGGTCACCCCAAAATTCCCTTGTAGTTCTCAGCGTTACACGTCCTTCATTTTCCCGTTCCGGGAAATTCTCCCGAAAAAAAAAGTTCTCTTGCTCAGTCGATAATCGACGTGCGTTCTGCTTGAGCGACGGTCATCGTGTTTGTGCATGCTCACGGGTTTCGTGCGCGTGGAATTCATCGCATCGGTCGTCACCACTCATACGTTCCCCCAACCGCTGGCTCCACAGTTTTTGGCTTGCCTGGGACTAACACGGGGACCATGTGTCGCTTACGCTTGGCGGTTTGAATCAGCCGACAAATGGAGATAACACATGACCGATTCGACGCTGGAAGTCCGCGCCGTCACACCGGAAGATTTCGATGCATGGGGGCCGCTGTGGGACGGCTACAACCGCTTCTACGGACGCTTCGACGCCACCGCTCTCCCGGAACACATCACGCGCACGACCTGGTCACGCTTTTTCGACGGGTATGAGCCCATGCATGCCATCATCGCCAAACGTGGCGAACATATGCTCGGGCTCGTGCACTTCCTGTATCACCGCAGCACGACGATGGAAGGGCCGACCTGCTATTTGCAGGATCTCTTTACTGTCGAAGCGGCGCGTGGGCAGGGTGTGGGACGCGCGCTGATCGAGGCCGTCTACGCGCACGCGAAGGCATCCAATTCATCGCGGGTGTACTGGCACACGCACGAAACGAACCTCACCGCCATGCGGCTTTACAACGACGTCGCCGAGAAGCCTGGGTTTGTGATGTACCGCAAGAACCTTTGAAGTTACGCGGGCGGAATCCGTGGCGTCTCGTCCGTCGAGATGATGGAATAGCCAATTCGGGCGTATCAAATCCAGTCTAAGCGGCTCGAGATACGCCCGTTTGGACATTATTCGGCAACGCGCCGAGAGATTCCACGCCCGTGTTTTGCGGCCACAAGACATACAAATAACTCTGCTATGCTGCCGTCTGCGTAGCACATCGCGCAGCCAATCAGCATTACAAAAGGCGGCGAAGGCGGGGCTGAATCACGCTAAGCGCTCCATGGTTTTCACGATCGGCCATCGCGTCGATAGTGCGTCGTACTTCACAATTGTTTGTGGTTTGACCGCGGAAATCCTGAGATTGCGAACTCATGAGAACGTATTCGGATTCGGGCAAAGACGAAGAACATCGGACGCAAGCAACGAGCCTAGGGCGCGACGAAGCGCAAGCCGCCGACGCGCCATTGGCAGATAACCGGCCTTCGACGGTCGCACTCCGACAACTCCAGACGATTGCTCACCACAGTCCCCGTGCCGTGCAACTGAAGTCGCTTCAGGGACTGACGGCTGGCGGCACATCTGCCGATTCTGCCGTTCAGCGCGAGGCAAGGCCTAACAACACCGGTATTCCCGACGGGCTAAAGTCGGGCATTGAAAGCCTCAGCGGCATGTCGATGGACGCGGTAAAGGTGCATTACAACTCATCGCAGCCAGCGCAACTCGATGCCCATGCGTACGCGCAGGGCACTGACATCCACCTGGCCCCCGGGCAAGAACAGCATCTCCCGCACGAGGCCTGGCACGTCGTGCAACAGGCGCAGGGCCGTGTTCAGCCGACAATGCAATTGCAAGCCACGCAGATCAACGACGATCCCGCCCTCGAGCATGAAGCAGATCGCATGGGGGCGCTGGCGATGCGGCAGGGGCCCGCGTCATCTTCTACGCTCAGGGAAATAGTGAGCGGGGCTCGTGTGCTGCAAGGCAATTTCCCCGATGCGGCGAACGACAAACGCAGGGAAGAGCAGGTCATCGACAAGGAAGACGTGCAGCTTGACCATATGGTGTCGCAAGAGAGTTGGCGGACGTTCAGCGAAACGCTAACCAAGACACTGGCGCCAATGACAATGGATGGGAGCAGTCGTTGGGCGGACTTGGGCGCCGCGCTTGCGGCGTTCAGAACGGAGGCGAACAAGACCGCCGGAGCGCACGTGGTACTCAGTGAGCAACACCTGATCAACATTCCCGAGAACATTGTTCCGGGACGGGCAAATCAGGTGCAAGGTGCAAAAAACTTCTTCGATCCGGAAATGAGCGGGAAGGGCGCGACTGTCCAGGAGACGGCATTCTCTCTGGAGATGCGTAAGCTCGACGATGCGATACGTCAGATCAATCAGCTTGTGGTGCACGATTTTCTGCCGACGAAGGTGGCCGACTCGAAAAAGGCGACGCATCACGATTCAGACGTGGAAGAGCATCTGGTAGCACTGCTCAAAGAAGCCACGGCGCAAATGGTCAAGCTCAATGCCGCACCCATTTCGTCTTACACGAAGGAGCATTGGTACCAATTCGACGGAAGCTGGGTGAAGAAGCGGAGTGCCACATGGCTCACCGGCGAAAGCGACGAGGCGGAGGACATCGGGCAGGAGGACGTGGAGGAGCAGGACGACTGGACCGACCTCAAGTTCACCTTCATCGTCAAATCCATGACCCGGGTCGGGAGCAGACCGACACTGGTCAACGTGCCCGTCATGGTGACGGCGAGCGTGCCGCCCGAGACATGGAGTCACATTTTCAAGCGCCACTATCTTCCGACATTCGCGTGGGACATTCAGGCCGTCAACACCTTCTGGAAGCAGGACCCATTCACCTATCTCGATAGCGCAGCGGGGCGGGCCTTACTTCAGACCGAACTGACGTCGCTCCTGAAAAAGACGTTCAACTTCTCAAAATCACTCGATGTCGTCGAGGATCACGAAACGGACTATCAGGATTGGTCTCAAGCCGACAGTACGCTATTTTTCCAGGCCGACGTCGATAGCGAATTCTTGGCGACGGCCGCACCTCCCAAGCTGGCAAATCGATACGAAGTGAAGATCGATATCAAATCGATTGCGCCGCAAAGCGATACCCTTGCGTACGCCATGACGCCAACGGATTTGAGAGCGCTTAAGCCGCAGCCGCAAGTGGGCGGGGCATAAGGTCGTCGAGGCCTTAGGTGACGGCGTTCTGGCAGGCGTGCAAGTTCCCATTATTCCTGAGTGCCCCGTCGATTACTGACGTGCATTCGCTTTTGATGCTGCCAAAGTTTGATCTACATCTAATTTCCCGCTCGATGGGTTACGCCGTGCCGTACAGGGCCGTCCATAATGGACTCGTCATGTTTTCATGACCCTGTCTTCCCGGTGCCCATGGTGCCCCATGCGTCCCGGTTTTGAAGCCCGCCTCCCTCAGGCGGGCTTTTTTTATGTCCGGTACGATCCGAAATGTGCGCTTTGCGTAACGCTACGATGTCCCCTATGAAATTCGAACGTGCTACGATTTTTGGCATCGCAGGGCGTTTTTCGACTTTCAGGATAGTGTGGAGATAGCAATGAGTACCTTTTTGCACGGTGGCCTCGGCTTGGGGAGCGACGGCGAGTCCGTGCGTTTTAATGTGCATGTCGACGGCAAGGTCTGGACCTGCCAGATCGGTCGCGCCGCGCTCAATCACCTGTCAGGCGTCGATGCCGGGGGCGAGGCGCTATTCGATCAGTTCGTCGACTTCGAAGACGAAATCGTCGACCTCGCCGCCAAGGCGATTGCGCAGGGTGCCAGCGTCGAGCCAATCGAAGTCGGCAAGCAATGAGCGTTTGATATTCAAATTGAACGTCGCAGCACCTTGCCGCCAGACAGGCGGCATCCCGCTAACCGGAAACACGGAGTCCTTCATGAGCTACGCATCGCATGAGCAGGTCTACGATTACCGTGCAGGCTATCGAATTCGCGTTCAGGCGTTTCAGAATGAGTACGCCGGACCGTGGGACTATCTGGTGCAAGTGCTGCGACACGACAAGCCGGAAGGGCCGGAAGTGCGCTCTCCCGATGGTCATCGCGACAACCGGCTCGACGCCGAGATGGCTGGACGCAAGGCCGGTGAGCGCATCGTCGACGAACTACTCGGTGACGGGGACGCGTGACCTTTCGCGCGCCCTTGGTCATTTAGCCCGCCTCCGTCTCGCCACACAAACGCCATACGCCGTCCGCCGAGAGGACGGCGCGTCCGTCTTCTGCGAGCTTATCCAGATGCGCGCGCAGCGAACGTCGCGCGACACCGTGCCGCGTCGCTGGTACGTCCGCATAGACCACCGGTGTGAGCATGTCGATGCTCGCCGGACCGACGTCCGCGAGCGCCGCCAGCGCGCTTGCTTCCCGCGCAAGCCGATGTGCCACCAGCCGCGCGATGCGCTGCGCCGGACGATCCATCACGAAGCCATGCCCCGGCGCGAGCCACTGTGGCGCCAACGCCGCCAGCTTTTCCAGCGATGCCAGATAAGTCGCCATATGGCCATCCGGCGGGTTGATGACCACCGTCGAGCCTTGCATCACGTGATCGCCGGTGAAGACCAGCTTCGCGTCGTCAAGCGAATAACACAGATGGTTCGCCGCGTGCCCCGGTGTGTGGACGGCGCGCAGCATGCGTCCATCCGGCAGCGTCACTTCGTCGTCGTCGGAGAGGGCGACGTCCGGCACGAATGCCGTGTCCTGCCCTTCGTCATGACGCGCGTGCATGCCATACGTCACGGCCCCGGTCTTCGCCTTTAACAACCGCGCGCCGGGCGAATGATCGCGATGCGTGTGCGTGACGAAAATCTGTCGGATGACGCCTGGCGCTGCACGCAGGATCGTCTCTGTATGCAGGGGATCGTCGGGGCCGGGATCGATGACAGCCCACTCGTTCTGAGGCCCGCCGCCAATCAGATAGGTGTTGGTGCCGGGGCCGGTCATCATCCCCGGATTCGAAGCGGTGACGCGAAGCACGCCGGGCATGAGCGTCACGACGTTTCCCGGCACGATGTCGTAGCTTCCGGTGCCTTGCTCCTGTGGATCGGTCAGCGTCAGTTCGGCCCACGCCGGCTCGTCCGGCGTGACGGGCCAGCGGCCGCGTTTGCCGTTGGCGAGGCGCGGCTGGATACGCGGGATTTCGTGCCGCGCGGCCAGCGTCGATGCCGTCGCTATCGCCCGCTCGGCAGTCCCCATACTTTCGATCCACTGGAGCAGTTTGCGCGTGGGCGGCAACAGTCGCAGTTGGTCCGCGTGCGTCAGCGCATAGTGCGGACGCATCCAACGGTGTGCCGCGGTCTCGATCTGATCGACTTCGACCGATTGGCCCTCGGGGAGCATCGCCAGAAAGAAGCGCGTGTCGAAACGTTTCGGCAGCGCGAGCGGCGTGACCCAGTGACTCAGATAGTGCAGACGGTCGGGCGCCAGCCGAACGTTGGACGCATGGCACAACGATGCGATATCGATCTTGCCGTCGTGCAGCGCGTCACGTTGGGTGCGCATGTCGTCGAGCGCGGAGGCATCGATTGGCACACCCGTAGCATCGACCGCGAACAACACCCCCGTTTCCTCGAAGCATTCGCGGATGGCCGCGACGTAGTAATCGAGGCCATGATCGGTCAGTTGGAGACGTTCGCTCGCCGTGGCGTCGTTCAGCCCGATGCACGCCGTGTGTCCTTGCCGATCGGCCGCGTCGACAACACCGCCGGGAAAGACGTAGGCGTCGGAGCTGAAGTCACCGGCCCGGACGGCACGCCGTAACAGCAGCACTTCCAGACCACTCGGGCGTTCGCGTAATACGACGAGACTCGCCGCCATCCGCAAGGACGTTGGCGAGCGCTGTGAGGGCGACTGGGAAGGCGAGGAATGCTGGCCGTCAGGCGTAGACGATTGCGCTTCGGGACGATCTGCCATGAGACGTGCGCACTGAGGGCGCGCAATATCGGAAAGCCCCTAGTGTGCCATCGGAATAGAGACACCGCAGGCGGGGCGATCCCCAACTTGCGGCGCGCTGCGCGTTACGTCATCGACGAGGAGAAATCGGGACGGGCATCGTGATGCCCTCGTGACGATCAGGCGGCGTCGTTGGCGGCGTGCGTCGACACCATCGTCACATCGTGACGAGGACGATAGTTCTGTGCAGACGGCATGCGCGCAGCGACCTCACTCAGCCATTGGGCGGTCAGCTCCGGCTGCGTGACGGGGAGCATGTGGCCGCCGTCGACGAGCGTGAGTTGCGCACGCGGGCTCGCCACCGGCAAGGTTTCGCCGTGCTGGCGGTAGTCGAGCACGCGGTCGCTGCGGCCGTAAAGCACATCGACGGGCACTGCCAGGTCGTTGTATCTCGCCGCCAGCGCGGGCATGTCCCGCTCCGCCGCGAGGATGTCGACGCAGCTTGCTTCGAAGTTGCCGGGACGATAGCCCAGCACGCCGCCGCCGCGGATGAGGAAGTCCTCGGGCGCGTCTTCAGGCCCGAAGACATACGCGAGCGTCGTGCGTCCCGTCATCATGCCGACCGGCACGGCGAGCGTGCGTCCAACCCAGCGGCGCCACCAGGCACTCCGGATGGCGAGTGCACGGAAGGGCGCAGGCACTTCGGACACCGGCTGCGTCAGCGGCGCGATCAACGCGAGCGCGCCTACGCGATGTGGATGGTCGAGCGCGAGCGCCAGCGATACCGCACCGCCCAGCGAATGCCCGACCACCAGCGGACGGTCCAGCGCAAGCGTGTCGATCAGTTGCGCAACGACGTTCGCCTGCCATGCGATCGCGGCATCGTGTTGCGGCCCACGTGTGGAATAGCCGGAGCCGGGGCGGTCGACGAGCACTACGCGATGCGTGCGCGCCAGCGCGGCCAGTGGCAAATAAGCGAAGTTGCGCAATTGCCCGGAGAGCCCGTGAATGAATACGATGGCGGGGCCGTGTCCGAAATCGACGTAATGCAGTCGTTCGCCGTCGATATCGAGAAACTGTCCGTCCGGCGGCACGGCCGCTTCGGCGCGTTTGGCTACACGCCGCGTAAAGCGCACCAGTACGAGCACCACAGTGGCGAAGGCGATGACGAGGCAGGCGATCAAGTAGACGATGAGCATGGTGTCGGGCCGAAGAGCAGGCAAAGAAGGATGCATGAAGCGTGCGCGACGTGCGCGTCAAAACGCATCCTAACAAGGTGTTGCGAGGTCCGACGATGCGACGACACGTCGCAGCGTTGCGCGACGCTCGAAATGCATCGCACCGTCGTCGACGCTACTCCAGCGCATCAGTCGCAAGTCGCGCAGGTAGTTCTGATAGAACACCCACGGCTTGCGTCCGCCTTGCCGGGGCAGCGCGCCGGCGGCGCGTTGAATGTACCCCGACGTCAGACCGATGGCGGGCAACTCGCCGTGTTCGCCGTCACGCAGATAGGGCACACACGTGTCGGCATCATGCGCATTCATATGGTTGATCAGACGGCAGACGTACTGCGCGATCAGTTCCGCCTTGAGTGTCCAGGAGGCATTCGTATAACCGAAGACCGACGCAAGATTCGGCACGCCGCTGTACATCATCCCCTTGTAGGCCACTGTGTCGGAGAGCGTGACGGGCTGGCCGTCGACCCGCAATCGCGCACCGCCCATCAGTTGCACGCGCAAGCCGGTCGCCGTCACCACGATGTCGGCCTCAAGCGTCTTGCCGCTCTTGAGCGTGAGACCGGCAGGGGTGAATGCCGCGATTTCGTCGGTGACGATGTCGGCACGACCGCTGCGCAACGCCTTGAAGATGTCGCCATTCGGTGCGAGGCACAGTCGCTGATCCCACGGGTTGTAGCGCGGCGTGAGATCGCGTTCGACGTCGGCATGACCCTGCGCTTGTTGTGCCGCACGCTTGATCAATACGCGGCGGATGGCGTTCGGCCAGCGTCGCGCGGCATTGTAGAAACCGAGCGTGATCAGCACGTTCTTCGTGCGCACGAGCCGGTGCGCGACCCCCGCAGGCAACCATTTGCGCAGACGCTCGGCGACGCCGTCGCGCTGCGGCATCGACAGGATGTAGCTCGGCGAGCGCTGCAACATCGTGACGTGCGATGCACTCGTCGCCATGCTCGGCAGCAGGGTGACGGCCGTCGCACCGCTGCCGATGATGGCGACGCGCTTGTCGCGATAGTCGAGATCGGCGGGCCAATGCTGCGGGTGGACCACGGTGCCGCCGAACGTCTCCATGCCGGGCCAGGTGGGGGCGTGGCCGGCGTCGTAGGCGTAGTAGCCGCTGCACATGAAGAGGAAGCGGCATGTGAGCGTCTCGGTGTCGCAACGACCGTCCTCGTGCGTGCGCTCGATGTCGAGCGTCCATCGGGCAATGCCGGAGTCCCAGCGTGCTTCGCTTACCTTGTGTCCATAACGAATCGCCTCATCGAGACCTTCTTCGCGGGCCGTCTCCTTGAGATAGTCGAGAATCTTGCCGCCGTCGGCGATGGCCTGATCGCTCGCCCACGGACGGAAGCTGAACCCGAGCGTGTACATGTCGGAGTCGGAGCGCACGCCGGGGTAGCGGAACAGATCCCACGTGCCGCCCAGTGACTGACGGGCTTCGAGCATCGCGAATCGGGTGCCGGGGCAACGCTCGCGCAGATAGTGCGCGGCGGCGATGCCCGAGAGTCCTGCGCCCACAATGATGACGTCCAGATCCCTGCGTGTGCGGGACGCGCTTGCGATATCGGACACGGTTGTATTTGCCGTCATGACGAAATCCTCCGGCCGGAAATTTTCAGTTCGTGGATGAATCGGTCGCGGCGGTTCGCGGGTTTGCAGCGGCCGCAGACCGTTTGCTCGACATGGCCGAGCGCCGGTAGAACCAGACGACCATTGCCTGGTAACTTGCGCCGAGCAGGCGGGCGAGCTTGTCGACGCGGCGCGCGTCGGCGCCCACGAGTACGCGCCGCGCATTGCGCTGGACCCCGGCGAGCATCTGGCGCGCGGCAGCGTCGGCGCTCGTCACGTCGATCAGCTTGTTGGCGCGACGGCGATGTGTTTGCGCGTCGATGCCGGTGAACGCGGCGATGCTGTCGTCGATGCGCGATGCCGTCACGATATTGGTGGCGACGCCCCCCGGATGCACGCACGTGCACGACACGGGGGAGCCCGCCAACTCCAGCTCCATACGTAGTGCTTCGGTAAAACCGCGCACGGCGAACTTGCTGGCGTTGTAGGCCGATTGCGTCGGCATGGCGATGATGCCGAAGAGACTCGACGTGTTGACGATGTGACCGTCGCCGGAAGCGTTGAGGTAGGGGAGGAACGCCTGTGTGCCGTGCACCACGCCCCAGAAGTTGATGTTCATCAGCCACTCGATATCTTCAAGACGTGTGGTCGCGACCGGCACGGACAACGACACGCCTGCATTGTTGAAAACGAGGTTGATCTTGCCGTGTGCGGCGGCGGTGTCGAGCGCCCACGCAAAGACGGCGTCGCGATCGGCGACGTCGAGGCGTTGCGACGTCACGCGCGCGCCGAGCGCACGACACGCGATGGCGGTGTGCGTGACGCTTGCCTCGTCGATATCGGATAACGCGAGGTGCGCTCCCCGGCGTGCCAGTTCCAAGGCGAGCGAGCGTCCCATGCCCGATCCCGCACCCGTGATGGCCGCCACCTTGTCCGTGAACGTCTTCATCGTGCCGTCTCCCTGTCTCCCCTGGGGGATGCCTGTCGCATGCCGCCTCTTATGGATCTTAAGTCGTCTTGCGGCGGCGCTCGCGTTGCCTATAATGAGGTCACGCAAATTTGGTGTTGCGTGTCACCACTTTAGTTTTCCATTAAGGTGATGTCAAATAGCGAAATGGAACAAGGACTCGAATCGAAGGATGCTGCACCGACGGCCCGGGAGGGAGGGCGGCGCTATGGCGGCGTGGCGCAGGCGCAGCGGGAACAGGCGCGCCGCACCGCGCTGATCGACGCCGCCACCGAGGTGTTCGGCACTGTCGGCTTTCGCCGCGCCACCGTACGCTCGGTGTGCGGTCTGGCAAAGCTCAACGACCGGTACTTTTACGCGGCGTTCGACAACATGGAGCATCTGCTGCGGGCGACCTACGCGCATCACGCGCAGACGCTGCTCGAACAGTTACAGGCCGCCATCGCCGATAGCGCCCCGACGCTCGACGCGCGGCTCGATGCTGGCCTGAACGCCTTCTTCGCGTTCCTGCGTCAGCCTCAGGCGGCCCGCGTGCTGCTGCTTGAAGTGATGGGCGTGAGCCCGGAGACGGACCTGACCTATCAGCGCTACATCTTTGAATTCGCGAAGCTGATCCTCGCCATGGCCGAGACGCCACCGCCGACCGATGCCGACGCGCAGGCGCAGGCCCGGATCGTCGGGCTGGCGCTGGTGGGCGCGATGACCAACGCGGGAACAGCGTGGGTCCTCATGGGCTATCAGGACACGCAGGCGTGCATGGTGACGAGCTGCCGTCGCGTGCTGCGAGGCGCGCTGATGTGATTTGCGCATGGCTCGCTACAATACGGCTTTCACGTACGACGGCCACGACGTCAGTCGAGCGGCTGAGGGCTCGCCGTCCCCCGTCGTCCTCCCTAATTTTTTACTCTCCAAAGGTCGCAAATGACCACTATCGGAACCCCGCTGTCGCCGAGCGCGACGAAGGTCATGTTGTTGGGCGCTGGCGAACTCGGCCGTGAAGTGCTGATCGCCTTGCAGCGTCTCGGTGTCGAGACGATTGCCGTCGATCGCTACGAGAACGCTCCGGGCCAGCAGGTGGCGCATCATTCGCGCACCATTGCGATGACCGATCCCGAACAGCTCAAGGCACTGATCGAAGCCGAGAAGCCCGATCTCGTCGTGCCGGAAATCGAAGCCATCGCCACGCCGATGCTCGAAGCACTGGAAGCCGACGGCGTGGTGCGCGTGATTCCGACGGCGCGTGCCGCGCGTCTGACGATGGACCGCGAAGGCATTCGTCGTCTGGCGGCCGAAACGCTGGGCCTGCCGACGAGCCCGTATCAGTTCTGCGATTCGCTGGAAGAACTTCAAGCGGCCATCGACGGGGGCATCGGCTATCCGTGCATCGTCAAGCCGGTGATGAGCAGCTCGGGTAAAGGGCAGAGCAAGATCGACAGCGCAGCCGACGTGAAAGCCGCGTGGGACTACGCCATGGCAGGCGGGCGCGTGAGTCACGGTCGCATCATCGTCGAAGGCTTTATCGACTTCGATTACGAGATCACGCTGTTGACCGTGCGTGCACGCGGCGCCAATGCACAGGTCGAGACGCACTTCTGTGCGCCGATCGGCCACAAGCAGGTGAGTGGCGATTACGTGGAGAGCTGGCAGCCGCATCCGATGTCGTCCGTCGCGCTTGAACGTGCGCGGCTCATTGCACGTGACGTGACGAACAATCTGGGCGGGCAGGGTATCTTCGGTGTCGAGCTGTTTGTGAAGGGAGACGACGTGTGGTTCAGCGAAGTCAGTCCGCGTCCGCACGACACGGGCATGGTGACGATGATCACCCAGTGGCAGAACGAGTTCGAACTGCATGCGCGTGCGATTCTCGGTCTGCCGGTGAATACCACGCTGAAGACGCCGGGCGCGAGTGCCGTGATCTATGGCGGTGTGGACGCCAAGGGCATCGTGTTCGACGGCGTCGATCAGGCCTTGCAGGTGCCGCAGACGGACATTCGTCTGTTCGGCAAGCCGGAGAGCTTTGTGAAGCGTCGTATGGGAGTGGCGCTGGCGTACGACGAGAATCTTGACGTTGCGCGCAGCAATGCAGTGGAAGCGGCGAGTCGGGTGAAGCCGCGCGCTGTCTGAGCCTCCATCCGGTCGCATCCCATAACGAAAAAACCCCGCCTTGGCGGGGTTTTCAGTTCGGGCAGTCGCTAGGGTTTAGCGTACTGCCCGAGGCGCGTCGATCGCGTTAGCGACCGCTCAGCGAATCGCAGACCTTAGATGGCCTGGATGTTGCTGGCTTGACGGCCCTTCGGTCCCATCTTCACTTCGAAGCTGACCTTCTGGTTTTCTTGCAGCGACTTGAAACCCTTCGATTGGATTTCCGAGAAGTGGGCGAAGAGATCTTCACCGCCTTCGTCCGGCGTAATAAAACCAAAACCCTTGGCGTCGTTGAACCACTTGACGGTACCAGTTGCCATTTCTTAAATCCTTAAAGTTTTCAAATGAGCGAGCGAGATGCTCAGCGAGCGCATGACATTAAAGCTGATCAGGTACAACCGAGTTGACGCAGAGGGCGACATTAGATGACACAAGACTCGCCATACAACGTTCATGCACCCGTTTTTTTACGGGAAAGGTGGGAAGGTGTCAAGCAGGGAAACTGTGGAATTGTTGATCCACGCCAGTTTCCAGCCGATTTTCGCTGCGTTGCGACATGCAATCGGTCATGCCGGACGGCCGGACGTCATCCTGTTCGCCGTCCTTTCCTATCGTTCCGAGATCCACGCTCAGTCACCTCGCTTTGCGGTAATCCGGATTCTGAATCATCGGGTTGCGCGTCAACGGGTTTTGCATTGTCGGCGGGTGACCGGTTCCCGCTCACCGGGAAGCCGGGATGGTGAAGTGAGAAGCCGTTGATGTCTGCCTTCGTTTCACTGAACGTCTTAAGCATTCGACGAATATCCCGTCCGATAGGACACATGTGGCGTAGGCACAACGCGGGAGTGACATCGCCATGTCTCACCGGGTCGTCACCGTGCTATGTCCCAGCGCAGCGGACCGATAAGTGACGATCAGAGAGGTCTCGAACGCAACGCGGTCGGCCGACCGCCCGGAAATCCCATGTAGGTCGAATGAGGGTTTTGTGCGTCGCGACACGGTCGTCATAGAAAGTAGGTATTTTCCCTAGTCAGACAGAAACCGCGCGCCAGTGCTCGCTTTCGAGACATCAAAATAGATTCTCATTACCCTCAGTTTTGGTAAATGCCTGCCGTTAACGGCCTCATGGTCGCCTCAAGACGGCGTTGCAACACGCGCATTTGCGAGGCCATCATCGTGGGGCAAACACGCTAGGCGGCCGCGCAGTGCCGCGTGTCTTTCGAGACCTTACGTGGCAACCAATCAGGCACCGACGCTCGACTCTTTGCAATCGCTGCTGGCGACCGTCCAGCGCAACGAGCGCTCGCTAAAACGTTTTCAGGACATCGAGCTGGCGCTCATGGGCGCGCCGGACTTCGGTCAATTCCTGGAAGTGGTGCTCAATCGTCTGCGCCACGACTTCGACCTGTCGGGTGTGCGTCTGATGCTCGCTGAGGTCGACGATACCCTTCGCGATCTGATCGACACGGCCGAGGGCATCCGCGCCCTCGACGGCGGTCTGTGCATCGCGCAGGACACCGGGACGTTTTCCGCCGTCTGCGGTAACGGCCAGCTCTGGATCGGCGCGCCACGCGAGCGTCACGCGGCACTGTTCGGTGCGCGTGCCCCGGCGAGCGCCGTCGTAATGCCGCTCGCGCGTAATGGACGTTACATCGGTGTGATCGCACTGGGCAGTCGCGACGCACGCCGCTTCGCCCCCGACATGGCCACCGACTTCCTAGAACGGTTCGGCGCAGTCGTCGCCGTGTGTCTCGAGAACATGTGGAACCGCGAGCGCTTAAAGCGTATCGGTCTGACGGACCCGCTCACGGGCTTGTCGAACCGTCGCTACTTCGATCAGCGTCTGCGAGAAGAAGTGATTCGGGGCGCACGCTATGGTGCGCCGCTCGCATGCCTGCTCATCGACATCGACCATTTCAAGCGTGTCAACGACAGTCACGGTCATGCGACCGGCGATCGCGCATTGCGTGCCGCAAGTGTCTGCATGCGTGCGCAATTGCGCGTGACGGATACCCTCGCGCGATACGGCGGGGAAGAGTTCGCCGCACTCCTGGTGCAGACCGAGCAGAACTGGGCGGGGACGGTCGCTGAGCGGGTGCGTCGTGCGGTGGCGCGACTGGAGGTACCCGACGACGACGGGATTCTCGTGCCGCTCACCATTTCCATTGGCTTGGCCAGCGTCGATCCGCGTGACATCGCCGATCCGGAATCGCTGCCTCTGCGCCTGTTGGGCGCAGCCGACGCCGCGCTCTACGCCGCGAAGCGCTCGGGACGCGACCGCGTGGTCGTCGCCCCGACGGCGAACCTGCGTTAGCCGACCGAAGCCTGCACCGACCCGATGCGGGGCGTTTCAGGCCGGGCGTGTTATCGAACGCTGAACCAGCCGATCAGCAACGACACCGTCACCACCGACAGCACCGTCGAAATCAGAATGGCGCGCGAAGCTACGGCCGCCTCGCGTCCGTACAACTGCGCCAGCATGAACGGCCCGGTGCCGATGGGCAGTGCCGACAGCAGCAACGCGCTGTGCGCCCAGATCGTCGGCAGATCGAACACGCGAAACGCCAGAAACGCGGTAATGGCGGGCTGAAAAATCAGCTTGAGACCGACGAGACGTCCCACGGCACGCGCGATCCGAGGCTCTTTCGCCGCGCCCGAGCTTTGTGCGAGGAACATACCGATGGCCACCAGCGCGCACGGGCTGGCCGCACCGCCGAGCAACGTCGTGAAGTGAAGGACGGGGGCGGGCAGTGTGATGCCGAACGCCGCGAACGCCATACCGGCGAACGGCGAGACGACCAGCGGATTGCGAATGAGCGCACGCGCAACGAAACCCGCCGTGCGACGCCAGTTCGGTGTCGCTTGCAGATCCGTTTCGATGATGCCGATGGAGATCGCGAAGAGCACCGTCGCCGTAAGCAGCATGGCGACGACGACAGCGGGCACGCTCGCCGGACCGAACGCTACGAGGCACAGCGGTAGCCCCATGAAGCCTGCGTTCGGGTACGCCGCGCCCATGCCCTCGATGCTCGCGTCCGTCAGACGTCCGCGCACCGTCCGGTCGAGCAGGAAGGACAGCGCGAACGTCGCGGCCATCCCGCCACCGAACGCGCCCAGGAAGCCGGGATTGACGAGTTCGGCCCACGTGATCTGCGCCATCGACTGAAACAGGACGGCGGGCAACGCAAGATAGACGACGAAGCGATTGAGCGCATCGAGCGCAGCATCGCCGAGCCAGGCCCGGCGGGCGCAGAGATACCCCAGAAAGATCAGCCCGAAGACGGGCAGGGCGGCAGAGATAACAGCTTGCATGGGTTGCTTCGTCAGTTCATCAGTTCGATTGCGCGAGACGGATCAACCATTCGCGACGCGCATTGCCGCCGTCGGCTTCCGTGTGTTCGCGGGCGGCGGTTTCGGCACCGATGGCGTCACCGGCCGCGATGCGCGCCACGATTTCCCCATGCTCATGCCAGACGACTTCCTGCATCGGCATCGCGCCGAGCGTGGCGGCCATCGCGCGCATGATGTGCGGCCACTGCGGCGCCACCGTCTGTGCAATCAGCGGATTGCCCGAGGCGTCGTGCAACGCTGTGTGGAAGGCGACTTCGATACGGACCTGTCGTACCACCGGCGTCCCTTTCGTCATCGTCATGCCAGCGGCGACGGCGTCTTCCAGGCGGCGCAGGACATCGTCCGGCAGTGTTCCTTCGGCGCGGCGCATAGCGGCTAGTCGAGCGGCGAGACTGTCCAGTGCCGTGCGCACCTGATAGAGCTGACGCAGATGGTCCGCATCGATCGGAGCCACTTCGAGCCCCTGACGTCCGCTGTCGCACACCAGTCCGTCGCGCTTGAGCAACTGCAATGCGTGGCTCACAGGTTGACGCGATACGCCCAGAGAGTCGGCCAGTTCGGCCTGCCGGATGCGCTCGCCGGGCGGGAGCGTGAGGTCGGCGATGGCGTCGCGCAGCCGCGAGTACACCTGATCGATGAGCACCGGCGTGCTGGCGAGCGGAGCAAGCGGGGCCATCGGCGAAGGCATCGCGTCGGTCGTCGGGGCGTCGAGGGTATCCGTGGCGGACAAGGCAGGCGCTGAAGCGGGGTGTGGCATGGCATTCCGACCTTGGCCGGTATCCGTGATATCTGGAATTCCGAATTCTACGCTCGATGACGGATGTCGACACGGTTTATTTCCGTGGACGTCGGTTTGGGGCGGGCGTTGGAGGAGAGCGGGGCGGAATCACTCGCTCGGATCAAGCTCCGGCGGCGAGACGGACGTGGCGCGCGCGGGCGTCTGAAGCAGCGTCTGCATGGTGATACGGGTACGCTGGAGACGCCGGGCCAGTGCCCAGGCTTCGGCTTCGGTCTCGAACAGGCCCACGATCAGATGCGGTTCGGCAGCGAAGCCATCTGAAAACAGGCCGATGTTCTTGGCGATCATCTCACTCGCCCGCTCGACCGAGACAGTGTACTGACGCGGCGAACGGTACTGATTGACGACAACGGCGAAGGCGCGGGAGAACGCGTCGGACATTCGGAAACCTCCTCTGTCTGCGTGGCGCGATACCCCGGCGTCGCACGTCGGAGGCACGCGCATGGCGTTGCACTTCCGGTGATTGTAGGCGATGGGGCGGCGCGTGTCGGGGCAAAACGATGACGGTGGAAACACTGAGGAAACAGACCGTCGGTTCGTTAAGACATTCCCATAAAAAAAGCCGCCGAGCGGATCGGCGGCGCAACAGAGAGGGTGACAGCGCAACCGAAGTTGCCGTTATTCAGATTAATTCGTGGCGATGACAGTGCCATGACCGCTGGACGTGTGCGATCACCCGAGCGCACGCGAGCGTCGACAGCACGCGCGTTTCACATCGCAAACCACGGATGGCCTGCGAAGGGGGAATTCGATGGTGACTGAAGCGTGTGCCGACTACACGAGCACAGGTAACGCCTCCACCACAAGGAACGCAACGAGCGCCCCAACCACCGCACCGGCGGCACGCAGACCGTAGCGTGTCGAGCGCGTAGCGACGGGGATGCCGCCAACGAGCAGCGCACCGGCCACTGCCATCGGCAGGAACAAGGTCAGGTCGTAGAGATTGAAGTGGATTGCGGGCATCTTTCTTATCTCCTCTCCTATGTGCCTTTCCACTATAGGACGGTCTTCGAGGATGCCCAAATTTGGTGCGACGCAGCATGTTGCTGCGCTTATTCAGTCTTCCTGACGAACGGCGTGCATCTTGCGGCGTGCGTTCCACATCGCCATGTCCTTACGGGTGCGCATGCGTTCGCCGATGTTGATGCCCGCAGGCTGCGAACGCGAAGAAGAGGCGGCAACCTCGTTGGCTTCGCTGCGCGCCTGTACCATCATGACGAGCGTAAACAACGAGGCGGCAAGCGCCAGCAGGATCAGTTTCATATGGCCCCCGGTCAATCTCTGGTGAATCTGGTCTGTCTTTTGTTTGTCGTAGTACGCCGTTGCCATCGTCCCGACCGGCTCGCCTCAAAGGGGAGCCGTGCCATTGATGATGCCGCGACGCTTCTGTCGTGCACTGCTGAGGGACTTCGGTGCCGCAACTGCCTGATGGGGCGGGGGCCTCGGGACGTCTCGCATCGACGGCATCATAGTCTGCCAATGTGACAACTTTCCCGGACTTCCCAAACTCAGGGCGTGCAGCGGCGCAGCACGCCTTGAAACGTATAGCGACACGCGCGGCGAAAAGTTTAGAAATCGTGACATTTTTTTGTCGACACGGGCCGAAGGCGCCTCGGCGGCATACCGATGCGCCCCCGTCCCGTGCCAGACCCGTCATGCACGGGGATGGTAAGGCTTACGGCTGTCGGGAAATGCCGTCGTTCAGGCGGCCTCGCACCGCATTCTCCGGTAACGCCATGGCCGCGAGCGACGCCAGTGCCGCCCCCGCCTGCGCCAGCTCATGCATGACGTCGGGCGAGGTGCCGAGCGAGACCGCAAGGCCCGTGAGGCCCGCCCACGTCGACGGTTCCAGCAGCCGGGACAAGAGAAAGCGCATGGTCAGTCTCCCGTCGACGAATCGTCCAGCGACGTCTTCCCGCTGAAGTAGAACGGCGTCATGTCGATATGCGAGGCCGTCGCCTTCTGCCCAAGCCCCTCACGCGCTGCATTCGCCAGCACGCCGTTGTCCTGGTCGATCGTCCAGGTGAATAGGCCGCCAAGCCCGTTGCGCCTGACGTAGTCGCCCTTGGCACGCACGGTGCGTGGCGTGTCGAGCGACATGAACATGCCCGTCGACGGCTGGTACAGGAAGTCGGCGTCGGCCACCGTATCGGTGTACAGAACGAAGCCGTTGCGCGCTGCACCGTGCTCCAGATCGAGGTAATTGCGCAGCACGTCGTAATACTCCGTCGTCCCTGATTCGAACGTGCCGGTGGTGATGTCGTCGCCGGGAGAGTAAGTGCCGGAAAGGGCCGCGACCTGTGCAATCTGCGCCTGAAGCGCGTTGCGCGAGTACGCCGCATAACCGATGTGCACCTTGGCGAGCGGCACGCCTGCCTGACGCAGCCAGTTGACGGCGCGATCGATCGAGAAGCCGTCGGGCGCGGCCGGGTCCGTGTCGTGAAGATTCGTGTGATGGGCGAGCGTGGGTGCCCACGGCGTGCCGAAGAAGTCGTACGTCATCAGATTCAGACGTGACACACCCGCAGCGATCAGACCCGGCAGGTTGGCCTTCTGCATGTCGGCCACGTTGGCCGACGCCGCAATCGAGATTTCGACATCGCGGCGTCCGGCAGCCACGAGCGCCTTCTTCAGATCGCTCACGAGCGCTGCGTAATTCGGTCCGTCCGAGTCGTCGTAGACGTTGCCGTCGTCACCCGGCGAGCCGGGATACTCCCAGTCGATGTTGATCTCGGTAAACATCGGGAAGCGGCGCAGCAGATCGACGACGCTCGCGCAGAACGTCTTGCGTCGCGCGCTGCTACCCGCCAGCCCGTGAAACGCTTGACTCATCGTCCAGCCGCCGATGGCGATGGCGAGTTTCAGTGCCGGGTTCTTCGCGTGCAGCAGGCGCAAACCGCCGAGTACGCCCTGTGCCCGCGACTGCTGGAACATCGGCATCACGTCGTTGCTCACCCAGCCGGGAAAGCCGCAATTGCGATAGGAGAGCACGTCCCCCCAACTGTCGACGAAGGTGGCCTGATCTGGCTTGCGCACGAAGTCGGTGGCCGCACGGGCGATGGTTTGCGCCTTCTCGCCCTGATCGCCCACGATGCCCGCGAAACCGATGATCAGCCTGTCGTAAGCAAACGGATCGAGCAACATCAGATCGACGCCGCGTCCGGCCGCGTCATTGCTGAAGTCGCCGTCGAGACGTCCATCGTATTGCGACCAGTCGGTGTAATAGCCGGAGACTTCGAGCGCGCCTTTCGCATAACGGTTGTAGACGCGCTTGGCGACACGCGCCGACGTGTACGACAGCTGCGTCGTGCTCGTCGCCGGATCGAATCCGTTCTGGGCGTAGGTGGTTTCCGTTGCGCCGTCGAGCGGATCTGTGGGATAGACGAGTTCGCTGGCGGCGTCGGTGGTGCCGGTGGCGACGGTGGCGGACGCAGCGGAAGTGGAAGACGAATTGCGCGGTGCAGTCATGATGTGGCTCCTGAGAGTGAATGGACAGGTGCCGTTGCCGGGCGATGAAGCAGGAAACTCGCGGCGACATCGGCGTGACCAGCGTCGCGTTCGCTCAGCGGCTTCGCCAGCGCAAATGACGTGTCAGCGTGCGAAGGGCGCGCGGGAGCGTCGTCGGCAGCCAGTCCCGAAGGCGGTCGGGCCTGCCTGTCGACGAGGGGGGCGATGACGTTGATGACGTACCCGGTGCCTCGGACATGGGCGCAGTGTCAGCCTCGATGCAAGGCTCGAAGCGATAGCCAATGCGCGGCACCGTCACGATATGGCGATGCAACCCGAGTGGAATCAGCTTGCGGCGAAGGCGCGAGACCACCTGCATCAGATTGGTGTCGTCCTGATCGGGACGCGTTGGCCACAGCGTCGCGATCAGCGTACGTTTGTCATGCGCGACGTTGGCGGGCGAGCGCAATGCACACAGCAGGCGGTACTCGATTTGCGGAATCCGGACGATCACACCGTGTCGCCGTACCTCGCCGTGCCCGTCGCACGCGACACCGTGTGAGAGCGGCGGTGCGCACGATGCGGAGGTTGTGGCATCGACCACGGTCACACCGTCATGACTGCTGTCTGCGGACACCGGCGAGGTCTCGCGCGCTACGTCATCCGCCGAATTCGTATCCGAAATGGTCACGGCGACTGACGACGGAGCGTCGAAGCGATAGCCGACGCGCGCCACCGTCACGATGGCGCGTTGCAGGCCGAGCGGGGCCAGTGAGCGTCGCAGACGGGAGACGAGTTGCACGAGCGCGGCGTCTTCCATCCACTGCGCGCGCTTGCCCCACAGGGCCGACATCAGCGCGTGCTTGTCGAGCGCGGTGCCTGCACGGGCGGCGAGCAGGACCAACAAACGCTTTTCCTGCTCCGACAGGCGAGCGGCGATGCCGTCGCGTTGTACGAGATTGGTGACGTCGTCCAGATCGAACGGTGACATCGGCATGGGGCGCTCCTGGTATCGAATACGGGAGGCCCACCGTAGCGACGCGGGTTCACCTGTCGCAAGACAACAAGCGACGACAAGCGCGACATAGCCACCGTCGTTAAGTCCATTGATCGGCGAGATGTGTTCGTCGAGTGCCTAGCCAATGTCACGCGTCACATCGCGAGGTAAGATAGCGGCCATATTTCCTGGATTTCGCCATGCTCGAACTCATTTCCGAACACCGCTGCTTTGGTGGCGTGCAGCGCTTCTATCGCCACACTTCGTCCGTGATCGGTCTGCCGATGCGTTTTTCGGTGTTTGTGCCGCCGCAGGCGCGTGACGGACGCGCCGTGCCCGCGCTGTTCTATCTCGCGGGCCTCACGTGTACGGAAGAAACGTTCATGATCAAGGGCGGGGCGCAGTGGCTGGCCGCAGAACACGGGGTGGCCCTCATCACCCCTGACACCAGCCCGCGAGGCGCGGGGTTGCCTGGCGAGACCGACTCGTGGGATTTCGGCGTCGGCGCAGGCTTCTATCTCGACGCTACGCAAGACCCGTGGTCGAAGCACTACCGCATGTACAGCTACATCGTCGACGAACTGTACGGCCTCGTCACGCAGTCGCTCCCCATCGATGCCGAACGTATCGGCATCTTCGGTCACTCGATGGGCGGTCATGGCGCGCTGACGCTGGCGCTACGCAACCCGGACAAATTCCGTTCAGTGTCGGCTTTCGCACCGATCGCCGCGCCGATGCATTGCCCGTGGGGCGAAAAAGCGTTCACTGGCTATCTGGGGACGGACCGCGAGACGTGGCGTCAGTACGATGCCAGCGAACTGATCGCGAAGGCGGGAACAGTGGTGTTTCCGGGCGGCATTCTGATCGATCAGGGTTTGAACGACCAGTTCCTCGAAGCGCAGTTGCATCCGGACATCTTCGAGCGCGCCTGCCAGAAGGCGGGGCAGCCGTTGAATCTGCGCCGTCACAACGGCTACGATCACGGTTACTACTTCATTCAGACGTTCATGGCAGATCATCTGTCGCATCACGCCGAGCATCTTCGCGCGTACTGATCCGCCTTTTTCCTTTCTTATTGCGACGTCACACCGCCCGCGCTTCGTAATGGCGCGGCGGCGTGACGATCTCGTCCTGCGCGCGCACGATCTCCAGTTCGTAGCGTCCCGCGAGGTGCGTGACGCAGAGCACCGCATCGACGGCCGCGAGCGTATGTTCGAACGCCGCCCGCACCGTATCGCCCTTGAGCAAGCGGGCCAGAAATACGCCGGACGTCAGATCACCGACCCCGACCGGGTGACGCGAGAAAGGGTAGAGCGGACGCGAACCGTGCCACGCTTCGTCGCGCGTGACCACCAGCATGTCGAAGCGATCCGCAGGCTTGTCGGTGTAATCCAGGTGCTTGACGAGCACCATCTTCGGTCCGCGCGCGAGCAGGGCGCGGCAGGCCGCGACGGCGTCGTCAAACGAATCGATCGGATGTTGCGAGAGCTTTTCGAGTTCGAGATGGTTGGGCGTCATGATGTCCGCCATCTCGGGCATGTGCTCGACCAGATATTGTTCGATGCCCGGCTTGACCTGACAGCCTTTCTCCGGATGGCCCATCACCGGGTCGCAGAGATAAATCGCGGCCGGATTGGCCTGCTTGACGCGTTGCACGGCCGCGCGTACGAAGCCCGCCTGTTCCGGCGCACCGAGGTAGCCGGAGAGCACGGCGTCGCAGTTGCCCAGCTCGCCGATGTCCGCGATGCCGTCGACGAGTCGCAGGATCTCGTCGCTCGGCAATGCCTGTCCCGTCCATTTGCCGTACTGCGTGTGGTTCGAGAATTGAACGGTGTTGATCGGCCAGACGTTCACGCCGAGACGTCGCATCGGAAACTCGGCGGCGCTGTTGCCTGCGTGGCCGAACACGACGTGGGACTGGATACTGAGGACGTTTTTCATGTAGACGGGGAGGGCGGCAAGGGCATGGCGCGAGGCCATCGCCCTTGCCGTTAGTCGATTACTTCTTCGACGTCATGACGGCCTCGGCCACGTTCTTCGGGGCTTCGGCGTAGTGCTTGAACTCCATGGTGTACGTGGCGCGACCCTGCGTGAGCGAGCGCAGCGACGTCGAGTAGCCGAACATCTCGGAGAGCGGCACTTCCGCGCGCACGATCTTACCGCCGCCCACGATGTCGTCCATGCCCTGCATGATGCCGCGACGCCCGGAGAGGTCGCCCATCACGTTGCCCATGAATTCCTCGGGGGTCTCGACTTCCACCGCCATCATCGGTTCGAGCAGCACCGGCTCGGCGCGGCGCATGGCTTCCTTGAAGGCCATCGAACCGGCCATGCGGAACGCGTTTTCGTTCGAGTCGACGTCGTGGTACGAACCGAACGTCAGCGTGACCTTCACATTCACGACCGGATAGCCCGCGACGACACCGTTGTTGAGCGTATCGCGAATGCCCTTATCCACCGCCGGGATGTACTCGCGCGGCACCACGCCGCCCTTGATGGCGTCGACGAATTCGTACGGCTTTTCCTTGTCCGGTTCGAGCGTGATGACCACGTCGCCGTACTGGCCGCGTCCGCCCGACTGCTTGACGAACTTGCCCTGCACGTCCTCGACTTTCTTGCGGACGGTTTCGCGATACGCGACCTGCGGCTTACCGACGGTCGCCTCCACACCGAACTCGCGGCGCATGCGGTCGACCAGAATTTCCAGGTGCAGCTCGCCCATGCCGGAGATGATCGTCTGGCCCGATTCTTCGTCGGTCTGCACGCGGAACGACGGATCTTCCTGCGCCAGACGGTTGAGCGCGAGGCCCATCTTTTCCTGATCGGCCTTAGTCTTCGGCTCGACCGCTTGCGAGATCACCGGCTCCGGAAACTCCATCTTTTCCAGAATGATGAAGTGGTTCGGATCGCACAGCGTATCGCCGGTTGTCGCTTCTTTCAGGCCCACGGCGGCGGCGATGTCGCCCGCGCGCACTTCCTTGAGTTCCTGGCGCGTGTTCGCATGCATCTGCAAGATGCGGCCCAGACGCTCCTTTTTGCCCTTCACCGCGTTAAGCACGGTGCTGCCCGACTCGATCACGCCGGAATACACGCGGAAGAAGATCAACTGACCGACGAACGGGTCCGTCATGATCTTGAAGGCGAGTGCCGAGAACGGCTCGTCGTCCGACGGATGACGCTCGATCTCTTTGTCGTCCTCGTCGTGACCGGCGATGGCGGGCACGTCGACGGGCGAGGGCAAGTACTCGATCACGGCGTCGAGCATGGCTTGCACGCCCTTGTTCTTGAAGGCCGTGCCGCACAGCATGGGCACGATCTCACCGGCGACCGTGCGCTTGCGCAGCCCGGCTTTGATCTCGTCCTCGGTCAGTGTTTCGCCGCCCAGATACTTTTCGAGCAACGTCTCATCGGCTTCGGCGGCAGCCTCGACCATCTTCTCGTGCCACTCTTGCGCGAGGTCCTTGAGGTTGTCGGGAATATCGATGTACTCGAACTTCACACCCTTGGATTCTTCGTCCCAGACGATGCCTTTCATCTTCACGAGATCGACGACGCCCTGGAAATGGTCTTCGGCGCCGATGGGAATCTGAAGCGGCACGGCATTGCCGCGCAGACGTTCGTGAATCTGCTTGTGCACGCGGAAGAAGTCGGCGCCCACGCGGTCCATCTTGTTGACGAACGCGATGCGCGGCACCTTGTACTTGTTGGCCTGACGCCAGACGGTTTCCGACTGCGGCTGCACGCCGCCGACCGAGTCGTAGACCATACAGGCGCCATCGAGCACACGCATCGAGCGCTCGACTTCAATGGTGAAGTCGACGTGTCCCGGCGTGTCGATGATGTTGATGCGGTGTTCGGGGAAGTTGCCGGCCATGCCGCGCCAGAAGCAGGTCGTCGCGGCGGACGTGATCGTGATGCCGCGCTCTTGTTCCTGCTCCATCCAGTCCATCGTGGCAGCGCCTTCGTGGACTTCGCCCAGCTTGTGATTGACGCCCGTGTAGAACAGGATCCGCTCGGTCGTCGTTGTCTTGCCAGCGTCGATGTGAGCGCTGATGCCGATATTTCGGTAGCGCTCGATGGGGGTCTTTCGGGCCACAGTACACCTCTTTTCAGACGGTGAGGAAAAGGAACGGGAGCAGCCATCATACTCCAATGTCCCGATACCTCGCTGACGGTCACATCGTCCGCAAGTCCAGCGTAGACGGGGCTTTGCGGCGAGGGCGCGGCCATGCGTCGCATTGTGTGCGAACACAAAAAAGCTAAGCCCCGGCGGGAGGGCCGGGGCTTTGGTAGTGATCGCCCGGTTGACGTCTAGGTGACCACTAATACGGCAAGACGTGTCACACAGAACGCGACATCAGGCGACCTGGCGTTCACGCGAGAATGCCAGCACGGCACCGCGCGGGCTATTGGACGCGATGCCAGCATCGTCGTCGTAACCGGCGTTTGCCGTGTCGCCACCCGGCAGACGGAAGACCGCCACGGCCTCGCGCAGATTGCGCGCCTGATCTTCGAGCGAGCCAGCGGCCGCCGTCGCTTCTTCGACCAGTGCGGCATTTTGCTGCGTGACCTGATCCATCTGCATCACGGCCGTGTTGACCTGCTCGATACCGCCCGATTGTTCGCTCGATGCGGCCGAGATTTCGCCCATGATATCCGTCACGCGCTGCACCGCTTGCACGATTTCCGTCATCGTGCGGCCTGCATCGCGCACTTGCGACGAGCCGTCCTCGACCTTGCCCACGGACGTCTCGATGAGCGACTTGATCTCCTTGGCCGCCGCAGCGCTGCGCTGGGCGAGCGTGCGGACTTCACCGGCGACGACGGCGAAACCGCGTCCCTGTTCACCGGCGCGCGCTGCTTCGACGGCCGCATTCAGCGCGAGGATGTTGGTCTGGAAAGCGATGCCGTCGATTACGCCGATGATGTCGTTGATCTTTGTCGAACTGGCCGCGATTTCCTGCATCGAGCTGACGGCGCGTTCGACCACGCGGCCACCTTCACCGGCGATCTCCGAGGCATTCGCGGCGAGTTGGCTCGCCTGACGCGCATTGTCGGCATTCTGTTTGACGGTGGCCGTCAACTGCTCCATGGACGACGCCGTTTCTTCGAGCGACGCGGCTTGCTCCTCCGTTCGCGACGAAAGGTCGGTGTTGCCGGCGAGCAGTTCGCCCGAGGCCGAGGCGATGGCGGCGGTGCCGCTGCGCACACGTCGCACGATCTGATCGAGGCTTTCGTTCATGTGTTTGAGGGCTGCCATCAGTTGACCGGTTTCGTCGCGGCTGGTGACTTCGATGCGGCTCGTCAAATCGCCTTGCGCGACGCGCTCGGCCACTTCGACGGCGCGTGCGATCGGACGCGTGATGCTGCGCGTGACCGAGTACGCTGCGCCGATGCCGACGACTGCGGCGACCGCGCCGAGCGCAACCAGCAGCCATTTGGCGAAGGCGATGTCGGCGGCCGTGGCGGCACCTGTGTCGTCCACGATCTTCTGTTGCAACTTGACGAGATCGGCGGCTTCGGCCTGCATGGTGTCGAGCGCGGGCAGCGCTTCGCGTTCCACGAGGCCGATGGCGTCTGCGCGCTGGTCGGCATTCAGGTCTGCGATGATCTTGTTGCGCGACGTCTGGAATGCATCGTTGTGCTTACGCAGACTCGCGATCAACTCCTTGCCGCGTCCGGACGTCACATATTTGTCGAGCACTTCCTGCGCCGCAGCAATGCGCCCGAGATTGGCGTCGATGCGTTCGTTGAAGGCTTTGCGTTGCGCAGGATCCTGCGCGGTGGCGACTTCGAGCATGCGCCGGGCGTTGCCGCGCACCATGGCGTCGATACTGTGTGCTGCGTCGGCTTTCGCCCACGCGCGGGTGAGCAACTCTTCGTTGGAGCGTTCGATGGCGATGAAGCGCACCAGCGCAATGACCAGCATGGTCAGCAGCAGCAACAGCAGGGTGCCGAAGCCAATGGCCAGTCGGGTTCGGATCTTGAGGTCGGCGATTCGCATAGGGAGTGACTCCTTGTAGTGATTGGATGCCAGGACAACACGGGTGACGTGTAACTGTCGGCGTTTTCGAGGAGTGGTCGCCGGTCTGCTGCGTATAAGCATCGGTACCCGGATCAGGCGCGACGCGACGCAGCTCACGCGCCGGAAGCGACACGTGTGACATGTCCGGCGACGCGTGACGGGGGGATTCGATGAAGCCAGTCCGTCTGATTTCGTATACGACCGGAAATATGCGAACTGAAGGCCACTTTTAGCGCGAGGGGGTAAACGACGAGTTGAGCAATAAATCGGGACGCGCGGCGCGCGACGCACGCGACGTTGTCGAGCCCAGCGATTCAGGCGGTTTGATGCGATGTGGCCGCCTAATTCGCGCGCTTCGGCGCACCTGTGTGCGTATTAGAGCAATCAGACAAAACGTACGGCATAGATCGGCGGCAAGTGCGCCGACAGCGATTGCCATTGCTCGCCCGCGTTGTCGCTGATCCATAGCGCGCCGGTGGTCGACCCCATCGCGAGGGTGCGGCCGGTGGCGTCGATGTCGAGTCCGTGCCGGTAGATGAGATCGTAGGAGGGCGTCTCGGGCAAACCGTGCGAGAGCGCGGTGAACGACTCGCCGCCATCGCGCGTGCGCGTGACGACGAGACGCGCGTCGACGGGGATGCGACACGCGTCGCGCTGCGCCGGGGCAAACCACGCGACATCGGGGTCATGCGGATCGACCACCACCGCGAAGCCGAAACTCGACGGTGCGGCCTGAATGCGTCGCCACGTCGCTCCGTAGTCGAGGGTGCGGAAGATGCCGTTGTGATGCTGGGCCCATAACGCGTTAGGGGCGTCGCGACACTGCACGAGACGGTGAACGTCCTGCGCGTTCGGATCGAGTCGTCGCTCGGGCGGCATGTAGTCGGCCTCCATGCCCGACGCGGCGAGCGCCCATGTCTTGCCATCATCGCGCGTGCGCCAGACGCCGCCGGTCGACACTGCAACCATGACCTGTCGGCTGTCGTGCGGATCGATGCAGATCGAATGGATACCCGCGTGATCGTAGCCGCCGCCCATCCATTCGGCACGTTCCGGTCGATCCCACAAACTCCCGATCAGTTGCCAGCTTTGCCCGTGATCGCCGGAGCGAAACAGGCCGCCGGGAATGGTGCCCGCCCACAGCACGCCGGGCGCGTCGGGGCCTGCCGCTTCGAGGGACCAGAGAAGCTCGACCGAAGGCGCTTGCGCCGTTGATGTGGCGGACTCTGACGGCGGGGCTTCCGTGTCGGACGTGTCGGCAGTATCGGACGCTTGCGCAAACGCGGGCGGTGCAAGTTCCGTCCATGTGCTCGCGTCACGCGCGCGGCTCCACAGCTTCACGCCGAAGTGGCCAAGGTTGAGCGCCGCGTAGTCGGTGCCGTCGCGGGCGTCGTGCAATACCATGCTGACCGGCTCGCCGGGAAAGTCCGGTGTGCTCGACGTCAATCGCCATTCGGTGCCTTCACGCTGCCATGTGAACAATCCCTTGCGAGTGGCGACCAGGAGGGTCGCGCCAATGACGTGTTCCATGTTGTGTCTCCTCCTCATCCGCCCGAAAGCGCCTGCGCGACGTAGACGCTGCTCGCGCCGGTCAGTGTATCGCCCAGGGTGCGACGATCGCGTATGAGCCGACCGTCCACAAAGACGGCGACGTGCGGGCGCAAACGTCCCTGATCGTTGAACAAATAGCCGCGCAGGGCGGGGGTTTGCGCCACGCATTGCGCCAGCGCTTCTTGCACGCTCGCGCCGTCGACGTGTTGCTCGTCGACGGGCACATGACGCTGTATTGCAGGCGCAAAAGTGACGGTCGCCATGTTGAGCTTGTGGGTGTTGTGTGAGTCGTGGCTCGCTTGTGCGTTGTCCTGCTGCCGCAGAGCGTTCGAAAGGCTTGCGTGCAAGGCCGTCCATCGTCGGCAGTGAGACTTTCAGTGTAGACAATGAGGATCATCTGCGGCGGGAGCCTCCCGGATTCGTCGCGCGAGTGTTGCGTGTGCGCCGCGCTATGTATGCCGGGAAATAACGCATGTTGCGGACGAGCGCTACGTGCGGGGCGCGATTTGGTGTCCTTTGCATGACGGCTGACGAGTTTCGGGGGCGTGTGAAGCGTGATCCTAGGGTGCGGCCTCGCATATCGGACACTCCCCAACCCCATTCACCCCGTTATGTTTCACCATTATCGGAGTGCCCGCGAGCGCGGTGCCGTAACCGAAACCAGGAGGACACAATGGCGAGAGCGAAAGGCAAGGACATCGGGATAGGACGTTGGTCTGATAACGCGGCCAAGCGTCAATGGCGCTTGCACAAGGAGGGTGAGCCGTCGGCCAAGGAAGATCCGACGGTACGGCGTCCGCCCGAGCTGGCGAAGTGCGAGGGGCATTTCGTCTGGAGCGTGCGACAGGCGGCCTTCATTGGTCGCGACGACGACGCGCGTGACACGCGTGAACCGCGCGATTCGCGGGGTCTGCTCAAAGGCGGCGTGCGTCACTATGCGCCCTGTACGGCGCACGCGAAGCGCTACGAAAGCGTGGCGCAGGCGAGGGCGGCGGGAGATACGCTGGTGGGCGACGTGCTGATCATGTACGGCTACGCCGCCAACGGCCCGCTATACATCGTGGGGCGATGACGGTGTAGCCGATCCGGTGCTCGGGCCGGGGCGGATGGGGTGGCGGATTGATTCGGCCGGTTACTTCGGATTACTTGCCGAGTTCGTGGCCGATCACGCCGCCGACGACGGCACCGCCGATGGTCCCGGCGGTGCTGCCGCCGGTGGCTTCGTGACCGATGACGCCGCCTGCCGCTGCGCCACCCAGCGTGCACCCGATGATGGACGAACCCATCGCAAGCGCGGTGATGACAACGAGAATCGACTTGGCCATTTTCATGATGCGTCTCCTGTAGCAATTGCCGGGCGCGCATTGCGCGGCAGCATGACCTCAGCTTAGTGCGCGGGTGTTTTGGGCACTATCGGCAGCGACTGAATTGGCTGTAGGAATTGGACGACATGGGATTCGGGCTACGGACCCATAAGCCAACCGACGATCGACGCCCGATGGCCAGACACCATGCGAGTGACTTGATGCAGAACATAGCCAGGAAAAACCACGACGCTCCCTTTTTCCCGAAACGCTGGATCCTTTAGCTCGGCGTGGCTCGCATCCCGGAGCATGAAGTCGCCCCCTTCGTAACTTCCCCCATCAGAAAGCATGATGATCACCGTCACAACTCTTCGCAATGGCGTCGGATGGTCGGGTATTGGATGGGCGTCCGGCGCGCTGTCGCGATGCCAGTTGAAGAAGTCGCCCGCTTCGTAAGTGCTGAATTGTGTGCCCTGCATTTCGGCGATGTCGTACTGCCAGAGTTCACGGTTGGCGAGACATCCGTAATGAAGGCAGAGCCGGGAAATCCAGTGTGCATTGTCGAAGAATCCGACTTTCGATTTTCTGGCCTTCTCGTTGTGCACGACGCCGGCGGTAGCGGATACGACAGCGGCGTCCGATAGGGTGATCGTTCGCCCGGTGTCGTACAAAAGGTCACAGAATTCGTCGGGCAGGTGCGATGGCCATACCCGGTAGAGCGCGGGGGGGAGTGGAGAGGGTGTCATCCCAGGTCCTCGAGAGCGTGCGGTGGCGACCCTACGGTACGGGGCTCAGGCGTGCCACGCAGTGTATGAGGACGCCCGGCGCAACGACGCACGCGCACGCATTTTTCGGGAGGATGTTAGGGGGAATCCGATGGACCCTTCCCAAGAGCTGGTTCAAGCCCGGCGAAGTTTCGCGTGGAAACGAAAAAGGGCCTGCAAGCGCAGACCCTTTTCGTTACATCAAGACTTGGTGGGGCGTGAGTGACTCGAACACTCGACCTACGGATTAAGAGTCCGCTGCTCTACCAACTGAGCTAACGCCCCGGTACTACCGGGAACAAAAAAGGCTGCAAGCGTCGCAGCCTTCCTGTAATGCTTTGGTGGGGCGTGAGTGACTCGAACACTCGACCTACGGATTAAGAGTCCGCTGCTCTACCAACTGAGCTAACGCCCCGATGCTACCGGGAATAAAAAAGGCTGCACGGCATCGCAGCCTTTCTTAAAAATTCGTTTGGTGGGGCGTGAGTGACTCGAACACTCGACCTACGGATTAAGAGTCCGCTGCTCTACCAACTGAGCTAACGCCCCAACGAGACCGAGATAATATCGGCTCTTCCGCATGGGGTCAACCCTTAATGGTGAAAATCCGCAAAAAAGGTCTCAGGCGAGAAGCGGAACCATCTCGAACGCCAGTACCGCGAGCACCGCGCCCACGACCACGAGCAGCGATCGCCAGCACATTCGAATGGTCCCTTTGCACGGCATTGCGCCGACAACGATCGCGCCGAATACCGCGATCGCAAACATGCAGACCAGTTGGGCATTGGAAAGGTGGGGCGCGATCATATTGGATCTCCCTGTCGCCACCAGGCGATGCACGAGGTAAGTCGCGTCTCAAGTATAGAAAACGGCTTCCCTCAAGCAAAGCGGCGCGACAACCGGGGTTTCCCCAGTGGCCGCGCCGAGCTTTCCGGACAGGTCTGCGATCCGTCCAAATCAGCGGCAGGCGTTTCGGCTGCCGATGCTTCGAACGTCATGCATGCCCCTCAGGGGACGTCGTCGTTATTCCGGAAGATCCAGGATCAGGATGATCGTCCAGGCGTCTTCGCCTTCGTGGTGGTACTGACGTTCCACCACAACGAACGGTTGCTTCTTGTCGCCCTTGCCGAGGAACATCACGTCACCTTCCTGCGGCAGGCATTCGAGCGGCGGCAACCCGAGCGGGGTGTCCTTGGGAACGAGTCGTTCGGCCTTCTTCGCTGCGCGCTCGGTCCACTCGATATCTAGTTGGATGTCACTCACCGGATGATCCTGTCTATGCAAATTGAAACGGCTGCATGGTAGCACGCAGCCTGCGCAGTCCACTGCCGTCCACCAACGCGTCCATTAAAAAAGCCCACGCTCCAGGGCGGGAGCGCGGGCGAAAGTCCCATGCGATTACGGGGAACGCATGGCGACAGGAGATGCGCCCGTGGGAAGCCGTGTGTGACTGCCGGGCCAGAGGGGAAGCACTGGACCGACGCACCACGGATAGCCCGGCAAAACGTCGTTGGGCGGGGGCGCGCGCCTGTCGGCGGGACTAAGACCTAATCAGGTGATGCAATAAGGTGACGCAACGCAGGCTGAAGATGCCGTCCGGCCTGCGTGCGTCAGTCACGCCGCCCGAGGGAGGCGTGACTGACGAGGGCCGGTTCGTCGCTTACGGATTCGAGTACTTCATCTCGCCGTTCTGGCGTGCACGCACGAGTTCGTCGTACACCTGTGCGCGCGTCTTGCCCGGCACGTTGGCGTTGTTCATCGTGTTGAACGCCGGGTAGTCGTAGTCGTTCTGCGGAATCAGGCCCTTGGCGCGCGCGTCGATCAGTTCCTCACGCACCTGTGCGCGGGTGAGCTGAGACGTTTGGGGCACCCAACCGAACGGCGAGCCGTCGGGGTAAGCGTCGCTCGACAGATGCGATTGTGCGAAAACGGAACCTGTTGCAGTGGCCATCGTGGCCGAGATCAGTGCCGATGCAATGAGCTTGCGATTGAGGATGCGATTCATGACGTTAATTCCTGTTCTTCTGTGTTGCGGGGGCGCGCAATGCATCGGTACCGAGCGTCTTTTGGTAGGACGCGGTATGCGTTGTGCGCGACCGGTGAAGCCAGTCTAAGCCTCCGGCTATCAAGGAAAAACGGCAATTAAGCGAATGAATCATTACGCGAACCGCAACAATCCGATGTGCGTTCTCGCCCGATGAGAGATGGTTGTTGGAACGGCATTAATGAAAACGCCACCCGAAGGTGGCGTTTCTCATGTGGCGACGATGCGGAGATGTTTCGGCTGCGTTCAGCGTGTCGCGATGGCAACGGCCGCACCGGCCATTACCGTGCCCGTCGCGCGATTCAGACGTTTCACGGCACGTGCCGAGCTGAGCAGTCGCCGTGCGCGGGACGCCAGCGCGATGTAGCTTCCGAACACAATGGCGAGCACCGTCAGTGTGACGCCGACGACTTCGATGTAACCGAGTGCCGTCACGCGTTGCAGATCGAGCAAGTTGGGCAGCAGTGCGAAATAGAACACAACGACCTTCGGGTTGCCCATGGTGACCGACAGACCGCCCAGAAACAGACGCCAGGACTTCTCGCGCGGTGCGGCGGCCAATGGCTCCGTCGGCGCGATGGCCGGAGCGTGCCACATCTTCCAGGCGAGATACAGAAGGTAAGCCGCACCGGCGTACTTGATCGCGAGGAACACGCCGGAGAACGTATGCGCCAGTGCCGCCACGCCGAGCACGGCGAGCGTGAGCCAGACGACATCGCCAATCGCGACGCCTGCGGTAAAGGCAATCGCGCCTTGCGTGCCGCGACCGAGGACGCGCGCGACGATGGCCGCAATGCCGGGGCCCGGTGTGCCCGCGCCCACGAACAGGGCGAGCGCGAAAGTCAGCAAGTGAGTCCAGTCCATCTCGGCGTCTCCTCGCGTTGATGTGGTTCGGTGTGTGTCGATACGTCGTCGGTGCGCAGTCGTTGTCGTCCTGTCATCTGTCGCCATCGCCATCGCCATCGCAGCCCTGCGGCCGTGACCGGCAATCCGGTGTCGCGGATGTCATGCGCCGAGCCAGGGCAGGCCGCGGAAGCACCAGCCGCTTACATTCTTGCGGTGACCGTTGCCGTCCTTGTCGCCTTCGAAGCCTTCGAGGATGTCGAACGATTGCGTGAAGCCGGCTTCGTATGCGACTTTCGCGGCGGCCTTCGAGCGTGCGGCGCTGCGGCACAGGAACAGCAACGGCGTCGTCTTGTCCGTCGTCTGCGACGTCAGTTGTTCGAGGAAGTGTTCGTTGGGCACGCCACCGGGATAGCGCACCCATTCGACGTTGGCGTACTGCCCGTCCGGCACCTGCGGGCGGCCGACCCAATCGAGTTCAGCGCGCGTGCGCACGTCGATCAGACGAACGTTGGCGTCAGCGTTGAGCAATGCCAGCGCTTCTTCCGGCGTGACTGCGCCTGCGTAGGCGAGCTGACCCGTGGCGCGACGCTGCGTTGCTTGGTCGAGAATGGCTTTTGCGCTTGTCATATTGCTGTGATCTCGTTAGTCGATGGTTGTCCTTCATTCTAGCGTGCAGCACATGCAAAGATGCGCTTTAAGTGACATCGAGCAGCATTGGGAGTCGTCTGGATATTTTGTGGACCGAATCCACCGCGCCCGACGACGGTGCAATATGGCGCACAACTTCGGGTCAGTGACGCGGCATGTTGGCACCGAAAAGGTGCATAATCGGAAAATGCACCAATTTAGTGATATTTTGGTGCGACACGCACCGAAATGGAGAATTGAAGCCCGCGAGCGGGAATTCGGCGCTGGACGCACCAGCATCGAATATTTCCTTAGAAATCAGTGGGCGAGGGTGAGGCACGACAGTGAAGCGATACGCTGGCACGCTTCCTGCTTATCACTGGCGAATCCGAACACGGAGTTCGTTAAGAGGGTGCGGCGACGCGGGCGATGAGCGCCAGCAGCGCCAGATTGAATCTTTCGGGAGATAGCATGAGCAAATCTGTGGCAGATGTGATGAACCTGGTTAAGGAAGAAGACGTCAAGTTCGTCGACTTCCGCTTTACGGACACGCGCGGCAAAGAGCAGCACGTCTCGGTGCCCGTGTCGCACTTCGACGCCGACAAGTTCGAGAGCGGCCACGCTTTCGACGGTTCGTCGATCGCTGGCTGGAAGGGCATCGAAGCCTCGGACATGCTGCTGGTGCCGGACGCCGACACCGCTTACATCGACCCGTTCTACGAAGAAAACACGCTGGTCCTGACCTGCGACGTGATCGAGCCGGCCGACGGCAAGGGCTACGACCGCGATCCGCGCTCCATCGCCAAGCGCGCTGAAGCCTACCTGAAGAGCACGGGCCTGGGCGACACCGCCTTCTTCGGTCCGGAGCCGGAATTCTTCATTTTCGACTCGGTCCAGTGGAACACGGACATGTCGGGCACCTTCGTGAAGATCAACTCCGAAGAAGCCCCGTGGTCCTCGTCGAAGGACTTCGATGGCGGCAACACCGGCCACCGTCCGGGCACGAAGGGCGGCTACTTCCCGGTCGCACCGGTCGACACGTTCCAGGACATGCGCTCGGAAATGTGCCTGCTGCTCGAACAACTCGGCGTGCCGGTTGAAGTGCACCACCACGAAGTCGCTGGCCAGGGCCAGAACGAAATCGGTACGAAGTTCTCGACGCTGGTCGAGCGCGCCGACTGGACGCAGATCCTGAAGTACGTCGTGCACAACGTGGCACATAGCTACGGCAAGACGGCCACGTTCATGCCGAAGCCGATCGTTGGCGACAACGGTTCGGGCATGCACATCCACCAGTCGATCTGGAAGGACGGTCAGAACCTGTTCGCAGGCAACGGCTACGGCGGTCTGTCGGAATTCGCGCTGTACTACATCGGCGGCATCATCAAGCACGCCCGTGCCCTGAACGCGATCACGAACCCGTCGACGAACTCGTACAAGCGTCTCGTGCCGCACTTCGAAGCCCCGGTGAAGCTGGCTTACTCGGCCCGTAACCGTTCGGCATCGATCCGTATTCCGTACGTTGCCAACCCGAAGGGCCGCCGCATCGAAGCGCGCTTCCCGGATCCGATGGCCAACCCGTATCTGGCCTTCTCGGCCATGCTGATGGCCGGTCTGGATGGCGTGCAGAACAAGATCCACCCGGGCGAAGCTGCCGACAAGAACCTGTACGACCTGCCGCCGGAAGAGGATGCAAAGATCCCGACCGTGTGCTCGAGCCTCGAACAGGCGCTGGAATACCTGAACGAAGACCGCGAGTTCCTGACGCGTGGCGGTGTGTTCACCGACGGCATGCTCGATTCGTACATCGCGCTGAAGACGGACGAAGCTCGCCGTGTGGCCATGACCACGCACCCGCTCGAGTTCGAACTGTACTACTCGCTGTAATCGGGTCGCTGCGCAGCAATGCGCCGGCATGACGGAACGCCTGCGGCCGACCGTCATGCTCGACAAGCACGGGGGGGATGGCCGCGGCCGTCCCCCTTTTTTATCCGCAGCGCGCGCCATGCATCGCCAACGTGCATCGTGCCAGCGGCCTGCCACGAACCTAACGCCTAGATCCTTGATGAAAAGTGTCCGCGCTGGTGAGAAAGGGCAGACGAAGCGGGCCTCGCATTCCGCTGATGCCGCCGATGTTGCTGCCGAATTGACGGCTGACGCCGCAGGCATCCCCGCGCCCCTGTCTGCGGTGCATGCCCTGGTCGACCCGTGGGAAGCGAAGCTTGCCGCGACCGGCATTCTGCCGGGGCTGGAAGCGTTGCCGACCGTGCTACTCGTGCTGGAAAAGCACACCTTGCGCGTGGTCTTCGCAAACCCGGCCGCCGAAGCGTTATTGGCCTTATCGCGTCGTTCGCTCTCGCAGATGACGTGGAACGATGTGTTCACGAACGGCGAGGTGCTGTCGTCGACGATGACGGAGCTCATCGCGAATCACTTCCAGACCACACGCCTCGATCTGGTGCTGGAACGCACCGCGCAGGAGCCGTTGCACACACACGCGATTGTGGCGGCCCCCGAGGCAGCGCCCGATTTCGTGATCGTCGAGCTGATCGAGAACGAGCAGAAGCTCAAGAACGAGCGCGAAGAGCGGATCATCGATCAGGCGTTGATGAACAAGCAGCTTATCCGCAACCTCGCGCACGAAATCAAGAACCCGCTCGGCGGCATTCGCGGTGCGGCACAGTTGCTGGAGTTCGAGCTGGATCAGCGCGAATTGCGCGAGTACACGCAGGTGATCATTAAGGAATCCGACAGGCTTCAGACGCTGGTGGATCGCTTGCTGGAGCCGCATCGCCATCCGTATATCGCCACGGACGTGAACATCCACGAAGTCTGTGAGCGCGTGCGTTCGGTGGTACTCGCGGAATTCCCGCAAGGCTTGTCGATCGAGCGGGACTACGACGTCAGCCTGCCCGATTTTCGCGGCGACAAAGAGCAACTCATTCAAGCGCTACTCAATATCGTGCGCAACGGTGCCGAGGCGCTGCGCGAGCAGATCGCGCGCGGCGACGCACGCATCGTATTGCGCACGCGAGTGGCGCGAAAGATCACGATTGCCAAGCGATTGCACAAGCTGGCATTGGAATTGCATGTGATCGACAACGGGCCAGGCATACCTGCCGACATTCGAGATCGCATCTTCTATCCGCTCGTCTCCGGGCGAGAGGGCGGAAGCGGTCTGGGACTCACACTGGCGCAATCGTTTATTCAGCGCCACGACGGTCTGATCGAATGCGAAAGCCGGCCCGGACGGACGGATTTTCGAATCCTGCTGCCCCTGGGCTGATGCGGCCCTCACGCCGTCGGCCGTAACACCTGCGGCCGGGCATAGACGTTACACGGTGAACAATGAAGCCGATCTGGATAGTAGACGACGACCAATCCATCCGATGGGTGCTGGAGAAAGCACTCTCGCGAGCCAACCTGCCGGTGCGCAGCTTCACCGGCCCGCGCGAAGCCAGCGCAGCGCTCGAACACGATTCGCCGCAAGTGCTGGTATCGGACATCCGCATGGCGGGCGGCTCCGGCCTCGAATTGCTGCAAATGGTCAAGCAACGGCATCCTGGCCTGCCCGTCATCATCATGACGGCGTTCTCGGATCTGGATAGCGCCGTCGCCGCGTTTCAGGGCGGTGCGTTCGAGTATCTGGCCAAGCCGTTCGACGTGGATCGCGCGGTCGAGCTGATTCTTCGCGCTGTCGAAGAAAGTCTGCGCGAAGCGACGGACGACGAACGTATTACCGAAGAGCCTGAGATTCTCGGGCAGGCGAGTGCGATGCAGGACGTGTTCCGCGCTATCGGGCGTCTGTCGCATTCGAGCGCGACGGTGCTCATCACCGGTGAATCGGGCTCGGGCAAGGAACTGGTCGCACGCGCGTTGCACCGACATTCGCCGCGCGCTTCGGGGCCGTTCATTGCACTCAACACGGCGGCCATTCCGAAAGATCTGCTCGAATCCGAGCTGTTCGGTCACGAGCGCGGGGCGTTCACCGGGGCGCAGGCAACGCGTCGCGGACGCTTTGAGCAAGCGGAGAGCGGCACGCTGTTTCTCGACGAAATCGGCGATATGCCGCTGGATTTGCAGACGCGTCTGTTGCGCGTGCTCTCCGACGGTAACTACTACCGTGTCGGCGGCCACAGCCCGATCAAGGCGAACGTTCGTGTGATCGCGGCCACCCACCAGAATCTGGAAGATCGCGTGCGTCAGGGCCTGTTCCGCGAGGACTTGTATCACCGTCTGAACGTGATCCGCTTGCGCTTGCCGTCATTGCGCGAGCGTAACGAAGACATTCCGCTGCTGGTGCGTCACTTCTTGCAGAAGAGCGCACGCGAACTGGGTGTCGAAACCAAGCGCATCAGCGAGGCGGCGCTCACGCATCTGACGCGCTTCCCGTTCCCGGGCAACGTGCGTCAGTTGGAAAACCTCAGCAACTGGCTGACGGTGATGGCACCGGCGCAGACCGTCGAAATCAAGGATCTGCCACCGGAATTTCAGACGCCGACCGCGCCCGCTGCGGTGGTGGCCGGTATGCCTGCGTATGCGAACGGTGCGGCGCATGGCGGGGCCGTGACCTCAGGTAGCGCTGACCCGGCACAGGGCGCGGCGGGATATGGCAGCGTGGGTGCCGTGCCGTCGGTGCCGGTTGGCGGCATGGGCGGGAGTGCAGGCGAGGCGGCGGGCATGCCGGGCGTACCGAGCGTGGAGAGCTGGGAGCCGATCCTGCGCCGCGAGGTCGCGCGATTGCTGCGCTCGGCTTCGCCGGACGTAATGGACCAACTCACGCGTCGCTTCGAGACCGCGCTGATCAATGAAGCGCTGGACTTCACGCGCGGGCGCAAGGTCGAAGCCGCGAGCCGTCTGGGTATCGGGCGCAACACGATCACGCGCAAGATCCAGGAGCTCGGGCTGGAAACCTGAAGCGAAACCGGGTAGGCTCCCTTGTTTCCTCATATCGCGACAAGGGAGCCGTATCATGGCAAGACGCATCCTGTTGACGGGCGCTACCGGGCAAGTGGGCTGGGAATTGGCACGTTGCCTGCAAGGCATGGGAGACGTGCACGCCCCCGGACGCAGCGAAATGGATCTGCTGGACACCGACAGCGTGGTGCGGACCGTGCGCGACTTCGCACCCGACCTGATCATCAATCCGGCCGCTTACACGGCCGTCGACCGCGCCGAGACGGAAGAAGCGGCAGCCTATCAGGTGAACGCCGTGGTGCCCGGCATCATGGCGGAAGAGGCGAAGCGTCTAGGTGCGCTCGTCGTTCACTACTCCACCGACTACGTATTCGACGGCACGTCATCCACGCCGTATCGCGAAGACGAACCGACCAATCCGCAAAACGCTTACGGACGTACCAAGCTCGCCGGTGAAGCGGCTATTGCCGCCAGCGGCGCCAACCATCTGGTGTTGCGTACGAGCTGGGTGTACGGTTCGCGCGGTGCGAACTTTCTGCTGACGGTTCAGCGTCTGGCGCGCGAGCGCGACGAACTGCGTATCGTCGCCGATCAGCATGGCGCGCCGACCTGGTGCCGCACGATTGCGGAACTCACGTCGCAGATGCTGGTGCAAGGGCTGGGCGATGCAGGTGAGGGTGGCATTGACGCAGACTTTTGGCGCGAGCGCGGTGGCCTCTATCACCTGACGGCCGCCGGCCAGACGACGTGGCACGGATTCACCGAAGCGATTCTCGATCTGACGGCACCGGACAAGCGTCCGAACGTTGTGCCGATTCCGACATCCGCCTATCCGTTACCGGCCAAACGTCCGGCCTTCTCCGTGCTCGACAACGACAAGCTCGCGCGTAACTTTGGCGTACGTGCGCCCGACTGGCGCGACGCCCTCAAACTCTGTCTCGCCTGAGGCACGACCGTCCCCCTCGGGGCTGTGCGATTAATTCGGAAATTCCTTAGCGCGCAGCTCCGAGTTCTTTCGGCAACATGGTGGCTTTTTGCGCACGCGCCCAAGCGTGCGCCGAGGAGCGATGCATCATGTGGTCTCAGTCCGCTGTCACTCGTGGCGCACATGCGCAGGCAGGTGTTACGGCCTCGCTTCCCTCGGAACACGTCGGGGGCGGCGCAAACGGCAACGGTGCCTTGCCGTCTTCCTATCCGTCATCCTCCAGCGGAGCGCCCGCCGAGGCACTGCGTTGCGCGATTCTGCGGGCCGATCTGGCCGAGCGTCGTGCGATCGCATTGCTGGTCTCGTGGCTGACACACGCACTTGCGCAGGATACGCGGCGAGCTGGCTGCGGCAGCATCGAACGTTTATGTGCGAGCGCCGATGCTGCACGAGGCGACTTACCTTTCGACAAAGCCGCGTTGACACGGGTGTGGAGCACGCGCTATCCGCATCTGTTGCATGGGGCGCGGGCCACAGACATCGCGCGAGATATGGTGACGTGGTGTTCGCCGTCTCGCGACGGCAGGGCGCGTGCGCCGCAGTGGCATTGGCTGTCCTCGGGGGATGCCGTCGCCTTTGACCCGGCGGCAATGGCCGACTGGCCGCTGCGCGAGTGGCCACCGGACATCCTCAGCGCGGCGTTGACGCTGACGAATCTACAGGACGGTGCGCTGCCGGATCTGTCGCTGTCGAACGGTGACCTGCGAGGCGTTCACGCACAGGGCGCGCAGTTTTGCGGCGGTCATTTCAACGCAACGGTCTGGTCGGGTGCGCGGCTGCGTCGTGCAGGGTTCGCGTACGCTAATCAGGTGGACGCCGAATTCGAACGGACGGATTTGCGCGAGGCATGTTTTCGCGCGGCGGTGCTGAGCGGTGCCCGCATGAACGGGGCCAATCTTCGTGGCGCAGAATTTCTGCATACCGTGATGAGCGGGGCCGATCTGAGTGAGACGCGTTGTCAGGGGGTGACGTTCGAGAAGGTGCGCCTCGATGACGCGTCCTTTCATCTGGCGCGCATGGACGGGGCGTGCTTCACGAACGGCAGCGCGCGTCGCACGATGCTCATTGGCACTCGGGCGCGACGTTCGAGATGGACATCGGTCACGATGAGCCATGGGCGGGCGTCCGGTGCAGACTTACGAGATGCCGCATTTCGTCGGTGCGACCTCGTGGCATGGGATGCGCGAGGCGCACAGCTCAATGGCGCATTCTTCGAGTCGTGCGATTTGCGCCGCGCGCGTTTTTGCGGTGCCAGTCTCAAGCGGGTGCGCATCGGGCGCGACTGCGATCTGAGCGCGACGCAATGGCAAGACGCCCGGCTTCGACTGGATGCGGATTGGCTGCGCCGTTTGACGCCATCCGAACTGGACCCGGTGGTGCGGTCCTGGATGACCTTTCCCGTGGACCAACCGGCCATGCGCACAAGCGTCTTCCTGCAATTGTTGAATGCGCTGCGTCACCGTTCTGCATTTTCGGCCGTTACCGACGCCCCTGAAGAGATGGCGCCGCTGTTGCATCGTTTGCCTGAGCACGTTCAACACAGCGATTGGCTCGGTCGACTGCTGGTTGCGCCGGGGGAGGCGGGCGGCCTGGCGGATCATGAATGTTTCGCGACGCTGCGTGCGCAATGGCTGGCGCGCAAGCTCGATATGCTGAACGACGTGCGTCTGACGCGCGACGAGGCTTCGTGGGCGACCGACGCGCTGATGGTCACGTTGTTCCGCTTGTGTGTGAATGGGCCTCCCGAGACCGTCTGGGCGCGCGCTGGCGCGATCTGCCAGACGCTTTACTGGGCTGAAGAGGGACAGGGCGGTGTCAGCGATTCGCGCACGGCGGCCTTGCGCGCGGCGTGGGTCAACACACTGCCTGCGCAAGTGCACGTCGCGCTGTCGGCGGACGGCGTCAACGCGCTGGACCCAGCCTACCTTGTGTGGATTCGGGCCGACGGCGAGGTGGCGGCGCGTCTGCCGAAAGCGTTGACGGCGGGTGTATGGGGCGTGGCAGGGGCAAGCCAGCCGAAGGAGGGGGATATGGGCTTCGCGGGTCACCCGCTCCCCGGCTGGCATTGGGTGGGCACACGGGTGGTCGTGCGCGACGTGGCGCTTCCCGGCGACTACGTGCCCGGGATCATGCGGCAACTTCAGGGGTTGCTGAGGGAGTTCGGGTGCCTCGCCGGTCTATGGCCGGTGGAGCGACCGCTCGATGCATTTGTCCGGCTGACTCGCCGGTGGCTTGGCGATGAGGGTGAGGTGCGAGCCGGTGCCGCATGCGGGAGTGGATGGCCGCACGCTGTCAGCACGCTCGCCAGCGCGGTGAGTGAACTGCCTTTGGCGGCGCTGCTGTCGCCACGTGCCGAATTGAGTCCACCTGAGCGTCTCGACGCCACGGTTCGCACGTCCCGGTCGCTCGCCTTTGTCCGACTGCACTCTGCGGGCCGCGCCGATATCGACGAAGTGTTTCGCGATCATCCCCTCTCGACGCCCGCCACCGACGCGGCATCGGGTATCTCCCTGTCGCGCCGTGTCCGGCTGGTTTCCGTCGCCGCCGGTCTGGCCTGGCTGGCGACCCAGCCGGAGTGGTATCTCTCGCTGCCGTCGATCGATGTGAGCACATCGATCGCGGACGGCGCGCGCCTTGCCTGCCGCCGCTACGCGCTCGCGGTGCTCAATGAGACGATGATCGGGGAGGCCACGTGGCGCGTGTTGCCACCGGCAATGGCGCTACAGGCCTGTCTTTCTGACGACGCCGTCGCGTCCTGGCATCTGGCCGAGCGATTGACCCAATGGCTGACCTGCCCCGAGATCATGGCGCTTCCCGGGCTGGCGGACGCTTGTCGTCAGACGCTCCCGTGGTTCTGGGCCATCCGATTCCCGCTTCCTGCCCACGTCATCACGGAAGCGACCCACGCCAGCGCTTCACCCCGGCGAGGCTCGGATAGCGTTGCGGCGGATTGAGGGGCGTTTTGCCTGATATTCCGCCATCAGCGCGACGGCACTTTCGTGGTAAAAATACGTACGTGCCTTACGTTGCATTACGTCAGACATGCGTCACAGGACGTCGCGAAACGTCTCACCGAGCTTCATGACGCCACATTACGTACGTCGCGCCTCCTTAATCCGAGACTTTCTGGGGTGTCACACCCCTTCCAGGCATCATGCACTCGACTTGTATTGCGTCAGGCTATCCGGGGTTCGTGGCGGTCAATCGTCGCGAGCTTGACGCTCACGTCCCACTCTCCTGGCCACTGTTCGACGCTGACGGCACGCCATTGCTGGCGGCGGGCGAGCGTCTGCCGTCCGAAGCCGATCTGGACTGGCTGTTCACGATGTTTGCGCCTCACCGGCCGCTGCCCGAGGGCGCGACAACGGGTGAGGCCGCCGGTCGGACGGAGGCCGCGAATTCGGCGTCGCCGCTCGGTGCGGGGGCCTCGACGGTCTATTTGCACGGTTTGCCCGTTCCGCTGCCGATCGGTGCGTGGATTCAGATGCGGGTGGCACCGGACGCCGAGATGACGCGCGTGCGGGCCCGACTGATCGGTCGGGCACCCAACGGCATGCTGATTATCACGCCTCCCATGGCGGGAGACGCGCGCATGCCGATGGTGGCGGGGGATCGGCTGGCGCTCTGGACGTTCCCGGGCGACAACTTGTACGAATTTTCGTGCGACGTGCATAGCGTGCACCACGGCCCATTCGATTACGTGGTGCTCTCGCGTCCGTCGCAAGTGCGGGAGACGCCGGTGCGTCGTACGCCGCGTGTCGACACCCGGCTCGTGGCGCGGCTGTCGCCTATCGACGAGACGTCGCGTACGTCGCTTACGCGCATGCTGGCCGATCCGCAGGACACGCCGGAGTGGCTCGTACTGGTGCGAGACATCAGTGCAGACGGTGCGGGTATCGTGGCAAAAGCCCCGTTGCCGGAGGGATGTCTGCACGTCGCGGTGCAGTTCCGTGTGCCGATCGGGGCGGATATCGTGCCGATCGTCGGGCGTGGGGCGGTGCGCAGCGTCGAAGGGCCGAGGGCCGATGGCACGTGGGCTTACGGTCTCGAATTCATGCAGATGGATACGCGCAACAAGGCCGCGATTCGTTGCTTCGTCTATGAGTCGCGGCTCACGGATCCGCGTGCGGGTCAGTAGGCGCCATGCCGCGAACGGTGACGCGGTAAGCGCGCGCCATAGCAAAGTCATGGTCCCAAAGAAAACGGCACCCACGGGTGCCGTTTTTCATTGCTGCCGGCGCTTTCCGGCTGTTGCCCGATAACGGGCAAGCGCCGCATCAGTCCTTGAATGTAGCGACGACCGGCGTGTGGTCAGACGGCTGCTCCCAGGTGCGCGGCACGCGATCGATCTCGCAGCCGGTGCAGCGCTCTGCCAGTGCGGCGGAGGCGAGCACGTGATCGATGCGCAGTCCGGCGTTGCGGCGGAACGCGCCCATGCGGTAATCCCACCAACTGAACGTCTTTTCCGGTTGTTCGAACATACGGAAGGTGTCGCGCAAACCGAGCCCTTGCAGGCGCGCGAATGCCTGACGCTCCTGAGGCGACACCAGATTGCTGCCTTCCCATTTCGCCGGATCGTGCACGTCGCGGTCTTCCGGCGCGATGTTGTAATCGCCGAGCAGCGCGAGCTGCGGGTGACGCTGCAATTCGTCCGACAGCCAGTGGGTGAGGGCGTCGAGCCAGTTGAGTTTGTAGACGAACTTGTCGGAATCGAGTGACTGGCCATTCGGGAAGTAGCCGCAGACGACGCGCACGCCGCCGATGGTCGCCGTGATCAGACGTTGCTGTTCATCGGGAAAATTCGGCAGGTTCTTGACGAGGTCGGTCGCTTCCCCGACCTTGGTGTGATTCACGAGCAGCGCAACGCCGTTATACGTCTTCTGCCCAGTGAAGTGCGACGTATAGCCGAGCGCGGCAATTTCCGTAATCGGGAAGTTTTCGTCGGTGAGCTTCAATTCCTGAAGGCACAGGACGTCGACGGGGTTGCTGCGCAGCCAATCCTGCACATGTCCGAGACGAACCTTGAGCGAGTTGACGTTCCAGGTGGCGAGTTGCATGAAGATCCTTTGAAAGTGAACGCAGGGCTCGGGTCTTAACCCTTGTGCCGCCTTATGCCTTGTCGGTGGGCAGCTTCGGCACCGCGACGAAGTCGTCGAGCGAGAGTCCCTTTTCCTTAAGCAAGGCTTCGAGCACCGGTTGCAGGCGGCCGAGGCTTTCCTGCACCGCTTCGCGGACCGTGTCGACGACCACCTGCGTGCTACGTTCGATTTCGATATTGACGCGCGAACCGGCGCCCTTGTCCTCGAACGTCGTCATGCGGCGCGTTTCCGGAATCAGCCATACCTCGAACCAGCCTTCTTGCCGGTTCACTTCCGAGACCGTCAGGCTCGCGCCGTTGATGGCGATGTAGCCCTTGGCGAAGACATACTTGCGGAACGCTTCGGGAATCGCGATGCGCAGCACGCGGTTCGTATCCGAGGTGCGCACGCTGAGGATTTCGGTCGAGAAGTCGATGTGGCCCGAGAGCGGATGGCCGCCGATTTCCGCGCCATCCTTGGCGGCGCGCTCCACGTTGACCTGTGCGCCCGCGCCGAAGCTGCCGAGGGTCGTCACGTTCAGACTTTGGAGAATGACGTCGAACGACGCGGCGGTAGGCGAGAGCAGTTGCGTGACCGTCAGGCAGCAGCCATCGACGGAGACACTGGCGCCGAGGGTCAGGTCTTCGCAGAAGCCTTCGGGAAACGCCAGTTCGAGCGTGCGCATGCCGTCGCGATCTTCGATGGACGACAGCGTGGCCGTGCCTTGAACAATTCCGGTGAACATCGTGATGTCGGTATAAAGAGTCGTGGGTTGCTATGCCGCAGTATTCTACTGCGTAGCGACGGTATGCCGCTCGTCATGCGTCGTGCTACGATGCCGCCTTTTCACGGGATCTCGACAGATCGCTATGGGTTTCGAAGGCTGCCTGCTGGCGGAAGACTTTTACTACTGGGCGGAGACGTCGCCCGCGCCGGAAGGACAGTTCTACGGGGTGGTGCACTTTACCGGATGGCGAGACGTGGACGACGTCATCGAATCGCTCGATCCGCCGCTCACCCACACCACACCTGACGCCTACCGCTGGGCAAGCGACGCGCTGGAAGCCGCGCACGCGCTGGCCAAGACGCTGGCGGCCGAGGGCGACCTGGGCATCGACCCCTGAAGTAACGGACAACACGCGGACAACACCATGACACAGACTAAATTTGAGATTCAGAAGCGTCGCGGCCTGAAGATCGACGCCGGTGTGCGTCGCGGCCCGCCGACGGGCAAGGGTGTGGGCGCACAGGGCAAGCGCGGCGGCGGTGGCAGCAAGCTGCTGGGGGCGTTGCTCGGCACGCCGTCGGACGCAACGGAATCGGCTGACGTCAATGACGTCAAGGATGACGCTGCCACAGCGGATAAGAAAGCGTCCAAGGCTTGAAGTACTGAAGCGCTGGCAGGCTAACGCGCCAACGCTTCAGGCACGAACGCATCACCGCATCACGGCACGATCGCCAGGAACAGGAACGCCGCGAACAGCACCAGATGGACGGCCCCTTGCAGCACGGTCGTGCGTCCGGTGCCAAGCGTGAGCACGCTGACCAGCAGCGTGACGGCGAGCAGCACCGTCTCTTTCGGCGCGAGTCCCAGTTCGATCTGCTGATCGAGCAACAGCGACACGGCGGCCACCGTCGGAATCGTCAGGCCGATACTGGCCAGCGCCGAACCGAGCGCCAGATTCAGACTTGTCTGGAGCTTGTTGGCACGCGCGGCGCGCAGCGCGGCCAGCCCTTCGGGCAGCAGCACCAGCGCAGCAATCACAATCCCCACCACTGCCTTCGGCGCTCCTGCCGTCGCCACCGCCTGTTCCACGGCGGGCGAGAGCTTTTTCGCCAGACCCACCACAGCCACCAGCGCCACGACCAGCAGGCCGAGACTCAACACTGCCGTACGGCGCGAGGGCGGCGGCACGTGGACTTCTTCGCTCGGTGCTTTCGCCAGAAAGTAATCGCGATGGCTCACCGTCTGCACGAACACGAACACCATATAAAGCACCAGCGAGATCACGCCTTCGAACGCAAGCTGTGACGCCGTGAGCCCCGGGCCGACCACGGAATTCGTGTAGTTCGGCAGGACCAGCGTGAGCACGGACAGCGCGCACAGCACGGCGAGCGCGGCGCTCGCGCCTTCCACGTGAAAGCCCTGAGTGTGGTGACGCACCCCGCCGAACAGCAGACATAAGCCGACGATCCCCGTCGAGACGATCATGATCGCGGCAAATACGGTGTCGCGCGCCAACCCCGCTTTGTCCGGTCCGCCGGAGAGCATCACCGAGACGATCAGCGCCACTTCGATGATGGTCACGGCCACGGCAAGGACCAGCGTGCCGAACGGCTCGCCGACCTTGTGGGCGACGGTCTCGGCGTGATGCACGGCCGAGAACACGGCCCCGGCGAGGGCCGCGGCACATAACGCGAGCGCTGCGGCGTTCGGCAAAAATGCGGCAACGCCGAGGGCAACGAGGGCCAGGATTGGCATGTACATCGTCCAGTGGCCCAGCTTGGCGGTCTTTGAGGAGGACATCGTCGGAGACTCCAGAATTTCGGGGAACGGGTGCAGCCAGGGGTACGGCAGATCAAGCGACGGCGGGAACATTGGCCCGATGAGAACCTCGGAGCGACAGATCATGGTCGCAGAAAAGTGACACCCCGACAACAAGAAGGCGTTGACTTGCGACGCAGTGCAATCTCGCGATGAAAATTTACGGAGATCCGCATGAACAAACGATCTTGCGAGATCGCGTGTTTGACTCCGAGTCGGAAGCTCTCGATAAATTCCGATGACTTTGTCAAAAATCTAAAGCCTGTGTGCCGCCGATGATGCTCGCGAAATTTTGCGTTGACAGCCGATAGGTGACAGGCGCAACATCTCGTTTATTGGTCTTACCACTGAACGACATCATGTCATTCGATCCCATCGTGCAGGTTTCCGTCTCGGAGCAGGTCGCGCAGCGCTTGCTCACGATGATCCGCACCGGGCTGCTCAAGCCCGGCCAGCAACTGCCGCCTGAGCGCGACCTCGCCAGCATGCTGGGCGTCGGACGCCCGGCCGTACGCGAGGCGATTCGTGGTCTGGCGCTGCTCGGATTGTTGCGGATCCGTCAGGGGGAGGGGACGTTCGTCGGTTCGCTCGAAATGCGGGAGTTGCTCGAACCGCTGGAGATGGTCATCGAGCTTAACGCTGGCACGCTGGAATCCCTGTTCGACGCGCGTCTGGTTATCGAACCCGGCGTCGCCGCGCTGGCGGCCACGCACATCAGCGACGAGGACATCGCACGTCTGCATGCGCTCGTCGATGACGAACAGGCGCTGCTGGGCAATCCCGAAACGTTCTCAGCGGCCGATATGGCCTTCCACGAGACCATTATCGACGCCTGCGAGAACCCTTTCCTGCAAAGCATCGCGAACAGTCTTTATCTGCTGGGCAAGAAGAGCCGCCGTGTGACGTCGCAAGTCGATGGCGTGCTCGAACGCAGCTTGCAGGATCATCGCCACATTCTCGAAGCGCTGCGGTCGCGAGACCCGGAGCGGGCTGCGCAGGCGATGCGCGAGCATCTGTGCCGCGTGCGCGACGCCTATGCCGCGTCCGCCACGTCCACCGTGACTGCGAATGACGAAGACGTCGCTGCAGCTGCTGTAGCCGCGCACGCTGCCACGAACCCCACGAACCCCTAAGTCGGCTCACCCGGCACTTCCCGATATCCCCAACGACCCACAGGCTCACGAGGAGACACTCATGACTGGCCGACTGACGGGCAAAACCGCCGTCATTACTGCTGCGGCACAAGGCATCGGACGCGCGTGCGTCGAGGCCTATCTGCGCGAAGGCGCGCACGTGATCGCCACCGATCTGAATGCCGACGCGCTTGCACAGCTGGACGATCACCCAAACCTGACGCGGCGAACGCTCGACGTGACCGACGGCGCGGCCGTGGCCGCGCTTGCGAATGAACTCGGCGCGCTCGATGTGCTGTTCAACTGCGCGGGTTTCGTACATCACGGCTCGATTCTCGAGTGCGACGAAGCCGCTTGGGATTTCTCGTTCGACCTGAACGTGAAGAGCATGTACCGCACCACGCGGGCTTTCCTGCCCGCGATGCTGGCCGCAGGCGGCGGGGCGATCATCAATATGTCGTCGGCGGCGTCCAGTGTGAAGGGGGTGGCCAATCGTTGCGTCTACGGCACGAGCAAGGCGGCCGTGATCGGGCTGACGAAGTCCGTGGCGGCCGATTTCGTCGCGCGTGGCATCCGCTGCAATGCGATCTGCCCGGGCACTGTCGAGTCGCCGTCGCTGCGTCAGCGCATCGCCACGCAGGCCGATGCTGCGGGCACGAGTCTGACGGCGGTGCGCGAGCAGTTCGTGGCGCGTCAGCCGATGGGGCGTGTGGGCACGCCCGAAGAAATTGCGGCACTCGCCGTCTATCTGGGTTCGGACGAATCCTCGTTCACCACCGGCGCCATCCATCTGATCGACGGCGGCTGGTCCAACTGATTTCGCAAGGAGATTTGCTTTGAAACTGCTGCGTTACGGCCCGAAGGGCCAGGAAAAGCCGGGCCTGCTCGACACGGACGGCCAGGTGCGTGATCTCTCCGGCGTGACGGCCGACATTACGCCGCAAACGTTGAGCCCGCAGGGGCTGGCGGCGCTACGGGCGCTCGACGTTAAGGCGTTGCCGGTGGTGGCGTCGCCGGGACGGTTGGGCGTGCCGTTCTCGGGGCTGGGCAAGTTTCTCGCCGTCGGCCTGAACTACACCGATCACGCAGCGGAGTCGGGACTGGCCGTGCCGTCGGAGCCGGTGCTCTTCACCAAGTGGGACAACTGCCTGACGGGGCCGAACGACCCCGTGGTGCTGCCCAAGGACTCGGTCAAAGGCGACTGGGAAGTCGAACTGGGCTTCGTGATCGGCACGACGGCGCGTTACGTGCCGCTAGAGCGCGCGCTCGATTACGTCGCCGGGTATTGCGTGGTCAACGATGTCTCCGAGCGCGAGTACCAGATCGAGCGCGGCGGCACGTGGGACAAGGGCAAGGGTTTCGACACCTTCGGTCCGGTCGGTCCGTGGCTGGTGACGACCGATGAAATCCGCGACCCGCAACAACTCGGCCTGTGGCTCGACCTCAACGGTGTTCGCCGCCAGACGGGCAACACGTCGACCATGATTTTCAGCGTGGCCTATCTGGTGCACTACCTCAGCCAGTTCACCACGCTCAAGCCGGGCGATCTCGTGACCACCGGCACGCCCCCGGGTGTGGGCCTCGGTCAGAAGCCGCCGGTCTTCCTTAAGCCGGGCGACGTCATGCGACTGGGCATCGACGGGCTGGGCGAGCAGGCGCAGCAGGTGCACGCGTACGACGCACGCCTGCTCGACTGAGTGCGTGTCCGATGCTTTTCACATCCATCCAGTTTCGGAGCGATTCACCATGCAAGATTTGAAGGGCAAGTTCGTGCTGATCACGGGCGCGAGTACCGGCATCGGTGCAGCAGCGGCGACGGCGTTCGCCGCGCAGGGTGCGCACGTAGCGGTGCACTACAACCGCTCGGCCGACAAGGCGGAAGCGGTAGCAGAAGCGGTGCGCTCGCATGGCGTGAAGGCCATGACTGTCGCGGCCGACGTGCAGGACACCGGCGCCATCGATGCTGCCGTGGCGCACGTGCTCGACGGCTTTGGCCGTATCGACGTACTGATCAACAACGCGGGCAGTCTCGTCAAACGTACGCCGTTCACGGAAGTGACGGACGCCTATTTCGATGACGTCCTCAACGTCAATGCACGCTCCGTCGTTGCGTTCTCTCGCGCTGTGGTGCCCGCGATGCGCAAGCAGGGCGGCGGCGCGATCGTCAACGTGACGTCGATTGCGGCGCGTCACGGCGGTGGCCCCGGCGCGCTGATTTACGCAGCGGCGAAAGGCTTCGTGAGCACGCTCACTCGAGGTATGGCCAAAGAGTTGATGCCCGACCGCATTCGCGTGAATGCCGTTTCGCCGGGCGTGATCATGACGCCGTTCCACGAGCAATTCAGCACGCAGGCTCAGATCGACGCCTTCCGCCAGAGCATTCCGATGGGACGCCTTGGCGAACCCGACGAGTGTTCGGGGGCATTCCTGTATCTCGCTTCTGAGACGCTGGCGAGCTACGTGACCGGCCAGATCATCGAGGTCAACGGCGGACAACTGATGCTGTAACACGCAGGGGCGGCCGATGTCGGAGACTCGGAAAATTCCGCATCGGCATTGCCTTGCGGCCCAATTTCGCGCGGGATACGTGGTTGCGGGTTCGCTTCTTCGGTAATTGCTGGCACACTTGCCCCATTCGTCCGCATGCCTTGGTCACATCGGGGTGCGAGCACAACTATCGAGGGGCAAATGGAACGCTGTCCGTGGAGTGAAGGCTTCGAACAATATCGTCAGTATCACGATCAGGAATGGGGCGTGCCTTTGCGCGACTCGCGCGAGTTGTTCGAATTGCTGATGCTTGAAGGGGCGCAGGCCGGGTTGTCGTGGTCCACGATCCTCAAGAAGCGCGATACCTACCGCGAGGCTTTCGATAATTTCGACCCGGCGCGCATCGCGAAGTACGGGCCGGAGGACGAAGCGCGGCTGTTGGCCGATCCCGGCATCGTGCGCAATCGCCTGAAGGTTAATGGCGTCATCAAGGGGGCCAGAGCGTATCTGGCGATGGAGGCCTCGGGGACGCGTTTCAGCGACTTCGTCTGGCAGTTCGTGGGCGGTGAGACGTTGCAAAACCGCTGGACATCCCTCAGTGAAGTCCCGGCAACGTCCGCCGTGTCGGACGCCATGAGTCGTGCGCTGAAGAAGGCGGGATTCACCTTCGTTGGCTCCACGATCTGCTATTCGTTCATGCAGGCCGCCGGGATGGTGAACGACCATCTGGTCGCGTGCCCGCGTCATAAAGCGGTGAAGACGCTTGCGGTCAACGAGGCCAAAAACAGCGGCGCATCGGCCCGGAAACGCCGGGCAGGGGCGTCGTCGGCTACAATCGCGCCTGACGAATCAGGATCTGCCTAATGTTTAGCTACCGCCACGCCTTCCACGCCGGCAACCATGCCGACGTACTGAAACACTTCATCGCCGTTGAATGTATCGATTACATGCGCCAGAAAGACACGGCGTTCTGGTATATCGACACGCACGCCGGCGCGGGCGGCTACGCGCTCGACGGCAAGTGGGCCGACAAGACGGGCGAGTACGAGACGGGCATCGGCCGTCTATGGACGCGTAACGATTTGCCGCCGGCGTTGGCGGACTACGTTGCGCTGGTCCGTGAGTTCAACCCGGACGGCAAGCTGAGCTACTACCCCGGCTCGCCGTACTTCGCGCTGCAACTGCTGGGCGACCGCGACCGTTTGCGGTTGTTCGAGGCGCATCCGACTGAGCAGGAAGTGCTGCGCGAGAACTTCGAAGCGCAGGGGCGCGCGGTCGCACGTCGCACGATGATTTTCGGGGCCGACGGTTTCGCAGGCCTCAAGACGATTCTGCCGCCGGCACCGCGCCGGGGGTTCACGCTCATCGACCCGTCCTATGAGGACAAGCGCGATTACACGCGCACGACGCAGACGGTGCAGGAAGGGCTCGACCGCTTCCCGACCGGCATGTACGCCGTGTGGTATCCGCTCGTGCAACGTCGCGAAGCCGCGCAATTGCCGGAGCGCATGAAGCGACTGACGATCGACGAGAAGCCGATCAAGAATTGGCTGCACGTTTCGCTGACGGTCTGCAATCCCGTGCCGGGTGGCATGGGCCTGCATGGCAGCGGCATGTTCATCGTGAACCCGCCGTACATGCTGCAAGACACGCTCAAGACGACGATGCCGTATCTCGTCAAGGCGCTCGGTCAGGACAAGGGCGCGCAGTTCCTGTTGGAAGGTAAGCAGAGCTGAGGCGATCTGCCAAATATCGGCTGACCCGTATCGGCGAATCCAAACGGAAACGCCCAACGCTGGCATGAATACCGGCGTTGGGCGTTTTTTGCGTTTGCACGTGATCGGGTGATGGTTCGCATCCCCCGAGTCCGATTACTTGGCGGTCAGCGGAATCTCGTACGGCAACGACAGCAATTCGTCCGGTGACAGATAACGCCATTCGCCGAGTTCGAGTGTGCCCATCGGCAAGCCGCCGATGGCTGTTCTTACCAGACCTTCCACGCGATTGCCCGCAGCAGCCACCATCCGCTTGACCTGGTGGTATTTCCCTTGCGTGATCGTGAGTGCAATTTCGTGGGATGACGGGCTCATGACGTCCGTTGCAGCGAGCGGCTCGGTCTCGTCGCGCAACAGCACGCCGTTGCGCAGTGCCTGCAACATTTCTTCCGTCACCGGGTGCTTTGTCGTCGCGACATACCGTTTAGGTACGTGGCGGCGTGGCGACATCATGGCGTGCAGGAAGGGGCCGTCGTCGGAGAGTAGCAGCATGCCGGTGGTGTCCTGATCGAGACGACCGGCCGGTTGGACGCCACGCACGGCGAGCGGGAGCGGCAACAGCGAATGCACGCCCTCGTGATGTGTCGGGCTCGTGGAGCACTCGAAACCTTCAGGTTTGTTGAGCAGGATGTAGACATGCTCGCGGTAGTCCCAGGACTCGCCGTCCAGCGTGAACTGAAGCCCTTTCGGTTCGACCGACTCTCGGAAGTTGTCGTGCACGACGCCGTCGATGGCGAAAGCACCGGATTGGATGAGCTTGCGGCACATCTTGCGACTGCCGAAGCCCTGCGATTGCAGTAAACGATCTAGCTCGATGATGCGTCTCCGTCAGGCATCTGGATTCAGGCCGCTATTGTAACGGCCTGTCCGCGTATATGCCGCGTTGCGCCCGTTCGTGCTTACTCGTCGTCCTGCATCGCGCCACTGAAGCGCCGGTAGATGAAGCGTGCCGCCCAGTCGAGCGCGAAGCCAAGCACACCGATCACCAGAATCACAGCGGTCAGTTCCGAGTACGCCAGCCGGTCGCGCGTGTCGAGGATGAGATACCCCAGACCCGCATTCACACCCAACATCTCTGCGGGCACCAGCACGATCCACAAGATGCCGATGGCCAGCCGCACGCCCGTGAGGACATGCGCTGCGATGCCCGGCACATAGACGTGCCAGAGCATTTCCCAGCGGGTCGCCGCCAGACTTTCACCAAGTTGCACCCAGCGTCGATCGATGTGCGTCACGCCTGCGGCCGTGCTCATCACCAGCGGCCACAAGGCGGCGAAGGCCAGCAGAAAATACACGGCAGGGTCGCCCACGCCGAGCGACATCACGGCAATCGGCATCCACGACAGCGGCGACACCATACGCAGGAATTGCATCGATGGCGTGAGTGCCTTGTCCAGCCAGCGCACGCGCCCAATCAGAAAGCCCAGCGGTACGCCCAGCACAACGGCCCACGCCAGCCCGACCGCGATACGTCGCAAGCTGGCGAGGATGTGCAGGCCAAGCTGCTCGTCGCGGATCAGGTCGGGCAGGGCGTTCAGTGCGGCCGCCGGTGAGAACTGCGACGCGAGAGAGCCGGGCGTAGTGAATAGCGAAATGCCGAGCCACCAGATCAGCACGATGCCTGCGAGCCCCGCAAGGCCGAGCCATGCGCGGCGCGCAGGGCGTGGCGTTGCCGTGCCCCCGTTTGACGAGGAGGGGTTTGCGGCGCCGGGGGCAGCCTCCACCGAACCAACGGGTTGCTGCACGCGGCTGGACGCGAGATCAGACAACGATCACCTCCTGACGGGTGAAACCCTCCGGCAGGCCGAAAGCCTTCATGCCACCGGCGGCGGCAATGCTCTTTTTCACGAAGCGGTCATCGACGAGATCGCGTGCGACAAACGACGGGTCGAGCTTCGCGAGGAACTGAGCATTCCCTTCGACCTGTGTCTTCTGCATGTGACGCACAAGCGCCTCCGTGTAGCTCGGATAGGGATAGGGCTGGAAGTCGATACGCTTCTCGTGCCAGTCGGCATGCACAATGGCCTTGTCGGCGAGATAGCGGCCTTGCTCGGAAGCGTCCGGCGCCAGCACGCGCTGCAACACCTGGAACGGGTGCGGTGTGTAGCGGTTCTGCCCCTCCTTGGACAGCAGGCGAGCCGCATCAGCGGGGTGCTCGCGCGTCCAGGCCTGCGCCTTGACGATGGCGTCGACGACCTTCTGCGACCATTCCGGGCGCGAGGTCAGGTCACGCTCGTGCATCGTCACGACACAGCATGCGTGGTTCTTCCAGACGTCGCCGGTAAATCGCAGTATTTTGCCGACCTTGAGGTTCTCGGCCGCTGCATTGAACGGCTCGGCCACGATGTAGCCCGCGATCTGTTTAGCGGCGAGGGCGGGCGGCATGTCCGACGGCGCCATCACGATCAGGCTGACCTCGTTGGCAGCGGGCGCTCCGCTCTTCTTGAGTACGGGCGTCAGGCCGTTCGCGGCAAGCAAGCCTTGCAGCACCACGTTGTGAATCGAGTACCAGAACGGCACCGCAAAGGTCTTGCCGCCCAGATCGCCAATCTTGTTGATGTCGTTGGCCACCGTGATGGCGCTGCCGTTGACGTGATTCCATGCGACGACCTTGGCCTGTGCCTGACTGCCGTATCGAGCCCAGACCGTCATCGGCGAGAGCAGGTGAACGACGTTGACCTGTCCCGATAGAAACGCTTCGATCAGTTGCGCCCAACTGCGCAACAACGTCGGCTTTTCCGCCTTGATACCAGCTTGTTCGAAGTAGCCGTTGTTATGCGCGACGAGCAGCGGCGTAGCGTCGGTAATCGGCAGATAGCCGATGCGCAACGGTGCGTCCGGCTCGGCGGCGGCACGCGCGGCGGCCGAGGCGAGCAACGGGGCCGCCCCTGCGACCGTCATCATCGAAGCGAGCTTGAGCCATTCGCGGCGGGAAATTTGGCACATGGTCTGAGAATCCCCGAAGGTGGGTGCTTAACGTGTGTGAGGTGTGGTGTGAAGTGCTGCGTGAGCGGATGTCGTATCGCGGGACATCGCAAGTTGCAGCGCTTGCAGAATCTCGATGCGCAACGCACCGAGCGCCTGCACCTGGGCTTCGCGCGGCGAGGGCACATCGATCTGCCATTGTGCAAGCGTGCGCCCCTGATTGCCGAGCAGCACGATCCGGTCCGAGACGAGCAACGCCTCGTCGATATCGTGTGTGACGAGGACCGTCGCCGCGCCGGTGTCGCGCACCACGGTCACCAGCAGACGCTGCATGTCGGCGCGTGTGACTTCGTCAAGTGCGCCAAACGGCTCGTCGAGTAGCAGTGCGCGCGGCTGACGCGCGAGACAGCGCGCGAGTGCCACCCGCTGCGCCATGCCGCCGGAAAGCTGGCGAGGATGCAGATGATGCGCATGGGATAAGCCGACTTCGGTCAGCGCGGCGTCGATGCGCGTGCGCCGCGTCTCGCGCGAGAGTGCGGGCTGGCGCGCGAACGTCAGGCCGAACGCCACGTTGCGCTCCACCGACAGCCAGGGCAGCAGGCAAGGGTCCTGAAAGGCGAGAGCCACGTCGGGGCGTGGACCGGTAAGCGGTGTGCCATCCACATCGATGGTGCCGTCGCTTGGTGCAAGCAGCCCGGCAGCAATGCGCAACAACGTGGACTTGCCTGAGCCGCTCGGGCCGAGAACGGAGACGAGTTCCCCCGGCGCGACCGAGAGGTCGACGCCGCGAAGGATTGCCCGTTCGCCGTAGGACAGGCCGATATTGCGAAGCGTCAGGAATGGCGATGCGCGCGATGTGTCCTCGCGCGCTGCGGCGAAATGTGCGTGCTCGGGTGCGGATGCGTGCGCGCGTTGCGTCGCCGTGGGTTGGGTCATGTAACCGTTCCGGTCTTGAGTTGCTGTGCGCGTTGCGCCGCCAGTTGGTTCTTTAGTTGCACGAGACTCGGCGTCACGATAGGCACAAAAGCGGCCTCGCGCTGACGTCGCGCGACACCCGAGAGTCCTCGCAGGTAACCGCGTCCGCCTCCAGTCTGCACTTCCAGCGTGGCAGCGTCGTGAACGAGTTCCGCGAGCGAGATGCGCAGTTTGAACAGGCTTGCGGGCGTGTCGATAAATTCGCCTTGCAGGACGCCCGCTTTCAGACGCGTCGTGAGGGACGCGAGCTGATCGGTCAGCGCGGCCACGTCGTCTGCCACCGCAGCACGCGCTGCCGGGCCGCCTTCGTTCGTGGCGTCGAGGCTGCGTCGCGCAAGGCCCAGCGACATGCCGCATTGCAGCCCCAGGAAGGCCGGGCGCACACGCACGAGCCAAGTCGGCGCGTTGTCGGCGATGCGGTCGTCATCGCTCAGTGGCGTGTCGGTCATCTGAAGCGCGGCGGTATTGGTGCCGCGCAGACCGATCAGATCCAGATCGTCGCTGCGATGTACCCCCGGCGCGTTGTGGGCGATGGCGAAGATCGACGGCGGACCCCCAGCCTCGTGGTCGATGGCGGCAGCGGCAACGAAGCCTTGCTTGCGCAGGTTCGTGATCCACGGCAAGCCACCGTTCACGCGCCGCGACGATGTGCTGCCGCTACCCGTGCCAGATGAGGATGCGGCGGGTACGTCCGTCGCCCGGATTTGCAACGGCTCGATGGCCGACAAGTATTTCATTGCGTTCGACAGGCCGGTCGCGCCAGCCAGTTCGCCGCAAAGCAAGGCAGGCAGCAGACGATCGCGCAACGCCTGATTCGGGCTTTGCAGCAAGTACTCGATGAACGTGCGCTGTCCCCAAAGGACGAAGGCCGCCGCGAACGAATGCGCGGCAACGTCGGCAACGCTGTCGATCGCATCGCCGATCGTGCCGCCAGTACCGCCCAGCTCAACCGGAACGCCAACGCGCAGTAATCCAGCGCTGGCGAGTTGCGGCACCACGTCACCGCAAAGCGTGGCGTCCGTGTCGAGCGTCTCCGCATGCGCGTCGAGCCACGTTGCGAGTGCCGGTGCGCGGGCGGCGAGACCCTGCTGGCTGGCGGTGGTGCTCATGCCGCTTGCGCCTTCGGTTCCCAGCGATAAGCCGCCAGTTGCGGGTTCAGTTCGTTTTGCGAAAGATTGTTCGCGAAGTTGCACAGCGTAGCGAGCGAGACGCCAAGCACCACTTCGAGGGCGGCGGCATCGTCGAAACCCGCTGATTTGAAAGCGGTGAATTCGGCATCCGACACCGCGCCGCGCGTTGCGATCACGGCGCGCGTGAAGTTGGCGACTGCGTCGAGGCGGGCATCGGAGAGTTTGGCCTGATCGCGGATTTCATTCACGAGGGCTTCGGGAAGTTGCGCCTTCTTCAGCGCCACCGCCGTATGACCGGCAACGCAAAAGCCACAGCCATGAATCCCGGCCGCCGTGATCTGCACGACCTCGCGCTCGGCCAGCGTCAGGCTCGCGCGGCCATTGATCGCGCCCACCGTCAGATACGTTTCGAGTGCCGTCGGTGCGTTCGCGAGCGACGCCACTAGGTTCGGCAGGAAACCATTCGCCGCCAGCGACTTCTCCAAAAACGGACGGCTCGCCTCCGGGGCGGTCTCAACAGTGTGCAATGGCAGTCGGCTCATATCGGGCTCCTTACAGTCGAGCCTCCATTGTGCGCAAGGCCGGGCGCTTGCTCAATGCGCGCCCGTCTGGAAATTCTGCGGATTCGTCTCATCGGGGGACGGAAAATTCCGAGGTAGGAGGGGGAGCGCTCTCGAAGAATACGCTTGTCCCGGATGCGATGGTGGGCAGGCCATTGCACGCAAAGCCACAGTGGGCGAGCGTTTGCCGGTGATGGACTTCGCTAGTCTTAGTGCACCGGGTACGTGGCCAATGGGGTTGCAGCAGGCTGAGCGCCCGCGCTGGCCGCTTGACGACGCCATGCCCCCGGCTGGATTCCAGTCACACGTTTGAAAGCCTGCGCAAAGGCCGACTCCGACTGGTAGCCCACCTGCTCGGCCGCCTCCGGCAGAGAAACGCCTGCGCGCAACAACGCAGCCGCCGTCTTCATTCGGACTAATGTCACGAAGTGCGCCGGCGGTTGTCCGCCAACCTCCGCAAATTGCTTGCAGAATCGCGCGCGCGACATGTTCACGAAGTCCGCCATGCTATCCGTCGTCCAACGCTCGCCCGGAGACTCGATGATCGCCGCTGCAAGACGGCCGAAGGCGTCGCGACGCATTAAACGCCACATCCCTGGGGCGATGTCTTCTGCGTGTACCGCTTCGCGTAATGCGTAGTAGAAAAGCAGGTCGGTGAGGCGGGCGAGTAGCGGGGAGGGCGTGTCGCCAGGGCGGCGTGCTTCAGCCTGGATTAACGCGAAAACCTGCGTCATGCCATCAAGCCGACCGCTCGCGTGTCGCGCAATGATCGGGTTCGGCAGCAAGCCGAGTACCAGCGTGTCGAGATCGGTGCGGAATTCGAAAAAGCCACAGGCAAGGGCGACGGAGGGCTTTGCGGCTTGGGTGGTCGCCGCGCTTGCGCGAGGCTCCGGCGGCAGCGGTGTCATCTTGCCCAATCTGACGCTTAGGTCTGCCGGAGGTGTCGCGGATGGCGTCAGCGCGTGCGGAACGTCCGAAAGCAAGAACACAGCATCCCCGGCGCTCAATTCGGTCGTGCTCGCCTCGCGGCCCCCATCTGTACCGACGTGCAGATAACACCCGCCGTCCAACACCACATGGAAACTCGCCCGCTGATGCCCACCCGTCGACGCCTGATATACACCACAGTATTCGCCCACGTGGAACAGCGTGCTCTTTAATTCCAACCCCGCCAGCAACCAGTCGGCAACGCGGTCGGCCTCGTTCGCACCCAACACCTCTTGCAACATAACCCGCTCCACGCTGTCATGCCCTCAACGGCAAAACAATCATCCTCCCCACCGACATTCCCACAGACAACTATTTTTTCGTTGGATGCTTATTACTGAGGTTGGGGATGGGGGATGGGGGATGGTGGGCTGGGGCGGTGGGGCGGTGGGGCGCGCGGAAGGCCGGGGATCGGATGCGCCAGAGAAAACGCAAACCGGTAGTCGGGCTCTGCTTCTAGCGGTGCGGAAGCTCTTTTAAAACCGTCGATACGGCTCTGCCCCAGCGGTACCGCTTTACTCCCATACGGCGCCCCCGGCGCCGAGAGGACTCGGTCACGTTCCGCGACCCCGGCATCGCTTGCAAGCGATGCCTTTCGAGTCCCCACGCAATGTGCATTGGCACATTGCTTTCTGGGCAAGTATGAAAAAAGCCGATGATCTTTCGATCATCGGCTTTTTTGTATTTTTTTTGGTGCCCAGAAGAGGACTCGAACCTCCACGGTGTTACCCGCTAGTACCTGAAACTAGTGCGTCTACCAATTCCGCCATCTGGGCCCCGTCAGCTCGCTTACTGCTTGCTCGCTGCGAAGAAGTGAGATTATGCCGAGGGTGTTACATGCTGTCAATACTAAGGGGCTAAAAAATTCAAAAATCTTTCACACATCCCCACAACACACCCAAAAACGTCAAGCCGCACGCCCCATATGCTCAGCACGAATCATGTCGATCAGATGCCGTAACCCCGGCAACGTCTGACGCCGACTCGGGTAATACATCGACAACGGCGGCCCATCCACGGCCCACTCCGTCAACACCGCCTCCAACGTGCCATTCGCCAACTCGGCCGCCACGTTGCGCTCCAACACATATCCCAAACCCAAACCACCCAACGCCGCCGCAATCACGCCGTCACTCTCGTTGATGCTCAATGCCCCCGGCACGTCCAACTCCACTGCCGTCGACCCATTGCCCAACTCCCACTTGTACAACGTGTTATCACCCAGCCGCATCCGGATGCAATTGTGTGACATCAAATCCTGCGGCACTTTCGGTCGGCCATGACGCGCAATGTACGCAGGTGAACCCACCACGATCCACTTCAACGCAGGCGTCAACGGCGTCGCAATCATGTCGCCAGGCACCGTGTCGCCGTAACGCATACCCGCGTCGAAACCCTCGGCCACAATGTCCAGCATCCGGTCATCCACCGTGACATCTAGCTCGATGTCCGGATAAGACGCGACAAAGCGGGGCAGGATAGGGTCCAGCAACAATCGCGCCGCATCGCGCGGTACGTTCAGACGCAACCGGCCCGCCGGCGACGCACGATATCGGTCCAATGCGCCAATCGCCGATGCGATCTGCTCAAGGCCCTGCTCCAATTCCTTCGCCAATGCCGATCCCGCCGCCGTCGGCGACACGGAACGACTCGTGCGATTCAATAACTTCACGCCCAGACGCGCCTCAAGATTGCGCATCGCATGACTCAAGGCAGAGGTCGTCACGCCCAACTCAGTGGCGGCCTCCCGGAAACTCTGCCGGCGGCAGATAGTGACAAACACGTTCAAATCGGCAAGCTCGCCGCGAGTGAAGGCAGGCATGTATTTCCCAACAAGTATCAAGCAACAAAAACCAAAAACACCCGACAAGCTCAACGAATTAAGTGTCCGTTGAACAATATTCAATTTTTTATGAGGTAAATTCTACAGATTTCCCTATGCTCTGGAACGACGCCATAGTCGTCGTGACGGAAACGCTACACATTCTCACTACGCGTTGGCTCGGGTGTTTCGGTCTGCAGCACCGCCGATGCGTACGCCGTCGATCAGTGGGGGTCAGGCACGCAAAAAGGGCGATCCGCTGGGAATCGCCCTTGTTTTTTCACGCGGAATGGACGACGGATCAAGCGTCCACGAAAATGACCTGTCCCGTGATGAAGCTGTCGACGCATCGCTCGAATGCCTTGCCAACCAGCGCACCAGGCACCGGCTGATAACCCGGCATCATCTCGCCATATACCGACCAGGCTTCTTCGATGACCGTCGGATTGACAGCGTTAATGCGAATGCCACGCGGTAATTCGTACGCGACACATTTCACGAACGTATCGATCGCGCCGCTCGTCGTGGCGTCCGCAATGCCCTCCGGCATCGGCTTGACGTTCAAAATGCCCGAAATCAAGGTGAACGAACCGCCGTCTTTAATATGGTCGAGACCGACTTTTACGATGTTCATCTGTCCGACAAACTTGCCCTGAATGGTGGCTTCCCACTGCTCATCGGTCATCGATACGAACGGCGCATATTCGCAATGCCCTGCGGCACTCACCACGGCATCGAATTTGCCCACCGACTTGAACAGGGCGCGCAACGATGCCTTGTCCGTCGTGTCGACGCGATAATCGCAACCCTCACCGGAACGGCTGGCCGTGATCACCCGATGATTCCCGAGCCCCTTCATCGCCGCCTGACCGATCTTGCCGCTGGCGCCTATGACGATGACAGTTTTCATTTCTGCTTACCTCGTTTTTTGAAGATGAGGTGGCATCTTAAAAATGGCAGACACCCGCGTAAATCAAGCGCCGGTTGTATCCGTTACAAGGACTCGTTGTGCACAGTATCGACCTCAAACACATGCGCGTTTTCTTGCGGCTGGTGCGCGAAAGAAGCGCTTCCCGAGTTGCTGCGGAAATGGGCATGTCGCAGCAGGCAATTAGTGGGTATTTGAAAAGACTTCGCGACGCGCTGCCGCATGAGATCTTCGTTCGGCATAGCACTGGGATTGAGCCGACGGACTTCGCGCTGGATATTGCGCGCAAGTTCGAGCGGATTCTTTCGGATGTGGATGACGTGGTGCTCGCGGATTTTGATCCGGCAGCGCTGGAGCGGAGTGTTGGGATTGTTGCGAATGAGTACGCGCAGCTCTCGATATTGCCGAGGTTTATTGCGAAGGTTCGGGAGGCAGCGCCGAAGGTTTCGGTGCGGGTGATGGACTTTTATCGGGAGACCCACGCGGAACAACTTGAGCGCGGGGATGCGGATATTGCAGTTGGGTTTGCTAAGTTTTTTGATGATTCGCTAGCGCGGGTTTCTCTCGCTGAGGAACGGTACTGCTGCGTGGTGGGGGAACAGTCCGGAATTGTCCGTGGTCTTCGTAATCTCTCCGATGTCGCGATGTTTCCTCGCGTCGATTTCACAGACAGCGCCAGCTATTCCCATGACGCAGTCTCACAATTTCTTGCCGCGCATGACGCACTCATCCCCCCCGTAGCAACGCTCGCTTGCTATACCTCACTTAAACCGTTTCTCGAATTTAATGACGTGGTCGCGTTCGTACCCTCAGCCATCGCCGATGCATTTCAGTTGACGAAGCTGCAACTGGATTCGATGCCAGAGACGTTTGCCACCGCCGTTGGATGGCACCGCAAACGCTCAGGGAATCCGCTGGGGGTCTGGCTGAGGGGAATGCTGAAGGAAGCTTTGGAGGACTCGGTCACGTTCCGCGACCCCGGCATCGCTTGCAAGCGATGCCTTTCGAGTCCCCACGCAATGTGCACTGGCACATTGCTTTCTGGGCAAGTATGAAAAAAGCCGATGATCTTTCGATCATCGGCTTTTCTGTATTTTTTTGGTGCCCAGAAGAGGACTCGAACCTCCACGGTGTTACCCGCTAGTACCTGAAACTAGTGCGTCTACCAATTCCGCCATCTGGGCCCCGTCAGCTCGCTTACTGCTTGCTCGCTGCGAAGAAGTGAGATTATGCGGATGCGACGCGGGAGTGTCAACACTTTCGCTCAATAAATTTTCGTTTCTCTCACCCACCTCAACCCCCACGCTCAAATTCCGCACAGGTGGCAGTTTTCATGAGGTTTGCCGTATGATTGTCCCTGACTGTAAGACGCCGCTATTCGCGCATCCTTACAACCCACGGACCGTCGGGCGCATGGTGCGCCACTCGGCCGGACTCAACCGGCACAGTAACGCTACCGACCTTTGAGCAAATATCCCTATCCGATCCCGAGTCGCGAAGAGATCCTCGGTGTCCTGCGCACCGCAGACTCCGCGCTGTCCGCCAACGATATCGCCGAAGCCCTCGCCATCAAGAAGCAAGAACGCGAAGGCTTCTTCAAGCGCCTCGCCGCCATGGAACGTGACGACCAAATTCGTCTCGACCGCCGCGGCTACTATCAGTTGACCCACCCGTCCAATTTCATCGCAGGCCGTGTCATCGGCCACCGCGATGGCTACGGCTTCGCCGTACGCGACGATGACGGCGACGACCTCTTCCTCCCCACCGAGGAAATGAAGAAGGTCATGCACAACGATCGCGTCCTCCTGCGCGTCGCCGGCTATGACCGCCGCGGTCGCCCGGAAGGCCATATCGTCGAAGTCGTCAGCCGCGCCAACACCCATGTCATAGGCCGTCTCCTCAATGAGAACGGCGTCATGGTCGTCGCGCCCGAAGACAAACGCATCAGCCATGACATCCTGATCCCACCCCGCGCCCAAGGCAAAGCGAAGGTCGGACAGGTCGTCTCCGTCGAACTCACCGATTACCCCAGCCGCTATAGCCAGCCCATCGGCCGCGTCTCGGAAGTCCTCGGCGATATCGACGACCCCGGCATGGAAATCGAAATCGCCGTGCGCAAGTACGGCGTGCCTCACCAGTTCTCCGCCGAAGCCCTCGCCGCCGCCGGTGCACTCCCCGACGAAGTCCGTGCCCCCGATCTGCGCCACCGCATCGACCTGCGCGACGTCCCCCTCGTCACCATCGACGGTGAAGACGCCCGCGACTTCGACGACGCCGTCTACTGCGAACCCGCGAAGATCGGCCGTACCAACGGCTTCCGCCTGCTCGTCGCCATCGCCGACGTCTCGCATTACGTCGCCGCAGGTGGCCCGCTCGACGCCGACGCCCTCACGCGTAGCACCTCCGTCTACTTCCCGCGACGCGTCATCCCGATGCTCCCGGAAAAGCTCTCGAACGGCCTGTGCTCCCTTAACCCGGACGTCGACCGCTGCGTACTCGTCTGCGACGCACTCGTCGCACCGAACGGCGAAGTGAAGGCCTATCAGTTCTATCCGGCCGTCATCCATTCCGCCGCACGCCTGACCTACACGGAAGTCGCCGCCGTCCTCGGCAACACGAAGGGCGCCGAAGCACAACGCCGCGCAACGCTGCTGCCGCACCTGCAAAACCTGTACGACCTCTACAAGGTGCTTGCCAAGGCACGCAAGTCGCGCGGCGCGATCGAGTTCGATTCGACGGAGACGTATATCGTCTGCAACGCGCAAGGCAAGATTGAGCAGATCCTCCCGCGTACGCGCAACGATGCCCACCGCCTCATCGAGGAATGCATGCTCACAGCCAACGTCTGTGCAGCCGACTTCCTCAAGCGTCACAAACAACCCGGCCTGTATCGTATTCACGCAGGCCCCTCGGGCGAACGCCTCCAGGTGCTGCGCACCTTCCTCAAGACGCTCGGGCTCTCGCTCGGTGGTGGGGACGAACCGGCCACGTCCGACTACTCGGAACTGATGACGCAAATCGAGTCCCGGCCCGATGCGCCCATGCTCCAGACGATGCTCCTGCGCTCGATGCAGCAGGCCGTCTACAGCCCGGACAACATCGGCCACTTCGGTCTCGCGTACCCGGCTTATACCCACTTCACCAGCCCGATTCGTCGTTATCCGGACTTGCTCACGCACCGCGCCATCAAGGCCATTCTCGCGGGCAAGAAGTACGAGCCGGAAATCCCCGCCGGTGTCGAACTGACGACGGGCCTCTCGCCCCACGCACGCAAGCTGCAAAAGGACGACGACAAGAACAAGAAGTCGCCGAGCGCGAAGAAGCGCGACGCCATCTGGGACGAACTCGGCCTGCATTGTTCCGCCAACGAACGCCGCGCAGACGAAGCGTCCCGCGACGTCGAAGCCTGGCTCAAGTGCTACTTCATGCGCGACAAGCTCGGCGAGGAGTACGGCGGCACGGTCAGCGCCGTCACGTCGTTCGGCATCTTCGTGCAACTCGACGATCTCTTTATCGAAGGCCTCGTGCACGTCACGGAACTGGGCAGCGATTATTTCCAGTTCGACGAAGTCCGCCACGAACTGCGCGGCGAACGCACCGGTATCCGCTATCGACTCACCGACCGCGTGCGCGTGCAAGTCAGTCGCGTGGATCTGGACGCCCGCAAGATCGACTTCCGCCTCGTGCGCGAACCGAACGCCCGCTCGCTCGCGAAGACGTCCGGCCGCAGCGAACGCGGCGGTGCCCCGGTGCCGACGCCCGCCGCCGGCACGCCCGGCATCGCAGGCTCCGCCAGCGCCGGCCCGACCATCCGTCAACTGCCCAAGGGCGGCGCACTGCTCAACGGCGTGCAGCCCGCACCGGCCGGCAAGCGGCCCGCCAAGCCCAAGTCCGCGAAGGTGAAAGCCGCGCGTGCCGAGCGCGGCGCAGCCCCCGCGAAGCACAGCGGTAGCGGCAAGGCACCGGCAAAGCGACAGGGTGGACAAGGTGGTCAGGGCGGTCAGGGCGGCCCCGGTGGTCAGACGAAGAAGCCGCGTCGCTAATCGATGCGCGTGCCGTGCACAGCCCCTGCGCTGCGCATGGCACGATGCATCGAACGACGGTGCAGTGAGCGGTTTGCAGTAAGATGGGCGCCTTTGCCGGAAATCACCGGCATCCGGTACCCGCGATGGATTGCGGCGGCGGCGGCCCATGTGGCTCCCGCCGCCGTCGTGCTTTAGGCGACGACAGTTGTGCGTGAGGCAAGCGGCAGCATCCCCCGTCACGGCAACAGACGCCACGGCACACGCTATTTTGAGGAAATGAAATGAGTAAATTGAAAATGCTGTTCGGCTTCCATGCCGTGACCGCACGCCTGCGTCACGACGCCACCAGCGTCAAAGAGATCTACTACGACCCGACCCGTCGCGACCGTCGTATGACGGATTTCCTCAAGGCCGTGGAGTCGTACAAGAACGCACCTGGCGTCAAGATCAAGCTGGTTCAGGCGGATGGCAAGCGTCTCGACGGCATGACCGGCACGTCGCGCCATCAGGGCGTTGTGGCGCAGGCAGAGGAAATCTCGCTGGCCCTCAATCTCGACGAGTTGCTCGACGGCATCTCGGGCGACCCGCTGCTGCTGATCCTCGACGGCGTGACCGATCCGCACAACCTCGGCGCCTGCCTGCGCGTGGCCGATGGTGCGGGCGCGCACGCCGTGATCGCCCCGAAGGACCGTGCAGTCGGTCTGAATGCGACGGTGGCCAAGGTCGCCAGCGGTGCGGCGGAGACGGTCCCGTACATCATGGTGACGAACCTCGCGCGCACGTTGCGCGAACTCAAGGACCGCGGCATCTGGGTGGTCGGCACCTCCGACGACGCGCCCGCCGATATCTACGGCACGAAGCTCACCGGCCCGATGGCGATCGTCATGGGCGCGGAAGGCGAGGGCATGCGCCGCCTCGTGGGCGAGACGTGCGACGAACTGATGAGTATTCCGATGGCTGGCGGCTGCGAAAGCCTTAACGTGTCGGTGGCAAGCGCCGTGTGCCTTTACGAGGCCGTGCGTCAGCGCAAGGTCGCGGTCAAGGGCAAGTAAACATTGCACCGCCCTCTGGCAGGCATTGAGGCTGCCGAGGGCGATCCTGCGATGAGGTCATTGTTTTGACGTCAGCGCCACTTTGGCGTGCGACCCGGAGGCCTCGCCAGTCTTTTTCGCGTCACCGATAGGACCGGATTCGACTTTGAGTCGCTCAAGGGCACCGATCTCGCCGTATCGCAAGATGGAAAGCTTGGTTTCAAAATGCGACTCGGTGCACACATCGTCCGAAGGGCGACCGCTTCTCCCCCCGGCGCTGGTGTTAGCCTGCTTCCTTGCGGCGATTCGCTCTTTGACAATCGCCACCGCGCGCATGCGGGCTTGTCGTTTAGCGTCGTCTGTTGCCGCCCGGATCCTGTCTCTCGCAATTCTTTCTGCAGCCTCCCGGGCTTCGCGCTGACTTTTGATGATCGCCGCCTTTTTGGCGTCCTCCATCGCTTTGCGATTTGCGTGCGTCGTCGCCCGTATTGCGGCTTGGCGAGCTTCCTCTTTGGCGCGATCTTGTGCCTGTACTCTGGCGTAATTCGATGTGGAAGCTACCGCCTGCTGCGCCTCTGTACGCGCCTTGGTGGCCGCCTCTGCACGCGCCCAGGCGGCAGCATGTTCGGCGGCTCGCGCTGCTTTGCGGGCCTCCCTGTCGCTGACGATTCGGGCCTCGGTGCTGAGCTTAGACTCAATTTCAGGCTGTTCACCACTGGGGCTTGGTGTCCCGCGAGGCACGTCGTCAGCGAGCAACGCCGCATATCGGGTGCTAGCCGATGTCAGGTGCTCACGGTACGTCGCAGCCATCTGTTCTTCCGTCGCATTGGGGTGTCGGTACAAATGCTCTCCGTAGCGCCGAATCGTCTCATCGATGATTTCACGAATGGCGGGCCCTCTGAGTTCGGTCAGATGTCTGCCGAGTCTCGGCCCAACGCTCGCAAGCACGCTTTGCGTAATTTCGGAGGGTGGCGATTCTCCGGGAAGCTCCTTTCGCCAGGCTTCGTTGACTGTCGTCGTGACCATGTCTCTCAATTTGCGCTGTTCGCCGACTGTCATCGTCGGCATCGCCTCACTCAGCGCGCTTCGCAGACGTTCCCGTTCCAACTCGATCACGCTTTCTTCGGAGATCACCCTGCGGATCGCCTCGAGCACTTCGGGGATCGGTTTTCGTGCCCTATAGGAACGATCCATTTTGGCGGGAGCGTGACGAGAGACTTTGAAATAACGCAGCACCCGAAGGTGCACTGCCTTCAGAAGGCCGCTCACGCGACGCGCATTCGTGAGCGACGGGTTCAGGTCATCTTGCTTCAAAAGGTAATACACCTGATCCAAATGATTCCCACGCGTGGTCGAGCGTGCACTCAACAGCTCCTGCCAGAAGCTGCGAAGGTGTTGGTTCGCCCTGGCGAGCAGAATCGATTGCAACGCTTCGGCCGAGATGCCCGAAAGCGTGAGTTCTCGCATCAACGTGCACCAGGCGCGTGCCAGGTATTGGTCGTTACGTATTCGATAGCCGACCAGGGCGACGTAGATCTTGCCTTCGTCGGAACGAAGCATGGCAACGGTATCGTGGGCGAATGTGGCTTCCTCACGGATGAGCGACGCTAGTAAGTGCAGATACAGCGCGTTGGCAACGGGGTAAATGTTCGGGCGTGCTGGAGACATTGACGAGATGCGAAGTGTGCTAGCAATCACGCCGAGCATCTCCGGTGCCAGTAGTGTCCTCGACACTTCGTGCAGCGTCGCGTAATCGTCGTTGATGAGCGCATCGCGCATCCGGTTGGCGGAGGTGGCCAGCTGTTTGAGCATACGAATTCGACGATCTTCGCTGTTCCGACTCATGACACCGTAGTCGCGGTGATAGACAAAGCTGATGTCCTGGCCCGCGAACTTTCCGATTAAGCGGAGGGCCACTGCACAAGAGTCGCAAGTATCGAGAAGGCTGTTGAAATGAATGCTCGTGATGATCGGGTCATCTCGCATGTCGTGCTCGATGACCGCCGCGATAATCTGCTCGGCGTCGCGAAATCGCTCGGGTTGCCGGGCGCTGGGCGTGGTTAGGGTGGGCAGATTGATTCGTGCCCGTGAGGGGCCCGGCGCGTTGGAGATTTTCGTGATCCGCTCGAGTCGCCGTTTCGCATCGATGTAAGTGATGTCGCCAATAGTGACGGCATCCTCGTCGCCTATGGCCTCATGGATGTGCAGCCGCAAGCCTTCGAGGCGTTCGCTGTCCGAAGTGGCAAAGTAGACATTGACGCCGGACTCGGCGCCGACCACCGCAAACGCGAGGTTGCCATTCATTAAATGCGTTCGTATGTCGGCAACGCCCGCATCGTGAGAAAGGTTCCATTGGCCGTTCTCCTTGAATACCAGATCGTCCCCCAACAGGGTCCTGTAGATATCCAGATCGCGTTTGTGGAAATAGGGGTCAAAGCGTTGACGACTGCGCAAGTCCGCACGGCAGTCCTCGACATAGCTCGTCAGATCGACGGGGGACGTGAGTGTTTCTAACGCTGCGCGGACCGCCTCCATTTCGGGGGAGCCTGCGCGTTGCGTAAAACCGCGCGCCACGTTCACTGCTGTGATCGGCGGGTTCTTCATCATGGCGTCGGTTTTGAGCCGACGCTTAAACGCCAGGTATTTCTCGATTTTTTGCTGATCGTTCCGGTTGTCCGAGTCGAGTCGTCGAAGGCGCACCTGGGTGGCGCCGGGAGAAAGGGTACTCGTGGCGTAGAAGACCTCCGCATCGACACGAACGACGATATTTCCGATGTTCATGAGATGTACCCCGACCACCGATTTTTCAAACGGCACGCCGTCGACGATATTCGACAGTTCTACGCTAACGAGCTTCGCATCGGCCTGCCCTTCACCGGATTCGACTTTGTTCTGCGAGACCACGCCAGAGATGTAGGGGCGGTATTGGGGCTTGGGGGGCAACCCAAAATATCGCGCACCGCGTGCGGATAACGCACTCGGCCGTAAGTCGTTCTTCGACACCGTGGCGAACAGTCCCCCGATGGCAAAGAAGGCGCGCGCTTCATGCCTTTTGTCTGTCGGTACTGCGCTCTCCGAGACATGACGCCTCCGCTCGGGTAAAGAGGCCGGAACAACGCTGATTTCCGAGATCGATGATGGTGTACGGGACAGTCGCTTGGGAAGGTCGTCGTTGCTGGTGGCCACATCGGGGGCGGTGGGTGTTTCCCACGTGTGCATAAGGTCGGTGACGCGAGTGAGAGAGTTGCTTGCCTTCAAACTCGGCCAGGTCCGTGCGGAGGCGGGCACGCTGTTCGACGTGTCGGTGGAGGCGATGAAGTCGCTGCTCGGGCGAGTCCGGAGCGAGGTGGCGTCGAGTTCATCTGACGGTCCGCGCAAGGGCGTTGGAGGGGGGGTGTCGATCGAACCTGGGCGCATGAATGGCTTGGCGCTTAGCGCCCTGCGGCAGATTGGCTTCGAACCTCGCTCGAAAGCCGCTTGCTGCGCGCCGGGCGTTGCTATGGCGCCTGACGAGTTGAGAACAACGCAAATGTCCGCCTCGCCCCCACCGATGACTTTCAAAATTGGCTTGGATGCCTGGCGTGAACTGCTCACGCCAGGGCGCACAGCGATTTATGGAAGGCCTTAGCCCTGCGCGACCCTAGTGTCACAAGTACCTCCACCCAAGAGCCGAAAAGCGGCGCTGACACTTTGCCTACCATCGATCAAACTTTCGCAGTGGCCGGTCCCTCGTCGCGACGAGTGGCGGCCGACATGCTCGACAATCCCCCGCATGGCGCCACGCCGCGTCGGGAATCGAGGGAGTTCGTCCGACCACACACCGATGCCGCCTCGCCCAACCGAACTCCCGTGTGGCCGAAACTGGTCACGAGTAAATCTCCGCGAAAGATCAGCGATTTTGGCACGCCGCCCAAAGCGGTGCGTCAGCTCCTTCAGTCGCCTCTCGCGACCCACATCACCTCGGCGTTATCGCGTTTTCGCGTCAGCCCTGCGTCGCCCCTGTCGCGTGCGCTGGAGACAGTGCCGGGCCCATCGCGTGATGTTGTAGACGGCGGCGACAAGCATGCGAGTCCGATAGGGCTGTTTGTCCACAATCAGCAATACGTCAGAGTCAATCCCTCAGGCTCTCGACTTAGCGCATTCTCTTCGGAGGACGCCAACGCAATGGGCCTTCCACCAACACCGGCCTTCAATGATTCGATCAAAGGAAGGATTTCAAGCGAACTTCCCACGCCGAGTTCCGCCAATACCGGCTCGACGGGAGATGAGGGCGCGTCGCGTCCTGAACCCTCGTTGGTGCCGCTCGTGCTTTCCGACATCGTGCAAGGCGTGCCATTCGAAAAAGAAATCTTTGGGGCGCGGATTCCGGGCACGACATCGACCGTGGTTGTCCAGGTGGAGCCGGATCGCTTTCATTCCTCACGCATGCGGCAGGACCATACCGGGCAGGTGACCTTCGATTGGCTGGATCCCCGAGTCCCGGAAGACGAACGTTTGATCGAGCAGTTTCGGGAGATCAAGCATCAAATCAAAACCGATACCGCCGAACTCCATTGCACGGAGAGCTTTCGCAACGTGGTTCATCAGCTTGAGGCTGAACAAGTTCGTTCAGGCAAAACGCGGCCGTCATCCGCTGTTGCCGACGACGCCTACCGGATATTTACCTCGGAGCAAGCGCAGCGAAAATTCGTCGATGGCAGCAAGGCCAGCATGTCGCGCCGTGACGTATTCAACGCCGAGCGCGACGAATTCGATCTGGCCGTTTATCGAACGGTGCTCGGATCGGATCTGGTGTTTGAAACCGATGGCGAGTGGAACATTGAGAACCCCGCAGGGGTTGCGGACCTGAAATCGAGTTTGCGCGAAAGCAACTTTGCATTTGCCGCCGCCGATACTACCGCAGGCCGCAAAGTCTATTTCTCGTTGTCAGGAGGCGCTCGCGTAGACGGCCTGAAGCTCGCAATACACGAATCGATGGGCGACGCCGACGAGATCAGTATCGACGATCTCACCTTTATCGATGCCAAGCGCCGTCTGGCAAAGTACACCCGTGGAACACCGGACGCGACGGGCCAGTCCAGTGTGCAGATGAACTTGCCGGTGCTGGACCCCGAATGCAATACGAACATCGACCGACGATACGATGCCGAGCAGATTCTCGCCGCGGTCATCGCTCGCGAAGCGCGTGAGCATCCCGTCACCGGCAGCATTCACGTCAACACGCTGCTCGACGCCTGTGATTCATGCGCCGGTGCGCTGGGGATGCTGCAAACGCGGACGAACCAGCCGGTCAGCGTCGTTTATCACCGCGATTATGGCGTCACGACCGCGAACAGTCGTAATCCGGCAGTCCGAGCCCTGCAGGAATTCAGCGCCTCGATCAACGAACTCCACGGACATCTCATTACTGGGAATTTTGCGCAGATGTACAAGGTCGGCCGTCGCCTGCCGACACCGCAGATGCTGGGGGCCTTGACGGATAGTCTTGTTGAGGCCAATGGCAGCTACACGAACACTGCGCAATTGGCGATCTACGGCAACAGCTACTATTTGCGCTTGTTAGGGGTTTTGACGCGCACGGAGGTGGTGCGATCTGACAAGGTCTCCGATGCGCTGCTATCCCCGGAAGGCCGCGCTTATGTGTCGATGCTCGGAAGACGTGTGGCCGCAAATCCTATGCTTGCCCGAGCATGGGCGAGTCTCTTGCATGAACTCAAGGAAGCCGGGGTGCCGCGCAACACGCTGCTCGAAGTCTTGTTAAGCAAGCCGAGCGGTAGCGCACGCTGCTTCTATGTTGAACTGCTGCGCGCCCCGCATCTACCACGCGATGGGCGCGACTCGCTGGTCGCGTGGCTCGAGGAGGCCGAATTGGTGCCGGGCATCAGGGAGTTGCCGCACTATGTCAGCTTGCGCCGGACGTTGACGTTGGCAACGCGTCTGCTCATTCAGGTTCAGCCCGCGGAATGCCTTGAGTTCAACGATGTCACGCTCAAAGAGGTCCTCGTCCAGGCGCGCGAAGTGCTTTCCTTGTCCGCACTCGACGCCGCAGACAACCAGCGACTGGCCAATCGACTCCGAGAGGCCATGCCCACGATCACGATCGCAGAGCAGCGGGAGTTTCGCGAGATGATTCACGACACCTTGAAGGAGGAGTGGCAAAAGGTCATTCCCGACACTGAGCCTCCGTCACACATTGCCACAACCCTGATCGATGACCTGGGACCGTCGTATGGCCGTGCCCTCATCGGCGGTCGTAAAGCCGCCGTTGATGCGATCATTGCGCGGCGAACCGCAGCCTACGCCGAGTTCCAGCAGCGTAATCCAACTGCGAGTCAGAAAGCGCTTCAGGATGTGTTCGATGCGCAGGTCCGGGAGGCACGCAAGGAGTATAGGACGGTGCTTTCCGGAGCCAGTGATGCCGCGTCGGAAAACTTGACGACATCGGCAAGTCGGGCGGTGCAAAGCGTGAAAACCACCCTGGCCAAACAGCAGGTTCGACAACAAGTCGAGGATGCGGCGCAAGCGGCGCGAAGCGAAGCGGCCGCAAGCGCCAAATCTCAGGCCGAACAAGCATCGAGCAGCGCGGCGAAATACGCCGCCGAACGTGAGGCAAAGTCCATGGCGCTGGACGCTGCAAGAGTGGCATCGCTTCAGGCTTATACCGAAGCAAATAAAGCGGCGAAGCAGAAAGCGGAAGCGCATGTTCGAATCGACATAGCGGCCTACGCCCGATATTCGGTGAAGCACGAAACGAAGAAAGCTGCCCGGGAGTTTACGAGGGAGTATCTTAAAAAAGAGGCTGCCGCCAGGAGCGAAATAGAGATCCATCGTCTGAACGCACGGCTGGAAGCCTTGAGGGCAGATCCGAGAGACGTGGAGTTTCAGGGAAGACTGAATGCGCTAAGAGGGTTGCCGACGCCCAACGAACTTGAGATTAGATTTGCGATGTTGCGCGCCCCAGAACCGTGCAGCTCCAAGCTCTCATCGGGACACGCCTTCGAGCCTGCCCGATAAGGCGGACTGCGCCGGCTGTCGCGATGGCGGGCCGCGGTCGTTTGTCGACCGGGGCCCGCCGGACCTTAGCGTGCTGCGTCGATCAGCGCTTCGAGCTTGATGGCATCGGCCGCAAATGCGCGAATGCCTTCCGCGAGTTTTTCGGTGGCCATCGCATCGTCGTTGAGGGCGAAGCGGAACGACGGCTCGTCCGTCTTAACGCGTGCGATGTCGGCCGAGCGCGCGTCCTTCACATCGAGCTGACGTTTGACCTCGCCTTCGGTCGTGCGCAGTTGTTCCAGCAGGGCAGGGCTGATCGTCAGCAGATCGCAGCCGGAGAGCGCCAGAATCTGGCCGGTGGACCGGAAGCTTGCGCCCATCACTTCCGTGTCGTGGCCGAAGTGCTTGTAGTAGCGATAGATGGCCGATACCGAACGCACGCCCGGATCATTGACACCAGCGTTCGCCGCTTCGTCCCAGTTCGCACCGGCCGACTTCTTGTACCAGTCGTAAATGCGTCCGACGAACGGCGAAATGAGCCGGGCCCCGGCTTCGGCGCACGCGGCGGCCTGCACCAGCGAGAACAGCAGCGTCATATTGCAGCGGATCTTGTCGCGCTCCAGAATCTCGGCGGCGCGAATGCCTTCCCACGTCGACGCGATTTTGATCAGCACGCGATCGCGTTCGATGCCTTCGGCTTCGTACATGGCGATGAGCTTGCGGGCGCGCGCGACGGTGCCTGCGGTATCGAACGACAGACGGGCGTCCACTTCCGTGGAGACGCGGCCCGGCACGATATCCAGAATCTCTTTGCCGAAGGCGATCAGCAGACGGTCGATGACCTCGTCCGTCGACTCGGCGCGGTGCTCGCCGACCACGCGCGTGAGGATCGGGCGATAGGCGTCTTTCTGGACGGCACCGAGGATCAGCGAGGGATTGGTGGTGGCGTCTTGCGGCTTGTAGGCATCCATCGCCTGAAAGTCGCCCGTGTCGGCAACGACGATGGTGTGACGCTTGAGTTGATCGAGCAGATTCATGAGAGCGGCCTTGCGAGAGAAGCACTGCGTGACATGACATCCGGCGCGGGGCCGGAACAGCAAGACGGGGGCGGGATGACGAAAAACGGCGCGTCACGCCCGACTCCGGTAAACTTCCGACTTTACCAAACTTTGCCGGAATTCCCCATGACCCAGGACGAACTCAAACGCCTGGTCGGCCAGGCTGCTGCCGACTATGTGAACCAACACGTGCCCGAGGGCAGCGTGATCGGCGTGGGCACCGGGTCCACCGCCAACTGCTTCATCGATGCGCTCGCGGCCCATAAGGACCGGTATCGCGGCGCGGTCTCCAGTTCCGAAGCAAGCACCGAGCGTCTGCGCAAGCACGGCATCGAAGTGTTCGATCTCAACCAGATCGACAGCCTGCCCGTCTACGTCGACGGTGCGGACGAAATCAATGCGCTTGGCCACATGGTTAAGGGCGGTGGCGGCGCACTGACGCGCGAGAAGATCGTCGCGTCGGTGGCGAAGGAATTCGTCTGCGTGGTCGATGCCTCCAAGGAAGTGGCCGTGCTGGGCGTCTTCCCGTTGCCGGTCGAAGTGATCCCGATGGCACAGGCAAGTGTCGCTCGCGCGCTCGAAGCGCTGGGCGGCAGCCCGCAGGCGCGCGTGCGTGCCGACGGCAGCCCGTACATGACCGACAACGGTTGCGCTATTCTGGATGTGCATGGGTTGCAGATTCTCGACCCGGTGGCGTTCGAGACGAAGGTCAACCAGATCCCCGGCGTGGTGACGGTGGGCCTGTTTGCGCAGCGCGGTGCGGACATTACGCTCATGGGTACGTCCGAAGGCGTGCGCACCATCGACTATAAAAACTGATCCCGGGAGGGCAGGATGGCTGGATCGCGTCGTCTCCCTGAAACCTGGTTCCGCCGTGGCCTGTGGCTGATCGCCGTGTTGTTCGCGGCGTTCCTCATTGGGCTTGGCGGTCTTGTCGTCGACAAATTGCCGGGCGTAGCGCCTGCGCCGACGCTCGATTCCTTCGTTGACCGGGCGCAGGCTGAACGTGCCGACGCCGCTATCAAACAGGCGCAGACACAGCAAGAAGACGTCGGCGCCCAATTGGAGACTGCGCGTTTGCAGCTCAAGGCGCGCAGTACTGCTTACCGCAATGCGCGCGAGTCGTTCAACGACTGGGTGGCGACGCGAACTGCGACGGCGCAAGCCAGTCAGGACGCCGAACTCGTCTCCCGCACCCGCGCCCTCGACACGCTCAAGACTGCGGAGCGCGACGCGCAAACGCAGGTCGACACGCTTGAATCGAAACAGTTGGATGCGCAGCGTGCCGTGCAGGCGGCCCGTACAAAGCGCGTCGCCCTCGACGTGACGGCAGGTGAGCAACTGGCGGCGATTCAGCGCTCGCAGGAACTCAAGGTCTTCGGCATCCGCTTGGCGCTGACACTGCCGTTGCTGGCGATCGGTGGCTGGTTGTTCGTGCGTCAGCGCAAGAGTACGTGGTGGCCGTTCGTCTGGGGCTTTATCTTCTTCGCGCTGTTCGCGTTCTTCGTCGAGTTGGTGCCGTACCTGCCGGATTACGGCGGCTATGTGCGATATCTCGTCGGGATTGTGTTGACGGTACTGATTGGCCGGTACGCCATCGTGTCGTTGCAGCGTTATCTGGCGCGACAAAAAGCGGAAGAGCAACTGCCGGACGAGCAGCGTCGCAAGACGTTGTCATACGATCTGGCGCAGGCAAGGCTGGCGAAGTCGGTATGTCCGGGGTGTGAGCGGGCGGTGAAGCTGGACGATCCGACGCGGGATTACTGCGTGCACTGTGGCATCTGTCTGTTCGACCACTGTGGCACGTGCAAGACGCGGAAAAATGCGTTTGCGCATTTCTGCCATCAATGTGGTGCGCGGTCGACGGGTGTGAATGCCGATCCGCAGTCGCAAGCGAATCCCGCGTAGTAGAAAGATGGACGGTCGACCCCCGTACATCGGGCGGTCAGCAGAACAGACAAAGGGCACATGCCGGTGGCATGTGCCCTTTGTCGTTGTGGCATACGTCCCGAGGAGAAGTACTGAGGGCGTATGCGGGGCGGATCGGTGCCCTGTTCTGGAGCGAGTTGGGTTTATGTCTGAGCGCCGGAATAGGGTGCCGATCCGCCCGGAGGGAGGTTTTAGCTCACTCCGAAGGCGGCGGCACGTAACCTTGAGCGACATCGGCACCGTCGCCGAAGAAGTACTTCTCGGTTTGCTTCACGAGGTACTGACGCGCACGGGGATCGGCCATGTTCAGGCGGTTCTCGTTAATGAGCATCGTTTGTTGCTTGAGCCATCCGGCCCAGGCTTCTTTCGAGACGCTTTCCCAGAGGCGTTTGCCGAGTTCACCGGGCATCGGGGGGAAATCGAGACCTTCGGCTTCGGTGCCGAGTTTGATGCATTGAACCATGCGGGCCATGAGGGAACTCCTTCGTGATCGTCGAGTGTAGTGTGAATGGGGGCAGCGCGTTGGTGGCGGGAGGGGGCGAGGGAAAGCTCGCGAAAGTCACGTCCCGAGGGCCAACGATGGCGGCCGAAAACCGGATATGGGGGCAGGGACGCGGGATGCAAGGGATAGAGCCGAGCAACACGCGGGACCTGCCCGCCCTGATTACAGCTTCTTGATGAGCACCAGCGAGCGGCGCTGCCAGTTGTATAGGCGGCGGCGGTCGGCGGGCAGATCGTCGACACCTGCTTTGACGAAGCCGCGCTTGAGGAACCAGTGTTCCGTGCGGGTCGTGAGCACGAACAGGCGTTCCAGACCGCGGGCACGGGCGCGTTGCTCGATGTGTTTGAGCAGGCGTTCGCCGTCGCCTGAGCCTTGCGCTTCCGGATCGACCGTCAGGCAGGCCATCTCGCCGATGCGCTCGGAGGGGTACGGGTAGAGCGCAGCGCAACCGAAGAGGCGTCCATCGTGCTCGATGACCGAGAAGTGGTCGATGTCGCGTTCGAGTTGGTGGCGACCGCGGCGGACCAGCGTGCCGTCCGATTCCAGCGGCTCGATGAGTTGCAGAATACCGCCGACGTCGTCGATGGTCGCTTCGCGCAGGCTTTCCAGATTCTCATACGAGATCATTGTGCCCACGCCATCGTGCGAGAAGAGTTCGAGCAGCATGCTGCCGTCGAGCGAGAACGGCACGATGTGGGCGCGGCCCACGCCAGCGCGGCACGCGCGCGTCGCGTACTTCAGATAGAAGGCCGAGTCGCGATCAATGGTGCCCTGAGACTGCATGCGCTGGGCGTCTTCCAGCGTCAGTTCGCGCTGCAACTCGTTGTATTCATTGAGAACGCCAGGCGTCTCGGTGATGAAGATCAGCTTGTCCGCGCGCAATGCGATGGCGGCGGACGATGCCACGTCCTCCATCGTCAGATTGAACGACTGGCCGGTCGGCGAGAAGCCGAGCGGCGAGAGCAGCACGATCTTGCCGTTGGCGAGCGACAGGCGGATCGACTCGGCGTCGACCTTGCGGACCACGCCTGTGTGCTGGAAGTCCACGCCATCGACGATGCCGACCGGGCGTCCAGTCACGAAGTTACCTGACACGACGCTGATGCGCGCGTTGCCCATCGGCGTGTTCGGCAGCCCCTGGCTGATCGATGCCTCGATATCCAGACGCAGTTCACCCGCGGCTTCCTTCACCGCTTCGAGCGCGGCGGCATCCGTGATGCGCAACTGCTGAGCGAAGTGCGATTCGATATGTCGCAGGCGCATCTGCTCCTCGACCTGGGGTCGCGAGCCGTGCACCAGCACGATATGCATGCCCATGGCGCACAGCAGCGCGACGTCCTGAATCAGGGAGTCGAGTCCACCGGCTGCGACCAGTTCGCCGCCAAAGGCGACCACAAAGGTCTTGTCACGGAAGGCATGGATGTAAGGAGCGACCGAGCGCAGCCAGTCCACGAACTGGGCTTGATGGGCGGTCTCTTCGTCTTGTAGGGCGGGGTCGGGTTCGGTCAGCATGGGTGTACGTGCGCAAACATGCGCAGATTATATAATGCGCGCCCATGGCAAGTGATGAACGAAATCGACAATCTAAGCCCCCGAAGCCGAAAGTGACGGCGCCGGGGCGGACGCGTGCCCAAACAACGAGCACCGCGCAAACCCATAACCCTAAAAAGCCGGGCAAAACGAACGAGCCGCGCGAGCCGCAGACGTCTGCGACGAACGTCACGCAGGGCGGCGGACGCAGTGCGCGCCAGCCGAGCGGACAAGGCGAACAGGGTGGCCGGGGCGACGCCTCGCGCCGCCTGTCGCCCGCAGAGCGCGCGGCGCGTGACGCAGAGCGGCTTGCCGCCCGACAGGCCGCCGCCAACCGCGTGCCCGAGATCCAGTTCCCCGAAGCGCTGCCGGTCTCCGGCCGACGCGAGGAGATCGCGCGCGCCATTGCCGGCCATCAGGTCGTGATCGTCAGCGGGGAAACCGGCTCGGGGAAAACGACCCAGTTGCCCAAGATCTGCCTCGAACTCGGGCGTGGTCTGGGCGCAGGCGGCACCGGTCTCATCGGCCACACCCAGCCGCGACGGATTGCCGCATCGGCCACCGCGCGTCGCATTGCTGACGAACTGAACTCACCGCTGGGCGAAATCGTCGGCTTCAAGGTCCGGTTCAACGACACGCTCTCCAACGGCGCGTCCGTCAAATTGATGACGGACGGGATTCTGCTCGCCGAGACGCAGACCGACCCGCTGTTGCGTGCGTACGACACCCTCATCATCGACGAGGCGCACGAACGCAGTCTGAACATCGACTTTCTGCTTGGCTACCTCAAGCAACTGCTGCCGCGTCGCCCGGATCTGAAGGTCATCATCACCTCGGCGACCATCGACGCCGACCGCTTCGCCCGCCACTTCGGCACAGGCGAGGGCGAGACGCTGCGTCCCGCACCGGTCATCGAAGTGAGTGGCCGTCTGTACCCGGTGGAGGTGCGTTACCGCCCGATTCAGGACGATGTGCGCATTGCGAATGCCGAAGGCCGTGACGGCAGCCGCGCCAGCGCACGCGACCGTGAGCGCGATCTGATGGACGGCATCGTCGACGCGGTCGACGAGCTTTGCCGCGAAGGCTCCGGCGACGTGCTCGTCTTCCTGCCCGGCGAGCGCGAGATTCGCGAAGCGGCCGAGTCGCTGCGCAAGCACCATCCGCCGCACACCGAGATTCTGCCGCTGTTCGCGCGCCTGTCTGCGACCGATCAGGAGCGTGTGTTCAAGCCGTCCAACGCGCGACGCATCGTGCTCGCGACCAACGTTGCGGAAACGTCGCTGACCGTGCCCGGCATCCGCTATGTGGTCGATGCCGGTACGGCGCGTGTGAAGCGCTACTCGTACCGAAACAAGGTCGAGCAACTGCAGATCGAGTCGATCTCGCAGGCGGCGGCCAACCAGCGAGCAGGGCGATGCGGTCGTGTCGCCGACGGCATTTGCATCCGTCTCTATGACGAAACCGACTTCCAGTCCCGCGCACGCTTCACCGACCCGGAAATTCTGCGCTCGTCGCTGGCGGCGGTCATTCTGCGCATGCAGTCGCTGCGACTGGCCAAGGTCGAGGAATTCCCGTTCATCGAACCGCCGCCGGGACGCGCCATCGCCGACGGCTACCAACTGCTGAACGAACTGGGCGCGGTCGACGACACCAACCAGTTGACGCCGCTTGGGCGCGAACTGGCGCGCCTGCCGCTCGACCCGCGCGTGGGGCGCATGATCCTTGCCGCGCGCGACCAGCAGTCGCTGCGCGAGGTGCTGATCATCGCCAGCGGTCTGGCGGTGCAGGACCCGCGAGACCGGCCCATCGAAGCACAGGACGCCGCCGACAACGCGCACAAGAAGTTCGCCGACGAAAAGTCCGAGTTCCTGTCGTGGATCAAGATATGGAAGTGGTTCGAAGAGGCGATTGCGCACAAGAAGTCCAACCGGCTGCTGGCGCAAGCCTGTCGGGAAAACTTCCTGTCGCAGTTGCGTCTGCGCGAATGGCGCGACGTCCATAGCCAGTTGCTCACTGTGGTGCGCGAGCAGGGCTGGCGTCTGAACGAATCGGAAGCGACTTATGAGCAGGTGCATCTGGCGCTGCTCGCGGGTCTGCTCGGCAACATTGGCTGCAAGGCCGACGACGATCCGCATTTCCTCGGCGCGCACGGCATCAAGTTCCACATCTGGCCGGGCTCGTCGCTGGTAAAGAAGGCTGGACGCTGGGTGATGGCAGGCGAACTGGTGGAGACGAGTCGTCTCTACGCGCGTTGCATTGCCCGCATCGAGCCCGAGTGGATCGAGCGTGTGGGCAAGCATCTGGTGAAGACATCGCTGTCCGACGCGCATTGGGAGAAGAAGCCCGCGCAGGTCACCGCTTACGAGCGCGGCACGTTGTACGGCCTGACGATTTACGCGCGGCGACGCATGAACTTCGGTCCGCGCGATCCGCGTCGCGCGCGGGAAATCTTCCTGCGAAGCGCGCTGGTGGAAGGCGAATGGGAGACGAAACTCCCGTTCTTCGCCCACAACCGCAAGCTCATTGCGGATATCGAGCAGCTCGAACATAAGTCGCGCCGTCAGGACGTGCTCGTCGACGACGAACTGATCTACGCGTTCTACGACGCTCACGTGCCCGCCGATTTGTACGACGGCGCGAGTTTCGAACATTGGTATCGGGAGACGGCTAAAGGCTCGCCCAAGCTGCTTTACCTCGTGCGCGACGATCTCATGCGTCACGAGGCGGCGGGCGTCACCACCGACCTGTTCCCGAAGAAGACGGTCATCGCGGGCGTCGAAATGGCGCTCACGTACCACTTCGAGCCCGGCTCACCGCGCGACGGCGTGACGCTCGCTGTGCCGCTCTATGCGCTCAATCAGGTCGACGCACGCCGCTGCGAGTGGCTCGTGCCCGGCATGCTCAAGGAGAAGGCGCATCTGCTGATGAAGTCGCTGCCGCAGAAGTTGCGTCGCCACTTCGTACCGCTGCCGGAATACGCGGCGGGCTTCCTCGACCGTGCGACGTTCGGTCAGGGCGCGCTGCTCGATGCGCTGATGGCCGACGCGCGCGAGCTGACCGGCGTCATGCTCAAGTCGAGCGACTTCAAGCTCGAAGTGCTCCCGGCGCACTTGTCGATGAACTTCAAGGTCATCGACGAACACGGCCGTCAACTCGGCATGGGGCGCAATCTGGCGCAACTGCGGGCCGAACTCGGCCAGCAGGCGCAACGCACGTTCCAGCAAATCGCAGCCAAGAGCGGCGCGACGCCCACGGGCAACGTGGCCGCCGAGCCGCAAGCGGGCGGCGTGTCGAAGGGTGGGCAGGCTTCCGAAGGGGGCAAGGCAGGCAAGGGCGGTGGCAAGTCGCCGGTGCCCGGTGCTGCACCGGCCGCCGCCGTCGAACCCGGCCGCTACGACAACCTCACGACCTGGAGCTTTGGCGAGTTGCCGGAGATGCTGGAAATTCGTCGGGGCGGGCAGACGCTGTTCGGCTACCCGGCGCTGGTCGACCGAGGGGATCATTGCGATCTCGAAGTGTTCGACGATCCGGACGAGGCGCAGCGCCAGCATCGCGCCGGGCTGCGACGTCTCTTCGCCATTCAGTTGCGCGAGCAGGTGAAGTATCTCGAGAAGAACATCCCCGGCTTGCAGCAGATGGCGATGCAGTACATGGGACTGGGGACGCAGGAAGAACTGCGCGACCAGATCGTCGATCTGTCGCTGGAGCGGGCCTGCCTGCAACTGCCGTGGCCGGGCGATAACGCGTCGTTCGTTGCGCGCAAGGATGAAGGGCGGGGCCGTCTGACGTTGCTCGCGCAGGAAATTGCCCGGCTCGCCGGACAGATCCTCACCGAGTACGCCGCGCTTCAGAAGAAGCTGACGCAGGCCAAGCCGTTCGCGCAGGCGCACGCCGACATGACGGCGCAATTGCAACGTCTGATCGGCAAGCGTTTTCTCATCGACACGCCGTATGCACAGTTGGCGCACTTCCCGCGTTATCTGAAGGCGATGGCGGGGCGCATCGACAAGCTCAAGGCCGATCAGACGCGCGACGCCCGCGCCATGAGCGAACTCGGGCCACTGCTTCAGAACTGGCAACGGGCGACGTCGCAACGCCGTGACTCGCACGACGCGCGGCTCGACGAGTTCCGCTGGCTGCTCGAAGAGCTGCGGGTGTCGCTCTTCGCGCAGGAGTTGCGCACGCCCATGCCGGTGTCGGTCAAACGTCTGCACAAGGTCTGGGAAGCGTTACAGCGCTGAAGGCCGTGTGACCTGGGCATTCGATGGCGTCCGGCAGTCTTGCCGGACGCCATTTTTGTATCCAATCTTCGCGGCTGTTCGCGTAAGTTTGCGTTGTGTCATGAAGTGTTGGAATTGTGTTTCGCCTGATCAAAAAAGTCCGCAGGACGCGGGCTGGGAGGGCGTTCCCGGCCTACAATAGCGGGACTTTTCCGAGCGATTTTCGAGAGACTCCGTAATGCGCAAACTTCTGATCGCTGCCAGTCTGGCGGCTTCCTTCGGTCTGGCGGCGCTGACCAGCCCCGCGCGGGCTGCGACGCCGACACCCGACAGCGTTGTGGTCGTGCTCAATTCGGCCGACGCGAGCGTCAGCCTGATCGACAAGGCCACGCAGAAGGTCATTCAGACGTTCCCCGTCGGCAAAGAGCCGCATCACCTGATGGCTACGCCGGACAACCAGTCGCTCATCGTCGCCAACTCGGTCGGCAACAATCTCGTCTTCCTCGATCCGAAGACGGGGCAGATTCAGCGCAAGATCGAGAACATCGAAGATCCGTATCAGATCGGTTTTTCGCCGGACAAGAAGTGGTTCGTGGCGAACGCACTGCGTCTGGACCGGGTGGACGTCTATCGCTTCGACGGCAAGAACCTGAGCGTGGCGCAGCGCATTCCCATCAAGAAGATGCCGAGCCACCTGGTGTTCACGCAGGACAGCAAGCTCGTCTTCATTTCGTTGCAGGAATCGAACGAAGTCGCCGCCATCGATCTGGCGACCCAGAAGGTGATCTGGAAGATGAAGGTGGGTGATAGCCCGGCCGGTGTGTGGCTCACGCCGAACGACAAGTATCTGCTCGTGGGCATGACCGGTGCGGACTACGCGGCCGTAGTCGACTGGCGCAACCAGAAGGTCGTCAAGACGATTCCGACGGGTAAGGGTGCGCACAACTTCCGTTCGCTGGCCGATGGCAAGCACGTGCTGATCTCGAACCGCGTCTCCAGCACGATCAGCATCATCGATCAGGACTCGCTGACCAACGTCGGTAACATCACCGGGCTGCTGCCGGGACCGGACGATATGGAACTGACCGCCGACAAGAAGCAACTGTGGGTGACGTTCCGCTGGGCGCGCAAGGTCGGCATCATCGATCTGGCGTCGCGCAAGCTGATCAACACCATTCCGGTCGGACGCTCCCCCCACGGGATCTATTTCTACGACCGCGCGCCGGTGCTGTAACATCAAGGCCTTACTTTCCAAGGCCTGACCGTCCGGGCGTCGCAAAGACCCCCGGACCGGTTCGTACCGCACCTGCATGAACGATATACTTCGCGCGCTTGGCCGCGCGCTCGTGAGTCTGCTGCATCCCCGCATGCTGTGGCTCACCGCAATGCCCTTCATCGTCTCCGGTCTTCTCTGGGGCGCCGTGATCTGGTTCGGATGGGAACCGTTCACCGATTTCCTTCGCGTCTGGCTCGAACAGTGGGAATTCACGCAGTGGATTTACCGCTTCTTCGGCTATTTCGGCGTCGACAGCGTGCGCATGGCGCTCGCGCCTTTCATTCTCGTTGCGCTGCTCGTCCCGCTGATAGTCGTCACCGCACTGCTGCTCATTGCCGGATGGTCGATGCCAGCCGTGTTGCGCCATCTCTCGCGGCGGCATTTCATTCATCTTGAGGCACGTCAGGGTGGCTCGTTCTGGGGCAGCCTCGGGCAATCGCTCGGCGCGACGCTCGTCTTCCTGATTGCGGCCCTCATCACGTTGCCGCTGTGGCTCGTGCCACCGTTCTTCGCCATCGTCCCGCCGCTGCTGTGGGGTTGGCTCACGTACCGCGTCATGACGTACGACGCGCTGGCGTTTCACGCGAGTGCTGAGGAGCGGCGGCGATTGGTGCGCGAGAAGCGTCTGCCGTTGCTGGTGATCGGTGTGGCGACCGGGTTGCTCGGCTCGCTGCCGACGCTGTTGTGGGTCTCGTCCGTCGTCATGATCGTGCTGTTCCCGGTCATTGCGCTGCTCGCGATCTGGCTCTACGTGGTGATCTTCGTGTTCTCGGCGCTGTGGTTCGCCCACTATTGCCTGCGGGCGCTGTCGCGCATGCGCGCTGAAGACGCGCACCGGGAACCGACCTTCGCCGCAACAGTGCTGCCCGAGGCGGGGGCGCCACAGCCGGAGAGCGAGGATTTGCCTCCGCGACTACAGGGGCCATCCGAGTCGCCGGGCTCGCCGAACGGTTCGCTCTGAAAGTGGCACAATCGTCACACTGCGCTGCCGCCGGGCAGCGCTGCACTATCACCCGGGGCACCCGGGGCCCCCACGGTCTGACGACAAGAGAAAAGGAAGCATCATGGCGGTCGGCATCATCATCATCGGCGACGAGATTCTCTCGGGACGCCGTCACGACAAGCACCTGCCCAAGTTCATCGAATTGCTCGCCGAGCGCGGCATGCAGCTCGGCTGGGCGGAGTATGTGGGCGACGATCCGGCGCGTATTACCGCCACGCTGCGCCGTACGTTCGCGAGCGACGACGTCGTCTTCGTGACGGGCGGCATCGGCGCCACGCCGGACGATCACACGCGTCAATGCGCGGCGGCGGCGCTCAATGTGCCGCTGGTGCTCACGCCGGAAGCCGAGGCGCTGATCATGGAGCGCATCGCCGACACGAGCCCGGACGGTCGCGCCGATATGACGCAGGCCGACAATCGCCATCGTCTGAAGATGGGCGAATTTCCGGTCGGTGCGCGTGTGCTGCCCAATCCGTACAACAAGATTCCGGGGTTCTCCGTCGAGCAACACCACTTCATGCCCGGGTTTCCGGTAATGGCGTGGCCGATGATGGCGTGGGCGCTCGACACGTATTACGCGGATCTGCATCACCTGACGAAACACACCGAACGCTCGGTGCTGGTGTTCGGTCTGGCCGAATCGACGCTCACGCCGCTCATGGAAGCCATCGAGGCCGAGTACGATGGCATCAAGGTGTTCAGCCTGCCGAGCGTGGGCGATGCCGAGCGCGGCGCGGTGTATGCGCGCCGCCACATCGATCTCGGCGTGAAGGGCGACCCGTCTCTGGTCGGCGCGGCTTTCGAGCGCCTGATCGCCGGGGTGGAGGCGCTTGGTGGCGAGATCATCCATCCCGCCGAGGCGGTGGCGCTGCCGGAGGGCACGGTGCCGTCCGGCAAGTGATGGCGGTGCGCTGAGGGCGTCCGACGGACCCCTCATAAACGCCAAAACGGCGCTTGCCTATGCGGGCAAGCGCCGTTTTCGTTTGTGCGCCGCCCGGCGCTCGCGTCAGAATCCGGCGAGCACCAGCTTGCCGATGGTGCGTCCGCCTTCGAGTTGCGCGTGGGCGCGACGCAGATTCGTGGCGTTGATCGGTCCGATCACCTGGCCGACCGTGGTGCGCAGCGTGCCCGCGTCCACCAGACGGGCGACTTCGGTCAGCAGCTTGTGCTGCGCAATCATGTCCGGCGTCTCGTACATGGCGCGCGTGAACATGAATTCCCAAACGAACGTGGCGCTTTTGCTCTTGAGCAGACCGATTTCCAGCGGCCCGGCGTTCTCCACAATCGAGCAGATCTTGCCTTGCGGCGCGACCGCTTCGGCCATCGCCGGGAAGTGCGTATCGGTGTCGTTCAGACACAGCACGAAGTCCACTTGCGGCAGGCCGATTGCTTTGAGCTGCGTCGGCATGTCTTGATAGTGGTCGATGACGTGTTGCGCGCCGAGCTGACGGCACCAGTCGGCCGATTCCGGGCGCGAGGCCGTGGCGACGACGGTGAGCTTGGCCAGACGTCGTGCGAGCTGAATGGCGATGGAACCCACGCCGCCTGCACCACCGACGATCAGAACCGACTTGCCTTCGTCGCTGCCATCGGGGGCCACGCCGAGGCGGTCGAACAGGGCTTCCCACGCGGTGATCGTTGTGAGCGGCAGGGCAGCGGCGTTCGCGAAGTCGAGCGACGCGGGCATATGGCCAGCGATCCGTTCGTCCACCAGATGGAACTCACTGTTCGCGCCGGGGCGCGTGATGCTGCCTGCGTAGTACACGGGGTCGCCAACCTTGAAGAGCGTGACGTCGGGGCCGACAGCTGCCACGGTGCCTGCGGCGTCCCAGCCCAGCACGCGCGGACTCGCTTCGACCTTGTCCTTTGGTGCGCGCACCTTGGTGTCGACCGGATTCACGGAAATGGCTTCGACCTTGATTAGCAGATCGCGCCCGGCTGGCGTCGGCGTCGGCAGTTCAACGTCTTCAAGCGACTTCGGGTCGTCGATCGGCAGATATCGGGTCAATGCAATGGCTTTCATCGTTTTCTCCTGAAAGTGGGGTGCAGCGCCTGCATGGGGTGACTTGGCGACGCACCGGATGCGATAGCGAGAGACTACGGCTAGTCGATTGCTTTGATAATTCGGATAATGCGGAAAAGATTTTTTGGGAAATCCATCAAATGGCATTGGACCTCGATACCGTAGCGTTGTTCGTTCGGGTTGCCGCCCTGGGGAATGTGTCGGCGGCGGGGCGCGAGCGTGGGCTGTCCCCGGCGACGGCGAGCACACGGCTCGTGCAACTCGAAGGCGTGCTGGGCGCCCGGCTGTTGCACCGTACGACACGGCGTGTGGCGTTGACGCAGGAGGGGGAGGTGTTCCTCGTGCAGGCGCAGACGTTGCTCGCGGCAGAGGCGCAAGCGTTGGCGAGCGTCGGGCAGGGATTCGCCGCGCCGCAGGGCCTGTTGCGGGTGTCGTGTTCGTCGTCGTTCGCGCGTCAGCATATTTCGCCCGCATTGCCCGAGTTTCTGGCTCGATATCCCGGTATTTCGCTGGATTTCCGATTGACGGACCGTGTCGTCGATCTGTTGGAGGAGGGCGTCGATATGGCGATTCGCGTTGGGGCATTGCGCGATTCGACGCTGATCGCGCGCAAGCTCGCGGCCAACCGGCGCACGCTGTGCGCGTCGCCCGCATATCTCGCGGCGCATGGCGCACCGAAGCATCCCGGCGATCTCGCGCAGCACGAGTGTCTGACGCTCGGCGACCAGCGCGACTGGCGGTTTGTGACGCCGGGCGGCCCGATGAGCGTGCGCGTGTCCGGGCGACTGGTGTCGGATAACGGCGAGGTGCTGCGCGACGCTGTGCTGGCGGGGTTGGGTATTGCGCTGAAGTCGACGTGGGACGTTGCGGCCCACTTGCAGCGCGGAGAGCTGGTGCCGGTGTTGCCTGCGTATCCGCTTGCGGAGGAGGTCGCGATCTGGGCCGTCTATCCGAGCCGGGTGTTCGTGCCGCCCAAGACACAGGCGATGATCGAGTTCCTGCAGGCGCGCTTCAGCCCGGTGCCGTACTGGGAGGCGCAGTGGCCGACGGCGGTGGATTAAGGTCCGACGAAGGCTGATTCAGGCCCACTCAATGGAGCCGATGCGTCCTCGGCATCTGCGACCCGGTGTCCTCGTGGCCGATGGCAGGGCTGGCATGATGCAGTACCAGACGCCAACCGTCAGCTTCTTTCAAATAGACGTTCGTGGCGAGCACGAACGCGAAGCGCGCTTCCGGCTGACTCTCGACCTGAATCTGCTCAAGAACGTTGCGAACGGCGCACAACGGGTTGTGCGCCACTTGAAGTTGATTCGCTATCACCTGTAAGCCGCCTTTGGCGAGGACCTCCTGCCAGCTTGCTCTGACCGCCGCCGGGCCGACGTGCCGTGGTCCCGCAGGGTGAATGCACACGACTTCCTCGTCTTCCGACCAGACATCCATCAGCAAGTCCGTATCGCCGGCGCGCAGCGCTTCGTAGAACGCGTGTTCGGCGTCTTCCGGACTGAGAAATATGGCAGCGGGCATAACGGCGTCCTCCATCGGAGACAAGCGCGTGTCGTATGCGTGGTCGCCCTCGACCGACAGGCGGGGCAGCGAACGCGCCGATTATGGAGCGTTTGCCGGGGCTTGTCGAACGTCGTTCCTTTTGATCTGGCGCAAGGCGCCGGGAGGGCCGCGCCGGTAGCTTATCGGTAATGGAGTAGTCGCGAATTGGCGACAAATCGGCAACGCGAGAAAGTCGCGGCGCTCAGTTCTGTGGGGATGTATGAGCGGGGGCGCTCCGCACCCCCGACAGCCGGATCAGCAGTGATGCACGCCGGCGAGTTCGCGCAGGGCGACGCCGTCGATGATCTTGACGTGGCGTTGACGGATTTCGATCATCCCGTTCTGCGCGAAACGCGAGAACAGGCGGCTGACCGTCTCCAGTTTGAGACCCAGGAAGCTGCCGATTTCCTCACGGCTCATGCGCAGCACGAACTCGTTGGCAGCGTAACCCCGGGCGGACAGGCGCTCGGAGAGATTCAGTAGGAAGACCGCCAGGCGCTCCTCGGCGCGCATCGTCCCCAGGGCGAGCAGTTGCTGGTGCTCGTTGCGGATTTCCTGGCTCATCAGACGATGCAACTGGCGTTGCAGCGACGGCACCTGGCGCGAAAGCGTCTCAAGCTCGCCGAAGCGGGCGATGCACAGTTCGCTGTCTTCGAGCGCCACGGCAGTGGTTGGGTGATGGTTGTCGGCCACGGCGTCGAGGCCGATCAGTTCGCCCTGAAGGTGGAAGCCGACGACCTGTTCGCGGCCGTCGGGGGCCGTGACGCAGCTTTTGAGCGACCCGAAGCGAATGCCGTAGACGGCGGTGAGATCATCGTTGGCGTGATAGAGCACTTCGCCCTTTTTGAGGCGGCGGCGCTCGCTCACGAGTGCGTCCAGTCGTTCCAGCTCCGGCTCAGGGATGCCGACGGGCAGGCAGAACTGCCCTAGCGAGCATGTGGAACAACGAGGCTGGGCAACCGGAATGGGGTTGCCGGGAATGCGACCGATGTCGGTGGTCATGGAGGCCCCTGAAGTTATTCCGAGAGTTTACCATGAGGCGTCGACCCGTCGTTTCGACAGTCGGGACGCTAAGGTTTGTGACGGCGCTTTACGGGCGTGGATGTTTCAGTAATAATTGCGCACATACCGGACGTCCGTCTTGCCGCACTATCGGCCTGGGCGTTTTCCCGGCAGGTCGTTTCGAAGCATTCTGGTCGCGCCGCCGTCACTACGACCGAACACAATAGGGCGCGCGCTTATGCGAAACGGTAGTCTTCCATCGACGACCGTTTTCTGGTTCCAAGCATCCATTTATTCCTGATACCGGGTTGCCAAGCCCCCGGTCTGCTTAGTCGCACATGAATACCCAAGAGGCGAAACTCGTCCTCGAGACCGCGTTGATTTGCGCGCAGGAGCCGCTCAAGGTCGGCGATCTGCGTAAGCTCTTCAATGACGCCGTGTCTGGTGACACGGTGCGCGCGCTACTCGAGGAAATCCGCGTGCAATGGGATGGCCGAGGTGTGGAATTGGTGGCGTTGGCCACCGGCTGGCGTTTCCAGAGCCGTCCACGCATGCGTGAATACCTTGACCGCCTCAATCCAGAGAAGCCGCCGAAGTACTCGCGCGCTGTGATGGAGACGCTGGCGATCATTGCTTACCGTCAACCGGTCACGCGTGGCGATATCGAAGAGATTCGCGGTGTGACGGTCAACACGCAGATCATCAAGCAGCTCGAGGATCGTGGCTGGATCGAAGTGATCGGTCATCGCGACGTGCCGGGACGCCCCGGTCTGTATGCGACGACCAAGGACTTCCTGGACGACCTCGGCCTGCGCGCGCTCGATGCGTTGCCGCCGTTGGAAGACCCGGCCGCGCAGGCGCAGATCGATCTGCTGGCGCAGCAGAACATCGAATTCGGCGAGCGTGCCGAGGGCGAAGAGGGCGAAGCAGAAGCTACGGACGACGCGCCGGTGGCCGATGCCGAGGCACTGGCCCGTCTGGCGCAAACGCGTGCCGACGATTTGCCGCTCGCCCAGGGGCTGCCGGAAGGCCAGCGCCCGCCACCGGTCGGTGACGACGCGCTGTCGGAAGACGCGCTGCTCGACGCCGTGCTGGCCGAAGGCGAAGTGCAGGCATCGACCGATGTTGTGGCGCTCGACGCCGATGCATCGGCAGAGAATCCGCCCGACGTGGCGGAACTCGCGGACACGGCGCACGTCAGTGAGCAGGACGATGCCGATGCGCAACACGAGGAATTTTCCGAAGTATCGGAATCTGCGGTTCCTGTCGGCGACGATTCGCCGCAAGATGTGCAGAACGTCGATATAGAAGAAGGCGCGCAAGAAAGTGCGACGCAGGCGGCAGATCCCGCAGCGTCGTTGGCGCAAGAGGTTTCCCCGCACGCTGTCGACCCGGCAGCGAACGAAGCCGCCGCCGGGCAGCCTACGCCCGGTGCGATGGATGGCGACGAGAACGACGGGGACGACAAGAATCTCGTCACCGGTACCTGAGGCGGCGGCGCTCTGCGCCGCGCACGCCTTCGGGGCCGTTAGCGATAAGAACGAAGTCGCGGCAGGCTTTTGCCGCGCATTCATGGTGCGAACACGGATCAGGGCAGCGACCTAAGCCTGCCCACGACGATCCCGTTTTCCAATGAGGTTGTGTTGAAACAAAACGAAGAATCCCAGGACCTGCACGCCCGCGATGCCGGTGCCGAAGCACGTTCGCCGGAAGGCGAGGGTGGCGATGAAAAGGCGTCGCGCCGCGGTTTGCGCCGTGGCCCGCGCAGTCTGATCGCGCGCCGCCGTGCGGCTCAGCAAGCCAAGCGTGAAGGCGACGACACCGGCGAGTTCGCCGGCTCGGACGCCGCGTCAGGCCAACCTTCTCCCGAGGCTCAGCAAGGCCCGGCGTCCGGTGCCGAAGGTGCGCCGTCCGCCGCGCAGACGCGAGGCCGTGCCAACACGCGAAAGCCGCGTGGCGGCAAGCGTGACGACGCCCAGCAGGCTGCGCAACCGGCACAGGCCGGCGGTGCTGCGCCGGGTGGCCGTCAGCAGCGCGGCGCTCCGGGTGCCCAAAATGCGCAGGGTGATCGAGGCGGCCAGGGCGCCGCGAGCAAGACGCAGGGTCGTGGCCGCAAGGGCCCGGCGGGCGGGGCTCGCAGCGGTGCCGGTGGCAAGGGTGGCGCAGGGAATGCAGGCGACAGCGATCTGTTCGCCTTCGTGACGTCGGGCGGTTTCGATGGTGACGACGCCGAGGGCGACAACGCAGCTGCCAAGCGCGGTCGCCGTCCGGCCGATCGTCGGGTGCTCTCGCCTGACGACGAAGCGCCGAAGCTGCATAAGGTGCTGGCCGAGGCCGGTATGGGCTCGCGTCGCGAAATGGAAGAGCTGATTCTTGCGGGTCGCGTGTCGGTGAATTCCGAGCCGGCGCACATCGGGCAGCGCATTTTGCCGACCGATCAGGTTCGCATCAACGGCAAGCTCGTCAAGCGTCGTATCACCAGCAAGCCGCCGCGCGTGCTGCTGTATCACAAGCCTGCCGGCGAAATCGTCAGCCATGCCGATCCGGAAGGCCGCACCTCGGTGTTCGACCGCCTGCCGCCGATGAAGACGGCCAAGTGGCTCGCCGTCGGACGTCTGGACTTCAACACGGAAGGTCTGCTGATCCTGACGACGTCGGGCGATCTGGCCAACCGTTTCATGCACCCGCGTTACGAAATCGAGCGTGAATACGCCGTGCGCACCGTGGGGCAACTGACCGAAGCGTCGCGTCAGCAACTGTTGCACGGCATCAAGCTGGACGACGGTGAGGCCAACTTCCTGCGCCTGAAAGATGGCGGCGGCGAAGGTTCGAATCACTGGTATCACGTGGCGCTGGCCGAAGGCCGCAATCGCGAAGTGCGTCGTATGTTCGATGCGGCCGGTTTGATGGTGAGCCGTCTGATCCGTACGCGTTACGGCCCGCTGACGCTGCCGCGCGGCCTCAAGCGTGGTCGCTATGAGGAGATGGACGAAGCGCAGGTGCGTTCGCTGTTCGCCGCTGTCGGCATGAAGATGCCCGGCGCAGCGTCGGACGAAAAGGGTGCGCGTAATGGCGCAAATGGTGGCCGTGGCGGTAAGGCCGGTGCCGCGAAGGAGCCGCGCCGTCAGCCGGATCCGATGCAAACGGCGCTGGGTGTCTTTGCTCGCGAGCCGGGGCAGTCGCGTCGTCCGCGCGCCAATCCGCTGACCGCGTTTGTCGGTCCGAGCGGCGGCTTTCAGGCGCCGTCGCCGCGCGGTGAAGGTCGCCGCTTCGGCGGTGGCAATAGCACGGGCGGTTTCGGCGGTCAGTCGCGCGGTGGTAACAGCAGCGGCAACGGCGGAAATGGCGGAGGCGGTGGAAATGGGGGCTACGGCGGCGGCAACGCTAACGGCAATCGCAGCCGTGGCGGCAACCGGACGGGCGGCGGCGGAGGCCAGGGCAACCGTGGCAATCGCGGCGGCAACCGGTCTCGCTGAAGGGTGCCGATCTTGCATTGCGACAATGTGACACTGTGGCCTGTTCCTCAGGCATTTCGGGCGTCAAGCGTTGCAAATCGGCCCAAAACCATATAAAATCAATGAATAAGCTGGTTTGCGTGTCGGGCGTTCTGCTGCGATGCGCACCTCATGCGCAATGAGGCTGTAAGAAATGGGCGTTTCGCCCATTTTTTTTTGCCGCGAGCGTTTAGCGCGGCCGATGCCGCCACGTCGGGGAGTGGGTGTGTCGACTCAGGCACACCGGCCCGGACGGTCGAGGCAGGTATCGTGCGGCGTCCCATGCGGGGCGCGCAGACATGTCGGGCGCTGCTGATGCGCGCGAGTTTTTCTAGGGTGAGCAAAGTTGCAATTGCCAGAACTGATCGAGACCACGGTCGAAGGCCTGGGTTACGAGCTGGTCGATCTTGAGCGCGCGGGCGGCGGACTGCTGCGCGTGTATATCGATAAGCCGGAAGGCATCTCTATCGATGACTGCGAGACGGTAAGCCGTCAGCTCTCGCACGTCCTGATGGTCGAGAACGTCAATTACGACCGACTTGAAGTGTCGTCGCCGGGGCTTGACCGTCCGCTGCGCAAGCTGCGTGACTTCGAGCGTTTTGCCGGCGTCGAAATAAGTCTCACGTTGCGTGTGCCGCTTGAAGGCCGCAAGCAGTTCCGCGGCATTTTGCAGGCACCGCAAGGCGAAAACTTGAGCCTTGAGTTCGAAGGCAAGGGCGGCCCGGCGCTGCTCGAATTCACCCTCGCGGATATTGACCGTGCGCGCCTTGTGCCGCAGATTGATTTTAGGAGTCGCAAACGATGAGTCGCGAAGTATTGCTGTTGGTCGATGCGCTCGCGCGCGAAAAGAACGTCGACAAGGATGTCGTGTTCGGCGCGCTTGAAGCAGCATTGGCTTCGGCCACGAAGAAGCGCTACAGCGAAGACGTCGACATTCGCGTGCACATCGACCGTGAGTCGGGCGAGCACGAGAGCTTTCGTCGCTGGTTGGTAGTGCCGGACGAAGCGGGTCTGCAGGAGCCGGACAAGCAGATTCTGTCGTTCGAAGCTAAGGAAGACGATCCGTCCCTCGAAGTCGGCGACTTCGTCGAAGAAGCGGTGGAATCGGTCGAGTTCGGCCGTATCGGCGCGCAGGCGGCCAAGCAAGTGATTCTGCAGCGCATTCGCGATGCCGAGCGCGAGCAGATCCTCTCCGACTTCCTGGAGCGTGGCGAGAAGATCATGACCGGCACGGTCAAGCGTCTCGACAAGGGCAACCTGATCGTCGAGTCGGGTCGTGTGGAAGCACTGCTGCGTCGCGATCAACTCATTCCGAAGGAAAACCTGCGTATCGGTGACCGCGTTCGTGCGTACATCGTGAAGGTGGACCGCACGGCACGCGGTCCGCAGATCGAACTCTCGCGCACGGCACCGGAATTCCTGATCGAGCTGTTCGGCATGGAAGTGCCGGAAATCGAGCAGGGTCTGCTGGAGATCAAGTCGGCAGCTCGTGACCCGGGCATGCGCGCCAAGATCGCAGTGGTGGCTTACGACAAGCGTATCGATCCGATCGGCACCTGCGTGGGTATTCGCGGCACGCGTGTGCAGGCTGTGCGTAACGAACTCGGTGGCGAGAACGTCGACATCGTGCTGTGGTCGGAAGACCCCGCGCAATTCGTGATCGGCGCGCTGGCGCCGGCGGCGGTGCAGTCGATCGTCGTGGACGAAGAGAAGCACAGCATGGACGTCGTCGTCGACGAGAACGAACTGGCGGTGGCGATCGGTCGCAGCGGTCAGAACGTGCGTCTCGCGTCGGAACTGACCGGCTGGCAGATCAACATCATGACGCCGGACGAATCGGCCGAGAAGCAGAACGAAGAGCGTGGCACGCTGCGCACGTTGTTCATGCAGCGTCTCGATGTGGACGAGGAAGTGGCGGACATCCTGATCGAGGAAGGTTTCTCGAGCCTGGAAGAGATCGCCTACGTGCCCCTGAACGAAATGCTCGAAATCGAAGCGTTCGACGAGGACACGGTCCATGAGCTGCGCAATCGTGCACGCGACGCACTGCTGACGCAGGCGATTGCCACCGAGGAGAAGGTTGAGGGCGTTGCGCTCGATCTGAAGAGCCTCGACGGCATGACGCCCGAGTTGCTGGCCAAGCTGGCCGAGCATGAAATTCAGACGCGCGATGATCTGGCCGAGCTGGCCGTCGACGAACTGACCGAGATGACCGGCGTCGACGAGGAAGCCGCAAAGGCCCTGATCATGAAAGCGCGAGAGCACTGGTTCCAATGATGACCTGCCCCGGCATGCATATGGAACAGTGAACTTTGAAGTTAACCGCAAGGCGCCTGGCCTTGCTTGAAGAGGTTTGAATGGCGAGCATCAACGTAGCCCAATTTGCTGAAGAACTGAAAATGCCGGCCGGCGTGTTGCTGGAGCAACTCAAAGCCGCCGGCGTGGACAAACTCAGCGCCGACGATTCCGTGACGGAAGCCGACAAGGCCCGTCTGCTGGAGCACCTGCGCCGTTCGCACGGCGCTGGCGACGGCGACAAAAAGAAGATTACTCTGACGCGTCGCCAGACCTCGGAAATCAAGCAGGCCGACGCGACCGGTAAGGCGCGTACGATTCAGGTCGAAGTGCGCAAGAAGCGCACCTTCGTCAAGCGTGACGACGTCGCCGAAGGCGCGGACAACGCGGCTGCCGCAGCAGAAGACGAAGCGCTTCGTCTGCGTGAGGAAGACGCACGCCGCGAAGCAGAGCGTCTGGCTGCGGAAGCGGCCGAGCTGAAGCGTCGCCAGGAACAACTGGAGCGCGAAGAAGCCGAGCGTCGCGAGCGCGAAGAGAAGGAAGCTGCCGAGCGCCGTGTGCGTGAGGAAGCCGAGCGCGCGGCTGCCGCTGCGAAGGCTGCAGAAGAGCAGAAGGCCAAGGCGGAAGCCAAGGCCGACGCCGAAGCTGAGAAGCAGGCGCAGCAGACCCGCGAAGAAGCCGACAAGGTTGCTAAGGCCGACGCCGAGAAGGCAGCGGAAGCCGACAAGGCTGCCGCCGCCAAGGCCGACGCCGAGCGCGAGCAGGCCCGCAAGGCCAGCGAGGAAGCCCGCGCTGCCGCCGAAAAGGCGAGCGCAGCTGCCGACAAGGCCCGTGCCGAAGAGGAAGCGATTCGCAAGCGTCGTGCTGCGGCGGAAGCCGAAGCGCGCGCCATTCGCGAAATGATGAACGCCCCGCGCCGCGTGCTGAAGGCACCGGAGCCGGCACCTGCTGCGGCCGCACCGGCCAAGGCGGACGCTGCCAAGGGCACGCTGCACAAGCCGGCCAAACCGGAAGGTGCCGCAGCAAAACCGGCAGACAAGAAGCCGGCCGCCGCACCGGCGTCGACGACGGCTGGCGCAGCGGACAAGAAGGACAAGAAGCCGGGCGCTTGGCAGAAGGATGCGGACAACCGCAACAAGCGTGGTGGTATGAAGACCCGCGGCGACGCGAGCGGCGGTTCGGATGGCTGGCGTGGCGGTGGTCGTGGCGGCCGTCGTGGCGACCGTCATTCGCAGGACGATCGCAATGCATTCCAGGCACCGACCGAACCGGTGGTGCGCGACGTGCACGTGCCGGAAACGATCAGCGTTGCGGATCTGGCGCACAAGATGTCGGTCAAGGCTGCTGAAGTCATCAAGCTGATGATGAAGATGGGCCAGATGGTGACCATCAACCAGGTGCTGGATCAGGAAACGGCGATGATCGTGGTGGAGGAACTCGGCCACCGTGCAATCGCCGCCAAGCTGGACGATCCGGAAACGCTGCTCGACCTCGGCAACGACGTGACGGAAGCTGAAGCGCTGCCGCGTCCGCCGGTGGTGACCGTGATGGGTCACGTCGACCACGGCAAGACCTCGCTGCTGGACTACATCCGTCGCGCCAAGGTGGCGTCGGGCGAAGCCGGTGGCATTACGCAGCACATCGGTGCGTATCACGTCGACACGCCGCGCGGTACGGTGACGTTCCTCGACACGCCGGGTCACGAGGCCTTTACGGCCATGCGTGCTCGCGGTGCACAGGCAACGGACATCGTGATTCTCGTGGTCGCGGCGGACGACGGTGTGATGCCGCAGACGAAGGAAGCGATTGCCCACGCGAAGTCGGCCGGTGTGCCGATCGTGGTGGCGATCAACAAGATCGATAAGCCGGATGCGAACCCGGACCGCGTGAAGCAGGAACTCGTGGCCGAGAGCGTGGTGCCGGAAGAGTACGGTGGCGATTCGCCGTTCGTCGAGGTTTCGGCCAAGACGGGTACGGGTATCGACGATCTGCTCGAGAACGTGCTGCTGCAAGCCGAAGTGCTGGAGTTGAAGGCACCGGTGGAAGCCCCGGCCAAGGGCATCGTGATCGAAGCGAAGCTGGACAAGGGTAAGGGTCCGGTCGCGACGATTCTGGTGCAGTCGGGCACGCTCAAGCGTGGCGACATGGTGCTGGCAGGTCAGGCTTATGGTCGCGTTCGCGCCATGCTGGACGAAACTGGCAAGAGCACGAAGGACGCAGGTCCGTCGATCCCGGTGGAAATCCAGGGTCTGTCGGAAGTGCCGGGCGCCGGTGAAGAAGTGCTGGTGGTTCAGGACGAACGCAAGGCACGTGAAATCGCGCTGTTCCGTCAAGGCAAGTTCCGCGACGTGAAGCTGGCCAAGCAACAGGCCGCGAAGCTCGAGAACATGTTCGAGCAGATGGCCGAAGGCGAAGTCAAGACGCTGCCCCTCATCATCAAGGCAGACGTTCAGGGTTCGCAGGAAGCACTGGCTCAGTCGCTCAACAAGCTCTCGACGCCGGAAGTGCGTGTGCAGATCGTGCACGCTGCGGTCGGTGGCATCAGCGAAAGCGACGTCAACCTGGCAACGGCTTCGAAGGCGGTCATCATCGGCTTCAACACGCGTGCCGATGCGCTGGCCCGCAAGCTGGCCGAGTCGAACGGTATCGACATTCGCTACTACAACATCATCTATGACGCAGTGGATGAGGTGAAGGCGGCAATGTCGGGCATGCTGGCGCCGGAGAAGAAGGAAGTGATCACGGGCCTCGTCGAAGTGCGCCAGACGTTCAGCGTGCCGAAGATCGGGAAGGTCGCGGGTTGTATGGTGCTCGATGGCTTCGTCAAGCGTTCGTCGCATGTGCGTGTGTTGCGCGAGAACGTGGTCATCTTCACGGGCGAGCTCGATTCGCTCAAGCGCTTCAAGGATGATGTCAAGGAAGTCAAGTCAGGCTTCGAGTGCGGTCTGTCGGTGAAGAACTTCAACGACATTACGGAAGGCGACCAACTGGAAGCGTTTGAAATCACGGAAGTTGCGCGCTCGCTGTAACGCGATTTGCACAACAGATGTGGAATGGCCCACCAAGCCGGGAAACCGGTGGCGTGGGCCATTGCATTACTAGCGAGTTTGTTATGGCAAAGAAACGTGGCGTTCCCGGTCGAAATCTTCGCATCAACGATCAGATCCAGCGTGATCTTTCGGAGTTGATCCAGCGCGAAGTGAAGGACCCGCGCATTGGTCTGGTCACGCTGCAAAGCGTGGAAGTGACGCCCGACTACGCGCATGCGAAAGTGTTTTACACGACGCTCACTGGCGATCCGAAAGCGACCGGCGAAGCGCTCAATGAAGCGGCTGGCTACCTGCGCAATCTGCTGTTCAAGCGGTTGCACATCCATACGGTGCCGACGTTGCATTTCCACTTCGATCAGTCGATCGAACGTGCCATCGAGATGTCGCGTCTGATCGACACGGCCAACGCGACCCGCGCTAAGGAAGATGCGGAAGCGGCCGAGGGCGACGACGGTGACGACGTCGACAGCGACGATGGCAGCGTCAACAAGGACGAAGGCAAGTAAGTCCTCCGTCGACGATGTCGCCTGCCGGACCGACCGGGCCAACGCGAAGCGCGCCCGGTAGTCCTGCGATGCCTGTGCCTCCGCGACGGAGGTCTGGCAACATCCCACAAGAATTTCTCAAGTACTCCCGCACATGACGGACCCGCGTTCGCAGGCACCCCGCCAAAAACTCCCTCGTTTCCCGCTCGACGGCGTGTTGCTGCTCGACAAGCCACTGGGCCTGTCGTCCAACGACGCCCTGATCAAGGCCAAACGTCTGCTTCAGGCGTTGAAGGCGGGGCATACCGGTACGCTCGACCCGCTCGCAACAGGATTGCTGCCGTTGTGTTTCGGCGAAGCGACGAAGTTTTCGCAGGACTTGCTCGAAGCCGACAAGACTTACGAGGCACGCGTGCGTCTCGGCGAGACGACGACGACGGGCGACGCGGAAGGGGAGGTGCTGCAAACGCGTCCGGTGACGGTGGACGAAGCGGCGATCCGTGCGGTACTGCCGCGCTTTACCGGTCCCATTTCGCAGGTGCCCCCGATGTATTCCGCGCTCAAGCGCGACGGCAAGCCGCTGTACGAATATGCGCGTGCGGGGCAGACCCTCGAACGTGAAGCCCGCAACGTCACGATCCATTTGCTGGAGATGACGGCGTGCGCGTTGCCGGACGAGAACGAATTCACCTTCCGGGTGACGTGCAGCAAGGGCACGTATGTGCGCACGCTGGCGGAAGACATTGGCGAAGCGTTGGGATGTGGCGCGCATCTACGCGCGTTGCGCCGCACGGCGGTTGGCCCACTGACGCTCGACGGTGCGGTGACGCTCGAAGACCTGAGCGCGCTCGATCATGCGCAACGCGTGGAGAAGCTCGCGCCGGTCGATGCGTTGCTCAAGACGCTGCCGGTGGTGTCGCTCGACGAGACGTTGGCGAAGCGGTTCAGTCACGGCCAGCGTTTGCGTCTTGACGAGATACGCTGCCCGCAAGCCCTGCGCGAGTGCGCGGCGTCGCATGACGGCATCGAAGTGAAAGTCTACGCAGAGGCCACCGCAGAGACGGCCGCGCGACTGTTGGGTGTCGCGCGTCTGGACAGCGAAGCGCTGCTCACACCGCAACGGTTGCTGAAGACACAGTAAACGACGCCAATCGGAAGCGGCCGGAAGCGCAACTCAGCGGTCGGCCGCTGCCGAACTCACGAAGGGCTAAGCGCTTTGACGTTCATCGCCTGCAATCCCTTCACGGTCTTCGACACCTCAAATTCGACGCGCGTGTCTGCTTCGATGGGTTTGCCCCCATCGCTCACAATCTCGGAATAGTGAACGAAGACGTCCGTGCCGCCATCGTCGGGGGTGATATAGCCGTAGCCCTTGCTGCTATCGAACCATTTGACTTTACCTTGTGCCATGTTGGGCTCCTTCGGTGATTGCCTGACGACCGTTGCAACGCGAAGCCACGCGGACCACGCGTCACGACAGCATGCGCGCGCCTTTCCACCACTCGACACCGTCGAACATGCTGCTGATGCCAGCTTTCGCAAAGCCCGGCGCGGTGGTACTTAACGTGTTGCGACAGAACAGACCATCCGCGTCCGTGAAGACGTAGTTGGCATTGCGCAGCGTGTTCATCGCCTGCTCCAGTGACACGGGTCTCAAAGCACTCGAAACGTCCACGCCATATTGGTAAGACAATCGGTTGCGCACTTCGGACGCATCGAACACCGGGAGCTTGGCCAGCGCCGGGACATCCTTGATGTAGGGGGGCGCGTCGCTACGGGATAGCAAGGAGTTCGGCACGTTTGTCGAGGCCTCGTAGTAGTTTTTCGACAAGTCCGCGGCGCCGATCAGCTCACCATCGCCGCGCCCGCTCGGGTTGACGTTGAACTCTTGCCCTGTGTAGACGCCGGCCTGTTGCGCGGCACTGGCGGAAAAGTAATCCGGGACCGGAGCGCCCCCCATGTGGAAGGCATCCTCGGCCGACCCGGATGAGAAAACGCCGATCCTTTCCAGGTGCGGTCCAAATGCCTGCAATTCGATTGGGTTAGAGATCGACTCCAGGTGCAGTATATTCACCCGATTCGTGCACTTGTTGGCCCAGGCGGTGATGCGGGCACGCAATGCGTTGCTGCCGAAACGTGTGCTCCCGTTCATTGCAAGCCTTGCCGCGCGGCCCATTAATCGCGACTGCAGCGCATTGGGAACCACGACACCGAGTCCCATGCCGAGATAGCCAAGAATGTCGGACAGCTCCGGATCGCTGTCTTCCAACACGGTCGACGCAATGCTGAACGCGCCGGACACGGCGGCAATTCCGATGAGGGCGACGGCCATAGCGAGCGAGGTGCCCGCAGTAAAGGGCGCAGCCAATATTTCGAAAACACCTGCAACGATGCGGAACTCCTTGGTATACATGGCTGGCATCGTACTGAGGCGGCTGTATTGCGCCACGGGGGCATGTCCACTCGGATCGTGATAATTCACCGGGTCGCCGCCGCAATACACGTAGGCCGCACAACCGCCCGCGCCAAACGGGCTCATGCTGTCCGGCGTCTGGAAGCGGCAAGCTTCCGGGTCGTAGTGGCGATACCCATTGCCAAGATGATAGAACCCTACGTAATTCAAAGGCTCGCCTTTGAATCCAAGCCACGTGACAGAACCGGGGTCGACATTTCGATAGCCGTACGGCGAATAGCGATAGTAGGTGACGGCCTTGCTTGCGAGATCGACACTTGCGAACACCGTGCCCGCCTGATCGCGCAGCTCGAACGAATATGAGTCCGTTGTTTTATCGCCGATGGTCGTCGACGCCTGTTGCAGAAGACAGGATGGGCTGTCGTTTTTCAATACCAGGATCCGACGCTGGAATCCACGCGCGTTAGTCTTGCTCTGCGCCGTGAGGCTCCTGTTCAGATCGTCGATCTGGGTCTGAATGATTGCCTTATCGTCCTTATTGCTGGTGCTGTTGCACTGCTTCGCCAGACTGTCGAGCAGTGCTTTTGCGGCGTCTTTGGCGACTTTCAGTTGTTCCGCGCTGACGTCGACTTCTTCGTAGGACGGCTGGAGCACCGTTAGCTTTCTATGAGGAAGCGGGACATGTGGCCGTGAGACATTCGGCACCGTTTTCGGGATGAACTTGAGGTAACTAAAATAAGTGAGTCTTTGCGGGTGGAGCTTGTCGCCATTTTTCCGGTAGACGATTTCCGACTCAACGTGCGACGTCAACCCGCTAGGGTCACCGGGATAGTTCATGTCATAGGGGAGTTGAAATGCAGTCTTCGCGTAGTTGTTATCGGTGACAGCCATGTCGACCGTCGTGTCGATTTTGGTGCCCCACGTCAATCCGCCTGAGCCGAACGCGACGAACCCCAGGCCAATAGGATTAACGTAATCGAGCGCTTTCAGGAGAAGTCCGAAGAAACTTGTGTCCTGATAGTTGGTTGCCTTCTCGACGACGGTGTAGGCGTTGTAGTTATTGAAATAGGTCCATTCCGTCACTGTGTCGTCTTTCGTCGACTTGACGAGGTTGCCGATGGCGTCGTATTCGAGCGTCAGCTCATCGACGATCACACCACCAATCTTCTTGATCGATTTATGTGTCGCGATGCCACGCGCTTCGTCGATGCTGACGCTTTGCTCCTTGAGGACGGTGACGCCGGCAGCGGTGACGGCCTCGGTTTGGCGCCTGTCTTCGGAGGTGTACACGCGCGTGAGGACGGTCTTGTCTTCTTGCGTGCAGGTAACGGTGGTTTTGCCGGTTTCGTACTTGTAGCTTTCGACCAGGGGGGCAATGCCGCCGCCCGGAGATAGGGTGTGCTTGACGATCCGGTTGCCATTGAATTCCATGGATTCGGTGTGCGTCGACGTTTCCACGACCGCCGGATCGCCGGCCTTGTCCGAGGGAACCGATGTCTGTCGGCGAACTTCGAATTTTGCGACTTGCCCGTCGTGATTCTCAAGGTAGTAAATCGTCTTAGCAGATCCGGTAGCACCGGCTACTTCAATCGTTTGCTTGAACCCAAAGGACGTGGTGACCTCCGTCGACGTAAGGATGACTTCCTGGTCGCTATTGGGGAATAGGATGGCTTTCTGAAAGGCCGATGCGGTCTTGCCAGTAGATCCGATTGTGCGCTTCGTCTTGACCCATTCGACTTCAAGAATCCGCCCGTCGTCGTCGTCGATGGCAGTGACGCGCGGACCCTCCCAGAACTGTTTCCACTCATATTTCAACGACCTGCCGGAAGGCGAAACATAGCGAGTAGGACAAACCCAGCCGTCGCATTCCGCGTCCGCAGTGGATGGCATCCCGAAAGCCGAAATCACAACAAAGGTCTCGCACGCCCCGTTCTTGTGATACACGACGACATCATCGCCATTGCGCTCGCTCAAAAAGTCGCCACCATTGAAGGTGTCGCCCGATTCCAACTCGAAATTTAGCGATCTGCCGTCGCAAAGGGGTAAGCTCGTAAAGCGGTCCTTTGAGGGAGCTATCCCCACCGTCATGACCCCGAAGGGAACGATGTTCAGATCGCCCTCATGCGCCTTGCACGAGAGAGCGAGCATGAGTGACGGTGAAGCAATGACGTCGGCAAACAACCCCGCAATCGGAATTCGCAGGATGCCTTCGCCGGTCTGCGGACTGATGAGGATCTTGCGGTTCAGGTCTGCGTAAGTTTCAAACGCTAACTGAGCACTGCCGCTGAAGTGTTTGATCGCGCTCATGATCGGGCTCTCTCCAGGACGGAGAGGACATTCCAGCACCGGATCGAATCGCCGGTAACTGTCAACGTTGACAGGCACCGCGCCCGGCATTGAAGCGCTGAAGACTTCTGGAGGAGGGACCTGTCAACGTTGACAGGTCATCGGCCTGAACGGCCTTAGTCGGACGCGTTGCGAACGTTCATCGCAAGCAGATAGGCGTCTCCGCGGGTGGTCTCGTACTCGACGATCTGACCTGTCTGAAGCTGGGAGGCACCGGGCGTGCAGATCTCGCTTTCATGGACGAAAACGATTTCTCCGCCCCCATGCGGCGTGATGAATCCATACCCCTTTTCCGGGTAGTAATCCTTGACGGTGCCGCGCGGCATGATTTGCTCTCCTTCGAAGCGACAAATCGAAACCCGGTGCCTGAATCTGCTATTGCCGCACCACGGGCGGCATACCGACTCTGCGGACGGGGGACGTCCGCATGACCTGATCGGACGCGTCAGCTGGCGACGTTTTCCGGCTTGAGTTCGACGATGGCGTCGAGCGCGGCTTTCACGTCCATGGCGTACTTGGCCAATGCCTTCTGCTCGTCGGTTTTCGGCTCGAAGGACGGCACGCCCACCGGGTGGTTGCTCTCGTCGACGGCGACGAACACCATCAGGCAGTCGGTCGTCTGACGCAGTTCGCCCCACTTCGGATCGCCCGCGTGAACCGACACGTGGATGTGCATGCTGGTGCGGCCGGTGGCCACGATGCGCGCGCGCAGTTCCACCAGATTGCCCACCAGAATCGGACGACGGAAGCGGATATTGCCGACGCTGACCGTCACGCAATAGCGGCCCGACCACGTCGCGGCGCAAGCGTAGGCCACTTCGTCGATCCACTTCATCAGCGAGCCCCCGTGTACCTTGCCGCCGAAGTTGACGGCAGCCGGTTCGGCCAGAAAGCGGAAAGTGACTTCAGAGCGTTCGATCGGGTTCTGCGGGGTATTCATGGTGTTTTGTTTTTGCTGACGGATAGTACTTTCCCGGCCGTCGAACGGCGTGTGACCGTGGGGGCGTCAGGCCGGGGGATGCGCAATGATACTGCGATTGCGTGACACCTGCCGATGCCCGGCCCGATCCACCGTTTCCCGACCCGGCACCCGGGAGCGAATTCCGCAAGCGCCCGGTGCGGCGCGCGGCGCAGAGTGTCGCGGTTGTGCCAGCGCAGGCCTCGGTCGTGGCGAGGTTTGTCAGGGCCGAAACCAACGAGTAGGGCGGTGCGTCATGATCCAGACTCCAGGTGGTTCTCCACACGTTTGCATTCCGATCGAGCGTATGCGGGCGCCTCTGTCCGAGACCCTGTCGCACGAGCACGACGCTGCGACAGTCCCCTTGCTCAACGACTTCGAAAATGTACGCAACGCCAACGCGTCTGCGACGCTCGATGCGCCGTTTGGCGAAGATAGTTCGATGGCAGACGTCGAAGCCGGGATGAACGAGATTCTGCGTGAAGTGATGGCGCAACAGTTTGCCGCGAAAGCTCTGCCTCCCGATGATGGCGACAACAATTCGAAGGTCGAGGGTGCTGTTTCGGACGCACCTCATACATTGACGGCACCGGGTGCGTCCCTGCTGTCGTTGTCATCGCCCACAGACGCTCTCGCGCCCGCCGGGCCATCGGAACCCGCCGCCGTCGCAATGCCGGTCAGCTATCCCGGGCTGCTTGGGATCGTTGTGGTGGCGACCCATGTCGCTAATCTGGCGAGTCAGCTGGTGAGTTGCTTGTCCCCGTACATCGCGCCCGATCTCTTCTCCCGGTGGGCGAACGTCATGGTCTGCGAATGGGTGCGGCCTGGGAAACCGCGCGTGACCCGGGAGGCGAGTTGCAAGGTGTTGGTCGTCGGTAACGCGGTATTTACCCCGGGGATGATGGTGGCGCCGTACTTCGCTGTGCTCGCACTAGGCGACCTGATCTGTTGGGGGAAGGAATTCCAGAACCCCGGCAGTCAGCCGTTTCAGGGCGACAGCCTGGCGAATCTGATCTCATGGATCAATTCGCGTGGCGGGTTTGCGAAGGTGCTGGACGTGTTAGGGCCGGGGACGCAAAAAGTCACGGGAGACGATTTGCCCGTCAAGGTATCGTTGCCCAAACGCGCGGTATCGGGGATTTTCGACAAAGTTCGCAATGCGCTGGCACATCACGACGATCCGCAATGGCAGAAGTCCATCGCGAGGCAAATTCGACAGGCGTCTGCTGCGGCGTTCGTGATTCTGATTGCGCGCTTGCCGTTCAGCGACGACACGGTGTCGCTGCCCGCAGGGTTGCTGGATTTTTACACGTGGCTGGAGAAGGCGGGGGCCGCGACAAAGCTGGCAGCGGCCAGCGCCGAGTCGCTCGTGAAGCCTGTGCAGTCAGAGGTCAGCGGTGGTGGCGACGCAGACGTTGGCGACCCTGTAGATCCCGAGGCACTTCAGAGTGTTTATGTCGATTCACCTGAGCTCGTGGATCATTGACGATCTCAAACGCCGCGCCCGCCGTCCCAAAACCGCAAGAACATACAAGACGATGGCAAGCCGGGTTCGCTATGCTGCGATGCCGGTGGTTATCCGTCGTTATTGCAGGAGTGTTTGTGTCTGGAATGTCTTCTTCGGCTGCGTCTTCACAGCAGTCCGATGTCAAAATCGAAGTCGCGCGCGGTATGCGTGCTTCATTGCCGGTCATGTTGGGGTTCGTGCCGTTCGCGATGGTGCTCGGTGCGCAAGCCACTCAGAAAGGCATGCCCGCGTGGCTCGTGCCGCTCATGACCGGCATGAACTTCGCCGGTGGTTCCGAGTTCACGGCGGTCCATTTGTGGACCTCGCCGCCGCATCTCGCACTGATCGTCGCCATGTCGTGCCTCGTCAATTCGCGTCACATTCTGATGGGGGCTGCGTTCGCACCGTTGTTGCGTCACGTGCCGCTGCGTCGTGCGTTGCCATCGTTGTTTCTGATGTGTGACGAGGCCTGGGCAATGGCACTGGCCGACACGCAGGCGCGTAAGGCCGACCGTATTAGCTTGCCGTATTACCTCGGTGTCGCTGTCAATCTCTGGCTCGCGTGGATTGCCTTTACCGCGCTTGGTGCAGTGCTGGGGCCAGTGCTTGGCGACATCGAACAGTACGGCTTCGATATGGCGTTCACCGCTGTCTTCCTCGTGCTGCTTCGCGGGATGTGGCGCGGCATGCGCAAGAGTTTGCCGTGGCTGGTGAGTCTTGTCGCGGCTGCGCTGACCTATCTATATGTGCCGGGGTCGTGGTACGTGGCCGCCGGTGCGGTCGCAGGCTTGCTGGCTGCCGTGCTGATGGAGCCGCGTCATGATTGATGCCGCAGTGTTTCTGCCCGTTGCGACGGTGGCGCTGATGGCGGCCACGACGTACGCCACACGAATCGTCGGCTTCCTGTTGTTGCGCGATCGCGTGCTGAGCCCGCGCACGCGTTCGGTGATGGAGTGCCTGCCGGGCTGTGTGCTGATCTCAGTCATCGCGCCGTCCTTCGTGTCGGACCGGCCAGCCGATCTGCTGGCGCTGGCTGTGACGCTACTCGTCTCGCTGCGCTTTTCTCTGTTGCCGACCGTGGTCATCAGCATTGTGGCGACGGGGGCATTGCGCTATCTCGTCGGCTGAGCGTCAATCTGCCGTCCCCCGGGTGAACCGCACAGCGGCTCATTTCTCCGCACCCATAAAAAAACCCCGCTAACTTCAGCGGGGTTCAAGAAGTGCCCGGTAGTACAGAGCAGGGCCGGGCACTCGGGGGGAAGCCTTGACTTCAGTGGGCGCCGGCTGCGGCATCTGCGCCGCCACCACCGCCACCTCGAATCGGTCGCGTAATCCACACCATCGCGATCATCAGCACAAACAACACCGCCGAGATCCAGAAAATATCGTTCGCACCGAGCATCGCTGACTGTTGCGTGACCAGTCGGTCGATGTAACCGTGAGCCTGCGGGGTCGACATGCCGAGCTGATTGAGCGACTGGACCGAGCCGTTGAACGTGGCGTCGTAGGGCGTCAGATTCTCCGTCAGCTGTGCGTGGTGCAGCGAGATGCGGTTATCCCACACGGTCGTTGCAATCGAGGTGCCGACCGCACCGCACGTAATCCGCACGAAGTTCGACAACCCCGCCGCCGCCGGAATGCGATGCCCCGGCAGACCCGACAGAATGATGGCTGTCAGCGGGATGAAGAACATCGACATCGGTACGCCTTGCAGGAACGTCGGGATCATCAGCGTGCGCGTGTCGACAAGCGTGTTGAAGTGCGAGCGCATCAGGAACACGAGCGCAAACAACAGGAACGAGACGGTCACGACCCAGCGGGCGTCGAGCTTGGGCAGGAACTTTCCGATGATCGGCGACAGGATGATCGCGAACAACCCGACCGGGGCCATCACCAGACCGGCTTCCGTTGCCGTGTAGCCGAGATAGATCTGCAACCACTGCGGCAGGATCACGAGGTTGCCGAAGAACAACCCGTAACCGACCGAGATGGCGACCACGCCACCGGTGAAGTTGACCCGCTTGAACAGCGTGAGATCGACCACCGGGTGCTTCTCGGTGATTTCCCAGACGACGAAGAAGCAGAACGACACCAGCGCAACGAGCGCGAGGATGACGATCGTCGACGAATTGAACCAGTCGAGTTCCTTACCCTTGTCGAGCATCACCTGCAACGAGCCGACCCACAACACGAGCAAGGCCAGTCCGACGGTGTCGATGGGCTTGCGCTGTGTCGGCGTCTCACGCTTCTTGTAGATCATCCACGTGACGTAAGCGGCGGCGATACCCACCGGAATGTTGATGTAGAAGATCCACGGCCAGTGGTAGTTGTCCGAGATCCAGCCGCCGAGAATCGGGCCCATCACCGGGGCGACGAGTGTCGTCATCCCCCATAAGGCGAGGGCCATCGAACTCTTCGCGGGCGGATAGCTCGAGAGCAGCAGCGATTGCGACAGCGGAATCATCGGACCGGCCACGGCGCCCTGCAACACGCGGGCGGCCAGCAGAATTTCGAGCGTGGGCGCCATGCCGCACAGCCACGAAGCCAGCACGAAGAGCAGGATCGACGTGATGAACAGTCGCACTGCACCGAAGCGCTCGGTCAGCCAGCCCGTGAGTGGCACCGAAATGGCGTTGGCGACGGCGAACGACGTAATCACCCACGTTCCCTGGCTCGATGAGACACCGAGGTCGCCGGAGATGGCGGGAATCGATACGTTGGCAATCGAAGTGTCGAGCACGTTCATGAACGTGGCGAGCGACAACGCGATGGTGCCGAGTACCAGCTGCCCTCCCGAGAGCGGGGCAGGAGCGTTTTGAGTTGCCATGAGTTGTCAAAGGGGGTGGGGGGCACCCCCCTCCGATTTACAGGGGACGAGCGCGGGCCGGCTGGTTACGCGTGTCGTTGGCATCGCCTGCACTCGCGCCTGCATTGGCAGCCGCAGCACCGGCGTTCTCGGTGATGATCTTGGCGACGATGTCGTCAGCGTCGTGGCCGACCTTGTCGTACACGTCGGTCGAATACACCGGCAGGGTCGGCGCTTCGCCCAGTTCCTTGCCGTCGGTATTCCGCACGTTCACCTTGACCTGCATCGACAGACCCACGCGCAGCGGATGCTGCTGCAACTGCTTCGGGTCGAGCGCGATACGCACCGGCAGACGTTGCACCACCTTGATCCAGTTGCCCGTGGCGTTCTGTGCCGGCAGCAGCGAGAAGGCGCTGCCCGTACCGGCCGAGAAGCCAGCCACCGTGCCCTTGTATTCCACCGACGAACCGTACACGTCTGCCGTGAGCGTGACCGGCTGGCCAACGCGCATGTGCGAGATCTGCACTTCCTTGAAGTTGGCGTCGACCCACACTTCGTTGAGCGGCACCAGCGCCATGAGCGGTGCGCCCGTGGCGACACGCTGGCCGACCTGCACCGAGCGCTTGGCGACGTAGCCGTCAACCGGTGCCGGGATGGACGTACGGGCGTAGTCGAGGTACGACGCACGCACCTTCGCGGCCGCCTGTTGCACGTTCGGATGCGTGGTCACCGACGTCTTGTCGGTGAGCGCCTTGTTCGACACCAGTTGTGCACGCGCCTGTTCCAGCGCGGCCTGCGCCGACTTCACGGCGTCTTGCGCGTGGGCCAGTTCTTCGCGCGACACGGCACCCGTGGCGATGGCCATTTCACGGCGCTTCACGTCGGCCTGCGCCTTCGCGAGTTCCGACTGACGCATTGCGACCGTGGCGGCGTACGCATCGTTATTCACGAAGTACGTACGGACCTGACGCACGGTCTGCGCGAGGTTGGCTTCGGATTGCAGCAGGGCGACGCGAGCGTCGGTCTGATCCAGCGTGACCAGCGGCTGGCCAGCCTTGACCATCTGCGTGTCGTCGACCTTCACACCGGTGACGGTGCCGGCCACTTGCGGCGTGATCTGCACGACGTTGCCTGCGACATACGCGTCGTCGGTGTCTTCGTAGTAGCGCGCATACAGCGCGTAATAGGCGCCGTAGCCGATGGCCGCAATCGCGATCACGGCCGTCAGCGTCAGCATCATGCGGCGGCGCTTGCCGTTGTTCGGTGCCGGTTGGGCAGGCGCTTGTTGTTGGTTGTCGCTCATCATTTGCTCCGTACTAATCTCTCAATGTGCTTTTGACGTTTGTCTTGTTTTGCGTGACGTTCAGTGCGTTCAGTGCGTTCAGTGCGTTCAGTGCGCTCAGTGCGTTTGAGCGTTGCCCGCCTCTGCGTCTGTCTTTGCCGTGCGCTCCTGGCCCACGACGAGTCCCGCCGACTGCGCGTCGAAACCGCCGCCCAGCGCCTTGATCAGGCCGATTTGCTGGTCGCGACGTGCGCTGTCGATGTTCACGCGAGCCTGTTCCTGCGCCAGCAGCGACGACTCGGCCGTCAGCACGGTCAACTGCGGTGTCAGCCCCGCCTTGTAGCGGTCGATGGCGAGGTCGTAGGCGCGTTGTGCGGCTTCTTGCGCCACGCGTTGCGACACCATCTGCTTGTCGGCGGAACGGATCGACGACATGCGGTCGGCGATATCGCCGAGCGCCTTGTTGAGCGTCGAGTCGTAGTTTGCGACGGCGCTTTCATACGCGGCGTACTGACCCTTCAGGTTGGCGCGCAGGCGGCCGCCGTCGAAGATCGGCAACGTAATCACCGGACCGGCCTGAATGTTCTGGCTGCTCGGATCGATCAGCTTGCCAAGCCCGAAGGTAGAGAAGCCGAATGCGGCGTTCAGGTTCACGTCCGGATAGAAACGCGCTTTAGCGACGTCCACACCCTGCAGTTGCGATTCCACGCTCCAGCGAGCCGAGACGATGTCCGGGCGGCGGCCGAGCAGGGCGAGCGGCAGGTTGTCCGGCAGGGCCGGTGTAGCGAGTTGCGCGAGCTTCGGCGGTGCGATTTCCAGACCGCGGTCCGGGCCCTTGCCCAGCAGCACGCCGAGCTGGTGACGCGTGAGCAGAATCTGACCGTCGAGCTGTGCGATTTGCGTCTGAATGTCGGCGCTGTTGCTGTCGGCCTGCTTCTGTTCGACTTGCGTGTCGAGACCGGCGCGCACGCGATCGGCCGTCAGCTTGCCAAGGTTCTGGCGCTGCTTGCTGATACGGTCGAGCACGTCGTGCAACGCGTATTGCTGCGCGAGCTGGTTATAAGAGCGGGCGACGGCCGTCGACAGCGCGAGACGCACTTCCTGGTCTTCGGCTTCTTCGGCGCGCTCGGCCGACGTGGCTTGTGCTCGTGCCGAACGGTTCTTGCCCCACAGATCGAGTTCCCACGACAGCGACGCATTCAGATCGCCCTGCGTGAACCATGCGCCGCCGTAGCCCGGCGGGTAGATGGTGTTTTCGGTGAATTTCTGGCGATATACGTCGCCGTTGAAATTGACCGACGGCAGCAACGCAGCTGCGGCGCCTTCCGTCTGCGCCTGCGCAGCCTTCAGGCGGGCGGCGGCCATGGCGAGATCGGGGTTGCCTGCGAGCGCTTCGTCGATCAGGGAGACGAGTTGCGGATCGCCGAAGCGTTGGGCCCAATCGGTGCCCGGCCACTGACCACCCTCTGAGGGCAGGCTGCGCTGGGTTTGATAGTGCTCAGGCGTGGTGATCTGCTTGTCGCTATGGATGCCGGCGAAGTTCGCACAACCGGCAAAACCCAGCGTCACAGCCGCCAGACAGAGGGCGGAAATCGCTGAGCGGGCCCGCAGATGCGGGAGGAACGGTGAGGCCGCTTTCATCGCAAAACCTTTACGAGTGAAGTCTTGTACTGACAGTAATCGGGAATCAGGGGCTGACGAGGACTTGCAATAGTGGACTCGACAAGCATTTCTGAACGGGAATCGAGGCAATTCGGATGGATTTCTCGGGGGCTCGCGCCGTCATCCGCCTTCGCCGTTGGCGATCACCCGTCGCAGCAAACTCTTCAGAAACCCGATTTCCTCGACGCTGAAACCGCCCATCAGGTGGTCGGCAGCGCGGGTGAAGATGTCGGGCATCCGGTCGGCCATTGCATTGCCAGCCTCCGTTGCACTCAGGTTCACGGTGCGGCGGTCGCTTTTGCTGCGCTCGCGAACGAGCAATCCGTGCGCTTCGAGCCGGTCGAGCAGGCGGGTGACCGCGCTTGCATCGATACAGTAGTCACGGGCGAGGTCCGCTGCCGTCTTGCTCTTGCCGGTCGCCACCTTGTAAAGCATGGTCGCCTGCGTGCTGGTGAGGCCGTACTGCGAGGTTTCCTTCGTCAGTTCCGCCAGGATCAGCTGACGCACACGCGCCACGAGATACCCGAGGGAATCATCGATGTCGTAACCGTTACGCGGGGGATCGGCTTGCGGTGCTTCCGGCTGAGACGTCGGCGCGGTCGCGGAGAAAGTGACGGAAGGATCGGACATTTTCATGCAGCTGCAATAGTTGACTTGTCACGATTATAGCGGGTACTTAATTAATTTCAAGTCGATGCAATAGTTGACTAGGCAAATATTGCGGAAAAAATTAGAGTTAACGCTCTAATTTGGTGCGTGGCATCGAAAACGCGGGGACGGGGAGGGGGGAGAATCACCGGTCTGTTTCGTGACGAATGAGGGGCAATCGGCGAATCAATGGTGCATGCCGTTGTTGCAATGCAGAAAGGCCATGACGTGAGACATGCGCAAGTGGTAGAATCGCGGATTCCTCAAAGGCTTTTTCGAGCACCCCTTTCATGACCCGCGCTCTCCGTAATATCGCCATCATCGCGCACGTCGACCACGGCAAAACCACGCTCGTCGACCAGTTGCTGCGCCAGTCGGGCACCTTCCGCGAAAACCAGCAAGTCGCTGAACGCGTGATGGACTCGAACGACATCGAAAAAGAGCGCGGCATCACGATCCTCGCCAAAAACTGCGCCGTCGAATACGAAGGCACGCACATCAACATCGTCGATACCCCGGGACACGCGGACTTCGGCGGTGAAGTGGAGCGTGTGCTCTCGATGGTCGACAGCGTTCTGCTGGTGGTCGACGCCGTCGAAGGCCCGATGCCGCAAACGCGCTTCGTGACCCGCAAGGCCCTGGGCCTCGGTCTGAAGCCGATCGTCGTGGTCAACAAGATCGACCGCCCGGGCGCACGTCCGGACTGGGTCATCGACCAGACGTTCGACCTGATGGACAAGCTCGGCGCGACCAACGAACAGCTCGACTTCCCGGTCGTCTACGCTTCGGCCCTGAACGGTTTCGCAAGCCTCGATTCGGATGTCCGCGAAGGCACCATGAAGCCGCTGTTCGATGCGATTCTCGAACACGTGCCGGTTCGCGCTGCCGATCCGGACGCGCCGCTGCAGCTGCAAATCAGCTCGCTCGACTACTCGACGTTCGTCGGCCGTATCGGTATTGGCCGTATCACGCGTGGCCGCGTCAAGCCGGGCCAGCAAGTTGTGATGCGTTCGGGCCCGGACGGTGAAATTCTCAAGCGCAAGATCAATCAAGTTCTGACCTTCAAGGGTCTGGAGCGCGTGATGTCGGACGAAGGCGCCGAAGCTGGCGACATCGTGCTGATCAACGGTATCGAAGACGTGGGTATCGGCGTGACCATCTGCGACGCGGATACGCCGGAAGCGCTGCCGCTGCTGACCGTCGACGAGCCGACCCTCACGATGAACTTCTGCGTGAACACGTCGCCGCTGGCTGGCCGCGAAGGCAAGTTCGTGACGAGCCGTCAGATCCGCGACCGTCTGGACAAGGAACTGAATCACAACGTGGCGCTGCGCGTGAAGGACACCGACAGCGACTCGATCTTTGAAGTGTCGGGCCGTGGCGAACTGCACCTGACGATTCTGATCGAGAACATGCGTCGCGAAGGCTATGAACTGGCCGTGTCGCGTCCGCGCGTGGTGATCAAGGAAATCGACGGCGTGAAGCACGAGCCGTACGAAATGCTGACCATCGACCTGGAAGACGAACACCAGGGCGGCGTCATGGAAGAAATCGGTCGTCGCAAGGGCGAAATGCTGGACATGGTGTCGGACGGCCGTGGCCGTACGCGTCTTGAATACCGCATTCCGGCTCGCGGCCTGATCGGCTTCCAGGGCGATTTCCTGTCGATGACCCGTGGTACGGGCCTGATGAGCCACATCTTCGATGCGTACGCACCGGTCAAGGATGGTTCGCTGGGTGAGCGTCGTAACGGCGTGTTGATCTCGCAGGACAACGGCGATGCCGTGGCCTACGCCCTGTGGAAGCTGCAGGATCGTGGTCGCATGTTCGTGAAGCCGGGTGACGCCCTCTACGAAGGCATGATTATCGGTATTCACAGCCGCGATAACGACCTCGTGGTCAACCCGATCAAGGGCAAGCAGCTCACGAACGTGCGCGCGTCGGGTACCGACGAAGCCGTGCGTCTGGTGCCGCCGATCGCGATGAGCCTCGAATACGCCGTGGAATTCATCGACGACGACGAACTGGTCGAAGTCACGCCGCAGACGATTCGCCTGCGCAAGCGTCATCTGATCGAGCACGAGCGCAAGCGCGCTTCGCGCGAAGAGAAGTAAAGCCGGCGACGGAAACGCGGCGCAACGGATGAAGAGTCCGTCGCGCTGCGGGATCTGTCTGTTGGAAGAAAAGCCGGTGCCATGCGCCGGCTTTTTGCTTTTGTCATCCCGAACTTTCATCCCCCAATCCGTTGACGTTTCCGGAGTCCTTGCCTGACATGACCGATTTTGTTCGAACCGAAATCCGTGGCCGTATCGGCTTCATCACGCTGACGCGCCCGAAGGCACTCAATGCGTTGTCGCACGACATGATTCGCGCGATGGCTGCCGCGCTCGATCAGTGGCGCGACGATCCCAAGGTGCTGGGTGTCGTGCTGCAAGGCGAGGGTGAGAAGGGGTTGTGCGCGGGTGGTGACATTCGCTACTTCCATGAGGCCATCAGTGCGGGCCGCACCGACATCATGGACTTCTTCGCCGACGAGTATCGGCTCAACTACACGATCGCGTCGTACCCGAAGCCGTACATCGCCCTGATGGACGGTGTAGTCATGGGCGGTGGCATGGGCATCTCGCAAGGGGCGACGTTGCGTATCGTTACCGAGGCGACGCGCATGGCGATGCCCGAGACGGCTATCGGCCTGTTCCCGGATGTCGGCGGCGGGTTCTTCCTTTCGAATCTTGCGGGGCATCTCGGTGAGTACCTTGGCACCACGGGGATCGTGTTCGGCGCAGTCGATGCGTGTGAAATCGGTTTGGCGGACGTGGTGGTGCCGCGCGCGTCGTTGCCTGAGTTGTGCGACCGGCTGGTTAATGGAGACTGGCAGGATAGCGATGCCGTGCTCGACGCGGCACGTACGTTCGCGCGCGAAAGTCTGCCGCCTGCCGGTCTTGCACCCGGCAAGCTCGCACCTCTGCGCAGCGTGATCGATGAGCACTTCGGTCTCGCAGACATGCCCGCGATTCTGAAGGGCCTCAAACTCGAAGCGCGTTGCGAATACTCGGGCTGGGCGGAGGAAACGGAAGATCTGCTGCGCACCAAGCGGTCGCCGTTGATGACATGTGTGGCGCTTGAGCAGGTGCGTCGTGCCCGCAAGTTGTCTCTCGCGGACGAACTGCGTGAAGAGTGGTTGATGATGCGCAGCGTCTTCAATCTGGACGGCCGCACCGGTGCCGAAGGCGTCGAGGGCATTCGCGCGATGGTGATCGACAAGGACCACAAGCCGCGCTGGCAACACGCGAACATCGAAGCCGTAAAGCCGGAAGACGTTGCGCGATTCTTCGACGGCGAGCGTCACGGTGCCGACAATCCGTTGCTTGCGCTGGGGCAGTGACTTACGGCAAGTGAGTCCGTCCTCCGGTCGGAGCGAATAAGCCGCAAGAACCAGCGCGCTACGCTGGCTTCAGCCCGTCTTCGCGCAACGCGCTAACGCGCTGAGAGGCCAGCGCAAAACATCAAACCGCCGCCTGGCAGAACTGTTCGCCAACGGCTTGATCGAGTTTGCGGCAGATGTCGGCAAACGTGCCGACCATCACGATGTGCGACCTGTCTCGATAGACGCGCACATCGTGACCTTCCTGCGTGTCATGCGCTTCACGGCGAGCCTGCTGTTCCCGAACGTTGCGCGACGCTTTCACGGCTTTTCCGGCGGGGCAGCCCCGGCGGGTCGCCGACGCGACGGCGGCTGCAATCGTGCGCGGCAGCGTGGTCGTGCGAGTGCGGTTGGGCACGGTGTAGGAGCGGGCGATGGCGGGTGCCGAAGCGAACGGTCCGGACAGTGCCGAGAGACCGTACACCGCAGAAAGTCGCGTCTGCGATGACACGCGAACCGGCGATTGACCGAGAGACGTACGCAGCAAACCAAAGAGTCGAGCCATGATGCGATCCTTCTTTCAAAGCGGGTCAGAGGGACGTGTCTTGCTGCGAATGGCGTTCATCTCACAAATCGCAGGCGCAGCAGGGCACGGGCGCCGGACCCAGCCCGGCGCAATCAAATACAAATCTTCAGGGAGCGGGGCAAGTCGCTGTGTCGCGCTGCCCCGGTTCGCGATGAGAGACCGTCAGCGGCCGCTCATTGATCGTTCATAGATCGTTGTTGCGAATCAGACCGACCGCAATCCCTTCCAACGCGAAATCACCGCTGCCTTCGTCGACATTGATGTTCTCGAAGTCGGGGTTCTCGGCGATCAGTTCGACGCCACCCTTCACGCGGTGAAAACGTTTGACGGTCACGTCGTCGCCGATGCGTGCTACGACGATCTGACCTTCGCGTGCGTCGGCAGCCTTCTGCACGGCAAGCAGGTCGCCGTCGAGAATGCCCGCGTCGCGCATCGACATGCCGCGCACCTTCAGCAGGTAATCGGGCTGACGCGCAAACATGTTCGGATCGCACTGGAAGTTGCGTTCGATATGTTCCTGCGCCAGGATCGGGCTACCCGCAGCGACGCGGCCGACGAGCGGCAGCGACAACTGCATGAGGCCCATGTGCGGCAGCGTGAACTGATGCGTGCCGCCCGCGTCGTCCAGACGCTTGAGACGAATGCCACGCGATTGACCGGCGGCAAGCTCGATGACACCTTTGCGCGCCAGTGCCCGCAGGTGCTCCTCGGCGGCGTTGGCGGAGGAGAAGCCCAGTTCTGCGGCAATCTCCGCGCGCGTCGGCGGAAAGCCGGTGCGCTCGATCGCTTGCTGAACCAGTTCGTAGACCTGCTGTTGACGGGCGGTAAGTTTGATCATGGCATCACTGTATGGAAGCACAGGTGGCTGTATTTTTGTACAGTGTTTGCAAAAACGCAAGGGAAAACTTCATGTACTGCGTGAAGTTTCCGTCCACCGTGCCCGTCTCGATGCCACTTCCTCGGGTTTCATGCGTTCGTATCGGCCCGGCATCATCCGATGTCACCCCATGCCCCCGCTACGACACAAACCAGCGACGCAACGCGCTATCCAGCCCGTCGATGTTGTTTCCATCGCCGCGCCACGCGATGCACGCATCGGGGCGCAGCAGGAACGAGGGGCCGTCGCCGACCTTCACACAGCGCACGCCGGGCGTCATAGAGGCTACCCGCTGCGATGCCTGCTGCCCTTGCGTCGCATCGAGCAACACCCCGCGTCCGTCGAGCATCGCATCGTAGAGATGTGAGCCATCCGAGAGCGTCCAGTCGCCTGCCAGGCGGCCGATATCAGGATGGGAGACCTCAGAAGCCACCAGGTCGTATCGCGTCGACACACCGGTCATCATCTCTCCGATGAAGCGGTTGACGTCGTCGAAGTCCATCAGTTTGGCGATGAGGTCGCGCATTGCGCCCGATTGCGGGTCCGGACGCAAGATCGCGACTTGCGCGCGCGTGTTCGCCAGCACCGCTTCGGCCACCGGACGCCGCTCTGCGGTGTACGTCGCGAGCAAGCTTTCAGGCATATCGCCGCGAATGACGGCAGCGAGTTTCCAGCCAAGGTTGGCAGCGTCAAGCAGGCCAAGGCTCAAGCCCTGACCGCCAAAGGGCGAGTGAACGTGAGCGGCGTCGCCTGCGAGGAAACCGCGTCCCTGCTGGTAGCTGTCGACGAGACGCGTGTTGTCTGCCCAGCGACTGGCGGCATGCAGCACATTCACGCGCACCTCCTGGCCACTGGTGCGACGCAGGACCGCTTCGATCTCTTCGCGCGTGACAGGCGCTTGCCGATCCTCAGGCGGCCCGGAAAAGTCGAGCATGAACAGGCGTCCGGGCACAGGGCCATAGCAAAACACCCCCCGCTCGGTGCGATTCCATCCGATAGGCAACAAGCGCTCGGGGTGATCGACGTCGGCCGTCGCCTGATAAAAGGTGAGCGTCGGCGTGGTGCCGGGGAACGCGAAGTCGCACAACTTGCGCACGGTGCTGCGCCCGCCGTCGCACCCGATGAGGAAAGCCGCACGCACGCGACCCGGCCCGCCGGGCGAGACCCAGGAGATCTCGACACCGTCATCTGAGGTCTCGATTCCCGTCACTTCATGCTCGCGACGCACCTCAATCCCAAGCGCCTGCGCTCGTGCACCCAGCATGGCTTCCAGTGCAGGCTGATCGACGTGACGGGGCCGCCGGTCGGGGTCGACCTGCGCGTCGCGCCGAATGAGGGAAAGCCCGGCGAAATGGCCATTAAACTTCGAAGCACGGGCACTAAGATCCGCGCCCGTCTGTTGGGTGAAGGCCTGCATGGCCTGTGCGCTGCGTTGCTGCGCGTCGTCGATGGCCGTGCGCATGCCACGACGCAACAGCGCTTCGCCCGCGAGCGGCCCGAACGACAACGCCTTCATCGCCTGACTAGGCGACGCCAGCCGTTCGAGCACGAGCGCGCGTGCCCCGCCGAGCGTCAGTTCGATGGCGGCGAGCAGCCCGACGGGACCGGCACCGACCACTACAACATCAATGGAGTTTGTCATATACTTCGTATAAATATGTACTGAGTACATGTAAACTAGGCCATCAGGAACCCCATGTCAACGCCCACCGATTTGAGATCGAGAAAACGCCTTGCCACCCGGCAGGGCATTTCCAATGCCGCGACACGGCTTTTCCACGAACACGGCTTCGATCATGTGACGGTCGACCAGATCGCGGCGGCCGCCGATGTCGGGCGCATGACCGTCTTCAACCACTTCCCGCGTAAGGAAGACATGTTCTTCGACCGGGACGAGGAGGGGCGCGACGCACTTCGGCAAGCCATCCATGAGCGGGAGGCGGGTGTCTCGCCCGTCGAGGCGCTGCGGTGTCTGGCGCATCGTCTGGTGGCGCAAAACAGCCCCTTCGTGAACTTTTCGGCCCAGAGCCAGGGCTTCATCCGAACGATCGAAGGCAGTGAGACGCTCAAGGCGCGCGCCCGGGCGATCCGGGACGAACTGGCCGACGTTGTGGCGCAGGCGCTCGCCGAAGCGGTCGACCGGCCGACGCCGGACGTCGAAGCCCAACTGGCCGCAGGGCTAATGCTCGCCGCCTGGACGGTCGCCTTCCTCAACGCCCGTCGCACATTCGGTCTGTCGCGGGACACCGCTGAGGCTCAGAAATCCTTCCTGAGCCTTGTAGACAGGGGGTGTGCAGGCGTTGCCGCCGCACTGCACGGCACCCCTTACGTCTGATGACGGCCCCGTCAGCACAATTTCTCTAATCCTTATTCCGGCATAAACAAAAGCGAAAATATTATTTTTAATTATTTAGACGCCCTCATAGACTGGCCTCCTACACACGAGAAGCAAACAAGGAGTGCAAGTCATGAACAAAGCAGCACGGGGATGGAAAGCTAAGAAGCTGGCAGTCGCGCTGGGTGGTCTGGCGCTGGCCGCCGGCATGACGATTCAGGCGCAGGCTGCGAGCCTGTCGCTGCTCAACGTGTCGTACGACCCGACGCGTGAGCTTTACGCCGACTACAACAAGGCCTTCGAGGCCCACTACAAGCAAGTCGCTGGCGACACGGTGACGGTGAAGGCCTCGCACGGCGGTTCGGGCAAGCAAGCCCGTACGGTGCTCGACGGCGCACCGGCTGACGTCGTCACGCTCGGCATCTCGGCCGACATCGACGAACTGGCCGCCGCCGGTCTCGTGAACAAGGATTGGCAGAAGCGTCTGCCGGATAACGCCACGCCGTACACGTCGACCATTGTGTTGCTCGTGCGCAAGGGCAACCCCAAGGGCATCAAGGACTGGAACGACCTCGCCAAGCCGGGCATCAGCGTGGTGACGCCGAACCCGAAGACGTCGGCTGGCGCTCGCTGGAACTACCTCGCCGCATGGCTCTATGCGCTCAAGCAACCGGGCGGTAACGAGCAGAAGGCGCAGGATTTCGTGAAGGCCATTTACAAGAACGTCGGCGTGCTGGATTCGGGCGCGCGCGGCGCGACCACGACGTTCGTGGAACGCGGCATCGGCGACGTGCTGATCGCCTGGGAAAACGAAGCGCTGCTGTCGGTGAAGGACCTCGGTCCGGACAAGTTCGACATCGTGGTGCCGTCGTCGTCGATCCTGACGGAGCCGCCGGTGGCGATCGTCGACAAGAATGTCGACAAGCACGGCACGCGCAAGGCTGCCGAAGCCTACCTGCAATGGCTGTATTCGCCGCAGGGACAGGAGATCGCCGCGAAGCACTTCTATCGTCCGCGCTCGCCGGAAATCGCCAAGAAGTACGAGTCGCAGTATCCGAAGCTCAAGCTCTATACGGTGGACGCCGATCTGGGCGGCTGGACGAAGACGCAGGCGAAGCACTTCGCCGACGGCGGCATCTTCGACCAGATCTACACCAAGAAGTAAGGGCAAGGACCATCGCATGAGTACCGCACTCTTTCCAATGTGGCGCAAGCCAAGTGCCTTGCCGGGCTTTGGCCTGACGATGGGCTACACCGTCGCGTACCTGAGCCTTGTGGTGCTGGTGCCGTTGCTGATGGTCTTCATCAAGGCAAGTTCGCTCGACTGGGCGAGCTTCGTCGCCGCAGTGAGTTCGCCGCGCGTGCTGGCGTCGTACCGCCTCACGTTCGGGATCTCGCTTGCGGCGGCAACGCTGAACGCATTTTTCGGTTTCATCCTGGCGTGGGTGCTGGTGCGCTACACGTTCCCGGGCAAGCGCTTCGTTGATGCGCTGATCGACCTGCCGTTCGCCTTGCCGACGTCGGTCGCGGGCATCGTGCTGGCCGCCATCTACGCGCCGAACGGCTGGATCGGGCGCTGGTTCGAGCCGCTCGGCATCAAGATCGCCTTCACGCCGCTGGGTATTTTCGTGGCGCTCACGTTCATCGGCCTGCCGTTCGTGGTGCGCACCCTGCAACCGGTGCTCGAAGAGTTCGAGCGCGAGCAGGAGGAGGCCGCAGCATGCCTCGGCGCGACTCGCTGGCAGACGCTGCGTCACGTGATTCTCCCGGCGGTGCTGCCCGCCTTGCTCACAGGGTTTGCGCTGGCGTTCGCCCGTGCGGTCGGTGAGTACGGCTCGGTCATTTTCATCGCGGGCAACATTCCGATGGTTTCGGAAATCACGTCGCTGCTGATCGTGACCAAGCTCGAACAATACGATTTCGCTGGCGCGGCGGCGCTCGCCGTGGTCATGCTGCTGATCTCGTTCGTGCTGCTGTTACTTATCAATACGCTGCAATGGTGGCTGCAACGCCGCCATTCGGGTCGTCGCGCCAGTGGCGTGTGATGTAAGAACCTCGAAGAGAACGTTTCGATCATGTCCGATTCACTCGCACTCTCGCACGCTGTGTCGCAAACGGTGAAGGCTCGCAAAGCCGATCCGACCGACGAGCCCGCGTACGTCAAAGCCGTCCTGATTGCGGTGGCGCTGCTGTTTTTCGCGTTGTTTCTGGTGCTGCCGCTCGCGTCGGTCTTCGTGACTGCGCTGGGCAAAGGGCTCGCGCCGTATTGGGAGGGGCTGACAAACGATGACGCACTCTCCGCGATACGTCTGACGTTGCTCATCGCGGTCATCGCCGTGCCGCTTAACCTGGTGTTCGGGGTGGCGGCGTCGTGGGCGATTGCGCGCTTCGATTTCAAGGGCAAGAGCGTGTTGACAACGCTCATCGACTTGCCGTTTTCCGTCTCGCCGGTTGTAGCAGGTCTCACATTCCTGCTGATCTTTGGCCGTCAGGGTCCGCTGTGGGACTTTCTCGACGCGTACAACCTGAAGATCGTGTTCGCATTGCCGGGACTGGTGCTTGCAACGGTGTTCGTCACGTTCCCGTTCGTTGCGCGCGAACTGATTCCGCTGATGCAGGCGCAGGGCAGCGAGGAAGAAGAAGCAGCGCGCGTGCTGGGCGCAAGCGGCTGGCAGGTATTCACGCGCGTGACGCTGCCGAAGATCAAGTGGGGCCTGCTGTACGGCGTGATTCTCTGTAACGCACGCGCTATGGGCGAGTTCGGGGCGGTGTCGGTCGTCTCGGGGCACATTCGCGGTGAGACGAACACGCTGCCGCTGCACGTGGAAATTGAATACAACGACTACCACACGGTTGGCGCATTTGCGGCGGCGTCGATTCTCGCGCTGCTCGCACTGGCCACGCTGGGGCTGAAGCTCTGGGCGGAACGCAAGCTGGCGCAGGACAAGGCCGCGCGTCGCGAAGACGCCGTGCAGGCCTGAGCGGATATTCACGCATAGCAGACAAGTCGCGTCGAACAGCATCGAGGAGCAAGACAAATGAGCATCCAGGTACAACAGGTTTCCAAACACTTCGGCGACTTCGCCGCGCTCGACGACGTCAGTCTCGAATTCCCCACGGGGGAACTGGTCGCGCTGCTCGGGCCATCGGGCTGCGGCAAGACGACGCTGCTGCGCATCGTCGCCGGGCTGGAGTTTGCCGACGCGGGGCGCGTGGTCCTCAACGGCGAGGACGTCGATTCGGTGGGCACGCGCGAGCGTCAGGTCGGCTTCGTGTTTCAGCACTACGCCTTGTTCCGTCACATGACGGTATTCGAGAACGTGGCGTTCGGTTTGCGCGTGAAGTCGCGCCGCGATCGCCTCTCGGACGCGCAGATTCGCAACAAGGTGCATGAGCTGCTGGGCCTCGTGCAACTGGACTGGCTGGCCGATCACTATCCGGCAGAGCTTTCGGGCGGGCAGCGCCAACGAATCGCGCTCGCACGTGCACTGGCTGTCGAGCCGAAGGTGCTGTTGCTCGATGAGCCGTTCGGCGCGCTCGATGCCAAGGTGCGCAAGGAATTGCGCAGCTGGCTGCGCCGTTTGCACGACGAGCTTCACATCACGACGATTTTCGTCACGCACGATCAGGAAGAAGCGCTCGAAGTGGCCGATCGCATCGTGCTGATGAATCGGGGCAAGGTTGAACAGATCGGCGCACCGCAGGACGTCTACGACACCCCGGAGAGTGCGTTCGTGTACGAGTTTCTCGGCGCGGCGAACCGTCTGTCGGGCGAGTTGCAGACGCACGACTTTATTGCGGACGCGGGCAAGTATCGCGTCACCGTGCACAAGGACGATCTGCCTGCCGTGCCGCAGGACGGGCGCGCGATTGCGTATGTGCGTCCGCATGATCTGGCATTGGTGCCTGCGGGCGACGGCGGCCCCGGTATCGACGTGGCGGTGCGCCGCGCGATTCCGCTGGGCGGTACGGTGCGCGTGGAGCTTGCGGCACCCGGCGACGCCGTGTGGGAAGCCGAACTCACGCGCTCGGGCTGGAAGTCCCTCGGCGCGGGCGCGGGGACGACGCTGCGCGCGGTGCCGCGTCAGTTGCGCGTGTTTTCGGCGCAGGCATAACGAGCGGTAGCAGCGGTGGGAGCTGTACAAGCGGTACACGTCAAAACTACAAGCGGTACTTCATCCATAGACGTCACGGACAGACAAGCAACAGGGCGGAGTTAGATCATGAATTTCCAGCAATTGCGCTACGTGCGCGAAGCGGTTCGGCAGAACCTCAATCTGACGGAAGCGGCCAGTGCGCTGTACACGTCGCAATCGGGCGTGAGCAAGCAGATCAAGGATCTGGAGGACGAGCTCGGCGTGGACGTCTTTGTGCGTCGCGGCAAACGCCTCACGGGCCTGACTGAGCCGGGCAAGGCGGTGCTGCAACTGATCGAGCGCATGCTGCTCGACGCCGAGAACCTGCGCCGTGTGGCGCGTCAGTTCGCCGATCAGGACAGCGGGCACCTTGTGGTCGCCACCACACACACGCAGGCGCGCTACGCACTGCCGCAGGTGATCAAGCAGTTCACGAGCGTCTTCCCGAAGGTACATCTGGCGTTGCGCCAGGGCAGCCCGCGCCAGATCGCGCAGATGGTCATCGACGGCGAAGCGGATATCGGCATTACGACCGAGGCGCTTGATCGCTTTCCCGACATCGTCACGTTCCCGTGCTATTCATGGCATCACGTGGCTGTCGTGCCGAAGGAGCACCCGCTGGTCGGCCGCGAGAACCTGACGCTCGCCGACATCGCCGAATACCCGATCATCACGTATGACGGCGATTTCACGGGCCGCTCACACGTGGACAAAGCGTTCACCGATCAGGGGCTGGTGCCGGATATCGTGCTGACCGCGCTCGATACGGACGTCATCAAGACGTACGTCGAACTGGGGCTGGGCATCGGCATTGTGGCGGCGATGGCGGTTGATCCGCGCAAGGATCAGGATCTGGCCGTGCTGGAACTCGAAAATGCGTTCGAGCCGAGCACGACGCGCATCGGCCTGCGACGCGGCGCATTCCTGCGCTCGTACGCGTATCGTTTCATCGAAATGCTCGCCCCTGCGCTCAAGGAGCAGGAAATCTCGACGCAGTTGCGCGAGGCGCTGGAGTTTGCGGCCTGACGTTTCCCGCCGGATGTTGGCGCGCTGCTGAGCCCGATCCCGCCCTGGTGGCGGGATCGATGTTTTCAGCGATTGCAAGGATTGGGAAGCGGGGCAGTATTGGATACAATCGCTGGCATGACATTGACCTCATTCAACCCGATTCCTCATTACACCGTGTCCTCGGGCGAATTGCCGCGCATTGCGCTGCTCGCCACGGGCGGGACGATTGCGGGCAGCGCGGCCGACGCCACGCGCACCGCCGGTTATCAGGCCGGAGCGCTCGGTGTTCAGGATCTCCTCGCCGCCGTGCCCGCGCTGGGTAACGTGGCCCACATTCACGCCGAACAGGTCGCGCAGATCGACAGCAAGGACATGAGCGTGTCGCTCTGGCAGAAGCTGGCCGCTCGCGTGAACGCCTTGCTGGCGCAGCCCGATGTGGCCGGTGCCGTGATTACGCATGGCACCGATACGCTCGAAGAGACGGCGTATTACCTGCACCTTACGATCAACAGCCGCAAGCCGGTCGTCATGACCGCAGCCATGCGGCCCGCGACGGCACTCTCGGCCGACGGCCCGCTCAATCTGCTCAACGCCGTGCGCGTGGCGACCGACCCGATTTCGGCCGGACGCGGTGTGATGGTCGCCATCAACAACCAGATCCACTGCGCACGCGACGTCGTCAAGACGAGCACCTACAAGGTCGACGCCTTCCATTCGCCGGAAATCGGCGTGATCGGCTGGGTGCAGGACGAGCGCGTGGCGTTTCAGCGCGAACCGCTCCAATATCACACCGTCGAGAGCGAATTCGTCGGGCTATCCGGCGAGTTGCCTGCGGTGGAAGTGGTATCGAGTTATGCGGGCGTGTCGCGCATTGCGGTCGACGCGCTGGTGGAAGCGGGCGTGCAGGGCATTGTGGTCGCCGGGACCGGCAACGGCTCGCTGCACTCGCTGTTGCAACAGGCGCTGGCCGAAGCGGTGCAACGCGGTGTGACGGTGGTGCGTGCGTCGCGCGTGGGGAGCGGTCACGTCATGCATAACGGCGCTGCGCCGGACGATCAGTACGGCTTCGTGAGTACCGGCAACCTGCATCCGTACAAGGCGCGCGTGCTGCTGATGCTGGCGCTGCAAGCGGGCGTGCCGCGCGAGCGTATGCAGAGTCTGTTCGACGAGTATTGACGCGTATTTAGTCGAAGCAAAAAAATACGGCGCGAGTCGCGCTTTCGCTCGACTGGCGCCGTGACGCTCGGCGTGGCGTCTGTCGACGCGCTCGCCCCATTTCCCACCTCTCCCTGCTATTGCTTGCGGCTTTTCTTGAGGCCGCTTTCTTCGTCTTCTCGCGAAATACGCGGTGCGGCTTCGCGCCGCGACACGACATCGCGGCGGGGCCTGTCTTTCAGTCTCAGGCGACGGTGTGGTTCGCGAGCATTTCCAGCGCGCGCACCATGCCCGAGTGATCCCATGCTGCGCCGCCGTTGGCTGCGCAGGCATTGAACAGTTCTTGCGCCGTGGCCGTGTTCGGCAGCGACACACCGAGGGTCTTCGCCGTTTGCAGCGCCAGGTTCAGATCCTTCTGGTGCAGTGCGATGCGGAAGCCCGGTTCGAAGTTGCGCTTGACCATGCGCTCGCCGTGCACTTCCAGAATGCGCGACGAAGCGAAGCCACCCATCAGGGCTGCACGCACCTTCGCGGGATCTGCACCGGCCTTCGACGCGAACAGCAGGGCTTCGCCCACGGCTTCGATCGTCAGTGCGACCACGATCTGGTTGGCGACCTTGCAGGTCTGACCGGCACCGCTGTCGCCCACGAGCGTGATGTTCTTGCCCATCAGTTCGAAGAACGGCTTCACGTCGTCGAACGCGGCTTGCGAGCCACCGACCATGATCGACAGCGACGCGGCCTTCGCGCCGACTTCGCCACCCGAGACCGGGGCGTCGAGGTATTCACAGCCGAGTGCCTTGATCTTCTTGGCGTATTCCTTCGTTTCGATCGGCGAGATCGAGCTCATGTCGACGACGATCTTGCCAGCCGTCAGACCTTCAGCCAGACCGTCCTGGCCGAACAGCACTGCGCCGACGTCAGGGGTGTCCGGCACCATCACGAACACGATATCGGCGCGCTTGGCCACTTCCTTGGCCGACGTGCAAACGGTGGCCTGACCGTCGATCAGGTCTTGCGGGGGCGTGCGACGCTCGTACAGGAACAGCTTGTGACCGGCGTTTTGCAGATGCTTCGCCATCGGCGCGCCCATGATGCCCAGACCAATAAAACCGAGTTGTGCCATTTCGAGACTCCTTGTTGCCAAAGTTTGAAGTTGTTGTTGCCGACCGTTGGACGGGTGGGGCTTGGGTGCGTGAGTGCTACAGGCAATGAGCGTTCACACATCCCCCGTGCTCCGGCCGCATGCCCCCTGCATGCGGCCGGCGGGGCCCTTCCTCGTCGAAACCCGGTCGGTTATTGCGAGGGTTACGCTGACTTAAGTTCGCTGACGTCGGCTTATGCGGCTTCGCGCAGGCCTGCGGCCTTGAACCAGCCGAGGCCGTCGGTGGTGGTCGTTGCGGGCTTGTACTCGCAGCCGATCCAGCCCGTGTAGCCAATGCGGTCGAGGAACGCGAACAGGTAGGCGTAGTTGATCTCGCCCGTGCCAGGCTCGTTGCGGCCCGGGTTGTCGGCGAGCTGCACGTGAGCGATGCGCGCCAGATTCGTCTCGATGGTCTTGGCGAGCTCGCCTTCCATGCGTTGCATGTGATAGATGTCGTACTGCAGGAACAGGTTGTCCGAGCCGACGGCGTCGAAGACTTCCAGCGTCTGCTTCGTACGGTTCAGGAAGAAGCCAGGAATGTCGTACGTGTTGATCGGCTCGACCAGCAGGCGGATGCCCTCGGCCTTGAGGGCGTCGGCGGCGAAGCGCAGGTTGCCCACGAGCGTTTCGGTGGCGGCCTGCGTCGACAGATCGGCGCCTTGCTTGCCCACGAGGCAGTTCAGTTGCTTCACACCCAGCGCCTTGGCATAGGTGATGGCTTCGCCCACGCCGTCGCGGAATTCGGCCACGCGATCGGGGAAGATGGCGATGCCGCGCTCGCCTGCATCCCAGTTACCGGCGGGCAGGTTGTGCAGCACGAGGTCGAGCTGATACTGGTTCAGCTTGTCGGCGATCTGGTCGCGATGAAACGCGTACGGGAACAGGAACTCCACGCCGCGAAAGCCCGCTGCGGCGGCCGCCTTGAAGCGGTCGAGGAACGGCACCTCGTTGAACAGCATGGTCAGGTTGGCGGCAAATTTCGGCATTGCGCTGACTCCTCTCTCTCTTTTTTAGGGGGTGGTTTCGACGATTCGATGCAAGGGTGAATGCTGGGTGAAGCTAAGGTAATGCGGAGTACTGCAAGGTTGCGGAGCGTATGCTTTGGCCGTTTCACGGGGTCTAGCCGAAAGCGGAGGGGACGCATGCGCCCCGCAAACCGTTGGCAGTGCTGGCGGGCTTATGCCGACACTGCGTCGTCTTCTTCCACAACGTCGACGATTTCTTCGAACTCGTTGATGTTGTTGATTTCGGTGCCCATCGCGATGTTGGTCACACGCTCGAGAATCACTTCCACGATCACCGGCACGGAGAACTCGGCCATCAGCTTGCGTGCCTGAGCGAACGCGGGCTGAATGTCGTTCGGCTGGAACACACGGATCGCCTTCACGCCGAGGCCTTCAGCCACCTTCACGTGGTCGACGCCGTAACCGTTCACTTCCGGCGAGTTCACGTTTTCGAACGCGAGCTGCACGCAGTAGTCCATGTCGAAGTTGCGCTGTGCCTGACGGATCAGACCCAGGTACGAGTTGTTCACCACGACGTGGATGTACGGCACCTTGAACTGCGCGGCCACGGCCAGTTCTTCGATCATGAACTGGAAGTCGTAATCGCCCGAGATGGCCACGACGTCCGACGACGGCGATGCGACCTTCGCACCGATGGCGGCCGGCACGGTCCAGCCCAGCGGGCCTGCCTGACCGCAGTTGATCCAGTGGCGCGGCTTGTTCACGTGCAGGAACTGTGCGGCGGCGATCTGCGACAGACCGATCGTCGAGACGTAGCGCACGTCGCGGCCGAAGAAGGCGTTCATTTCCTGATACACGCGTTGCGGCTTGATAGGCACCTGATCGAAGTCCGAGCGGCGCAGCATGGTGCGCTTGCGCTTCTGGCAGTCGGCAACCCATTGCGAGCGGTCCGGCAGACGACCGGCGGCCTTCAGTTCCTTGGCGACTTCGACGAACAGCGTAAGGGCGGCCTTGGCGTCGGAGACGATGCCGTAGTCCGGGCCGAACACGCGGCCGATTTGCGTCGGCTCGATATCGACGTGCACGAACTTGCGACCCTGCGTGAAGACATCCACGCTACCGGTGTGACGGTTTGCCCAGCGGTTGCCGATGCCCATCACGAAGTCGGACGCGAGCATCGTGGCATTGCCAAAGCGATGCGACGTTTGCAGGCCGACCATGCCGGCCATGAGCGGATGGTCGTCGGCGATGGTGCCCCAGCCCATGAGCGTGGGCACGACCGGCACGTTCACCGTCTCGGCAAATTCGACGAGCAGATCGGCGGCGTCGGCGTTGATCACGCCGCCACCCGACACGATGAGCGGACGCTCCGACGCGACCAGCATCTGAATGGCCTTCTCGGCCTGTGCACGCGTCGCGGCAGGCTTGTACACCGGCAGCGGTTCGTACGTGTCGGGATCGAATTCGATCTCGGCGACCTGCACGTCGAACGGCAGGTCGATGAGCACCGGACCCGGACGGCCCGAGCGCATCAGGTGGAACGCTTGCTGGAACACGCGCGGCACAAGGGCCGGCTCACGGACCGTCACGGCCCACTTCGTGACCGGCTTGGCGATCGACTCGATGTCGACGGCCTGGAAATCTTCCTTGTACAGGCGGGCGCGCGGCGCCTGACCCGTAATGCACAGAATCGGGATGGAGTCGGCTTGTGCCGAGTACAGGCCGGTGATCATGTCCGTGCCTGCGGGGCCCGACGTTCCGATACAAACGCCGATGTTGCCAGCTTCTGCACGCGTGTAGCCTTCGGCCATGTGCGATGCGCCTTCGACGTGGCGGGCGAGCACGTGCTCGACGCTGCCAGCCTTGCGCAAGGCCGAGTAGAACGGGTTAATGGCGGCGCCGGGCACGCCGAATGCGGTAGTGATGCCTTCCTTCTCCAGCACGCGGACGGCGGCCTCTACGGCGGTCATCTTGGCCATGTGACTCCTCCAATGGGTAATGACGAATACGGGACTTATAGGGATGAATCTTGTTGGAGGTCACTTTAAGCCGGTACGATTTGTTTGATAAGATCACAAAAGATCGTTTTTTTAAGAACAAAAAGTATCGAATGGAGACGCGATGGACCGCTACAAACAGATTGAAACCTTCGTGCAGGTGGCCGAAGCCGGCAGTCTGGCCGCGGCGGCGCTCAAGGAGGGGGTCTCGCCGGTGATCCTCGGGCGGCGCATCGACGCGCTCGAAAAGCGTCTCGGCATCAAGCTCATGTACCGTTCGACGCGCCGGCTGGCGCTCTCGGAAGAGGGCGGCGCTTTTCTGGAGCGCTGCAAGCAGTTGCTCGGCGACTGGGAGATGGCGGAGAACGAAATCAGTGCCGGTCGGCACGCCGTCTCCGGTCACCTGATCGTTTCGGCCCCAGCGGCGTTCGGCCGCAAGCACGTCGCCCCGCACGCGCCGGCGTTCCTGCGCCTGCATCCCGAAGTGCAGATCTCTTTCAATCTGACGGATCGCGTGGTGGATATCGTGCGCGAGGGCTACGACATGGGGATTCGTATCGGCGGCTCCGTCGACCCGAACTTCGTTGCAGTCAAACTCGCGCAGAACCGGCGCGTGGTGTGCGGCACACCCGCGTACTTCGCGCGCCACGGCCGTCCCAAGACGCTGGAGGATCTGGCGAAGCACAATTGTCTGGCGTTCAACCTTCAGGGCGGGCAACAGCGCGGCTGGTACTTCAAGCGGCAGGGCAAGCTCGTGACGATTCGCGTAGCCGGTAGTCTCGACTGCAACGACGGCGAGTTGCTGCACCGCTGGGCCCTCGAAGGGCTGGGACTCGGCTGGCGCTCGACGTGGGAAATCCAGCGCGAGTTGCAGTCCGGGGAGCTGGAGACCGTGCTGGACGAATATGCGCTGCCCGATTACGACATCCTCGCCGTATACCCACAGCAGCGCTTCCAGCCCGCGCGGGTGCGGCTGTTCATCGAACAGTTGCGGCAGATTTATGCGCGTCCGAATTACTGGCTGGAGAACGGCTGATCGAGTGGGAGTTGATGCTCGACATGAAATCCGCTAGAATCGCGGGTTCTGCAACCTTGCTGCACTGGTTCTGACGCCCAGGCAGCTTTGTCCATAAGGAGCACCCTATGCGTCATTATGAAATCGTATTTATCGTTCACCCCGATCAGAGCGAGCAAGTGCCTGCAATGATCGAGCGCTATCGTGGCACGGTCGAAACCCGTCAGGGCAAGATCCACCGCGTCGAAGACTGGGGCCGTCGTCAACTGGCTTACATGATCGAAAAGCTGGCTAAGGCTCACTACGTTTGCATGAACATCGAATGCGACCAGGAAACCCTGGACGAGCTGGAACACGCATTCAAGTTCAACGACGCCGTTCTGCGCCACCTCGTCGTCAAGATGAAGAAGGCTGAGACCGCACCGTCGCCGATGATGAAGGAAGTGGCCCGCGAAGAAGCCAAGAAGGCTGCCGCGACGCCCGCGACCGAAGCTGCTGCTTCGTAATTAGCGCACCGGAACGCATCAGGGTGCCAACGGAAACATTGAACGCGTGAATCGCTTACGGCTCGAGGCCAGCATCGTCGAAATCGGCACGCTGCGCTATACCCCGGCCGGGCTTCCCGTGATCGATGTCACGCTGGCGCACGAGGGAACTGCCGAAGAGGCGGGCGTGGCCCGTCAGGTCGAGTTCTCGATACCGGCAGTTGCGATCGGTCCCATCAGTGCCAAAGTCATGGCATTGGGACTCGAGAAACCGGCCCAGTGGGCAGGGTTTCTGGCTAAGAAGCATCGCAATAGCCGCACCCTGGTGTTTCACATCACAGCATTGCAAGCATTTGAAAAGGATTGTTGAACATGCCGCGTCCTAACGGTAAAAACAAGAAGTTTGATCGCCGCCGCCAACAGCAAAACCCGCTGTTCAAGCGCAAGAAGTTCTGCCGCTTCACCGTCGCTGGTGTCGAGCAGATCGATTACAAGGATGTCGAAACGCTGAAGGACTTCATCGGCGACAACGGCAAGATCACCCCGGCTCGCCTGACGGGCACCAAGGCGCACTACCAGCGCCAGCTCGATACGGCCATCAAGCGTGCGCGTTTCCTCGCGCTGCTGCCGTACACCGATCTGCACGGTGCTTAATCGCCAGTCGACGAAGGAGAATAGATAATGCAAGTGATTCTGCTGGAAAAGGTCGTCAACCTGGGTAACCTGGGCGACATCGTGAAGGTCAAGGATGGTTTCGCACGTAACTTCCTGATCCCGACGAAGAAGGCTCGCCGCGCCACCAAGGACGCGATCGCCGAATTCGAAGTTCGCCGCGCCGAACTGGAAAAGGCTGCCGCCGACAAGCTGGCTGCTGCTCAAACCGAAGGCGAAAAGCTGTCGGGTCTGACCGTGCAAATCTCGCAGAAGGCTGGTGTTGACGGCCGTCTGTTCGGTTCGGTCACCAACTTCGACATCGCCGAAGCCCTGGGCACCCAAGGTTTCAAGGTTGAGAAGATGCAAGTGCGTCTGCCGAACGGCCCGCTCAAGACCGTGGGTGATTTCCCGGTTCAAGTGGCGCTGCACACCGACGTCGTGATCGACGTCACCGTGTCGGTGCTGGGCGAGCACGCCTAAGTCGTACCCGCGTCAGCTTCCCGACGCGATTAAAAGACGGAAGTCGGAGTACCGGCTTCCGTTTTTTTATGTCCGTCCGTTCCGTTGTGTTGGCTGCCGGAATATCCGGTCGCCGGTCTCGCATTGCCTTACGCCGACCGCCTCCCGGTTGCTCGCTCCCTTCCATCCAAGTCATCGTTCGATAGCGCCACCTTATGCTGCCTCCAGGGAAACTGCTGAACAAACAACGTCCTGAAAAGTCGTCGCGCAAGCGCGATTTTGGCGGGGCCGACCGGGATCGCGGGGACGGTATAATGCCCGGCATGAACGCGCCCGATCCCCAGCTCGATTCGCTCAAGGTGCCACCGCACTCCATCGAGGCGGAACAATCCGTGCTCGGCGGTCTGCTGCTCGATAACAGCGCCTGGGATCGCATCGGCGACTTCTTGTCCGAGTCGGACTTCTACCGCTACGACCATCGTCAGATCTATCAGCACATCGGCCGTCTGATCTCCAGCGACCGACCTGCCGACGTGATCACCGTCTTTGAATCGCTCACCTCCGCTGGCAAAGCCGAGGACGTGGGTGGACTGGCCTACCTGAACGCCCTCGCGCAGAACACCCCGAGTGCGGCGAACATTCGCCGTTACGCGGAAATCGTGCGCGACCGTGCGGTGCTGCGTAAGCTCGTGACGGTGGCCGACGAAATTGCTTCGGATGCTTTCAATCCGCAGGGCAAGGAAGTGCGTCAGATGCTCGACGAGGCGGAGGCGAAAGTCTTCGCGATTGCGGAAGAGGGCTCGCGCAGCACCAACGGCTTCCTCGAACTGCAACCGCTGCTCACGCAAGTGGTCGAGCGTATCGATGAGCTTTACCACCGTGAAGGCGGCAGCGACATTACCGGTATTCCGACGGGCTTCGTCGATCTGGATCGCATGACGTCCGGTTTCAACGGCGGCGATCTGATCATCGTAGCCGGTCGTCCGTCGATGGGTAAGACGACGTTCTCGATGAACATCGGCGAACACATCGCGGTGGAAGAGGGCTTGCCCGTTGCCGTGTTCTCGATGGAAATGCCGGGGACGCAGCTGGCCATGCGTATGCTGGGTTCGGTGGGGCGCCTCGATCAGCATCGTCTGCGTACCGGCAAGCTGGTCGACGAGGACTGGCCGAAGCTCACGCACGCGATGCAGAAGATGAACGAGACGCAACTGTTCGTCGACGAAACGCCTGCGCTCAACCCGATGGAACTGCGTGCGCGTGCGCGACGTCTGGCACGTCAGTGCGGCAAGCTCGGTCTGATCATCATCGATTACTTGCAGCTGATGAGCGGCTCGGGCGGCGGCGAAAACCGTGCGACCGAAATTTCCGAAATTTCGCGTTCGCTCAAAGGCCTTGCCAAAGAGTTGAACGTGCCGGTGATTGCGCTCTCGCAGCTCAACCGAAGTCTCGAACAACGCCCGAACAAGCGTCCGGTCATGTCGGATTTGCGCGAATCGGGTGCAATCGAACAGGACGCCGACATCATCCTGTTCATCTACCGCGACGAAGTCTACAACCCCGACACCCCGGACAAAGGCACGGCCGAAATCATCATCGCGAAGCAGCGTAACGGTCCTATCGGCCACGTCCGTCTGGCGTTCATCGGTGCCTACACGAAGTTCGACAATCTGGCCGGTCCGCAATACTGACGCACCGATTTCCATCTGTTCGGATGCGCATGCGGCATCGCATGCCTCCGACGAGGTAGAATGTGACGTTTTTGTGTCGACCCGTCCCCTATTAATACCCGGAGTTTCCTCATAATGTTCGGTCGCTTCATGCCCACCGAGGGCAAGTTCTTTGACCTGTTCAACCAGCACGCGGCGTGCATGGTCGCAGGCAGCCGTGAGCTGTCCGCCATGCTCAACGACCTGCCAAACGCCGAGGCACGTACCGTTGCCGTGCAGAACAACGAGAAGAAAGCGGATCGCATCACGCACGAAACCATCGACTTGATGCACAAGACGTTCATCACGCCTTTCGACCGCGACGAGATCCATAAGCTGATCAGCACGATGGACGACATCCTGGATCTGATGGAAGACGTGGCGACGGCCGTGTGGATGTACGACATCAAGAGCGTGCCGTCCGAGGCCCGCATGCTGGGCGAAATCTGCGTGAAGTGCTGCGAGCGTGTGCAAAGCACCGTTGCACTGCTCAACGACATGGATCGCGCCCGCGAAATTTTGAAGTTCTGCGAGGAGATCGACGGTCTCGAATCGGAAGCCGACCGCCTGCTGCGCGCATCGCTGTCGAAGCTCTTCCGTGAAGAGGCTGACGTGAAAGAGCTGATCAAGCAGAAGGCTGTGTCCGAATTGCTCGAGTCGGTGACCGACAAATGCGAGGACGTTGCCAACATCATCGAAGGCATTGTGCTGGAAAACGCCTGAGCGGAGACTTTCGATGGCAACGCTGCACATCAGCCTTTGGCTGGTCGGACTATTGATCGCACTGGCGCTCCTGTTCGACTTCATGAACGGTTTTCACGACGCCGCGAACTCGATCGCTACGGTGGTCTCGACGGGCGTGCTCAAACCGCATCAGGCGGTGGCTTTCGCCGCCATGTTCAACGTCATCGCGCTGTTCGTCTTTCACCTGAAAGTCGCAGCGACGGTGGGCAAGGGCACGGTACACCCCGAGATCGTCGATCACTATGTGATCTTTGGCGCGCTCGTGGGCGCTATCGCCTGGAACATCATCACCTGGTACTACGGTATTCCGTCGAGTTCGTCGCACGCCCTGATCGGTGGTCTGGTCGGCGCGGCGGTGGCCAAGGCCGGCACGGGCTCGCTCGTAGCGAGCGGCCTGCTGCAAACCGTGGCATTCATTTTCGTCTCGCCGCTGCTCGGTTTCGTGCTCGGTTCGTTCTTCATGCTGCTCGTGTCGTGGCTGTTCTTCCGCACGCCACCTGCACGCGTGGACCGCTGGTTCCGTCGTCTACAACTGGTGTCTGCCGGTATGTACAGCCTCGGGCACGGCGGTAACGATGCACAGAAGACCATCGGCATCATCTGGATGCTGCTGATCGCTGCGGGCATGTGGCCGCAGGAAGCTGCCGAGCCGCCGCTGTGGGTGATCATCGGCTGCTATCTGGCGATCGGTCTGGGCACCATGTTCGGTGGCTGGCGGATCGTGCGCACGATGGGTCAGAAGATCACGAAACTCAAGCCGGTCGGTGGTTTCTGTGCCGAGACGGGCGGCGCGTTCACGCTCTTCTTCGCATCGTGGCTCGGCGTGCCGGTCTCGACGACGCACACCATCACGGGTGCTATCGTCGGCGTGGGCGCGACCCGCAAGCTGTCGGCAGTGCGCTGGGGCGTGGCAGGCAACATCGTCTGGGCCTGGGTGCTGACGATCCCGGCATCGGCATTTATCGCCGCTATCGCCTGGTGGGTCGGCAAGCAGATCCTCTGACGGATTGGGCTGCCGAATAGAAAAAGCGGCTTCGGCCGCTTTTTTTGCGTCTGCGCTAAGTGCTGGGCCGGGGGATTGAAGGCGCCAATCGACGCCATCGGGAGAATCAATTTCAATAGATTATTGTGATTGATTACTATTTTGTCATAGCGTTTTATTCAATCACACCGGAGGCTACTATGACGACATTGATTCAATCTCTGCGCCACCGTCCGTTGAGCATGCTGATGGGCGCGGCCATCAATATCGGTGGTGCAGCAACGCTGCTCGCCCATCTGCGCTGATCCCTGGCGCATCGCAGCCACCAGAACGGAGCGTGTATGCAACGCGATGCGTTCGAGCGAGAACTCGCCAATGAAGGCTTCACGGCGTTCGTCACGGTAACGAGAGAAGCGGGCGGGCTCGACACGCATACGCATCCGTTCGAAGCGAAGGCGCTGATTCTGTCCGGCGAGATCGTGATTCGGGTGGGCGACGTCGAGCGTCGATATGGCAAGGGCGACGTCTTCCATCTGGCCGCCGGAGAGCCGCATGCCGAACGCTATGGTCCGGCAGGCGTGCAGTATCTCGTCGGGCGGAAGTGATTACATCGAGCTATTAGCGAAGCGGGCGATCGGGTCGTCGTCCTGCGAAGGCGATGCCGTGAGATTGGCCGTGCTGCTCGGCGATGCAGTCTGAGGTATGCCGAGGGGTGAGGGTGTCGCTGCCGTCAGCGGGCGGTTCGGTGGCGGGCTGACCGGTGCCGTCGTGATCGTCGGTGCCGGGATCGCTGCTGGCGCTGCCGCAACCGTATCGGGTGCCGAGCGATTGACGTAGGTCGTATTGCCCGCCGGTGCCTTGTTGGCTGCGACGCGTCGTACACCGTCGATACGCTTCGCCCAGTACGGGATGAAGATGCTCTCCAGCCGCACCGTGCCGCCCGAATTCGGCGCGTGTACGAATTTCCCCTGTCCCACGTAGATGCCCACATGCGAGTGGGCGCGTCCCGTCGTGTTGAAGAAGATGAGATCACCCGAGGCGAGGTCGTCGCGTTCGAGCACGGTGCCGATGCCGCTCATGTCGGCGGTCGTGCGCGGCAGATTGACGCCAGCTGCGCGCGCCACCACATAGCGCACGAGGCCGCTGCAATCGAATCCGGAGTCGGGGGTGTTGCCGCCGTAGCGGTAAGGAATGCCAACGAGGCTCATCGCTTCGAGCGTGATCTCCTCCTGACCTGCGCTGCGCTCGGGGCCGACCGTGCGATTCCCGAAGTTCGCGTTGCCGCCTTGCCGGACCGTCGGACCCGAGGAGCACGCGGCGACGAGCAGCGTGAGCGCCAGTACCCCAGCCGAGCGCCACGGTACCCATGAAATCTGGGGGGACGTTGCGAGCTGCGTCGTGCATCGGGCCATCGGACGAGTCGGAGATCGAGACATGCTCAGAGGGCGCTGGATTCGCATGCGCTGAGTTTACGACGCTTAGCGCACGAATGCATCGCAAAAGTGCCCAAATCCGGGCGTTCTGTGGCATCGACGTCACAAATTCGCCGCTTGTCGGACGATTTTGCCATCTTGGGCCGATGCCTTATGAGGTGTCGCACGCGGTGTCCCGACCATAAAAAACGGCGCCCTAAGGCGCCGTCGTGTTGAGCGTCGAAGCGCTCGATGGCATGGACCGACGTCAGAGAATTTCCGCCGCGTAGTCCGCCAGCCGCGAACGTTCGCCGCGCGCGAGCGTGACGTGTCCGCTGTGACCCCAGCCCTTGAAGCGATCCACCACATACGTGAGGCCCGAGCTGCCTTCGGTCAGGTACGGCGTGTCGATCTGTGCGATGTTGCCCAGACAGATCAGCTTGGTGCCGGGACCTGCGCGCGTGACGAGCGTCTTCATCTGCTTCGGCGTCAGGTTCTGCGCCTCGTCGATGATGACGAACTTGTTCACGAACGTACGACCGCGCATGAAGTTCATGCTCTTGACCTTGAGTCGCGAGCGAATCAGTTCCTGCGTGGCCGCACGGCCCCATTCGCCAGCGGAGTCGTCGGTCTTTTGCAGCACTTCGAGGTTGTCGTCGAATGCACCCATCCAAGGCTGCATCTTCTCTTCCTCAGTGCCCGGCAGGAAGCCGATATCTTCACCGACGGGCACGGTCGCGCGCGTGATGATGATCTCGTTGTAACGCTTCTCGTCGAGCGTCTGCGCCAGACCGGCGGCGAGTGCCAGCAGCGTCTTGCCGGTGCCTGCCTGACCCAGCAAGGTGATGAAGTCCACTTCCGGATTCATCAGCAGGTTCAGGGCGAAGTTCTGCTCGCGGTTGCGTGCCGTGATGCCCCACACATTGTTCTTGTGATGGCCATAGTCACGCAGCGTTTGCAGCAACGCCGTCTTGCCGTTGATCTCCCGCACTTGCGCGTAGAAGGGTGCCTCACCGTTGTTCGTCTCCAGATAGACGAACTGGTTGATGAGGAAATTCGCGCAAAGCGGCCCGGTGATGCGATAGAACGTGGTGCCTGTTCGATTGTCCTGCCAGCTTTCCATGCCCTTGCCGTGCTTCGTCCAGAAGTCCGGCGGCAAAGCCATCACCCCCGAGTAGAGCAGATCGCTGTCCTCGAGCACCTTGTCGTTGAAGTAATCTTCTGCGGGCAGGCCGAGTGCATGCGCTTTGACACGCATGTTGATGTCCTTCGACACCAGCACGACCTGACGATCGCGGAACTTGTCCTGCAGCGCGCGCACGACACCGAGAATCTGGTTGTCGGCCTTGCCTTGCGGCAGACCTTCGAGCGGCGGAACGTCGGGCAGATCGGTCTGGAAGTACAGACGCCCGGTGGCATCCTTGTTGCCGAGTCGCGAGAGTGGAATGCCTTCGGCCATCGACTTCGTGCCGCTTTCCGCGACCAGCCCGTCGAGCGTGCGGCTCACCTGACGCGCATTGCGCGCCACTTCCGACATGCCCTTCTTGTGATTGTCGAGCTCTTCCAACGTCATCATCGGGAGATAGACGTCGTGCTCTTCGAAGCGGAACAGGCTGCTCGGATCGTGCATGAGCACGTTGGTGTCGAGCACGAAAAGTTTCGCCGGTTCCTGATCTTTACCGCGTGTACGTTTCGAACCCTGGCCCGTCGCCGTCGACTTCACGGCCTTGAGGGACGGGCTGGCGCCGCTGGAGTCTGCCGAAGGCGGCGACTGGGGCGAACGTGCAGCGGGCGACGGCTGTGGTGCAGTCTGCGTCGCCGGAGCGGTTTTGGGGACGACCTTCAACTCAGTCGCGCTGGCGGCTCCCGCAGCACCAGACGTTTCGCCCAGTGCTTGTTGTTCAGACGAGGGGATCGGTTTCTTGGCCTCCGTGCGCGAAGGTTTGAGGCGAGTGGGGAATTGTTCCGGGGCAAGCAGCGAGCCCGGTTTGGTCGGCGCCGATGGCAATGGCATAGATTTCCCGTTCAAGAAAACACAACACTACTCGGCCGGGACAAACGGCAATACATCACGTCCCGGCAACAAAAAAGCCGCCTGCCCGGACGCACCGGAGAGGCGGCTTGGCTGAAGGCGCCGCCGTGGCGACGCCTGCAATAGTCTCGTTCAATGCGCTTGATCATTACGGCCGACTATAACGTCTCTTGCCGTGCTTGTATAGCGTCGAATGCCCTCACTGGCGGTCGCTATCGGCCCCTGCGCAACACCGGCCCGAATAGCGCTCGCAAGCGTGCCCGACGACCCGCTTCATGCGAGTGTCATGCACGCTTGCCGGTTCAGATCGCCTGCACGGCGGCCAGCACGTCCGCCACGTGATCGGGCACACGCACACCACGCCATTCCTTGCGCAGAACCCCTTTCTCGTCGATCAGAAACGTGCTGCGTTCGATCCCAAGATGTTCTTTGCCATACAGTTTTTTCAGCTTGATGACACCGAACAATTTGCAGACCGCTTCATCGCCATCGGAGATCAGCGGGAAGGGCAGTTCGAGCTTGTTCTTGAAGTTCTCGTGCGAACGCAGGCTGTCGCGAGACACGCCGACGATCTGTGCCCCGGCGGCCTGAAACTGGTCGTAGTTGTCGCGGAAGTTCATGCCTTCCGTCGTGCAGCCGGGCGTGTTGTCCTTCGGGTAAAAGTAGATCACCACCTTCTGGCCTCGATGGGCCTTGAGCGAAAAATCGCCGCCGGTGGCCGGTGCGGTGAAATCGGGCACGGGAGTGTCGATGGCTACCGTCACTATGGTCTCCTTGGGTGGCCTCGCAGGGCCGGTTCGGAAAGTCGTTCGAATATGGGGGATGGCTCAGGCGGCCTGGCCTTCCAGAATCAGATCGCCGGAGCGGCCCGGAATCTCGCCCCACACGACCGGATGTGCGGGCAGTGCGGCAAGATCCAGCGTTGCGTAATAGTCGCCCATCGTGACCAGATCGTGGCCCTGTCGACGCCAACCGGCAAGCAACTGACGGAACAGCGGTGCCAGCTTCTGACCTTCGAGTTCCGCGTGAAGCGTGAACACGTGATCTTGCGCCGGATCGCGGGTCAGGGCAAGCAGATGCTCGGCCACACCGTTGATGTCGCGGCCGTCGACGCCCAGCAACTCGTCTACCGTCGGCAGGGTGGTGGGCATCTGGACGTGGTTCAGACGCACGCCGTCGACGATCGGGTAGTGCGGGGCGTGACCGCGCCCGTCCGACGAATACTTCATGCCCCAGGCATCGATCTGACGGAACGCGTGGTTGTTCATTTGCCAGCCGGCTGCGCCGTGCGTGAGCGGGGGTGCACCGAAGATCTGCGCGAATCGTGCGTGCGCTTGCGCCATCTGGTGCTGCGTCCATGCCGCGTCGCGCGTGCGCACGTTGTCCTGCCAGTACGTGTGATCCCAGGTGTGGATGCCCGTCTCGTGGCCAGCGCTTTGCACGGTACGCATGACGTCCGCCGCACGCTTGCCGATATCCGGGCCGGGCAGCAGCGTGCCGTACATGAGCGTCTTGAAGCCGTAATGCTCGACCACCGACGTGCGCGAGACTTTCTTCAGAAAGCCGGGGCGGAAGACACGCTTGAGCGCCCAGCCCGTGTGATCGGGGCCGAGGCTGAACAGGAACGTCGCCATCGCCTCGTGTTCGGCCAGCGCGGCGAGCAGATTGGGCACGCCTTCGCGGGTGCCGCGCAGCGTGTCGACATCGATCTTCAGGACAATCTTGGCCATAGCCGCCCTTGAGTAGTACATCCAAGCCATCGCCGCCGAGGGGCGCGATGTCTCGAATGTCGAATCAAATTACACAGTCAAACTGCTGAGTCAAAAACGCCCGATGCGCCGAGGGCGCACCGGGCGTGTCGTGCGGTGTTCCGGTCATGCCGCCAGGTCGCGAGCGCGTCGCGGCGGCAGACTGGCGCAAGGCACTGGCGTTATTCGCCCTCGACCAGACGACGAGCTTCGGCGACGTGACCGCGATACGCTTCGAAAATCTTGCGCAGGGCATCTTCCATCGACGTCGTCGGCTTCCAGTCGAGTTCCTGCATCGTGTTCTCGATCTTCGGCACGCGGTTCTGCACGTCCTGATAGCCGTTGCCGTAGTAAGCACCCGACGTCGTTTCGATGAGCTGAACCTTCTTGGCCGTCTCGGCGTATTCCGGATACTCGCTTGCCAGCTTGAGCATCATGTTGGCGAGTTCGCGCACCGAGAAGTTGTTCGTCGGATTGCCGATGTTGTAGATCTTGCCGCTCGCAACCTTGTCCTTGTTGTCGATGATGCGCACCAGGGCGTCGATACCGTCGTCGATGTCGGTAAAGGCGCGCTTCTGGTTGCCGCCGTCGACCAGGCTGATGTTCTCACCACGGGCGATGTGGCCGAGGAACTGCGTGACCACGCGCGACGAACCTTCCTTCGGCGTATAGATCGAGTCGAGGCCGGCACCGATCCAGTTGAACGGACGGAACAGCGAGAAGTTCAGGCCTTCCTGCATGCCGTAGCCCCAGATCACACGATCCATGAGCTGCTTCGAGCAAGCGTAGATCCAGCGCGGCTTGTTGATTGGGCCGTAGATCAGCGGCGAGTTTTCCGGATCGAATTCGCCGTCGGTGCACATGCCGTAGACCTCGGAGGTCGACGGGAACACCAGATGCTTGCCGTACTTCACGGCCGAGCGGACGATCGGCAGGTTCGCTTCGAAGTCGAGTTCGAACACGCGCAGCGGGGCCTTCACGTAGGTGGCCGGCGTTGCGATGGCGACCAGCGGGAGTATCACGTCACACTTGCGAATGTGGTACTCGACCCATTCCTTGTTGATCGTGATGTCGCCTTCGAAGAAGTGCATGCGCTCGTGGTTGACCAGATCGCCGAGGCGATCGGTGAGCATGTCCATGCCATAAACTTCCCAGTCGGTCGTCTCCAGGATGCGCTTCGACAGATGGTGGCCGATGAACCCGTTGACACCGAGAATCAGGACTTTTTTCATATTACGGTCAGTGATTGAGCTGGGAAAACTGTGTCGGCGCGAGAGGCTTGCCGTCCAGCGTTAGTTCATGAATGACGATGGCATTTCCGTCGCCGCAAATGCCGAGGAGCGCATTATCCACTACTTGCAGTCCGCAGGGCAAACCGGCCGGGGCGGGCGAGCGGGACAGACGGGCGCGATTGACCACGAAACGGCGCTCGCCAACGTCGGTAAAGGCCCCCGGATAGGGCGGTGCGACGGCTCGGATCAGGTTGTAGACGCTCTGCGCCGACTGCGTCCAGTCGATTCGGCCGTCTTCGGGCTTGCGCCCTCCGAAGTAGCTGCCAGCGGCGAGATCGTTGGTCAGGCGAGGGGCGGTCCCGGCGATCAGGCCGGGCAGGCAGCGCCAGAGCGTCTGCTCGGCCGCAACCGTGACCTTCTCGAACACTTCGCCCGCCGTGTCGTCCGGCAGGATCGGCACCGACGTCTGGTCGATGATCGCCCCGGCGTCCGGCTTCAGCGCCATTTCATGCAGCGTGGCACCCGTTTCCGTTTCGCCTCGCAAAACCGCCCAATTGACGGGCACGCGCCCGCGATACTTGGGCAGCAGTGAGCCATGCATGTTGAACGCGCCGCGCGGGGCGATATCCAGCACGGCCACCGGGATCATGTGGCGGTAGTAGAACGAAAAAATAAAGTCCGGCGCGATGGCGCGGATACGCTCGGCGAGCGCGGGATCGGTCGGATCGTCAGGGGTGACGACCGGGATACCGTGCTCGGCGGCGACGCCCGCGACACTGCCGAACCAGATGTTCTCGTTCGGGTTGTCCTGGTGCGTGACGACGAGCGCGACGTCGACGCCGCGCGCGAGCAGCACTTGCAGGCAGCGAACGCCGACGTTGTGATACGCGAAGACAACCGCTTTGGTTGCCGACGTTACAGACGTATTGCTCATGACGTGTGCGACCCCAGCTCGGTAGCGCCGGTGCTCAGGGTGGCGCTCTGCGAGCCCGATTTGTCGCCATGAGCAACGGGGTGAGCGTCATGCGATTCGTGGGCCTGCAACACTGCTTGCACCAGATAGCGGGGACGCTGGCGAACCTGTTGATAAATACGACCGATGTACTCGCCGAGCAGGCCCATGCCGAACAGGATCACGCCCAACAGGCAGAACGTCACGGCGAACAGGGTGAACACGCCCTGAACTTCCGAGCCGAACAGGAAACGTCGTGCCATCAGCACGACAAACAGTACGCCTGAGGCGGCCGACAGCGTGATACCCACGCCCGAGAGCCATTGCAGCGGTACGACCGAGAAGCCGGTGACCAGATCGAAGTTCAGGCGAATAAGCGCATAGAGCGAGTACTTCGACTCTCCGGCAAAGCGCTCTTCGTGGGCGACGTCCACTTCCGTCGGGTTTTGGGCAAACGTATAAGCCAGCGCCGGAATGAAGGTGTTGATCTCGCGGCACTGATTGACCGTATCGACGATGTGGCGGCTGTAGCCGCGCAGCATGCAGCCCTGATCGGTCATGCGAATGCGCGTGATGCGCTCGCGCAGACGGTTCATGGCGCGCGAGGCGTTACGGCGGAACCACGTGTCCTGACGGTTCATACGCACCGTGCCCACGTAGTCGTGTCCTGCGGCGAGTTGCGCCACGAGCTTGCCGATTTCTTCCGGCGGGTTCTGCAGGTCGGCGTCGAGCGTAACGACCCATTCGCCGCGTGTGTGCTCGAAGCCCGCCAGAATGGCCATGTGCTGACCGTAGTTGCCGTTGAACAGCACCACGCGCGTCACGTCCGGGCGCGCGCGATATTGTTCGGCAAGCATGGCCGCCGAACGGTCGCGGCTGCCATCGTTGACGAACACCACTTCGTAGGTCACACCCAGCTTATCGAGCGCCGGGTAAAGCCGTGCGAAGAGGGCGGCGAGGCCAGCCTCTTCGTTGTATACCGGGATGACGACGGAGAGTTGTGGTCGATTCATTTTTTGTAATCAGCGCAAATAGCGTTTACGGCTTCGCAGACGCGCGCAACGTCGGCATCCGTCATGGCGGGGTATAGCGGGAGCGTCAGGATGGCGCGGCCCAGACGTTCCGTATGCGGGAACTGGCCTTCCTTGAAACCCAGTGCACGATACATTGTAAACAGGTGGATGGCGGGGTAGTGCACACCGCTGCCGATGCCGCGCGCCTTCAACTGTTCCATGAAGCCCGCACGGTCAATCGTGAGCTGCGCCAGCGGCAGTTCGATCTGGAACATATGCCAGTTCGAATTCGTGAAATCGGCGCGCGGCAGGCCCACACCCAGCGCAACGGCGGCACCGCCCGCGAGCTTGTCGAAATACTGGCGTGCCAGTTCGGTGCGGCGATTGTTGAATGCTGCCAGATGCGGCATCTGGCCGAGGCCTACACGCGCGGCCACATCCGTCAGGTTGTACTTGCCACCCAGCACGTCGACATCCATGCCGTCGAGACCGAAACGGGTCACGCCCTGCAGACGGTACTTCTCGGCAAGACGCGCTTCGTCGTCGGTGTTGAACACCAGCGCACCGCCTTCGATGGAGGTGAGGTTCTTGTTCGGGTGGAAGCTGAACGAGACGAGATCGCCAATCGAGCCGATGCGTTTGCCGTTCCAGCTCGCGCCCATGGCCTGAGCGGCGTCTTCGACCACGCGCAGCTTGTGGCGGCGTGCGATGTCGTACAGGCGGTCCATGTCGACCGGCAGGCCAGCGAGGTAGACGGGGATGATCGCGCGGGTCTTGGGCGTGATCGCCTTCTCAAGCAGGTCGAGGTCGATATTGCGCGTGGCGGGGTCGACGTCGACGAAGACCGGCGTGGCGCCCACTTCGAGAATGACGTTGGACGTGGCGACCCACGACAGCGGCGTGGTGATGACTTCGTCGCCGCTTTGCACGCCGGCGATGCGCAGGCCGATTTCGAGTGTGGCCGTGCCCGAATTGAAGACGCGCACCGGACGTCCACCGAAATATTCGGAAAGCGCCTTTTCAAAGGCCTGTACTTGCGGCCCCGAGGTGATCCACCCCGAGCGCAGCACTTCGGTCACGCCGGCGATCGTTGCTTCGTCGATGCTCGGCCGCGTGAACGGGATGAACGGTTGATTCGGTTGGGAGGTTGCCGAGTCGCTCATGATGTATGACTAAGCCTCAAAATAGCTCGAATGTGCATGGAAAACGCGCAGGCCCTGTGGGATGCGCGTACGGCGATTTCCTCGGACGCCAGACTTAGCTGCGCGCCAGAATATAAACACCCACAAGAATGATGCCGATGGCCACCACGCGCTGCATCGACAGCGTTTCGCCGAACAGATACCACGCGGCGAACGCGTTCACGACATAGCCCAGCGAGAGCATCGGGTAGGCAATCGAGACTTCGACGCGTGAGAGCGCCAGAATCCAGACGACCACGCTGATGGCATAGCAGACGAGCCCGCCCATGATCGGTACCTGCGTGGCAAGTTTGATACCGATGGGCACAATGTTGGCGCGCGTGAATTCCAGGGCGCCGATGGCATTGGCGCCCGCTTTGAGCAACAGCTGGGCGCACGCGTTGAGCAGCACGCCGGTGAGAATAAGGGAAAACGTCGCGAGATTCATGGAACGTTTGTGAACGTTTGTGAATAATTATGGATACCGCAAATAGTCTCGGGAAACCCCAAGCGCGCTATTTTACGTTGTCTTCGGGCTGCGGTTTCGAGATTACGACACGGCGGGCGTCGCGCGCGACGATACGCATCGGCAAATGCGCCGCTTCGAGCTTGGCGAACGTGTCCGGATCGACCAGCGCGAGCGCCTTCGGATCGGCGCGCCAGCGTGCATAGAAGTCGTCGAGCGTCGGCACCCATTTCTGTGGCTCCTGCTTCACGCCGAATTCCAGTTCGTCCGGGTGTTGCACCATGATCATCGTGTGCCCGAGGTAGTAAGGCATGGTGTGATCGAGCACATTCACCGAATAGAACGGCACGTTCGGCCCGAGGCGCTGCATCTCGGCTTTGACGGCGGGCACGAGCAGTACGCCGGTGCTCTGGCGTCCGAAGACTTCATGCCCCATCCCCCCGATGGTCACGAGCAGCAGCATGCCTGCGGAGAACGCCAGCAAGGCGCGACGGGCGCTGTGGCGCGCGAGACGCCACGCAACCAGCGTGCCGACGAGACCGGCGCCCACGGCGAAGTACAACCAGACCTGGAAGGCCTTGTACAGCTCGTTGGGGTTGCGCACGCTGCCGGCGCGTCCGGCAAAGATGGCAACCATCACGAGCGCGGCAATCAGAAAGACGGCATAGCCCGCCATGTGAACGCGCACCGTATCGCGGCGCAATTGCGCCAGATACAGCCCGAACAGGAGCGCCATGGCCGGGGCGATCGGCAGCAAATACGAAATCAGCTTCGAGTGCGACGCACTGAAGAACACGAAGATGAACACCGACCACACCCACAGCAGGGCCGTCGGGGCGAATCCGTTGGGCTGGCGCGGCATGCGTAGCGTAGCGCGCACGGTGCCGGGCAGAATCGACAGCCACGGCAGGAAGCCGACGATGAAGACCGGCACGAAATACCACGGCGCGCCGTCGCGGTTGTGGCCCTCCATTGCGAAGCGGCGGAAGTGTTCGTTGATGAAGAAGAAGTCGAAGAACTCGGGGTTGCGCATCTGCACGAGCACGAACCACGGTGCGGCAACGGCAAAGAAGACGATCAGGCCGCTGCCCAGATAAAGACGTCGCCACAAGGCCCAGTCGCGCGTGACGAGCGTATACAGGACGAGAACGGCCCCCGGCAGCACAATGCCGACGAGGCCTTTACTCAGTACGGCCAGCGCCATGGCGGCCCAGCACAGCCACATCCAGCCGCGTACGGCGGAGCGTTCGAGTCCGGGGCGTTGCGCGAGCAGCAGCGCACACAAGGACAACCCCATGAAGAACGACAGGCCCATGTCGAGCACGTTGAAGTGCCCGAGCAGCGACCACAGGGGGGCTGCGGCCAGTGCAGCGGCGGCGAACAGGCCCACGCGGGCGTTGAATACGCGCCGACCCGTGAAGCCGACCATCAGCACGCCCGCAAAACCGGTCAGTGCCGTCCAGAGACGGGCCTGCCACTCGCCCAGCCCGAAGGCGGCGAAGGTAAGCGCGTTCATCCAGGTTTGCAGCGGCGGCTTCTCGAAGTACTTGTAGCCGTTGTAGCGCGGCGTAATCCAGTCGCCGGTCGTCCACATTTCGCGCGCCATCTCGGCGTAGCGGCCTTCGTCGCTGGCAATCAGGTGACGATAGTCGAGCACGCCGAACCAGACAAGCGCAAACGCCAGGAGCAGCAGCCAGAAGGCGGCCGGGGACAGCGGGTAGGCGGCGGACGGTGTGCCGGAGGCGGAAAGCGTGGGCACAGGAGGCGGAGGAGGCGGCGTGATCGTGTCTGCGGCCATCAGGCCGGGAGCGAGCGGGCGGCGGCTCACTCAGTCGCCTCGGTTTCGATGAGCACCGCGAGGACGACGCGACGCCCCTCGGTCATCAGAATGTTGTACGTGCGGCATGCAGCCTGCGTGTCCATGGAATCGACGCCGACCCGCTGGCTCGTCAGGGCCGTGGTCAGACGCGGGTGGGCGAAGTGAAGGCGCTCGCCGCTGCCGAAGATAACGACTTCCGGTTCGCGCGCGCGCAGCTTGTCGAAGTGGGACGCGTCGAGCGCATCGAAGCGCGACACTGCCCACGGCGTCACTTCGCCCTCGGGGGCGATGATCACGCTGTGGTCGTAACGAACCTTGTTGACTTCGACATAGCCGGGGCCGTAGCCGGTGACCGTGTTCAATGCCGCTTGTGACGGATCTTGATGCAGTTTCACTTTCGGAGATTCCCTACCCAGTGGTGGCTGAGCGATCGGCAGATCGTGTAACGGGCGGGCATCTTGCCCTGCGTGCCGCAAACCGTCAATGATGCATTGCCGAAGTCTGTCATAATTGGCTAAATTATAGCTTTTTGCCGTACGCAGCACGGCAAAACCGTTGCAGTGCGGCATTTGTTACGCCGAATCCGGGAAAAATGCGGTGTCATGTGCGTTTTGCGCGCGCATTTATCGCACGCCGACGCACCGATCGACCGATTGATCGTACGCGCTCGATATTTCCCGCGGGTTCGCCGTGCGTTCCCGCCTGCTGCCGGCCCGTCCGGATCCCTGCGCCGCCCGTCAAGACCACAACCGCCGTGAAACCGATCCTCAAATCGCAGAAATTGCAGAATGTCTGCTACGACATTCGTGGGCCCGTGCTCGAACATGCCAAGCGCATGGAAGACGAAGGTCATCGCATCATCAAGCTGAACATCGGCAATCTGGCGCCGTTCGGCTTCGAACCGCCCGACGAGATCGTTCAGGACATGATCCGCAATCTGCCGAACTCGGCCGGATATTCGGACTCGCGGGGGGTGTTCGCGGCGCGCAAGGCGATCATGCACTACTGCCAGCAAAAGCGCATCAAAGACGTTCAGCTCGACGATATCTACCTCGGCAACGGGGCGTCCGAACTGATCGTGATGGCCATGCAGGCGCTGCTCAACGACGGCGACGAAGTGCTCGTGCCCGCGCCTGACTATCCGCTGTGGACGGCCGCCGTCAGCCTCTCGGGCGGCACCCCGGTGCACTACATCTGCGACGAGCAGGCCGACTGGCAGCCGGATCTCGCGGACATCCGCAAGAAGATCACGCCCAACACGCGCGCGATTGTCATCATCAACCCGAACAATCCGACCGGCGCACTGTATTCGGACGAACTCCTCAAGGAGATCGTCTCGCTCGCCCGCGAACACAAGCTGATCATTTACGCCGACGAGATCTACGACAAGATCATCTATGACGGCGAAGAGCACACGTCTATCGCCTCGCTTTCCGAAGACGTGCTCACGATCACCTTCAACGGCTTGTCCAAGAGCTATCGCGCGTGCGGCTACCGCGCAGGCTGGATGGTCGTGTCGGGCGACAAGCGTCCGGCGCGCGACTATATCGAAGGGTTGAACATTCTCGCTTCGATGCGTCTGTGCCCGAACGTGCCCGGTCAGTACGCCATTCAGACGGCACTGGGCGGCTATCAAAGCATCAAGGACCTGATCGTGCCGGGCGGACGCCTGTACGAGCAGCGCGAGATCGCCTACCGCATGCTCACCGACATCCCCGGTGTGACCTGCGTGAAACCGAAGGCGGCGCTGTATTTGTTCCCGCGTCTGGATCCGGCGGTGTACCCCATCGCCAACGATCAGGACTTCATTCTCCAGTTGCTGCTCGAAGAAAAGGTCCTGCTGGTGCAGGGCAGCGGCTTCAACTGGATGCACCCCGACCATTTCCGCGTAGTGTTCCTGCCTCACGAGGGCGACCTGGAAGACGCCATCAGTCGCATTGCCCGCTTCCTGGACGGTTATCGCCGTCGCCACGGCAAGTGATGCGCGCCAACCGATTCCGACTTTTGAGTAAAACTGCATGAAACCGATCAAATTGGGCCTGCTGGGCCTGGGCACCGTAGGCTATGGTGCCTTCCAGGTACTGGCTCGCAACCAGGAAGAAATCCAACGTCGCGCCGGCCGGGGTATCGAGATTACGAAGGTCGCGGTGCGAAATGTCGAACGGGCCAAGGGGCTTGTGGGCCACGCGGCGGTCGTCACGGGCGATCCGTTCGAGGTCGTGAACGATCCGGCCATCGACGTCGTGGTCGAAACCATCGGCGGCTACGATCTTACGAAGGAACTGGTCCTCAAGGCGATCGAGAACGGCAAGCACGTGGTCACCGCCAACAAGGCGTTGCTGGCCGTGTACGGTAACGAGATCTTCGCCGCCGCCCGCAAAGCCAACGTGATGGTGGCGTTCGAAGCGGCTGTCGCCGGTGGGATTCCGATCATCAAGGCGCTGCGCGAAGGCCTGACGGCCAACCGCATTCAGTGGATCGCCGGGATCATCAACGGCACCACGAACTTCATTCTCTCGGAGATGCGCGACAAGGGCATCGACTTCGACGTGGCGCTCGCCGACGCACAGCGTCTGGGCTACGCAGAAGCCGATCCGACGTTCGACATCGAAGGCGTCGACGCCGCCCACAAGCTCACGCTGATGAGCGCCATTGCGTTCGGCGTGCCGGTGCAGTTCGACCGTGCCTACGTCGAAGGCATCACCAAGCTGTCGGCGCTCGACATCAAGTACGCCGAGGAACTCGGCTACCGTATCAAGCTACTGGGCATTACGCGTCGCGCGGAAAACGGCATCGAACTGCGCGTGCACCCGACGCTGATCCCGTCCAAGCGCCTCATCGCCAATGTGGAAGGCGCGATGAACGCCGTGCTGGTGCAGGGCGACGCCGTAGGCGCCACGCTCTACTACGGCAAGGGCGCAGGCGCTGAGCCGACGGCGTCGGCCGTGGTGGCCGACATCGTCGACGTGACCCGTCTGCAGACGGCCGACCCGGAGCATCGCGTACCGCATCTGGCGTTCCAGCACGACTCGCTGTCCGACACGCCGGTGCTGCCGATCGACGAAGTCACGACGAGCTACTACCTGCGTCTGCGCGTGGTGGACCGTGCCGGTGTGATGGCGGAGCTCACGCGCATTCTGGCGGACCTGGACATCTCCATCGACGCGCTGCTGCAAAAGGAATCGCGCGAAGGCGAGCACCAGACCGACATCATCATCCTGACGCACCAGACGCTGGAGAAGCACATCAACTCGGCCATCGCGAAGATCGAGGCGATGGACACGGTGCTCTCCAAGGTCACGCGCATCCGTATGGAAGCGCTGAGCTGAGCGGCACAGGTAACCGATACGACAGGACACGATCCCAATGAAATACATCTCCACGCGCGGCGCGGGCCTCACCTCTGGCGAACCGCAGTCGTTCTCCAGCATTCTGCTCGGCGGCCTTGCTCCGGACGGCGGTCTTTATCTGCCGACGGAGTACCCGCAGGTGACGGCCGACGAGCTGCGCGCCTGGCGTCAGCTGTCGTACGCCGAACTGGCCGCCAAGGTGCTGGCCAAGTTCGCGGGCGACATTCCGGCCGAGATCCTGGCCGATCTGACGAAGCGTACGTACACCGCCGAGGTGTATCGCAACGTGCGTTCAGGCGAAGACGCCGCGGACATCACGCCGTTGCTGCCGTTGGGCGTTGAGGGTGACACGCAGTTGTCGCTGCTCGCGCTCTCGAACGGCCCGACGCTGGCGTTCAAGGACATGGCCATGCAACTGCTTGGCAACCTGTTCGAATACGCGCTGGCGCAGCACGGCGACGCGCTCAACATTCTCGGCGCGACCTCCGGCGATACCGGCAGCGCGGCAGAATACGCCATGCGCGGCAAGGAAGGCATTCGCGTCTTCATGCTCTCGCCGGCGGGCAAGATGAGCGCGTTCCAGACGGCGCAGATGTACAGCCTGCAAGACCCGAACATCTTCAATCTCGCAGTCGAAGGGGTGTTCGACGACGCGCAGGACATCGTCAAAGCCGTCTCGAACGATCACGCCTACAAGGCGCGCTACAAGATCGGCACGGTCAATTCGATCAACTGGGCGCGCGTCGTGGCGCAGGTCGTGTACTACTTCAAGGGCTATTTCGCGGCCACGGGCGGCAAGTCCGGCCAGGATGGCGAAGTGTCGTTCACGGTGCCGTCGGGTAACTTCGGCAACGTCTGCGCCGGTCACATCGCGCGCATGATGGGTCTGCCGATCCGCAAGCTGGTCGTGGCGACCAACGAAAACGACGTGCTCGACGAGTTCTTCCGCACCGGCCGTTACCGCGTGCGCAAGTCGGTCGAGACGTTCCACACGAGCAGCCCGAGCATGGACATCTCGAAGGCTTCGAACTTCGAGCGTTTCCTGTTCGATCTGCTGGGCCGAGATGCCACGGCAACGGCCGATCTGCTCAAGAAGGTCGAGCGCGAAGGCGGCTTCGATCTGTCGGGCAGCGAGGCGTTCGCGCGCGTCGCAAAGTTCGGTTTCGTGTCGGGTCGCAGCACGCACGCGGATCGTCTGGCGACGATTCAGGACGTGGCCAAGCGTTACGACGTGGTCATCGATACGCACACCGCCGACGGCGTGAAGGTCGCGCGCGAAGCGCTCGAACCCGGCGTGCCGATGGTCGTGCTGGAAACCGCGCAACCGGCGAAGTTCGCCGAAACGATTCGCGAGGCGTTGCATCGCGAGCCGCCGCGTCCGGCGGCCTTCGAGCAGCTGGAATCGCTGCCGCAGCGCTTCGAGACCGTGCCGAACGACGTGGAACGCGTGAAGGCCTACATTGCCGAGCACACAGGCCTGTAGGACGGTGCTTCGCCTTCTGCGCGCTTTTGCGTTTATTGACTGACTCCCGGGCCATTCGCATGCTGAGTACACAAGAAGCCCTCGACGCCGTGCTGGCGGCGGCGCGCCCGCTCAACGAGCATGAGACGGTCGACACGCTCGCGGCCAACGGCCGGGTGCTGGCGGCCGACGTCGTCGCCACGCTCGACGTCCCGCCGATGGACACGAGCGCGATGGACGGATACGCCGTTCGCGCTGCCGATCTGACGGGCGACGCCACGGTGTTGCCCGTCTCCCAGCGTATTCCCGCCGGGCACGCGCCCGAGCCGCTCGCCAGCGGCACCGCGGCGCGCATCTTCACGGGGGCGCCGGTGCCCCCGGGGGCCGACGCCGTTGTGATGCAGGAGCAGTGCGAAACGCGTGAGGACGGGGCAGTCGTGATTCGTCACACCCCGGAAGCAGGCGAGTTCGTGAACCGTCAGGGTGCGGACATTCGTCGCGACAGCGTGGTGCTGGCGGCCGGTACCCGGCTGCGCGCGCAATCGCTGGGACTGGCGGCGTCCGTCGGCATCGCGAAGCTTCAGGTGGCAAGGCGTTTGCGCGTCGCTGTGTTTTTCACGGGCGACGAGCTGACGATGCCCGGTGAGCCGTTGCGTGCGGGCAGCATCTATAACTCCAACCGCTTCGTGCTGCGCAGCCTGCTGGAGAATCTGGGCTGCGAGATGACCGATTACGGCATCGTGCCCGACAACCTGGCGGCCACGCGCGCGATTCTGCGCGATGCCGCTCGCGGCAACGATCTGATCATCACGTCCGGCGGTGTGTCGGTGGGCGAGGAGGATCACGTGAAGCCAGCGGTGGAAGCCGAGGGGCGCCTGAACCTGTGGCAGATCGCGCTCAAACCGGGTAAACCGCTGGCGTACGGCGAGGTCAACCGCATGGGCGGCGGCACGGCGCACTTCATCGGCCTGCCGGGGAATCCGGTGTCGAGTTTTGTGACGTTCCTGCTATTTGTGCGGCCGTTCATTCTGCGTTTGCAAGGAGTGACGGACGTGACGCCGCGCCGCATCGCGATGCGCGCCGATTTCACACAGAAGAAGGCGGATCGCCGCAACGAATTCGTGCGGGCACGCCTGAACGATCAGGGCGGTCTCGACGCCTTCCCGAACCAAAGCTCGGCAGTCCTCACCTCGACCGTATGGGGCGACGGCCTCATCGACAACCCGCCGGAACACCGCATCGAAGCTGGGCAGACGGTGGCGTTCCTGCCGTTCTCGGACCTTCTATATTGAGAGACAGATGCATGGCACGGCGCCCCGTGCCATGCATCGGACAGACTATGCAGATCGATCTTCGCTTTTTCGCCAGTGTCCGTGAGGCGCTCAACGTCGCCGAGGAGCGCGTGGACGCGCTGCCTGCCGGGATTGCCACGGTGGGAGACGTGCGGGAATGGCTGTGTGCGCGCGGCCCGGTCTGGGCCGAGACGCTCGGCCCGCAGCGCTCGCTGCGCATGGCGCTGAATCATACGATGGTGCCCGCATCCACCCGCCTGACGGAAGGCTGCGAAGTCGCGTTCTTCCCGCCGGTGACGGGCGGCTGAGCCACGCGCGCTACATAGCTAAGGAGACGTCATTCCATGCCGATTCGAGTGCAGACCGAGGATTTCGACCTGTCGGAGGAAGTCCGGCGCTTGCGTGCCGACGATCTGCGCGTCGGTGCGGTGGCGACCTTCGTCGGAACGGTGCGCGATCTGAATGATGGGAAGGACGTCTCGCGCATGACGCTCGAACACTACCCGGGCATGACGGAGAAGGCGCTGGAGGCGATTGTCGTGCAGGCGCGCGAGCGCTGGCGCTTGTTCGACGCGCTGGTGATTCACCGCTACGGCGACCTTGGGCCCGGCGATCAGATCGTGCTGGTGGCGGTCACGTCGGCGCACCGGGGCGACGCCTTTGCCGCCTGCGAGTTCATCATGGACTATCTGAAGACCGAAGCGCCGTTCTGGAAGAAGGAATCCACGCCGCAAGGCGAGCGCTGGGTCGACGCTCGCGAGACCGACACGGCCGCCCGCGAGCGCTGGACGAGCGGCGAGAAGTCCTGATTTCACCTTCGGAGGCCGTCAAGCCTCCAATTTCCTCGCGTACGTCAAATAACGTCGCCGAAATGCTCTGATTTTCGTCGATCGTATCAATCGTGCTGCCGAGTCGGCCGTCGTTGCTTGATGCTGTCGAGCAAGGCGCGCTGCGCGGGCGGCAACGTGTATTCCCATCCGAACAGGTTCAGTTGAAGGCTCTCCGCGATGCGGATGGCCGGTTCCGCGAAGGCGAACGCCGCTTGCGGCTCGAACAGCTTGTCGAGCGTATCGAAGAAGAGCGCAAGCCAGCGGCTGAAGTGCTCGCCACTGAGATGCCCGAAAGGCTGATGCGCCTGCGTCACATTGCCGCGGTAACGTTTGGCACCGAGCACGATGCTCGACCAGAACGCGACCATCTTTTCCAGATGCATGTCCCAGCGGCCTTCGAGGGCCTGCCGGAATACCGGGCCGAGCAGATCGTCGTCGCGAATGCGTCCGTAGAACGTGTGGACGAGCAGGCGTACGGCGTCCTCGTCGATATCGGCAATACGGGCGGCCGGGGCCGTCGGCCATTCCAGTGGGTCGATGGCGGGCTGGCCGGCAGATCTTACGGTCGTCGGAAGCGTGGAATCGGCGGACATTTCGGCGGGTGGAGGGGCCGACAATGGTGTCATACGGGCTGTTCAGGTGCCCGGATGACGCATGGTGCGGCGTGCTGAAAGTAGCTATTATGAGCTTCAAACCCGGGCGTGTCCTGCGGTTGTCCCAACGCACGACGCGTCCGGCGCAGGGCGGCGATTCCGTCGTCTTCCCCGCCCGGCAAGCCTGAAGCCGGCGTCTCGTCCGGCGTTGCGCGAAATGTCAAACGTCGCGCTGTAATGCCCCTTGAAACCACAGGGGCTTGTCCGCACATCCGATCCAGAGAGATTTCTTACCGGAGCACTAGATGCGACAAGACAAATTCACCACGCAGTTCCTGGAAGCGCTGGCTGATGCCCAAAGCATGGCAGTCGGTCGCGACCAGCAATACATCGAACCGCTGCACCTTCTCGCCGCGCTGATCGCACAACCCGAGGGCGCTGCGCGCTCGTTGTTGCAGCGCGCAGGCGTGCAGGTTCAGCCGCTGGCGCACGACATCGAAACGGCCATTGCGAAGTTGCCGCAGGTGCAGGGCACCGACGGCAACGTGCAGGTCAGCCGCGAACTTGCGGGCCTGCTCAACCAGGCCGACAAAGAAGCGCAGAAGCATGGCGACAGCTACATCGCCAGCGAGATGTTCCTGCTCGCGCTCGCCGACGACAAGGGCGACACGGGCAAGCTCGCGCGCGGCCGTGGCCTCACCCGTAAATCGCTGGAAGCTGCCATCGAAGGCGTGCGCGGTGGTGCATCCGTCGACAGTCAGGATGCTGAAAACCAGCGTGAAGCCCTCAAGAAATACACGCTCGATCTGACCGAGCGCGCCGCGTCCGGCAAGCTCGATCCGGTGATCGGCCGCGACGACGAAATTCGTCGCACGATCCAGATCCTGCAACGCCGTACCAAGAACAACCCTGTGCTCATCGGTGAGCCGGGGGTGGGTAAGACGGCCATTGTGGAAGGGCTCGCACAACGTATCGTCAACGGCGAAGTGCCGGAGTCGCTCAAGAACAAGCGCGTGCTTGCGCTCGACATGGCCGGACTGCTGGCCGGAGCGAAGTTCCGCGGCGAGTTCGAAGAGCGCCTGAAGAGCGTGCTCAACGACATTGCCAAGGACGAAGGCCGCACGATCCTGTTCATCGACGAAATTCACACGATGGTCGGCGCAGGCAAGGCCGAAGGTGCGATGGATGCGGGCAACATGCTCAAGCCTGCGCTTGCGCGCGGCGAGTTGCATTGCATCGGGGCCACCACGCTCGACGAGTATCGCAAGTACATCGAGAAGGACGCCGCATTGGAGCGTCGCTTCCAGAAGGTGCTGGTCGAAGAGCCGAGCGTCGAAGCGACGATCGCGATCCTGCGCGGTTTGCAGGAGAAGTACGAGCTGCACCACGGTGTGGAGATCACCGACCCGGCCATTGTTGCGGCGGCTGAACTCAGCCAGCGCTACATCACCGATCGCTTCCTGCCGGACAAGGCCATCGATCTGATCGACGAAGCTGCGTCGAAGATCAAGATGGAAATCGACTCGAAGCCGGAAGTGATGGACAAGCTCGACCGTCGTCTCATCCAGTTGAAGATCGAGCGCGAAGCCATCAAGAAGGAAACGGACGAAGCCTCGCAAAAGCGCCTGGCACTGATCGAGGAAGAGATTTCGCGCCTGGAGCGTGAGTACGCCGACCTCGAAGAAGTGTGGACGGCCGAGAAGGCGGCGGTGCAGGGCAGCGCGCAGGTCAAGGAAGAGATCGACCGCGTGCGCGCCGAGATCGCCAAGCTGCAACGCGAAGGCAAGCTCGACAAGGTGGCCGAGTTGCAATACGGCAAGCTGCCGCAGCTCGAAGCGCAGTTGAAGGACGCCGACGCTGCCGAAGCGGCAGGTCAGCAGTCGCAGCCGCGTCTGTTGCGCACGCAAGTGGGCACGGAAGAGATTGCGGACGTCGTCTCGCGCGCCACGGGCATTCCGGTGTCGAAGATGATGCAGGGCGAGCGCGAGAAGCTGCTCAAGATGGAAGACAAGCTTCACGAGCGCGTGATCGGACAGGACGAGGCCATTACGGCTGTGGCCGACGCCATCCGTCGTTCGCGTGCGGGGTTGGCGGATCCGAACCGTCCGTACGGTTCGTTCCTGTTCCTCGGGCCGACCGGTGTGGGCAAGACCGAGCTGTGCAAGGCGCTCGCGATGTTCCTGTTCGATTCGGAGGATCACCTCATCCGTATCGACATGAGCGAGTTCATGGAGAAGCACAGTGTGGCGCGTCTGATCGGGGCGCCTCCGGGCTACGTCGGGTACGAGGAAGGCGGTTATCTGACGGAAGCCGTGCGTCGTAAGCCGTACAGCGTGATTTTGCTCGACGAAGTCGAGAAGGCGCACCCGGACGTCTTCAACGTGCTGCTGCAAGTGCTGGACGATGGCCGCATGACCGACGGTCAGGGACGTACCGTGGACTTCAAGAACACGGTGATCGTGATGACGTCGAACCTCGGTTCGTCGATGATTCAGTCGATGGTGGGCGAGCCGCAGGAGCGGATCAAGGACGCTGTGTGGACGGAGATCAAGGATCACTTCCGTCCGGAGTTCCTGAACCGGATCGACGAAGTCGTCGTGTTCCACGGACTCGACCAGAAGCATATCGAGTCGATTGCGACGATTCAGATCGAGATCCTGCGTCAGCGTCTGGCGAAGCTCGATATGAATCTCGAAGTCACCAAGGCGGCGCTCACGCATGTGGCGCGCGAAGGCTTCGACCCGGTGTTCGGGGCACGACCGCTCAAGCGTGCGATCCAGCAAGAGATCGAGAACCCGGTCGCCAAGCTGGTACTCGCAGGCACGTTTGGCCCGAAGGACACGATCCCGGTCGACTGGCGCAATGGCCGCTTCACCTTCGATGGCGAGACCGCCGCGCAGGTGAACAAGGCGACCGAGGCCGCCGCCGAGTAAGCCTCACCGGCTGACGGTCCGAATCATCCCCGCGTTTCGAAAGAGGCGCGGGGATTTTTTTGTGTGTGAGGCGATGCGTCGTCCTGTCACAATCGTCGGCGAAAATGCGCGACCGCCGCGTCGTCTCGTAGGTGGTCGTGGGGGGGCGTGACAATGCGCGCACCATTCGCGCCACCGTTCGCGCCGGCGAGGCTGCGGTTGGCGTCGACGGCAAACCGTTCGTCGCAAGCGGGCTGCGAGGCGCGCGGTGCTTGCTTATCGTCAGGTCATGATTCGAACCCTGTGAGGACGTCATGACGACGATAGTAGCGATCCACGTGGCGGTAGCGACGGCCGCCGTCTTGTTAGCCACGGGCATTCTGCTCATGCGACGCGGCACGCCCCGGCACCGGTGGGCGGGACGCCTGTGGGTGTCGGCGATGACGGCGACGGCCGCGACGAGCTTCGGCATCCGGGAGTTGGGTCGCGGCAACTTTTCGTGGCTGCATGCGCTTTCGGCGTACGTGCTGGTCGGGCTGGCGCTTGCGGTACTGGCGATTCGGCGCGGCGACGTGATGGCGCATCGGCGGCAAATGATGGGGCTGTTTACCGGGCTGGTCATCGCGGGCGTCGCGGCTGTGGCGGTGCCCGGGCGCACGCTCAGCAACGCGTTCGCGCAGATGTGGCAACATGATGCACGGCCGTTAGGGACACTAGAACAGACGCATAGAGAGACGCTGGCTGACGGGCACAGTGACGGGATTCACCAGGTGCAAAACGGTGCACCAGCCCGAGCGCACGACGAGACAGCTGATAAAGCACCCAAGCGGCCGAAGTCCGGGCAGGGCCTGCTCGCCATGATCGCAGGATCGGGCTGGAGCGAAGCCGGAGGCGCACAACAATGACGTCGACCATGAAATCATCGCAATCCGCTCAGGCCGCTCAGGCCGCTCAGGCCGGGCAGGCGGGCCGCGTCATCGAGACGCGTGGCCTGTGGCTTCGATTTGCGCGTGAACTCGTGGGTGTGCTGCTTTTCAACACGGCCATCGCGCTGGCGCTCTGGTTCATCGGCTTCGGCGGCTCGTTCATTCAGAATCTGGTCTTTGCGCAGTGCATCGGCATTGCCATCACGGTGTTTATCGACGGCGGACGTCGGTTGATCTGGCGCGATGCGCGACCGTCGATGGCGGGGTTCCTGCTGCTCGTCGCGTTCGGTTGCGCAGCTGGTCTGGCGCTCGGCATTGCGATGGGGACGATATTGCTGGGTCTGCCGATCGCGATGTGGCGTCCAGTCAACGGCCATTCGATGCCCATCGTTTTACTGATCGCGCTGATTGCGACGGCGATTGGCAGCTATCACGGCTGGTCGCGCGCGCGCATCGCACAGTTGAGTGAGGAGACGGCGCATCAGGCGTTGCGCGAAGCCGCAGCCGACCGTCAACTGGTGTACGCGCAACTGCAGACACTTCAGGCGCAATTGGAGCCGCACTTCCTGTTCAACGTGCTGGCAAATCTCGATTCGCTGATCGCGAGCGACCCGGCCCGGGCGCGTGTACTGCTCGGCCACCTGAATCGCTTCTTGCGTGCGTCGCTGGCGGCGACCCGCTCGCAGACCACGCCGCTCGCAGACGAGTTTGCGTTGCTTGAAGCGTTACTGGCCATCCAGCAGGTGCGCTTCGGTGAGCGTCTGCGTTACACGTTCGATTTGCCTGACGAATGCCGTGCTATGCGTGTGCCTCCCATGCTCGTGCAGCCGCTGGTGGAGAACGCGGTGAAGCACGGCGTCGAACCGCTGTCGGGTGGTGCGCGCGTGGCGGTGAGCGCGTGGTGCGAACGGACGGCCTCCGGCATGGACCAGATCGTGGTGCGCGTGACGGACGACGGTGCAGGCTTTCCCGTTGAAGGTACGAATACTGGCGGCGATGCGGCGGAACGTACGTTCGGCATCGGCCTGACGAATATCCGGGAGCGCCTGCGGGTGCTCTACGGCGACGGCGCACGACTCACGCTCACCGAGGGCGTACCGCGAGGCGTCGTTGCCACATTGCGCTTGCCTGTGGCATCGCCCGGGCAGGGAGCCGAAACGGGCAGCGCAAATGGCAGAAGTTTCTAGTCGCAGAGAGTGGAGTGCATGACATCCCCCGTCGCCCTGATTGCCGAAGACGAACCGTTGCTCGCCGACGCGTTGCGCGCCATGCTCGCGCAGGCATGGCCCGAGTTGCAGATGTTGCCCGTCGCACCTGACGGCACGTCGGCGATTGCGGCCATCGCCCGGTCGCAACCGGACGTGGTGTTTCTCGACATCTCAATGCCGGGTGCGACCGGCATCGAGGTTGCGCAAGCGTGTGCGCGATTGAGCCGTCCGCCTCAGATCGTGTTTGTGACGGCGTTCGACCGGTTCGCGCTGGACGCCTTCGACGCGGCGGCCGTCGATTACCTGCTCAAGCCGGTGGCGCCGGAGCGTCTGGCCCGGACGGTCGCGCGTGTGCGCGAACGGCTGGCTGCGCCGACGGGCGATACGCTCTCGAAGTTGTTGACGACCTTACGTACTCATCTGGACGCGGGAGAGGGGCGGCTGTCTGATTCAGCCCGGAGCGCGCCTGCGGGACAGGCGGGACAGGCGGGTCAGGCGAGTCAAAGCGGACAGAATCCCCGCGAGTATCTCCAGTTCGTGCGTGCGTCGGTGCGCGACGAGATTCGGATCGTGCCCGTCGAGGAGATTTGCTTTTTCGAAGCGGCGGACAAGTATGTCCTGGTGGCGACGGTCGAAGGCGACCTGCTCATCCGCACGAGTCTGCGCGAGCTATTGCCGCAGCTCGATCCGTCGCGATTCTGGCAGGTGCATCGCAGCACCGTCGTCAATGTGGGGGAAGTCGTGAGCGCGCAGCATACGCCGCTCGGACGTCTGACACTCAAACTCAAACGCCGCAAAGACCGCGTGGCGGTCAGTCGTCAGTACGCTCATCTGTTCCGACAAATGTAGTGTCGGGGGCGGTGGCGAAGAAGTCGGTCGGCGTACGTCCGAAGGTGCGCTTGAACATCGCGGAGAACGCGCTCTGACTCCGATAGCCGAGTTCGCGCGCGATGCGCGAAAGCGGATAGCCCTTGGACGCGAGCGGAATCGCCTGTGCGAGCAGCGCCTGCTGACGCCATTGCACGAAACTCATATTCAATTCCTGACGGAACAGACGTCCGATCGTGCGCGGGCTGGCACCGGCGAAGCGCGCCCATTGATCGAGCGTCCAGGCGCGGGCCGGATCGGCGAGCATCGCCGTACATAACGTGAGCAGGCGCTTGTCGCGGGGAAGCGGGACTTCCAGTGGCAGCGGGGAGGCGCGTCGCAGTTCGTCGAGAATCAATGCGCCGAGCAGTTGCTCGCGCGGCGGGTCGAGATCGGGGCCCGGCACGTCGATGGCGGCGATCAATTCCCGCAGCAGCGCGGAGACTTCCACCACGCGACATTGATCGAGACCCGAGGGGATCACGTCGGGATGCACATACAGCGTGCGCAAATACGACGGCTCGTTGACGAGCAGGCTGTGTTCGATGTCAGGTGGAATCCAGATTGCACGTGAAGGCGGCACAATCCACGCGGCGTCGGCCACGGCGATCTGGATGACGCCTCGTGGGGTGTAAGCGACTTGTGCCCACGCGTGGCGATGATTCGGAACACGGATGCCATCGCGCAACGGCCGGGCGCGCAGGCGCACCGGGCGCGACGGCGTCGGCGTGAAGGTGTCCGGTACGACGTAGTTGTCGAACTCGGCCTGAGTGGCGGGCAGGGGTTCGAGGCCCGGCGGCTCGGCATCCGTCGGACCGGCTGGCGCAGACATAAGCGTCGGCATGACGTGTGATGGGGACAATTGGAATTTTGTAAGTGTAAACTCGTTGCCTGTCACTTTCGAACCGGATGCATGTCATGCCTAGCCTCGCGCCCGTTGCACCCGCTGACCAAGCGGTGTCCGTCGAATCCATCCCGGTCGATGCGCGGACCGATGCCGTGCACGTCTTCGTCTATGGCACGTTGCGCGCGGGAGAGATCAACGACATGATGCGCGCGGCGGAGCGTCACGGCATTGCGGCACCGACGTACGTCGGCACTTCGACGCTGGGCGGGCAGCTCTATGACTTCGGCAGCTATCCGGGTATGGTGCTGGGCGTAGGCGTGGACGAGCGCGTGACCGGTGACGTCTACCGGATAGACACGGCGCTGATCCCCGTGCTCGACGAAATCGAAGCCGTCTATCCGGGCGAGGCAGGCCTGTTCGTGCGAGAGATGCTTGACGTAGCGTGCGCCGGTGCCACGTACGCGTGCATCGTCTATCCGGTGGACGCAGCAGCCGTCAGCCAGTTGCCCCGCATCCCGAACGGCGACTGGATCGCCTATCGCCAGGCACGGGACGCCGACGCAGCGTAGTTGGCGAGGCCCGCCGCCGCTATTGACGACTGCCCGAGGCTTTCGCGCATGACAAGCGAAAGCCGAACGGGTTCAGCGACGTGCCGATGTCGTAATGATCGATACCATCCGTGCGTTTGAGCCATCGGGCGAGGCCGACCGTCATCGGCAGAACGAGCCATTGCAGGGCACATTTGAAGACGAATTCGAGCCCGGCCATGCGCGTCATGGCGTCGATGTCGAGTACGTAAGCGAACGCCACAACCACGAAGACGGCGGAATCGAGCAATGCCGCCAACGCGCTGCCGACGATGAATCGAAGGCTCGCCAGCCTGCCGTGCATCGCGATCTTCATGCGCGCCAGCGTTGCTGCGTTGGCGAACTCTCCGACGAGACACGCCGACACCGACGCCAGGAACATATGTGCGATGGACTCGAACCAGTGACGTTGCACCTCGTCAGTGAAGCCGGTTTGGGCGGCCCATGTGGGGTCGGTTGGCAGCATAGCCGTCAACCAGAGAAAGACAAGCATCACGAGATTTGCGGCAAGGCCGCTCCAGATCACAACCCGGCTGATGCGATAACCGTAGACCTCGGTCAGTACCGACGAGAAGAGATAGGCGAACGGGAAGCTGATCAGCGCGGCGGAAAACGTGAGCCGGAACGGCTCGCCTGCAACGGTCCATGGCAGCGTGACTTCACACACGCGCGCGCCCAGCGCATTCGATATCAGGAGAAAACTGACGAAGCCGATGGCCAGCACAATCACGGCGGGTGTGATGTGTGTCGCCTGCCGCAAGGGGACGAGGCGCTCGGGAGACAACGTCGGAGCAAGATCAGTCATACGGTCATTGACGAACGGTGCGTTGATTGGTGATGGCGACGCCGTGCGTCGAGCGTACGGGATTGATGTCGAGCCCATAACGGCGGGTAAAGCGTGCGCCGACGGACAGGCGTGACGGCGTGCATTGCGTGAGGATATCGGCAAAGAGCGTCTCCACGCATTGCTCGATGTACATCTCGCTATCCCGAAAGGAGAGAACGTACGCCATAAGCGAACGTGAGCAAATTGGCAGGCCTGTATAGTCAAACCATACCGTGCCATAGTCGACGCCCCCGCTGAGAGGACACCTTACGCTCAACAGATCCGAGGTTAGACATTCGCGGGCCGGTGGCGCTGGCAAGGTAGTGGCGTCGCGATGGAAGCGCAACAGATGGGCATCAACGCCACCTCGAACCACGCCAACGGGCTCAGTATCCAGCGATCGCGGTACCGGCCCATATGCGGCGGTCATGCGCACCGCCTGGCGCACCGGCGTGCTGCGCACGAGGACATAGGCCTGAAGCGATCGCGACAATTCCGACGCGATATGCGATTCCAGTGCTTCCGTCGATTCGAAACGGCACTCTCGAAGTGCGAGGAAATAGCGCTGCGCGTCTGCCATCTCCAATGTGTAAGGCGAGTCGCACGGGATCACCAGTTCCACGACGGCGATCTGGGGTCGCTCGTGCATATCCATCCAACTGATTTCATAGTGATTCCACAGGTCGTATCCTCGCGGGACGTTCGTGCTTGCGGGGCCGCGATATTGCAAACGGGATCGGGGAATCGGGCGGAGGGGCGTTTGATGAGAATGCGCCTGCAAATTTCGATAAGTCATATCGTGTGAAGCTCCGGAGGTTCGACTCACGACCATATCGCACGACGTTTTGGCCTTTCAATACGCGAATTCCGAAAAGCGGATGGGGCGATTCACCATTTGATGGTGTCGGCGCATCGCAGCACCTTCGTCGGGCAGACGTCGCCATGTCCGATTATGACCAGCGCTCCCCGTTCCGATGTGGGAGGATTCAAGCATTCCGATCCTCTCGCGGCGGCCGCTCGCGCCGTCTGTCCTACCATGCGTTCATCCGACATTGCCCGTTTGTTGACGCTCTCCGCCATCTGGGGAGCTAGCTTTCTTTTCATGCGCATCATCGTGCCTGCGCTCGGGCCGCTGCCGACCGCGTTCTTTCGCGTGACGCTCGGCGCTATCGGGCTCGCGGTTATTCTGCTGGCGATGCGCGTTCGTTGGGAGTTCAAAGGGTTGCTCGGAGCCGCGATGGTGCTCGGCGTCATCAATTCGGGCATTCCGTTCGTCATGTATTGCCTCGCCGCGCGCGTGCTGCCCGCCGGATACTCCGCGATTCTCAATGCCACCACGCCGCTGATGGGCGTTGTGATCGGCACGCTGTTTTTCCGTGAGCGTCTGACGGGGGCTAAGAGTCTGGGCGTACTGCTGGGCTTGATCGGCGTGGCCGTGCTCACGCGCACCGGTCCGGTTACGATGTCCGGCCCGGTCGTGATGGGCGCGCTGGCGTGTCTCGTCGCCACGTCGTGCTACGGCCTTGCCGGTTATCTGACCAAGCGCTGGATCACCGAACGCGGCGGTCTCGACGCCAAGCTCGTGGCGTTCGGCAGCCAGTTGGGTGCGGCGATCGTTCTGCTGCCGTTCTTCGGCTACATCTCCGCAACGGAAGGCATTCCCGGGCCAGCCACCAGCGGCGTGTGGGCTGCTATGGCGGCGCTCGGCTTCCTGTGCAGCGCCGTCGCCTATATGTTGTTCTTCCGTCTGATCGCCGATCTCGGCCCGTTGCGCTCGCTGACCGTCACTTTCCTGATTCCGCCGTTCGGCGTGCTCTGGGGCGCATTGTTCCTGAACGAGGCCGTCACGATGGCTCACTTCTTTGGTGGATGTTTCATTGCATTGGCCGTCTGGCTCGTGTGCAAGCCGCCGAAGACCGTGCCGTCGACGAGCCGCGCGGCTTCATAGCGCGGGCCCCTCGCGAGGCTCCCCGAAGGCCGATGACCTGCGTCATCGGCCTTTTTTCATGATGTGAAAAGCCTTTGCGGTGCGTAAAAATTTGCGCTGCTTGGCACAACATGGTGATTTCAGGAAGGAAAATAACGTTTCACATCAAGAAATTATTTTGTTATGTATTTGATTCTTATTGATAAAAAATATGTGATTGAACGCTGATTCGTTCTGTTGCGTTGCATGAGAAATCCCTAAACTCTTATACAAGACCTGCCGATTTGGAGACGCCGAGTGCGGTCAACCGCAGGGTCGGCGATCACAGGGCAGCAAAGAGTCACCTTCTTTTATTTGTATCGAGAAACCAGGAGAGATCATCATGACGACGCGCCAAGAGCAAGTGAAGCAACTCGAACAGGACTGGGCGAACAATCCGCGCTGGAAGGGCATCAAGCGTGGCTACTCGGCCGAAGACGTGGTGCGCCTGCGTGGTTCGATCCAGCCGGAACAAACGCTGGCCCGCCGTGGCGCCGAGCGTCTGTGGAGCATGATCAACGAGAAGCCGTTCGTGAACGCGCTCGGCGCGCTCACGGGCAATCAGGCCATGCAGCAGGTCAAGGCAGGTCTCGAAGCCATCTACCTGTCGGGCTGGCAAGTCGCTGGCGACGCCAACGTCGCCGGTGAAATGTACCCGGACCAGTCGCTGTACCCTGCCAACTCGGTGCCGCAAGTCGTGCGCCGTATCAACAACACCTTCACGCGCGCCGATCAGATTCAATGGTCGGAAGGCAAGAATCCGGGCGATGAAGGCTACATCGATTACTTCGCACCGATCGTGGCCGACGCGGAAGCCGGCTTCGGCGGCGTGCTCAACGCCTTCGAACTGATGAAGGCCATGATCGAAGCCGGTGCCGGCGGCGTTCACTTCGAAGACCAGCTTGCCTCGGTCAAGAAGTGCGGCCACATGGGCGGCAAGGTGCTCGTGCCGACGCGTGAAGCTGTCGCGAAGCTCGTTGCGGCGCGTCTGGCTGCTGACGTGCTCGGCGTGCCGACGGTGCTCATCGCCCGTACCGATGCCGAAGCGGCCGACCTGATCACGGCCGACGTTGACCCGCTCGACCAGCCGTTCTGCACCGGCGAGCGCACGGTCGAAGGCTTCTACCGCACGCGTAACGGTCTGGATCAGGCCATCGCTCGCGGTCTGGCCTACGCACCGTACGTCGATCTGGTGTGGTGCGAAACCGGCAAGCCGGATCTCGAATTCGCCAAGCAATTCGCGGAAGGCATCCACAAGCACTTCCCGGGCAAGATGCTCTCGTATAACTGCTCGCCGTCGTTCAACTGGAAGAAGAATCTCGACGACGCGACCATCGCCAAGTTCCAGAAGGAACTCGGTGCGATGGGCTACAAGTTCCAGTTCATCACGCTGGCCGGCTTCCACAGCCTGAACTACTCGATGTTCAACCTGGCGCACGGCTACGCCCGTCGTCAGATGAGCGCCTTCGTGGAGTTGCAGGAAGCCGAATTCGCCGCCGCCGACAAGGGCTTCACGGCGGTCAAGCACCAGCGCGAGGTAGGTACGGGCTACTTCGATGCCGTCACGCAAACGATCGAGCGCGACGCATCGACCACGGCCCTGAAGGGTTCGACGGAGGACGAACAGTTCTTCGACGAAAAGAAGGCGCAGGTCAAGGTAGCCTGACAGGGCTGAGGGAGGGCGCGATGCGCCCGTCAGCGGCGATGCGCGTGGGGGCACGTCGTACGCTGGCGGAACAGTATCGCGTCAGGACCGCGCGTCCGGCTTATCCGGCCGGGGCAGTTGTGGCGGCGTTCCCGTCGCCGTCATGACTGCGCTGCACGCCTGAACGAGAAGAGGCTCGTGAGCTTATCCCGCTCACGGGCCTTTTTTCATGGTGCCGACGATGTCGATGGCATCGAGGCCATCCACTTCATCAGCGCAATCAACGATAGACGAGGACCGGAATCTTCGAGTGCACGAGCACGCGTTGTGTCTCGCTGCCGAGCAGCAGACTGGTGAGGCCACGCCGCCCGTGCGAGGCCATCAGAATGACATCGCACCCGTGACGCTCCGCTGCGTCGATGATGCCCAGATACGGGGCGGGGAAGGTCGAGCTGTCGCGGTCGAAGGGCACGCCCGCTGCGGCGGCCGCCTGTGCGAGATCGTCGAGATGCGCGCAGGCCTCTTCGGCAATGCGTTCACTGAACGTGGCCGGTGCTTCGAGCACGTATTCGCTAAATGGAGAGTAGGGATACTCGGCGAGGCAGCAGTAGCCGGTGACTCTGGCGTTCAGGGCGCGGGCCAGTTCGAGCCCGCCTGTCACAGCCTTTTGGGATAGCTCCGAGCCGTCGGTCGGAATGAGGATGTGGGTAAACAACATATGACCTCCCGCAGTTGGCGTTGCTGAACACGCGTTCACAGGCTCGCGCAGGTATCACGGTCTTGCACCCAGTCCGCTGTCTTGCAGCTTTCGATGCCTGTCCGGCATCGCCTGCGGACCCTTCGCTTCGATTTTATGGCTTCGGCGCGACGCAACAACGGGGGCAAACCCGATATTGAGAGGGGCTAGCCGCAACAAACGTTCCTCACGCGTATCTCGTCGAGCACCAGCCTGCGGCCCTCGTCCCTGCTGGCCGGGCGTCTCGCGTCATGCGTCAAATCGACGCGTGTGAATGCGAACGGCTACGCACTTTGATGCACGCTTTCGTGCAAATTTTGAGACGCGTCGTCTTGCCAGTACGCCGAACTGCCGTAGTGATGCCTGAGATGGTCGATGAACAAGCGCACGCGCAGCGGCAGGTGACGGCGCTGAGGAAACACGGCGTGGATACCGATGGGCGGCGCGGCGAATGCATCGAGCACGGTTGTCAGCCGACCGGCGCGAATGTCGTCGCCCACCTCCCACCACGAGCGCCACGCCAGTCCGTAGCCCTCCAGACACCAATCGTGCAGCACCGCGCCGTCGGTGCATTCCATCGTCCCGTTCACGCGGATGGTGACGACCTTGCCGTCCTGCGCAAAGGTCCAGCCGCGCTGCTGGTTGGCCGTCGAGCCGAACGCCAGGCAATTGTGACGGGCGAGGTCGTCGAGCGATTCGGGATGGCCGTGCGCAGCGAGATAGTCGGGGGACGCCACGCACACGCGTCGGTTGTCACCGAGACGCAGCGAGACGAGGCTGGAGTCGGGCAACTCACCAAGCCGGATAGCGCAGTCGAAGCCCTCGTTGACCAGATCGACAAGCCGGTCCGACAGATCGAGGGTGACGGTGACGTCCGGATGCGACGTGATGAACACAGGCAGCAGCGGGGCGACGTGGCGTCGCCCGAACCCGGCGGGGGCCGACAGTCGCAAATGCCCGCTGGCCTTCACGCCGCCCGCCGACATGGCCGCTTCGGCGTTGTGCATCTCGTTGAGAATGCGCTGGCAGTCTTCCAGAAAGGCGGAGCCTTCGAAGGTCAGCGTCACGCGCCGGGTAGTGCGTACAAGTAGCTTCACGCCCAGCCGGAATTCGAGCGCGTCGATGCGCCGCCCGATCACGGCCGGGGCCACGCCTTCGAGCGCCGCAGCCCCGGACAGACTGCCCCTGGCGGCCACGGCAACGAACGTTTCGATTTGTTTGAAGCGATCCATGACGCCGATTATGTACTAAAAAGTCATAGATAAAGTGATTTCTATGCATCTTTATGATGATCGGCATCAATAATAGAATCGGCGGGCAATGCTGTCGGATCGCGCGATCCCCCGGCATTGACGGAAGTACGCGTCCTACATGCCCAATGAGGTGTGAGGGCCTCGTGCAAAGCCCCTGAAGTCCCTTCCTTGCGGCGTGCTTCCGAACATAAACAAGCTGTTGGAGATCCCTGATGCCTTTGAGTCTGCCCCCGGGCATGCAACTGCATGTCGACGCCGCCGATATCCATCCCGAATACGAAGCCATTCTGACCCCCGAAGCGCTGGCGTTCGTCGCGAAGCTGCACCGCGCATTCGAGTCGCAACGTCAGACGTTGCTCGCCGCCCGTGAAGCGCGCGTGGCGCGTCTGGATGCCGGTGAAGTGCCCGATTTTCTGCCTGAGACGCAGGCCATCCGCGACGCAGACTGGCGTATTGCGCCGCTGCCGGATGCGCTGCAATGCCGCCGCGTGGAGATCACCGGGCCGGTCGAGCGCAAGATGATCATCAACGCGCTGAACTCGGGCGCGGACAGCTACATGACCGACTTCGAGGACTCGAACACTCCGAACTGGCATAACCAGCTGCAAGGGCAGATCAACGTGCGCGACGCCGTGCGCGGCACCATCAGCCTCGAGCAGAACGGCAAGCACTACCAGCTCAACGATAAGGTCGCGACGCTGATCGTGCGCCCGCGCGGCTGGCATCTCGACGAAAAGCACGTGAGCGTAGACGGCGTGCGTATGTCGGGCAGCCTGTTCGACTTCGGCCTGCATTTCTTCCACAACGCGAAGACGTCGCTTGAGCGTGGTTTCGGTCCTTACTACTACCTGCCGAAGCTGGAGAGCCATCTCGAAGCACGTCTGTGGAACGACGTGTTCGTGCTTGCGCAGAACGAGCTGGGCGTGCCGCAAGGGACCATCAAGGCGACGGTGCTGGTCGAGACCGTGCTCGCCGCATTCGAGATGGACGAAATCCTGTACGAGCTGCGCGAGCATAGCTCGGGCCTGAACGCGGGCCGTTGGGACTACATCTTTTCGTGCATCAAGAAGTTCAAGGTCGACGCCGACTTCTGCCTCGCCGACCGCAGCCGCATCAACATGACGGTGCCGTTCATGCGCGCTTACGCGTTGCTGCTGCTCAAGACGTGTCACCGTCGCAATGCGCCTGCGATTGGCGGCATGAGCGCGCTGATCCCGATCAAGGGCGACCCGGAAGCGAACGAAAAGGCGATGGCGGGTATTCGCAGCGACAAGGCGCGCGATGCGACCGACGGTTACGACGGCGGCTGGGTCGCGCACCCGGGGCTGGTGCCGGTCGCGATGGAAGAGTTCGTGAAGGTGCTGGGCGATCGTCCGAACCAGATCGACAAGCAACGTCATGACGTGAGCGTGAAGGGCCGCGACCTGCTGGAGTTCAAGCCGGAAGCGCCGATCACCGAAGCCGGGCTGCGTAACAACATCAACGTCGGCATCCACTATCTGGGCGCCTGGCTGGCGGGCAACGGCTGCGTGCCGATCCACAACCTGATGGAAGACGCTGCTACCGCCGAGATTTCGCGCTCGCAGGTGTGGCAGTGGATTCGCTCGCCGAAGGGCAAGCTCGACGACGGCCGCAAGGTCACCGCCGAACTGGTGCGCGAACTGATTCCGCAGGAACTCGCCAACGTCAAGGAACTCGTGGGGCAGGTCGCACCGACGTACGACCGCGCGGCCGTGATCTTCGAGACAATGAGCACGAGCGAGGACTTCGTCGACTTCCTCACGCTGCCGCTTTACGAAGAGGTCTGACGGCCGCGTCTGCCGTCATGCTAAGCCGATCGCGCACAGCATGGCGGTACGACGCTCAGACGCAGGAACGGAAGCAGGGCAACGCAATGGGACGATGGTGACATCGTCCCATTTTGTTTTGCGCGTGCTTTGTCTTGTTTGAGTCGCCGCGCTACACTGAACTTTGAGGTGCTGGTCCTCGTCCTACTCGTCCACGTTTTGAGAGGATGCCGATGTCGCCCGATATTCCAGAGGTTCCGGAGACTTCCGTCAATGCTTCCGATACTTCCGATGCTGCAGCGCCGATGCACGCGCCTCGCGGAACCGGCAGGATCGTCGAGGAAATCCCCGCGTCGCCACGCCGTTTGTATCCCCACATCGAGCCTTTCGAGTCCGGCATGCTCGACGTCGGCAACGGGCACAACATTTATTGGGAGCGCTGCGGCAATCCCAAGGGCAAGCCGGCGGTGTTCCTGCACGGCGGCCCCGGTGGCGGCTGTTCGCCCGAGCACCGACGCTTGTTCGATCCTTCGAAGTACTGCATCACATTGTTCGATCAGCGCGGCTGCGGACGCTCGTTGCCGCACGCGAGTCTCGAGCACAACACGACATGGGATCTGGTCGACGACATCGAGGCGTTGCGAACGAAGTTCGGTTACGCGCAATGGCTCGTTTTCGGTGGTTCGTGGGGCAGCACGCTGGCGTTGGCTTACGCGCAGGCCCATGTGAGCCGTGTGAGCGAACTGGTCATTCGCGGGATTTTCACGGTGCGTCGCGAAGAGTTGCACTGGTACTACCAGAAGGGCGCGTCGTGGCTGTTCCCGGACCGTTGGGAAAAGTTTCTCGCACCGATTCCGCTCGAAGAGCGCGGGGATCTGATGCGCGCGTATCAGAAGCGACTCACGCATCGCGACGAGTCGGTGCGCATCGAAGCGGCGCGCGCATGGAGCATGTGGGAGGGCAGCACGATCACGCTGCTGCCGGATGATCAGTTGGCCGAAGCGTTCGGCGATCCGCACTACGCGATTGCATTTGCGCGCATCGAAAATCACTACTTCGTGCATGACGGTTTCCTGAAGCCGAACCAACTGATCGGGGGCGCGCATGCGTTGCGCGACGTCCCCGGTGTGATCGTGCAGGGACGCTACGATATGGCGACGCCCGCCCGCACCGCTTGGGAGCTTCACAAGGCGTGGCCTGAAGCTGACTTCTACTGGGCGCCGGATGCCGGACACGCCTTCAGCGAGCCGACGATCCAGCATTGGCTGATCGAGGCGACGGATCAGTTCGCCGCAGGGTAGCGAACTGAGAGGGTGACGATATGGGGCCGCACGATGGCCCGCGCGGCGAGATGCGAATTTGCCCCGATCGTCAATTTTTGCAATCGCAGGCGTGCACGCGGTGAGATGGTGGAGCCGTCATCACTGATCGACGACACGCCTGCCATGCAAACGAGCATCGGTGCGCAGCGGCCTGCGCCATGAATTCAATCACCGAAGTGCCCACCCAGGCGGCTCCGGGTAGCGTCCTGGATGCCGAAAGGCAAACGCATGCGCGAAACGATGCCTGCGCCGTTGCCCGCTTCGAGTCCTGCTTCGACGCGCTTGAAACGGGACTCGCCGCTTGCGAGAGTTCGTTCTCGCAACCCATCGAGCACTTCATCAACGACCTCCTGGAAAACGACGATTGGGGCGACTCGGGACAAGCGGGCCGTCTGTTCTCCGAGGGTGCAGATGCCGCCGAGTTGCGCAGGGCGTTGGTGAACTGCCACGTCGCGTCGTTCGTTGAAGGTCGGCATTATTTTGCTGCCGTGCCAAACACCTTCCCCGTCGACATCGGCCAGCAATGTCTTCACGTGTTGCAGCACTTAAACCCGACGTCGCGACTTGCGCTCCTGACGCCCGCCTCCGACGCAACAAAGGGGGCTATCGTCCGCCTGAACTACGACGGCACGGTCATCGTGAGGTTGCCGGGGTCTCGCTGGCTTTTACCACTGATGCCGGAATGCGTCTCGGACACCGCCGGTGCACTGACCCGTCACGAAATGCAGGGGCTGCTCCAATGTCGGCTGGACAACGGATTGACCGTCGCGCAAACGATCGAAAGTTCGCGAGCTGAACTGACATTGGACGACTGGCGAATGCTCGCGCACTGGCACGCGTTCAAAGGACAAAAGTACGCGAGCGCTGACCGACACGATCTGTCGGCCAGCGAGTTTGTGTCGGCGTGCGAGGCAGCGATGTGCGGCGATGAGTGGGGTGGGGCCGTGCTGTATTGCGAGGAGGCGTTGCGTGGCCTCAAAGCGTGCGCAGACGCAAGCCTGGCGATGCCGTTGGGGAGCCGGCTGAAGCGGGCGTTCGACGCGCGCGGCTTTACGCTATCGGGGGCCGAGGTGGCGTGGGCGTTGGCGGAGCGTGTGCTGGATCCCCTGGGACTCACGCAAAGCGCCGCATGTCATCGTCAACAGGCGACGCAATGCTTCGAGGCTGCGGGGTTGACTGACCCGACAGGAAACGACAGGCAGCAAACGGCAGGCGTGATTCGAGAGGTGTTGTCCGCACACAAGGCGGCGTTCTCGGCATCCGGGCTGACGTTGGCGTCATACGACATCCGCTTCGACGACATGGAAGATCGCTGGACGCGAGACCGTTTCGATCCAGATCACAATGTCGAGTGGTGTTTGATGCGGAGTCTGCCGAGCGGCACGGATCAGCAAGGCGTATTGGATTTTGTCACGGCGCGAACGGTGAATCGGTTTTACGCGTCCGTCGGGCAGAAGGCGGATCGTTTGCATCCGCTTACCCATGAGACGTTGAGCAAACGGGACTTTTATGTCGGGCGGCTCATGCTCGACATTCTGAGCGTCGCCAAGCGGGACACAAAGGTGGTGGCGCAACCGGCGATATGGAGAAACGCGGCGTTACAACAGTTCATGGACGACAACCTGTCGTCGCTCCACGCGTGTGTCGATCGTCTTGACGAGAAACTACTCAGCGGCGCACTGCCAGAGGATGCCTGCGAGGCATTCGTCGCGGATGTGACCCGTGTCGGTGGCTGGGGCGGCCTGAAGCCGCTGCTCGCTGGCAATTTTCAGGTGGGCGACTTCCGGGTGGCGCTGGCCGAGTGTTTTCTTGCCTCGTTTCCGGTGGGGCAGGCCTACCTGGTCAACGGTGGGCGGAATTTCCCGATCGCCAGTCATTTTCGTGCGCGGACGTCCTCGCCGGGCTTGATGCATCGCTTGGTCGGCGGTCCGGATTTCCCTGTCGTGACGGGGGAGCGCAGCCTGAAGCTCCTGCAGAGTCTGACGCCGGAGGCGAGAGCGGCGATGCTCATCCAAACGCAGGACGCGGCGCGTACGGCACCAAAGTCGACCTTCGCCTTCGCCTACGGTTTGATCTCGCTCACCATTCCCGGCACCCGGTGGCGGTTCGCACTGATGCCGTCGTGTATCGGGGGCGTCGAGGCGGGCGTTACCGCCGAGGAACTGGAGCGATTGCAGCAGACCTTTGTGGCGCCCGGCGAGACGATTCGTCAGAGCATCGCGAATGCGTCCGGGCGTGCGGGACCGGAGGACCTTCGCAGTATGGCGGACTGGGCCTGGGTGTTGGGCGGGCGTTACGCTGCGGCCGGTCGTCACGAATATGCCGTCGACGAGTTCAGGAACGGTTGCGAGGCCGCGCTGCGTGCAGATGCCTGGGGAGCGGCCGCGATCAATTGTCACGCTGCGTTGGACAGCTTGCGGGCCTTCGGCAGTATCGACGCGGCGCAAGCGGTGGGGACGCAGCTCACCAAGATGTTCGAAGACCGGCGGCTGCGGCTGTTTGCTGCGGCGATACGATGCCGACTCGCCGACCAGATATTCGATGTGTGGAATCGTCAGGAAACGGCGGAGGCCATGCGATCTGTGGCGAGGGAGATCTGTCAGGCGCGTGGCGTCACCACGGACGTGCTAGTAGCAGGCGACAGGCTCAATTATGAGATTCGCGCGGAGATCGGGGCGTGGTGCACCCTATTGCAATCCGGTGACCTGAAACTGCATCGGTCCTCGATTCGGTTCGACAATATGCAGGATCGTTACTTGTGCAACGATTTCGATCCGCGCGAGAACCGGGCATGGGGACTCTTCGTGAGGACTGAACGCGAGTCAGGGCGTGACGCGATATTCGACGTCGTCAGTTGTGAGGCCGTCGAATTGCTTCAATCACATGGAAGGCAGCTTCACCCGACGATGTACCGGGGTCTGCGCGCCGATGACTTCATTGAAGGCGTACTGGTGCTGGACATTCTGCAGGCGGCCGGAGAAATGTCGGTGGCGCAAGTCACGGTGCCTTCGGCAGACACACCGGCAGATAAAGCAAAACCCCGGCAAAGACGTTAGCCGTCAATGCCGGGGTTTTGTGTCGAAGCTTGCGAGACCGAAAAGTTATCGGTCCTGCCAGACGTCGATGGGCTTAGTCGCCGCGACGCTTGTTGTAGCCGCCGCCGTTGCCACCGTAGCCGCCGTTACCGCCGTTGCCACGATTGCCGCCGAAGCCGCGATCCTGACGTTGGCCGTCGAAGCTGCGGGTGCCACGGTCCTGGCGATAGCCGCCTTCAGACGAACGACCCCCTTCGAACGAGCGCGGGGCGCGTTCCTGACGGTTGCCGTCGAACGGGCGCGGCGAGCGACGCTCGAAGCGATCCGTTGCGCTGCCGTTCGAGAAACCGTTGCCGCCCGTGTTGCCACCTTCGGCTTGCTGGTAGCCACCTTGGTAGCCGCTGTTCTCACGACGCTCGAACGTGCCGGTCGGCTTGTTGCCGCCGAAACGTTGACCGCCCTGATAGCCGCCGCCGTTGCCGCCACCGTAGCCGCCGCCATTACCCTGACGCGGGCCGTTGTTGCTCCAGCGGCCGCCACCGTTGCCCTGACCATGACGCGGACCGCCACGGCCCGGACCACCCGGACGCTTGCCGCCAGCGCCAGCCTTCGGTGGCGAGCGGCGCGGCTCGAAGCCGGCCACAACGTTCACCGGCAGCGGCTGACGCGTGTAGCGTTCAATGCGCTTCACAGCACCGATTTCGGCGTGTGCGGCGAGGCTCACGGCCACGCCACGACGGCCGGCACGGCCCGTACGGCCGATACGGTGGACGTAGTCTTCTGCGAACTTCGGCAGATCGTAATTGAATACGTGCGTGATGCCCGGCACGTCGATGCCGCGAGCGGCGACGTCCGTGGCTACCAGCACGCGAACACGACGCTCGCGCAGGGCGCGCAGCGTACGGTTACGCACGCCTTGCGGCATGTCGCCGTGCAGTGCGGCGCTGTCGAAACCGGCTTGTTCGAGCTGGTCGGCCAGCAGGTCGGCGTCGCGCTTGGTCGACGTAAACACGATGGCCTGGTCGAGCGAGTCGTTGCCGAGCAGGTGCGTGAGCAGACGATCCTTGTGGGCGCGGTCGTCCACATAGTGCAGCGTTTGCTCGATGTTTTCGTTGGTGCGCTGGTCGCTACCGCGCGTGATCTCGATGGTTTCCGGATCGCGCAGCAGACGACGCGTGATTTCACCCATGCGGCCGTCGATCGTTGCCGAGAACAGCAACGTTTGACGTGCTTCCGGCGTGGCATCGACGATGGTCTGGATGTCGTCGATGAAGCCCATGTCGAGCATGCGGTCGGCTTCGTCGAGCACCAGCATCATCAGTTGCGACAGATCGATCTTGCCGCTGGAGATGTGGTCGAGCAGACGGCCCGGCGTCGCCACGATGATCTCCGGCTGCTTCGCCAGCATTTCGAGCTGACGCGGGTAGGGCATGCCGCCCAGAATGCTCACCGTGCGCAGACGGCGCAGTTGCTTGCCGTACGTATCGGCAGCGGTCGACACCTGTTGTGCCAGTTCACGCGTCGGCGTGAGCACGAGCAGCAGCGGTTGCGCGGCGACGCGACGCACGCGCTGGCCCTTGCGGGGCTTCTCGCCCGGGGCGGCCGGCTGGTTGCGCGGATGTGCGGCCGGTGCGGTGCGAGCGCTCAGCTCGCCGCTCGCTTGCATTTCTGCGAAGCGGTGGATGGCCGGCAACATGAAGGCGGCCGTCTTGCCCGAACCCGTGGGGCTCGACACCAGCAGATCGCGACCGGCGAGCGCGGCGGGAATCGCACGCTGCTGGACAGGCGTCGGGTGGGTGTAACCGGCGGTGGTCAGGGCCGAGAGAATGGCTTCGTTCAGGCCGAGCTCGGCGAACGTGGGCTTACCGTCGTTGTTGTCGGCAGTTGCGACTTCAACGGATGCGGCAGCGCCGTTTTCATTTTCTTCGGACGACGGGAAATACGTCTGCGCGATGGCAGACAGCTTGGAAGGCTGTTCCATGAATCCTCTTGCGGATTAAGGGTTATGTCGGGGCGTTGGCGCCAATCGGCAAACCCAATTCGTCGCAAGCAGGAAGCAAATCGCGGATGGGGCAGAAAGCGGATCGAAATCCGTATCGTAAGCCGGGGGACGGTGGCGGGTCGTTCCTAAGAACGCCAGTACCGGCAAGAACTACAGCGGCTTATCACAGGATTGGGGCAAAACGCAGTTTTTCGTCGCCAGACGGGGTAACACTTGGTGCCCCGCGAAGCGAAGCGCGGATTATATACCCATTTCAGAAAAAATGCACGTTCGGATTTGCACCGAGTGGTGAGGCCTCTGTGGAAGGGGCTCAACGGCAGGGCAAATGTGCGGCAAACCGGCCCGGGACGTCGCCCGGCGCCCTGGCGGGCATGCCCCGGTATTCCTTGCGCGCAATCCCTTCATCGCGCTGGATCGCGCGCCGCGCCGCCGATTACAATAGCGCCATGTCATCGATTACGCTTCTTGCCCTCGATACCTCGACCGAGTTCTGTTCGGTCGCCGTGTATCGTCACGATCCCGCCAGCGGCGCACCGGCCTTTGTGGCTGAACGCCATCTCGACACTGGTCCGGTTTCCAGTACGCACATTCTTCCCGCTGCCCGCGACGTCTTGCGCGAGGCTGGCCTGACGCTGGCCGATTGCGACGCAATTGCCTTTGGCGCAGGGCCGGGCTCGTTTACCGGGCTGCGTACGGCCTGCGGCGTAGCGCAGGGGCTGGCGTTCGGTGCCGGGTTGCCGGTCGTACCCGTCGGCACGCTCGTCGCCTGCGCCGAAGCGGCGCGCGCATCGCGTGTGGGCACGCAGCGCGTGCTCGTCGCGCTCGACGCGCGCATGAATGAGGCCTACTGGGCCGATTACGTCTGGGACGACGCAACGGGCGACTGGCGCGAAGTGCAGGCCCCGTCGCTGGATGCTGCCGAACAGGTGCGCGCACCGGACGCCGAATTTGTCATCGCAGGCAATGCCGTGACAGCCTTCGGCGAACGTCTGCAGGCGAGCGTGCAGGCGCAGGCCGTGCTGGCCGACGCCATGCCGCGCGCGCGCCACGTCGCCGAACTCGCCGCCCGTGCATTCGCTCGCGGCGAGGCCATTCCGGCCGATCAGGCCATGCCCGTCTACATCCGCAACAAAGTGGCGCAGACGACCGCCGAGCGCGAAGCCATCAAGCAGGCAGGGGCGCAGGCGAGCGGCAAGGGGGCGTCCTGATGCGGCAGGCCGGACCGAACCACTATTCGCCGATGACACCGGCAGACCTCGACGAAGTCGTCGCGGTCGAAGTGCGCGCGTACCCGTTTCCGTGGACGCGTCAGAACTTCGCGGATTCGCTCGATGCCGGGCATCAGGGCGTTTGCCTGCGGGCGGTCGACGGTACGTTGCTCGGCTATTTCCTGCTGATGCCGGTCGTCGACGAATCGCATCTGCTCAACGTCTGTGTCGTGCCCGAAATGCAGGGCAACGGGCTCGGCGTGCAGTTGTTGCAGGAGATCGTGCGCGTCTCGCGTGAGCAGGGCATGGGCGGGGTGCTGCTGGAGGTGCGTCCGTCCAATGTGCGCGCGCTGCGCATATACGAGCGTTTCGGTTTCGAGCAAATCGGCCGACGCAAGGGATACTATCCAGCGAGTGGGCGTCGTGAAGACGCCATTGTGATGCGCCTGTCGTGGGAGACCGATCGTGCCGTGGCCTAAAGCGATTCTGGAAGAGTTCGGGCTGTGGCCGGTATGGATGTCCAACGACGCTGTGGCGAATGCTGCCCATGCGGCGCAGGTCGCCGGTGTTGCGGCTGCGGCGTCTGCCGAGCATGGCGACGTGGCGACGCTCGATGCGCCGGGTGCCGCACAAAGCGACGACTTGCCGCCGTGGGATGTCGCGCCGTCGGCGGTGCCATCAGGCGCGCCGGTGAGTGTTGCGCGTCCTGCCGTTGCCCGTCCGTCCGCTTTAGACGATGCGCCTGCGCTTCCTTCGTCTCCCGCACCTCCCGCGCCGCGCGACTTCGCGCCGACGCCGGTGGCACGGGAGACTTCGCGTCGCGCCTCCTCTGACATGCCGCCCGACGACATCCCGATGTGGCTGGACAGCGAAGGCAATGGCGATGGCGATGCCGCCGCCGATGCCGCGCTGTGGTCGATCGTGCGCGATGCGGGCGAGGATGCTCCTTCGCGTCCCGCATTGCCGGGCGTGGAGACGCTGGACTGGGAAGCGCTCACGGAACGCGTTGCCGGTTGCCGTTTGTGCGGTTTGTGCGAGAAGCGCACGCAGACGGTTTTCGGCGTTGGCGACCGCGAGGCCGACTGGCTGCTGGTGGGCGAAGCGCCCGGGCAGCAGGAGGACTTGCAGGGCGAGCCGTTCGTCGGTCAGGCGGGTAAGCTGCTTGATAACATGCTGCGGGCGTCGGCGTTGCGGCGAGGCGAGAACGTGTACATCGCCAACGTGCTCAAGTGCCGTCCGCCGAACAACCGCGATCCGGAGCCGGCTGAAGTGGCGAGTTGCGAGCCTTATCTGAAGCGTCAGGTCGCGTTGCTCAAACCACGCGTGATCGTGGTGATGGGCCGCTTTGCTGCCCAGAGCATTTTGCGCACGCAGGCGAGCATCGCCAGCTTGCGCGGACGCGTGCATGAGTACGAAGGGGTGCCGGTGATCGTGACTTACCATCCGGCCTATCTGTTGCGCAGTCTGCCCGACAAGGCCAAGGCCTGGACGGATTGGTGCCTGGCGCGGGCTACCTATGAGGCCGTGTGCGAAACGACTCCGGACCACAACACGCCTACGGCGAACTGATCGAAACGCTGCGCGAGGCGCCGGTGCGCGACCTCGCGTGGTTATTGCTGTCCGCCGATCTGCTCAGTGCCGCCCGATTCCCGGCGGCACTGGCGCACTTCAACGCCGAACCCGTCTTCCCCTCTCAAATCCTTCACGACTGGCTGCTCGCCTGCGACGCCGATCCCGCGCCGTTGCATGAGATGCTTGCGCGCGGCGAAAGCCACCGTCTGGGGCGCTATGCAGAGCAACTGCTGCATTTCGCGTTGCTGCATAGTCCGCACTTCAATCTGCACGCTGCCGGTTTGCAGGTTCGCGACGCCCGTCGCGGCAACATGACGCTCGGCGAGTGCGACTTCCTTCTGACGCGTCTCGCCGATCGCCAGTTGTTGCACTGGGAACTGGCGGTAAAGCTGTATCTGTTCGTACCACCAGAGTCATCGGCGGCAGCGGGTGCGCTCGACGAGCGCGCCCTCCAGTTCCGTTGGCTCGGCCCTAATCTCGCCGACAGTCTCGCAGACAAGGTGGCGCGGTTGCTCGGCCATCAATTACGCCTGACCACGCTCGAGGCGGCGCGCAGTGCGCTGCCTGCCGAGGGGCCGTGGCTGCCTCAGGTGTATCTCAAGGGATGGCTATTTCATCCGCTCGGGCAGCAGGGGCAACTGCCGCAACTGGTGTCCGAGGGGCATGGCAGAGGCTGGTGGGCGACGCCCGATGCATGGTGGTCGTACGAACAGTCGGCGTCGCCGCATCAGGCGTGGGCCATGCTGCCGCGAGCGCGATGGCTTGCGCCCGCGCGCGTCGAGGCTTCGGCGGTGCTCTCGCTGGATGCCATGCGCGCCCGCATTGAGACGCACTGGCATGAGCGTGGGGTGGCGGAGCCGCTACTGATCGTTGCGTTGAGAAGAGGCGCTGGCGAGGAAGCTGACGGCGCCTGGTTCGAATGCGAGCGGGGTTTCATCGTCCCCGACTTCTGGGCGCCGCGTGCGCGGCATCGCATCGAAGAGCTGAGTGAGCGGGCAGACGCTGCTGCGCGACGCGCACTGGCGCGCAGTGCCGACGACGCGCCTTCGATCTGACGCGCCATCCGTTTCCTGATTTATCGCTCAGTCTTTCGGCCAGACGGCGTGGAAGTGGTGAACCGGCCCAATGCCTTTGCCGATCTGAAGTTCGTCGCTGGCGGCAAGCGCGCCGTTGAGATACGCCTTCGCATCGCGCACGGTGTCCGACCAGTCGTTGCGACGCGGGCGGAGTGCGGCGAGTGCAGCGGAGAGGGTGCAGCCTGTGCCGTGCGTATTATGGGCAGCGATGCGCGGTGCGTTGAATCGCTCGACGCCAGCCGCACTCACGAGCCAGTCCGGGCTGAGATCTCCCGCCAGGTGCCCGCCCTTGACCAGCACGTTGCGTGCGCCGAGCGCGCGCAGTGCCTGTGCCTGACGCTCCATCTCGGCTTCGTCCGTCGCGGCTTCCACCCCCAGCAATGCTGCCGCTTCCGGCAGATTCGGCGTGATGAGATCGGCCAGCGGCAGCAGTTCGTCGCGCAAGGCTGCGACCGCATCCGGTTGCAGCAGCGCGTGACCGCTCTTCGAGATCATGACCGTGTCGAGCACGACGAAGCGCGGCTTGTACTGACGCAGCCCGGCGGCCACGGCGCGCACGACATCCACGTTGGCGAGCATGCCGAGCTTGACGGCGTCGACATCCAGATCCTGAAAGACGGCGTCCATCTGTGCCGTCACAAAACTCGCAGGCGGCGTGTGAATACCCGTCACGCCCTGCGTGTTCTGCGCGGTGAGCGCCGTAATCACGCTGGCACCGTAGGCGCCGAGGGCAGAGAAGGTCTTGAGGTCGGCCTGAATGCCTGCGCCACCGCCGGAGTCGGAACCGGCGATGGTGAGGGCGATGGGAATGGACGACTGACGTGCTTGGGAAGGCTGACGCAAATTCATATCAATGCTTGACTTCGCCAATGAGCGCGACCGAATCGAATTCGCGCTGATTGGCCTGGTGACGCTTCATGACGAGCCACATCGTGCCCGACACGAACACTCCGAAAAGAATGATCACGACCCCGACCGGCACATTGAACCAGATCAGCAGTGCGTAGAGGCACAGCATGATCAGCACCGACAGGTTCTCGTTGAAGTTTTGCACGGCAATGGAATGCCCGGCCGAGAGCAGCACGTGGCCACGGTGCTGGAGCAGGGCATTCATCGGCACCACGAAGAAACCCGCGAGCGCGCCGACGATGATCAGGAAGATATACGAGACGATCAGATACAGCGGCACCTTCCATTCGGTGCCCCAGGGCAGCAAGTCCTTCGAGAAGAAGGCCATCGCCATGACGGCAATCCCCATCGCAATGCCGACCGGCAGCACCGACAGCGAGCGCTTGAGCGGAATGCGCGAGGCGGCGACGATCGCGCCGATGGCCACGCCCACCGCCGACACGGCTTGCAGGATTGCACCTTCGGACAGCGTCATGCCGAGGGCCTTTTCGGCCCAGCGCAGCACGATGAACTGGAGCGTCGCACCGGCGCCCCAGAACAGCGTGGTGACGGCGAGGGAGATCTGGCCCAGTTTGTCGCGCCACAGCGTGACGAAGCAATCGGCGAAGTCGGAGATCAGCTTGATCGGATTGCGTTCCTGGCGCGCATAGCGTGCGCCGGTATCGGGAATGCGCAGATTGAACAGTGCGGCAATCACGTAAATGCCCATGATGATGATCATCGCGGCCATCGCCGGCGAGCTGATCACCTCAGGGGTATGGTGCAGCACCCATGCGGATATGTGCGGACTGATGAGCGCACCGCCGAGTACGGTGCCGAGAATGATTGAACTGACGGTCAATCCTTCGATCCAGCCATTCGCTGCGACAAGTTTCTCGGCGGGCAATAGCTCCGTGAGAATGCCGTACTTCGCGGGCGAGTACGCCGCTGCGCCGAAGCCCACCACGCCGTACGCAATCAACGGATGCGAGCCGAACAGCATCATCAGACAGCCCGCGACCTTGATCGTGTTGCTGATGAACATGACCTTGCCCTTGGGCATCGAGTCGGCGAACGCACCGACATAGGCGGCGAGAATGACGTACGAGAGAACGAAGAAGAGTTTGAGCAGCGGTGTCATCCACTGCGGGGAATGCAGATCCTTCAGGAGTGCGATTGCGGCAATCAGCAATGCATTGTCGGCCAGCGACGAAAAAAACTGCGCGGCCATGATGGTATAAAAGCCTTTCTTCATCGGTACTTGAGTCGATCCCGTGCGGCGTAAAACTTGCGTGTCTCGGTTGTCGGAATCCGCGGTATCCCGTCAGGGATACCTATACGGGAAGAAACCGGGCTTAAACACAGGGGTATCTGCGCTCATCGGCCATGCAAAAGTCGCTAATGGACCGTATGTTCGGTCTTGAAGCCCCCGTGCCGGGCGCCCGGTCGCCCTCGGTCTGAGACCGATATTGTTATCGGGAAAAAGATTTCGGCAAAACAAGTTGTGCGCACGGCTTTATAACACGAAAATATGCCGATGCGTTATGCCGCCGGCCCATGCTGGCGCAGCTTCTCCTAAGATTCGATCCTGCCATGCCTCGTCCAATCAAAGCCTCGATTCATACCGCAGCACTCGCCCATAATCTCGATGTCGCCCGCCGTCACGCCCCCAACAGCAAAGTCTGGGCGGTGGTCAAGGCCAATGCCTACGGGCATGGTATCGAAAACGCATACCCCGGATTGCGTGACGCCGATGGTTTCGGCCTGCTCGACCTCGAAGAGGCCGTGCGCCTGCGCGAGCTGGGCTGGGCCGGTCCCATCCTGCTACTCGAAGGATTCTTCAAGCCCGAAGATCTCGCCATCGTCGACAAGTACGGCCTGACGACCACGGTGCATAGCGACGAACAGTTGCGCATGCTCGAGACCACGCGTCTGACGAAGCCGCTCAATATTCAGCTCAAGATGAACTCCGGCATGAACCGTCTCGGCTTCGCGCCGGAGCGCTTTCGCGCCGCGTGGGAACGCGCGCGTGCTATCGCCGGTGTGAGCCAGATCGTGCTGATGACGCACTTCTCCGACGCCGACGGCGAGCGGGGCATCGCGCATCAGATGGAGACCTTCGAGCGCGGTGCTTGCGATGTGCCGGGTGAGCGCAGCCTGTCCAATTCGGCCGCCACGTTGTTCCATCCGGCTGCGCATGGTGCGTGGGTGCGTCCCGGCATCATGCTCTACGGTTCGTCTCCGAAGGGGCTGGAAGTGACGGCCGCGCAACTCGACCTCCAGCCGACGCAGACGCTCGAAGCCGAACTCATCGGCATTCAGGATGTGCCTGCCGGTGGTTCCGTCGGCTACGGCAGTTCGTTCGTCGCAGAGACGCCGATGCGCGTAGGCACCGTGGCATGCGGTTATGCCGACGGCTATCCGCGTGTCGCGCCTACGGGCACGCCGATTCTGGTGGACGGTGTGCGCACGCGTACCATCGGCCGCGTATCGATGGACATGTTGTCTGTCGATCTCACGCCGGTGCCGCAGGCGCGCGTAGGGGCGTCCGTCACCTTGTGGGGGCGCGGCCTGTGCATCGACGAGGTCGCCGCTTCGGCCGGCACGCTGGGTTATGAACTGATGTGTGCGGTTGCGCGTCGCGTGCCGATCCACGCCGTCTGAACCCCGCGACAGGATTGCCTGCATGGCTAAAGCCAAGACCGTCTACATCTGTACCGAATGCGGTGGCCAGACCCCCAAGTGGGCTGGCCAGTGTCCCAATTGCAACGGCTGGAATACGCTCGTCGAATCGGTGGCGGAGGCGTCTACCGGTCATCGCTACCAATCGCTCGCCAAGAGCACGCCGATTCGCAAGCTGGCGGAAATCGAAGCCTCGGACGTCCCGCGTTTTTCCAGTGGTGTGAGCGAATTCGATCGCGTGCTGGGCGGTGGCCTGGTCGCGGGCGGTGTGGTGCTGATCGGCGGCGACCCGGGGATCGGCAAGTCGACGCTGCTGCTGCAATCGCTCGCGCATCTCGCGCGTGAGCGTCGTGCGCTGTATGTGAGCGGCGAAGAGTCCGGCGCGCAGATTGCGTTGCGTGCGCAGAGGCTCGGTCTTGGCGCGGCGGGCGAGGGCGGTGGCGAACTCGATCTGCTCGCCGAAATCCAGCTTGAGAAGATTCTCGGTGCGATCGAATCGGAGAAGCCCGACGTCGTCGTCATCGACTCGATTCAGACGATCTATTCCGAAGCGCTGACGTCGGCCCCGGGATCGGTCGCGCAAGTGCGGGAGTGCGCGGCGCAACTGACGCGCACCGCCAAGCAGAGTGGCGTGACGGTCATCATGGTCGGCCACGTGACGAAGGAAGGCAGTCTTGCCGGGCCACGCGTGCTGGAACACATCGTGGACACGGTGCTGTACTTCGAAGGCGATACGCATTCTTCGTATCGTCTGGTGCGTGCGTTCAAGAACCGCTTCGGCGCTGTGAACGAGCTGGGCGTGTTTGCAATGACGGAAAAAGGCCTGCGTGGCGTGGCCAATCCGTCGGCGCTATTTCTCTCGCAGCATGAGCAAAGCGTGCCCGGTTCGTGCGTACTGGTGACGCAGGAGGGCACACGGCCGCTGCTCGTTGAAGTGCAGGCGCTGGTCGATACGGCGCAGGTGCCGAATCCGCGACGTCTGGCTGTAGGGCTGGAGCAGAACCGTCTGGCGATGTTGCTGGCGGTGATGCACCGTCATGCGGGTATCGCCTGTTTCGATCAGGATGTGTTTCTGAACGCCGTCGGCGGCGTAAAGATTACCGAACCGGCTGCCGACCTCGCGGTGTTGCTCGCGATCCATTCGTCGTTGCGCAACAAACCGCTACCGCGCGGCATCGTGGCGTTCGGGGAAGTGGGGCTTGCCGGGGAAATTCGGCCGAGTCCGCGCGGTCAGGATCGTCTTAAGGAGGCGGCCAAGCTGGGCTTCTCGATTGCGATCATTCCGAAGGCGAATGCGCCGAAGCAGCCGATCGACGGACTGGAAGTCCACGCCGTTGACCGTCTGGAACAGGCTATCTCGGTCGTGGCCGGGCTGTAGTTCAAGTTAGCCTTAGTGTCGAACGACGCCTCGGCACATCGCGTGCCGAAGCGAGCGGCCTCGTGGTATCAACTGCCGCCGAGTGCCGCGCTGGCGGAGGCAAGCGCCTCCGTCTGTGCCTTCAGGGCGGGTTCGAACTCGCTCACCCACTTCAAGCGCATCAAATCGAGCTCGATCAGCTCCACGAGCTGTGCTGCCTGCTCGTTGGAGTTCATGCCGCCGCGCTGAAGCGATTGATAGGTCACGCTTCGTTCCGGTATGCGGGCATCGGTGCTAGCGGTCAACCAGATCGCATCGTTCAGCAACTGCGTACCGAGGGCATGCATCTGGGAAATCAGCGTTTTTCCGACGGGGGCATTTTGCCCGATCAGGTCGGCGAGTGACGCGAAGCGGGTCTCGAACGCTTCGGCTTCCCGATTCCTCACACTCGCCAGTTCCTTCAGGTGCGAGATCGTCGTTCGGAAAATCGCCTGATGATCGGCAAGCCGTAGTGGCGCGTCGGCGTCGGCGAGTACTTTGGGTGTCGCCGTCGGGCGCTCCACGTACAGACGGCGCCATTCATCGAGCAGGTCTTCCATCGAGACTGTGGTCAGAAAACGCATCTCGTCCGCGAGTTCCGACAGGTCCGCCTGTTCTGCATCGCTCAGAGGACGGGTTACATTCAGCACCGCTTTGGCGAGCTTGAGTATCGTGCGGTCCGTCTGGGCGAGTTTTCTAAGGACTTCCTCTGTTGCAACCATTGATTCGACAAGAGTGTCCATGCACTTTTCCATGTGCGATTTCGACATTTCGTTCAGATCGAAGCCATTCACGTCGATGCACTTGTGCAAGTGTGCTTCCAGTATGTCCCAGTAGTCGTCGCCAGCGGCAGGGCGGATCGAACCGGTGTGCAGTCCGTAGGAGGTGTACGGAAATTGTCGCCAGCCGCCTTGATTCGCTGTCATCGCGTCAATGTCGGAAGGGAGTGAGCGCATCGCCAAGATTGCTGGTGCGGGTACCCCCATCCTTTGGAGAACGAGCGCGACAAATTGCGAGCAGACGATGCCTGCGTCATGCGCTGCTTCGGTCTTCGAGAGCGATTGCAGCGCGTATCGTTGGGCGTAATAGTATTGAACGCTCTTGAGCAGCGGAGCCGGATCGTACAGCAGTGTCGCGAGGCCCTTGTGTCGTGCGACGACACATTCCTCGTGCGCATAACCTGCGGCAATGTCGGTCCACGGGCGAACGCGCACGCCGGCGCCGGGCATGGCATCGGCAATGTGGGTCTGACTGATGACCAACGCCACATGCGTGAAATTCGCCGCTTTTCGAGGTCTTAACGTTCGTTGCGCGACGCGATTTGCCGTGGCTTTGAAACCCGAACTACGAAGCAGCAACACGTCGCCGGGCATCACGTGGTAGTCGAAGTCGAACAGGGTTCTGGTCATCGGTCGTTGATTGTGTCCACTAGACGATCTGCTCCATGGCTTCCTGCGCTTCGAGCCATTCGGCTTCCACGTCTGCGAGCCTGGCGGTTACGTCGGCCTGCTGCTTGAGGCTGTCCGTCAGGAGCGATTTCTTCGCTTCTTCGTACGTGGCACTGTCCGCGAGGATGGCATCGAGCCGGGCCTTCTCGTCCGAAAGTTGGCTCATCGACGCTTCCAGTTTTTCGATCTTGCGCTGGAGCGGCTTGCGCAGTTGCGACAGACGCTGGCGTTCCTGCGCCTCGGCGCGCTTCTGATCGCGGCGATTGACGCTATCGTCGCCACTCGCGTTATCGCCGGAGCCACCGGTGGCTTCGCGTGCGGCGGCGCGCTGATCGGCCGCGTGTTGCAGCAGCCAGTCGCGGTAATCGTCGAGATCGCCGTCGAACGGCTTCACTTCTCCACCGGCGACGAGCAGGAACTGATCGGTCGTCGCACGCAGCAAGTGCCGGTCGTGCGAGACGAGAATCAACGTGCCGTCGAACTGTGCGAGCGCCATCGTCAGCGCGTGGCGCGTTTCCAGATCCAGGTGGTTGGTCGGTTCGTCGAGCAGCAGAAGGTTAGGCTTTTGCCAGATGATCAGCGCGAGCGCCAGACGCGCCTTTTCGCCGCCGGAGAAGGGCGCGATGGATGACGTCGCCATATCGCCCCGGAAGTTGAATCCGCCGAGGAAGTCGCGCAATTCCTGCTCGCGCGTGTCAGGCGCGAGACGCTGCAGGTGCTGCAACGGCGAATCGTCGTGACGCAAGGTTTCGACCTGATGTTGCGCGAAGTAGCCGATCTGTAATCCCTTGCCGGTCTTCACGTCTCCGGCAAGTGCTGCAAGCGTACCGGCAAGCGTCTTGATGAGTGTCGATTTCCCTTGCCCGTTCGCGCCGAGCAGGCCGATGCGTTGCTCGTTCTGCACAGACATCGTCACATACGGCAGGATCACCTTTTCGCCGCCATCATCGAGGTGATAGCCGCAGCGAACGCCTTCGAGCACGAGCATCGGGTTCGGGGCGCTGTCGGCCGGCCGGAATTCGAACGTGAACGGCGACGCGACGTGTGCGGGCGCGATGCGCTCCATCTTTTCGAGCGCCTTCATGCGACTCTGCGCCTGACGTGCCTTGGTCGCCTTAGCTTTGAAGCGCGTGATGAACGATTCGAGGTGAGCAATCGTCTTTTGCTGCTTATCGAAGGCGTTCTGTTGCAGCGCCAGTTGCTGGCCGCGCGTGATCTCGAATTGGCTGTAGTTGCCGCCGTAGCGCTTGATCTGCTGGTTCTCGAGATGCAGGGTGACGTTACAGACCTCGTCCAGAAATTCGCGATCGTGGGAAATCACGATCAGCGTGCCTGCGTAGCGCTTGAGCCAGTCTTCGAGCCAGACGATAGCGTCCAGATCCAGGTGGTTGGTCGGTTCGTCGAGCAGCAGCAGATCGGACGGGCACATCAGCGCCTGCGCCAGATTCAGGCGCATGCGCCAACCGCCGGAGAAGCTGGCCACCGGCAACTGCGTTTGCGCGAGCGTGAAGCCGAGGCCGAGGAGCAAGGCCTCGCCGCGTGCGGGGGCGGTGTAGCCGTCGGCGTCGGCAAAAGCTGCGTGCGCTTCGCCTTGAGCGTGCCCATCGTGGGCGGCTTCGGCGGCGGCGAGCTTCGCTTCGATCTCTCTCAACCGGGTGTCGCCATCGAGCACGTAATCGAGCGCTGTGCGATCGACGGCAGGCGTCTCCTGCATGACGTGCGCGACGCGCCAGCTGCTGGGCACGAAGGCGTCGCCGCTATCAGCGTGCAACTGGCCGCGCAACAGCGCGAAGAGCGTGGATTTGCCTGCGCCATTCGCGCCGACGAGGCCGACACGCTCGCCGGGGTTCAGCGTGACGGAGGTGTCTTCGAAGAGCGACTTGGTGCCGCGGGCGAGGCTGAGGTGTTCGAATCGGATCACAGCGAAAGGGGAATTGGGGGCAGACGAAAAACGTAATGGAACGAGGCCAGCGCACGCGCACGGCGAAAGCGCACATTTTACAGTGCCGTGCGTCGGGTGCTATGGCTAGCGTGGATCCTTCCGCAGTTTTGCGCTCTGGGGCGGCTATAACGGGCTTCGACCTCGACGGCGGGGTAAGGGGGCGGGCCCTCCGGCCGCCTAGAGAATCGGCGCAAACAACCTTGCAACGCGCATCACGATCTGACGCCATCTCGGAATCTTCCGGAAGTCGTCTTTGTTCAGGAGCTCGGCGTGCTCGAAGTCATGCGTGAGCATGAAGGCGACGTCGTCGGCGAAACCGCGGTCCACTGTGAGTAGCATGAGCTCGAAGTTCAGGCGGAACGATCGGTTGTCAAGGTTGGCGCTGCCGACCGCCGCCGCGTTGTCGTCGATCAGCACGACCTTCTGATGGATAAAGCCGTGGTGATAGCGATAGACGTTGATGCCACTGCGCGCTGCCTCGTAGGCATACGAAGTCGTCGCCTCGAACACCACATAATGGTCCGCCCGGTCCGGAATCAGTAAGCGCACATCGACACCGCGCAGTACCGCAAGGCGCAGCGCGGCGAATACGGCCTCGTCAGGGACGAAGTAGGGCGTGGTGAGCCAAATACGCTTTTGCGCGGCATTGATCGCCGTCACGAAGAAGAGCGAGGACGTTTCCAGACGATCCGCCGGGCCGCTCGGCACCACCTGACAGTGCATGTCTTCGCCGGACGCAACGGGTTGACGATTGAGCTCCGGCACCATGCCCGTAGACCAGTGCCAGTCCTCGGCAAAGGCGCGCTGAATACCCACCACCGCCGGTCCGCGCACGGAAATATGCGTGTCACGCCACGGCGCGAGCGGCGGCTTCTCGCCGAGGTATTCCACCCCGACATTGTGCCCCCCGATGAAAGCTTCGTTGCCGTCGATCACCACGATCTTGCGGTGATTGCGGAAATTCAGTTGAAAACGATTGACGAAGATGCCGCGTTTCTTTGCTGCGAACTCATGCACCTGCACGCCCCCCTCGCGCAGCTTTTGGCAATAGCTGCGCGGCAGGTCGTGGCTGCCGATGCTGTCGTAGAGGAGGTAGACCTTCACGCCCGTGGCGGCACGCGCCAGCAGGTGAGCGGACAGGGCGCGCCCGAGCGCGTCGTCCTTGATGATGAAGAACTGAACAATGACGTAATCGCGTGCGCGGTCGATTGCGGCGAAGATGGCGTCGAACGTGGCCCGTCCGTTGACGAGCAACCGGACGCGATTGCCTGCCACGAACGACATCCCCGTCATGGCCGTGAGCGCAGCAAACTCCGGGTGCGCTTCCATCGCGACAGGCGGCTCGCCGCTCCACTGCGTCTCACCCATTCGGGATTGCAGCACTTCATTGCGCGCGCGGCGTGCTTCTACGTAGCCGATGAACTTCGAGCGTCCGAGAAAGAGATAGGGGATGAGCGTGAGATAGGGCATCGTCACGAGCGAGACGGCCCAGGCGACGGCACCTTGCGAAGTGCGCACCGTCAGAACGGCATGGATCGCGGCGGCGATCCCCAGTGCATGGAGACAGGCGACGGCAAAGCCGACGTCGAGCCAGTTGAGCACCATGACGGTTCAAATACCTCCATGCCGTGAGTCGCGCAGACTCGGGACCCTGAGTGTAACCGGGGTGCGTGAACTTAGGCGAGGGCTCGCGGCGCTGACGACAATATCGGCATTGACGTCAGGGCACGCGAGCCCGTGAGGCAAAACGTAGCCGTAGCGTTAAGGGTGTTATGGACGTTACGGCAGATCCGCCGCTTGCACCAGGAAGACCATGTCATCGCCAGCGCTCGTGGCCAGCCAAGTGATCGGCAAATCAGGGAACGCCGCTTCGACAAAGTGACGCTCGTTACCGATTTCCACGACCAGCACACCATCGTCCGTCAGGCGTTCACGTGCCCCTGCGATGATCCGTCGCACGATGTCCATGCCATCGTCGCCACCGGCGAGCGCCAGGCGCGGCTCGTGGCGATACTCCGCTGGCAGCGCCTGCATCGAGCCTTCGTTGACGTAAGGCGGGTTGGTGATGATGACTTCGTAGCGCTTGCCGTCCGGCAGCGGGGCGTACAGGTCGCCCAGATGCAGCGCGACGCGGTCGTCGAGACCATAGTCGGCCACGTTGATCTTCGCTACATCCAGCGCATCGTGCGAAATATCGACGGCGTCGATCTGCGCGGCCGGGAACGTCTCGGCCGCGAGGATCGCCAGGCATCCGGAGCCGGTGCACAGTTCGAGCATGTCGGCGACGTCGTCGGGGTGATTGACCCACGGCTGCAATGCGTCTTCCAGCAATTCACCGATGAACGAGCGCGGCACGATGACCCGTTCGTCCACATAGAACCGATGGCCGTGCATCCACGCTTCGTTCGTGATGTACGACGCGGGAACGCGCTCGCCCGCGCGACGGTTGATGACCGACAGCGCGCGCTCGATTTCTTCCGGCAGCAAGCGGGCGTCGAGGAACGGATCGAGCGTGTCGATGGGTAGGTGCAGCGTGTGCAGGAGCAGGTACGCCGCTTCGTCGTACGCTGTGGCGGTGCCGTGTCCGAAGGCCAGCTCGGCCTCGGTGAAGCGCGAGACCGCGTAGCGCAGCAGATCGCGCAACGTCTGGAATGGGTGGGTCTTCTGAGTCGTCATGATGGATTCGCCTCGTGTGTCTTGTCTTATGCCACCAGACGCTTCAACACGCCGCGATAGACGTTCTTCAGCGGTTCGATGTCGGCAACCGCGATGTGCTCGTCGATCTTGTGGATGCTGGCATTGCACGGGCCGAATTCGATGACTTGCGGGCAGATGCGTGCAATGAAGCGACCGTCGGACGTGCCGCCCGTGGTCGACAGTTCCGTCTCGAGGCCGGTCTCTTCACGGATGGCACTCGACAGCGCGTCCGACAGATCGCCACGCGGCGTGAGGAACGGCTGACCGCTGATCGACCAGTCGAGCGTGTAGGTCAGGCCGTGGCGGTCAAGCAACTCATGCACGCGCTGCTGAAGGCCATCGGACGTGCTGGCGGTCGAGAAGCGGAAGTTGAACATCACCGTCAGTTCGCCCGGAATGACGTTGGTCGCGCCGGTGCCTGCGTGAATGTTCGAGATCTGCCACGTCGTGGGCGGGAAGTATTCGTTGCCGTTGTCCCACACGGTCTGCGTCAACTCGGCGAGCGCCGGGGCAAACAAATGCGTGGGGTTCTTGGCGAGATGCGGGTAAGCGATGTGGCCTTGCACGCCTTTGACGACGAGCTTGCCGGACATCGAGCCGCGACGGCCGTTCTTCACCATGTCGCCGAGGCGCTGGCTGGACGTCGGTTCACCGACCACGCAGTAATCCAGACGCTCGCCACGTGCCGTCAGGGCTTCGACAACTTTCACCGTGCCGTCGGTGGCGGGGCCTTCCTCGTCGCTCGTGAGCAGAAAGCCGATAGCGCCGGCGTGATCGGGGTGCTGCGCGACGAATTCCTCCGAGGCGACGACGAACGCGGCCAGCGACGTCTTCATATCGGCCGCGCCGCGACCGTAAAGCATGCCGTCACGATGCGTGGGCGCAAACGGATCGGAATGCCACTGCTCGACCGGGCCGGTCGGCACAACGTCGGTGTGGCCCGCAAAGACGAGCAACTTGCCGTCGGTGCCGCGCGTGCCGCGTTTGACCGCCCACAGGTTGGTCACGCCGTTCGAGGCGATGGTTTCGCAGGCAAAGCCGATAGCCGAGAGGCGGCGCGCCAGAATAGCCTGGCAGTCGCGGTCTTCGGGCGTCACCGAATGACGGGCGATCAGTTGCTCGGTAAGCGCCAGCGTGGCGCCTTGGGAGGAAGTCATGAAATCAGAATCGTGAGGCGTAACTGTCGGGCGTGAAGCCCACGGAAACCTTGCCGTCGGCCACCAGCACGGGGCGCTTGATGAGCGAGGGATTTTCGATCATCAGGGTGCGGGCGACGGACTCGTCGGTGGCGGCCGCCTGTTGCTCCGGCGTGAGCTTGCGCCACGTCGTGCCCTTGCGGTTGAGTAGCGTGGACAGCGGCACTTGTGCGAGCCACGTGCCCAGCAGTGCGTCGTTCACGCCCGCCTTCTTGAAGTCGTGGAAGTCATACGCCACGTCGTGCTCGTCGAGCCACGTGCGCGCCTTCTTCACGGTATCGCAGTTGGGAATGCCGTACAGCACAGCGGTCATTGCCGGTACTCCTGAGATGGCGATTGCAAAACAATAGGCACAACAACGTCGATGCGGACTTCATCGCGCGAAGGTCAAAGCCAGCGTCGCAGCACCTGCTGCGACGCTGGCTCTTTGGCTCCTTGGCGCTTGCGCGGAATTACTCGCCGCGCAGCAGGTCGTTGATGGCCGTCTTGGCGCGCGTTTGTGCGTCGACCTTCTTCACGATCACGGCGCAATACAGGCTGTACTTGCCGTCCTTCGAGGGCAGGTTGCCCGGCACGACGACCGAACCGGCCGGCACGCGGCCGTAATGGACTTCACCCGTTTCGCGGTCGTAGATCTTGGTCGACTGACCCAGATACACGCCCATCGAGATCACCGAGTTCTCTTCGACGATCACGCCTTCCACGACTTCCGAGCGGGCACCGATGAAGCAGTTGTCTTCGATGATGACCGGGTTGGCTTGCAGCGGCTCGAGCACGCCGCCGATGCCGACACCGCCCGACAGGTGGACGTTCTTGCCGATCTGGGCGCACGAGCCGACGGTGGCCCACGTGTCGACCATCGTGCCTTCGTCGACGTATGCGCCGATGTTGGTGTACGACGGCATCAGCACGACGTTCTTGCCGATGAACGAACCACGGCGAGCGACGGCCGGCGGCACGACGCGGAAGCCGCCACGTGCGAAATCTTCTGCGGTGTAGTCGGCGAACTTGCTCGGCACCTTGTCGTAGAACTGGCTGAAGCCGCCGGCGGGCATTACGGCGTTGTCCTCCAGGCGGAACGACAGCAGCACGGCCTTCTTGATCCACTGGTTGACGATCCATTGACCGTCTTGCTTCTGGGCGACGCGCAGCGCGCCCTTGTCCAGTTCGGCGATGACGTGGGAGACGGCTTCACGCACGTCGGCGGGCGCGGCCTTGGCCGAAATCTCGGCACGGTTTTCCCAGGCTTGGTCGATGATGGTTTGCAGTTGTTGCGACATGGCGAGAATCAGTTGCAGTTGGAATTAAAGGGATTGGCAGAACTGCACGATGCGCTGGGCGCCTTCGGTGCATTCGTCCACATCGGCCACGAGGGCGATACGGACATAGTTCTCCGCCGGATTGGCGCCGTGCGCCGCGCGTCCCAGATAGGATCCGGGCAGGACGGCCACATTGTATTGCGCCAGCAACTGGCGCGTGAATTCCGTGTCCGACAGGCCGGTTTTCGTGTCGACCTTGGCCCACAGATAGAAACCGGCGTCGGGCAGGCGTACGTCGAGCACTTCGGCGAGCATCGGCGTGACCGTCTGGAATTTCTTCAGGTACTTGCTGCGGTTCAGGCGCACGTGGGCCTCGTCGTTCCATGCGGCGATGCTCGCGGCCTGCACGGCCGGGCTCATGGCGCAGCCGTGGTAGGTGCGGTACAGCAGGAATTTCTTAAGGATGGCGGCGTCGCCCGCCACGAAGCCCGAGCGCATGCCCGGTACGTTCGAGCGCTTCGAGAGGCTAGAGAAGACCACCAGACGCTCGAAGCCACGGCCCAACTGATGGGCGGCAGCCAGACCGCCCAGCGGCGCGCGTTCTTCGTCGAAGTAAATCTCGGAGTAGCACTCGTCGGACGCGATCACGAAGCCGTATTCGTCCGACAACTCGAACAAACGCTTCCAGTCGGCCAGACTCAACACGGCCCCGGTCGGGTTGCCCGGCGAGCAAAGGTAGACGAGCTGAACGTCGCGCCAGACGTCGGCCGGCACGGCATCGTAGTTGGGGGCGAAGTTGCGTTCCGGATCGCTGTCAGCGTAATAGGGCGTGGCGCCCGCGAGCAACGTCGCGCCTTCGTAGATCTGATAGAACGGATTCGGGCACAGCACGCGCGCGCCGGGCTTGCTGCCATCGACAACAGCCTGGGCGAACGAGAAGAGCGCTTCGCGCGAGCCCGTGACCGGCAGCACTTCGGTGGCCGGGTTCACGTTAGGCAGCGCGTAACGGCGTTCCAGCCACTGGGCGATGGCCGCCCGCAGCGGCTCGCCACCGGCCGTGGCCGGATAGTTCGAGAGACCGCCCAGCCCTTCGATCAGGGCTTCCTTGATGAACTGCGGCGTCGGATGCTTGGGCTCACCGATGCCGAAGCTGATGGCCTTGTAAGTATTGGCGGGCGTGACATCCGCCACCAGTGTCTTCAGGCGTTCAAAGGGATAGGGCTGGAGCTTGTCGAGTAATGGGTTCACTTGGATTCAAACAGACTCAGGGCTAGGGTTCGCAACGCCAGTCGAGGCGTTGTCGAGCGGATTCGGGCCACCCGGGAACGCACAGGGCGGCTGGGCGAGACAGGTGGCGCACCGGCGGACGCACCGGGGCGCTGCGCGCCACCCTGCCTTTCCTACCTCAGATTCGACGGATCGCAGGCCGGGCATAGGCTGGCGCTTATCCGCTTCATCACGCCAAGGGGTTCCCGGACGCGTTCAAGAATGGCAAGATCGGCAAAGCGAAAATTATACCGTCACGGCGCCCACAAAGCGCGGCCAGCGCGTAATTCAGCATATTCCGAGGCGCCAATGGGGCAAGTCTGCGGAGTATCTCAGGTTTTTCAGGAGTTAAGAGTATGACCGTAGCCGGTAACGGCGCGGGCGGCCCGGAATCCGCATCCGGCGCCTCCAGCACTTCCTTCGGCACCCGGGCAGCGCCCGCCCTGGCCATTCTTATCGGATCGTCCGTCTGGGGGCTGGCCTGGTTCCCGTACCGCGTTCTGGCTCAGTGGGGCGTTGCAGCGGTGCCCGCCCAGATCTGCACGGCCACCGTGGCCATCCTGCTGCTCTCGCTCGTCTACCGACGCTCGCTCGGCACGCTGCGCTGGTCGTGGCTGCTTGTCGGGGTGGCATTCGCCGGAGGCACGACCAACGTCGCCTTCGTGTGGGGCACCACGCACGGCCACGTCATGCGCGTGTTGTTGCTCTTTTATCTCACCCCGGTCTGGACGGCGTTGTTTGCCCACTGGTTGCTCGGCGAGCGGGTCGGCCTGCGCGGTGTGGGACTGATTGCGCTGGCACTGGGCGGAGCGGGCCTGATGCTCTGGTCGCCCGAGCTGGGTTGGCCTGTTCCGAACAATCCGGGCGAATGGGCCGGTGCTATCGCCGGGGCGGCATTTGCACTCAATAACGTGCTGTTGCGGCGTGTCAGTCAGGCGTTGCCCGACGTTCCTGCCGAAATGCGCAGCTGGACGCTCTATTTGGGCTGCGTCGTGGGCGGTTTGCTGGTCTTGCCGTTCGACGGCGGGGTACAGGCAGGGCAGGCGGCGGTCTCGGCGCTCACGTCCGGTGCGGCGACGGCTGCGGTCGCGCTGGCGCTTGGTTGCACCATCGCCGTGACCAACGTCATCGTGCAATTCGGTCTGGCGCGGGTGCCGGCCAATCAGGCGGCGCTCATCATGCTCTTCGAAATCGTGGTGGCGGCGATATCGTCCTGGTGGCTGGCCAGCGAAGGCCTGGGGGTGCGGGAAATCGCCGGTGGACTGTGCATTGTGGCGGCGGGCGTGCTGTCCGGAATATTGCCCGATTCACGACGTTGTAAATCCGCGACGGCGGGGGATGCGATGGTATGATGCGTACCGTCGTTGTAACGTCGTAAGCACGCCTAAAGCGGCAAAAATGCGGCAAGACAGCAGCAAGAAAAGTGGCCCGTGCACGCCAGCGTGCGCAGGCCCGACAGGACCAGCTAGCGCGTCTGCGTCTTTCCTATCATTCAATGACCGATAAAGCGAACCTGCCGTGCGTCTGACTTCCATCAAACTCGCTGGCTTCAAATCTTTCGTCGACCCGACGAACTTCGCGGTGCCCGGCCAGCTGGTCGGGATCGTCGGCCCGAACGGGTGCGGCAAATCCAACATCATCGATGCCGTGCGCTGGGTGCTCGGCGAGTCGCGCGCTTCCGAGCTGCGCGGCGAATCGATGCAGGACGTGATTTTCAACGGATCGACCGCCCGCAAGCAAGCGAGCCGCGCAAGCGTCGAACTGGTGTTCGACAACAGCGCCGGGCGCGCTGCCGGGCAGTGGAGCCAGTACGCCGAAATCGCCGTCAAGCGCGTGCTCACGCGCGACGGCACCTCCAGTTACTACATCAATAACCTGCCGGCACGCCGCCGCGATATTCAGGACATTTTCCTCGGCACGGGCCTTGGGCCGCGCGCCTACGCCATCATTGGCCAGGGGATGATTTCGCGAATCATCGAGGCGAAGCCGGAAGAGCTGCGCGTGTTTCTCGAAGAGGCCGCGGGCGTCTCCAAGTACAAGGAACGCCGTCGCGAGACCGAGAACCGTTTGCAGGACACGCGCGAAAACCTGACGCGCGTGGAAGACATTCTTCGCGAACTCGGCACCAACCTCGAAAAGCTTGAATCGCAGGCGGTCGTCGCCAATCGATTCAAGGACTTGCAACGCGACGGCGAAGAAAAGCAGCAGTTGCTCTGGCTGCTTCGCAAGAACGAAGCGCAGAACGAGCAAGAACGCCAGCAGCGTGCCATCGAGTCGGCGCAGGTCGATCTGGAAGCGCAGATGTCGCGTTTGCGCGGCTCCGAGTCCGATCTCGAAACGCTGCGCGCCGCGCACTACACGGCCACCGACGCCGTACAGGCCGCGCAAAGCGCCATGTACGAGGCGAACTCGGAAGTCAGCCGTCTGGAAGCCGAAATTCGTTACGTGGTCGAGTCGCGCAACCGCGTGCAGGCGCAGTTGGCGGCGCTGACCTCGCAGCGCGAGCAGTGGCAGGCCCGTTCGGCGCAGTCGGAAGAAGAACTCGCGCTCGCCGAAGAAGAACTCATCATCGCCGAGGAACGCGCGGCGACTGCACAGGACCAGGCCGCCGATCAGAACGAGGCGCTGCCCGCGCTCGAATCCGGCTGGCGCGATGCGCAGAACCTGCTCAACGAGCAACGCAGCGAGATCGCGCAGGTCGAGCAGAATCTGAAACTGGAAGCGGCGCATCAGCGCAATGCCGATCAGGCGCTGCAGCAGTTGCAGCAGCGTCAGGAGCGTTTGCAGGGTGAGGCGCGCGGGCTCGATAAGCCCGACGAAGCCGAGCTTGAGCTGCAGCGCGGCGACCTCGCCGAACATCAGGCGATGCTCGAAGATGCGCAGGCCGAACTGGCGGACGCCGAAGAACGTCTGCCGCGACTCGAAGCCGAGCGTGCCGAAGCGCAGGCGCGCGTGCAGTCGGAAGCGGCGACGATCGCCCAGCTTGAGGCACGTCTGACGGCCCTCAAGCAACTCCAGGAAAGTGTTCAGACGGAAGGCAAGGTGCAGCCGTGGCTCGACAAGCACGAGCTGGCGCAATTGCCGCGTCTGTGGAAGAAGCTGCATATCGAGCCGGGCTGGGAGCCGGCGCTCGAATCGGTGCTGCGCGAACGTCTCGCTGCGCTCGAAATCAGCAATCTCGATTGGGTGAAGGCCTTTGCGAGCGATGCGCCGCCGGCCAAGCTGGCGTTCTATTCGCCGCCGCCGGCCGCGCGTCCGGTGGAAGCCCCGGCGTCGCTGCGTCCGCTGTTGTCGTTGCTGCGCATTGACGATCCGGGCCTGCGCGCCGTGCTCCAAGAATGGCTCGGCCACGTCTTCGTTGCCGACGATCTCGCGCAGGCGATGGTGGCCCGCGCGCAGTTGCCGGAGGGGGCGTCGATTGTCGTCAAGGCAGGCCATCAGGTCACGCGCGTCGGCGTCCAGCTTTATGCGGCTGACTCCGAGCAGGCCGGTTTGCTCGCCCGTCAGCAAGAAATCGAGAACCTGGGCAAGCAACTGCGTGCGCAGGCATTGCTTTCCGACGAAGCCAAGTCGGCTGCCGTGCGTGCCGAGGCGGCTTACAGCCAGGCAGCGCAGTCGCTGAGCGAAGTGCGCGGACGCGCCGAGCGCGCCACGCAACGCGTGCACGCCTTGCAGATGGACGTGCTCAAGCTCACGCAGGCTTACGAGCGCTACAACGCCCGCAGTACGCAGATCGATGAAGAACTGCGTGAAATCGCCGCACAGATCGAAGAGCAACTGGCGATGCGCGCTGAATCGGAGGCGAACTTCGAGCAAAGCGACGCGCGTCTGGCCGAGTTGCAGGCCACGTTCGAAGACGGTCAGCTCGAATTCGAATCGCTCGACAGTCAGTTGTCCGATGCGCGTAATCGCGCCCGTGAACTGGAACGTCTGGCGCAGGAAGCGTCGTATGGTCAGAAGGGCATCTCCAGCAAGATCGACGAGCATCGCCGCAGCATTCAGACGGCGCTCGAACAGGCTGAGCGCCTCGTTGTCTCGATTGAGCAGGCGCAGGCAGAACTCGCGCTGATCACCGAGCAGACGGCCGAAAACGGTTTGCAGGACGCACTCGAACTGCGTGCCGAGAAGGAAGAGATTCTGGGCGCCGCCCGCATCGAACTCGACGCACTGACGCAAAAGCTGCGTCAAAGCGACGAAGAGCGGCTGGCCGCAGAGCGCGGTTTGCAGCCCCTGCGCGATCGCATTACGGAATTGCAGTTGAAGGAGCAGGCGGCGCGCCTGAATCGCGAGCAGTTCGTCGAGCAACTGACGACGGCCGAAGTGGACGAAGAGGTGCTCTCCGCGAAGCTCACGGCGGACATGAAGCCGTCGTATCTACAAGGCGAAGTCACGCGTATCAACAACGCGATCAACGCGCTCGGACCGGTCAACATGGCCGCGCTCGAAGAATTGGAGACGGCGCGCGAGCGCAAGGTCTTCCTCGATGCGCAATCGGCGGACCTGAACGACGCCATCGAGACCCTCGAAGGTGCCATCCGCAAGATCGACGAAGAGACGCGCGTGCTGCTGCAAGGCACGTTCGACGAAGTGAACAAGCATTTCGGCGAACTGTTCCCGATGCTGTTCGGCGGCGGCCAGGCGAAACTCATCATGACCGGTGACGAAATTCTCGATGCCGGTGTGCAGGTCATGGCGCAACCGCCGGGCAAGAAGAACTCCACGATCCATCTGCTGTCAGGGGGAGAGAAGGCGCTCACGGCCATTGCGCTGGTGTTCGGGATGTTCCAGCTCAATCCTGCGCCGTTCTGTTTGCTTGACGAGGTGGACGCGCCGCTCGACGACGCCAACACCGAGCGCTACGCCAAGATGGTGGCGCGCATGTCGGACCGTACCCAATTCGTATTTATTTCGCATAACAAAATCGCGATGGAAATGGCCAATCAGCTCATCGGCGTCACCATGCAGGAACAAGGGGTGTCGCGGATCGTGGCGGTGGACATGGAGTCTGCGATCAATCTGGCCGAGATCGCCTGACCCCGCGCCTACGATGGAGAAGAGAGAGGAACGCCGCGCATGAATGAACTGCAGCTGAGCTTGATTGCCGCAGGGGTAGTGGTACTGCTGGGAGTGGTGGCCTATAACGCCTGGCAAGGCAGCAAGGCACGCGCGCGCATACCGCGTCGCATGCCGGTCGACGGTGCGGGTATCGACGTGACCGCCGGCACGCCCGATGCCGACGACGACCGCCCGTTCATCGAACCGACGCTGTCGCCGCCGCGCGTGCCCGCACAGTCGGGTGAGCGTCGCGAGCCGACGCTAGGACCGGCCACGGCCGGCACGTCGGTGCAAGATGCCTTTGCCATTAACGAAGATGCCTGGGACGCCCCGCCGGCAGCGCGCAAGCGTGCCGCACAGGAAGCAGCGGCGCGGGCTGCGGAAGGTGGCGAGTCGGACGTGGTTGCCGACCCGGCGCCGGTCCAGTCGCATGACACCGATGAGGCGCAACGCCGCGATGCGCAGGACGCGGCGGCGGCTAGTGCAGTCGCACGCGTCGACGCCGAACTGGCTGCCGACGACACGGTAGACGCTGCCACGGCGGGCGCTGCCGCTAACGCCGCAGCGGCGCCCGATGCCGAAGCGCAAGCATTGCAAGCCGATGCGGCCCCGACATCCACCGACGTGGCGGTGCCTGCACCGGCCGCGCCTGAAGCACCGGTTGCAGCCGCGCGTCCGGCGGTACCGAGCGGTCCGCCGCCGATCATCGACGAACGCATCGACTGCATCGTCGAGTTGCCGCTGGCGAACATGGTGGCTGCCGAACGACTGATGCCGCTGACGGTGCGCATGCGTCGCGCGGGCAGCAAGCCCGTGAACGTGGAAGGCCGTGTCGATGAGGCTTCCGCATGGGAGCCGATTCGCACGGGCGGCCGATATCACCAACTGCGCATGGCCGTGCAACTGGCCAATCGCGCGGGCGCTCTCAACGAAGTCGAGTTCTCCGAGTTCTCGAATCTCGTGCAGACGCTGGCGGATGCCGTCGATGCCTTGCCTGAATTGCCCGATATGATGGAAACGGTCGCCCGTGGCCGTGAACTCGACAGCTTTGCCGCGCAATGCGACGCTCAGTTGTCGGTCAACGTGCTGTCGGACGGTGCGCCGTGGTCGGCCAACTATGTGCAGGCTGTCGCTACGCAGGACGGATTGCTGCTCTCGCGTGATGGCATGCGTTTCGTCAAACTCGATTCGCGTCAGAACCCGGTGTTCATGCTGCAATTCGGCGACACCAACTTCCTGCGCGACGACCTGACGTACAAGGGCGGCGACCTGATCACCATGTTGCTCGACGTACCGGTGGCCGACGAAGACCTCCTGCCGTTCCGTCTGATGTGCGATTACGCCCGCTCGATCGGACAGCGCATCGGTGGCCGCGTGGTGGACGATCAGCGCCGTCCGCTCTCGGATGCTGCGCTGCAAAACGTCGACAAGCAGTTGCTCAAGTTGTACGAACGCCTTGAAGCGCGCGGTCTGCCGGCGGGTTCGCCTGTTACGCGCCGTCTGTTCAGCCAGTAAGTTCGGGGCGATTTGCTGCGTTCGGGCAGGGTCAGCTTTACGCAGCCTGCCGTCGCATTCGATGCACGCCGTTCACCGTCGGGTGAGCGGCGTTTTTGTTCCGATTGATTGCACCTATCGACGACGCGCATTGGCGTACGTCGAAGGCATAATGTTCTGACTTCTCGTATACCGAGTCTTGCACGCATGTCCCAAACTTCCGTTCCGGGTCAGGGCGCGAACGCCCCTACGCCAGTCGATGCTACGGCCGCCGCACAACGTGCCGCCGAGTTGCGCAACGAGCTAGCCCGCCACAACCGCGCGTATTACGAAGACGACGCGCCGCTTATTCCCGATGCCGAGTACGACCGCCTCTTCGGCGAACTCGTCTCGCTGGAAAGCGCGCATCCCGAGTTGCAACGGGCCGATTCCCCCACCCAGCGCGTCGGAGGTAAGCCGGTCGACGGATTCGCACCGGTGGTGCACCGTGTGCCGATGCTTTCGCTCAATAACGGGTTCGCCGATGAGGACGTGGAGGCGTTCGACCGACGCGTGAGTGACGGTCTGCGTCCCGATGCAGCGGGTGCCGCCGGGGCGGGGCATGCGTCATCTGGCGACCTGTTCGGCGCGCCGGTCGAGTATGCCGCCGAGCTCAAGTTCGACGGTCTGGCCATCGCGTTGCGCTACGAGCAGGGCGTGCTCGTGCAAGCCGCGACACGCGGCGACGGCACGACGGGCGAGGATGTCACCGCCAACATCCGCACCATCAAGAAAATCCCCCTCAAACTCGAGAGCGAGAATCCGCCCGAAGTGCTCGAGGTGCGGGGCGAAGTGCTGATGTTCCGTGCAGACTTCGACAAACTTAATGAGGCGCAGGAGGCGGCTGGCGAGAAGGTTTTCGTCAACCCGCGCAATGCGGCTGCCGGAAGTCTGCGTCAGCTCGATTCGAAGATTACGGCCAAGCGGCCGTTGTCGTTCTTCGCCTATGGCGTGGGGGAACTGGTTGGCGTGCCGATGCCCGAGACGCACTCGGCCTTGCTCGACTGGTATGTGACGCTGGGCATCCCGGTCAACGACAAGCGGGAAGTCGTGCAGGGCGCTCAAGGGCTGCTGAAGTTCTACCGCGAAGTCGGTGAGGCGCGTGCCTCGTTGCCTTACGACATCGACGGCGTGGTCTACAAGGTCAACCGTCGCGACGAGCAGGATCGTCTCGGCTTCGTCTCGCGCGCCCCGCGCTTTGCATTGGCGCACAAATTTCCGGCGCAGGAAGCGCTGACGACATTGCTCGACATCGAAGTGCAAGTGGGGCGTACGGGGGCGATCACGCCGGTGGCGCGACTCGCGCCGGTGTTCGTCGGCGGCGCGACGGTGACGAATGCCACGCTGCACAACGAGGACGAAATTCGTCGCAAGGATGTGATGATCGGCGACACGGTGATTGTGCGTCGCGCGGGCGATGTGATTCCCGAAGTCGTCGGATCGGTGCTGGATCGTCGTCCGGAAGACGCGCGCGCGTTCGTGATGCCCACTGAGTGCCCGGTGTGCGGTTCCGCCATCGAGAAGCTCCCGGACGAAGCGATCGCACGATGCACCGGTGGGCTGATTTGCGCGGCACAGCGCAAGCAGGCGCTGCTGCACTTCGCGCAGCGTCGCGCCCTCGATATCGAGGGGCTCGGCGACAAGCTGGTGGAACAACTGGTCGATCAGCAGATCATTCGGACCCCGGCCGACCTGTTCAAACTGGGTGTGGCAAAGCTCGCCGCGCTCGACCGGATGGCCGACAAATCGGCCTCCAATCTCGTCGCGGCGCTGGAGACGGCGCGTCATACCACGCTGGCGCGCTTTATCTTTGCACTGGGCATTCGCCACGTCGGCGAAGCGACGGCGAAGGATCTCGCGCGGCACTTCGGCAAGCTCGACAACCTGATCGCCGTCTGCAAACGCGATTCCGATCTGACGGAACTGCTGGCCGTTCCGGACGTCGGACCGATTGTGGCCGAGTCGATCAACAATTTCTTCTGCGAAGATCATAATGTCGAAGTGATCGAGCAACTGCGGGCGGCCGGGGTCACCTGGCCGGAGTCGGAACCGGCGGCCGTTGCACCGTTACCGCTGGCAGGCAAGACTTTTGTGTTGACCGGAACATTGCCGACGCTCTCGCGTGACGAAGCGAAGGCGATGCTCGAAGCGCAAGGAGCAAAGGTTGCTGGCTCGGTGTCTGCGAAAACGGACTACGTGGTCGCGGGCGCAGAGGCGGGCAGCAAGTTGGCAAAGGCCGAGGCACTGGGTGTGCCCGTGCTCGACGAGGACGCTATGCGCGCGATGTTGGCTGCGCTTTGATGTGAGGACCGAACCGATGATCCGCGACATTCTGAAGATGGGCGATCCGCGCTTGCTGCGTATCGCCAAACCCGTCGAACAGTTCGGCACGCCCGAGTTGGACGAGCTTATTGCCGACATGTTCGAGACCATGAAGCATGCGAACGGCGCAGGGCTCGCCGCACCGCAGATCGGCGTAGATCTGCAGGTGGTGATCTTCGGCTTCGAGCATAACGAGCGCTATCCGGATGCCCCGGAAGTGCCTGAAACCGTGCTGATCAACCCGGTCATTACGCCGTTGACGCAGGACATGGAAGAGGGCTGGGAAGGCTGCCTGTCGGTGCCGGGGCTGCGCGGTATGGTCAACCGCTATTCGATGTTGCGCTATGAAGGATTCGACCAGCATGGTCACGCCATCGATCGCGTGGCGGAAGGATTTCATGCGCGTGTCGTTCAGCACGAGTGCGACCATCTGATCGGCAAGCTCTATCCGATGCGGATTACCGACTTCAGCAAGTTCGGTTTTACCGAAATCCTCTTCCCGGGGCTCGATCCGAATAGCGACGACTGAGTGTGACGCCGGGGTTGATGTGTCGCTGATCTACGATTGACGTTTCACCCGGCGATTGCCGGTGACGACACAAAAAAAGCCCGCCGAGATGGCGGGCTTTTTCATGGCCGCGATGGGTGAAGCGTCGCCGAATCAGAACCCTTCGCCAGCGCGCAGGTAACGCCATTCGCCCACGGGCAGGTTACCCAGGGTGATTTGTCCCATGCGGACTCGCTTGAGGCCCGTCACGTGCAAACCGACCAGTTCGCACATGCGGCGAATCTGACGCTTCTTGCCTTCCTTGAGCACGAAGCGAAGTTGCTCCGGGTTCTGCCAGTCGACCTGTGCGGGCTTGAGCGGTTGGTCGTCAAGCTCAAGTCCATGACGCAGCAGCGCCAGGCGATCGGCCGGGAAGTGCGCTTGCACATTTTGCGAGTGCTCGTTGTACGACACGCGCACGAGGTACTCTTTCTCGATGTCCGAATCCTCGCCGATCAACTGCTTGGCAATGCGGCCATCCTGTGTGAGGACGAGCAGACCCGTCGAGTCGATGTCGAGGCGTCCGGCAGGTGCCAGGCTGCGCAAATGCGACGGCGAGAAGCGCACACCGGCGTCGTCTTCTGCCCAGTGATGCTCGCTGGTCACCAGCACGACAGCGGGATCGTAGCCGTCTTCCGCCTGACCCGACACGTAACCCACCGGCTTGTGCAGCAGGATCGTGACACGATTGGCCTGCTCCTTCTGTGCGGCCTGCACGACGGTGATTTCCTGCGTGGGCAGAATCTTCGTGCCCAGCTCCTTCACTACCTTGCCGTCGACACGGACCCAGCCCTTGGCGATCCATTCGTCCGCTTCGCGACGCGAGCACAGACCGAGTTCCGACATCCGCTTGGACAAACGCAGCGAGCCAGCGGCATCGTGGTGGATCTTGATATCGTCGTCATCGTCGTCGCGCTCAACTCGCGGTGCACGCGAGGGGCGTGCGGCGCGGTTCGCCTGATTGTCGCGATCGTCGCGTGAGAAGCGGCCACGCGGTGCCCCTTCGTTAGTGCGACGCGGACGGTCCTCATCGAAGCGACGCGGTGCACGATCATCGAAGTCACGCTTGGCAGGACGGGCGAAGTCGCCACGTGCGCCACCTTCGGTGTTGCGACGCGGGCGGTCTTCGTCAACGCGACGCGGTGCACGATTGTCGAAGTCGCGCTTCACCGGACGGGCGAAATCGCCACGTGCGCCACCTTCGGTATTGCGACGCGGGCGGTCTTCGTCAACGCGACGCGGCGCACGATTATCGAAGTCACGCTTCACCGGACGAGCGAAATCGCCACGTGCACCACCTTCGGTGTTGCGACGCGGGCGGTCTTCGTCAAAGCGACGCGGGGCGCGGTCATCGAAGTCGCGCTTTGGGCGTGCGAAGTCACCACGTGCGCCACCTTCGGTGTTGCGACGCGGGCGGTCTTCATCAAAGCGACGCGGGGCGCGATCATCGAAGTCACGCTTCGGACGTGCGAAGTCACCACGTGCGCCACCTTCGGTATTGCGACGCGGACGGTCTTCGTCAAAGCGGCGAGGCGCGCGATCATTGAAGCCGCCACGTGCACCACCTTCGGTGTTGCGACGCGGGCGGTCTTCGTCAAAGCGACGCGGGGCGCGGTCATCGAAGTCGCGCTTTGGGCGTGCGAAGTCACCACGTGCACCACCTTCGGTGTTGCGACGCGGGCGGTCTTCGTCAAAGCGACGCGGTGCACGATTGTCGAAGTCGCGCTTCACCGGACGGGCGAAGTCGCCACGTGCGCCACCTTCGGAGTTGCGACGCGGACGGTCCTCATCGAAGCGACGGGGTGCGCGATCATCGAAGTCACGACGTGCGCGGGATTCGTCGTCGAAACGGGCAGGGCGTGCACCGGCGACGCGCTCGCGCTGACCGCGTGCCGGCGGGCGTTCACCCATCGGACGCTTTTCGTAGGGCGCGCCGCCACCTGCGGGCTTGCGCGGCGCCGTGCCGCTGCCGGCCGGGCGACGAGCGCCACCGGGCGTCGCGTTATCGTCCACCGGACGCGGACGAGCCGGTTTCCCGGCAGGCTTCTTCGCGCCGCTGGCGTCGAGCATCGACGCGGGCACTGACTTGGTCGGACGGCGCAATGCGCCAGCCGAGCGCACCGGGGAGCGCGTCTTGTCGAGGGTGCGGGGGTGTTTGGCGCTCAGTTTGGCGCGCGGGGTATCGCTCATGGTTCCAATGCTTCGAGTAATTCGGTCTCGACGGCAATTTGCAGGCGACTATCCTGCAAACGGCTGCCGTCGAGGAGGAACGTGTCTTCGACACGTTCGCCGAGGGTATTGATGCGGGCGGTTCGCACGCTGACGCCGTGACGCGCAAGCACGCGAGCGACCGCATAAAGCAAACCGGTGCGGTCGTTGGCCGACACCGATAGCAAGTAGTACTGGCCACGTTCGTCGGGCCGAAGATCGACACGAGGCGTGACCGGAAAGCTGCGCGAGCGGCGCGGCAGACGCCCCTTGCTCGGTTCTGCCAGAGGCTCTTCCCGTGTGAGCAACGACACCAGCTCGCTTTCCACCAGATTGATGATGTCGCGATAACTGGTGTCGAGGCCCGGGTCGGTCAGCAGGAAGCTGTCGAGCGCGAAGCCCTGGCTGGTGGTGTGCACTTTTGCGTCAAGAATCGACAGTCCCTTGCGCTCGAAGTAGCCACAAATACGCGCGAACAGATCGACCTGATCGCGCACATAGACCAACACCTGCAACCCTTCGCCGATGGGCGACGGACGCGCCTTGACGATGGGCGATGCACTGTCGACATGTCGCCACAGATGGCGCGTTTGCCACGCCACGTCCGCCGGGTCGTTGCGCAGAAAATACGCGACGTCCAACGTGTTCCAGAGCGCTTCCTGTGCGCGCTCCGGCACCGTGTACAGGCGCAGCAATCCGAGCGCTTCTTCCTTGCGCGTCTTCAGCTGTGCGTGCGGGTCCGGATTGGCGCCGCCCAGCACCTGCAACGTCAGACGATAAAGGTCTTCGAGCAGCTTGCCTTTCCATGCGTTCCAGACTTTCGGGCTGGTGCCGCGAATGTCTGCCACGGTGAGTAGGTAAAGCGCGGTCAGGCGACGCTCGTTTTCCACTTTTTCCGCAAAACGTCGGATGACTTCGGGATCGGTGGTGTCCTGCTTCTGCGCCACGGTGCTCATCGTCAGATGTTCGCCGACCAGCCAGACGATCAGATCGGTGTCTTCCTTCGAGATGCCGTGACGTGTGCAGAAGGTGCGCGCGTCGACCATGCCGAGCGTCGAGTGGTCACCGCCGCGGCCTTTCGCAATATCGTGGAAGAGGGCGGCGATCGTCAGCACCCACGGACGGTCGAAGTTCGCGATCAACTGACTGCAGAACGGATACTCGTGCGTGTGCTCCGCGACCGCGAAACGGCGAATATTACGCACGACCATCAGAATGTGCTGATCGACGGTGTACACGTGATACAGGTCGTGCTGCATCTGCCCGACCACGCGACGGAAGTTGATCAGGTACCGGCCCAGCACACTGGTCTGGTTCATCAGCCGCAATGCATGCGTGATGCCCTGCGGTTGCTGCAAAATATCGAGGAAAGTACGACGGTTCTCAGGGTCCGCACGCCACTGTCCGTTCATGAGTTCGCGCGCGTTGTAGAGCGCCCGCAGGGTTCGGGCGGACAATCCTTTTACCCCGACGACCTGCTCGTAAAGCAGGAACGTTTCGAGAATCGCATTCGGATGGCGTGTGTACAGTTCGTCGTCGACGATCTCGATCATCCCTTGCTTCTCGACGAAGCGCTCGTTGATCACGCGAGTGACGCCGCTAGTCTGCGGGAACAGCCGGGCTTCAACGTTCAGCAGCAGCACTGTATTGAGCTGCGAGACCGCCTTTGCAGCCCAGTAATAGCGCCGCATGAGTTGCTCACTGGCGCGCTTCGTCGTTGTGGCGTCGAAGCCGAGACTTTGCGCAAGGGCCGTCTGAAGGTCGAATACCAGCACGTCCTGCCGACGGCGTGCCAGCAAATGGAGTCGCGCTCGCAAACCCTTCAGGAATTGCTCGTTTCGGCGCAGCTCCTTGAGTTCGCGATCCGTCAGCAGATCGCGCGTGGACAGCTCAGCCCAGCTATTGCCGAGCCCAGCTGCCTTCGTCATCCACAGAATCACTTGCAGGTCGCGCAAGCCGCCCGGGCTTTCCTTGCAGTTCGGCTCCAGGCTGTACGGCGTGTCCTGATACTTCGCGTGGCGCTGACGGATCTCGAGTTGCTTGCTGCGAAAGAACGCGAGCGGATCGAGGTCGTCGGCGAAACGTGCTTGGAATTCGTCAAACAGCGCTTGATTGCCGGTGAGCAGACGCGCCTCCAGCAGGCTCGTTTGCACCGTGATGTCGGCCTGTGCTTCCGAGATGCACTCGTCGACGGTGCGCACCGATGAACCGATCTCGACCCCGATATCCCAGAGAAATCCGATGAACGGCTCGACGTGCGACGTCAGCGCCTCGCCATCGGTGCCCGAATGCAGCAACAGAATATCCACGTCCGAATACGGATACAGCTCGCCGCGTCCGTAACCGCCGACCGCCACGAGCGCGAAGTCGTCCGGCATCCGGTACTCGGCCCACGCATCGCGCATGGCCTGATCGACGGCGTGGCATAAACCATGCAGAAGCCCGTCGATCTTGCCGTTTGCGACAAATCGTTCGACGAGTTCGGCCTTGCGGTCCTTGAGGGCCTGACGTAGCGGAGAAGGGGCGTGTGCACGTGCGTGCATGGCGGCTTCCAGGGTGTGGATAAACGAGTCAGGCCCGGCAACGCGTTGCGAAGTGCTGCGAGGCCGGGCCGGGCGGCCGCCAGAGTTGCCGACGGCCGGACGTTACTGCTTCGTTGGGGTCTGACGGTTCTTATATTGTTAGGCTGCTGCTGCGAACGACGTGACGTACGACGAGCCCGGCGGCGGTGCGGGCGTCTGAGCCGAATGCGTCAGCACCTCGTGGCCCGTCTCCGTCACCAGCACGGTGTGTTCCCACTGGGCCGACAGGCTACGATCTCGCGTCTTGACGGTCCATTGATCCGGCATCGTCCGAATTTCGCGCTTGCCAGCGTTGATCATCGGTTCAATGGTGAAGATCATGCCGACCTGCAATTCCAGGCCAGTGCCCTGGCGTCCGTAGTGCAGGATTTGCGGATCTTCGTGGAACACCTGACCGATCCCGTGCCCGCAATATTCGCGCACGACGCTGTAGCCCTGCGCCTCGGCGTGTGTCTGGATCGCCTGACCGATGTCGCCAAGATGCGCGCCCGGACGCACCTGGTTGATGCCAAGCCACATGCACTCATAGGTGACTTGTGCCAGACGTTTGGCCAGGATCGTGCCATCGCCGACGATGAACATGCGGCTCGTGTCGCCGAAGTAGCCGTCCTTGATGACAGTGATGTCGATGTTCAGCGCATCACCGTTTTTGAGCACTTTGTCGCCCGGAATGCCATGGCAGATCACGTCATTGACCGAGATACAGGTGGCTTTGGGGTAGGGCGGGTAGCCGGGCGGCTGGTAGTTCAGCGGGGCAGGGACGGTGCCCTGTTCCTTAATCATGAATTCGTGGCAGAGGCGGTCGAGCTCCCCGGTGGTGACGCCGGCGCGCACGTGCGGCGTAATGAAATCGAGCACTTCGCTGGCCAGGCGGCAAGCGACGCGCATCATTTCAATGTCGTGGGCATTTTTGAGAGTGATGGCCATTGCGGAATCGGGCAAATTGCGGAAACAGTGACGCATTATCGCACCAATGGAGGGTTTTGGCCGGGTTTTGCCCTTGTCCGGCGTGGATTTCGGAGCATTCCGACGAGGGATTTCCGCGGTTCCGATGGCGTCGTCGGAGGCGATGTCGAACCGCCCGGTATGCCGCGCAAACCGGGCATTTGGGGTCCGTCATCGCAAGTTCACGAGCCTCTTGAGTGATGGCCCGGTGCGATGCTATAATCTCGGGCTAAGTCGAGGACGAGTTGTCAATATGCTCAAGGGTTTCCCCTTGGTTTTTTGTGCGATTCGCCGGAGTTTTGGGGTGTTTGGCCCCAAGTTGGTGCCTAAAGGCGCCGAATTCGGTGATTCGTCGGGTAACGATCTGTCTTCTCGGCTTAGAAATTTTGAAATCGCGGGCCGGCGCACCCAGGGTGCCCGATCTTCGCAGGCGGGTCATGCAAAGCTGTATGGCAGTCTGACGAAACGGGTACGGCAGCCGGTCTAAGACCTAACCCTCACGGAGAATCACATGTCTGTCACGATGCGTCAGATGCTGGAAGCGGGCGTCCACTTTGGTCACCAAACCCGTTTCTGGAACCCCAAGATGGCCCCCTATATCTTCGGCCATCGCAATAAGATTCACATCATCAACCTCGAAAAGACGTTGCCGATGTACCAGGACGCGCTGAAGTACGTGCGTCAACTCGCAGCAAACCGCGGCACGATCCTGTTCGTGGGCACGAAGCGTCAGGCGCGTGACATCGTGGCGGAAGCCGCAGCACGTGCCGGCATGCCTTACGTCAACAATCGTTGGCTGGGCGGCATGCTGACGAACTTCAAGACGCTGAAGTCGTCGATCAAGAAGCTCAAGGACATGGAGCAGGCTCTGGAAGCCGGCGAGCAAGAGCGCATGAGCAAGAAGGAAGCGCTGCTGTTCGATCGCGAAATGGCCAAGCTGCAAAAGTCGATCGGTGGCGTGAAGGAAATGGGCGGCATGCCCGACGCCATCTTCGTCGTCGACGTCGGCTACCACAAGATCGCCATCACGGAAGCCAACAAGCTGGGCATTCCGGTGATCGCCGTGGTCGATACGAACCACTCGCCGGAAGGTGTGGATTACGTGATCCCGGGTAACGACGACTCGAGCAAGGCTGTCGAGCTGTACGTGCAAGGCGTTGCTGACGCAATCCTCGAAGGCCGTGCAAACGCCGTCAAGGAAGTCGTCGAAGCCGTTCGCGGCGAAGGCGACGAGTTCGTCGAAGTGAACGAAGAGGCGTAAGCGGCCACCGCTGCGTAACAAAAGGGGCTGCTTGTGGCGCCCCTTTTTTTTAGTCCGATTTCCCCGCGTTGGGTGAGTGGGGCGCCAAGGGCGGGCAGTGAGGCCGCTCTTGTGAAACCCTCTCCCGACTGATTCGATATACAGGAGTAACGATATGCCGGCAATTACTGCAGCAATGGTGGGCGAACTGCGCGCCAAGACCGATGCGCCGATGATGGAATGCAAGAAGGCGCTGACCGAAGCCGACGGCGACATGGTGCGTGCTGAAGAAATCCTGCGTGTCAAGCTGGGTAGCAAGGCCAGCAAGGCTTCGAGCCGTATCACTGCTGAAGGCGTGATCTCGGCCTACATCGACGGCAGCAAGGGTGCCGTAGTTGAAATCAACTGCGAAACCGACTTCGTCTCGAAGAACGACGACTTCCTGAAGTTTGCAGAAGACGTCGCCAAGCTGGTCGCCGAGAATAACCCGGCCGACGTCGCTGCTCTGTCGGCGCTGCCCCTCGACGGCAAGACCGTTGATGGCATCCGTACCGACCTGATCGGCAAGATCGGCGAAAACATGACGATTCGTCGCTTCCAGCGTTACGAAACGTCGGGCAAGCTGGCATCGTACCTGCACGGCACGCGTATCGGCGTGATCGTCGAGTACGAAGGTGCTGACGCAGAAGTGGGCAAGAACGTCGCGATGCACATCGCTGCCATGAAGCCGGTCGCCGTGTCGGGCGATCAGGTCGCGGCAGATCTGATCGAGAAGGAACGCAAGGTTGCTGCCGAAAAGGCCGCCGAATCGGGCAAGCCGGCCGAGATCGTCGCCAAGATGGTGGAAGGCAGCGTGCAGAAGTTCCTGAAGGAAGTCTCGCTGTTCAACCAGACGTACGTGAAGGACGACAAGGCAACCGTCGAGCAGATGCTCAAGGCCAACAACACCACGGTCAAGGGCTTCACCATGTTCGTGGTCGGCGAAGGCATCGAGAAGAAGCAAGACGATTTCGCTGCAGAAGTGGCTGCTCAAGTGGCCGCTGCAAAGCAACAGTCGTAATTCGCGCAGTACCGTAGTATCCGGGGGCGGCGGTGTCGTCCCCGTTGTTTCATCCAGAATACCCCAACAGTGCCCGACCAGACTTCTTAAGGACCGCCATGTCTACTCCTTACAAACGCGTACTTCTCAAGCTCTCTGGTGAAGCCCTCATGGGTGACGATTCGTTCGGCATCAACCGCGCAACCATCGAACGGATGGTTGGCGACATTGCCGAAGTCGTTCGCCTGGGCACGCAATTGGCCGTCGTGATCGGCGGTGGCAATATTTTCCGGGGTGTGGCAGGCGGTGCCGCAGGTATGGACCGCGCGACGGCCGACTACATGGGCATGCTCGCCACGATGATGAACGCCCTGGCGCTGCAGGACGCAATGCGTCACGCTGGCATCGAAGCGCGTGTGCAATCCGCGCTGCGTATGGACCAGGTCGTTGAGCCGTATATCCGCCCCCGCGCGATTCGTCAGCTCGAAGAGGGTAAAGTCGTGATCTTCGCCGCTGGCACGGGCAACCCGTTCTTCACGACCGACACGGCCGCTGCGCTGCGTGGCTCGGAAGTCGGTGCCGAAGTCGTGCTCAAGGCGACCAAGGTCGACGGCGTGTACTCGGCCGACCCGAAGAAGGTTCCGGACGCAGTGAAGTACTCGACCATCAGCTTCGACGAGGCGATCTCGAAGAACCTGCAGGTCATGGACGCGACGGCTTTCGCGCTGTGCCGCGATCAGAAGATGCCGGTGCGCGTTTTCTCGATCGTGAAGCCGGGCGCGCTCAAGCACGTCATCCTCGGCGAAGACGAGGGAACGCTCGTCCACGTTTGAGTTCAAATTGCGGCGTCCGCGCGCGTTGGCGCGTCGACGCCGTATCATTTATGTTTGCGTAACAATTTAGGTTTGGAGGTTGCCATGAGCGTTGCTGACGTCAAGAAGAATGTCGAGCAGAAGATGAAGAGCTCGATCGAGTCGTTCAAGAACAACCTGGCGAAGATTCGTACCGGCCGCGCGCACGTTGGCCTGCTCGATCACGTCCAGGTCGATTATTACGGTTCGATGGTACCCATCTCTCAAGTGGCCAACGTGACGCTCGTCGATGCTCGTACGATCGGCGTGCAAGCGTGGGAAAAGAGCATGGTCCAGAAGGTCGAAAAGGCCATTCGCGAGTCGGATCTGGGTCTGAACCCGGCCACGCAGGGCGATATCATTCGTGTGCCGATGCCCCAACTGACCGAAGAGCGTCGTCGTGAAATGACGAAGCTGGTCAAGTCGGAAGGCGAAAACGCCAAGGTTGCCGTGCGTAACCTGCGCCGCGACGCGAACGAGCAGCTCAAGAAGATGGTGAAGGACAAGGAAATTTCTGAAGACGACGAGCGCCGTGGTGGCGACGATGTCCAGAAGTTCACCGACAAGTTCGTCGCCGAAATCGACGAGTTGGTGAAGGTGAAGGACGCCGAGATCATGACGGTTTAAGTGCTCACGGCACTTACCGCTCAATCTCCGCAGACTTCCGCGCCCGACTCCGCGCCGTAACTCAATGGGTTTTCTCAGCTCTACGCTTTCTGCTCCTGAGACAGCGAGCATCCCGCGCCACGTTGCCATCGTCATGGACGGCAACGGGCGTTGGGCTACCAGTCGTAAATTGCCTCGCGTTGCGGGGCACAAGCGTGGTGTTGACGCCGTGCGTGAAGCGGTGACGGCATGTGCCGAGCTTGGCGTCGAGTACCTGACCCTGTTCGCGTTCAGTTCCGAGAACTGGCGTCGTCCGCAGGATGAAGTCTCGACGCTCATGCAGCTTTTCATTCTTGCGCTCGAGCGCGAGGTGGGGAAGCTGCATAGCAACGGCATCCGTCTTCGCGTCATTGGTGCGCTCGAAGCGTTCGAGCCGCGCATTCAGGAACTCGTCAGGCGTGCGGAAGAGCGTACGCAGGACAATAAAGGTCTCACGTTGACCATCGCCGCGAATTACGGTGGGCGGTGGGATATTCTCCAGGCAGCTCAGAAGCTCGCCGCTGTGCGTGTTGCGCAGGGTGGGGCTGCCGCGCTCGATGCATCGTTTTCGGAAGACGATCTCGCGCCCTATCTGAGCATGGCCTATGCGCCGGAGCCGGATCTCTTTATCCGCACCGGTGGCGATCAGCGCGTCAGTAATTTTCTGCTTTGGCAACTGGCGTACACTGAACTGTATTTCACCGAAGAATTCTGGCCGGACTTCAACGCCAATACGCTTAAGCGGGCAGTCGCCGAGTTTCAGCAGCGCGAACGCCGTTTCGGCCGTACCAGCGCGCAAGTCCAGAACCCCTCGGGACAATCCGCCTGATGCTCAAGACACGCGTTATTACCGCTGTCGTACTTCTCGCCATCCTTTTGCCCGTGATCTTCGTCGGTACGCCGGCGCAGTTCGCGTTGCTCGCGGCCGCGATCGTTGCGGCTGCCGGGTGGGAGTGGGGGCGCCTGGTCGGCCTGAACGGCACGGGCGCCGTTTTTTATGGCGCGTTGGCTCTGCTGGGTGTCGGGTTGACCTGGGCGGGTGGCTGGACGCTGTCGTCGATCTGGCTCAAGCCGGCCGCCGTCTTCTGGATTCTCGCTGGCCCCTATACCCTTGCACGTAAGCCCGCGACGCAAGGCGCGTGGCGTGGTCTATTGCTGGTAGCGGGGCCGGTATTGCTGATTGCCGCCTGGCAGGCGCTTTGCCTCGCGCGTGAGCGCGGCGTCGCCTTCCTGCTGTCGGTGCTCGTGATTGTCTGGCTCGCCGACACCGGCGCTTATTTCGCCGGGCGTGCTTTCGGCAAACGCAAGCTCGCGCCGTCCATCAGCCCCGGAAAGTCGTGGGAAGGTGCCATCGGCGGATGGCTGCTGGTCCTTGTGGTTGCTGCGGCAGTGCTCGCCAGCGGATTGCAGGCGCCGACCATCGTTTCTCATCTCGCCAGCACGTTGGGCCTCGCACTCGGCGCATTGGCGTTGACCGTGCTGGTGGCTTTCTCGGTCGTGGGCGATCTGTTCGAATCTCAACTCAAGCGGCAAGCCGGCGTGAAGGATTCCAGCGCGCTGCTGCCCGGTCATGGCGGTGTGCTCGATCGAATCGATGCGCTGCTCCCGGTGCTCCCGCTGGCTATGCTCTTCGTCTGATCATGTCGCAACGTCTTTCCATTCTCGGCTCCACTGGCTCCATCGGCGTTAGCACGCTCGATGTCGTGGGGCGTCATCCGGATCGCTTCTCGGTCTACGCGCTGTCGGCGCACCGTAATCTCGATCGTCTTTTTGAGCAGTGTGTTGCCCATCGTCCGCAAGTGGCGGTCGTGGCCGACGCGGATGGCGCACGCGCGCTGTCGGCGCGTCTGGCCGAGGCAGGCCTGAAGATCGACGTGACGTACGGTCCGCAAGCGCTGATCGAAATCGCCGAGGCCGGCGAAGTCACAATGGTCGTGGCGGCCATCGTGGGTGCTGCAGGTCTGCAATCGACGCTTGCTGCGGCACGCGCAGGCAAGCGCATTCTGTTGGCGAACAAAGAGTCGCTGGTGCTTTCCGGTGCGCTGTTCATGGCGACAGCCGAACGCGCCGGCGCCACGTTGCTGCCGCTCGATAGCGAGCACAACGCCATTTTCCAATGCTTGCCGCAAGTGGCAGGCGAGAGCCGTATTTCGACGCGTGGTGTCGAGAAACTGGTGCTGACCGCTTCGGGCGGCCCGTTCCGCGAGCGCGAACTGGCGTCGCTCGAGAACGTGACGCCGGACGAGGCATGCGCACATCCGAACTGGGTGATGGGGCGCAAGATCTCGGTGGATTCGGCGAGCATGATGAACAAGGGTCTTGAAGTCATCGAGGCGCACTGGCTGTTCGATATGCCGCCGGAGAAGATCGAGGTACTGATCCATCCGCAAAGCGTGATTCACTCGATGGTCACGTACACCGACGGTTCGACACTGGCGCAGCTCGGCAACCCCGATATGCGCACGCCGATCGCTCACGCGCTGGCATTTCCGGACCGGGTGACGTCTGGTGTTGCCGGGCTGAATCTGGCTGACATCGGCAAGCTGACGTTCGAAGCGCCGGATCTGCGCCGTTTCCCGTGTTTGCGTCTGGCGTTCGACACGCTGCATCGCGGCGGTACGGCGGGTGCCTTGCTCAATGCATCCAACGAAGTGGCCGTGGCGGCGTTCCTGGAAGGACGCATCCGTTTCACCGCGATTGCGCAGGTGGTCGAGCGCGTACTCGACACGGTCGCCGTCGGTGAGGCTACCTCGCTCGAGGTCGTGCTTGAAGCCGATCGTCGTGCCCGCGAACTGGCGACGGAGATTGTTGCCGGTTTGCCTGCACCAGCGCGTTCCTGACGCCGCTGCCCATGTCGTAATTTCCCCGGGGCTCGTTCGCTCATGAATCTGCTGACCACGTTGCTAGCGTTCGCCGTCGCCATTGGTGTTCTGGTGGTGTTCCATGAGTTGGGCCACTACACGGTCGCAAGGCTTTGCGGCGTGAAGGTTCTGCGCTTCTCCGTGGGCTTCGGGATGCCGCTCCTCAAATGGACGATGGGGCGTGACCGCACCGAATGGACGGTCTGCGCATTGCCGCTCGGCGGTTACGTGCGCATGCTCGACGAGCGCGACGAAACGCAGATCGTCGCCCCGGAAGATCGGGCGCGGGCGTTCAATCAAAAGTCTGTCTACAAGCGTTTCGCCATTGTGGCGGCCGGTCCGGTCGCCAACTTCCTCCTAGCCATTGCCCTCTATGCGAGCCTGAATCTTGCTGGCGTGACGGAGCCTGTCGCGCGAATCGCGCCGCCGGCGGCCGGCACGCTCGCGGCCCGTGCAGGGCTGTCCGGCGGCGAACTGATCACCGGGGTGCGGGAAAACGGCAGAAGTCCCGATGAGGCCGTTGGCGAGGAAGCGGCTGTGCGCTCCTGGGAAGATCTTCGCTGGCGTCTGGTCGACCCGATGATAGACGGACAGCGAGTCACGCTGGTGGCGCGCACGCGTGACGGCCGTGCGGAATACACGCTGGACGCGGCCGGGCAGCATTTCGATGCGGACGGCGAACAGGACTTCATGCAGCGTCTGGGCCTGGTGCCTTCGGCGCGTGTCAAGGTAGGGCAGATCATCGCGGGCGGTGCTGCGGGACTTGCCGGGTTACGCGTGGGCGACGAGATTACGGCGGTGGACGGCACTCCCGTGACCTCGGCCAAGGCACTTGTCGATGCCGTTCGCGCCCACCCTGGCAAGCCGATGACCCTGACGGTGCGTCGGGACGGCAGCCCTCGAAACGTCACGCTGACGCCTAATGTGGAAGTCGATTCGGCAACGGCGGGAGGTGAGCGCGTGGGCAAGATCGGCGCCGCGCTGGCCAGTCAGGTCGATTCGGTGACTGTCCGCTACGGGCTGTTCGAGGCGATTGGCCGCGGGGCGCAGCGCACATGGGACGTGACGGCATTCAGCGTGCGCATGTTTGGGAAGATGATCACCGGGCAGGCGTCGCTCAAGAATCTGAGCGGTCCGGTGACGATTGCGGATTACGCAGGGCGTTCGGCTCGGCTCGGTCTGGATTATTTCATCGCCTTTCTGGCGCTTGTCAGCATTAGCCTCGGCGTATTGAATCTATTGCCGATTCCGGTTTTGGACGGTGGCTATCTGTTATATTATGCGGTCGAAGCGATTACCGGTCGGGCAGTTTCCGAACGGTGGCAGGGCGCGCTGCAACGAGTGGGCATCGTTTGCATCCTTGCGCTCTCTGCCGTAGCACTTTTCAACGACCTGTCGAAGTTGTTGCACTAGGACAGCGTCACGTGCCTGCCGGTCGCAGGCAAATCCGAGTTTTTACGATTCAATTGTTTCTTGGGGAAGCAAGTTGTCGAATAAATACCACCTTGTTCCGAAGACCCTGGTGATTGCGGTTCTGGCGGCACACAGTTTCCTGGCACGGGCCGTCGAGCCGTTTGTGGTCAAGGATATCCGAGTGGAGGGCTTGCAGCGTATTGAACCCGGTACCGTCTTCTCGTACCTCCCGGTCAAACCCGGTGACAAGTTCAACGATGATAAGGGCACCGAAGCAATTCGTGCCCTTTATGCCACGGGCCTGTTCTCGGACGTGAGCGTCGAAGCGCAAGGCAGCGTGCTGGTGGTGCACGTCAACGAGCGTCCCGCAATTGCTTCCATCGACTTCCTCGGCATCAAGGAATTCGACAAAGACGGTCTGAAGAAGGCATTGCGCTCGGTCGGCCTGACCGAAGGTCGCACCTTCGACCGCAACCTGCTCGACAAGTCTGAGCAAGAACTCAAGCGTCAATACCTTACGCGCGGTTACTACGCTGCTGAGGTCAAGACGACGATCACGCCGCTCGAGCGCAATCGCGTGGGCATCCAGTTCGCCGTGACGGAAGGCCCCAAGGCGACGATTCAGCAGATCAACTTCGTGGGCAACAAGGCCTTCTCGTCGTCGGACCTGACGGCCGAGATGGAACTGGGCACGCCGAACTGGCTGTCGTGGTACTCGAAGAACGACCTGTACTCGAAGGACAAGCTCACGGGCGATCTGGAAAAGCTGCGTTCGTTCTATCTGAATCGCGGTTATCTGGAATTCAACATCGACTCCACCGACGTCTCGATCACGCCGGACAAGGACGAGATGTTCCTCACGATCAACATCCACGAGGGCGAGCCCTACAAGGTGTCGGACGTCAAGCTGACGGGCGAAATGCTCGGCAAGCAGGACGACATCCAGAAGCTCATTCAACTCAAGGCTGGCGATACCTTCTCGGCGGCCAAGCTGCAAGCCAGCACGAAAGCTATCTCCGATCTGTTGGGCAACTACGGTTTCGCATTTGCGAACGTGAACGCCCAGCCGAACATCGACCGTAACAACCACACCGTCGCGCTGAATCTGACGATTGATCCGGGCCGTCGTGTGTACGTGCGCAAGATCAACATCGTGGGCAACTCGCGTACGCGTGACGAAGTGATTCGCCGCGAACTGCGTCAGCTCGAAAGCTCGTGGTACGACGCCGACCGCCTGAAGCTGTCGCAGGACCGTATCAACCGTCTGGGTTACTTCACCGACGTGAACGTGACGACCGAGCCGGTGGCCGGTTCGAACGACCAGGTCGACCTCCAGGTGAAGGTGGAAGAAAAGCCGACGGGTACGATCAACGTCGGTGCCGGTTTCTCCTCGACCGACAAGGTGGTGTTGCAGGCGGGTGTCAGTCAGGACAACGTGTTCGGCTCGGGTACGTCGCTGTCCGTGAACGTGAACACCGGTAAGACGTACCGTACGTTGGCCGTCACGCAAGTCGACCCGTATTTCACGGTTGACGGTGTGAGCCGGATTACCGACATCTACTACCGTACGTATCAGCCGCTGCTGCTGACGAGCGATTCGGATTTCCGTATCAATACGCTCGGTGGCAACCTGAAGTTCGGCGTGCCGTTCTCGGAAGTCGACACGGTCTTCTTCGGTCTGGGCTTCGAGCAGACGCGTCTGCACCTGACGAGCGACGGCACGACGCCGCAACGCTACATCGACTATGCGAACCAGTTCGGTTACGTCAGCAACAACTATCCGCTGACGGTGGGCTGGTCGCGCGACTCGCGTGACAGCGCGCTGATCCCGAACCGCGGTCACTACCAACAGGCGAACATCGAAATCGGTACGCCGATCGGAACGACCAAGTACTTCCGCGCGTACTACCAGCACCAGTACTACTACCCGGTGAGCCGCGGCTTCACGCTGGCGCTTAACGGCGAAGTCGGTTATGGCCACGGTATGGGCGGTCAGCCGTTCCCGATTTTCAAGAACTACTTCGCGGGCGGTATCGGTTCGGTGCGTGGTTATGAGCCGAGCTCGCTGGGTCCGAAGGATACCAACGGCGAACCGCTGGGGGGTGCATCGAAGCTGATCGGTAACGTCGAACTGACGTTCCCGCTGCCGGGCACGGGTTACGATCGTACGCTGCGTATCTTTACGTTCTTCGACGGCGGTAACGTGTTCGATAACGGCCAGGCGATTACCTTCAATAACCTGCGCTATTCTTACGGTTTCGGTTTGTCGTGGATTTCGCCGATTGGCCCGCTCAAGCTCTCGATGGGCTTCCCGCTCGTCAAGAAGACGGGCGACCAGTATCAGAAATTCCAGTTCCAGGTCGGTACGTCGTTCTAATAACGGCAGATCGACCGGTTCCGAACGTTTCATCGTTGTAAGGGGTAATACATTGAACGGTATCCGTAAGCATTGCCTTCGCGGCGTCGCCGCGGCGTTGCTGGCCGGTGCGGCTTTCGCTGCCACGGCTCAGGATGCGCGCATCGCCGCTGTGAATTCGGATCGCATTTTGCGCGATTCCACGCCGGCCAAGGCCGCACAAGCCAAACTTGAGGCCGAGTTCTCCACGCGAGACAAGGCGCTGCAAGACATGGCCCAACGTCTCAAGGCGATGTCGGACAAGCTCGACAAGGACAATCCGACGTTGAGCGACGCCGAGCGCGCCAAGCGTCAGCGTGATCTGGCCGCCGCCGACACCGAATTTCAGCGCAAGCAACGCGAGTTCCGTGAAGACCTTAACCAGCGTCGTAACGAAGAACTTGCGGCTGTGCTCGATCGCGCGAACCGCGTCATCAAGCAGATTGCCGAGACGGAAAAGTACGATCTGATCGTGCAAGAAGCGGTCTACGTCAGCCCGCGTATCGACATTACGGACAAGGTGCTCAAGACGCTGAACGCAAGTTCGGGTGGCGGCACTAGCGGCAAGTGACGGGCGGGCATTCCATGTCGGGATCGTCGTCCACCCCATCCGTCACGCTAGCCCAACTGGTCGCACGCTTTGGCGGCGAGCTGGTGGGCGATGGCAACGTTGCCGTGGAAGGCCTGGCGCCGCTTGATCGCGCGGGTGTAAAGCAACTGGCCTTCCTGTCCAATCCGCTTTATCTCGCAGAAGTGCCCAACTCGGGTGCGGCTGCTGTCATTCTCTCCAAAGCCGACTTCGACAAGCTGCCTTCGCATGAAGGCCGTGCGTGGATCGTCGCGCCGAATCCGTATGCGTACTTCGCCCGCGTGGCGCAGATGTTCGCCGACGCGGCGACACCGGTGCCGCCTGCTGGCGTCCATCCGAGTGCCGTCGTCGATGCGACTGCCGTCGTACCGGCCTCATGCGTGATCGGACCGAACGTCGTGATCGAAGCGGGCGTGCGTTTAGGCGAGCGTGTCCGTCTGATGGCGAATGTGTTCGTCGGCCGAGGCACGACGCTGGGTGACGATGTGCTCGTCTATCCGAACGCCACGCTGTATCACACGAGTGTGATCGGTGCGCGTTGCGTGATTCACGCGGGCACCGTCATCGGGTCGGACGGTTTCGGTTTTGCGCCCGATTTCTCCGCGACGGGCGGCGAATGGGTGAAGATTCCGCAGGTGGGGCGTGCGGTGATCGAAGATGACGTCGAGATCGGCGCGTCGACCACCATCGACCGTGGTGCCATGGCGGATACCGTCATTGAGCGCGGCTGCAAGATCGACAATCAGGTGCAGATCGCACACAACGTGCGTGTCGGCGCCTTTACGGTCATTGCGGCATGCACCGGTATTGCCGGTAGCAGCACGATCGGTAAATTCTGCATGTTGGGCGGCAATGTCGGCATCGCGGGCCATGTGACGCTTGGCGACAAGGTTATCGTGACCGCAAAGTCGGGGGTATCGAAATCGATTCCCGGGCCGGGCACTTACACCAGCGCGTTTCCGGCCATCCCGAACGCCGAATGGAATAAAAACGCGGCGATCATGCGCAATCTGGACAAGATGCGCGACCGCGTGCGTCAACTTGAAGCGAAGGTCAAGGACCTGCAAGACAAATGAGCGAGACCACTATTACTATCGACATCCACAAGATCATGAAGCTGCTGCCGCATCGGTATCCGATGCTGATGGTGGATCGCGTGATCGGACTGGAGCCGCACAAGAACATCAAGGTCATCAAGAACGTCACGATCAATGAGCCGTACTTCACCGGTCATTACCCGCAGCGTCCGGTGATGCCGGGTGTGCTGATCGTTGAAGCGTTGGCGCAGGCCGCAGCGTTGCTCACCTTCTCGGAAGAGGCGGTGCACGACGAAAACACGCTCTATTATTTCGTGGGTATCGAGAACGTACGCTTCAAGCGTCCGGTCGAACCGGGTGATCAGCTCATTCTCTCGGTCGATTTCATCAGCCACAAGCGCGGCTTTTATAAGTTCAAGGGTGAGGCAACGGTGGACGGCAAGCTGGCTGCCGAAGCCGAGTTCATGTGCATGGTCAAGAAGAACGGCGAATAACCGGAACTGAGACGCTCATGACGAACATTCATTCCACTGCCGTCGTCGATCCGAAGGCGCAACTGGCGGCCGACGTTGTTGTCGGTCCGTACGCGATTGTCGGCCCGAACGTGACGGTCGGCGCGGGTACGCAGATTCTTGCGCATACGGTGATCGACGGTCATACGACGCTGGGCGAGGGCAACAAGATTGGCCCGTTCGCATCGGTCGGCGGCAGTCCGCAGGATATGAAGTACGCGGGCGAGCCGACCAAGCTCATCATCGGCGACCGCAATACGATTCGCGAATTCACGACCATCCACACCGGTACGGTGCAAGATGGTGGCCTGACGAGTGTCGGCAACGACAACTGGATCATGGCTTACGTGCATATCGCGCACGATTGCCATGTCGGTAATCACACGGTGTTTTCGAGCAATGCGCAGTTGGCGGGCCATGTCCATGTCGACGACTGGGCCATCATCGGCGGTATGACCGGTGTGCATCAGTTCGTGCGTATCGGTGCTCACTCGATGGTGGGCGGTGCGTCGGTGCTGGTGCAGGACGTGCCGTCGTTCGTGATCGCTTCGGGTGACCGAGCGGTGCCGTACGGCATCAACGTCGAAGGGTTGCGTCGTCGCGGTTTTTCCGCCGATGCAATCACGGCACTGCGCCACGCGTACAAGCTGCTCTACAAGAGTGGGTTGACGTTGGACGAAGCCAAGGTGCAGATCGAAGCCTTCGGCAATGCCGGCGCTCCGGACGTCTTCGAGGCGGTGCGCGCACTGCTCGATTTCCTCAACGCAAGCACGCGCGGTATCGTGCGCTGACCTATGTCGCCGACCCTTCCCGGCGCCGGCCAGCGAACCCTGGCGATGGTGGCCGGGGAGCTGTCAGGCGATCTCATTGCCGGCAACGTGCTTGCCGGTCTCAAGCAGAGTCTTCCGGCCGACATCGCATACGCGGGTGTCGGCGGTCCGCATATGGCGGAAGAGGGCTTCGACGCCTATTGGCCGATCGACAAGCTCTCCGTCATGGGCTATGTCGAAGTCATCAAGCATCTGCGCGAAATCCTCTCGATTCGAAAGCAACTGCGCCAGCGCTGGCTGGCGGAAAAGCCGGTCGCGTTCGTCGGCTTCGATGCACCGGACTTCAACTTCGATCTCGAAATCAAGCTGCGTGAAGCGGGCATTCCGACGATTCACTTCGTGAGCCCGTCGATCTGGGCGTGGCGTGGTGGACGCATCAAGAAGATCAAGCGCGCCGTCGACCACATGCTGTGTCTGTTTCCGTTCGAGCCCGAGATCTATCACCGCGCCGGAATCGACGCCACGTTCGTCGGTCATCCGATGGCGGACAAGATTCCGATGGTGCCCGACGTCGCAGGGGCGCGCGCCACATTGGGGCTTCAGGGCGACGGGCCTGTCGTTGCGATTCTGCCGGGCAGCCGTACGTCTGAAGTGCAGCGTCTCACGCCGGTGTTTTTCGCGGCGATGCGTCTGCTGGCCAAACGAGAGCCGTCGATTCGATTCGTCCTGCCGGTTGCAACGCCCCGTCTGCGCGTGCTGATGCAGCCGATTTTCGATGCCCACAGCGACCTCAATCTGACGGTGATCGACGGACGTGCGCCGCTGGCATTGGAAGCCGCAGACAGCGTGCTTCTTGCAAGCGGGACAGCAACGCTGGAGGCTGCGCTGTACAAAAAGCCGATGGTGATCTCATACAAGGTGCCCTGGCTGACGGCGCAGATCATGAAGCGTCAGGGCTATTTGCCTTACGTCGGCTTGCCGAACATTCTTTGCGGCGAGTTCGTCGTGCCGGAGCTGTTGCAGCATTTCGCAACGCCCGAAGCGCTGGCGGATGCCGTCTGGCAGCAATTGACCGATCCGGCGCTGCGCGCATCGCTACAAGCGCGTTTTACGAAGATTCACGAGGAATTGCGTCAGAACACGGCGGCGCGTTCGGCGGAAGTCATCGAGCGGGTACTACGCGAAAAGGGGCGGTTATGACGGGCGACGTGAAAGTGCGTCGGACGACGCGCAAAACTGCCGTGAGCGATAGCGTAACGTCTCCCGCCGTGAAGCCGCGAACGCGTACGGCGAACGCTCCGCCTCCGCAGATGGCGTTCGATCTGTTCGCGGATATCGCCGCCGATCTGACCTGCGGTGTGGACGAGGTCGGTCGCGGACCGCTGGCCGGTCCGGTCGTGACAGCGGCGGTGATTCTCGACCCGTCGCGTCCGATCAAAGGGCTGGCCGATTCTAAGAAGCTCACGGCACTTCGTCGCGAGGCGCTTTACGAGGAAATCGTCGAGCGCTCGCTGGCATTTTGCATTGCCGAGGCGAGCGTCGCGGAAATCGATTCCCTGAATATCCTTCATGCGACGATGCTTGCCATGCAGCGCGCGGTGAATGGTCTTTCGCGTGTGCCGGCATTGGCGCTTATCGATGGCAATCGGTGCCCCGTGTTGCCGATGCGTGCCGAAGCCGTGATCAAGGGGGACGACAAGGTGCCCGCGATTTCGGCGGCGTCGATTCTGGCGAAAGTCACACGTGACCGTCAGTTGGCGGCACTTCACGAAGAGTTTCCGCAGTACGGTTTCGACGAGCACGTCGGATACGGTACGCCCAGGCACCTCGAAGCGCTACGCACGCACGGGCCGAGTCCGCATCATCGCCAGTCGTTTGCGCCTGTGCGCGAAGCGTTTGAAATTTTCGGCACGTTGACAGTGTCACGCGTGGTCCGTACGTCATGAAGCTCATCAGTTCCAAAGATAATCCCTTCTATAAGCGCCTGAAGCTACTCGCGCAGTCGAACCAGCAGCGCCGCAAGCTGGGGCAGACGCTGCTCGAAGGCGTGCATCTTGCCGATGCTTATCTCGGTGCGCTGGGACAACCGCTCGTTTGCGTGGCGGCAGAATCGGCGTTGGATAACGACGAAGTCGCGCAGATTTGGGCGCGGGTCGAGGCGGATCGGCGCGTGTGTTTGCCCGAGGCGTTGTTCGAGCCGTTGTCGACGCTGGTCAACGGGGTGTCGCTGCTCTTCGTGGTGGAGATGCCTTCGGGGCGTCTGCCGGCGTCGCAGACGACGGATTGCGTGATTCTCGATGCCGTGCAGGACGCCGGTAACGTAGGTTCGATCCTGCGCAGCGCGGCGGCCGCAGGCGTGCGCGACGTCTACTGCATGTCGGGCACGGCGCTTACGTGGTCCAGCAAGGTGTTGCGCTCGGGCATGGGGGCGCATTTTTCTTTGAACATCGTCGAGCATTGCACGCCGGATTCGCTGGCACCGCGCCTGTCGGTGCCGTTGCTGGCGACAAGCCTGCAAGCAAGTACGTCGCTTTACGAGCAGGATTTGCGTAGTCCGGTGGCGTGGGTATTCGGCAACGAAGGGGCGGGCGTGTCGCCCCATTGGCTCGAACGTGTGCAGACGCCGATCCGCATTCCTCAGCCGGGCGGGATGGAGTCGTTGAACGTCGCAGCGTGCGCCGCCATTTGCTTATTTGAAGCGGTGCGACAGCGGTTGTCGTAGTCACCCGGTGCAAATGAAAAAGGGACGCTTATGCGTCCCTTTTGCGTTGCCATCGTCGTGAATGGATCTCAGGCGGGCGTCGGTCGAGTTTAATAAACGTCGCGCTCCAGCTTGATTTCCTGAAGGATCGTCGTCGCGATTTCTTCAATCGACTTGTGCGTCGACGAGAGCCACTTGATCCCTTCGCGACGCATCATCGCCTCGGCTTCGTTGACCTCGTAGCGGCAGTTTTCGAGCGACGCATACTTGCTGCCCGGACGACGCTCGTTGCGGATTTCCGAAAGCCGTTGCGGATCGATGGAAAGTCCGAAAATCTTTTCTTTGTACTGGTCGAGCGTGGAGGGCAGTTTCTCTCGCTCGAAATCGTCCGGGATCAGCGGATAGTTGGCCGCCTTCACGCCGTACTGCATGGCGAGATAGAGCGTCGTCGGCGTCTTGCCGCTGCGCGACACGCCCACGAGAATCACGTCGGCGCTTTGCAGATTCTTGTTGGACTGACCGTCGTCGTGGGCGAGCGAGAAGTTCACCGCCTCGATCCGGTTCTTGTACGCTTCGCTGTCGGCGTTCTGGTGCACGCGGCCGATGGCATGCATCGACTTGAGATTGAGTTCCTGCTCCAGCGGCTCGATAAACGTCTGGAACATGTCGAGAATCACGCCCTGGCAATTGCGCAGGATCTCGTTGGCCCTGGCGTCCACCAACGTGCTGAAAATGATCGGACGAACGTTTTCGGTCCGATACATTTCATTGATGCGTTGGGCGGTTTCATAGGCTTTATCGACGGAATCCACGAACGGAACGCGAATCTGACGGAAACGCATCTCGAATTGCGCGAGGATCGAATGCGCAAACGTTTCGGCCGTAATCCCTGTGCCATCGGAGACGATGAAGACGGGCCGTGCGGCAACCGGTTTGACCGGCGCGGCGGGGGCCTCAGGGGCGGGTGCAGGGGAATTTCCGGGAGTGATGGCGTCGCTCATGCGCAGAATCGCAAAATGGTGCATTGCACGGTAGAATAGCGGCAACTTGTTGGATAAGCAATTGCGCGGCCATCGCGCTCGGTTCCATGTCAGCCCCGTCTGACGGGGCGCTCCGGGAAATGACGGTGGTTCGATGCAGGACGTCGGGCGCTAGCCCCTGGTCTCCGACGCTGCCAAGGCGCGATTTCTTATCCAACAGGTCGACCGGCCCACGTCAGTCCCAGCCGGTCCGCCGAGAATTTTTTTTCTTACCTTAGGGGCTTTTATGACTAACGCAGCACACGACGGCGCCTACGTGGTGCCGTTTGAGCATCTGCGCATGACCGACGTTGAGTCGGTCGGCGGCAAGAATGCATCGCTTGGCGAAATGATCAGCCAGCTGGCCAACGCAGGGGTTCGCGTGCCGGGTGGCTTCGCCACGACGTCTTTCGCATTCCGCGAGTTCCTCCAGCACAACAACCTGACCGAGCGCGTTGCCAAGCGTCTCGAGGGTCTCGACGTGGATAACGTCAAGGCGCTCGCAGAAGCCGGTGCCGAAATCCGTCAATGGATCGTCGACGCGCCTCTGCAACCGCAGCTCGAGAAGGACATCCGCGAACAATTCGCACGTATCACGGCCGACCAGCCGGACGCGTCGTTTGCCGTGCGTTCGTCGGCAACCGCCGAAGATCTGCCGGACGCCTCGTTCGCCGGTCAGCAGGAAAGCTATCTGAACGTCGTCGGTATCGAAGACGTGCTGGATCGCATGAAGCACGTGTTCGCGTCGCTGTATAACGACCGTGCCATCTCGTACCGCGTGCACAAGGGTTTCACGCACGCCGAAGTGGCATTGTCGGCGGGTGTGCAGCGCATGGTGCGCTCGGACTGCGGCGCGTCGGGCGTGATGTTCACGATCGACACCGAGTCGGGCTTCCAGGACGTGGTGTTCATCACGTCCAGCTATGGCCTGGGTGAGACGGTCGTGCAGGGCGCGGTGAATCCGGACGAGTTCTACGTCTTCAAGCCGACGCTCAACGCTGGCAAGTACCCGATCATCCGTCGCACGCTCGGCTCGAAGCTGCTCAAGATGGAATTCACGCAACCGGGCGAACCGGGCCGTGTGAAGACCATCGACGTGCCGATGGAATTGCGTAACCGCTACTCGATCACCGACGACGATTGCGTCGAGCTGGCCAAGTTCGCGCTGATCATCGAAAAGCACTACGGTCGTCCGATGGACATCGAGTGGGGCAAAGACGGCAAGGACGGCAAGATCTACATTCTTCAGGCGCGTCCGGAGACGGTGAAGAGCCAGTCCGTCGGCAAGGCTGAGCAACGCTTCAAGCTCAAGGGCGACGCCCCGGTGCTGACCACGGGCCGCGCAATCGGTCAGAAGATCGGCGCGGGTCCGGTGCGCGTGATCATGGATCCGAGCGAGATGGAACGCGTGCAGCCGGGCGACGTGCTGGTTGCCGACATGACCGACCCGAACTGGGAGCCGGTGATGAAGCGCGCTTCGGCCATCGTGACGAACCGCGGCGGCCGTACGTGCCACGCGGCCATCATCGCGCGTGAGCTGGGTGTGCCTGCCGTGGTCGGCTGCGGTGACGCTACCGACCTGCTGAAGGACGGCGCGCTCGTGACCGTGTCGTGTGCAGAAGGCGACGAAGGCAAGATCTACGACGGTCTGCTCGAGACCGAAGTGACCGAGATCCAGCGTGGCGAAATGCCGAAGATCCCGGTGAAGATCACCATGAACGTGGGCAATCCTCAGTTGGCCTTCGACTTCGCACAACTTCCGAACAGCGGTGTGGGTCTGGCGCGTCTGGAATTCATCATCAACAACAACATCGGCGTGCACCCGCGTGCGATTCTCGAGTACCCGAATATCGACGCCGACCTGAAGAAGGCGGTGGAATCGGTGGCTCGCGGTCATGCGTCGCCGCGCGCGTTCTACGTCGACAAGCTGGCTGAAGGCATCGCCACGATTGCGGCAGCTTTCTACCCGAAGCAAGTGATCGTGCGTCTGTCGGACTTCAAGTCCAACGAGTACAAGAAGCTCATCGGCGGCTCGCGTTACGAGCCGGATGAGGAAAACCCGATGCTGGGCTTCCGTGGCGCGTCGCGTTACATCTCGGAAGACTTCGCCGAAGCGTTCGAGATGGAGTGCCGTGCACTCAAGCGCGTTCGCGACGAAATGGGGCTGACGAACGTCGAGATCATGGTGCCGTTCGTGCGTACGCTGGGTCAGGCGGAGCGCGTGGTCAACATGCTCGCGGGCTATGGTCTGAAGCGTGGTGAAAACGGCCTCAAGCTGATCATGATGTGCGAAGTGCCGTCGAACGCGATTCTGGCCGACCAGTTCCTCGAGTACTTCGATGGCTTCTCGATCGGCTCGAACGACCTGACGCAGCTCACGCTGGGTCTGGACCGCGATTCGGGGATGGAATTGCTGGCGAAGGACTTCGACGAGCGTGACCCGGCAGTGCAGTTCATGCTCAGCCGTGCCATCAAGGCCTGTCTGGCGCAGGGCAAGTACGTCGGCATCTGCGGTCAGGGCCCGTCGGACCATCCGGATCTGGCCGAGTGGCTGGTCAAGGAAGGTATCGTCTCGATGTCCCTCAACCCGGACACGGTCGTGGAAACGTGGCAGCAACTCGCCAAGGTGGCGAAGTAAGCATCACGAGAAACGGCCTGAAATAGGAAGCGTCCGAGCGGCATCTCGGACGTCACTGAAACGCTGCGCAATCCCTTGGGACGCGTGCGCTGATCAGTGTGTTTCGTGCTATAAACCCCGGTATAACACCGGGGTTTTTTCGTTTCTGGGAGTTGCGATGGAGCAGGCTTGGCTTTGGTTCGGCGTTGCCGGATTGATCGTGGTGCTGGAGCTGGCGAGCGGGACGTTCTATCTCCTCATGGTGGCGCTTGGCGTGGCAGCCGGCGGCATTGCGGCGTTGCTGCGTGCGGACGGGCCGTTGCAGTGGGTCGTGGCGGCGGTCGTCGCCGGGGTAGCGGTCTGGTTGTTGCGACGCAGCCGGTTTGGGCAGCGTCGCATCAAGGTCGATGCCTCGGCCGACCCCAACACCAATCTCGATATCGGCCAGCGTTTGCATGTCGACGAGTGGCGTCCTGATGGTCAGACGCGCGCCACGTATCGGGGCGCAGAGTGGGATGTGGAGTTGATGCCGGGGGAGACACCCGATGCGGGGTGGTTCGTCATCCGCGAGGTGCGCGGTAGCCGGTTGTACGTTGCGCATGTGACGGTATAGGTCGCACGGACCGCACAGTTCAATGGTCGACGTCGAAGCTTTTCGCCCGATGTCGATCCGTGAGCAGAACACTTCAGCGTCGTTGCGGTCTGACGACATGTCCCGCCATTGCGGGGCGTCGGGGAACTAGCTGGCCATCAAGGTCGGCGCTTCAGGGGAAAACATGTTATCCAACGTCGCATTCATTCTCTTCATCATCGCGGTGATCATCGCGGCCCGGTCGATCAAGATCGTGCCGCAGCAGCACGCGTGGGTGGTGGAGCGTCTCGGTAAATATCACGGGACGCTCACGCCGGGCTTGTCGATCGTCGTGCCGTTTGTCGACCGTGTCGCGTACAAGCACGTGCTCAAGGAAATCCCGCTCGACGTGCCGAGCCAGATCTGTATCACCAAGGACAACACGCAGTTGCAGGTGGACGGCATTCTGTACTTCCAGGTGACGGACCCGATGAAGGCGTCGTACGGCTCGAGCAACTTCATCGTGGCTATTACGCAGCTCGCACAGACGACCTTGCGTAGCGTGGTCGGCAAGCTGGAACTGGACAAGACGTTCGAGGAGCGGGAATTCATCAACCACAGCGTGGTGAATGCGCTCGATGAAGCGGCGGCGAACTGGGGCGTGAAGGTTCTGCGCTACGAGATCAAGGATCTGACGCCGCCGAAGGAAATTCTGCACGCCATGCAGGCGCAGATCACGGCGGAGCGTGAGAAGCGTGCGCTAATCGCGGCATCGGAAGGGAAGAAGCAGGAGCAGATCAACCTGGCGTCCGGCGCGCGTGAGGCGGCGATTCAGAAGTCGGAAGGTGAGCGTCAGGCGGCGATCAATCAGGCGCAAGGTGAGGCGGCGGCCATCCTCGCAGTGGCGGAAGCTAACGCCGAAGCCATCCACAAGATTGCCACGGCGATTCAGACGCAAGGCGGCATGGAAGCCGTCAACCTGAAGGTCGCAGAGCAGTATGTCGACGCTTTCAGCAAGGTCGCCAAGACAAGCAACACACTGATCGTGCCGGGCAATTTTTCGGACCTGAGCGGCATGATCGCATCGGCGCTCAAGATCGTCCGCGGCACCGAGGGTGGTTCGAACGCACCCGTGGACGGTAGCACTGGTGGCTTCGGCAATTCTGCGCCGCGTCGTTGACGTATGCGGGTGAGGGTGCCGGGAGGTGCTCTCTGTCGCACAGCTGACTGACGAAAAGAAAACGGCCCGAGCGGGCCGTTTTCTTTTGAGCGAGAGAACTGTCGCGCCTCACATGTCGTTCAGCGTCGATCTCAGGTCGGGTTGCGCATGAGTCGCGCCTTTTCGCGATTCCAGTCGCGTTCCTTCTCCGTCTCACGCTTGTCGTGCAGCTTCTTGCCCTTGCCCAGCCCGATCTCGCATTTCACGAGGCCCTTGCTGTAGTGAAAGTTAAGGGGGACGATCGTGTAGCCGCGTTGCTCTACCTTGCCGATGAGTTTCTTGATTTCGTCGGCTTTGAGCAGCAGTTTTCGGGTGCGGACCGGATCGGGGTTGATGTGCGTCGATGCCGATTGCAGCGGGCTGATGTGCGCGCCGATCAGAAAGATCTCGCCATTCTTGATGACGACATAACCTTCCTTGATCTGCGCCCGCCCGGCGCGAATTGCCTTGACTTCCCACCCTTCGAGCGCGATCCCGGCTTCGAATCGCTCCTCGATGAAGTAGTCGAAGAAGGCCTTTCTGTTGTCGATGATGCTCATGGATCCTTGGCGGGGTAACTTGGTCGGACCCGGTGAGTCGGGCTCGGGTAAAATAGCGATTTTAACAAAGAGTCTCGGCAAGAGGCGGCTTGCGACACACGCGGATCGACTGCGCACGTTTCGCTCGCACTCACAGCCCGACAGACGATGGCCGAAGTCAGTAAAACTGTTCTCGTGCATTTCTCCGATGAGCAAATGTTCGATCTGGTGACCAATGTCGCCGATTACCCCAAATTCCTGCCTTGGTGCGGCGGTGTCGATATTCGGCATCAGGACGAGCACAGCATGGAAGCGTCGCTGATCATCGACTTCAAAGGCCTGAAGCATTCGTTCGCGACGCGCAATATCCAGGAGCGTCCGCACTCCATCCAGATGACCTTTGTCGAAGGGCCTTTCAAGCGTTTTCACGGCACGTGGAAGTTTACGGCCCTGCGCGAGAACGCCTGCAAGATCGAATTCGGTCTGCACTACGAGTTTGCGAATTTCCTGCTCGAAAAGGTCATCGGTCCGGTGTTCAGCCACATTGCGAACACGTTCGTAGACGCCTTCGTCAAACGTGCGGAGACGGTTTATGCCAAGTGAGCTGAGCGTCGAAGTCTGCTACGCGTTGCCCAGCGAGCAAGCGATTGTCCCGCTGACGTTGGCTCAAGGCGCGACGGTGCGCGACGCAATCGAGCAAAGCGGACTGCTCCAACGGTTTCCAGAGCTGGATCTCGACCGGATGAAGGTTGGCGTGTTCGGTAAGGTGCGCGCGCTGGATGCGGCGGTGGAGGCGGGTGATCGTGTCGAGATTTACCGCACGCTCAAGGCCGATCCGAAGCTGGCGCGTCAGCGACGCGTCGAAAAAGTCCGCAACGAGGGCAGCCGCGAAGGGCAGAAGTGGCTGGGCAGCGCGCGCAAGGGTAGCTAAGGCCAGTGGGGCAAGGCTGAGGAGGGCCGGACGTTTCGTCCCGGACCTGCCGTCGATCAGTGCGTCGATCCCCGCGAATGCAATCGCACCGACGCACTCACACCCGCCAGCAATAACGCCACAGCGGCGATCTCCAGTAGCCGCGGCAGCCGGTGCTCATAGATAAATCCGTAGACGAGCGCGAACAGCGTTTCAAACACGATCAGTTGCCCTGACAGCGTGAGCGGCAGCGTCCGACTCGCTGCATTCCAAAAGGCATTGCCGATGGTCGACGCGCCGATAGCCACGGCGATATTCACGATCAGAAACATCTGCCAGTCTCGCGGCACGTCCGCTGTCACCGAATGCGGAAGCAGCAAGGCGGCAATCGCCAGTGCGCACGCCAGCACCCCCGTCGCCACCCCCGTCAGCAACGACCATTCTTGACTCGTGAAATGTCCGAATTTCGCGAGATATCGGGCGTTGGCGACGGCATACCATGTCCAACTCGCCAATGCCCCCACGGCGCAAACGACGCCAGCAAGCGTCAGTCGCCAGTCGCCACCACTCGCGGCAGCGTGCGTGAAGACGTCGACGTTAATACAGACAATGCCAGCGACGACCAAGGCCAGAGGGCCTGCCAGCTTTGACAGCGGGAGGGCGCCGTGATCGCGGCTACCGACCAGCGTGACCGTCACGGGTAGCACGCCCACGATCAGAGATGCGGGCGCGATGCCCGCCATCTGCACCGACGCGGCGACAAACAGGTAATAGACCAGATTGCCGACGAGACTCAGGCGGAATAACGCCCGCCAGTCGTTACTCGTGACGGTATGTCGCAAGCGGGGCCAGAGCGGGGCGAGGAACACTGCGGAAACCAATCCGTACAGGACGTAGCGCGCAGCCGACAACTCCAGCGGCGAGAAGCCGGGCAACAGGCGCGGGGCAAGGAACACCAGTCCCCATAGCGCGCCCGCCGCCAGTCCGTACGAAATGCCTTTCCCCATGAAATCTAGCCCGTGGTTGGTGGTGAATACAGGAAGCGTCCGGTCGAATGTCTGCCGGAAAGGGCGCAAGAATAGCACTCGCTCAGCGCAGGCTGATTGTGAAATCCGGCACTTGGCGGGGGAAGATCCGTTTCACGACTTGCGACCGGGCGGCGGTCGGTTTTGCCCTCAGCGGGTGCCGGATCCATCCCTCGGGGAAAAAGCCCCTTGACATGTGGGGCAGACCTGCCATGCACCGCGCGATTTCTGTATAATTCGGTTTTGCGCCTATAGGATTTGCCATGCGTCTGATCCAAAAAGCACTCACATTCGATGACGTGCTCCTCGTCCCGGCCTACTCTGCCGTTCTCCCGCGCGACACCAGCCTGAAAACCAAGCTCACGCGCAACATTACCCTGAACATGCCTTTGCTGTCGGCCGCCATGGATACGGTGACCGAAGCGCGCCTGGCCATTGCCATGGCGCAACAGGGCGGTATCGGCATCATTCACAAGAATCTGAAGCCGGCTGAGCAGGCGCGGGAAGTCTCGAAGGTCAAGCGTTTTGAGTCGGGCGTTCTGCGTGACCCGATCACGATTCCGCCGCACATGAAGGTGCGCGATGTGATCGCGCTGTCGCGCCAGCATGGCATTTCCGGTTTCCCGGTCGTCGAGGGCGCGCAGCTCATCGGTATCGTGACCAACCGCGACCTGCGTTTTGAAAGCCGCCTGGACGAGCCGGTGCGCGTGATCATGACGCCGAAGGAAAAGCTCATCACCGTGCGTGAAGGCGCTTCCCCGGCCGACGCCGAGCGCTTGATGCACGATCACCGCCTCGAGCGCGTGCTGGTCGTCAACGACGCGTTCGAACTGCGCGGCCTGATGACGGTCAAGGACATTACGAAGGCGACGGAATACCCGCTGGCAAGCAAGGACGAACACGGCAAGCTGCGTGTCGGCGCTGCCGTTGGCGTGGGCGCGGACAATGAAGAGCGCGTCGAGCTGCTCGTCGCGGCTGGTGTCGACGTGATCGTGGTCGATACGGCGCACGGTCACAGCCAGGGCGTGCTGGACCGCGTGCAGTGGGTCAAGAAGCACTTCCCGCAGATTGAAGTCGTCGGCGGCAACATTGCGACGGCAAGCGCCGCGCTGGCGCTGGTCGAACACGGTGCAGACGCCGTCAAGGTCGGTATCGGCCCGGGCTCGATCTGCACGACGCGTATCGTTGCAGGCGTCGGTGTTCCGCAGATCACGGCTATCGCGAATGTGGCCGAGGCACTGAAGGAAACCGGCGTTCCGCTGATCGCCGACGGTGGTATCCGTTACTCGGGCGACGTGGCCAAGGCGCTCGCCGCCGGTGCGCACACCGTGATGATGGGCAGCATGTTCTCCGGCACGGAAGAAGCGCCGGGCGAAGTGTTCCTGTATCAGGGCCGTTCGTACAAGAGCTACCGTGGCATGGGTTCGGTGGGCGCAATGAAGGACGGTGCAGCAGACCGTTACTTCCAGGACCCGGCCAACAACGCCGACAAGCTCGTGCCGGAAGGCATCGAAGGTCGCGTGGCCTATAAGGGTAGCGTGAACGCGATCCTGCACCAGTTGACCGGCGGTATCCGCTCGTCGATGGGTTATCTGGGTTGCCCGTCGATCAAGGACTTGCACGAGAAGGCAGAATTTGTCGAAATCACGGCCGCCGGCATGCGCGAATCGCACGTGCACGACGTCCAGATCATGAAGGAAGCCCCCAACTACCACGTGGAGTAATTACCCATGAAGGCCATGTTGCGTACGGTACTGTTCCTCGATGCGGCGTTGAATCTGGCACTTGGTGTGCTGCTGATTGCGTCGTTCTGGTCATCGCTGTATGCGGCCATTGATGTGCCCGCGCCATCGCCTGTGCTGTATGCGCAGGTGCTTGGTGTGGCCTTCATCGGCGTGGCCTGGCTGCAATGGCACGCCACTGTGAATGGCCAGTTGACGTCGACCGTCGCGAAGGTGACGGGACATATCAGCTGGATCAGCGGTGCGTTCGTGCTGGGGTGGCTGATCTCCGGCCAGTTGGTGGTGTCGAGTGGCGGCAAGTGGATGCTTGCCATGCTCGGGGCTGTCCTGCTGGTAGTGGGCGGGATTCTCGTCAAGCTGGCGTCGAGTGTGCGCACGAAAGAGCGCGTACAGGCGGCGCAGCAGGCAGGCGAGCGGGTGCGTGGCGGTGTCGTGAGCGACACGCGACGCGACGCACCGAGAGATTATGCCGATGCCCGGGTCGTCGACGAGGCCCGTGGCACGCGCGCTGAGCCGCGCATGGAGACGCCTCGCGGCGGCTCCGCACCAGTCAGTAGCACGCCGGTCGCGCCCGTGGGCGCCACCGGCATTGTCACGCCCGTGCCGTCCGACACGGCGCCGACGTCCAACGAATCCACTTCATCCGTACCTCACGATGCACGACAAAATCCTCATTCTTGACTTCGGCTCGCAAGTCACCCAGCTGATTGGACGCCGCGTTCGCGAAGCGCACGTCTACTGCGAGATCCACCCGAACGACGTCACGGACGAATTCATCCGCGAATTCAATCCGAAGGCCGTCATTCTGTCGGGTAGCCACGCGAGCACGTATGAGGATCAGGATCTGCGTGCACCGCAGGCTGTCTGGGATCTGGGTGTGCCGGTGCTGGGCATCTGCTATGGCATGTTCGCGATGACGGTCCAGTTGGGCGGTCAGGTCGAAGCCAGCAACCATCGTGAATTCGGTTACGCCGAAGTGCGCGCCCATGGCCATACGCCGCTGCTCGACGGCCTTGAGGATTTCCGTACCGACGACGGTCACGGCATGCTCAAGGTGTGGATGAGCCACGGCGACAAGGTCACGCAACTGCCGGAAGGTTTTGCGCTGATGGCGTCGACGCCGAGCTGCCCGATCGCGGGTATGGCCGACGTCAAGCGTCATTACTACGCTGTGCAGTTCCACCCGGAAGTCACGCACACCGTGAAGGGTCGCGAACTGCTTGAGCGCTTCGTGCTGGAGATTGCGGGCGCGAAGCCGGACTGGATCATGCGCGACCACATCGAGGAAGCCGTCAAAGCGATCCGCGAGCAGGTGGGCGACGAGGAAGTGATCCTCGGTCTGTCGGGCGGCGTGGATTCGAGCGTTGCGGCGGCGCTGATTCATCGTGCGATTGGCGATCAGCTGACGTGCGTGTTCGTCGATCACGGTCTGCTGCGTCTGAACGAAGGCAAGATGGTGATGGAAATGTTCGAGGGCCGTCTGCACGCGAAGGTTGTGCACGTCGACGCCACGGCACAGTTCATGGGTCACCTGACGGGCGTGACGGATCCGGAGCAGAAGCGCAAGATCATCGGTCGCGAGTTCGTGGAAGTGTTCCAGGCGGAAGCGAAGAAGCTGAAGAACGCGAAGTGGCTGGCGCAAGGCACGATTTATCCGGACGTGATCGAATCGGGCGGCGCGAAGACGAAGAAGGCGACGACGATCAAGAGCCACCACAACGTGGGTGGCCTGCCGGAGACGCTGGGTCTGAAGCTGCTGGAGCCGCTGCGTGATCTGTTCAAGGACGAAGTCCGCGAACTGGGCGTGGCGCTCGGCTTGCCGCACGACATGGTCTACCGTCACCCGTTCCCGGGCCCGGGTCTGGGCGTGCGTATTCTGGGTGAAGTGAAGCAGGAGTACGCGGACCTGCTGCGTCGCGCCGATGCGATCTTCATCGAAGAACTGCGCAACACGGTCGAGCCGAACAGCGGCAAGACGTGGTACGAACTGACGAGCCAGGCGTTCGCGGTGTTCCTGCCGGTCAAGAGCGTTGGCGTGATGGGCGATGGCCGCACGTACGAGTGGGTCGTGGCGCTGCGCGCCGTGCAGACGCAAGACTTCATGACGGCACACTGGGCCCACCTGCCGCACGAACTGCTCGGCAAGGTCTCGAACCGCATCATCAATGAAGTCCGTGGTTTGAACCGCGTTGTCTATGACATCTCGGGCAAGCCGCCTGCGACGATTGAGTGGGAGTGATCCTGCTAGATTTAGGTAGGTAAAGGAAAAGGCGCTTCGGCGCCTTTTCTCATGTCGGGTTTCACCAGCTCACACTGTGGGCGACCAGGTTCTGCGCTCAATTCAACCCTGGTGCAAACGCAAATCCAGTGTGCGATTCGCTACTTGTTTTTCAGCTTCAAAGCCCGAAGAAGATCGCCCAAACTTTGCTTGTCGTCGGAGACCCAACCATCCGCATTGCTGCTGACTCCACGTACTACTGTGGCCGCGCCTGATGCGGAGGAGAAGAACTGGTCTTGTTTGACTACCATTTGGCCCTCTTCTTCAGCAATCACGCCCGACTCGATGAGATGCCGACGCATTTGCGCATACTTCGCCATCCATACGTCAAAGCTTGGCACCGGCTCTTTCACAACCGTACTACCCGCTTTAAGAAGGACTCCGCCTTCAACCGTTTCAATCGTGGCGCTCGATTCTTTAGACGACCAGTGAAATAGCATGCCGCGAGGCAAGGCAGAATAGGCGGCCCGCCGCTTCCCTGTCGTGACCACGCTCGGTGCGTCGGTCTCCTCGTCAAAATTCTCACTTATCGGTTGTGTTGCTTCGAACTGGGAAAACCCCAGCAATGGCAGCATCAGAAGTAGATCTGCTAAGACGTTCTCAGCAAATGCGTACTCTTCTTCACCCAACGCGGGCGGCTGCGGGTTGTTGCCATTATCCAAGCTAGCAACCTTCGCCTCCATTGCGAGCTTGACGAGCTTCGATTCTAGGTGCTGGATATGGGCTTTGTTCAGGCGAGTGTCTGCGGTGAAAAAAAGCGCTCGATCCCAGAAGGATTTCTTGCCAGCATGCTCTTCGAGCCGCTTTCCAACGGGGTCGCCTTCTCCTATGTAGAGCGTGGCTTGTCCGACAAGCAGATAAACCCCAGGTAGGCTCCACTCCTTCCGACCCTTCACCTCTCCAATAAGTGGACGAGAGAAGAGGGTGGCCTTGCCGATGCCATCGTCTCGAGTTGCGATCAGAACTCCGGTCGGATCGCCGGATGGAACAAAAACACGAAGGGAAAACGGCCTCATGCGGCTTTCTCCTCGTAGGAGATGACTTTTGCGCACAAGCATTCGGGGAGTATGGCTAAAAGCGCGTCCTTCGATCGCGGGCGCTGTGGCATCGGATAACGCTCCAAAAGTTGAGTGAATTTCAGATGTGAATGTAGCCAAAAGCCATCATTGGATTGCGTGGCGGAGGCTCCTGTGCGCGGGGCCTCGGTGCGGGAGTGTGAGACATCCGAGCAGTCAGTCTGGCCAAGTCTCGTGACCAAGTGGTGCCTGATTCAGCTCATCACGATAAGCGCGCCAATGGGGAATGTTCTTATCCATCAGGGCAACAAACCGTTGGTCGTGGCGCCGCTCGACCAGATGGGTCATTTCGTGAACGACTACGTATTCGAGGCACTGTGCCGGCTTCTTCGCCAATTCAAGGTTCAACCAGATCCGGCGCGCGTCTACGTTGCAACTTCCCCATTTGGTCTTCATTTTCTTGATTCCCCAATGAGCGACTTCGACGCCCAATAGGGACTGCCATTTTCCGAGCAATTCTGGCATTACGGCTTTCAATTGCTCCCGGTACCAACGTTCTAGCACACGCAGGCGCTGCTCGACGTTCGCCTCAGGTCGCGTATGAATCTCCATCGTGCTTTTATTGCGCAGCACGATAGTACCCGCCCCATTGTGCTTGACGATACGAATGCGGTAACGGTGCCCCCGGAAATAGTGACTCTCGCCATTGACCATTTCGCGAGGTGACTGACGTGGCTGTGCTGCAAATTTCGCTTGCTGGCGCTTGATCCAGCTGAGCTTGCCAATGACGGCAAGCCGAACGGCGTCATTGCTCACGGCTAAAGGTGCCGCGACCCGTACCCTTCCATTGGGAGGATAAACACCAAGGTGCAGATTCTTGATGTTCTTGCGCACAATGTCGACTGTCAGGCCACCCACCCGAATTTGGCGAGGCTCAATACTCATGCTGATTCTTTGCCAATTCCAAAATCACTTCGGTGCGCTCTTCGTCGCCGTCAAAAATAGCCTTGATAGCGTTCTTCACCATCAAAATCTTCATGCGATTGCCTCGCCAGTTGTCTTGTCGACTCCGGCGAATAGCGCTGTCAACATTAAGTGCTAGCGTCTCGTCCTGACCAAGATTGTCATAAAGTGCTCGCTTCGCAGCAGTATTGAGTGCGGTGGGGTAGGCAGCGCCGGTTGCCGGATTCTTTGCTTGCTTCGCCAGCTCGACGATCTTGGCCAGATACTCCTCGTATGCCAGAGCGTCCGCTCTTCGCTTCTCGATCAGTGCGTCGAGTAGTTCCGACATCCGCTCGTAATACTTGGGATTGATCGGTTGCTCGTCAATGATCAATTTTCGAACGTTGTTCTCGATCGTTTCCGCAACTGCTTCCTTGCTTTCACGAATTCCCTTCGGCAAGGCGTCGACCGCCCCGGCGCCACGTTCAACGATCAACTGAATCAGTGACAGGTCGTCGAACGCAGAAATCGGCTCGCTTTCCTCGGCACGGATGTAAGTGTCGATCAAATGGCGCATCGCCGGTTCGTACATCTTCAGGTCGATGTAGTCGCCGCTGGCCAGTTTAACTTCGTTACGGACCTTATCAAAATGGCGGGTCTCTGCCTCTAGAGCCGCAATGTCTGCTGGCGTATAGCCCGCCGCTTCGAGCTCATTCGCTAGACCTGCAAATGCGCGGATGAAGGCAGAGGTGAACTTGTACAGTGCAAGCCGCTTCGGCTCATTGTCCTTTAGCTGCTCCGCGTTGCCAGAGTCCTTCGCGCAGAAATAGCGCAGGTAAGCTGGTGTGTCCTTAGGGGCGTCCACAGCCTCACAAAGCGCTTTGATGGCCTCTCGAGCTTCTTCTAGCTGTTCGTGGGCCTTGGCCAATCGGTCCTCAAGCAGCCCGGCCACGTCGTCTTTGTCGTAGCCATCCAAGGCGCCGGACGTATAGTCATGAATCGAGTTCTCGAGGCTCTTGAACAAGTCCTTGTAGTCGACGATATAGCCGTATTCTTTGTCGTCGCCGTCAAGACGATTCACGCGACAAATGGCCTGGAACAGACCGTGGTCACGCATCTGCTTGTCGATGTAGAGATATGTTGCCGAGGGAGCATCGAACCCAGTCAAAAGCTTATCCACTACGATCAGGAGCTTCATTTGCCCTGGCTCGTCGATGAATTTCTTCTTCACATCCTTCTCAAACGCGTCCGGCTCCTGGCCGTTCAGCATCTTGTTGTATATCTCGTACTGACGCAGCTTCTCCGTCAGCCCTTCGGCGCTCTCGCCTTTGATGTCTGCGGGAGACGGTCGGTAACTGGTGACGATGGCGCACTTGTCGGCCAAATCAGTTTTTGCGAACAGCTCGTAGAACTTACACGCCTGATAGATACTGCCTGATACGAGTATTGCATTGCCGTGGCCACTCATCAGCCGGTCACGCGTTTCCATGTCAAGCAGAATGTCCGCAGCGATTTTTTCAAGTCTCGACTGGCTGGAAAGCACGCGTTGCATCGTGCCCCATTTCTGCTTGAGTTGCGCTTTGGCCAGATTCGTCAGCCCTTTGGTCTTGGCTTCAAACCATTGATCGATTTTCTTCTGCGACGTGATGTCCTGGTCGATGTCCCGGGCTTCGTAACGTAAGTCCAGCACCACACCGTCTTTCACCGCCTCATCAAACTTGTACGTGTGAATGTAACGCCCGAACACCTCGATGCTCTTACGCTTGTCAGCTTTGAGCAAGGGGGTTCCTGTGAAGCCGATGAACATTGCATTAGGAAGAATGGCCGTCATGGCATCGTGCAACTCGCCGGACTGAGTACGGTGGCATTCGTCCACGAAGACGTAAAGGTCGCCCTTGGCCCGAAAATCGGCGGGCAATGAGTTCTTCAGTTCCTGGACGAAGCCTGAAATATCGGCCGCATCGTCGTCACTCGCTTTGCCGCCGAATTTGTGGATCAACGAACACAGAAGCCAGGGCGTTGTGCTGTTGAGGGTCGCAATGAGATCAGCACCGCTCTTCGTGCGATATATCTCTTCATTGACACCTTTGAAGACCTTTTCAATCTGCTCGTCTAGTTCGGTCCGGTCGGTGATGATAAGGACACGGGCATCTTTGACATTTTCCCGAATCCACTTCGTGAGCCAGACCATCGTGAGGCTTTTGCCGGAGCCTTGGGTATGCCAGACGATGCCCCCCTCACGGCGTTTCACATGATCCTGCGCGGCCCGAACACCGAAGTATTGATTTTGTCGGCACAGCTTTTTGATGCCGGCGTCGTACACGATGAAGTCGTGGATCAACTCCAGGAAACGAGTCTTGTTGCAGACCTGAGTCAGCTGACGATCGAGCAGGTTCTCGATGGGGCTGTCTTCCTTCCACGTAAGGTAATACTTCTCCGGAGTCTCAATAGAGCCGTAACGCAAACCTTCCGTATCGTTGCCCGCCATGACGAACTGCATTGTCGAGAAGAAGTGTTGGATGAATACCTTCTTCTGATTGTCGAGGTTCTGGCGAATACCCTCTGACACGGACACCGTGGAGCGTTTCAGCTCGAGGACACCCAACGCAATGCCGTTGACGTACAGCACCACATCGGGCCGCTTCGTATTTGCCTTCGCGTCAGCTCCGTTGACAGTGACTTCCTCGGCAACCGCGAAGTGGTTGTCTAGTGGCTGCCTCCAGTTGATGAGCCAGACCGTCTGCGTGTTCTCACCCACCTCGGGCTTTACTTTCACGCCATAGCGGAGCATCTCGTAAACAGCCTTGTTACGGTTGTAGATGCTTTTGCTCTGGTCGTCGGAGACCTTATCGAGCACATGAAGAGTTCGCACGATAAGAGCGTCGTCGTGGCCTTGACGCCTAAGAAATCGAACCAACAGGGCATGTTCGACGTTTCGATTGCCGACTCGGTCGATCCAATTGCCCAGATACTCGTACCCCAGTGATTCCACGAACAGCTTGACGACACGCTCTTGCGTTTTTTTCTCGATCTGGCCCACGGTGCTCATACGAGTCTAATTCTCCCAGTCAATAGTTCTTGCATCATGCCTTGTTTGAGGGCACGGGTTTTATCGCGTTTTTTCTCGAGCGCAGCAATTTCGGCATCCATATCTGATAGCACGGAGGCGATGGCGATCTGCTCAGAGGCGGAGGGGAAGCGCAGAAGTATTTTTGCAACGTTCGATTTGCTAACGCCCATCACCTTCGTTCCGGCCGCATAGAATCGAAACTGAGCCCTAATCTCTGCTGCCAGAAAGCAGTATCTCCGATACGCGTGTGCGAGTTCGGTCGTCTTGCTCTTCGCCACGATTGTGTGCAGTCCGGATACGAAGGGTACTCGGTCGGGGTTTTCGACAACGATATGCTTGCTGGTACCTTCATCATCTTCAGAAGCGTCAACGAAAACGACATCTCCATCCGAAAGTAAAGCGCCAGATGGTACTTTCTTAAGCGGGATGTCGAGCTTCGGAAGGGTCGACTGCTCAAGTCGCAGATCAATGTGTGACTTCCGTGACATATGTATGTCACCGTAATGAAGGTAGCAATATCCTTCCCAGCCAAGCTGATCTCGAGACGCAGCAACGCCACCGCTGAAGCTAAACAACTCACCGAGTACTTTCGTTGACCACTCTCCGCTAAATCCCGTCAAACGGTGTTTTCCTGTGAGCAGTTGCTGCATGGTACCCTGCCTGATGTCACGATTCTTGGCGATTGCTTTTTCTAGAGTAGCAAGAAGTGCATCCGCATCAGTCAATGCGCCTGCAATTATTTGTTGCTCAGTATCGGTCGGTGGCAGTGATATTTTGACGTCTGAGATTTGGCCAAGGTTAATCTTCTTCGGTGTTGCATGTTGAAGGGAGTGCAGCTCGATTTCCTTTTTGAAGGCTACGGAATTTGAGTACTGTGCAATGTATTCTGCCGAGGCACCTCTAATTTTCAGTAATGCCAGGCTGACATAGAAGCTTGCTCTCACATCCCAATCGATAAGCTTGCATTCGCCAATCGAGCCAATGCGGGTCATCAAAATATCTCCTTTTTCTATTTTTAATGACCGAGTAAGGAATTGATGCTCCTGCTCCGATATGAACTTTGTATTCTCAAAGTCGCCACTGGTCACGTGCTCAACGCTGTAGAAAGGCACGCCACTGGGTTCATATTTTGGGGTTTGGTGAGTTCCGTCTCTGATGACTGCAATGTCACCAAGAGATCGCAACTCCCAATCCTCTGGAATCACCCCGGCCTCAGTCTTCTTATACCCCGGCTTCAATTCCATTTGAATCCCATTTTCTTCAGATGCTCATCGACACGGACAGCGAGTGCCTCAATCTCGGTCGTAAGCTCGGGCAGCGGCGTTGAGTAACGGTCAGCCAGTTCTTTGATACGGCCGGCAAGCGCCTGCGACACTCGATCAAGCTCGGTCTGGACGTCAGCGGCGAGCGTGGCCAACCATTTGTCCTCCACGACCAACGTTTTGATCTCGACCTCGGTCAGCTTGCCGTACTGCCTTGCCACCTTGGTATCGAGTACCTTCTGAGCATCCTTCACTTTCTTGCTCGCCGCAGCTTCCCGCTCAATCAGCTCGAGGTATTCGTTCAGAATCTTTCGCTCATCGGTCGCGTCGAATTCCATTTTGATCTCCGACAGCCGAGCTTTGACGCTTACCTTCGTGAGCTTGCCCTTGTCGGTCTTCGCTTCAGACAGCAGCCCTTCCTCACCACCATGCTCTTCGTCGAGTTCTTCCATCTGGCGTGAGATGGCGTCACGTTCGGCTTCGAGCTGTTCTATAGCCCTCGCATCATCTGCAAAGTATCGCGCCAGGATAAGCGATGTCGGAATAAGGTCGGTATTGGGCTTACCGTCCGCCAGCGCAGTCCATCCGTCTTGAACGAGCATGTAAACGTCGTCCTGCATTGTGTCGGCCCAGTAGCTCATCAGATGCTGATATACGTCGTAAGCATCGAGAAGTGGTAGGGCATTGAAAGTCGCAAGGAGGTTTTCAGAGATGGTCTCGATCAACGTCTTGGGATGATCCCCAATCTTGATCCCCGTGAGGAGCATAACGTTGCCTGTCTTCCATTTGGCGAAGCTGGCAGAAACCGTTTCGTTGAGTGCAGCGAATTCTGGATGACCAAAGATCGTTGTTTTGATTTCACCCGGAGCAACCTTAAGTTGGCTATAGCTGGATCGATCGGTCGGACCAAACAACGAAGCACGCACGTTCGGCAGAACACTCCAGTACTTACCCAGATCTTCGATGTCGTGGTCTGGGATTCCACCCAGCAGATGAGCGCCGATGTCCTGCAAATCCTCGGGCTCAGAGCTATCGATATATCTCGGAATATTGAGGTTGAAATCGTTCTCGGAAATTTCCGAAACTGGGACTAGCCGGGAGAACTTCGGGATCACGGTCTGCTTGTTGAAGGCATCCACGATTTTGTGAATGTCCTGCGAACGCAGGCGATTCTTGTTGCCATCCTTGATAAACCCCTTACTGGCATCGATCATGAAGATGCCTTTGCGGCCAGCCGCGTGTTCTTTGTCAAGAACGATGATGCACGCCGGGATGCCCGTTCCATAGAACAAGTTGGCTGGCAGACCGATAATGCCCTTGATGTAGCCTTGCTGGATGACCCGCTTTCGAATTACACCTTCGGCACCACCACGGAACAGTACTCCGTGCGGGAGAATTACCGCCCCTTTGCCGGTGCTTTTTAGCGATGTCAGGATGTGCAGCAGGAAGGCGTAATCGCCATTCTTGTCGGGCGGTGTGCCATATTCGAAGCGACCATATTCGTCGTTTGACGGGTCAAACCCATTGCTCCACGCCTTGGTCGAGAAGGGGGGGTTGGCAACCACAAAATCGAATGCCTTTAGAGCACCATTTGCCTGCTTGAAGTGCGGGCTAGACAGCGAATTGTCCTTCCAAATTTCGGCAGTGGGGCAGTCGTGCAGGATCATGTTCATCTTCGCCAATGCTGACGTGGCGTTGTCCATTTCCTGCCCGTAGATGGTCAGATCGAGCCGAGTAGCGCTTTTCGCTTCGTCGTGTGCCTTGATGAGCAGTGATCCCGAGCCGCAGGTCGGGTCATAGATGGTCTGTTCAGCACTCTTTGCGCTGCCGATGCCAATCACCTTCGCCATCACGCGGGAGACTTCAGCCGGAGTGTAGAACTGCCCCTTGCTCTTGCCCGACTCGGTAGCAAAATTGCGCATCAGATATTCATAGGCGTCGCCCAGAATATCGTCGCCTTCGGCACGGTTGCTCTTAAAGTCAAGCCCAGGCGTATCAAAGATGGCGATGAGATTGGAGAGCCGGTCCACCATCTCCTTGCCCTTGCCCAGCTTTTCGGCGTCGTTGAAGTCGGCAACGTCGATCACGCCTTTGAGGTCGTTTGCCTCAGCAAGTCGTCCGATGATTTTATTGATCTTGTCTCCAACCTCTTTGTCGCCCTTCAGGGCGATCATGTCGCTGAAACTCCCTCCAGCCGGCACTTCGATCAGGGCATCCTTCTGACCCGCATATTTGTCGGAAACGTACTTGACGAACAACAGGACCAGCACATAGTCCTTGTATTGGGAGGCATCCATACCGCCGCGGAGTTCGTCACAGCCTTTCCATAAAGAGTTGTAAAGCTCGGATTTCTTGATTGCCATAGGTTTTTCGTATGCATTGCTGCCCGCTTTGGGGCGAATACTTGCTCCAGACGATCGGGCGGTTCGCCGCGTCGGATTGAACATTGAATTTTACATGCGGCAGATCAAAGAGACCTAAATGTCCAGGGATCTCGATCGCTGGTCCTTGGCCGCGCCTTAGGGCTTAGATATCTGGTGTTTGGCAATGGACGGCATGCTCTAGCAATTGTGTGCGGTGGAAGGAATGTTCAACCCGATGCGACGGCATGCTGAAAAAGCGGGTGCTCACGCGTATCGCCGTAGCGTTATCGCAACGCTCTTGCTCCGAAGCGTGCTTACGGGGCGGTTAGTCGCCCCCCTCCAAAAGACTCCGGGCCGAACAGCACGGGCCGTTTGTTGAAGTACCGTAAGAAGGACGGGCGGGCGCACTGGCGTCCGCCCCGTTGCGTTGGCCGAGCCGACGTCGGTCATGCCAACGGCGAAGCGGCATCCCGAAACCACCCCACCAAAAAATCCGCCAGCGCACGCGTCTTGGCAGAGAGGTGACTCTTCGTCGGATAGACGAGCTTGATATCGGCGGCAGGCAACGTCCAATCAGTCATCACAGTGCGAAGTTGCCCGGACGCCAGATACGGACGGATGTCCCACATCGACCGGATCAGCATGCCGTGACCGTTCAGCGCCCACGTCGTCGCGGCCGCCCCGTCGTTGGTGCTGAGCATGCCGCGTACTTTGACCGTCTCCTGACGATCTGCCTGACGGAAGTGCCACGTGCCGTAGGTCTCGTCGCTCTCGCGAATCACGATGCATTGATGTGCCGTTAGGTCCGATGGCTGCACTGGTTCGCCCGCTGTGGCGAGATACATCGGCGACGCGCACAACACCCGTGCATTCGGCATCAACTGCCGCGCCGTCAGTCGCGAGTCCGGTAAGTCGCCAAAACGGATCGCCGCATCGAACCCTTGTTCAACGAGATTCACCGGACGGTCCGTCAGATGCAATTGCACTTCCACCTCCGGATACTCGCGCGCAAACGCGGACAGCGCCGGGGCGATGTGCGTCCGCCCGAAACCGAGCGTTGCCGCCAGCCGGAGCAGACCGCGAGGCGACGACTGTGCACCGGTCACCGCATGTTCCAGCGCCTCCAGCTCACCGAGAATACGTGCGCCGTCCTGCAAGTACATGTCGCCCTCGGGCGTGAGGCTGATGCGTCGTGTCGTACGATGCAGCAATCGCACGCCAAGTCGGTGTTCAAGTTGCGCGAGCCGACGGCTTACCGCCGGTGGCGTAATGCCCATCTGCTGCGCAGCGGCTGCCATGCTGCCTTCTTTCATGAGCGTCGCGAAAAAGCGCAGATCGGAAAATCCGTCGATTGACATGGCAATTCGTGTCCTGCAATTAACAATGAAGTGATTCTGAGTCACTTTATGTCGTTTTGCATCAAATATAGGATGTGCATGACATGTGGCCGAACGCGAATGCCGCGAAGGTATCGCGCGTATCGCACCGAACCCGCACGCAGAAAAAGGTAAAAGGGTCTATGACTTCCCAAGCGCTGTTCCCCGGCTTCACCGCCTATCGTTTGCCGACGCCTGACGGCCAGCACATTCATGCGTTGACGGGCGGCAGTGGCCCGGCGCTGCTGATGCTCCACGGCCACCCGCAAACGTCCGCGATCTGGCACAAGGTTGCGCCGACCCTGGCCCAGCATTTCACGCTGGTACTGGCCGACCTGCGCGGCTACGGGGACTCGGCCAAACCTGCGGGTGACGCCGATCATGTGGCTTACAGCAAGCGCGTCATGGCGCTGGATATGGTGTCCACCATGCAGGCGTTGGGGCATTCGACGTTTTCGGTGTTGGCGCACGATCGCGGGGCGCGCGTCGCGCATCGACTGGCGGCGGATCATCCGGATATCGTCCGGCGCATGGTGCTGCTCGATATCGCGCCAACCCTTGCGATGTACGAACAAGCCAGCGACGCCTTTGCGCGCGCCTACTGGCATTGGTTCTTCCTGATTCAGCCCGCGCCATTGCCTGAGCGCCTGATCGAAGCCGATCCGGCGGCGTACCTACGCGATGTCATGGGACGTCGGAGTGCTGGACTCGCGCCGTTCGATCCGCGCGCACTGGCGGAGTACCAGCGATGCTTGTCGCTGCCGGGCGCAGCGCATGGTGTGTGCGAGGACTACCGGGCCGCAGCGACGATCGATCTCGATCACGACCGCGCGGATCGCGAGGCCGGACGTCGATTGTCCATGCCGGTGTTGGCGTTGTGGGGTGAGCAGGGCGTCGTGCACCGCTGCTTCAAGCCGCTCGATGAGTGGCAACGGGTGGCATCCGATGTGCGCGGGCACCCGCTGCCTTGCGGCCATTACATTGCGGAAGAAGCGCCGGAAGTGCTGCTGGCCGACGTCCTCCCTTTCCTGCTCGACGTCACACCGAGCGCGTAAGGCCGCCGTCCACGCGAATGTTCTGGCCCGTGATGTAACCGCCACCCTCAGACGCCAGGAAGGCCACCGTCGCCGCAATTTCTTCGGCTTTGCCATAACGCTGCATCGGCACGCTTTCGCGGCGCACGTCCTGCTGCGGCAGGCTGTCGATCCAGCCCGGCAGAATGTTGTTCATGCGGACGTTGTCCTTCGCGTACTTGTCGGCAAACAGCTTCGTGAACGATGCCAACCCCGCACGGAACACGGCCGACGTCGGGAACATCTCGCTCGGCTCGAACGCCCATGCCGTCGAAATATTGATGATCGCGCCCGCCCCTTGCGTTTGCATGATCGGCGTGACGAGACGCGTCGGGCGGATCACGTTCATCAAATACGTATCCATGCCGCGATGCCAGTCCTCGTCGCTGATCTCGAGGATGGCAGCGCGCGGGCCGTGGCCAGCACTGTTCACAAGCACGTCGATACGTCCCCAGCGTTGCATCGCGAGATCGACCAGTTCCTTGAGCGATTCGTTGGACTGATTCGAGCCCGTCACGCCAACGCCCCCCAGTTCAGCCGCCAGCGCCTCACCCTTTCCGGACGACGACAGAATGCCGACCTTGAAGCCGTCCGCTGCGAGGCGTCGCGCTGCCGCCGCACCCATGCCGCTGCCACCGGCTGTAATCAATGCCACTTTTTCTACTGTCATGCTGCTATCCTCCGATGACGTCGGGTGCCGCTCTATCGGCACGTCAGACGGGTTAACACTGTTCGTAAGTGCTCAAAGCGTAACACTGTGCGATCTGGCCGACGAATCAGATTTCGACACTTTACTCAGTAGAAAAATTACACCATGACGGAAGCCATCGGCCGATTGCCGTCGCTCAACGCGTTGCGTGCTTTCGAAGCGGCGAGTCGGCATCTCAACTTCCGGCTCGCGGCGGAAGAACTGGGCGTGACGCAAGGCGCAGTGGCACAGCAAGTGCGCGGCCTCGAAGCAGAGTTGGGGATGAAGCTGTTCGAGCGGCATCCGCGTGCGCTGTCGCTGACCGAGAACGGACGACGCTACGCAAGCGGGGTGCGACGCGCTTTCGAGATGCTGACAGAAGCGACGCAAGCGCTGCGTCCGGAACCGCTGCGGCTGACGATCAGCGTGACGCCGACGTTCGCATCGAAATGGCTGATCCCCCGACTGCCCGCATTCCTTGAAACGCATCCCGACATCGATCTGCGTATCCTCGCGACGGACCGGTTGTCGCACTTTCAGGCAGACGCTGTCGATCTGGCCGTTCGCTACGGCCGTCCGCCGTTTGGTGGTGGGCTTGTCGTGGAGCCGTTGTTCGAGGAGGCGCAAGTCGCGGTCGCGAGTCCTACCGTGATCGCCGCCGCCGGTCATCCTGGTAAAGCGGATGGCTCCGGTAGCCCGGGGAGCCTGCGAGGTCATGCCTTGCTTCACGACGCCCACAACGCCTGGCCGCAGTTTCTCGATCTCACGTTACCGAACGCTCAAACCTCGGAAGCGAAGAACGTACGGTTCAACCAGACGGCGCTGGCCATCGATGCCGCCGTCGCCGGACAAGGACTGGCGCTCGCACATCGCGACTTCGTTGCAGCGGATATTGCGGCGGGCCGTCTCGTGCGGCTCTTTGATACCGAACTGCGTACGGGGGCGGGCTTTTACATCGTGTATCCCCGCCGAACCCGGCACGCCGCGCAAATCGCCGACGTACACGAATGGCTTTTGCGGGAGACACGCAACGCGCGCTGACGCGGCGTTTTTTTTGCAAGGACCACGTACGTCGTCAATGTCGCCTTCCGATGTCAATCTGCCTCACGCGCTCAATCGCCTGCTGGAGGACGGCAGCTTCCGCAGGCTGAGGCGTGCGTGGTTGCAGCCTAGTGCGGCGTGCGCGGCGCAAATCCGTGGCGTCGTGCGGCGAACGCGACGAACCACGCAGCGAGTGCAAGCGTCACGAGGACATGCGGCAGTGCTGCGGCCCCCCACGTCGACAGCACGGCACCGCCCAGCACGCCGCTGGCGGCGAACGAGAGATTGAAGACGGTCACGAGCATCGACTGCGCCACGTTCTCGTGCTTGCCTGCGGCGTTGCCTAACGCGGTCTGCAAGATCGTCGGTGCGCCGCTGAAGCTCAGTCCCCAGAGCACAGCACCCGCCATCAGCACGGGCCACGAGGTTGACCAGCCGCCAAAGGCGACGATCACGACGACGAACGTTGCCAAGGCCGTCAACACGAGTCGGCGCAGCCAGCGGTCCACCCACAGGCCGACGCCCCAGAGCCCGACGAGCGTGAAGATGCCGAAGATTGAGAGCATCGTCGCGAGCCGTCCGCTCATGCCGGCCGACGCAAGAAACGGTGCGATGTACGTGTAGAGCGTGTAATGCGCGACGACCCACAGCATGACCACCGCAAGCACCGGACGCACGCCCGGCAAACGCAATACGTCCATCACGGAGGCGCGGGCTGCGGGGGCGCTGGTCGCGTTGCCATCAGTCACGTCCGGCACGATCAGCAGCATCCATCCGATGAGGATCAGGGCACACGCCGACAAGCCGCCGAAGACCCAGCGCCAGCCGATCAGGTGGCCGAGGGTCGTGGCGGCGGGAACCCCGACCGCAAGCGCTAGCGGCACGCCGAGCATCGCGAACGCGAGCGCGCGACCTTGTCGTGACGGACTCACGAGCCGTCGTGCGTACGTGGCGATTTCACTCCACGCGAGCCCCGTTGCGAGTCCCACGACGAAGCGTGCGGCGAGCGTCAGCACAAAGTCCGACGAGAGTGCCGTGACGGCGTTGCACACGGCGAAGCCGAGCAGGGCGACAACGAGGACTGTGCGACGCGACCAGCGGTGCATCAGCACGGTGAGCGGCACGGCCCCGAGGCCTGCGCCCAACGCACACAGCGTGACCATCTGACCGGCCCAGGATTCGGAAATGTGAAAGCTGTCCGCCAGTTGCGGTAGCAATCCGGCGGGGACGGTCTCGTTCGCTGCGGCGACAAAGGTCGCGAGCATCAGCGCGGTGAGCGATGCCCAAGCGGTGGCGTCGCTCTGTTGTTTGTCGGATGTTCGAGGGGATGAGGGTGGGATGGCTGGCGAGGAAGCGGACATGGTCGGGGGTCGAGCGTGAGTGTCCCGGGGGACGATGCGACGTAGTCTGCCGATGCGCGTTGTATTTGATAATCTGTCGCCAATTTGAATGACTTTCAAAACCGGATAGAAAATGGCGACGGACAGACTGGGCGACATGCGCCTGTTCACCACGGCCGCGACGCTGGGCAGCCTCTCGGCGGCTGGACGCAAGCTGGGGCTGTCGCCTGCGGCGGCGAGTGCGCGGCTCGCGAAGCTGGAGGCGTCGTTGCAGACCCGTCTTTTCGTCCGCACGACGCGTCAGCTACGGCTCACGGAGGAGGGGCGCGTCTACTTGTCGCATTGCCTCGTCGCGTTGCAGGCCATCGACGATGGCGAGGCGGCGCTTCAGGCGGGGTGCGAGGCGATTCGGGGGAAGATCCGGCTGTCGGCATCGACCGATTTCGGCACCCATAAGCTCTCGCCGTGGTTGGATGCGTTCGTCGAGTGTTACCCGGACATTCGGCTATCGCTGACGCTGACCGACTCGATCTCCAATCTCGTGCAGGACGATGTGGACATCGCCATTCGCTTCAGTGAGCCGGAGGACGGCACGCTTGTGGCGCGTCGTCTTGCGCCGATGTGCCGTGTGCTGTGTGCTTCGCCGGACTATCTGGCGCGCTACGGCGAGCCGGAAACTCCGGACGCGCTGGGGGCGCATCAGTTCATCGTGCTCGTCACGTCCTCGGGGCCACTCAACGAATTCCATTTTAAAAAGGACGAGGCGACGTGGCAGTTCTCCGTGCCGATGGCGCAGGCGTGGGAGACGAACGACGGCACGATTGCGCGTCGGTGGGCGCTCGACGGCCGGGGTATCGTTCGCAAGACGTTGTGGGATGCTGCCGACGACGTGCGCGCCGGGCGGCTGAAGATATTGCTGCCGACATTCGTTGCACAGGAGGCCGGTGTGTATGCGGTGCGGCATCGCACGCGTTATATGGTGCCGCGCGTGCGTGCCTTGCTCGACTTCCTGATCGAGCGTTTCGCGCAGGAGTCGGCCACGTTGCCGGACGTTTGTCTGGTGCGGCATGGGAGCGAAGCGGGCATCGTGGCGTCCGAGGCGCGCTAGGTCTTCGCGGCGCCAGACCCGGGCGTTCCGGGGCGTTGGGGTGACGCGGCACATGACACTTACAGAGGACAACTTCATGTCATCATATGGCATGGCACAGATCCCGCTCTTCCCGCTCGGCAACGCCTTGTTCCCTTCCGGGGTGTTGCATTTGCGCATCTTCGAGGTGCGCTATCTCGACATGATCAAGCGATGTCTGGCGGACGGCACCGAGTTCGGTGTCGTGGTGCTGCGACAGGGCAGCGAGGTCAGGCTGCCGGACAGCGTCGAGGAGCCCGCGATGATCGGCACCATGGCGCGTATCGACGACTGGCGTGCCCCCATGCCGGCTTTGCTCGAACTGGTGTGCCGGGGCACGACCAAGTTCCGGCTGTCGTCTGTCGAGCTGGGCAAGTATGGGTTGTGGATGGGCGAGGCGGAGATGTTGCCTGCCGACGACAGCGTCGCTATTCCCGACACGCTGCAAGTCAGCGCGGACACCCTGGGCAAGCTGATCGCCGGGTTGCAGCGCGATCCGGCTCGCGCGGCCAAGTTGCCGCTGGCGCCGCCGTACCGTCTGGACGAGTGCGGCTGGGTGGCCGACCGTTGGGCCGAACTACTGCCGTTGCCTGCGCATGAGAAGGAGACGTTGCTGGGTATTGCCGATCCGGTGGCGCGTCTGGCCCGGATTCAGGCATTTCTGACGGACCACGGCGTGCTGTCCTAAGCGCGCCGGGCGATTTCGTCAATCCCGGCCGGACAGGCGATAATGTCGCCTGCCCAGATTTTCCATGTCGTTGCCTCGGGCGACGGCATCGTCACACACACTCATGACAGTCCAGATTAACCAAGAACTCAAGGCGTACATCGATCCGCTCACGCCTGACGAATACGCCGCCCTCGAACAGAGTCTGCTTGCCGAAGGTTGCCGCGACGCGCTTGTCCTGTGGGGCGACGTGCTGGTCGACGGCCACAATCGCTACGAGATCTGCCGCAAGCACGACATCGAATTCCGCACCGTCCAGAATTCGACGTTTCAGTCGATGGACGACGTGCATCTGTGGATGATCGACAACCATCTGGGGCGTCGCAGCGTTTCCGATTACCAGCGCGGCGTGCTTGCCCTGCGCAAGAAGACGATTCTTGAGGGACGAGATACCCCGGACGCACCGGCGGCGGCCTCAGAGCCGACGGCACCTGCGGGGGGCGACGCATCGGCACCGGAGGCGGACGGATCGAAGTCGTCGATCCCGGCGCACACCATGGCGCTCACGCGTGCAGCGCTGGCGCGCGCGGCACGATTGTCGAGCAATACGCTGGGGCAGATCGAGCAGATCCACAATGCGGCGGCGCCGGAGTTGGTGGACGCGGTCAAGCGCGGTGAAGTGTCGATCAATGCGGCGGCGGCTGTGTCGACTTTGCCGCAGGCGGCGCAGGTTGCAGCGGTGGTGGCGGGCAAGCAGGAGTTGCGCGAGCTGGCGCGCTCCGTGCGTGAGGCGCGTCCGGTCAAGCCGCGCAAGAAGAAAGAGGAAGAGATCGTCGAAGAGGATGACGGCACACCGCCGTGGGACACGAGCGTCGATCCGTCCGATGAGTTGACGCGGCTATCGAAGGAACTCAAGGCGATGACGGCCGAGCGCGATGCGCTCAAGAAAAAGGTCGCCCATCTCACCATCGCGCTGGCCGAAGCGCGCGCGGGCAAGTAAATATGCGAACCCCCGGACCTCAGGCGCTCCATCAGGCCATCCGCGACACGCTGCGAGACGAGATCTTGCATGGCGTGCTACCGGGCGGGTTTCAACTGCGTCAGGAAGCCTTGGCGGAGCGTTTCAATTCGAGCCGGGTGCCGGTACGCGAGGCGTTGCGTCAACTGGAAGCGGAGGGGTTGGTCACGCACCATCTGAACCGTGGCGCGACAGTGGCGAGCATCAATCTTGAGCAGTTATGCGAGATGCTCGACATTCGCGTGGCGCTCGAATGCCATGCCGCCAAGCTGGCGGTGCCGAATATGGCGGAGCGTGATTTCCAGTTGATGGAGCAGATCCTGGCCGAGTATTCGGCATCCGAGGTCGTCTCCGAATGGGCGGAATACAACCGTCGTTTCCATCTGGCGCTTTCGGCACCGGCGAACAATCGCCGTCTGCGGATCCTGATCGAAGAGTATTGCCTGAATACCGACCGTTATTCGCATTTGGCAATGTCGCAGGCGACGGGCAAGGTCAAACCTCAGCACGATCATTACGAGATTCTCGCGGCCTGCCGTCGGCGCGATGTGGCGGCGGTTGTCTCGATGCTCGAGGCGCACATCCTTACCACGCGCAACGAGATCAAGGCGCTGGCCCGCGACGATCTCAGCTTCCTGTCGCGCGCATCGTTCTGACGTCGCGAGGCGACCTGGCCGTTACAGTCAGTGCGTGAATCGGCTGCAAGGGGCTGTGCGAGAATAGCGCATTGCCGCTTGCGGCCAACTGCGTTGGCATTAGCGAACCGCTGCGGCCATATGCACTTTCGCAACTTTCAAGACGTTTCATGAACCGAGATTTACCCGCGACCGACGAGACCTACATGGGACTGGCGCTTGCTCAGGCCCGCGCCGCGATGGTGCAGGGAGAAGTGCCGGTTGGTGCCGTAGTCGTCTGTGACGGGCAGGTGGTCGCCGTCGGGCACAACTGTCCGGTGGGCGGTCACGATCCGTCGGCGCATGCTGAGATGCAGGCTTTGCGTGCTGCGGCGCAGGCGCTGGGCAACTACCGTCTTCCCGAATGCGAGTTGTACGTGACGCTTGAGCCGTGCGTCATGTGTGCGGGTGCGATCATGCACGCGCGCATAAAACGGGTCGTGTTCGGAGCCTCCGACCCCAAGACGGGGGCGTGCGGTAGTGTCGTCGACCTGTTTGCGGAGCCGCGACTTAACCATCACGCCGACGTCGTCGGTGGCGTCATGCGCGACGAGTGCGTCGGCATTCTGCAAACGTTTTTCAGCGAGCGTCGCGCGGCAGCGAGAGCGCGTCGTCTGGCTCAGTCGTCGCCGGCGGCCGAGGTGGCTGGCGATACTTCCGTCCCCCCATCGGAAACTTCCAATTGACGCAGACTCGTCTTATCGAACTGATTGCGCCGTCCGGGTACGCTCCGGATTCCGACGTTGCCACGCGCGGTATTGCGGCGCTGGAGCAACTCGGCTACACCGTCGGGAATCGCGATGTGACGTCGCGTCGCTTCCTGCGTTTTGCGGGCACCGATGCCGAGCGCGTCGCGGAGATCAACGATCTTGCGCGGCGTGATCATCCGCTGCCGGACATCGTGCTCGCGATGCGAGGGGGGTACGGCGCGGTGCATCTGCTCGACCAGTTGGACTACAAGGCGTTGCATGACCGGTTGTGCGGCGAGCGCGTCGCGATCGTCGGGCACAGCGATTTCACTGCATTGCAGCTGGCGTTGTTATCGCAATCGCATGTGACGACGTTTGCGGGCCCGATGCTATTGGCCGACTTCGGGGCAGAGACGTTGAGCGAGTTCACCGTATCCCAGTTCCAGTCGGTGTTGCAGTCCGAGTCGCACGTAGTCCAGTGGACGGGGGACGGTGCGGGTGGCGACATCGATGTATCGGGTACGTTGTGGGGTGGCAATCTGGCAATGGTGTGCAGCCTGATCGGCACGAGATACCTGCCGCAGATCGATGGTGGTGTGTTGTTCGTGGAGGATGTGAACGAACCTCCGTACCGTGTCGAGCGCATGTTGTACCAGTTGCATCAGTCGGGCGTTCTGGCGCGTCAGCGTGCGTTGGTGATGGGCGATTTTTCTCAGTATCGTCTGAGCGACTACGACAATGGCTACGACATGGCGACCATGGTGGAGAGCATGCGCCGGGTCATCGGCATCCCGATCGTCACGGGCATGCCGTTCGGTCATTGCCCCGACAAATTGACGTTGCCGGTGGGTGGGCAGGCCAAATTGTCGACGTCGGGTGCGCAGGTCACGCTCACGCTTACGGGATATCCCTATATCGCCGGGGCATGAACGAACGCCGGGTGCGCGGGCATCCGGAAATGTCGGAATCACGAGAAACTGAAGCACGCCGGGAGGATTTCGTCGCCCGGCGTGCTTTTTTGTTGTCTGGAAGAATGCCGTGACTTTGCTGACGTTGAGGGTGGTTTGGCGGGGGTTTGAATGGAATTGCCGCACGGGATGTTGGCGGGAAAATGTGTGCCGCGTGTGCTTTCGGTGGGGCGATCCGTCGCGTTGACGGTGCTGTTGCGGGGGCGACTATATGTTTAAGCGCAGCCTGAATATCTGAATATGGCTATGTTTCGTGCGGATGTATTTGGCTAAACTTCTTCGATCGTTCCGCCATCAGAAGGATGCCAAGACATCATGGCCAGCAGCAACGCGAATTCCAAGGATTATCCCCGCGACCTTATCGGCTACGGCCGTCATGTCCCGTTTGCCGACTGGCCGGGACGTGCGCGCATTGCCGTTCAGTTCGTGCTGAATTACGAAGAGGGCGGCGAGAACTGTGTATTGCACGGTGACAAGGCGTCCGAGCAGTTCCTGTCCGAGATCATTGGCGCGGCCGCCTACGAGGCCCGTCACATGAGCATGGAATCCATCTATGAGTACGGTTCGCGCGCGGGCGTGTGGCGCATCTTGCGCGAGTTCGAGCGTCGGGGCTTGCCACTGACTGTGTTCGGCGTCGCGATGGCCATGCAGCGTCACCCGGAGGTGACGGCCGCGTTCCAAGAGCTTGGGCACGAGATTGCATGTCACGGCTGGCGCTGGATTCACTATCAGAACATGGACGAGGCGACCGAGCGCGAGCACATGCGCATCGCTATCGACATCTTCAAGGAAATGACCGGCAGCGCGCCGTTGGGTTGGTACACCGGCCGCGACAGTCCGAATACTCGTCGTCTTGTCGTCGAGCAGGGCGGATTTGTGTATGACTCCGACAACTATGGCGACGACCTGCCGTTCTGGGCGCAGGTGCAGACCAGCAGTGGCGATGTCAAGCCGCACCTTGTGGTGCCGTACACGCTTGACACCAACGACATGCGCTTTGCTGCGCCGCAGGGCTTCAATACGGCGGACCACTTCTTCCATTACCTGCGCGACGCGTTCGACGTCTTGTACGCCGAGGGCGATGAAGCGCCGAAGATGCTGTCGATTGGCATGCACTGTCGGTTGCTGGGCCGTCCGGGCCGTTTCGCGGCGTTGCAGCGATTCCTCGATCACATCGAAAAGCACGATCGCGTGTGGGTCTGCCGTCGCATCGATGTGGCGCGCCACTGGCAAGAGCGCCATCCGTTCGTGGCGGCGTGAGCGGGCGATTGAATCGCAGATCAGGTAGTTGATAGGGCGTTCATGTCCAGAGGGACGTGACGCCGACATCGAATTCGAATCCGACAGGCGTCATCGGGCTGCGCGAAGCGTGCGGCGGGGCGCCACCTTTGTTCTCCAGGAGAGCAGTTAATGAACGCCCCGTTGCCTATGACCCAACGTACCGTTGCCGAGCTGTCGGCGCTACCGCGCGCCGAGTTCATTGCCGCGCTCGACGGCATTTTCGAGCATTCCCCGTGGGTGGCCGAAGCGGCATGGGAAGATCGCCCGTTCGCAACCGTCAATGCGCTGCACGACGCCATGTGTCAGGCCGTGATCGATGCGGGTGAGACGCCGCAACTCGACCTCATCCGTGCCCACCCGGAGCTGGCTGGCAAGGCGGCCGTGCGTGGCGAACTGACTGCCGAGTCGACGCGTGAGCAGGCGGGTGCTGGACTGGACCAATGCAGTGCAGAAGAGTTTGCGCGCCTGACTGAGCTGAACGACGCTTACAAGGTCAAATTCGGCTTCCCGTACATTCTGGCCGTGCGCGGTCATACCCGCAGCAGCATCATCGAGAACTTCGCTACGCGTCTGGAGAACAGTCGTGCGGACGAAATTGAAGAATGCCTGCGCCAGATTTTCCGTATTGCTGGTTTCCGGCTGCAAGACCTCGTGCGCGACTGAGTGTACGACACCGTTATATCTCAAGTTTCAGACATTACCGAGCATCAAGGAGTTGGCATGGCTCTCGTCCCGCAAGACCCGAACGCACCGGACTTCGTGCGCCGTTATGTGAATCTGGCCGACCCGCGTCTGGGTGCTGAGGCGCTCGTCGCCACCGACGAATTCTTCGCGGCCAAAGAGCGCATGCTCAACCCGGAACCGGCTGTCTTCATCCCGGGCAAGTACGACGAGAACGGCAAGTGGATGGATGGTTGGGAGACGCGTCGCAAGCGTGTGAACGGCTACGACTGGTGCATCGTCAAGCTGGCGCGTCCGGGCGTGTTGTTCGGCGTAGATCTGGACACGAGCCACTTCACGGGCAACTTCCCACCGGCGGCGTCGCTGGAGGGCTGCTACAGCCCGGACGGCGCACCGAACGAGTCGGCCGAATGGTTCGAACTGTTGCCGTCGACCACGTTGCAGGGCAACTCGCACCACTACCATGCCATCACGCAGCAGCGCGCCGCGACGCACGTACGCGTGAACCTGTACCCGGACGGTGGGCTGGCGCGTTTGCGCTTGTATGGGTTGCCGCAGAGCGACTGGGCGGGCCGTTCGCGTGATGAGTTGATTGATCTGATTGCGATGGAAAACGGCGGCTACGTGGTGGCAGCGAACAACCAGCACTTCGGTTTGGCGTCGAATCTGTTGATGCCGGGCCGTGGCGTGAACATGGGGGATGGGTGGGAGACGCGTCGTCGTCGTGAGCCGGGCAATGATTGGGCGATTATTGCGTTGGCGCAGCCGGGTGAGATTGGCAAGATCGAAGTGGATACGGCGCACTTCAAGGGCAACTTCCCGGACCGCTGCTCCATCCAGGCGGCGTACGTGACGGGTGGCACTGAGCAGTCGCTGATTACGCAATCGATGTTCTGGCCGGTGTTGTTGCCGGAGCAGAAGTTGGCGATGGACAAGCAGTTTTACTTTGAAGAGCAGGTGCAGAAGTTGGGGGCGATCACGCACATCCGTTTCAACATCATTCCGGATGGTGGTGTGTCGCGTCTGCGTCTGTGGGGGCGGTTGAGTGAAAAAAAGGGAGCGTGACATGGTGGGACCGGCATTGAAGATCGAGCGATTGACGCGAGAGGCGTTTGAGCCGTTCGGCGATGTGATCGAGTTGGAGGGTGCGAAGCATTTCGCGATCAATGGCGGGACGACTGAGCGATTCCATGATTTGGCGACGGTGGATCTGGGCCCGGAGGGTGGGCGCACGTTGGTGAACGTCTTCCGTGGACAGCCGAGACAGTTGCCGTACGAGGTGAAGATGTTGGAGCGTCACCCGTTGGGCAGTCAGGCGTTCATTCCGTTGAAGACGACGCCGTATCTGGTGGTTGTAGCTCCGGCGGGCGAATTGGACGTGAGCAAGATGCGTGCGTTCGTCTCGGATGGCTGGCAGGGTGTGAACTATGCGAAGGGCGTGTGGCATCACCCGTTGTTGGCGTTGGATGAGGTGAGCGACTTCGTGGTGGTGGACCGGGGTGGAGAGGGACACAACTGTGACGAGCAGGATTTGCCGGGAGTGTATTTGCTGACGCGGGCTGAGTTGGATGCGGTGCAGGGAGCGCAGAAGGCTGCGTGAAGAATGAAGTCAGTGGGACAAAAAGACGCCGGGCGATGCTCGGCGTTTTTTATTGGGCCAAAGAAAGCGGAGTGAGGCGCCGAGGAAAGTGGTGAGGCGAGTAGAGGGACAGGAAACGTGTGGGCGACGACACGGCCGTCGCGCAGCAGTTGCGGAGCACGTGCGGGGCGGGTGTGGCGTCGCGACTACGCTGGAGAAGAGCGGTGTCGACGGGACTGGTGGCGTCGAGAAAGGAAGCGGGAAGCGGGCGGTGTCGGTTGAGGCACTGGGTGCAATGAGGGAGACGGACCGGGGCGCCTTTCTGCAGCGAGTTGGGTTTACGTCTGAGCGGCGGAAAGGGGCCCCGGTCCGTTAGGGGGAAGGTTTTAGGGGCCGGGGGTAAACACAACAGTCTGAGTCGAAACCCAACTCCTATACTTCGAAACACCGATCTGGTGCGAGGGAGGTGGAGCAGGAGGGCGGGCGCACCGAAAGCGTGCGCAGAGCGTTAAAAGGTTGGAAAAGGATAGAAAAAGGGCGGAAAAACAGCTCGGGCATGGATATTGCTCGATCTCGACACAGCAATCTGCGGAGAAGCGTATGGTCGAGAGCTATAACGAGATGGCGAGCATCACGGGTGCGACGCGTTCGCACTACCGTCGGTTTGACGACTGGCTAAAGTGTCAGCCAGACGATGTCTTGCACCATAAGCGAGCCGAGGCCGATCTGGCGTTCAGGCGCGTCGGGATTACCTTTGCTGTGTATGGGAACGAGGCGGGCACGGAGCGTTTGATTCCGTTCGATCTGATCCCTCGGATCATTCCTGCGCATGAGTGGCAGACCTTGCAGACGGGATTGCGTCAGCGAGTCGAGGCGCTCAACAAGTTCATTCACGATGTCTACCATGACCAGAACATCCTGCGCGCGGGGGTGATCCCGGCCGATCAGGTGTTGAAGAATGCGCAGTACCGTCCGGAGATGCAGGGCGTGGACGTTCCTGGCGACATCTACTCGCACATTGCGGGCGTCGATGTCGTCAGAGCGGGAACGGGAGACGACGGCGTCTTCTACGTCTTGGAGGACAACCTACGGGTGCCATCCGGCGTGTCGTACATGCTGGAGAATCGCAAGATGATGATGCGGTTGTTCCCGGAGTTGTTCGCACGCAATCGCATCGCACCGGTGGAGCATTACCCGGACTTGTTGCTCGACAGCCTGCGCGCCGTAGCGCCGATCGGCGTGGACGATCCGACCGTCGTCGTCATGACGCCTGGCATCTACAACTCCGCTTACTTCGAGCATGCGTTCCTGGCGCAGCAGATGGGTATCGAGCTGGTCGAAGGGCAGGATCTGTTCGTCGAGGACAACCTCGTCTACATGCGCACGACCAATGGTCCGAAGCGTGTCGACGTCATCTATCGTCGCATTGACGACGACTTCCTTGATCCATTGGCCTTCCGTGCCGACTCGACGCTCGGCGTGCCGGGGTTGCTGAGCGTCTATCGTGCGGGACGCGTGACGCTGGCCAATGCCATCGGTACGGGTGTCGCCGACGACAAATCCATCTACCCGTTCGTCCCGGACATGATCGAGTTCTACCTCGGAGAGAAGCCGATACTGAACAACGTGCCGACCTACCAGTGCCGTCGGCCCGACGACCTTGCGTACACCCTCGACAACCTCGGTGAGCTAGTCGTCAAGGAGGTTCATGGTGCGGGCGGCTACGGCATGCTCGTCGGTCCGGCGTCCACCAAGGCTGAAATCGAAGCCTTCCGCCAGCGGCTTATCGCGAAACCCGACGGCTATATCGCGCAACCCACGCTGGCACTCTCCGCATGCCCGACGTTTGTAGAAGCCGGTATCGCGCCGCGACACATCGACTTGCGGCCGTTCGTGTTGTCCTCGGGCAAGGGCGTGACCATGGTGCCGGGTGGTCTGACGCGCGTAGCGCTCACGGAGGGTTCGCTGGTCGTCAACTCCTCGCAGGGCGGGGGAACGAAGGACACCTGGGTATTGGAAAAGTAAGCGAAATTATCGGGAAGAGATCATGCTCAGCCGTACCGCCGACCACTTGTTCTGGATGGCCCGCTATATGGAGCGGGCTGAAAACACTGCTCGCCTGCTCGACGTCAACCTGCAAAACCTCCTGCTTCCGCAAGATGCCGTCGACGACGAAGACGACACCGACATGACGCAAGTCCTCGCCGGTGGCATCGACAATGAAGCGGGCTGGCGCGCTACCTTGCGCATCTCCGAGCTGGAGCCTGCGTTCAACCGCAAACACGGGCGGGCGACGCGAGCCAACGTGCTCGACTTCGTGGTGCGCGACCCCGAGAACCCGTCGAGCATCGCCTGCTGTCTGGCCGCCGCGCGGGAGAACGCCCGTGCTGTGCGCGGCACACTCACGACCGAACTGTGGGAGACCGTCAACAGTACCTGGCTGGATTTCCCGCGCATCCTCGATCTGCTTGAGCGCGACCCTGCGCACCTGTTCGAATGGGTCAAAGTGCGCTCGCACCTCTCGCGTGGCGTGAGCTTCGGCACCTTGTTTCAGGACGACGCGTTCTACTTCACCCGGCTCGGCCTGTTCCTTGAGCGTGCCGACAACACCGCCCGCATTCTCGACGTCCGTTTCCACGAGGCGGTGCGTGCCGACAAGGCAGGGCCGGATGCGTCGCATCCGACCGACTTCTACTACTGGTCGGCCGTGCTGCGCAGTGTTTCCGGTTTCGAGATTTACCGGAAGGTGTACCGCGACGTTATTACACCCGAGCGTGTGGTCGAGCTGCTCATGCTCAACGCACACATGCCGCGCTCATTGCTCGCATCGCTCACCGGCGTGTGCGAGAACCTCGCCACGCTCTCCAATGCCCAGTCCGGCGACGTCGAACGCTATGCAGGCAAACTTCAGTCCGAACTCAAATACACCGACATCCAGCAAATTCGACAGCAAGGCTTACACCCTGTGCTGACCGAATTCCTCGAGCGAGTTTCCGTGCTCGGCAACAAGATCAGTCAGACCTTCCTGATCCCGCTCGCCGCCTGATGCCATGCGCCTGACCATCCGACACGAAACCACCTACCGCTACGATACGCCGGTGCGCTACACCATCCAGCAGCTTCGGCTCACGCCGAGTGCGTCGGAAGTGCAGCGCATCGTGCAATGGCGACTGAGCGCGCCGGGCAAGCTCACGCCCGCGCGTGACGCCTTTGGCAACGACATGCATACGCTCGTGCTGCATCAACCGCACGATGAGATCCATCTGCTGGCCGAAGGCGAGGTCGAAACGACGCCGCTCAATGACGGCAGGCTCGGGGAAACGAGCCACGCCGTACCAGTGTTATGCTTCGCCAGCCCTACGCCGTTGACGGGGCGCAGCGACGGCATCGACGCACTGGCGGGCGATGCCGGGGTTGCCACGCCGGGTGAGTTGCTGGCGTTGGCGGCATCCATTTGCGAGCAGGTCGATTACGAGTCGGGGATCACCGCCGTGACCAGCACCGCCGCACAGGCGCTCGCACTGGGACGCGGCGTCTGTCAGGACCACGCCCACCTCATGCTGGCCGTCTGCCGTGCGCGAGGCGTGCCTGCGCGCTACGTCAGCGGGTACATCGATCCGGGCGACGTGCCGCACGCGGCCAGCCATGCCTGGGTCGACGTGTGGGTCGAGGGGGCAGGGTGGGTCAGCATCGACGTCACCCATGCCTGCTTCGCCAGCGGCAACTACTGCCGTCTGGCGGTGGGACGCGATTACGAATCTGCGGCACCCGTCAGAGGAATGCGCAGCGGCGGTGCGACCGAGAAGTTGCACGTATCGGTCAGTGTCGATACGGCACCAATCGATCAATAACAATAGCTTTTCAACGTAGCGAGGCAGCGCGCCTTGCACGGCAAGACAGGAACGACATGACGTATTGCGTGGCCATGAAGCTCGATGCCGGGCTGGTCTTTCTTTCCGACACCCGCACAAACGCGGGCGTCGATCATGTGAGCACATTCCGCAAGATGCTCGTCTTCGAGCGTCCGGGCGAACGCGTCATCGTGCTGCTCTCGGCGGGGAATCTCGCGTTGACGCAGGCGGTGCGTCAGCAACTGGTCGAAGCGCGAGACACCGAAACGCTGTGGACCGCGAAGACCATGAGCGACGTCGCGCGTGTCGTCGGGCAGGCCATTCGCGACGTCTATACCCGTGACGCCAAGTCGCTCGAAGCGTTCGGCGTCGACTTCAATTGCAGCTTCCTGCTGGGCGGGCAAATCGCCGGTGCGCGCAGCCGTCTGTTCCAGTTGTACTCGGCGGGCAACTTCATCGAGGCGTCCTCCGTCAATCCGTACTTCCAGATCGGCGAGTCGAAATACGGCAAGCCCATCATCGACCGGCTGGTCACGCCCGCGACGTCGCTCGACGACGGCGCGAAATGTGCCCTCATCTCAATGGACTCCACGCTGCGCTCGAACGTCTCCGTCGGATTGCCGCTGGATCTGCTCGTCTACGAAGAAGATAGTTTGCGCGTGACGCGTTTCGCGTCGCTCGACGACGAGAACGTCTACTACAAGATGATCCACGACACGTGGGGCTCGCGTCTGCGTCAGGTGTTCGACGAACTGCCTGAGCCGCAATGGGCGACGTCCAGCGTGGCCAGCGTGCCCGCGTCGCTGCCGCCGCGGGCCGAGCCACCCGAAGGCATGCCCGGTGCGGATGAGCCGGGGAGCGTTCAGTCGCTCGCGCAGACCGTATCGCTCAAGATACCGTCCTGACGCTCAATGCGCAGACGCGCGTCGGCCTTTGCACGACGCGCATCTGCGCAGCGATCACGCCAACCCGAGACTGCGGTGCTGCTTCCGATACAGCCATGCACTGACGGCGAGCGTTGCCGCTTCCGTGGCGAGTAGCGTGTACCAGATCGCGCCGCCGCCGAAGAGTGCGTCGAGCAGCCAGAGAATACCCAGCAGCAGAATCCAGCTGCGCAGCATCGCAATGGCTGCCGACGGGCCGGGTGCTTCGACCGCCGTCAGATAGCCCGCCACGATCAGATTGCCTGCCGCAGGCAGAAACGCCAGCGCGTACCAGATGACGGCGTGTTCCAGAATCGACCAGGCGTCGCCACCGGCGGGCAGGAAGAGGAACGTCAGCGGACGAGCCAGCGTCGCCATCGCCACCGCGACCAGCAGCGAGAATCCCATCACCGCAATCACGCCCAGACGGAACGACCCCTGAAGCGCCTTCGCATTCTGTGCGCCGCGATAAAAGCTGATCATCGGCTGCATGCTCTGCACGAGGGCGACCATCGTCACCGTGGCGCCGAGCGTCATGTATTCGAGGATGGCGTAAGCGGCCAGCCCCGGTTCACCAAAGCTCACCAGAATCACGCGGTTGAAGACGAACACCGTCACCGCTGGTGCGATCGCGCCGAGGAACTCCGACGCGCCGTTGTACATCGCACGCCACACGTGTGTTTCGCCGCCACCGAAGGCGCGACGGGCGGGCACCACTCGCTTCGCCAGGAAGAGGTGATACGCGAACATCACGCTGCTCGACACCATCATCGACAGCCCGGTGGCCAGTGCGGCACCGTGCATCCCCATCTCACGAACGGCGATGAACCAATAGTCGAGCGCCACATTCGCGAGTGCGCCCATGAACATCGCATACAAACCGAAACGGGCGGCGGGTGCCCCTTCCACGCGCAGGAACAACTCCATCGCGTAGAGACCATTGGCAAACAGTACGAACCAGCCCCAGCCGGACAGATAGGCGACGACATCCGCCGTGATTGCGCCTTGCGCACCCAGGGCGGCAGCGATCTCATGCTTGAAGATGAGTACCGCAGCACTCATTACAACACCCGAGACGAGCATCACCCATAGCACCTGCGAGAACGCGCGACGCGCCTCGGTATGGCGCTGCTCACCCAACAGACGGGCGATGAGCGTTGCACCCCCGACGCCCACCATCACGCTGACCGCGTACGGTACATAGAGCAACGGCACCACGAGGTTCAGCGCGGCCAGCGCTTGTTGGCCGACGTAGCGGCCGATGAAGATTCCGTCGATCAGCGTGTAGATCGTGTAGACCCAGCCGGAGAGGATCGTTGGAATCGCGAGAGACGTAAATTCCTTGAGCAGGGACGTCCTGGCGCCCTGCGAATGATTGCAATGATTGGTAGACGTGGAAAGAGACATGGTCCCCCCGATGACTTCGCACCGCGTCGTGTCGGGACGCGGCTCACCGTGGCTTGCACATCAAAGGCTTCAGAACTTCAGAGACTTCGGGATGGAGAGGGTTGTCGCTCACGCGCAAGCGATGGCGTAAGCGCTCCGCCCCGCTGCGTGACACCCGGGCGGGTGGACGTCAGCGAGGCAGTCAGACGGACGGAGGGAACATCGCTTGGTGCAGATGTACCCAGACGACGCCTTGCCGGGAGGAACAGAAGAGGAGGAAATTCATGATGTTTATCGTTCGGCCCGGAAAGCCGGGCGCGTATGACAGACAAGCGGTGTCACACCGAAGTTCCCGCGCTTGAGGACAAGCGACGTCAAGCGACGGCTAACATCATGGGAATGTCACGATGAAAAAAAGGGGCGCCGAAGCGCCCCAACATGGGTCCAGCAAGAAAGACGGTATTGCCGTTATTGTTGTGCGCCGCCGTTAAACCACGCGGCAATCTTCTGGCGCTCTTCATCGGTCATTTGCGTCACGTTGCCCAGGGGCATCGACTTGAGCGCGACCGATTGCTGATAAATGCGTTGTGCGTTCTGCGAGATCTCGGCGGGCGTATCGAACATCACGCCGGCCGGAGCGCTGCCCATCATCGTCGGCTTGGCCGAGTGACAGGTGGCGCAACGCTGCGTCAGGATCGGCTGAATCTCCGAGAGCTTCACGGCCGGGGCAGCGGCCTCACCGTGCGCGCCGGCGGCAGGTGCCGGGGCGGGGCGCGGGGCGGCAAACACGGCAACACCGGCGAGGAGTGCAGCACCGGCAACCGGCAACGCGTACAGATTCTTGCCTGCGTGACGCAGCACGAAGAACTGACGAATCATTGCGCCTGCGGCCATGATGATCGTGAGGATCACCCAGTTGTACGGATTGCTGTACGTGAACGCGTAGTGGTTGCTGATCATGATGAACACGACCGGCAGCGTGAAGTACGTGTTGTGCACCGAACGTTGCTTGCCGAGCTTGCCCCAGATCGGGTTCGGGACTTCGCCCTTCGAGAGCGCGTCCACGCTCTTGCGCTGGCCCGGAATGATCCAGAAGAACACGTTCGCCGACATCGACGTGGCCATCATTGCGCCAACGATCAGGAAGGCGGCGCGACCGGCGAAGATGTGCGTCGTGGCATACGTTGCGGCCACCACGAACAGGGCCACACCGATGCCCAGCAGACGATCGTTCTTGCCCAGAATGCGGCACAGGAAGTCATAGACGAACCAGCCGCCGATCAGGAACGCGACCGCGAGGCCCACGGCCTGTCCCGGTTGCAGATCCATCACGTTCTTGTCGATCAGATACGTCTGCGGTTGCAGCAGGTACAGCACGCAGAACAGGGCGAAGCCCGAGAGCCACGTCGTGTACGACTTCCACTTCGACCAGTGCAGATCTTCCGGCATCTGCGGCGGCGAATTCAGATACTTCTGGGCGTGGTAAAAACCGCCGCCGTGCACCGACCACATTTCGCCGAACACGCCTTTCTGCTTGTCCTCGGCCGCTTTGGGCGGCTTCAGGCCATTGTCCAGCATCACGAAATAGAACGACTCGCCAATCCAGGCAATGGCCGCCACCACATGCAGCCAGCGCAGCAACAGATTGACCCAATCGGTAATAAACGCTTCCATCTTATGTTCTCCTCAACTGCCTGACGTTCACGTTCGCGATTTAGCTACCGCGATACGTTGAAAAGCTCCACGGCGACACCAGAAGGGGCACGTGGTAATGCTGGGAAGGCTCCGCGATGCCAAAACGCAGCACCACGCGATCCACGAAGCGCGGCGACGGTACTTCCACGCCCTGTGCGGCGAAATAATCGCCCGCGTGGAACACCAGCTCGTATTCGCCTGCGGCGAATTCCTCACCTTCGAGCAGCGGCTTGTCGCAGCGGCCGTCGGCATTCGTCTGCACGTCGCGCAGCGAACGGCGCTCGCCGTCCACGCGCCACAGTTCGACACGGATGCCCGCGCCTGGCTTGCCGTGCGATGTATCTAGTACGTGGGTAGTCAGTCGTCCCATGATGTCTCCTGTGATGGATGGGTGCATTGTAGGGAGATGGCGGCCCGGCAACGCGCGCAATACCAAAGATAAAAACGCGCACATACCCCGTTATGCAGGATAAAAAGATGACGCGCTTCAATAGGGCATCCCGACGTCTGAAGCGTACGCCGCGTGCACCGGAATTGGGATTTTTTGGAGGACTATTGGATTTTGTTATCCAGCGTATAACGCGTTACGTATGAGCCGTTATCGCGACAGGAGACGGATCGCCCGGGAAGCCCAATGGTTACGTGCATGCTTGGGGAAAACCCGAGACGCAAGATAAGCATTCATGCATACGTTCCATGAAAAAAACACTATAGCCTCCGACGGTCTTGCCGCAAAGTGCGTCGACCTGCACCATTGAGTCACCCTAAAAATAGACATTAAACAGCCCCCCCGAGGGACGGAGACGCAATGAGTGTGACAACCAATACCGTGGATCCGGTCGATGAACGACTGCCGATCGGAAAATTGTTCATGCTGGGCCTGCAACACGTTCTGGTGATGTATGCGGGCGCGGTCGCCGTGCCGCTTATCATCGGCGGCGCGCTGGGCCTGCCCAAAGATCAGATTGCGTTTCTGATCTCCGCCGATCTGATGTGCTGCGGCATCGCCACGCTGATTCAAAGCGTCGGTGTGGGCCGCTTCGGTATCCGTATGCCCGTCATCATGGCGGTCACATTTGCTGCCGTCGGGCCGATGCTCGCCATCGGCACGAACCCCTCGCTAGGCTTGCCCGGTATCTTCGGGGCGACCATTGCCTCCGGCATCATCGGCACGCTGATCGCGCCGCTCGTCGGCAAGCTGCTGCGCTTCTTCCCGCCGATCGTGACCGGCATCGTCATTACGTCCATCGGTCTGACCATCATCGGCGTGGGCATCAACTGGGCGGCTGGCGGTGTAGGCAACCCCGACTACGGCGACCCCGTCTACCTCGGTGTGTCGTTTGCGGTGCTCATCTTCATCTTGCTGATCACGCGCTTCGTGAAGGGCTTCTTCTCGAACATCGCCGTGCTGCTCGGCATCCTTTTCGGATTCGGCATTGCACTGTTGCTGCACAAAGTGAATTTCGACGGTCTCGATCAGGTGAAATGGTTCGACGTCGTGCTGCCGTTCCACTTCGGCATGCCGGTGTTCGATCCGTGGGCCATTGTGACGCTCACCATCGTGATTCTGATTACGTTCATCGAGTCGACGGGCATGTTCCTCGCGCTGGGCGAGATCGTCGGCAAGCCGGTGGATGAGAAGGCGCTGGTCGCTGGTTTGCGTGTCGATGGCGTGGCCACTGTCATCGGCGGACTGTTCAACACCTTCCCGCATACCTCGTTCTCGCAGAACATCGGTCTCGTTGGCGTAACGGGCGTTAAGAGCCGCTGGGTGTGTGCCTCGGCTGGCGTCATCCTGCTCGTGTTCGGCCTGATTCCGAAGATGTCGGTCGTCGTGGCGTCCATTCCCCAGTTCGTGCTGGGCGGCGCGGGCGTCGTGATGTTCGGCATGGTGCTCGCCACGGGCATCAAGATCCTGTCCAAGGTCGACTACTCGCATAACCGCTACAACCTGTATATCGTAGCTATCAGCATCGGTATGGCGATGATTCCGGTCGCGTCGAACAAGTTCTTTGCGAAGATGCCGGAACAGCTCGCGCCGTTGCTGCATAGCGGGATTCTGCTCGCTACGCTGTCCGCCGTGATCCTGAACGCCTACTTCAACGGCTTCAAAGCGCCGGTGACGCACGGCAACGGCCACGGCGAGAAGAACGGATCGGGTATGGGCCTGGAGGCGCATTGATGAAAACGTTGCTCGTCAAGAATGCCGAAGTGCTGGTCACGATGGACGCCGGTCGCCGCGAAATCGCGCGCGGCGGGCTGTACATCGAAGACAACCGGATCGTGGCCGTCGGCACCGGCGATACGCTGCCGGCGAGTGCCGACGAGGTGCTCGATCTGACGGGGCACGTCGTCATTCCGGGGCTGGTCAACACGCACCACCACATGTACCAGAGCCTCACGCGGGCCATCCCGGCCGCGCAAGACGGCGAGCTGTTCAACTGGCTGACGAACCTCTATCCGGTGTGGGCCAACCTCACGCCGGAGATGATTCGCGTCTCCACGAAGACGGCGATGGCCGAACTGCTGCTCTCGGGCTGCACCACGTCGAGCGACCATCTCTATATCTACCCGAACGGCTGCAAGCTCGACGACAGCATCGAAGCCGCCGCCGAGATTGGCATGCGCTTCCACGCGAGCCGGGGCAGCATGAGCGTTGGCCAGAGTCAGGGCGGACTGCCGCCCGACCGTGTGGTCGAGCGTGAAGGCGACATTCTCAAAGACACGCAGCGTCTCATCGAGACGTACCACGACGAAGGCCGTTACGCGATGCTGCGCGTGGTCGTCGCCCCTTGCTCACCGTTCTCGGTAAGTCGTGACCTGATGCGCGAGTCGGCCACGATGGCGCGCCACTACGGCGTGTCGTTGCACACCCATCTGGCCGAGAACGTCAACGACATTGCCTACAGCCGCGAGAAGTTTGGCATGACGCCAGCGGAGTACGCGCAGGATCTTGGCTGGGTCGGTCACGATGTCTGGCACGCCCACTGTGTTCAGCTCGACGACGCGGGTATCGCGCTCTTCGCGAAAACCGGCACCGGCGTGGCGCACTGCCCGTGCTCGAACATGCGGCTCGCGTCAGGTATCGCCCCGATTCGCCGGATGCGCGACGCCGGTGTGCCCGTCGGGCTGGGTGTGGACGGCTCAGCGTCCAACGATGCGGCGAGCATGATCAACGAAGCGCGTCAGGCGCTGCTGCTGCAACGGGTCGGATTCGGCCCGAGCGCGATGACGGCGCGCGACGCGCTGGAGATCGCGACGGTCGGCGGCGCACGCGTGCTGGGTCGCGACGACATCGGCGTGCTCGCGGCGGGCATGGCGGCGGATTTCGTCGCGTTCGATACACGTGGCGTCGGCATGGCGGGCGGTCTGCACGACCCCGTGGCGGCGCTCGTCTTCTGTAATCCTGGACAAGCCGCGTACAGCGTGGTGAACGGACGGGTGGTGGTGCGCGAAGGGCGTCTGACGACGCTCGACCTGCCGTCGCTCGTCACGCGTCACAACGCGCTGGCGCGGCAACTGGCCGAGGCTTCCCGATAAGGCGTTGCCACACCGGCCGCACATTCATGGTGTGAGGTCGCGGGACTGCTCACCCCAATCGGCAGATTCGGGTGAGCCGGTTCCGGCGTGGCGATGGGCAAGCGGGAAGTCGGGGTGGCGTTCCTGTGCATGGGGAACGCTGCCATGCGGTTCGGCGGGGCGGTGGGGGCCGCTCCGTCGGTAAAAACGGCACAGCCCCTTTGATTGACTCGATATCAGGACGGCGTACGCGATTCCAGCAGGGTGCGCGTTGCGTCGGAAATCACACTGCGCAGCCAGCGCACCTCGTCCGAGTAGTGCGTGCGCTCGTGCCACAACTGGTAGTACTGCATCGGCGGGAAATCGATGGGCGTCTCCAGCACCGTGAGCGGCAGGAACTCCGCGTAGTGGTCGGCAAACAGGCGCGTCGTCGTGAAAATCAGATCGGATTTCAGCAGAACGTACGGCGCCAGATTGAAGTACGGAATCGTGACGACCACATTTCGCTTCAGACGCTCGCGCGCGAGGTGCATGTCGATCGCACCGCGCTGAGCGACGGAGTAGGGCGTCGGCGCGAGGTGCGGGCTGCCGAGGTATTGCTCCAGCGTGAGCCCGCGCTTGGCGTACGGATGCGTATTACGGACCAGACACACGATCTGGTCGACGAACAGATTGGAGAGGTGAAGCTGCTCGGGCGGTTCCGGCCAGTTGCCGATGACGATATCCACCTTGCCGTCTTCGAGCGCATGTTCGTAGTCGAAGGCGGGGCCGAGCGAGTGCAGCTCCAGTTGCGCGTTGGGAGCTTGCTGGCGGAAGCGCTCGACAACCGTCGGCACGAACAGCGTATTCAGATAGTCGGGCGAGCCGATGCGGAACGTGCGCACCGTCGTGGCCGGGTCGAAATTCGATTGCTGCACCGTAATGCGCTCGATTTCGCGCAATGCATTTTGCGTCGGCTCCAGCAACGACTGACCGTATTCGGTCGGCACCATGCCCGATTTGCCGCGAACCAGCAGCGGATCGCCAGTAATGTCGCGCAACCGGCGCAGCGCAGCGCTGATCGCCGGTTGCGACTGATTCAGTTTGACGGCCGCACGCGTCACGCTGCGCTCGATCAACAGGGTATGGAGAACGCGCAGCAAATAGGTGTCAATCGGTTCGCGGTTTTGGCTCATGAGAAATATAACGATCCGGATATGTCGGACCCTGTAGTGCATAAGTAAATCATTATGAAGGACAAGGTGAGGGGCCTCTATAGCGGAAAGTCCCTATCACAAGACGCCCGTCGTTCGTAAGGTGGCCTTAGATGTCCCTGTTAATGACACAGACTCGACATTTCACCGCGAATTGGGTATTTTCGGACCGCCCAAGCCCCGAACTCAGACTCAGTCAGACTCCGCCAGTGACCCTTTCCATGCAATCGACGCCACGTCTGGCGCTGACCGGCATCACCAAACGCTACCCGAGCGTGGTGGCCAACGACGACATCGCGTTGAGCGTATTACCCGGCGAGATCCACGCTGTACTGGGTGAGAACGGTGCAGGTAAAAGCACGTTGATGAAGATCATCTACGGCGCCGTACGTCCCGACGCCGGGGAAATCCTGTGGGAAGGCCAACCGGTTCGCATTGACAGCCCGGCCGCGGCACGCAAGCTCGGCATTGGCATGGTCTTCCAGCACTTCTCATTGTTCGAGACGCTCACCGTCGCGGAGAATATTTCTCTTGCGCTCGACGACGCAGGCCGCGACCTCAAAGCGCTGGCCAAACGCATCCGCGAGGTCTCGACCCAGTACGGGCTTGAGGTCGATCCGGTGCGCCACGTGCACAGCTTGTCCGTCGGCGAGCGTCAGCGCGTGGAGATCGTGCGCTGCCTGTTGCAGAACCCACGTCTGCTCATCATGGACGAACCGACCTCGGTGCTCACGCCCCAGGCCGTCCAGAAACTCTTCACGACGTTGCGCCGCCTCGCCGCCGAGGGATGCAGCATCGTCTATATCAGTCACAAGCTCGACGAAATTCGCGATCTTTGCGACCGCGCGACCGTGTTGCGTGGTGGGCGCGTCTCCGGGCACGCCGTGCCGCGTGAGGAAACCGCCGAGACGCTGGCGCAGATGATGATCGGACGTGCGTTGCCGCAGATCGAGCGTCGTGCGCATCAGCCGGGCGACGTGCTGCTGTCTCTCAAGAACCTTTCGATGGCGAGCGAAGATCCGTTCGGGACCTCGCTGCATGACGTCAATCTCGACGTGCATGCGGGCGAAATCGTGGGGATCGCGGGTGTGTCTGGCAACGGGCAGGCCGAACTGCTCGCAGCGCTCTCGGGCGAGGCTCGCGCGCCGCAAGCGGAGGCCATTGCACTGCACGACCGTGCGGTCGGTCGCATGGGCGCGGCCACGCGGCGACGGCTCGGACTCGCCTTCGTCCCGGAGGAGCGTCTGGGGCGCGGCGCAGTGCCGAGCATGTCGCTCACGGATAACGCCTTGCTGGGCGCGTCGGGCACGGCGCATCTGGGCTTGCTTCGCGGGGGATGGATTCGTCGAGGCACGTTGCGTAAGTTCGCCACGCTGTGCATCGAGCGCTTCAACGTGAAGGCCGGCGGCCCGGACGCTGCCGCGCAAAGCCTCTCGGGCGGCAATTTGCAGAAGTTCATCGTCGGACGCGAGATTTTGCAGGAGCCACGGGTGCTCGTGGTGGCGCAACCGACGTGGGGCGTGGATGTCGGGGCTGCGGCCTTCATCCGTCAGCAATTGCTGGACTTATCGGCGCGCGGCGTGGCCGTGCTGGTGCTGTCCGAAGAGCTCGACGAGCTGTTCGAGATTTGCGACCGGATTACCGTGCTGGCGCAGGGACGTTTGTCGCCCGTGCGTAAGCCCGAGCAGACCGACGCGCGTGAGATCGGTCTGTGGATGGCGGGGATGTTCCCCGGTGGTCCGGGAGAACGCACCACAGTGGCGGCCTGACGGGCAAACACGGGCAAACGCAGCATTTTCCTTTTTCGACGTGTTTCGGTGCGTGACGAACGACTGCTCGCCAGCCGAAACACTGTAATGTTTTCATCGATTCATCAGACATCATGTTCGATCTCACGCTTGAGCCACGGCCAAGTCCTTCCCGCACCATGCGGCTCGCGATGCCGTTAGTGGCCACGCTCATCACGTTGGCTGGCGGCGTGCTTATCTTCAGCTTTCTCGGCAAGAATCCGGCGCAGGCGATGGCCGCATTCTTCCTTGCGCCGATCAGCAGCCTGAACGGCTGGTCGGAGTTGCTGCTCAAGGCGTCGCCGCTGTGCCTGATCGCGTTGGGGCTTGCCATCGGCTATCGCGCGAACGTCTGGAATATCGGCGCGGAAGGGCAGTTGTTGCTCGGAGGGATCTTCGCGTCCGGCGTGGCGATTCATTTCGACGGTCATGGCGGCGCGTGGCTGCTGCCGCTGATGATGGCGGCCGGTGCGCTCGGCGGCATGCTGTGGGCCGCGATTCCGGCGCTGCTGCGCGTGCGCTTCAACGCCAACGAGATTCTCGTGAGCCTGATGCTCACCTACGTCGCTACGCAACTGCTGATCTATCTGGTCAGCGGACCCTGGCAAGACCCGCATGGGATGAACTTCCCGCAGTCCATCAACTTCAGCCGCGAGGCACTCTTCCCGCGTTTCTTCGGTGACTGGCACTGGGCGACGTGGCGTGGCACGCGTCTGAATGCCTCGATCTTCATGGCCGTGGCGGCGGTGCCGCTCGCGTGGTTCTTCATGCGCAAGAGCTTCGCGGGATACCGCATGGAAGTCGGCGGACTCGCACCGCTCGCTGCACGCTATGCCGGTTATTCGGAACCGCGCGCCGTCTGGCTCGCGTTGCTGATCGGCGGCGCGGCAGCCGGGCTTGCCGGGACGGGCGAAGTGGCCGGGCCGGTGGGGCAATTGCAGGCGACGTGGGCACCGGGGTATGGCTTCACGGCCATCATCGTCGCGTTCGTCGGCCGGTTGCATCCGGTGGGCGTTGTGCTGGCGAGCCTTCTTATGGCGCTGCTGTATCTCGGCGGTGAAGCCGTGCAGACGTCGCTCCAGTTGCCCAAAGCCATCAGCGGCGTGTTTCAGGGGCTGCTGCTGTTCAGCTTGCTGGGCTGCGACGTGTTTGTGAACTACCGACTGCGTCGGCGCGCTCGTGCGCTGACGCGTGACGCCTGAGGAGCGCAGCATGGACTGGATCAATCTGCTGACGCCGCTGGCCGCAAGCGCGGTGATCGCCGCCATCCCCCTGATGCTCGCTGCGCTGGGCGAACTAGTGACCGAAAAATCGGGCGTGCTCAATCTCGGCGTGGAAGGCACGATGCTCATGGGTGCCATCGGCGCGTTCGCCGTTACCGTGCAGACAGGCAGTCTTTGGCTGGGCGTCATCGCCGGTATTGCATCGGGCGTCGTCATGTCGGCCGTATTCGCATGGCTCACGCTCTCGCTCATGGCCAATCAGGTCGCGACAGGTCTGGCGCTGACGATCTTCGGCATCGGCCTGTCGGCGTATGTCGGCCGTCCGTACACCGACGCAACGATTCCGATGCTGCGCGATATGCCGATTCCCGGGCTGTCGTCGATTCCCGTGCTGGGCGCTTCGATCTTCTCGCTCAATCCGCTGGGGTATCTATCGGTCGCACTGCTCGCGGCGATTGCATGGTTCCTTTACCGTACCCGCGCCGGTCTGGTGCTGCGCTCGATTGGCGAAGCGCCTTCGGTCGCCCATGCCATCGGCTATCCGGTGGTGCGGATTCGCTATTTGGCGACGCTGTTCGGTGGTGCCATGTCGGGGCTCGCCGGTGCCTATTACTCCGTCGGCTATCTGCGTCTGTGGCAGGAGAACCTGACGGCAGGACGCGGCTGGATTGCGCTCGCGCTGGTGGTCTTCGCCACATGGCGGCCCGGGCGCACGGCGCTCGGCGCGCTGCTGTTCGGCGTTGTCATGGCGCTGCAATTTCAGGCACAGGCGATGGGCATTCGCATTCCTTCGCAAGCGCTCGCAAGCCTGCCGTATCTGGCGACCATCGTGGTGCTGGTGATCATTTCCCGCAATCGTCAGACGATTCGGCTGAACGCGCCGGCGTCGCTGGGCAAGCCGTTCTTTGCCGGGTCCTGAGGCCGGGGTGACGCCGGGGTGACGCCGGGTTGACGACGGGTTGACGACGGCGTGCACGCAGTAAGCGATACACGCATTTCACTGAAACAATCGATGACGAGGAGAAAATCGATGCGACGTAAAGTCCTGATCACAATGGCAAGCCTGGCGGCCGCCATGCTGGTTTCCGCCTGCGGCAAGCAGGAGAACACGACCGCCAACGCGTCGGCGGCCGCGTCCGATGCGCAGGCATCCGCAGCACCGGCGGGCAAGGGCCCGATGGGTGTGGCGTTCGTCTACATCGGCAACCCGGGCGACGCAGGCTGGACCTTTGCGCATGAGCAGGGCGCGAAGGCAGTCGAAGCCAAGTACGGCGACAAGGTCACCGTGACCCGCGTGGAGAACGTGCCGGAAGGCGCGGACTCGGAACGCGTGTTCCGCGATCTGGCGAGCAAGGGCAACAAGCTGATCTTCGGCACGTCGTTCGGTTACATGGATTCGATGGTCAAGACGGCCGCCGACTTCCCCGACGTGACGTTCGAGCACGCCACGGGCTTCAAGTCGGCACCGAACCTGGGCACGTACGACGTGCGCACGTACGAAGGCGCGCATCTGGCAGGCATCGTCGGCGGTTACACCACGAAGTCGAATGTGATCGGCTATGTGGCGTCGGTGCCGATTCCTGAGGTGATCCGCAATATCGATGCGTTCACCATCGCCGCGCGCGAAGTCAATCCGAAGGTCAAGGTGAAGGTCGTCTGGATCAATAGCTGGTTCGATCCGGGCAAGGAGCGTCAGGCCGCAGAATCGCTGGTGGGTCAGGGCGCCGATGTGCTGATGCAGAACGTCGACTCGGCCGTGGTCATGCAAGTGGCTGAAGAGAAGAAGATCCACGCCTTTGGCTGGGATTCGGACATGAGCAAGTTCGGCCCTAACGCGCATCTGGCATCGGCCGCCATCGACTGGAGCAAGTACTACATCCGCACGGTCGACGAAGTCATGCAGGGCACGTGGAAGAACACGCCGGTATGGGGTGGCATCAAGGAAGACGAAATCAACCTCGTCTCCATCAACGACAAGGCCGTGTCGGAAGCCGCCCGCAAGGCGGTGACCGCACGCCACGACGCGATCCGCGATGGCAAGTACGACCCGTTCACCGGCCCGCTCAAGGGGCAGGACGGCAAGGAAATCGTGCCTGCGGGCAAGACGCTCAACGACGACGAAAAGCACCAGATCAACTGGTTCGTGGAAGGCGTCGAGGGCTCGCTGCCCAAGCAGTAAATGGTTGATCTTGTTCGATCCCGCCGTGCGGCGGGATCATGCTGAGAACGAAAAACCGCCGGATCACACCGGCGGTTTTTTATGGCTGGACGGCTGCGGGCGTCGAGAGCGGTTGCTGGGCGTCACGCGCGTAGAAAACGAGCAGTTCTGCGCCGGTATCCCCCGTGCGGCCACGATGGGGGACATCGACCAGCTCGGCGATCGTATCTCCGGCAGTGAACGTCCGGGTCGCGCCGCCCTCTGCGCGCTCGATGATCAGCGTACCCGCCACGAGATGCCCAACGATAGGCGCGGGATGCGTGTGCCAATCCATCACAGTATGCGGGGCGAGGGTGATGCGCATCAGCGTCGGGGCCGGCGCGCCCACCGCGTAGGGCCGGTATGGCGTGCCGTCCCAGGCGGTGTTGGTCATCAGGAGCGTTTCGGTCGCGACGCCCGTCTGGGTATTGCTGACCTGTGTGGCTTTGGGGTGGCCATCGGCGAGACCTGGCGTTGGCCCGCATAGGAAAAATGCCGCAGTTAATGCGGTGGCGGCAGCGGTGCGCTTTCGGAGGGTGCGTTGTCGGACGTATACGTTATAAGGCTGGGCAATGTTGACCGTCATGGGAAGGTCTCGTTCGAGAGAAGGTATGGGGACTTGCAGCCTAAGGTGGCCAAAATCCCATCACCGCTCGGTGCGTCACAAATAGGAGCATTCACAAGTGGTCATGCCACCCCCGGGGCGCGTGACACGTATCGGTGTTAAAATGTCAGGTTTCGTGGCGCAATTTCGTGCCGCCGCAACTCATCACCCCGGATACCGCCTGTGCTGTCTACTGCCAATATCACGATGCAATTCGGCGCCAAGCCGCTCTTCGAGAACATCTCCGTCAAGTTTGGCGGGGGCAACCGCTATGGCCTGATCGGTGCCAACGGTTGCGGCAAATCGACGTTCATGAAGATCCTCGGCAGCGACCTGGAGCCGAGCGCCGGCAACGTCATGCTCGAGCCGAACGTGCGTCTGGGCAAGCTCAAGCAGGATCAGTTCGCGTATGAAGACATGCGCGTGCTCGACGTCGTGATGATGGGCCACACCGAAATGTGGGCGGCCATGAGCGAGCGCGACGCGATCTACGCGAATCCGGAAGCCACCGACGACGACTACATGCACGCCGCCGAACTCGAAGCGAAGTTCGCCGAGTACGACGGTTACACCGCCGAAGCGCGTGCGGGCGAGCTGCTGCTGGGCGTGGGCATTCCGACGGATCAGCATCAAGGCCCGATGAGCAACGTCGCGCCGGGCTGGAAGCTGCGTGTGCTGCTGGCGCAGGCGCTGTTCTCGAATCCGGACGTGCTGTTGCTCGACGAACCGACCAACAACCTGGACATCAACACGATCCGCTGGCTGGAAGACGTGCTCAACGAGCGCAACTCCACCATGATCATCATTTCGCACGATCGCCACTTCCTGAACGCCGTGTGCACGCACATGGCCGACATGGACTACGGCACGCTCAAGATTTACCCGGGCAACTACGACGACTACATGCTGGCGTCGGCACAGGCTCGTGAGCGTCAGATGGCGGCGAACACCAAGGCGAAGGAACGCATCACCGACCTGCAAGACTTCGTGCGCCGCTTCTCGGCGAACAAGTCGAAGGCCCGTCAGGCGACGAGCCGTCTCAAGCAGATCGACAAGATCAAGGTGGAAGACATCAAGCCGTCGTCGCGTCAGAACCCGTTCATTCGTTTCGAGTTCGAGAAGAAGCTGCACAACCTCGCGTTCGAATTCGAGGGCATTTCGAAAGCCTACGACCGTCAGATTTTCAAGAACTTCACCGGTGCAGTGCGCGCGGGCGAACGTGTTGCGATCATTGGCGAGAACGGTGCCGGTAAGACCACGCTGCTGCGCAGCCTGATGGCCGATCTGCCGGTCGACGGCGGCAATGTGAAGTGGGCAGAAAACGCGAATATCGGCTATTTCCCGCAGGATACGTCCGAAGCATTCCCGGAAGACCAGACGCTCACCGACTGGATGACGCAGTGGGGCAAGGAAGGCGATGACGATCAGGTGATCCGTGGCTCGCTCGGCCGTCTGCTGTTCGGTGGCGACGATGTGGGCAAGTCGGTGCGCGTGCTGTCCGGTGGCGAAAAGGGCCGCATGATCTGGGGCAAGCTGATGCTGGGCCGTCACAACGTCATGATGATGGACGAGCCGACCAACCACATGGACATGGAATCGATCGAATCGCTTCAGATCGCGCTCGACAAGTATCCGGGCACCCTGATCTTCGTGTCGCATGACCGAGAATTCGTGTCGGGCCTGGCCACGCGCATCATCGAAGTGAAGAACGACGGCACGCTGGTCGATTACGCCGGGACTTACGAAGAGTATCTGGCTAGCCAGGGCGTGGAAGTCTGACGTTCACGAACGTTCGATAGATACGCCGTTACGTCGTATCAAGGGCAGGGCGCTTGCATCGCAGGCGCCCTGTTTGCGTTTACAGCGAAATGCATTGCGACGGGCGGACTACAATGGCCATTCGTTGCTCAACGCCAGCAGGAGGCAATGCATGAAGACGTACGACAAGTTTTTCATCGACGGACAGTGGGTGACGCCGGTCGGGCGCGGCACGCTGGACGTGTTCCATTCCGCCGACGCGAAGCTCATGGGCCGCATTCCCGAGGGGGCGTCGGAAGACACGGAAGCTGCGATTGCCGCTGCGCGCAAAGCGCGTGACGCATGGGCGGCTACACCGGCTGCCGAGCGTGCCGGTTATCTGCGTAAGATTGCGGCGGGCCTGAAAGCGCGCACCGACGAGCTGGCGCAAGTCATGACGGGCGAGACGGGCATGCCGATCAAACTCGTGCGTGCCATTCAGGTTGGCGGTCCCGTGTATCACTGGAACAAGTACGCCGAGCTGGCCGAGTCGTTCGAGTTCGAGGCACGCGTCGGCAATTCGTTGGTGGTGCGCGAACCGGTCGGCGTTGTGGGCGCGATCACGCCGTGGAATTACCCGCTGAACCAGATCACGCTCAAGGTCGCACCGGCGCTGGCTGCTGGTTGCACGGTGGTGTTGAAGCCATCGGAAGTGGCGCCGTTCAACGCTTTCATTCTGGCCGAAGTGATCGAAGAGGCTGGACTGCCGCCGGGCGTGTTCAATCTGGTGACGGGCCTCGGTCCAGTCGTCGGCGAGGTGCTGGCAAGGCATCCGGATGTCGACATGGTGTCTTTCACCGGATCGACGCGCGCGGGAAAACGCGTGTCGGAGGTAGCGTCGCAAACCGTCAAGCGTGTCGCGCTGGAGTTGGGTGGAAAGTCGGCCTCGGTGGTGCTAGACGATGCGGACCTTGCCGCAGCCGTCAAAGGAACGCTCAATGCCTGCTATCTGAATTCGGGGCAGACATGTTCTGCGCACACGCGCATGCTGGTGCCAGCGTCGCGCTATGACGAGGTCAAGGCATTGGCGAAAGAGGCTGTGGCACGTTTTACGTTGGGCGATCCGCGCGAGGAAACGACGCGCCTCGGGCCGCTTGCGTCATCTGCGCAACGCGAGCGCGTGCAGACGTACATCCGCAAGGGTTTGTCGGAAGGTGCGGAGTTGATTGCGGGTGGGGACACGGTGCCCGAGGGCTTCGAGGAGGGCTTCTTCGTACAGCCGACGGTGCTCGGACGTGTGACACCGGACGCCACGGTGGCGCAGGAAGAGATCTTCGGCCCTGTGCTGTCGATCATCACGTATCAGGACGAAGCCGACGCAGTGCGTATCGCTAACGATTCGATCTACGGGTTGGGCGGCGGCGTCTGGTCAGGCGATGAGGCGCGCGCGGTGCGTGTGGCCCGTCAGATTCGCACCGGACAGGTTGACATCAACGGCGGGGAGTTCAATGTGCAGGCCCCGTTCGGTGGGTTCAAGCAATCGGGCCACGGGCGGGAGAACGGCGTGTACGGCTTCGAGGAGTTCCTCGAGTACAAGTCGCTTCAGTTCAAGTCTGCGAAGTCGTAGAACTGCTGTCGCAAAAGCGCATCCCCGTGCCTTCGCGGGTGATGCGCTCCCACACCGCTGCCTTCTCTTCCTCGGTGAAAAACACCCAGTTGGAGACTTCGTAGGCGGTGCGGCCGCAACCTTTGCAGACGTCGTCGAAAAGTGTCGAGCAAACGCCAATGCAAGGGCTGTCGGGGCGGTCGTGCAATTCGGACATAGGGGAGAATTCGGCCAGGTCTGGCGGGGGTGACACAAGATGTTGCCATTATCGCATCGATGGCCGGGGCGGTTTCGATTCCCCTACGGGTGGAGGCGGACGGTGGACATTTGCGTCCGTTTCAGGTTGGCGAGGGTATTGATTGATAGGTGACGATCGTTATGCTGCGTAGCTGGCAACTTTTTGCGCTGGGCTCGGCGTTTTTCGCTGCACTGACAGCGATATTCGGCAAACTCGGGGTGGCGCAGGTCAACTCGAACATGGCTACGTTGATTCGTACCGTCATCATTTTCGGGGTGACGCTGGCCATCGTCGGCATGCGTGGGGAGTGGCAAAGGCCGACAAGCCTGAGCGCCAACACGTGGGTCTTCCTTGTCCTCTCCGGGGTCGCCACGGGGCTGTCGTGGCTCTGCTACTTCCGGGCGTTGCAACTGGGGCCGGTGTCGGGTGTCGCGCCACTCGACAAGCTCAGCGTGGCGATGGCGATGCTGATCGGGTGGGTGGTGCTTGGTGAGCCGTTTTCGCTGAAGGAGGCACTCGGCGGCGCGTTGATCGTCGCCGGCGCCCTCGTGCTGGTGTTGTGACGCCTCACCAACGGAACACGCTGTAGCCGATGCGCACCTGCGACCGCGAGTGACGGTTGTAGTCGAGCATATCTTCGCCGTAACCCGTGAAATAGCCGAGCCAGATATAGCCGCCGGTGCCCGGAATCAGCTTGCCGAGCGGATAGGTCACCTGCACATCCACACTGCCGTAGTTGCGCTTCATGCCCTTGCGAAGCGTTGCACCGATCTGCCAGCCATTGGGTTTGCCCCACAACACGAGCAAGTCCATGTAGCCCCGATAGTCCTGAATATCGGGGTTGTCCTTCTTCTCCAGATAGGCATAGAGCTTCGGCGCGATCGTCCAGTGATACTCGGACGGGTTGCCGAGCGTGAGGATCGGTTTCACGAAGACGGTGTTGATGCTGCGCGAGTCGTCGCCTGCTTTGCCGTTGGACTCGTGTTCGATACCGGCGGCGACACCCAGCGACGAGAACCAGCCAGCACGCACCCCCGTGTCGGGGACGTAGTAGAAGAAACTCGGACGGTAATTCGAGTCGCGGAACGGTGCGGATTCGGCTTCCAGATCCCACGTCGACAACTGGGTGTAGCCGAAGTACAGATTGTCGAGGAAGGATTTCGACGTGGGGTTGTCGGGCTTCAGAATGTGGAACTTGAAGCTGAGCTGAAAGCGCGCGTTAGCGTCGCCGTTCTTGCCGAACCCAATGTACATCGGCTCATTCGACGAAATACGGGCGAACTCGGCGTCGGCTGTCGGGGCGATCGCCTCGGGCGATGTGGCGGCCGGTGCCGCCGCGACTGCGGCAGACGCTGGCGCTGCTGTGCCGTTGCCAGTGCCCGAGGTCGCGCCGCTTTCCGCAGGGATCGGCGCTGCGGCGACCATCGGTTCGGCAGGTGCGGCGCGATCCAGCACCACGGTGGTGATCGAGGCGTCCCAGTCGACCGGCTCGATGCGTACGGACCCGCGTAACTCTTTGGGCAGGACTGCTGAATAAGAGACGCGACGGAACTGTCCGTTGGACAGGGTGAGCTGAGCGGGGACGATCGCGGCCCGCTTCAGATGCAGCAGTGTCGGTTTGAAGTCGTCGTTAGAGATGCGAACGACGATTTCTTCCGGCAAATGGATGGTCTTGCGGCCTGGCGAGTCCTGTGTGGCCAACAGCATGAGCTGCAACGGCGCACCGCCTGTAAGGGCGCGCGGCGGTTGCAGTAGCGAGAGATCCGCATATGCGGCGCTACTCAGGGCCAGGCAGAGGGCGGCTGCGCCGACCTGAACGGCGCGAAGCGGCGATGGGGCGAATGTGGCGAGATTCGTCTTGAGCATCGATCCGGTCTGAGTTGGCGACTTCAGGCCGGGATGCCTGAAGCCGGTTAAGAACCGCCTCGGGTGAGTACCCGGAGGTCGGATTCGCGGGCGCAGCGATCGCGTCCACGAGATTTGGCAAGGTACAGCGCTGCGTCGGCGCGTTGCAGCCAGGCGTTGTCGTCGTCACCCGTGTGCCATTGGGCTACGCCGGCACTTATCGTGAACTGAAGCGATCGACCGTCGACGTTGATGCGTGATTCGCGAACGGCTTCGCGCAGCCGTTCAGCGGCGTCGAACGCCCGTGCTTCTGTGGCGCCACTCAGGATAATAGCGAATTCTTCGCCCCCCAAACGACCGCAGATGTCATCTTCGCGTAACGATTCGTGACAAAGCCGGACAAAGGTGGCCAATACCGTGTCGCCCAGCGCATGTCCCCAGGTGTCGTTGATCTGCTTGAAATGGTCCAGGTCGACAAGGATGACACTTGTCGGCACGTCTGCGGAATCCGCCTGCATGACTTCGGCACGCAGGCGCTTGAGGAAGTGGCCGCGTGAAAGCGCGCCGGTCAGTGCGTCGTACTTCACCTCGTGTTCGAGGGCTGCATTTTTTGCCAGCGTGTCCGTCAACTGGAGCTTTTCGCGGCGCAGGTAGCGCACGAGCAGATAGAGCGCGCCAGCCGAGCTGAGCAGCAACGCGAACACCAGTAAGGCATAACGTCGTCGTTCGACCGAGAGGCTGCCGAGCGTTGGCGCTTCGCTCATGGTGTAAATCACCATGTCGCCGTCCGACGACGGTTCGACATCCAACAAATACGGCTGATTGTCAGGGCGCACGCGTACCAGCCGCGCACTGTGTTTGTTGTCCTCGTCGTCCGGTCCCATTTTGAGAAAGTTGGGCGTGCTGGGTGTCAGATCGTAGTTTTCGATGGGGACGACAGTGAAGTCTTCCTGCATATACAGATGGCGGCGCTCCGGGCGTGAGAGATTGAACACCGCTGCACCCGGCACCGCCAGTCCGGTGAAGGTCGGGTCGTTGGCGAGCACGATCACGCCATTTTTGTCCGTGATGAACGAAGCGCCGCTGTCGACCCAGTGCGACAACCGACGAATGCCGAGCTTGACGACAACGACGCCGACCAGAATGCCGTCGTGATAGACCGGCGCGGTGAAGTACATGCCAGGCATTCCCGTCTTGCGTCCGGTGACGTATTGCTGCCCCGCGCCGCCAAGGACTGCCGTGTTGAAGTAGTCGCGGTCGCCGTAGCGGTCGCCGATCAGCGGGTTCGTCGAACTGAAGTCGCTGGACGCGATGGTGATGCCGTCGGGCGTTCCTAACCAGACGAGATCCGCGCCGAAATACAGCTGCGCGACGCGCAGCAGCTCATTGACGGGCTTCAGGACGGGATTCGCCAGCAGTATCTGTCGCGCTTTGTCCTGCGGAACATGTGTCAGAGGATGGGTGGCAATCGAATTCGCGGCGGACTGAATCTGCTCGATTTGCGCGAGGACCTGCGGGATGCCGCGAATGAGCATCAGATCCTGATTGACCGTATGAACGGTGCCATGCGCCAGCCTCGTGGCGATGCTGCGCTCCTCGTAAAGCAGGCGCGCGGCACGGTTCGCCACGAGTTGGTCGGCAGCGAAACGCGCCAGACCCCAGGCGACAAGGACACACAGCAGAACGACGACGCCGCACAAAAAGGCGAAAGCGGCATGTCGACGGGAAAGAGGGGCGTTGACCAACGGCAAAGGCGGTTGCTGACGCGTTTACAGGCGCCCGTGCCAGTCTCGAATGAACGTTTCGATGTGCCCGGGCGGTAAGGGACGCGTGCAATGATACCCCTGCCACGCGTGACAGCCCAGCGATGCAAGCGCATCGCGTTGCGCACTGGTCTCCACGCCTTCGGCCACCGTTTCGATTTCGAGCTTGCGGGCGATGGCGATGATCGCGCGGATCAGTTCGGTGTCATAGCCGCCGAGCAGCACCCCGGCCACGAACTGATAGTCGATCTTGACGGTGCCGAACGGCCACCGTTTGAGCCGCACGAAGCTCGAATAGCCGGTGCCGAAGTCGTCGAGCGACAAGCGCACGCCCATCGCGACGAGTTCGTTCATCAGCGTGGCGGCTTCGTCGAGATGCGAGATCAGCGACGACTCGGTGATCTCGATCTCCAGCTTGTCCGGCGGCACGCGGTGGTGTTTGAGGGCGTAGCGAACCGTCTCCAGCGTCTGCACGCGCATTTGCTGCGCGGAGAGATTCACGGCCACGCGAGGGTACTCTTCACCGTCCGTATGCCACTTGTCGAGCTGACGACACGCTTCGTGCAGTGTCCAGTCGCCAATGGGACCGATTACGTCGCACCGCTCGGCCGCCGGAATGAACTCACCCGGCATGATGAGTTCGTCGTCCCGTTGCCAGCGGATCAGGGCTTCGAGGCCCGTCAACCGATGCGTACGCATGTCGATCTGCGGCTGATAGTGCAGGCGGAATTCCGAGTCCGAGAGCGCGCGTCCGATGGCGCTGCGCCAATAATGCTCGTTGCCTGCATCGTCCGGCGGGGCAATACCCTCGGTCGGCGCGGCAGGGGCTTCGGTGACGAGAAAGCGCGACGCGCTCTCGCGAATGGCCTGATCGGCGACGTCGGACGTATGTTCAAGCAGGGTGGCCGGCCACACGGGAACCTGCGGCAGATGCGTGATGCCCGCCGAGACGATCGGGTAGAGCAGCCCGTTGCCGCACGGCACCGGCGATTCGCCCGCCCGAATGAAGCGGCGCGTAATCTGTACGGCGGCCTCGCGGCTGCTCAGGTCGCGTAGCAGAATCGCCACCTGCTGATCCGAAACGCGGCCGATGAGGTCGCGACGTCGAATGCGCGAGCCGATGCGAAAAGCCACCGTCGCGAGCAGATCCGCGTCGGAGATTGCCTGTTGACTGGACGCCTTGCGCTGGCCCCGACCCACGTGCAGCACGACTAGCGCGCTGTGGCTGTTGGGCGGGCTCGGGGTCCTCAGCTCGAGACTGAGGGCGCGCAAAAGCCGCTGGCGATCCAGCAGCAAATCGGCGAGGACGACTTGCCGTCGCAGCGCGTTCGTATCGTTCATCTCGGCAGGCAGGCAAACATCGCCTGAACGGTTGAGCGATTGTCATCGGCGCGTTCAATGCTGGCGAGGCCATCCAGCAGGAAAAGCCCACGCGTCGAACAGGTCGTGCCGCCAGAAAACCCTTGAATCATGTTCTGCATAAGACGCGTAAATGTGTCGGCCGTCGTGCGAGGAGTGAATCGGGCGCACCGTCCGGTGCGCCGTTTCCTTCGCGTTCCGGCAGACCGCGCGCAAGGCGTGGCCCGACTAGAAGCTCGTTCCCGATCGCGAGACCGGGTCCTTTGACATTTAACGGCACCCAAATTTGAAAATTGAGTGCGGGTTTCACCTACGGTCAACTCAGCGTGGGCGCGCCAGCCATTCGCGGCCCCGAAGCATAAAGTCCCAATAAACCTTTGGCAGCACGTATTTTTTCAGGACCCACGCAAAACGGTTCGCGTGCGTACCGTCGATAGGGAATGTAGGGAGAAGTTTCCCGCCATAGCCGAATTCCGCAAGCACGATCTTGCCGTGCTCCACGGTAAGTGGACAAGCACCGTACCCGTCGTATTGCAGTGAAAGGGGGCGGCCATCCATCGAGGCGAGCAAGTTTTCGGCGACGACAATGGCCTGTTTGCGCGCTGCGGCGGCGGTTTTGGCGTTGGGTGCGGAAATCGCGTCGCCGAGACCGAACACGTTGGCATAGCGCGCGTGGCGCAGCGTCGCCGGGTCGACTTCACACCAACCCGCAGCGTCGGCCAGCGGGCTCGCTCGCAAGACGTCCGGCGCACTTTGCGGCGGCACCACGTGCAGCAGATCGAACGGCTTGTCGACGAACTGCGATTGCCCGTCAGCATCGAAAATCTCGAAACGCGCCACACGGCGCTCGCCATCCACCGCACGCAGATGCGAGAGATGATTGAGCGAGATGCGATATCGCTGGACGTACTCCATCAGCGCCGGGATGTAGTCTTTGACGCCGAACAGGGCGGGTGCCACGAGATGAAACTCGATCTTCGTCTTGTCCAGCAGACCGCGTTGACGCCAAGTATCGGCCGAGAGATACATGGCTTTTTGCGGGGCGCCCGCGCACTTGATCGGCATCGGCGGCTGCGTGAACAGGGCATTGCCGCCCTTGAATTCGCGAACCAGCGACCACGTGTACGGGGCGAGATCGAAGCGGTAATTGGAGGTCACGCCATTGCGGCCGAGCGTTTCGCTCAAGCCGTCGATGGCTTCCCAATTCAGTTGCAGCCCGGGCGCCACAATGAGGAAGCGGTAGCCGAGGCGACGCCCGTCCGAGAGCAGCACTTGCTGGCGCTCCGGCGCGAAAGCCGTGACCGCAGCCTGGATCCAGTTCACGCCTTCGGGAATCACGCTCGACATCGGGCGGGCCGTGCGGGAGGCGTCGAATTCGCCGGCGCCGACGAGGGTCCAGGCGGGCTGATAGTAATGCGTGTCGGCCGGATCTACGATCGTGATCGAGAGCGTCGGACGGCGGCGGCGCAGACTTGCGGCAACCGAAATACCGGCCGCCCCCGCACCCATGATGACGATGTCGGCGTTGCTCTCCGTCGCGGGTGCTGGCGTCGCGGATACATCGCTGGACATAAGGTCTCCGACAAGTGATCAAAAAATGAAACGGATTACGACATATCGGTGCGTAATCCGAGCGTCACGCAACACGCCCTGTGAGGCGGTTACGAAGCGTGCGGGACATTCTACGTTCACTTGCCCCCAATTTCGCGGGAAACAGGGCGATTTCTCACAATTTTTACGTTTTGATCAACTGGAGAACGTTTAGGGCGTGTGCCATCTGCGTGACGACGCTGCGTTGGCCAATGCGCAGATCGTGACGCACCTCGTGCGACGTGTTTTGTCTTGCGTGAGGGTGGATGCGGCGAGTGCCGGAGCGGACAGCGGATGTTGACGCGGGCATCACGGATGTGATGCCCGGGAATGTTTGTGTAATGTGCAGAATCGGTTTGCGCCGCCGGTCATGCGACGCGAAAAAAACGGGAACGTTTGCAATTTACGCGTGCGCGTGCGCGTGACCGTGCTTGTGGTCGTGCTCGCAAGCGACTTCGATGGGGTCCGTCTCGTTGTGACAAGCGCAGGCCTCGCCCTGTGCGCCTTGCATGAGTGCGCGCAGGATGCCGCAGTCGCTCGTCTCATGACGGCTACGGCATTGCGCTTGCAGATGCAGAAGCTGCTGCTCCAACGCCTGCAATTCGTGGATGCGCGTATGCACGCGTGCCAGATGTGCCTCGATCAGTTGGTTGGCATCTTCGCACGTCACATGGGTGTCGTGCGCCAGTTCGCCGAGTCGTTTGGCATCGGCGAGCGGCATGTCGAGCGAACGGCAGTGACGGATGAAGCGCAGGGCGTCCAGGTGTTCGTCGCCGTAGGTGCGATAACCAGCGTCGGTTCGCGGCGGCGGCGGCAGCAGGCCCGCGCGCTCGTAATAGCGGATGGTTTCGACATCGGTGCCCGCCGCTCGGGCCAGTTCTCCGATTTTCATACTTGACTCCGTAGTCACTACAGGGTTTTGAATAAAGGGTAACACGAATCATGTAACCAGGAGTTCACATGTCCAACCCTTCGGAATCGGGCCGTTTGGCGGGTCTGACCACTGCGGCGACGGCGAATCGGGAGATGCCCGGCCATGGAAATGGTCCAGCGCAAGGGCATGATCACGAGACCTGTCACGGGCATTCGCATGAGCACACGCCACCGTCACAGGGGCATCGGCATGCCCACGATCACGGCCATCGTCACGACGGTCATGCTCACGACCATGACCATGACCATGGCAGCCACGGCGTAACCGCCGCCCACACGCATGACGACGCCTCGTGCTGTTCGGGCGGCGCGAGTTTTGCGCCGTCGGCACCGGCACCCGCAATGGATGCGCCGCAGGCGCGCTTCCGTATCGATCAGATGGACTGTCCGACAGAGGAGCGTCTGATTCGAGATCAGCTTGAGCGTCGTCCCAGCGTCGACACGTTGTACTTCAACCTGCTCAAGCGTGAACTGACGGTCGTTTTCGACAAGCGCGCGTCGGCGTCCGATGTCGATCGTGAGCGCGATGCCGTGGCGGACACCCTGCGCAAACTGGGGATGACGCCCGTGCCGCTTTCCGGCGAGAACGCTGGCGCAGCCGCACCGCCGCCCGCCAAGCGGACAAGCGACGTTGTCCGGCTCGTCGCCGGTGGTGTGCTGGCTGCCGCGAGCGAGGTCGCGGTCTGGTCCGGCGTGCCTGAGCACAGCCCGTGGGTGGGTGCGATGGTTGTCGCCGCCATTCTTGCGTGTGGCTTGCCGACGCTCAAGAAGGGCTGGATCGCGCTGCGGCACTTCACACTGAACATCCACTTCCTGATGTCGCTTGCCGTGATCGGCGCGATGCTCATCGGTCAGTGGCCCGAAGCGGCCATGGTGATCGTACTGTTTGCGTTGTCCGAAAAGCTTGAGGCGGCATCGTTGACCCGAGCGCGTCGCGCCGTCGAGGCGTTGATGCGTCTCGCGCCGGATCAGGCGTCGGTGCAGCAGGCCGACGGCACCTGGGCGGATGTCCCCGCAGCAACACTTGCTGTGGGGGCGCGGGTGCGGGCGCGTCCGGGTGAGCGCATTGCCATCGATGGCGTGATCGAGGAGGGTGCGTCAGCGCTGAATCAAGCGTCGATTACCGGTGAGAGCGTGCCTGTCGACAAGACGGTTGGGGATGACGTCTACGCAGGCAGCATCAACGAAAGCGGTCTGATCGTGTATCGCACGACGGTCGCCCCCGGCGATACGACGCTCGCGCGCATCGTGCGCATTGTCGAAACGGCCCAGCAGCAACGCTCGCCGACGCAACGCTTCGTCGACAAGTTCTCACGCATTTACACGCCGGTCGTGGTGCTTTGCGCGCTGCTGGTCGCAATTGTGCCGCCGCTGGCGTTCGGCCTGGCCTGGTCGCCGTGGATCTACAAGGCGCTGGTGATGCTGGTCATCGCATGCCCCTGCGCGTTGGTGATTTCCACGCCGGTCACGGTCGTGAGCGGGCTGACGGCCGCCGCGCGCGCCGGGATTCTGATCAAGGGCGGGGCGTTTCTGGAGAGTGGCCGCCTGATCCGTGCGGTCGCACTCGACAAGACGGGCACGCTCACGCGTGGCGAACCGCGCCTGACCGATGTCGTGCCGTTGCGCGGCACATCTCGCGACGAAGCCCTGACGCTCGCCGCCGCACTGGACGCTCAGACGACTCACCCGATCGCGCGCGCCGTCGTCGAAGGTCATGCGCAGGCGGGGCTTGGGGCGTTGCCGTCCGTGACCGACTTCGAGGCGCTGGTGGGGATGGGGGTGAAGGGGCGTGTCGGTGAAACGCTTTACTACCTCGGCAACCATCGTCTGATTGAATCGTTGGGGGTGTGCAATGCCGAGGTGGAGGCCGAACTGACGCGTCTCGAGGCGCAGGCACGTACCGCTATCGTGCTGGCAAGCGAAACGCAGGCGCTGGCGGTGCTGGCCGTGGCCGATACGCTGCGTGAGGAAAGCCGTGAGGCCATTGCCCAATTGACGAAGATGGGTGTGCGCACCGTCATGCTCACGGGCGACAACAGGGCTACCGCTCAGGTCATCGGTGAGCAATCGGGCGTGAGCGATGTGCGTGCCGAGATGCTGCCGGAAGATAAGTGGCAAGCCGTGTCGTCACTGCGCGAAAAGTACGGTCACGTAGGGATGGTGGGCGATGGCATTAACGATGCGCCTGCGCTGGCGGCAGCCGACGTCGGTTTCGCAATGGGGGTGACGGGCACGGACAGCGCGCTCGAGACCGCCGATGTCACGCTGATGGACGACGATTTGCGCAAATTGCCAGCGTTTCTGGCGCTTTCGCAGCGTTCGGCGACCGTGCTCCAGCAAAACATCGCTGTCGCCCTTGGGATCAAGGCCGTGTTTTTCGCACTCGCAGTGATGGGCCTCGCGTCGCTGTGGATGGCGGTATTTGCGGACGTGGGAGCGAGCCTGCTGGTGATCGCAAACGGCATGCGTCTGCTTCGTACCAAGGTCGTCTGAGTCGTCTGAGTCGTGTGACGTTGGGTTGCCTGATGCCTACGCCTTGCGCATGCCGCGCTCAAGGCGATGGGCGTCGGGCAATTGGCATAGCGCGTGCGCGGCGCGGCTGGTGGCGTTGACGATGATCGCGTCAAGGCGTGCCGTCAGCGTCTCGCGGTGTTCCGTCGAGATGGGCATGTCTTCCAGCGCACGTTGCGCGACCGCAGCATCGTTGATATGCCCGAGCAACGTTTGCGCGGTGCGCAATGTTTCGTGATACGGCAAGCGAAGCGACTTGCGCAGCCACGGCGTGAGCGCCTCGGCGCTATAACGCGCCTTCTTGAGCTTGACGCGCAACGCGTGCAACTGCTCGGTATCGAGCATCGCCAACTGGCGACAATCAGGAAATAGCCCAATGTATCGTTCGCGAAGCACGTTATGCGCGTGTTTCGCCAGTGCGCGTGGCCGCTTGCCGGGCGTACGCGACGGGCGTCGTAAGGCTTTGGCTGCGCGCGCATCGGCCCTGCCGTTGTGAACGCCAAAGGCATCGCGCAACAGCCCATGCAACGCGCGTTGGCGATCGCTCGTCAGCGCGGTGGCGGCTTGCGCCCGAGCGTCGCTGCGAACCTTCGACAGATGCGCATCGACCGCAATCCAGTCGACATCCGGATATTCGAGGCGTAAGACCGGAAGTGTCTCGGTGGTCAAAACATCTGCGTCGCGCACGGGCCCCATCGAATGCCCAAGCCAACTCAGCTCGGCGACGAGTTGACGATGCCAGCGCGGTTTTAGCCATGGCGAGTAGATGTCGATCAGCGCACGAAGGCGACGCGTCGCGATGCGCAACTGATGAACGGCTTCAGGGGGAATGGTGTCGACGTTGGCCGCGTCTTCTGCCGCGTCTTCTGCCGCGTCTTCTGCCGCATCGGGCAGCGTTGGCCATTGCGTCAATGCAGACGCCACGTGCATGACCAGCAGACGGGATGCCGACATACGCCGCATTTGGGCAGACGACGGTAGTGCGCCTTCCTCGGCCTGACGAGAGCCGGTAGCGGAGAAACTTTCGGAAGAGGCGGCGGAAGCCGCTAACGGCGCGCGTGTCATGTTACGCAACATAGCATAGTTGCCTGAGCGCATGACGCGGCAAAGCGGGTGCAGCACTTTGTCGCGGGCGCCTCTGCTTTGCGCAGAGCGGGGCACAGGCCACCCGCGCGGCACGCAGCGTCACATCAGTCGTGGACCTCGCGAGAGGATGACGTGACGCCTTCTCATTGCTGCGCATGGCACATCGGGATTCTACTGCGGAATCCAGCAGGAAACCTGTCGAACCCGCTGTCGAAATCGACGGCCGAATGCGAGCAAAAAAGATAGGCCGGCACGGAGGCCGGCCTGCGCGCAACTGGTTTTACTTCTTGTTCACAGCGTCCTTGAACGCCTTGCCAGCCGTGAACTTCACGGTCTTGGCTGCCGGGATCTTGATCGCTTCGCCAGTCTTCGGGTTGCGGCCGGTACGCGCAGCGCGCTTGCCCGAACCGAACGAGCCGAAGCCGATCAACTGAACCGAGTCACCCTTGGCGACTGCCTTCTTGACGGTCTCGAGCAGAGCGTCGATGGTTTCGCCAGTTTGAGCCTTGCTTGCACCCGTAACACCAGCGACGGCGTCGATCAGTTCCTGTTTGTTCATGTGTGTTTCCCTTGAGAGGTGGTGAATACCGGCGACAACTCTAACACTTTCGCCATTTGACGAGTGTCGGTGTTGTATCCGCGCCATAAGGCACGCGGCATACGCCAGAATGTCGCCTTCGCGGCACGTCACGCGAACCTGATCCGAAGACCGGTTGCGTCACGCATCGTGAGGGCGCCGGCACTGGCCGGGCAGCCGCATTATAGAGCCTTCGGCGGGCTGTGGGCCAGTCCTGACAACGGTTTGCGGCGATTTTGTTGTGCAATGCCGCGTACTTTCTCGTTCTTGATGGCAAAACCCCGGTATCTGCGGGCATCTCCGGTCATGCCCCCGCGCAATCCCTTGCTGGGCGGGCTTTGGGGGTTTCCCTAGCGTTTTAGGGCTTGCGCGGACGGGCGTCTTTTGGTTGGTCATTCGGGTGTCATTTGCGATGGCTAGCGTGACGCCGCCAATCGACATTGAGGAACCGCTTCATGCTGCTCTGTCAGATCACCGACCTCCACATCACGCGTCCTGGCATGCTCGCTTGCGGACGCGTCGACACCGCGCGCGCCTTGCGCAATGCGATCGCCACCATCAATCGCTGGACGCCACGACCTGACGCCGTCATCGCAACCGGCGACCTGATCGACACACCGCATCTATCGGAATACGAAGTACTTCGTGAGTGCCTGGCAGACCTCGAAATACCGCTCTATCTGGTGGTCGGCAATCACGATCATCGTGAAGGGCTGCGTGACGCTTTTCCGGAGCATGCCTATCTGCATACGAACGAAACGTTCGTGCAATACCGCGTCGATCTCGGTCCGCTCACTGTTTTGACCCTCGATACGCAAGACCCGCCGAGCGCGGGCGGCCATTTGTGCGACGCGCGACTCGCATGGCTCGATGAGCAGCTCCACGCCTGCGAGGGACGCCCGACGATCATTGCAATGCACCATCCGCCGTTCGATACGGGCATCGAGTTCATGGACGGCTACGGCCTTTCCGTGCAGGGTCGAGCAGGGTTCGCGCAGGTGATAGCGCAGCATCGTCACATCGAACGGGTGATCTGCGGGCATCTGCATCGCAGCATTCATGCGAGTGTGGACGGTGCGCCGGGGATCATGGCGAGTACGTGTGTGTCGACCGCGCACCAGATCACGCTCGGGCTGGCTGCGGGGGCGCCGGGGTCGGTCACGCTTGAGCCACCCGGCTTCGCCATGCACCTGTGGCAACCGGGCGCGGGCGTGCGTACGCATCTTGCTTACGTCGGTCCGCACGAGGGGCCGTTTTCGTTCGACGGCGAACCCCGGTAAGGGGCGGCTTGCGTCGGTATCCTGAGCATTCATGCGGGTTGGCAGCGAGAAAGAATGGGGACGAAAGTAGGACTGCGCGTGTGTAAAGTGCTTCTCCATCAAACATACGAGATCAGTTCGGATCAGCAGTCAAAGGCCGTCCCGGTGCGCAAGATTCGCGGGACGGGAGCGACGGGTCTTTCACAGGAACTGTCGATCCGTGGCCCATGACCCAGGCATGAATGAAAAGGCCGGGCAGGGCGCTTTCTGATAACGGGGAATCATGCATACCGACGCCGAACCGGCGAGCGCCCATCGCGCCGGTGCTTCGTCATCTCCTTCCGCTTCTTCGGCTTCCGGCGCATCGACGTCATCATCGTCGCCATCGTCATCGACGACGCGCGTACGCCGATCGCAGCCGCTCGGAAATCTGGGACGCTGGGGGCGGCGGGTTGCACCGGCCATGTCGCGTTCCTTTGCGCTGCTGGAGGTTTTGATCGCCACGCTGATCGCGGTGGTGGTGGCCTGGCGGCTGCGTCCCGACGATCCTCTGCTGCTCACCACGCAATTCCCGTGGCTCTGGCTCGTTTCGCTCATTGGCGCCTTGCGCTACGGCTCGCTGGCCGGGGCGGCGAGCGGGGCGTTGCTCATGGCGGCGTGGCATGTCCTGTGCGGCCCTTCCGGCGCGCCGTTTCCGATGGCGCACTTTGCGGGTGGTATGACGATGGCGCTCGTCGCCGGTCACTTCTGTGACATCTGGTCCCATCGCGCACTCAGATCGCAGGGCATCAACGCTTACTACAGCGACCGCCTCGTCGCGATTACTCACAATCACTATTTGCTGCGCGTGTCGCATGAGCGGCTGGAGCGTGATCTGCTTGCGCGTCCTGTCACGTTGCGCGATGCATTGACGCGTCTGCGCGACCTCACCGTACGGCGTTCGGGTGATGTTCATGGTGCGCCCGGCGGCCTGCCCAACGCACAACCGATGCTCGAATTCGCTGCGCTGACCTGCCAGATCGAAGTCGCCGCCTTGTTCGCGGTGCGTGGCGACCGGCTTACGACGACGCCCATCGCACGGGTCGGGGAAGGGTTCGAGCCGGACGTCGATGACCCGTTGGTGCGGCACTGTCTGGGCGAGGGCACGCTGGCGCATGTGAAGGCCGACGATGCCGCCAGCGACGGCAGCCCCTATCTGGCCTGCGTGCCGCTGCTTGACGCTGAAGGGTCGCTGACCAGCGTATTGATCGTGCGACGCATGCCATTCCTCGCGCTTAATCACGACAATCTGCAACTGTTGCTCGTGTTGCTCGCGTACTACGCCGACGGCGTCGTGCATCAGCCGCTCGTGTCGAGCGTCAGAGCATTGGTGCCGCAAGCCCCGTATGACTTCGCGTTAGAACTCGGACGGCTCGCGCGCCTCAAGCGTGCGAGCGGCATCGAATCGTCGCTGGTCGCGCTGGCGTTTCCGCGCGGTGCACGAGGCGACTCGTTGTTCGAGCAGACGGTGCGCCAGCGCCGGGCACTCGACGCCATGTGGACGATCGGCACGCCGCGACGGCAAATCGCCATCGCACTCATGCCCATCACGGACGAGCACGGCATCGACGGTTATCTGATGCGAGTGGAGACATTGCTGCGTCAGCAGTACGACGTCGACTTTCAGAGCGGCCATATTGCCGTGCACACTGCACACGTCGATGCCGACGCCCCGGGCGATGGTCTGCTCAAGCTGATGGAGCGCTGCGTCGATCATGCCTGAGCGCCATTCGTCACGCGGATCCGCAAGCGCTGTCTGGCGACTCCGGCAACGGGGCGCTGCGCGTGGTGTGCGGGTCATCCGCTGGGCGCTGACGCTGGCCTTGGCGGTGCTCGCCGTCGCGGCGCAGTGGCACGTGCTGCGACTCGTTTTGCGAACGGCAACGTGGGACACACCGTTCATCGCGCCGGCCGTCACCGGCCTGGTTCCCGATGCCATGCCCGTCGTGCTGGCATGGCAAGCGATCGCTGCACTGCTGGCGGGCGGGTTCGTGACGTGCGCGCTGCCTGCGAGCTATCGCGATCGTCGTGGCGTGTTCGGGCATATCGCGCTGGCGACCTTTTTCCTGCCGGTGGCGGGCATGGTCGTCGTAATGGGCGTGCTGCTGATGGGGTATCTGTTCCCACCGCCGCGTGAGTCGATGCCGGCGGGCCGCGTGGAAACACCGGGTTTCGTCTCGCACCTGGTGGCGCGTGTGCGTCACGGTGCGGGCATGCGTCTGCGGGCACGGCTGCGCAACGTGCAGGGCGAGCGCGACGACCGCGTTGCCGCTCTCATCTCCGTGCAGGCGCTGCCCTCGCGGGTCACGAGCGAGATTGCGCGCGACCTGCTGGCGGACCCGGTGGAGGAGGTGCGCCTGCTCGCGTACGGCATTCTCGACGGAATGGAGAAGCGGATCATGCAGCAGATCTTCGTGATGCGCGACCGGCACGAGGCGGCCGAGGACGACGATGAGCGCGCACATGCCTGTGTTTGTCTCGCGCAACTCTACTGGGAACTGATTTACCAGAACCTCGTGCGTGGCGAAGTCTTGCGCTTCACGCTGGAGCGCGTAGAGAAGTTCGCGCGCGACGCACTTGAGCAGCACGAAGACGATGCGTCCATGTGGTATCTGCTGGGCCGCTGTGCCCTGATGCGCGAGAACCCCGACGTGGCCGAAATGCACTTGCGTCAGGCGCAGTTCCACAACTTTCCGACCGAACGCCTGTTGCCGTGGCTGGCGGAAGCTGCGTTCCAGCGGCGTCGCTATGACCGCGTTTCGCTGTTGCTCGGCGGGCTGGGCGCGGGTGTGACCGGTGCTACGGGCGTGTCCAATGTCACCGCCTCGCCGGTCGTTCAACCTGCCGTGCGCTTCTGGACGCGCTGACGCCCATGGCTTCGTCCACGTTCCACGCGACGCCCAAACCGTCGTCCCGCACAGGGGCTGACATCGCAACGACGCCCGCGATGGCAGATGTGGCGCTCTTGCTCGAAGGCACCTTTCCCTACGTGCGTGGTGGCGTATCGTCCTGGGTCGACCAACTGATCCGGGCGTTTCCCGACCTGACGTTCTCCGTCGTGTTCATCGGCAGCCGCCGTGAGGATTACGGTGCGCCGGTCTACCCGTTGCCCGCGAACGTCACGCATTTCGAGGCGCATTACCTTTACGAGACCGACGTCTCGTCCGCAACGCCGACAGACGTCGAGGACGCGCGCGCCGCATCCCGGAGAAGTGCGGGCGACGCCGACGTTTTTGCCCGCATCGCCCGGATGCACGATCTGTTTCGTCAGCGGTACGAGAGCCGGTCGGGTGGGGCGGCTGACGCGGGTAATGCGGGTAATGCGGGTAACGCGGGTAACGCGGGTAACGCAGAGGGGGCGGACGTTGCGGGGTACATGAAAGTCGATGGCCTGCGTAGCATGCTCGAGCACCTGCTGCCGCTGCTGCGCGACGGGCAGCCGCTGTCGCCCTCGGCGTTCCTGCACAGCGAACGGTCCTGGGAATTCATCACCGAACGCTACGAAAGGTTTTGCCATGACCCGTCGTTCACGGACTACTTCTGGACGATTCGCGCGATGCATCGTCCGATCTGGCAACTTGCGCGCATCGCCAACGCTTTGCCGCCTGCTCGCATGTATCACACGGTGTCGACGGGCTACGCGGGGTTGCTCGGCGCAATGCTGCGCATGGCGAACGGGCGGGCACTGCTGGTGACCGAACACGGCAGCTACACGAAGGAGCGCAAGCTCGATCTGCTGCAAAGCGAGTGGTTGCGGGACAACCGGGGGCCCTTCGAGCGCGACATCTCGCGTGTGGGCTACTTCCAGAATCTCTGGATGCGGTTCTTCGAAGCCATCGGGCGGATCTGCTACGACACGGCGAACGAGATCGTGTCGCTCTACGAGGGCAACCGGCTGCGGCAGATCGGCGATGGCGCGCCTGCGCACAAGACGCGCTGCATCGCCAACGGGGTCGACATCGCGCGCTTTGCGGCGCTTCGGGAGAAACGCCGCAAAGGTGGAGGGGGCGTGGCGGACGACGACATCCCGCCCGTCGTTGCGCTGATCGGGCGCGTCGTACCGGTCAAGGACATCAAGACCTTCCTGCGCGCGCTCTTCATCGCATACCGGGCGCGGCCCGACGTGCAGGGGTGGATCGTCGGACCGGACACCGAAGACCGGGCCTACGCGCAAGAATGCCGCGACCTCGCGGCGAGTCTGGGGATGGAGTATCAGGTGAGGTTCATGGGCTATCGCGCCGTCGAGTCGGTGTTGCCGCAGATCGGCGTGCTGGCGCTGTCCTCGGTGTCCGAGGCGTTACCGCTGGTGATGCTCGAAGCGGCGGCCGCCGGGGTGCCGGTAGTGGCAACGGACGTCGGTGCATGTCGTCAACTGATCGAAGGCGGCGATCCGGAAGACCGCGCGCTCGGGCGGTCGGGGCGTATTGTGCCGATGGCCGACCCCGAAGCGCTGGCCGCCGCAATCGTCGACGTGATGGAGCCGTCGGCATGGCAGGCCGCAAGCGTTGCCGGTATCGCGCGCGTCGAGCGGCACTATCGCCTCGACACCGTTCGCGATGCCTATCGCACGCTGTACCGGAGATGGATGGACGAAGATGGTACGCCGGGCACCCCGGGAGGCGAGCGCTGATGGCCGGGATCGGGTTCGAACTTCGGCGTCTGCTGCGCAGCGATACGCTGTCGGGCACGTTTGCGGCCTATAGCTACGCCGGGATCATCAGTGCGGGGCCGCTGGTGTTGTCGATGGTCGGTGTGGTGCTTGTCGGGCTGATGAGTCTTGCGCAAGTGCATCCGCAGGTCGTTCTCACGCAGTTTCAGGTATCGGTGACGTACCTGATAGCGTCGAGCGTGATCGTGACCGGGCTGATCCAGCTCGCGTTCACGCGTTACCTGAGCGACCGGCTTTTCGCCGGAGAGCCGCAGGCAGTGATGCCGTCCTTCAACGCCGTGTCGCTGGTCACGACAGTTGTGCTCGGTAGCGTTGGCCTTTTGCTGTCGCAAACGCTCTTCGTCGACCAGCCGCTGACCTATCGCTGGCTGATGTGGATCGGCTTCGTGTTGCTGGGCAACCTCTGGATCGTGGTCCTGTTTCTGACGAGCGTGAAGCAGTACCGGGCGATTCTCGGCGTGTTCTGCGCGGGCTACAGTCTGACCGTCGTCTGCGCCGTGCTGCTGGGACGGTTCGGTCTGACGGGCCTGCTGGGCGGCTTCGTCATCGGTCATACGGCGCTGCTGCTCGGGTTCACGGTCATCGTCGCGCGCAACTATCGTACGTCCACGTGGCTTTCCTGGGCGGTGTTCGTGCCGCGCAATCTGCGGCTCTCGCTCGTGGGGGTCGGCGTTTGCTTCGGGCTGGGCGTGTGGATCGACAAGCTGATGTTCTGGGCGTGGCCTGCGACCGGCATGACGGTGATCGGCCCGCTACGGGCCGCGCCCCTCTACGATCTGCCGGTCTTCCTGTCCTATCTTTGCGTGATCCCGGGAATGGCGGTGTTCCTGCTGCGCATCGAAACCGACTTCGCTGAGGCGTACACGGCCTTTTTCGACGCGGTGCGGCACGGCGGCACACTGCGCCAGATTTCGGCGTCGCGGGCGCTGATGGTACGTGCTGTGCGTACCGGCTTGTACGAAATTCTGAAGGTGCAGGCCGTCGTGACATTGCTCGTCTTCGCGTTCGGTGAAGATATGCTGCGGCTCGTCGGTGTGCCTGGCGGGTGGCAGACGCTGCTGCGTATCGACGTCGTCTCAGCCGGTATGCAGGTTCTCCTGCTCGGCGTGCTCAACGTGCTCTTCTACCTCGACCGGCGTCGCGACGTGCTCATCCTGACGGCCCTGCTGGTGTGTTTGAACGCCTTGTTCACCGGGGTCAGTCTGGTCTGCGGGCCCGCGCTGTACGGCTACGGTTTTGCGCTTGCACTGGTGTGCGTGCTGGCGCTCGGCGCGCATCGGCTGACGCGCCGACTCGCGGCGCTCGAATACGATACTTACATGGGGCCGAACGTCTGGGCGTCTATGGGGCCCGGCGCATCGCCCATCAGTGGCATGGCGCGGACGGCTGGAGTAAGATGCCGGGTCTCGCGATTGCAATCGTCGTGCACATTTGTGCGAATCGGCCACGCCACACGGGCGTTGCCAAGGCATCTTCATGAACCATCTGGGCACCATTCTCGTTACCGGCGGCGCCGGTTACATCGGCTCGCATACGTGTGTCGAGCTTCTGACGGCGGGCTACGACGTCGTCATTCTCGATAACCTGTGCAACAGCCACCGCGACGCCGTGGCGCGCATCGAACGCATTGCCGGGCGTGCGCCCGTGCTCGTCGAGGGCGATGCCTGCTCGGCGGGGGTCATGGAAGACGTATTCACCCGTCACCGCATCGACGGCGTGATTCACTTCGCAGCACTCAAGTCCATCGGCGAGTCGCTTCAGAAGCCTTTCCTGTACTACAAGAACAACCTCGGCAGCCTGCTGACGCTCATCGAGACGATGGACCGTCACGACGTGCGACATCTGGTGTTCAGCTCGTCGGCGGCGGTGTACGGCAATCAGGTGTCCGTCCCGGTCGAGGAGACGGCGGCACTGTCCACGGCCAATCCGTACGGCCATACCAAGCTGATGGCCGAACAGATGCTGACCGACACGGCCAATTCGGATCCGCGCTGGCGTATCGGCGTGTTGCGGTACTTCAACCCGGTGGGCGCGCACGAAAGCGGGCTGATCGGCGAAGATCCGGGCGGCACGCCCAATAATCTGATGCCGTTCGTGGCGCAGGTCGCCGTTGGCAAGCAGCCGGTCCTCAAGGTCTACGGGGGCGATTGGCCCACGCCGGACGGCACCGGTATCCGCGATTACATCCACGTCGTGGATCTGGCGCGCGGCCATCTGGCGGCGCTGGCCGGGCTGAGCAAGCTCGACGCCGGGTTCACCGTCAATCTTGGCACGGGGGAAGGGCGCAGCGTGCTGGAAGTCGTGCACGCCTTCGAGGCCGCCAGCGGCCGTGAGGTGCCGTTCCAGATCGTCGAGCGCCGCTCGGGCGATATCGGCGTGTCCTACGCCAATCCGGCGCGGGCGCAGGCACTGCTGGGCTGGCGCACCGAGTACGATCTTGCGCGCATGTGCGCCGACCACTGGCGCTGGCAACATCTAAACCCGAACGGCTATCGCTGATCGGGCAGCCCCGTGCGATATGCCTCTCAGGCATATGGATATGTCTTAAATGACGTTGGGGACAAATGAAAGCAATTCCCAATTGGGGTAAAATAGTCGGGTTTTCCCGTCCATAACCGATAGTGCGTACACCTGATGCGCCTGGAGTTCGGGCATCAGGGCCGTCAAGGATGGCCTGCGAAAGCGTGATTCCGGCAAGTCTGGCTGTGTGGGGCAATCACCCGTGCAGCCGTGCCGAAGCGCTGTGCCGCCGCCTCCGTTAAACGTCAAGTCAATATGAGCATTCAGAATCAACAGACCGTGCTGGAAGTCCACCACTGGACCGACACGTTGTTCAGCTTCAAGACCACTCGCGACGCTTCGTTCCGTTACGTCAATGGCCAGTTCACGATGATCGGCCTGGAAGTGGATGGCAAGCCGCTGCTGCGCGCCTATAGCATGGCGAGCGCCAATTACGAGGAAGAGCTGGAGTTCCTGAGCATCAAGGTGCAGGACGGTCCGCTCACCTCGCGCCTGCAAAACATCAAGCCGGGCGACAAGGTGATCGTTGGCCGCAAGCCGACGGGCACGCTCATCGACGACAACCTCCTGCCGGGCAAGAACCTGTATCTGCTCTCGACGGGCACGGGCCTCGCGCCGTTCATGAGCATCATCCGTGACCCGGAAGTCTACGATCGCTACGAGCACATCATTCTGGTGCACGGCTGCCGCTTCACCAGCGAGCTGGCCTACCGCGATCTGATTACCCAGCATCTGCCGGAGCACGAGTATCTGGGCGAGTATATCCGCGACAAGCTGATCTACTACCCGACGGTGACGCGTGAAGAGTTCGAAAACCAGGGCCGTATTACGGAGCTGGTCGAGTCGGGCAAGATCTTCTCGGACATCGGTCTGCCGGAGTTTTCGCCCGAAAACGACCGCGTCATGCTGTGCGGCAGCCCGGCCATGCTCAAGGACACCCGCGAGCTGCTCGAAAAGCGCGGTTTCGTGGAAGGTCACAACCACGCGCCGGGGCATTATCTGGTCGAGCGCGCCTTCGTCGGTTAATCGACGATTGCAGCAGGCAATCGGGATGGGCTGGGCGTAGCGTTAGCCATCGCCAGTCATCCCGTCGCCCAAAGAAGGGCCGCTCATTGAGCGGCCTTTTTTCATTCCACGAACCTCTTCGCCATGGATCAGAAGTCCATCGTGGCGCTGGCGAGGAACGTGCGGGTCGAGCCGGGCAGCACGAACCCGTTGTACGTGGTCGTCCAGTAATGCTTGTCCGTCAGGTTGTTGATGGCGGCACGCAACACCACGGACTTACCGGCCACACGCGTGGCGTACTTGGTTGACACGTCGATTGTCGTGAATGCCGGAATCGACAACGTGTTGGCGGCGTCGACTTCCTGCTGTCCGGTCACCTTCACGCCCGCCGCCACGGTCAGGCCGCGCACGATCGGCGTGTCGTACTCGACACGACCGGTCACGACATAGCGGGGTGCCGCAAAGATGCGCTTACCTGCGACGTTCGGATCGTCGACGTTCACGGCCTTCGTGTTGAGCAGCAGCACGCCGCCCATCACACGCCAGTCACGCGCCAGACGCACCCAGCCGCTGGCGTCGAGCCCCTGGAAGCGCTGCGTGCCGTCCTGCACGAAAAAGTTCGACGCGTTCGTGTACGCGTAGCCGCGCTCGACACGGAACAGCGCCAGATTCGCGCCCCATGACTGCTTGTCCGCCTTCCAGCCCACTTCGTATTGCTTGCTCTTGAGCGGCCCGTAGGTCGTCGGATAGTTGTTGTCGGTGATGGAGGCCGAGCCGCCCGGTTCCAGCGATTCGACGTAGCTCGCGTAAGCGGTCGAATCGTTGTCCGTCTTGTACATCAACGCCAGCGTCGGCGTGACGGGCTTGGCTTTGTACGACGTGCCGGTTTGCCCATAGATGTCGTACAGGTCGTCGTTGAACTGCGTGTAGCGCAGGCCGACCAGTGCCGAAATGCGCGACGTGATGTCGACGGTGTCGCTCGCGAAAATCGCGCGTTGCGAGATCTTTTCGCTGCGATACGGCTGGTAATCCATGCCGATGTCCTGATTCGGCAGCAGCGACGGGTTGTAGATGTTGCTCGTGCCGAGCGAAATGCCGTTACCGCCCAGACCGTTGTCGTTGAGCTTCACCTGCGTTTGGTAAGACACACCGAACACCACGTTGTGCTTGAACGGACCGGTCGCAAACTTGCCTTCGACCATGGCGTCCCACGCCTGGTAGTAGTACGCCGTCTTCCACTTGTACTGCGTGTCGCTGTAGTCACCGGCCGAGTTCATCACGTAGAGGAAACTGTCGCCGTTCAGACGATTCTGACGGGCGAAGCGATACTTGAAGTTCGCCTTCCACTGATCGTTGATGCGGTAGTCGAGGGCAGTGCCTGCCGTCAGCGCATCGGTTTCGTAGTACGTGAACGGTTGGGCGAGATTGCGTGCGACCTTGTTGGCGTCGGGGACTGCGGTCGCGCCGCCGAAGCTCATGCCGAACAGCGTGCCTGTCGTCTGACGCTTCCAGTAGGCGATGTCGGCCGACCACGTCAGATCGGGGGTGATGCGGAAGTCGGTCGCGAACGAGATCGTCTTGCGACGCACGTGATTGTTCGGCTCGGCGGTGTTGCCTTCCTCGTTGACGAGGTTCAGGCGATAGCCGAAGCGGTTGTCGGGGCCGAAGCGTCCGCCCAGATCGAGCTTCTGGCTCCACACGTTGTTGGCTTCGTAGCCGACCGAGAACTGACGCAGCGGCTCGTCCGTGGGGCGCTTCAACACGTAGTTGACGATGCCGCCCGGCGCACCGAACCCGTACATGAAGCCGGACAGCCCCTTAAGCAGCTCGACCTGTTCGAACGGTTCGAGCGGAATGTCGGCCTGCCACGAGACGAAGTTCTGACCGTCGATCTTGGTGCCGTCGAGCATGTCGACGCGCATACCGCGCACCGCAAAGTACGAGTTTTCGTTGCGCTTGTTTTCCGAGAGCGTGGTGACGGCCGGGTCCCACTTGAAGGCATCCGTCGCCGTCTGCGCCATTTGATTCTTGATCTGCTCGCTGTTCACGCCGACGACCGAGAACGGCGTGTTCACGGCACGTCGCGTGCCGAGTGCGCCGCTCGTTACCCGCTCGACCTTGACGTCTTCATCGCGATTGCTCGACACGGTCGTCGTGGGCAACGCCGCCGTGTCTTTCGCGGCGGGTTGCCCGTCCGACGCTTGCGAAGCCTGCGGCGCTTGTTGCGCGTAAGCCGTGCCGGATACGAAGGTCAACGATGCGGCGCAGATCGCGAACACGCCCGCGATGGCGCGTGTGATGCGCGAGGGGGTGGGAACGTGGTGAGGCGTCAGGTCGTGCGCGGCGCGAGGACGAGCGAATCCGCGCCCTGCGAGCGGGCGGTGTTGCAACATCGGTACATCTCCCTGTAGTTGACGCGCGGTGTGCCAGCGCGTCCGTCGTGAATCGATCTTTTATTTGTGGGGCGTTTGCGGCATGACTTGTGCCGTGGTTTGGGCTGTCGCAGTCGGGCGTGCCCAGACGCTGTTCGGATCGCCGAGTCGTGCACGACGCCAAGTCGCACGCGCGAACAACGCGAAGATTGCGGCACCGGCGAGGGCGATAAGATCGACGCCCGCGAGCACCCAGTCGCCATTGGCGAGCGTCCGCACGAGATTGTCGGGCGTGAACATCGCATCGACGGCGGGAATTGCGAGGCAGGCGAGCGCAGTCGCCACGAGCAATCCGGTCGCGGCCACCGCAGGCGGGCTCAGCGCGGCGAAGAGCATCGATAGCACGATCGTGACGACAAAGATCGACAGCGACGTGGCATTCGGCGCGACCACGGCAGCGACAAACGCCACAGCGATGCCGAGGCACGTGCCAAGGAATACACCAGCCGTTGCCTTCGCCATCCATCGCAGGTTGGCGGGCTGAATGGCCGCATTGCGCTTGCGGCGCGATTCGAGCCAGAGCAGATTGCCGCTATACACCAGCAAGGCACCCATCAGGCCGAGGATGAAATACACCCAGCGCATGACGTCGCCCGCGAAATTTCCGAAGTGCGCGCCATAGATCATGCTGAGTACGGCATGATTCGTGTCGCGCACGCCGGGGCTGTGCTGGCCGACGATCTCGCCGTCGTTCAGACGGACCGCCACTGCACCGAAGACGCCCAGCGAGTCGTTCGCCTCGCCATAGACTTCGGCCACGGCGTCCGGCTTGCCGTAGCGCGACCATGCAACGGCCGTTGTCTCCAGATCGGGGGCTGCGTGTTCGGCGCGCGCCAGCACTGCCTGAAGGTCGAGCGGCTTGCCGTCGACCGGTGCGATTTTGGCAGGCACGGCGCCCGTCATCTGCAAGAACTGCGGGGCGAGCTTGTTCTCGAACGTCAGCACGTTGAACGCCATCATCAGCGGCAGGCTCAGGCACAGCAGCGCACCCGTCAACGCAAAGACGATATGAAACGGCAAGCTCAGTACGCCGATGGCGTTGTGCGCGTCTTGCCAGAAGCGCTTCAGATTGCGTCCCGGGCGCAGCGCGAAGATGTCGCGCGTCACGCGCGGCAGGTGCACGATCACGCCGGAAATCAGCGCCATGCCGTAGAACAGCGACACCACGCCCATCAGATACAAGCCGTAGGTCGGGATCGAGAGCGAGTAATGCAGCGAATTGACCGTGTTCGACAGACCGGGGCGCGCATCGCCCGTGATGAGCGACGATGCGGTGCCGTCCGCATTCAGACGCAGTCGCGCCTGCATCCATTCGCCGTCGGGCTGTTGCCAGTAAGCGAAAGGCATGGGCGAATGGCTGGGCAGCACCACACCCATTTGCTCGCGGGCGGCAGGGTACTGCGCGCGAACCATCTCGGCGAGTTGCTCCGTCTGCGCGAGCGAGAGCGGTGCGTGACGCGTCGCCGGTTGCTCCCAGCGTTCGATTTCGTGATGAAAGACGGTCAGCGCGCCGCCGAGCATGGCGACGAACAACGCGAAACCGGCCACGATGCCGGCCCACGTATGGACACTCAGATATTGACGAAGGGTTTGGGCGCGCATCGAGCGATCCTTACCAGACAGTGCGCGCCAACAGCAGCGCAGCCCACGCGACGACAGTGGTCGCGCCAATGCCGATCCATGCGCGCGCCGCCGTGCGGCTCGCATAGACGACGGCGAACAGGCCCAGCCATACAAGCGGGAAGAGGGCGATGACGGGGATCGCGGCGGTTTGCCAGCCAGCCGGTGTCATATAGGCGATGGCACCGCACAAGGCGATGGCCGCGAAGAAGCCGAGCACAAGGCCCGCGAAGGTTCTACTCCACATGAGCGTCTCCGCGCAGCCAGTGCCAGCCGCCCGCCGCATACGGCCAGAACAGCAGGCCAAAGCACAGCGACATGAACGCGGACGCGATACCGGCCGACGGGCCAGCGGCCATCCACCAACACACGAGGCTCGCGATCGCTGCGACCAGGGCTATCGCGCGCGCGGGCTGTGCCGCCAGACGTTGCGCGCGCAATCGCTGGTGTTCCGAAGTGAGGTAGCAGGCAGCGCCTGTCAACCATGCCAGTGCAATGGCCAATGCAATCAACATGCTCGCGAGTGACTGATAAGTGAGCGCAAAAAGCGGGAATGCAAACGTCAAGCCGAGCGTCTTGCGTCTGCTATCACGCTGCGCCAACGGAAACGAAAACGCCGCCCTGAGGCGACGTGGCTGGCAGCGCAAATCCACAGACGGTGTCGGTCGCTCGTTACGATCAAGCATTCAGTGGAATGATGATGTAAACGTTAACGAAAACGATTCGCATTTATATCATGATTCGGACAAATCCTGAAAGAATCGGTCCGAAATCCACAGTAGACGGTGTGTCTTGCGTGGCGCGCAGACAACGACGCACGGGGCGTCGTTGTCGTTGAGGTGCGAAGGCGCTAGTGCGCGGCCGGGACGTTGGCCGTCAGGCTGCTGGCTGGCAACGGTCCGCGGAACTGGCGAAGGATGGCCCGCCAGTAAGGAATGACGGGGCCGGATGAAGGTTGCGCGGCGTTGATTTCCGGCAGCAGGTGCCAGGGCGCAGTGGGGTACTGATGGTGAACGCGGTGCAGATGGTGATTGAGCACGAGAAGACGCCCCCAAGCGGGCGACCGGAAGTTGCGCGAGCGTGCGGGTTCGTCCATCGCCACGCCGTAATGCGGCAGGTTATCGGCGATGGATAGCCAGATGCCGCGCGCGACGAACGTCACCGCGAACACGGGCCACCAGCGACCGTACGTCCACACCGCAGCACCGAGTGCGAGGAGCATCAGGAGGAAATCGCGCTGAATACGGCGGCGTCGCACCGGATCGGACGCGAACATCACCACACGACGACGCACATCGTCGTCCTGCGGATCGGCACCCAGTGCACTTACGGCCAGCGCGGGCAGGCGCTTGACCGGCAGCCAGGCGATGAGCGGTGCGAGCAGTTCCGTGAACCACATGCCGCCGAGCAGGCGCGACTGATAGCCGAGCCAGCGTTTGGCACGCGCAGCGAACGAGGCATCGGCGGGCAGGTTGGAGATGTCGGGGCGGTCGTAGGGCTGGCGCGTGAATCGGTGATGCATCAGATGCCCGAATCGCATGATCTCGAAGGGCAGTCCGAGCAAAAGGGAGAGCGAGCGGCCGGTGCGTTCGTTGGCGCGCGGCTTGAGGCGCAACTGGCCGTGGATGGACTCGTGGATCAGCCCCCAGTGCATCGGCGTGAGCAGTAGCACGGGCAGCAGCGTCAGCAACGCCATCTCACCCCAATGGCGCAGCGCCCATCCCAGCCCCAGCCACTGCCAAAGTCCGGCGAGCGTCGTCAGGCCGATCAGTGCAGGGTTCCAGCGCGACGGTCTGGCGTGACGCCATAGCGCGGGCGAGGGCGTCGCGACGCTCTCGACGGTGGCGCTGACACAGGGCGTAGCGGCGTCGATCTCGACCGGGCGCGCAACGACGTTCTCCATGAAGTCTCCGGGGCATGGCGGACATGACGTGGCCTGACGTCGCCGATGTCGAATCGATCGCATGGATCGCATGGATCACGCGGGTCGCATCGGGCAACGTAAGCGCCCGGGGCGGTGACCCGCCCCGTAGCGACGAGAGTGTATGTCGGGCGCCGGGATGGAAATATGTCAGTCGTATTGCAGCGCCTTACTTTCGTCGCATTTCCGTCATACGCGGTCGTTTTTTCAACGGACGGGCACGTTACTGAGACGTTACTGAGGACTGCCAAGGCTATCCAGCTGCTCGGCCCCGGCCGCCGTCAGTCGGGCAAGTTGCAGGCCGCGCTCCCCGTCTTCGAGCGAGACCCATCCGGCCTCCGTGAGCACGCTGAGGTAGCGCAGCAACGTGCTCATGGGCAATGCGCTGCGCTTGGCAAGACGCGCGAGCGACATCGACTCGCGGCCTTCGCGACGCCCGTCGGCGAGCGTTTGCAGCAGACGGACGAGTTCTTGCTCCGCCTGTGCCAGTTCACCGTCGGCGGCGGTGGGGAGGTCAGCCAAGGCGGCGCTCCAGCAATACCGGAACAGACTTGGAGGTCGGGGTGCCTGCGCCGTCGGCAACGGCGTCGAGCGGTACGAGACCGTTCGTCTCCGGGTAGTACGCGGCGATGCTGCCGCGCGGAATGTCGTAAGCGACCAGCAGGAAGTCGTCGGCGCGACGGGCGATGCCGTCGTTCCACACGCCGACGAGGTCGATGCGCTCGCCTGCGCGCAGACCGAGCGCATCCAGATCCTCGATGTTCGCGAAGACGACGCGACGCTGCCCGAACACGCCGCGATACCGGTCGTTCAGCCCGTAGATCGTGGTGTTGTACTGATCGTGCGATCGGATGGTGGCGAGTTGCAGCACCTCTGCGCCGCGATTTCCCGCCTGTTTGCGGGCGACGTCGATGGGCAACTCGACGGGTAGCGGGTGCGTGGTGAAGTTGGCACGTCCGTTGGCGGTAAGCCATTGGCGTTCCGACGGCGGCACCGGCAGGCGGAAGCCGCCCGGATGACGCACGCGACGGTTGAATTCGGCAAAGTCGTCGAACGTGGCGGCAATGGCGTCGCGAATGCGGTCGTAGTCTTCGGTGTACCAGTGCCAGTCGTCATGGCCGCCGACGGCGCGGCCCATTGTCGCCTGCGCCATGCCCGCGACAATCGCGGGCTCCGAGCGCAGATGCTCCGACGCCGGGGTGTTGATGCCGTACGAGAGGTGCACCATGCTCATCGAATCTTCGACGGTCACGCCTTGCACCGCACCGTTCTGCATGTCGATTTCCGTGCGGCCGAGGCACGGCAGAATCAGTGCGTCGCGACCGTGCACCAGATGGCTGCGGTTGAGTTTCGTCGCCACATGCACGGTCAGGTCGCACTGGCGCAGCCCCTCCCACGTGCGTGGCGTATCGGGCGTAGCCATCGCGAAATTGCCGCCCAGCCCGATGAAGACCCGGATCTGCCCGGCGAGCATCGCCGAGATCGTGTCGACGACACCGAGGCCTTCGCGGCGCGGCGGCGTGAAGTCGAAGACCTGCCCGATCCGGTCGAGGAACGCAGCCGTCGGCTTCTCGTTGATGCCAACGGTGCGGTCGCCCTGCACGTTGCTATGGCCACGCACGGGGCAAAGCCCGGCGCCCGGACGGCCGATGTTGCCTCGCAGGAGCATGAGGTTGACGATCATCTGGATCGTTGCCACCGCCTGCTTATGCTGCGTGATGCCCATGCCCCAGGTCGCGATGACCCGCTCGCCGCGCAGATAGACGTCGGCAATCTGGCACATCTGCGCCTGCGACACGCCGCACGCGCGCTCCAGATCGTCCCAGCGCTCGGCGCGCACGTCGGCGGCGAAGTCGTCGAAGCCGTGCGTATGTTCGGCGATGAAGGCGTCGTCGAGCAGGGCGGGTTCGCCGTTGGTGCGCGCCTCGGCGTCACGCTCCAGCACATGTTTGATGACGCCCTTCACGAAAGCGAAGTCGCCGCCGCTCGCTGGCGTCACATAGTGAGCGCTGATGGCCGTGCCGCCCATGCTCAGCATTTCGCCCGGACTCTGCGGGTCGGCGAAGCGCTCGAGACCTCGCTCGTGCAACAGGTTGATCGAGACGATGGTCGCGCCGCGTTTGGCCGCTTCGCGCAACTCTCCGAGCATGCGAGGATGGTTGGTGCCCGGGTTCTGCCCGAACAACAGGAGCGTATCGGCCTGTTCGAAGTCTTCGAGTGTGACCGTGCCTTTGCCCAGGCCGACGACCGGCGGCAACCCCACGCTGGTCGGCTCGTGGCACATATTCGAGCAATCGGGGAAGTTGTTCGTGCCGTACTGACGGACAAACAGCTGATAGAGGAATGCCGCTTCGTTGCTCGTGCGTCCCGAGGTGTAGAACGCCGCCCGATCGGGGTCGGGCAACGCACGCAGATGCTCGCCGATCATGGCGAACGCGGCATCCCAGGCGATGGGCAGATAGCGGTCGGTGGCAGCGTCGTAGCGCATCGGGTGCGTGAGACGGCCGTAACCTTCGAGCGTGTAGTCGTCGAGTTCGAGCAACTCGGTGACGGTGCGTCCGGCGAAGAACTCGGGCGTCACCCGGCGTTTGGTCGCCTCGGCGGCGACGGCCTTCGCACCGTTCTCACAGAATTCGAAGGTCGACGCGTGTTCGCGGTCCGGCCAGGCGCAGCCGGGGCAATCGAAACCGCTGGGCTGGTTCGCGCTGAGCAGCGTTCGCGCGCCTTTGAGCGGGATGCCTTGCGTGACGAGTTGGATGGCGACGTTCTTGAGCGCGCCCCAACCGCCAGCGGGGCGGTCGTACGGGGCAATTTTCGGGGCAGACATGACGCGTGTTCGGGCAAGAGTGACCGGCGCATTGCGCCAACTTCGGGGGAGCGCAATATCCGGAGGAAATGGTTGACGTCAAATAGGCAAATTGATGCATAATTGAGAAACATTGCGCCCGTAACTTCGTGCGAATGTCGAGCGGGAAATGCCCGTTAAATCGACGTTTGTAGGCATGTTATCAGGATTTTGCATAAATTGATTTATGCAATGAATAGCATATAAGGTGAACCCCATGAAGCGTATCTCCATTGCCCCGCAACTTCGTTTTCGCCACGACGGCAACGACCTGCCGCTCGACAAGGTGTTGTCGCTGCTCACGGAAGTGCAGGCGCACGGCAACCTGCAGGCCGCCAGCCAGGTGCTGGGGCAGTCGTACCGTGGCGCATGGGGGCACGTGAAGGAAGTGGAGTCGCTGATGGGGGCGCCGTTGCTCACAATGGCGCGCGGGCGCGGCGCTGTCCTTACGCCGCTCGCGCAGCGATTGCTCTGGGGGCAGAAGCGCTTGCAGGCGCGGCTCGGGCCGTTGCTGGAGACGATGGCGTCGGAATTGCAGACCGAACTCGACGATTTGCTGCTTCAGGAAACCGACCAGTTGCGGCTCTTCGCGAGTCACGGCCTGGCGGTGGCGGCGCTGGTCGATTTCGCGGGACGCGCCGGTTTGCCCATCGACGTCAGCTATCGCGGCAGCATTGAAGCGATTGCCGCGCTGGCCAAGCATGAATGCGAAGTTGCGAGCTTTCACGTGCCGATTGGCGCGCTCGCCGAGCCGGTGCTCGATCAGTACATGCCGCTACTGAAGGGGAAGTCGTATCGTGTGGCGGACGTGGCGTCGCGGCGTCTCGGTCTGCTCGTGGCGCGCGGCAACCCGCTCGGCATCCGGACGCTGGCCGATCTGCCGCGCACGGGCGCGCGCTTCGCGAACCGCGAGCGCGGGTCCGGCACGCGCATCATTTACGACCTGCTGCTGGCGCAGGACGGCATCGATCCCACCACGGTGGCCGGTGCAGAGAACATCGAATTCACGCACGCCGCCGTTGCTGCGTATATCGCCAGCGGACGCGCCGACGCGGGCCTCGCCATCGAAGCCGCCGCGAGTCAGTTCGGCCTCGATTTCATCCCGATCCTCACGGAGCGTTACTGCCTGATGTTCCCGGAGAGTGGCAGCGAGTCCCCGCATCTTCAGGCTTTGCTTGAGATTCTCCAGAGTGGCGAATACCGGCAGACCGTTCACGCCATCCCCGGCTACAGCGAAGGGGCGACGGGGCGAGTGACGTCGTTGTCCGAGGCATTCCCGTCGCTAGGGTGATGTTTCATATGTAATCGCATGCATATGTAATGCGGGACGTTTTTCAATGACCGACGCCCGGCCCGCATGGGCTGGATGTCTGCATCATGTTGCTATGCAGCGCGAACGGTCGTGCGAGGGTATCGGTATTTGCACGAGGCTTGTTGGGACGGGGCGTTTGGTCTACTGTCATAAGGACTGAGCCCCCAAAAGATCTGTCGTCATCATATGCAATTAAGAACATATGAAACGCGGTCTTGCCCCAGGAGACAATTCGAGATGGTGCCCACACCTCATGCGACGCTCGCGCCGCTGCTGGCTCGCCACGCCGGCCGCGCACACGAGTTGTTGCCGCTGCTGCATGCCTTGCAAGACGCCGACGGCTACGTCGATCCCGCCCACGTGCCTGCCATCGCTGCCGCGCTGAATCTCTCGCGCGCAGAAGTCCACGGCGTCATCACCTTCTATCACCACTTTCGCAGCGCGCCGCCCCCGTCGACTGTCGTACAGGTCTGCCGTGCAGAGGCTTGTCGCAGTCGCGACGGGGAAGCGCTCGTCGCCCATGTCGAAGCCTGTACCGGTGCGCACATCGATGGCGACGCATGCAATGGCGTGGGCGTCGAATCGGTCTACTGCCTTGGTCAATGTGCGTTGTCGCCTGCCGTGACGATCAACGGCGAATTGCATGCGCGTGTCAGTCCGGCGCGCTTCGACGCGCTGCTCGCCGATGCCGTCGTCAGCAAGGAGGGTCGTCATGACTGAGGCGTCGAAGTCTTTCCGCATCTACATTCCGCGTGACTCTGCCGCGCTTGCGCTCGGTGCTGACAGGGTTGCGGCGGCGGTGGCCGCCGAGGCGACCCGGCGTGGCGTTGCTATCGATATCGTTCGTAACGGTTCACGGGGCCTGTTCTGGCTGGAGCCGCTCGTCGAGGTGGCGACGCCTGCGGGGCGTGTGGGATACAGCAACGTGCAGCCGTCGCAGGTCGCAGCCCTGTTCGACAGCGGTTGGCCCGCGTGCGCAGCGAAGGACGCTGAGCGCGACGTCTCGTCAGCGGATCCCGACGGAAGCTGGGATGCCGCCATGCCCGCCTGTGTGGGGCAGGTAGAGACGATTCCGTATCTGGCGCGTCAGCAACGATTGACGTTCGCTCGCGTGGGTGTGACCGATCCGCTGGACCCGGCTGACTATCTGACGCACGGTGGCCTCGCTGGGCTTCGCGCCTGTCTCGCGCTCGACGCGGAGGCCGCCTGTGAGACGGTGCTCGACTCAGGACTACGCGGACGCGGTGGTGCGGCATTCCCGGCAGGCATCAAGTGGCGCACGGTAAGTCGTGCGGAATCCGCGCAGAAGTACGTCGTCTGCAATGCAGACGAAGGCGACTCCGGTACGTTCGCCGACCGCCTCATCATGGAAAGCGATCCGTTCGTGCTCATCGAAGGGATGGTGATTGCAGCGCTGAGCGTGGGCGCGAGCGAAGGCATCGTCTACGTGCGCAGCGAATATCCCCACGCAATCGCGGCGCTGGAGGCGGCGATGGCTGTGGCACGTCGTGAGGGCTGGCTCGGGCCGGATGTCCTCGGTTCCGGGCGCGCCTGCGAATTGCGCGTGGCGAAGGCCGCTGGCGCTTATATCTGCGGCGAGGAAACGGCGCTGCTCGAAAGCCTTGAAGGCAAGCGCGGCGTGGTGCGTGCCAAGCCGCCGATTCCCGCGCTGTCCGGTCTTTTCGGGAAGCCCACACTCATCAACAACGTAATCACGCTGGCGAGCGTGCCGTACATCTTTGCACATGGGGCGCAGGCCTATCGTGAGTACGGCATGGGCCGGTCGCAGGGCACGCTGCCGGTGCAACTGGCGGGCAACATCCGTCGCGGCGGGCTGGTGGAGCTGGCATTCGGTGTGACGTTGCGCACGCTGCTCGACGACTTCGGTGGTGGTACGGCGAGCGGGCGTCCTGCGAAGGCCATCCAGGTCGGTGGGCCGCTCGGCGCCTATTTGCCGGAGGCGCAATGGGATGTGCCGATGGACTACGAGGCCTACGCGGCGTTAGGCGCTGTGGTGGGGCACGGCGGTGTCGTGGTTCACGACGACACCGCCGACATGGCCGGACTGGCGAGCTACGCAATGGAATTCTGCGCGCTCGAATCGTGCGGCAAATGCACGCCGTGCCGGATCGGGTCGACGCGTGGTGTCGAGGTGATCGAGCGGATCCGGCGTGGGGACACGTCCACGCGTCAGGTGCAGTTGCTGCACGACCTCTGCGACACGATGGTGTCCGGCTCGCTCTGCGCGATGGGCGGCATGACGCCGTTCCCCGTGCGCTCTGCGCTTGAACATTTCCCAGCGGACTTCGGTCTGCCCGACGGCGCCGGATGCGCCGAAGCTGCTTGATGTATTCACATCTAAGACTTCAACGTCCAAAGCCTGCACGTCTGAATGGGAGAACGACACATGATCCATCCGAATGCACAAGTTTCGCCGGGCCACGGCCCCGACATGGGCACGCCGCGGCGTGAAAGCGAAGTCGAGGTCACGCTGGAGATCGACGGTCTGAGCGTGACGGTCCCGGCGGGCACGTCGATCATGCGCGCCGCAGCGGGCAACGACGTCAACATCCCCAAGCTCTGTGCGACGGATTCCCTCGAACCGTTCGGGTCGTGCCGCCTGTGTCTGGTCGAGATCGAGGGGCGGCGCGGATTCCCGGCCTCGTGCACGACGCCCGTCGAGCCGGGCATGAAGGTGCGCACGCAATCACCGAAGTTGCAAGACTTGCGGCGCAACGTAATGGAGCTTTACATCTCCGATCACCCGCTGGACTGCCTGACGTGCGCGGCCAACGGCGATTGCGAGTTGCAGGACATGGCCGGTGTGACCGGACTGCGCGAAGTCCGCTACGGCTTCGACGGCGATAACCACATTCACAGCGCCAAGGACGAGTCCAATCCGTACTTCACGTATGACCCGTCGAAATGCATTGTGTGTAACCGGTGCGTACGGGCTTGCGAGGAGACGCAGGGCACCTTCGCTCTGACGATCTCCGGGCGAGGTTTCGAGGCGCGCGTCTCAGCCGGGCAGGACCAGCCGTTCATGGACTCGGAGTGCGTGTCGTGCGGCGCCTGCGTGGCGGCATGCCCGACGGCCACATTGCAGGAAAAGAGCATCGTCGAGATGGGGCAGCCCGAGCACGCGGTCGTGACGACGTGCGCGTATTGCGGCGTCGGCTGTGCGTTCAAGGCGGAAATGAAGGGCGGCGAAGTCGTGCGCATGACCCCGTACAAGGACGGTCTCGCGAACGAAGGCCATGCCTGCGTCAAGGGACGCTTCGCCTGGGGCTACGCCACGCACAAGGAGCGCATCACCAAGCCGATGATCCGCAGCAAGATCACCGATCCGTGGCGCGAAGTGTCGTGGGACGAGGCGCTCGATTACGCGGCATCGGAGTTCCGTCGGTTGCAGGCGAAGTACGGTGTCGACGCTATTGGCGGCATTACGTCGTCGCGCTGCACGAATGAAGAGACGTATCTCGTGCAGAAGCTCGTGCGTGCCGCGTTCGGCAATAACAACGTGGATACCTGCGCGCGCGTCTGTCATTCGCCGACCGGTTACGGGTTGAAGCAGACGCTCGGCGAGTCCGCCGGTACGCAGACCTTCAAGTCGATCGAACACGCCGACGTCATTCTCGTGATGGGCGCGAACCCGACGGACGGGCATCCTGTCTTCGCCTCGCGACTCAAGCGTCGTGTGCGCGAGGGGGCGAAGCTTATCGTGATCGATCCGCGTCGCATCGATATCGTCGACGGACCGCACGTGAAGGCGACGTTCCATCTGCCGCTGCGCCCCGGCACCAACGTGGCGATGGTCAACGCGCTGGCGCACGTGATCGTCACCGAGGGGCTGTTGGCGCAAGCGTTCATTGCCGAGCGGTGCGAGGACCGGGCATTTGCACAGTGGCGCGATTTCGTGGCGCTGCCGGAGAATTCGCCCGAGGCGGTGTCCGTCGTGACGGGCGTACCTGCCGAGGATATTCGCGGCGCTGCGCGTCTGTATGCGACGGGCGGCAACGCAGCGATTTACTACGGGCTGGGCGTCACGGAGCACGCGCAGGGCTCGACCACGGTCATGGGCATCGCGAACCTGGCGATGGCGACGGGCAACGTCGGGCGCGAAGGTGTCGGCGTGAACCCCTTGCGCGGACAGAACAACGTGCAGGGCTCGTGCGACATGGGCTCGTTCCCGCACGAGTTGCCGGGCTACCGGCATGTGTCCGATACGCTGGTGCGCGAGGAGTTTGAAGCCGCGTGGGGTGTGACGTTGCAGGCCGAGCCGGGGTTGCGTATCCCGAACATGTTCGACGCGGCCATCCACGGCAGCTTCAAGGGACTTTACTGCCAGGGCGAGGACATCGTGCAGTCCGACCCCAACACGCAGCACGTGGCAGCGGCGATGGAGGCAATGGAGTGCATCGTCGTGCAGGACATCTTCCTGAACGAGACAGCCAAGTATGCCCACGTGCTGCTGCCGGGCACGACGTTCCTCGAAAAGGACGGCACGTTCACCAACGCCGAGCGACGTATTTCTCGCGTGCGCCGGGTGATGGCGCCGTTGCCGGGCATGGCCGACTGGGAAGTCACCATCGAGCTGGCCAAGCGGCTGGGCTACGAGATGCCGTACGCGCATCCGTCCGAGATCATGGACGAGATCGCGCGGCTCACGCCGACGTTCCATGGTGTGAGTTATGCGCGTCTGGACGAAGCGGGCAGCCTGCAATGGCCGTGCAACGACGAGGCCCCCGACGGCACGCCGATCATGCACGTCGACGCCTTTGTGCGCGGTAAGGGACGCTTCATCATCACGCGTTATGTGCCGACGGACGAGAAGGTCACGCCGCGCTATCCGTTGCTGCTCACCACGGGGCGTATCCTCTCGCAATACAATGTCGGAGCGCAGACGCGCCGCACGCACAACGTTCACTGGCACGACGAAGACCGGCTCGAAATTCACCCGCACGACGCGCAGGAGCGGGGGATCAAGGATGACGACTGGGTCGGCATCCGGAGTCGGGCAGGCGAGACGGTGCTGCGCGCGGTGCTCAGCGAACGTATGCAACCCGGCGTGGTTTATACGACGTTCCATTTCCCGGAATCGGGCGCGAACGTCATCACGACGGATAACTCGGACTGGGCAACGAATTGCCCGGAATACAAGGTGACGGCCGTGCAGGTGCTGCCGGTGGTGCAGCCGTCGGCATGGCAGGCCAAGTATTCGTCCTTCAACCGCACGCAGCTCGAATTGCTCGATGCGGCCCGCAACCCTGCCGAACCGGTGTCGGCGAAGTAGGGGCGCGAACCCCTGGAATGACCTGGAGTCAGTGTTTGACGATGTCCAACCCGTTACGTGAAGTGGCTGAAGGGCGCGAAGCCGGTGAATTGGTCGGCGATGCCAGCAATGAGATCGATGGCATCGCGGCCCCCGTGTGTGACGTCGCGCCGACAGCCATCGACCCCGAAAGCCTCTCGCCGCACGCGACATTCGGTGTGCGGCGATTCCGTCATGGCGCGTGGCAGGCGGCGAGCGACGAACTCGCCGAAGAAGTGCCCGTCGCGTTGGAGTTCAACGGCATTTCGCACGTGGTGATGCTCGCGACACCCGCCGATATCGAAGATTTTGCGCTGGGGTTCGCGTTGTCGGAAGGCATTCTGAACGACCGGCGCGAGTGTTATGGCGTGGACGTTTCGGCGACCTCACTGGGGATTACGGCGCACCTCGAAGTGTCGTCGCGCGCGTTCGCCGGACTCAAGGAGCGGCGTCGCAACCTGACGGGTCGCACCGGTTGCGGGCTTTGCGGCACGGAGAGTCTCGATCAGGTGTTGCGGCCGTTACCGTCCGCTGGCGAGCCGTTGCGTGTGACCCATGCGGCGCTTGCGGCGGCGCATGCGGGGCTTGCGGCGCATCAGGCGCTCAACGGTGTGACCGGTGCGGTGCACGGCGCGGCCTGGTGCTCGGCGCAGGGCGAGATCGTTTGTCTGAGGGAAGACGTCGGCCGTCATAACGCGCTCGACAAACTCATCGGCGCGCTGGCGCGCGAGGGGCGTGCGTTCGATAGCGGCTTTGTGCTGATGACCAGTCGCGCCAGCGTCGAGATCGTGCAGAAAGCGGCGCAAGTCGGCATTCCGATGGTGGCGGCCGTCTCGGCGGCAACGGCGCTGGCGGTGCGTACGGCACAAGCGGCAGGCGTGGCGCTCGTGGGCTTCGTGCGCGGCGAACAGTGTGTGATCTATACCGGCGGGGCCGCGCTCGACGAGCGCGTCTGACGGCCTTGACCCTGACGGAGCGGGAGACTTTCGATGGACGGCAACAACCTCGTGCGTATGGCCAATCGCATTGCAGACTTCTTCGACTCATTGCCCGATCGCGACGAAGCGCTGGATCAGGTCGCGACGCATCTGCATAAGTTCTGGGATCCCCGCATGCGTTCGCAGATTCTGGCACTCGTCGACACGCCGGACGGTGAGGAAATGCACTCGCTCGTGCGCGAAGCGCTGACGCGCCACCGTGCGCGCCTGACGCCCGCCGCCTGACTGAATGGACGCGAGCCTACGCAGCTCGCGGTATAGTAAGGGTGACGGTCGCGCACCGGCGCGGCCCTATCAGCGGAGGACTTGATGAGCGATACCCCCACGCGCAAGCCCGGCCCACAGCATCCTCACAAGGAGGACGCGGTGGAACGCGACCTCGACGAAGCGCTTGAGGAGACGTTTCCGGCGAGCGATCCCGTGTCCATCGAAGTCGACAAACCGAAGCGGGTTCCCGCATCGCGACCTAGCGAGACGAAGCGTCTTGACAAGGGGCTGGAGGAAACCTTCCCGGCAAGCGATCCGGTTTCCATCGACACGGGTAAGACGCCGAAGCCGTAACAATTGCTGTGCAATGCCGGGAGATTGTGTCCCGATGCGTCCACAACTTGCTCGCAGCCCCGTCCGGCGGGGCCGCAGCAGAAAAATAAATCTCCGGTCCGACGCGGGTTTGCCGCCCGGGCGGGCCGAATTCGTGGCAAAATGCCGCGCCTGACTCTCTCAGGCTGGGACTGTAGGAAATAAATGGCGGCAGGTACGGTAAAAAAAGTTCGACGCTACGCGCTGGAAACCATCGACGTGATGGGGCAGAGCGGGCTTGGCGTCGTCGAGCGCCCGGATGGGCGTTTCGTCATGTATCCGGAATACTGGACACAGACGCAGGCGCTCAGCCAGAAGATGCGCACGCTGTATCGCCGTAACTGCCAGCTCGAATACCAATTGGCGAAGCTCACGCGTGAGCTCGACCGTCTGCGCAGCGTAGTCGATACGCCGCGTCCCGCCGGTAATCCGCAGGCGTCGCTGCCTGGCACCGACGTGCCACAGCCCGAACCCAAGCTCGAACGCAAGACGGCCGGCGATCTACCGCCCCGACGACGTAAACGCGCCGCCTGAGCGCCATTGCCGTCACGACGTCATGTGATGCAGCAACGACGTCAACGGCCATGACCCTGCAAGTCCTCCAGATTCATCCGGTTACAGCAAAACTCCAAGTTCTCGTCATTTCCCATTAACAGCCAGCTTATTGCCCGCTTCGCCGACCATCATGGCGCTTACCGCATCGCAACTCGAAACCTTCCGTAACGACGGTTATCTGATCCTTCCGCGCTACGTCGCGCAGGCCGACTGCGAGGCGATTCTGGCCGATGTGCGAGCGCAGTTGGCGGCGGCCACGCTACCGCTCGAGTTCGAAGCCGACGTGGGGTATGAGGGCGCGCCGCAATCGCGCGACGCCGAGGGTGGCCAGACGGTTCGCCGTCTGCTCAAGGCTTACGATCGCGGCGATGCACTGCGCAACTGGGCCACGCGCCCGGACCTGATCGAATCGCTTGCCCAGATCTTTGGCGAAGACGTGGTGCTGACGCTCGCGCACCACAATTGCGTGATGACGAAACATCCGCACTTCGGTACGGCAACCGGCTGGCATCGCGATATCCGTTACTGGTCGTTCCCCGAGAACTCACTTGTGTCGGTCTGGCTGGCGCTGGGGCCGGAGACGCGCGACAACGGTGCGCTTCGCTTCATTCCGGGTTCGCACCGTGAGCAGCTTCAGCCGCATCAGCTTGATTCACTGGACTTCCTGCGTCCCGACGAGCCGGACAATCAGCCGCTCGTGGCGCGCGGCAAGCAGGTGGAACTTGCCCAAGGCGACGTCGTGCTGTTCCACAGCGGCCTGTTCCACGCGGCTGGCCGCAATGAAGGCGACGCTACCAAATTCTCGGTCGTGTTCGCATACCGGGGCGAGAGCAATCCACCGAAACCGGGGACGCGTTCTGCCTCGGCAGGCGAGGTCGAACTCGGCCATTGATGCCAATTTGGGTGCTTTCCTAAACCGGTAGGCACCTTTTCCCGCGTAGACTCTCCGGCCACCCTTATGGTGTCGCGCGCTGGCGCAAGTGAGCCGCATCGTTCCGATATCGATGCCGTGCCGCGCCAGTAATCTGCCTGACGCCATTCCATGAACCAGTGACGTGTCGCTCCCGCGCGGTGCAAAGCCGCGTGGAACGAGTGGCTGCACGTCCGTTTCCGGAGGAGACACGTGTCCCATTTACCTATCTCACCTGCTGCCCCGGCGGCATCGCCCGCTGCAACCGATGCTTCGGGTGAAGCGAGCCGTGCCACCTGGGGATCGCGGCTGGGTTTTGTGCTCGCCGCCGCTGGCTCTGCCGTCGGCCTCGGCGCGGTCTGGAAATTTCCGTACGTCGTCGGGCAGCACGGCGGCGGTGCGTTCCTCGCCGTCTATCTGGTCTGTGTGCTGACGCTCGGTGTCGCCCTGTTGCTGGCAGAGATGACGGTTGGCCGCTTGACGGGGCAGTCCATCACGACCGCATTGCGCACGCTCGGCGGACGTGCCTGGGCCTGGGTCGGCCGCATCGCCACGTTCAATGCGTTCGCGATTCTCTCGTTCTACGTCGTGGTCGGAGGCTGGACCGTGACGTACCTGATGCGCGCGTTCACCGGCTCGGTCCTCGCGAACGATACGCATCGGCTGGTCGCCGAGTTCTCGGCGTTCACCGCAAATCCGGTAGCGTCACTCGCGAGCATGGGGGTGTTTCTCGGGCTGACGGCGTTGATCGTCGCGGCCGGTGTACAGAAAGGCATCGAGCGGGCAGGCAAGTGGCTCATGCCCGCGCTGTTCCTGCTGATGTTGATGGTCATTGCCCGGGCGCTCACGCTGCCCGGCGCGATGGCGGGTGTGGCCTGGTTCCTTACGCCCGACTTTTCGATGATCTCCGGCGACACGTTGCTCGAAGCACTGGGGCTGGCGTTCTTCTCGCTGTCGCTGGGGGCGGGGATGATTGTGGTCTACGGCTCGTATCTGCCGCGCGACGCACGGCTCGCCGGTTCGGCCGTCTGGGTGGCGACGCTTGCGACGCTGGCGTGCTGCCTTGCCGGTCTGATGATCCTCCCCGCCGTTTTTGCGTTCGGTGTGCCGCCCGACGCCGGTCCCGGCCTCACATTCATCACCATGCCGGCCATCTTCGCGCAGATGCCGTTTGGTCACGCGATTGCTATCGCATTCTTCCTGCTGTTGCTGTTCGCCGCGCTGACTTCGGCCGTCTCGCTGTTCGAGCCGGTCACGGCCTTTCTGATCGACGAATATCAATGGCGGCGAGGTCAGGCGGTCCTCGCCGTGTTCGTCGCGACATTCCTGTTCGGTGCACCGGCGGCACTGTCGTTCGGCGTCTGGTCGGATGTGCGTTTGTTTGACCGGACGATCTTCGATCTGATGGACTATGTCACGGTCAATCTGCTGATGCCGGTGGGCGGGCTTTGCATCGCGATCTTCGTCGGTGCGTGCATCTGGCCCAAGGCGCGTACTGTGCTGGAAGGTTCGCGCGCGCAGTGGTTTGTACCGGTCTGGCGCGCACTGCTGTTGGTGCTCACGCCGATCGCCATCTTCGGTGTCTGGTATCAGACGTTCTAAGGTGCTAAGGCTTCGATTGGGATAAGTGAACGCGGGCACTGACCACGACAGTGGCGTCAGCACCCGCGTCGGATGGCGCCGCTTTACGCCACCGGCGTACGCATCGTCACCCACTCTTCTGCGGCCGTCGGGTGCACCGCCAGCGTGCGATCGAAGTCGGCCTTCGTTGCGCCCATCGACAGCGCGACGCCCAGCAACTGCACCTGTTCTCCTGCGTGATCCCCGACCATATGCGCGCCGACAATCTTGTCGGTCGCACCATCGACGAGCAACTTCATCAGCATCTTTTCCTGACGGCCCGACAGCGTCGCCTTGAGCGGACGGAAGGTGGCCTTGTACACCTTGAGCTGTGCGTACTGCGCGCGGGCTTCACTCTCGGTCAGTCCCACCACACCGATCTCCGGCGTACTGAACACGGCGGTCGGAATCAGTTTGTGGTCGACGCGCGTGGTGCGCTCCCCGAACACCGTATCCGCGAACGCCTGACCTTCGCGAATTGCCATCGGCGTGAGGTTGACGCGATCGGTGACGTCGCCAACGGCGAAGATCGACGGCACATTCGTGCGCGAAAACTCGTCGACGATCACCGCCCCCTTGTCGTTGAGGGCCACGCCACTGGCCGCCAGCCCGAGTCCTTGCGTGTACGGCACGCGCCCCGCAGCGCTCAGCAGCACATCCGCTTCGTGCGCGCTGCCGTCCGACAGCGTAATGCGCAAGCCGTCCTGAGTCTTCTCTGCACGCTCGATTGTGCGCTCAAGCAGGATCTCGATGCCTCGCTCGCGATATGCGGCTTCGAGCGACGTCCGGACTTCCTCGTCGAAGCCACGCAGCAAATGCGGCCCGCGATGCACGACGGTCACCTTCGAGCCCAGCCCGGCGAAAACGCCTGCGAATTCCAGTGCAATGTAACCGCCACCGATGATCGTAATCCGCTCGGGGAGCGATTCGAGATGAAACACTTCGTTTGACGAAATGGCGTGCTCGCGTCCGACGAAGTGTGGCTGATCTGCCGGACGGCCGCCTGTCGCGATCAGGATGTTGCGCGCGGTGATGCGCTCACCAGTGGCGGGCAGCACGACCGTATGCGGGCCTTCGACCACGGCGCGCGCGGCGATGAGTTCAGCCCCCGCACGTTCGAGGTTGGTCGTGTAGATGCCTTCGAGCCGCGCAATCTCGGTGTCCTTGCGGGCGATCAGCGTTTTCCAGTCGAACTTGGGGGAGGGGACTTCCCAGCCGAAACCCGCGGCATCTTCGAATTCGTCGGCAAACCGGCTGGCGTAGACCAACAGCTTCTTCGGCACACAACCGCGAATGACGCACGTGCCACCCACGCGAAACTCTTCCGCGACTTTCACGCGCGCGCCGTATTGCGCGGCGACACGTGCGGCCCGCACGCCGCCCGAACCGGCACCGATCACGAACAGATCCACATCGAACTGCGACATTGCTGACTCCTTTATGTCATTGGGCACACCGGACAGTCGGTCGATGGCCCCGTGCTGCTTGCGTTGAGCGATTGTGCCAGAGACATGCTCCCTACATCGGGAGGCGCCGACATTTTCGGAGGCGTCCGAGTCCAGGGTCAGTCAACGCCTCATTGATCACCGTTAAAACGTCGCAATGCCTCGCCATAACGCACATCGTCCGTCAATTCGGGTTTTCGCACGGTCGTGCGCTTTCGTTGATCCACGTCAATGCGTCAGACGAAACGCGGGACGACAATCGAAGCGTCGAAAGTCGATTAATGCTTCACCGGCGAGCGCAGACACCCGCCGACACGGGGGTGAAAACGTATCGTCGATGATCAATCGCGGCTGCCGGATGTTTCTGAAGTGAAACAAATCTCGGGAATTCTTCGGACGTCTGCGAATGGTGAAATAAGAAGTGCATAAGAATCATATAGTTGTCTCTCATGGTCCGAAATTTGCTCTGACTCTCTCAAGACAGGCGGGGATCACCGCCGATACAAGAGGACGTCATGACGAAGTCGCTTACCCGCCTGATGGGCGCCATCTCGGCGCTGGCGTTGTTGTGTTGCTTCTGGATGGTGGCATCGGCACATGCCGCCAATCCGCCGCATACCGTGAACTCCACCGGTGCGCAGGCGGCGACGAAGACCGCAACGGCGCAAGCCAAGTCTGGCGCCCGGCCGACACGGGCCGCACGTTCGAAGCGTGCGGCCCGGGCGTCGGCCCGGGGGCCGTCCCATACGCCGCCGGGTTCGCCGCCAGCTGCACTCGTGGGGGCGGCGCCCGCGCCGTGGCACGACGTGTTCGCGGACGCGGGAGCATGGGCGGCAGACCCGGTCATCGTCAGCGGTCGCACGTTAAGCGGAACGCTCGGCAATGCCGGGCTGACGTCGGGCGCGGACGGTATGGTGACCGGACCGCGCGCCGGACTCACAGGGCTGTATCAGACGCTCTGGCATCGCGCGTTGACCAATCCCGTCCTCAATACCCAACTGTTCGCTGGTGCACCGGAATACTTCGGACTGCATTTTTAGCCGCGCGCACCTCACGGCGAACCGTATCGTCCGTACCGCCTGCGTCGATTGCGTCGTCGTTTCATTTGCGATGCATTTCCGTCGACCGGGGCTTCCGGACCTCTGAGGGTCTGGTACACCCCGAATGCCTCGCCTGCCGCATTCACCGCCGCGTTGATCGCTGTCCTGTGCGTCTGAAAGCACGCGGGACTGCCGGACTTAGCCCATTCCCCGCCACGCTTGCCTATGCCGCGCCCGTCTTGCCCCACGTTACGTTGGGGCCTGCGGACAACGGTGCACGCCTACGCCCCGCGCTTGCCTCGCCAAGTTCAATGCAGGTAGGATTGACCCGCAGTTCAAGCGTGGCATTTCCTCAAGACATGCCGACTGCCGGCATGCCATTCCGCTCTGGAGCCCCCTTATGAGCACGCCTGACATTTCTGTGCAAAGCCCTCCCCAGAAGAAAGCAATACCCATCGGGCTGATTGCCGGTGTGATCGTGATGATTGCCGTGCTCTTTATCCCGATGCCCGACGATCTGCCGGTCGCAGGCCATCGCATGCTGGCCATTCTCGCCTTTGCCGTGGTGGTGTGGATTACCGAGGCCGTCTCGTACGAGGCCAGCGCCATCATCATCACTTCGCTGATGGCGTTTCTCGTGGGCACCGCGCCCACGGTGCAGGACCCGAGTGTCGAGTACGGCACGTCGCGCGCTATCAGTATGGCGCTTGCCGGGTTCTCCAACTCGGCCCTCGCGCTGGTGGCCGGTGCGCTCTTCATCGCTGCGGCGATGACCCTCACCGGGCTCGACCGCCGCATCGCCCTCGTGACCCTCTCCAAGATCGGGACCAGCACGCGCCGCGTGATGATCGGCGCCGTTGCTGTGACCATCCTGCTCTCGCTTGTCGTGCCCAGCGCCACCGCCCGCAGTGCCTGTGTGGTGCCAATCATGATGGGGGTGATTGCCGCGTTCGGTGTCGATAAGCGCTCGAACATTGCCGCAGGCATCATGATCATCGTGGCGCAAGCGACCAGTATCTGGAACGTCGGTATTCAGACGGCGGCTGCACAGAACCTCCTGACCGTGGGCTTCATGGACAAGATGCTCGGCGACCGCATTACGTGGGCTGAGTGGCTTGTCGCTGGCGCACCGTGGGCGATCATCATGTCGGTGGTGCTCGTGGTGCTCGTACTCAAGCTGATGCCGCCCGAGGCCGACGCCATTGCCGGTGGCAAAGAAGCCGTGGAAGCGCAACTGCGCGAAATGGGGCCGATGACGAGTTCGCAAAAGCGTTTGCTCGCCGTGTCGATCGGACTGCTGCTGTTCTGGGCGACGGAGGGCAAGCTGCACCGCTTCGATACGACCTCGGTCACCTACGTCGGTCTGGTCGTGCTGATGCTGCCGCGCTTTGGCGTGATGACCTGGAAGGACGTGCAGTCGCGTATTCCCTGGGGCACCGTGATCGTGTTCGGGGTCGGTATCAGTCTTGGTACCGCATTGCTCACGACGCAGGCAGGGCAGTGGCTGGGCAATCACGTGGTCGCCGCAACGGGCCTCGATTCGCTGCCGACGTTGTCGATTTTCGCGATACTGGCCGCATTCCTCATTCTCATTCACCTGGGTTTCGCGAGCGCCACGGCGCTGACCTCGGCCATGCTGCCGATTCTGATTGCCGTGCTGCAAACCTTGCCGGGTGACTTCAACCGGCTGGGCATGACCATGTTGCTCGGCTTCACGGTCAGCTTCGGTTTCATCCTGCCGATTAACGCACCGCAGAACATGGTGTGTCTGGGCACCGACACGTTCACCGCCAAACAATTCGCCAAGGTGGGGATCATCGTCACGGTCGTGGGTTACGCCTTGCTGCTGGTGTTCGCCGCGACGTACTGGCGCTGGCTGGGCTGGTTGTAATGCGCGCCTGCTGCGTTCGATGAACAAGGAGTGACTATGCGAATCCCTCTGAAAGACGCCGTCGACTTCGGCAAACAACTGCTGCTCGCGCAGGGCGTGCCCGACGACATCGCGCTCGACGTCGCCGAGCATCTCGTGGAATCGGACCGCGTGGGTTATGCGAGTCACGGCCTGTCGATTCTGCCGACCTATCGCAAAGTGCTTGAGGACGGACAGGTCAATCCGAGCGGACGTCCGAGCGTGCTCACCGATCACGGCAATCTGTTGTTGTTCGAGGGCAATCGCGGCTTTGGTCAGCACGTCGGCAAGTTCGTGGTGGAGCATGCGATTGCACGCGCCTTCGACAAGGGCGTGGCGATTCTGACGCTGCGCAACAGCCACCATCTGGGCCGCATGGGCCAGTATGGCGAGATGGCGGCGCATCAAGGGCTGGTGTTCATGGCGTTCACGAATGTGACGAACCGTCAGCCGATGGTTGCACCGTTTGGCGGCAGCGAGCCGCGCCTGACGACCAATCCGTTGTGCTTTGCGGGGCCGTTGCCGAACAACCGCCCGCCGCTGGTGGTGGACATGGCGACGAGCGCCATCGCCATCAACAAGGCACGTGTGCTCGCGGCCGAAGGCAAACAGGCGCCGCCGGGCTCGTTGATCGACGGTTACGGTAATCCGTCGACCGATCCGAACGCGCTCTTCACCGAGCCGTTCGGTGCGTTGCTGCCGTTCGGTGGTCACAAAGGCTACGCGCTGGGCATCGTGACGGAGTTGCTGGCGGGCGTGCTCTCGGGAGGCGGCACGATACAGCCGGAACACCCGCGTGCGGGTGTGGCGACGAACAACATGTTCGCCATCGTCCTCAATCCGCAGGTCGACTTCGCCGCGACGTGGCGCTCGCACGAGGTGGAGGCGTTCATCGACTATCTGACGTCATGCCCGCCGCAGCCTGGCTTCGACCGCGTGCAGTATCCCGGCGAATATGAGGCCGACAACCGCAAGAAGCACCATGATCACATCGACCTCACGACACCGATTTGGGAGTCGCTACTGAAGATGTCGACGGATCTCGGTGTCGCGACGCCACGAACGTTGTGATGTTCATGGCGGACTCGGCGCGCGCAAAGGTATATGCGTCCGAGTTCACCAGACCTTAAGAAGGACACGGCCCGACGACCGTATCGCCGCAAACGAGCGCCGTCGTGCCGCAGGGAGAAGTGAAATACATGGCATTACTCAAGGTAGACGTGGTCAGTACCGAGCGCGCGATTTTCTCGGGCGAGGCGCGCTTCGTGGAAATTCCCGGCTCGGCAGGTGAGTTGGGGGTGTTGCCGGGGCACACGCCGCTGCTCTCGGGCGTGCGTCCGGGAACGGTGCGCGTCGAAGGCGTCGACGGTACCGAGACATTCCTGTACATCGCTGGCGGCTTCGTCGAGATCCAGCCCGACCGGGTGACGGTGCTCGCCGACACGGCCATGCGTGCCGACAGTCTCGATCAGGCGCGCGCCGAGCGTGCCCGCGAAGCGGCGGCCGCATTGCTGGAGCAACAGACCGGCGACATCGATTACGCCAAGGCGCAGGCCGAACTGGCCGAAGCCGTGGCGCAACTGCAAGCCATTCGCCGTCTCCGCAAACAAAAGTCGCGGGTGCAAGGCGATTAACCGTAGTTAGGGTCGCCCGTGGGCGACCTTCACCCCGGCTGACCTCCAGCCGCTCAAAGCCGGTCGGCCCTTGCCGGGCCGATCACTGCGTTTTTCTCCCCGATCCCTCAATGGACATCGCCTGAGCGCCCTCGTCAGATGGCGCTGCGCAGGCGTGCGCCACTTCCCGTCGACGCTCGACGATTCCGTATCGAGTTCCGCCGTCGATCCCCAAGGTGCAACCGCCTGAGGTAAACCCTGTAACGATTCCGCTTGCGCCATTTTTTTGGAATAACTATATTGCTTTCAGATAACAGTTATTGCACTGAGATAACTGTTTAGCGAGAAATGCGTTGATCGCATTGTCGCCATCTCAATGCACGCGTGATGTCCACGCGTCGGTGCCCTTGGAGTTCAAATGAGCGAGACAGCAAAGCAAACGGAGCAGGAAGTTCTCTTCACGCAGGTTGGCAAGGTGGCGGTAATCACCTTGAATCGTCCGCAGGCGCTCAACGCCTGGACCATCGCCATGCGCGAACTGATCATCGACGCGCTCCAGCGTTTCAATGCCGACGACAACGTGGCGGCCGTAATCATGACGGGTGCCGGTCGCGCGTTCTCCGCCGGACAGGATCTGGCCGAAGCCAAGCATTTCGACGGCGACACGGCTATCGAGTGGATCAAGGGCTGGGAGCATTACTACGACGTGATCCGTAGTCTGAAGAAGCCGCTGGTCATGGCGTTGAACGGCACGGCCGCAGGTTCGGCCTTCCAGGTGTCGCTGCTGGGCGACATTCGCGTCGGCCATCCGGGCGTGCGCATGGGACAACCGGAGATCAACGCCGGTATCGCGAGCACGACCGGTCCGTGGATCATGAATCACATGCTGGGGCTGTCGCGCACGATCGAGTTGACGCTCACCGGCCGTCTGATGGACGCGGACGAGAGCCATCGTCTTGGCCTGATCCATCACCTCGTGCCGGAAGACAAGGTGTTCGACAAAGCGCTGGAAATCGCGACGGAACTCGCCGAGAAGCCGCCGGTGGCGATGCGTCTGGATAAGCAGCGCTTTCGCGAGATGACCGAAGGCACCTTCCAGGACGCTATCGAAGCAGGCATGCGCATTCAGCGCGAGTCGTACGAGTCGGGTGAACCGGCGCGCATGATGGCCGCGTTCTTTGCCAAGCGCGCCGCGAAGGCGGAAACGGCAAAAGCCTGACGCTGCCACACCCGGCCGATCCGTAAGAGATCGCCATCGACCGAAGCGTTACCCCCCGTCGCTGCCTGCGCTCACCCAGTCACAACGGCGCGACGGGCGGCAACCCACACAGGGCAGGCGTGTTGCGTCTGTCCATCGCACAAGCGGAGTTCCTTATGTCTCACTCGCACGACCCGCAAAATCCGTCCCGCCGCCGTTTGCTTCAAATGGCCGGTGTCACCGCTTTGGCTGGCTCGGTGCCGATGCTCGCGTCGCACTCGGCGTTCGCTCAGGCCAAGCAATTGATCGTCTCCGATCCGGGCGGCCCGTACACCGTCGCTTATCGCCGGGCGTTCTACGACCCGTTCGAGAAGGCGACAGGCATCAAGGTCGTGAGCGTGGCGCGCGATTCACAGCCGGTGGCGCAGTTCGCGGCGATGGTGCAGACGAAGAACTTCGTGTGGGACGTCACTACGCTCACGCTGTCGGCGGACATTCCGTATCTCGAATCGAAGGGCTTTCTCGAGCCGGTCGGCATGAAGGCTGCCGACTTCCCCGGCATCATGCCCGAGGCCGTGACGGCCGACTGGTTGGGTGTCGACGTCTACTCGACCGTGCTGGCGTATCGCACCGACAAGTTCCAGAAGGAAGCGCCGCAGACGTGGGCCGACTTCTGGGACGTGAAGCGTTTCCCGGGCCGCCGTTCGCTGCGCCGCAGCCCGCTCGACACGCTGGAACAGGCGCTCATGGCCGACGGCGTGCCCATCGACAAGCTGTATCCGCTCGATCTCGACCGCGCCTTCAAGTCGCTCGACAAGATCAAGCCGCACATCAACCTCTGGTGGACGTCGGGGGCGCAGGCGATGCAGGCGATCCAGAGCGGCGACGTCGACATGATGTCGACGTGGAACGGGCGCGCGCAGGCGGCCATCGACAACAAGGCGCCGGTGAAGATCGTCTGGAATCAGGGGTTGTATTCCATCGAAGGGTGGGGGATTCCGAAGGGCACGCCGCGCGCCGAGTTCGCGAAGCAGTTCGTGCGCTTCTGCGGCGATCCGGCCCGACAGGCGCTCATCACGCAAGACCTCGCCTATGGTCCGACCAACCTCAAGGCATTCGACGGCATTCCCAAGGAGCGCGCGCCGCTGCTGCCGACCGCACCCGCCAACCTCAAGGGCATGCGTTTGCCGAGCCCACAGTGGTGGGCCGAGAACCGTACGAAGGCCACTGAGCGTTTCAACGCGTGGCTGTTGTCGTAAGCGTCGATGCAAGTGTTGTGAATACCGGAGCAGGATGAGCACGAATATGAGTACCAAACTGGAAACCATCGGTCTTGCCAAGACGTACCGCGAGACGCCCGCGCTTCTGCCGACGGATCTGCGCGTCGCGGCAGGGGAATTTCTCACGTTGCTCGGGCCGTCTGGCTCGGGCAAGACCACGCTGCTGCAAATGATCTCGGGGCTGGTCGAGCCCAGTGCGGGCCAGTTGCTCATCGACGGGCGCGACGCCACGCACGACGCACCGGGCAAACGTGGCATCGGGATGGTGTTCCAGAGCTATGCGCTCTTTCCGCACATGACTGTCTGGGAGAACGTGGCGTATGGCTTGCGCATGCGCAAGCTGCCGCGCGCCGAGCTGGGACCGGCCGTCGACTCGGCGCTCGCCATGGTGAAGATGCAGGCGTTTGCGCAACGTCTGCCTTCGGAGTTGTCGGGCGGTCAGCAGCAACGTATCGCGCTGGCGCGCTGCTTCGCGTTTCGTCCGTCGATCATTCTGCTCGACGAACCGCTTGGCGCGCTCGACAAGAAGTTGCGCGAGCACATGCAACTGGAAATCCGGCGTCTGCATCAGGAGCTGGGCGCAACGTTCATCTATGTGACGCACGATCAGGATGAGGCACTGACGCTGTCCGACCGTATCTGTCTGATGAATCAGGCGCGCATCGAACAGATCGGTACGCCGGCGCAGTTGTACGACCGTCCGGCTACGCGCTTTGCCGCCGACTTCCTCGGGCATTCGAATCTGCTCGATGGCGTGGTGGAGCGACTGGCGGACGGGCGCGTCGCACTGCGCGTGGGTGAGCGTCTGGTGCCCATCGGTCCGAGCCCCGATCTGCCTGCGGCCGGTGCGGCGAGCCTGCTCGTGCGCCCCGAGGCGGCACGGCTGACGACGCCGGAAGACGGTGCGCTTGCCGGGACGATTCGCGAAGTCGTGTTTCTCGGCGCCGACACGCGCGCCATCGTATCGCTGGGGCAGGGCGGTGAACCCGGCTCTGCCGCCGATGCCGAGCGCGCGCATTTCACCGTGCGCTGTCCGCGTGAGCTGACGCCACGCGTGGGCGATCGCGTCGGGCTCGCGTGGGATCACGGCCGCGCCACGTTGCTCACGCGCTGAGTCTTCTTTCGCCCGAGTCATCCGCTTCAGGAGTATTTGCCATGTGGCTTGTTCAACGCCTGCCCCAGGCGGGGTCCCGTATTGCCTGGCCGAAACACGTGGCCCGGTGGTTGCCCGCGCTGCCCGCGTTGCTGTTCCTCGCTGTGTTCTTCATCGTGCCGGTCGTCGAGATATTGCAAGGCGGCCTTTACGATGCCGACGGCGTGCTGTCCGTCGCGCAATTCGCGCGCATGACGCACTCGGCCGTCTATATCAAGGTGCTCGGCTCGACCTTCTGGATTGCTTTCCTGACGGCCGCGTTGTCGGTGCTGCTGGGCTATCCGGTCGCGTATTTGCTGGCCCGCCTGTCGGCGCGCTCGCGTGAGCGCTGGCTGTTGTGGATCGTGCTGCCGTTCTGGACGAGCTATCTCGTCAAGACGTACGCCTGGATGTTGCTGCTCTCGAAGACGGGCCTGCTCACGACGCTCGCCACGCACCTCGGTCTGCTCGACAGCGCGGGCACGCTCGCGCCGTCGATGACGGGCGTGCTGATCGGCATGGTGCACGCGATGCTGCCGCTCGCCGTCATGACGATGCTGCCGATCATGCGCGGCATCAATATGCAGCTCGTGCAGGCGGCGCAAACGCTCGGCGCGGATCGCTCGACGGGCTTCTTCACCGTGTTTCTGCCGTTGTCCGGACCGGGTGCGGCGGCCGCCGGGTTGCTTGTCTTCATCACCAGTCTTGGCTTCTTTATCGTGCCCGCACTGCTTGGCTCGCCGCGTGAGTCGATGGTGGCACAACTGGTCATTTCGTCGGTGCTGGAGTTGTTCGACCTGCGGTTTGCGGGCGCACTGTCGACGGTCCTGCTGCTGTGCTCCATCGTCGTGTTCTTCGTGTACGACCGGGTGGTCGGCCTGTCGTCGCTGGCCGGAGAAGCGCCGGAACGACGCGCAGGGGCAGGCGGGCGCATGCTGCCTGTGCTGATGACCGTCGGACGTCTCGCGGGCAAGCTGTCGTTCTCGCAAGGCGGCGAGCGGGCGGGTGGCGGTCTGGGCCTGAAGGCCTATACGTGGGCGGTCGTGCTCGCGCTGGTGCTGCCCATTGCGTTCGTCGTGCCGCTGGCGTTCACGAAGCAATCGTTCGTGTCGTTCCCGCCGGAGCTGTTCACCATCAAGTGGTTCGTGGCATTTCTTGAGTCGAGCGTCTGGCAGGCGGCGTTGTGGCGCTCGCTGGGCGTGGGCTTCGCGACGGCCGCGCTCGCGCTCGTGCTGGGCTTCGGCGCGAGTCTGGCGCTCGTCCGGTTGCCGTCGCGCTGGCGCAAGCCGCTGTTCGCCGTGTTCATCGCGCCGCTGATCGTGCCGCGCATCGTCGTCGCCGTCGGCCTGCTGTATCTGTTTGCGCGGTGGGAACTGGCGGGCACCAATGCGGGGCTTGTCATCGGCCACACCGTGCTGGCAATTCCGTACGTGGTCGTCACCTTGTCGGCGAGCTTCAAGCGCTTCGACTGGCGACTCGACGACGCGGCCAAGATGCTCGGCGCGTCGGCCTTCACCCGCGTGCGCACCGTGCTGCTGCCGTTGCTCGCTGCAAGCCTCGGCTCGGCGTTCCTGTTCGCTTTCATCGTGTCGTTCGACGACCTGACGATTGCCATCTTCGTCTCCGGCGGGATCAACACCACGCTGCCCAAGCAGATGTGGGACGACATCCAACTGGCTGTCACGCCGACATTGGCCGCTGTCGCCACGTCGCTGGTCTTCCTGATGGTGTTCGTCGTCTGGTTGTCTTCCATCTTCAAACGCAAGAGCTACTGATACCCGCGGATTCTCGTATGTCCATGTCTAACGTTGCCCGAGTTGCGCCGGTGAGTGCGCAGACGTCTTCGGCGTCGGAATCGTCACACGCATCACCCATGTCGTCGCATCCTTATCTTCAGTACTTCCCGCAGCGGGCCGAGGGCGATTCGCTCGATGTCGTGCCGCTGCTCATGGCGGGGCTTCATCGGCGCGAGGGGGCTGAGGGGGCTGAGAGGGCTTCAGCGAAGCCGGTCGTCGTGTTCGAGGGTGAGGCCATCGACCGTGCGCAGATGGCCGCGCGGGTCGGTGCGATGCAGGCGTGGTTTGCCGCGCAGGGACTCGTGCCGGGCGATCGCGTGGCGGTCATGCTGGGCAACAGTGCCGCGCAAGTCGCCCTGATCTATGCGCTCATGCTCTCGGGCCTCGTGTGGGTGCCGGTCAATACGCGCCTGAAAGGCGACGGCATCGAGTATCTGCTGGGGCACGCCAAACCGAAGTTACTCATCGCAGAACCGTCGTTCGCCGACGTACTCGACGCTGGCGTCGCGCTGGCCGCCGGGCAGCCGGGACATCACGGCACACAGGTGGTGCGCTACTGGCTGTCGGACGTCATGGCGCAGGCCGCCGCGCATGCGGGGAAGGCACCGGTTGCGGCAGCCGTCACCCCGGCATCGGTGCTTTGCATCATCTACACGTCGGGGACGACTGGGGCGCCCAAGGGGGTCTTGTTCACGCATCGCATGATGCGTATTGCCAGCGAGGCAGCGTTGCGCGTGGCCGATGCAGGCGAGGGCGACCGCTTGTTCCTGTGGGAGCCGTTGTGCCACATTGGCGGCGCGCAAATGTTGTTGATCCCGTTTCTCGTGGATGTCGAGATGCACGTGGTCGAGCGCTTCTCGGCGAGCCGCTTCTGGCAGCAATGCGAGCAGTCGCAGGCTACGCATCTTCACTACCTTGGTGGCATTCTGGACATCCTCATGCAGTTGCCGCGCGACGCGCAACCGGCGACGAATTCCCTGCGTGTGGCATGGGGCGCGGGTGTCTCGGCCAGTGCCTGGCAGGCAACGCGCGAGCGTCTGGGTTGTGTGCTGCGCGAGTGTTACGGCATGACCGAGTGCTCAAGCTTCGCTACGCTCAACGACGCAGATCAACCCGGCTCCATCGGCCATGCGTTGCCGTGGTTGACGCTGGAATTGCTCGATGACGCGGGCCAGCCGGTGGCCGATGGGGAGCCTGGGGAGATTGTCCTGTCGAGCGATGTCGACGGTGTGTTCTTGCCGGGGTATCTCGATAATCCCGACGCCACGGCGAAAGCGTTGCGCGATGGCAAGCTCTACACGGGCGACAGCGCGCGCCGCAGTGCCGACGGCAGTCTGGTTTTCATCGGGCGTCGCACCGACAGCATGCGCGTGCGGGGCGAGAACGTTTCGGCATGGGAAATCGAGCGGGTATTTGCGCGGCATCCGGCGGTGGCGGCGTGTGCGGCGATTGGCGTGGCGAGCGAGATCGGCGAGCAGGACGTCATGCTGTACGTGCAGTTCCGCGAATCGGCCGTCGACTGGGTGGCGTTGTCGACCTGGGCGGCGGAGCGTCTCGCCAGCTATCAGCGGCCGCGCTACTATCGCGAGACCGCGCAGTTCGAGACGACGCCATCGGAGCGAATCCGTAAGCACTTGTTGTCGCGAGACACACAAGGCGCGTGGGAGTGGGTCGCAACGAAATGAGGCAGCACGTGCGTGAGGGTCGAACGTGGATCTAGAGTTATCGCATAAAGATAGAATGCTATTTTTATGCGATAATCCAGCCAAATCCGTCAAAACACCCATCTGACTGTGGCCACCACCAAAACCCCGCGCAGCCGCGCGAAAGACAAGACCGCCGTCACATCCGTCGCGGCAGAGACATCTTCGGCAGCCTCGTCGACGGAGTCTACGCTGTATGTCAATTCCGTCGAAAAAGCGATGAAAGTGCTCACCGCGTTCGATGGCTCGAAGCGTCATCTGTCTCTGTCCGAAATTGCGGCGGCGACCGGCCTCGACATCAGCGCCGCACAGCGTTTCACGTTCACGCTCTCGGCACTGGGTTATCTGCTCAAGGATCCGCAGAGCAAGAAGTACGAACTCTCGCCCAAGCTGCTGGACTTCACGTATCACTATCTCGTCTCGAACGAACTGGTCAGTCGCGCGGCACCCTATTTGCAGCAGTTGGCGGCGGAGACGGAGGAGGCGACCAATCTGACCGTGCGCCTCGATACGGACATCGTTTTCGTGTTGCGTATCGTCAGCCGGAGTGTGTTCAACGCCAATGTCATCGTCGGCTCGCGTCTGCCCGCGTACTGCACGGCACCGGGGCTGGCGATGCTCGCCACGCTCGACGACGCCGAGATCGACGATATTCTGGCGCGCACCAACCTCGTCCAGTTCACGCCGTCAACAGTGTCGCAGCCGCGCAAGATCAAGGAGCGGCTCGCCCGCATCCGCAAGCAGGGGTACGCCCACACCGAAGACGAGTTTTTCATGGGCGACATCTCGACGGCGGCGGCCGTCGTCAATCAGGATGGCCGGGCCATCGGCGCGATCAACATTGCTGTGCCGCGTGTGCGTTGGAATGCGGAGCGCGATGAACGCCGATTTGCCGATCTGGTGATTCAGACGGCAGGCGCATTGTCGGCGAGGCGGCGTCAGGAAATGTGAGAAAGGTAGTGTAAGGAAGGTTGAGACGTCGTTGTCTGGTGGGGCTGAGCGTCCCTTGCCGTCTCATTTTGACGTGCTAGAATCCCGCCGCATGGACATGGAGCAGTGCTGAATTCAGGGAATTCCGGCGTCGCGCGTCAAAAGACATAGCGGGCCCACGACCGAGTGGGCTTCAGGGAAGCGCGAGACACGCCAGCGACGACGGACACTCCTTAGAGAAACCGATGGCCGGACCGGGGCGGCCAGACGGTGCGCCGCATACGGCGCGCAAGCGGCTGCCGCGTTTTGCCATCTCCAAAATAACGAACCGCTGATCATTCAGTCAGGTTTTATCCCCCGTATTTCAAACTGCGCATGCGCCCGGGACGGTGATGACCGCCCGTCGGCCGTGCGTACGGGGGACGGAGCCATGGCTCTTGGTTTGTCGCTGCCGGCGTTAGACCTGCCGACGCTACAGTTTGTGACCTTCTTGTTGAGCATTGCGACAGGCATCCTGTTCATGCTCGACGCCTTACGCCGCGACGAAGCCGAATCGCCACGATGGTGGAGTCTGGCTTTCCTGCTCGCGACGTTCTCTCCCGTGCTTTATCTGTTGGCCTCCCGAAGTGCTCAGCTCGCGGTGCTCTATCCGCTGGGCAACGCCGTCGCCACGCTGGCGTTCGCCATGGTGTGGAGCGGTGCGCGGCGCTTTTACGGTCGAAGCGTCCAGTGGGTTGCGGTCTTTGGCGGCCCGGCAGTGCTGCTTTGGGGGACGTGGTTGTTCGCGCGCCCGCTCGACGCCTGGAGCGGCGGCGTGCTGTTCTTCTCATTGCTGGCGCTCTACAGCCTGATGGCGGCCAGGGAGTTCTGGCAGGCTTCGGGGCTGCGGCTGCCGAGCAGCATCGTGCTGGCGGTCGTCGCCGTGCTGCATGGATCGTTTTACACGGCGCGGGCCGTCGCGCTCGTATGGCTCGGTCCGACCGATTCGCAATTCCTGGCGTGGTTCGGACCGCAGGTCTCCACGACCGAGATGCTCGTGCTGATCGTCGTCGCCAGTTTTCTGATGGTGTCGCTGGGAAAGGAGCGCTCGGAAATTGCGCTGCACCGCGCGGCGACGCGCGATGGGTTGACGCAGGCATTCAACCGCCCTGAGTTCACTCGACTCGCACGTGAGCAGTTGCGACGTCATGGCGCTGCTCGTGCCCCCGTCGCATTGCTTCTCCTTGATCTGGATCACTTCAAACGCATCAATGACACGTACGGCCATCCGTTCGGTGACACGGTACTGCTGCTGTTCGCCCGCACGGCGTCGCAACAGCTTCGGGCAGACGATATCTTCGGACGCTACGGTGGCGAGGAGTTTGCGTTGTTCCTGCCGGGCGTGGGGGGCAACGAAGCGCAGACCATCGCAGAGCGCGTGCGTGAAGCGTTCGAGCGTTCGGCACGGATGGTGCAGGGCGAGACGGTCGCCGCAACCGTGAGTATCGGCATCGCGTGCGACGAACGCTCACGTGGTGAGCTGTCCTCGCTCGTGCAACGGGCGGATCGTGCGTTGTATCAGGCCAAGGCTGCCGGACGCAATCGCTGTGTGCGCTACACACCGGAGACGGCCATGCCCGCCGTCGATCCGCGTGTCGACCGTACAGAGGTACCCGACGTAGCGACGTCACCTTTGCACGTCGCGGCTGGCGGCTGAGAACCGGTTCGCCGTGCCGGAGCGATAAGCACTGCGTGTTACCCGTGCTGCCGAACGTGCTCGCTCGCCCCTGCGGCGGTGCTTACCAGCTCCAGCGCAAGCCCAGTGTTGCCGACACGCTCTGCTGGCGGGTATCGTCGATTTGTGTGAGGTAAGCGAGCGTGGCGTACACGCTCGCGTGCTTGTTGAAGCGTCCGGCGACGCCGATGCCGAACTGTGCCGCCGTGGTGTTCGCGCTGCTGACGATCGGTGTGGTGCCGCCGAAGATGGCGCGGCCGTCGTTGCCGAACGTATGCAGCAGGTTGAACAGAAGGTAAGGTCGCAGCAATCCGCGTGCGCCGTCGTAATTGCCTTCCAGACGTGCGCCGATGCGCGCAAGCCAGCTATTAGTGTTGGCGAACGCCACCGACGAGACGGCGTCCGTCAGATCGTTGAGCGACTGATGCTGGTAGACGATCTGCGCCTGCGGCTCCAACATGAGGCCGGGCGTCAGCCGAATCGGCCAGCCAGCTTCGAGCGACGCAGCCACCGCCTTGCCATGCGTGCTTGTGTTCATTCCGCTCACGGGCTTCGATTCATATTGGAGCGCAGAGCCGAGTACGACCGCGTCGACGTAGGCGAGGTTGGGCATCACATGGGTCCAGTACAGCCCCGCGCTGTACATATCCAGCCCCAGCGATCCGGTGTGCGTGTCCATCGACCCCAGTGCGCTGCCCTGCGTGTCGCCGTAGGCACGCGTCCATCCTGCAATGATCCCGATGTGGTCGTGATGCCCGCTGTCCGTGCTGCGCGAGAAGAGATCGTGGCCGACCTGCACGCCGCCGATGTTGCCGTCGAACTGTGGCGACACGTCGCCCTTGGCGCGGAACTGTTCGGTTTGTCCCCAGACGCGTGCCCAACCCGCCGGTAGTACACCGTTCTCCGTCAGCAAACCCTGTTGCCCCTGTCGCTCGTGAAACGTGCCCATCTGCGCAAAGCCCGCGACGCGTGCGATTTCCGGCATCGCCGAATAGACGGGGACTTCCACGCGATAGATGGGCATGGGCGTCGAACCTACGGCGGCCGTCGGTGGGCTGCCCGCTGCGCCGACAGGCGAGAGCACTGTGGTGACGGTCTGGCCGGTGACCGGGTCGACGTAGGTCACGGCGGTGGCCACCGGCACTGTCGAGCGCAGGAACCAGCTGTTTTCCGAGCCGGGGGTCGTACCCCCGCGATACAGGTAGTAGGTGTATGCCCCCTGGCTGACCGTGCCGCCGAGGGCGAACGCACTGGCGCTCGACGTCGCGCCGCCCACGGCGTTGACCATCGGAATGCCGTTACCGGTTGTGAGTCCGCCCGCACCGCCCATATTGTTGACGGCAATCGTCGTGCTGCCGCCGATGGTGCCGCCGCTAACCGTCAGCGGAGCGACTTTGGACGCGTCGTCGCCCAGCACCGTATCGATGGCGAGCTTGCCGCCGCTACCGGTGTAGTTGCCGGTAACGGTCAGCGTGCCATTTCCGCTGCCGTCGCCCGGGTGCACGGTCCCGGCGTTGGTCAGGTTGCCCGTGAGCGTCCCCGTACCTGCGAGTGTGGCCCCTGCGGCGACTTGAGACGTCGCTCCGCCGAGCGTGCTGTTCAGATTGAACACGCCGCTTTGAAACTGCGCGGTCGTGAAGTTGCCGCTTCCGGTCCACGTCCAATTGTCGCCCTGCATGTTGAGCGTGCCGAAGTTCACGAAGGCGTTGCTCGCCGTACCCGTGCCCTGCAAGTTGACGCGACTGACCGCACTGTTGCCACCATCCGCCGTGCCGATAATCTGCGAACCGGTTTGCAGCGTGAGGGTATTGGATTTCGCCGCCGCGTTCATGGCGATGGCGGTACCGACATCGCTCTCGATGAGGCCTGCGTTGGTGATCGTGATCGTGCCATTGACCGTGCGAACGCCGAAGCCTTGCCGACTGATGATCTGGCCGCCCGACTGGTTCACGATGGACGACGTGAATCCCGATGCGGTGTTCGACACGATGGCGTCGCTGTTGACGCCGCGCGCTTCGATGTAGCCGCTGTTCGTGAGGTTATTGTTGTTGCCTTGCATGAAGACGGTGAATGACCGGTTCGACGCCGTGCCGCCCGTGGTGATAAGCGTGCCACTGTTCGTCACGGTACTTTGTCCGCCTACGACGCTGATCGCGCGGCTGCCGCCGCCATTGGCGGTGATCGTGCCAGTGTTGACGAAGGTGCTGTTCAGGCCGAGGCCGGACGATTGTCCCCAGGCCGCTGTCATGCCGTAGGCGTTCGGGCCATTGACGGTAATCGTCCCGTTGTTGGTCAGCGAACCATTGTTGCCGTTGACGGCCATGCCGTCGTTTTCGTAGCCCGATGTCGAAATGATGCCGGTCGATGTGTTGACCAGCACATTGTTGTCGTGTGCACCGAGAATGGCAGCGCCGCGCCCGGGCTGAGGAGCGTTGGCCCCGGTGATGCTGACGGTGCCGCTGTTGGTGATCGTGCTCGATGTATCGACTGTGATGGTGGCGACGTCGGCGGTAGTCCGAACCGAACTGATGCTGGCCCCTTGCTGTACGTTCACGTTGACGCCTGTGCTGCCAGCTTGCGCGGCAACCACGCCGTCGGTGCCCGTGCAGGTCACGGTTGTGCCACTGGCGGGGGCGACGTTATCGCATGCGGCACGCGCCTGAGCGGTGATGCATAGCGCCAGCGCGATAATGAGGGGCTTCAGAGGCAGGGGTGGCGACTGGCACGGCGCATGCCGGACGAACTCAACTGCACGTGGCGAGATTGTCATATCGCACTCCTGAGGGTGACGAGTTTTTATTTCATCGTGCGCAATTCGAGTGAGTTCAAATTAGGTGTTCCGCTCGACAATTACAAATGTCGGCGTTGTATTTTGGTGAGTTGTAATAAGTTGTTACCGTTATCTCGATTTTCTAAAGGTTATTGAGTCGATCAGCGTATGCCATCCTCTATTCGTAATTCGCTTCTCTGGATTTTCGACGTGTTCGAACGTGACGACACCTTCATGCACAAGCGGATGTTCGGTGCGGAAGCGGCGTATCTGAACGGGCGGCAATGCGTTGCCGTGATCGACCGGGATCCACCGTGGGATGGGCTTCTGGTGTGCACGTCGCGTGAACACCATGCGTCGCTCATTGAGGAGATGCCGGCGTTGCGCCCGCATCCGGTTCTGGGGAAATGGCTTTATATCCCGCAATCGGAAATTGAATTCGAGGCGGTTGTCGAGCGCGTGACGAAATTGGTGCTTGCCGGAGATTCACGTATTGGCATTGAGCCAAAACCCAGGAAACCACGTAAATCCGTAAAGAAGCGCGCGTCGTCTCTATAAACGATTTATTGATAACTCGCGCGCTTCGGTATTGCCGATATCGCTTTAGTCGGCAGCGACGTGAACCATCTCTTCGGTTTCGCCGGGTGCCTTTTTCTTCATGCGGATGAACAGCAATAGCGGCATGACGATAATCGTCAGGAACAGCATGAGACGGAAATCGTCGAGGTAAGCAATCATCGCCGCCTGACGTGTCACCTCCGCGTTGAGCGCGGCCATCGCGGCGGCCCCGTACGTCTGCACGTAAGTCTCGACGCCTTGTGTGAATGGCGTAATGCGCTCGGAAAGTACCGCGTGGTTGACCTGCGTATTCTGCGTGAGGAGTGTCTGCACGACCGAAATGCCGATACTGCTGCCGATGTTGCGAGACAGACTGTAGATTGCGGCACCGTCCGCACGGAATTGGCCCGGAAGCGTGGCGAACGTGACGGTAGTCAGCGGCACGAACACGAAACCCAGCCCAAAGCCCTGAATCACGCCCGGCCAGACGATGTCCGACGGACTCAGCGTCAGCGAGTAGCCGGCCATCATGTGGAGCGAATAGGCGGTCAGCGCGAAGCCGAAACCCAGCAGGTAGCGGACGTCGACCTTGCCGACCAGTCGCCCGACGATCAGCATGGCGGCCATCGTGCCCGCGCCGGAAGGTGCCGTGACGAGCCCGGTCAGGATCGCGGGGTAGCCGAACAGGCTTTGCAGCATCGGCGGGAGTAGGGCCCGCGTGGCATAGAGAATGATGCCGACCACGAAAATATAGACGACGCCCGTATTGAAATTCCGGTCGCGCAGCAGTGCACGGTTGAAGAACGAATGTTCGCCCGCCGTCCATGTATGGACGATGAAGTACGCGAAGCAGATGATTGCGCCCAGCATCTCCAGCCAGATTTCCGTCGAATTCAGCCAGTCCTGCTGTTCGCCGCGGTCGAGCAGGAGCTGCAGCAGACCGATGGCAAGACCCAGTGTGACGAAGCCCAGCGCATCGAACTTGCCCGCTTTCTGTTCCGGCGGTTCCTTCAGATAAGCGGCGATGCCGAGGAAGGCAATCAGCCCGATGGGCAGGTTGATGTAGAACACCCAGCGCCAGTTATAGCTGTCGGTGAGCCAGCCGCCGAGCGATGGTCCGAGAATCGGGCCCACCATCACACCCATCCCGAAGACGGCCATCGCCGAGCCGTGCTTGCTCGGCGGGTTGATATCGAGCATGGTCGCCTGCGAGAGCGGCACCAATGCTGCGCCGCAGATACCCTGGAACAGACGCGCTGCCACAATCTCCGTGAGCGAGTGCGCCATGCCGCACAGCGCGGAGGCGATGGTGAAGCCTGCGACCGACCACAGGAAGACGCGTCGGCGTCCAAAGCGCGCGCACAGCGTGCCGGTGAGCGGCGTGGCGATGGCGGCGGCCACGATATAGGACGTCAGAACCCACGTGATCGAGTCCTGCGATGCCGCCAGACTGCCTTGCATGTGGGGCAATGCAACGTTGGCGATGGTGCTGTCGAGCGTCTGCAACACCGTTGCCAGCATGACGGACACGCTGACGAGCGCCCGGTGTTTGCCCGGATCGTCAGCCAATTTTGGGGATGCCACGGTAATTCCTCTGGTAGATCGTCGTTCTGGTCGCGCCCGACGTTGTTATGTGTCGCTAAGCGCTGGAATGGCGCTCGTCTCCTCCTGTTGCTGTGTTCTCCGATCTTTACTCCGTTCTTTACTCCGTTGACTCCGGATCTGCCTCCTCACGTCGACGCACCGGCACCGGGCATTCCGCCTCGGCGCGCGTCAGATTGGCCAGCACTTTGCCGAGCAGTCGGGACAGTTCGGCGCGCTCCGCTGGCGTGAGATCGGCCAGCGCCTCACGTTCCGTGACGTTCGCGAAGGCGACGATCGTGTCGATCTTGGCTTCGGAGGCGTCCGTCAGATAGAGCAGATGGGCGCGTTTGTCCTTCGGATCACGTTCGCGGCGCACCAGCCCCTTTTCCCGTAGACGATCCAGCAGGCGGACGAGCGCCATCGGCGTGAGTTCCATGCGCTCGGCGAGTTCGGCCTGCGTCTGCACGCCGTAGCGGTGCAACATCACCAGGACGCGGCATTGGGCGCGTGTCAGATCGAAATTACCCCGCGCGCGGCGGTCGAACAGGCGCGAGTAGACCCGTGCCGTGTCGTGCACCAGCGTGCCGAACCGGGAAGACCAGTCGATTTTTGGCATGTCTTGGAATGTCGTGGTCGATCACCGGACCGGCGTTGAACGGAACAGTTGCACGTCGCGTCGGTTCGGCAAATTAGTAAACAGGTTTAGCATTTTGCCAGAGTCTTTCTTCGGACGGCAACTGTCGCAAATAGGTGACAAAGGGATGGGAAGGAAGGGGCGGGGACGTCGCGGTTTTGGGCGTTTCATACGGCGCGACGGGGGTTCCCGGGCGGTTGGCACGACGAACCGACGGGCGGGCGTAGCCGTGCCGTCAAACTGTGAAAAACCTAACGAAAATAAGCACTTGACACTTCGCCTCGGCGGGTCAAGAAAGGAATTGTGCGATGCACCGGCGCTAACGCCCGTGCACGGCACCCGCCCTTTCATTGACCTTAAGGAGTGTCAATCATGTTTGACTTTGCACAAGTTTCGGATGTCCTCTCGATTTCCCATGCAGACCGGCCGGCTGGAAACCTCCGTCCTGCGTCATCACCCGCAGTTGCCCGGGCCTCGGCGTCAGCCACGTCCGGCGTTGGTGCGCTGCGCGAAGAACGTCTGCCGTTTGTCGTCACCATCGCGAGCGACGAATCGTCTTTGCGCGACGCCGTTGCAATGCGTCAGGCGGCCTATGGCCGTCATTTGCCCGAGCTTGCGGCAACGCTGAGCGAGCCGGAGATCAGCGACCGGGAGGCGGGCGCCGTTGTGCTGGTGGCGCGCGCCCGGCTCGACGGTGCGGTGCTCGGCACGATGCGGATCCAGACCAATCGTTATCAGGCCTTGCATCTTGAGGATTCCGCACCGTTGCCCGAATGGCTCGACAGCGCAGCGCTTGCGGAAGCCACGCGTCTTGGCGTGGTGGCGGGGCCGGTGGGACGCGTCGTCAAGACGGCGCTTTTCAAGGCGTTCTATCAGTACTGCCTGGTCTCGGGCATCGACTGGATGGTGATTACAGCCCGCCCGCCGCTGCATCGGCAGTACGAAGCGCTGATGTTTACGGACGTCTTCCCGTCACAGGGTCTGATCCCGATGGCGCACGTCGGCGGAATCGGGCATCGGGTGCTGGCGCTGGATGTGGCGCAGGCACGCACGCGCTGGCAATCGGCCGGTCACCCTTTGTTTGCCTATATGTGCCTCACGCATCACCCCGACTTGCGTCTCGGCATGCCGGGCGAAGGGGCGCTTGCGGAGGTACGGAGCGACGACGGGTCAGTGCCGGTTGAAGCCAGTGTTGGCGCGCATTTGCGGGATTTATCTTTTGCTGCCGACGAGGTACGATGCGTAGCAGCAGGCTACAGCCTGGCGGTGTAATGCCGTTATTCGAAATAACGTTATCCCGTCGTTTGCAACAGGCAGTATTTTGCACGACGGCGGTAACGCGTAGGACGGGCGAGAGACACCTGCCCGTGTCGGCCGGAAGGCGGCCGCACGGGACAGGGCCGGCCCGGCCGGGGAGGCGGGCTTCGATGCTCGCCTTATCCGGGGATCAACACGGGGGCGACCAACGAGATAAGGGCACAAAAGTCATATGGCGGGGGAACTCGGCAACGAGCGCGACGACGGCCGTAATACGAACGATTTTTCCGATGAGTTGAGCGAACTCACCGGCACGCGGCGCCGTTGGCGCATCACGGCCCGGCTCGACGAACTCTTTCGCAGCATTTCCCTTTACGCGGTGCCCGCAGCGATCATGCTGCTCTCCGGCATCGTGCTCATGTTCCAGGAAAGTCAGTACGCCGTGCGCGGCGCCACCCCGGTGAGCTTTCAGGCGCAGGGTGATCTTCCTGCGACGTTCAATCCGCCGATGGCACAGGGAGCGCTGGAGCGCGCGCCGCTGGTCCAGCAATTCAGCACGCATCTGTCCGAAGCGCCCGTGTGGTTCCGCTTCTCGGTGCCGCCGGTGGGCGGGCAGGAGCGAACCGTCATCGAGTTTCCCTCGCGACACGCGCAGACGCTTGCCTGCTGGCGAAGCCCCGACACGCCGGCCATCGGCCGCGCCGACCGGGGTGATGTCAGCGGCGCGATTCGCGTGTCGAAGGCGGGCTTCTCGATCGACCTCGGACATCTGGTCGAGCCGGTCACGTTGCTGTGCCAGGGCACGTTCTCCGGCCCGGCGCATCTGTCGCTCGTCGCCTGGCCCGGGCCTGAGTTACGCATCTCCGAGAGGGAATTTCATCGCAGCAACGGTTTGCTCGAAGGCGGTCTGCTGACGCTCTCGGCGTTCGTGCTCGTCACCGCCATCATCAACAAGGAATGGTTGTATGTGCTGTTCGCCGCCTGGCTGATCGGCAACCTGCGACTCGCCGCCAACTCGCTCGGTGCAGACACGCAGTGGCTGGAGCGCGCCATTCCGATGGAATGGGACGCACTGGTCCGCAAGGCGACGTTCGCCATCTATTACGTGCTGACCTATTCGCTGTTCACGCAGCTATTCAAGAAGGAACTGCGCCTGATCGGCTTGCGCTGGATGGTGATGGTGTTGCAATGGGCCGGCGTGGTGCTGTGCTGCGCCGCCATCGCGTTGCCGTATGCGCACTTCATTCCGGTGCTGTGGGCCGTGGCGGCCTTGGGCATCGTGATCGTGCTGGTGCTGCTCGTGCGCATTCTGGTGCTCACGCGCTCTCGCGTGGCGGTCTGGTACAGCGCATCGCTGGCCATCGTTCTGTTCGCGACATTCTCCGAGGTCATCGCCGCCGCCTTCAATGCGCGCGCGTTGTCGTCGGCGCTCAACAGCGTGACGGCGGCGTTGTTCTCGAGCCTGATGGCCGCGTTGGCGATTGCGGAGCAGATGCGTCTGGAGCACAAGGGCAAACTCGAAGCCCAGACCGAATTGCGCAACGCCTACGACGTGACGCCGGTCGGCCTCTTCACGCTGAACGATCAGGGGGTGTTCGTCCGGGGCAACGCGGCGCTGCACACCATGCTCGGCATTCCCAACACTGAGGGACGCACGTTCCGCTGGGACCAGTATTTCGGTCAGAGCACATGGCGCATGCTGCTCGACGTTGCTCAGCACAGCGACGAGTCCGAGCTCGAAATCCTCTCGCTGCCTCGCGACGACGGGCGCATCAGCCGTTACCTCGTCAAAGCGATTTTCTCCGACGGACGTATCGAAGGGTCTTTGCAGGACATTACGGAACGCGCCCGCACGATGGAGCAACTGCGTTATCTGGCGGAGAACGACCCGCTCACGGGCGTCTCGAACCGGCGTGGCATCGAAAAATCGCTGGGCGAAGCCATCCGCACGCTCTCGGATTCGCGTCCGGCGGCGCTGGCGTATCTCGATCTGGATCGCTTCAAACTCGTCAACGACCTGTTCGGGCATGCCGCGGGTGACGAGGTGCTGCGTCAGGCCTGCGACCGGATGCGCGCGCGGTTGTCGACGGAACAGAGCGTGGGGCGCACCGGTGGCGACGAGTTCATCGTGGTCTTCCGCGACGCCACCATCAAGGAAGCAGCGGCGGTGGCGCGACGCCTGGTGGACGCTATCGCCGGAGAGCCGTATCAGATCGGCGAGCGGGCGTTTCAGGTACGCGCGTCGGCCGGTGTCATCGAGCTGACGACCGACATGCGTGTGCCCGACGCGATTTCGTCCGCCGACCGGGCCTGCCGTGAGGCAAAGAAGAGCCGTCGCGAACTGGTCGTCTACGAACGCGGGGCAGCGGCGTTCCGGGAGCGTCTGGCGGAGTTGCGTCTGATCGACGCGCTCGACGCTGGTCTCACGCCCAACACGTTGTTCCTGGAAATGCAGCCGATCATGGAGATGGCGTCGCCGGGCGACTCGCTGAACTTCGAGGTGCTGCTACGCATGCGCGATTCGGACGGCAATATCGTTCCGGCGTCGCGCATCATCAGTGCTGCCGAAGAGAACGGCACGATCGGCATGATCGACAAATGGGTGCTCACGAATACGTTGGCGTGGATCGATGCGCATCGGGATCAGTTGTCCAAGACACGCTTCGTTTGCGTCAACCTCTCAGGGGCGTCGCTCAACGACGAGCATTTCGTGCGGGATATCTTTGCGACGCTGGCCGCGCATGAGCGTTCGGTGGGACTGCTGTGCATCGAAATCACCGAGACGGTCGCGTTGCACGATCTCGACAACACGCGACGCTTCGTCGACCGCATCCACCAGTTGGGCGGGCGCATCGCGCTGGACGACTTCGGCGCGGGCTTCAGTTCGTTTTCCTATCTTAAGGACCTCGCGGTCGACGCGATCAAGATCGACGGCGCGTTCGTCAAGAGCATGGCGGCGCACCCGGCCAATCTGGCTATTGTCGAGGCCATCGTGGCGCTCGCCAAGAACCTCGGTATTCGCAGCGTGGCGGAGTGGGTCGAAGACGCCGCAACGCTGGAAGCGCTCTCCGAGCTTGGCGTCGACTACGTGCAGGGCTTTCTCATTGCCCGGCCGCAAACGCCTGAAGCGATCCTCGCCGCCGACTCGGCCGCAAGCTTTATTCGCGATCCGCAACTGGCGACTTTGCTCGGCGAACTGGAGCAGTCTTTCTATCGCTCCCAGGGTAACCGCTCGGCGCTGCACTGATCGGTTCGATGAAAGCCGGGCCATTCGCGAGCGCGCGAGTGGCCCGCCAATGCCTTCCACATTCCCCGCATAGACGCTTACGGACGACGCATTAATCGTCGAATGGCATTGCGTATTGTCTGCATTTTTCGCAATGCTCTATTTCTCTGCAAATTTCCTTTCCTTCCCTGTTTTGTCACATCCAATCCAACGAAAACCCTCATAAATAGGGGATTTCGCTGTCAAGTACGTCGTTCGAAAACGACGCGCAAAGGTAACCCGACGTAAGATTTCCAACTGGAATAAATCTTGTCCGCCATTAAGTTCGAATGGCAGAATTTGCGCATCGACGTGATGGAGTCAGGTCTCCATGCCATCGTGAGCTATACCGCGAGACAGGGGAGTCGCGGGGTTGCAGTCGGCTCACAGGTGCTCGGCAATCGATCGACACGCGATATGAACGGGGTTAGGACCGTACCACTGTGAGGTGAGCGCGGCGCAACCAGAACACCTAACCAGAACAACGACAATGCTTTCGACATTCCTCAAACTTGCCTACCGCTTCAGCCATTCGGCGAAGTGGCGGCACAACGAACGCCTGTGGCCGCACGCGCAGATTGCGCGAGATGCGATGGGGGCGATCGAACGATTCACCTGGCGCGGACGCAACGTGCCGCTCGCGCGTCGTGCCGAGCTGCAACGCCTGCGCCGACTGCCTTGCCACATCATCGCCAGCGGTCCTTCCGTCGCCGACATCGACTACGACGCGCTGCCGATGCATCACGTGATGGGCGTGAACGGGGCCATTGCGCTGACCGAGCGCGCACCGGTCAAATTCAACTACTACTGCATTCTCGACGCCGGCTTCGTGCGCCAGCGTCCCGATCTGGCGCGCCGTATCGTGGCGCGCGATCTGGTGCTGTTCGTCACGCCGGTCGTGCTTGCCCGCTTGCTGGACATGTTCCCGATGTCCGCCTTCGGCTGCCGCTTCTATCTCGTCGACGATATTTTCAAGCGCGGGCTTGAAGCGGCCCGCACGACGCAGACGCTGCGCGCAGACGCGCAGGTCTCGGCCAGTGCGGCGTTCTTCGGGGACGAGAGCCGGCTGGGTTTCAGCTTCGATATCGACAACGGCTTTTTCCACGGCGGCACGGTCGCGTACTTTGCGCTGCAAGTCGCAACATGGCTGGGTTTCACCGAGATGTACATGCACGGGTTGGACCTGCGCGACGCCGCAGCGACCCCGCGCTTTTACGAGACGATGCAAACCCGTGCGCCGACGCGTCTGGACGCCGAGTTCTCAACGTTGATCGAGCCGTCGTTCCGCCTGGCTGCCAACGTATTGCGTGCACGTGGCGTGCGCGTCGAGAACCTCTCTAGTACGAGCGCACTGGGCGAGGACATTTTCGCCAAGGTCGACTGGCGTTCGCTGCGTCGCCGGAATCTGAGTCTGGTCGTACCCGACGAGGCGCTGCCGGTCGCAACGCTCGACAGCGTGGCGGCCGATGGCGCGCCGTCCCTGCGTCCGACGGGAACGCACGGTCACGCCTGATTCACGCCTGATTCACGTCTGCGTGTGCCGGACACATCATGCGCGCGACGCGGCACACGCCACGCCATGGCACGCATGATGCGCAAAAGTCCGTGCGCAGGGCCGCCGCGCGGTGGCCTACCTGCTACAATCGCTCTCCGGGTTTTCCTGAAGCAATGAGCGATTATGGGGTTTGGCTGGTTCGGACTGTCGACGTTTTGGTTGCTGGCACTGTGCTGGCCTGGCGTACGGGGTCTGCTTGGCGGTGAGATACGAATCTTCGGCCCCGGCACGCTCCGTATGCTGCTTGGCGTTCCGCTGGCGATGGTGTCCAGCGCCACGCTGGCTGCGCTGACGGGCGGTGACAGCAACACCGCCGGTGGCAGCATCGGCCAGTCGCTCTCCCACGGTTTGAGTGTCGCGCTCGGCGGCACGCTGGCCATGGGCCTCTCCGGTTTCGTCCTCCTCTTTTCTCTCCCGCTTGTGTTCGGCACCACCTGGTGGGGCATGTTCTCGCGTCGCCCATCGGCCGACGACGAGGACGATGCACCTGCGTTCGAGCCGCGCGATGCACGGGAATCCCGCGAATCCCGCGAATCCCGTTTCGACGCCGGCGTGCGTGAGCCGGTCCGTGGTCTGTCCCAGATGTCGTTCGACACGGGGGATCGTGGCGAGCGCGGCAGTTACACGCCGACGGTCGGACAAGGTCACCACAACGTCGGCAGTCTGATCGAAGAGCCGGTGCCGCGTCGTCGCGGCCTGGCGGCGCAACCGCGCTGGAAGCTGTCTGACGAAGAGCGTGCGCGTCTGGATGCCATGCAACCTCCGCCGCTGACCACGCGCGGTGCGCCGCGCGCCGAGCCGTCGTTTGGCGCGAGTGCGGCGACGCGTCCGGCAGGGAAGGGGACTTCGGTCGGACGCACAACGCCGGTGGTTGCGGCGGCAGTGGGTGCTGCCGGTGCGGTCGCGTCATCGGGTAGCGCTGCTGCTGCGACCACGCGAACCGTCCTGCCGCGTGGTGCATATGCCGCAAAACTGAGCCGTGGCGAAGCGCTGCGGACGACGGAATTCATGCGTGCCGAGCCGGGCCTGACACCTCGCGAGCCGCGACCGGCCGCGTCGTCGCAGTCGCCGGTCGTGCAGCGCGCGGCCTCGGTATCGACGAACGCAAACCCCGCGCCGAATACCGCTTCGCACGCCGAACCGCCGGATCCCACATCGATGCCGGGCGCGACCGGCTATCGTCGCCCTGTGGGCATGGCCCCGGCGCACTTGCGCGGCACGGTCGTGCACAGTCCGTTCCGCAAGCCGCAGCTGGGTCTCGAAGATATTCCGCCGCGTGGCGCACCACCGCGTGCGCAAGCGCCGACATCGCAGACGGCTTCTGTGGCTGGCGATGAAGCCTCGACGCAGAGTGCAACGAATGCCGCTGCGTCGGCACTTTCCGCACCTGCCGCACCTGCCGCTCCTGCATCGCAAGCAACGCCGGTCATGCGTGGTGCGGCCTCGTGGTCGGCTGCGGATGCCGCTGTCCCGCTGGCGTCCGACATTGCCGAGTTTTCGCCCATCGACTGGTCGGTCAACGACGTCGTGGAACCGTTCGCCGAGCCGGCGCCCGAAGGCCCGAGCCCTGAGGCGCTGGCCGGACAGGAAGCTGCGCGAGCAGCTGCGAGCGCGGCCGAGCAGGCAAGGATCGACGCGATGATTGCGCTGCGTCAGGAAGCGGAGGCATTGTTGCGCGACCTGCGAGACTGGGCGTCGCCCGTGTCGTCAGACGTCAGTGGTGCGCCGACATTGGCGCAACCGTCCGAAGCGGTCGCTGTAGATACGCACGACCTCATCCCGACGCCGCTCGATAGCAATGTCGACATCGTGGTCCCCGAGATTCCTGCACCGACGACGTCACCCGAGATCGTCGTGGCTGAGCCGCTAATGCCGCCGCCCGTTGCGCCGCTCACGCCTGCGGAAGTCCTTAATTTACCGCCGCTGATGCAAATTCGGCAGCCGGTCGCTGCGGCATCCGGCGCAGCGATGCCCTTCGCTGTACCGCCGCGTCCGTTTGTCTTCGCCGACGTGCTGGCGAGCGTTGAAGCGTATGACGCTACCGTCACGGCACCCGCAACGCAAACCGTCACCGCAGAAACCGCTGTCGCGTCGGCGGAGATTGCCGCCAAAGCATCGGATGAAGACGATGCACTTCCGCCTTTCGACGTTTCGGGTGCCACCGATGTTGTCGACGTTGCTGACGTTCCTGCTCCTGCGTTTGCGCCGTTCGTCCATGAAGCAGCGTCGACATTGGCCGACGGGGCGGAGACTTTCGAAGTCTCCGAGCGCGTCGTCCCAATGGACATCGACGAAGGTCTTGAGCCTTCCGCTAAGCCGCATTACGTTCTGCGCGCCGATGGCACGTGGGCGAGGGCGGACGGGTTGCCGCTGACGTCGGACGACGATACGACATCGCTCGCACAGCCCACGCCCGAACACCTGCCGCCCGTCACGCCGGTAATCCCCGCGATCCCGTCGTTCGGTGCCACATCCGTGGCACCGTCAGCACCCTTCGGTGCAGCGCCTTCCGCTGCGTCGCAAACGGCAAGCTTCACCGCAGACACGCCTTACGAGCTACCGCCGCCGCGTGTTGCCATCGACTACGATCTGCCTGCGCTGGACCTGCTGGCACCGGCCACGGCCAGCGACCATGCCAACGTCGTTTCGGACGAGGCGCTTGCCGCAGTAAGCCAACTGATCGAGCAGCGCCTTGCCGAATTCAAGGTGCCGGTGACGGTCGTCGGCGCATCTGCCGGTCCGGTCATCACGCGCTTCGAAGTGGAGCCAGCCGTCGGTGTGCGCGGCGCGCAGGTCGTCGGTCTCATGAAGGATCTGGCGCGCGCGCTGGGCGTCACGTCCATCCGCGTGGTCGAAACGATTCCCGGCAAGACGTGCATGGGGCTTGAGTTGCCGAATGCACAGCGTCAGATGATCCGCCTTTCGGAAATTCTGAACGCGCCGGTCTTCGATGCGCATCGCTCGCGCCTCGCGCTGGCGATGGGCAAGGACATCACGGGCGAGCCGATCGTGGCCGATCTGGCACGTGCGCCGCACTTGCTCGTGGCCGGTACGACGGGCTCGGGCAAATCGGTGGCGGTGAATGCCATGATCCTGTCGCTGCTCTACAAAGCGACGCCGGACGACGTTCGCCTCATCATGATCGATCCGAAGATGCTGGAACTGTCCGTCTACGGCGGCATTCCGCATCTGCTTGCCCCGGTCGTCACCGACATGAAGCAAGCTGCCCATGCGCTGAATTGGTGCGTTGGGGAAATGGAGAAGCGCTACCGCCTGATGTCGGCGCTCGGCGTGCGTAATCTGGCGGGCTACAACGACAAGATCGATGCTGCGCGTGCCGCTGGCGAGAAGGTCAGCAACCCGTTTTCGCTGACGCCGGACGCTCCCGAGCCGCTGGACCGTTTGCCGTTCATCGTCGTAGTCATCGACGAACTGGCGGATCTGATGATGGTGGCGGGCAAGAAGATCGAAGAACTGATCGCGCGTCTGGCCCAGAAGGCGCGTGCTGCCGGTATCCACCTGATTCTGGCGACGCAGCGCCCGTCAGTCGACGTCATCACGGGTCTCATCAAGGCGAACATTCCTACGCGGGTTGCCTTCCAGGTATCGTCGAAAATCGACTCGCGTACGATCCTCGATCAAATGGGGGCAGAGTCGTTGCTGGGGCAGGGCGACATGCTGTTCCTGCCGCCGGGTACAGGGTATCCGCAGCGCGTGCACGGCGCGTTCGTCGCCGACGACGAGGTGCACCGCGTGGTGCAGCACTGGCAGCAGTACGGCGAGCCGGACTACGACGAGGCCATCCTCGCGGGCGATCCGGCCGATGCGGCGTCCGCCGATCTGTTCGGCGACACGACGGGGGACGTCGAAGCCGACCCGCTGTACGACGAGGCTGCGGCCTTCGTGCTGAATTCGCGGCGCGCGTCGATTTCCGCCGTGCAGCGGCAATTGCGCATCGGGTACAACCGGGCGGCGCGTCTGATCGAGCAGATGGAAGCGGCCGGACTCGTCACGCCGATGGGGCGCAACGGCACGCGCGAAGTGGTCGCGCCGGGCGAATAGCGCGTCTGGCGCGCAGATCGCTCGTCGCTTGCGCGCTGAATAATCGCTTTCGCTTACAACTCCCTTACGACCCGTCATACGAGTCGAACTCTTTGGCACTCCGTGCCGTTCTCCTGACACGCGCCGTACATGGGCGCGTGACACAAAACCCCTTGGAAACCCGCGCCAAATGGCGATAACGGGGCGCAAACCCGCGTCCCCGTAGGGGTATTCCCGCCTTTGCGGGCGAAACTCAGCGATCACATAATCGGCGCGCTAGGTTGGTCGTTCGACGCGTGCTTGACGGTATCGCCCTGATACGAATTACAAGGACCGGGGCGGTGCGACGGGGGGGAGACATCCCGGGATTCGCGCATCCACGGCAGGGCCTGCGACACCAAGGAAATCGCAGCAAAAAAGCGTCATATCGAAACGCATCGCACCGAAGGAGACCCTTATGCAATTCCGATTCAAGCTCATGGCTGGCGCTGTCGCGTTCGCCCTGTCCGCCTCGATGGCCATCGCGGCCGATCCGATCAAGATCGGCGTGTCCGGCCCGTTCACCGGCGGCTCGTCGTCGATGGGCGTTTCCATGCGCGACGGCGTGCGTCTCGCCGCTGCGGAGATCAACAAGTCGGGCGGTGTGCTCGGCCGTCAGATCCAGCTCGTCGAGCGCGACGAGGAAGCCAAGAACGAGCGCGGCGTGCAAGTCGCTCAGGAACTGATCAACAAGGAAAAGGTGGTGGCCACCGTCGGGTTCATCAATACCGGCGTGGCGCTCGCGTCGCAGCGCTTCTATCAGGACGCCAAAATTCCGGTGTTCAACAACGTGGCCACGGGCACGGTCATTACCGACCAGTTCAAACCGCCTCAGTACCCGGACAACTACGTCTTCCGCAACTCGGCCAAGGACAGCATTCAGGCGCCGATGATCGTGGAAGAAGCCATTACGCGTCGCGGCTTCAAGAAACCCGCGATTCTCGCCGACTCGACCAACTACGGTCAGCTCGGTCGTGAAGACCTCGAAAAAGCGCTCAAGGCCAAGGGCATCACGCCGGTGGCCGTCGAGAAGTTCAACATCAAGGACGTCGACATGACGGCCCAGTTGCTCAAGGCCAAGCAGGCTGGCGCCGACGTGATCCTCACGTACGGTATCGGCCCGGAACTGGCACAGATCGCCAACGGCATGGGCAAGCTCGGCTGGAAGCTGCCGATCGTCGGTAGCTGGACGCTCGCGATGGCGAACTACATCGACAACTCGGGCGCGAACGGCGAAGGGGCACGCATGCCGCAGACGTTCATTCAGGAACCCAACACGCCCAAGCGCAAAGCCTTCATCGACGGCTATCTGGCCATGTTCAAGCCGAAGAACAACCGCATCGACTCGGCGGTGTCGGCTGCGCAAGGCTACGACTCGATCTACCTGCTGGCGGCGGCCATGAAGCAGGCCAATAGCACGGACGGCCCGAAGGTGCGCGCAGCACTGGAAGACCTGAAGACGCCGGTCGAAGGCGTGGTCACGACGTACGATCGCCCGTTCACGCATGACGATCACGACGCCATCACGGCCAACATTCCGGTGTTCGGCGAAGTGAAGGGCGGTCGTGTCGTGTATGCCTACGACAGCGACCTGAAGGCGGGCAGCAAGGTCCGCGAGAAGGCGGGCACGACGGCCTCCAAGTAAGCCGCACCTCTGCCTGGGCTGCCGTTGCAGCCATGACGGGTGAACGACGGCGCGCGTTGCCTCTCACGCCTGCGCCCCGAGCCATCGGCTTCGGGGCCTCCGGGCGAGGCGCGCGTGCCGTCTTCACGCAACTGTCGCCTGCCGCCGGCACTCGGGACCGGTGCGCGGCACAAGTACCGAATGCCTCCCGAGCATCGCTCGTAGGCTCGCACTCGCGAGAGAGGACCGCATGACCATCCTGATTCAACTCATCTACAGCGGTATCGCGCTGGGGATGATCTACGCCGTGATCGCCTTCGGTTACCAACTGACGTTTGCGACGTCCGGCACCCTGAACTTCGGCCAGGGCGAAGCGCTGATGCTCGGCGCACTGGTCGGCCTGACGCTCGTCGACACCCTCGGGCTGAACTACTGGCTCATGATTCCCATCGTCTGCCTGTTCGGTCTCGTGCAAGGCGCGTTCGTCGAACGCATCGGTGTGAAACCCGCCTTGCGGATCAAGTCGGAATTCGGCTGGATCATGTCCACCATTGCGCTGGGGATCATCTTCAAGAACGTTGCGGAAAACCTCTGGGGCCGTGACGACCTCAAATTTCCGTCGCCGCTGCCCGAAGCCCCGATCAGTCTATTAGGCGCGAACGTGCTGCCGATGGAGCTGCTCGTGGTCGTGGGCGCGCTGCTCATGATGGCCGCTGTCGAGTTCTTCAACCGTCGCTCGATCTACGGCAAGGCCGTGGTGGCCACCGCGAACGATCGCGACGCCGCAGGGCTCATGGGTATCAACACCAGTCTGGTGATTACGTTCTCGTACGCGCTGTCGTCGATGGCCGCAGCGTTTGCCGGTGTGCTGGTCGCACCGCTCACGCTGACTGGCGCCACGATGGGTGCCGTGCTCGGCCTCAAGGCATTCGCCGTGGCGATCATCGGCGGTCTGTCGAGCGGCATGGGGGTACTCGTTGGCGGCGTGATCCTCGGTGTGGCCGAAACCACGACTGCGTTCTACATCTCGACCGGCTACAAAGATGTGCCGGGTCTCGTACTGCTGCTGCTCGTGCTGGCTGTGAAGCCGGCAGGCCTGTTCGGCAAGACCGCCATCAAGAAGGTGTAACCATGACCGCACAGACCTCCACTGCACGCGGAGCCGGCGATCTCGGCGGCACGCGCGCGTTGACCAAGATCGCTGCCGTGCTCGGCATCGTCGCGCTATTCGGCTTTCCTCTGGCCATCGGCAACCCGTATTACATCCACATGATCGAGACGATCATGATCTACGCGATCCTGCTCTTCGGGCTGGATATCGTGGTGGGTTATACGGGGCAGGTGTCGCTCGGCCACGCGGGCCTGTTCGGCATCGGCGCTTACGTTGCGGGTGTGTTCTTCACCAAGCTGGGACTCTCGCTCTGGCTCGCACTGCCTGCCGCAGTGCTCGTCACCGCCGCCTTCGGTGCCGTGCTCGCGTTGCCCGCCTTGCGCGTGATCGGCCCGTATCTGGCGATGGTGACGCTGGCCTTCGGCACGATCATCCAGATCCTGATCAACGAGATGGACTTCCTGACGTCCGGTCCAATGGGCATCAAGCTCACGAAGCCGGTCATCGGCGGTCATCCGATCGATGAAGTTGAGTACTACTGGATCGTCGCCGTGCTGCTGCTGGTGAGCATGCTCGTCGCCCATCGCATTCTGAAGTCGCACCTCGGTCGCGCCTTCGAAGCGTTGCGCGATTCACCGGTGGCGTCGGATTGTATGGGCGTGTCGGTGTACCGCTATAAGGTGTATGCGTTCGTGATCAGCGCCGGGTTTGCCGGTCTGGCCGGTAGCCTGTATGCCTATTCCGAGCAGTACATCTCGCCGAACACGTACAACTTCGAGCTGACGATTCTGTTCCTGCTGGCCGTCATCATGGGCGGACGCAAGACGCGCAGCGGCGCGTTGCTGGGCGCGGCGATTATCGTGTTGCTGCCGCAGTTGCTCGACGACATCAACATCTTCCGCATTGTCGCGTCGGCCATCGCTGCCGTCACGACGGTCGCGGCGGTCGCTGCGGTCGCACGCGGACGGACCACACTCGCGAAGGCCGCCGTGCCGGTGATCGGCACCATCGCATTGGCCGGTGTGACCTGGTGGCGCGACAGCATCACCGACTGGCGTCTGACGATCTTCGGTCTGATGATTCTGTTCGTCGTGTACTACCTGCCGGACGGCATTATCGGTTTTCTGCGCTCGCGCGTTCTGCATCGCCGTCGCACGCTCACGGCGTCGGCCACGCAGGTGGACGAAGCGGCCGCCAGCAGCAACGACCCGGTGCTCATGGCTGCGGCTAGCGGTCCGGAAGAGTTGCTGAAAGTGCGCCAGTTGCTGATGCAGTTCGACGGTCTGAAGGCACTCAACCAGGTGGACCTGACGGTCAAGCGTGGCACGATTCACGGCCTGATCGGCCCGAACGGCTCGGGCAAGAGCACGATGATGAACGTGCTGACGGGCATCTACGTGCCCACGGCCGGCAGCATCGAGTTTGCCGGTGAGTCGCTGGCCGGACGCACGTCCGCCGACATTGCGCTCTCGGGCGTGGCGCGTACGTTCCAGAACGTGCAGCTTTTCGGTGAAATGACGGCGCTCGAAAACGTGCTGGTCGGTCTGCACCACACGTTCCATTCGACGCTGGTGGACGTCTCGTTGCGTCTGCCGCGATACAAGCGCGAAGAAGACGGCGCGCGTGCGCGTGCCATGCGTCTGCTGGAGTTCGTGGGGCTGGCTTCGCTGGCCGACGAGGAGGCGCGCAACCTGCCATACGGCAAACAGCGTCTGCTCGAAATCGCCCGTGCGCTCGCGCTCGATCCGCGTCTGCTGTTGCTCGACGAACCGGCGGCCGGTCTGACGGCCCCCGACATTCGCGAGTTGCTCGCCATCATCCGCAAGATTCGCGATCACGGCATTACGGTGATTCTGATCGAGCACCATATGGACGTGGTGATGAGCACCTGCCAGACGGTGTCGGTGCTGGACTTCGGGCAGAAGATTGCCGAAGGGCTGCCCGCGCAGATTCAGGCCGACGAGAAGGTGATCGAGGCGTATCTGGGCGGCGCATCGACCGCGCACTGACCGGGATAGACGGACAAACGGAACCACTATGCTTTCCATTCGTAATCTGCAAGCGGGATACGGCAAGGTGCAGGTGCTGCACGGCATCGACATCGATGTGCCGGGCGGTCAGGTCGTCACGCTCATCGGCTCGAACGGCGCGGGCAAGACAACCACCATGCGTGCCGTGTCCGGCATGATCAAACCGTCGTCGGGAGAAATTACGCTCGGCGAGAAGCGTATCGACGGACTCGACTCACATCGCATTGCGAAGCTCGGTCTGGCGCATTCGCCGGAGGGCCGCCGTGTGTTCGCCACGATGTCGGTGACGGACAATCTGCGTCTGGGCGCGTTTCCGCGTCTGACGGGTAGCCGCCCGCGCGGCGATGTGGCGGCGGATCTGGACCGCGCGATGGACTTGTTCCCGCGCCTGAAGGAGCGTCGCAATCAATTGGCGGGGACGCTTTCGGGCGGTGAGCAGCAAATGCTGGCGATGGCGCGCGCGATCATGCTGCGCCCGGACATCGTGCTGCTCGACGAGCCGTCAATGGGTCTGGCGCCGATTCTGGTCGACGAGGTCTTCCGCATCATCAGCAACCTGAAAGCGGAAGGTGTGACGATGCTGCTCGTGGAGCAGTTCGCGGCCGCCGCACTGGCTGTGGCCGACTATGGCTACGTGTTGGAGAACGGCAGCATTTCCGTGCACGGCCCGGCAGAGAGTCTGCGCAACGACGACAAGGTGCGCGCGGCGTATCTGGGAGGAAGTCACTGACGCGAACGTTGCAGGTGGACGTCAGTTTGAAGGGCAGCCAGTTGGCTGCCCTTTGTCGTTGCGGCGGAGAGATCAGCGATTCACATTCACGACCACGCGGCCGTGGATCTCGCCTTTGACGATGCGTTGACCGATGGCGATGGCGTCCGCAAGGCTGACGTCATGGGAAATGCCGCCGAGCTTTTGCGGTTCGAGATCGCGCGCAAGCCGTTGCCACGCTTCCTCGCGCAACTCGCGCGGCGCCATCACGCTGTCGATACCGTGTAACGTCACACCGCGAAGAATGAACGGCGCCATGTTGGCCGGAAAGTCCATGCCTTGCGCGAGACCACATGCCGTCGCGACACCGCCATAACGCAATTGTGCGATGGCATTGACCAGCGTGTGCGAGCCGACGGAATCGACCACCGCCGCCCAACGTTCCTTCTGCATCGGCTTACCCGGGTCCGACAACAGACGACGGTCGATGACCTCTGAGGCGCCGAGTGCCTGCAAATACTCCGTCTCATGCAATTTGCCGGTGGACGCCACGACGCGATAGCCGAGCGAGCTGAGGAGCGCGATGGCCACCGACCCGACCCCGCCCGAAGCGCCTGTCACGAGCACATCGCCGTGATGCGGCAGCACACCGCCGCGCTCAAGTGCCATGACCGAGAGCATAGCCGTGTAGCCCGCCGTGCCGATGATCATGGCGTCGCGCGGAGTGAAGCGTTCGGGCAACCGCACGAGCCAGTCGCCGCGCAGTCGGGCCTTCTGTGCGAGACATCCCCAGTGTGTTTCACCCACACCGTAGCCATTGAGCACCACACGATCCCCCTTGCGCCACGAGGGGTGCGACGATTCGAGCACAGTGCCTGCCCCATCGATGCCAGCGACCATCGGCCACGAGCGTACGACGGGCGCTTTGCCGGTGATGGCGAGGCCGTCCTTGTAATTGATGGTCGAGTAATCGACGGCGACGAGTACGTCGCCATCGGCAGGCAGTGCATCGTCTTGCAGTTCGGTCACCTGAGCGTGGGTGACACCGTCCGACTGCGTCAACAGGATTGCATTGAACATGCCTTGAAGTCTCCGAAGCGGGTGGGCTGTGGGGCAGGCGCAAGCGACGGTCCTCACCGGATGCGAGACAACCGTCGCTACGAAGTTGCGTCAGCCAGAGATGGCCTCTGCGATGGCGTCGCGTGTTTCTCGCGTGAGAAAGTCGATTAGTTCCGCTGCGGGAAGTGCACGCGCAAGCGGTGCCGCCTGACCGGCCCATTGTGCCGCATAGCCGCTTTCCTTGTGTGCCTTTGCGGCCGCGTTGAGCGTTTTGCCCGCGTCGTAGGTGATGGGATAGTCCGGAATGGCGGGCCGTCCGGGCACTTGCTCCAATGCCCAGAAGCGATTGGCGAGTCCGCGTGCCGGGCGTCCCGAGATGGCGCGAATGAGCGCCGTGCGCGGTGGATGTCCGCTGAGCAGCGCGTCTCGATAAGCCGCGTCGGCACCCGACTCCGGGCAGGTGACGAACGCCGTTCCCATTTGGGCCGCTTGCGCACCGAGGGCGAGGACGGCGGCGATGCCTGCTCCATCCATAATGCCGCCCGCTGCAATCACTGGCAGCGACGTGCGTGCCACCAGCCGCCGCACCAGCGCGAAGGTGCCGAGTTGCTCGTCTTCGCTCGCCCGGCGGTCGCCTTCGTCGTTGAAGCGTCCGCGATGCCCACCGGCTTCCCAGCCCTGCGCCACGATAGCGTCGATACCCGCAGCTTCGATGGCATCGGCCTCCGCTTCATTCGTGGCTGAAGCGAAGAGCACGATGCCTGCGGTCTTCAATGCGTCGATCCAGTCCTGCGACGGAAGGCCGAAATGAAAGCTCACGACAGCCGGGCGCTCCTCGAGGAACATCTGATACATCGCGACGTCTTCGACAAAGCTCAGGTATATCTCGCGCAGCGCTTCCGGCGGCGTTGCGTCATAGCGCGCGAATTCCGGTGCGAGATAGGCAAGCCATGCGGCTTCGCGCGCGGCGTCGGCTTGCGCGGGCACGTGCGTGAAGACATTGACGTTGAACGGACGGGAGGTCAGCGCGCGGGTTTGGCGGATCACATCGCGCGCGGCGCTGGCATCCATATTGCCGACGGCGAGCGAGCCGAGCCCGCCCGCGTTGGAGACGGCCGCGACAATCGCCGGTGTCGATGCAACAGCCATCGGTGCCTGAATGATCGGCGTCGTCATACCGAGACGTTGAGTGATGCGGGTCGAGGCGGACACTTTCGTAGTCATGGTCTGGCCCCGTCTCAGAAGCTGGCGGCGAGATCGCGCAGCGCGTCGAACGTCTCGTGCACTTCTGCGCGCAGCACGCCCACGAGCTCACTGGCTGGCATCGCACGCGCGAGCGGTGCGGCCTGACCGGCCCATTGTGCGGCGTAGTCGCTGTTGCCCTTGGCCTTGGCTGCGGCGTTGATGGCCTTTCCTGCGTCGTACGTCACAGGATAGGCAGGCAAGTCAGGACGCTCGGCGGTTTGTTCAAGCGCATAGAGCCGGTTGACGAAGCCGCGAGCGGGGCGTCCGGAGATGGCGCGAATGAGGGCGGTGCGCGGCGGATTCGGGCCGGTGAGTCGTTCCCGGTAAGCAGCGTCGGCCGACGATTCCGGGCATGCGACGAAGGCCGTGCCGAGTTGTGCGGCCTGCGCGCCGAGCGCGAGCACCGCAGCGATACCCGCGCCGTCCATGATGCCGCCAGCGGCGATCACGGGAACGGACGTGTGCGTCACGATCAACCGCACGAGGGCGAGGGTGCCGAGCTGCTCGTCGTCGGTCGGCACGCGGTCGCCGAGATCTTCGAAGCGTCCGCGATGGCCACCGGCCTCATATCCCTGCGCGACGATGGCGTCCACACCGGCCGCTTCGATGGCGCGCGCTTCGTTGAGGTTCGTCGCCGTGGCGAACAGCATGATGCCAGCGGCGTGCAGCGCGTCGATCTTCTCTTGCGACGGCAAACCGAAATGGAAGCTGACGACGGCCGGACGCTCTTCGAGCAGCATCGCGTACATCGCGTCGTCGGCGACAAAGCTCTTGTAAATCTCGCTGAGCGTGGCGGGCGGCGTGGCGTCGAAGCGTGCGAATTCCGGCGCCAGATAGGCAAGCCAGGCGGCATCGCGCGCGGCGTCGAGTTTGGCCGGTGCGTGGCAGAACACGTTGACGTTGAACGGTTTGCGCGTGAGGGCGCGCGTCTCGTGAATGGCTTTACGAGCCGCTTCCGCATTTACCGCCGCTACGCCAATGGAGCCGAGCCCGCCTGCGTTGGAGACGGCAGCCGCAAGCGCCGGTGTGGACGTGCCCGCCATCGGTGCCTGAATGATTGGCGTGAGCAGGCCGAGTCGCTCGATGAGCGCGCGATTACGGGATTGGGAAGCGAGGGAGCTAGGCATGACGATCTGCACCTAAGAGTGTTCAATGGGGGGGAACAGCGGCAGTCACAGCAGGCGGTATGTTCACTATGGCATACGCCTATGGCGACAAAAGATACCACTGAAATGCATCTTTATGCCAGCCACCTTTGGTGCTGTCGGGGCATCTTGCGGTGGTGCTCGGGAGTCAAGGCGATAACTGAGCATCGCTCACGTAATGCCTATTCTTGCGCGCCGTCGTCGGCGCCCATCAGATCGGCGGCACGCGAGCGTTGCATGTCTGCCCGACGGAAGTATCCGACAACGGTGGCCACGCTGGTGTGTCCGGTCATCGACATCGTTTCCGCCAGTGGCACTTGCTGAAGTGCCGCTTCCGTCACGAAGCCTGCGCGCAACGAGTGCGCAGAGAAATCGCCGTCGAGGCCTGCCAGTGCGCAGCGGTCGCGCACGATATCGCGCACTGCGGCCTCCGAAAGCGCTTCTCCGATATGGCCCCCGCGCCGCACACGCCGGAAGATCGGACCGTCTTCGATGCCGGACGCCGCCAGCCAGTCGGTGAGCGCGGCGGCGGCTGCACCCGTCACCGGCTTTTCATTCTCCGGACGGTCGGCCCCTTGCTGGTTCGTCTTCGACCAGCCCAGCGTATAGACGTAATGTTCCGGTCCGCTGCGTCGCACGTTCTCGCACGTTGCGCGAACGACTTCGGAGCGTCGGCGTCCGCCGCTCGCCCATGCAAAGAGCAGTAATGCCCGGTCACGCTTGCCGCGCAGCGTGTCGTCGCAGGTGGCCAGCAGCGCGCGCAACGGTTCGCGGGTGAGGGCATCTTTCTTGGCGGTCCGCACGCCGCGTTTCGCATAGGCGCGACGTGTCTTCGCGAGCAACTCCCTTACCGCCGGTTCCGCACAGGGATTAGGCAGATCGCGCGACGTATGCAGCTTGGCGATGACGCTCATCCGGTGAAGCAGCGTCGCGAGCGCGGGCGGACCGGCGCGCGCTTTGAGCCCTTGTGCGACCAGCGCCGCATCGAGTACCTCGGGCATCTCCGTCGTCAGCCCATGCTTGCCCTGACGCTGTGCGTGATCGACGACGAACTGCACGATCACGGCGGCCGATAGCGGCGGGATCAGCGGCGCACCGTAGCGCAACCGATACCAACCCATCCAGTAACGCATGGCCGACTGATAACTCTGACGCGTATTTGCCGAGTCGCCTTCATGAACGAGCGCCTGTGCGGCTTCCCGGGCATCGGCATCCAGTGTTGCCGGGTTCAGCGGCGCGGGGAGGTGGGAGGCGTCCACGATTTTCACGATATCGCCAGCGTTGCTTTTGCGCATTGAATCGCCTTGAAACGTAATTATCCTACCGAACATATGAATTCATATGTAATATGTAGTAAATATAACGTATGTCATAAATAAATATCGATAATCTTCCATTATCGTGACTTATTTGGCAATGCCGTCGATTTCAAGGAGTGTTCGCGATGACTGCGTCCCAAACCCCCAAATCCGTCACGCTCGCACCGTCGCCTCGACAGGGCGGTCGCGGCATTTCCGAGCACGACGTGTGGACGGCCGCCGACACGTTATTGATGTCGGGGCAGCGTCCGACGATTGAGCGGATTCGCCAGCAATTGGGGCGCGGATCGCCGAACACCGTAAGTCCGTATCTGGATGCGTGGTTTGCGGGATTGGGGGCGCGTCTGAACGGTGGGGGCGGTGCCAATGGCGGTTTAGCGAGTTTGCCGGACGGTGTGCCAATGCCGGAGCCGGTGGCCCGCGCTGCATTGGATTTGTGGGCGTTGGCGATCCACGAAGCCCGCACGGCGCTGGCCGAGGAGGCTGCTGTACAGCGAGCGGCGCTCGATGCGCGGGCGGCCGAATTGGCGGCAGATCGCGAAGCGCTGGAGCAAGCCCGCGCCGTGTTGCACGAGCGGATTGCTTCGGCGGAGACGGCGGCGGCGGATGCGCGTCAGGCGCGCGATGAAGCGCAGGCACAGGCACGTCGTGCCGAAGCGTTGCTCATCGATGCGCAGGCGGATGCCGTTGCCTCACGTCAGTCGCTTGCCTCGGCACGCGACGCGGCGCAAGCGATGCAGGAGGCGCATGCCTCGCATCGTGCGGACTGGGATGCCGAGCGGTCGAAGCTTGCGGAGCGTGCCGATGCCAACGAGCGCCGATTGATGCTGGAGCTGGATGCGGCGCGCGAATCCATCAAGTCGTTGCAGCATGAGCGCAAGCAGGCGCAACGTCAAATGCAGGAGGCTGAGGCGAGTCTCGCGACGATGACCGAAGCGCAGCACGAAATGCGCTCGGCCAAAGCGTTGCAGGATGCAGTGATCGCCCGACTGCGCGAGCAGGTCAGTACGCAGGAAGCATTGGCCTCGACTTATCAGTCGATGTTGGCGGCACCGGCGGTGTCGGGTTCGGTTGCTGGACGCGGCATGACGCAGGGCGTCAAGCGGCGTCTGAGCAGCGCCGTCGCGCCGACGGCTTCAGTGTTGCGTCGGGCGCGACGTCCTTGATCGGTGTGACGCCGACGTTCACTTCACCTGCGCCAGTGTCGGCGCATCTGCCTCCCATCCACCGCCGAGCGCGCGGAACGTCGCAACGGCCGCCCGCGCGTTGTCTGCCTGTGCACGGGCATCGGCGTCACGCACTGTCAATAACTGGCGGTCGGCGTCGAGCACTTCGTAAAGACTGACGGTCCCGCCCGTGTACGCCTCCTGCGCGCTGTCGCGCGCGCGTGTCTGTGCGTCGACGGCGCTCGCCAGATCCTTGCGTTGCTGCTCCAATTCCACCAGTGTGACGATGGCGTTTTCGACATCTTCCGTGGCGTGCAGCATCGACAGCCGGTACTCCGCTAAAGCTTGTGCATTTGCACCGCGCGCCTGCGCGACTTCGGCGTCGATGCGTCCGAAATCGAACAGGCGCCAGCGCAGGCCCAGCGCGGCGAGCGGCTGGAACGTTGCGACGCTCGGTACGCGTGCGCCAGCGAGCGTGTCGAATCCCAGCACCCCCGAGAGCGACAGCTTGGGGTAATACTCCGCGAGCGATACGCCAATCCGTTCGTTCGACGCCGCCAGTTTGCGTTCGGCGGCGATGACATCCGGTCGGCGTCGCAGCAAATCGGTGGGGGCGCTGGCGTCACCGATAGCGGGAATCGTCAGCGCACGCGCCTTCAGGTCGTCATCCTGCGTTGCCACGCTCATGCGTCGTGCATACGTTCCCGGTGCGGCGCCCATCAGCACATCGAGCCGATTGAGTTGCGTCTCGCGCTCGATACGCAGCGGCGGCAGCGTCGTGTGTGCTTGTGCCAGCAACGCTTCCGATTGCGCCAGTTCGCGCGCCGTCGCCAGGCCATCCTTCAGCCGTAATCGGACGATTTCCATCAACCGGGCGTCTGTGTCGATCTGGTCCTGCGCAATGGCCAGTCGCCGCTGGGCGGCCCTGACGCGGAAATAGGCATCGGCGGCTTCGGCCACGATGCTCACACGCACGCCGTCACGCTGTGCTTGCGCCGCCTGTGCCAACGCACCTGCGGCCTGCGCCGAGCGTTGCAGTCCACCAAACAGATCCAGTTCCCAGCTTGCGCCCGCGCCGATGTCGTAGATCGTCATGTTGCGGTTGTAGCCGGGGAGGTTGCGCGCCACGACACCAAGCGGGCTTTCCAGCGACTGGTGCTCGCGCGTCACGCTGCCGTCCAGTGTGAGCGAGGGCAGTCGTTGCGCCCCGGCCGCACGCGCTTGCGCCCGGGCCTGTTCGACGCGTGCCATGGCGGCCTGCAAATCGAGGTTCTGGGCGAGCGCCTGTTCGACGATCTCCGTCAGTACCGGGTCACGAAAGCTCGTCCACCAGCGATCCAATGCCACGCTGTTTTCTGGCGGCGTGCCCGCCAGCCCGTGTCTCGCATCGCGTTGCGCAAGGGCTGCGCTGCCCTGGAAATGCGTCGGCAAATCGGCCTTCGGTGCGACGTAATCGGGGCCGACGGCGCACCCGGCCATCGCGCTGACAGATAGCGCCAGTAAGGCATTGCGCAGAATCGACGGGGTAACGCCGGACACCGAGAGCAGGGTTGCATTCATGGAATTTAACGAGTTACTTGCAAGATGATAGTTGCAACTCTATACTCACTTCCATTATGAAAGCAACCCCCGGGTTGCGATTTCCCGTTCTCTGTCTCATCACCGCCTTAAGCGCGAAGAAGGATCGACCCATGACATCCCCAAGCACTCCCGCCCAACACGCCAGCCAACCGGACGGTCCCTCTGAGAAGCGCAAGTTCCCGCGCCGCTTCGCCATGCGTGGCGCGACTGTCGTCGCGGCGATTGCGGTGCTCGGCTACGGGACTTACTGGTGGACGACGGCGCGCTATCTCGAATCGACGGACGATGCCTATGTGGGTGGCGACGTCACCGTGCTCGGCCCCAAAGTGCCGGGGTACATCGCAGAAGTCCTGGTGACGGATAACCAGACGGTGCATGCGGGCGACGTGCTGGTGCGGCTGGACGACCGCGATTACCGGGCCGCGTTGGCAAAGGCCGAAGGGGCTGTTGCCGCGCAACAGGCGCTGATAGCGAATCTCGATGCGACGACGAAGTTGCAGGCGGCGGTCATTGCACAGGCGCGCGCCAGTGTGGTGGCGGTGACCGCCGACGCGCGGCGCGCACACGATGATCAAGTGCGCTATCAGGATCTCGTCGCCAAGGCGGCGGTGTCGGTGCAGAGTGCGCAGAAGGCGGACGCCGATTACAAGCAGATTGCCGCGAATCGCGAGCGGGCGGAGGCGGGGGCTGTGGCAGCCGAGCGTCAACTGGACGTGATCGCCACGCAGAAGCAGCAGGCGCAGGCGGCACTGGCACAGGCCGTTGCCGAGCGCGACATCGCCAAACTCAACGTCGAATACACGGTGCTGCGCGCGCCGGTCGACGGCACGATCGGTAACCGCCGGGCGCGTCCGGGCGCGTATGCACAGGCGGGCACGCAACTGCTGGCCGTCGTGCCCGCGCACGGTCTTTGGGTTGACGCGAACTTCAAGGAGGGGCAGGTGGCGCATCTGCGTCCCGGCATGCCGGTGAAGATCGAGGCAGACGTGTTGCCCGGTCGCGTCTTCCACGGTCGCGTGGCGAGTCTTGCCCCTGCGACGGGCGCGCAATTCAGCGTGTTGCCGCCGGAAAACGCGACGGGCAACTTCACCAAGATCGTGCAGCGCGTGCCGGTGCGGGTGCAGCTTGACGATGCGGACGCACGTCTGGGGACGCTGCGCCCCGGCCTCTCGGTGACGGCCGAGGTGGATGCGCGTGGCGATGGCAGTGGCGACAAGTCGTCGGCCCCGGCACCCGCCAAGGTAGCCGCACGATGAGCGCCGCGAACTCGGGGGCAGCGCAACCGCTACCTGCCAGTGGTGACAGCGGCGGATCGCCGGGTCACTCCGCGAACGACGAACGACCGCGATTGACGGCGGCACCGGCACCGGCAGCGGCGGGTGGCGGCTTCTCGGTCGACGCCATGTCGACGCCCGCCAAGATCATTGCCTTCGGCACGATGGTCGTCGGCATGTTTATCGCGTTGCTCGACATTCAGATCGTGTCGGCATCGTTGCGCGATATCGGCGGTGGGCTCTCGGCGGGTGCGGACGAAACGGCCTGGGTGCAGACCAGCTACCTGATTGCCGAGATCATCGTGATCCCGCTCTCGGGCTGGCTGTCTCGCGTGATGTCGACGCGCTGGATCTTTGCTGCTTCGGCGGCGGGCTTTACCGTGGCGAGCTTGCTGTGCGGCGCCGCGTGGAACATCCAGAGCATGATCGCGTTCCGTGCGCTGCAAGGGTTTCTCGGCGGTTCGATGATTCCACTGGTCTTCACCACGGCGTTCGCCTTCTTCAGTGGGCCGCAGCGCGTGGTAGCAGCGGCGGTAATCGGCGGTCTCTCGTCACTCGCGCCGACACTCGGGCCGACCATCGGCGGGTGGATCACGGATAACTACTCGTGGCACTGGCTGTTTTTCATCAACATCGTGCCGGGCATCTTCGTGACGGTAATGGTGCCGCTGATGGTGCGCATCGACCGGCCCGACTTCTCGCTGCTGCGTGGTGCGGACTACCTCGGCATGGTCCTGATGGCGGTCAGCCTTGGGTGTCTCGAATACACGCTGGAAGAGGGGCCGCGCTGGGACTGGTTCGGTGACGACACCATCCGTGCGACGGCATGGCTCGCGGGGCTGTGCGGCGTGGCGTTCATCTGGCGCAGTCTGGTGTATTCGCAGCCGATTGTGGATCTGCGAGCGCTCAAGCAGAGGAACTTCGCGCTCGGGTGCTTCTTCTCGTTTGCAACGGGCATCGGCATCTTCGCGACGATTTACCTCACGCCGCTGTTTCTTGGGCGCGTGCGTGGATTTTCGGCGTTCGAGATCGGGATGGCTGTGTTCTCCACGGGTGTCTTCCAGTTGTTGTCGATTCCTATCTACGCAATGTTGGCCAACCGGATCGATTTGCGCATCTTGATGATGCTCGGAATTGGCGGTTTTGCCTTGTCGATGTGGCAGTTCGCGCCCATCACGCATGATTGGGGATCGTTGCAACTGATGCTTCCGCAGGCGCTGCGCGGTGCGTCGCAACAATTCGCGGTGGCGCCGATTGTCACGCTGACGCTGGGCAGCCTTCCGCCTGCACGATTGCGTCTGGCGTCGGGGCTTTTCAATCTGATGCGCAACCTCGGCGGCGCTATCGGGATTGCCGTCTGCACGACCGTCCTTAACGACCGGACGAATCTGCATTTCTTCCGGCTGGCCGAGCACATGGGTGAGGGCAATCCGGCGGTCGGTCAGTGGCTGGCGAGCGTGGGCGCCCGGCTGGGCGCGACTGGACTGGATGTGGTCGATGCGCAGACGGCGGCGCTTCGTCAACTTTGGCTGCTGACGTTGCGTGAAGCGCAGACGATTACGTTCGGCGACATCTTCGGCGGGTTGGGGTTGATCTTCCTGGGCGTGACGCTAATGGTGCCGCTCATGCGACGGGTTGCACCGCCCAAAGCGCCGAGCGCAGATGCGCATTGAGGATATCGGTCAGAGAATTCACTTCAAACTATTTGCGTTGTAAATCGTTCGTAAGTTATTGATTTTAAATGATGTGTGGCGATAGCGCCTCGTTGTTAAAGTGAAATGTGAAGTGCTCGAGGCACGAGCGGCTTGCCCGCCGGTGTCGACGCGCTTATGCTCACTTGCATGGTAATAGGCAGCACTGTCGTCATCGACGGCGCTGAACAGGAGGAATCCTTATGCAACGAAAGACATTCCGCGACATGCAGTGCCCCATCGCCCGCAGCCTTGAGCGCGTGGGCGAATGGTGGAGCATTCTGATCTTGCGCGAGGCAGGCTACGGCACCACGCGCTTCGACGATTTTCAGCGTCGTCTGGATATCGCGCCGAACATGCTGACCCGACGTCTGCATGCGTTGGTGGAAGAAGGCTTGCTTGCGCGTCGTCAGTACTGCGACCGCCCGCCGCGCTTCGAATATGTGCTCACCGACGCCGGTCGGGATTTCCGTCCGGTGCTGTGGGCCTTGCTCGCGTGGGGCAACCGTCACTTTGCGCCGGAAGGCATTGCGGCTCAGTTGGTGGACCGGGAGACAGGGCAAGTGGTCGAGCCAGTCGTGGTCGATGCGGTGACGGGGGTGCGTCTGGACCCGAAGCGACACGTGCCGACCGCAGGGCCGGTGGCGACCGAGAGCATGCGTGCGCGCCTGGCGCGCGCCGCGGCGTTTGCGACGGGACAGCCTGTGGCGGACGCAGAAGGAAAAGCGGAAGTCGGTTCTGAGGAAGCGGCGGCTGATCGTTGATTTTGCTTGGTATTGTGATGGCGGCTCACGCCATCATGGGGGCGCCGGGGATGCCCGGAAGCGACGCAAGCAGGCGCGCAAAGGCGTCACCGGTGAGCGGTTTGCCCAGCAGGAAGCCTTGCAACTCGTCGCAATCGAGTGTCTTCAGTGCCTCGCGTTGGGAAGCCGTCTCGACGCCTTCGGCAACCACGTCCATGTCGAGCGAGTGCGCCAGCGCAATGATCGCAGACACCACGGCACTGCCTTCGCGTCCACAAGTATCCAGTCCGTTGGTGAAGAAGCGGTCCATCTTCAGTTGCTTGACGCGGAAGCGTTGCAAGTACGCCAGACTCGAATAGCCCGTCCCAAAATCGTCGATTGCCACCTCGAAACCGTGATCCTGGAAGGCGCGGATCACATCGATCGTGTGCTGTGCATCGAACATCGCCACCGTCTCCGTAATCTCGAACATCAGGCGCGTGCAAGCGATGCCAGCGTCCTGCACGATTTCCACGATGTTCTCTACGAGTTGCGACTGCGCCATCTGGCGCGGCGACAGATTGATCGCAACCTTCACCGGCGGCAACCCGGCGGCATCCCACTCCTTGATGTGCTTGCAGGTGGCACGCACCACCCAGTAACCGATCTGCACGATCTGACCCGTGCGCTCGGCGACCGGGATGAAGTCGGCCGGCTGCAACTCGCCGAAGGTCGGGTGTGTGAGGCGTAGCAGGGCCTCGGCACCTGCCAGCGCCTCCGTGTCGCCGCGATACTTCGGCTGAAAATGCAGCGAAAAGTACTGTTCGCTCTCGGCGTCGTGCAGCGCTTGCTGGATCTCCCAGGTGCGCTGGGCTGCCGCGTTCATGCGCGGCTCGAAGTACCGGAAGATGCCCCGGCCCGCGCGCTTGGCTTCGTACATGGCGGTGTCGGCGTGCTTGAGCAGCAGGTCGATGCTGTCGCCGTCGTCCGGGAAGAGTGCCACGCCAATGCTGGGCATGACGTGCAGCGACTGGGAGCCGACCTTCAGGCCGTCTCGCATGTCGTCGAGCAGTCGCTGCGCCACGCGTCCCGCAACTTCGGGTGACGACAGCGAACCGAGCAGCACCACGAACTCGTCGCCGCCCAGTCGGGCCACTACGTCGTCGCCGTTCACGTTCTTGCGCAGTCGCTTGGCGAAGGCGCGCAGCACGTCGTCGCCCACGTTATGGCCCAGCGAATCGTTAATCGTCTTGAAGCCGTCCAGATCCATGAACAGCACCGCAAACCGGCGCTGGTCGCGACGCGAGTTGATCAGCATGCGCGCGGCGGCGTCATGCAGGGCGCGGCGGTTAGGCAGATCCGTCAGCGCGTCGTACGTCGCCATGCGGGCGATCTGGGTGTTCAGTTGCAGGACGGAGTTGGCCAGGAAGCTCGTGCGTGCATCCAGACGGGAGACGAGCAGGGTGGTGACCAGAATCAGGAAGGTGAACAGGCTCACGGTCGTGACCAGCCACGGCGAACTCACGCCGTTGGCGGCGCCACAGACGGCGCCTGCGGCGAACGTGGCGGCCGACATGCCCGTGTAGTGCATCGCCGTGATGGCGAGCCCCATGACGATGGCGGCGCCCACGCGCTTGGCCATGACAAAGCGCAGGCTGCCGTCGCGCAACGTCCGGGCGATCCACAACGCCGCCGTGGCGGCCGCAATGGCAATGGCGATCGACGCGGCGAAGAGCAACGGATCGTAGCTGATGTCCGGGTCCATCTTCATGGCGGCCATGCCTGAGTAATGCATGGCGGCGATGCCGATGCCCAGCGTGACGCCCGCGCATCCGAGGCGCCACCGAGTGAAGCGTTCGCTGGCGACGAGCCAGAGCGCCGCCCATGAAATCGCGATTGCAATACCGAGCGACGCCGCCGTGATGGCCGGGTCGTAACCGAGCGCAAGCGTGGCTTTCGAGTCGAGCGGCGACCACGAAGGTGACAGCGACAGGGCGAGCATGCCGATGAAGTGCATCGACCAGATGCCGATGCCCATGGCGGTCGCGCCCACGGCAAGCCACGCGTGGCGCATGCCACGGTGGGTCATAAGATAGATGCGACCTGAGAGGTCGAGCGCCGTGAACGACGCCAGTACTGCCACTGCGAGCGATAGCGCAACAAGCCAACCACTGTACGAACTGGACATATGAAAACCGACCGAAAAGTCCCGCTTAACTGGTTATCGGCACGCATCGCCAATAGTTGAGGATTGCGGTGGAATATTTCCGAGAATCTGGGAACCTGCGACTGCCCACATCCCGCGCGCGCGTCTTCGCGCCTGCGGCGTCGATGCTCGACAGTGCCGATGCCATAGTGAATAATCCGTCCATACCCGCCCGCGCGGGGCGAAATACAGCAGCCCTAGATTTTGCCTGATTTCCTTGGGATTTCCTCTCACTGAGTGCAATCTTGGTGGCCAACGTGCCCGCAGGAGCCGTGATATGCGCATTCGCATGGGGCTGTTGCAAGTGCTGGTGGTAGTTGGAATAGCCGTCGCGCCGTTCACGGCTGCGGTATCAGCGACATCTGCGGTTGCCGCTTCGCCGGAGGCCTCTTCGGGGGCTGCGGCCGCATCCGCCAACGCCCCGAGCGACGGGGCCGAGCTTCGCTTCATGGACCGGCCGGTCGCCACGTTCCGTGGCACGCTGGGTGGCGCAACCCCCGAAGTGCGGGTGGCTCGGGCGCAGGCGGTACTCGACAGTCTGCCCGGGCGCGCCTTCGATTTGCCTGTCGACGTGCTGCACGCATCGCTCGGCGGCGTGTCCGGCGTGGCGTTTCGCGTGCGCGACCGAATCCTCTTTGCACTCACGACCGACGACCTCGCGCCGGGCGACCCGCGTCCGTTCGACGCCGTCGTAGCCGAGGTGCAGACGAATCTTCAGGCGGCCTTCGCCGCGCGACGCGAGCAGCTTCACTGGCCGACAATTTTGCGCGGCATCGCGCTCAGTGCGCTCGGTGCCGTGGTGCTGGCGATGTTCGTGATCGGCATCGGGCGCATGCGGACTCGACTTGAGACCCGCCTTCAGACCGCCTTCGAAAAGCGTGTCCTGCAACGCACGGCCCGCACCTTCGACTGGACAGGGTCGGCCGTCCACCTTGTGCACCAGATCGTGCAGATCGGGGCCGTATGTCTCGCGCTGGCCGTCGCTTACCTCTACCTCATCTTCGTGCTGATGCAGTTCCCGGCCAGTCAGCCGCTGGCCGGTCGCCTGTCGGACTTCCTGTGGACGCTTGTCGACCGTTTCGGCATCGGGGTGGCCGCTGCCATCCCGGGCGTCCTCACCGTCATCGTGATCTTTCTTCTCACGCGCGCGTTGCAGAGCCTCGTCAACAATGTCTTCGACGCGGTGCAAAGCGGACGTCTGTCCATTCCCGGCATGCACCCCGAGACCGCCGGTGCAACACGGCGGTTGGTCTCGGTTGTGGTCTGGGGGCTGGCGCTGACATTTGCCTACCCCTACATGCCGGGCGCGCAGAGCGACGTCTTCAAAGGTCTGTCGGTCCTGCTCGGTCTGATGGTGACGCTGGGATCGAGCGGCATTGTGAATCAGTTGATGAGCGGGATGGTCGTGATCTACAGCCGCTCGCTGAAGAAGGGCGATCTCGTGTCGATCGGCGACGCTACCGGTGTGGTCATCGGCGTCGATGCGCTTTCGGTCAAGCTGCGCAATCTCGCACAGGAAGAGCTGACCATCCCGAACGCCGTCGTCGTGGCGTCCACGGTGCGCAACTTCACGACGCAGGGGCGTGGACACGGCATCGCGATCAGCACGACGCTGACCATTGGCTACGACACGCCGTGGCGCCAGGTGCACGCCATGCTGATCGAAGCGGCGACGCAGACGTCGCAAATCGCCGCTGAGCCCGCGCCGTATGTGTTGCAGCGGGCGCTGTCGGACTTCTACGTCGAGTACGAAGTCTTCGGCACCTTGCGCGATCCATCCACGCGCTTTGCCGCGATCTCTGCGCTTCACGAAAACATTCAGGACGTCTTCAACCGTTACGGCGTGCAAATCATGTCGCCGCACTTCGAAGAGCAACCGCATTCGCCGCTGACGATCCGGCCGGAACACTGGTATCCGATCCCGGCGCGTGCGCCCGTGGATGCGGGCGGTGTGCCGTCGACATCCGCGCCATCGCCGACATCACCGACATCACAAGAATAAGGAGCTGGTCATGACCGCTAAATCGTTGACGAAAAAGGCAAGTGCCGCGAAAGCGACCCCAGCCGCTCCGACCGCAGTGCCTGTCGCACCTACCGCAACCTCACAGCCGACGGTGCCTAGCGTGCCATTCGAGGCTCGCGTCGCAGCGGGGCGGCAGCTTCGCGAAAAGACGCCCCGCAGCAGCCATTCGCATCTCGGTAACACCGACCGCGATATCGTGGAACTGTTGCGAACGAGCAGCGACGGGCGGGTGGCGGCGCTCGTACCGCTGCGTTACGGCCGGATGCTCGCGTCGCCGTTTGCGTTCTATCGCGGCAGTGCGATTATCCAGGCGCACGATCTGGCAGGTACGCCGAACACCGGGCTCACCCTGCAGATCTGCGGGGACTGCCATTTGGCGAACTTCGGCGGCTTCGCCACCCCGGAGCGGACGTTGATATTCGATCTGAACGATTTCGACGAAACTGCGCCCGGTCCGTGGGAGTGGGATCTGAAGCGGCTGTGCGCGAGTCTGGTGCTAGCCGCACGGCAGTTCGGCTTCGGCGACACGCTGGGTGTCGAGATGGTGCGCGCCGCCGTGGACAGCTACGCCCGACGGTTGGACGAGTACGCTCACATGCCGACCATTGAACTCTGGCACGAGCAGATCACCTTTGAGCGCATGATCGATCTGGCCAGGACCGATCGTGTGCGTGAGGGCGTCAAGCGCGGCATCGCCCGGGCGTCCGGCCGCACCCACGAGAACGTCCTGCCGAAGTTCGCGCAGCAGGTCGGCGATCACTGGCAGATTCGCGACGCGCCGCCCACGGTGTTCCACGTCCACGGCACGACTACGCTTTTCGGTCCGGAAGACGACTGGCTGGGTCTGGGCGACTGGCGTACCTTGTTCGCCCCCGTCTATAAGAGTTACGCCAATTCGCTCCCGCCCGATCGTGCCCGAATGCTTGATAGCTATACGCAGCAGGACCTGGCCTTCAAAGTTGTGGGCGTCGGCAGCGTCGGTACGCGTTGTCTGGTGTTGCTGATGATGGATACCCACGAGCAGCCGCTGTTCCTCCAGTTCAAGGAGGCTTCTCGCTCGGTCGTCTCTCGCTTCTTCCGCAGTGCCACGCCCAAGCATGACGGGCGTCGTGTCGTGGAGGGGCAGCGCCTCATGCAGGCGGCCTCCGATGCCTTCCTCGGCTGGGGTTCGGGACCGTTCGGTCGCAGTATCTATGGCCGCCAGCTGCGCGACATGAAGATATCCGCGCAGTTCGAGTTGTTCCGGGCCGACGGCTTCCGCGAATACGCCGGTCTGTGTGGCTGGGTGCTGGCCCGCGCGCATGCCAAAGCGGGGGGATGCGCGCCCGAACTCGTGGGCTATGTCGGCAAGGGGATTCGTCTGGGCGAGGCGATGATTCATTACGCGACGGACTACGCCGATCAGGTCGAGCGGGACTATGAGGTGTTCCGCAAGGCGTGTCGAGACGGGCGGCTCGAAGCCCGCACCGACGCGGATATGGCCGCCGACTTTATGGCCTGAACAAGGAGCGCATTGAAGTATGCCGCTGCATCGGTTGCAGGCCCGGATTGTCGTCGCGTTGGAAACGGCGGTGCGCTGGGTGGCGCGCACGCCGACGCTCATCGTCTGGAGCGGCGTCGGGATCTCCATTCTCGTCATGGTGGTGGCCGTGGCGTTGCTCTACGAGGGTCGACTGCTGGTACTCGCCCGTGCGGCCGACAATCAGCGCAACATCGCTGAAGTGATGGAGCGGGATCTGGAGCTCAACTTCCAGCTATACGAGGCTTCCCTCGATGCGGTCGTTAAGTTGCTGGCGCGTCCCGACGTCGAGGCCATGGCACCCGCACTTCGCCGTGAGCTGATCTTCGAGCGGGCGGGCGCGTCGCGTTACATTGGGTCGCTCGTCGTGCTCGACGCCAAGGGAAACATCGCTATCGACGCGGAGAGCACTGTGCCGCGGCCGTTTAACTTTGCCGATCGGGATTACTTCAGCGTTCATCGCGCTGGTTCGAACGCCGGACTATACGTGAGCGGCTTCATCCACTCGCGCCTTCGCAACAACGCGCCGACCATGGTGCTCAGCCGACGCCTCTCGCGCGCGGACGGCTCGTTCGCCGGGGTCGTGTCGCTGGCCGTGGATATCGAATACTTCCGTCATTTGTTCGACCACATCGAGGTCGGGCGCGAGGGGGTGATTCTCCTGCTTGGGAAGGACGGCGCAATTCTCATGCGCAAACCGTACGACGAAAGCGTGATCGGGCTGACGATGGCGCAGACCGGCCGCTACGAGTCGCTGCCGCCGGGGCGTGACGATCAGCGTATCTATCCCATTCGCTTTCTGGGACGCGACAGCCTGATGTCCCGGCGTTTCCTCAGTAATGCGCCGCTCACGCTGATCATCGTGACGTCCAGCGACGAGACGCTCGCCCCGTGGCGAAAGCGGGTGTTCGAGTTCGGCGGACTGTTCCTGCTGCTCAACGCGGGGTTCGTGCTGACGTCGCTACTCCTCGCCGCCCAGTTGCGGCGACGCCTGCGGGCCGAGCGGGAATTGCGGCTTCTGGCGCGTACCGACGGTCTGACCGGCCTCTCGAACCGCCGCTCGCTCGACAAGATCCTTGCCATGGAATGGCGGCGCATGCGCCGTGCCGGTCATTCGCTGGCCGTCGCCTTCATCGACATCGACTGGTTCAAACGCTACAACGATACGCACGGGCACCAAGCGGGTGACGCTGCACTTGCTGCGGTCGCCAGCGCCATCGGGGCGGCGTTGCAACGCCCGTCGGATGCTGCCGGGCGTTACGGCGGAGAGGAATTCATTGCCGTGCTACCGGACACCGATGCACCGGGCGCTCAGCGCGTGGCGGAGGGAATCCGGCTCGCGGTCGACCGGCTCAATCTCGACCACGCGTCGAGCGACTTCGGTCATGTGACGGTGAGCATCGGTGTGGCTTGCCGACAGCCACAGGCCGGGGAATCCGTCGACATGCTCGTCAAAGCGGCCGACCGCGCGCTCTATCGTGCCAAGGCCACCGGCCGCAATCGCGTGATCGTCGCTTCCGAAGACGATGCGGTGGCGGCGTTGGAATCGTAAGTCCGTCCACCTCGGGCTGGTCGTCTCCATCTCTTCGTAGGAATTGTCTGATTCCGCACCTGCCACGGGTGCGGATCGGCGCTGCACGGCCCGCATTTTCTCCCGAATCTCTCGTTCTTCAAGAGGATCAAAAGACGGCTGTAAGTCTTTGATCCTGTGGCGATTATTTTCGCCTCGACGTATTGATGTGCGCGCCCTATACGTTTTGCCAGCGCCCGCCTACACGTCTTTCAGATTCCGCCGATTCGCTGAATGAAACTCCCTCTCTACAATCGATTTCAACAGGTCCGGTGCGAGTTGCAACAGCACGGATAGCAGTCAAGGAGTCAGTCATGGCGAAGCGTAACCCCCCATCGCCAACACCGCCCAGCAAGACTGACAAGCGTGGGTTGGCGGGCGAAGGAACGCAGGACGGCACGCAGTACCCGTCGGAGCATGAGCAACACGCACTGACGCATGAAGACGGTGATGCCGAGACGCATGGTGCGCCGATGTCGACGTCAGACGACGCGGACTCGCCGCAGCCTCACGAGGCCCGGCAGTCCGTAGCGCGTGACGAACAAACGGCGCAAGCGGGTAAGCAAAGCCAGCCGGAATGGTTGGGTGCGTCGTCGCCGAAGCGCGCGAAGTCCAAAGGTGACGCGCAGACATCGACAAGTGCGGCGGGCGGTCACGGGTATGCCCCGGAGATCGCTCACGGCGAGGAGAGCGGTTACGGCCCGGCGGATGCAGCGCCGGGCGCGCATCCGCGATTCGGACGGCAAAGCGCCTATGGCCCGCACGACGACTATGCCGGTACGGGACGGGATGCCTCCGGATCGGTGCCGCCGGTAAGAAGTCCGTCGCAGTCGCAACGGGTCGACTGGCCGGAAGGCACGGTTGGCGTCGACCCGATGGATGTCGCGGATGCGGTGAAGCGCAATGCGAAGGCCAGCAACGTCAAGGATATCGAGGGCGAAGCCGGACAGGCAGCAGGGAGTCGGGGCCGTAGCGGTGGGCGTGTAGACGAGAGTGGAGACGTTAGGGCCGATGGCGCGGTACACGATGCGATTCGAAAGTCGTTGTCCGGTGCCGTCGACCTCGACGTCTCCCACGTCGAAGTGACCGTGACGTCAGGCCTCGTACTGCTGACGGGGTATGTGCCCGAACGGTGGATGCAACACGTCGTGCAGACGGAAGTGGAGAAGGTCGACGGCGTAAAGGGCGTCGACAACCGGTTGCACGAGCGGCGTATGAAAGCGATGAGCCGCCCGGGCGAGAGCCAGGAAGGCCACAAGATTTAGCGCGGACAAACGAATAAAGGACACACCGGCATCCGAGGTGCAGCGATACAGGCAAAGCACTGAAGACGTCGGCCAAGAGGCAAGACCGGGCATCTCCGGGCGAGGGGATGTATCACCTAAGACTCGGTCGTCGGATGGGCGCCGCACGCTCGACGTGCAGGAGGTGACGCCCAAAGGCAATGCGACGCAATGCCAACGATGCGACGGCCAATTTCGGGAGGTCAACACAATGAAACAAGCCAATCTGCTCAAACTCATCATGGTGGGTGCACTTGCTACCACGGGCATCGCAGCCCACGCGCTCGATCAGGGCGGGATCATCAAGATTGCCGACAACGCGACCGCCAGCGGCGTGATGAGCGATACCGGCCGCAAGATCGACGATTCGGCGCTGACCGCCAAGGTCAAGGCCGAGCTGCTCGCCAAGAAGGATGTGCCGTCGACCAAGGTCCACGTCACAACGCGCCACGGTGTGGTGCATCTGACGGGTTCGGTGCCCGAGTCGGCACAGAAGACCCTCGTCGAGGATACGGTCAAGGGCGTAGACGGCGTGGTCGATGTCAAGAACGACATCAAGGTATCCGCCAAGTAAGCGCCAGTCATTGCAGGACGTTGCGGCGACACACGACAAGCGTCGCCGCAACGTAAAAGAGACCGCACTCTCGCCCTGTCGAAGTCGCCTTATTGGGATGACGCTGTGAGTTGTCCGCCGTTGTTCTGAAATGCGCGCCTCGACTTCATTAGCGAAGGAGGAATCATGACTATGCAATCCGGCCGGGGTCAGACGCCCCAAACCAGTCAATCAGGCGCTCGCATCGTGGGCGCATCGCACAAGCTGCCCGACGGGCCGGGCCCGTCCGTAATGGCGGCCGATACGCTCGACGCGGAAGACGTTGTGAACACCGCAGGCGAGAGCCTGGGGAAGGTCAAGCACATCATGCTCGACGTCCAGCGCGGCACCGTGGCTTACGCCGTGTTGTCCTTTGGCGGGTTCCTCGGCATGGGCGACAAGCTGTTCGCCATTCCGTGGCACGCCTTGCAGCTCGACGTGGAGAACAAGCGTTTCATCCTGAACATCGACAAAGAGGCCCTCAAGAAGGCGCCGGGGTTCGACAAGGATCACTGGCCGAGTATGGCCGACATGCATTGGGCCGAGCAGGTGCATACGTATTACACCGTCGACCCGTATTGGCATTAAGCCGTACGAGTCCTTGCTCATGCCGAGCCTTAATCATGTTCGCTGGCTGACGCAGGCCCCCCGACTGGACGGGCATTTGCCTGAGCCGTACGACCCGGGCAACCCGCCGGGTAAACCACCGAGGACGCCGCCGGGGACACCGCCGCCGAAGTCGCCCCCTGATGAGGACGAACCGACGCCGATGCCCCCGCCCGACCGGCCGCTCGATCCGCCGGTAGAAGAACCCCCGCTGCGCCCGCCCGGCAAGTATGTCGAGCGATCGCCCGGTTGGGACGGGGCGGGGTGCTGATCGCCCGGATGACCGGCAGGTAACGGTCGTCGTCAGATCGGCAAGGGAGGAAAGTCATGCTTGGCACCATCTTGTTGATTGTTCTGGTTTTGTTGTTGGTCGGTGCATTACCCGCGTGGCCGCATAGCCGGGGATGGGGTTACTACCCGTCCGGCGGTCTTGGACTGATCGTTCTGATTGTGGTGTTGCTCGTGGTGATGGGGCATATCTGACGATTAGCCCCATTCAAGGAGGACTCGTCATGCCGTATCGACAGACTCACGATTTACCGGCAAGCGTGAAAGACAACTTGCCGGCGCACGCTCAGGAGATCTATCTCAAGGCGTTCAATTCGGCCTGGGATGAGTACAAGGATCCTGGCGAGCGGCGCGGACATGAATCGCGTGAAGAGACGGCGCACAAAGTGGCATGGAGCGCCGTGAAACAGACTTATGAAAAGGATGACAAGTCCGGGAAGTGGCATTCGAAGCATCACTGAGCACTGACCGGTTGTTCCGGGGAGTGATATGAAGCGCTGCGCAGTGGCATCCATGCAGCGCGCGCGATGTGTCACTCCCCGTTGACCCCCAATACGACTGCATCCGGTTCCCGCAACCGGAGCGCATTCGTAGCTTGCCGGCCCACCCACTGGGCCGGCTTTTTTTTGCGCCGTGCACGCGTGTGCATACGTGGCGGGATGTTTCTTGAGAAATGTTCGTTGCCGGTCATATTGCAGTGCGGCAGGTGCGTGCAAACAATGGGCTATTTGCCCGTATTTGTGACGTTTTGATGATGTTGCAACGCCGCAGTGAGTCTGCACACTTTGACGGCTTCGCGTAAAATCCACGCTTGCTGTCATCTCCGAATCCCAATGAGTTCCCCCCAAATCCTCCCCGTCGAGGCGACTGAAACGTTGCCCCCGTCGTCCATTCCTGTCTGGCTTTCGTTCGTGGCGCTCGCCATGGGCGGCTTCGGTATCGGGACCGGCGAGTTCGTCATCATGGGCCTGTTGCCCGACGTTGCCAAAGGTCTGGACATCACCATTCCTCAGGCGGGTCACGCGATCAGCACCTATGCGCTGGGTGTCGTGATCGGTGCGCCATTGCTCGCGGTGCTTGGCGTGCGTCTGCCGCGTCGCGCGTTTCTCATCGCCCTGATGGCGATGTTCGCTATTGGCAATTTCGCAAGTGCGCTGGCCCCGGGCTATCTCTCGCTGATCGTGTTGCGCTTCCTCAGCGGTCTGCCGCATGGCACCTATTTCGGTGTGGCGGCGCTCGTCGGGGCGTCGCTTGTGCCGCCGCATCGCCGCGTGCATGCCGTCGGACAAGTCATGCTGGGACTCACGCTCGCGACACTCTTCGGTGTGCCGATTGCCGCAGGCCTCGGCCAATGGCTGGGCTGGCGTGCGGCGTTCGTGATGGTGGGTGTGATCGGCACGCTGACGGCCTTGCTCGTGTGGCGCTGGGTGCCGGACGCGCCCGCGCCGCATGGTGCAAGTCCGCTGCGTGAGCTCAATGCGCTGCGCAACTCACAGGTCTGGCTCACGCTGGGCATCGGGGCCATCGGCTTCGGCGGTATGTTTGCCGTCTTCAGCTATATCAAGCCGACGCTCATGCAAGTCGCCGGTGTGCCTGAGTCGTGGGTGCCGTTCTATCTCGCGCTGTTCGGCGTGGGGATGGTCGGTGGCACGATCATCGGCCCGCGTCTGGTGGCGGCGGCCACGTTGATGCGCGCCATTGGCGGCACGCTGATCTGGTCGGCGTTGTTGCTCGTGGCCTTCACGTTCACGTCGTCGAGCCCCTGGCTGGCGGGGGTGAACGTGCTGGCGATCGGCACGATCATCATCATTGGCCCGGCATTGCAGATTCGTCTGATGGACGTGGCAGGCGAGGCGCAAACACTGGCGGCGGCGCTGAATCATTCGGCCTTCAATATGGCCAACGCCGCCGGCGCATGGCTCGGCGGCGTGGCGATCACTGCGGGTTACGGCTGGACGTCGACCGGTTGGGTCGGTGCTTTGCTTTCCTGCGCCGGAATGGTCATGTTCTTCTGGGCGCGGCACGATGCTCGCCGGAAGGCCCGGTAACACAAGCCCTGCATCGTCAGCATGGCGATGAACGCGAGCGGATACGCCCACCAGATGCCGGTGAGTCCGGCGATCCGCTCGAACATCCACGCGGCGGGCACTTCGATGCCCAACAGCCCGATCATGCCGAGTAGCGTCGGCACCCATACGCGGCCACTCGCGCGCATCGCGCCTGTCATCACCGCTGTGGTTCCCATCACCAGCACACTCCAGGCGACGATGTAGAGCAGGTGCGTCGCGAGCGATAGCACGTCGGGATCGGTCAGGAAGCCGCGAAGGATCGTCGGCGCGATCAGATAGATCACCACGATCAGGCTGCCAGTCAGTCCGAGATTGCACAACAGACCGGTGCGCACGATAGCGCCGATGCGCTCACCGCGTCCTGCGCCGATGGCATGGGCGCACAGGATCGACGCCGTAATGCCCAGCGTCATCACCGGCATCTGCAACCAGCTCATCACCTGCGTGACCGCGCCGTAAGCGGCGGTAGCATTCGCGCCGTGCCGATTGACCATGCTCAGCAGCACCATTTCGGCAATCGCCATCGTTAGCATCTGAATCGCTGCGGGTACGCCGATGTGGAGGATGCCGCGCGCCAACGTCGGGTTCCATCGAATCGCGCGCCACAGATCGGCGTCCGGTGCCAGCGGATGACCCTTGCGTCGCCAGTGGAAAGCCATCCAGAGCAGGGCGACGGTGAACGCGATCATCGTCGACGCCACGGCACTCGCCACACCCAGTGCCGGGAATGGTCCCCAGCCATAGATGAACGCCGGTGTCAGTCCGAGCGACAGCAGCGTTGCGATCAGTAGCGCGATGAGGGGAGACACCGCGTCGCCTGTGCCCCGGCTCATCGACGTCGTCAGCCACAACGTAAAGATGACGGGCATGCCGATGAGCATCCACCGGGCGTATAGCGTCGCCGCGTCGAACACGGGCTCGGGGGTGCCGAATACGCGCATCAGCGGTGTCGCGAACAAGCCGCCCAGCACGCTGATCACGACGCCCGCGCCGAACATCATCACGAGCGCCGTGCCTGCAATGTTGCGCACGAGCGCACGATTCTGCGCGCCCCACGCCCGACCGATCATGACGGTTGCGCCCGCGGACAGACCGATCACGATGGCCAGCAAAAAGAAGAAGACGGGAAAGAAGGCGGAGACGGACGCAATCGCGTCGGTACCGATCAGGTGCCCGAGGTAGATGCCGTCGGCGGTGCCTGCAATGGACTGGAGCGCGTTGGTCAGCATCATCGGCACGGCGATGAGAAGCCAGGTTTTCCAGAGCGGCCTGGGTGGCTGCGGTGGTGTGGAGGGTTGTTGCGTCATGGTTCGTTTTCCTTGGTGAGAACGCAAACGTCGGACGGGACACGTCGGACAAGGACGTCGGAAGGGGGACGTCGAAAGGGGTGTCGCAAAAGCGACAAGCAAAGCGAGGCCTATCCGGGACGGCGGTCCGCCCGGTGAGCAGTGAAATCAGTGAGAACCGTGAGGGGCGGCGAGGGGGCGACGGCCCCCTCGCGCCGATGGACTACGGCGTGATCAGGTCAGCGCGTCGACCAGATCGTCGGTGGATGTGAGACGTATCAGATGCGTGCGCACGTCTTCGGGCCATTCGACGATGCGCTGGGCCAGTGCGTCGTGATCGTTGGCGAAGAGCGCGCGGGACGCCTCTTCGAAGTGCGCCAGGTCGCCCGCCATCGTCGACATGAAGCTGTAAGAACGCTCTTGCGCACGACGTTGCATATCACGCTCGGCGTTCGCGCGGCGGGCTTCGTCGATCAGCTTGCGCAGTGCGACGGACGCGCCACCGCGCTGCTCGGAGAGCCAGTCCCAATGACGCGGCAGCAGCGTGACTTCGCGCGCCACGACGCCGAGCTTCGGGCGGCCCCGGCCTTTGGGGGCGTCGTCCGGTTCGGACGCGCTGTCGGCGCTGACGGGGTTCTCGGTCACGGCGGCGGGGTAGCGCGCACGGATGTCGGCGGCGCTACCGCGTGTGTCGACGTCGCGCGTGTCGCCTGTCAGGTTGTCGAAGATGAGGACCGACGCGTGCGGGTCGGCAAGCACGGCCTGCTGATAGGCGATGGCGGCGTCGGCAAGTGAGCCGGAGGCGATGCGACGCTTGTCGCGAAAGACGGTATAGCCAAGAGATTGAGTAGCCACAACGGACTCCGATAACGATGACGGATGATCGATGTGGCGAATATTACCCGGGTGTTATTTTAATTGCAATATCACCCGGGTAATATTCTTACCGGAGTGGCGGGGCAGTGTTTCAGGCGGTCAGCGCCACGCCACCGTTCAGTCGCTCCAGCACGGTGGCCTTGACGGCGCCCGGTGCATCGTCGAGCAAGGTGGGCCAGACGGCTTGCGCTTCGCGAACGGTCTCGCGAGCAATCGTCATCAGCCGCCCCACGCGCAGCAGTCCGGCGCCTTTGAGCAGCGCTTCGAGGGCGGACCAGTCGAAGGCGCGCAGCGTCTTGTCGATGGCCCGGTTCACGCCGTAGTGCGAGGGCGGCACATCGTGAAAGAAGGCGGCGACGCACACCGGATCGTAGACGGGGGCGAGTTGTGGTGTCCGCGCGTCGGGATAGATCAACGCCCAGTTCTTGAGATGGGCATCCGTGTTGCCGAGCAGGATGAACGCGATCAGGCGTCGCATGAACTCGCGTACGTCTCGCACGGGCTGGCCGGAGAGCTGATCGAGCACGCGCAGCATCGTGGTGTAGTCGACGTCGAGGCCGCGTCCGTATTTGCTGCGCGGCGGGTATTGCAGCACCTGCGCGAACTCTTCCATATGTACTCGCCGACCATCGGGCAGCCGGTCGAAGCGTGGCACCGCGAGGATGTGCTCGAAGGGCACGTGCTCAGGCAGATCGGCGTCGTGTCGCGAGATGATTTCGGCTTTTGCGCAGTCGAGACTGAGGGCTTCGCACAGCCGATAGCCGGTGAATTCGTTCTCGACGAGATCGGGGTGGCGCGTGGTCGGCAACTTGAGAATGACCGATCCCGCGCGCCCCTGACGCTTCACGATGTAGCGGCGGCCGTCGCGAATGGCGGAGAACTTCGTCACGACGCCGGGCAGCGATGCCGCATCTTCCACCGGCGTGTCGACGAAGCCGGGTTCGACCATTTCGAGTCCCAATGCGGTGTGCCAGCGATGCACGACGTCCGGCACGCCTTCGCGCGGCGGTACCGGTTCGACTTCCAGTGCACCCATCAGGTCATGACCGGCGGCGGCGAGCAGTTCGAACTCGTCGTCGGGACTGCAATGACGCTCGGCGGCGAGGCGTTCGCGGTTGTGGCCTTCGGGTAGCAGATTTTCGAAGTACACAGGCCAGCGGCCATCGGTGCGCACGAGACGAACGTCCTGCGGCGAAGCGAGAATTTCGCGGGTCGCCGTCTCGTTGGCACCGCGATAGGCGAGCGAGAGAACGGGACGCCGCGCGTCCGCAATGTAGTCCTCATCGAACGACATGCGCAGGATATCCCCATACTGCGAAAGATAGCCAATGGCGCGACGGCTGCCGTCCGGCTGGTGCAGATAGGCGCGCAAGTACTTGATATTCATGGCGAGAGTCTCGTTCGGGCGGTCGTGCGCCGGTGGTGCCGGTGGTGCCGATAATGCCCGTCGGGTCGGTTACCCCCGAAGCGTTTCCACGATGGAGGGCGGGGCCGACACGCCGCTCGGCTGCGCGAGATATTTGCCGCCGGAGCGCAGAAACGCTTCGACTTCCTTGCGCAGTGCCGCGGGCACGAACATCGGTTCCAGACCGAGCGCGCGCGCCGTCTCCAGTAGGGTCGACATACGTGGATCGAGCGCGCCCGACTCCATTTTTTGCACGGTCATGCGTGACAGCCCGGCCTGATCGGCCAGCTCGGCCTGGGTCAGTCCAGCGTCCTTACGTGCTGAGATTAGCGGTTCCATGAAGCTCATCATCGTGTGCTTTTCAGGATAAATGATGATTTATCTTAGCATTCTTTCGGATGATTTATGTAAATAAGCTAATTTAAATTAGCTTTTACTCGCATATGCTAATAAAAATTAGCATTAACCCTCATGTCCGGAATGTATCTTGCCTCTCGATGCCTTGACGCGAGAGCGCTCCTGTTTCGCATCGCGGCGGCGTACCTGACTCGCGAGCGTGGGTCGCGTGGGCACGCGGCGGCGGGGTGGGATGGCGGCGGCGTCGACCAGTGCCTGAAGACGCGCTAGCGCATCGGCGCGGTTGAGTTCCTGCGAGCGATGTTGTTGCGCCTTGATGATGATGACGCCGTCTTGCGTAATGCGGTGATCGAGCCGGGCGAGCAGGCGCGCTTTCACCTCGTCGGGCAGCGACGAGCGCATGACGTCAAAGCGCAAATGGATGGCACTGGAGACTTTGTTGACGTTCTGGCCGCCTGCGCCTTGCGCGCGCATGGCCGTGAGTTCGACATCTTCGGGGGCGATAAGAATGCGACGGTTCATGGGCTCAAGCATAACGTTCCCGATGCGACGCCCACAAGCGACACCCAAAAAGCGATGCGGCAGCGCCGGAGACGACATCCGGCGCTGCCGACATACGCGTTGAGACGACTGCTTCAGTGCGGGGCGGTCACGACGACGAACTGGACGGTGGTGCCGGAATAGACCGGCTTATACCAGGTCGAGCCGCAACGCTGATAAGCAACGTTGTTGACGACAGTGCTCACGCAACTCGGCGGCAACGAGGCAACGGTCGAGCCGATGATCGCTGCCGACACCCCGATCGTGACAGCGGCCGCCACCGGGTCATACCAACCACCACCCCACCCCCAATACGGCGGTGGGGGCGGTGGGGGCGGTGGAGGAGGCGGAGGAGGCGGAGGATGTGGCCCGGGCCCCGGCCCCGGTCCGGGAGGTGGTCCGGGCGGGTGCGGACCAGGTCCAGGTCCAGGTCCAGGTCCGGGAGGTGGTCCGGGCGGGTGCGGCTCAGGTCCAGGTCCAGGTCCAGGTCCAGGCGGGTGCGGGCCAGGATTGGGTGACGGATTTGGGCTGGGGTTCGGATGCGGCTGAGGTCCCGGTCCGGGCGGTTGTCCGCCGCCGTTGGCGTGCATCGCGCCACCACCCGCAGGACCGCCACCGCGCGTGGCGCCGCTCAAGTTGCCTTGCGGTGCTCCGCCGCCATGGAACCCGCCACCGCCGTGGAAGCCACTACCACCACCGCCGCCACCGTGAAGGCTGGTGCGCGCGCCGCCCCGAAAACCGAAGCCATGACTGGCCGTGGACGTCAGGACAAGCACCGCCGCTGTAGCAAGACACGTGACGCGAGCCAAAGTGAGGATGCCGGGTTTGCCCACCGTCGCCGATGTGATTGCCGAAGAGGTCGTTCGCTTCATTGCTGACCTCCAGCGGCAGACGGCGGCCGCATCTCGATGCGTTGCGCGCCAGCCGGGGCCTTGTACGTGAAGGTCCCTGACGGGAACGTCGGATTCACATCCCAGCGGTAATTCACGGAATGTCGCGGACGCGACGGTTGAGACGTATCCGTAATCACGAAGCGGCATGGCAGCGGGCGCGAACCGACCCGAATCCAAAGCTCCCAATCGACATCGGGCTGCTGGAACGCGTAATGGTTGCACCACTCGCCGCCCACGCGGTCAAGGCCGATGAACAGGGCAGAACGCAATTGCGTGGCGTCGTCCGGGTCCATGCCCCAATAGAAGAGATCGGCCAACGGCATACCGACCTGATATTTCTCGTCGATGTCGCGAATCAGCTCGTCGATCGTCGGCGGGGCGCTTGCCTGACTGAAATACCGCTTGCCTTGCGACTCCTGGTAAAGGGTGAAGGTTTTGCCGTCGTAGACGAACCCGCGATTGCGCGCCTGACCCGTCACAACGGCACGGACCTTATCGGGGCGTTGAACAGAAAGCTCTGTTTGGTGAAGAAAGCCGACATTCTGTCCGGTACTCAACACGGCATCGGTCACGGTATCCGCGTGTACCTGAAATCGTTTGAGCGAGCGCAAATACCGACTCATTGTCGTCAACGCATCGACGGCACCTTGCTGCATCTCCGGCATGCCCTGTACTGGCAAAGTGCTGTCCGATTCGGGGGCCTGCGCCAATACCGGCGCGGCGACGAGCAGCGCGCCCGTCAGCAGAACCAGCTTGACGCTGCGGGGCGAATGTCGCCGGATTTTTCGTCGGGAGAATGGAAAAAGCACTGTGTGACCTCATTCGAATGATGGAATTGAACGGGACGACCAACACGTGCGGACGCGACGCCGGATGGCGCGCAAACATGAACTTCAGGCAATACCGATGCGGCATGGTGCTAGGTATGTGAAATCAGAATAGTGATTCGGATTGCAAACTGTCAAGCCGCGAAACCATCGTCCAAACGGATTAAGAATTACTTGAATCTTATGAATAATTTTGTAACAAGCTGTATCCGAATCGATGCAAAAGGAAAATCTATTACCCCATGAATCGTCTAGAAGTGCTGATCTACATCAAAGTACGATATTTGCAGTCCCCATGTTTAGGGATTGTTAAGGGATTGCGTGAGAATTTGTCCGTAATTTTAATTACGTAAGTCGATGATGAAATTTGGCATGCAATCCGAAAGAAACTTGCAGCTTTGAATTATTTTGTTACTATCCGATGGAAACATTCGGGTTTTTACGCAGTCGGCGAATACCCGGTGTTTTAGCTTGGATAATTAACTAATTTGCAAAACCGGTTGCAGCATCTGCATTCGGCATTTGCATACATCGATAACAAAAGGACTCAGCATGAAGCTCACGAATGCCATGATTCTGGCCGGTCTGTTGTCGTTGGGGACGTTGGCACACGCACAGGATGCGGCGCGTCCGGCGCCGATCGTTGCGGGCGACGTCGTCGAATTCCGGACCACGTTGCTGGGTGTGGACGTCAAGAAACGCACCATTCAGGTAGCCGACGATAACGGTAAGCCAGTCACTTTCATCGTTGGCCCGGATGTCCGGAATTTCGAACAGATTCGCAAGGGCGACAAAGTCATCGTGGCGTTCAAGCGCTCGGTGGCCATTTCCGTTGCGCCGGGCGACGGCATTCGCAGCCGTGTGCTGACCGAAGGGGCCGACCGTGCGGCACCGGGTGAAAAGCCCGCCGCCGATGCCGCGCGCAATCTGAAGGTCGTAGCGACGGTGCAACGTATCGACCGCAAGTCGAATGTCGTGACGCTGCGCGGCCCGAACCGCACGGTCGACGTGAACGTGGAAGATCCGAAGCTGCTCGAAGGCGTGAAGGTGGGCGACTCCGTGACGGTGAACTACACCGAAGCGGTTGCCGTGGCCGTGACGCCGGATCCGTCAGCCAAGAGCCGCGCTAAGAAGTGGGTGCCGCCCGCACCGGCTTCTGCCCCGAAGCCCTAAGTTGTGTCACCCGGCGGCTGCGCCGCGCAGCGCGCAGTCGCATTGACCGTCGTGTCCCCGGTAGGGCCCATGTTGGCTTGCCGGGGCGCGATACCCCCGATACGGTAAGCACCCGGAGATCGCCATGGCACGGTCCGCCTTGCAGTTCGACGATGCAACCTACGCTGCCTTGCTCGGCGCTGCACGCGATGCAGACGCCGCACACCCCCACAACAACCCCGCCTTCCTCGATGCCTTTCTGGCGGATGCATGGAAAGCCGCGCGCCGGATCTACGGTGCGCAAACCTATCTGCGCTTCATGGCGCAGGCCGGTATCACGCGCCGCCCCAGCGCCGGCACCGTGCAAAAAGCCATCGTGCGTGCCCGCAGCATGTACGAAGTCCCGGTCATCCCGGCGTTCGGGGGAATTCCCGTCGCAGGGCAGTCCGTCTGGGCGCAGCAGCTCGAACAGAATCTGGCGCGCGCCATGACGCTGCTCGACGCGATGCCCGAAAGCCATAGCACAGCCAGCGATGGTGTCACCGACGTGGCCGACGCCATGCGTCGCGTACAGCATCTGGAACGGGAAAATCTGGAGCTACGGGCGCGTCTGGCGCAAATGACGGTGGCCGCCGCCTATGCCCGTGAGGCACTGGGCGAGACGCTCACGGTGTTCGCGCCGCATGCCGTGCAGCAGGCGAACAGCCTGGGTCGTCACGGAGTCTGACGCGCGAGTTGAGTCGATGTGGTGGCAGTGGAAGACGTGGTGGGTGGCGTACCGGCGGCACCCGCGTCTTCGCGATAGCTGACCGAAAAGCCGAACGCGTTGAAACCGTTCGCGCTGTGTGCCCACACCGTACCGCCGTGCATTTCCGCAATGGCCTTGACGATGGCCAGCCCAAGGCCGTGATTCTCACGGCTGTTGGTGCGCGACGCCTCCGCGCGGTAGAACCGGTCGAACAAATGCTTGAGCACGTCCGCCGGAATTTCCGCCCCCGGATTGACGACCTCGATGCGCACGTGACGGGTACGGTTCGGTTCGACAGTGGCGGCGTCGGGGATCTCGGTGGTAATGCGCACGTCGATATTCGCACCCGGCGCGCAATGTTCTATGGCGTTCATCACCAGATTGGCCAGCGCGCGCCCGAACAGCGCCTTGTTGACTTGCGCGAACGCGCTGCCATGCAAACGGGCCGTGACTTGCGCCTCTTCCAGCGGAAACTCCAGAAACTCCAGCGTGTGCGCCGCTTCGCTCGCCAGCGACACGACTGTGAGTCCCGTCGCGCGTTCGCCCTGATCGGCGCGCGAGAGGAACAGCATGTCGTTGATGATGGTGCGCATGCGACCGAGTTCTTCGAGGTTCGATTGCAGCAGTAAGCGCAGTTCCTCGGCCGGTCGGTCGCGCGTAAGGGCGACTTCCGTCTGCCCGATCAGGATGGTGACCGGCGTGCGCAACTCGTGGGCGACGTCGGCATTGAACGATTCCAGCCGTTCGTAGGCACCGTCGAGCCGGGCAAGCGCGCCGTTGAACGAATGAGCAAGATCGTCCAGTTCGACGGGCAGTGAGCGGGTCACGAGTCGTTGCGAGCGGTTGTCTGGCCGGATCTCGGACGCTTCGCGCGTGAGCCGAGTCAGCGGTGAGAGGCCCAGACGCGTCACCGAGTAGCTGAGCAGCAGCACGCCCAGCGCGCCCAATCCGGAGAGCGCAGCGAGACTCAGTCCGAATGCGCGTAGCGTCTGCTCGTTGGGGGAATAACTGGCCGCGACTTGCAGTGTGACGGCCGGTCGCGCGCCGTAGGGCGGCAGGATTTCCCGAGTCGTCAGCATGTCGTCGCCACCGCCGTCCGGGCTCAGGCGCACATAACCGTTGGACAGTCGTTTGACGAACATGCCGCTCACAGGCGTGCCGAACGTGTACCTTGGGTCGTCGCTGGAGACGGCGTACGTCGTGGTGCCGTCGCGCGGGGTCATGTCGCTCAGCTTTTCCCGCACGATCTGCCACTTCTCGGGTGTGGCGCCGTGATACACGATGATGTGCGCGATCTGCGCGCGGTCGTCCAGCGACTCGCGCAGGTGCCGTTCCAGTTGAACGCGCAACACCAGATATAACGCCGCACCGACGAGCGCGAACACCGACAGCGCCACGACGGCGAACATGGCGGCAAGGCGGCGGGAGATCGAGTGTTTCACGGTGACGTCGCTGGCGTGGAGGGCGGGGCGCTCAGGCCTCGCGCACTTCCAGCACGTAGCCCATGCCGCGCACAGTGTGCAGCAGTTTGGTGGTGAAGGGGCCGTCGAGCTTGGCGCGCAGCCGTTTGATGGCAGTCTCCACCACGTTCGTATGGCTGTCGAAGTTGACGTCCCAGACCAGTTCGGTGATGGCGGTCTTCGAGAGAATGTCGCCCTGGCGGCGCGCAAGCACCGACAACAGCTGGAACTCTTTCGCGGTGAGATCGAGCCGGTGCCCGTCGCGCGTCGCCCGGCGGCCGATCAGATCGACGAACAGGTCGCCCACCGAGATCAGCGTCGATTCCTGCACGCGGGTGCGACGGGCGAGTGCGTGCAGACGTTCGACCAGTTCGATGAACGAGAACGGCTTGGTGAGGTAGTCGTCCGCCCCTTCGCGCAGGCCACGCACCCGGTCGTTCACGTGGTCGCGGGCGGTGAGCATGATGACGGGCGTGGACTTGCGCTCGCGCAACGACCCGAGCACGGCAAAGCCGTCGCGCTTGGGCAACATGACGTCGAGCACGATGACGTCGTAATCGAACTCCAGCGCCAGGTGCGTGCCTTCCTCGCCGTCGAGCGCAACATCGACCACCCAGCCTTGCTCGGTCAGCCCCGAGCGCAGATAGTCCACTACCTTTTGTTCGTCTTCAACGATCAGCACTTTCATGTCGTCACCTCATCTTTGCGCATTATACGAGTCAGAGGATGTCTCCGAGGGCTGCCATCCGCCGCCCAGTGCCTTGACCAGTGCCACCGACAGCACGAGTTGCTGCCCCCGGATCTGGACGTCCTGACGCTCGCTCGCCAGCGCGGCCTGCTGCGCCGTAATCACGCTGAGATAGGCCGTCAGCCCGCCCGAATACCGGTCGTTCGCCAGACTCAGCAGGCGCTCGGCATCGACCACGGCCGCGTGCGATTCCTGCGCGGCGGCATTGAGGACCGACAGACCGGTCACGCCGTCCTGCACCTGCTGGAAGGCGGTGAGCACCGTCTGACGGTAGTTCGCTTCCACGGCGCGATAGCCCGCGCTGGCGTAGTCGACACCCGCCTGACGGCGTCCGCCGTCGAAGACGACCTGCGACGCCAACGTGCCCAGCGTCCACAGCAGGCTGGGGGCAGACAGCAGGTTGGCGAACTCGGTGCTTTGCCAGCCGATGCCGGGATTCAGGGTCAGGCTGGGAAAGAAGGCCGCTTTCGCCACCCCGATCTGCGCGTTTGCCGCAGCCATGCTGCGCTCCGCCGACGCCACGTCCGGACGCCGTTGCAGCACATCGCTCGGCACGCCGAGCGGGATTTCGGGGAGCGTTGCAGGCAGCACACCTTCCGGAATGGAGAACGTCGGCGCGGGTACGCCCACGAGCGCCGCGATGGCGTGCTCGTACTGGTCGCGTTGCTGATGCAGCAGGCGAGCCTGCACGCGCGTGGTGTCGAGTTGCGATTGCTGCTGAAGGACGTCCAGTCCCGAGACCGCACCGAGATCGTGCTGGGCGCTCACGTAATCGAGCGCCTTCTGCTGCAAGACGACCGACTGGTCCAGCACTTTGATCTCGGCGTCGATGGCGCGCAACTGGAAATAGGCCGTGGCGAGTTGCGTCGTGAGGACGAGTCGCGCATTTGCCAGATCGTCGCCCGCTTGCTCGGCGGACGCCTGCGCACCTTCGACCTGACGGCGAATACGGCCGAAAAGATCGGTGTCGTAGCTCACGCCCAGTCCCACCTGAACGTTGTTCTGCACGGTCGACATGCTGCTAGACGAGTAGCTCGTGACCGGGCGATTCGCCGAGATGCGCTGCCGTGCCAACCCAAACGAGGCATCGACTTCCGGCAGCCGCTGCGCCGAAATGCCGGACAGCGTCGCCTGCGCCTGATCGTAATGCGCGACGGCGGCGGCGAGCGTCTGGCTCTGTGCGAGGGCCTTGTCTTCGAGGGCGTCGAGCGCCGGTTCGTTGAAGGCTTTCCACCAGTCCGGCTGCATCGCAGCGCGCGACGGTTGCGCGACCTTCCAGTAGCCGTCCGTTTTCCATACGGGCGGGGTCGAGACTTCCGGGCGATGATAGTCCGGGCCTACGGCGCACGCGCTGAGCAGCGTGGCGACGGCGAGCAGCGTTGCGCTGAGCCGGATGCCGCTTCGGAGGTGACCCCGGCCGTCGTGATCCGTGCGGCTCACGATTCGTCTCCCTGCGCCTTGGCTGCGGGTTTGCTGCCGCCTTTCGCGGGAAGCGCCTTGGCCTGCACGTGGTCGCCGTCGTCCACCGAATCGCTCGGATTGACGATCACGCGGTCGTTGGGCGACACGCCATCGGCCAGCTCCAGCGTTTGTCCGAGGTCCTGTGCGATCACGATCTTGTGCAGATGCACGACGCCCTGATCGTCCACCACCGCCACACGCGGGCCTTCGGCGCGAAACAGCAGCGCGTTGGCTGGCACGCTCAGATGCGGTTGCACGGCGCCGGGCAGCGCGAGTTGCACATACGCGCCGGGGCGCAACTTCCCGTCCGGATTCGGCAATGCGGCTTCGATCTGGAGCGAACGCGTCGCCACGTCGATGGCGCCGGACACGTGCGTGATCTTGCCCTGGAAGTGTTGTCCGGGCAGTTCGGCTTGTGTCACGACCACCGGCTGACCGACGGACACGCTCTGCGCATAGGCCTGCGGCACTTGCACGTAGACGCGCAGCGGGTCGGTCTGCGCCAGCGAGAACATCGCCTGTGCGCTGCCGCTGCCCGCCGCGATGAGATCGCCGACGTCCACATTGCGCTGCGTGATCACGCCGTCGAACGGGGCGACGATGCGCTTGAACGATTCGAGTTGCTGAAGTCGTTTGACGTTGGCGTCGGCCGCCGCGAGATTCGCCACGCCCTGGGTGTAGGTGCTCTGACGTTCGTCCAGTTCCTGCTGCGAGACGGCGTCGCGCTGACGCAGTTGCTGCCACCGGTCGAGCGACGACTTGGCCAGGCCGAGGCTGGCGTTGATCTGATTGCGCTGGGCGATGGCCTGCGCCAGTTCCTGATCGATTTCCGGCGTATCGAGGTCGGCGAGCAACTGGCCTTGTTTGACCTTCGCGCCGATGTCCACGTAACGATGCAGCAAGTAACCCGTCGCACGGGCGTAGATGGGCGACTCCACGGCGCCGCGCAGGGTTGCAGGCAACAGCGTTTCGCTGGCGGCGGTGGCCTGTGGCGTCACTACGCTCACGAATTGCTTGGCGTTCTGTGCCGTCACGCTGGCGACCGCACGGCGTTGCAGGAAGTTGGAGATGGTGGTGCGTGCTGCCCCTGCGACCAGCAGCAGGGCCACGATGATCAGCACGATCTTCGCGCGACGGAACTCGCCGTGACGCGGGGGCAACTGCCGGCCGTCGGCGGGATCGTGCTCTGGAATGGCCAGTTCGGCGTGATGTTTCTCGGTCATGTCGTTCAACCCGTCAAATCTTGATATCTGGTGTGTGAAGTGTCGGTCGCCGTGCCTTACTGGCTGGCGTTATCGTCATTTGCGTTGTCATCACTACGGTCGCCATGCGCCGGCGTGGCGGTGTTCCCTGCGCGACGCGCCTTGCGGCGTACGAGTCGCGTGTGCACGCCTGCGAAAACCAGCGGCACGAAAAATAGCGTCGAGACCGTCGCGAACATCAGCCCGCCGATCACGGCACGGCCCAGCGGCGCGTTCTGTTCCGCGCCTTCGCCCAGACCGAGCGCCATCGGCACCATGCCGATAATCATCGCGAGCGCCGTCATCAGCACCGGACGAATCCGGCTCGCCCCGGCTTCGAGCGCCGCCTTGAGCGGCGCCATGCCCGTTTCCATGCGTTGCCGCGCGAACGCCACCACGAGAATACTGTTTGCGGTCGCGACCCCCATGGTCATGATGGCCCCCGTGAGCGCGGGCACCGACAGGCGCGTGCCGGTGAGGAACAGCATCCAGACGATGCCGGCCAGTGCGGCGGGCAGGGCGCTCACGATGATGAGCGGATCGACCCACGACTGGAAATTCACCACGATAAGCAGGTAGACGAGCACGATCGCCATGGCCACACCGATACCCAGTCCCATGTACGAACTTTGCATCGTGCTGACCTGGCCGCGCACCACGATCTGGCTGCCGCGCGGCAGATCCTTGCGGGCTTGTGCGACGAGCTTGTTGATGTCGCTCGCCACGCTGCCCAGATCCCGGCCTTCCACGCTCACGTAGAGGTCGATGACCGGGCGAATGTTGTAGTGGCTGACCACGGCGAATTTCTGCGTCGGCTCCACCTGCACGAAGTTGGCGAGCAATTGCGGCTGGCCGTTGTTGCCCGTGCCCGCCACCGGCAGGCGCAACAGATCGTCGATGGAGCTGATGCGGTACTGCGGCGATTGCACCGAGAGGCTGTACTCCACGCCGTTCTGCTCGTTGAACCAGAAGCCGGGCGACGTCTGCGAGCTGCCCGAGAGCGAAATCAGCACGTTCTGGGCGACGGCATTGGCGTTCAGATTCAACTGCTGCAAGCGCGTGCGGTCCATGTTCAGATGGATCGTCGGCGCATTGACCCGTTGCTGAATATGGGTGTCGACCGTGCCCGGCACCTGACGCACCTGCTTGAGCAGCTTGGTCGCGACATCGAAGTTCGCCAGTTGCTGATTGCCGCTGATCTGGATGTCGATGGCGGCGGGCAAACCGAAGTTGAGAATCTGCGTGACGATGTCCGCCGGTTGAAAGAAGAACTCCACGCCGGGGAAGCGCTGCGGCAGCAAGGCGCGCAGCTTGTCGATGTACTCCGCGCTCGGACGATGGTCGGGCGTGAGTGCAATCTGGATCTCGCCGTCGAGCGTGCCGATCGTGCCCGAGTTGCTATACGAGAGGTTGATACCGCTGTACGGCAGGCCAAGGTTGTCGAGGATCGTTTCGAGTTCGTTGGCTGGCACGACCTCGCGCACGACCTTCTCGACCTGATCGGCCAGACGCGCCGTTTCTTCGATGCGTGTGCCCGTCGGTGCGCGCATGTGCATGCGGATGTTGCCCGCGTCGACCGATGGGAAGAAGTCGGCACCCAGCGCGAACACCAATCCCATCGACAGCACGCAGAACGTCAGGAAGCCCATCGCGAAGACGCGGCGGCGCACCAGCAGGGTGGACAGCACGACGATGTACGCCGCGCGCATGCGCTCGAAGCTGGCGTCGAAGCGCAGGTAGATGCGGCGGAACGCACCGGGCTTCGCGTTCGGATCCGTGGGATGGGCGTGGCCCATGAGCAGCATGGCGAGCGTGGGCACCAGCGTGCGCGAGAGCACATACGACGCGAGCATCGCGAACACCACTGCCTCGGCCAGCGGCACGAACAGGTAACGCGCCACGCCCGTCAGGAAGAACATCGGCACGAAGACGATACAGATACACAGTGTCGAGACGAGCGCGGGGACCGCGATTTCCCCGGCACCGTCGAGAATCGCCTGATGCAGCGGTGTCCCCATGTGGAGGTGTCGCTCGATGTTCTCGATGGTGACGGTCGCATCGTCGACCAGAATCCCCACCGCGAGCGCCAGTCCGCCCAGCGTCATGATGTTGATGGTCTGCCCGAGGGCATGGAGGGCGAGCAGCGAGGACAGGATCGAGAGCGGAATCGAGATGGCGATGATGCAGGTGCTGCGCCAGTTGCCGAGGAACAGCAGAATCATGGCCGCCGTGAGGGCGGCGGCGATCAGCGCCTCATGAATCACACCCTGCACGGCGGCCTTCACGAAGACCGACTGATCGAACAGCGCCGCGATGTGCAGGTCGGCGGGCAGGGCGGCGCGCGCCTCGGGCAGCAGCGCCTTCATGGCGTCGACGACGGACAGCGTAGACGCATCGCCCGTCTTCATGATCGACATCAGCACGCCGCGCTGGCCGTTCTGGCGCACGATGTTCGTCTGTGGGGAGAAGCCCGTGCGAACGTGGGCCACTTCACGCAGATAGGTCGTCGCTCCATTCACGGTGCGCACCGGAATGTTGTTCAGTCCCTCGACCGTTGGCGGCGAACCGTTCATGTCGACGGTGTACTCGCGGGGTCCGATCTTCGCCGTACCGGTCGGCAGGATCAGGTTCTGTGCGTTGACGGCCGCGACCACGTCCTGCGCTGTCAGGCCCTTGGCGAGCAGGGCACGCGAGTCGATGTCCACCGAGATCAATCGTGTCTTGCCGCCATACGGATATGGCACGGCGGCCCCCGGAATCGTCACCAGTTGCGGGCGCAGGAAGTTCAGTGCCGTATCGTTGAGCGCCGGTTCCGACAAGCTGGGGCTCGACAGGCCCAACTGCATCACCGGAATCGACGAGGCCGAATAACTGATGACGAGAGGCGGCGTCGCGCCGGGCGGCATCTGTTTGACCTGCGCCTGCTCGACGGCAACGACTTGCGCGATGGCCGTCTGAATATTGGCTGTCGGTTGCAGGAAGATCTTGATGATGCCGATGCCCGGCAGCGATTGCGACTCGATATGCTCGATGTTGTTGACGGTGGTCGTCAGGCCGCGTTCGTTGCCGGAGATCATCCGGTCGGCGATGTCCTGTGCGGACAACCCGTTATAGGTCCAGATGATGCTGATGACGGGGATGTTGATTTCCGGCAGCACGTCGACGGGCGTGCGCAACAGCGCGAGCGGCGTGGCGAGCAGGATCAGAATGGCCATCACGATGAACGTGTATGGCCGTTTGAGCGCAACGTTGACAATCCACATGATTCAGACGCGCTCGGGCGCAGTCACAGGCGTACGGACAAGGGCGGTGCCAACGGCGCGCACGCGGGCGCGCCACCGGTACCGGAAGGAACGCCGCCATGTTATGGGCGCACCCCCAACGCCAAAATGGCGCGAATATGGCGAAATTGACAGAATTCGCGACGCCGCCCGGAAACCCCCGTCGCACAAGGCCCGACACACCGCCATATCGATGAGAGTGGCATATTACGGCGTGTTGCGTTATAAAGTTGTCACACTAAAAGTCGCCGTCCGATAGCCTGTGGTCCACCCGGGACCGGGCGTTGGCGGTCGACAGCGTCACGAACTCCAGTCCCACGCAGGAAAGCAATGACCGAACGTCCGACGTCTCCTCCTCCCGAACCGCAGCCGGTTTCCGGCAAAGTGACCCGCAGCGCCATCTTCCTCGTCGCCACGATTCGCGATGACGAGGCCGCGCACGCCGCCGTGCGCGGCTGGTGTGCCGATGTGGCCGCGTATGTCCGATCCGTGGGCAAGCGTGTGCCGACCGGTAACCTGACCTGTGTGGCGGGTTTCAGCGACAGCGCCTGGGACCGCCTGTTCGGCGATCCGCGCCCGGCCGAGCTGCATCCGTTCCGTGAATTCGGCGCGGGCAAGCGGCACGCCCCGGCCACGCCTGGCGATCTGCTGCTGCACATTCGTGCCGAACAGATGGACCTGTGCTTCGACCTCGCCACGCTCTTGCTGAACAAGCTGGGCGACGCGGTGAGCGTCGTCGACGAAGTGCACGGCTTCCGCTATTTCGATATGCGCGCGATCATCGGCTTCGTCGACGGCACCGAGAACCCGGAGGGCCAGGAGGCGGTCGACTTCACGGTCATGGGCGACGAAGACCCCGAATTCGCGGGGGGCAGCTACGTGCTGGTGCAGAAGTATCTGCACGACATGACGGGCTGGAACGCGCTGCCCGTGGAAGTGCAGGAACGCATCATCGGTCGCACCAAGTTCTCGGACGTGGAACTGGACGAGGACGTGAAGCCGAGCAATTCGCACAGCGCCCTGACGACGCTCGAAGTCGATGGCCGCGAAGTCAAGATCCTGCGTGACAACATGCCGTTCGGCCGCCCGGGATCGGGGGAGTTCGGCACGTTCTTCATCGGCTACGCGCGCTCGCCGTGGCCCATCGAGCAGATGCTCGAGAACATGTTCGTCGGTAAGCCGCCCGGTAACTACGACCGCTTGCTGGACTTCAGCACGGCCGTGACCGGCGGGTTGTTCTTCGTGCCTTCGGCCCCGCTGCTGGAAGAACTTGCCGACCGTGCGCCGCAAGCGGCCGCCACCGAATCCAGCCATGTCATCAAGACGTTGATCGACGCACAGCCTTCGGGCGTGCAAGTGTTCGACGCCACTACCGCTTCTCATCAGGCGAGTCCCGCAGTCGCGGACGGCTCGCTGCAAATCGGATCGCTCAAAGGAGTTTCTCAGGCATGAATAACCTGCATCGCGAACTGGCCCCTATTTCGAGCGCCGCATGGGCGCAGATCGAAGAAGAAGTGGCCCGCACGTTCAAGCGCACCGTCGCCGCGCGCCGCGTGGTCGACGTGAAAGGGCCGGGAGGTCTGGCGCTGTCTGGCGTAGGCACCGGTCATCAGCAATCGATTGCATCGCCGTTCAAGGGCGTGGATGCTCGTCAGCGTCAGGTGCTGCCGCTGGTGGTGCTGCGCGTGCCGTTCGAGTTGTCGCGCGAAGCGATTGACGATGTCGAGCGCGGCGCGAACGATTCCGACTGGCAACCGGCGAAGGATGCGGCAATCAAGCTGGCCTATGCCGAAGACCGTGCGATTTTCGACGGCTACAAGGCGGCGCAGATCACCGGGGTGCGTGAAGGCACGTCGAATCCGGTTCTGCCGCTGCCTAAGGACATCGCGGACTACCCGACGGTGATCGCCAAGGCGCTGGAGCAATTGCGGCTTGAAGGGGTCGACGGCCCGTACAGCGTGTTGCTGGGCGCGGACGCTTATACGGCTGTGGCTGAAGCGAACGACCAGGGTTACCCGATTCTCGAACATATCGGTCACATCGTGAGCGGCGAGATCATCTGGGCACCGGCCATCGACGGTGGCGCGATCGTCTCGACGCGCGGCGGCGACTACGAGATGCACATCGGTCAGGACCTGTCGATTGGCTATCTGGACCACAACGCCGAAACGGTACGGCTGTATCTGGAAGAGACGTTCACGTTCCTGATGCTGACGGCTGAGGCGAGTGTGTCGGTGGCGCCGGGTGTGGCGGCCAAGACGTCGAAGGGTAAGTAAAGCCGTTAAGTCGCTGAAGTGGTGAAAGGGAAGGGCTGAGGATTCGCATGCGCGATTTCCTCAGCCCTTTTCTATTTTCAATAGGGTCCCCGATCGACGGGGCGCAGGGCGGATACGCTCAAAGCGCTTCTGACAGTGCTTTCGAGATTTTTACCTGAATAGCAGGTAAAAAACATTTACGCTATATTCAGCTATTCCGTATTTACGCGAATATCAGCTAAAATATACATTACCTGCATATGAGGTAAATCGTGATGAACCAGCTCATTGCTTCGTCAACACAACTCGGCGAGATCTTGCGGTCGGCCCGTCGCTCGGCGGGGTTGACTCAGCTTGAGGCGGCTACGCGTCTGGGACTGAGTCAGAGTCGTCTGTCCGCGCTTGAGCTCGATCCGAAAATCATCTCGGTCGAGCAGTTACTGGCGTTAATGGGCCTTTACCGCCTTGACCTTGTCGTCCAGTCACGCGATGTTGCTCCTGTTTCTTCCAACACGGAGTGGTAATCGATGGGGCGCAGGTCACATGCCCGGGCATTGTCCATCTGGGCGAATAGTCAGCGTGTCGGCACATGGCGGGTGCAGTCACAAAACCGCATGGCATTGCAGTACGACGACGCTTGGCGCGATTCCGCGGCGGGGCGTCCACTCTCGCTCTCGTTACCGTTCGGCATCGATTCGACACCGTTGACCGGGGACCGGGTCGGTTTCTATTTCGAGAATCTTCTACCGGACAGCGATGTCATCCGGCGTCGGCTCGCAGGACGGTACGGCACGCCATCGACAGATGGCTTCGATTTGCTTGAGGCCATCGGACGGGACTGTGTCGGAGCCATTCAACTTCTTGGCGAAGACGACGTACCTGGCAATGTGCAAACCATTGAAGCGAGTCCGCTGTCTGAGGAAGCCGTCGCGGAGCATCTGCGCAAAGCCGCTGGCGGTGTGATGCCTGGGCGATATGCTCACGACGACTTGCGGCTTTCGATCGCCGGGGCGCAAGAAAAGACGGCCTTGCTGTACCACGAAGGGCGGTGGTGTTTGCCGCATGGGGCCACGCCAACGACCCACATCCTCAAGTTGCCGATAGGGCTCGTAGGCAACCGGCGGGCAGACTTGTCGACGTCCGTCGAGAACGAGTGGCTTTGCATGCAACTGTGCGCGGCGCTCGGGTTGCCGACGGCGGCTAGCGAGATGCTGACGTTCGGTGATCAGAAAGTGCTGTCGGTGACGCGCTTCGACCGCCAGATGCACTCCAGCGGTACGTGGATCATGCGCTTGCCGCAGGAAGATTTCTGTCAGGTATTCGGGCTGCCGCCCCATCTCAAATATGAGGCAGACGGTGGCCCCGGCATTGCCGATCTGGCCGCGACCTTGCGCCAATCGCAGACATCGGACGAAGACCTTGAAGCGGTGTTTCGCACGCAGATCGTGTTCTGGATGCTGGCGGCGACGGACGGTCACGCGAAGAACTTCAGCATCCACCTTTTGCCGGGCGGCCGTTACCGTCTTACCCCGCTCTATGATGTGCTGTCGATGTGGCCGATTATCGGCGACGGGCCGAATCAGGTGCCGTGGCAACGCGCCAAGCTCGCGATGGCGGTGGCTGGCAAGCGCCGACATTATCGACTTCGCGAGATTGAGCGTCGGCACTTCGATGCAATGGCGGTGAAGTGTTATCTCGGGGCTGGCGCGGCATCTATCCTCGACGCGTTACTCGCGAGAGTCCCGCAGGCCATCGCCGAAGTTGCGGGCAGGCTACCCCCTGATTTCCCGGAACGCGTGGCAGAGAGCATTTTTTCGGGGTTGCAGCACGCCGCCGATCACTTGGCAGCGCCTGCATCCCCCTGATTTGGCTTGTTGTTGACCCGTGTCCTGGTCAGTTTCCGCCAGCAGCCTTGGCACCCGCACCGTCCGCCATCGGCTTTTCGATGATCACGCGACGGTTGTCGCGCGCAATCACCTTCATCGGCAGATTCAGTGTTTCCAGCACGGCGAACTTGTCTGGATCGACCAGCGCGAGCGCCTTGGGGTCTTCCATCCAGACATCCACGAACTTATCAAGCGTCGGCACCCAGCTGTCCGGGGCCTGCGAGATACCGAACTCCAGCTCGTCCTGCACTGCGACCATGATCATCGGCTGACGCAGGTAGTACGGCATGGTGTGGTCGAGCGTGCCGACCGAGTAGAACGGCGTGTCCGGTCCCAGACGATCCATCTCCGCACGCACCGCCGGCACCAGATCGATCCCCGAACTTGCGCGACCGAACGCTTCGTGACCCGAGCCACCAATCATCACGAAGGCCAGCCACGTGGCCGCGAACGCCACCAGTGCCTGCTTGGTACTGCGGGTGCTCAGCCAGCGGGTGATGCCGATGCCGATCAGGCCGACGATACTCGCCGCATACAGGTAGTACGAGAACGTGCGGTACGCCTCCACCGGGTTACGGCTGTCCGAGTGATGCGACAGGAACACCAGGCACGTGACGATCGTCGCGATGAACAGCACGACGGACACGACGAGGTGCTTGCGCAGGGACTCGCGCGTCATGGTGGCCAGACCGAGGCCGAACAGCATCGCGATGGCCGGCACGATCGGCAGCACATACGAAATGAGCTTCGAGTGCGACATCGAGAAGAAGCAGAAGATGAAGACGGCCCACACGGTGATCATCAGCACCGGTCGGAAACCGTTTGCCTGACGCGGCACGGCGCGCGAACCGGCAATGGCGCGCGGGATCGTCGAGAGCCACGGCAGGAAGCCGATCAGCAGAACGGGCACGAAGTACCAGAGCGCGCCCGGACGATGGTGGTCCGGCTTCAGGAAGCGGTTGAAGTGCTCGTTGATGAAGAAGAAGTCGAAGAACGACGGGTTGCGCGACATGACCGCAGCAAACCACGGCACCGTGATGGCCAGCATGACGATCAGGCCACTCACGATGTGCAGACGTTTCCACAAGGCCCAGTCACGCGCGATCAGCGTGTAGATGACGAGCACGGCACCCGGCAGGACCACACCGATCAGCCCCTTGCTCAGAATCGACAGGCCCATCGCCGCCCAGCACAGCCACATCCAGTTGCGGGTCTGCGTGTGGGTGAGACCCGGACGTTGTGCCAGCAGCAGCGCACACAGGACCAGCGTCATCATGAACGACAGGCCCATGTCCAGCACGTTGAAGTGGCCGAGCAAGCTCCAAAGCGGGGCGCTTGCCAGTGCCAGCGCGGCGAACAGGCCTGCGCGGGCGCTGAACACACGACGGCCCGTGTAACCCACGAGCAGCACGCCGCCGAACCCGGTCAGCGCCGTCCACAGGCGCGCCTGCCAGTCGCCCAGCCCGAAGATCATGAACGTGAGGGCGTTCATCCAGGTCTGGAGCGGCGGCTTCTCGAAGTACAGATAGCCGTTGTAACGCGGCGTGACCCAGTCGCCGGTGGCCAGCATTTCGCGCGCCATCTCGGCATAGCGGCCTTCGTCGCTGGGAATGAGGTGTCGCAGGTTCAGAACGCCGAACCAGACCAGCGCGAACATGGCGATCAGCCAGAGCAGGGCGGCGGGGGAAATCGGCCAGGGCTCTAACCCGGCGTCACGTTGAGGACGTGTAGACATGAATACGAGGCTTCCGGTCTTGAGGATGAAGTTGGGGTCGTTGAGTGTTCGGTTCAGGACTGACGCGGCTGACCGGACCCACCGGCCTGCGCATCGGGCGCATCGAGTGAGTCGGAGACATCGGGATTCGGCAGCGTGACCCGGACGTGCAGCCCGCGCGGCGGCGACAGACTCGCGTCGCTCAGAGACACCTGCCCGCCGAGGCGGTCGACGATGGCCCGCACGATCGCCAGCCCCAGCCCGGTCCCGTCGCCACCGTGTTCGCGCGGTTCGCGGTGATCGGTGGCGCGGTAAAACGCGTCGAACACGCGCTCGCGCTTGTCGACGTCGATCCCGGGGCCTGAGTCGATCACGTCGATCAGGACATCGGCTCCCTTGGCCGACAGCTGCACGGAGACTGTGCCACCAGCGGGCGTATAGCGCACGGCATTGCCCACAATATTGCTCAGCAATGTGACGATGTCGCGCTTCGACCCTGCAACACGTAGGCCGGGCAGTCCGGCGCGGCCCGACGCTCCGGTCGACGCGTCCGACAGATCGAGCATGATCTGCTTGCGATCCGCCAGAACGAACACATCTTCGAGCGCTTCGTGTACGGCGGGGAGCAACATCAGGGGATTGGCCGGAACGGTCGGCGCGCTCTGGGCGCGGGCCAGCGTCAGCAATTGTTCGATCAGCGTGCGTGTACGATGCAGCCCGCTCTTGAGCTTGGTCAGGCGGTGACGCGTTTCCTCATCGAGCGCTGCCGGTGCGAGTGCTCGGTCAAGGTTTTCGGACTGAATCACCAGTGCGGTGACCGGTGAGCGTAGTTCGTGCGCGGCGTCCGCCACGAATCGGCGTTGCTCGTCGAGCGCCTTGGCCAGCCGCGCCAGCAGACGGTTGATCGACACGATGAACGGTTCGATTTCCGTGGGTGCGCCTTGCGTGTCGAGACCGCGCAGATCGGTATCGCGGCGCTTGTCGACTTCGGCGGCCAGTTGTTGCACAGGCCGCCAGGCGCGGCGCACCGTCAACACAATGGCGGCGATGAGCAGCGGCAGGAACACGACGAAGGGCATTGCGGTGCGAAGTCCGCTATTGCGCGCGATCTCGTTACGGCCTTCCGTCGGCTGCGCTACGACAATGCGCAGGTCCGGCTCGATGGTGCGCACGAAGGCACGCCATGTGTGGTCGCCGGTGTTGACGGTGTGGAAGCCGTCGGACAGCGTCACGGGAAAGGTGCCGCCAAGGCGCTGAACGGTGAGACGGTAGTCGTGATCCTGAATCGGCAGGCCGTGCATGGCCGAATCGGCACCGGCCAGATTGCGCGTGTCGACGAGTGCGGCGAGTTGCAGCAGTTGGTCGTCCTGAAAGCGATAGGCTTCGCGAAAGGCCGCCCCGTAGGAGACGAAGCCCGCCACGATGGCCAGTGCCAGCGCGCAGGCCGAGAGCGTAACCACGAGCCGTGACTGCAACGAACGCATCATGCCTTGGGCACCAGCCATCCCGCGCCGCGGATGTTACGGATGACGTCGGCGCCGAGCTTCTTGCGAATCGAATGGATCAGGAAGTCGATCATGTTGCTCTCGATCTCTTCGCCCCAGCCGTACAGGCGATGTTCGAGCGCGTCGCGAGAAAGGATCGTGCCCGGGCGCAGCATCAGTGCGTGGAGCAGCGCGTATTCGCGCGCGGAAAGAACGCAACTGTTCTCGCCGTATGTCGCCTGATGCGTCGCCGGATCGAGCGCCAGTGCGCCGTTGGTCAGCACCGGCACGGCCACACCCGCATGACGTCGGATGACCGCGCGCATTCTGGCGAGCAGCTCACCCACTTCGAAGGGCTTGACGACGAAGTCGTCCGCTCCGAGATCGAGGCCCTGAATAATGTCTTCTGCGCCGTCACGGGCGGTGACGACGATGATCGGCGTGCGCCCGCCAGCGCCGCGATGGGCGCGTAGCACGTCCCAGCCGTCCCGACCGGGCAGGCCAAGGTCGAGCAGCATGAGGTCGTACGCATGAGCGGCGAGAGCGGCGAGCGCGGCGTCGCCGTCGCGACACCAATCGGCGGCGTACGAGGCGTCCTTGAGCGCCTGCATCATGGCCTCACCGATCATGGCGTCGTCTTCTACAAGCAATATCCGCATGGGTTTCCGTACGCATTCTGGCGTGCTGAGATCAGCCTACGCCTAATCCTTACCGTCCACGGAGGACGGCACGGGCGCACGATAGCGCGCGAAACTTAGGAGAAACTTAGCTCGTGCGCGTGTGCGTTTGCGCGACTATGCCATGCAAACACTTCAGCAATCAATGACTTAGCGAAGATTCCTCAAGTGATGTGATCGCTGGGCCCGTTTCGGCGCCCTAATGCAAACAGGCCGACATTTCGTCGGCCCGTTCATTTGACGCATTTCCCGGTGCACGAATTCGTCGGGATGCGCCCAGCGAGCGGGACCTACTGCGCGCGGAGCGTCTTCGCGGCGGCGACCATGTTTTGCAGCGCCGGAATGACTTCCGCCCACTGACGCGTCTTCAGTCCGCAGTCGGGGTTGACCCACAGACGTTGCGCCGGAATGCGCTCGGCGGCCTTCCTCATGAGCGAGACCATGTGGTCCTGCGTCGGGATGTTGGGCGAGTGAATGTCGTACACACCCGGTCCGATCTCGTTCGGGTACTGGAACGAGTCGAACGCGTCGAGCAGTTCCATATCCGAGCGAGAGGTCTCGATGGTGATCACGTCGGCATCCATCTCGGCGATGGCCGCGATGATGTCGTTGAACTCCGAATAGCACATGTGCGTATGGATCTGCGTGTCGTCCTGCACGCCGTTCGCCGCGATGCGGAACGACTCGACCGCCCAGTGCAGATAGGTCGCCCATTGCGAACGGCGCAGCGGCAGGCCTTCGCGCAGCGCCGCTTCGTCGATCTGGATCACGCGCACACCGGCGCGCTCCAGATCCAGCACTTCCTCGCGGATCGCGAGTGCGAGCTGGAAGCATGAGACCGAGCGCGGCTGATCGTCGCGCACGAACGACCAGTTCAGGATCGTGACCGGGCCCGTCAGCATGCCCTTCATCGGCTTGCTTGTCAGGGATTGCGCGTACTTGATCCACTGGACCGTCATGGCCTTCGGACGGCTGATGTCGCCGAACATGATCGGCGGCTTCACGCAGCGCGAGCCGTACGACTGCACCCAGCCGAACTGGCTGAACGCGTAGCCTTCGAGTTGCTCACCGAAGTACTCGACCATGTCGTTACGTTCGGCTTCGCCGTGCACCAGCACATCCAGCCCGAGCGCTTCCTGCTCACGTACGCTGCGCTCGATTTCCTTTTTCATCGCAGCCACGTAACCCGCCTGATCCAGCTCGCCTGCTTTGTACTGGCTGCGGGCGTTGCGGATCTCAGTGGTTTGCGGGAACGAGCCGATGGTCGTGGTCGGGTAGCGCGGCAGGTTCAGTCGCGCGGCCTGCTTCGGTGCCCGCTCGGCGTACGGACGCTTGCGACGCCCCAAGGCGGCTTCGATCCGTTCGACCGCCGCCTTGACGGCCGGGTTGTGTACGCGCGGCGACGCACGGCGGCTGGCGATGGCGGCGGCATTGGCGCGCAACTCGGCGGCCACAGTGTCGCGCCCTTCATTGATGGCACGGGCCAGCACCGTCACTTCAGCGAGCTTCTGTTTGGCGAAGGCGAGCCACGACCGGATCTCGGCATCGAGCTTCTGTTCGCTGTCCAGATCGACCGGCACGTGCAGCAGCGAGCACGACGGCGCGATCCATAGACGCTCCCCCAGTCGTTTCGCCACCGGCTCCAGCCAGTCCAGCACGGCCGCCAGATCCGATTTCCAGATGTTGCGACCGTTGACCACGCCCACCGAGACGACCTTGTCCGTCGGCAGCGCAGCGATGACCTCGGCGACTTCACGTTGCGCATTCACCGCGTCGATGTGCAGACCGTCGACCGGCAGGCGGCACGCCAGCGGCAGGTTCTCTTGCAGTTCACCGAAGTACGTGGCGAGCAGACGTTTGACCGGCACGGCGGCCAACGCGGCGTAGGCGGTTTCGAAGGCTGTCCGCCATTGCGCATTCAGTTCGGTGACGAGAATCGGCTCGTCGATCTGCACCCATTCCACGCCTCGTGCGGCGAGCGTCTCCAGCAGCTTTACGTAGACCGGCAACAGGCGCGGCAGCAGCGCCAGCTTGTCGCTGTCGTCTTTCGACTTGCCTAGCCACAGGTACGTGACGGGGCCGACGATGACCGGCTTGGCCTTGACTCCGGCGGCGCGTGCTTCGGCGAGTTGCTCGACGAGACGCGACGCGTCCAGCGTGAAGGTCGTGTCCGCGGCGAACTCGGGGACGATGTAGTGGTAGTTCGTATCGAACCACTTCGTCATCTCGCCTGCGGCGACACCGCCGCAGCAGTCCGCGTGTTCTGCGGCGCTCTGGGCCGAGCGGCCACGGGCCACGCGGAAATAATTGTCCAGGACGTCGCCGTGAAAGCCTTGCACGCGCTTGGGCAGATTGCCCAGCGTGAAGCTCATGTCCAGCACCTGATCGTAGAACGCAAAGTCGCCGACCGGAGCCAGATCCAGCGCCACCTGATCCTGCCAATGACGCAGACGCAGTGAAGCACCGAGCGCCTTCAGTTCGTCGCGCGACGATTGACCCTTCCAGTACGCTTCCTGACCGAACTTCAGCTCACGCTTCGCGCCAACGCGCGGGAATCCCAGATTGTGTGTCTTTGCCATGTTCTCTATCGACCCTTGTCACTGGAGGAATTGAAACGGTGACATCGATCATAGAGACTTCAATCCATGAATGAAAATGGTCTTATTTCTAAGAAGCGTTAATTTTATTCATGATGACAGGGGGTGGCGAGCGTGCGCGAAACATCCTGCAGCACCTCGATGAGCGCGAGGGTTGCGGCACTCGGCGCGTGCCCGTGGAGGACACCGACGGTCGGCGCGACGTGAGAGAACGGCAACCCGAAGTCGTGAAGTGCCGGGGCGAGTGGCGAGCGCGCCACGCCCAGCGTCGATGCGAGGAAGAGGCACGGCATGGCCTGCGCTGCGCTCGCATTGGTCATGAGCGTGACCGATTCCATGATTACTCGCGGCAGCGGCAGGCCTTGATGGGCGAACTCGGTATCGATGGCCCGACGCATGGGAGTGCCGGGCGGCGGAACGATCCACGGATAGCGTGCGACGTCGGGCCAGCCGGGCGACGGGTGCGATGCCAGCGGGTGGTTTCGTGCGCCGAACACCCGCACGTCGTCTTCATATAGCGGCACGGTGCCGAAGCCCGCGTTCATGGCGGTTTCGTCCAGTCGGCAGACGAGCAGATCGATTTCGTGCCAGCGCGCGCGGGGTAGCAGCCGGTCGAGCGTGTCTTCGAACAGATTGATGCGAAGCGCAGGCCCAGTGTGTTCCAACCGCGCGAGCGTTTGTGGCATGAGCACGCTCGCCATGCCCGGCAGGATGCCGACGTTGACCGGCTGCGCAAGTCCGTCGCGCAACGCCTGCATCGCGGGCGCAACGCCGGCCAGATCCGTCAGCATGCGCTCGGCGCGTTCGAGCAGGGCGTCGCCGTACGGGGTCGGGGTCACGCGCCGGGTCGTGCGCTCGAACAACGACACGCCCAGCGCGTCCTCGATCTCGCGCAACCACTTCGACAATGCGGGTTGGGTAATCGCGGCAGCTTCCGCCGTGCGGGCGAAACTGCGCGTGCGGCCCAGCCAGCGCAGCGTCTCGAGATCGCGGATCCGGAGTTTGCGCAGGACGGCCGGAATCTGGCGGGCGAGCTGCGACGCAGGCAAAGGATCTCGGTCCGTTCGGGGGTCTTCGGTCATGTCGGCGGGGTAATGCATCGATGCGTTGCCGATACGTTACCGCACTATTGATGTCCTCCGGGTAATGAATGTGGCGTGACTTTTCATCGATCTGTTCAGAATTCAACCGAATAATGAGACTCCCATCCGGTAGCTGGCGCACGACACGACGCTGGCACCCCATCAGGAGCGAGACGCATGACGACACGAAAACCTTCATCCTCCACGACCACCGACGACGCGACACCGACCGACACCGCGTCCGCAACACAGCCGGACACGACCAGCCGCAAGGCGCGACGCGACTTTCTGAAGCAGGCCGGTGTTGCGATGGCATCGGCCGGGCTGGTGCCGTCGGCCATGTCGGCCACCGGAGCGGCATCGCCGACCCGGCACGCGGCCGACGATGGCTACATCATGCCGACGGAGGCCCCGGCCGTCGCGCCCAAGGGCTACAACATCCTGTTCATCCTCACGGATCAGGAGCGGCATTTCGACAAGTGGCCGTTTCCGGTGCCGGGCCGCGAACGGTTGCGTCGCGAAGGTGTGACGTTTATGAACCACCAGATTGCCGCGTGCGTGTGTTCGCCGTCGCGCTCGGTCGTCTACACCGGCCAGCACATTCAGCACACGCGCGTATTCGACAACTGCGGCATTCCGTGGCAGCCGGATATGTCGACCGATATCCGCACGATCGGACACATGATGCGCGACGCAGGGTATTACGCGGCGTATCTCGGCAAGTGGCATCTGAGCGGCAAACTGCATCACAACCACACGCCCTACGACACGCCGACGGCGGAGTACAACGCGTTGATCCGGTCGTACGGCTTCGACGACTACTTCGGCGTGGGCGATCTGATCGGGCGCGTGCGCGGGGGCTATACCTACGACGGATTGACGACGTCGTCCGCCGTGTCGTGGTTGCGCGGACGCGGCGCACAACTGGCGAGCGAACAGAAGCCGTGGTTCATGGCAGTGAATCTCGTCAACCCGCACGACGCGATGTTCCTGAACACCGATCCGGCGGGCGTCGACACGCAAAACGCCAGCAAGCCGACGCTGGGCAACGCCCGTCCGCCGAAGGACAGTCTGTACGACAAGCACTGGGACGTCCCGCTCGCAGCCACGCGAAAGCAGGCCTACGACGCCCCCGGTCGACCCGCTGCGCACGGCGTCTACAACGCGGCCGAGGGCGTGCTGGTCGGGGACTATCCGCTCGACGACGCGCGTCTTCAGGTCTATCAGGACTATTACTTCAACTGCATCCGCGACTGCGACACCCATGTCGTGACGCTGCTCGATACGCTGCGCGAATTGGGCATCGACAAGAACACCATCGTCGTGATGAGTGCCGATCATGGAGATCACGTCGGTGCGCACAAGCTGGTAGGGAAGGGGCCGACGACCTATCGCGAGCAGAATCACGTACCGCTCGTGATCCGTCATCCGGCATATCCGGGCGGTAAGCAATGCGCCGCACTCAGCTCGCATGTGGATATCACGCCGACGTTGCTCGGGTTGACGGGGCTGGACGCCGACAACGTGGCCCGCATTGCTGGCAAGGCTGCTCATGGGCATGACCTCACACCGCTGCTGCGCCGCCCTGAGCGGCAGGCGGTCGATGTGCTGCGTCCGGCCACGCTGTTCAACTACGCCATGCTGCTGTTCTACGACAGCGAGTGGCTGGCGCAGGAATATGCGACGTTGCGTCAGAAGGGCGTGCCGGTCGACGAGATCCATCGACGGGTGATCGCCCGTCAGCCGGACTTCCGGCATCGCGGCATGATTCGCAGTGTGTTCGACGGTCGCTATCGCTTCTCGCGCTACTTTTCGCCGAAAGGGTTCAACCGGCCGACATCGCTGGAGACGCTGTTCGCCAGTAATGACGTCGAACTCTACGATCTGCACGCCGATCCGACGGAGTCGCACAATCTGGCGCTCGACGCCCATAGCAACGGGGCTTTGCTGATGGCGATGAACACGCTGCTCAACGATCGTCTGGACGCGGAAGTGGGCGAAGATCGCGCCGACATCCTGCCGATCCGCGACGGGCGCGTGCATTTCACGTTCGAAACGCAGGTCGGCTGATTCAATTGCACGTTGATCCGACGGCACGGCGGCGACGCCGTTGCCGTTGGCGTGCCGGATGACATCGGTGGTACGCTCTTGCGACCTCGCGCGCGCGAGCCGAGGCTCTTCCTGTATGGATCTGCCGCCTCCGTCATTCGCTATTGCCAACGCCATGAAGAAACGTGAATTCCTTGCCGGTGCCGTGGCACTGGGCGCATCGGTGCCTGCTTTTGCCAAGCCCGGCGCTGCGGGCACCTCCGCCACTTCCGTCACCACTGCACCGACGTCGACACCGCTCGTCACGCTCAGCGGCGCGATTGCGCGTCACAACCGGGGGCCGGTCGACCCGGCGCTCGACCAGCTGTTTCACAAGCAACTCGTGCAATTCGACGCGGCGTATGCGCTCGACTTCGCCATGCTCACGCGCATGCCAGCGCAGACGATTCGCCCCACGCTGGAGTACGACGCCAAGCCGCACACGTTGCGCGGTCCGCGTCTGGCGGATGTGCTGGTGCAGGCGGGGGCACCGTCGAATCCGCTCACGCAGGTGTTGCTGCGCGCCATCGACGGCTACGTGGTGGCGACCACGATCGGGCAGGTGCGGGAGTACGGCTTCCTGCTCGCCACGCATATCGACGACAAGCCGCTCGCGCTGGGCGGTCTCGGGCCGCTGTGGGCCGTGTACGACCCGGCCGCGATTCCGGCGCTGGCGGGCAAACCGCTCAAAGAGCAGTTCACCCTGTGTCCGTGGGGCGTGTATCACATTCAGATCAACGCCGTTTCCTGACGCGCCCGATCCTGTCTCAGTACGACGTTGGGCGCCCTGGCGTCGACGTCGCGCGCGGCGGAGGAACGATCGCCTGATACGGGTTCAGGCGCCCGGGCAGCTTGACCGGATCGAGTTCGTCGACGTCCTCGTGCAGGATGCGACGGATCTCCAGAATCGCCTGTGGCGTTTCCTGCACGCTATGTCCTGAGACGATGACGCGCTCGGACTGCGCGCCCGCGAGATGCGCGCTCGTGTACGGCACCACACCATCGTTCGAGGCCTCCAGCGGCCCCTTGGCATCGCGCCGCGCGATGATCGAGTGGTATTGCACGGACGGCGAGATCTTCAGTCCGGCCGCAGCCATCACGTAGGGATCGTCGTCACGCAACTGATCGACGCTGTTCGGCACGTAGCGTGTTTTGCCCTCCGACGGACTGTCTTCGGACCCGGTCGCGTAGTGCAGCACGTCGTCGATCCCCGAGAGCAGCGTGACCGGCAGCTTGATCAGGTTCGAGACCCAGCGTCCGATGCGGTTACGCGCAAACGGCGTGCCCCGGTGTGGCGCGGCGATGAAGATGGCGCGCTCGAACTGTGGCACCGGCTTGAAGCTGAAAAGCGGATTGAGCCGGTCGCGGGCACGGTCGATCTGGTCTTCGTCCAGATGGTACTCATGCTGGAAAGTGTCCCAGAGCTGATCGTCCGAGCTGGACACCATCAGGCGTGCAATCACGCCGCCCATGCTGTGTCCGATGACGACCGCTTCGTGCGACGCGGCCGACTGACCGTCCGGGTCGAAGTGCTTGAGCGTCGTCTCGAACGCGTTGCGAATGGCCATCGCGTTCACGAGAATCGGCGCGTTGGTCGGGTAATACACCTGCCAGACCTGGAAGTGCTCGCGCAGCGTCGCATCGCCCTGAATTTCGTTGGCGAGATTCACCCACGCCTCCGGGCTGCTGGCCAGCCCGTGCAGCATCAGAATGACGCGGCGTCCCGGATCGAAAGGCTGCATCAGGTAGATGTGGGGACGCACGATGCCTCGGTCGCGTCCGAACAGCGTGCGCAGCGACTGCTCGGCAAAGCCCGAGCGCGCGAGCCACAGTCCGTAACCGGCCGTGAAGTTGCCCGCCAGCGGCACCGTCTGGTGATTCAGTTCGACGGACGTCTGCCGGTACGGGTCGTAGACCACCAGCGTGGCGACCTTCGTCGTGAGGACCTGTTCGAGTGTGGTGCCGTCAAAGCGCAACAGAAGCGTGAGCGACGGCGAGGGCATCTCGCTGAACACTGGCCCGGCGTTGGGGTCGGTGGCGCGCCGGAAGTCGCGTGAGGCGCGGCTTTCCCGTGGGTTGGGCGTCGTGTCGCGGTAGTCCGGACCGGTTGCGGCGTCGCCCCGGGGCATCGGATTCTGTCCGGCGGCGGCGAGCGCCTCGGCGGCGGACTTCTCATCGAGCACGGCCACCAGCTCAGCGCCGAAACCGTCGCGTCGATACGGGCTGCGCAGCCCGGCGAACGACAGCGTGGACGCGGGCAAGACTTCGCGCGGCTGGATGTGGTTATCGGCGAATCGCACGCTGCTGGCGTCAACCGGCAGGAGCCATCCCGCTATTTTGTCGCTGCCCGTTTGCTGCACGCGACGGAACAACGCGACCGAGAAGTTCTGCACCGCGTAGTTGTAATAGTCGCGGACCTGCGTCTGACGGTCTTCGAAGGCCCGTTCGCTCGACGGACGGTCGCCGTAGAAAAGGTACGCGTACGCGTAGCGTGCGGAGCGCAGCCACAGATCGAACTGTGCGTCGTTCCATTGCCGCTCGCCCGTGGGGGTTTGCGCGATGGCGAGCTGCATCGACATTTCGGCCATGGCGGCGAGTCGTCGGTCGACGTCGATTTCCTTGGCGCGGCCCAACGCGTCGATACAGTCGAGCGACGATTTGGCGCAAAGGGTGTCGTCGAGCCCTGCGACGCGAACGGTTTCATCGGTCGAGGCGCTGAGCTTGCCGGTCGACAGAATGTCGCCGCGCTTCATGGCGATGTACTGCTCGGGGCCGAGCGAGCGGACTTCCACCATTGCGCACCCGGACAGGGCCGTCAGCCATACGGCAGCCATCAGCAGACCTGCACGCCGCAGCGTGAGCGCCTTGCCAGATGCGTGCAACGAGATCATGGCGTCACCTTCGGATCGTCGCCCGGCACGCCCTGACGGATGAGGGTCGAGAACTCGGGCGAGTCGCCTGCGGCCAGTGCCCGGGCAACGAAATTGCCCCGGTCGTACAGTTGCGCGTAGGTGAAGCCCGGTGTCAGACCGCCCTGATCGTAGGCGTACTCGGCGAAGTACCCCGACAGCAGCAACCGGTAGTCGAGCGGCAATCCCGGCGCGATGAGGCGGGCGATCTCGAAGACGATGGTCGTGCAGTTGCTCGTGAGCGTGTTGTACCAGGCGGGCGTATCGTGCAGTTCGCGCGCGCGGGCGAGGTAGCCGATGAACACTTCTCGCAGTTGTTTGGGCGGGATGTTGAGTCGATACAGGTAGGTCGTCTCACCGCGCACGTTGCTGCGAACCCGCAGAATGTCGCGCTCGTCGGCGGCCACCAGCGTGGCTTCGAAGTCTTTGAAGAACCCGCCGATGGCCGAGAACTTCTGGCCCTGCTTCTTGCGAATCTCGATGGAAAAGACCACGCGGCGACCATCCGAGAAGCCGAACGACACCAGGGTGTGAGCAATCGCCGGACCCATCCAGTACGACAGGACGAGATCGGCACTCTCGAGCTTGTCGAGATCGTACTCGCGGGTTTCCCAGCGCGGCGTGAAGTCGGTTTCCGTGCGCCATTCGAAGTTGCGCACGTTGTGCAGCGTGACGTGTTCGCCGTCGATTCGGGAATCGAGCAATTGCGCGACGTCGGCCGCCCAGAGGCGGTCGTTGGATGCGCGGATCGTCTGCCACCAGCCGACGAGCAGCACTAATGCAATCAGAAAGGCGAGCGGCCAGCCCCGCAGTGGCATACCGGCGCGCACGCGCAAGAGCGCAACGATCGCGACGACCCCGAGCAGCACCCACACGGCGATCGCGAGGTAGCGCACGGGCGCCGGGCCCGGGCAGCGGTAGGCGAGGGCCATCGCCCCCCAGGCGCACGCGCCCAGCACGAGCAGGGCGAGGAACGAGCGCAGCACGTAGACGTACCACGCGATGTGATGGCTGGCGAGCGCATCGCCAGCATGGGATTGCAGTTGCACCATGTTTCGCAGAGTTCAATCCGGTTCAGCGCCGAAGAATACCAGCAGACCGGCGTCTGGCGCCTACAACCCTGCACCGGATCGTCATTTGCCGTTGCGGCGGCGCGCTACAATGCCCCGCAATCCGTGCGTCTTCGACGCGGATTTTGCGTATTCACTTCACGAATTGGAGACGTTATGAGGTTGGCATGCTGAGGCATCCTAAAGGGGACTTTCTCGTTCGTTGGAGCGCCTGGCTGTTGGTGACGCTCGGGGCCGTCGGTCTCGCCGCATGCACGACGCGCCCGTTTCAGCCCTCGCCACCGCTCTACAAACTCTGGGCAAAGCGAGGCGTCGACGAGCAGGGCGTGCGCAACGCAATGCTGGCATGCGGCTTCCCCAATTCGGCATACGTCGACCGCAAGGACATGACACTCAACGACTTCGCCAAGGGCGAGTTGTGCATGATCGACCACGGATTCCAGTATCAGGATCGGCGAATCATTTGCACCGACTTCCCGGACCTGCCCGCGTGCGCCAACGTGCCGCGAGGCAAGACGTTCGGCTCGGACCCGGACTTTGGTCCGGCCGCGAATAAGCCCCGCTAGGTCAGCGAGCCGAGGCTGGGACCTTCGCTTCTGTTGCCTCGGTTGCCCCGTTCGTCTGCGCGGGGCGGGGGCCGGTGTCCTGCGCGAGGGCTTCGTCCGACCAGCCTCCGCCGAGATCGCCGATGAGCGACGTGGCCGCCAGCAAGCGCGACTCCTGCACCGTCAGGGCGTTCTGTCGCGTATTGAGCTGCGTCGTTTGCGCAGTGACGACCGTCGTGTAATCCACCGTTCCGGCCTGATATTCGTTCATGGCAATGCGTGCACCATCGGTCGAATCGCGCACGGCGGCGTCCAGCGCCTGCGCCTGCTGCTCCAGAATTCGCAGCGACGACAGATCGTTCTCCACGCCCTGCAACGCCGTGAGCACTGTGCCGCGATAGTTGGCGACGGCGGCGTCGTAGGCGGCACGGGCGGCATCCACTTTGGCGCTGCGTGCGCCGCCGTCGAAGATCGTCTCCGATGCACTCGCGCCGAGGGACCACACGTAGTTGGCGATCTTGAAGAGTCCCGCAACCGGTGCGGCGGAAAAGCCGTCCGTGAGCGAGAGCGTGATGTTCGGGTAGTAAGCTGCGATGGCCACGCCAATGGCGGCATTCTCGGCGGCCATCTGCCGCTCCGCCACGGCAATGTCCGGACGCCGTTGCAGCAGCGTCGACGGCAATCCGATCGGCACGTCCGGCAATGTCGGGAGCGCCGTGCTGTGCGGGATCGTCAGCGATTCCGGGTTGCGCCCGACCAGCACGGCAATGGCGTGCGCGTACTGGGCGCGCGACACGCCCAGCGCGATCAGGCTGGCCCGGGCGTTTTCCAACTGGGTGCGCGCCGTGATGACGTCCGAGGGCGGCACCGTCCCGGCACGATCCTGATCGGCCACCACGCGCAGGTATTCGGTATAGGCGGCGACGGTTTGCGTCAGCAGGTCGATATTGGCGTCGGTAATGCGTAAGTCGATGATGGCGTTGGCCAATGCGATCTGTTCGGACAGCGTCGCGTTCGCCAACGTTGCCTGACTGGCCTGCGCCGTCGCGCTGCTTTGTTCGACGGTTCGCCGCACCTGCCCCCAGATGTCCGGTGCCCAACTGACGCTGCCTTCAGCCGACGCCGAGTTCACGATGTTCGCACCACTGCGCGACGCGAGCGCCGCAGTGGTGCTCGCGCCGCCGCTGCTGCCGCGCGAGCGGCTGGCCGAGCCGTCGATGCCGAGCGTCGGGAACAGGCCTGCGCGTGCCTGACGCACCTCCGCGAGCGCCTGCTGATAATTGGCGTAGCTCTGGCGCACCGTCTGGTTCGACACCATTACCTGAGGCTCCAGCTCGTCGAGCAGCGGGTCGTGGAATGCCTTCCACCATTCCCCTTTGGGGCCTTCGGCGTCCGGGCGTGCCTGTGTCCAGCCGTCCAGCTCCGTGAAATGGGTGGGCATGTCGACGAGGGGGCGCTGATAGTCGGGGCCGACGGCGCAGCCACCCAGCAAGACAAGACTAGCGAGGCAGGCGAGCGTGAGCCGATGCATCGGACGTGGGGACATTCGGCGAGTGTTTCTGATGAGCGTCATGATCGAACCTCCGGGCCGGAATCGCGATGCCAGGGAAGGCGCGTGGACCAGCGCGCCAGCCGGGCGCGCAGGCGGTCGAGATACAGATAGATGACCGGGGTGGTGTATAGCGTGAAGACCTGACTGAGCAGCAGGCCGCCCATCACCGTCACGCCGAGGGGCTGGCGCAACGACGCCCCCTGACCGAGGGCGATGGCGAGCGGCACCGCGCCGAGCACGGCGGCGAACGTCGTCATCATGATCGGGCGCAGACGCACGACGGCCGCCTCGTGAATCGCCTGCTTGGCGGGCATGTTCTGGTTGCGCTGCAACTGGATCGCCACGTCGACCATCATGATGCCGTTCTTCTTCACGATGCCGATCAGCAGAATCATCCCGATCAGCGCGATGACGGAAAACGGCGTGCCGAAGATGAGCAGAGCGAGCGTCGCACCAATGCCTGCCGAAGGTAGCGTCGAGAGGATGGTGAGCGGATGGATCGTGTTCTCGTAGAGCACGCCGAGCACGATGTAGACGACGCCGAGCGCCGCGAGGATCAGCAGCGGAACCGTGCCGACCGATTGCGAGAACGCCTGCGCTGCGCCCGCAAACGCGCCGTGCACGGACGCGGGCATGCCGATCGCCCGCGCGGCGTCGTCGATAGCGATCTGCGCTTCACTCAAAGACCCACCCGCCGGAAGGTTGAACGAGATCGTGGCCGCCACCATCCCACCCTGATGGTTGACCTGCGTGGCAGTGTGACGTGCCGAGAAGCTGGCGAGCGCGCTCAGCGGCACCATGGTTTCCGAGGCGGTGCTGTCCGCGCTGCCACTCGAATTCCCGCCCCGGCTGTTCGAGATGGCGTTGTTCTGCTGGTTGGCCACGGCGTTCGCGTTCAGGGCATTGGTCCCCGATGCGACCGCCTTCACGGTCGTGCCACTCACCGTCTTGCCCGACATCTGCGTCTGCCCGGTGCCGCTCGCGTTACCGGCGGCCGTACTCAGATAGATCTGATCGAGCGACGTGGGGTACTGCCAATACTGCGGGGCGACTTCCATCACCACGAAGTACTGATTGATCGGGTTGTAGATCGTAGAGACGGTGCGTTGCCCGAAGGCGTCGTACAGGACGTTATCGATCTGGTTCGGTTGCAGGTTGAACCGTGAAGCCATCTGGCGATGGATGTCGACATACATCTGCAAACCGTTCTGCTGGAGATCGGTATTCACGTCGAGCACCGCCTGGCGGTGTTTGCCAAGTTCGGTGACCAGCTTGGGCACCCATTTGTAGAGCGCCTGCGCGTCGTCGCTCGTCAATGTGTACTGATACTCGGCGGCCGACTGGCGTCCACCGACGCGCAAGTCCTGCTGGGCCTGAAGGAATAGCCGTGCGCCCGATACGGCATTGAGTTTGGGACGCAGGCGGTTCACTACGGCGTCCGCCGTCAGGTGACGTTCCGCCAGCGGCTTCAACTGGACGAAGACGGTCGCCGAGTTGAGCGAGCGTCCACCGGTGAAACCTGCGACCGAAGCGACCGCAGGGTCCGTCTGCACAATGGTTTGCAGTTGTTCCAGCTTCTTGCGCATAGCCGGGAACGAGATGCTCTGGTCCGCCATGATCTGGCCGATCAGAATGCCAGTGTCCTGCTCTGGAAAGAACGTCGCGGGCAGCAGCCTGAACAGGAACAGATTGCCGACGAGCAATCCCAGCATCACCAGACCGACAAGCCCTGCGTGATCGAGTACAGCGGCGAGAGAGCGCGCGTAGACATCGCGGAACCGATCGAACTGACGACCGATCCACTGCGACCAGCGGGCTTCGGACGTTGCCGATTCTCGCGTGAGCACATAGGCGCACAACGTCGGCGTGACGGTGAGCGAGATCACCATCGAGATCAGAATGGCGATGGATAGCGTGACCGCGAACTCATGGAACAGCAGGCCGACAATGCCAGGCATGAGCAGGATCGGCAGGAAGACGGCGATCAGCGACAGACTCATCGACAGTACGGTGAAGCCGACTTCGCCTGCGCCAAGCAGGGCGGCTTCCTTCGGCGGCACGCCCAGTTCCAGATGGCGCACGATGTTCTCCATCACAACCACGGCGTCGTCCACGACGAAGCCTGTGCCAATGGTGAGCGCCATGAGCGACAGGTTGTCGAGGCTGTAACCCAGCAGGTACATCGGGCCGAACGTGCCGATGATGGAGAGCGGCAGCACCACTGCGGGGATCAGCGTCGAGTTGGCCGAGCGCAGGAAGACGAACACCACGCCGATGACCAGCAGCACCGCGAGAATCAGGGTGCGTTCGGTGTCCTTGAGCGACGCTTCGACTGACACGGAACGGTCCAGCGCCACGCCCACCTTGATGTCATGCGGCAGCGTGGCTTCGACGAGCGGCAGGATCTGGCGGATTTGGGTGACGGTCTTGACCACATTGCTGCCGGGCGACGGGTAGACGATGACCAGCACAGCGGGCTTGTTGTTGAACAGCCCGGCGTTGCGGATGTTCTCGTTGCTGTCGCGCACGAGCGCGACGTCGTGCAGCAACACGGGCGCGCCGTTGCGATACGCGACGACCAGGTCCTTGTAGCCGTCGGCCTTGCTGATCTGATCGTTCGAGGTGACTTCGAAACGCTGGTCGCCCTGATCCAGATGGCCCTTGGCGCTGTTGGCGTTGGCCGCAGAGAGGGCGGCCCGAACGTCTTCCAGTCCGATCCCGTAGCTATTGAGCTTGCCGGGCTCCAGCTCGACACGCACCGAGGGCAGCGCGCCGCCGCCGACCGTGATCTGGCCCACGCCATCGACCTGCGACAACTGCTGCAGGATGATCGAGTCGGCCGAATCGTAGAGTTGCGCCGTGGTGAGCGTGGCGGACGTCAGTGCGATCACCATCACCGGCGTATCGGCCGGGTTGAACTTGCGATAGCTCGGGTTGCTGCGCAGCGTGCTCGGCAGGTCGGCCCGCGCGGCCTGAATGGCGGCTTCGACGTCGCGCGCCGCGCCTTCGATATCCCGCTTCAGGCCGAAGACGACAGGAATCGAGACGGAGCCGACGGTGCTCGTCGACGTGAGTTCGGTGACGTCGGCGATCACCCCCAGCCGCCGTTCCAGCGGCGCGGCGACCGTCGCCGCCATCACCTCGGGACTCGCCCCCGCCATGCTCGCTTGCACCGCAATCACCGGGAAGGCGATGTTGGGCAAGGGCGCGACCGGCAGGCGCAGATAGGCGAGCAGTCCCGAAATCAGCACGGCGACCGCTAAGAGGGTGGTCGCAACGGGCCGTTTGATGAAGAGCGCCGAGAGGTTCACGGCGCACCTCCTGGTTCATCGTCCGGCGGTGTTCTCATATGGCCGGCGTGCGCACGGCGTTCGCGTCGCGCGGCACGGCGCTCACGGACCCGGGCAGCAAGGCGATCGAAGTACAGATAAATGACAGGCGTGGTGAACAGCGTGAGCAACTGGCTCATCGCCAGACCGCCGATGATCGCCAGCCCCAGCGGTCGCCGCAACTCCGACCCTGTCCCGGAGCCGAGCAGCATCGGCAATGCACCGAGCATGGCGGCCAGCGTCGTCATCAGAATCGGCCGGAAACGCAGCAGCGACGCCTCGAAGATGGCCTCGCGCGGCGGCTTGTTATGCGTGCGTTCGGCGTCCAGCGCGAAGTCCACCATCATGATGGCGTTCTTCTTGACGATTCCGATCAGCAGCACGATGCCGATGATGCCGATCACATCGAGATCGCTGCCCGTGAGCATCAGCGCAAGCAGCGCGCCGATCCCTGCCGACGGCAGCGTCGACAGAATGGTGACCGGATGGATGAAGCTCTCGTAGAGCACGCCGAGCACGATGTAGACGGCGACCAGTGCGGCCACGAGCAGGTAGACCTCGCTGGAGAGCGAATCTTCGAACGCCTGCGCCGCGCCCTGGAACGACGAGGCAATCGAGGGTGGCAGATGAACGGCCTGCTCGGCGTTGCGAATTTCCTTGACGGCGCTCGACAGCGAGGCGTCTGGTGCGAGATTGAACGACACCGTGACCGCCGGGAATTGCTGGAGGTGGCTGATCGCGAGCGGCGTTCGAACGACCTTGAGCGACGCGATGGCCGAGAGCGGCACCTGTCCGCTCGAACTCGTCTGGCTCGGCAGATAGATCGTGCCGAGCGACTGGATCGAGTTGAGCGATTCGGGCTTTGCCACGAGGATCACGCGGTACTGCGCCGACTGCTCGAAGATCGTCGACACAATGCGCTGGCCGAGGGCGTCGTACAGCGCATTGTCGATGGTCGCAGGCGTAATGCCGTAGCGCGCCGCCAACTGACGGTTGACTTCCACCTGAATCGACAGGCCGCTCGTATCGAGGTCGCTGGCCACGTCCGTGATCGACGAGATCTGTTTCATCCGGGCGATCAGCGGCGGGACATATTTCGCGAGCGTCGCCTGATCGGGGCCGCGCATCACGAACTTGTATTGGTTAGGCGAGACGGTGGTGTCGAGCGTCAGATCCTGCGCTGGCTGCACATAAAGCCGGATGCCGGGCACCTTCGCCGTGGCTTGCTGAAGCCGACGACCAATCTCGACGGCGCTATCGGAACGGTCGTCCCGTGCCTTCAGGTTGATGAGGAACCGGCCGTTGTTGAGCGTGGTGTTGATCCCGTCGATGCCGACGTAGGAGGTGATGGACGTCACGTCCGGGTCTTGCAGGACGACGTCGGCCAGCGCGGCCTGCCGCCTGACCATCGCGGCGTAGGAGACCGAGTTGTCCGCCACCGTGATGCCTTGCAGCACCCCGACGTCCTGCACGGGGAACAGGCCCTTCGGGATCACAACGTACAGCACGACGGTCAGCGCCACCGTGACGAGCGCGACCATCAGCGTCAGGAACTGATGATCGAGCACCCATTTCAGTCCACGCTCATAAGCGGCCAACGTCTTGTCGAACACTCGCTCGCTCGCGCGCTCGAAGCGACTCGGGTGGCGCGCCTCCTGTGCCCGGAGAATGCGCGCGCACAACATCGGCACCACGGTGAGCGATACGATGGCCGATATCACGATGGTCACGGCGAGCGTCACGGCGAATTCGCCGAACAGGCGTCCGATCACGCCGCCCATGAACAACAGCGGAATCAGCACAGCGATCAGCGAGATCGTCAACGACATGATCGTGAAGCCGATCTGTCCCGCCCCCGCCAGCGCGGCTTCCAGCGGTGCCATGCCCGCTTCGAGATAGCGCACGACGTTCTCGATCATGACGATGGAGTCGTCGACCACGAAGCCCGTGGCGATGATGAGCGCCATGAGCGAGAGATTGTCGATCGAGTAACCCAGCTCGTACATGACCGCGAGCGTGGCGATCAGCGAGACCGGCACCGAAATGCTCGGGATGACGGTGGCCGGAACGTTGCGCAGGAAGACGAAGATCACGGCTACCACGAGCACCACGGCGAGCACGAGTTCGAACGCGGCGTCGCTGACCGACGCGCGGACCACGCCCGTGCTGTCGGACACCACGCTGACCTTCATGCCGGCGGGCAGAGTGGCCTCCAGTTGCGGCAGCGCCCGCTTGATCTGATCCACGGTAGCGATGACGTTCGCGCCGGGCTGGCGTTGCACGTTCAGCACAATGGCCGGGGTCTTGTTCAGCCACGCGCCGCGCTCGACATCCTGCGCGGCCTTAGCGACGTGCGCGACGTCGCGCAGATAGACGGGGTTGCCGTTCTGATAGGCGATGACCGTGTCCAGATAGTCCTGCGGATCGGTAATCTGGTCGTTGGCGTCTAGTGTGTAATCGAGCTCGGGGCCGTCGAAGTTGCCCTTCGGCTGGCTGACGTTGACGTTCGCGAGCAGCGTGCGCAGGTCGTCCAGATTCAGGCCGTACGCCGCGAGCTTTTGCGGATCGGCTTCGACGCGCACCGCAGGCACGTTGCCGCCCGCGAGCGTCACGAAGCCGACGCCTGCCACCTGCGAGATTTTCGCGGCGAGCCGGTTGTTGGCGGCGTCCTGCAATTGCGTGAGCGACAGCGTGGGCGACGTGACGGCCAGCGTCATGATCGGCTGGTCTGCCGGATTGACTTTGGCGTAGGTCGGCGGTGCGGGCAGCCCGCTCGGCAGCAGGCTGTTCGCAGCGTTGATTGCCTGTTGCACGTTCTGCTGGGCGACGTCCAGATTGAGCGCCAGATCGAATTGCAGCGTGATGACGGACGAGCCTTCCGCGCTGTACGAGATCATCTGTTGCAGGCCGGGGATCTGCCCGAGCTGCACTTCGAGCGGCGCGGTGACCGTCGTCGCCATCACCGACGGACTCGCGCCCGGGTAGAACGTCTGCACCTGGATGGTCGGATAGTCGACGCTCGGCAGCGAGGACACCGGCAACACCCGCACTGCCACAAGGCCGATCAGCACGAGCGCGATCATCAGCAGCCAGGTCGCGACCGGGCGCAGGATGAAGATTCGCGAAAAGTTCATGGGCGGGCGCTCGCGCCGCTCGCCGTCGAGGGGAGGGCGATGTGGGCCCCATCGCTGAGTCGGTCCATACCGTCCGTGACCACCGTCTCGCCCGCGTTCACGCCTGCGGTGACGACGGTGTGCTTACCGTCACTCGGCCCGATCGTGACCTTGCGCAGCGACGCGGTCTTTTGCGGCGTGACCACGTAGACGAAGTCGCCCGGTGCGCCGCTCTGGACAGCGGGTGTCGGCACCAGCACGGCGTGCTGCATCGTGTCGACGAGCAGCTTCACGTTGACGAACTCCTGTGGGAACAGCACTTCGTCGTCGTTCGCAAAGCGTGCGCGCAGCGTGACCGTGCCGGTCGCCGTCGCCATCTGGTTGCTCACGGCGTAAAGCGTGCCGGTCGCGAGTTGCTCGCGGTTGTCGCTGGAATACGCGGTGACCGCCAGCGGTTCGCCGGTGCGGTAGCGTTTCATGACGGCAGGCAAGGCGTTCTGAGCGACCGTGAACTCGACCGTCGTTGGCTTGATGCTGGTAATGACGGCGATGCCCGTCGTGCTCGTTGCGGTGACGTAGTTGCCCGGGTCTACGAGGCGCAGACCGACACGCCCCGATACCGGTGCAGTGATGCGGCAGTACGTCAGATCGAGTTCGAATTGCTTGATGTTGGCAAGATCGGCTTTCACAGCGGCTTCGTCCTGCGCGACCGTGAATTGCTGGTCGACGAACGTCTGCTCGGCAATCGACTTCTGCTCGTGGAGCTGGGTGTAACGGGCCAGATCGGCCTTCGCCTGCGCGAGGGCTGCTCGGTCCTTGGCCAGTTGCGCCTGCGCCTGTTCCTTGCTGATTTCGTACTGGCGGGGGTCGATCTGGGCGAGGAACTGGCCCTGTTTGACGTCCTGCCCCTCCTGATAGCCGACCTGCGTGAGGTAGCCGCTCAACTGCGGCAATACCGTCACCGTCGCTTCGGGAGTGACTGTGCCGAGCGAGGTGATCGTGACGGGCATCTCGCCGTAAGCGACCTTGGCGACGGAAACGATTTGCGGCTGCGCGCCGCGCTTGGTCGCCGGGCGGTGCATCAGATGCCATGCGACCCATGCCACCAGCACAAGGATGACAATGCCGATCCAGAGCGCCGTGCGACGTCGCTTCGGGGGTTTCGTTTCCTGGGGTGACGCCGCTGTGTTCGACGTATTTTCCATCTTCGCCTCTCCGCCCGGCGAGCCTGCCGGGAAGCTCCCCGGACCACCGGGAAGACCACGCTTAGCAGTCTAGCTAGGGGCATGCCGGTTTTGGCGATGCGAACGGCCGCCCGACGTTACGGCGTGTTACCTGCGGCTGTTTGAAATGGGAGGGCGGCGTCGGGTCGAAAACGCCCGTGAAAGCCTGTCGGGACAGGGAAGTCGTAGCGGAAAGGTGCGAGCGAGAAGGGGCTCGGGAGGTAGGGGGACGGTCGTCGTCCCCCTGTTACATCGTGTTACTGCGGGGCTTGCCGGTAAGGGGCCGGAAGCCTTTTCACGCCGGGAAGGCGCTTCAGACCGGCTGGCGGGGCGATGTACGGCGCGGTGCGAGACGCTTGACGATGCGGCCGAAGGCACGAACTTGCTGGGCAACGACGCCCAGACCGTAGCGGCGCGAACGTCCTGCCGGGGCTGGCAACTGGTCGCGAATGCCGGTCGGCTCTAGGGTCTTTTCCCACGATGCCGTGCGGAACAGCATGTCCCACCACGGGAAGAGCACGCCGAAGTTGCAGCCATAGCGCGTGCCTTCGTGACCGTAGCCGATGGCGTGATGGCGACGATGGAACGTCGGGCTCACGATCAGGCGTTCGAGCACCGGGCCATACGGCAAGCGGGCGTTGACGTGCTGCACGCTTTGCAGGAAGTTGCCCACGGCCACGAGCACGACGTACTGCGCAGGCTGCACGCCGATGAACAGAGCGATTCCGGCGAAGAACGCGGCCTGCACGATGTCGTCGAGGAAGTGATTGCGGTCGTCCGACCACAGCGACATCTGTTGCTGGCTGTGATGCACGGCATGCAGCTCCCACCACACGCCGAAGCGATGCTGCCAGCGGTGATACCAATAGCCAGCGAAGTCGAGCACCGTCAGATATAGCAGGAATGAGACGATGGGCTGGTCGGTCACGCCGGGCACCAGGCCGTCCAGATCGACGCTGGGCAGCCCGCGAATCACCATCTGGCTCTGCAAGTCGTTAAAGAACGGCTGCAACACCACGAAGAACAGCAGATTCAGAATGCCCAGCTTGGCGATCCACGTGTAGATGACGTCCGCCCGTACCTGCTTGCGATCTTGCCACTGCTCGATCGGACGCAGCGCTTCTAGCGGGCGCAACAGCACGTACGTCAGGCCGACCTGCAATACGCCGATGATCACGAGATAAAGGGCGTCGTAGATATCGTCGTCGTAACCCATCAGATTGAAGTGGAACAGCAGCGGCTGCACCACATCGACATAGACGAGCGTCTGGACGGCGGAAATGCCGCTATCGACGAAATTGAGGGCTTCCTGAATCATCTATCGGCCTTGTCAGTCCGGATTCGGCGAGAGAACCGGGGCGCGATCGGCAAAATAGATGCCGTGCGGCGAACGGTTCACAGCAATGGTGTCGACCAGCTTACGGGTCGTCAGGTCGATCACGCCAACGTGGCGGGCAAATCGGAACGTTACCCAAAGATAGCGTTTATCTGCGGACAATTCCATATCGTCCGGTCCCGGCATCAGACCGGTGAGGTCGGCCACCTTGGTCAGCGACTCGTAATCGAGAATGCTGATGGTGCTTTCCACGCGGTTGCTCACCGCAATATGACGTCCGTCGGACAACGAGCGGAAGTTGTGTGCGCCACGGCCGGTCTGGATGCGCTTGACGACCTTCTGCGCCCGCCAGTCGACCACGGCCACGTCGTCCTCGCCCGTCATGCCGACGAGCAGATACTTGTCGCCGGGCGTCATCCACAGGCCCGCCGGGGTCTTGCCGACCGGCATGCGCCATTTCACCGTTTGCGTCGCCAGATCAATGGCGGCCAGCTCGCCCGAGTCCTGAAGCGTGACGAACACCGTCTTGCTGTCGGACGAGAACGTCATGTGGCTCGGGGTCTTGGCCAGCGGAATACGTTTGGCGACCGTGACGTTTTCACCGTCGTAGTGATACAGATCGACACGATCCAGACGCAATGCCGCCGTCACGAACCACTTGTGGTCGGGCGAGAAGCCAAGCTGGTAAGGATCGTCGATGTCCGCGACCTGACGCTGGAACTTGCCGGTATTCGGGTCGAGGAACATCAGGCTGTTCGAGACCGAATTGGCCACGATCAGCGAACGCTTGTCGGGCGTAATCATCAGGTGATGCGGCTCTTTGCCCGTGGGCATCGTGCCAATGACCTTATGTGACGCCTGATCGATGAGGGAAAGCTGCGCGGCACCCGAGTCGAGCACGATGACCGTGCCGGCGTGGGCGGACGAGAACGTCAGCGGGAGTACGGCGGCGGCTAGCAGGGAGAACGTCGCGACGCGGGCGCGGCCGGCCAGCCGGGAAAGCTTGGAGCGCTTGGAAGAAAACACCATGAATGCGTAGGGTGTAGGGTAGGGCGAAAAACGGTGACGTTCGCCGGTAGGCTTAACGTCGATTCTCACGTTAAACGCGCCAGACACCTCGTCCGTTGACAAGAAAATGGGACGAATTCGCGATCTCGTTCGATGGCATCAGGCTGCCTGATCAGGCTTCGTCAGGCGCACCGGTCGCGGGGCCGTCCCATTGCGCTAGCAGGGCCAGCGCCTCGCGGGTCCAGTCGAGCCAGCCTTGTTCGTAGCGCACGCCGAGTCGCAGGATGTGACGTTGCAAGGCGGTTTCGCGTGTCAGCGGTGCGTCCGCCGGGAAGTCGCGCGCTTCGATGGCCTGATAGGCGGCCAGTTTTTGCGCGTGAAGCGTCGCCCGCCGCGCTAGTTCGGGCTGTAGACGCAGGGAGCCGATGGCGGCGTCGGCGCGCAATCGGACCATGAGGTCGTCGCGCAGGTCGGACGGCTCGGTCGGTGTGGCGGCCCAGTTGAGGAGTTCGTCGCGTCCGCCGTCGAGCACCCGGTAGACGCGTTTGCGCGTGCGTCCGCCGTCCGGGGCGGCCGTCGACGCGATCCAACCGGCGGTCTCCATGCGCGCCAATTCGCGATAGATCTGCTGATGCGTGGCGTGCCAGAAGAAGCCGATGGACTTGTCGAAGCGGCGGGCGAGGTCGTACCCCGAGGAGGATTTCTCCAGCAGCGAGGTCATCAGGGCGTGGGCGAGCGGCATGCCCGGTAGTCTAAGGACTCTAATCACACTATGCAACGGGTTGCATAGTCGTCGGGACGCGCTAGAATCGCCATCAAACTATGCAACCGGTTGCATAACCGGCCATATACGTGGTCATCCCCCAATCCCACAAGACCCACGGCCCGCTATCTCCGGGCCGGACGACGAGAGAGACAAGCCATGAGCGCGACAAGCGGCTATCCCCACCTGATGCAGCCCCTGGATCTGGGCTTTACGACGTTGCGTAACCGCGTGCTGATGGGTTCGATGCACGTTGGACTGGAAGAAGCGCGCAACGGCTTTGCCCGGATGGCCGAGTTCTACGCCGAGCGCGCCCGCGGCGGCGTGGCGCTGATGGTGACGGGCGGTATCGCGCCGAATGAGGCGGGCCGTCCGTATGCGGGCGGCGCCAAGCTCAGCACGGAAGAGGAAGCGGACAAGCATCGTGTCGTGACCGACGCCGTTCACGCTGCTGGCGGCAAGATCGCCATGCAGATCCTGCATTTCGGCCGCTACGCCTACCATCCCGATCTCGTCGCTCCGAGCGCCTTGCAGGCCCCCATCACACCGGTCAAACCTCGCGAACTGACGAGCGAAGAAGTCGAGTCGACCATCGACGACTTCGTGCATTGCGCGGCACTCGCGCAGCGCGCGGGTTACGACGGCGTCGAAATCATGGGTTCCGAGGGGTATCTGATCAATGAGTTCATTGCCGCCCGGACCAACCATCGCACCGACGAATGGGGCGGCAGCTACGAGAACCGCATGCGTTTCCCGGTGGAAATCGTTCGCCGGGTGCGAGAGCGCGTCGGGCGCGAATTCATCATCATCTACCGTCTGTCGATGCTCGATCTGGTCGAGGGCGGCTCTACGTTTGACGAAGTCGTCCGGCTCGCCCGCGCGATCGAGGCCGCCGGTGCGACGCTGATCAACACGGGCATCGGCTGGCACGAAGCCCGCATTCCGACGATTGCCACGAGCGTGCCGCGCGCTGCCTTCGCGTGGGTGACGGGAAAGCTCAAGGGCCACGTGGGCATTCCGCTCATCACGACCAACCGCATCAACATGCCGGATGTGGCCGAGCGGATTCTGGCGGACGGCGAGGCCGACATGGTCTCGATGGCGCGCCCGCTGCTGGCCGATCCCGAATTCGTCAACAAGGCGGCCGCAGACCGCGCAGAGACGATCAACACGTGCATCGGCTGCAATCAGGCGTGTCTCGACCACACGTTCAGCGGCAAGATCACCTCGTGTCTGGTCAACCCGCGTGCGTGCCATGAGACCGAGTTGCGCATCGAGCCGACCGGGCGTCGACGCCGCGTGGCGGTCGTCGGCGCGGGGCCTGCGGGATTGGCGGCGGCCACGGTGGCTGCGCGACGCGGACACGACGTCACGCTCATCGAAGCCGATACCGAGATCGGCGGGCAGTTCAATATGGCCAAGCGCATTCCTGGCAAGGAAGAGTTCTTCGAGACGCTGCGTTACTTCCGGCACGCGCTGGACGCCAGCGGCGTCAACGTTCAGTTGAACACCCGCGCGACGGTGGAGTCGCTTACCGGGGGCGGTTATGACGACGTGGTCCTCGCGACCGGCGTTGTGCCCCGTACGCCGGACATCGAAGGCGTCGATCATCCGAAGGTGCTGCGCTATATCGATGTGCTTCGCGGGGGTGCCGAGGTCGGCCGAACCGTCGCGGTGCTCGGTGCGGGCGGTATCGGTTTCGACGTGGCCGAATTCCTCACGCAAGCGGGCGAGAGCGCCACGCTGGTGCCCGAGAAGTTCTACGCGGAGTGGGGCATCGATCCGTCGTACGCCCATGCGGGTGGCCTGCGTCCTCCCGTTCCCGAAACCTCGCCGCGCAAAGTCTTCCTGATGCAGCGCAAGACCTCGAAGGTTGGCGACGGTCTGGGAAAAACCACCGGCTGGATTCACCGTACGTCGCTCAAACATCGCGGCGTGGAAATGATCCCGGGCGTGACCTATCGGCGTATCGACGACGAGGGGCTTCACGTCACCATTGACGATGTGCCGCATGTGCTGCCCGTTGATAACGTAGTTTTGTGCACGGGACAGGAGCCGCTGCGGGAATTGGCTGAAGGGTTGCAGGCGGCGGGTGTGCGTGTGCATGTCATCGGCGGGGCCGATGTGGCGGCGGAACTCGACGCAAAGCGCGCCATCAAGCAAGGCACAGAGCTGGCGATCGACCTATAAGTTTAGGGAGCTACACGGGGCGCGGCATACCGGTGTGCGACAATGGCGGCTCGTGATTCCTGCCTTCCGAAGGCGGTTTTTGCGATGCCAAGCGTGTGTGCCAAGTGCCGGGCACGACGTTTCCGAGGCATGCCCCGGATTGCCACCATCGCGGGGCATCCGTCGCGGCCTCCGTGGGACTCCGTACCGTGTGGCCGACGGTGTCATCGTCAATGAAGCGCAAGTTACTTTCGGCCATTTCGCTCACGGGTCGTCTCCGGTTACAGAACCTCGCCATCGTCTGCGCCGTCGTCGTGCTTTGCAGCGGCCTGCTTTGCCTGGCGTGGGGAACGTACCGGCGGGCCAGCGACGCAGCGCTCGCGCTCGACGCGTTGCGCGCGACGTTGCTGGCGATGGAAAAGGCGTCCGCCGAGCGCGGCCCGGCCAATGCCGTTCTGGGCGCGGACCTCCCGCTGCCTGCGTCGTCTGTCACCGCCTTGCGCAATGCGCGCGAAGCGACCAACGAACGACTGGAGGAACTGCTCTCGGCGCTGTCTTCGGACGACTGCAACCAATGTGCAAGCGGTCTGCATGCCGTCGAGCGGGCGCGGCTCGATCTCGCTGCGGCCAGTGCGAACGTCGATCTGCTGGTGCAGCGCCCGCGCGAAATGCGCAGCGACGCCTCCGTGCGCGATGCCGTCGATCGCATGGTTCGTGTCATCGCCGACTTCACACCCGTGGCGTCGTCGCGCATCGATATCGTGTCACGCGGCGCACCGGGCGCACTGCATTACGTCATCCTCGCGCGTCTTGCGGCCGATCTCCGGGAGTACGCCGGCCAACTCGGATCGCACTTCACCGCCGCACTCACCACCCGACAGACCCTGACCGAAGCCGATCAGCGTGCCATCGAGCGCACGCTCGGCCGTATCGATCAGCTGCGCGATATGATCGGTGCGCGCGTCAACGAACCGCCGGAACTGGGCCCCGACTCACTGAGCACCCTGAACGCGCAATACTTCGGGACGGGGCTGCATTACGTGGCGACGGTTCGCACGCTGGCCGCGCAGCCGACGCCGCCCGTGCTCACGACGGCCGAGTTCGCCCGCCAGTATGTGCCGACAATGCGGGCCATCACGGACTTGCGCGACAGCATGCTGCGGCTTGCGCAACACCAGGTCGAACTGCAACGTTCCCGGGCGTTGCGATGGCTGATCCTGACGTCATTGGTGGAGGCGGTACTGGTGTTTGTCATCATCGTGGCGATGCGCAACTTCCGGCGCACCGTAGTGCTGCCGTTTGAGTCCGCCACCCGATTCGTCGACGATCTCGCCCAAGGTAATCTCGACGCAACGGTGCCGGTCGACGGTGTCCCGATGAAGCGCGCACAGGTGCGTGCCGTGTTCGACGCGTTGCGCGTGTTGCGGTTGAATGCCGTCGAACTGGTCCAACTGCGCCGCGAGCGCGCGCGACTGGTCGGCGAGCTGGAGATGAGTTCGGATACCGATCCGCTCACACGCCTGATGAACTGGCGCGCCTTCGAGCGTCAGGCGCGGGTGCTGTGTGCGATGCGTACGCCTGGCCCCATTGCACTGATCAAGTTCGATATCGACAACTTCACGCAACTCAATGCCGCGTGGGGCCACAGCGTGGGCGACGATGTGCTGCGCCGAGTGGGCGCCGTCTGTCTGAATACATGCCAACCGGGGGACGTTGTGGCGCGGCTGGGCGCGGATGCGTTCGTGATTCTGGCGCGCGTGCTCGACGAATCGCGCGCCCGACAGTTCGCGGAATTGCTGCGTGGGCGCATCGAAGCCACGACGCTCGCCTTGCCGAACGGAGAAACGCTGACGCTGACCGCCAGTTTCGGCATCGCGATGGCAGATCCCGCCACCTTCGACGTCACCGGCACGGGCAGCGGCGCACCCGCGAGCGTGTCGATTTTGCTGAGTCAGGCGGAACGCCAGTTGCACGCGGCGCGTCAGGCGAAGCGACACGTCATCGACTGACGGCACGGCCAGCGACGGGGTGCGCGGCGACGAGCGCACACCCTGTCTCAGACGATTACGGCCACTGCGGCGTTGCCGTTCCCAAAGCCAGCGCGGGCAATGCCCAGTCGACGGGCGTACCCGCCACCGACATCGGCGTGGCGACACGTCGGACAGGCCCCCACGACGTGTCCTCGATGCGCGGTGACAGATCGTCCGCCGTCTCGGTAGCCAACGGTGGCAGCGCATTCTCCGGTGTACGGTGCGTCACAAGCAAGTTGGCCGTTCTGGCCAGCGAAGCCTTCACTGAACTTCCGACTCCCAGCGTCTGACGAAGCGCTAACGCGTGCACGGCCGCCGCCGCCATCAGGTATCCGGTCGCGTAATCGATGCCTTGCCCGGGGAGCGGCACCGGACGTTCGGCACCGGCAGCACGCATCCCCGCGTCGGCAATGCCTGCGCTCATCTGCAGCAGACTGTCGAAGCCGCGTCGCGCGGACCACGGACCTTGCCCCCCGTAGGCATCGAGCGAGACGTCGATCAACGTCGGATTGAGTTCACGACGCCGTGCGGCACCGAGTCCCAGACCTTCCAATGCGTCGGGACGATAGCCGTGGACGACGATGTCCGCGTCGCGCAGCAATCGTTCAAGGGCTTCGCGTCCGTTGGGGTGCTTGAGGTCGAGCCGTGCGCAGCGTTTGCCGAGCACGACTTCCGGCACCGTGCCGGGTTCGTCCCAGCCGGGCGGGTCGATGCGCAGTACCTGTGCGCCGAAGCCCGCGAGAAAGCGAGTGGCTGTCGGCCCCGCGAGGATGCGTGTCAGATCCAGCACGCGAATGCCGCTCAGCGGCCGTTCGCGCATGAGCTGCCATGTGCTGCGTCGCGTGTTGCTGGCGCTTCCAGTGTCGAACGTCTCCCAATGCAGCAAGGGTTCGCTGGCGACGGCCATCCCTTGCGGATGCTCACGCCATTGCGCGAGCGAACGCATGGCGGCGGCACAACCGCCGTGCGCCACGACGGCCGCTTCGAGCGCGTCGGCCGGCCACGTCGAGACGATCTCCGCGACGGCGTCTCTGTCGGCCTCCACACCCAGTACCGCTAGTGCGGCCGCACGATGATGCGGGGCATTGGTGTGCAGACGAATCCAGCCGTCGGCCGTCCGGTAGTCGCCTGCGATCGGGTCCCACATGGGCGCCGATGACCAGCCCTGTGCACGCAACGACGTCTGGAACCAGAACGACGCCAGTCGCCGGTCGACATTGACGTGCGGTGCAACGGCGTGTGCGCTCAGGCCGTAGTCGCCCGCAGCCCCCGTAGACAGACTGGCCACAGCCAATGTCGCCGTAGCGATCGAGGCGGTCGCGAAATCGGTGTACGGAAAGGTGCAGGGCAATGCACCGGTGCCACTCAGCGTGAGATCGGCTGCCGCGTGCTTGCCGCCGTCGACGGCATGGCGCATCTCGCTCAGGTACGACGCGACAACACCGGTGTCTTCCGCCAAGGGAAGCGCAGGATGGGGCGTTGGGGGCGTTGGGGATGTTGCGGGGGAAGTCTCTGAAACAGGGGAACGCATGGGAAGTCCTCGAACGATTCGATACGTGGCATCGCAATGAGTCGCGATGCAAGACTGCCGGCGCATTGAAGCTTAAGCCGATGGATTTTATTGTCAATATTGATTAACTTAATCAATCTGTTGGTCATCTACCGGCTTCGGCGATGCAATACTTCACTGCGAAACAAGCGGCCGAGCATCTCGGCGTGTCGCTCCAGACCCTCTACGCGTACGTCAGTCGTGGCCTGCTGCATGCCGAGCCAGGCAAGACGCATCGTGAGCGTCGCTATCGCGCATCGGATGTAGAGCGCCTGGCGACGCAACGCACGCGCGGACGCAAGCCGAAGGAGGTGGTCAAGGCCGCGCTGGACTGGGGCATGCCGGTGCTGGAGTCGTCCATCACGCTGATCGAAGATGGACGGTGCTACTACCGGGGACGTGACGCGTTGCAGATGGCGCAGACAGCCTCCGTCGAAGCCACGGCGGCGTGGCTGTGGCAATGCGATGAGGCGTCGGCATTTGGTGACGACGCAACCGCCTCAATCAAGCACCTCGCCGTCGACTGGCCCGTGATGTTGCTCGAACGGTATCGCGACCGCCGGGCCGAAGACGCATTGCTGCCCGCATTCACCGTCGCGAGCGATGACGCGTCGACCGCGATCTGGCAACGCGATCCGGTGCGCGTGGCGCAGGGCAGCGCCGCGTTGCTACGTACGATGACGGCTTGCTTGCTGGGCACACTGCCAAGTCACGCGCCAATTCACGAACAATGTGCAGCCGCGTGGAGCGTGAGCGACGCCGAGGGTGCCGACCTCATCCGCATGGCGCTGGTGCTGTGCGCGGACCACGAGTTGAACGCATCGAGCTTCACGGCCCGCTGCGTGGCATCGACCGGCGCGAGCTTGCGCGCGGCGATCGTGGCGGGGCTGTCCGCGCTGACCGGCGGCCGTCATGGTGGCACCACGGCACGCAATGAAGCGATGTGGGACGAAGTCGGCGAGATCGATACCGCCGCGCGCATGCGTGAGCGATTGGCGCGGGGTGAGAAGCTGCCCGGCTTCGGCCATCATCTCTATCCGGCCGGGGATGTACGGGCGAGTGCGATGCTCGCGCGGGTCTTGCCTGCGCATCCCGCGTGGCAAACGATGATCGACTCGGCCGACGCATTGATCGGTCAACGCCCGTCGCTCGATTTCGCCCTCGTGGCGGTGCGCCGTCACCTTGGATTGCCGGTCGGGGCTGCGTTCGGTCTCTTCGCACTCGGACGCACTATCGGCTGGATCGCGCACGCCAGAGAGCAACGCGAGAGTACGCAACTGATTCGTCCGCGTGCCGCCTATGTCGGCCCGCGACCTGACGACGCGCTCGTCGAGTGAGCGACACCCGCGAAGTCGCTCGGGTGTCGCCGACGGGGACTAAGCGCCCGAACGTCGTCCGAAGATCGCCCGGTCGCCAACCCAGACGAGCGCCATAGTCGCCCCCATGAGCGGGAAAACGCAGCCGAGCGCCACCATACCGGCGGTCCATCCGCGCATCGGCGGACGCGCCTGCGGGCGCGACGGCGCACCGAGCGCTCGTGCCGGACGGCGCATCCACCACATGATCGCGCCCGTCGCTGCCATGCCGAACAGTCCCATCGAAATGGCGGCACACAACCATTGATTGGCCACGCCGAAATACCGACCCATGTGCAGCGCGGTGCCGTACGAAACCGCCTGTGCAACGGCACCGTACGCGTTGTAATCGATGTCGCGAAGTACGCGGCCGCTGTACTGATCGATGTGAATCGTGCGCTCGGCCTTCGGGTCGGCGGGGAAGTACGACACGGTGTAGACGCCATCCGGACGCTTCGGTACGACGAGGCTATAGCCACTTTGCACACCCATACGCGAAGCAATGGCCATCACGTCGTCGACGGACAGCGCGCCTTCTGCGCGCAACGCAGCGGGTGACAGGCCTGCGTCACCCGGGGCACTGTGTTCGCTACCTCCGTTATGGGCTGCATGTTCGTCGGCCGCTCCCTTCGTGTCATGCACGGCATGGTTCATGCCTGGCATGTTCGCCATTCCGGCCATTCCATCGGCACTTGCAGGCGGCGTCGACTGCGGGACCTTCGTGTTCCCCACGGCCCACGGAATCTGGGCGATAGGCAGATCGTCCATCTTCATGGGCTTTGCGGGTGCCTGCGAGCGCACCGGTGCCTCGCCCCAGACACCGGACGGCGAGCCCATGCCGATCTTCGACGTCAGCACCTTGAACTGTGCGCCCCACGAGCCGGACCACGGCAGCCCCGACAGCACGAACGCCAGTCCACCGGCGGCGAGCCACAAGCCCGCGACGCCGTGCAGATTGCGCAGCAGCGCACGCCCGCGCAACTGCAAACGCGGCCGCAGCGCATTCGCCCACGTTGCGCCCGCACGCGGCCACCAGAGCGCGAGTCCGGTCACGAGCATGACGAGTGTCCAGCACCCGGCCAGCTCCATGAGCAATTCGCCGGGCTTGCCTAGCATGAGCGAGCGATGCAATGCACGCGCCTGCGCCATCAGCCGGTGCTCGACGCTGAGCGTACCGAGCACTGCACCCGTGTAAGGATTCAGATAGACGCTCTGACGCTCGCCACCGGGCAGACGAAAGATGAATTCCGCACTGCGCGTCGGATCGCGATTGACCTCGACGGAGCTGACTTTCGCGCCTGCGGGCAGCGCCGCCGCGGCGCGTTCCATCAGCGTCTGCTCGGCCAGACGCGGCTCGGTGGACGCCGCGACGATCAGCCGGTCGTGATAGAGCCAAGGTTCGATCTGCGGCTGAAAGACGTAAATCGTGCCGGTGATGGCGAGCACCATGAGCCAGGGCATGACGAAGAGACCGGCATAGAAGTGCCAGCGCCAGAGGGTGCGGTATTGGCCTGCGGCGGCCGTCGGTTGCGCTTCACGGGTGTGAGGCGTCTGTGAGTACGGCGGGTGAGAGGTCTGCATGTTGTGACGATTCCGTCTCGTGTCGCCACTGCATGGCAGCGGCGCGCGCGTGCCGCTGGCGCAAGCGTCAGACAGGCATTGGGCGCGAAATGGGAGCGACGCCGTCACCGGGCGTGGCGAGGCATCGGACTGAACGCGAGATCAGGAAACGGCAGGTGGGGCACGCGCAGGCGGCGTGTAAGCGAGTTGGGTGTTCGACGAAACGGCATCCGCGACCGGTCCGGCGCGTGCGATCCATGCGAACGAGATCGCACCGGCGAGCGCGGGCATGACGAGCGGCGGATGATTGGCGAGCAGCGAACAGTAGCCGCAAAGGTCGCCCTGAGTCTCATGCGCGGCATGTGACATGCCCGCGCCGTGTGTCGCATCGTCATGCCCGTGGGTCGTCGCTGCCACCAGCATGGCGGATGATGCGTGCGTGGCACCGTCGACGGTACAGAACGCGGCGTCCAGCACACGCGCCTGTCCGGCGCGATGCGCCGCAAGTCCCTGACTGACGATCGGCATGCAAATCGCCAGCCACATGGCGGCGAGGCCGAGCCATGCAGTGAGACGTTTGCGGGAAGACGATGTCATGCGTCAGTGGACCGTATTCAGTGGACCGTAGATTGCGGTGGGCTGGGGCGCTAAAGCCGGAATGCTATCACGCGGGGCGTCAGATCATGCCTGCTGTGAGTGCCTTGAGGGTCGCAGCTGCGCGTGTAGAACAATCCAGCTTGCGGAAGATACTTTCGACGTGTGTGCGCACGGTGCTGGGGCTCACGGCCAGCGCGCGGGCGGCTTCCTTGTTGCTCAGCCCTGCGCTGATTTGACGCAGCACGTCGATCTCACGCGGTGAGAGCAGCGAGGCGGTGCCCGGTGGCGTTGCGCGCGGGCGCACTGTTTGCCCCTGCGACGTCGCAACGACCGCCGCCACAATGTCCGCATCGAACTTTCCAGCGGCGGCGTCGCGTTCGATCAGTTCCACCGCCTCGTCGAACGTGTGGGCGGGGCGCCACGGACGCGTTGCCAGCAACGCTTCGAACGCGACCGATGTGGCGAGGACACGTTGCGGCGTCGTCAGTGTCGAGCCGTCGACGCCACGGAAATAGCCGCTACCGTCCAGCCGCTCATAAGCGTAGGACGCAAGGTCGGCCACTTGCCGCAGCCCGTCGATCTGTTTGGCCGCACGCGCGCTCCAGTACGGGACGAGACGAACTTTCTCCCACTGATCGGCGGACAGCTTGCCGTCCGTCTCCCAGAGCCGGTTTGGCAGGGCTGCGCGGCCGATCCCGTGCAACAGGGCGGCCGAGCGCAATTGCGTCTGGACGTCGATGTCGAGGGCCACGCTTTGCGCCGTGCGCGACGCCAGATCTGCCGTGCGACGCGAGAAACCGGCGAGCCACGGAAGCTTCAGTTCTGTGACATCCGCCAGCAGCGAGAGTGGCACGTCGGCGTGACGTTCAGGCTCGGCGAGTTGCCACGTGCCGGTATCGGGATCGGCCGCGTCCAGCGCATCCAGCCAACGGTTTGCCTGACGCAAGGCAGCATCCACCAGCCGCGCGGGATACTTGGCGTCAGACTGACTGCGCAGGAAGGCGAGGGCGCTTTCGCGTCCATGAGCACGCGCCAGAATTTCGAGATCGCTCGCGACGTTGACGAAGAACACGGTCTCGGGAATCGCATCGCCATCGTGCCCGGCAGGCATGCCCTTGCCGTCGAAGCGCTCGAAGACGTTTCGCAGCGCGTCGACCACGCGCGACGGCATGCCCATCGTCGCGGCGACGTCGCCCGACACTTCACAGTGAATCAGGGCCAACGGCACGATGAGCGATTGCGTTTGCGCGGAGAGCGGCGGCAGCGTCTGCGCCATCATGGCCTCGCGCGCGGCGACGTCGTCGCCCAGCAATTCGGCAAAGCCACCGGCGTTCGCCGTACAGCCGGACCAGCGCAGCAGTGCCGTCGCGCGGGCATGATTCTGCGCGTCGAGGTCTGCACCGCATTCCTGCGCGAGCCAGCCAGCGAGGCAGGCGGCGCGGCGCGAGTGATCCGTCGAGCGGCCCATGCTGAGGTCGCCGATGAAGGCGAGCGCAAGAATCGCGTCGGTGAGGCCGGCGGTGCTCGATGACATGTTGGACGTGGATGAGGGGCGCAAGGAAGGAGTCGCTATCGGTCATCAAGTGCCTGCATCGGTCGATCGTCCGATACCGGCGCGAGCGCGAGACGACGACACTGGCAACCAGTCGAGCCAACCTCGTGGCTCGTTTTCCCGAATCAAGGAGATTTCGATGAACCGCCATTCTACTCTCGCCGCCATGTTGCTTAGCGCCGGTTTGCTGGGCGCTGCCGCTTCCGCACACGCCGCCCCTGCGGCCACCGCCCGCGAAGGCGTGCCGTCCGTGGTGATCGTGCACGGTGCGTTCGCCGATGGCTCCGACTGGGCCAAGGTCGTCGCCATCCTTCAGGAAAAGGGTGTCCACGTGACGGCTGTGCAGAACCCGCTCGATTCGCTCTCCGGCGACGTCGCAGCCGCCACGCGCGCCATCGACAATCAACCGGGTAAAGTCGTGCTCGTCGGCCACTCGTGGGGCGGTGCAGTTATCACTGAAGCTGGCAACGACGACAAGGTCGCCAGCCTCGTCTACGTGTCCGCCTTCGCGCCGGACGCCGGTCAGTCGGTCGAAACGCTTTCGAAAGACCTGCCCAAGGCACCGGGCATCGATCACATCGTGGCCGACGCCAGCGGCTGGCTGAGCCTGCCCCCGGCCGATGTCGCCAAGTTCTTCGCGCAGGACGTGCCCGCCAAGCAAGCGCGTGTGATGGCCGCAACGCAAGGCCCGATCAAGGGATCGGCGTTCGGCGACAAGATCAGCGTGGCGTCGTGGCACCAGAAGCCGTCTTGGTTCGTGATCAGCCAGAACGACCGCATGATCAACCCGGAAGCCCAGCGCATCATGGCCCGCACGATCGGTGCGAAGGTGACGGAGCTGCCGACGAGCCACGTGCCGCAGCAGTCGCGTCCGGCCGACGTGGCGAAGGTGATTCTCGACGCGGTCGCCAGCGTCAAGTAAGACTTGTCGTCCGGTGTGACGGGGCGGCCAGCGCCGCTTCGTTCCTCGAATTACCCTGGGAAACCGGGGTTTTTTGAATCCGTATGTGTCACTTGTCCGGCCAGATACATTCGGACATAAACGACGATGAACTCACCGATATAACTACGGGTAAGCGCTCGGCACGCACCGCAGGTGTGAGGTTGGAGCTACCCCCGGCAGCCGCCGGAATATCACTCAGAGAGGTCATCAGTCATGTCGGATCCGGTCAATCTTCGCCGTCGTCGTCTTCTTGGCACCACGCTCGCAGGCGTCACGCTCGCCGAACTGGGGCTGTCGCAACTGGCCAATGCGGCTTCGTCCGCCGGTGCGTCAGGTTCGGTCGGTGGTCACACGTCGTTCGAAGCGATCCGTCAGATCGACGCGGGCGACCTGAACGTCGGTTACGCCGAAGCCGGACCGAAGAATGGCAAGGTCGTCATCCTGCTGCACGGCTGGCCGTACGACATCTACAGCTATGTGGACGTTGCGCCGTTGCTGGCCGCCGCCGGTTACCGCGTGATCGTGCCGTACCTGCGCGGTTATGGCACGACGCGTCTGCTCTCGGCCAGCGCCCCGCGCAATGGTCAGCAAGCCGTGGTGGCGGCCGACATCATCGCCCTGATGGACGCGCTGAAGATCGATCAGGCCATTCTCGGCGGTTACGACTGGGGCGCACGCACGGCGAACATCGTCGCGGCCCTCTGGCCGGAGCGCGTGAAGGCGATGGTTTCCGTGAGCGGCTATCTGATCGGCAGCCAGGCGGGCAATGCGGTGCCGCTGCCGCCGCAAGCCGAATTGCAATGGTGGTATCAGTTCTACTTCGCGACCGAGCGCGGTGCGAAGGGCTACGCCGCGAACACCGACGCGTTCAACAAGCTGATCTGGCAACTGGCTTCGCCGAAGTGGCAGTTCGACGACGCGACGTACGCGCGCTCGGCCGCTGCGTTCCATAACCCCGATCACGTGGACATCGTGATTCACAACTACCGCTGGCGTCTGGGCCTCGCGCAAGGCGAGGCGCGGTTCGATGCACTGGAAAAACGTCTCGCGACGGCCCCGGCGATCACCGTGCCCACGATCACGATGGAAGGCGATGCCAACGGCGCGCCGCACCCGGCACCGGCAGCCTATGCGAAGAAGTTCACCGGCAAGTATCAGCACCGCGATATCGGCGGCGGCATCGGTCACAACCTGCCGCAGGAAGCCCCGAAAGCGTTCGCCGACGCGATTCTGGAAGTCGTTACGCTGTAAGGCGGCACGGCTTCACCGTCTGGCCGATGGGTTGCCGACGGTGAAGCCCGCGTGCGAAGCGTAGGGATCAGAAGATCAGCGTCGCCGTCGCCATGAACGTCTTCGTGCTTTTGAGGCGGTTGGTGGCGGTGATCGTCGGCACCCAGCGCGCGGAAAACGACAACGGGTGCTTGCCGTCGATCTTGGTGTCGTAGGTGACGATCGGCCCCAATGCGAAGTCATGACCCCGGAAGCCGTTCAACTGATCGGCGGTCGGGCCGCTGTCACCGCCTAACTGCTGCGTCGTCCCCAAGACCAGCCCGATCCCCAGTCCGTTCGAGAACTTCTTCAGGCCCATGACATCGAGCGTGAAGAGCGGCGCGTTCTGGTAATCGGTCGCTGTGTTGCGCGTGTAAAACTGCACACCGGCGATGACGTCGAACTCCAGCCCGTAGGACGGCACGAACTTCGTATAGGCGACCTGAGGAATGAACGTCCAGTTGTTCAGGCTAGGGTTCGCCAGTGCATTGGGATCGTAACGGCCGGTCGGTGCCCAGATGGCGACCGAGAACGACATGTGATCGGTCTGCGAGAAGTGGTAGCCAGCGATGATCGGGGTGAAGGTGATGTCGAATAGGTTCGATGCCGTCTGCGACGTACCGACCGAGTTGCCCCGGCCGCCGCTCAGCGTCGCTGTCGCTTTTGTCCACAGATACGGCAGCGTGAAGCTCGACGCGAAGTTCCACGCACCGGTGTCGGTCTTCCACGTCTTCATCAGTGTGGCGAGCGTGAACGACAGTTCACCGTTAAGCCCTAGCGACGTCGTGCCAGCAATCGGTGCCTGACGGCTGCCGCCGATGTTCCCGTCGAAATAGATTTCCGCGAAATTGACCGCCCAGATCGGCTCCGGCGAGACGACGCCCGCATTCGGCTGCACGCCCGTGCCGCTGACCGGACGCCCGAGCGCACCTTCCGTGGCGTTGGCGTTCGGCGTGACGGCGGCCAGTGCGACGAGTGTCGCAGCGAACGCCAGAGGCGTGCGGTGGCGCCGGGCACGCGTGGCGGAAGCGCTGCGAGGCGACGAAGTAGGCGAGAGGCGCGATGGCAGCATGTTGTTGGCGTCGGGTGTCATGAGTGGGAACGGCTGTCCGTGACTTAGCGTTGTCCGGCGAACCAGCGGAAGTACGGGTTATCGGCCTCCAGTTGCAGTGCAGTACCCAACTGACGCGCCCAGGTGTTGCGGTCGCCGTCGAGGGCGGCCAGCGACGCGCCGTAAAACGCCAGCAACGCCTGTCGCGACCGGGCGATCTCGGCGGTGAGTGCCTCGTCGGCGCCGGTCACCGGTGGTTCGCTTTGCAGTGCCAGCAGGTTGCGCAGCGTCGGGGCGAAGGCCTGACGCCCGACCCACGGCGCGTATTCGATGCGGGGATGGTCGTCGGTCACCGGCGCAGCATCCTCCACGTAGTAGGCGAGCCCCGAGCGATCCGTCATCCATGTCGCGAGTAGCGCACCCGGCGAATCGATGCCGACTTCCCGAAGCGATTGCGCCACGCCCGGCTGTGCAAAGCGCTGACGAATCGATGCGGCGTCGAGTACCAGCGGCGACTGGCCGCCGACGAGCAACATTTCGTGCAGTTCGGTCGTCCAGAGGCTTGCGTGCGGGAAGACGGCAATGAAGCTGGCGATGAGCGCCTTCGTTTCGGCTTCGTTCTGCGTGGGCAACGGCAACCATTGCGCGACGACGCCCCCGTCGCTAAGTCTTGACGACGCCAGCTTGTAGAAGTCGGTAGAGTAAAGGTTGGCGACACCCGCAGCGCTCGGCGGCGGCGGTTCCAGCGTGATGAGATCGTAGCGATCCGCACTGCGCAGCAATTCGCGACGGCCGTCGCGCACGCGAATGTCCATGCGCTTGTCGTCGGCTACGCCGTAGTTGCCTTTGAAGTGAGACGACGCCTTGACGACCGCAGGCAGGAGTTCTGCCGTCACACGGTGCGTGAGGCCCGGATACTGCAACAGCGCGCCCGCCGTAATGCCGGTTCCGAGTCCGATGACCAGTGCGCTTTGCGGCTGTGCTTTTGCGACGATGAGCGGCAGCAGCGCCTGAAGCCGCATGTAGCGCAGCGACGTCATGGCGTCCCCCGAATTCGACACGCCTTGTATATAGAGACGCTCGAACCGGTTCGAACCGGTTGACTGACGCAGCACGGCGACCGTCGCCCCCCGACCTTCCTCATAGAACGTCAGTTCGCCACCGCGCGCGTCGGTCAGCAAAGTCGCGAGCCGCTGCGGCGGCGTGGCGACGGTGGCGACACCCAATACCACAGCGAGTCCGACGACGGCTATGCGCGCCACCTTTCCAACACCTGCGCCGCGCCAGACGGCAACCAGTGCGACGATGCACGCAATGCCTGCGAGTACGCCAAGCGTTCGCACCAGACCGAACGACGGGACCAGCCAGAAGCCCGTCGCGAGCGATCCGACGATGCCGCCCGCCGTGTTGAGCGCGACGACCCGGCCGACCCCTTGGCCGACGTAACCGGCGTCCACCGCCAGGCGCAACACGTACGGGAAGGCCGCGCCGAGCAACAGCGTCGGCAAGAAGACGATACCCAGACCCGCCACGAGAAAGCGGGCGCACATTGCAAGCGTGGCGCTTTGCGTCGTCGCATACACCATGCTCGCGAGCTTGCCCTGAGCGACGAAGATCCAGTCGCCCAGCCCGTACAGCGTGACGGCAGCGACCACGCCCGCACCGGCGACCAGCAGCGCGAATACGCCCCACGGATCACGGGAACGCTCCACACGTCGGGCCACGAGGGTGCTACCGAGCGTCAACCCGCAGAGATAGGTGGCGAGCACGATGGCAAACGCAAATGCGCGGGTGCTGACGAATTGCACGATGGCTTGCGACCACATAACTTCGTAGCCCAGTGCAACACCACCGGCGACGGCATACAGCCCGATGGCAAGCGTGCCCCGACGACGTGCAAGCGCTGTGGCTGCGTCGGACGTGTCGGCATGCGTTTCAACCTGTGCCACCGCCAGCGGCATTGTTGCCGACGCGCGTCGCGACGCCACGACCGCCGCCAGCGCCAGCAGGACGTTCAGCCCGGCCGCAGCGCACGCGGCACCCTGCATACCGAACGACGGTATCAGCCAGAACGGTACTGCCAGCACGCCGACAACAGCGCCGACGGTATTGGCCGCGTACAGACGCGCACCCGCATGCCCGACGTAGCCGTCGATGGCGCCACGCGAGCGCATGAGGACAGGAAGCGTGCCGCCCATGAAGACGGCGGGCACACCGACAAGCACGAACGGCAACACCCACGCGGCGAGGCCCACATGGGCTTCGAGCCAGGCGAAGGGTGCTGCGGCGCGTGCGAGGACAAGCGTGCTGACGATAGCCGTGAGCGCCACGGCAGCTTCAAGCACGGCGTAGAGCCGCATGGGATTGGCGACGCCGTCGGCGCGCCGTCCGAAATACCAGCCACCGACCGCGAGGCCGCCGAAGAAGGCGCTGATCGCGATGGACACGGCATGCACTTCGACGCCCACGACGAGCGAGAGCTGCCGGATCCATATCATCTGAAAGACGAGTGCCGATGCGCCCGAGAGCACAAGCAACAATGCGGGCCATGCTAACGACGGCGCAGGCATGCTTGTGGGGACAGCAGGGGAATCAGGTAAGGCGAGGGCGGGCGACGCAGACGGCGATGCGACCTTGCGGCGGCCGCGAGGCGCGGGAATCGACGGGGAAGCCAGCGTATCGGTCATATCGCGCATTGGTTTTCGGAGGTGAGTCAGATGAAACAACCCCGCCGGGCCGGAGAGACGTCAAGTTCCGGCACGGCGAGGTCTGCGGTCGGACTTACTCCAGTCCGCGGTTCTTGAAGGACTGATCGATCTTCTTGTCCACCTGCTTGCGCACCTGATCGATGCTGAAGCTCGCAGGCCGCTGGCTCGGCGGATAGTCGACGAAGGTCTGGAGGAATACCGAGGCCTTCATTGTGGCAATGGCGGTCAGATAAGCGTTCTTCGCCAGCCAATCGTTGTACTGATCCGAAGTGATATCCGCCCGCTCGTAGGGATCCATTCGCAGGTTGAACATTTTCGGCACCCGCAGGCAAACGAACGGCTCTTGCCAGATGTTGAAGTTGCCCGGCGCACGCTGTTCGCAGAAGACCGCTTTCCAGTTGCCGAAGCGCATGGCTACCAGTTCACCGTCGTCATTGAAGTAATAGAACTCGTCGCGCGCTCCCTTGGGGGCTTTGCCCGTCAGATACGGCAACTGGTTGTATCCGTCCAGGTGATTGCGGAACTTGGTCTTGCTGCCCTTGGGCGACCAGCCCTTGAGCAGCCGATCCTTGACGCCATCGTCGCCTGCTGCGGCCAGCAGCGTCGGGAACCAGTCCAGCCCCGAAACGATCTCGTTGGACACGCTGCCCGGCTTGATCTTGCCCGGCCAGCGAATCATCGCGGGCACCCGGAAAGCGCCTTCCCAGTTCGAGTCCTTCTCACTGCGGAATGGCGTCATGGCGGCATCAGGCCAGGTGAACATGTTCGGGCCGTTGTCCGTCGTGTAGATCACGATCGTGTTGTCCGTGATTTTCAGATCGTCCAGCAGCTTGAGCAGTTTGCCCACGTCCTGATCGTGTTCCCACATGCCGTCGGCATACTCATTACCGGGCATACCGCTCTTGCCCTTAAACTCCGGCCGCACGTGCGTGTAGATGTGCATGCGAGTGAAGTTCATCCAGACGAAGAAGGGCTTGTTGGCTTTGACTTGCTTCTGAATGAATTCTGCCGCCTTGGCACCCGTCTCGTCGTCGATGGTCTCCATGCGCTTCTTGGTCAACGGCCCGCTATCCTGCACCTTGCCATCAGACGTACTATGAATCACGCCGCGCGGCGTGAAGTTCTTCACATATGGATCGTTGGGATCCTTCGGCCAATACGGTCGCTCTGGTTCTTCCTCGGCGTTCAGGTGATACAGGTTGCCGAAGAATTCGTCGAAGCCGTGCGCCGTCGGCAGGTACTCGTTTCGGTCGCCGAGGTGGTTCTTGCCGAACTGGCCGGTGGCGTAGCCGAGCGGCTTGAGTGCTTCCGCAATGGTGATGTCCGTTTTTTGCAGACCGACCGTGGCACCCGGTGCGCCGACCTTCGACAGACCGGTGCGCAGCGGCGACTGCCCCGTGATAAACGACGAGCGCCCAGCCGTGCAACTGTTCTCGGCGTAGTAGTCGGTGAAGATCATGCCTTCCTTAGCCACGCGGTCAATGTTCGGCGTGCGGTAGCCGACCAGCCCGTTGGAATAGGCGCTGATGTTCGTCTGGCCGATATCGTCGCCAAAGATGACAAGGATGTTCGGCGGCTTGGTACCGCTTTGCGCTGGCGCGTCGCCAGGCGCAACCAGCACGTACGCGGCCGTAACGGCAAGGACCGCTGTACTGGTGAAGCTGAAGACTCGTCTGAGTGAGAATGACATCGTCGTCTCCGGTGAGGTCATTGGGAGGAAAGCGGGAACACGGTGGCCCAGTCGTCTTTCATGCTCACGACGGTCCAGCCTCGAGTGACGGCGACATCCCATGCGCGGTCGAGTCGGCCGATTTTCGACTGGCGGTCGTAAGCAAACTCGCGGGTAGCGTCGTCGTGATGTACGAGCAGCGCCAGATGCGGGCCCTGGCCCGTGGTCGTGTACTCAAGCATTTGCAGATCGCCGTCGGAGTTGCCGAACGCGAGGATCGGCTTGCGTCCGATGCGGCGGTAGATGCCGACCGGCTTGCCCGGTCCGTCGTCGACGAAGTCGATCTTGGGCTGACGAACCAACTGACCCTGACCGTCACGGCTTTCGTACTTGAGGCCTTCGTCGGTGCCGATCACCTGTTCGGGCGGCACGCCGTAAACACGCTCGACCCACGCGCGCATGAACTGCGTCGTGCCGCCGGAAACGATGTAAGTCTTGAAGCCGTTCGCGCGCAGATAAGTCAGCAGTTCGAGCTGCGGCTGGAACACCAGCGACGTATAGGGGCGATGTAGCGTCGGGTGCTTTGCCGAGGCGAGCCATGCCTCGATGCGCGCGTCGTAGTCGGCGACGTTCATGCCGCTGTTCGCCTGCGCGAGCAGTTGCAACAGAGACTTCTTCTGTGCGCTCAGTTCCCGCAGATCACCGGCCATCAGGGCCTGGAATGCCGGATTGCGTTTCCATTCCGGATGCGCTGCGGCCTGCGCCTTCACCTGATCGATCATGAAGACAAACTGGAAGTACAGCGGCTGTTCGCTCCACAGCGTGCCGTCGTTATCGAATACGGCAATGCGCTCGGCTGGCGGGACATAGCTGGCCGAACCGTTGCGGGTTACGTCGGCCACGAAGCGCACGATGGCCTGCTTGGCCCCGCCGTCACGCCACGAGGGCAGAGCGTCGGCGGTGTGCGCAGACGACGATGCCGGTGATGCAGCTTGCTGCTCAGGCGGCGTCGGCGTCGGTGTTGCGCAGGCAGCAAGGGACAGCGCCACCACGACGGCGGCCGCTGCCCGGCCAAAACGCGAGCGAAGTCTCTCCATCCCCCAATCCTTGATCGTTGTAATGGTGCGGGTTCGTCGACGTGAAGCGATGAGACGTCAGCGCGACGGGGTGACCGAAGCGAGCTTGTTCTGCGTCGTTTGACGCGACGCTTGCCACGCGCTCTCGTCCATCACCAACCGGAAGCCGAGATGCGACATGCTGTTGTAGGGGTCGGTGCCGCGTCGTGCGCTCGGGCGATAGCTCAGGCAATACGCTTCGTTACATAGGAACGAGCCGCCGCGCGTCACGCGCTTGGGGGCCTGCACGGGCACGCCGGGATCGGCCGGATCCCATGAGTCGGACGGGCCGGTCGGGTTGTCCGCGAGCTTGCTGGCCGCTGCTTCGCGCCGGAATTGATCGGCGCGATACCAGTCGGCGACCCACTGCCAGGCGTTGCCCGTCATATCGGACAAGCCATACCCGTTCGGGGGGAACGTGCCGACCGGACTCGTGCCGACGGCGCCACCGGCCTTCGGGTTGACGACCGGAAACGGCTGCGCCTGTTCGCCTTCCCAGACGTTGGCCATCTGCTTGCCGTTCGGTGCGAACGATTCGCCCCACGCATAGGTGGCTTGCTCCAGTCCGCCACGCGCGGCGAATTCCCATTCGGCCTCGGTTGGCAGACGCTTGCCTGCCCACTTCGCATAGGCCTGCGCGTCTTCGAACGAGACCTGCACGACGGGGTGGTCGTCCTTGCCCGCGATGCTGGTGTCCGGTCCTCCCGGATGCCGCCAGTCCGCGCCCGGCACGAAGCGCCACCAGCGCGAATAGTCCTGTAGGGGGACGGGCTTGTCGGTGCCGACGAACACCATCGCTCCGGCGACCAGTGCGCTCTCGGGCGGACGCGGCGTGCCCGGTGGCAACTGCACCCTGAGCGTTTCCCAATCCGGCTTGCGCTCGGCGGTCGTGACGTAGCCCGTCGCCGCCACGAAGCGTCGGAACTGCGCGTTCGTGACGTGATGCGCGTCCATCCAGAAGCCATGCACGCGCGCGGGATGGGCGGGCTTCTCGTTGGGCTGCGCCATGCGGCTGTCGCTGCCCATCAGGAACGCGCCGCCGGGAATCCACGCCATGCCTTCGGGGCCACGAACGCCGTCGCCCATGACGATCTTGATATCGCGTGGGCTTGCGGCGTCATTGCGGCTCATTGCCCAGGACATCGCACCGCCAGCCGCGACTGAGACGCCAAGCGCCGCGCCAGCCCACAGGAGGAACGTCCGACGGCCGCGCACCGGAGGCGATGCGGCGGGTGCGCGGCCGGATGAAGTGTCGTGTTGCGCGATTCGCTTGCGTCGTGACATGTGCTGAAGCTCCCGCAATACGCGCTGGCGTACCTGCTCTTTTGCCGTAGGTGCGCGAGGCAAATGCCTTCGCAATGGAAAGAGTGAATCGCCCCGCCTGATGTGGGTTAAAGATTATTATTTAATTTGAGTAAACTCAATTGAAATTTTCAACGCGGATGAAAATTAATCTTTGACGCCAACCATTTGTTTGCTTAAGGTTTGTGGGGTGCTTTGTTGAATTGAGAATTGCCGAGTTATTTTTAAAGTAATTTAAATTATCGGCATTATGAAGAATACTATTATTGAATTCGAAAAAAATATCGGCGATGCGGTCGTCGGGCAGGAAGCGGTGGTGCGTCAGATCCTGATCGCATTGCTTGCTGACGGGCACGTCCTTCTGGAAAGCCTGCCCGGACTAGCCAAAACCCGCACGGTGAAGGCGATTGCGGCCCGTCTGGCCGTCACGATGCGTCGCATTCAATTCACGCCGGACCTGCTGCCTTCCGATATCACCGGGGGCGAAACGCTGCTTCAATCGGGAACGGAACGTGTTCTTCAGTTTCAGCCCGGGCCGATATTCGGCAATCTGATTCTTGCGGACGAGATTAATCGCGCGCCTGCCAAAGTACAGTCGGCACTGCTTGAGGCGATGGAGGAAAGGCAAGTTTCGGTGTCGGGCAAGACGCATGCGATGGCCGATCTGTTTATGGTGATGGCGACACAAAATCCGATTGAGCAGGAAGGTACGTATCCATTGCCAGAAGCACAAATGGATCGCTTTCTTTTAAAAATACTCATTACGTATCCGACGCCGGAAAGTGAGCAGGCGATGTTGCAACTGCTCAGAAACGAGACCAAGCAGACGTCGCCGGTGGGCGGGACGTTGTCACAGGAAGAGGTCTTCGCCGCGCGACGCGAAATCGAGGATGTCAGCGTGTCGCCTGCGGTGGACGCGTACATCGTCGCGCTGGTGAACGGCACGCGTCACGGGATCGCCAGCGATGCCGATCTTTCGCGCTGGATCGAAGTCGGTGCTAGTCCGCGTGGGGCCATCGGACTCGACCGCGCGGCGCGCGTGCACGCGTGGTTGGAGGATCGCGATTTCGTGACGCCGGACGACGTGAGGGCAGTCGCGCATCCAGTATTGCGCCATCGTCTGGTGTTGTCTTACGACGCGAACGCGGACGGCATCGACGCTGATCGCATTGTCGACCGTCTGGTGGAGACAACACCCGTACCTGCCTGAAAGCGTGGGTAACGAGTGGATCGGGCGCATCGATCAAGTCGTTGCGCCAGTAGCAGAACACCTTCGGGGAGCGTGCTCATGCCTGCATCGCCGCCATTGCCTGCCCGCCGTCGCGAAGTTCCCGCCGACACGCTCGGAACGGTGCATGTCGATGTACCGCATCTGATGCGGCTGCGGTTTCGAGTGCACGGACTGAGCTTCGTCGCGCCTGCACCGGTCAGGAGCGTGTTGTCCGGCAACCACACATCGCGGCTGCGGGGGCGGGGGCTGAATTTCGACGAGATTCGCGGCTACGTGCCGGGTGACGACATCCGACACATCGACTGGCGCGCATCGATGCGCGTGGCGCGACCGCTTGTGCGTGCCTATACGGAAGAGCGCGACCGGCCCGTGCAGGTGGTCGTCGATCAGCGCATGAGTATGCATTTCGGATCGCAACGCGCGTTCAAGTCGGTTGTCGCGGCAGAGACAGCGGCTTTGGCGACATGGATGGGCTACGCGGCAGGGGACCGTGTCGGTGGCGTTGTCTTCAACGACGCGCGCATCGAGCGGGTGCGTCCCTTGCGCAGTCTGAGCCGCATCGCCCGGTTGTTCGGCGCCATCGCTGAGATGAATGCCGAATTGCACGCGGACAGTCCGGTGCGGACCGACTACGCGCAGTTGAATCAGGCACTGGGTCAGCTGCTGCATATGGCCCCGCACGATCATCTGATCTGCATCGTGAGCGACTTCGCTGGTGCCGACACGCGCACACAGGCGTTACTACGGCAACTGAGCGTGCATAACGACGTCGTCGCCGGACTGGTCTTCGATCCACTGTGGCAGCACGTCGACGAGCGCAGTGCGCTCGTCGTGAGCGAAGGACATTTGCAGGTCGAGCTGCGCGTCGCGAACGAACGGGTGCGTACTCCCGTCGCCGCCTTTTTCAGGGGACGCACCGCCGAGGTCGCGGAACTACTGCGCACGAGCGGCGTGCCGTGGATGCCGCTCTCCAGCGCGGAAGCGGCGGTCGATCAGGTGCGTCGGTTGCTGGGCGCACGCCATTCGGGCACGCACGGAGGTGGATTGTGAGCACTACGTGGGTTCTTGCCCAGACAGCCACCCAGGTCCCCAACGTCGCCGACGACATGCCCAACGATGCGCCGGACACGATGGACGCTTCGCTCGCGTTGACCGGGCTGGACGAACTCTCGCTCCCGCCGCCCGTGTCGTATGCGCCGCAGACGTGGGGATGGGGCGTGGTGGCACTGCTCTTGCTGCTCGGCATGGCATGGTGCGGTTGGCGCGCCTGGCGGCGATACCGTCGCGACCGATACCGTCGTCTGGCGCTGGCCGAACTCGAAACACTGGCGTCGATGACCCGTGATCCGGCCCGACGCACGATTGCCGTTGCATCGCTGGCCGCGTTGCTCAAGCGCACGGCCTTGGCGGCATACCCGGGTGCGGGTGTCGGACGCCTGCGCGGCGCTGCGTGGATCGAGTTCCTGAATGGGCATCGGGGCCACTTCGTGGTGGCCGATGGTCATTACCTGGCGATGGCCAGCTACGCACCGCGAGGCGTGGACGACACCCCGCAGGGCGATATCGACGCGCTTATGCAGCGTGCCCGTCAATGGATCCGTGATCACCATGTGGAAGTTTGAGCTGCCGTGGATGCTGGCGTTATTGCCGCTGCCGATACTGGTCGCGTGGCTTGTGCCGCCGTATCGGGCGATGGCGCTTGCGCTGCGCACGCCGTTCTTCCACGAGATGGCGGATGCCGCTGGCGAGCGTCCGTCGCCGGGCGGCGTACGTATGCGGCGCAACTGGCTGCAATGGCTACTGTTGCCGCTTGTGTGGTTACTGGTGGTGATGGCGGCAGCCCGACCGGTGCACGTCGAAGCCCCGATTACGCACGAGACACCAGCGCGCGACCTGATGCTGGCCATCGATCTGTCTCAGTCGATGGGCACGACCGATTTCGTCAGCGCGGCCACGGGTGAGCGGACCGACCGGCTGACGGCGGTGAAACACGTGGTGGCCGACTTCATTGCGAAACGACGCGGTGACCGTATCGGACTGGTGGTGTTCGGCGACGCCGCGTATCCGCAAGCGCCGCTCACGCTGGATCACGACAGCGTGATGATCCTGCTCGATCAGATGCAGATCGGCATGGCCGGTCCACGTACGGCGATTGGCGACGCCATCGGGCTGACCGTCAAGCTGCTGGCCGATTCGAAAGCGCCGGAAAAAGTGCTGATTTTGCTGACGGACGGGAACGATACCGCCAGCAAGATTCCCCCGGATCAGGCCGCGCGTATTGCCAAAGAGCACGGACTGGTGATTCACACCATCGGCATCGGCGACGTGGATGCGACCGGCGAAGATCGCGTCGATCTGGCGGCTTTACAGCGCATCTCGCAGGCAACCGGTGGCCGGTCATATCAGGCGTTTGGCCGCGAACAGGATCTGGCCGACGTCTACACACAGCTTGACCGTCTGACCCCCGAGCGCATCAAGCAAGAGGTCTACCGGCCGCAGACAGAATATTTCTGGATACCGCTGGGACTGTCCTTGCTGATCGTGACGGCGTACCACCTGTGCGCGCTGCTCATCGCAATCATTCGCGGCGCGGCACGGCAGCGAGTGCCGACGGACGGGGAGGTCGACGGCGATAAGCCGTCCCTACCGGGGAACCCGCCAACATCCGAAGCGAAGCCTGAAGTCATGGCAGGAGCCGCGCATGGAAATTGACCTGAGCGCGTTCCACTTTCTGCGGCCGCTCTGGTTGTGGCTGCTCGTGCCCGCTGTCCTGTTGCCGCTGGTCTGGCGACGGCGCAGCGACGTTCGCGCGCGTTGGCGCAAATTCATCGCGCCGGAACTGCTGGAGCATCTGCTTGTCGGCGACACGCGGACGTACCGCCTTCAGCCCGTGCATACGCTGGCCGTGCTGCTGGCTGTCGGCGCGGTGGCTGCGGCGGGCCCGACGTGGGAGCAGGTACGGCCACCGTTCAGTCAGGACAAGGCCCCGATGGTCATCGCGCTCGCCCTGAACCGTTCGATGGACGCCACCGACGTGCCGCCCACGCGGCTGGAACGCGCAAAGGCGAAGGTGCTGGATATCGCGCGCTCACGCAAAGGCGCACGCACGGGGCTCGTCGTCTACGCCGGAACGTCGCACCTGGTCGTGCCGCCGACGGAAGACCCTGCGATGCTCGAACTCTACGTGCCTGCTCTGGCCACAGGCCTGATGCCCAAGGACGGCAAGCGCATGGGTCTGGCCCTCGACGTGGCTGAGCGACTGCTCTCACACGACGCGGCGGCTGGCACCGTCGTGTTCATCGGGGACGGCTTCGATGCGGCGTCGCGCGAGGCGTTCGTCGCACGGGCGAAAGCCTCGAAGCAGCAACTGCTATGGCTCGCGGCGGGCACGTCGAAGGGCGGAACCGTGCGTAACGCCGACGGCACGGTGGCCACCGATGCGAGCGGAGTACCGGTGACCGCCGGATTCGATGCCGATGGGATCCGCAAACTGGCGAGCGACGCGGGCATACCGCTGGCGAGCTTGCGAGCGGATGGAGACGACGTCGTCTGGGTGCAGCGCCGCGCGCAGACCTATCTCGCGGAGATGGACGAAGCACATCGCGAAGCGCGCTGGCAGGAGAGCGGGTTCTGGCTGATCGTCCCTGTGCTGTTGCTCGTTTTGCTGTCGTTTCGTCGCGGCTGGACGGTGAAATGGTTGCCTGTCGTGGTGCTTTCGCTGGCGTTTGCTGCAACGCCGGATGTCGTTCGCGCCGCCGATGCAGCGCCGCAACACGACGGCTGGCGATGGATCGACGCCTTCGCAACGCGCGATCAGCAGGGCCGCTGGTTTTACGAGCGAGGTGACTTCGCGACGGCCGCCGCGCGCTTCGAGGACCCGATGTGGAAAGGCCGCGCCCAATACGCCGCTAAGGACTATGGCGATGCGCTCGCCACGTTCTCGCAGATATTCACACAGCAAAAAAGCGAGACAGCCGCGTTCTACATGGGCAACTCGCTGGCGCATCTGGGCGACTACGAAGGCGCGATCAAGGCCTACCACATCGCGTTGAAGCTGCATCCCGGCTGGGCGGAAGCGACGGCGAACATCGCACTGATGAAAGACCTGCTCAAGGCCGACGAGCAGACGGAGGATGCGCACCAGCAGCCATCTCAGGGGCAGGACAAGGAAGATACGAAGAAGGGGCGGGGTGCGCAGCAGGCGGTGGTGTCGATGGCACCGACGGAGGACGTCTGGATGCGAGGACTCAACACGTCGCCCGCGATGTTTCTGCGTCAGCGCTTCGAGCAGGAGGCCGCGACGCCGTCGCTTCCAACAGCTAAGCCCGTGGTGCCCGGGGCGTCTGCACCGGTCGATGGTGCAAAGGCGGGCGCACCATGACGAAGATCATGCAGCAGGTCATGCAGCGCCTGATGGCGCGGATCGTGAGGCCAGCCATCGGACGTTGGCTTTGCACGGCGTGCCTCGGCGTCAGCGCGGCGTTCGCGCCGGGCGCGCACGCCGACGAACCGCCGAAGACGATGATTCGCGCGCATCTCGAACCGGTGGGCAACGTGGTCGCGGGCACGCAAGTGAAACTCGTCGTCGACATTCTGACGACCACGTGGCTGACCGACGCCCCCGACTGGCCGTTGTTCGACATGCCGGGTGCCATCGTCACATTGCCGGACGAACAGGCGCGCAACCTCAGCGAGACGATCGGCGATGAGCGTTGGTTCGGCGTGAGCCGTGCGTATCGCATCGCACCGCAGGCGGGGCAGCGATACACCGTGCCGTCGTTCGTGATCCATGTGCTTCCGGGTGGGGCAACGGGGCCGGTCGCGCTCCACACGCCATCGCTTTCCTTCGTCGCTACGGTGCCGCCGGGCGCGCAGGGCATGGCCGTGTTCTTCCCGACGAGCGGCCTGAGCGTCAGCCAGAAGATCGAGCCGTCGCCGTCGCATCTTCAGGTGGGTGACACCATCACCCGCACCATTACCCAGCGGGCAACGGCGACCGAAGCGATCCTGATTCCGCCCGCGCCGTTGGCGGACGTAGACGGTCTCCAGCGCTACATGCGTCCTGCGCAGACGGCTGACGACCTGCAAGGCGGCCGCGGTCTCGTCGCCGGGGTGCGTACGGACTCGGCGATGTACGTCGTCAACCGGTCGGGCCACATTGAGCTACCGGCCATCGAGATCGAATGGTGGAACACCTCGGCGCAGCGGCGCGAGCACGTCTCGTTGCCCGCGATTTCCCTGAGCGCCCGGGGTGCCCATGAAACGCCGCTGTTCGAGATTCCGGTCGATGCCGTCGGCCGTGCGGCGCATCGCGTGATCGTGCTGGATCGCTCCGACTTGTGGTTCGCAGGGGCGGGCCTCGCACTCGTGCTTGCGCTTGTGTGGATCGGCCCCCGGCTGCTGGGCACCGCACGCCGTGCGCGGCAACGCGTTGCCCTCTGGCGTCGGACGATGACGACGGGCGAACCACACGCGTGGCGGCAGTTGATGCGCGCTATGCGAGGCGCGTCATGGCCCGCGTTCGTGGGGGCGCTGTACGCCTGGCTGGATCGGCAGGCGGATGCGCCGGGCGGGCTGACGCTGGAGGGATCTCAGGACATGGAGGCGCTTCGTAGCGCGGTGTATGCGCGGTATGCACCCGGCGCGTCGCACGAGGCCTCCGTCGATCCGCAGCTCGCGCAGCGCTTGAAAGTCGTCCGTGCCCAAATGATTCGCGCGTCGCGGCAGTCGTCCCAGTCAGACGATCTGCCGCCGTTGTACGCCCCGGTGCCGCAGCACCGCCCCAGCCGTCGCTCTCCCAATTGACGAGGAGCTCCGATGCCACGTTCTTCCCCCCATTTCGACGACGTCACGCTGGGCGTACTTCACGCGGCCGCCCGACGGGCCAACGCAGCGCATCGCGAGTCGAACACGGCATTTCTCGACCAGTTCATTCGCGACGCCACCGGCGCGACGCATCGCCTGCACAGCGCACAAACTTACTTGCGCGTATTGGCGGGCGCGGGCATCGAACGCTTGCCCAGCGCGGGCACCGTGCAGCGGGCGATTACGCGGGCACGGCTCGGGGTGAGCGGCATTCCACCGGCGGGCGATGCGATGCATCCCGGCATGCGTGCCGCAGAACAGCAGACGCTGGCGCAGCACGTCGCGCGTGTCATGGCGCTGCTCAGCCCGGACGACAGCGGACGCCCGGCGATCGATCCGCCTGCGGATGCGCCGTTCGACGCGATGGATGCTTACCGGCGGTTGCAGCGTCTGGAAGGGGAAAATCGTGCATTGCGCGTGCGCGCAGAAGAACTCACCGCCATGCTGATGGCGGCGCGTGTGGCGTTAGCCGAAGCGCTCAGCCATCACGGGCATCGCGAACGAGGGGGGGACGGGATTCGCGGGCGCATGTCCGAGGCGCCCGGTGCCGAAACGCCGGGCGCAAGGGATAAGCCGGACAAGCCGGGTAGGTCGCGTTACGACTGACCCGGCGGCAGGTAGCACGTGCCGGTGAAGCGTGTGCCGTTCCATTGAATCTTGAGCGGCATGGCGGGCTCCTTGCACGAAAGCATTTGCAACTCGCCGAACCGGTCGGCATGCAGCGACGATTGCTGCCCCGGATTCAGGCCGTACATGCCGGAGTATTGCTTCTCGCACTGCGCAGTATCGCTTTCCCCCTTCAGGCTGGTCACGCACCAGGCGGTGTTCACGATATAGCCGCACTTGTTGACGATACCGGTCTCGTAGTCGTACCAACCGCCCCAGCCGGATGCGCCACGCTTGATGCGCACCTGCTCCATGCAGCCTTGGACGGGCTCGGTGGCCTTGCGTCCGGCGAACGGATCGTTGGACGAGTTACGTCCGCTTCCTGATCCCACGCTTCCGACGCTGCCATTGCCAGCCGACGCCATCGTCGAGACGGGCTGTGCCATCGGCATCGTGCCGCCGCCGGACGACCCTGTTCCCGAGGCCGCTTGCAGGGCGGTGGCGGCAGCCTGATATTGCGCGGCATTGCGTCCGCCGCCGCTGGCGACGCCTTGTGCAGCCGCGCCCAGCAGGCCAACGACGAACGAAAACACGCCTGAGCCGCTATCTGCCGACGCCACCTTGGTTCGCACACCGTTGGAGTACGTCGCGATGATCGTACCGTCCGCCTTGCTATCGGTACCTTCGACGATCTTGCTGTTGACGAACTGGCCCGCGCGAATCGAACCGTCTTGCGCGAAGACGATCACGCCGTTGCCGCTGAACTGGTTGTTCAGCCATCCGCCGCGATAGGTGTTGCCGTTGGGTTCCAACTGGTAGCCTTCGCCGGTCATATCGCTGTCGATGAAGTCGCCTTCGTAGCGTTTGCCGCTGGCCCAGATGTAGACGCCCTTGCCGGTGCGCTTGCCTGCGATGAAGTCGCCATCGTAGGAGTCGCCGTTGGGCCAGTAGTACTTCGCTTTGCCGGTGCGTCCGTCGGCGGCGAACGGTCCTTCGTAGCGGTCGCCGGATGCCCATGTGTAGACGCCGATACCCCCGCGTTTGCCATTGACCATCGTGCCTTCGAAGCGGGCCGAAAAGACACCGTTACGGCTCCATTCCTGGACCCCGGGGCCATCGGCGATACCACTCTTGTTGCAAGGCCCGGTCCAGGTGGATGTCCACTCCGGACGCTCTTCCGGCTTGGCGTCCGACCAGACCTTGCAATGGTTTGGGCCTTCCGCCTGAATGAATGCGCCTTCCTCGGCGTGTGCATTGCCGACGATGGCAAATAGCCCGACTGCGCTTGCGGCAGTCAAGGCGAGTTTTGCGCGATAGGCCCGCTTGTGTACGTGTGCCATATTTTCCCCCTGCGTTCTGTGGTGCTGTTTTGACAGGAGAATAGTCGTGGGCGAGGGCTCGACGCATCCACCATTTGGGGGATGCTTGATTTTTTATGGTGTACGCGCTTGAATCCGCTCATCCGATATTCCTAACGGACCGACGACCGATATGGTGAATCGAGTGCTGCTGTGCGGCCTGCCTGCGCTGGCCATCTGCCTGACGTGTGCCGCCGGGGCTGCCGATGCGCCAGCTTCCGGCGCTGTGGTGGACATCGATCAAACGCTCACGAGATGCCTTGCCGACCCGGAGAAACAGTCGACCGGCGGGCAGGACGAGTGCATCGTGGATGCCACCCACGCCTGGGACGTCCGTCTGAATGCGACCTATCAATCGCTGCGTGATGCGTTGCCGGAATCGGCTCGCCCGGCGTTGCTCGCGGCGCAGCGTGCCTGGCTTGCGAGTCGGGACGCGGATCTGAAGCTCATCGCCGCCGTCTATGCCACTGTGCACGGCACGATGTACGCTCCGGCGAACGCCAACGACGTGATGCTGCTGACACAACGTCGGGCGCAGACGCTCGCCCGTTATCGCGGCGACGTCTCGTCGGCCGCGTCTGAGGGCTCACGCCCAGCGTCCGTGAAGGTGGCGGGTCATGCCCAATCTGCCGAGGTCGATCGCTGGGGCCGTCGAATGGCGCGGAGACTACCGTCGGCGTCACGCGGTATCGTGCGGACGTCTAACGAGAAGTGGCGCGACTTTACGTCTGCCGAGAAGGGGTTGATTGCCGCCGTGTGCCCGTCGGACGGCAATCCGAATGCGCAGGTCTGCCGCAACGCGCAGGCGGCGAGAGAGACGACCGCCCGCGTGCAATGGCTCAAAGGGCTCGATGGGATGATCGGTGCTGACTGATCTGTCCGGACAATTCGAACGCGGTGTTGTGCCGGTGTTGTGCGCTACTTGCGTCGGACGCGCACCAGCAGCCACGCCATGACGCCGGTGACAACGACCGTCGCGACAACCGCTTTCCAGACCGATCGCGTGACGACCCAGGTGCCGACAGCGACCGCCGCAAACACCAGAATCGCCACCCATTCGAGCGCCTTGTCGAACGCGTTGGGATCCCGGTACTGATGCCTCTCGACGGCAGGCGGACGCTCTGCTGCCGCCGCACGTGCACGGGGCGCGCATGCCGGGAATGCGTCCACCAGCGACCGACTTGGCCATGGGTTCACCTCGGCGCGCGGATTGCCGGTGCCGGTCGAGCGCCAGACGGCGTCGGTATCTGGGATACGCCGAAGGTCTTCGATTTCATCGGCAAGTGCGGCCTGGACGTGGGTGCCGTGATCCAGTGCCGCCACCTGTTCCAGCTCGGTGGTCATCCACTCGGTGGCGTCGGTCACGTCAGGCAGGCCGCCGGTGCGGATAAGGACGAAGCCGCCGTACGCGGTGCCGAGGTAGTCTACGAAGGCATCGAAGATCGACCGGTAACGTTCGCCCAGCAGCTCGATCACGTGGTCGCGACGGCGGGCGGCGCGTTCAAGCGCCAGCGCTTTCGTCGTCACCAGATAGGGGTACTTCGCATCCTTTTCCGCTTGTGTCGCGCCTTCCAGAAACTCTTCGATTTCTATGGCTTCGTCGTTCGGGTCGAACTCGTCGATAACGTAGGCAAAGTGAATGTCTTCGACGGAAAAGAGCACCCGCCAGAACAGCGGGAGATAGGCATTGGCTTCCAACGACGGGCCGTCGGCGGAGAAATACGTCTTCAATTCGCCCTTACGGCCCTCCGGCATGCGTGGCCACGGCGGACTCTCGAGAAAGACAGGATGTGACATTTCTTGAGCCTTCTGCTGAGTTGGTCGGTGCATCGGGAGGTGGCACGTCGGGCGCGTCTGTCCGAATCCCGCGAGCCGGGGAAATTCTGTCTGAAATGCCCGTGTTTGTCATCCATTTCAAGAACTGATGAATTTCCTTCGCTGATTACGCGGGGTTCATCGCAGGATGCTGAACATCGGTTGCAAATGCAATCGTTGGCTGGCATCATCGCGTTCGAATGAATTGCAAATGCAATCGATTTGGGGCAATCACCTCACGAGCGTTTGCGCCTCCTGAACGACATCACGATTGGATCATCGCAATGACAATTCAGCTCTATGGATTCTGGCGTTCGAACGCTGCGTTTCGCGTGAAGGTTGCGCTTGCCTTGAAGAAGCTCCCGTTTGAGGAGATCGAGGTCGACATTCTTGCGGGACGCCAATTCGACACCGATTACGCGCACGTCAACGCCGAGCGCGTGGTGCCGACCTTGGTTCACGACGGCCATCGCGTCTTTCAGTCGATGGCGATCATGGAGTATCTGGACGAGGTGTATCCCGAACCGCGATTGATGCCGGAGGCAGCGCGTGAGCGCGCATATGTCCGTGCGGTCGCGCAGGTCCACGTAGCGGATTCACATCCGTTTGTCGTGCCGCGTGTTCGCAAGCATCTGGCGCAGACGTACGGCGTGGGCACCGACGCCATCGAGGCCTGGTGCGCGCATTGGGGGAGGGAAGGGCTGGCGACGTACGAGCGAATGCTGATGACGCGCCCGGCCGCGCCGTTCGTCATCGGCGCGACGCCCACACTGGCGGACATCTGCATCGCCGGTCAGAAAATCATTGCCGATCTGTATCAGGTCGACATGGACGAATTTCCCCGGGTGGCCGAATTGACGCAGCGCTGCTTCGAGATGCCGGAATTTGCCGAAGCGCATCCGTTCCGGCAACCGGGGTATCGCGCGGTGGAGATTTAGGCTTCTGCGGTGGAGGCTGGCGCGTCGGTGGTGAAGAAACGTTCACGCATCTCTTCGAGTCCCAGCGACGCCAGCACGCTTTCCAGACGCTCGGCAGGCCGACGACGCGGCAGATCCTTGTACTGCGCGATGATCAGTTCGTTCTTCATCGAATGCTCCCAGCCGACCAGTTCGGTCACGTTGACCTGATAGCCATGGGCTTCGAGCTGGAGGCAGCGCAGCACGTTGGTGACCTGGCTGCCGAATTCGCGCGTGTGCAACGGGTGACGCCAGATTTCCGTCAACGGATTGCCCGCCAGTTGCTGCCCCTTGTGTTTGCGCAGGACGGCGGCGACTTCGGCCTGACAGCAAGGCACGAGCACGATGTGACGGGCTTGCTTGGCGAGCGCAAAACGGATGGCGTCGTCCGTTGCGGTGTTGCAGGCATGGAGTGCGGTGACGACGTCGACCGTTTCGGGCAATGCCGGGGAGGTGATCGAATCGGCGACGGACAGGTTCAGGAACGACATGCCCGGGAAGCCGAGGCGTTGCGCCAGCGCCGTGGAGGTCTTGACGAGTTCCTCACGGGTTTCGATCCCGAAGATATGCGAATCGTCCGCCAGTGCCTTGAAGAACAGATCGTAGAGGATGAAGCCCAGATAGGACTTCCCGGCACCGTGATCGACGAGCGTGACGCGACCATTGTCGTTCTTGACTTCCTGGAGGAGCGGCTCGATGAACTGAAACAGGTGATAGACCTGCTTGAGCTTGCGTCGGCTGTCCTGATTCATCTTGCCGTCGCGCGTCAGGATATGGAGTTCCTTGAGCAGCTCGATGGACTGACCGGGACGGATTTCGTGGGTATTCGACATGGGAAACTGAATAAGCTGCGGGAGGCAACGCCTCCCGGAAACCGATAGTTTACCGAAAATGGGGGGAATGCTCCCGATGTGGCCGAGTCAGTCGTCTCGCGTGAGCAAAAACTGATTCACGTCGATGCGCCGCTCATCGAACGCCGCTTCGCAATATTTCAGATAGAGGCGCCACGTGCGGATGAACGATTCGTCGAATCCCTGCGCGCGGACGTCGTCGATGCGTGAGGAAAACGCCGCGTGCCAGAGACTCAGCGTGCGAGCATAGTCCGGGCCAAACGTCAGCGTCTCGCGGGCATGCAAGCCGCCGCTTCGCGCAGCGGCGACGAAGCGCGGCACACTCGGCAACATACCGCCTGGGAAAATGAACTCCCGAATGAAATCGCTGGAGTCGCGATAGGCGTCGAACGCCTCGTCCGCAATCGTGATGGTCTGGATCAGTGCGCGGCCGCCTGGGCGAAGGCGCTGCGCCAGTAAGGTGAAGAACGGCGCCCAGTAGGCCTGTCCGACCGCCTCGAACATTTCGATGGACACCACGGCATCGAACTGTCCCCGAACGTCGCGGTAGTCTGTGAGCGAGACAGTTGCCGCGTGCGCCAGACCGGCGTCGGCGATCCGGCGACGTGCGAGCGCCAGTTGCTCCTGCGACAGCGTGATGCCCTGGACCGAAATGCCTTGCCGCGCTGCGTGCAGAGCAAATCCGCCCCATCCGCACCCGATCTCCAACACCTCATCGCCAGGACGCAATCCGAGCGTGTCGATAATGCGTTGGTACTTGGCACACTGCGCGTCGGACAGCGAGCGTTGTGCGTCGCCCTCGAACAGCGCACTCGAATAGGTCCACGTCGGGTCCAGCCACAGGCCGTAGAACCGGTTGCCCAGATCGTAATGTGCATGGACGTTGCGTCGGCTGCCCGCCCGTGAATTGCGGCGCATCGCGTGCCGCAGATGAAACCAGATCCGGCTCAAACGCGACCCGACGATCGGTCTCGCAATCGATGACTGGTTGCGTAGCGCCAGGCGCAGCAGTGCGGCGATGTCCGGCGTATCGACCCACCCCGCAATATAGGCTTCGGCAAAGCCGATATCGCCTGCGCGCAAGATCTGACGACAGGCTCGCCAGTCGTGGATCTGAAGCGTTGCGCCGGGCGAGTCGCTGGATTTGCCGAAAACCTGTATCGAGCCGTCGGGTGTCACGAGCGTCAGATGGCCGATGCGAAGCCGCTGCAATAGGGCACAGAATATGCGGGCGCCCAGCGGGGCTGACGCCTGAGGGGAAAGAAGGCGAAGCAGGGTCATGATCTGATCTCCTGATCGGATGGCGACTTTCCGTGGAACGGCACCCCTTTGCGCCATAGCCGCAGTGCCTGCCAATGAATTCGAAAAACGACGCTCAGGGCATTGAACGGCGCGCCGAGCACGGTCCTCAGCACTGCCGCGCCGGTGAGCGGCTCGGCATGCATGCCGATGGCGGTGTGCAGAAGGTGCTTGTCGTCCACGTAGTAATCGATACCGATCGACCACACCCGCCCGTGTCGGTTGACGCGAAACGCATACCGCCCTTCGACCCTGCAGAACGGGGAGACGTGAAATTCCTTGCGGCACTGGAGCGCGACATCGCCGCGAATGGGTCCTGCATCCGGTGCGCACAGCAAATAGCCATGATGCTGGCCGAACGTATTGTTCACGTCCGCGTAGATCGCGCGCAGGTCCCCCGCGCGATCATGGCAATACCAGAAGCTCACGGGGTTGAACGCGTAACCGGCGATGCGTGGAATGGTTTGCAGCCAGATGACACCGTCGGCTGGAATCGCGGCTTCGGCGAGTCGTTCACGCATCCAGACGTCCAGCGAACGGCCGTCTCGCGGCCCGTAGTCGGTCGACTTCAGGCTGAGAGGGCGACGTCGGTCCACGGCGAACCACCAACGCACCAGCGTGTGCATCTGCGCAACGTCGCAAGCGATCTGAAACAAGGGGTACGTGAACCGGTGAGAGACGGGGTAGAAACGTTGGTGCACGACTTGCCCTTTGAGCAGCCAGGCGGCCGGGGCATCCGTCGGATCGGTTGGGCTGGTCGGGTTCATAGGGAGGCCCATGACGGCAGAACGTCGAAATCCCGGGCGACACGCAGCGCGGATTTGAGGCCGTCCTCGTGAAACCCGTAGCCGGTCCAAGCCCCGGCGAACCAGGTTCGCCGACGGCCCTGCAACCCCGGAAGGTGCGACTGTGCGTCCACTGCGGCGAGATCGAGTAGCGGATGCTCGTAGGCATAACGACCGAGCACCGTAGACGGTGCGGGCTCACGTACCGGGTTGAGCGTCACGATGACCGGCGTGCGGAATGGCAGGGCCTGAAGCTGGTTGATCAGGTAGCTCACGCAAACCGGGGCTTCGTCAGCGGTCGTGCGGCTCGCATGGCTCACGTAATTCCATGCCGACCATACGCGTCGACGCCGGGGAAGCAGCGTCGGGTCGGTATGGAGCACGGCGATGTTGGGCTGATAGCGCACGCCGCTGAGCACGCGGCGTTCCGTGGGGTCGGCGTCTGCAAGCAAATGAAGACTCGTCGGCGTATGGCTGGCCATCACCACGGCGTCGAAGCGTTCGGTCTGTGCGTCGCCAAAGCAGATCGTCACGCCATTGCTGTCGCGCGTGACTTGCTTCACTGGCGCTCGGAGTCGAACGTCCTCCAGCGTGACGGCAATCCGCCTGACGTACTCGCGGCCACCACCGGCGACCGTGCGCCACTGTGGTCGATCCCGGATTTGCAGCAGGGCGTGATTCAGACAGAACCGCAGGAACGTGACCGCTGGAAACCGCAGAATATCGGTCGCACGGCTTGACCAGATAGCCGCCGCCATGGGCAGCAGGTAGTGCTGCTGAAACGGCTGGCCATAACCATGCGCGAGCAGCAGCTCGCCGACGGACTGCCGATCGCGCGACGCGCTTTCGAGATGCTGTTGTGCCGCAGCATTGAATCGCACGATGTCACGCAGCATGCCGAGAAAACTCGGTGAACAGAGATTCCTGCGTTGCGCGAAGACGGTATTCAAATTGGTCCCCGCCCACTCAAGTGCGCCGCTGCCGATGGAGACGGAGAACGACATGTCGCTGGCGATGGACCGCACGCCAAGCTCGTCTAAGAGTGCGATGAGGTTCGGATAGGTGCGCTCGTTGAACACGAGAAAGCCCGTATCGACGGGCGCGCGCATGCCGTCGAGCTCCACATCGACGGTGTTGGTGTGTCCGCCCGCATAGTCGCCCGCCTCGAATACCGTCACCCGATGCTTGCGTGCAAGCAGATAGGCGCTCGCCAGCCCGGAGATCCCTGCGCCGATCACCGCAATTCGTTGCCCAGGAGGCAGAACCGTCGTTGGACTCATTGCACGATCTCTCCGTCAGTCAGATCCTTCCGATGGGGCGAAGCCGGGCTTCCCGAGTTGCTCAGGAAATTGCGGCACGCGCCGAAAGCGCGAGGTGTCGTAACCCATGGCCGATAAACGTGTTAGTAGCGAGCGATACGTCGCGTCGTCCATCGTTGGGGTACGCGAAAATATCCAGCCCAGCGATTTGTCCGGATAGCCGAGTAGCGTGTAGCGGTATTCCGGGTCCACATACAAAGTGAGTTGCGAAACGTAGATCGGCCAGAAGAGCCGCACCCGCCAATGGCCGCCGCCGCTGCCGGGCACAACGCTGTCGACAAATTGGTAGTGGCGCTCGGGTTGGTCGAACCCGCCTTTGCGACCGTAGAAGTGATCGTCGATGCGTCCGTCTTCGCGTAGCGCCCATTCAGCCCGGCTTGCGACGAAATCGCGCTCGGCGAAATAAGGAATATTGGCAATCACATACCAACGGCCCATATAGCGTGGCAAATCGACCGGTGCGACCTTGAGCGGCACGTCCGCGAGCGGGTTCGGATTGGGCTGCGAGCCGGAGCAACCGGCAAGCATCGCGAAGACGAGTGCCGCGCATGCGGCCGAATGTCGAATCACGGCGTGCCTCCGACCGTGGTTCCGCGTTTTTCGAACAGGTAATGGCCCACACCCCACTGTTGGCCCCGGGCGTAGCCGAAAAGCTCCGCCACGGCCATGTAGAACATGCGCCAGCGCTGAAATTGCAGACGCGCCTGCGCTCCGTAGGCCGCCTCCAGCAGCGGCAGTGTGTTCGCTCTGGAGGCGTCGAGCGCGTTGCCCCAGTCGTTGGCCGTGCGTGCGTAGTGCCGCCCGTCGACCCACCACCGGTCGGCCAGACGCAGGTCGTCCTGGAAGTGAAGCAGCAGATCGGCGCTCGGCATGGTGCCGCCAGTAAAGAAATGTCGCGACATCCAGTCGGAGCCGTCCCGATCCTGGAAGTGATACGCCAGATAGCGATGCGCGAAAATGTGCACGAACAACATTCCGCGCTCGTCGAGCCAGTGCGCGATTTTCTGCATCAGCGCACCGTAATTCTTCATGTGCTCGAACATCTCGATGGAGAGGACGCGGTCGAATCGCGCAGGGACGTCGTCGGAAAAATCGAAGTCCGCGACGTTGCCCGTCACGATCCGAAGGTTGCGCAACCCTCGTTTTTCGGCCGTCGCTTCGATGAACCGTCGTTGACCATGGGAATTGGAAAGCCCGACGATCTGGGCGCCGGGGTACCGCTCGGCCAGCCACAGCGCGAGCGATCCCCATCCGCAGCCGAGATCGAGGATGCGCTGTCCGTCGGCGAGCTGTGCGCGCTCGGCATAACGCGTCAACATTGCCTGTTCGGCTTGCTCAAGTGTTGTCTCCTCGTGCTCGTAATAGCAGCAGGAGTACTTCATCGCAGGACCAAGGTGCGCCTGGAAAAACTCGCTCGGCACCTCGTAGTGCTGTGCATTGGCTTCCTGAGACGCAACGGCAATGGGACTCGCGCGCAGTTCTTTCACGAGCGCCGCCAGCGCCGACACGCCGTGTTCGACATGGTCGGCGTGCTCCTGCCTGAGTCGTTGGCGTATCAACCGGCGCATACCGGCGCGCAACAGCGCGTCGGGCACCACACCCTGCTCACAAAGCCGGATCAATCCCGATGCTTCGGTAGCGCCAGCGCTGACCGAAGGTGGCCGCGTAAGAGAGACAGTCATAGTGTCGTACTCCGGGCATGCGGATGTTGGTCAAGCCGATCACGTCTCGCGAGAGGGTTTCGGCGGCCAGGGGAACAGCGAACTGGTGGTCTTCATGTATTCCCGGTAGGCCGGGCGGGTCGTCATCAGGTGTGCTTCCAGCAGCGGAATGCCCGACACCTTGAGCAGCAGCCATGCCATGAGCAGCGGGGGGAGAAGCGTCGTCCAGCCCCACGGCATCGAGATGGAGAGTGCGGCGTAGCTGAACCAGTGCAGGCATTCGAAGAAATAATTGGGGTGACGCGAGTACCGCCACCAGCCCGCGCGACAGACCTGTCCCCTATGTGCGGGATCGGATACGAAGTTGCGCAACTGGTGGTCAGCAGCCGTCTCTCCTGCGATCGCACTTGCCCAGACTAGCGCCGCGACGCCCACACTCAGCGGCGACGCGGCCTGTGTGCTGAAGGCAGGCACAAAGAACGCGACCGCGAGCAACATTGCTATCACGCCCTGAAATTGGAAGAACCAGAACATGTTGCGGTCGGCCGCCGCCGCCCATCGCTCGCGGAAGGCCCGGTAGCGCGCGTCTTCCGGCTTGCCCCAATTTCGACGCCACAGATGCATAGCAAGGCGCGCGCCCCAGACGCCACCGGCCACTCCGACAAAAATCCGGGTGAGGGCATCCCCGGTGCCCTGTAATGCCACGAAAATGGCCACTGCGGCCAGTGCGGCAGCCCATATGGGATCGACCAGGCCAGCGTTTTTCGTCCGTTTCTGCAATACCCAGGCCAAAGCGAAGGCGATGATCAGTCCGCACAGGGTCATCACAGCAGTCGTTAGCATCGGTGACATATCCGGCATGTGAGTGTCGTTGCGATGTATACGAAGATGGGGCGTCGCCGGATGCACTCCTGACGAGATTTTTTTTAAATGCGGCCGGTGATGTATTTGCGGGAGGCGGGATTCCTGTGACGATCGGCAGACGACCGGTCGACCGTCCTTCTGGCATACCTTGCTGCGGAGGACGGGCTTGCTATGCATGTCATTGGGTTGGGTCCACCCGACTGTGACTCACCCAGATCAGCGACTCAGTATCGACGCCGAGCGTCTTTGCGCGAGCCACGATCTGCTTCATCTGGGCGTCATCAATATGCTTCTCCCGAGCCAGAATCCAGCAATACCCGGTATCGGGTCCGAGCACCAACGCCCATCGATAGTCGGGATCCAGCGCCGCTACATGGTAGCCACCGTAAAAGGGCCCGAAGAACGAAACTTTCAGTGACGCGATTGTCGGCGCCCCGGTGAAGCGCGCTTTGCCGATGGCCTCCTTCCACCGACCGCTCACTGGGTCGAATCCGCGGTTCTGTACTTTGACGCTGCCGTCCTGTGCTGGCGTGTACGTTGCTGATACGTCGGTCATGCCTCGTTCGAATGAGTGGTCCAGACGTGCGAGTTCATACCAACGCCCCTCATAGCGACCGATATCGAATGGCGATACGGGAACCACGCCCGGTGGGGGCTTCGTGCTGGCGCAGGCGGAAAGCAATATCAGCGCGAACGAAAGTAATCCCAGCAGTGGTATGCGCAGTGATGGTCTAGTGCCAGCGAGGTTTCTCATGGTTGACCTATGCAGCGTGATGGGGGACGGAGGGTCAGCGGTCGTCGGGCCGTGGGACAGGCGCGGACAATGGAAGCGACCAGCCCTCATGCTCGACGACCGCAGCCAATGCGTCTTCAAACAATGCGACCGCCTGGTTGGCGGCATCGCCCAGTTGTCGATGAAGCAGGGCGTCGGCCGGGGATCGGGACAAGCATTCGTCGCTATAACGCTCAAAGGCGGCGAGTTGCAGCACCAGTTCAACGAGATGCTTGGGGCATTCACAGGCGATGATCGACGACTGACGCGCCAATTGGCTCAATGTCTCTTCATCAAACCGGCGTGGCGCCCGCGACCAAAGCTGGTGGTGCGCCGACGTTGCGTCATCCTCATGTGCCGATGACTGCACAAAATCGGAAAACAACGCGTGTGTGTGGATCAGGGCATCGGACGTGCGCGCCAGTCGTACTCGCGCAAGCCGAGCCAGTTCGACGGCCTGACGCGTGCCGAATGCATAGACAACGAGTACACGCTCGCAGTGGGCTCGCTGCGCCGCAGAGACGATGGAAAGTACCGTGTCTTCACGCAGCGCCTCGACCCGTACGGCCAGCCCGCTCGCGGCACCGGCCCTGTCGGCGAGCTGCGGAATATCTTCGACGCTATCGAATGACTCGTGGATGACGCCTGCGGGCAAGTCGGGCTTGATGCCGTCCCTGAAGCCGACGACGAACAGCTTTGCGCCGTGCGTGTCATCGGGGACCGAAGCGCTGCCGGCGCCACTCGCCAGTCTCATCAGTTGCGCGTTGTCCAGGCGCGCGATAACCCCGATGGGGCGCCCGCTGTCGACCAGCGATTTGATCGCTCTGAGCCGACTCACATCCTCGTCTGAATAAAGACGCTGTCCGGAGGCGCTGGTAGGCGGGGAGATCACGCCATACCTCTGCTCCCATATTCGCAACGTCGCCGCTGGCATGTTGACGAGTTTTGCGGCCTCGCCGCTTCGATAACGTCTCGCTGAACTCACGGGGGCGTTCGCTCCAAATGATGTTGTGATTCGAATCAAATCTCTGACTCAAACCGTAGTCCATGAATTCAATTGAGTCAATAATCGGACTCAAAATTGTACTTATCGAAGATTGTGAGTTTGCATTATGATTCGCTCATAACTCATTGGAGTCTTAGGGGCGCCACCCCGGACGGTCTGTAATTTGCCTCGCATCGATGCGACGCTCAGCCTGCACCAACGCCGAATTCGCCCGACAGGTCATTGGGCTTGTGGAGGCGGATAGGGGATAATGAGCGCCGGTCGATGGCGGATCATTGCTGTGCAGAACGATCGCCCTCGCACCGACGTCTTAACTCAGAGATTTGCTATGCGTGACATCATTGACGGTTTTCTGCGTTTCCAGCGGGAGGCCTTTCCTCAGCGCGTCGAGCTTTTCAAGCGGCTCGCCACGAGTCAGAACCCCAAAGCCCTCTTTGTTACCTGTTCGGATAGCCGTGTCGTTCCGGAGCTGCTCACGCAGCGCGAGCCCGGCGAGCTGTTCGTCATTCGCAATGCGGGAAACATCGTTCCGTCATACGGACCGGAGCCGGGTGGCGTTTCCGCTACGGTCGAGTACGCGGTTTCGGTACTGGGGGTACAGGACATCGTGATCTGCGGTCACTCGGACTGCGGTGCGATGGGCGCGATTTCACGCTGCACCTGCCTCGACCACATGCCTGCGGTGGCCAACTGGCTACGTCACGCCGACGCCGCGAAGGCCATCAACGCAGCGCATTCGTATGACACACCTGGTGCGAAGCTCGACGGGCTGGTCAGGGAGAATGTGATTGCGCAGTTGGCGAACATTCGCACGCATCCGTCGGTCGCCCTGGCACTTGAGCAGGGTCGTATGAACCTGCATGGATGGGTGTACGACATCGAAACCGGCGGCATCGACGCGCTTGACGGTGAGACCCGCAAGTTCGTCCCGCTGGCCGACTCGCCGAACACGGTGGCCGTCGCCTCTCGCAGTCGATAACGAGAGGGGCTGCGCAGCGTTGCGCGACGCTGCGCAACCCCTGGTCGGTACGAATCGGCGCGATGCCGTTCAGCGCAGCACGCTGCTAAGAAACTGCTGCGTTCGCGCTTCTTTCGGCGCACCGAAAATCTCGGCGGGAGAGCCACTCTCGACGATTCGCCCGTGGTCGAAGAAGATGACCCGATCGGCGACCTCCCGGGCAAAGGCCATCTCATGCGTGACGACGATCATCGTCATGCCATCACGCGCGAGATCGCGCATCACGCCGAGCACTTCGCCGACGGTTTCCGGATCCAGCGCGGACGTCGGTTCATCGAACAGCATGAGCTTCGGCTTCATCGCCAGCGCTCGCACAATCGCGACACGCTGCTGCTGCCCACCCGAGAGCGACACCGGGTACGCGTTCGCCTTATGGCCCAGCCCGACGCGTGCCAGCAGTGCATGCGCGGTCTGCTCGGCGTCGGCCTGCGTCATTCGTCCGAGCTTGACCGGTGCCAGTGTGATGTTGCGCAAAATGGTCAGATGCGGGAACAGCGTGTAATCCTGAAACACCATGCCGACATCCTCGCGCAGCCGGGCCATCGCCCGATGGTCGCGCACGTTGGTGGCGGCGTCGCCGAGCGTCACCGTGCCGTCGGTCGGTGTCTCGAGACTGTTCAGGCAGCGGATCAGCGTCGATTTTCCCGATCCGCTCGGTCCGATGACGACCACAACCTGTCCCGGATAGACGTCGAGGTCCACGCCGTTGACCACCTGATGCGGGCCGAAGTGCTTACGGAGTCCGCGAATCGAGAGGAGTGCGTTCATTGCAGTCCCGCCAGCGCGCGGGTAGCGCTTTGCAGTGCCTGCCGGGCATCCGCCAGACGGGTGTGCCAGCCGACGAGGGTTGTACGGGCGTCGTCGAGCCTGACCTGAGCGTCCTCCAGGTGCGCGCGCAGGGTTTGCGGATTCGGGCTGCCCGCCGACGCTCGCCCGGCGACATTGCTCGCCGGGTCCAGACAGGCGCGCACCGAGGCGGCGTCGATGCCTAGCGGCGCGCCAAGCTGCTCGCGCGCAGCGGCTTCGACCATGGCGACATCGATCTTGTCGGCCGGCACGCCGTGGTCCATTGCACTGCGCACCACCGACCCGACGACATGATGCGCGGCCCGGAACGAGAGGTCGTGTTCGCGCACCATATGGTCGGCCAGGGCGGTCGCCGTCGAGAAGTCTTCGGCGGCCAGTCGGCCCGCACGCGAGGCAACCGGTCGCGCCGTGCGCAGCACGAGTTCGAGCAGTTGCAGGCACCGGATGGCCTCGCGCGCTGTGTCCCAGAAGCCTTGGGTACCTTCGCGACTGGCATCGCCGGAGTGGGTAAAGTTCGTGCCCTTGATCGCCATCGCGCTGGCCATCAGCGCGGCGACGATCTGTCCGGTGCGTCCTTTCAGATATTCGAGTACGACCGGATTCTTCTTCTGCGGCATGATGCTCGACGTCGTGGCGACACTGTCCGGGAATTCAATTAGCCCAAATTCGTGCGTGGTCCACACGAAATAGTCTTGTGCGACGCGGCTCCACAGCACCGCGAGCAGGCTCAGGTCGGCAATGCTCTCCAGAATGAAGTCGCGCGAGCCTACAGCATCGAGCGCATTGTCCACATACGTATCGAAGCCGAGCAAGTCGGCGGTGCGCTGACGATCGATCGCGAATGGCGTGCCAGCGAATGCTGCGGCGCCGAGCGGGGAGACGTTCATGTTCGTGAGCGTATCCATGAGGCGACGGGTGTCGCGCTCAAGCGCCTGTGCGACCCCTGCGAGATAGAAGCCGTAGGTGATCGGTTGCGCCGGTTGCAAATGCGTGTAGCCGGGCATGACGATGTCCGCGTGGTGGGCGGCTTGCACCAATGCCGTCTCGCGCACGCGCAACAGGGCGTCGACAAGGTCGAGCAGCACGGCGCGTCCACGCAGGCGGTCGAGCGTTGCAAGAATGTCATTGCGGCTGCGCCCTGTGTGCATCCGTCCGCCGACGTCTGCACCGACGTTGTCCATCAGGTGCGCTTCGTAATTGAAATAGCTGTCTTCCCGACTGGGATCGAGCGGTACGGCGGCCGGGCCTGCGTCCTCCATCGCGAGAATGCCGCGCGCAAGCGCCGACGCATGTTCGGGGCGAATCAGGCCTTGTTCGGCCAGCATCACGACATGTGCCTTGTTGATGTCGCCGAGCGGGACGAAGGTTTCGTCGAAGCCGTCGAGGCGAGGTTTGAAGATGATGTCGTTGACTTCGGGCGCGGCGGCTTCGGTGAGCCGGCGACTGACTTTGGAGGTGGACATGTTCAGCCTTGTTGGGGAAAGGAACGAACGGGCTCGCGTTGCAGGCGTCGTTCGAGGTAACGGGACAGCGCGCTCAGTGCCGAGCAAACGATGAAATAGACGATGAGAACGAAACCGTAGACTTCGAAAGCCGGATTGCGGCCCTGCATGACGGTGACGCGCTCGATGATGTTCTGATTGATCTTGAGGAACTCGCTTACGCCGATCAGGGCGCCGAGCGAAGTCGACTGGACCAGTAGCGTGAGTAGTCCTGTATAGGCAGGCAGAATTGCGCCGACCGATTGCGGTCCGATCACGTAGCGGTAGATCTGCCAGCGGCGCAGACCGAGGGCAGCCGCGCTCTTCCACTGATGCGGGGGAACGGACAGGATGCCGCCGGAGACGACGACCGTCCCGTTGGCGCCGCCCCATAGCGACAACCCGACTGTGGCCGCAACGAAAGGGCTGAGATCCAGACCGAACATCGGTGCGACGAAGAAGACGCAAAACACATTGACGATCAGCGGAATCGAGCGAAACAGCTCGACGTAGCCGTGAATCGTCGCCTTAAGCCAGCGGGAGGGCAGGGTGGCCAGCACCCCTAGCACCAGAGAGATCGCCGTCGTGCACAGCAGGACTGTTCCGGCGAGGGCCAGTGTCATGCCCAGCCCTTTGGCGATGAGCAACCAGTTTTCGAGAATGACGTGCATGGTGAGCAAGCGCCTCAATGAGTGCGGAACGGTCGTTGCATCCAGGCGGAGAGCCGGTGCGCGAGCAGAGAAAGCGCGGCGACCATGCACAGGTACAGCACGAGGATTGCGCCGAACATCTCGAGTGGACGGAAGTCTGTCGCGATGCGGTCGACGGCGACGAACGTCAGTTCCATGAGCCCGATGGCTTGCAAGTACGAGGAGTTCTTAAGCAGCGAGATCGCAGTGTTGAGCATGCCGGGCAGCGCATGACGCAAGGCGATCGGCAAAGCGATGAGCGTGAAGTAGTGCCACGGACGCAGCGACAGGGCATGACACGACTCGTACATGCGACGTCCAACGCTGGCCATGCCACCGCGCAGATTCTCGATCTGATACGCGCCAGCCCACAGGGAGAGGCAAAGCACGCCGGAGGTGAACAGCGACAGGCCGAGGCCGATCGCCGGGAGTCCGTAAAAGATGAAAAACAACTGCACGAGAATCGGTGTGTTGCGCATCAATTCCACGTACCCGGTGACGATCTGCGAGAGCACTGGCACACGAAACAGGCGAACGGCGCAACCGGCGATGCCGATCAACGCGGAGCAGACAATGGCGATGACCGACACTTCCAGCGTCATCAGCGCTCCGCGCCAGAGCGCGGGCCATTGCGCAAGCAGGTAGGCGACGTCGAAATCCATGATCGGCACCCGCTTACAGCGTTTCCTTCGGACGTCCCTGCTGGAACACCGACAGGTAATAGCTACGAATCGATTCCGGCACATTGAGCTTGACCCATTGCACGAATCGGCCTTCGTAGCGCATGCGGGCAATGGTTGCCGACAGGTAGTCGCGCCAGGCGGCCTCGTTCTTGCGCACGCCGATGGCGGCGTCCGAAATCTGGAAGTACTGACCCAGCAGCTTGGCCTGCGGATCCTGCGCGGCGGCGACGACGAGCGTGGCGGCGTCGTGCGTGTAGGCATCCGCGCGCCCCTGACGGAAGGTTTGCATGGCGTCGGCGGCGGTATTCAGCCGCAGCATTTTCACCTCGGGCATGTGGTCCTCGAACCACTTGGCCTGCACCGAGCCTTTGAGCGCGACGAGGGTCTTTCCTTTGAGGTCGGCGATGGAGTTGATACCGCTGTCGCGACGAACCACAACGTCGCTCGCCCCCCAGCGGTACGGCTGCGTGAAGTCGATCACACGGGCGCGCTCGGGCGAAACGCCCAGTGTTGCGATCAACAGATCGACTTTGCGTCCGAGGAGTTGTGGCACGCGATTCTCTGCGGTCACGCAGGTGAAGACCGCTTTGTCCTTGCCGCCGAGCGCCCATTCGGCGATCTGACGTCCCATTTCGACTTCCACACCGGCGAATGCACCGCTGCTGTCCTGATAGCCATAAGGCGGTTGATCGCAACGCACGCCGACGCGCAATTGGTTCTGCGCTTTGATTTCAGCCGGGACCGGAGGCAGGTCGCCCGGCGCGGCACTGGCCTGACGGATGGTTAGGGTCGTCAGGGCGAGCACGGCGGAAGCAGCCGCTAGGGAAGTAACGAACAAGCGTGGCAGGCGTGACATCGATGGCTCCTGAAGCGAAAAGGGCGGTTGGAACATCTGAGCGGCCGCGCATCGGTAGGTCGGGAACGTTGCCCCACGCCGCGCAGACGGGATACGAACGACTGTAGTCGGATGTAGGCATTCTTAAAAATCACAATACAATACGAGGCTATACATTTTTGATATGCCCTGTATTGACGATGAAGGTGTCGATGGGGGAACGACGCGCGAGCACGCCGGGGGAAGGTGACGATGAAATTCAAGCAGGTGGAGGCATTTCGGGCGGTGATCCAGACCGGATCCATGACGGCCGCTGCGGAGGCGTTACATACGTCACAGCCGAACATCAGCCGGCTGATAGGGCAGTTGGAGGAGAGCGCCGGATTTCGTCTGTTTGAGCGGATCAATGGACGTTTGCAACTGACCGACGAGGGCGCAGAACTGTTTCGCGACGTCGAGCGCGCGTTCGTGAGCTTGAAAAGTCTGGAGGACTCGGCGCAACAGATTCGCCGTTCCGGCACCGGGCGTTTGCGCGTGGGGGCTGTGCCTTCGATTGCGCTGACGCAAATGCCTGAAGCGATTCGCCGGTTCAGGCAAGCGCATCCGGGGGTAGCGGTCTCGTTATTGACAAACGATTCGCCGCGCGTGGCTTATTGGGTCGCGTCGCAGTTCTGCGATTTGGGGGTGACGTCGTACGTTAGCCGGGATGTCTCCGGCATCGAAGCGACGAAGATCAGTGAAGTTGCGGGCGTCTGCGCGTTCCCCGTGGGACATCGGTTGCGGGATCTGGAGGTGGTGACGCCTGCCGATCTCGAGTACGAGCCGTTCATCGCGCTGTCATTGGTGGACGGCACGCGCATGAAAATTGACCAGCGCTTTCGTGAGGCTGGTGTGGAGCTACGGCACAAGGAACTTGAAACGCCATACGAAGCGACGGTGTGTGCCATGGTGGCCAGCGGACTGGGCGTGAGCATCGTGAGCCGTTCGGTCGCCCAGGCATATGTCGGCCGTGGACTGGAGTATCGACCGTTCGCGCCCGAAGTGCTGTTCGCCACGCATCTTTTGCGAGCGGAACACGTCCCGCACAGTCTGCTTGCCCAACGCTTTGCCGCTACGCTGCTCGAAGTGGTCGAGGGGACGGCGTTGGGGGGATGACTTAGTTTGGCGCGTTCAGTGCTGAGGTCGTTGAATCCCGTTATCCGTCTATGGGGCCTATCATTCAATTTGCGCCTATGTCATTTGATGGTTCTCACCGACGTGGGGAAATTATGGTTTGGGCAGGACTCGGGAGGACTCAACTCCTCATCAAGAGAGACGCTGCCATCGGGGGGGCGTTACCGCCAGCACCGAGCGCAGAACATGCTTGGCCGTTGCGCTCGGACGAGCTATTGCGGGCGGCTGGGTATGACCCGGAAGCGATGCGTTGGCGTACAGAAACCGGTCGTCCGTGGCGAATCAGTCCAACGCAAATGATCGCCGTTCTACTCTGCGCAGCGCTCGGCCCTGTGCTCGCACTTGCCACACTCGCGGCGATCGTCCGAGTCGTGGTCATATTGCTCTAGGCATTCGGCTACGCGCAGGAAGGTTGTCTCCGAATCACTAGAGCGGTCGATTGCAATCCCGACGACAGATAGAGGCTATGACCTCATACGTTGCGCTAAGGATCTGCTAAGGCTTCACGCCTACGATCAAGTTGAAGGTTTCGCGATGAGTTTGTGATCGCACCTTCACATTGATCGTCAACCTTAGGAGCACAATCATGAAGACTTCATATATTGCCGTATTGGTTGCCGTGCTGGGTCTGGTCGGCGCTGTCCAAACCAATGCCCAAGCAGCAACTCCCCATTCGATGGTGTCCAGCAGCGCAGCGACCGATTCACTCACGCGAGCACAGGTGTATCGGCAACTGGTGAGCGCAGAAAAGCGCGGGCTTCTGCAACAAGGCGACACCGTCTATCCCGAAACTGCGGCGAGTTACGGCCCGCATGCGCATGTCTCGCGGCTCTCCGTCGATAACAGTCTGGCCCGTGCGGAGCGGCACGGCTTGCTGACGCAGCCAGGGAACGAATATCCGGCAATCCACACCGCGATGCGAAAAGGCACAGCCTGGGCACCGAAGATACTGGTCGCAGGCGAGTCGTCGATCCAGCATCTGTATGAAAACCCGTGAGACTGCGCGCCAGTCAAAATCTCCTCAACCGGTCGTCTATCGCACAAATGAGGGCTTGCTAAGTCTTTGCTAAGTGTCGTGCCTCAGAATTTTACGTAGCGGGCCACGCTTTACCAACACGGGGTGCTTCGGGATGGCACGTCGCACAAGATAGCAAAGTCACCCAGCAGCTTGTCAATTCGCCCGCGCATCGCTTGGGTGCTCGCGGGCGATTGCAATTGGCTTTCTCTCGGATGAGGGTAGCCGAAACGCACTTCTCGTCTCACAAGTCCTATGGAACACTTAAACGACACGCTTTTCCTGCTGCTTAACGCGCGGGCTTTACCTACGCCGCCGATGTTCGCGCTCGCGACGTTTCTGGCACAGTATTTAATACTGGCTGTTCCGGTCGGACTGGTCGTAGCGTGGATGCGTGTCACCGAGACGCAACGACGCGAGTTGATCGCGGCCGCCGTCGCCGGCGTCGTCGGATTGGCGCTCAATCAAGCGATCGGCTGGGTATGGCAGCATCCCCGCCCCTTTGTGATGGGGATAGGTCATACCTATCTTGCACATGCCGCCGACAGTTCATTTCCCAGCGACCACCTGACATTGATTTGGTCGGTCGCCTTTGCGTTAGTTGCCAACAAGCGCACACGCATCGCAGGAATAGTCACCATGATGCTTGGCGTATCCGTGGCTTGGGCACGCATTTTTCTGGGTGTTCACTTTCCGCTGGATATGGTCGGCTCTGTAATCGTTGCGGGCACGGCCTCATGGCTGGTCACTCAACAGATGGACTGGCTGCTGGCCCCCGCATTCCGCCTGACGATGACGATATATCACAAGATCTTCGCACGATTTATCGACCGCGGATGGGTGAGGGCGTAGGCATCTGATGCCGATCGAACTAAGTGTGCCCTAAGCGTCCTGTTGGAAAATTCCGCCGTAATCACGAGCTGGGAACAACGGCAGGCGACTGGGTAGCCGAAGTTCTGAATCTGGGCTATGCCAATTCAGCGTTGATGTTCGGCGCCTTGCTTGCCGTGGCGGCTGTGGCGCTCGTTCTCTATCTGTCAATAGCCGACTGCGCAGCCGCGCGTCAGCAAACCTGAGTTCTCACACTATCTCCAACCATGAACACAACCGTACAGAAGACGCTAAGCAAGGTCCCCGAGGTCACGCTCTTGTTCTGGGTGCTCAAGATTGCCGCAACGACGCTGGGCGAGACGGGCGGCGACGCCGTTTCCATGTCGATGAATCTCGGTTACCTGATTGGCACGGCGATTTTTGCGGTGATCTTTGCCGTCGCCGTCACGGCGCAAATTCGCACCAAGGCATTCTCGCCCATGCTGTATTGGGCGACGATCATCGCGACGACGACGGTCGGCACGACGCTCGCGGATTTTGCCGACCGTTCATTGGGCATCGGTTATGCCGGAGGGACGTCGATCCTTCTCGCGTTGCTGCTCGGCTCGCTTTGGATCTGGTACCGGACTATGGGGTCGGTATCCGTGCACACGGTCAATTCACCGAAAGCGGAAGTATTCTATTGGGTGACGATCATGTTCTCGCAGACGCTGGGGACTGCGCTTGGAGACTGGACCGCGGACACCGCCGGTTTGGGGTACACAGGTGCCGCGGTAGTCTTCGGCGCTCTCCTGCTGGTCCTGGTCGCAGCGTACCTGTGGACTCGCACATCACGCACGTTCCTGTTCTGGGCCGCGTTTATTCTGACGCGTCCACTGGGAGCGGTCGTCGGGGACTTTCTGGACAAGCCGGTCAGCGCCGGAGGCCTTGCGCTCAGCCGCTATTCGGCATCGTTCGCGCTATTGGCATTCATCCTGACAAGTTTGATACTGTTTAGGCAACGTGCGGCGGCGAAAGCGCACTGACCAGCGGCGTGAAAGGACATGAGATGCGAATTTTGCTCGTCGAAGACGACCCGATGATTGGCAGCGTCGTTCATGACTCGCTTAAGGACGCGACATTCGCAGTCGATTGGGTCAACGATGGGCAAGCGGCGCTGGCCGCCGCGGACTGCCAGCATTACGACCTGATGCTGCTCGATCTTGGCCTGCCGCATAAAGATGGTCACGCAGTCCTACAAAGTCTTCGGGCCAAAGGGCAGCGCGTTCCAGTCATTATCGTCACCGCACGGGACGCATTGTCGGAACGGCTCAAGGGTCTGGATGCTGGGGCAGACGATTACATTCTGAAGCCGTTCGACATGGCCGAATTGCTGGCCCGCATTCGTGCGGTGATGCGCCGCCAGTCGGGGCAGGCTTTGCCCATCATGACGAATGGTGTCGTCACGCTCGATCCGGGTACGCGCGAGGCGCAAACGACAGACTCGGAGGCGGTGCAACTGTCCAATCGGGAGTTCGCGCTGCTTCAAGCGCTCCTGACACGCCCAGGCGCGATTTTGTCGCGCAGCGATCTTGAAGATCGGATTTATGGGTGGGGCGAGGAGGTCGAGAGTAATGCAATCGAGTTTCTCATCCATTCACTTCGCAAGAAGCTTGGTGCGAGCACCATCAAGAACGTGAGGGGAGCAGGATGGATGGTCTTAAAGGGCGACTGAACGATTCCATTCGCCTGCGCTTGAGTTTATGGCTCTCGATCGCCATTCTTGTATTTGCCGTCATTGCAGGCGTGATCTCGTTTGGCGCCGCGTTCGATGAGGCTCATGAACTTCAGGACGACGTTTTGCGACAAGTTGCTGCGCTCGTCGACAACAATAATTTGCCCGCCAGCGAATTTCGCAATATTCAAGCACCACAGACAAGCGGTGAAGATGCGCGGGTTGTCGTCCAGCGCCTTGCGATGGCGCCCCCGCCTGGCAGCGGCGTGAGCGATGGTGACGACAAACTGCCTCTGCCCTTGACTTTGACAATGCCCGATGGGCTCGCGACCGTAATGGTCGGCGGAGAACCCTACCGCGTGTTTGCGAAGACTCTGAAATCCGGTGAGCGAATCGCTGTCGCGCAAGAAACCGACGTTCGAGACGAAATCGCCCGCACCAGCGCGATCCGCACTGTCATGCCGTTGGTTGCCTTCGTTCCGGTGCTGCTCCTTGTGGTCGGCTGGCTTGTACGGCGAATTTTCCGTCCCGTGGCGAGCCTTTCTCGCGAGATCGATCAGCGCCAGTACAGCGAGCTGCATGCGGTGCCGACCGAACATCTGCCCAACGAAATTCGCCCCTTCCTTCAAGCGATCAACAATCTGCTCTCGCGTGTAGCGACCTCCGTCGATGCGCAGCACCGCTTCGTTGCCGACGCTGCACATGAGCTACGCACGCCGCTCACGGCACTCTCGTTGCAGGCCGAGCGACTCGCCGACGCGCCGATGTCTGAGACGGCGAGCGAGCGTCTGATCGAATTGAGGCACGGAATCGAGCGAAGTCGGCACCTGCTTGATCATTTGCTCACCTTATCCAGTGTACAAGCCACGCAGCGAGACGCGCAGGCTTACACCAATTCCGTGCTTACGGTGTTCCGACATACGCTTGAGACGCTCTATCCGCTCGCCGAAGCCAAGCAGATCGACATCGGTATTGACGAGCATGGGGACGTAGCGCTGCCGGTGAGCGAGGCGGACTTGGGCGTTCTGATGAAAAACCTCGTCGACAACGCAATTCGTTACACACCGGCAGGCGGGCGCATCGATCTGGTGCTGGAATCCAATGGGTGGCAGACCGTATTGAGCGTCAGGGACACGGGGCCAGGCATTGAGCCGCAGGAACGGGAGCGCGTCTTCGACCCGTTTTACCGAATTCTCGGAACGGTGCAAACGGGGTCGGGCCTCGGGCTGTCAATCGTTAAGGCAATCGCTGACAAGTTTGGTGCTCGCGTGCACTTTGCATATACCGACGAAAGTACGCGCCGCGGCTTGAGTGTGAGCGTTATCGTCCCGAACGCGTTGGTAATGAACCAGGAGGGGAGAGGCTCGTGACGCCGTTTTCGGACACCACGGAGAAACGCCTGCACTGGGTATTTGAGACAAGCTTGTGGATCAAGGCACTTTTTGCACTGTCCGAGATCCTCGCGGGCGTTTTAGCATATTTCGTTCCCACGCACGTGTTCCTGTCGATCGTGCTGCGGTTCTCAGGTAACGAACTGACTGAAGATCCACATGACATCGTGGCGGGCTTCTTGTTGCATGCCGTGCAACATCTTTCGGTGGGCTCGCAGAAGTTTGCCGCGATCTACCTGCTTGCTCACGGTATCGTCAAGTTTTGGCTGATCGTTGGGCTACTGCGCGAACGCCTCTGGTATTTCCCGGTATCGATGGTCGCGTTTGCGCTATTTATTGCGTACCAGTTGTATCGGTACACATACACACATTCGATTTGGCTATTGTTGCTTTCGGCGCTCGATCTTGGAGTCATTGTGCTGACATGGCATGAGTATCGCCATGTGAAGCAACAAGTACTGGCGAGGTCTGTTCCACAGATTCAGCACTAATAGTGGATGTCATCGTCATAATTTTCGGATGTTGCCGGCACGCCAAAGACCGTTTGATCGGCGTGCCTTTGCACTTGCATCCCAGTGTAGGTGTTTTATGATTCGCATAATGTACATTATGTTAAATGATGGATGGGAGTGGTTGAGCGAATACCCGTTCCCTACCATCTCCGACGATTTCGAGGCTTATAGTAACCGGACACGATATAGGTGTTCCTTCGGTTTGCTCTCGACAGAATGTTGGCGCTTTCGGTGTTTGCTCGGATAGGCTCAACATTCTGTCGAGCCTCAACGGCATCGCACTTTTGGACCTAAATTCCGTCCGTATCCACAGATAACTGTCCAGAGGGGCGAATTTTCGCGAGCCCGCGTCGATACCCGCGTTTCTTCTTAGTGATTGCTATAAGATTTGGTGGAGATGTGCAGTAACCAAACATGAAGTCTCAGTCACTTCGATGGACCTGGCCAGCCAGGGTACACACATGGCAATAAGCGAAAAAGTCCGCCTCCTAAGTCAGTTCATGCCTGCGGGCTTCCGCACATTCGAGCGCAACGGTCGCTCGTATATAGCGCTAGACAAGGTTCCTTACGAGTGGTCCGAAATAATCCCTAGGTGGTTAATGGTTCAACCTGCCCGCGTCGAACACGACTCCCCGGATTGCGATCTCATTGAGATCGAGCCAGGCAACCAAGCAGCAGGCATGGCTATGACTGCAACTGCGTGGGCGGATTTTGTGCACTGGATCGGCCACGTGGCCAAAGATCGACTAAACGTGCTGGAAGAGCGCGCAGAGAGGGGCGAACAGATTGGGCTTCTATGAGCGAACTGCCATTTGATATTAACAGCGCCGATGCCCTCGGCGCACGGAGGCTCGGCTTTTTCTGCTTTTCACGGTCCACGACAAGACCAAATTTGTCAACGTACAGCATGCGAGGCACACCGGGGTCCGTTGATCGCTCTCAATCAAACGCTGCTCCGATTTGGCGAGCTCTGCGGGAGTCGTCAGTATGCAGATAGATTGACGTCGTCGAAATTGATGCGTGCCTTAAATTGTCCCGCACAGTGGTTAGCTCCGCCCCACGAATGAGTGCATGAGTTGCATGCGTGTGCCGCATCCAATGTGGGCTTGCGTTGAGTAGCTTTTCGGCCAGTTGTGGGCGATCTGTTTTCAAGGTCTCAGCAGCATCTATGAAGAAGCGTCGCACGATGCTCCAAAGACGGGCAGTCGTGATCGAACCTGGGGTGTCATCCGCGAGATGGGCGATTAGCGATACCTTGGATTTCCAGTGATTGGGGCTGATGGGGAGTTTTCGCTCTATTAAGTAGCGTTCTAACGCTGAGCGCGCAAGAGGCGGTAGGAAAACCTTGGCCACTTTCGCGCCCTTCCCGCTTACCTTTAACCAGTGATCACCTTGCGAGTCAAACTCGATAGCACCGAGCGTAGCGGCGACCAATTCGCTTGCCCGCAGGCCGGTAGCGTAGGCGATGTCGAGAATAAATCGTAGGCGCTGTGCAGCTTCGTGCGTCCATCCATACGACCATTCCAAGCCATTCGCGATGGTACGGACTAGCATCCACTCCCCCTCCGTGAACGCTCGAGACGTGTCTAGAGCGGCGGAGCGCTGAGCTTCCCTGATTTTTACCCCTGCGAATGGGTTGGCTAATACGTAGCGTTGCTCAATCAACCACCGAAACAATGCGCCGATAACCGAGAGTGCGTACGCAGCCGAGCGAGAGGACAGAGGGCCTGTGAACGGGCGCCATGAATTTGAATCTCGAAAGCTGGGCGCGCCCACCCATCGGTCCCGAGGTGTCGGCTGACGCAGGAAGGCGCGGTATGCGGTCGCGTCCTCTGCCGTGAGCGACGAAATCGCCCGTCCGCGCTCGACGATGGCCCACAGAATTAAGCGCTCGGCCTCTTTTCTATATGCTCGCTGCGTTGCTGTGGACTCTTGCAGGGAAAGCCAAGCTTGCACTGCCTCGTAATCGTTGGTGGCATCAAGCGTGCAGCTTGCACTCGGGGCGCGAAACGTTCCTCGGGAGCCGTCGACCTCGTGTGGCAAACGAAGCCGCTCCCAGGGGACGACCGAATCTCTAGGCTCAGCGGTAATCAACTGGTGCGCCCGATCGGTCAATGATCTATTGTCTGCGAAGAATGTCTCGATGGCCCGGGCACTTGCCGGGCCGAGCCCGGGGATCGCTTTCCACCATTGGCGTCGCCTCGGAATTCGCACCGTGAGGTCGGCGAGCGTTGTTACACCGTTTTGGTGGAGAGCCGCGACCGCTCGTCGGGGGAGCCACATCTCGATCGAATCCGCAATCTGTGGAGCCGGGGCATGCGCACGACGCAACGTTTCAATGGCGTTGCTAGCGGCCCTCCCCGCTTCATTTCCGCGCACAGTGCTGCCGAAGATGGCCGCTAGATCGTTACGATGGACACGTCGCGCGATTTTCATGAGCTTACGCCGAATACGGCCAACGGCGCCACGAGCGGACCTGCCCTCCCCTAATTGATCTGGCAGATACCGTGCCGTCGCTGAACGTACGGACATGCCGGCAAACCAAGCGCGAACGGCCGCTAATTCGTCTCCTGTCGGAAAGTCTGAGTGCAAGTCGTTTTCGACCGATGAGGGCTGATGCATATTCATTGCGGAGCGAGTTTTGACATTCGGTCAAACTATTGTGATAAGAAAAGTTATCACAATAGATCTGTTTTTGTGTCCAAATTTTAGTAACGGCTTTCGCGTGAGGACCGCCCTCTAAAGCCGGGCTACATGCGCCTGTGACGTCCCGCTCACAGATATCTTGGCGGCCGCCTTAACCGCGTGACCGTTTTCGGCCCTCTCCGGACCTTGAACCTGGCCTCAGCTCTACGGCTGTTTCGATTTGTTTAACTGCCATCCACACTTCCGAGTCGGCTGGCAAATCGTTAGCGGCTTTGCGCATGGTAAGCTCATCGGGCAACCTGCCATATCGGCAGCGACGAACACAGAGAAGGCCTGATGACCCGCGTGTTACTCCCGCTTGATCAACCGGAGGCGTGGCCCGCTCCATTGCTGTCTCTCCTGGACGGTCACCACGAATTGTTTCTAAACTGGCAGATCGCCCCGTGGAAGGTGAGCCCGCAGGACTATGACCGAGCGATCATTGCCGTGGGCGATGTTCTCAGGCCGTATTCGATCACAGGCTGGCACTGCACCCGCATCACAGATGTCGAGATCACGCAGATCGTCCGATCTGGCATGCAGCTGCCCGACGGTGCGATGCTGCGCCGTCGCATCGATGCGCTGGTCGCGTCAGGCCAGTTGCCGAGCGACATTGGTGACCGCCTCGCAGCGGCCAATCAGGCTGACGAGAGCAACCGCGCTGGCCGGCTGTGGTTCTGCTTTTTCCCGCCGCATCGGGCAGGCGAACATGGCATTGGGCGCTTTTTCCACCATTGGGGCGGCGAGGCGCTCTATAACTCGCATGAGGACGACCCGGTGACCTCACCGATTCTGCGTGCGATCGGGACACCGTGTGTGATCGAGGCAGACGTGCCCGTTGCCTCACTCACCCCCGGTGCCGGCCTTGCAATGAAGCTCGTTTGCATCTACCTTATTAGCCGCGGCTACGAGACGGACGAACCAGTGGAGCACGAAGAAAACAGCGGCGTGAAGCCCATCGCGGCAGACTGCGTCAGGCGGGTGATCCGGTATCCCGAACACGAATTCATGGAGCTCACCGGATGCGCGGCTTGGCGACGTCCGCCCGTAACAGAACAAGGAACGCTGTTCCGGAATAGGGCCGGCGTGTGCGCGTGCAGGTAGCGCGGCACGGGTAAATGATCGCCGGGGTTCAGTCCTGCCCCTCCACGGCGCTCGCCGCTTCGAGTTCCGGCTTGAGGATGTTCCAGTGCAAAGCGAGATCGAGCCGTTCGGCGTTGAATTCAACCAGCCCCATGTTTTCGACTGCGAGGGTGATCAAGTGGATGGCAGCGGCATTTGCACATAAAAGCGTCGAAGCCATGTCGGACGTGTCGGGACCGAAGAAGTAGACGTCTGGCTCCCCATCGATACCCTTTCTCATGTGGCGAACGAATGCACCCAGCGTCGCGTGTGCCCCGTTCCCGGACGTGAACCTGTACGAAAGCTCGTAGAGCAGCGTCAGATCCGAAGCGTGTGCAAGCGTCGCAAGTTTCAGTGATCGCGGCCGTTCGTACTGCGCTTCGATCTCAGCCTTCCTTCTCCTGAAAACTTTCAGCCGCTCGTCGTTCGCGTCATTTTCATTGAGTTCGAGAACCCGGTTACATACGCCGAGATCGTGCGCTGCATCGTCCTCGCGCAGGCGCTCGAGCGTTCCCACGACCTTCACCAATCCGGCCGTGACGATGACGGACTCTGTGCACAAGCGTGCCAATGCGCGGGCTTCTGGTAGCGCTCCGCGCTCGGCCATCAGAATGCACCCCTGGAAAGCCCCCAACGCCCGCACGAACCCGGCAATGGCCCACTTCGCCTCCTCGGTGAGCCCATCCAGAGCAAAGGCTTTCCGCATTCGCATTCCCATTTCGTTCGCGCGTTCGGCGAACTGGAAGGGCCCGGCATACCGTTCACGAGCTGCTGTCTGCCAGCCCGTAAAATCGTCGGACAGGAAACCGACTTCATCAAAACTCGCCATAGCTTTCTCCGGTCACCGTACACAATGCCGCGCCAGCAGCCTGTCGAAGAACTCGGCAACGTATTGTTGAGCGTGTGGGCCGACCTTGCGCTGTTCCATATCGACATCCAAAAACTCGTGCCCGCCGAAGCGGTAGACCTCGTACCCCATCAGCCGCAGCCGACGGTCCTCCACAACCATCTCGGCGTAGCGCTGTGCGTTCGCGACGAACCGATCCGGCTCGAGGGGATCTGGTACTGCATAGTGGTGGCGACCATCGACCTCGATCACGATGCGCACGCCCTGTTCCAGCATCAGCAGAAAATCCATGCGCTGGCGTGCCAGGAACTGCTCGTCGCCGCGTTGGCGCCTGGTGTAGGGGTCGTAGTGCAGATAGACCTGCGGAATCAGCGCCGGCAACCGGTCGCCAAGCGAGCCCCCGAAGCGCTCGTAGTAACCTTGGAACACTGCAAACTCACCCGCCGAGCGGGTACCAAGCACCGTTTGGCGCAGCCGTCGAAACAACTGCTCCTTCGCGATGCTCGGGTCGCTGATGCCCTGAAGTTCGGCATACCAGTCCCGCAGGTCCTTCCAGAGCAGCAGTCCTGAACTGGGTAAGAGACGATCGAAGACCAGCACCTTGTCGGCATGCTTGACGATCTCGACGTCGTTGTTCACAGCATCGCGAAAGACCAGCTCAGGCTTCTCGCCGATCGAGGCGAAAATCAGGTTCTTCATCGTTCCGGCGACGCCAGCCTGAGCCCGTACCACCCCGTAGATGGCGTACCCGGACTCTACACTGGTCTGCCGAACCGTGAAGCCATCCCGCCTCAGTATCGCGCCAATCGCGGTGGCCAGCTCCGCCTGCTCTGCGTCGCGGCGTGTCATAGGATGCAGAAGCTTGGTCAGCAACGCGAAGAAGCGTGTCTGGCTGCACGTTAGCGCGCCGCATTGAGTCAGCAACTCTTCGTGCGACCAGTCGTCGTTGCGCAAACAGTGCTGGACTATCTGCCCGTGCAGACTGGTGCTGCCGAGCAACCCAGTCGCATCGTCTTGGATGCCCGAGACCCCGAACACCTCTCTGAGGCCGTCAACCAGCGACAGCTCGCCGAACAGGGATGCCAAAGGATTGAGGGCCTTGAGCACGTCACGCCGAACCAACGCACTCACTCGATGCTCGGCGTGGATTGTCGTCTCGCTCACGGTGTCCGCGAGATCCTCCGATGGGTACTCGCGCAGCACCTGGGCTGCCAAGTCGAGAAGGTCCGCCTCACTCCACGAGAGGATGCGTCGCCGGACGTACAACCGTTTGCTGTTGAAAGCCTCCTGCGCATCGCCTTCCTCGACGGCCTGCTGAATCCCCATGCGGACACAGGCGTCTGGAACTTCATAGGCCTTGGCTGCGGCGATGGCCTGTGCGATCTGCTCTCTGAGCGTGTCGAGAGGAATGGCCGCCGGCTTGACTAGTGACCCTTGCATTGCTTTTCCACGGCGTTGCATGAGCTGGCATTTTGACAGCTTTCGGTGCGAAGCAGCGGCTCCACTGTTGGCTGTGCGGGTTGTTCACTGACGGCTTCTGGCCGATAGCGGCCGCAAAGATCGGAGTTTCGAGGAGCGGCAACGAGTGTTGCGATTAATGTATAGATTTGCCGTCTGATTGACTGGGTGCGCCTCCGCGCCCCGTGATGGACAGCCTTAGATTCCGATACGGTTCTACTAAACGGCTGACGGCGCGTTTGCCGAAGTACGTCTCTCTGTGAATTCAGTGAGTAAGTCATCCAAAGAGTATGTTTGCTCTTCTGGCCATAAATGCGACAGACTTGCAAGCCGGTCTGCCACCATTGCTTCGGAAAGAAATCCTCGTTCAGGGACACGTTTCAACAGCGAATTTGAGATGTCGGTAACGTCTCCAAACAGTCCCCATTTGTCCGCGCCCACCGCTGTCAGTTGGGCGGCGAATGTCCTCTTCAGTGACCGTGTACCGATTTTTGGCAGACGCTTTGCCGACTGCGCGTCGCCCTCCGATTCTGCGACCCGCGCTGCGACGTTTAGGGCGTGTCGCAACTTTACACGTACCGTGGCTTGGCTAAGCCCCAAAAGCGCGGCGCCGGGCTTCTGAGAGAAAAGGTCAAATTTCTCGATTTTCGCGGGGCGCATGTTGCTGTACCTAAGCCACTCCAAAAGCGCAGCGGCGAGTGGCGGTACTGCGTAAACGCTCTGCCTACCTGGGCGGCGCCTGCGGACAAACAGCAGTATGGCCCCTTTATGAATACCTACGTCAGAGCAGCGAAGTTGTTGGATCTCTGGTATCGAAAGCATTCCGTAAAAGGATAATTTCGCAATGAGCGCGTGCTCCATTGGACATTGTTCTGGGTTTCGCTCTACTGCACGCCAAAGATACTCGATTTCATCAGGTTTCATTGTCTCCGAATCATGGCCCCGCTCGAATTCGCTTGCTGTCTGAGCGCTCGAAGCTCTAGGGCGCTCTGTCATAAACGTCTGCAACTCGCGGCTCACCGATGCATATTGCACTCGATGAAGCCAAACGAATAGCGTGCGAACGACGTCCATTACGAAACGGATGCTCTGCGGAGATTGCGGCTGCCGAAACGGCCTCCATGCGTGCTGGTTTGGATGCCTTATCCACAGGGCGGTAGGTTGTGGATTCGACAGAAATGCTTCAAAGGCAAAGAAATCTGTCTTGTCCAGCGAGCTAACAGGTTTACCTCGAGCGACGTATGCCCAATTGACGAGTTTCTCGATGGCATTCGTAAATGCCCTCTGTGTTTGTGGATTGGCGTCGTATGACCTCAACCATACTCGAATTGCCTGCAAATCATTATTCACAGCTATTAGCGGTGCCATCGGCATTCTGTAGGTTCCGGAACTGCCATCAAGCGTCGCGCTTGGATTCAACTCGTATAATCGCGCAGGCTCGGCAATTGATATGGCTGACCCCGTCGGAGTCATGCAAATAGCCCCTTGAGTTTGATCTGCTTCGTCGAGCGCGGCTAGCTGAGAGGCAGCGAGTCGCGTGACTGCCATCGATGTCGATGAGATGAACTTCGTGCAGAAGTCAGGGTCTGGACATGCAAACGAGTCAGAACATATTGAAATCCAAAGTCTTCCTCGATGTGCGTGCTCGGGACGGGTAAATGCGTAAGTAAGATGAGGGGGCAGCGGGAATAGTTTCGGGACAATTTGGGGACGAATTTCGTTCAGCAACGCTATCCAGTGGGGGTTCTCTGGGCCCTTGGGCTCCATGCGGAGAATACCCATGGTCCATGTATTCACCGAATCTAGATCTGCCAGAAAGCAAAGTGCGCAAAACATGAGCCACGTGGCATCCGTGACCTCGGCTTCGACAGGCCAACGGGACACTTCAAGACGAAGTTCGGTTTTGGGTGCACGCTCGCCAGGAATTATGTCTCTAAGATTCTCGAAGCGAGTTCGCCACACGGCGAAGGCCTTGACTTCACTAGTCGTTGCAAATTCCTCGCCGACGCCCAGGGGAGGTTCTGTGGTCATCAGGCGATCTAGGTGACCGCGATTGAATCGAAAGCGATTAAGTCCGAGAGCCCCCCATAGCCATCGCCTGAACGCCTTATAGAGGACAGCGCGTCGTCGGTCTCTCCGCGCCAGCTCGGGCGGGCTGCATTGTGCGCCTGTAGTTTGAGCCAGCTTACCCTCAACGACCCAGTGGCGTCTGAGATTGACCGTCGCATCGTCTGGCAATAATAGCGGTTCGACGCTTCTGAGCGTTTGGATTACAGCAATGCGCCGATACCTCTCGACATCTTCACTAGAACAAACCCACCCGTTAAGGTTGGGCCAATTCGGAGCAATGCGTTCGACGTTAGAGATCCATTGGAGGATTTGATCTCCCCGATCAGGCCCTTCCCGTCTAATCTCGTCCGCGGTTTCTGTCAAAAAGCGGAAATGGCCGGCATACCACGCACCACAGGTCGGGCATTGGAACGGTGTATCCAGTAGTGCGGGAGTGAGTGCGTAACGCGGCGTCTTAGCGCCGCATTTTGCGCAGGCCTCTTGCAGGACAAAGTGGTGAAAGGGGCACCGTTGCAACGCCTCTATCTGATGAGTCGGATGATGGAAACCGCTGGCAAGGCAAGCGGCGCAATAGCGAAGATGGTCGGAATTAGCGATGGCGCCGCTTAAAACGGAGTTTCTTTGGGAGATGACGCCAGTGAGAGCGTGTGTGGACAGTGGGCCCGATCCTGGGCAGTTCTGCATCCAGCGTCCGTGCAGGAGTTCGCGAGGGTGGCGGTGGCTGTAGTTGCCGGAAGCAAGTGGGAGGCCAAAAACGGCCCTGCACAGATCTCTCGCTGTAAGGTAGTTCTTGACGCCGAGTTTTGCGAGGAATGAATACGCACTCTCTCCTCGCACGCTCCAGTCGTTTGTCCAAATTAGCCCCCCAACGAGCGGCAATTGTGAGGGCGCGCCGAAAACTGACTCAGTCGTCATCGCGCGACTCCATAGTTCGACATGGTGGCGGCGTACTTACTCCGCGCGATTGACATCGCCCACGAACTCCGGTCCGACGAGAAATGGGGGGAGTCTCCCTCGATGTTCGATGACAGAAAGTCGGAGATTGCTCGGCCAATCCAATTCATGCCAATATCACCATCGTCGTCAACTCTATGCCCCCGAACCTTGACGAACTCGTCCCAGCAGACTTTGGCCTCTCCTTTCAATCGCCAGCCCCCTGCAAATGCTTCAGGTAGAAAGAATGAAGATATGCAGATTCTGGAACTCGGTGGGTAACTGAACGTATTAGGGTCGTCGTAACAATTCAGTGTGTCGGCCAAGTCGGCTGACGAACGGATCCCATGAAATGCGTACGGTTTGAGCAAGAAGCGACCAATCAGGTCCGTACGCCCTTCGCCCACCAGTTCGTTTCTCAACTGGTTTAGCATCGGATGGGCGAAGAGTACCGTGACTAACTTGACGCCATGTCTCGCCAAATCGTTGGAGAGGTCACGGAGATGCGTAAAGTCGTCGCGCCGCAAATTCTGGGCTTCGTCGATCAGCATCAAGATGCGATCGCTCCGTTTGCACTGAGCCGCGTCCAAGAGCAATGTGAATAAACGGATGCGGCGCGCAACCGCTGTGCCTCGATCGGCCTCCCTGTAATTCAGATCCACCAACATGTCCGTGTAAAGCGCCCGTTCGGTCGCATGATCGTGCTCTTTTGCATTGAACAAGATGCGTGGAACTGACTCAAAATTCTGATTAATCGCGGCATTGATAGCGCGAATTGCGGATGTTTTTCCGAAGCGGGACTCTCCAAGAAAGCACACGCCTGACTCGTAACGCAGCAGCGCATCTTGTACTACCGAAAATGCCTCTTGAATGGCGTTGGTCGGAACAACAACGACGTCTTTGGTCAGCGGATGGTCATACAACGTGTCATCACGCAATTGCCGAATCTCGGAAGGAGTCGCGCTTTCAGCAATGTTGGATGTGGTGATCCTCATGAGGGGCTCCAACTTACGCCTTCCACGTGACCGGGCGAAGCGTGTGAGTCAGGGGGTGAAGGTCTGGCTCCTCGAGCTTTTTCGCCATTTTTTGTGGGGCTTCGGCAGTCGGCTGCGCTACTTGGGTTTCGTGCATGAGTTTCGCCAACTGAGTGGCGTGGCGAGAAACGCGGTTCCTCTTCTTACGAGCTTGCTCATAGGCTTGGTTAGCCAGCGTTTGCGCGGCAGTTCCGATGGCGTCAGGGGCGTGTCGAACAGCTTCATTCAGGTCGTAGTTTTGTCGAATTTTGCGGCGTGTTTCGAGCGGGTGGGAGTGCTTTCCCCATTTGGAATCCTCTGTGATTTTTACTTGGCCGATCGAACAGCCGTTTGGCAAATAAGCCTCTGCGTATCGTGCGTCGGTCTGAATATGTAGCTGGATTTTATTGCCGATCAGGCTCCATTCCCCACATAGTGCTGCGCTCGTGTATCTCGCATCCAGATATTGAACGTACGGACGGCGACCGTCCTTCAAACAACCCCTTACCGTGCATGTGACGACCTCTACCCCCAGTTCAGGGTTCGCTATGTTCGGCGGCGGAAGTTTAGGCGGTGGAATCGATGCGCCCACCGCGAACTCGCGAAGCAGATCTAGTGGGGACCTGCCACCCAGCGCGCGGTGAGGGTGCGCGTTATAGTTTGCGCAAATCACGTCGGCCAGATAGATTAACTGCTTATACGTGATGTGCTGCCGTATAGCCTGCTCGACAGGCGATTTACGACGCGCATCGATGCTCGATCCCCCGGTGGTTGATGGAATTCGATGGAATCCATAACCCTCAAGTGTCTTAAACCACCGCTCAACCAAGTCGTTATGTCCCCAATCCGCCAATGCGCTGTATGACAAATGACATCCGTGTCGACGTCGAAGATGCGTTTTGATTGCGCGCGCGTAATGTTGGACAGCATTATCGAGATTGATGATGCAGTGAGAGCACCCACGCAGTTCCGGTATCAAGCCCGACGGGAAGCCAGCTCCCTCGTCATAGGTTACGCCTGGTACCAACGACGTCATAGGCGTCCACGGGCGATTTGCCTCAATGAAAGCCTCCTGGATTTTCAGGGCGGAAACCTGGGTGCCGAAGCCAATCGAATAGCCAAGAATGCACCGCGAAGCGGCGTCAAGGTAGGCAATGAACCAGAGTCGTTGGATGGCTACCGCTTGTGGGCCGATCGGACCATCTAAGACCATACTGCCAATGCAGTTAGTGAGGTGCGCGTCGCATTGGCCGACCACATAAGGAGTCGTGGCAAACGACACGGACGATCTTTCTGTCCCGAACCTGAGTCTATAAGCTGCATTTCGGCCGAACCGGTTTGCGGCGGCCTCGGAGGCGTTATCGTTTAGCACGAATGCTACGTATCGAGCAATGGACCGGCGCCCCTGGTCGGCCGTGTTGAACGGGTAATCACTTGCACACATGCCGGCTTCTTTGCATAGCGCCTGGAATCGCCGCCAAACTGTCTTGCTTGCTGCATTGGCCTCCACGGCACTTCCCTTTGCCCTGCTTCCAAGGATCAAATCATCTAGCGCTGTTCGAATCCCCGGAAAGGCGTCCAACAAATTTTGGAAAGCACCGCTGAACCCGCGTACATCCCCATTCACAGGTGCACGCCGACGGTATGCTTGGGTCCGCATGTGTGGCAATATGCCGGCCCAGCCGAAAGGTTGTCCATCTGCGGCGGTCGCCACGCAACGGTTAAACTGCCGGCAGATCGTGTTGCGAGATACGCTGGCTAGGCGTGCAGCTTCCGAGACGTGGCCCGTTTCGAGGTAATGGGTTAGGCCGACGCGAAGTCGTTCAAATCGTCGGCGCGTCTGGTCGTCGAGCTGATTGACGTCAACGTTCCGCCACTGGCTCGCATCGCGCAGCTCAGGCGGGACGGTGCGAAAAGTGTAGAAGCGGCTCATACGGATTTCCCGATTGCGGCGAGCACGCTATCTTGACTTAGTGGGTTGGAATCGAAATCGTTTGAGCATCCTCCACGAGCAGCTACGCGTAGCGCAGCACCAATGTACGCATCGCTCTCCCCTCCTCTTGCAAGCCGTATAACGTCGCGAAGCAGAATTTGACGTTTGCTGTCGAGTAGCGTGCAGACTTCAATATGTTCATCCCGAAGTGCGTACCCGCGATAAAGGGAGAGGCGATGGATGATCTGGATCCAGTTGTGGATCTGAATTCGATTTCGATAAAGGTCTGCTCCGGTGACAGAGCGGTGCATCGCACCGCCAGCAGTTGCAGCTACGACGCGCGCTTGCTGGCTATCGATTGGATGTTCTTCCGCATCACGCTCTGCGACGATCAATTGCCACTCGCGATGGCCGTCTCGATATTCAACTTCAGCCGTCCACGTGAGTTGCTCCACTCGTCCGCCGCAATAGAGTTCGTGGGTTGCTGGCGCGTAATTTGCGTGGACAATTTGCGGATTTGACTCAATCAAGACGAAGTATGTGAACTGGTGCAGACCGCTTAGTACCCAGTCTTGGTCGGTCTTGGGGCTGTAGACGTAGTAGAGATTCGCGATTGCTCGTCCGCGCGATTTGTATGCGGCGGCAAGAGCCCCTCTCATCTGAGTGCCGATGCGACTTGAGGTGACTTTTGATTTTTCTGTTGGCATGGCGACGTTCCCTCGTCGATGTTGAGGAGCAGACGCAAGCCAGTAGAGTCGAATGCGAGCTCCACAAAATGGGAACCTCTCTCCGCGACAGCGCGCAAGCCACCTCCGCCTTGACAAGGTCGAAGCAACGACCTATTGTCAAAGCGAAGGACCCATGGGCTTAAGGTCTGGTTGAAGTTTTGACGGACTATGTCGTTCGCGCGACATGGCCCGTTTTCCATTTCAATATCTCGTCGTCGAATCTCCTGGCAGCTTACGGTGCGCCCTACTCTTAATCGATAGGTCGGTAAGTGTCAAAAGGCAAGCGGTTTTTATGAGAGAGCCGAAGTGTTCAAAGCACTACCGACGTTTTCACTAGATGTGGATTTTAGAACCCTCGAATCAGCGTCATCAGGGTTTGAGGGAGGCACCGTGCATGTATGTGTTTTTGTTTTGGAGAATCGAGGTCTATGCTTGCGGCACTAATCATCAATGCACTTACATGAGCCCAGCAAGTTCCACGGTATTGATCGCCTATCCGAGGCAAGCGTAGTGTCGTTCGCAACACAACTTGAGAGTCTCGCACTTCAACCTGAGAGGATCGCCCCGTTCTTATCGTGTCGTCGCGAGCTGCGGGCGGCTTGCAATACGGCTGGAAGCCCGCCTGGCGTGGCTGCGAGCCGAGGCGAACGCCTGGTATCGGACACCGGATGAATCTCATTCTGGATCGCGAAAACGCGGAAACCTCTCGATTTGACCGGCGAAAGTCGGCCCACGGAGGGTTGCGAGATTTTTCGTAACCCATTGAAAAAACAGAAATTTGCAGTCTCAAGTTGAACTGCGAATGACACGTAGGCGTTGCCGGTCAGCAGTCGACCGGGTGCCGAGGACACGTGATGCCACGCAGGGTCGGATTGCGCTTTCACGAAAGCGCAAACATACGCCCCGCCTGCCGTGCACTCAGTGGCTCCGCTCCTTTTTCGTTTCAGATGAACGCGAAGGCGTTCGCGCGAGCGTCCTGTAGTGCATGATGCTCACCGCCGTTCGCAGCGATGTACTCGGCAAACCGTATCGGATTGATTTTTAGAAACACGTTTTCATGCTTCCACCCGCTTGGCAGCGGTTCTCCCAACAGTTGGAAGATCAACTGGTAGTCACAATCGGAATCGTAGCTGAGCACTGGTTTCGGTTTGATCGGAATCGCACGCAACCAAGCGAGAAGTTCCTCGCGCAATTTTGTCAATGGCATGGAGCGGCACGGGACTCTGCCAAGCTGCGGGAGCACCACGTCGCTCACAAAAGCAGTGCATAGCGATCGGTCAAAATCCGAACGTTCCCCATAGAACTCCCGCCCGTCTTCACTGACGATCGCTATGCTGATCAGTTCTCGGGCCTCAAGCCTGAAATCAGTGAATTCTGTATCGATGAAATAACGCGTCTTCCAGGTGCTGCGAGGGCCTCGATAGGAGGTATCGGGGAGGAGCATCTTGTTCTCCGTTCGACGGTAAATTGGCCGATGCATCATGGTTGGCGTGCCGCCAAACGATCCAGACTTGTTCCGAATCATTTGTGATAGATGCGGTTGAAATCAGTTCGATCATCAGGCGGGTGCGGTGCGCTCACGTGCCAACTATATTACCGACCAAAGGCGATAAACGGCGCAGCGATTTCCGGCATGTCCTCCCCCGCTGTTCGATAAAAATCACGCAAGTCACGCTCACGCTTTTCGATCACGTCGGGAAGTCGGGGTTTGCGTTCGTTATGGAGGTGGTCGATAACGTCTCCGACAGTGCCCGTCGCGCGCAGTTCTAGAAGACGGGTCGCCAGCCATGGAAATGAGGTGATGTGACGTGCATAGGAACACCCCATGAATCGATCTAAAAATGAAAATCTCATTCAATTCATGGGGTTGTGTCTTATGTGACACGACGGGTTTTGCTTTGGTCTCACGCCGGTACCGAACGGCTTCTCATGAACATCGCAACGACTGTCGGGAGTCAGTGACCATCGAAGCACGGTATTTCGTCCTCACGCGTCGGCTACCGGACCGATTGCCCTCGTTAAATGTGGAGTTGCCCCTGTAACTCAGGACACGCGGACACCGTTAGGTTGATGACACCGCATTACGCCTGAACTCGCGAGGCGAGCGGTATTTCAGGGCTTTGTGCGGATGGCGCTCATTGTAGTGTTCAAACGCGATAGCCAGACGCGAGAGCGCTGTTGGTGCGTCAGACTTGTCCATATAGGCGACGTAATTGTGCTTCATGGTCTTCACGAACGATTCGGCCATGCCATTGCTCTGCGGCGAACGAACCGGCGTGGTCAGCGGCTCAAGACCCAGTTCGCGAGCGAAGCTGCGCGTGCGGTGGTCGATGTAGGCCGAGCCGTTGTCCGTCAGCCATTCAATGGGCTGCGCGGCCTGCGTGGTGCCGAAGCGCTGTTCGACGGCGGCCAGCATCACGTCGCGCACCACATCACCGCTATGCCCGCTGGTCGTCGCTGCCCAGCTAATCGCCTCGCGGTCGCAGCAGTCCAGCGCAAACGTCACGCGCAGCGGCGTACCATCGTCGCACCGGAACTCGAAGCCATCGGAGCACCAGCGGGTGTTGCTGCGGTCCACGGCAACGCGACCGTCATGTCGCCGCTTGTCTCGCCGCACGCCAGGGCGGCGCAGCAGCAACTGATGCTCCCGCATGACCCGATACACGCGCTTGGCGTTGATGCACGGCGCACCGGTCTGCTCCCGACTGCGGCGCAGCAGCGCCCAGACACGCCGGTAGCCGTAGGTCGGCAGATGCGCCACATGGGCCTGAATCTCCTCGACCAGCCCGGCATCATTGGTCATGCGGGCACGGCGACCATCGCGCCAGTCAGACGAGCGAGTTCGCTTCACCGCCACGGCAGAGCGCGCCACGCCGAGAACTTCGCAGACCGTCTTCATCGGTCGTCCCCCGGCAGCAAGGGCGAGCGCGCAATCAGGTTTTTTGAACGGCCCCATTCCACGGCTTCTTTCAGGATTTCGACCTCCAGCGTCTTCTTCCCGAGTAGCCGTTGCAGTTCCTTGATTTCCTTGATGGCGGCGGCCAGCTCAGATGCCGGCACAACGGTTTCGCCTGCCTTCACCGCCGCCAGACTGCCTTCCTGGTATTGCTTGCGCCAGCCGAACACCTGGTTGGCATTGACGCCGTGCCGACGTGCAACGGCCGACACCGACGCTCCCGGCTCCAATGTTTCCTGCACGATGGCGATTTTTTCTTGCGCCGTGCGCCGGCGACGGCGCTCCGGCTCGGTCAGAATTTCGATGCTTTCCACGTAATGACTAGGCTTACTGATAGGCACAAGACTATCCCTTATTTTAAGAGAGTCCTCGTGTCCTCAGATACGTGGGGCCGCTCCAAAATGACGCATTGTGAAGCTCTTAACCATGCCGGTTTGGTGTGCACACCAAACCGGCGGTGCTACGGCACGACGATCGCCATGGCGCACAGAACTTCGCAGACGTGCCTGCGGGCAGCGGGATGACCTATCTGTTCCACCCATGCACGAAAGCACTGTGCTGATGACTCGCCCCAGGCCGCCGTCGACACTATGACAGTTCACCATTTCTCAGTCCGGACTCCTTGAGGGGGCGACGAAAGAGATCGGCCGTATTCGTCATCCAGACGATGGCGCCGGGAGGCTAGTTAAATGAAAAACGTCAAATGTATGCTGTCTTTCGGATTCTCCGTGCTTGTGATTGCGTCCAGTTTGAGCGGCTGCGCGGGAATGTCGCGGCGCGGCACAGATACCGCCGTAGGCGCAGGTGTGGGGGGCGTGGCTGGCGCAGTGCTGACTGGCGGGAGTGCGGTGGGCACAGTCGGGGGCGCCGTCGTCGGTGGCGTCGTTGGCAATGTGATCGGAAAATAACGCTTGCCGCTCACAAGAAAACCGCCGCAGCGGTGCAGTGTCAGCTTGCGCCACGTCCGATAGCGTACCGACGAGACCGCCAGATCCGTCTATGGTGACCGAGACAACCGGTCAGTCTTTCTCACGGCGGATATCGTGTCGCTCAATCGCACTGCCCTCCACAAGAATCAATCGCTCTGGGAGACGCTGGGGCCGGGTCTCATCGCCGGCGCCGCGGACGATGACCCGAGCGGCATTGCCACCTACTCTCAGGTGGGCGCCGCATTCGGCTACGGTTTGCTGTGGACGGCGTTGGCGACATATCCGCTCATGATCGGGATTCAGGTCGTGAGCGCGCAAATCGGGCGCGTCACCGGGGACGGCATCGCGGCGAACATTCGCAAGCACTACCCTTCCTGGATACTGTATGTCCTAGTGGGGCTCTTGCTTGTCGCCAACACGATCAACATCGCGGCGGATGTCGGTGCAATGGGCGCGGCATTGAAACTCCTGATCGGCGGTCCGGCTGTCTGGTACGCGGTTGCTTTCGGCGTGGTGTCGCTCACGTTGCAGGTCTTCATCCCGTTCCCACGTTACGCCCCGATTCTCAAGGCACTTACGCTTGCCCTGCTCGCCTATGTGGCCACGGTCTTCAGTGTCAAGATTTCGTGGGGATCCGTGCTGTATCGGACCGTCATCCCCGATCTGTCGTTCAACGTCAGCTACATCGTCGCGGTTGTCGCGGTGTTCGGAACGACTATCAGTCCCTATATGTTCTTCTGGCAAGCGTCTCAGGAAGTGGAAGTGCAACGCGCCACTCAGGGGCAGGAGCCGCTGACTAGCGCCCCTTCGCAGGCCTGGCGAAACTTGCGGCGCATCAGACTCGACACCTACATCGGCATGGCTTTCTCGAATGTGATCGCCTTCTTCATCATATTGACGGCGGCTGTCACGCTATATCAGCACGGAGTGAGAGACATCCAGACTTCGGCTCAGGCAGCCGCTGCGCTACGGCCGCTCGCCGGAGAGTTCGCATTCCTGCTGTTCTCGGCGGGCATTATCGGGTGCGGGCTGTTAGCGGTGCCGGTGTTGGCGGGCTCATCGGCCTATGCAGTCGCCGAGGCTTTCCAATGGCGCATCGGTCTGGGACGTGAAGTCCTGCAGGCGCGCGGGTTCTACATGATATTGACGCTCGCCACTCTGCTAGGTGTAGCGTTGAATTTCACCGCCATCGACCCGATCAAGGCGCTCTTCTGGAGTGCCGTGGTCAATGGCGTCATTGCTGTCCCGATCATGATCATCCTGATGTTGATGGCGGGAAGGCGCGACGTGATGGGTAAATTTGCGATCAGTCTGCGGCTGAAGGCGCTGGGCTGGCTAGCTACCGGCACCATGGCTTGCGCAGTCCTCACCATGTTCGCCACGTGGGGGCGGTGAGATGCTTGCATGCGGACGCGCGACGTGATGGCAATGCCGTTCAACGAAAGGGTTGCCGAGCACCGACGTCTGTATCTGCTCGATGGCAGACGCAGGAAACGCCCGATCAGGTCAGTGTTCGTACGCTTACGTACTGACCATAGTGGGCATTGACACTATCGTTAAGATTGCGACGAAAACTCAGAATATGAGTTCACTCGAACTAATGCGCCGAAGTTGAGGGCGAGGACAAGTGATCGTGAGAGGCCACAAGCGATTAAGCAAGCGTATGATCGCGCTGCATCTAGCAATCCGCGAGACGCGGATTTCTCTCATCAAGCAGGAGCGTGATCTGTATCAGGCTGCAGTTCTTGTTTGGGAAGAGGAAGGCGGACGATCGTCCCGATGGCTACGCACCTTGGATTTTTCCAATCGCATGTGAACGAATTGGCGACGGCTCCAAGACAGTGGATGATTGACATTTTCATTGCGGCGGAAAAAAATTCGAACGTGAGCTGTTGCACGGCAATGGCTCAGAGCAACCGCCGGGGAGCCCTGCCACGCGGCGTCTCGTTCAATCATGGTGGCGCCATCGATTCACTCAATGCACTTATTGCGCAGCGATTCTGACGCGCACGTGTCCGATCGCAGGGCATGAAGGGGAAAAGGCATGCTTGCGCAACCGAACAAAAGCGCCAACGATCTGCTGTCCGTGTTGCCGGACGGCGAGTGGGCGCGAATCGCCCCAGAGTTGACGTTGATCGAAATGCCGCTTGGCAAGGTCATCTACGAGTCGGGAGACCGGCTGGATCACGTGTATTTCCCTACCACGGCAATCGTCTCATTGCTTTATGTGATGGAAGACGGCTCGTCTGCCGAGATTGCTATTGTGGGTAAGGAAGGCGTTATTGGCATTGCCCTGTTCATGGGCGGTGAGACCACGCCGAGCCGAGCGATCGTGCAAAGCGCCGGGTACGCTTATCGGTTGAACGCCCGGTTGCTCAAAGAAGAGTTCAAGCGCGCCGGCCCTATGCAGCGGTTGCTATTGCGCTACACCCAGGCATTGATTACGCAAATGGCGCAAACGGCAGTCTGTAACCGTCACCACTCGATCGACCAGCAACTATGCCGGTGGTTGTTACTGAGTCTCGATCGCCTGCCGTCGAACGAGCTGCGGATGACACAGGAGTTGATCGCTAACATGCTGGGTGTCCGTAGATCCGGCGTCACGGAAGCCGCGCTAAAGCTCCAAACCGCCGGACTCATCCGCTACAGCCATGGGCATATCGAAGTGCTGGATCGGACCGGGCTCGAAAAGCGCGTTTGTGAATGCTATGGCGTGGTCAAACGGGAGTTTGATCGATTACTGCCCGATATTCAGGCCATTTGACAGCGTCTCTCCGCCAGCGAGAGCGTCAACGAGCTTCTCACCCGAGGAGTACCGCAAAGGTAGTTCGTTCGCGCTGACCCGCTGTAGGCGGAGAATATCCCGGTGTATTTGTCTGCCGTGGGCCGAGTCAACGGCGCGATTCGCCATGTCCGGCGTCGCGTCCCTCGTCTGCTCCGCCTTGCTGCCCATCACGAGGCCCTTGTCCTCTTTGCTCCGGAGCGGATTGCGTTCGCTGTCCGTGCGACGATTGCGCGGGCTCGGAACGGGGCGCTTGCATGGTGCCCCAAGGTTGTGTCTGCGGCTGAGGTTGCTGTGCGCGCTGACGCCCTTGCGGCGCCTGATCCGTTTGCATTGACGGGTGTCCGTTGGCTCCCGACTGACGTTCACCACGGGTGTTAGCCAGTCCGGAATGCTGTCCTGTTCGCGAACGATCGTCGCCGTTTTGCGTGCGCAGCGTGTCCTGTTGCGCGACGGAGTGCGGATAGTGGGCGCCGGAATACTGTTGCTGGTACGTCGGCAAAGGCGCCGGACGCGGCACATCGCGATGATTCCATTGATCCCATCCGCGGCGCTGCGTCTCCCACTGCGGCCCCCAATGCTGCCCCCATCGCGGCGGCGCATCCGTCGCCCAACCGCGGAAGTCGCGAGGGGGGCGCCGGTAGTAGCGCACCGGAATGCGCAGAATGAACAAGGGGACGGCTGCGGGTAACACCACCTGCCACGGCCCGTTGTACCACCCGCTTGTGTACCAGTTGTCACCTTGGTACACCCAGTACTGCCCATCGTAGAAGAAGTAGTTCGAATCGACTTGAGGCGCGTAATAGACTGGATAGTCGGGGACTTGAATCATCGTGGGATACGCGGGCAGATCAATGCCGATGCTGACGCCTGGGGACACGATGCTGACACCGACCTGTGCGTGAACGGATATCACCGGGCAAAGCAGCACGGTGGCTGCAACGAGTAGGTTTCGCATGTTGTCTCCCCTGCATCGGACACCCGGTTGGGCGAGTGATCCGACTTGACTGTATTCTCCCAACGGCGCACACAGGGGAGCGCCCCGCTCTCGCCCGACGTCGGGCATCCATGCTCACTCGCGTGGATGCCATATCCCCTTATCTGTCTCGCCCCGGGCCGCCCTCGCGATCGTAGCCGCCGTGGCCATATCCACCTCCCCCGTGATCGTATCCGGGGCCGGGCCCCCACCAACATCCGCCCAATGTGACGACGACAAACATCAACAACAAACTTCGAACCGCTTTCATGGCGCCCTCCTCCGGGAACGGCGTCTTGCGCCGAGATGCCCGGCACATACGTCTTCCGTACTTCTCTCAACAAAAATGGTCAACCGTCTGATTGTCCTAACGGTCCCCGGTGAGATCCTCCCCGATTTCACCTGCCTCGCCTGACGCCGTCGCCTCGTCATTGTCGCGGGGCGCATCCTCCTGGCTATGTACGACCTGGTAGAACTCTTCTTTGATGCGCGAGAATTTCGCTTCCAACTCTCTGATTCGCTCTCTGACCTGACTCGGTGTCATAACCCTCTCCGTAGACTCAAGTGCGTGCCCTCGCCCATGTCTCGGCATCACTTTGCTCGTGGGGATATGAGGTGTCCGTCCGGTATCGCACATGACGACGAGGAAATTTCTGCGGAATATGAAAAACACCGAGCCGGTCGATCTAGCCGCGCGAGACGCCATCCCCGCCCCGGTCGTGTCGGCGGGATTGGTACGCTGACGTACCGCATCGGCGTCGGTTCACCGTGTAACGTGAGATTGATAACGGAAAGCCGTCAAAGCGACATGCAAATGCGAATCATGTACTGCCGGCGTTACCGAATGCATGATCGACCCAATGGGAGATGGATATGAGGCGTCAACACATCTTGCGATCGTGCGCGGCCATCGGGCTTGCCTTTGCACCGGCGCGGCAATGGCGGCGGAAGTCACGCTGCCGCCGACACAGCAGTCCGGACCCGTGACCTACTTGTCAGGCGGCATCGGCCTGGAACAGTCTCTGGCCATCAAGGCTGCGATGCACAACTACCCTCTCGTTCTGACATTTGTCAGCAGGACGGCAACCAATGGCAACGAATACCTCTCGGATATCCCCGTCACGATTTCCGATCGCCGTGGGAACATGATTCTGTCGACACAGTCCGACGGGCCTTTCATGCTGGCGTCGCTGCCTGACGGGCGCTACACGGTGACCGCGAGCTACGAGGGAATCATGGAAAAGCATGCGGTCAACGTCTCAAGTCGGGGCCACGCGCATCGGACGTTTCTCTGGTCCCGATAACTTCAATCACGGCATTCGCCCGGATAGCGGCGCCCAATGAGGTCTTGCGAAACGCCTTCGGCGAGGTTCCATGAAAGCGACTCAGAAATTGCAGGCGCTCGGGCAGAGTCTCTGGCTCGACAACATCACGCGAGGCTTGCTCGGTGACGGGACACTGGCCCGTTATCGCGATGAATACAACGTCACAGGTTTGACGTCGAACCCTGGCATCTTCCTCAAGGCGATCCGCGATACGGCGACGTACGACATGGATATCGCAAAACCTGCCGATGCGACGCTCACCGACGAAGCGCTGTTCTTTTCGCTGGCGATCAGAGACCTGAAACAGGCGGCAGCGCTGTTCCTGCCGGTGCACCAAAAAACCGGGGGTATCGATGGATGGGTCTCGCTGGAAGTATCGCCGTGGCTCGCTGAGGACGCTGTCGGGACGGTAGCGGCCGCCAAAAGCCTGCATGCAAGTGCCGATTGCCCCAATCTATTCATCAAGATCCCCGGCACGACAATCGGTCTTGTCGCCATCGAAGAGGCGATCTTTGCCGGCATACCAATCAATGTCACGCTCCTCTTCTCCCGCGAGCAATACGTAGAGGCGGCAAATGCTTACTGGAGAGGCCTGGCGCGTAGGCGTGATGCCGGGCTGGATCTGCACGTGGCATCCGTAGCATCGCTATTCGTCAGCCGTTGGGACACCGCTATCACAGGCGAGGTGCCGTTCGGTTTGCGTAACCGTCTTGGCGTGGCGGTGGCCAAACAAACTTACGGCGCCTACCGTGAGCGCATGTCGCACCCAATGTGGCGCGAATTGTCCGACGCGGGGGCAAGCACTCAGCGCCTCTTGTGGGCCAGTACGGGCGCGAAGAGCCGGGAACTCTCACCCGGCTATTACGTTGAGGCACTTGCCGCACCGGATACGATAGACACGGTGCCGGAGGCGACCCTGCTGGCCTTTGCAACGCGAGGCGAGTTGATCAGCGTAATGCGAGAGGATGGTGGCAACGCCGATCCGGTGCTCGCAGACTTCGCTCACGCCGGCGTCGACGTCGCAGCGCTCGCCGCACGCCTTCAGCGCGAAGGCGTCGAGTCGTTTCGGCAGGCATGGGCTGAACTCATGCAGATCATTGCCGGCAAGCGCATGCCTGAATGGCATTGACTGGCACCCGCCCCCAGTGACACACGATACGTCCTGAACCCCTTGACGGTTGACGGGCCACCTGTGACGGGGTCGGGCTATCCCGTTACCTGTGTTTCTTCAGATCGTGGCGTGTGTCGCCGACGACTGACTGGACCTTGCCGACATTCTTCTCGATCTTGCCGTCGATCTCCATTTTCGTGTTGCCGACCACCTTACCGGTGACCTCTTTGATTTTGCCGGCGGCTTCCTTGACCCTGCCTTTCACTTGATCTTTGTTCATGATGATTTGCATTCTCAGTAGATGAAAAATTGAGCCCCTTAACCGGGGCTCGGGTGTCGCGCACCTTCGTGGCGACATGCCTCAGGCGCCGATTGACGGCCTCGAGCAAATCCTGGGTCGCGCGCCTCATAGTCGCCCCATCAAGAGCAGAACAACCACGACTGCCAGCAGCAATCCCACTGCGCCGCTCGGCGCATATCCCCAACCCGAGTTGTACGACCAGGCTGGAAATGCTCCCACCAACAGAAGCGCCAGAACAATCAGCACCACAATACTTAAAGACATGATTCACTCCCCGCGTTGGTTAGAGGGGGATTTCTCGACCCTCACCCGAAGGGTAGTTGCACCGTAGCGGCATGTCGGTTCGGTGCCGTACGAAGGCCGCGAATGAAAGTCGTTCGGTATCGAAAGTACCTGCTTAGCGCCGTGGCGGGGTCTTGCGGCAATAGACTTTTGTTCGGTAGTGGACAGAACTGACGGGCAAACGCTCCTAGTGTCGAGTGAACGATGTTGCGCGATCGTATCCCTCTCACTCACAGACCAAACGGAGCAGACCATGCAACTCGGCATGATTGGATTAGGGCGCATGGGCGCCGATCTGGTGCGTCGCCTGATGCGCCACGGTCACCGGTGTGTTGTCCATGACGTTCAGCCAGCGGCAATCGACGTGCTTCAGAATGCGGGCGCGGTCGGCGCCGCTTCGATCGACGAGATGATGTCGCTGCTGGAGGGCCCCAGAATTCTCTGGCTGATGGTGCCCGCCGGTGCAGTCGAAGCGGCGCTCGCAGACCTCTGGTCTCGGCTCGCGCCAGGGGATATCGTCATTGACGGTGGTAACTCCTATTGCCGGGACGACATGAAACGCAGTGTCGAACTGGGTAGCAAGGGGATTCATTTCGTCGACGTTGGCATCAGCGGGGGGACCTCTGGTCTGGCGCGCGGTTACTGCCTGATGATCGGCGGCGAAGAGGACGTCGTGGTGTATCTCACGCCGCTCTTCACCGCCCTCGCCTGCGATGCGCACGACGCGAGGGAGGATGCGGGGAAGCATGCGACGCACGATATCGGACTCGCCACGGATAGCAGCGCGGCTACTGCCCAGTCCGGGTATCTCTATTGCGGTCTTCACGGGGCTGGCCATTTCGTGAAGATGATCCACAACGGTATCGAGTACGGCATGATGGCCGCCTATGCGGAAGGACTGAATATTCTGAGATGCGCGAACGTCGGCACACAGAAACAAGAGGTCGGCGCCGAAGTCACTCCATTGCGACATCCCGAGTATTACCAGTACACATTCGATCTGGCCGATATCGCCGAAGTGTGGCGGCACGGGAGCGTGATCGACTCCTGGCTACTTGGAAAAGTTGCCGAGATGCTGCGCACCGACCCGACGCTGGCGCAGTTCGCCGGTCGTGTCTCGGATTCGGGCGAAGGACGATGGTCCGTAGAAGCGGCCATCGATGAGGGAGTGCCTGCTCCCGTTCTGAGTGCGGCATTGTATGCGCGTTTTGCCTCGCGAGGACAATCGGTCTTCGCAGATAAACTCTTGTCGGCCATGCGCTACGCGTTCGGCGGTCACCTGGACATTGCAACACCCCGCGACGCCTGATCGGCAAAGCACGACGGTGCGACCCGTTACCCCAAGAGGCAAATGATGAAGGCGCAACATCACGTCGTTCTCGCCGCCTGACAGGTGCCCCGAACCCGGGTTCACGAGTCAGAGGGCGTAGGCGCCAACCGTTTCACATTTCGATGGAGTTATCAGCGATGCAGCCCAGTGATCGTGATCAGTTGTGCATCAACGCCCTGCGCACCTTGTCGATCGACGCCGTGCAAAAAGCGCAGTCCGGGCATCCGGGCACGCCGATGGACGCCGCCCCGACGGTCTATTGTCTGTGGCAGCGGTTCCTGCGATACGACCCTGAAAATCCGCACTGGGCGGGCCGGGATCGCTTTGTCTTGTCGAACGGGCATGCGTGCGCGTTGCTGTACAGCTTGCTGCACGTTTGCGATGTCAAGAGCGACGATGGAGCCGCCGAACCGGCCGTGACGATGGACGACCTGAAGTCGTTCCGCCAGCCGGGAAGCCGATGCACCGGGCACCCCGAGTATGGTTGGACGACGGGTGTTGAGACCACGACCGGTCCGCTTGGGCAAGGCATTGCCACGAGTGTGGGCATGGCGATCGCGCGGCAATGGCTGAGCGCGACCTACGACCGCCCCGGATTTCCGCTATTTCGCTACAACATCTACGCGCTTTGCAGCGACGGCGACATGATGGAGGGGCTCGGTGCGGAAGCCGCGTCGCTGGCCGGCCATCTGAAGCTGGCCAATCTGTGCTGGATATACGATGACAACCACATCACCATCGAAGGGTCTACCCGTCTGGCGTTCACCGAAGACGTCGGTGCGCGCTTTGCCGCGTATGGCTGGCATGTCGAGCGCGTGAGCGATGCCAACGACCTGACGCAATTGTCACGTGCATATCAGGGCTTTCTCGATACCGGCGACGCCCCAACCCTCATCATTGTGCAAAGCCATATCGGCTATGGCGCGCCCCACCGGCAGGACACGCGCGAGGCACATGGCGAGCCGCTCGGCGCGGCCGAGGTCCGTCTGGCGAAGGAATTTTTCGGCAGTGATCCCGACAAGCAGTTCGACGTGCCCGGTGGCGTAACGTCACATCTTCACGAAGGCCTCGGCCGTCGGGGCCGCGACGCCCACACCCGTTGGCTCGAGCTTTTTGCGGACTATCGGGCCCAATATCCCGACTTGACCGATGCGTTGGAGAGAATGCAGGCGCGGGAGCTACCCCCCGAGTGGGACGTCTCCCTGCCCGCTTTTGCCCCGACGACGGCTGGTCTTTCGACCCGCGCAGCATCGGGGCAAGTGCTCAACGCCATTGCCGAGCGCGTTCCCTGGTTAATCGGGGGCGCTGCCGATCTGTCGCCCTCGACGCTGACTCGCCTGACGTTCGATCTCGTAGGCGATTTTCAGAACACCGCAGCGCAGGCCGACGGCAGTTATCGGGGTCGGAACTTTCATTTTGGTGTTCGCGAGCATGCCATGTGTGCCATCGCCAACGGCATGAGCCTGTCGTCGCTAAGACCGTTCGTCGCCAGCTTCCTCATCTTCAGCGATTATTGTCGGGCGGCTCTACGGCTGGGAGCCATGATGGAATTGCCGCTCATCACGATCTGGACGCATGACTCCATCAGCCTGGGGGAAGACGGACCGACGCATCAGCCCATCGAACAACTCGCGTCGTTGCGCGCCATGCCGGGCATGACCGTGCTGCGGCCGGCCGACGCCGGAGAAGTGGTCGAGGCCTGGCGCGTCATCATGGAACGCAAGCGCGGGCCGGTCTGCCTCGTACTCACCCGCCAGGCCGTGCCAATACTTGATCGAGACCGTTACGCGAGTGCCGCCGGGGTTGCCCGAGGGGCCTACATCCTGATCGATGCCTGCGAGGAAATGGGCGTTGAAGACGGCTCCCCAGACGTGCTGCTGCTGGCCACGGGAAGCGAAGTGGCGTTATGCACTGCGGCGTACGACGAACTGAAGCGCGAAGATATTTTCGCCCGGGTGATCAGCATGCCCTCGTGGGAAATATTCGAGAGCCAGTCCTTGGCCTATCGCGACCACATTCTGCCGCCCTCGGTCATCGCGCGAGTCGCCGTAGAGGAGGCATCGACCTTTGGATGGGAGCGCTATGCCGGGCATGAAGGCGCTATTCTCGGGTTGCACACGTTTGGCAAGTCAGCCCCGCGTGAGGCGCTGGCGCGTCATTTCGGCTTCGACGTGGCGCATATCGTCACTGCCGCCAAGGCGCAACTCATGCGTTACGGTATCAAGTCGCATGGGAAATCGTCATGAACGAGTCCAGGACGCTCGCCTCGGGGCTCGGGTCGGTTAGCCCATACGCCGGACAACCGCTCTCGCCTGACAAGCTGGTGAATGTCTCCCGGCTAGTGACGGCCTACTACTGCAACACCCCTGATCCTGAGATCCTGGCGCAACGCGTAGCGTTCGGCACCTCCGGCCACCGCGGTTCGTCGTTCCTGACAACGTTTAACGAAGCGCACATCCTGGCGATCAGTCAGGCCATCTGCCGCTACCGCCAAAGGCATGGCATCGATGGGCCGATATTCGTCGGTATCGACACGCATGCCTTGTCCGAGCCGGCCTTCGCGACCGTCATGAGGGTGTTCGCAGGCAACGGCCTCGATGTGATGATTTCAGCGGGCGGCGAGTACACGCCAACGCCTGCGGTGTCACATGCCATCGTCAGTTACAACCGCAGGCGCACGGAAAGATTCGCCGACGGTGTGGTCATCACGCCGTCGCACAATCCTCCCGATAATGGCGGCATCAAGTACAACCCGCCACACGGCGGGCCGGCGGAGTCTGTGGTGACCCGCTGGATCGAGATGCAAGCGAACGAGCTATTGCGCAGTGGACTGCGGACGATGCCGGGGATCAGCGTCGAGCAGGCCATGCGAGCCTCCACAACGCATCCCTATGACTTCCTGAAGACCTATGTCGACGACCTGCAGAACGTCATCGACATGGACGTGTTGCGCGCTTCCTGCATTCATATGGGCGTCGACCCGCTAGGGGGAGCCGGTGTTCACTATTGGCCTGCGATTGCCGATCGGTACGGACTCAACCTGACGGTCACGCGCACAACCGTGGACCCGACGTTCGGTTTCATGACCGCCGATTGGGACGGCCGAATCCGCATGGACCCGTCATCGGCCTATGCCATGCAGGGCCTGATCGCGCAAAAGGATGCTTTCGACGTCGCCTTCGCCTGCGACACCGATCATGACCGGCACGGCATCGTGACGCCTCGCGCGGGCTTGCTTGCCCCCAATCATTACTTCGCCGCGACGGTCGAGTACTTGTTCGAGCACCGTCCCGATTGGCCACTCGACGCCGCGATTGGCAAGACCGTTGTCGGTAGCCAGTTGATCGATCGTCTGGCATCGAAGCTCGGGCGCCGCCTGTACGAGGTTCCCGTCGGGTTCAAATGGTTTGCTGCCGGGCTGCTCGACGGTTCATTGGCAGTCGCCGGAGAGGAAAGCGCAGGCACGGGCTTCTTGCGGCGCGACGGCACCACCTGGACAACCGACAAGGACGGTCTGATACCTGCATTGCTGGCGGGGGAGATGTTGGCGCGCACCGGGCAGGACCCCGGCGCGCGATACCAGACACTGACGTACGCATTGGGCTTCCCAGTGCAAGCGCGGCACGAGGCAAGTGCAACACCTGCCCAGAAGGCTGCACTCGCGGCCCTCTCTGCTGACAAAGTACGATCTAAGCGGCTCGCCGGAGAGCCGATCAACGCAATTCTGACGCGGGCGCCTGGCAACGATGCGCCAATCGGCGGCCTGAAAGTGGTTGCCGATCATGGCTGGTTTGCTGCACGACCGTCCGGCACGGAAGCGATCTATAAGATCTACGGCGAGAGTTTCCAGGGCGAGCATCACCTGCAGCAACTGCTGAGCGAGGCACAAGCCATCGTCGATGAGGCGCTGGACGACGCAACACCGCCACCGTCCTAGCGGGCCTCACCGGCAAGCCCGCACGACAGTCAGCTTCGGCTAGTCACTTCACTCGCGCATTATCGAAACTCCAGCGGCAGAAAAAGGCTGATACCGGGCGACGCCTCAGGCGCGTACACCACGGGTGGTGGGCCGTACGCGTATCCGCCGTCGCGATACCCACTGCTGTAGTGACGGTCGTCATGATGATAGTCGTGGCGATAGTCGTGAGGTGCCCGTTGAGGCGCATGCCGGACCTCCTGTTGCGTATCGCGATCGTGATCGCGATTTCCCGGCTGGGCATGAGACACGGAGGGCGCACACACGCCCAGCATCATCAACGCAAGACCGATCGCCCCGATGGGGGACACACCTTGCTTTCGTGTGAGTGAGGATTTCATCTTTGGCTCCTGCGTTCTCAGCCCTTATGACCCATTCGGCCCATTCGGTCCATGTGATGACCTTGGTCACGGAAGATCAGGTCGGCGTTGTGTTTCTGCACGTCGGACATGCTGCCGTACAGCGCCGCGAAGGCGGGTGTCAGTTTCCTGATGCCTTCGGCATGCGCCTCAGCGATCTGACCGTATGACCTCATGTCGTCAGTGGCGCTCATATGGCTCGCGCCTTCGGAGCGGGCTTTGAGCAGCGACTGCATCGTGTCGGCGTTCTCGCGCATGACCTGCGCAACGGGTTGCCAAAGGGACTCTTGCGCCGAGGTGATTTGCAACCGCGTGTGCAGATTGCTGATGCGGGTTTCGACGGGCGTACGCGCGGCCGTCTTCATGGCATGGGCAGCCGTGGGGCTGTCCGTGGCGGGAGCTGCGCCTGCCGGTGTGCAGACGACGGCGAAGCCGGCAACGAACAGGACTTCAAGTACGCGCACGACGTAAAGTCGCGCCGGAATGCGGGAGATTTTCATGGCGTTTCTCAAAAGTGGGTCAGCGACAATTTGCGCGGTCAGCCCGTGATAGGCAGCAATCGCGGACGATGACCACATCCTTTATCTCTTCATCCCGATGTCGTGTCTGTTCGCTGGCGGACTCTCCTCCTCGTTTTCCTCGAATCAACGACTGTTCGCTAACGGACAGACCCTACGGACGTCCTCCCATTAGTCTTTGCATCACGCCGTCGATACCAGTTCGAGCGGCAGTCTTGGCCCTTGCGTGGTGGGCGCGTTCGTCCCCCGCGCAGCGGGTAAAGCACCGTCGTCAAGACGACAGGGAGATGCGGATGTTCACATGCAGAACCTGCGGCGAGTTGAGCGAATTTCCGGAAATGACGCCGGAAGTCAACGACCTCGGCTTCTACTTCGATTGCCCCGGCTGCGGTGCGAGAAACAAGCTTGTCAATGTGGCGACACCGGGCGAAGCGGCCGCGCTGGTGCAGCTTTCCGACGAGTAAATCGCCATGCCGAGAGGTTTGGTGTTCTGAATGGAGAGTGGACTATGAACTACGAAGATCGTGATACGTACGGAATGTACAAGGCGAGAGAGACGGTGCGTCCCGGCCCGGGTACCGCGCTGGGGCCCGGCCCCAGTCTGATGGGAGCAGACACGCTCGTCGGTAACAGTGTGTGCAATGAGCACGGTGAAGCCCTGGGCGATATCAAGGAAATCATGCTGGACGTTCGGGCCGGGAGAATCAGTTACGCCGTGCTGTCGTTTGGTGGCTTTCTGGGCATGGGGAAAAAGCTGTTCGCGGTGCCCTGGCAAGCATTGAAACTCGATACGGAGAACAAGTGTTTTGTTCTGGATGTCGACAAACACCGCCTGGAAGCAGCACCGGGATTCGACCCGGACCATTGGCCAGATATGGCAGATCAGGCGTGGGTCGATGAGATTGACGACTACTACCGTCCAGATGCCTCAAGGTAACCGCACAGTGTCATCGTCGATGCCTATCCGCATGGACAGGCATCCAACGTCAAATTGAGGGCTTAATAATGAGATATGCAAAGCTGATTGCCGCCGTCCTGGCGACACTCGCCTTCGGCGCATGTACCGGACCTGCCGGACCGCAGGGGCCAACGGGCAACACAGGCAATACGGGTTATACGGGTGACACCGGCGCCACTGGTATGCAGGGAAACACTGGTCCCAGAGGCACGACTTCGCCGGGAACAGTCCTGGTCGTTCCTTCGCAATGAGTTCACAGACACTTAACGGACCGGGCCCCCATTCGGGGGCCCGATTCATTCTGCGGCATTACAACGATTTGATTCGCGTGACCTTCGTTCCCTCGAGCGACACCCCTGCCATCAGGCCGCTGTTGGTCAGGACGAACGCGTTCACCTGGCTGCTGGCCGTGGTGGTATCGACGTTGCCGTTGGCACCGATCTTCAGCACTGCCACTGACGCGTCTCCACCAGCAGACCAGCCGTCGGCATTGCGGAAGCGGTTCAGCGATTCCTGCGTCATGAAGAGCAGCACGATGGCTCGGGATTGTGCGCCAATCTGCCAGCCAATCGATCCCGTAACGGTGCTGTAATAGCCCACCGTGTGGTCTGCAACGCGCAGCGATCCTTCGCCGTACTGCCCGCCCACCACGAACCCTGCATCCATGACCGAAGGGAAGATCAATACGCCGTGCGCCTTGCGCACCAACTCGCGAGATCCGTGGGCCGCGGCGTAGAGACGGGTCAAGGTCGAGTCCACGCCTGCGTCGATCGTATGGCGCTTGTCCATCTGTTGCCCGCTGGCGTCCGTTGGACTGGTGGTCGTGCATCCCGAGAGCGCCAGCCCGAGCACGACCATCGCGCCTGAGGTTCCCCACATGAATTTTCGTCTTTGCATGACCGTCTCCAAAGTCGTGAGTGACAGGCTTACGCTATGCCCACCAGCCGTCGGATACGGTACGTCAACGTACGCGCCCGAAAAGTTCTTCGATGTCCAATCGTCGACAGACCGCGCACCCGATACCCCCATCGGTTCGGTAGCGGACTGACATGTCGCAGGCGGACGCGCATGCTGACTTTCTCAGCCGTCCGGTTGAGCGCGGCCTCGATGTGAATGGCCGTGTGCGGTTCGCCTCGCGTACGTCATTCCGACGTCCTGTTTAGGCCACCGTGGTCATACGGAGATCGCCATGACTGCCAAAATTCCCGTGGTTCCTGCTGCTGCCGATGGCTTCGACACCAATGCGCAACCGGCCGCCTCCAAGCCAAGGAACCCTCTATTGCCCATGGTTCGCGTCTATCGCCCCGCCTGGCACGGTGCGCTCACTGGTGGTCTGGCGATCGTACTTGGCCTGGCGCTCGTGCCCGTAAAGGCGGCCGAGAGCAGCATGGCGTCGGATGCCAAGAGCGACCTGCATCATTCGGAGCGTGTCATGTCCGACAGTTGGGTGACGACGAAAGTGAAATCCGAACTCCTCGCGAAAAACATCGGCGACGGCACGAACGTCAGTGTGAAGACCACTCACGGCATCGTTGTTTTGACTGGGAAACTTGCCAGTCAAGACGCCGTCAACGATGCGAAACGCATTGCGGAACATGTCAAGGGAGTCAAACGCGTCGATAGCTCGGGGCTGACGATCGGCTCGCGATAGTTCGCACGACTTCGACAACCGCATGAAGAGATCGGTGTGCATCGCCAGAGAAGCGAGGTGATTGTCATGAGCTATACGGTGCTTCTGCTTGTCACGATGGGCTTCATTTTGCTCTGCTCTTAACGGTAAATGCCGCCTGTAAATGAGCATCAGGTCGCATGCCCTTCATGGATCGAGCCAACTAACTCGCTAACATTTCCCTACGAATCAGGAGGCCCTCCGTGTGGTCATTCACATGGATCAACCGGGGCGCAGCCCGTCTTTTCGGACCGAAAGACAGACATCGCGACGCTTTCGCGCAACGATCGGACGTCATCCCGACCTTACCCCCGAACGGCTTGGAAGCCTCTGACACGGCCGCGTCCCCGAGCGAGCCTGCACCGCGCACGCCGGTGGATGCACGCGGCCTGGCATTGGGCATTCTGGCGACGCTCGCCATCCTGTTCGCGCTGGAGTGGGCGCAACGATTTGTCGTCCCGGTACTGCTCGGTGTCCTTCTCGCTTACACCCTCAACCCTCTGGTCGTCGGGTTGGAGAAACTAAGGGTCGGACGTTCCGCTGGCGCCATCATCGTCATGCTGGCCGTCGTCGGCGTGTTTGTGTCCGGCAGCTATCCCTTGCGCGATCAGATCGATAGAGTGGTTGGACAATTGCCTGAGGCCACACGGACATTCTCGAGCGTATTGGATAACCTTCGCAGCGGCACGTTTGGCAATCTTCAGAAGATGAAGGCGGCCGCAGGCGCGATAGAGAAAGCGGCCAATCAGGCCACTGACCTGTCCTCGCCGCAGAGGCAACCGGTCACGCATGTAGTGCTGGATCAACCCGCCTTCAAGCTGAGCGCCTTTCTGTGGGTCGGCTCGATGGGGGCTTTGGGACTCATTGCCCAAGCCATGACCGTGATCCTGCTAGCGTTCTTTCTATTGGTCAGCGGAGGCACGTTCAAGCGAAAGCTCGTGCGGTTGGCGGGGCCGTCGCTATCGTCGAAGAAAATCACCGTGCGCATTCTCGACGACATCAACGACTCCATACAGAAATATATGCTGATGTTGCTCGTGACCAATATGCTGGTCGGCGGCCTCACCTGGGTGGCGTTTCGCGCGATTGGACTGGATAACGCGGGAGCCTGGGCACTGGCAGCGGGATTGTTGCATGTGGTGCCCTATCTCGGGCCGGGGGTGAGCGCTGCGGCGACCGGTATGGCCGCCTATATGCAATTCCAATCGTTCTCGATGGCTCTGCTGGTTTCAGGGACGTCTCTCGCGATTGCAGCGCTCGTCGGAACTTTTGTGTCCACGTGGATTACCGGGAAGATCGCCAAAATGAATCCGGCCGCCATCTTCGTCTCGCTGCTGTTCTGGGGGTGGCTGTGGGGAATCGCCGGCATGTTGCTAAGCATCCCGATCATCGTCATCGCGAAGGTCGTGTCGCAGCACGTGGAGAATTTTCAGCCCCTGGCGGAACTTCTGGGCGAATAGATCGCCGGCGGGTCCCGCCATATGCGGTGATTCGATGACTACGCGGCTGTCTTCAGGCCCGGAGTCGAATTGACCGGGTCGGCGCCGGCCACTGCAAACGATATTGCTACCGGATTCATGCTGTCGACCATCGAGGACGGCATCAGAATGGTGGCGCCTCGCTCCTTGGTCGTCTCGTAGATGATATTCATGGCGCGTAGTTGCAATGCCTGCGGATGGCCTTCGTAAATTGCCGCAGCCTCTACAAATTTCGCCGCAACGATAGCCTCTGCAGAGCCGAGAATCATGCGAGCCTGCTTTTCGCGCTCAGCCTGAGCCTGCCTCGACATGGCGTCCTGGAGGGCGACTGGAATGGCGACATCGCGAACCTCCACGGACATCACCGCAATCCCCCACGCGGCGGTCTTGGCGCCGATCTCTTCGCGCAGTTGTTCGTCCGATGCCTTCCGATCGGAAAGCAGGGTCGAAAGCATCGACGCGCCGATCATCTCGCGCAAGGATGTCTGAGACACCCGGTCGATCGCCTGCCGGTAATCCGTGATTGCCAACGCGGCCTTCTCTGCATCGTTGACGTGCCAGAAGATGATCGCATCGACGTTGACCGGCACCGTGTCTTTGGTCAACGCCTGCTCGGCGTTGAATGCAGTGGTTTGAATGCGTTCGTCGATCACGGCCGTGACGCTATCGATGACCGGTAGAATCATGAACAGTCCCGGGCCCTTCACGCTTTGCAGCTTACCGGCGCGCAGAATCACGAACTTCTGCCACGCGTTAGCCATCTTCAACGTCGAGCCGAGCAATACGGCGGCGACGAGAAAGCATGGTGCAAGGTACGGACTGATGTAGACGCCGGCTACCGCGCCCGCGAGAAGAAGCACCAGTACCAGAAAGGAAGTGATGGAATTCATGGTGAGGGCTCCTGTACCTTCAGACACGTGCACTGTCTGCACGTAAGACAAACCGGGCCTACCTGACCAGGCAGCCCACGTAATGCATGACTCATAGTCGCTTTGGGCGCCCAGTCTAACGTCCTGGAGAGCGAATTTCGGTCCGCTGGCGTACCGAGATGCCCCGCATGTGGGCGCTTGATGCCACGGCCCTAAATATCGTCTTGCTTGTGAGCCGTCGGATCGTCCCGGTAGCCCGCGCGACCGTAGTGGTTATGGATGCTGATCTCCTGCTGCCGATTGAGCCGGGCTTTGCCATCGTAGGGCGGTGCGGCTTTCACCGCTTCGCGCGTCAGTGCCAGCGACACCGTCGCGTCCAGCCAGTTCATATGCTCAATCACCTTCACGGGGACGGCCACCAGATGGCCCATCCACCAATTGCTGGTGTTGACGACGAGGTAGCGCAGCGCCCATGTGTGGACGTCCACGAGCAACCCTTCGACGTGTCCAATGTCCCCGTTGCTGGCATGGATGTGATAGTTGGTCACCGCATCCGCGCTTCGCAAATGCGGATCGTGTCGCGGCAGATTCACCATTTCGTCATGGGAATGCGTCGCTTCTCGTGCGGTGCGAAAGGCATCCTGCTCGGACCGGCTGCCGCTGGCGAGCCCGCTCGGGAATGCGCCTTCTCCCCAAGCGTCCTCGCCGCCCCAGTAGTCGGGGTATCCGTAATACGCCAGATAGTCGGCTTCATGCTGACGCGAGACCGGCTTGTGCGTGTCGATGTCCGGGCTGTGCTTTACCTGATCCTTTGTGATCGTGACCGGAATGATTTCGTCGAGCCAGTCGCTCTGACCAATGGAAATCGGCGAAATCAATACCTGCCGATTCGCAAGCCACGTCCCGGTTTCCACTACGAGGTACCGAACGACCCACGCCTTGTCGTCGAAGTACAGATCTTTCACCAGACCGACATCACCGTCAGTCGCGCGGATGGTGCAGGCCTCCAGTTCGTCCAGGGTTCGTAACATGGCAAACCTCCCGTGAATCGCCTGTCAATGACGGCGTCCGCACGTACGCAAACGCTACGCGATGGAGACGATCGGATGCCGAAGTCGCCTTCACCCTACGTCAAAGTTTCTGGCGAGTCCGTTCGGTATCGAACCGACGCGCTCGGGAAAAGCCGCGACCATCATTCGAGGCATATGCCGCGCATGTGCGAAGAGGAGTCGATCATGAGAAAGGAACGGATACTGCTTCATGTCTACGGAGAACGTCAGGACGCAGTCTGGACATTGACGTGTCTGGATCTGTCGTTTTCCTCCAGCGCCACGGATCTGATGAGAGCCAAAGAATATGTCAGAGCCAATGCCCACGAGTACCTGCAGGGAAAAATGGTCGGTGAGAACGTCCAGTTCCCGGCAGTGCCGGTGAGCGGGCACGACGTTTCCCAGCGCAAGATGAAATACTGGCTGGCTCGAATCTGGCAGCACTTCGACCCGCGCACGCGAGACCACATTTACGACGAGGTCGTCGGTCTGGATGACAAACACCCCGTGTTCTCCTGATCGCCGTGCAACGCCGGAGACATCGGCATGTGGAAACCGCCAGGAATGGATTACTTTGTCGGAACTTCCCGGGGGACGAGCGACTTCGGGCCTCCGGAAACCCCGATTCGGGCTGAGTTGTTCAGCCGCGACCGGCTGGAACAGCATGCGCTCAGTCTGGCGCGTGCGCAGCAAATCGCCGTTCATCCGCCCCGCACACGAGCCCTGACCTCGCGCGCCGCCGACAACGAGCGCGTATTGCGCAAGTGCTATGACGCAACGGCGCATGCGACCTTGCAGCGTCGCTCGATCACCCCGGCAGCGGAGTGGTTGCTGGATAACTTCCGCACCGTCTCCGACCAGTTCAGAGAAGTCCGGCACGACCTGAACACGAAGTCTTTCCGATCGTTGCCACGGCTGCTCGATGGCCCACTGCGTGGCCTGCCGCGTATCTATGGCGTGCTCTGGGCCTTCGTGGCGCACACAGACAGTCGTTTCGATCCTGCACTACTCACGTGCTTTTTGCTCGCCTATCAGAAGGTCGAGCCGCTAAGCATGGCGGAACTCTGGGCCATGCCGCTCACCCTGCGCGCCGTGATGATCGAGAATCTCCGGCGCCTGTGCGGGCAAGTCACGCGAGCTCAGGTGAATCGTCAGGCCGCTGACCGATATGCGGACGATCTGCTCGCGCATAAGGCGTCTGCGTCCCCCGCTGCCGATGATGCACCGAAGGCCGCTGCAGCTGTCGTCGAGCCGTTCGAGCCGGCGTTTACGGTCCAGTTGATCCAGCGCCTGCGCTATCAGGACAGGTCTCTGCAATGGCTGAGCGACCAACTGGCGCAGCAAGGGCAATCGGCCGACGAAGTCGTACAGGCCGAACACGCCAGTCAGGCGGCGGCCAACATGAGCGTGCGCAATGTCATCACTAGCCTGCGCGACATGCGGGCATTCGATTGGCATCCGCTATTCGAGGAAGTCAGCCTGGTCGACGCGTATCTGCGCCAAAACGCCGGGTACGCGGAAATGGACTTTGCGACTCGAGACGGCTACCGGCACGAGATCGAGAAATTGGCGGCGAGATCCCGGTTGTCGGAGCTTGAGGTCACGCAGGCGCTGAATCTCCGAGCGGCGGCTGCGGCGGCGGGCACGGGCGATGCGACTGACGCCGAAGACATGCCGCGTCGCACAGACCCGGGCTACTATCTTCTATCTTCCGGCCGCGGTGCCTTCGAGCGCGAGATTGCCTATCGTGTGCCGATCACCCATCGCTGGGGCCTGCATGATGCCCACCATCGCGCTGCGGCCTACATTCTCGGCGTTTGTCTGCTGAGTGGCCTGATCCTGGCGGTTCCAGTCTGGCTCAGCGCCATCGCGGGGGTGAGCATCACCGGTCTGGTGCTATTAGCCGTGTGCGGTCAGTTCCCGGCATCGGAACTTGCCGTTCTGCTCATCGAACGCACATTGACCCGATTCATTCCTCCGCGTCATTTGCCACGCCTTGAGCTGGCCGACGGTATTACGCCTGAACTCAGCACCTTCGTTGTCGTGCCGATGATGCTGACGAACGAAGCGGACATTGCTGCACAGGTCGCACAGTTGGAAGTGCACTATCTCGCGAATCCCAAGGGCGATGTCCGGTTTGCCCTGCTCTCCGATTGGCGCGATGCTGATGAGGAACACATCGAGAGCGACATGCCGCTGCTGGCAGCCGCCAGTGCGCGCATCGCGGCGCTGAATTCCCGCTATGCAGAGGGGACCTCCAACACGCCCCGCTTCTTCCTGTTCCATCGCAGGCGGCTTTGGAATGAAACGCAACGCAAATGGCTGGCATGGGAGCGCAAACGAGGCAAACTCCACGAGTTCAACCGGTTGCTTCGAGGTGCCACCGACACCTCGTTCATGACCATTGACGCACACGCGCCATGGGCACCTCCCGGCGTGCGGTACGTCATCACGCTCGACAGCGACACGCGTCTGCCGATTGACGCCGTGCGGCAGCTCGTCGGCACTGCGGCGCACCCACTGAACCGTCCTTACATCGATCCGGGCTCTCGGCGTGTGGTTGCCGGCTACGGCATCCTCCAACCGCGCATCACGCCAACATTGCCCACGATGAGCGAAGGAACCATTTATTCACGTCTGTTCTCAGGGCGCTATGGCATCGACCCCTATGCCGGCGCCGTGTCCGACGTATATCAGGATTTACTTGGCGAGGGCAGCTACGTTGGCAAAGGCCTGTACGACGTCGACGCTTTCGAGTCCTCGCTTGCGGGGCGAATTCCGGAGAACACGATTCTCAGTCATGACCTTTTCGAAGGCAATTTCGCCCGATGTGGATTGGTCACCGATATCGAGCTGTTCGAGGACTTCCCGTCCCATGCTCAGGTGGCTGCTGCGCGGCTGCACCGGTGGATCCGGGGCGACTGGCAGCTTTTGCCATGGATCGTCGGCAAGCGCGGCGGTGCGACTCCGGCCGCAGCGCGGTGGAAGATGCTCGACAATTTGCGCCGCTCCATTACCGCGCCCGCGGCGCTGGCCACGCTGGTGTGCGCGTGGACAGTCGCGCAGGCGCCTGTCGGGATCTGGTCGGCACTGGTGGTGCTTGCGATTTCCGCCCCAGCGCTATTTCTGATAGCGACAGGCCTGATCCCGTCACAGACCGGCATTTGGATGCCGAGCCACTGGCGCGCGGTTGGCCGCGACATGTGCAGCGGCGTCGAGCGAACCTTGATCGTGGCCTCGATGTTGGCCAACCACGCGTGGCTCGCCATCGACGCCATCGCACGCACGCTGTTCAGGCTGACCGTCTCGCGACGTCGATTGCTCGAGTGGGTGACGGCGGCACAGGTCAAGCTGCACACCGGACGCTCGGTGGGCAACTTTCTCTGGTCGTTTCGCGGCGCCATCACGCTCACGGCGCTGTGCACGGCTATCGTTGCATGGCTCAGACCTGCAAGCCTCCCGTGGGCGGCCCCTTTTCTGATCCTCTGGAGTCTCTCTCCGTTTGTCGCCCAATGGATCAGCCGCCGGCCGGCCCCCACGCGCCCGTCCCTCGTCCTCACAGAGGATAACCCCGCCCTGCGAATGGCTGGCCGGCGTATCTGGCGCTTTTTTTCCACCTTTGTCGACGACGACAATCATCAGCTCCCGCCTGACAACTTCCAGGAAGACCCGCGCCCCGTGGTGGCGCATCGAAGTTCACCCACCAACTTCGGCCTCTATCTGCTGTCGGTGCTGTCTGCGCGCGACTTCGGCTGGATTGGCGTGACGGAGACGCTAGAGCGCCTGGAGCGAACCCTTGGCACGATGTCGACGCTTGCGCGCTACCAGGGGCATTTTTTCAACTGGTACGACACCCGCGACCTCAGCGCGCTGGCCCCGCAATATGTGTCGAGCGTCGACAGCGGCAATTTGGCCGGCCATCTGCTCGTCGTCGCGAGCGCATGCGAAGACATTCCCCTTGAGCCGGTATTTTCCCGCGCGCAACTCGATGGAATTCTCGACACGGTCGCCCTGCTGCGCGACGCCATCGCCCACGAGAGCGATGACCGGAGAACGCTTACGGTGAATCGCACTCACCTGTACGAAGAACTCGATGCGCTGGAACTCATGCTCCTCCAGCCGGCACCGTCCAAACCGGTCGATGTCATCGCTGACGCATCCGAAGGCTGGCGCCGGCGCTGGAATGCGATCGACCGGCTTGTGACCACCCTACTCGATCTCGCTCAGACATTCGTGAACGAACGCGGTGACGCGGCGCATAGCGAAGTGCTCTACTGGGTCGGCGCAATCCGTAGCGACGTGAAGAGTCACGTGCGTGATCTTGCGCCGGACGTGTCGCCTGAGGGCGAATCGCTTCATTACTTCACACTGTCACCTTTGCCTGGCGCGGACATCGTGAAACGGTTCGAAGCCGTTGCGACATTGGCGCGCCGTTTGTTCGACGAGATGGATTTCCGCTTCCTGTACGCGGCCGACAGACGCTTGTTCTCGATCGGCTATCGAGTGGCAGACGCCGAACTGGACAACTCATACTACGATCTACTCGCATCCGAAGCTCGCTTGACAAGCTTCATCGCCATTGCCAAGGGCGATGTGCCGGCAACGCACTGGTTCCGGCTCGGGCGCATCATGACGCCTTACGGCAAGGGCGCGGTGCTGATGTCATGGTCCGGTTCGATGTTCGAGTACCTGATGCCGTCGCTCGTGATGGACTATCCGCATAGAAGCCTGCTGGATTCAACGTGCGAGCTTGCCGTGGCAAGTCAGATTGCGTATGGGAAGGCGCGGAATGTGCCATGGGGCATCTCCGAGTCAGCCTGCAACATACGCGACCGCGCGCTGACTTATCAATACTCGGATTTCGGGGTACCCGAGTTGGCATTGAAGCGTGGGCTGGCGCGGTCTCTCGTGATCGCGCCCTACGCTACGGTGCTCGCCGCAATGTACGACTTGCCGCACGCCGTGGCCAACCTGAAGCGGCTCGATGGTGTTGGCGCTCGCGGTGTCTTCGGTTATTACGACGCCATTGACTACACCGCTTCGCGGCTACCGAAAAACTGTAACGCCGTTCCGGTTCGCACCTACATGGCCCATCATCAGGGCATGTCGCTGGTCGCGTTGACGAACGTGCTGTTCGGCGACGTCATGCGGCAACGCTTCCATCGTCAGCCCGTCGTGAGGGCCGCCGATTTGCTCTTGCATGAGGCGAACCCGCGCGAAATCAGCGCGGTGGATCTCGCGCCCGACATCGCGGACACGCCAACGGGTGTCGAGGCGATTGTGCCGGTCATGCGGCGATTCTATTCCGCAGGTCAGACCCCTCCCGCCACGCACTTGCTATCGAACGGCGAATATTCCGTCATGATCACTGCCGCCGGGTCTGGATACAGCCTATGCGGCAACGCTGCCGTGACCCGCTGGCGCGAGGACCTCACGTGCGACCTCTGGGGCAGCTATCTGTTTCTGCGGGATACGGCAAATGACGCTGTCTGGTCCGCGACCTTCCAGCCTGTGGACACCGAGCCAGACGCCTACGACGTGGCGTTCTCGGAGGATCGTGCAAGCATCGTCCGGCAGGAAGGCTCGCTTGTCTCGACGCTGGAAATCATAGTGTCGCCCGAAGACAACGCCGAAGTCCGTCGCCTGTCCATCACCAATGAGGGCGCGCTGACGCGCGAAATTGAGGTCACTTCCTACGCCGAAGTCGTGCTGGCGCCGATGGCGAGCGACACGGCGCACCCTGCGTTTTCCAATCTGTTCGTCCAGACCGAATACCTGCCGGAAGTGCAGGGTCTGCTCGCCATGCGCCGCCCTCGCGGTGGCACGGATACGCCCTTGTGGGCGGCGCATGTGCTGGCGCGCTCGCCGCATGGCGGCAACGTGGGCTATGAGACGGATCGGGCACGTTTCATCACGCGGGGGCGAACGATTCGCGACCCGTTGGCGGTGATGGACGGCCGTCCGCTGTCGAATACGGTAGGCCCGGTACTGGATCCGATCTTCAGCCTGCGCACGCGCATTATCGTTGCTCCCGGTGGGACCGAGCATCTGGTGTTTTCTACGATGGTGGCGCCGAGCCGTGAGGCATTGCTCGATCTCACCGACAAATATCACGACCCGGCAAGCTTCCAACGCATCTCGACATTGGCGTGGACTCAGGGACAGGTCAATCTGCACTATCTGGGGATCACCGCCGATGACGCACAGCTCTTTCAGTTCATCGCCAACCGGGTGCTCTATGTGGACGCCGCTATGCGTGCTGCCGTCGAGGTGCTCAAACGCAACACGCTCAGTGCGCCATCGCTATGGCGATTTGGCATTTCCGGAGACCTGCCCATCGTACTGGTCCGGGTGGACGATCAGGACGACCGCGACATTGTCAGACAGTTGCTGCGTGCCCACGAATACTGGCAAGGCAAAGGCGTTCCGGTCGACCTCGTGATTCTTAATGAACGCAAGGTGTCTTATATCGAGGATCTGCAAGTCTCGCTTCAGACGATGGTCAGCGGCACACAGGTCACATCCGGGCCTAACAACGGCCGTGGCAGCATTTCCGTCATTCGCGCCGACGGCCTGGAGGCAGCGGAAATGACATTGTTGCTAACTGCCGCCCGTGTCGTACTCGCGGGGGCGAGACAAGGCAGCCTCGAAGAACAAGTCGTGCGCATGGGCCGTAGGATTATCCACGAGCCGTTGAATATCGGCCGAACGCGCACAACGCGTGACGATGACCTCGCTGACATGCCGTTGCCCGCCCCTGCGCTTGAGAATTTCAACGGGCTGGGTGGGTTTGCCGAGCAGGGGCGCGAGTACGTGACGGTACTCGGTCCGGGCCAGCGCACACCCGCGCCATGGCTGAACGTCATCGCCAATCCGGAATTTGGTTTCCAGGTCTCCGAGTCAGGAGGTGGCTACACCTGGTCGACCAATAGCCAAGCCAATCAACTGACGCCATGGTCGAACGATCCGGTCGTCGATCCGTGCAGTGAGGCGTTCTTTTTGCGCGACGACGAAACCGGGCATCTCTGGAGCCCGACCGCATCTCCAATCCGTCTGGAGAACACTCGCTATATTGCCTCTCACGGTTTTGGGTACAGTCGTTTCGAACATGCAGTGTATGGCATCAAGACCGAACTCGTGCAATTCGTGAGTTGGCACGACCCTGTCAAGCTCTCCGTACTCACCATCGAAAACCGTTCAAAGCGCCCGCGCAGACTCTCTGCTGCGGCATACGTCGAATGGGTGCTAGGTGCCGGACGTGCCCGCAATGCGCCGTTTGTCGTCTCGGAGATCGATTCCGTCACGGGCGGAATGTTCGCCACCAACGCATGGAACGGTGAATTCAGTGAGCGCATCGCCTTTCTGGACTGGCAGGGCAAGCAGTCCAGTTGGACCGGCGACCGCACAGAATTCATCGGACGCAACGGCGATCTCGCCCGTCCTGCCGGGCTGATATCCGCTGCGGCGCTCAGCAATGCGACGGGCGCGGGCATGGATCCTTGCGGCGTGCTACTCACGCACATCACATTGGCCCCCGGCGAACGCGTCGAACTGACGCTTCTTCTTGGGCAGGCGAACGACCGTGACGCGGCAAGGAGATACATTCAACGCTACCGTGGGACATCGTCGGCCACGGTCTTAGCAACGGTCAAATCGGAATGGCGCGCGATTCTCACGCAGCTTCAGGTCGAGACACCGGACCGGGCGACCGATCTGATGCTTAACGGTTGGCTGCTCTATCAGGTGCTGTCTTGCCGCATGTGGGCGCGTGCCGCGTTCTATCAGGCGAGCGGCGGGTTCGGATTTCGCGATCAACTGCAGGATTGCATGGCGCTGTGCCATGCGCGCCCCGATCTTGCCCGGGCGCATTTGCTCAAGGCGGCCGCAAGGCAATTTGTCGAGGGGGATGTGCAGCATTGGTGGCATCCGCCCTCAGGTCGTGGCGTGCGCACCCATATCTCCGACGACAGGCTTTGGCTACCGTACTCGGTCAATCATTACGTCAGAGTGACGGGTGACACGAAGATCCTCGATGAGCCGGTGCCCTATCTGGAGGGACGCGCTGCCCCCGACACCGAAGAGAATGCGTATTACGTGCCGACAGTCACAGCGCAGAGCGGAACCCTGTTCGAGCATTGCCAGCGGGCCATCGATTGCAGTCTCGCAACGGGCACTCACGGCCTGCCGCTCATCGGCGGGGGCGACTGGAACGACGGTCTGAATCGCGTCGGGATGGAAGGCAAAGGCGAAAGCATCTGGCTTGGCTGGTTCCTGCATGCCACTGCGTTGCCCTTTGCCGATTTGGCGCAAGCGCGCGCAGAGGTCAACGCCGCAGCGCGATGGCGGGCACATGCTGAGCGTTTGCATGCCGCGCTGAACAATGGCGCTTGGGATGGCGCATGGTACCTGCGAGCCTACTTCGATGACGGGACACCGCTCGGCGCTGCGGGCGATGCAGAGTGTCGTATCGATTCGATTGCTCAGAGCTGGAGTGTGATTTCGGGGGCGGGAGATGTAGACCGGCAGCGTCGGGCGATGGAATCTGTCGAGCACTATCTGGTGCGCCCGGGCGACGACCTCATCCTGTTGTTGACGCCACCGTTCGACAAGATGGCGCGAGATCCCGGGTATATCAAGGGATACCTGCCCGGCATTCGGGAAAACGGCGGGCAATACACGCACGCCGCCACCTGGTGCATGATCGCATACGCGAAAATGGGCGACGGCAACCGTGCTGGCGACATGCTTACGATGCTCAACCCCATCAATCATGCCGACACGCGCGCCGGTGTGCATGCCTACAAGGTGGAGCCTTACGTTATGGCCGGAGACATTTACGCCTCCTCAACGCACGTGCGCCGTGGCGGTTGGACCTGGTACACCGGCGCTGCGGGGTGGATGTATCGCGGTACCGTGGAGTCCATACTGGGGCTGGATAAGCGCGGCAACGCACTGCGCATTGCACCGTGCATTCCCCGGGAGTGGCGCGGGTATCGCTTTAGCTATCAATTCGGCGAATCCCGTTATCTCATCTCGGTGGCCAATCCGCATGGCCAGAGTCAAGGCCCAGCATCCGTCACGATCGACGGGCAACTTTTGGAAGGCAACGATCCAGACATACCGCTGGTCGACGATGGACGTACCCACCGTGTGCAGGTCAGTCTGCTATCGCCAGTGTGACGCTCTTCTTCATCACCGAATTGGATGATGATTTTGGTTGTATTTTTTAAAAATTTAAGGAAAAACAAAATGAATTATAAATATAAACAAAAAATAAACCGCTTGTTTGATTCTCAATAAAAGCGTATTAAATATTTATTTAATATCAAGTTTGGCTTTTTCGATAGTGCGTCGGTCCCCCGATCCATGCGAGACACTTCCGATCTCTGACCTTTTTGGTTGTGTATTTATCAACGCCTCCCTACCTTGTAATTATCGATGGTAAAGCGTTGTATATTCGAGAGGTGATTTATGAGTGCCGGTATCGTCAAGTGGTTCAATGAAAGCAGGGGTTTTGGCTTAATAACACCGGATGATGGAGGCGCAGATCAACAAGTAGCCTAAGCCGTCCAATGCTGACTCGTGTTAGGGTCCAACGATGAAAGGGAGGTTTTCATGCACCGAACGATCGCGTACCGCGGCTTCGAGATTCAGGTCGAACTGATTCCGGCTGCTGATGAGGACACTTTTGATGTGACCTTTCAGATAACGGGCACTACAAATCTCGAAGTGCTAGGCGCTCGGGGAGGCCGCATCCCGTTGCGCAACGGCCCTTTTACTGAGCGATGGGCCTATTTGGTAGCCGAAATCGCCGGTCAAGCTGCAATCGACGTGTTACTCGGTCCCGGCAACTGATTCCATGTTTTTTCCCCGACGCAATGCGCTCCGTGACGCACAAGGGGACGCCCCCGGCCGGTTATGCGGTACGGTTAAAGAGTTGACGACACCCGTCTACGGCATTGGGCTCTGGTCAGCCCCAAGATCAAACTAGCAGGTAAGCGTTCGCCCCAGCGTTCCGCTCAGGAACAACAGCACGCGATTATTTTTTATATGCGAGGATGAGCCCACTGGGGAAACATCTCTTGGTGCCGTGTCCAGCAATGCGCCTTTGGAATGCCACGCTCGATGTCACCCGCAATCAGCCGAATCGGGGAGGATCCATGAAACTTCGCGTCGGATACGAACTGTCGTACGAGTGCCCACAGCCTACGCCGATGATGCTGATGTTGAACACGCATTTTTCGCATGCAAAGGATATTGCCATAGCGGATCTGCTCGTTACCGATCCGCCGGTGCCAATACGGCAGTACCGCGATTTGTTCGGCAATCTGTGCAGTCGAATCGTCGCGCCTGTCGGGCGTGTGAAATTGAGCACGAGAGCGCTGCTGAATGTGCCAAGTGCCATGGAAACGCGGCCCATCGAGGGGAGGGGCCATCCCGTTGAGCAGTTGCCCGACGACACGCTGATTTTTCTATTAGGCAGCCGTTATTGCGAAACCGATCTGTTGGTCGAAGTCGCGTGGCAGCTTTTCGGCCAGTGCACGCCGGGTCGCGAGACTGCCCTAGCAATCTGCGACTTCGTGCACCGGCATATCGAATTTGATTACGGGCATGCGCGGCCGACCAAAACGGCGTGGGACGCGTACCGTGAACGCAAAGGCGTCTGCCGAGATTTCGCTCATCTGGGCGTCACCCTATGCCGGGCGATGAATATTCCGGCGCGCTACTGCACCGGCTATATCAGCGATGTGGGCTTGCCGCCCGTCGCGGCACCGATGGATTTCGCGGGGTGGTTCGAAGCCTATGTGGGCGGTAGCTGGCAGACCTTCGATCCGAGAAACAACGCGCCGCGCATTGGGCGTGTTTTGATGGCATACGGACGTGATGCTGCCGATGTCGCAGTTAGCAATGCATTCGGGCCCGCCGTCCTAACGCACTTCAAGGTGCACTGCGACCGGGAATGACCGAGCCACAGTCCGCCAACGCCGAGTCGGCGCGGAAATGTACGGATAGGACGCGTTCGCGTTGCAATGTCGTCGTTCGAGTCGAGCGATGCATTGCAGAATTGCTTAGCGTTCGTGGCACGACGGCGTAAGGTTAGCCAACGCATGAGGTCTCTTCCAGCGGCCGCGTTGGAGAAGGTTGAATGTCAGTTGTGGGTCGCAAGCCGTCAGTCGGCACGACGAATTTCCGTTTAGGCGCACACCTGCATGGGGTGCATGTGTTAGGAGGTTCCAAACTTCTCTCTCCGAGCAGAATATTAGGCGATTGCCTAATATCTATGCCGACGGCGCCGACTCACACACCGGCCTTTGGTGCGGGTGACGCATTCATTGTGTGAGCATCAGGCTGCGTCACGAACGACCGCGCTTCGTCGAGCGAACAAGAATCCCAATCACTCGCTACAATCGTCTGAGCCGGTGACGATCGCCGATCGTTTTTCGCTCCACAGTCTTCGGAAGCGCATCGTTAGCGAGTGATGCCCCTGCAAATAAATGCAGCCGATTATTCTTTATCGCAATTTGACCGAAAGCGTCCTCGCCTCACGAAATACCTTGACAGTGCCGAACCCTCAACGTACTGTGTCCGAAGAAACATTCAAGAAGCTCGATTGCTGATCATCATTTTTCTGCGTTTTCTGCGCGGTACTCGCTGTCCTCTCTCCCTCCTTGAAGTTTTTCTCGCTCCGCAACGGAGTTAATTCGATTATTTCAAGGATTCATCATGGAAACCGGTACCGTTAAGTGGTTCAACGATAGCAAGGGCTTCGGCTTCATTACGCCAGATGCTGGCGGCGACGATCTGTTCGCCCACTTCTCCGAAGTGCGAGGCGAAGGCTTCAAGTCGCTCGCAGAGAATCAAAAGGTTAGCTACGAGACCAAGCGCGGCCCCAAGGGCCTGCAGGCATCGAATATCACCCCGCAGTAACGTCGTTCAAGGGCCGGTCAACCGGCCCTTCGCTTGTATAGCATCCGAGCGGAGCCATTGCGCTCCCGACTTGATCGCACCATTTCGAGGTGTGCATCATTTGTCTTTCCGACACGATCTGTCTCGCTCCCACTTTCGAAGTTTCCGACTTGTATGGCCCGAATGCCATGCAACGGTCACTCGCTTTCCATTTATGAAAAATAATAACCATAACCACCATTACAACGGGTATCTGGTCTCCCCCTCCGCGTACCTGCTTCCGGACGGCTGGTTTGCGGCCAACCTCCTGCTCGAGCGGGGCGATGCCGCCCATGCGGCGCCCGCCGCATACACATTCCATGCACTGGACTATTTCGACACCGAACTGCAAGCGCTGGGGCACGCGAGCGCATGGGCACGCGACTGGATCGACAATCGCGGTTGATCTGAGTAGCACCCGGTCACATCGCAAGACGTGTGCTCGTTGATCGGCTGGTTTCTTCGTCAGTCAGATAATGGCGCCAGCACGCTTTCTTAGGGAACAGCGCGATCACATCGCAGGGTCAGGCTTTCCTCCGGTCCGTTGACAAAAACTCGTGTTAATCCGGCGCGCCACGGAGGAGATATCCCCGATGTCGCCTCACGCAATTGATGTACCTGCCCCAAAAACGGATGTCGCCCAGGAAAGGAATGTACGCCGCTCAAAATGCGGGGCAACTTGAGAAGTCGGCGAAATACTAAGGCAGGGCAGGCTGGGTAACACTTACACAATATGCATTGAGTCCTGGATGCAATGCGCGTATAACAAATATATCGAACATCAAGTCTGACGTTTATCGATCAAGCGTCGATCTCATTGCGAGACACTTCCGATCTCTGAATTTCTTGGTTGTCCGCCACTTGCGCCGAGTCACGCGTTCCGCGAGGACTATTCGCAGGGAGAACCTGGGGTTCACATGAGCACCGGAATTGTAAAGTGGTTCAACGGCAGCAAGGGCTTTGGTTTCATCACCCCGGATGATGGCGGGGATGACTTGTTCGCCCACTTCTCAGAAATTCAACCTCAAGGGCGCACGGAGTTTCGCACCCTGCAAGAGAACCAGCACGTTTCCTTCGACGTCACGCGCGGCCCGAAAGGCTTGCAGGCATCCAACATCAAGCCCGCGTAGCTTCTTCCCTATATCGCTCGCTAGCATCGCCGTATCAACGCCGCGATGCGGCAGTGCTCGTCATGTCGGAGGAAATATGTCGCACACATCACCCTCATACAGAGGCTTCAGTTTGGAAACTCTGGTGTTTTTAGACCCGGACGCGACCCAAGCAAGCCGTAAGCACGAAAGATTGCTGGCTGTATCCGTGCGCATTACCCCGAGTACGTCTATCGGTTCAGTTCTGCCGTCAGAGTCGCGAGTGTTTCGCCTTGAGACGGTCCTGTTCGATTCAATTGGCAATGCGCGGCGCGCTGGCGACGAGTTCGGCCGCACATTGATAGACGGGTTTATCAACGAGGCTTCGCTGGAGGCATAACCCCATGGGCGCATCTCCTAACTGGTTCTTGTATTCCGGCTACGTGCCAGCTGACGCGGCACGGCTCCTTTCTTTCGGATCGATCGCCCGTGCGATTTGTTTGAACAATCGGACTGACGCGTCTGCGCATGCGCAGCACGGTCCCATCGCTAAGTGGCTACGTCGGCGAGCCGCTGAACGCAAATTCCCCAACTGAGCGGCTCTATCGAAGCGCAGCGCACAGGGTCATAAAACTTTTACAGGAGCGAATATGCTCGCCCTTTCAGCACAAGCCATCACTGCGGCGCTTCAACGCATTGCGGAAAAAAACCCGAAGCAACCATCAGATGCGGTTATCAATGCGTTGCTCGCACGCGAGTTGATACATCGGGTCGGCAAGCACTTTGAGCCGACGCAATTTGGCCGCGCCTACTTCCGCCACGCATACACCATTCGCCCTGCGTGGTAATAAAACATAAGTCATTTTAATAGTATCGGCTCAACAAAACTTTTCGTTGGCACTCGCGCCATCTTCTTGCCGGGCATGGACCTTTCACTTTCTTGCTCGGCCCGATTTAGTGTGGTTTCGCCGCCCACATCTGACGTTATTCCTGCCCCGGCAAAGATGCATCAGTGCATATGCTAGGCATGTGCCATAAGGAGTTGATCATGAAAATGGAGCGAATACTACTGCACGTCTATGGCGAACGCCAGGACGCGGCGTGGACACTCACTTGCCTCGATTTGTCGTTTTCCTCGAGCGCCACAGACCTGGTTAAGGCCAAGGAATACGTCAGAGCCAACGCGTACGAGTATCTACAGGGAAAAGTGATTGGGGAGAATATTCAGTTCCCGGCGGTCGTCGTTAGTGCGAATGTCATTTCTCAACGAAAAATGAAGTATTGGTTGGCGCGCCTCTGGCAAAACGTCGACGGGCGTACGCGCGGCCACATCTACGATGAGGTCGTGGGACTAGATGAGGGACATCCCGCATTCTCTTAATTGCTGCGAGCCCCCGTGGGCGAAACTCGACAAGTATTACCTCGCTTGTCGAAAATTCTTACGGGTGCGAACAACGTCGACCCTTCGGAGCATTGATCGTGTGGACTTTTTCGGCCAATGTCTAAGGAGGGGAAACCTGATGAGAAGCGTATCCTGGTTCTTTGCGGCAGTTACTGTCGCTGTCATCTTGCTGGTTTATTGGGCAACCAGATAAGAGGAGCGCGATTAATTGCTGAACACGCTCGTGCTTTTCCTAAAGAGTCGAGTAAGTGATACTCCGCTTTCTGAGCGGCGACAATCGACGGGCACGAGGCGACCTGTCGCAAACTCCTGCCGCACCTCCCCGACGACCCATATAAAAAGATATTTAAACAGAGCGTTTCTGTCATTTCGATCACTCTCGTTATCTTTTTGTGCCAGCGCATCGTAGATTCGTCCGCAGGCGAGTCCTGCTACGTGCGCGGCGTCAGTGTATCTAGCAAGCTTTCCCGCAGCTTGGTCAGTCCGAATGGGCAAAGCCTGTCATCCCCGTCGCCGAGAGCACCGCGGCACTCGCCGTCTTTCGCGCGTCGCTGCAATTTGAAACCGATCGCTCCGATGTTGTCTGTGCACTGGATAGCAGATCGCCTGGCTTCGTGTTGCTCGACGTTCGAAGTCCGGCGCTGTTTAAATGCAGCCACATTCCTGGCGCCGTGAACTTGATGCACGGCAAGATCATCGCGTCGAAGCTCGCCGATTATTCGCACGACACGCCCTTCGTCACCTACCGCGCGGGACCGCACTGCAATGGCGCAACGCGAGGTGCCATTCGGCTGACTCAATTGGGACGGCCAGAGAAGCTGATGATCGACAGTATTAACTGATGGTTCGACGAAGGTTTCGACCTTGCAGTGAGCGGACTTGAGTGCTCGATCCGAGTGCGCCTTGATGAGGGGCTTGCACTCAAAGATCTACATAGCACGCTCGGCGAAGCACGGCGATGACTCACATCGCGATCGCTGAATCACAGAACGGCAGCCCTGTTGCCTGGCTGGCAAAGGTCACCGACGAGCAATATCAGGCTGGTGCCACCGTGCTGGAGAATTGAGGAGCTGGAATGATGGAGGCTCGTACTCTCGGAAGCTCGCGACGTTCAATCTCGCGATTGATAGCAAGCCTCAGGCGTGCGACCTCACGCGGTTGCGTGTCCAGGATGTCCGTCGCGGACGTAAGCGGCGTCGAGGGCAACAGTCATGCAGCAGAAGACACAGCGGCCAGTGCATGAAATCACAGAACAGCCCCCGGAAAGCCTCGAAGCGTGAATCAAAGCCCGGGGACTGAAGACGGCGAGACGTGGTCAACCAGATCACCCAACCCGCCACGACAAAAAGAAGCCCAAGGCATTGCGAGGGCTGAAATCCGGTCGCCAGGGGCATTTCGGCTAACGGTCATCTCAAGCTACGCCCCTTTTTGATTGCCATGACTAAGGAATACCCGTGCGGCTAGATATCAAAGACCACTTTGCTAACTGAGGATCGTCCGTCTCGCTTGGTTGACGACAGTCCCAGTAAAGTCAAGCGCCGTGTTTGAGACGACAGCGTCGCTGTTGATACCCTGCGCCTCTACATAGCCGCTATTCGTAAAGGTGATCCGTTGAACCGTTGAGTCCGTTCTGTTGTTGAACTTTAGGGCGCGGGATCGCATTGCGCCGATCTGGCTTGCTGCGGCTTGACGCACGTCAACGCGAGGCGTCGGCAGACGTCGTGAATCGTGGTCACGCGGCTATAAATAGGCAGACAGTGGCGATACGACGTCACGGCCAACCGTTGGGTGAACAGGAAGACACCCATCTCAGGAGCGATCAAATGAGCCTACGGAAAATCTGCGTTCACGTGGACGACACCGCGACGGGGGCGGCGCGGCTGCGCTTTAGCGCCGAGTTGGAGCGACAACACTAGGCCCGTCTCTCGGGCATCTATTTGCCTCACCGTCCCGGGGCGGTTCACTCAGGACAGCTTCAGTCGTCGGGCGAGCATTTTCAAACCGAGTCGCATTCGCGCACGGCACTCCAGGCGGCTGAGCATCTCTTCGCCCAGTTGTGTGCCGAGAGAGACATCGCTGGCGATTGGCACACACCCTACGGTGCGGCACCGGCGATCCTGGCGAATGCCGCACGTGCGACGGACCTTTGCATCGTCGGTCAACCGGATGCGCCGGGCAGTGTTGCCGCATTGGGTCTCGATGGACTCAGCGACGTCATCCGGTGGGCTGGCGTGCCTGTCATGGGCCTTCCGCATAGCGCCCATTCGACGTATGCTGCAGCAGAGAGTCTGCGCGGGCGCTTCGAACGGTTTTCGATGGTGAGTACGGAGAGCTTGACAGGATCGTGCCAACTCACGAATTGCACGAGTTCGGTCTTGATGCCATACACGGCATGTTCGAAACGACTGTATCCAAAACCGTGAGAGGCAATATAGCGAGTGTTCTCCAGACGGATTGGAGATGCGGTCGGGCTCCAGAGATGCCCGGTTTCGTCGTCGCGCAAAAAGAACGCCTCACTGCACGGATCGACGACCGGATCGTTCGACCATGGCGTCAGTTGATTGGCTTGGCTATTGGTCGACCAGGTATAGCCACCCCCTGACTCCGAGACCTGGAAACCAAATTCCGGATTGGCGATGATGTTCAGCCATGGCGCAGGTGTGCGCTGGCCCGGACCGAGTACCGTCACGTACTCGCGCCCCTGCTCGGCAAGCCGACTTCCTGAACCGTCACGGCAAGTCGAAACACCACCCTGCACTGCCGCTTTTCACGACGGACGACGCCCGGCGAGCGATTGAGCGATTGACTCCGAGGGCGTTCGACACCCCGCTTGAGGTCTGCCCGGAAGTTCAGGTGACCTTCTGGCATGCGGGGCACATCCTTGGGGCCGCGATGGCACAGGTGGATGCCAACGGGAGGAGGATTCTCTTCCCGGGCGATCTTGGACGCACCGACGATCCAATCATGCCCGCACCGGCCAATCCAGAAACGCCGGATTTCCTCGTCCTTGAGTCTACATACGGGGATCGGCTGCACGACCGCACCGATCCCGGGGCTCAGTTGGCAGAGATCCTGCACCGGACGTTTGCGCGCGGGGGCAGCGTGATCGTCCCCGCGTTTGCCGTTGGACGGGTGCAAAGCCTGCTTTACTGGATTGCCCGGCTTAAATCGGTCGGAGAGATGCCCGATGTGCCCGTCAATCTCGACAGTCCAATGGCGATCAACGTGACGAAAACCTACTCGTCACATCTTGCCGACCAGCGGTTGAGTGCCTCGGAGTGCGAGCAAATGTGCAGCGCGGCCACGTTCGTCACGAGCGTCGATCAGTCCAAATGGCTGGACACGCGCGCGATGCCTTCCATCATCATCGCGGGAAGTGGCACGGCCACGGGCGGACGTGTCCTGCACCATCTCAAGGCGATGAGCGGCAATTGGCGAAACACGGTGCTCTTCACCGGGTTTCAGGCGCCGGGTACGCGTGGCTCGACGATGGTGAATGGCGGGAGCGAAGTCAAAATATTTGGTGATTACGTTCACGTCAACGCGGAGGTTGTTCAACTCGACACGCTATCTGCTCACGCAGACTATGGCGAAACTTTGAACTGGCTTTCGAAGTTTCACAAACCGGTGGGCGGCATCTTTCTGAATCATGGCGAGCCTGCTGCCGCCGACAGTTTGCGCAGGCGCATTGCCGATCGCTTTGGATGGCCCTGTCAGGTGGTAGAGCCGATGCAAAGCGTTTGCCTGGATGACAGCATCGTCGCTCCGACTGGCGATTCCTATGGCGAGGGCGAACACCGTGAAGATTGAATTCCCGCACGTCGCGCCCGCGTATAACGCAGACGACATGACGATCGAATTTGCCGCGGACTGTGAGCGTAAGCGAATTGTGTGTGCGATCTCAGCGGAAGCGCTGGAAGATCATTTCGAGGCAAAGTCGTGCCATGTCGATGATTTGGTGGTTGCCTTCAAAACGCATAGGGCTTCCATCGAAAAGACCGCTGAACGCTATCTGCTCCTGTGTCATGGCGCCCCGGTTCTGCTGCGTAGTGGGCACTTTCGGTGGACGTCGGCACACCAGCCTGGCGAATAGAATCTCGGTGGACCGAAAGACTCCGCGTCAGAGCGTTGGCCGTCAGTCAAGCTTGACTGCGGCAACAGAATTGGCCCCTTATTCTGTCCACGTTAGGACGTGCAACAGTTTTGCACCTATATTTTGTCTCGTCGCAGAAAAGTACCTAAATTATGTCCAAGTCCATGGACAGAAATTAGGGTGCCGACGTCGCGGGTAAAGCGCTAAGTATTTGATTTGTAGGATGCAGCGATTTCTCTGTGAGTATCCTAAATTGCGTCCGCCAACTCTTATTGCGAAGTCGTCCAAGGAAACAAACGCATCGGCACCACACGCGTGCGTCTTTTCCCGTCGCTCAGCCGCGACCCGAGAGCGCTCGCTCGATCTTCTTGTCCGTCTTGTACTGGCTCAACGCGTACACCGACCAGATAGCAGCCGGAATCCATCCGATCACCGTGAGTTGAAGCAGCAAACAGATGATCCCTGCAAACGGTCGTCCGATCGTAAAAAATTGCAGCCAGGGAAGAATCAAAGCAAGCAGCAAACGCATGTCCATCCTCGTTAAGGAATTCGCCGGCGTCCGGTCGGCACGGTCATGGTGGGTAAACCTTTCATCTAAGATCGAAACGATCCGGTTCTCCCCCCACCTCATAAGCCATCAGCATAAACGCAATTTCTTAACGTCTTCGCATATCTCCATTCCGAGACAGTCGATGCGCCCTTTGAAATCACTTTGACTTTGGAGAATGATCGTTCTACACTGCGGAGAACGATCATTCTCGCGTTTCCTAATGGCCTCCTCTTCTCAACCCGCGGATCTCTCTGCACCTCAACTCGCGCTGCTCGACACCACCGAGCGACTGGTCTACGCAGGGGGTATTCACGCCACTGGCGTCGATGCCATCGTCAGGGAGTCGGGCGTCGTCCGCAAAACGCTTTACCGTCACTATCCGACGAAGGAAGCGTTGGTGGAAGCTGCGCTCCTGCGTCGCGACGAGCGTTGGATGCAATGGTTCGTCGCGTCGACATCCCAAACCAACGATCCCGTCGAGCGCCTGCAATCGTGCTTCGACGCCCTTCGTACGTGGTTTGCCTCCGACGGCTTTCACGGTTGCGCGTTCCTGAACGCAGCGGGCGAGATTGGCGACCCGGCCAGCGGCATACGGTCGGTATCGAAACTGCATAAACAACGGCTTCTCGACTACCTGAGTGAACTCACTACCGCGAGCGGATTGCCTCAGCCGGATGCGCTCGCCGGAGAGTTGTTGATCCTGATTGACGGCGCGATTTCGGTCGCGCTCGTTTTCGGCGGAACCGAAGCCGCCGACACTGCCGCGCGTGTAGCGCGTCGACTTCTTGCCGTGTCTTAACCTAACCCGTGAGGTAATCCAACGTGTCATCCACCAACGAAAGCCGTCCGCCGCTTCCGCCGTTCACGCGTGAGACCGCGATTCAGAAAATCCGCCTTGCCGAGGACGGATGGAACAGCCGAGATGCTGCCAAGGTCGCCCTCGCGTACACCGTCGATACGAAATGGCGCAACCGCGCCGAATTCGTGAACAACCGTGCCGAAGCGCAGGCCTTCCTCGAGCGCAAGTGGGCCAAGGAACTCGACTATCGTCTGATCAAGGAACTGTGGGCATTTACCGATAACCGTATCGCAGTGCGCTACGCCTACGAATGGCGAGATGATTCCGGTAACTGGTTCCGCTCGTACGGTAACGAGAACTGGGAGTTCGGACCGGACGGGCTGATGGCGAATCGCTATTCCTGTATTAACGACCTGCCGATCAAGGAATCCGAACGCAAGTTCCACTGGCCGCTTGGGCGGCGGCCGGACGATCATCCGGGGCTGTCCGATCTCGGACTCTGATCGCATGTTCGACCCGCAACCGGGCACGCCGCACCAGCGGCGTCGCGCTCGGTTGGCGGCGCCCCGCAACAAGGCGCCGTTAAGTCCTCGAAAGAGGAAGCATCTTGTGCAACGTCCCGTCCCGAAGTACCCAGTGATGGTAAAGCGCAGCACAAACGTGCAGCGCTACTGCACCCAGCAGCACATAGGCCAGCAGCGAATGGACGTCACCCATTGCGTGACCGAACGATGACCCCTGCGCCGATAAAGCAGGCAAAGAAATCACGCCAAGGAGCTTGACCCCGTAACCTCGGGCCGACGCATTGATCCAGCCCAGCACCGGCACGATCACCAGAAGTGCGTAGAGCCCCTTGTGTGCAGTAGCGACGAACGCATGCACCAGCGACTTCTGCCTGCTTTCCGGCTTGATCCGGTAACGCGTCCATAGCATCCGTATTGCCGTAAGCCCGAGAATCGTCGCGCCTAACGAGAGATGCCACGCGACGAGACCGATGGCAGGTGTTTGCCTCGTGATATCCGGCATCGCCCAGGCGACACCAAATTGAACCGCTAAGAGCGCCGCAGTGAACCAGTGCAAATAGCGGGACGCCGTATCGTAGCGCGTGATGCTTTGTTTCATCTGAACCTCTTGTCCGTCAGTTAAGAGCTGCATTCGGCCCGCACTATCGCTCAATGTCGTGGCCCATTACGGCAAATTTTGACGCACGAAACTTAGCAAAGACTTAGCAAGTTCCCCATTCCACAGAATGGTGACCGGGCAGGCGCGTCCTATTGGACGTCGGCCGAAAAACGCCTAGCATGAAGGAAACATCTTGATCGAGGCCCCCAATGCGAGCCACTCCCCTCCTCCTTTCGGCCACCCTTTTCAGCCTGCTGGCGATCACTGCGCTTCCCGCAGCAATGGCCGCAGACGCAACCCGTCAAGCCGAAGTCGCAACGCGAGGCGCGCAGGTCATGCCCTTCGATCTCGCGGCTACCACACACGTCTTTACCAAGACGTCGTACGGCGGTGTCCAGCAAGTGACAGTCAGGAACCCGGCGGACACAAAACAGATTCGTCTGACCCGAACGCATCTCAAGGGCATCGCCGCACAGTTTCGTCGAGGAGACTTCTCTGGGCCGACCGACATTCACGGGGCGGCAATGCCGGGGCTGGCTGAACTGAAAAGCGCCAGATCCGGAGAGATCGACGTCAGCTATCAAGATATTCCTAGCGGTGGCGAGATTCGGTATTCGACGAAGAACGATCATTGGGTCGAGGCGCTACACCAGTGGTTCGATGCCCAGTTGTCCGATCACGGCGCGCATGCGATGGAGGGACACGTCCATCCCGGCATGGACCATTGACGGCGCGTGGTTGCGACGTCGTTACAATGGCGTCCGCCGACGACAATCAGGCAACGTTATGCGCAAATTCAGCTTCCTCTGCGTACTCCGGGCGCTTGACGCGCACCGTGTCATGCAGCGCGCAATTGATCGCTTCGCGCGCTAGCGCGTTACAAGTGGAGGTCGCCATTGTTTTCACGTGCCCGACGTCGCACGATCCTGGGCACCGCGATCGCTCCCGCTGCTGCCGCCACTGCTGCGACCGAGGCCGTCGCCGCGAGACTTTTCCATGGATGCGCGTGCACATAGTCATCGGTTGCTTTCGCCCATTCGGACATTGTTTGACGGCTTGCTTTGCGCAAATCGTCGAGATGCGCGCTCAGATTCTCCAGTCGCACGCCGAGTGCCGGATTGGCTGCTTCCACCTCCAGATTTGCTTCGTCGGCAAGGTCTTTCAAAAGCGCTTTGACGTCCGCGAGCAGCGCATCTGCATCGTTGATGAGGGTCTGTCGTTGATTCTGATGGTCCATCGAAATGTCGTTCATGTCCGACTCCTGTGAGTTTCGGCACGGCATTTGCCGCTGCTGGCCTGTCTGGCACCTTTTGGATAGTGGCACCGATTCGTCCGCCGACTTTGTCTCAGGTCAACGCCCAGGCACTTCGGGCGATGATGACGTAAATCAAGTTCCCCCCCACTTCTGTACAAACCCAAGCGTCGTTGTGACTATCGTGAAGCGGTAAAAAACATCAGAACGAGGCTGATCATGTCGCCATTCAATGCCGAGAGTCGCACGCCGGTGGAAGTCGAAATCAACGGTCGCCAGTACGTGGGGCACTATCGCGTCGTCAATGGATCGGTGATTGCGTACCTTGGCGATGATTGCCGTCTTGCCTCCTGCGATATCAACGGCCCCGAGGCCGTCGCGCGGTGGCTCATTTCCGACATGTCGCGAAAGAAGCAGAAAAAGGAACGAGCATCAAAATCCTGCTGAAGCGGGAGATTGTGTCGGGCCGTTCCAGACACGCTTGTCGCTTTTCACGGGGAAATAGATACGTGACGCCGGTACGCCAGAAGCGAACAGCGGCCGATGGCAGTGACCCCGGCGTTTGACTGTGCAGGAGCATGCCATGAACGATCGCGTTCTTATTTCGCCGATGGCGCTGGCCGCCATGCGGACAACGGCGCCCACCGTCGTCATCGACACCCGCGATGCCGCCAATTACGCCGAAGCCCACATTCCGGGCGCCGTCAATATCCACGAGATATTCACCTATCTGGCGACTTCGACGCCGGAAGGCCTGAGCGCACTGCGCGAGACCTTTGCGACCGCTTTCGGCAACGCGGGCTTGTCGGGCAAGGAGACGGCCGTCATTTATGAGCAATCCATGGAGACGGGGTTCGGACAATCTTGCCGGGGTTACGTGCTGCTTCGGTATCTCGGTTATCCGCGAGACAAGATCAAGGTCCTCCACGGTGGATTTTCCGCCTGGCGCGCGGCGGGTTTACCCAGCGCGACGGACGTTCCGCACCCGAAGCCTGTGGTCTTTCCGGTCACGACACGCGCCCGCGACATTCTCGTCGACCTCGCAGCGATGAAGACGGCGGTTGCCGACCGGCACATCGTCAAGCTCGACGTACGCGACGTGGACGAATGGATCGCGGAGAGTTCGTCGCCTTACGGACGCGATTTTTGCCCGCGCAAGGGGCGTATTCCAGGCTCCGTTTGGATCGAATGGTATCGAATGATGAAGCCGACTCCGACGGGAAAAATGTTCAAGAGCCCGAGCGAGATTCTGGCGGAGTGCGCAACGGTGGGCATCTCCCGGGAGACCCCAGTGATTGTCTTTTGCTTCAAAGGTGCGAGGGCGTCGAATACCTTCGTCGCGCTCGAGGAGGCGGGACTGAAGGACGTTCGTCTGTACTTTGGCTCGTGGAACGAGTGGTCGCGGGATCCTGCACTCCCCATCGAGGAAGGCCTCCCGTACAAGGTGTCGGCGGCGTCACCTCCCATCCGGGGGTGACGCCGCGCGCCTCACCGTGCCGGTCGGATGCAGCCGGAGTGCCGGTTCACGTCGTAGCGTTGCACGAGCACATTCTTTTCGGCCGTTACGACCTCGACAGTAACCGTATCGGCGTCCCGTTCAGCCACCTTGCCAACCTTCAGACGCGGGTTGCCCGATCGTTTGAGCCACTGTTCCATATTGCTGCGCACCTGATCGACGCTCAGATTGAGCTTCTCGCGCTGCGGGATGCGGTCCGGATCGGCACACGGACCGCATCCTCCAGGCCCATCCATCATGCCCTGTCCCATCATTCGGCCGGCATACCCGTCGCGCATCATGCCGGGACCGTATCCCTGCGCACACCCCCAGTTTCCGTCCGTCGGTTGTGCGCCTACGGCCCCTGCCAGCATGGCAAATACTGCAGAAATTAAAACGCAAATGCGCCCGTGCCTCATCTCGCTTCGCATGGTGTTTATCTCCTCAACGTTACAGGCCCGGACTGGCGATGCCGTTGCACGCCCCTTCCCGGGAGTCCGTCTTAACGCTAGTTCCCGGGACGGCGCGTGGATTGAGGCATATCAACAAGGCGAGTCGGCGTCGTCGTACCGCATGCTCGTCGCTGGTGCGTCGTCCGTTGCGGCATGCTCGACGGTTGACCTCAATCAACCTGCGAGGACTCGTTTCGTCCATGCTGAAGTCAGTGGCCGGATCGCGGGACGGTGACGTTCGTGAGCGCGCTTCATGCGCCGCTTTCAGCCTTGATCGTTCGCCCTGGCACAACCTACTTCGTAACGGCGGTGAACAATGAATGGACCGACTTCCCCGAAATCACCCCTGCACTTGCCCGCCCGCGTGTACGTCGCCATCGACCCGTATGGCGCGTCGGAACATGCCGTTGCCGTTGCGAGACGGGTTATCGCGACCTCGGGCGCGGTTCGTCTCGTGAGTGTCGCGGAGAACCCACTCACACATGTGCCTGCAGGATCGCTCGTGGGCGACGCGCTGAATGCTGCGCGCGCAGAACTGTCGGAGAAGGCGCACGAAGCGGTTGTCGCCGCCAGCGGCGTTTTTGCTCAACGCGACGTGCATGTCGAAACGCAGACCATCGACCTGTCTCAGCACGGTGGCGATGTCGCGCATGCACTGGTCGAGGACGCGCGAGCGTGGCACGCGGAACTGATCGTGCTTGGTGCGCGCCAGCACCATGGTTTGGTGCGCTGGATCGAGGGCGCCGTTTCGGAACCGCTGGCGCGACTTGCCGAGTGCCCAGTCCTCGTCGTCCCCGAAAACTGTTCGGATAAGGCTGGCCATTCGCTCAATCGCTTGCTTTTCGCCGTGGACGGCAGCGATCAGGCTGCGCAGGCAATGCGCTTTGGCCTGCGGTTTGCCACGAGCACCACACATGCCCGCGCAATCTATGTGGTGGATTGTGCGGTGCGCCTGAGCGATCTTGCTCCTATCGATATTCTCGAAAACGCATTCGTGGAAGAAGGGACTCGCGCGCTTGAGGCGGCGAAGTCGAGGCTCGCAGGAACGGTAGCCAGACCTGGCACCGCTCTCATCAGAACAGACCGCACACGGGACGACGTTGCGCACGCGATCGTCCGGGAGGCAGAGCGCTGGCATGCCGACCTGATCGTGATGGGTACGCATGGGCGACGCGGCATCGTCCGCTGGATGCTTGGCACAGTCGCCGGACGCGTTGCGCAGATTGCCCGGACACCTGTTCTGCTCGTACGTGCGCCACACGTGTGACGCCTCCGACATCGCTCCCTACGACACGATCATTGACGAGCGTCAATCCCGCCGAGCCCCGATGGATTAGCTTGAATCGTGGGGAGGTGGTGTCACCGATGTGGGTCGCGCCACCTCCGGTCAAAACCAGGAGGTTGGGATGAAAGGCGATCTTCAATTGAAGAAGGACGTGGAGCAGGAACTGGAATGGGATCCTGCCATCAACGCAGCGGACATCGGTGTAGAAGTCCACGACGGTATCGTCACGCTGTCGGGCCATCTGCGAAGCTACGCAGAAAAACTCGCGACAAAGCGGGCGACGCAGCGTGTCGAAGGCGTGCGGGCCGTGGTCGTCGAATTGGTGGTAGCGGTACCCAACGAACACCGACGCACCGACGCGGACATCGCGAGCGCCGCGCGCACCGTATTGCTTTGGAGCGCAGGCCTGTCCGAGCGTGCCGTACAGGTCACGGTCGAAAAAGGGTGCGTCACGCTCACAGGGGAAGTCGACTGGGGCTATCAGATGCTGGCGGCGGAAAAGGTCGTCGCGCACCTTCGCGGTGTCAACACTGTCTTCAACGATATCCGCATCAAGCGCCGTACGGCACCGACCGACATCACAAGCAAAATCGAATCGGCGCTCAGGCGGCACGCCGAAGAAGATGCACGACACATCTCCGTTCAGGTCGCCGACGGCACCGTCACCTTGTGCGGGAATGTCAGCTCTTTGGACGAGAAGACGATGGCGTGTAACGCTGCATGGTCCGCCCCCGGCGTGCGACACGTGATCGACAAATTGTCCGTTGGCCGCCCATAGGCGCGGCTTCAGCCGGTTGCATCGTCACGCTTCCAAGGAGAATTGCGATGATCAGATTTGTTGCCCTCATGTTTTTGCTGTCCTGGCTTCCGGGCTTATGGATGGCAGACAATGCCGTATCGGCCCCCATCGCGACACAAGAGAAATCGTCGGATGTCACCTATATCACCGGCGGTATCGGTGAGGACGAAGTCAGACAATTCCGCGAGGCGGCCGCCGGGTACAACCTACGGATGACGTTCGCAACGACCTCCGGCAGCTATCTGTCGGATGTGGATGTCATGATCTCCGATGCCGCTGGGCACTCGATACTCACCGTGAGAACCGAAGGCCCGTTCCTGTTCGTCAAATTGCCACCTGGGCGTTACGGCGTTGCGGCCCAAGTGCCGCAAATGACCGAGCACCGCAACGTTCGTGTTCCCACCCGGGGGAGCGTGGAATTGAATTTCCATTGGGATATCCCTGACTATCTCGGTGATTTGCACCTTTGCGCGAACTGCCCGAAGCCGTTGAAACGCTGATGGCAGGCGAAGCATGTCGTTTTGATGTGGGTCATGGCGAGGGGCGTACGCGGGATCTATACATGTCAGATAACCCAAGGCGCAATGCATTTCGTTGCAAGGCGCACAACACCTTCCGGAGATTCCATGTCGTCCATTCAGCAGCGATACAAAGGTTTCGAGATTGAAGCGCAGGCCAAACTCGTCGGCCCGGGCGGTTATACCGTTCCAAGCACGGAGCGCCGCTATATGCCCGTCGCCGTATTGCGTGGTATCGGCGTCGAGGGCGGCAACGCTCAGAGCCAGCACCGCGATGCTGTCGTGTCGGAAGGCGTCGTCATACACATCCGGCTGAGCAAGCGCTTGGATACCGATCCCTTTCGAGCGATTCAGGTCGCTGTTGCCTATGCGCGTGGCGTGATCGATGCGATGCCTGCGACTGAATTCGACATGGCATTCATGGCACCAGTCCCCATCCCGATGCCCCGCGTGCTTCATTGATGGACGTGAAGAAATGCCATGACCCAACTCATCATCCTGATCAATGTCGTGGCATTTTTGCTCCAGCTGGCCGTGGGTGATCCCGCCATCGATGCGCTTGGGCTTTGGCCATTGAGGGCCGCCTCGTCGAGTATTGCGCATGCCCCCGGCGCCCCATACGCAGTAGCTCCATTTCACGTGTGGCAGCTCCTGACTTACAGCCTGCTTCACTCGGGATGGGTCCATCTCGCGTTCAACATGTGGGGGCTTTATTGGAATCGCCGAGTTGGCCCTGGGCGTTTCCGGGACGCTCAACGGCGTTGCGCACTTTGCTCACGTGGGGGGAATGCTGGGAAGTGCGCTGTTGATGCTGTACTGGCGGCAATACAACCGAGAGCAGCGCGCCCGCGGGTGAAGTCGCCCGCACGACGCGGCTTATACCCTCTTCTGCAACTGAGGTGTCATCGTGCTAAAGAAGATTCTGGTGTCGGTCGATGGGAGTCATGCGTCGCGTCTGGCCATGTTGGAGGCTATCGAAATCGCGCAGCTCAGTCATGCGGAAATCAAGGCCATCTTTATCGTCGACGATAGCGATACGCTGATGGATAACGTGTATATCGATCGTGCGGGCCTGTTGCGGAGCATGACGGCGTATGGTCAGGACGTCCTGGACACATGTCGTCAGCTGTGCGATTCCGCAGGGGTGCCTTGCGTGACGGAGATCGTCGGAAAGCCCGTGATGAAAGGCCGCATTGCGCAGACCATTCTTGCTCAGGCCGCCGGCTGGCATGCGGACCTAATCGCGCTGGGGACTCACGGACGCCGAGGTCTGGCGCGGCTGGTCGTGGGCAGTGTCGCCCAGGGCGTCGTGAGCGCCAGCACAAAGCCGGTATTGCTCATGCGTAGCGGCGAGGAAGATCAGGTCTGAGCTCAGACAGTCGCGCCCGCGTGCCCGATCGTCTGGGCGAGCACCGGGATTTCGCTTTCATTCAGCGACATGGCGCCAGCGAGCAGACGCGGGTTCAGCCAGCCCCTGACGACACAAGCCAGCCCGACAGCCGCGCAGTACAGCGAGACGTTCTGCGAAATCGCACCGATCGCCACACCAGCGAACGTGTCGCGTTGCTCGGCAGGAAACTGATCTGCACGGAAATGGTTGACGACGTAGACGAGGTCCAACGGGGCGTCCCCGACGAAGTCCTGATACCCGGTCAGATTTCGGGCATCCACCGCACGCTTGAGCCGTAGCTCGTGCGACATGGGGTCGTACCGGTAGACCCCTTCCGGCAACGCTGCATAAATGTCGATTTCATGCACGCCACGAGCAGAGGGTGCCGTGCGTCCACCGGTATCCGCGCGATTGATCCCATTGGCGGCCCACAAGAGGTCGCCGAGTTGCTGTGGCGAAAGCGAAGCCTGCGAGAATTCGCGTGTCGTTCTGCGCCGTGCCAGCGCGACCATCAGAGATGCCCCATCGCCAAGGTCCGGTGAGGGAAGATCGATGATGTCCGGGGATCCGGTCACCGAAGTCGGTACAGTCGGGGCGGGGACGATTTCGTAGGGAAAGCGATGAAGGTCGTTCATGATCTGAATCCGTCGATGGATGGCGTCCGGGTGCGCGCGCGGGCGCCTGAAATTTACGGACGATGCCAACGCACACGTAACTCGGACTGGCCGTGACCATAGTCGAAATGGAGCTTGCCTCCGTAGGCACGGTGAATCGCCGTGGCGATATCACGCGCGGCATGCACGCCGGTCGTGGTAATGGCGGTCCCCGATTCATCCGACGCGATCTTCATCACACGCTCCATGGCATGCTCACGCTGCAATCGTTGCGCCCGATGCGCGACAAGGCCGAGAATTTCGGCACGGTGCGTCACCTCGAAATCGCCTTCGAGCATGAGGCGTGCGGCAGGAACGCCATCAGCGATACGATGGCATGCGGAACATGTCAGCGACGTCGTCCCCGGTGGTATGGCACGCCATTGCCAACGCCCCCGCATATAGACGGCGTGACAGCCGGGGCAAACCGCCAGGGCGGGCGCCGCGTCGGGTTGCTGGTAGCTGTCCGGGAGATTCGCTTCGGGAAAATGGTCCCAAGTCACAGGTCGAACCGTGGTCGAACGGGCTCTGAATTTCATCATGCAACTCCTGAAAATACCGGCCGTGGGGCGCGCTGTGGGCCCACGTCCGGTGAGTAGAGAGGCCGCTGCCGGAAGCCCCGCAGAGACGATCAATATGTCAACGGTAGCTGTTCATTGCGCTCGCGCCTTGGCCTGAATCAAACTCTGTGCACGCCGTCCGGACCTTCATCGAACATGCGCTTTCGCGCTACCGAGGTAATGCGTCACGGTCGTATTGATTTCTGGGGTTCCACAGCATCCAACCGTCCGTCTGCTCAGACTCGGCAGCCTTGATCTGCGCCTGAATCTCCAACGGGCCGAACGCTTTGCGATCGAAGGCGTAATCACGGAACGCCTGCAACCACGGCCGGAATCTCACGCCTGGCAGTCCGGAGCGCCGGATAGCTTCACTGAGCGAGCGCGAGACGATTTCGCCGGGATGCTCGGTCGGCTTGCGGCAACCGGGAAGTCCCCATGTGAACCCCGAGGGGTAAAGCATGGGGGAGATGTAATCCACGCGACTACCGAATGTCTCAAGTTGCTGGCCGATGTCGGTGTCGTTCAGGTTCCAGCACACGTAGCCGAAGATGTCGACGGACGTGTACACGCCATAGCGCGTGAGGCGTTCTTGCGCCGCATCGAGAAAGCCCGTAATGGCGGCCACCCGGTGGGCCTCGGTGTTGGGTTCGTGAAATTGCAGCCCCGCCGCATCGGGGAATCTCAGATAGTCGAACTGGATCTCATCGAATCCCATGCGCGCCGCCTCTTCCGCTAGATCGAGATTGTGTGACCAGACGACCGGTAACGTTGGATCAAGCCATCGCAGTTGTTCGTGGTCGCGCCAGACATCGCCGTGAGCGTTGCGCACGGCCCACTCCGGGCGTACCTGCGCCAAAGGATCGTCCTTGAAGACGACGATTCGCGCGATGAGGTAGAGTCCGCGCGCATGCAGCACCTTCACCAGACCGGGAAGGTCCGCGACGTGCGGCGCGTTCCTCGGGATGTACGTCTGAGCGCCGATGTGTTCGCGCGCAGGACTTTGGTATGGCGTGACGCCACGATCTCCTTTCAGATCGATCACCAAAGCGTTAACGACCGTGGTGTCCGTGAGTGCAAGCGCTGCCGCCAGCAGCGTCCGGCTCGAGACGCCGTAGGCCGATAGATAGACGGCCTTCGGACGAAAAGCCGTCATTGTCACGACCATGCCGCCCTCCCCCGGCTTCGCCATTGGCACCGCTACGCGCAAAAAACCCGGCGCCTTTACCGTTAGCGTCGCGACCTCGGCACCGACGTCGGAGATCGTGAACGATCCGTCCTTCGCGGTCATCGCCATGTGCTCTCCCGCAACGACGATTGCGCCCGGTATGGGTTGCCGTGTCATGGCGTCCACCACCATGCCCGACGCAGCGTTTGCGGCGAGCGACGGCAGCGCCTGCGCCAGCAGGCAGATCAGTATTGCGCCGACGCGTTTCACCTGACTAGTCATGGAGTGTCTGCGCTTGCGCGAGCATGCGTCTTAGGCAGGCCGCGGCGCAATCCTGCGTCATCAGGTATCTCGGGATAGCCATCGAATCGGTGTTGCGGGTGACGGGCTTCGCGTCAATTGAGAACGCGTATCGATATCCCTCGTCGCGCGCGATGCTTTCGAGCTGTGTATCGTAGATGCCAAAGGGCCATGCCAGCCATTGCACGGGTTTGCCGGTTGCGGCTTCGAGAGACACCCGCGAACGCCGGAGCTGATCGTGGACGAAGCGTTCATAGTCGGCGGGGGGGCGTCGGGCGCGCTCCGTTTTGAAGTTTGGGTGCCAATAGGTGTGAGATCCTACGTCGACCTGCGTCGAAAGCGCGAGTTCGCGCACCTGCGCCCACGTCATCGCATACGCTGCGTTGGAGATCGCTGACGGATAGAGGAAAAGTGTGACGGGAACGGACGCCGCCTTGAGCATCGGCCAGGCGATCTCGAAAATGGATCGGTGACCGTCGTCCATCGTCAACACCAAGGCGCGCGGCGGTAACGTGTCCTGAGACCCTGTGAGCCACGCAAGCACGTCCGCCATCGGCACGATGCGGTAGCCGTTATCCGTGAAGAATTTCAGTTGTGTGCGGAACATGCGCATGCTGACGGTCGTCGAGTCCGGCTCGCGCACCAACTCACCGTCCGTGAAGCGGTGGTAGACGAGGATGAGCACGTCATGCTGCATCTGCTCGGCGCTCGCCCCCGTCGGCACCCCGAGGAGCAACGCCACCGCCGACAACGACAAGGCGAGCCAGCGAGCGCTCAGACGCACAAATGCGGCAACCGTTTGTCCGCTTGCTGCATCGACACTCATATTTCCGCTCATGGTCGTTAGTATCGCGACGATGCCTCATGGCTGCACGCGTGTGAGCGCCCAGCGTGCTACGGCGTGCCGGAGGGGGCCTGCGCCGCCCTCCGCCCCAATCAAGGGGGAACCGCCTGCACGGTGAAGTTCACTGAATCGTCAGTTGACGCTCGCCCGCATCGGCGCGTTTCGGCAATACCAGTTCCAGCACGCCGTCGCGGTAATTCGCTTGCGCCTTCTCTTTGTCGACACTTTGCGACAGCGAAAAGCTGCGATACATATCGCCTTCGTAACGCTCGCGATGTACGAAGTTGCCGTTGTCCTTCTTTTCCGTCGAATCGCTGAAGTGGGCGCTGATAGAAACTTGATTGCCATCAAGCGCCACTTTGATGTTTTCCTTGCTCACGCCGGGCATGTCGGCGCGAACCGTGAACTGCTTGTCGTCCTCCTCGACATCGAGCTTGATCTGCATGCGCTTGCTGCTCTCCAGCGCTAGCGGCCGCCAGAAAGCGTTGCGAAAGAAATTCTCGAAAGGTTCATCGATGCCCAACGGATCGAATCGGGTAAGGTTTGCCATGACTGACTCCAAAGGTGATTGATGCGGTGGCGCGCGCCGTTCCCCCCGGCTCGCACCCCTTCTACTGTATTAGCGCGTCGCGTGCCTCCATTGACCGAAGTCAAGCCGATGTGTCGATTCAGGGGGGCCCGTTTTTCGATGACAGGATGTAGGCTAGCCAGATGGCGACGACGACAAAGACAAGTCCGGGCACCACCGTTTTTGCAAATCGGGGGCCACCCGAAATCGTCGCCACGACGCCTTTGGCCAAAGCGTTCGTCGACACGCCAGCGAGAATGGGTAGCGCGGCGCTCGTCATGCTCAACCGCCCCTGTTCGACAAGTGAGCTGACGCTGGCGGCCACCGAGTGCGCATCGGCTAATCCACCGGTCATCGCCACGACCAGTAAACCGGCGGGCCCATACCATTGCGAAAGTGCCCCCGATGCGAGCATGACCAGCGAGACGCTGAGCGTCAGTATCAATGCCGACTTCAGATCGATGCCCGTATCGATAACGGGCATGTCGGACTCGCTCTGAAGGCTTGCACGCCATAGCGCCCACAGGGCATACGCCAGCGCGCTCAGCGCACCGGCCCCAAGCGGAAATGCCAGTTGGATCAGCACCCCGGGATGGATCGTGCCGATCACAATTCCCAGCTGTATCATCGTCGCAATAGTCGATAACACCGCACCGGCTGCGGCCATCGGAAGCCGTTCGGGATTTCGCTTTGCCATGGCCCCCATAGCACTAATCGTCGCAATGCTCGACGCAAAACCCGACACGAAGCCCGTGACGGGCAGCCCGGCCCGCAGCCCGAGTACACGCTGTGCGATATGTCCGATCAGCGCGACCAGCAACATGACGACCGTGAACCGCCAGATCGTGTAAGGGTTCAGGGCGTAGAGCCCGTCGATTGGCCGGTCGGGAAGGATGGGAAGAATGACGAGCGCTGCAACGGCGAGCAATAGCGCGTCCTGCAAGTCGCCCTCGGTAATGACGCCTGTCACGAAACGGTGGAGGTGAAATCGCACCTGTAGCACGCATGCCACGGCCACACCGAGCGCGACGCTGAGTTCCGGTGCCCGTTGAGCCAGTGCGCCGAGCGTCAGGGTAAGGAGTAGCGCGACTTCCGTCGTCAGTCCGGGGTCGTCGTGCGGTCGCAAGTAGGCCACGGCCAGAAGCGCGCTGAGACCGACAGCCGTCGCGACGACGAACCATACGCCCCCTACCGTCATGGTGACGGTGCCGAGCATGGCGGTCAGTGCGAACGTCCGGATACCCGCTGCGCCACGCTCTCGTGTCGTGCCTTTGCGCCGCTCACGTTCGGCACCGATCAGCAAACCGATGGCCAGTGCCGTCGCGAACGGTAACAGGTCATGCATGGGTCCGGTCATGAGGAAATTCGGCACAGTTGCCACCGTAGTCGCGAGAATGCCTCCAGCTTAGTGGGTGCATGGCGTCGGTGCCCACGCAATGAACCAACATTGATCGAACGCAATCGCCCTGACCGTTCGCGTGCCTATGCTGGTATCGACACCTCACTTCGGCACGGCATCTGCCGTGATATCCATCATGTCTCCCAACTCGCCATTGCTGTCGCCTCAGACCGCACATCGCCCCTTCAAGCGGATTCTCATCGCCGTTGACCCTGGCGGCGCCTCGTCCAAGGCGGTCGGCTACGCGGCCCACCTTTGCTCGGCACAGACGCAGGTGCTGGTGATGGGAATATTTGAGGACCCGAAAGCCTACCTCCTGCCCCACTCCGCCACGCCCGCCGATGTTCGCGAGGCCTTCGAGGAACTCAAAAACGACGAGCTGGCGTCGCTCGAAACGGCACGCTCAACGCTGCGCAGCACCGGTGCGCAAGTCCATCTTCGCTTACTCGGCCCGGCGCTCGGAAACCTTGAAATATCCACACAATTGGCACGCACTGCCCGCGACTGGGACGCCGATCTGATCGTCGTCGGGGCCGAGCGCAAGGCCGGCGTGATCTCCTTGCTGGCGACCAAAGTGTCCGCCGTATTGGCCGAGCACACGCACCGCGCCATTCTCGTGGTGCCGGGCGATGCGGACGAGTCGACGCTGCACCCTGCGAAGCGCCTCTTGTTTGCTGTGGACGGCAGCGATGCCGCGCTGCACGCGGTGCGCGTCGGCTTGCGGCTTGCCCCGCCACACGCCCGGTTGCTGGCGTTGTTCGTCGAAGACAGGGGCATCGATTTGGCTCAACTGCGTCAGTTTCTCGTCTCTCCGACGTTTGATTCCAGGACGGCTGATCACGCAGTGGAGCAAGCAAAGGCTGTCATGGCCGAAGGCAACCCCGGCATTACCATCGAGAGTCTGGTGTCGCACACCCGTCTGACCGAAGACGTGGCGTGCGCCATCAAACGGGAGGCGCACGATTGGAGGGCCGATATCGTGGTCGTAGGCGCTGAGGATCGGAACGGGATGTTTTCCTGGTTCCGAGGGCACGAAAACGAGCGTGTGGCGCGAGAAATCGACCGCCCGCTTCTCGTGGTCAATGTGGCGCAATAGAGCGAATTGAACTGTCTTCCCACCGAGATCACTGAGCAGTCGACTTTACGACGAGCACCGGGATCTCCGCGTGCGACACAAGACGGCTCGCTTCGCTCCCGAGCGCCAGACGAGACAGCCCGCGGCGGCCATGTGAGCCGGAGATGACAAGATCCGATCCGGCACGCAGCGCCTCGGCGAGCACACGGTCGGCCACGTGCATGCGACTGTCGACGAGCGGCAGCGTGATGAAGTCGGCCGCCACCCCTTCGCGCGACAGCACATTCAATGCCGCCTCCCGCACGGCCATCGTTTCCGCACCGACCGAGTCTCTAACGTCGGTAAGCGACGGCAACGCCGCAGCCATCAGGGGAAAGTACAGCGCGGGGTCGATTTCGACATAAGCGACACGCAGGCTGGCACCCAACGCACGTGTGAGGCGTGCGGCATGGGTAAGCGCGATCTCCGATGAAGGACTGCCATCGAAAGCCATCAGAATGTGTCGATACATGTGGCACCTCCGGTTCATGAGACGGCATGAGCAGTCCCGGACAATGTCATTCGCATTTGCGTTTCGACGCAATCGAAACGATATCGGCGTGACCGAAGCCACGGCTGTAGTCGAGCACCTTCATTGCCCAGGATTCGAGCTTCACGATCGTCGTCCGGCTCGATCCGTGCTCCGGGACTCGTGTCCACGCATTGGGAAAGCGGGCGTCGAGCAAACGGATGGCGAGAGAGCGCTCGGCGGATTCATCGGGCAGGATTTCGGCATAGGCATGCCCGGAGATCGCCTTGATCTCCGGCCACCCAGCGTAGGGCCTGAAAAGGCAGTAGGACACTTGCGCGTTGTACTCGATGTTGGCGATCTTGCGGCTGTCGCGTGCTGTCGCAAAATAGATGTCGAGCCCCTGATGGACGAAACATACGATGTCGGACTGCGGGTTGCCGTCATGCATCAGTGTGGCCAGCGACAACTCCCGGCAGCCGTCCAGAATCTCCATCACGACCGTCTCCAGCTTCGGATTCATTGATCGTCTCCCGTGGTATCGCGCCGCGCCTCGCAACGCGACGACATCGACCGTGTTCTCATTCCACGTGCAACCGGTCCACGACCGCGCTGACGCCGTGGGTGCTCATCGCTGCACCGCGAATCGCCTCTTTCTCGGCCAGCGAGTGCACCGTCCCCGTTAGCAGTACCTCTCCGTTGCCCAGCAACGAGATCTCAAGGTGGCTCGCTTCCCGTTGCGCCTGGCGCGAAAGCGCCGCAGCAATGTGCCCGACGATCTCGCGTCGATGGGGACTGCCTTCGACCTTGATGTCGTTGATGACGCCTTTGACGCCTCGCAGTGCGCGTACGGCGTTCTCCGCCAGCAATCGCTGCGTGTACATCGGCGCGGTGCCCTCCAGCGTCACCCAGCTGTTCTCTACCTTGACGTGCATGCCTTCGGGGGGGAGGCCCGCGTGCCATTTGAGAATGGCGAGCGCTGCGCGCGCGATGTCGGCGTCGGTCTGACGGTCATGGTTCGTGGGTTTGACTTCCAGTGACACCACGATCGCGCGTGCGCCGGCGACCCGGCTCGCGACGCGTTCTGCCTCGCATTTTTCGAGAAAGCTGCCGACATCGCCGGAAAGGGTGACGATGCCGTCCCGAACTTCCACGCCGATGTCGTTCGCGTGGATGTTCGTGTCACGTGCCAGTTCGTCCATGACGTCGCGCTGCAATTGGATATCTGTCTTCATCGAATGTCTCCGGGGGATGCGTTGAACCGTTGAGTCCGTCGTGTGGTTGAACTTTAGGGCCCGGGATCGCGTTGCGCCGATCTGGCTTGCTGCAGCTTGACGCACGTCAACGCGAGGCATCGGCGGCCCCCGCGAATCGTGGTCATGCGGCTATAAATAGGCAGACAGTGGCGATACGACGTCACGGCCAACCCTCGGGTGAACAGGAAGACACCCATCTCAGGAGCGATTAAATGAGCCTACGGAAAATCTGCGTTCACGTGGACGACACCGCGACGGGGGCGGCGCGGTTGCGCTTTAGCGCCGAGTTGGCGCGACAGCATGAAGCCCGTCTCTCGGGCATCTATTTGCCTCACCGTCCCGGGGCGGTTCACTCAGGACAGCTTCAGTCGTCGGGCGAGCATTTTCAGACCGAATCGCATTCGCGCACGGCACTCCAGGCGGCCGAGCATCTCTTCTCCCAGTTGTGTGCCGAGACGGACATCGCTGGCGATTGGCATACGCCTTACGGCGCAGCGCCGACGATCCTGGCGAATGCCGCACGTGCGACGGACCTTTGCATCGTCGGTCAACCGGATGCGCCGGGCAGTGTTGCCGCATTGGGTCTCGATGGACTTAGTGACGTCATCCGGTGGGCTGGCGTGCCTGTCATGGGTCTCCCGCACAACGTGACACTACCGCGCGAAATCCGACGCATTGTCGTAGCGTGGAACGGTTCGCGCGAGGCCCGGCGCGCTATCGGCGACGCCTGGCAATTGCTCGGACGCGCACAGGACATCTTCGTTGTCGGCATCGACCGCACGCCCGGTGAGGACGATCCCTCGCTTCACGACATCGTGCGTTTGATGGAAGCGCACGGGTTGCGTGCCAAGCCGGTATCGGTCAGGGAGGACACGGAAGGCAGCGACGGTGTACAACTGCTGTCGGTCTCGGAGGCTTATCAGGTCGATCTGATCGTGATGGGCGCCTACGGGCACAGCCCGACGCGGGAACTGGTCTTCGGAGGCGCCACCCGGACAATGCTCAAGCACATGTCCACGCCGGTCTTGTTGTCTCACTGATTCGACGCCGCCATGTCCGGCGCCTTGAAGCAACGGATATGGCGGCGGTTTTCAATCGGGCAGTAGCATGACGAGCGCCGCCGCCCCCATCACCCCTGTCGCGATCCACCCCAACGCCAGGATCGGCCAACGCGCCGTAAACTGGCCCATCACCGAACGGCTCGCGGCAAGCAAAAGCACGACCACCATCAGCGGGACCGCCACCACGCCGTTGATCACCGCGCTCCAGAAGAGCGCTCTCATCGGGCTTATCGTTGTGAACTGCATGCCCGTCGCGATCAGAATGCTCAGTGCGATGATGCCGTAGAAGCCCTTTGCGCCGGTGAGCTTGCGCTCGAGCCCCTCCTCCCAATGCAATGACTCGGCCAGCGCGTAGGCGCCGGACGCCGCAAGCACCGGCACCCCGATCAGTCCGACGCTCACAATGCCGATGCTGAATAGCACGTACGCCATATCTCCCGCCAGCGGGCGCAGTGCGCTGGCCGCCTGCGCTGCGGTGTCGATGCGCGTCACGCCAGCGGCGTGCAAGGTGAGCGCCGTCGCGAGGATCACGAAATAGGCCGTCAGATCCGAGTAAAACATGCCGCTCCAGGTATCCCACCCGATCCGGCGCAATTCGGTGTCGGCGGCGGCCGCGTCATCGACCAGTGGCTGCGCGGCCCGATTGCGCGCCATGTCTTCAACCTCCTCCGAAGCTTGCCAGAAGAAGAGATACGGACTGATGGTAGTGCCGAACACGGCGACGACAACTGCCGCAGCGGACGCGTCGAGCTTGAATTCGGGATGGAAGGTTCTCAGCGCCACGGTATGCCACGGCACATGCACTGTGAACAGCACGGCGGCATAGGCGAGCAGTGACATCGTCAGCCATTTGAGGAAGACGACATACCGGTGATATGGCACGAATATCTGCAGCAACAATGTGCCCACCGCAAAACCGACCGTCATCCAGTGCCGCTCGACACCGACGATCAGCTCCGCGACCTCCCCCATCGCGGCGAGATCTGCGGCGATATTGAGCGTATTGGCTACAAGCAGCAGCGCAACAGTGCCGCGAAGCACCGACGGCGGAAATCTCGTGCCGATATTGGCCGCCAATCCCTTGCCGGTGACGCGACCGATACGAGCACAGATGAGTTGTATCGCCGCCATGAGCGGAAAGGCCAATGGCATGGTCCACAGCATATTCAGGCCGAACTGCGCGCCGGCCTGCGAATACGTGACGACGCCGCTGGGGTCGTCGTCCGCCACCCCCGTGATCAGGCCCGGTCCGACATGGGCGAACGGATGCTCGCGCAAACGTTTGCGCAGGGACTCGAAGCGCGTCGGTGAGCGTTCGTTCGCGAGATCCGATGTCATTGCCGAGTCTCTTTGGCGAAGGCGGATGTCCGACACAGGTCAGGAGACGACCGACGCCAGGCTGCGGCGCGGCGTGTGCGCTTGCGAGGCGCCATACCCCACGCGCAGCAGCAATTGCGGATGATCCGAAGCGCCTGCGCCGACATCCGCGCGTAATGCCTCGACTTCGATCGGCTGGTTGAGAAACGAGGCGTACAGCCCGTTGTCCGTCAGTGTGAGCAGAACGCGCTGCATGGCCTGCCCCGCCATAATCCAGTTTTCCTGATTGTCGGCGGGAGTGCTCAGGCACACGAGCAACGGCGAGCCTTCGACGATACGGCGATGGCTTGCGGCGATGCCGCCGCCGATATCGAACGTTCTGACAACGGACGTCAGCACCGGCGACGCGAAGTCGAGCAGACTGCTTTCGGTCGACGAGTAGCTGGCCATGCCGTCGTCGCGCCGCGCCGCGCTGACCCACAACGCAAGCTCTCTGCGAAAGCGAGCATCGCCAAGTTGCGCCCGATCTGCCCGATCGATCAGTTCGCCAAGACGCATGCGGCCCGCGTCGTCCGCGACAGGCTGGAGCCGCGCGCCCTCGGACTCGGCACACGCGCACAACTGATCGACGACGGCCTGGGGAACGCGCCGAGTGTCGTACATCTGGCGATTCGTCACACGCCGGGGGATCGCAGCGAAAAGCCCGGCAACGGGACCGTCGATGAATCCTTCGTCCAGGAGCTGAACACTGGCGATGACATCGGGCTCGGCAGACGCGGGCATAGTCCGGATTGCATAGGCACAACCAAAATGACTGAGCGCGACGCGTAGATTGAACAACGCCGCACCGCAACTGATCGCCAGTTCGCGGTCGTAAGTGTCGCTCACGGGAAGTCCTCGAGACCGATCCGCGCACAGCAGCACGTTATCGTCGCCCAGGACGAAGCGCCACGGTTGCGTATTGTGGGTTGAGGGGGCAAGAATCGCGTATTGCAGACAGAACCGGAGCTTTTCGTGCGCAGAGGCCGACGTTGGGAATGTCTGCTCGTCAACGCACCACGCGTGAAGCCGGTCGTCTTGGGTTTGGGTCACGATAGTCTCCTCGGATAATTCGGTACGTCTGGCCGTTGTCATTCATGATCGACGCTGCGCACGGACCTCACGGTTTTTCGCTGCCCGCGCCGACGAGCGCCGTTTGGAGCGAGGCCAGCCGCTGCGCCAGCGTTCGCCCGGCTTCTCCTGACAGGGTGTTGGCGGCATCCATCGCAGATCGTGTCAAATCTCCCCACGCTTCCCATGCACTCAAGCCGCGATTCGACGAGGCATCGAGCGTGTCCGAGAAAATGTGCTGCCACGCCTTTTCGGCGCACTGGTATTGCTCCGCCCATGCAGCGGGCGCACGCGCTCCCATCTGTAACCACCCCTGCCAGATCAGCTGCTGGACCGCTAACTGGCGGTTGATGAACGCGAGCTGGCTGGTGAAGACAGCATTAAAGCTTGGCGCATTGGCCAGTTCGGTACCCAACGCATCGTCTGCTTCAAGCAATCCCTTATCCGCCTGTAATTGCACCTGTCGCAGGCATTGGAGATTGGCGAGCCAGTGGCGATGCGCGTCAAGCGCTGCAAGCATCGGTGCTGTGCAAAAGTGCAGCGGCGGATTCTGTTCGGTGGGCATTGTCGAAGCTCCTTGAACCAATTGCGTGCCCGCGCCGCGGCAGTATCGACCCGGGCCTGGCGCGCACGCGTGATGAGGCATGCTGACTTGAACCATAATCGCGCCCTGCAATCACGCCTTGCGCCATGTCAATGTCAATGTCAATGCGCGCAGCGTGCGCTGCCGCCGTATGGCAAAAAAAGAAGCCCGCCGAAGCGGGCGTAATCCCAACTTGCTTGCGCCCTGAACGGGGCCGTATACGGGCGCAAGTGCCATTGACTCGGCAACATCGGGGGATCCGGACGTCGGTGCGACTGGCACCGACAACGCTCCCACCTTAGCGCCGATCGGCAGGCATGCGGTTGACATATCTCAATGTCTTCTCACCCTCGGATTGCATGACGTCTGTGACGCCCGGCCGTTTGACCCGCATCAACGTCATGCCAACCAATCGCTACCTTCGGAGGGATTCCGACTAGGCTTTGAGGCACCAGCATGTCGGTCCGTATGAGCGCAATTTCCGCCATGCCCCCGCTTCCCATTCTGCAAGGAAGGTGCCCTGTGCCGGAGAACGTCCAAAGCGCTTGCCCGATTGCGGCTCCCGATCCTGAGACCGGGATGGCGGACCGTCAATCCACGCCCGACGCCGCCACAGCGCCCTGCGGGCGATGCTTACGTGCCCGTCATGTCAGTGTCGACACGCTTCGTGAGGCCGTTGCGTACCTGCGCCACGACAGCCAGGTCTGCCGTTCCGAAGGCTTTGCCGCGCAGACACGTTTGCAGCTCGACTATGGTCAGACGACTATCGTGGCCACGTTGCAAACGGTTACGGGCGATTGGCTGGAACTCGACGAGATCGGCTTGAGCGAGGCGGCGATGCAAGCGCTGGACGTTGCCGAGGGAGATTGGGTGAGGGTTCATCACATGCCGCCTCTGGAGTCCTTTCGCCACGTTCGCGGCCGCATGTATGGTGAACCCTTCACGCACGACGCATTAACCGAAGTGGTCGGCGATATCGCTGCCGGACGCTATTCATCCATTCATATCTCGTCATTCCTGACCGCGTGTACGGGAAATCGTCTGTCCGACGACGAAATCGTCTCGCTCACGCAGGCGATGGTCGCAACGGGAAAGACGCTGACGTGGCGTGCCGACAAGGTCATGGACAAGCACAGCGTCGGTGGACTGCCCGGCAATCGGACGACACCTATCGTGGTGGCAATCGTGACGGCGCAAGGTCTGGTCATGCCAAAAACGTCTTCGCGTGCGATTACGTCTCCCGCAGGCACCGCCGACGCGATGGCAACGTTAGCCCCCGTCGATCTCAGTGCAGACGAAATGCGTCGTGTCGTCGAGGATGTCGGGGGATGCGTCGTTTTTGGCGGTGCAGCGAACCTGAGTCCGGCAGACGACATCTTGATACAGGTGGAGCGTCCCCTGGAGCTGGACAGCGAGGCCCAGATGATCGCCTCGATTCTGTCGAAGAAGCTTGCGGTCGGCGCGACGCACGTCCTGATCGATATTCCGGTCGGCCCAACCACCAAGATTCGCTCGGACCACGCCAGCACGCTATTTTCCGAACGACTGCGCACCATCGCACGCGCGCTTGGGCTGGACGTCGTCACGTACGTCTGCCAGGGCAACGAACCGGTTGGGCGTGGTATCGGCCCCAGTCTCGAAGCCCGCGACGTACTGGCCGTGCTGCAGAATCGCGCCCGGGCACCGAAGGATTTGATGGCCAAGAGCGTAGAAGTCGCAGGGCGGATCCTGGAAGCCGGCGGCAAGGCGTTACCCGGCGAAGGGGCACAGGTGGCGCGCCGGGTGTTGATCAGCGGGCTTGCCTGGCAACAGTTTCAGCGCATCTGCGAGGCTCAGGGCGGCATGCTGGAGCCGGTCGTCGGTCGTCATAGCAAGCCGATAACGGCACGCCACGCCGGTGTTGTCACCACCGTAGACAATCGTCACCTGTCGCGCGTCGCGAAGCTTGCCGGCGCTCCCCTCGCGACGCGCGCCGGAGTGGTGTTTGAATCGCCAATCGGTACGGTAGTCGGCGCGGGGCAACCGCTTTTTACCATCTACGCGGAAAGTCCCGGTGAACTCGAATATGCATTCGAGTATGCAAACCGCTTTCCGGACATTGTCTGTGTGAGGGCATGATGAAAGACGTCGCCATTTACGCTATGCCTGGAAACGAATCATTTGCCCGGGTGCTCGCCGGACTCGTCGAATGTCCCCTGCAACGCTTGCTGATCCATCGATTTCCGGACGGCGAGCAACTTGTGACGCTTGACGGCCCGCTGAGCGGAAAGTCGATCGTTATCGTCTGCTCGTTGAATCGGCCCGACGCGAAGCTGTTGCCACTCCTCTTTGCCGCAGATACGGCACGAGACCTCGGCGCGCGTGAGGTGATCCTGGTTGCGCCATACCTGTGCTATTTGCGTCAGGATGCGCGTTTTCGTCCGGGAGAATCGGTATCGGCCAACAGTTTCGGCCGGTTGCTCAGTACCTGGTTCAATGGTCTGGTTGCCGTTGAACCCCATTTACACCGCCTGCCATCGCTTAGCGCCGTCTATACGATTGCGGTGCGCTCTCCCCATAGTGCGACGGCGACAGCCGCGTGGATTGCCGCGAACGTTCCCGATCCGCTCATTGTCGGCCCGGACGACGAAAGCGCCGCGTGGGTGGCACAGATCGCCGGGCGAATCGGCGCGCCTTCGGTCGTGGCTCACAAGACTCGACACGGTGACCGGCAGGTCAGCCTTGAACTACATGTGCCAGCGGCGTATGCGCATCGCCAGCCGGTGATCGTGGACGATATTCTCGCGAGCGGGCAAACGATGCTCGCCACGATTGGCGCGTTGGTCAAAGGCGGCTTCGGAAGTCCCGTGTGTATCGCGGTGCACGGGTTGTTCGACGGGATCAGCGTTGACGAACTGATCGCTGCAGGTGCCGGATCGGTCGTGACCTGTAATACCGTGCCCCACGCGTCGAACGCCATCGATGTCACACCGGCCGTGCGTGAGGCGCTTGGCGACTTGCTCGACGAACTGGCCAGCCGCCGGTGAATTGCTTCGCCGACGGCGCACTGCGCAGTGCCTATCGGCGAGTCGGGCGCTACGCCTTCGGTGTGATGATCACTTTCAACGCATGCGTGTTTGCCGCGTCCCCGAAGGTTCGATAGGCGTCGAGAATATCGGCGAGCGAAAAGTGGTGAGTGATCAGGACACCCGGCGCGAGCCGCCCCGACTCGACGGTCTTGAGCAACATAGGCGTTGCGGCGGTGTCGACCAGCCGGGTCGTGATGCTGATATTCCTGTCCCATAGGGATTCGAGATGCAAGTCCACCTTCCGACCGTGGACACCGACGTTCGCAATCGTGCCCCCGGCAGCCACAATCGCTTCGCAGAGTTCGAATGTCGCAGGCACGCCGACCGCCTCAATGGCGGTGTCGACGCCCTGCCCGCCTGTCTGCCTTTTGACGAACGCAGCGGCGTCCTCCTTTTCCGGAGACACAACGGCCGTCGCGCCGAGCCTTAAGGCCACTTCCAGCCGCGCGATGTCCGGATCGATCACGATCACCTGCGCCGGGCTGAAGAACTGCGCCGTGAGCAATGCCGCCAGTCCGATCGGCCCCGCCCCGACGATGGCGACGCTGCTGCCCGGTTGAACCTTGCCATTCAGAACGCCGCACTCAAAGCCGGTCGGCAGAATGTCGCTCAGCATGACCAGCGTATCGTCATCTACGCTGGCGGGCGCGTGGTAGAGGCTGGTGTCTGCATAGGGCGCGCGGACGTATTCGGCTTGTGTTCCATCAATGCGGTTGCCTAGAATCCACCCACCCACGGCGCAATGGGAATACATGCCCTTGCGGCACGCGGGACACTTTCCGCAGGATGAAATGCACGAGATCAACACCCGGTCGCCGGCCTTGAAGGACGTGACCGCCTCGCCGGTTTGCACGACTTCCCCGACGCCCTCGTGCCCAAGAATGCGGCCCGGTGTCACCGTGGGAACGTCCCCCTTCAGGATGTGAAGATCCGTGCCGCAAATCGTCGTCTTGCGAATCCTCACGATGGCATCGGTCGGCGCCAGGATTTCGGGGATCGGCCGGTCTTCCAGCGTGATCTGCTGTGGACCGTGGAATACAAGGGCTTTCATGGCGTCACTCCACATTGCTCAGGTTCAGTGCGACATCAGCACAGGAACCGTCATGGCTTCAAGCATGGTGCGGGTCACGCCGCCCAATACCCACTCCTGCATGCGCGAATGCCCATACCCGCCCATCACAATGAGGTCGGCGTTGAGGTCGGCGGCGCGCGAGAGTAACGCCTCGCCAATCGCGACATCGTTTGTCCTTCGCTCCGGTGTCACCGTGACGTTGACACCATGCCGCGCGAAATACATGGCGATGTCCATGCCGGGAATGGGGCCCAGATCGTCCGGACGAGCGCCCCGGCTGACATGCATCACGTCGACCGCTTTCGCCGAGCGCAGAAACGGCATGGCATCGGCGGCGGCACGTGCGGCTTCACGGCCGCCATCCCACGCCACAAGCACATGTTTGAAGTCGGTGGTCAGCTTCCCGGCGTACGGGATGATCAATACTGGCCGCCCGCCGCCGAGCACGACCGACGCGACAAATCCGATCGTCGGCGAGGACTCGGGGTCGGAACGGTCTTCTTGTCCGACGATCACGAGATCCGCATACCGGGCATGGGTCCGCATTTCGGGATTGTCTTCGTAAGGCGGCGTGATCCATTCAGGGCTAACGTCCTGTCGTCGACAGACTTCCGTGAACATCTGTTCCGCCTGAGCTAGCCGTTTTGGGTCGCTCTCGGGCGCGGGCGGCGGCGGCAGCCCGGTGCCGCCCATGGCCGTCACATCGGGAAAGCCCGGCGGATGAAATGGCAGGTAGATCCCCGTCAGATGGGCAGGGAATCGATAGGCGAAGTCCGCCGCGAGTTCAATGCGGGCGCGGCAGCGATCACTATTGTCGACATGTACGAGTAACGTGCGGTAAGGCATGGCCATGCTCCCGAGTTATGAGGTCATCTCTGAACAGTAGTGCAGACGCTGGAGCTGCCTTTGATAAGCATCAAGACGACTATTGGTCTGTCAGACGTGCCTGCCAGCGGCCGTCGACATTGCGGATTGATGCGTATGGGAAATTGGGGAGAACGGTGATACAACTGCGCTATTCACCGCACTAGAACAATTGAATCACTCTTGAATCGGGGCGATCGATGGTCAGAACGCTTCGCAGCACGCAATTCCCTTCGCGCCGCCGGGCGGATGCCGTGGTCGTCGCCATGCTCTGTGTGATGTGTGTGGTTGTTGCGCTGGCCAACTGGCTCTCAGTCCGGACAGCGCTTCAGAGCAATGTCGATGCGCGATTTGCCTTGCGCACGAGCGCGGCCACCGACAAGCTTTCGATTGCACTGACCGCCTACCGGGACGCCTTGCATGGCGCGTCCGACCTCCTGTCCGCTACGCCCAAGCCCGGCGACGCCCGCTGGATGGATTACGTCAAAGGGATGAAGCTGTCGGAACGTTTGCCCGGTCTCACAAGTTTCGGCAAGTGCGAGCAATCAGGTGGGGACATCGTTAGAACGTCCGGCTACTCACCGAGCGGGGAGTCAGTGCTCGGCACCCGAGACCGCGTGCGCCTTCCCTCCGGCCCTGATGTTCGGGAACGCCTGTTTGCCAGCGCCACCGTGTCCGGTACTCCGCCATCACTTGTCTTTCTGACGAGCAAGGGGCCGTCGCCTGACTGTACTTATGCCATCGCCAATGTCGATACGCTGGTTCACGCGGCCATCGGACCGCTGCTTCATGACCTGACATTGACAATTACCGTGGACGGCGACAAAGGGCCCGGGCAACTGATATTCGACAGCCTCTCGCCTCGCGCGCCAGCAGAGCCGCGCCCGCCGGTCGATTATCGGACGGTCGCAAACGTGACTTACGCGGACCGGCCAGCGCTGGAACTGGCCTACACGGCCTCGGGCGAGTTTGCTGCACTGCGCGGCGCGGGCGTCGCCAATTGGGCGCTTGCCTTTGGCATCTTGCTGAGCGTCATCACGGTACTCGCCTGGGTCGTCGCCCTGCTCTCCCGTCGGCACGCCATGGCGGTCAACGAGCGAGAGGCCATCGACAAGCAACGCTCCGAAAGTCGGTTATTCAGCGTCATCCAATCGGTGCGGGAGGCGATCATCACCATCGACGCCCAGCAGCGAATCCAGATCTTCAACCCGACCGCCGAGAGCATTTTCAAGTGCAGCGCCATGGAGGTGATCGGCGAACCGATCGAACGCTTCATTCCCGAACGATTCCGCGGCGCCCACTTTCAGCACATCGAACGCTTCGGTGCGACCGGGGTGTCGGAGCGATTGATGGGACGCGGTCGTGCGCTCTGGGGGCTGCGAGCGGACGGTGAGGAATTTCCGATGGAGGCGTCCATTTCACAGAGTGCCGACGCCGGAGGCAAGTTCTTTACGGTCGTGTTGCGTGACGTCACGGAACAACGTCAGATGGCGAGCGCTCTGCAAACATCCCGCCACGAACTCGAGAAACTTAACGCGCGCCTTCAGGAGGTTCGCGAAGACGAAAAGTCCCGTATCGCGCGAGAGCTGCATGACGATCTCGGCCAACGTCTCACCGCCTTGAAAATGGACGCGGCGATGCTCAGACAAGCGCTGGACGGGCAGCCCGCAGTGTCGGCAGACGTCAAGCGCATCGAGCAATCGATCGACGGCATGGTCAGTGCAGTTCGCCAGATGGCGGCGGATCTGCGTCCGCCGATGCTCGACGATCTGGGGCTCGGTCCGGCGATCGAATGGTATGCGCAGGAGTTTTCACGTCGCTATGGCATGGCCGTCGATGTGACGGGCACCCATGGGTTACCCGCTGTCGCACCGGCAGTGGCGACGACCTTGTTCCGTATCGTGCAGGAGGCCCTGAACAACGTCGCCAAACACGCGCATGCCACCGCGATTACGGTCGAATTGACCTGCGACCGGGAGTACAGACTTCGTATTTCCGACAACGGGCGAGGATTGCCGCCGACGCGTCCGAAACCGGATTCCCTGGGGCTGATCAGCATGCGGGAACGGGCACGCCTGCTTGGTGGGACGCTGGAAGTCCGCAGCCCGTTGGAGGGCGGCACCGTGGTTACCACCATCATTCCGCTGGAACCCTCGGCTTCGACGCCGCCTGCAGCGCATTGAACGCAGGCGGATATCTAGGCAGCCGCCCGCACTCGGAGCACAGCAGCGCCCGAGATGGCACCGCGACGCAGGTCGTCGAGTGCTGCGTTGGCCTTTTCGAGCGGGTACGCTGTCGTGGCCACTTTCAACGCGATCCTCTCGGCAAGGGCGAGAAATGCCAGACCATCTGCGCGCGTCAGATTCGCGACGGAGCGCACCTGACGCTCGCCCCATAACAGTCGGTAAGCAAACCTCGGGATGTCGCTCATATGAATGCCGGCGCACACGACGACGCCTCCCCGGTCGACGGCCGCGAGCGCCTGAGGCACCAGTGAGCCGACCGGCGCGAAGATGATGGCGGCATCCAGCGGAACGGGCGGATCCGCATCGCTCGGGCCAACCCAACGGGCGCCGTGCGAGAGGGCGAACGTCGCGCCTTCGTCGTCGCCCGGCCGGGTGAAGGCATACACTTCGCGCGCCTGAGCGCTCGCGATCTGCGCAATGAGATGGGCCGCAGCGCCAAAACCGTAGATCCCCAGACGCCGCGCGTCGCCGGTCATGCTGAGTGATCGGTAGCCGATGAGGCCAGCACACAGCAACGGCGCGGCAGTCGCGTCATCATAGGCATCAGGGAGCCTGAAGGTGAACTGCGCTTCGGCGACGACATATTCGGCGTAACCACCGTTGAGCGTATACCCGGTAAATTGCGCCGCTTCGCAGAGATTTTCTTTGTGGTTCAGGCAAAAACGGCAGCGGCCACAGGTCGATCCCAGCCACGGCACACCGACACGGTCGCCAATGTGTAAATCCCCTACACTCGCCCCTGTGGCCGTGACGATCCCCACGATTTCGTGGCCGGGAACAATGCCGTCGGGCACGCCGGGCAATTCGTCATCCACGACATGCAGGTCGGTGCGGCAAACCCCGCACACACTGACACGTATCAGCACTTGTGTGGGGGTTGGCGTCGGCACAGGAATGTCGACGAGTCTGAGCGTGCCGTCAGACTTGGAGAGTTGCATCGCTCGCATGCCGTCGTGCTCCGTGAATGTAACGCGATTACTGAACGGCGTTCGCCATTTGACTCAGTCGCTGCGTATCGAGCAGCGTGATTTCGCGTTGGCGTACCCGCAACGCTTCCTGTGCCTGCATGCGGGAGAACATGCGACTGACAGTTTCAAGTTGTAGTCCAAGAAAACTGCCGATTTCCTCGCGCGTCATGCGAAGCAGGAACGCGTTCGGTGAGTATCCCCGCGCGGCCAGCCGCGATGACACGTCCAGCAGAAAACTCGCCAGTCGGGCCTCCCCGCGAGCCGTTCCCAGACGAAGTAATTGTTGTTGTTCACGCACGATGCCCGCGGCGATCAGCCGATGAAGCTGATGCTGCACGACCGGCACCTTCGCGGCAACGGCCTCCAGTTCTGCGAACTGGATTGCGCAGACCTGACTGTCTTCGAGGGCCACGGCTTCGGAGACATATCGGCCGCTGGCAATGCCTCCCAGACCCAGTAGCTCTCCGCCAAGCAGATAGCCTGTGACTTGCTCGCGTCCGTCGGGGTGTGTCAGCACCGTCTTGAACGAACCGGCGCGCACGGCGTAGATGTACTCGAGCGTGTCCCCCGGTCGGAACAGCACTTCGCCGCGGCGAACCGTGCGCCGAACACGTGTCACACCGTCCAGACGGCGGATCGACTCATCATTGAGTCCTTCGGCCAGACAGAACCGGCGCATCAGACAAGTGCTACATCTTGGGCTTGCGGATTCGACGACGTCGAAGGCGCGATGCACCCTCACGTGTTGAGGGGCTTCGACGGGGACGGTGTCCAACTGGCGGGAAATGGCATGCATGGCAAACTCCGGCAATTCAGCATCGTGTCATCACGTCTGAAGTATCGGAGACGAAGCGGGGAAAAAAAATAAGCGACGGGCGCGATCTGATGTCAGCCGGTATGACAGCCTGTAGGCAACGGACTACAAGACGCGCCTCAGAGCTTATCGCGCAGCAGATCGTGGCGGATCGCGTAATGCGCCAGGTCGGTTTGGTTCTTGAGTTGAAGCTTCTGCAGTACGCGTGCCTTGTACGTGCTGACCGTTTTGGCGCTCACGCAAAGGCGACTAGCGATGTCACCCAATGTCAGACCACGGGCAAGCATCAGAAAAACATCGAACTCACGGTCGGACAGTTGACGAAAACTTGGGCCTTCGATGGCGGCAGATGAGAGATCCCGGGCGATTCGCTCCGCCATCGAGGGACTCAGGTAAACCCCACCGTCATTGACCTTGCGTACGGCGCTCACCAGTTCGTTCGGCGCACTCTCTTTCGTCAGATAGCCTGCCGCCCCGGCCTTGAGCGCTCTCACGGCGTACTGCTCTTCGCCGTGCATCGTGAGGACAAGAATGGTCAGGTGGGGAAACGACGCCTTGATCTGCGCGATGAGGTCGACGCCGCTACGCCCGGGCATCGACAGATCGAGCAACAAGACATCGCACGGCGTATCCGCGAGCAGCGCCAGCGCTTGCGCGCCGTTCGAGGCTTCCCCAACGATTTCGATATCGCCGGTGCCTGCCAGAATGCGTTGCAATCCGGCACGTACCAACGTGTGGTCGTCTGTCACGATGATGCGAATCATGCGTCCGCCTTTGGATCGTGTACGTCGTTTCGGGATGTCCATGCCCGGACATCCATGAAATCGATTCTACACGCGCGACTCCCGGGCGGCGCAAGTCTTCGCGCACTGGCGGATTACAACACTTCGGCGAATCCCTCGGTTCCTGGCGGCGGGATAAGAATGACGGGCCGCTGCGCCTGCCGGGCGCAGTTTTCCGCCACGCTGCCCAGCGTCAGACGTCGCACGCCGCGCCGACCGTGGGTCCCGATCACGATCAGGTCGGCCTGACATTCTTGCGCTGCGGCGTTGATCTGAAACGCGACATCGCCGCCGAGCGGCAGGAGTTCACGGATCTCCACGTCGCCCGCGACCTTCTCGTCCTTCAGGCGCTTCGTGGCTTGCTCCCGGATGCTGTTCCCCTGAATTCGCAAAGCTTCGATGAAGGGAAACGGATCCGCGTCGCTGATGTAGGCCACGGGAATATCGACGACAAACAACACATGCAATTTCGCCTTACGCGCTTTGGCAAGCGACAGCGCATAGTCGAAGGCGGTGTCCGCCGTGGGGCTGCCATCGATGGCAACCAGGATTCGTTCATACATGGTGTCAGTTCTCCGCGACAGCAGTCGGTACGCTGGCCGCCCCCGTAGGCAGCGTCGTAGATTCTTTGACCAGCATGACGGGGCGATGCGAGTGCCGCAAGACTTGCTCAGCCACACTGCCGAGCAGCATGCGGCGAACGCCCTTGCGTCCATGCGTGCCAAGGACCAGAAGGTCGGTTTGCCAACGCCGGGCTTCACGAATAATGGCGCCAGCGATGGTGCCGCCCCACGTCCGTAGGTCGATGGAGCGGGTATCCGTTTGAATACCTTCTTCATGCAGCCGCTTGTAAGCGGTGCTCAATATCTCCTGGCTCTCCGCAATCAAAGACTCTCTTACGGCTTCGAGGTCGATGTACGAAGAAAACGCAGATTGATAGTGGGCGAACGGATCGTCGATGACGTTGACGACTCGGACGACGTCGTCCGGCATGGCGAATCGGATCGTTTCGCGCAAGGCGTGCCATGAGGTTTCGCTGCCGTCGATGGCGAGCAGGATTCGATGAGACATTGTGTCGTCCTCGCTGAGTTTGACGCGTTCGGACTGTGCCGCAGATGTCGATCTACGCGGCGACGGTCAATGTTGCGATTAGACGGTAGCCCAACGTCGCCTGAGCGTGCGCTGGCATGAGCCACCTCCTTGACGCACATCAACGTGGCAGGTTCTGAAATCGTGTCTCCAGGTACCGGACGACTATGCTGTGATTGCCCGGCGACATTCCGTTGCCGAGTCGACGCGAGAGGTGCCTTCATGGAATTGAGTTTCCTCGGTGCTGCGGGCACGGTAACCGGATCGAAGACGCTACTTCGCGTCGCGGACAGGAATGTGCTGGTGGATTGCGGCCTGTTTCAGGGTGTCAAGAATCTACGCAACCGCAATTGGGCGCCCCCGCCGTTCAATGTCCGGGGTCTGGATGCGGTTGTGCTGACACACGCCCATATCGACCACAGTGGCTATCTTCCGGTGCTCGTTCGCCAAGGGTATGCCGGGCCGATCTATTGCACGTCCGCGACACGAGATTTATGCGAGATTCTGTTGCTCGATAGTGCGCATCTTGAAGAGGAGGAAGCCGACTTCCTGAACCGTCACGGCAAGTCGAAACACCACCCTGCACTGCCGCTTTTCACGACGGGCGATGCCCGGCGAGCCATTGAGCGATTGACGCCGCGAGCGTTCGACACCCCGTTTGAGGTCTGCCCGGAAGTTCAAGTGACCTTTTGGCATGCGGGGCACATCCTTGGGGCCGCGATGGCTCAGGTGGATGCCAACGGGAGGAGGATTCTCTTCTCGGGCGATCTTGGTCGCACCGACGATCCGATCATGCCCGCACCGGCCAATCCCGAAACGCCGGATTTCCTCGTCCTTGAGTCCACATACGGGGATCGTCTGCATGACCGCACCGATCCCGGGGCTCAGTTGGCGGAGATACTGCATCGGACGTTTGCACGCGGAGGGAGTGTCATCGTCCCCGCGTTTGCCGTTGGACGGGTGCAAAGCCTGCTTTACTGGATTGCCCGGCTGAAATCGGCCGGAGAGATGCCCGATGTGCCCGTCTATCTGGACAGCCCAATGGCGATCAATGTGACGAAAACCTACTCTTCACATCTTGCCGACCAGCGCTTGAGTGCGTCGGAGTGCGCGCAAATGTGCGGCGCAGCCACGTTCGTCACCAGCGTCGATCAGTCCAAATGGCTGGACACGCGCGCGATGCCTTCCGTCATCATCGCGGGAAGCGGCATGGCCACGGGCGGACGTGTCCTGCACCATCTCAAGGTGATGAGCGGCAATTGGCGAAACACGGTGCTCTTCACCGGGTTTCAGGCGCCGGGTACGCGCGGCTCGACCATGGTGAACGGCGGCAGCGAAGTCAAAATATTTGGTGATTACGTTCACGTCAATGCGGAAGTCGTTCAACTCGACACGCTATCTGCTCACGCAGACTACGTCGAAACTTTGAACTGGCTTTCGAAGTTTCGCAAACCGGTGGGCGGCATCTTCCTGAATCATGGCGAGCCTGCCGCAGCCGACAGCTTGCGCAGGCGTATTGCCGATCGCTTTGGATGGCCCTGTCAGGTGGTAGAGCCGATGCAAAGCGTTTGCCTGGATGACAGCACCGTCGCTCCGACTGGCGATTCCTATTTCGATGGCGAACACCGTGAAGATTGAATTCCCGCACGTCGCGCCCGCGTATAACGCAGACGACATGACGATCGAATTTGCTGCGGACTGTGAGCGTAAGCGAATTGTGTGTGCGATCTCAGCGGAAGCACTGGAAGATCATTTCGACGCAAAGTCGTGCCATGTCGATGATCTGATGGTTGCCTTCAAAGCGCACAGAGCTTCCATCGAAAAGACCGCTGAACGCTATCTGCTGTTGTGTCACGGCGCCCCGGTTCTGCTGCGTAGTGGGCACTTTCGATGGAAGTCAGGTCGCAGGCCCGGTGAATAGAAGCCGGAGCGTCTGTGTGAGGATATCGCGCGCAATACCTTCGCCCCAACGAGTTTGGGTGCGTCGGAAATCCGCGTCCGACCGGGTTGTACATTCAGTCTCAGGGCGCATCACAAGTCGCCATGAGCGCCCGATTCCCCAAATCCATTTGTGCAGCGGATGCACATATGATGTGTGCGGCGACATCTGGTCGGTATGGGCGCACGTCCCTAGACTGGGCGCTCCTTTGAACCGACAACCCAGGAGCCTCATCATGACGCATTTGCTACTCAAGACTTTAAAACTCGTAACGTTCGGTCTCTCGCTGTCCGCCGCCGTGTCCGCCACTGCACACGCAGCAGACAAGGCCGCCGCTGCGCCCACCATCCGTGCCATGTCGGGCGCGACACCGATCGACCATCTGGACCCGAAGCGTACGGCCCTGATCGTGATTGATTTCCAGAACGAGTACTTCACCGGTCGTATGCCGATCCCGGATCGTGCACAGGCACTGGCCAATACGAAGAAGCTGATCGACATGGCCGACCGTGCCGGTATCGAGGTCTATCAGGTTCAGCACGTGGCCCCCGCCGGTTCCGCCGTCTTTGCGTTGGGCGGCAAGACCGTCGACTTCGCACCCGGTGCCGAACCGCGTGCTCGCGACACCGTTTTGCAGAAGACGACCGTGAGCGTATTCGCGAGCACCGACCTTGACAAACGCCTCAAGGCCAAGGGCATCGATACGGTGGTGATCGCAGGCCTGATGACGCACGCCTGCGTCGCCGGTGCCGCCCGTGACGCCGCACCGCTGGGCTATCGCGTCGTGGTGGCATCGGACGCGTCCGCGACCCGTGACATTCAGCGCCTCGACGGCACCCGCGTCAAGAGCGCCGCGCTTCATCAGGCGGCCCTCTCGGAGATCGAAGACACCTTCGGCGATGTGCTGACGACGGCCCAGATCCTGAAGTTGCCGCAGCGCTGAAATACGTCTCGCCTCAAGCGGACGGAGGCGACGCCGGGCGTGGCGCTGGTCAACCGCAGCACACGCCTTTCGCCTTGACCAATGCCGGTGAGCGTTATCACCGGCATTGTGTCGATGTCATCACGCATCAACGCGTGGACGTGGACTCTCGCTCGCTGAAGTGAATGCTAAACGAGCCGACATACGGGGTATGGACGACACGAATCGTGACATTCGGATTCCCGTCGACCATGTTCCGTGGCACGACTCTGGAATAGGTAAACTCGTGCTCGTTCAGCACTTCCAGGCGGCGCACCAGCGGCTTGCCCCCAGCGTCGAAGGCGTTGATCTGATGGCGTCGGTCGCCAGTGATGAGAAAGTAGCCCTCGCCGCCCTGAGTGCGCCTCGATAGCCCTGTCGCCGGATCAAAGTATTCAAATCGGTTGCTGCTCGCATCCCAGATCGAAATCCCCACGACGCCCGGGTAACGGTCCATCACGTTCCGAGATCGATCTTCCCCTTCATACACCGCTGTGGTTTGCCAGACTGTCGAGGTCAACGCGGCAGGATCGATGTCTGCCGCACGTTCGGCGTGGGCAGCCGGTAACATAACGGTCGCAAACCATAGCAACAAGCCGTACGTCGATATGCGCTTCATGGATAGTTGTCTGTCTGCCGATTTCGGATCGACATCTATACACCACTTTTCTGCGCATCAAGAGCGTCGGCCCATAGCCCTTTTGTGACGGTGGCCGCGAGGCCATCATCGGGGCGCCCTCCTCTTGTGTGCACACAAAACAAATGAAGCTCAAATCTCAGGGAAAGAACCACGCGTCGTTCGACTTCGGTGAGCTGCAGATCATTGCGCTTCGCGACGGATATGCCGACTTGCCGCCGACTCGCTTGCGCACTGGTTCAGGTGCTCTTCTGAGTACGTCGCCCGTTGGCCTGAAGCTAGTCGACGGACATCTGCGCTTGTCGGTCAATGCGTTTCTGATTATCGACAAGGACGTCTCGGTCCTCGTGGATACCGGCGCATCGAATACTTGGCACGACACGACGGGCACACTTCTGGAAGGTCTGAAAGAGGCCGGTGTGGAACGAGACTCGGTGTCGTACGTGGCGTTGACTCATACCCATGAAGACCATGTCAATGGACTGATCGCGCCCGACGGCTCGGAAGCCTTTCCGAGGCTAAAGCAGGTGTTCGTCGCCAAGGAGGAGATATCCGTCTTCACCGGACGGCTTGCGCCGCTACGCAGCCGCGTGTGCGTGGTTGAAGATGGCGCGCGTATTACGGATCGCGTTTCGGCAATCCGTGCGGTCGGCCATTCCCCCGGTCACACCGCTTACGAAGCGACAAGCAGCGCGGGCCGATTGCTGGCTTGGGGCGATCTCGTTCATGTGCCGTCCGTGCAGTTTTTTCATCCGGACATCGCCTGGGAATACGACGATGACCCGACCACGGCAGTGGCATCGCGTAAATCGCTGCTTCAGCGTCAGACGCAACCGAATCTATATGTGGCCGGTGCGCACCTGGACTTTCCCGGCATCGGACGCGTCACCGAACGCGATGGGGCATTTGCGTTTCACGCTGTCGCCGGGTGCGGCACCGTGCCCTCGCCGTAATTCATGATCACATCAGTTCCCGATACCACGCCGAAAGCGCGTCGCTACCCGCGACGCCGTTGCGCCACAGGCATGCCGTCAATGCGTCCTCAAATTCCTCGGTGCCCTCCTCGAACTTCTCGTGGATCGCGTCGTTCGACAAGTCGTCTCGCAGAACTTCAATGGCGGCTTCGACTGCCTGCCGGGCGCGCTGCGGAAGTTTCGGTAGCAACTCCGTCAGCGCGTTGATTTCAGCCTGTACTTCGCCATCGCTCTTCTTGGCCATGGTGCTTTCCTATCTAAAAACGTACTCAATATAGCAATCACTTTTCCGAACATCGGGGGATGCGGTCCTGGCCCTTCAATGAACGTAGTTGTTTCCAGCTTAATCTCGGACAGGCTTTGGGTTTGCTGGCCGGTATGCACAGCGCCCTGTATGTGTCGACTTGCCTGTCAGTCAGGCACTTGTCGAAATCCTTAATCCCAAGGTATTTGGGTGGGAGAACGGCAAAGCTGCTCGTGACCATAGTCATCAAAGTCGTCGCAAGCACTAAGTGTAATGAAAGTCGCATGATTCACCCCTCAATCCCAAAATGACTTCGAAACGCCGCAGGTGGCAATCCGAATTTCCGTTGGAATGCCCGACGCATTTGCTCTTCCGACGCGAACCCACACCGGTCAGCGATGAGTGAAATACCGCTGGTTGTCGTCTCGAGCATCAATCTGGCCCGCGCAAGCCGTACATCCTGTACGGCAGCGTATGGTGAACATCCCGTGGCAAGCTTAAAGCGTCGCTGAAATGTTTGCGGTGTCTGGCCCATCTCGGCGGCTAGCTCCTCCACACTCCAGCGCTTATTCGGGCTTACGGAGACCTTTGTCATCAACGCGGAGAACTCCTGTGCACCGGCGCTTTCCTGCATCAACAGTGTTTCGCTGAATTGCGCCTGCCCTCCCGGGCGTCTCAGATAGACGACCAGCTTTCTGGCAATCGACGCAGCAACGCCGTAGCCGCAGTCCTGCTCCACCAGCGCCAGCGCGAGATCGATGCCCGCCGTGACCCCCGCCGATGTCCAGACGTTGCCGTCATTGACGAAGATCGGTGTCGTTTGAACGTCGATGTTTGGATAGGCGGCCTGAAGTGCATCGCAACGCCCCCAGTGGGTCGTCGCGCGACGTCCGTCCAGCACCCCGGTGGCCGCCAGCAGAAAGGCACCGGTGCACACAGAGCAGAGCCGCCGGACAGTGGGTTGCGCGAGGGAAATCGCGTCGGTGATGCCAATGTCGGTACAAGCCGCGTCGACGCCGGGGCCGCCCGGAATGATGACGGTATCTGCTTGCGAGAGCCTCTCCAGCCCTTCCTCCACCAGAATGTCCGGTCCTGCGCTGGCATGCACCCGGCCGGGTGTCGCCGTGATCGTCGTCAGTTCGTAAGGCGGATGGAGAACGTCCCGGTTCGCCAGCGCGAAGACCTGCATCGGACCGACCAGATCGAGTGGCTGGTAGCCGTCGTAGACAAGAAAAACGACGCGACGCGTCGGCGGTGACGGAAAAGGCGGGGTTTTTGAGTTTTTTTCCATTCCTCGCTACCTAGAATCGGATCGTTCACTTTCGACGAGAGACCGATGTTATGACGAATGCGCAACTCCGTGTGGGTGTGGTGATGTTTGCGGGCATGACCCAGCTCGATATGACCGGGCCTTTGGAGGTCCTGAGCGCCGTGCCCGGCTGGACGGTCGATCTCGTCGCCTCGACGATGTCGCCGGTACTCTGTGGCAGAGGGTTTGCGTTCACGCCGACTGTCGACTTCGAGAACGCTCCCCAGTACGACCTGCTTGTTGTGCCCGGCGGTCCCGGCGTAGACGACGCGATGCTTGACCCGTCCATCGTCGCGTTCGTGCAGACGCAGGCCGCCCACAGCAGTTACGTGTTCGGCATTTGTACCGGTTCCCTGCTCCTCGCGGCCGCCGGATGCCTGACCGGGCGTCGCGCCAGTTGTCATTGGCAAGCCGTCGAATTCCTGACGTACTTCGGTGTGATCCCGAGCCGGGATCGAATGACGATCGACGGTCGTTTCTTTACCTCCGGCGGTGTGACTGCGGGCATCGACATGGCCCTCAAAGTCGTCGGCGAACTGGCGGGCGTTGACGTCGCACAGGGCATTCAACTGCTCATCGAATACGACCCGGAGCCGCCGTTTCAGGCGGGCGTTCCCGAGACAGCCCCTGCTGCTGTCGTCGAGCGACTTAAGGCGGCCACCACGGCGCGTCGGGAGCGTCGATTGCAAGCCGTACTAAGCGCATCGAAAGCTGCCGGGTTCGCATAACGGCAATGCAGGATTTGATGGCTGATAACGACAAGCGCACCGAAGCGCATACGACACGGCAGACAGGAAGCGTCAAATGAAAGCAAATGACATGGTGTTAGACGATCAGACATTTCCGCACGGCGCGGAAGGGGTGTCCGAAAAGCCGGTCGACTGGCGAACGATTTTCCTGGCTAGTGTTGGCGGTGGACTGGAGTTCTACGACTTCATCGTGTACGGCATTTTTGCCCCTTATGTGGCGAAGTCCTTTTTCCCGACGGGCAACGGGGCGACGTCGATGATCGCGACGTTTGCTGCCTTTGCCGTGGGCTATCTAGCGCGCCCGCTTGGCGGGATCATTCTCGGTCACATTGGGGACAAGTTCGGACGTCGGATGGCCTTCCAGCTTTCGCTCGTGCTGATGACCGCGACCACGGCGGGCATGGCCCTCATGCCGTCTTATCAGTCGATTGGCGTGACGGCGAGCATCGCGTTCGTGGCGTTACGTTTTCTACAGGGCGCGTGTATTGGCGGAGAGTTGCCTGGCGCGATTGCCTATGTTGTCGAGTCGGCCCCCAGGAAAAGCGGATTGGCATGCGGGGTCATGTTTGCTTGTGTGAACTCGGGGAGCCTGCTGGCGGCCATCGTCAGTATCGGTTTGCACGCCTGGCTGACGGACGCGGAAATGCTGGCCTACGGATGGCGGACGGCATTTCTCGTGGGCGGCGCACTCGGGGCTGCCGGTGCGTTGATGCGTAGCGGACTCAAGGAGACGGCACTCTTCTTGTCGATCAGACAGCACAAGCGCACGAAGCTTCCGGCGGTCGAGGTCTTGCAGCGTCACTGGTTTCAGGTCATCGCCACGATTGGCATCGTCGGGCTCAATCAAGCCCTCATCGCACTGCTGAGCGTCGCGATGGTCCCATATCTGACGCAAGTCGCAATGTATTCGCCCGACGTGGCAAGCAAACTTGTCATGTTCTCCATTGCCACCTTGTCGATCTTCATCGTGATCGTGGGGTATCTCAGCGATTTCCTTGGTAAGCCGACGCTTTACCTGATCGGGGCCGTGATGATTTCGGCGGGCGGCTATCCGTTCTATGTCACGGTAGCGAACGGTGCCATCAGTCCATATCTGCTGTTTGGCGTGGCGGCACTGATCGTATCGCTGATTGCAGGAACGTTCGGTTCGCTGGCTGCCGACCTGTTTCCAACGAACCTGCGGTTCAGCGGACTTGCCATTGCCTACAACGCCGCTGCGGCGCTGCTCGGGGGATTTACGCCGCTGGTGACTTCATTGCTGACCGGCCTCACACAAGACCACGCCGCGCCGGGCATTTTCATCGCTGCGGTATCGGTCGTCGGTGTGGTTTCGGTCGTCGCGATTCTTGTGGCGAAACGGCGGAATGGTGGTGGCAAGGCGACCCTGACCTAAGCGCAATGCGGCTGAGCACGCACTTGTATTTGTCTCAGTTTCGGATGTTAAGGCGAATGCCGATACTTCATTCACCGACTGACGCGACACGTCGAAAGTCGACACACCCACCGAATCACGGATCAAGGAGAAGACATCATGAACCCGATCGTCATTGCCGCTGCCCTCTATGGTCTTGCAGGATCAATCGCCAACGACATCATTCGTTTGCTCCACTGACTCCTCCTCGCTCCTTCCTCACTCCGGATAAAGCGCAGCGCACACCGCCATGACCTGCGCGCGAAGCCAGCACTGCGCGGGGTCATGATCGAGGCGGGGGTGCCAGATTGCCGAGACGTTGAATTCCGGTGCTTCGATTGGCAGAACAAATGACTGCAAGCCTTGTTCCGCCGCATAGTCTGGCGAACGCGAATGGCCCAGACAGGAATGGGGAATGACTGTGAGCAGGTCCGACTGGCGCACCAGTTGCATCGCACTCGTGTAGGACGGCACGACGATAGGCAGCGCCCTCCTCCGCCCACCAAGTTCCAATGCCGCGTCGACCGGATTTTCAGCGTCGCCGGTGCGTGAAACCATCGCATGGCCATACGCCAGCCATCGCTCGATGGTGATCGGCTTCTTGCCCCGCAACGGATGCCCCTTGCGGCACACGCCGACATATCGGTCGCGGAAGAGCCGACGCGCGCGCACCTCCGGTGCCGACACTTTGACGACGCCAATTTCCAGATCGATCAAACCCTCCCGCAACGGCTGCGCGTTCCAGTCCGGCTTGGGCGCGAAGCGCAACTGCACGCCCGGCGCTGCACGATGAATCCGTTCCACCAACGCCGCGCCAAGCAAGTCGATGAACCCTTCCCCCGCTCGCAACGTAAAGCGCTGTTCGAGCGTGGCCGGATCAAATCGATATTCGGCCCGACTCAGTACTGCTTCGGCTTCGCGGGCCAGTGCCGGGATGCGTTGACTCAAACGCTCCGCGTACGGCGTCAGCACGAGCGTTCTCCCTGCCTGCAACAAGAGGCGGTCGCCGGTCGTCGCGCGCAAGCGTGTGAGCGTCCGGCTCATGGCGGACACACTGATTTTCATGCGCTCAGCCGCTTTCGTAACGCTACGTTCGCTCAGCAGGGCATCCAGCGCAGTCAGAAGGTTGAGGTCGATACGTGACATTCGCTCAGGATAAGCCAAAATCCGCGACGGATGGCGTCAGACGCAAACGATGATTGCAGGTGAGGCGTCTTGTGCAACCGAAGGGAGCGCTGGAAAATTCACCAGGTCAACCCGTCAAGGAAGAACACCATGCATAAATCCATCGACTCCGTACCCACCATTTTGCTCGTTGGCGCGTCGCGCGGCCTCGGGCATGCGATGGCCGTCGAATTCGTCGAGCGCGGCTGGCGCGTTGTGGGGACGGTACGAGCGGGCAGCCACGGCACGCGCCTCCACGATCTGGCCGCCGCGCACCCCGAACAAGTCGACATCGAGACGCTCGATATCACGCGCCCGGAGCAGATCACGGCTCTGCGTGAGCGGCTTGATCAACGGAAATTCGACATTCTCTTCGTCAATGCGGGAACGACGAACCCCGATCCGACGCAGACCATCGGTGAGGTGTCGACCGAGGACTTCGTGGACCTCATGATCACCAATGCGTTAAGTCCGATGCGGGTCGTAGAACGACTGTGCGACCTTGTGCCCACGGATGGTCTCATCGGCATCATGTCGTCGGGGCAAGGCAGCATCGCGGATAACGAATCCGGCCAGCGCGAACTCTATCGCGGCACCAAGGCTGCGTTGAACCAGTTCATGCGCAGCTTTGCGGCACGTCAGGCAGCGGCCACGCAGCGCGCCATGTTGCTCGTCGCACCGGGCTGGGTGCGTACCGAGTTGGGCGGCCCCGAGGGGCGACTGTCGATTGACGAAAGTGTCCCCGGTGTCGTGGACGTGCTTCTCGCGAAACGTGGGCGACCGGGGCTGGAGTATCGGGATTACCGGGGGCAGACGGTTCGCTGGTGATAGCGACCTCCGCACCCGAGTCGCATGCGTCTAAATGATATGCCGGACGACGCGGCGATCGTCCGGCAATGGCGACGGCTTCTCAAGCCTTAATTCGCCGTCAAATACTTCCGAAAATCCCCGTCCAGCGACGCGAGCGACCGGTCGATCGTCTGACGATGGGTATCGATCCACTTGCCGTCGGCGCTAAGTTCGCTATCCGTGCGCGCCAGCATGCGCTTCATTTCGGCCGGTTGCGGGCCACCGGACGTTGCACGATGTTTGACGATGGCGACCGGATCGAGCGCCGCGCGGAATTGCGCCTCGCTCATCGGTAGGTCTCCCCCGCTCACCTTCATCTCACTGAGCGTCTGCTTGAAGATGCGCTGCGCCTCGACGTAGGGAAACTGGCTTGGACGCAGGTCGTTGGCCTTGGCGTAATCGACGATCTCCGACGCAAAGTGATGCCCCACGCGGAATGGCAGTCCGTAGTCGCGCATCAGCACGTCGGCGACTTCCTGCGACGCCGTCCAGTCGCTGTCGAGTTCGTCGAGCGCGCGCTGCGGATCGATCACCAGTGCGTTGAGCACACGATCCCAGCGCTTGAGCAGCGCCGTCGTTTTGTCGAGTACCGCCATGTTTTCGTCGATGTGCTTTGCATCGCTCATCCCGGGCGGGATGTTGTGCGCGGTGATCGCACGCCCGACGCCGAGCGTCACGACCATCGACGCCGCCGTTCGGGTGTCGTTGAGCAGCCCAGGGTTACGCTTTTGCGGCATGGCGCTGGAGACGTAGGTGTTGCCACCGCCTTCGCGCAGCAAGATCCACGGACGTGGCTGCGCGTACTGCACCATCACATCCTGCACAAACGCGGAGGTATGCAGCGCAATGCTTGTCGACAGTGCGCCAATCTCCACCGGCAAGTCCGTCGCCGCGATCTGGGCGGCATCGTACGCGTTGTCGACCTTGTCGGCGAAGCCGAGTGCGTGCGCCATCTTGTCGCGATCGAGCGGCCAACTGGTGCCATTGAGCACGGTGGTGCCCATCGGCGACAGATCCACCCGTGCATACAGCTCATGCAGACGTTGAGCGTCTCGCTGCAATCCGGCCACATGACCCAACAAATAGTGCCCGTAGCTGTTCGGCTGCGCTGCGACGCCATTCGTATAGTTGGGCACGACGGTCGATTCGTACTGTTGCGCGAGCCGGCGCAGCGTGGCGGTCGTCGTACGCAATTGGGCGGCGAGGACGAGCAACCGGTCGCGATACATTGCAGCGCGCACTGTCGCGAGCATGTCCTGGCTGGAGCGTCCGGCATGCAGCAGTGTCGCTTCGACGCCCGCCGCCTTGATCAGCAACGGTTCGAACGTGATCACCAGATCCGGACGCGCGCCGCCCGGCTGATCGCCCGCGCGCAGCACCGTATCGAGTCCCTGAGCGATGTGCGGCGCCAGCTTCGCATCCAGCAACCCCTGGCGAGTGTTGATGACGAGCGACGCCTTGTTGATTTCGCCCAGCCAGAAAAACGCGTCTCGCTGAGGCGCCGTCGCCGCCGTGGTATCGGTTGAGGTCTGCGCCATGCCCGGCGCGCAAAGCATCGTCATAAGGCACACTCCTAGTCCGGCAATTCTTGTCTTGCGCACTGCGTGTCTCCTGATCCTGACGGCGTCCGAAGGGGGATCGGCGCCGATGTTTTGTGCAGTCGACCACGATACTCTGGTCGACGTTTGCGCGCCACATTCGGCTGCGCCGATATAGTAGGATCTCAATATTGCGCTCACTCCCCTGCCCCATTTCATCGTGCCCACGAAAAGCGTCGAAATAGCGCCCAAGTCCGCCAATGCGAAAGCCAAGGCGGGCGCCTCCGGTCAACCCGTGAAAGCTGCCAACAAGGTCACTGGGAAGCCCGTCGGCAACGCACCGCCGCTCGGCACTCAGAGCGTCCATCGGGCCGTGACCGTTCTGCGAGAAATCGCCGCGCACGGCATGAAGGGCTTGCGCCTGTCCGACATTGCCGACGCGCTCTCGCTCGAACGTCCGACCGCCCACCGTATCGTCAAAGGACTTGTCGCGCAGGGCATGCTGATGCAGAACCGGGAGACGCGGCACTATCATCTCGGCCACGTCGTCTACGAACTGGGACTCGCTGCGTCGCCGCATTTCAGCTTGCGCGAGCTTTGTCAGCCCACACTGCAAACACTGGCCGACAAGTCGGGCGATTCCGTCTTCCTGATGGTGCGTAGCGGCCTCGACGCCGTCTGCATCGATCTGCTCGAAGGCAGCTACCCGATTCAGACGCGCACGCTGGAAATTGGCGGTCGACGCCCGCTGGGTGTCGGTGCGGGCAGTCTGGCCCTGCTCATCTCGCTGCCGCCCGACGAACGCGAGCGTGTCATGTCGACCAATGCAGGACGTCTCAATACGTTTGGCAATTTCACTCAGTCACGACTGGAAAAGGCGATTGCAGCATCGACGGACGCCGGCTATGCAATCAACGAGGAAGATGTGCTGCCGGGCGTGTCGGCCATCGGGTTGTCGATCCGTCCGCGTCAGGGTGCACCGTATGCGGCGATCAGCATTGCGGCTATCGAATCGCGGCTTTCCGGCGCGCGACGCATCGAGATGGCCAGACTCCTGCAAAAAGAAGTGCGCGCGCTGGAAAAGAAGCTGGACGCGGAATCGCTCCTCTGGGAATAACGCGGCGAGGCAAATAGCTCGCCGCCCCTCCATTAGCCTAGCGCGATATCCGGGTGTGGCGTGGGCACCCCATACGCCCCGCCTGCATACAGCAGCGGCACCCGGTCACAGTGATGCAGATCCATCACCTCGCCGACAAAGATGAAATGGTCGCCGCCCTCGTACTTGAAGGCGAGATCGCATTCGAACCACGCCACACACCCGTCGAAGAGCGGCATGCCGCCACGGCCGCTGCGCCACTCCACGCCTTCGAAGCGATCCGGCACCGGAGACGCGAACCGCGCTGCGAGCGGCATTTGATCTGCACACAATACATTGATAGCAAAGCGTCCCGAGGTCTCGAATACCTCCAGACTGCGCGAGCGCTTATTGATGCTCCAGAGCACGAGTGGCGGCGAGAGCGACACGGAATTGAATGAGTTTGCCGTCAGCCCCACCGGCGTGCCGTCGGGCATGGTGGTCGTGACGATGGTCACGCCGGTGGCGAAGCGCCCCAACGCGTGACGAAAGTGGCTGGCATCGAACGTGGTAGTCACGGAAGCCTCCTCGAAAGACGTCAAAACGATCTCTGTTTGTCGTGCCCGGCGTCGCCGACGCACGACAGCGCTTGCAACCTCTTCAGTGCGCCAACGTCGCGGCCACCACGGCAGCACCACTGGCGACCGTCTTTTCGCCGACGCGTGCCACGATCTCGCACCGCAGACGCTGACGTCCGTCGCCGCCGGGGGCGCTGTCTGCCACGGTGCCCGTCACGACGACCACGTCACCCGGTCTCACCGGCGCATTGAAGCGCGCCTCGATGTCGACGATGGCCGCCGCCGGACCCGCCCAGTCCGATACCGCGCGCCCCATGAATCCCATCGTGAGCATGCCGTGGGCGATCACGCCGCCCAGACCAGCCTCTTGCGCATAGTGCTGGTCGTAGTGGATACGGTTGTAGTCATCCGACGCACCCGCATATCTCACGAGCTGCGTGGTCGTCACCGCCGGAATCGAAAGCGCGAAGGTGTCGCCTACGCGCGCCTGCAACAGCGGCTTCTCGTTCATGCCAGACTCCCCGACGCGACTTGCTGCGCCGATCGATAGACGGTTGTGCGGCGCACCGTGAACACGCATTCCCGAGCCACGCCGTCGTCGCCTATCCGGTAGCCGGACATCACCTGGCGCATCAGCGACATTGCACCGCGCGCGCCTGTCTTTTCGTCGACGCCGACGAGCTGGAGGCGGCATTCGAAACGCATGCCCGCCACGATGGGCTGAGCGTAGTGAAACCCCATCTCTCCGGCGACGATGCGACGCCGGTCCAGCGTCGCCATCCAGGGGGGATCCTTCGGGGCGCGAAAGCAGGTCGGAAACGTGGGCGGTGCCACGATGCCGTCGTAGCCGTGTCGACGCGCGAATCCTTCGTCGCGATACAGCGGGTTGTCGTCTCCGATCGCGTCTGCGAACTTGCGAATCGCCCCGCGTTCGACTTCCACCAGAAACGGCGGTGCGCTCGTGCCAATCAGAGAATGGTCGATCTCTGTCATCGTCACACTCCTCATTCGTCGCTTGCGGGCCGCCTCACTCGACACGTTCGACAATGGTCGCCGTACCGAGTCCGCCGCCGCAGCACATCGACTGCAATCCGTACAGACCACCGCGCAACTCCAGCTCGTCGACCAAACCGGCCATCAGGCGTGCCCCCGTCGACCCGAGCGGATGCCCCACTGCGATGGCGCCGCCATTCACATTCACTCTCGAGAGATCGGGCTTGATCTCGGCAAGCCATGCGCCCAACACCGATGCGAAGGCCTCGTTGATCTCGAACAGATCGATGTCCTCGAGCGCCAGCCCGGTACGCGCGAGAATCTGCTGTGTCGCCGGAATCGGGCCGGTGAGCATCATTGCCGGATCGACGCCGACAACGAGCTGCGCACGCAATACGGCACGCGGACGCAAGCCGTACTCACGCGCCTTCGCGGCCGTCATCAGCAGCACGGCTGCTGCGCCGTCGGACACCTGGCTGGCGTTGCCTGCGGTTACCCTGCCGTCTTCACGGAATGACGGTTTCAGCGAGGCCAGCTTTTCCAACGAGGTATCGCGTCGTACTCCTTCGTCCCGCGTGAGGGGCTGGCCATCGGCCCCGGCTATGGGCAGAAGCTGGCGCGAAAACCTGCCGGCGTCGTGCGCCGCTGCGCTCAGTGCATGACTGCGCAGCGCCAGTTCGTCCAGATAGGAACGTCCCAGCTTCCAGTGCGCGGCGATGCGCTCGGCTGCTATGCCCATAGAGGGCATCGAAAACCGCTCCACCAGCGACTCGGGATAACGGCGTCCGTAACGTGTGTCGTCGTTCCCGCCTTGCGTTGTGGACATGAGCTCTACGCCACCCGCGATGACCACGTCGCACGTGCCACTACGAATCAGGTTGTCGGCGAAGTGAATGGCCTGCTGCGACGATCCGCAGGCACGCTGCACGGTCGTTCCCGGCACCGTCACCGGGAAGTCGGCCATCAGCAACGCGGTGCGGGCAATGTTGCCAGCCTGTTCGCCCACCTGCGTCGCACATCCGGCGACCACGTCGTCGACATCGCCTGCTGGCACGCCGTTGCGCACCAGCACTGCACTCAGGACCTGAGCAAGCAGCGCCGCAGCATGCCATTCTCTGAGCGCGCCATTGCGACGCCCGACAGGCGTGCGCACGACGTCGACGATGACCGGCTCCCGGTCGGCAAGCGCACTGGCTTTCATTCGCCTGACTCCCCGGACGTCGGTGCCCACTGGCTGTTCTTGCGACCAAGCAGGTGCCCGGCGATCATGTTTTTGTGAATCTGCAGGGTGCCGCCGTAAATCGATCCGCCGCGCACCTCGCGATACAACCCTTCGACGGGATACTCCGCCATGTAGCCGTAGCCGCCGAGAAGCTGAATAGCGTCGTCGCAGATTTCCTTCGCGGCCTGTGCGACGTAGACTTTTGCCACCGACGTCTCCAGCGGCGACGGCAGTCCGCTTGCGGTGTTCGATGCCGCACGGTAGGTCAGCATCTGGGCTGCTTCGAGCTTGACCTTCATGTCGGCCAGCATCCATTGCAAACCCTGGAAGTCGGCCAGTTCGCGGCCGAACTGCTTACGCTCCTGCACATACTGCAACGCGAACTCGAACGCCGCCTGCGCGGAGCCGAGCATGCGCGAGATGCTGCCCAGCCGCTCCACGTTGTACACGCTGATCAGCTTCGCAAATGCACGACTCTCCGCTAGGATGTTCGCCTTCGGCACGCGGCAGTCGTCGAAGTACAGCTCATACTGCCGTTCGCCAGCCATGTTCAACGTCCCGCCGCTGCACGAGAATCCGGGTGCATCGTGCGGCACCATGATCGCGCCGATGTCGCTCGCACGGCCGGTGTTGCCGAAGCGGCAATAGAGCATCGTGTAGTGATGCCCTTTTGCCGCGCTGATGAAGATCTTCTGGCCATTGATGATGACGTCGTCGCCCTCGATGCGCGCGCGCGTCTTCATTGCCGTGGCGGCCGATCCCGCATCCGGCTCGGTGATGCCGATCGACACGCCGATCTCGCCGCGTGCGACACCGCCTACGAAACGCGTCTTCTGCGCCTGCGTGCCCAGCTCCAGCACGGCGCCGATGGCGCCGGTGGAGGTGCGGTGCGCCAGACCGCCCAGCGTGGAGTCGACACGCTGAATGGTCTGGATCAGCAGCAGGGTCTCCAGCAGCGGCAGGCCCATGCCGCCATACTCCTGCGGCATGTTCAACGCCAGCAGTCCGGCTTCGGCCATCTGTCGGCGTAGCCGTTGCAATGGCGCGAAGTCGCCCTTGGTCTCGGCCTCATGCGCCTCCTTGGCGAACGGGAGCAACTGACGACACAACTTCTCGGTGGCATCAATCAGTTCGCGCTGCGATTCGGTGAGCTGAAAATCCATGAAAACTCTCGAAGTCTTGGTTGACGGGATAGGTCCGGTGTATCCAACGTATAAGCGCGGGACTCAGCGCTGCAGCGTCGAATCGAAGGACTCGCCCAGTTCGGCTGCACCTACGATCTGTGCCGTCTTGTCGTGCCCGACGTGCAGGATGTGCGTGTTCAGATCGCGAATCAGACGCGCCAGCGGGAACTCGTCGAACAGTGCCGTCGAGCCGGCCAGCATGATCAGCGTGTGCGACATCTCCAGTGCCGCATGCGCGCAGATCGATTTCGCTTGCATCGAGATCAGTTCCGCGCGTTGCACATCGCCCGTGCGCCAGGCGTCGATGGCGTTCTCGAAGACGACTTGTGCCCCATGCAACTGGGTCTTCGCCTCGCCCATGCGCAACTGCACGAACGGATCTTTGCCCCGGCCGCGCTCGACCAGACTCTGACGCACCCACTCGTAAGCGCCTTCGATCATGCCGAGGTAGTTCGCCGTGAATCCGAGGTGGAAGCGTCCCTGCCAGCGTCCGCGCGGGTAGACGCCTGGCTCGCCGAGCACGTGGAGTTCGTCGATGAAGACGTCGTTCAGGTAGATCTCCGGGCTCGGACACACGCGCATGCCGGTCGGGCGATACCAGTCGTGATTGACGCTGAGTCCCTCCATTCCCGGCTCGACGATGACCATCAGATGCGACTTGAAGTACTCGGTTTCCCCTTCGATGGTCGCGAACACGATGGCGACGCCGTTCTCATAGCCATTCGTCGCATAGTTCTTGTTGCCGTTGACGATGTAGCCGCCGTCGACCTTCTTTGCCGTGGTCTTAAGCACGTACATGTGCTTGCGCCCGGCCTCGCTGCCGACGAACGAAGACACGCTCATCCCCTGTGTCATAGGCTTCACGAAGCGCTCGCGCTGCGCGTCGGTCCCCAGTTCGTCGAGTGCCCACGCCACGTGGTTCTGTACCTGCATGCAGTGCGCTGTACCCGGCGACACACGAGCCACGCGCCGCATCGCTTGCAGGAATGTGGCCGGATCGGACGACATGACGTTGCTGCCAAGACCACCGTGCTCCTTACGCACTGTGGCGGTGAGCAGGCCGAGTTCGAACAGGTCCTGCAAGTTCTCGAACGGCATGCCAGCCGCGTCGTGATACGCGCGCTCACGTGCCGGAAAGCGGCTTTGCACGACCGATTCCAGTGCGGCGAGCACCTCGGGGTTGCCCTGCCGGGACAATGAAGGGGTTTCCGCAAAATTCATGTTGCCTCCTGAAAGGGGACCGCCTGAGCTTCCGGAGCGGAGGTCTTGGCGGTTTCTATCGCTTTCGGGCCGATGGCGCGCGCAGCGGTGTTCGCTGTCGCGACGGGAATCGTCTCCGCGAAATGACACGTCACCCAGTGGCGCGGCGCAATCTCCCGCGCGACCGGCTTCTCCTCACGACACCGCGCTGCCGCATGCGGGCAACGCGGATGAAACGGGCATCCCGACGGGGGATTCATCGGCGACGGAATTTCGCCGGCCACCGCCTGTTCGCCGCTGCCGCCGCGCGCGTCGACGGACGCAATCAGCGCCTGCGTATACGGATGACGCGCGCCTCGCATCAGCGTCGCGGTATCCGCGACCTCCATGAACTCTCCGAGGTACAGCACTCCGATGCGCTGGCTCATGTACGCCACGACCGCCAGGTCGTGAGAGATCAGCAGATAGGTCAGATCGAGCGTGCCCTGCAGGTCCTTGAGCAGGTTCAGGATCTGCGCCTGAATCGACACATCGAGTGCGGAAACCGGCTCGTCGAGGATCATGCAGCGCGGGCTAAGACTGAGCGCGCGTGCAATCGCTACGCGCTGACGTTGTCCGCCGGACAACTCATGCGGGAACTTGCGCCCTGCACCGCTCGGCAGCCCGACGAGTCGCAGGAGTTCGTCGACGCGCTGGACGCGACCGGCATCGTCGAGCGTGCGATGGATGCGCAACGGCTCGTCGATAATCCGGCCCACGCGCATGCGCGGATTCAGCGCGCTGTACGGGTCTTGCAAGACGGGTTGCAACACACGATGAAAGTGTTCGCGTGCCTGTGCGCTCAGTTGCTGGATGTCCTGCCCGTCGACCTTGACTTCGCCGCTCGTTGCCGGTTCGGCCAGCATCAGCATCTTGGCGATGGTGCTCTTGCCTGAGCCTGACTCTCCCACCAGGCCGAAGGTCGCACCGGGTTCCACGTCAAACGTGACGCCGGCCACGGCATGCAGCGGCCGGGCGCGACCCAGCAAGCCGCGGCGCACATCGTAGGTTTTTCGGAGATTGCGCACGGAAAGATACGGTTGAGACATCACGCCACCTCCCTGCGCACGCGCGCTGCACCATTCACTGCGGCGTCGGCATTGGCGTCGCCAGTCTCATGACCGCGCGGTGCAGACGGTTGCGTCCACATCTGCATGGTCTGCCAGCACGCGCTGCGGCGCGCCCCGCCCTGCCACTCGAACCAATCCGGATACTCGTCGCGGCATTGCTGCGTCGCGAGCGGACAGCGCGGCGCGAACCGGCAACCCTGAGGCCACTCGGTGAGGCCCGGCTGCTGCCCCGGAATCGCTTCGAGACGCTTCTCGTAGCGTCCCAGCGACGGCACGGCACGCAGCAATCCTGCTGTGTACGGATGCGCCGGGCGCGCGAACACATCGGCAATCGGCCCCGATTCGACAATGCGACCGCCGTACATGATCGCGACGTCGTCACAGAACTGCGATGCCAGGTGCAGGTCGTGTGTGACGAAGATCAACGCCATGTTGCGTTGCTGCTGAAGCTCACGCAGGAGCTTGAGAATCTGGAGCTGCACGGTGACATCGAGCGCGGTCGTCGGCTCGTCGCAAATGAGCAATTCCGGCGAGAGCGCAATGTTGATGGCGATCGATACGCGCTGACGCATGCCACCGCTGAACTGAAACGGGTAGCTGTCCAGACGCTCCAGCGCAGCCGGAATCTTCACGCGCTCGAGCACATCGACACACAGACGGCGCAGTTCGGCCTTGTCGCGAATGCCCCGATGCACACGAAAGATCTCGGCGACCTGGTCGCCGATGGTCAGCAGCGGGTTGAGCGACGTCATGGCATCCTGCAAAATCATGCCGATCTCGCGGCCGCGAATCTTTGCCATTTCCGCATGCGAGAGCCGAGTGAGATCGCGCCCCTTGTAGCGCACTTCCCCCTGTACGACCCGACCGTTCGACGGTAGCAGGCCGAGCAGCGTATTGCACGTCATGCTCTTGCCCGAGCCGGACTCGCCGACCAGTGCCAGCGAGCGCCCTGCTTCGACGCGCAGGCTCACGTTGTCCACCGCCGTGACGATACCCTGCTTGCCGCGCAGCATCGTCGTAAGATTCTTCGCTTCGAGGAGTATCGTCATCACCACCCCCTCGACATCGTCGGACTTAGCCGGTCACGTAGCGCGTCGCCGAGCTGGTTCGCCAGCAGCACGGTCACCATCAATACGATCCCCGGAATACCGCAGATCCACCACGCGGTTTCCAGATAGCCCCGGCCATCGGCGATCATGGCGCCCCACGACGGCGTCGGCGGCTGAACGCCCAGGCCGAGAAACGAGAGCGTTGCCTCGAGAATGATGATGGTGCCGATGTCGAGCGTGGCAAGCACGATGAAGGTGTTGACCACGTTCGGGACGATATGGGCAAACATCACGCGAAAGCGCGACGCGCCCGCGAGTTTGGCGAGCAGCACGAAGTCGCGTGAGCGCAACGACAACGCCTCGGCGCGGGTGACACGGGCGAAGCGGGCCCAGTTGGCCAGACTCAGCACGATCACCAGATTGAAGACGCTGAACCCGATGGCGCCGACGAGCACCAGCGCGAGAATCACCGCCGGCAGGGCCAGTTGGATGTCGGCGATGCGCATGGCGACGGCGTCGACCCACCCGCCGAGATAGCCCGCAGCAATGCCGAACAGGCTGCCGAAGATGCCTGCGATGAGCACTGCACAAAACGCCACATACAACGAAATCTGCGAGCCCCAGATCACACGCGACAGCAGGTCGCGGCCCAACTGATCGGTGCCGAACCAGTGGGCCGCCGATGGTGGCTTGAGAATGTCGCTCAACGAGATTGCGTTCGGGTCGTAGGGCGCGAGCCATTGCGGGGCCAGCGCGACGACGATCAGCGCCACGGCAAGCGCCAGGCATACCCACAGCTGTACGTCGCGCCAGAGTTGGCGGCGCGCACGCATCTGCGGCACCGGCACACTGACCTCGGCCGGGCGTTGCTGCAAGTCCTGGGGAGTGATCTCATGCATAACGAATCCTCGGATCGACGTAGGCGTAGAGCACGTCCACCGCCAGGTTGAGCAAGGTGAAGATCAGCGCACCGACAGTGACAGCGGCCTGCACGACCGTGTAGTCGAGATTGGAGATCGAATCGAGTATCAGGCGGCCGATGCCCGGCCACGAGAAGATGAATTCGACCGACACCGCGCCGCCCATCAGAATGCCGAACTGCAACGCCGTGAACGTAATCATCGGCAGCAGCGCATTACGCAACGCGTGTCGAAAGACAATCGTGCGCTCGGGCACGCCCTTGATGCGCGCGAACTTGATGTACTCCGTGTCGAGCACTTCCGACATGCTCGAACGCGTCAGTCTCATGATCCCCGCCGCCGAATACCACCCCAGCGCTACAGCGGGCATGACGAGATGCGAGAACGTGCCGTAGCCGTTCGTAGGGAACCACGACAACTGAATGGAAAACAGGCGGATGAAGAGCAGACTGAACAGGAATGGCGGTGCGGCCTGCCCCAAGACGGCGAAGAGCTTGGCGCACTGATCGATCGCGCCGCCGCGACGCACTGCGGCGATGGCCCCGAGCGGTACTCCGACGAGAATGCCCAATCCGAGCGCCGACGTTGTGAGAAGCAACGTCGGGCCCAGCGCGCCGAGCACCACGTCGAGGGCGGGACGCGAGAATCGGTAGGAGATGCCGAGTTGCCCCTGAAGCAGATGCCAGAGGTAGCTCCCGTACTGCATGGCCACCGGACGATCCAGCCCCATTTCGTGACGAAGCAGCGCGCGGTCGGCTTCGGTGGCCTCGGGCGGGAGCATCAGGTGCGTCGGATCGCCGATCAGCCGCACGATCAGGAAGATGACCAGCGTGACGAGCAACACCGTGATCAGAGACTGCGCCACGCGTCGCGTGAGATAGCGAATCATGCGTGTGCTCCCCCATCGGCCGTCGCGCTGGTCGACTCGTCGTCGCCCTTCAGATTGCGCGTGGCACGATCGCGCAGCTCCAGCTTGCGGATCTTTTGACTGCCGGTCAGCGGCCAGACATCGATAAACTCCACGTAGCGCGGCACTTTGTAGCTCGCGATGTGCTCGCGACAATACTGTTGCAAGGCGAAGGGCGAGATATCCGCGCCCTCCTGCCGTTCGACGTACGCATATCCGACTTCGCCCAGACGCGCATCGGGCACACCCACCACGACGGCCTGGCGCACACCCGGATAGGTCTTAAGGAAGACTTCGATTTCCTGCGTCGCAACGTTGAAGCCGCCGGGCTTGATCATCTCCTTCACGCGGCCCCGATATGTCAGATAGCCATCGCTGTCGAGTTCGCCGAGGTCGCCGGTGAGCAGCCAGCCACCGGCGTCGATGGCTTTGCGATCTTCGTCCGGCATGCGGTAGTAGCCCTTCATGACCACGTAACCGGAAATGCAGATCTGGCCGATAGATCCGGCGGGCAGCTCCTTACCGGTCTCGATGTCGGTAATGCGTACTTTCACCCCACGCACGGGGCGGCCGTTCGTGCGCGAGCGCTTTTCGTACGGATCATCCCAGCGCGTGCGCACGACCGCGTTGGACGTCTCCGACATACCGTACGCGCTGACCAGTTCAGGCACGTCCAGCGTGCGGCTGACCCATTCGAACGACGCCGTGGGTAGCGGCGCGCCGGTGCCGGTGCGCAGGCTCGACAGGTCGTAATTCCCGATATCGGGGAACGCCTTGAGGTCCTGCACGATGGTGTCGACGAAGAAGCTGACGGTGATGTGCTCACGCTCGACAAGTTCACAGAAGCCCTTCGGCGAGAACTGGTCGGCAATGACCATGGCCGCGCCGGAGAGCGCCATGGCCAGCGTGTAGAACGTGCCCGTCGCGGTAAAAAGGGGCACACACGAGAGGTAGCGGTCTTGCGATGTCAGCCGCAGACACTGCGCCGCGTAGTGGTTATTGGCGAGCAATGCGCCGTGGCGGACCATCGCGCCCTTCGGGAACGATGTCGTCCCTGACGTGTAGAGAATCTGGGCGACGTCGTCGGCCTTCACCTTTGCGAAACGGCGCTCCAGTGTCCCGTCGTCCAACCGGCTCTTTCCGTGTGCTTCGACAGCGTGAAAGCTTTCCATGCCAGCGTGCAGCGTGCGTTCATCCGGCAGACCGATGACACGGCGCAGGGCCGGCATGCGCTCGCACTGCCACGCGCCGCGCCGCTGCGTGGTCCAGTCGGGTACGAGCTGCGCGAGAATGTCGAAGTAGCGCACGCCCCGCCCCGACGAACCGCCTCGCTCCTGAACGATAAGCGTGGTGGCTTCCGATTGGCTGAGTACATACGCCACGTCGCTGTCGCGAAACCGGGTGTTCACGGGCACAAGCACCGCGCCAATGAGGGGCACGGCCCAGCGGGCGATTAGCCACTCCGTGCTGTCGGACATCCACAGTGCTACGTTCTCGCCGGGCCCCACACCCAGCGACATCAGGCCACGGGCGAACGCATGAATGCGCTGCACGAGCTGGCTGAAGGTCAGGCGCGTGTCGCCATGGACCACCGCCTCGCGCTCGCCATGTGCCTGGGCGATCCATGTCAGCGCGCTCGCGAACGTCTCGTGCGTCCAGTCGATCGCGTCAACCCGCGCGGCCACCACCGCCGAGGCGGTGTGGGCCGGGGGCGGAACACTGTCGTCGTGTCGGTTCATGTTCGGATTCATCGGTTCGGGGCTGCTCTGGTGGCCTGAGTTCTCGACATCTCGAAGATCACTTCCAGCTCAGGCTGCGCAGGTTGTAATACCCGCTGCCATGCTGTGGTTCCCAGTTCAGCTTCACGTCCTGCGCGAACGTGTAATAGAGCTCGGTAATCAGCACGGCGTGGCCATCGTCATGCAACAGGCGACCAATCTTCTTGAAGATCTCGTCGCGTTGTTCGCGCGAGGTCGCGGCATCACCCTGTGCCACGAGCTTTTCCACTTCCGGGTTGAAGTAATCCGACCAGGTGCCGTCCTTCGTTGCCGCGCCGCTGATCGGATGGACCGGGTCGTAGATGGCGTTGGAGAACTGCATCATCGTCATCGGCCCGCCCTTGTGTGTGTTATTCAGGCGACTCCACGCGGCGTAATCGATGACCTTCACATTCGTCTTCACTCCGATGGCCGACCAGTACGCCGCGATCACCTCGCAGAGTTCCTTCGGGTTGTCTGTCGGGCACAGCAAGTCGGTCGTAAAGCCGTTCGGGTAGCCGCCTTGCGCCAGCAGTTTCTTCGCCTGCGCGGGATCGTACGGATACGGCTTGAGCGTGCGATCGACACCGTACGGATAGCTGGACGAAACATAGGAGGACATCTGTGCGCCCACGCCATGCAACGCCTGCCCGATGATCGCCTTGGTATCGAGCGCGTAGTTCAGCGCGAGGCGCACCTCTCGCTTCGAGAGCGGCGTGCCCGGCACGTTCGAGTACAGTCGCACGGCGAGCGGGCTGCCCACCGGCACCGACTTGACGGTGAGGCCAGCGTTAGCCTTCAGGCGCGCCACGTCGACGCTCGGGACATAGTCGATGACATCGACCTCACCGTTGAGCAGCGCATTGATGCGGCTACTCGCCTCGGGAATGACCTTGAAGACAAGCCGCTTGATGCCCGGCTTCGCGCCCCAGTAGCCATCGAAACGGTCGAGCGTCACGGACTGCCCGATCTTCTGTTCGACGAACTTGTACGGTCCGGACCCGATCGGCGCGCGGGCGAATGCCTCGGGCGACGCGAGTCCTTCGGTGTACGCCTTCGGCACCAGCAGCAGGTAACCTGCGATCTTGTTGAGGAACGCCCCGTCCTGTCGTTTCAGATGAAACACGACGGTCGTGTCGTTCGGCGCATCCACGTGGTCGACGAGGTTCGCGAAGTATGGTCGCCGTGTGCTCTTCGTCTCGGGCGCGACGATGCGCTCAAGCGAATACTTCACGTCCCTGGCTGTGAGCTTCGCGCCGTTGTGGAACTTGACGTCGTTGCGCAGCGTGAACGTGTATTGAAGGCCGTCGGGCGCGATTTTCACGCCTGTGGCGACGCTGGGCTTCAGGTTGCCGTCGATGTCGAACGCGTACAGCGAGTCGAACAACTGCCAGCCGTAGCGCTGAGAATCGCCCGTGGCGGCGACCTGAGCATCGAGGTTATTGATATCTTTGCCGACGGCGAAGACCACTGTGTCGCGGTCGACGGCGGGCTTTCCGCCAATGGCGTATGCGGCCGTCGACGTCAGGAGCGCCGCGCACAGCGCGATACCCGAACCGATCCACGCTACCTGGCGTGACCATGCATGCAATGCCCGTGTGTGCATTGAATTCTCCGAAGAAGAGCGATGAACGAAGCGATACCCGGCTGACAAAGATCAACCGACGTTAGCGCAACGTCTCCGGCCCGCCCTTGACATAGATGATCTGCCCCGAAACGAACGACGCGTCTTCGCTGCAAAGGAAAGCGACGACATTGGCGATGTCACGGGGAACGCCGACGCGGCCGAGCGGAATGCTCTTGGCGCGCTGCCGTTTGTATTCCTCGGGATCGATGCCGCGACGCTCCGCCGTCTGGCGCGTCATTTCGGTGTCGACGAACCCCGGCGCTACCGCGTTGACGTTGATATTGAAGGGGCCCAGCTCGATGGCAGCGGTGCGCGTGAAGGCTTGCAACCCCGCCTTGGCCGACGAGTAATTCGCCTGCCCACGATTGCCGAGTGCCGATGTTGAGGAAAGATTGACGATCTTGCCGCTGCGTTGTTCGACCATGTGTCGTTGCGCGGCGCGCGTGCACAAAAAAGTGCCGCGCAAATGGACGTTCATGACGCGATCCCAGTCGTCCACCGACATCTTGAACAGCAGATTGTCTCGTGTGACGCCTGCGTTGTTCACGAGGACGTCGAGTCCGCCGAGTTGCGCGATCACTTGCGTGAAGAGCGTTTCGACTTGCGCCTCATCCGTGACGTCGCAACCAAAGCCTGCGGCGTCATGCCCGCCGTCGCGCTTCAGCGCTTCGGCCGCGGATTGCGCTGCATCTGCCGAGATATCGCAGATCGCTACGCGCGCACCCTCCTGCGCGAACCGTTCGGCTGTTGCGTAGCCGATGCCACGCGCGCCGCCCGTCACTAGAACCACCTTTCCCTGGAAGCGATTGCTCATGCGCTTGCGTCTCCTGGTTGTGGCGCTGCCTGATCTGTGTCGGCAGTCGTCGTAATGGAAACCAGTCTAGTCACGCATGACGCGATGGTCAATATTTGAAACAAATAACTTTGCTTAATTTTCATCAGGGATAACTCTCAGTTCAATCGATACACCATCGGTTATCTTTATAACGCAAGCGTGAGCCAGTCTTTATATGGATTTTTGCTTAGCAAATCACAGTGCTTCATTCACGTTTTTCTGCGAAAATTAACACGTCATTTATTCCACTATTTGAACATTTATACGGGATTTGAAGCATGGGCATCCGAAGTGCGGTTCATGTCAGTCGCTTGATGCACCCGGATGCCCGGGGCGCATCAAGCGCGCCGCACATCGGCGGAATTCGCTTCGTCACGCGTCGCGGCGGCGTCGCGAGCGCGGGCCGCATTCCGGCCGGCAATTCGCCCGCCGACAATGCATTCCGCCAGATTGCCGCCCGCCATATAGATGTGCCCGAACACACTGCCGAGCTCACCCGCCGCATAGAGGCCAGCAATCGGCTCGCCGAAGGGGTCCAGCACCCGTTGGGCGGCGTCGTGTACGGGGCCACCCTGCGTGTTGATGACGACCGGCCACAGCGATGCGGCATAGAACGGCCCCTCGGTGAGTGGCGTCATCGTCTCGGGGCGGCGGCCGAATGCGTCGTCGCGCCCGGCCTCGCAACTGGCATTCCATTCACTCACTGTGCGCGTAAGTCCTGCTGCGTCGATGCCAAGCTTTTGCGCCAGCGCTTCGAGGGTGTCGGCCTTTTGCAGCAAACCGTTCTCTACCTCCTTCAGGTTGTCGCTACTCCACTCGTACCAGGCCTCGCGATCATTCGTGATCGAGCGCCCCATCGGATACATGCGACGTCCGGCCTCATCGAAGATCAAATACGACGGCAGGCGGTCGTGTCGGTAAGCCGACGGGTCGTAGTGATCGAACTGGCGTACGCCGGTGTCCGATATGTACGGCGGATACTCATTGACGTAGCGGCGTCCGCGCTGATCTACAACGATCCACGCCATCTTCGGCAGCGGCTTCGACTCGCGCTCAGGCGTCCACATCGGCAGGATCTTCGCGTAGATGCCAAACGGATACGATGGATCGGGGTGTCGGATGCCGTACGGCCCGTGGTGGTGCCACATATGCCAGAGCGCCGCGCCTGCGGCTTGCGCCATGCGGATGCCGTCGCCGGTGTTGCCGCGAAAGCTGCCCGGCAGAACGGGCGTCGAGACAAAGAACTGACGCTTCATTTCTTCGTCCGCTTCGAATCCCCCGCATGCGAGCACGACGGCACGCTGCGCGCGAACACGCAGCGATTCGCTGCCGCGTCGCAGTCGCACACCCAGTATTTCGCGCCGCTCTCCCTGCTCCAGTCGTTCGACGCTGGCCGAGAGCCAAACGTCGATGCGCCCCTGAGCGCGACGCGCCTCGACGTTATCGAGCAGCAACTTGAAGAGCAGGCAGCCCGGGCGGAATGGGCGCGCCGCAAGATAACCGGCCGGATCACCGAAGCCGGGAATCGATTCGATGTCGGCGTAAGCCAGCGAATCGCAACCGGGGAATGGATAGTTGCCGAGTGCTGCGTCGACGCGCACGACGGCGTCGTTCGTGCGTGCCAGTTCGCGCAGATAGCCGGGCACTTCCGTCATGCCGACGGCGAGCGCGCGCAACACATCGTCCGGCGTGCGGCCACCGCACGTGTGCTGCAAGTAGGCAAACGCTGCCTCGGCATCGTCGGAGACGCGCACGCCGCCAGCAGACAAGATCGAAATGCCGCCGGGGTCGGGCATCTTTTCAATCAGCAGCACTCGCGCACCCGCATCCGCGGCCTCGATGGCGGCAACCGCCCCGGCTGCGCCGTAGCCCGCGACGATGACGTCGTACGTCGCGTGCCACTGCGCGTGCGCACCCCGATGTTCCGAAGCTTCCAAGAATGCAACCATGTGTCGACGACTCCTTGTTGTTCACTGACCATCATCTGTTGAGCCATTCATCACCACCCGGAGGAAACCGAGATGTCCCACCAAGCCATTCGCTCTGAAATCACCGGCACCGTTTGTCAGGTGCTTGTCGCCGAGGGCGACACGGTGTCCGAAGATCAGGCGCTGCTCATGGTCGAATCGATGAAGATGGAGATTCCCGTCATTGCGCCGCGCGCCGGGCGCGTGACGAAAGTGCACTTCAATGTGGGCGATCCGATTGGCGAGGGCGACGCCGCCGTCAGTCTCGACGGCTGAGGCTGCGCCCTCGCCCGCCCGTCAGATCGAGTCGCCGTGCGTCGCTTCGCGTGACGCACGGCAAAACGCATCTCAATGCCAGGCCACCTTGCGGAAGTTCAGGAAGCCCGAGCCTTGCTGCACTTCCCATGTCAGCGTTTTCTTCTTCGCAAAGACGTTGAACAGCTCTGTCACGAGCACGGCTGAGGCGTCGTCGTGCAGGATCTTGCCGATCTTGCGGAAGAGCGCGCCGCGCGCTTCGGCGCCGGTTGTCGTATCGAGTTGTTTGAGCAGTGCTTCGACTTCCGGGTTGTAGTAGTCGGACCAGGCGCCGTCCTTTGAGAACGATCCCGCGACCGGATGGATCGGGTCGTAGATCGCATTGGTGAATTGGGTGGTCGTCATCGGCCCGGTTTTGTGCGTGTTGTTCAGTCGACTCCACGCGGCGTAGTCGATGCGATTGATGTCCACCTTGACGCCAACCTGCCCCCAATAGGCGGCCAGTGCTTCGGCAAACTCTTTGGGCGTCCCGACAGCGTCGTAGAGCTTGATCGAGAAGCCGTTCGGGTAGCCGGCCTGCTTGAGCAATGCGCGCGCTTTTGCCGGGTCATATGGGTACGGCGCGACGCTCGGGTCGCCGCCGTAGGGGAAGTATTTCGAGATGAAAGTGCCCATCGGCGCGCCAACGCCGTGGAAAACGCCCTTGATGATGGCGTTGGCGTCGACAGCGTAGTTCAGTGCGAGTCGAACGTCTCGCTTGGCTAGCGGCGAGTCCGGTACGTTCGAGTACAGGCGCACGTGCATAGGCGACGACACCGGATTTGTGATGACATCCAGGGCTGCGTCCTGGCGCAGTCGCGCAACTTCGGCAAGGGGGATCATGGCGGCGATATCCACTTCGCCGGAGACGATCGCATTCACGCGACTCGACGGCTCGGGGATGTACTTGAATACCAACGTTTTGATCGCTGGTTTGTCGCCGTAAAAGTCATCGAAGCGTTCGAGCTCAAGGTACTGCCCGACTTTGTTCGTCTTTACGCGATACGGCCCCGAGCCGATGGGTGCGGCCGCAAAAGCCTCGACACTCGGTAACGACGATGTGTACTTCTGCGGAACGATGAACAGGAAGCCTGCGATCTTGTTGAGGAAGACACCGTCCGGCTGCTTCAGGCGAATGCGGACCGTCAGCGGATCCGGCGTGTCGATGCCATCGATGACGGGGGCGAAATAAGGGCGTCGCGTACTTTTAGAGGCCGGATCGATCACGCGCTCAATGGAGTACTTCACGTCGCCCGATGTGAACGGGTCGCCGTTATGAAACTTGATATTCGGCCGTAGCTTGAACGTATACGTCAGGCCGTCGGAGGACATGGTGTAGCTGGTCGCCATGCGAGGCACGATGTTGCCCTTGGCATCGAAGCCGTAGAGCGTGTCGAAGATCGACATCGCATAACGCTGGGAATCGCCGCTCGCCGTAACCAGTGCATCGAGGCTCTGGATTTCCTTGTCGAGCGCCACGACGAGCGTGTTCCGATCTACAGCAGGCCCCGTCTTGTCGGCTGCCATCGCACCCGACGCGCCCATTGCGCCCAGCACTCCCGCGGCCAGTGCTGCCACTGCCGCCCTTGCCCGCAACCCCGATGTCATGCGCGTCACGACGCGCCGTCCCGTCAATCGATTCATTTCGACCTCTCTTAATTTGTACACATATTGGAATTACAGAAGCATCGAAAACCCCACCCGGATTTGCACCAATTTATCTGGCGCCTTGTTGAAATATCCGCTATAAAAGCTAGGAAACATGATTAACGATGTCAATAAGCGATCATACCGACACGACATCGATGCTCACGTAGCGCACCATATAATCGTTATCTATTTCAATATATGGATATACGGAAAGACCCACCTGCTTTCCGTGCCCATCGCACCGCCAGGACGCTCATGGACAAACGCAAGATCGAAGAACTGCAAAACCGCCGCGACGCCATCCGGTCATCGACATCGGCGGCTGCAATCGACAAACTGCGAGAGCAAGGCAAGCTCACGGCGCGCGAGCGCATCGCGTTGCTGCTCGACGACGGCAGCTTTGTCGAGATGGGCGTACACGCGCACAGTGCACACCCGTCGCTGCGCGAGCGAACGCCGGCCGACGGCATCGTGACCGGGCACGGCACCGTCGACGGGCGCATTGTCTATGTCGCAGCGGACGATGCGACCGTGCTGGGCGGCACGCGAGGACGTGTGGGGGAAATCAAGATCGCGCGTGTGCGCGATGCTGCGTTGCGTCACAGGAAACCGTTTATTGCACTGATGGAAGCCGGTGCGGCGCGTGTGCAAGAAAGCTTTGGCGCGATGGCTGCAAACATGGGCGCGCGGTTTGCGGATCACTTCCGGATGTCCGGACAGATTCCGCAGCTCGCCGCGATTCTTGGACCGGCATTTGGCGGTCCGTCCTTCACTGCCGCACAGTCCGATTTCACCGCACTCGCGCGCGGCACGGGCGTGATGGGGATGTCGGGACCGCTCGTCGTGAAGGTTGGCACCGGCGAGATGGTCACCCCCGACGCCATTGGTGGCGCGGATGTCAGCGAGACCGTTACCGGTCAGGTCGACTACGTCGGTGACACGGAAGCCGACACGCTGCGCAGTCTGCGAACGTTCCTGTCGTTTCTCCCGAGCCACAGCGGCGAGCTGCCGCCGGTCGTCGAGGCGAAGCCTGCGGCGCTCGATACGGAGGAAGGACGCGAAAAGCTGCGCACGCTCATTCCGGATGTCGGGCGTCAGGCGTACGACATGAAGCGAGTGCTGAGTCTGATCGTCGACGCAGGGGACCTCTTCCATTATCGGCCGCGCTATGGTCCCAATCTGATTACGGCGTTCGGCCGGATCGATGGGCAGCCGGTCGGCTTCGTCGCGTCGAATCCGATGGCGCGCGGCGGTGTGATGGACGAGAAAACCGCACAGAAGGCGCGTAAGTTCGTCGATGTTTGCGACGCGTTTCACGTCCCGCTGGTCTTCATTTGCGACGCACCGGGATTTCTCGTCGGCCCCGACATCGAGAAACATCGCATGGTGTCGCTCGCTGCCCGGCTGCTCAACACCGTGTGCGCGGCGTCGGTCCCCAAGATTACGTTCGTCGCCCGCAAAGCCATTGGTCTGGCGTATCTGGCGATGTGCGGCCGCGCCATGCGGCCCGACTATCTTGCGGCCTGGCCGGGGGCGCATTTCGACGTGATGGGGCCTGAAGCTGGCGTTGAACTGGTGTTCGGCCGGGAGATTGCCGCCGCACCGGATCCGGCCGCACGCAAGGCGGAGATTATGGCGCGTCTTGACGAGCAATCGAGCGCCTACGAAGCTGCGGCACAGGGCTGGATCGACGACGTGATCGACCCTGCCGAAACGCGCGACGCGATCCGTCAGGCGCTTGCGGCAGCAGCAGACTCACGTCAGCCCGGATTCAAGCACCGTATCGATCCCTGAGACAACGCACTGCGTCTCTACATATCTACCTATTTGCGAAGCGCGGCATTGCGACCATGACTATCGACTTCAGTGTGAGCGACGGCGTCGCGACGGTGCGGTTAAACCGCCCCGAAGCGCTCAATGCGATCGACTATCCGATGCGTACTCGACTGCAGGCGCTTTGGCGGCACATCGGCGGCACGCCGGAGATTCGCGTGGTCGTCATCACGGGGGCCGGGGATCGTGCATTCAGCAGCGGCGCAGATCTTCGGCTCACACCGCCACCGACGAGCTCATTCGCAGCACAGACGTTTCGCGGCGAAGGTGCCGAGCCCGAAGCAGGATCGCTCACGCTGGGCATGGACTTCGACACCCCTGTGATTTGCGCATTCAACGGGCTGGCGTACGGTGGCGGACTTGAAATCGGACTGGCATGCGACATCCGCATCGCCGCCGACACGGCTCGCTTTGCATTGCCGGAAGTGACCGTCGGCTCCATGCCTGGCTCGGGTGGAACGCAGCGGTTGCCGCGTCTGATTGGTAACGCGAATGCCATGTGGATGCTGCTGACCGGCGATGCCATCGACGCGCAGACGGCGCTACGCATCGGCCTGGTGAGTCACGTGGTCGCGCAGAACGAACTGATGGAGGTGGCGACGTCGATCGCACGCCGCATTGCCAACGCGGCGCCACTTGCGGTGCGGGCGATCAAACAGGCGGCACGCAATGGTCTGGATATGCCACTGTCGCCTGCGCTGACCTACGAGCGTCATCTGTGGGGGCTGTTGCGCGACACCGAAGATCGCAAGGAGGGACGTGAGGCTTTCGCTGCGAAGCGCGCAGCGGTGTTTCGAGGCCGCTGACGCAATCCCGGTTTGCGAGACAATACCGGTTTCCTTCGTCCTCCGAACACTGCGGCGCCACACCATCGACGATGCCATGCCACTTCCCTTGTTTGTCAGCTCCACTTTGTCTGCCCGCAGCAGACGCCGAAACGGATAGATTTTCATGAGCCTGCCTCCACGACACGCCAGCGATATTGACGACACCTCGTCCGAGGATATCGCCGATGGCATCGCCGACGCCGCAGACTTCATGCCCGACCTCACGACGAACGGCAACCATGCAAACGCCGCTGCCGGACGCCGGGCCAGCGAAGGCACGCAGAGCATCCAGCGCGCAATCGCCGTGCTGCGCCTTGTTGCCATGTGCGGCCCCCAAGGCTTGCGTCTTCATGAGATCGCCGAGGGCCTGGCGTTGGAGCGCATCACTGCGCATCGCATCGTCAAAGGGCTGGCGTTCAGCAACATGCTGCAACTCGACCCGCAGGCGCGCCGTTACACGCTCGGTCATACCGCGTATCTGCTCGGCCTCAATGCGTCGCCGGCATTCGATCTTCGTGAACGCTGCCAGCCAACGCTGCGACGGCTGGCCGACCTGACGGGCGACTCTGTCTTTCTGATGGTGCGAAGCGGGCATGACGCCGTGTGCTTCGATCATTTGCAGGGCAGCTACCCGATTCGCACCCATAGCCTGAAGATCGGTGCGCGCCGGGCACTCGGCGCGGGTGCCGGCGCGATGGCGTTGCTCGCTGCGTTGCCTGACAACGCCGTAGAAGCCGCAATCGCAGCGAACGCCGTGCATTTGCCCCGCTATCGCGACATCTCGCCAGCGCGCCTGCGCGAGCTGGTCGCACGAACGCGCGCTGATGGCTACGCGACGAACGTGCAAACGGTGATCGCCGACGTAAGCGCCATCGGCATGACGTTGCCGCGCAAGGAAGGTCCTGCGTTCGTCTCAATCAGCGTTGCATCCATTGCGTCGCGAATGACTGGTGAGCACCTTGAGGAGGCGCTGCACGCGCTGCGTCTCGAATCCGATGCGCTCGGTCGTCACCTGGACGACGCACGGATCGCCTGGGGAGGATTGGCCGACAGCCTTTGCGCCTGACGCCTGCCTGTGCCGCGACTTAACCGTAGCGCCTTTGCGCACCCGTTGCGGTGGAGAATGAAAACGACGAAGGAGAAGACATGTTTGCGAAGGTTCTCGTAGCGAATCGCGGCGCGGTCGCAGCACGCATCATCCGTGCGTTGCGCCAGATGAACATTCGTTCCGTGGCGGTCTGTTCCGAAGCGGATGCCACACTCCCCTATCTGGCGCAGGCCGACGAGGTGTACGCCATCGGTCCCGCACCCGCGATGTCGAGCTACCTCGATCAGGATCGCCTGATCGACGTGCTGGCACGCTCGAAGGCGGATGCCGTGCACCCGGGGTACGGCTTCCTTTCGGAAAACGCGACCTTCGCGCGCCGCGTGATGGAAACCGGGGCAACGTTCATCGGACCGTCGCCGCGCTGGATCGAAGCGATGGGGCACAAGACCCGCGCACGAGAGCTGATGGCTCGCTACGGCATGCCAATGTCACCCAGCTCGGGACTGCTCGACGACCATGCCGATTCGATCAGTGCCGCCGCACGCGCCATCGGATACCCGGTGCTGATCAAGCCAGCGGCCGGCGGCGGTGGCATCGGCATGGTGCCTGCGCGCGACGAAGTTTCGCTGCTTGCGGCGATCGCTCAGGCCCGCTCCGTCTCGCAAAAGAGCTTTGGTAACGGCGAGCTTTATCTGGAAAAGCTCATCGAGCGCCCGCGCCACATCGAGTTTCAGATACTGGCGGACAAGGCAGGTAACGCATGTCACCTGTTCGAGCGCGATTGTTCGGTGCAGCGCCGACATCAGAAGGTCATTGAGGAGTCGCCTGCCCCGCTATTGCCGCGTCGCGACATGGAGACCACTGCGGAGAAGATTGCCGGATTGCTTCAGGAGATCGGTTACGACGTCATCGGCACTGCCGAAACGCTGTTCGGCGCCGATGGCACCTGCAACTTCCTGGAGATGAATACGCGTTTGCAGGTCGAACACGCGGTGACGGAGGCGATCACGGGTATCGATCTGGTGACGTCGCAGATCCGGCTGGCGGCGGGGGAAGCGCTGGCGACGGTCATACCCGATTCGCCACGCGTGACCGGCCACGCTATCGAGGTGCGTGTGTACGCCGAGGATCCGGTGCGCTTCTTCCCGTCGCCCGGAAAGCTGGACACTTTCGAACTCCCTAAGGGGGATGGCATCCGCGTGGAGACTGGATATGGGCAGGGCAATACGGTCACGCCGTATTACGATCCGCTGCTGGCGAAGGTCATCGTGCACGCGACAGACCGCGCCGCGGCGATTCGCCGGATGCGCGAAGCCCTAAGTGCGACGCAGATCCGCGGGGTAAAAACGAATATCCCGTTCGCGCTCCAGGTGCTCGACGACGAGCTCTTTCAGCTCGGACACATCCACACCGGACTCGGGACCGATATTCTCGCTGCCGCACGTCATTGAGCTGGCCTCGCCGTCATGCATATTCTGGGCTGGACAGCGACTCGCCCTCGTTCCTCTGACTTCCGCAGCGCATTGACATATCGGAAAATCTCGATACAATCCCGCTCATGGATTTGCTCGAAATCTTCAAAGCGCTCTCGAACCGCACCCGCCTTGAGATCCTGAAGGGTCTGAAGGATCCCGTGAAGAACTTTCCGCCTCAGGACGAAGGCGACGTTCATACGGTGGGTGTTTGCGTCAGCAGCATTCAGGAAGGGGTCGGACTGTCGCAGTCGACCGTGTCCGACTACCTGGCAACGCTGCAACGCGCTGGCCTCGTCGAAGTGCGACGCATCGGTCAGTGGACCTACTACAAGCGCAATGAAGCCACCATCAGTGCCCTTGCCCGCATGATCGGGAAGGAGCTGTAATCGAAGTTCAATTTTTTTATCCCTAAATATCGATAAATCCCGATATCCCTTTTTATCGAATCAGGAGCTCTCAATGAAAGCAGTCGTGCTGAAGTCGTTTGGCGGTCCGGAATCGTTCGCGCTTGAGGAAGTGCCGACGCCCGTACCTCGGGCCGGACAGGTGCTGGTTCGGGTCCATGCCACGTCCATCAATCCACTGGATTATCAGGTGCGACGTGGCGACTATCCGGACCTCGTCCCGTTGCCGTCGATTACAGGACATGACGTTTCCGGCGTTGTGGAAGCTTTCGGGCCGGGCGTCACGGGCTTTTCCGTGGGCGATGAGGTCTGGTACACCCCGCAGATCTTCGACGGTCCCGGCAGCTATGCCGAGTATCACGTCGCCAACGAGCACATCGTCGGCAAGAAGCCCCCTTCCCTGACTCATCTCGAAGCGGCCAGTCTGCCTCTGGTGGGTGGCACGGCGTGGGAAGCGCTGGTCGAACGCGCGGCGCTGCGCGTCGGCGAGAGCGTTCTCGTTCACGGCGGTGCCGGTGGTGTCGGACACGTGGCGATTCAGCTCGCCAAAGCCATGGGCGCTCGCGTGTTGACGACCGCGCGTGAAGCAAACGTCCCTTTCGTCCGGGAAATGGGGGCCGACGTTGTGATCGACTACGAGAAGGAGGACTACGTCGACGTCATCCTGCGAGAGACGAGCGGCCGCGGCGTCGACGTCGTTTTCGACACCATCGGCGGCGACACCTTGTCGCGCAGCCCGGATGTGCTCGCACAACTTGGCTGCGTCGTCACGATCGTGGATATTGCGCAGCCGCAGAACCTCGTACAGGCCTGGGGCAAGAACGCCAGCTATCACTTCGTCTTCACACGGCAAAACCGGGGCAAGCTCGACGAACTGAGCGCGTTGGTCGAGCGCGGCCAGCTGCGGCCACATGTCGGCGCCATTTACTCGTTGGCCGACATTCCGGCGGCTCACGCCCTGCTGGAGCGGCGCAACAACGGTCTGCGGGGAAAGATTGCGATTGCGGTCGTTCCCTCGTCCGAAGCGTAATTCGTCGGCGTGCGCCGTCTGGCTTCGTGATGGGCTTTTCCGCCATCTCGACGGAAAACATCGAAAAAGGCGTGCTGACGTTGGCACGCCTGCTCGACGCCGCCGACTAGCAGCTACAGGTCAAGTACCAGCTTTCCCGATTTGCAGCCGGAAACGCAGATCGTCATTACCTCGCCGCTCGCCTGCTCGTCACGCGTCAGCACAGAGTCCCGGTGATCGGGCTCGCCTTCGAGCACACGCGTCTTGCATTCGCCGCACATGCCTTGCATGCACCCGTATGAGACCTCGACGCCCGCATCGAGCAGTGTCTGTAACAACGATTCCGACGACTTCACTTCCAGCGTGCGGCCCGAGCGTCGCAGCTCGACTTCGTAGTCCGTTGGCCGCTCGGCCGGTGCCTCACGCGGGGCAACTCGCTCGACGGATGCGCGCTCGCCACTCGGTTCGGCATCCGCCTGATCACCCGTAACGGGTTTGCGCACGCGCGGCGGATGGTAGACGACGAGCATTTCGAGTGCGTCGTCGCCGAGATTGCGGAACGAATGCGGCATCCCCGCTGAAATCGGGCTGACGGAACCGGCGCGGACTTCCGTCACCTCTTCCCCGACGCTCACCTCACCGTGACCTGAGAGCACGTAGAACAAATGCGCGTGCGGTTCGACGTGCGTGGGCGACGACCCGCCCGCGCCGACGGACGTCAACTCGATGCTGTACGCATTGCCGGTATAGGCGGCATCGGTCACCGTCTTGTAGCCAGACCGATTGATGAACAGGCCAGTCAGGGGAATCCAGGGAGCGTCGTCGACGTGCCAGGTGACGGGTTTGCCTTCGTCGGTCGTGGTGGCCTCGTTGGCCGACCCGGAAAGTTCGCTTGCAACGGCGTTCATGGTTGTCTCCATTCTGTTCTCGCCGGAACGCTTCGTATGCGCAGAGGCACAGCGGTCGAAGTGCGCGGCTATACTCGATCCATCGATTTGTCGATCCCGGCACTGATACTAGGAAATCGCCACAAGGCGAACAAGATTGATTCTGAAAATCGACCATGACATCGAAGAAGGATTTCCTGACGCGTGAGGAGGCGCTGGCGACGTTGGGCGTCAAGACCGCGACGCTCTACACCTATGTGAGCCGGGGTCTGATTCGCAGCACGCCCGCGCAGGGGACGAACCGGCATCTATATGCGCGCGACGATGTCGAGCGCTTTGCCGCTCGTGGCCGCGGACGTCTGCCGCGTGCCGTCGCCGCCGCGACGTCGATGCGCTGGGGCGAGCCTGTGGTGATGTCGTCCATTACGGCGATCGACGCACGCGGCCCGGCCTATCGCAATCGTCCGGCGGCAGACCTCGCCATGGCCGGATATGCGTTCGAGGTCGTGGCCAAGTTCCTCGTGACGGGACAGTGGCACGACGCCGAGGCCGACTGGCCGGCGACCCACGTCCCTCCTGATGTGCAATCGCTGCTGGACATGCGTGCCGGTGAGGTCGCGCCCGCCGACATCGGTCACTTCATGGCGATGCTCGCGCTCGCAATGAGCACACGGGGGCGCGATTTGCATGACGTCTCCAGCGAGGCGGCGATGCCTGCGCTACGCACGATGCTGGAGGTCTTTGCCGGGGGCTTCGGCTACCTGTCGCCGACGGGTCGCCATGTTGCGCGCAGGCCCGGCGAGCGGCTGGCCGTCCATGCGCTGCGTGCCAGCGGTGCGCCGGTCACGCCCGAAGCGGTTGCCGCTATCGACGCCACGCTGATCATCCTCGCCGACCACGAGCTTGCTCCGGCGACGTTTGCGGCACGCGTGGCCGCATCGAGCGATGCCGGTTTGTACAACTGCATCGCATCGGCGATCAGCACGCATGTCGGCTACGCGACGGGGGCGGGGACGGCACGCGTCGAGACCCAACTGTTCGAGACGTGCACGCCGAAGGCCTTATCGGGGAAAATCAAACGCGTGCGCGATCACGGCGTCGCGCTGTTCGGCTTCAATCATCCGCTCTACCCCGAAGGCGATCCGCGTGCAACGTTGATTCTTTCGCTCGCCGCCCGATGCGGTGCCGACCGTCCTGATGTTAAGCACATCCTGGGTTTCATCGAGCGCGTGAAAGACGAGACGAAGATGACGCCGGGCCTCGCTGTCGCGCTCGTCGCCCTCGCCCGTGCGCTGGACATGCCGCGCGGCAGCGCTGCGGCCGTCTGGATACTCGCACGCACCGCCGGATGGTGCGCCCACGTGGTCGAGCAATACGCGCAGGCGTTCATGTTGCGTCCGCGCGCCACCTACATTTCCTCCGTGTCATGAACCCTCACCGTATCGATTTCGCTTCGTTGTCCCTTTTCAATCTGATCGCGCGCACGGGCAGCATCAGCAAGGGCGCGGCGTTGGCGCACCTCGCGGTCGGCGCGGCCAGCAAACGGATCTCAGACCTGGAGCACGCGGTCGGCACGGCGTTGCTGGAACGTCATTCGCGCGGCGTGACGCTGACGGTCGCCGGTCAGGCGTTGTACCGGCACGCGCAACGCATCCTGACCGATGTCGATGTGCTGGCCGCCGAGCTCTCCGACTTCACCTCCGGTATCGTCGGCGTGGTGCGCCTTTGGGCCAACACATCGGCCGTGACGCAGTTCCTGCCACGTCAGTTGGCGAGCTTCACGAAAGCCAATCCCGGTATACGGATCGAGCTTGAAGAGAAGAACAGTAACGAGATCGTGCTGGCGGTACTCGACGGGCGCGCCGACATCGGCATCTTTGCGGATCGAACACCGGCGCTGGGCCTGCAATGCCTCGACTATCGCGAGGATCATCTGTGCCTCGTGGTGCCTAAGGGGCATGCGCTGTCACGTCGTCGCGAGGTGTATTTCAATGAAGTGCTGGACTACGATTTCGTCAGCCTGTCGGAGGGGACATCGCTCGCCAATCGGCTTCAGATGGAGACGGAAGCGCTTGGACGCCGTCTGAAGTTGCACATTCAGGTGCGCAGCTTCGACGCGATGTGTCAGATGGTGGCGGCGGGCATGGGCATTGCCGTACTGCCTTCCGACGCCGTGCGGGCGCTGGCGCGCTCGCTGAATCTGCGTCAGATCTCGTTGAAAGACGCATGGGCCGAGCGGCGGTTGCTGATCGGATTGCGCGACGTGAACGCCGTGCCGCGCCACGTCCGCACGCTGATCGAGCACCTTCGCTCGAGTCGCGACGCCTGATTCCCTCGACGCTCACGATCCCCCAAGATCCCACCCACTGTCCCTCCTGCATCACCAGCTTTCGCATTTCGCGAAAGCTCGGTTCGCGCCTTTGGGCTTCAGTCCTGACTTGCCTGCGACCAGAATTCCGGTACGCGCCACACAGAGCGCCGTTCTGGCGATGCAGTGCGAGTCGTCCGGCAAGTCCTCGCGCTTGCGGCCTCCGCTGCCATCCAATTCATCAGGAGACAGTCATGGCTCGCACCGAGTCGATTCCCGTTCCATCCACCGGTACGCTGGCGGACACCGAAATATCGCAAATCGTTCGCAAGATCGCCTGGCGCATCATGCCGTTGATCATGGTGTGCTACCTGTTTGCGTTCTTCGATCGCATCAACATCAGTTTTGCCAAATTCTCATTGCAGACGGATCTAGGGCTGAGCGACACGGCTTACGGGCTGGGCGCTGGCCTGTTCGTCGTGGGCTACGTGCTGTTCGAGGTGCCGAGCAATCTCATGCTTTACAAAGTGGGGGCACGACGCTGGATCGCCCGCATTATGGTCTCGTGGGGCATCGCTACGGCGCTGATGGTCTTCGTTCAGACCGAGTGGCAGTTTTACTTCCTGCGCTTTCTGATCGGCGCGATGGAAGCGGGCTTCGCGCCCGGCGTGCTGTTCTATCTGACGCTGTGGTTTCCTACGGCCTATCGGGGACGCATGACCTCCCTGCTTTTTCTCGCGTCGGCCTTTGCAGGCTTGCTGGGCGCACCCGCGTCGGGTCTTGTCCTATCGCATCTCGACGGCGTATTCGCCATCCGTGGCTGGCACTGGCTCTTTCTTGTGGGCGGTATCCCTTGCGTGCTGCTCGGCTTCGTCGTCTACAAAGTGCTTAACGACCGAATCGAAGATGCGCGCTGGCTCAAGCCTGCGGAGAAGTCTGTGCTGCTCGCCAACATCACGCATCAGAACCGACATATCGGCGGGCATTCGTTGCTCGATGCCGTAAAGACGCCGGGCTTCCTGACGCTGGGTCTCGTCTACTTCCTGATTCAGGTCAGCTCTTACGGCCTGAACTTCTGGGCACCCCACATGATCCGCGCGTCCGGTATCAGCAACTCGACGACCATCGGTCTTCTGACGGCGGTGCCCTACCTCTGCGGTGCGATTGCGATGGTGATCGTCGGGCAGTTGTCCGACCGGTCCGGCGAGCGCCGCAAGTACGTGATCGGACTGATGCTGCTGGCTGCGCTGGGCTTCTTCAGCGCGGGGATGTTCGACAAGCAGACCGCCGTGCTGGTGATCTCGCTCGCCGCCATCGGTGCAGGCGTCGTGGCTGCGATTCCCGCGTTCTGGGCGTTGCCTCCGAAGCTCGTGACCGGCGCAGGCGCCGCCGGTGGCATCGCGCTCATCAATACGCTGGGGCAACTGGGCGGGATCGTCAGCCCGGTCGTGGTCGGCAGGATCAAGGACATGACGGGTAGCACTACACCGGCGCTGTATCTGATCGGTGGCCTCGGGCTGGTCTGTGTGGTGATCCTGACGATTGCGATGCCGGAGAAGCTGCGAGCGCGTGACTGAAAGATCCGCTTTTTGAGAGACGACGTATGAAGACCGATGAACAAGACCGTCCCGATGTTGCGCTGCGCGGCATTCGGGTCATCGAAATGGGGCAACTGATTGCCGGGCCGTTCGCCGGGAAGACGCTGGGCGAGTTTGGCGCAGACGTGATCAAGATCGAGCCGCCGGGTGCGGGCGACCCACTGCGCAACTGGCGCATGCTCAAGGAAGGCACGTCAGTCTGGTGGCAAGTGCAATCGCGCAACAAGCGCTCGATTGCGCTCGATCTGCGCAGCCCCGAAGGTCAGGACATCGCCCGTCAGTTGATCGCTTCGGCCGACGTTTTGATCGAGAACTTTCGCCCGGGAACGCTGGAGAGCTGGGGCATGGGCTGGGATGTCCTGTCCGAACTCAATCCCGGGCTGATCATGCTGCGCATTTCGGGTTACGGTCAGACCGGCCCCTACCGCGATCTGCCGGGGTTCGGCGCCATCGGCGAAGCCATGGGCGGATTGCGTCACCTGACGGGCGAACCGGGGCGCGTGCCGGTGCGCTGCGGCATTTCGATCGGCGACACGCTGGCTGCCTTGCACGGGACCATCGGTGTCCTGACCGCGCTGCATCACCGCAAGGTGAATGGTGGCAAGGGACAGGTCATCGACGTGGCGCTCAACGAAGCCGTACTCAACGTGATGGAAAGTCTGATTCCCGAGTACAGCGCGTTTGGCGCCGTGCGCGAAGCCGCTGGCAGCGCCCTGCCCGGCATCTCGCCCTCAAATGCCTATCGGTGCACCGACGGCTATGTGCTGATCGCTGGCAACGGCGACAGCATCTTCAAGCGCCTGATGCAGACCATCGGACGTGACGATCTCGCCGAGGATCCCAGTCTCGCGGACAACGCCGGTCGCACGAAGCGTGTTGTAGAACTGGACGCCGCCATTGGCGTCTGGACGGCGACGAAGACCGTCGTCGAAGTGCTGGACGCACTGGGTGAGGCGCGTGTGCCCGCAGGCAAGGTGTACACCGTCGCGGACATCGTCGCCGATCCGCATTACCGCGCTCGCGACATGATCGTTTCGCAGACCACGCGCGACGGCTATGCGCTGGAAGTGCCCGGTGTCATACCGAAGTTGATGGGCACACCGGGCACGATCCGGTCGTCCGCCCCGGGACTTGGCGACGATACCGACGATGTATTGGCACAACTCGGACTCTCGGCAAAGGACGTCGACGTCTTAAGAAGCAAAGGAGTGATTGTATGACCGTGTGGCATGGCGGCGGCCGACGCATTTACATGAACGAAGTGGGAACCCGCGATGGTTTTCAGGCGGAGTCGGCGTTCATTCCAACCGACGACAAGATCGCGATGGTGAACGCGCTTTCGCGCGCGGGTATGAATAAGGTCGAAGTGACCGCGTTCGTGTCGCCGAAAGTCATTCCCGCGTTGCGCGATGCCGAGGCGGTGATGCAAAGGATCGAGCGCATGCCGGGCGTCGTCTACAGCGCGCTGGTGCCGAACCTCAAGGGCGCTGAGCGCGCGATGGCCTGCGGCGTGGGCGAACTGAATCTGGTGATGTCGGCCAGCGAGAGCCACAATCTGGCCAACCTGCGCATGACCCGTGATCAGTCCATCGACGCATTGAGCCAGGTCGTCGACGCGGCCAAGGGGGCTTCGGTTCCGGTGAATATCTCGCTCTCATGCGTCTTCGGCTGCCCCATGGAAGGCGATGTGCCGGAGTCGGACGTCTTCGCACTGTGCGAGCGCTTCGTGGGCGGCATGGGCGTTGCGGGCGTGACGCTGTGCGACACCACCGGCATGGCCTACCCCGGTCAGGTACGCACGCTGGTCAGCGAATTCAGGGCGCGGTGGCCTCAGACCGAATTGACGCTGCACTTCCACAACACGCGCGGCATGGGCTTATCGAACGTGCTGGCGGCCATCGACGCGGGGGCGGATCGCTTCGACGCGTCGCTGGGCGGCATCGGCGGGTGTCCTTACGCACCGGGCGCGACCGGCAATGTGTGCACCGAGGAAATTGTGCATGCGCTGGAGCTGATGGGGTACGACACCGGCGTCGATCTGGCGAAGTTGATCCATGCGTCGAATCGCCTTCCGGCGCTGATCGGACACGATACACCCAGTCAGATCGTGAAAGCGGGTCGTCGACTTGACCTCCATCCGCTGCCCAAGGATATGGACGCCATTCGGGAACGTGCGCTGGGCGTGACGCCACGCGCCACAGTCTGAAACGCGGCCCTCTGCTTTGCGTCTTCCAACGAAAAAAGGGTTCCGGGAGATCCCGGAACCCTTTGATGCTTCGCGCTACATAAAGGTCATTACAGCGCCATATCCGGCGTCTTCTTCACGACACCCGGATTCGCCATCGGCGCATTGTCGGGCACAACGCCATTCAGACTCGGCGGTGCGATGGCCAGTTGCAGCGTTTCGGCCGTCGTCGCCCACTCGGTGGCGAGCATCTGCGGATTGTCGTGGAGCTTCTTGCCGTAGCTCGGCACGATCTCGCGAATCTTCTGTTGCCACGCGGGCGTCTTCATCTGCTCCGGGAAAACGCGCTCGAGCAACGACAGCATGATCGCAGGCGAAGTCGAGCCGCCCGGCGATGCGCCGAGCAGGGCCGACACCGTGCGGTCGCTCGACACCACGACTTCCGTACCGAGCTTCAGTACGCCGCCCTTCTCCGGATCGTTCTTGATGATCTGCACGCGCTGACCGGCTTCCCACAGACGCCAGTCTTCGTTCTTCGCTTCCGGCATGTAGTGACGAAGCGCCGCCATCTTCTCGTCCATCGACAGTCGCAGTTGCTGCGCGAGGTACTTCACGAGCGCGAACTCATGCACGCCCACCTGCAACTGGGGAATGACGTTCGACGGCGTTGCTGCCTTCGCGAGGTCGAAGTACGAGCCGTTCTTGAGGAACTTGCTCGACCACGTCGCGAACGGCCCGAACAGGATGACCTTCTTGCCGTCGAGCACGCGGGTGTCCAGGTGGGGCACCGACATGGGGGGCGAACCGGTATCCGCGAGACCGTAGACCTTGGCCAGATGGCGCGAAGCAATCTCGGGCTTTTCGGTGACGAGGAACTCGCCGCCCACCGGGAAACCGCCGTATTGCTTGGCTTCCGGAATGCCTGACAGTTGCAGCAGCGGGAGTGCAGCGCCGCCCGCGCCGATGAACACATTGCGTGCATCCACCGTCTGGATCTTCGAGCTGTCGTTCATATCGAACGCGGATACGCGCCAGCTACCGTCTTCGTTACGGGTGATCGAACGGACTTCGTAACCGGTCGAGACCTTCACGCCGGACTTCTCGGTCAGGTGCTTGTAGAACTGACGGGTGATCTCGCCCAGATTGACGTCCGTGCCGAGCGGCGAGCGCGTGGCGGTGACCACCTCGTCAGGCTTGCGGCCTTCCATCATGATCGGAATCCACTCGGCGATCTTCGCCGGGTCGGTCGTCATTTCCATGCCTGCGAACAGCGGCGAAGCCTTCAGTGCTTCCACGCGCTTCTTGATGAACTCGCGGTTCTCTTCGCCGAACACAAGGTTCATGTGCGGCGTGGAATTGATGAACTCACGCGGATTGCCCAGCACGCCCTGGCGCACCTGATGCGACCAGAACTGGCGCGAGATCTGGAAGTTCTCGTTGATGTTGATGGCCTGCGTGATATGGACGTTGCCCTTATCGTCCATCGGCGTGTAATTCAGTTCGCACAGGGCCGAGTGACCGGTACCGGCGTTATTCCAGCCGTTCGAGCTTTCTTCTGCGACCTTGTCCAGACGTTCGAAGACTTCGTAAGTCCAGTTCGGCTCCAGTTCGGACAGATAAACGCCGAGCGTCGCGCTCATGATGCCGCCGCCGATCAGCAGCACGTCGACCTTACGGTCCGCCTTGGCGGCGCGGTACTGACTGCCGAAGAAGTACGAATATCCGGCCCACACCGCAGCGGCGCCAACGGCGGTGCCCAGGAATTTGCGGCGGGTAAAGCGCTTGCGGCCGCTACCTGGCACCGGCTTCTTATCGGTTTGAGTCATGGGAATCAGTCACCTTATCAATTACGTGTGGCGTCGCCATCTTCCACACGCCGGGGGGAAAGCGCACGCTTGGCGGGCGTGCTGGCGGGATTCGGACCGACAGACGTCATCCAGCCGGTGTTTCGGCAGATAGCACAAGCCGAGCATCGAAAACGCCGGATTGTAGCTGAAACCGTCTAAAACATGGGTGGAAACCCTAATATTGAAGTGGGGGTCAGATGAAATTTCCCGAGAAACAACGGCTTTTCACCCGCTTTCTGACCCTATTTCGACCCTATTTCGGCCTTAATCGAGCGTCTGCTTGAATATCCGCAAAGCCGAATCGTCTTGATGCTAAACGCGTGCGGGTTGACGTTCGAATGCCGTCCCAAAGCGGGACTTTGTTTTCGAAATGACGTGAATCCGGCAACATCGATCCTCTTAATACGATCCAGTCATTTCGGAGCGCGCAATGCCGGTTTTCATGTCCAGATTGATCCTCTACGTCCGTGATGTTGAGTTGTTGAAAGCGTTTTACCGGACGCATTTCGCCTTCCCTGTGATCGAAGAAATCGAGAACGAATGGGCGGTGCTCAAAGCCGGTGAAGTGGAGATTGCACTGCACCGCGTCGGCGCGGCCTATCGAGACCGTCCGTCGAGCGGCGAGACGTCGAACGCAAAACTCGTCTTCTCGGTGGAATCAGGGCTGGAGGATTTGCGGGAGGCGCTGCTTAACGCGGGCGTCAAGATGCGTGAAATGAAGCGCTACGATGGCTTCCCACAATCGATGTGCGATGGGGAGGATCCGGAGGGCAACGTCTTCCAGCTTTCACAGCGCGACTAGCTTCGGCTGAGATGGCGGTCGACGACGGCGTGCAACGCGTCGGTCCCGGCGAAGATCGTCTGGCCGCCGCCGTCATACGTCCCGTGCGCGTGGACGCCTAACCCGGCTTCACGGCAAATCACCGATCCGGCGGCGATATCCCAGATGCTTGTGTGTTTTTCCAGATAGCCGTCGACGAACCCGAGCGCAGCGAAGCCAAGGCCAATGGTGGCGCACCGATACTCGGCCAGGCCCCAACCCGATGTCCGCAACGCGTATTCGACCTGAGCGATTTCGGTGGCTGGCCAACGGGCGTTGTCGCCTACGGCTGCAAGATGAACGGACGGAAAGTCGATATTTCGTTCAAACGACTGCCCGTTGCGTGATACGCCGCGCCCGCGCGCAGCGCTTAGCGTCACGCCCAGCGAGGGATAGGCGATGACACCGACGACCGGCTCATCGTCCTCGACAAAACCCAACGACACGCCCCACAGCGGCGATCCGCGCAGAAAATTGGCGGTGCCGTCGATGGGATCAATGGCCCAGAAGGCGTTCGAGCCTTCTCCGCCCATCTCTTCCCCCATCACATCGTCTTCTGACAAGTCGATCGCCAGCGCTTCGCGAATGCGGCGTTCGATCATCCGGTCGGCTTCGGACACATATTCGCGCGCCCCCTTCTCCTCGAGCGCGAAGCGCCCGCGTGCGTCAAACAATTCAAGCGCCGAGCGCGCGGCCTCGTGGACGATGCGCACTGCGACGGCCAATCGGTGGTCAATGTCAGGCATAAATGAGGTTCGATGGCTGGCCGGAATCGGCTCACGACATTCTGGCTTTTTGACGCGACACTTTTGCGTCATTACCGACAGCGCTTCTCTGCGCCGGCCTGTCCCGAGCGGCGATGCTATGCTGCAAGTGCATTCGTTCGCATTCCCACCCGCGTCCGACGGAGGTCATCATGACGGAAACCGACGTACTGGCTATCGAACAGCGAGCAACGGCGCTCGTGCACGCGCAGGTGCTCGGCATGCTACTTGCGCACATCAATCATCTCGATGCCACACCCGCCCCTGCCTTCGATTGCTTCCGGCAGGCCGCAATGGACGAGATACGGCAATCACTGGTCGTTCGCTGCGGCATGTCCGGCCCGGCGTACGACGAACTCGAACGGCTCTTCGCCGCGCTAGCCCGTGCCTCGGACGACGTCTTCACCGTCGCCGATCACCACAACGCCCGATTCTTCCGCCAACTGCACGAACGAAAGGTCGCAGAAGAGCCTGCGCTGGACTGACGCGGACGGCGAAACACCAGCGTCGCGTCAGCGCCAGTCGCACGGAAAACGCCTGTCAATAGGTGGCGTCGAACGCCTTTTGCACTTTGTCTGCGGCGCTCACGCCGTTGCCGATGAGGAGTTGCGTCAGTACCCGGGCCTTCTGCGGATTCAGATCGTACGAGACGACGAACCCCGTCTTGTCGTCGGAGACTTCGACGTTGCGGTTGACGAACCCGGCACCCACGCGCGACGACCTGACCACGACAATGCCCTTGCGCGCAGCGGCTTCGAGTGCATCGAGTGCCGCTTTGGAGGCATTGCCATCGCCTACGCCCGCGAGCACGATGCCCTTGGCGTCGCGTCGCACGGCATCGTCGATCTGGGTAGCATCCATGTCGGCGTGCGCGTAGACGATGTCGACGCGCGGCAAACCGGCATTGGGCACGGCCAGCGAACCTTTTCGACCCGCCGGTGCTGCGGCCAGATACCGGATCGATGCAGGATCGACGTATCCGAGTGGCCCGCCGTTCGGGTTTTGAAACGTCTGCACTGATGTTGTATTCGTCTTGGTGACCCAGCGCGGCGAGTGAATCGTGTCGTTCAGAACGACGAGCACACCCCGGTTGCGGGACTGCGCACTGGCGGCCACTTCGACAGCTTCGTAAAGATTGCCCGGACCGTCGGCACTCACCGCCGTACTCGGGCGCATCGAGCCGACCAGCACGACCGGCTGGCTCGTGGCGAGCACGTTATCGAGGAAGAACGCGGTTTCCTCCATGGTGTCGGTGCCGTGCGTGATCACGATGCCGTCGGCCTCGTTGCGCTCGAACGCCTGCTTGATGCGCGCGGCCAGCTGATACCAGACCTTGCTGTTCATATCCTGCGAGCCGATGTTCGAAATCTGCTCCGCTTTGATCGTGGCCAGCTTGTCCAGACCCGGCACGCTGGCCGTCAGTTGCTCGCCCGTTACGCCGCCGGCGTTGTAGCCGATGGCCGAGCGCGCGTCGCCTGTGCTGGCGATAGTACCGCCGGTCGCGAGCACGAGAATGCGCGGCTTGGGTTGGTCCGAACCGGCGGCGTTGGCCGTCAAGGCGTAACTGCCAGCGCTCAACGTCAGTGCAGCAATCGCGATCGAGTGCATCAGAACCTGGCAAGGGGTCTTCGACGATGTCATGAATTCGCTCCTGTTATGTCGTTTATCGAGCATCGCGCCGAGAGCTGGCGTGATGTCCGACATATTGACAATTTTTGGACTGCGAAGGAAGAGGCCGAAGATTCCCGCGAGGTCGACGTTTCAGGTGTCGTCGAGTGACGTCGGCGCGCTCATGCGTGGGGTTCACCCATGAGGCTCAAGCATGGCAAACTCGACTGCGCCGCTGATCCAGCAGCCGGATTCGCGATTGCCGGGTTCGCGTAGCGCCACGCGAATGCACGATGGACGTCCCATGGCAAAGCCCTGATAGACGCGCATGGTCGACTCCCCGTTTGCCAGCAGCCCGTAATGCAGCACGCCGTAAAGCGTGGCGGCGGCGGCGATGCCCGTGGCGGCGTCCTCCGGATAGCCCGACGAACGCGGGAACTGTCGCGCATGCAACTCCAGGGGGCGTGTACGCTCGACGGCGAACGGATACAGTCCGGTCGAATTGAGGGCGTCGCACAATGCAGCGACTGCACCGAGGTTCGGCGTGAGCGTGTTCAGCTTTTCCACGGTGCGAATGGGCACCAGCGTCTTGGTGCGGCTCGTGCGGGCGTTGACAACGCCCATCGGCGCCAGATCGTCCACACCGATGCCAAGCACTTCGCAAATGGCGGCTACCCGCGTCGGGTCGTCCACCGGTTCGACGATGCCGCGCGGCTGGCCGACGTCGATGCGCTGCGTCGCTTCGTCGAAACGGACATCGACCAGACCGCTCAGCGTCTCCACTGTCGCACTTGCCGTCGTCCAGCGCCCCGCTTCACGCAACAGCCACATCGCGCCGAGCGTGGCATGCCCACACATCTCCATCTCATGTGCGGGGACGAAAAAGCGCAGACGAACCGTGTTGCGCGGATCGCTGGCCCGGCAGACGAATGCGCTTTCGTGACCGTAGCGGGCCGCAATTGCCATCATGTCATCCGACGAGAGGCTATCCGCGTCGAACACGACCGGGGCCGGGTTGCCGCCACCGGCACCGGCGGAGAACACGTTGACGAAGCGCAAATCCGGTGCGGCTACCCCGGGCGAGGGAATGCTGTGGGGAACGAGGGTTGGGGTGGTCATCGGACACTCCTGATGGCAAGTGACGCAAGCATGCCCAACGTCGGAACGACAGTCGCCGTCAATCGGGCCAGTCCATGCGTCCGATCGGGCCAAACCTCGCTCAGGGCGGTACCACCGACGTTTTGGACAAAGACTATACTGGTCGCCTGCACGCCGGAATATGCTCTGGCAAACGTGTCATCCGGCCTGTCCAGCTAAGGAATCGAGAGTGAAGCCCTATCCCACCGCATCGCGTCATTTGTACGGAGATCGCATTGCCGATGTCCGGCACGTGAGCGTCGGTGAATACCGCACCCACCCTCACGCGCATGACGACGAGTACATGTTCCTGCTCCCCAGGACCGGGCAACTCGTGCTCAACGTCGAGTCGAATGTCGCGCCGGTACGTGTAGCGCCAAAGTCGTTCGTGGTGGTGCCGCCGCAGCGTGTTCACGATACGCGGGGCTACCGACCCGGGCAGGAGCATGTCGCCGTGTATGTCGCGAGCGATTTCGTCGCCTTTTGCGAACGCAAGGCACGACGCAAGCTCGCGTGCAGCCGCATCTCGATCTGGTCGGCACCGCTGGCCCTGCTCGATGCGGTTCGTGTCGCAGGCGACACGCGCACGACAAACGACGTCCCCCTCCCTGAGCTGGCTGCTTTCCGCGCGGATCTCGCGGTGCGCACGGTGGCTGTGAGTTGCGTCGAAGCCGGTTTGACGTCCGCTCCGATCCCGCAAAGTCCTAGCGATGCCCATGCCGAGATCGTGCGCGACATCCAGACGTTTCTGAATGCAACGCTCGATCAGCCAGTTACGCTCGATCGCGTCGCCTATGAATTCGGCCTGTCACGGCGCACATTGACGCGGATCTTTCGGGACGCCACAGGCGAGTCCGTCGTCGATTACCAGTCGCGACGCCGCGTGGAAGTCGCGGCAACATTGCTGCGCGCGCCCGGCATGACGGTGCTGGCCGTCGCAGCGGCTGTCGGACTGGACTCTCCGTCTTATCTCGCGCGCCTGTTCAGACAACACGGCTACGCACCGCCAAACGCCTTCAAGCAGGGCGCACCGGATATCGACTAATCTTCGCGGGCTTGCGAGTTCACACCTTCAGCGATTATTGTCCTGAGCGCGCGCGAATTGCTCCGAGAGCCACTCGGTGAAGACCTTCACGCGACGCGACAACTGACGGCTGTGCGGATAAAGCACCGAGACCGGCATCGGCGGCGGCGGATTGTCCGCCAGAACGATCTGCAACCGCCCCGCCGCCAACTCGCTTTCGATGCGATATCGCGGCACCTGAACGAGCCCAAGACCGGCGAGGGCCGCACCGGTATATAAATCCGCGCCGTTCACGGAAATGTTCGATTTCAACCGCCGGGTGACGTATTCGTCGTCAAGGCGAAAGTCCAGCGGTACGGGCCGCCCGGTCGCGCTGGATACATAGTCGACGGCAAGGTGCGCATCTAAATCCTCAATGTCGGCCGGCAGACCATAACGCTGCAAATACGCCGGACTGGCGACCGTGACCTGCTCCATCGTCGCGACCTGCCTTCCGACCAGCGACGAGTCTTGTAGCACCCCCGCGCGCAGCACGCAGTCCACCCCTTCCCTAACCATGTCGATCAGCCGGTCGTCCTCCCCGACATGCAAGGCGATGCCCGGATAGGCGTCAAGGAAAGTGCCGAGCGTGGGCATGATGAAGTGTTTGGCGAGCGTCCCCTGAAGATTCACCCGTAACAACCCTTTGGGCGGCGCATTGCGAAATGCCCCGTCGGTCTCCTCCAGATCGGCCAGCAGTCGCACGCAGCGGCGGTAGTACTCCTCCCCCTCCAGCGTCAACCGCACCTGGCGCGTCGTGCGCTCCAGCAACCGTACGCCGATGCGTGCCTCCAGCCGCTTGATCAGATTGGTGACAGTCGCACGCGGGATCTGCAGGTCGTCGGCCGCGAGCGAGAAGCTGTGCCGGTCGGCGATGCGCACGAAAACCTGCATTTCCTGAAATCTGTCCATGGTGTTCCGCCCCCCCGGGTGTTGTCGGTCATCCGCGCCGTTGCCCGTCATAGTGCCATCGATTTGTTAAAGCAAATGGAATTCTGAAAACAAATCGACACCAATTATCTTTCAAATGGAATGAACCAGAATGTCTTCACCAACCACCTGAACTGGAAACCACCATGAAAACGTCTCAAATCGCTCTGATCACCGGTGCTTCGCGCGGCATTGGCGCCACCATCGCGCGACGTCTCGCACGTGACGGCTTCTCCGTCGCCATCAACTACGCCTCGAACGCCGCCGAGGCCGACGCACTGGTGGCCGAACTGATCGAGGCAGGGACCGCGGCCATCGCCGTGAAGGCCGACGTCTCGAAGTCGGCCGAGGTGAAAGCGATGTTCGACACGGTCGAGCAGCAGCTCGGCAAGATCGACGTGCTCGTGAACAACGCCGGGATTCTCAAGACGGCGCCCCTCGCGCAGACCAGCGACGAACTGTACGAACAGAATTTCGCGATCAACACACGTGGCGTGTTCAATACGCTGCGCGAAGCGGCGACGCGCATGAACGAAGGCGGTCATATCGTCAATGTGTCCAGCACTACGCTCGGTCTGAACATGCCCGGCTACGCCATCTACAACGGCACCAAAGCGGCGGTGGAGTCCTTCACGCGTGTGTTCGCCAAGGAGTTGCGCGGACGTCGCATCACCGTCAACGCCGTTGCGCCGGGGCCGGTGGCGACTGAATTGTTTCTGAACGGCAAGACCGACGAGCAGATTCAGACCTTTGCCAAGATGCCACCGCTCGAACGCCTCGGGCAGCCCGACGATATTGCCAACGTCGTGGCGTTTCTCGCCGGTCCGGACAGCGCCTGGGTCAATGGTCAGGTGCTGCGCGCCAACGGCGGCGTGGTCTGAACGTCACAGCCATGAAGCGCTTTCGCCAAGCCGCCGTGCTGCTGTCGCTCACGGCGCTGATCGGAGCGATGGCCGCATGTGCGCGCCCCGACCCGCAGGAGACACCGTCCATGAAACCCAGCGTGACCTACTTGCACTTGCTGCGCCATACCCCGTTTTTCACCGAGCTGACGACCGAGCAGTTGCGGTGGGTCATCGGACACTCGCAGGAGTGGGAGGTGACCAAGGGGCAACCCATCGTCACACCGGAAAGCCAGAACGATTTCGACGGGTACTGGATCTTGCTGGATGGTGGATGGGATCTGGTCGTGGGCGGTCAACGCTACCCGAGCGGACACGCGGATCCGGGGAAATGGTTCAACCGTGGTCTCGTTAGCAACCACGATTTCCGGCTCGTTGCCAACGACCACAGTTACGTCATGCATATCGCCGCCGCCGATATGGACGACATGCTGGCGCGAGGTTTCAGGTTCGATCGTCACCTCGCCGCAGGAAAGCGGTTCTACGGCGGTTTGAATGCAAGCAACGGATTGCCTGCCGCGCAGTAGCGCAGGCGGTGTCGATTCCATCCGATTCCATCCGATTCCATCGAATTCAATCTGCGTTTTCTCGTGATTTTCTCTTCATAGGGAGCCATCGTCATGTCTCAAGCCGTGCCTCGAACCATTCTTATCACCGGTGCCTCGTCGGGCTTCGGCCTTATGACCGCCAAGGCGCTCGCCAAGGCTGGCCACACCGTCTACGCCTCCATGCGCGACACCTTGGGCAGGAATGCGCCGCGCGTAGAGGAAGTGGCGCAATGGGCGTCGGACAATGCCGTGGACCTGCGCACCGTCGAGCTGGACGTACAGTCGGAGGCGTCGGCTGCTGCTGCCATTCAGAGCGTGCTCGCCGACGTGGACCGTCTGGATGTCCTCATCCACAACGCGGGACATATGGTCTTCGGTCCCGCCGAAGCCTTCACGCCCGAACAAATGATTCAGCAGTACGACGTCAATGTGCTCGGTGCACAACGCGTCAATCGGGCCGCCTTGCCGCACCTGCGTAAGCAGGGTCGCGCGCTGATGTTGTGGGTGGGCTCGTCGTCGACGCGGGGCGGTACGCCGCCGTTCCTCGCACCGTACTTCGCTGCGAAGGCCGCCATGGATGCGCTGGCCGTGTCGTATTCGACAGAGCTTTCGCGTTGGGGCATTGAGACCACCATCATGGTGCCGGGCGCATTCACCAAGGGGACGAATCACTTCGCCCACTCGGGTAAGCCTGCCGATGCACATATCGCCGCCGAGTACGAGCAAGGGCCGTACGCGGGGGTGGCCGAAGCTGCGCTCAAAGGGCTCGCCAGTCTGGAGCCAAGCGACGCCGACCCTGCGGAAGTCGCGCGAGAGATCGTGCGTGTCGTCGATCTGCCGCACGGCCGTCGGCCGTTCCGCGTGCACGTCGACCCGTCGCAGGATGGCGCGGAAGTCGTCAATGCGGTGGCCGACCGCATGCGCCGTGAAATCCACAACGCCATCGGGCTTGGCGATTTGCTGACGCCACGTCAGGTGGCCGCCGCAGTCTGCGACAACGTATCGCGGTAAGCAAAGAGGCCCGGCACGCCGCCCGTGGCGGCGAAGCTGCTCAGTTTTACGCGCGCGGCGGACGCCCTCAGCCTTACGCAAAGCGCCATCTGCATGAAGCGGCTTAGTGCCTCAGTGCATGCGCCGTTATTGCCCGCCCTTTTTCTTCTTTCCCCGACGCTTGCCGACTGCCGATACGGCCTGTTCGACGTCAAGTTGTTCTGCGTCGGGGTCGAACGCTTTCCCGTCCAGCGCCGTGTCTGCCTCTGCCTTCGTGGCGGCCGCATACTCTTTGCTGAATTTGCCGCTGTCGAGCAGTTGCGGGGCGATGGTGTCGTTCGTAGGGATGCCCGGCACCCATTGCGCCACGTTGTCATCGAGTGCCGCAGTTTTCCCCGTCCCCCGATACTTGACGACCATCTCGTTCCACGCGCCACCATGAACATTGGCCCGCGAGTGTTGGGAGAACGTCTGGTAGAAGATGGCATTACGACGCAGCGGGTCTTGTAGCTTTTCTTCGAGGGATTCGCGCAAGGGGTTGTGATCTTCACCCAAGGCAGAATGCGTCTTCCTGACGTGGAGACCCTCGCCCTTTTCGTCATGCCGATAGGCTCCCACGGACGATTGAATGTCTCCGTTGTCGAAGAAAACCGGCCGGGTAACCGAAGACCGCATCAATTTTGCGTGCTGGTGCAACTCTTGCTCGACAGGGTCCAGCTCGTCATCAGGCGCTTTGGATCGGAAGATCGATTTGGCGGTCTCGTTGAACAGACTGAAACCCGCGTTCAGATTTTCGGGCAGGAGCGCGGCGGCGGTGGCGCGATCTCGCAAGAAGACGGTATTTCTCAGATTGCCTTTGAGGTCGCCGTAGAGCAACGACGACGGTGCGGCGCCGAGTGGCGCGAGTCCTGACTCGGCCCTTTTCGTTTGCTCCTTGTGCGCCCTGAATCGCACCGGATCGAGGGCAACGTTCAGACTGTCGGCGCCCACCAGTTCCTTCCCGCCCTCCTCGCTTTCCCCCAATGTGGTCGACTCTGCGATGCGCTTAGGCTCGTGCCATGTGCGGTAAATCGCCCGGTTCTCGCCAAATGCCGTGTCGAGCGAATCCGCTTCCTCATGCGCGTCGATCGCGCCCTTGAGGTCAGTGCCAAACTTCAGTATGGCGGCAGCCGGTAGCGTTTGCAGGTGGCCGTGGAACGCGAGCAGCATCTCGCTCTTAAGCGCTTGTTTGACTTTCGGCTTCAGCGATTCGTCGTCATCGATTTCCGCAAGGCACTGCATGAACGCTGCGTAGGCATCTGCATCGTCATCTTCAGGCGCTTCATCGCGCCAAACGACGTCCGGCCGGTCGGAATGTCGCTCCCCGTTCTTCGGTTTCTCCGAACCACTGGCGAGACCCTCAACGACGGTACCCGTCACCACGGAAACCCAGGGATTCAGACGCGCCTGAAGCTCGAAACGTCCACCGGCAAACTGTCGGATACGTGCGTCCTTCGGACGAAGTTGGCCCACCTGACGCGCAATCGAAATCGGATCGGAGCTCGCGTCGATGCCTTTCATCTGCACCTGGCCGGACGTGACCGCGGCAGTGTTGCCGTTCAGTGCATCGGCCACTGGCGTCGCGTTGGGCTGGATGACGGGTTTGAGCGATTGCGCCAGATGGTGGAGATCGACGGCACCGACGTCGGGCCGCCGACTCAACGTAACTTCGCCGTCGTTGAGTGCACCTGCGAGACCGCGCGTGTAGAGATCGTCGGTGACACGCAGTTGCGCGGGCGTGGCCTCCGAGGGAAAAAGACTGCCGATGCGTTTGCGCTGTGCGATGACTCGAGGGCTGTCGTTCATGGCGCTTTGCAGACTGTGCAACTGCGCGGTGGCCGGCCGGTTATCGACAAATTGATAACGCTGTGTGGCCGCTTCAGCGCGGGACATCTCCGGCGCGACCGGGGTCCGATTGTCGTTATCCTGATGCGGCTTCGCATGGAATTGCATGGTCGGTGACGCTCCCGTCGGTTGTCCCGGCAATTCCGGCGGATTCTACTACGGAAGCGTGGGGCTGACGCACCTGAAACTGCGGCGCGTCAGCCCCAAACCGCGAGTCCTACCGCTCGTACTTCTCCACGAACGCCGCCGAACTCAGGTTTCTGAAATCGGCGAGCGCCGCGTCCAGTTGCGCTGGATTCCAGTCCCACCACGCAATCGCCTGCATACGCTCGGCGGTGCGGTCGTCCATGCGATAGCGCAGCACCCGGGCGGGTACACCGACGACAATGGCGTACGGCGGCACGTCCTTCGTCACCACGGCACCGGAGCCAATGGCAGCCCCCGTGCCGATGCTCACACCCGGCATGATGATCGCGTTGTGCCCGATCCAGACGTCCGGGCCGATCGTGATCGCGTCCTGCGCCCGCCAGTCGAAAATCTCGGCATCGTCGTCGAGCGACATACCGTATGAGCGCGAACGATACGTGAAGTGATGCAGCGTCGCGCGCCACATCGGATGATTCGACGGATTGATGCGAACGCCCGTCGCGATATTCACGAACTTGCCGATGTGCGCGTGCGCGATCTGGTTGCTGCCCATCGCGTAGCCGTAGTCGCCAATTGTCGACGCCCGCACCGCCGAATTCGGTCCGAGATAGGTAAAGCGCCCGAAATCGCTATCGCGCACAAGTGACGTGGGATCGATCTCCGGCACCTCGCTCAACACTCGCGCGCCGGTCCACGGATCGACGCCCTCCCCGCAATTGATACGTTGCATACCGCCCTGCCCTCAATGCACCAGACTGCGCAGGTACGCCGAAGCGCGCTCCGCACAAGCAACCAAAACGAACGTGACGATCAGCAGGTACGACACCGTCTGGTAGTCGAACAGGTTCATCGCCGTGAGCAACTGGAAACCGATGCCGCCCGCACCCACGAAGCCGAGTACCAGCGACGACCGCAGGTTCTCGTCGAAACGGAACAGCCCGATCCCCAACAACGAAGGCAACACGCCAGGAATGACCGCATGAGTGAGCACCGCGATGCGTCCCGCGCCGGTGAGCGTCAGCGCTTCCACCGGCCCCATGTCCATGTCTTCGATGACTTCAGCGAACAGACGGCCGAGCATGCCGACCGAGTGCACGGCGAGCGCCAGTGCGCCAGGGAACGGACCGAGACCGACCGCCGTCACGAACAGCAACGCCCACACCAGATCGGGCACCGCGCGCGTCACACCGATCACTGCGCGTGCACCGTAGTACAGCGGCAATCCCGGCGTGACGTTCTTCGCCGCGAGAATCGCCAGCGGGAACGCCAGCAGAATGCCGAATACCGTGCCGAAGATCGCCAGGTCGATGGTTTCGAGTACCGGGCGCAGGTTCGGAATGAACTGAGCAAAATCCGGCGGCATGGCACGCGAGATGATGTCGGCCATACCGTGTGCACCGGTGATCAGATCCTGCGGACGCGCCTGCACGACGATCCACGCCTGCACGAACAACGCGATGGCGATCAACACACCGATCAGCGTCAGCGCGTGGCGCACGCCCGCAGGCATCTCTCCCGGGCCACGACCGCCCCGCATTTCAAGCACTGTACTCATGAAGCCTCGGCGACATAAAGATTGGCGATTTGACGGGCGGACACTTCACTCGCCGGCTGGTCGAACTCCATCACACCGCGACGCAGTCCGACCATACGGTCGGCATAGCGCATGGCGAGATCCGGCTGATGCAGCACCACGACCACAGCCAGTCCGTCCTCGGTCGCAAGACGGCGCAACAGGCGCATGACTTCGTCGGCGGCCTCGGGATCGAGACTCGCGACGGGTTCATCGGCCAGCAACACATGCGGCTCCTGCGCGAGGGCACGGGCGACGGCGACACGTTGCGCCTGACCGCCCGACAGCGTTCCAGCACGTTGCTTTTCGAGATGCAACAAACCGACTTCGTCGAGATAAGCCCGCGCCGGTTCGACAGTTTCGCGCGGCACACGTCCGAGTGCGGTCGCGAGCGTGCGATGACGTCCGAGCGCGCCACAGCACACATTGGCGATCACGCTGCGGCGCTTGACCAGATTGGCGTTCTGCGAGATCAGTGCGAGCGGCAGACGCGCTTCGCGCAGCGGCTCGCCGGACAGCTTGACCAGATCGCGTCCGGCCAGATTCACGCTGCCCTGCGTCGGCCGGTTGATGCCGACCACGCACTTCATGAAGGTCGATTTACCGGAGCCATTGCTGCCGAGTACCACGACCATTTCGCCGGCCTCGACCGACAGATTGAAATCGCGCAACGCGGTATGACCGTTCGCGTAGCACATCGTCAGATTCTGAACGGCGAGCTTCACACCGGGGGCGAGTTTGGTGCGGCGAAACGCTCCCGGCGTGCTGGCATGGGCAGCCCCGGTGGCCGCGAACGCGCCAGCCGGGGTCAATGCCAATCCGTCCGTTGATTTGGACAAGGTGTTCACAGTTTCGACAGATCGATATGGAGGGTGGAGACGAGATCGCGAATCTGGTTGTAAGCCGCGTCGTTCTGCGGCACGGTCTTGAGCGCCGGGGTCGCGTTGGCGGCCATGAACTTCTGGTCGGCTTCGGGCAGTTCCTTCAGGTCGAGGTTGGACAGGATCTTCGCCAGACGCGACTTGAACTCAGCAGGCAGATCGCCACGAACGGCCATCGGGTCCACCGGGATCGGGTCCGACTTCCACAGCGTGACGTAAGCCTTGTCGTCGTATTCGCCGTGCAGACGTGCGCTGGAGATTTCTTCGCTGTTCAGCTCGCCAGCGACGACCTTGTGGTTACGCAGGGCTTCGAACGACGCCGTGTGGCTACCCGCATAGATGGCCTTCACCCCCTTGTCCGGGTCGATGCCGTTCTTGCGCAGACCGTAGGCCGGGAACAGGTGACCCGAGGTCGATGCCGGATCGGCGTACGCGAACGACTTGCCCGCCGTGTCGGCAAGCGTCGTCACCCCCGAACCCGGCCATGTGACGATCGATGCGTAGTAGTTCTGCGGCGAGCCGTTTTCGTTGGCGAACGTGGCGACGGCTTCGGCGTGCGCGACCTGATGCGCGAGCACGTAGCCGAGCGGGCCGAACTGTGCGAATTCGAGCTTGTTGTTGCGCATCGCTTCGATCTCGGCGTTGTAGCTCGTCGCGATGTACAACTCGACCTTGCAGCCAAGCTTGTCGCCGATCAGCTTGGCGAGATCGGTGTAGACCGGCAGCATGCGTGCCGACGATTCGTACGGCTCGACGCCGAAGCGCACGACTCCATTGTTCGGGCACTCGCCTGCGGCGTGTGCTGCACCGCTGGCGACAGCGGCAAAGAAGGCGAGCGCGGCGAAGCGTTTGATAGCTTTCATGAATTCCCTCTGGGTTGTACTACGGGCGTGCGAAAACTCTGCTGCGGATTCTAGGAATCGGATATGACAGAACCGTGATGCATTTATCTGAACGTCTAGACGATTTTGTTACTAAAAATTACGCCCTGAATTCGTGACGATTCTGCATACGGACACGCCAACGTCACACATCCATCACGTCGCGCGCACTACAATGCGCCCTGATCGATGAACATATGAAGTCCAGAGGATGACGTCGCTATGACAGCGAGCGGGAATGCAGTATTGAGTACAAATGCAGGCAATGGGGCGCGTGTGGAGCGCGGCGCAGGCGTAGCCGTCTGGCGTCAGATCGAGCAGATTCTCGCCAGGGAGATTGCCGCCAACGGCTTCGGTGACGAAGGCCGCCTCCCGAGCGAAGGGGAACTCGCGAAACGCTTCGACGTGAACCGTCACACGGTGCGACGCGCGGTACTGGGGCTGGCCGCGAACGGTCTGGTGAGCATCGAACAAGGACGCGGCACCTTCGTACAGCGCGGCGCCATCGACTATCTGATCGGACGACGCACGCGCTTCACCGAGAATCTGCGTCAGCAACATCACGCAGCCGAGGGACGGATGCTCTCAGCGGTGCGTCTTCAGGCCGATGCGGCCGTCGCTAAGGAATTGGAATTGCGTGTGCGCGCCCCGGTGTGGCGCATCGAGTCGCTGCATGCGGCCGACGGCGTGGCGCTGACCTACGCCTGCAACTGGTACCCTGCTGCGCGCTTCCCGGATCTGCCTAGCCTGCTCGAAGAAGACAGCAGCATCACGCACGCCCTCGCCTCGATGGGCGTGCCCGACTATCTGCGCAAGTGGAGTCGTATCGGCAGCGTCCTGCCGGACACCGAGATCGCGTGGCGGCTCGGCGTCAATCGGCAGCAACCAGTGCTGTGGGTCGAGAATGTCGACGTCGATCTCGACGGTGTGCCGATCAAATACGGCATCACGCACTTCGCTGCGGACCGCGTTCAGCTGATGGTCGATACTTCGACCTAAGCAGCGCGGGACCGGCAACGGCGGCATTGATCGATATCGATGCCGTGCCACCGGTCCCGCAATCACTTCATTGACATCAGTTCGCCATAACCGAGACGGCCTTCGTCACGAGATAGGCTTCCATCGCTTCCGGTCCGCCTTCCGAACCGTAACCCGAATCCTTCACGCCGCCGAACGGCATTTCGGGGGACGGCGCGGCCGGCTGGTTGACCCACAGCATGCCCACTTCCAACTGCTGCGAGAGCAGGTGCACGTTGCGGAACGATTGCGTGAACGCGTAACCGGCCAGGCCGAACGGCAGACGGTTCGCTTCTGCAATCGCGTCTTCGAGCTTATCGAAGCCACGGATGGCGGCCACCGGTCCGAACGGCTCGTTGTTGAACACATCGGCTTCGAGCGACACGTCGGTCAGCACGGTCGGTGCGAAGAAGTTGCCGGACGTGCCGACGCGCTCGCCACCGGTTGCAATCGTCGCGCCCGTCTTGCGAGCATCTTCGATCACGCGGCTCATGGCCGTGACACGACGTGCGTTGGCGAGCGGGCCGAGCGTCGTGCCTTCGGCAAGACCGTCGCCCAGCTTCAGCGATTCGGCGTGTTTGACGAGCGCTTTCGCAAATTCGTCCTTGATGCTGTTGTGCACGAGAAAACGCGTCGGCGAGATGCACACCTGACCGGCGTTACGGAACTTCGCGCCGCCTGCTGCCTTGATGGCCAGTGCGAGGTCCGCGTCTTCGGCCACGATCACCGGCGCATGACCGCCCAGCTCCATCGTCGCGCGTTTCATATGCAGACCGGCCAGCGAGGCCAGTTGCTTGCCGACCGGCGTCGAGCCGGTGAACGTGATCTTGCGAATGATCGGGTGCGGAATCAGATAGCTGGAAATCTCGGCCGGATCGCCGAAGACCAGACCCACCACACCTGCCGGAACACCCGCATCGACAAAGGCCTGGAGCAGCGCGGCAGGCGACGCCGGGGTTTCTTCCGGCGCCTTGACCAGGAACGAACAGCCGCAGGCCAGCGCAGCGCTCAGCTTGCGCACGACTTGGTTGACGGGGAAGTTCCACGGCGTGAAGGCGGCGACCGGACCGATCGGCTCCTTGAGCACCGTCTGCTGCGCATTCAGATTGCGCGACGGCACGACACGGCCATACACGCGCATGCCTTCGTCGGCGAACCATTCGATGATGCCTGCGGCGGAGAGCACTTCGACACGCGCTTCGGCGAACGGCTTGCCCTGCTCTTGCGTCATGAGGCGCGCAATCGAATCGGCACGCTCGCGCACGAGGACAGCAGCCTTGCGCATCGTCACGGCACGCTCGGCGGCCGGAATCTTGCGCCACGTGGCGAAACCACGCTGGGCGGCTTCGAGCGCGCGGTCGAGGTCGGCGATGCCCGCGTGTGCGACTTTGCCGATGGCGTTGCCCGTCGCCGGGTTGACGACATCGAGCGTCTTGCCGCTGGCGGCATCGCACCACTCGCCGTTAATCAGAAGTTTGGTGTCTGTATAACCTGACGTAACCATATGTATTTCCTGAGAATGATTGGGCAATGAAAGGTGCACGAACCGACCGTCATCGGCCCTCCGTACGCCTCGCTGCGCATTACATCGACGCTTCCAGCATCTCGCGATAATCCTCAGCCGAGGCATCTCGCGGGTTGGTCTTGTGGCTGTGATCTTTCAGCGCACCCTCGATGATGCGCGGGAACTGCTCGCGAGTCACCCCCAGTTCCGCAAGTCCGCCCGGCAGGCCGAGTTTTGCGGTCATCGCGGCAATCGCCGGACCGACGTCGTCGCCCGAGGCTAGCCCCATCGCCTGCGCCAGCCGGTCGAGCTTTGCATCGTCCTGCATCGAAGGTGCCGTGCGGTTGAACGCGATCACGGCAGGCAACAGGATAGCGTTGAGCGTGCCGTGGTGCAGGCGAGGATTGATGCCGCCCAGCGAGTGGCTCAGGCTGTGCACACAGCCAAGGCCCTTCTGGAAGGCGAGCGCCCCTTGCATCGATGCACTCATCATGTTCAGGCGAGCCTCACGATCGGACGGCTCGCGTGTCGCGCGCTCGATGTGCCGCCAGGCGCGCCACAGGCCGTCGAGCGCGATACCGTCGGCGGGCGGGTTGAACGCCGGGGCCATGAACGTTTCCATGCAGTGCGCGATGGCGTCCATGCCGGTCGCTGCCGTCATTCCGGCAGGCAAACCCAGCGTCAGTGCTGGGTCGCAGATGGCCACGCGCGGCACGACGTACGGAGAGATCACCCCGACCTTGCGGCCGTCGTCGAGGATCAGGATGGCGCCCCGGCCGACTTCGCTGCCGGTACCGGCGGTCGTCGGAATGGCGATGACCGGGGCTGTCGCCGACGTGATGCGCGCCGCGCCCCCTTCAATCACGGCGAAACTCTGTAACGGTCCATCGTGCGTTGCACACACCGCAACCCCTTTGGCCAGATCGATGGACGAGCCGCCGCCCAGCGCGATCACACCGTCGCATTCGTTCGACCGGTACATAGCGACCGCCTCGCGCACGACCGATTCGTTCGGGTTCGGCGGCGTCCCATCGAAGACCGGCACCGACTCGCTCTGCCCCAGCGCGCTCAATACGGTGTTGAGCAAACCGGCGGCCCGAATGCCCGCGTCCGTCACGATCAACGGGCGGCGGATACCGATGCGTTCGCATTCACTCGCGAGAAGCCGGATCGAGTCGAAGCCGAACTGGATCTGGGTGATGTAGTTGATGAGGGACATAGTGGATGACGAAAAGTTATAGGAAAGCTATGCTCACGCAGAGATTTCGCAGTGTATGGCCCATCGCGCTGCGGCGATATTGACAGCATTTGATAGCGATATAACTTTTCATCAAGACAATGATGCCTCCCTCGCTCAATTCGATCATTTCCCGGCTGCACGTCAAGCAACTCCGATTGCTCATCGCCATCGAGGAACACGGTTCGTTGCTGGGCGCGGCCAAGCAGCTCGCGATGACGCAACCTGGGGCGAGCAAGGCGTTGCATGAGATCGAGACGACCTTCGGCACCGCGCTGTTCGAACGCTCGAACCGCGGCCTCGAGCCAAACGCCGTCGGGCACTGTGTGATTCGCTACGCGCGCCTGATCCAGTCGGATCTGGCGCACCTGCGCGAAGAGATGGTCGGGATCATGCGCGGACATGGTGGGCGCGTGTCGGTGGGCGTGATCATGGGGGCCGTGCCGTTGCTCACCGACGCCATCACGGCGGTCAGTGAAGCGCAGCCCGAGATGTCGATTGAAATCGTGGAAGACACGAGCGCCGCCCTGCTCAGCCAAATCGATGCCGGTCGGCTCGATCTCGCCGTGTGCCGCACAAGCGTCAGCCAGACGCCCTACCTCTACGACAGCACCTTCGTTCAGGACGAAACGCTCGCCGTCATCGCCAATACCGCGCACCCGCTGGCCGACGCCGCCCATGTGTCGCTGGAAGATCTCGCACACTATCGCTGGGTCGTCTACCGGGCCAACATGCCGATGCGACGGCTGCTGGAGCGGGAGTTTCATGACGCAGGGCTGCGGTTTCCCGCGCATTTACTGGAAACGACGTCCGCCTTTGCGACTGTGTCGTTGCTCCAGAAGAACCCGTCGCTGGTCGCGCTGGTGTCGATCGACGTGGCGCGCTTCCATACCGGACACGGCATCGCCTGCACGCTGCCCTTGACGCTGTCGTCGCTCAGCGAGCCATACGAACTGGTCACGCGACGCGGTGCCCCGCTGTCGCACGGCGCACAGATGCTAATGGATGCCATCGTCGCGAACGGCGCCGCCCCGGGCGAATAAGCCGCACGCCCTTCTCGCCCACGGAGTTGCAGGTATGCGTCTCTCGCATGGCTAAGGGACGCAAAACGGCCGTCTGCTCTGAGTAAAAGTTATAGCGCTAACGCAAACGTTCAGTGTACTGCCGCCCTCCGCCTTTGTAGACTTCGTCCGGTCATTAAAAAACAAGGTGGAGACAATGAGCGGAATAGCGCCCAACAGCGCAGGCACCCCCGGCCTGACGTCAGCAATGAAAGAATCGATGGTGCCCGACGCCGAGCGTCGGCGCGCACTCCTTGGCAGTGCCGTGGGCAGCACCATCGAGTGGTACGACTACTTCCTCTACGGAACGATGGCGTCCATCATCTTCGCGAAGCAATTCTTCCCGAGCACCGACCCGCTGGTCAGCAATCTGCTGGCGCTGGCGACGTTCGCGCTGGCATTCGTCATTCGTCCGCTGGGCGGCGTGATCTTCGCGCACATCGGCGACCGTGTCGGGCGCAAGAAGACGCTGGCCATCACACTGACGATGATGGGCATGTCGACGGTACTCATGGGCTTGCTGCCCAATTACGACCAGATTGGCGTATGGGCACCGATCCTGCTCTCCCTGCTGCGCCTGATGCAAGGGCTGGCGCTGGGCGGCGAATGGGGCGGCGGGGTGTTGCTGGCGGTCGAATATTCGCCCCGCCATCGTCGTGGATTCTACGGTGCGGTACCGCAGACTGGCGCGGTGCTTGGGCTGGCGCTGGGCAACATCATCACGTCGCTGCTGAGCAACTCGATCAGCGACGCCGACTTCCAAAGCTGGGGATGGCGCATTCCGTTCGTCGGCTCGATCGTGCTCGTGCTGATCGGCATGTGGATTCGTAACGCCGTGGGCGAGACGCCGTCGTTCAAGAAGATCATGGCCACGCGAACCGAGACGCGCATTCCGCTCAAGGAAACGTTGCAGGATCACTGGCGCTCGGTGCTGATCGCCATTGGCGCGAAGGTCGTGGAGACGTCTACGTTCTTCCTGTACGCCACGTTCACGATCTCGTACATGATCGGCCACGGCTTCCAGCGCTCGGACATTCTGAACATCGTGCTGGTCTGCGCGCTGATCGCCTTTCCGTTCATGCTCTATTTCGGGCATCTGTCGGACAAGATCGGGCGCAAGAAGGTCTTTCTGTGGGGCACAGTCGCATTCATCGTGTGGATCGGGCCGTACTTCTGGCTACTGAATCAGAAGTCGATTGTGCTGGCGTCGGTGGCCGTGGGCGTGGGCCTGAGCGTGATCTGGACGACCTATGGCTCAATGATCGGCACATTGCTCGCTGAGGCGTTCCCACCGTCGATTCGCTATACCGGGATGTCGCTCGGCTATCAGATCGGTGCTGCGCTCGTGGGCGGTCCGATGCCGCTGATTGCCACCGCGCTCGTCGCCTACTTCGGCGGCAGCTACGTGTCGGTGGTCTTCTTCATGATCGCGTGTGCGCTCGTGTCGGTCGTTGCCGTCGCGCTGGTGAAGGATCGTAGCGGATTGCCGCTGGACGACTAACCGTCTCGCTCGCAACTCGCAAAAAAATGGCCGCCAGCGTCAAACTGGCGGCCTTTCTTATTGCGTCGAACGGCTCAGAACGATCAGCGGGCCGGGACCGGGGGCAGCGATTCGTGCGTGCCCGACGTGCGCTGCGCAGCCTTGTGCACCATCGTATAGGCGTAGTCGACACCCATGCCGTAAGCACCGGCGTGTTCCTTGACGAGCTTCATCACGGCGTCGTAGGTATCACGGTGTGCCCAGTCGCGCTGCCATTCGAGCAGCACCTGCAACCACGTGACCGGCACCGCACCCGCCTGCACCATGCGCTGCATGGCGAAATCGTGGGCTTCCTTGCTGGTGCCGCCCGAGGCGTCGCCGACCATGTAGATTTCGTAGTCGCCTTCGAGCATGGCGCACAGGGCGAACGTCGTGTTGCAGACTTCGGTCCACAGACCCGCCACGATCACCTTCTTGCGGCCGTTGGCCTTGAGCGCGTCGCGCACCTTCTGGTCGTCCCACGAATTCATCGAGGTACGCTCAAGCGTCTTCGTGCCGGGGAACACATCGAGGACTTCCGGATAGGTGTAACCGGAGAACGATTCGCTCTCGACGGTCGTGATCGTCGTCGGGATATTGAAGATCTTTGCGGCCTTGGCCAGACCGACCACATTGTTCTTCAGTGCCTGACGGTCCATCGACTGAACACCGAACGCCATTTGCGGCTGGTGGTCGATGATGATGAGCTGGCTGTTCTGAGGGGTCAAGACTTCGAGCTTGGGATTCGACATGGTCAGGGTCCTTTGACTTTACCTTTGACGTTACATTACGCGCGCGGGTGCACAGTGCAACCCGACGAAAGACTAGTCGACCCAGGGGATGCCGGAATATCACCTGATGGTATTAGTCCTCAAAACGGTGGCGCGGCAAGCGCGCGGCCGTCAGCCCGCAGCCGCCTTGCCAGCGCCCGCGCGCCGGTCCCAGCCCTCGGCTGGACGCACTATCGTGTCCGGCACGACCACGACGCAGTTCCGACCGTGTGCCTTTGCGGCATAGAGCGCAGCGTCGGCTCGGGCCATCACAGTCGCCAGGGTGTCGTCCGCGCCGAAAGCGTCCACACCGGCACTGAGCGTGGGCACCACATCCCGGTTCGGGACGCATGAGCCGGAGGTTGCCACAATGTCACGCAACCGATCGACGAGGCGGCCCGCTTCTTCTTTCGTGACGTGCGGCAGCAGCAAGGCAAACTCTTCCCCGCCGATGCGCCCGACGACATCCTCGGCTCGGACAGAGCGCGAGATCATTGACGCCACATGCGCCAATGCACAGTCCCCGGCAGCGTGCCCATACCGGTCGTTCACGCTCTTGAAGTTATCGATATCGAGAATGGCGACGGACAATGGCACGCGCCCCATCCCGCTTTGCATGGCAACCGTTTCGGCGCGTGCAATGAAGGCGCGGCGCGCCAGCACGCCGGTCAGGTCGTCGTAGGTGGCGAGCCGCTCCATCCGGTCCGCGAGCCGGTCGTGCGCCAGCAGCACCATGCCGACCGACAGACATGGAAGTGTGAGCGTCGCCATGCCGAGGAAGAGCACGTTCAGGGGTGTCGGCTCAAGAAATACCGTTTCATGGACGAGGCCCACGGCATAGGCAATCGAGCGAACCCCGTGCACAACCGCCCCGAGCGTTGCGGCCACCGATACGAAGTAATACGCGTACTTGGGCCGTCCGGGCGGACGGTGCCTCAGCACCATCCAGCCGATGTTAAAGCGTACATAGGCAATGACGCCCGAGATCATTGCGCTGCGGGCATCGACGTGCGGGGACACGAACGTCCAGTACATCAGCAAACCGAGGACCGCGGCAATCGCCACGTATTCCCACGCGTAGTCGGGTCGTGTGTTCAGAAACTGGCGGAAACCCTGTACTCCGAGCAGGGAGGCAATCATCAGCAGGCTGCTCGACGTTGCGACGACGATATCCGACGTGCCGGAGAGCAACAGCGCAGACGTCACCGCCAGCAGTCCGCTCGCCACGCTCCACAAGCGAACCCCCGGCACGTGCGCCTGATACAGCGAGCCGAGAACCGCCACGCTCATGACGCACGAGAGGATCGCGATGCTGATGAAGACTGCCGGGATAGACATGTAGGCCTGGCGAAGTATTTTGTTTCGTATATCGCCGGGACGGGCTATGGGCTATGAGTGTTGCGCGGCCCCCTCGATGGTCATCCCCGCGATGACCCCGTCTCTCGGCTTGTTTAGTCGCCAGCATAGCTGAAATCGGTGACGGGCCCACGTCGTTTTACAAACGGCGTGGCCCGTCCTGTTTCGCTCTCTTACCGCCAAGGTTGAGGAATCTTGTCCGATTAAGGCTGATCGTCGCGCGCTTTGAGCTGGTACTGGTACCAGGCAATCACCGCGATGATGAACAGCACCAGGAAAATCGGGATCATGTAACCGCGCGCGAGCCATCGCAGGAACGGATCGCAGAACAGCAACGCCAGTCCCAGCAGAATCCACACGGCAGCCATGACCACCGCAGGTGCGTGATGGTAACGCGCCATCCATTCCCGCCAGCGGCACGACGCGTAGTACGCCACGCCGCACCCGATCAGCAACAGCAGCACGAGCTTTGTCGCCAGCCGGAACGCGTAGAGGTTCTCACAGACCGTCTTGCACACGGCGGACGATTGCGCGCCGGGCGGATCCTGATAGTGATCCGCTATGCACTCACTGATGCTGCGCGTCAGCGTACAGGCCTGCACGCCCTCCATCGCCTTGGGGACCAGCGAGTCGATTGTCGGCATCGTCGGATCGGTCTTCTGCGCTGCGTCGGCGGCGCTCAGCGGCATTGGCCAGAAACCGATCCCGCCGAAATTGTCCTGCGCATAGACGATATCGTCTTGCAGTTGCTGCCAGTTGTCGTTGTCGAACGTGATGACGGGCACGATCTGGCGCAGCACGGTCATGCGCTCCTCACCGTGTAGCCCGGCTTCGACAGATTCGCGCAGCGCCTTCTTCGAATCGGTTGTCGGCTCGTCGAGCAGCACCAGAAAGTTCGGCCGATGCTTCTGGTCGCGGTCGACGCGGGCAAGCAGGTCCGTCACGGCGTTCTTGTCGCTGTCCGTCACCAGTTGCATGAGGTTCGCGTAACTGTAGACGCCATGCCCGACGCGGTCGTGCCGTAGCATGACGTCGATACGATCCCCCGCCCTTGCCTTGCGCAAACGGCTGCGCAACTGATCCACGAACTGGTTGAAGGCCTGCACCGACACCGGGTCTTCCGGATAGCCGTCGAAGAACAGCACCACGCCACTGCCGTTGGTCGGTGCAAAGCGCGCGCCGAATGGAAGATGATTCGAGACGGTGGCGGTCCAGTTTTTCAGCCCGGTCGAAAGCAGCCGCACGATGTCGTCGCTCAGACGATTGAGGACGGCCACCTTACGGTCCTTGTCGAGCCGGGTCCAGGAGCGCCAGTCGTTGCGCTGAATGACCCACTGCACGTTGCTCTGATGGCGCTGAGCGACGGACACGAAGTCTGCGGGCAATGACGCCGACGTCTGTGCCAGATCCACGAAGCTACTGCCGTAGTTGGCTTGCACCAGCCGTCCGGTATCGTCGAAGGTCGCCCCGTAGTAGCCAATGCGCGAGAGCGTGCTGAAGTCGACGTTCTGCTTCGGCCCGGCCATCCAGAACGGGAAGAAGCCGTACACCTCCCCGTCCAGACGGTCCAGTACACACCCGCAGCCGTTGCCGTCCCAACTCACCTGTTTGTTCGGGTCGAACGCGGGCTTCTTGCGCGCGGTGGCAACCAGCGACGGGCGGAATCGGTCGTACAGCGCCTGCATCAGTTGCGGCAGCGACAACGTGTCGACGTTGCTGCATGCGCCCTTGCGCCACAGCGCTTCGAGTTGCGCAAACAGCGCGGGATCGCGCAGGACCGCCGACAGTTGCTGCATCTGTTCGGCGGAGACCTTGCGTGCGTCGGCCACGCTGCCCGGAATGCCTGTGGGGCACGCGCCCACGCCCTCGCGCAAACGCGCCATCACGGCCCGGTCGAACAGCCACAATTGGGGATACTGCAACCCTTGCAGGCCCTTGAGCATGTCGAGGATGACCGGTGGCACCGACTCGTTCCTCCGGCTTGATGCCAGCTCCGCGAGCGCCTGCGCCGTCAGCACATAGGTGGTTTGCGATTGGGCCGCCCGTACGATCTCGGGGACATATGGGTCGACCGGGGTTTTGATGTCGGCAGTGGCGTCGAGAATGGCTTCGTTGAAGTCCGCCTGACTCGCATACTCTTCCGTCAGCCCGGAGACGGCATCGATGATCGTCGTGGGCACACGGGCGTCGTTGCGAAGTTGCGCAAGCGAGGCATCCGTCAGCTGATAGGTCGTTGTGATCGCGACCGCACGCGCTTCCGGCAGATAGGCGTCCGCCTGCTTGCCCAGGTCCTTGAGCGCATCGAGCACCGCGGCGTCGAACAGTGGTTGGTTCAGATATACCTTGTCCTGCAACGCGGAAAGGTGATCGATGACCTTCGACTTCGACGCCAGCAATGTGAAGTCGGCGGCGTCGAGCGTGTAGTTGTAGATCGTGAGCAGCGCGCGGTCGGGATCGGGACCCGCGTTGCGGCTACCGTCGGTGTCGAGGTGATACAGCCACAACATGGCGGCGATCTCGTCGTCCGTGCCCGCGAGACGGATCTGGTAGTAGCGCGCCTGCTCTTTCGGCTCGAAGCCGTCGATCCACTTCCCGAGGTCTGCGCCGACCAGATCGGCCTTCCATTGCGGATGCGCGCGCACAATCGATGCGAACTTCAGCAGCGCCTGCACCGACGCGCTCGTCAGATTACCCACTGGCTGCATTTTGAAGTCGAGCCAGAATCGGTTCAGCCACGACAAGGTGATCGGGCCGACGAGGTTGTCGGACAGGGGCCGCGTGCTCTCGCGGTACGCCTGAAGATAGGCCGGATCTTCCGAGTAGATGATGAGCAACGCTTGCTGGATGGCACGACGCGTGGCAGGGGCAAGATGCCGCACGACATCCGCTGAAATCAGCACGGTGGCGGGGCCGGATGTCGGTTCGGGCTTCACCTGAACGGTGTTCACGATGTGCCATGCCTGCTCGGGCGTCATCGGCTTGCCATCGCTGCCGATGGGCGGCGCCATGCGTGAGAACTTCCCCGTGGACGCTTCGGCGGGTGCCGCGACGGCTTGCGTGGGCGCACCTTTGACGCCGACGGGTTGCGAGGCTGGTGCAGTCGCTTCGACAGGGTCGGAGGGGACTCCGGGAGATGACGCAGGAGTCGCCACCGGCGCCGCTGGTGTCGTGACGGCAGACGAAGGCTTCGCGACAGCGGCCGACGCGCGCGACGCGACCGGCGCGACCGTGCCAGAAGTCGCTTGCGGTGCTGACGCCACCGCCGCGCTCGCCAATATCGGCTCTGCGTCGACGGCCGCTGTGAGCATGAAAAATCCGAGCACCGCCGCGCCGAGTAACGGCATCCACCTGCGGGCACATCTCAGAAAGTCGACAGGGCTCATATCAGATCGTGCGTCCTTCTTTGATGTGTTCGCGTCGGATCGCGCGCAGCAAGTCGCCTTGCTTCACGACCTGACGGCCGTCGCGCTCCGCCCACATGACGGCATGCCGCGCCACGTTGAGCAGCGCACCACCCGAGAGCACGTGTTCCGCTGCGAGCGCGGGCAGATCGACGTCATCCGACAGCCCCCGGCGTGCCGGGAAGAGATTGCGCCACAGTTGCAGTCGCTGGATTTCATCCGGCATGGGGAAATGGATCGCACTCTGGAAGCGCCGAGCAAAAGCTTCGTCGATGTTGTCCTTCAGGTTGCTCGCGAGCAGCACCACACCGGGATAGTCTTCGATGCGCTGAAGCAGATAAGCGACCTCCTGATTGGCATGACGGTCGTTGGCGGTACTGCCCTCGGTGCGCTTGCCGAACAGCGCATCGGCTTCGTCGAAGAACAGAATCCAGTGTTTGTTCTGCGCCTGATCGAAGACGTTCGCCATGTTCTTCTCCGTCTCACCGATGTACTTCGAGACGATCTTCGACAGGTCGATGCGATACACATCCACGCCAGCCGCCTTGCCGAGCAACGTTGCCGTAAGCGTCTTGCCCGTGCCCGGCGGACCGTAGAACAATGCCCGGAAGCCGGGTTTGACGATGCGATCGAGTTGCCAGCGTTGCATGATGCCCTCGCCGTCGTCGAGCCATTGCCGGATCTGGTCGATCTCCTCGATGACGTCCGGCGTGAGCACGAGGTCTTTCCAGTCGTGCTGCGTCGTGATGCGCTTGGCAGGAAATCCGGCACTGTAGTCCGGCTTATGCTCGCGGCCCGATGTGCTGCGCTCAAGGAAGTCGCGCTCGATATGCAACGCGGCGGCGAGGGCAGGTTCGCCGTCCGCCCGGCGTTCGAGTCGCAGAATCGAGGCGCGGGCGAAGACGTGGTCCGCATCGAACAGCGCCATGACGTCGAAGCGGCGGCTCAGATCGTCCCCTGCAAGGACGAACGCAGCGGTCTCCCCGGTCGGCAGCAGACCGTTGTGATGCTGGGCGCGCCATCCCCCGAACTCGGTGAACTGGCGCTCGGTGTTCTTGTTCTGCGTAAAAAGTAGATCCAGGGCTTGCGGGCGGACGTGCGGCAGCATCGCGAGCATGAGCACGATACGTGCGTCGAAATCATCCGCCAGCGCGTGTTCGAGCAAGGCACGGGCGAACGGCGAGGGATCGTCCGTCAGATCCGGCGGCGTATGCGCATAGATGTCATGCGGCACGCCCTCATGCATGAAATATGCGTGCAGCCGCGTCTCCAGCACTGCGCCGAACCAGTCGATCTCGCGCGACAGGCTCGCGGCGTTCGCACCCAACGGGTCGAGGGGGTCTGATGGATCGGTCATGCCCACTCCACCCATAGCGTCTGCTCCATCCAGGACAGACGAATTGTCGCGATGCTCCACGGCAGACGATCCAGCAGCATGTCGTATGGCGCTCGTCTCACTTTCAAATGCCAGCCATCCTCCTCCAGCGACAACCGGCCCTCACGTTGCAAAAAGCTTCCGCGGAGCCCGTCGCGAGAGGTGTTACCGAGGGCGGACCAATACTGAATGATCACGTCGAGCATCTGCTCGCACATCATCGACTCGTCTTCCGTGATGTCGAGATGGCGTGCCACTGGCGTGTCGAAGCGCAGTCCGCAAAGCAGCTTGTGCATCGTCAGATGCGGCTCAGGGGCTTCGGTAAGGCCCGAGCCGACGTAATGCAGCAGCAGCACGGCGCGCTCTGCGGCTTCGTCGCTGACGAATCGGTGCTCCTTTGTCAGGCCGAGTTTGTCCCAGAGGTGAGTCGTGAACGGCCAGGTCAGGACCATCCCGGCGTACGGCACCATCAACGGGGTTTGCAAGAGGTGGGCATCATCGGTGACGTCGGCAGTGCGCATATCGATACCGGTTTGCTGTTGAACGCGCGAGGCGAGCGCGGGTGGCACGGCGACGTTCGCGTGACGGGCAAGTTGCGCCACAAGTGATATTGCGAACGTTGCGGCGTCGAACCGACGCTGCGGCAGGAATAGCCACGGGAACAGGAAACGCCAGCGCGCACGTTGCAGACTCGCCGGTGCGACCGTCTCGACGGTCGTCGCGAACAGATCCGTGATGTCGCTGGAGACGCGCAGCATTTGCGCCACTTGCGGCGTATCGCGGGACGACAGCCGCGCGATACCCGGCCACAGCGGCTGCGGAATCAGATCCAGCCAACGCTCGGCCAGCGCCTCGTCTTCAGCGGCCGTCGCGATGACCGGTCTCAGTACGTACGCGCCCGAGTAGACCGACTGTCGAAGCCAGATGTCGAAGCCTGCGGGCGGAGTCCTGCCCTGGCCGAAGTTCGTGGAGGTAAGGTAGGCGATGAAGTCTTCCGGCATGGCGGGCGGACGGTTTGGGGATGTCGGGGGAAATGGGCCGAGTGCATTGAGATCCAGATCGTCCGGGGATGACGAAGCGGCTCGCGCAATCGCAGACTCCGCTAACAGATCAAGATCAAGTACCGTATCGCTGGCAAGCGCGGTAGCCACGCTCGCGTAATAGCGCCCGGTCGCGTCGGCAGGTAAAACACCGTTCTCAGCATCGATGTCGATGTCGGGCGCATTGTCGAGAATCGAGCGATAAAGCACTTCTCTGTGCGCATCGGGAATCGACACGCTGACGGCGATCATCGTGTCGATGATGGCTTGCCAGTGGTGAGCGTCGATCCCGGCAAGAGCGGACTCGCGCGTCGAAGCTATCTCCGCGACCATTTGCCGGAGGTCGAGTCGCTGAGTGTCGGACAACGACGAGGCGCGGGCGATCAGATCCCCGCCTTGCGGGTTCACCTGCTGGCGAAACTGAATGAGACGCTGGATCGTTGCGGTAGCGGTGTGAAGGCCCATTGGGACTGGCACCGGCGCTGGAGGTACTGCATCGGCCGTCGATGACTCCAGCCGTCGGCGGTCACTGTCATCCGTGTCGATCCTGTTGGCCGTTCTCCGGGAATGCGCAACCGTGCCCGGCGAAGTGGTGGTAGCGGTAGCAGTTGTGACGGTGGCTCGCCACAGATCAAGCGCCTGACGTGTCCATGCTGTCGTCCCGCGACTCAGAGCGACGGCTTCTAGCGCAGCGAACGAAACGGATGGGATTGACGACGTGGACGTGACCGGCGCAATGGCACGTAACCGCATGAAGATTTCATGCCAGACTTCCCGCTTCCATCGGTCGAACTCGGTCTGCGACGGCACGTTCCGTGTGATCGGCTCGGCGTGCGTCTCACGTCCGCCGGTATGGGCAAGGCTGAGAAATCCGTCGAGCACACGGGAAGTGTCGCCGGGCGGCCGCTCAATGGAACTCGCCGACACCTGAACTGCATCAACCAGTTGACCGACCGAAACCTCGGCGAACGCCTCCCAAATGGCCGCTGCAGACGGCACCGTCACCGTTGCCAGATCCACAAGCATCGTTTCCGGAAAGCCCTCCACGACGCGCATCAACACCGTGTCGTACGTCGCATAATGACGCCAGATGGACGCAAGCGCGGCGCGCTCTGCGCCGGTCCATTCCGCCCAATCGTCATGAAGTGCCACAGCTGAACCGCTCAACAGCGCCTGGATCAGCGTGTCACGGCGGCTCTTCGCCTGCACATGCGGGTCGAAGTCGTCTGAGGTTGGCTGCGCGTCTGCTACAGATGGTGGCACTGCGGGTTCGGCCGATGTCGGCTCGCCGCCAATACTTCGATGAGCGAGTCCGGTACTACTGGTATCGCTGCTTGCCAGTGGCAAACCATCGTCGTCACGCCGATCGCCGTCAGTGAGACGATTCCCGCCGCGCGTTGAGGCTTGCGATCGATCTGCCGGTGCGCCTACGGCTGCGGGCATCGCGTCAGAATCGTAGATGCCCAATACCGCTGCGATGTCGTTAGACCACGCGTTTCGCCACCCCCACGTTCGATTGACGTCATGGCCGGTACTCTGTGAACTTGTCGCAACGACAGTGGCATCGGTTTCTTTGCCATACCCCCGCGCCGATCCTTGCGTCACATCAAGACGCACCGCCACCAGAAGCGTCAACATGTCCTCAAGCATCGACACCGGGAACGTCAGTGCGATGTGCTCGCGCAGATCGGAGACAGACAGATAGCGACGCAGCGCTTCGCGCAAAGTGTCTGCCTCGTTGGCCACAAGCGTCGGCCAGACGCCGTAAAGCGCCTTCGCCTGTGCACGCATCAGGGCCGTAGCGAGTAGTGCCTTCAGGCCAGACCGTGTGAGCGATCTCGGCGATGCGTTGGAGGTGAGTACCGGCGCATGAGGCAGTCCACCGGATCTCGCGTCGTGAATCGCGCTGGGTGTGGCGTCGGGTGAAAGAAATCCAGCCATACCGCCTTCCCTCACCGCCCCATTCGCTTTCGCTTCGGCAACGCGGTGCAGGGCATCGATCATCGGTGAACGTGCCGAACCCGCTTGAGATACCTGGCCCGTCCTCGCAGCGTCTTCCGCACCCGCGCGTCCCTCATCAGCCCGCGTGTGTTCTCGCACCTTCGCGACGAAATCTAACTCGTCGTGCACCAGCCCCCGCACCGACGCGATCGACAGCACCGCTTGCCAGACACCATGCCACGGCATTTCTCGCAGGTCGACGCCCGGCGGAAGCAGGCCCATCGTGAGCAGCCGAGCACGTGCGGCCGTTTGCGCCTCGGCGCGCTGGCTCGAATTCCAACCGACGCTCTCCAGCAAGCGATCCAGCCCACCCAGCTGTCGCAACCACCCGGACGCCTCTGCCGGACGCAATGCCCGAATGAGTGCTTCGACCCCGTCCGCCGGAAACTGCTTCGTCAGCCGCTGGATCAGCGTGTCCGACGAAGCGTTTGCCCGAATTCGTTGCCGCACGGTCTGAACGTCGCCCGCCAGCACCCGGGCCAGAAGCGCTTCGATACCGTCGGCTGCCGCTGCGTCGGTATCTCGATGCGGACCTTCGTCGCGGCGTAACACATGGTTAGGTTCTGTCTGCACGGACCCTGGCATCGAACCCGGCCTCACCCATTGGCCGGACGCCAGAAACGCCATCAGATCCGTCGCATCAGCCGTCGCGGCGGTCGCAAACTTGCTGACATGAGGTCGCGACGCCGCCTGAGACTGCACGGAAGCATCGGCACCGTCCGGTTGCCGTTGCCCGACCGCCGAACCACGATGACCGCTTCCAACAGCACGACTACCAATGCCGACGCCACCAATACCCTCACCTGCTCCGCTATGCTCCGCAGCGCCATCCACTGCCGAACCTTCGCCCCGCCACATGACCAACACACTCGCCAGCGCTTCCGCCAGCCGCTCGGCCAGCGTCTCGGGCAGATCCTCTGCGTACACCTCGCCAAGGTCGACATCGAGCCGATCGATACGGTAGATGTCGGCCGCTGCGCCATCGCCCGTCGCCTCATCGAACACAGACGCCACCACCGGCAGCAACTGGTCGACGACCAGCGCTCGTAGCGGGTCGCCTTGCGACATGGCCATGCCGCCCGACGCAAAGGTCAGATCGAAATCGAGCGAGCGGATCCGATGTCGCGTATCCATCGCTACACCCACAACGTCAGGTTGTGCGCGCGACGGCGTCGCATCAGGAGCGCGCGCAAGCTGGCACTCGCGGCGTCAAGCCGGTCCGGTGAGGTTGCCGTTTCCCGCTCGCGCAGCCGTGCGCGCCAGAGTCCGTATCGATGCTCGAAGTCGCGCATGGAGACGTAATCCATCCAGTGAAACTCCGGCAGCAGATGCGCGGGCAGATTGCGGCATACCGTCTCCTGCGCCAACTGGCGGAAGTCGGGATCGCTAAAGCGCGACGTCCACGCGGGGAAGACTACGCTGACCCGTGCGTTGAAAAACGACTCGGCCTCACGCGCCTGCGCGTCGGCGTCTGCCGTCGTTCCGTCTTGCGTCGCACCGGCACGCCTTGGCCGCAACAGCACATGCTCGACCAGATAGAAGCCCTCGGATGCCTGGTTCAGCGTGCAGAGAAATTCGCGCAGAATTTCGACATAGCGTCCGGCATAAGTCACCGCGTCGTCGCCATGAAATCGCGCGAGCGGCACTTCGCCGGGTGAGTCGCTGCCAAGGCGCGCGTCGTGCGTGCGGAAATGGACGTGCACCGCGTCGTCGTGTTGTCGGAGAATGAAGTTCTCCAGACGCACGCCATGCACGAGCAGGCCACCGGGCAACGTGTCGCCGGGCTGAGCGTGTGCCCCGGCCGGACGCTCCTCAGGCTCGCCCTGAGACTTAAGCACAATCAGACGCGCCGCCGCGAATTCGTAACTTTCCTTCGTCGCCGTGTGATCTCCCTGCAACCGCAAATGCCAACGCTTCAGCGCATCGCTCAGCGGTGCACCGGGTGGCTCGGCAGGCAAGCCCAGCAGGATCGAGATCTTCGCGTGCACGCCCGCCACGTTGGGCCGTCCGTCCACCCGCACGTCCACCGCCGTGATATCGAACGCCGACGCCCGGTCGCGAGAGAGCGTCGCAATGTGACGTAGAAAATCCAGCTTGTTGTCGATCAGCCAGCGCGCGCCGTGCACGTCCTGATAATCGTCGAATCGTCGCAGGGACTTCTGTGAGTACGTCTCGCCGTACATGGCCAGCAGCACGTCGAGCAACCGGCTGCGACGGTCCTCCGCGCGGTCCTTGCGCGAGACGATCCCGGCCAATTGACTGCGGATGGCGTCCGGTGCATCCGTATAGAACGCTTCGATGTCCGGCAACGCCTCGTTGTCGATACGCTGCGAAAAATAGGTCTCGTACAGCGTGTCGACCGAGAACATGCGGCCGACCGATTGCAGATTCTCCAGATAGTTCGCCATCAGTTGCTCGGCCAGATAGAGATAAGCCTTCAACTGGTGCGCACTGACACGGTTCTCCAGCGGTGCCGTGGGCGGCACGCCGAAGCGATTGATGCCGTAGATTGCCGGAAACTGATGCTGAATCGAGAAGTATTCGCGCAATTCGCGCGACGCGCCCGTCGGTGCAGGCACCACAGTCGCCAGCGACTGCTTCGTATTTCGCAGCGTATCGAACTCGAAGCGTGCTTTGGCGAGCGCCACGCGAGCGTCGTCGAGTACGACCCGCGACTTCTCCTCACGTCGATGATCGCTGGCCGACGTCGCCGCATGCGCGCCACTCCCGAGCGCCCCGCTGGCGAAATGCAGTCGCAGGAAGTTGCTCTGCGCGTCGCCGGGAAACCGCAGGCGCAATACCGTACCGGACGCACCCGTCAAACTGTCGCCGCTCACGGGCGTTCCATCGGCGGTACACAGCGCCAGACGTTGCACGTGCGCCACGCCGTCCACCGCTTGCACCAGTCCGACGAGGCGCGCCACCGCAACCGGTGCGCCTTGCGCCTGCGCACCCGTGCTGGCGACGTATCCGTGCACCGTCCGGGGCCCGGCGAACAACGTGTCGAGCGTCAATCCGGCCTCGAACGCTTTCACGTACCGCTCGATGCGAAATCCCGAATGCACGGCACGCGCACATTGGAAGAAAACATCCGCAAAGATGGACGCCGGGTCGCGCTCGCTGTGAATCTGAATATCGCCACTCAGATACACCGGCTGAACCGGCACGACGGTTACGTCCGACAGGTCTTCACCCAGATTCCGGTGCGCGTGAAAGACTTCCCGCACCCGCAGACACACGTCGGCTTCGATCTGGGAAAGCGACGCCTCGTCGGCACTGTCGTGCAATGCATCGTTCAGTTTGATGGCGATGCGACACAACCCGTGCGCGGGCTGGCCGGTGCTCGTCGGGCGTTCGTCCCGCGTCAGCCAGACGTCTTCCAGCTCCGGGATCGTGTCGTAAAGCACCTTGCGATAGTCCTCGAACGTCAGGACTTCGCTCGGGAAAATCTCGTCCGCCGGATGCAACGCGTGATGCCGGTAATCGATCTGTCCGTCGGCATCGGTCAGATAGTCCTCGGGTGGAAAGTCCGAGCGGTAACCGAGTTCGGTGATCGCGTAGCACAGCTGTTCGAGGATCGTGACGCCGGGGTCGTGCAGGTTGTAATCGGTCCAGCGATCGCCGCACAGCGCCTGCAAAGTCGCGATCCCGGCGCGACGCAGCGCATCGAAATCGAGCCCCTGAGGATCGGGCGCAAAGCGGGCAATGGACTCGGGGGCGTTCATTGCACCCTCGCCCCGGGCATACGGCCAGAACTATCTATCGCCGCGTTGCCGAACGCATGCCTCGCCGCATGCAGTTGTGCCTTCAGGTCGTCGATCAGCCCGTGCACGCGGTGATACGGCAGATGCCCCAGCGCTTCGACGATCAGTGCGAAAGCCGACGCGTCGAGCGCACAGACGACCGGCGCGCCCGCCGCGACGGCGTTGGCCTGGCGGTTCAACGCGCCGATCAGCTCGAAGACCCGTTTGAACGGCAACTCGCCCAGCGCGGCCATCAGCAGCTGCGCGTCGTCGGTGCCGATGACGATGTCCACCGTCGCGGGCGTGGCGCGCTCGTTCTCGTGGGTCATTGCGCCCCCTTGGGTTCCGGGTCGGTAGCACTGCCCGTCATGTCGGGATCGAACCACAGCGTGGTGAGGTAATACGTCACCCATGTCTTGGGCGCACCGGCGGCATCCCGCGTCGAGTCGTACGGACAGCCGACGCGCATTTGCAGCACATAGCTATGCTTCGCGCCGTCGGGGGCATCGACCCATTGCAGTTGAAGACGATTGCATTTGCTGCCGAAATGGGACTGACGGTAGTCGATGTCCCCTTTGCCGTTGTACGCCATCACCGCGTACGCATGCATCAGCGCGAACTTGCCGCTGCCGCGCTTGCCGACACCGGCGGTGATCTCGAACGCCTGACATCCCGTGAGCGGGTCCGTGATGTCGTGCCACTTGCCATCGGCCTGCACGCTGCGCGCGCCCGGACGGCCGCGACGTCCGTCGGCAACCACGCGCCCGGCCACGTCCAGTTCGAACGTGGGTATGGTCGCAGGCGCTCCCTGCGCGCCCTGCCCCTGAGGCGGCCCCGATACCGCGTCGCGCGCAGGCTTCTTGCCCAACTGTCGCAAGGTGAGCGCGTTGGGGTTGTCGGGGTTGCCGAAAGCCAGTCCGCCCGCCTCGCTGTCAAGCTGGATCGTCCAGATGGGGCTCTTCAGGTCGATGTTCTGATAGAAGCTCAGCAACTTGCCCTGATTGAGCTGGGAGACCTTCAGACCATCGACCGGGGTCTTGTCGAACCCCTCGTCCACGATGTTGAGCATGGAGTCGATCAGTTCGGAGAATGCCGTGGCCGACGGCATCTCGCCGTTGCCGAACTTACGCCGCAAAGTGTCCCGGTTACGCCGGGCGATCGGTTTTCCGTTCATGGTCGTCATCCGAAATGATGAAGGTGGTGCCGATTTCCAACTGACTGAGCGTGGTCGGCACGCCCGCGTAATCCTTGTCGTCGTCCACCGCTTCGATGGCGTGATTCGCTACCGGGATCGCAATGCTCCACGGATACAGCGGAACGATGTCCGTCTGCGGGGCCGTGGCAGCGCCCGAGCGCCGGGCGGTGTCGAACAGCGTGAAGGTCTGCATGTCGGTGCCCGCTGCTGCGGTCGCGTAGGGGTCCGTGACAACCGTCGCGATGCGCAGCATCGAAAAGCCCGAGACGTACTGCACATACGGCAACGAGCCGATATACGCCTCGAGATCGTGTTGCCGGATACACCATCCGAAGTGCGTTCGGTAGCCCACATCGTCCTGCCACGGCGTGAGATAGCGCGAGATCGCCGCGTTGAGCAGCGCGAGGTAGTGACCGTTGCCCGCGCGATCGGTGAAGCGCACCTTGCAGCGCACCTGAATGCGTTCGTAGACCGGGTTCTCGACGGAAACACTCGCCCAGGGCGACGACAACGCATTCGCAAACTCGGCGATCTGCTGGACGACGTTGCCGTCGAGCATGGGCATCTGCTCACCGTCTTTCGTGGCAGGCCAGTACGGTAGCGGCACTACGAGCGCCTGCCCTGGGCGAACACAATCGACCGGACCGTGCCGGGTCGACAGGTTCGCGAAGCACTTCACTTTGTAGACTTCGGCAAACGCCTCGAGAATCATCGATTCGAAGTCGGCGGGCGTGACCGCGCGCTGCTTGTGGCGCAACCGTTCGCTCACACGCGTACGCATCTGTTCTCGCGTCTCCTGTGCCCGGCCGCCGCACGATGGCAGCGGTTGCACGACGGACACGATGCCCGGGAGCGGACGTCGACTGCGCGCAATGGTGCCTGCTGGCAGGACCATCGGCACTTCCGGCGGCACGTCTGCCCCGCGACGGACCTGCACGGCTTGCGCATGCACCGCGTACAAACTGCAATATTTCTCCATATCGCGGTTGGCGCTCACGCGCAGCCAGTACAGCCCGTCGGGCATGACGGTGTTGCGATGGCCGATATCGTCCGGCACCCGCAACGTCACAATTCCCGAAGTCATGAGCTTGTGCGTGCCGTCCGTGAGGACGTCGCGAAGCGCGAGCGGCTTCCAAACGTTGTTGCCGAGATAGCTCCAGCGCAAGCCTGCCGGTCGTCCGTCACCGCTGGCGTCGTCCGCGGCTCCCGTCACCGGCCGGGAGTCTTCGCGAAGCTGGAACAGCAAGGTCAATGTGTCGCCGAGGTCGTTCGCATCGATGCCGATGTACAGGTTGCCCGCATCTTCGAAGCGTGGGAGTAGCTCGGGGGCTGGATAGCTCGTCATGTCGAGCGATTCCCAGCCGGACGGGAACAGATGCAGGAAGCGCCCGTCTTCGTCTCGATTCGCAATCCGCTCGACGCTGATCGCCCCCGTCGCGCTGTAATCGAACGAGATGGTGTTGACGATGGGCGTGTATGGGGCACGCGGCATCGGGCGCTGTTTGCGCCACATACGCTTGCGTGAGTTGGCGAGCATCGTCGACGACAGCACCTGCGGGTACGCCTCATGCCCGAAAGCGAATGCGGGCGCGGCAAATGTGAACTTGAAGAATCCATTCTTCGCCCCCGGCCCCCACGTGAGCGGATGCGCGGCGCTAACACCCTCGTCCGGCTCGAAGAGATGCGCGAGCGAACCCGCCTCCCACACGATGACGTTGTCGATGCGCTCGCCCTTGCCGGGCGTGACCCGCGTGTGAAAGAGCGGCACGACGGGACGCGGCGCGTCCCCAGCGGGCAACCATCCACCCTTGGCGAGCACCTCGACCGACGCCACATAATCTTCGTTCGTGAGACGCACGTCGTAGCCGTCGTACCACGTGCCGAAGCCGCCGGTCACACGCGGCAGGTCTGCCCACTCGATGCGAAGACCGAACCGTGTGATGCGCTTGGCCGCCATTTCCGTACTGCCCGCCACCAGATAGCTACCCAGTCGCGGCAGCGGCCCGAACGGTGCAAACGGTGTTGCCGCGCTGAGCTGACCGATGTTGTTATAAAGCACCAGATCGCGACAGCCATGCGCGTCGACATCGATTTGCGCGCCGGTCACGGGCAGATTGCGCAGCAGGCCATACGGGAACAGATACGCGCCGGGATTGATGACGCAGCGCACGAGCGGCGTGTCGACGTCGAAATTCTCACCGTGCAGCGTGGGCGAATAGCGCACCACCGACGGCGCCTCCGGAGCGAGCGCGAAGCTGAGCGTCAGTTCGTTGCCGAACAGTCCGGGCACGTAACCGGCAATATCGATCCAACCCTTCTCGCCCGTCAGTGAGACGGAGAACAAGCTGCGTAGAATTTTCAGGTAGAGGTCCTGACGACGCAGATGGGTTTCATCCGACGATTGCCTCCCGTCCAGCGCCTCGCTGCCGTCAACGGATATGGCAGTGCTTTCTACCGGCGTATTGAATACGGCGTCGGCGATGTGCCCCAGTTGCGTGACCAGCCGTTCGTCGGCAAACGTAATCGTCAGCCGGATGACGCGCTCGCCCTCCTTGAGCAACAGCACCTTGCTGGCCAGCGCAAAGCCGACCCGCGCGGCACTATGCGGGCTGATACCCGCGCCGGGCTTCGGCGCGCCAAGCACCGGCCAGGCTTGCGGATGCTCCACGCCGGGTGCCCCGCATGGCACGTCTTCGAACCACGCCGCCGTGGGCCACTTGCGCCCCGTCGCACCGTTGTCCGGATCCTCCGGTAGCAGGTTCTCCGGCATGCTGTAGCCGTTGTGGTCGAGATACAGCGTCTGCACGCGCGTCACACGTGCACCGCTCACACGCAGTTCGTCTTCCGATTCGTAGACGATGTCGTGACCGTGTGCGTCGACCCCGGCGGGGAATGCCGTCCCTGCGGGGACCACAACATCCCTGGCATCGGGATTGCGACGCAATACCAACCACGTCCGATCGGGTACCACGCCACGCGGCGCACTGCCGAGCATACGTTCGTAGTAGAAATCGATGAACTTCTGCGTGTACCCGTTGAGCTTGTTCTGAAGCTTTTCGAACTGTTTGACGAACGCGATCAGCAAGCCGATGGCCGGATCGTGATTGCCGCTTTGGAGCGACGCAGGCAGGCGGGCCAGCGCCTCTTTGCGCACCATCTCAATGGCCTTCATGTACGCATGAAAATCCGCGCGCACGTCGGCCTTGCCCGGCACGGCGTCAGGTTCAGGCGTAGCCGTGTTGGTCACAGGCGCATGCGGCGAGCGCTCCGCCTCGGTCCAGACGGCGTCGAGCGGCTCGCGCAGCGACATCGATTCGATCACGCGCGGCACGCCGGAAGCCCGCCGACTCAGTTGCATGATGACGGCCCGCAGCACCGTGCGCAGTGCCAGTCCGTTGTCCGTCTGCGCTTGCGAGAGCGCCACATACCAGCCGTTGAGCGTGACGACAAGTTCCGGGACCGGGGATGCGCCGATCATCGCGCGAACGCCTGCGCCGTGGCCGCGCACGCCGTCATATTCCGGGGTGTCCCGCCACCATTGCGCGAACCGCTCCGTCTCGCGCGACAAATCGAACGCCAGAATGCGACTCATGACGACGGTTTCGTCGGCGCGAAAGAATGGCGACCAGTCGCCCTCAGGCTTGTCGTCGGCGTTGTGAAAGCGCACCAGCGCCGCGAACTCGACAACGACATCGAGCAGCTCGTGAAACGTCATCTCGTCGAGATGGAAATACCCATCCTGCAACGCGGGCAGCGCCCGCATCGCCTGACTGGTGCCATCTCGAATGATGAGGTTGTGCATCGGTTCGTGTTGTCGTTGCGCTGATCGTGACGATTCTTGTTATCGGGACACCGGGCCGGGTTACCGTTGCGGCTCGATCTGCACCGTCGGCACGTTGGTGCCTTCGAGGAAATAGAACGGGTAGACCATGTTGCTGCGGGTGTTCGTGCCGCGCACCGTGTAATCGATCAGCACGTCGACGCGCCCTTCCATCGCGTTCGACGCGTCGATCTCGATACGCTCCACCGTGACGCGGGGCTCGAAGAACAGAATCGCCCGATCGATGGCGTCGCGCATCTCGGTCATCACGCTCTCGCTGATTTCCTCGAAGACGTACGCCTTGATCCCGCAACCGAACGTGGGCTGCATGATGCGCTCGCCCGGCACCGTGGAGAGGATGATGCCGAGGCTTTCGCGAATATCGGCCTCGGCTTCGACCATCTGCGTGCGGCCGCTGCCCGCGCTGTCGCCGAAGCGCGGCGGAAACGCCCAGCCAGTGCCGAGAAAGGATTTATCTGTGCTCAAACGCGCCTCCCGCGCTCAGCCGCCGATCATCACGGTCGGACATCCCATCACGATCGCGCCGCCGTGCGCGCACGTGTCTCCCACGCGTGCCGCCGGCTTCCCCCCGATCATCACCGTCGTCGAGCCCATCACGATGCTGTCCGGCGGACCGACGCAGACGCAGTTGTCCGTCACCACGGCGGCAGGCAGCTTGCCGACCAGCACCGTGGGCACGCACGGACCGATGATCGGACCGCCGACGTGCGGGATCGGCGCAGGCACGGCGGGTGTCTGCATCGGGCAGGTGTGCATGTCGGTCAATCTGGCGGCCATCGGCATGTCGTTATCTCCTTTGTCTTTTTCCGACGCGTGGCGTGCGCGTCAGTTGATCATCACCAGCGCGCCCTTGACCGTCGTCTGGCCGCTGGCCGAAAGCTCGGCCGTGGCCGATCCCTTGGCCGTGAAGCCGACGTTCGCGGTACTGGTGATGTTGAGCGCCTGACTCTTGAGGTCGGCCTGCGCGGTCTGCTCGATATTCCCCACCGCGCTGATGCTCACCTTGCCCTTCGCGTTGATGACGATGTCCTTGGGGCTGTCGAGCGTGATGCCGTCCGGCGTCATCTGGATCTTGTTGTCGTTCTGATCGGTCAGGCAGATCGACTTGGCATCGTCGCTCATCTCGATCGTGTTCTTCTGCGGCGTGATGAGCGTGATGACCTTCTTGTCGTCGTCGAAGATGACCTTGAGCAGCCCCTTCGTCCAGAGTGCTTTGGTGAAGTTCTCGGCGGTCAGCTCGTAAGGCATCTTGTGCTGGCTGCTGTAGACGCTGCCCAGCACCACGGGATAGGACGGGTCTCCGTTGAGATATCCCAGAATGACCTCGTCGCCGATCTCGGGGATGAAGAATGCTCCAACGCCTGACGAACCGTAGAAGCTCGCGAGCCGTGCCCAGACACCGACCGTCTCCGCCTGCAACACCTGCACCGCGACCTGAATCCGGTATTGACTCTCGGGGTCGGCATCGAGCTTCGTGACGACGCCGATCTGCAAGCCGCCGACACCCGGCACAAGGCCCGACGCCATGACATCCCCCGCGCCCCGGCGCTCGGAGAAGCGTTCGGGCGACATGCCGAAATCCACCTCGGAGATCCAGTTGCCGTCGGCAATGCGATGCTGCACGGCGCTCACGAACACGCTGCCGCTGAAGCGTTTGCCCACGCCCTCAACTTCGATCATCGTGCCCGGCTTAGCCAATGCGCTGCCCTGAAACGACATATGTCCGCGAATGCGAGCCAGTGCCGCGCGCATTTGCGTGGCGTCGCTCCAGGACTTGAGATCGTCGGACGGCACCGGCACCGTCGATTGCAGACGGAACGTGGCTGGCCCTGCGACGCTCGCCAGTGTCGATGCGCTCAGATTGCCCTGCTCGTAGAGCGACGCGGACCCCGCCGTTTGCTGCACCATCGCCTGCGTGGACGGATCCCACGCAGCAGCCACGACGCTCTGCAACTGCGTGCGCGCATCGATGTCGGCCGAGAACGACATGAGATCCATGCCGTAGGTCACTTTCAACACGGCGGCTGCACTGGTTTGCGGCGCTTTCACCGTGATCTTGCCGTCGTCGTCGGCAATGACCAGCGCACCGTTCGCCTCTGCGCGCAGCAGCATGAAGTCCCAGTCCGTGCTGTAGAACTGGACGATTTCCTTGTGCTGGGTGGTGGTCGCGGCGACATCGGACGTCGCACCCGCCTTGCCGATCAACTGGCCGATGATGTCGCTGTCCTTCATGTCGATGTAGTTGGCGTTGCAACTGCCAATCGTCATCTTCACGGCCTTGTGACGGCATTCCAGCACCAGCCGTGCTTCGTTACCGCCTGTAATGCGAATGCTGTGGCGGATCAGCACGCCGTCGAAAATCTGTGTGGCATTCGATCCATAGCCCGCGCTGATCACGATGGCCGCGCCGGGCGCGAACGTGTCCATGTCGCTGACCGGAAAGTCGTTGTCGGGCATATCGCCGTCGAGGATCTCGATGCGCGCCTGACATATGCGCCCGACGGCGCGCTCGATATCTACCGAAATCACGCGGATCGTGTCGGCAAGGGGCGAGCCGTTGCTGGTGATCGTCAGCTTGAGCACGCCGCTGGAATTGAGTGCGGGAGAATCGGCCATAGCGTCAGACAAGCGGCGGGAAGCGCAGCATCATGCCCGGCTCCAGCTTGCGGAAACCGGTCAGATTGTTGATGCGCGCGACTTCGCGGTAATACGAGGGATCGTTATAGATGCGGTTGCACAGCAGCGGCAGCGTGTCGCCCGCCGTGACTTCGACGAGGTGACTCAGGTCCGGCGAGCTGAGATTTGCACGCAGCGAACTCTCGGTCGCGCTCACCCAGCCGACAATGCCCAGCGACACACGGGCACGCAGCGGCTCGCCGGTGGGTTTGAACATCGTGTAGTCGAGCCCGATGGACTCGACACGGCCAAAGAAGATGAACGTGCCCCACAACAGACGCACGTAATTCGGCTCGTGCTTCTTGCCGTCGTACTTGTAGATCACCGCCAGCATGGCGTCGATCATGTCCTTGACGCTGCGCGAGTCGGTGCCATCCACCACGCCGGTTCCGTCGAGCACGAGATTGTCGATGCTGATGGTTTCGGGCCGCACGGCGCTAAAGCGCGGCGTAGCGCTCGGCTGCCCGAGCGTCTGCTTCTTGTTGTACTCGATGCTCAGCTTGCGCTTATAGCCGACCGGGTTGATCAGCGCTTCGAACGGCGTGCGGCTGTTGTCAACGGCAATCTGGCCGCTCGACACCGTGCACGGCGCAATGCTGAACTTGCGACGGGTAAGACTGGTCGCCACGGCTTAACGCTCCTTCGCCCGTTCGAGCAGGTCGAGCACCAACGAACGGCATTCGGCGAGCAAATCGGCTCGCGCCTGTTCGTCGAAGCTGCGCGACACGCCCGGCTCGTCGATCGGCGTCGTCAGTGCACCGACGGTGTCGGAGGCACGCTGCACGACCGTAGATTTGATGCTCAGATGACCGATTTCGATTGGCATCGGCGAATCCCCTTGTGCGCTTTGCTTGTCTTCACGCCATGCGGTTCGAGTAGGTGTAGCTCAGTACGATCTTCTCGATGGCCACTTCGTTTTTCGTCGAACCGAAACTCTCGATTTCCCACTTCACCGGAAAAGCGTTCGCAAACGTCCAGATGCGAATCGGCAGATGCAATTCGTCGAGCAACTGCACCATCAGCGACTGTGGCCGGATCGGCACGGTGAACTCGCCCTCGAACACCGAACGGCACCACATCACCAAGGGCGAAGTCATTGAAGCGATGCCCCGCTTGAGCTCCAGATGCGGATGCTTGACGCCCTTCGGCAGCGTATGCACAAAGCGGTTCTCCCCGCCCTCGGGCACTGCTTCCGTATCGAGTTCCGTCGCGATACCCGACACATCGCGAAACGAAGCATCCATTGCACCGGCGGTGGACGCGAACATCACGCGGAAATGAAAGGCTGACGGTGGATAGGGATCGAACGGCGATGACGGCATAGCGCACAAGCGTGGTAATCGGAACAGCAGGGAATCGAACGCATCCCCCGGACATGCACGACGGCGGCCGACGCTGGTGGCCCGCGAGGCGGGCACACCAGTGCGGCATGCACACGTCAGCTATTGGCGATGGTCAGCCCTTCGTGCACGATCTCGATGGTCTCGATGGCGACTTCGTTGCCTTCGGACTTCAGATCGGTGCCCGTGATCTTGGTCGGCCACGCGTTGGCGAGCGTCCAGACCATCGTCGGCTTGCCCGCTTCGTCGAGCAGGCTGATCGTCACCGGCACCCGCTTGATCGTGTTCATCTTGATCTGGTTGAACCAGTCCCAGAACTTGTTATCGGACTTGAACACGCCCTTCTTCATGGTCACGTTGCCGTACTTCTTCATGCCCGGCATCTTGATCACGGAGAACTCGGGGCTATCGCCATGACGGTATTTGATTTCTTCGGACTGCACGTCCAGGCCGCTCACTTCCTGGAACGACATGACCTGCGAGTCCCACTTGACCTGAAAGTAAAACTTGGGAAGGGGCCAAACCGTGGTGGATTGTTTCGAACCATCGTCTGCCATCACACACCTCGTCTATTGATTGCATGCGGAAAATGCCGGACCGTGCCCACGTTTCGCGCTTCGCGTCGACATCTGTCGATCTCCTCAGCGCGCAGCGGCTATCGTCCGGCCTAGCGGATCGCGCCCGAGCGCGCTCAGGACTTCTGCATCTGTTGCTGGAACGTCAGCTCGATGAATTCGGCCGGACGGCTCACCGCCACCAGCACCGTCACCTTGAGCATGCCTTCGAGAATGTCCTCGCCGGTCATCGTCTCGCCCAGCCCCACGAAGACCTGGAAGGCATCGTCCGGGCTCGCACCCGCCAGACCGCCGCGCTTCCACACGCTGGTGAGGAAGTTGCGCACCATGCTCTTGATCGTCACCCACGTATTGGCCGTGTTCGGCTCGAACACATAGGCCTTGCACGCGAGGCGCAGCGACTCTTCGATCATGATCATCGTGCGGCGCACGCTCAGGTAGCGCCAGTCGAGACTGTTACCGTCGAGCGTACGTGCGCCCCACACCATCACGCCTTCGCCGATGAAACTGCGAATGGCGTTGACGGACTTGCCCGTGGTCGGCACGTTCAGGTCTTCCTGATCGGCATTCGAGATGTTCACGCACGGCGACACTACGCCGTTCAGGCTGATATTGGCCGGGGCCTTCCACACGCCGCGCGTGTTGTCGACCAGCGTGTAAAGACCCGCCATGCCAGCGGCGGGCGGCATCAGGTTGATCTTTTTCTGAAGCGACTGGAGCACCTGCACATAGACAGCGCTGATGACGCTCAACGTCTTGTGCAGATCGGCGATGGCAGCCTTCGTCATGACCGGAGGCTTGGCTGCGGCCGTGGCGTCCGCCTTGGCGGGGACGGCTGCGGCTGCGTCACCCTCGGCGGCCGGTGCGGCTGCTGGCGTGGCGGCGGCATCGGCTGCACCTGCCGGTGCGGCATCCGTCTTCGCTGCGTCGCCGCCCGTGAGCTTCGCCAGGACAGCCTTGACCTGTGCGGCCTTCGCTTGTGCGGCCGGTGACACGGGTGCCGGAGGATTGAGCACCGAATCGAGTTCGGCGGTGATCAGCGTCTGGAGCTGGCTCAGGTTGGCGAGCTTCGTGAAGTCGAGATCCTTCTCCGTCACGATCGACGTGTTGACCCACGGGTAGTACCCCGCGCCGAAGTCGAGGAAGGAGGAACCGACGTCGTCGCGGAAGTCGGTGATGCAATCGCCGCCAGGCGTCTGACGGTCCCACGCGCCACCGAACACGTCGAGAATCGCAAACCGATTACGCATGGTGTAACCGCAGTGCATGAGCATTTCCTTCTGCACCGAGGCACAGTCCTGACGCGACAGACGCACCGCGTCGGGCACGAGCACCATTGTCGGTTCCTGCTCCTTCACGAGCGACTGAATGCCCTTGATCAGGTCGTCTGAGCTGACGCTGCCGCCATCGTACGTGCCGACCGACACGATATAGCACGGGCCGCCGCCGTTCTGGAAGAAGAACAGCATGCTGTAGTACAGCAAGTACTCGATGCCTTGCGGCGTGAACTTGAACGGCTTGCGTGCGCCCTGTGCACCGATGAAGAGGTCGGTAACGACGGGACGTGCGGGCGGCGTGGCGGCAGCGTCGCCCCCGGCGGCATCACCGGCCGCAGCATCGGTCGCTGGCTTGGTCGGTGCCGTCGCTGCGGCCACCGCGTCGAGCGAGTAAGTCGTCGGCGGCGGGCCACCGAAGTACATCAGGAATTCGGCCATCGAGCTGATACGCCACGGCGTACCGGCCAGCGGCGTGCCCTTGTTATCGGCGAACTGCGTGTAGCCGATGAAGGCAGGCACGGCCGTGGCGACTTCGACCACGGAATTGGGAAACGCGTTTTGCTCGACTACGTATACGCCTGGTGTTTTGTATTGCGCCATGTGTTCACCTCGGTCATCGATGTCAATTGATGTAGATCTCGGATACCAGTACTGCCCGGCTTTGCGCCGCTAGTTCAGCGTCCTGCGGTTTGTGCACCTTCGGCGTCTTCTGCGTCAGGCTGCCGATGTCGGCATTGGGCAGTCTCCGGATCAACACGCGTTCACCCGACCGGCCCCGTTCCCGCAACTGAAATCGCTGCGGGTATTGCTGCTGCATTGCAATCGCTTGCTCACTCTCGAAGATCACGGCGTGACGTCCACCCGGCCGCGCCTCGCGGCCTGCCGTGACAAAGCTCACCTTCTCGTCCAGATCGACGATATTGAGCGCGTCCGCGCTATCCGCGGCTTCTGCTCCATCCGCGCACACGTAGTAATAACGCCAGCAACTCTCACGCGCGCCAAAATTCGCCACGTAGTCGACGCCGCCCGGTTCGCCGCCCGTCACCTGATCGGCGAGATCGATCTGCACCACCAGCACAGGCGGATTCACACGATCGGCGCGTTCGAGATACGGCGAGAGCGATGGCGTATCGACGGGAACGACATCGCTAGCATCGACGTAGGGTTGCGCATGCAGCCGACGTGACGACGGCAGTCCATCGACGGGCACACTCACTTCGCTGGTGACGAAGCACACTGACGGGCCAAGCTGCGCGGCCGGGCGTGTCGGTGACGTGTAAAGGGAAAATGCGGTGTCCTGCGCGTACCACTTGAAGGTCGCCATTGCATCACCGCGTCGGAGGCCGTGGAGCAGAACGTCGCGACGCTCAGTGGCGCAGAAAACCGCCACACCCTGACGATGCGCACGCACGAGCAGGTCGCGGCGGCGCACCCACTCGGCAGTGTCCGGCGTGGCTTCATGGCGAAGCCACAGATGCGGCACCGTCCAGTAGGCGTGGGTAACGTCGATGGAAAACAGGCGCGTATAGCCCGGCACCACCGGCGTGGAAGCAGACGTGGGCATCCCCTTAGGTCCGCTCAGTGACTGATCGCCGGAACCGGCGCACGCACGGTCGGCACAGTGCCGGTAATGTCGCCGGTATCCGGTGCCATCAGGCGAACCTTGTACAACACAGACGGCAAATACTTGCCGCCGAGCATCGTCCAGAGGTTGCTGAGTTCGCGGATATCCAGATTCTCGATCTCGAGCATCAGCCGGTCGATACGCGGATCGAGCGACGGCGACGAGCGATGATCGAACACGGGATTGCGTTGGAAGAAGGCGATGGCCGCCGAGATCAGCTTAAGCGAATCCTCGTAATGGCCGCCGGTGAAATTGGCCGCCACCATCACGTAGAGATTGAGATACAACGGGGCCACGCCGAGCGACAGGCTCGATGCGCCTGCATCACCCGGAATGCCCTTGCGCACAGGACCGGAGTCGCGCTCAATGTGCGTGAGCATCACGACCAGACGGTTGCTGGTGTTGGCGACAGCTTGACCGTTGACGTCGACCAGACCGGACATCGTCACGATGTCGCCGTCGAGCGTATACGTTTGTTTTAAGTGTTCGTTGAGCCGCCCCGCAAGGTGCCCCACAGCAGCGTTAATCATGGTCCCCGATACCCTTTCGCAATGCGGTTGCAAAATCTGATTCGGTACAACACTTTCAACTACCGGAACTTGCGTGTCGCAAAATTTCTTACATCGTGTCGTATGGCGAAACACGACGATCTGGATTCCTGAGCGTTCTTGCGCCGCCCGGAATGTTGGCTTTTGATTTTTTGCTGCGGAACTGTAGCACAAGCGCGTGGCGAATAGCGCGCTCGTGAAAATTCGTAATGAATTGCGCAGTCTTCCAATGGAAACAGTCCACCGGTAATCGGACCGGCGGGCTGTGCATTTCGAGCGAGTAGAGATGCCCTGGCGCTCGTCCCGAATACTTGTCCTGACGCAGCGCAAAGCGTTCCGCTTCGCTCAGACGCGCCCCAAAGGCCGGGTAGACCTTCTCGCCCTGCCCCGCGATCCGGACCGGGCGTTCGCATCTCGAAGATCGACGGTTGCGACAAAGAATTTCTTTCGCACTGGCACAGATAAACTGATTTGCGACGTCGGCCGGAACACGTCAGACTTCTCCGCTTCGCCATGCCTCAAGAGGACGCCAACGATGTTCGGCCTGATCACCAACCGCAACGTGCTGCGGTTGTCCTTCGCGCAAGCCCTTGCCGGTGCCAACTCGACGGTCGTCTACGCGACGGCAGCGATCATCGGCCACATGCTCTCGCCCGATCCGACGCTGGCGACGCTACCGATCTCTGTCTTTGTCCTGGGCATGGCCATCTCCACACTGCCCGTCGGATCCATCACCAAGCGCTACGGACGCGTCGCTGCGTTCATCGCGGGCAATGCCTGCGGCGTGGCGATGGGTCTTCTGGCGGCCGTCGCGCTCATCTTCCATTCGTTCGCGCTCTTCACTTTCGCCATGATTTTCGGCGGCGCGTATGCGGCCGTCGTGCTGACGTTCCGGTTCGCGGCGGCAGAGTGCGTGTCCGCTGAAGAACGGCCCAGAGCGCTATCGACTGTGCTGGCGGGCGGTGTGGCCGCAGGTGTGCTCGGCCCGCAACTCGTGACCGGCACGATGAACGCGTGGCCACCGCACGCTTACGCCGTGACGTATCTGAGCGCCGCTGTCGTCGCCCTGCTGTCTGCCATCGTGCTGGCCGGCGGCAAGTTCGACATGCCGCGCAAGCCCGCTCAGCCGGGGGCATCGCAAACCGCGCAGGAAGGCCGTCCCGTTGCTGTCTTCCTGCGCGACCCGAGATTGCTCGTCGCCATGCTCTGCGGTGTCGTCACGTACATGCTGATGAATTTCATGATGACGTCCGCACCGCTGGCGATGGAGCTGTGCGGCATTGCGCGCGAGCATGCAAACTTCGGCATCGAACTGCACGTGATTGCGATGTACGCCCCCAGCTTCTTCACCGGACGCCTGATCACACGCTTCGGCGCGCATCGCATCGTGCTGCTGGGGCTGGTGCTGACCGCGTGTGCGGCGTTCGCCGGTATGGCCGGGCTCACGGTCGGCCACTTCTGGGTCGCACTCGTGCTGCTCGGACTGGGCTGGAACTTCGGTTTCCTCGGTGCCTCAGCGATGGTGCTGACGTGTCACTCCCCTGAGGAAGGTCCGCGCGTGCAGTCGGTCAACGACTTCGTCGTCTTCGGCGCAATGGTCATCGGTTCGTTCGCCTCGGGCAGTCTGCTAACGTCATTGGGCTGGACGGCCGTGGCCGGTCTCATGCTGCCGCCGCTGGCCATTGGTGTGATCGGCGTCGTGTGGCTTCAATGGAGCCGCTCGCGAAAGCATCAGGCTGTCTGACCATGCGCGTGAACGCCGATTTCTCGCAACGAGCCGTTGTCACGCCCACGCAGTACGTATGGGTACCGTCACCGCAAGCTGGGGTCGAGCGCGTGATGCTCGACCGCATCGGCACAGAAAAGGCGCGTGCGACGAGTATCGTTCGTTACGACGCGGCGTCCGACTTTCCCGCGCATAGCCATCCGGGCGGCGAAGAGATTCTCGTCCTGTCCGGCACGTTCTCCGCCGACGGACACGACTATCCGGCCGGATGGTATCTGCGTAATCCACCTGGCTCTTCACATCGTCCGTCGAGCCGGGACGGTGCGACGATTTTCGTCAAGCTCATGCAGATGCCTGCTTCACAAGACACCGTAGTGCGCATCGACACGAGCGACGCGGCCAACTGGCGTACGCTCCCCGGACAGGATGTCTGTCCACTGTTCAGCGATGAACAGGAGCGCGTTGTGTTGATCCGTCTCGCGGCAAATGCGCCGTTGCGCTCGCCGCGTCTCATCACTCAGCCACGCATCGTCGAACTGCTCGTTCTCGATGGGACGTTGCTGGTCAATGGCGATGCTCACGCGGCAGGAAGCTGGATACGCTTGCCTGCGGACGATATCGCCTCGTTGGCCGCTGGCAACACCGGCGTGACGGTCTACTACAAGGCCTATGCGTCCCCGAGACCGCTGCCCCCGGCATCGGCTACATCACCCGCGTACGCCTGACTTCAGATAGATAGATCACGATCAGTGACACCCACACGATGCCGTACATGAGCATGAAGCAGCTCGACCGGATCTTGAGGATGTCGAGCAGTGCGCCGAACATGATCGGCAGCAGGAAACCGCCGAGTCCGCCGGCAAGCCCCACGATACCGGTCACCACGCCAAGATTTTCCGGAAATTCGTCCGAGACGTACTTGAATGTCGACGCCATGCCGAACGCGAACACCGCACCGAGGATGAACGCAAGCAGTACGAACGCCACCACCGACACGCTAATGTGGAACGTCTGCGGCCCCTCGATCGTGTAGATGACGAAATCCGTCTTCGGGTAGGACAGCAGGAACAGACAAATCCACGCCACCCACAGGCACCACCACGTCACCGCATGCGCGCCGAACTTATCGGAAAGCACGCCGCCGACGGCGCGCAGCACCGACCCCGGCAGCGAAAAGCCCGCAGCCACCGCCGCAGCCATCACCACCGTCATGCCGTACTCCGCCTTGAGGTACTGCGGAATCCACAACGAGAGCGCCGTGAAGCCCCCGAACGTGATCGAGTAGTACTGGCACAGCCGCCAGACGCGCACGTTGCCCAGCACCTTGAAGGATTGCAGGATCGAGCCGCCCTTCTTTCCCGCGCCCGGGTCTGGTGCCGAGGCAACCCAGAAGATCACCGCCGTGACGAGCAGCGCAATCGCATAAATGCGCGGCACTTCCCGCCATCCGTACGCGGCTTGAAGACTCGGCGTAATGAACAGATTGACAGCAGCGCCCGCTGTCCCCGCGCCAAAAAAACCCATCGCAAAACCCCGCTTCTCGGGCGGGAAGAATCGCGCTACGTACGGCGTCCCGACAGCAAACGACGCCCCGACGCACCCCAGAAACAACCCGATCAGCAAGAACTGCCAAAGCTGTGTGGCGTAGCTCACGATGTACACCGGAATCGCGCAGGCGACGAGCAGCACGGTCATCACGATGCGGCCGCCGAAGCGGTCCGTCCAGATCCCGAGCGGCAAGCGCATCACCGCACCGGTCAGCACCGGCGTTGCTGTGAGCAGACCGAATTCGGTGCTGTTCAGCCCCAGGTCCTCGCGCAACTGGATGCCTAACACGCCGAACATCATCCATACAACGAAGCACACGAGAAACGCGAGCGTACTGGCAAACAGCACCGAATACGCCTTGCCACCCGGTGCAGGCGTGCCGTCGGCAGATGACTTCGATACGGTAACGAGTGCGTTTTCCATGCCCTCTCCCTCATTGAACGAGCGGACCATCGGCGGGTGCGAAGCTCACGCCCTCCAATTCCGCCTGAGCGGCAAGCAGCAGCACGTACTGACGCGTTGCGCGCAAGCGAACCTGCTCGGTGAGCATCGTGGCCACGTCGTCCTTCACCGCGTCGAACGGAATCAACGTACCGGGAACGCGGTGATCGATGCGAACGAGATGGAAGCCGAAGCGAGTCTTGATAAGCCGAGGCAATACCCCCGTCTCCTGCGAGCCGAAGATGCCTTGCGCGAACTCCGGCACACAACTGTCACGATCCAATTGACCGAGACTGCCGCCGACCTGTGCCGACGGGCAATTCGAACGCTCCCGCGCCAGGCTCTCGAACTGGTCCGGCGCTTGCAGAATGGCGTTCAGCGTCTCTTCGGCCTTGGCGCGCACGAGCGCGAGCGGCGCGCGCCCTGTCACACCGAACAGGATGTGGCTCGCGTGCACAAGTTCTCCGCTGGTGAAACGCTCGCGATGCTGTTCGTAATAGCGACGGGACTCTTCGGGCGTCGCGACCGGTGTCACGACCTCTTTGGCGAAGACCGCGTCGGCCATCGTGTCGGGCCGGTCGGTGTCGATCGGCACCCCAAGCTCGACGGCACGCTGACGCACCAATTCGCGAATGGCCAGCGCGTAACGGGCCGTTTGCGCCACGTCCGCTGCGGGCGCTTCGCCCGGCCCCGGGGCGTCGGCCAGTTCGGCCACTGCAGCATCGATATCGCTCGCCGATATTTCGATACCGTTCACGCGCAGCGGCGCGTGCGCATCCGTCAACAGATTTTCCATGTCGATGACCTTCAGAAGATTGCCGAACGGCACTCACTCAGCGCTTGCGCACCAGTTGATACGGACGGATCAGATACACAATGGAGGCCAAACCGCTCCAGATGTGAACCATTCGGGTGAACGGTGATACGAGGAAGATCGTGAATCCAAGCGCGATATGCACGCGGTACGTCAGTGGCACGCCTTCGAGCAATGCGGCCACGCCCGGCTGGAACGTCACCACACCCTTCACGTAGTCGGTCAACTGCTCGAACATGGCACCGTCCATATGGCGCATCGATAACAACACGGTGCCGAGGCCGAGCGCCAGCTGGAACCAGAGCATGAAGACGATGACGATATCCCACGTGCGGCTCGTAGCGCGTACACGCGGTGTGCCGATCCGGCGGATGATGAGGACCGTGAGGCCGATAATCGCCACCACGCCGGCCACGCCGCCCCCCACCATCGCGAGCATCTGGTGCTGCGAGGCCGACAGAAACGGCGCGACAAGCCAGTGCGGCGCCAGGAAGCCGACGAAGTGCCCGGCCACGACCACCAGAATGCCCCAGTGGAACATGTTGCTGCCCAGACGCAACATGCCATGCTTGAGCAACTGCGACGAATCGCTCTTCCACGAGTACTGCTCTCGGTCGAAGCGAATCAGACTACCGACGAGCAACACGGTGAGGCAAATGTACGGATAAATGCCGAACAGGAACTGATGAATGAAAGCGTCCATGGTCAAACTCCTTGCTGTTCGCATTCAGCGCCCGGGACGGCGCGCGTAAAACTGAATCGGTTCGCCGACGGTATTGCCCTGCCCACCGGGATGGCCCGCGCCCATGAAGCGCACGGGGGCGTCCTGATAGCTCGCGTCGATAGCCTCGAAGTCCTGCGCTTGCGGTACGACCGACGCGTCGTCGACATGCTCGGGTGGGGCTTGCGGGTCGCGCAGTGCTGTCGACGCGCCGCCCAACCACAGCAATACGCGCGTCAGTCCTGCGTAAGGCGAGCCGCGTTTGGCCAGTCCCGCGTCAATGGTTTGCACAAGGTGCTCGATATCCTGAAGACGGGCCATGCCGTCCGACTCGGGCAAGACCGACACGTACTCCAGGAACGCTGGCAGATAGTCCGGCAACTCACCGGGCGCGAGATAAATGCCACTGCGCTCATAGGTCTGCATGAGATCGACCATGGCCTGCCCGCGATCGCGGGATTCGCCATAGACATGCTCGAACAAATAGAGCGACGTTTCACGCCCCCGGTCGAATTGCGCAACGTAATTCTCTTGCAACGTCAGCAGCTCCCGCGTCTGCCAATAGTCAAAGAAGGACATCAGCTCGCGACGGGCAACACCGCTAAGACGCGGCGTATTCAACAACGCTTGCCGGATGTCGGTCATTGCATCGGTGACGTCTTCGCCCGGGTAATGCAACAGTGCGCCGAGCAGACGGCACGGCAGGCTAAGGGGGCTGACGTGATTTTGAGCATGGGGCACGGCCATCTCAAATCTCCTGAATCGGAATGGTCCGCTTGTTCTTCTTGACCGGATTGAACAGATTGCCGGTGTCGTTGCCGGTCGAGCAACCATTGCCAAACGAGAAGCCGCATTCGGCATGTAGCTCGAAGGCGTTCTCCGCATACTCACGGTGCGCCGTCGGAATGACGAAACGATCCTCGTAGTTGGCAATCGCCAGATAGCGATACATCGACTCGATCTGCGCCACTGTCAGCCCGGCTTGCTGCAAGACGTCATCCGCCTGCACGCCGTCCACATGCCGCGCACGCATGAACGCCCGCATCGCCAGCAACCGTTCGAGTGCGAGCTTCACCGGCGCTTCGTCGCCGGCCGTCAGTAGATTCGCGAGGTAGCGCAGCGGAATGCGCAAAGACGCCACGTCGGGCAGCGCGCCATTCATACCGAGATCGCCGCTATTGGCTGCCGCGTTAATCGGGGAGAGCGGCGGCACGTACCACACCATCGGCAACGTGCGGTACTCCGGATGCAACGGGAAGGCAATGCGCCAGTCGATCGCCATCTTGTAGACGGGCGACGCCTTCGCGCCTTCGATCCACGCATCAGGTACGCCGTCGAGCTTTGCCTGCGCAATGACGGCAGGATCGTTCGGATCGAGGAACACTGACAACTGGGCTTCGTACAGGTCTTTTTCATCGGCCACGCTGGCCGCTTCGCTAATGCGGTCGGCGTCGTAAAGCAAGACGCCGAGATAACGGATGCGTCCGACGCACGTCTCGGAACACACGGTCGGCTGGCCGACTTCAATGCGCGGATAACAGAAGATGCACTTCTCCGCCTTGCCGCTATGCCAGTTGTAATAGATCTTCTTGTACGGACACCCCGAGACACACATGCGCCAGCCGCGGCACTTGTCCTGATCGACCAGCACGATGCCGTCTTCCTCGCGCTTGTAGATCGAACCCGACGGACACGACGCCACGCACGCCGGATTCAGGCAATGTTCGCAAAGGCGCGGGAGGTACATCATGAACGTGTTTTCAAACTGTCCGTAGATATCCTTCTGCACCGCTTCGAAGTTGTAGTCCTGCGAGCGCTTGGCGAATTCGCCGCCGAGAATCTCTTCCCAGTTCGGCCCCCACTCGATCTTCTCCATGCGCTCGCCAGTGACCAGCGAGCGCGGGCGCGCCACCGGCATGGCCTTCGCATCCGAGGCCGTTTGCAAATGACCGTAGTCGTACGTAAACGGCTCGTAATAGTCGTCGATCTCCGGGAGATGGGGGTTCGCAAAAATGCTCGCAAGCAGCTTCAGCTTGCCCCCTTGCAAGGGTTCGAGTTTGCCGTTGGGTTTGCGCGTCCAACCGCCGCGCCAGCGCTTCTGGTTCTCCCAGTCCTTCGGGTAACCGATGCCCGGTTTGGTCTCGACGTTGTTGAACCACGCGTACTCCATGCCTTCGCGGCTCGTCCATACGTTTTTGCAAGTGATCGAGCAGGTATGGCAGCCGATGCACTTGTCCAGATTGAGCACCATTGCAATCTGAGCGCGCACTTTCATTGGCGTTCTCCGGTCGGGGGCACGAGAACCTGGTCGGCGGTATCGTCGAGCCAGTCGATTCGATTCATCTTGCGCACCACCAGAAACTCGTCGCGATTCGAGCCGACGGTGCCGTAGTAGTTGAAGCCATACGAAAGCTGCACGTAACCACCGATCATGTGCGTGGGCTTGACGCTGATGCGTGTGACCGAGTTGTGGATGCCGCCACGCGTGCCGGTAATTTCAGAGCCCGGCGTGTTCACGATCTTCTCCTGCGCGTGATACATCATCACCGCGCCGCTCGGAATGCGCTGACTGACCACCGCACGCGCGCACAGCGCACCGTTCGCGTTGAAGCACTCGATCCAGTCGTTGTCCACAATATCGAGCGAGCGCGCATCGTCTTCCGACATCCATACGATCGGGCCGCCGCGCGACATCGTCAGCATCAGCAAGTTATCGGTATAGGTGCTGTGAATACCCCACTTCTGGTGCGGCGTGAGGAAGTTGAGCACCTTTTCCGGATTGCCGTTGGTGCGCTGACCGAGCATATGGGCATAGCTGCCCGTGTCGATGGGCGGCTTGTACACACACAGCGACTCGCCGAACGCCCGCATCCACGGATGGTCCTGATAGAGCTGCTGACGTCCGCTCAGGGTGCGCCAGGGCACGAGTTCATGGACGTTGACGTAGCCCGCGTTATACGACACGTGCTCCGACTCTATCCCGCTCCACGTAGGCGACGAGATGATCTTGCGCGGCTGCGCCTGAATGTCGCGAAAGCGAATCTTTTCATCGGCGCGGGTTTAGGCCAGATGCTGATGCGAGAGACCGGTGACCCTGGACAACGCCTGCCATGCGCGTACGGCAACTTCGCCATTGGTTTCCGGTGCCAGCGACAAGATGACTTCGGCCGCATCGAGTGCAGAATCGATGCGCGGGCGGCCGTGCGACACCCCCTCGTCCGTCACTTTGTAATTCAGCTTGCCGAGCAGGTCGATTTCCTCGTGCGTCTCCCACTGGATGCCCTTGCCACCGTTGCCCAGCTTGTCCATCAGCGGGCCGAGCGACGTGAACTTGCGATACGTGTTCGGATAGTCTCGCTTGACGACGACCACGCCCTGCGCAGTCTTGCCCGGCACAGGATCGCACTGCCCCGCGCCCCAATCCTTTACCTCGTACGGCTGCGCGAGTTCGCCGGGTGCGTCGTGAGCAATAGGGGCGAGCACCACGTCCGTCTCGTCGCCGAGATGACCGTCGCAGAGTTCCGAGAAGCGCTTTGCGAGGCCCTTGAAAATGTCCCAGTCGCTGCGCGCTTGCCACGCGGGGTCAACGGCAGCTGACAGCGGGTGGATGAATGGATGCATGTCGGACGTGTTCAGATCGTCCTTCTCGTACCATGTGGCCGTCGGCAGCACGATGTCGGAATACATACACGTGGTCGACATACGGAAGTCCAGCGTCACGAGCAGATCGAGCTTGCCCTTGGGCGCTTCATCGCGCCATTTGACTTCCTCCGGACGCGCCCCATGACGCTTGCCGATGTCTTCGCCCTGCACGCCGTTGGTCGTGCCGAGCAAATGTTTCAGGAAATACTCATGCCCCTTGCCGGACGACCCCAGCAAGTTCGACCGCCAGACGAACAGGTTGCGAGGGAAATTGTCCGGATGATCGGGGTCGGTACACGACATGCGCAGCGTGCCGTCTTTCAGGGCGTTCGCGACAAACTCACCTGCCCTGGCGGGATCGGGCAGGGAGCGTCCGACCTCCAGCGGATTGGTTTGTAACTGGGGGGCCGTCGGCAGCCATCCCATGCGCTCCGCTCGTACGTTGTAGTCGATGGGACGGCCGTGGAACGGCGTCTTGTCAGCCAGCGGCGACAGCAGGCCGGACGGGTCGCTGTTGTCGTATCGCCACTGATCGGTATGCGCGTAAAAATACGACGTCGCATTCATCTGACGCGGCGGACGGTGCCAGTCCAGACCAAAGGCGAGCGGCGTCCAGCCTGTTTGCGGTCGCAGCTTCTCCTGACCGACGTAATGCGACCAGCCGCCACCGGACTTGCCGATACATCCGCACATCACCAACATATTGATGATGGCGCGATACGACATATCCATGTGGAACCAGTGGTTGATCCCAGCGCCGATGATGACCATCGACTTGCCTTGCGTCTTGTGCGCGTTCTCGGCGAACTGACGCGCCACCGAAATCACGTCCTCACGCTTCACTCCGGTGATCTTCTCCTGCCATGCAGGCGTGTACGGCACATCGTCGTCGTAGGTGTGTGCGATGTGTTCTCCGCCGAGACCCTGATCGAGGCCATAGTTGGCGACGAACAGATCGTAGACGGTGGCGACAAGTACTTCGCCTTCGGTCGTCTGAATTCGTCGAACACCGACGTTACGGCGCTGAATCGACGCATGCGACGTGCAGGTGAAATGCGCATGCGGCTGATTGCCGAAGTACGGAAACTGCACCGCGACAACCTCGTCGTGCCCTTCGACCAGACTGAGTCGCGCCTTGATCGGCTGACCCTCGGGTCCTTCCTCGCGTAGATTCCACTTGCCCTTGTTCGCTTCGTCAGCCTGCGACCAGCGATAGCCGATCGAACCGACCGGGGCGACGAAGTCACCGCTCAGCTCGTCAATGACGACGGTCTTCCAGTCGGCGTTGTGCGGCTGACCCAGCGCGCCGTCGAAATCTGCCGCACGCAGTTGACGCTCCGGCACATATCCATCGCCCTGTTTCACCAGACGGACAAGACACGGCATGTCTGTGAGGCGACGGCAATAGTCGATGAAGTAATCGCTCTTGCCTGCGAGATGGAACTCATTGAGGATCACATGGCCCATCGCGAGCGCCAACGCTGCGTCGGTCCCCTGCTTCGGATGCAACCACAGATCGCCAAACTTTGCGCCTTCCGCGTAATCGGGGAAGATCGACACGATCTTCGTGCCCTTGTATCGCACCTCGGTCATGAAATGCGCGTCCGGCGTGCGCGTTTGCGGCACGTTCGAGCCCCACATTACGATGAACGTCGAGTTGTACCAGTCGGCGGATTCGGGCACGTCCGTCTGTTCGCCCCACGTTTGTGGCGATGCCGGCGGCAGATCGCAATACCAGTCGTAGAAGCTCAGACACACCCCGCCGATCAGCGACAGGTAGCGCGCGCCGGCCGCGTACGACACCATCGACATTGCGGGAATCGGCGAGAAACCGGTCACACGGTCCGGACCATAACGCTTGACCGTGTACACGTTGGCCGCCGCGATGATTTCGTTGACCTCATCCCATGAGGCGCGCACGAAGCCGCCGAGTCCGCGACGCGACTGATACGCGCGACGCGAGGTCTCGTCGCCGACGATGGACGCCCACGCCTCGACCGGTGGCAACGTCTTGCGCGCCTCGCGCCATCGGGAGACGAGCGCGCTGCGCACGAGCGGATACTTCAGGCGGTTGGCGCTGTAGAGATACCACGAGTACGAGGCCCCGCGCGAGCAGCCGCGTGGCTCGTGGTTCGGCATGTCGGGACGGGTGCGAGGATAATCGGTCTGCTGTGTTTCCCAGGTGACGATGCCACCTTTGACATAGACCTTCCAGGAGCAGGATCCGGTGCAATTCACGCCGTGCGTGGAGCGCACGATCTTGTCGAATTGCCAGCGTTGGCGGTAAGCGTCTTCCCAGCGGCGGTCTTCGTCTGTCGTCGCACCGTGCCCGTCGGAGAACTGCGGCCGGGACGACGTAAAGAAACGAAGACGGTCAACGAAGTGACTCATGGCGTTTCCCTTGCTTGAGCCGGTGCAGAGACCTGCACCGACAGGCGAGCGAAAGCAGGAACGCCACGCGATTCCGAGTGTTCTGGGGGGCGGTCCCGCCGGCATTATGGTAACGACTGCGCAGTCGGGTCTTCAGTTACGGGGCGATTATTGCCTCGTTGCGGACGTCATGTAAAGCACGTCGAACTGAAGTCTTGCGCTGGCTCAACGGGACGCGATTTTTTTCGCCATGCAGCAACGGCGAAACCGGATTTCCGGTAGGTTTGCGCCAGCCGTTTAGTGGTGATCGAAGATGGATCGAATTGTTACCTTGTCCACGCTCTACAGCTTTTAACGCGGGCCGCTATATCTAGCAGGTCATATCTTTCGGCGACACAGCGAATCTCCGGAACCATGAAAAGCGATGATCGTCGCGTTGAATTTCCACCCGCGTCGCAGCCGCGCCCGAGGCACTATCAGGGTCTGATAGTCGCATTGCACAACGAAACGATCACGTGCGCCGGGCGAGCACTTCGTCTCTCGGTCCCGCGTCTACGACACGACCGCTTTCCATGACCACGACGGTGTCGAAACGGCTAAGCAAACTCGGCCGGTGCACGGACGCCACAATGCACGCCGTCGGAAACGCGTCGTACATGCGGTCGAACACGCGCCCTTCGGCCAATGGGTCGAGTGCGCTCGTCGGCTCGTCCAGCAGCAACAGCGAGCTCCCCCGCGCCGCCAACGCACCGCGCGACAGCGCAAGCCGTTGGCGCTGCCCACCGGAGAGATTGCTACCGCGCTCGTTGAGCGTACTCGACAGGCCGTCCGGGAGATGTTGCAGCACGTCGTCGAACACGCCTGCATGCACGGCAGTGTGGAGCGCCTGTGCATCGGCGGGTTCACCGAACGTCAGGTTCTCTTCGACGCTCGCCTCGAACACTTCGGCTTCCTGGGGAATCAGCGTCGCCAATGTGCGCAGGTCCGACCAATCGGCGACGTCGCCATCGCGTAGCAGTTCGCCATGTTGGGGAAGGTAAAGACCGGCAAGCGTTCGCAGCAAGGTGCTTTTTCCACCGCCACTCGGGCCGATGAGCGCTACGCGCGATCCGCGTCGAAGCGTGAGATCGACGCCACGCAACCCGCCGCGCGCATCGTCGGAATAGTTCCACGAGACGTTGCGTAGCGTCAGCGTTTGCCACGGCGCGTCCGCGATGACCGCCGGGACGACGGCATCCGGATCGCTCGGGGCGTCCCATATCGGCTCGGCGCTGCCGTAGTCCGTGTGCATCCGCGCGAAGCTCTGAAAGTTAGACGCCATCGCACCGACCACCGTCGCCGCCTGTTGCGCGTACTGGTAGATCATGAATACCGTGCCGAGCATCACGGCCTGTCCCGGTTCGCGCGACTGCAACACGTAGACCACGACGAGAATCCAGGTCAGCCCCATGCCCAGAATGTCGACGGCAAACCACTTGCCTTCGTTGACCGTCACCGTGCGGCGTAGCGGCACCATCACAGCGTCCATCCGGTGTCCGAGCAGCTTGCGCGATGCCGCCTGCAAGCGCAGACCGATCACCGTGCCCGCGTTACCGACGAAATCGAGCAATGCCGCTGCATAGCGCCGCTCGGCATCGTTCTCCGCACGCGCGAGCTGCATCAGTACGCGGTCGAATCGAAGGATGATGATGGCGATGACGACATACCCGGTCACGGCAATCGCACCGCTGGTGCGCGACAACAGCGCCAGTGCGACCAGCGGGCCGACGAAGTTGAATACGCTTTGCAGATAACCGAACTGGTTCTGCGCGAAGTCCGACAGTGCGCGGCTGGACTGCACGACGCGATGCTGCAACTCGCCCGAATGTCGACCGTCTCGCCATGCCAGCGGCGCGGCCGCAATGCGTGCATACAACTGATCGGCCAGACGCAAGCGCACCCGAACGCCGACGTTACGCTCAAGAATTCGCCCCGGTCCGTGCAGTAACCATGACAGGAGATAAATGCCGACGAGGTAGACGATCCAGCGTCCCGCGACCGTCATATCGCCCTGTTGAAGCGCATTGATGGCCTGCGCGGCGAGCCACGGCATGGTCAGCCGGAGCAACTGTGCCACTGAGAGCAACCCCGCTGCGCCCAGCAGATGCATGCGTACGCCCTGCGCATGTCGCCACAGCGCGCGATACAGGTCACGAGCGGCACTGCCGAGTCCGATGGCAGGTTTGCGCGGGGAAGCCTCTGGCGCCGTCATGCGTTCTTCGCTCCTAAATTTGGAAATAGCTGAGATATCGCCGTGCGGTGCAGGCGCGACCGGTCAATATAGGGGAAAAATCTGTGGAAGTCCCGCTTACAGGGTCGAATGCACGTGACTGTCGGGCGCGTGAGCACCTGCGCTGCCCACAGCGTCCGGTGGCATCGCCGTCGCCGTAACGGCGATGGGCACTGGCACGGCCTCCGGCGGCGTGCGGGCGGAAGACCCTGCGACGTAGTAGAAGCGCAATGCCGCATCCGGATAGTGATACGGCACCATCGCCAGATTGACCGCGCAGGAGTCGCAGAACGGCAGACGCGAACACAGCACGATCGAGCGAACGACGTTTTCGCCAGCCGGATGATCCGCGTAGATCTGCGCCAGAATCAGGCGCTCGGTATCGAGCGTACGGGACTTCGCAGTGCCGGACGCGGCGTGGTATGTCGGCAGATTGGCGTCGGCGACGACAAAGCGCAATTCGGGTGGCTCAGTGGGATACGCCTGCGCGCGAGCGCGTGGACCCTCGCCTTGCTGCGTGATGACATTGTTCTCCCGTTCGAGATAGGCGCGCCCGGCGTCGACGAATCTCACCGTGGGGGAGTTCGTCGGTAGTACACGCCGCTGGAGCCCCGAGAGGCAGTAGTAGATCGTCCGTGTGCCGTCCGCGAGCGTGACTTCCGCAAGTGCGATGTTGGCGTTCAGCGACACGAGGCGCATATCATCGTCGACGTCGCGCGCGGCTCGGGCCTCGCCTGACACCAACGATTGAAGGTCCGGCATGCCGGGAAAGACCTCCTCGAACAGCGCGAGCACATCACGGGTCGTTTGCACGTCGCCGGTGAAGGGCAGTTGCGACCATACGGCCAGTGGCGACGGACGCGATATGAAGTTGCGTGCCATGGCTCCGATGAACGCGTCCGCCTGACCGGGATAGCGCTGCCAATGCGACCAGAGACGGTTGAACATCGGAAGCAATGCCGGATCGACATCGGGAGATGAGCGCGCGCGGGAACCATCGAGTTCATCGCCGCCCGCGCCCTCCCCGCTATCAGCGCCTCGCGCTGAAGCTACATGCCACTCGATGGCATGCGTGAGCTGCCCCACAGCTTCGCGGGCTTCGGCGACCGACAGCGGAACATCCTCCAGCCCCTGCCACACGTCGGACGGTGAAGGCGCCTGCTCCCACATGCGCAGATACAGTTGCAACAGCGTGCGCGTCTCACCGTACGAGATCGTTGGCAGAACGCTCGCGCTCTCAGCCGCCGCACGGTGATGCTGTGCGATCCAGTATTCGCGGATATCTCGATGCCCGACGTGGCGATACTGCAAACGCACTCGCCCCGGCGCACCGCCCGCCTCTCCCACATTCGCGCCGGGCAACGTGAAGCGGTAATAGACCTCACGGGACAACTGCACCACGCCGTGCAATACCTCGTGACGGTCGCGATACGTGCCGAAGGGCGCCGCGACATGCATGTTCCCGAGCGTGAGACGAACGCGGCGTCCGCCCACCGGTCCGGCAGTCGTCGCCTGCTCGAAGTAGCCGAGTTCGCCCTCCAGCGCTCTTGCGTAGACGTCACCCGCCACCAGTGGGGAATTCGACGTCACCTGTGGGACGCCCTGCGCGTCGAATTCGCCCAGACGTCCAAAAGCGAAGAACTGCCGTCGTCCGTCCCCGGCTTCGAACGGCTGCGAATACACCGCGACCCGCAGACGCGCCAGCGGCGATGCCTCAAGCACCTGGTGCTGCGTGACTGTTGCGCCCTGCTCGGTGACAGATACCTCACCGTCCCGTTCGGTATGGCACTCCAGACACATGCCATCGACATCGATACCGACGCCGCGCGAAATGCGGCATAACGCGAGCGGTCCGAGTTCGTTGCGCATTTGGTCTAACGGACGCAGGTCGGAAGCGTGCTTGCGCGTGCGGGCGACGGTTGTGCCATATAGCGTCCCGTCGACATCGAAGACCTTCACGCCGTTCTGCGTGAGGTCAGGCCGATACTCGACATAGACGTTTGCGGGCAAGACCCACTGCACGCCGCGTCCGAGCGGGCCACTGAACGACTCGTGCGGGAACGTCGCCAGCGCGGGGAGCGGCGGCGAAGCGACGACATCGGCAACCTTGACGGGACTTGCAGGCCAGAGGTGCCGCAGCAATGTGATGGCATCGTCGTGGAACCCGCCGGTTCCGACTACGGCGGCGAGGCACTCGAGCCCGGACGCACTCAAACGTGTTGCCAACGCCCGTGCGCCGCCAGCGTCGTCCATCGCACTTCGCCGGGAACGTGACCCGAGCCTTTCATTCGACGGTTCACCGCGAATCACCGTCTCCAGCAGGATTTCGGCGACCTCCTCCATGTCGGGCGATTCAAGCACCGGGGTGTCGGGCGACGGCCATCCCGGCGACACCGTTGCACCGGCCCGCATCGATACGAACCGTATCGTGTCGGTGTCATCGATCTTCTCAGCAATCGAGGCCCATCGGTCCCCCCAGAACAACGGACCCAGTGTCCGCTTGATACAGTCCACGTCGGACGGGCTCCGCACCCGACAAGCCGAGAGCGGCACGACGAGTGCAGACGCCTGCTCGGCGAGCGTGAGCGCGAACGGTCGCCAGCGGCCCTGTTCGTCGCGCAAATTGAGCGTGATGCCGGACGATGCGAAGTAAATGCTGGGCGGTGGCCAGCCCTTCGTTCCCTTGTGGCTTACACGTAGCGTCATGTACCGGGGACGCAGCACCTCGGCGTTCGCGAACGCTTCGCGCGTGTCGTGATCGGCGTTGGCCACGGCGTCGCGGATCATGGCGACGACCACCCGCTGCAAGTCCTCCCGATAGGCGGACAGCCCCATGCGAAGCGCCGCGTCGCTGTCGGCTGCGGGCGGCGACATGCCAATCGCCAATGCGCTCCGCGACGGCAGGCATTGAGGTGCGACACCGCCGTTATCCTCACGAGCCGGACGCAACTTGAGCAGCGTGTGAATGCCGGTGATGGCCTGAGAGTGCGCCAACGTCGCTGGGGGTTCGGTGCTGACGACGGGCGACGCCGCCCGGCTCCTCCCCATCGCCCGCAAACCGGTGAAAGGCCCTCTCGGCACGCCCGCCGCAGCCAGATTGGCGACGCTTGCGACACTCGCGACCGCCAGCAGCGTCACCGCGAACGCGGCAGCGGCCGCCTGATTGCACGCGTCAGCACGCGTCGCACGCGACGACTCGACGTTGCCGCGTTGTACCCGTGCGCTGTTGCGCACCTGTCTGCGGGGCAATGCGCACCCCGCGCGCCAGTCGTCCGCAAGGGCATGGCAGCGCCTGCGCGGTGGCGCATCGCGCACGTGAGCGGTTGGACGATGGGCATGGTGTGGCATCGATGGATGCATACGAGTCATGAAGCGTCTCTCCTGAGTGTCGGGCCGCCAGCGGCCGCCATGCGAAGGCATGGCAGATCGCCGCAGGCGGCACGGGAGCCAACGCTATCGCGCCGACACGCCACACGATTGCTGAAACGAACCGGCAACTGTGCCGGAATAGCCGATTGCCCCAATCTCGTCGCGAGATTGGGAAACTCATGACGACGCGCAGCGCGTGGCGGGACGCATCGCCGCGCAACGGCGTGACATCCGGACGTGCTACCGTCATGACATCGACACCCTCTCTTGAACGCGCCGTGCCCGACCGGTCTTCGTCCAACCTCACACCGTCCTCCGCCACCGCTGCGGGTCCGCGCGCCGCACTCGACGTGCTACGCGCGTTCCTCGTGCTGGGGCTGACCAGCTTCGGCGGTCCCATCGCGCACATCGGCTACTTTCGCCGCGAATTCGTCACGCGACGCCAGTGGCTTGACGACGCAAGCTTTGTCGATCTGGTCGGCCTGTGTCAGTTCCTGCCCGGCCCGGCGAGCAGTCAGGTCGGCTTTTCCATCGGGCTGCTGCGCGCAGGATGGCTGGGCGGTCTTGCTGCGTGGTGCGGTTTCACGTTGCCGTCGGTGTGCGTGCTGCTCTTGTTCGCCATACTCGCGCCACATCTCGGCGGCACGGTCGGCGATGGCGTCGTGCACGGGCTGAAGCTGGTGGCAGTCGCCGTCGTAGCGCAAGCCGTCTGGGACATGGCGCGTCGGCTATGCGCCGACGTACGGCGGGCGGGTATTGCGCTGGCGGCGATTGCCATCCTTGCCTTGACGACGACGGTCTTTGCGCAGCTCATCGTGATCGCTTTCGGCGCAGCGCTCGGCTATTTGCTGCTCCGCACATCGAACGCCACCCCGGCGTCTCCGGCCATACCGACACTGCGATTCCACATTTCGCACACGGCGAGTGTGTTGTCTCTCGCGCTCTTTGTCGCATTGCTGGCTGGCCTGCCCCTCTTGCATCAGTGGACGAGCGGACGCGCCATCGCCATCTTCGATGGCTTCTACCGCTCGGGCGCGCTGGTCTTCGGTGGCGGCCATGTCGTGTTACCGCTGCTTCAGGCGCAGACAGTCACGACAGGATGGGTGTCCGCGAACGACTTTCTTGCAGGCTACGGCGCGGCGCAGGCCGTGCCCGGCCCGCTGTTCACGTTCGCGTCTTATCTCGGGTGGATGTCGGGCGCACCGTCTCACGCATGGCTGGGCGCGACACTCGCCACGCTCGGCATCTTCTTGCCGGGACTTCTGCTGGTGATCGCGGCGCTCCCGCATTGGCAGACGCTTCGGACACGGCCGTCGACAGCGGCCATGCTCGCGGGGGTTAATGCTGCGGTCGTGGGGATTCTGGCATCGGCGTTGTATTCGCCGGTGTGGACCAGCGCCGTTCACAGCGCTGCCGACGTCGTGCTCGCCGTCGTTGCCTTCGTGCTGCTGATCCGATGGAAAACCCCGCCGCTGGCGGTCGTCGCGTTGTGCGTGATCGCCGGTGCGACGGGGCTTGTCTGACGCCTTGGTGCGACTTACTGACCGTCCGACGTGCGCTCGATACGCAGTCGCTCCACCGACTTCGCTGCCCGGTTCACGTCCGCCGTGTCGTGCCACAGCGGCTTACGGCCGAACGACGTGTACATCTCTACCTGATCCGCGTAGTGCGGCGAGCGGGTGCCGTCCGGCGCGATGAAACCGCTCTGCCCCGGCGCGACGATGTCGAACGCCTCGACCTTTGCAGCGCTACCCTTCGGCCCGAACACGATCAGGTCGTTCTCCGTGCCCCGGTTCATGTAGACGGGCGTACGCACCGCTTCCGCCGCATTGGCCTGCGGCACGCCGAAGAAGTTGTTCGCTCGGAACGTCAGCGGCACCGTGGGCGCACGCCATGCCGCCATGTCGGGGCCAAGTTTCGTCTTGAGGGACGCGATGGTGTCGTCCAGCGCCGCCAGAATGACGTCGTCCTGACGCTTGCCGTCGAAGATGTCGAACGTCTGCGGCACGCCAGCCTTGTCACCGCGCAACGCCTCGTACAGCACCTTACTGCCGTTGCCGATATTGAGCGAACCCGTCGGGCCGTCCTGCGGGGCGGCGTAACCGCTCGCGAGGAACCATTTGTCGTACGGTGCGGGCACGACCTGACCCAGCGTACGCTTGAGCATGGCGCTCAGCCAGGCGTCCATGACAGCCGGACCTGCCGTGTCGTAATGGCCCGTGTGCTTCTCATCGCGACTCAGCCCATTCCATGCGGTCAGTTGGATAGCGAGTTGACGGCGTGCGTCGCTGGCCGGGAGGTTCGCCGTCGCGCGTTCGATGAACGGCAGGAAGTGACGACGATTGACATCCACCGCGCTCGTATCCTTGAGGATCTGCCACATCTCGTCGACACCGAGTTTGTCGTGCGCTTCGATGCGTTTGTCGATCTCGACCACGCGGTCAGCGCCGCCCCACAGGAACGCGAACAGATCGCTCGCCGGGTAACCCTTCTGTGGCGAATTGTTCCAATTGGCGATCCACCCCTGCTTCGGGTTGTAGACCTTCGGATTGGTGGAAAACGGCAGCAGTCCCTTCCAGTCCCACTCGCCCGTGCCGGGCACCGGCAAACGCGGATCGTGGCCGGGTTGACGTGCCGGATATGCCCCCGTGTGGACGTAGCCGATATTGCCGGACACGTCGGCGTAGTACCAGTTGATGGTCAGCGCGTGACGTGCGGCCTGCGCCGTCCACGACTTCCAGTCCTGCGCCTGCGCCTGATGCGTCCATGCAAGCAGCGACTGCACTTCGAGGCCATCCCACGCACGCGCCTTGGCGTAGGCGATCGGCTGCTTTGCGTCGCGTTGCATGACGATGCCGTGCACGGTGCGGTACACCTCCTGCACGACCGGCTCTCCGCCCTTCACCTTGATGATCTCGACGCGCTTTTCCATGTCGTGCCACTGACCGTTGTGGAAGTAGCGGTTCGGATTGGCCGGGTCGAGCTTCTCGGCATAGATATCGATGTCGTCGCCGAAGCCAGCCGTCGAGCCCCAGGACACCTTGCCGTTATGACCGAACAGAATGCAGGGGTAGCCAAACGGCGTATTGCCGACGAGGTCGAAGCCCGCGCCATGCAGACCGATGCCGTAGGTGTAGGCCGGTGCAAACCAGCCGAACTGCGGGCCGTTGAGCATGATTGCGCGGGCGTCGCGGGCTTTGCCCTTGCCGACGATCCACATATTGCTCGTCGTGGGGAAACCGGCGAGACCCGGCTGCCCCGACTCGGCAAATTGCGCGAGCATCGTCGCGGCATTGGTCTCGGTGTCCTGATGCAGGAGCGCGCCGTCGTTACCACGTGCCAGTCGCGCGAACATCGGTGCCGGCCCGTCGTAGCGTGCGAGCGGTTGCATGGGCGCGCCGGTAGCCGGGCCGACCTTCACCGGATAGGTGCCTTCCGACGCGGGGACCGTCGACGGCGCATCCGGATTGACGATCCACTTCAGCTCGTTGAACAGCGCCATGCCCTTCTGCGCGCCGTACTTGTCCTTGAGTGCGGTGAGCAGCGCCAGGTTGTCGATCTCGCTCGTCGCATCTGAGAAGCGATTCGCCATCGTGCCGACGAAGACCATTGCGACGTCGAACGCGTCCCAGTTCGTCGGCTGGAAACCGAAGTCGTTGAATTGCTTGGGCATGCGCTGGCCTGGCTGCGCGCGGATCTGCGCGATCCATGCGTTCATGCCAGCGGCATAGCCGTCGAGAATATCCCGCTCGCGTTGCGGCAGATCGGCCAGTTGGCGACGGATCGACGCGGGCCAGTAATTGCCGCGAATCGACTTGTCGAAGTCCACGAACTTCTCGCCCAGCACTTCCGCCACCGTGCCCTGCGTGCTGCGTCGCGCCATCTCCATCTGGAACAGACGGTCCTGCGCAATGGCATAGCCGTAGCCGTAGAACAGCGCGTATGTCGTCGACGCGTAGATGTGCGGCACACCGAATTCGTCGCGCTTGATGGTGACGTCGGTACGTCCCGGCACTTTGTCGACGGCGGTGGCCGTCGGTGCGCCCGGCGCGGCAGTCACAACGCTCGGCGCGACCAGCGCCAGACTCAGCAGCGCCGCCGAGACGCTTGCAGACACCAGCGAAACCCGACTACGGCCGGGACGCGCAGCTTGACGTCGAATGCCAGTGGATGTTGCATTCACTGAAACAGGCGAGCGGAAAATCAAAGTCATCAATGTCTCCGTAGTTTTTTTGAGAAAGCGCATTGAAGCCTAACATGACAAAAACCGACCGGTCGGTTAATTATTCCCAAGATAACTCGACAGTTATCTGTGGCTTGCGTAGCGTATGGAGCGGTCGTGAATCGTCCCGACAGATCGCAAAGACTTGACCTGCCCCTTGGGGACGGCTTGACGATGGCGTCACCCCGACAAACACCAAGAGGTGAACGATGAAGGATTCTGTGATGCGCCTGAATGCCTCCGAGGCAGCGCGGCGGCTTGGCGTCTCGAACAAGGCGCTTCGACTGTACGAGCAGCACGGTCTGCTGTCGCCGAAACGATCCTCGGCCGGTTATCGCACTTATGGCAGTGCAGAGATGGCGCGCGCGTCCGAAGTTGTCGCACTGCGGGCACTGGGCTTGAGCCTCGCGCAGGTCGCGGGTGTCTTGAAGGGCAATGTGCAAACGTTGTCGACAGCGCTTGAAGTGCACGAACACGCGCTCGATGTCGAGATCCGGGAGCGACTGGGTCGACTGGAGACGGTGCGAAGCCTTCGCGCCGGGCTCGCCAGCGGCAGAATGCCCGCTCACGGCGAACTACCAAGTCTTGTCGAACAAGCGGCACCGAGTGTCGCCTTCGAACTCCCCTGGCCTTGGGGCGGCGAGTGGTTCGAAATGCGCGACATTCGTCCGTTGAACTACATCATCGGCTCGCTGGGTAGCGGGAAGACACGACTGGCGATGCGTCTGGCGCAAGCCTTGCCGAACGGAGCGTTTCTTGGACTGGACCGATTGGACGCGCCGCGCTCGGCAGCTTCTCCATCGGCTTCGAACGACGATGCGCTGCAACAACGTGTCGATCGGGCGCTCATCTGGCTAAAGGATGACGGGGCCGAAGCCTCCGCTGCCCTGACGACTTTGCTGACGGCGTTGGAAGCTGATCATGCAGGTGCGCTTGTTGTCGACATGATCGAACAGGATCTGGCGCAGCCGACGCAGGAGGCGCTGATTCGCTATCTTCGCTTGCGGGCGCGAACACGTGCACATCCGCTCTTCATGATGACGCGCTCGTCGTCGATTCTCGACCTGAGCGCTGTCGGCAGCGGTGAAGCCATCGTCCTTTGTCCGGCGAATCACAGCCCGCCGGTGCGCGTCGCGCCGTATGCGGGCGCGCCGGGCTTCGAAGCGGTGGCGACGTGCCTTGCGTCGCCCGAGGTGCGCGCGCGCATCGCTGCGCCGCCGACACGGCTCTGACGACGCGCGTCGCTCACATCAGGAACGATCGTTATCGCAGCCGGAGACCGGCGGCGAGCCAGCTTCGGTGCGGGAGCGTGCCTGCGTGATGTTGCTGAACGGCGGCACGTCTTGCGTGAGCCACACATTGCCGCCAATGACGGAGCCTTCGCCGATGGTGACGCGGCCCAGAATCGTCGCACCGGCATAGATGACGACGTTGTCCTCGACGATCGGGTGACGCGCAAGGCCCTTGCGCGGGTTGCCATCGTCGTCGGCCGGAAAACGTTTGGCTCCCAGCGTGACCGCCTGATACACGCGCACACGCTGGCCAAGAATGGCCGTCTCGCCAATGACGACGCCGGTCCCGTGATCGATGAAGAAGCCTGCACCGATACGCGCGCCGGGGTGGATATCGATCCCGGTTTCAGAGTGCGCCTGCTCGGCGATGATGCGGGCGAGCAGCGGCAGTTCGAGCCGGTACAGCTCGTGGGCAATGCGGTGATGAATCATCGCGTGGATGCCCGGATAGCAGATCAGCACTTCGTCGACGCTACCCGCCGCCGGATCGCCCTGGTACGCGGCGAGCACATCCTGATCGAGCAATTCGCGAATCTCAGGCAGCTTGCCTGCGAATTGCTGAATGGCGGAATGCGCACGCTCTTCGATGAGCGTAGCCGTGATGGCGGCGTCGTGACGCGCCTTGTAGCGCCATTCGAGGCGCGCTTGCTCGGCCAGACCGTTCAGTGCGCTCGTCAGCGTGTGACCGACGTAATAGTTCTCGCCTTGCTGGTGCAAGTCCAGCGGGCCGAGACGCATGGGGAACAGCGCCCCCTTGAGTTGCACGACGATGTCTGCGAGACGTTCGCGCGAAGGCAGATCGCGGCCACCGGGTTCGAGCAGGCGTCGCTGCCCGTCGCGCCAGCGCAGGCGGGCCGAATGCAATGAAGAAACGATATCGTCGATGTCGAACGCTGCCACGAGGGGGACTCCTGAGAAGCATGGGATGCGGGGCGAGCCTGAGTCGCCACCGACATGGTCTTTTTTGGGACGCGCGTGCGCCAGTCAACGAAGCATAGCGGGTTTCGAAAGCACCTGTCCTGACGTGGTCTTATCGGGCGCCGCGCACCGAAACCCCTATGGGCGCTGACGAACTGCGCGATCCGGTCTCGTTCAGCCCGCTATCGATGCGCGCAAACGCAGGCTCAGCGCCTGTGCCGTCGCCCTATCCGGGATGTTGGTGAAGCCCAGGAGCAAGGCCGATCGCGAGGGCGCGTTGCCGTACCAGTGGCGCAGCCCATGCACCGCCAGCCCTTGCGCGTGGGCGGCAAGTGCGATGGTTTCGTCATTCTGTTCGGCGAACGCATGACGCAGATACGCCAGCGTTTGGATGCCGCCAGCCTGTGGTTGCACGTACAGGTCTTCACCAAACACGTCGGCCAGCGCATCGACGAGATAGCCGCGCCGTTCGGCGTACAACGCACGCATTTTGCGCAAGTGCCGTGCGAAATGTCCCTGCTCCATGAAGTCCGCCACCGTCGTCTGCACGTGGACCGCTCCCGGTCCGCCCAGTTGATTCGCGGCCTGCGTAAAGCGCTCGATATGGGCGTCGGGCACCACGAGGTACGCAAGACGAAGTCCGGGGAACAGCACTTTACTGAACGTGCCCGTGTACAGTACCCGCCCGTCGTGATCGAGACTCTTGAGCGCGGGTAACGGACGTCCGTGATAGCGAAACTCGCTGTCATAGTCGTCTTCCACGATCCACGACTGCTGTTGATTCGCCCATTCGAGCAGTGCGAACCGCCGGGGCAAGGACATCGTCGCCCCGGTGGGACTTTGATGCGTCGGGGTCACGACGGCGAAGCGGGCTTTCGGTGCAAGGCGCACGCCCTCGTCGACGTTAAGCCCCTCCTCGTCCACCGGGATCGATGCAAGGCGCATGCCGACGCTCGTCAGGAAATGTCGAGCGTAGGGGTATCCGGGATCTTCGAACCATCCTTGCGCGCCGGGCTCGATCAATGTCCGGCACACGAGATCGAGGGCAGCACGATAGCCCGCCGTCACAAAGACCTGCTGCGCGGAGCATACGATGCCGCGAGAGATACCGAGATAGGTGGCAATGGCATGGCGCAGCGGCGCGTACCCGGCAGGGTCCGGATAAGCCATCGACGCAAGGTCCATGACGCGCAGACTCCGTCCGGCCAGACGCACCCAGGTCTTGCGGGGGAACGCATCCAGAGCAGGAAGGCCCAGTTGAAACGGACGCGGCGCACCGACGGCCGCGAGTGCATCCCGTGGCGGGGGGATCGACGTCACTGCGGCGGTGACCGGCGCGGCAGTCTCGCTGAGATGCTCCAGACGTGGCGACACAAACGTTCCGGCTGCGCCGCGCGGCGTGAAATAGCCTTCGCTGGTGAGCATCTGATAGGCCAGCTCTACGGTGCCGCGTGCGAGATTGAGTTCGCTGGCAAGACTACGCACGGACGGCACGCGGTCTCCCGCCCGGAGTTTTCCGGAGGCGATGGCGTCGCGAAAGCGCCGATAGAGCTGGAGGTAGAGCGGCGCGTCGTCACCCGGTCCGGGTTTCAGGTGCGGGCTTAAAAGCGGAAAATCCATTCGCGATGTCCCATTGATTTCGTCAATTCTTGCATCTGATCACTAGGCCATGATTCTCGTAAATTGGTGACGTTGCGACAAGCCCCGCCTGCAGTTCGCATCAAGCTTAACCAATGCCCCTTGCTCAGTTCATTTCTGGAGAATTTCGATGAGTACGCTTCGCCTGTCCTATTTCACGCTGTCGAACGACGCCTATCAAGGGTTCGTCGCGACGAAAAAGGCGCTGGAGAAAAGCAGCCTCGGCAAACCGCTGATCGAGCTGGTTTATTTGCGCGTGTCGCAGATCAATGGATGCGCCTTTTGTCTGGAGATGCACAGCAAGGCGCTGCGCGCCGGTGGCATGGCCGACGCCAAGATCGACAGTGTCGGCGGCTGGCGCGTGAGTTCGCAGTTCAACGACCGTGAGCGTGCCGCCCTCGCCTGGGCCGACTCTGTCGGCGCCATCGATCGCACCAACGCCCCGGACGAAGACTTCAACCCGCTGCGCGAACACTTCACCGACGCGGAAATCGCCGACCTGACCTTCGCCATCGCTTTGATGAGCGCGTTCAACCGTCTGGCGATCGGGATGCGTCAGTAAGTCGCTCGGACGGAAGGCCGTGATCGTCGCATCACACGATCACGGCGTCTTTGTCGACCGCACGCAACGTAATCCCCGTCCAATGTCCATCCGCCTGCAACTCGCGGATGAGGTCTGCGATGCACTGACGCACGGCGACCGTCGCCGAGCCGACCGGGAGTGAGTTGGACCAGCACACGCTGGCCGGGCGTTGCAGGTGCGGTGCGACGATGCGACGCGAGGGCGGGCGCAAGGCCGGGTCGCGCGACGCCAATGCCGACACCGGCAGGATCGAGCACGCGTCGCCCGAGCGGGCAATGTCGATGAGCGTCGGCAGCGAGTCAATATCCGCGACGATGTTCAACTCCGCGTTTGCCTGCGCAAAACTCCGCTCGATCAGCAGCCGCAAGCCGTTCGACGCGCTCGGTGCCACAATCGGGACGTTGCCCAGCTTCCCCAGTGCGCAAGTCCCGTGCGCGTTGTCCTCGGCATCCTCATAGATCGATGGACACACCCGGTGTCCGCCCAGCACATACAGCTCCTCGTCGAACAACGGCATCACCGAGATGCCCCGCGTTTCGGAGTCGCGAAAGAGCATCGCGAGGTCGAGCCGTCCGTTGGCCAGCAACTCGCCGATGTACCCGCTCATGCTCTCGAATATCTGCAATCGAATCCCCGGATACTGTTCCCTCACGCGCGCAAACAACGGCACGGCGAGAATCGATGCAATCGTCGTCGGAAACCCCACCGCCACTGGCCCCGCCTCGCTGCCGCCGCCCTCTCTCACTTCCTGACGTATCTGCTCCATTTGGCGTAACACCACGCGTGCATGGCGATACAACGCCTTGCCCGCTTCGGTCGGCGTCACGCCCTGCGCACTGCGTACCAGCAGTTGCGTTTGCAATTCGTCCTCCAGCCCACGCAATTGCGCGCTCAGCGATGGCTGCGCGATATGTAACCGCTCCGCCGCCTTCGACAAGCTGCCGCTATCGACGATAGCCACGAAATTCCTGAGTTGTCTCACGTCCATAACGGCATCGGCCTCCGAGACGGGTCGGTTGGAAGCAATGAAAAGCCATAGCGTACTGCTATACAACGCATCGTGAAACTCAGGTTTTCGTGACATTGAAAGGCATCGCCACGTCATTCCCGCTCAACGAGAAGCACAAGCCATAGCCTCACCCTATACCCGCATCCAAAATCGGTATTTCCTTCGACGCTGGCTACGCGCCTATAGTCCGGTCAACAAACCAATTCCAAATGGACGGAGACAGCAGGATGCGAGACGGACTCTCGGCCACTGCCGCACAACGCGGTCAGGGCGGCCAAAGCAATCAAAGCGGTCAGGCAACTTCTCAGGCAGCACAGCACCATCCACTGCGCGACTTGTGGTGGCGAATCATGGACATGCGCGTGGGCATCGTCCCGTTGCCCGTCCATCTGGTGCTCATCGCCGCTATCGCGACGACGGTCCTCACCACCGGCAAGCTCTCCGCCGAACTCTCGCCGATCATCGCGCTGCTGGCCGTGTGCAGCTTTACCTGCATGGAAGTCGGTCAGCGAATCCCCATCTTTCGCAGCATCGGCGGCCCGGTGATTCTCGTGACGTTCCTGCCCTCGTGGCTGGTATTCGCGAACGTGCTGCCCCCGTCTGTCGTCACACCCATCGTGGCGTTCTGGAAGCAAAGCAACTTCCTGTACCTGTTCATTCCCGGGATTATCGTCGGCAGCATTCTGAGCATGGACCGCAAGGTGCTGATCGGTGGTTTTGTGCGCATCTTCGTCCCGCTCGCCATCGGCTCGGTGCTCGCGGGCATTGTCGGCACAGCCGTCGGCACAATGCTCGGCATGGGTTTGTTCCACACCGTGTTCTTCGTCGTGATCCCGGTCATGTCCGGTGGCCTGGGCGAAGGCGTTATTCCACTGACCATCGGCTACTCGGAAGTCATGCATCAGGGCGCGGGCGACCTCCTCGCGCAGGCACTGCCCGCCGTCATGCTCGGCAACGTTTGCGCCATCGTGTTCTCAGGTGTGCTCAACGCGCTCGGCAAACGTTACCCCTCGTTGACCGGTAACGGGCAGCTCATGCGAACGGGAAGCGACGACATCGGCGCGCACGACGTTCACGCCGAGCCTGCGAAGGCGGTCGATGCGACGGACATCGCTGCGGCTGGCATGATCGCCGTGTGCCTGTACTTCGTCGGCATGCTCGCGCAAAACACGCTCGGCTTGCCCGGCCCGGTGATGATGCTGGTGCTGGCCGTCGCCGCGAAGATCGGTTTCATCTTCTCGCCGAAACTCGAAGCCGGTGCCGGCGTCGTCTACAAATTCTTCGCGACGGCGGTCACGTACCCGCTGCTGTTCGCCATCGGTGTCGTGATCACGCCGTGGCAGAAAGTCGTCGCCTCGTTCAACGTGCCGACGCTCGTGACCATCGTCGCAACGGTCCTCACGCTGATGGCCACCGCCTTCGTCGTGGCGCGTCGCATGAACATGCATCCCATCGATGCGGCCATCGTCGTCGGCACGCACAGCGGTATGGGCGGCACGGGTGACGTCGCCATCCTCACCGCAGCGAACCGCATGCGACTCATGCCTTTTGCACAAATCGCCACACGCATCGGCGGTGCCATCACGATCACGCTGAGCCTTATCGTGCTCGCGAAGATCGTCTGACCCGGCCACCGCCTCGCTCAACTCAACTGGTTTTCTCGGAGATTTCTGTCATGAGGCCCTTGGACGGCATCAAGGTCATTGCGCTCGAACACGCCATTGCGGCACCGTTCTGCACCCGTCAACTGGCCGATCTCGGCGCGCGCGTCATCAAGATCGAGCGTCCCGGCGCAGGCGACTTCGCCCGCGCTTACGACGGGCGCGTGAACGGCATGTCGTCGCACTTCGTGTGGACGAACCGCTCGAAGGAAAGTCTGACGCTCGACCTGAAACAGGACGCTGCTCAGTCGGTCCTTCACGACCTGCTCGCCGACGCCGACGTCCTCGTGCAAAATCTCGCCCCCGGCGCGGCCGACCGCCTTGGCCTGAGCTACGAAGCGCTGTCGGCGCGCTATCCGCGCATCATCGTTTGCGGCATTTCGGGTTACGGTCCGGACGGCCCCTATCGCGACAAGAAGGCTTACGACCTGCTCATCCAAAGCGAATCGGGCTTTCTGTCGGTGACGGGTTCGCCCGACGCCTCAGCCAAGGCTGGCTGCTCGATTGCCGACATTGCGGCAGGCATGTACGCCTACACGAACATCCTCTCCGCGCTGATCCAGCGCGGCAAGACCGGCAAAGGCTCGCGCATCGACATCTCGATGCTCGAATGCATGGTCGAATGGATGGGCTTTCCGCTGTATTACGCCGTCGACGATCAGACGCCCCCGCCCCGTGCGGGTGCGGCGCACGCAACGATCTTCCCGTACGGCCCGTTCGAAACGGGTGACGGGAAGACCGTCATGCTGGGCTTGCAGAACGAGCGCGAGTGGAAGATTTTCTGCGACAAGGTGCTCGAACAGCCGACGCTCGCCGAAGACGGACGCTTTGCCTCCAACCCTAAGCGTCTTGAGAATCGCGATGCCCTGCGTGCCATCATCCGCGAGGTCTTCATGCGACTCTCGGCACCGCAACTGGTGAGCCGACTCGATGCCGTGGGTATCGCCAACGCCAACCTCAACGAGATGCACGACGTGTGGCAGCACGCCCAGCTCGCCGCGCGTGAGCGCTGGGCAGACGTCGCAACGCCCAACGGCACGATCAAGGCACCGATTCCGCCGGGCATGCCGTCGGCCAGCGCAGCATTCACGCCGCGCATGGATCCGATCCCCGCGTTGGGGCAGCACACCGACGCGATCCTCACCGAGCTTGGCCGCACGTCGGCGCAGATCGAAGCGCTGCACGCAGCGCAGGCGGTGTGAGCGATGCAAAAACATCCCGTCATTCGTAGCTGGCTTTTCGTGCCGGGCAACCGTCCGGAGCGTTTTGACAAGGCATGTGCTTCGGGCGCTGACGCCGTCATTCTCGATCTGGAAGACGCCGTGCCGCCCGCCGACAAACTGACTGCCCGGGAACAGGTTGTGCAATGGCTAGCTGAGCAAAGTCCCGCAACGTCGGTCCCGGTCTATGTGCGCATCAATGCTGCATCGACACCCTGGTTTGACGAGGATGTCGATGCACTCGCTGGCCTGTCGCAGCTGAGCGGTCTCGTCGTACCGAAGACGGAAGATGCCATCACCCTCGCCCGCGTTGCGCAAGGTGCAGCACCATCGCTGCGACTCGTACCGCTGATCGAGACGGCGCAGGCATTTGCCGTGCTGGGAGAGATCGCCACTGCGCCACGCGTCGACCGGTTGATGTTCGGCACCATCGACTTCCAGTTGGACATCGGCATCGAAGGCGACGCCGACGAACTGCTGTACTTCCGCTCGCAGCTCACGCTGGCCTCACGTATCGCGGGCATCGCTGCGCCGGTCGATGGCGTGACTACGGTGCTCGACGATCCGGCACTGATCGAAGCCGCCGCCCGCCGTGCCCGTGCGCTCGGGTTCCGGGGGAAGCTGTGCATCCACCCGCGTCAGGTGGCGGCGGTTCACGCCGCATTCGCGTGGCGGGACGATGAAATCGCGTGGGCCGAACGCGTTGTCGCCACCGCCAATGCCAGCGCAGGGGCCGCCGTCGCACTGGATGGCAAGATGATCGACGCGCCTGTCATCGCGAAGGCACACGAGATTCTTGCCAGTCGCTGACTATGCCGCGATGTCACCCGCGTCAGGTGCGCTTTTTAATCGGGGCGCGCCGGGACGCAGGCTCGGGGCTGTCGTCGGCACGACGCACCGACGTCAGCACACGTTGCGACGCGGCCCGGCAGTCTTCCCCTTCCTCGCGATGCTCGATGGCATCGATCAAGGCCTTCAGATTGTGCTTCGATAGCGCCAGATTACGCTCCAGCGCCTCAATCTCGTCCACCTTGCGGCGCAGCACTTCGAGCAATTTGTCGTGTGGCCAGTCGTTGAGATCCGGCGGCAAAATAGCGCGGATTTCGTCCAACGAAAACCCTGCGTTTTGTGCGCGCCGAATCAAATCGAGACGCGTCAGCGCGTCTTCGTCGTACTCGCGGTAGCCATTGGTCTGTCGCAGCGCATTGGGCAGCAAGCCCTGCGCTTCGTAAAAGCGGATTCGCGACGCCGCCACGCCACTCACCTGCGCCAACTCTCCGATTTTCATTTTCACGCTCCAAGCACTTGACCTTGAAGTGAACTTTAAGGTTATGGTCGTGCCATCGTCAACTGAAGATTCGAGGTACGGTCATGTCAACCATGTCCCTCTTTGCTCCGCTTGCCCTGCCGAATGGCACGTCGATCCCCAACCGCATCGCCAAGGCCGCGATGGAAGAAAACATGGCGGATGCCGATCACGCGCCGTCTGACGAGCTGCTGCGCCTGTACGACGCATGGGGTCGAGGGGGCGCTGGCCTGATCATTACTGGCAACGTCATGATCGACGCGCGGGCGATGACCGGTCCGGGCGGCGTGGTGCTGGAGGACGACGCGCACCTCGAACGCTTCCAGCAATGGGCTCAGGCGGCGCGGCAGCATGGCGCGCAGATCTGGATGCAGCTCAATCACCCGGGTCGCCAAATGCAGTCCGCGCTGGGTCAGGCCACTGTCGCACCGTCTGCGGTGGCCCTTGAACTCGGCAGTTTCTCGAAGCGCTTCGCGATGCCCAGAGAATTGACGGAGACGGACATTGCGGACGTCATTGCACGTTTCACCCAAAGCGCGCTGCTCGCCGAGCGCGGCGGTTTTAGCGGCGTAGAGATTCACGCGGCGCATGGGTATCTGCTCAGTCAGTTCCTTTCACCGCTGACGAACAAGCGTCAGGATCGCTGGGGCGGGAGTCTCGAGCATCGCGCACGCTTGCTGCTCGACATCGTGCGGTCCGTACGTGCGGCTGTCGCGACCGACTTCGCCGTCGCCGTCAAACTGAATTCGGCCGATTTTCAACGTGGCGGGTTCGGTCCGGACGACGCGCGTCGCGTCATTCAGATGCTCGGCTCTCTTGGCGTGGACCTTGTGGAGCTCTCCGGCGGCAGCTATGAAGCCCCGGCGATGCAGGGCGAGTCGCGCGACGGACGGACGTTGGCACGCGAGGCCTATTTTTTGGAGTTCGCGCGTGAAATGATTGGCGTGGCGACGATGCCGCTGATGGTGACGGGCGGCATTCGCCGTCGGACGGTCGCAGACCAGGTGATCGCGAGCGGTGTCGCGATGGTGGGCATGGCGACGGCACTCTCCATCGATCCCGAATTGCCGAATCGCTGGCGTCTGGGTCAGACGTCGGAGCCGCAACTCAATCCGATTCGCTGGAAGAACAAGATGCTGGGGTCGATGGCGAACATGGCCGTCGTCAAGTTTCAGCTCATGCGCCTGAGTACCGGCCGGGCGACGAACCCGACCGTCTCACCGATGCGAGCGCTGATTGCCCAGCAACTTGGGGCGGCATGTCAGACGCGCCGATATCGCCGTTGGATGGCGCGGGACACGACACGTAACTTGGCGCGCTGATTGTCGGCTGAGTGTCGACTGAATATCGACGTCGCAGCCGAGCCGCTTACTCGAAGGCCGGATCGATCGGCACCCGATAGCCGACGGCGAGCCGGTTGGTTTCGTTGGCCATGCCCACGACGGCCAGCAGCTCGCCGAACATCTCGTCGGTCATCCCCGCACGACGCGCGCCTGCGGTGTGACTCGCAACGCAATATCCGCAATTGTTCGTGACGCTGACGGCGACGTAAATCAGCTCCTTGACCAGCGGATCGAGCGCACCGTCCGCCATGATGCCCTTGAGACTGCTCCAGGTGCGCTCAAGGGTCGGCGGATGCTGTGCGATGTACTTCCAGAAGTTGTTGACGTCGGGGACACCCCGCGTGGCTTTGATGTCGTCGAAGACGGCTTTGACTTCGGGCGTCGCGCAAACGTATTCGACAGGTTTTTGCTGGCTCATGGATGACGTGCGCCGGACAGGCGTGCGAGGAAGTGAACGCGTAGGTTACAAGCTTTCGCGAAAGGGCGCTCCGTCACCGGATTCAGCGCATCAAACGACTGCGCCTCGTCCGAAGACGAGGCGCTGAATCATCGTTGAATGGGTCGGAAGTAACCGCGGATGCAATCTGAATTGCGTACCGCAATTTGAATATGCGCCTTACTCGAAAAGCCCGAACCCGGATAGAGTTCACCGCCCTCCCCGAAGGGACTACGTACCGTGTCATAAGGCGGGGTTGCCCGCGAAGCCTCGTGAAACCCGGCTCGCAGTTGGTGCATCGTCTCGAGTACTGCACGATCCAGATTCCGCATCAACTTGTCAGGGCCACCGACATTTTTGGGCAGTTCGGTCGCTGCCAACGCACTGGAAACGAAGTCGTACGCCTCTCGTAACTCCTTCAGCGCCGATGCATCGATCAAATTGAAGCAATTTCCCAGATCAATAATTGCACCGAGCACAAACGGCGTTTTTATATTGCCCTTCGTTGTCATTTTCGCCGTGCTCGCGGCGGCTTCCGCGAACTGAAGTGCGCGAGCCGGGCTGCTTTCCCAGAAGTAAATTCCTGAGCCGAGCCAGTCATATGGGTTTGTGCTCGGCGTCAGGTGCCGCTCCCCGGCAAGCACCGACTCCCCAACACGTTGGTCGCAACCGTGAAAGCCAAGAACGAAACCGGGTTGCCGCTTGTACATATCCCACCGACGCGTCATTCACCCACCGTAGCGCTTCGCCAACCGTCCCGACGCCGTAACGATGCCGACGCTTTGGAGGAACCGTAACGCGTTCTCCTTGCTGGCCGTCACCACCGCCTTCGCGGCGGCCATGGCTTCCCTGGCTTCCGGGTCGGAGAGTCGGATGTTCTTCGCCGGAGAAGTCATTTCGCCGAACAGTGGATATGAACTCTTCCTGGATTGACTTGCTGTCGAGCGCTTCGCCATAAGGTGTTCCTCCTTTTGATACCGGGCTGCAAATGCGAAATCGATGCTAGCACGCGATAGTAGGACCACGTTTTCTGCGCCCGTCGGAGTTCGCTCGACAACGGTGTCGTCGAAAAGTCGATCGCAATATTGCAAATGAGAATCATTTTGCAATTTATACGTAGATGGCGGATGATGGGGGTTCCGTTTCTGGAGAATCCCCCCCGATGGGTACGACCCCTGAATTCTCACCGCCGGACGTGGCTTCGCGCCAATTGGCCCTCGAAGCACTGCTCTCGAGACAGTCCCAATGGCCGCTCGCGGCGCCAGCGCCGAGCGATACCGAACTGAACCTGATCTTCGACGCCGCGTTGCGTGCACCTGACCACGGACGTCTGCGTCCGTGGCGTTTCGTGGTCGTGCGCGACGAGGCTCGTCACGATCTCGGACAAGCCCTCGTCGAAGCCGCCGCCAGACGCGACCCCGAAGCGCCTGCCGAAGCGCACGAGCAGCGCCGTCGCAAAGCCTTTGCGGCCCCCATGATCATCGTGATTGCGGCGTCTATTTCGACGGCGACGAAAGTACCGGAAATCGAACAACTCCTCAGCGTGGGCGCGGCCAGCATGAATCTGCTGAACGCCATTCATATGCTGGGTTATGGCGGTTTCTGGGCCACCGGCGTCGACGCCTACGACCCCGACATCCATAGCATTCTCGATTTCGAACCGAACGAACGAGTGCTCGGCTTCCTCTTCGTCGGTACGTCGCCTGAGAACCCGGAAGTCACGCCCCGCCCGGATCGTGGCGACTTCGTGCGCGAATGGTGGGGGCGTTCCTCGATCTGACGGGGCTTACGCCAGACGAAACACCGCGACGGCGGACTTCAGCGATTCGGCCTGTTCGGCCAGCGACTGCGCTGCCGCCGACGCCTGCTCGACCAGCGCCGCGTTCTGCTGCGTAACCTCGTCCATTTGCGTCACGGCACGTGCCACCTGATCGATGCCCGCCGTCTGCTCTTCCGACGCCGCCGAAATCTCCGCCATGATGTCCGTCACGCGTTGCACGCTGTTCGCAATGCTGCTCATCGCCGCACCCGCCTCACCGACGATACGGCTGCCCGCCGCCGAGCGCTCGGCCGACGTCTCGATCAGCGTTTTGATGTCGCGCGCCGCACTCGCCGAGCGCTGTGCCAGCGTCCGCACTTCACCGGCGACGACCGCAAACCCACGCCCCTGCTCGCCCGCACGCGCCGCTTCGACCGCCGCATTCAAGGCGAGGATGTTGGTCTGGAAAGCGATGCCGTCGATCAGCGCAATGATGTCCCGAATCCGCGCAGACCCGGCATCGATGGCACGCATGGTGTCGGTGACCTCGGTCATTGCGGTGTCGCCCGCCCCCGTCTGATCGCTTGCCTGCCGCGCGAGTTGGTTCGCCTGACGCGCATGCTCCATGTTCTGACGCACCGTACTTGTCAGTTGCTCCATGCTGGCCGCCGTCTCCTCCAACGAGGCCGCTTGTTGCTCCGTGCGCGCCGACAGATCCAGATTGCCCGCGGCAATCTCACGCGCGCTGGCCGCAATCGCTTCGCCGCTCTTGCGCACGCGGGAGACCGTATCGTTGAGCTGCGTCTTCATATTGGCGAGCGCGCCCAGCAACCGGCCCATCTCGTCGGTCGACGTTGCATGGACGGCACGTTGCAGATTCCCGTCGGCGATTTCCTGGAAGTGTTCAAGGACATCGTCGAGCGGTCGCGTGATCGCGCGGTTCAGCGAGCGCGCCGTCAGGAAGGCCGCGATAATCGCAAACGCAATCGCGCCGAAGGTCACGACAAACAAGCGATCGTAGGTTGACACCGCCGAATCGAAGCTGGACTTCGCCCGCTCGTCGTAGAGCTTCTTGAGCGCTTCGTTAGCGTTGACGTATGACGTGTAGCGCTTGCCCAGCACCGCCGCCTGCGCGTAGTAGACGTCGGTCTGCCCCGCAGCAATGCTGTTCTGGACCAACGTGAAGGCGTCCTTGAGCGCCTGCCGGGTGCCAGTCACGTCTTTCGCAAGACGTTGTTCGTCGGCGTCCGACGGCAACGCAAGATAAGCCTGCCATGCCTTCTCGGACTCGCCCCAGTACTCGGTGCCCTTCTTGACGTCAGCCGCCTTGATCTCTTCGGACGGCGCTTGCGGTGCACGCAGCACGACAGCACGCGCGCGGCCGATATGAATTTCCGATTCGCCCAGCAAACGGGTGCTCGCCAGTTCTTTGTCGTAGACCTCGCGCAAGCTCCCCACGGTATCGTGCAATCCAATGAGCGCCAGCCCACCGATGATCAGCACAAGGGCCGCCAGACCGGCCACGGCCATCCGCAACCGCCAACGAATCGTCCAATTTTTCAACATTTGCGCTTCCGCCTTTCTTTCCATTTCGTGGCCACCGAGAGCGGCCGCCACCGTCTGCCACCCGGCACGATACCCGTACCTTCATGACAGCGTTAGCGGCTCCAACGGCGAGAAAGCGGAAAACTTGAGATAGCGTGTAAAGCGCGGCCTCTTTTCGGCGAATTGGCACCAAAGCGAGGCATAAAAACGCTAACGCGACGCGAACGCTTACAGCGCGCGCTTGACGGTGCGAGCAGCGCCCGAAATGTCCTGACCGACGCCGTCGACCGTATTGCAACCCGCCAGTGCAAACAGCGAACCGATTACCAGAGAAAACGCCACGAAACGCGCCAACATATCGACCTCGATACAAAAAATCGCAAAAACTTGCGAAGACTGCATTACCCCGGATCTCTGGCGATCGATGCCCCCAATGCACAGAACCCGGATTCTTTTGACTGACTGCCGCGCCTGCCCGGGACTTGGCCCGCTCGCCTGCGCAACGCGCAATTGTGCTTGAAATTCGTCGCCACGGGAACGCACACCGACGCCCTGTCGATGCACGTCCGCCTCACATCACTGCCAGCGTCTGCCGAATGTGATCGGCGAACGCCACGCTCAGGTGACTGGGACGTGCGCGATCGAACTTTACCGCAATCCCCACGGACGGCAACGTCGGCAAGGTATCAGCTGTAACAATGCGTAAGTCCGGTGGCACCGCCGTCTGCGTCATCACCGCGAACGCCTGTCCCGAGCGCGCGAGCGCCGTCAGTCCGGCCAGATTGCTGCTCGCGTAGGCAATCCGGTACGCCCTTCCGGCCTTCGACAGCGCATCGCAGGCGGCGATGTGGTCCAGCGTGTCGGGATCGGAGAGCGCCAGCGGCAAGGGTTCGTCCGGATTCGACAGTACCCCGTCGAGCCCCGGACTCCCGATCCAGACCAGGGCTTCACGCCGGATCACATTGGGCGCGTCCACGCCGTCAGGTAAAGAAATCAGGGCCAGATCGAGCGCATGACGCGATAACTGCTCCAGCAATCTCGGTGTCGGCTCGCAAATGACCTCGACTTGCGCGTGGGGATGCGCCACTGCGAACTCACGCAACAAATGGGGCAGGAACGCCGCAGCATAGTCATCCGGACAGCCGAACCGGATCGTCCCGGTCAGTCCGCGCCCCGACATGTCGGCCATCGCCTCGTCGTGCGCGCGAAGAATGCGCTGCGCGTGACCGAGCAGACGCTCGCCGGAGCCGGTCAGCACCACCCCACGGCCCGTGCGCTGAAACAACGGCTGGTCGACGATCTCCTCCAGACGCTTCATCTGCTGACTCAGCGCCGACTGCGTTCGGGCGATGCGTTGCGCGGCGCGACTGAGCGAACCGGCTTGTGCAATGGCCGTGAACGAGCGCAGCAAATCGATTTCCAGAGTCGCGCTCACGATATTAGCCTCACTACTATCTCTCATTAGCATTATTCGCTTTTATGAAAGCAGAGCGCTGCTTAGACTGCAAGCGAGTGTTGTGCCTCCCGTTGCTTTTCGTCCAATGCCGTTCTCCGGAGATTTGCCGTGTCAAAGAACCAAGACGCCGACTTCTGGCGCAATGCCCGCGAGCATCTGATCCGCTACGGCGGCACCTTCGAGCCGATGATCGTCGAGCGCGCCCAGGGCAGCTTCGTCTACGACGCCGACGGGCGTGCCATCCTCGACTTCACCTCCGGACAGATGAGCGCGGTGCTCGGCCACAGCCACCCGGACATCGTCTCGGTTGTGACGGAATCTATCGGCAAGCTCGATCATCTGTTCAGCGGCATGTTGTCGCGCCCGGTCGTGGATCTGGCCACCCGGCTGGCCGAAATCACGCCCGCGGGACTGGACCGCGTGATGCTGCTGAGCACGGGCGCGGAGTCGAACGAGGCGGCCATCCGCATGGCCAAGCTTGTCACCGGCAAGTACGAAGTCGTGGGATTCGCACAGTCGTGGCATGGGATGACGGGCGCAGCGGCCTCCGCGACCTACAGCGCAGGACGCAAAGGCGTCGGCCCGGCGGCCGTGGGCTCGTTTGCCATTCCCGCGCCTTTCACGTACCGCCCGCGCTTCGGTCCGGCCGGACAATACGACTATCTTGCCGAGCTGGACTACGCGTTCGACCTGATCGATCGTCAATCGAGCGGCAATCTGGCTGCGTTCATCGCCGAACCGATCCTGAGTTCCGGCGGCATCATTGAACTGCCGCCCGGCTATCTCGCCGCCCTCAAGCGCAAGTGCGAGGAGCGCGGCATGCTGCTGATTCTCGACGAAGCCCAGACCGGCATCGGACGCACCGGCACCATGTTCGCGTTCGAACGCGACGGCGTAACGCCTGACATTCTGACCCTCTCGAAGACGCTCGGTGCTGGCCTGCCGCTCGCAGCCATCGTGACGTCGGCGGAAATCGAGGAGCGCGCCCACGAGCGCGGCTATCTGTTCTACACGACCCACGTTTCCGACCCGCTACCGGCGGCTGTCGGCCTGCGCGTGCTCGACGTGGTGGCGCGCGATGGACTCGTCGCCCGCGCCAACGTGATGGGCGAGCGGCTGCGCAACGGCTTGCTGGGATTGATGGAGCGCTTCGAGTGCGTGGGCGACGTTCGCGGACGCGGCTTGCTGCTCGGTATGGAGATCGTGAAAGACCGAGGCACCAAAGCGCCCGCAGACGGCCTCGGCGCGAAGATCACGCGCGAATGCATGAACCTTGGCCTGAGCATGAACATCGTGCAGTTGCCCGGCATGGGCGGCGTGTTTCGTATTGCCCCGCCACTGACGGTCAGCGAGGAGGAAGTCGATCTGGGCCTGTCGTTGCTCGGGCAGGCGATCGAGCGTTCGCTGTAGTCAACACCATCGCGTCAAAACGACCGGCCCCTCGATCGCATGGATTCGAGGGGCCGATGTTGAATCACGTCAACAGCTGGATCGGACGTCAGTCGTTGCGCTGCGGACGCTGAACATCGCGGAAGATGTACTTCAGCGCGTCGGGCAGCGTGCTCGCCCAAACCGGCCACTCATGTTTGCCGTCTACGATGCGCAATTCCGCCGGTTGCTTGTTCGCACGCAGCAACTCATAGAAGCGCGTGGCTTCCATCTCGATGTTGAAATCGTCGTCGTCGCCCGAGTTGATGTACATCGGCACCTTGATGCCCTTCTTCAGGAACTCGTCAAAGTACGCCGGATAGTTGTTCTGCTGCCAGACGCGTGCGCTGTACTCGCCGTTCGTGTTCGGCTCGGCGAACACCTTCACGAAGCGGGCCGACGAGTCCTTCGGCGGCTCCGGATTGTAGATAGCCGGACTCAAGAGCGCAGCCGCCTTGAACTTCTCCGGGTACTTGAGCGCGTAGCGCATTGCACCGTATCCGCCCATCGACAGGCCACCGATCAGGCGCCCGTCGCGCGTCTTGATCGCGCGATACGTCTTCTCGACGTGCGGGATCAGCTCGCTGAAGAACGCCGTTTCCATGCGCTCCTTCAGATCCACGTACCAGTTGGTATTGGCGTCCGGCATGATCACGATGGCAGGCGGAATGTCGCCGCGGCCGATCAGCTTGTCCATGGTCGACTGCATGTGGCCTTTGACCGCCCAGTCGTTCTTCACGCCGTCGTTGCCGTGCAGCAGATACAGCACAGGGTACGTCGTCTTGCCGTTGGCTTCATAGCCTGTCGGAAGGTAGACGTTGTAGGTCAGCGGGCGCGAAAGATTCTTGCTGTAGACCTCGCTCGACAACACCTCGCTCGCGTGCGCTGGTGCACCGAGCAATGCTGCCGCGGCCATCAAACCCATTGCCACCTTCGGCAACTGCCGGGTCAGACGCCCACCTTGTTGACGGAACATTTCGAACACATACCCTCCTGATGTCAATCGATGTCTAGTGAATCGCTAGTTATGCATAACATCCGCCTTCGAGGACGGACGCGCGAAAGATTAACATCTGAAGTGAATTTCGGGGCAGCGAATATCAGGGGTCAGAACACCGGGTCGTCGCTTGTGTGATCCGCAAGGTGCCGACGGCGCGTCATCATCAGCACGAGAATTGGCAACGGCAGCGCCACGACGAGCAACAGCCAGAGCAGCGCATAGACCGCACCCAGCCCGTCGTTTTGCAGGTTGACGTAGAGCTTCACGGGGATGCCCTGCGGGAAGTAGGCGAAGATCATGACGATGCCGAACTCACCGATCACGCGCACCCACGCAACGACGAGTCCCGCCGCAAGTCCGCCGCGCGCGAGCGGCAAGGTCACACGACGGAAGACTTGCCACGGCGTTGCGCCGAGACTGCGCGCGGCCACCGGCAAGACCGGCGGCACAGCTTCGAACGCGGCGCGCGCCGCGAGGATGAAGTACGGCAGCCCACCGTAGACCTGAGAGAGAACGAACGCAGGCGCATTGTTGCCGAGCAGAATACCGCCACGCGCCAGCAGCGCTCCGAACGTGCCGACCGGCCCATAGGCCGTCGCCAGCAAGATGCCCATCGCCAGTGGCGGCGTCATGAGGGCAACCAGCACGAGCCCTTGCGCGAGACGTGCGAGGCGCGAGCGGGTCGAAGCCAGCCAATGCGCGACGCGCGTGCCGAGGACGACGATGATCGTCATCGACAGGCACGACAGTCCGAGCGAGACGGCAACGGCATCCCAGTCGCCGTAGGCCAGACGAAAGTGCCGCCACGGCGTTTCTACTGCCAGAGCGACGAAGGGCACCGCCAGCAACACCCACGTCACGACCTCGCCCAGCCGACCCAGCCCCGATCCGACCCGGCTGCCGACTTCCGCGTCAACAGGCAGGTCATCCCTCCACTTCTGCACGAAACGTTCCGCCAATCGGTGAAGGTCAGTGGTACAGGGCGTCGCCCTTGGGTTTGCCGTAACCGTTGTCGTCAAACAGCTTCTGCCCCTGCGACGACGTCATGAAAGCGAGGAAATCATCGGCAGCCTTCGGATGCGCGGCGTTCTTGAGCTTCGCCGCGTAGAACACCAGCGCCTGGGGACGCACCGTCTTTTCCTTGCCGTCGGCGCTCGGCAAGGTGAACGACACCGTGTCGTACCACGACTTCGAGAAGACGGGATTGCTCAGGTTGATCTCGTCGGGTAGTGCCACGTAAGGCAGTTTGGCCGAGCGCGTCGCACTCTCGTAGCCAGACGCCGCGTCGACCTGCCCTGCTTCGAGACGCGTGAGCAATCCGCCTTCGCCGAATACCTGCTGCGGATTACGAACGTCGCCCAGCACCGATTGTGCGAGACCCGCCTGTTCGTAGTATTTCTGCGCGAGCATCAGGGTGAAGACGATGTCCTGTCCCTGCGGGTCCGTTGCCGGATCGGTGCGACCGAAACGCAGGCCCGGCGTTTGCAGTACCTTCCACCACGCCGGATGCGCCGCGTCGGCGCCCGCGAGACGGAAAGCTTCGCCGAAGCGCCCCTTCGGGTTGTAGGCGATGACCATCCGGGTGCTGGCGACCGGCACGGCTTCGTCGATCAGTCCCGCGTCCTTCAGAATCGCCATCGGCCCGGGGGTGATCGAGACGAACACGTCGACCGTCGAACGCCCCGAAGCCAGCAGACGGGCCAGACCGTACGCGCCTTCGCCTTGCCCCTGATAGGTCACATGCTCGCGTTGCGCGAAGGCCGGACCCAGCCCCTTGTCCATCACCACGCCCATCGAACCGGCATACGCGACACGGAACGTGTCGTCGGCACGCACCTGCGTTGCCATCACCATCGTCGCGCCGACACACATCGCCAGCGTCATCGTCGCGACAGCGCGCGAAAACCCCGTCTTCTTCACAGCCTGAACTCCGTTATATAGTTAGATATATAGCGAATATCATATATCAGTCCATGCGCGGCTTCATGACATCCCTGCGAAATTCAATGGTTTGCGGCGATGAGCCGTGTTTCATTTTCCGGAGCGCGCTACCATGGCGAACACCGTCGCACCGTGCCGCCCCGCTAACGCATGTTCGGGCACGATGACGGCCAGACGCCACTCCCAAAGCCCCCATGAGCGATCTTCCTTACCTCGATCACACAGCCTTCGCCGCCCTCGCCGAATCGTCCACCTCCCTTTGCGCCGATTGCCAATGCACCCGAACGCCGCTCGACGGCTGGGCGAGTCTGCCCAACTCGTTGCCCGATGCGCAGCTCGAAGTCGTCGGCACGTTGTTCGCGCCAGATGAGCCGGAACCGACGTTCAGCGAATATCACCCCGACGGCACGTCCTACTGGGCAACGAACGCGCCCATCGCGCCGCGCTACTTTCCCTACAACCGCGCGAACGTCTGCCGGTGCCGCGAATGCGGTCGTCTGTATCTGCGCTATCAGGAAGGCGGCGGCTATTTTGTCGATCAACGCATTCGTCAGGTGAACGTGGCACTGATCGTCGACGCACCGCTCGAAAACGGCTGACGGGCGACGTCGTCGACCGGAAGTTTGTTGTCGTCCTTTTTCATTCGTTTTGTTTTGTTGGCGTTTGTGAACAAGCTTGACCGGAAACGGCTTGCGGCACGCCGCTCAGGCGCCAACAATCCCAACAAAAACAACAACATACATTGCAATTCATCACCACTTTCTTTGATTCGGATTGCAAAATAACGTGAAGAACATGCGCGCGTACGCCCGGTCGAAGCGCGCATGCAAAATCACGCCGCCACCTCCACTTCGCCGACCGATGCGCCGGTGCGTCGCACACTCTCGTTGCGAGCACTCGTCAGCCGCGCGGCCGTCGCCGTCCAGTTTTCGCCTTCGCTCTATGTGACGGTGTACGCCATCGTCTGGACGCTCACGAGCGCAGCCCTCGATCCCACGGTGCCTTTCGACGCCGTCGAGGCCCTGAACTGGGCGCGCAATGCGGAATGGGGAACACCGAAGAACCCCTGGCTGGTCGGGTTCTCGATGTGGCCAGCTTTAGGGTTAGGGCTGAACGGCGAAGCGCTTGCGTTCTATTGGTACGCGTCGCACTTCGCTGTGGTTGCCGTCGGGATGCTCGGTGTCTGGCATCTGGCCAAACGGTTGTCGGGGGACCGGCGTCTCGCCTGGCTCGCCATGCTGAGCCTGCACCTGACGGGCGCGATCAACATCGACATCCTCCCGTACAACGACAACTATCTGCTGGTCATGCTCTGGCCGTGGATGCTCTGGCTTTTCGTGCGCGCGATGTTCGACTCGCCAAGGTTCTGGTTGGCGTTCGGCGTCGTCGCCGGTCTGGCCGCCATGACCAAGTATTCGACGTTCGCACTGCTGGGCGCGATGTTTGTTATGACGCTGTGGACAACTGAGACACGCCGCCATTACCGCCATCCGGCCTTCCTGCTCGGGCTGCTCGTTCTTTTCGCACTGATTGCGCCGAACATGCTTTGGCTTGTACAGCACGATTTCGCAGCGTTGCGCTGGGTCGACGACCAGATTCATCAACGGCTGAACTGGCGCGGCCTGCGCGGCGCACTCACGGCGTTCTATCCTGTGGCGACGCTCGCTTTCGTCATGCATCTGGCCGGTCTGCGCTTCACGCGTCCGGCCGCGCCGGTCTGGCTCGTCGCGGTCGCAGTACTTGCGCCGCTACTGCCCATCCTCGTGTATTTCACTCTGCACGAAGGCGGACGCATCTCCGAATGGCTGCAACCGTTCGCCGTACCGCTGCCCGCGCTACTCGTCGCGTGCGTCGTACCCGTCACGGCAAAGCGCGCTCCGCGAATTTCTCGCTGGTTACCGGTCGTCGGGCTGACGGTGTGGATCGGCTATGCGACGGTGCTGGGCCTGAACCTGCGTAACGCCGGAGAGAAGTTCGCCGGCATCAAGGCCGCGAGCATCGCCCTCGAACAGCGCTGGTGGGCGCGCTATCACGCGCCGCTGGCTTACGTCGGCAACGACCATCTCGCCACTTGGCTGACGTTCTACGCACCGGGCCACCCGCGCCTGCTCACCCGCTGGTCGGAGAAAAAGCGCCCCAACATCTACACAAAGGACATCGACGAGGTGGAGGTCCGCGCGCGCGGGGCGATCCTGCTCGGCCACCCCGGCCGGTCGTGTCGACGCGCCAGTTTCGCGCACACGCTCGCCCTGTGGCCGTCGCTGACCATCGACGCCCGCGAAACGCTGCCGTTCTCGTACCACGGCGGCAACAAGCCCGGCTCGGCAATGCCGCTTTGCGTCGCTTACATTGCACCGCAGCCGTGAATATCTAAAGCAGAATCGCTTCGTTGCCCGCGTGGACCCGGTCCGGATAATTCTTGTGCATCGACTGACATCCATTACAACGCCATTGCACGGGGCAACGCTCATGAAACCGCGAAACACAATCTCGGCCATCCCAGCTATCTCACGCCGTCAGTTCCTTACGGTCCTTAGTGCAGGGGCGGCTGCGGCCGCGCTGCCGTCGTTTCCGGCGCGCGCCGCCTACGAGCCGGGCAAGTTCCGCATCGGCTATCAGAAGGCAGCGAGCACCCTCGTGCTGGCCAAAGCGAATGGCTCGCTGGAGGCGCGACTCAAGCCGCTGGGCGTGGAGGTCACGTGGGCCGAGCTTGCGGCCGGGCCGCAGTTGCTCGAAGCGCTGAACGTCGGCGCAATCGACTTCGGATACGTCGGCGAAGCGCCGCCTGTCTTCGCGCAAGCGGCCGGGGCCGACTTCGTCTACAGCGCTTACGAGGTGCCTACGCCCCTCGCCGAAGGTGTCGTCGTGCCCAACAATTCGCCCGTCAAGACAGTGGCCGATCTTCGCGGCAAGCGCGTGGCGTTCAACAAAGGATCGGATGTCCACTGGTTCCTCGTTGCGTTGCTGCGCAAGCACGGCCTCGATTATGGCGACGTCAGCCCTGTGTTTCTTGCGCCCGCCGACGCGCGCGCAGCACTTGAGCGCGGCTCAGTCGACGCGTGGGCCATCTGGGACCCGTTCCTCACCGCTGTGCTCGACCAGAGTCCGGTGCGTCTGCTCGCCAATGCCGAAGGCGCGGCCGACCATCATCAGTTCTTCCTCAGTCAACGGGCCTTCGCGGAAAAACGTGCCGACGTCATCAAGGCGACGCTTGACGCCCTCGGCCAGACGGGTCAGCAGATTCGTGGCGACTATGCCGCAGCCGCCGCGCAACTGGCCCCCATTCAGGGGCTTGACGCCAGAATCATCGAGAAGGGACTGCGTCATTACGCCCATGTCTACAAGCCGGTGTCGCCGTCCGTGCTGGCGGCGCAACAACGGATTGCCGACACGTTCCTGCAACTCAAACTGATTCCGCGACAAATTCGTGTCGCCGACGCCACGCTGCGTCAGCCGATTGCCTAAGCTCTTGCGCGCCACCTGAACGGACGCCACCGCCGTGTGGCCGCCATCTGTGGTGCGTCGCCCCGCCTCGCGGTGCACTCCATCTTCCGCGCTTTCCCGATCTTCCCCGCTCGCTCCCGTCTGGCTTTCCGACTTGGCAAAGCCCCCGCGAATGTGACAGAATTCGCAACTCAGTTGCATTGCAATTGAGTTGCATTTAATTTCGTCACGATTTGTCGTCGGGTTTTCGACGTCCCCTATCCCCATTTCTCGTTCCGATTCTCGTCGGCTCATGCATCGCCGCTGGCTTCCTTTCTGGCTGATCGTCTGCGTGCTCGTCTCGCAGATGGCCCTTGCACGGCACGTGGTGTTTCACACTGCGTCCGCGCTGGCGGCTGCGTCGGCGGCCGCCGTGGAATCGACAAACGCGCAACGCCAACACGGCGATGTCGGTCGCAACGGAGGCAATGGCGGTAATGGCCAGCGCTCGGACGACGAAGACGCCGTCTGCGAGCAATGTCTGGCGTTCATCGCGGTCGACGTTGCACTCCCCGCACTGCCCGTCTTCGCTGCGCTCCCGCCGCTGCGCGAGTGGCACTACCCACCGGTTGTACCGGTGCAGGTGCGCTCCGTCTTGCGGGGGCCGACACGTAATCGCGACCCTCCACGCCCCTCCGTGTCGTTCGTCTAAATCAGAACATTCGCCGTCGCAGGTCGCGACGCGCCAACGCTGGCGCGTCTGCCACCGGCTGCGCGGCGTCCACACGTCAAACACACTGAGGTCCGGCATGTCTGCCCGATGGATTCCTTTCGTTCGTCTCACGCAATTCCAGCATTCCCAGTATTTCCCGCAGCTAACCCGCTTCACCCGTCATGCCCTCGCGGCAGCAGCGGCGTCCGCCTTCGCGGTCAACGTGCACGCCCAAACGTCCGGCAGTCCGGGCGACGCCAACGTCGCGCTCTCAGGCACGACCGTCTCTGCCAAGCGCCTCGACGCCGCGCGTAACGCACTCTCGCCCGATACCGGCAGCTCGGTCTACAACTTCGACCAGACGGATATTCAGACGCTGCCGCTCGGCGCAAACACACCGCTCAATCAGGTGCTCCTGCAAGCGCCCGGCGTTGTGCAGGACTCATACGGCCAATTGCACGTGCGCGGCGATCACGCAAACCTGCAATACCGTATCGACGGTGTGATCATTCCCGAATCGATCAGCGGATTCGGTCAGGCCATCGACGCGCGCATCGCGTCGCAAATCAATCTGATCACCGGCGCGCTACCCGCGCAGTTCGGCTATCGCACAGCGGGCATCGTCGACATTCACACCAAAGGCTCACCCGGTCTCGCCGACGGCACCGCCGACACCGGCGAGCCTCCCAAGGCCTTCGGCGGCGAAGTGGGCGTGGTGTTCGGCAGTCATGCCGACCGCGAGGTCAACACCCAGTTGTACGGCACCAAAGGGGCGCTCAGCTACTACTTCAGCGCGCGTGTTTCGGCCAACGACATGGGGATCGAGAATCCAACCGGCGACCGCAACGCGATTCACGACCATACGAATCAGACGAATGCGTTCGGCATGATGTCGTACCTGCTGAACCCGGATAACCGCGTGTCGTTCATGTTCGGCACGTCGAATAACCGCTTCCAGATTCCGAACCTGCCGGGCGTTGCGCCACAGTTCACGCTGGACAACGGGGCGATTCCCGATTCGTCGGGCCTGGACGCGCACCAACGCGAGCTGACCGACTTCCAGGTGCTGTCGTGGCAGAGCCACGTCTCGCCAAAGCTCGACACCCAGATATCCCTGTTCCATCGCACCAGCCGCGTCGATTACACACCGGATCCGATCGGCGATCTCGTCTACAACGGCGTGGCATCGAATATCACGCGCCGCAATGAAGCCTATGGCGTGCAGGCCGACAGCAGCTACAAGCTCACCGACCGTCACACGCTGCGTTTCGGACTGTTCGTGCAGCAGGAGCATTTCAGCGTCGACAACACGTCGAACGTCTTCCCGGCCGACGACAACGGTCAGCAGACGAGCGGCACGCCGCTGACCATCGTGGACAACGCCAACGACCGGGGCACCACCTACGGCCTGTATCTGCAAGACGAGTGGAAGGCGACCGATCGTCTGACGGTCAACTATGGCGCTCGCTACGATCATGTGAATACCGTGACGAATGAGGGGCAACTGTCGCCGCGTCTTGGGCTGACGTACGACCTGACGAGCCGCACGCGTCTGCACGCCGGGTATTCGCGTTACTTCACGCCGCCAGCCACCGAGAAGATCGATACGACGTCGGTCGCGAAATTCCTCAACACGACCAATGCCCTGCCCTCCGACGCCAACACCGCCGTACGCGCCGAACGCTCCGACTACTTCGATCTGGGTGTCTCGCATCAACTGACGTCGGCGATTACCGTCGGGCTGGATGCCTACTATCGACGCGTGAACCATCTGCAAGACGAAGGTCAGTTCGGCAATGCGCTCATCTATTCGACGTTCAACTACGAGAAGGGCCGCATTTACGGCGTGGAAGGCACCGTCAACTACCGTCAGGGCAACGTCGGCGCGTACCTGAACGTCGCCGTTTCGCGCGCGATGGGGCAAGGCATCGAGACCGGCCAGTTCAACTTCGGTGCCGACGAACTGGCCTACATCGCCAATCACTGGGTGCATCTGGACCACGACCAGCAGGTGACGGGCTCGGCCGGTGTTTCGTATCAATGGGGCAGAACGCTGCTATCGGCCGATGCGCTGTTCGGCTCAGGCCTGCGCAGCGGGTTCGTCAACAGCGAGCACCTTCCGGCGTACCTTCAGGTCAACCTCGGTGTCGGCGAGAAGTTCAACTTGCCTGGCGTCGGCCGCTTCGACGCGAAGCTGTCGGTGCTGAATGTCTTCGACCGTGTCTACGAGCTGCGCGACGGCACTGGCATCGGTGTCGGCGCCCCGCAGTTCGGGCCGCGCCGGACGTTCTATCTGGCGATGTCGAAGCCGTTCTGACAACGTCCGAACGAAAGCACGTCGCCGTCACAACGCATGACGGCGGCGTGCCATCGGAAACGCGCGGGCGTCAGCCCTTGTTCTCGGCAGACTGACGCCGAAACTCAGTGGTTGTCTGGCCCGCGTAGCCCCAGTTATCGGTATCGACTTCCTCGATCACGATGTGCGTGAGATGCGGCGTCTTGCCCAGTACGCGTTGCAGTGTGTCGGTGACTTCGCGAATGACCTGCGCCTTCTGCTCGACGGTGTTGCCCTCACGGGTAATGCGAATGCTGACGAACGGCATGACTGGCTCCTATTAATGTTGGGGTGAGACGACCGACTCATTGCAAATGACCGGTCATCGCAGTAATTAACGACCCGCGGCGTAACCGCCGTCCACCGGTGCAATCGTGCCGGTCACGTAATCGCTCTCCACGAAATACCGCACCGCGCGCGCGACATCCTCGACCACTGCGATACGGCCCAGCGGATGCATTTTGCCCAGCGCGTCGTGCGTCTCGGGCGCATGCATCGGTGTGTTCACCACCCCCGGGGCCACGGCGTTGACGGTCACGCCGAACGGCGCCAGTTCCAGCGCCAGCGCCTTCGTCGCCTGATTCATCCCGCCCTTGAGCACCGCAGCTAGCAACGCGGGCACGCCCGAATTCGCCTGAAGGGCGATCGATGCCGTCACGTTCACGATCCGTCCGTTGCGGCGCTCGCTCATGTGGCGTGCCGCCGCCTGCGAGAAGTACAGCGTGCCCTTCAGATTGGTGGCGATCTGCACTTCGATCTCCTCCGGCGTGAAGTCGACGAACGGCTTCGCCGCGAAGATGCCTGCATTGTTGATCAGCACATCGACGTGACCGAACGTCTCGATGGCCTTCGCGAAGGCTGTGGTGGCCGCCGACGGATCGGCCACGTCGCCCGCGACCGGGAGAAAACGCTCACCGGCGTTTAGCAATGCTGCCGTCTGTTCGAGGCGAGCGGCACTGCGCCCCGTGCCCACGACGTTGTATCCGTCGCGCAAGAATGCCTCTGCCAGGCCAAGACCAATGCCGCTCGTGGCACCCGTGATGATGACCGTACGTTCCGACTTGCTCATGATGTGTGTCCTTGGTGTCATTTCGCCTGCCGGGGCGTCGGCCAATCCGTCCGCCCCGCCGGTTGAACACACTCTATTCATGATTGAAGACGCGAAAAACGCATGCGATTACACTTGTCTTTTTACATCATGTAATCAATCGCGAATATGCAACGTCAATTCGACGATGTGCTGCTTGGCAGCATCGAGCTGTTTTGTCTGGCGGCGGAGGCTGGCAGCTTCACGGCCGCAGCCAATCAGGCGGGCGTGACGCCCGCTGCCGTCAGCCGGTCCGTCGCACGACTGGAGCAACGACTGGGCGTGCGCCTGTTCGTGCGCTCCACGCGCAGCATCCGTCTGACGGAGGGCGGCTCCGCGTATTTCGAGGAATGCCGGACTGCGCTGAGCCTGCTGGCGGAGGCCGAACGACGAGTCTCGGGCGCGCAATCGCAGCCGTCGGGCACGTTGCGCATCAGCGTGCCTACGACCTACGGACATTACCGGCTGCTACCGGTCCTGCCCGCGTTCCGGGCGCGCTACCCGCTCATCAAGCTCGACATTCAGGTCAGCAACCAGAACATCGACCTGCACGAGGAGCGCTTCGACTTTGCGGTTCGCTTCCGGGCCCAACCCGAGTCGCGCATGGTGGCGCGGCATCTCGAAGACGCGGCACTGGTCGTCGTCGCGCATCCCGGCTATCTCCAGCGCGCGGGCACGCCCAAGACACCGGACGATCTCGCCGCCCACGAATGCATCGAGTTCGATCTGCCGAGTACGGGACGCCCGATCCCGTGGCTATTCCGCGATGCAGGCAACGACATCGAGTACCACGCGCACGGCAACTTTCGGTGTGCCGACGATGTGCTTGCCGGTGTGACGCTCGCCCGAAACGGCGGCGGCATTTTCCAGACCTACCGCTTCATCGTCGAAGCGGATCTCGCGTCGGGTCAACTCGTCGAGGTACTCGCCGATTACGCGGGACGTTCTCGCCCGGTGAGTCTGATGTACCCACACAGCAAGACGCTGCCGTCCCGCGCGCGGGTTTTCGTCGATTATTTGATGGAGACGCTTGCGCATTCATCCGCGCCGCGTAAGAGTGACGTACGCGCCGCAGCCGTATCCGAGCGCCCTCGCGCGGAATAGACTCGGCACATGACCGTCGGCATGCAGCTTTCGCGCTGCTTGCCGACAGACGATGTCTGCACCGTGCCGCACACGCATCGCGAAATTCAGAGGCTTTTGTGAATCCCCCGTCCGAATCCACTCCCCCGAGCGCCAGTTACACCGAACGCAACCATCCCTACTGGCAACGCAACCTCGCCATCTGTGTCTTCGGCTCGTTCACGACGCTTGCCGGACTCAGCATGTTGCTGCCGTTCCTGCCGCTGTACGTCAAGCAACTCGGCGTGGCGCCGGAATCGGCAGTCATTCAGTGGTCCGGCGTCGCGTTCAGTGCGACGTTTCTCGGCACCGCCGTAACCGCGCCGATCTGGGGACATCTGGCGGACCGCTTCGGGCGGCGGCCAATGCTGATTCGCGCCGCTGTGGGCATGGTGATCGTGACGTCGCTCATCGGTATTGCGCACAATGTTTATCAACTCGTCGCGTTGCGTTTGTTGACAGGGTTGGTCGGCGGTTATGCGTCGGCCTCCACGGTGATGATCGGCACGCAAGCGCCGCGCGATCGTGCAGGCTGGGCGCTCGGCGTACTCTCGACCGGCGCACTTGCGGGGAACCTGATCGGCCCGCTGATCGGCGGCCTGCTGCCGCCGTTGCTCGGCATTCGCGGTACGTTCTTCGCCTGTGCGGGCATGATCTCGATCACGGCGTTGCTCACCATCTTCGGCGTTCGCGAAGACTTCGACCGCATACGCGACAGCAAACGCAAAGCCGCACCGGGTACGACCGCGCCCATGCCCCGTGCGCGCGTGGGCATCATCGCCGCCATTCTGTTCACCGGCATGATGGTGCTGCTTGCCAACATGTCCATTGAACCGATCATTACCGTCTACATCGGACAGTTGGGTGTGGACGGTGCGCACCTCACGCGCGTGGCCGGTGTGGTGATGGCCAGCTCGGCGCTGGGCAGCATGTTGACGGCCGCGAAGCTCGGCGCGCTCGCGGACCGCGTAGGCAGTTGGCGCGTGATCGTCGGGTGTCTCATCGCGACCGCGCTGGTGATGATTCCACAGGCGTTCGTCACCGAATGGTGGCAACTGGCTGCGCTGCGCGTGCTGATGGGGATGACGCTGGCCGGTCTGCTGCCCGCGATCGGCAAGCTGGCGCGTCACGCCGTGGACGAGCGCAGCACTGGCAAGCTGCTCGGGTATCTGCAGTCGGCGCAATTCAGCGGGCAGGTCATCGGCCCGATCATCGGCGGCCAGATCGCCGTGGTGTTCGGACTCCCGGCGGTGTTCTTCATGACGGCGATCCTGCTCGTACTATGCAGTGGGCTGGCCAACCGGGCGCGCACCCTCAGCGCCCGGCTCTCCCATCAACCCGCCTGAGCACTTCAGCGCCCCGTGCGTGCAGGACGTTCAGAACGTGTAGGACGGCGGGCAGATGCCGACGCCGCCAGCGCCTCCTCGAGAAACGCCATCAGTGCTTGCAGACGTGCGGTGCGCCCGCGACGCGTCGGCACCAGCAGCGTGACGGGTGCGCTGTCGAAGTCCCAGTCTGTGAGCACGCGCACGAGACGTCCCGCCGCCACGGCGTCGCGCGTGTCCCACTCGGAACGCAGCACCAACCCCAGCCCCTGCTCCGCCCACTCACGTGCGACGCTGCCGTCGTTGGTGGTATAGGCAGGCACCACGCGCACGCTGTCGCGTGCCACGGCACGCCGAGACGTCGCGGGTGCCGCTTTGGCAGATATCTTCGTGCGACGTCGGAACCGCCACAATGAAGCGTCCTCGTCGTTCTCCCGAATACAGATGCAGCGATGCTGTAGTAGCGCGTGCGGCTCAGTCGGCGTGCCGTGTCGTTGCAGATAGGCGGGACTCGCACACAGCCAGCGGTCGTTCGGCGCAAGCGGTCGGGCAATCCACGACGAATCGCGCACGGCGCCCACATGAATGACGGCGTCCGAGTCGTGCTTGTCCGGCCACGGGGTTTCACGCAGCTCCAGTTGCAGCTTCAGATCCGGATGCAATAGTCCGAAGCGCGCGAGCACCGGGGCCACGTGGTGCCGTCCGTAACCGAATGGGGCAGAAATGCGCAGCGTGCCGGTGAGACGTTTGTCTTCGCGTCGAAACGACTCAGGCAGCGCGTCCAGTTGTGCGAGCAGCGCCGACCCTTCGCGGGCCAGACGCTCGCCTTCGGCCGTCAGGCTGAGCTGACGTGAGGTGCGTGTCGCGAGCGCCAGTCCGAGCAACGCTTCGAGTTTGCGCAGACGGGCGGACAATGCGGGCGGCGTCACATTGAGCATGCGCGCCGCCGCACTCAACGATGCCGACTGCGACAGCGCCTCGATCAGACGCAGGTCTTCGATCTGGATCATTCACCTGGGCTTAATGTTTGATGTGCCGTAATTTAACCACGGCACGCCCTATCCTTCCTACACTGCGTCCAGTCATCTCACGCAAAATCACAACGAAAGAGGCTGTCATGTCCGACATATCCCCCGCCCGCGAGACCGGCTGGCCGCGCGCCGTGCTCTTCGATCTTCTGACCGCGCTGCTCGACTCGTGGACCGTATGGAATCGCGCCGCCGGTAGCGAAACTGCTGGCCGGACGTGGCGCGCCGAGTATTTGCGGCGCACATACGGTTGCGGCGCATACGTGAGCTACGAACAACTGGTGCGTGAGGCGGCGGCGCACGTCGGCCTGCCGCCATCGGCACCTCTCGCACTCGAAGCCGAGTGGCTGACGCTTCCCGCCTGGGATGGCGCGCGCGAGTTGCTTCAGGCGCTTCGCCCGCACTGCAAACTGGGCGTCGTCACGAACTGTTCGAAGTCGCTCGGACATCAGGCAGCCGCGTTGCTCGGCATCGACTGGGATGTCGTCGTGACGTCGGAGGAAGCCGGGTTCTACAAGCCCGACCCGCGCCCGTACCGTCTCGCACTCGATAATCTCGGCGTGGACGCCGGCGATGCAGCCTTCGTCGCCGGTTCCGGTTACGACCTCTTCGGCACGTCGGCCGTTGGCTTGCGCACGTTCTGGCATAACCGTGTCGGCCTGTCCCGTCCTGACGGCGCACCCGCGCCCGACAGCGAAGCGCCTACGCTTGCACCTGCGCTCGACTGGCTTCGCCACTTCCACGCCACCGCCTGAGATTCATCGCCATGACTTCGATCCACAACGTTCCGCTCGCGTCGTTGCAAACGCTGGAAACGCCCGCCGCAGTTATCGACGTGCCGCGCATGCAGCACAACATCCGCCGCATGCAGTCTCGCATGGACGCGCTCGGCGTGCGATTCCGACCGCACGTCAAAACGAGCAAGTGCGTGGAGGTTGCGCATGCGCAGATCGAGGCAGGCGCGTCCGGCATCACGGTGTCCACACTCAAGGAAGCGGCGCGCTTCTTCGACGACGGCGTAACCGACATCCTCTATGCCGTGGGCATGGTGGCGAGCAAGTTGCCAGCCGCGCTGACGTTGCGTCGCCGGGGTTGCGATCTGAAGATCATCACGGACAGCGTGGCATCGGCGCAGGCAATCGTCGCCTTCGGGGCCGAGTACGGCGAGACGTTCGACGTGTGGATCGAGATCGACACGGATGGACACCGCTCGGGCATCCGTCCCGATGAAGACGCGCTGATCGATGTCGCCCACGTGCTGCACGACGGCGGCGCGACGCTAGGCGGGGTCATGACGCACGCCGGATCGAGCTACGACTTCGACACACCCGAAGCGCTCGCCGCCATCGCCGAACAAGAGCGCGCGGGCTGCGTGCTGGCGGCGACGCGGCTGCGCGATGCCGGTCTGCCGTGTCCGGTCGTGAGCGTCGGCTCGACGCCCACCGCGCTCGCCGCCGAACATCTCGAAGGCGTGACGGAAGTCCGCGCAGGGGTGTATGTGTTCTTCGATCTGGTGATGCATAACGTTGGCGTGTGCACGACTGACGAGTTGGCGCTGAGCGTGCTCACGACGGTGATCGGGCATCAGGCGGACAAAGGGTGGGCCATCGTCGACGCTGGCTGGATGGCCATGAGCCGCGACCGGGGCACGCAAAAGCAAAAGCGCGACTTCGGTTACGGGCAGGTGTGCCGAATCGACGGCAGCGTCGTGCCCGGTTACGTGCTGAGCGGTGCGAATCAGGAACACGGCATTCTCTCGCATGAGGGCGAAGCCGACCCGGACATCGTGGCGCGCTTCCCCATCGGCACGCTGCTTCGCATTCTTCCGAATCACGCGTGCGCGACAGGCGCGCAGTTTCCCGAGTACCACGCCATCGATCCGGATCGCGATGTCGCAACGTGGCCGCGTCTGCATGGCTGGTAAGCGTCGGGGCGTGTCTTAAGCACGCTGGCGATGCTTATGCCGCCTCGCGGCATAACGTATCCCGATTTCCTTCGTTCACGGCGGGCCGTGCGCCCGCTACGCTCGCACTTTGCCTGTATGGAGTGCACTCATGAGCGTAGAAATTATCGGGATGATCACGGCAGCGCCGGGGTCCGAAGTCGATCAACCCACGGGCGCAGCCGTCGACCCCACGTTCATTACGCGCATGGCGCAAGCGCATGAGACCGCCGGTTTCGACCGCGCACTCATCGGCTACTTCTCTAACGGCCCGGAAGGCAGTCTCGTCAGCAGTCATGTCGCCGCCGCGACGCAACGGCTGGGCATTCTGCTCGCTTACCGTCCCGGGGTCATTGCAGCGCCGCTTGCGGCGCGTCAACTCGCCACGCTCGATCAGTTTTCACGCGGACGCGTGGCGCTGAACGTCGTCTCCGGCGGCAACGACGCCGACCTGCGTCGTGACGGCGACTTCCTCGATCACGATGCGCGCTACACCCGCACCGACGAATATCTCGACGCCCTCAAGCGCATCTGGACGGCTGACAGTCCGGTCGACTTCGACGGCGAGCACTATCGCTTCGAGCAAGCATCGCCTGCCGTACAGACGTGGCAGAAGCCGCACATTCCGATTTACTTCAGCGGCGCGTCCGACGCCGCCATCGACGTCGCGGCACGCCACGCCGATACGTACATGCTCTGGGGCGAGCCGCTCGACGCCGTCGAGTCGCTAATCAACCGCGTGCGCACCGCAGCCCAACGCCACGGCCGCACGCCGCGCTTCTCGATCTCGTTTCGCCCCATCGTCGCCGACACCGAAGAACAAGCATGGGCCCGGGCCGACGACGTGCTGCGTCAGGTCAAGGCAACGCGCGCGCGGCTTGGCCTTCGTACCGAAGCCCCGGAGAACGTCGGCTCACAGCGTTTGCTGGCCGCCGCCCAGCGCGGTGACGTCGTGGACGAACGTCTGTGGATGGGCGTAGCAAAAGCGACGGACGCGCGCTGGAATTCGACGGCACTCGTCGGGACCGCAGAACAGGTGGCGCAAGCGCTGGGGCGCTATTACGCGCTTGGCGTCGATACATTCCTGATTCGCGGGTTCGACCCGCTCGGAGACACGATCCGCTACGGCGAATCGCTGATTCCCGTTATCCGCCGCCATACCGCGGAACTCGACCGACAGCGCACGCCTCAGGCGGCGTGATTCGCGTCGCGATTACTTTTCCTCGTCCTCTTTTCAATCGTTTTTCATAGGTGTCATGATGTTGCTGCGCTGGATTCGTCGCGCCCGCTTTGCCCTTCCCGCCTTTTCTATTTTCACTTTCACTGCGTTCGGCGTCATGCACGTCGGCGTGGTGAACGCGCAAGGCGTCACGTTGCGTGTCGGGGATCAGAACTACTACAACGTGCGGGCATCGATGGAGGCTTCGGGTGCGCTCGAAGGGGCGAACTATCAGGTCGAATGGAAACACTTCCAGTCGGCAGCGCCGGTGGCCGAAGGACTCAACGCCGGGGCGCTCGACCTCGGCTTCCTCGGCGATTCGGGCTTCCTGTTCCTCGCCGCGAAAGGCGCCCCCGTCAAGCTCATCGCCGTCTCGCGTCAGAACCCCGACACGATTGCATTACTTGTGCCGAAGGATTCGCCCGTCAAATCGATTCAGGATCTCAAGGGAAAGAAGGTCGCCTACTGGCCGGGCGCGTGGAGTCAGCAACTGACGCTGCGCGCGCTGGAGAAAGCCGGGCTTCCGACCGATTACGTCCAGTTCGTCAAGCTGATGCCGGTCGATGCTGCCGTCGCGCTGCCGAATGGCGCTATCGACGCGTTTCCCGTCTGGGAGCCGTATATCTCGCAGCAAGTGGTGCACAACGGTGCGCGTCCGATCATCACCGCGCGCAATCTGATGCCGGGACTGAGTAGCGTTGCCGCGTATGCACCGTCGGTCAGCGCAAAGCACGCGGCGATTGGGGACTTCCTCGCACGGCTGCAAAAGGCGCGTGCGTGGGTGGAGAGCCACAAGGAAGTGTATGCCGATCAATGGGCGAAGAAAGCCGGGCTGGATCGCGACGTCGCACGACACTGGATCGGTCAGGCTGGAATGACGGTCGATGCCGTCGACAAGCAAGCCGTGGCCGACTATCAAGGCACGAGTGATTTCCTGACGCAAACCGGTGCACTGCCGAATCGCTTCGATGTGAGCAAGATCGTCGATACGTCGTTCAATACCGTGCTTGAGGCGAAGGGATCGGCGACGCGTCAAAGCGCGTCGCGATGATCTGAGGTCCGGCATTGCAAGGACTCGGACACAAGCCGCATCGACAGGCGGCTTGGGCTGACTCATGTTCTCGATGTGTTCTGGAATCCGAGCGCCTTCCAGTACGCCTGCTCATCCGCCTTGAAGCGGCTAGGGCCCACGCCGTCGGAACTAATCTGGAACCCCACGGCAGCCGTCCCTTGAACCGCGATCGATAGGTTCGCAGTTACGGGCCTACCGTCCCCCTTGCCGACAGCGCCAGACCAGCGCCGAACGTCCGGCGGATTGTTCCCGTGTCGTGGCGACATCTTCGCCAAGCGGCCGCCCGGCATTCCGGCGGCATGTCCGGCGCCCGGCTGACCAGCGTCGTTCGGATGAAGGTTGGGGTCAAGCGGAGCCGAATAGCCATAGCCCTGATAGGAGGTGTTAGCGTTTTCAGTGGGCGTTGGAGCGTATGCGGGATGGTTCGAAGGGTAGTACGACGGCTGAGACGACGCCTGAGACGATGGCTGATACGACGGGGTGTAGGAGTAGTAAGGTGGGGTGTAGTCGTAGTGAGGCGCTTCGTACGAGTAGTCCACTTGACTGACCTTGAGCAAGCCACTGGCGACGCCATCTTCGGTCGGCGCTTGAGTCTGCGTTTCAGACAAGACTAATGCGAGCGGCTGGACGCCCGTTGACGAGACTGTCGGAGGATTCATGAGGGTTCTCCATCGGTGAGTGGAGATTCCACTCTGGCACCGATAGCGCACACCACTTTGCGTTACCACCCTCTGCCTTTGGTATTTGCGTACCGGACGCGGAAGGAGGCGTCCTCTCCCAACAAAACCTTGAGGCAACCGCTCAAGATCCTCGCTGGCAAGCGATGTACGACGCCCCTGCGTTGACTCAACCGTCCGGCCGACTAGTGCACCGATTTCGGCACGAGATTTGGCGCAGACCCGATCCTGAACCACGCCAGTGGTACATCGCTATAGCTGCGCTTTAGTGCCGCAGCTCCCTGCGCGCCGTGCGCGTGATGCTGCACACACTGCACCTCGCGGCCCGGTGCAAGACCCACCACTCAGCCATCATCACAGGCGGTGCCGTCGCGTGGTCGTCCCTGATAGGCAACTTACTTCTGCGATGCCTGAGCGAGCATCCATTCGCGGAAGGTCCGCAATGCCGAACGTTGTTGCAGGCGCTCCTTCGGATAGCAGAGGTAATGCCCATGACGCGGCACATCCACGCCAGCATCGACGGGCACGACGAGGCGGCCAGCCTGTATCGCCTCGCGCGCCAGAAACTCCGGCACCAGTCCCACACCCATGCCCGCCTCCGCCGCCTGTAGCAGCACCGAGTACTGCTCGAAGCGAGGCCCCGGGCGCTGCGCATGGGGCGCGACGTCGAAGCACGTTGCCCATGTTCCCCACACTTCTTCCGCCTGATTGTGCACGAGCCTCGGTGCGCGAGCCACATCCGTTGCGCTCGCCAGCGGATAACGCGCAACGAACGAAGGCGCACAGACCGGCACGAACCGCCGTCCATCCAGATACTCGCTCACGACACCCTCCCACGAGCCATCGCCATAGCGCACGGCCGCGTCCAGCGTGAAAGGGAAAGCATCGCCATGCGCCAGATGACGGCTGAAACTTAGCGTAACGCCAGGCGTGCTCGCCAGGAAGTCGGGCAAACGGGGGATCAACCATTTGGTGGTGAACGTCGGCACGCTGGCAATCGTCAGCAGATCGCTTTCGCCGCGCGACGTCATCAGTTCCAGCGACGCATTGCCGATCTCGCGAAGCGGCTCCGCCACGCGGTCGTGATAACGACGCCCCGCCTCGGTCAGCACCAGATGACGTCCTTCGCGCACGAACAACGCAGTGCCGACCAGCGTCTCAAGCGCCCCGATCTGCCGACTCACGGCACTCGGCGTCAGGCCCAGCTCACGAGCGGCACGAGAAAAATTCAAGTGTCTCGCGGCGCTGGTGAAGGCGAGCAGTTCTGCGATGTTCGGATAGCAGTGGCGCATCGGGGAATGTCAGGCTGGCGTTGGATTCCGGTCAGAAACAGCGGTTCGCCGTCGATTCCGACGACGCACCAACTGTTCCGTTTTCGCACAGCACGATGCCCGAATCGTGTGTTTTCTTCATGACGATGACATTTCAGACCGTGAAACTCTCGCCCAACGTCGATCCGGCTGTCTCCCCGCCTGCCCTTTTGCAGTAAGGGATTGCAAGACATCCGGCCGACCGATGCGAATTTGTCACCGTATGCCGTTCAGGTTTCCCCGATGTCCGACGTTCACGCCGACCGCCTTGCCCAAACTGTGCCACCCCGGCACAACCCAGCCCCTGCCGACGCAGGTGCCGTGGGGCATGCCGCGCCAAGTGCGAAGACGGGGCTGCTGATCTGGACCGTGCGCGCCGTGGCCGCGCTGTTTCTGATCTATCTCTGCCTGCCCGTGCTGTTACTGCTGATCGGCGCTTTCGGCCAGACGTGGACCAATACCGTATTGCCGACGGGGGTGACGGGGCATTGGTTCACCGATCTGGCGGGCGACCCGTCGTTTCGCCGTGCGTTCTCGACGAGCCTCATCGTCGCGCTGAGCTGCTGTGCGCTGACCGCACTGATCGGTCTGCCGCTGGCGTACTCGCTTCATCACCGCTCGCGCAGCGGCCGCGGCGCGATTGCACGGCTGGTGACGCTGCTGCCGGTGGCGGTGCCCGCCCTCACGCTCGGCTTCGGCTACATCGCCGTCTTCAGCGGCGACACACTGCCGTGGCTCGGCTCGCTCTGGCTGCTCGTGCTGGCGCACGCCGTACTCACGCTGCCCTATCTCACGCAGACGTTGCTTGCCGATCTGCGGCATCTCGACATTGCCAAACTTGAGGATTGCGCGGCCACGCTGGGCGCATCGCCGCTGCGTCAGTTCCTGACGATTGCCGTGCCGAATCTCACGCACAGTCTGGTGGCCGGGCTTGTGATGGTCGCAGCGCTCTCAATCGGCGAATTCCAGATTTCCAATCTCATCGCGGGTTTCCGCTATCGCAACTATCCGGTGGTGTTGCTTCAGGCGTTCTACGGTGCGACCGGCTTCGCCTGCGCGGCCACCGTCGTGCTGCTCGTGCTCGCGCTTGCCGCGACCGGCATGTCGATCGTTGCTGCGTCCCGCCAGAAGGTCAGTTCATGAGCCTCACTCTCGAAAACGTCAGCTTCCGCTACGCAGGCGCGGCCAATGGCCTCGACGACGTCAGCTTGCAAGCGCGTCAGGGCGAATTGCTTGCCGTGATGGGCCGCAGCGGCTCGGGCAAGTCCACCGTACTGCGCCTCGTCGCAGGTCTGCTCGACGGTTATCGCGGACGCATTGCCATCGGCGGTGAAGACGTCGGCGGCGTGCCGGTCTGGCGTCGTCACGTCGGCATGGTGTTCCAGCAGTACGCGCTGTTCCCGCATCTGAGCGTCGTCGATAACGTCGCCTATGGACTTCGGATGCAAGGCGTCAAGGCGGCCGAGCGTCAGCGTGCGGCCTTCGACATGCTCACACGTGTCGGGCTGGCCGAATTCGCAACGCGTCGCCCAACGTCCCTTTCCGGTGGTCAGCAACAGCGCGTGGCACTTGCTCGCGCCCTGGCCATCTCGCCGCGCGTGTTGCTGCTCGACGAACCGCTCGCCGCGCTCGACGCAGGCATCCGTCAACAATTGCGCGACGAAATTCGCGCGCTGCAACAGGCCAGCGGCGCAACCACTTTGATCGTCACGCACGACCGCGACGAGGCGCTGAGCATGGCCGACCGCGTTGCCGTCATCGATAACGGCCGCCTGCTGCAAATCGATACGCCGCAACGCCTGTACGACGCCCCTGCCTGCGCAACGGTGGCGAGCTTTACCGGGTTGTCGACGGTGTTGCCTGCGCGGGTGACGCGTCCCGGCATGGTCGATACCGGCTTCGCCGAGCTGCACGTCGAGACCGGCGCATGGCGGCCGGGGACGGCCGTCTCGCTGCTGGTGCGCCCCGAACACATCCAGTCTGACCCGCCTGTGAGCACCATCAACCGTCTCGGCGGTCATCCGGGCGCGGTGCGCTTCTTCGGCGCGACCTGCCGATTCGATTTCCTGCCCGAAGGCGCAACGACCCCACTGCTCGGCGAGAGTCGCACGCCCGCGTCGTTCGCCATCGCGCTTGACCCCGCGCATCTGCGCGTATTGCCGCCGGCGGGGGCCTGAGATGCCTGCCCTCATGACCGCGCGAGCTGCCCAACATTTCCCGATTCATGTCCAAGACGGAGCTATGTCGATGATCCACCCCGCCTCTTACCTGCGCCCGCGCGCCCTGCCCGCACTGGCGACGCTCGCGACTGCATTTGCACTGCTGTCGGGTGCCGCGGGTTCCGCGTCCGCTCAAACCAGCGCTACCGCGCCGCTGTATCCGGGCGAGACTGAACTGTATGCCAAGGCGGCCGAAGAAGGTCTGGTCGTGTCGTTCGACACCGGCCCGGAGTGGGCCAACTGGAAGGCGCTGTTCGCCGAATTCCGCAAGCGCTATCCGAAGGTCGAGATCACGTACAACGACATCGGCTCCGCCGCGACCGTCACCGCATTGGACAAGTCCCGTCGCCGTCCGCAAGCCGACACGGCTTACTACTTCGCAGGCTCAGCGCTCGACGCCGTCCAGAAGGATGTGGTCGCGCCGTTCAAGCCGATCAACTTCGACACGCTGCCGAAGGTCTTCCGCGACAACGACGGTCGCTGGTTCACCATCCACTCGCTCAATATCGCGTTCCTCGTGAACACCAAGCTGGTTAAGCACGTGCCGCAGTCGTGGGCCGACCTGCTCAAGCCCGAGTACAAGAACTCGGTGGTGTACCTCGATCCGCGCTCGACCGGTCAGGGTCAGGTCGCCGTGTTTGCAGCGGCTTACGCCTTCGGCGGCAACGTCGACAATCCGAAGCCGGGTGCCGAGTTCTTCGGCAAGTTGCGTGATGCAGGCAACGTGATGCGCGTCGAAGGCACCACGCCGTATGCCAAGTTCGTCAAGGGCGAGATCCCGATTCTCATCGGTTACGAGAACGATGGCCTGAAGGCCAAGTACACCGACGGGATGGGCGACGCCGCACAGGTCGTGATTCCGAAGGAAGCCAGCGTCTCGGCACCCTACGCGATCAGCCTCGTGAAGAACGGCCCCAATCCGGAAGCAGCCAAGTTGTGGCTGAACCTCATCATGAGCCCGGTCGGTCAGTCGCTGTTCGCGCAGGGCTATGTGCGACCGGCCGTGCCCGGCACGCCGTTCACTGCCGAGATGCGCGCCCGCATGCCGGACGCCCCGCAGGTGCATCCGCTCGACGTCGCTCGCGCCGCTGCGCAAAAGGCCGAAGTCGATCGTCTGTGGTCGGCCGCCGCGCTCGCCAAGTGAGTTCGCAGACCATGACGTCAGCGCGCGCATCGACCGGCATCGTCGAGCCACCGGATCCCCACGTGTCGCCAGGACCGCAGCGTGTGAAAGACACGCCGCGTGGCTGGGTGCGCCGCTTCGGTGGCCTGCCCGCCGCCGTGGTACTGACACTCGGCTTCGGCCTGCCGCTCGCGTCGCTGGTCGTGGCGGCGTTCGAAGGACATGGTGGAGCGTTTTCCGCCATTGCCCTCGATCCGCTGGTGCGCGATGCCTTCGTCAACTCGCTGGCGCTGGCCGTCGGCGCGGGTACCGTCTCGCTGATCGTCGGCGCGCTGATCGCAGTGACGCTTGCGCGTCAGACGCCGCGCCGTCGTCGAATCTGGCTGGCGGCTATGGGCGTGCCGCTCGCCTTCTCGGGGCTGGTGATTGCGTATGGCTTCATTCTGGCGTTCGGCCGCTCCGGCTTCGTGACGATGACCCTCGCCTCGCTCGGCGCAGATCCGGTGCACCTCGGTGCGCTGATCTACACCGCACCCGGACTCGTCGCCGCCTATGCGTATTACCTGATCCCGCGCGTGGCGCTGATGGTCTATCCGGCCATCGCCAACCTAGATCGCCGCCCCATCGAAGCTGCGCTCACGCTGGGTGCAACGCCGTTGCGCGCGATCGTCGACGTCGCCCTGCGCGAACTGTGGCCCACGCTGGCCGCCGCGTGGTGTCTCGTCACGGCGATTGCGCTCGGGACGTACGGCACGGCGCTGGCGCTCGCCGGTACTCAGATCAACATCCTGCCGTTGCTCATGTTCCTGAAGATGTCGGACGGGCAAACGGATTTCCCTCAGGCTGCCGCGCTGTCGCTCGTGTTGATGGCGGTATGCAGCGGTGTGCTCGCTCTCGGAGAGAGTCTTGTACGGCGTCATCCTCAATGAGTGGTCGGCTGCGGCCCGCCACGCCCTCGATCAACTCGCGGCCCGTCAGGCAGGTCCCTCGCGTCATGTGACGCCCGTCGGTCTCATCGGCCCGCGCGAAGCCTCGCCCGCACAACTCTACGCCGCGCAATGCATCGGCGAAGCGCTGGCGGCGGCCGGTGTCGCGCTGGTATGCGGTGGCAAGGGTGGCGTGATGGAAGCAGCTTCCGCCGGGGCATCGGCCGCTGGCGGCATCGTGATCGGCCTGCTGCCCGAGGAGCATGCGAACGACGCCAATCCGTACCTGAGCGTGGCGCTGCCCACCGGCCTCGGCATCACGCGCAACGCCCTGATCGCGCGTGCCTCGATCTGCCTCGTCGCCGTGGGCGGCGGGCTGGGCACGCTTTCGGAAATCGCGCTCGGCCTTCAGTGGCGCAAACCGGTCTTTACCGTCCTCGACGCCCCGGCAGTACCGGGCACGGAGAGCTTCGACGATATCGACGCATTGGTCGTGGCCGTGGCCACCTGGCTGAGCGTCACCGGACTTCCCGGAGGTGACCACCCCGGAAAGTAACACCGGCAGTTCGATAAAAACCGACCCACACCGGGGAACTGCCGGTGCGTTTTCGTGATGTTCCTGCAATATAAATTTAGGACCACTAATATTATGAAACGTATTCTTCTCGCTGCACTCGGCCTTGGCGGTATGGCCGGCATCATGGCTCCCGTCTACGCTCAGAGCAGCGTGACCTTGTACGGCATCGTCGATGCCGGCGTGGGCTATGCCAGCGGTCAGCGCACGGCCAACTCCAAGGGCGGCGTCGGCGCACCGATCAACTACACGAACGGTTCGGTCTGGGGCTTCGCGAGCGGCACCTGGTCGGGCGACCGTTGGGGCCTGAAGGGTTCGGAAGATCTGGGTGGCGGCAACGCGGCCATCTTCCAGTTGGAAAACGGCTTCAACATCGGTAACGGTACGTCGGGTCAGGGTGGCCGTCAGTTCGGTCGTCAATCGTGGATGGGTCTGCAAAGCGCCACGCTCGGCAAGCTCACGTTCGGCCGTCAGTACGATCCGATCGTCGACTACGTCGGCCCGATCAGCGCCGGTACGTTCGTGACCGGCATGGGTGCACACCCGGGCGATATCGACAACCAGGACAACCAGTCGCGCGTGAACAACTCGGTGAAGTGGGCCAGCCCGAACTACGCCGGCTTCCAGTTCGGCGCGATCTATGGCTTCGGCGGTCAACCCGGCAGCGTGAAGAACCAGAACACGTGGGGCTTCGGCGGTTCGTACGCCACCGGCCCGTTCGCCGTGGCCGTGGGCTACCTGCAGGCAACGAACGCCTACGGCACGTCGTCGAGCACGTGGTCCGGTTCGTATGACGGCACGTTCGCTTCGTCGATCAACGAAGGCTTCGCCTCGGCTGCCAGCCAGCGCATCATCTCGGCCGCCGGTAGCTACACGTTCGGCGCCACGCAGGTCGGTATCCAGTACGGCAATGTGCAGTACACGCCGGGCGCGCTGTCGACGTTCGCCAGCTCCTTCACGTTCAACACGATCGGCACGAGCATCGCTTATCAGTTCACGCCGGCCCTGCGTCTGGCCGCGGCGTACAACTACACGCAAGGCAGCGACGTGAAGGGTTCGGGCGGTCCGAAGTACCACACGGTGAACTTCGCCTCGTACTACGCGCTGTCGAAGCGCACGTCGCTGTACGGTCTGGTCGGCTATCAGAAGGCGTCGGGCAACACGCTCGACACGTTCGGCAACGTTGTCTCGGCGACGGCTTCGGTCGGCGACGTGGGCAACGGCATCTCCTCCGCCACGGCGACGCAGACGTTCGTGCGCGTGGGTGTCCGTCAGACGTTCTAAGCGTCTGAGCGGATCGTAGTGGTAGCACCGTAGTAGAAGTAGGGTCACGTTGGACGGTCCCCCGCCGCCCCACGGCGGGGGGCTCTGGTCTCACCTCGGGGACTTCGCGAGAACCGGATCGACAAGCAACGTTGTGGACATGGTGTGGCGTTGCATGACGGACCGGCTCACCCTTGGGCACGCTTTCGCACCCCCCTCGCACGGCCTTGCCTCAAGCCGTGCCGTGCGCAGGCGTGCCGCTTTTTTTCTCGTCTCCGGCAGGCGATTGGCTTATCCTTCAGGCTTTCCCCACACGCACACTCGTGACCGGAGAGGCCAACAAGGTGCCACGCCAAACTGCTCAGCCCACTGCCGAAACGCTCAACGAACAAGGGCCTGCGCCACGCTACTTGCAGCTCAAGCAGTTCATCTGCCGTCAGATCGACACGGGCGCCTGGCCGCCGCACCACCGCGTGCCATCGGAAAACGAACTGGTCGAACAGTCCGGTGTGAGTCGCATGACGGTCAATCGCGCGTTGCGTGAGCTGACTGCCGAAGGCCGACTCGTGCGCATGCAGGGTGTAGGTACGTTCGTCGCCGAACCGAAGTCGCACTCGCCGCTGCTCGCCGTCAACAACATTGCCGACGAAATCTCCGAGCACGGCCACCGCCATCGCGCCGAAGTGAAACTGCTGCGCGAGGAACTGGCCGGGCCTGAGCGCGCATTGGCGATGGGCTTGCAGGAACGCGAGAAGCTGTTCCATTCGGTCATCGTCCACTATCAGGACAACATTCCGGTACAGATCGAAGACCGCTTCGTCAATCCCGCGCTCGCCCCCAACTATCTCGAACAAGACTTCACCAAGCTCACGCCCAACGCCTACCTGCAGCGCACCTCGCCACTGACGTCGGGCGAGCATGTTGTCGAAGCCGTCACAGCGACGCCGGACGAAGCGCACATGCTGCAAATCCAGCGCACCGAACCCTGCCTGCTGATTCGCCGGAGAACATGGTCGGGCAAGCGTGTCGTCTCTGTCGCCCGTTTGCTGCATCCGGGTTCGCGCCATCGTCTCGAAGGGCGTTTCGGCGACGCCGAGTAATCTCGTCAACAAGTAAGGCCCGACGAACGCCCTACCCAGGTTCGGCGTTCGTGAAAACCCTAGTTCCCGATTGGTTGTATATACAATACTGTACAAGCCATCATCTGCTCAGAACTAGAGGACTTACCGTGAGCCAATTCACCCGATATCGCGACGTCACGATCCGCGCCCCGCGCGGCACGCAGCTCAATGCCAAAAGCTGGCTGACCGAAGCGCCGCTGCGCATGCTGATGAACAACCTCGATCCGGACGTCGCCGAGAATCCGAACGCGCTCGTGGTCTATGGCGGCATCGGCCGCGCCGCACGCAACTGGGAATGCTTCGACAAGATCGTCGAGACCCTCAAGACGCTGGGCGACGACGAAACGCTGCTCGTCCAGTCGGGCAAGCCGGTCGGCGTGTTCAAGACGCATGCCGACGCGCCGCGCGTGCTCATCGCCAACTCGAATCTGGTGCCGCACTGGGCCACCTGGGAGCACTTCAACGAACTCGACGCCAAGGGGCTGGCCATGTACGGCCAGATGACCGCCGGCTCGTGGATCTACATCGGCAGCCAGGGCATCGTGCAAGGCACCTATGAGACGTTCGTGGAAGCGGGCCGGCAGCATTACGGCGGCAACCTCAAGGGCCGCTGGGTACTGACCGCCGGTCTGGGCGGCATGGGCGGCGCACAACCGCTGGCCGCCACGCTGGCCGGGGCTTGCTCGCTGAACATCGAGTGCCAGCAGACGAGCATCGACTTCCGCCTGCGCACGCGCTATGTGGACGAGCAAGCCAAGGATCTCGACGACGCCCTCGCCCGCATCGCCAAATACACGGCTGAAGGTCAGGCCGTCTCCATCGCCCTGTGTGGCAACGCGGCCGAAATTCTGCCGGAACTGGTGCGTCGCGGCGTGCGCCCGGACATGGTCACCGACCAGACCAGCGCCCACGATCCGCTCAACGGCTATCTGCCGATCGGCTGGACGTGGGACGAATACCGCGAACGCGCCCGCTCGAAGCCCGCCGAAGTCGTGAAGGCCGCCAAGCAATCGATGGCCGTCCATGTGAAGGCTATGCTGGACTTCAAGGCCATGGGCGTGCCGACGTTCGACTACGGCAACAACATCCGCCAGATGGCCAAGGAAGAAGGCGTGCAGAACGCGTTCGATTTCCCCGGATTCGTACCGGCGTACATCCGTCCGCTGTTCTGCCGTGGTGTCGGCCCATTCCGCTGGGCTGCGCTCTCGGGCGATCCGCAGGACATCTACAAGACGGATGCCAAGGTCAAAGAACTGATCCCCGACGACGCCCATCTGCACCGCTGGCTCGACATGGCGCGCGAGCGCATCGCCTTCCAGGGCCTGCCGGCGCGTATCTGCTGGGTTGGGCTCGGCTTGCGTGCCAAGCTCGGACTGGCGTTCAACGAAATGGTACGCTCGGGAGAACTCTCGGCACCGGTCGTGATCGGCCGCGACCATCTGGATTCCGGTTCGGTCGCCAGCCCCAATCGTGAAACGGAAGCCATGCGCGACGGTTCGGACGCCGTGTCCGACTGGCCGCTGCTCAACGCGCTGCTCAACACGGCCAGCGGCGCGACGTGGGTCTCGCTGCACCACGGCGGCGGCGTCGGCATGGGCTTCTCGCAACACTCCGGCGTGGTGATCGTGTGCGACGGCACCGATGCCGCCGCCGCACGCATCGCCCGCGTGCTGAATAACGATCCGGCGACTGGCGTCATGCGTCACGCCGACGCCGGGTACGACATCGCCATCGATTGCGCCCGCGAACACGGCCTCAATCTGCCGATGCTGAACACCGCAAAGTAAACATCAAGACAAGACACCCCCCGATATGTCGAATCAAGGAAATCCGTCCATGGCACAACTGTTCGTGACGCCCGGCACCCTCACGCTGGCGCAACTGCGCGACGTCTATCAGACCCCGACCACCGTTACGCTCGATGAGAAGGCGTACGCCGCCATCGACAAGAGCGTGGCCTGTGTGGAAGCCATCGTGGCCGAAGGCCGCACCGCCTACGGCATCAACACCGGCTTCGGCCTGCTCGCCTCCACGCGCATCGCACACGACGACCTCGAGAACCTGCAACGCTCGCTCGTGCTCTCGCACGCCGCTGGCGTCGGCGCACCGCTCGACGACGCCCTCGTGCGTCTCATCATGGTCCTGAAGATCAACAGTCTGGCGCGCGGCTTCTCAGGCATTCGCCGCAAGGTGATCGACGCGCTCGTCACGCTGGTGAACGCCGAAGTCTATCCGCGCATCCCGCTCAAGGGCTCGGTCGGCGCGTCGGGCGACCTCGCCCCGCTCGCCCACATGTCGCTTCTGTTACTCGGCGAAGGCGAGGCGCGCTATCGCGGTCAGTGGATGAACGCCCGTGAAGCGCTCGCCATCGCGGGTCTGGAACCGCTGACGCTCGCCGCGAAGGAAGGCCTCGCGCTGCTCAACGGCACGCAAGTCTCGACAGCCTATGCGCTGCGCGGCTTGTTCGAAGCGGAAGACATGTACGCAGCCGCCAGTGTGTGCGGCGCGATGACGGTCGAAGCGATGCTCGGCTCGCGCGCACCGTTCGACGCCCGTATTCACTCGGCACGCGGTCAGCGCGGCCAGATCGACGCGGCGGCGGTGTTCCGTCACCTGCTGGGTGAGACGAGCGAAGTCGGCCAGTCGCACGCCAATTGCGAGAAGGTGCAGGATCCGTACTCGCTGCGCTGCCAGCCGCAAGTGATGGGCGCGTGTCTGACGCAGATCCGTCAGGCAGCGGACGTCCTTGCCGTCGAAGCGAACGCGGTGTCGGACAACCCGCTCGTCTTCTGGGAACAGGGCGATGTAATCTCCGGCGGCAACTTCCACGCCGAGCCGGTGGCAATGGCCGCCGACAATCTCGCGCTGGCACTGGCCGAAATCGGTGCGCTGAGCGAGCGTCGCATCTCGCTGATGATGGACAAGCACATGTCGCAATTGCCCGCGTTCCTGGTAGCCAACGGCGGCGTGAACTCCGGCTTCATGATCGCGCAAGTAACGGCTGCCGCGCTCGCGTCCGACAACAAAGCCTTGGCACATCCGGCCAGCGTTGATAGTCTCCCGACCTCGGCCAACCAGGAAGACCACGTCTCGATGGCCCCGAATGCCGGTAAGCGGCTTTGGGAGATGGCCGATAACGTCAAGGGCATCATTGCGATCGAATGGCTGAGCGCCGTGCAGGGACTGGACTTCCGTGAAGGTGTGAAGACCACGCCGGCCCTTGAAAAGGCACGCGCACTGCTGCGCCAGTCGGTTCCGTTCTACGATAAGGATCGCTACTTCGCACCGGACATCGAGGGCGCCAGCGAACTGATTGCGCAACGACAACTGAGCGCACTTGTGCCCGCCGGTACGTTGCCGAGCGTCTGATTCACCGTTGATTCGCGTTTGAATTGGCCCCTTGCCGGGGCGAAACGAACAGTGATTCGCGCACCGGCATTGTGGCGTACCGGGTTGCCCCCTCGTTCGCCGGTCCACGGGTTCGTCCGTCGGACCGGTCCACGCACAACCCGAGTTCACCTGCCGCCCGCACACGCGGGCCGGCTCATTAGGCATTCAGGAGACAGCTTGAAAAACCTGCAACGCAATCTGAGCGCGCGGCACATCCGCTTTCTGGCGCTCGGCTCAGCCATTGGCACCGGTCTGTTCTACGGCTCGGCGTCGGCCATCCAACTCGCAGGCCCGGCGGTCATTCTCGCGTACATCGTGGGCGGTGCCGCCGTCTATATGGTGATGCGCGCCCTGGGCGAAATGGTCGTTCGTCAGCCGGTGTCCGGCTCGTTCGGCCGCTACGCTCGCGACAACCTCGGCCCGCTGGCCGGTTTCCTCACCGGTTGGACTTACATTCTGGAGATGGTGATCGTCTGTCTTGCGGACGTAACCGCCTTCGGGATTTACATGGGTTTCTGGTTCCCGGACGTCCCCCAGTGGATCTGGGTGCTCGGCATCGTGATGCTGATCTGCGGGCTGAACCTCTGCAACGTCAAGGTCTACGGCGAGATGGAGTTCTGGCTGGCGCTGGTGAAGATTCTCGCCATCGTCGCGATGATTGTGGGCGGGGGTGTCATTCTCTTTGCCGGTGTACAACTGCACAGCGAACATGCGCCGGCGGTGAGCAATCTGTGGTCGCACGGCGGTTTCCTGCCGAATGGCTGGGGTGGGCTGGTGGCCTCGCTGGCGGTGGTGATGTTCGCTTACGGTGGTATCGAGATCATCGGCATTACGGGCGGCGAAGCAAAGAATCCGGAGAAGGTGATTCCGCGTGCGATCAATGCTGTACCGGCCCGTATTTTGCTGTTCTACGTGCTCACGATGTGCGTGCTCATGACGATCTTCCCGTGGACCGGCATCGGCAGCCAGGGTAGCCCGTTCGTGCAAATCTTCTCGGGACTGGGCATCAAGTCGGCCGCAGCGATTCTCAACGTGATCGTGATATCGGCGGCGATCTCGGCCATCAACAGCAACATCTTCGGCGCGGGACGCATGATGTTCGGCATGGCCGAGCATGGTCAGGCCCCGGCCGCCTTCTCGGCGACGTCGCGTCATGGCGTGCCCTGGGTCACGGTGCTGGTGATGACGTTCGCGCTGCTCGGCGGTGTGGTGCTGAACTACCTGATTCCGGAAGGCGTGTTCCTGATCATTGCGTCCATCGCCACGTTTGCGACGGTGTGGGTGTGGCTGATGATCCTGCTCTCGCAGGTGGCGATGCGCCGTCGTCTCTCGGCAGAGGAAGTGGCCGCCCTGAAGTTCAAGGTGCCCCTGTGGCCGGTGGGTCCGGCGCTGGCTATCGCCTTCATGCTCTTCGTGATCGGTGTGCTCGGGTATATGGAAGACACGCGCGTCGCGCTCTACGTCGGTGCAGGCTGGATCGCGCTGATGTCGGTGGCGTATCAATTCGGTGTCAAACCCAAGGAAGCGCAACTGCGCAACCAAATGAGTCTGGAATAAGCCTCACATGAAACGTACCTACTGGAAGCACTGCCATGTCGCGACAATGCGCGACGGCCGCTACAACACTATCGAAGACGCCGTGATCGTCACGCGCGGCAAGCAAATCGAATGGGTTGGCCCGCGTGGCGAGCGCTCGGCTTCTGGCGCGGATGAGTGCATCGATCTTCAGGGCGCGTGGGTCACGCCCGGTCTGATCGATTGCCATACGCATCTGGTGTTCGGTGGCAACCGCAGTCTCGAGTTCGAGCAGCGGTTGCAAGGCGTGAGTTATGCGGAGATTTCGGCGGCCGGGGGCGGCATCAAGCACACGGTGCGTCACACCCGCGACGCCACGGAGGACGCCCTCTACGAATCCGCCCGCAAGCGTTTGCTCGCGCTGATGCGCGACGGCGTGACCACCGTCGAGATCAAGTCCGGCTACGGGCTGGATCTGAATAGCGAACGCAAGATGCTGCGCGTGGCACGTCGTCTCGGTGAGACGCTGCCGGTCACGGTGAAGACGACCTGTCTGGCCGCTCACACGGTGCCGTCGGAGTTTGCAGGCAAGGCAGACGAGTATGTGAATTACGTCTGCTCGGAAATTCTGCCGACGCTCGCGGAAGAACGTCTGGTCGACGCGGTCGACGCCTTCTGCGAAACGATTGCGTTCTCACCGGCGCAGGTCATGCGTGTGCTGCTTCGCGCTCAAAAGCTGAAGCTGCCGGTAAAGCTGCACGCGGAGCAGTTGTCCCCGCTCGGCGGATCGAGCATGGCCGCCGAGCTGGGCGCATTGTCGGCAGACCATCTTGAGTACATGACGCCGGAAGACGCTGCTGCGATGGGCCGCGCGGGCACTGTAGCTGTGCTGTTGCCCGGCGCGTTCCATATGTTGCAGGAGACGCGTCGTCCGCCAGTGGACCTGCTGCGGCGTCACGGCGTGGACATTGCGGTGGCCTCGGATCTGAATCCGGGCACATCGCCTGCGCTGTCCCTGCGTCTCATGCTGAACATGGCCTGCACGCTTTTCGGGCTGACGCCGGAAGAAGCCCTGGCTGGCGTGACGCGCAACGCAGCCAAAGCGCTCGGCATGCTCGACACGCACGGCACGATCGAAGCCGGTAAAACGGCGGACTTTGTGGCTTGGGAAATCGAGCGTCCGGCGGAGCTGTCGTACTGGCTGGGCGGGGAACTGCCCTCGCGCGCAGTGCGCAACGGTGAGTGGCGCGATCTTTCGACGCGCTGAGCATCCGCGAACTGGAGACATCTTCATGGCAACACAATTGAAACCGGTATCCGGCGACACGCCAATCTGGCACGGTCGTACGGACGTCGGCGAGCGCGGCGACACGCGCCGTCTCTTTAATGTCGTGCGCGAGATCGACGCGCTGACCGATGCTCCGGCAAGCGGCGCCCCCGTGCTGCTCGGGTTTGCAAGCGACGCTGGCGTCAAACGCAATCAGGGCCGCATCGGTGCCGCCGAAGGCCCGCTTGCCATTCGCCGTGCATTGGCGAACCTGCCTGCGCACGACATCGCCTGTCTGTATGACGCAGGCGACGTGGTCTGCGACGGCGACGCCCTCGAAGCCGCACAGCAAGCCCTCGCCGACACTGTGCGCCGACAACTCGACGCCGGGGCACAGCCGGTGGTGCTTGGCGGTGGACACGAGATTGCGTGGGGAACATGGCAAGGGCTGCGCGCTCACCTCGACGCACGGGGTGATCGCTCCCGGGTGCTCATCCTGAACCTCGACGCGCATTTCGACTTGCGCACAGCACGACCCGGTACGTCGGGCACGCCGTTCGATCAGATCGCTCAGGCTTGCGAGGCTGCGGGACTTGCGTTCGACTATGCATGTCTTGGGGTCAGCCGGTTGAGCAATACGGCATCCCTCTTCGAACGCGCCAATGCGCTAAACGTGACGTACGTCGAAGATACGGAGATGCAGGACCGCCATCTCGACGAGCGTCTTGCACAGATCGACGCACTGATTGCCGACGTGAGTCACGTCTACCTCACGATTGATCTCGACGTGCTCCCCGCCCCCGTCATGCCCGGCGTCTCCGCCCCTGCGGCCTATGGCGTGCCGATCTCCGTCATCGAAGCCATCGTCACCCACGTGCGCCGCTCCGGCAAACTCCGCGTGGCCGATCTCGCCGAATACAACCCCCGCTTCGATGCGCAAGGCACCGGAGCGCGTGTTGCCGCGCGGTTGGCTTATCGGTTGTTCTGATTTGGGTTTCCGATGTCATCCTGCCGAGGCATTGTCTTATGCCTCGGCATTTGTCTTTCGACTGACCCGCTTCACGCATCCTCAGTCCGACGGACCGCCGCCCCCTTCCGCCTCTCAGACATAAACCCAACTCGATTCAGAAGGGGGCGCCGATCCGTCCCTCTCAGCGCTATCAGTCCCTCGACCGAAACCTCCCCCCTCTCTCTTTCGTCTCGCTGATTTCATCCACTGAGACCGACATCGTCAGAATTCCCCCTTCTTTCGCTCTCGATTCCCACCGTCTAATACAAAGTATTAGTTTTGCTTAACTTAGTTTTGTTTTAGCCCTCCGTATCCCTACAATCGCCAGAAATTCTTATACCGATTCATCGCGGTGCCTCAGGAAAGTCTTTCTCATCTCCTGATACTCGCCGCCCCGAATGGAGACACGCCGATGAAAAAGCGCGCAGACCTCGACGTCCGATCACTCCGGATCTTCGAAGCCGTCGCCAGCGCCGGTAGCCTCTCCGGCGCCGCCGAAACCCTCGGCGTCACCCAGTCCGCCATCTCCCAAGCTATCGCACAGATCGAACAAACCGTCGGTACCCGTGTGCTCGACCGGTCGCGCCGTCCGCTGAAACTGACGCCCGCCGGTCTCGCGCTCTCGCGTCATGCCCGACAAATCGTCGACGATATGGACCGGCTCATCGCTCAGGTACAGGACGCCGACGTCGCCAGCCGCGCCGCCGTGCGCGTCGGCATGATCGACTCCTTCGCCGCCACCGTCGGCCCCTCCATCGTCAAGCAGATGTCGGGGAGCACCAGCGAGTTGCTTCTTTGGTCCGGCCTCGCTAACGGTCACGCACAAGCCCTCCTCGCCCGCCAACTCGATCTGATCGTCACCAGCGATCCGATGCACGACATGGAACGTCTCGTGCGCCGTCCGATTTTCACCGAGCCGTTCATCGTCGTCGTGCCGAAAGCGCGCGAAGCCGAGCTTGCGAACGCCGATCTCAGTGAACTGATCCGGTCGATGCCGCTGATTCGCTTTTCCGGGCGCTCGCACTTTGGTGCGGTGATCGAACGCCACCTGCGTCGCACCGGGCACTCGCCACGCATGCACCTCGAAATCGATACGTCGGACGTGGTGATGTCGATGGTCGCCGCCGAAGTCGGTTTCACGATCGCGACACCGCTCTGTCTGCTGCAAGGCCGCGCGTCGCTCTCGCAAGTCGCCGCCCTGCCGCTGCCCGGCCCCGCACTCTCGCGAACGATCTATCAGGTCTCGCGCGAAGGCGAGGTCTCGGAGATGGCCTCGCAATGCTTTCTTGCCGGGCGTCTCGCACTCGCGCAGGAAGCCTTCCCGGAACTGCGCCGCGTGATGCCCTGGCTGGGCGAGCGGTTGGCGCTCTGCTGATCCACCGCCCCGGGGCGCCGGGCCAGATGAATTTCACACCGAACCTCACCTGAAGTGCGCCCACCGTTCAACGCGAATAACACATAGCCTACAAAGGAGACACGCATGAACCTCTCACGACGCAAATTCCTCCACACGAGCGCCGCACTCTCGGCCCTGCCCGCCGCTGCCGCCGTCGGCGGTCTGTCGCTGTCGGGCATCGCCCGCGCCGCCGACGCCACGACGGTCCAGTACGGCGGCTCGGCATGGCTGGGCCACTATCCCGCCTATCTCGCGATGAAGTCGGGCGCACTGAGCGCAGCAGGCATCGATCAGCAATGGCAATCGTTCGGCACGTCGTCGGCCCGCATGAGCGCAGTGCTCTCCGGCGGCATCGACATCGCCTGCACAGGGATCGTCTCGGCGCTCGCGCTGATGGCACGCGGCTCGAAGCATTTCTCGATTGTGGCCGTGCCGGAAAGCTTCGGGCGCGTCGAGGGACTGTTCGTGCGTGACGGGGTGAACTCGCTTCAGGACCTCAAGGGCAAGAAGCTGGGCGTGACGTTCGCGTCGAGTGCCCATCTGCTGGTGCTGGATCTACTGGGCAGCGCTGGTCTGTCGAACGACGTCACGGTACTCAACGTCCCCGCCCCGGAAATTCCCGGCGCCATTCAGTCCGGTCAGATCGACGCCGCGGCCGCCTGGACGCCGCAGTTCAATCGCATCCGCGCGATGACGGGCATGAAGCTGCTCGCCGACGACACGCAGTTCTCGCTCTACAAGAAGTACAACGTGACGCCGGGGCCTGACGTCCTGATCGTCCGCAATGCATGGGCGGAGAAGAACGCCGACGTGGTGCGCAAGTACCTGAAGGTGTATTTCGACGCCTGCCAGACCCTGCGCGACAAGCCGGACGAAGCCGCACGCACGCTCGTCGGCCTCACCAGCATGTCGGCACTCGACCAGATCGAGACGATCAAGGGAGCGGAGTGGTATAGCCACGCGCAACAGACGCAGTTGTTGAAGTCGCCGGGCAGCTATGTCGACGGCCTCCAGCGTCTGGCCGAAATGCTCGTGACGTACAAGCAGATCGACAAGGCGCCCGCCGTGCGCCAGTGGATCAACACGTCGTATCTGTAAGCATCCGCGCGCCGGTACGTCCCCCTCTACACCCCCGACACGTACCGGCTTCCGCCTGAGGAGTCTGATTGTGAATCATCGTCAACCGTCCCGCGCCACGCTGCTGAGCGTGGGATTTGCGTCCGTGGTCGTCTTCCTGCTGGCGTGGGAAGCGGCCTGCCGCACCGGGGTCATCGATCCCCTGTTCCTGCCGCCGCCCTCCGCCGTGGGCGAGCGCATTGTCGCCATGCTGAGCGACGGCACGCTGCTCTCGAACGTGCTCGCCTCCACGCGTCGCGTCATGACCGGCTTCATCGCCGCCACGGTCGTGGCCATTCCGTTAGGAATCGTGTTGGGTACGTCGAGCTACGCACGCGCCGCCTTCGACCCGATTCTGTCTTTCCTGCGTCCACTACCGTCGATGAGCTGGATTCCGCTCTCGCTGCTGTGGTTCGGTATCTCGGAGACGCAGAAGTACAGCATCGTGTTCATGGGGACGTTCGCCCCGGCGCTGGTCTATGTGATCGAGGCCACGCGCAACGTCGACCCGCTGCTGGTGCGCGCCGCCAAAAACCTCGGCGCGAGCAACTGGCAAGTCATGCGCGAGGTCATCCTGCCCGCGAGCCTGCCGCAGATCCTTTCGGGGATGAAGATCATTCTCGGCCTGTCGTGGACGTGCGTGATTTCCGCCGAACTGGTCGCCGCACGTGAAGGGCTTGGCTTTCTCATCATGAACGGCAAGGAGTTCTTCCAGACGGAAGTCGTCGTGCTCGGCATGGTGATGATCAGCGTCACGGTGCTCGTGACGGATATCGTATTTCGCGCCATCGAGCGCAAGGTGTTGAGGTGGCAAGCATGAACGATCGCATCGATTCCCACGCAGGCGCACAAGCGGCGCATCACGGCAACGGCTCGTCCGACACGATGATCGCCATCGAAGGCGTATCGAAGCGGTACGGCGACTTTCAGGCGCTGGAGCGCGTCGACATGAACATCGCCCGTGGCGAGTTCGTGGTACTGCTCGGCGCGTCCGGCTGCGGCAAGTCGACGCTGCTCAACCTGATCACCGGGTTCGACGAGCCGACGACCGGCCGCATCCGCGTGAACGGCCGCGAAGTGAAAGGCATCGACCCGCATTGCGGCATGGTGTTCCAGCAGTACGCGCTGTTCCCCTGGCTGAGCGTGCTCGATAACGTCGCGTTCGGCTTGAAGATGAAAGGCATCGACAAGACCACACGTTACGCCACGGCGCGACGCTATATCGACATGGTCGGCCTCAAAGGCTTCGAAGACCGCTACCCGAAGGCGCTCTCCGGTGGCATGCGTCAGCGCGTGTCGATTGCCCGCGTGCTCGCCAACGATCCGGACGTGATTCTGCTCGATGAACCGTTCGCCGCGCTCGACGCCATGACGCGTCAGGTGTTGCAGGAAGAGTTGCTTCAGATCTATCAGAAGAGCGGCAAGACCATCGTCTTCATCACGCACTCCATCGACGAAGCGTTGATGCTCTCGACGCGCATGGTGATCATGAGCGCCCGTCCGGGTCGCGTGGCCTGCGATCTGACGAACGATCTCCCGATGCCGCGCGACGCACAGGTGCAGCTCTCGCCGCGCTACAACGAACTCAAATCGCAAATCTGGAACACGGTGCAAACCGAAGTCATGCGCAGCCTGGAGAGTCAGGCGGCATAAGGCTTTACTCCCTCAGCAACGTTTCGCAAGCCCCCGCACTTCAATCGTCATGTCCAATCAAGTCACTCCCTCCCGCGCTTCGCGGGGTACTTTCCCCGCCTATCAAGCGGGCGCAGGCTGGAACGCGCTGCTGCCGTCTCGCGTGCCCCACACGCAAGCGCCGGTCGCGCGCAGCTTCGACGTCATCGTCATCGGTGCGGGCTTCACCGGGCTGGCGGCGGCACGTCGCGTTGCGGAACTTCGCCCGGACGCTACGGTGCTCGTGATCGACGCCACCACCGTCGGCAACGGGTCCGCAGGACGCAACTCGGGTTTTCTCATCAACCTGCCCCATAACACCGGCATGGGCGGACACGGCAGCCCGGTCGAGGTCGCGCGCAAGCAGATCCGCCTGTACGACCTCGGTCTGAAATGGCTGCATGAACTCGTGACGACGTATGACATCGATTGCGGATGGAACCCGGTCGGCAAGTACCATGCGGCCGCCACGCCCGACGGCGAGCAACGTCTGCGCGACACGCTCGCGCAATACCGCGAATGGGGGGTGACGTACCGTGAGTTGTCGCGCGACGCCCTGTGCAGCGAGATCGGCACCACCTACTACGGCTACGGCTACCACTCGGACAACAACGTCTTCGTGCAACCGGCCGCCCTCGTGCGCGGGCTCGCCGACAGCCTGCCCGCGAATGTCCAACTCTGGGAAAACGAGCCGGTGGTGTCGCTCGACGGCACCGGCCCCTTCACGGTGACGACGGCGACGACACAACTGCGCGCAGGGCAAGTCATCGTCGCCAACAACGGCTTTGCCAGCAAACTGGGACTAGCGCGCGATCGCGTCTTCACGATCTACACGTACGCGGCGATGACTCCCGCGCTGTCCGCCGACGAACTCGCCAAGCTCGGCCCGGCGGCCGAATGGGGCGTGATCCCGGCGAACCGTTTGGGGACAACGTTGCGCAAAACGCTCGGCGGCCGTTTCGTCGTGCGTAGCGCCTACTCGTACGAGAAGGAGCGTCCACTGGGCGACGTCAACGCCATGCTGACCGACGCCTATCAGCGCCGTTATCCGCAGATGGCCTCGCACAAGTTCGAGCATGTGTGGGGCGGTGTGACGGCGCTCACTCGCAACGGCGCGCTGTACTTCGGTGAGATCCGGCAAGGCCTGTTCGCTTCGCTCGGTTGTAACGGCGCGGGCGTGCTCAAGGGCAGCATGTTCGGCAAGCTGCTCGGCGAGATGGCCTGCGGCCAGCAGTCACCGGAACTGGCAGACGCGCTGGGCTTCGAGCGCCCGACGTGGTTGCCGCCCGAACCAATCCGACGTGTTGCCATCGTCTCCGCGATCCAGTATCAGAAGCATCGCGCGGGGCTGGAGCGATAAGGCCACACCTCTTGCCTCCGTCCACGGCGGTCACAGTGGCAGCGGCAGCGCAGCAGATCGGTGCGCGCCGCCGCCGTAACGCGCTGTGCAGGTCGGATGGGACCTCGCTAAAATGTCCGTCTTCCCGTTCACGCCTGCCACGTCATGACAAACCATCGCTCTCAGCTCTCGTCCGCATTGGTTCAGGAAGTCATCGACGCTCACGTCGCCATCGAACAGTGGCTGAGCGGCCGCGCGGACCCCTCGGCGCTCGAACCGCTGCTGGCCCGATTCTCATCGGCGTTTTCAATGATCGCGCTCTCCGGCGCTCGTGTGAATCGCGCCGCGCTCGACGCGCTGTTCGGACAGGGACATGGCAAGCGGCCCGGACTGCAAATCGTCGTCGACGAGGTCGACACAATCGCAGAATCGCCGACAGGAGGTGTCGTGGCGTACCGCGAAACGCAAACCGACGGTGAAGGTCTCACGACGGTGCGTCGCTCCACGGCAGTGTTCGAACGCGAGGCCGACGGACATATCGTTTGGCGTCACCTGCACGAAACACCGGCCAACGCTGATTGATCGATGTGCCGTACGCGTCGGCAGGCAAATTGCTACACTGCCTTTCAAGCGGCAATCGCCGTATTTTCCTGACGGGGCCACCCTGATGTACATCGTTGAACTGACCTACATTCAACCGCTGAATGCCATCGATGCGCAGTTGCAGGCGCATCGCGCGTTTCTCTCCACGCAGTACGAGCGCGGGATCTTCATCGCCTCCGGACCGAAGGAGCCGCGCAACGGTGGCGTCTTCATCGTCTCCGGTAAGGTTTCGCGTGACGAACTCGACGCACTCATCGAGCAAGACCCGTTCCGCATTCACGGTCTTGCCGACTATCGCGTCACCGTCTTCGATCCGGTCAAGTTCCATCCGCAGATCGCCGATCTGCTCTGAGCGGCATCGACCACCGGCCCGCGCTTTCGCGACTCCTCAAGGGGTTCTCGCATCGCGCGGGCCGATTGGACGCCCGTCGTCCGCCTCAACTATCCGTCGAGAGCGTGACCGTCTCCCATTGGCTGAACTCGTATTCCAATGCCGTGAGATTTTCCCGAACGAGTCTGAGCGCATCGCTACCGAGCAAGAGGTGCGCAGGCGGATGAGCCGAGTCGATGGCGGCGAGCATGGCGCGCGCAGCCTTCACCGGGTCCCCAAGCTGCTTCCCGCTCTTCTCCTCACGAGCGCGACGCACCGGATCGAAACTAGCGTCGTAGTCCGGGATCGAGCGCGGGGTACGCGCCATCGAACGTCCCGCCCAGTCTGTTCGGAAAGACCCGGGCGCGACTGCCGTCACGGCAATGCCGAACGGCTTGACTTCTTTGCCCAGACTCGACGAAATCCCCTCTAGCGCGAACTTGCTGCCACAGTAGTACGTGATGCCCGGCATGGTGATATGCCCGCCCATCGACGTGATGTTCAGAATATGGCCGCGACGGCGCTTACGCATGAACGGCAATACGGCCTTCATCATCGCCACTGCGCCGAAAACGTTGACGTCGAACTGACGTCGCACCTCCGACAGCGGCGATTCTTCCATGATGCCCTCGTGTCCGTAGCCCGCATTGTTGATGAGGACGTCGACCGGACCGACGTTGGCTTCGATCTCCGCCACTACACCGTCGATCGCATCGAAGTCGGTGACGTCGAGCAAACGACCGAATGCCAAAGTCGGCGAGAGCGACTCGAAGTCGCGCTTCGCCTGCTCGCTGCGCACCGTTCCCACCACCTTGTGCCCCGCCGCCAGCGCCTCTTGTGCCAGCGCCCGACCAAAGCCGCTGCTCACGCCCGTAATGAGCAAGATCTTTCCTGATGACATCGTTACCTCTCCCAAACGTTAATCGATGGGTGCATACTAGTCTCATTGAAATGGACGTTTAAGTTAAAATTGACTGATTTTCTTGCCTAAAGCTATGAAACCGAAGATATCTGCGCGGAAGGCGCCAGCGGCGGGCACAGACGTACGCTCGCGCACGATTGCCCTGTTGGGTGACCTCGCGCCTGCCGAAGGTTACAACCTGACTGCACTGCCCAGCGTCCGTATCCTGCGCTCCGACCGCACGCTATCGCGCACGCCGGTGCTGTACGACCCTGGCATCGTGATCGTGTGTCAGGGGCGCAAGCGTGGATATTTCGGTGAGCGGTTGTACGAGTACGACGAAGACCACTATCTGGCCGTTTCCGTCCCCGTCCCTTTCAGCATGGAGACGGACGCGACGCGCGAGCGGCCGTTGCTGGCGCTCTATCTGCATCTGGATTTCACACTGGCCGCAGAACTCGCGGCGCAGATCGACCGGGAAGGCATTGCCGTGCGTGAAGCCGCGCCGCAAAGCATGATGTCCACGCCGATGGACGCACGGATGCAAACGTCCGTACTCCGTTTTCTCGAAGCCATGAGCGAACCGCTTGAAGCCGCCGTCCTTGGACACGGTCTGCTGCGTGAACTCTACTTCCGGGTACTCACAGGGGCACAAGGCGGCGCGATGCGCGAGGCGCTTTCGATGCGGGGCCAGTTCGGCCGGATTGGGCGGTCGCTGCGGTTGATTCATGCCGGTTACGGCCAGCCGCTCGACGTAACGCAGCTCGCAGAGGAGGCAGGCATGAGCGTGCCGAGCTTCCACAGTCACTTCAAGACGATTACGCAGGTCTCGCCGATGCAATACGTCAAGTCGACACGCCTGCATCAGGCACGGCTGTTGATGGTGCGTCAGGACCTCACTGCCGAGGCGGCAAGCCATGCCGTCGGTTACACGAGCCCGTCTCAATTCAGCCGGGAATTCAAGCGGCTATTCGGTCTGACACCCGCCGCCGAAACAAAACGCATGCGTGAGAGCTTCGCGCTTCCCGAGGCGTTCGCCGATGGGATCTATGTGTCGTCCCACTGAGGCTATGGCGACGCCACCAAAACAAAACGGGCTGAGATCTGCGCAAGACAGAACCCACCCCGTTTCAAACCGGCAAGCCGCTCGGCAATGCCAGGCATGTGCGCCCGGCATCGCCTATCGATGCGCTTCATGCACCCTTGTACAGCGTCATGTTCAGGTGGTCGATCTGGCCCGAGGCTTCGGCGCTCTTCAGTTGCGCCTGCACTTGCGCCGTGCTGAGCGTCGGACCGTTGTCCGGCGTCCAGTGAGCGGCAGACAGCGAGTTGCCGGTGCTCGTCAGGATTTCATCGGTGCCTGCGGCGTAAGCGACACCAGCGGTGCCGAGGGTAGCGAGCGAAACTGCGATCAGAAGGGCTTTCATGGTGTAACTCCAGAGGATGTAAAGGTTAGGTAACGCGCGGTGTGTTTCTGTTGCGCCGCCGTTGAAACCATTAGACCTCTCGGAGGTATCTGGCATTTGTCCGATACAGCGCCCAGTGCAATCGTAAGTACCTGCAACGCTGCCAGACACACTGCGATACAAAGCCGCTACGGAATTCGTCGTTCCGGTTTATGCCTTGAGCGACAAGCGCGCCTCCAAACCACCGCCATCGCGATTGCGCAACGTGAGCGTCGCGTCCATCGCCTGCGCAAGCTGACGCGCAATCGCCAGCCCCAATCCCGTGCCGCCGGTGTGACGGTTACGCGACGTCTCCACCCGCACGAACGGCGCGAAGACGGCTTCAAGCATGTCCTCCGGAATGCCCGGACCACGATCGGTCACGATCACGTCGATCCCTCCGGCACGCCGCGTTACGTCAAGATGTGCCTCACTGCCGTACTTGAGCGCGTTGTCCACGAGGTTTCCCACAATGCGCCGCAACGCCTGCGGACGCGTCACAATCGGCTGTCCCACCTGCCCGGTCAGCGTGACGGGCGAACCCGCATCCACATAGTCGCAGACAAGACTATCCAGCAGCGAATCGAGATCCACCTTGCAAGGCGCTTCTGACGCACCGTGTAACGTCCTGGCGTACGTCACCCCTTCCTTGACCAGCGACTCCATCTCCTTCAGATCCTGTTGCAGACGCACCGCCGAGGTTTCGTCTTCCATCGTGTCGACACGCAGGCGCATACGCGTGATCGGCGTCTGCAAGTCGTGGGAGATGGCCGCGAGAATTTGCATGCGCTCGGTCATGTAGCCGCCGATGCGATCCTGCATCGCATTGAACGCCCGCGCGGCACGCGCCACTTCCGACGGTCCGTCTTCGCTCAGACGCTCCGCCCGCAAGTCCGGCCCCAACGTATCGGCGGCCTTCGCCAGCGCATTCAGCGGACGCGTCGCGACACGCACCGCCAGCCAGCAGCACCCGGCAATCAGCACCAGTTGCAGCACCAGTATCGCAGGGAGCCATCCGGAAAGCGGCAAGGTCGGCGTGGGGAAGACCTCGATGGTCAGCGGCGAGCCATCGCTCAGACGCAAGTGCGCCTGAAGCTGATCCGGGTCGCCGGGCACACTATTGACCGTTACGGGATACGACACACCGATGGAATCTTCGATGACGCGTGCGACCTGCGCGGCGGCACCCGCATCGGGCTTGCCACCTGCCGCACCGGTGCCAAGTTCGAAGCGATAGCTGCGACGCGCCAGACGCGGCAACCACTGTGCCCGCTCGGCGGCGGGCAAATGATCGAGCAACGCGACGGAACTGGCAACTTCGCTCTCGATGTACACGCTCATCATGTTGGACGTCACTCGATTGCGCTCGGTCATGGTGAGCCAGAACGAGAGCGCCTGCGCGAGCGCCAGCCCCACGAAGAGGATGAGTGCGAGCCGCGCGAACAGCGAGCGCGGCCAGTGCCATTGGAACGCCCCGGTAGCGGGGCCTTGTGTCAGGGTTGGAGTCATTCTGGCGCGGCGACGACGGTGACAGCCGAGCAGAACACATAGCCTTCGTTGCGCAGCGTCTTGATGTAACGAGGCTCACGCGCGCCGTCGCGCAAGCGCTGGCGCAACCGGCTGATGAGCAGATCGATGGACCGGTCGAAGGCGTCGGCCTGTCTGCCCTGCGTGAGATTGAGCAACTGGTCGCGCGTGAGCACGCGTTGCGGATGATCGAGCAATACGCGCAGCAGGCGATACTCCGCGCCGCTGAGCGCGACCTGCGTGCCGTCGGTATCGAGCAGGTGACGCGCGGTCGTGTCGAGCTGCCATTCGCCGAAGCCGAGAATCTCGGCCGTCTCCGTGACCTGCATCCCCGGTGGCAGCATGCGCGTACGACGCAGCACCGACTTGATGCGTGCCAGAAGCTCACGCACCGCAAAAGGCTTGGCCAGGTAATCGTCCGCGCCCATTTCGAGGCCGACGATGCGGTCGGTCTCTTCGCTGCGCGCGGTGAGCATGAGCACCGGCACCGCCCTGAACTTGCCCGCACGAAGCTCGCGGCACAGCACAAGGCCGTCGTCGCCGGGCAGCATCAGATCGAGCACGATGAGATCGGGCGCGCCGTCGGCCAGCACCGCGCGCATCTCACGTCCATTGGCGGCCACGCTCACACGCATGCCGTTCTTTTCGAGGTAGTCGGCGAGCAACTCCCGAATCCCGCGATCGTCGTCGACGATCAGCACATGATCGATTTTTTCCATGTGAACGATTATAGCGACGAGTCCCCGCGCCCACGGCCGCCGCCAGTGCCCGTCAGATCAGGTGTTTTGCGCGGTCGCGCTCGTTCCGTCTCAGGCATCAGGCGACGGCTCGCAGGCGCGAGATCGCATTGCAGCGGATGAACGGCTTCGGTCGTCAGGCCACCCGCCAGAAATGCCAGCAGACTCAGCAGACGCCTCATGCATCCTCCACCACGGAGTGCTTCTGGCCATCGGCGACCGTGTATTCGAGTGCGTACGGGTCCACACCTTCGAGACAACCGATATTGGCGCGCCACATGCCGGGCATCATGCGCGAGGCGTGGAACGGGTAAATGCCACAGTGCTTGCAGAAGTAGTGTTTCGCCAGGTGAGTATTGAACTGATAGAGGGTCAGATCGTCCTCGCCGGACAAAATGCGCAAATTGGCTTCCGGGAAAGGCGGCGTCATCAGTGCCCCCTTACGACGACACAAACTGCAATTGCAGCGCGCGGCCGGTTCGACCGGCGTGACTACTTCAAATCGGACAGCGCCACAGTGGCAGGAACCTTGCAACGTTTCGGACATGGATCGACTCCCGGATAAGCCCGCGCCGGCGGCACGGTCGTTGAGAGCTTTATATCGCAATCGGCCGCGCCTGTTATCCCCGTTTGTATCTCAATGTGTCTGGACGGCACCCCGATACACGACATTGCCGAAATGCAGCCTTTTGCACACATGGCAGATACGCGCGGACAGTGAAATACGGCTACCGACTCACCGAAACCGTTGCACTGTTCACAGGAGAAGAACTGCCATGTTGACGCTACTCAGAAGTGCCTTCGTCGCCCTCGCCCTCACTGGCCTTACCGCTTGCGCACCGTCGCAGGCTCGTCCGATCTCCGGCGGCACTGCGCCCGAGTTCACCGGCATCGACAACTGGATCAACAGTCAGCCGCTCACCCTGTCGCAGTTGCGCGGCAAGGTCGTGCTCGTCGATTTCTGGACGTACTCCTGCATCAACTGCATCCACACCACGCCGTACGTGAAGCAGTGGTACGAAAAGTATAAGGACAAGGGACTGGTTGTGGTCGGGGTGCACACGCCGGAATACGCCTATGAGCGCGACACCAAGAACGTGCAGGAAGCCGTACGCCGCGCAGGCATCACGTACCCGGTCGCGCAGGACAACCGCTACGCCACGTGGAAGGCCTACGACAACCTCTACTGGCCCGCGTTTTATCTCGTCGACAAGTCGGGCAAGATCGTCTACACCCACTTCGGCGAAGGCGATTACGACAAGACGGAAGCGGCCATCAAGGCACAGTTGGCGGCGCAACCGTCGTAAATCGAACGTAAAAGAGCCAAATCCGTAAGCGCAAACCCTTCAGTGGCGAGACAGTAGACAGCTCTCGCCACTTTCTTATGGAGGGTTGTATGCACGGAATTCAGGGTACCCAAAGCGCTATCCCTGCCACCCACCAGAGTCGCGCAGATGATCTCGTTATCGGCGCCCTCGCTTCGACGCTTAACCTGGCGCTCGCAAACCGGCCAGAATCGGGTGATCCGTGGGTGCCTGATAATCTCGCCTGGGACGCGCTCAGCAGACTGGCTGCGCTAGCAAAACCTCTCGCATCGGTTGAGGCGCGCACCTTCGTGAACAACATTCGTCAATGCATGACTGGCGTCCGCCGGGACTCGCCGGACGACCTGCTACTCGATAGCATCCTCGACAACTGTTTTGACGGGGGCAAAACGCCCCTTACCGAGCATCTTGCGGCAAAGGCATTCAAATGCCTCGATCTGCCGCATCTCACCGTGCTTGAACCCGGCGAATTCCAGCCGAGCTCGCGCACGTTCAATAGTCTGCTGCCCTCACTCGCATTGGGCGTTCACGAATACGGCCCGTTCGGGCGCACGCTGCTTTGGCACGGGGCACGTCATATGCTCGCTGGCCTGTCCGGCGACGCGTCCGAATGGAGGGTCGAAGCCTTGCAGAAAGTGATTTTCTCGTACGCGAACGAGGCACACCCCGGGGAGGGGGGAGGCCCGACCATCGAAGCGTTCGTGGAAGAACTAGATTTGCTGGACAGCCACGAAGACATCTACGAGGACACCACCTTCGATTTCACGTCCGCCCCAGTCGTCGTTTAATTCGCCATCGCCTCGTGCTGGGAGCACAACGCATCGAAGTTCTGCGCGAGATCAGCGAGCGACACGGCACCGAGCCTTGCGATAAGGATCGCTTCCGCCTCGCGCAACGCCCCGTCGAGCGCTGCGTTCACCGCGCGCTCGACGGCGCACTCGGGGTTATCGCTCTCCACGCCAATGGCGAAGATGTTCGGACCACCGACAGCGCGATGAATGTCGAGCAGTGTCACCTTGTGCAAATCACAGGCGATGCTCCAGCCGCCCCCATGCCCTTTGTCCGAGCGAACGTACCCGGCGTCGCGCAACCCCGCCATCGTGCGACGGACCACAACGGGATTGGTGCGCAGCATCTGCGCGAGCTGCTCCGAGGTGAACGGTGCGTCATGCCGCGCCATGTGCAGCAGCACGTGGAGCATGCGCGAGAGTCGGCTATCGCTTCTCATCGTCGCCCCCCGCTCACAGCACCTGACGCGCAAACCACGCGTGAATCAGCCCGCTCTGGAAGAAGCGCACCGGCTCGTCGAAGCCGCCTTCCCAGATGATGTCGTCCATCGCCTCCGGCGGCACAACCGCCACCTGCGTCCCATAGATGGCCTTCGCACGCTCACGTGCCTCGGGCGACACGGACATCATCCCGAACCAGACCTCCAGCAGCCGTCGCCCCGCTTCGGACGTCATGTCGCACGCCAGATCTGCGCTCGCCAGGTAGCCACCCGGTTTCAGCCGGTCGGCAATTCCGCGAAAGAATGCCCGCCGCTCGGCCGGGTCCGTCACAAACTGGGAGACGAGAATCGACGTTGCACCGTCGAACGGTTCGCTCTCGGGCAGCGAGTCGAGAAAGCCCTGATGGAAGACACAGCGCGACGCAATGCCTTGCGCTTCGGCTTTGCTGCGGAACATGTCAAGCATCGGCCCAGACGGTTCTACGGCGGTGAAGCGCCACGCCGGATGGCGCTCGGCCAGATACAGAATCTCCGCGCCCGTTCCAGCGCCGACACACAAGACGTTCGCCTCAACCGGCAGCGGTGCGAAAACGTTATCGAGCACCAGTTGGAGCGCATCGCGCAAAGGCGTCATCGCGCTCCAGGTCTGGTCGTACGTTGCCGCGTGCTGGTCGAACATCGCGATGGTGTCTTGTTGCATGGCTGGCTCCACATTCATGTAACTTTTGATGTTTCATCATGCCATGAGAGATCCGATGGATGCAAGCGCCTTATTCCACAAGGCCGCACGGAGAACGCCATCGAGGCCCATGCAATTTGAGGGGTACCGCTAAATATTGGCGACCTGTGGTCGTTAATGCATAGGATTGGCCCGCCTTCCTTACAAGGCCTTACAAAAACCCTCTTGACGACACGCCCCCCGATGACGTCTATCAACACAGCAACGAATCTGATTCCTCTGACGACGAGCGACATTGCGTCGCGTGCCGCCAGTCCGAGCGCGGTGTCCGGCACCGGCGCCACTGGCTCGGGTGCTTCTATAGTCCCCGAATCCACGCGCGTCACGCTCACGCAGACCCCGCCCGTCGCCAACTGGCCGACGTACACCCAGCCGGTCGCCAATGGGGCCGCGCTGAACTGGCGGCAGTTGCCCTCAGATGCCATCTCGCTACTGATGTCGGGCAACCTGTCGACCACCTCGCTAGGCAATCGCCTCGATCAACTCGGATCGAAGCTGATGTCCGCCATCGCGACGGGTGCTACGTCCTTCTCGCAAAGCGTGGTGCGCTCGACATCCGCCACGCCCGCCACCGACGCCGATCTTGCGTTGCAACAGTTCAAGCTGCAAACGAGCGCCGACAATCAGTTCGCACTGACGGTCACGACCGCCAGCGGCGCGCAGGTCAACGTCAAGCTGGGCAGCAGCGACGACGGCCTGTCCGTCGAGTTCTCCGTCACGAAAGGCACGTTGACCGACGCCGAACGCGATCAGCTCGGCAAGTTGAGCGACGCCTTCCAGAACGCCGTAAACGGCCTTGCGAAGCAACCACCGGTCCTGGACTTCAGCGCTCTGACGGGCTTCGACACGTCCGTGCTCACGTCGGTAGATCTGAACGCTACGCTGAATGCCAACGGCACAACACCGCAGAACTTCGTGTTCCACGCGGACGCAACGCAACGTTCGATGCACGTCGACGGCGCGAGCGGCAAGTTCGACGTCAACGTCGACTTGAAGAATCTTCAGGCTATCGGCAGCCCGAAGGCGCAAGCCGCCGCGCTGGACGCCTGGCTCACCCGCTTCGACACCGCTCAGGCGCGAGGCGACGGCGATAAGTCGCTTATGAACATGTTCAAGGCCGCGTTCACGGGTCTGAACAGCCATTACCCGCCCGCGCCCACGCTGCCGCGCATCACGCTTAGCAACTCGGACAAGGCTACGCTGAGCGGTCTTGCAGACTTCAGCGCTTCGCTGTCGCAGACGAAAACGTCGCCGAATCCGATGCGTCCGTCGGAAGTCGACGGCTTCGATTACCAGATCTCGCAGAGCACTCAGATCGGCGGCACCGATACGCTTAACCGCAAGATTCAGCAGCAAACGCAGGCCACACTGACGGCGAGCTATCACCGCTCGCTCTGGGCAGGGGTGGCGTTGCAACTGACGAGCGATCCGAAGTCGCAGAACTACGAATATGTGAAGGTGCAAGATTCGGCGTCGAGCAATGTCGACGTGAGTTATCGCGACGGCCTGCTTGCCCACGCCCAGGTCAGCCGCTCGGCTAGCCAGAAGACGCAGGTGCAACGCTATGAGATGGCGAAGCTGGTGAGCGACGTCACCACGCCGCTGTCGGCATCGAGCACTTCCGATCTGATGACGTTGCTCCAGTCCATCATGCGCAACGATGCGGCAGGCACCAGCGACGACACAGCAACCGATGCCGTACGCAAGCGCACCGCGCTGGAGATCGATCCCCTTCGTCTGGACGGCACGCACAAGTCGTAAGCACGACATGCGCGTCACCCCGCGACGGTCCGTCACCGTCGCGGGAGTATGATGTCAGGCAAATATTGACGAACCACGGGGATTTCCGGAGTTCTCGAGCGCCTGATGTCACGGACGACAGACGAGACAACCACCCACTCACCTTCCCTCGACGCCGCGCCGCATCTGGTCGACACCGACCTGCCCGCTCGCCTTGATCGCCTGCCCTGGGGGCGCTTTCACACGCTGATCGTCGTCGCGCTGGGCGTCACATGGCTGCTCGACGGCCTCGAAGTCACCCTCGCAGGCGCAGTCGCCGGAGCGCTCAAAACAAGCCCTGCCCTCGCCCTCACCAACGCGCAAGTCGGTATTGCTGGCAGCGCCTACATTGCCGGGGCTGTACTCGGCGCACTGGGCTTCGGCTGGCTTACCGACCGGCTCGGACGCCGCAAGCTATTCTTCGTCACCCTGCTGCTGTATGTTGCCGCGACGGCCGCCACCGGCTTCTCGTGGAACTTTGCGAGCTTCGTGGCGTTCCGTTTTCTGACGGGTGCGGGTATTGGCGGCGAGTACACCGCCATCAACTCGACGATTCAGGAATTCACACCCGCCCGGGTTCGCGGCTGGGCCGACCTCGTCATCAACGGCACCTTCTGGGCCGGTGCGGCGCTCGGCGCTGCGGGGTCGCTCGTGCTGCTCGCACCGGGTGTCCTCCCGCCGGACTGGGGCTGGCGGACGTGCTTCTTCATCGGCGCGGCGCTCGGCCTTGGCATCTTGCTGATGCGCATGTGGGTGCCTGAAAGTCCACGCTGGCTGATCCTTCGCGGACACACGGCGCAGGCCGAGGCGATTGTCGAGGAGATCGAGTGCTCGATCCGTGTGCACGGACAAGCGATTCCACCCCATGCGCACACACGTCTAAGATTGCACGCCCGGCAGGCAACGCCACTACGCGAGGTCTGGCACACGCTCATCCACACGTATCGTCGCCGCTCCCTCGTCGGCCTCACGCTGATGATCGCGCAGGCGTTCTGTTACAACGCCATCTTTTTCACGTATGCGCTGGTGCTCACGGATTTTTACGCTGTGCCTGCGGCGAGCGTCGGCTGGTATCTGCTGCCTTTCGCGGCAGGTAACGTGCTCGGTCCCATCGTGCTGGGCCGCGCGTTCGACGTGCTCGGCAGACGCGTGATGATCAGCGCAACGTATGCCGTCTCCGGCGCACTGCTCGCGCTGAGCGGCTGGGCATTCGCACAAGGGTGGCTGACGACGACCACGCAAACGCTTGCGTGGTCCGTCATCTTCTTCTTTGCTTCAGCGGCCGCGAGTTCGGCCTATCTGACGGTGAGCGAGACGTTTCCGCTGGAGATCCGCGCGCTGGCCATCGCCGTGTTCTACGCCATCGGCACGCTGCTCGGCGGCGTGGCCGGACCGGCGCTGTTCGGCTGGCTCATCGATACGGGGCACCGTGCGGATGTCGCCATCGGCTACGCGATCGGGGCCGCGCTGATGCTCATAGCGGCTGGTGTCGCCGCACGCTGGGGCGTCGCGGCCGAACGTCGAGCGCTCGAATCAGTGGCCGCGCCGCTGTCCACGGCACGGCGCGATCCACCCTGACAGCTGGCGTGCAGCCTCAGTTACCCTGCCCCTGAGCAGGAACAGCGGCGGCGTTGCCTCGCTGGCGGTACCAGACCGCATATACCACCGACAACGCGATGACGAACGGCACGCCGTAGACCAGCGTCATGCGGAACTCGTCGGTGAAGTAGGTCGTGACGAGCGTCGCCAGCATCAGCAACGCGCCCGCCAGACTGGCGTACGGATATCCCCACATGCGGAAGCTCAGCGATTTCGCGTCGTGCGCACGGCGGAAGAACAGGTGCGTGACGAAGATCATCAGCCACGTGAACATCGCGCCGAACATCGACACCGACATCATCAGCGTGAACGATGCCTGCGGGGCGAGCACGTTGAGCGCAACCGCCAACGCTATGCCAATGGTCGAGAGCATGAGTGCGGCGACCGGCACGCCGTTGCGGCTGACTTCACCGAAGCGGCGCGGCGCATACCCTGCACGCGAAAGCGAGAACATCATGCGCGTGGTGATGTACAACTGACTGTTCATCGCGGATAACGCCGCGACCAGAATCACCAGATTGATCACACCCGCTGCGCCCGGAATGTGCGTCGCGGCCATCACCTTCACGAACGGACTGCCGTCCTCACCGGCTGCGTTCCACGGCACGATAGCGAGCGTCAGCGCCAGCGTGAGCAGATAGAAGAACACCAGACGGAACATCGTTGCGCGGAAGGCCCGCGTGATGGCGCGCTGCGGGTCCTGCGCCTCGCCCGCCGCCACGGCAATCATCTCGATGCTCAGATAGCTGAAGATCGACACGATCACCGCCACCCACATGCCCCAAGCCCCCTTCGGGAAGAAGCCGCCGTGCGACGTGTAGTTCGCCAGCCCGATGCCGCTTTCCGCCGGGGCGCGGAACACGATGTACGCGCCGAGAATCAGGAACGCGACGATGGCCACGATCTTGAGCATCGAGAACGCATACTCGACCGCGCCGAACACCTTGACGCTCGCCGCATTGATCGCGATGAGGCCGACCGAGAAGCCGACGATCCAGTACCAGCCCGGCACGCCCGGAAACCAATACTTCATGTAGACGGCAATCGCCGTGACTTCCGTGCCCACGGCAAAGACAATCGACGACCAGTAGCCGTAGCGCACCAGAAACCCAGCCAGTGGCCCGATGTAGTGCTCGGCGTACGCGCCGAACGAGCCGGACGTCGGATGCGCCACGGTCATCTCCGCGAGGCAGCCCATGAGCAGCAGCGCAATCGCACCGCCGATGGCATAGCTCAGCAGGACGCTCGGACCGGCAAAGCCGATGGCGAACGCGCTGCCCAGAAAGAGGCCAGTGCCGATCGCACCGCCAATCGCAATCATCGATAACTGCCCGCTGGTCAGGCCACGGTGCAGTCCCTTTTCTCGCTCGACAATGCTGTCGAAGCCCGGTTGTGTCGTACTCAAGATCGTCTCCTATCTTCCTTGCGTTACTTCGCTATTGCAGTATTGAAATGACTAAAAAGTGTGTTCGATGCCGAAGCCGATGCCTCGGTAGTGCGCGCCGGGCGGTGCCGCACCGCTATTGGTGGCGCTGAAGTTCGGACGTGGCGAGAAGCCATAGCTGCCCCACGCCCGGTTGATCACCTGGTAGTAAGCGAGGTACACGTCGGTGCGTTTCGAAAAGTCGTAGCGATAGCCGAGGTTCATCTGCGTTGCACCGAGGTCGGCTGTGCTACACACCGCACCGCCCACGCGCGAGCACGAACCGTTCATCGCATAGCCGCCACCGAGCCAGACGGAGTGCTTTCCCCCGCCGAAGAAGTGCTGGACCATCGCGTAGACGGCGTCGCGGCGGTAGTGGTTGAGGTTGCCGCTCGTGCCGTCGTCCGTGCGATAAGTCAGCCGATCCCAGCCCGCCACCCACTTCGTGTTCGCGTACGTGAAGACGACCAGCACTTTGTGCCCGTCGTCGCGCGACCCCGTCGCACGTGAACCGACGTTGGACGGATTCCCACTCGCCGGTGCGCCAAGCCATGCCAGACCGAAGTAGTCCTTGTGCATCTCGTACGCGTAACGCACGCGCAACGGACCGTTTACGTACTCCAGCCCCGCGCCGAACACTTGTGGCGAAATGCTGCCTGCCGGTGTCGTTACGCTGCCGTTCGACAGCGAGTACGAAAAACGCATTTGCAACCCGTACCACTCGGGTGTCCAGTACTGAAGGCTGTTGCCCTGACGGCGATTGAACGTCGCATCCGACGCGTTGTTGACGCGCCCCGATTGCGTCGTCGTATTCGGCACGTTGAAGCCCGGATTGCTCAGGATGGTGCTGAGATCGCCCGTATAGGGATTGCGCACCGGCGAGCCGACGGACAGCGTCGACCACTGATACGGCGTGTCCCAGTTGCCCAGAAATGCCGTACCGAACGGCCCCTTCAGGCCAACGTTCGAGTTTCGCCCGCCGATGGAGCCCGTGGCCTTGCCGTCGATGGAGACCGGTGTTTCGATCTGCCAGATGGCGGCATAACCATCGCCGAGATCTTCCTTGCCTCGCATACCGAAGTAAGAAATGCTCGACAGCATGCGTGTGCCGCTCATCTCCGGCACATTGATCGCGCCTGCGGGCGCTTGCGTCGGACGCGGCGCGGAGGCCGGCACCTGACGTCCGCTCACGCTGACCCAGTCCGTCATCGGCGTGAGATGTCCATAGATCTGCACCTGCGCCTGCGACATCTCGCAAGCGCCGAGTCCGACGGCCATCGCCAGCACCGCGCCGGGCATGCGCGCGCCAGCGCGCGCAATGCCCGAACGTGTCGCATGACTCGTGTCCCGTCGGCGTGAGAACCGATACCGCAACGCGCCGCGCATCGTCGCTTAACCCGGCAACGTGAAACCGCAAGCGGCCAACTGCGCAAGCAGCCGCTCGTGTTGCTCATCCGAGAACTGCGTGAGCGGCGGACGCACACGCGACCACGCCGGGTCGTCGCGATGCGACGCCAGCACCGCCTTGAGCGCCGGAATCATGGGGTACGACTGCACGATGCTGCGCACAGCATCTGCTTGCGCCTGAAGCGCCGTGCCCGCTCCGTCCGCCCACTCGCGGCACAACCGTCCGATGACTTGCGGGTTGACGTTGACCGTCGCCGAAATGCAGCCCTTCGCGCCTTTGGCCGACGCGCGCGAAACGAGCGACTCCGACGCCGGAAAGATGCCGAAGCCAGGGAAAGCATCGAGCATGGCGTTCAGGTTGTTCCAGTCGCCCGAGCTGTCCTTGATGCCGACGACTGTTTGCGGGAAGTCGCGAATCAGCCGCTCGATCACCGGCAGCGTGATCGGCACGCCCGACAGCGCGGGGATGTGATACAGGTACAGCCGCAGACGCGCATCGGCCACCTGCTCGATCACGCGGGCGTAGTAGGTGTACAAGCCGTCGTCCGAGATCCCCTTGTAGAAGAACGGCGGCAGCATCAGTACACCGGCGCAGCCACGCTCGACGGCATGACGCGTGAGCGCCACCGTTTCCGGCAACGAGCAGCAACCGGTGCCGGGCAGCATGCGCCGCGTGTCGAGACCGTTGTCGACGAGCAGGTCGAGCAACGCCATGCGCTCGCCGAGTCCGAGCGAGTTCGCTTCGCTGTTCGTGCCAAACGGCGCGAGACCGACACCTTGCGAGAGCAACCATTCGCAATGCGCGAGAAAACGGGGGGCATCCGGCGTCAGATCCGCGTGAAACGGCGTGACGACGGGCGCAAACGCCCCGGTCAATTCGTGATCGACCATGACAGTTCCTAAGAGAGAGGGAGAGAGTTGCGGCGCTGCCCTCGCTGAACGTCCCCGTTCAGCGATTCAGGCAGGCGCGGACCGCATCAGGGCGATGGGTTGATTTCGTGCAGGAATTGCAGAATTTCGCGGCCGAGCGAATCGTCGCCCGTGTCGAGATGCGCAACGACCGACGTGTGGTTGTGGTCGTGCACCTGAACGAAGCGCGGCGCGTGCGCATCTCGCTTCGCGAGCCGATGACAGAATTCGAGCGCGTAAGTATCGAGATGGGGATTCTCGAACTCGGCAACAACCGTCATCACCGGCACCGGCATGGCATCGACGTGCGCCATCGGGGCGTCCGCCTCGTGACGCGCTGCGTCGTCGCCGTAGTAAGCGATGACGCCCGGGGCGTTCGGATTGTCCGGCAGGACGTCGGCACGCAGACGCGCGCTGATCAGCACGGCCCCTGCCACTTCAGGTGCCGCCGGACGCACACGTGGATCGCACAGATAGCTCGCGACGTGCGAGCCGCCCGCCGAATGCCCGATCAGCAGAATGCGGGACAAGTCGGCCCCGCCCTCGCCCGCATATTGCGTGATGTGCTCGCGAATCCATCGCATCGCCAGCGCGACATCCTCTGCGCCGCCCGGGAACGCGGCTTCCGGTGCGAGCCGATACTCCACGTTGACGGCCACGCACCCGTGACGCGCGAAGTAGCGCGGCACATTGCCGTAGATCTGCGCGTTGGCATTCATATCGCCGCGCACGAACCCGCCACCGTGCACGAAGACCACCACGGGCGCGGGTGCGCTCACCGGTCCTGCCGGCACTATTGGCGCTGTCGGACGGTAGACGTCGAGCCGATGCCGCGCATGCGGACCATAGGCCAGATCCCGCACGACAGCGAAGCCTTCCGTCGACGCTTTCGCCAGCAACGGCGTGTAGGTGTCGAGCACGGCGCGGCGTCCGGCGGCGATGTCGTCGGTCCACGAGGGGCCGAGCACCCGCATGGTCGCGCGCGCGACTTCCCACTCGGCGACGGCTGACGTCTGTCCGTCCATCAATAGACTCCCATCAACTGCGAAAGCTGCGCGATGTACCCGGCGTAGCGAGGATGCTGCTTGATCGTCTGCGGCGAGCGCGGACGCGGCAGATCGATCACCACTTCCTGCTCGACCTTGCCCGGACGCGCCGACATCACAATCACGCGATCCGACAGGAACACCGCTTCCTCGATGCTGTGCGTGACGAGCAACACTGTCTGCCGATGCTCCTGCCAGATACGCAGCAGCTCGACGTTCAGGTTGTCGCGGGTGAGCGCATCGAGCGCGCCGAACGGCTCGTCCATGAGCAGCACTTTGGGTTCGAGCGCCAGAATCTGGCCGATGGACGCGCGCTGACGCATGCCGCCGGACAGCTCGTGCGGATGGTGGTCGGCGAACTGAGCGAGTCCCAGCATCTCCAGCAGCGCCGTCACACGCGGCTCGCTCTTCTCCTTCGGAATCTTGCGCAGGCTGGTGCCGAGCAGCAGGTTCTGACGCACGGTGAGCCACGGCAGCATGTTGCTCGTCTGGAAGACGACACCGATCTCGGGCACCGGACGCGACACGCGCTGCCCTGCCACGCGCACTTCACCGCCGTCATGGGGCACCAAACCCGCCACGATGCGCAATAGCGTGCTCTTGCCGCAGCCGCTGGTGCCGAGAATCGACACGAACTCCTGGTCTGCGACGGAGAGCGACACGTCGTCGAGGATCTTCACTGGCGCAGTCTTGCGGTTCTTCGCAGGGAAGGTCTTGTCAATGTGGCGCACTTCGATCATGGCGTCCGACGTCTGAGGGGCCGTGGACGGCGCATCAGCCGCGCGCGTCGAATGCAGAGGCGTCACGGTATTCGCCTTCGAATTAGTCAGACCGCTCATACGTTGATCCCCCGCCACCAGACAAACCGCGCCAGCCGTTCGATGGCCCAATAGAGCACCACCGCCAGCAACGTCACCATCAGAATCGCCGCGAACATCACGTCGGTGCGTGCCGCTGCCGACGCGAATACGATCAGATGCCCCAGCCCTTCTTCCGAGCCGATGAACTCACCGACGATGGCGCCGATGACCGCGAGCGGCATGGCGATCTTGAGACCGTCCGCAAACGCGGGCAGCGCCGCCGGGAGATACAACCGCCAGAAGGTGTCCCACGGGCTTGCGCCCAGCGCACGGAAGTGCTCGTCGAGATTGCGGGCCACGGACGCGAGACCGCCCATCGTCGCCACCACGACAGGAAAGAAGGCGAACAGGAACGTCGACGCCAGCTTCGAGGCAAAGCCGTAGCCGAACCACACGATCATGAGCGGCGCGAGCGCGATCTTCGGCATGCTCTGCAAAGCGGTGACGAGCGGATACAGCGTGCGGCGCGCGAACGCGCTGTAGCTGATGACCACACCGATCACCAGCCCGCCGACGACGGCGGCGACAAACCCCGTCAGCACTTCGACGGTCGTCACCCACGTGTCCGCCAGCATCTGCGGATGCACTTCCCACGCGGCGCGAAAGATGGCCGACGGCGGCGGCATCAGATACGACTGCACCTTGAAGTACGTCACGGCCATTTCCCACAGGGCGAGCAGCACGCCCCAGAATACGATCGTCTGTGCGATGCGTTTCATTCGAATGTCTCCTCCGGATGGATGGGGTAAGCCGGATTAGGCCTTGCCGCCCGACTTCTCCTTGACCATCCCCGGCGGGGGCGGCACGACGAAACGCTCGAACCGGAACCGGTCGAAGCTCTCGATGTTGCGCTCCCACACCTTCGCCTCGTACGGATGCTCGGCGTCGATCTGCGTCATCTCGCAATACAGCTCGACGTTGTTGCCATCCGGATCCTTGAACACGAGGAAGTAGTTCGCACCGGGACCGTGACGGCCGATGCCGCGCACGATCTCGACTTCATGCGCGCGCAGCACTTCCACGGCCTTCTCCATCTCCTCGACGCTGTCGACCAGATACGAGAAGTGCTCCATGCCAGGACGACCGTAACGCGGCAGATCGTCGATATCGGGCGAGTTCTTCGGAATCTGCGACAGCGCCAGATCGTGGTGATCGCTGCCCGCACGCAGGAACACCATCTGGTCGTCGATCCAGTCGGAGACCGTGAGGCCGAGCACTTCGGTATAGAACTTCACCGACTTCTGAATATCGCGCACGACCAGCACCAGATGGCCGAGACGCTTCGGATTGAGTTTGGGTTTGGGGCTTGTCATCTCCACTCCTTGCATTGCATCAGTTCTCATCGGGTCGCGATCGGATTCCCGATCACCGGGAATCATTCGACGAACTGATTGGTATAGATGTCGGTGGCTTTGAGCGTCGGCGCGAGATTGAAGGCGTCGCGCACGAACTTCGCGGTGGACTCCATACGCGGCACCGGCAGCCAGCCCGGCTTGTGGCCCTTCGTCTCGCTATCGGTCTCCAGCGCGCCGATCTGGCGAATCTGTTCGACCATGACCTGCTTGTCGAGCATCGGGTACTGCGAGACGATCACACCGGCGGACGCCTCCGGGTGCTCGCGCATCCAGGCATAGCCCCGGTAGGTTGCCTGCACGAAGCGACGCACCACGTCCGGCTTCTGGGCGATCATCGTTTCGGTCGTGACGATGCCGTTGCCGACCATGTCCAGCCCGAAATCGCGATAGCGCAGCGAGCCGATCTCGCGGCCTTGCTTCGACGCCAGCGACTTGAGTACCGGCAGATTCGCGCCTTCCCAGCACTCGGTCAGATCCACACGCCCTTGCAAGAACGAAGGATTGATCGTGGACGGATCGAGGCGAAGCAGCTTGACAGACGTCGGCGGCAAGCCATTCGCCTTGAGCCACGCCGGTACGATGTTTTGCAACGGCGACGCGCCGCCACCGCCCATCGACATGCCTTTCAGATCGGCAGGCTTGGTGATGGTGCGCCCGGGCTTGGCGAGATAGCAGATCGCGCCGGGCCAGACCGCGTTGATCGAACCGACCATGCGGGTCTTACCGCCCTGCGCGCGATTGAGCATGACGCTGATCGGGTCGCCGTAGCCGAATTCGAACAGACCCTGATCGACTTCATTGACGGTGCGTTGCCCGCCGTGACCGACAATGGCCGAGACTTCCAGCCCTGCCTCGCGGTAATAGCCCTTGTTGATCGCGACGAGCACGCCGCCGGTACTGCCCTGCGGCAGCCATGAAAGGTTGAACTTGACCTTGTCCTGTGCGGCGACCGGCGTCGCCCACAACGCGCCTGCGCCGACAATCCCTGCCATGCCGAGCGTGCCGACACATGCGAGCGCCGTCCACCAGCGCCGGGTCCACTGCCACTGCTGCATTGCTGCCTCCTCCTGACCGCCACATGAGCGGTCTTTCTTATTTGCGTTGTGCCACGACGCGGTTCTCGATGGCGCCGATGCCCTCGATACCCGCCACCATCACGTCACCCGCCTTGAGATACACGCCACGCCCCATGCCCACGCCGGTCGGCGTACCCGTGGCGATCAGATCGCCGGGCTTGAGCGTGAGGATTTCCGACAGGTAAGCGATCTGCTCCGCAATGTTGAAGATCATTCCTGCCGTTGTGTCGTCCTGCATCGACTCGCCGTTCACCGACAGGGTCATGCGCAGGTTCTGGGGATCGCGAATGACGTCGCGCGGCACAAACCACGGCCCCAGAGGAGCGAAGGTATCGAAACTCTTGCCGCGAAACCAGTCGTGCGTGAACGGATAGTCGGTGCGACGGTTCAAATCCCGTGCGCTCACGTCGTTGATGACGGTGTAACCGGCGATCCATTCGTGGGCCTGTTCAACCGGCACGTGACGGCCCGGGCGGCCGATCACCACGGCCAGCTCGACCTCCCAGTCGACACGCTCGGCATGCGGAGGCAGCACCACATCGGTACCGGTCGCCGTCACGCTCGTCTCGGCCTTCATGAACATGTACGGCGAGCTTTCGCTGCGCGGCGCGAGCTTGGTGCCCATTTCCGCCGCGTGTTCGTAGAAGTTGGACGCCGTGGCAAAGATGCGGCCCGGCTGATACGGCACGCACAGACGGTAGCTATCGGTCGCCAGCGCACCCACCTTGGCCGGAACGCCTGCGTCCAACGCGCGACGCACGGCGGCCGATACGGCATCGCCATGCACATACCAGTCCGAGAGCAGCGCCGTCAGGTCTTGTGCCGACGCGAGGCCATCTTCCGCACCCGCGCCCACGTGACGCAGCACCGCTTCGAGGTCATACAGACGGCCGTGCTGAACCAGTGCCGTACGACGTGCGGCCACGGCGCCCGGCGCCAGCGATTCATAAGTTGCCAATCCAAACCAGGTCACACCTTCCTCCTTGTCTTCCATCGGTAACCGATCTCGTTTTCACGTATCGGCTGTCTTTTTGATTGCTATGTTGAAACACAATACATAGCATATGTATACATAGCAACTGATTTGTATTTTATTTTTCAATCCATCTCGTCGAGACGATTAAGGCCCATGAACGACATGCCGCTCCTGCTCAATCTCATCCCGCTCGAACCGCTGGCCCGCGCGCAATTGCTTGCTGCCGGATTGCGTCTGCATGACGTCGACACAACCCTGCTCTGCGTCGCTGGTGACCCCGTGACGCCCCATGTGCGCCTCGTGCTCACGAACGGCACCACCGGCCTCACGGCTGCGCAAATGGACGCGCTACCCCAGCTCGAACTCATCTGCGCTTTCGGTGCGGGCTTTGAAAACATCGACGTCGACGCCGCTACGCAACGCGGCATCGCCGTGGCGCATGCGCCGAACACGAACGGCGAGACCGTCGCCGATCACGCGCTCGCGCTGATGCTTGCCAGCGCCCGTGGACTCGTCACGCTCGACCGCGCCGTGAAAGCGGGCGGCTGGGCGAAACATCGCGCACCGCGTCCCACGCTGAGTGGCGCACAACTCGGCATCGTCGGCCTCGGCAACATCGGTCAGGCCATCGCGACGCGCGCGGAAGCCTTCGGCATGTCCATCGGCTATCACACGCGCACGGCCCGCACGAACTATCGCTGGCAGCACTTCGACGACATCGGCGCGCTGGCCGACGTGAGCGACTTCCTCGTGCTCGCCTGTCCCGGTGGTCCAGCCACGCATCACCTCGTGAACACCGATGTGCTGGCACGTCTGGGCACACACGGCTTTCTCGTCAATGTGGCCCGAGGCAGCGTGGTGGATACGGTGGCACTGATCGAAGCACTTTGCGACGGCGTGATTGCGGGTGCCGCGCTCGACGTCTTCGAGACCGAACCCGAGGTGCCGTCCGCACTGCGCATGCTCGAGAACGTGGTGCTCACGCCGCATATCTCCGGTCGCTCACCGGCGGCACTACAAGCACAGATCGACCTGCTGCTGGCCAACGTACGCGCCCATCTCGCTGGCACGACGCTACCGGCTATCGTCAACTCCGCTGGACATCGCAGCGCATCGGAATAAAAGAGGAAGCAAAAAAAGAAGCGGGCAACCGGGAGACCATCGGAGGTTGCCCGCTTCAACACTTCACGCTTTGGAGGCCCTGTGAAGTCGGCGGTGACGACGCGAACCGATCCCTCCGGTCGCGCCGCCCATGACGTCGAATCGTTCGTTAGCGTGCCGGGTACGGCTTAGCAGGCGCGCCCATCACCGGCTCACCCAGCAGCGGGCTCGACAATGCGTAGGCGCCGTTCTCGGTGAAGGCCCACATGATGTTGCGGTCGTACTCCGTGTACATCGCAAACACGCCCTTACCCAGCGTGTAGACCGGCAGTTCCGTCTCGTCGGCCAGACCCGGCACGAAGTAACCGGCGATGCGCGGCTTGGTCGGGTCCTTCACGTCGAAAATCTGCACGCCCGCGTTGTAGAACGAGTACGGCACGATGCCCTGACGCCACGTACCCGGCTGACCGATGGAGTTCGAACGCTTCGGACCGTAGTTGCCGCCACGCTGGCAGAAGCTGGTGAACGGCGCGCCTTCGGGCACTTCCGGCTCGGGCAGCTTGCCAGCCACTTTCATCTTGGCGGGATTGCGCGCGTCGACGACGAAGATGTCCTTGTACGGCTCGTAGCAGTCGCGGTTCATCGGGTAGCCGCTAGTGAGCACGTAACCCGTGCGCTCGTACTGGCTGACGTCGGCGTTGTCATACTCCGTGCCTGCGAAGCTCGGTGCCGTGTTCACGTTGCCAACGACCTTCGGATGCGCCGGATCGCTCAGATCGAACGACCACAGTCCGAGACCCCCCATCGCGCCGAAGCCCACCTTGCCGCCCTGCTCCAGCGGCTTGGGCAGGAAGATCGGCATACGCGAGCCCATCCATGACGTACGGTTGCCCGCGCGCGGGTTTTGAAGATAGGCCTGCTCATGCTCTTCGTTGCCGAGAATCTGGCCCGGCACCGAAATCTGCGAGATGAACTTCGGATTCGCGGGGTCCGACATATCCCACACCTGGTAGCCCGGCGAGTAGAGATAGTTCGGGTATTCGGTGAGCGCGTAGCTGTCGTCCGGAGCGGACGAGAGAATCATGTACTTGCCGCCGTAGAACTCCGGAGAGTCGAGCGAACCCGAGCCCTGCTGCTGGCCGACCGGCGCATTGGGATGCTTGTAGTCGGTCGTGCGCGTGGCGATCAGCTTCCAGTCGGACGGCAACGGGCCATCCATCTCGAAGACCTTGAAGCCCTTGAGCGAGTTGTAATTGCGTTGCGCAGCCACCTTGTCCGGCTGCTTCGACTTGTCCTGCATCAACCCGTAGCGGCCGATTTCGAACGACGCGACGAGGATCGGCTTGCCCAGCTTCTTGTTCCACACGATGGTGGCGCCGCCGAGGTAGTCCTGCACGTTGTTGGCATCGAACTTCTCGCTCGATCCCTTCGGCCCCCACACGCCGCCCTTCGAATAGACGACCTTACCGTTGGCCGGATCGGTCACGTCCATGATGCGCAGGTAGTCGCGGTCATGGATGTAGAGATAGCGCTTGCCGTTGAAGTCGGCGATGTTGTTCCACGCGTGGAACGGCGAATCAACGCCCGGATAGAACGCCAACACCTTCACGTTCTTCGAATAGCTCTTCTTGTCCCACGTAGTCAGTTCGCCGGGGAAGCGCTGGCCCGTGTGAATTTCGGGTGATGCCTTCGGCCAGATGAACTTGCCCGTGGCCGGATCCATACCGTAGTCGACGCCAGCCTTGAGCGGCTTCGGTTCGCGGTCCGGCGTGAGGCGCAGCCATCCGGCCAGATACGGGTCCTTGACGTTCGGCGTGCCGGGCGTGCCCGACGGATTCTCGGCGGGCGCTGTCTGCGCGACCGGCGCGCCTTCGGGAGCCGAGGCGTGCGCGGCGAGCGTCATCGTGAGCGCCGCGAGCACTGCCGTGGCTGTCAACATGGCGGGGGCTGCACCGCGTGTCTGCATGCGAAACATGTCTTCCTCCTTCGTCTCAAAAGTCTTCTCGCCGGCGCTGTGAACGACCTTCGCCGGCGGCGTATTACTGAAAAGCGGGAATGCGGAAATGCTGTTGGCGAACGACGTCTGCGTCAGAACGCGTGACGAATACCAAACTGCACGCCCGAGGGGTTCTGCGAGCCGGTCGGCGTGACCTGGAACGTCACCGGGTAGTGGACGGTCGTGTCGTTGCTGTGCTGCACGCGAGCGTAGGTCGCATAAAGCGTGGTGCGCTTCGACAAGCCGTACATGTAGCCGACGACGAAGCCGTTGGCGTTAGAGAGCGCCTTGTTGTCGTCGTCCTGACGGTGGACAAAGCTCGCGTAGAAGCGATGGCGGTCGGTCAGCGCATAGCGCACGCCTGCCTGAATGTCCCAGCCTCGCACGTTGAACGCGACGTACGGGGGATAAGCGTAGTAGCCGTTGTAAGTGTGATAGATGAACGTCGGCTCGATGCTGCCGAACTTGTACGTCGCCGCGAAATAGTTGTCGCGCGACGAGCGGATCTGGCTAGCCGAGTAGATGTCGCGGGTGTATTGCAGCTCACTGACCGCGCCGAGGAAAATGCCACCGTGACGATATTCCAATGCAGCGGAGTAGAAGCGGCCGGAGCGCGTGCCGTCGCCCACGCCGGTCGTCGCCATGAAGCGTGCGTTCAGGCCGTACCACGTCGGCGTCTTGTACTGGATGGAGTTGTCGACGCGATACGACGCGTAGAAGAACTCCATGTTGTTGACCATACTGAAGTCGGCCGCCCAGCTCGGATCGGCGTAACCCGCGATCCAGTACGACGGCGTGAACTGACGGCCCAACGACAGATCGCCCCACGGCCCTTTGATCCCCACGAACGACTGACGCGCCTGCGCCGATTGTGTGCCGTTGTTGGCTGAGAACATCGGCTCGTACGTGAAGAACGCGCGATTGCCACCGCCCAGTTCTTCATAGCCGCTCAGGTTGAAACGAGAGTTGTTCAGCCCACCACTGGACATTCTCGTGACCTTGCCGCCATTCGCGCCCGACCCCCACAGTTGTTCCATGTTCAGGTCGATAAACCCCGAGAGCGTGACACCCCCGGAAGACTGCGCGTACGCACCGCCCTGCATTGCACCCAGCAGCAATGCACACAACACTCGCTTCTTCATGCTGTCTCCTGATGTTTCTCGTTTTATTTGCGACGCCTCCCCTGTTTAACTGCTGGGATGTCTGCCGCTCGCCCGTTGTATGTATACAATCTTTCGATGGATTATACATATCAAAGAAATTGAATTTCTACTGCTATTTGCTTATACAAACGGGCTATTTTTTTATAGCGGGTTACCCCTTAGGACTTCGGATGATGAATCGCCGCCGACACACCAGGCGCAATGCACGCGAGGTGTTCGGCGGCGATTTGAGGCACTAACGTGGGGAATATCGAGATGGGTCGCGCACGGATCAAAGTCCGCTGCGGTCGGCCTGGAGGCCTTCATGGCGCAGCTTCGGCGCGTTGTCGCTGCCGGTGCCGTCTTTCGAAGCGCCGCCCCAGCCGTGGGCGGTGACGTCGAAGATCACGCCGTTCGGGTCGAAGAATTTCACTTCGTAGAAGATGTTGCTCTTCACCGGCACTTCGCCCATGTAATAGCGTCCGCCAGCGGCTTCGATCTTCGCGCGCGTGGCGGCCACGTCTTCCACCCAGATGCCGATGTGATGCAGGCCGACGAACTCGCGGCCGCGGTCGCCCGCCGCTTCGTCGTTCTTATAGTTGAGCAGCGCGAGATTGATGACGCCGTCCGAGAGGTAGACGCCCCGGGCGAGCGAGGAGTCCGTCTCCCCGACCTTCTTGAAATCGAACGCCTGCATATAGAACTCGGCCGCCTTCCAGGGGTCCGGCACGGAAAGCGCAATGTGACGCAGTTTGGCCATGATGAATGTCTCCTTCGGATTGAGGTGATAGGCCTCGCCGGCACCTCCGGCGAATGGCTTATGTATACTATCTCAGCACATTGCATTCAAAAACGTATTTTTGAATGCATGTTGAGCCTCCCATCGTTCCGAAAATCGATCAAACCCCGTCCCATATGGCGTTGCGCCCTTTTTACACGAGAACATAAGGAAAAATACTCGTATAATCCGCATGTATACAATCCGACTCAAACGACGCATCTACGGAGCGAGATAAACCAGCATGGCCGAAACCATTGCCGCACGGATCTGCCGCGTACTGACGGGCGAAATCATCGACGGCCGCCTGCCTCCCGGGCAGAAGCTTGAAGAAGTCGTGCTGGCCGAGCGCTTCAAGGCGTCTCGCACGCCCATTCGCGAAGCACTGCGCGAGCTGAACGCCCGTGGCCTCATCGAACTCACGCCGCACAAGGGCGGTGTCGTCGCAAGCATCAGCGTCGACGACCTGTCCGACATGCTTGAAGCGATGTGCGAGCTCGACGCGCTTTGCTGTCGCCTGAGTGCACAGCGCATGAGCGCCATGCAGAAGAAGCAGTTGGAGATGATTCACGTCCAGAGCAAGCAGTGCATGGACGCGGGCGACGAAGCCGGTTACCTCGCGCTCAACCGCGAGTTCCATCAGTTGCTGAGCGCAGGCACGCAGAACAAGACGCTGATGGCGCTGATCGACAGCCACCGCGAACGGCTCGCCCCGTTTCGGGCGGCCCAGTCCGACGTCGAAGAGCGCTTCACCGTATCGTTCGACGAACACGACCGCGTAGTCGAAGCCGTGCTGGCGGCCGATGCCGAAGCTGCCTACAACGCAATGCGCAGCCACACGGCGCGTCTGAGCATCCACGTACTCGAACGTCTGCAACATAGCCGCAAGGACGACTGATCCGGCGCCATTGCGCGCACACCACGTCATCCGGCCCATGCCCGCCCCGCGCGCGCATGGGCTTTTCTTTTGTGTGTCCCCTTCCAATCCGTCGATTGGTCAGCGGCGGGCCCGCGAGTGCCAATCGAGACGCCATGCCGCTTTGCACGGAGATGTCACTAATAGTGTTCATCCGTTGCGAGGTTGAACATCCGCCACGGCTGCCTAGCCTCCACAACAGAAACGCTACGTCGTTTCGTCATTTCGGCGCCGTCGTCGTTGTCATCGACGGCATTCAACTCAGCCTTTCGTGGAGACTCACATGTCGCAAATCACCGATGTGCTGGTCAGCATCGACACCAAGACCATCGTCGACCGCTACGGCAAGAATTCCAGCATGGCGAATCCGCCGCTCATCGACTTCAAGCATGTTTTCATGATCGTGACGCAGGGCAACGTGGTGAGCGGGCAAGCAGGCGGCGAGCTGGACGTCGCGGCCACGGTCGGCGATGTCATCCGGTGGCGCGAATGTTCGCTCTCGCTGGGCTTCGAGCAGTCGTGCATCTTCTACAAGTTCGTGGGCAATCAGGGTAATGAGCTGATTTCTCCGCCCTCCCCGCGCGAAGCCGAGGTGACGATCCCCGTGCCGAACCCGCCGGACCCGACCAAACCGAAGAAGCAATCCTGCTCGAACTATTTCTGGTCGAGCGAAACGCTCAAGACCGGTCGCGTCACCTATCACTTCCAGTTCATGATTCTTGACCGCAGCGGCAATGTTTGCGGCTGCTATCAGTGGGATCCGTTCATCACCATTCGCAACCATTGAGTCGTTACGTCATCATGTCGATCCGCCATTTGTTGTGTGCCTTAAGCGGCTTAAGGCACACGATGCGTGGCGGTCGTCACGGCCCACAGCAGGGAGCCTCCATGTCCGAAGCGAAGCCCGGCGGCGATACGCGGGACAACGCCCGCAGCGCCGCCAGCACCGACGTATTGCTCGTAGTCGATACGGTGACGCTGCTCGACCGAGCGTCCGGAAGTGACGGGAAACCGCAGCCCGCCCCAGACAATGCTTACTACGCCTTGGCCCCGAACGCCGACGCCCTGACTGGCGTCAACGGCGCAAAGTGGGTCATCGACGCGCCCCCCGGTACCCGCATGAAGCTGCGCTGGACGCCGCTCGCGATGCGTGGCGAGCACGCGGCACTGCTGCAATTCGCGCTCGTCGACGAAACCACATTGGGACGGTCGAGCCTGCATGTCGAGAGCCACGCCACGCGCTACGCGCCGCAGTCAGGAAAGCCCGATGAACCGGTTCCGCGTGAAGCACCAGATGCTTACTGGGAGACAGAGGTGATCGCCAGCGGGACGGCCGACGTCAATGTCGACGCCACGGTGACCGATCGCGACGCCAACGTCCTCGGGCGCTTCACGTGGTCGCTGCAAATCGTCGTGCCCTGATGCGTCCGCCTGCCTCCCCCTCACGCATCGCGGCCCCCTCGCCATCCATTTAGAAATCGAATGGTATGCATTCTGATATTTAATTTGTCGATGCCCGATCGGTTCGCTATCTTGTAAGTCTTACCCCGCAGTTTCACCCCCCACGAGACCCCGCAGCGCGGCTGCGTCCCGCCACACGACACGTTCATACGGCACGTTGTGAGGCAGCGCCAGCGAGGCCCCGGGCAGCATAGAGGCGTTCCCAATGACTCACCGCGTTTTCGTCGGCGCCGTCGGTGCCGACGGCAACCCCATCACCCTCGCTGTGCGCGACGGACGTTTCACCTACGTCGGCGCGCCCGACTCGTACACCCCCGACACCACCGGCGCTCAGATCATCGATCTGCAAGGCAAGCTCGTGCTGCCCGGATTTGTCGACGGTCACATCCATCTGGACAAGAGCTTCGTCGGCGATCGCTGGCGTCCCCATCGCCCTGCTGCGACCCTGCGCGAGCGCCTTGCCGCCGAGAAGCAGGAAATCACCGCCGCAGCGCCAATGGCTCAGCGTGCCGACACCCTGATGCGTCAAACGGTGTCGTTCGGCACCGTCGCCATGCGCTGTCATGTGGACGTCGACGCCAGCACCGGCCTCACGCACCTGAACGAAATCCTGGCCATGCGCGAAAAGTGGCGCGAATGGCTGGATATCGAACTCGTCGCTTTCCCGCAAGCGGGTGTGATGACGTGCCCCGGTACAGCCGAGGTTCTGGACGACGCCGTTCGCGCCGGTGTGCAGGTCGTGGGCGGCATCGACCCGACCACGCTCGACGGCGACCCGCACGGGCAACTGAGCGTGATCTTCGGCATCGCCGAGAAGCACGGCACGAAGATCGACATCCATCTGCATGAGCCGGGCGACATCGGTCTCGCACAGTTGCATCGCATTGCGGCGCGCACGCAGGCAGCCGGATTGCAGGGACGTGTGTCCGTCAGCCATGCCTACGGATTGGGCGACATCGGCCCGGAGGAACTCGACACCATCGCCCGCGCGCTGGCCGACGCCGACGTCTCGATCATGACGAACGCCCCAGGCGACCGTGCCTTCCCGCCGATTCTGCGCTTGCGCGAAGCAGGTGTGCGTGTGTTCACGGGCAACGACAACATTCAGGATAGTTGGTGGCCGTACGGCAACGGCGACATGCTGCAACGCGCGATGCTCATCGGCTATCGGTCGGGTTTCTATACGGACGAAGACCTGCACGTCGCACTCGAAATGGCGACGACGGCAGCTGCCGCCGTGATCGGCAAAGCGGACTACGGCCTGCACGCGGGCAACGAAGCCAGCTTCGTCGTCTTCGACGCACCGAACGCCGCCGCCGCTGTGGCAGCCGCACCGGCGGCGCGCGCAGTGATTCGTCACGGACGTTATTGGGGCGGCCCGGCGCAACTCGCGCTGGACCCCGCCCTGCTCAAGGACACAGCAGGGGTCACCCCGACCTGACTGTCATGCGCGACGCAGCCGCCTGCGCGAGGCGACGGCGTCGCTCACGTTCGTCGCACCGAGGTGAAGCGATCCGTGCGCGCCCCCAAGCGTGGATCGTGACCCAGGAACCCGGCGGCGGACGATGGGGAGAAAACAGAACGACGCAACAGAACGACGCATCGGAATCATCAGGAGCTAACAAGCATGTCGAAGACTACGTATTACGCGCCGCACGGCGGGCATCCGGGCCAAACGGAACTGCTCACCGACCGCGCCATGTTCACCGAAGCGTACGCCGTCATCCCGAAGGGCGTGATGCGCGACATCGTGACCAGCCACCTCCCGTTCTGGGACAACACGCGTCTGTGGGTGCTGGCACGTCCGCTCTCGGGTTTCGCCGAGACGTTCGCGCAATACATCATGGAAGTGGGTGCAGGCGGCGGTAGCGACAAGCCCGAGCAGGACGACAAGGCCGAAGGCGTGCTGTTCGTCGTGGAAGGCGAAATCACCGTCACGATTCAAGGCAAGGCGAATACGCTCACGCCGGGCGGCTATGCGTTCATCCCGCCCGCGACCGACTGGCAACTGCGCAACAACAGCCAGAGCACGGCGCGCTTCCACTGGATCCGTAAGCACTATCAGGCCGTGGAAGGTCTGCCGTATCCGGAACCGTTCGTGAAGAACGAGCAGGACGTCGAGCCGATCGCGATGCCGGGCACCGACGGCCGCTGGGTAACGACGCGCTTCGTCGACATTCAGGATATGCGCCACGACATGCACGTCAACATCGTGACGTTCCAGCCGGGCGGCGTCATCCCGTTCGCGGAAACGCACGTGATGGAGCACGGCCTGTACGTGCTCGAAGGCAAGGCCGTCTACCGTCTGAATCAGGATTGGGTGGAAGTCGAAGCCGGTGACTTCATGTGGTTGCGTGCGTTCTGCCCCCAGGCCTGCTACGCCGGTGGCCCCGGCCCGTTCCGCTACCTGCTGTACAAAGACGTCAACCGTCACATGAATCTGACGCTGGGCGCTCAGCCGAAGTAAGCGGCACTCAGCCGAGCTAAATAGTCGCTAAGCCGCGTGCGTCGTGATTACTTCGACGCACGCGGTTTCGATTCCAGCATCCCGACAAGCACCTTGGCGAGCGCACCCACCATCGGGTCGGCCGTCGGCCGATGAAAGATCGCCAGCTCGAACGTGTCGACGACAGGCAGCCCCTGCGCACGACCGAGCACCACATGCCCCGGCAGCACCGCGCGCGGCGGAACCAGACTGATCCCCATACCATCGGCCACAGCGCCCTGAATACCGCTCAGACTCGAACTCGTGAAGCTGATGCGCCAGTTGCGCCCCATCGCTTCGAGCGCGTTGATCATGTCGTCGCGGTACAGCCCCCGCGTCGGGAACGTCACGAGTGGTACGGGATCGAGACCGAACGACGGATGCTTCGCACTGTCGATCCATGCCAGCTTTTCCGGACTGCTCGCCACCGACTCGCGACTGTTGCGGCGCTGCTTGACCAGCACGAGATCCAGTTCACCGTGATCGTAACTACCTAGCAAATCGCGACTCAGGCCGCTCGTGACTTCCAGCTTGACCTGCGGATACTGACGGTTGAAACGGGCGAGCACCTGCGTCGTCGCGCCGGTGGCGAAGTCCTCCGGCACACCGAGACGCACCGTCACCGCCACCACCGCGCCCGAAAGCGCTTCGAACATCTGATCGTTGAGTGCGAGCATCTGACGCGCATAACCGAGCAGCAACTCGCCCGCATCGGTCGCGTGCACCTCGCGATTGCCCCGGTCGAGCAGCTTATGGCCGACCATGTCCTCCAGACGCTTCACCTTCTGGCTGACGGTGGACTGCGTTGAATGCAGACGGGCGGCCGCCGTCGTGAAGCTGCCGCAATCGGCCACCATGATGATCGAGCGCAAGAGGTCCAGATCGAACAGCGGTCGATTCGATTTCGCACTGCCAGCCATGTCTCGTATTTATTTTTGCGATGAATGGCAGAACTTGTATCACGCGCGACGAACGCCCGACAACTGGGGTTTTCGGCGGTGCCCGCGCCGTGATGGCTACCGGCACCGCGTCGTGCATGTAGTGCCTGGCTAGACACCCAACGCCCGTCCGTCGCTACGCGGATCGTGTGCGCCGCTCATCTGCCCTTGCGGGCCGATACGAATCGCGCCGGGATGCCCCGCCAACTGGCTTTGGGGTGGCAGCGGACTCATCTCGTGCCCTCGCGCGGCGAGCGCGGTGAATACACCCGCACCGGCGTCCTGTTCCAGCTTGAGGCTGTCGCGCGAATCGGAGAACGTCTTGCCCAGCAGGAAGCGCGGGCGCTTCAATGCCGTCAAAGGATCCATGTCGTAGTCGATGAGACGGGTCAGCACGGCTGCGAGCGTCTGCGGCTGCCCGTCTGCGCCTTGCGTACCGTAAAGCAATTGTGGACGTCCGCCCTTCAGGTACATCCCGGGATTGAGCGTATGGAACGGACGCTTGCCGCCGCGCAGCACGTTGGGATTCGCCGGGTCCATGCTGAAAGACGCCCCTCGGTTGTGCCACAGCACACCGGTGTCTCCCAGCACCACACCGCTGCCCCAGTCGAAGTAGACGGTTTGCAGCATGCTCACGCAGTTGCCCTGACTGTCCGCCGCCCCGATGTACACCGTGTCGCCCGTCTTGAAGACGTGCGGCCAAGGCATCGCGCGGTCCATGCGAATGCTGCGCGCATGGGCATCGAGATTCGCACTGGATAGCAGACGATCCACCGGCACGTCGACGAAATCGGGATCGGCCACGTAGCGGTTGCGGTCGAGAAACGCGAGCTTCACCGCTTCGACCAGCACGTGATAGTAGTCGGCGCTGCCCTCCGGCATCGACTTCAGATCGAAGCGATTGAGGATGCCCATGATCTCAAGCGTCGTCACGCCTTGTGTCGGCGGACGCAGCCCGAGCAACTCGCCGTCCCGATACGCCACGCGCAACGGCACTTCCTCACGCGCCTGCGCACGGGACAGATCGCTCGCGCGTAACGGCGAGCCTACCTTCTTCAGACCGGCCGCGATGCGTCCGGCCAGATCGCCTTCATAGAATTCGCGTCCGCCGTGGGTGGCGATGCTGTCGAGACTTCGCGCCAGCGCTGGCTGATGAAAGCGCTCACCGGCCTGCGGGATGCGTCCGTTCGGCATGAAAGTGGTTGAGAAGCCCTCCCAGCCGGACAACTCGTTGGCCCGGAACGTCTGCCAGAAGTGCTGCGACGGCGTCACGGGAAAGCCGTTCGCAGCGTACTCGGTCGCGCGCGAAAAGAGCGACGGCCACGATTGCTGACCGCCCCACTGCGTGCGACTCAATTCGAATGCCTTGTCCCAGATGGCGACCGTCGCAGCCGTGGTCAGCGTCGCGCCGGGGCCGCGCACAGGAATCGCGCTGCCGTACTCGGGCGGTTGGGCTGCGGCCTGACCGATGCCAGAGAGCGTGCGCACATTGCCGTCACGATCACTGATGACCATGAAGGCGTCGCCGCCCAGACCGGTGAAATGCGGATACGTCACGCTCAGCACCGCGCCAATGGCAATCGCCGCTTCGATGGCGTTCCCGCCCGCGCGCAGCACTTCCAGCCCCGCTTCGCTCGCCAGCTCATGCGGACTGGTCACCATGCCACGCGTCGATTGTGCGAGACGCCCGTCCGGCTTTGCGTTCGTGTCTGCTTTCGTCGTCACCGACGGTGCGGCTGCCACAGCTTCGGCAGCCTCCACGGCCGAGAGCGGCAGGACAGCGCTACCGGCCAGCGCCGCCGTCCCCATCAGAAAATTGCGACGCGTGTTGATGCTGCTCGCATCGCCAGCGGCAGACGGCTGCGGCGTCGATTGCGGTGGTGTCGGAGTAAGGCCATCGGCCAGTTTTGGTGCGAACGTCATGCCGTCTCCCTTGGGGATGTCATTGGAAGGCGAAGCGCACCCGACACTGGCAGCGCTTCGCCCGTACATCGTTGAATCGTCAAATCGTCGTGGGATTGGAGGTCAGACTTCCGCCTTCCAGCCCTTCCAGTTGCGTTGATGCGAGACTTCCGGGGCGGAGTAGCGCTCCTTGAGCCAGGCGTAGACCGGACCGAGCGCGTTCATCGCCACGGCGGCGGCCAGTGCGGCCAGCGGGTCCTGTGCAACGGGACCGAAGCCGCCGAACAGCGTGGCGAAGTAAGTCGCGAAGCCGAAAAACATGCCCGGGATGAAGTTCAGGCCGGGGAAGAAGCGCGCCAGCGCCATCATCGAGCCGTTGCCTGCGAACAGAATCACCATCTCCGCGACCACCAGCGTGTTGCCGCTGAACTGCGTGGCGGCCTGTTTGAAGCCCAGCACGATCAGGAACGCGAAGAACGATCCGATCGGTAGCGTCGCCCAGATACGTTTTAGGTTCACCAGCGTCGGGCCGCCCATCGCGAACGTGGCCGCCCAACTGATAAAGATCGCCCATGGCGGCAGATGCAACGGCAGCATCGCAATCGGGATGGTGGTGACAGCAAGTAGTGAGGCAACGACTTCCGCAGGCAGCTTCTTCATGATTGTCTCCTTGAGTTTTATAAGAACTTCATTGCGCACAACAACATGAATGCCGGTGAATCTCGCAGCTGTGCTGCGTCACGACCGTGATGCGGCCGCGTTTGATGACCCACAGACGTGGCGGGATATCGAGCAGCGCGTCGGCCACCCGGAACGTATCGAGAATGATCAGATCGGCCTGCTTGCCCACGGCGATGCCGTAGTCGTGCGACAGGCCGATGGCGCGCGCGGCGTTATGCGTGCCCATGTCCAGAATCGCCTGCTGATGCTCGGGCACGCCGAACTGCGCCACGTGTGCGAGCAGATTGCCGATCTGCAACATGTCGGCCTTGCCGAACGGGGTGAATGCGTTGCGCACGTTGTTCGACGAATACGCAACGTTCACACCGGCGCTATGCAACGCTTTCACAGGGGTCAGTCCACGACGCTGGTTCTGCGCATCCTTGCGCCCGCCCAGATACAGATCCGTCGCGGGCAACGTGACGATGCTGATGCCCGCCAGGCGGATCTGTTCGATCACCGGTGCGAGTTCGTCGTTGTCGAGCGCGCCCAGACTCGTCACGTGGCCGAGGGACACGCGTCCCTGATAGCCCGTGTCGATGGTTCGCTGCGCGATGTATGAGATAGCGGCGAAGCGCTGATCGCTGGTGTCGTCGGCGAAGTCCGCGTGCATGTCGATGGGCGCATCGAAGCGCTGCGCCAGCTCGAACACGATATCGATGTGGCGCTTCGTGTCTTCCCAGTTCAGCTCGTTGTACGGGCAGCCGCCCACGACGTCCGCGCCCATGCGCAGCGCGTCGATCATCAGCTCATAGGTGCCCTTCGACTTGAGAATGCCCTCCTGCGGGAACGCCACGATCTGCAAGTCGAGCAGGCTGTCGTATTCGTCCTTGAGCGTAAGCAACGTCTCCACACCGATGAGGCCCTGAATCAGGTCGACGTCGGGGTGCGCACGCACGGCGACCGTGCCGTTCTTGACCGCCATGTCGAGCACCTGACGCGAGCGGTCGAGCACGTCCTCACGCTCCTGCTTGCTCTTGAGAATGCCGGTCACGCGAATGGCCTCGTCGAGCGTGCCGAAGCGTGCGGGCAGACGACGATGCAGCAGCGCCTTGTCGAGATGCAGGTGCGCTTCGACGAGGCCGGGAATCGCGGCCCGGCCCTGCGCGTCGATCTGCTCGTCGGCGGTGGCGTCGATGCCCGGCTCTATCGCGGCGATGCGCCCGCCCTTGATGGCGATATCCACGAGCGGCGCGTCGTCGCGTACGCACACATTGTTGATCAGCAGGTCCACATGCATGGTGCGGGTCTCCTTACGTCACGAAAAGCACTTGCGAATAGGGTCGCAGAGTGAGGTTGATGGACTTGGCCGGAGTGCGTCGGCGGCCGGGGTGGCAAAGGTTCTGAAAGGCCTGAACCAAGATTAGAAGAGCGCCCGAATACGGGGCATCGGGATTTGCTGGTTTTCGTCTAAGAATTTCCCTAGACGCGGTGCAGCAATCAAAACGTGGGGAAGGGTTTGACCGGACAGAACGTCCGGCCAGGGCAATCCAACGCCGAATCAGGCGTCGGTACCGGCGACGATCAGACCGTGCTCAATGGCGTAATGCACAAGCCCCGCCGTCGACGGAATGTCCATCTTGGTCAGGATGTTCGCCTTGTGCGTGCTGACGGTCTTGGCCGACAACGACAGGCAGCGGGCGATGTCGTTGATGCCATTGCCCTCGACCAGCATCTGGAAAATCTGGAACTCGCGCGCGGTCAGACGCGTGTGCGGCAACGCCTCGGCGGGTTGTTGCAACTGACGAACCAGCTTGTCGGCCACTAGCGGCGACACGACTGTGCCACCCCGTGCCACGCGCCGGATAGCGCTCATCAGTTGCTCCGATTCGGCGTTCTTCGTGAGATAGCCCGCTGCGCCAGCGCGAATGGCCTGCACCGCATATTGCGACTCGCGATACATGCTGAGCACCAGAATCGGCAGTGACGGATAGCTCGCCTTGATCTGGGCGATGAGCGCGATGCCGCTCTTCCCGGGCATCGACATATCGAGCAACAGCACGTCAATGGTGGTCAGGCGCAGGCGCTTCAGGACGTCTTCGCCATCCACCGCCTCGGACACGACGGCCATGTCGGGGGCCATCGAAATGATCTTTTTCAGACCGTCACGAATGATCGCGTGGTCGTCGGCAATCATCACACGCATGGCCACCCCGCATCGTGAGTTGCAGGAATCGTCGAGGCATGCGTGGCTGGCCGCGCAGGAATCCGCACGACGATACGCGTGCCCTGCCCTGGCGCACTTTCGATATCGAAGGCACCGCCCAGCATCAGCGCCCGCTCTCGCATGCCCATGAGACCGAGCCGCTGGCCGTGTCCGGCGCGCGACGGGTCCATGCCCCGCCCGTCGTCGCTGATGCACACGTGGCAGTGCCCCTCGCGCAATTCGAGCGTCACGCGGACTTGCGTCGGCTGTCCGTGCCGGCTCGCGTTCGTGAGCGACTCCTGCACGATGCGGAAGATGGCCGTGCTGCACTCGCTATCGAGACACGCCGTCACCGACTCGGGCATCACCAGTTCGCACGGTAAGCCGTGACGTTGTGCAAACGATTCCGTGAGCCATTCCAGCGCGGCGTGCAGGCCGAGTTCGTCAAGTACCGCCGGGCGCAGGTCCGCCGCGATGCGATGCACGGCGTCGATCGTCTCGTCGACCAGCTCCTTGAGCATCTGGATCTGCGCCGACTGATCGGCCGCAGGCAGGTTCGGTTGCGTCTCCAGATAGTTCAGACCGAGACGCAGGCCGCCCAGCCACTGCCCGAGTTCGTCATGCAATTCGCGCGACAGGCGCGTACGCTCGGCTTCACGTACGGTTTGCAGATACGCCGAGAGTTGACGCAGTTGAGCGCGCGAATCGAGCAGCGCCATCTCGGATCGCTTGCGGTCGGTGATGTCGCGTGAGATGCCGACGGTGCCGACGATGCGTCCGTGGGCATCGCGCACAGGCATCTTGACGGTGTCGAACCAGCGCGGTGCGCCGTCTGCACCCGGGCGGCTCTCTTCGTAACGACGACGTACGCCGCTCGCGACGACGGCACGGTCGGTGGCAAGGTACACACGTCCCCACTCGGAGGACCATACCTTGTCCGGCGTGCTGCCAATGATGTCAGCCTCGGTGCGCCCGCATGCGGCCATGAAGGCGTCGTTGACGAGGATGTAGCGCGACTCGGTGTCCTTAAGCCACGCCTGATCCGGGATGTTGTTCAGAATCGCCCGGTGCAGTTCGCCATGCGTCTCCACTGCGTCTCCTTGCCGTACCGATGAAATGACGCGGCGCAGCACAGTCAAAGGCTTGCAAACAAGGCGTCTGCCCTGTCAGAGGTTCGCCATGACGTCGACACCGGTCCGCAACCAATATAGCCAGACCGGCGTGCGAGCGCGCCTCTAGTTTTCCCGCATATCGGCATGCTGCGTTGATTCATGAGTTTTTCTGATGGATGCCGCAGCGTGGCGGGAGCGACAGGCAGATGTCATCCGCTTCAACCGAACAGCGCCTGTGGCCAGCCGACGATCTGCTTGCGACGGGGAGGCGCATACGTGCGCACCTTGGACGTGCTCAGGCCGAGCCGCACCAGCGATTCGGCGAGTGCAACGGCAGCGGACACGCCATCGACGACCGGCACGCCCGTACGCTCGCGAATCTTGGCGTCAAGTCCGGCCATCCCGCCACAACCAAGGCAGATGACTTCGGCATGATCGTCGCGCACGGCGATCTCCGCCTGTGCGACAACGGCCGCGATGGCCCGCTGCGGATCGCGCTCCAGTTCCAGCACCGGCATGCCGCTCGCGCGCACCGAGGCACAGCGAGCGTCGAGACCGGCCAGCTTCAGACGGTCTTCGATGAGCGGCACCGTACGATCGAGCGTGGTGACGACCGAGTATCGGTGGCCGAGGAGCATCGCCATGCTCGCGGCGGCTTCGGTAATGTCGACGACGGGCACGTGCAGCAATTCCTGCAAGCCTTCGCGTCCGTGTTCGCCATAACCGGCCTGAATCACGGCGTCGTACGGTTCGTCGTAGCTCATCACGCGCTGCATCACGGCAATGGCCGCGAGATAGCTTTCGAAATTGCCTTCGACGGATTCCGCACCGAAGTGCGGCGTGAGTCCGACGATTTCCGTGCCCGGCGACGCGCTCGCACGTGCATGGTGCGCGATGGCGTCGGTTATCGCGGCCGTCGTGTTGACGTTCACGACAAGGATCTTCATAAACACTCCAGAGGGGATGAATACAGAGGTGAAACTCGCCTGCGCTACCGGCGCAGCACAGACCCTAGTGTGCGGCGCTGTCGACGGCGAAGTGCTCGCCCGAGCAATCTTCGAATGCCCGGCGACGGTCCGAGATCGCGTAGTACACGCCACCGGCAATGCCCGCACCGAGCAGCCAGGAGAACGGCGTGAGCGCGCTGAACGCCGGCACGAGCGCCGCCGTCACCGCGACCAGCGCCGATGGCACCAGCGCGACCACCGCCTTCGGGTTCACGCCGCGCACATAGTGGTAAGTGCCCTCGCGCATTTCGCTGTACAGATGCGGCACGTGCACGCACGTCTTGCGAAGCAGCCAGTAGTCCACGGTGATGATGCCGTAGAGCGGGCCGAGCAACGCACCGAGACCTGACAGGAAGTACACGATCACGATGGGGCTGTTATAGAGATTCCACGGCAGGATGACGACGGCAATCGTGGCGCTGATGAGACCTGCGCGACGGAACGTCAGCCGATGCGGGGCGAGGCTCGTGAGCACGAACGCCGGAGCGACGAAGTTCGCCATGATGTTGACGGCGACCGTCACGACGAGAAACGCGAGACAGCCGAGCACGAGGAACGTCTTGTCGGGAATCGTGGCGATGATCTCGGTCGGGCTATGGATGATCTGACCGTTCAGGCTGAACTGCGCACCGGCGAGCACGAAGCTGATCACCGCGAAGATCAGGATGTTGACGGGCAGCCCCCAGAAATTGCCGGTACGAATGACCTTGCGGCTCGGCGAAGCGCGTGTGAAGTCGCAGAAGTTGAGCACCAGCGTGCCGTAGATCGCGAGCCACAACGCGCCGCCCGCGAAGACCTTCGTCCACATGGCGAGGCCCGTGAGCGGCGTGCCGACCGACATGGCGATATGGCCTCCGGCACGGTGATACATCCACACCGCAAGACTCGTCACGGTGACGAGAATGATCGGCCCGGCGAACGCTTCGTACTTGCGCACCATCTCCATGCCGTAAGCCAGAATCGCGAGTTGCACGAGCCAGATGGCGATGAAACTGAGCCAGCCGAGCGTCGACAGACCGAGCACGCTGTTGTGATCGTAGGCGCCGGCCGCAGGCCAAACCGCTACGAGCAACACGCGCAGCACGACCGAGGCGAGATACGTCTGAATGCCGAACCACGCAATGGCGATGACCGCACGCACGATGGCAGGAATCTGTGCGCCGTAGACGCCGAAGCTCATGCGGCTGACAACAGGGAACGGCACACCGGTCTTCTGGCCCATGTAGCCCGTCAGGTTCATGAAGACGTAGACAAGCGCCGCGCCGATGCCGAGCGACGCGAGCATCTGCCAGCCGGTCAGACCCAGTGCGAAGAGTCCGATCGCGAAGGAGTAGTTGGCGATGTTGTGCACATCGTTGGTCCACAGCGCGAAGATGCTGTAGCGGCCCCAGCGCCGTCCTTCGGCCTTTGTCGGGGCCAGATCGGCGTTATGCAGCCGTGGGCTGAGCCCATGCGCGGTGTGATGAGCGTGAGTTTGGGCACGGGACTGCCCGGTCGTGGGCATGCCGCCCAGGACCTCGTTCGAAACGTCCAATTGCATCCGCATTGTCTCCTTGATTGAAGCAAGGACGACCTGACCGTTCGGTCTGACCGCTTATTGGCGCGGTCTATGCATCGCCCTTGCTGAATGCGTGTTGGTGCAATGGAGTATGGGTGGGACGTTTTGAATTGGGAAATTAAATGTTTGGTTGAGTGGTATTCGGAAAATGGATACGAACAAAGGGTAGAAACGCTACGCGTCGTAGCCTCGGAACAGACCGCACAAGCGGAACACGTCTTCCGTGTAAGGCAGTTCCTTGACCTTGCAATAGCGGCTCGCGAGTTTCATCAACTCCTTGATGTCGCGCCCGCTCGCTTTCGGATATCTCGCGGCCAGCGTCTCGATCAGCCCGTCGTCGAGATGCGCACCCACCTGATCTGCCTGCATGCGCCAGAGCCTGCGCGCATCCGCCGCCGAAGGCACTTCGTAGTGGATCGTGGCGATGCAGCGCGAGAGGATCGCGTCGTCCACGTCGCCGATACGGTTCGTCGTCATGAACAGCAAACCGTGGAAGTACTCCAGCGAGCGCAGGAACTCCGCGACGATGGCGTTGTGCTCCAGATCGTTGTCGCGACGCCGGATGTACACGTCGGCCTCGTCGAGCAACAGGATTGCATTCCATCGCATGGCACGTCGCAAGATGCTCATGAGCGTGGCCCCCACCGACGCCGCCGTCGTCCCCAGCTGCCCCGAGTGCACGCGATACAACGGCTTGCCAACCACTTCCGAGTAGATCTCCGCAGTCAGCGTCTTGCCGAGGCCCGGTGCGCCCTGACACAGGATCGTCGCGCCACCCGATTTTCCCGGGACGAAGTCCGGCATCATCACATCCATGTTCGACGTCAGGATGTCGATGAGATCGTGATGATGTGCGGGCAACACCAGCTTGTCGCGCAGACTCGGCTGATATTCGTACTCGGTCATGTTCTGCACGTGGACCCAAAGATTGCGGTGCCAGTCGAGATGGAAGACGTGCACGTAGCAGTGCAGCGGAATCGTCTCGAACGCCTGCCCGATCTCGGCGTTGCGCCAGAAATCGGCATCGCACGCCATCTCGAAGTTGCGCTCCAGCCGCTCTTCGTCGTTGACGCACTTGGCTGTCACGCCGTCGCCCACACGAATCAGTTCCGTCGCGCCCTTCGGGTCGACGGAGAACGCCGCGCGGCTCAGCACGAACTGCGCACCAAACGCGCGCTGCACGCGCAGGAAGCGTTGCGCATGCTGTTCGTATTCGGTCTTGAACTCCGCACATTCCTTGTAGAAACCGAACTCCGCGAGCAATTCGGGAATGGTGCGATTCGCGATGTCGTCGCGCGTGAAGACGAGCGACGTGGTCATGCCCGAGCGACGCGGGCGATGCTCCGTCGGACTCAGGTTCGCCGACTGCATGGTGTTCGCCAGCATGTCGACGACGACGTACGGCGAGCCCTGATCCGGTTCGACGTAGCGCAACCGTCGCACCAGCCACGGCAACAACGCACCGTCCCGATGGCGCTGATACAGCCAGCCGTCGATCACATCGCGCGCGAGGTAGGCGACCAGCCCTGGCACGAGTTTGTCCAGACTGGGAATCACGCGCGCTTGCGGCGCGTTGTAGACGTTATCGAGTGCGAGCATCTGGAACATCAGTGCGCGCTCGTTCTGCGACTTGCTCAGGACGTAAAGCGTGTTGAGCGACTTCGCGTCGAACCATTCGCTGGAGACCAGCATATTGCCGCGACACACGCCATAGGCCGTCAGTTGCTTGCCCAGCGGTGAGTCGGTGCCGATCAGTTGCATCAGCGGATGAATCAGTGATTCAGGAATTTCGAAATCCATGGACGGCACTCCCCGTATGGCGTGTCGGTTCAGGCGAGGAAGAAGTCGATGGCACGCGCCACGACGCCCGGCTCGATGATGTGCAGCCCGTCGAATTCGACGTATTGCACATCGTAGCCCGCCACTTTTAGTTTGTTTGCGTTTTGACGTCCGCTCGTGGCGATCGGCAATTGCTCGTCGATCAGCCCGTGGGCGATGAACACTTTCGGCAGCCCTTCCTGCACGAAGATCGACATGAAACCGCCGGAGAATGCGATGACATGGCTCGCGATATCACCGTTCGTCACGCCAATCGACAGCGCGTAGCTCGCGCCGTCGGAAAAACCCGCGAAGGCCACGCGCTGCGCGTCGATGCGATAGCGCGTGGCAACGCTTCGCAGCGCCGCTTGCAGACGCTCCAGATCGGGACCATTGCCGCCGATCACGATGTCCCACGTTGGGAAGGTCGAATGCGGTGCGAGCACGAGAAACTTGTGCTGATCCGCGTGCGGCTCGATGAACGGCAACACCTTCTCCGGGAATCCGCCTGCGCCGTGAAACATCACGAACAGCGGTACCGGTTTGTCGGTGGGCAGATCGGCGGGGACGTATAGGACTGCGTCGCGTGTCTCGCTCAGGCCCAGCGGATGACGACCGGGCGCGAACGGTTCAGGCAGCGGGTCGGAAGGTGACGCGGGAGATGGCAAAGAAGCAGAGGCCGACGCTGGCGCGCTCGGGGCGGCGGACGCAATGACGTCCGGTGGCATGCGTCCGAACAAGGAAGGGTCGAACATGGCGCGATGATTGTCCCGTAATCGTTGATGTTATTGATATATTGTATATCACACACATCATCGATGACGTTCGTTATTTGTCGCGCTCGCGACTTCTCTGCGTCTTATCCGGCCATGTAGGCGGTTAATCCGGCCACAAGCGCGTCGAACGCGACTTTGCAACGTGGATTGGCGCGCAGGTCTTCGTGCATCGTGACCCACGTCTGTAGTCGGAATCGGAACGCGCTCGGCAGCAGACGCACCAGTCGCGGGTCGCGTCTGGCCAGCGGCACCTGACACCCACCTATTCCGTATCCGGCGCGAATCATCGCCAGTTGCGCCAGATCGCTGTCTGCCCGGAACGCGAACGTCTCCCGCGCCCACATCGGCACGCCCCGCGTCGCTTCGCGCAGAAACGGCGTCAACTTATCGAATCCGATCACCGTGTGATGCGCGAGGTCGGCCAGCGAAGTCGGTGCGCCATAGCGAGCGACATAGTCGTCGCGCGCGTGCAGACCGACGTCGATAACGCCGACGCGGCGGGCAATCAGCGCCTCTTGCTGCGGCGGCGCCATGCGCACCGCGATGTCCACTTCACGATGCAATAAATCCTGAATGCGGTTCGTCGGCACCAGCTCGATGGTCAGATCCGGGTGGGCGCGACGCAACGCTGTCAGGATCGGCGGCAAGACTTCCACCCCGACGACCTCGCTCGCCGAAATGCGCACCACCCCGTTCACCCCGTCGCCATGACTCGCCGCCGCCCGCTCGAAGGCCAGCGCCGTGTGCTGCATCGCCTGCGCGTGCGAACGCAGCGACTGCGCTGCATCCGTCGCCAGCAAGCCCGTTTGCGAGCGCGTGAAGAGCGTCTGCCCCAGCGCTTGCTCCAGCGCAACGATGTGCCGTCCCGCCGTCGGCTGTGTGATGCCCAGCGCACGCGCCGCGCCTGAGAGCGAGCCCTCCGTCAGCACGGCGAGGAATGTTCGGTAGAGATCCCAGCTGAGATTTGAGGTCATACAAAAATGTATAGCTGATCGATTGTTTTCAGTAATTTTATTCCAATCACTTCGCGCGGAGAATGGCATCACCGACAACCAACGAGGAGTCTCCTCATGAGCCATTCCACTCAACAGACAACATCCCGTGCACTGGTGCTGGGCGCTACGGGCGGCATCGGCGGCGAAGTCGCGCGGCAGTTGCTCGCGGCGGGCTGGCAAGTCCGTGCCCTGCGCCGGGGCGGCGCGCCCGGTTCGATGACGGACACTGGCATCGAGTGGATCGACGGCGATGCCATGCGCGCCGACGACGTCCTCGCCGCCGCCCGCGATTGCGCCGTGATCGTGCACGCCGTCAACCCGCCGGGCTATCGCAACTGGAACACGCAGGTGCTGCCCATGCTGGACAACACCATTGCCGCCGCTACGCGTTATGGCGCGACCATCGTCCTGCCGGGCACCGTCTACAACTTCGGTCCGGAGACGTTCCCCGTGCTGCACGAAGATGCGCCCCAACGGCCGCTGACCCGTAAGGGCCGTATTCGCGCGACGATGGAAGGCCGTCTGCGTGATGCCAGCCGAACCAGCAGCAACGGCGTGCAGACGATCATCGTGCGTGCGGGCGACTTCTTCGGCCCGCTCACCCGCAATAGCTGGTTCGCTCAGGGTCTGGTGAAGCCGGGACAGACGACACGCGTGGTGCAAATCCCGAACGCCCCCGGCATCGGCCATCAATGGTCGTATCTGCCGGACGTAGCCCGCGCAATGGTCATGCTGATCGAACGCCGCCACACGCTCGACGCGTTCGCCAACTTCCACATGGCCGGGCATTGGGATGCCGACGGCACGGAAATGGCCGCAGCGATCACGCGTGTGATGGCGCGTCATGGCGTCGAAGTCAAAACCCGCCGTTTCCCGTGGTGGCTGATGACGCTGGCGTCGCCCTTCGTCACGACGCTGCGTGAGTTGCAGGAGATGCGCTATCTCTGGAAGCAGCCGGTTCGCATGGACAATGCACGTCTCGTCGATGCGCTTGGCGAGGAGCCGCACACGCCGCTCGACGTCGCCATCCACATGACCCTCGACGGCCTCGGATGCTTGCCGGGAAAGCCTTCCGCCATAGGTTTCGCATACCCCTGATTTATACAAGTGTTAACTTGCATAAATAACGATGCGCTCCTATCCTTTGGCCTACTTCCCCATGCTCGTCTTTGCGAAAACGTGCAATCTCAAACCACAGGAGCCGTTATCGATGCCCGGTGCTGTCAGTGTTCTCGATGCCTTCGATGCGTTCGTGATTTTCAAGCTGGTGCTCGTGACCGGCCTGACGTTATGGTCGGCCATTGCCGCGTTGAACAACGTGGTGGCGTTCGGCGCGTCGTCATGGGCCATCGGACGAACGCTGAACATGTCGCCCTTGCGCGAACTACCGGCCATCGAGATTCCGTTGCTGCGTCGCGCGATGCATGCGAAAGGCTGGTCCGTGCTGGCGTTGCTCGTATTGATCGCGCTTCAGCTCACAGCCACGGTATGCCTCGGCTGGGGCGGTATTCAGTTGGCGGGGGCCATCGGTGTGGGTGCCGCCCATGCCACCCACGCCGCCATTGCATGGGCGACGCTGGGCCTCTCGGCCCTGAGCGCAGCGTGGCTGATGATGATGATCGGCGGCTTGTGGTTCGGCTACTGGATTCGTCAGGAAGGCCTGCAACTCACGCACATGATGTTGCTGACGCTAACGATTGCCACGGCCGCTGTTTTGCGGATGTGAGGGAGGTGAACGTGGCGCTCAGTTACCGCGCCCGCTCCCGAGCAGAAGCGAGATGCGCCGTGCCGCGTCGGTGAGCGCTGCGACCGTTTGCGGGTTCGGGTGCGCAGGCAAATAGTGAATCGAGCCGACGATGGCGAGCGTGCCGAAGAGCGTTCCGTCGTCCTGCATAATCGGCGCCGCCAGCGCGTTCACGCCGAGAAACACTTCTTCCGGCGCATCGGCCCATCCACGCTCGCGCACCAGCGCGAGTTCGTGCGACAGGCGCATCGGATCGGTGATGGTGTGCGGCGTACAAGCGTCGAGCGGACCTTCGAGCACGGCGTCGCGCCGCTCCTTTGCGCCGAACGCCAGCGCAATCTTGCCCTGCGCCACACTGTGCAGTTTGAACTGCGTGCCGGGGTGCAGCAGGATCTCCAGCGGACTGCGGCCACGCATCACGTCGAGCACCACCACATCGGTCTCCGTGAACGAACTGATGACGATGGTCTGTCCCACGGCGTCGCGCAATTCTTCCATGACCGGGCGTGCCAGCCCCACCACGTCGAACTGTTTGACGAGCTTCTGTCCGAGCAGAAAGAGCCGCCAGCCGATCCGATAACGGCTCGTGCGCGGGTTTTGCACGACATACCCTTCCTGACGCAGTGCCGTGAGACGCCGGTGAACCCGCGCTTTGGGGACGCCGAGCGCTTCGGCCAGGTGCGTGACGCCGCACTCGGCATTGCGCTCGGCCAGCAACTCCAGAATCCGCAACGAAATGACCGAAGTCGACGACGTGTTGATTTCGTCGCCGCCCTGTTCGTCGCTGGCGGCACTCGGCACAGCGGCGGCGCGCGGGCGACGGGTGACGTCGTTCGGGGTGTCCTTCGATCCTTTCACTGCGTGTCCTTTGTCACTGTCGTCGCGCGCCGATTACTGTGCGTCGAGCGAGATGAAACGCTCGCCGAACACGTGATAGCGCTGCGGCTTGTTCTTGTTCGCGTCCTCGGGGCGCACGTAACGAATCGAGCTGCGATTACGGCACGCCCGCGGCAGGATGAAACAACGGATGAACGTCGTATCGCGTGCCTCGGTCGTCGGCGCCAGCACCGGTGCGTGACCGAGTTCGAGCCAGGCTTGCCCTGCCGCATGGGTGTGCGACGCGCCCAACGTCTCGATCGTGATCTCGCCTTCGAGCGTGCAACGCACGCCGGGCCCCTGATGCACGTGCGTATGCGCCACGCCGCCGGGGGGGAATTGTACCTTGTCGCAACGCATGAGCCACTGTTGACGCGGGTCCAGCTCGACAGGTGCGTCGAGCTTGAGCGTCGACGACGCCCCCGGTGCGGACGCGATCTCGCCCGGCGTCGGCTCATTGCCCGACATCAGTTCCCAACGCCATAGCGTCGCCCCTTCACTCCCCGCGATCAGCGCGACGCTGTCGTCGCCCAGCCACGCACTCTCTGCCGGATGATGCTGCGCGCCCGTGTCGAACTCGATAGCGACGTCGCCACGCACGACGTAAATCGCGCGACGCGCTGAGGGCAGATACACGGGCGGATGGTTCGGTGCGATGACATCCTCGTACAAACGCAATTGAAACGGCTTCACTTCGATCTCCTGTGACCAGTCGATTGCCCCGACCATCGAGACAACACTGGCATTGAGTATCGATCATCGATACGCAAAGCACCATTTATGGTTTACCACGAGACATGACGGGGAAATGTGCTGATATTATTCAAACGAAATCATTCCCATGCGTATCGATAGTCGATACACGAGGTCTGACACTAGGATGGTTCCATGAAGGAGACAAGAATGGACACTGGCACGACCGCCCTGAAAGCGGCGGGCACGGCACGTCGGCCGTGGTATCGCGGCGCGAGCCCTGCGCAATGGCGAGCATTTGGTTCGGCCTATATCGGCTGGATGCTCGACATCATGGATCTGATGCTGTTCGCGATGGTGATTCGCTACATCAGCGTCGACCTGCATTTCGACAAGGGCGTGGCGGGCATCATTGCTTCGCTCACGTTGCTGGCGACGGCCTTCGGCGGTTTGTTCTTCGGCTTCCTCGCCGACCGCATCGGCCGTACGAAGTCGATGATTCTCTCGATCCTGTGTTACTCCATCGGCACCGCGCTGTGCGGCTTCGCCGATTCGGTGACGTCGCTCCTCATCTTCCGTTTCCTGCTGGGTCTGGGCATTGGCGGCGAGTGGTCGGCGGGTGCTGCGCTGATTACCGAAACGTGGCCAGCCGAGCACCGCGCCAAGGTGATGGCCTGGGTGCAGAGCGCGTTTGCTGTGGGTTATGCAGTCGCGGCCATCGTGGCCGCCGTCATCCTGCCGCACTTCGGTTGGCGCTGGGTGTTCGCCTTCGGTCTGGTGCCGACGGTGCTGGCGTTCTGGGTGCGTCGTCACGTGGAAGAGCCTGCGATCTGGCGCGAGCAGCGCGTGCGTCTCACGCTCGGTCAGACGCTCGGAATGCTGTTTGGGCCGTACGCCCGCAGCACGATCGTCGGCCTCGCCTTCACGGCGGCGGCGATGTGCGGTTACTGGGGATTGTTCACGTGGATTCCCGCATATCTGTCGACGCCAGTCGATCAGGGCGGCCCGGGCTTCGATCTGATGCGCTCGACGACGTGGATCGTCATCATGCAGATCGGCGCGGCGGCAGGGTTCATCTGCTTCGGCTACATCGCGGATCGCATCGGCTGCCGTAAGTCGTTTCTGCTGTTCTTCATCGTGTCGGCAATTACAGTGCCGCTTTATGTCGCGATTCGCGAGCCGATGCTGTTGCTCGTATTCGGTCCGGTCGTGGCGTTCTTCGGCACGGGCTTCTATAGCGGCTTCGCTCCGACGTTCGCCGAGATGTTCCCGACGCAGGTGCGCGCGACGGCACAAGGCTTCATCTACAACACGGGACGCGCCGCGAGCGCCCTCGCCCCGGCGGCTGTCGGCCTGCTGTCGCGCGGCGAGAACGTGAGCGTCGCACTGGGCGCCACGGCAGGCTTCTTCCTGCTTGCCGCCATCATCGTCTACTTCTTCCTCCCGGAAAGTCACGGCGAAGCGCTCGCCTGATCACTCGGCGCACACACTCAGTTCCGGCGATCTGACGCGCCGGTGGCATTCCCCGCCACCGGCGCGTCGTCGCTCTCACTTCCCCCACCTCTCAAGTTGTCGCACTTAACCGTTGGAAGACGGCAAGCGAATGACCGACGGGCAGTCCGAGTAAAGCCGTGCAACGTCGTCGGCACGCAGCGTCAGCACTGCGCGCTGATTCACGTATCCCTTGTCTGTGATCTCACCTTGCTCCAGCGACGGCGGCGATGCCAGGATGGCCGCGCGCGCCGCGCGTTGCGAACTCCCGGCGTCGTGCGCCAGTTGCGCAAGCGCCTGTGCGATGTGTGAGCGGACATCGTCGTGCATCGCGAGCGTTTTGCCTGCGTGATCGTCCGCGGACACCTGAGCAGACGCCGCCTTTGCCCGCATGGCAGGACTCGGGAAGATCAGTAGCCCGATTTCATCGCGATCGTGGCCCGCGATGACGACATCCGACGCGTAAGGGGCCAACGCCGTTACGGCCCGCAGCCGCAGTGCACCTACGGAAACCCACGTGCCGCTCGTCAGCTTGAAGTCCTCCGACACCCGGCCGTCGAAAATCACACCCGCGCCGGGATCGTTCGCATCGGACAGACGACCCGCATCGCCGGTGCGATAGAAGCCTTCTTCGTCGAACGCCTGCGCCGTCGCCTCGGGATCGCCCGCATAACTGCGAAATACCGACGGACCCCGCACGCGCATCTCCAGCTTGTCGCCATTGGGCACGAACTTCAGCTCGTTGCCCGGTGCGGGCAGACCGATATTGCCCGCGCCCGGGATCGGGAAGTGAACGCTGGTGATCAACGGCGACGTCTCGGTCGCCCCCCATGCCGACGTGAAGAACGGCAGTGTCTCGCAGTGCCGCGAGGCCAGTCGCTCGAAGCGCTGCCATACCGCCGGGGGCAAACTCGCCGCCGCGTAGAACAACACTTGCAGACGACCGAAGAAACGCGCGGCGAATGCCTCGTCGTCTTCGAGAAACGGCGCGAGCGCTTCGAACCCCTTGGGGACGTTGAAGTGCAGCGTGGGCGACACGTCGCGCAGCGCCTCGACGGAGCGCCCCACGAGTTCGGGCACAGGGCGACCGTCGTCTACATAGAATGCTCCGCCGTTGCGCAACGCCATGTGGAAGTTATGGTTCGCGCCGAACGTGTGGCTCCACGGCAGCCAGTCGACCACGACCGGCGGCGTCTCGTCGAGGAAATGCCAGCACTGCGCAATCATCTGCTGATTCGCTGCCAGCATGCGGTGCGTGTTGACGACGATCTTCGGCTTGCCCGTCGAGCCGGAGGTCAGCAGCAGCTTCGCCGTATCCTCGGGGCGCACTTGCGCGAAGGCGTTATCCAGCGCCGCCGATGCCGACGTCGACGCAAGCGTGTCGAAACGCAACCACTCCGCATGCCCATTACGCGTGGCGACGACGGGGCAACGGATCGGCGCGCCGTCGAGCGCGCGCGCGTAGGCATCGCCGTCTTCGACATACACGAGCGCCGGGTCGAGCCGCGCGAGAATACCGTGCAGCTTGCTCATATCCTTGGCGATGCGCGAATACGCCGACGACACGATGGCCGTCTGGCGCCCCGCCATCATCGCGCCGAGCACGAGCAGCGCGTGGTTGACGCTGTTGTCGGACAGAATCACGACGGGACGCTCACGCGGCACGTCGAGATCGAGCAACGCCTGCCCGATCCCGCGCGCCATCGCCAGCCCTTCGCCATACGTGATCTCACGCCAGAGGCCTGTACCGGACGCGGCATCGCCGGGCTGCCGCCGCTCGGCCACGAAAACAGCCTGCGGCGTCCTTGAAGCCCATTGCACGAGCCAGTCGGCCGGGCTGCGCTCGAACTCGTCGAGCGTAGTGCGCGAGCGAATCACGAAGCTGCCGTCTGCGCGCACCTCGCGTTCGATATCGGGCCGGGCGAGGCGGCGCGCGCCCGCCGCCGCGAGGTTCACTCGATGGTCCACTTTCCGCCCTTCACCGTGACGAGCACGCGACCGTCTTCGCCATAAGCCGAGTGGTCCTGTGCGTTGACATTGATCATGCCGTGCGTGGCCGCCAGACCGCGCGTCTGTTCGACGGCGGTAACGAGTGCGTCGCGAAACGCCTGCGTGCCCGGTTGCGCCTGCTTTGCCGCCACCGCGACGGCACGGTCGAGGACCAGATAAGCGTCGTAGGCGTAACCGGCGAACAGGTTGCGCGAGCCCGCACCGTACTGTGCTTCGTAACGCTTCGCGAAGTCGGTGGCGACGGCCTTGCCCGGATGGTTCGCCGACAATTGCTCAGCGACGAGGATGTTACCCACCGGAAGAATCGCGCCCTCTGCACTCTTGCCCGCGACGCGCAGGAAGTCGTTGTTAGCAACCCCGTGCGTCTGGTAGATACGTCCCTTGTAGCCGCGCTCGCGCAACGTGCTCATGGGCAGCGCGCCCGGCGTGCCGCTCGCCGCGATGATGACGGCGTCCACGTTGGACGACATGACCTTCAGCACCTGCGCGGTCACGGACTGATCGTTGCGCGCGTAACGCTCGACCGGTGCGACCTGAATCTGACGAGCGACGGCGCGCGCCTGAATGTCCTTGAGCCACGCTTCGCCATAGGAATCGTTAAAGCCGATGAAGCCCAGCGTCTTCACCTTGTGCGCCTTCATGTCGTCGAGTACCGCGTCGGCCATGACGGCGACCGATTGCGGCAGCGAGAAGACGTAGCGCATCTGCGTGGCGCTCGGCACGAACGGACACAGGCCGAGCTGCGGGGTGCGGGTATCGGCTGCTACAGCGGCGACGGCCAGACATGCGGGCGTGGTCGACGACCCGATGATCGCGTCGACCTTGTCTTCCGTCGCGAGACGGCGCGCGTTCTTCGTCGCAGTGGTCGGGTCGGTAGCGTCATCGAGCACGATGTAGCGCGCTGGCAAACCGCCGAGCGTGGGCGGCAACATGCCGATGGCCTGCTTCTCCGGAATCCCGAGCGAAGCACCCGGGCCGGTTGTCGAGAGCGTAACGCCTATGGTGACGCCCGCCGGTTGCGCGTTCGCCTGCGAGGTCGCGCAGAGCATCGCCACACCGGCGAGCGTCGACAACGAAAGGATGCGAGATAGCGCGAAACTGCGTGTGAATCTGTTTGCCGCCATGTGACTTGTCTCCTGGGATGTTTTCGTTCTAGGGGCCGGACAGCTTGCGACGCACACCTTCGCCTTACCGCACGGCGAACTCCGGCAGCACTTCACGGTTGCGCGGCAGGCCCATGATTTCGCGGGCTTCGGTCGGCGTGGCCGGTTCGTAACCCATCTCGCGCACGAGCCGCACGACGCGCTCGGTGAGTTGCTGGTTCGTCGCAGGCACGCCGTGCTCGTAATACAGGTTGTCCTCCAGACCGACGCGCACGTGGCCACCGAGCAGAAGTGAATTCATCGCCGACGGCAGTTGCGCCGGACCGATGCCGCTCACGCAGAAGATGCTGCCCTTGGGCAACAGATCGACCATCGACTGCAACACGCGCGGCGTGTACGGCATGGCGTTCTGGAAGCCGCGATGCACGCCGAGCACGAGATTGACGAAGAACGGTTCGTCGTCGAATCCGGCGGCGGTCAGCGTGGCGAGGTCTTGCACGATGTGCGTGGGGCTGAAGACCTCCCACTCCGGCTTGATGCCGCGCTTCTTCATCTCAATAGCGAGATGCTTCGAGCGCTCCGGCGAGGTGTGCATCAGCAGCTCGCGGCCGCCGAAGCTCGCGATGATGGTCGTCGCATCGAGCGTGCACATCTCGGCACCCGCATCCATGCCTTTCAGGCGTTCTTCCCAGAGGATTTCCCAATAGCCGTTGTCGGCCTGCCCGATCATGTCGCCGTGGACGCCGCCGCCCGTCGAGTTATTGATGACGATGTCGCACTTGTCGCGAATGCGGCGGTTGATGTCGCGATAAATCGCCGGATCGCATGTCGCGCCGTCGTCGCCTGGACGCCGCGCGTGAATCGCCACAACGCTTGCGCCAGCGTTGTAGCAGTCGTAGACATCGCGTGCGATCTCGTCCGGCTGCGTGGGCAGGTGGGGGTTCTGCGACTTGTACGCCATGCCGCCGGTGGGCGCGATGGTGACGATGACTTTGGGTTTGCTCATGCGTGTCTCCTTCTTCGAATCGGTCGTTCGTTGGATCGGATACTTTCAGCGGGGATGCGGAGGGTTCAGGGCTTGCTCGCGAGAATGCCGAGGATGACGGCGTCGCGCTGTGCTTCAAGACGCGCATTGCCCCGGCCAGCCAACTCGGCTTCAACACCCGCGGTGATGCGCGCCTTGAGGTCGTCCGTCAGCACCGGCTCGCCAAGGTCTGCCCACCAGGACTCGATGGGCGGGCCGAGGTGTTCGAGCAGATGCGCGATGCCGCCCGCGCCGCCCGACAAATGCAGATTCAGAAACGGCCCCAGCGCCGCCCAGCGCAGGCCGGGACCGTAAGCGATGGCGTCGTCGATATCCGCTACCGAGGCCACGCCCGTATCCACCAGATGAATCGCCTCGCGCCACAGCGCCGCTTGCAGGCGGTTCGCGATATGCCCCTTCACTTCCTTGCGGACGTGGATCGCGCGCTTGCCGATGGCGCGATAGAACTGCATGGCGGTGTCGATGGCGGCTTGCGACGACTGTTCGCCACCGATCACCTCGACGAGCGGAATCAGATGCGGCGGATTGAACGGGTGCCCGAGCACCACGCGCTCGGGATGCGCGCACACCGACTGCACCCGGCTCATCAACAATCCCGACGAACTCGACGCAATCACCACCGACGGCGGCAACGCGTCGTCCATCTTGCGGAAAAGATCCTGCTTCAGGTCTTCGCGCTCGGGGCCGCTCTCCTGGACGAAGTCAGCCCCTTCGAGCGCGGCGTCGAGCGTGTCGTGGAACGTGAGGCTGTCGCGTGTTGCGCCCGCCGTCAGCCCGATGCGGATAAGCGTCGGCCAGTGCGCATCGACGGCTTCGCGCAGGCGCTCACGTGCGCCCGGCGCGGGGTCCCACGCACTCACGCGCAGACCGCGTGCCAGAAAGTACGCGGCCCAGCTCGCGCCGATGACGCCGGTGCCGATGACGGCGACCTGTTCGATGTTGTCGTATTTCACATTCGTCTCCGTGCGGATGGCCGGACGGCTAGCGCGCCGCGCGGCCCAGAAAGCGTTCCATACGCTCGCGCGCTTCGGGCGTGGCGAGCATGAGTGCGCTCGTCACCGATTCGGTGAAGAGGCCGTCGGCCATCGACATATCGTGAATGCGCGACAGCGCATGTATCGTCGCCCAATTCGACAGCGGGCTGTTCGCCGCCGTGTCACGCGCGAGTTGCGTCGCCAGCGCGAGTCCGTCGCCACCGTCAACTAGATAGTGTCCGAGGCCCAGGCGCTCACCGTCGACGGCGTCGTAACGGCGGCCCGTGAGCATCATTTCCGTCATCCGGTCCGGGCCGAGAATGCGCGCCACACGCACCGAGGCGCCGCCGCCGACAAAGATGCCGCGCTTGCCCTCGGGCAGTTGGAAGAACGCGTTGCGCTCGATCACGCGCACATGGGCGGCCAGCGCCAGTTCCAGCCCGCCACCAATGACAGCGCCTTGCAGGACGGCAACCACCGGGCGTCCACCAAACTGAATCTCATGGAAGACCTTGTGCCAACGCTGTGAGACGCGCAGCACGTCGATGGGATCGCGCGTGCTGTTCTCCGAGAGATCCAGCCCGGCGCAGAAGTGCTCGCCAGCACCGCTCAGGACAACGGCACGGACGCTGTCGTCGAAATCGCGAAAGGCGGCTTCGAGCGAATTGATGGCCGCATCGCAAAGCGCGTTGCGCTTCTCGGCGCGGTCGAGGGTGACGAACGCGATGGCGTCTTCGACGCGCACGCGCAGGTGGGGATAGGTCATGGTCTGCATCGCTCCAAATCGTGAAAAGTATCTTATAAGATATTTTCCTCGTTGCGCGACTTGTGCAATGCAGTTCAGGGTTAACAGGGATATTTTGTCATTAAAAGCAATTTAATGCATATTTTGAGGCGCCAATGCAGGAAGCGAGCGGCGAGACGCTTCCGTATGTGCTATCTCATAGTATATTTATCAGCAACCGCACCCTACCCCGTTAGCCGATGAAAACACCGCCTGCCGCCACGCCACAGCCCGATCCGGCCGAAGATGCCGACGCCGGGGTGACGTCGCGTCTGGCCTCCCTCGCCCGGCAGGTGCGCATGCTGCGCGCCCAGCGCGGCATGACGCGCAAACAGCTCGCTGCGCAGTCCGGCGTCTCGCTGCCGTATCTCGCCCGAGTGGAAGCCGGTACCGGCAACGTGTCTCTCGCGGTGCTGCACAAGCTGGCCGAGGCTCTGAACGTGGGCGTCGAAACATTGGTTGCCGAGCGCTCCATTCACGACGGCGATCTGCTCATCCTGATCGAGTACCTGCGTCAGCAATCGCCGGAGGTACTCTCGCGGCTGCGCCGCCAACTCGTCGTGCCTGTCGCGGCCGACACGGGACGGATGGGCCAGCGCATCGCGCTCATCGGTCTGCGCGGTGCGGGCAAGTCAACGCTCGGGCCTCAACTGGCGCAAGCCATCGGCGCGCCCTTCATCGAACTCGACAAGGAAGTCGAACGCGAAGCCGGTATTGCCATCGGCGAAGTCATCACCCTATACGGGCAGGCCGCGATGCGTCGCATCGAGCGGCAGTGCATCGAGCGGATCATCGGCGAGCAAGAGCATGTCGTGCTGGCCACCGGCGGCGGCATCGTTTCGGAAGCGCCGACCTTCGAACGTGTGCTGCGTGCGTTCCGTACGGTATGGCTGCGCGCGCGCCCGGAAGTCCACTTCCAGCGCGTGATGCAGCAGAACGACGCACGCATCGCCACCGAAGCCCTGCGCAACGAGGCGCTCGATCACATCCATCGCATGCTCGACGCCCGCGAGTCGCTGTACCGGCTCGCCGACATCACGCTCGACACGTCGGACATCACGCCCGAGGCCGCGCTTGCCGACATCAAGGTCCGTCTGTCGTCCTGCGGGATATCGCGCGGATGACGCTTCGCGAGGGCTGCTTCGCAGGCTTGCCGGATCGGGGTGCACGCGTCTCCAGCGGGGACGCGTTCGTGCCCCTCGCCGCCTTCGCCCCCTTCACGCCCTTCACGCCCTTCACGCCCTTCACGCCCTTCATGCCCTTCATGCTGGCAAGCCGCATCAGACGCTGAAACTGCGGGCATGCCAGATGCTCCGTCGCCGGACACTCCGCCGCGTGGCGCAAGCCGTCACGCAACGCGCTCAGTTGCCGGATCGTCTTGTCGATGTCCTCCGCCTTCGCCCGCAACCGCTCTCGGTCGATATTCGCCTTGCCTTGCGGCAACAACATCCCGGCGATGTCGTCCAGCGAGAATCCGGCCGTGCGACCCAATGCGATGAGCGACAGCGTCTGCAAGACCGACTCGTCGTATTGCCGTCGCAACCCACGTCGGCCCGTCGCGGCAATCAGCCCCTTCTCTTCGTAAAACCGCAGCGTGGACGGCGGCACACCCGCATGCGCGACGACGTCGCCAATGTCCAGTGTCATGTCGAGACTCCCGCTTGACTTCAAGTTGACTTGAATTCGTATAGTGCCCTAATCGCGGACTTGCCGTCACGGCACGGACGCACTGTCGACTCAGGAGATGACAATGACAACGCTTACCTTCGTCGCGCAGATCCTTGCGATCGGCGTCTTCGCGACGGTTGTGATGGACCTCTGGGCGCTGTTGCTTCGCCGCGTCTTCGGCATTGCATCGCTCGACTTCGCGATGGTCGGACGCTGGCTTGGGCATATGCCTGCCGGTCGCTTTGCTCACTCTGGCATCGCCCGTGCGACGCCCGTTGCGGGCGAGAAAGCGCTCGGGTGGTTTGCGCACTACGCTATCGGTGTTGGCTTCGCGGCCGCCCTCGTCATGCTCGCGGGTTCGGAGTGGTTGGATGCGCCGACGTGGCCCATGCCGCTCGCATTCGGCGTAGCCACCGTCGTGATGCCCTTCTTCGTCATGCAACCCGCGTTCGGCGCCGGCATTGCCGCCAGCAAGACACCCAAACCGGCACAGGCACGCCTGCGCAGCCTGATGACGCACACGGTGTTCGGTCTGGGTTTATATGCGGGCGCGTCGGTGGTGAGCGCCGCAGTGGCCATAATCGCCACCTCGGACTGAACGCAAGTCCGCGCGAACGAACCCTTCGCGCTTGAGCTGTCACGGACGCCGTACTATAGTGGCCGACGCCATGCCGCACTCGTTGCGCTGTGGCGTCCTCACAAAATTGCATGGCGGCACAGGGCACCGTGGCACGCCGACACAAGGATTTCGCCCACTATGGACACCACTGTCGTCGAGAGCTGGAAGGATTTCATGGAGCTGTCCTCCCGCTTCGAAGGCTGGGCGTTTCGCGGGCAGCAAGACGCCCGCTGGCATCTGCAAAGTTCGCTCTCCCGCTACCTGCACGCCTACGTGTCGGACAAAGAGCAGTGGCGCAGCCGCGAGGCCCGCGCGATTCGCATCTTCCGTCGCAAGGCGCACAACCACGTGCCCTGGCCCGAGCTGCTGCACGACGACCTGCGCTGCCTCGGGCTGATGCAACACCACGGCGCGCCCACTCGTCTGCTCGATTTCACCAAGTCACCATTCGTGGCGGCGTTCTTTGCACTGGAACGCGCAACGTCCGACTCTGCCATCTTTGCGCTGAACACACCCGCGCTGTACGACGACCGCGCACGCCCGCGCCATGCGCCGTGGCTCACCCGCGATACCATCGATCCGCGCGTCAAGGGGAATATGGAGAAGTACTTCCTCGGCAACGACAACGAGGTGGTCTGGTTCGGCGAGCCGGAAGAAATGGATGGCCGCCTGATCGCGCAGTCCGGCACCTTCGTCGTGCCCGGCGTGATCGACCGGCCGATGCATCGCATTCTGGACGGCTACGAGAGCGACGAACCGTTGCTGCGCAAGATCGTGCTACCGGTCGCGCTGCGCGCCGACGCGATGAAGTGGCTCTACCGGATGAACGTGACGAATGCGTCCCTGTTTCCGGATCTCGACGGACTCGCGCGCTCAATTGCCGTCGAAATCGAAATGGTCTGGCCAACGCAGACGCTGGGGTAATGCAGGCGATACAGCGATGCTCAGTGCCGCGTCACATCAACCGTTCGAGAAAACTCGCGCCACCTGACTTGCGCGCCGCCTTGTTGGCGTACATGCGCTGATCGGCCACGCGGATAAGTTCGCTCATCGACTCGCCATCGTCAGGGAAGACGGCGACGCCCACGCTCACCCGCACCGTCAGGCTCGCGTCGTTCACCGAAATTGCCTGTTCGATCTCCGAGCGCAGCCGGTTCACGGCGAAGTCGATACGCTCGACGATCTCGGCGTCCTGCACGATGGCGACAAACTCGTCGCCCGAATGCCGCGCCACGAATCCGCAGTCCGTCACCCCGGCCTTCATGCGGCGTCCGATCTCCTTGAGCAGCAGATCGCCGGTCGCGTGTCCGAGGCTGTCGTTCACGTCCTTGAATCCATCGATATCGGCGAAGAGTAGCGCCAGTTTGCCGTTGGTGCGCTGCGCGCGGCGTACCGCTTCGCTGGCGAATTCGCCGAATGTACGGCGATTCGGCAGTCCGGTCAGCTCGTCGAACCGCGCGGCCTTGTAGAGATCGTCGATGAGTTGCTTGCGCTCGATAGCGAGCGCCGTCTGATCGCACACGAACGCCAACAGCCGTTGTGCCGCTTCCGCCTGCAACGCCTTCACGGGTCCGTAAATCATGAGCGTGCCGACGGCGCGCCGCGCCGTATGCATGGGCAACACCGCCAGCGCGTGCCGTGCGGCCTCAACGTTATCGCTCAGTGAGAATGACTCGGTGCGCACGTGCACGGCATCCTTCGCGGGATCGGCGTCGGGCACCGTCTCGATCAGTTGCCAGAGCGGCTCCTGTGCATTGGTGGCGTGCGTCGAAAGCGCTTCTGCCTGCGTCCAGTCGAGCAGCGGGACGTCCGTGCTATCGCGGTACTGATAAGCCTTGTCCCACACGCGCAGGTCGGCGTCGCAGGTCGCGACGACAATAGCGTCGATGGGAAATAGCGTGCCCAGCGTGTCGTGGACGGCCTTGCAGAGGGAGCGAATATCGGCGGCGTCGTGGGCCGCTTCGGAAATCGAGTAGGTAGCGCGCTGCAAGGCTTCGGCGCGCTTGCGGGCCGAGACATCGCGGGCGACACCGATTCGCATGCCGTGTTCTTCGGACCAGCGCGCCGACCACATGATGTGGACGTAATGACCGTCTTTGTGGATGTAACGGTTTTCGAACCCGATCCGCGGGCGGCCCGCCATGACCAGCTTGGATTCTTCGATGGTTCTGTCGCGATCTTCCTTCGCCACGAAATCGATCATCGAGCGCCCCATCAACTCTTGCGAGCTATAGCCGAGAATAGCTTCGCAGGCCGGACTCACGTAGACGAGAGTTCCGGACCGATTGACGAGAAACACTGCGTCCAGCAGCAACTCCATGCAACTTGCCAGGACGTCTTTTGTTACGAATTCCATTTATTTCGAACGGCCATCAAGCGCCCGGCCCCGATAAGGCAATCTCAACATGTGAATATTTCATCACCATGACAACGCAAGACCTGCGATTGCCTTCCTGCGACGGCCGTTGCCAGGACCGACCAGCCACTCCGACCGATTTCGCTTAAAAAATCAATTGCTTGACCCAACGCGGTGTGACGACATCCGCCGCGCATTCCTCCCGCACCTTGCTGCATGCCGCCACGTACTCGGTACGCAGCAGCTTGATTCTCGCCGCCACCAGATGACGGAATCCCAACTCCCGTTCGCTGAAGCCCACCCGGTCGACGTATCGCGTGCCGTCCGGTAAAGCGCCTCGAATTTCGTAATAAATTACCCCGTCGCGCGAATACTTCACCACTTTGGCTGCCATCTTGTCCCGATTCTTATTCGTTATTGCCCGCCATTCTTCCCCCCGATATTTTTGACTGTCCGGGTTTCGGTGATTGTCACTTGGACTTTTCAAATAAGCAACCGGCAAAACAGCCCCGTGGCGCCCGCGCGACGGGGCTTTCCGGGCGACGGAGGCCACGAATCGACTATCGATCCGCCGATTGTTTTCGACCCGATGGCCGCGAAAATTCATCAGATATTTTTATTCTCTTCATTACATCGGAATACGAATTAAATTCCCTGATTTCCTGGGCCTGTATCCGGTGGTCTCTGCGCCTGCCGGTATCGGTCCGGGCAACGTACCGATACTGCAGATCGTGGCCAATACGCTCGACGACCTCTCGGCCTTCCAACTGGCGGCGGCGTACTCACGCGCAGCACCGTCGCTCTACACCGGCCGTGGGATGCCCGGCTTCCACAACGAACCGGTGTAGTAACCTGACTCGCCTTCGCCTTCTTCGCGTCGGCGACTCACGACAGGAGACGTTCATGACGAAGCTCGTCACATGTGTTTGGTTCAACGGCGAGGCCCGCCAGGCCGCCGAATTCTACGCCGCCACCTTTCCCGACAGTCACGTTCAGGCGCGCCATGTCTCGCCCATTCCGGGCATTGGCGCCGGGCAGGAACTGACGGTCGAGTTCACCGTGCTGGGTCAGCCGTTCGTCGGCCTGAACGGTGGCCCGGAGTTCAAGCCGAACGAGGCGATCAGCTTCATGGTCGTCACGAAGGATCAGGAAGAGACCGACCGCTACTGGAACGCCATCATCGGCAACGGCGGCGCCGAATCGGCCTGCGGCTGGTGCAAGGACCGCTGGGGCTTCTCGTGGCAGATCACCCCGAAGCGACTGCTCGATCTCATGGCCGATCCCGACGTCGCCAAAGCGCGCCGTGCGATGGAAGCCATGATGACCATGCACAAGATCGATATCGCCACGCTCGATCGCGCGGCAGCGGGCTGAAGCCGGTCGAGTCAGCGGCCGCCCGCCACAGCGGCCACGGCTTGTGTCGCTGTCTCGGGGTCGCGGCGTGCACTGGCGCGCTGCGGCACCGGGACGGTGATGCGCAACACCGACACCAACGGTAGATGGTCGGACGCGCGTCGCGCGAGCGGCGTCGCATGGCTGCGCACGGTGCCGAGATGCGCGCGCGGTGACGTCCAGATGCGGTCGAGGGCGAGTATGGGCCAGCGTGACGGGAAGGTCGCCACATGCGGCGCACGTTCGAAGAAGCGATGCAGCCATCGCAGCGGCCGCCCCCACAGACACCACTCGTTCACATCCCCCATCAGCACCGTCGCCGCCCCCGGCTGATTTGCCAAACATTCCAGCAGACGTTGCACCTGCTCGCGCCGCTCGCCAGGCCTCAGGCCGAGATGCGTCGCGATCACGCGCAGTTGCGTTTCCCGTCCGTATGCGTCTTCCCACGCAAGCGTTGCGTCGATGGCAGCGCGCGGCTCGCGTCCTGCCACGCTCAGATCGATGTGTCGTACGGCCACCGGCGCGAAGCGCGTCATGATGGCGTTGCCGTAATCCTGTGCGCCGCGCCGCAGCGTCGGTCCCGGAATGAAATGCATGTCTCGCGCGGCGGCCAGCCGGGCTAACGTGCCGACGTCCGTCGCACTGGCTTCGATCTCCTGCAACGCGACGATGTCCGCGTCGATCTCGTCGAGTACCTGCGCGATGCGGTCCGGCGAGTGAACGCGGTCCGTGCCGACACATCCGTGCACGTTGTAGCTCGCCACACTCATCTCGCGGCTAAGGGTTTCAACGCGCAGCGACGAGACATCCTGGAACGCCGGACGCACAATCTCGTCATCGCCCAAGCGCCGTGGCGCACGGTCATCTTCCGACGTCTCGCCGCCCATGCCCCGCATCCCCCCGATACGTCGCCGCAGCGCCACCACGCCCATGCCCGGCAACACGAGCACGGCGGCCAGCAGTGCAGCCGTCCAGCCGTTGGGACGTTGTGCCAGCGCCGCCACGCGATCCACCAGCGCGGCCGCGATCAGAATGCCCGGCAACATGCCGATGACGGTACCCAGCAGACAATCCCGCAGCCGGATGCGCGACGCGCCCACGACAAGGTTCACAAGCGTGAATGGCGCAATGGGCATCAGACGCAACACGACCATCGCCAGCAAGCCGTGATTGCCGATCTGACGGCTCAACGCGTTCAGCCGCTCACCGCCGAAGCGCTGCACCGCGTCGCGTCCCAGTGTCCGGCCGACACCATACCCGGCCGCCGCGCCGAGCGACGTTCCTGCGAGCGCATACGCCGCGCCCGCGAACGGCCCGAACACGACCACCGTCACGATGATCAGCACTGTCACCGGCACCATGACCAGCGTGCCCAGCAGGTACACCGCCATGATCACGAGCGGCGCGAACGACAGAAGGCGAATGCGCTCGACGACACGCAACACGCGCGGCAGATCGGCCCACTCACGCAACGGCGTGTAACGCCACGCCAATGCCAGTCCGGCAAGCCCCAGCAACAGTAGGACGAGCGCGACGATGCGCCCGGCAAGAAGTGGTCGCGCCTCGGTCTCGATGAACGTCCCCATCACGTTCTCGAAGTCAATCGGCTCCATCGGGTCGAGCACGACCGCACCGGGCGAGGCTGCGTCGTCAGCGTCCTTCAGCGCGGGCGTGAACGCGGACAACGTTCGCTCACCGTCGCGATGCAGTTCGTCGATGGCCTCGTGCAGCCCTTCGTCTCGCAACAACGCCGACGCCATTGCCGCCTCCGGCACGTCGAGATGCTCGGCGAGCAGACGGTTGCGTGCCCGCGCAATACCCGCCGCGATACGCGCATCGCCATTGGCGGCGACGGACAGATTGCACTCGGTGTCGAGCGCCATCGATCGGTTGTTGAGGTTGGCCGATCCGATCACGAGCAACGCGTCGTCGACGACCATCACTTTGCTGTGGACGTTCACGCACGCCGGGGCGATGCCAGGCACTTCAGGACAGTAGAGACGAAAGCGCGACTGCGGATCCGCTTCGCGCAAGCGTCGGTAGAGCCGTGCACGCAGCACGCCCATGCTCTGCTCCTGCAACCAGCCCGTTTCTGCGCGACGTGAGACGACGGCTACATCCGGACAGTCGGGCGACGCAAGGCGCTCGATCAACGCGTCGCCGATGCACTTTGCGGTGAAGTACTGGTTCTCGAAATAGAGACGATGACGCGCGCTGGCAATGGCATCGAGGTAGAGCGACTGGATCTCCTGCACCGCCGGCCGGCCCTCGAACGCCGGTGCCGTGCGCGATATGGCAACGTCGACATCCGTCAGGTCGGGGGCGACCGATACCGGCCACGGGTCGAGCGGCGCGTAAGGGGCGTCGCGTGGGGTGCGCAGACGCAGGTCGACGTGCATGCCCGTCGCGCGATGCCACCGATCCTCGGCCAGTTCCGCCAGTGCGTGCGCCGCCTGACCGTCAACCATCGCCTGGACGTCGTGAAACGGTGGATAGGCGTGCCCTGACGGATCCTTGCGGCCGGGGTCATTGGGGGCATGTGCCGTTGTATCCCAGCGATTGCGCGTGAGATCGAGGCCACCCACGAACGCCACGCGCTGGTCGATCACTACGACCTTCTGGTGATGAGACGCCGCCGTCGGATGGCGGCCGTCAAGCCGAAAGCTCAGCCGCCGATGCGTCTTCCAGTCGAGCTTGACCGACGGCAACCACTCGCGCTCCAACGCGTAGAGCATCGCGAAATCCCAACTGAGGCAATAGATGCGCAGCGTCTTGCGGCGGCGCACGAGCGCGTCGAGGAAGTCACGTAGTCCCGGCGGAAATCCGTCGTCCGGTCCATTGGGGGTGAGTAGCATCCGGCTGTCGATGTCCCACCCGAGAATGAACACGGTGTGGCGTGCGGCCAGCAGCGCTTCACGCAGCGCACTGAAGTACTGCTCGCCATCCACCAGCATGCGCATGCGTGCCGCCGGCGCGATGCGCCAGCAGTTCCGCCCTTCGCGCAGTAGTGTCGGGGGTGCCGGCGATGCCGATCCGTGGCCTGAGCTCGCGCCGGGCACTTACTTCCCCATTTCGACCTTGGCCGACACCTCCCGGGCTTCGCTCAGGTGATGACGAAGCGTCGGCAACGTCTTCGTGGCGAAGGCCTTCAGATCGGGGTCCTGCCCCTTCTCTGACTCCGTCTGAAAGAGCGTGACGGCTTTCTCATGCGCCTCGGGACCGGCGAGCGCCATGTAGGCCACATCGAACTCGCGCCCCTTCTTGCTCTTGAGCGCTTCGATATCCGGATCGACGGCGGCGTCGTTCGGCACGCTCACGCCCTTCTGCGCGCCCAACTGACGCAGCGCTTCGTTCGCCTTGCTGTGATCCTTCACCATCTGCTGAGCGAAGCGCTTAACGGCGGGGTTGCTGGAGCGTTGCACCGCCACCTGACTCGCCTGCACTTCCGCCTTACCCGCCTTTTGGGCCTTGTCGACAAATTCCACGTCGATGCCCGCGCTGGGCTGTGCCGTGCGCGTGGCCTTCGGGGTCGCCTGCGTCACTTCGACGCCCGCCGTGGGCGACGCCTGATCGGTGCCGCCGCCCTGCCCCGGTTCGCCCTTCGGCAGTTCCTGCGCGATGGCGAACGGACTCGCCATGAGCGCCGCGCTTAGCACACAAGCGCCATGCACTTTTGTCATTCGTGAATACATATGTCCTCCCGGCATTGTTGTGAGATGTCTATGCTTGCATCTGCGCCAGCCGCGCATACAGCGTTTTCAGACTGATGCCGAGCTGTCTGGCGGCTTGTGCCTTGACACCGCCGCACTGCGAAAGCGCGCCGAGAATGACCTGACGGTCGAGGTCGGCCAGCGGCGCGTCGAGCGCAATCGTCGTACGGTCGTCGCGCACCGGATAGCGGGCGAGTTCGTCAAAGATCGGCGGCGGCAGAGAATCGATAACGGACGTCGCGCTCAGAATGCGAACGCGCTGAATGAAGTTGCGCAACTCGCGCACATTGCCCGGCCAGTCGTGACGGCGCAACGCCGTCAACACGTGCGGCGCGAATCGCATTGCGCGGCCATCGCGGGCATTGGCCTCGCTCAACATCGCTTGTGCGAGCAACGTCACGTCGTCCTCACGCTCGCGCAACGGGGGCATGGTGACGGGAAACACGTTCAGCCGATGATAGAGGTCCGGACGAAGCTTGCCCGCACGCATGGCAGCCTCGGGCGACACATTGGTGGCGGCGACGATGCGCACGTCCACCGCAATTTCTTCCGAGCCCCCCAGACGCATAAGCCTGCCGGTCTCCAGTACGCGCAACAGATTGACTTGCGACGCGACCGGCATTTCGGCCACTTCGTCCAGAAACAGCGTGCCGCCGTGGGCGCGTTCGAAGAAGCCGCGATGTCGGCGCTCGGCCCCCGTGAAGCTGCCACGGTCGTGACCGAAGACTTCGCTCTCGACGAGGTTCGGTGCAATGGCGCCACAGTTCACAGCAAGGAAAGGCCCATCCCGGCGTTCGCTGAGATCGTGCACTGCACGTGCCGCCAGTTCCTTGCCGGTGCCTGATTCTCCGGTGAGCAGCACAGCGGCATCGGTAGGTGCAACGCGAGAGAGCGCATCGAAGACACGCTGCATCGCCACAGACTTGCCCAACAATGCGGCAAATGCTTCGGTGGTCGACGCGCCGACGACCGACGACGCCGCAGCACCCCAGATTGCCTCGTTCGCAACCGCGCTCTCCGACGCCTTCGCGATCCACGCGCCCGCGCGCTGTCGGTCCCCCGGCAGCACGAGATAGTCGCTTGCGCCCCTGCGCAGCGCCTGCACGGCGCTCTCCCAGCCGGGACGCGCCGTGCACATCACCACATCCAGGCTTCGGTGATTTGCCCAGCCGTCGAGCACGTCGAAACCGGAACCGTCCGGCATGTCGACGTCGGTCATCACGAGCGAAGGCGGTGCATCCGAGAGATGCGAGAGACACGCATCGGCTTCGGCCAGCGTACCGGCCCATGCGGGCGGTGGAAACGTCGGCGGGCAGACGGCGCGACACAGGTCGGACAACGCATCGCGTGTCGCCGTATCCGCGCCGACCAACAAAATGGGCGACCGGTCGGCAGCATGACGTGACGCGTCAGAAAGGACTGACATGAACTCCTCCGGGGTACCGCAGATGCTCTGTTCGACTACGTAATCTGCGATGCCGTTCGGCGCGATGTCATCGAAACTTCCTATGCGATACGCGCATCGACTACAAAATTTCAATGTCGAATTTCGGATCGGACGGGATATTCGCGGCGCACTTCGCGTCACAACGGCATGACACCTCAGCCCGACATTCCCGTCGTTTCGCTGCTCGGCAATTCGTCAGCGATTCGCGCTTTGCGCGCGCAGATCGAGCGTGTTTCGCGAACGTCCGTCAGTGTCCTGATACTTGGCGAAAGCGGCAGCGGAAAAGAGCTTGCTGCGCGTGCGCTGCATGCCGCGAGCGATCGTCGCGACGGGCCGTTCGTTGCCGTGCCGTGCGGCGCGATGCCCGCAGACCTCGCCGAATCCCAGTGGTTCGGGCATGAGCGTGGCAGCTTTACGGGTGCGGTCGACCAGCGTCGCGGCTACTTCGAAGCGGCGCACGGCGGCACGTTGTTCCTCGACGAAATCGGCGATATGCCGCCAGCGATGCAGGTGAAGCTCCTGCGGGCGCTCGAATCGGGTACATTGTGCCGCGTCGGCGGCAGTCAGCCGGTGCCTGTGGATGTTCGCGTGATTGCGGCGACGCGTCACAACGTTACCGAGGCGCTGCGAAATGGCGCGTTGCGCGACGACCTGCTCTACCGGCTCGCCGCGTTCGTCTTGCATGTACCTGCACTGCGCCATCGCGACGGGGACATCGCGACGCTCGCGCATGCCCATGTGGACGCGCTCAACGCGCGGGCGCGAACGTCGAAACGTCTGTCGGCCACGTCGGTGCGTGCGCTCGGCGCGCATGCGTGGCCGGGTAACGTGCGCGAACTGCATCACGTGATCGAACGTGCGTTCATTCTTTCCGACGACGTGCTGCATGTGACGACCGACACCGTCACGCCCGCCGATCCCGTCGTCCATGACGGCACGCTCGAATTACCGCGTGTCGTGACGCTTGCCGACGCGCAACATCACTTCATCGCGGCATCTCTAGCTCATCATGAGAACGACAAGCCACGCACCGCACGCTCACTCGGTGTCAGTCTGAAAACGCTATACAACCGGCTGGCGACGTATGGCGGACATTGAGTGCACTGATGTCCCCACAGCGCTCGGAAGTAGCGGCCGCTCCCCTGTGTGCAACCTACGTGGCGGCCGCGATCCTGCTTAGTGGTGCTTACCTGCGTCGTTACCCGAGCCGGACGTCCCCGACGACGAGCCGGTCGAGCCTGCTGCGCTTGACGCAGTCTGCGCCCCGGGGGTGCCGACCGTACCCGTCTGCCCCGAGGTACGTTGCGACGCCGAGGTGCCCGAACCGGTGCCACCGTGTGGGTGGTCGCCATGCGACGATTGCGTACGAATGCGGTTCTCGACGTCCTGCACGCCGAAGCACTGCTCAGCGCAGTCTTCGATGGCGTGCTTCATCCAGCGCTCCGGCACGCTGCCCTGCAAGTCGACGCGACCGTCCTTCACCTGCACGCTGACGTCGTGGACTTCAAGCTCATGCGCCATGCAAAGGCGCTCGCAGACATCCTCACGAATGCGTTCGTCCGAACGGCTGTAGCCCTTCGGCCCCTGACGATGACGCATGTCCATCGAGGCGCCACCGTGACCGCCCTGACTTCCGTAGCTGCCATAGCTGCCATAGCTGCCATAGTTGCCGTAGCCCCGCTGCTGCGCCTGCGATTCCCGACCATCCCAGCCTTGCGGCCCGCGCTGCATCGACTGCCCGCCGCCCTGGCGACGTCCGCCGCCTTGCGACACACGGCTGCCGTAATCACGGTCATAGTCACGCCCGTAATCGCGACCATAGTCGGTACTGAAATCGCCACCGTAGTCGCCGCCGTATTCGCCCATGAAGGCGTCCTCGTAATCGCGACCGTAATCCCGGCCATAGCTGCGTCCATAGCCGCCTGCGCCACCTGAACCGCTGCGTGCCCCATCGGCGTCGCGGTTTTGCCCGGCTTGCGAACGGCCGTAGGTGTCGCGGGAATAGCCGTAGCGCGAATCGCCGCTGTTGCCATGGCGTTCGTTACGCTCATTGCGCGGATCGTCGATGCGCGCACGGCCTGCTTCGCTCCAGTCGGCTTGCCATGCCCCTTGTCCTTCTCGTTCGCCACGCTCGCGCGACGGCCGCGTGCCGTACTCGTCTTCCTGGTCGTACGCGGAGAAATCCCGCTGCATGGCCTCCTCGTCGAAATCGCGACGGTATTGGCTGCGCTGTCCGCCACCTTGCATTTGCCGCTCGTTATCGCGCGTTGCGTATCGTCGTTGCATGATGATTCTCCAGATGAGCAGCGCCAGCGGTCCAGAAGCAACGGCTCCTGTTCAACCATTCCGGCACCGGACCCATACTTGTGCAAGTCGCATGCCATGCGTCGGACGTAGCCACGACGCTCGCGAATCCCGGTCGGGTGGACGACCGCCGAGGCGTTTTTTCCATTCGTGGCAAGTTCGTCCTGTCTGTGACAGTGTGGACATGGACCTGGTGTTTCATGTTGACGTGCTTGACGTTACCCGCGCATTGCGTATAGAGTCACCGCATGACGAATTCCGCCCACCTCCGCTCGCAGGCTCTGCGCGTTGCCCTTCCGGGACAACGAGGTGCGTTCGTCAAAAGCAAAAAACAGTCGCTCAACTGACCGGAGCGTGCTGTTCCGTCAGTTGAGCGACGGAATAGCCACGTGGACCGGCAGTCCCGCCCAGCGCCCAGTGCGCGCCTGCAATACCCGTACCGCCCCGCATCACCGGCCAATCTGCCCCGAACACCACGCGTCAAATCTTGCGTCGCCCTGCTGAACGGTTTCCGTACAAGGTCACCACACGTTCATCGCATTCGTATCAGGGAGACACCATGCAAGACTCGCAATCGCCCATCGCCGCCGCTCAGTCGACTTCGCTTCACGCATCGTCCAGCTTTCGTGGGATCTGGCTGCCGCTCATCACGCCCTTCAAGCGCGAAGGCGCACATGCGCCGGTCGATCACACCGCACTGCGGCGGATCGTTGCGCACTACCGTCACTCGGGAATTGCGGGCTTCGTGATCTGTGGCACGACCGGTGAAGCGGCCGCGTTGGAGGATGTCGAACAAATCGCGGTGCTTGAGACCGTATTGGCAGAAGCCGACGGGCTGCCTGTCATCGCCGGTCTCGCGGGGAATCATCTCGGGCATACGCTCACGCGCATGGACGCCCTGAACGCATTGCCGCTCGCTGGTGTGCTGACGCCCGCGCCGTATTACATCCGCCCGTCGCAGGCGGGGCTCGTCGACTGGTTCCATGCGCTGGCCGACCGCTCGGCCGCGCCGCTGGTGCTCTACGACATTCCGTATCGCACAGGGGCCACGCTGACGTTAGAGACATTGCTCACGCTGGCCGGTCACGCCAACATTCGTGGCATCAAGGATTGCGGCGGCAACGCGCACACGACGCAGGCATTGATCGCCGATGGACGTCTGTCCGTCCTTGCGGGCGAAGATCATCAACTACTGTCGACACTGACGATGGGCGGCCACGGCGCGATTATTGCGTCGTCGCATTGCCGTCCGGCCCATTTCGCGGCGCTCTATCGTGCCGTACGCGCGCAGCAACTCGACGTCGCGCGCGTGCTCTTTCATGCACTCATGCCAGTCGTGAAGTTGCTGTTTGCCGAAGCGAACCCCGGTCCGGTGAAGGCGTGGCTCGCGCGTGAAGGCTGGCTGGAAGACGTGCTGCGCGCGCCGATGACGAGTGCATCACCGGCGCTTGCGCAGCAGTTAGTGGATGCGGTCGCCGCCATCGACACTGCGTTCGGTGCGAAGGCAGCGCAAGGGGCCGCGATCGCCGACGCCGCCTGACGGGAAGACGGCGATGGGCGCGTCGTCAGGCGACGACGCGCAGATGCCTGTCGTCGGGTGCGGCGAGCCTCGGCGTCATGGACACGGGATGGTGCGCAAAGTCACCGTGCGCACCGACGCCGCTGTCCACGCGGAACTTCGACGTCTCGCTCACGAGGTCGGCGGCCTGCTGACGCATATGCTCAGCCGCCGCCGCAGCCTCCTCGACGAGTGCTGCGTTCTGCTGCGTCACCTGATCCATCTGCGCGACGGCCTGATTGACCTGTTCGATGCCACGTGCCTGCTCATCGCTCGCCGCCGCGATTTCGGTGATGAGTTCGCTCACACGACGCACGGACACCACGATCTGATCCATCGTGCGACCGGCGACTTCCACACGCGACGAGCCGTCCTGCACCTGCTGAACCGACGCCGCGATCAGTTCGCGGATGTCCTTGGCGGTGCCCGCCGAGCGCTGCGCCAGCGTACGCACTTCACCCGCCACGACAGCGAACCCGCGACCTTGCTCGCCCGCACGCGCAGCTTCCACCGCCGCATTGAGCGCGAGAATGTTGGTCTGGAAGGCGATGCCTTCGATAGCAGTGATCATCTCGCTCATACGTGCCGAGGCGCTGGCCATGGCCTGCATCGTCTCTACGACGGCGCGCACGCTGCTTGCCCCGGCATCCGCCACGCCCGACGCCTCCTGCGACAGACGCTTCGCTTCGACGGCATGCTCGACGTTCTGACGCACGGTCGACGTCAGTTCTTCCATCGACGCCGCCGTCTCCTCAAGCGAGGCGGCTTGCTCTTCCGTACGCTGCGACAAATCAGTGTTGCCCTGCGCGATCTCACGCGCGGCGGTGTCGATGGCACCCGATGCGCCCTGAATGTTGCGCACCAGATGACTCAGTTGTGCGATGGCCGTGTCCAACGCGTTGGCCATCTCGCCGATTTCGTCGCGGCTTGCCACTTGCACGCGATGCGTCAGATCGCCGTTGGCGAGCGCCGAAGCCCCTTCCGAGACGGCACGCACCGGACGCGTCACCGAACGCGCAATCGCCATACCCGCCACCACGGACAACGTCACCGACAGCAATAACGTCGCGAACAGCCAAACGCGGGCGGACAGATAGGCGTCGTTAGCGTCGGCCGCTTCCTTCGCGCTCACCGCCTTGCCAACGCCCATCAGGTCGTCGAGTGGCGAGAAGAACGCCAGTTGCGCCTTCTGGAGACTGCCCAGCAGTTGCGCCTTGGCACCGGCGTAGTCGCCGTTGTGCACGAGCGTTTTGAACACGTCGAGTTGCTTGCCGTACTCCGCGCTGGCCTGCGTGAGCGTTTGATAGAGCGCCTTGCCTTTCTCCGTGTAGAACATCGTCGCCATGCCCTCGATGCTCTTCAGGTTCGCCTGACGCAGCTCCTCGATCTTCTTCAGGCGCGTATCGAGCTGCGAAGCGTCTTCGGACATCGCAATGTCGCGCAGCAGCACAGCCACATAGGCCGCGCGATCCTTCAGGTTATGGAATTCGAGAATCTTGTTGTTCAGGTCGGACACGATGAGTTGCGTGTTCGTGTCCATCGTCGCCATCTTCGTCACGGCGACGACCGCCACGACCAACAGCATGAGAACGTTAAGGGAAAAGGCGGCGGCGAGCCGTTTGCTGATACTCAGATTCTTGAACATCGGTGGTTGCGCGATTCGTCCTGGGGGTCTTGGTTTCGCCCTGCCGCCGGCACGCGCGGCAGGTCACTGTCTCTCTGCGTACCGCTTTCGGTACCTCTGACGAGACTTAACGAGTGCTTTTCACGAAACTTGAGCCTTGCCGCGACAAATTCGCGCGACACCCCGCAAACGCCCGCCAGGCAAAGCGTTCCACTGGTGGAAAAGCGCACCAAAATGGGGTCCTAACAACGCTAATTGCGTATCCACCAAATATATCAAGCCACCTGATTACATCGACGTTGAGCGCAATGCCGAACGGGTGACGACGATGCGGGTTGCGTCCCTCTCAGGAAACGATGGACTTCGCCGCGACCGCCCCTGTCGCCCCCGTTGATGCCGCGCGCGTTCCCCATTGCACGACGAGCATGCCCAGGACAATGAGCGCCACGCCTGCGATACGCGCGAGATTGACGGGCTTGGCGGCAAGTCCCATCAGCCCGAAGTGGTCGATGATCAGCGACGCGACGACCTGCCCCGCCACCACACAGACGATGAAGTTCGCCGCCCCCAGACGCGGCGTGAGCACCAGCGCCGCCGTGATGTAAGCCACGCCCGCAATACCGCCGATCCACAGCCACCACGGCCCGCGCGCGGCGGCGCCAATGTCCGGCAACCCGGCGCGCATGCCGATCAGCACGGGCAGCACAACGATAAGACTCACGAGCAACGACGCCACCGTCGCCCACAGCGGATGACCCAGTGCGCGCCCAAGCGCTGCGTTGCTGCCAGCCTGAAACGGGACAACAGCACCGGCCAGCATCGCGATGACGAGCGGCAGCAAGACTGTCGCGGGGATTTGGGGTGTCATTGATGCATTCATGAAGTGACCTCTTTATTCGTAAAAATCGCTTGCCTTCAGCATGAGTCATCCATTTCAATAATGGAAATTCTAATTCGTCACATAAACTATTCGTTACATGGATGACCTGCGTCGAATCGACCTCAATCTGTTGCTGACGCTGCACGCCTTGCTCGCGGAGCGCCATGTGTCGCGCGCAGCGTTGCGGCTGCATCGCAGCCAACCGGCAGTAAGCCACGCGCTGGCGCAACTTCGCGGCATCTTCGATGACCCGCTGTTGGTACGACGCGACGGCGGCCTCGCATTGACTTCGCGAGCGCTGGAACTACAACGTCCGCTTGAAGACGCCCTCGACCAGTTGCAAGGGTTGCTGCACGCGCCGGCGTTCGATCCACGCCGGGCGAAGCGGACCTTTCGTATCGCGCTCTCCGATTACGGCTCGCGCGTCTCGCTGCCTCAACTCACGCGACGCGTGCGAGAGCAAGCACCGGGCATCGACCTTGCGGCAACGCAAGCAAGCCGCGAAGCGATGCTCACCCAGCTACTCGACGGTGAAATCGATCTGGCGCTGGGTGTGTTTCACGAATTTCCGGGGGAATTGGAGACGCAGACGCTGTTCGAAGAATCGTTCATCTGTCTGGCGGATCGCACCACGCTGCCTGCGCGCGGTGGTCTGACTATGGCGGCATGGCTGGCGCGCCCGCATGTGCTGGTCGCGATGCGTCCGGGGGCGGACAACGAGATCGATCAGGCACTTGGGGAGCTGGGACACACGCGGCGCGTAGCCGTCACGCTGCCGCACTGGAGCATCGCGCCGGAGTTGATTGCGGGGACGGATCTAATTCTGACGGTCGCGCAAACGGCCGTCGCGCATCTGCGCCACGACCGCCAGTTGCGCCGCTTCGCCGCGCCGTTTGCGGTACCGCCGTTTCTGTTTCAGGCGGCTTGGCATGCGCGACGCGATGTGGACCCCGCGCATCGATGGCTGCGCGAACAGATCGCGGAGATCTGCCGCTAGAATCCGCCGTTAGACGTCAGTGATCTTCGAGGAAGCCGCTGTCGATAGCGTCGGCGATCATCCGGTGGGCGAGTTCTCCGAGCGCGGGGGACGCGTCGCCGATCACATGCATCAGCTTGCGCACTTGCGATGCTTTGATCGAGCGCTCGGCCCAGACGCGACCGTGCGTGTGATAGCTGTGCAGCAGCGGCTGGAGCCGGTCCATCGCGCGCGCGAACTTGGCGTCCACCGTCTCGCGCGCTTCGAACTCCTCCCACAGCGCGCGATACGATTTCGCCTGATCCACGGGCAACAGATTGAAGATGCGCTCGGCCGCCGCCTGCTCGCGTTCGTGCTGATCCTGCGCGGCCACGGCGTCGTAGGCATAGGTGTCGCCAGCATCGATCTCGACCAGATCGTGGATCAGCAGCATGAGCATGACGCGGGCAATCTGCGTGCCCTGTGGCGCATACTCGGCCAGCACCGTCGCCATCAATGCCATTTCCCAACTGTGCTCGGCATCGTTCTCGAAACGCTTTCCGGTGATCAGCAACGTGTTGCGCCAGGTCTCTTTGAGCGCATCCACTTCGCGCATGAACAACAACTGTGCTTTGAGACGAGCGGGCACATCGATCCTGCTGAAATCGCTCGGAATGTTCACGCTCGCCGCCTCTGGTTCCGCGTGCGTTGCATCGCGCTGATTACGCATGTCCATCTGATACTCCATTGGGTAGCCCACGATTATCGCCGCGATTCCCGTTCACAGCGCATCAGCGTGAGTGCTTATCCCTTACCCAGCGGCGGACGGCTCGGAAAGCCCGCCATGTTGCTCAGTTGTGCCAGCTCGTTGGCCGCTTCGAGCATCAGCCCGGAGAACTCGTGAATCTTCTTCGCCGTGAGCCGCACCCGGGGCGCTGCGAGACTGATGACCCCCACGCAACGCGAGCCGCTCACGACAGGCACCGCCACCGCCGCCATGCGTGGTGCGAAGACTTCGTCGATCATCGCGTAACCCCGCACGCGCGCGGCGTGCAGAAAACCCAGCAATGCTTTGAGCGTCGTCGGCGCATTCGGTCCGAACTCGTTCGGTTGTCCGAAGCCTTGCTTGAGCACGAGCGACGCCGCCTGTTCGTCGGTCATCGTCATGAGCCACGCATGGCCCGTGGACGTGCAGGAGAGTTGCGCTGCATGTCCCATGTCCGGGTCGTAGCGAAAGCCCGTTCGCTGACCGTCGGCGCGGCCCACCCAGATGATGGCGTCGCAGTCGACCAGCGACAGACGCACCAGCCCGGCCGTCTGCGCAGCGAGACGTTCGATGATCGGCTGCGCGATGTCCGCGATGCCCGTCAGACTCAGAAATTCGAGCCCGTTCGACGTCATGCGCATCGTGAGGATGTAACGGCCGTGATCGACCAGTTGCCTGACGTATCCGCTCTCGACCAGCTCGGTCAGCACGCGGTGACAGGTGCTGCGCGGCAGTGACAGCGCTTCGGCAATCGCGACAAGGCCCGCGCCCTCACCTTCCGACGCCAGCAAATCGAGAATTCTCAGCCCGTTTTTCAGTGACATCGACGTCATCTTCCATAATGTGGAATGGAGTTCCGGTCTGGAACGACCTCTCCGGTGCGCGCAAACAATAGCACTTGTTCGTCGCCAGAAACGAACGTTTCAATATATCGAGAACTCAGGAGACAACATGTCAACTTTGGTGGATTCGGACCTGAACGTGGAAGCACAATCCACGCAGGCCCAATTAATGGCGCGTCGGGCGGTCGCGGGGGCAACGGTCGGCACCGCGCTCGAATGGTTCGACTTCGCACTCTACGGTGTGGTCGCGGCCACGATCTTTCCCAAGCTGTTCTTCCCGTCGCTCGATCCGACGGCGTCGCTGCTCGCCTCGCTCGCGAGCTTTTGGGCCGGACTCGCCGCACGCCCGCTCGGCGCAGTGATCTGCGGCATGCTTGGCGACCGCTGGGGACGTCGCAAGCTGATGCTGATTACCGTGTCGGTAATGGGCGCTTCGTCGTTTCTGATGGGGCTGCTGCCCACGTACGCACAGGTCGGCATCATTGCACCGACGCTGCTCGTGACGCTGCGCATCATCCAGGGCTTCGCGCTTGGTGGCGAATCGACCGGCGCGCAACTGATGGCCGTGGAGCACGCGAGCGCCGAGCGGCGTGGGTGGTATTCCGGCTTGCTGGGCATCTGCTCGCCGCTGAGCCAGATCCTCGCCAACTTCTCGCTCTTTGCGCTGGCCGGTCTGCTCTCGCCGGACGCCTTCGAATCGTGGGGATGGCGCGTGCCGTTCCTCGCCAGCTTCGTGCTGGTGCTGCTGGGGATCTACATTCGCCGCAAGGTCAGCGAGACGCCAGCGTTCGAAGCGCTCAAGAAAAACGGGCAGCGCACCCGCGTGTCGAACCCGCTCGGCATCGTCTTCAAACATCACTGGCGTACGGCGCTGCGTCTGACGCTGTTCTTCTGCGGACCCGCTGCACTGTTCTATCTGATCGTGGTGTTCTCGCTCAGCTATCTCACCAAACAACTCGGCGTGCCCAAGCAAACGGGGTTCATGCTGTTGATGGTGGCGAACGTCTGCGCCATCGTAGGCGCGCTGGCAGGCGGCTATCTGAGCGACCGGATCGGACGCAAGCGCGCGCTGCTGCTCGGTTCGTTCTGCACGTTGGTCTGCTGCCTGATCTACTTCCCGATTTTGGGTCAGAACTCGCTGCCCCTGACGATGATCGTGATGGGCGCGTTCCTCGGTTTTACGCAGTTCCAGAGCGGCATTCAACCCGTGTGGTTCGCGGAGTCCTTCCCGACCGAAGCCCGTTACACCGGTTCTGCCCTGTCGTACTCGGGGGCCAATCTGCTGACGGGCGGACCGATGCCCATCGTTGCCGTGGCGCTGCTGGGCGCCTTCAACGGTTCGCCCTGGGCCATCGTCGCAGTGTGCGGTTCGCTGAATCTGCTTTCCTTCCTGATGATCGCCATCTCGCCCGAAACGAAGGGCACGCCCCTGGACCGATCATCCACTCACTGACGTCATGACCCGAAAACTCTACATCCTCAACGGCGCGAACCTGAACATGCTGGGTTTGCGAGAGCCGCAGCTCTACGGCACCACCACACTGGCGGACATTGAACAAAACTGTCTGAAGCTGGCCGCGACGCTCGAATTCGATTGCGTGTTCCGTCAAACGAACAGCGAGAGCGAACTGGTCGACTGGATTCAGGAAGCGTTCCTTCAGGACGCGGCACTGATCCTGAATCCCGCCGGCTTTTCGTTCGGGCGGATTCCCGTGCTGGACGCCGTCAAGCTACTGGTGCGGCCCGTGGTCGAGCTGCACATCACCAACATTCACCGGCGCTCGGAGGAGTATCGCCATTCGACGATTTCCGTCGCGGCGACAGCGGTGATCTGCGGCGCGGGAGCGAACGGGTATCTGCTCGCCATCCGCGCGATTGACGATCTGTGGAACGCCCCGCGCTGACGTTAGCGCATGCATGCGCGTGCTCACGACCTGATCCAGAAAGCGCCGCAAACACAGCAGATACAGGTGCTTCGCAAGGATGTCCCTTATGTCTGCGCCGTGAGCGACGTCACAAAGTCGAGAAACGCCCGCGTCTTGGCGGGCGGATGATGGCGCGACGGATGATAGGCATAGAGTGGAAACCGCTCGTCGGGCCAGTCGGGGAACAGATCGACGAGTTGGCCGCTCTCGCGCCAGCTTTCGGTGCCGAAGCCCATCACCTGCGCGACACCGTAACCGGCCAGACAGGCGCTGAGCAGCGTGCCTGCATCGTTCACGACGAGCCGCCCGTTCGTCGGTACAACGAGACGCTTGCGCTTGCGATGAAACTCCCACGGGAACGGACGCCCCGTGCGCGGATCGCGAAATTCGATGCAGGTGTGCGCGTCCGACGCCAGTTCCTCCGGCTTGAGCGGCCGCCCGCAGCGCTTCAGATAGGCGGGTGCAGCGACCGTCAGGATCGGTGTGTCGAGCAGTTTGCGTGCGACGAGCGTCGAGTCGGGCGGCACGCCGAAACGCACCGCCAGATCAAAGCCGTCGGCAATCATGTCGCCCAGACTGTCCCGCGTGATCAGTTCGAGGTGCAACGCGGGATGTTGTGCGAGGAACGCTTCAAGACTCGGCCCGAGAATCAGACGCGAGAAGAACGGATCGATGTTCACGCGCAAGCGCCCGCGCACGGCCGTAGCACCACCCGACGCCGTCGCTGCGGCGTCCTCCAGTCCGGCGAGCAACGGCGTGACCTGTGCATAGAAGCGGCGGCCTTCGTCCGTAAGCGACACCACGCGCGTCGTCCGATCGAAAAGCCGGATGCCGAGCCGCCCCTCCAGCCGCGATACGGCACGGCTCACGCCCGGTTGCGACATATCCAGCCGCTCGCCCGCCGCCGCAAAGCTACCCGCCTCCACAATCGCCACGAACACGCTCATGCCGTTGAGCATGCGTTCATCGAATCCGGCCACCTCGCCCTCCCCGGCATCAGATGCCAAATCAGCATGAATCAAATGACATTGATGTTATCGCGAAATGCATGACATCTGCCGAGAATAACGACCAGCGCGGTAGGGACCGCGATCTATTCAAGGATTCGAGATGTACGCCATTACTGGAATTACCGGACAAGTCGGCGGAGTCGTCGCCCAAACGCTGCTCGATCAGGGCGACACGGTGCGCGCCGTCGTGCGTAGCGCCGCTAAGGGTGCGGCATGGCACGCTCGCGGCTGCGACGTCGCCGTCGCCGATGTGGCCGATGCCGACGCCCTCACCCGTGCCTTCACCGGTGCACAAGGCGTGTTCGTGCTGTTGCCGCCGCACTTCGATCCGTCGCCCGACTTCGCCGAGTCGCGCGCCAACATCGCGGGGATTGTCAAAGCGCTTCAGGCCGCCCGGCCAGCACGTGTGGTCTGCCTGTCGACCGTCGGTGCGCAGGCCGCCCAGCCAAGTCTGTTGTCGCAGCTCTCGCTGCTAGAACAGCACTTAGGCGCACTCGACCTGCCGGTGACGTTCCTGCGCGCGGCATGGTTCATGGAGAACGCAGCATGGGATGTGGCACGTGCCCGCACGGACGGCGTGCTGGAGAGCTACCTCTCGCCGCTCGACCGTGCAATCCCGATGGTCGCCACGGCCGATGTCGGCACGACCGCAGCCCATCTGCTGCGCGAACCGTGGGCGGGCAAGCGCGTTGTCGAGTTGTGTGGCCCGGAACTCGTCTCGCCTGACTTGCTGGCGAAGACGCTGGGCCACGCACTCGGTCGCGACGTAGCGGCACAAGTCATTGCCCGCGACGAATGGGAAGCGCGTTTCCTCGCACAAGGCATGCGTTACCCGACGCCACGCATGCAAATGCTCGACGGTTTCAACGAGGGCTGGATGACGTTCGAAGGTACGCCGCGACGCGGCACGACCTCGCTTGCCGACGTCGTCAGAACGCTCGTCGCTTGCCATTGACGCAACGTTTGCCCGACACTGGGTGCATTGCATCGCGTCCAGCCACCTGAATGGCTGGCGCGACGCGCCCTCAGGGAGCGTCGAATGGCGAACGGCAAGCGCGTCAAAACTGGCAAGAAGAAACAATGGGCCACGCCCAAGGCCCGGTTAGAGCGACTCACCCATGAACGTGATCGCAAGATGGCGCGATCACCTCACGCTTATGTGCGCGGCAGCACCGCGCGATTCTACGAATGGCTGGACGAGGCCGACGTCAATCTGCCGCAAGGCCCCGCGATCTGGATTTGCGGGGACTGTCACACCGGCAATCTCGGCCCGCTCGCGGACGCTCACGGGCATGTCGACGTGCTGATCCGCGATCTCGACCAGACCGTCATCGGCAACCCAGTCCACGACCTCATCCGCCTCGCCCTCTCGCTGGCCAGCGCCGCGCGCGGCTCGGCGCTCTCAGGGCTGACCATCATCCACATGCTCGAAGCGCTCACGCATGGCTATATGGCGGCATTCGATCGCGGCGATGGCAAAGCCGATCCCGAATTCGGTCAATCTCGCGGCAAATCGCACGGCACGAAAAACGGCAAGGGGCGCGACAAATCGCACAACGGGCAGGCACAGAACGAGCGCCCGGAGATTGTCGATCTGATCATGCGGCGCGCAGTCAAACGTTCGTGGAAGCATCTCGCGCTGGAGCGCATCGAGGACATCCGTCCGAAGATTCCGCTGGGCAGACGCTTCTGGCCGCTCAGCGCGACGGAGCAAAAGCAGATCGACGCGTTGTTTCAGCTCGACACCATCGCGAGTCTGGCCACGTCATTGCGCGGACGTCCCAACGACGGTGCCGTCGAAGTGCTCGACGCCGCCTACTGGGTGAAGGGATGCAGCTCGCTCGGGCGGCTGCGCTACGCCGTGTTGCTCGACGTGGACGGTGGCGTCGTGCAGGGCGACGACCTCTGTCTCATGGACCTGAAAGAAGGCGTGAAAGCAGCAGCGCCTCGCTATGCGGGCGTTCGCATGCCTCGCGACAACGCCGAACGTGTCGTCACCGGCGCGCGGCACCTGTCGCCGTCGCTTGGGGAGCGCATGCGTGCGGCACGTCTGCTGGATCGCTCTATCGTGATTCGCGAGTTGCTGCCACAGGATCTGAAACTTGAGATCGACACCCTCACGCAGCACGACGCCGCCGAAGTGGCACAGTACCTCGGGGGTGTCGTCGGCCACGCGCATGCAAGGCAAATGGACGACGCCACCTGTCGCGAGTGGCTCGCCGACTTGCAACGCAACCGCTCGAAGACCATCGACTCCCCGGTCTGGCTCTGGAACAGCGTGGTCCAGCTCACAAGCGAACACGAAGCCGCTTACCTCGAACACTGCAAACGTCTGTTCTCCGGCGACGGGCCCGGCTAATGCGGGCGCACATCCGAGTGTCGCGTGTCGTTAGCCGGGAAATCAGAACATCGAGTTACCGCTGACGGTCTTCGCGGGTGTCTGCTGCGAGACGTCCCAATGCTCGACGATCTTGCCCTTTTCCAGACGGAAGATGTCGACGATGGCAATCGGCAGATCGCCGGGATGCGGCACCTTGCGCACGTGGAGAATGACGAAATCGCCGTCGGCGAACGCGCGCACGATATCGCTATGCGAGTCGGGCTGATTCTTGCGCAGGAAGTCGACGAACTTGCCGAAACCCTCCACACCGTCGGGGGCATTCGGGTTGTGCTGAATGTACTTGTCACCCAGAAACTGACGCGCAGCGGCGAAGTCCTTGCGATTCAGACCCGCTTCATAGAAGGCCAGCACGGCCTGCTTGTTCGCGGCCAACTGCGACGCAGGCACGGCGGGGGTCGCACTCCCAGACGCCCCCAACCCTTCGGTGGCGGCCGCTGAAATTGCCGAACCGGGCAATGGCGCCATGCCTTCGGCGGCATGGACGGACGCCGTCGCGACAAGACAGACAGCGGCGGTGGCGAGCAACGAAGCAATCGGATTTTTCATAACGTTTGGCGGATGTGTGGTGTGGCGCAGGCGAGCGATCAGCTTAGCAGTTCGAAAGGACCGCCGCGCGTCAGCGCGCGCTGGTAAGCGTCGCGCGCGTGGATACGTTCAAGGAAATCGGCGATGGCTGGCCAGCGGTCTTTCGCGTCCCCGCGTGCCGCAGCGGCCTCCAGCGGGAAGCTCATCTGAATGTCGGCCGCGCTGAAGGTATCGCCGACGAACCATCCGGTCCTGGTCAAGGCATCGTTGACGTACCCGAAATGCAGCGCCAGTTGCGGATCGACGAAACTCGATTGCAGCGTGCCACTGATCTTGCGTGCGATGGGCCTGACGAAGAACGGCATCGGCGCACTGGCGATACGCAGGGCGACCAGCTTGAGCAGCAACGGCGGCATCGCGGAGCCTTCGGCGTAATGCAGCCAGTACGTCCAGCGCAGACGCTCGGGGGTGTCGCGCGGCGGTGCGAGACGTCCCTGCCCATAGCGGTCGGTCAGATACTCGATGATCGCGCCCGATTCGGCCAGCGTCAGATCGCCGTCGGTGATGACGGGGGATTTTCCGAGCGGATGAATACGGCGCAGTTCCGGCGGCGCGAGCATCGTCTTCGGATCGCGTTCGTAGCGTTGCAGATCGTACGGCACCCCAAGTTCTTCAAGCATCCACAGCACGCGCTGCGAGCGGGAGTTGTTCAGGTGATGAACCGTCAGCATGGTGTCTGGCTCCGGCGGGAAATCCGCACGCCATTGTCGCCGTATTGGCCGGTTTCGGGGGTTTCGGGTACGCTTGGCCGTCTTCGCCCTCATCTATCGCTCATGGACCGAATCGACGCCATGAAGGTCTTCGTCGCCACCGTCGACGAAGGCAGCCTCGCCGGAGCAGCCCGGCGTCTCGGACGCTCGGCCGCCGCCGTGAGCCGCGCCATCGCCTATCTGGAGACGCACACCGGCACCGCGCTACTCCATCGCACCACGCGCACGCTTAAGCTCAGCGCCGCCGGCGAGCGTTACGCGGCCGCTTGCCGACGCATTCTGCTCGACCTCGATGAAGCTGACGTCATCGCCGCCGGTGAGCGGTCTGCGCCGCGCGGACAACTGACCGTCTCCATGTCGCTCGCCGCTGGCGAGACGTTCATGCGCGAGATCGCCGAAGCGTTCATCGAGCGCTACCCGGACGTTGTGGTGCGTCTGCAAATGAGCGACCTGCCGGTGAACCTGATCGACGAAGGCGTCGATGTGGCGGTACGCGTGGCACACCTGCCCGACTCGTCGCTGGTGGCGACGCAGGTGGGAGAGGTGCGACGCATCATCGCCGCGTCCCCCGAATATCTGGCCTCGCACCCGCCCATCGAGACGCCTGCCGATCTCGCGAAACATCGCATCGTTTCCATGACGTATTTCGGTATCGATTCGTGGCGCTTCCCGCCCACGGGGCGCAGCACCGTGCCGCAGATCGTCCAGTTCACGCCACGACTGATCGTCAACTCGATCCGGGCAGCCATTGCATCGGTCGTGGCCGGGCACGGCGTGGCGCGCATGCTCTCGTATCACATCGTCGATGAACTGGAGCGCGGCGCGCTGCAGATCATTCTCCAGAACTACGAACATCCACCGATGCCGGTGCACGTCATCACGCCTCAGGGACGGCTGGCCGTGCCCAAAGTGCGCGCGTTCGTTGACTTCGCCGTACCGCGTCTGCGCAAGCATTTCTCGCATGCGCACAAGCTGGCGGCAGGCAAGCGGTAAGGAGCGGCGCCTCCCATCGGACGTGCGAAACAGGCGCCGATTCGTACGCCGCGCGGAAGAATGACTTCCGACGCACAGCCGTTCTCTGACGCACCGCAGCAACCTACACTGAGTCCATCGCCTTTGCGCGCCGCGCCGTTCGATGCGCGACGCGACGCAGCGTCCCCCGGAGTCATCATGTCCAATGCAGTCCTCGGCGGCACATCGACCGCCCCTTTCAACGCCTGGCGCGCCACACTTTGCGCCGCCTGCGCGAGCCTCATCGGTATCGGCTTTGCCCGCTTCGCCTACACCGCCCTGCTCCCTGCGATCATCGGCGCACACTGGTTCGCGCCCTCGACGGCGGCCTATCTGGGTGCCGCAAACCTCGGCGGCTATCTCGCCGGTGCGCTGGGCGCGCGCGTGTTGTCGCGTCATGCGTCGAACGTGACGATCCTGCGCGTGATGATGCTACTGGTGGTCGCGGCATTCTTCGCCTGTGCGTGGCCGCTCTCGTTCCTGTGGTTCTTCGCGTGGCGCTTCGTCTCGGGCTTCGCGGGCGGCGTTTTGATGGTCATTGCCGCACCTTCGGTGCTCGCACACGTCACACCGTCGCGACGCGGCATTGTGAGCGGCGCGATCTTCGCAGGCCTCGGATTGGGAATCGCCGCATCGGGCACGCTCGTGCCGCTGTTGCTGCGTCAAGGCCTCGCGCAAACGTGGATCGGGCTCGGCGTGTTGTCGCTGGTCCTCACCGTCGTGGCATGGCGCGGCTGGCCCGCGAGTGCACCGGCGACAGCAGCGACGGCGGCGCATCCGAAACACCGTCCCGCCGCCCCTATGACGTTGCGCTCGCTCTACATCGAATACGCACTGAACGCCGTGGCGCTGGTGCCGCACATGATCTTCCTGGTCGATTACGTCGCACGCGGTCTGGGCAAAGGGCTCGACGCGGGCGCGAACTATTGGGTGCTGTACGGACTGGGGGCCATCGTCGGACCGCTTTTCGTGGGACACCTTGCGGATCGCATCGGCTTTGCGCGAGCGTTGCGGGTCGCGTACGTTGCGCAGATGTTTGCCGTGATCCTGCCAGTGCTTGGCCTCGGGCTGCCCGCCCTGATCGTCTCCAGCATGGTGATGGGCGCATTCACGCCGGGTATCGTGCCGCTCGTTCTGGGCCGTGTGAACGAACTCCTCGCTCATCATCCCGCCTCGCAGAAAGGTGCGTGGAGCACCGCGACGACCAGCTTCGCCACCTTTCAGGCGGGCGCTGCCTACGGGCTGTCGTTCCTCTTTGCGGCGACGTCCGGCAACTACTCGCTGCTGTTCGTCGTGGGCGGCGTCGCCATGACGCTCGGGTTGGCGGTGAACCTCATCGCGGCAAGGATGGCGCGGGCTTGATACCGCGCTCACCCGCCCATCACTCGCCCATCACGCATCGGTCTCGTACGCGAGACCGTACCCGCCCTTCGAGCGACGAATCCTCGCGAACCCGAGCTCGCCGAGATGCATCCCCGCGATCAGCACGCCGTCAGCGCTGACGCCATCGAGCAACCGCGAGCGGGTTGCCGCAGCAAGCGAGGCATCCTGATCGAACGCAATCGTGACATCGGGCCGCTGGATCTGGATATGCGGGAAGTGCACGATATCGCCCCAGACGAGCAGCCCCGCGTCAGCCGATTCGATGAGAAAGCCGGTGTGGCCCTCCGTGTGCCCGGGCAGCGGCATCGCCTGAATGCCGGGGAGCACTTCACCGGCGCGAAAGGTGCGCAGTTGTTCGCGGTAGCCTTCGAAGACGCCGCGTGCGATCCGGAAGTTGCCACGCGCCCGTTCGCTTGCGCGCGCCAGATGGGCATCGTTCTGCCAGAACCCGATCTCTCGCTCATCGACGACAAGCTCGGCGTTCGGGAATGCGCGTTGCCCATCCGGCGTCATCAGCCCACCGACATGATCCGGATGCGCGTGAGTGAGCAGCACCGTATCGATGGCTTCCGGTGCGATGCCCGCATGCCGAAGGTTCGCGTTCAGATGGCCCCCCCACTGCTTGATGCCACCCGCCCCGCTGTCGATGAGAACTGTGCGTCCCCCGCCTTGCACCACGTAACAGTTGATGTGGACGGCTGCTGGATCGGGCTCACCGGCAGCACGCTGAATGCTCTCGGCGTCGGTAGCGTCGATATTCGACAGGAAGTCGAAGCTCGCCGTGAGGTAGCCGTCGCTGATGGCGGTGACGGTGAAATCGCCGATCCGCTGGCGCGGGAAGTGAGGGAATGACATCTTGCGACTCCTGAACGGGTAGTGGCGCACGTCGAGATTCGGCGCGCCTCAGCGCAGCATCTCGCTGCGGGTCAGTTGTTCGCCCATCGGCGCGTAGAGATGCACGCCTTGCGGCGGTTCGGCGAGACGCGCGGCATCGTCTGTCGACACCACGGCAAGCCACCGGTGCGCCGGTGCTTTCTCCAGCGCCACCGCGTGCATGGCGAGCGGCTTAAGCCCCATGTCGACCAGCGGCTCAGGTCCGCTCGCGCAAAGCGCCAGACGCTCGCGCGTCTGCACGACAGGCGCCAAGCCGATGTCGCTGTACAGATTTCGATGCCAGTCCGTGATGTGCTGCTGCCACCGCGCAAAGTTGCCACCGCCCTTCTGGCGATATTCGTCGCTGGTCAGCACGTCCAGCCCGTCGACAGTATGGATGGCGAGATACACAGGGCATCCCTCTGTGACCGCCTTGAATCGTTGCGACGATTGAAAACCCGTCACCGAAATGAGGGCGGGCAGCTTTTCGCGACTGTAGAAGTCGTTCCATTCGGCCTCGCTTGCAGGGTCGGCGAAGGTGCATTCGACGGTGTAGATCATGATATCTCGTCGTTCCGGGAGGTTGGGCATTCGCACGAGAATTGTGCGTTTTCATTGCATGAACGTAATGCTAATCTGGCATTTTCCACGTCCATAACGATTTCCGATCAGTCTTCAGTGATATTTAATCAAGCTGACTGCCATCGCCCTCCCACCGACCAAACCCAGATGCGACGCAAAATCCCAAGCCATTCCGCCCTGCTCGCCTTCGAGGCCGCCGCCCGGCACGGGAGCTTCGCACGTGCCGCCGACGAGCTGGCTCGCACCGAAGGCGCCGTTAGCCGTCAGATCGGACGGCTGGAGGAATTTCTGGGGGTGACGTTGTTCGAGCGCATCGGCAACCGGGTACGGTTGCTGCCGAACGGTGCGCGATATGCCTCGCAGGTGCGTGAAACGCTGGACCGGCTGGAGCGGGACAGCCTGTATCTGATGGGGCAACCGACCGAGGGCGCAAGTCTCGATATTGCGGCGACACCGACCTTCGCCACGCGCTGGCTCATTCCTCGGTTAGCGCGTTTTCAGGACCAGCATCCGAATATCACGGTCCATCTTTCGGAATGCATGGAACCGTTCCTGCTGGCAGGCAGCGGGTTCGACGCGGCGATCCATTTCGAGCATCCGGCATGGGCCGGGATGCACGTGCATCGTCTGCTGGAGGAAGTGCTGATTCCGGTGTGCAGTCCGTCGCTGTTAGCCCGCGCGGGGGAAGGCGCAACACTGGACGATCTGCCGCGCCTACATCGTCGCCAGAATCCGGACGCCTGGCAGCACTACGCGCAGGGTACCGCCATCACGCTGACGAACTCTGCCGTAGGCGCACGTTACGACCTTCACTCGATGCTGATCGAGGCCGCATTGGCCGGTCTGGGCGTAGCGCTGGTGCCGCGTCTTTACATCGGGGTCGAGCTTGAACAAGGCCGTTTGGTCGCACCGTGGCCGCAGGACAGCGCGGTGGCAAAGAACTTCTGTCTCGTGCTGCCCGAACCGCTCGAACTGGCCCAGGGACCGATTCGCACGTTCTCGGACTGGCTGCTCGATGAGGCAGGCACAATGCCTGCCTGAAGTCCAAAGGTCAATTGGGCGACAGATGCGCCCTTAGTCAATTCAGCGCCACGCCGCACTCAGCATCACGCCGCCGGAGACGACCAGCATCGTGTCAAGCAAGCGCTGGAAGACGTTCGGCGTAATGCCGAGGACGAAGCGCTTGCCGAGCATCGTGCCCAGCATCAGCGTCATGCCGACGATGAGACCATTGGCCCAGGCTTCGGGCGGCAACGCGCCCAGTCCCGAGAACATCAACACCTTGGCCACGTAGATGAAGACAGAGCTGGCCGACTCCGCGCCGAGGAAGGCACCGCCCGACAGGCCGTAAGCGGCGAATGCGGGAACGCTGAGCGGCCCCGTCGACAACACGATGCCCGTCAGGAAGCCGATCACCGCGCCCACCGCCGCCAACTGCCAGAGCGACAGACGAAATTGATGGCGCCGAAGGAAATGCCGGGTCGGCACCATGGCGACGAAGAATAACCCCAGCGCGATATCGACGGCGGTCGACGGGAGGCTCCAGAGCGTCTTCGCACCGAGCGCCGCTGCCGGTGCGCCCGGCACCGAGTAAGCCAGCACGGCGCGCCAGTCGATCTCGCGCCACCACGCCACTACCTTCGAGAGATTGCCGACGATGGCCGCGACGGCCATGATCGGCACCGCCTGTTTCGGACCGTACGTGTACACCAGCACCGGCAGCAGCATCATCGACGATCCCGTGCCGACCACCCCGCTGACCGCCCCCGCCGCCGTGCCGACGATGGCGATCATGACCATGCCCCACGCGTGTCCCGCCAAGAATCCTGCCAACATCCGTGCCTCGCGATTTGCCGATTCCCTCACGTTATCAAGCCGTCTCAGGCAGCGTGAACCTTAGCCGCGACGATAAAGCATGATGCACACTCACACCATCGACAAATTCGCCGTCCTTCTGTGATAAAAAGTCACAGTTCATTGACGACGTCGCCTTCCAGAGCCCCAACATGTCGCGCCAACTACCGCCGTTGCATGCCCTGCGTGTTTTCGAAACCGCCGCACGCGCCGAGAGCCTCAGCGCCGCCGCGCAGGAACTGTCGATCACGCACGGTGCCGTGAGCCGTCAGATCGCCCTGCTCGAAGAGTGGCTGGGGCAAACGTTGTTCGTTCGTCAGGGGCAGCGCAATGTCGCGACGGACCACGCAAGGGCCTTCGCAGCCGAGATCAGCGCGGCGTTCGACCTGATTGGCGACGCAGCGCTGCGCTTCGGCAAAGCGCCGCAAACGCGCGTGGTGCGTGTCAACGCCCAGACCACGCTTGCGATGCACTGGCTCATCGCGCGGCTGCCTGCATTTCACGCGGCCCACCCGGATGTGCAGGTGGTCGTCACCACGTCGAGCGGGGCCGATCCGGCGTTTCGCGGCGGGTTCGACGTCGCCATCCGGCGCGATCCGCCGCCACGTCCCGAATGGCAGCCTTATGAAAGGACGCTGTTGTTCACCGAACGCGCAAGCGTCGTGGCCGCCCCCTCGCTGCTGGAAGCGTTGCCATTACGTCGACTGAAAGATCTGGCGAAGCACACCTTCGTCGCCACGCAGACGCGCGTGGGTGCCTGGGAAGACTGGTTGAGTGTGGCAGGTGTGCCTGCGCTTCGGCCGGTGCGATTCCACCGCTTCGACCACTATCACGTGAGCTTGCAGGCGGTGGTGGATGGTCTGGGGCTGGGGATTGGCTGCACGCCGACGCTCGATCGGGAACTGGCTGCCGGTCGCCTCGTCATGCCGTTTCCTGACATACAGGCCGCCGGCGCGACCTACGTCACCCTCGTGCCGCGCGACGCCGACAAATCAAGACCGTTGCGGGATTTCCTGACGTGGGTGCATGAAGCAGCACATGAAGCTGAGCGCGCCCCTGCCGCAACGGTTACGCCGCCGGCCCGACGCTCCACTTCCCGGGCGACACGCCGAACGCGCGACGGAAGTACCGGGTGAAGTGCGACAGATCGTTGAAGCCCTGTGCGAGTGCGACGTCCGTCGCCGAAGCCCCGGCGCGCAGGGCGGGCAGCGCTCGCACGAGACGCAACTGATTGCGCCACGCGTGCGGTGCCAGTCCAGTCTCCCGGGAGAACAGGCGCGCCGCATGGAACGGCGAAAGATCGACGGCTTCGGCGAGTGCCGTGAGTGAGAGCGATTCGGTGAGATCGGCCGACAGACGCGCTTTCATCGTCTCGACGCGCACGGCGTCGCGGTGCATCTCCAACGTCGGCACGCGCGCCTGCGCATGACGGACCAGCATCATCGACACGGCTTCGATCAGTACGCTTTCGGCCAGCAGCGGATCTGCGCCGATCTGAAGCAGTCGATGCGCTTCAAGCAGACGGTCCAAGGCCTGCACGTCGTAAATGACGTGTTCGCCGAACCAGGGCATCGCTTCGTCCACCGACGACGGCCCGCCCGGCATATCCAGCGGGCTTTCCAACTGACGTTGCACACCCTGCACGAAGCCGACGGGCAGGTAAAACACGCGATAACGCCAGCCGAAGTCTGTTTCCCGCGCGCCCGTGTGGACTTCGCCGGGATGGATGATGGCGATGGACCCGGCGTCCGCCACGTGCTCGCCGCCGCGATAGGCGTAGCGCTCCGCTCCGGCCACGATGCACGCGAACGTGTACGTGTCGTGCCAGTGCGGCGCGAACGTATGGTCGTTGTATTCGGCCGTGAGCATGTCGCCTCCGGGTACGAGCGTCGAGCGCCAGTACAAAGGGGCATTGCGGAACGGCTGAAACGGTTGAACGGGCTGAAACAAGGCATCCATGTCCGCTACTTTACACTGCGCCGTACACGGCCGTCCGGGAGCACGAGGACGGCCGGAGGCGGCCACAATCCTCGCGGCTAGACGTCTGCCCACATGCGCAACAGGTTGTGATAACTACCTGTCAACTGCACCAGCGATTCGCCGTAGACCTGATCGGCCCCCTGCTGTGTCATGCGCTGAATCGCTACGTCCATGTCGAACAGGACGCTACGCTGGGCGTCGTCACGAACCAGACTCTCGATCCAGAAGAACGAGGCCAGCCGCACGCCCCGCGTGACCGGATTGACCTTGTGCACGCTCGTACCTGGGTAAAGCACCATGTGACCGGCAGGCAGCTTGACGGCACGCTCGCCGAAGCTATCGCGCACGACCAGTTCGCCGCCGTCGTAGCTATCCGGATCCGCGAGGAACAAGGTAGCGGACAAGTCCGTGCGAACCCGCTCGCGCACGCCCTTGATGCCACGCACGGCATTGTCGACGTGATAGCCGAACGCCTCACCGCCTTCGTACCGGTTGAACAGCGGCGGATAGATCCGGCGCGGCAGCGCGGCCGACATGAACACGGCGTCCTGCGACAGACGCCGCAGAATCTCGTCGCCCAGACGACGCCCCCACGGGTCGTCTTCCGAAAGCTGCCGGTTTTCCTTCGCCTGTGCCGACTGCATGCCCGCCGTCGCTTTACCGTCGACCCACGTTTGCGCCTGCAATTGCTCGCACAAAGCGCGCGCTTCGTCGCGGCTGAAGACGCCGGGAATCTCGATCATCATGGTGCTTTCTCCTGCGCTCGGTACGCTTAGAACGCAATATCCGCGCTGACCGTCACCGTGCGTCCTGCGCCCGGCACGCCGTACAACTGGAAGCCGTCGAGCGATGCGCCGATCTGTGCGTAATAGAACTTGTTGAACACGTTGTTCAGGTTCAGGTTGACGTGCACATGACGGTTCACGCGATAGCGCGCCGCGAGGTTATGCACCCAGTAGCTCGGCGCTTTTTCGTTGTCCGCCGTGTAGATCGGGTTCACTCCCGACGGGCCCGACGCGTTGCTGCTGTTGTTGTTCTGACCGCCGACATAGAGGTTGTCCGTATAGCGGCGATGCCCCACGTACTGCACGCCGTAGCTGAGCGCGAGGTCCGGCGTGACCTGGTAGGACGTCCAGATCGATCCGCTCCAGTCCGGCACGTTGGCCGCCTCCGCCCCCTCGTTCGCGCCCTTGGTGATACGGCTCTTCATGCGCGAGATGCCCGCGAAGATCGACCACTTGTCGGTGATATTGCCCTGCAAGCCGAGTTCGACACCGTCGACGCGCTTGGCTGGCAGCGCCCGCACGGGCGACGTGTCGTCGCTCGTGTACTGCCACGAGTTGCTCAGTTCGGTACGGAAGACCGCCGCGGTCAGGCCGAGTGCGCCGCCCGCCAGATCCCACTTCGTGCCCAGCTCGTACGTCTGCGACGTCGCCGGGTCGTATTTGGCCGTCGTCGCCGTGCCATAGATCAGGTTGTTCGTGCTCGCGCCAATGGCGGTCGGCTGCGTCGCGCGGCTGTACGACACGTAGATGCTGCCCGGTTCGACCGGCTTGTAGACGAGACCCGCACGGCCGATCCATGCACCGTTGGTGCTCGACGTGAGCGTGGCACCCGTCGGCGAGTTCGTCTCCGCACGCCAGCGGTCGTAGCGCAGCGACGCGAGCACCTGCCAGTGCGGCGACAGCGTGATCGTGTCGCTGGCGAAGATGGCGGCGTCGTTGACGGTCGAACTCGACTGGTTGTTGCCCTCCATCGACCAGGTGCCCGCGAATGAATTCGACGGATTCGCCATGTTGAAGAACATGTCCCCCGCCGGGATGTAGGCCGCGCGCGGGTTGCCGCCGTAAGTCTCGCGATACAACTCGAAGCCGGTCACCACGTCGTGCTTGAACGGTCCGGTGTTCGCCGTGAACTTGAGATCGGTCTGGTTATCGAGAATCTGATAACGCGTGGAGTTACCGAAGTTGCTGCCGCGCAGAATGCCGTACTGTGCGCCTGTCAGCGTGTAATCGGTGTACGAATTCACGCCACCGATGTTGGACAACGGCCCCACGCCCGCATAACCGAGCGTGGCGCACCGCGTGCCGGAGCAAACCTTATTGCCGTTGGCGGTCGCCGCGAAAAAGCGCGCGGGCGACAGCACGGAGAAGTTGTCCGTGCGCTGCCAGCGCAGTTGGCTGCGAATCCGTGTGGTGTCGTTGAAGTCGTGCTCGACGCGCCCTGAGAGCGACGTGCTTTCGGTCTGCTGCGTGTAGATGCCCGCCGCGCCGTACCAGTTGCTCTGTTGCACACCCGGCATCAGTTGCCCGCCGGTGCCGCGCTGAATCGGCAGCCCCGTATCGGGCACGTTGTTGTCCTTCTGATGGAAAACGTCGAAAATCACGCGCGTGCTGGTGCCCAGCCCCAGACCCAGCGACGCCGCGATGCCATAGCGGTCGTTCTTCACTTCGTCACGACCGGCCACGCCGTTGTGGTGCGACATGAGGTTCAGGCGCAGCGCCGTGGAATCGCCGAGTTGCTGATTCAGGTCGGCGGTCATGCGGCGGTAGTTGTCGCTCCCCAGTCCGAACGAGGACCGATAGAAGCTGCCGAGTTCGGCTTCCTTCGACACGAGATTGACGGAGCCGCCCAGCGCCGCCACGCCCGACTCGATGGTGCCGGTGCCTTTGTAGACCTCCACACGATCCAGATCGAACGTGTCGTTACGGCTCGACAGACCGGCGTCGCGCACACCGTCGATGGTGATGCTCTGCTCGGACGAGAAGCCGCGAATCGAGAACAGGTCGCCCCACCCCAGGTTGCCCTCGCCCGACATGAACGTGATGCCGGGGACGTTCTTCAGAATGTCCTGCAACGACTGCGCGTTCTGCTCGTCGAGCACCTTCTTGGGCACGACCGTAATGCTCTGCGGAATGTCGCGCAGCGGTGCCGTGTACTTCGACGACGAGACGGTCTCGGCCTTGTAAGGCGCATCGACAGTGGCGGTGACGGACGTCGCGGGCAGCGCCACCGCATCCGCAGTGGTCTTCGCAGGGACCGCAGTGCCATTGGGCTGCGCGGCGGCCGACGCGTCCGTTGCCGGTGCCGTCTGCGCGGCTGCGTGCAACGACGCAGCGGCCAAAGCGGCGGCCAGAGTCATACGCGTGTTCAGACGCAGGCGAGATTGGCGCGCAGCCGTCTGCATCGCCGCCCCCGGCGGCTGTGCAAATGGCGAAAACGCGGTGTCGGCGGTGCCGGGTTCCATCGAATTCAAGTGCTTCATCTGGTGTTGTGCGTTATGAGATGAATAGACAAAAAGCGTCCCCGCGCGCCGGGGTGTGCGACACCGCCGATGCGTTCGGACTGACTCGGACAACAAGGAAAGAAACGACGCGGCCGGCGTGGCGATGTGGCTGGGCGCACCGATGCTGAAGCTGCTGTTCAGAGGACTTAAGCAGCGAAGCCCGGCGGGCCGCGTCGTGGTGGCGAACGGCGTCTAGACGGGTGTCACGACGTCGTCCACGATCAGTTGCGGCAGGCCGCGCGAGCAGCGCTCGACCCGGGCCTGCACGTCGAAAACGCGGGCGATGGCATCAGCCGTCACCACGTCCCCGACATCGCCTGCGGCGACCACGCGTCCGTCGCGCAGCATCACGGCCGCATTGGCGTGACGCATGGCAATCGACAGGTCGTGCATGACCACCACGGTGATCATCTGACGGGCCACGGTCTCGCGCGCAATGAGCCGCATCACCTGAAACTGGTGGTGCAAATCGAGCGCCGACAGCGGCTCGTCCAGGAGCAGGATGCGCGGCGCACGAATCAGCGCCTGCGCCAACCCGACCAGTTGTCGCTGACCGCCGGAGAGTTCGTCGAGAAATCGCATGGCGAGCGCTTCGATCCCCAACTGGGTCAGCAACGCCATGACGACGGCAGGTGTCGGTGCTGTCGCACTCACGGAATCGCGCGCGGCACGGCGCGCGCCATGCCCGGCGGCCAGCACCGATTCGAGCACGCGCAGATGCACCCCAGCGGGCAGTGCTTGCGGCAGATAAACGACATCGCGCGCAGGCGTACGGCCCGTGCAGCGGTGCAGGACCTCACCACCGAACGTCACTTCGCCGCGCCCGGACACGAGTCCGGCGAGCGTACGCAGCAGGGTCGATTTCCCCGAGCCGTTCGGGCCGAGCAGCGCGGTGACGCTGCCAGCAGGCAGCGGTGGCAGCGACACGTCATGCAGGATGTGACGACGGCCGAGCGTGACGTCGATGCCCGTCGCCGACAGGGCGAGTGTTTGAGACGATCCGATCACAGCGACCTCCCGCTCGAACGCACCACGATCACGAGGAAGAACGGAATGCCGACGAGCGCCGTTACGATGCCCACAGGAATGATCACCCCGGGCAGCAGTGTCTTCGACGCGATAGACGCAAGCGACATGACCAGCGCGCCGACGATCACGCAGCCGGGCAGATAGAAGCGATGGTCTTCACCGAAGATGCCACGCGCGATGTGGGGTGCGACCAGCCCGACAAAGCCGATGGTGCCGACGAAGGACACCGTCAGCGCCGAGAGCAACGACACGCGCATGAGTGTGACAAGCCGCAGGCGCGCCACACGAATCCCGAAGCTCGCTGCGCGGTCTTCACCCAGTCGCAGCGCCGTCATCGCCCACGACTGACGCCATGCCAGCACCGCCATGATCACGAGCACCCCGCCCAGCACGCGTACCTGTGTCCAGTCGCTGCGCGTGAGGCTGCCCAGCGTCCAGAACACGAGACCTTGCAAGGCGTCCTCGGTGGCGACGAACTGCATCAGCGAGACGAGCGCATGGAAGACGAAAACGAGAGCGATGCCCATGAGCACCACGCCCGAAGTCGGCAGACCGCGCCAGCGCGCCACACCATCGAGCACCAGCGCGGAAATCAGCGCGAAGATGAAAGCGTTCACGGGCACGACCCACACGTCCGGCACACCGGGCACATGCAGGTTGAGCACAATGGCCAGCGCCGCGCCGAAGGCGGCCGCCGCCGACACGCCCAGCGTGTACGGACTGGCGAGCGGATTGTCGAGGATCGTCTGCATCTCGCCTCCGGCCAGACCCAGCGCACCACCGACAAGCACCGCCATGAGGGCGTAAGGCAGACGAATCTGCCAGACGATGACCTGCGCATCGAGGCTTGCGGTCGCAGGCGACACGATCGTTCGCCACAGATCGCGCCAGCCTAGCGCCGACGGCCCGTGTGTGAAGTCCAGCGCCAACGCGAGCACGATCAGCGCCGCCAGCGCAACGAGCCAGAGGGCACGGCGCAGGTTCAACCGGCGATAACCACTCGCCACCCCCGCGTGCAAAACATCTTCTGCCGCCAGCTTCGCCGACGGGTCACCCGGCAGCGCGCGCCCTGATGCGCGGGACAGATCCGCCACTTCTCCGGCAAGACTCACGGCTTATCTCCGTCGGTCCAGTAAGTGCCGTTGAACGGCACCGCGAGGAAGCGCTTGTGAATCTCGGCAAACGTCGCGTTCGCATCGATCTGTTTGAAGCGGCCCGGATAGAACCAGTTGAGCATCGCTTCGACGGCCACAATGTTGTACGGCGAGTCGTAGAAGTTGTGCCAGAGCCCGTGCGTGCGGCCCTCGCGCACTGCTTTGATCGACGCAATGCCCGGCGACTTCACGAAGGCATTCAACGAGTCGCGCGCATCGCGCGCCGACGTCTCGGCCCCCACGTGAATACGCAACTGATTGGCATTGCCGCGCGTGCCGGTCGCAATATAGACGTCCGGCCGGGACGCAATCACATGCTCGATGTTCAGGTCGCCGATTACGCCGGGCAGCAAGTCACGTGCAATATTCACACCGCCCGCCGCGTCGACGAACTCGCCGATGTTGCCGTTGCCGACCGTGTGGCAGCAACCGGGCCAGACGCCCGCGAGCATCTGTACGAAGACCTTCGGACGTTCGTTCGCCGCAATCGTCGCCACGGCATCGCGCACGGTCTTCAGATGCGATTCGTAGAGCGAGATGTAAGCGTCGGCCTGCGCTTCGCGGTGCATGGCTTTGCCCATCAGCCGCAGACTCGGCACCGTGTCTTCAAGCGGCTTCTGACGAAAGTCCACGAAGATCACCGGCACACCGGCGGCGGCGAACTCCTTGACCAGCGCGTTGTGCCGCCCGGGGCCGTGACCGCCGATGCTGAAGATGGCGAGGTCCGGCTTGAGTGCCAGCGCCTTCTCCGCGCTGACCGTCGCTTCCGACGACTGGCCGATCTTCGGAATGGTGTCGATCTTCGGGAATATCTTTTCGTACTGCTGCCACGTCTGCGGGTCGAGCGATTGCAGCTCGCCCTGCCAGCCGACGATACGCGCAAGCGGCTGCTTGCCTTCCAGCAACGCCACGGCATATAGCAGTCGGCCCTCGCCGAGCAGAATCCGGTCGACGTGATCAGGCAACGTGACTTGCCGTCCGGCCATATCGGTGACAGTTTCGCCCGCATGGGCCGGGGTGACGACCGCCGATGCGGTCATGGCCGCAAGCGTTGTCGACAGTACAACGCTCGCCGCGCACGCAGCGCGTCTGACAGTCTGAGAGAAAAACATCCGCATCACAGTGACATCCAACATAGAATCACGAACCATTCTCATTTCCATTAGAATGTAGCGTTGCGTTGTGTTGGCTTCGTGTTGACGGAATTTCGGTATGTATTGGTTTGTATTGGCGTGTATCGGTATATGGGCGACGCTCGCAAAAGGAGCGCCCGCCGGTAGACTCCCGTTCTTTGGAATGTCCTTGTGATGTCGGCCGCCCCCTCTTCTACTGCTGTTTCCACTATGGCTCCCGCGCGTTCGGTTGCCCGGTTGCTGATCGTCGACGACGATCCGCAGATTCGCGACCTGCTCTCGGACTATCTGCGCGAGTCGGGTTTCGATGTCGCGACCGCCGCCGACGGCGTGCAGATGTGGGCGCAACTCGCCGCGATGCCTGCCGATGTGGTGGTGCTCGATCTGATGCTGCCGGGCGAGGATGGCTTGTCGCTTTGTCGACAGTTGCACGCCCGCGGCGACGTTTCGGTCGTAATGCTGACGTCGCGCAGCACGTTGCTCGACCGCATCGTCGGCCTCGAGGTGGGTGCCGACGATTACCTTCCCAAGCCCTTCGATCCGCGTGAGTTGCTCGCGCGCATCAAGGCGGTGTTGCGACGCGGGCCGCGTCTGCCGCTGGGCAGCGCGCAGGCGGTGACTTCCGACGGCGTGATGGCCGCACGCGCTGTGCCGGTGTCGTCGTCCCCCGCGCCGCACCCTGCCCCGCTCCAGCCTTCACAGGCAGCGTATTTCGATTTCGACGGATGGCGGCTCGATACGCTCGCGCGCCAGCTCATTTCGCCCGAAGGCCGCGTGATCACACTGGGCGGCTCCGATTACCGCACGTTGCAGGCCCTGGTGACGCATCCGCACCGGCCGCTCTCGCGCGACTTTCTGCTCGACTGCGCGTTCGGCCGTCATGGGGCCGCCAACGATCGCGCCATCGACGTCTGCGTGAGCCGTCTGCGCGCCCATCTCGATACGCGTGCACGGCCGTCGCCGCTGATTCGTACGGTTCGCAACGAGGGCTATATGCTCGCCGCCGATGTGGTGGCTTCGCATGTCTGATGTCTCCCGTGCGCAGACTGCACCTTCGTCGTACGCTTCGCGATGGGCACGCTATGGTCGCTATCTTGGCTGGCCAAGCACGCTCTCTGGCCGCCTCGCGCTGATTCTCGTCATCGGCATGCTCGCGACGCAACTCGTCACAGGCACTGTGTGGTTCGACGCCCGGTACGGCCGCGTGGCCGAAGTGCCGGTACGCTCGGGCGGCGCGCGCATCGCCGATGCGGTCAAATTGTTCGACGTCGTTCCGCCCGCCGAGCGCGGCGCGCTGATGCAGCGGCTGCGCGCGACCGGTGTCGAGGTGCGCAATATCGACGCCCCCGCCGCGCAACAGCGCATGTCGCACTTCTCCGACGATCTGTTCGACAACGTCCTCACGTCGCAACTCGGTCCGATGCATCCGTTCGTCGCGCACCCGGTCGTGCTGTACGACGACACCGGCGAACCCTTGGCGCTCGCCACGCTCCTGCGCGCGCACGCGCCGACGGCGCACCTCGCCGCCGACGTGCGTCTGCAAGACGGTCAATGGATGTCGCTCGCCGTGGTGGCGGGTCAGGCCGGGCTCGATCTGCGCCCCGGTGCGGCGTTCGCGGATTACTTCGTCCGCATCTATCTCGCGCGCATTTTTGCCGTGATTCTGATCGCGGTGATCGCGGTGCGGATCGCCTTGCGTCCGCTGGCGCGCATGTCGGCGGCGGCCGACCGGCTCGGGCGCGACATTCATAGCCCGCCCCTCAATGAGAACGGCCCGGTGGAGGTGCGCCGCGCTGCACAGACGTTCAACGCCATGCAGCATCGGCTGATCGAAGCCATGCAGGCGCGTACGGCGTTTCTCGCATCCGTCTCGCACGATCTGCGCTCGCCGCTCACACGGCTGCGACTTCGTGCGGAAACGCTCGGCGACCCGGCGCAACGCGAGCGCTTTCGTCAGGACCTGATGGAAATGGAAGCGATGATCGCCGCGTCGCTCGATCATGTGCGCGGCGTGCCGAGTGGCGAAGCGTTGCGCGACGTCGATATCGAAGCCCTGCTGCGCGCCGTGGCGGAAGACGCGAGAGAGACAGGCGGCGACGTGCGGGTGCGCGACCAAAGCGCAAGCGGCACGGTACGCGGCTATCCGCGCACATTGCGACGCTGCGTGCAGAACCTTGTCGACAACGCGTTGCGCTACGCCGGTGGATGTCGGGTGTCGGCACATCTGTCGGCTCAGGGCACGCATCTGGAAATCGTAGTGGAAGATCGCGGCCCTGGCATCCCGGAGGCCGAGCTGTCGGCAGCCGTCGAGCCGTTCGTGCGCGCCGGAGTCCATCGTCAGGTCGCTGAGCAGGGACATGACGGTGTGCCCGGCGGTCCCGACGGTGCCGGTCTCGGTCTGGCCATCGCCCGCACCATCGCACAGGCACACGATGGCTCGCTGATCCTCTCGAACCGCCCCGGCGGCGGGCTGCGCGCCGAACTGCACCTGCCGGTCGCCGGTCCGGACATCGCACTCGAAACTCATACGAAATAATCATAAATATCAACGCAACATTCATTTCTCTTATGTTGCGTTGCGCCATACACTCCGGGTATTCCCTGATTAACAGAGACAGGCAGGGACGAACAGGCACGTCCTGAGTATCCGGAGTTAAGGCGCAGCACGATGAACACCCCGCAAGCCACGCAAATCCCAACGCAACAGACCGGGCAACCGATCCCGCGCACGGCCATCGCACCGACTGGCCGCGAGAGCGCGCAGACGGAGGGCGTCCGAGCCACCCCGCTCGCGACGCTCGCCGTCGTCACTGTGTTGACGGGGATTGGTGCTGGCATCGGCGGCACACTGCTCGCCGCCCTGCTCCATATCGTTCAGCACCTGGCCTTCGGCTATGCCGAGGATCAGGTCTTCGGCGCGCAGAGCTTTTTGAGCGGCGTTGCGGCCGCCTCGCCCGAGCGGCGCTTTGCCGTGCTGACGGTGTGCGGCGTGGTTGCCGGTCTCGGCTGGTATGCCGTGCATCGCTACGGCGCAAAGCTCGTCTCGATCAAAGATGCGGTCGGACGCTCCCGCCCGATGCCCGTCGGCAGCACGCTCGCCCATGCCCTGTTGCAGATCGTCACGGTCGCGCTCGGCTCGCCGCTCGGGCGCGAAGTCGCGCCGCGTGAAATCGGTGCGCTCGTCGGCGACCAACTGGCGCGTCGCGCCGGGCTGTCTGCCGAACAATGCCGTCTGCTCGTCGCATGTGGCGCAGGCGCGGGACTCGCCGCCGTCTACAACGTGCCGCTCGGTGGTGCGATCTTCGTGCTGGAAGTTCTGCTCGGTACGTTCGCCTGGCGCGCGGTGCTGCCCGCCTTTGCGACCTCGGCGATTGCCGCCGCTGTCGCATGGATCGGCATGGGTGCGGAACAGCAGTACACGCTCCCGGCGTTCGACGTCACTGCGCCGCTCGTCGGTTGGGCGCTCGTGTGCGGCCCGCTCGTCGGGGTGGCCGCGTGGGCATTCGCGCGATTGACGGAAAGCGCCCGCGCCGCCGCACCGCGCGACTGGCGTGCGCCGGTCTTCGCACTGGCTAACTTCATGGTGCTGGGTCTGGTCATCGCCTGGTACCCGCAATTGCCGGGCAACGGCAAGGGCCCGGCATCGCTCGCGTTCAATGGCGAACTGGTGACGGCGCTGGCATTCGTGCTGCTTGTGCTGCGCGTGCTCTTTACGTGGAGCAGTCTGCGCGCCGGGGCGGCAGGCGGTCTGCTCACACCGGGACTGGCGAACGGCGCGTTACTCGCGGTCGTGCTCGGGGGATTGTGGAATGGCGCGTTGCCGCAGGCGATGGAAGTCGCGCTCGGCGCGGCAGCCCTCATCGGGGCCACCGCCTTCCTCGCCGTGTCGATGCGCATGCCGATCACGGCCGTGGTGCTGGCGCTGGAATTCACGCACGTGAATCAGGATTTCCTCGCGCCGATGTTGCTGGCCGTAGCCGGTGCCGCCTGCACGGCACGCTGGCTCGATCAGCGCGTGGCCACCACGAAGAGTCGCGGGAACGGCAACAGCACCGTGCCGTCGGCTAGCGCCGGATAAGCCTTCGCGATTTCTTCCGTGTAGCGGGCGAGGAACGCCTCGCGCGAGGCGTCGTCCAGCTTCGTCAGAAACGGACGCAGCGCACTGCCCTTGAACCATTCCACGACAGCCGGCGCACCGCCTGCGAGCGGATGATAGTAAGTCGTGCGCCAGATATCGACGCGCGAGCACAGGGCACGCAGCATCGGATAGTAGAACGCTGCGCCATGACGCGCGGTGCGTTCCGTGCCTTTGAGCGTCTCGGCCCAGCGCGGGTCGGCGGCGACTTCGCGCATCAGCCGGTGAGCGGGTTCGTCGAGATTGTCCGGCGTTTGCACCGCGAGCGAACCACCGGGCGCAAGACACGCGACGAGACGCGGATACAGCGTTTCGTGATCGGGCAGCCATTGCAACACGGCGTTCGCGAGAATCACATCGAACGGACCGTCTTTCCACGCACCGATATCCGCGACGTCGAAATGAAACTGCGGCAGACGTTTGCGCGCCGCGTCGACCATATCCTGCGAACTATCCAGCCCGAGTACTTGTGCCTGCGCATAGCGCGCGGCCAGCACTTCGGTCGAGTTGCCGGGGCCGCAGCCGATATCCACGACGCGTGCCGCATCGCGGCCGGGAAGCTCGGGGATCGCGGCGACGAGATCGCGCACGGGACGCGTGCGCTCGTCTTCGAACTTGACGTACTGCGACGCCTGCCATGCCGGATTGGTCGGGGCGTGCGAGGTATTCGACGGCTGGTTTTGCGACATGAATCACTCCATCGGGGGGCTATCGATCAACAGCCGTCACGATATCAGGTCGCCGCCTGCAACGCTTCCACGAAGACACGCAGATGCGACGGCTCTGCGTCGGTGATCGCCCAGTACGTCATGCCATTGCGTCGCCAGCGGGCGATCGCATAGCCGTCGCTGCCGGTGATCATGGGCGCAGCGGACGCCTTGTCGCGTGACGGAAACACGTAGACATCGATCGGATGCTTGTCGGTGTGGTAGACGAGCACGGACACCGTGCGACCGCCGACGTAGTCCAGACGTCCGCCTGCGAGCGGGAATCCCTTGTCCGCCAGATCGACGACCGGCGGTGCGTAGTCGAGGCGTCCGTTGAACCACGGCTTGACCGTATGCTGGTCCGTCGAGATCACGTCGATCGGATGCTGCGACAACAGCGCGCGCACATGGCTCGACACGATCTCCTGCGGCTGCAAGCCAGTCTGAGCGGCCGGTTCCGGCGCCTGCGGGGGTGCAGGCGGACGCGCCACCAGCAACGCCATCGCCACCGCCAGCCCACCAAGGATCGCACCACCCGCGCCACCGAACAGCCACGGCGCAAGACTCGGCCCCCATGCGGCTTCCACGCCAGTGGACCTGACCGGTTTCGCGGGTCTGGTTTCCTGCTTCGCTTCCTGTTTCACGTTCTGCTTCACATCTTGGATCGGCTCGCGCTGAACGTCGGAAGCAGACGATGCGCTCACCGTCTCCTGTGCGACGGCATGACGCTCGGCGTTCGCCAACTCGTCGCGCAGCCGTTCACGCAACGCCTGCGGCGCTTTGTGCTGTAACGAGCCGTCGCGCAGCATCTTGCCCAGCGTGGTTGTTTCGCTTGTCGTCGGCGGATCTTTGGGGTCGTCGTGCATGTCGTCACGCTCATTGTCTCGCTCATTGTCTCGCTTACTCATCGCGTCCTCCCCGAGTCGTGCCGTCGAGCGGCAAGCGCGTCAGGCGTGTCACTTGCGCAGATGAGGAAGAAGACGATGACGCTGCTGCCGCTCCACCCGCCTGCGCCGCACGCAATGCCGCCGCAAGCATCTGTCTGCCGCGTGCGAGCCGCGACATGACCGTGCCCGCGGGCACGCCGACGATCGTCTCGATTTCCCGGTAGCTCATATCCTCCATCTCACGCAAAACCAGCACTTCGCGGAACACGACCGGCAAGCCCGCGAGGGCTTCGCGCACCAGCGCACATTCGTCGCGGCGTACGGCCAGCATTTCCGGATCGCCCGATGACGCGTCGTCCCAGCCCGGCAGACGATCCGCCTCGTGCAAACCGTGCATGGCTTCGTCGAATGGGGTGCCGTCGGCGGCATCGGAGCGGCGTCGCCACTCGGTCATCCAGGTATTGCGCACGATGGCCAACAGCCACGCCCTCGCATTTTCGCCACGAAAGCCATCGAAGAAGCGTAGCGCACGCAGATAGGCCTCCTGCACGATGTCATCCGCATCGCTTGCGCTGCCCGAGAGCCAGCGCGCGAGGTTGTAGGCCGCATCGAGATGCGGCAAGGCCAGCGCTTCGAATCGTCCTGACGCCTGAGCGCCGGGGGTTTCCGCATCGGTCACCGGGATCTCCCGAGATCGGGCAACATCGTGCCCGCGTGAGTCGGACTGACGCTGTGCGCGACATCGCGAACGGCATCTCGAACAACATCGCGATGATCGTCGCAGGCGCGCGCACACAACGTCAGTGGGCTCATTGAATCACATCTGCTCGCGCGAACGGTCATTTCACGACGATCACCCCCGTCATATGGGGATGAATCGCACAGTAGTACGGGTACGTTCCCGGCTTGTCGAAGGTGAACGCGAACGTGCCGTCGGTATCGAGCGCGCCGGATGCAAACGTGCGTGGATTCGACGAACTCGTGACGGTGTGCGGCTCGTCGTCGCGATTGGTCCACGTCACGCGCGTGCCAGCTTTGACGGTGAGCGTCGCGGGCGAAAAGGTGAAGTTATCGATGTGGACTGCGCCCGAATCTGTGGCAGCGGCGGCGGCCTCGGCTCGCCCGGCGAGCACGAGCATGCCCGTCGCCGCGACGGCGAAACCTGCCAGCAGCGTGCGACGTTGCGCGGCATGCGGGCTCAGGCGTGACGAAGAAGACAAAGAAGACGATTTCATGGCGGCGCCCCGGGTCATGACGCCAGCGTGGTGTCGCCCAACAGCGGCGCACCGTCCAGCGAGGTGAAATCGACGCGGCGAATCCCCAACGTCTGCCGCAGTTGCGATGCGTCGACCTTCAGCGGTCCCGGCCCCGGGCCGTCGCCGGGCGAAGGCTGCGGAAACGCCGTCGACATGGCGGTCTGCATTCGCACGTTGCCTTCGACTTTTTGCAGCACCTGATGGATGTGACCGTTGAGCACCGTCACCGACCCGAACGGACGCAGCAACGCGAGCGCCCGGTCGCCGTCGTCCGTTCCCCATCCCCACGCCGGATAAACGGACCAGAGCGGCATGTGGGTGAACACGACGAGCGGCGTGCTGCGCGAGCGTGTCTTGAGATCGGCGGCGAGCCAGTCGAGTTGAGCGTCGCCAAGGTAGCCCATGCCGCCCGCCTTGAGATTGAGGACGTTCACGAGGGCAATGAAATGCACGCCCTGCTGGTCGAAGCTGTACCACCCCTTACCGCGACTTTCCGGGGCAAAGCGCGCGAAGAATGCCTGACCGTCGCTGTCGATCACGTCATGCTCGCCCGGCACGTAGTGGGTCTCAAGACCCGCGCCGTTCACGATCTGTTGCGCGGTATCGAACTCTTCGGGGCGGGAAAGATGGCTGACGTCGCCGGTGTGCAGCATGAACGCCGGGCGCTGCGCGGCGCCCCGGATGCGGGTGATCGCCGATTGAAGTGTTGCCGCCGGGTCGGGATTCGGCGCTTTGTTGAAGCCGATGTGGCTATCGCTGATCTGAACGAACGAGAGCGTGCCGGACGATGGCTTCTCGGCAGCGGCGGCTGTCGTGCCGCCCAACATCGCCGCGAGCGGGAGGCCGCGTGGCACGCCGCCGTCGAGCGTCCACAAAATCCCCGCCCCAGCCCACGCCAGACAGGCCATCGCACGACGACGCGACATCGCTGGCGCGTCGTCTACGTCTTTCCCATCGTCCTTCGGATCCCGATCGCTCATGGCACACCTCCACAGAATGAGGGCGCCCGGTTCGTCACCATGACTGAGTTTCGAGCGCGCCGTTATCTGTAATACCGGCGCACCCGACGATTTATTCCCGAACGCCTGAGCGACGTTGCGAAGGGACTAACTTCGAAGCTGGGATCAAAGCGGTGAGTAGTTCCAGCGGGGAAGCACGCCGGCACGGCCATAAGTCACCCAGGTCGGCGCGCCCGGAGAGACGTCCAGCACGGTCTTCTGGTAATCGCTACCGACGCCGCCGGCGTCCGCCGCGCGCTGGCGCAACAGCGGCCCCGGATCGACCGGATTTCCGTTGCGACGCAATTCGAAATGCAGATGAGGCCCTGTGGCCGTTCCCGTGCGTCCGATGGCGCCGATCCGCTCACCAGTTGAGACGGTGTCGCCTACGCGAAGGTCCTCCACGACAGCCGACAAATGCGCGTAGAGGGTCTCACTCCCGTACCTGTGCGAGATCACGATGTACCGCCCATAGCCGTATTGCTGGAACCCGATGAACTTCACTTCGCCATCGGCGGCCGCGCGAACCGGCGTGCCGACAGGGGCAGCGAAGTCGACGCCGGTGTGACTGTGCGACACCCGACGGACCGGGTGGCGTCGCGTGCCGAATTCAGACGTGATACGCCCCCCGGCGACCGGCATGACAAACGACTTGGTCTGTGCTGACGGGCGGATGTTCGTCGGCTGCGAAAACAAACCCGGACGTGCCAGCCCTGCCGGCATCCACGGGCCGACGGCCGACACGTGCAAAGGCGAGTTCGGTGCGTTCGTGCTGCTTGTGCCGTTGCCGAATTGACCACGTGACGCCTGCGACACCATTGACACCGGCGTGTCGAGAACGAACAACGGCACCGTGGTTAGTCGCGGATGCGCCTGCAGCGGCCCGTTAGCAGCCGCCAGCACCGACAGCGGTGCGACCAGCCAAAGTCCGAAGGCAACAGCGACGGCAGCCCAGGGCGGGCGGGCACACTCGCCTTGCCCTCGCTGGCGCTGCGCGGCGCTGCCCAACGCGGCGCGCATGCACCAAACGAAAGGAATAGAAAAAGACATCGCTCGAAAAACTCAGTCGGAGACGACGCAGTCTACGGGGCGATGTGGCGCTATTTGATAGGAAATGACTCAAACTTGCCGCAAGTTGCGGCCAAAACCCCGCAAGTTGGGATTCTTCACAACGCAATGCGCGGACGCAGGCGAGCGCCGGACACGGCGTCGCCAGGCAGGTCAGCGTCGCGTGCCGGGACGCGCACGCTTAATGGCGTACATCGCCTCGTCGGCGTGATCCATCAGTTGCGTCATGTCTGTGCCGTCGTCAGGCAGCATGGCGATGCCGACGCTCACCCCCAGTTCGAGCGACTTGCCTTCGAATTCGAACGGCGCGCCCACTTCCTGCGCCAGTCGCTGGCTGTGTGCCTCGGCGTCTTCACGCGAGTGAATGCCACACAGGATCATGCCGAACTCGTCGCCACCCACGCGAGCGATCGTATCCGAGCGTCGCGCCGTGGCGTTCATGCGCTCGGCAGCGGCGCGAATGGCGGCGTCGCCCGCACGATGTCCGTAGCGGTCGTTGATGGGCTTGAGCCCGTCCATATCGATGTTTAGAATGCCCAGCCGCGACGACGAACGCAGCGCCAGATGCACGGCCTGCCGCAAGCGGTCGTAGAACAACGCGCGATTGGGCAGGCCGGTGAGCGCGTCGTGCGTGGCTTGCAAATAGAGCTGACTCGTCTCGAAGCGCGCCGCATGGAACATCGCCGCGGCAATAAGTTCGCTCATCAGTTCGAGCGTGCGGACGTCGGCATCGGGGAACGCCGACGGGTCCGGCGCGAAGACCTTGAGCACACCGACGGTCGTGTCCAGATGCTTGAGCGGTGTGACGATCATCGAGCGCAGACCAACCTTGCGGCAGGCCTCGCGGTCGACACGCGAATCGGTCTCGGAATCGTCGCAGCGAAGGATCTCGCCCGTCTTCACACACTGGCCCGAGAGCGAGCCGTCGCGCGACAGACGCATGCCCAACAGGTTGGCCGCGACACCGGACGCCGCCCGGTACACCATGTCGTCGCCCTCGGCCAGCTCCACCACCGCGCCGTTCGCCTGCGTCAGGTGCTGCACCCGCTCCGTCACAAAGGCCATCACGCCGCCGAGATCCAGACCGAGTTTGGCAATTTCGGTTTGTGTTTTGACGATCTCCAAAAGCGTGCTGCTTTCGGGCATAACGGCGACGGCGTTTTGGCTCACGACCTATCCTGTTCTTCAAAAAGCGTGAACCCGCAATGTACCATCGCGCGTTTGGAAACTCACCTCAAAACGCCCGGCAAAGTGCCGCAAGCGTCAACGAATCACAACGCAGCGGCTGGCGTCACGTCAGGCTGACGCGGCAGCAGACGCCTTGCGGCGGGTCCGCTCACATGCCGGTGCAGCGCGCCGCCGAGCAGCGTGCAGACGATCAGCGCGGGCACGTAGACGAGGAACGTCCAGCGCATGTCGTTACCTGCGAGCGCACGGTAGGCTGGCGTCACGGCCAGCACGACGAACATGTGGCTGAGGTAGATCTCGTAACTCCAGCGGCCCATTTGCGTCAGCCAGCCGAAGCCGCGCGGCATGGCGCGCACAGAGCCATGCGCGGCGGCAAGCCACAGCGCCGCACTCAGACACAACAGCAACATGACGTGATCGTGCAAACGCGGCCACAACACGTCGTTGAAAAATACGACGGCAAGCAACCCCGCCACGCCTAGCACGCCAACGCCTCGGGCAACACCGCGCGATAGCGTCACGCGTTGCATCAGCAATGCCGTGAGCACGCCCCAGGCGATCGCCGCCATGCCGGGAAGATAAGCCTTCTCCTGCCAGATTTCGTTGCCTGCCAGCGCCGCGCGCGTCCACGGCAGCGAGACGGCAAGCGCCACGAGCGCGAGCACGCGCCACGGCCCGCGCAGCAACAGACAGAACAATGGGAACGCCAGATAGAAACACTCTTCGATGGAGAGCGACCAGAGCACGTCCCATCCGCCCGGCAGCCAGTTCGTGCGGCCTTCGTACCAGTTGAGCGTCATCGTGAGCGCCGACGTCACGGCACCGGCGAGCGACTGCCCCGGCTTGTTGATCACGAACGTCGGCACGCCGAGCAAGTGCATCACCGACAGCACCGCCAGCAGCAGGAGCAACAACGGGAAGATGCGAACGGCGCGCATCGCGTAGAAGTGACGCCAGCGCATAGCGTCGAGCGAGCCGTAGCGTTCCAGCGAACGACGCGTAATCACAAAACCGGAAATCACGAAGAAGACGAACACGGCTTCGTAACCGTTGAAACTGATGCCCTTCACGATGCGCTCGGGCAACACGTCCCCCAACAAACTTGGGCCGAGTGGCAGACGAAACTTCAGGGCGAGGTGGTGAACGACGACGAACAGGATGGACAAGCCGCGCAGCAGGTCGATGCCGTCGTTGCGCGTGCGCAGCGCAGGCGCTGGCGCCGGGGGTAAAGCCATGAAAACTCCGGAAAGTGTGCGGGGGGTCACACCGCAGACATCGTACTATGACGTTCTCCCGGTGACACCCCATCGAATTCGACGGGGTTACCGGGGTGCATATCGCACCGCCCCATGACAATTTGGTTTCGTCACGGCGGCACGCGTAAGATAGCGCTTTCGCCCGGAGCGCCCTGCTCCCGGGCCGTCATTCGGCAGTCATGTCTAACTTCTGGATCACCATTACCGATTTCGGTAGCGCCGCCGTCACGGTGCCGCTGGCCGCCGCCCTCATCCTCTGGTTGCTTTCCGCACGCGCATGGCACGCCGCCTTCGCCTGGATTGCGCTGTTTGGCGCGGGCTCTCTCGTCGTGGCCGTCTCGAAGGTCATGTTCCTCGGCTGGGGGCTTGGCGTTCGTGAGATAGATTTCACCGGCGTGAGCGGCCATACGTTTTTTGCCGCGACGGTCTATCCGGTCATCGCATGGCTGCTGCTGAGTAAGCTGCCGTGGCCGTGGCGGGTACTCGGCACCGTGGTCGCGGCGGCCGGGAGCGTGGCCGTAGGCGTCTCACGGGTTGCGCTGTCGGCGCATTCGGTCTCGGAGTCGATTGCGGGCTGTATCGTCGGATTCTCGGTCTGTGCGGCATTCGCGTGGTACACGCGCGGCGACGATGCGCCTAACCTGAAGACGCTGCCGATGGCCGCGAGTCTGTTCGTGCTCATGATGTGGCTGCACGGAGAGAGTGTGCCGACGCAACGCTGGATCACCGACATCGCGCTCATCATGTCGGGCCGCGAACAGCCCTTCAAACGCTATAGCTGGCTGGCCCGCAAGCCCGCGCCAGCACAGGCGATACCGGTGGCGCCTGCACTTCCAACGCCGAGCCCTGCTCCAGTGCGTTAGGCCGTCGCTGCGCGCGGGCGCAACTTGTTTCAGATCAGAGTAGTCATACGTGGCGTGCGTTATATTCAGTGAAACGCACGACCCACGTCGTGCGACCGAACGGAGTCCGCCATGCCTGCTCGCAGTGACAAGACGTCCCGCTCCACGACTGCCCGACCCAGCAAGTCCCGCACCACGGCGGAAGTGCCGCCACCACCGGCTTCGTCCACTGCCTCTAGGTCTCGCGGCGCGCCCAAGACGGCCAACCCGCCCACGCGTCGGACGGTGCCGCATGGAGCGACTCCCGATCCCTCGGTAACGCACAAGGCAACGCCAGCCACGCCCGAGTCGAAGCCATCGGAAGCGTCCTCGTCCCCTTCATCCCCCTGCGCCACACCACTCAGTTCGTTCACCGACCATCTCGATCGTGCCGCAATGGCGACGACCGCGCGTTTCACCGGCAACGTCTCCCTCGCCGCCGTCGCCCTCGCATGGGCCGACTGGGTCATGCACGCGGCGACCGCGCCCGGCCATCAGTTGAACGTGTTCAAGGCCTTCGCCGCCATCGACAAGCCTGCAAGCGCCGGTGCCACGAACACCGGAGGTCCGCACGAAGCCGACCGGCGCTTTCGCGATCCGTCATGGGACAAGCCGCCGTTCTCCTGGTGGCGCGAGCGATTCCTGCGCACGCAGGCATTTGTCGACGAGATGACCGGCGAGATTCCCGGTGTCGACCCGCACCATCGCGATGTCGTGCGCTTCATGGCGCGACAGTGGCTCGACGTCTTTTCACCGAGCAATCAGTGGTGGGCGAACCCCGAAGTGCTCTCGTCGATTCGCGAGACGCAGGGGCAGAACCTCGTCAAGGGCGCACAACGCTGGTGGTCGGATCTGCGGGATATGGCAGCAGGCAACGCCCCCGGCGCAGGTCCCGACGCGTGCAAGGCGTTTCGCGTCGGACACGAAATCGCCGCCACGCCGGGCAAGGTCGTCTATCGCAATGCGTTCTTCGAACTTCTGCAATATGCGCCTGCGCAGGCGCAGACCTGGCGCGAACCCATACTGATCGTGCCGTCGTGGCTGCTGAAGTACTACATCCTCGATCTGGAAGCGCAGCATTCGCTGGTGGCCTATCTGGTGTCGCAAGGCCATAGCGTCTTCATGATCTCGTGGCACAACCCTGGTCCGGAAGATCGTGACCGGGGCCTCGAAGACTATCTGGAATCGGGCCTGTTGACGGCCTTGCGCGAAGTGCGTCGCATAACCGGCGACGTGCCCGTCCACGCCTGCGGCTACTGTCTCGGCGGCACCCTGCTCGCCATCGCAGCGGCGACACTGGCGCGTCAATCGGAGTCAACCGGTCCGTCAGGGAAAACGAAGCACAAAGCAGACGACGCCGGGACGCTCGCCAGCGTCACATTGCTCGCCGCGCAAACGGACTTCAGCGAACCGGGAGAGTTGGGCCTGTTCATCGACGCGAGTCAGGTCGCATATCTCGAAGCGATGATGTGGCGGCAAGGATTCATCGGTGGGGAACAACTTGCAGGCACCTTCCAGTTGCTCAATTCGCGCGACCTGATCTGGTCGCGTCTCATGCACGACTATCTGCTCGGAGAACCGGCACAGACGACCGACTTCACCGTCTGGAACGCCGATACCACGCGCATTCCCGCTCGCCTGCACAGTCAATGTCTGCGCGAACTCTATCTGAACAACGCGCTGGCGACGGGCACGCTCAAAATCGGCGGGCAACCGGTGGCACTCTCGGATATTCGTGTACCGATGTTCGTCGTGGCGACCGAGCGTGATCACATTTCTCCGTGGCGCTCGGTGTACAAGATGCACCTGTTGAACCACGGCGATCTCACGTTCGCGCTCGTCTCGGGCGGGCACAACGTGGGGGTGGTGTGCGAGCCGGGACATGCACGCAGTCATCACCGGGTCGCCACGCGCGTAGCCGGTTCGGCCTATCGCGACCCGGACGAGTGGTTCGGCGCGACACCCGCGATGCAAAGCTCATGGTGGCCCGCATGGCAGGCGTGGCTGCTGGCGCAAGGAAAACACGGGGGCGGCGACAAACCTGTCGACGCCCCCTGGCCGCCAGCGACTTCGCTCGGCGACGCGCCCGGTACTTACGTGCTCGAACGCTGAGCGTGGCTGCCGCCGCGCTTGGGCGGCACGCGACCGTTAAGCGGCGACTGCTGCGACACTGCGGCTTCGGTCGCCTGGACGGCTTCCGTCGACATGCGACGCCACGCGTCCATCGTGCCTTGCGTCGCCTCGTTGAACGCCTGGAACCACTTCTGCAGCGGCGCTTCGGCCGCCTGCGTCGCAGCACCTGCGGCCGTGCCCGCTCCGATCAGATCGGGCAACGTCATCGCGCCAGCCATGCCGTGCTGTAGCTCCTCGCCGGTCTTGCGACAATGCTCCGCCCACAGCAACTGATTGTTCGCACACACGGCCAGCCACTCGCGCCAGAACTCGTTCTGCTGAGCGAGTTGACCGTTGAGCAGTTGCAGATGGGCCGTCAGCAGGCCATTGAAGTCTTTCGCGCCGCCCAGCGATTTGGCAGCTTCCGAATGGGCTTTGAGCAACTCGCCGTCGCGCTCGACTTGCAACTGATGCGTGCGTTGCGCGGCTTCCAGCAGAATCCCGTAAGCACCCAGCGCGCTCGCCGTACCCAGTTTGACCAGCGCCAGTGCCGGATTCGTTTCCTTAGACATCGTCAATCTCCTAAGTCAGTAGTTTTGATGCGTCGCTGCACGTCACTCCATATGCATGCCGCCGTTGATGGCGAGGTTACTGCCGGTGATGAAACCTGCGTCGTCCGACACAAGAAAGGCGACGAGCGCAGCCACTTCGTCAGGGCGACCGAGACGGCCGACCGGAATCTGCGGAAGGATGCGCGATTCGAGCACTTCCTGCGGCACGGCCGTGACCATCTTCGTTGCGAGATAGCCGGGTGAGATCGTGTTGACCGTCACACCCGATTTGGCGACTTCCAACGCGAGCGCCTTGGTGAAGCCGTGCATGCCCGCCTTCGCAGCCGCATAGTTCGCCTGCCCGAATGCGCCGCGACTGCCATTGACTGAGGAGATGTTGACGATGCGTCCCCAGCCACGCGCGACCATGCCGCCGAAAAGCGGCCGGGTCATGTTGAAGACGCTATCCAGATCCGTGCGCAATACCGACTGCCAGTCTTCGACCGTCATCTTGCGCATGGTGGCATCGCGCGTAATCCCCGCATTGTTGATGAGAATATCTACCGGACCGGAGTCCGATTCGACGGCTTTCGCACAAGTCTCGCAGGACGCGAAGTCGGCAACGTCGACACGATAAGCGGCGAAGTCCCGGCCCGTGGCGCGCATGCGCTCGACCCATCCTTCGCAATCGTGATTTTGGGGTGAGCAGGTGACTGCAACGCGGTACCCGGCATCGGCAAGCCGCAGGCTGATCGCCTCGCCCAAACCGCCCATGCCACCTGTCACCAATGCTGTTCGTGTTGTCATGGCTATCCGTCTCTGGTTAACGTCTGTCGTTAAACTTCGGATACATCCAGCATAGTCGCGAACGACCGACTTACTGTGGCAATCGACACCCCGACAAAGACTTCGCTTGACCCTGGTCAAGCCGCAGCGCCATTCGGCACCGTCAGCATCGAAAAACGCGCTGCCGGTATCGACCTCCTGTGCTGCTCTTGTTGTGAACTGCCGGGTGTCAACGCTGCGATGTCGCCAGTCATTGCAACTGGCCCGAGTGCGACTCGATGTGCGCGACAACGTTCCTTGGTTGTGACAATTTGTCCCGGAGAGTAGCCTTTCTGACATGCGCGTCAGCACGCATCGTCACCGCGTCGATTGCATGCAATATGACGATCTGCTGACACCGCATTCGCGTACACGCTTGCGGGTACGCCTGTCAGGCATCGTACTCCAAAATAATTTGTTGGTTGGTCATTCGCACCTCATCGACAACAATCCAATGACCCGCCCCTATCGATAGTCACAGGGGTGCGCGTCGAGCCCTTTCGCGGCCGTTGCAGCGCACCGGCAATCCATATATCATCGCCTGTAGATTTTTTCCGGATCGCGCGGAGACGGCCGTCCTCGGGGCGGACACCACAATGCGATCACGTCGTTGAAGTCGTCGTAACTCGTTGTTTTTCCTACCCGAATTCCTATTTTGTGGGTCACGAGCGCATGATGTCCTTTCTGCCCGATACCGCTGATACCGCCCCCCGACGCCGGCTCGTGCTGGCGGTCGCCACCACCGCCATCGCCGCCGCCGCGTTAGCTGCCTGCTCACGCAAGGCACCGCCGGAGCCGCCGCCGCGACCGGTCGTCGCCGTCGCCGCGAAGCTCACCGAACAAACGCCGATTGCCTCGCTGCCCGCGCAAATCGAAGCGCGTTACACCACGCCGCTGTCGTTCCGTGTGGCAGGCAAGATCGTCGATCGCTCGGTGCGCCTTGGCGACGCCGTCAAGGCCGGTCAGGTCGTCGCCAGACTCGACCCCGCCGACTTGTCGAAGAATGCCGCCAGCGCGCGTGCACAGCTCGACGCCGCCCAGCATCAACTCGATTACGCGACGCAAACGGTCAACCGCGACCGCGCGCAGGCGCGCGAGAGTCTGATCGCCCCCGCGCAGCTCGAACAGTCCGAGAACGCATATGCCAGCGCCCTCGCGCAGCGCAATCAGGCCACGCAACAGGCCGCCCTTGCCGGTGACCAGTTGAGCTACGGCAATCTCAAGGCGGACCGTGACGGCGTCATCACCGCCGAACAAGCCGACACCGGACAGAATGTCAGCGCCGGTCAGCCGGTGTACCAACTGGCCTGGACAGGTGATGTCGATGTGATTGCCGACGTCCCCGAAGTTGCGCTCGGCGCGTTCCGCATCGGGCAGACGGCCACGGTTTCTCTCCCTGCGATTCCAGGCAAGACATGGCAGGCACGCGTGCGCGAAATCTCGCCCGCTGCCGATCCGATGAGCCGCACGTATCGCGCGAAGCTCTCGCTGCTGTCACCCGGCAACGAGGTCAAACTCGGCATGACGGCCAACGTCGCCTTCGCCCAGCCGCTACCGAGGGGCGCCGCCCCCGTGGCGAATGCGTCTGCACCGGCGGCGGCTTCCGGCGCGACGGCCGCGGCTGTCGCCAATGCGCAGCCGATCACCCTGCCCTCCACCGCACTCTTCCACGATGGCAATCAACCTGCCGTGTGGGTCGTCAAGCAGGACGACACGCTCGCTCTGCGCCGCGTGACGATCGTTCGCTATGGCGAGCGCACCGTCACGGTCGCTGGGGGCATCGAGCCCGGCGAGCGCATCGTCTGGCAAGGCGTGCACACCGTGACTGCCGGTCAGAAAGTACGCGTGGTCGCGCCGCTGCATCCTGAGGACTTCGCGTCATGAGCACGCAGGACGGGAAGCCGCCCGTACCCCAGGATCCGCAAACGGGTCCAGCCACCTCCACCGAAGCACCGAAGGACTATCGTCACGAAGAGGGGCATTTCAACCTCTCGGCGTGGGCGTTACGTCACAAATCGCTCGTGATCTTCCTGATTGCGATGGCGACGATCTTCGGCATTCTGGCCTACTCGCGTCTCGCGCAATCGGAGGATCCGCCGTTCACCTTCCGCGTGATGGTGATTCGCACGTTCTGGCCGGGCGCGACCGCCAAGCAGGTGCAGGAGCAAGTCACCGACCGGATCGCACGCAAGCTTCAGGAGATGCCCAACATCGACTTCCAGCGCAGCTATTCGCGCCCGGGCGAGTCCTTGTTGTTCTTCTCGATGAAGGATTCCGCGCCGCCCAACGAGGTGCCCGAAGAGTGGTACCAGGTTCGCAAAAAGGTCGGCGACATTGCCTACACGCTGCCGCAGGGCGTGCAGGGGCCGTTCTTTAACGACGAATTCGGCGACGTCTACACGCACATCTTCACGCTCGAAGGCGACGGCTTCGGCCCTGCCCAGTTGCGTGACTACGCCGACGCGTTGCGCACCGTACTGTTGCGCGTGCCCGGCGTGGCGAAGGTCGACTACTTCGGCGATCAGGATCAGCGCATCTACGTCGAAATCAGCAACACGCAACTCACCCGTCTCGGTATCTCGCCGAACCAGATTGCGCAGGCCGTCAACGGTCAGAACGCGGTCTCACCGGCAGGCACCATCGAAGCGCCGAACGATCGCGTGGTCGTGCGCCCGAGCGGTCAGTACCGCAATGTCGACGAACTCGCCGACACGCTCATCCGCGTGAACAATCGCACGTTCCGCCTCGGTGACATTGCGACGATCAAGCGTGGCTACGTCGATCCGCCCGTCTCGGAAATGCGCTTTGGCGGCAAACCTGTACTCGGCATCGGTATCACGATGCAAAAGGGGCAGGACGTCATCCACCTTGGCAAAGCGCTTACCAACACTATGGGCGAGTTGCGCGCGCAGTTGCCCGCCGGGTTGAAGCTGACGGAAGTCGCGAGCATGTCGCAGTCCGTGTCGCACTCGGTCGACGACTTCCTCGAAGCCGTGGCCGAAGCCGTCGCTATCGTGCTGGTCGTAAGCCTCGTCTCGCTCGGTTTCCGCACGGGCATGGTGGTGGTGATTTCGATTCCGGTCGTGCTCGCCGTCACGTCGTTGTTCATGTACATCTTTGACATCGGGCTGCATAAGGTCTCGCTCGGCACGCTGATTCTCGCGCTCGGTCTGTTGGTGGACGATGCGATCATCGCCGTCGAAATGATGGCGGTGAAGCTCGCGCAGGGTTGGGATCGCAAGCGCGCCGCCGCGTTCGCGTACACCAGCACGGCGTTCCCGATGCTCACCGGCACGCTCGTGACCGTCTCCGGCTTCCTGCCGATCGCGCTCGCCAAGTCGAGCACCGGCGAATACACCCGCTCGATCTTCGAAGTCTCGGCGATTGCCCTGCTCGCGTCGTGGCTTGCGGCCGTGGTGCTCATTCCCCTGCTCGGCTACAAGATGCTGCCGGAGCGCCCACGCGAAGCCCATCATGGCGACGATCACGAGCACGAGGTCTACGACACGAAGTTCTACAACCGACTGCGCGGCTGGCTCACGTGGTGCATCGAGCGCAAGTTCATCGTGCTCATCATCACTGTCGTGCTGTTCCTGATTGCGATGGCAGGCTTCTCGCTGGTGCCGCAGCAGTTCTTCCCAAGCTCCGACCGGCCTGAACTGATGGTGGACTTGCGCCTGCAGGAAGGCGCGTCGTATCAGGCCACGCTGCGCGAGACGGAACGCCTCGAAAAGCTGCTCGAAGGCCGTAAGGAGATCGATCACACGGTGAGCTTCGTGGGCACCGGTGCGCCCCGCTTCTATCTGCCGCTCGACCAGCAACTGCCCACGCCGAACTTCGCGCAGCTCGTGATCACCGCGAAATCGGTGGAAGAGCGCGAGGCGCTCGCGCAGTGGCTCGAACCGAAGCTGCGCGAGGCCATGCCGGGCGTGCGCACCCGTCTGTCGCGCCTAGAGAACGGGCCGCCGGTCGGCTTCCCGGTGCAGTTCCGCGTTAGCGGCGACGACATCGGCACCGTGCGCAAGATCTCCGAGCAAGTGGCGGACGTAATGCGAAACAACGGCGATACGGTCGACGTCCAGTTCGACTGGGACGAGCCGTCGCAACGCTCGGTGCGCTTCGAAGTGGATCAGCAGAAGGCGCGTGCGTTGAACGTCAGTTCCTCGGACATCGCGAACTTCATCGCCATGACGCTCACGGGCTACGACATCAGTCAGTACCGCGAACGCGACAAGCTGATCTCGATCACGCTGCGCTCGCCGAAGGCCGAACGCGTTGACCCGGCGAAGCTTGCAACGCTGGCCATGCCCACGCCCAATGGCCCGGTGCCGCTCGCCACGCTCGGCCGTGTGGTGGACGAACTGGAATACGGCGTGATCTGGGAGCGCGACCGTCAGCCGACCATCACCGTGCGCTCCGACGTGCGTGCAGGCAAGCAAGGCATCGACGTGACCGAAGCCGTCTACAAGAAGCTCGGCGATATCCGTCGCGCACTGCCAGTCGGTTATCGCATCGAGATCGGCGGATCGGTCGAAGAGTCGGGCAAGGGTCAGGCATCGATTAATGCGCAAATGCCGATCATGGTGATCGCGGTGCTCACGCTGCTGATGATTCAGTTGCAGAGCTTCGCGCGCACCATGCTGGTGGTGCTGACCGCGCCGCTCGGCATGATCGGGGTCGTCGCCACACTGCTGCTGTTCGGCAAACCGTTTGGCTTCGTTGCGATGCTCGGTGTGATCGCCATGTTCGGGATCATCATGCGTAACTCGGTGATTCTGGTCGATCAGATCGAGCAGGACGTCTCGGCCGGACACCCACGCTTCGACGCCATCGTCAGTGCGACAGTGCGACGCTTCCGTCCGATTACGCTCACCGCCGCTGCCGCCGTGCTCGCGTTGATTCCGCTGCTGCGCAGCAACTTCTTCGGACCGATGGCGACGGCGCTGATGGGCGGCATCACCAGCGCGACCATTCTTACCGTGTTCTTCCTGCCAGCGTTGTATGCGACGGCGTTCCGTGTGCGTCACGACGAACGTGCCGATCATCCGTCGCAGGCATCGTCCGACAGTTCGCAAGGAGACCGCTCATGACTTCGCGCATCGTTTCACGCGCACTGCGGTGCGCCCCGCTCGCCCCCATGTTCTGGCTGAGTGCCTGCTCGTTCACGCCGGGCGACAAGCCGCCAGTGATGCCCTCGCCGTCTCATTACGGCGCGAACGCCCTGCCCGAGCGCACAGTCACGGCGCAAGGCGCTTCGCAACGCTTCGATGTGGGCGCCCCGCCGGTGAAAGCCTGGTGGAAAGCCTACGAGTCGGACAAACTCAACGCACTGGTCGACGAAGGCCTGCGCAACAGTCCGAATCTGGCGGCGTCCGACCATGCTCTGCAAGCAGCGCGCGAGCAATTGAAGGCGCAGATCGGTTCGTCGCTGTTCCCCTCCATCGACCTTGGCGGGGAAGTGGCCCGCGAACGCAATCTCGGCATTCCGAACCTCCGGCCGCCGACGGCGCTCTACAACATGTTCGTCGGACAGATTCAGGCGCGCTATACGTTCGACTTCTTCGGGGCGTCGCGCTTCGCCAACGCGTCGCTCGCCGCGCAAGTCGATCAGCAGGCGTTCCAACTGGAATCGGCGCGTCAGGCGCTCGCAGCGAACATCGTCTCCGGCGCGATTGGCGCGTCGGTGCTCGGGGCGCAAGTCAAAGCGACCGAGCGACTGGTCGAGCTGGCGCAGGCGGATGCCACCGATATGGCCCGACGCGAAGCCCTCGGCGCGGTGTCGCGCGCCGATGCGCTGGCGTCTGCCCAGAATGCCGAATCGCTGGCCGCGTCGCTCCCCGGGCTGCGCGCGCAGTGGCAATCGACGCGCCATGCGCTCGCTGTCCTGCTCGGCCGTACGCCCGATCAGGCCCCGGACGATCTGGCGCTCGGCGAGCTGAAGGTGCCGCGCACCGTGCCGGTGTCGGTGCCGTCGACGCTGCTGCAATCGCGCCCCGACATTCAGGCCGCGGAGATGGCGCTCAAGGCGGCGTCGGCCGAGGTTGGCGTGGCGACCGCGCAAATGTTCCCAAGCTTGTCGCTCAGCGCTTCGATGGGCAAAGGCGGCTTCAACTGGCCGACCGTGATGTCCAACGCCGGGTCGCTGTGGAGCATCGCAGCGTCGATCTCACAGCCGATCTTCCACGGCGGTGCGTTGCTTGCGCAGCGTCGCGCGGCACAGGCGACGTACGAGGCAGCCGTCGAACAGTACAAGCAGACCGTGCTGACGGCGTTCAAGAACGTGGCGGACACGCTGGCGTCGCTCGAAGCGGACAATACGTCGCTGCTACACGCCGATAGCGCCAGTGCGGCCGCCGAGCAGATCTATCGCGATACAGCGGCACGGGTGCGTCTGGGGGCCTTGCCGGTGTCGTCCGCGCGCGGGCGCGAACAGCAGTACTGGAACGCCTACCTGACGACGGTGCGTGCAACCGGCGCGCGTTTGTCGGATACTGCGCTACTGTTTTACGCGATGGGCGTGCCGCCCGAGCCCGCCGACGCTGCCCCAGCGCAGGCCCCGGCTGCGGCACAACCGGCCCCGTCGCAAGACGTAGCCAGACGATGACCACCCGAACCACGACCCGGGGCCGACGCCCCAAACACCTCCCCGATGGCCGCGCAGCCTTGCTCGACGCGGCCATCGACGCTTTCTCGCACCTCGGCTACGACGGCGCGAACCTGCGCGGTATCGCGGCGGCCGCCAAGGTCGACGCGAGCCTCGTGCGCGTGCACTTCGGCTCGAAAGAACAGCTTTGGCGCGCCTGCGTCGATACGCTCGAAGCCGCGCTGGCCGCTCCCGTCGAAACGCTCCGCGCGATTTCGGTGGACGAAACGCGGCCGGTCAGAGACCGCCTTCGCGACGCCATCGGGCTCATCGCGGCCTACGCGGTCCAGCACCCCGAACACAAGTGTTTCATTTCGCTGCATGCGTCCGAGACGGGCGAGCGTGGCGCGGTGCTTTACCGCCACCTGCTCGAACCGGTCTACAACTGTATGGAGAAGCTCATCGTGGAAGGGATGGCGGCGGGCGTGATTCGCGCCGAGCATCCGGCGATGTACTTCTGCGTACTCGCCCATGCACTGCATCCGCCGCCCGGCTCACCGGTGCTCATGCAGGTGATCGCACCGGAAGTCGGCGGCGAAGCCTTCGGCCCGGCCTTGCTCAAGCAAGTCGAGATGGTGTTCTTCACACCGCCACAAGCGAACGAATGAACCGACGGTCGAATGGCGGCGCGGTGCATGCCGGTGCAGTCATCTCCGGCACGCACCGATCGTTATCGCGCTAGTGCGACATCGATGCGCCCGGCGGCATCGTCCCTGCCTGCGGCGTATCGGCACCTGTACCCAGCACCACACCGCGCCGCTCGCGTCCGAAGTAGATCATGACGGCGATCACCACCGCGACCGTCCCGGCCACCAGCGCCATCGCCAATCCGAAGTTGCCGTCGTGCGCCTTCGCGATGCTCGCCTGCAGATTCCCGTTGACCGACGCAAACAAATTGCCCAACTGATAGACGAGCCCCGGGAACGTGGCACGAATCTCGTCGGGCGACAGCTCGTTGAGGTGTGCAGGAATCACGCCCCATGCCCCCTGCACCGAAATCTGCATGAGGAACGCACCGATCGCCAGCAGCACGGCACCGCTGGAAAACGCCCACAACGGCAGCACCGGTAGCGCAATCAGCGACGCAATGATGATGGCGCGACGGCGTCCGATCTTCTCCGAAATCGCACCGAAGAACAGCCCGCCGATGATGGCGCCGATGTTATACGTGATGGCGATCCAGCTCACGGTGTGGGTATCGAACTTGTGCTGCACTTGCAGGAAGGTCGGATACAGATCCTGCGTGCCATGCGAGAAGAAGTTGAAGGCCGTCATCAGCACGATGGCGTACAGCGCCAGTTTCCAATCGCGCGACAGCACCTGCACGAAATTGGCGCGCGGCGCAGTGCTGGTTGCCTCGCCCTTGCGCCAGGCGGGCGACTCAGGCACGTGCCGTCGGATGTAGAGCACGAGCAACGCCGGGAGTACGCCGACGAAGAACATGCCGCGCCAGCCAATGCTGTCGTAGAAGAGCCCGTAGACCACCGACGCCAGCAAATACCCGCTCGGATACCCCGCTTGCAACAGCCCGGAGACGATGCCGCGCGAGTGCGTCGGCACGCTCTCCATCGTGAGCGCTGCCCCCACCCCCCACTCGCCGCCCATCGCGATACCGAAGAGCGCGCGCAGGATCAGCAGGACCGTGAGACTCGGTGCGAAGCCAGAGGCCAGCTCAAGCAACGCGTACAGCAGCACGCTTGCCATCATGGCCGGGCGGCGGCCGACTTTGTCCCCCAGTCGACCGAAGATGAATGCGCCGACCGGACGCATCGCCAGCGTGAGCAACAGCGCGAACGCCACGCTGCCCAGCTCGGTATTGAACTCCTTTGCGATGTCCTTGAGCACGAACACCATCAGGAAGAAATCGAACGCGTCGAGCGTCCACCCAAGATAGCTTGCCGTTACCACATGCTTCTGTTCTTTAGTCCAGGCCATGGTGTCCCTCCATCGGCGGCAATGTTGCGCGACGAAATCACTCTACGCCTGAAAACCGACCCTCATGCAAGCGCGTCCGAAACCGGCCCGCAGCCCGCATGGATGCTCGAACGTCGCGAGACGACGAGGGTTCCGACGGGGTTTTGCCTGACCAAACCCGTGTGCCGGGCGAGCTAAACGCACGACGTCTGCGCGACGTCAGCGCGCTGCGCTACGTGCCCGGATGCGCCAGATCGAGAGACACAAGCGCCATCTGACGGTATCCGAGACGCTTTGACGGCGCCGATGCATTACACTGGCGGCCAAATTCACTCGCTTTGTTCAAGCTTCCTACGTCTCCAATTCCATGTCCGAAGCCACCTCCACCACCGTCATTCTCGGCGCCGGTCAAGCCGGCGGCGAAACCGCCCTCGCGCTGCGCCAGCTCGGCTACACCGGCCGCATCGTGCTTGCTGGCAGCGAAACGCACCTGCCGTATCGCCGTCCGCCCCTCTCGAAAGCGTTCCTCGCCGGTCAGGCCGACGAAGCCAGTCTGCTGATCCGCCCGGCCGACGCCTATGAGAAAGCCGAGATCGACGTGCGTCTCGGCGTGACGGCCACCGCCATCGACCGCACCGCGCGCACCGTCTCGTTCGACGACGGCCAGACGCTCGGTTACGACCATCTCGTGCTCGCGCTCGGCGGACGTGTGCGTCACCTGCCGATTCCCGGCGGCGATGCGTCCAACGTCTACTACCTGCGCAACATCGCCGATGCTCAGCGCCTGCGTGAAGCGCTCACGCCGGGTAAGCGCGTCGTGGTCGTCGGCGGCGGTTACATCGGTCTGGAAGTGGCGGCAAGCGCCGTCAAGGCAGGCGCTTCGGTGACGGTGCTCGAAGCCGCGCCGCGTCTGCTTGCCCGCGTGGCCGAAGCGGATCTCGCGGACTTCTTCGCAACGCTGCACCGCGAGAACGGTGTGGACGTGCAAGTGGGCGTGGGCGTCACCGCCCTCGAACAGGATGCCGCTGGCAATGTGGTGGCCGTGGTGGCCGGGGAAAAGCGTCTGGAAGCGGACGTGGTCGTCGTCGGTATCGGTCTGATCCCGAACGCCGAACTCGCGCACGCCGCCGGTCTGGCCGTCGACAACGGCATCGTCGTGGACGAATTTGCCCGCACCAGCGATCCGGCGATTCTTGCCGTAGGCGATTGCGCGCATCACGAACACCCGGCACTCGGCCGTCGCATCCGTCTGGAATCGGTGCCGAGCGCCAGCGAAATGGCGAAGGTGGCGGCCAGCGTCGTGCATGGAGACGCACCGAAGGCCGTCGCGACCGCTCCGTGGTTCTGGTCGGATCAGTTCAACGCGAAGTTGCAGATGGTCGGCATGACCGATGGCCACGACGCCGTAATCGAACGCCGCCTGCCTGACGCACAGGGCGCTGCCGTCTTCATGCTGTTCTACCTGCGCGATGGCGCGATCGTGGCCGCTGCGAGCATCAACCGCGCGCAGGAATTCATGACGGCGCGCGAACTCGTCGGCCGCCGTGCGGTGGTCGATCCGGCGCGTCTGGCCGATGCCGCCACGCCGCTCAAGACGCTGCTGACCGAGCTTGGCTGATCACGTCGACCTCGCGCCGTCCGGCTTACTTGGTCGACGGCGCGTGTGCAGGCAACAGCAGTACCGGACGGCCCGCATGACGGGCCGTATCTTCCGCCACGCTGCCTAGCGTGAAGCGCCGGAATCCGCGTCGGCCGTGCGTGCCCAGCACGATCAGGTCGACGTCGGCATCGCGGCCCGCAGCAATGATCTGATCCGCCACGCCCTCACCCACCGGCTGAATCTCCCGCATCTCGATTTCGCCCGGCACTTCCGCCTCTTTCAATCGCTTCTGCGCCCAGCTTCGCACCTGTTCGGCCACGGCGCGCACGGCATCGAGCAACGGCTCCGGATCGAAACCTGCGAGAAACGGGCCCGGTAAGTCGAGCACGTGCACCACCCGCATCGACGCGCCGTGCGTGCGCGCCAGCGCCAACGCATATTCGAAGGCGAGCCGCGACGTCTCGCTGTCGTCCAGCGCGACGAGAATACGTTCATAGTGGCCGCCCGCACGCAACGGTTGATGCGGCCGCGCCTCGCCCGCCACCAGCATCACCGGCACTTCCGCGCTACGCAGGATCTGTTCCGCGACGCTGCCGAGCATCGCCCGGCGCACGCCACTGCGGCCGTGTGTTCCGACGACGATGATGTCCGCCCCCCACTCGATGGCTTCGCGCGTCATCGCTTCAGGCACGGTTTCGCCCGTGGTGCGCAAGTCCAGCAGATGCGCCTGCGCGTCGAAGCCTTCTTCGCGCAAGTACAGCACCGCCCGTGCGAGATGTTCTTCGCCTTCGCGCTGCATGTCGCGGCGTACCTGTTCCAGATCGATGAGTTTGCCGAAGGCGGCCGTCAGCAGATTGACGGGGTCTTCCACGGTGTGAATGACGCGAATCGCGTCACCGTGACGCGCAAAGGCAGCAGCCTCGCGCAATGCGCGGCGTGACGACTCGCTACCGTCGGTCGCCAGCAGAATGCGTTTTGTCATGAGCAGCCTCGCGTTGAGAGTCGAAGGAATGCCATGCGCGTGTCCGGTCATCCCGATGTTTCATCTGACGAACCTTGCACGACGCTTCCACTATACCGCTCGATAGGGCGCGAAAGCCACCCTCCGCGCACCTCGTGCGGCCGAAATGGGCATCGGACTTCCCTTCCTTTGACGCAACGCAAAAACGCCACAGGCCCGGCATAGCGGGCCTGTGGCGTCAGACTGAGACGAAGCTTGCGGCGAGCGCTCAGCGTGCGGCGTCGCCCCAGCGATAGGCGTGCGACGCGTCGTCGAGCTTTGCCTTGAGTTCCGGCGGCAGCGTGTAGTCGATGGTGCCCAGCGTCTCGGTCAGCTGCTCGACGCGGCTTGCGCCGATGATGGCCGAGGTCACGGTCGGGTTCGCCAGCACCCAGGCGAGCGACAGGCGCGTGAGCGACTCACCGGCGTCGTTCGCAATGCCCTTGAGCGCCTCGATGGTCTCGAACTCGCGCTCATGCCAGTAGCGTTGCTGGTACATCGCCCCCGCCTTGCCCACGGTCGCCGACGTGAAGCGGCCTTCGGTCGGCGCCGCGTCGTGACGGTACTTGCCAGTCAGCAGACCGCCTGCGAGGGGGTTGTAGGGGATGACGGCCAGCCCTTCTTCGCTCGCCAGCGGCAGCAGTTCCCGTTCGATCTGACGGAACAGCAGGTTGTAGCGCGGCTGAACCGATACGAAACGCGCGACGCGCAGCACGTCGGCGCGGCCCAGCGCACGTGCAAGACGATACGCAAGGTAGTTCGACACGCCGACGTAACGGGCCCTGCCCGACTTAACGATGGTGTCGAGCGCTTCGAGCGTTTCGTCGATCGGCGTGTCGGTGTCGTCCGAGTGGAGTTGATACAGGTCGACGTAATCGGTGCCGATGCGGCTGAGCGACGCGTCGATGGCGCTCAGCAAGTGCTTGCGCGACGCCCCCTTGTCCCACGGCGACGGCCCCATCTGCCCGCAGGCCTTCGTCGCCACGATGAACTGATCGCGACGGCCCTTGAGCCAGCGACCCACCACTTCTTCGGTACGGCCGACGAGCGAATTGTCGGCCCCCAGCGGGTAGACGTCGGCGAGATCGATGAAGTTGACGCCAGCCTCTGCCGTGCGGTCGAGAATGGCGTGGCTGGCGGCTTCTTCGGTTTGCAGACCGAACGTCATGGTGCCCAGGCACAGGCGGGAAACGGTCAGGCCGGTGCGGCCGAATTTCGTGTATTGCACGGTAACTCCCGGAGGCAAGTACTGGTGAAAAGCGATGCCCGCCGTCGCGGACAAGGTGCACAGTATGCGCGATTCCGGGAAAACACGTGCGCCGCCCAACGCGCCCGCGGCGCACGCGCCTCAAACGCTATTCCAGCGACTTCAGATCGAGCCAGACGCCATCCGCGCCGCGGATCATCATCTTGCCGCCGTACTTCATGACGGTGGTCTGCTCGTTGGCCGACACGAAGGCCGTCTGTGGCAGATCGTTGGCGTACTGCGCCAGCTCCGGCGTGCCCGCAAACGGGTTGTTGGCGATCAGATGCGAGATGAGCGTCATCATCGCCAGATAGCTCGTGGGTGTGGATATCGTCACCGGCGTGCCGTGCGAGGCGGTAGCCCCGTCGCCGAAGCCGACGAGCTTCACCGCCACCGGCACATGCGTAATCTCAGGCAGCGGGATCTCACGCATGCCGGAGATCTGCAACTTGCTGCCGCGGATTGCTGCGCCGTGCTCCGGCACGAATACGACGACCGCCTTACGTCCCGACTTCGCGATAGTGTCGATGAACTGACCGATGTCGTCGAACATCGTCTTCGCGCGCAACGGATAGCTCTGCACGCTGCTGAGCTTCGAGCCTTCGAGACGGTTGCCGTCGTGCAGCGAGATCGTGTTGTAGTAAAGCGCCACGCGCTTGTCCGGCATGGCCGTACGCTGCTTCCACCACGATTGCAGCACGTCGCCGTCGGAGCGGATCGGCGTCTCGTCGAACGCGCGCATCGCCACACGGGCATGCGTGTTGTCGAAGGGCGTGACGCCCTGCACGTTGAAGTTCTGCTGCACTTCCTGCATGAAGTTGTCGAAGTGACCGTCGTGGTTCATTGCGAGCGTCGGCGTGAAACCGAGGTTCTTCAGATCGCTCATGACGTAGCACTGCGGGCCTGCCGGGTCGTACAGCGCCTTGTGCTCCGGCTGTCCGCAACCGGCGCGCAGCACGCGAATCGCCGCCGGGCCGCTATAGCTGGCGGCCGAATTGAAGTTTTTGAAGACGAAATCGAATTTCGAGAGCAAGGGCAGATTGCCGAGGTTATCGGCGTCGAGATCGTCCTGTGCGAGCGAACAGATGTGAAGGAAGATGATGTCGTAGTCCGGACCTGCCCCCGGCTGCGCGGGCAACGAGACAGAGCGCGTCAGTTCGCGCGAATAGAAGCTGTTAAGCGCCGCGTTCGGGTTCGCACCCGGCGGCACGTCGCCATCGCCCGTCAGGAATTCGCTGCTGCCGCTGGCCGCACCTGCTGCGGGTGCCCCTGTCGCGGCACCGGACGCCGACGTCGTGGTGTCGCCCTGCGCGGCCACGACCGGCGAGACTGAGACGAGCGTGCCGACACGCAGCACGCCCGGCACGATCAACAAGGCCAGCAGGACGAATGTCGTCACACGCACCCAGCGGTTCACGATCCAGTAGGCCAGCACCATGATCGCGAGCAGCAACCAGTCGCGCGCCGAAACGAAGCGGCCGAGCAGTTCGATGATGTACGAGAAGCGGAACTGCATCAGCGCAGGCAACTGTTCGATGAAGCGCCCGAACGGCGGCAAATTCGAGTCGTAATAAAGCAGCGCCGCGCCGACCGGGATGGCGATGACCTGTCGTGCAATGCGCGCCCAGCGCGGGCGCAACCGCACCACGAGGAACAGTGCGAAGACGAAGTTCGGCAGCACGTGAAAGCCGAGGATGCCCGCCCACAGCAGCAACAGCTTCAGAATGAAATAGAGGTTCCAGATGCCCATCGTATGGTTTCCTTGGTCTCAGGCACGTGTATCGGGTGCATCGCCCCACGCCTGCCGGGCACCGCGCAGACGGTTCTGCCAGCGCGTCACCAGCTTGCTCAGGAGGTAATTGGCCAGCACTTGATACCCTCGCAGCCCCATCGCCAGCATTTCGAACAAAGCCTTGATCGGTTCGTCGCGCGTGCGCTCGGCATCCCAGTCGCGCCACGCGTCGGCACGTCCGAACGTGAATTGCACGAGATGTTTGTCCTGCTCGGCCGTGAGCGGCATGAACGCGAGGAAGAGCTGGTTGCCGCGCGCCCCCACGACACTCACTGGGAAGCCATACTCGGTCGCGCCCCGTGCGAGCGCCACGTGCGCTTCGGTGCCCACGGCCGGATCGACCGCCACCGGCAGCACCAGCGCCAGCCCACCGCCCGAGAAGTCGCGGGTGTGACAGGCTACGGTACGGCCGTCCGGCAGATAAAGCGTGGCGGGCATGCGCATCGACACCCGGTGCGTGCGTCGAACCTGTTTCACTTCCGTCGCCACGGCCACCGCCGCCCCCAGCACGGCGAGGTTGAACATCACCCAGAGCAGGTTGAACACCAACGCGCCCGACTCGTGCGCGGGGCCGTAGAAGTAGCGCAGAATCCCCGCGAGAAAGCCTGCGACGTTAAAGCCGAGCAGTACCAGATACGGCTTCGAGATGCTCCAGTCGAAGAAGCTCTGTTCGATCAGCCCGCCCTTCGCGGTCACGTTGAATTTGCCGTAGCGCGGGTTGATGAAGGCGACGGTCGTCGGCAGCGCGACGTACCAGGCCAGCACCGCTTCGTAGACATCCGACCAGAACGAGTGCCGGTACTTGCCCTGAATGCGCGAGTTGGCGATGTTCGCGTGCGCGATGTGCGGCAGCACGTAAGCGCAGATGCTTAACGCGGCTGCCTGCACGATATGCAGCCCGAAGAACAGATAGCAGATCGGCGCGAGCAGGAAGATGATGCGCGGAATGCCGTAGAAGAAGTGCAGCATGCCGTTCGCGTAGCAGATGCGCTGACCGATCTTCAGGCCTCGGCCGAACAGCGGATTGTCGACGCGGAATATCTGCGCCATGCCGCGCGCCCAGCGGATGCGCTGCCCGACGTGACCCGACAGCGATTCCGTCGCCAGACCTGCCGCCTGCACGACCTTGAGGTACACAGTGTTCCAGCCGCGACGGTGCATCTTGAGCGCCGTATGCGCGTCTTCCGTCACCGTCTCGACCGCCACACCCCCCACCTCGTCGAGCGCCGTGCGACGCAACACCGCGCACGAACCGCAGAAGAACGAGGCATTCCAGAAGTCGTTGCCGTCCTGCACGATCCCGTAGAACAGACGCCCTTCGTTCGGCACCGCACCGCGTGTGGCGAGGTTGCGCTCGAACGGGTCGTCGGAAAAGAAGTGGTGAGGCGTCTGCACGAGCGAGCAACGTTCGTCCTTGAGGAACGACCCCATTGTCGTTTGCAGAAACGAGCGCACGGGAATGTGATCGCAGTCGAAGATCGCGATGAACTCGCCCTGCGTCTTGCCGAGCGCATGGTTGATGTTGCCCGCCTTCGCGTGACGATTGTCGGGGCGCGTCATGTAATGCACCCCGGCTTGCGCCGCGAACTCACGCATCTCCTCGCGGCGTCCGTCGTCGAGCAGATAGATGTTGAGCTTCTCGGGCGGCCAGTCGATGCCGCACGCGGCATACACGGTCGGGCGCACCACATCCAGTCCCTCGTTGTAGGTCGGGATGTAGACGTCGACGGTCGGCCATTCGCGGGTGTCCGGTGGCAGCGGCGTGATGCGGCGCTGCAGCGGCCAGATCGTCTGGATGTAGCCGAACAGCAGAATCATCCACGTATACATCTCGGCCGCGACGAGCGTGTAGCCGACGGTCGCTTCCGCCACGGTGTCGAACGCGAGCGACTGCGTGAGACGCCACCACACGTAACGCACCGTCGACGTGAGCGACAGACCGATCAGCACCAGCACCGAGTACTGGCTGTCGAGACGGCGGAACACCAGTGCCAGCGTGAGCGTGCAGATCGAGAACAGCAACTGCGAGAACGGATCGAACGGCGTGGTGACGATCCAGAACACGCCGAACAACCCCAGCAAGGCGACGATGGTCGACGTCACTCGCCATTTCATGACCTTTTCCAGCTTCCGGTCGAACTTATGCGCAAGTTCGGCGGGCGTATCGGGTGGAATGCCGAAGAGCGATTGCACGAGCCACAGACGCAGCCGTTCGTTGCCCCGTCGGAATGCGAGCCATGCGGTATAGGGCGGAAATGCCGGACGTCGGTCGGCGCGACGCCACAGCATTGCGCCGACAATCTGCCAGAAGCCCGCATCGGCGGGCACGTCGAGCCGTTGTGTCAGACGTTCGTTGACCCATGCGAAGGCCCGGCCCGGGTAGTCGGGACGACCGGAGCGCGCCGGTTGAAAGACTGCACGCAGCCACCAGTCGCGCCATTCGTCCAACTGACGGACGTCGAGCCGCACCGCCAGACGCGCCACGAGATGATCCGACATCTGCGAGATCCACAACCGGTGCTGCGGCGAGCGCAAGGTCGCGGCCAGCATCCACTGCATGACGCCCGGCGGACGCCCGCCCGGACGATTCGGCACGACCAGACGCACTGCGAGGATGTCGCGTCCGAGCCGATAGAGGGAGCGCAGCGCGTCGCTGATCATCGGCGAGTGCCTCCACTGCCGGGTCCGGCACTTCCGTCGTCAACTTCCGTCGCGCGCTGCAACCATGCTTCGAGATGAATGAAGTCGAGTGCGGCCTGCGAGCCGGTGCCCGCTTTGGCCAGCGTCACACCGTTCGCCGCTGCCATGCCGACGGCGATGTCGCGATGGATGCGCACCGGGACGACGGCGTCGCCACCGCGTCCCTGAATCAGATTCAGCAGATCGTTGTTGAGCGACGAATTAGCCGCCGCCACGTTCGGCACGATCTGAACGCGACCATTACACGCGGCCATCAAATCCGGTTGCGTGACGTAACCGGCCGTCGTGACGGGCACCACGCCCAGCACCAGATCGGCCGCCGCAACGGCGGCCAGTGTGATGGCATCGGGCAGGCGCTGCGTGTCGATCAGGACCCGCGTGCCCTCGGGCAAGCCGACGGCCGTCAACTGACGACGCAATCCGCCCACATCGCCCTGCAACCATTGCGCCATCGCAGACAGATTAGCGACGCTCGTGCGGCCCGCAGGCAGCAACGGCACTCCGGCGGGCGTGTCGCGCAACACCGTGCGCCAGCCGTCCGGTGCCACGCCGGACGACAGCACGCCCGTCTCGCACGTCTCACGCAACCCGAGCAGCGCACCGATCGCGTTCTGCGCGTCGAGTTCGAGCACGGCGACCGGCTGTCCGGCATGCGCGAGCTGCGCAGCGAGATGCGCCGTCACGGTGCTACGCCCCGCACCGCCTGCGCTGGAAACGATGGCGATGAGCGTCAGCATGCGCCCTCCTCGGCCGGGATCTCAGGCCGAACAACGTCGTTCGTCATCATGAATTCGGTATCGACGCGAGCGCTCATGTGTCAATAACTCCAGATCGGGCGAACCGGCGACGGCGGCATCGGCACGTCGCCACGGCGGGCGTCGAAGTGATAGCGCATGTAGACGAGGAAGCGATTCGGCGCGTAGTAATCGGAACGCTCGAACTGCACCTGACCGCCGATCACCCAATGGCGGTTGACCCAGTACTCGGCGCGCCCCGTCACGGAGAAGCCCACGCCGAACCCGCCACCGGACCCGTAGGTCAGATCGCCGCTGGCGGCCTGCAACGCGCCGTTCGTCGGGAAGTATGGCATGGCTTTTTCCTGACTCTGCGAGAACGACACCGAACCGCGCAGGTAATACGACCAGCGTTGCGTGCGGCCATACCATTCGAGCGGCAGCGTGAGCGACACATAGGTTTGCGGGCTGTAGTAACCGCCATGACCGTACGTGTAATAGCGTTCGTTCTGCGCGAAGCTGTCGAAGAACAGCGTAAGGCCGGTATTCAGGCGCATATCGCGCTTGTAGATCAGCGGCAGATCGACACCCGCGCGGGCCGACACTTCCGAGTTGTTCAGCACGTTCTCGCCCGTGAGACGCGCCACGCTGGCCTCGCCGAAGATGCCCCACTTCGTGAAGTCGCGCGATGCGTGGAACGTGATCGCATCGCGACGCACGCCGCCCCACTTGCCGTCGCCGAACACTTCGGGCAGCGGCAGATACGCCCCGGCGTAGGACACCATGCTGCCGGTCATCGGTCGACGTGATGCGTCGACCCAGTAGTTATAGCGTCCGAGATTGCCGAACAGTCGCACGCCCCCCGTCACGTAGGAAATCGGGAATCCGACCGGCGTGTGACCGATATCGGCGCGAATCCAGTCGTTCTCATAGCCGAGCATGAGCGCCTGCCCATGCGCCTTCTGACGCTTCGTGCCGTAGTCGCTCTGCACGCCCGGATTCGCCGCGCGGAACGACGGTACGTTCAGGAACGGCAGCGTGCCGAACGCCGATGTGCCATTGAGCGGCAAGTCGCCCGAATCGGCGCTGACGTAATCCGTCTGCGCGAAGACATGACCGTCGTAGCCCACGGCGTACTGGCCGTAGAGCGGGACGGCGCGGGCGTTGAACATCGAGATGCCGCCGTCGCCCTTCTTCTGGTCGATTTCGTAACCGGCCGCGACATAGCTGTTGCGACGCGACTCCAGCGAATCGATGGCCGACTCGGCCGACGTCATGCCGTCGTAGCCCGGCAGCGCGCCCTGCACGATCTCCTCCTTGCGCGCCTGGTCGTACCATCCCTTCGCTTCGTTGTAGTGACGTTGCGACTGCGCGATGCGTCCGCGCTGAACGGTGACAGCCGAGGTGTCGGGGAACTGCGTGCGCAACCGGTCGTTGAGCGCGATGGCTTCGTCGTAGCGCTCCATGGCGGTCAGACGCCGCACGGCGGCGAGTTGCGTCCACACATCGTCAGGCGAAGCTTCGGCGAGTGCGCGGTCGAGTTCGCGGTTGGCGGCCTCGTCGTCCTGCTGTTCATAGAGCACGCGCACGAGCGACAGACGAGCATCCTGATTCGTCGGATCCTGTCGGATCTGGTCTTCGGCAATCTTGCGGGCGTCGTCGAAGCGGCGTTCGTCGAAATAGATGTCGCCCAACGTCGACAACGCGCGCTTATCCGGCGGTTGACGCGAGAGCAGCGGTTCGAGCTTTTGCTGCGCCGTGTCGAAGTCGCCCAACGCGCGGGCGCGGTCCGCCTGGCGCAGTGCCAGCCGGTCCTGAAGATCCTGCCATTCGTCCCGCTGGTCGGCGCCGAGCGTGGACGGGTCCATGCTCGCGAGGAAGGTGCCCAGTTCCTCGTCGCGCTCGGCCGTACTGAGCAACTCGGCGTAGCGCAGCTGCGCGTCGGGCTGTGGCTTGTCGGCGTGCGCCGCGAGCCAGTTGCGCATGAGCGCGAGCCCCTGATCGGGCTGCCCCGCCGACACGCGCGCCCGTGCAACCTCGCCGATCAGTTCGGGATCGTCGCCCGCCATCGTGAGGGCTTCGCCATAGCGGCGTTCGCTCTCGTCGTCGTTACCCGTCGCATGCGCCTCGCGCGCCAGACGCGCCGTGTCGCGAATCGCCAGCGTCGTCCGCATGCGTTTGATCGACGGGGTGACGTTCGCCGCCGGAATCTGCGCGAGCGATTCGCGTGCACCGGCTTCGTCGTCGATCACGTTGAGATAGATGGCCTGCGCGTAAAGCATCTGCGCACGGTCGTCGGCCTCCAGCGGCTGACGCATGCCTTCGGCCATGACCTCTCGCCCGATCTGCGGCAGACGAAGTTTTCGATAGAGGCTGGCGAGCGAGTAGCGTGTCCACGCGTTGCCCGGATCGAGCGCGACGGCACGCTCCAGCGCAGCGAGTGCGGGGCCGTTGTGCCCTCCGGCGATGGCGCGATCGGCGTCGTCGGACAGCGCCGCCGCCTCGGCCTTGTCAAAGCGCGTCTTGTCTTGCGGGAAACGACGTCGCAGATCGCCCAACAGGTTCGCCAGCTCCGTGCGGCGTTGCTGACGCGAGTACAGCGTGATCATGCCGCGCAGCGCCGTGTCGTTGTCCGGCTCGATCTTCAGCGCTTGCTGGAAGAGACGCTCGGCGTCCTTGTCACGCTTGTCCTCGAGCGCGATGTCACCAAGCAGCGCCAGCCCGTCGGGGTTGTTCGGGTCGCTGGCGAGTGCACCGCGTACAAGGCGGTCCGCTTCGTCCAGACGTCCGGCATCGCGGGCATCACGCGCCTGTGACATCGCGCCCCAGAACTGAGACGTCTTCAACAGGCTACGCCACTTTCCCGCGTTGTCGGGGTCTTTGCGCATAGCCTGTGCGAACAGTTCCTGCGCGCCCTTGTGATCGCCCTGACGCATCTTCACCAGACCCAGCGAGCCGAGCAGTTCGCCATCGTTGGGACGCTTGACACGTGCGGCATCGAGCGACTTTTCGGCGTCGTTGAGACGCCCCTGATCGAGTGCATTGATGCCCGCCTGACGCGCCTTGTACGCGGGGTCGTTGAGCATGCGCGTGCGCGCCGCCTGTTGCGCATTCAGCTTGTCGTAAGCCGCGCGGATGTCGGCGTCGTTCGGCGCGAGCGCGAGGTAGCGCTGATAAAGCGGCAGCCATGCAAGATTGCCGTCGGCCTTGGAAAGCCCCTTCTGCCAGAGCGGCAGCAAGGCGTTCAGATCGGCATTAGGACGCGCCGCGAGATCCGCGACCATCCGCGTGCCCGCGAGACGACTCGACGGCCGGTCGATCATCAGCTCGGCCAGCGACTGAGACGCACGCGAATCCTCGGGCGACGTCTTCGACAAGTTCGCCAGCCCCTGCTGTGCCGCCGGCCAGCCGTTCGTGGCGTTGGCCTGCGCGCGGTAGTACTCGACCCCAAGATCGCCCGTCGGTGGACCATCCGGGAACAGCGCCTTGTATTCGGCGAACGCCGCATCGGCCTGACCACTACGTTGCAGCAGCCGGGCACGAGCGATGCGCGATTTGTCGACGGTGTTGATGCGAATCACGTCAGCCAGCGCCTTCGTCGCCGGGGCGTTCGGATAGCGGGCACGCAGCGTCTGCAATGCCTTGTTGGCGTCCGCCGGTTTGTTCTCTTCGATATCGATCTGTCCGAGCAGCGACAGGACGTCCGGTTGCTCCGGCTGCACGAGCAACGCTTTTTCCAGCGCGGCGCGCGCAAGGTCGTTGCGATGACGCGAATGCCACAGCGTCGCGCTCGAGAGCAGGTTGCTAACGTCACGATTCGCCGCAACGGCGGGCTTGGCCGTGCTGTTCGCGGGCGCGGGCGCGGCACGCACGTGCCCACCGCCTGCGGCCATCAGCAAGCACGTCATGCAAGCAGAGCGGATCAGCGTGTCGCGCAAACCGCCTCCCAGGGCACCTGTAACGTGCCATCAGCCGCAAAACGGAAACGCGCTTCGTGCCATCCCAGTCCGAACAGCGAGAGCACGGAACTGTAGTAGCCGGGGGGCGACTGCGCGTCCAGTGAGCGCGCCCGATCTGCCTGCGCGCGTGCAAGCGCAGTGTCGCCAACGGCTTGCAGCAGCGGCACGAGCGCCGCCGAGAAGCCGGACCCGCCGTCCTGCTTCGCCGTGCCGTCGCGCGTGTTCACCCGCTCGGGCGGCGCGCCATGCGCCGCGACGTACTTCAACATGCCGGGGAACGCGTGCATCAACGCTCGAAAATCATCGCTGCCCGGGGCCAGCATGCCCGCCCATAGGTAGACGCGAATGGCGTTGTAGCTCCCCTCGCCCTGCGTCTCGGGATCGATATCGAAACCGCGTCCCGCGCGGTACATCGCCCACTCGGGTGCAAAACCCAGCGGCGGCGCGGTCAACGTAATCTGTTTGAGCGAGGACGCAATCAGTTGCCCCCACCCGCTCTCGGGGAAGAGCCCCGCCAGACGCCGCACCACTTGCATCGGCACATAGCTGGGGTTCAGACGCCAGAGATCCTTGGCAGGATGGAATCCGACAGGCGCAGGCAGCAGCGTGCGCCCGAGTCCGGGGATGAAGTCGGTTTCCTCTGAAGCGATACGCCGCGCGACGAGCGCACCGAGCGCCGTGTACCGACGCACGTTCCAGAGTCGCCCCGCCTCGCCCAGCGCATAGGCAATCCACATATCGGCGTCGCTAGCGGGATTGCTGTCGAGCACGCCCCACTGACCGTCGTCCTTCTTGCCCCACAGCCAGGCGGGCAGATGCGCGGTGAGGTCGCCCTGCGCGAGATTGTCGACCGTCCAGTCAAGCACCTTGTCGAAGGTAGCCCGGTCGTTGGCGATGACGGCGAAGGTCAGCGCGTACGCCTGCCCCTCGGAGACCGTGCGCTGGTCAGCCATGCTGTGATCGACCACGCGTCCGTCGTCGCTCAGAAAGCCGGTCTTGAAGCGCGTCCACGCGGTCCAGTCGACCGGCGGGCACGCTTTGCCACCGGGGGGAGTCGTCGCACCCGGCGCAGACGCGCCCGACGGCTTTGCGGACGCAGCAGGCGCAACAGGCGCAACAGGCGCAGCATGCGAGGCGGGCGTCAGACCGGCGAGCGCCGGTCCCGCACCACAGGCGACCAGCGCCCGCAGCACGGCCCGACGGCGCCGCCTGTCAGCATCGGCGCGTGTCATTTACTTCTCCAGACGACGTGCGGCGCGACGCTGCAACCACCCGAAACACTTGAGCGCTATCGCGAACGCCGCCAGCAATGCGACGAGACCGACCAGAACCGGATGACTCGAGAGGTGGTAACGAATGCGCGTCCACCAACTCACGTCGCCCACGAAGTACGTCTTCCCCAATCGGTACGACGCCGTGCTGGCACCGTTGACGACCGCCAGATCGCCGTGGATCGCATTGCCCTGCGTGTCGATGGCATCGACCACGCTCAGCAGTCCGTCGTCGCTCGACGCATTGATCGCCACCACCGAGCGCGAACTGCTCACCGGCGATTCGAAGCCGACCAGCGCGGCAAGCGGGCCTTGAGAGACCGCGTCCATACGTTGCGGGCCGATACGGCTGGCCGCGAGCGCCGAGCCGGTCGCGCCATCGCCACGATAGCCCTGGGGCTCCGCTTGCATGACGCGACGCGTCTGGTCGATGACGAGCGGCAGATTCTTGCCCCACTTGGTCAGCAGATCGGCGGCATCTTTCCCCCCGACGACCAGCAGGTCACGATCCTTGAAGCGATCCGTCTGCGTGGTGTCGAGCACTTCGAAGCGATCGGCATACACGCCGGTGGAGCGACCGAACTGGCCGAGCGCCGAGAACACCGTTTCCAGCTCCGCCTTGTCGGGCGTCTTCGACATAACGACAGCCGTCTGGGCAAGGTCGGCGTATTTGGTGAACGGGAAGCCGCTGCCCGCGAAGAAGCTCAGATTCGGCAACTCGGCGTAGTGCGGCAGTCCGCTGAAGTCGATGGTCGAATCGGCGTCGATGGCCGAGCGCGCCGCGTTGGTGATGGTCTGGCTGCACATGCCCTCTTTGTGCGGCTCCATCGCGAACTGGAACGACAACGAGTTGCGCGACGCGACCTGGAACGCCGGAATGCGCACTTCCTTTCGGTCGGCCATCGTGCCGTCGGACAGCAGTTCCACGAGCATATGGCTCTTGTCGCTGCTCGCGCCCGCTGCGTGCAGGCGATACGCGCGCACGAACTGGTCGTTGATCGACACGCTCATCGACGAATCGTCCGGCTTGACCGGCGGCGTGTAGCGATACTTCAGATCCATCGGCACGCCGGTGTTTTGCCACGTCAGCAAGTCGGCCGGGAGATTGAGCTGGATGCGGATCGGCCACGGCATGTAGCCGTTCGCCTGCAAGTCGCTGGGGTTGTCGACCAGTTCGCCCAGCTTCACCGGACGGTCGGTACGCACCCAGCGCGGTGCATCGTAGGCCGGACGCGGCGGCAACTGCTTTAGCTCGGCGATGCGGGTCGCGTCGCCCGAGAGCGCCGCCCGGCCCGAGACCAGCGCCAGCGCGGCCGTCTCCAGATCCTTCGCGTCACGCCCCTGAATCACCAGCAGCTTGAGCGAGGGGTCGTTCGGATTCGACACCATACGCAATGTCGGCGCATCGACCTTAGGCAGATCGAGGCCGGGCAGCATGGTGTCGTTCGTCACGAACGCAATGCCATGCGTGGACGGAAACGCATTCACGCTGACCGGGAAGCGTGTGCGACGGTAATCGCCAATCGCACCGGCCCACGTCGCCACCACGCCCGCGGCATGGACCACCGCCAGGGACGGCGGCGCGCCGAACACGAACGGAACGGACTGATCGCGGTTGTCGTGACGGTCGAAGAACGGGGCGGGCAGCGTCGAGAGATCGTTGCGCAGCGTGAGCGGCTGCGTGCTCGTGACGATCTCGCTCTGTGGGCTGATATCGGCCCACAGACTCGAATGCATCTGATCTTCGCACTCCATCGTGTAATGCCCGATGAGGACGAGGCGCACACGATTGAAGCCCGAGAGCAAGCGCGCGTCGAGCGGAATGTCGCGCACGAGATTCTTGCCGCCGTCCTGCTTGTTGAACGGCAACGTCGCGATCAACTCTTCGTTCAAATAAACCTTGAGCTGCGAGAGATCGGGAATCAGCGCGGGGGAATAGGTGTACCGCAACCGGAGCAAGGCCGATGAGACCGACTGATCGAGTCGGATTCCGAAGTTGACGTCGCCCGCCCCCTCGGTGCCGCGCAGACGCAGTCCGTTCGTCTGCCCCAGTTGGGCGAACGTGACGGTGCGCTGACTGGTGCCGGGCACAGGCGCGATGACCGGCGCCGTTGTGCCGGATGCATCCGCTGCTGCGTTGACGCCAGAGGCGACTTCCGGTGCGGTCGTGGCACCGGCTGGTGCCGGGGCCTTGCCTGTTCGGCCTCCGGTGGGCGCTGCTCCCGCAAGCATGACACCCCCCGGGTCCATCGCTGCGGCGACCAGCAGGCAGATGGCTGAGACCTTCGTGTAACGCGACCAAGACGCTCGAAGCTGCATGTGTGATGCCTCGTCTGTTCTTGCGCTGCATGTTCGCCACATCCACACGAACGACGCCCCATTGACCCGACGTCACATCACGTCGTCAGGCAATCCGAAGATTTGCCAAGGCCCGGCGGGACAGCGCAGTTCATGTGTCTGGAAATGGCACGTTGCGCCATGCTAGCTTGCCTCGGTGCGAGTGAGCAAGCAGACGTTAGCCTCCGAGTGTCGTGCGGCGGGTACATCGGTCGGCCGGTCGGCATAGGAATTGCCCTGTGTGCGACGCACCGTATAGAATGCCCGGCATGAGCCAGACCGAACTCTCCTCCTCCGCTGGTCCGTCCGACGCGCGCATGGTCGAACATGCGGCAGGGTCCGTTGCCGACCCTGCTGTCGATCCTGTGGATGAACACGCGGCCGAGCACGCAGCCGATGCGATGATCGAGCGTCGCTATCCGTCGGACATCGACCGGTTGCGAGAAGTCGTGGGCACCGACGTGCTGCCCCACTACCGCGACGAGCAGGCCATCGTCGCGAGCGAACAGGCCAGCGAGCGCTGGCCGCATCTGGTGGCCGTCGCGGACGCCCGTGCAGGTGCAGCGTCGGCCTCGCCACTCTCTCAATCTTCGAAACATTCGGCCGGGACGCGCTGACCCGGCATGCGAGACGCTTCCATCGTCGCCGCGTTCGATTTCGACGGGACCATTTCCACCACCGACAGCCTGCGCGTATTCGTGCGCCGCACCGTCGGCACACCGCGCTTTGTGGCGGGCGCATTGCTCGCGTCTCCCTGGCTGATCGGCGCCGCCCTGAAGCTCATCGACCGGGGCACGGCCAAGGCAGCATTCCTGCGTGCAGTCTTTGCGGGACGCGCCCACGCGCAACTCGACGCCGACGCGCAAGACTTCATCGCACATCAGTTGCCCGCGCTGCTGCGTCCCGAGATGCTCGCACGCGTACGTCAGCACCGGGCGCTGGGCCACCGCATCGTGCTCGTGAGCGCGTCGCCGGGCTTGTACCTGCGGCCCTGGGCGGCAAGCGTCGGTTTCGAAGCCGTGCTCAGTACCGAACTGGCCTTCGATGCGCAGGATCGCTTCGCCGGAACCTTCGCCCAACCGAACTGCTGGGGCCCCGAGAAGGTGAGACGCCTCAAAGCGTGGTGGGGCGATGCGCCGCCACGTGTGCTCTTCGCTTACGGCGACAGTCGTGGCGACAAGGAAATGGCCGAGCGCGCCGACCATGCGTGGATCCGGGGTCAGGGCAAGCTGATGCCGCTGACGGACGCCGACACGCCAACGCGCGCCTCGTGAGTCCGGGAGCGCTTCCATCGCGATGACGCCCACGCCTTCGACACCTCCCACACCCGAATTGCCGCCGCCGGGTCGGCGCGTCGCGTGGATGTCGCGTCTGGCACGTCTGGAGCCGGTAGCGTTCTCGCGCTGGGACGCCGTGCACGCCGCCCTGTCTGTCGCAGTGCCCACGGCCATCGGTGCCTCCATCGGCTACGGTGCGGACGCGTCGCTCATCGCCCTCGGCGCACTGCCCGCCATCACGGGTGACCGCACCGGCCCTTATCGCTCACGCGCCCGCTCCATCCTGATCACCATCGTGACCGGCGTGCTCGGCTTTCACGCCGGGATGCTGATCCATACCGTGGGCGAGACCCAGCCGTGGCTGGCCCACGTGCTGCTGCAAATCGCCATCCTGCTGTTCAGCTTCATCGGCACGTTCGGCAACGTGGCGTCCGCAGCGACGTTGCAGGGTGCGGTCTACCTGATCGTCGGCTGGGGCCTCGCGCTGCCGCCGCCCGAATGGCGCGCGCCGTTGCTGCTCGCCGCAGGCGGCATCTTCAGCATGCTCCTCATGGCCGTGCATTGGCTAAGACACCCCGGTGCAGCCGAGCGCGACGCCGTCGCCGCCATCTACCAACAGTTGGCGAACGTACTCGATGCGAGCGGCACACCCCGCGTGAGGCTGGCGCGGCGCTCGCTCGAAAATGCCATTGCCGCCGCCTACGACACGTTGCTCACCGCACGGGCGAGCACGTCGAGCGGCTGGGAAGTGCTGGAGCGCCGCGCCGCGCAGATCCTGGCCGCCGAGCCGATCACGTCGGCGGTGATCGGGCTCGTGCAGAGCGGCCAGCCAGTACCCGCGCCGCTGGGCAAGGCGCTCTACGGTGTGGCACGCAACATTGCGCGCGACCGGCCAGTGGCGCTCGACACCGCCGTCGCGGTGGCCAAAGAAAACGACGCGCCGACGCTGGCTGCCGCCCTGCATCGCGCCGAGCCGCTGCTCACGGGCGTCGTGCATGCGTCCGAAGCCCCGCTCGTGGCGCTGGCCCGTCATCAGGCGCGTGCCGCCGTGCATCCGCGCTGGATGCCCAAGTGGCCGTGGCCGGACGTCTGGCGTTACCTCGTGCGCATTGGTTTGTGCGTACTCGTCGCGCAGATCTTCATCGCCGTGACGGCGCTCCCGCGCTCGTACTGGGTGCCGCTGATCGTCGTGGTGATCTTCAAGCCGAACTACGGCTCCGTGTTTGCGCGCGCGCTGCAAAGCGGTGTGGGCAGTATCGTCGGCGTAGCGGTGTCGGCGGCCGTCGTCGCCATCGACCGCAACGGCTGGTTCAATCTCGTCACGCTGATACCGCTGGCGGCTTGCCTGCCGTGGGCATTACGCCGCAACTACGGACTTTTCAGCGCGTTGCTCCTGCCGATCCTGATGCTGGTAATGGGGGCGTTGCAGCCTGGCAGTCAGGACATTGCGCTGGCGCGCTTCATCGATGCCGTTGCAGCCTGCGCCATCGTGCTGCTCGTCGGCTATCTGCCGTGGGCCAAGTGGGAGCGCCGCCAATTGGACGAGCGTGTCGCGAACGCACTCGACGCGCTTGGCCGTTACGCAGCACTGGCGGATACCCATGACGCGGACGCTGCGTTTGCGGCGCGACGCGCGGCTTACAAGGCGCTGGACGACACACGCATCGCCTTGCAGCGGGCGCTGTCCGAACCGCCGCTGGTGAGTCGTCGCGCCGCCCGCTGGTGGCCAGCACTCGTGTCGCTCGAGCGCGTGGCGAACGCGATCACCGACACGGTCCCGCATGGGGACGATCACGACGCACCGGTGCATCCCGGCGCGGCGATTCTCACGCACATGGCCGCCGCATTGCGTCACGGTGGCCCCGTGCCCGTGCTGCCGGACGGGCCCATCGACGGCGTCGATCCGATCCTCGAGCGCGTGTTGCGCGAGGCCATCGGCATGCTCTTCGGCGCATCGGACACATCGAACTGAAAAGCGGCTTTCGGCCCGGACACATGCCAACGCAGGCATAATGCGGGCTTACGGCGCGCCCACGGTGCGCCGCCACGCCTTTCAGAAGACCCCGCATGAACAATACCCCGACGCTAGACTGGACCGAAGACGGTCGCCCCGTCACCGCCCGCTGGCGCTCAGAAGCTGGCGTTACGCCACCGCGTCGCGTCGAAGTCGTCGACGACACCGTGACGGCCGACGAAGCCTATCAACTCGCCTGCGGCGGCACCGCCCTGCTCTATCGTGGCGATTACCAGAACGCACGTCAGTTGATGCAAGCAATGGCGCGTCGCGTCGACCGCCCGCCGCATCGCCCGCGTCGCAAACCGGCCGCCAAGGATGCCCCGGCCCCGAGTCCCGCCGACGCTTTCCACAAGCACCGCATGGCACAGGCGCAACGCGCGCGCATTCTCGGCATGGTGCTGATCCCGCTGGACGCCGACTACGGCATTCCGCTGCGTCGCGCCCCGGACGTACGTGAAGCCTGCACCGAAGCATGGGGTGCACCGGACGCTAACCCCTCGGTCGCCTCGCTGCGTGAAATTCTCGGTCTGATCGGTGCGCACGAGTGGCGCAAGAAGGGTGTCGCGATTCCGGCGCTGGGCGCTTCCATCCACCCGTGGTATGGCGTGTTCTCGCCCGTGCGCGGCGAGTATCTCCAACTGATCGATCAGGCACCGCTGCCCTCCACGTCGCTTGCTTTCGACGTCGGTACGGGCACAGGGGTGATCGCGGCACTGCTGGCGCGTCGCGGCGTTCAACAAGTCATCGGCACCGATCGCGATGCCCGTGCTTTGGCCTGTGCGCGAGAGAACATCACGCGTCTTGGCTACGACCGCGCGGTGAAGATCGTCGATGCCGACCTGTTCCCGGAAGGCAAGGCACCCCTGATCGTTTGTAATCCGCCGTGGTTGCCCGCGAAGGCCAACGCGCCCATCGAGCACGCCATTTACGATCCGGACAGCCAGATGCTCAAAGGCTTCCTGAACGGGCTCGCTGCGCATCTGAGCCCTGGCGGCGAAGGCTGGCTGGTGATGTCAGATCTCGCCGAGCATCTGGGCTTGCGTACGCGTGAGACGCTGCTGTCGTGGATTCACGGTGCGGGGCTCGTGGTGCTGGCGCGTCACGACGTCCGTGCCAACCACCCGAAGGCGGCCGACGCCAACGATCCGTTGCATGCCGCGCGACGCGCTGAAGTGACGTCGCTGTGGCGTCTGGGCGTGCGCCCCGCCTAAGCTAGGGGACGCATGATCGGCAGGTGATTTAAGGAAGCGCCGACGGCAAACGTCGTCGGCAAGCATCGGATCAGCGGTTCGCTTCGAGGTAAGCGGCCGCGCCATCTCCCGCCACACAAGCGCTCGCAAAGCAGGCCGTCAGCAGATAGCCCCCAGTGGGCGCTTCCCAGTCCAGCATCTCGCCCGCGCAGAACACGCCGGGCAGCGCCTTCACCATCAGTTGGGCATCCAGCGATTCCAGCGACACGCCGCCGGCGCTGCTGATCACTTCGGCAATCGGCCTGACCCTGAGCAACGTCAACGGCAAGCGCTTGATGCCTGCGGCCAGCGCTGCGGGATCGTTGAACGTCTCGCGAGACAAACATTCGCGCAGCAGTGCGGCCTTGACGCCTGCGATGCCCAAACGGCTCTGCAAGTGGCTCGCCATCGAACGTGACCCGCGCGGACGCGCCACTTCGCCCGCCACGCGCTCCGCGCTCCAGTCCGGCAGCAAATCCAGATAGATCTGCGCACTACCGTTCGACCGGATGGCGTCGCGAATCGGCGCGCACATCGCATAGACGAGGCTGCCTTCGATGCCGTGTTCGGAAATCACGAATTCGCCCTGGCGCGTGGTGCCGTCGGGCAACGTCATCGTGACGGACTTCACCGGATGCCCCGCGAAGCGCTCGCGCATGTGCGGCGTCCAGTCCGTCTCGAAGCCCGCATTCGCCGGAATCAGCGGCGCGACACTCACGCCGTGCTCGCGCAATGACGGCACCCACGCGGCGTCCGACCCCAGTTGCGGCCAGCTCGCGCCGCCGAGCGTCAGCACCACCGCTTTCGCACGCACCTGACGCTCGCCGGTCGGCGTGGCAAAGCGCAGATGGTTCGGCCCTGCGGCGGCATTCTCGTCCCACCCGAGCCAACGATGCCGCACATGCAGACGGACCCCCGCTGCGCGCAGCCGCGATAGCCACGCACGCAATAACGGTGCCGCTTTCATGTCGACGGGAAACACACGGCCGGATGTGCCCACGAACGTGTCGATGCCCAAGCGGTGCGACCACGAGCGCACGTCGTCTGCGCTGAAACGACGCAACCACTGACCGACGGCCCCGGCGCGCTTGCCGTAGCGCGCCACGAACGGCTCGGCGGGTTCGCTATGCGTGAGGTTCATGCCACCTTTGCCCGCCATCAGGAACTTGCGCCCGACCGAAGGCATGGCGTCGTACACGTCCACGCGCCAGCCCGCCGCCGACAGCACTTCGGCCGCCATCAGACCGGCCGGTCCCGCGCCGATCACCGCCACATCGACACCATCGATGGCGCCGGTCGGTGCAGCGTTCAGATCGTCGGATGGGGAATGAGGTGCGTTCAATGGGGGCATGCTGGATCATGAAGAAGACCGACGACGGGAAGCCCGCGCGGCAAGGCCGCCATTGTCCCACATCGGTGACGCATGAAGCCCTCAAACGCCCTGTCGATGTGACGCAAGGGGGCCGCCATTCACTGAATATTCGACGCTTTGGCGTTACAATCGCTCCCCCGCAATTTTCATCCGTCCTGACGCCATCGAGACGCCTGCCCGGCCACCGCTGCCGATGCACGCTTGCCGTTCGCGCCGAGGACGTCACACGTGGAGTCGCGCATGTCGTCATCCGAACCGTCGTCGATGGGACGCACCGCTTACGCCAGTTTCGCCGAACGCTACGCCGAGATTGCCGTCACCAAACCGCACAACGCGCTCTACGAGCGCCCTGCCACGCGCCAGTTGCTGGGCGACGTCGCCGGTCTGCATGTGCTCGATGCGGGCTGTGGGCCGGGCATCAACAGCGCGTGGCTTGTCGAGCAAGGAGCCAAAGTCCACGGCATCGATGTGACGCCCGAAATGATTGCGCTGGCGCGCGAGCGTTGTCAGGGCATGGTCGCCGCTTTCGACGTGCAAGACCTTGGCGCACCGTTCGTCACACTCGCCGACGACAGCTTCGACGCGATCGTCAGTGCCCTCGCACTCGATTACGTGGAAGACCTCGGCCCGACGTTCCGTGAATTCGCGCGCGTCGCCAAACCCGGCGCCACGTTGGTCTGGTCGATGGGACACCCCATGCGCGACTGGCTCGACGAGCGCACGCGGCGCAACCGCAGCTACTTCGAGATCACGCGCTTCGGGATGTACTGGAGTGGCTTCGGCGAGCCGAAGCCCTTTGTCGAGTCTTACCGTCGTCCGCTGGCAGGCATTCTCAACGCCGCTGCGGCGGCTGGCTGGCAGCTTGAACACATGGTCGAACCGCTCCCGCTGCCGGAGATGAAAGCCGTCAGCCCCCGGCTTTATGACGAGCTATCCCTTGCCCCCGCCTTCATGTGTCTGCGGGCACGGCTGGCGAAGCCCGCGCGTTAAGTTGGATGCAGGTCTGGCGCAGGTCGTATCGCTTTGAATCGTCACGACTCGTCGCGTGCACCCCACGGAATCAGCATCGTGGCGGTGCAAGTCGCCCCCACCAGCACGGCAGCCACGCCGTAGCGGGACACCTCGGGCAGATTGAAGAGCAAACCGTGGATTGTGGCGAAAATGCCGCCCAGCATCACGAACGCGGCGATGGAGGCAATGCAGACGCGGGTATCGGAGCACATACGTCACCTCGCAACGAGGCCACGCCCGTTGCGAAGCCAATGCTTCGATCGCGATACTTCACGAGACCGCCAGCGACGCCACATCGGCGCACGCCGGGGCCGCGCAAGCTTCGGACGGCTTCGACGGCGTCCCTCGATTTCAGTGTAGGACGCCGTTGCGCAAACGGTAAGCCGACCGTCGCCGGTCCGGCCTTCGTGCGGCGAAAATAGCGGAAGTCAGGACTTTGTCTTAGTCTCGGCCTCGCTGTCGCGTGGCCAGGGTGTGAGCATCACGACGACGAACAAGATGCCGAATAGCACCGTGACCACGCCACCGTGCATCACGTGCGTCTTGTCGTAGAGCAGTCCGTGAATAGTGGCGAATGCCCCGCCAAGCGTCATGAAGGCCGCAATCGAGGCGATGACGACGCGAAATTCCGAGCCCATAGCGACTCCTTATAGTTATCGGCAATGGTGCCGCGCGCGACGCTTCATCCGTTCGCTGAGTAACTTCTTTCGCGGCAACACCAGTGTACGCCGAACGCTATGGCGCGCCAATTGAGTCGTATGCCTAACCATCCGGAGTTTGATGCGCGTCAACATCTCGGCGCTTTGCAGCCGAGCGAAACCCCGCCGGACCCTACCTTCACCTCATGGGAGGACGGCTGACTGCGAGATGTCGCTCAATTGACGGCTGACAGTTGCTTAACGGCGCGCGCTCTGACTTTGCGCCCAGCGGAAATGCCCGCTGCGCAGCAGGACGGGACCGGGAAGTCCCATCGCGAGATATTCGCGCGTGAGGGCATGGATGCGGCTGCGACCGTGTTCGAACGCGTGAAGCAGGTCGTCAGCGCGTGCCGAGTGGGCGTGAAAGTGGGATTCCAACGCTTCGGCGGAGACGGCACAATCGATCGGCCGACCATTGACGACGACGGCAAACTCGATCGTCAGCTCTTCGTAATTGAACATGGGACGGTGATCCGGAAACTCGATCTGCATGGCGGCACCCCCGGGTTGACGAAAGGACGCAATCGACGTGTCGGCCGACACGTTCCATCCAGCATAGTGCATCGCTGGACGATCGGAAAATTGCGTCGCTTATCGGTTCGTCACGATCGATTGGGGAAGGTTCCGGATCGCTCAACTTTCGACATTTAACGTTAATTAATCACCGTAAGCTAATGATTAATAACGACTACCGCATCCAGAAACGTTGCGCTAGCCGAGAAACTCGACGAAGCCTGCGACAAAATCCTTCACTTGCTGACGTACAGCCTCGTCCACGAGATTGCCCTCTGCGTCGACGGCCTTGTTCGCATGCGACACCATCAACCGCCCCTGCCACCAGGGTGTGGTCTGCAAAGTGTGCAGCACCGGCAACCAGGCGTTCTGGCTAAGGATGGTGCCGAAACCGCCGGGCGATGCGCCCATGATCGCCACCGGCTTGTTGCGAAACACCCGTGCACTATCTGCTGGCGGACGCGATAGCCAATCGAGCGCATTCTTGAACACGCCCGGCATGCCGTTGTTGTACTCGGGGGTCGCGAGCAGCAGACCGTCGGCCTGTGCAATAGCGTCCTTCAGGGCCGTGACCGCCGAAGGGATCCCCTCGCTCGCTTCGAGATCGCCGTCATACAGCGGAATGCCGTGAAGGGTCCTGACGTCCAGGGTAACGCCCGCCGGTGCCACCGCCTTGGCGGCCATCAGCAACGCCGTGTTGTAAGAGCCCTTGCGCAGGCTGCCGGACAAACCAATGATCGTCGTCATCGAATCGACTCCTTTGTCGTTGCAAAACGGAATGTGTTGGCGGCAACACGACGCTCGGCGCCGGTCACGCCACGCGCTGGAAGGGATACAGGCTGCCGAGACCGAGCAGTCGCGTCAGCTCGTCGAGCGCGGTGCGGCACTCGTCCAGCAACGCCGGATCGGCGAGATCAGCCACCGCCAACCGGTCGCGGTAGTGACGCTTCACCCAATCGGTCAACGTGGCGTAGCGAGCATCGTCCATCCATAGCCCCGCATGCGCCGCCTGACGCTCTTCGTCGGTGAGTACCACACGCAGCCGCAGACACGCCGGTCCGCCGCCGTTACGCATGCTTTCGCGCAAATCGAAGACGTGCAGCTCGCGAATCGGCCCACCGCTGGCGACCAGCGACTCCAGATAACGCCATACTGCCGGGCGCTCGCGACATTCCTGTGGCACGACCAGTCGCATGCCGCCCCCCGCCTCCGGCGCTCTCGCAAGCAGCTGACTGTTGAACAGGTAACTGCCCACAGTGTCTTCCATCGATACGTCGGTAGCCGAGACCTCGACGACTTCGAGCGACGTACCCTGTGCGGCCAGCCGTTCGCGCAGCGTGGCCAGCACGGCCGCCTGATCGAGGAATGCCTGTGCATGACAGAACAGCACGTTGCCGTTGCCCACCGCAATCACATCGTTATGGAAGACACCCGCGTCGATGGCGTCGGGATGTTGCTGGGCGAAAACGACATCCGCCTCGTTCAGTCCGTGCAGGCGGGCGATGGCCTGACTCGCCTGCAACGTCTGACGGGCGGGAAAGCGCCGGGGCGCTGCGGCGGTAGCGAGGTCGTCGCGACCGTAGACGAAGAACTCGACGCCGCGCTCTCCATACGCACCACACAGCCGCGTGTGGTTCGCGGCCCCCTCATCGCCGAGCGACGGCCATCCGGGCAACGCGTCGTGATGCGCAAAGTGGGCCTCGTCGGGAAATGCGGCACGCAGTACGCGCGATGTGGTCTCGTGTTCGGTGGCGCGGTGCAGCTTGCTGCAAAGGTTCGCGGCAGTGAAGTGCACTCGGCCGTCGGAGGTGTCGGCCGACGGACTGACGGTCGCGGCATTGGCCGTCCACATGCTCGCCGCCGAGCAGGCGGCCCCCAGTAGTCCCGGTGCGCTGCGAGCAGCCTCACGGATGACGGTGGCGTCGTCCCCCGAAAACCCGAGCGTGCGCAACAACGCGACGGACGGACGCTCTTGCGGCGGCAACACACCCTGCGCATAGCCCATGTCGGCCAGCGCTTTCATCTTGGCGAGCCCCTGTAACGCGGCCTCGCGCGGATTGGATACGCTATTGGCGTTGTTGGCTGACGCCACGTTGCCAAACGATAAACCCGCGTAGTTGTGCGTGGGGCCGACCAATCCGTCGAAGTTGGCTTCGAGGGCAAAGCGCGTCATGTGAATTCCTGAGAGAAAAACCCAAATCCTGGGACGAAAAACCTACGGCACTGCGTACAGCAATCTGCGGCATTGTGCCTGAATCACGCTGCGCCAAAATCCAATCCTGGACTCAGACGTTCCGGCATCGCCAGGCGATCTGTCTCCATCGACGCGATCGGGTACGCGCAGTAATCGGCGGCGTACCACGCACTCGGCCGATGATTGCCCGACGCGCCCACCCCGCCGAACGGTGCGGCGCCCGCCGCCCCTGTCGTCGGGCGGTTCCAGTTGACGACGCCTGCCCGTATTTCAGCCAGAAACTGTTCGTATCGCGCGGGATCGTCGGACAGCAGCCCGGCGGCGAGTCCATAGCGGGTGCGGTTCGCGAGCTGAATGGCGTCATCGAATGCGTCGTAGCGAAGCACCTGGAGCAACGGTCCAAAGTACTCCTCGTCGGGCAAGGCATCGCGCTCCGCGAGCGTCGTAACGTCGATCAGACCGGGCGTCAGCAGCGCCGAGCGACCATCGGGCTGAGACAACGGCACAATGGCGTGCGCCCCCAGCCCCAGCAGATCGGCCTGCGCAGCCGTCATGCGACGTGCCGCCTGCAACGACACCACGGCGCCCATGAACGGCTGCGGCTCGGCGTCGTAGCGTCCGACACTGACGCGTTGCGTGACGTACGCCAACCGCTCAATGAATGCATCGCCCTGCCCGCCTTTGGGTACCAGCAACCGGCGCGCGCAGGTGCATCGCTGTCCGGCGGATAAAAAGGCCGACTGCACGGCGACATGCACGGCAGCGTCGACGTTCGCGGGCGTGTCGACGATCAACGGATTATTGCCTCCCATCTCAAGCGCCAGCATCTTGTCCGGCCGCCCCGCGAATTGCTGATGAAGCGCACGCCCCGTGGCGGAGCTACCGGTGAAGCACACGCCGTCGATAGCGTCATGCGCGGCCAGCGCGACGCCAGTGTCACGCGCACCTTGCACAAGATTGAGCACGCCCGGCGGCAAACCGGCTTCGATCCAGCATGCGAGTGTGCGCTGCGCGACGCCGGGTGCCAGTTCGCTGGGTTTGAACACGACCGTATTGCCCGCGAGAAGCGCGGGCACGATGTGCCCGTTGGGGAGATGCCCGGGAAAGTTGTACGGACCGAAGACGGCCATCACGCCGTGGGCGCGGTGCCGCACGACACTCTCGCCGTCGGCGACCTGACTGCGTCGCTCGCCGGTTCGCTCCTGATAGGCTCTGGCCGAGTTGACCACTTTGGCAGACATCGTCGCGACTTCGGTGCGCGCCTCCCAGAGCGGCTTACCGGTTTCACGGCCGATGGCGTCCGCCAATTTTTCCGTGTTCGCGCTCACGATGGCCGCGAAGCGCTGCAATATGGCCAGACGCGCATCAACGCCGAGCCGCACCCAGTCGCGTTGGGCACGACGCGCGGCCTGCACCGCAGCGTCGACGTCCGCCGCATCGGCGGCATGCCCGCGCCAGACAACGTCGCCCGACATTGGATCGAGAGAGCAGAATTGCGCCCCGTTGCCAGCGCGCCAGACACCTTCGATGTACAGATCGCTCATGAGTCGCAGTCCCGGAGGCCACGCCCGATGATGCGGCGTGCGATGCGGATCATGATGACACGGATTCGACAGACGGAACAATGCGCGGCCGTTGTACCCGGCAGCAAACGCTTGTCCCCCGGGCATGCGCGACGTCACATGACAGTCACGCCATGGACACGCATAGAATACGAGTCAGCTTTAGGAGAATGCTCATCATGACCGACGCCAAACGTTCGGCCCTTCGTCATTGGCTCAGTGACGTACGCGAATCGCGAGATCACCCGCATGACGCAGGCATCGATCCTTGCGGTGTGCACTGGCAGCGGCACGCAGAGGGCGTGTTGGAATTGACACCGTCCGGGATGGACGCAACCGCCACGACGTCAGATGCGGCCGACGGCACATCCCCATCCGCAGCGGAACAACCGAGTCATCGTTATGACGCCGTCCTCTCCTGCGGCATTCACGGAGACGAGACGGCTCCCATCGAAATCGTCGACGGCATCTTGCGCGACATCGCCGACGGAAAATTGACGCTGCGCGAGCGTGTGCTCGTCGTGCTCGGCAACCCGGATGCCGTGCGTGCAGGCAAGCGCTATCTCGAGTACGACCTCAACCGCCTGTTCCAGGGCGCGCATGCCAAGCGTGCGGAGTCACCGGCCGTTCAGCGCGCACGCGAGCTGGAAGTCATCGTGGCGCAGTTCTTTGCGGGGGTGGACGGCGTGCGCCGTCAGCGACGTCACGTCGACATGCACACCGCGATTCGCGCTTCGCTGTTCCCCCGCTTCGCGGTCGTGCCGGGCACTCCGGAACGTCCCCCTCGGGCGGCCTGGTTCGACGCCCTCGCCGCCGCCGATATCGAAGCGACGATGCGCACCGAACAGCCGTCCGTCACGTTCTCGTACTACACCTGCGCGCGCTTCGGGGCCGAGAGTTGCACGCTGGAGCTGGGCAAGGTCGCGCCCTTCGGCGAGAACCGGCTGGCGGACTTCGCGGGCATCGACGCCGCGTTGCGCCGATGGTTGTCCGGGGGTGACATGGCGGCGCGCGAAGATGGACAGGTGTTGCAGGCGAGGCGCTTTCGTGTCGCAGCCGAAATCGTGCGCCGTACGGATGCATTCGTCCTCGACGTGCCCGCCGACACGCCGAACTTCACGGCGTATCCCGCAGGCACCGTACTGGCGCGCGACGGCGAGAACACCTACACCGTTTCGCATCCTGAAGAGCGCATCGTGTTTCCCAATCCGGATGTAGCGAACGGCCTGCGTGCAGGCGTCATGGTCGTGCCCGAGTAAATCAGGTGCGGGACAGGCCGACGGTTGGCGACGTTTTGCGTGATTGCCGGTGACGTGTCACTGGCAATGCGCGACGGCACCTACGCAGGATTGCGAATGAACGTTTTTAAACGCCTGTCCGAGCGTCGTCGTGGCGCGGGGATACGGGTAGCATCGCCCACTTCATTTCTCCTGCGAAACGGCCGCGGGCGGCGCGGGTAGAGGGAATCGGGAAAACGCGCGTGTCCGGCCGTCCACCGACGACATGCCTCACGAACTCTCGCTCGCCTCCCCTTACTTTTCACGCGTCAACGCGTTGAGCGTCGACGGCGCAACGGTCACACCATCGACCGCAGCAGCACGGCACCTCGTCGGCGATTTCGCACGCGCGCAGCAGGCAGCCCTGATGCTGACGTACGGTCATCGCGCCCCTCGGATCACCACTGCCGCACAGGCGATTCCTCGAGAACAAGGCGACGAACTCTCGCTAGTGCTGCGGCGCACTGCCAACCTGGCATCGTCGCGGGGTACACAACGGGGACGCGCCCTTGCGCCAGGCCTGTCCATCGCACGGGACGCCCCCGCCGCTGCCGATCAGATCTACACGATGCTGCGTGACGAGATCGCCGTGCCCGCGCTGCGCCGCTTTGAACGCATGCACTGCAACGCCGCATCGCGCAATGGCGCTCGCCCCAGCACCATGACGGCCACGCCGCCGTGGTTCGATGACCTGCTTCCTCATCTGCGCACGGAATCGCAACTGCTGGCCCAGCGCGGTCTGTGCGTCGACACGGTCCGGCATCGGCTCGATGCGCTCGTTCGTCACGAGCATCCCGGCATCTCCTGGCGCGCAATGCAAATCGGCCTGGAGCGCGACGCGTTTCCCTTCGCCTTCGGCTCCACCGTGCTCGCCGTACTCGCGGACACTGTCGATCCTCAGCGGCGTCTGGCCCTCATGTGGCCGCCCGTCGAAGCGATGGGGGTTGTGCTGATCAACCTGATCGGCATGGCGCGCTTTACCGCAGGGCATCCGGAACTGGCGAGCCGGATGGCGCGTATCACACCGACGCAGTCGCTCGAAGCCGTTAGCGCCATGCTGCGACATCCGGTACGAGACGTTGCCGCGCACGTGATCGGATTCGTGTTTTGCTACGGTGTCGTGCGCAATCTGGCGCGAATCGCCGCCGAAGCCGGGCTGTCGAGTGTCGTGCCGGGCATCATGGCGTATCGGTTCGGTAACACGATCCACGCCGCGCTCGAGATCTTGTTGTGTCCGATCCCCGGCGCGCTCCTCGGGCCGATCATCGACCGCATTGCGCTGGACCCGGACCATGCCCGGCTCGAACCGCTGTTGCAGGATCGCTTTGCCGATCTGATCTGCAAGATGAGCGACGACGCCCCGCCGGAGGGCAGCGAGTCCTTCTGGCCCGCGTTTCGGGCCGCCTTCGGGGCGTTGCTTCGCTCCGGCGCGCCGAAGGCCATCTGGCTCACACTGACCCTCGGCTTCTATTTTCTATCGACGTTCCACGGCGCGGCTTCCGCGACCGGAGAGATCGACGATGCGTTCGACGCATCCGGCTCCGACGAGCCCGTCTGGGAAAACGCGCTGGCGCTGCGTGCTAACACGACCACGCCCCCGGAGACAGGCAGCGCTGCGGGCGGGGGCATCGACTGGCACACGCAGGCGGTGCTCAGCGTGCTTTACGGATTGATTGCGTCCTTTGTATCGATGCAGGGCATGGCGTCGCGGCATGAGGCGATTGCCACGGCCTACACGCGTCGTCGGGGACGGCCGAAGATCAGCACCGTCACACTGACCTCGCAGGACGATTCGGGGCACTCCTCAGGCAGCTCTCACTCCGATCTGCCTGACAGTCCGGTCAGCCCCGCCAGCCCGGCTAGCCACCGTACGAACGCCTTTTCCGTCGCCAACGGGCAACACCCCGATGCCAGTGACACGGCCGGCGACGACGCCGTCTTCCTGCCAATGAACGACGCCATCAGCGCGTCGTCGGACAGCGACGTCAGTCGTCCTGTGCCGGCCGATGCACATGCCCCGCACCCCGGACATCAGAGCTTTCAGGCACGCAAACGAGGGACGTCGATCCCGCCCGCCGGTGTGTCGCCGCCAGCGAGACACCAGACGGCCACGCCCCCGGACGCAGACGGCGAACACGACGTCGTCCAGACGGCTTTGTGACGAAGTGTTGCGCGCACTTGCCGTGACTGCCCCGGCGTGGCATCTTGCTCTCCAAGCGCGTTCTTTGCGCATGACACTTCTGACGGACGCACCGCAAGACGCGTCATCCCCTGCCTGCCGGAGCGCCTATGCTTAATTCCACGCCGAGCGAACTCGCTCGTAACCTGCTGATCGTGCTGGTCCTCGGACTGCTGATCGTCGGCACTTTATGGGTGTTGCTGCCGTTCCTGCCCGCCTTCATCTGGGCCGTGACGATCGTCGCCTCGACCTGGCCGTTGCTCATCGGTCTCCAGCGTCGCCTGTGGGGCAAACGGTGGCTTGCCACGACCATCATGATCATGGGCATGCTGATCATCGTGGTGGCACCGCTCTCGGCAGCGATCGGCACCCTGATCGGACACGCTTCGGACATCAGCGATCAGGTACATTCCTTCGGCCAGAACGGACTCCCCATGCCGCCCGAGTGGCTCGCGCGCATTCCCGTGGTCGGCCAGCGCGCCAGCGAAGAATGGCAGTCGCTTGCGGCCGCCGGTCCCGGCGGTCTGGTCTCCAAGGTTCAGCCATATGCCGTCAAGGCGGCGTCGTGGGGCTTTTCCAAGCTGGGGTCCATCGGCTTGCTGGTAGTCCACCTCGGCCTGACGCTGATCATCTCCGGCATTCTTTTCATGCAGGGTGAACGTGCCGCACGGGCGCTGATCCGCATTGCGCGACGCCTCGGTGGCGATCGCGGCGAGGAGTCGGTGCGGCTTGCAGGTATGTCGATTCGCGCGGTCGCGCTTGGGATTGTCGTGACGGCCGTCACACAGTCGTTGCTCGGCGGACTCGGCCTGTGGCTCACCGGCGTGCCGTTGCCGGGTTTCCTGACGGCGCTGATGTTGGTGCTGTGTATCGCGCAGATCGGCCCATTCCCGGTCCTGCTCTCGAGCGTGGCCTGGCTCTACTGGCAAGACAGCCCGACGCTCGCCACGTTGCTGCTGGTGCTGTCGATCTTCATCGGCATGCTCGATAACGTCATGCGACCGATGCTCATTCGCCGGGGTGCCGATCTGCCGATGACGCTGATTCTCGCGGGGGTACTCGGGGGGATGCTGACGTTCGGCATCGTCGGACTGTTTGTCGGTCCGGTGATTCTCGCCGTGACATACACGCTGCTGATGGCGTGGATCAACGAGGGACTGAATCGTCCGGCGACAGCACCGAGCGGTGCACCGTTGGCGTCACCTTCGGATGGGAAGGCCTTGCCGGAAGGCACGCCGGAGGCGGCACCGAAGGCACTGTCGACGGCCGCACCGGACGCCAAAAAGCCTCGCTGACCGCCCCGTCGGAGGGGTGAACGCGGGGCGCGTACGTTACGCGCCCCGTACCCATTTTTCGGATTCCTTCACCTGTCGCATATCACCGCGACGTGGCTAAATGGCTCTCACACCCACACGCCTTCGGGAGCCGCGCCATGCCATCCACAAAGACCACCGTCCAGACCACCCCGCGCACCCGGCGCTCGCTACGCGTGCCGCGTCGCGCCCGCCTGGGGGATCCGCCACTGTTGCGTCGTGTCGCCAATGAACTGGCCTACACGCCGACACGTTGCCGTGTCACCGCGAGCCTGTCAGTCGGACGCGTCAATCCGTGGTGGCAACGCTTCCCCGCATAGCGGGATCGGGTCGGGATCAGACCGGAATCAGTCCCGACCCGTGTGTTCAGCGCGCCTTGGCAGGCAGGATCTTGCCGGACACGTTGCCGAAGCCGACCCGATAGCCATCGCCCTGACACCATCCGCTCATCACGACGGTGTCGCCGTCTTCGATGAACGAGCGCTTCGCGCCGCTGGCCAGCGTGATCGGATTCTTGCCGTTCCACGTGAGTTCGAGCAGGCTGCCGAACGAGTCAGGCGTCGGGCCGCTGATCGTGCCCGAGCCCATCAGATCGCCCACGCGTACGTTGCAGCCCGAGACCGTGTGATGGGCAAATTGCTGTGCCATGCTCCAGTACATGTGACGGAAGTTCGTGCGGCAAATCGATGTCGCCTCGGCATCGCCTTCGGCTTGCAGCAGGACTTCGAGTTCGATATCGAACGCATGCTTGCCTTGCTGTTGCAGATACGACAGCGGCTCGGGCGACTGCGCCGGGCCGGCCACGCGGAACGGTTCGAGGGCTTCCATCGTCACGACCCACGGGGAGATGGACGTACCGAACGTCTTCGCGTTGAACGGACCGAGCGGCACGTATTCCCATTGCTGAAGATCGCGGGCGGACCAGTCGTTGAGGACCACCATGCCAAAGATGGCGGCATCGGCATCTTCCACATTCAGTGCTTCGCCAATGGCCGTTTCGCGACCGACGATGAAACCGGTTTCCAGTTCGAAGTCGAGCTTGCGGCAGGCGTCGAAAATCGGGCGCGGCTGATCGGGCAGCTTGATCTGGCCGTTCGGGCGGTGCAGCGGCGTACCGCTCACGACCACCGAGCTGGCCCGACCGTTGTAGCCGATCGGAATTTCGAGCCAGTTCGGCAGCAACGCGTTAGCCGGATCACGGAACATGCTGCCCACGTTAGTTGCGTGTTCTTTGGACGAGTAGAAGTCGGTATAACCCGGCACCTGCACCGGGAGATGGAGCGTGGCTTGCGCCAGCGGCACGAGCGCTTTCGACTTGAGCGCGGCGTTCTCGCGCAGCGCGGCGTCGCCGTCGACAGCCAGCAGCGACGTCAGGCGAGCACGCGTGGCACGCCAGGTGGCACTACCAAGCGCCACGAACGCATTGATCGACGCTAGCGAGAAGACGGGTGTGTCGCCTGCCTTGAGCACGCCGGCGGCTTCGAGCGCCGCCAGATCGAGCACCTGATCGCCAATCGCGACGCCGACGCGCGGTGTGGGCTGTGCTTGCGTGCTGAACACACCGTAGGGCAGGTTTTGCAGCGGAAAGTCCGTCACGCCGGTGTTGGCGGACGCGACCCAGCTTTGCAGGAGAGCAGTCATGTGGAATTCCTTGTTCGAGCTAATGCTTCGGCCGACCCTGCGCGAGAGAAGCGCCGGGCCGGCCGTCGGGATGATCAAAGGTGTCGTGGCGCAATGGCGTGTGTGCCCTTAACGCCAGCAACGTCCCTTACTTCTGGTTGGGGTTGAAGTGCTTCTTCAAGTCCTGCCAGCAGGTGTAGTAGTTGTCCTGCAACTGCTTGGTCTCCAGTGCGAAGCGCGTCGGGCGAATCACCGCCGGCGTTTCGAACATGAAGGCCATCGTGGCATCGACCTTGTGCGGCTTGCTCGTGTCGGCCGCCGAGGCCTTCTCGAACGTTCCCGCATCCGGGCCATGACCCGACATGCAGTTATGCAGGCTCGCGCCGCCCGGCACGAAGCCTTCAGCCTTGGCGTCGTACACGCCATGAATCAGGCCCATGAACTCGCTCGCAATGTTGCGATGGAACCAGGGCGGGCGGAACGAGTTTTCCATCGCCAGCCAGCGCGGCGGGAAAATCACGAAGTCGATATCGTCGACGCCCGGCGCATTGCTTTGCGATTGCAGCACCAGGAAGATCGACGGATCCGGATGGTCGTAGCTGATCGAGCCAATCGTGTTGAAGTGACGCAGATCGTATTTGTACGGCGCGTAGTTACCGTGCCAGGCCACCACGTCCAGCGGCGAATGGCCGATATCGGCACGCCACAGCGCCCCACCGAACTTCGCCACCAGTTCGAAGTCGCCCTCGACATCTTCATATGCTGCGACAGGCGTCAGGAAGTCGCGCGGATTCGCCAGACCGTTGGAGCCGATCGGGCCCAGATCCGGCAGACGGAGCAATGCGCCGTAGTTCTCGCAAATGTAGCCACGGGCGCGGCCGTCGGGCAGCGTCACGCGAAAACGCACGCCGCGCGGCAGCACGGCAATCTCAAACGGCTCGACTTCCAGCACGCCGAATTCGGTGGCGATACGCAGACGCCCTTCTTGCGGCACGACCAGCAATTCGCCGTCGGCGTTGTAGAAGAAGCGACCGTCCATCGATTTGTTGGCCGCGTACACGTGAATGCCACAGCCGTGACCAGCGTCCGGACCGCCGTTACCGGCCATCGTGACCATGCCATCGACGAAATCGGTCGGTGCTTCGGGCATCGGCAGCGGGTCCCAACGCATCTGGTTCGGCGGCGTAGGCACCTCATCGAAGCGGCTCAACCAGCGCGTGTTCTCGATCGCGGTGAACGGCTTGTGCATGGCGGCAGGACGAATGCGGTACACCCACGAACGGCGATTGTGACCGCGAGGTGCCGTGAACGCCGTACCCGAGAGTTGTTCCGCGTAGAGGCCGTAAGGCGCACGTTGCGGCGAGTTTTGCCCGATCGGCAGTGCGCCCGGCAATGCCTCGGTCGCGAACTCATTGGCGAAACCGGACAAATAGCCCAGTTCCCCCTGAATTTGATCTGCTTGACGCATGAGTGCCTCGTCTCCTGTTTTCGAATGGAACAATTGTCCGCCAAGCGACCACATTTTGCGATATAAATAGACAAATCCACTATATTCACAATGCGAATATCACTCCGGTGAGCCGCTGACGCTTTCTCTATGATTTCCTTACGCGACGTCGATTTGAACCTGCTGGTGGTGTTCCATGCGGTCCTTACGCACCGGAGCATCTCCCAGGCGGCACGGGAGCTGGGGCTATCGCAGCCCGCCGTCAGCAACGGACTCGCACGGTTGCGTCAGACGTTTGAAGATGAGCTGTTCACGCGCACGGGCACCGGCATGCAGCCCACGCCGTTCGCTGAGGCGCTGGCTGAACCCGTGTCGGCTGCATTGGCAGGCATATCTCGGGCCATCAACCATCGTGAGGCGTTCGATCCGGTGACTAGCCAGCGGGAATTTACGTTGGCGATGACGGACGTCGGGGAGGTGTACTTCATGCCCGCGCTGATCGACCTGTGCACTCAGCTGGCGCCAGGGGTGCGTATCAGCACGGTTCGGGCATCGTTGCCCGATCTGAAGGAGGCGATGGCCGCAGGACGCATCGATCTTGCGGTAGGGGCTTTCGACGATCTGACGGGGCCGTTCTTCCAGCGACGATTGTTCCGGCAGCAATATGTGAGCATGTTCCGCATCGGTCACGCGCTCGACTCGCCGGACGCAGGGCTGGCCGAATTCAAGGCGGCTCGCCATCTGTTCGTCGCCACGGGCGACAACCCCTACGCGCGCGTCAATCAGCTTCTCGCACAGGCTGGCTTCGGTTGCGACGCCAATTTCTGGGTGCCCCACTTCATCGCAGTGCCCTACATCGTCAGCACGAACGATCTGGTCGTGACGGTGCCGCAGAAGTTTGCCGAACGCGCCGCAGCACCATTCGGGCTGCACTTCGTCAAACCGCCCCTGCGTCTGCCAGCGCTGCAAACCAATGTGTTCTGGCACCGCCGCTATCATCAGGACGCAGGCAATCAGTGGCTACGTCAGCTGATATCGGAGCATTTCGTGGAATAGCACGACGGGCCGCCTTTTCGGCACCGCCCGCCGCCATCCCCTCCTACCTCACGCTCACGCGTCGCTGGCGATGGCGTGTCCCTGCGAGCGCAGCCAATCGTTCCAGGCCGTATCGAGTGAGTCGAAAGCCGCCTCCATCTGACCGACCGACGACTGCGGCGCAAGGTGCTCGACCTGTGCGGCCAGGGACGCCAGCGAACTCAGACCGAACGCCATGAAGCCGCCACGCAACCGGTGTGCCGAGTGGCGGAGTGTCTCGCGCGAGGACTCGGCGAGCGCCGCCCGGCAATTTGCGATGTCCTGGTCCGCGATCTTGACGAAGGTGTCGAGCATGTCCGACAAGGGCAAACGCCAGTCCTTGGATGACGCCGTCTCAGGCACAGGTTTGGGTGCATTCTCGATCAGTCGCGACGACGCCGGCAACGGCGCGATCTCCACGCAAAGCGACGGGTAGCGCGAGCGAACCAGTTCGATGACACGTAGCAACGAACGGGCATCCACCGGTTTGTAGACGACCGCATCGTAAGGCGATTTCGCCTCGCGATCATTGCGCAGGGTGACGTCTGCCGTGGCCACCACCACCGGCACATGGGGTGCACGTGCCTTGATCGCCGTCGCCAGCGCATGCCCGGAAATGTGCGGCATGTTCGCATCGGTGATAACAAGCATGTGCGACTCGGCATCGAACGCATCAAGCGCTTCGCGAGGGTCGTGATAGCAATCCACCATCGCGCCGAGACCTTCCAACTGACGCGACAGCAACATGCCACTGATCGGATGATCGTCTGCGACCAGTACGTACCAACCGGCCAACGGCCTCACGCGCGTCTGCGCGTTGGCCGTGCCCGGCACCGGCAGGTCGGCGTTGGTCGACAGACCCGGGCGTGGCGTGGCGCCCAGTGCCTCCCAAAGTTCGGCCTGTTGCAGCAGGGCGATGTCGCGCGGCCACGTCGGTGTGCTGCCTGCCGGACGGTCCACCGGCGTAGCACGGAGTAAGTAGACTTCCGCGCCCGCCATGCCGCGCACCGGCCATTCGTCCGCGAACATCAGGAGGCCGGAATCCTGTTCGCGGCCGTCCCCCGTCGACCACGACACGGCGTCGTCATATCGAACCGGGACGAACCCCGCACGGCGGATCAACGCATCGAGGTACCAGTGACGACGCGACAATGCGCTCACATAAGCGAACGTTTCCTGCGAATCCACGACAACCGGTGCCTCGCTTTCGGGTGCCCACGGCAGATGCAGCGTGAAGCGCATGGTCGTGCCCTGCCCCTCCTCGCTGTCGACGGCCAGAACACCACCGAGCATGCCGACGAACTGATGCGAAATCGCCAGTCCCAGCCCGGTGCCATGCTGCATCCCCGGCTCGGTGGTGCTCTTGCCGAATGGCCGGAACAGATCGGCAAGATCTGCGGCCGCAATGCCGACACCGCTATCGCCAACCGTGAAGGCCACGTCGCAGCCCTGCATGTCCGAGCGCGTCACCATTGCACTGAACGCCACGTGCCCCTTTTCGGTGAACTTGATGGCGTTGCCGACAAGGTTCGTCACGACCTGTCCGAGACGCAGCGCATCCGTGTGCACCGCGCGCGCGAGGAGCGGATCGATCATCCAGTCCAACGTGAGGCCCTGCAATCGCGCGCGGCCCGTAAACGACAACCCCACCGCCTCAAGCTCCTTGAGCAGTGAGCAATCGCGCGAATTCAGCTCGAAGCGACCGACCTGAATGCGCGAATAATCGAGAAGATCGTTGATGAGATCGAGCAAATTACGCGTCGAACTCTCCATCACGTCCACGTAATAGCGATGATCGTCGCCAAGGTTCTGCGCGCTGAGCAATTCGAGCGACGCCAGCGTGCCGTACAGTGGCGTGCGCATCTCATGGCTGACGGTCGTGAGGAACACGTCCTTCGCGCGATTGGCGCTCTCCGCAGCAAGACGTGCCTTGCGTTGCTCCAGCTCGAAGCGGCGCTGTTCGGTGACGTCCGACAGTGTGCCGATCAACACCGGTTGCTCACGAAACACCGTGTCGACGAAGCTCACTGCGTAGTGGCGCTCACCCGCATCGTCGAGCGCACTGAGCAGACGCCGGACAGGACGCGCCACCACGCCGCTGTGCAGTTGACGGTACATCCGCGTCAACTCGCCATCGCCAAGATGTCTGAGCAAATCGACCGTACCGGCATACGCCGGATTACTCATCACCACGGCTGGCTCGAACGGATCGATGATCGCCATACCGACGGGTGCCGTCTCGATAAGCGTCTGGGTGAAAGCATCGCGCTCCAGCAACGCCGTCGTACGCTGACGCGCAGGCTCGATGATCCGTTGACGCATATAACGCATGCCTGCATAGACGCCGCCAGCGTACAGAAGCAATAGCAATGTCGCACCGAGCAGCAACGTGGCGTTCTCTTGCAGCAACTGCGCGGGGCGCACGGCGTAACGCACGAACCACGGCGTAGAAGCCAGTCGCCGCTCAAACACCAGACGCTGACCGTCGGAGCGCAAGGTCATCTGCGCTCCGCCAAAGAGCGGCAACGTAACCAGCGTACGCAAATAGCCCAATGACGACATCGGAAGCCCGGCGCTCGCAATGACAAGGCCGTCCTCCGAAATCAACTGGAGCGCTTCGCCGGAGCGTTCAAGGTTGCGCATGCGCGGCGGCACGATCATGTCCGGTGACATGCTGGTGCCGACATAAAGCACCAGATGGCCGTTGAGATCGCGGATCGGCACGAAACTCGAAACGGTTTTCAGATGCGTGACGGGATGCGTGTAGTTGTACGTCCAGAACGGACCTTCACTGTTGCCCCGGATACGCGCGTGATAGCGCTCGACCTTGTTGATTTCTGCGAGCATTGCCTGCGTGTCGCGCGCCAGATCGGCCGGACTGAACGCTTCGCGGCCAACGGCAGGACGATAGGTGGCAAACGCACCGTCTGCGGAAATGATGAAGGTCTCGTCCTGTGCGTCGAGCGGACTCCAGAAGTTGGCGTCGAGCACCATAAGGCGCAACGTCAGACGCGCTAGCAACGCTGCCCGCTCTTGCGAGATTTCCGCCAGTTTGACGATTTCGAATTCGCTGTCCCAGCCCACCCCGTTGATGCGTCGCGCAGTGCCCACCGGCATGGAAATAAGCGGCTTCAGAATGCGGTCGGTCAGCGCCTGCGTGGCACCGCCCGGACGCACGGTGCTTGCCTGGGTCGCCTGTGCCATCGCGCGGGCCTGCTCGTTGAAGATTTCGAGGTCCCGGATTTCTCGCCCGACAGCCGCAAAGAACGACTCCGTCTTTTGTCCGCTTTGCCAGAGTGTGCCGAAGAGCGCATAGGAGACCGCTGCGACCCACACCGACAAACCGAACAGCAGGGCCAGCAGGCCACCAATGCGAAGCAGGCGGCCCGCGATCGCGATGTCGCGCGTCATCGTTCTGGCAGGCATAGACTCCAACGTCTGTGGTCGGGGCGAACTCAGGCGGCACTCGGCGCTTCGGCTTCGCCGTCACGCGCAAACTGAACCGGGCTCGACACATGCAGCTTGAACAACTCCATGTCGGTGCGGCAACCCAACTTGCACATGGCCATGCGCTTCTGGTTGTTGATCGTCTTGGCCGAACGCTTCAGCGCGCCCGCAATTTGCGACACGTTCTGACCATCCAGATACATGCGCAGCACTTCCATTTCCTTGGGCGAGAGCGGGCGTCGTGCCGTCGGCTTGCGGCGCATCTGCTCCTCGAGAATCTGCTCGGCGCGCCCGCCGCGATAGCTCATACCGCGACGGCAACGCTCCACACACACGGTGATTTCACGCAGATCGTCGGACTTGGTCATCACACCCAACACCCCACAGCTGTCGAGTGCGTGAATGATGGCCGGCTGTTCGATCGACGTGAACACGATGATCTTGACGTCGGGGTACTTGCGACGGACGCGGTTGATCATGACGAGGCCATCGCCGAATGCGCCACCGGGCATGCAGTAATCGGTAATGAGGACGTCGACGGAATTCGTTTCGAGCGCCTTGAACAACTCGGTCGAATTCGAGACGGGAGGCAGCACGTGAAAGCCCGGGTCCGGGGACAGCATTTCACGTAGCGTGGAGGCGACGATCGGGTGATCGTCCGCAATCAGAATCTTTACCATCATTTGCTGGATCCTGTTAAAAGAAGTCAGCCGTGGGCGCGCGCGATCCCTCGCCGTGTCTTCGCGTCATGGCTTCCCAAAAGAGGAATGTGCGTCTTGCCGACGCACGCGTTGGTCACGAAGGCGTGACCGCATTGCTGCTGGGCGACGATTACGGGGCCCGACAGTCCGGCGCGTGGGCCGCTCTCGGCCCCCGCCCGTTACCTGCCTTATCCGGCGCTCCCGACACTTCCGGCGACGACCGCACCCGGTCCATCGACGGTGGTCCACGCCGAGCACGTCTTGTGCCCTGTCAACCGGGTTGTGCCCACGCCGATGACCGGCTTGACACAGTAACGAATGCGAACGCCGCGCAAACCTGCCGAGGGCATCATCTCGCGCGTCCGTCCGACAACGCGAATGCGTGTCGGTCCGGCGGCGGCTTCCCACAGATGTACGCTATCGGTCTCAGGCCAATCCGCCATCCATCGGTACGAGCCGCTCACGACCGTGCCTACCCTCGGCGTATCGCTCAGCTTCACCGCTGCTGCCACCGGGCGCATCCGCGATTCGACCTCTCGCGATGACGCAACCGGAGGCTCCATCCGCGCCAGCGAAGCCCCGCCGCTCTCCGATTCCAGCAGGGGGGCCGTTGCATCCGCCGTCGACGCTTTGTATTCGCTACATCCCGCAAGCAGCGCCATCGCCAGCGCGCTGCCAAGGCTTATTAGTGTCGTCACAGCGCGCCGTCCCATCGTTCGCGTGGCATTTGAGCGAGAGCATTGGCTGGGCAGGAAAGCGTCAACGTGTGTTTGTGTCATCGGTCCATTACCAATCGTCTCGCCGCGTGACAAAGGAACGTTACGCGTCATTTTTACGACCAGCGGAAATATAGGATAAATCTACAAATCCCAACCGTTTTGGATCTCTTTATAGGAAACATCCTAGTCCAAATTAGGAGGAATACCGTTCGCGCCTTACACAGCCCGCGCGTCAGCATCGAATTCAGTGCGGAAATAACTCAGATGACGTAGTGCGGATGCTCAGGCAGCGTTCCAATTGACACGCAAGTGAGGAAAAGATTCATTTGAAAGATGCCAGTGATGTCAGCCATAGGCCGCACGCGGCGTGGTAAGTCGGTGCCGAAAAGGCAAAAAGTCACTCGAAAGACGTTGCGACTTTCGAAATACTTCGCTTCTTTTGATTTTTAGACGCAAAGCGCGTCAACGCCACCGATACCGGTAGCGATTAAATTTTATTAAATTTCGTTAAATTCGATTAAAGCGGGAGATAAGCCGAAGGAAATCCAGCATCGCGCAGACTTAGCGGCTTTGAATAAATAGATTCAAGCGCCAAACGCTTTGACGAACATGCCGAATGCCACGACGGCCATGAGCGTAGAGAAGATTTGTTGAAGCCGCGATGCGGCCAGACGTGGCGCGAGCGCACGCCCCAGCAACATGCCCGCGACAGCGCCCACGACAAACGTCCACCCCTGCGTTCCCGGATGCATGCCATGCCACCACGCATTGGCGACGGTGCCCGCAGAAATCAGCGCGATGACGAAGAGTGACGTCGCCACCACGCCGTGCACCGAAATGTCCGTGAAGCGCCGCAGTGCAGGCACGATGACGAAACCGCCCCCAACGCCGAGCAGCCCGGACGCAAAGCCCGAAATGGCACCGATCGCACCCAGCGTACTCGCCACCTGCCGAGTCCAGTGCAAGCGCCCCGTCGCGGGGTCCATCCGGCATGGCGGCAACGGTGCGCACGTACCCGCGATGCCACTCGCCCCCGCACCGCCCCCACCACCACGGGAAGCGCGATACATCCGTGCGGCCACGATCAGCATCGCCACGGCGAACAGCCCGACGAGCCACCGCTCCGGCAGCCGATGCGCCATCCAGGAGCCCAATGGCGCGAGACAAACCCCGATGCCCGCCATCAGCATCGCCGCGCGATAGCGCACGATACCGGCCCGCAAGCCTTGCACACTGCCCACGGCGGCACTCGCGCCGACGGCAAGCAAGGCGACGGGTCCCGCCTGCGGCACGCCCCAACCGAGTCCGAACACCAGCGCCGGCACCGCAAAGATGCCACCACCCGCGCCCGTCAAACCCAACACCAGTCCGACCGCTGCACCGAGCAGGGCGGCCGTGGGCGAAGCACTCGAAAGGTCGGGGAACATGGGCGATATCCAGCAGGGAGTGGTCTGGCACCAAGCCAAATCACTATTTGTCATAAGCTTATGACGATGAATTATATAGAAGCATCAGACGACAGAAAAGAAAAGCGGCGCTACCTGAGCGCCGCCGTGTCTGAAAATGCGGGGAAACGACAAAAAATGCCTATGACGAGGATGTCCGGACACTGATGTCCACCGGCAGCTCGCTGGCATCGAGCCCCGCCTCGTGTTCTGCATCAAGTTCCGCGATGATGTCCCCCGTGTGCGCACCCGGCGCGGGTGGATCGAGACGCGTGACAGGGCTTTGTCCGTTAAGACGCACGGGCGAGACGATCGTGTGGGTCGTCTCGCCGCTGGGCAGCACCATCGGGCGCACCCAGCCCATATGCGCCACCTGCGGATCGGACAGCACTCGGGAATAGGTGCTGATTTCCGTGCACGGGACACCCACGGCTACCAGCCGCGCGAGCCAGACATCCCGGTCGTCCAGCACGAATACCGCTTCGAGCACGTCGCGCAACGCGGCCTGATGGCGCGCCCGCTCCCGTGCACTGCCGAACCGCGGGTCGTCGAGCAGATCCACACGGTGCACGAGGGCGCAAATCGCCTCCCAATGCGTCTGGGCGTCCAAATCCATACCGAAGTAGCCGTCGCGCGCCCGGAAGGTCGGCCAAGGGGCAGAAGGGCCGCCAAAACGCTCGCCCTCACCGGGCAGCGGTACGGCCAGCGGCGAGACCTTGCCATGCCCCGCTGCGTCAGCCAGCGCCCGGCGCTGACGCGCTACCGCCGACATCTCGGCGTCGGCTTGCGCCGCGTCGCCTGCGTCCGTAGCGGCCATGGCGGCTGCGGGCACGAGCCCTGCGCGATGGGCAGCCTCGGCTCCGGCATCGCCCGCCCGCAACGCGGCAATCGCCAGCGTCGCGCCGAGCATCGGCACATCGATGTGCACGCCCACGCCCTGCTGCTTCGCTGCGACGAGCGCCGCCGAAACGGAAAACGCGGCGTACAGCCCTGCGGCCAGATCGGCAATAGGCAGATCGCGCGGCGGCTCGGCACCGCTTGGCGCCACGCCCAGCATGCCCCTGAGCGCCTCAAGCGCGGGCACCCCCGGCTGCGGCACGGAGCGCGGGCCATCTTGTCCGAATGCGGAAATGGAAACGTAGACGAGATGCGGTTGCACAGCCGACAACGCATCGTAGCCAAGCCCGGCGCGCGCCAACGTGCCGGGTGGCAAACACTCGATGACGACGTCCGCCCCGCGCACCAGCGTGTGAGCGAGGCTTCGGCCTTCGAGCGTTAGCAGATCCAGCGCGACAGAGCGCTTGTTGCGACGCAATCCGACCTGCGCCGATTCGCTGATCGTGCTTTGGTATTCGTTGGAAATATCGTCGACGGGATCGTCGACCATGATGACGTCCGCGCCCATGTCGGCAAGCAGCATGCCGCAATAGGCACCTGCCGCGCCACGACAGAACTCAATGACGCGGATCCCCGTAAGTGGTGCATTCAATATCTGACCCCTATTTGCTTGCCTGGCGGTTTGTTGTTGTTTTCAACCCTTGGCAGCCGTCTGACGCGGCATTCAGCGCATTCTAGAACAGTTATTCAACGCCGGTCACTGCGAAAAAATGGAGGTCGCACCACACGTTGCCACCGGGCAACAACCCGGGTGGCAACGCCGCCGGGACACGCGCCTGACACAGACAACGCCCCCAGCCCGTTGGCTGTCACAACCCTGCAAGGGCCGTTACAGCCAACCCGCCTTGCGGAATTTCATGAATAGCAAGACGTCGATGACGACCATCGCGGCAATACAGGCTGGATACCCATATTGGAATTTCAGTTCGGGAATGTCAGCGAAATTCATGCCGTAGATCCCGGCAATCATCGTTGGCACGGCAAAAAGCGCCGCGAACGACCCGAGTCGCTTCGTCGTTTCGTTCTCGGAGAGCGAAATCATGCCGAGATTGACGGAGAGCGCTGTCGTGACCATTTCTCGCAGCAGATCGATGTTTTTCGTAATGCGTTGGAGATGGTCGAAGACGTCGCGGAAGTACTCCTGCATGCCACCGCACAGCTTGGGCGCCATAGCCCCGAACAACTTGCTGACCGCTTCCATGAGCGGCACGCACGCGTGTTGCAGCGTAATGAGCCGACGCTTGAGCTGATACAGATCCTCGATGATCGCGCGTCCCTTGTTCGGCGCATTCGGGGTAAAGATCTGCTCTTCGATGGCTTCGAGCTGTGCTTCAAGGTCGTTGAACACGGGGAAGTAGCTGTCGACGATGGCGTCCATCAGGGCATAGAGGACGAAGATCGAACCCTGGCGCAACAAGTGCGGTTCTTTCTCCGCTCGCGCACGCACCGCGCCCAGTCCCTGCGTGGCGTTCGAGCGCACCGAGAGCACATAGTTGTGCCCTGCGAAAATCGCGACTTCGCCAATCGCGAAATCGCCGTCAGCGTCCTTGTTAAGCACGTGCAGCACCGCAAAGAGCGAGTCGCCGTACTGCTCGATTTTCGGACGCTGATGCCCGTGCTGGGCGTCTTCGACGGCGAGGTCATGCAGGCCGAATTCGTGCTGCATCTGCGCCAGTTCGCCCGGCCCGGGATCCTTGAGCGCCACCCAGACAAAGCAGTGCGGACGTTCAAGATAGTCCGAGATTTCATCGGGGTGCAGATCGGCAATCTTGCGGCCATCCTCATAGGCCACACAGTTCACTAGCATGCGTCTTCCTGGTCGAGGCGGCCTTGCACTCTACACGTGGCGCGAGCGTCGGGCACTGCGCGCGCTACCGCCGCGACCCTCGCGACCGTCAGCCCTTGCGTGTCTCGCGCGCCTGCGCCGTCTGTTGCAGCGGCAGCCGGATATGAACGATGCCCGCCTCCATCTCCTTGTCTTCGACAAAGCCGAGATGACGGGCGAGTGTCAGCATACGCGTATTTGCCGTGAGCACATAGCCGATGAGTTCCCCGGTGCCACGCTTGCGGCTGTAGTCGACGATATGCTCCATGAGCGCACGCCCCAGCCCTCGCCCCTGCGCCGCAGGACTCACCGTCACCGCGAACTCGGCCACGGTGTTGTCCGGGTCGGCCAAAGCCTGCACCACGCCCAGCAATCGCGTGTTGCCCGCCTCGTCCTTTTCCGTGGCGACGAACGTCATCGCACGGTCGTAGTCGATCTGCGTAACTCGCGCCATCTGCGAATGCGACAGCTCCTTGATCAGACCGAAGTAGCGGAACTGCACGTCCTGCGGCGTCAGTGTGTGGAAGAACGCGTTGTAGGCCGGTTCGTCCTCCGGGCGGATGGGACGTACGCGCACGGGCTTTCCACCTGCATCGACGGTGCTTTCGAGCTCCTGCGGATATGGCGCGATCGACAGACGTCCGTGCCCGGGGAGCGACGGCTTGCGCGCCACAATGCGCGCATCGAGCGCCAGCACGCCATGCGCATCGGCAAACAACGGATTGATGTCCAGCTCGGCGATCTCCGGCACATCGCACACGAGTTGCGAGAGCTTCACCAGCGTCAGATAGATTGCCTCGTGATCGGCGGCGGGACGGCTGCGATAGCCCGCGAGCAACTTCGACACACGGGCACGCGCCACCATGTCGCGCGCGAGGTTCAGGTTCAGCGGCGGCAGGCCGATGGTGCGATCGGCGATGACTTCGACGGCCGTGCCGCCCTGCCCGAATAGCAGCACCGGACCGAAGACGTTGTCGGTCGCCACCCCCACGATCAGCTCGAAGGCTTCGGCACCGTTCGCCATACGCTGCACCGAATAGCCGGTCACACGTGCATCGGGTTTCGCGGCCCGTGCACGCTTGGCGATCTGGCGTGCCGCGTCGCTCGCTTGCTCTGCCGTTTCGATGTTGAGCACCACGCCGCCCACATCGGACTTGTGCGTGATGTCCGGCGAAATCAGTTTGACGGCGACGGGAAAACCGATGCCCTTCGCGACTTCGCCCGCCAGCTCCGGCGTCTCGGCAACGAGCGTCTCGACCACCGGAATCCCGTAGGCGGCGAGCACGCCCTTCGCTTCCGGTTCGGTGAGCAACTCCCGGCCCTCACGCATGGCGCTGTCGACAATGGCGCGCACGCGCGCGACATCCGGCGCGAAGCCCGGCGGGATCGAGGGCGGCGTTTCCATCAGCAACGCCTGATTGCGTCGATAGTTGACGGCTTCGAGAAAGGCACGCGCGGCGTTCTCCGGCGTGTCGTAGGTCGGCAGCCCGGCCTCGCGGCAGATGCGGCGCGCGCGCTCGGCCGTCTCGCCGCCGAGCCAGCAGGTGAAAACGTTTTTCGACGGACGCGGCAGCGCCGCAAGTGCGTTCGCCACGTCGAGACTCGGCATCACCGCGGTGGGTGCCTGAATGAAGAGGACGGCCGCTGTCTCGGGGTCTTCGCATAGCGCTGCGAGCGTGGCCGTGTAGCGTTCGAGATCCGCGTCACCGCCTATGTCCACCGGGTTCGTACGGCCCAGCGTTTTGGGTAACGCGGCGTCGAGCGCGGCACGGGTCTTTTCCGTCAGATGGGCCAGCTTGCCGCCATCGAGCACCAACGCATCGGTCGCCATCACGCCCGCGCCGCCGCCGTTGGTCATGATCGACAGCTTGTCGCCTGCGAACGGACGCAGGCGTGCCAGCGTCTCGACAGCCGCAAACAGTTCGTCGGTGGTATCCACACGCAACATCCCTGCGCGACGGATCGCGGCGTCGTACACGTCGTCCGAGCCAGCCAGTGCGCCGGTGTGCGACGCAGCGGCCTGCGCGCCTTCAGGCACACGTCCCGACTTGATCACGACGACCGGCTTGTTGCGTGCTGCCGCGCGCGCCGCGGACATGAATTTACGCGCATCGCGAATCGATTCCATGTACATCAGAATGGCGTCCGTGCCGGGATCGCTCGCCAGATAATCGAGCATGTCGCCGAAATCCACGTCGGCACTGTCACCCATCGACACGAAGTGCGAGAAGCCGATTTCGCGGGCGTCGGCCCAGTCGAGTACAGCCGTCGTCAGTGCTCCCGACTGGGAGACGAATGCGAGTTTGCCCGCGCGTGCGCCCATGTGCGCGAAGCTGGCGTTCAGGCCGATGCCGGGACTCAGCAGCCCGATGCAGTTCGGACCGAGAATGCGCAGCACGTGCGGCTTCGCATTTTTGAGCATGCGGTCCTGCAACGTCACGCCGTGACGATCCTTTTCTCTGGCAAGCCCCGAGGTCAGCACGACCACCGCGCGGGTGCCACGCTCACCCAGCTCGCGAATCAGATCGGGCACGGTCGACGGCGGCGTACAGATCACCGCGAGGTCGGGTGCCTGCGGCAGATCGCCCACGTCGCGGTAGCACTTGAGATCGGCGAGCGTCGAATACTTCGGATTGACGGGATAGATGTCGCCCTTGAAGCCCCCGTCGACGATGTTTTGCAGCACGGTCGTCCCCACGCGTCGCTCGCGATTGGACGCGCCGATCACGGCGACCGACTTCGGCTGGAACATCTGGCTCAGGTTACGGGTGGTCATAGCGACTCCGGGGGGTGAGTTAGACAGCGTGGAAAACAGCGAGGCTGAGAACGTGAGAACGCGCGCTCCGGCTCAAGCGGCGCGCGCGTTCATCGTCGTCTGTGATGCAGAACTATCGGCGGAACCGTCGATGCTGAAAGATGGGTTCGTCGCGCGGACGCCCGCACAGGCGCCCGGGCATATCGTCACTCGCCGCGCAGGTGCGCTTCCACCTTCCACAGGTGATCGTCGACACCGCGCGAGATTTCGGTGAAGACGTCCGACGTGGTGGCGTCGCCGATCTCGGCTGACGCATCGATCAGGCCGCGAATGATCTCGCCGTAAGCCGCGAGGGCTTCGGCCAACGCGGCGGCATGATCGAGACCGCGCTTGAACTCGTTCTTGTACGTCGGCAATTCGGTCTTCTGTGCAACGGTTTGCACGCGGCCGTCGGCCACGCCGCCCAGCGCCACCAGACGCTCGGCGCACAGATCGGCCCATTCGATGGCCGCGTTATAAACCTCGTCGAAAAGCAAGTGCAGTTCGATGAAGCCCGGGCCGTGCACGTTCCAGTGGGCCTGCTTCGCCTGACGCTGTACGTCGATGCCGTTGATCAGCCCACGATTGAGCTGGTTGACCGATTCGATACGGATCTTTTCACCGAGGGTGTTACGCGTATGATTCAAAGCCATTTCACACTCCTGACGTCTGGCAACTCGCAGGTTGCCGGGGGGAAGCCGTCGGCGACGGGCGCTCGGCGCCCATGCGGACGAACGGAGACAACGCGACTACGACCTGAGGTGTCCCGGTGGCGCATGCGACACGCCATGCGCGGCACCTCGCAGTTTGAATCCTGCCAGCACCAACAAAGCGCCCCAGATGATGGCCCACGACCCGATGGCCCAGATCAGCGCCAACGCGCCCGCGCCCGGTTGCCACATGATGAAGATGGCGAACAGGATGCTGAAGGCACCGGAGAGAATGACCCACAGTTCGCCCTTGATCTCGCGACGCAGCGCGATACCGGCAGCCACCTGCAACACGCCGGTGACAAAACTCCAGGCCACGATATAGATAAGCAACGCAACGGCGGTCAACGCCGGGTTGAGATAAGTCAGGACTCCGATCACTATGCCCGCGATGCCTTGCAGCAACGGCAGCCACCAATCGGCATGCTCCTGGCGCGCACTCCATGCGCCGCTGAGCGAGAAGACCCCGTCCACGAACGAAAACGCGCCGAAACAAAGCACCAGCACCGCAATCGTCACGCCGGGTAACGCAAAGGCGGCGATACCGAATATCACCGCCAACACACCGCGCAGCACAAGCAACCACCAGTATTTCGACAGAAGTCTGAGCATGGCATCCCTCTCGTGAAATATCCGCAGGTAGCGAATCCGGACGACGAGCACCTACCACACCTACAACACGTTTGGTGCGTATGGGCGCGCAGATAGGCGTCAAGAACCCATTCTAGAGACGGCTTCGACGTGAGATCAAGTGAAATATACGCGAATGCTTGTGTCATTCGCACGCGCTTTGACAGACGTCATCCGATCTCGATTCTCCGCTCCGCACGCCCACAGGGACTTCCGCAACGACACCCGCGATCGCCCCGCCATCGCTGCGGCAATGCGTCGCATTCGCACGCGTTACCTCACCATCATTGCCCGCAACCACTCAACACATGCGCAATGCGTCCGTCGAAAACATGCGCTTTGCGCGTACACCTCCGAGACGCTCAGCGCGTCGCTTCGCCTTTCAATTGGGATCATTCCGAAAGTACTTTGTGCGCTCGTATTTCGGGCAAACGCCCTCATAAACTACGTAAAAAGCGTCCGAAATGCAGTGCGTGTACGGGCGTCACAAGAACGGTATCTACGTAGTCCCTACGGTGAATCATCGCGCTTTCTAATAGGACTCCAAAGGAGAACCATCATGAACCGACCGCTGCTTTGTCTGGCCCTCACGGGAATCGTCGCTGCGCTTGGACAGAGCGCACCGGCTCGTGCCGCCGTTTACTCCAACGGGTCGGCGACCGCTCAGATGCGCGTCCAGCTGACGATCCTGCCCGGGTGCACCATCGCCGCCACGCCCATGACGTTCAACGCGGTACAGGGTTCGGCGACAGGACCGGTGGCGACCACCTCGTCGCTCACCGTGATCTGTACCGCGTCGACGGGTTACAACATCGGCCTGAATGCGGGCACTGTACCGAACTCCACCGAGACCAACCGCTTGCTGGCGGGCACGCTCACCGGCAACACCACGACCATTCCGTTCGGGCTTTTTCAGGACGCTGGCTACGCCACGCCGTGGGGCAATACGCAGGGCTCGAACACCCTCAGCGACTCGGGCACGGGCGTGGTCAAGACGTACACCGTCTATGGTCAGGCGACGCTCTCGGCCACCATGCCCGCGCCGGACGTCTACTCGTCGACCGTCACGGCGACCGTCTACTTCTGAGAGGTCAGGTGAATCATGGCGAACATGAGCCCTCCCAGACCGGTCGCCCGGCGGCCGACGGCGTATGCCTGCGGCGGCGCGTTCGTCGCGCTGCTCACACTTTGCGTGACTGACGGCAACGGCGCGACGCTGCAAGTCTCGCCGGTCATCGTCAACATCCTGCCGACGCAGCCTGCGACTACGCTCACGCTCGGGAACTCCGGCGATCTGCCGATTCACGGCCAGTTGCGTCTGTATGCGTGGACGCAACGCAACGGCGACAACGTGCTCACGCCCACCGAAGCGCTCATCGCCAGCCCACCCATTGTGCGCATCGAACCTGGTGACCGGCAGATCGTGCGGCTGGTGTATGTGGCCCAAAAAGTCGAGGGAAGCGAGCAGAGCTACCGGCTGCTGGTGGACGAGTTGCCGCCTGTCGACGCCACGCCATCGGAGGGCGTCTCCATCCGCCTGCGCTACTCGCTGCCGGTGTTCGTGCAGGCGAATCAGACGCGCTCGCCCTCGCTGCGTTTCGACGTGCGCATGACGCGGGGCGAGCTGGAAGTGCGCAATGACGGCCAGCGTCACGCTCAGTTGGGGGCGACACGGGTACTCGACGCTTCCGGACGCAGCGTGGAGCTCACGCGCGGCTTGCTCGGCTACGTGCTCGCCGGACAAACGCGTCGTTTCGCGGTGCGCTGGCCCGCCGGTGCGCCTCCCGTTGCACCGTTCACGGTGGAGTCACGCGTCGACGCGGTGCCGATGCGCTTTGTCGCGGGCGTCGCGCCGGACGAACGTCGCTAGGCGTGTCCGTGGCCATCGCCACGCCCATGAGCGTCGCATTTGCCACGCTGACGACGCTTGGTGCACTTGCGCCCGGCTCAATATCGGCCGAGCCACGCGCCGTCGGCGCGGCCCTGTTCGACGATGCGTCGCTGGCCGCCTCCCGCACCGCGACAGCGTCGTCGTCCACCACCGTGCCCACGCGAGCGGCGAGTACAGCAGGCATTTCCCGGCTCGACGGGCCTTATGTACTGGAGGTCATCATCAACGGCGAATCGACCGGGCGCATCGCCCCATTCGCGCGACGGCAAGGCCGCTGGTTCGCCCGCGCAGGCGATCTGCGCGCGCTCGGGCTGACATCCTCATCCGGCGGCCTGCCCGACAACGACGCCGCCGACATCGCGCTCGATTCGCTGAGCGGCATACGCGCGTCCTACGACGCCACGCACCAGACACTCTCGCTTGAGGTCGGCGACGCGTGGCTCTCGCCGTATCGTCTGGCGAGCCCTGCGCCCGTTGTTGTCAGAGCGACGTCCGACCCCGGTCTGCTCGTGAACTACGACGGCTACGTGCAGCGTGACCGTTTCACGCGCGCTTCCGTCTGGAGTGAAGTACGTGGCTTCTGGTCGGGCGGCACGCTGCAACAGACCGGTCTCGCCGAGCATTCGCGATGGCGTCGTGGCTATCGACGCTACGACACCTGGTGGCAACACGACGACCCGTCGCGCCTGACCACGTGGGTCGCGGGCGACCTCATCACCGGCTCCCTCTCATGGAGCCGGTCGCTGCGCATTGGCGGCCTTCAGTGGCGTCGCAACTTCGCGCTGCGTCCGGATCTGGTGACGTTCCCCATCCCCGCACTGCATGGCAGCGCCGTGGTGCCCTCCTCCGTCGATCTGTATCTCGACGGCGTGCGCCGCATGGGTGGACGCGTACCGCCCGGTCCGTTCGTCATTCAGGAAACGCCGGGCCTCACGGGCGATTTGCAGGCGAGCGTTGTGACGCGCGACGCACTCGGGCGCGAACAGATCACTACCGTGCCCCTGTACATCGATCCCCGCCTGCTCGCACGTGGCCTGTCGAGCTTTTCCGTGGAGGCGGGCCTGCCGCGCGACGACTACGGCGTGCGCTCGTTTTCGTACCGGAGTCATCCCGTCGCGTCGGTGGCCGCGCGCTATGGCGCAACGGACACCCTGACCGTCGAAGCGCAGGCGCAAGCCGGGAGGCGACTCGCCCTTGCTGGCGCAGGCGCGCTGATGGCGCTGGGGCGTGCGGGCGTCGTCAGCGCGTCCACCGCCTTATCCGGCGGACGCGGCACCGGCAGCCAATGGAGCGCGGGTTATCAGTACCTGTCGCGCCGCGTGAGCGTCGACGCGCAGATGATCCGCACGACCGGCCGCTACCGCGATATCGCCACGCTGGACGGTGCGCCTGTGCCTCGTTCGAGCGATCGCGTGAGCATCTCAGTGCCGTTCGCGCGTGGCAGCACCGCGTCGCTCGCCTGGTTCGCCCAACGCGTGCCGCGTCAACCAGCAACGCGCGTGCTGTCCGCCAGCCTGACGCTACCCGCAGGCACGCGCGGCATGTTCTCGATGGGTGGATTTCGCGACTTTGCGCGGCGTCGCTCGCACGGCATCTTCGCGATGCTCAGCGTCTTGCTCGGCGGTGGCAGCGAGGGCGCAAGTGCGGCGCTAGGGAACGCATCGTTCAGTCAACAGGACGGGCAAACGCAGGCGTGGGCGGGCGCGAACCGCACACCCGATTACGCCGGCGGCTGGGGTTGGCAGGTACTCGGTGGACGCGCCTTCTCGCAACGCACGATGCAGGGCGAAGTGCAGTATCTCGGGCGGCACGGTCAGGTCTCGGCACTCGCGCAGCAAGTGGGACGGCAGTCCGGTGTCGGGATAGGCATGACTGGCGCACTTGTCGTCATGGACAACAGCGTGCACGCCACGCGGCGCACTTACGACGCCTTCGCGCTCGTGAGCACCGACGCGCAAGTCAACGTCCCTGTGATGCGCGAATCGGTCCCCGTCGGTCGTACGGACTCGCGTGGCTACTTCCTCGTGCCCGATCTGAACGGCTTCGAAGCGTCGCGCATCGGCATCGACCCCATGCATCTACCCGCCGATCTGGAAGTCACGACAACCGAACGCCGAGTGGCCCCACAGTCGCGCAGCGGCGTACTCGTGCACTTCCCCGTGCGACGTTACCGCGCGGCGCTCGTCACGCTGGTCGACACTTCGGGGCAGCCGTTGCACCCAGGCACATCGGTGCGCCATGTGCAAAGCGGCATAGTGACGGTGGTGGGTTACGACGGCGAAGTGTTCATCGACGCACTCGGTCCGCGCAACACCCTCGAATCGCGCGACGGACGGCAGCGCTGCCGCGTTTCCTTCGACTGGACGACACCGCCCGAAGGACGCATCGCCCGCGTCGGTCCGTTGGAATGTGTGGCGTTCGGCACGCTCGCGGGGGACACACCGTCGCGGTCGCCGGAGGCAATGTCGGCATCGGATTGGCCAGCACCGGCAGCGCCATCAACGCCTTCCGATGGGGAGGACCTGTCATGAGGCTTACGACCTTGCTTCGCATCGTGCGACGGCATTGCGCCATTGCAGCGGGCTATCTCGCGTTGTCGATGAGTGCGCTGGCACAGACATGCTCCGTCGGCACGCCAACGCTGGCGTTCGCTGCGTTCAGCCCGATCTCGGGATTCGCGCTCTCCGCGACCGGCACGATCCCCGTGTCGTGCAACTGGCCTGTGCTCACGGGCAATCCGAACGTCAAACTCTGTCTGGCGTTGAATGCCACTCAGCCGCTCACGCTGACAAATGCCGCGAATGTTGGAAGTGCGATCAATTTCGGACTCTTCACAGATCCCACCTACTCAAACGCGTGGGGCAGCGGCACGAGCGACGTGATTTCGCTGACGATGGCGCGGCCGCTGCTCGGCGGCACGGTCACACAGAACGTGAACTTCTACGGCAGGATCGCGGCGTCGCAAACGACGGTGCCCACGACCGGCAGCAGCAACACGGTCTACGCACGTACGTTCGCGTCGACTGACATCTCGCTGCAATACGCGTCCTACGCGGCCCTTTCGCCTGCCCCCGCCTGCGGCACAGCCATGACGGCCGCGCCTGGCGCGCCGTTCACCGCGAACGTCACCGTGATCAACAACTGCACCATCGCCGCCGCCAACATCACCTTCGCCACGCAATCGGCGCTCGCCAGCCCCGTCACCAGCAGCGGGCAACTCTCGGTGCAATGCACGAAGAACGACGCTTATCGGGTCAGCCTGTCGGGCGGACTGCTGGGGACGGTCACGTCGCGCACGATGACGGGCCTCACGTCGAGCATCGGCTATCAGCTGTATCTCGACAGCGGCTACGCCACGATCTGGGGGGACGGGACGTCAGGGACGTCGCAACTGACCGGCACCGGTACAGGGCTCGTGCAGGCCATCCCCATCTATGCACGTGTGCCGTCGCAATCGACGCCAGCCCCCGGCGTCTATACCGACACTGTCACGGCGACGATTCAGTTCTGATGGCGTTCCGAGAGGGTGCCGAGCGAGATCAGACCGCTTCAGCGCGCGGTGGCTTGAGCGGCAAGACCTGAAGCCGATCGCCCGTCTTCACGCCCAACGCCTGCGCAGCGAGCGGGCTGAGCGCGAACGCGCGGCGCTCGGGGCGACCTGTCACCAGCGTCGCGCGAAAACCCTCGAGGCCCAGGCATGCCACAAGATACGGTTCCGCGTTCGGCGTCGCCGGTACGGGGCTGCCATCCTCGCTTGTTGGGGCCACGACGTTCGCCGTCAGATAGCGGCTATCGCGCGCCGCACGCAGATCGGCAACGCGCGCTTCGAGCACCGGGCCGCTGTCGAAGATGTCCACGTGCGATCCGGAGCGCATCCCCTCCTGCTCCAGCAGACGCCGGGCAGGCAGCGTGTCGCGGTGCGTCACGCCGATGGCGGCTTGCGCTTGCGGCGACAGAAAGTCGACGTAAATCGGATACTTCGGCATCAGCTCGGCCACGAACGACTTCTTGCCGATGGACGTGAGGTAGTCCGCCTGATCGAAGTCGATCTTGAAGAAGTGTTGTCCGAGCGACTGCCAGAACGGGCTCTGTCCCTCGTCGTCGAAAAAGCCACGCAACTCGGCGCACACGTGCGGACCGAACCGCTCGGGGAACTGCGCCATGAACAGAAAGCGTGCCTTCGATAGCAGCGCACCGTTTCCGTGTCCGCGCCATTTCGGGTCGAGCAGCAGCGAGCAGAGTTCGCTGTAGCCGGTGAGGTCGTTCGAGAGCGAGAGCGTCAGCATGCGCGACCAGACATTCAGCTCCCGGCTCGCGTGGACAATCGTGTCCTTGCGATAGGTGTAGAACGGCTGGTCGAGGCCGACGGCGGCTTCCAGCCCGCAAACGCCCGCGATCTCGCCGGTGTCGGCGTCCTCCATCACGAACAGATAGCCCTGCTCCGCCGTGGGCGCCTGGCCTTCGACGGTCGCCGCCACGCGCGCCAGACGCGCTTCGAGCGCCGCCCGGTCGGGCTTGAACGACGTCATGCCCGGACCGGCCATCGCTGCCAGCGCCAGCAGCGCGGGCAGATCACCGGGACGCGCGAGACGCACGACGCGCAGCGAATTCGCCGCGATGTCGTCAGAGGCGGCAGCAACAGTGTTCGCTGGAACGTCGGAGGTCGTCGTCGCTTTCGATTGACGCGTCATGGAAGCATCCCGTGAGTTGGATAAAACAAGGGCCGGAGCGACGTCATCCGTCGGTCCGGCCCGAAGTCCTGTGCATCGGCGCAGGTCTTGTTACGTTCGCCGTGTGCTTAGGCGGCCTTCTTAAGCGGCCTTCGCCGTGGCAGCCACCGTTGCGACCGCCTTCTCCAGCGAGGCGAGACCGGCGTCGATATCTGCGAACGGAATGTTCAGCGACGGCGCGAAACGCACCACGTCGCCGCCCGCCACCAGCAGCATCAGACCGTTCTTCTCGGATTCGACGACGATGTCCTTGGCGCGACCGGCGAACGCCGGCTTGAGCACGGCGCCGATCAGCAGGCCCATACCGCGCACCTGATCGAACACACCATGACGCGCGTTGATCGCCTCGATGCCCTTGATGAAATGATCGTGACGCGCCTTCACGCCGTTCAGCGTCTCGGCCGTGTTGATCAGCTCCAGCACGCGACCGGCAATGGCCGTCGCGAGCGGGTTGCCGCCGTACGTGCAGCCGTGCGTGCCCGGCGAGAAGCTCGCAGCAATCTTGCTCGTCGTGAGAATGCCGCCGATCGGATAGCCATTGCCCAGCGCCTTGGCGGTGGTCAGGATGTCCGGCGTCACGCCATATTGCTCGTAGGCATACAGCGTGCCGGTGCGACCGACGCCCGTCTGCACTTCGTCGAAAATCAGCAGCGCACCGTGCTGATCGCACAGCTCGCGCAGACCCTTCAGGAATTCCGGATCGGCGGGCAACACACCGCCCTCACCCTGCACCGGTTCGACGATGACAGCGGCCGTGGCGTCCGAAATCGTCGCGCGGACGGTTTCCAGATCGTTGTACGGCAGATGCATGATGCCTGCGGGAATCGGGCCGAAACCTTCGGTGTACTTGGCCTGACCGCCCACGCTCACGGTGAACAGCGAACGGCCGTGGAACGAGTTATAGAACGAGATGATCTCGCTCTTTTCCTTGCCACCACGCTCGGCGGCGTGGTCGTAGGCGTAGCGGCGCGCCAGCTTGAGTGCGGCTTCGTTCGCTTCGAGACCCGAATTGCAGAAGAACGCTTTGTCGGCGAACGTCGCTTGCGTGAGTGCCGTGGCCAAGCGCAGCACCGGCTCATTGGTGTAACCGTTACCGATGTGCCAGACCTTGCGGGCCTGCTCTTCGATCACCTTCACCAGTTCCGGATTGGCATGGCCGAGCGCGTTGACCGCGATACCGCCGGTGAAGTCGACATACTCGCGACCTTCCTGATCCCACATGCGCGAGCCTTCGCCGCGTACGGGCACCATCTGGGCAGGCGCGTAATTGGGCACCATCACGTCGTCGAACGTCTGGCGGGTCACAGCGATTTGCTGGCTCATGACTACCTCGTGAAATCGGAGTGCAATCTTCGATTGCGGGGCAGGCCCGGACAAAGGTCACTGCCCTGTGAAAAAAACCTGGCGGGGCGCTCAGGGTGCCTGCGACGCGCCGGTGCCTGAAGTCACTCGGGTCACTCGGGTCACTCGGCGCGCGTACCCTCGCATTGTAATCAGATGCGGCGCGCGGATATACCTTTGCGCGCACCGCAATCCTGAGAATTACAGGACTTTGCGCAAGAATTCGCGCGTGCGCTCATGCTTCGGCGCTGTGAAGATCTGCTCGGGCTGCCCTTCTTCCATGATCACGCCCTGATCGATGAAGAACACGCGGTCGGCGACTTCACGGGCGAAACCCATTTCGTGCGTCACGACGACCATCGTCATCCCTTCTTCGGCGAGCGACTTCATGACTTCCAGCACTTCGCCCACCAGCTCCGGGTCGAGCGCCGAGGTCGGCTCGTCGAACAGCATGACCGTCGGTTGCATGGCGAGTGCGCGGGCGATCGCCACGCGCTGCTGCTGACCGCCGGAGAGCTGATTCGGGAAGGCGTCGATCTTCTCGATCAGGCCCACCTTCCTGAGCAACTGTTCAGCGATGGTCACCGCTTCGTCACGCTTGATGCCATTGACCTGCATCGGCGCGAGAATCAGATTCTCCAGCACCGACATATGCGGGAACAGATTGAAGCGCTGGAACACCATGCCGACGCTGGCGCGCATGGCATTCATGTCCGTCTTCGGATCTTCCACGTGAAAGCCGTTGACCAGGACTTCGCCACCGCTCACGTCTTCCAGACCATTCAGGCAGCGCAGGAACGTGCTCTTGCCCGAGCCCGACGGCCCGATCACGCACACCACTTCCTTTTCTTCGATGCGGCACGAAATGCCGCGCAGTACGTGCGCCTCGCCGTACTGCTTTTGCAGGTTATTGACGACGATCACCTTTGCCGTACCTCGTTTCAAGATGTTGAACAAATGCCGACAGCACCAGCGTGATCACCCAATAGATGAGCGAAATCGTCAGATACGGCTCCCAGTAGCGCGCGTAGGCACCCGACACCGTGCGTGCAGCGTACGCCAGTTCGGCCAGACCGATGGCCGATGCGAGCGACGAGTCCTTCACGATGGCAATGGCGTTGTTGCCCAGCGGCGGCAGCATGCGGCGGAATGCCTGCGGCAGCACCACGCGGCGCAGCGTCTGCATGTAAGTCATGCCGAGCGAGCGTGCCGCTTCGGCCTGGCCGCGGTCGATCGACTGAATACCGGCACGGAAGATTTCCGACACGTAGGCGCCGGCGTTCAGCGAGATTGCCAGCACGGCCGACATGAACGCACCGTACTGCGAACGGATTTCGCGGGCCAAATCGCCGCTCACGAGCAAGCCGCCCGACGGGTTGATCAGCAACGGCATCAATGCGAAGTGGATCAGCAGGATCTGCACGAACAACGGCGTGCCGCGGAAGAAGCTGACGTAGAAGCGCACGGGGAATTGCACCGCGTAGCGCAGGAAATACTTATAGAAGCCGTGACGCGCTTCGGCCAGACGGCCAACGCCAAGCACGAGCCCAAGTAACGTGCCGGCGATCACACAGATCACCGTGCACTTGAGCGTCATCAGCGTGCCCTCGACGAACAGGGGCATGTATTCGCTGATGATGTTCCACTGGAACCCACCCATGAAGCACCTTTCTCACAAAATGAAACGGACCGGTCTGACCGGCGGAAAAACGCTCGCGGCCCGGGGGTTGACGTCGGTAGTTGACGATCAGCTCACGGGCCGCGAGTGGCCAGAATCTCTGGCGCGCGTGGCGCGAATCTTACACGCGTTGATTACTGTTGCGGCAGGGTCGGCACGTCGGCGTCGAACCACTGCTTGTAGATCTTGGCGTAGGTGCCGTCAGCCACGATCTTTTTCAGACCGGTATTGATCTTGTCGAGCGCAACCTTGTTGCCCTTCTTCACGGCGATGCCGAAGTACTGGCGCTTGAACTTGTTGTCGTAGACGAGCTTGAACGGCTTTTCCGGATGGCTCTTGATGTAGAACTTGATCACGCCGACGTCGCCCACGGCGGCGTCCACGCCACCGCGATACAGCTCTTCGAGCATGAGCGGCGTGTTGTCGAAGCGACGGATGGCGGTACTGGCCTTGCCCAGCTCTTCCGAGACGGCGATGTCGCCCGTGCTCGAATTGACCACGCCGACTTGCAGCTTCTTCAGGTCGGCCAGACCGGCGACCTTCGCACCCGGCGAGGTGATGATGACCTGATCGGCCGGGAAGTACGGGGCCGAGAAGTCGACCATTTCACGACGTTTGTCGGTAATGGTGATGCCGGAAATGATGATGTCGCGATCGCCCTGATCCAAGGTGGCGAAGATGCCTTCCCACGGGGTGCTGACCAGCTTGGTGTTGAAACCGCCAGCCTTGCCGATGGCCTTGATGATGTCGATATCGAAGCCGACCAATTCCTTTTGCGGCGTTTCGAACTCGAACGGACGATACGTGCCGCCTGCGCCCACGGTGTAGGTCGGATCGGCGGCCTGTGCTGCCGGCAGCGCGGCAAAGGTCGTCAGAAAACAAGCGGCGGCCAGCACCAGGCGCTTCGTCAACATAGTAATTTCCTTGGCGAGGATTCCAGAAAGAGCGCAATGATACTCCTCGGCGCCCTTGAAACGAAAAAAACCCGCCAAAGCGGGTTTTCTCGTTGCGATCTCGCGACGTGAGGCCGAATTCTCACAGCGTGAAAATACCTATGCGACGGGCCTGCAGCCCGCCCTCGCTTCCGGTCGGTTGCGTCGAAAACTCAGAATGCACCCGCCGCAATCGGCCCGGCGGCTTGCCCGGGACCGAAAACCACATCACGGTAGGTTTTACCGGCCGGGATCATCGGGTACACATCGTCTTCACGCGTCACAAGGACGTCGAGCAGATACGGCTCGCTCGGGTCTTCGAGCATGCGCGCCAATGCAGCGGGCAATTCCTCGGCGCGGGTGACGCGAGCGCCCGCCACGCCGTATCCCGCCGCAATCGTCACGAAATCCGGGTACGGACGCCCATCGTCCGCCCCATCCGGCACATTCGGGTCGACCAGCGACGACGCCACCCGGTTGCGCGCATAGATCATGTCCTGCCACTGCCGCACCATGCCCAGCCACTGGTTGTTGATGACCAGCACCTTGACGCCGAGGCCGTAACGACGGCACGTCGAGAGTTCGTTGACGGACATGTTCAGGCTGCCGTCGCCATCGATATCGATCACCGGCACGTTAGGCAACGCGACCTTCGCGCCGATGGCCGCAGGCAAACCGAAGCCCATCGTGCCGAATCCGGCGCTCGACAGGAACGTGCGCGGCTCGCGCAAGCGCAGGTGCTGCATGGCCCACATCTGGTGCTGCCCCACGCCCGTCGTGACCACCGCTTCCGGCGGCAGCATCGCGGCCAGCGCGGCGATGACGTCCACGCCGGTCAGCACACTGGCGTCCTTGTCTGCACTCGCTTCGCCTGTCGCTTGCGGTGCACGCAGCGGATGCGCTTCGCGACGCTCGCGAAGATACGTATGCCACGCGGGCACGTCACGCCGTTTGGCGTGCGCCAGCAGACCGGCGAACGCGTCGCGCAGATCCGCGTGCACGCCCAGCGTCACCGGCTTGTTCTTGCCGATCTCGGCAGCATCCACGTCGATATGGACGATCTTCGCGTGTCGCGCGAACGATGCCGGATCGCCGATCACCCGGTCGTCGAAGCGCACGCCGAGCGCCAGCACGAGATCGGCTTCGTTGACCGCGACGTTCGCCGCATACGCGCCGTGCATGCCCAGCGGACCGAGCAACAGAGGATGGTCGTCGGGCACGGCACCAAGTCCCATCATGGTGAGCGCGACCGGGCAGTTGAGCGCTTCGGCCAGCGCGACCAGTTGTGCGCTCGTCCCCGACGCGATCACCCCACCACCGGCGTAAAGCACCGGCCGCTCGCTCTGCGCGAGCAATGTGGCAATGCGTTGCGCCGTCTCTTCGCTCATCCCCGCAGGCACGGCAGACTTAACGCGCTTGTCCGTCGGCTGTTCGGGACGCGCCTGCTGAATGTCCTTCGGAAAGTCGAGCAAGACCGGGCCGGGACGTCCGGCCAGCGCACACGCCGCCGCCTCGCGCACGGCGGCCGGGATGTCGCGCGCCTCACGCACCTGACGCGCGAGCTTCGTGACGGGCTTGGTGATGGCGACGATATCGACTTCCTGGAAGGCATTCTTGCCCAACCAGTGCGTGGCGACATTGCCGGTGATGGCCAGGATCGGCACCGAATCGCTCGCTGCATCGGCGATACCCGTCACAAGATTGGTCGCCCCCGGGCCGGACGTCGCCAGGCAGACGCCCAACTTGCCGGTCGCGCGCGCATAGCCTTGCGCCCCAAAGACAGAGCCTTGCTCATGCTCGGTACGCACCAGCGTGATCGATACGCGCGAGAGCGCATCGAGCATTTCGAGGTTGGCCCCGCCCGGGTAGCAGAACACCGTGTCGATGCCAATGTCGACCAGCGTGCGCGCAATCAGGTCTGCGCCTTTGGCAGACAACGGAGCAAGGGGCTGGGCGACGGCACCGGTCGCGGTTTCGGCAGCGGGCAAAGTCAAATCGAGTTTCATAGGTACGTGTCTTCCTGCTGATTCAGTCGAACGGGAGGGAATTGTTGCGGCGAATATCACTAATAGAGACGAAGTTTACGGGGATCGGCCGGTAAATGCTTCGCGTATCGTTGACAAAAACCCGTCAATTTCACATGATCCATTCAAATTTACTCATATCGAGGAATAGATCATGCAAATTGACGAATTCGATGAAAAAATCCTCGCAATTCTGCAGGAAGACGCCTCGCTTTCCGCCGCGCAGATCGGCGAGCGCATCGGGCTGTCGCAATCGCAATGTTGGCGACGCATCGACCGGCTCGATGCCGAGGGCGTAATCGAGCGGCGTGTCGCGCTGGTCGACCGCAAGAAGGTCGGGCTGAACGTCATGCTGTTTGCTCACGTAAAACTCGCGGGACACAACCGCAACGCGCTACCCGAATTCTCCAAGGCGATTCAGGACTTTCCCGAAGTTCTGGAATGCCATGTACTGATGGGCAACGTCGACTTTCTGCTTCGCATCGTCACGCGCGATGTCGACGCCTACGAGCGCTTCTTCTTCGAGCGGCTCTCACAACTGCCGATGGTGCAGGAAGTGAACTCGATGATTGCGCTCTCGCAGATCAAGTCGACCACGGTGCTGCCCATCGGCAGCGGACAGCCCGGTGCGCACAGCAACGCGTCCTCCGGCAATTCATGACGCAGTGCTGACAGATTCATGTCACGAAACCGACCGTAAAATGTCCGCCGTTTGTCTGCTGAGTGTCCGCCGCTAGTCTGCCGTCCGTTAAACATCAGGCATCCTTCGATCGTCCTGATAAACGACGCGGAGCACGTTGGACAGCGCCCCCGCAAGCCTCTATCCTTAAGCATCCACTTCGGGAGCCTTGCATGAAACGTTGGTTAGGAATGACCGCCGCTGCCGCGATTGTCGGTGTCACGGCCTGGTGCATGATCCCCGCCCATGCGGCATTGCAGAACGGTGCATCGGCGCCGGACTTCAAGGCGCAAGCCTCGCTCGGCGGCAAAGTCTTCACGTTCTCGCTCGCGGACGCGCTCAAACAGGGCCCCGTCGTGCTGTACTTCTACCCCGCTGCATTCACCACCGGATGCACGATCGAAGCGCATGACTTCGCCGAAGCGACCGACAAGTTCAAGGAGATGGGCGCGACGGTGATCGGCGTTTCGCATGACAACATCGACACCCTCAACAAGTTCTCCGTGTCCGAGTGCCGCAGCAAATTTGCCGTGGCGGCCGACACCGATCAGAAGATCATGAAGGCGTACGACGCCGTCCTCGCCCTCAAACCGGACATCGCCAATCGCATCTCCTACGTCATCGCCCCTGACGGCCGCGTAATCTACAGCTACGTCAGCATGGATCCGGACAAGCACGTCCAGAACACGATGGCTGCCGTTCGCAAGTGGCATGAGACGCATCACTGAAGGCATCGCACGGACATCACTGACGACTCCCCGATGAGGACGGCATGACCACGGCTACACCCATGGCGAGGGCGAAGGCCATCGCCCGCGCGCAGACCCGCAGCGAAGAACTCGCCAACAGCCTCAGCCACGGCCTCGCCTGTCTGGCCGCGCTCGCGGCGATCCCGTTTCTCTTCACCGCCGTACGCCCGCCGCTGCCGAGCACCGTGCAACAGATCGGCATCGGCGTGTTCGCCGTCACGATGGTCGTGGTCTATCTGGCGTCCGCGCTGTACCACGGGCTGCCGGACGGCCGGGCGAAGCGTGTGTTCATGCGCGTCGACCACTGCGCCATCTTTCTCTTCATTGCCGGGACTTACACGCCCTTCACCGTCAAGATCCTGCACGATCCGTGGGGCTGGCCCCTGCTTACCGGCGTCTGGGCGATGGCAATCGCGGGGCTCGTCGCCAAGTCGCTCGGATTGCTCGACCGTCCGCTTGTCTCGACGTTGCTCTACATCGGGCTAGGCTGGATGGCCGTGCTGGTCGCCGGGCCGGTGTTGGCCGCCATTCCCGGCCCCGGCGCAGGATGGCTGTATGCGGGTGGCGCCGCCTATACCATCGGGGCAATCTTCTATTCGCTCGACGGACATATCAAGTTCGGGCATCTCGTCTGGCACCTCTTCGCCATCGGCGGCACCGTCTGTCATTACCTCGCCGTCTGGCGCTACATCTGACGCTTTCGAATTCCTTCCGATCATCCGTCGTCTCCTAAATCCTGCGCAGTGCACCGGCAGTTCGCCAACCTCTCGGCAAGCCGGTCGCACCGCTCGGTCAATGCCGGATCGCCGAACATGCGGCACGCGCCTCGCATGCGATGAATGAGGCCCTGAGCGGCTTCAAGGTCTTCGCGACGGCGTCTTGCCAAAAGACGACGAAAGCGCGCCAGATCCTTCGCCATTTCATCTCGCATCATGCGTCGCGCGCACGGGTCATCCCTTAGTGCCGACCGCGATTTCGGCGAGCTTTTCTCGTGGCTGAGCGATAGCGCCACCTCCGACGCTGCATCGCTGCCGACACTGGAGGTCGCATCAGGCGCGAGGTCGTCATCGCCTTCCTCCAGCGCCGGCCAGCGTACCGCCAGCGTTTGCGATAACCGCTGACGCGAAACCGGCTTGGTCAGCACATCGTCCAGCCCGGCCTCACGGGCGTCGCGAGCCTCCACCACCGAACCTGTCACTGCATACACGACCGGCTCCCGGCGGCCCAGCATCGGGGCGAGCGCATGCAGGGTCTTTGCGAGTGCCAGACCGCTCACGCCGTCGAGGTGCACGTCGGTCAGCACGACATCGACGTCGAGCGCAATCCATTGCACGAGCGCGTCTGTCAGGTCCGCGGCACTGGCGACGTGGCATCCGAGCGACGCCAACTGATCGGCCAGAATCCTGCGATTCATCACATGGTCGTCCACGACAAGTGCCTGTAATCCGGGGCGCACGGGCACTTCGACGACATCTCGTTCGGGCCAGCACGCCGATGCCTCAGATAACGTTGCACTCCCCTCGGCAGGCGTGTCATCCGTGGCCTTCGCCGTCGCAACGCCTCCCGGCAAAGCGAATGGCACCGACAATCGGAATCGCGCACCGGACGCGCACGGTTCGGCACAAAGCGTGCCCCGCAGACGCCACGTCCACTGTCGGGCGACCCAAAGCCCAAGCCCTGTGCCCTTCACCGACGTTTGCGCGCGGGAGAACGCAGCAAACACCGCGTTTTCCATCCCAGCCGGAATGCCCGGCCCCGTATCGGTAACGCGAATGGACAGGTGCGGCGCGCGAGCGGTGTCATCGCCATCCGGCAGATCGGCGTCATCCGCTGCATCCAAACCCGTCGCCTCGCACGCCCACGAGACCCGCACGGCAACGCCACCGAACACCGTGTACTTCAACGCGTTATCGATCAGCGTGCGCAATATCTGCCGCAGACGTGCGCCGTCGCCCCACAAAAAGACGGGCACTGCATCCGCGATCTCACACGTCAGATCGAGCCCTTTGCGACGTGCCAACTCGGCAAAGGCATCGACTTCGGCATCGAGGCTCTGACGCACCTCGAACACCGCCTCTCGCAGCGGCAACTGCGCAATGTCGTCCTGCCCGAGGTACAGAACATCGTCTACGGCCCCGGCGAGCACATCGAGCATGCTTCGCATGTTGCCCAGCCGCTCGCGCGGCGCGGATGCGCCTATCGCCCCGGCGACCTCCCCGGCGTCGTCCCACAGCGCATCGAGATGCCCCTGCAGTACCTGGAGCGGTGCACGCAACTCGTGCACCAACGCCATTCGAAACGTGCCGGTGTCTGCCGGGCCGTGTTCGGCAGCATTCCTTACAAATCCTTCCGGCAGGCTGTCGCCCGCCGATGCGTACGCCCCCGGATCGGGGCTCGCGGCGTTGGCAGGACTTCCATCACTTCTGTTTCGGAACTTGAATTTGTCGGGATTCATCGCGTCGTTGACGCCTCATCACGATTTACGCGCTTCGGCATACTGAAGAAAGTGAAACAGCCTTTAAGTCTGGCCGTTTGCGTGACGCTTGCGACTGCGCAAATTCCGAACTTTTTCCCGTGGAGGCCCACTTTCGGAATCCCCCGAGCCCAGATGGCTCAAGTTCTGCTTCTCATATGCCGATAATCCCTATGCCCTGTCTTGCACTTACCGATGGACGGGGAGGCCCGCAATCTCCTGGCGCGGCCTGGGCATTCAATCCATCGATCAATATGTATAAGAACATTACGATTCGGGCCAGCCTGACACTGGTCCTAGGTTTGCTTGGTGCACTTCTCGTCCTCGCCAGCGTGCTGGGCCTCTGGGCGCTCGGCTCCAGCAACGACTCCCTGAGCAAGATGGCCACGGAAGATACCCCCGCCCTGGCCGAACTCAAGGGAACCGGCGAGCAAATCCTCCGGACCCGCCTGTCGATGGCGACCTATGCGTCGTACGTCAGCCTCGGGGCCAATCCCGAAGAATCGGACAAAGTCCTCAAACGAGGCACCCAGTACATCGCCACTTCCGACGCCCTCTGGAACGATTATCTGAAACGTCCCAAAGAAGATGCGCACGAAGCGGAGTTGGCCAAGGCGGCCGACGAAAAGCGCAAGGCCTTTTTCGATAAGGTGATCACGCCTGCGCTCAACGCGCTCAAGCAAGGCGACGTCGCCGGCTTCCATCAGATTCAGGCACGCGTCGCCCCAGCCGCATACAACGGTGTCGATACGCTCATGCGCGAGCTTCAGGACATTCAGGTTGAGCGTCAGAAAGCGCGCTACGACGCCGCTCAGCAGCGCTACAACGTCATGCGCATCGCCATGGGCGCGACGCTCGTCATCGCGCTGCTGCTTGCCCTTTGGGGCCGCGCAATGCTGGCGCGCGCGGTCCTGCGCCCGATTCGCGAGGTCATTGCGTACTTCGAGCGGATGGCCGCCGGCGATCTGAGCCAGCGCATCGAGCAACGTACGCGAAACGAGATGGGCCAGCTTTTCGGCGCGCTCGGCCGCATGCGCGACGGGTTGGCCAGCACGGTGGGCACGGTGCGCGAGAGCACGGAAGCCATTCATGGCAGCGCCCGTGAGATCGCCGACGGCAATGCCGATCTGTCGCGTCGCACGGAATCGCAGGCATCGTCGCTGGAGCAAACGGCCGCGAGCATGGAAGAACTGACCGCCGTCGTGAAGCAGAACGCCGAGAACGCTCGCGCCGCCAGCCAGTTGGCCGTGACGGCCTCGGAAACCGCTTCGCGCGGTGGCGACGTCGTTCAGGAAGTCGTGACGACGATGCGCGATATCGCCGAAGCGTCGCAAAAGGTCTCGGACATCCTCACGGTCATCGACGGCATCGCCTTCCAGACGAACATCCTGGCGCTGAACGCGGCCGTCGAAGCAGCACGTGCGGGCGAACAGGGCCGCGGCTTCGCCGTGGTCGCAGGCGAAGTTCGCACGCTGGCGCAGCGCAGCGCGTCGGCCGCCAAGGAGATCAAGGGATTGATCGAAGCGTCGGGCAATCGTGTGGAGGTCGGGACGCGCCTGGTCGAGCGTGCCGGTTCAACCATGGCGGAGGTCGTGCAGTCCGTCAAACGTGTGACCGACATCATGGGCGAGATCTCCGCCGCGAGCGTGGAGCAGTCGAGCGGCATCGAGCAGGTCAATATGGCCGTCACGCAGATGGACGAGATGACGCAGCAGAACGCGGCACTCGTCGAAGAAGCCTCGGCTGCCGCAGCCGCGCTCGAAACGCAAGCCGCCCGCCTGCGCGAGTCGGTGGCGCTGTTCCGTCTGTCGTCGCACGAAGCCAGCCACGCGCAGACGCACGGCACGGGTGGCACGGCTTCGGTCGGCGCACCGGGCGCGCTGGCACTCGCCGCCTGATAGCCCTGTTGGACCACCCCGCTCTGCCCGCCGTCGCTTCGGCGGGCTTGCGGCGTGGGATGTAGATGCGACAAGCGCGCTGGGACTTCAGATGCTGGCGCGCTGCTCGAAACCTTTGAGCGGCGATTCTGCCACCCACGCCTTGTCGACGTCGCACGACGACACCTGCGCCCCTCGCGGCCCCTCACGCATCCACTCGCACAGCGCCAGCAACTGCGCAGCCTCACCTTGTGCGATGGCTTCCACCGTACCGTCGCGACGATTTCGCACCCATCCCGCCAGACCGAGCCTGCGCGCTTCGACCACGCACGCGGCGCGGTATCCCACGCCCTGCACTAGCCCGTGCACCACGATTTGCCACGTTGTCGTCATTGCGCCTCCTGCCGTCGCCGATACGTTTGATGAAAAAAGGGCCCGATAAATATCGAGCCCTGTCACTACGTTAGCACACCATCGGTACACGTCTAATAGATGTCGCGGCGATAGCGTCCCTGTGCCGAGAGGTCCAGCAGAGCGTCTGCGCCGATGGCCTCGGCCAGTGCCGCATCGACCGCAGGGGCCATGCCCGCGAGACTGCCACAGACGTAGATCGATGCACCATCGGCCACCCATTTCGCGATCTCGCGCGCCGACTGGCGGACGTGGTCCTGCACGTAGATCCGCTCCGCCTGGTCACGCGAATAGACGCGGTCCAGACGAGCGATTCCGCCTTGCGCCTGCCACTCGCGCAACGTCGCGTCGTGGAAAGCATCGTGACTCGCCTGACGTTCGCCGAAGATCAGCCAGTTGCGAACCTGTCCCTTCGCGATGCGCGCCGAGAGATGGGCGCGCAGCCCGGCCAGCCCGGTGCCGTTGCCAATCAAGATCATGCCCTGTGCGTCAGCCGGACCGTGGAAGCCCGGATTCGGACGCACGCGCATCGTCACGCTTTCGCCCAGCGCCATGCCATCCGTCAGCCAGCCCGAGCCCAGCCCCAGAGAGCCATCGGGATTGCGCGTCTGGCGCACGAGCAGCATCAGTTTGCCCTCGTCCTGCGTCGATGCAATCGAATACTCACGCTCGGGCAACGGTGCCAGACGTTCGAGCCAATCCTGCAAGTCGACGCCAGCGGGCGGTGCGGCGTCGGGCAGCACGCGCTCGCGCAACGCTTCACCCAGCAACGCCTCGCGCCCAGCCACGCTCACGCGGACATCCGACGCCCACACGCTGCCCGCGAGAAACGCATCGATACGCGCGGCCGTATGACGCGGCAGTACCTCGACCAGATCGCCCGCGACCCACTGCGCGCCTTGCGGCGGCGTGAACGCGAGATGATAGGCGGGCAAACCGGTGCTGCCCGGATTGAGCACTTCGCGCTCGGCAAGCGCCCAGGAGGCGAAGCGCGGACCGTCCTCGGCCTTCGTGGCAACCAGCGGGCGACCGAGCCATTCGCCCAGACGTTCCTGCCAGCTTGCCCAGGCGCCCGGATCGCCACGGTCGACTTCAATCGGCTCGAACGCCGCCACACCGCCCTGCGCCCGCAGCCAGCCGTCGAGCTTGCGGCCGAAACCGCAGAAGGTGTCGTAATGACTATCGCCCAGCGAGAGCATGGCAAAGCGCAGCTTGGGCAGCGCCATCGCCTGATTCATCAGTTGCTGGGAGAAACGACGCGCGCTGTCGGGCGGCTCGCCGTCGCCGAACGTGCTGACGATGAACAATGCGCGTTTGGCCGCGCCGAGCTGCGCCTGTCCGATGCGCGCCAGCGGCTGAATCTGTGCGGGCACGCCCGCCCCCTGCAACATACCGGCCGTCTGCCAGGCGAGACCTTCGGCCACACCGCTCTGGCTCGCGTATCCGATCAGCACGCCTTCGTCGGCGAACGAACCGCCGCTCGGCGGTGCCATCACGTTATTCACGCCCTTCACGCCATTCGCGCCATCGGCACCCTGCGCCGGGCGCGACGCTGCCAATGCACGCTTCTTCTTGCGCCGGTCGAGATAGAGCATCCAGCCCGTGACGAAGAACACCGGCATCATCAGGCTCGACAGCATCATCACGATGATGCCCACCGGCCCGAAGAAACTGCCACGGTGCAGCGCGTAGATGCTCGTCATCAACTGGCCGCCAGTCGTCTTCTGCGCGTAACGCTCCTCGTTGCGAATCGTGCCGGACGCCGGTTCGATGTCCATGCGACTGAACGCACGCTCATGCGGCACGGACTTGTCGAGCCACGTCATTTGCAGCGGACCGCCCGCCTTCTGCGACGGGCGCAGATAGACCTTCGTGTAATCGGGCACGCGCGCGACGAAGCTGTCCCACACGGTGCTCATGTCGTCTGCGGAGGTCGACGCCAGATCGGGCAGCGCCTTCTTACGCTCGCCCATGGCATTCGCGTCGCCCTGCTTCGCCATCTTCGGCTTCTCGGGCTGCTTGTTGCGCACAGGCTGCTGGACACCGGCCATCGAGAACAGCATGCCGCGCCACCAGTCGTACGACCAATACAAGCCCGTCGTCGCCGACAAGAGATACGGCACCAGCACCACCGTGCCGATCACGGCGTGAAGATTCCACAGGAACGGACGTCCCTGCTTCTTGAAGTCGATGTGAAACCAGGCGCGCCAGTTGCCGATCCGGCGCGGCCAGCGCAGATACAAACCGCTCGCCGCGAGCAGGAACAGCAACAGCGTTGCCGCGCCCGTGATCTGCTTGCCGATGCCATCCACCGTCAGGAAACGGTGGATGTCCATGATGAAACGGAAGACGACGTCGGCCTGCGAGCGGCCGAGCATCTGTCCGGTGTACGGGTCGACGAAATAGGTCTCACCGCGCGTGCCGTCACCGATAGAGAGCCGCACACCGACGGCGTCCTCGGGATTGCGCATGACCGTCATCAACAAAATGCGGCGATCGGGTACGGCCTCATGCACGCGTGCGACCAGGTCGGGCACTGTCAAAGGTGCCGTGTCGCGCACAGCCACGGTCATGACACCCGGGCTGAACGCGCGGGTGAGTTCTTCGTAATAGGAAAGCAGTGCGCCGGTCAGGCCAACCACCGCCAGCACCAGACCGGCCGTAATGCCGAAGAACCAGTGCAGTTGAAACCACAGTCTTTTCATCATTGTTGTCGTCCGACGCACGTCCGTGCGCCGGTGGTGGCGCGTGCGTGGCAGGTGTGCCGTGCCGCAATCCCCGGATGGGGCACTATGCGGCAATTAACGAATGTTATTGCAAACGATTCTCATATTCAATACCTACTTACCTTTCTTCGTCTTGAGGATGTCGCCAAGCGACTCGCCCACTTCTTGTAGGCGTCATCTGACAGGAATTTCATACATCGGACGACGTCTTGTCGCTTTTTGAGCGGTTAGGATGAATACATCCCGCGCGGATATCCGCGCTCCCGCCCTTCAATACCGCCGCGCGTCACGCCTCGTCTGCCCAATCCCTAGCCCTCCTGCTGGCCCTGGAACGACCTGTCGACCCGCGGCACGACAGCGACGGAGAGCCATGCAACCCACAACGTCTTCCCCGCCCGTCACCAGCGTGACGCCAACGGCCCCGTCGTCGGCGACGTCTGCGACTGCGTTCGCCGCCCATCCGCCTGAGCAGCACGCCGTCAACATTGCCACGGTGGCATTCTTTTTCGATCTGGATGGCACGCTGGCACCGCTGGCGGCGCGCCCGGACGCGGTCAAACTGCCCCGCGACACGGCCCGTGTGCTCGCCCGCCTGTTTGAGCGCGCGAATGGCGCGATCGCCGTCGTGTCGGGTCGCGCTATCGACGACATCGACGGTCTGCTCGCCCCACTACACGTACCGGCCGCCGGCCTGCATGGTGCCGAGATTCGTCATGCAGACGGCAGGCTCGCGCGCGCCGAAGGCCACACCGCCGACACCGAACGCATCGCCGCCATGGCCGCGCCGCTGCATGCGCTGGTCGCACAGCATCCGGGGCTGCTGCTCGAGAACAAAGGCTGTGCGCTGGCGCTGCACTATCGCGGCGCGCCCGAACTGGCAGGTGTCGCACGCGACACGATGCGCGCGCTGGCCGATCTGCACGCCGACCGGTTCTCGCTACAGCCGGGCAAGCTGGTATTCGAACTGCGCCCGCGCAATGTCAGCAAGGGCCGCGCCATTTCGACACTTCTGAACGAGGCCCCGTTTGCGGGTCGAACGCCGCTCTTTGCCGGTGACGACCTCACCGACGAGGCCGGTTTTGCCGACGTGAATGCGCTGGGTGGCATCACGATCAAGATCGGGGACGGAGAGACCTGCGCGCACCACCGGCTGCCTTCGCCGGACGCGCTCACCGCCTGGCTGCTCACGCTGCACGGCGACACCTCCCCCGCCCCGCCTCAACCCTCACAGGAGACAGACGTATGAGTCGCTTAGTCATCGTATCGAACAGGGTCGCGCCCATGACCGAGGGCAAGCCCACTGCCGGCGGCCTGGCCATCGGCGTGTTCGATGCGCTCAAGGACACCGGAGGCATGTGGTTCGGCTGGAATGGCGAGATCGATGCGGAGCCCGCCACCGCCCCCGAGATCGCGCATCGCAACAACGTCACCTTCGCCACTGTCCCGCTCACCCGCCGCGACTACAACACGTACTACCGCGGCTTCTCCAATGCGACCCTGTGGCCGACGTTTCACTACCGCGACGACCTCACGCGCTATCAACGCGACGATTACAACGGCTATCGCCACGTCAACGCACGCTTCGCCGCGCTACTCGCCCCGCTGCTCAAAGACGACGATCTCATCTGGGTGCACGACTATCACCTGCTGCCGTTCGCGCAGGCGTGCCGACAGATCGGGCTGCGCCAGCGGCTGGGCTTCTTTCTCCACATTCCGTTCCCGTCGCCGCAAGTCCTGATGACGGTGCCACCGCACGAAGCGCTCGTGCGCGCCATGTGCGAATACGATCTGGTCGGCTTCCAGACCGAGACGGACCGCACCGCATTCACCGACTATCTTGTCCGGCACGCCGGGGCCACGCTGGGCTGCGACGGCACGATCACCGCTTACGGCCGAACCTTGCGCACGGGCGTCTATCCGATCGGCGTGTATCCGGACGAAATTCAGAAGCAGGCGACCGCGCGCGCGACCGTCAAGCACATCCTCGATCTGAAGCAAGGGTTGCAAGAACGCAAGCTCATCATGAGCGTGGACCGCCTGGATTATTCGAAGGGGATGCTGGAACGCTTTCGCGCTTTCGAACGACTGCTGGAGCTGTGGCCGAACCAGCAAGGGACGGTAAGCTTCGTTCAGGTAGCGCCGCCAAGCCGCTCCGACGTGGCGGGCTATGGCGAAATCAGGCGTCAGCTGGAAACGCTGGCCGGTCATATCAACGGACGATTCTCGGACCTGGCGTGGGCACCGCTGCGCTACATCAACAAGCGCTACGATCACGAAGTGCTGATGTCGTTCTTCCGCGCGTCCCAGGTGGGCTACGTCACACCGTTGCGCGACGGCATGAACCTCGTCGCCAAGGAATACGTCGCCTCGCAGGATCCGGCCGACCCCGGCGTACTGGTGCTGTCGTGTTTTGCAGGGGCGGCGCAGGAGCTCGACGGTGCGCTGATCGTGAATCCCTATGACATCGACGGCATGGCCGAAGCCCTACGCTCGGCGCTGAACATGTCGTTGTCGGAGCGCCAGTCGCGTCACGAGAGCATGATGAGTACCTTGCGCGAGCACAACCTGTCGACGTGGCGCGACCGTTTCATCAGCGATCTGCGCGCGCCGACGACCGCAACACCTGCCTTGTTGCGCTGCGCCCAACCCGCCGCGGCCTGACTGCCGGTCCTGCGCCGGTCCGACACCGTCGGTCCGGCGGTCCAATGACTACGCAGGACGGCCGTGGACGACGCCCTCAGGAGGCATGCCATGCGCCAACGGAGCCACACCTCTGCCCCTGCCGACACCTCGTGCGTCGAAGTCGAAACCGACGGGCCGGTAACGCTCATCACGCTTGCGCGTCCAACCCGTCGCAACGCCGTCGACCGCCACATGGCGACGGCGTTGCGCGACGCGCTGCTCGCCTTCGAACAGGACGAGAACGCGAGCGTCGCGGTGCTTTGCGGCAAGGGCGCGTCGTTCTGCGCCGGAGCGGATCTCTCCGCCTTCGACGATCCTGAGCGCCGCAACGACGTCACGCCCGACGGCAGTGGCGACGGCCCGATGGGCCTTACGCGACGTCATCTGGACAAGCCCGTCATTGCGGCCGTCACCGGTCATGCGGTGGCAGGTGGATTGGAGCTGGCGTTGTGGTGCGACCTGCGCGTCGCGGACGACTCCGCTACGTTCGGCGTCTTCTGCCGACGCTTCGGGGTGCCGCTGATCGATGGGGGAACGGTCCGCCTGCCGCGCCTGATCGGCATGAGCCGGGCACTCGACATGATCCTGACCGGCCGCGCGGTGGGCGCGCAGGAGGCATTCGAGATCGGGCTGGTGAACCGGCTGGTGCCGGAAGGCATGGCGTGTCAGGGTGCGCTCGCATTGGCGCATCAGCTCGCCGAATTACCGCAAGGCGCGCTGCGCGCCGACCGCCGGGCGGCCTACGCGCAGTGGGATCTGCCGCTAGACACAGCGCTGCGTCAGGAGGGGGCCGCCGGACACGAGGTCGTCTTCTCGGAAGGCGTCGCCGGGGCCCGTGCGTTTCTGGCCGGGGCAGGCAGGCATGGTGCGCCGCGTGAGACGCCTTAATGCCTTATTGCCTTATTGCCTGCCCCTGTGTCGCCTGTAACCCTGGCGTCAGAAGGTAAAGCAAACCGACGCTTAGGGCCTTATCGGGCCTTATCGGGCCGGCGCAGGCAGCGGCGGCAGTTGCGCCAGACGCTTGCTCAGGCCGTCTGCAATTTCCTTCTGATTGGCCTGCTTCGCAAAGTCGACGGCCGTCATCTTCAACTGGTTCGCGAGACGAACGTCTGCCCCACCGTCGAGCAACACTTTGCACGTGCTGATGTGGCCACCGCGCGCTGCCATCATGAGCGGCGTCGTGCCGTTCGGCGATTCCGCATCGACGTAAGCCGACGCATCGAGCAGCATTTGCACGATGTCGTCATGACCGTTCGTCGCCGCGTAGTGCAGCGGTGCCCAGCCCTTCTTGTTGACTTCGGCGTCCTTGTCGATCAGGAGCTTCACCATCGGCGTGAGGCCTTGCAGCGACGCAATCATCATGGCGTTCTCGCCCGCGCGATTCGTGGCATCCAGATCGGTACGCTTGTCTTCGATGAGCAACTTGGCGACGCCAACGGACTTCTCGCGCATCGCAATCACCAGCAGCGGATCGCCCTTCTCGTCGCGCGTATTCGGATCGACACCCGCCTTGAGCGCCTGTTGCACGGCCTTGGTGTCGTCAAACACCACCGCTTTGACCAATGACGTATTGGAGGTCGCGGCCGTGGCACACGCCGTCAGCCACAACACGCTCAGTAGCGTGAAGACGTGGATCACTGAAAATTTACGCATCGGGGGCTCCTGTCGGTCGTCCGGGAAGTTCGGTTAAAAGCGTCGGCAAAACGTCGACGAAAAACGTCGGTTCGAAAGCTATGCGCGATGCGAGTTCAATGCTTCGCCGTGGCAAAGAGGCGGAAGAAGTTCCCGCTTGTCGCCTCGGCAATCTTCTGCAAAGGCTCACCGCGCAAATCCGCGATGAATTCCGCCACATGGCGCACATAGCCCGGCTGATTGAGCTTGCCGCGATACGGCACCGGCGCGAGATAGGGCGAATCCGTTTCGATCAGCATGCGATCGAGCGGCACGCGACGCGCAACGTCCTGCAAATCGCGCGCGCTCTTGAACGTGACGATGCCCGAGAACGAGATGTAGAAGTTCTGATCGAGCGCGCCCTTTGCGACATCCCAGCTTTCGGTGAAGCAATGCATCACGCCTGCTGGCTCGCCGGCCCCCTCTTCCCGCATGAGACGCAGCGTGTCGTCTGCGGCCGAGCGGGTGTGAATGATCAGCGGCTTGCCGGTCACGCGTGCAGCACGGATGTGCGTGCGAAATCGCTCGCGCTGCCATTCCATGTCTTCGATACTGCGGCCTTCGAGGCGGTAGTAGTCGAGGCCGGTTTCCCCGATGGCGACGACCTTCGGCGTGGCAGCCAGACGCACGAGATCGTCGACGCTCGGCTCGGGGGTGTCCTCATAGTCGGGATGCACGCCTACGGAGGCGTAGACATTATCGTGCTGCGCCGCGATCTCCAGCACCTGCGGCAACGTCGGCAGATCGACGGAGACACACAGCGCATGGCTGACCTTGTTCTCGCGCATACGGGCGAGCAAGTCCGGCATCTGCTCGGCCAGCTCCGGGAAATTGATATGACAGTGCGAATCGATGAACATGATGTGCGATCGGTTGCCGGTCCCTTGCATCAAAGCGATGCCGGGCCACCGAACAACTGTTTGTATTGCAGGAAAAGCGCTTCGAGCAGCACGCGCGTATTGAGCGGGTGATTCTGCACCTGACGCTGTTGCGCCAGTTCGCGCAGGAAGCCGAGCAGACGGACGTCGTCGGTCGCATCGCCGCAGCGGCGCAACGCCTGTGCCTGCGCCGGGAAGAAACGGACGGCACCGGCCATGCGCTCGGCGAGTACGTCGAAACACCAGCGTTGTAACGTCTCGAGAATGCCCGGCAAGCTGCCCTTGTGCAGTTGCTCGGCGCAGGCGAAAGCGTCGATCGCGCCGCCTTGTGCGAGCTGTCCCAGCAACCAGTCGCGCCAGCCACGCTCGTCGGGCTCGGCCAGCGCGCGTGCGGCCAGCGGGGCACCGCCTGCTTCCGCGAGCACGGCAGCGGCCGTGGTTGCATTGAGGCCAGCTTCGCCCATGAGCCATTGCGTGGCCTGCGCGTCGTCAGGACGCGTGAGCACCAGTCGACGGCAGCGCGACAGAATCGTCGGCAGCAAGCGGTCGGGTTGCGTCGTCACCAGCAGGAACACGACGCCTTCGGGCGGCTCTTCCAGCGTCTTGAGCAAGGCGTTCGCAGCGTGCACGTTGAGCGACTCGGCCGGATACAGCAACACGACACGACGCCCCTGACGATGCGAACCAAGGCTCGCGAAGTCGATGACCTCGCGCACCTGCTCGATCTTGATTTCCTTACTCGGCGTTTTCGTCTTTTTGTCGCCATCGGCCTCCGCCCGCGCGTCTGCGCCGGGGAGCGTCTCTGCCAGCGCTTCGGGGCAAATCACGCGGAAGTCCGGGTGATTGCCGCTCGCGAACCACTGGCATGCGCCGCAAGTCCCGCACGGAAGATGATCGGCACGTGGCGATTCGCACAGCAAGCCCTGCGCAAACGTTCGCGCAAGCGCCACTTCGCCAATGCCCGGCACCGCCTGCAACAGCAGGGCATGCGGCATCTGGGTGCGCAGGTCGTTAAGGCGTGTCCAGTCCTCTGACTGCCACGGATACAGCATGTGGGCTCCTTGGCCGGATGTTGCAGATGTTTCGGATACTACGTGGGCGCGTCGACCGACGCTTGCGTCTGCGGGAGATCGCGGCAGATCGCTCGAGATCGTTACGTGCCCAACGTCAGCCATCGACGTGGATATCCGAATTATGCGCGCGTCGGGGAAAACCGGATGAAGTCCGTCCCTTCCCGCAAGCGCGCCTGGTGTTGCCCAATGTTGCCTAATGTTGCTTAGTGTCGCTCAGTGCCCCGGCAATCCCAGCCGCGCGAATACGTCGGCGAGTTGCTCGGCAATGGCGTCGATGCTCTGCGCTGCGTCGATCAGCACGATGCGCCCGCCCGATTCCTCGGCACGACGCAGATACTCCTCGCGCACCCGAGTGAAAAACGCGGCCGACTCCCGTTCGAACTTGTCAGGCGCGCGGGCACCGGCCAGTCGTGCGGCGGCAATTGCCGGATCGAGATCGAACAGAATCGTCAGATCGGGCTGGCGCGTGCCCTGCACCCAGCGCTCAAGAATCGACAGCTTGTCGCGCGACAGGCCACGCCCGCCGCCCTGATACGCAAACGTCGCATCGGTAAAACGATCGGAGACGACCCAGTCACCGCGTGCCAGCGCGGGCTCGATCACCTTCACCAGATGTTCGCGGCGACCCGCAAACATGAGGAGCGCCTCGGTTTCGATATCCATCGGCTCGTCGAGCACGAGCTTGCGCAGCGCTTCGCCCAGCGGCGTCCCCCCCGGCTCGCGCGTCGCCACCACGTCACGGCCAACGGTGGCGAGGCCCTGACGCAGTGCGTCGACAAAGGCGTTCACGTGCGTACTCTTGCCCGCGCCGTCGATGCCCTCGAAAGTCACGAACTTGCCCGGCACCACGGCCGGTGCGTCCGGGGATTGCGTCATTGCTCACCTCGCTGATATTTGTCCACGGCGCGATTGTGCTCCTGAAGGTTGGTCGAGAAGTGGCTCGTACCGTCGCCGCGGGCCACGAAATACAGGGCGTCGGTCGGCGCAGGGTTGAGCGACGCCGCCAGCGACGCCACGCCAGGCAGCGCAATCGGCGTCGGCGGCAGGCCGGCGCGCGTGTAAGTGTTGTACGGCGTATCCGTTTGCAGGTCGCGTTTGCGCAGACGTCCCGTGTACAGATCGCCCATGCCGTAGATCACCGTCGGGTCGGTCTGCAGCAGCATGCGCTTGCGCAGCCGGTTGACGAATACCGCCGCCACTTGCCCGCGCTCCACGGCCTGCCCTGTCTCCTTCTCGACGAGAGAGGCCATGATAAGTGCTTCGTACGGCGTGGCGTACGGCAAGCCCGGCGCGCGCGACGCCCAGGCTTCGTCCAGACGCTTCTGCATCAGGCGATAAGCGCGCTTGTAAATATCGACATCGCTGGTGCCTTTCGGAAAAAGGTACGTGTCGGGGAAGAACATGCCCTCGGCTTCCGCGCGATCTGCGCCCACGAGTTGCATCAGGTCGGCGTCGGGCAGCCCGGCCGTGTCGTGACGCAACGCCGGGTTGGCATCGATCTCGGAGCGCATCTTCTTGAAGGTCCAGCCCTCGATGATCGTCACCACGTATTGGTTGACGTCGCCGCGTGCAAGCTTGTCCATGACTTCCATGGGCGTAATGCCGGTCGCGAACTCGTAGTTGCCCGACTTGAGCTTGGTGCCCACGTCCATCACGCGGGCGAGCAGATTGAACAGCAGCGGATGCACCGGGACGCCGCCCGTGCGCAACTGCGTGGCGACGCTGCGCACCGAGCTATAAGGCTTGATCGTGACGTCCAGCGTCGGCTTGCCCAATTGCAGCGGCGCTTGTGCCCAATAATAGAAAGCGCCGCCGGCCGCCAGTGCCGCGACGATCAACAGGACAAACAGACGTTTGATGAAGTACATGAATTGCAGGATAAGTCGCGCGATGACGACAGCGGGTTCGGGGGACTCGTCTGCCGGGCGCGCGTGGCGGCAACGGTGTCGGGGGCGCATTTTGCGCGTCGAACCGGGCTCGCACGTCCTGGCGGAAGACCCAATATAATACTTTGACTTGCCGAACCCTCACAGATTGACAGGCACTTTCGTTTATGACCTCCACATGGCGTGATCTTCTGCCGCAAGCGGCAGCCGCTTCTCCTTCCGATATTTCGTCCGATGCACGTGCCGCACAGTTCGATGCGTTGCGCACGGGCAGCTTCGTCGCGCTGGCGAGCGACACCGGCCTCATCGCCGTAAACGGCGCCGACGCGGCGGCGTTCCTGCACGGTCAGTTGACCAGCGACGTCGAACGTCTGTCGCCCGTGCAGGCCCGTCTGGCGGGCTATTGCTCGGCCAAGGGACGCCTGCTCGCGACCTTCCTGATGTGGCGCGACACGTCGCCCGACGCGACGATCTATCTCGCCAGCGACGCCACCGTGCAGGCCCCCGTCCAGAAACGTCTGTCGATGTTCGTGCTGCGCGCGAAGGCGAAACTGACGGACGGCACCGCCACGCATGTCCTGCTGCAAGTCGGTGGCCCGGCCGTTGAGGCCTTGCTGTCGCGGACGTTCGCGTCGCTGCCCGCCGCCGCGCTGGCAGCCGCGCATGCCACCATGGGCGACGCTCCCGGCAACGGCACCAGCCTGATTCGTCTGCCCGATGCCGGTATGGCCCGCTCACTTTCGCGCTTCCTTTGGAGCGTGCCGGTCGCGCAAGCCGCCGCAGTCTGGAACTCGCTGGTCGGCACGGACGGCGTCGTCGCCGTCGACCCGACGCTCGCGACCTGGCTCGACGTGCAAAGCGGTGTGGCCCGTGTCACTACGGCAACGCAAGAGCAGTTCGTGCCGCAGATGATCAACTGGGAAGTCGTGGGTGGCGTGAACTTCCGCAAGGGGTGCTACCCGGGGCAGGAAGTCGTCGCGCGCAGCCAGTATCGCGGCACGATCAAGCGTCGGCTCCATCTGGCCCATGTTGACGGCGTGCAGCCGGAGCCGGGACAGGAGCTGGTCGAAACGAGCGATCCCGACCAGCCCTGCGGCATGGTGGTGCTGGCTGCACCGGCACCGAATGGCGGTTATGACGTCCTCGTCGAGCTGAAACTCTCCGCACGCGAAGCCGACGATGTCCGCCTTGGCCCGGTCGACGGTGCAGCGCTGGCGTTCGGTGAGCTGCCTTACGAGATCATCGATCCGACGGAAGTGCCAGCATCGTCGGCCGCAGCATCCTAAGTCGGCCCTACGGCCAGCGCTAATGGACTGTTACGTCTACTACCGTGTCCCGACCACGCAGACCGACGCCGCCCGTGACGCTGTCGCCCGTCTCTTTGCATTGACGGCCGGACGCTTCGGCGTTTCCGGCCGCATCCAATGGCGGGCCGACGTCTCAGTCAACGACGTCGCCAAAGGCGGCACGACCTGGATGGAGCGGTACGACGACGTCGATGCCGCCTTCGTCGAGGCGCTACCGCAATTGGCCGTCGAATCTGGTCTGGCGTCGTTGCTCGAAAGCGAACGCCACATCGAATGCTTCGTCGATATCCCGACGCCCGCCTCCCCATGTGCCTGATCGTCTTCTCCTGGCAGCCCGATGCCGCCACGCCGCTGGTCGTACTCGCCAATCGCGACGAATTCTTCGAGCGCCCTGCAGAGCCTCTGCATTGGTGGTTGGATCATCCCGATATCCTTGCCGGGCGCGATCTGCGCGGCGGCGGCACGTGGATGGGGGTCAATCGTGTGGGACGCTTCGCTGCCCTGACCAACTTCCGCGATGGCCGGGCACCGATGGCACCGAAGGACTCGCCGTCGCGCGGCCTGCTCGTGTCCGCCATGCTCGACGCGACCTCATTCGACGACGATCTGGCGCGTGTCGAGAAGCACGCCCACGAATACGCAGGCTTCAACCTGCTTGCTGGCGATTTGCCTGCGCGTAAGTTGTATTGGTTGGGGAATCGGGTGACGCACGCGGGAGATGGGCGGACAGCGGAACAAACAGGAGGCCGAACGTCTCTTCCTGTGGCCCACGCGATCGCGCCGGGCTTTCACGGACTATCGAACGCGCTTCTGGACACGCCGTGGCCCAAGCTAGTGAGTCGACGCAATGCGCTGCGCGACGCGCTGGAGAACGGTGCCGACGACATCGCTCTCATGGAAGTCATGCGCGACGCCGTCGAAGCCGCCGATGAATCACTGCCTGAAACGGGCGTGACGCATGATTGGGAAAAAAAGCTCTCGGCGGCATTCATCGCATCGCCCGCCTACGGAACGCGCTGCACGACATTGCTGCGTTATCACCGCGACGGTGTCATCGAAGTGACCGAGTCGACCGTCTCGCCGTCGCAACCTGCGAGCGAATTGCGCAATCTGCGACATTACCGGTTCGACGTCAACAGCGTCTGATCGTCGGTAAGTCGACGAAAACACCGGCCGACCAGCATTAGGCATCTGGCAATTCGGCCGGAGACTTACACCAACCGCACGATCTGCTTGCCAAAGTTCTCGCCCTTGAGTAATCCGAGGAATGCGGCGGGTGCGCTCTCAATGCCCTGCGTCATCGACTCGCGGTAACGCAGTTCACCGGCAGAGATCGCTTCGGTCAGTTCCTTGAGCGCCTGCGGCCAGATGTCCAGGTGTTCCATGATGATGAAGCCTTCAAGCTTCACACGTTGCGTGAGCAACAGCGACGGGTACTTCATCGGAATCGGCTCGCCGTTGTACCCCGCGATCATGCCGCACAGTGCGATGCGCGAATGCGCGTTGAGGTTGCGCATCACGGCGTCGAACACCTCGCCCCCCACGTTCTCGAAGTATCCATCGATGCCTTCAGGCGCAGCGTTACGCAATGCTTCGTAGACGTTGCCCGCCTTGTAATCGACACATGCGTCGAAGCCGAGCGTGTCCACGACGTACGCACACTTCTGTTCGCCACCGGCGATGCCGATCACACGGCATCCTGCCCGCTTCGCCAACTGCCCTACAACGCTACCCACCGCGCCGGACGCCGCGCTCACCACAACCGTCTCGCCCGCTTTCGGTGCAATGATCCAGTTCAGACCGTACCAGGCCGTCACCCCCGGCATGCCCGCGGCACCCAGATAAGCGCTCATCGGCACGCTTGCATCGTGAAGACGACGCAGATTGCTGCCGTCCGAAATACCATACTCCTGCCAGCCGAACATGGCCGTCACGGCATCCCCCGGTTGCCAGTCCGGATTTCGCGACTCGATCACCTCGCCCACGGTCGCACCGATCATCACCGTATCGAGCGGCTGCGGCGGTGCGTACGACTTGGCGTCGCTCATCCGGCCCCGCATATACGGATCGAGGGAAAGGTAGAAATTGCGCACCAGCACCTGTCCGTCGCCCAGCTCCGGCAGCTCAGGAGCAGCCAGGTGGAAGTTGTCGAGCGTGGCTTCCCCCGTCGGGCGGGAGACCAGCAAAATCTGGCGATTGATCGTCATGAGACTTCCTCCGCATGAGTGACATGCATGAATTACGTGATTGCATTACGTGAACGAGTGACCTGACCGCGCGATTGGGTTGCGTCGCGGAACCTCAGTCGCCGCTGGGCTCGCCCGGCCGACGTTGCTCGTGCACTTCGCGTCCAACCGCCAGACGCCGCAGATACTTGAACGTGCCCATCGCCTTGGCGACGAGCTTGCCGTTGGCATCTCGCACCTCACCTTCGCAATACGCCATCGTCGTCGAGCGATGCAGCAAGCGGCCGAACGCGCGCATTTCACCCGAACCGGGCTGCATGAAGCTCGTCTTCATTTCGATGGTCACGACACCGGTACCCTCCGGAGCGACGCTACGGCTCGCGGTGCTCAGCGCAACATCGAGCAGCGCCATCGTGACGCCGCCGTGCATCACCTCCCAGCTATTGAGATGCTTGGCCGACAAGTCCAGACGCAACTCCGACTCGCCGTTCTCCGCGCGCAACAACTCGATGCCCAGATGATCGATAAATCCCGAACGAATCGTCAGCGCACTCATCGGGAACTCCGGCCGCATTGGCCTTCACGGTAAAACTTGTCCATCGCCTTGTCTTCAACTTACGACGTCGCCCATGCGGCGCGACATCTGATTTTCATCGGTAACCCTACGATCGCGCCGAGGCGCGCCCACCCTCATCTACTCGCGTGATACGCCCGCAGCGGCCAATGCCGCCCATGCCGTGGCCAACGAACCGTTCAGGTCGATGGCGCGGCACGCGTGTTCGATCACACACGCATCGAAGCCTGCGGCTTTGGCGTCGAGCGCACTCCACGCGACGCAGAAGTCCGTCGCGAGTCCCACGCAATGCACGCGCCTCACGCCCTTCTCGCGCATATAGCCCGCGAGGCCCGTCGGTGTCTTGCGGTCGGCCTCCAGAAACGCCGAGTAGCTGTCGACGCTCGTCTGATAGCCCTTGCGCACCACCGCCTGCGCATGCGGAAGATGCAAATCCGCATGTAACGCCGCGCCCTGCGTGTTCTGCACACAATGCGTCGGCCACAACACCTGCTCTCCATACGGCAACGTGATCGTCTCGAACGGTTGACGTCCGGGATGATTGTCGGCAAACGACACGTGCGCCGCCGGATGCCAGTCCTGCGTGATCACCACATGAGCGAACTGACTCGCCAACGCGTTGATCGCCGGGACCACCTCGTCCCCATGAGGAACTGCCAGCGCGCCGCCCGGCATGAAATCGTTCTGCACGTCGATCACGAGCAGCACTTCGTCCATTGGCTTCATGTCCCGCCCCTCCCCTTAGCCGTTAAAACGCTTCCCGGCTTCGGCCAATTCGGCCAGTCGCGCGGCGGGTATCCAGTCTTCGCCGTGCTCGCCACTTTCGAAAGACTTCACACGCGCAAGCACCTTATCGAGTCCGATCGTATCGGCGTAGAGCATCGGGCCGCCGCGCCACAGCGGGAAGCCGTAGCCATTCAGATACACCATGTCGATGTCCGACGCGCGCGCCGCCGTTCCGTCGGCCAGCACTCTGGCGCCTTCGTTGACCAGTGCGTACACGAGGCGGTCGACGATCTCTTCGTCCGAAAAGACGCGCGACGTAATGCCGTTCGTCTTGCGATAGTCCTCGAGCATTTGTGCAACTTTGGCCGACTCGCGCGGCGTACGGTCGCCCTCGGCATAGTCGTACCAGCCGGCGTGCGTCTTCTGACCATAGCGCCCCGCTTCGCAAAGTACGTCGGCAATCTTCGGATATACGATGCCCGGCTGCTCGGCATGACGGCGCTTACGAATCGCCCAACTGACGTCGTTGCCCGCCAGATCGCTCGTCCGGAACGGCCCCATCGCGAAACCGAAACGCTCGATGGCTGCATCCACCTGCGCAGGCGTCGCGCCTTGCTCGACCATCCACTGCGATTGTTTGAAATACGGTTCGAGCATGCGGTTGCCGATGAAGCCGTCGCACACGCGCGCCACCACGGCCAGCTTGCCGATACGCTTCGCGAGCTTCATCACCGTTGCAAGCACATCCTTGCCCGTATTTGCGCCGCGCACGACTTCGAGCAGACGCATGACGTTCGCCGGGCTGAAGAAATGCATGCCGATGACGTCCGCCGCGCGCGAAGTGGTTTCCGCCAGCGCGTCGAGATTCAGCGTGGAGGTATTCGATGCCAGAATTGCGCCGGGCTTCGCGATTTTGTCCAACTCGCGGAAAACGACCTGCTTGATCGCCATGTCTTCGAAAACAGCTTCGACGATCAGATCGGCGTCGGCCACCGATACGAAATCGGTGCTGCCGTGAATGCGTGCCAGCCGCTTCTCCGCCTCATCGGCCGACAGCTTGCCGCGCGTGACGGCCCGAGCGTAGTTGCTGCGCATGGCCTCGACGCCGCGTGCCAGCGAGGCTTCAGTCGTATCCACCAGCGTGACGGGAATACCCGCATTGGCAAACGTCATCGCAATGCCGCCGCCCATCGTTCCCGCACCGATGACGGCCACGCGCTCAATGCTGCGCACCGGCGTATCGTCGGGCACGTCCGCAATCTTGGCGGCAGCACGCTCACCGAGAAACGCGTGGCGCAACGCCTTCGATTCCGGCGAACTCACGAGTGCGACGAAACACTCGCGCTCGAATTTGACGCCCTCGTCGAACGGACGCTGCAACGCCGCTTCGACTGCCGCCACACACTTATGCGGTGCCGGAAAATGCGGTTGCTCGCGCTGCACCTTGTCTCGTGCGGCGTCGATGGCCGATTGAGCCGAGCCGTCGGCGTCTTCGATTGCGACGTCGCGCAGTCGCGGCAGCGCGTTTCCGGCGTCGGCGACGTCACTGGCGAACGCGATGGCGCCCGCCAGCAAATCGTCGTGATTACCCTCGAAAACATCAGAAAAAAGCGTACCGACAAGCGTTTCGGACTTCACGACGCGCCCCGTCACCACCATGTCGAGCGCACGCGCGACGCCGATAGCACGCGGCAGGCGTTGCGTGCCGCCTGCCCCTGGGAGCAAGCCCAGCTTCACTTCCGGCAAAGCAATTTGCGCGCCCGGCAACGCCACGCGATAGTGGCAGGCGAGCGCCAGTTCAAGACCACCGCCCATGGCGACCGCATGCACCGCCGCGACGACCGGCTTGGTGCACGCATCAAGCGCATTGATCACGTCGACGAGCAGCGGACTCTGCGTGGCTTTAGGCGTATTGAACTCGCGGATATCGGCACCACCGGAGAACGCCTTGCCGCTGCCGATCAGCACAATCGCGCGCACCTGTGCATCCGCCTGGGCCTGTGTCAGTCCTTGCGCAATGCCAGCACGCGTCGCATGCCCCAGACCATTGACCGGGGGATTCTCCAGCGTGATGACGGCCACGCCGTCACGAACCTCATAAGCCGTGCTCATCCTTGTCTCTTTCCTTATAGTGTTGGCGTCGTTTGGGGGTGCCGCGATCCCGCAAGCTGCGGCAAGACGATCATCCGATTCTAGCGCAGCGCTACACCTCAAGCCATTCGCGACGGATCTCGTGCGCGGCCGCAAGCGCCTCCGGGGTGCCCTCGAAAACGAGCGCTCCGCGCCCCATGACGGCAACGCGCTGCGCACAACTCAGCGCGAGCGAGAGCTTCTGTTCGATCAACAAAATAGCGACGCCCGTCGCTCGCAGATCCGTGAGAATCCGTCCAATGCGAGCCACCACACGCGGCGCGAGCCCCTCGGTCGGTTCGTCGACGATCAATAAATCCGGCCCGGCCATCATGGCTCGACACAGAGAAAGCAATTGCTGCTCACCGCCCGATAGCGAAGCGGCCGGTGCATCACGACGCGGTGCCAGCTCTTCAAAGCGCTCAAAGGCCTGCGCAACCGTCATTTCCCGGCCGGAGTCGCCCGAGCCAGTCCGCTGCTTCACGACACGCTGGCCAAGCTGAAGATTCTGGAGCACCGTCAGCGGCCCGAAGACGTCGCGCGTTTCCGGCACGTAACCGATGCCCAGTCTGGCGATACGATGTGACGGCAGTGCGGTCAGCGATTGCCCGTGCCAGCGGATCTCTCCCTCGCGGGCCACCTGCCCCATGATGGCGCGAGCCAGCGTGGAGCGCCCCGCCCCATTGCGCCCAAGCACCGCCACGATCTCGCCCGGCGCGACCCGCATCGTCACACCGTGCAGCACCCGACTGCCGCGATAACCAGCTCTGACGTCGATCAACTCAAGCATCGCGGCCCTCGCTCGTTGCATCGACGTCGAATCTATCTGCGAATTCGCCCAGATACGCCATCCGCACGTCGGGATGGGTACGAATCCGGTCTGGCGTGTCACACGCGATCACGACACCGCGCGCCAGCACCGCGATTCGGTCGGCAAGCGAGAACACGACCTGCATGTCGTGTTCGATCATGAGCAGCGAGCGCCCCCGGCTCAGTTCGGCGATCAGTGACACCATGCGCACCGACTCCGACTGGCTCATACCGGCGGTCGGCTCGTCGAGCAGCATCACGTCGCCCGCCGATGCCGCGCACAACCCGACCTCCAGCACACGCTGCTCTGCGTAGCTCAACGCCCCCGCAGGCACATCGCGCCGGGCCTCCAGCCCAAGACGTTCGAGCCATGCTTCGCTGCGCCGGGTCACATCGTCCAGACCCCGCATGCGCCGCCAAAATGTGTAACGATGGCCGCTCGGCCAAAGACCTGCGCACCGCAAATGGTCGATCACACTCATCTGGCCGAACAATTGCGACGTCTGAAAGCTGCGCGACAACCCGAGTCTGCTGATGACATGGGGCGGGCGGCCCGTCACATCGCGATCATGCAACAGCACTCGCCCACTATCGGGACGCGTTCTTCCCGTGATGACATCGAACAGCGTGCTTTTCCCTGCGCCATTGGGGCCGATGATGGCAAGCCGCTCGCCGGGCGAGAGCGTGAGATCGACACCCCCCAGCACCTGTGTGCGTCCGAACGCTTTACCGATCCCCCGAACGCTCAGCGCCTGTGCCGGGGTCGCCGCTGAATCCGCACGCATGACGAATGGGCTCATCGCAGGACCTCCGCCGTCACCGCGCCGTCGCCGATCTTGCGGCGCAAACGACGCCCTGCAAACGTCAGGATGACCCCACCCGCAAGACCCGCAACGACAGCGAGCATCCACGCGCCCACGCCCAAACGATGGCGCAGGCCGCCGGTCGACACGCCGTCGACGGCAAGGCGTGCGTCATAGATCATTTCGATGATCGCGACACCGGCAAACAGTGTCAGCACGACGCCCACACACACGGCTGCGTAAGGCTTCCAAAGCTTGCGGAGTCTACCGTCACGCCATGCCTGCCAATGCGCCGCCAGCAGGCCCGCCATGCCACCCGGCACGAACACCACGACGACTAGAAATCCCAGACCGAGATAGAGCTGCCACGCACGCGTCATCGTGGCGAGCACGACGGTCGCAAACACCCCAACGACAGCCCCGAGCATCGGCCCGATGAAATACGACACCCCGCCCAGCACCGTAAAGACGAGCACAATGCCGGAGCGTTCCAGACTGAATGTGTCGGCGCTCACCAGTTCGAAATTCATCGCACCCAATGCACCGGCCACGCCTGCGAACGCTGCCGCGAGGATCTGCATCCGGTATCTCACAGCGGCAGGCGACTGGCCGAGGAATGCGACCCGCACCGGATTGTCGCGCACGGCGCGCGCCAGAAATCCCAGCGGCGTGCGTGTCACGCCAAACATCATGCCCGCAGAGATGAACAACCAGAAAGCGACCAGCCCATAGACTTCGCGCTGCGTCGCGAATGTCACGCCGAACCATGCAGCGCCAAGCGTGCGGTCGGTGGGAATGCCACGCTCGCCACCGAACCACTCGGGCAGCATCGCTGCCATCACCCAGACAAGCTCAGCCACACCGAGCGTGATCATGGCGAATGTCATCCCGGCCCGACGCGTCGTGACATACCCAAGCGTGGCGCCCGCGACGCCCCCGGCCAGCGCCCCCGCGAACGGCACGAGCGCCATCGACACCGGCAACCCCTGAATGCCGATGCGATTCATGCACCACACTCCGGCATACGCGCCGATGCCCGCGTAAGTCGCATGACAAAAACTAAGCAGGCCCGTTGAGCCAAGCAGCAGATTGAAGGAGAGCGCAAGAATCGCGGCCGTCCCCATTTGCGTCATCAGGGTCAGCGCCGCGTCGGACGGAAAGCACCACGGGGCGACACACAGGATGGCGGCAAAGGCACCCCATACGGCGACCCGGCAGCGCCACGACGCAGGACTCGCGGGCGACGCATGTGGCGCGTTCACGATCACCTCGTCCATCACCCCTCCCTCACGCCGAATAGCCCGCGCGGCCGCCACAACAGCACCGCGACCATGAGCAGATAGGGGACGGCCGGTGCCAGTTGCGCAACGCTCAGATGCAACAAGGGCGACAGGAACGACAGGGGTGAGACGGTGTCACCGGCTCCGCCGCTCGACCACCATTGATCGAGTGTCGCGTCGCTCGTCACTGCCCAGGTTTGCAGCAACCCGATCAGCACCGACGCGACGAAAGCGCCGCCCAGCGAACCGAGGCCACCGACGACCACGACGACGAACACCACGCTGCCCACCGTCGCAGCCATGCCCGGCTCCGTCACCAACACGTTGCCGCCTGCCGCACCGGCAAGCGCGGCCAGCGCCGCACCGCACGCGAACACCCCGGTATACAGAGAAGGCACGTCGTATCCCAGCGCCTGCGTCATGGCTGGCTGCGACAGCGCCGCCTGCAGGATCAGCCCGGCGCGTGTCGCACGAAATGCTACCCAGACGAGCAGCGCAATCGCACAGGCAAGGCCCATCAGGAACAGACGATAGGCCGGCACCGCAACCCCGCCCACGTGAACGAGCACGCCTTCGAAGGCTGTTGGCACACCATAGTCGACCGGCCCTCGGCCCCATGCCAGCTGCACCAGCTCAACCACGATATAGGCCAGCCCGAACGTGGCGAGCAATTCCGCCAGAGCACCGCGCGCGCGCAGACGTCTCAGGACGACGCGCTCGAACACCGCGCCCGCAATGCCGACCGCCAGCGGTGCAACGATCAGCGCCGCCCAGAAACCGACCACGCCCGATAACGCATAAGCAAAGTACGCGCCGAGCATGTAGAAACTGGCATGCGCGAAGTTCAGCACGCCGAGCATGCTGAAAATCAGCGTGAGTCCGCTGGACAGCATGAACAGCAGCAAGCCGTAGCTCACACCGTTCACCAGTACGAGGCCGGCGGTGGCACTCAGCAGATGCACTGCGTCTCCTTCGGAAAGCCAATGAAAGACGCGGCGCAAGCGCCGCATCGGGGGAAATTCAGGGTGACATTATAGAGGGGACGTGCCGCCGGAATGGCCCCGGATCGCCCGAAAAACGGCGTCAATGCTGGATTTCGGACGACGAGCACCGCTGAGTCGGAAGATTCCGATTCGGTCTGCGGTGCACGCCGCCCTCACCCCGGAAACGTCACGTCGTCGCCTCGTAATCGCGGAATTTCTCCCGCAACTTGAGCTTGAGCATCTTGCCCGTCGCCGTATGCGGAATCTCGTCGACGAAGACGACGTCGTCCGGAATCCACCATTTCACGACACGCCCCTGATAGAACGCCAGCACGTCCTCACGGCTGAGCGTCGAGCCGGGCTTGCGCACGACCACCAGCAACGGCCGCTCCTCCCATTTGGGATGACGAATCGCAATGCATGCGGCTTCATGAATCTCCGGATGCGCCATAGCGACGTTCTCGACGTCGATGGAACTGATCCACTCGCCGCCGGATTTGATGACGTCCTTGCTGCGATCCGTGATCTGCACATAGCCTTCCGGGTCGATGGTGGCCACGTCGCCGGTCGGGAACCAGCCGTCGATCAGCGGCGACGCGTCGGCGCGGAAATATCGGTCGAGCACCCAGGGCCCGCGCGCGTGCAGATCGCCAAACGCTTTGCCGTCCCACGGCAACGCCTCACCGTCGGGCCCCACGATCTTCAGATCGACACCGTAAATGGCCGTCCCCTGCTTCTCCAGAATGTGCTGCTGCTCCGACTCAGGCAGTTCGCGATGATGCTTACGAAGGTGGCACAACGTGCCGAGCGGCGACATTTCGCTCATGCCCCACGCATGAATGACGCGAACGCCGTAATCCTTTTCGAACGATTGCAGCATGGCGGGCGGGCAAGCCGAACCGCCGATGACCGTTCGTTCCAGCGTGGAAAAACGGGCCCCGATCGATTTCACGTACGTCAGCAACCCAAGCCAGACGGTAGGCACGCCTGCCGAGAACGTCACCCCCTCGGCTTCGAAGAGTTCGTAGAGCGATTTGCCGTCGAGATCCTTGCCGGGGAACACCAGCTTTGCGCCGGTGAGCGCACTGGAGTACGGCAGCCCCCACGCGTTCACATGGAACATCGGGACCACAGGCAGGACGGCGTCGCGCGCCGACATGCACATCGCATCGGGCAGCGACGCGCCGAACGCATGCAGCACCGTCGAGCGATGGCTGTACAGCACGCCTTTCGGATTGCCCGTGGTGCCCGACGTGTAGCAAAGCCCGGACGCCGTGTTCTCGTCCATCGACGGCCACGCGAAGTCACCGTCCTCCGCGGCGATCAGGTCTTCATAACAAAGCAACTTCAAATTCGACGCAGGCATATGGGCCGCATCGGTCATCGCGATCCAACCCTGCACGCCCGGGCACAGCGGCGCAATCGCTTCGACCAGCGGCAGGAAGTTGATGTCGAACGCGACGTAGCGGTCTTCGGCATGCCCCACGATATAGGCGATCTGCTCCGGGAACAGTCGGGGATTGACGGTGTGCACCACGCTGCCCATGCCGGAGACGGCGTAGTAAAGCTCAAGATGCCGGTAACCGTTCCATGCCAGCGTGCCCACGCGCTCGCCGTCGCTCACGCCCAGACGGCGCAGGGCCTGAGCCAGTTGACGGGCGCGCTGCTCGGCGTCGCGCCAGGTATAGCGATGAATATCGCCCTCGACACGGCGCGACACGATCTCGGTGTCGCCGTGGTGGCGGGCGGCATGCGTGAGCAGCGAGGAAATCAGGAGCGGCGCGGCCATCATCTGGCCGAGGAGCGGTGTTGCCATACGTCGAATCTCCAGAAAAGTCGGAAAAACCGGAATTACGGGGATACGTCGGGGAACAACAATGGAAAGACTGAACAGCGAGCGATTGAAAAGCGGCAAGAGCGTCGATGAGAAAGCCGTGTTCGGAAATCATTCTTGACGTGCACGCTCGCCCGGTCAACGCTCATCGCTTGTGCGGCGCAACACGGGCAACGCCCCGCCAGTGTACGCAAGCCGGCAGCAAGCAACGGACACCTCAAGTAGAATGTTTGTTCACCATCAGGAACGTCCCCAATGCCGGCTACCGACCGCTCCGCCACTGTTTCCGCCTCGCTCAAACCGTTCGGACCGCTATCGTTGGCGAACCGTTTCGCGACGCTCGGCACCGAGTTCTTTACCCGTCTGCCGCCCCAGCCGCTCCCCGCGCCCTACCTTGTCGGTTTTTCCGCCGATGCCGCGCGTCTGCTCGGCTGGTCGCCGGACGCCGCGCGCGATCCGGAATTCCTTGCCACGTTCGGGGGCAATACCCCACTGGTCGGTGGCGATCCACTCGCCAGCGTCTACTCCGGGCATCAGTTCGGCGTGTGGGCCGGTCAGTTGGGCGACGGCCGTGCGCTGTTGCTCGGTGAATCGGACGGCCCCGGCGGGCGTTGGGAGATTCAGCTCAAAGGCGCCGGTCTCACACCGTATTCGCGCATGGGCGACGGACGCGCCGTGCTGCGCTCGTCCATCCGCGAATTTCTCGGCTCGGAAGCCATGTTTCACCTCGGTGTGCCGACCACGCGTGCCCTGTGCGTCATCGGCTCGGACGCGCCGGTGCGCCGCGAGACGATTGAGACCGCAGCAGTCGTCACACGTCTGTCGCCGAGCTTCATCCGCTTCGGCCATTTCGAGCACTTCTGGGCAGGCGATCAGTACGAAGCCTTGCGTCAGCTTGCCGACTTCACGATCGATCACCACTATCCGCACTGCCGCGAGGAAGCCAACCCCTATCTCGCCCTGCTGAGCGCCGTATGCGACGCGACGGCCGAACTCGTGGCGCACTGGCAGGCCGTGGGCTTCTGCCACGGCGTGATGAACACCGACAACATGTCGATTCTCGGTCTGACGATCGATTACGGCCCGTTCGGTTTTCTCGATGGCTTCAACGCGCATCACATCTGCAATCACTCCGATACCCAGGGACGTTACGCCTATCAGGCGCAGCCGAACGTCGCGTACTGGAACCTGTTCTGTCTGGCGCAGTCGCTGCTGCCGCTGTTCGGCGAAGGTGAAGCGGCCGTCGAACAGGCAAAATCGGTGCTGCCCGTTTTCAAAACGCGCTTTGCCGAAGAAATCGACCTGCGCATGCGCGCCAAGCTGGGCCTGCGCGAATCGCACGCTGACGACGAGGCGCTCATCAATCGGCTATTCAAGCTGATGCACGAAGGGCGCGTCGATTTCACGCATCTGTTCCGCACACTGGCGACGTTGCAGCTGGACAACCCCGACGCGGACGCCCCGCTGCGCGACATGTTCATCGACCGTCCCGGATTCGACGCGTGGGCTGTCGATTACCGCGCGCGTCTGCGCCATGAGGCCAGCACGGACGCGAAACGCGCCGTGGCAATGCGGCTCGTCAACCCGAAATACATCTTGCGCAACCATCTGGCGGAAGTGGCCATTCGTCGCGCCAATGAGAAGGACTTCTCCGAGGTCGATACGCTGCTCAAGGTGCTTTCGCATCCGTATGACGAACAACCCGAATTCGAGCGCTACGCTGAATTGCCGCCCGACTGGGCCGGTCAGTTGGAAGTGAGCTGCTCGTCTTGATTTTTTTGGGGTTCGGCGCGCCGCGCACGTGGTGTGACCACGCGTTGCAAAGACAGGTTTTGTCCCCATATTGGCTTCCTGACACGCTGAATCCCTTTGAACCCGACTGAACGTAAGCGACGCACGGTGACCCACGCCGTGCTGGCGCCCCACAGGAGATTTCTATGAGCAAAGTGGAAAAGACCGACGCCGAATGGCGTGCCCAACTCGACGACGTCGAGTACCAGATCACCCGTCACGCGGCGACCGAGCGTGCCTTTACCGGCCGTTACTGGGATCACTGGAAGGACGGCACTTACCGGTGTGTGTGCTGCGGCGCGCCGCTGTTCGAGTCGACCGAGAAGTTCGATGCCGGATGCGGCTGGCCGAGCTATTCCAAACCGATCGAGGGCGCCGGAATCGACGAAATCGCCGATTACAGTCATGGCATGGTGCGTGTGGAAGTGCGCTGCCACAATTGCGACGCTCACCTCGGGCACGTTTTTGAAGACGGACCGCAGCCGACCGGCCTGCGCTATTGCATCAACTCGGCATCGCTGAACTTTGAGGACAAAGCTGGAGAGTCCGACAAGCAGAAAGACGATTGAGGGTAATCTTCTGCATAGCGGACGCTACGGCGTCCGCTTTCAAAAGGCGGCCACGCGCCGCTGAATCACGGTGAATCGGCGTGAATTTCGCGCCTTTCTCGCGCAATTGGCAACTTCTGGCCTTAGTCTTGCGTCCACCTGACTTTTTACTGGGAGCCCATGTCATGTCCAAGAAATCCGAACGCCGCCTTAGCCTCGCCGTCGCCGCCTCGCTGATTGCCGGCGGCGTCATGCTTAGCGCCCCGGCGCACGCGCAAATCAATGTACCGCAAGCCGGCACGACGGCCGGAGGCAGCGTTGCCGTACCGTCGGCTATGCCGCGCGCCGTGACGGTCGAGCAGGCGCTCAAGGCTCCGAAGGATATGGAGGCCGTCATCGAGGGGCACATCGTCAACCGGATCAAGCACGAGCACTACACGTTCCAGGACGCTTCCGGCTCGATTGAGATCGAACTCGACGATAAATACCTTCCGACGGGGCAGCAGATTACCCCGCAAACGCTGGTGCGCATCTTCGGCGAGGTGGACACCCACCGCATGAAGCCGAACGATATCGATGTGAAGCGCATCGAAATCGTCAAGTAACCGACACGCTTCTCCGTTCCCGGCACGGGCCTTTGAAATATAATGCGGGTTTGCGCCCCGGCCTTTGCGTCGGGGGCGCAAACCTCCGAAGCCCCCAAGCCGAGACTTCATGAAATTTCTCTTCGACCTGTTACCGGTCATCCTGTTTTTCGTCGCCTTCAAATTCGCTGGCATTTACGTTGCGACCGGCATCGCGATCGTCACGACGATCGCTCAGGTTATCTGGATGTGGTTGCGCCACCGTAAGGTGGAACCCATGCAATGGGTGAGTCTTGCGATTATCGTGGTGTTCGGCGGCGCGACCATGCTGCTGCACGACGAGACCTTCATCAAGTGGAAACCCACTGCGCTTTACTGGCTCTTCGGCGTCACGCTGTTCGTTGCGGAACTGATGTTCGACAAGAATCTGATTCGCGCGATGATGGAAAAGCAAATGGCGCTGCCCGAGCATCTGTGGCGCGCCGTGAATTTCAGCTGGGCGCTCTTCTTCCTCGCGATGGGCGTGCTCAATCTGGTCATCGCCTATCACTTCTCTACCGACACGTGGGTCAACTTCAAGCTCTTCGGCGGCATGGGCCTCATGGTCGTGTTCATCGTCGTGCAGAGCCTGTGGCTCGCGAAGTACATCAAACAGGACGAGTAACGTCGTCTGTCAGGAAGCCTCCGCCATGACCATGGAACAGCAAATCGAAGCGCGGCTCACCGCTGCGCTCTCCCCGCTTGAGTTTGCGCTTGAGAACGATAGCGCACGGCACGCCGGACACGCTGGCGCCGCCTCGGGCGGGCATTACAACGTGCGTATCGTCTCCGCCGCGTTTACCGGGCGTAACCGCGTTGCGCGTCACCGCCTGGTGTATGATGCGCTAGCCGATTTGATGCAGAACGGCATTCACGCCCTCGCCATCGTTGCGCTCGCCCCGGGCGAAGCGTAACTAGCCTGCGACGCGTCCCCCGTCGATTAATCTTGCCTTCGTCATTCGTTAGGAAAAACAGCATGGCATTGAAACTCGCCCGCACGGCACTGGCGCTCGGCGCAGCCGTGTCGCTGACCGCCGTCTCCCTCCCCGCCCTCGCCCAGAACGTCGCCGTCGTGAACGGCACGCCGGTGCCTGTGGCGCGCGCCGACGCCATGTTGCGCGACATGGTCCGTCAGGGTCAGCCGAACTCGCCGCAACTGCAACAGCAAGTGCGCGAAGAACTGGTCAAGCGCGAAGTGCTCGCGCAGGCAGCCATCAGCAAGGGTCTGGCGACCGACCCGAGCGTCAAGCAGCAGCTTAAGCTGGCCGAACAAGGCGTGCTGATCCGCGCACTCATCACCGACTTCCAGAAGACGTCGCCGGTCACGGACGCTGACCTGCAAGCGCGTTACGACCAGTTGAAGAAGCAGTTTGGCGACAAGGAATATCACGCACGTCACATTCTGGTGCCGAGCGAAGATACGGCCAAGGACATCATTGCGAAGCTCAAGGGTGGCGCGAAGTTCGCCGACCTCGCCAAGCAGTACTCGAAGGATCCGGGTTCGGCACAAAATGGTGGCGACCTCGACTGGTCGCCGGCCAACGCTTACGTGCCTGAGTTCGCCGACGCGCTGCAAAAGTTGCAGAAGGGTCAATACTCGCAAACGCCGGTGAAGACGCAGTTCGGCTACCACGTGCTCGAACTGGACGACGTGCGCGACGCACAGATTCCGCCGCTGGCAGACGTCAAGCCGCAGCTCGTACAGCAGATGCAGGAAGAGAAGCTGCAAGGCTTCATCGAAGGCCTGGAAAAGAAGGCCAAGATTCAGTAAGGCCGCGCTGCAAATCGATACGAAAATCCCGCCACTCGGCGGGATTTTAGTTTATGGGCACCGGACGTAAAAAAACCGTCTTCCCCTTATCAGGAAAGACGGTCTTTCAGACTTACCGCATCAAGCGAGGCACGCGCTCACCGCGCAACTCGTCAAGCCACCCAGCGGCGCGCGTTGCGGAACATGCGCATCCACGGGCTGTCTTCGCCCCACTGCTCCGGTGCCCAGCTCATTTGCACGGTGCGGAACACACGCTCCGGGTGCGGCATCATCACCGTGAAGCGACCGTCGCCAGTCGTCACTGCCGTCAGACCGCGCGGCGAACCGTTCGGGTTGTACGGATACTGTTCGGTCGGCTGACCGCGATGGTCGACGAAACGCATCGCCGCAATCGCCTGGTCGATGTTGCCCTGCTGACCGAAGTTGGCGAAGCCTTCACCGTGTGCGATCACGATCGGCAATTGCGAGCCCGCCATGTCCTTGAAGAACAGCGACGGCGAATCGAGCACTTCCACCTGCGTCAGACGCGCTTCGTACTTCGATTGGTTGTACGTGAACTTCGGCCATGCCGCCGCTCCCGGAATCAGGTTCGACAAGTTGCTCATCATCTGGCAACCGTTGCACACACCCAGCGCGAACGTGTCGGCGCGATTGAAGAAGCCCGCGAATTGCTCGGCCAGCGACGGGTTGAACAGGATCGTCTTCGCCCAGCCTTCACCCGCACCCAGCGTATCTCCGTACGAGAAGCCACCGCACGCGATAAAGCCCTTGAATGCTTCGAGCGAGTGACGGCCCGCAAGCAGATCGCTCATGTGCACGTCGTAAGCCTCGAAACCGGCCTTGTCCAACACGTAGGCCATTTCCAGGTGCGAGTTCACGCCCTGCTCACGCAGCACAGCCACCTTCGGACGTGCGCCCGATGCGATGAACGGTGCCGCGACGTCTTCGCTCGGATCGAACGTCACCTTCGGCGAGAGGCCCGGGTCGCTCGTGTCGTTCAGCGCTTCGTACTCGGCGTCCGCTGCGGCCGGATTGTCGCGCAGACGCGCAATCCGCCAGCTCACTTCCGTCCATACGCGTTGCAGCTCGGCACGCGAGGCACCAAAGACCTTCTTGGCATCGCGATAAATTTCGATGACGTCGTTCGTGTTCGGCTTACCGATCACGTTCGTGCACGACGACAGACCGGCTTCGCGCAGCGTCTGCAAGACGGCGTCGCGCTCCGAAGCGCGCACCTGAATCACGCCGCCGAGTTCTTCCGAGAAGAGCGCGCGCAGCGTCTTGTCTTCACGACGGCCGACGGTCTGCTTCGCCCAATCCTTGGCGTCGCCGTAATCCGACTCGAAGCCTTCGTCGAGCGTGAGCATGTCGACGTTGAGCGACACGCCAACGTGACCGGCGAACGCCATTTCGGCGACCGTGGCGAACAGACCGCCGTCCGAACGATCGTGGTACGCGAGCAGCTTGCCGTCGCTGTTGAGTTTCTGGATGGCGTCGAAGAAACGCTTGAGATCTGCGGGGTCGTCCAGATCGGGCGTCACGTCGCCGATCTGCTGCGTCACCTGCGCGAGGATACTGCCGCCCAGACGATTCTTGTTGTGGCCCAGATCGATGGCGATCAGGACCGTCTCGCCCGCGTCAGCGACCGAGCGCAGTTGCGGTGTGAGATGGCCGCGAACGTCTTCGATCGGTGCAAACGCCGACACGATCAACGAGACAGGCGCGACAACATCCTTGTTGCGACCGGCGTCATCCCACTTGGTGCGCATCGACAGCGAATCCTTGCCGACCGGGATCGACAGCCCCAGCGCCGGGCACAGTTCCATGCCGACGGCCTTGACCGTGTCGAACAGCGCAGCGTCTTCACCTTCGGTGCCGCACGCGGCCATCCAGTTGGCCGACAGCTTGATCTGATCCAGCGACGTAATCGGTGCGGCGGCAATGTTGGTGATGGCTTCACCGACTGCCATGCGGCCCGATGCCGGTGCATCGATCACCGCCAGCGGCGTGCGCTCGCCCATCGTCATCGCTTCGCCGCGATAGCCCGCGAAGTCCATCAGCGAGATGGCGCAGTCGGCCACCGGCACCTGCCACGGGCCGACCATCTGGTCGCGGGCCGTCAGGCCGCCCACAGTACGGTCGCCGATGGTGATGAGGAACGACTTGCTCGCCACCGTCGGGTGACGCAGCACGGCACGCGCCACTTCGTCCAGCGACAGACCAGTGACATCCACCGGCGGGAGTTCGTGCTTCACACGCGTGACGTCGCGGTGCATGCGCGGCGGCTTGCCGAGCAGCACGTCCATCGGCATATCGACCGGGTCCGGCGATTCCGGATGCATCGGGTCGACCAGCTTCAGTTGACGCTCATCCGTAGCGACACCCACGACCGCCACCGGGCAGCGCTCGCGCTGGCAGATTTCCTGGAATGCCGGGAAGCTGTCCGGTGCGATGGCGAGCACGTAGCGCTCCTGCGCTTCGTTACTCCAGATTTCGGCGGGCGACATGCCCGACTCTTCCAACTGCACCTGACGCAGATCGAAACGTGCGCCCTTGCCTGCGCCGTCGACCAGTTCGGGGAATGCATTCGAGATGCCGCCTGCGCCCACGTCGTGAATCGACAGGATCGGGTTGGCTTCGCCCTGACGCCAGCACCAGTTGATGACTTCCTGCGCACGGCGCTCGATTTCCGGGTTGCCACGCTGCACCGAGTCGAAGTCGAGTTCAGCTGTGTTGGTGCCCGTCGCCATCGAGCTGGCCGCGCCACCGCCCATGCCGATGCGCATGCCCGGGCCGCCGATCTGGATCAGCAGCGTGCCGGCCGGCAGGTCGTGCTTGTGCGTGTGTTGCGCGGCGATATTGCCCATGCCGCCCGCGATCATGATGGGCTTGTGATAGCCACGCACACGACCGCCCACATTCTGCTCGTAGGTACGGAAGTAGCCGCCCAGATTCGGACGGCCGAATTCGTTGTTGAACGCAGCGCCGCCGAGCGGGCCGTCGATCATGATTTGCAGCGGCGACGCGATGCGGTCCGGACGACCGTAGTCGGCACCGGTGTCATCAGGCTTGCGCAGCGACGGGGGCACGGCCACGTCGCGGTCGTTTTCCCACGATTCACGCGCATCCGGCAGCGCCAGATTCGACACGGTGAAGCCCGTCAGGCCGGACTTCGGCGTGGATCCACGGCCCGTCGCGCCTTCGTCGCGAATCTCGCCGCCCGCGCCCGTCGACGCACCCGGGAACGGCGAAATTGCCGTCGGGTGGTTGTGCGTCTCGACCTTCATCAGCGTGTGCGTCAGTTCGACGCTGCGGCCGTACTTGCCGTCGGCACCGCGCGGATACCAGCGCTCGACTTCGGCGCCTTCCATCACCGAAGCGTTGTCCGAATACGCCACCACCGTGCCCTGCGGGTGCAGTTGGTGCGTGTTCTTGATCATCTTGAACAGCGTCAGGTCCTGACGCTCGCCGTCGATGGTCCAGTCGGCATTGAAAATCTTGTGACGGCAGTGCTCGCTGTTGGCCTGCGCGAACATCATCAGTTCGACGTCGGTCGGATTGCGTTTCAGGGTGGTGAACGCGTCGACCAGATAGTCGATTTCGTCTTCGGCCAGCGCCAGACCCAGATCGCGGTTCGCGGCTTCGAGCGCGCTGCGGCCCACGCCGATCACGTCGACCGTCTGCAGCGGCTTGGCTGGCAGTTCGACGAAGAGCACTTCGGCATCCTTGCGCGTCGCGACGACGGTTTCGGTCATGCGGTCGTGCAGGACGGCGGCCACTCTGGCGAGCACGTCGGCGGCGAGCGACTTCTTGCCGCCCAGCAGGCCCGACTTCACGCCGATCGTGTATTCGACTGCACGCTCGATGCGGCGCACGTGATCGATGCCGCAGTTGCGGGCGATATCCGTCGCCTTACTTGCCCACGGCGAAATCGTACCCAGACGCGGAATCACCAGCAGTTGGTCGCCCACCGGTTCTTCGCGCACCGGTTCACCGTAAGTGAGCAGACCGGCGACGCGGGCGACATCGTCACCCGACAGCGGCTCGGCGCTGGCGACCAGGTGGACGTAGCGTGCATCGATGCGCACGATCGAACTGTCGATGGCTTGCAGGGTCTGCAGAAGACGTTGCTGGCGGAATTCGGAGAGCGCCAAGGCGCCGGCGAAGCAGGCAATGTGAGTCATGGAAGGACGGAAGGCGAGGCGTTCAGAACGCGGGGGAACGACAAACCGGGATTATACCCTGCTTACCCCGGGTTATACCCGAGTGCGCGACAGGCAATCTGCGTTGCGTCCCGCCCTGTGAGGGCGTCTCTCTGGTAACCTATGCGCCCCGTATCCACTCGGGCCGCAAAACCCGGTTCATGCAGCTCACCGGCCATGCGGCACGTCAAAAAACGACACTAACAAGCGAACGAACGGGCGTTCGCCACACACCAGACGGTTGGGAATGAAGGTCATCGTTATCGGCGGCGGGGTCATTGGCACGTGTACTGCCTACTATCTGGCCGCCGCGGGGCACACGGTCACGCTCGTCGAGCGCAATAGCACGGTTGCGCAAGAGAGCAGCTTCGGCAACGCAGGCGTCATCGCCCCGGGCTACGTCACGCCCTGGGCGGCACCCGGCATGCCGCGCAAGCTGCTGGGCTACATGTTCAGCGCCGCCAGCCCGCTCATCTTCCGCCCCGGCCTGTCGGCCGGCACGTGGCGCTGGGCCGCCCGCTGGCTGCGCGAGTGCAAGATCGACCGCTATCGCGCCAATCGCGAACGCATGCAGCGCCTCGCGTTCTACAGCCAGCGCTGCCTGCACGAACTGCGTGAATCTCACATTTTCGAATACGAACATACGCAGGGCTATCTGCAATTGTTCCGTACCGAACGCGAAATCAAGATGAACGAGCCGGCGCGCGCCATGCTCGCCGAGAATGAAGTGCCGCACCGGCTGCTGAGCGCCGAGGAGTGCCGCAAGCTCGAACCCGCGATTTCCACCGATGCGCCGCTTGCCGGCGGCCTGCATCTGCCGCGCGACGAGACCGGCAACTGCCCGCTCTTTACCAAGCGCCTTGCCCAGATCGCACGCGACATGGGCGTCACGCTCGCCACAGAGACGACGGTCCTCTCCGTGCGACCGAACGTTGGTCGTGCCGGTGTCAGTGTGGAGACGGCCAGTACTGCCCAGATGGGGCAAACATCGACGCTCGAAGCGGATGCCGTCGTGATCGCCGCAGGTGTGGCGAGCACCACGCTGCTGCGCCCGCTCGGTATCGACTTGCCGCTGTGGCCGATCAAGGGCTACTCGATCACGGTGCCGGTCAAGACCGAACTGTTCAGCCCGCGAATCGCCGTCATGGACGAGTCGTACAAGACCGCCATCACCCCGCAGGGCAACCGCTTGCGCATTGCGGGCACGGCCGAGCTGGGCGATACGCAGCTTGTGCTGCGCGAGCGCGCCATCGCTACACTTTACAAAGTGGCGACCGACTGGTTCCCCGGCGCAGGCAAATACCGCGAGGCGCGGGCGTGGGTCGGTGCGCGTCCGATGCTGCCGGATGGCCCGCCGCTGCTCGGCGCAACGCATCTGCCCGGCATTTTCCTCAACGTCGGCCACGGCTCGACCGGCTGGGCGATGGCCTGCGGCTCGGGACGCGTCCTCGCTGACGTCATCTCCGGACAAACGCCCGATATCGATCTGAACGGGCTGACGCTCGCTCGATACGATCGCTGAGCGCTGACCGGGCGGAAACGACGGGGGATTCCCCCCTTTCCCGCTCGGTACGCTGCGTCGGCGATTGCCGACACGGTGTCGGGATTCACACTGACAGTCGAAGCGGCGCGTTGACGGCATAATTCCCAGATAGGCACGCCAAGCGCGGCGACATCCCCGACGCCTCTTGTCCCCCCGACAGGGATCGAACGGGGCGCGTCGTGCGCTGCGACGCCACGTCCATTGCCCTAGTTTCCGGGAGCTTCGCCTGCCATGTCCGATTCCCCGCGCGCAACGCATTCCCTCCCAGACACCGTATCAACGACCGCTGCCGCCACCGCGTCGCTCAACCTGCATCTCCCCGCCACACTGCGCGACGTGGAGCGCGCTGCCGCCGCGAAGCTGGCACCCCACACCCTGATGGCGCGCGCCGGTGCGGCCATTGCACATTGGCTTTACGGTCGCCTCCCCGCTCTCGCAAGCGCTGGACGTCAACCCGTACTGCTGCTCGCTGGCCCAGGGAACAACGGCGGAGACGCTTACGTTGCCGCTCGCGAATTGCACCGTCGAGGCGTGCTGGTCGACGTGTGGCAACTCTCGCCACCCTCGGCAGACGATGCCCGCTGGGCGCTCGGCGAAGCCCTCGCTGCCGGTGTGCCGGTGCGGCCTGCGCCGACCACCTGGCCGCAGCCTTTGGCCTACGCGTGGATCGTCGACGGCCTGTTCGGCATCGGCCTGTCCCGGCCCCTCGACGGCGCAGCCGCCACACTGGTCGATAACATTGCCTACGCACACACAGAAGGCGCGCCGGTACTCGCCATCGACATTCCCAGCGGATTGCTTGCCGCCACTGGCATGGCTGACGGGCCGGTCATCCGGGCCGATGCGACGATAGCGATGATCGGTGCCTGCCCGGGACTCTTCACCGGCATCGGGCGAGACGTCGCAGGTGACGTGCTCGTTGCCACCCTGGGCGCCCACGATGCATTCGCGGAAGTACCGGCGCGAACGCCCATCGCCACTATCGCGCCCGACGCGTTTCGCGCGCATTTGCCACATCGTCACCATGCGTCGCACAAGGGCAGCTACGGTTCGCTGGCGGTCCTCGGCGGGTTTGATGGCATGGTGGGTGCACCGATGCTCTCTGCGCGCACGGGCCTGATGACCGGTGCCGGTCGCGTGTTTGTCGGGTTCGTCGCGCACGACGCCCCCGCGTGGGATCCGGTGCACCCCGAGCTGATGCTGCGACACGCCGAGAATCTCGATCTCGCGACCATGCAGGCGGTGTCCGTCGGCCCCGGACTGGGGACATCGGCTGCCTCCGCCGCTTGCCTTTCCCGCGCATTGGCACTGGACGATACGCCGCTGGTGATCGACGCCGACGCGCTCAACCTGCTGGCCGCCGAACCGGCGCTCGCGGAGCGGGTGCGTCGCCGCGCCGGACCGACGGTACTCACGCCGCATCCGTTGGAGGCCGCCCGGCTCGCAGGCTGCGACGTCGCCCGCATCCAGTCAGATCGACTCGCTTGCGCCCGCGCATTGGCGCAGCATTTTGGCGCGACGGTCGTGCTCAAGGGATCGGGCACCGTCGTAGACGATGGCGCAACAACGTGGATCAATACGACCGGCAATGCCGGGCTGGCGACGGCCGGCACCGGCGACGTGCTGACCGGCGTCATCGGCGCGCTGCTGGCGCAAGGTATGCCCGCGACGCAAGCCGCGTTGGCGGGCGTGTGGATTCACGGACGCGCCGCCGATCGATGCGTGCGAGAAGGTGTGGGGCCGGCGGGTCTGACGGCGTCGGAACTCTTGCCGGCGATCCGCACCGAACTGGCCATGGCAAGCGTCATCCACGCATAGCACCGTCCTTCGCTGCCCTTAGCCGCATTTCAGCGTGATTTCGCGGTGACTCCCGTTATACTTCGCTTTATCGAAATGGCCATATCGCACATGCCGTACAAGACATCCGTTCGTCTGGACCAACTTCCCGCCTGGCGCGCCCTGCTCGAACACCGCGACGAAATCGCTGCACAACACATGCGCGACTGGTTCGCCGGTGCAGGTGCCAACACCCGTGTCGACAATTTTTCGCTGCACGCGGCCGGGCTGTATCTCGATTACTCGAAGAACCGCATTACGGACAAAACGCGCACGCTCCTCACCCATCTCGCGCGTGAATGCCACGTGCCCGCCAAGCGCGATGCCATGTGGGCCGGGGAACACGTCAACGTCACGGAGAATCGCGCCGCACTGCATATTGCGTTGCGTGCCCCCAAGGGCGTAACGTTTCGCGACACCTCAGGCGAAGTCAGCAGCGGCGTCGGAGAGACGCTCGCACGCATGCGCGACTTCAGCGAACGCGTTCGTGACGGCCGCTGGGTCGGCGCGACGGGCAAGCGCATCAAGCATCTGATCAACGTCGGCATCGGCGGCTCGGATCTCGGCCCGCGCATGGTGTGCGATGCCCTCGCCGTCTACGGCCGTGAAGACCTCTCGGCGAACTTCATCGCCAACATCGATCCGACAGAGCTCGCGCGTACGTTGCCGGCGCTCGACCCTGAAGCCACGCTCGTCGTGGTTTGCTCGAAAACGTTCACGACGCTCGAAACCATGACGAACGCGCGAACCATTCGCGCGTGGCTCATTCAGAACGGCATTCCCGAGAGCGGTCTCGACAAGCACTTCGTCGCGGTCTCGACCAATGTGGACGAGGCGATGCGATTCGGGATTCTTCGCGAGAACGTGTTCCAGTTCGGCGAATGGGTGGGTGGACGTTACTCGCTGTGGTCGTCCGTCGGTCTGATCGTCATGCTGTATCTGGGTGCGCAACATTTCGAAGCACTGCTCGCCGGTGCGCACGCGATGGACGAACATTTCCGTCACGCGCCGCTCGAAGCGAACATGCCGGTGCTGCTCGGCCTGCTCGGCATCTGGTATCGCAATTTCTTCGACGCACAGACGCTCTCCATCGCACCGTACACGGACGCACTGCAAAAGCTGCCGCCGTATCTCCAGCAGCTCGACATGGAGAGCAACGGCAAGTCGGTACAGATCGACGGTTCGCCCGTCGCCTGGCAGACGGCACCGATCATCTGGGGCGAGCCGGGCACGAACGGCCAGCACGCCTACTTCCAGATGCTGCATCAGGGCACGACGCTCGTGCCGGTCGATTTCATCGCCGTGCTCGAACCGCAATACGATCAACCGGCCTATCTCGACCACCATCGCAAGCTGCTGGCGAACTGCTTCGCGCAAAGCGAGGCATTCCTTCAGGGCGGCTCGATGGCGACGCCCGAGCAGGCCGGCGGCCCGTTGGGTGCGCAACGTTGCTTCGCGGGCAATCGTCCGAGCAATACGCTGGTGATCGATAAGCTAACGCCCGAACGCCTTGGCGCGTTGATCGCGCTCTACGAACACAAGGTGTTCGTGCAGGCTGCCATCTGGAATATCAATCCGTTCGATCAGTGGGGTGTGGAACTGGGCAAGACCCTGTGTCGCGCGATCGAGCCGGAGCTGCTCGATCCGGACTCGCTCAAGTCGGACGCTCACGACGCTTCCACGGCATCGCTGATCCGCATTGCAGGGAACGCGCTGAAGAAGAAGGGGTAATAGGACTACAGGGGGCCGGAGACTTTCCGGCAAACGCTTGTGGATTCGTCAGATCCCAACGAAAAGAGAAGCCATTGCGGCTTCTCTATTCGTTTCAGGCGACGTCAGTCAAGCGGGCGATCCTCAGAATCCCGCGTCGGAATCGCGTGTCAGATCGCTGCACCATTCACGACGCGCCCGCCCGCAAGCTGCACCGTCGCGTCACAACGCTGCGCAATCGCCAGATCGTGCGTCACCAGCACCAACGTCGCGCCACTCGCTTCGTTGAGCGAGAACATCAGTTCGATGACCCGCTCGCCCGTGGCCGTGTCGAGACTGCCTGTCGGCTCGTCGGCGAACAGCACGGCAGGCGCCGTCACAAACGCGCGTGCGAGCGCCACACGCTGCTGCTCACCGCCCGAGAGTTGCTTCGGATAGTGCGTCAGGCGCGACCCTAAGCCCACTTGCTCCAGCAATTTGACGGCACGATTGCGAATCTCCCATGTCTCACCCAACAGCTCGAGCGGCAACATCACGTTTTCGAGTGCTGTCAGGTGCGGCATCAGTTGAAAGGACTGGAAGACGAAGCCAACGGCCCCTCGTCGCAACGCGGCGCGGCCCTCTTCGTCAAGCTCACCGAGCGACTTGCCCAGCAGCGTGATGCTGCCGTCGGTCGCGGTGTCGAGCCCGGCCATCAGACCGAGCAGCGTGGACTTTCCGGACCCCGACGCTCCCACGATGGCCACGCTCTGGCCTCTCGCGACGGAGAAGTCGATATCCTGCAAAATGACTAGCTCGCCGGTGGCATCACGCAACCGTTTGCCCAGGCCCCGCACTTCAATTACGTTTTCGGAAAACGACATGGCAAGAAGAGAGTTCTTGAAATTGGCCGCATCAGCCGCCGTTGGCTGGTGCATGCTGACAGGGACCGCGGCGAACGCGGCAAGTTCTGGCGCGCCGACAATTCTCGTCGTGGGCGACAGCCTTTCGGCGGAATATGGCATCGCGCGCGGTGCCGGCTGGGTCAATCTGATGCAGCAGACGATCACGCAGAGTGGCTACGATTATAACGTCGTGAATGCCAGTATCAGTGGCGACACGACGAGTGGCGGGCGCTCCCGTCTCGCCCCGTTGCTCGAACGCTATCACCCCGCCGTGACCATCATCGAACTGGGGGGCAACGACGCACTGCGCGGCATTCCGCTCGATCTCACCCGCACCAATTTGCGCGAGATGGTCGCCGCGTCGCGCAAGATCGGCAGCCGTGTGATCGTGGTCGGCATGCGCATCCCGCCGAACTACGGTCCCGACTATAGCGAGCAATTTTTCACCATGTTCTCGACCATCGCCAAGCAGGAAAAAACCGGCTACGTGCCGTTCTTGCTGGCGGGCGTCATCGAACATCAGGACTGGTTCCAGCAAGACCAGATTCATCCGCTCGCCAAGGCGCATCCGCAGATTCTGCAAAATGTCTGGCCAACGGTGAAACCGCTGCTCAAACCCGCCGCCGCCGCAACGCCCGCCAAACCATCCGCGAAAGCCCCAGACTCACGCGCATCAAAGTCCGGCGCATAAAAAAACGGCCAACTCAGTTGGCCGTCTTCTTTTGGCTGAGGGATCGTACGCTACACGATCCTCCCGCGATCAGTTACTCGTCGCCTTGGTCACGTCGTTCACGACCTTGACCTTCGAGCGCGCCCGCAGATCACCCACCCAGGCATTCCACTCGGCCTGCGCAGCCAGTTGATTGAGCTGTTGCGCTTCGGCCGCCAGACGCTGCGGATCTTGCGTCGCCGGCTGCGACACCTTGCTGATGCGATACACGGCGTAGCCCTGACCTTCGCCCAGCGACACACCCACGTAGGCGGGCAACTTGCTGGTGTCCGCACCGAAAATGGCGGTCAGTGCCGTCGGCACCAGCTTGCCCGGATTGTCGCGCGAGACGGTTTGCGCCGCGCCGAACGTCGCATCGCCACCCTTCTTGAGCGCTTCCAGTTTCGCTTCGCCTGCCTTCTTGGCTTCCTGCTCGGCCAGATCCGCAATCGCCTTCTGCTTCACTTGCGCTTCGATCTGATCGAGCGGCGGCGTGGCAGCCGGGTGATACGCCACGATGCGAGCCGACACCAGCACGCCTTGTCCCACGTCCACCGCTTCGGTGTTGCGCTTGTTTTTGAGCGATTCGTCGCCGAACACTGCCTTCAGCAGCTTCTCGTTGCCGAGCGGACTCTGGGCCAGTGCAGCATCCGGCGTACGCGTTACCTTGGCGGTCTGCACCTTCAGGTTCAGCTTGTCGGCCACCGGTTGCAGGCTGTCCGGCTGTTCGTACACAGCGTTCGTGAACTGGTCTGCGAGCTTGGCGTAGCCCTTCGCGGCTTCCTGCTGACGATACTGATCGGCCAGTTGCGACTTCACTTCGTCGAACGACTTCGTCTGCGCCGGCTTGATGCCCGTGAGCTTGATGATGTGATAACCGAAGTCGCTCTTCACGACATCGCTCACTTCACCTTCGCTCTTGAGTGCGAATGCGGCATCGGCAAACGGCTTGACCATAGCGTCGCGCGCGAAGAAGCCGAGGTCACCACCGTTGCCCTTCGAACCCGGGTCTTCCGAGTTCTCGCTGGCCAACTTGGCGAAGTCGTTCGGATTCTTCCTGATCTGCGCGAGGATCGCGTCAGCCTTTGCCTTCGCCTTGGCGTGGTCGGCCGGCGACGCATCTGCCGGCGAGGCAATCAGAATATGCGATGCACGGCGCTCTTCCTGCGTCGTGTATTGCTTCAGATTGTCGTTGTACATCTTGCGCAGCACATCGTCGCTCGGCGCAGTTTGCGCCGATGTCGGCATGGCCTTCGGATCGAGCACCACGTACTGGATCTCAGCCGACTCCGGCGTCTGGAATGCAGCCTTGTGCGCGTCGTAATACGCCTGAATCTGCTGCTGCGTCGGCACGATCTTGCCGGCGAAGTCCGTCAGCGGGAAGTCCAGCGCCGACACTTCGCGCTGCTGCGAACGCAATTGTGCGAAACGTTCGAGCACCGTCTTCGGCAGCATCGCGCTCGCCTGCACGCTCGACGGCAATTGATTCGACGCCAGTTCGAAACGAATCTGCGCTTCGAGACGCTGCGGCGTCAGGTTCTGCGCGGACAGCAGTTGCTCGTAAGCAGCCTGATCGATCGAACCGTCTGCACGGCGCAGCTGCGCAATCGCGGGAATGGCGAGGAGCGCCTCACGCACTTGCGCGTCGGGCACCGACAAATTCTTCTTGAGGGTTTCCTGTTGCAGCAGCTTTTGCTGGATCAGATTGTCCAGCACAGCACTGCGCATTTCCGGCGTGTTGATCTGGCTCGCGTCGACGGCGCCGCCGAACATCTGCTGCATGCGCTCCGTTTGCGCGCGCAGCACGCTGTCGTACTCCTGGCGCGTCACAGTCTGATCGCCGACCTTGGCGATCGTACCGGCATCCGAGGCGTATTCCTGCCAGCCATGAACGCCAAACACCACGAACGACGGGACGATCAGCACCGTCAGGAAGATGAGGACCAAGCGTTGGTGACGGCGAATGAAGTCGAACATACGAAATCGGAAGAGTCGTCTGGATGCGTTTTATGACGCTATATGGCAAAAAAGGCGAACCGAAGTTCGCCTTTTCACAATTTGGCGGAGCGGACGGGGCTCGAACCCGCGACCCCCGGCGTGACAGGCCGGTATTCTAACCAACTGAACTACCGCTCCCCAAGATCTGGAACTGGTGGGTGCTGAGGGGCTCGAACCCCCGACCTACGCCTTGTAAGGGCGCCGCTCTACCAACTGAGCTAAGCACCCGTTCCCGATTTTAGTCTTGTTCTTGCTGCCTCCTGCCGAAGCAGGAAAGCTCGTTAGTTTACTGCATCTTTGAGATCTTTGCCAGGGCGAAATTTCGGAACCTTCGCCGCCTTAATCTTGATGGGTTCTCCCGTGCGCGGATTGCGTCCCGTACGAGCGGCGCGCTTGGCGAGATGGAACGTACCAAAGCCGACCAGCGTCACGTCGTCACCCTTCTTCAGCGCTTTCTTTACTGCACCCACCAATGCGTCAAGCGATCGGCCTGCGGCAGCTTTCGAAATATCTGCCTGTTCAGAGATGTGCTCGATCAGTTCCGTCTTATTCACTGTAACCCCCTTGCAAGGATAGTAGGCGATTGAGCCGCGGAGGCGCTCTTTGCGCGCCTTGACATTGATCTGAGAGGTCCGCTGGCTTTGCCATTAGACAAGCCGCAAACCCTGATGTCAAGCCGTTTTGCGGCGTTCTGACTGCATCGGAAGCACTCCTGAATCAGTGCTTGCCGGACGTTATTTTCGAGCACTTTGCGTGAATAAAAAAAGCCCGGGGAAAACCCCGAGCTTTTTGAACGTTTTTCTATCGGGCTAGGACCGCACTGCGATCCATCGCCCGACGAAACCCGCTTAGTGCTTGATGACGTCCTGCTTGCCGCTCGCGTCTGCGTTCGGCGTCACAGGCGCTGCCTTGGCTTCTTCTTCCGGCAACGGCGCCGGTGCATGCTCCAGTGCGAGTTCAAGCACCTTGTCGATCCAGCGCACCGGCACGATCTCCAGCGCGTTCTTGACCGTATCCGGAATCTCGGCGAGATCCTTCACGTTCTCTTCCGGAATCAACACGAGCTTGATGCCACCGCGATGCGCTGCGAGCAGCTTCTCCTTGAGACCACCGATCGGCAACACTTCGCCGCGCAGCGTGATCTCGCCGGTCATCGCCACATCCGCACGCACCGGAATCCCGGTGAGCACCGACACGAGCGCCGTCGTCATCGCGATACCAGCGGACGGACCGTCCTTCGGCGTCGCGCCTTCGGGCACGTGAATGTGGATGTCCTTCTTCTCGAACTGCTCGTCGGACACGCCGAGACGACGTGCACGCGAACGCACCACCGAGCGTGCCGCCTCGACCGACTCCTTCATCACGTCGCCGAGCGAACCCGTGCGGATAATGTTGCCCTTGCCAGGCATCAGCGCCGCCTCGATCGTCAGCAGATCGCCACCGACTTCCGTCCACGCCAGACCCGTGACCTGACCGATCTGGTTCTCCTTCATGGCCAGACCGAAGTCGAACTTGCGCACGCCGAGGAAGTTGTCGAGATTGCCGGCATCGACCTTGATCGACGAGCCATCGACCTTCTTGAGCAGCAACATCTTCACGACCTTGCGGCAGATCTTCGAGATTTCACGCTCAAGCGAACGCACACCCGCTTCACGCGTGTAGTAACGAATGATGTCGCGAATCGCGGCTTCCGTCAGATCGATTTCGCCTTCCTTCAACCCGTTGTTCTTCTTCTGCTTCGGCAGCAGATAACGCTGGGCGATGTTGACCTTCTCGTCTTCCGTGTAACCCGACAAACGGATCACTTCCATACGGTCGAGCAACGGTGCCGGAATGTTCAGCGAGTTCGACGTCGCCACGAACATCACATCCGACAGATCGAAGTCGACTTCGACGTAGTGGTCCGAGAACGTGTGGTTCTGTTCCGGATCGAGCACTTCGAGCAACGCCGAGCTCGGGTCGCCACGGAAGTCCATGCCCATCTTGTCCACTTCGTCGAGCAGGAACAGCGGGTTGCGCACGGCGACCTTCGAGAGGCTCTGCAGAATCTTGCCGGGCATCGAACCGATGTACGTGCGACGGTGACCGCGAATCTCGGCCTCGTCACGCACGCCGCCCAGCGCCATACGCACGAACTTGCGGTTCGTGGCACGCGCAATCGACTGACCGAGCGAGGTCTTACCGACACCGGGGGGCCCGACCAGGCACAGGATCGGCGCCTTGACCTTGTCCACGCGCTGTTGCACAGCAAGATACTCAAGGATGCGTTCCTTGACCTTCTCGAGACCGAAGTGGTCTTCGTCGAGCACCTTCTCGGCGTTCGTCAGATCGTTGTTGACCTTGCTCTTCTTGCGCCACGGCAGACCGACCAGCGTGTCGATGTAGTTGCGCACGACAGTCGCTTCTGCCGACATCGGCGACATCAGCTTGAGCTTCTTGAGTTCGGCGTCGGCCTTCTTCTTGGCTTCCTTGGGCAGGTGCGCTGCCTTGATGCGCTTCTCGAGTTCTTCGAGATCCGCACCCTCTTCGCCTTCGCCCAGTTCCTTCTGGATCGCCTTGACCTGCTCGTTCAGGTAGTACTCGCGCTGGCTCTTTTCCATCTGGCGCTTTACGCGGCCACGAATGCGCTTTTCCACCTGGAGAATGTCGATCTCGCTCTCGAGCTGCGCGAGCAAATGCTCAAGGCGCTCGATGACCGGGAACATCTCCAGAATCTTCTGCTTCTGCTCCAGCTTGAGCGGCAGGTGTGCGGCGATGGTGTCAGCCAGACGACCCGCTTCGTCGATGCCCGACAGCGACGTCAGGATCTCCGGCGGAATCTTCTTGTTGAGCTTCACGTACTGATCGAACTGCGCCACGATCGCACGACGCAGGGCCTCGGATTCCGGCGAATTGCCGTCGTCCGGCTCAAGCGGCATGACTTCCGACGTGAACTGGGTTTCTTCTTCGTCCACACTCAGGGTGCGGGCGCGTTGAATCCCTTCGACGAGCACCTTGACGGTGCCATCGGGCAGTTTGAGCATTTGCAGGATGTTCGCCACGCAGCCGATCTCGTAGAGATCCTTGGACGTGGGCTCATCCTTGGCCGCGGCTTTCTGCGCGACCAGCATGATGTGCTTGCCGCCTTCCATCGCGGTTTCAAGCGCTTTAATCGATTTCGGACGCCCCACGAAAAGGGGAATCACCATGTGCGGAAACACGACCACGTCGCGCAGAGGCAACAGGGGCAGTTGAATCGCTTCGGGCGGGAGGATTTGGGTGCCTGACATCTCGTTCCCCATATTTAACGATACCGTTGTGTTCCAGCTAATTGAGGCCGCCGGCGAGAATTACAAGAGGCTGGAAAAGCCCTTTCGCCAACAAGTTGCACCACTCGGGGTTTCATTGCCCGTGGCACTAGTATGAAGGAAAAAAAGCCGTCCATGTTTCCATGAACGGCTTGGGGTAGCGCTAAGTTGACCGTTCAATTGGAGCCGGCAACCTTGGGCGACTCCTGATAGATCAAAAGCGGCTTTCCGTCGCCACTGATGGCGTTTTCATCAAGGATGACCTTGGTCACGCCCTTAAGCGACGGCAACTCGTACATGACTTCCAGCAAGGCCTGTTCGATGATCGAACGCAGGCCGCGCGCACCCGTCTTGCGCTTGATCGCCTTGCGCGCCACGGCATGCATGGCGGCCGGGCGAATCTCCAGCTCGACGCCTTCCATCAAGAACAGACGTTGATACTGTTTAACCAGCGCGTTCTTCGGCTCGATCAGGATCGTGACCAGCGCGTCTTCGTCAAGCTTACCCAACGTGGCAACCACCGGCAGACGACCAATCAGTTCCGGAATAAGACCGAACTTGATCAGATCCTCGGGTTCGACGTCGCGCAGCAATTCGCCTGCGTCCCGCTCTTCGCCCGTCTTGACCGTCGCGCCAAAACCAATCCCCGTCTTTTCCGTACGGTTCATGATGATCTTTTCGAGACCATCGAACGCGCCGCCGCAAATGAAGAGGATGTTCGTCGTGTCGACCTGGATGAAATCCTGGTTCGGATGCTTGCGACCGCCCTGCGGCGGCACCGACGCCATCGTGCCTTCGACCAGCTTGAGCAGCGCCTGCTGCACGCCTTCGCCCGACACGTCGCGCGTAATCGACGGGTTGTCCGACTTACGGCTGATCTTGTCGATTTCGTCGATGTAGACAATGCCCTTCTGCGCCTGCTCGATCTCGTAATTGCAGTTCTGCAGGAGCTTCTGGATGATGTTTTCGACGTCTTCACCCACATAACCGGCTTCGGTCAGCGTGGTGGCGTCGGCAATCACGAAAGGCACGTTGAGCAGACGCGCGAGCGTCTGCGCGAGCAGCGTCTTGCCCGAGCCGGTCGGCCCGATCAGCAGGATGTTGCTCTTGGAAAGTTCGACCTCGTCGCGCTTGTCGCCGAGGTGCTTCAATCGCTTGTAATGGTTATAGACCGCAACCGCCAGAATCTTCTTGGCCCGGTCCTGACCGATCACATACTGATCGAGACTCTCGCGAATTTCCTGCGGGGACGGCAGATCGGACTTGGCGCCGCTGCCGCTCTCGTCTTCGGCCGCTGCGGCCTCGTCGCGAATAATCTCATTGCACAGATCAATGCACTCGTCGCAAATGAATACGGACGGACCTGCGATGAGCTTCTTGACCTCGTGCTGGCTCTTTCCGCAGAAGGAGCAGTAGAGCAGCTTTTCGCCGTTGGAAGTGCTTTTTTTATCCACCATATCTGTGTCAGCCTGCTAGCAATTTGCGCCCCGGTCGTCCCCCGCCGGGGGCGGCAAACGCGGCATACGTGAATCCCATTGTAACGCCATGCTGTACGAGCGTGTGGCCCACTCGCGACAGCCTTAAATTCCCTTTAACGACAAACACTTGGCGCGATCACCCAGCTTCCCGAATCGAAAATGCCTGGTGTCGCGCCAACGATTTTGCCGTCAGGCGCCCCGTCTTCGGGTCCGAATCAGGGACGCTTTTCGAGCACGCGATCGATCAAACCGTACTCGACGGCGTCGGCGGCGGACTTGAAGTTGTCTCGGTCGGTATCGCGTGCGATCACTTCGAGCGACTGCCCGGTGTTCTCAGCGAGCAGACGATTCAACCGGTCCTTGAGCAGGAGGATTTCCTTGGCGTGAATCTCGATGTCCGACGCCTGACCACGCGCACCGCCCAGCGGCTGGTGAATCATGATGCGTGCGTTCGGCAGAGCAAAACGCTTGCCCTTCTCACCGGCGGCCAGCAGGAAAGCGCCCATGCTCGCAGCCATACCGAGGCACAGCGTCGAGACCGCCGGCTTGACGAACTGCATCGTGTCGTAAATCGCCAGGCCTGCCGAGACGGAACCGCCCGGCGAATTGATGTACATCGAGATTTCCTTGTCCGGATTTTCGCTCTCGAGGAACAGCAATTGGGCGACGACGAGGTTGGCGCTCTGGTCGTTGACCTCGCCAACCATGAAAATGATGCGCTCTTTGAGGAGTCGCGAATAAATATCGTAAGCGCGCTCACCACGACCACTTTGCTCGACGACCATCGGCACGAGGCCAAGGCCTTGCGTTTCGAGGGCGGAGTTGTGCGTCTGGGAGGCGAGTTGGGCGAGCAATTCGGAACGGGTAATCATATCGGTTCGACCCTTCTATCGAGATGGTTTTGCGCGCCGCAAGGAGGAAGCCCGAAGGCCATTTGGAAAAGAACCGCCACGGCCTTGCGGCCGCGGCGGTTCAGTCGGTCGTATCGCGCCGATTAGGATTGCGTGTTGCCAGCCAGCTCTTCAAAGCTAACTTGCTTGTCGGTCACCTTGGCCTTGCCAAGGACGAACTCGACCACGTTGTTCTCGACGACGAAACCTTCCATTTCCGCCATGCGCTGCTGATCGCCATAGTACCAGCGGACGACTTCTTGCGGGTCTTCGTAGCTCTTCGCGAACTCTTCGACTTCGGCCTTGATCTGGTCCGGCTTGGCTTGCAGGTCGTTTTGCTTGACCAGCTCGGCAAGGATCAGACCCAGCTTCACGCGACGCTCGGCTTGTTCCTTGAACATTTCAGCCGGGATCGGCACGTTGCCGGCGTTCGGCACGCCACGCTGTGCGAGGTCCTGGCGGGCCATCGCCACGAGGCGTTCCTGATCCTGTTCGATCAGCGCGTTCGGCACGTCGAGTTCCGACACCGAGATCAGGGCGTTCATGACCTGATCCTTGAGGAGCGCCTGCGTGCGACGCTTCACTTCGCGCGACAGGTTTTCCTTGATGTCGGCGCGCATCTTTTCGATGCTGCCGTCGGCGATGCCGAGCGACTTGGCGAATTCGCCGTCGACTTCCGGCAGGTGCGCCCACTCGACCTTCTTGAGCGTGACGGTGAACGTGGCGGTCTTACCGGCCACTTCCTTGCCGTGGTACTCGTCCGGGAACTTGAGTTCGAATTCCTTCGCTTCGCCGACCTTCAGGCCCAGCGTTGCCTTTTCGAATTCCGGGAGCATGCGGCCTTCGCCCAGCACGAACACGAAGTCTTCGGCGCTGCCGCCTGCGAACACTTCACCGTCGATCTTGCCGACGAAGTCGACCGTCACGCGGTCGCCGTCCTTGGCTTCGACCGAGCCGCCGTCGCCGTGGGCGCCGGCTTCACCGCGCACGTGGTAGTGCACGCGCTGCTTGCGCAGGATGTCGAGGGTGCGATCGATTTCGGCTTCCGAGACGTCGGTCGTGGTGCGGCTGACTTCGGCCGTGGCCAGATCGCCGATCTTCACTTCCGGATAGATTTCGAACGTGGCGTCGAAAGCGTATTCGGTCTCGGCGGCGTCGGCCTTCGGCGCGAAACGCGGCTGACCGGCCACACGCAGGTCCTGGTCCTTGCTGACTTCGAAGAATTGCTGGCCAACCTTGTCGCTGACGACTTCGGCTTCGACCTGACCACCGTACTGCTGGGTGACCATCTTCAGGGGCACCTTGCCCGGACGGAAGCCCGGCATGCGAACCGTCTTCGACAGTCGCTGAATGCGCGTCGCGACTTCTTTTTCGACGTCCTGCTTGAGCAGGGTGATGGTAAAGCGACGCTCGAGCTTGCCGAGGTTTTCAACAGCGATAGTCATGAGGATATTCGTCCATCCAGAGGGTCGTTCTGTGTTGCGGCGAGGGAATGCCGCAAGCGGACCCTGTCAGTTAATCAACCTTGGGCCGGAACCGACGATGCGACGCCGGCTTCCCTCCGCACCCGACGAATCGGGTTAGCGCCAAAACGGTCTTGCACACAAAGCGGAACATTTTAGCAAACTATTGTCCCGCCTCCAGACTTTCCGGCTGGAAAGCACCGAAATCAGACCTTTCCACCTTCCCCGAAGTTCGCCGTCCCGAAAAACGTGACCCCCGGCAGCCGCTGCCCCAAACGCAGATTAGAGGACGACACCCACAAAAAGCGCTTGGGAGACGTCCGCTTAACGCCTAGGATTCAATCGAACGTTTGAATGAAACATCGGTTCCTGAGGATGGTGCAGTGTTGTGCCATCCGTCCCTGGGTCCGTCCCCGAAAAACACAGGAGGTTCGTCGTGAGTCCTCGCGTCTCGGCCGGCCGTCAAGCTGGCGACACCAAACTGCGCATTCTCGATGCGGCAGAAGACCTGTTCATCGAATTCGGCTATGAAGCCATGTCCCTGCGCCAGATCACCTCGCGCGCCGAGGTCAATCTGGCGGCCGTCAACTATCACTTCGGCAGTAAGGAAACGTTGCTCCAGGCGATGCTCTCGCGCCGGCTGGACCGGCTAAACGACGAACGCCTCGCCCTGCTCACGCGTGCCGAGGCCACGTGGCCAGCCCCGAAGCTGACGTGCGAACACGTGCTGGGTGCCATGTTCATCCCGGCCCTCGCTATCTCCCATCATCGCGACATCGGCGGCCCCGCATTCCTGCGGTTGCTCGGACGCGTCTACGCCGACCCCTCGCCCTTCATCCGCGACTATCTGCAACAGCATTACGCCCCGGTTTTCGAGCGCTTCTTTGAAGCCTTCGCATGCGCGTTGCCGGAGTTGCCGCGTCAGGAATTGGGCTGGCGTCTGCACTTCGCGTTGCAGGCGTTGTCCGGCGTGCTCGCCAGCAGCGACACCTCCCGCCTGATCGACACGTTCGCGCAGGGACAGCCGATGGGCGACCTGCAAGTCGTGGCACGCCTGACGGCACTCATGGTGGCCGCGCTCAAGGCCCCGATGCCGGGCGACGAGCAACTGGCGAGCTTCGCTGCCGTTTTCGCGCTGGCGAAAGACGCCGACGTCACCCCGCCGCGCGAAGCCGGACAAGCGTCCGGGCACACTGAATCTCGGACTCACGAGGGCGGCCCGGAATCGAGCGCCAGCGACCGTTCGCTCGCGAACGTCTGACGTAAAAATTCGCCAACTACGCGGCCGGACAAAGGGCCGCGCAGGCCAACGCACCTCGCGCTTGCCGCATCATCTGACTACCGCGTAACCCGCGCTGGACGGCCGTCGGCTTTCCATCGCGTGATGGTTTCACGTTTCGACGCTTTACTCGAATTCCCGGCGCACCATTGCGTCGCCGAACGATCCAACAACAACGCCGTCACCGAATCCCACTGCGCACAACGCCAGCGAAGATCGACAGACGGCACGAGGACGACAGCTCCGGCGCTGCGTTCGCCCCTCGGGGCGCGCGGGGCCATCTGGCACCGACCGGGGAGCTGAACCCGAAGGGAGGAGAAAAATGATGGCCTTATGGATTCTCGCGTTTGTCGTGGGCGTCACAGCCCTGCTTTTCTACCGTGCACACGCCTGGCAATGGCTGATCGCCACCGTCCTGTGGGTGGGCGCAGGCATCTCGCTCGGACTGACGGGAACGGTCGCGACAGCGATTCTCGCCGTCGTACTCATCCTTCCCGCGTTGATTCTCAGCATCGGCCCGCTACGCCGCGCGTGGGTCACTGCGCCGATGCTCGCCAAGTTCCGGTCGATCATGCCGGAAATGTCGGATACCGAAAAAGATGCGATTGAAGCCGGTACCGTCTGGTGGGACGCCGACCTGTTCTCCGGCCGCCCCGACTGGGACAAATTCAGCGCTATGCCTGCTCCCGCCCTGTCGGCCGACGAGCAGGCATTCATGGACAATCAGGTCGAGCATCTTTGCGATCTGTCGAACGACTGGGAAAGCACGCAGGTCTGGCAGGACCTGCCGCCCAAGGCCTGGCAATACGCAAAGGATGCAGGCTTTCTCGGCATGATCATTCCGAAGCGTTACGGCGGCCTCGAATTCTCCGCCTACGCACACTCGCAAGTGGTGATGAAGCTGGCGTCCCGCTGTTCCGCTGCGGCTGTTTCAGTGATGGTGCCGAACTCGCTCGGTCCGGCCGAACTGCTGTTGCACTACGGCACCGAAGACCAGAAGAACTACTATCTCCCCCGCCTCGCCAAGGGCGAAGAAATCCCCTGCTTTGCGCTGACGAGTCCCTATGCGGGCTCGGACGCCGCCGCCATTCCGGACATAGGCATTGTCTGCCGCAGCATGCATGAGGGCCGCGAGACCCTTGGTTTTCGCGTCACCTGGAACAAGCGCTACATCACACTAGGCCCTATCGCCACGGTGCTCGGCCTGGCGTTCCGCGCGCTCGACCCCGACCATCTGCTGGGCGACGACGCCGAACCCGGCATTACCTGCGCGCTGATTCCCACGAAGCACCCGGGCGTCGTGATCGGCCGTCGTCACTGGCCGCTGAACGCCGTCTTCCAGAACGGCCCGAACTCCGGCAAAGACGTCTTCATCCCGCTCGACTGGGTGATCGGTGGACAGGCACAAGTCGGCAAGGGCTGGCGGATGCTGATGGAATGTCTCGCCGCAGGCCGCGCGATTTCGTTGCCGTCGTCGAACGTCGGTTACTCGAAGATCGCCGTGCGCGCGACCGGCGCGTATGCGGCCGTGCGTCGCCAGTTCCGCACGCCGATCGGCAAGTTCGAAGGGGTACAGGAAGCGCTCGCGCGCATGGCCGGCAACCTCTACGCGATGGACGCTGCGCGTCGCATGGCGGCATTGGCCGTCGACCTCGGCGAAAAGCCCTCGGTCATCTCGGCCATCGCGAAGTACCACGTGACCGAACGCGCTCGCAATGTGGTGAACGACGGCATGGACGTCGTCGCTGGCAAGGGCATCTGCATGGGCCCAAACAACTTCCTTGCCCGCGCCTACCAGCAGATTCCTGTGTCGATCACCGTGGAAGGCGCGAACATCATGACGCGCTGCCTGATGATCTTCGGTCAGGGTGCGATCCGCTGCCATCCGTATGTGCTGAAGGAGCTGGCTGCCGCGCAGACGACCGACCACACTGCCGCCGTGCGCGCCTTCGACGACGCCCTCTTCGGCCACCTGACGTTCGTCACGAGCAACATCGTGCGCGGCGCGCTGCAAGGCATCACGCATGCGCGCTTCTCCGCCGTGCCTTCGAAGGCCGCGCCCGAACTGCACGCCTACTACCGCGCCGCGAACCGCATGTCGACGCTGCTCGCCATCGCAGCCGACATTTCGATGGCGGTGCTCGGCGGCTCGCTCAAGCGTCGCGAGAGCATCACGGGACGCCTCGGCGACATTCTTTCCCAACTCTTCCTTCTGACCGCGACGCTCAAGCGCTTCGAGGACGAAGGCCGTCCCGTTGCCGACCTGCCGCTGGTGCATTGGGCTGCGCAGGATGCCCTCTGGCAAGCGCGCGAGGCCTTCGAGGGCGTGCTGGCGAACTATCCGTCGCGGGGCGTTGCGTGGTGGATGCGTTGGAAGCTGATGCCGCTCGGTCTGCCGTACGCCAAGCCGTCGGATGCGCTGGCCGCCCGCGTGGCCGAGGTGATGCAAACGCCGGGCGACGCCCGCGAGCGCCTCATCGCTGGCAGCTACTCGCCGAGCCCTGACGTCGACGATCTGGCTTACGGCGAAATCGTCTTCCAGATGACGCCGCAGGTCACCGTGATCGAGCAACGTCTGCGCACCGCGATCAAGGAGGGGCGTCTGGCGGCCATGCCGCAGAGCCTGCCCGAGTTCACTGCCTGGGTGGACCATGCGGCGACGCTGCAACTGGTAAGCGACGACGAGCGCCGCCTGCTGGCGCAGTACGCCGATTACGCGGCGAAGGCCGTGGCGGTTGACGACTTTCCGGCCGACTTCGGGCGCGCCAGCGACATGCAACAGGCCCGGCGTCAGACCCCGGCGGACGAAGCACTCACGTCGTGAGTCCGGCCGCCACCGCTGCCGACCCTGCCAACGGTTATCAATTTTTCGCCAGAACACTTTGAGGATTTCCGCGCCGTGACGACGTCCGACCGATACCTTGCCTTTGCCAACTCCGCCGTGGGCAGCCGCCTGGCCAGCGCGCTGGGCCTGCCACGCCCGGTGCCGCTCGAGCGCATGCCGGACTATGGCGACGATGGCGACAATGGCGCCGAAGCACGTCTCGTTGCGCCACCGCTGGCCGTCGTCGGCGGCGCGGGCGATGCGCCATTGCTGCCCGGTCTCGCCCGCGAACTACATTGGCTCGGCATCCCGAGCCTTGCTCATGCGGATCGGCTCGATTGGATTTCGTACGCCAACAAGGCGGGCACGATGAGCGGACGGTTCAACGCGAACGAAGGCGTGCGTCCCAAAGCATTACTGTTCGACGCGAGCGGTATTGCCGACACCTCAGGACTTGAGTCGCTTTACGCGTTCTTCCACGACACGCTGGCAACGCTCGATCGATGCGCTCGCGTGCTCGTGCTCGGCCTGCCGCCGTCGATGGCCGCCACGCCGCAGGCGAGCATCGCGCAGCGCGCGCTGGAAGGCTTCGTGCGCTCGCTGGCCAAGGAGCTCAAACGTGGCGCAACGGCGCAATTGCTTTACGTCGCCCCCGATGCCCGCGAGTCGCTGCACTCCACGTTGCGATTCTTCCTCTCACCTCGCGCCGCGTATGTGAGCGGTCAGGCGATCACACTTCACGCGCCTGTCTTCGAAACACCGCCCATGCGCGACACCCGTCCGCTCGCCGGACAGGTCGCCGTGGTGACAGGTGCGGCACGCGGCATCGGCGAGTCCATCGCGACCGTCCTGGCGCGCGACGGTGCGCATGTCGTGTGCGTCGACATCCCGTCCGCGCAAGACGCGCTGACCACCGTCGCCACGCGCCTCGACGGTAGCGCCCTCACGTGCGATATCGCTTCGCCGGAGGCCGCAGCCACACTGATGGCGCATCTCGCGACGCGCGCGCCGCACGGTCTGGACATCCTCGTACATAACGCTGGCATCACGCGCGACAAAACGATTGTTCGCATGACCGATGCGCAATGGCAGAGCGTGCTCGACATCAACGTCGGCGCACCCCAGCGTCTCAATGCCGCGTTGCTCGACGCCGGTGTGCTGCGCGCAAACAGCCGGATCGTCGGCGTCGCTTCCATCAGTGGCATTGCAGGCAATCGCGGGCAGACCAATTACGCCGCATCGAAGGCTGCCGTCATCGGGATGGTCGAGGCGTGGTCACCATTGCTCGCAGCGCGTCATATCAGCATCAATGCCGTCGCGCCCGGCTTCATCGAGACGCAAATGACCGCAGCGGTTCCGTTCGCCATTCGCGAAGCCGGACGCCGCATGAACTCGCTCGGACAGGGTGGCCAGCCTGTCGACGTGGCCGAAGCCATCGCGTGGCTCGCCCATCCGGCCTCGGGCGCGCTGACCGGACAGGTCGTGCGCGTGTGCGGCCAGAGCCTGCTCGGAGCATGACGATGCCGAACGACCGACCGCATGATCCATCCGACAGTCCGAACATCGCCGTCGCCACACAACTGAAGCAAGTCACATATCTGCCGTCGCCCCTGCATCTGTATTTGCGCGCACTGATGACCTCGCGCAAACCGGCCCGCGCGCAGCCGATGCCGCCGCTGGCTTTCGAGCGACGCAACGTGCCACTGGACGGCGAAGACATCGCCCGCTACGCACGGCTGTGCGGCTTCGCTCAGACCACAGGCGTGCCGCCCACGTGGCCGCATCTGCTCGCCTTCCCGCTTCACATGCTGCTGATGACAGACCGCGCTTTCCCGTTCGCCATGCTCGGCATGGTGCATCTGGCGAACCGGATCCGGCAGTTTGCGACGCTGAACGTGGGCGAACGCCTGACGTTGGATGTGCGGTGCGGCCCGCTGTCCGCACACGACAAAGGACAGGTGTTCACGGTGGTCACGACGGCCCGTCGCGACGACATCGTCGTGTGGATCGGCGAGAGTCTGTACCTGCGCACCGGCGTGCGCGACGCACTCGGCGCTCCCTATCAGGCACAGTTAAGCGCCGATCCGTCACTGACAAAAGCAGCGATATGGCCGGTCCCGGCGGACCTTGGACGCCAATATGCGCGCATCTCGGGCGACTACAACCCGATTCATTTGTGGCCGCTCACGGCGAAGCTGTTCGGTTTTGCGCGCCCCATCATTCACGGGATGTGGAGCTTCGCGCGAACGCTCGCAGCCGTGCTGCCGGACGACGTAAGCGCCTCCGGTCCGGTCGATCTGCTGGTGGAATTCAAGACACCTGTGCTGCTACCCGGCGACGTCACCTTCTGGCGTGCGCCGCCCGCACAACCGCATGTGCAGCCGAATGTGCAACATTTCGAACTGCGCGACGCCGCAGGCACCGTCCCGCATCTGCGCGGACGCTGGCAGGCCATTGGCGGCGCGTCTTCGACCCGGCCCTCTTCGCCTTCGTCTTCCTCTCAAACCCATTTCCCGGACCAGCCATGAGCGCCCTCAAACCCACTGCGCCCGCCCCCGCCTTGCGCCGCGTCGCTATCCTCGGCGGCAATCGCATTCCGTTCGCGCGCTCGAACACGGCCTACGCCACCGCATCGAATCAGGACATGCTCACGGCCGCGTTCCAGGGTCTCATCGACCGCTTCGATCTGCACGGCCAGACGCTCGGCGAAGTCGCGGCGGGCGCAGTGCTCAAGCACGCCCGCGACTTCAACCTCACGCGCGAGTCGGTACTGTCGACCACGCTCGCCCCGCAAACGCCTGCCTACGATGTCCAGCAGGCCTGCGGCACGGGTCTTGAGACAGCGATCCTCACCGGCAACAAGATCGCACTCGGTCAGATCGACGTGGCGATTGCCGGTGGCGTCGACACGGCATCGGACGCGCCCATCGGCGTCAACGAGAAGCTGCGCAAGATCCTTCTCGAAGCGAACCGTCAGCGCAGCACCGGCGGCAAGCTCGGCGCGCTGGCGAAGGTACGCCCCGGCATGTTGTTCAACCCGGCGCTGCCCCGCAACGGCGAGCCGCGCACAGGCCTCTCGATGGGCGAGCATTGCGAGTTGATGGCAAAGCGCTGGGAAATCGAGCGCGCCGCGCAGGACACGCTCACGCTCGCCAGTCACGAACATCTGGCGCAAGCGTACGAGCGCGGTTTCTTCCTCGATCTGATGACACCGTTTCGCGGCCTGCAACGCGACAACAACCTGCGTCCCGATCTCACGCTGGAGAAGCTCGCCAGCCTCAAGCCGGTGTTCGACCGTAGCGCTACAGGCACGCTCACGGCAGGCAACTCCACGCCACTGACCGATGGCGCGTCGTGCGTTCTGCTCGCGAGCGAAGACTGGGCGAAGGCGCACAACCATCCGGTGCTCGCCTATCTGACGTACTCACAAACGGCGGCCGTCGACTTCTTCAATCCGGACGAATCGCAGCGTGAGGGCTTGCTGATGGCCCCGGCCTATGCGGTGCCGCGCTTGCTCGCGCAGGCGGGACTCACATTGCAGGACTTCGATTTCTACGAAATTCACGAGGCCTTCGCCGCGCAAGTGCTTTGCACGCTGAAGGCTTGGGAAGACCCCGCGTACTGCCGCGACAAGCTGGGACTGGCCGCGCCGCTGGGCAGCATCGACCGTCAGCGTCTGAACGTGAACGGCAGCTCGCTCGCTTGCGGGCATCCGTTCGCGGCCACCGGCGGGCGCATTCTCGCCACGCTCGCCAAGCTGTTGTCCCAGCGCGGCGGCGGCCGTGGCCTCATCTCGATCTGCGCGGCCGGCGGTCAGGGTGTCGTCGCGATGCTGGAACGATAAACACAACAGCCACAAAGCCGCTACAAAGCAGCAAAAAACAACGAGCAAAGCCACACAGGGGAAGTTGCAAACGCCGCCGGGCGAACGACGGCGAGCCGACGACAGATCGGCCGCATCGCGATCATGGCGGCGCATAAAAATGCAGAAAACTTCAACGGAGACAACGATGGATCAAGCCGTTCAGCAGGAACGCGTGTGGCTCAGTGCCTACCCTCCCGGGGTACCTGCCGACATCGACGTCAATCGCTATGCATCGCTCGTGCAGGCGTTCGACGAATGGATCGAGAAGTACCGCGACCGCATCGCCTTCGTGAGTCTCGGCAGTGAGATCACGTATGGCGAGGTGTCCCGTCAGGCCCATGCCTTCGCTGCGTGGCTGCAAGCCCGGGGCGTGAAGAAGGGCGAGCGCGTCGCGCTGATGATGCCCAACTGCTTCCAGTATCCGATCTGCCTGTTCGGCACGCTCATTGCCGGTGCTGTGGTCGTCAACGTCAACCCACTGTACACGGCACGCGAGCTGAAGCACCAGTTGCAGGACAGCGGCGCGCAGACCATCGTCGTCTTCGAGAACTTCGCAAAAACGCTGGAGGAAGCGCTACCGGGCACCGAGGTGCGCAACATACTCGTGACGCAGATCGGCGATTTGCTCCAGCCCGGAGCGAACGTCAAGGGACGTGCCGTCAACTTCCTCATGCGGCACATCGCCAAGCAAGTGCCGCCGTATCGCTTGCCGCAGGCGATGGCGCTTCGTCAGGCGCTTGCGAGCGGCGCAAGGCTGAAGGCCACGCCGGTGCCGCTCGTGCGCGAAGACCTCGCCTTTCTCCAATACACCGGCGGGACAACGGGCGTTGCCAAGGGCGCCATGCTCTCGCACGGCAACGTGCTGGCCAATCTGCTGCAAACGGAGGCGTGGGCAGCCGATCAGCTCGACGGCGACATCGAAGTCAATCTGTCGCTGCTGCCGATGTATCACATCCTCTCGCTGACGTTGAACTGCCTGGTGTTCATGAGTCTGGGTGGACGCAACATTCTGATTGCGAATCCACGCGACGTGAAAAAGGTCGTCTATATCATTCGCAACGAAACCTTCACGGGGGTGACAGGCGTCAATACCCTGTTCAACGGCCTGCTCGAGAACGCGGACTTCCGCGCACGCGACTTCTCCAAACTGAAACTGTCGCTCGCTGGCGGCATGGCAACGCAACGCGCGATTGCCGAGCGATGGAAGCAGGTCACGGGCAAGCCGATCATCGAAGGCTACGGTCTCACCGAATGCTCGCCGATCGTCACGATGAACCCCGTGGACATCGCGCACATGGATGCCGTCGACTTCTCCGGCTCCATCGGCCTGCCCGCGCCGTCAACCGATGTGCGCTTCAAGCGTGACGATGGCACGTGGGCACCCATCGGCGAGCCGGGCGAGTTGTGCGTGCGCGGACCGCAGGTCATGCGCGGCTACTGGAATCGTCCCGAAGAGACGGCCAAAACGTTCGACGCCGATGGCTGGCTAATGACCGGCGACATCGGCGTCATGGACGCGCGCGGTTATGTGAGGCTCATCGACCGCAAGAAGGACATGATTCTCGTGTCGGGTTTCAACGTCTATCCGAACGAAATCGAGGACGTGGTGATGCTCCACCCCGGCGTGCGCGAAGCGGCTGTGGTCGGCGTGCCCGATCCAGTGGCTGGCGAGCGAGTGAAGCTTGTGCTCATCGCCAAGGACCCGACGCTCACAATCGAAGCCATTGCCGCGCACTGCCGCAAGCATCTCACGGCGTATAAGGTGCCGCGCATCATCGAATTCCGTCAGGGCGAACTACCCAAGTCGACGGTCGGCAAGATCCTGCGGCGCGAGCTGCGCGATCCGGTCTCAAGGAGGTAGCGAGAGACCCACAGCACCACATGGAGATAAAGGGAGATAACAATATGAGAATGACATTGACGCTGGCCATACTGCCCGTAGCACTGACTGTCAGTGCGCTCGCGGGCGTGCTGGCCGCATCCACCGCGCTCGCGCAGGCGAGCGCCCCCGCCGCATCCACTGCCACTTCTACCACCGCCCCGGACGCCGACACGGCGAAGCTCGCCGCCCTGCCCGTCGCAGCACAAACGCAGTGGCTCGCGCGCACGATCAAGAGCGGCGAACTGGCGAAGATGCCCGACGAGCAGATCGTCGCCAGCATGCAGGCCATCCAGCCGGAAGCGCTTGTACGTTTTCTGAAAGCCGAGGCTTCTGCATTGCCGGAGTATCAGTACGAGCTGACGCGTCACGAGCGCATCAACAATCAATGGCAGACCACGCCCGACCGCATGCTCGTGAAGATTCGCGAGAACCCGTTGCAGATCTACGCGAAATGGCAGCCTGACGGCGCGCATGCCGGCCAGGAAATCATCTATGACGAGACGAAACGCCCCAAGGAGATGTACGGACACCTTGGCGGCATCTTCGGCTTCACGTCGATCTGGAGCAGCATCGACGGCTCGCTCGCCCGCTCACAATCGAATCACACGGTGCGCGATCTCGGTTTCGCCTTCATCGCCGATCAGATTGCACACGACGGCAAGAGCTTTCGCGCCGCCGGACTCTCCGAGAAGCCAGCAAAAATTTCGGTATCCGAATCGAATGGCGTTCGCGCGCTGGCACTGGAATGGGAGGCCCCGTCCGGGCCACCACAGCACTATGCCAACAAGTCGCGCGTGTTGCTCGATCTGAAGACGGGCAGACCGCGAGGTATCGAAGCGTGGGACGCCGCCGGGCAGAAGGTCGAGGAAATGCGCTTCGAGAAGGTGCGCAAGGAACAGTGGACCGACGCCACTTTCGACCCGAAGAACCCCGACTACAAGTTCTGACACGGCGTCCGTCAACACACGCCACGAGCACGACGAAAGCCCGCCACCCTGCATCGAGGGTGGCGGGCTTTTCGCTTACTCGCTCTTCAGACGCCGACAACTTACACAGAAGCTGCCCGACCACATCGACCGTTCAGGTCTGCGGCAGTTCGATCTTCACTTCGAGCACTTCCAGGTTGTCCTGATGCTCGACGCTGACCTTGATGTCGTCTTGCGCGATTTTCACGTACTTGGAGATGACAGCGACCAGCTCGCGTTGCAGAGCCGGCAGGTAATCGGCCGGCGGCGACGAGCCCGTGCGTTCGTGCGCCAGAATGATCTGCAGGCGCTCTTTGGCAACGGCGGCGGTCTTTTTCTTCTCCCCCAGGAGGAAAGACAGGAAGGACATGGGCGCTCCTTACTTCGAGCCGAAAATGCGCTGCAACAGGCCCGGCTTTTGATAGTCGGTAAAGCGCATGGGCTTGTCTTCGCCCTTGAATCGGCTTACCACGTCGCGATACGCGTCGGCCACGTCCGTGCCATCCAGATGGATAGCGGGCGTGCCCTGGTTCGAGGCATGGAGCACGGACTCCGATTCCGGAATCACGCCGATGAGCTTGATTCGCAGAATTTCCTGAATGTCTTCCAGCGACAGCATCTGGCCATCGTTGACACGCTTCGGGTTGTAACGGGTGATAAGCAGATGCTCCTTGATCGGCTCACTGCCATCGATGGCACGCTTCGTCTTCGACGACAGAATGCCCAGAATGCGATCCGAGTCACGGACCGACGACACTTCCGGGTTCGTCACCACGAGCGCTTCGTCGGCGAAGTGCATCGCGAGCAACGCACCCGATTCGATACCGGCCGGCGAATCGCACACGATGTATTCGAAACCCATGTCGGTCAGGTCCTTGATGACCTTCTCGACGCCCGCTTGCGTGAGTGCATCTTTGTCACGCGTTTGCGAGGCGGGGAGGATGAACAGGTTCTCGCAGGACTTGTCCTTGATGAGCGCCTGATTGAGGTTAGCTTCGCCCTGGATCACATTGATCAGGTCGTACACCACGCGGCGCTCGCAACCCATGATGAGGTCGAGATTGCGCAGGCCGACGTCGAAATCGATGACTGCCGTCTTGTGCCCCTGCAAGGCGAGGCCGGCGGAAAAGCTGGCGCTGGTCGTCGTCTTGCCGACACCACCCTTGCCAGAGGTCACCACAATCACTTTTGCCATCTGTCGATGCCTTCCCAAACTTGAGGATGAAATTAGCTACGAATTACTTGAGCCCGAGGGGCTCGAAAATCAGTTTGTCGTCTACCAGCCGCACCTGCACCGAACGCCCCTGAACATCGGGCGGCAGCGCATATTCGCCAGTCCGGTAAATACCGGCGATGGAAATCAGCTCGGGCTCAAGACAGGTACAGAAGATGCGCGCATCGAGCTTGCCCTTCACCCCTGCCAGTGCCCGCCCCCGCAGCGGCGCGTAAATGTGAATATTACCTTCCGCGATCACCTCGGCCCCATAACTGACGAGATCGAGGATGATCAGGTCGCCCTTCGCATAGACCTGCTGACCCGAACGCAACGGCTTGTCGATGATGGTCGAGGGGATGGAAGATGCCTCGGGAACCGCCTGTGCAGACGCCACCGACGCGGCCTCGGCGCTTGCCTGCGACGCTGACTCGGCATCGTTGGCCTCGCGTGCCGCGCGCGGCGCACGGCGCTCGTGGCGCTCATGACTGTCCAGAAGCGGCAGACCGTCGGCCACCGCCCAACCCGCTTGTTCGGTGTTGGCGACGACCCCGATCGGCTTCATGCGGAATTCCGCCAGCATTTCGGCCAACGCAGGCACAGCGACGCGTTCGTCGCCGGTCAAACGCCGTACGTCGATGGCGACGGTGTCGCCGGCAAAAAACTCCGGGGTCGCTTCGAAACGTTGCGCCAGTTCGGTGCGCAAGGTGTCCAGTTGAGGCGTCTTGACTACGAAATGCAGGGTGTCTACGGCACCACTACGTAACTCGAAGTACGGCGTTTTCTTTTGCGGCATGTCAGGTTGTTGTGCGCGATTGCTGGCAAATTGGGCCATTCTACCGTCCCTTGACCTCCAGCAAACCGCTAATAAGCAGGGCAACCCCCGGGCACCCCCGCAAATTGCCAAAAAAACACCATTGCCGCAGCGCAGCAGCATGGTGCATTTTGAATACGTTTATTGCGTTGCGAATGCTAGACGATTGACATGCCAATGTCATCAGCAAAGCCTATTCTCTGCCTGGGAAAGTCCAACACGAGAAGTGCTGCAGAGCAGCATCGAAAGTACGAATTTTGTCGCGCAAGCGTCTTTTTCGTGACCTATCCTTAAAGTCCCTGACGAGGGACCCCCTGTGGAACCGCAAACCGGGAGACGAAGATGCTGAGTCATCATGAATTTGCCACCCTGATGCTGGTGAAGGATGCTCCGGAGCAAGTGGAGCTGGATCGCCCTGACCTCGAATCGTTGCTTGAGAGCAAACTGATCGAGTGGGAAGAGTTGGAGACGGGAGCGAAGTCACCCCGCCTGACTGTTCAGGGCAAGTACTTCCTTCAGGCCGTTGCCTGAGCGCCCAGCCAGTTGTAGAGGTGTCTGTAGTCGCAAAAAAGCCCGCCGGAAGGCGGGCTTTTCATTTGTCCGGGCGATTCGTCGATTCGCCCGAACCTCTCGACACGACTCAACCGTGCCGGACGTCACGACGGTGGCGTCGCCACGTATGGCGCGCCGCCGGATGCTCCCGGCACCAGTTGCGATTTGCCAGCCAGGCCACTGCCGCGCCTACGACCAGCGCTATCACCAACGTCCCAATCAAGCTCCCTGTCAGCATAGTGGCCTCCTTTCTTCGATGTCACGGGATGGCACGACTTCATTCTAGGCAATCCCTATCGAAATAGGTACCCGAAAGTGATTCGGGTATACCGCGTTTGCGTGACATCAAAAAGAACGCAAGTTCGGGGCCGGGAGGATGTGGCGGCGCAGCATTTTAGCGAGCGGCACAGGCCCGATCGGGGAGCCTCAGGCGATAGCGCCGCCCGCGTCGATCAGCACCGTGGAGCCTGTCGCGCTCGGTGTACCGGCGAGATACAGGATGGTATTTGCCACATCTTCCGCCGCGACGACACGACGTGCCGGCAGACGCTCCGCTGCGTTGCGATACATCGCTTCGCGGTCGGCTTCGGAAAGCTTGTTCCACAGTGGCGTGGCAGTCAGCCCCGGCGACACCGTGTTGACGCGAACCGGCGACAACTCCAGCGCCAGCCCCCGCCCCAACGCTTCCACCGCCGCGTTGATCGCTCCCTGCACCACCGACGACGTGTTCGGCCGCACGCTCAGATACCCCGACGTCAGCGTGAGCGACCCACCGTCCTCGATGCGCGCGTACTTTGCCACGTGATACGTCCCCCAGAACTTGCTATCAAACGCCGCGTGCGCGTCGTCAAGGGAGAGCTTGCGCACCTGACCGGTCGGCGTTTGCGCCGCCGAGATCACAACGTGTTGCCACGGCGCATGGTCGGCGAAGAATCGTTCGACCGCAGCCACGTCGCCAGTGTCGAGCACGACCGCGCGCGCCGTACTGCCGATGGTCGTCAGCGCTTCGTCAAGCTTCGCCTGACTGCGCGAGGCGATCGTGACGGCCGCCCCTGCCTTGGCAAACGCCTGTGCGGCGGCACGGCCAATGCCGGAACTGCCGCCAATCACCAGCACGCGCTGGCCTTCGAAATTGAACATGGTGTAACTCCAGAATGAGATCGATGAAATCGGACGGGGAAGACAACCGTGACGTCGCAACTCGGAAGCAACGTCATGAGGCTATTGTGATCCTCGTCGCTCAGGACGATAATCCCCCGAAGAACTGAATCACTCTCTTCAAATTATTGACAATCCCGTCCCGATGATCGACCAGACACTGGATCTCACACTCTTCGACCGAGTTGTCACCACCGGCAGCATGTCGGCAGCCGCGCGCGAGCTGGGTTTGTCACTCGCCGTCGTGAGCAAACGGCTCGGGCTGCTGGAGCAACGCCTCGGCGTGCGGCTGCTCAACCGCACCACGCGCAAACAGGCGCTCACCGAAGAAGGACAGGTGTTCCATGCTTGTTGCCAGCGGATTCTGGCGGAGATTGCCGAGACCGAGCGGCTGATCACACGGCAGGCGGGTACGGTTGGCGGGGTGCTACGCATCAGCGCACCGCGCGCGTTCGGCCGCCGTCATCTCACGCCGTTGCTCGTCGCGTTTCGTGAGCGGCATCCCGACGTGAAGGTGCATCTGTCGCTGAGCGATCTGTGGGTCGATCTGGTCGCGCACGGCATCGACGTGGCGATTCGCGTCGGCACCCTGCCCGATTCGAGTCTTGTCGCGCAGGAGCTGGCCCCCAATTACCGCGTGCTTGTTGCGTCGCCCGAGTATCTGGAACGACGCGGAACGCCCAAGGACGTCGGCGATCTGCGGCAGCACGACTGCATTCTGTTTGGCAACTCGCCACATGGCGATTGGCGATTCGTATCGCAATCCGAAACATTGCGTGTACAAGTGCCGGATACCTACGTCGTGGACGACGGCGACACTGCTCACGAACTCGCGCTGCATGGCGCAGGCATCACACAGAAATCGATCTTTGACGTCGGCGACGATATCCAGACGGGACGCTTGGCACGCGTGCTCCCGTCACTTCGGATTCCGGCCGCGCCACTGCACGCTGTGTACCCGCACAGCCGTCATGTTGCGCCGCGCACGCGGGTGTTCATCGACTTCCTGCGCGACCAGTTGCGCGCGACGTGGCGCTGGTCACAGGATTGACGAGCACGACGTCATCGCGCCCCGGCGCTCAGCCGTTCGCGCGTCCCGCGTCGGACGCTTCAATCGCCTGACGCCCTGCCGCGAGCAATGCCTCGGAAAGCGCCGGGTCGGCACCGACCACCGCACGCGACAGGATCAACGAGCCGACCATCTGTGAGAATCGCGCCATGGCATTGTGCGTCGCCTGTTCCTGCGTCAGCCCTCGGGCAACGCCTGCCGCCGTCATCCGTTCGAGCGACGCCGCCAGCCCCTTCGCGTAACACGCCTGCGCCTCCTCGCCAATGCGTGGGACGTCGCCAGCGAACCCGGCCACCGGGCAACCGCAAGCCACATCGTCACGATGCACAGTCGACAAATACTGCTCGACGCCGACCTTCGACGGGACGGCTCGATCGCCCGACGCGGCAAAGGCCGACGCCTCCCCCATGCCTTGCGCCATTCGCACTTCGTTGGCGGCCATCGCTCGCGCCATCACGGCCGAGACGAGCGCATCCTTCGACTTGAAATGGTTATAGAAGCCACCCTGCGTGAAACCGGCCTCCTTCATCAACGCCGTCAGCCCGACCGCATCGACGCCACGCTCGCGAAACAGCCGGTCGGCCGCGCTGACGATCGCCTCGCGGTTCTCTGCAGCCTGCTCTCTGGAAATACCCATCTACCGCTCCTCGTCCGTCGACGGCGCAATCGCTGCTATCGGACTGATCAAAAAAGACAATGTCGATCACCATTGACATCAGCCTAGCAGAGTCGGCACAATGCATCGCAAATGACGATGTCGATCACAATTGTCATGAAGTATAGCCGAAACCGTACGCCGTCCACCTGACTGGCGCGGCCCAATTACCTAGCTGGAGCAGTGAAATGAAGATCAAAGATGCGGTTGTGTTCGTGACTGGCGCCAACCGTGGCCTGGGCCTCGAATTTGCCAAACAGGCGCTGGCGCTCGGCGCGAAGAAGGTCTACGCAGGGTCGCGCGATCCCTCGAAGGTGACGCTGCCGGGCGTAATTCCCGTCAAGCTCGACGTCAATAACCCGGATGACGTCGCCGCCGCGGCACGACTCGCGGGCGACGTGACCCTGCTCATCAACAACGCCGGGATCGCTCGTCCGACCCAAGGCTTGACCAAGCCGGGTGCCGCCGAGCTGCTTCGCGAAACGCTCGAAACCAACCTGTTCGGCGTGCTGGCCATGACGCAGGCATTCGCCCCTATCCTTGGCAACAATGGCGGCGGTGCACTGCTCAACGTGCTGTCGATTGTGAGCTGGATCACGTCGAGCAACATTCCCGAATATGCCATTACCAAGTCGGCGGCGTGGTCGCTGACGAACGGTGTCCGCCGCGAACTGAGCGCCCAGAACACACAGGTGATCGGCCTGCATGCGGGCTACATCGACACCGACCTCACGAGCGGCATCGACGCCGAAAAGAGCGCACCGTCCGACGTCGTGCGTCAGGCTTACGAGGCCATCGAGGCGGGCGCTTTGGAAGTGAGCGTGGATGACGCCACGCGCCAGGTCAAACAAGGATTGTCGCAGGGCGTGTATCTGATCGATCTGGAAGCCGAAGCGCAGTCCTGAAGCGGTCTCACGAGATTACGCACTTGCCAATAAAAATGCCGCGACACCCGTTCAGGTATCGCGACATTTTGTCTTGCGTGAGCCACAGGCGAGCACCAAGGCTCACCAAGGCTCACCAAGGCTCACCAACGCTCCCGTTCAGCCAGCTCAGGCCGCCTTGTCCATCTGACGCTCGCCACCCACGGCTTCGATCAGATCGTCGAGCATGCGGGCGAGTTCGCCGGTCATGAGCGCGACGTCGGCATCGAACTTCTCGGCTTCGCCTTCCGCGGTCGGGTCGGCAGCGTCCTTGATGATGTCGAGCGGCGTAATGCGCTTGATGATGAACGCGTCGGTCAGCACGAACGAGATGCGGTCGTTCCACGTCATCGCCAGCTTCGTGCAGCGCTTGCCAGCTTCGATGTGCTGACGCACATCCGCGCCGTCGAGCGGGTGAGCCACATAGCGTACGGCCGCCTTCTCGTCGGTGTTCGAGCGCAGTTCCACGTCCTGATCGACGGTGAAGCCGCCCGGCGCTTCATTGCCCGCCAGCCACGACGTCATCACGGACACGGGTGCTTCGTTGAGTTCGACGTTCTCGAGGATGATGTCCAGCGTCTTGAGCAGCAGGCTGCGCACTTCGTCGGCCTTGGCGGGCGACGCGGCGTCGATGACCAGCCAGCGATTGACCGGATCGATCCACACGCGCGTGTCGCGACGAATGCCGAACGCACGCGGCAGCAACTCGTCCGTGACCTGCTCCTTGAGTTCGCGCATCTGCTTGCGCCCCGGCTTGAAGCCTTGCTGCTCTTCAAGCTCGGCGGCCTTGGCGCGCGTCACCTGATTGACGACGGTCGTCGGCAGCAGCTTCTTTTCGGCCCGGTAGGCCAGCAGGAACTGACGATTGATGCTGTGCACGAGCTCGCCGCCCTCGCGCGGCGGCGCCCAGCCCTGCACCTGCATTTCGAGGCTGCCGCCCTCACGGAAGGCGTGCTTCTCGAGCGCCTCTTCCATTTGCGCGACGCTCATGGACCAACCGGCAGGAATTCGGTGCAACTGAAGATTCTTGAACCACATCGGCATCACCGCAAAATCAAAAGCATGGATTTTACCAGTGTGCCGAGGTGCAGCGAAGTGCGCTAACCCGAATCGTGCAACCAGACGTTACAGGAAGCGGTCGAGAATCTTGCGGCTAGGCTTGTCCAGCGTGCCCGTATCGCGAATCAGGAAGTGAATGCCGTGGTTATCGGTGATGAGCAACGTCTGTCCACCGAGGCGACGAATGTCTTCTTCGCCGCGCAGCACGAACGACGCTTCACCCCGGTTCGTCTCGACGGTCCACGTGCTGGGCGTCGCATACGTCGACACGCCTTTGATACGCAGCACTTCGGGCATGAACTCGCGCGCGGCAAGCTCCTCCGAGACAAGCACCCGCATCGCTGCTGGCAGCGCGTCGAGCGAGTCTAGCCAGACCAGCTCGCGCCCTTCCGTGCTCACGAGCGCCAGCCCTTCGTCCGGCGCGGCAATCGGAAAGGCCCGCACGGGCACCACGCCCTCGTGGGCGATGCCCTCGGCGTCGGTCAGCACCAAACGACCGAAGGCGTTGCGCGACAGGGTGAAATCGATCTGCATAAAAGAAGTCTTCGCGAACGGGTTCTGTTGACGGTCAGTCGGCGATTAATTGATGGACAGCGGCTGTGCCGGTGCGGCGGTCACTGCCGCGACCGTGGCGGCGGCTTCGGCCGAGGCGACGACCTCGTCGATATCCGTATCCACATTGCGCTGCTGCGCCTGATAGAGCTTGTAGTACGCACCTTCGCGGGCGATCAGTTCGTCGTGGTTGCCCACTTCGACGATCTTGCCGCGATCGAGCACCACGAGCCGGTCGGCCTTGCGCAGCGTCGACAAACGGTGGGCAATCGCGATGGTCGTGCGTCCCTTGACGAGGTTGTCGAGCGCCTTCTGAATTTCCTTTTCCGTGGCCGTGTCGACCGAGGACGTCGCCTCGTCGAGAATCAGAATTCTCGGATCGATCAGCAGCGCGCGGGCGATGGAGATACGCTGACGTTCGCCACCCGAGAGCGCCTGACCCCGCTCGCCAACCAGCGAGTCATAGCCGTGCGGCAAACGCAGAATGAACTCGTGGGCATGGGCTGCGCGCGCCGCCGCGACGATCTCGGCGCGCGTCGCGTCCGGTTTGCCGTAAGCGATGTTGTCCGCAATCGTGCCGAAGAACAGGAACGGCTCCTGCAAGACCAGACCGACGTTGCGACGGAAGTCCGACACCGGCAGCGCGCGAATGTCCACGCCGTCGATCTGGATCGAACCTTCGGCCACATCGTAGAAGCGGCAGATCAGGTTCACCAGCGTGCTCTTGCCCGAGCCGCTGTGGCCAACCAGACCGATCATCTCGCCCGGCGCAATACGCAGATCCATGCCGCGAATCACCGCCCGGTTGCCGTATCGGAAACCGATATCGCGCAGATCGATAGCACCCTTCACTTCCTTCAGATGCACCGGATTGACCGGCTCCGGCACGTTCGAGACGTGATCGAGAATGTCGAAGATGCGCTTAGCCCCTGCGGCCGCCTTTTGCGTGACCGAGACGATGCGGCTCATCGAGTCCAGACGCGTATAGAAACGACTGATGTATGTGAGGAACGCGGCCAGCACACCGACCGTGATTTCGTGTTTCGAGACCTGCCAGATACCGAATATCCAGACGACCAGCAGACCCACTTCGGTGAGGAACGTCACGGTCGGCGTGAACAGCGACCAGACCTTGTTCACCCGGTCGTTGACCATCAGGTTGTGGCGGTTGGCTTCCTTGAAGCGCGCGACCTCACGGTTTTCCTGCGCAAACGCCTTGACCACGCGAATGCCCGGGATCGTGTCGGCAAGCACGTTGGTGATTTCCGACCAGATCCGGTCGACCTTCTCGAAGCCGTGGCGCAGACGGTCGCGCACAAGATGAATCAGCCACGCGATGAACGGCAGCGGCAGAAGCGTCACAACAGCCAGCCACGGATTGATCGACACCAGAATGACCGCCGTCATGACGATCATCAGTACATCGGTCGCGAAGTCCAGCAAGTGCAGCGACAGGAACACGCAGATGCGATCGCTCTCCGAGCCGATACGCGCCATCAGGTCACCCGTGCGCTTGCCGCCGAAATACTCCAGCGACAGCCGCAGCAGATGCGAATACGTTGCCGTGCGCAGGTCCGCGCCGATGCGCTCCGACACCTTCGCGAGCAGATACGTGCGCGCCCAGCCGAGCACCCACGCGACCAGACCGGCACCCAGCAAGCCGGACAGATACATTCCCACCAGGTGGTAATCGATGGGCTTGCCGTTCTGGAACGGGATCAGCACGTTGTCCATGAGCGGCATCGTCAGATACGGTGGGATCAACGTCGCGCCCGTAGCGCAAAGCGTCAGCAGAAAACCAGCCAATAACTGAAAGCGATACGGGCGCGCGAAACGCCACAATCGGAGCAATGCCCATGTCGACGGCGGGGCTTCTATCTCAGGATTGCACTGCGGGCATTCGTCCACGCCGGGCGGCAGTTCCGCCTGACAGATCGGGCAGACGCCCGCCTCTTGCGCCTCATGCACCGCCGCGTGACCGGCCACGTGGATATCGCGCTGACGCACGATCGTGTCCATCAGCGTGAGCGCCGCCGGATTGTGGCCGAGCGTGTAACGCCAGTTCACCAGCTTCTGACGCGCATCGCACAACTCCAGCGAGCCAACGCCCGCGTGGTCCGTATGCGTGAGCGACAGCCCCGCATGGTAAGGCCATGACTGCCACGGCGACTGACTCGGCCCGCCGTCGCGCCGCGCTTCACGCGCCATCACCCGACGCTCGGTCGCCACGACCACGCCCCGGGCGAAGTGCAACTGCGCGTCCAGATCGATGGGCAGCCAGGCGAGCACCGTCTCCCCGTCGGCGAGTTGCGCGGCGAGATCCGGATACCAAGTTTCGGACGCGGCGTTCCGGGCGGAAGCGGAAGACACAGGGGAAGCTTGCGCGGGCGAATCCGCAGAGGCGTCGGACGGAGTAGCGGCGGAGGTGTCGGTCATTGATGCGGCAGACGTGTCCTCAAGGGGCGGACATCGAGGCAAACGGAGAAGAATCGACGCGGACTTTCCCTGTCAGGTCCGCAAAATTGCCGCAAGTATAACCACAGCGACGCTTTTTGCGGCACGGAGTTCCCGCATGACACGGTGCAACATCGAAATATTGTTGCAGGTGTCAACCGTTTACGGATTTTTTGCGTTAAGCATCCAGTTAACTGAAAGAGCGCGACCGGCTGTGCCGCATGAAATCGGCCTTGCCGGCTCTTGTGTACCAGCCCTGACGCGTGAATTAAAGCCTTAGATGAAAAAGAAAGACATTGAGATTTTCGATGTCCTGTCGCTGCGCGGACCGAATATGTGGACATATCGGCCGGTGCTTGAGGCATGGGTCGATATCGGGGAATTGGAAGAGTTCCCGTCTAACAAGATCCCGGGGTTCCCCGAACGGCTGTCCCAATGGCTGCCGACGCTCATCGAACACCGTTGCAGCATCGGCGAGCGCGGTGGCTTCCTTCAGCGTCTTCGCGAAGGCACGTGGCCCGGCCACATTCTCGAACACGTCACGCTCGAACTTCAGAACCTCGCCGGCATGCCCGGCGGCTTCGGCAAGGCGCGCGAGACCCCGATTTCGGGCGTCTACAAGGTGATCGTGCGCGCCTGGCATGAAGACGTGACCCGTGCCGCCCTGTTTGCGGCCCGCGATCTGGTCATGGCCGCCATCGAAGACCGCCCGTACGACGTCGAAGCTGCCGTCGAAGAACTGCGCGGCCTGGTCGACAAACACTGTCTCGGCCCGAGCACGGCGTGCATCGTCGACGCCGCCGACGACCGCGACATCCCCCATCTGCGTCTGTCCGACGGCAATCTGGTGCAACTGGGTTACGGCGCTGCCGCCCGTCGCATCTGGACGGCCGAGACCGACCGCACCCCCGCCATTGCCGAGAGCATCTCGCGCGACAAAGACCTGACCAAGCAACTGCTCGAATCGTGTGGCGTGCCCGTGCCGGAAGGCCGCCTGGTCGATAGCGCGGAAGACGCATGGGAAGCCGCCGAAGACATCGGTCTGCCCGTAGTCGTCAAGCCGTACGACGGCAATCACGGCCGTGGCGTGTTCATCAATCTCACCACGCGAGAAGAAGTTACGACCGCGTTCGGTGTGGCCCTTGAGGAAGGCAACGGCGTGATCGTCGAGCGCTTCGTCACGGGTCTGGAACACCGTCTGCTGGTCGTGGGCGGTCGCGTTGTGGCTGCCGCGATGGGCGAAATGGCCTCCGTGACCGGCGACGGCAAGCACACCGTCTCGGAACTCATCGAGATCCAGATCAACAGCGATCCGCGTCGCGGCAGCGCCGAAGACCAACCGCTCAATCGCGTGCGCATCGACTCGTCGGCACGCCTCGAATTGAAGCGTCAGGGTTTCGACGCCGACTCCGTGCCGCCGGAAGGCAAGAACGTCCTGATCCAGCGTAACGGCAACGTCGCCTTCGATGTGACCGACCGCGTGCACCCGAGCGTGGCCGCCCATGCGTCACTGGCCGCCCGCATCGTGGGTCTGGACATCGCCGGCGTGGATCTAGTCGCAGAAGACATTTCCCGTCCGCTCGCAGAACAGCGTGGCGCGATCGTGGAAGTCAACGCCGGTCCCGGCCTGCTCATGCACCTGAAACCGGCTGACGGCGCCCCGCGTCCGGTTGGCCGCGCCATCGTCGACCATCTGTTCCCGGATGGCGACGCGGGCCGCATTCCGGTCGTCGGCATTACCGGCACGAACGGCAAGACGGTCACGGCACGCCTGCTCACGCACCTGCTGCAACTGGCGGGCGAACACACGGGTCTCGCATGCAGCGACGGCCTGTTCCTCGACAAGCGTCTGGTGCAAGGCGGCGACCGCGCCAACTGGGACGCCGCGAATCGCGTGCTGATGAACGCCAGCGTGACCGCTGCCGTCTTCGAAAACGACAGCACCGCCATTCTGTCCGAGGGTCTGGCCTACGACCGTTGTCAGGTCGGCATCGTTACGAACATCGACCGCCCGGACCATCTGGGCCACAACTTCGTCGAAGACGTCGACCGCATGTTCAGCGTGCTGCGTACGCAAGTCGACGTCGTGCTGCCCGATGGTGTGGCGGTCCTCAATGCCCGCGACCCGCTGGTCGTGGAAATGGCCGAGCTGTGCGACGGCGACGTGATCTTCTTCGGTCTGGACGAGCAACTCCCGGCCATCGTGGCGCACCGCGCCGCTGGCAAGCGCGCCGTTTTCGTGCGCGACGGCCAGGTGATCCTCGCAACGGGCACGGAAGAATCCGCCATCGGCGCAACGGCCAACATGCCGCTGACCTACGCCGGTCGTGTCGCCTTCCAGATCGAGAACGTGCTGGCCGCTGTGGCCGCCGCGTGGTCGATGGGCGTGGCGCTGGATATCCTGCGCACCGGCGTGACGACGTTCGACGTCGGTCAGGTCGATGCCCCGGGCCGCTTCACGCTGTTCGAGAAGCAAGGCGCGACGGTGATCGTCGACGACGCGCACAACGCCCCGGCCCTCACCGCACTGGCGGCCGCCCTCGCCACCCTGCCTGCCGAGCGCCGCACGGTGGTCTACGGCCCGGGTGCAGACCGCATGGACGAAGACCTTCAGGCCGAAGGCCGGCTGCTAGCGCAGACGTTCGAGCGCGTGGTGCTGTGCGACGACTTGAGCATTGCTCGCAAGCGCGAGTCGTCCGAGTCACGCGCTCAGTTGCGCGCAGGCATCGACGCCGCCGGTCGCAAGGTGCAGGTGACGGACGCCGGTGAGCGCCGTGCCGCCGCCGAGGCCGCGCTGGCCCAGCTCACAAGCGGTGATCTGCTCGTGTTGCAGGCCGACGAAGGCGGTGCAGCCGCGATGCTCGACCTCGTCCATTTGTGGATGGGTCAGCCGATGCGTGCACTGGCTGCCTGAGTCACTGGCACTCAGAGTTGAATGACGAGCGGCGGTCGGCAGACATCTTCGCCACCGCCCTCTCTTATATAGATAGTCACCAGATACCTAGCCACAGTCGTTTTTCTCGCCACGCATCTGCCATATTGAGATATACAGGGACGCGAAGTGGACAGACAGGGATTGCAATTTATGGAAGTCTCCCGCATCCGCGCATTGCGCGGGCCGAACCTCTGGAGCCGTCACACCGCCATCGAGGCGATCGTGACGTGCACCGATCTGGAATACTCGATCGGCAATCTGGCCGGTTTCGAGGCCCGACTGCGCGCTCGCTTCCCCGAGCTGCCGGCGCTCACGCCCGACGCTGAAGAGCGCCCGGTCTCGCTGGCCGACGCGCTGGCGACCACGGCGCTGCATCTGCAAGCCGCCGCCGGTTGCCCGGTGACCTTCAGCCAGACGACGCAAACCATCGAACCGGGCACGTTCCAGGTGGTGGTGCAGTACAGCGAAGAGCCGGTGGGACGCCTCGCCTTCGACCTGGCGCAGCAACTGATTCACGCCGCCCTCGAAGACGGCCCGTTCGATCTGGCCGACGCCCTCTACCGCTTGCGCGATCTGGATGAAGACGTGCGCCTCGGGCCGTCGACCGGCTCGATCGTCTACGCCGCTGTCGCCCGTGGCATTCCGTACCGCCGTCTGACCGAAGGGTCGATGGTGCAATTCGGCTGGGGCAGCAAGCAACGCCGCATTCAGGCCGCCGAGACCGACCGCACGTCGGCCGTAGCCGAGTCGATTGCGCAGGATAAGGATCTCACCAAGACGCTGCTGCACGCCGCCGGTGTGCCGGTGCCGCTGGGCGGCACGGTGCGCGACATCGAAGACGCGTGGAAGCTGGTGCAGGAAATCGACGCCCCGGTCGTGGTCAAGCCGCGCGACGGCAACCAGGGCAAGGGTGTGGCCGTGCGTCTGCGCACGCGCGAAGAAATCGAGAAGGCGTTCGAAGCCGCGCAGGACATCAGCCGCGACGTCATCATCGAGCGCTATATTCCGGGTCATGACTTCCGACTGCTGGTCATCGGCAACAAGCTGGTGGCCGCCGCCCGCCGCGATCCGCCGCAAGTGACCGGCGACGGCGTGCACACCGTGCGTCAGCTGGTCGAGACGGTGAACGCCGACCCGCGCCGTGGTGAAGGTCACGCCACGTCGCTGACCAAGATTCGTTTTGACGATATCGCCCTGGCGACGCTCGCCAAGCAAGGCCTGAACGCGGACTCCGTGCCGGATGCCGGTGCGCGCATCGTCCTGCGCAACAATGCCAACCTGTCGACGGGTGGCACCGCCACCGACGTGACGGACGACGTCCACCCCGAAATCGCAGCGCGCGCCGTTGCGGCCGCACAGCAGGTCGGTCTGGATATCGCTGGCGTCGACGCCGTGTGCGAAACCGTCATCAAGCCGTTCGAAGATCAGGCAGGCGGCATTGTGGAAGTCAATGCCGCACCAGGTCTGCGCATGCACCTTCAGCCGTCGTACGGCAAAGGGCGCGCGGTCGGTGAAGCCATCGTCTCGACCATGTTCGAAGACGGCGACGACGGGCGCATTCCCCTCGTGGCCGTCTCGGGTACGAACGGCAAGACCACCACGGTTCGCCTGATTGCCCACCTCATCGGCCAGCAAGGCCTGCGTGTCGGCATGACCGGCACGGACGGCATCTATATTAGCGGCCAGCGTATCGATACCGGCGATTGCAGCGGTCCGCGCAGCGCGCGCAATGTGCTGATGCACCCGGACGTCGATGCCGCCGTGTTCGAAACGGCGCGTGGCGGCCTGTTGCGTGAAGGTCTTGCCTATGACCGTTGCGACGTCGCCGTGGTGACCAACATCGGCATGGGCGACCACCTCGGCCTGTCGTACATCAACACGGTCGAAGATCTCGCCGTGCTCAAGAGCGTGATCGTGCGCAACGTCGCGCCGCGCGGCATGGCCGTGCTCAATGCCGCCGACCCGATGGTCGCGCGCATGGCCGATGCGTGCCCCGGTGACGTGACCTACTTCACGGCCGACGCTACGCATCCGGTGCTCGCCACGCACCGCGCCAAGGGCAAGCGCGTGGTTTATGTCGACGGCGCGCACATCGTGACGGCGCACGGCAGCGAAGAAACCCGCTACGCGCTGGCGGCGATTCCGCTCACGCGCAACGGCACAATCGGCTTCCAGGTCGAGAACGCGATGGCTGCCATCGGTGCGGCATGGGCGTTGCATATCGATGCGGCCACGATTCGCGCCGGTCTCGCGAGCTTCGTGAACGATGCTGGCACAGCCCCGGGGCGCTTTAACGTGTTCGATTACAAGGGCGCGACGGTCATTGCCGATTACGGCCATAACCCGGATGCCATTGCCGCACTCACGCAGGCCATCGAAACCATGCCCGCGCGTCGTCGCTCGGTGGTAATTTCAGGCGCGGGAGACCGTCGCGACGATGACATTCGCCGCCAGACGGAAATCCTGGGCGGCGCGTTCGACGACGTGCTGCTGTATCAGGACCAGTGCCAGCGTGGCCGTGAAGACGGCGAAGTGATCCGCTTGCTGCGTGAAGGGCTGGTCGACGCTCGCCGCACGAGCTACGTCGACGAGATCAACGGCGAATTCATCGCCATCGACACGGCCCTCGCCCGCCTGCAACCCGGCGACCTGTGTCTGATCCTCATCGATCAGGTGGACGAAGCACTGGCACACATCGCGCAACGCGTGAACGAGGCCAGCGCGCGCTGAGTGGTTATCGGGAAGCGCCTGGCGGCCGAAGCTCCTCGCCAGGTGCTGACAGGCTCACCGGGATTGCACCCGCTTTCGGCTCGCGAGGTGCCGAAAGGATCATATCGATGACCCCGGCACCTTCGATAAAGTCCCCGGCCTCGAACGCGCGAGGCAATATGGGGTGCGGCCACTTCCGTTCGCCGCCGGGCACAAAGACGTCCGTCAATCGGCGCGCCGGTGCGAGTCGTCGCATGGTGTGCGCCGTCACGAGATCGTAGATTCGAACGCCGTTCGGTCGCTCACCTGTGAGCATCAGCACCCAGGCATCGCCTGGCGTCGCTTCGAATTCGTGGAACGAGATGATGTCGCTCGCGTCCACGAATCTGACGACATAGTTTTCTCCCGAAAGCCCCTGCTGCGAGGTGAGCTCGTCCAGCCGCCGTTCGATGGAGTACCAAACCAGTTGACGCAAATCTTGTGGTGCGCCACGTAGCTCGGCAGCGTTGAAATAGTCGCGTGCGCGACGTCGATGGTGTGTCGCGAGCGCGGATACCTCATCGCGGCCGAGACGTTTCGGCCGATGCTCTACAAGGTAATCGGCGGCCAGAATGTGCAGCAGCGCCGCACTGACCCGCCTATCCCGAGCGGCGAAAATCTCAGCGCATCGTTCGTAAAGGGAGCACAGTCTGGCCAGTTCGCCATGCCTCGGCTCGCGCATGCCGCCGAGTAGCGATTCGACGTCACACAAGGTGGCGGCGCCGGACATGGTCACAGCAGCGAGTTCGTGGTGTTCAAGCGCGCGGGAAGTCTCGTGTGCCTTTGCAAAACTGGCACCGGCCTCGCGATACTGTATCGCCGCCGCCTTGAGGGACGCAGCCTTCTCAAAGTAACTTGCCGCAATCGACCGGCAATTTGCGGCCTGCAGATAGAGGCCGTCACTCTTCCGGGGAGTCGCGTGGCGCCCCATACGCTCATGCGTCTGCGCTAATTGCTCATACGACCGGGCAGCCCCTTCGTCATCCCCCACCCGATCGAAGAACGCGCAAAGCGGCTCGTGAATGGCGGGCGTTACGTCAACGCTTTCGAAGGCGTTCAACAGGCTTAACGCAAGTCCGCGTACCGCCGCCTGATCCACGCCCTCCAATGGGCTCCCGTCGACACCGACTAACGCTGCCCAAAGGTGCCCTGTAAGGTAGCGCTGATGCTCGGCAACCTCCGGCAGGAGGCTCAACGCGGTCGCGCCGTCGCTCCGATCTTCAAGCCGCGCCGTCAGCAGTTGCGTCACCTCGTGCTGCGTCAAACTCCAGCCACGCCCCGATAGCCCGACGCACATCACGGGGCAACGAAATCCGGTGCCAGGTATTTCCACTGCGATGACTTGGTTGGACGTCATGTAGACCGACGTCCGCTCCGGATCCGACCAGCGGCTTACCATCTCGGATCTCACCTCGGGTGTGAGCGATCGAATCACCTTACTGGCACCGGTCACCAATTCGTCGACGATTCTGAGACTGCGCACGAGATCCATTCCGTTTGCGGACGTACTCAAATGCTGAATGACGAGCCGCTCCACCATCGACAACGCTTCGGTGCCAGACTGAAAGCGGGTGCCGAGCGCATCCCAGACACCCGGTGCAATCAATTTCCTTACAAGACGATCTACCGCACGGTGCAGTGCGTAGGAATTCCCCGCATAAGACCTGATCTCTTCGTCGAACGCGCGAATCAAATCCTTCGACGATTCGCGCGATCCCTCCGATGGCGAATACAGTGCGGTACTTATAGGGCCAGTAATGCCGTAAAGCCCCATCACAGCCTCGTCCACTCGGTCGTCAAGTTGGTTTCCATCTGCGGCATAGTCTCGGGCACGACGGAACCTGCCGCGACTGTCCCAGCCGTCGCGGCCGTCAGCATGTCGAGCGCATCGATACCATCGATGAAATCCGAAGCGGTCAATGGCTGTCGCAGATAGGGGTGAGGACTTCCACTCGAAAATAGCGCATGCCGCGTGGCACTGGTCATCAATTCGTAGACTTGATGAGATGCCGTGGATGCGCCTCGGCGCAACAGTATCCACTCGGTCGATGCGTTCTTGTCGAATTCCTCTGCCGAGACCATGTCGCTGTGGTCTTCGAACAGAATGCGGTATCCGTCCCCCTGAAGCCCCTCTGCCGTCGTGAAACGGTCCAATCTCGCATCGATGGCAGCCCGGATCAGGGAGGGAACATTCTCGTCGTACGCAGACAATCCAACGGCGGCGAACGCCGCTTCCGCCTTCGCCACATGTTCAGCAATCAGGGCGTCAAGGGCCGCAACATTCACTCCGGCGCCACGCTCGAGCACGTCAAAACGGGTAACGACAAGTTCATGGACCATGGCGGCACTGATGTGAAATCCACGCGCGGCGAAGACCTCCGCACAGCGCGATCCCAGCTTGCTCACGGCACGGAAGTCGTCTCCGTATAGCTCAATAGCGTGGGCAAGCGCAGTCACCATCGGGGTGAATGTCTCGCAAGCCGAGAGTTTTTCGGCAGCGTTCGCGTAATTTCCCGCGGCCATCATGCGATCTCCGGCCACAGCAAAAATCTTTGCTGCAGCCAGATACTGTTCGGCGGCCAGACGTGGCTGCGCAGCCCGGTCGTAGTGAAATGCCGCACGGTGGCGCTCGACGCCGATGCGCAAGCCATTCGCCCTCCGAACATCCTGGCCGGACGCGAGCAACGCCCGTGCGATTTCGTCCGAACGCAGGTCTTCCTGCGGCGACGTTTGCGCGCGTATCGTCGCGATCGCCTGCCTCGATTGGCCCGCCCGAAGGTCGTCGCCCACCCAGTGGAAGAACCGGGCGAGCGGCTCTCTTTCCGCCAGCGTGCCGGTGACGTGCGAGAGTGCGTCGTGCGCTGCGGCAGCGACGCCTCGTACCGCCTCCGGGTCCAGTCCGGGCGGCAAGCTGCCGTCGACCCTGACCGCCGCGCCGATCATGCGGAAGCTGGCCAACGCATGGCCCTGCGTAAGGGTCGGCATCGAGTCCAGCAACGTGGTGCCAGGCGGCGTCCCGGCAGGCCGAGCGAGCAATAACTGCGTGACTTCAGCCTGTGACAGATTCAACCCCTCGCGCGAAAAACCGGCATCCATCAGCGAGAGACGAAGGTCCGTGCCGGGAATGCCGACCGCAATGGCCCCGCCTTCCGTCACGTGCACGCCGGTGTCTTCGGCTCGCGACCAGCGATTGACGATTTCCTCACGAATATGCGGTCTTAATGCACTACAAAGTTGCGTGGCGGCGGTGTCGAGTTGCGCGTCCGACGTCTTGCGACGAACGTGTTCAAGGCCGACTTGCGTCGTGGAAACGTGATTGCGTACGAGCCGTTTGACGAACGCCGAACGGTCGACGTCGCGCTCAAAGCAGTGTTTGATGAGTGGCCAGCCGTCGTTCCCGCTGAACGCAGCTTCGACCCGCTCAATCGCTCGGGTGAGTTCAGCCGAGCCTGGAGAACAGCTTTGCAGGCGATCCTGCAGGGTGTCCGTCGCCTGCGTCAGATAAGCCGACGACGATTCGCGATTCCGGCATGGTTGGAGCGCGCTTCTGAGCGCCTGAATAGCGTCGGCGATCATCGCACCCCTTCGCGCAGCAGCGGAGTCGAGGCGATCAGTGGGAGCATGTTGCCGGGAAGCACCGGCGGGGGCAGATCGGGAGAGGGGTTGGACGGCAGACAGTCAGTCGTCGAGAACGGCATGGTTGTTTTGAGCGGGGAGGCGGATAGGACGCCCCCCATCTGGTTGCGATGAAAGGGCCCAATTTTTCCATTGAGGCCATTTCACACGCGCGCAGAAATCGCTCAAACCACCACTTCCTGGGGCGACATTTCCGTGCCGTACGCCGCCCAGCGAGTATCGCTATCGTCGGCTGCGGCCACGGTCGGTTTGCACTGCCCAGCCGTTTCATCGAGCCCCTGGAGCAATGGGCAGCGCTCGAAGATTTCGGCGATGAAGTCGACAAATACGCGCACTTTTGGCGACAGATGGCGATTATGCGGGTACACCGCGGAAATCGGCATGGGGGGCGGTTTCCATTGGTGCAGGATCTCGACCAACTGGCCCGATTGCAGATACGGCAACGCCATGAAGCGCGCCAGTTGCACGGTGCCGAAGCCCGAAAGACCGAGTTGCAGATACGCCTCGGCGTCGTTCACTGCGACAGAGCCCTGCATGTGGATTTCGACTTCCTTGCCGTCCACGACGAACTGCTCTTCAATCACGCGGCCTGTGCGGCTCGAAAAATAGTGCACGGCCGTGTGTCGTTGAAGGTCGTCCAGCGTATGCGGCATGCCCATGCGCTCAAGGTAAGCCGGTGATGCGCACGTCAGACTCTGAAACATGCCTACGCGTCGTGCGACGAGGCTAGAATCCTGAAGCGTCCCCACACGCAGCACGCAATCCACCCCCTCCTGAATCAGATCGACGGGCTTATCGCCCATGCCGACCATCAATTCGATTTCCGGATAGCGGTCGTGAAACTCGCACAGCGACGGCAGCACCACGAGCTTGCCGAGCGAGCCCGGCATGTCGATGCGCAGCTTGCCGCGCACGCGCTGGCTGCTTTCGCGGAACGACGATTCCGTCTCTTCGATGTCCGCGAGGATGCGCAGGCAGCGCTCGTAATAGGCCGCGCCGTCGGGCGTCAGGTTGAGTCTGCGGGTCGTGCGCTGGAGCAACCGAGTGCCCAGATGCGACTCCAGATTCTGAATGATCGTGGTCACCGAGGTACGCGGCAACCCGAGGTTGTCGGCGGCACGCGAGAAGCTGTTCGCCTCGACCACCCGCGTGAAGACCTGCATCGCTTGCAAGCGATCCATGATATTTCCCCATTGAAAACACCGTTGCACTGGCCGAACAGGCGAAATCTACGAAATTTCGCCTCCGTCGCAACTGCATATGCTTATTGGTCGACGGCATAAGCCAATGCCCATAAGGCCGAGACCGATTAGTCGAGCTGGCCGAACAGTGTTGCCAAATTATAGGCGTTTATCCCAATGTCCGTGGCCTCTAGACTTCGCTCCATCGAATGTCATCAGAGGGGTATCGCTCGCGCGAACCCGAAGCCATATGTCAGCCAACGCCAAGTCGCCCTCGGGAAAGTCGGCACAACCGGGCAAAGCCGGTAAGCCCGGCAAGCTGTTCAGCAGCGACGACGGACTGCGCATCGAAGAGGTCAGCATCCCGGGCCATTCCGCGCCGGTCACCCTGCGCGTTTACCGGCCGGTCGGCGTCGCCACGCCCGGCGCTGCGGATGCGCACGCCGGTCAGCCGGGTGTCGTCGTGCCGCTCGAAGCGCATCTGCCCGCAGTGCTGTACTTCCACGGCGGTGGCTTTTGCAAGGGCTCGCTGGACGATGGCGATGCCGCCGCGCGCTACCTCGCGTCGAACGTCCCGGCACTGGTCGTCTCGGTCGGCTATTCGCTTGCGCCCGAACACCCGTTTCCCGCAGCGCCCGAAGACGCCTGGTGTGCAGCCCTCTGGCTGCACCGTCATGCGCGCCGGTACGGTGCCAGTCCGCGCCGTCTGGCCGTGGCCGGGCACGACGCTGGCGGCAACATTGCCGCTGCCCTCACGATGATTGCCCGAGATCGGGGCGAAATCACGGTGTCGGCGCAAGCCCTGCTCGCGCCGCTGCTCGACCCCAGCATGACGCGTCTGGCCGACGGTCGCACACCCAGCGACATTGAAGCCAACGAGTGCGCCCGTTGCTACCGCGCCTATTTGCCGCACGCGACGCAACGTCTGCATCCGTACGCCGCACCGCTGGAGTCGCGCCGTCTCGCGGGCCTGCCGCCCACGCTGATCGCCTCCGCCGAACACGACCTGTTGCACGTCGAAGCTGAAAAATACGCTGCCGAACTCATCGCGGCCGGCGTGCCGACAGAAGTCACGCGCCATCGCAGCGCGTCCCATTACGGCCTGGCCGCCCTGCCCGCAGCGCTGCGGGAGGTGGCCACCTTCCTGACACGTCGGCTGGCACCGCCTGCCACCGGCTCTACCCAGTGAGTCCAATCCGATCCCGGAGATTTAAATAATGACCACCCTCGCTCGCAAACCCGTACTTATCGCCGCTGCCGCCACGGCCGCGCTCCTGGCTATCGGCACGCTCACTGTCGTGCGCGTCGATGCCAGCACGCCCGCCGCGCAAGTCATGCCGACCGTCGAAGTCGACGTTGCCAACGTCCTTTCGCGCACCGTCACCGACTGGCAGAGCTACTCCGGCCGTCTCGACGCGGTGGATCGCGTCGATATCAAGCCGCTCGTGTCAGGCACCATTACCGCCGTGCATTTCAAGGACGGCCAGCTCGTGAAGAAAGGCGACGCCCTCTTCACGATCGACCCGCGTCCGTACGCCGCCGAAGTCGACCGCGCCGCTGCGCAGCTTGCTTCGGCACAGGCGCGTGACGTCTTCACCAGCACTGACCTCGCGCGTGCGCAGCGCCTGATCGCGGATAACGCCATCGCGAAGAAGGACTTCGACCAGAAGGAAAACGCAGCACGCGAAGCCGTCGCCAACGTGAAGGCCTCGCAAGCTGCGCTGGAAACGGCCCGCATCAACCTCGGTTACACGCAGATCGTGGCGCCGGTGGCCGGTCGCGTCTCGCGCGCGGAAATCACCGTAGGCAACACCGTCAGTGCAGGCGCGCAATCGCCCGCACTGACGACGGTGGTGTCCGTCTCGCCGATCTACGCAGCTTTCGACGTCGACGAGCAAACCTACCTGCGCTATCTCTCGAAGGACACCAAGACGAGCGGCGTGCCGGTCGATCTGGGTCTCGCCAACGAGTCGGGTTACTCGCGCAAGGGCACGGTGTACTCGGTGGATAACCGATTCGACACTACGTCCGGCACGATCCGCGTGCGTGCGCGCTTCGACAACGCCGATGGCGCGCTGGTCCCGGGCCTCTATGCACGGATTCGTGTCGGTGGCGGTGAGCCGCACCCGGCATTGCTGGTGGACGAAGCCGCTGTCGGCACCGACCAGAGCAAGAAGTACGTGATGGTGGTCGATCAGGCGAACAAGGCGCAGTACCGCGAAGTGCAGCTGGGCGAACGCCACGGCGGTCTCGTGGAAATCGCCGGCGGTCTGAAGGACGGCGAGCGCATCGTGGTCAACGGTCTGCAACGCATTCGTCCGGGCGACGCTGTGACGCCGAAGGTGGTGAAGATGGCCGGTGATACGGGCGACGCGCACGACATCGCGCCGACGGCCGTTGCAGGGACCGCTGCGACCGGTACGGCAGACGCCGCCAAGGCCCCTGCCCCGGCGCCCGCAGCAGCTGCCAACGACGCGCCGACGACACAGAAGACTTCGCAAAACGACAGCAAGACGCAATCGGTTGCGGCAACGAAAGCTGCGGCGAAAACCGCTTCGCGTTCGTAAGTTTGCAACGACTGTCGAGCACTTGATGCGAGAAATGCGCGTGCAGGCACACAGCAACATTGCACGCTGAACGACACCCCAGAGTTTCGTCATGAACATCTCAAAATTTTTCATCGACCGGCCCATTTTTGCGGGCGTGCTTTCGGTCCTCACGCTGCTGGCCGGCCTGATCGCCGTGTTCCAGCTGCCGATTTCGGAATACCCGGAAGTGGTTCCGCCGTCGGTCGTCGTGCACGCTCAATACCCCGGCGCGAACCCGAAGGTGATCGCCGAAACCGTTGCGTCCCCGCTCGAAGAGCAGATCAACGGTGTGGAAAACATGCTGTACATGCAGTCGCAGGCGAATAGCGACGGCAACCTCACCACGACGGTGACCTTCCGTCTGGGCACCGACCCGGACAAGGCACAGCAGCTCGTGCAGAACCGCGTCTCGCAAGCGCTGCCGCGCCTGCCGGACGACGTGCAGCGCCTGGGTGTGACGACGATCAAGTCCTCACCCACGCTCACGATGGTCGTGCACCTGATCTCGCCGAACGACCGTTACGACATGACCTACCTGCGCAACTACGCGCTCATCAACGTCAAGGATCGCCTCTCGCGAATCAAGGGCGTGGGTGAAGTGCAGATGTGGGGCGCGGGTGACTACTCGATGCGTGTCTGGCTCGATCCGGCCAAGGTCGCACAGCGCGGCCTGACGGCGTCGGACGTGGTGCGCTCCATTCGCGAACAGAACGTGCAGGTGGCCGCCGGTGTGATCGGCGCGACGCCTGCCGGTCCGAATACGCCGTTGCAGCTGAACGTGAATACGCGCGGTCGTCTGAACACGGAAGAAGAGTTCCGCGACATCATTCTGAAGACCTCGCCGGACGGTGCCGTCACGCATCTGAGCGATGTCGCCCGCGTGCAACTCGACGCGTCGTCGTACAGCCTGCGCTCGTTGCTCGACAACAAGCCCGCCATCGGTCTCGGTATCAACCAGTCGCCGGGCGCCAACTCGCTGCAAATTTCGGACGACGTCCGCGCCGCGATGGCCGACCTGCAAAAGGATATGCCGCCGGGCGTGGAATACCGCATCGCGTATGACCCGACGCAGTTCGTTCGCTCGTCGATCGAAGCCGTCGTGCACACGCTGCTCGAAGCCATCGCCCTCGTGGTGCTGGTGGTGATCGTGTTCCTCCAAACGTGGCGCGCGTCGATCATCCCGCTGCTCGCCGTGCCGGTGTCCATCGTCGGTACGTTCGCCTTGCTGCTCGGCTTCGGCTACTCGATCAACGCGCTGTCGTTGTTCGGGATGGTGCTGGCCATCGGTATCGTGGTGGACGATGCGATTGTGGTGGTGGAAAACGTCGAGCGGAACATCGCCGCCGGTCTCTCGCCGAAGGAAGCGACATATCAGGCCATGCGTGAAGTGAGCGGGCCGATTATCGCCATCGCCCTGACGCTGGTCGCCGTGTTCGTGCCGCTCGCCTTCATGTCGGGTCTGACGGGTCAGTTCTACAAGCAGTTCGCCATGACCATCGCCATCTCGACGGTGATCTCGGCTTTCAACTCGCTGACGCTCTCGCCAGCCATGGCCGCCCTGCTGCTCAAGGACCATCACGCCAAGCCGGACTGGCTCACGCGTCAGATGAACCGTTATCTGGGTGGTTTCTTCGGCGCGTTCAACCGCGTGTTCCATCGCGGTTCGGAGAAGTACGGTCAGGGTGTGACCCGCGTGATCGGTCGCAAGGCCGTCATGATGGCGATCTTCGCCGTGCTGCTGGGTGTGACGATGTTGTTGGGCAAGGTCGTGCCGGGTGGTTTCGTCCCCGCACAAGACAAGGAATACCTGATCGCCTTCGCCCAGTTGCCTAACGGTGCATCGCTCGATCGCACCGACAAGGTGATTCGCGATATGTCGGAAATCGCGCTGAAGACCCCTGGCGTGAAGAACGCCGTCGCGTTCCCGGGTCTGTCGGTGAACGGTTTCACCAACTCGTCGTCGGCCGGTATCGTGTTCGTCACGCTCAAGCCGTTCAGCGAACGTAAGGACAAGTCGCTGTCGGCGGGCGCCATCGCGGCGAAGCTCAACGGCGAATACGCGAAGAACAAGGACTCGTTCATCGCCGTGTTCCCGCCCCCGCCGGTGCTGGGTCTGGGTACGCTCGGCGGCTTCAAGCTCCAAGTGGAAGACCGTGGCGCACTCGGCTACGAAGCGCTGAACGACGCCACGCAGGCGTTCATCAAGAAGGCTTCGCAGACGAAGGAATTGGGCCCGACGTTCTCGTCGTACCAGATCAACGTGCCGCAACTGAATGTCGACCTCGACCGTGTGAAGGCCAAGCAGTTGGGGGTGCCGATCACCGACGTGTTCGACACCATGCAGATCTACCTCGGCTCGCTGTACGTGAACGACTTCAACAAGTTCGGTCGCGTGTATCAGGTCCGTGTGCAAGCCGACGCACCGTATCGTGCGCACGCCGACGACATCGGCCTGCTCAAGACGCGTAACGTCAATGGCGACATGGTCCCGCTCTCGTCGCTGGTGAAGGTCTCGCCGACGTACGGTCCGGAAATGGTGGTGCGTTACAACGGCTACACCGCTGCCGACATCAACGGCGGCCCGGCCCCGGGTTACTCGTCGGGTCAGGCACAGGCGGCTGTGGAGCGTATCGCGGCGGAAACGTTGCCGCGCGGCGTGAAGTTCGAATGGACGGACCTGACGTATCAGCAGATCCTCGCTGGCGACTCCGCGCTGTGGGTGTTCCCGATCTCGGTGCTGCTGGTGTTCCTGGTGCTGGCTGCGCAGTACGAAAGCCTGACGCTGCCGCTCGCCGTGATCATGATCGTGCCGATGAGCATCATGTCCGCGCTGTTCGGTGTGTGGCTCACGCGAGGGGATAACAACATCTTCACGCAGATCGGTTTGATGGTGCTGGTGGGGCTATCCGCGAAGAACGCGATTCTGATCGTGGAGTTTGCGCGGGAACTGGAAATGCAAGGTCGTACGGCCATCGCTGCCGCTATCGAAGCCAGCCGTCTGCGTCTGCGCCCGATTCTGATGACGTCCATCGCGTTCATCATGGGTGTGGTGCCGCTGGTGACGTCGACGGGCGCAGGTTCGGAAATGCGTCATGCCATGGGTGTGGCCGTGTTCTTCGGCATGATCGGTGTGACCGGTTTCGGTCTGATCCTGACGCCTGTGTTCTACGTGTTGCTGCGTACGCTGGCGGGCAAGAAGCCGCTGCATAGCGCGCACGCCTCGACCATGCCCGCCAACGTCAAATCCGAAGTCTGAAGGATGCCAATCATGCAAGCGCAATGGATGAAAAGAAGTCTGGGCGTCTCGGGTTTGCTCGCCACCCTGCTGGTGGTGGCGGGCTGCTCGATGGCTCCCACATACGAAGTGCCGACGGTGACCGACAAGGGTACGCCGACGGCCTTCAAGGAAGCGGCACTGCCCGCAGGTGAAGCTGGCACGTGGAAGACGGCCGAGCCGTCGGAAGCGCTGGCGCGCGGCGAATGGTGGAAGGTGTTCGGCGACGCAACGCTCGACAAGCTCGAAGCCGACGCATTGTCCGCCAACCAGAACCTGAAGGCGGCCGCCGCCCGCGTGCAGGAAGCGCGTGGCGTGCAACGTCAGGCTCGTGCCGCGCTCTTCCCGACACTTGACGCTGGCTTCGGCCCGTCGCGTCAGAAGATCTCGCCCGCCTCGCAGATGCAGCCGGACGGCACGAACATCGCGCCGTACACGCTGTGGCGTGCGCAGGCGAGCGTCGGCTATGAAGTCGATTTGTTTGGCCGTGTGTCGGACAACGTCGCCGCCGCCCGCGCCGACGCTGAACAAAGTGAAGCGTTGTACCGCTCGGTGCAGCTCGCGTTGCAAGCCGACGTCGCGCAGAACTATTTCAATCTGCGCGAGCTCGACGCCGAACAGGCGCTGTACACGCAGACGGTGACGTTGCGCGAAGAAGCACTGAAGCTGGTGCAACGGCGCTTCACCGAAGGCGACATCGGCGAGCTGGACGTCGCCCGTGCCAAGGCCGAACTGGCCACGGCGCAGTCCGACGCACTGGCGGTGGCCCGTCTGCGTGCCGCGTCCGAACACAGCCTCGCGATTCTGCTCGGCAAGACACCGGCGGAGTTCTCGTTTGCGCCCACGCCGCTCGTGCCCGTCACCGTGCAGGTGCCCGCAGGTCTGCCGTCGGCATTGCTTGAGCGCCGCCCTGACATCGCGGCCGCCGAGCGTGCGATGGCCGCAGCGAATGCGCGCATCGGTGTCGCAAAGGCCGCGTTCTTCCCGTCGCTGTCGCTGACCGGTTCGGGTGGATTCGAAGCCGCCACGCTGGGCGATCTGTTCAACTGGTCGAGCCGCACGTTCCTGCTGGGACCGGTCGTCGGTGGTCTGCTCTCGATGCCGATTTTCGATGGCGGTGCACGTAGCGGCAATCTGTCGCGTGCCCGTGCGCAGTACGAAGAAGACGTCGCGAACTACCGTCAGCAAGTGCTCGTGGCGTTCCAGGAAGTCGAAGACAACCTGTCGAATCTGCGTCTGCTCGCACAGCAAACGCGTGCACAGGACGATGCCGTGAAGGCCTCGGGCCGCGCAGCGCAGCTCTCGCGCACGCAGTATCAGGAAGGCTCGATCGCGTATCTGGATGTGATCGACGCCGAGCGCACGGTGCTGCAAACGCGTCGCAGCGCTGTTCAGTTGGCCGGTGCGCAAGCCGTGTCGACCGTCAACCTGATCCGCGCACTGGGCGGCGGCTGGGGCGATTTGCCCAAGACGCCTGCCGATGGTGCTCCGGCAGCCGTACCCACGGCGAACGCGGCCGGTGCAACGGTAGCGGCCCGCTGAATGACGGGATCGTGAGTTGAGTCGTATCGCGGCGCGTTGAAACGCGTCGCGAAAGGTCGAGGCATGTCGTGTTGAATGGCATGTCCCGGCAGCAGGTGCGGCGTTCTTCCCCCCGGGAACGTCGCGCCCTGATGGATGCATCGAACCGGCGGCCGCGCTCGTGCCCCCAAGACGAGAGGCGCGCCGACCTGCCCCCGAAGCGTGCCTGGCGAGCCGCCGGTCTCGATGCGCCTCGTGCGGTGCGCTCGCGCCGTCGAGCCCATCCAACAGGTTTCTTCCCTGCGTCCCTGCTTGCCCGGCACATGCCCTATGTCAAACGACACCCGGCATGTCCGGGCTTTTTTTTGCGATGCGATGGTAGGATGGACGCACGGCTTTCGTCTTTTTGGCCTCGTTTTCGCCATTTGCGCTGCTTTGTGCGCAATGCGAACGGCGCAAAAGCGTCGGCCGTCGCTGGCAAGTCATCTCGAATGCTTCCCCCGCGTTCGGTCCCTCGACCCTACGATAAGGAGTGCAAATAATGAAGATGCGCAAGACACTGTCGCTGTGCCTCGCCGCCGGTCTGGCGGTTTCCTCTTCCCTCGTCCTGGCACAGGGCGGCCCACCGCCTCAGGGTGGTATGGGTGGTATGGGCGGCATGGGTGGTATGGGTGGCCCGCCGCCGGGGCATCAACCGGGTGGTCCTCATGGTGACAAACCCGGAGGCCCTCCGGGCCACGGCCCCAAAAAGGGTCCGCACGGCGGACCGCCCCCGCAAGCCCAACGCGGCCCCGGCGACGATTCCGCGTGGCAGCATCCCGACTGGCGCAAGGGCGACCGCGTGCCGCAGCAATACCGCGATGCGCAATACCGCGTCGACGACTACCGTCAATACCATCTCGATGCGCCCAAACGCGGCCACCACTGGGTTGGCGTGGGTGGCGACTTCCTGTTGGTCAACGGTTCGGGCGTGATTGTCCAGATCGTGGGCGGGCACTGATCGCCGACCGACGCCTTAGCCACTCGTCGGCGTTGTGAATTTCCGCTGACTCGCCAGCCGTACGGCAGGGCCTCGCGCCCTGCCGTATTTCGTTGGTACTTCGTCTTCGCGCGCCGCTTGGCACCGGAAGTCCCGCCCGCTCCCGTCTCCCGCTCCGCCCAATCCCTCCTGCCTTAGCAAGCTTCACGCCCTTTCCGTCTCGTTTTCCTCGATTTGGTGCGCCGCTTTAATGTCCACTGGCTCCGGGCAGTGATTTCGCTGCGTTGCAGCATTAAAATCACGCGCTCCTGCCCTCCCAATTCATCGATATACGATATATCATGCACAAAATATCAAGACGACGCCCCAGAAAGGTGCGTCCGATGGAGCGGGACGACATGGCAATGACACGACGTGATGTGAAGGATTGGATGGCGGGTTTTCTGCCCGCCGTGGTGGCCGTTCACTGGCGCGAGCGTCTACGCGCAGGCATCGGCGCCCTATGCGGTATCGCTGTGACCGGTGGCCTGATGCTTTGGCTGCTCGGCCCTGTCTCTTACATCCCCTGGCTGGTCGCCCCGATGGGCGCGTCGGCCGTTCTGCTCTTCGGCGTGCCCGCCAGTCCTCTCGCGCAACCCTGGTCGATTCTCGGTGGCAATCTCGTCGCGGCCGTCGTCGGCGTGACGTGCACCATGTTTATTCCGACGCCGGTCGTTGCCGCCGCGACGGCGGTCGGTGTGTCCATCGCACTCATGTTCACGTTCCGCTGCGTGCACCCGCCGTCAGGCGCGGTGGCCCTCACCGCCGTGCTCGGCGGCCCGGCGGTTCATGCGCTCGGCTACGGCTTCGTGCTCGAACCGATTGCGCTTCAGTCGGTCATGCTGCTTGGCTCGGCCATCGGCTATCACGCGATCACCGGCCACCGCTACCCGCACGCGATGAAGGCGCAAGCACCGGCGCGTCCGGTCAATGCGCAAGCGATTCCCGTGACGACGGCCGATGCTGAAAAGGCTCTCGCCCGTCGTAGCGAACTGCTCGACATCTCCGCCGACGATCTGGCCAGCCTGCTGCGCGACACGCAACGCGAAGCCTTCGCCCGTCGCGCGCGCGAGCTGACGGCAGCCGACGTGATGGCCCCGCCGCTTGCCAAGGTACAGGCGCATGAGGAAGCACCTGCGGCGTGGCGTCTGTTGCAACGTCATGGACTGGATGCCGTGCCGGTGGTCGATTCGGAGGCACGCGTCATCGGACTGTTGACGCGGCACGATCTGCACACGCGACGTGCGCGCCGCCAGAACTGGCCGCGCTTCGGCGTGTCGCTGGGCAATGGCCAACGCCCGGCCGTGCGCGATCTGATGCAGGGCGACCTCAAGTCGGCCACCGCCGGCATGCCGCTCTCCGAACTAGTCGCGCTCCTCTCGACGCAACGCCACGGCACACTGCCCGTGCTCGACGATGCCGCCCGGCTCGTGGGCGTCGTCACGCACGCCGACGTGCTGCGCAAGGTCGTGAACGCCTGAAGCGTTCGTCGCGCATTTGCCTGCGGTGCCGGTCCGGCGTCGCAGGCCGCCAACACTCCCCTACTACGATTGTCAGCCCTGAGCCGATCTGCAAGAATGGCGGCGTTGTAACGCACTGACGCCGCACAAACTTCGATCAACGAAGTGACAATCGCTCAGGGGGCGACATGGAACCGATAACGTTCAAGCAGTGTTTCGTAGGCGCATGGATCGACGGTTTTAACGCGTTACGCAATCGGCCACTGTTAAGTCTGATAGTGGCACTCGTTGTGCTTGTGTCGTCTGCACTTGGCATCTCGCTGAAGCAACTCGCCAGCGCCGCCGCGCAAGGGGGCGACGCGACTTACCGCCTCAACATCGCCCTTCTGTCGCTTGGCGTCGGACTCGTCAATCTGATCGCGCTCGCGGTACTTGCCGTTCACATCCTGCGCTACGTCATCCTCGGTCCGGACGCCGCCCGGCAATCGCCCTGGTTCGGTCGCGACGTGTGGCGTTATATCTGGCTATCGCTGCAACTCGTGATCGCCATGATGATCGCGGCTTTCATTCCCGCGTTTATCATCGGCTTCGCTTCGCGGATGAGCGGAAGCAGCCATTCCTACCCCCTGCTCGCCACGTTCATCGCATTAATGGCTTGCGCGGCGGTTTTCGTCATCACACGTATTTCGCTCATTTATGCGCAGGTCGCGGTCGGACGCAGCAAGCGCTGGGGTGCCGCGTGGCAGGATTCACGTGGACATTTCTGGTCGATGTTCGGGACCGTATTCGTGACGTTCCTGCCGCTCTTCGGCACCGGCATCGTGATCACACTGCTGCTGGCGCTGGTCCTGAGATTCATGCCGGAAGTCACCGTTGCGGTACTCGGCTCCTTGATCCTGAAAACGGTGTTCTCGATTGCGTGGCTCGCCGTCGCATGCGGCGTCGGCGGATGGCTTTATCACCGCTATGCCAACCAGTTGCTGCTGATGGACGGTGCGCCGGACGATTTGTAAATCACGACGCATAACGAAACGGGGCGCAAAGTTTGCGCCCCGATTTTCATTTCAATGACGTCCTCAGTCGTGCCGACGCCGCCGCCAATCAGGCCGCATTCGCCGCTTTCTCAGCCGTGTCGCCCGCATCGAGCGCACCGTAGCGCGCATATTCGCCAAGCCCGTCCGGCCATTGCGTGAGCACCTGAAAGCCCGTCTCCGTGACAGCGACCATATGCTCCCACTGCGCCGAGAGCGAACGGTCGCGCGTGACGACGGTCCAGCCGTCTGCGAGCTGCTTCGTGTCCGGCTTGCCGACGTTGACCATCGGCTCGATGGTGAAGATCATGCCCGGGCGCAACGTCAGACCCGTGCCCGGACGTCCGTAATGCAGCACCTGCGGATCGTCGTGGTACGTCGTGCCGATGCCGTGTCCGCAGTAGTCGCGCACGATGCTGAAGCCTTCGCGATGCGCGACCGACTGAATGGCGTAACCGACATCGCCCAGCGTTGCACCGGGGCGCACCGCGCGAATGCCTGCGACCATCGCTTCGTAAGTCGTGTCGACCAGACGCTTGGCCATGATGCTCGGCGTGCCCGCGTAATACATACGGCTTGTGTCGCCGAACCAGCCGTCCTTGATGAGGGCAACGTCGATGTTCACGATATCGCCATCGTGCAACTTCTTGTCGCCCGGAATCCCGTGGCACACCACGTGATTGACCGATGCGCACACCGTCTTCGGATACCCGTGATAGCCGATGTTGGCCGGTATCGCCTTCAGCTCGTTCACGATGAAGTCGTGACACAGACGGTCGAGTTCGTCGGTCGTGACACCGGGCTTCACATGCTCGCCGATCATCGCGAGCACTTGTGCGGCCATCTCCCCGGCGCGACGCGACAGGGCAATTTCTTCGTTCGAGCGGATGACAACGCGTTCGCGCACCATTAGGCCACCTTATTCATGACGGTGACGGGTGCACCGGTTGCTGGAGAAGCGGCAGCGCCGGTCTCACTGACCGGCGCGCCATCGGATTCGATGAGTCGACGGCAGATCTCGCCGTAACTCAACGTGGGATTCAGTTCGGCGAGCATGCCGACGCGCAGCCAGTGTTCGGCTTGCGCGTTGATCGAGCGACTGAGCGCGCCGCTGGTATTGCGCAGCGCCTCATGCATCTGCTCCGATATCTTGACGATACCCATAGGGCGGATTCCTATATACGAAATAGCTACGAAACGTATATTACCAGCCCGCCGCCGAATTGTCTCGCCTATGCCACTAAATCCGTCGCCGGCTCACCATGTCAGGCGAACCCCTGCGTTCCCCTCCACCGTGCGACGGTGGGTGGTCGCCGGCAAGGGCGGCGAACGTTTCGGCGCAGCGCGACAAATTGACGCAACACGTGGCGTCCGCCATGAATTTTCACCTACTGGAGAAATGATTCGTATTACTGCGTGATAGCATCGCCGCTCGTCGTCACGAACGCGGCTTGTCGCCGCGCGCCCTGAACATGCCGGTATGGTCACGCAGCAAACGCATCGCATGGGTCGGCCTCGCCGCCATGTGGATGCTGCTTTGCGCGCCGCTGATCAGCCAGCATCTGCGCGCGCACCCGTCGTCCATCGACGACGCGCTGTTCAGCGCGTTCTGTACCAGTCTCGACGAAGCAGCAGCGCAAGGGCGGCACGCACCGGTCACGCACGCAACGAGCGTCGCCTGCGGCTATTGCTCGCTGCTCGCGCACACGCCGCCCCTTCCGCCCGCCCCGCTGACGCTGGCAGACATTCGTGTCGGCGGACCACGCCTCACCCTGTCGCCAGCGCTGCCTCATAGCGGCACGCCGCTGCGTCTCACCCCACCGTCGCGCGCCCCGCCGCACGCGTGACACCCCCAAGTCGTTCGTTTCGCCGATGTCCCGCTCGTCTCGTCGCCCTGTAGTCATGGCGATGCGGATGCGCGGGCGAGTGCGTTCGATCGTCTCATTGCATCGACTCCGATTTTCACGGCTGACGCCCGTCGCACACCGACCGGCGGCGGCCTGCACACGTCAGCCGATCGCCGCTCAGCGGCCCCAGCGACGTACGGCCCGCGTGTGCCCGACAACGATAACCAGACAGCGTCATGAAAACGTCAATTCCAGTGTGCACCGCCATCGCGGTGGCCATTGGCTCGCTGTGCGCCCTCGCGCACGCTGCCGACAACAGTAACAACGCAAACGCCAACGGCGCGCAAAACGTCGAACTCCCCGCCACTCAGGTACAAGCGGACATCGTGAAACCCCTCGACGAACCGGTGCAGACCGGCAGCCGCCTCGGCCTCTCTATCAAGGAGACACCGGCGAGCGTCGAGGTCATTGACCGGCAGCAACTGGTGGAGCGCGGCGACGCGAACATCGTCGACGCCGTCAGTCGCGCGACGGGCATCAACGCATCCCCCCATCCGGGCAATGGCGGCGCGGAACTCGGCGCGCGCGGCTTCGTAGGCAGCGCGTCCGTCACACAGCTGTACGACGGCGTGCGTCCGTACGGTGCGATCGGCGTCACGTTCCCGTTCGACACGTGGTCCGTTGAGCGGATCGAGGTCCTGCGCGGCCCGGCCTCGGTCATTTACGGCGAAGGTGCCATCGGCGGTGTGGTCAATATCGTCCCGAAGAAGCCCGAGCAGATGCCCATCGAGAACGAAATTCAGCTGGGCATCGGCACCGAGAAAACCGGCCGCGCAGCATTCGGTAGCGGCGGTGCGATCACCGACAAGCTCTCCTATCGCTTCGATGCGAGCGCGAACAGTTCGAACAACTGGGTCGACCGAGGCAACTCGCACAATGCGTCGTTCTCCGCCGCCATCAAGTACGACTTCACGCCGCGCTTTTCCGTGACGGCCACGCTCGCCGAGGGCAATCAGCATCCGATGCAGTACTTCGGCGTGCCGCTCGTGAACGGGCGTCTCGACCCGGCGACCTATCAGAAGAACTACAACGTGAGTGATTCGCTCATCACGTTTCGTGACAGCTGGGCGACGCTGGGGGCCACGTGGCGTCCCATCGACAATCTCACGATCACCAGCACGCTGTATCGCATGAAGAGCAAGCGCCACTGGAAGGACGCCGAGTATTACAACTATGTGCCCTCAAGCGGCCTGGTGCAACGCAGCAGCTACACCGAGATCCTTCACGATCAGGAACAGATCGGCAACGTCACGACCGCGACGCTCAAGGGCCAGCTGTTCGGGATGGAAAACGCCGTGTCGGCGGGCTTCGAGTTCAATCACACGACGTTCCAACACACGAACAATTCGCCCTACTCCGGCACGTCGCTCGTCGATCTGTACAACCCCGATCCCGGCAACTTCGTGAACGTGGCGGGCACCTTTCCCAAGTACCGGTCGCAGGCGAACCAATACGCGTTCTTTGCCGAGAACCGTCTGAAGGTCACGTCGCGCTGGTCGGTCATTGGCGGCGTGCGCTACGACCATGCCAGCATCAATCGTGACGACCTGATCGCAGGCACCGCCTTCTCCAAGGACCTCAGCTACACCGGCTGGCGCGTGGGCACGGTCTTTGACGTGACCGCCAACACCAGCGTCTACGGCCAGTACTCGGTCGCCGCCGACCCCATCACCTCACTGCTCTCGCTCACGCCGGCCAAGGCTAAGTTCGATCTTGCGACAGGCAAACAGATCGAGTTCGGCGTGAAGCAGGATTGGCTCGACGGTCGCGTCGACGGCACGCTGTCGGTCTATCGCATCGTCAAGAACAATCTGCTCACCGCCGATCCGCTCAATCCGTCGGTCAGTCTTCAGGTCGGCCAACAGTCGTCGCGGGGCATGGAACTGACCGTGGGGGCGCAGTTGACGCGCGACGTGCGCATCGACGCCAACGGCACGTGGCTGCGGGCGAAGTACGACCAGTTCGAGGAAAGCGTGGGCGGTGTGTCCGTCTCGCGGGCGGGCAACATTCCGGTGAACGTGCCTCAGCAGATGGCGAATCTGTGGCTGAGCTGGCGCTTCGCACAGGCGTGGACGGCCAGCGGTGGACTGAAGTACGTTGGCAAGCGCTACGCCGATACCGCGAATACGCTGAAGCTGCCGTCCTATACGACAGTCGATCTGGCGCTCGCGTGGAAGCCGCGCCGCGATCTCACGCTAACCGGACGCGTCTACAACGTCTTCAACCGGCACTATGTGCAAACGGCCTACTACAACAACACGCAGTGGCTGCTGGGCAACGACCGTCGCGCGGAGCTGGTGATGAGCTACCGGTTCTGAAGTATTAGCCGCATTCGCCGTATTGACCATCGCGATTGTTCCGTCTGCGTAACTTCGAGTTACCGAACCGCCTATATTCCGTGATGATTCGTGTCGCTATGATTGACCCCATTCAAGATGCGGGGAGATAACATGAACAACGTCGGCAATAGCGGCGAATTCGTGCGGATTTCGGAGGTCGTGAGCGGTCACGACATGACCATTCGCGATGGCTTTCGTGCGAAGCATTTCGGCGAGCAGACATTTGGCGGTCTGATGGACCCGGTCGTCATGCTGGATCATTTCCACATGACGGCCCCGACCTTTGCGCCGCATCCGCATGCGGGGATTTCGGCGGTGACGTATATGTTCGAAGACGCCGTCGGCGCGCACGTCAACTACGACTCGCTCGGCAACTACGGCCCTATCGTGCCGAGCGCTTTGCATTGGTTCGCCGCCGGACGCGGCGCGGTGCACACAGAGCAACCCGAAGGCGAGGGCCATGACGTGCATGCGCTGCAAATCTTCGTCAACTTGCCCGCTTCGCAGAAGTACGACGCGCCCTATGCGTTCGACGTCGAACCTACGGAAATCCCCGAGGTGGTGTCGCCCGGTGTGCGTGTGCGGGTGGTTTTGGGCGCAAGCAATGGGGTGACGGCGAAGAAGAACGACGACCTTCCCCAACCGTTCACCTTGCTCGACGGGTTCCTGACGGATCGCGCCGCGTTCCACCACGATTTGCGGCGCGGCTGGAATGCCACCGTCTGTGTGGTCTCGGGACATTTGCAGGTCGATGCCGATGGCACGACTCGGCAACTGGGCGCTGGCGAAGCGGTCGCCGTCGGCCTGAGCAAGGGCGCAACGATCGACGTCCTCGCCATCGGTTTGCTTGCCGGGCCGGACTGCCACTTTGTGGTGTTGTCCGGACCGGCGCTCGGCGAGCCGTTGGCGAAACACGGCCCCTTCGTCATGAACACCGTCGAACAGCTCAACGACCGGATGTCGGCCTATCAGCGCGGCGAATTCGGTTCGTTAGACGAAGAGGCCTTTCCTCAGCTCAAGGCTTACCGGACGCGGGCGTAAGCACTGTAGCGGGTTAGCGGCTCAACACGTTACAGCGTCGGCTCGCACACGCGCTCGGCGGCGGCTGCCGTCGGCTCGCTCATCCGCTCGACGTCGCGCCCGCCCGCCCCGAACGCCACCACGCTCAGCAGCGCGAGCACCCACGCCCCCAACACGCCGTACACCATCACCCACCCGAAGCCGTGCACCAATGCTGCTTGCACGATCTGCCCCTGCGGATCGGCCGCCGCGAGCGCCGCGTTGTTTTGAGCAAGGTGTTCAAGACTACCGGCGGCGATCTTCTCTGCGAGCGTACGCAGCGACGTCGCGTCGAAGACGCCCGGCAACGCATTTGCCAGCGATGCACTCACGCCCTTGAGCAAGATGAAACCCATCAGCGCGATGTTGATGGCCAGGCTGATTAGCCGCGCGCTCATGTCGATCCCCGACGCCATCCCCGCACGATTGGCTGACACTGCGCCGGTAGCGGTGTTGGTGACAGGCGTATTCGTCATGCCCAGGCCCACGCCGCAGAGCAGACTGCCGGGTAGCATCGTGAGCCAGCTGGCATCGGCCATGCCTGAGCCGATCTTCATCAACAGGAAGCCGAGGCCGATGGTGAACAGACCCAGCGGAATGACGCGGCGGGCGTCGATGCGCAACGACAGGCGTTCGGCGAACGGCGGCACCACGAGCGTCGGCAATGTGTACGCCAGCAGCGACAGCCCTGCGTTCACGCTGCTGTAACCGAGCGCGCCCTGAAAGTAGATCGGCAGATAGATCATGAACGACCAGTAGCTGAAGTTCATCCCCATCGAGCCGAACATCGCGCCGGAGAAGCGACGGATGCGGAACACGGAAAAGTCGAACATCGGGCGCGGGCTTCGCTTCTCGATCCAGAGAAAGGCGATGAAACTGACGAGCGTCGCCGCTGCGATGCCAAGCGCCTGCGGACTGCCCATGCCGAGATCCGGCCCTTGCGTGATGAAGTACACCAGACCGAACGTGGCGAGCGACAGCGTGACGATGCCCGGCACGTCCAGATAATTCGCGTGCGGGTCGCGAGACTCCTGTACACCGACGAATACCAGCCCCAGTGCCACGATCGACAGCACCACGTGCACGAGGAAGACCCATTGCCAGTCGGCCACGGCAACAATCATGCCGCCGATGATCGGGCCGAAACCGAGACCGATGCCGAAAATGATGCCCCACGCGCCGAACGCCTTGCTGCGCTCGCGCCCCTCGCGGAACTGGTGCGAGAGCACCGCCACCTGACAGATCAGCATCGCGCCCCCGCCCATCCCCTGAAGGAAGCGGCTGACGATGAGCACCGGCGCGCTCTGCGCCAGCCCGCAGGCGAGTGATGTCAGCGCGAACACGACGATGCTGATGACGTAGACGCGACGTCGTCCAAACCGGTCGGCAAGCGAGCCTGTCGCCATCAACACCGTGGTGCAGGCGAGCGTGTAGGCGTTCATGATCCATTGGATTTCCCGGAAATCCGCAGGCAGTACACGCTCCAGCGTCGACAGGATGGTCGGCACGCTGGAGATTTCAAGGCCGAACATCAGCGATGTCAGGCAGACGGCGGCAAGCGCCAGTGCGTTTTGAGACGCGCGTGAGGGTGTCATGGGATTCGCGAACGAGAATGAAGTCAGAGGTAATATATCGGGAACCAGATTCCCGATTACTGATATTTCTTCCCGCAATACGCGACCGTAGAGACCCAATATGACGAATAAACTCGACGGCGTGGCCGTCTTCGTTCAGGTCATCGAAGCCGGTAGTTTTACGCTCGCGGCAGAGCGTATGCATCTGACGCGCTCGGCCATCGGCAAGGTGATTTCTCGTCTGGAAGCGCGGCTCGGGGTGCGCCTGCTGCATCGCACGACGCGCAGTCATACGCTCACGGAAGCGGGACGTGTGTATTACGAGCGTTGCGTGAGGGCGCTGGCTGAACTCGACGCAGGTGCGGCGGAGGTCGAGAGCGGGCTGAACGAGCCGCGCGGACGACTGCGTGTGAGCGTGCCGATTGCGTTCGGTCATCAATGCGTCGCGCCGGTGTTGTTCGGGCTGGCGCGTCAATATCCCAAGCTGCAAATCGACATTTCGTTTTCCGACCGGAGCGTCGATCTCATCGAGGAGAACATCGATTTAGCGGTGCGCATCGGTGAGTTGCGCGATAACGCGACGCTCGACGCCCGACGCATTGGCACGCAGTACATGAGCATCGGCGCGTCGCCTGCGTATCTGGCGGAGCACGGCATGCCCGTCGAGCCGGACGATTTCGCCGCCCACACAGGCATCTCGTATTCGCGCAGCGGATCGATGGCGCGGTGGCACATGCTCGATGACGACGGTATCGAGCACGCGTTGCAGATTACGCGTCAGCTCAGTCTCGACGATGTTCAGGCGATTGCCGATGCGGGGATTGCCGGGCTTGGGCTGGTGTATTTGCCGTGCTGGTTTCTGGAGAAGCATGCCTCTGCAGGACGGCTGGTGGTCGTGCGTAGCCGTTGCGGGGTGCGTCCGCAGGCGATTCACGTGGTGTGGCCGAAGTCGCCCTATCTGCCGTCGAAGACGCGCTGCGCAATCGACGCGCTTTCGACGGAGATCCCGATGCTCAGGATTGGGTGAGGTGCGGTCATTCGATGGATAGCGTGCCGCGCATCATCTCGGCGTGGGACGGGAACGAACAGAAGTAGGTATAGGCGGTACCGTGCGAGAGCTTCGATGCGTCGAACGTTACCGACGTCCGTTCGCCGCCACCGATCATCGCGGTCTTCGCGATCACGCGTTCGTCGCCCGGTTTAACCCAATCGTTGTCGGGACCTGCCGCGAGACCATCGGCAATGGCCGCATGGAGGTCGCTCTCGCGGACCAACACCCAGTTGTGTCCGGCGGCCGCCTTGGGTTTCTTGCCCGTATGGATCAATTGGACGGTGAGTGTCTTGCAGGCCGACGGCACGCTGATGTGCGTGGGCGAAAACTTCTTGCCGGGACGGCCCTGCACGTCGATCTGACACGCATCACCTACGACTGTTGCTACCGCACGGACGTCGTCGCCCGTGCGCACCATGCTCATGGAGCCCGCATGCTCGACGCCTTGCGCCAGGCCGGGGATCGGAGCGCCAAGGCAGGCCACGAAGATCAGATTGAGCGCGCGCGTACGCGCCCCAAACAACGAGAAATTTTCCGACAACACGTTCGCTCCAAGCGTTTCGAAATCACCTGACGACACCGATACCGATGGCATCACCCGACTTTCGACGATAGCCCGCGATTGCGTTGGGCGTTTGTTGGTCGTTCTCTGTTTTGTATTGGTTTGTATTGCTAATCGGTTTTGGTGTTGTTTTGATCTTTCGCTTCTCTTTCCGAACTCAACCCCGCGGGGGACCAGGGCCCTATTCCGCCCCTCAGACATAAACCCAACTCGGTTCAGAACAGGGCCCTGATCCCCCGCTCATCGCACTTTTCACGTTGGCGTTCTCACGCCCTATCGCCCTATTGCTTCGGTTTATCGCGGTTGCACTTTCGTCAAGCGATAGCCACTGACAGCGCAAACTGGCGAACGGTTTGCGGGATGCCGGAATGGCCGCCGACAATACCGTTTGTGCCGCTCTCGATGGACGCCGCGACACTGCCTGCCTTTCTGGATCGCGGACGACAGACAAGCCGAATATCAGGAACGAGTTCGCCAGGAATCTGGATCTCGTTCGCAAGCACGATCCGCATGCCAGCCAGTACACCAGCGGCATCGGCCTCTTCTGCTCGTGCACCTACCATCAGTGCTTCGATGGCGGCAATTTCCGCACGCGCCGAGGCGAACGGAGCCGTACCGGATCGGCCGATGTAGTCGCAGAAACTATCGCGCAGCGAAGTTACCGACGCGGCATACCGGCGCGTGTTGAGTATCCGGGCCATGACGCCATTTCGGGCGAAGACGTCGAGCACCGCCTCGCCCACAAAGGGGCGATGGTCGGTGAGCAGTTGTTCGAGCGTCCTGCGACGGAGATCGGGAATGGCGCGTTCTGCGACGCGTGCGACCGAGGTGCGATACCGCGCGCGCAGTGCGACGTCGCGTCTGGCGAGGCCCTCAAGTTCTTTGCGGGACTTGCCCATTGCAGCGGCAAGGCGCTCGATGGCCTCGCGCATATCTTGGCTTCCGGGGTGCTCCATTGCTGCTCCGACCACTCAGGGCACACAGGCGACATGCCAATGACGATCCTGATCATCTGTCGTCCGCGATCCTACCTGTCAATCTCGGATAAACCGTGGAGACATTGCGCAGAATCGGTTGAACTCGTATAGTGACGGCCGTGAGGACGACCTCACCTGTGACGAGACATTCCGGGACGGCCCGGCTCTTTTTTGGAGAGCCGTATGGCTTGGATCTATCTCACGCTCGCAGGTGTTCTGGAAGTCCTTTGGGCTTACACGATGAAGCAGTCTGCTGGCTTCACGAAGCTCATCCCCTCTGTAGTCACGCTCGTGACGATGGCCGCTAGCTTTGGTTTGCTATCGGTTTCCATGAAATCCCTTCCGCTGGGCACGGCTTACACGATCTGGACTGGCATTGGTGCCGTTGGCGCATTTGTCGTCGGCATTTTCGCGCTTGGCGAAATCGTCAGCACTGCCCGCATCGCCGCCGCAACGTTGATCGTCAGCGGCCTGATCCTCATGAAACTCTCGTCGTAACCGACAACCTCGTTTTAGGTCATTCGAACCGGCGAGGCGCTTGTGCGTCTCGTGTCGGTGTTGCTTATGACGTGGTTTGGGATTCGCTTCGATGCACCGGTGGGCTTGTGCGAAGGTATGCGTTCGCACATTTGCGTTGCCACCGACGCGCGCTTCTTCTGATTGGATCGATTGATGGACGTCTCAGAATACTACCCGGCACTTCTCTTTCTCATCGTGGCATTGCTGATGGGGGTGGGCTTACTCTTCGTAGCCAAACCCATCCGGCCAAGCAGGCCGGACGACGCAAAGAACTCCCCTTACGAATGCGGATTCAACGCCTTCGGCGACGCGCGCAAGAAGTTCGATGTCCGCTTTTATCGCGTCGCAATCTTCTTCATCATCTTCGACATCGAACTGGCCTTCACCATCCCCTGGGCGGTCTCACTGCGCGAAGCAGGCATGGTGAGTCTGATGGCGATGATTGCGTTTCTCGGTGTGTTGGTCCTTGGCTTCGCTTATGAGTGGAAGAAGAAGGCGTTCGAGTGGGAGTGATTGCCACTCACGGACGCCCATGGATAACGCAAAAAATGCCCCGACGGCGAGATCGTCGGGGCCAAAACTACAACATGGACGGGAAGGAGCGACCATGCAAAAGCGAGTGTAGTGAGGGATGTCGCTCCCGATTCACATCCGTAATTTGAGGACGCGGCGTTGGCAACGACGTCATGAAATCGAATCGCGTTGATAGCACCACCACGCGCGGGTTTGACGGGTTTGGACGATCAAGAACGTGTGTCACCTCGTCAAAGAAATCTAAGAAGAAGACCAACGGTGAGCGACAAATCGCGTACGCCGCCTGGACATAAAAAAGCCCCGGCATTCGTCAATGCCGGGGCAAGCACTTCCTCTCACGACACACACGACAGGGGACTGCCATGCATGAACTGAGTCTAGGGTGCGAACGATCGGATGGGTTGCGTAGCGAGAAAGCGACTGGCGCGAACGTCTGGCCTGAGCGTTGCCGGTCCGCCTAAAACAACCGCCAATAGTGACCTGCGCCACCGCGACGAGGATGCACTTCGTCGAGTGCAGACAATGGAAACTAGGACAAAGACTACGAACCATCTGCACGCATACGCGCAGACTACGTAGTTAGCATGCCCCGAATCGACGCGTACGTATGGAGGTCATCCTGGGAGCATATGGGGCTGGGAAGTGCCTCTTGCTCTCAATCCGTCGCCAGCGCCGCCGTCTGCGGGGGCACTGGCGGGCATGAAGCCTATTGCGTTAACAATTCCCTTTTTTCGCTTGTCCGGGCGGGCAGAAACCATTGCCCGGGCCACCACGACCACCATGCGGTCCGTCGTCGGGAACGTACACGGCACAGCTTGCAAGCAAGACGGTGGTCGCGAGAAGCAGGAAAGTGAGTTTGCGCATTTGTGAAGTCCTCCGCGTAATGATTGAATTGAATGACCTCTTCGCGTCATCTGAAGCGCATTTTACCGCTCCGTCCGAATGCGATCTCTAGGGAGTTCCAGTGAAGAACTTCTGTCGTCAAGACCGTGACGGTTGATGCGATGACGCATCAAGTCGTGCCAAATGCGTCAACGCGAGACATGCTCGGCGCGAGGCGTTCGCACTGCAACTTCTCACCCCATTCGTGGGCGAATCGTCGGGTAAGAAATCGAGGGGGTCGGCTGCAATTTTGGAGGTGACGAGGTGAGATTTTGGACGTCCCTCGAACAATCGGAATTCACGCAAAGAACCTCGCCAAGCCTTACAGGCAGGTCGTTTGCAAGATATTGCGGGAAGAAGTGAGACCTACGAAACCGATGCCAAAACGGGGAGTTGGTGCGAGGAAGGGGACTCGAACCCCTACACCCTTTCGGGCGTCAGGACCTAAACCTGGTGCGTCTACCAATTTCGCCATCCTCGCAGCCCGTGGGCGTCGTTACCTTTTAGGTGCGACATCCCGGCATCGGGTCGACGACATGCATGCGTCCTGTCGGACATGAAAAAGGGCGACTTGTCGCCGCCCCGCTGCATGCGTCAAAGCAGGCGCGTATTCTACACGAACCGATTTCGACCGGCAATCTCCGCTCGCCCCCGCACCGTCCCACGCGTCCGGTCGGCTCGCAATGCTAGAATTCGCACCAATTCATGGCTTCTGCCCGCGTGCGCGCTTACGCACCTAAACGCCCGCGCACCGATTTCCGGGCACCTGACCAAACCGATACCCCATTCGCATGCAACCCCACGAGACCGCCGACGACGCCTCCGGCTCCCCCGCCAACATCACCCAGGCCAACGCGTACTGCCGCCAAAAAGCAGGCCCGCCCGGATCCGCGCTCTATTACGCCCTGCTCCAACTGCCACCATCCAAGCGCGACGCCGCTTATGCCGTCCACGCCTTTTGTCAGGAAATCGCCGATATTCACTCGGCCGTCCATGACCCCGGCGTCGCACACGCCAAGCTCGACTGGTGGCGTCAGGAGCTGGCCCGCCTCTTTGCTGGCAACCCCGCCCATCCGGTCACTCGAGCACTCCTTGCCGTCGTGCAAAGCAGCAAGCTCTCGCGCGACACTTTCGAAGCCGTCCTGCACGGTGCCGAGATGGATCTCTCGCAGATGCGCTACCTCGACTTCGCCGGTCTCACGCACTATTGCGATGCCGCCGGCGGCGCCCCCGCAGAACTCACGTCCCAAGTCTACGGTTTCGACGACCCGCAAACGCCCGCCCTCGCGCGCGCCCTCGGCCATGCCATCACGCTCGGACGACGTGTCACCGACGCCGGTGTCGACGCGCGCTCCGGTTACGTCTATTTCCCCATCGACGAACTTCAGCGCTTCGGCGTCACTGCCGCCGACATTCAGAACGGCAAGTACTCGCCCGCCTTCGTCGAGCTAATGAAGTTCCAGCACGCACGCGCACGTCAGGCCATCACCGACGCCGCCGTCGCGATCCCTAAGCAGGATCGTCGCAAGCAACGTCCGCTGCTTGCCCTCGCCGCGCTGCAGTTGGCATTGATGGACGAAGTCGCCGCGAGCGACTATCAAGTGCTCCATCAGCGTATCGACCTCACGCCGCTGCGCAAATTTTGGCGGGCCTGGCGAGCTCGCTGAAGACACGAGGGTTTACGCATCCCCACACCGCTATGCTCTCGGCACTCCACCTCAGCACAGGCAACGGCTTGAACACAACGCACCACACCGACCGCGAACTCAAGCCCGTAAACCACGCTGCCGCAGCGTCTTCACCACCTCTCAAACCCGCATCACATCCAACGGCTTGAACGCGCCGCCCAGCACGGGCTGTGGGTTCAGGCCCCACCAACGCTGCAGCACCGTCGCGTAGACGTCGCGGAAATCGACGGCAAACGGCAAGTTGCCGTTGCCATCCAGCCGATCCAGTCTCGGCGCTTCGCCATACAGGCCGCCACGCACTCGCCCACCCGCGATGAAGTGCGGCGCGACCGTGCCGTGATCCGTCCCCCCACTCTGATTCTCTCGCGGACGCCGTCCGAACTCGGCATACGTCACGATCATCGTCGACTGCCATCGGTTCAGCTCGGTCAGCCCCGCCCGCAACGCCATCATCCCCTGCGACAATTGACGCAACAGGTTCGCCTGCTGCCCCATCTGGTTCTGATGCGTATCGAATCCATTGAGCGTGAGACGCAACACCGCCACGCCACGCCCCGGCTGCGGCACACCGGCCGGTGAATCCGCCGCGGCGACCACCTGCAACGCCGTCTTCACCACATTGCCAAAAGCCCCCTGCGGCATCGGCGTACGCAAAACATACTGCCCCTGGCGCGGACGCAAACCGTCCGCGGCCTTCACAATGTCGTTCTCCACCCGCAGCACGTGCGCCAACGCCGGATTGCTCACCTGCGCAACATTCGTAGACGCCAGACTCGCATCGCGTAAAAACTGCGCCGGATTCGTCAGCGTCACCGCCCGCGCACCACCGCTCAACGGCCCCAACTCCGCACTGCCGACGATCACACCATCGGCGTCGAAACCCGACGGCACCGCCTGCTCTGCGAACGCCCGCGATAACCATCCATCACGCAAATACTCATCCGAGCGAGATGCCGTATTCCAGATCTCAATCGACCGGAAGTGCGACAGATTCGGCTGCGGATACCCCACCCCCTGCACGATCGCCAACTCGTTCGCCTGCCACATCGGCAACAAAGCGCGCATCTCCGGATGCAACCCGCTGCGCTCGTCCAACTGCACGACCTGCTCACGCTTGACGCCAATCGTGGGACGCAAGCTCGCATACATGGCGTCCGAATAAGGGATGACCGTGTTCAAGCCGTCGTTGCCGCCCTTAAGCTCGATCAGGATCAGCAAATTGCCATAGTTGCCGCCACCGCCCGGCAATATCCCGGACAGATCGCGCGCAGCGGCCAACACCGGCATCGGCGTCAGCCAAGCCGCCCCGAGACCACCCGCGAACGTCAGAAAATCACGTCGACGCATCTCACACCTCTCATGACCCGCCCTGACTCACCACCTGAGCGCAAGTCGCAAACATACCTGTCACCCAACTCGCCATCGTCCTGCGTCCCAAGCGCCTGAATCGTCACAGTCGCCCGAACTGCCCCGAACGTCCCTGTCGTCACATCCATCCCCATCGCCGCAGTTTTCGCGATCGCCATCGTTTCGATCACTTCAACTGATACGCAGGGTCCATCAATAGCGCTTGCAGAAACGCCGCACTGTTGACGCCAGGCGTTTGCGGCGCCGCCGGCGCAAGCGGCAACACAGCACGCTGCAAGGACTCGCGCTCGCCCACGTCCGGCACATCGACCGGCCCGAGCGTATAGGGTTGCAGCCATCGAGACAGATCGAAGCGCACGCCCGCCACCGTTCGCGGCATCGGCTGCGCGGGACGTAACGCCGCGCGCTGCACGCCGGGACGCGCCGACATGGACGGTACAGTCATCGACGGCCCACCCGCATTGGCGTTCTCCGTCGCGCGGAACATGCGCTCGACGAACTGCTTGCGCGCAAGCAACGTGGTGCTGTCGATCCACGCGTCGCCGCCCGGCCAGCCCTTCACGTTCGGTGGCCGGAACAAGTCCTGCCCCAGCACACGCATCTGCTGCGCGAGCATCTGCGGATCGTCGTAGCCGATGTCGAATTGCCTCACCGCATCCGTCACGAACTCGGATGGCGACTTCACCAGCGCACCGCGCGTACGCGAATCCCAAAACGCTGGCGTGAGCAGCAAGGCGCGCAACGCGACACGTATGTCGTAGCCGCTCTGCCGGAACGTCGCGGCAATCCGGTCAACCTGCACCGGGTCGGGCGTCGGCGACACGAATTCGCGCCAAAGCTTGCCGGTGACGAACACCGCCGTCTCCGGACGCGCCAGCAGCACGTCGAGCATCTGATCGCCGTCGAAGTCGCCCGTCTGGTTCAGCACGGTCTTCACGCCCGTATCGTGGAAATTGGGACGCCAGACGTAGGTCATCGTCGGCCTGTCGATGCTCCACCCGGTGTAGGCACGCGCCGCCTCGCGCACATCCTGCTCGGTGTAATGCCCTTCGCCCAGCGTGAACAGCTCCATCACCTCGCGCGCGAAGTTCTCGTTGGGACGCCCCTTGCGGCTATTCGCGCCATCCAGATAGATGAGCATCGCGGGATCCTTCGACACCTCGTGCAGCATCACGCCGAAGTTGCCCAGCGCGTTCGCGCGCAGCAGCACGTTCTGGCGATAGAGCACGGCCGGCTCACGCACTTTGTCGTCGCTCGAGACGAAGTGGTTATGCCAGAACATCGTCATACGTTCGGTTAGCGGCGACGGCGTGGTCGCCATTTCCTGTGCCCACCACGCCTTGAGCGACGCCGACATGCGATTGCGGCGCTCATTGAGCTCACGACGCTGCGCATCCGTCATGCCCTTGACCGGCACACTGGCCAACGGCGGCTCCGAGACCCACGCCGGGGGCGGCGTCACCGCCGTCCGCCTTGTCTGCGCCAACAACCGGTCTACGGCCTGCGCACGGGTCAGGCCGACGAAAGGAGCCAGCTCGCGGGCGTCCGGCGCGTAGCCGGTGCGCGTGAGCAGGTAGCGCGCGTCGTCGGCCGTCAGTTCGCGGCGGGATGCATCGACGGCGGGCGTCGCCAACTTCGATGTCTTGGTACGCGTCGACTGAGCAGTGTGTTGCGCATCCGCGTGACGCGAACCGGATGCATCGGCGAGCGGCGACGCAAGGCAAACCGCCGCTGCCGCCCCTGAGAGAACCGTCGCACGTACGGAAAGGAATTTCGCCCTAGCCAATAGTGGCAACGAGGACGCGACCGAAAGCGCCGATGCCCCGGCCGTCCCGGGCGACACCATCGAAATAGGTAATCCATCGCAGGACTCGGTATTTCGGACGCAAAAAAAGCCAGCGTCGGCAGAGGCTGGCGGGGGTCGGTTTTGCTTCATGTCACGCTCTCGTCAAAGTGGCGTCACTGGCGTTTTCGGAAGAAGCGTTTCGCGGCGTTTCCCCATCTGGCCCGAACGGATCTCGGACAAGGGGAACGGCGAGCGTCGTGTCAGTGACTATACAGTTCACGCACGGCGTCTTGAATGTGTTGACGCAGCAATCGTCGATCTTCCGGTGACATATGTCCGTTGGGACGTCGCCCGGGAGGCGTATTCGGGAGGTCGTCGTTGCGGCGATCGGCGTTGGGATCGCTCGCCGGGGCATTCTTGGAGGGATTGCGCGGCGAAGGCGCCGGGGCCGCGCGCTGAATCCGCGGCGCACTCGCGCCCTGATGCTGCGTACTGAAATGCGCGACGGGACGGGCATAGGTCACGCCCAGGTGCCCCCAGAGCATGATTCCCCCGAACAGTAGCGTAAACTCAGCAGCCCATCTCATCTTGTGCGTATGTCCTTCATGCCATGCGGCTGTTTTTGCCCTGGCAGGGGTGCAAGTGTACCCACTGCCTATGGTCAGCGCACAAGCCGTAGGGTAAATTGTGTAACCCTTTGTAACCCGCTTTGGCGGCCTCCTCAGTTCGCAACATTTCGGGCTAAGATACGTGGCATGGAAAACAAAAACTCTCCCAAAATTCTGGTTGTCGACGACGATCCGCGCCTGCGCGACCTGCTTCGTCGTTACCTCGGGGAACAGGGTTTCAATGTCTTTGTGGCCGAAAATGCAACGGCCATGAACAAGCTTTGGGTGCGCGAGCGCTTCGATCTGCTCGTGCTGGACCTGATGCTCCCCGGTGAAGACGGTCTCTCTATTTGTCGCCGTCTGCGTGGCGCGAATGACCGCACGCCGATCATCATGTTAACGGCCAAAGGCGAGGATGTCGACCGTATCGTCGGTCTCGAGATGGGCGCCGACGACTATCTCCCCAAGCCCTTCAATCCGCGCGAACTCGTCGCCCGCATTCACGCCGTCCTGCGTCGCCAGGCCCCGCCCGAACTTCCGGGTGCACCCAGCGAAACCATGGAGACGTTCGAGTTCGGTGACTTCGCTCTGAACCTCGCCACACGCACGCTCACCAAGAACGGCCAGGAAATTGCCCTGACGACGGGCGAGTTCTCGGTCCTCAAGGTCTTTGCACGTCATCCGCGTCAACCGCTCTCGCGCGAAAAGCTCATGGAGCTTGCGCGCGGCCGTGAATACGAAGTCTTCGACCGAAGCCTCGACGTGCAGATCTCGCGTCTGCGCAAGCTCATCGAACCGGACCCGGGCAGCCCCCGCTTCATTCAGACGGTATGGGGCCTCGGCTACGTGTTCATCCCGGACGGCGGCGCGTGATCGCGCATCACGTCTCGCGCTACAAAACGACGCCGGTCGTGACCCATTCGCGCACCGGCGTCTTGACTTGCCTCACCTCGCAATTCCTGCAATTCATGTCGCTCGCCGTGGCTCCCATGAGCCTCCGTCATTTCGAATCTTGCGCGCTTCGGACCTTCCGACCCGCCCTCGTCACGCATTAGACGGAGCAACCCCATGCATCCGATTCGGATGGTACGCGGGCTGTTCGGCGGTCTGTTCTGGCGTACCTTTTTCCTCATCGCACTGCTCATCGGCGTCAGCCTCGCCGCGTGGTATCAGAGCTTTCGCGTGATCGAACGCGAGCCGCGAGCACAGCGCGTCGCACAGCAACTCGTCTCCATCGTCAAACTCACGCGCACCGCCCTGCTCTATTCCGAGCCGGACCTGCGCCGCGCACTACTTCAGGATCTGGAAAGTAACGAAGGCATTCGCGTCTACCCGCGCGAACCGGCCGATTCGATCGAGAAGCAACCTGGTGGCGTCGTGCAGGACCTGATCGTGCGCGACGTACAGCGACGCCTTGGCACCGATACCGTCATCGCCGCCTCGGTCAACGAGATTCCCGCCATGTGGATCAGCTTCAAGATCGATGAAGACGACTACTGGGTCGCCATCGAGCAAGACCGAATCGACACGGCGACAGGCCTTCAACTGTTCAGTTGGGGGACGTTCGCACTCGCCCTCTCGCTCATCGGCGCGGCGTTCATCACGGCGCTCGTGAACCGGCCGTTCGCGCGGCTCGCCCATGCGGCACGCGCCATCGGCGAAGGTCAGCGTCCCGATCCATTGCCCGAGCGCGGCATGGGCGAAGCGGCCGAGGCCAACCGAAGTTTCAATCAGATGGTGGAGGAACTCGACCGGCTCGAAGCCGACCGGGCGTTGATGCTCGCCGGCATCTCGCACGATCTGCGCACACCGCTCGCGCGCCTGCGCCTCGAGACGGAAATGAGCCCGTCGGACGAAACGGTCAAACGCGACATGATCAGCGACATCGAGCAAATGGACGAGATCATCGGCCGCTTCCTCGATTACGCCCGCCCGGCTTCGCGCACGGCACAGGCCGTGGATCTGTCCGAAGTCGCGCGCGATACGGCAAGCGCTTTCGACGGACGCGAAGAACTGAACATCACCGTCGAACTCGCCGATACGGCGCTGATACTGGCCGAGCGCACCGACCTCAAGCGTCTGCTCACGAACTTGATCGAAAACGCTCGCAAGTACGGTCGCGATGCGCAAACCGACGTCGCCAACGTCCACATCTCCACACGAGTCCTCGGCGAACGCGTCGAGATGCGCGTGCGCGATACCGGTCCCGGCATCCCCGAGGATCAATTGCACCTCGTGTTCCGTCCCTTCTATCGTGTGGACACCGCCCGCACGAAGGCCGACGGCACGGGGCTGGGCATGGCCATCGTCCAGCGCGTCGCGACGCGCTACAAAGGTCATGCCTCGCTGCGTAACGTACACCCCGGCTCCGGACTTGAAATCACGGTGTCATTTCCGCTTGCTAAATAAGTGTTTGATGTGATCGGACGAAAATTTGGCTATGCTCAAGGCTTGGCCTCGCCCGAAGCCGCAAAATCCTATCGAAGGGATTTGTTTTAACTATCCCCCACATAAAAATAAGCTATTGCTATCATAAGTTTGATAGCGTATACTGCTTTGGTTGACCGGGATCGCGTGAACTCGGTCAGTTGCCAGTTTTGATGTCCTTGCGATATCACGACATAAACCGCACTAATTTAGGAGTAATCGATGAAGACTGTCGGCGATAAACTCGAAGCGTTCTCGGTCGAAGCGGCCAAGCCTGGTTTCAACAACCACGAAGAAAACGGCGTGTCGGCTTTCGAAACGATCACCGAAGCCTCGTTCCCGGGCAAGTGGAAGATCATCTACTTCTACCCGAAGGATTTCACCTTCGTGTGCCCGACCGAAATCGTGGAATTCGGCAAGCTGGCCAACGACTTCGCTGATCGTGACGCAGTGCTGCTCGGCGGCTCGGGTGACAACGAATTCGTGAAGCTGGCATGGCGCCGTGAGCACAAGGACCTGAGCAAGCTGAACCACTACTCGTTCGGCGACACGACCGGTGCTCTGATCGACCAACTGGGCGTGCGCGACAAGCAAGCTGGCGTGGCACTGCGTGCAACGTTCATCGTTGACCCGGACAACGTCATCCAGCACGTGTCGGTGAACAACCTGAACGTCGGCCGTAACCCGGAAGAAGTTCTCCGTATTCTGGACGGTCTGCAAACGGACGAACTCTGCCCGTGCAACCGTGCAGTTGGCGGTGAAACGCTCTAAGCGTCTCCCGAAGCCCGCGCAAGCGGGCTTTTTCAGCCCAAAGCAATAGGAGAAATTTATGGAATTCATCACCGCGATTAAGGCGCAGATCCCTGACTACGCCAAGGACATCCGCCTGAACCTCGACGGCACCATCGTCCGCTCCTCGCTGGAAGGCAATGACGCCGTCGGCGTGGCCCTCGCCGCTGCGTTCGCAGCCAAGAGCCAGCCGCTCGTTAAGGCAATTCGCGAAGCTGGCGTGCTGTCCCCGGAAGAGCTTGAAGGCGCGTTGACCGCAGCCGCGCTCATGGGCATGAACAACACCTGGTATCCGTATCTCGAGATGGCCGACAACGCCGAGCTCAAGAACGAAAAGGCCCAACTGCGCATGAACGGCTACGCCACGCGTGGCGGTGTCGACCAGCGTCGCTTCGAGATGTACGCGCTGGCCGCGTCCATCGTCGGCAAGTGCCACTTCTGCGTGAAGTCGCACGCTCACCTGCTCTCCGCCGAGCACGGCATGAGCACCGCGCAACTGCGTGACGTCGGCCGTATCGCTGCCGTCATCAATGCCGCGGCTCAGGTGATCGCTGCCGAAGCTGCATAAGCTTCCTACGCTTCGATGCGGCGAACGACATACGTCGTCGCCCAATAAAAACGGCGCTACCGGACGATTCCGGTAGCGCCGTTTTGCTTGCGTCCGGCTGACGGCAAGGTCAGAGACTTAAGCGTACCGCAGCAACATTAGCGTCCGATCAGCAACGCCGCCGCTTGCGCTTCAATGCCTTCCTGACGTCCGAGGTAGCCCAGCTTTTCGTTTGTCTTCGCCTTGACATTCACCTGCGCGACGCTAACGCCCAGTGCGTCTGCAATCGACTGCGTCATCGCTGCAATATGCGGCGCGAGCTTCGGGGCCTGTGCGATGACCGTGCAGTCGACGTTCAGGATCTCGTAACCCTGCTCACGCACGCGACGCATCGCCTCCTTGAGCAGAACGACGCTGTTCGCGCCCTTGAACGTCGGGTCGGTATCCGGGAAGTGACGACCGATGTCGCCCAGCGCAGCGGCACCGAGCACAGCATCGGTGATCGCATGAAGCAGCACATCGGCGTCCGAGTGGCCGAGCAGGCCGCGCTCGAACGGGATCGTCACGCCGCCCATGATGAGCGGACGGCCCGGCACGAGTGCATGCACGTCGTAGCCCTGACCGATGCGGAGTTTGGACAGTGCGGCCAGCGAAACGGGAGAAACAGGAGAAGCAGCTTGTTCAGTCATGTGGAGTCTTGAAATCGCCAGAGGCGGAAATACGGCACGTCAGTTCACGTCGGCCGGTCGACGCTCAGGCCGGTTTTGCCGTGCCGAGGAACGCCTCGGCCAGCGCGAAATCTTCGGGATACGTCACCTTGAAGTTGCGCAGGCTACCGCGCACGAGCTTCGGCGCGTGGCCCATGCGCTCAATGGCGCTGGCCTCGTCGGTGACTTCGGCCCCGGCGGCGAGCGCGTCTTCCAGCGCGTGACGGAGCATGCCGAGACGGAACATCTGCGGCGTCTGCGCCTGCCAGAGTCCGTCGCGCGACTCGGTGGCCTGAATCGCCGCCAGCTTGCCCTTCTCGACCGGGGGCTGCTCACGTTTGAGCGTATCGGCGACAGGCAGCGCCAGAATACCGCCGACGGGATCGTCGCGCAGGGCACCCACGAGCGTACGGATCAGTTCAGGTGTAATCCCGGGACGCGCTGCATCGTGCACGAGCACCCAGTCGGTATCCTGTGCGCCGAACTCGGTGAGCGCCTGAAGCCCGCCCAGCACCGACGCATGGCGCGACGGGCCACCACAGCGGCGCACGGCGAAACGCAACGTGCCGAAGCGTCGTCCGTCGAAATGATTGTCGTCCGGCGCCAGCACCAGCACGGTCTGCGCGAATTCGGAACAGGCATCGAACGCGGCGAGCGCATAGTGAAGCATGGGACGTCCGCCGACGCTTCGGTATTGCTTGGGCACGTCGGCCCCGGCGCGTACACCGGCCCCGGCACACGGGATCACGGCAAAAAGTCGGTCGCTCACGATAAAACGCAGGTAAGGATAAAGCAGGGATTTTATAATAGACGCTGACTGTCACGGGGCCCCGTGCGAATGGAGCCCCGTGCTTTGCCATTTCTGCAACGTTTTCTTATGTCCTCCGCCAACGCCCTATCCCGTAATACCGTGCCTGTGCCGCTCGTAAAAGCGGGACAGCGTTACGCTTTCGCCGGCTCGCACGCATCGAGCGACGCCCTGCTCATCGCCCGCTATTTCGAAGAGAATCGCGAGCGCCTGCCGTTGCTGGCCGTGGTCTGCGCGCAAGCCACGGATGCGCTGCGCCTTCAGCAGGAGCTGAAGTGGTGCGCGCCCGAAGCCCGCGTGCGCTTGCTCCCCGACTGGGAAACGCTGCCCTACGACACGTTCTCGCCACACCAGGATCTGGTCTCCGAACGTCTCGCCACGCTGCACGATCTGGGCGAGAAGCGCTGCGATATCGTGCTTGTGCCCGCAACCACGGCGCTCTATCGCATGGCACCCGCCAGCTACATGGCGGCCTACACGTTCTTCTTCACGCAGGGCGAACGGCTCGACGAAGCGCGTCTGAAGTCGCAATTGACGCTCGCGGGCTACGAGCACGTGAGTCAGGTCATGCGCCCCGGCGAATACTGCGTGCGAGGCGGCCTGATCGACCTCTACCCAATGGGCTCGGTACTGCCGTACCGTCTCGATCTGTTCGACGACACCATCGACAGCATTCGCGCGTTCGATCCCGACACGCAGCGCAGCCTGTATCCGGTGAAGGAAGTGCGTCTGCTGCCCGGCCGCGAATTCCCGTTCGACGAACCCGCCCGCACGGCCTTCCGGGGCCGTTGGCGCGAAGTCTTCGAAGGCGATCCGAGCCGCAGCCCGATCTACAAGGACATCGGCAGCGGCGTGCCGTCGGCCGGTATCGAGTATTACCTGCCGTTGTTCTTCGAAGAGACGGCCACGCTGTTTCACTATCTGCCAGCCGACGCGCAACTCGTTTTCGTCGGCGATCTCGACGCGGCCATCAACCGCTTCTGGAACGACACCCGCCAGCGCTACAACTTCCTGTCGCACGACCGCGAGCGCCCGGTGCTGCCGCCGGAGCAACTGTTCCTGCTCGATCAGGACTTCTTCACGCTCGCCAAACCCTTCGCTCGCCTGACGCTGCCCACACCCGGCGACGGCAGTTGGGCGATTCCGCTGCCGCCGTTGGCCATCAACCGTCGTGCGGACGATCCGCTCGCCGCCCTGCGCGCCTATCTGGCACGCACGCCCGCGCGCGTGCTGCTGTGCGCCGACTCAGCTGGCCGTCGTGAGACGTTGCTGCAACTGCTGCACGACAACGACCTGCGCCCGACAAGCGTCGAATCGCTCGAAGACTTTCTGACGTCGGACAAGCGCTTTGCGATCGGCGTCGCCCCGCTGGCCGCCGGTTTCCTGTTGCCGACGGAAGACCTCGCCTTCGTCACCGAGAACGAGCTTTACGAAGGGCTCGCCCGCCGTGCGGGTAAGCGCCGCCAGGAGCAGGCGACGTCGGTCGACTCGATGGTGCGCGATCTGGCCGAGCTGAAGGTTGGCGACCCGGTCGTCCACAGTCAGCACGGCATCGGCCGCTATCACGGTCTCGTCAGCATGGATCTCGGCGAAGGCGAAACCGAGTTCCTGCATCTCGAGTACTCGGGCGACAGCAAGCTGTACGTGCCGGTCTCGCAACTGCATCTGATTTCGCGCTACAGCGGCGCAGATCCGGACACCGCACCGCTGCACTCGCTCGGCTCCGGCCAGTGGGAGAAGGCCAAACGCAAGGCCGCGCAGCAGATTCGCGACACCGCCGCCGAACTGCTTAACCTTTATGCCCGCCGTGCCGCACGCTCGGGCTATGCGTTCGAGCTGTCGCCACGCGACTACGAGAAGTTTGCGGACAGCTTCGGCTTTGAAGAAACGCCGGATCAGGCAGCCGCCATTGCCGCCGTGATGGGCGATATGACGAGCGGCCGTCCGATGGACCGTCTGGTCTGCGGGGACGTGGGCTTCGGCAAGACCGAAGTCGCTCTGCGCGCCGCGTTCATCGCCGTACTCGACGGCAAGCAGGTCGCCATTCTCGCCCCCACGACGCTGCTGGCAGAACAGCACGCGCAAACCTTCTCCGACCGCTTTGCCGACTGGCCGGTGCGCATCGCCGAGCTCTCACGCTTCAAGACGACGAAGGAAGTGAACGCGAGCGTGAAGGCGATCAACGAAGGTCAGGTCGACATCGTAATCGGCACGCACAAGCTGCTCTCGAACGACATCCAGTTCCAGCGCCTCGGTCTTGTCATCATCGACGAAGAACACCGGTTCGGTGTCCGTCAGAAAGAAGCGCTCAAGGCGCTGCGCGCCGAAGTGGACATGCTCACACTGACCGCCACGCCGATCCCGCGCACGCTGGGCATGGCGCTCGAAGGTTTGCGCGATTTCTCGGTGATCGCCACTGCGCCGCAGAAGCGTCTGGCAATCAAGACCTTCGTGCGACGCGAGGAAGACGGCGTGATCCGCGAAGCCATGCTGCGCGAACTCAAGCGCGGTGGGCAGGTGTACTTCCTGCACAACGAGGTGGAGACGATCGAGAACCGCAAGGCGCAACTCGAAGCGCTCGTGCCCGAAGCACGCATCGTCGTCGCCCACGGCCAGATGCACGAGCGCGATCTCGAACGCGTGATGCGTGACTTCGTGACACAGCGCGCCAACGTGCTGCTGTGTACGACCATCATCGAGACCGGTATCGACGTGCCGACGGCCAACACGATCCTGATGCATCGCGCCGACAAGTTCGGTCTGGCGCAACTGCACCAGTTGCGCGGGCGCGTGGGGCGTTCGCACCATCAGGCCTACGCCTATCTGCTCGTGCACGATCCGAAGTCGCTCACCAAGCAGGCGCAGCGCCGTCTCGAAGCCATTCAGCAGATGGAAGAACTCGGCGCGGGCTTCTACCTCGCCATGCACGATCTGGAAATTCGCGGTGCTGGCGAAGTACTGGGCGACAAGCAGTCCGGGGAAATTCACGAAATCGGTTTCCAGCTGTACACCGACATGCTGGCAGACGCCGTGAGCGCCCTCAAAGCCGGTCGCGAGCCGGACCTCACCGCCCCGCTCGCCGCCACGACGGAAATCAACCTGCACGTGCCTGCGATTCTGCCGAGCGACTACTGCGGCGACGTTCAGGAGCGGCTCTCGTTGTACAAACGTCTCGCTAACGGCACGCACCCCGACGCCATCGACACGATTCAGGAAGAACTCGTCGACCGCTTCGGCAAGCTGCCGCAACAGGCGCAGGCGCTTATCGAGACGCACCGGCTGCGACTGCTCGCCAAACCGCTTGGCATCATCAAGATCGACGCCAGCGAAGAAGCCATCGCACTGCAATTCGAGCCGACGCCCCCCGTCGACCCGATGCGCATCATCGAACTGGTACAGAAACACCGCCACATCAAGCTCGCCGGACAGGACAAGCTGCGCATCGAAGTGAAGCATGCGCAACTCACCGACCGCGTTCGGGCGATCAAGGAAACGCTGCGCGCGCTGGGCTCACCCGGCGCATCCGGCAACAAGGCGGCCTGAGTTTCATTACGTCTCATTTCGTCGCCACGCACACGATGCTTGCCCGGAACACCGCGAACGCCAAATAAAACGAGCAAATCTCGTGTGCACCGCAGCAATTTCCACGTCACCGCTTTTACGCACGTCCGGGCAAACCCGCGCCCGGCGTGCGTTTTCCCGCGAGGCAAGAATGGTTGTTCACACAACCTTTTACCTCTAAATTATTTTTGAGTAACATTTCCCAGTAGCAATACGTATTCAACGTGATCGACGCATTGAACGTATTGATCGTATGACTGGAAGATTCCCGGAGATTCGAATGACAAGCGCTTCCCAAGCTATCGCCCCGCAGGCCACCAACGAGGCTCAGCCGGCATCGGTCGACTGGATCTCGAAGCTGGTCAGCATCGACACCACGAGCCGCGAATCGAACCTCGGCCTGATCGAGACGGTGCGCGACAGCCTCCAACACGCCGGTGTCGAACCGTGGCTGTCGTACGACGCCACGAAGCGCAAGGCCAACCTGTTCGTCACCCTGCCCGCTGCCGATGGCAACACGCAAGGCGGCATCGTCCTCTCGGGTCACACCGACGTCGTGCCGGTCGACGGCCAGGCCTGGGACACCGATCCGTTCAAGCCGGTGGTGCGCGACGGCAACCTGTATGGCCGCGGCACGTGCGACATGAAGGGCTTCATCGGCTCGGTCATGACGATGCTGCCCCAGATGCGCGACGCCAAGCTCAAGACGCCGTTCCATTTCGCCTTTTCGTATGACGAAGAAATCGGCTGCGTGGGCGCGCCCGTCATGCTCGCCGAACTGCGCGAGCGCGGCATCCGCCCGGACGGCTGCATCGTGGGTGAACCGACGAGCATGCGTGTGATCGTCGCGCACAAGGGCATCAACGCTTACCAGTGCTGCGTGCGCGGTCATGCAGCGCACTCGTCGCTCACGCCGAAGGGCTCGAACGCCATCGAGTACGCCGCTCGCCTGATCTGCTACATCCGCGATCTGGCCGATCACTTCAAGCAGAACGGTCCGTTCGACGAACTGTTCGACGTGCCGTTCACCACGGCGCAGACGGGCACGATCTCGGGCGGCATCGCCCTGAACACGATTCCGGCCCTGTGCGAATTCGTCTTCGAATATCGCAACCTGCCGGGCGTGGACGCTGAGGGCATCTTCGCGCGCATTCAGGAATACGCCGTGAACGAGCTGGTGCCGAAGATGCAGAAAGAGCATCCGAACGCAGGCATCGAGTTCAAGAAGATTGCGGCTGCCCCGGCACTCGACGCCTCGGAGCAGGACGCCATCACCCAACTCGTGCGTGCGCTCACCAAGGACACCGACAAGCGCAAGGTCGCCTACGGCACCGAAGCAGGTCAGTTCCAGCTCGCAGGCGTGCCCTCGATCGTGTGCGGCCCGGGCAACATCGAACAGGCCCACAAGCCGAACGAGTTCGTGTCGCTCGAACAGATCGCGCAGTGCGAGTCGTTCCTGCAAAAGCTCCTTCGCAGCAACACCGTCGGCGCCTGAGCGTGAATACCGGCCCGGATCGCTTCGGGCCGACGCAACATTTCAGGGACGCGGTCGGCGCGAGCGCCGTCCAACCGGGCCGTATTCCGTTCGACGGATGCGGCCCGTTGCCTTCGCAGCAAGTGCATTACCGGTTTCAGGCAAGACCCAAGCAGTACGAATGAAGCACGCAGTAACAGACGCCTAAAAAAAGGGCGCACAGGACATCCATCCGCAAGATAACAAGTACGTACGCCAGACAGGTTTTGGAGATCTCGCCCATGAGCGCAAGCGCAGCCCCCAACGCGACGGCACAGGCCGGCCGCACTTCCCCACACGCCTGGCGTGTGATCGTATCGGCCTCGATCGGTAACGCGCTCGAATGGTTCGATCTCGTGGTGTACGGCTTCTTCGCCGTGACCATCGCGAAACTGTTCTTCCCGACCGGCAACGATACGGTGTCGCTGCTGCTCACGCTCGGTACGTTCGGGGTGTCGTTCTTCATGCGTCCTCTGGGCGCTATCGTGATCGGCGCGTACGCCGACCGCGCAGGACGCAAAGCCGCGCTCACCCTTTCGATCCTGATGATGATGGTCGGCACGCTGCTCATCGCGATCATGCCGACGTACTCCGCCATCGGTGTGCTCGCGCCGGTGGGCATCGTCATCGCTCGTATGGTGCAGGGCTTCTCCGCCGGTGGTGAGTTCGGCAGCGCAACGGCGTTCCTCGCCGAACACGCGCCGCAGCGTCGCGGCTTCTTCTCTAGCTGGCAGGTCGCGTCGCAAGGTCTCACGACCCTGCTGGCCGCTGGCTTCGGCGCATTGCTGACAGGCAACCTTTCACCCGAGGCGATGGCCTCGTGGGGCTGGCGCGTGCCGTTCTTCTTCGGCTTGTTGATCGGCCCGGTGGCGTACTACATTCGCCGCCGTCTGGACGAGACGCCCGAGTTCCTCGACATCGAACCGACGCAAAGCCCGCTGCGCGACACCTTCACCGACCAAAAGGAACGCCTGCTGCTCGCCATCGGCGTGGTGGTGATGGCCACCGTTGCGACGTACCTGGTGCTCTACATGCCGACGTACGCCGTCAAGCAACTGGGTCTGCCGTCGTCGGCCGCCTTCTCGGCGGTGCTGCTCACCGGCGTGGTGCAACTGATCGTCGCACCGATCGTGGGTCACTGGTCGGACACGCACGGTCGTATCAAGCCGATGCTGGCAGCCGCCGTGGCGCTGCTGGTGCTTGTCTACCCGATGTTCCGCTTCCTCGACGCGAACCCGACATTCGGCTCGCTGATGGTGTTCCAGATCGTGCTCGGCCTGCTGATGACGACCTACTTCGGCGCGCTGCCCGCGCTGCTCACGGAACTGTTCCCGGTGCAGGTGCGTACCACGGGCCTCTCGCTCGGCTACAACATCGCGGCGACCGTGTTCGGCGGCTTCGCACCGTTTATCATCACGTGGCTGATAGGTGCTACGGGCAACAAGCTCGCGCCGAGCTTCTATCTGATTTTCGCGGCGCTCATCAGCATTACCGCGCTGCTGCGCAGCCGTAAGATCGGCATGCGCTGAGTCCGAGCATCGGTGCAGTGATGTAGCGATACGGGGGCTGGCGACGTTGCCTGCCCCGTATCAGACCGAGATTGCACCGACATCGCATCGGATTCCCTAACTACGGAGACACAGTCCAAGTGACGCAATCGACCCCTGCCCTGCACGACGAGACCATCGACGGCCAGCCCGTCCCGACGAAAGACACCATTGCCGCGCTGCACGAGAAGCTGCTGCCCTACGTGCGCACGACGCCGGTATTTACCCGCCGCGATTTTCCGACGCTCGGCAACACGGAAGTGACGTTCAAGTACGAACTGTTGCAGGCGTCGGGGACGTTCAAGGCACGCGGCGCATTCTCGAACCTGCTCTCGCTCGACGATGCACAACGCAAGGCAGGCGTCACGTGCGTATCCGCTGGCAACCACGCCGTGGCAGTCGCTTACGCGGCGCAGGCGATGGGTGTGGCCGCCAAGACGGTCATGCTCAAGACGGCCAGCCCGGCCCGCTCGTCGCTGTGCCGCGAGTACGGCGCCGACCTGATTCTCGCGGAGAACGTCCATGAGGCGTTCGAGATCGTCAAGCGAGTGGAACAGGAAGAAGGCCGCTATTTCGTGCATCCGTTCAACGGCTATCGCACGATTCTCGGCACTGCCACGCTCGGCTACGAATGGATGCAGCAGGCCCCGAACCTCGATGCCGTGATCGTCCCCATTGGCGGCGGCGGTCTGATCTCGGGTGTCGCCACCGCCATCAAGCTGTTCGCGCCGCACGTGAAGGTCTACGGCGTGGAGCCTGCCGGTGCCGACGCTATGGCGCAGAGCTTCGCACAAGGCGGCCCGATCAAGATGGGACCGATGACGGGGATCGCGGACAGTCTTATGGCGCCGCACACCGAGTTGTATGGCTACACGCTGTGCCGTCGTCACATCGACGAACTGGTGACTGTCACCGACGACGACATGCGCGCGGGCATGCTCACGCTGTTCCGTCAGTTGAAGCTGGCGGTGGAACCGGCGTGTGCGGCGGCGACAGCTGCGTTGATGGGCCCGCTGCGCGACAAGCTCATGGGCAAGCGCGTGGGTGTCCTGCTGTGCGGGACGAACACCGATACCGCGACGTTCAACCGCCACATCGAAGCCGCCCTCGCCGCCGAAGCGAACGGCTGACAAGGATTCCCAATGTCCGCGACTGTTTCCTCGCCGCCCGTTCTCCTGCTCGACGCGGCGCAAATTGCCGCGCTCATGCCGGTGGCCGATGCGATCCCCGTCATGTCCGATATGTTCGGCGCGCTCGCGCGCGAGCAGATTCACCTGCCGTTGCGCCAGATCGTCCGGCCTCCCGAGACGCTCGGCGCAAAGGGCTTGCTGGGCATGATGCCCGCGTTTCTAAGCGCAACGGTGTCCGGCACATCGGTCTACGGCGCGAAGGTGGGCACCTTTTTCCCGGGGAACAGTTCGCATGGCAAGGATCCTCACCAGGGGTGCGTGCTGCTAATGAGCGGCGAGACGGGCGAACTGCTCGCTGTCATGAACGCCGCCGAGATCACAGGCATTCGCACCGCCGCAGTCACGGGACTGGCGACGCGTCTGCTCGCCCGACATGACGCTTCCCGTCTCGCCCTGATCGGCGCTGGCCATCAGGCGCACTGGCATCTTGCCGCGCTTGCCGCCGCGCGCCCGCTGCAACATGTGCGTGTGGCAAGCCGCTCGCTCGCCTCAGCTCAGGCGTTCGTCGACAAGGAACAGCCGAATTACGGCTTTCGCCTTGAAGCGGCGCAGAGTGTCGAGGCGGCCGTGCGCGACGCCGACATCGTGGTAACGGTGACGAACTCGACCGATCCGGTGCTGCAAGCGGAATGGATCGCACCGGGCGCCCACGTCAATCTGGTGGGCAGCAGCACCCCGCGCCATCGCGAGGCCGACACGTCGCTCATGGCGCGTGCGCAACTCTTCGTCGACCGTCGCGAATCGACGATCAACGAATCGGGTGACTATCTGGCCGCCGCTGCCGAAGGCCGCATCGGGCCCGACGACCTGCTTGCCGAGCTCGGTGAGCTGGTCATTCGTACGCACGCGGGACGCACCGACGCCGAATCCGTCACGCTCTTCAAGTCGCTCGGCATGGGCGCGCAGGACGTTGCACTGGCCGCTGCGCTCTATCACCGAGCGCAAGCGGGGAACGTCGGCGTACGCGCTACGATTTAAGACGCGAGTCAGACGCGAGGGGCTTGTAGAAAAACGCTGGCATGAAGTGAATCCCAATGTCTGAATCCGTCCGATTCTGGTCTTCGCCGGGTCTATTGGAACGGATGGGAGACACGTAAGATGGCTCCATCGTCACCCACGTAATGGAGTCGCAATCATGTCGCAAACCCAGCAAACGTCACGCACCGCCCTGCTCGTCATCGATGCTCAGGAATCGTTCCGCACCCGCCCCTACTGGCGCGAAGACGACCTCGCCGAATACTTCGCCCGTCAGCAAGCGCTCGTCGATGGCGCCGTGGCGCGTGGCGTTCCTGTGGTGCAGGTCTTCCACATTGGCTCCGGTGCGTTCTCCCGCGATTCCGGCTTCGTGCGTACGCTTGAAGAACTGCGCATTACGCCGGACTTTACGGTGGACAAGGTCAAGCACAGCGCGTTGGCCGGTTCCACGCTCGGCGCATGGCTCGTCGATCATGGCATCACCCGCCTGATCGTTTCCGGGATTCGCACCGAGCAGTGCTGCGAGACGACGACGCGCGCCGCCTCCGACGCCGGTTACGCCGTCGACTTCGTCACCGAAGCCACGCTCACGTTCCCGATGCAGCACCCGCGCACCGGTCGCGAACTGTCGGTCGAAGAACTCAAGGAGCGCACGGAGACGGTGCTCGTCGACCGCTTCGCGCGGATCGTGACGGTTGAGGAGGCGCTCGCGGCGGTGTAACGTTTGGGCTTCTCCGTCTGAATCCGTCCTAACCGGTGGTCGCAATGCCAAGACTTCAACCCGTGTATCTTCTCGCGATGCCGAATGCGCTGCTGCTCGATATCGCCGCGCCGGCCGAAGCCTTGCGCATCGCGAACCATCAACAGGACGAGATTCGGTTCGAACTCCATTACGTCGGCACGCAGCCGACAGTGGCAACGTCGATCGGCCTGCGCCTCTCGCCGCTCGACGTGCTGCCCGCTTCGGTGCCGGACAACGCATGGCTGGTTGTCACCGGCACCGTGGAGAAGCCGCTCCCGGTGCCGTCGGACGACACTTCAATCCCGACATCGGACGCCGAAGCGCAAGCCGTCGAATGGCTTCGTCGGATCGTCCGCCCGACGCATCAATTGGCATGTATCTGCACAGGCTCGCTGCTCGCGGCACGCGCGGGATTGCTCGACATGCTCGCCTGCACAACGCACCACGGCAGTTGCGACGACCTGCGCTCACTGGCACCGGGCGCACGCGTCGCGGACAACCGGCTCTATGTACGTGACGGCAACGTCTGGACGAGTGCGGGCGTCACCGCCGGTCTCGACCTGATGCTCACCCTCATCGCCGATGCGACCACCCCGCTCTGCGCAGCAGCCGTCGCCCGGCAAATGGTCGTGTACGCGCGACGCGCCGGTGCCGATCCCCAGTTGTCGCCGTGGCTCGAAGGCCGCAACCATCTGCACCCCGCCCTGCATCGCGTGCAGGATGCCGTTGCGGCAGACCCCGCACACGACTGGACCCTTGCCGCGATGGCAGACATCGCCTGCACCAGCGAGCGACACGTGACGCGTCTGTTTCGCGAACACGCGGGCGTCGCGCCCATCGACTACCTGCATCGTTTGCGCATCGCGCTCGCCCGCGAGATGCTCGGCAACAGTCATCTCGATCTCGAACACATTGCGCAACGGGCGGGATTCGGATCGAGTCGTCACCTGCGACGCGTGTGGCACAAATTCGACGCGCTGCCGCCAAGCCGGGCGCGACGAGTCGCCGACTGACATCTCATCCGCTGCGACGTACCGCCCACTCTCAAGGCGCTCACGGCGAAACACTCGACCAGAGAGGCACACGAATCAACGTGCCCTCCGGTATGAAGTCGCTGGGCAACATGCCGGGCAGAGCGGTGTAGGTGCGCGCTGCAGTGACTGCGGCGTCGGCCGAGTTGAAATCGACGTACTTGATGCACGGCGTCGCGCTGTCTCCATAGAGGTAAGCCCAATCCACCTCGCTCGCAACGCAGATATCGCCGGTGAGCCGCGGCGCATTTCCCAAAGTCCGCCTCGGCAGGAGATCGGCCACGACACGATCGACGTAACCACTCGTCACCCACGACCTGAACGTCTCCCCTACGCCCATGCCGACCAAGGCAAACGAGACCGCAGGCTTGAACTGATCGGGTTCGGACCAGGCCAAAATCAGGCGATAGCGAATGTCCCTGAACCCATACCCGGCAAATATCTCGGTCGACGCTTCGAGCATGCTCGTCGTCGTATCGCCCAACACCCACCCACTCGTCCCAGCACGCTCGGCTTGCAACGCCGTCAGGCTCGAATGCGCGAGCAGCGCGCTCCTCAACACGGCAGGGTTCAGGCTCCCAGTCTCGAGTGCTTGCCGGATCGGCTCGGCGAAGACGCCCGGGGTGTCGCTCTGTATCCAGAAGTCGAAGAGCTTGCCATCGCGACGCCAGGCACCGACGTCGTCGGACCAGACAATATCGCCATCGACGCGCGTCAGATCGAACGACGTCAGATTGAAGCGCGGCGCAAGATCGGTTCCCGCATGAGTTGCCACGGCAACACGCCCCTCGCCCAGACTCAACATATCGTCGTACCCCCCTTGAGGGTCGTCGTCGGCAGAAGCCAGTCGCGCGAGAATGCGGTGGCCCCGGGGCACCTGTTGCAGCAAACGCGTACCGCTCAGTTTCACGAGTTGCGGCACCGTCGTCTGTCGCCCGCAAGCGCCGATTTGCCCGGGAACCTGTTCCCACATGCTGGCGAAAGCTGCGCCGAACTTTCCATCGCCCAAACCGCGTCCGGCGGCAAGCATCGCCGTCACGAATTCGGTATCTCCCATCCCTGACTCGATCAGGTTCGCAACGTCGTTGCTCACCCTCGTCAGGATGCGGCACTGTTGCACCGGATCGACGAACCTGGTTGCAAACACGATTGCGTCGGCAAGACTTTCATCAGACGTTGTTCGCGGGAACACGTCATCCGCAAACTCTCTGATCGCCGTCCCGAGGTCATACGCCAGTTCGACGCTCGGGGCGATCTGTGGCCCGTCGACCGGCTCGTTGAGGTAGACGACATCCGACGCCCTGTGGGGCACCTCGCGGGTCACGCTCCGAATACCAGCGGTGAATGCCTCGGCGTCGGCACCCGGCAATGTGCGCACGGCATGCGTTGTCAGCCTAAGAATTCCACCGTCCACCGTGTGTCCGTGTTGCGTGGCCCGCTCGACCCGATCGCGAAGATCGTCGATGATCCGGCGAGTGTCGCGATTGTCCGCGTGCGCATCGCTCGTCTGCACACCATCAAGCGCGACGCTCATCGCCTGACCACGCATGCGCTCGGTGACGTCGTCAGTCACGTGCTTCCCGACGAATCTTCGCAGCGGCTCGCTCGCGTCTGCCGGAACGCGCGGCGTCGATGTGCCCCCGCCTTCCCCATCTCCACTCACGGTTATCGCTTCGCAAGTCGTCAACGAGAGGAGTAAGCAGCCCTCGTCGCCGATCGATCCGACGACTCCCGGTATCCGCACGGTGTTCACGGTGATCGGACGGAACGTCACGTCATCTTGTAGCGCGCGCAATATCAATCGGTGTTGCGCCGTCGGCGCCGATTGGGCAACGGGCGACGCCTGCAAATGCCAGAGCAGCAGTCCGCGTGTGACGCGCGAAACGACCTCTCCGAACGCGCGTCTGAACGTCGGCGCGTTCCAATAGGCCACCATCGCCGCAGGGGACGGCGTCGGCGCACCGACACTCGATGAGACGAGGCTTACAGGTGTCGAGGGTGTCGAAGGTGTCGAAGGTGTCGGGCTCATCGGGTTCACCGAGGCGACAGCAAGCGGCAATGAAACCCTGTTCGCTGGCGTCCCCGTCAAGGTCCCGCCGGGTACGAGACGTCCGGCTCGCGCATACCAGGCATCCACGAACTTCCCCCACTGGTCGAGCGCGCGCTTCGAACGACCGGCAGAGGACCGTAACCCCGAGCCGGTCTCGGCGGCGCGATTCGACGCGAGCTCAGGCGGCGCAGGCGGCGCAGGCGTCGACGTGGAAGACGTTGGAAGCGTCGGCACTCTCGGCCAGATGCCATTCGCACTTTGCTCGGGTTGACGCCAGGGCGGCACGCGGTCGCCCAAAGGCTCGACGTACAGGAGCGCTTTGATGGAGCCGCACATGACGTGACCGTCGTCGAGAAAGGCGATGAGATCGTGCGAAACGCGTTCCATACGAAACACCGGCAATTCCGTGCGTCGCAAGATAGTGCCGACAATGTCGTCGGTAGCGGCGCCCAACAGCTTGCCCGATCCACTCGTCACTGCCGCAAAGAACATGGTGCCGTCGGGATACGTCAGCGCGACGCAGTAGCCTTCGGGTAATCGCATCAGCTCACGTTGCGTCATGACCTGCCTTCGCCCGGCCCCAAGGAACCTGTCGACGTGCTGCTCGTTAGCCGTCATCGGTTCTGTTTGCGCACCGTCGGTGAGCAGATTCCGATAGGCCTTGATACCAGTGAATATGGTCCACGCCGGCTGCCGGTTGAGGGCGCCTTCACGACGCTCCGACTTGACGATGGCGCGCACGTCGTCAGCAAACTGTTTGCGCTGTTCGCTCACCAGTGGCCACGCCTCCATGAAGCTCCTGAGATGTGCCGATGCGACGCGGGTCGATTCCCGATCCCCGATGATCGTGTCAGCGACGGCGTCGAGCGTCGGGGAATTCAGCGCGCGCAGCATCATGGCCACCGCGTAAGACACCGACATCTCGCGATGAATGCGTTTGAGCTCTTCGAGATCCGCCGACTTCGCTCGTTCGGCGAGCAACGCGTAGGTGGTAAGGTGCGGCCCCACTTCGAACGCGAGCGTCATGATGGCGCTGGCGACACGTCCCTTGCTCTTGAAGGCCGCGATCATGGCGGGCCCCAACAGCTTCACGTAATTGAGCACAATATGCTGAACGCTGTTCAGGCGGCGTTCGTCGCGCACCTTTTGCGTGACAATCACCAGATCGCGATCACTATGCGCCCGACGCACTTTTGCAGTCCAAAGGGCATGGTGCAGAGACGGACATGTCTCGAACCTGAAATAGGGCTTGAGCGAGACTTCGTCATACAGTGCGTCGAATGGTCCCCGAGGCGATGGCGTCGTCGCCGCTTCGCCGATCTCCCGATTGGAAGGCGCACATGCCCAATGGCTCTTCGTGGACCCCGGGTCGATCTGATACCTCATGCGACTCCGGCGTAACGGACTCTCCAATCGCTGCAAGTCAATCGGCGACATGTGCAGGCTGATGAACTCCTGGAACTCCAGCGTCGCCTCGACACCTGGCCACCACCAGAAGTACGTCGCGTGTTTGATCGAAATCAGCAGCACCGCATTGCCGTCCGGCTGTTGCACGGAAAGCAAGTCCGCCAGTATTTCACCGTCGAACGAAATCAGCCGCACCGGCCCCTGACCGACTCTGACGCGCGTACGTGTTCCGACGGTCTGCGGATGTGGCGCCAGCATGGAGCTCCCTGCCCGGCTGCCAGGGGGCAACTGGCGCTCCCAATCGAACGACGTCGCGTTAAACAGCACGCCTGTGAATACCTCTTGCACATATCGTGCGTACTCGCTCATCAGTTCGCCCGACGCTTCCAGTGCACTGAGTTGCCGTTCGTCCCGCTTCTGCAATTCTGTTCGGAAGTCGTCCCGGTTCACGGCCATCAGCAAAGGAAGGGCTGCGTCATCGAGAACACGCAAGGATGCAACGCGCCTGTAGCCGCCGGTAATTTCGTACTCATCCGAATAGTGTCTGCCTATCGCAACGTCGCGGACCGTGACACGTTTGGTCTCGTATTCTTCGGTAAATGAAAAGGTGAATCCTCGCGTGTCCGGCGAGCGTCCGGCCGTGACGTAGGTCACATCGACTTCGGCACTCCACGGCAATGCCGTGTGATACCCCAGGGCGGCCGCCCCCTTTCCCCCCTTCCCCCCCTTTTCCAGCTTGCGCAGCACCGCTTCCATTTGCTTTTCGATGACCGTCTTCGCCTGGCTGCGATGCCTTTCCATCACATTGGCGGACGCTTCGATAGCGTTGGTCGCGTCGACCAGATTCAGCATGTCTTCCAGCGTATCGGGTTCCGCGGTCTGCGCCAGCTCGATCCCCTCCCGCTGCGGGGCAAGGTGGTGGAAGGGCCGGAGGTCGCGCGGCACCCTGTGCGGCGCGTCGGTATCGACGGATCTCGACTCGGGAAGATCCCCCCCCGAGCGAAAGCGGTTCCATATGAATGTGCCGGTGACCGCGCCAAGGCTCAGCACACCGGTGACCGGCAACCACCGGCGACGCCATGCACTCGGACTCAACGAAGCCATAGCGGCTTGCGAAGCTGCCGTCACGAGCCAATGCGTCGAATCCGGGCCGCCACGCCCTGTCGCGCTTGTTGCGCCTGTTGCGCCTTCTACGACATGCGACGACCGATTGCCCCCGGGGCGTGTCGCAACAGGTGGCGGCTCGCCCGCAAAGGCTGGCAAGCGACGCGGCGCGTTCGCAAGCGCCTGCGCATCCCATGCATCGCATTCGGCATACCATTGCGCCCGACGGCGCTGGGCGTGAGCCTCCTGAACCACGTTTCCGAACGGCGTCAGCAAGTTCGCTCCTTGCGCCAGTTGCAACGCGGACTCCAGCGCTTGTACCCAGCCGGGTGCTTCGAAGTGAAACTGACTTTGCTCACGTTGCCGCGCCTTGCGAACCAGTTTTTGCCACTTGATGCGCGAAATCACGCCGGTCGGTGTCATCGGCGTCGGTCTTTCCCTGAGACGAAATTGCACCGTCGCGGCGACATCGAAAACATCTACCTCGGCGAACTTCTCGCCGAGTGCGGACATCAGGAGTCGCAACTCGTCCGCCGTCAACGACGGCAGCAAAAGCGCGTAGGCAGAAAGATGTTGTGCGCGATGCAAGGCTACTGCCTCGCGCTCCGACGGAACGGCGGCATACAGTCGCGCCGCCGCCACCAGTTCCAGTGCGCCACACGCGAGCGCACCGGCCAGCGGCACAACGGCCGCCAACATCCCATTCCCTCCCCGGCATCCCGAGGCCTCAGCCTCGATCAGTCCGGTGGAAGGCGGCGACGCGTCGTCGCCCGACGTCACCGCAGACGAATGCAATACGTCTGATGCAAAGCCATACGTAAGCCCTGTCGCAGCGCCCGCAGCAACCGCCATCCATGAACCGCACCGCCACGCTGCGTCGCCGAGGGTTGCGGTGGCGTCCGGCGTAAACGCCGGTGAGTCGCCAGCAAGGTGCGACTGCCACACCGTGACGGCGAAGCCGGGGTCCTCCGCCACCAGACGTGCCAACAACCCGGGCAGTGTCGACAGTAACGACGGATCGATGTCCTCCACCTCTGTCGCGACAACCGCTGCCAGCACCGCGTGCCAAAGGCCATCGCACGGCAGATCGCTGGTAGCCCATCGCGTCTCCCCGCGTACACGGATGCCAAATCGTCCGCCTTCATACAGCAGCGCTCGCATGCCGCCCACGCCCCCGATTTCCCCCACTTCCCCCTCATGCAGCAGGAAGCCCGCCTTGCCCATCATTCCGGCCAACCGGGCCAGTCCGCATTGCCGGGCAACGTCGTGCAGGTCGTCACGCCGATCCAGCAGCGCAAAGGCCATGTCGGAGGACACCGGTCCCCAGTGCGAGGGCGCACGCAGCACCAGACCGCATACGACACGGGCTCGCGAGTCCTGCCCAGCCAGCGCCTCGGGAAGCACCGCTTCGATGGGCGCCGCTTGCGGCGATTCGTCGACGGCCGATCTGGCCGATGTCTCGTGCGTAAGCGTCTGACTGGACGACGCCCGCTGCAACCCGTCGTCAGGTGGCGACACATTGGACGAGGTGGCCACGTAGCTGGTCGGTTCGAAACGCAATGGCGATGGAAGCATCGGGGTACTCTCTCCTTCGGAGGATGATCGTTAGCAGCGCTGTGCGCTCCGATACTCCTGCCGGGGGCTGCGCCGCTGCGTTCACTTTTCGCCCAACATCGACGCATTGGGAAATGCGGCTCCCGGTGTCGCAACACGGTAAAATGCGGTTCCTTTCGCACGCGACGCCCCAAGACCGGGCGATTTCCACGCGACATTTGCGCAATCGATTACTTTCCATTTCAGATGGCTCACGACCTCGTCATATTGGGACCCCACACGGCCGCTAACCCCGGCTCGGGCGCAGCAACGCAACCGGCAGACGCATCTCTGCCCGTGCCGCAAGCGGCGATTCAGGCGTTGGCGCCACACAGCGCTCTCGATATGGCACAAGGCGTTGCACGTGTTCGGGACGTCACCGATACGCCAGCCCTCAGAAGCGCGATCGACGCGCTCGCGCAGCAATACGGCGTGGACGTCGCGATCGTCGACAGCCAGCGACGACTGACAGACTTCAAGCTCGTTGCGATGGATATGGATTCGACACTCATCACGATTGAGTGCATCGACGAAATTGCGGACTACTGCGGGCTGAAGGCGGAAGTCTCGGCCATCACCGAAGCCGCCATGCGCGGTGAGATCAAGGACTTCAACGAAAGCCTGACGCGACGCGTGGCGCTGCTGAAAGGACTTGACGCCAGTGCGCTTGAAAAAGTCTACGAGGAGCGTTTGCAACTTTCCCCGGGTGCCGAATCGATGCTACGTGACGTTCAGGCGCTGGGCATTCGCACGCTGCTGGTCTCGGGTGGCTTCACGTTCTTCACGGATCGTCTGAAGCCACGTCTGAATCTCGACGTCACCCGCGCCAATACGCTGGAAATCGTCGACGGCAAGCTCACCGGCCGCGTGCTGGGGGAAATCGTCAATGCAGAGGTCAAGGCGCGCACCGTCGCCGAAGTGGCGGCGCAGTTCGGCGCTACGCCTGCACAGGCGATCGTGATGGGGGACGGATCGAACGATCTTCAGATGATGGCGATTGCCGGACTATCGGTGGCGTTCCGGGCGAAGCCGGTGGTGCGGGAGAAGGCCTCGGTGGCCTTCAACCATGCAGGACTCGACGGCCTGCTGTCACTGTTCCGTAACGACTGAGCGCAAGAACGAACGCGTCAGCCGATCAGGCGGCATGACGCGAAACTCACCGGATAAAGCGTCTTGGTCGCGGCATCGAAGCACAAGTGCTCGGGTCGCAGGCCTGGATGCTCGATGCCTGCGGCGAGCAACTTGTAACGCATCTCCCGATAAGCGGCCTGATAGCCCTCCGGCGCCGGTGCCGATGCCTCGAACGTCACGCCCGGCACCCGTTTCATGTGCAGCAAGTAGTAGCCGTTTCTCGTGCGAATCAAATCTGCGGAACCCTTGCCGTAATAGTGCTCGAACATGCGCTTCTCGTTGACGGCCCGAGCCAATTCCTTCGGTCCTGTTTCGACGCCTGGCGCGAAATTGCCAAACTCGAACGCGAACAGTGGCTTGTACACGCGCCTATCGTCTTCCGGATCGGAAAAGATCTGTCCGCATCGCCATTCGTGGTTGACATTCGCGTCCGGACCAATGAGTTCGGAAAGCACAGCGTACCTTTCGGCAACCTCCGGGGCATGACTGTCCATAAGCGCAGCTACGCGCTTGCGCAGCGATGAAAACGTCGCATGGTCAGACGCCAGCGGGCCGGGCGACGCCGCATCCGGCGCCATCGCAGAGGATGTAAACGTCGACGCAGTGTCGAAATCGGTCGGCCAGAAGCAGTTCGTTTCCGGGTCGAAATGCACGTTGCTAGTGGAAATATCAGCGTGCCGAAGGCCGACATCGATGAGCCGCCCTTGCAGCAAGTCCAGAGACAGCATGATGTCGTGCTTGGACGTGCCGTACTCGGATGGCCAGATCGTGCGCATGGGACTGCCCGGAACCTTGTTCAGCCGCACGCAAACACGGTTATCCGCAGTGACGAACGGTTCCGCGCTGCCGTGGCCGTAAAACCGCTCCCACTTCTCCGCGCTCCACTGCACAGCTGCCAGCTCAGCGCCTACGTCGGCCGTCTCGGCATGCGAGACCTTGATGACAAATCCGGGGTTCTGAGGATCATCGAATACCGCCCCAGCATCGCCTTCCCCGTGTGAACGGCGCTCAGACGCCGGACCAAGGATGTCGTCGAGCGTCCGTGATTCGCGCACGCCGTCCGGAATGTCGGATCTGCAAGGCGTTTGGGATTTCAGCGGCTCGCACGATGACTCCGTGAAGAGGACCGGATAGTGAATGGATAGCAGTGAGGGAGTCGTCATCGGGGTGCAGCGGGATGGGCACACGCATGTATGCCGTATCGCCCGCATCTTGCCAGTTGATAAGAAACGGCGAGCATCCCCCATTTGCGCGGGGGCGGCTTGCGAACATCGCTCACCGCCCACTGGCTACGGCACCGTTTCGCGTCTCCCTTTGCGTCCCGTCGTCGTTCGCGATCAGGCGACGAGGTGCGCCTTCAGACTCGCCTCGATATCGGCTTGCAGATCGCGCACGTCTTCCAATCCCACATAGAAGCGCACCAGACCGCCCTTGTGCGGCCACGGCGTTGCGGTACGCATGGACGGCACGCGATACGGCAGCGCCAGACTGTGGGCCCCGCCCCAGCTGAAACCGATCTTGAACAGACGCAGTTCTTCGATGAAGGCGTCGATCTGCGCTTGCGAATAGCGCTCGTCGAACACCACCGAGAACAAGCCCCCTGCGCCCGTAAAGTCGCGACGGAAATTCTGATAGCCCGGGCAGTCTTCGAATGCGGGATGCAGCACGGCGGCGATCTCGTGACGCGTGCCCAGCCACGTGGCCAGCGTCATGGCGGACCGGTCGTGCGCTTCGAAACGTAATTGCAGGTTGCCGAGACTTCGCAGTACGAGACTGCAATCGTCAGCCGACACCCCGACGCCCAAACGCATACGCGCTTGCTTCAGACGATGGTGAATGTCGTCGTCGACGGTCACCACGCCGCCCATCAGAATATCGCTACCGCCCGACTGATACTTGGTCAGCGCCTGCACCGAGATATCGACCCCGTGGTCGAACGGACGGAACGCCAGCCCTGCCGAGTAGGTATTGTCGATGGCCGTGAGCACGCCGCGCTCACGCGCCACGCGTGCGATGGCGGGAATGTCCGGGACTTCCATCGTGACCGAACCCGGCGCTTCCAGCCAGATCAACTTGGTATTCGGCTGAATCAGTTCGCCAATGCCCTCGCCGATCATCGGATCGTAGTAACGCACCGTGATCCCCCACGCCTGCGCCAGCCAGTCGCCGTGGTCGCGATTCGGACCGTAAGCGTTGTCGGGAATCAGCACGTCGTCGCCGCTCTTGATAAGCCCGAAGTACACATTCGAAATAGCGGACAGCCCCGACGGGAACAGCAGGCAGTGCTTGCCGCCTTCGAGCGCTGCGAGACGTCGCATCAGCTCCATCGACGTAGGCGTGGCGTGCAGACCGTAGCGCCACTGGCTGTCGTTCTTCCAGTCGAGCGAGCGCATGGCCGCCAGATCGGGAAAGACCACCGTCGACGCACGTGCCACCGGCACCGGCATGGCCGTGAAACCGGCGGGCAGTTGTGTGTCGGTGTGCAGAATATTGGTTTGCCAGTGCCAGCCGTTGGCTTCGGGCTTGTCGAGGGGCTTGCGGTTGTCTTGCGTCATCACGGCTCCGGAAAGGCTTGGGCCGGCAACAATGCCGGCCCCCGGGAGTAACTTACACGCGCTCGAACACGGCCGCAATGCCCTGACCGCCGCCGATGCACATGGTCACCAGCGCGTACCGGCCGCCGATGCGCTGCAACTCGTGCAGTGCCTTGACGGTAATGAGCGCCCCCGTCGCGCCGATCGGGTGGCCCAGCGAAATGCCGGAACCGTTCGGGTTCACCTTGGCCGGATCGAAACCGAGATCGCGCGTGACCGCGCAAGCCTGCGCCGCGAAGGCTTCGTTGGCTTCCACCACGTCGATGTCGTCGACCTTCAGACCGGCACGCTCCAGCGCTTTGCGCGACGCTGGCACCGGGCCGATACCCATGTAGTTCGGATCGACACCTGCGTGTGCGTAGCTCACCAGACGCGCGAGCGGCTTCGCACCACGTCGCTCGGCCTCGGCGCGTTCCATCAGAATGAGCGCGGCGGCCGCATCGTTCAGACCGGACGCGTTGCCAGCGGTGACAGTGCCGTCCTTCTCGAACACGGGGCGCAGCTTCGCCATGTCGGCCATCGTGACGTCCGCACGCACGTGCTCGTCGGTCGTGAAGGCCACGTCGCCCTTCTTCGATTTCAGCGTGATCGGCACGATCTGATCGTTGAAGTAGCCCGCCGCCATGGCACGTGCAGCGCGCTGATGCGATTCCACCGCAAGACGGTCCTGATCGTCGCGTGTAATACCCCACTTCTTCGCGATGTTCTCCGCCGTCACCCCCATGTGGATGTTCGCGAACGGATCGTGCAACGCGCCCAGCATCATGTCGACGAGACGCGACTCGCCCATGCGCGTGCCCCAGCGTGCGCCGGGCATCACGTACGGCGCACGGCTCATGCTCTCCGCGCCGCCCGCCATCGCCACATCGGTGTCGCCGAGCAGGATCGATTGTGCCGCCGAGACCACCGCTTGCAGGCCGGAGCCGCACAGACGGTTCACGGTCATGGCGGGCGCGTGCTGGCTCACGCCGGCTTCAATGGAAGCCACGCGTGCCAGATACATGTCTTTGGGTTCTGTGTGGATGACGTTGCCGAACACGACGTGTCCGACGTCTTCACCGCCGACCTGCGCACGGGCCATAGCCTCGCGGGCGACGATGGCGCCGAGCTGCGTCGGCGCGAAATCCTTCAGGCTGCCGCCAAAATCACCAATCGCGGTACGTACACCGCTGACGATCACGACCTCTCGTTGCATGTCTCTTCTCCGGGTGGATATAGGTTTGCAACGAGTATAGCGCCGTAGGGGTTACCGCGATGGCAGGCGCATTGGAGGGAAACTTCGATGACAGCGCTTGCACCGCGCTGCCCCGCCCTTCAATGGATTTGCGATTTAGCTCGCCAGTTGCTTCAGTACCTGCTCGGCGCTCGGCACCGGCGCAACCGCGCCGTATCCGGTCGTCGAGAGTGCCGCGCAGACATTGGCGTAACGGGCGGCGGCGAACGGATCGTCGCCCAGCGCCAGACGTGCGACGAAAGCGCCGCCGAAGCAATCGCCCGCGCCGGTGGCGTCGATGGCCTGCACCGGGTACGGTGCGACGATGCGACGCTCTTGCGGGGTGGCGACGTAGCACCCCTCACGCCCAAGCTTGAGCGCCACGACCTTCACACCGTGGGAGAGCAGTTCGTCGAGAATCGCGTCGCGGTCTTCCAGACCGGTCACCGCCGTGACGTCGTCCCAGCTCGGCAGGCAAACGTCGGTCAGGCTGAACGCTTCACGCATCGTGGCGCGCGCGCGGGCGAGCGGCCACAGCTTGAGACGCAGATTCGTATCGAACGACACTTTGCCACCCGCGGCGCGAATCTTCGACATGGCGTCGAAGGCAGCGTCGCAGGCGTTCACACTGATCGCCAGGCTGATGCCCGACAGATGCAGAAACTGTGCGCCCGCCAATGCCTCGCCCGGTAGATCCTGCGCGCGATAGCGGCTCGCGGCGGAACCCGCGCGCAGATAGTCGAAGTGGTGACCGTTCTCGTCGTGCGACACGAAATAGACGCCGGTCGGCGACTGGCCGTCCACGCGTACGTAGCGCGTGTCCACCTGCTCATCGCGCCACAGATCGAGCAGCATGCGCCCGAAGAGGTCGTCGCCCACGGCGCTCACGAACCCCGTGCTCACGCCCTGACGGCGCGCGGCAATGGCAAAGTTGGACGTATCGCCGCCGAAACCTTGCAGATAGCGACGGGCGTCGTCGGGCGACTGGTTGAATTCGACCATCGCTTCGCCCATCGCGAGCACTTGCGGCGTTTGCTGCGTTTGCGGCGTTTGCATCGCTTGCTTCGACTGGGAATCCTGTTGCGTCATCAGACCACCTCGCCCCACAGATCGTGGCCGTCGGCACCGGTGACTTCGACGTTGACGAACTCACCGACCTTGAGGCGCTTCGCGGCCTTGGCCGTCGGCTCGATATACACGAGTCCGTCGATTTCCGGTGCGTCGGCAGCCGAGCGGGCGATGCCGCCGTCCTGATTGATTTCGTCGACGATCACCTGAAGCGTCTTGCCGATCTTGCGCTGCTGACGCTCGGCCGAAATCTCCTCGGCCACTTCCATGAAGCGCGCACGACGCTCTTCGCGCACTTCGTCCGGCAATGCGCCCGGCAGTTCGTTGGCGCGCGCGCCTTCGACCGGCGAATAGGCAAAGCAGCCCACGCGGTCGAGTTCGGCTTCGCGCAGGAAGTCCAGCATGTATTCGAATTCGGCTTCGGTCTCGCCCGGGAAACCGGCGATGAACGTGCTGCGGATCGTCAGATCCGGGCACATCTTGCGCCAGGCCTGAATGCGCTCCAGATTCTTCTCACCCGAGGCCGGACGCTTCATGCGCTTGAGCACGTCCGGGTGCGCGTGTTGCAGCGGCACGTCGAGATACGGGAGGATGTGGCCTTCGGCCATCAGCGGAATGATCTCGTCGACGTGCGGATACGGGTAGACGTAGTGCAGACGCACCCACGCGCCGTATTGCTTGGCCAGTTCGCCCAGCGCCGTCACCAGTTCGGTCATGCGCGTCTTGAGCGGACGACCCGCCCAGAACCCGGTGCGGTACTTCACGTCGACGCCATATGCACTGGTGTCCTGCGAGATCACCAGCAGTTCCTTGACGCCTGCCTTGAACAGATTTTCCGCTTCGAGCATCACTTCCGCGACCGGACGCGAATCGAGATCGCCACGCATCGACGGGATGATGCAGAACGTGCAGCGATGGTTGCAGCCTTCGGAAATCTTCAGATACGCGTAGTGACGCGGCGTGAGCTTGATGCCAGCCGGCGGGACGAGATCGGTGAACGGATCGTGCGGCTTGGGCAGGTGCGTGTGCACCGCGCTCATCACTTCGCCCACGGCGTGCGGGCCGGTGACGGCGAGCACCTTCGGGTGCACGGCGCTCACGATGTCCTGACCGGCGGCGTCCTTCTTGGCGCCCAGACAGCCGGTGACGATCACCTTGCCGTTTTCGGCCAGCGCTTCGCCGATGGCGTCGAGACTTTCCTGCACGGCGTCGTCGATGAAGCCACAGGTGTTGACCACGACGAGGTCGGCGCCGTCATAGGTGCCGGCAATGTCGTAGCCTTCGGCACGGAGCTGGGTCAGGATCTGCTCGGAGTCAACCAAAGCCTTGGGGCAGCCGAGCGAAACGAAGCCGACTTTGGGGGTGCCGGCGGGCGATGGGCGGGACATGGGGCGAAATCCTGATGTAGTAGATGCTTGTAACGGTCGACCGGTACGCGACGCCTCTGGCGTTACGCGTGTTCTACGCCTGATGCGACGTAACCGGCTGAATAACCGCGCATTTTACCCTGATCGTCTGCGGTTCGTTCCAACTATTGCGCCACAGCGCGGCCGATCGGGTCAAATCGTCGGCAGTGTGCGCCCCACGCCACACTGCCGCGCTCGCGGGCATCGGCCGCTATCGAGCGTTGCAAGCCGATGTCCGCCGTCAAAAAGCCTCGTTCAGGGCTTCTTGTTCGGGTCCCGTTCCGGGGTACCCGGCGCGCCCGGTGCACCGGGGAAGGGGAACGTGCTGAACATGTTCTTCGCCTGGCTCTGCATCTGCTCCTGCATCTGCACAAACAGGTTCTTCGACTGTTCGATGTAGTTGGTCATCATGCCCTGCATCATCGGCGCCTGCATGTTCATGAATTGCGCCCAGACGTCAGGGTTGAAGCTCGCACCTTCGTAGATGCCCTTCGACTGATCGGCCAGCTTGCTCTGAATCTCGATGAAAGTCTGGATATTCTTCTCGAGGTATGTGCCCATCATCCCCTGCAGCGCGTGGCCGTAGAAGCGGATGATCTGGGCCAGCATGGCGCTCGAGAACATCGGCACACCGCCGGTCTCTTCTTCCAGAATGATCTGCAGCAGGATGCTGCGGGTCAGGTCCTCGCCCGTCTTGGCGTCGACAACCTTGAACTCCTCGGTCTCGAGCACCAGTTGCTTCACATCGGCAAGGGTGATGTACGTACTGGTTTGGGTATCGTACAGACGCCGGTTCGGATACTTTTTGATCAGGCGTTCGTCAGTCTTCTTGCTCGCGGTCATGCGGTGGGTTTCCTGCGTTTTTTGAAGGACTACCCCGACCGGCGGTCGGGGTTAATCACATATTATCGATTCTAGGGCGTTTGCTGCTATGCGGCAAAGCCCTAACCCGATTCGAGACGCTGTACCTGCTGCGGCCCGCAGAGGCCATGCGCCCCGTCACCGCTTAGCCCATGTGCAGGCCGCCGTTGAGCGAGAAGTCTGCGCCCGTCGAAAAGCCCGAATCGTCCGAAGCCAGCCACGCCACGATCGAACCGATCTCGCCCGGTTCACCCAGACGCTTGACCGGAATCGTCGCCACGATCTTGTCGAGCACGTCCTGACGGATCGAGCGCACCATGTCCGTGCCGATGTAGCCCGGCGACACGGTATTGACCGTCACGCCCTTGGTCGCCACTTCCTGCGCCAGCGACATCGTGAAGCCGTGAATACCGGCCTTCGCCGTCGCGTAGTTCGTCTGACCGAACTGGCCCTTCTGACCGTTCACCGACGAGATGTTGATGATGCGACCCCAGCCGCGCTCGCACATCCCCTCGATCACCTGCTTCGTGACGTTGAACAGGCTCGTGAGGTTGGTGTCGATCACGGCGTCCCAGTCTTCACGGGTCATCTTGCGGAACACCGTGTCACGCGTGATGCCGGCGTTGTTCACCAGCACGTCCACTTCACCGACCTCCGACTTGACCTTGTCGAACGCCGCCTTCGTGGACTCCCAATCGCCGACGTTGCCTTCCGAGGCGACGAAATCGAAACCCAACGCCTTCTGATCTTCCAGCCACTTCACGCGGCGCGGCGAATTCGGACCGCAACCGGCCACCACCTTGAAGCCATCTTTGTACAGCCGCTGGCAAATAGACGTACCGATACCGCCCATCCCGCCTGTCACATATGCAATGCGTTGAGTCATGGAACGCTTCCCCCAAAATAACGGCAAACTTGCCGCCTGTTGCGACTGCCAATTGACCGACGCGCAGGCCGCGCGTTCCCACGCGTGCCTTTCGTCTCCTGACTACCTCGGTGCGAACCCGTGCGCATTGCACACACGGGCGACACCGATTCTTCTGCGGTTCGTAAGACTAACGCTTGCGTGCGTCAACCTTGAAACGTCAGACGCGCTCCACCGCCAGCGCCACACCCATGCCACCGCCGATGCACAGCGAGGCCAGACCGCGACGAGCATCGCGGCGCGCCATTTCGTGCAACAGCGTGACGAGAATACGGCAACCCGACGCACCGATCGGGTGGCCGATGGCGATAGCGCCGCCGTTCACGTTGATCTTCGACGTGTCCCAGCCCATCTGCTTGTTCACTGCCAGCGCCTGAGCAGCGAAGGCTTCGTTGATTTCCATCAGATCGAGATCGCTCGCCTTCCAGCCCGCACGGGCGAGGCAGCGCTGCGATGCGGGCACCGGGCCGATGCCCATGACCGACGGATCGACGCCCGCGTTCGCGTACGCGACGATGCGCGCGAGCGGCGTGAGGCCCAGTTGCTCGGCACGCTTGGCCGACATCACGACCACCGCAGCCGCGCCGTCGTTGATACCCGACGCGTTGGCGGCCGTCACCGTGCCGTCCTTCGAGAAGGCGGGCTTCAGACCGGCCAGCGACTCCGCCGTCACGCCGTGACGCACGAACTCATCGGTGTTGAAGACGACCGGATCGCCCTTGCGCTGCGGAATCGAGACCGGCACGATTTCGGCGTCGAAACGGCCAGCCTTTTGCGCGGCTTCTGCCTTGTTCTGCGAGGCTGCGGCGAAAGCATCCTGCATTTCGCGCGTGATGCCGTATTCCTTGGCCACGTTCTCGGCCGTGATCCCCATGTGGTACTGGTTGTACACGTCCCACAGGCCGTCGACGATCATCGTATCGATCAGCTTCGCGTCGCCCATGCGGAATCCGTCGCGCGAACCCGGCAGCACGTGCGGTGCGGCGCTCATGTTTTCCTGACCGCCTGCCACAACGATATCGGCTTCACCGGCGGTGATCGCGTTGGCGGCGAGCATCACGGCCTTAAGGCCCGAGCCGCACACCTTGTTGATGGTCATGGCGGGGACCATCGCCGGCAGGCCGGCCTTGATCGACGCCTGACGTGCCACGTTCTGGCCCGAGCCAGCGGTCAGCACCTGCCCCATGATGACTTCGCTGATGTCCTCGCCCTTGAGCTTCGCGCGCTTGAGGACTTCGTCGATCACGATCGCCCCCAGATCCGGCGCGGCCACCTTGGCCAGCGAGCCGCCAAACTTACCGACTGCCGTACGGGCAGCCGACACAATCACGATATCCGACATGTCTCATTCCTCTTTTTCAATGGGTTCGAACCAGGGGGGATGCCCGTGCGCTCAGGCTTTCGCCTTCACGCTTTTGCCTTCACGCCTTTGCCTTCACATAACGCCCGGGCGCCGGTTCAATGGGTGCATAAGCAACATTACCATACGCATTTTGCGCTTTGACGCGTTTGCCGGCGTAGCCCGCGAGCCAATCGCTCCAATCGGTCCACCAGCTTCCCGGGTGCTCGGTGGCCCCGGCCAGCCAGTCGCTCGCATCGACACCCACGTCGTCGTTGCGCCAATAGCTGCGTTTCTTCTTCACCGGCGGATTGACGACACCCGCGATGTGACCAGACGCGCCCAGCACGAAGCGACGTTCACCACCGAGCAACGGCAACGAGCGGAACGCCGACGTCCAAGGCACGATGTGATCTTCGCGTGAGCCGAACACGTACGCCGGTGCCTCGATGGCGCCCAGATCCACGGGCACGCCGCAGGTCTGGATCACACCGGGTTGTTTCAGTTCGTTCTGCAAATAAAGGTGACGCAGATACCAGCAGAACATCGGCCCCGGCAGATTCGTGCCGTCGCCATTCCAGTAAAGCAGGTCGAACGGCTGCGGCGCATTGCCTTTCAGATAGCTGTCGACGACGTAATTCCAGACCAGATCGTTCGGACGCAGGAACGAGAATGTGTTGGCGAGTTCGACGCCGCGCATCAACCCCGGCGGCTGGCCGAGACCGCCACCGATCGTCTGTTCGCGGAACTGGACATGCGGCTCGTCGACGAAGACGTCGAGCACGCCGGTATCGGAAAAGTCCAGCAGCGTCGTGAGCAAGGTCACGCTCGCGACCGGCGACTTGCGCCCCGTCTGCCCCTTGGCGGCGAGCACAGCGAGTGCTGCGGCCAGCAACGTGCCGCCCACGCAGAAGCCGAGCGCGTTGATCTGCGACTGGCCGCTGATGTCGCGCACCACGTCGATGGCCGCAATCGGGCCTTCGCCAACGTAGTCGTCCCAGGTCTTGTGGGCGAGCGATGCATCGGGGTTGCGCCACGACACGACGAACACCGTGTGCCCCTGCTCGACGGCATAACGCACGAGCGAATTCTCGGGCTGCAGATCGAGGATATAGAACTTGTTGATGCAAGGCGGCACGATCAGCAACGGCCGCTGGTGCACCGTCGGCGTGAGCGCCTTGTACTGAATGAGCTGAATCAGGTCGTTCTCGAAGACCACGGCACCTTCGGTCGTCGCGACATTGCGTCCGACTTCGAAGGCCGCCTCGTCGGTCTGCGACACCTTGCCCTTGCCCATGTCGACGAGCAGATGCTGCATGCCCGCCAGCAGGCTATCGCCATGCGTCTGCACGAGGCGCTGCTGTGCATCCGGGTTCGTGGCGATGAAGTTCGCGGGCGAACTTGCGGCGACCCATTGTTCGACGGCAAAGCGAATCCGCTCGCGCGTCTTCGCATCGGCATCGACCAGGTCGGCCATACGCATCAGGAAGCGGCCGTTGAGTAGATAGAGCGCGGCGGGCAACGCATAGAACGGATTGCGCCAACCCTCTCCGGCAAAGCGACGATCGCCGAGTGCAGGCGCCGTATCGAGACCGGGTTGATTGAAACCGGCGACGAGTTCGGCGAATTCACGGGCGTATTCAGACTGAAGCTCGTTCAGTCGCGCAGGATCGACGTGCAGCGACGTCGGCTGCGGCATAGCGCCTGATTTACCGAAAAGTTCGAAAAGCCCCGCGAACGGGTTCGCGGCAGCCGCTGCACCATTGGCAGCGAAAGGTGACGGGCCAGCAGATCCCGGCAACGCGCCGAACAGTTGTTGGGCGGCCTTGAACCACTGCGACATGTCCTGAGCGGAGAGCGAAGCGGAGGGAAACTGCTGGGCAAACGAGGCGGCAAACGAGGCCGGATCGAAGTTGGCACTGGCGCGATTCATGGTAGCCTGAGTGTCACGTCCGTTGCGTTCAGGGCCGGCGCCCGAAACGCGGCGGCGTGCTTCACTTTATGAGCGATGCGCCCCGCCTGTGAAGCATTCTTGCGTGCGCGCGCAGGCGTGTCAATCTTTGCGGCGAACGTCCTGAGTGCATTGTCCCGTCGCCCCACCCATTTTTGAATGCGCGTTTGCCCCGACTTGTCCCGATGATCATTGTTCTTCTCGGCTGGCTCTACGTCATTGGCATGGTCGCCATCACCGCACCGTCTGCGTGGCTGGGCATCGCCATCTTCCTGTTCGGCGGTATCGGGCCTGCGCTCCTCATCCTGTACATCGCGGGAAGCCGCGCGCGGCGCACACGCGCGCTGCGACCCGATGACGCAGAATAACCGTCTCAGCTAACGCGCCAGACCAGTGCTGCCATGCGCCCCGTCGTCCGGTCGCGGCGATAAGAATAGAAGCGCGCCGAATCGCCGACGGTGCACCACGTTCCGCCGGAAACGCTCGTCACGCCCTCGCGCGCGAGCCGCAAGCGTGCCAGCGCACACAGATCCGCCAGCGATTTGCCAGCGTCAGGATCGCCGTGGGGGACGAACGCGACTGACGTTGCGTCCCGCTCCTGCGGCGTAGCCGCGTCGAGGAAGGCTTCCCGCACCTCCGGCCCCACTTCGAACGCCGTCGGTCCGATGCACGGGCCGAGCCATGCGATGACGTGCGTGTCGTCGTTCGTCCCGGATTTCGGCAACCGCGCCCGCAGCGCCTGTACCGTCTGCTCGATAACACCGGCGCAAAGCCCGCGCCAGCCCGCGTGTGCAGCTGCCACTGCGCGCCCTTGCGCGTCGCATAGCAGTACCGGCAGGCAGTCCGCCACCATGATCGTGCTCGCGAGTCCGATGGCGTCGGTCGCGCTGGCGTCCGCCTGAAGCGGCTCGCCCGCGCTTACGGCATCGAACGCTGCCTGCGCATCGACCACACGCGGACCGTGAACCTGCGCGACCCACGCCGACGGCACGCCCGCTCTCGCCGCCAGCAAGGCACGATTCGTACGCACGGCGTCGGGATCGTCATCCGCCTTGTAGCCGAGGTTGAACGTGGCCTGCGGGCCTTGGCTGACGCCGCCCGCACGCGTCGTAAACACGGCACGAACATTCGCCGGGGCTGGCCAGTCGGGGACGATCCAGTCCGCAGGCATCGTGTTTTGTGCGGTATCCAACTTGCTGTCTTGCTCAGGCAGGGAAGAAGTCATCGAGCGAATCGGGGAGCGTTGTGAAGTCGAATTCGAGGCCGAGCGCGCGCATGAGTTCACGCATATCGTCCGGCAGCGGCGCTTGCCAGTGCATGGCGGCATCGTCCTCGGGATGGATCAGCCCCAGGCGCCACGCGTGCAGCGCCTGCCGCGCAAAGCCGCCAGGCAGCGCCGGACGCTTGTGACGCGGCTTATAGAGCGGATCACCCAGCAGCGAATGCCCAAGATGGGAAAGATGGACGCGAATCTGGTGCGTTCGCCCCGTATCCAGCGAACAAAGCACCAGCGAAATCGGGGATCCTTCCCATTCTGCACTGGCGACCGTTACCACCCGGGTGCGCGCCGGTTTGCCGCCCTGCCCCTGCACAACCGCCATGCGCGTGCGTTCGCGCGGATCGCGGCCGATCGGGGCGTCCACGACGGTGCGCTGCGGCGGCCGTCCCCACACCAGCGCGGCGTAATGCCGTTTGACGGAGCGCGCCTGCAACTGACGCACCAGATCGGTCTGGGCGACCAGCGTGCGCGCGACCACCATCAGGCCGGACGTCTCCTTGTCCAGCCGGTGGACGATGCCCGCACGCGGCAGATCGGCGGCCGCCTGTCCGTAACGATGCAGCAGGCCGTTGAGCAACGTACCGGACCAGTTGCCTGCCGCCGGATGAACGACGAGGCCAGCGGGCTTATTGAAAACGGCGAGCGTCGCGTCCTCATAGACGGCGTCGAGCGGCAACGGTTCCGGCGCGAACGCCAGTTGCTCGGGGAGCGCTGCGGGGGTAATGACCACCGCTTCGCCGCCCGCCACTTTCTGGCGGACTTTGGCGGGTTCGCCGTCGAGCGTGACGCGGCCGTCTTCGACCCAGGCCTGAAGACGACTGCGGGAGTATTCCGGGAAACATTGCGCCAACGCTTTGTCGAGGCGCTCGCCAGCGAGCGCGTAGGGCAATGTCGCGACGAGCGGCGCGGCGCAAGACGCAGTGTCAGGTGAAGCGGAAGTCGAAGAAGTAGCGTCTGTAACGGCGCTATCGATGGAGTCTGGGAAAGCCCCCGGAAGCGAGTCGAAATCGTCGTCCGACGAATCCTCCGCATTTTCCGTGGCAAATGAGGCGGTTACGCTATAATCCGGCACTATTGAACGGGTCATCGAGAAGTGAAGCCAACGAGCATGCAAGCCCTGAAACTTGTCAAACATCTGACGCTGGCCGCGATTGTGGTCGGCAGCATGGCCGCCTGTGGCATTCTGCCGGAGAAGGTCGACGAAACGGCCAGCTGGTCGACGAACAAATTATACTCGGAAGCCAAGGACAGCTTCGACGGCGGCGACTATACAAAAGCCGCCAAGTATTACGAGTTGCTCGAAGGGCGCGACCCGTTCGGCCCGCATGCTCAACAGGCCCAGATCAACACGGCCTACTCCTATTACAAGGACAACGAGCCCGCTCAGGCGCTCACGGCCGTCGACCGCTTCATTCGTCTGCATCCGGACAGCCCGTCGATCGATTACGCCTATTACCTCAAAGGCCTGATCAACTTCAACGACGACCTCGGTCTGTTCGGCCGTTTCTCGGGTCAGGATCTGAGCGAACGCGATCCGAAGGCGCTGCGCGCCGCGTATGACAGCTTCAAGTACCTGGTCGAGCATTACCCGACGAGCAAGTACGCGAACGATGCTGCCCTGCGCATGCGTTACGCTGTGAACGCGATGGCCGCCCACGAAGTGCATGCCGCCGAGTACTACTATCGCCGTGGCGCGTACCTCGCCGCCGTGAACCGCGCGCAGACTGCTCTGAAGGACTACGATCAGGCTCCGGCACTGGAAGATGCCCTCGGCATCATGATCAAGTCGTACGACAAACTCGGCATGACCGAACTGCGTGACGATGCCCGCCGCGTGATGGAAAAGACCTACCCGAACAGCGGCTACCTCACGGTCGGCCGTCGCATCGACAACAACCCGGCCGACAAGAAGTCCTGGTGGCAAATCTGGCGTTAAGCCAGTTGTCGGTTGGAATGCATCGAAAAGCCCTCGCTTGTGCGGGGGTTTTTTGTTTCCCGTCGTCATGACGATCCCTCGACAGGAGTTCGTTTTGTGAGCACCACCCCCGCCCCCGACAAGACGCTGCTTGCCTTGCGTCACGTGCACTTCGAAGACCTCGGCACGCTGGCACCGTATTTCGCCCAGCGCGGTTATCGCATCGACTATGTCGACGCACCGCTCGCGGACCTTCGCGCCATCGATGTCCTCGCGCCCGACATGTTGGTCGTGCTCGGCGGACCGATCGGCGCCTTCGATGACGTCATCCATCCGTTCATCGCGAATGAGCTTGCGCTGGTGAGAGCGCGCCTGAGCGCGAACAAGCCGATTCTAGGGATTTGTCTCGGCGCGCAATTGATGGCGCGAGCACTGGGCGCGAAAGTCTATCCGCTGGGTGTGAAGGAAATCGGTTACGCGCCGCTGACGCTCACCGAAGCCGGGCAATCGTCGCCACTGGCCGCCCTCGGCAACGCGAGCGTGCTGCACTGGCACGGCGATCAGTTCGATATCCCGCCGGGTGCGACGCATCTGGCCCGAACTGCGATTGGCGAAAATCAGGCCTTTGCGATGGGCGATCACGCACTCGGTCTGCAATTCCATCTGGAAGCCGACGCCGCCAGCATCGAGTCCTGGCTCGTCGGCCACGCCTGCGAACTCGGTACTGCCAAGATCGACCCGACTACGTTGCGCAACGATGCACGCGTGCATCACGCACGCCTGTCGGAAGTCGCGCCAGCCGTTATCGGGCGATGGCTGGATGCCCTTCCCGGTTAACGCAAGCGCGGCCCGCCTCCCGCCACAAAAAAGCCAGACGCGTCACCGTCTGGCTTTTTCATTTCACACACTGCGGATAAACGTCAGCCTCCGGCCTCCGCCGCCATCTCGTCGAAGAAACCGCGCACAATCGGCAGCTCCCGCGTGCGCTTGAACGGCGGCAGACTCTGCCAGATCCGACGCCCATAAGGCTTATCCACCAGACGCGGGTCGCAAATCATCAGCACGCCGCGATCCGCCTCCGAGCGAATCAACCGTCCCGCGCCCTGCTTCAGCGTAATGACTGCCTGTGGCAACTGATGGACGGCGAACGGACTCAGCCCCTTCTTCGTCAGCGCGTCCAGACGCGCGGCAAGCACCGGGTCGTCCGGCGGCGCGAACGGCAACTTGTCGATGATGACGAGCGAGAGCGCTTCGCCGCGCACGTCCACACCTTCCCAGAAACTCTGACTACCGATGAGCACCGCGTTACCCAGCGCGCGGAAACGGTCGAGCAGTTCCGTACGGCTGGCTTCGCCTTGCACCAGCAACGGGTAAGGCCAACCGCGACGCTCGAACTCCTCGCGCAGACGCTCCGCTGCGCGGTTCACCGCACGCAGCGTGGTACACAGCACGAACGCCCGACCGCCACTCACCTCAAGCACAGGCAACGCAGCGTCGAGCACGGCATCGGTAAAGTTCGGCGCGGAAGGTTGCGGCAAACCGCGCGGCACGTACAGCAGGCTCTGGTTCTGATAGTCGAAGGGGCTGGCCAGCGTGAGCGACTTGCCAGCATCCAACCCAAGCTGCGCGGCGTAGTGCATGAAGTTGCCCCTCACCGACAGCGTGGCCGACGTGAAGATCCACGCGCGCGGCGCACCGGCGCGTTGCTTCGCGAAGATCGGCGCAATCGAGAGCGGCGTCTGATGCAACTGCACCGCCTGCGAAAACACTTCGATCCAGCGAACGGTTTCCGGCGGCGTGTAGGTCTTTTCAGACTTGTCCGATTTTCCGTCGCCGTCGTCCGCAGCCTTCGCTTCGGCAACAAGCCGCGCGGCTTCTGCCTCGCGTGCCTTGGCCGCCTTCTCGCGCTTGCCATCGGTCACACGCGGCGCATCCGGATCGAGCAATGGCAGCGGTTGTTCGCCCGGCGTGGGCGGCGTCGCGCCTGTCTGCCAGCGCTCCAGCTGCTCGTGCAATTCCAGCGCCCGGCGCAGGCACGCGCCCAACGCTTCCGCACGTTCGGACTGATGCTGAAGTGTCTCGATGAGGTCTTGCAGCGCGAGGTCCACACTTTCGAGCGCGCCGAACAGTTCGTGATCGTCCGGCAATTGCGTGACGGACATGCGCGCATTGTCCTGACCGAACGTCAGACGCACATCGCGCGCTGCGCGCTCAAGACCCGCGCCGAGCTTGACCCAATCGGCCGCGTCGCGCGCGTGAATCAGCCCCTCCGCGACGCAATCGCGCGCCAGTTCGAGCAACTGCGTGGTCGAGACCGTCTCGCCGAAAAAGAGCGTGGCTGTCTCGGGCAACTGATGGGCTTCGTCGAAGATGACGGTGTTCGCGCTGGGCAGCAGTTCGGCCATGCCCGTGTCGCGCAGCATGACGTCCGCAAAGAACAGGTGGTGATTGACGACGACGAGGTCGGCCTGCTGGGCTTCCTTGCGTGCCTGCATCACGAAGCAGTCTTTGTAACGCGGGCAATCCTGACCCAGGCAGTTATCGCGGGTGGAGGTCACCTGCGCCCAGATCGGCGCGTTCTCGGGGACGGACGCCAGTTCCGCCTTGTCCCCACTGTGCGTGATCTGCGCGAACGTGGTGATTTCGCGCAGTTGCGCCGCCTCGTGACGCGAAGCGAAGCGACCTTCCTGCTGCGCGCGCTCCAGATAGTAGTGGCAGAGGTAGTTCGCACGCCCCTTGAGCATGGCCACGGTCACGGGCACAGCAAGCGCCTTACGCACGGTGGGAATGTCGCGCGCGAAGATCTGATCCTGCAAATGCTTGGTGCCGGTCGAGATGATCGTCTTGCCGCCCCACAGCATCGCGGGCACGAGATAAGCGTAGGTCTTGCCCGTGCCGGTGCCTGCTTCGGCGATCAGCGAGTCGTGTGTGTCCATGGCGGCTGCCACGGCGCGTGCCATCTCGGTCTGCGGCTCGCGCGAGCGGTAGCCATCGATGGCGCGGGCGAGCATGCCGCCGTCGCCGAAGATTTCCTCCAGCTCGCGTTCGCGCTTGGGCGCGAGCGGCTTGAGTCCGTGGAACGTCGGCGCGTCCGGACTATCGGGGCTTCGGGAGAGATCGGAGGAATCGCTGGATGCGGCGGAATCGGTCAAAACGGCTCAGAAAACTCGAAGGCGCCGCGATTCCCCTCATGGAGATTCGCGGCGCCGCAATGAAAAAATACCCGCGCGAACGATTCGGACAAATTCGGACGATACTTGCCGACGTCTCGCGGATCTGCGGATCGTCCCGCTCAGGCGGGTTGATCCGGTGTTTGTTGCACTTGCAGCAGGGTGATCGTGTCCTTGATTTTCAGACGGCGCTTCTTGAGCCGGGAGACCTGAAGTTCGTCGTACGTCGGCTCCGTCAGCAATTTGTCGATCAGGTAGTCCAGATCGCGGTGCTCGATCTGCAACTCGATGATGCGGCGTCCAACGGAGTGAAGATCTTGCTGCATCGTGGCGACTCTCCTGCAACTCTCTAGTGATTCCGGTTCCGGACTTAATCGACTTAAGCGCCTCAACCGACTCAACCGACTTAACCAACCCGACTCGCTCAATTCGAGCGACGTCGCTCACTGCCCCTGAATGGCCTTTTGCGCAGGCGAGCTGCCCGATTGCGATTCGTTGCGACGGGCATCCGACTTCTGCTGACGCTCGATGGCTTCCTGCTGCTTCTGGTTGTACTTCCGGACGTTCTCTTCGCGCTCGGCCGCCTTCTGCGCCGCCGACGCCTTCGCCTCGTCGAGCTTTTGCTGCTGAGCCGCCTGCTTGGCATTGTACGTCTCGGCATTCGCCGCGCGCTCAGGTGCCTGCCCCGTGCGCTCCGTCACCCGCTGCTGATACTCAGCCTGCTTGGCTTCGTAATCGGAGACGTTCTGTGCACGCTCGGCAGCGCGCTGCGGCGCTTCAGCGGCCGTTTGCGCCCGCTTCTCCGCCAGACGCTCGTCACGCTCCTGCGCGCGTGCGCGACGCTCCTGATCTTCCAGCACCAGACGCTGACTGCGAACGGCCTTGAGCGCTTCGCGCTGCTCGTCGCGGGCATTGTCGATGCAATAGTTCACAAAGAACTTCGACGCGCACTCGTACTTGGCTTCTTCGAAACGGTAATCGATCCATGCCCGCTGACGATCGAGCACCGCGCGACGACCGCCGAAATCGTCGGCAGCCGGATGCATATCCAGTTGATCGTCATAGGGAACGGGTTTGTCGTCCTCGGCGGCAGCGGCGGCCGCGCTGGCTTTGCTAGCCGACGACGGGACACGGTCGGCGGTCGCATCGAACGGCTTGACGGGCACCCGGAGCTGTTCAGTCGTGCGCCCGGCGGCCTCGACTGCCGAGAGTCCCTGCTGTGCCGATGCGGCAAACGGCACGACGGCAGCAGCCGTCATAATGCCGAACAGCCCGACGGCGGAGATCGATGCACGTGCGGGACGGCGCGAAACCTGGCGCAGATTCAGTCGCGAAAACAATTTTTCGAAGGAAATCATGAGGTTGTGCGGAGTCATGCCAAATTTTAGCATTGCCTGCCCGGACGCGCCCGCGGTTTATGGCAAAATGCCCCGCTCCTGGCACTTGGGTAACTCGCAACACTCATGACGCAAAACGTAGCCCTTCAGATCGTTCAACGCATTGCCGACGAACTTAACGTGCAGCCGCGTCAGGTCGCCGCCGCCGTGCAACTGCTGGACGAAGGCGCCACCGTGCCCTTCATCGCTCGCTATCGTAAGGAAGTGACCGATAACCTCGACGACACGCAACTGCGTAATCTGGAAGAGCGCCTGCTGTATCTGCGCGAACTGGAAGACCGCCGCGGCGCGATTCTCGCGAGCATCGAAGAGCAAGGCAAGCTGACCGACGAACTGCGCACCGCCATCGTGGCGGCGGAAACGAAGCAGACGCTCGAAGACCTTTACCTCCCTTACAAGCAAAAGCGCCGCACCCGCGCGCAGATTGCCCGCGAAGCTGGCCTCGAGCCCCTCGCGCAGGCCCTGCTCGCCGATCCGACGCTCGACCCGCAAGTCGAAGCCGCCAAGTTCGTCGACGCCGAGAAGGGCGTGGCCGACGTGAAGGCTGCCCTCGATGGCGCGCGCGACATCCTGTCGGAACAGTTCGGCGAAACCGCCGAACTCCTCGGCAAGCTGCGCGACTACCTCTGGAATCAGGGCGTGGTGTCGTCAAAGGTCGTCGAAGGCAAGGAAAGCGAGGAAGGCGAGAAATTCCGCGATTACTACGACTACGCCGAACCGCTCGCTGCGGTGCCGTCGCACCGTGCGCTCGCCCTCTTCCGCGGTCGCAACCTCGGCATTCTGATGGTCAAGCTGGGCCTTGGCGAAGAACTCGACGCGCAGGTCCCGCATCCGTGCGAAGGCGTGATCGCCGGTCATTTCGGCATTCGCCAGCAGAACCGCGCAGCCGACAAGTGGCTGGGCGACGTCTGCCGCTGGAGCTGGCGCGTGAAGGTGCAGCCGCACCTCGAGTCGGAACTGCTCACGCAGATTCGTGAAAGCGCCGAGAGCGAAGCCATTCGTGTGTTCGCCCGCAACCTCAAGGCGCTGCTGCTCGCCGCGCCCGCCGGTCCGAAGGGCGTGATCGGTCTGGACCCGGGTCTGCGTACCGGCGTGAAGGTGGCCGTGGTCGATGCGACCGGCAAGCTGCTCGGCACCGACACGATCTATCCGCACGAACCGCGCCGCGACTGGGACGGCTCGCTCGCCCGCCTGTCGAAGATTGCCGCCGCGACCGGCGCGCAACTCGTCAGCATCGGCAACGGCACCGCCTCGCGCGAGACGGACAAGCTCGCGCTCGAACTGATCAAGCGCCATCCCGAACTGAAGCTGCAAAAGATCGTAGTGTCGGAAGCCGGCGCTTCGGTGTACTCGGCCTCCGAATTCGCGGCGAAGGAATTCCCGGAACTGGACGTGTCGCTGCGCGGTGCCGTCTCGATTGCCCGCCGTCTGCAAGATCCGCTGGCCGAACTCGTCAAGATCGAGCCGAAGGCCATCGGCGTGGGCCAGTATCAGCACGACGTGAACCAGCGCGAACTGGCACGTATGCTGGACGCCGTCGTCGAGGATTGCGTGAACGCCGTGGGCGTGGACGTCAACACGGCATCGGCCCCGCTGCTCGCGCGCGTGTCGGGACTGAACAGCACGCTCGCGAAGAACATCGTGGACTTCCGCGACAGCAACGGCCCGTTCGCCAATCGTGAAGCGCTCAAAAAGGTGCCGCGTCTGGGCGACAAGACGTTCGAACAGGCCGCGGGCTTCCTGCGCGTGAACGGCGGCGACAATCCGCTGGATCGTTCGTCGGTTCACCCGGAAGCGTATCCGGTCGTCGAGCGCATTCTCGCCAAGATCAAAAAGACCATTGGCGATGTGATGGGCAACGGTTCGGTCGTGCGCAGCGTGTCGCCGACGGAATTCGTCGATGAGCGTTTCGGCCTGCCGACGGTCAAGGACATCCTGACCGAACTCGAAAAGCCGGGTCGCGACCCGCGCCCCGAGTTCAAAACCGCGACGTTCCAGGACGGCGTCGAGAAGCTGACCGACCTGAAGCCGGGCATGCAGCTCGAAGGCGTGGTCACGAACGTGGCCGCCTTCGGTGCGTTCATCGATATCGGCGTGCATCAGGACGGTCTGGTCCACGTCTCCGCCATGTCGACGAAGTTCATCAAGGACCCGCACGAAGTCGTGAAGGCTGGCGATATCGTGAAGGTCAAGGTGCTCGAAGTCGATCCGCGCCGTCAGCGTATTTCGCTCACCATGCGTCTGAACGACGATCTGCCGGTGGCCGGTGCGAGCGATCGCCCGAGCAGCGGCGGTGGTAGCGCAGGTGGACGCGGCACCGGCGGTGGCGGTCACCGTGGCGGCAACAGCGGCGGTGGCCGTCAGCGCGAGCCGGAAACGGTCAACGCCATGGCAGCCGCTTTCGCCAAGCTCAAGCGCTGATCGCAACGACAGCGTCATAAAGAAAAAGCCCGCTCAAATCGAGCGGGCTTTTTTACGTCTGATCCTTCGACTAACCGTCAAATTTCGATCTTCGTCCCCAGTTCAACCACGCGGTTGGCGGGAATACTGAAGAAGTCCGTCGGCTTGGCGGCGTTCTGGTGCATCCAGGCAAACAGACGTTCGCGCCAGATCGACATCCCCGGCAGCTTGGTCGGAACGACCGTCTCGCGCGCCAGGAAGAACGACGTGTCCATCAACTCGAAGTGCATGTCCGTCTTCTCCTCGAGCAGATGCAGCACTTCCTTGACGTCCGGCGTCTCATTGAAGCCGAACGTCGCGACCACGCTATACAAACCGCCGGTATGGTCCTTGACCTCGATACGACTGCTGTCTTCCGCGTAAGGCACGTCGAGCGTGCGGAACGTCAGGAAGATCGTACGTTCATGCAGGATGCGGTTGTGCTTCAGGTTGTGCAGCAGGCTCACCGGGACCAGCGTGTTGCCACCCGTCAGATAAATGGCGGTGCCAGCCACGCGATGCGGCGGGTGTGCCAGCAGACCTTGCAGAAACGGACCTAGCGGAATCCCGTCGGCGGCCGTGCGCTCGCGCAGCAACTGACGGCCTTTGTGCCACGTCATCAGCATGAAGAACAGGAATGCGCCAAGCGCCAGCGGCAACCAACCGCCCTCTTCGACCTTGATCAGGTTCGCGCCGAAGAACGCGAAGTCGACGACAAGGAAGCCTGTGATGATGAGCGCCACGAGGAACTTGTTCCAGTTCCAGACCTTGACCATGACCACGCACGCGAGAATCGTCGTAATGACCATCGTCGTCGTCACGGCAATCCCGTACGCAGCCGCCAGATTGCTCGACGACTTGAATGCCAGCACGATCCAGATGATGACCAGCAGCAGCGACCAGTTGATGACCGGCATGTAGATCTGACCGATCTCGCGATCCGACGTATGCAGAATCTTCATGCGCGGCACATAGCCGAGCTGAATCGCCTGACTGGTGAGCGAGAACGCCCCCGAGATCACAGCCTGCGACGCGATGACGGTTGCCGCCGTCGCCACGATCACCAGCGGCAGCAGCGCCCAGTCCGGCGCAAGCAGGAAGAACGGGTTCTCGATGGCCTTCGGGTTCGACAGCAGCAACGCGCCCTGACCGAAGTAGTTCAGCGCCAGTGCCGGGAAGACGAGGAACGACCACGCGAAACGAATCGGACGGATGCCGAAGTGGCCCATGTCCGCATACAGGGCCTCTGCACCGGTCAGCACCAGGAACACCGAGCCGAGCACGATGTACGCTTGCAGCGCGTGCGTGCGGATGAAATGGATGCCGTAGTAGGGATTGATCGCTTTGACGATCTCCGGCGCGAGCACCATGTTGTACACGCCGAGCACGCCGAGAATCACGAACCAGACCACCATGACGGGGCCGAACAGACGGCCGACCTTCGCAGTCCCCGATTTCTGCATCGAGAACAGAATGATCAGGATGACGATGGTAATCGGCAGCACGAAGCGCGAGAGCGAGGGCGCTGCGATCTCCAACCCTTCCACCGCCGACATCACGGAGATGGCTGGTGTGATGACGGCATCCCCATAGAACATGCAGGCACCGAACATCCCCAGCATCATGAGCACCGTCGCCCATTTGCTCCCCGCCCGCACGCTGCGCAGGCTGAGCGCCATGAGCGCCAGCACGCCACCTTCACCGCGGTTATCGGCGCGCATCACGAACAACACGTACTTCAGGGAAACAACGATCACCAGCGCCCAGAACAACAGCGAGATGATGCCGAACACGGCTTGCTGATTAAACGGAATGCCGTGCTGCGGATCGAAACATTCCTTGAGCGCATAGAGCGGGCTGGTGCCGATATCGCCGAAGACCACGCCGATGGCCGCCACCATGAGCGCGGGCATGGCCTGAGGGCGCTGCCCGTGTCGAATGTTTTGCGTCATAAGGTTTGGGTAATCGCTTTATTGCGCTGCACAAAATGGGCGCTATTCTAACTGGGCGCCGGTTCCCTCGCCAGTCCGGGCAGATGCTGAGCGCCGGACCTGTTACATGACATGCCTCGCTAGGATATGACGAGCCGCGCGCCGTGACCAGTCCCGTGCGGCAAGGGTTTTGCCCGACATGGGCGCACACAGGATCGCCGGTGCGGCACCGCTTTTCGAGTTGCAAATGCGCGACATATGCCAGACATGCGCGATTCGTGTGTCGACAGTCCCGGCAATTGCGTGTAGCGACAGCCGCCTGCGCGTCCGTTTTGTTGACCACTCTGCCGTTCACCTCGCCCGCCGAGAGCGTGACACCCGGTGTTTGACGCGCCCATGAAAAAAGCCGCCCGAAGGCGGCTTTCTCACATCCTGAGACGCCGGAGGCATCCTCCAGCGAATCGCAGGTGCGGCATCGATCAGCGACGACGCGTGGTCTTCTTGGTCGAGCCCTTGACCGAGCGCACGAGGTCCGAGTCGACCGTGTTCTGCTGCGCTTCCAGCGAGCGGATCTGACCCTGAACGTCCGTCAGGCGAATGCGCGCAGCGCTACGTTCGGTTTCCAGCGCAGCGGCCTGCTCACGCACAGCCTGCTGATTCTGCGCCAGTGCCTGTTCTTGCTGACGCTGGATGCTGAGGTCGTTCTGCACGGCGTTCAGGCGGGTTTCGCTCTCGGCCAGCTGACGCTCGATCATCGCCTTCTGCGCTTCGAGCTTGATGCGGTTGATTTCGACGTCGGCAAGCACCTGCGTCTGATGAACGAAGTCGGCGTACAGCGATTCAGCCTTCTTCTCGTTGCTCACCTTGACCACGCGCCAGAACTGGCCTTCGTGGAACAGGGCGACGTAGTAGCCCAGCGTCTGCGGATAGAACAACAGGCTCGCGCCGTAGCGGCCGTTATAGGTCGTGCGCAGTTCGGTCACTTCCTTGTTCTGGATGCGATCGCGCAGTTCCTGAATCGTGCCCGAGGCTGCGGCGGGTGCCGTGGCCGATTGCGCAGGCACTGCCGGAGCTGCCAGTTGTGCAGGCGTTGCACCCGTTACGTCGCGCACCGCATCGGCAGCCATCGCTGAAGTTCCCCAGGCTGCCAGGCATGCCACCCCCACGCCCAACCACAACCGCCCCCGGCAATCACTGATTTTCATCTGATCTGTTTTCCTGTTATCGACCGGACCGTTTTACGGCCCTTATTCGTCGCATTCAATCGCCACCCCGGACTCCGTCCCGAGGATCTGGGACCTGCGTATTTGTGGAATGATAACCGCATGCCCGCAATAGCCGACAATTCTATCCATTGAGGCGCGCTCTTCCAAGCGGGGAATGCGTTATTGTGCCCCCGCGATTTCATCTGTTGATACTGCGCAACTGAAGGGGTGCGAGACTTCCGGTCAGGAGAAGCCGAATGTCAGAAAAATCCCGTCATTCAAGGTGCGATTGAGGCATTCCCCACGCAACACGCGGGGCCATGCTTATCTTTCTCATTTATCCCTCGTATTCGCTCGCCAGCTCAGAGTCGTTGCCGACGATCTGATACTTGCGCATCTTCTCCCACAGCACCTTGCGGCTGATGCCCAGCGCGTTCGCCGTGTCCTGACGTCGCCATCCGTTGGCGTCGAGGGCAGCCACGATGCGCGCACGCTCGGTGGCGTCCCAGCGAGCGCGGTCGGCCAGTGCCCCGCTGCGTGCCGGATCGTCGGCGCGCGGCACTGCCCCGGTCGCCCCCATCAACAGTGCATCGAAGATCGGACGGATCCGCCGCTCGTCCCAGCCCCCGAGTTGCCGGTAGATGATGCCGACACGCTCGGCGATATTGCGCATTTCGCGGACGTTGCCAGGAAACACGCCGCCTTCGACCAGTTCACGCAGCCACGGCGGCACCTGCGCGCCGACTTCGCTGTCGCCGACCACCTTGCCGAGATACGCCGTGAAGACCGCCAGCTTGTCGACCGGTCCGCGCTCTTCGAGACTGGGGATGTGCAACTCGATCACGGCGAGACGATAGAACAGGTCGGCGCGGAACAACTCGTCGCGCACCATCGACTTCAGGTTCTTGTTCGTCGCCGCCACCAGCCGGAAGTCGAGCTTCACCGGCTGCGCCGAGCCCAGACGCGTCACCGCACTATCCTCCAGCACCCGCAGCAGCTTGACCTGCTGATACAGCGGCAGATCGCCGATTTCGTCGAGGAACAGCGTGCCGTCGTTGGCTTGCTCGAAGTACCCCTTGTGCGAGTACAACGCCCCGGTGAACGCCCCTTTGGCGTGCCCGAAGAAGTGCGACTCGAACAGGCCATCCGGAATCGCACCGCAGTTCACGGCAACGAACGGCCCCTGCCCGTAGTGGGTCTGTTTGTCGTGCAGCAGACGTGCAATCCGCTCCTTGCCCACGCCAGTCTCGCCATGAATCAGCACGTTCGAATCGCAGTCGGCGAAGGCGTCCACTTCGGCGAGCAGGCCGAGCATCGCACTCGATTGGGCGACGAGCGGGTCGGACGGCACCGGCGCGCGGTCAGCCTCCGCAATCGCACCGGAGAGCTTGAAGATGAGCGTGCGCAGTTCCGCGCCGGAGAAGTCGAGCGTGAGGATGTTGCTGTACTCGGGCGGAAAGACACTGCGGTCGTTCTCGCGCGGCGTCGTGGCCACCCAGATCACCGGCATGCCGTGACCGAGTTGCCATTCGTTTGCGTTGGTGGACGCGCCTTCGATCACCGACACGCTGACCACGGCGATGGACGGCCGCGCACGCGTGCGCTCGCGCGACAGGTCGGCGCCGTCCGCACGAATCACTTCCATGTCGAAGCTTGCGAGGCAATGCGACACGCGGTCGGCAATGTCCGACTTGCCTTCCCACACGTAGACATCGAGGTCTTCACGTACTGGCTTGCTTTTCATGCTGGTCCGCTCGTTGGCGAACGCCCCCGGGCGTTCGTCATGGTGAATTTCGGTGCGCCGTCCCGGCTCCGGTTCGGGCGTCGCGATGTGTTCCGATAGGTTCGCTAATACACGAGCTGCACAAGCCCGTTCTGACAATTGATGCTGTCGACCGTCACCGTCGTCATGCCTAGCGTGATGCCCAGCGACGACAGCAGCGTGTTGAGCAGGTTGCTCAGCGGCGTGAGCAGCGGGTTGAGCAAGGTGTAGAGCACGCTGCCGAGCACGGGTGAGATGTCGGAGGTGCCAATCGAACCCGACACCGCGTTAATACGACACTGATTGGCGTTGCCGGACAGATTGCACAATAGATCGGTGACGCCGCCGAGCAAACCGCTCACGATGCCGCCCAACGTATTCACCAGCCCGTTGACCAGCCCACCTACGCCGCCGAGCACCTGCGGCAGATTGAGCGTGAGCACACCGCCAAGTGTTGTACCCAGCGCGTTGGTCGTCGTCTTCAGTCCGGCCGCGGCCGAACTGAGGAACGAGTTGACGGTGGAGATCGAAGCACCTGCGACCGCAGACGGCACGTTGTTGACCAGCCCGGTGCCGATAGTCCCGGACGTCGATGTGCCGCCAGCACTGACGTCAAGCGACAAACCGGTGAGCAGCGCCGTCACTATCTGACTCAGATTCACACTCGACCCAATCGGCCCGACCTTCTGTGGGAACGGTCCCGTGAAGGTAATCGGTGCGGGCGAATTGGTCACGAGCGAGAGGTTGACGTTTGCCCCGACATTGATGAGCCCGAGCAACGTCGCGATGTTCGTGCGTTGCGTCATGAGCGTGGTGCAGCTCGCCGGGTTGGTCTGAACGTTCACGCCGCTGGCCGCCGCGCCCACGCAAACGTTCACCAGCCCCGAGTTGACCTGCAATGTAGTCGATGGCGTCGCGCCGCATTGCAGCGCCGTCACGGTCGCCGTCGACTGCGCGACTTCCAGGACAAGAGGCAGGTTCAACTGCGTGCCCACTGCACTGAGAATCCCGGCGAGCGGACCGGCACTGGACGCCGCCGAATTGACCGTCAGGAACAGCCGCACCTGCGCGTTCGTCGCCGTCGCACCGACCCCGCCGACGCCGATCTGTGGCGGCGAGATCACCCGCGCGACCACCGACACGGTCCCGCCGAGGATATTGAGCGAGGGGATCGCAACGGCATTGTTCCCCGTCCCACCGACGATGGCCGCCGTGATCAGATCGGAGATGCCCACGTTGGCGTTCAGCGCGTTCGCCGCACTCACCCCTGCCGCATCGATGTTGGCGATGATGCCTGGCGTCGTGGCCGAGCCAAGCAGGTTGATCGGCAGATTGAGGACCGGGCTGTTGGCAAACACGTTGATGAGGTTGTTCATCGCCGTGACGGAGGCCGACAACGCGCCGTTCTGCGTGGCGAGCGCCGTATTCGTTGCACTCAGCAGCGTGCCAACCGTGAGGTTCTTCACCGCCGCCACCCCGGAGAGCGACGCCACGCTCACGTCCCCCGTCACCGGCACACCTAGCGCCTGCAACAGTCCCTTGGGCGTGATGTTCACGCCGACGAGTTGCTGCGCCGCACCCACGTATAGCGTCGGCGAGATCCCCACGGAATTGAGCAGCGGTGCGAGGACCGAATTATTCGCATTGAGCGCAAGCAGCCCCGAATCGACGGTAAACGTCACCACGGCCGGGGCCTTGCGTGCGATGGCATTAGCGGAGATCGTACGCGTGCCCGCCAGTTGGAAGAACGACGGCACCCCGAGCGTGAGCGTCACAGAGACGGCGTTGCCGCTCGCCGCATTGGCCGACGTCGCGGCGACGAATGTCCCCGGTGTCGTCGCCGTGGCTGCTGGCGACGTCCAGATCCCGCACGACGTGGCGATCGTCAGACTGGTGACGTTGTTGCCGAGGTTCGACGCCACGTTCGCCCGCGCGACGGTGTCGTACGAGGTCGTGTTGGCGCAGCCGGGCAGCGTTTGCGCCCCGGCGAGCGCCGCCATGTCGGCAGCACGTTGCAGATCGCGTCGCTTCATGAAGGCGAAACCGGCGTCGATGGAGAACGCCAGAATCAGCACGACCGTCAGGAAAATGAAGGCGAGGATCGGCACCGACCCGCGCTGGCGTCCGGCAAACCACACCGTGCGCTTTGCACGAGTCGTGTCAGTCGTTGAGCGCACACGCGCACGCGGAGTCATGAGACATCACTGGCTCGCGCCAGCCCCCGCTGCCGCCGGTGACGCGCCACCGCCATTGCCGCCACCACCGCCCGTGCCGTTATCGCTCTGGACCATCGTGGCGAAGAACGCCGGGATCGCGTAGTTGAAGCTTTCCAGATAGCGACGGTAGGCGCGCGACGCGGTCGCCCCGAGCATCGGCAAGCCCGGGCCTGCGGCAAGGTTGTTCGACTGCACGGCGAGCAACGCTTCGGTCTCGTCGCCGAGCATGCCGTCTCGCGCTGGCGAGCCGACGACCGGCGGCGACGTGCGGCGCACGACGTTGGCCGGAATGCGGACGGCCTGCTGCGAGGGCGCTGCCGTGCTCTGTGCAACGGGTGCCTGCTGCACATTGGTGGCTACAGGCGCTTGCTGCGCTACCGGAGCAGCGGACGTTGTGGCGACCGCGCGCGAGTCCGCCCCGCCCATCGCGCCGGTGACAGGTGCGTTGCTTTGCGCTGCGGCAGCTCCGGCCCATAGCGTGAACACGGCAAGCCCGAGCTGCGCCGCACGAAGCGAACGGACGCCCGGTGTTCCCTTAAGTTTCTGGATGGCCATCTTCACGTCTCCCCTGATGTTGCTGCGTTCGTTCTTACTGCGAATGCGCGAACCGGTCGAGCATCGACGTCGGCATGTCGCTGCGCGGTCCGTCCCCGGCACGCGCGAGTTTGGCGTCCGATGCCGAAGCGACCTGAGATGGCTTCGACGGCACCTTGTTCTGTCCATCGTTCGACGCACTCGCCTGCGGCAGACGCACCACGACCGGCCCCTCGCTGCTTGCGCTCACGCGAGCCGATGCAGCAGATTCCGCCGATGCCGAAGCCGTTGCCAAGACAGGTGCGGCCTGCGGCGCGATGGCTGCCGCTGCCTGTGCGGCGGCGCGTGCGGCGGCGGCGTCTGCGGCCTGCTTGCGCGCCTTGGTCTGCGCCCGGATATCGGCGGCCAGCTTGTCGATGGCTTCGCGCGTGGATGGCGACATCTTGGCGTTCGTCATCATCGCGTCGGCACGCGAGCGATCGCCGGTCACGAGCAGATACACGGCCAGGTTGCTGAGCACTTTCTTACTGTCGGGCTGCAACTCGGCCGCCTGTGCCAGCGGCACACGCGCGGCAGCGGGTTCGCCGTTACGCAGCAGCGCGAAACCCAGATCGCTGAGATAGAACGCTTGCGTCGGCGCGCGCGACACCGCCTCGCGCAACGCTTGCGTGGCCCCGGCGTAATCCTTGCGCTGCGCAGACACCAGTCCCAGACCGTGCCAGGCGGCAGCGGCTTCGGTGCTGCCCAGCAGTTGGCGGTACGCCTGCTCCGCTGCGTCGGGCTGCCCGGTCTCGCGCAGGGCATCGGCACGAAGAATGTCGACGTCGGGCGCGGAGCCGAACTGCATGCGGAACTGTTCGATGTGCGCGAGCGACGCGAAGTACGAGCCCTGATCCTGCACCTGACGGATCATCGACAGATACAACTCACGCGTGTCGGGCTTCGCAAGCTTCGCCTTCTCTTCGTCGTTTTGCTGCGCCTGCATCAGCGCGGCGGCCGACGGTGCGCCGTAAGCCCCCATCGTCGGCCCGCTGCTGCACCCGGCCAGCAGTGCAGCACACAGCGCAACGGCCACAGTGGACGCGGCGACCGCACCGGCATGGCGCGTCTGCTCACGTGCGAGAAATCGCGTCTGGATTGGCATGGTCAATTCATGGCCTCCATGGATTTGGTCAGCGACAGTAGCGCCGGTCCGGCGACCACGAGCATCAGCGCTGGCAGCAGCGTGAGCATCATGGCCAGCGTCATCTTCACCGTAAGCTTGCCGATGCGCTCCTTCATCGTCTGACGGCGCTGTTCGCGCAAGCGATCGCTGAACTGTTGCAGCGGCTCCTGCACAGCGCCGCCATGCTGTTCGACCTGCACGATGAGCCTCACCAGCGCGCGCAGATCGTCGTTGTCGTACACCTCGCGCAGCCGCCCCATCGACGCCTCACGACCACGCCCCGACGCATATTGGCGGTTAGCGTTCTCGAATTCCTTCGACAGAATCGGCAGCACTTCGCGGAAGTCGGACACCACCACATACAAGCTCTGGTCCATCGACAGCCCCACGCCTTGCAGCAGTCGCAACAAGTCGATGAGCAACGGCAGTTCGTCCACCAGATCGCGGCGACGTTGTCCTGCCTTGCGCTGCACATAGAACTTCGGCGCGAGCAATCCGGCACCTGCCGCCCCGATCAGCCGCAGGATCGTGCCAAGTCCGCCACCGCCCGGAAACCACAACCAGACAATCAGCGGCAACACTACCGCGAGCGCCACGCGTGCGAACAGGAACAGCGACTTGGCGCGCACGCTGTCATAGCCGCATTGCGCGAGCAGCAGACGATCTTCCGCCGCGATCAGGTTCTGTCCAAGGCGCGTTTCCGACCATTGCTTGCCGAGCGCCGCCGCACGGTCGAGCAGCGAGCGCCAGCCACGCTGCTTACCCTCGCCCGACGCCTGCGCATCGTCATCGCCATTGGCATTGGCACGCAACCCCGTCGGAGACGTAGCCGAGCGCAACGCCGCAAGCGCCTGCTGCTGACGGCTTGCAAGCACCTGATCGATCATCCGGCCGCTGCGCCCTTGCCGCACCGCGCGCAACAAGATCGCCGACGCCGCGAGCAACAGCCCTGCCGCGACCATCAGCAGGCCAAGCATCATCCAGGTTTGCGAGTCGGTCGAGAACGATGAGAGGTTCATGGCTGCGGGTCCTTCGCGCTCAGAGCGACTTGGCCAACCGGTACAGCACGAAACCGCCGAACACCTCCAGCCCCAGCCCGATAGCCAGCAGCTTCTGACCGGCGGGCTCCTGGAACATCGGCTCGAAGAACTTCGGATTCAGCAACATCAGCAGCGCACTCACCACAATCGGCAGCGCCGCGAGTACCCACGCCGACATGCGCGTCTCTGACGACAGCGCGAACAACTCGGCCTGCGCCTGCTCGCGGTCGCGCATGAAGCCCGACATGCGCGCCAGAATCTGGTCGGCGCGGCCGCCGAAACGCGTCGACAGATCGACGACCGACGCGAACAGATAAATCTCATCCACCTGATAGACGCGTGCAATCTGCTTGAGCGCGACGTCCAGCTCTACGCCTGCCTGCACCTGACGCACTGCCCGCTCCAGCAACTCGCGCAGCGGCAAATCGGCGTTGCCTGCGGCCGACTGAAACGCCGAGGGCAGGCTGTTACCGACGGTCAGCATGCGCACCATGCCGTCGAGAAAGATCGGCAACTGACGCACGATGTCGCGATGTCGGCGCGCTGCCTTGAGCCAATAGCGCAGCACCGTGACGACCGCGTACACGATCAGAATCACAATCGCCGAAAGCGGTCCCTGCCACATCCAAAAGCCCAGCGTCAGCACGAGACCGGGCACGATAAGCATGAGATAGAACGGTGTATCGGGCTGCACGCCCGCACGCTCGAAGAAGAACTCCCACGGCAACGACTTGCGGCGCGGCGCGCGCACTTCGCCCGTCTCGGCGGCCCCGAACTTTGGCGCGTTCTGCGCGAGCTGACGCTCAAGAAACGCGCTGGTCGCCTGTTCGCGTGCGCGCTGATGTGTGCGACGCCACAGCTCCAGCCCCGCTGCCACCAGCAGCAGTGCGATGCATGCGGCCCACAGCACGAGGGCGTTCATCGACGGCGTCCGAAGAAGCCACCGCCACCCGAGTCCGGCGGCACATTGCCCTGTTGCGCCTGCGCGGCGGCCGCCGCATTGCGCGTCTGCTCCTTGTAGCGTTGCAGCTTGGGCGAATGCGGCTGAAGCCCGAGCGACACCCACTTGTCTTTTTCCTCGCCGTCCGGCCCGACCACCGACTCGTGACGGAACAGCTCCTGCGTGGAGATGACGGTATCGGACACGCCGGTCACTTCCGTGATCGACAGAATCCGTCGGCGTCCGCTCGACAGACGGCCGATCTGCACGATGAAGTCCAGCGCGCTCGTGATCTGACGGCGCAAGCTACTCTCACTGCCCTGGAACCCGGCGAAGCCCGCCAACATCTCCAGACGATAAAGACATTCGCGCGGCGAGTTGGCGTGAATCGTCGCCATCGAGCCTTCGTGGCCCGTGTTCATCGCCTGCATCATTTCCAGCACTTCGGAGCCGCGCACTTCGCCCACGATAATCCGGTCGGGACGCATCCGCAGACTGTTACGAATCAGATCGCGAATCGTCACTTCCCCGGAGCCGTCAAAGCCGCCCTGGCGCGACTCCAGCCGCACCACGTGCGGGTGGTTCAGCGAGAGTTCGGCCGTGTCTTCCACCGTCACCACGCGCTCGGTCGCCGGGATGAAACTCGCCAGCGCGTTGAGCAGCGACGTCTTGCCCGAGCTCGTGCCACCCGAGACGAGGATGTTGCAGCGCGAGCGCACCGCCGCTTCGAGCAGGTTGTAGATCTCTTCGTTGAAGCTGCCGAGTTGCAGCAGGTCCGACGGCTTAAGCGGGTCTTTGCGGAACTTACGAATCGAGACGACCGGCCCGTCCACGGCCAGTGGCTCGATCACCACGTTCAGACGTCCGCCATCGGGCAAACGCGCGTCGACCATCGGATTCGATTCGTCCAGACGCCGCCCGATGGGCGCGAGAATGCGACGTACGATCCGCAGCAGGTGCTGATTGTCCGAGAAGCGCAGCGCTTCGCGCGCCAGCACGCCACGACGCGAGACGTACACGTCGTTGTAGCCGTTGATCAGAATGTCTTCCACCGCCGCGTCGGCCAGCAGGTCCTCGATCGGACCGAAGCCCGCCAGCTCCTTGGTCAGCGCGTCGGAGATCTGACGCAGCTCCGCCTCGTTGATCGGGATGCGGCGCAGACGCACGAACCCGTCCATTTCCAGATCGACGAACTGCTGGATCGCGCTACGGCTCCAGCGCCCGAATTCCGCGCCGAGTTCTTCGATGCGCGCAAGCAGATGTTCGTGCGCAGCGGTCTTGATGTCCTGAAACTGCTGTGAATTGGCAAACGCGCGCTTGTCGTCGGCAAATTCGATGGAGTCGGTCATATCAGTGCTTTCCCATGAATCGGCCCAGCCAGCCCGACGACTGGCGGTGCGAAGCGGCGCCCGCATGCTGTGCGGAGAGCAGTCGTTCCACCAACGGTTGCAGCGCGCGCACATACGGGTCGCTGCGCGCCGTGTCGATGATCAGCTTGCCCTGATTGGTGGCCGAGAGCATGGCGAGCGGCCGGTCGGGCAGCGTGGCGAGCAGCGGCACGTCGAACCGCTTGGCGATCTGGTCGGCCGCCATGCCGTAACGCGGGTCGTAACGATTGAGGACGAGGTGCAGATGGCTGCGCTCGACGCTCTTCTCCTCCAGATCGCGCAGCATCGACGCGAGCGAGACGATCGCGCCCACGCTCTGGTCGACCACGAGCCACACTTCGTCGGCGGCGCGCACGAGGCTGGCCACGAACTGCGGATTCGAGAAGCCGCCGAGGTCGGCCACGATCAGATCGAAGAACGCGCGCAGGCGGTCGGTAAGCGCGAGCGCGTCGGCCGCCGCCACGCTGCGCATGTCGCCCAGATCGAGCGGCAGCGGCAGCACGGCAAGACCGCTCGGCGCGTGCGACACGGCCGTGTGCACGAGCGTTTCGTCGAAACGGCGCAAGTTCTGCACGGCCTCGGCGAAGCTGAACTGGCTCTGCGTGTTGAGATACAGCAGACCGTCACCGGACGGCAGCCCGAGATCGAGCAGCGCGACGTGGCCGAGCAACGAACTGTCGAACTTGTCGTCCTTGTTCGCGTTGGCCTTGGCCGCCTTCGCGGTCTTCTCCGCACGGTCCGGGTCGGTGGCGACGGACATTTCCTGACCCAGTTGCGACAGATGTGCAGCCAGCGTGCTGCATCCGACACCGATCCGCGCACCGAGCAGCACGATGAACCGGCCGTGGCGCTGGGGCGCTGTCGTCACGCTCGCCGTCGGCGTGTGATCGATCACGCGACGCACGACATCGAGCGCTTCTTCATGCGTCGAGTGCATGTCGATGAAGTCGTGGACGCCAGCGCGCATCGCGGCTTTCATGCCGTCTGCGCGCACCATCGAACCCACGGCGACCAGCGGCAGTTTGGGCGCGACGCGTTTGAGCATCTGCGCGAGCTCCGTGGCCTGTGCGATGCCGCCATCGGGCGGATCGTCGGCATGACCGGTCGGCTCGCCCGAGAAGTCGAGCAGCACGACCTGCGGATCGAGATCGCCGATACGCTGCTGCAACTGTGCCGGACGTCCGGCTTCCTGCAGCACCACGCCCTCTTCGCGCAAAGCCGCCGAGAGCCACTGTCCGTGGCCGGCATGTGCGCTGCAAAAAAGAAAGCGATGCAACTCAGTCATGGTGTCCAGTATTCGCGTCGGTGCGTTCATTTGTGCACTCCTTACTACCCCAACCCGGCTTTCGCCGATGCTTCGCCCGAGACCGCCGCGCCGCCGTCGAACCTGCTTCGATCCGGCGCCAATGCCACTTCGGTCACTTCGAGAAGCCCGGCAGTTCGCTGTCGCTTGCCACGCCCATCAAATACTCGCCCCACACCGGCCCCGGCCGCTTCTCCCGGGTGTCCCCCGGCAGCGGCAGCGTCACGTCTCTGGAAACCGGCTTGACCAGGTGAGGCGTGACGATGATGACCAGTTCCTTCTCGATACTGTTGTACTTCAGATTCCGGAAAAACGAGCCGATGAGCGGCAGATCGCCCAGCAGCGGTACTTTGTCGACGGCGGCGGTCGTCGTGCGCGAAATCAGGCCGCCGATGATGAAACTCTCGCCGTCGCCCAGCTCGACTGTCGTATCGGCGCGCCGTGTCGTGATCGCGGGAATCTGCGTCGACGCAATCACCACGGCATTCGTATAGTCAAGATCGGACGCCTCCGGCGCGACCTTCAGAGCGATGCGGTTCGGCGACAGAATCGTCGGCGTCACCGTCAGGCCTACACCGAACGACTTGTAGACGATGGTCGTCGTGCCCAATCCCCCCGACTGCGGCACCGGCAACTCGCCACCGGCGAGGAAGCTCGCGCTCTGCCCCGACAAGGCAACCAGCGACGGTGCGGCAAGTACGCGCCCCAAACCGTTCGACTGCAGCAGGTTGATCTTCGCCGACAAGTTGAATGCGCCGCGCGTAATCGAGCCGAAGAACGATCCGAAGTTCGACGTCGAGGTGCCGCCGCTACCGAAAGCCGCCGTCCCCAGTGTAGAAATCACGCCGAATCCGCCCGATGGCGAGATGCGCTCTGCCGTGAAGTCCACCCCCAGTTGATTCAGAATGTTGCGGTTCACTTCGACGATCTTGACGTCGACCTGCACTACGCCCGTGTCTCCGACCGTCGAACGGTCCACCACCACCCCGCCTTTGCCTGTCGCATCGACCGCTGCCGATTGCAGGCCGCTGTGTTCGATGAGCGTATTCGTATGTCCCTTGATGACAGCCGCACTGCCGCGCGCGTCGACGCTGGCCGTGCCGGTGTCCCCCAATGCACTTTGCAGGTTGCCCTGCACATGAACCTCCCAACGGGTGGCCTCGCCACCGCGCGGCCACGTCGATACCTGTGTCGTACCGGCCTTCTTGCCGACGACCAGCACCGACCCGCGACGTCCGCCCGAGCCCTTGAGCACGACGATGTCCGCGATCTCCGGATCGGCGACGGCCACGCGCTCCAGCGTGCCCGAGACCGGCAATTCACGCTGCTCGTGCACCGCAAGCGTCAGCGAACGAGACCCTGCGCTCGGTGCGGTATCGGCCGCGTCGGCCATCCGGACCGCGACCGTCGCACCACACGCAAGCAGCGCAGCAAAACAAAACAGCATTCCCGTGACACGTCTGGTTTCTCGTCTGGCAGTGCGAACCTGGCTTCTGATCATGGCGTGGCTGTATCGGTCACTGTGTCGGTTAAGTGGTGTTCGTCGCACTGGTTGCCCCCCGCGCCCGAACATCACCGGATCTGCTCGTCACTTCAATTCAGGTCACTCAATTCAAATCGTTTCGATGGGCTCAGGTCAGAAGGACGCGGTGGATCGCTCGGCACCGCGCACGACTTCAACCGTGCCGCCACCACCCCCGCCACCACCGCCCCCCGGCGCACGCGGCGCAGGTGCTGCCGCCGTGCGTCGCGGCGGCTCACCCGCCAGCCCCGTCGTGGCGATACCGGCGTAGGCCTGGTTCTCCGGCGAGTTCAGTGCTGCCTTGTTGTCGCCCGCGAGACCGGCCTTGCTCACGAGCACGGGCGGTGTCGGCGGGAACAACGAGGTATCGGGCTTTGTGTCGTCGGCGGGGTTGCGCAGTGCGAGCGTGATCTTGCCCTGCTGCGCGCCGAGCACGAGTCGGTTGACGTCTTCGATCGGGACGGCCACGACCGCCGAGGTCGCGGGCATCGGCGGCGGTTGGGGCGCGGCCGCTTGCTGAGGTGGCGGCGCGCTGGCCGTCGCTGCCGCGACCGTGGACGCGACGGTGGGCGCAGCGGGCGGCGGCGTGATGTCGTCGAGCGACGCATTGCCGTAGGTCAGCACCCGCACACGCGACGCCAGCAAGCGCGCTTGCGTGTCGTCCACCAAGCCGACCGTCGGGCTGCCTGCGGGTTGATTCGTTTTCATCGTGAAGAAGACGTCCACGAAATCGCCGGGGCGAATGCGGTTGCTCACGCCGACCGTCTCGGTCACAGGAAGGGCGACGGCGCGCTCGCCGGGGGCGAGCTGCATCGCGAGGCCGCGTGCCAGCGTGTTTTGCGTGACGGGTACACCTGCGGCAAGTGCGACAAGCGGCACCCGGCCCACGACGTCTGCCGGGTTGGCGAAGGCATTGGGTGTCTGGCTGTCGAACTGCGCAATCTTGATGTCGTCGGCCGTAATCGGTTTGCCCGGAGTCAGCGCCTTAGCCGCCACCACGGCCGGGAAGCGCTGTGTCAGCGTTTGGGTCACCGCCGAGGGCGTGGCGTTCGGCGCAGGCGCATTGGTCGTTCCCAGACGCAATGCGAAGAGCGCCAGCGCGACACCGACGATAACCAGCACAGCAGCAAGAATCTTGGTGGCTTTGTTCATGGCTTGGGGCCTGTCGGCCGTTCAGTCACAACTTGCGGGACGCCGGCATGCCGGCGGCATATCAATCCGATGCGACTTCCTGTTACCTCACTCGTGGTCCTACCTGTTGCTAGCTACGTACTTGCTTCGTGCGTGTACTGCCCGTCCAGACCATCGCTCAACTCCCTCCGAGCGTCGACGTGTCCAGCGTCACGGCCGCCGTACCGATCACGGTTTGCGGCACCAGCGCGCCCAGCCCCGGCCAGTTGACCGTCATCGGCTGATTCAACGTCAGCGTCACGTGGACGATGCATTGCGACACCGTTCCGGTCCCCGACGCCGGGCAGGGATACGTGGCATCCGCCGGAAATGTCGCGCTGACGGCCGACGCCGAAGGCCAGGTCAGCGTGGTATTGATCGCCGTCGTGGCGTAGCCCTGACGCTGTGCCATCGTGCCGGCGCGCAACATCGCACGGCCCGCTTCGGAGGCGGCCTGTGTGAGCATTTGCCGGGCAAGAATGTTGATGGAGAAGGCGACGGCGACGTAGAAGGCAGGCAGCAGGATCATGAGGATGAGCATGAATTCCAGAGCAGCGACACCGCGCGGTCGTGTCGACCGAACGCATCGCAACCCAGAATTTGCCCGTGCCCCAGACCGCTTCATGACGATACCCCCCGTCGCGCACGGCGCTTTTCGACCGTGTCTGGCGACGCATGAACCTGCAAATTTGCGCGGCGTCGCCCGCGCCTCCCGTTATTACGGTGCTGGCTTCGCCAACACTCGTCACCTCCGATACATCCCCACTTTGCGATGGTCAGCGATCTTGCTGCTGCCGACGACCGGTGCCCTCACACCCTCATCCGCTCACTGTCTTCATCGCACCACGAGCGCTGCGGCAGCCAGATAGGCCCCGTAAGGCAAACCCGCACGCCCCGCCCGCCACTGCAGAATTCGTTGCCACACGCCCGACGCCATCCAACGTTCGCGCCATCGTGTGAGCCATTTCATACGACCGGTGAGCACCACCAACGCATGCACGCCCGTCGCCACGCTGGCCAGACACCACACCGGCAACAGCGCGGGGTAACCCGCAACCAACCCGATCACCGCAAACAGCTTGACGTCGCCTGCGGCCATCACACCTCGCCACCAAAACGGTAGCAGTACGATCAATCCCAGAAATGCGCCCAGTCCGTGGACCCACAGCACCCGAGGTCCGGTGTGCCACGCTTGCCACGCAATCCAGACCAGCGCGGGCGCAGCAACACACAACAGCCAGATATTCGGGATACGCCGTGCGATCAGGTCGGTCAGTACGATCGGCACACATAACAGCCACAGCAATGTCAGCACAGGAGGTCTCGCATCCGGTTCCGCTTAAAACCGACTATAAAAACCGCCTATACATATCAGCGCCGATGCTGTCTCAATGCGATGCCGCCGAGGTGGCCGCCGACGTTACCGTACTGAATGCGCTCGAGAGCACACTGCTCATGTTCGTATAGACCGTGCCACCGATGATGACTGCCACGATGGCCGCGAGAATGCCGTACTCCAGCGCGGTCACACCCTTTTGCCGCGACAGTCTGTGCTGCCGGCTGCTTGCCCCAACTCGATTTGCTCGCATGATTCGCTTCCTCGCGAATACAGCATCCCACTACCCCGAATGGCGCTTGTCTGTGAACCTGCGCCCTTCCCCTTATGGTCCGCACGATCCCTCGCTACAGCACGCAGACGCGAGGAGCCAGTGCCGACTTCTTCTGTGACGCCGAAGCGCCGTTGTTCCGATACGAACTACGTGAACCTTATGCGCCCGCTGCCGTGACCGCCGACTGGATCTTCGAGAACACAGAGGAGAACGTCGTGCCCAGATTCGTATAAACGGTGCCACCGATGATCACCGCGACAATGGCGGCGAGGATGCCGTACTCAAGCGCCGTCACACCACGCTCGTCGCGCGCAAACAGACGAAAACGATTACCGAGTTTCATATCACCCTCCCTCAAAAAGGCGCTAAGCGCCCGTTGGCGCGCAGCAGAGCTGTCATCGACCCGAAGATCTGACGACTGAGTCCTGCTATATCGCTGATCAACTCTTGACTTCGGCCTCGGGTTCGTTGCGCTGCAAGGCTCGCGAACCTCTTTTACGTTGTACGCCAATATTTCCTTGGCTGTTGGCACAGCCTTTGCACTCGCGCGCTATTTTTTTCTGATCCTAATTTAAACTAAATCACAAAAACTAGAGTCTTGCTTCCAATCACCCCAGCGGATGTAAGAAAACGTTACATAGGTTGATCAAACAATACTCCAAAACTAGGCAATACAACGTGCGCGAGGGAAAACCATGATTGGTGCGACGCCACACACATTGGCGAAATCCCCTCATCAACGGCTTCAGCACGCATTTAAATAACTATTCATCTTTTCCAAAGCGGTCATATCGCGTTTCATCACACAAACATGGCCACGCCATGCAGCGCCTCGCCCCCTGATCACATCCCTTTTGTCTGACGACACCGTGCCTTTAGGTATTAGTACGGCCATCTAGCTATTACGTTCGATCAGGCATTACCCGAATCACCGGAACACCTGAATATCCGCCGAGGTGTTCCGATGCATTTGCTTTTGCTCCTGAATTCCACACCTGCGTTTCATTCGTCTGCGTTCCGCCTTTCCCCAACGCGTTTCGCAACCCTTTCGTTCCGTTACATCCGAATCGTTACGTTACGTTACCCGTAACGAACCCCGTAACGGGAACGTCGTTTCGCCGTTTATTCGCCATTTCCCGATGGCGTTAACCCTGACTTTTCACTCCCCCCGCGCCGTCGAGATATCTCGATCCAAAAGATTCTTGTTTTCCGAAACGCAAATAAATACAGGCTTTTCAGCCGATTGCCGGAAAAACTAGAAGGCTTATTCGAACCCCGGATCTGTGGTTGGCACACCTCTTGCAGATATCCCTGCATCGCAACGCTAAAGATCACGAGGGACACCATGATCGTTGGCAATACCAAACAAACGATGCACGGCGCAGCAGCCATCTCGGCAGAGCGTCAACGCATCACGGCTAAGCAGCGCGAGGCTGTGGCCGACACCGGTCGTAGAGGCGCAAGCCCAGGGAGGGGCGGTGAAGAAGGCGGTGGCGTACGCGCCACCGCCACACCGACCGACGTGGCGAACGCTCACAGCAGCAACACGAATTCGGCCCATGCGATGACGGGCCCCGATAGCGCAACCGTAACCGCGCTCCTGTTCGCACTCATCGCACAACGCATGAACAACCGACTGGCAGCACAAAACGTGCTCGCCTGAATACGACAAAGACCAGAGGACACCATCATGAAAAACATCCAACGCAACCTTCTCGCTTCCGCCGTTCTTCTCGCCGTCGTCACGATGACCGGCTGCGCCAGCTCCGGTTCGGGCGGCACCAGTGGCTCGCTCGGCGACGGTGGCGGCAGCGGCACCTCGGCAGGCACCGGCAGCGGTGGCGGCTCGGGCGCAGGCACCGTGCCGGACGGTTCGGGCAACGGCTCGGGCAACGGGAATGGCAGCGGCAACGGTAACGGCAACGGTAACGGGAATGGCGGCACGGGAGCCTCCACCAACCCGATCGGCGTCGTAGCTGCCACCGCCAGCACGGGTGTCGTCACGCAAGTCGGCAAGACGGTCAGCGATCTGGGCACGACCCTTGGCAGCACCAGCCTGCCGATCGTCAGCTCGCAAACGCAAGGCGGACTGTCTGGCGCTGTCGTGAAGACGGGCGACGCCGTGCAGTCGATCGGCAACGGCCTCACGAACGGCCTCGGCAAGCTCGGTTCGAGCAACGACGCACTGAACCCGACGCTCACCGGCGTGACGGGCGCCGTGACCAACCTCGGTCAGGCCGGTCAGCAAGTGGGTAGCGCTGTGGCAGGCCTGGGTCAAACCGGCCCGCTCAAGAACGTGGCGCTGGTGAACGGTGTCACCGGGCTGCTCGGCGGCGTGGTGACCTCGGTCGGCGACGCCGGTGTCGCACTCGGCAACGGGCTGACGACCACGGTCAACAGCGCACCGGTGCAGCAACTGACGTCGGGCCTGTCGAAGACCATCACCCCGATCACGACGGTGGTGACCAACACGACGCAAACGGTCGGTAACGCCACGGGTCTCGGTACGCCGGTCGCCGGTCTGCTCGCCACGGTCGGCGGCGGTCTGGCCGGTGTGGGCACCAAGCTCGGCGGACAGATCAACAACCCGGTCGCGAAGGACCTCGGCGGCGTGGTCGCCGGTGTGGGCACCACGGTGGCCAGCCTTGGCGGCCTCGTCCACGGCACGCCGACGAGCACCAACCCGCTCGCTCCGCTCTCCGCTGCGCTCGGCGGCCTGTCGGGTGTGGTCGGTGTCGGCTCGGGCACGGGCTCCGGCCCGCTGGCGCCGGTCACGGGCTTGCTCTCGGGTCTCACGGGCACGCTTGGCGGTGCGACGGGCGGTGCTTCGGGTAACAACCCGCTCGCCCCGGTCACCAACCTCGTCTCCGGCCTGACGGGCGCACTCGGCGGCGCAACGGGCGGTGCCTCGGGCAGCAACCCGCTCGCCCCGGTCACCAACCTCGTCTCCGGCCTGACGGGCGCACTCGGCGGCGCAACGGGCGGTGCCTCGGGCAGCAACCCGCTCGCCCCGGTCACCAACCTCGTCTCCGGTCTGACGGGTGCACTCGGCGGCGCAACAGGCGGTGCCTCGGGCAGCAACCCGCTCGCCCCGGTCACCAACCTCGTCTCCGGTCTGACGGGCGGCCTCGGCGGCACGCTCACGGCTGGCGCAGGCGGCTCGGCCGGAACCGGCGGTGCTTCGGCCGGTGCTGGCGGCTCGGCTTCGGGCGGTGTGCTCGCCCCGGTGACGACGCTGCTCGGCTCGGTGACGGGTGCGGTCGGTGGTGCAACGTCGGGCGGCAGCAACAGCGGCGGCCCGCTCGCTCCGGTGACCGGCCTGCTCGGCGGTCTGCTCGGCGGCAAGAAGTAATCGGGCAGCTGAATCGGCAACGTCGACACAACGCTCAGCGTACAGACCTCAACGACAGGCAAACCGATCATGATCCGCGCGATTCCACCGCCAGTTTGTGACCGCCGCGATCCGGCCCTCGCACCGATGCTCACGCATCGGACCGGGCCGGGCCGGATCCGGCTCACCCAACACGCCGCACGCGCACAACGGCATCACAGCGAGCGGCCACGGTTTCTCAAATGGAAATAGCAGTACCTGAGGCAATTCGCGACATCACACGGCGTCATTGAGCGGTCCCCCGCCAGCCGATATTCAGAACGATCAAGGGAGATAGACATCATGAGCAACGCACTTCAACGCACTCTGCTGGCTTCGGCCGCTATCGCAGCCATCGCCCTCACGGGTTGCTCCAGCGGCGGCGGCGGCAGCGGCGCCACCTCGGCCGGCACGACCGGCACCCCGAACGCGGTCGGCACGACGGCTGCCGGTGCAGGTGGCGTGGTCAGCTCGGCAGGCAACGTAGTGAGCGCCCTCGGCGATCAGGTGGCCAGCACGCAACTGCCGCTTGTCTCGTCGCAAACGTCGCAAGGCATGGGCGGTGCACTCAAGAGCACCGGCAACGCCGTCACCGATCTCGGCAATGCCGTCAGCAATGGTCTCGGTCAGACCGGCACGAATGCGAACACCGTGGGCGTGACGCTCGCTGGCGTCGCCCCGGCCGTGACGGATCTTGGCCACGCAGGCGTGTCGCTCGGCAGCGGCATCCAGGGCATTACCAAGGGCAATCCGCTGCAAGGCACCCCGGTCGATACGCTGGTTGGCGGCCTTGGCGGCGTCGTCCAGTCGGTAGGCTATGGCGGCATCGCCGGTGGCGCGATCCTCGGTCAGGCACTCGCGCCGACCGGACCGGTCGGGCAAGTGACCACAACGGTTTCGGCGCCGATCAACCAGATCACCAACATGGTCTCAGACACCACGCGCACCGTTGGCACTACGACGGGCCTCGGCGGGCCGGTGTCCAACCTGCTCACCACTGTCGGCGGTGCCGTCAGCAAGGTCGGCACAACGATCGGCGGCACGTCGAACAACGGTGTGGTGGTCGCACTCGGCAACACGGTGGACGCCACCGGGAAAACCGTCTCGACGCTCGGCGGTGTGGTCAACGGGCCGACGTCGAATGGCTCGACGAACCCGTTCGGCTCGCTGCTCGGCGGTCTCGGCAATACGGCCGCTGGCGGCGGTGGCAGCACGGGCAACCCGCTCGGCTCCGTTACCGGCCTGCTGGGCGGTCTGGGTGGCCTCGGTGGCACCAGTGGCAGTAGCAGCCCGCTGGCGCCTGTCACGAGCCTGCTCGGTGGCCTGAGCGGCGCAGCGTCCGGTGGCAGCAGCGGCAGCAGCAACCCGCTCGCCCCCGTCACGAGCCTGCTCTCGGGTGTGACGAGCAGCGCCGGCGGCAGCACAGGTGGCACGGGTGGTTTGCTGGTGCTGATCCAGCCGGTGACGAGCCTCCTGGGCAGCGTCGCCAGCGTCGGCAAGTAATCACAGCAATCGGTTCAGGACGTGGCGCGACGCACACAGTCGTTCAGCCGTCGTAGCGTCGGCCACGTCACAACTAACAACAAACGATAAGGAAATGCCATGGCCCGCTTTCTCTCCGATACCGGCGTTCTGATGCGCGGTCATGGCGAATCCGCCCCGCAAGGCGCAGAACCTCTGGCGATGCGCGACACCGCAAACTCCGGCCACTCCGGCAGCCACTATGCCGGCCCGCAAAGTCATAACACATACGGTACCGAGTCCGGCACCGCTTCGCCTAACGGCTCCAATGGAACGAATGCAACGAACGGAGCGAACGGCACCATGAGCGATCGACACACGAACCGAAACGATCTCGTCGCCGGTATCGTCCGCTCACTCGGACGTCGGCTGGCCGTGTACACGGCGCTCTACCACGCAGCCCTTGCCGAACAACTCGGCCTGAACGTCACCGATCTGAACGCGCTCGATCTGATTCTCGAACTCGAATCGATCACCGCAGGACAGCTCGCCGAACTCATGGGCGTGAGCTCCGGTGGCATCACCACCGTCATCGACCGGCTGGAGCGCGCAGGCTTCGTCGAACGCGAGAAGAACCCGCACGACCGTCGCATGGTGATGATTCACCCCATCGAAGAAAAGTGCGCGCAGATCGAACAATTCCTGTCGTCCGTCTCGCGTGAACTCACGGCGGTGAGCGCGGCGTACGACCACAGCGAACTCGCTGCGATCCACGACTTCCTGGTGCAGAGCATTCGCACCCTCAAGAGCGAGACCTTCCGTCTGCGCTTCGAAGCCGATCAGGACATCGCCGGTCTGGTATCGAACGGACGCGGCAACGCATCGAAGCCGTAAGCCCAATAACGGGTGGGCGGATGGCGTTCGCACGAGCGCTACGGCCGCCTCCGTCGGCTCAGTTCAAGCAGGTCAGGCAGATCGAAGCGGACTGCGCCGCACCGAAAGGAGATACGTCATGTCGAAGATTCTGCGTCCCACGTTGTTCGCGGCACTTGTGGCGGGTGTAGTCGGTATTACTGGATGCTCCAGCTCCGGCGGTGGCAGCGGCGCGACGGCCAACACGCCGACCAATCCCACGAACCCCAATAACCCGACGAATCCGACCAACCCCGTCAATCCGACGAACCCCACCACGAGCAGCAACGGCGTCGTGAGTTCTGTCGGCTCGGTGGTGAGTGCAGTCGGCGATCAGGTGTCGGGCACCACGATTCCTGGTGTGTCGCCGCAGGTCACACAAGGTGTCGGCGGCGCGATCTCGCAGACGGGCACCGCTGTCTCCGATCTCGGCAAAGGCGTCGGCGACGGTCTCGGTCAACTCGGCAAGTCCGGCGCGAATCCGGTCGGCACCACACTCGCGAGTACGGGAGGCGTCGTGTCCGATCTCGGCAACGCCACCAAGTCGCTTGGCAGCGGCGTAGCTGGCATCGGCAACAGCGGACCGCTCGCCAATACCCCTGTCAGCTCGCTGACGGGCGTGCTGGGGCAGGCGGTCACCACCGTCGGTCAGGGCGTCGTCACCGGCGGCCAGGCCCTCTCGCAGACGCTCACGAGCCCACAAGTCGTTCAGGCGACCTCAATGCTTTCGTCTGCCATCACACCGATTACGAACACGCTCGTCACGACGACGCAAACCGTCGGCGGAGCCAGCGGCCTCGGCGCACCTGTTGCAGGTTTGCTCGGCACGCTCGGCGGCGCGTTGAATTCGACGGGCGCACAGGTCAAGGCGGCCGCGCCCAACGCTGTCGTCGCAAGTCTCGGCAATCCGCTCATGGCATTGGGCAATACGGTCACGAGCGCAGGTGGTCTGCTCTCCGGCAGTACGAACGGTAGCAGCGCGAATGCGCTGGGTAACGTGCTGGCGAACGTCGGTAATACGACAGTGACGCCGACGACGGCAGGTGGCGGCAATCCGCTCGGCGCACTCACCGGATTGTTGGGCGGGCTGGGTGGCGCGTCGGGTTCATCAGGTAACCCGCTCGGATCACTCACAGGACTGCTTGGCGGCGTGGCCGGCGGCGGCACATCCGGCAGCAATCCGCTGAGTCCGGTCACGGGTCTGCTCGGCAGCGTGACAAGTGCGACGGGGACGGGCGGCAGCGGTGCAAGCAATCCTCTCGCCCCCGTCACGACGTTGCTCAGTTCGGTGACCGCACCGCTGACGTCAATAGCCGGTGGCGCATCGGGGAGTACCGGCGGCGCAGGCGGGCTGCTGGCCCCGGTAACCGGTTTGCTCGGGGGACTGGGCGGCAAGTAAATCGGCGGGGCATCGATCCCGTTGGAAGATCGCGAGGGGGAGCCGTTCGCAGGGTGCAGGCCCTGACGACGGTGCAGGACGGCAACGCCCGGACAGTGAAGCGACACTGCCCGGGCGTTGTCGTATCTGGCGTCGAACGCGTTGTCGTCGGCAACCGATCCTTCGCATGTTCATGAAACTTGCAGCCGCGACTTTCAAATGAGCCATTCTTGATTTCCGGGGGCAAAGGCGTCGCGCAGAATCGCTCGCTTTTCACGCCTTTTCCCAACCCCCATGCATATCCCGACCGGCACATTCAGCCCCACGTGTTCCCCCTCGGTGTTCACCCCCACCCCTCGCAACACCCGCGCCAGCAGCGAACCGCCCAACACGTCCGACGACAATACGTCGCTACCGGCGTTTGACAACGAAGTGACTCACGACACGCCGACACAATGGGCAGACATCGCGAGAGAACGTCGCATGTTCGATGCCCAGCGGCGACGCTCGCTGCAATTCGTCAATACGATAAATCGCGCGCAAATCGGTCGTCCTCCACAGCCGGGCGAAGCGACCTGTGATCTGCTTGCCGAGCGTATGCGGGCGCTGTTGCAAGCCTGGCGGGAGGTGACTCGGGAGGCACGGGCATCTGGCGCGCAATTGCGCGCTTGCAATGGAGTTGACGACATCGACTCGGCGTCGCGTCCTTGCGGCTGTCTGGAATCGGTGGCCTACGACAACGTGTTCGCGCAAATGCAACCGCTCGTCGGCGACAGCGCCGCTCACCGATCCGCTTGTCAGACGGCGAAGCTCGTCACCGTCGCACAACGCATCGACGAACTCGACACGGTGATCCAGGCAAAAGGCAAAGCGAGCCTCCCGCAGTCGATGATCGAACAACGCAACGACATTACGGCCGCACTCGTGAACCACGACGTCTATTTCGATCGCTCGGTCCCGCAAATTTTGCCAACACGCGTGCGACGAATCAGCATCCATGACGACAACGGGCCAACGCAATCGGGCTTCTTCGGTGCGCTGTATCAGGACAAGCTCTGCGACCGCTATCTCGCGGCGGATCGCGGCACGGAGATGGGCATTACCGGACGCGCCTTGGTCGACTGGACGCACAATGTCCGACAAGCGTTTGGATTGCGCTCCAAGCAGTACGAAGAGGCCATCAGTTGGGGTAAATCGCTGGCCTGCCACTATCCGCCGCGGCAACTCGTGTTCACGGGGCACTCGCTGGGCGGCGGACTCGCATCGGCACAAACATCCGTGGTGCAAGATTCGACTGCCGTGACTTTCGACCCAGCAGGGCTTCACAACAAGACGGTTGCACGGCATGACGCCGTCCCCGCCTGGTCGCGTGTGAAGTCGTATTACGTCGAAGGAGAAATGCTTTCGGTGATTCAGGAGATGTTAAGAAACGGCATCAATTTTGCGACACGCATACCGCTTATCGGCAATGCGGTGTCGTGGATCGCGCGGATCACGGTCCCGCGCCCCATCGGCGAGCGCATCGCCTTGCCGGTCGCCTTGCCGCCACAGCCCACCACCACGCGACATCGCGGGCGCCATGCGTCGCATGACACGCCCGCAGCCCCCAGCACCTCGGGTATCCGGGGCGCCATCGCCCGGCATTCGACCTTGCAGATGGTCTACTCGTTGTTCGACGGCCTGCCCGATATGACGCGGTCCATTCGCACCGCCACGCCGACGCCGTAACGTCTGCCCCACCAACGAAAAAGACCCGGCGAAATGTCGTCCGGGTCTTGTCGTCTCTCGATGGCGCTTGTGACGCCCGTGGTACTTATTGCGTTTGCTCGCGAATCCACGTCTGTGTACGGCCGATCAGCGAAATCCCGATGAAGCCACGAACGTCGAGCTTCTTGCCGCCGTCCGTCAAGGTCATCTTGCACTTGTAGTCCTTGCCGTTCTCCGGATCGAGGATGTAACCGCCACCGTAGGAGTCACCGTCCTTCTTGATGCCGCGGATGATCTGCATGCCGAGCATCTTCTGGCCCTTGCGCTCGTCGGTACACTTGTCGCACACGCGCGCAGGATCGTCGTTCTCGCCAAGACCCTTCGTGATCACACCGACATACTCGCCGTCCTTCTCCGAGATCGTGACGAGCGCTTTCGGCTTGCCCGTGTTGTCGTCGATCGTCTTCCACACACCGACCGGCGACGTGTCGTCGGCAGCCAGCGCCGCCTTCGCGACACCGCCCAGCAACGCTACTGCGACGAGCGCATGCGCACCCAGACGTCGCCACGACGTCGCGTTCGAAATCTGCTTCATGATTGTCATCCTCCCAGATACGGAATTGATTGTCGTAGGACTCGACGTCGTCGCCGGGAATGCGGCATATCACGCGTGAGTCGCTTTGAAGATTACGCCAAAGGCGTGGCCTCGTGCTGAGGAAGTCCTCTAGCCGACGCATCGTCTGCGTCGTGCCATCGCGCGTGGCCCGACCTGAATCTTCGTCGCTCAATCTACCGGGAGATGAAAGGGATGTGAGGAGGTGTGAGGGGATGTGGCGCTACTGCTCGCGGATCCACGTCTGCGTGCGACCCAGCAAAGAGATGCCGAAATAGCCTCGAACTTCGAGTTTCTTACCACCTTCGACGACCCGCAGTTTGCAGCCGTATTCGCTGCCGCTGTCAGGATCAAGAATTTTCCCACCGACGTACTCGTCGCCATCGGGATCCTTGCGCAGACCACGGATGATCTGCATGCCCTGAAGCTTCTTGCCGCGACGCGCGTCGGTGCATTCGTTACAGCGACGCTCCAGCGCGTCCGGCCGACCGAGGCTCTTGGTCAGCGCGCCAACGACCTCTCCGTCTTTTTCGGTAATGGTGATGAGGGCTTTCGGGTCGCCCGTCTCGTCGACAATGCGCCACACGCCGACCGGCGTCGACGGATCGGCAGACGCTGCGGCCACGAGCGCGTTGCCGGTCAGCATGGCGGCGACGCACAGTCGCCGCCAGGACATCACATTCAAAATCGAGTTCAAGATGGTGTTCGCAACTGACCGGACAGCGCAGGTCGATGAAAGGGGTTGGCGGGATCAGAGCGGCGGCAACGCAATGGCCGTCAATCGCCACTGCACGACGTTGCGACGCGTGAGCGTGAACGTCACGACACGTTCCGGGCGGTCGCTGCGCGAAACGTGTACGAGGAAGTGGTTGAAGTCCTGAAACTCGGTACGCGTTGTCGTACGCGGCGGTTGGTTTTCAGCGGTGGCCGCCGCTTCCGACGCATTGGATCCACCATTCGCCGACGGTGCAACAGGTGCAGCAGGTGCAGCTTGCGGCGCGCTCGATTCGGCTTGCGGCGGCACCACATCACGTGGTGCGGGTGCGCCCGGCGCAGGCGGCAGCCCCGTACTGTCGCCGCGCAACATGGCAGCCACGGCCTCCGGCGTCAGCAACGCCTCCACCACGCGGTCGGACACCCAGCCGCCCAAAGCCAGCGCTAGCGCGCCAAAGGCGTTACTGCGCTGTTTGTCCATCTGACGGGAAAGCTCGTCGTGAAGGCTCATCTTCAGACTCTCACGCACCGCCGGATAGTCGACGTACGACGACAGCGTGGTCGCGTCACGGGCATTGGCGGCATCACGCGCGCGCCACAAGGTGTAATACGGCGTACCGAACAGCAGCCCCAGTACGACGAGCAGGGCCACTACAACCAGAGAAAGCTTACGCATTGCAAAACTCCGACATTCAAAACAGCGCATGGTAGGCGACGGATTACGCGCAGCCCCATCGGCTTACATTGCTTTACAAATCTTTACAGCACGTCGGCCGTTACGCTTTTACTCTCGAAGCGTAGCCGCATTTGCCGAGGCGTGCCGACCAGCCTACCCGGCTGGCATGGCATCGGTACGACAAACGGGGATTTCGGCCAATCGAGGCAGCTCAACCGACAAGGAGGTGGCACCATGCGTCACAACCGACTTGTCCGGATACTGTGTTTCGTCATGCTGGCCGGTGCGTCGTGGGGCGCTGCGGCTCAATCGTCGTCGGACGGCCGATTCTTCCAAGGCTGGTTCGCACAGGCTGCCGATCGTCCGAACGGACGCGGCGATAATCATGGCGGGGCACGGCCTGGACCGTCCCGTCCACAGCAGCAGGAAGTTCGGCCGCAAGGCGACCTGCGGGGCGACATCTATAACCATATCCGCGAGCAACGGCAGCCGCCGCCTCCCCCGCCGCCACCGCCGGACTCGCGCCAGCGCGGTCGCGGGGACCGGGGGCGCTAAGCGCCCTGCCCTCTGCTTGCGGCGAGGTGAACAACGTCAGGTCAGCGAGGTATCCACCACGCGACGCGGTGCTTCCAGATACTCAAGCGACTGCATTTCCACGAGTCGCGACACGGTGCGCGTGAACTCGTTGGAAAGCGTCCCTTCCGTGTACAGCTCTTCTGCGGGCACTTCCGCCGACATCAGCAGCTTGACCTTGTGGTCGTAGAAGACGTCGACGAGCCAGGTGAAGCGACGCGCTTCCGAGGCCATACGCGGCGTCATCTTCGGCACGTCCGAGAGCACCACGGTGTGAAAACGATTGGCCAGTTCCAGATAGTCGTTTTGCGAGCGCGGACCGCCGCACAACGTATGGAAGTCGAACCAGACAACGCCGCCCGCGCGACGCAGCGCCTTGAGTTCGCGCTGTTCGATGTGCAGCAGCGGACTCTCGTCCGGCACACCCGCGATCTCGCTGAACGCCGCACGCAGCGCACGGTTGGCTTCGTTGCCCAGGGGGTAGTGATACACCTGCACCTGCGCCAGCGTACGGCGACGATAGTCGATACCGGCGTCGACGTTTAGCACGTCGAGCTTATCTTCGAGCAAACGGATCGCAGGCAGCACGCGATCGCGGTGCAGGCCGTCCGGGTACAGCGTGTCGGGACGATAGTTCGACGTCATCACGAACTGCACGCCGTTCTTGAAGAGTTCGGCCAGCAAGCGGTGCAGGATCATGGCATCGGCCACGTCGGAGACGTGAAACTCATCGAAGCAGATCAAGCGGTAGCGCTTGGCGATGCGCTTGGCGAGTTCGTCCAGCGGATCGGGCAGCCCTTTGAGCGCCTGCAACTGGTGATGGACTTCGCGCATGAACTCGTGGAAGTGCAGACGCGTCTTGCGCTGCAACGGCACCACCGAGTAAAAGCTGTCCATCAGGAAGCTCTTGCCGCGGCCCACGCCGCCCCAGAGATAGACACCCTTGGGCAGATCCGGATGCACGAGCCACTTCTTGAGCGTGTTCGAACGCTTGGACTTATACGCCGCCCATTCGTCGTAGCATTGCTGCAGACGCTCGACGGCGCGCTCTTGCGCTTCGTCGGGCTTGTAGCCGCGCTCGGCCAATTCTTGTTGGTAGTATTCGCGAACGTTCATGCAGTGCGGCGACGAGCCGGCGCCGGGGGGCAAAAGTAACCAATGAAATCGGGAAAAAACAAAGGCGAGTCGCCTCGCCTTTGTTCGTACAGGTAAGCGTAAACCGGCTTACTTGTTCAGTGCACGCTTCTCGACATCGAGGGCGGCTTCACGCATCACTTCCGACAGCGACGGGTGCGGATGGCAGATACGGCCGATGTCTTCCGACGCCGCCTTGAACTCCATCGCGACCACGGCTTCGGCGATCAGGTCCGAAGCGTTCAGGCCGATCACGTGCACGCCGAGGATTTCGTCGGTCTTGGCATCGGCCAGCACCTTCACGAAACCGTCCGACGAGCCCATGCCCAGTGCGCGGCCGTTGGCAGCGAACGGGAACTGACCCGGCTTGAACTCGCGGCCTTCGGCCTTGAGTTGCTGCTCGGTCTTGCCGACCCATGCGATTTCCGGCGAGGTGTAGATCACCCACGGAATGCAGTTGTAGTCGATGTGCGGCTTCTGGCCTGCGATGACTTCGGCCACCAGCACGCCTTCGTCTTCGGCCTTGTGCGCGAGCATCGGGCCACGCACCACGTCACCGATCGCGTACACGTTCGGCAGCTTGGTACGGCAGTGGTCGTCCACCGGAATGAAGCCGCGCTCGTCGGTCGCCAGACCGATGTTGCCCAGACCCAGATTGTCGGTGTTCGGCACACGGCCGACCGACACGATCAGGCGATCGACTTCGAGCGTGTGCTCCTTGCCGTCCTTGTCCGCGTAGTTGACCGTGACGTTGTTCTTGCCGGTCTTCACTTCGCCGACCTTCACGCCGACAGTGATGTCCAGACCTTGCTTCTTGAACTGCTTGGCAGCTTCCTTGGCCACGCCCGCATCGGCGGCAGCCAGGAATTCCGGCATGGCTTCGAGCACGGTCACTTCCGAGCCCAGACGACGCCACACCGAACCCAGTTCCAGACCGATCACGCCAGCGCCGATCACGCCCAGCTTCTTCGGCACGGTGTCGAACGAGAGCGCACCTTCGTTATCCGAGATGAGCTTGTTGTCGACCGGCATGCCCGGCAGGTGACGGGCCTTCGAGCCCGTGGCGATGATCACGTTCTTGGCCGTGACCGTTTCCGGCTTGTCGGCTTCCTGGACCGGCTTCACGTCGATCTGGTAGCCGCCGTCGTTCTTCGCAACGAACGAGCCTTCACCCTTGAGCCACGTGATCTTGTTCTTCTTGAACAGGTACTCGATACCACCGGTCATCTTGTCGACGATGCCTTGCTTGCGCGTGAGCATCTTGGCGATGTCGATCTTGACATCCGACGTGGTGATACCGTGATCGGCCAGGTGATGACCGACCTTTTCGAATTCTTCCGACGACGCAAGCAGTGCCTTCGACGGAATGCAACCGACGTTCAGGCACGTGCCGCCCAGCACCATCTTCTTGGCCGGGTTGATCCACTTCTCGACGCAAGCGACGGAGAAGCCGAGTTGTGCAGCGCGGATCGCGGCGATATACCCGCCGGGGCCGGCGCCGATAACGACTACATCAAATTCTTTGTTTGCCATTTTGAGACTCAGTGAAGGTTGACGGCAGGGGGAGGCGCGGCGCGCCGACCATGAGAGGCATGGCCGGGCGACACCGCGCAGTGCGCGCTAACGCTTACAGGTCGAGCAGCAGGCGAGCCGGATCTTCCAGCGCTTCCTTCATGGCGACGAGGCTCAGCACGGCTTCGCGACCGTCGATGATACGGTGGTCGTAGCTCATGGCCAGGTAGTTCATCGGGCGGATGACGATCTCGCCGTTCACCACCACAGCGCGCTCCTTCGTGGCGTGAACGCCCAGAATGGCCGACTGCGGCGGGTTGATGATCGGGGTCGACAGCATCGAGCCGAACACACCGCCGTTCGAGATCGAGAACGTACCGCCGGTCATTTCTTCGATCGACAGCTTGCCGTCGGCAGCCTTCTTGCCGTACTCGGCGATCTTCTTCTCGATGTCGGCCAGGCTCATCTGGTCGGCATTGCGCAGAATCGGCACCACCAGACCACGCGGCGAGCCGACAGCGATACCGATGTCGAAGTAGCCGTGGTAGACGATGTCGTTACCGTCGATCGAGGCGTTCACGGCCGGGTACTTCTTGAGCGCGTGGACAGCGGCCTTGACGAAGAACGACATGAAACCCAGCTTCACGCCGTGTTCCTTCTCGAACTTGTCCTTGTACTTGTTGCGCAGGTCCATCACCGGTTTCATGTCCACTTCGTTGAACGTGGTCAGAATGGCGTTGGTCTGTTGCGATTGCAGCAGGCGCTCCGCGATACGGGCGCGCAGACGCGACATCGGCACGCGCTGTTCCGGACGGCCTTCCAGCGACGTGTCGCGGCCAGCCGGTGCGGACACCGACGGCAGTGCGGCACGTTGTGCCGGTGCCGGGATCGACGAAGCGGCAGCAGCGGCCGGCTTGGCGCCAGCAGCCAGAGCGTCGCCCTTGGTCACGCGGCCATCGCGGCCCGAACCGGCCACGTCACCGGCCGACAGATTCTTCTCGGCCAGCACCTTGGCAGCAGCCGGGCTGGCGATGTTGCCCGAAGCACCACCGGCTGCGGGGGCAGCGGCCGGGGCAGCAGCGGCAGCAGGCGCGGCGGCTTCTGCCGGCTTGGCAGCGACCGGGGCGGCAGCGCCGGCCTTGGCTTCGGTGTCGATCTTCGCGATGATCTGCTCGGACGTCACGGTGTCGCCAGCGTTGGCGGTCACTTCGACGAGCACGCCAGCAGCGGGTGCCGGCACTTCGAGCACGACCTTATCGGTCTCGACTTCAATGATGGTTTCGTCCTGAGCGAATGCTTCGCCGACTTTCTTCTTCCAGTCGAGCAGCGTGCCTTCGGAAACCGACTCGGAAAACTGGGGGACTTTAACTTCAACAATGGCCATTTCTGGATCCTGGATTCGATAAACGTTCAATTCGGAAATACGGCAGCGGCCGTCCCTGGGGGAGGACGACCGCTGTAAGACCTAACCGGTTACTGCACCACCGTCGCGCCCTTGAGGCTGCGACCGAAAGCCGTATCGAGCAGCGTCTTGAGCTGTTCGTAGTGCTTGGCGTAGTAGCCCACAGCAGGCGAGGCCGAAGCCGGACGACCGGCATACGCCAGCTTCTGACCGGCGCTCATGGCTTCGAGCAGGTGGTGTTCGATGTAGAACCACGGACCCTGGTTTTGCGGCTCGTCCTGGGCCCACACCACTTCGGCGAGGTTTTCGTACTTCTTCAGCTCGTTCTCGAACGCCTTGTGCGGGAACGGGTAGAGCTGTTCCACACGGACGATCGCGACGTCGTTCGACTTCTCTTCGCGACGGCGAGCAATCAGGTCGTAGTACAGGCGGCCCGAGCAGGCCACAACGCGCTTGACCTTGTTCGGGTCGATCGTGGCATCGGTTTCGCCGATGACGGTCTGGAAACCGCCCTTGACGAGTTCCGACAGGTCGCTCACAGCTTCCTTGTGACGCAGCAGCGACTTCGGCGTGAACACGATCAGCGGCTTGCGCTGCTGACGGATCATCTGACGACGCAGCACGTGGAAGATCTGTGCCGGCGTGGTCGGCTGGACCACTTCCATGTTCGTATCGGCGCACAGTTGCAGGTAGCGCTCCATACGTGCCGACGAGTGCTCCGGACCCTGGCCTTCGTAGCCGTGCGGCAGCAGCATCGTCAGGCCCGAGACGCGGCCCCACTTCACTTCACCGCTCGAGATGAACTGGTCGATCACGACCTGTGCACCGTTGGCGAAGTCGCCGAACTGGCCTTCCCACAGCACCATCGTGTTCGGCTCAGCGGTCGAGTAACCGTATTCGAAGCCCAGCACGGCTTCTTCGGACAGCACCGAGTCGATCACCGTGAAGGTGGCCTGACCGTCTGCCACGTGTTGCAGCGGGACGTACGTACCGTCGTTCCAGCGCTCGCGGTTCTGATCGTGCAGCACGGCGTGGCGGTGCGTGAACGTGCCACGGCCAGCGTCCTGACCCGTCAGACGAACGGCGAAGCCCGATGCGACCAGCGAAGCGTAGGCCAGGTGTTCGCCCATGCCCCAGTCGAGCGGCTGCTCGCCCAGACCCATCTTGCGACGGTCGTTGATGACCTTCTCGACGAGCGGGTGAACCTTGAAGTTCGCCGGAATGGTCGTGATGCGCTCGGCCAGACGCTTGATCTCGGCGAGCGGCACGGCCGTATCGGCCTTGTCGATGTACTTCTTGTTCAGGAACGGCACCCAGTCGACTGCGTACTTGCTCTTGTAGTTCGAGAGCACCGGGTCGATGGTGTGGTGGCCGTCATCCATGGCCGAACGGTAGGCCTTGACGAAACCATCGCCTTCCTCGGCCGTGATCACGCCTTGCGTGACCAGCTTTTCGACGTACAGAGCGCGCGTGCCCGGGTGTTGGGCAATCTTCTTGTACATCAGCGGCTGCGTCACTGCCGGGGTGTCCTGCTCGTTGTGACCCAGTTTGCGGAAGCAAACGATGTCCACGACGGCATCCTTCGCGAATTCCTGACGGAATTCGAGGGCCAGTTGCATGGCCAGCACGACCGCTTCAGGATCGTCGCCATTCACGTGCAGCACCGGCGCTTCGATCATCTTGACCACGTCCGAGCAGTACGTCGTCGAGCGCGCATCGCGCGGGTCCGACGTCGTGAAGCCGATCTGGTTGTTGATGACGATGTGCACCGTGCCGTGCGTGCCGTAACCACGCGTTTGCGCGAGGTTCAGCGTTTCCATGACAACGCCCTGACCTGCGAAGGCGGCGTCGCCGTGAACTTGCACCGGCAGCACGCTGGCCGCATCGGCTTCGCCGCGACGGTCCATACGGGCCTTGGCCGAGCCTTCGACCACCGGGTTCACGATTTCAAGGTGCGACGGGTTGAACGCCAGCGACAGGTGGACCGGGCCGCCCGTCGTCGAAACGTCGCTCGAGAAGCCCTTGTGGTACTTCACGTCGCCTGCCGGCAGGTCGTCGACGTGCTTGCCTTCGAATTCGGCAAACAGATCCGACGGCATCTTGCCGAGGGTGTTGACCAGCACGTTCAGACGGCCGCGGTGGGCCATGCCGATCACGATTTCCTGCACGCCCTTGGCGCCGGCGTGATGCACCAGCTCGTCCATCGCCACGATGAACGATTCGCCGCCTTCGAGCGAGAAGCGCTTCTGGCCGACGAACTTAGTATGCAGATAACGCTCGAGGCCTTCAGCGGCCGTCAGGCGTTCGAGGATGTGCTTCTTCTTTTCAGCGGTGAAGTTGGGCGTGGCACGCACCTTCTCCAGACGCTCTTGCCACCAGCGCTTTTGCACCGGATCGCTGATGTACATGTACTCGGCGGCGATCGAGCCGCAGTACGTGTCGCGCAGCGCCTTGAGCAGATCGCGCAGGCTGGCTTGTTCGAAACCGAAGTACGTGTTCTCAGCCGAGTACACGCTGTCCATGTCGGCTTCGGTCAGGTCGTAGAACGCGGGTTCCAGTTCCGGAATGGCCGGACGTTCCTGACGCTTGAGCGGGTCCAGATTGGCCCAGCGTGCGCCGAGGAAGCGGTAGGCCGCGACGAGCGACTGCACGTGCACCTGCTTGCGGGCAACGGCCAGGTCGGAGGCACCGGCATGCGACACGAAGGCATTGGCCTTGGCGCGCTGGGCGAACGACTCCACGATCGGGGCGTGAGCCACGTCGTTGGCGTTGGAACCATCAACAGCGGGAACGTTTTGCAGCGCGTCGAAATACTGGCGCCAGTTGTCCGGCACGGAAGCCGGATTATCAAGATACGATTCGTACAGTTCTTCGACGTAGGGGGCATTGCCGCCGAAGAGGTACGAGTTCGCTTGGAATTGTTCCATCAAACTCATTTTGCGCTCACCTTTTCTACGAGTGTCTCGAGAAATAGCGGGTTACGAAACCTTCCGCGACACGGCCTGACCGATTAGCGGATTGCGAGAATCAAGTGGTGCTTGGAAGGACCTGATCAATCACGGCGAGGAGCATAGCACGTTTTCCCAGCGCTCACCGCCCCGGAAAGCCGTCGTACGGGGACTTGCGGCGTGCCCGTCGCATGGGTCCCTGGTCCCGTCCTCCTCCCTGTCGAACGCGCGTTCGCATTGCCGTGATCCTGCGCACATCCGACCCCGATTTTGCGACACCTCCCCCCGATTTGACCGCGAACATGCCGTCATCGCGCGTATTTCAATTACGCACCCGACACCGCTTATTCACCCGTCCCTATATGACGATATGGAAATTGGATATATCAAAATTAATTTTTATTATTTTAATTTCTAAAGCCCAAGGGATAGGGTGATGGGTATCCCTTGCCGGTCCATTGCGGGGGCGGCTAGACGGGACTGCCCCGCCGTAGCGCCCCGCCGGTCCGGCCTCTGGAGCCAGGACCGACATGCAAGAGACTTCGCCGCTTAACGTTCAGCAAGTCCAGTTGCTCAGCCAACTGGTCGATGGCCTTTCCGCCGAGCAGATGGCCTGGGTGCGGGGATTTCTCGCCGGAATCAATCATTCCGTCCGTCAGGTCGGCCATCCGGTGGCGATCGCCGCAACGGGGAACGCCAGCGCACCGCAGCTCACTATTCTCTATGGCTCCCAGACAGGCCACGCGCAGGAAGTGGCCGAACAGGCGAAGGCACGTGCGATGGCCGCCGGGTTCAAGGTCGATCTGTTTGCGATGGGGGATTACAAGGCGTCGCGCGTGAAACACGACAAGCTGCTGCTCGTCGCGGTGTCGACGCAAGGCGAAGGCGAACCACCCGACGACGCCCGCGACTTCTACGATTTCCTCCACAGCGACAAAGCCCCGCGGCTCGACGGCACGCGCTTTGCCGTGCTGGGGCTGGGCGACTCCAGTTACGAGAAGTTCTGCCAGGCGGGCAAGGACTTCGATACCCGGTTGGCTGCACTCGGTGCCGAGCGTCTGGTCTCGCGGGTGGACAGCGACGTCGACTACGACACACCGGCCGAGCGCTGGATCGATGACGCCATCGAGGCGCTCAAACCGCTCAAGCAAGCGGCGACGTCACAGGCATCGACCACGGGCACGGCCGCCAACCTGATGGACAGCTTCACGCTTGCGGCGCTGGCGGGCGGCGTGGGCGGCAGGGGGACGACGGCAACGGCCGAGTCCCGCTACAGCCGAAAGACCCCGTTCGACGCGCCCGTCCTGGAGAACATCACCCTGTCAGGGCGCGGTTCGTCCAAGGAAGTCCATCACCTCGAACTCTCGCTCGAAGGCTCGGGGCTGACGTACGCACCCGGCGACGCGCTGGGGGTCATCGTGAAAAACGATGCGCTTCTCGTCGACGAACTGATCGACACCCTCGCGCTCGACCCGCAGGCCACAACTACCACGCACGACAGCACCCTCAGCCTGCGCGACGCGTTCCTGGGCGCCTACGACATCACCACGCTATCGCGCGCGTTCCTCGAAAAGTACGCCGTCCTCGCAGAGTCGACCGAACTCAGGACGCTACTCTCGGCAGGCAACGAAGCTGAGTTGCGCGACTATCTCTATGGACGCGACGTGCTCGACGTCGTGCGGCAGTTCCCTGCGCGCAAGCTCAAGGCCGCCGAATTCGTCGGCACGCTGCGCACGCTTCAGCCGCGTTTGTACTCGATAGCGTCGAGTCTGGCGGCCAACCCGGAGGCGGTCCACATCACGGTCGGCGCGGTGCGCTACGACAGCCACGGACGTGCGCGTCGCGGGGTGGCATCGACTTATCTCGCTGATATCGCCGATTTCGCCCGCACGGGTGCGTCGGTGCCCGTCTACATCGAAGCAAATCGCAACTTCAAGCTGCCGCAGGATCCGCATGCGCCGGTCATCATGATCGGACCGGGCACCGGCATTGCGCCGTTCCGGGCGTTTGTGGAGGAGCGTCAGGCGCTCGATGCGCCGGGCAAAAACTGGCTCTTCTTCGGCGACCGTAATTTCCGCACGGATTTCCTCTATCAGCGCGAGTGGCAGCGCTATGTGAAGGATGGGGTGCTGACGAAAATCGATCTCGCCTTCTCGCGCGACACCGAAGAGAAGGTGTACGTACAGCACCGCCTTCGCGCGCAAGGCAAAGCGGTGTACGAATGGCTCCAGGAAGGCGCGTATCTCTACGTCTGCGGCGACGCGGAGCATATGGCGCGCGACGTCCACACGGCGCTCGTCGACGTCATCGCAGAACATGGCGGCCTGTCGCACGAAGCCGCCGCCGAATACATGAAGACGCTGCAACGCGAGAAGCGCTATCAGCGCGACGTCTATTGACGCAGGACAGGCACACCACATGACACAAGCCAACCCAACCGGGGCCGCGTCATCGGCAACCCGCTCGGAAGTCGAGAAGATCAAGGACGTCAGCCAGTATCTGCGCGGCACGATTGCCGAGGGGCTGGCGGATCCGCTTACGGGCGCGATCTTCGAGAAGGACGCCCAGTTGCTGAAATTCCATGGCTCATACATGCAGGACGACCGCGATCTGCGCACGGAGCGGCAGAAGCAGAAACTGGAGCCTGCGTATCAGTTCATGATCCGTCTGCGCATGCCGGGCGGCGTGTGCACGCCCGCGCAGTGGCTCAGGCTCGACGAGCTCGCACAAAAATATGGCGGCAACACGATCCGGCTCACCACGCGTCAGACGGTGCAGTATCACAACGTCCTCAAGCATCAGTTGCGCCCGCTCATCCGCGGCATCGACGAAGTGGCGATGACGAGCATTGCGGCGTGCGGCGACGTCAACCGGAACACGCTGGTGTCGAATAACCCTCACCTCTCGCCCGCACACGCCGAAGCGTTGGACTGGTGTCTGAAGATCGACCGGCATTTGCTGCCGCAAACGACCGCCTATCGCGAGATCTGGCTGGGCGACAAACGCCTTGGGGCAGGCAAAGAGGATCACGAACCGATTTACGGCAAGCACTATCTGCCGCGCAAGTTCAAGATCGCCATTGCGATTCCGCCAAACAACGACGTCGACCTTTACGCCAACGATCTCGGCTTCATCGCTATCGTGGGTAACGACGGCAAGCTCGAAGGCTTCAACGTCGCGGTCGGCGGCGGCATGGGCATGACGCATGGCGATGCGGCCACCTATCCGCGCACGGGCACGGTGATCGGCTACATTCCGGCCGAGCGCATTGTCGACGTTGCCGAGAAGGTGCTGCTTGTGCAGCGCGACTTCGGCGACCGGACGAACCGCAAGCACGCGCGTCTCAAATACACCATCGACGACCGTGGCGTGGCGTGGTTCCAGGAGGAACTCAACCGTTATCTCGGCTGGCGTCTGGACAGCGCGCGGCCGTTTCACTTCACGACCAACGGCGATCAGTACGGCTGGCGCAAAGGCGCGGACGAACTGTGGCACCTCACGCTGTTTATCCAGAACGGCCGCGTGAAGGATTGGGACGACTACCCATTGATGACGGGATTGCGTGAAATCGCGAAAGTGCACGACGGCGACCTGCGCATCACCGGCAATCAGAATCTGATCGTGGGACGCGTGAGCGAAGCGAAGAAGCCGCAGATCGAAGCGCTGGTACGCGCGTATAGCCTGCTCGACGGCAAGCACCAGAGCGCATTGCGGATCAATTCGATGGCATGCGTCGGCTTTCCGACGTGCGGTCTGGCGCTGGCCGAGAGCGAGCGCGCCCTGCCCGGTCTGGTGACGCGTCTGGAGAAAGCGCTGGACGAAGCGGGGCTGGCGGGCGAGCCGATCACCGTTCGCATGACGGGCTGCCCGAACGGATGCGCGCGGCCGTACATCGCAGAGATTGGTCTGGTCGGCAAATCGGCGGGCAAGTACAACCTGTACCTTGGTGCGGGCTTTCACGGTCAGCGCCTAAACAAGTTGCACAAGGAGTCTTTGAGCGAAGACCAGATCGTTGCCGAGTTGACGCCGCTCTTTCAGAGATATGCACAAGACCGTTCCCCCGGAGAGCCCTTCGGCGATTTCCTTGTGCGTCAGGGCGTCGTCCCGGCAGTCATGGAGGCCCGGGAAGATTTCCACGGTCAGGGACGCAGCGAATCTTGAATCCTTAAATCAGGGATGATCGTCCCCATATTGAGGATTAACTTTAAATCCTTATAATGGGGACAATTATCCCTATTCTGAGGATTTCATATGAGCCTCGCCGACTTCCTGCTCACTCCCGGGCTGCAACGCGTACTTGGCGCAACCCTTCTGCACCCCGAGCGAAGCTTCTCGCTTCAGGATTTACTTCGTCTGGCAGACAGCGGTCGGGGTAGCGCACAAAAGCAAGTCGACCGTCTGGTTGATGCTGGCGTGCTCAGGGAGGACGAGCGGCGTGGCCGTCAGAGGAGCATCCGCGCCAACACCGAATTCGCGCTTTACCCCGAACTTGTAGGCATCGCGCGAAAGTCCTTCGGTATTGTGGAACCTCTGAAAAACGCCCTGTCACCGTACGCCGATCGAATCACATCGGCATTCGTCTTCGGGTCGGTCGCCAAGGGGACCGACAACAGTCGTAGCGACGTTGATTTGATTGTGATTGGGGACGTTCAGCTACTCGAACTATCCGAGGCCATGCAGGAGGCAGAACAACGCTTGATGCGCCCCATCCACTTCTCACTTTATGAATCTTCCGAGTGGGCTGACCTGATAGAGTCCGACCCCGTCATGGCCCAAATTGCCGAGGGCCCCACGCTCAGGATTCTGTAATGCCACGCCCAGTCGAGTACGACAACCTCATCGAAAGACATGCCTTCGAAGCCGTCACGCCCACCCCCGGCGCAGTCGCCAGATATCTGAGCAACGCGGCCGACTACAAAACCACCGCCGACGAGTTACGTGGTTCGCGTCCGATGCAGTTGTTTACTTTGGCTTACGAAGGGTATTTCCAGGTTGTGCAAGCCGTCCTTGAGTTCTATCAAGTGCGCACCAAAGAATCAGGCCGCAACCTGGCGATTCAGCGTGTTTCAACGTCCCTCGGCGTGACCTCTCAGGAATTCGCCTTCATCACGAGAGCGCACGAGCGCCGCAACGGCACATCGTACGAATCCCCGTTCCCTCCGGTGTCAAAGAATGAAGCCGCGACGATGCTTGCGGTGCTAACCAAATACCTGCCAGTCGCACACGCACTGACGGGCGCGCCATAGGTCCGACGCCAACCATCAAGGCAACGCGCCAACAAAAAAGCCCCGGCACTTTCGCGCCAGGGCTTTTCTTCTTACCGCTGCGACCGATATCAGTCGTTGCTGCCTGCGTACGGCACCATGCAGCGCTTGACGGTGTTCTCGAAATCGCGCGACAGGTTGCTGCCCGGCGTTTCAAAGTACTGAACACGTGCGCCAAAGCCACCTTGTTCAATGTCGACGTACGGATTGTAGATCGCGTTGTTGTCCTTGTCGTGGCCGCGATAAACGCGCACGCGGTCAGCCCCTTGACGGGCATACGACGTCGAATCGACGTTCTGCGACAACTCGCTCCAGCCGTGATAGATGCAGTTGAGCACCATGAAACGATCGGCACTGGTTCCCTGGTCGATCAGTCGCCCCGTCACCGGATCGGGCCGGCTCATCTGATTGATCGGGCCACAGCCTGCCATCAGGCCAGCCAGCACGGCCACCGTCCCCATCAGCGCCACTCGCTTCATACTTCGACACCCTCAACTGAGCAAAAGATGGGCAATGTTACCCGGTTCGGCGCATCACCGCCATGAACACGCCCATCGCACACCGCCTCGGCTGTCGTTGGTCAGGCCGCGATCACGCTGCCAGCGAGAGCCTCGCATCCTCCACAGCATGCAGCGCAACGCGCCGCGCCCCGGCCGATGCCACGCCTTCGTCGCCCAGACGGAATCGCGCCATTTCCTCGCGCAGCGCGTTCGTCTGATCCTCCAGCGAGGCGGCCGCCGCAGCCGCCTGCTCCACCAACGCCGCGTTCTGCTGCGTGACAGTGTCCATCTGGGTGACGGCCTGATTCACCTGCTCGATGCCACCGCTCTGCTCGTCCGACGCCGCCGAAATCTCGCCCATGATGTCGGTCACACGTTGCACAGCTTGCAGGATCTCATCCATCGTTCGACCGGCTTCGCTCACTAACGTCGAGCCGTCCGACACCTTCTGCACCGACGCCTCGATCAACCCCTTGATCTCGCGTGCAGCCGTAGCACTTCGTTGGGCCAACGTGCGCACCTCGCCAGCCACCACAGCGAAACCGCGCCCCTGCTCACCCGCACGCGCGGCTTCCACTGCGGCATTGAGCGCCAGGATGTTGGTCTGGAAGGCAATGCCGTCGATCACCCCGATAATGTCCACGACCTGCGACGAACTCGCCGAGATGCCCTGCATCGTATCGACCACGCGCGCGACGACCTGCCCGCCACGCGCGGCGATGTCCGAAGCGTTCACCGCCAACTGGCTTGCCTGACGTGCGTTGTCGGCGTTCTGTTTGACGGTCGCCGTCAGTTGCTCCATCGACGATGCGGTCTCCTCCAGCGAGGCCGCCTGCTGCTCGGTGCGCGCCGACAGATCGGTGTTGCCCGCCGAGATCTCGGCCGTGGCCGTCGCCATCGCATCGCAACTGTGACGCACACCCCGAATCGTGCCGGCCAGACGCGCCTGCATCGTCTCCAGCCCGCGCATGAGCATCGACATTTCGTCCTTGCCGCGCACCTGCACCGGGTTATCGAGTTGCCCCGCCGAGATATTTTCGAAGTGCGTGAGTGCTTCGCCCAGCGGCCGCATGATCGCCCCGCGCAACGAGAAGTAGCAGGCGATGGCCATGAGCACGCCCAGCACCGTCGCCCCGATGCTCAGCCAACGGAATGCCATCAGCTCCGCCATCGAGGCTTCGTAAGTGTCGTGTCCGAGCTTTAGCTTGTACGCCGCCAGCGCATCGCTTGCGGCCGTGAGCGCCGCATATTGCTTGGGCAGCACGTTCATCGTGATGTCGTCCATCGCGGTGCGGTCGCGTGCATCGATGGCGGCCAGCATCGGATCCATGCCCTTATCGAAGAAGGTCGCGCGGCGTGTCGCGACTTCGTCCGCGAGACGCTGCTCCTCGGCGCCGTGCGGCAACACCTGATACGCGGCCCATGCAGCATTCGCGTCTTTGATCATGTTGCGCGCACGAGCCGCCACCTTGTCGGCGTCGGGCGATTCGGGATGCAGAACCACGCGATCGAGAATCGCGCGGGTGCGCGCAAGCGTGGCGTTGTCTTTACCGAGTGCCACCGTGGCGGCGAGGTGATTGGCGTACGTCTCGCGAAGCGCATCGCCGGTGCGTGTCATACCGGCAATGCCCAATGCGCCCAGCAGAATCAACAAAACAGCCAACAGCGCCATGGTGATGCCCAGGCGCGCCTTGATCGAAAAGCTCCGAAACATGCTGTCGTCTCCGTCTTACGTGATGGGTAGCTCACCCCTGTCCGGCCTCTTCCGGGCCGGTCATACTTGTCACATCGGCGTGCCTCACGCCAGACTTGAGCATCCTGCGGGTTTACGTGCCCGTGCGCCAAGGTATCGGTCGGCGTCGGATTGATCGATATCAAAGGACTGACGTCCGGCATTCGGCGCTCGCGACGTCTTGCGGATCGAAACGAGGGATACCGATAAGAACACCGGGTAGGCACGCAAGGGCGGCAAAATGCTGCGGGTGACCGGGGGAGTCAGCGCGATCTTATTACATTTTTTATATATACCGACGATATATTCTAATCATGATTGAAGGACTTGAGAAACTGTTGGCGGCTGGCAAAGACAATGCCCTGCTGCGCTTTGGCCTTGGCAAGGCCTATCTCGACGCGCAGAGCTTCGCGGTCGCGGCCGATCACCTGACCCGTTGCGTTGCGTTCGACCCCAAGTACACCGCGGCGTGGAAGCTGCTGGGTAAAGCGCGTCAGGGCGCCGGGGACATCGATGGCGCGCGCGACGCATGGACACAAGGCATTACCGCTGCGCAAGCCCACGGCGATCGTCAGGCCGAAAAGGAAATGACCGTCTTTCTCAAACGCCTAGGCTGATTTCTCGGGGAATTCAGGGGAATTTCAGCCAGATGTGACTGCACGGTTCAAGCAACCGGCGTGCGCGCCGAGTGCGTGGTATCTTGCGACTTGCTCTTCAGATATGGCGTGGACGCATCGACGTTCCAGCCACCACAACCATGCCCGCACTCTCCACCTGGCTGGCCTTCGCGCTGGTCGCCTTCGGCATGGCCCTGACGCCAGGGCCGAACATGATGTATCTGATCTCGCGCTCGCTGTGTCAGGGACCGGCCGCCGGCCTCGTGTCGCTGGGCGGCGTGGCGGTTGGCTTCATCGTCTACATGTTGTGCGCCGCCTTCGGTATCACGGCCCTGCTCTTCGCCGTGCCGTATGCGTACGATGTGCTGCGCTTTGGCGGTGCCCTGTACCTGCTGTGGCTTTGCTGGCAAGCGCTCAAGCCGGGTGGCCGTTCGCCGTTCGAAGTGACGACGCTGCCCAAAGACAGCAACCGGCGTCTGTTCACGATGGGCCTGTTCACGTCCGTGCTCAACCCGAAGATTGCGATGCTGTATCTGGCGCTGCTGCCCCAGTTCGTGCATCCGGACCATGGCAGCGTGCTGACGCAGTCGCTGGTGCTGGGCCTCACGCAGATCGTGGTAAGCGTGGCGGTGAACGCCTCGGTCGCGCTGTCGGCTGGCTCCATCTCGCGTTTTCTCGGTCAACGCCCTGCATGGCTGCGCATCCAGCGCTGGCTCATGGGCGGCATGCTCGGCGCACTGGCGCTGCGCATGGCGACCGAAGCGCGTCGCTGAGCGTACGCCATACCGCTTGGGCGAACGCCGCACGCGCACGTCGCTCTAACCCTTTGCCGTTTGCCGCGCAGCGCCCCCCTCCCACTTTTTTGGGGGTGTCGCCCCGGGCGTGGCATACTGCACCGATTTCGCCGCGCGGCGGGGATCCACGCAGCGCTAGGCCGGCCGGCCTGTTCCCATCCTGCATTCTTCGTTGGGTATGTCCTTGAAGCATTGTTTGCCGCCTCGTGCGCCGTCGCATCGCGCGCACCGTAAGTCCCCCGTCATCACGCCTCAGGCGCAGTCATCGCACGCCGCCTCGCCTTCACCCCACCGTCGCCCGCAGGGTCAGCGCGGATTCGGCACGCTTGCCGTCATCCTTGCCACGCTAGCAGGGTTGGCCGTCGTCGCGGCCCTGATCGTCGGCTACGCGCTGATCGTCATGCGCCCCAACCTGCCCGCGCTCGACGTCATCACCGACTACCGGCCCAAGGTGCCGCTGCGGGTCTACACGTCCGATAACGTGCTGATCGGAGAATTCGGCGAAGAGCGACGCAGTCTGGTGACTATCGACCAGATTCCGGATGTCATGAAGAAGGCAGTCCTCGCGATCGAGGATTACCGCTTCTACGATCACGGCGGCGTCGACTTCATCGGCATTCTGCGCGCGGGGGTTTCCGACGTGATGCACGGCGGTGCGGCACAGGGTGCCAGCACCATCACCATGCAGGTCGCACGTAACTTCTTCCTCTCGCGAGAGAAGACCGCGACCCGCAAGATTTACGAAATGCTGCTCGCGTACAAGATCGAGTCCGCGCTGTCGAAGGACAAGATTCTCGAGCTGTACATGAACCAGATCTATCTGGGACAGCGCGCTTACGGCTTCGCCAGTGCCGCGCGCATCTATTTCGGCAAGGACCTCAAGGACATCACGCTTGGCGAAGCCGCCATGCTGGCCGGTCTGCCCAAGGCCCCGTCCGCTTACAACCCGATCGTCAACCCGAAGCGCGCAAAGATTCGTCAGGAATACATCCTCAAGCGCATGCTCGATCTGGGCTACATCTCGCGCAATCAGTACGAAGACGCCCTGCATGAGCCGATCCGCACGCGCACGTCCGGCAACGAGTACAACGTCCACGCCGAATACGTGGCGGAAATGGTGCGTCAGGCGGTGTACGACGAATATAAGGACGACGCCTACACGCGCGGCCTGACCGTCATCACCACGCTCGACTCCAAGAAGCAGCAGGCCGCTTACGAAGCCGTTCGCGCGGGCGTGCTCGATTACGAGCGTCGCCATAGCTATCGCGGCCCGGAAGGTTTCGTGGAATTGCCAGCGGCCATGCCCGATCGTCAGCAACTGATCGAAGACACGCTGCTCGAACACCCGGATAACGGCGACCTCGTGGCCGCTGTGGTCGTGGCCGCAAGCAGCTCGCAAGTGACAGCGGTTCCCCTCTCGGGCGACGCCGCCGTGATCAACGGCGACGGCATCGGTTTCGCGGCGTCGGCACTCTCGGCGAAAGCCAGCGAGAAGGTTCGCATCCGCCCCGGCTCGATCATCCGCGTGATGAAGGACGCGCGCGGCAAATGGCGCATCTCGCAACTGCCCGAAGTGCAAGGCTCACTCGTCTCGCTCTCGCCGGACGACGGCGCGATTCGCGCCCTGATCGGCGGCTTCGACTTCAATCAGAGCAAGTTCAACCGCGCGACGCAAGCATGGCGTCAGCCGGGCTCGACCTTCAAGCCGGTCGTGTATTCGGCAGCGATCGAGAAGGGTGTGAGCCCCGCCACGATGGTGATGGACGGCCCGTTGAACCTGCCCCCCGCACAGACCGGCGGTCAGGCATGGGATCCGCACGACGACGACGCCTTCAGCGGTCCGATGACCGTACGCGAAGGCCTGCAACGCTCCAAGAACCTCGTGGCGATTCGTCTGCTGCAATTCGCTGGCACGCAATACACGCAGGATTACGCCACGCGTTTCGGCTTCGACGCGGACAAGGTGCCGCCGTATCTGCCGATGGCGCTGGGTGCCGGACAGACGACGCCGCTGCAACTCGCCGGTGCCTATGCGGTGTTCGCGAATGGCGGCTACCGTGTCGCGCCGTATCTCATCAGCGAGATTCGCGATGCACGTGGCAACGTCCTTAACAAGGCGACGCCGGTCGTGGCAGGTGTGAACGCAGCACGTGCGATTTCCGCGCCGAACGCGTACATCATGAACAGCCTGCTGCAAACGGTGGCGCAGCGCGGAACGGGCTCCGGCACGAACGTGCTCAAGCGCGCCGATCTGGCTGGCAAGACGGGCACGACCAACGACGCGCTGGATGGCTGGTTCGCTGGCTATCAGCACTCGCTCGTGGCCGTTGCGTGGATCGGCTTCGATCAGCCGAAGACGCTGGGCAGCCGCGAATTCGGTGCGCAACTGGCGCTGCCGGTGTGGACCAAGTACATGGGCGTCGCGCTGAACGGCGTGCCGCAACAGCAGATGGCCATGCCTGAGGGCGTGAGCGTGGTGAACGGCGAGCTGTACGAGACGGACAAGCTGCCGGGCAACGGGTTTGTGGCGAGTATCGGCATCGACGACAACAGCGGCGGCTTCTCGCTGCCGTTCTTCGGCAACGGCTCACCCTCGCCTGCCGCCCCGCCGCCAGCCGCCGCGCAACCGCCCTCGCCGGGCGGCACGGATGCTAGCGAAAAGGCCCGGATTCTGGACATGTTCAAGCATCCTTAAGCCTCCGCTAGTCTCCATTAGTCACCGCAAGCCTTTGCCAATGACGGCCACCGAACGGTGGCCGTTTTTACGTCGGCCGTCCTATCGTTCGACGCGACGCCAAGCGCAAGAACGTACAAGCCGACACGCGGTGCAAAACGTTATGCTCGAGGCGTCTAATGCCCCTTTTGCCGTTTCTCCTTCGACCCCGCACCTCAACCCACAGGAACGTCTCACCATGCCGGTTCTGTCCCGCACGGCAAGCTTTGCCGCAGGCGCCCGCGACACGTTGCCGATGATCGTCGGCGCGGCCCCGTTCGGCCTGATCTTCGGCGCGCTGGTCGCCACCACGCCGCTAGCACTCTGGCACGGTCAGTTGATGTCGCTCACCGTATTCGCGGGGTCGAGCCAGTTCATTGCCGCAGGGCTTTTTGCGACGGGCGTAGGCTACGCCGTGCTGTGGGCGACGACGTTCATCGTCAACCTGCGCCACATGCTGTATGCCGCGAACCTGCTGCCGCACGTGAAGCATCTGAACCTGCGCTGGCGCGCGCTGTTGGGATTCCTGTTGACGGACGAGACGTTCGCCGTGACGAGCAGCCACTTCCACCGTCATCCCGACGATCCGATGGGCCACTGGTACTTCCTCGGCTCCGCGCTGTCGATGTACGTGAACTGGCAAGTGTGGACGCTCGCGGGCCTGTTGTTCGGCGCTGCGTTTCCGCGTCTGCAAACGCTGGGCCTCGACTTCGCGATGGTCGCGACCTTTATCGCCATCATCGTGCCGCAGATGGCGCGCGTGCCGTGGGCCGTGGCGACGGTCGTCGCGGGCACGGCGGCGTATCTTTGTCAGTCGCTGCCCTATAAGCTCGGCTTGCTGGTCGCTGTGACGCTGGGCATCGCGGCAGGCATGCTGGCGCTGCATGCGAAGCGTCGCGGCGGAGCGCAACCCACGTCGACGCGAGGTGCTCAATGAACTACGTCCTGGCGATTCTCGGCATGGCGACGGTGACGTTCGCGGTCAAGGCGGGCATCTTCGTGCTGGGCGACCGTGTGCGGTTCCCGGAATGGTTGCGCGAGGCGTTGTCGTTCGTCCCGGTGACGGTGCTCACGGCGATCATCGTGCCGATGACGTTAGCCCCACATGGCAACGGGCTCGAACTGACGTGGCGCAATCCACAACTCGTGGCGGCCCTCGTCGCCATCGCCGTCTGTGCGGCGACACGCCATCAATTGCTCACCATCGGCGCAGGGCTGGCGGTATTTTTCGCGTGGCAACTGGGCGTATTGGGATAGCGGGAACCCAACGAAGCCGACAGAAAAAAAGCGCCCCGAAAGGCGCTTTTTTCATGCGGCAACGCGCAGCGTCAAACCGTCACGGTACCCAGCGTGCCAGCCCGATAAGCAGCGACGAATGCGTCGAAGTCGCCGACCTGCGTGCGTTCGAGTTCGGCCTGCGTGTCGAGCGATTTACGGGCCAGCGTCTCGAAGTGATCGACGACTGCCGGATCGAGCGGCATGTCGCGCAGCGTCTGTGCGTGACGCTTGCTCTGATCCAGTGCGAACGCCTGAAACGCGCCGCCCTTCGTGCCGCGCAGCGGTTCGAGCGCCGCCATTACGCGGGCGGACGGCGTGAGCGTCACGTCCTGCACCTTCGCGCGTTGCAGCGCCATCGAGTGCGCATAGTGCCCGCCGCCGCGTTGCGCGTCGAAAGCTGCGGCCGTGCGGTCGATGCGATCGAGCAGGTCTTCGGCCCAATCGAACAACGTGATCGCTTCACCCCCGCGATGCAGGACAAGCCCGGGCTTGCGGCCTTCCTTGACGACGTGCGCGAAGTTGTCGCGATTCTCCATGTTCTCGGCGTTCGAGCACGACGGGCTATTCTCGAACGCGCAGAACAGCAGGAAGGCGTCGATGAACCGCGCGGTGTCGACGTCGATGCCCACGGGCTGGAACGGGTCGATGTCGATACAACGCACTTCGACGTATTGCACCCCACGGCGCGCCAGCGCCTGCACCGGACGCTCGCCGCTGTACGTCACCCGCTTCGGGCGAATCGTCGCGTAGAACTCGTTTTCGATTTGCAGCAGGTTCGTCGAGAGCTGAATCCACTCGCCGTCGCGCTTCGTGCCCAGCGCCTCGTAAGCCGGATGCGGCTGGCTGACGGCTTGCGTGAGCGCGTCGATGTAGCTCGGCAGGCAGTCGTAGCAAGGCGAGACTTCCGACTGCGCACTGTTCTGATAACCGAGGTCGCTCATGCGCAGGCTGGTCGCGTACGGCAGGCCGAGCGTGCCTTCGTCGAACGAATCGAGGCCGTGATTGCGTCCACGCAGGAACTCGGCATGCAGCACCGGCGACGCACCGAACAGGTACATCAACAGCCAGCTGTAGCGGCGGAAATTGCGGATGAGGGCGACATAGCGCGCCGACTGATAATCGCGTGCGCTGTCCTTCGACCCTTCGGCTTCACGCAGCAGTTCCCACACCGGCTCGGCCAGCGAGAAGTTGTAGTGAATACCGGCGATACATTGCATCGGCTTGCCGTATCGCAGCGCGAGGCCTCGGCGGTAAACATGTTTGAGCATGCCGATGTGAGAGGTGCCGTAGTCGGCAATCGGGATCACGTCTTCCGGCGGCAGTGCGGGCGGCATCGAATCGCTCCACAGCAATTCCGCGCCGAGCTTGCGATAGGCGAACTGATGGATTTCGTCGAGGCGGGCGATGACGGCGGCGGCGTCGTGCTGCGGCGGCGTGATGAATTCGAGCAGCGCTTCGGAGTAATCGGTGGTGATTTCGTCGTTGGTCAGGGCCGAGCCGAGCGCGTGCGGGTGCGGCGTTAGCGCGAGTTCGCCGTCGCCTTCGACGCGCAGCGTCTCACGTTCGATGCCCGACAAGCCCTGACCGAGCAAGTCGCGGTGGGCGGGTTGCATGATCAGCGCCAGACGCTGGTCGAGCAGTGCGGCATCGGCGGTGTGTTCGTGTTGACGATTCTGGTTTTCCAACTTCCATCCCTCTGGGCAAGCGGACTGCTTTGGCATGGCTGTCGACGCCGAAGCCCGTCATGACGAGGCGTCATGATCGGTGTGGGGTTCGACGTCGAACGACATACGGAGGTCTACGGGGTGCCGACGACAGCGGCACGACCGCCGGAATCTGGATTCCGGGGGACGCGCCCGATGCGCGGCACGGCGCGAATTTGGCCTGAGCATAACTGAAAACGCCAAACCGCGTCGGCCGCCACCTCAGTAGGGCTTTTCGGCTTCCGGGCGAGCTTCGGAATGCGCTTTGGCGTGAACCTTGGGGTGAGCTTCGGCGGGACCGTCAACCTTAGCCTCAGCGCCAGCCTGAGTCCCCCTGCGCGAATGCCGCATTGGCGGCCCGAAAGACCGCGCAGATACTGGCGACATGATGAATATTCAACACCTCACCGACCTCCTCCCCTTGCTCGCGCTGGGTCTCGTCACCTTCCTGCTCGCAGGTTTCGTCAAAGGCGTGATCGGGCTGGGCCTGCCGACGGTGGCCATTGGCCTGCTCGGACTGGCCATGCCGACGGCCGAAGCTGCGGCGATGCTCATCGTCCCGTCGCTCGTCACCAACATATGGCAATTGCTGGCCGGGCCGCGCTTTGCCACGCTGGCGAAGCGGCTGTGGCCGATGCTGGTTGGCATCTGCCTCGGCACGTGGGCGGGCAGCGGATGGCTGGCGAACGGTGGCAATCTCGCCGGGATGGCGCTGGGCGTCGCGTTGCTCGCTTACTCCGTGCTCGGACTAGCGGCCGTTCGTCTGCATGTGCCGAAACACTGGACGGCCAGACGCGAAGGCACGGTGGGCGGCGTCGTCGGCGTGGCGACGGGATTGGTCACGGCGGCGACCGGCGTCTTCGTGATCCCGGGTGTGCCGTTCGTTCAGGCGCTCGATCTCGACAAGGACGATCTGGTGCAGGCGATGGGCCTGTCGTTCACCGTCTCCACGATTGCCCTGGCGGCCGGACTGGCGCGCGACGGCATCTTCCACGGCCCGACCATCGGCGTGTCGCTGCTGGCGCTGGCACCCGCACTGGGGGGCATGTTCATCGGGCAGTGGGTGCGAAACCGCGTCAGCGCACCGGTGTTCCGCCGCTGCTTCTTCGTCGGCCTCGCCATGCTGGGTGCCGAACTTGTGATCCAGCACATGCGCTAAAGCGGCTTGGCGACGTCCACGCCTTACTTCAGATCGGCGAAATCGATGTCCCAGAATTCCATTTCCCGACGCGCCTCCAGACTCCGTCCCTCTTCCGTACGACGGAGTTCGACGCGCCGGATCTTGCCCGAGATCGTCTTTGGTAAATCGCAGAATTCGATGCGACGAATGCGCTTGTAGGGTGCGAGATGGTCGCGACAGAAACGCAGGATATCGAGCGCGAGTTTGTCGTCTGCCTGAAAGCCCGAACGCAGCGTGATGAACGCCTTCGGCACGGCCAGACGCAACGGATCGGGACTGGGCACAACCCCGGCTTCCGCTACGGCGGGATGCTTGATGAGTTCACTCTCCAGCTCGAACGGGCTGATGCGATAGTCGGACGCTTTGAAGACATCGTCGGCCCGGCCGACGTAAGTGAAATAGCCACGGTCGTCGCGCATGGCGACATCGCCGGTGTGGTAATAGCCGTCGCGCATCGCGTAGGCAGTTTTCTCGCTGTCGTCTTCGTATCCTTGCATCAGCCCGGTGGGACGCGGCGACAGCACCAGCGCTACTTCGCCTTCGTCGGCTTCCGCACCCTCCGGGTCGAGCAGCACGACACGGTAGCCCGGCATCGGACGTCCCATCGCCCCCGCCTTCACGGTCTGTCCCGGCGAGTTGCCGATCTGGCAGCAGGTTTCCGTCTGTCCGTAGCCGTCGCGAATAGTGATATTCCAGGCCCGCCTCACCTGATCGATGACTTCGGGGTTCAACGGCTCGCCCGCACCGATCAGTTCGCGGAACTTCACTGGGTGGCGGGCGAGATCTTCCTGAATCATCATGCGCCAGACCGTCGGCGGCGCGCAGAGCGTCGTCACCTCGCAGCGGGCGGCCGTCTCCAGCGCGGCGCGGGCGTCGAAACGCGAGAAGTTGTAGATGAAGATCGTCGCGCCCGCATTCCATGGCGCGAAGAAGCAACTCCATGCGTGCTTCGCCCATCCCGGCGAGCTGATGTTCCAGTGCACGTCGCCCGGCTGAAGGCCGATCCAATACATGGTGGCGAGATGACCGACGGGGTAACTCTGATGCGTATGGAGCACGAGCTTGGGACGCGATGTCGTGCCTGAGGTGAAGTACAGCAACAGCGGATCGGTCGCGAGCGTGACACCGTCGGGCGTAAACTGTTCGGGTGCCTCATAGGCGGGCGTGAGCGACGTCCAGCCGTCGGGCGGATGATCGCCGACCGCGATGCGTCGATAGTCGCCGGGCAGATCGTCGAACTTGACGGCATCGCGCGCGGTGGTGACGACGTGCCGCACGCGGCCGCGCTCCAGCCGGTCGGCGAGATCGCCGGCGACGAGCAGCGTGGTGGCGGGAATCATGACGGCGCCGAGCTTCATGCACGCGAGCATGAGGTCCCAGAGCTCGACCTGATTGGGCAGCATGAGCAGGACACGGTCACCGCGTGCCACGCCCTGTGCGCGCAGGAAGTTCGCGACGCGATTGGAGCGTGCCGACATTTCGGCGAACGACAGACGCGCTTCGCGTCCGTCTTCTTCCACGACCCAGAGAGCCGGGGTGTCGTTGCCTTGCGCTTGTGGATCGAAGAAGTCCAGTGCCCAGTTGAAATGGGTGAGGACAGGCCAACGGAAATCACGGTACGCCACGTCGTAGTGGGCGCGCTGCGCGAGCAGCAGGTCGCGTGCGTCGCCGAATCCCTGGGTGTGCGGCATCGCTTGTCTCCGAGCCTCATGGGCGATGGATATAGGCAGATTTCCATTATCGTGAGGCCCTTCGAATACGACATCCGGAATAACCATCATGGATGTGGGACACCGGGCGAATGCTCAACGACGCGATGCGCGAGCGATGCCATGCGCGAAAAACGGAAGCGATTCAAGGGGTTGATGCGGCAAGCGATTGGCGGGAGGAAAAAAAGATGCGTCCGACGCGCACGCCCCCTATCTTTCGTGCGAAAAGCTCTGCTATAATCGCGTTCTTTCGAGCGATGCTTCCTAGCGATGCATCTCTCACGGGGCGTAGCGCAGCCTGGTAGCGTACCTGCATGGGGTGCAGGTGGTCGGAGGTTCAAATCCTCTCGCCCCGACCAGAATTGAAAAACCCGCACAGTCTTTGGCTGTGCGGGTTTTTTCATGTCTGCATCATTGGGACACGAAACGGCGAGTGAGCATCGCCGACGACTAGTGCCAACCGCGATGCCAACCGTAGCGCGGATGCCACCATCCCCATCCATAGTGCGCGTGATAGCGCCACGAATAGCCGGGACCCGGCACCACACCGACGGGCGCAACGTACACGACACCCGCGGGGGCAACCTCCGCCGGCTCAACCGGTGCCACCACGCAGCCGGACAGCGAGGCCGCCAACAGAAGCGGCACAACAAGGGTGTAACAGGACTTGGATTTCATGATCGATAATCTCAACGTTGTCGCCTGAACTTTGCGTAGCGCTTACTTTTGGGGTTTCAGTAGAAATGAGGGGGCGCCTGCTCTCATAACCGCCCGCTGCGCGGCAAATGTTGACGCAATGCCTTCGCGAATTTGTAAGCCCGTATTACTCCGCGTTACGACTTGGAAGGTGCCAGTAGCGTTAGCGAATAAGAGTTAAAAAAACCCGCACAGTGTTTGGCTGTGCGGGTTTTTTACTTTCCGAATCGTTGCGGCGGCGGTTAAGACATCACAACCTGCCGGATCGCTCGCATCCGGCTCGACAGCACCGCATGCGTTTGCAGCAAGAGGCGGCGCATCGGACGCTCCCACAGCACGTAGACAGCCACCGACGTAATGCCGATGACGAGGCAAAGCAACAGCAGCGTCAGCGGCCACGGAAGTAGCGTCGTCCACCCTTTCGTCATCGCGTACTTGATGATGAGCTGATGCACCATGTAGAGCGCAAAACTCGCCTCTCCAAGGAACACCAGAACTCGATTGGAAAGCCCCCGGCTCAACGCACCAGCAGAATGCGCGAACACAAAGATCATGAATGCGAACACCAACACGCCACCCGCTACGTCCAGCCAACTGCCGAATATGTGAAAACCACGTCCCAGAACGGCGGCAACGACATAACGCGAAACCACGCCAAATGCCAATAGCAACAAGATCGCGCCGACCTCAAGGACGTTCGCATGTTTCGTCACAAAACCGGAATAACGTCGCTCGCGAAACACTCGCGCGGCCCACACGCCCACGGCGAACTCGAAGAGCCTTGCAAACGGACTCTGCGAAACCAGCAGTACCGCCGAGAACCTCCATGGATCCTCAGACCACACGGTCGCATGGTTGAATTCAAGCAGAAAGAGGCCGATCGCCGTCAATATACCGATCAGGATCACCACCTTTCCGACCTGCCGGGAAGCCGCCAATACAGGAAAGAGCAGATAGAAGCCGAACTCGGCCGAAATGCTCCAGGACACGGAATTCAACGAGAAGACGTAGCCGTACTGCGGAATCCATGCATGCAACATGCTGAGATTTGTCAGCACCTTGGGTAGCCAAAAGCCATCGAACAGCATCGCGCGATCATAGGCAAACACGACCGCGAAGACACACAGCGCATGCACCGGCCACAAGCGCGCAAGTCGACTCGCATAGAACTTGGACAAGGACATCTTCGTCGCATCCGGATAAACCGTCGACAAGATGAAGCCGGACAGCACAAAGAAGAACGACACACCCAACGCCATCTGATTAATCGACGGCATCGGAATCACCACACCTTGCAGGTGATAAAAAACCACAAAGAACGCCGCAAAGAACCGAAGCGAAGTCAACGGCGCTATTCGGCCCTTCCCAGAAATTCCGCCATCCGTTGCCTCGGAATATTTATTTTGGACTCCATATAAAACGTCGGACTTCGACATGCGTGTTCGATCCCTCAACTTTGATGAGCAGAATCCCACTTGGCGGATGCAAATCGGAAATGCTGCTCAATGGCCAGCATGAATGAGTCCTGCGTCGCGTCATGCGCTATCGCGGCACATCGTTATGTCCGGACGGATGCTTCGGATCGGGTCAACGCAGGAAAGCCCGGAGGCTACCAAGCCAGCGGGCGTTGGTGACGCATGGCGGACGAGAATCAGCCACTTCCCATGGGGCGGAAGGGAAAAGGCCCAAACAGGAACCGGCCGCCTCCCATCAAATCGCGGGTAAGAAACCGGAATAATCTGTGCGAACGGGAGCCACGCTCAGTGACGGCGGGTGCCGACTGGGAGGGGGAACATGTTCAGGAGCCCGTGCGTCGTGACGGACTCCCCAAAATGCAGGAATTTTTCGCTTAATCCGACACCGGGATATAAGCCTTCATGGTATAGCGCGCGTCCGGCATGACGACCAAGCGCGCTTCGATCACGCGCATGCCTTCGTATCGAACGCATACCGGCATCACGTAGACGCAATCGAACACGCGCTGCACTGTCGGTTCGTCGCCGGGCTCTGCTGCACGAAACCGCATCGAGCGCAATCGATCCAGTAGAAAGCCACGGACGTCCTGCTCGGAGGGTGCCTCGACGCCGATAGCACGGGCGAATTCATCGTGTGCGAATTTGCGGACGAGATCCACCGTCTCGTCCAGATTGGCCTGAACCGCGACCGTTTTCATGATGTCCTCACATCGTTGCGCCGTGGTAACCGTTATGAATGTGTCAGTTTGTCGAGCTGATCCATCGTCGCCCGTCCGACTGCCCCCCCTGCGAGCGCGACGATGAAAAGATAAGACAAAATTTCCGCTTTCAAAAGACTGGATTTTTATACAGCCTCGCTCCCCGGCTTTTGCCATGCCTGCGCCCAGTCGACCAGCTCGGTTTCCGGCAGCGGTTTGCTCAGGAAATAGCCTTGCGCGAAGTCGCATCCGAGCGCGCGAAGCTTCTCCAGCGTCACAGCGTCCTCAATGCCTTCCGCCACGATGCGAATGCCCATGCTGTGGCCCAGCGCAATTGTCGAGCGTACGATCAGCGTGTCGTTTTGCTCATGCGCCATCCCCTTCACGAACGACCGGTCGATCTTGATTTCCTCCACCGGCATGCGCTTCAGATACGACAGCGATGAATAGCCTGTGCCGAAGTCGTCGATCGCAATACGCACGCCCATGCGATGCAAGCGCTCCATCGTGATCAACGCCTGCTCCGGATCGTCCATCAGCGCGCTCTCGGTAATCTCGACACACAACCAATGCGGTGCAAGCGCGTGTTCGCTCAACACCCGCTTGAGGTAATCCGGTAAATCGACGTCCACCAGATCGCGCGCGGACAAGTTGATCGACATGCCAAGCGGAATCCCTCGCGCATGCCATGCGGCGCACGTCGCGATGGCCTCCGCCGCGACCCACCGGGAAATGACGCGGATGAACCCGGTCTGCTCCGCAAACGGAATGAACTCCGCCGGCGGCACGATCCCCCGCTTCGGGTGCCGCCACCGCACCAGCGCTTCGACACGCACGGCCCTGCCGTCCGACAAGTCCACTTGCGGCTGATAGCAAAGGTACAGGCCGCCATGCTCGATCGCATGACGCAGATCGCTCATCAGCGACAAGCGGTCCCGGTCGCGACTCTCGGTATCCGGCTCGTACACTGCGACGCCCAGATTCGAACGCTTCGCCGCGTACATCGCGAGATCCGCACGCCGCAGCAGCGTGTGCATGTCCGAACCGTGATCGGGATAGACGGCGATGCCGAAGCTCGCGCCAACGTCCACCGTCTGACCGTCGACCACGATGGGCGCATCGAGGGCGCTCGCAAGCCCCGTCGCACACCGATGCGCCGCCGCCTGATCGCCGCCGCGCACGAGAATGGCGAACTCGTCGCCGCCCGGACGCGCCACCATATAGCCCGACGCCTTCAGCTCGGTGCTCAGCCGGTGCCCCGCCTCCCACAACAGGTGATCGCCGACGTGATGCCCCAGCGTGTCGTTCACGTCCTTGAAGCGGTCCATATCCATGAGGATGACGGCGAACGGGGCGCCGCCACGATACGCTTGCGTGATGTCGGCCTGCATCTGCTCGCTGAACGCCGCGCGATTCGGCAGCCTGGTCAGCGTATCGACGTAAGCCAGTTCGGTAATCCGCTCCTCGCGCTCGGCAATCGCGTTGCGCATCAGGTCGAACGCGCGCGCCAGATCGCCGGTTTCGTCGCGGCGTCGCACGTCGATGGCCGCCGCGTAATCGCCCTTGCCGATGCGTCGTGCCAGATCCACGAACGCGGCCAGCGGACGTGTCACGCTACGCGCGATCAGCGCCGCCCCGAGCACCGAAATCACAATGCCGCCGAGCGTCAGCCAGAGTAGCGTCGAGCGAAGTTGACGGAACGGACCCGCCGCCTCGGTCAACGAGCGTTGCAGCACGGCGATAACGGGAGCGGGAGCGGGAGCGGCGGCGCCCGTCCCGGACAGATTGACAACGCGTGCGGCATATCCGCTCACGCGCGACGTCGTCTCCTTCCCCGTCACGCGAATGACGTTCCGGGTCAGCGCCGTTTGCAAGTCCGCACGATCGGCCGACGGCAGCGAACTCGCCACCACCTCCCACTGTCCGGAGGCGACGCGATGCACCAGTGACACCTCCAGCCCCGACAGCTCGTGCATGTCGCGCGCGAACGCGTCGTCGAGTGCGAAGCCCATCGTCACCCAGCCGATGATCAGCGGCGCTTTGACCGGCACACTCACCAGTTCATACGCGCGGCCGCCGAGCATGCCAATCACGGAGACGGAGATGCCCGCCTTGCCTCTCAGGTTGCCGCGCGGTGTGCCGGGTAGCGCGGGGTCGGTCGCATCGGTATCGTCACCGCCGCTCACCGCGCCCGACACCCGCGAATCGGCGATCACCGCGCCGTTCAGATCGACGAGTAGCGCCACGTCTGCATGCACACGCTCGCGCACGTTCTCAAGTGCCGAGTGCATCGTCACCGGGTCATGCAGTGCCACTGCCTCACGAAATCCGAAGTCGGCCGTGACGACCTGAGCCACCTGCGTCAGTTCGTCCGCCTTGGTTTGCAGCGCCCGGCAGAACACGCGCTGGCCGACCGAAAGCTGCTCCGCGACCTGCGCGGAGGACGCGTCGTTGAGCGCCCGGCTGGCCGTCATCTGCATGACGGCGAGCACCACCAGAATCAGGGCGACGAACACCAGCGTGATCTTCGTGCGCAGACGATGCCAGCCAAGACTGGCCAATTTGCCACGCGTAATGCCAAGAAATCGGCCACGAAGGTTGCCAGGCAATCTCAGGAATGCAGGAAAGAACGACACGCGTCAGTCCCCATGCAGCGGCAACGTCAGCGAAAGCGGTTTGGCTCCTGCCGAAGCGTCCGCCGGTAGCCTGAATGTGCCCACGACGGCAGCCGGTACGTTGCCCAGACGCGGGTGCCAGACCGACACGCGGTACCGCCCCTGCGACACTTGCGGTAGCTCGCCCCGGCCGGTTGCCCCGGTCTTCGCGAAGTACGGCGTGTCCACGACCACGACGTACGCAATCATCATGTCGTGAATGTTGCAGCCGATGGTGACCACGCCGGGCTTGTCGAACACCACGCGCTTCGACCCGCCGCGATACAGCTTCAGCTCGAAGCGTTTCGCGTCGGAAAGCGAATAGACGTCGTGCGCGATGTCGTCCCGATTCGGGAAATCGATGGCCGCCCCCCTCTGCACGACGGTGACCAGCGGCATGAACATCTTGTGTTGCTGGACGATGGACGCCGCTGCCGGACGCGCCACTGGCACCTTGCCGTCTTCCGGGGTGAGATAGACGACAGCGCCATCCAGTGCGGCTCCGGTGCTGTCGCGCACCTGGAAATCCTGCGCCACGGCGGCCGCGCCGCGCAAGGCCAGCGCCAATACCGCCAGACGCGCCCCCTTGAGGGCCGCACGCAGCGGCAGACGTCCTGTTGTCTTCATGATGGAATTGCGATGTCGCGCAGTGCAAACGGAAACGGGGGAAACAGAGAAACGGGCAGTGATGGGGAGATAACGCTACAAACCCCTGAACTATTCCTACGCACCGATAGGAAATTTGCCGTCGTCGCAGTATGCGTCAGGCGACCTTGCGTTGCCTTTCAACGCGCCATCAAGCCGAACGCGTCCGCAAAAGCTGGGAAATTCGCTTTACTTTCTACTTTCGTTTTACTTTTTGGAATTTCCGTTTTGAAGGGTACGTGCACGGCGGCGCACGGGAATGCGCCGGGCCGTGTCACGTCGTTTGGGTCGTCAGGCCGTCAAACGAGCAAGCAGCGTGCGCGGACGTCCGGCACGCACTTGCGCGGCCAGTGCCGCTTCGCGCCAGCGTGCCGTGGGCACTTCCGACGGCGAGAGCAGGCTGTCGAAGCCGCACGCCCACAACATCGCCAACTGGTCGGGCAACAGCGGGCCCGCCGCACGGATGGCCCCCTTGAACTGCCACTTGTCGCGAAGGAACTTCGCCAGCGTGAAGCCACGGCCGTCGCGCGTCTTCGGGAATTCGATCACCACGAGTTCCAGCTTCGGCAACAGCGCCGCGATGCGTTCGGGGTCGTCGTGACCCTGCACGCGAATACCGGCAGGAGCTACGCCCTGTGCGTCCGCCGCGAGCCATGCGTCGAGCGGCAGCACGGTGTCATTGCTCACCTGATCCGCCGCGCTGGCATCGTTGGCGGCATTGGCGACGTCGGCCGCGACATAAGTCCAGACGTCCTCGACGGGCAGTCCGTTACGATCAATCAACATGCAAAGCTCCCTTGAATTCTTCTGCACCCACGCGTCCGAGCGTATCGATGAAGCGCTCGCCCTCGTTACGCAGCTTCAGGTAGCGTCCGAGGATGTTTTCGATCACTTGCGGCACCGCTTCGTATGAGACCCCCGGGCCGAGAATCTTGCCGACGGCCGCGTTATCGTCCGCCGAACCGCCCAGCGTGATCTGATAGTTTTCCTTGCCCGCCTTGTCCACACCGAGAATGCCGATGTGCGCCACGTGGTGATGCGCGCAAGCGTTGATGCAGCCCGACACGTTGAGCGTCACCGGGCCGATATCGCGCTGTTGCTCCTCCGTGAAGCGCAGCGCGATACGCTGCGCCACCGGCACCGAACGGGCGTTAGCCAGCGCGCAATAGTCCAGCCCCGGGCACGCAATCGCGTCTGAAATCAGACCGATGTTCGGCGTCGCCAGACCGTTGGCCTTCAACTGCTTCCACAGTGCATGCAATTCGTCGCGCTTCACGTGCGGCAGCACGAGGTTCTGCTCGTGCGTCACGCGCAGTTCGCTGAACGAGTACTGATCGGCCAGATCGGCCAGCACCAGCATTTCCTGCGCACTCGCGTCCCCCGGAATACCGCTGGCAGGCTTGAGCGAGACGACCGCGCTGATATAGCCCGGCGCTTTGTGTTCGTGCGTGCAGGTGTCGACCCAGTGCTTGAAGTCGATGTCGTTCGCGTAGGCTTGTGCGAAGACGCTCGACTCGGCGGGCAGCGTTTCGAATTCGGGGAGGATGAAACGCTCGCCAATCGCCGCGATGACGTTCTCCGCAAGCGGACGATGCGTCTGTGCAATGCGTGCGAACTCTTCCTCGATCATCTCGATGAACTTCGCGGGCTGCATTTCCTTGATGAGGATCTTGATGCGCGCCTTGTAGATGTTGTCGCGACGGCCCAGCGCGTTGTACACACGCAGAATCGCCTCGACGAAGCGCAGCAGATCGGCCTCGGGCAGCCACTCGCGCACGAGCGTGCCCACGATCGGGGTGCGGCCCAGCCCGCCGCCCGCATAGATCTGGAAGCCGACTTCGCCCCGCTCGTTCGTGCGCGCCAGAATGCCGATGTCATGGAAACGCACGGCGGCGCGGTCCGTCTGACCGCCGGTAATGGCGATCTTGAACTTGCGCGGCAGGTACGTGAATTCGGGGTGATCGGTCGACCATTGACGCAGAATCTCGGCGTACACGCGCGGGTCGACGACTTCGTCCTTGGCCGCACCGGCGAACTGATCGGTCGTTACGTTGCGGATGCAGTTACCGCTCGTCTGAATGGCGTGCAGATCGACGTCCGCCAGTGCCGACAGAATGTCCGGCGAATCGGTGAGCGTCGGCCAGTTGAATTGCAGGTTCTGACGCGTGGTGAAGTGACCGTAACCCTTGTCGTAGCGATTCGCCACGTAGGCCAACTGACGCAGCTGAACCGCGCTCAGCGTGCCGTACGGAATCGCAACGCGCAGCATGTAGCCGTGCAGTTGCAGGTACAGGCCGTTCATCAGACGGTAGACCTTGAAGTCGTCCTCGCTGAGTTCGCCGCTCAGACGGCGCGCCACCTGCTGACCGAATTCGTTCGCGCGATCCTTGAGGTACTCACGCTCCGACGGGTCATACCGATAGATGCCCGCATGTTCCGGGGCGACGGTCAGGGCCGGGGCATGCGCCAGTGCGGCTTGCGTACCCGCGTCGGCTGCCTGCTTACCGAGGTCTTCGCGCACCGAAGGGCCGCGCGCGCGCAGTTGCTCGCGAAAGTCCACCGGCACCGGGCCAGCTTCGCTCAGTTCTGCCGGACGTGGCACGGGATCGACGATCAGATTGGCAGCAGCGGACGCCTTGGCGGCGGCTTGCGCCTGATCGAGACCGTCGGCATCGAACACATGCGCCTGCGTCAGATCGTCTACCCAGTTGTGTTGTTCATCCAGCCAGACGACCAGACCGTCTTTGAGCCGGTTCGCCGAAATCAGATTGCCTGCGTTCATTCGATGCTCTCGATACTTGTAGTTTTGGCCGCGAGTTGGGGGAAAACAATTCGCGATTAGAACCGCAGGCTATCAAGAGGCGCGGGAATATACGAATATTGACTAGTTATGTAGGCATTACGAGATGTTGTTTGGCGAAAAATTGATGTAGATACCTGTATTTTTATACAGTAGTCGTGCTACATTTCCCATCATTCCATTTCATCGTGAGTGACACCATGAGCGACGCCAAATCCATCAAGTTCATCGTCGTGCCGTATCGCAAGAACAAGGACGGCGTATTACAGCCAGGTGAGTTGCGTCAGGCGAGCACGGAGTTCGGTGCGGTGCGCATTGCGCAGTCGATGGCCTCCGGCTTTGCGGGGATCGCCGCCTACGAAGTGCTGGTCGACGAAGAGGACGGCACGATGGACGCCCCGCGCGTGTTGTTCCAGGAAGGTGCCATTCCGGCGATGGCCGATTGAACGGATTGAATGGGCCGATCAATCCGGCCGCGACGGGCGGGCAATGCTGTCGAACCGCTTGGTCTGACGCGGATGTTGCAAATTGCGCGTATCGAGCGCGTTATTCGTTGCCGCCACTTCCTGATCGCTCGGCCCCGTGGACGGCCCGTTGCGCTCGCTCACCGTCCGATTGATGCTCGCGCTGGCGGCATGAGCGTCGGTGACCGTTGCGGTCGGCTTGCCCACAGCGGCCACGGCGGTGCTCACCGCCGGTGTCTGATTCGACTGACGGATGCTGCCAAGATCGCTCGAACCGAGGTACGACTGTGCACTGGCATGACCGAACGTCAGAAGGCCTGTCAGACATACAATGGCTGCGAAGAATTTGGTGTGGTTCATATGGCCCCCGTTAGGTGATTCGTTAGCTTTCGACATGGAGCCATTGTCTCAGCGTCTTTTCGCGTTGTCGCCGACATAAATCACAGTTGACGCCCGCCGCCACCTCTCGACTTCGTCCTAAGTACCACTGCACTGACGCGATTGCGTCCATTTTGCTTGGCCAGACGCAGTTGCTCGCCCGCCGCCTTCAAAATCGCCTCGGCGCTATCGCACTCCGCCGCCCGCCCGGTGGCGGCCCCCACGCTCACCGTCACCGTACCTGCCGTACTCCCCTCGTGACCGATATGCAGACGCTCGATATCACGACGCAGTTGCTCGGCCATGACTTCGGCCCCATGCGCGTCGGTGTCGGGCAGCACCACGGCAAACTCTTCTCCGCCGTAGCGCGCAGCCATATCGCTGTCGCGTCGCACATGCCCGCCGATATTTTTCGCGACGGCACGCAGGACGTCGTCGCCAATCGAGTGGCCATAGGCGTCGTTGAAATGCTTAAAGTCGTCGATATCCGCGAACAGGATCGATAACGGGCTGCCCGAGCGTTTCGCACGCCGCCATTCGCTGCCGAGTTTGGCGTCCAGCGCCCGCCGATTGGCGAGTCCTGTGAGTCCATCGGTCATCGACAGGCTCATGAGCCGTGCAGCGGCCGCGGTCCTTGTGCGCATCGCGGCCACCAGCAACCAGGAGCCCGCCATCAGCGTGGCAGCACACGCGAGGGCAATCGCACCGAACAATAGGGCGTGGCGCTGCCATTCGTGCAGAAGGTCATCCGTCGACGGCGTGACTACGACGAACATCGATGCCCCCGGCACCCGCACTGACCGGTACTCGCTCGCCTGCGTCCCACGCGGAAATGCCAGCGCTGCCGCGAGATCGCCGTTACGCGCCGCGTTGCCCGGCAAAACGACAAGTTGGCCCGGTCTCGCACCCGCGCAAGGATCGCAGGCCAGCACCGTGCCCTTCTCTTCCACGATGTCGATGGATTTCAGATCGGCCGAATCCACGTCGCTCACCAGCGTGCTGAGACGATCCAGCCGCAGCGCAAGCACTGCGACCCCAGCAAACGAATGATCGGGGGCCGCGATGCGGCGCGTAAGCGCGACCGACAACCGGCCGCCATGAGTACGTGACGCGTAGGGCTGGGAGATATACAGGCCGAGCGACGGGCTGCTCTCATGCGAGCGGAAGTAATCGCGATCGGCCACGCTAACGGGGGCGCCCTGCGTCCGGTCGAGCGGCGCGGCAATGCGCCCGTTCTTGTCGACGACGTAAGCATCGTCCAGAAAGTCCCGGCTCAGCGCCTGTCCGAAGCGTACACGGTCGCGCACCCGGTCCGGAAACAGCGGCGTGGCCGGATCTTCCGCCTCACGCACCATCTCCATGAGCAGTGCATCGTAGACCGCGATGTTGCCGCCCAGGCTCGCCGCGACCACCGACGCCACACTTTGCGCCCGCTCCAGCGCATGTTCGTGGCGCGCCTGCCGGTCGGCGCGCAGCAGCAGCGCTACGCCAGCGAGGATCGCCAGCGCGATGATCGTGCCGATCACACCGATCATCCACGGGTAGTCGTCGAACTTGCGGGACACCGCTTGCAGCCGCTTACGGATCCAGTTTCCGGCCGGACTGCGCGAACTTGGTACACCTGAGCTTGTAGTCATAGCGAATGGCCTGACAGCGATACCGGTGTGAAGATCGGCGAGGATGCCGCGCGCTAACGTGCATCAACATACATCAATGTGCGCCAAAGTCCTCTAACGCACATTCCGAGAGATGTCATCGAGCAGCGGCACGATAGCCAGCATGATGAGCACCACGGCGAGCGGAATCGTGGAGACGAAACCCAGATGCTTGAAGCCCAGCGCCCCCGTCATGCCGCCCAGAAAGAACATACCCAGCAGCGCGCAGAGCAGTCGCAGCTTCTGCCGGTCACCGGTCACGCGCGGCAACTCCTGCGCCACACCCGGCCGGTTCCAGTAACCCATCTTGCCGAGTTCGATACCGATATCCGTTACGAGACCGGTTACGTGCGTCGTCCGAATTTCGGCCCGGGATATCTTGGTGATGATGGCGTTCTGCAAGCCCATCACATAGCACAGCAGTCCCACCGTGGCGGGCACGTACAAGACCCGGTGACTTTCCAGATTCGCGCCCATTACGCCGAACGTCAGCAGGAGCAGCGCTTCGAACATGAGCGGTGCCGCGTACTCGCTGTGGGTATGGTGGCGACGTCCCCAATGGATCAGCACGCTCGATGTGGCCGCCCCGAGCAGGAACGACAGCAAAGCGCTTAGCCCCGCGAGCACCAGCACCAGTTGACCGAGCGCGAGATTATCGGAGAGCGACGCCACGATCCCCGACATATGCGACGTATATTGCCCGACGGCGAGAAAACCGCCTGCATTGGCAGCCCCGGCGACGAAAGCGAGCGAGCAGCCCAAACGCCGGTTCGCCGCATCCGTGCGCACCGGTTGGGTAAAGCCACGAAGGTAGTTGATCGGCATGACGCTGGAGTCCCCGGCTTCGCACTTGGAGTATTCTAATGTGCGTTGACGCAAAGTCGACGAGTGACTTGGGGGAGATCAACAATAATGATCGAGTGCTACGCATACACCAGCCGAGCCCTACCCGATCTTGATCCGGTGGCGCTCTCGAAAATCATCGTGCATTCCCGCGGATTCAACGAGAGCTATGGCATCACCGGCCTGCTGCTTTACGACGGCACGACTTTCTATCAATACATCGAAGGGCCTGCCGAGCCGCTGGCGGATGCCCGCCAGCGCATCGAAGCGTCGCGTCACCACTCGTCCATCCAGGTGCTGCTCGACGGCACGCCCCGCCAGCCCGGCGCGTTCTCGACGTGGAGTCTCGGCTATCTGATGCTCGACGAGCCAGCGCACGCGCTGCATGCCTTCGTGATGCCCGCCGACCACGCGCAACTCGTGGGGGCCTTCAACGTGCTTGCGGAAAAGGCCGACGTGATGTGACCTCGGCTTGCGGGTACGTTCATATGCACAGTACCTGACCTTGAAAACAACAACGCCGGGCCACCCTGAGGGACCCGGCGTTTTCGTGCCGCAGGCGTGACGCATATCACGCCCACGACAGCATCATTACTGCTCGATCTGACGGTTCCAGCGCTGATCCCACTGCGCGCGACGCTGGTTGATGGCGTCCCAATCGACCGTCTTGATGTTCTTGGTCAGGTCGTCGAGCTTGCCCAGACGCGTCTGCATCGTGGCCGGGACGGTAGCCTTCGGGTTCGTCGGGATGTACGCACCGGCGGCAGCGGCCAGCGACTGACCCTTGGCCGACAGCAGATACTGCGCGAGCTTCTGCGCCATCGCGTTGTCCGGGCTGTTCTTCACCACACACAGGTCGACGAGCAACTGCACCGCACCTTCCTTCGGCGCGACATAGCCGACCTGAATACCCTTGTCCTGAAGATCGCTCACGGCCGTCGGCGTCAGCGGGAAGATCGCGGCTTCGCCCGTCTGGATCATCTCGGAGAGCTTGGCCGAGTTCGGGATGTACTCGACCACGTTCGGGCCGACTGTCGACGCCCACTTCGTGAAGCCCGGCTCGACGTTCGTCTCGCTGCCACCCCAGATGCGGTTCAGTGCGAGGAAGCCGTGAAGGCCGAACGTGCTGCTCGACGCCGACTGGAACACCACCTTACCCTTGAACTTCGGATCGGCGAAGTCGGTCCACGAGGTCGGTGCGGCCCAGCCCTTCTCCTTGAACAGTTTGGTGTTGTAGCCGATACCGGTCATGCCCAGTTGCACGCCGGCGCCCATATCGTCCTTCACGCGTGCGGACGGCATCAGCTCCTTGAGCACGGGCGAATCGTCCAGCTTCTGGCACACGCCCATGCTGATGGCGCGCGCCATCACGCCGTCGTCCAGGAACACGACGTGCATTTGCGGGCTGTTACGGTTGGCAAGCAGCTTGGCCAGCACGTCCGACGACGTGCCCGGCACCACCACGACCTTCACGTTGTTGGCCTTCTCGAACTCCGGGAAGACCTGGCTCGTGTAAGCCTTTTCCATCGGGCCGCCATTCATGCCGATGTAAAGCGTTTTGGACTGCGACCAGGCTGCGCTGCTAGCGCCCAATGCCAGCGCCGCAGCGCACATGACGACCTTCTTAGACAGCTTCATCGTGGTTCTCCTTGCGTTTCCAGGGTGTTAGGAATGTTGTTTGGGACGGACTCTGAACGTGTGGGATGCGTTGGGTTCCTCAGACTTCGGCGTGCGTGGCAGTGACTGCGGCAAAGCGGTCGACGGCGAAGGCATCGATCGGCGTGGCCGTCTCGCCTTGCGTCACCATATCGGCCAGCACTTCGCCCACGCCCGGCGCAAGCAGGAAGCCCCCCCCCGAGAAGCCGAACGCATGCACCAGACGCGGTGTCGTGCGGCTCATGCCGATGATCGGGTTGTCGTCGGGCGTCTCGCCCTCCACCCCGCTCCACGTGCGAATCAGCAGCGCATTACGCAGCGCAGGCAGCAACGCGCACGCTTCTCGCATGACAGCGCGCGTGGTGTCGGCCGATGGCTGAGCGTATTCGCCGTCGCCTGTGCCGCGTCCGCCGCCGATCACGCAGTTGCCGCGCTCGACCTGCCGCGCATACACGCCGCCGCCATACACGCCGAGGTTGTGTCCGACAAACTTGGGCAACGGCTCCGTCACCCACATGTTCGGGTAGATGGCATGCATCGGCACACGCTCGCCGAACGTGCCCGCAATGTGATTCGCCCACGCGCCGGAGGTATTGAGCAACCAGTCGCAACTCACGTGCAGTTCGTCGCCGGTTTCCGGTTTCGCCGTCAGTTGGAAGCGCACACCGTCGTGCGTCACCGACGTAATCGGCATGCGCTCGCGAACGTCGGCACCGAGGGCGCGAGCGGCACGCGCGAATGCGGGCGAGACCAGACGCGGATTCGCGTGACCGTCGCTCATGCACAGCGAACCGCCGACAGCCCCCTCCCCCAGCCACGGGAAGCGCTCGCGAAACTCCGCGCCGCGAAACACCGTCGTGGACAAGCCGTAGTTCTGTGCCATTGCCGACCACGCGTCGAGGGGTTCGAGATCGCTCTCGCGACGCGCAAGCCGCAAGTGGCCCGAGCGGACGAATTCACCGTCGATGCCGATCAGCTCAGGCAGACGATCCCAGATCCGACGCGCCCGCATGGCGAGCGGCAACTGCACTTCAGGACGGCCCTGACAGCGCACACCGCCGTAGTTCACGCCGCTGGCCTGCGCGCCGCAATAGCGCCGCTCGAACAGCGCGACTTTCAGGCCACGCTCGGCCAGCGCCCGCGCGGCCGAGGCACCGACCAGCCCGCCACCGGCGACGACCACGTCGTAATGCAAGGTCTCACTCATCGCGCGCCTCCTCGGGAATGGCGGCGACGTTTTCGTCGAATAACATCGGGGCAATCGGAATCGGTTTGATCGGCGCCTGCGCACGCAGCCGCCCCACTTGCGCATATGTCTGTCCGCTGGCGTCGGCCAGCACATGACAGGCCGCTTCGCCGCACATACGGCCCTGACAGCGGCCCATACCCACACGGGTGAGCGCTTTCAGGCGGTTGATTTCGGTGACACCGTCCTGACGAACGCACTCGCGCAACGTGCCCGCACTGACCTCCTCGCAGCGGCAGACGAGCATGTCGTCGGGCCATTGCGCGGCAGGGTCTTTCGGCAGCGCAAACGCTTGCTCGATGCCTTCGCGAAAACGACGGATGCTCGCGAGCTTGTGTTCGATGGTCTTCGCGTCCGGTGCATCCGGCATGGACGGGGCCGCGACGCCAAGGTCTTCGAGCAACGCCAGCGCCGCGCGACGGCCTGCGAGTTCGGCGGCGTCTGCCCCTGCAATGCCCGCACCGTCGCCTGCGAGATAGATGCCGGGTTGCGAGCTGCGTCCGGCGGCGTCGCGCTCGGGCAGCCAGCATCGGTTCAGATCGTCGAACACGAAGCGACAACCCGCGAGATCGGCCAGTTGCGTCTCCGGTCGCAGGCCGAAACCGAGACCGACGGCATTGCATTCGACGCTCGACTCGCGACCGTTGTGCTGCCAGCGAATCGCGCGCACGCCTGCCGTGCCGTCGATGCCTTCGAGCGTCACGCCGTATTCGACGCGCACGCCGCGCGCACGCAACCACCCGAGGTAATAGACACCCTTGGCAAACGTCGACGGCTGACTCAGCAGACGCGGCGCGGCCTTCGCCTGTTCCACGAACGGGCTGGTATCGAGCACGGCAACGACATTCGCGCCAGCCTTCGCATATTGGTACGCCACGAGATACAGCAGCGGCCCGGTGCCAGCGAACACGACGCGCTCGCCAATCGCGCAGCCCTGTGCCTTGAGCGCGACCTGTGCGCCGCCCAGTGTGTACACGCCCGGCAGCGTCCAGCCCGGTGTGGGCAGCACGCGGTCGGTCGCACCGCTGGCAATGATCAGATGCGTGAACGGGACCGGCGCTTCACGTCCGCCGTGCATAGTGTGCAAACGCTGCGGATCGCACGCCCACACGAGCGTCTCAGGCCGGTAATCGACCTGCGGCAGAAGCGCCGCCATCGCGTTGTGCACGGCATCGGCCTTCGCTGCTTCGAAGCCGTACAGCGCCTGCTTGCTGCGTGCAAAACCTGCCCCTTGTGGCGGCTGACGATAGATCTGACCGCCCCAGCGAATGTTCTCGTCGAGCACGATCGGACGCATGCCCGCAGCGACCAGCGTTTGCGCGGCACGAATGCCCGCCGGGCCTGCGCCGACAATCACGATGTTCGCAACGTTGGCGACGTTGGTGTCGCCGGAAGTCACGATGCGCTCAGCCATGCGAGCCTCCGTGGACTTCGCTCGCATCAGGCGCACGCGTGACGATGCGCATGCCCGCCTGTATCGTGGTCGAGCAGGCACGCAGACGCGTGAGTTGGGCGTCGCCGCCGTCGGCGCTCACCGTCTCACAACGCACCCAGCAGTCCTGACACGCACCGATCATGCAGAAGCCGGCGCGCGGCGTGCCGCTGAACTCACTGATGCGCACGTGCCGTTGATGCGTGAGGATGGCAGTGAGCAACGTATCACCAGCGAGCGCCTGCACCGGTTCTCCGTCGATATAGAACGTTATGGGCGCACGCGCAGTCTCGGCCAGACGCGTCAGTTGCGGATGGCAAACGGACGAGCCGGACGCGCGCACGTCTTGAGGAAATTGGGAAGAGCTGGACATAAGAGTCGTCGTGGAGCGCGCGTTCAGTGCTGGCCGATGAGAATGCGATTCAGACCGTAGATGCGGTCGAGCAACAGCATCGCGCCGAGCGTGACGGCAATGACGAGCGCCGAGACGGACGCCATCATCGGATCGATCGACTCGGTGGCGTACATATACATACGGACCGGCAGCGTGACGGTTTGCGGCGCGGTGAGGAAGACCGACATCGTCAGTTCGTCGAAGCTGTTGATGAACGCGAGCAGCCAGCCACCGGTAATGCCCGGCAGAATCATCGGCATCGTCACGCGGCGGAACGTCGTCCACGATCCCGCCCCGAGCGAGGCCGCCGCGTTCTCGACGCTACGGTCCAGGCCGCTGATCGAGGCGAGCACGAGACGCATGATGAACGGCGTCACGACGATCATGTGCGCGAAGATGAGCGCGCCAAACGAGCCCGTCACACCGAGCATGGCGAAAAAGCGCAGCAGCGCGATGCCGAGCACGAGGCCCGGAATCACCAGTGGCGAGAGCAGCAGACCGTTGAGGAAGTTGCGGCCCGGGAAGCGCGAACGACCGATGGCGAGCGCCGCAGGCAACGCAATCGCGAGCGAGAGCGTGGCCGAGATGAACGCCAGCTTCAGACTGGTGAAGAACGACGCGATGAAGTCGGGATAGTCGAGAATCGCCCGGAACCAACGCAGCGAGATGCCGCGCGTGGGCAGCGAGAGCGTCTGCTCCGGCGTGAACGCGACCAGCACCACGATGATCATCGGGGCGAGAACGAAGAGGATGACGAGCGTGTGGAACGCGAGCGCCAGGGGACTGTTTTTACGCATGATGGCGAGTGAGTTCTGTTCTGCTTCAGTTCGGCAATAGCGTTGGCCTTAGCCCATGCTGCGCGAGTAACGGCGGTCGAGCAGACGGTAGTACGTCAGCATCACGATCAGGTTCGCCACCAGCAGCAACACGGCGATGGTTGCGCCCAGCGGCCAGTTCAGCGAGCTGAGGAACTGGTCGTAGACCGCGGTGGCGGCCACTTTGAGGCGGCGTCCGCCCAGCAGACTCGGGATTGCGAAAGCGCTCGCCGACAGGCCGAACACCATCAGGCTGCCCGACAGAATGCCCGGCACCAGTTGCGGCAGCACGATGCGGCGCAGCGTCGTCGCTTGCGACGCCATGAGCGAGAGCGCTGCGTTTTCCGTCTGCGGATCGAGGCGTTGCAGCGATGTCCACACCGGAATCACCATGAACGGCAGCATCACGTGCGCCAGCGCCACCACGATGGCGAAGTTGGTGTATTCCATCTTGAACGGCCCCATGCCGACCAGCCCGAACGCCTGATTGATCAGGCCGCCCGAACTGAGCAACATGCTCCAGCCGAACGCACGCACCACGATGGACACGAGCAACGGCGAGAGAATGATCAGCAGGAACAGCGAGCGCCACGGATCGCCCATGCGCGAGAGCACGTAGGCTTCGAACGTCCCCACCACGGCGCAGATCGCAGTGACCGTGAGCGAGATGCCGAACGTGCGCAGAAAGATCGTGTGGAAGTACGAGTCGAACAGCACTTCCTTGTAGTTCTCGAACTGGAACGCGGCAATCGGGCCACTTGCCGGATCGAACTGATAGAACGTGAGCGCGAGCGTCATGAGCAACGGGATCAGCACCAGCGCCACGAACAACAGCATGGCGGGCGCACTCATCACCCACATCGGCAGATAGGCGCTCCACGGTGCGCGCGCGACCGGCGCGGCGTCCGTACGCGGGACTTGCAGCGTCTCAGCCATTCGAGCACGCTCCTGCGGAAACGAAACGCACCGCCTCCGGCTGCCAGTCCAGACCGACCGGCGCCCCTTCGCTCAACGGCTCACCGCCTTCGTTCTGGCAGCACACGAGCACCTCGCCCAGCGCGCTGTCGACGCGGTACAGCCACTGGCTACCGAGGAAGAAGCGGCTTGTGACCGTCGCCGACAGACGGCCGGTCGACGGGGCGCACAAACGCACCTTTTCCGGACGCAGGCACATGGTGATGGCGTCGCCCACCGCCATGCCACGGTCGCGCGGTGCGAGGTCGGCGAGCGCAGCACGCTGCGTGAGTTGCGCGCCCAGTTCAATATGCAGATGCTCGCCGTCGCGCGCGGCCACACGCCCGTCGAGCATGTTCGCCTTGCCGATGAACTGCGAGACGAACGGCGTTTCCGGACGCTCGTAAGCACGGTACGGCGTGTCGACCTGCGTGATGCGTCCGGCTTCCATGACCACAACGCGATCGCTGATCGACAGCGCTTCGGATTGGTCGTGCGTCACCATGATGGTGGTCGTGCCGATCTTACGCTGGATCGAACGCAGTTCGAACTGCATGTCTTCGCGCAGCTTGGCGTCGAGGTTGGACATCGGCTCGTCGAGCAGCAGCACCGGCGGCGCGATCACCACGGCGCGCGCGATGGCCACGCGCTGACGCTGGCCGCCCGAGAGCTCACGCGGGAAGCGATGACCGAGCGCTTCGAGCCGCACGAGCGCGAGCGCTTCGCGAATGCGGTCCTTACGTTCCGACTTGTCGACGCCTCGCATCTCCAGACCGAATCCGACGTTATCCGCCACGGTCATGTGCGGGAACAGCGCGTAGCTCTGGAACACGATGCCCAGACCGCGCTTGTTCGGCCGCATGTTCGTGATGTCGCGCCCGTCGAGCGTAATGCGCCCGGTCGTGGCTTCGACGAAGCCCGCGATCATCTGCAACGTGGTGGTCTTGCCGCAGCCCGAGGGGCCGAGCAGCGAGACGAACTCGCCCTTCTCCACCGAGAGATTGACGTTCGAGACGGCATTCAGCTCGCCAAACGTCTTGGAAACATCCGTCAAAGTCAGAAAAGACATGGTCACTACCTTCGGACGCTCGCGCGTCGCATGAAATGCAATTGCATCGAACAGTAGCGAGCCAAATTGCATGTCGCAAGATAACGATTCCATGAAATGAGATAAATTTTCAGATTATTTCGTTTGACGGAATGTTTCACGGATGGACAAAGCTTTTCGTTTCGCGTCACCGTCTCGGGATAATCCCTAACTTATGCTGAATATTGGTTGTTTTTGCGGGTTTCGACGCATCGCGCCAGTTTTCAAGTCGTAGCGGCTTACGCTAGTATTTCGTTTGACGGAATATTCGAGACCCTGATGACCACCTCCGATTCACCCCGCGCAACGGCAAACTCGTCTGCGGAATCCGCCGGCGCGGGCATATTGCAACGCACGTTTGCCGTCATCCGCGCCCTCGGCGAAGCCAAGCCCGAAGGCGAGCGCGTCACCCACATCGCCAAAGCCGTCGGTCTGAGCCAGGCGACGGTGCACCGCATTCTTCACGCACTCATCGCCGAGCAGGTCGTGGAACAGGACGAGTCGTCCAAGCTGTACCGGCTGAGCATCGATTTCTTCGCGATGGCCGCGCAGGCGGGCAACCCGAGCGGCATGCGCACGTTGTGCCGTCCGTCTCTGCTGCGGCTGTGCGCGAGTCTCGGCGACACCATCTTTCTGCTGGTGCGCAGCAGCTTCGACGCCGTGTGCCTCGACATGTGCGAAGGCCCCTTCCCGATCCGTTCGTTCACCGGCGACATCGGCGGACGTGTGGCGCTGGGCGTGGGTCAGGGCAGTCTGGCGATTCTGGCGTTCCTGCCGGAGGCCGAGCGCGAGGAGATCATCCGCTTCAACGTGCCGCGACTGCGCGGCTACGGTGTGCTTGACGAGGTGTATCTGCGCACGGAGATCGAGCGCGTGCGTCAGTTGGGCTACGCCGGGAGCAACAGCGGTGTGCTCGACGGCATGGCCGGGGTCGCCGTGCCGGTGTTCGACCGCATGGGGCATGCCGTGGCTGCGCTGAGCGTCGGCACGCTGGCCGCACGGCTGTCGCAGGACCGCCTGCCGATGGTGGTGGAACTGTTGCGGCGTCAGGCCGAACTGATCGGCCCCCAGACGAATCCGTTCGACGTCGCCATGCGTCGCCCGATGCACGGCCTCACGCGCGCGCTCACGACGGAGCCGCTGGCTTAACGCTTGACGGGTTTGACACACGGGGTGGCATCGACGACGGAATCCGTCCTTTTGATGGCCGAAAATGGCCAGCATTTCATGCGGGGGACTGCGAAAATCGCGAGCGGGCCCGGCCTCCCTCCCTTTCCCACATCCTCATAGGCCGAAGCCTTCAGTGGAGAGCAGACATGGCATCAGGCGAACACGAGTACCGCGTCAACGTGGAATGGATCGGCAATCAGGGCAGCGGCACATCGGGCTATCGCGCGTACGGACGCAATCACGAGATTCGCGTTGACGGCAAACCCACGATCCCCGGCTCGGCGGACCCGGCCTTTCGCGGCGATGCGGCGCGCTGGAATCCGGAAGATTTGCTGGTCGCGTCGGCAAGCGCCTGTCACAAGCTCTGGTACCTGCACCTGTGCGCCGAGGCCGGGATTGTCGTCGAACGGTATGAGGACAACGCCGTCGGCACGATGCTCGACACCCCCTCCGAAGGACGCTTCACCCGCATCGTCTTGCGTCCACACGTGACGATTCGTGCCGGTGGCGATGTCGCGCTCGCCGAGCATCTGCATCACGCCGCACACGAGAAGTGCTACATCGCCAACTCGGTCAATTTCCCGATCGAATGCGAAGCGGTCATCGAGACGGTCGAGATTTGACTTCAGTGTCGTCAGCGCGCGATTGACCGGTGCGTGACGGCTTGATATGATCAATTCACTTTGAAAACGCCCTCCCGGTTCGCCGGGAGGGCGTTTCGTTTTGGTTCCACTCACAACGTTGGAATCAGGACATGAACATCTCCGCAGAACGCTTCACCGCTGCTGGCAACCTCCTCGGCCATGCACGATACGGCGAAGGCCCGACGCCCGTGCTCGTCATGCACGACTGGCTCGGCGATCACACCAGCTTCGACAACGCAATGCCCTGGCTCGACGGTCGCGCGTTCACTTACGTCTTCGTCGATCTGCGCGGGTACGGACTTTCCATCGATTTGACGGGCGATTACACGGTGGACGAAATTGCTGCCGATTGCCTCACGCTCGCCGATCATCTCGGCTGGTCGCGCTTTCACGTGATCGGTCATTCGATGACGGGGATGGTGACGCAACGTCTGGCGGTCGATGCGCCGTCGCGCATTGCAAGCGCCATCGGCGTATGTCCCGTGTCGGCGGCCGGAAACCGGTTGAACCCCGAGGCCCTCGCCTTCTTCTCCAGCACGACCAAAGACGACGAAGCCCTGCGACGATTGTTCAAGTACGTCAGCGGCGGACTATCCGACGTTTGGGTGGATCGCAAGGTCAGGCAGAACCGCACCACGGTCTCACCCGCCTGCCGGGCGCGGTACCTCGATATGCTGGTGACAACGGATTTCGCCGCAGAAGTTCAGGGGGCTGAAGGGGGGGACACCCCGTTTCTGGTCATCGTCGGCGACAAGGATCCCGGGCTCGACGCGGCCGCAATGGAGCGGACCTTTCTCGCCTGGCATCCCAACGCGGCGCTGGAAGTCATGCCGAACTGCGGGCACTACCCTATGCAGGCATGTCCGCCGTATTTCGCGTCAGTGATCGAGGCGTTCCTCACGCATAGCGCCTCGTAATCGTTGTTGAGTCAGCGGCAGGCGAGCGAACACCCTGCCGCACCGATCACGGCAACGGCACCCACGGCGGTGCCGAGCAAGAACGTTTGCGCCGAACTCGCGCAGCCCTGCAACCCCGTTGCTCCAACCAACAAGGCAGTAACAATTAGCCGGCGCATAACGCCTCCCATTCTGATGTTGGCGCATGGTAATGCGACAACATCCCGAAGGGAGCAACTCGTAAGGCCCGGGAATGGATATGCGCTGGCCCGATGGTACGGTGCCTTCATGACGTCATGACGTCATGACGTCAGAAGATCGGTCGATGACCGTGGTATGCCGAAGGCATCGTCACCCAGCAACTGCATGAGGGTCATGGCGTTGCGTTGGCCCTGATCCTCGTAGTTGTTGTTGAACACGACGTACACGCGTGCAACGACTTTCGCGATCACACGAATCGGATCGACCAGCGCCGCCAGTTCCGCTTCGCGATAGTCGTAGTTGAAACGCTCGGACGCCGCCGTGCTGTCGCGCACGTTCCACGTCTGCTGATTGCGTCCGTGCAGACGCAAGACCGCCGCGAGTGGCGACGTCGCCTCCCAGACTTGCGGGATGCTGTTCGTGAAACCCTGCGGCTCGTCGACCGTCGTGTTGACCCAGCCCATCTCGCGCAACCACGCCAGTGTCTTGTCGCAACGCTCGCCATCGAACCATCCGCGATGCCGGAACTCGGCGGCGATGCCGTAACCGGTCATGCGCTGCGCGCAGGCTTCGACGTGCTCGCGGCTGGACTTGTCGCCCGTCAGCCACGGTGGAAACTGGAAGTGCACCAGACCGAGCTTTCCTGCCTCGCGTAACGGCTCGATGGCCTCCAGATAGCGCCGCCAGATCTCGTCGATCAGCTCGTTCGGCAGGTCTTTGTAGTAGACGTTCGCGCGCGCCCCCGGCGGCAACGCCGGCTGGAGATCCTTGGGGAAAGCGATGCGCGGGGTCTGGTGGCCCGTGAGCAGACGGAAGGCCTTGATATTGAAGACGAACGCGTCCGGGGTGCGCTCGACCCACAGCCTCGCATTGGATCCCGAGGGCATCGCGTAGTAACTGCTGTCGACCTCGACCATCGGAAACTGGCTGGCGTAGAAGCGCAGACGCGCTTCGGCAGACGTATGCCCCGGTGGATAAAACCGCTTGCAGGCGATCAGCGATTTGTCTGTCCACGACGCCGTACCGACATAGACCTTGCCCATTCCGGAGCCTCCCATTGGCGCGATGTCGACCACGCGTCGGCCGCGCATCGGCCGCACATCGGCCGGTTCGCCATCCCGATATTCCGGCAGCTTTCGCACAAGTATAGGCGCGCGCCAAAGCCTCACGGCGGCACTGCGTTCGACGTAAATTGCTCGGTGACACAACGCCCGGAGGACGGGGACTGGAATGGGACGAACGCATGAAATACTGCATGCACATCTGATCCGGCACGCGCTCCCCGCGGCGTGCCGTTTATACGGCCCGCAGCTGACCCTGCGGGCCGCCTTTTTCGGATGGCATGCCGCGCGCTATCATGGTCCGCCATCAACATGCGGCCCGACAACGGATCGCCGCCTGCACGGACCTCTTGCCATGACCGAACGTCTGCCCGTCGAACTTCCCAAAGCCTACCGTCTGCTCAACCACGGCCCGACCGTTCTCGTGGGAAGCGCGCACGACGGGCGTCGCAACGTCATGGCCGCCGCGTGGTCGATGCCGCTCGACTTCTCGCCACCAAAGGTCGCCGTCGTCATCGACCGCAATACACTCACGCGCGAGCTGGTCGAAGCCTCGGGCGAGTTCTCGCTGAATGTGCCCGCGCGCCTGATCGCGCGTGAAACGCTGGCGGTCGGCTCGGTGTCCGGACGTGACACCGACAAATTCGCCGAAGGCACCGGCATGACAGCCTTCACCGGCTCGCACATCGCCGCGCCGCTCATCGACGGCTGCCTCGCATGGCTCGAATGCCGGGTGATTCCCGAACCGCACAACCAGGATCGTTACGACCTGTTCCTCGGTGAAGTCGTAGCGGCGTGGGCCGATCCGCATGCGTTTCGCGACGGACACTGGCAGTTCGAACCCGGCACATCGCGCAGTCTGCATTACATCGCCGGTGGCAACTTCTTCGAGACCGGCGAAGCCTTCGAAGTCAAACCCGGCAACTAGCCCGATACGATACTTCTCTGCGACAACCCACCATGAGCCACACCTTGCCGCCACGCCGCGCGACCGACAGAACCGATAGCCTCTACAGCAGCGACCGTCCCGCACAGACCGCGCACGCCTTGTGGCGTACGAGTGGCTCGGGTGGCGTGGGCCTCGGGGCGGACAGGGTCGACGCCGTGGCTGCGGGCACCATCGCGTCACCCTATTTGCCAAGTAGCCCCGGGCGGGGCAGAATTGACAGCGTTACGGATGTCTTCGATCGTGAGTCCACGTGGCTCCACGCCCGCTCCACCGTAGCAGTTGAACCGTCTGCGAAGTCTGTGCCGAGCGCATCGCCTTTCATGGCCGCCGCGCCCGGCGCATCGCTCGCATCTGCTGTGCGCTTCGAGCATCACGAGTCGTTCGAACCTTTCGTGCAGTTGCCGAATTCGCGGCCCGAACCATCTCCGTCAACGGCACTGCTGTCGTCCACCCGCTGGGCCCTGCCCACCCGTCGCGACATGACTGCATCCGGCCACGATTCCTCCGACGCCAACGATCTTAACGACGCCCGCGCCCGTCTCCTGCGCTCTGCGGGCTCGCCACTTGGACGCACCACCGGTGTGGGCCTCGACGAGGCAGAACGCCTCGCCGCGCTGCGTCGTTACGAGATTCTCGACACACCGCCCGAACCCGCCTTCGACCGTATCGTGCGACTTGCCTCGCACGTGTTGGGCGCACCGATCTCGCTCGTCTCCCTGATCGACGAATCGCGCCAGTGGTTCAAGGCGCGGCGAGGCATCGACGCCTCGCAAACGCCACGCTCGATGGCTTTCTGTGCCCACGCCATTCTCAGCGATGACGTGCTCGTCGTGCCCGACGCGCGTGCCGACCGGCGCTTCGCCGATAATCCGCTCGTGACGGGTGACCCGAACATCCGTTTCTACGCAGGCGCGCCGCTGCGCACCCCCGAGGGGCACCGGCTGGGCACGCTGTGCGTGATCGACCGCCGTCCCCGCGATCTTGACGACGAGAAACGCGGCTTGCTGGCGGATCTCTCCTCCCTTGTGGTGGATGAACTCGAACTGCGCCGTGTGAATCGGGTGCTCGGCGACATGGCGATGCGCGACGGCCTGACCGGCCTGCTCAACCGCCGGGCCTTTCTCATGCAGGCCGACCGGCTGTTCGGGCTCGCGCGTGCGCAGCAGCGCCGCCTGGCCGTCCTGATGCTCGACATCGATCACTTCAAGGGGATCAACGACACCTGGGGGCATGCCATCGGCGACCGGGTAATCGTCGAGTTGACGCTGGTGTTGCGGGCTGCGCTGCGCAAGAGTACTGTGATCGGCCGTCTGGGCGGCGAAGAGTTCGCCGTGCTGCTGCCCGAGGCCGATGCGCAACGTGCCTTACAGGCAGCGGAGCGCATGCTCGTCGCAATCAACGGCGCGAGCGTACCGGCGAACGGAACGAACGGGAACGCTCCGGTGCGCTTTTCCGCCAGCATCGGTGTCGCCAGCCTCGGCCCGGACGACACCGATTTCAGTACCCTGCTGCAACGTGCCGACCGCGCGCTTTATGCGGCCAAGCAAGGCGGCCGCAATCGCGTGGCCGTGCTGTGATTTCCATCCCTCCTCGATCGATTTCGACCGATTTCGACTGATCCCGACTGAAGACATACACCACCACCGCAATGGGTAAGAGCCGACTAGAAGCATTCAGCGATGGCGTGATCGCCATCATTATCACGATCATGGTGCTGGAGATGAAAGCGCCGCACGGCAGCGAACTGGCAGACCTGCTGCCAGTCGCGCCGACGTTTCTCACTTACATCCTCAGTTACGTCTATGTCGGCCTGTACTGGAACAACCACCATCATCTTTTCCAGGTAGTCCAGAAGGTGTCCGGTGGCGTTCTGTGGGCCAACCTGCACCTACTGTTCTGGCTGTCTCTGATCCCGTTCGTCACGCACTGGCTCGGTGAAAATCACTTCACCGCGTGGCCGACGGCGCTCTACGGTGTAGTCCTGTGCATGGCGGCCATTGCCCACTACATTCTGTCGCGAACCCTTCTGGCCGTACACGACGGCGGCAACAAGAAGCTGGCCGACGCCCTCGGGCGCGACTACAAGGGCAAGTTGTCGGTGGTGGTCTACGCCCTGGCGATCGGGCTGGCGTTCGTGGTGCCGGCGGTCTCGCTGGCGCTGTACGCGCTCATGGCCGCCGTGTGGCTGATCCCGGACCGCCGCATCGAACATGTAATCGAGAAGTGACCTCTTTGGCACGGTGCGCGGCGGCAGTCGACGCGCACCGGGTTTTTCCGTAGTATCCGCACCACTATGCAAAACGTAACTTTTGAACTGACGGGCGAATTCGTCGCCCTGAACGACCTGCTCAAACTCACCGGCGTCGTCGATTCCGGCGGCGCGGGCAAAGTCATGGTGGCCAACGGCGCGGTCAGTGTCGACGGCCAGATCGAGACCCGCAAGACCTGCAAGATCCGTGCAGGCCAGACGGTCGCTGTCGACGGCGTGCGTATCCGGGTGAAGGCCGCTTAAGGCGGACTGAAGGCGGCGGTCTGGCCGATTCGTCCGACCGCGCCGGTCGTCCCCCTTCGTTGTCCGCGCCCCCTTCATTCTCGACACATCGACGGTTTTACCCTCGAATCTCCTACTTCCCGGCACGGCGCCGTCGCGTGACGCCCTCCCGGTTTCTCCCACGTGAGCCTGCCTCCGCAGGTCGCTATACTTGAAAGCGATTTTGGCGTGTCAGCCCCAGTCACCCCCGACAATGATTGCAGGACGTCCGAGGAGGCCCTTGCGATGGTCGTGCCCGGTTCACCGTCCGCCACAGGCGCCACACCGGCACCGGGACGCGAAGCGCTGCTCGAAGCTCTCGACCGGTCGCTGGGCACGCTTACGCTCACGCCGGACGGCCTCATCGCCGACGTCAACGACAAATTCCTCGGCGTCTTCGGGTACACACGCGATCAACTGATCGGCAAGCCGCACGCCATGCTGTGCGACCCGGCCGACCCGACCTGCGGCGACGCCCTCGCGCAAGTGCTCACCACGCGGTGCTCGCATACCGATCAGGTCCGCCGCCTTCGCCACGACGGCAGCACCGTCTGGCTCGAGGCCACCTACAACCCTATCTTCGACGACGGCAAGCTCGCCTTCGTGATCAAGCTGGCCGTCGATGTGACGGCCCGCGTGGCGCGTCAGGCCGCCGACGACGCGCGTCTACATCTGCTGTCGCTCGGCGTCGACGAGACGGACAATGCTGTCCTCATCACCGACGCCCAGAGCCGCGTCTGTTACGTGAACGCCGGTTTTACCCGCATGCTCGGTTACGCGGCGAGCGAGGTCGTCGGCCAGTCGGTGCACGCCTCGTCCGGCGACAACAGCCCGATGGACGAATTCGCGAGCGGCGCGGCAGCGGTTGAAGTCAAGCAAGCCATCTCCGGGTGCCTCGTCCCCGCCCGTGACGGCCGCAGTTGCCATTGCGAAGTGCTGGTGCGCACCGCGCAGCGTCAACCGCTGTGGGTCTCCGTCGTGACGAACCCGATTCTCGACGCACAGAGCAAACTCGTGAACGCGGTAGTGCTGTTCACGGACATCACACAATCGAAGATTCAGGAAGTGTTGCAACACAAAGCGCTGGCCGCGATGGTGCGCGATGCGCCGCTCGTGGAAGTGCTCACGCTCGTATGCCGCGAACTGGAGCAGATCGCGCCCGAAGTCATGGCCTCCGTCGTGCGCGTGGATGCCGAAGGCAAGCTCCGGCCGCAAGCCGGGCCCAGTCTGCCCGCGCAATATCACCAGACCATCGATGGCATCGCCATCGGCCCGAACGTGGGCACGTGCGGGACAGCGGCATTTCTGGCGCGGCCGGTGACCGTGACCGACATCGCCAACGATCCGCGCTGGGCCGATTATCGCGAGATGGCGACCGAGTACGGGCTGGCGGCGTCGTGGGCGATGCCGATCATCGCAAACGACGGCCGGGTGCTCGGCGTGCTCGCGTTTTACTATCGCACCGCGCGTGGCCCGGATGCCCTGCACGAGCGGCTGGTCGACGTCTGCGTGCATCTTTGCAAACTCGCCTTCGAGCGCGACGAATCGCGCACGCGCATCCGTCAACTGGCATTCTCCGACAGCCTGACGGGGCTGCCCAATCGCAGCATGCTCGGCGTGCTCGCCGCACAGGCCATTGCGAGTGCGGCGGAGCTGAACACCCGCATGGCGGTCATCTTCATCGATCTGGATCGCTTCAAGCAGGTTAACGATTCGCTCGGCCATCAGGCAGGCGACGCACTGCTGCGCACGATTGCCCAGCGCCTGCGCCGTTCGCTGCGCGGCGCGGATATCGTGGCGCGACTCTCAGGCGACGAGTTCGTCGCCGTGCTCACCGAATGCGATCCGGAACGGCTCGACATCGCGATCGAGCGCATGCGCACGGCACTCGCCGCCCCGTGTCAGGTCGACGGGGTGACGCTCGTGCCGTCGGGCAGCTTCGGCATCAGCCTGTATCCGAACCACGGACGGGAATTCGACATCCTGCTGCAACGCGCCGACATGGCGATGTATCAGGCGAAAATGACGAGCCCGGGGAGCGTGCGCTTTTACCACGAGGACATGAATGTCCACGCGCAGGAACGGCTGGAGCTGGAGACCGCCATGCGCGACGCGCTGCGTCTGGGCAAGCTGCAGTTGTTCTATCAGCCGCAGATCAATCTGCTCGACGAATCGGTGTACGGTGCAGAAGCGCTCACGCGTTGGACGCACCCGCAGTACGGCGAGGTGCCGCCATCGCGCTTCATCGCACTGGCCGAGGAATGCGGCCTGATCGGCGAGCTGGGCACGTGGACGCTGCGCGAATCGTGCCGTCAACTGGCCGACTGGCGTCGGCGCGGTGTCGGCATCGGCAACGTGTCGGTCAATCTGTCGCCGACCAATTTCCACGATCACGATCTGCCGCACACGATTGCCGAAGTGCTGGCCGATCACGCGCTACCGCCGTCGTGCCTGGCCATCGAGATCACGGAAAGCGTGCTGATGGATCACAACCCCAGCACGCTGCGCATCATCGAGGAAGTCCACAATCTGGGCGTGCGACTGTCGATGGACGACTTCGGCACCGGGTATTCGAGTCTCGGCTATCTGCGCCGACTGCCGGTTTCGGAACTGAAACTCGACCGCAGCTTCGTGCACGACATTGCGCGCGACGAAACGGTGCGTGCGCTAACCAACGCGATCATCAGCATTGGCCGCAACCTGCATCTGACTGTGGTCGCCGAAGGAGTGGAAGACGAAGCCCAGCGCGACTTGCTGGTCGCACAAGGCTATCGCGTGGCGCAGGGGTATCTGTTCTCCCCCGCTTTGAGCGCCGACGATCTGGAACACTGGCTCGAACGCTGGTCCGCACAGCGACGCTCGCCCGATCCTGTTCAATCCTGAATCAGGGCGCCAGCCCCAATTCCATCTGATGCAGGGCCGTCTCGATGGCCTGGCTCTGCTCGCCGTTGAGGGCATCGGCCGCCACACTCGTCTCGCGGCGATAGATCATCTCGCCATAGATGTTCGCCAACACGCGCGCTGCCGGACACAACGACAGGTTGCTGTCTGCGGCCTGATGACTGGTCCAGTAGTTGATCGCTTGCTCGATGTCGGCGATGGAATAGTTGGCTTTCATGAGATGTCGTGTCTCGCCGTGGAGTGGAATACTGTAATTATATACAGTATTCGGGGAGTCGGAGAATGGCCCCATCCCGGACCCATTGACGTCAATTCTCAGGCGCACGTTTCGGAACTGCAACACTTGATGCTCGACATCGGATGCCGCTCCGCCGACGCACGCCAACAATCCACGCAAAATCATCCACTTAGCAACTCCGGCACGATATTGGCTTAAGGCAGAGGAAACGCCGCGCGACGTCCCCTCCGTTCGCAAAGCGCCCCCTCACGATTGCCCCGACGGAGCCCATCATGCCGCCGAGACACGTCACACCCTGCACGTGCGTTTGCCCCATGGATCACGAAAGACGGCGCCGTCCGGACATCCTCCGATGGTTCGCGCTGCTGGCGATCGGCTTGCTGGCCACGATGGCTGCCCCGCACGTGCATGCGCAATCGATGCCTCCATCCACGGCGAAACCCGTCGATGCATTTCATCAGCCTTGCGTGGCCGTCCGCGCGTTGCCGGACGAGGCAGCACGTGACGTTTCGGGCGCGGCGAGGGCCTTCGTCTTCATCTCGCGTGTGCGCAAACCGCATAAACAGTACGTCGATCTGGATGATCGGTGCGCGACCCCGCCAGCGTTCGCACCGACGCGCGATGTCGACTCAACCTCCGTCTGGTATGTCGACGCACCCGCCGCCGGTGTGCACGCACCGTCGCGTCATCCGGGGGCACTGACCTTGCACGGCGTGACGTCCTGAGCGACGGGCCGCCGCGTTTGTTATGCTGCGACTTTCGCGCACCGGTTGTGCATGTGTTTACGCATGTCGCCGTCGCGCTTCCCGATTCTCCCAGAACGCAATGTCCGCCAAGATTCCCGAGCCCCAGAAGACCTCCCCCAACGCCACGGGTAACGCCCGCAACAAACCGGCAGCCGACGTGTCGCCGCCCCCGCCGGGCGCCATTCCGCTGGCCTGGGTCGGCCTGCTCGCGGCGGCGGCCTGGGTGCTCAAGAGCCCGAATCCCACCTGGGGCGTCGGCGTGCTGTGCCTTTGCGCCGGACTGATCTCCTCGTTCGGCGCTCGTCGCCGTGGACGCGCACCGTGGCCCGCGTTCTTTACGGGATTGCTCCCGGTCGGCGTCGCGCTGTTCTTCGCCCTGCTCATGCTTCGTCCGCTGCTGCGATGACAGTTCACGTGCGGGTCACGGCAATGACACCTGCCGAGACCCGTATCGTCCCCCTTAAGTTACCCACAACTTCTGTGGATAACCCACTGGATAACCTGACACCGCCCTCTCGAAACGCTCGCCGTTACACGCTGTCAAGAGGATTGCCCGTTTCGGCGTCAGCATTGGATAAATTTATTGCGCTTGACGTTTTGCGCCGCTTCTGTGCCGAAACGTCACGGGTTTGACATGCGATCGGACGGCGTCGCCCCCCCGAGTCGCGGAGTGAGCAGCGAGAGCGCCCGCAGAGGTCACAGAGGGTTCGCAGCCCCGGTGAATCGGCCTATGATGGAGTCGTGCGACGCGTCGCAATGCATCTTTTCAGTGACTTTTGGGGAGAACGTCTCGTATGACCCAATCCGACAAGCCGTCCGTGAACGCTACGTCTGCCGATGCCAACGCCCGCCAGCCCGGGCAATCCGAACCCGCCAGGGGCCCCGTGACCGAAGCCGAGCGCGTGCATCTGGATGAGCTGCTAGCACGCCACTCGGTCACCGAAACCGTCGACCGGGCCTCCGTCATCGATCTGATCAACCGTCTGCGCGAACCGGACGTCCAAACATCCGAAGACCGTGACCGCGTGGTCAAGGAAAGCCGCCTGTGGAAGGAAGTGTCGCACCGCGACACCGCCATGTCGCTGCTGAACTCGCTGGCGCAGATGGCCCCCATCTTCCTCAACCAGATTCACTGGTAACGCCTGCTGCGCCGGCACCCGCCGGCGCAAGTCCCTTCTGTATCGCTTGCCCAGCCTCTGTCGACGGCCAACGCGTCGGCTATCCCGGTGCTTTCCGATTGATCTGGATTAAGTTCGTGCGCAGACGCGCGCGCCCGAGCGGGACGTTGTCGTGCCCGTGCCTTACAATGCGGGTCGCGCAAGTTTTCCCTGTTGACACAAGATCATGACCACCACGCTGGACACCCCGACTGAATTCAAGAGCTGGATCTGCCTGATTTGCGGCTGGATCTACAACGAAGCCGAAGGCGCACCGGACGACGGCCTCGCTCCTGGCACGCGCTGGGCTGATGTGCCCGCCGATTGGCGTTGCCCGGAATGTGACGTGTCCAAAGAAGACTTCGCGCTGTCGGAGTTCTGAAGCCGAAAGCCCGGTCGCGGCGCCAGGCCGCAACCGGGTCGTTCGACTGGGGAGACGGTGCAACACCCGCCGTTTCAGCGCACTGCAACGGCATTAGTGGTGCCATCCCCATCCACGGCCCCAACCGCGGCCACGCCAGCCACGGTAGTAGCCCCCGCCGTAATACCCGCCCACGCCCACCGTCACGACCGGCGCCGGTGCAACCGCGTAACCCGGCGCGTAGTAGCCCGGGGCATAAGCGTATCCGTTGTCATATGCGCCGCCATATGCAGGCGCGCCATACGGCACCGCCACGCAACCTCCCAGCAACATGGCCACGGCAGCGCCGCCTGCCAACATCAGTCTGCGTTTCACGATGATCTCTCCCGCACGAATCGATGGAATCCGGTGCGACGGCGACCCAAGTCGTCGATTCCGGTCGATCCCGACCGCACCTGCTTGATTCGTTAGACAGGGGAGTTCCCGCGAAATGCGGAATGCGTGCACGCTCTTTGGTTACCAAACGTGACATTGGTAACGCCGGTGAAATCCAGTGGATGCGATGCGTGTCGGGATGCCGTCGTCGCAACATCCCGATTGAATGACCGGCACTCGAATCGCAACCCGGATCAGAACACCCAGCACCGGTCGCGCCCGGCGCGCTTGGCGCGGTACAACGCCATATCTGCGCGCTCGACCATGTTCATCGGCGAATCCGAATCCTGCCACTCCGTAATACCGAAGCTCGCGGAGAATTGCAGCGGCGGCTCGCTCCCTTCGACCGATTCACGCTTGCAACGCTCGCGAATCCGATCGGCCACACGCAGCGCATCGCTTTCACTCGCGCCCGGCAGCAGAATGGCGAACTCCTCGCCGCCGATGCGTCCGATCAGATCGTCGCCACGCAACGTCGACGAGCACACCAGCACGAAACGGCACAGCACCTGGTCGCCAATGGCATGTCCATAGGTGTCGTTGATCGTCTTGAAGTGGTCGAGGTCGGCGACGATCAGGCTCATCGGCTCGTTCTTGCGTTGTGCGGCCTCCAGTAGTTGCTCGAAGCGATGGAAGAAGTAACGGCGGGTCAGGCTGCCCGTGAGTTCGTCGTAGCTGGCTTCGAACGCCAGCTGGTTGTTCGCCGCGCGCAACTCCTCGTTCGACTGCCGCATCTCATGGTGCTGCGTCCGCTCGCGCCAATACGTCCAGGCGACCAGCGCCACAATGATCGCGCCTCCCAGATACAACAAGAAGCACAGTGCCAGATCCTTGGCGTGCTGACGCGTGAGGGCGTCCCAGGCCTCGACGCCTTCCACCGCGTAGACGATCAGATCGTTGCTCGCGCTCGGGCGCGACGAAATTACGAACGGCTTGCGCAGATCGTTGAACTCCGACATCCGGTCAAGCAATTCTTGCGGCACCCAGGCGTTCGAGCGGCCCGGCGCACGTTTGAATTGCGAAATCGGCATGCGTACAAAATCGTTGCGCTGATAAAGCGTCTGCCGCTCGGTGTCGGAGAGCGAGCCGATCTTGCCGTCGATCATGAAGCTGTTTTCGAAGCGCGGGTCGTTGGCCATGATGACGACGCCGTTGCCGTCGGTCACGAACGACTCGCCGCTGCCGACCCAGTGGCGCAGACGGGTCAGCCCGATCTTGGTCATGATCACGCCGATCAGCAAGCCCTCGCGGTACATCGGCGCGCTGAAATAAAGCCCCGGCGCCTGATGTTCCCAGCCCGACGCGTAACGCTCGAAACGATCGCCGAGCAGCGCATTCGTGACATAGGGCATGTCGGCCACGGATTCGCCGAGCGGTGACGGAACGTCCCGGTAGTTGCTGGCGGCGACACACACGCCGCTCGCGTCGATCACCCACACGCGGTCGACGCCAAAGTAGCTTTGTGCGCCGCGCAGGAATTCGTTCGCACGCTCGACGACGTCCGCCGCCGGTTTGCCGCCCGCTGCGGGCACGACATCGCGCAGCAAGTCGACATCGGCCAACGTCGAGGGAATCGCGCGCACCATCGACAGATCCGTGTTGATGGCGTGCACCATGCCGTCGGCGACGCGGTCGGCAACGATTTGCCCGGCGTCGACGCTTTGCGCAAGCTTATCGCCCACCAGCGACGTGGCAGTGCGATCCGCCGCAACCCAGCAGGCGACCAGCACGCCGACCGAGACACAGGCGGCATAAAGCCAATGCCTTATCCTCATCCGAAAATCAAACGCTCGTTCTAATATTTTTCACTTGTTACGTTGGCAAAGTACTCGCTTCAATCGAAATCGCGCTTCTGTCACTTCCCCGGACAGAACTTCTGGTCACGACCGGCATTCGTTGTGCCAGCGAATTCCCGCCAATTCTGGTCTGCGCGTCAAACTCTTTCCCTCGTTCCCGACCCTCGGCTTGTCGCGCCCCGCGCCTTCGGATCCCTGCCGCCTCGCCATTGTCTACGCCAACAATGGCAGGCCGTTGACAGCCCACGCTCCCTGCCCCGGTCTACTGCCGGTTGGGGCGCACAGCCGTCCGTTCATGCGTTTCGGAATCACCGCGAGAACCCGATGATTCTATAGTACTCCGACGATCCTGCCGTACGAAAACCGTCTAATCGTCGATTTATTATGTATAGCTATTTAACCTATTAACTAGCTCGTTTTTGTGTTTCTCATTTACTACGTCTTTATTGGCAAATACCGAATCGGGCAATTAGCAAATCCAGCTGTTCGATTTCCACCGGCCGGGAAAACAAATAGCCCTGCGCACTGAGCGGCACAAAATGGCGAAGCCAATCGAGCTGGCGTTCGTTTTCGACACCTTCGACAATCAGATCGATGCCCAGCGAGCGCGCAATATTGACGATGTTCGAAATCATGAGACACGACCGTGACGAATCGGGAATCGATTCGACAAACGACCGATCGACCTTGAGTGTGTCGACAGGGAAGCGCGTCAGATAGGACAACGACGAGTAACCCGTACCGAAATCGTCCAGCGCGATGCGCAAGCCCGCGCGTTTGAACTGTTCGATCTTCATTTCCACAAGCGCCGGGTTCTTCACCATCACCGACTCGGTGATTTCCAGTTCCAGGCGATGGGGCTCGATCGCGTACTCCTTTACCAGACGCTCAACGAGCTCGCCAATGTCGCCTCGCCAGAACTGCACGGACGAGACATTCACGGCCAGTCGCAGCGACGCCATCGGCGTGCCCCGCCATGCCACGAGTTGGCGACAGGCCTGCGTGAGCGCGAATTCGCCGATGGCCACGATCTGCCCGGTCGTCTCTGCCAGCGGGATGAACTCGCCCGCGCTGAGAATGCCACGCTCCGGATGACGCCAGCGAATCAGCGCTTCCATGCCGCAGATGCAATCGCTTCCCAGCGAGATGATCGGCTGATAGGCGAGGAAGAACTCGCCATTGGCCAGCGCCTGCTCCATCTGACGCTCCCACACGACAAGCTGGTGCGCCTGATGCGTCATTTGCTGCGAATAGACCCTCACGACACTCTTGCCCGCCTCTTTCGCGGCATACATGGCCAGATCCGCCTTCTTGATGAGATCCGCCTCGGTCTCTTCCGGCTTCGACCAGAACGTCACGCCGATGCTGGCGTGCAACGCGAACGACGTGCCGTCGGCCACCATCGGCGACTTGAGCGCGGCCAGCAGCGTCTCTCCCAGCGGTTCGGCCTGATCGGGCGCACCATCGCCCTCGAGCAACACCATGAACTCGTCGCCCGCGAAGCGCGCGAGCATCGCCCCGGCAGGCATGCGCGGAATGAACCGCTCAGAGACCTGTCGGATGATTTCGTCGCCCTGCGAGTGGCCGAGCGTGTCGTTCACGCTCTTGAAGTTATCGAGATCGATGTGCAGCAGCGCGACCTTGCCGAGTTGATCCGGTACGGACAATGCCCGGCGCAACGACTCCATCAGCGCGTAACGATTTGGCAGACCCGTCAGCGCGTCGTATGAGATCAGGCGCGTGAGCTGCTGGTCACGGCCGATCAGACGCTGCATCAGATACGCAATGAGCGCGAAGAAGACGACAAGGGCCACCGAGATAAACGTCGCCATCGTCAGATAGACGCGTTCCACGTGACGATATTCGGACAATTCCTCGTCGAGCGACAACCCGACCTGCACGGCCAGCGGATAGTCACGCAAATGCCGATACGCGACAACGCGCTCGACACCGTCGATCGGGTCGCGCTGCACACCGGAACTGCGTTGCTCTGCCGCGAACGGCGGCAACTCGCCGGTGCCGGTGATGGCAACGCTTGCCCCGGTACTGCGCGCGAGCAGTGCCCCGTCGTCGGCAATCACGGCGATCTGGCCGTACTGCCCGAGCACGGCATTCGTATAGAAATCGGAAGTAAAGTAGCTCGGCTCCTGCGAGACCACCACGACGCCCGCGAAGGACCCGTCAGGATGATTCAGGCGTCGGCTGAACTGGAGCACCCACTTGCGAGACACACGTCCGAATACCGGATGGCTGATGTAGAGGCCGTCGCTCTCATCGTCTAGGTGCACACGAAAATGCTCGCGATCTGCGATGCTCACGCCCGCACCGCCCGGCATCGTGGCAGCGACCACGTTGCCGTTCGCGTCCGTGAGGCTCACAAGCACCATGAAGCGCTCGGCAACAATCCCTTCTGTCAGCGTTTGCTTCAAATCGAAGTCGCCGTGACGGCGCTCGTACTCGTACTTGACGAAGCGGGTGATCTGGTCGACCTGGCGAATCGCACGCAGCGTCTGCTGTTCGAGGGCGGTCGAGACGGTCGAGGCGGAAGCCGCCGTGTCGCGCAGGATGGCTTTGTGCTCGATGGAGATGCGCCAGAGCACCGCTGTCCATAGAAGGACAAGGATCAGAAAACCGAAAATCAGGATTGCGACGATAGAGCGATAGGAAGTCGCCCAACGCCCGCGTCGCGCTCCCGTCATGCTCGGTTCCGCCATAGGTCGAGATCCTTTCAGCCTTCGCGCCCCCGCGCGAAAAGGTCGGTGTTGGCCCGGTTTTCAAGAGGATCCTGGGACGCCGCTGTCGGGCGTCATCGTTTCCGGCAAGTGTAAGGCAATCCCAGCGCCCCCGGAAGTCGTTCCGCATCGTCTCAATCCGGGGATGTATGGAGCTCATCCGGCCAGACGAGCGCGCCCCCGCCTTGCAGCGTGCCATATCTCGGATTACGGAAGTTTCGGCCACCGCCGTATTAGGAGAATCCCGAAGTCGGGCGGGCGGTGGTGAAGAGGGGGATCGAAAGTGCGGGGACCGCTCAGGACTTCAGCAGATCGATGACGGATTCGAGACGGCGACGCAGATCGCCGACATCGAGCGTAGCATCGCCCGCCTCGCCAGAGGTTGGCGCATCCACCGGAGCACCCGCCGCCCCCGAAGCGCGCGCACCACGCGGCGTGTCGGCTTCGAGCCGATTGCGTGCACCGTTGATCGTGAAGCCCTGCTCATAGAGCAGCTCCCGGATACGCCGGATCAGCAGGACTTCGTGGTGTTGGTAGTATCGCCGGTTGCCGCGTCGCTTGACCGGACGCAGTTGCGTAAACTCTTGCTCCCAATAGCGCAGCACATGCGGTTTGACACCACATAGCTCGCTCACCTCACCGATGGTGAAGTAACGCTTGGCGGGAATCGGCGGCAAGGCAACGTGATCCATCGCAGCGTTAGCGGAATGGGACGACGGTTAAATTGCGGACGAAAAACCAACGGCCGCCACAGAACGCGGCGGCCGGGGGAATTACTTGCTCAGTACGCCGGACTCGACCATCGTCTTGAGCTTCTGGCTGGCGTGGAAAGTCACGACACGGCGCGCGGCAATCGGAATCGCTTCGCCCGTCTTCGGATTCCGACCCGGGCGCTGCGGCTTGTCGCGCAACTGGAAGTTACCGAAGCCGGAGAGCTTGACGCTGTCGCCCGATTCGAGCGCGTCGCGGATCGACTCGAAGAACGCCTCGACCATATCCTTCGCTTCGCGCTTGTTCAGGCCGACATGCTCGAACAGCAACTCGGCCAGTTCGGCCTTGGTCAGCGTCGGCGCCTCGGTCGAGACCTCGTTCACTTCGCCGCGACCCAGCGCAATGCGCTGCGCCGCGAGCATGGCTTCAAATTCACCAGGATTCATTTCGTTCATACGTCCCACGCGATGGCGATGACAGTGCGATAACCCACTCGCACCCGGATTCTTTTACTGAGTTTTAAGCGCGCAAACGTGCGCCGAACCCTTCTACCCGTTGTACCAGTGCGTTAATGGCGCCCTGGACCGTCTCGTCCTGCAACGTACCCGAGGGGTCTTGCAGAGTAACACGAAACGCCACGCTTTTGTCCTGGGCTCCCAGAGAGCCCGAAGCCGCGCCCGCCTTGGGCCGGAACTCGTCGAACAGGCGCACCGACTGCACCACGCTGCATGCCGGATCGTCATGACGCGCAGCCAGCATCGCATCGAGCAGCACCTGAACCGGCTGTGCCTGATCGACCACCAATGCGAGGTCACGCGTGACCGGCGGGAACTTCGAGATGTCCTCGTAGCTCGCGACGTCACGACCGAACAGTGCCTCTGCCTCGATCTCGAACAGCACCGGCGCCTGCGGCAGGTCGTACTTCTGCTGCCAGCGCGGATGCAGCTCGCCGATGAAACCGACGCGCTTGCCGTCCACTTCGATCGCAGCACTGCGTCCCGGATGCAACGCCGGGTGCTCAGCCTTTACAAATCGCGCCGCGCGCGGTGCCAGCAAGGCTTCGAGATCGCCCTTCACGTCGAAGAAATCGACCTGACGCGCCGCTGCGCCCCACTGCTCTTCGAACACGGGACCGTAAGCCAGCGCCGCGACGGTCAGCGGCTGACGATACCCACCCACGCTCAGTTCACCGGACGCCACCGTGTTGTCACGGTGATAGGTGCGACCGATTTCAAACACACGAACGCGCGATGCCTTGCGATTCAGGTTGTAACGCGCCGTCGCGATCAGGCTGCCGATAAGCGTCGAGCGCATCACGGCGAGGTGACTCGCAATCGGGTTCAGCAACTTTATCGGATTATCGTTACCGGCAAAGTCGGCTTCCCATTCCACATCGACGAAACTGAAACCGACCGTCTCGTGATAGTCGCGCGCGGCCACGGCGTGACGCACCGCATGCTGCGAACGACGGCCTTCCTGCGTCGGACGCATTTCGCTCGCCGCCACCGGCGGATTGGCCGGAATGCGGTCGAAACCGTAAATGCGTGCGATCTCTTCGATCAGATCTTCTTCGATCTCGATGTCGAAACGATACGACGGCGGCGTGACCTCGAACACACCGTCCGTCAGCGTGAACGGCAGGCCGAGACGCGTGAAGATCGCGCTCATTTCCTGCTCGGTGACCGGCACGCCGAGAATCTTGACGGCACGGGCCACACGCATCTTCACCGGTTGACGCTCGGGTAGCTTCGCGACCTGGTCTTCCAGCGGACCGGCCTGACCACCACAGATGTCGAGGACCAGTTGCGTGGCACGCTCGAGCGCGCGCACGTTGCCAGCGAAGTCGACACCACGCTCGAAGCGGTGCGACGCATCGCTGGTGAAGTTGTACTTACGAGCACGCCCCTGAATGGCTTGCGGGAAGAAGAACGCGCCTTCCAGGAAGATGTTCTGCGTCTCGAGACCTGCCTTCGTCGAATCGCCACCCATGATGCCGGCGAGGCCGATCGGGCCGCTGGCATCGGTGATGGCGAGGGTCGTCTCGTCGAGCGCGACCGTCTGCTCGTTGAGCAGCTTGAGCGTCTCGCCCGCGCGGCCGAAGCGCACGTCGATCCCGCCTTGCAGACGATTCAGATCGTAGACGTGCAGCGGCTGGCCCAGTTCGAGCATCACATAGTTGGTGATGTCGACGAGCGCCGAGATGCTGCGCTGTCCGGCGCGCTCCAGGCGTTCCACCATCCAGCGCGGCGACGGTGCCGCAGCGTTCACGTTGCGGATGATGCGGCCGCCGAAGCGTCCGCAACCGTCCGGCGAGCTGATGCGCACCGGCAGCGTGTCCGCGATGGTCGACGCCTGTGCGCCCTGCCCCGGAAGATCCTTGAGCGGTGCGCCGGTAATCGCCGCGACTTCGCGGGCAACGCCGAGCAGCGATAGGCAGTCAGCCTTGTTCGGGGTGAGCTTGACGACGAAGACCGTGTCGTCGAGATCGAGATACTCGCGGATATTCATGCCGACCGGTGCGTCTTCCGGCAGGATCATCAGACCGGCGTGATCTTCCGAGAGCTTCAGTTCACGGGCCGAGCACAGCATGCCGAAGCTTTGCACGCCACGCAGCTTGCCGATCTTGATCAGGAACGGTGCACCGCCTGCTTCGGACGGCGGCAAAGCCGCACCGACGGTAGCGCACGGCACCTTGATACCCGGCGCCACGTTCGGTGCGCCACATACGATGGTGAGCGTCTCGCCGGTGCCGGCATCGACCTGACACACGTTCAGACGGTCAGCATCCGGGTGACGGGCGACTTCGAGCACCTTGGCCACGACCACGCCGGTGAACGGCGGGGCGACGGGATCGGTTTCCTCGACTTCGAGCCCGGACATCGTCAGGGCATGCGCCAACGCGTCCGTCGACAAATCCGGGTCGACCAGGGTACGCAGCCACGATTCAGAGAATTGCATGGATCAGTTCGCTCGCAGTTAATTCTTCACTTCCGAAAGCCCGGCGGCAGCGGCTTTGCGCGCCAGCCAGGGGCTACGGCATTGATTACATGAATTGGCGCAGGAAGCGCAGATCGTTCTCATAGAACAGACGCAGATCCTGCACGCCGTAGCGCAGCATCGTCAGACGCTCCAGGCCCGAGCCAAACGCGAAACCGATGTAACGCTCGGGGTCGAGACCCATATTACGGACCACTGACGGGTGCACCTGCCCCGATCCCGAAATCTCCAGCCACTTGCCGGCGTTCTTGCCGGTCTCGAACTGCATATCGATTTCGGCGGACGGCTCCGTGAACGGGAAGTACGACGGGCGGAAACGCACCTGAATGTCGTCACGCTCGAAAAACTTGCGCAAGAAGTCGGTGTACACACCCTTCAGGTCGGCGAAGCTGATGTCTTCGGCAATCCACAGACCTTCGACCTGATGGAACATCGGCGAGTGCGTGGCATCGGAGTCGACACGATACGTACGTCCCGGCGCGATCACCTTGATCGGCGGCTTGTTCATGCGCGCATAGCGCACCTGCATCGGGCTCGTGTGCGTGCGCAGCAGCAGCGGCTTGCCCGCATCGTCATTGCCTTCGACGTAGAAGGTGTCCTGCATCGAGCGCGCCGGATGATTCTCGGGGCTGTTCAGGGCAGTGAAGTTGAACCAGTCGGTTTCGATCTCGGGGCCGTCGGCCACGTCGAATCCGATGGAACGGAAAATCTGTTCAACGCGCTCCCAGGTGGTGAGCACGGGGTGCAGACTGCCAGCGCCCAGGCCTCGGCCGGGCAGCGTGACGTCGATAGCCTCAGCGGACAGGCGCGCATCGAGCAGCGCGTCGGCCATGGCCTGGCGGCGCGCCTGCAGGGCGCCTTCGATCTGTTGCTTGGCCGCGTTGATCCGTGCGCCTTCGGTCTTGCGCGTTTCAGGATCAAGCTTGCCGAGGCCCTTGAGCAACTCGGTCAGTTGGCCGGTCTTGCCGAGAAAGCGGGCTTTCTCGTTTTCCAGCGCGGCGGCGTCGGGAGCGGCGGCGAACGCACGCTGCGCTTCGCTGACGATAAGTTCCAGATCCATATGCTACAGACTCAAGTTAGGCGGTCGGAATGGCCGCGTGTACCAGCGAAAACAAGCGGAAAGGCAAGCAAAAAACAAAAGGGGGCTCCGATGAGAGCCCCCTCTTGGCGAACGGCGCGCTATCAAACGCGCTATACGCTAACTACAGCTTAGGCTGCGACGGCGGCTTTCACCTGAGCGACAATCGCGGCAAATGCCGGCTTGTCGTTGATGGCCATGTCGGACAGCACCTTGCGGTCGAGTTCGATCGAGGCCTTCTTCAGACCAGCGATGAACACGCTGTAGGTCATACCGTGCTGACGCACACCTGCATTGATACGCGCAATCCACAAGGCGCGGAACACGCGCTTCTTGTTACGGCGATCGCGGTAGGCGTATTGCCCAGCGCGCATGACCGCTTGCTTAGCGATGCGGAAGACGTTATTGCGGCGGCCGCGGAAACCCTTGGCTGCTGCGATGACTTTCTTATGGCGGGCCCGTGCGGTGACCCCACGTTTGACTCGAGGCATGTTTCTCTCCTATCTAAGTCGGGGTTTAAGCGAAGGGCAGCATTGCGCGTACGGAGTTCAGATCAGACTCATGAACGCCGACGGCACCGCGCAGGTGACGCTTATTCTTGGTGGTCTTCTTCGTCAAAATGTGACGCTTGAAGGCCTGACCACGCTTGACGGTACCGCCAGGACGCACGCGAAAGCGCTTCTTGGCACCGCTCTTGGTTTTCATCTTAGGCATGAAAAACTCCAGGGTTTTTAACATGATCACAGGTGTGACGCCAAAATCGCGCCCCTTTTAGAACCTGAGACCACTTATTTTCAGGGCCGGACTGCACCCTGCATCGCTGCCGCGCCCTTAACAGACAACGGCGGCAATTCTTTGCTGCCCGGCGGCGTCGTTCGACACCGCCACGGCATTATTTCTTCTTCGGCGCGATGACCATGATCATCTGACGGCCTTCCATCTTCGGCATCTGTTCCGGCTGGCCGACCTCTTCGAGATCGGACTTCAGACGTTCCAGCATACGAGCACCGATTTCCTGGTGAGCCATCTCACGACCGCGGAAACGCAGCGTGATCTTGGTCTTATCGCCGTCTTCGAGGAAACGCTTCAGATTGCGCAACTTGACGTTGTAGTCACCGTCGTCCGTGCCAGGTCGGAATTTGACTTCCTTGATCTGAACAATCTTCTGCTTCAGCTTGTTCTCGTGCGCCTTCTTCTGTTCCGAATACTTGAATTTGCCGTAGTCCATCAACTTGCAAACCGGCGGATTCGCGGTCGGTGCAATTTCCACCAGATCGACATCAGCCTCTTCGGACAGACGGAACGCCTCTGCCAGCTTCACAATACCAAGCGGCTCGTTGTCGACGCCATTTAGACGCACTTCAGGCGCAGTAATTTCGCCATTTATGCGATGCGACTTTTCGGTAGCGATGTTGCTTATCCTCGAAAAAAGTCAAAAATTTAGCCGCGCTGTCCGACAGGCGTTATTGGAACGATGCGCATTCTTGCGCAAGACGTTCGATGAGCGCGTCAACGGGCATCACACCCAGATCCACGCCGCCACGGGCACGCACGGCTACCGTATTTCCCTCCTGCTCTTTGTCCCCCACTACCACGAGATAGGGAACTTTCTGCAGAGAGTGCTCGCGTATTTTATAGCTAATTTTCTCGTTGCGCAAATCGCTCCGAGCCCTAAGCCCTTGTTCTTTCAACTTTTTCGTCACTTCCTGGGCGTAATCGGCCGTTTTTTCCGAGACATTCATCACGATCACCTGCTCCGGCGCCAGCCAGACAGGCAATGCACCAGCATGGTGCTCGATCAGAATCCCGATGAAACGCTCAAGCGAGCCAAGGATTGCGCGGTGAAGCATGACCGGACGCTTGCGGCTGTTGTCTTCGGCCACGTATTCGGCGTCCAGGCGCTCCGGCATCGAGAAATCGACCTGCATCGTGCCACATTGCCACTGACGGCCAAGCGCATCCTTGAGCGTGTACTCGATCTTCGGACCGTAGAATGCGCCGTCGCCCTCGGCGATCTCGAATTCGCAGCCCGAACGGCGCAGCGATTCCATCAGCGCGAATTCGGCTTTATCCCAATTTTCGTCCGAACCGACACGATGCTCAGGGCGCGTTGCGACCTTGTAAATCATGTCCGTGAAGCCGAAATCCTTATAGACCGCATGCAGCAGCGCCGTGTAGTTCACGCACTCGTCGAGGATCTGGTCTTCCGTACAGAAGATATGACCGTCGTCCTGCGTGAAGCCACGCACACGCATCAGGCCGTGCAGACCGCCCGACGGCTCGTTGCGATGGCATTGACCGAACTCGCCGTAACGCAGCGGCAGATCGCGGTAGCTGTGCAGCGCCGAGTTGAAAATCAGGACGTGTCCCGGACAGTTCATCGGCTTGAGCGCGTAGGCGCGGTTCTCCGATTCCGTCGTGAACATGTTGTCCTTGTAGTTCTCCCAGTGCCCCGACTTTTCCCACAGCGAGCGGTCGAGAATCTGCGGACCCTTCACTTCCTGGTAGCCGTTGTTACGGTAGACGCGGCGCATATATTGCTCGACCTGCTGCCAGAGCGTCCAGCCCTTCGGGTGCCAGAAGATGAGGCCCGGCGCTTCCTCTTGCATGTGGAAGAAGTCGAGCGCGCGGCCGAGCTTGCGGTGATCGCGCTTTTCGGCCTCTTCGAGCATGTGCAGATACGCGTCCTGGTCTTCCTTCTTCGTCCAGGCCGTGCCGTAAATGCGCTGAAGTTGCTCGTTCTTCGCGTCGCCGCGCCAATAGGCGCCGGCCACCTTCATCAGCTTGAAGACTTTGAGCTTGCCCGTCGAGGGGACGTGCGGACCACGGCACAGATCGACGAACTTGCCTTCGCGGTACAGACCGATTTCGTCCGTGGCCGGGATCGATTCAATGATTTCGGCCTTGTACTTCTCGCCCATCGACAGGAACAGACGCACGGCGTCGTCGCGCGACAGCACTTCGCGCGTCACCGGCTCGTCCTTCTTGGCGAGCTCGTGCATCTTCTTCTCGATGGCTTCGAGATCTTCCGGCGTGAAAGCGCGATGGAAGGAGAAGTCGTAGTAGAAGCCGTTTTCGATGACAGGGCCGATCGTGACCTGCGCCTCGGGGAACAGCTCCTTGACCGCATAGGCCAGCAAGTGAGCCGTCGAGTGACGAATGACGTCAAGGCCGTCGGCGTCCTTGTCCGTGACGATGGCGAGACTCACGTCGCGATCGATCAGATAGGACGTATCGACCAGCTTGCCGTCGACGCGGCCCGCCAGGGCAGCCTTGGCCAGACCCGTACCGATCGAACCGGCGACTTGCGCCACCGTCAGCGGCGCTTCGTACTGGCGTTGCGAACCGTCAGGCAAACGTACCGAAATCATGTCGCACTCCCATGCGCAAAAACGTCACGCGCGGCCCACGCCACGCGGAAAACCACGAAAAAAAACGGCCTCGACTGTCGTCGAGGCCGTCTCTTCATTCCTTGCATCCAGACGAAAAACACCCTCGACTTAACGTCGCACCTTCACCACTGTGAAAGTTCGGGCAGTCTTCAACATGAGTGTTTTCCAGCGCCTGTGTCTGCGGGGCTTCGCGGACTGTAATGCATTAAATTTCGTTGGTAGGCTCGATTGGACTCGAACCAACGACCCCCACCATGTCAAGGTGGTGCTCTAACCAGCTGAGCTACGAGCCTACTGCAAGAGAACGAGATTCTAGCAAGGTTTCGTCACATCGCCAAGCGATTATTGTGCCTGCCGACGAAAAACCGCATCAATCAAGGCTTTCGCGCGGGGTCGCGACGTCCATTGCCGCATCGCACTGTCTGCGGCGAGCTCCGGGCAACTCGCCCGACAGCGCTCGCCGCCAACAGCCATTTCAACGCCTGCGCGACGACACCACGCCCGTCACGCCATTCAATTGCGCCAGGGCGCGCTGCAACTGCCCACCGTCGCGCACCTCGACCGTGAACTGCATAAACGCCTGTGCACCGCGCGATTGCGTGCTGACGCCCGTTACATTGAGCTTCTCCCGCGAAAACACTTCGGAGATGTCGCGCAGCAGACCCTGACGATCCGTCGCCTCGATCTGGATATTGACCGGATAAGCCGCAACGCCACGCCCTTCGAGCACGTCGGACGACCACGCCGTCTGAATCACCCGCTCGGGCGCGCGCGCCTTCATCGACTGGAAACTACTGCAGTCCTGGCGGTGGATCGACACGCCCTTACCCCGGGTGACGAAACCCACAATCGGATCCGGCGGCGCCGGCCGGCAGCACTTGGCCAATTGCGTCAGCAAGGCGCCGACGCCCACCACCAGCACACCGCTCTTCGCCCCCTGCGCAACACTCGTATCGAGACTCTTCTTGGCGACGACCGTGTCGTCGTCCTTCGGCTCGGGCCCCGGCAGATTGCCCGAGAGCGTCTGCTCGACGTGCCGCAGGCTAAATTCGTCTTTGGCAATCGACGCGTAGAGATCGTCCGGCGCGCGAAAACCCAGACGCGCCGCCAACTCCTCAAGGTTGACGGACGTCTTGCCCTCGCGTTGCAACGTCTTGTCGATGATCGTGCGGCCGTGCGCAATCGTCTCTTCGAGGTCGATGGTGTTGAACCACTGACGCACCTTCTGACGCGCCCGATGGCTCTGCAAATACCCGAGTTGCGAATTGAGCCAGTCCCGCGACGGACCACCCTGCTTGACCGTGACGATCTCGACCGTCTGCCCGTTCTGCAACGGCGTATTGAGCGGCACCATCGCACCATCGACACGTGCGCCGCGGCACCGATGCCCCAGCTCCGAATGCAGGTGATAAGCAAAGTCGACCGGCGTCGCCCCTTGCGGCAGCGCAATCACACGCGCCTGCGGCGTAAGCACGTAGATGTGATCGTCGATCGTCGCGCGCTTGAGCTGCTCCCACGGCTGCACCGCAGCCTCGGCCCCCACGGTATCGGCGACATCGTCCTTCCACGCGAGAAGCTGACGCAGCCACGCGATCTTCTCGTCGTAAGCTTCGTTCGCCGAAAACGCACCGCCGTAACCCCGCTGTCCGGCCTCCTTGTAGCGCCAGTGCGCCGCAATGCCGTACTCGGCGAAGTGATGCATTTCGTTCGTACGAATCTGCACTTCGAATGCTCGCCCGTCGTCGCCGATGACGACCGTATGCAGCGACTTGTAGCCGTTCGGTTTCGGACGCGAAATGTAGTCGTCGAATTCTTTCGGAATCGGTTGCCACAGGTTATGGACAATGCCCAGCACCGTGTAGCAATCCTTGATGTCGTCGACGATCACGCGAAACGCCCGCACATCGTAAAGCTCGGCAAAATCGACCGCCTTGCCGCGCATCTTCTTCCAGATGCTGTAGATGTGCTTCGGACGCCCGGACACTTCGGCCTTGACGCCCGCACGCGAGAGCTCGTCCTGAAGCCGCTCGATCGCCCCTTCAATGAACGTCTGACGCTCGACGCGTTTTTCTTCCAGCAGCTTGGCGATCTGCTTGTATGTGACCGGCTCCAGGAAACGGAACGCGAGATCTTCAAGCTCCCACTTCAGTTGCCAGATACCGAGCCGATTGGCCAGCGGCGCATAAATTTCCAGCACCTCGTGCGGCATATCTTCGGGCGGCGCCTTTTTCTCGGCCGCATACCAGCGCAGCGATTGCAGACGCGACGCCAGCCGGATCATCACGACGCGAATGTCCTGCGCAAATGCGAGCAGCATCTTGCGCAGCCCTTCGACCTGCGACTTTCGCTCCGCGATGGCGTCGCGATCGCGGCCATCGACCGGCATCGCTTGCGCGGCACGCGCGCCAGCGCCCGAGAGCCGTTGCAGCTTGCGTACGTCAATCACGAGCGCGGCGACTTCGGCGCCGAACTTCTGTGTCAGCGTCGCTTGTGGATCGGGGAGGAATTCGACGGCAGAAAAGAGCGCCGCCGCCTGGTGCGTCGCCTCGTCCACGCGCAGCGTGTCGAGAATCGCGATCATGCCGCGCGCGTGCGCCATGATCGGTTCACCGGAAGAGAGAACGTGCTCGCCGCACAGTGTCGCGGCGAACGCGAGTGCGTCGTCCAGAGTAGCGGGCAATGATGCATCACCCACACCCGGCGTCGAACGCGACTCAGTGGATGTCGGTGCTTGGTGTTGGTTCATGTCGGAACACGGGGCGACCAGCGCCCCGGATGTTGCGGGTCGTGCACTCAGCTTTCGCGCTGAGCTGCCACGACCACGATTTCAACAAGCATGGCAGGGTCGGCGAGCAACGCCTGCACCGTAGCACGCGGGGGCGCATTGCCTGCCGGCACCCACTCGTCCCACACCTGATTCATTTCACCGAAGTACTTCATGTCCGAGATGAAGATCTGACAGGACAGAATGAGCGACTTGTCGCTGTTCGCTTCGCCGAGCAGGCGGTCGATGTGAGCGAGCACCTGACGCGTCTGACCCGCCATATCCTGTGAACGGTCGTCGGGGGTCTGACCGGCCAGATAGACGGTGCCATTGTGCACAGCCATATCCGACCAGCGCTTTTCGACGTAGAAACGTTGTACTGCCATGATGTAAAACTCCTCGTGTTCTTCTGACTCTGGACCTACCGCCACCCCGCGTCGCACGGACGCGTCTCAGTCGGCATATCCCTCATAAAATCGGCGTGCGATCTCGATCTGATCCGCATGCACAAAGGTCGGCGCGTGTCCCACGCCGGGAATTTCAACAGCGCGCGCGTGTTGCGCGTGCGCCAGCATCTGGTCGAGCGTCGTGCGCGAAAGCAGGTCCGACTGCTCGCCCCGCACGATCAATGTTCGCCCCGGGAACGCGGCAAGCGACGCCCAGAGCATGGCTTCTCCCGCCGCGATGGCCTCAGGCGTCACCGCCGAGAAGGCCGCTCCGATCGACGGATCGTAACGCAGCACATAGCCATCGCCATCCGCCTTGAGCAGCGGCTCGCTCAGCGCAAGCCACTCCTGACGGGTATGCGGCCCGAACGCCGACGAGATCGACCAGATGTAATCTGCGCCTTCGTCGATCGATGCAAATCGCTTCGGGATACCAACATACTGCCCGATGCGCGCGAGGGCTGGTGCATCGATATGCGGCCCCACGTCGTTGAGCAGCAGGTTACGAATCGGCGTATCCGGCAAACCCGCGAGTCCCATGCCGATGAGTCCCCCCATCGACGTACCGAACCAGTCGACGGTCGCAACGCCGAGACGGGCGATAAGCGTCACCATGTCCGCAACATACTGCGGCACAACGTAACCTGCAGGGTTCAACAGCCAGGACGACTGGCCACGCCCCACCACGTCGGGGCACACCACACGGTAGTCGTTTGCGAGCGCGTTCGCCAGCGCGTCAAAATCGCGACCGCTGCGCGTGAGCCCGTGAACACAGACCAGCACACGAGGGTTCTCGGGATCGCCCCACTCTGCATAGGCCATTCGATGCAACCCGGATGGACTCAGACACTGAACGTTCGACAGACGCGGCGCGTGACTCGGCATGGCAGACTCATCGGATCGGTTTCCAGACTCGAATTCTACCGCGCTTGCCGCAAACCGTAAGCTAGAATGAGGTCACTCATGAGCCGCATCAAACCGCAGTTCGCGGTCCACGCTCGTCGACATCGTATTCCTCCCCCACCTTCCTCCCGCACGGAGACGATGCAATGCTGAAAGGAAAAATCGCCCTCGTGACCGGCTCGACCAGCGGCATCGGTCTGGGCATGGCACAAGCGCTTGCGGCACAAGGCGCCACCCTCATCACGAATGGCTTCGGAGACGCAGATACGGCACGCAAGGCCATTGCCGATGCCGCAGCGAAGGCGGGCCATACGGGCACACAAGTCGGCTATCACGGTGCCGACATGAGCCGCGCAAGCGAGATCGAGGCGATGATGCAATATGCCGAATCGGCGTTCGGCGGCGTGGACATTCTGGTCAACAACGCAGGCATTCAGCACGTCGCGGAAATTCAGGATTTTCCGACGGACAAATGGGACGCGATCATCGCCATCAACCTGACGTCCGCTTTCCACACCACGCGACTTGCCTTGCCCGGCATGCGCACGCGCAACTGGGGACGCATCATCAACATCGCGTCGGTCCATGGACTCGTCGGTTCAGCGGGCAAGTCGGCGTATGTGGCAGCCAAACACGGGATCGTCGGCCTGACGAAGGTCACGGCTTTGGAAAATGCGCAGACCGGGGTGACGGCCAACGCGATCTGCCCAGGTTTCGTGCTCACGCCGCTCGTGCAAAAGCAGGTAGACGACCGAGCAGCCCGTGACAAGCTGTCAGGGGACGAAGCCAAGCGTTCGCTGCTCGGCGAGAAGCAACCTTCCGGAGAGTTCGTCACGCCCGAGCAGCTCGGTGCGCTCGCCGTCTTCCTGTGCAGCGACGCCGCCGCGCAAGTCCGCGGGGCTGCATGGAACATGGACGGTGGCTGGACGGCGCAGTAAGGCTACAAAGGCAGCGACAAAGGCAGCAACGAAGGCAGCACCAAAGGCAGTCACGGCATTGATGCGGCGTTTCATCCGCTGGCCAACAATGCCGATCATCAAAACAAAACGGGCGGAGAAGGTCTCCGCCCGTTTTGCCTTGCACAGTCCAACTTCCTACATCACCGATGACCGGGTTCAACGGCCCGAGTCATCCTCAGCAATTCGGTACCGCGCATTGCCCGGCAACCTACCGGGCAATCCAGCGACAATCGCATCGACCTCAGACGGCGCTCGTATCGAGCTGTGCCCCGGTCTTCTGCGAGATTTCTTCCTTCGTCACGCCCGGCGCCAGTTCGATGACCTTCAGTCCATCCGGCGTGATGTCGATCACACCGAGGTCGGTAATGATGCGATTGACCACGCCCACACCGGTGAGCGGCAGATCGCAGGCCTTGAGGATCTTGTGCGCATCGCCCTTGGCCACATGCTCCATGAGCACCACCACGCGACCGACGCCAGCAACGAGGTCCATCGCACCGCCCATGCCCTTGATCATCTTGCCCGGGATCATCCAGTTCGCGAGGTCGCCCTTTTCGCTGACCTGCATCGCCCCGAGAATCGCCAGATTGATGTGACCGCCGCGAATCATCGCGAACGAATCGGCCGACGAAAAGATCGACGAGCCCGGGAGCGTCGTCACCGTCTGCTTGCCGGCGTTGATCATGTCGGCGTCGACTTCGTCTTCGGTCGGGAACGGACCGATGCCGAGCAGGCCGTTTTCCGATTGCAGCCAAACTTCCATGCCGTCCGGCACATGGTTCGCCACCAGCGTGGGCAAACCGATGCCGAGGTTCACGTAAAAGCCGTCTTCGAGCTCTCGCGCCGCGCGCGCAGCCATTTCGTCACGATTCCATGCCATGGTTATCTCCTTGATCTCGGCGCTTACTTGGCACGTACCGTGCGTTGTTCGATGCGTTTCTCCGGATGTGCATTCAGCACAATGCGCTGAACGAAGATCCCCGGCAGATGCACGTCGTCCGGATCGATCGAACCGGTTTCGACCAGTTCTTCGACTTCGACGATGGTGATCTTACCGGCCATGGCAGCCATCGGATTGAAGTTGCGGGCGGTGCGATTGAAGACGAGGTTGCCTGCACGGTCAGCCTTGGCAGCCTTGACCAGCGCCACGTCGGCGCGCAGCGAGCGCTCCATGACGTACGTCTCGCCGTCGAACTCGCGCGTGTCCTTACCTTCGGCAACCACAGTGCCCACGCCCGTCTTCGTAAAGAATGCCGGAATGCCGGCGCCGCCGGCGCGCAGCTTCTCGGCCAGCGTGCCTTGCGGCGTAAACTCAAGTTCGAGCTCGCCCGCCAGATACTGACGCTCGAATTCCTTGTTCTCGCCCACATACGACGAGATCATTTTCTTGATCTGACGCGTCTCCAGCAGCAGACCGAGGCCGAAACCGTCGACGCCGGCGTTGTTGCTGATGCAGGTGAGCCCCTTGACGCCCGAGTCGCGCAATGCGGCGATCAGGGCCTCCGGAATGCCACACAGGCCGAAGCCACCGACGGCGAGCGTTTGCCCGTCTGCGACGACACCGGCGAGCGCCTCCTTGGCGCTGGCGTATACCTTGTTCATCGTTTGTCCCTTTCCCTCGGTTGAGAATTGAAATTATGCCGCGCACCCGCGCGTTGCGAGGCTTGCGACAGCCCGCCAACGCTGCGGACTACGCACCTCATGCAATCTCAGAGCTTACGGTGGCACGCAAATGGGGCACAATACGTGAAATTACATATCTTCCCGCGTACCGGGCCGCCACACGCAGCTCCCACGCGGGAGACCCGACCGGATCCGTATCTCCCCCAATGCCGACGTTCGATTACCAGACAGCTTTTCACATCGCCCCCGTCGGTCTGGTCATTTCGCGCCAGCGCATCATCGAGGACTGCAACCGCCAACTCGGCAAGATCTTCGGCTACGCGCACGAAACGCTCATCGGCCAGTCTTTCCAGGTACTGTATCCGTCACCGAAGGAATTCGAGCGCATCGGTGAACGCATTCCGCCCATCATGAGTACGCAAGGCGTCTATTCGGACGAACGCATCATGCGACGTGCCAACGGCGAATTGTTCTGGTGCCACGTTACAGGCCGTTCGCTCGACGTCAAGGATCCGCACGCCGCAGGCCTCTGGACCTTTGAAGACATCTCCGCCACACGCCGCGTCGCCGTCGCGCTGACCGCCCGTGAACGCGAAATTGCTGCCCAACTCGTGCAAGGCAAAACGAGCAAACAGATCGGCAAGATTCTCGAGATCAGCCCGCGAACCGTCGATATCTACCGCGCCCGTCTCATGCAGAAATACGGCGCCGGCACGGCAACGGAACTGGTGCAACGTCTGCTCGGCAATTGAACGTCTCAGCCCTCGGTGACCAACGTACGCACGGCCTCAGGTAGCGGCACCGACTTCTCAGCCTGATAGTTCACCCAGACGATTTTCGCGCCGCCTTCGGCCACGAGAATGTCCGGCGTATCGGCGCGTCGCAGTTCGAAGCGCGTGTCGATGCTACTGCGTCCCGGTGCGCCGATAAACATGCGGCAATCGATATCGCCGGGATAGCGCAATTGACGCAGGAACGTCATGTTGGCATTGACGATGACGGGGCCCTCGCCCGTATCGCGCTCTTCCGACGCGATGTCCAGCGTTTCCAGCCACGAAATACGCACCTGCTCCATGTAACGAAAGTACACGGTGTTATTGACATGCCCGAAGGCGTCCATATCGCCCCAGCGAATGGGCATGCTCATACGAAAGACTTCTTTGTACTCTGACGACACTGCAATTCCCCATGATGAAAATCGACGCCCTGCCTTGAACTGACAGGGCGTCATGGAGATGAAGTGTAGCGCTTCGGCTGGTGTGGCGCGCGTCAGACTGCCGAGATTCGCCTCGACGAGCCGTCATTTAGGAGTGGCGAGAGGGCCGTGTATCGGAAGTTTCCGAAGCGTCCAAAGTACCCGAAGCACCTCGCCACCCCGGCAATGCGACGGACCCGCGTCTTACTTGCGAGTCCCGAGGGACGGCGACTTGCTGCTGATCGACTCATCCCTGACGGCCGCTTCGGCCTTTTCGACCAGATCGCGCCCGACAAGCGCCTTCCACTTCACGTAGACCGGCCGCGTCGCATCGACAAAGCGCTGGCGCTGCTCAGGGGTCAGTCGTGTGACCTTCACCCCCCGGGACTCCAGGCTTTCCCACATCCCCTGCCCACTGCTGAGCAGATCCTCACGGGCCAGCGTGACTTCGAAGCGAGCCGCCTCCACCGCAGCGTCGCGCACGATGTCGCGATCCTGCGGCGACCAGCTATCCCAGACCTGGCGATTGACGACGAAGACGATGGGGTCGGCCACGTAGTCCCATACCGTCAGGTAGCGCTGCCCGACGGTATCGAGCCGCGTATTGTTGAATATCGTGACCGGATTTTCCTGGCCGTCGATCTTGCGGGCTCGCAACGCGCGAATGGCCTCGCCCCACGTCATCTGAGTGGGCACCGCGCCGAGCGCTGTGAAGATATCGTTGAACAAGAGCGAGCCGACAACGCGAAAGCGCAGCCCTCTCATGTCTTCCGGCGAGCGAATCGCGCGACGCGAATTGGTCACCTGGCGAAAACCGTTCTCCCCCCACGCCAGCGGCACGACCCCCTGCTCCTCCACACGACGGAAGAGTTCACGGCCGACCTCACCCTGTGTGAGCGCATCGAGCGAGCGATACCCGCGCAGCAGGAATGGCAGCGAGAAAACGTTGAATTCGGGAATCGCCGACGACCAGTTGATCGTCGAACCGACAGCCATGTCGATGACGCCCTGACGCAGCGCCGTGAATTCGCGCGTCTGATCTCCGCCCATGAGCGTGGCGTTGGGGTGAAGCCGGATGTTGATGCGCCCTTGCGTGCGCTCACGCACCATGTCCGCCCAGAGCTGCGTGCCCTTGCCCCACGGTGTGCCGCCATCGGGCACGATCGACAGCGTGTATTCGGCCTTGTAAGGTTGCGCGGCCACTGGCAGCGCGATTGCGGCGAGGGCAAGCGCGACTCCGACGAGCCCCCGCCAGCCTTGATTACGCATGTTGTCCTCGAGATGATTCGGGATCCGACGTCAACACGACGCCCTTCGTGATCCGCTGCGCGTCCATGAACGTCAATAAGCGTTCTGGAGTGCCGGGAAATTATGCGCCCGTCGTCACTGCGCTGACTGCCTCGGACAATCCCCGATTGCCGCATTGCAGCGAGCCTGCGCAATCGGCCGACCGCCTGCGATGGCCTTGCCAGGCGGCCATCGGACGGCCGTCGCGCTTAGCCTACCGCCAGACCATCGTCGATGGTCATGATCGAGCCGTTAATGAAACGGGAATCGTCTGAGGCCAGAAGCAGAATCAACCCATCAAGGTCGCCGGGCTCGCCAACGCGCTGGCGCGGCAACATCTGGATCAGCTTGCGGCCGGCTTCGGTCTGCCAATGATCGTGGTTGATTTCCGTATCGATATATCCCGGACAGAGCGCATTCACATTGATGTTGTAGCGTCCCCATTCGAGCGCCATCGAACGGGTCATATGAATCACGGCGGCCTTGCTCATGCAATAGACACCGAGCATGGAAATCGCCCGTTGCCCGGCGACCGAGGCCACATTGATGATCCGGTGTTGCCGTTGCGGGTCGCCCTTGCTGCGACGGATCATGCGCTTGGCCACTTCCTGCGCCACGAAAAACGCACCGCGCGTGTTCGTATCGACGACGTAATCGAAATCTTGCGGCGTCACATCGACCAGCTTTTGCTGGGTCGACACCCCTGAGTTGTTAATCAGAATGTCGATAGCACCCGCTTCGGTCTCGGCATGCGCGACCCCGGCACGAATACTGTCGTAGTCGGTGACGTCGAGCGGCACAACGTGCGCGGCGCCGCCCTGAGACTCGATTTCCGCCCGCAATTCCTTGAGTCGCTCCACGCGACGGCTGGCCAGCACAACCTTCGCCCCCGCCTGCGCGAGCACTTTGGCGAACTGCATGCCAAGCCCGCTCGACGCCCCCGTGACCATTGCGACTTTGCCTTCCAGATTCAGCGAACGCCCCATCGTCTTCTCCCTCGTGCCTCGACACCCGTTGAGCAACGGCGTCGCCAACCGGCTCGCCGCTAGAGCTTCCTACCTACCAAATCGAACGACCGTACTATTAATATGCGGTTGCGAGGTGTTCCCCATTCCCGGAAAATGGCCGCACCCACGAATTCTAACGTTTATAACAGGAGCATCAATGGATCCCAAGCTGCTTGAGCAGTACGGCCCGAGGGAGTCGATGGAGTATGACGTCGTCATTGTTGGCGGCGGTCCGGCCGGCCTGTCCACGGCTATCCGTTTGAAGCAACGCGCACAGGAAGCGGGCAAGGAAATTTCCGTCTGCGTCCTGGAAAAAGGCTCGGAAATCGGGGCCCACATCCTGTCCGGCGCGGTCATGGATCCGCAAGCCCTGACCGAGCTCATCCCCAACTGGAAGGAACTCGGCGCACCGCTCGACACCCCCGTCGTCGAAGACCGCTTTCTGTTCCTGAGCGAAACCGGCGCAACCTCCACGCCTTCGTGGCTGCTGCCTGCCTGCTTCCAGAATCACGGAAATTACGTCATCAGCCTGGGCAATGTCGTGCGCTGGCTCGGTCAGCAGGCCGAAGCGCTGGGCGTCGAGATCTTCCCGGGCTTTCCTGCCGCCGAAGTGCTTTATGACGAAAACGGCGCGGTCATGGGCGTGGCGACCGGCAATATGGGTGTCGGCAAGGACGGCGAGCCGACCGAGAACTTCCAGCTCGGCATGGAGCTGCACGCCAAGTACACAATCTTCTCGGAAGGTGCGCGCGGCAGTCTCGGCCGCCAACTGATGCGCAAATTCAACCTCGATGAGGGGCGCGACCCTCAGGCGTACGGTCTGGGCATCAAGGAATTGTGGGAAATCGATCCGTCCAAGCATAAGGAAGGGCTGGTGATTCACACGGCGGGCTGGCCGCTCAATTCGAGCACCTACGGCGGCTCGTTCCTCTACCATCTGCCGAACAATCAGGTGGCCGTCGGCTTCATCGTCGGGCTGGACTACAGCAATCCGTATCTGTCGCCGTTCGAAGAGTTCCAACGCTACAAGACGCATCCGTCGATTCGTCACTTCCTCGAAGGCGGCAAGCGCATTTCGTACGGAGCTCGCGCCATCACGGCAGGTGGATTGCTCGCGCTGCCGAAACTGGTGTTCAAGGGCGGTGCGTTGGTCGGTTGCGAAGCCGGCTTCCTCAACGTCAGCCGCATCAAGGGCAGTCACGCCGCGATCAAGAGCGGCATGATGGCCGCCGATGCTGCGTTCGATGCCGTCACAGCAGATCGCCAGCGCGATGAGCTGACGACCTACCCGGCTGCGTTCGAGCAATCGTGGTTGCACGAGGAACTGAACAAGGCGCGCAACTTCAAGCAGTGGTTCAAGAAGGGGTTGACGGTCGCGACGCTCATGACCGGCATCGAGCAAAAGCTGCTCGGCGGCAAAATGCCCTGGACGATTCATCGCAAGAAGGCCGACCACGAATGCCTGCTGCCGGCCGCGCAATGCCAGCCGATCGTCTACCCGAAGCCGGACGGCAAGCTCACGTTCGACCGCCTGTCGTCGGTGTTCATCTCGAACACCAATCACGAAGAGAACCAGCCTGCTCACCTGACGCTCAAAGACGCAAGCGTGCCGGTCGGTATCAATCTGAATGAATACGCCGGACCGGAACAACGCTACTGCCCGGCCGGTGTGTATGAGTTCGTGAAGAACGACGACGATTCCGAGCGTTTGCAGATCAACGCCCAGAACTGCGTGCACTGCAAAACGTGCGACATCAAGGACCCCACGCAGAACATCGTGTGGGTCACGCCGGAAGGCGGTGGTGGTCCGAACTACCCGAATATGTGATGTTGTATTGCCGCCGGTTCGCCCGGCGGTTTTTATTTGCACACAGGAGGCATGATGTCGAGAATTTCCGTATGGATGTCGGGCGCGATGTTGGCAAGCGCCCTCGCACTGACCGGCGGCGCCGTCCAGGCCAAGACGGTCAGCTACCTGTGCGACAACCAGCACGTCGCCGTGCTCGTCTACGACGATCACAACCTCGGAGGCGACGTCACGCTGTACTGGATGGGCAAACGAGAGGTCCTCAAGCCGACGCGCGCCGCGAGTGGGGAAAAGCACGTCGGACGCACACTCATCTGGTGGAGCAAGGGTCCCGAAGGCACGCTGTACACCGCCAAGGGCGAGCAGCCCATCACGCAATGTCGCGAGTGATCGTGCCAACGGAAAGATGAGGCCCCAGATGTGAAAAACGCCAGACTCATCGTCTGGCGTTTTTTATGGGTTCAGCATGTCGGCTCGCGCCGCGTTACTTCGCCCTACTCCGCTCACTCCGGTGCGCGCGCCGGGATGATTGGCGTGTTCACGTGGACATCGCCGCACTGCGCACGATGACGCAGCGCATGGTCGATCAACACGAGCGCCAGCAACGCTTCGGCAATCGGCGTCGCGCGAATGCCAACGCAGGGATCGTGACGGCCAAACGTCTCTACCGTTGACGGTTGTCCATTGACGTCGATCGACTGGCGCGGCGTGCGAATGCTCGACGTCGGCTTGATGGCAATCGAGACGTCGATGTCCTGCCCCGTCGAAATGCCGCCCAGAATCCCACCTGCGTTGTTGCCGACAAAGCCTTCCGGCGTCAGTTCGTCGCCGTGCTCGGACCCCTTCTGCGTCACACTGCGGAACCCCGCACCGATCTCGACGCCCTTGACAGCATTCAACCCCATCATGGCGTGAGCGATATCGGCATCCAGGCGATCGAACAGTGGCTCCCCGAGACCGACCGGCACACCCGTCGCGATCACACGCAACTTCGCGCCGACCGAATCCCCGGCCTTACGCAGATCGTCCATGTACGCTTCCAGCTGCGGGACGACCTCTGCGTTTGCTGCGAAAAACGGATTCTGGGGCACTTGCGACCAATCGGTCTGCGGAATTTCGATATCGCCGAGCTGCGTCATACAGCCGCGCACCTGCACGCCAAAGCGCTCCGCCAGCCACTTCTTCGCCACAGCCCCCGCCGCCACGACCGGCGCCGTCAAACGCGCCGACGAACGTCCGCCGCCGCGATAGTCGCGCACGCCGTATTTCTGCAAATAGGTGTAATCGGCGTGCCCGGGACGGAACGTCTGCACGATGTTGCCGTAATCCTTGCTGCGCTGATCGGTGTTGCGGATGAGCAAGGCGATGGGGGTGCCCGTCGTCACACCCTCGAATACGCCCGAGAGAATCTCGACGGCATCCGGCTCGTTACGCTGCGTCACGTGACGCGACGTACCCGGACGGCGACGATCCAGTTCCACCTGAATGTCGGCTTCCGTCAGCGCCATTCCCGGCGGACATCCATCGATCACACAGCCGATGGCCGGGCCATGCGATTCGCCGAAAGTGGTAACGGTAAACAGGGTTCCAAGCGTATTGCCAGACATACGGGGATCAGATTGGGGTGTGACGGGAATTGTCTATTATACCGGCCAGGGGCCGCGAAGCTTGAGTACCTTGTCGCGCAACGATTCGGGCGTCGCCTGCGCCGGTGCGACCGGCTCGCCGACCACCAGTTCCAACCGGTTCAGAATGCCCCGCTTGAACGGACGCGTCATCGCTGCCCCGCCGTGCCGCGAAAAGAAACTTCCCCAGAGTCCGCGCAGCGCCATCGGCACCACCGGCACAGGCGAGCGCTCGATGATGCGTTGCACGCCCTGCCGAAACACTTGCAGGTCGCCCGACGCCGTGAGCTTGCCCTCCGGGAAGATGCAAACCACATCCCCCGCGTCGAGCGCCTTGGCAATCTGCGCGTAGGCGCGCTCCAGACCCGCCGCATCTTCGTGCGCCGGCGCAATCGGAATGGCGCCCACGGTGCGGAAGAACCAGGACAGCACGGGAATTTTGAAAATTCGATGATCCATCACGAAACGCACCGGGCGACGGATCGACGCGCCGATCACCACGGCATCGGCAAAGCTCACGTGATTGCACACCAGCACGCAAGGCCCCTCGTCCGGAATCTGATCCGCCCCTTTCACCTCGATCCGATAGATGGTGTGAAGCATTAACCACATCACGAAACGAATCAGGAACTCGGGTAGCAAGGAGTAGAGATAGACGGCGACGAGCGCGTTAAGAATGCCGGTGACGAGATACAACTGATCGATGGTCAGCCCGGCTTTCGTGAGCATCATGGCCATCACCGCAGACACGACCATGAACAGCGCGTTGAGAATGTTGTTCGCGGCAATGATGCGCGCGCGATGCGACGGCGCACTCCGGCTCTGAATGAGGGCATACAACGGGACGCTGTAGAAGCCACCGAACATCGCCAGCAGGAACAGATCGGCCAGGATGCGCCAGTGTGCCGGTTGCGAAACGAACTGTCCGACCGTCTGCAACGCCCCGCCGGGCGCGCCGCCCCGACTCGCGAAGTACAAATCGACAGCGAATACCGTCATGCCGATCGACCCGAACGGCACCAACCCGATTTCCACCTTGCCTCCCGAGAGCCGCTCACAGAGCAGCGACCCCATGCCGATGCCGACGGAGAACATCGCCAGCAGCAATGTCACGACGTCGGGGTTCGCCCCCAGCACGTCGCGCGAGAAATTGAAGAACGATGCGAGGAAAGTGGCCCCAAGAAACCACAACCACGAAATACCGAGCAGGCTCTGAAACACGGCGCGATCCTTGCGCGCGATGCTCAGATTTCGCCACGTCTCAGTGAACGGATTCCAGTTGATGCGCAGGTCCGGCTGTGCAGCAGGTGTTTGCGGCACCCAGGTGGAGACCAGACGCCCCAGCATCGCGAGACCGATACACACGCCGCCGATCCACGGCAGTGCCCCTGCGCCCGCGCCCGCCAACTCGCCGCCGATAATCGTGCCGACAAGAATCGCTACGAACGTGCCCATTTCGACGAGCCCATTGCCCCCCACCAACTCATGATTGGCGAGGTGCTGCGGGAGATAGGCGTACTTCACCGGCCCGAACAGCGTCGAGTGCAAGCCCATCAGGAACGTGCAGACATACAGCAACGGCGCGCTCGTCCACACGAACCCGGCGGCGCCCACGACCATGATGGCGATCTCCAGCGTCTTGACGAAGCGGATCAGCCGGGCCTTGTCCCACTTGTCGGCAATCTGCCCGCTGGTCGCGGAGAACAGGAGAAACGGCGCGATGAAAATGGCCGATATCAGGAACGCCGCGGTCTTGCCATCGACGTCCTGAAAAAGCGATGCGTGATACGTGACGAGCGACGTGAACGCGATCTTGAACACGTTGTCGTTCATCGCGCCGAGGAACTGCGTCCAGAAGAACGGCGCGAAACGGCGTTCCTTCAGCAGTCGTGATTGGTGGCCGTCGCCGCGAGCCTCGCGCTGACTGGCCTCACTCACTTTGCGTTTTCCGCTTCCTCGGCCGGCCAGTCGCGAATGTAGGCCTTGAGCATACGGTTCTCGAAGGATTGCTCCTCGACGACCGCACGGGCCACATCGTAGAAGGAAATTACGCCCATGAGCGTGCGGCTTTCCATGACCGGCAGATAGCGGGCGTGGCGCTCGAGCATCATGCGACGCACTTCGTTGACGTCTGTCTCCGGCGTGCAGGTCAGCGGATGGTCATCCATGATCTTGCGAATCGTGGAGCCGCCGACCGTGCCGCCGTTCTTGCTGATCGTGTTGATGATCTCGCGAAACGTGAGCATACCCACAAGATCGCCGTACTCCATTACGACGAGCGAACCGATGTCGTGTTCCGCCATCGTATCGACGGCATCCGCCAGCGACGTCTCCGGGGTCACGGTGAAAAGGGTGTTGCCCTTTACTTTCAGGATGTCAGACACACGCATGGCACACACTCCTCATTGTGTTGCTCCGGCAATCGTGGCGGAACGCTGCCGCCGACGTTGCCGGACTCGGCTTGCGAGACGGATGGCCGGCGCGTACGCCCGCTGTCTCCGTGTCAAATAGTGATTAGAACCTGTTCGGTGGATGCTATCGGAAAGCGTCCCAAAAGGAAAGGCGAAGAACGCCGTCATCGCCGTACCACGCGGGTTTTCAGCCGATTCTGCCCCTCTCTCGGACAACACCTTACCCCTGACATGAGACAACACCGCAATTTCCCTGATCACCCCCGTAATGCCCGCCGGAGCGCACGAAGGTGGTGCTAGGATTGCCGTATACGTAAAGTTCACGTCACACCACCTGCGAGGCCATCCACGACATGTCAGTCCCGCACTTCGATACGCTTGCCCTGCACGCCGGGGCGGCCCCCGATCCCACCACGGGAGCGCGCGCCACACCGATCTACCAGACCACCTCCTTTGTGTTTTCAGATGCCGATCAGGCGGCCGCCCTGTTCAATATGGAGCGTGCCGGGCACGTGTATTCCCGGATTTCGAATCCGACGAACGCGGTCTTCGAAGAACGCATGGCAGCGCTGGAGAACGGCGTCGGCGCGATTGCAACGGCGAGCGGACAAGCCGCGCTGCATCTGGCCATCGCGACACTGATGGGGTCGGGTTCGCATATCGTGGCGTCAAGCGCGCTCTACGGCGGTTCGCACAATCTGCTGCATTACACGTTGCGCCGGTTCGGCATCGAAACGACGTTCGTTCGCCCCGGCGATCTGGCGGGCTGGCGGGCGGCCGTTCGCCCCGAGACGCGCCTGTTTTTCGGCGAGACGCTGGGGAATCCCGGCCTCGATGTGCTCGACATCGCACAGGTCGCGGACGTCGCACACGACGCGGGCGTTCCCCTGCTCGTCGACAGCACGTTCACGACGCCGTGGCTCATCCAGCCCTTCGAGCACGGTGCGGACCTCGTTTATCACTCGGCGACCAAATTCCTCGGCGGTCACGGCACGACCATCGGTGGCGTGCTGATCGACGGCGGCACGTTCGATTTCGAGAAAAGCGGCAAATTTCCCGAGCTCACCGAGCCCTATGACGGCTTCCACGGCATGGTCTTCGCGGAAGAAAGCTCGGTCGCGCCGTTCCTGCTGCGTGCACGGCGCGAAGGGTTGCGCGATTTCGGCGCATGCCTTCACCCACAGGCCGCCTGGCAACTGCTTCAGGGGATCGAAACGCTTCCGTTGCGCATGGCGCGCCACGTCGAGAATGCGCGCAAAGTTGTCGAGTTCCTCGCGGGTCACGAAGCGGTCGAGAGCGTCGCCTACCCCGAGTTGGCATCGCACCCCGATTACGCACTGGCGAAACGGTTACTCCCGCGCGGGGCCGGTGCAGTGTTCAGTTTCAACCTGAAGGGAGATCGCGAAGCCGGTCGGCGATTCATTGAAGCCTTGCAGCTGTTCTCGCACCTCGCGAACGTCGGCGACGCACGCTCACTGGTCATTCATCCCGCGTCCACCACGCACTTCCGTATGGACGCCGCCGCCCTCGCCGCTGCCGGCATCGGGGAAGGCACGGTACGCCTGTCCATCGGCCTGGAAGACGCCGACGATCTGATTCAAGACCTCAAGCGAGGCCTCAAGGCAGCGGTGAAATCGTCTTCGAAGGGGCAGGCACGATGAATTTCGACATTGCCGACAATAACGTCTACGCCTACACCGCAGGCAAACCGATCCAACCGACGCAGCCGACCGTAGTCTTCCTGCATGGCGCCCAGCACGATCACAGTGTCTGGGGACTGCAGAGTCGATATCTGGCGCATCACGGCATGAACGTGCTCGCGCTCGATCTGCCGGGGCATCATCGCAGCACCGGTGCACCGTTAAAGACTATCGGCGCGATGGCGGATTGGGTAGTCGCAGTGCTCGACGCGGCGGGTGTCGAGCGCGCAACATGGGTGGGCCACAGCATGGGGTCCCTGATCGCACTAGACGCGGCGGCACGCCATCCGGCACGTGTCTCGCGCATCGCGCTGGTGGGCACGGCCTACCCGATGAAAGTCGCAGACACATTGCTCAGCGCCGCCGCCGAGCGCGAGTCCGAGGCTATCGCACTGGTCAATGCGTGGTCGCATAGCACGCTCGCGGCCAAACCGTCCGCGCCGGGCCCCGGGTTCTGGACATGGGGCGGCAACCAGCGGTTGATGGAGCGTGTCGCGCAACGGAATCCGGCCAAAGTGTTTCTTACGGATTTCGAGGCCTGCAACGGCTACGATCAGGGCATGGACGCCGCCGCCCGAATTAAATGTCCGGTGCTGGCCGTGCTGGGACAGCGCGACCAGATGACACCACCGCGCGCCGCGCACGCCCTGCTCGATGCCTTGCGAGACAACGGCGCGCCGGTCAAGGTGGAACTCGTCAATGCTGGCCATGCCATCATGACGGAACAACCGGATGCGCTGCTCGATGCGCTCAAACGATTCTTGCGGGATTGACCCGGTCAGCACGCAGGCATGCAGGTTCGACACAGCATGATCGGGATGTGTGACCAAGATGTAAGGCGAAGACGTCGCTTTCGCCATCCAGGACAAGGAGACTTGCCATGACCGAGGGCCATGACCCCGCACCGGCATCACGAACGTTCGACCGGTTCGCGGACTTTTACCCGTTCTATCTCGGCGAACACAGGAATGCCACGTGCCGCCGACTGCACTTCGTCGGCTCGTGGGGTGTGATCGCTTTTTTGGTGACGTTCGCTGCGACGGGCAACGCGTGGTGGCTGCTTGCGGCAGTCGTTTGCGGTTATGCATTCGCGTGGGTCGGGCATTTCTTCTTCGAGAAGAACCGGCCCGCCACGTTTCGGCACCCCGTCTACAGCCTGATGGGCGACTGGGTGATGTTTCGCGACATCTGCGTCGGCCGTATCAAGCTTTAGCGCTTGCCCGGCGCGGGGGTCCAGTGCCGGACATCCTGCGTCGAAGACGCTTCGGTCCCACGGCGGGGGCCGGCATGCGCATCGCCTTCGTCCTCTACGTCCTCTACGTCCGCTACGTCCTGTATGTCCTCGTCCGACGCGTTCGCATCGGGTAGCGACGGATCGCGCGGCAGCGCGTCGACAAGCGGCACGTCCCACTTCCCCTCGCGCAGGATGTCGGCCACGTGCGCGCCGTCCAGCGCATGACGCTCCATCTGCCGGGCCAGTTCGTCAACATTGAGCGCCAGTTGGGCGACGAGTGGTGACAGCGTCGTCGTCCGAGGATTCGCGAGCAGCAGCCAGCGCTCGGCGGGGGGTTGCATGGTCATGCGTCCGACCCACCCCATGCGTTCGAGGCGGCACAGCAGCTCGTTAGCGTGTTCAAGACCCGTGCGCATGGTGCGCGCCAGTTGCTGCGTCGTGTACCCCCCGCCACCGGCTTCACGATCCTGATTGAGCAGATGGATGAGTGTCAGTCCATCGAGCAAATCGCTGCCGGGGAAGCGCGGATACTGGAAATGTCCAAGGCGCAACGCGGGAAGGACCGATGTGATCGTGGCGCCCGCCAGTGCGACGAGCCACGACAGGTAGATCCAGAGCAGGAAGATCGGCACGGCCGCGAAGGCACCGTACACCGCCGTATAGGTCGGGAACTGCCGGATGTACATGCCGAAGCCGCGCTTGGTCAGATCGAACGCCAGCGCCGCCACCACGCCACCCACCAACGCGTCGCGCCAGTCGACCTTGCAGTTCGGCATGTAGACGTACATCAGCATGAACGCCACGCTCGTGAGTGCCAGCGGAATCAGGCTGAGCAGCGACGCCACGGCGGGTGGCAAAGTGCTCACCAGCGACATCGATTGCGTAAAAACATAGGAGCTGATCGACAGACTCACACCGAACAGCAACGGCCCGAGCGTGAGCAGGCTCCAGTAAATGAGCAGACGCTGGGCCAGTGGGCGCGGACGCGGCACACGCCAGATGACGTTGAACGCCGACTCGATCGTCATCAACGTCAGCACGGAGGTGAAGAGCAAGCCGATCAGACCGAACGCCGTCAGGCTCTTCGCTTTCGAGGCGAACTGATTGAGGTAATTGAATATCTGTGCGTTCACGCTCTCCGGCATCAGGTGTTCGAGCAGAAAGCCCTGAAGCGCGTCGCGAAACGAATTGAAGATCGGAAAGGCCGTGAACAAGGCGAAGGTCACGGCGAACAACGGCACGATCGACAGAATCGAGGTGAACGTCAGACTGCCCGCCACTTGGGGAATCCGGTCGTCCTGTGCCCGCGCAAGCGCGTACCTCAGCAATTGGCGAACGTTATTCCAGTTGATGCGGGACAGTTTGAACAAATCGGGCTCCTTACGAGGTAATCCACAGGCACAACGAAATCACTACACACACGACGCAGGTACGGCAGCGTGACAAAAATCCGGCGACGGCGGCAGGTCGAACGCCATCCGCCGCCGCCCCTCCCCCCAACAATCACGCCACCAGGAACGCCCTATAATACCCGCACTTTTCGCAGGCTTTTCACTCTGCACTCAGGGCTTTGGCAGCGTTGCCAGCGTGCTCCGGAAGATGGAAAGCCCGCGACTCCGGTCAACCGGCTCGCATTCGATCCTTCGCTCACTCGCATCAATGACTGAAATCCTCGTTTTGTACTACAGCCGTCACGGCACGACCGCACAACTCGCCCAATGCATTGCTGCCGGGATCGACAGCGTACCCGGCGCACAGGCGCGCGTGCGCACCGTGCCCGCCGTGTCGACGGTATGCGAGGCCAGCGCACCGGACATCCCGGACAGCGGCCCGCCGTACGTCGAATTGCGCGATCTGGAAGAGTGCGCGGGTCTCGCGCTCGGCTCGCCGACCCGCTTCGGCAACATGGCCGCTGCGCTGAAGTACTTTCTCGACGGCACCACGCCCCAATGGTTGTCCGGCGCGCTCGCTGGCAAACCCGCATGCGTGTTCACGTCCAGCGCGAGCCTTCACGGCGGTCAGGAAAGCACGTTGTTGTCGATGATGATTCCACTGCTGCACCACGGCATGCTGCTCATGGGGCTCCCGTACACCGAGCCTGCGCTCTCGAGCACGCGCACCGGCGGCTCACCTTACGGCGCGACGCACTTCGCACACGACGGCAACCCGCTCTCGGCGGACGAACGTCAGTTGGCTTCGGCACTCGGCGCAAGACTCGCACGCGCAGCCTGCAAGCTGGCAGAATGATCATTTCCCGCAGTAGTACAGGCCACGAGACAAGCCCATGACTGCCACACCGCCCGACCGTCAACACGACCTCCCGCGTGACGATGACCCGCATGTCGATGCCCGTCGGGCACCCGCGCCGAGCGACGCTCAGGGGTTGCGACGAGTAAGCATTGCCAGCTTGCTGGCGCTGATCGCGTTGTCGGTAGCTTGGGAACTGTGGCTGGCGCCGCTGCGTCCGGGCGGTTCGTGGCTGGTGCTCAAGGCGTTGCTTTTGCTCCTGCCACTGCGCGGCGTATTGCGCGGCAATCTGTATACGCTCCAGTGGTCGAGCATGTTCATCCTGCTATTCCTCGCAGAAGGCGTGGTGCGTGGCATGAGCGATACCGGCCCATCTGCCACGCTTGCCTGGATCGAGACAGCGCTGTCGCTGGTCTTTTTCCTCGCGACCGTCTTTTATCTGCGGCCTTTCAAGCGCGCGGCGAAGGCCCGGGCGGCAGCAGCGCGCTAGCGCGCTGCAATTCCCCGTCAGGCGACGCCCTCCCTGCTTCCCGTCTCAGCCTCGCGCCTTCGCCCGCCTTCACCCCATGAATCAAGCCGAATTCCTCACTGCGTGCCGCGACCTGCTGGGCCGCGATCATGTGCTGACCGAGTGCGCCGACACCGGCACTTACCTCACCGATCAGCGCAAACGGTACGTTGGCAACGCGCTCGCAGTCCTACGTCCCGCCGACGCCGCCCAGACCGCCGCGCTTGTGCGTCTGTGCGTCGCACATGGCGTACCGATGGTGCCGCAAGGGGGAAACACCGGCCTTGCCGGCGGCGCGACGCCCGACACCAGCGGGCGTCAGGTCGTGATCAGTCTGCGACGCCTCGATCGCATCCGTCAGGTAGATGCCGATAACCTGACGCTCACTGCCGAAGCCGGGTGCCTCCTCGCCAATGTGCAGGCCGCTGCGGCCGCAGTTGAGCGTCTGTTTCCGCTGAGCCTCGCGGCAGAAGGTAGCTGCACTATCGGCGGCAATCTGGCGACGAACGCAGGCGGCACGGCGGTGCTGCGATACGGCAACGCACGTGAGTTGTGTTTGGGTCTCGAAGTCGTCACGCCGCAGGGCGAGTTGTGGGACGGCTTGCGCGGCCTGCGCAAGGACAACACCGGGTACGATCTGCGCGATCTGTTCATCGGTGCGGAAGGCACGCTCGGCCTGATCACTGCGGCGACGCTCAAGCTCTTCGCGCAACCCGCCGCGCGCATGACGGCGCTCGCCGCGCTCGACAGCCCTGCCGACGCCCTCGCTTTGCTGAATCTTGCACAGCGTATGGCTGGGCCGTTGCTCACGGGCTTCGAACTGATGTCGGATTTCTGTCTGCAACTGGTCGCGCAGGTCTTCACGTCGCAGCGCTATCCGTTCGCCCAACCCTATGCGCAATCGGTACTGCTTGAACTCTCCGACAACGAGAGCGAGGCACACGCGCGCGACCTGTTGGAACGGGTGCTGAATGCGGCCATCGAGCGGGGCATCGTGCGCGACGCCATTGTCGCCAGCAGCCTCACGCAGTCGAATGCGCTCTGGCATCTGCGCGAGAGCATTCCGCTGGCGCAATCGGCTAAGGGTCTCAACATCAAGCACGACATCGCTGTGCCCGTCTCGCAGGTGCCCGCGTTCATCGCAGCAACCGACCCCATCGTGCAGCGCATTGCGCCCGGTGCGCGAATGGTGACGTTCGGCCATCTCGGCGACGGGAATCTGCACTACAACGTGATGGCGCCCGACGGCATCGACCCGGCCGCCTTCCTCAAGCAATATCAGAGCCCCGTCACCGCCGCCGTCCACGACAGCGTGCATGCGCATCGCGGCACGATCAGCGCCGAGCATGGCCTAGGGCAGTTCAAGCGTGACGCGTCCGCCCATTACAAATCGCCCGTGGAAATCGCGCTGATGCGCGCACTCAAGTCAGCGTTCGATCCGCTCGGGCTGATGAATCCCGGCAAAGTGCTGCCCGACTGAGCCGATCAGGACACCGCGACAGGCAATCGAAGCACTCGACGGCTACGCATTAAGAAATCGCCAATTTTTGAAGAAATGTCGTCAATTTCGCGACAAAACGCCGCGAAATCCCGCCATTTTCTTTACAGACGCGCACCAAATCCCTAGAATGGGTTCTTTCCAATTACGACGGAGTTTTCCGTGGGCAGTTGCTCTAGTAGCACGCAAGCGTCGGCAATGACCGGCGAGGCGTTGGCCCGGTAACCCGCAGTCGTCCCCGACTGCCGCTGCCGGTCTCAATGCCGCAGCGGTAGTGCACCGATCGCACCGAATCCCCATGACGTCAGCGTCATCCGAGACTTCGGCAAGCGATTCAGATTTCCCGCACCTATCTCCGCAGTTCAGCGTTTGTTTGACGGATGACGTCGCGTCATCCGGAACAAGGCACGCTTTTTAGCGCCGCCACGCAACCGACATGACATCGTCGGTCGCCCGAGGCGCAATCAAGCCTGCCGACGCTTGCGTCGAATTCATGTATCGCGTGACGTTATACGTATGCCTCCCGCGCCATCCGTGGCCCGGAAGCGGACTGCACACGATGCATCGCCAAGCCCCGGCATCCGCCGTCTCAGGCCCTTGAATCAGGAGGACACCATGACGCTGCAAATGCTTATCCCGTCGCTGTTCGATCGCGCTCGCACTCGCCTCGCACCGGCGTCTGCCACATCGAATGTCACGCCGACGCCCCACACCACTGCGTCGCACTCGTCGCCCCAGTACCGCCTCGTCGTGCTGACGCTGGCGTCCCGGGCAGACACCATCGACGCCACGGTGCGCAACGCCCTTCGCTCGCAGCGGATTTCGCCGGAAACGGCGACCCGCATCGACCGCTCCGGCGGCTACCTGCTGGAGCTCGACTACGTGTTGCGCTGCGACCGCAGTGGTCGCGCCGCGCTCGTACATCTTGTCTCGACGCTCGGCGACACCGCCGGCGTCCGCGCGATTCGCTGGGAAACGGCGCCGAATCTGGCGGCGCGCTAGTTTCCCCTACCCTCCAGCCTCCTCCCATCGGCCCGGTGAGCAGCGACGTCTCAGACGTCCACGCTCTCCGGGCCGATTGCATTTCCGCTCGAATGCCTTCAGTGATGCGCCGCACCCAAACCTGTACGTTCACGTATAGGTTGTGATAAGATTCCGTCCATCATTCGATCGGAGGCACGTTCATGCCCGCAGATCTCTCATCGACCGTCCCCGGCGCCACCACACCGGACGATGCGTCGCTGCTGACCGTCGGTCAGGCAGCTGCCGCGCTCGGTGTCACGGCGCGCACCTTGAAGTATTACGAGGAGCTAAACCTCGTCGTCCCCGCCCGCAGTGGCGGACGCTACCGCATGTACACGTCCGCCGATCTCGAAACCTTCGGGCGCATTCTTCGCATGCGCTCGCTCGGCTTCTCGATTGCCGCGATTACCGAAATGCTCAAACGTCCGCGTCGCATGGTCGAAGCGGGCAAATCGCGCATGAACGAGGAAGACCTGCAAGTCGTGCGGGACGCACTCACGTCGCAGCTCGACACGCTGCGCGAGCGCACCGCGCAGGTGCGTCGCGAATTGCGCGACGCCGAGACGTTGGAAGCCCAGATCCGTCACGACCTTCGCTACATCGAACAGCGCCTTCAGGGTGTACCGGCCGACGACTTGCTGGCTGAGCGCGCCGCCACAGCGCGCAAGACGCCCCCGTCGCACTGAGTCACGCCAACTCCGATCATGCCTCCCGCCGTGCCTCCCGCCGTGCCTCCGACCTCGTCCACAGCGCCGCCAAGCCCGCCGTCTCCGGGCAACACCGGTGGCGCGGACCCGCTGCGCCCCATGCGCGTCGAGGCCTATCGTTACGCCCTCGGCCTGATCCCCGGGCTGGAGTTCTTCGAGAACGCGCTCCTCGTGTATTTCGCCGTCTATGTTTCCGGCGGCGTCGATGCGTCCCCCAAAGAATTCGTATGGATGACCACGGCGTATGGCATCGCCTCGGTGCTCGCCATTCTTAAACAACAGTGGTTCGTCGAGCGCATCGGCTACCGCCGTTATCTGACGGCGTCGCTGCTGCTTTACGCGTGCGGCGCCGTGCTTGCCGGCACCAGCGAAAGCGTGACGCAACTCGTGATCGCACGCGCGTGTCAGGGCTTCTGCGCTGGCAGTTGGATGAGCTCGTGCCGGATCCTCGCGCAGGTGAGCGTGCCTGCCGAGCGTCGCGGCAAAACGGTCCAGACCTTCGCCCTGCTGCTATTCACCGGCTCAGCAGCGGCACCGCTCATCGGCGGCCTGCTCGTCTCCGAATACACCTGGCGCACGCTTTTTCTGTGCACCGCGCCGCCGGCCGTGCTGCTCGCAGGCCTTGCATGGTTCGCCATACCGGATGTCGGCCGCCTGCGCGACCGCGCCACCGGCGGCAGTTATCCGTTCGCACCATTCATGGCCTTTGCTCTTGCGATGGGTGCATTTCAGGTCGTGCTCCAGGAGATGCGTTACACGCTGTGGCTGCAAACGCCCGTGTTGCCATTGCTCACCGTCGTGGGCGTGGGCGCGCTGGTGTGGTTCGGCTATCACCAATGGCAGCATCCTGCGCCGTTCATCCGCTTGCAGCCGTTACGTCGACGCGAGTTCCAGGTCGGACTCCTGCTCTACGCGGCTTACTACTATCTGGCGAACACGCAGAGCTATCTGATGCCGCGGTTGCTGGAACAGGGGTTCGGCTTCACGGTCGAGCGCACCGGACAACTGCTTGGCTACTCCGCGCTACTCACCGTCATCCTGCTACTCGCCTACTTCCGTGTGGCGAAGTTCATCACGAACAAGAAGCTGCTGATCGTGAGCGGTTTTCTGATGACGATCGCCACCAGCATGTGGCTCGGCGCCATGCCACCGGACGCCGGGCAGTCGCAGCTTTACGGCGTTCTCGCGCTCAAGGCGGTGTTCGGCATTTTCACCGTCTTGCCGGTGGCGAACCTCACGTTCCGCACCTTCGATCACGAGAGTTTCGTGCACGGATATCGCCTCAAGAACATTCTCCGGCAGCTCTCCGGCTCGTTCGCCGTCTCCACCATCGTCGCGTTCGAGCAGCACCGGGAAGCCCTGCATCGCACCCGGCTCACGGAAGTGGCCAATCCTTACAATCCGATCTTCACGCAGACGCTGGAGTCGCTCGCGAATGCGCTCACGCATGCGGGCGTTGCCGCTTCGCAGGCGCAGGGTGCGGCGCTCGCACAGATTGCCCGGATGATCGAGCGGCAGGCGTCGTTTCTCTCGTTCATCGACGGCTTTCATTTCATTGCCATCGTGGCGTTGTGCGGTGCGATTTTTGCGGCAATTCAGAAGCAGCTAAATTAGAATCGTTACGTCATTGCTCTTCGCGCGGCTGCGTTGCACACTGCGATCCATCGTATGAAGAGGTCGCGGCGGCACCCGCGCCCGGCCACGCCCGTTATGCTCAAGACTCTGTTCGCCCGCCTGGGACTTTCCCAACAAGCCACGTCCATTGAAGACGACGTCTGGCGCGAGGTCGTCAACGCCTTGCCGTTTCTTTCCCGACGCAGCACCGCCGATCTGGAAAAGCTCCGCGCACTGGCGGCCGACTTTCTGGCGGGCAAGCATTTCTCGACGACTCACGACCTGCCGCTGACGCAAGCCATGTGCGTCTCGGTCGCCGCGCAGGCCTGCCTTCCGATTCTGCATCTGCCACCAGCGCTGTATCGCGGATGGACCGGCATCGTGCTCTATCCCGGCGAATTCCTGATTCGCAAGACGGTTCAGGATGAAGCGGGCATCGTGCACGACGTCGAACAGGAAGCCAGCGGCGAAGCGTGGGAAGGCGGCCCGGTGGTGCTGTCGTGGCAGGACGTTCAGGCAAGCGACGTGCTGGCGTACAACGTCGTGATCCACGAGTTCGTCCACAAGATCGATATGGAAGGCGGGGAAGCGGACGGCGTGCCGCCCATGCTGCGCCGTCTTCATGGCGACCTGACGTCTGAAGCATGGTGCGATGTGTTCGACCCGGCGTACGAGGAGTTCTGCCACCATGTGGCGAACGTGCCCGACGAGCATTGGGACGCCTTCGCCTCGACGTCCCTGCTCGATCCCTACGCGACGGAACACGAGTCAGAATTCTTCGCCGTCTGCGCTGAGGCATTCTTCGTCGCCCCCGAGGCCTTCCAGCGCGAGTATCCGGCCCTGTACATGCTCTTTTCGCGCTATTTTCTGCAAGATCCCGCCGCCCAGGCGGCATCTGCGCCGGACACCGCCGCCGCCCCGCCGGACGGGCCCGCCGCAACCCCATGAAAACTTTGCGAAAGTTGTTGTTTTCATGGCATAATGCGCGTTTTCCAAATCCGGAAAGTGGTTGGCGCGTTTCCCGTCAATACAGCGACGGCGATAGCGTTAGCGGGCAAGGGGCTCGCGCAGACTGGCTACCGACTTAACTCAAGGTGCACCATGAAAGAAGGCATTCACCCGAATTACCGCGAAGTCCTGTTTCGCGACATGACGCCGGGCGTCGACTTCCAGTTCGTCTCGCGTTCGACGATCAACACGAAGGAAACGGCCGAGTTCAACGGCAAAGAGTACCCGCTCGTGAAGCTGGATACCTCGTCGGCATCGCACAACTTCTACACCGGCGAAACGCGCATCATGGATGCTGAAGGTCGCGTGGACAAGTTCCGCAAGAAGTTCGGCACGCGCGCCGGCGGCAAGGCAGCGTAAGCTTCATCGGCTACGCGCCGTACAACGCGATGCGGGACCGGACAGGCGTTTGCCGGTCAGCGCATCAGGGACAAGATCCCGACGTTGTGAAAAGCATTGGAAAGGGGCAGCTCAGGCTGCCCTTTTTTCTTGGGCCTGCGCTGCGCCAAGTCGTCGGTTACTGTCATACTGTCGGCTTTTCAGGGTGCCACGCGTTTCCCCTTAGGTCTGCCCTGAGCGTTGGTCACGGTTTCACCCCGAGCATCGCCCCCGAGCCAGTTCCGGCTCAGCCCCTCAGTCTTTCCGATCCGGCTGCCCTGCCGATCCTGTCGTATCGCCTATGAAACGAGTTCGCATCACCGCCTCCGCCACCAGCGCGCTACCGCGTTCGCTGTTGATCGCCATTTGCGTCATCTATGTGCTGGCGGGGTTGTTCGGTCGCGATCCGTGGAAAAACGAAGACGCCGCAGGCTTCGGCATCATGTGGACGATGGCGCACGGCCATCTGTCCGACTGGTTGTTGCCGAACATCGCTGGCAAACCGATTTACGACAACGGCCCGCTCGTCTCGTGGCTCGGCGCACTCTCCATCCGCGCCTTCTCGTGGCTCGATGCACCCGACGCCGCCCGCATCGTCACGGGCCTTTGCTTCTACGTCACCTGCACGTTCATCTGGTACGGCACCTATCTGCTGGGCCGCCGCCCGGAAGTGCAACCATTCAAATACGCTTTCGGCGGTGAGCCGGAACCGCGTGACTACGGTCGCACCCTCGCCGATGGCGCGTTGCTGATTCTGCTGGCGTGCTTCGGTCTGGCCGAGCGCGGCCATGAAACGACCGCCACCGTCGGGCAGCTCACGCTGATCTCGATGGCGATCTACGGCCTGGTACGCAGTCTGGATAAGCCGCGTCAGGGTGCCGTGTGGTTTGGTCTGGCACTCGGCGGGATGGCGCTGGCGTCGTCCCCGCTCATGACACTCTCGCTGTGGCTCGCAGGCATGATCGCGGCCGTGGTGTGTCGTGCGCTTCCGCTGCGCATGCTGTTGCTCGTCTCCACCCCGATCACTCTGCTCATCGCCTGCACGTGGCCCCTCGCAGCCCTCAAATTTGCCGAAGGTGCGCGCCGCTGGCTCGGCGAGTGGGCCGATATCGGGATGGATGCTTTCAGCGGCCCCACGATCGCCTCGCTGAGCTACATCGCCAAGAACCTGGCGCTGTTCGCGTGGCCTGCGTGGCCGCTCGCGGCGTGGTCGCTGTACTCCTGGCGCGGCATGCGACGCGCCCCGCACATTGCGATCTCTCTCGTCTTCGCCATCACGATCCTCGTGCTGATCGTGCTGCAAGCGCATCAGGGCAACCAGCTCTTCATGCTGGCCCTGCCTGCACTCTCGATCATCGCCGCCTTCGGTCTGCCGACGCTCAAGCGCGGCACCGTCAACGCCATCGACTGGTTCGCCGTGCTGTCGTTTACCGTGCTGGCCGGCTTCGTATGGATCGTCTGGCTTGCAGGCATTACGGGCTTTCCTGCATCGACGGCACGTAACCTGCGACGCCTGGTGCCCGGTTTCAACCCGGAATTCAGCTGGATCACGCTGATCAGCGCGCTGATCGTCACGGGCGCCTGGGTGGCGCTGGTGGCATGGCGCGTGTCGCGTAGCCCGAAGGTGCTGTGGCGCAGCGTGGTGCTGTCCTCCGGCGGCACGACGCTGATGTGGGTGTTGCTCATGACGCTCTGGCTGCCGGTCGTCAACTACGGCAGAACGTATCGCGACGTGGCCGCGCAGATTGCGTCCCATTTGCCTGCGGACTACACCTGCATTCGCACGGCACGGGTGGGCGATGCCCAGCTCGCGTCGTTCGCTTACTTCGGCAAGATGCGCTTCGGTTCGGCCGATGACGACTGCGACGTGCTGCTGCGCCAGGATTCGCAGGACTATAGCGAACCGCTCTCGCTCGCGCCTTATGAGTGGCGTCAACTGTGGGAAGGCCGTCGCGCAGCCGACCGTGACGAACGCTTCCGCCTTTACGTCCTGCAAGAGCGCCCGTGGCGTCGCGCGGCGCGTCCGCGCTGATCGTCCGACACCATGTGGCAAGACATCAAACGCATTGCCGCGCTGGCATGGCCAGTGCTGGTCGGCCAGTTGGCGGTCATCGCCTTCGGGGTGATGGACACCGCCATGGTCGGCCGTGCCTCGGCCTTCGACCTCGCGTCGCTCGCACTCGGCGGCTCGATCTACATCACCGTGTACGTCGGCCTGATGGGCATTCTCGTTGCCCTCTCCCCCATCGCCGCGCAGCTTTACGGCGCGGGTGAGCGCATCGCCATCGGCGAGGAAGTGCGTCAGACGTTCTGGCTCGCCCTGTTCCTCGCGGTGCCCGGCTTCCTCGTGCTATCGCATCCGCAATTCATCCTGCGACTCTCCGAAGCGACGCCCGAACTCGAGGCGCGCGCGACCGCCTATCTGCATATCCTCGCTTACGGCTTGCCGGCGGCCATGCTGTTTCGCGTGTACTCGTCGCTCTCGACCGCCGTGGCGCAACCGCGCATCGTCATGATGATTCAGGTGACGGGACTGGCGCTGAAGGTGCCGCTGAATCTCGCGCTGATCTACGGCGTGGATCGACTGGGCATCCCGGCGCTGGGCAGTACCGGGTGCGCCATCGCCACGACCGCCATCAACTGGGTCTCCTGCGGCCTCGGACTGCTGCTGATGGCGCGGCATCCGAAGCTGCGCGAATTCGGCGTCTTCACGAAGTTCTGCTGGCCGCAGTGGCAAGCGATTCGCGCACTGCTCAAACTCGGCGTGCCGATGGGCTTGAGTTACCTCATCGAAGTTACGGCCTACTCGTTCATGGCGATCTTCATCGCCCGACTGGGCGACGTCACGCTTGCGGGCCATCAGATCGCCGCAAACCTCGGAGCGCTCATGTACATGCTGCCGATGTCGATCGGCATCGCAACGGCAACGCTCACCGCGCAGGCCATCGGCTCACGCGACTACAAGGCGGCGCAACTGGTCGGACGGCGTGGCGTCGAGCTGGCCGGGACGTTGGGATTGCTCGTGGCCTTGCTGATGTGGCTCGGCCGACCGCTGGTGCTCGCCGCCTACACATCGGACCCGCTGGTCGCCGCCGTCACCGCGCCGCTGCTGACCATCGTCGCCTTCTATCACATCTTCGACGCCCTTCAGGTGAACGCCGTCTTCGTCTTGCGCGCATGGAAAGTTGCGGTCGTACCGACCGTCATCTACGCCCTGTCGCTATGGGGCGTGGGATTGGGCGGCGGATACGTGCTCGGCTTCGACGTCGGCGGCCTCTCGCCCGCCTGGCTTCACGGGGCCACCGGATTCTGGGCCGCCAACAGCGCGAGCGTTGCGGTCGCCGCCATCGGATTGCTGATGTATCTGCGCTGGGTCGTGCATGTCAAAGGCACGGCGACGGACTGAATTCAGGCCAAGTTGTACGACAACAAAAAGCACTACGCACGCACGCCCCCTCCCTCCCAACTTCGTCGACTGACAGCTTCACTCGGCCGATACTTCAAGAAAACGGGTATACCCGCAAAGGCAATCTCCGGAACTTTCCATAGAATGTTGTCTGACGACATACAACAATATGTCATCCTCTTCGTTCCCTTTGGTCTGATCAACGTTCCCTGCCATGAGCCGAACCCCCATCGTCACCGAATTGCGCGTTGTTCCCGTCGCCGGCCGCGACAGCATGCTGCTGAATCTCAGCGGCGCACACGGGCCGTTCTTCACCCGCAACCTTGTCATCCTGACGGACAGCGCCGGGCATACCGGCGTTGGCGAAGTGCCCGGCGGTGAGTCGATTCGCAAGACGCTGGAGGACGCCCGCCCCTACGTCGTCGGACAATCCGTCGCCAACGTTCAGGCAATTCTCGGCCAGACGCGTCGTGTCTTCGCCGACCGCGATGCGGGTGGACGTGGCCTGCAAACCTTCGATCTGCGCACGACGATCCACGCCGTGACCGCACTCGAAGCCGCACTGCTGGACTTACTCGGTCAGCACCTGGAGGTGCCCGTCGCCGCCCTGCTAGGCGAGGGACAGCAGCGCAGTGAAGTCGCGATGCTCGGGTATCTGTTCTTCATCGGCGACCGCAATGCCACCGATCTGGCCTATGCCGACAATCGCGGCGCACGCGACAACTGGGAGCGCGTGCGTACGGAAGTCGCCATGACACCCGATGCCGTCGTCAAGCTGGCCGAGGCAGCACATGCGCGTTACGGCTTTCAGGACTTCAAGCTCAAAGGCGGCGTGCTGGAGGGCGACGCGGAAATCGAAGCTGTCACCGCCCTTGCAAAGCGCTTCCCGCAGGCACGCGTGACGCTCGATCCGAATGGCGCATGGTCGCTGGCCGAGGCCGTGCGTCTGTGCCGCGATCAGCACGACGTGCTGGCGTACGCAGAAGATCCGTGCGGTGCAGAAAACGGCTATTCGGGTCGCGAAGTGATGGCGGAATTCCGCCGCGCGACAGGGTTGCCGACGGCCACCAACATGATCGCGACGGATTGGCGTCAGATGGGCCACGCGATTCAGTTGCAGTCCGTGGACATTCCGCTCGCCGATCCGCATTTCTGGACGATGCAGGGCTCGGTGCGCGTCGCGCAGATGTGCCACGAGTGGGGACTGACGTGGGGCTCGCACTCGAATAACCACTTCGATGTGTCGCTTGCGATGTTCACCCACGTGGCGGCGGCCGCGCCCGGCAAGATCACTGCCATCGATACCCACTGGATCTGGCAGGACGGTCAATACCTGACGCGCAACCCGCTGCAAATCATCGGCGGCAACGTGCAGGTGCCGACCGTTCCAGGTCTGGGGGTGACGCTGGACATGGACGCCGTCGAGGCCGCCCACGCGCTGTACCTCGAACACGGCCTCGGTGCGCGCGACGACAGCGTTGCCATGCAATATCTTGTGCCGGACTGGAAATTCGATCCGAAACGCCCTTGCCTGATGCGCTGATTCATCGGCATTTCTCGCGTCTGTCAGTGCATCATTCGGAGCGTCGGAAGCTCAAAATCCCGACGCTCTGTCACCGCCCGGTCGCAATGCGCACGAACTGCGAAATTTCAAAAAACGACGCGAAAAATCCGCAAGGCTATTAAAGGGGGAATCAGAAGAGGAAAAATCGGTATCGAAACCTTCGGAATGCCTCATTGCGAGACCCTGCGATACCTGTGTGATGCTCGATGGCCGAGTGATTTCGGGCATAAAAAAAGCCCAGGCGGTTAAGCCTGGGCTTTCTTCGTTTGGCGGAGCGGACGGGGCTCGAACCCGCGACCCCCGGCGTGACAGGCCGGTATTCTAACCAACTGAACTACCGCTCCAAACTTGCTACAGCATTGCGATGTCACTCACTTTGCTTTCCTGCTAGTTGTCCGGCATTGCTGCATTTTCATGCGCATATCACCGAACTTCGTAGGTTTTGGCGGAGCGGACGGGGCTCGAACCCGCGACCCCCGGCGTGACAGGCCGGTATTCTAACCAACTGAACTACCGCTCCAAAACCGACAAAAAAACCCGCCTAACTTTCAGCGGGCTTTACGCCACAAACTGCCTGGCATTTTTAAACTGATACCGACTCGCTACCGGCACCAATTCTGGCGTCCCCTAGGGGATTCGAACCCCTGTACTCACCGTGAAAGGGTGATGTCCTAGGCCTCTAGACGAAGGGGACAAAATCGTCAAAACTTTGTCTGTTTCGCTACTGCTTACTGCATTTCGCGAAGAACGCTATTCTAAACAACATTTCTTCGCTTGTGAAGCTTTATTTTCAAGTTTTTTGCATCGTTTTTGCAAGAATCTTGCTCTTTCGACGCAGCCTGAAAATCAAGCTTCTGAATCCGTGGTGGAGGTAAGCGGGATCGAACCGCTGACCTCTTGCATGCCATGCAAGCGCTCTCCCAGCTGAGCTATACCCCCCGAACAGAGAAATGAGATTCTAATGACAAACCCATTTCCTGTAAATACCCTCCTCGCATTTTTTCCGCATTATTTTGCGAATCCGTGCGAAAGATAAAAAAACGGCGACTCACAAGAGTCGCCGTCTTCTTTATCGCGGTCATGGCATGTCGTCGCGGCACGCAAGCGCGCCGCCCGGCTTCATGCCAAGGCCCGATTTACTGGGCGTCGCCTTCGCGCTTGACCAGCAGTGCACCGCCTTGCTTCTCTTCTTCGGTCAGTGCCTTGTGCGACAGACGCAGACGACCCTTGTCGTCTTGCTGGATCACCTTCACGCGCACGGCCTGACCTTCCTTGACGTACTCGTTGATGTCCTTGATGCGCTCGTTGGCAATTTCCGAGATGTGCAGCAGACCGTCCTTACCCGGCAGCACCGAGACGATGGCGCCAAACTCGAGCAGCTTGAGCACGGTACCGTCGTAGACCTGGCCGACCTCGACTTCCACCGTGATCAGCTCGATACGACGCTTCGCTTCGGCAATGCCTTCGGCGCTCGGGCTGGCGATGGTCACCACGCCGTCGTCCGAGATGTCGATGCTCGTGCCGGTCTCTTCCGTCAGCGCGCGGATCACCGAACCACCCTTACCGATCACGTCACGGATCTTTTCCGGATTGATCTTGATGGTGACCATGCGCGGTGCGAATTCCGACAGCTCCGTACGCACGCCCGACTGGGCTTCCGTCATCTTGCCGAGGATATGCAGACGGCCTTCCTTGGCTTGCGCCAGCGCGACCTGCATGATTTCCTTCGTGATGCCCTGGATCTTGATGTCCATCTGCAGTGCGGTCACGCCATTCGACGTACCAGCCACCTTGAAGTCCATGTCACCCAGGTGATCTTCGTCGCCGAGGATGTCGGTCAGCACGGCAAACTTGTTGCCTTCGAGGATCAGGCCCATGGCGATACCGGCGACCGGCGAGGTCATCGGCACACCGGCGTCCATCATGGCGAGGCTACCGCCGCAGACCGATGCCATCGACGACGAACCGTTCGACTCGGTGATTTCCGACACGACACGCACGGTGTAACCGAAATCGTCGGCACCCGGCAGGCACGCGACCAGCGCGCGCTTGGCCAGACGGCCGTGACCGATTTCGCGACGCTTGGGCGAACCCACGCGACCCGTTTCGCCCGTCGAGAACGGCGGGAAGTTGTAGTGCAGCATGAAGCGATCGCGGTACTCGCCTTGCAGCGCGTCGATGATCTGCTCATCGCTCTTGGTGCCCAGCGTGGCCACCACGAGTGCCTGCGTTTCGCCACGCGTGAACAGCGCCGAACCGTGGGCACGCGGCAGCACGCCAGTGCGGATCGAGATCGGACGCACGGTGCGCGTGTCGCGGCCGTCGATACGCGGCTCACCAGCCAGGATCTGGCTACGGACGATCTTGGCTTCCAGATCGAACAGGATGTTGCCGACTTCGATGTCGTCCGGTGCCGCTTCGCCCTTGGCAGCCGCAGCTTCGCCCAGCTTGGCGATCACGTCGGTGCTCACAGCGCGCAGTTGTTGCGTACGCGCCTGCTTTTCACGCGTCTGGTAAGCCGCGCGCAGTTGGCCTTCGGCCAGCTCGCCCACTTGCGAGATCAGTGCGTCGTTCTTGGCAGCCGGGGCCCATTCCCACTCGGCCTTGCCACCGTCGCGCACGAGTTCGTGAATCGCGTTGATGGCCGTTTGCATTTGCTCGTGACCGAACACGACTGCGCCCAGCATCACGTCTTCCGGCAGCTCTTGTGCTTCCGATTCCACCATCAGCACAGCTTGTTCCGTACCGGCGACGACCAGGTCGAGCTTCGACTTGGCGATCTGCTCACGCGACGGGTTGAGCACGTACTGGCTGTCGACGTAGGCAACGCGTGCGGCACCGACCGGGCCGTTGAACGGCAGACCCGAGATGGCCAGCGCGGCCGAAGCACCGATCAGGGCCGGGATGTCCGCCGGCACTTCCGGGTTCAGCGAGACGACCTGCACCACCACCTGGACTTCGTTGTAGAAGCCTTCCGGGAACAGCGGGCGGATCGGACGGTCGATCAGGCGCGACGTCAGCGTTTCGTTTTCCGACGGACGGCCTTCACGCTTGAAGAAGCCACCCGGGATCTTGCCGGCGGCGTAAGTCTTTTCAAGGTAGTCAACCGTCAGCGGGAAGAAATCCTGGCCAGCCTTGGCCTTCTTCGCGCCCACGACCGTGGCGAGCACGACGGTATCGTCCATGTCGACGAGCACAGCACCGGATGCCTGGCGAGCGATCTCACCGGTTTCCATGCGAACCGTGTTTTGTCCCCATTGGAAAGACTTGACGACTTTATTGAACATTTGCACTCCTATATCGAATCGCGCGAATGCAGCAGCGGCGCGATATCGCTGCCGGGGTGATCCCGACGCCTTACAGGGGGGAGTGTTATGCCATTCCAGCGTAGCCCGCTGCGAAAATCCGCCAGCGCGCCTCTGAGACGACCCTGGAATGACACAAGCCCTGCTTGCCGACGAGGCCCCGTAAATCGGTAACGGAGACCGGGAACCCGGCGCAACCGCCGGGCTGATCGTCCCGAAAGGCGCTCTCAGCGCATCGATCGGGTACCGCCCAAAAACAAAATGCCTGCATCAGCACGCTGATACAGGCATCTCGTCGTAATCGTAATCGCTTACTTACGCAGGCCCAGCTTCTCGATCAGGGCGCGGTAGCGGTCTGCATCCTTGCCCTTGAGGTAGTCGAGCAGCTTACGACGACGGCTCACCATGCGCAGCAGACCGCGGCGGCTGTGGTGATCCTTCATGTGTGCCTTGAAGTGCGGGGTCAGTTCGTTGATGCGCGTGGTCAGCAGCGCAACCTGAACTTCGGGGGAGCCGGTGTCATTGGCGGCGCGGGCGAATTGCGCCACGACGTCCGACTTCTTGATATCTGCGTTCGACATTTTCTTTCCTTTGGATATACACGCGGTCACGGAAGAATGGCCGTGCCGTGAACTTACAAAAACATGTACGTTGCCGTACATAAACAAAACTGCAAGTGCGCGATTATACGGGAACCGGCATCACGACGCCACTTTTTTCCGCGCTTTGCCGCAACAGACGGGCCTGCAAGCCCCATCGAACCGATCAAAACGCCAATTTCGGACGAATAATCTGGAGAAATTCGTCAAATTATCCGAAAAATCACGACCAATCGACCTTCCGGTCGCCCTCAGGGCCAACCGTCGGTCAGCGCTGACGCGCCATCCGGCACGTGCTCGGCAGCGCCACCTTGTTCATCGGCAACTCCATCACGGTCCGGAACCCGTAGCCCGAGCCCTCATTATCGAACTTCACGCCCGGCTCGCCCGCGCGACGCATCACAGAGACATACAGCGGCTCGATCATCTGATGGTCGTTCGCCCGCATCCATGCATCGGCCGGTGCCTCACGCACGCGACGGTTTTCGAGCGCGCGCGCGACGGTCGTCACATCCGTGGTCCCCGCTTGTTCTAGCGCTGCGGCAATCATGTCGACCATCACGCTCATGCGCAGCAGTGGGTAATCGTCGCGCGCCTCCGGATAGCGCGCGCGGAACGCCTTGTAGTACGCGTCCGACGCCTCACCCCCGACATTCGGATGCCACTCGGCCACCGCATACACGCGTCCGACACCGGCATCGCCCAGCGCCGCCGGGGCACCGAGCGCGTTGCCGTAGAACGTGTAGAACTTGAGCTCCATGCCCTGCTCTCGCGCAGCCTTGACGAGCAGCGTCAGATCGTTACCCCAACTGCCCGTGACCACGGTATCGGCGCCGGCCGCGCGGATACGCGCCAGATACGGCGTGAAGTCCTTCACACGACCCACTGGGCTGAACTGTTCGCCCACGATCTGTACGTCGGGACGCTTGGCGCCGATCATCTGGCGAGCCAGTGTGGCGACCTGACGTCCGAAGCTGTAATCCTGATTGAGCAGATAGACCTTCTGAATGCTGTCGTCTTGCTTGATGGCTTCGGTAAGCGCCTGCATGCGCATCGCGGCGTTGGCGTCGAACGCGAAATGCCAGAAGCTGCACTGCTCGTTGGTCAGTGCCGTATCGACGGCGGAGTAGTTGAAGAACAGCATACGCTGGCCCGGCTCACGCGCATTGCGCTTGTTGATGGCGTCGATCAGTGCCGACGCCACCGCCGAACTGTTGCCTTGCAGGACAAACGGGATACCGAGATCCCCTGCCGCCTTGAGTTGCACGAGACTGTCTTCAACTGCGCCCTTGCTGTCGAACACTGTCAGTTCAAGCGGATGTGCGCCGTCGCGCAACTTCACACCGCCACGCGCGTTCACGCGATCGATCGCGAAACGCAGATTTCGCTCGACCATCGCCCCCGCATTGCCGAAAGGCCCGCTCATCCCCTCGACGAGGGCGAGCCGAATCGGCGGCGCAGCATCGGCCACGCCGGTGGCGGCCAGCAGGCCCAAAGTGCAAAGCACCGCGCAAACACGCGCCAGCAATACATGAGATTTCATCGAGGCCTCTAGAACTGTCCCGGCGCGAATCATAACTGCCGCCACCCGCCCGGGCAAGCCAAGGCACCCCACGATGGGGAACGGTGGCGGTATGCTACCAGCTAGCCACCATCGCCCATATTTTGGGCAAATCCCCACCCCCATGAGGCCAACCATGACGTATCGTTTCCCCGTGATTATCGACACCGATACTGCGTCGACTCGAGCCATCCGCTGGGCCGCTGCTGGCGTGCTCGCGTTGTCGTTAACGGCCTGTATCACGCCGTCGTGGCAACAATTGCCCGCCTCGGCGTCGCAGGCGGAAGTGCAGGCGCAATTGGGCAAGCCCAAAGAGGTCTATCCGCTCGCGCCCGGCGTCACACGCTGGCTCTATCCGACGAAGCCGTTCGGCGAGGAAACGATTGCCGCCGACTTCGATGCTCAGGGTCGGCTGCTGCATGTCGCGCAGGTGCTGTCGACGCAGGAGTTCAACAAGGTCGAAATCGACAAATGGACCAAGACGGATGTGCTGCATCACTTTGGCGAGCCTGTCGAGACTTCGGCTTTCCCGCTGATGAAGCGCGAAGTCTGGACATATCGCTTCAAGCAGGACGACGTGTGGTTCTCGATGATGAACTTCTATTTCGACGCCGACGGCATCGTCAAGACCACCCAAATCAGCCCGGATCCGCTGCACGAGAAACGGGATAACAATCTGTTCTAAGTCAGGAGGGCGCCCTATTTCCGCGAATTCGTATCTGGACCACGCGTATCTCGCGGAACTGCGTCGCGACCTGCTGCGCTTTGCCAGGTTGCAATTGTGCGACGAACATCTGGCAGAAGATGCTGTTCAGGAAGCGCTGACGGCGGCTTGCTCGCCATCGAGCGAATTCTCCGGGCGCTCCCAACACAAGACGTGGGTTTTCGCGATTCTGCGCAACAAGCTGATCGATACCATGCGAGCGCGACGCCGCATGATCAACGCCTCGTCTCTCGAAGGCGACGCCGATGAGAACTCCGTGTTCGATCGCGAGCTTTTCGACGAGCGCGGCCATTGGAACGATCATGCGCGCCCACGCGCCTGGCCTCGCCCCGAGACACTCGTCGCCCAGCAACAGTTCTGGGCATTGTTCGACGGGTGCCTGAACACCCTGCCCGAATCCACGGGTCGCGTGTTTTCCATGCGCGAATTACTCGACATGGACATCGCCGAAATCTGCCGGGAACTTGACCTCGATGCCAATCATTGCAGCGTATTGCTATACCGCGCGCGCACTCGCTTGCGCACTTGCCTTTCGGCCAAAGGACTGGAAGCCAACGATGCCCTTGGGTAACTGCGCCAATGTCACACGTTCGCTCTCCGACAAGCTCGACCGGCCGTTGACCGCGCTTGAGAGCGCTCATGTGCATGCGCATCTGCTGATGTGCGCGGGGTGCCGCGCGTACGCAGCGCAAATCGCTACGCTGCGCGCCATATCGCGCCGCGTTGCCGGTTATGCCGATGTCGCTGCAACGTCGCTTGATAATTGACGATCAGTAGAAATTTTTTCGTCACCCTGTCATATCCGGCGTCCCCCGACGACTAAACGGTGCGATCGACAGCCAATGTGCTGCGCGATTGAACTTTTCCACCCACGCTTATCGTTTGGAGATAGCTACCATGAAGACGTCCATTCTCTCGGCTGCCGCGCTTGCCATCCTCAGCGTTTCGACCGTCGCCCTTGCCGCCCCGCAGAGCGGGCTGACGCGCGAACACGTCGTCGCCGAACTCAAGGCACTGCAAGGGGTCGGCTATCACGGCGGCACCGACCATACCCGATATCCTGCCAACCTTCTGGCAGCAAAGGCGGAACTGGCAAAGCGCGAACCGGCACCCACGCAAACCGCAACTGGCGTTGCCACTGGCGACGCCATGCCAGCACCGGCCTCGGGCATGAAATCGGGTATGAAGTCCGGAATGAAGCGCGCAGCCTATGGTGACGCATCGCTGCACGAGCGCATCTATCGCGGTCAGTAAGTCATCGATCAGAAGTCACTCGCCGCCGAGTCGGCGGCGAGCGGAGGATACCTCTGCGGACTCCCCGGAAGACGGGACTAATTTCGGAGTCGCCCCCCATGCATTACTCTCAGATGAAATGCCCTGCTGCGGCTCGGCTGGAGCGTCTCGCATACCACTTCGCGCTTTACAGCGTCGTCGGCATCTTCATCGGCTACGGCATCCATAAGTTCACCGAACGCGAAGCGGCCGCCATTTTCCCGCTGGTCAGCCAACATCCGCTGCTGGGTTGGCTCTACCTGGGTCTGAGCGCACAGACGGTGTCCAACCTCGTCGGCTGCTTCGAACTCGCCTCGGCGCTGGCCATGGCGCACGCGGGTAACCTGCGTGTGCGTCTGGCAGGCAGTCTGGGCGTGGCGCTCACCCTGATCGTGACCGTCTCGTTCCTTGCGACGACACCGGACATCCGCGGCGGCACCTTCGGTTTTCTGATCAAGGATCTGACGCTGCTGGGTGTCGCCCTGCTGGTCGCGGCACGCACATTCGCGCAGGGCCGCGAGCAGAACGTCTACAGCCAGTATCATTCGGCGCTCAGATAGCAAAAATGCCCGCCCCTGACGTGCAGGGTGCGAGCATTTTCAGCGTCGGCGGCGAAGCAAACGCCCTCGGCCGATGGATCGATCGACCGGATCGACCGAGTCTACCGGCGATTACGGTGTGAGTTGCGGATTCAGCTTCTCAGCCTTCGAGTACAACTTGTTGAGCGCCGACAGATAGGCCTTGGCCGATGCCGCAACGATGTCCGGGTCCGTACCGACCCCGTTCACGATACGGCCCGCCTTCGACAGACGCACCGTGACTTCCCCTTGCGACTGCGTGCCGGTCGTGATGGCGTTGACCGAGTACAGCAGTTGCTCCGCACCGCTCTTCACCTGCGATTCGATGGCATTGAGCACGGCGTCGACCGGCCCGTTGCCGTCGGACTCGCCCACGAGCTCCTTACCCTGCGCGGTGAACACTACACGCGCGCTCGGACGCTCACCGGTCTTGGAGTGCTGCGCCATCGACACGAGGTAGAAGTGCTCGTTGCCTTCGGCCTGCGCTTCGTTCGAGACGATCGCGAGAATGTCCTCGTCGAAGATTTCCGACTTCTGATCGGCGAGTTCCTTGAAGCGGGCGAACGCCGCATTCACGTCCTGCTCCGACTCCATCTCGATGCCCAGTTCTTGCAGACGCTGCTTAAACGCGTTACGGCCCGAGAGCTTTCCCAGCACGATCTTGTTCGCCGTCCAGCCCACGTCTTCCGCGCGCATGATTTCGTACGTATCGCGCGCCTTGAGCACACCATCCTGGTGGATGCCCGACGCGTGCGCGAACGCATTGGCGCCCACGACGGCCTTGTTCGGCTGCACGTTGAAGCCGGTGATCTGCGAAACGAGCTTCGAGGCCGGCACGATCTGCGTCGTATCGATGCCGAGTTCCAGTCCGAAATAATCCTTGCGGGTCTTGAGCGCCATCACGACTTCTTCGAGCGATGTATTGCCTGCACGCTCGCCCAAGCCGTTGATCGTGCACTCGATCTGACGCGCGCCGCCCAGTTGCACGCCAGCCAGCGAGTTCGCCACGGCCATGCCCAGGTCGTTGTGGCAGTGCACCGACCAGACCGCCTTGTCCGAGTTCGGCACGCGCTCACGCAACGTACGCACGAGCTGGCCGTAGAGTTCCGGTACGCCGTAGCCGACGGTGTCTGCCACGTTGATGGTCGTTGCCCCTTCGTTGATCACGGCTTCGAGCACGCGGCAAAGGAAGTCCAGATCCGAGCGGCTGCCGTCTTCCGGCGAGAACTCGATGTTGTCGGTGAACTGACGCGCGTAACGCACGGCAAGCTTCGCCTGCTCGAACACCTGGTCCGGGCTCATGCGCAGCTTCTTCTCCATGTGCAGCGGCGACGTGGCGATGAACGTGTGAATACGTGACGAATTCGCCCCCTTGAGCGCTTCGGCGGCCCGTGCGATATCGCGGTCGTTAGCGCGTGCGAGCGAGCAGACCGTGCTGTCCTTCACGATGCCGGCGATCGCTCGAATCGCCTCGAAATCGCCGTTCGAGCTGGCCGCGAAACCGGCTTCGATGACGTCCACGCGCAGTCGCTCCAGTTGACGGGCGATGCGGATCTTCTCGTCGCGGGTCATCGACGCGCCCGGCGACTGTTCACCGTCGCGCAAGGTCGTATCGAAAATGATCAGCTTGTCGGCCATGATTTGCTCCTGTGGGGATTTCGTAGGGTTCGGTATTTTTTGATATCAGTGCGCGGCGCGTGCAGGCATGGCCGGCCCGAAGGCGGAGAAACAGCATGGCATCAGTGGCACCGCAAGTGACGCCGTGTGCGACGCCAGAAGCGACGCCAAGCGGTGCGTGAGGAAGGCCCGGAGCCGGTCAGGCGCCTGAAATCATGAGCGCCAATATAGTCGCAAACGGGTGATTCCGCAACGCGGGCGGCAGGCGTAAAGCCCCGTACACACGGGCATTCGCGGCCATCGGACGGCGCGCTTGCCGCCTCCAGAAACGAAACAGCCCGGCACAAGGCCGGGCTGGCAATCACGGGACGAACGCCCGATCAGAGCGGCGGAATCCGCAGCACCTGCCCCGGATAAATCTTGTCCGGGCTGGAAAGCATCGGCTTGTTCGCTTCGAAGATGCCGTTGTACTTGTTGGCATCGCCATAAGCCGACTTGGAGATGGCCGACAACGTGTCGCCCGACTTCACTGTGTAGTACTTGGCTTCGGCCGACGCCGTCGAAACCGACATCTGGTCGTCCACCGCAGCAACCCCCTTCACGTTGCCGCAGCACAGGAGGATCTTCTCCTTGGTCGCCTGATCGGCCGCGACGCCGTAGACCTTGACGGTTCGGGTTGCGCCGTCGAACTCGACGTCGAGGCCAGTCGCATCCAACCCTTGCGATTTGATGTAGTTTTCGATGGCTTCACCGGCGGTGCGGTTAGCCGCATCGGCATCGGGCCCCGGGGCGGGCGGAGGTGCGTCTGCCGCGTGTGCCTTACCGAAAAGCGCCTCACCGGCGTCCTTCACGAAATCGAGTATGCCCATGATTTCTCCTTCGTTACTTCGAACTATGGAAAACAGCGACGGGCCCTGCCAGATCAGCGGAAAACGGCCCGTGCCACAAGGGTACTTCGCCTACCAACGTCAAGATTAGCGCATCCCAACGATGTCATACCTGACAACACTGACAGGTAGATATGACAAGGGGCGTACCGAGACGCCCCTGGTTTCCTACTCGGTTATTCGTCGACTTCGCCGAAAATCCGCTGACGGCGACCTTTGACGAAGCGGAACGCCCACAGCACATAGCCCGACACGCTGTATACGCAGAACATGCCGAACAGCGCCAGCGGCGGATCGGACGACACCAGAATGAAGCCGACCATGAACAGCAACACCACGCCGAACGAGACGCGCTGGCGCACATCGAGCGCCTTGCCGCTGTAGAACGGTGCGTTCGACACCATCGACATCCCCGCGTAGATCGTGAGGAAGAATGCGACCCACGGCATCCAGAACACGTTCACAGGCAACTTATTGTCGATCGTGATCCAGACGAACCCGGCGATCAGCGCCGCTGCCGCCGGACTGGCGAGCCCCTGGAAGAAGCGCTTGTCGACCACGCCGATGTTGGCGTTAAAGCGGGCCAGACGTAACGCCGCCCCCGCCACATAGACGAACGCCGCCAGCCAGCCCCACTTGCCGATCTCGTGCAGGATCCACTCGTACATCACCAGCGCCGGCGCAACGCCGAACGAGGTCATATCGGAAAGCGAATCGTACTGCTCACCGAAGGCGCTCTGCGTATTGGTCATGCGGGCTACGCGCCCGTCCATGCCGTCGAGCACCATCGCGAAAAAGATGGCAATGGCCGCCTGCTCGAAGCGATCGTTCATCGCCTGCACGATGGCGAAGAAACCGCAGAAAAGTGCTGCGGTCGTAAAAGCGTTCGGCAGCAGATAGATGCCGCGATTGCGCGGACGCACCGGCACATCGTCCTCCACACCCTGATCGTGGTCTTCGTTCATCGATGGCTCTGATGGATTCTTGTGACGGCCGAACGGCGAGAGATGCCTGACATTGTTGCGCAAGCGGCCGCGATGGTTTTCCGGCATCTATAACTCCTTTTCGATGCTAGGGTCGATGGACAGCCCCCAAGACTGCGGGCGAACCCGCGACGGATCACCGCTATTGGAACGTGAAACGCGAAAGCAGTTGCAGACCGCATCGCCAAACCTCGGCACCCCGTGGCAAAGCTTGACGACGCGGCGGCCACGGCGGCGTGCGGCCCGGAGGTCGCGCCGCCACCACTGACCTGATGCGGTTACGAGTGGCTTACAGCTCGGCGAGGATCGTCGAGGTGGCGGACACCTTGTCGCCGATCGCCACGCGCGGGCGCGAACCCAGCGGCAGATAGACGTCGACACGCGAACCGAAGCGAATGAAGCCATAACGCTGACCGCGCGTCAGACGGTCGCCCGCCTTCACGTAGCACAGGATACGGCGCGCGATCAGACCCGCGACCTGCACACTCGTCACGATCTGGCCGCCCACGTCGATCACCAGCGCATTGCGCTCGTTCTCAAGCGACGCCTTGTCGAGATCGGCGTTGAAAAAACGTCCCGGGAAATATTCCACCTTGGTCACGGTGCCGTCAACCGGGGCACGATTCGAGTGAACATTGAAGACGTTCATGAAGACGCTGATTTTCAGCGCTTCGCGGCCTGCGTACGGGTCTTGCGTGGTTTCGATGGCCACGATGCGACCGTCTGCCGGGGAGAGCACGGCATTGGCCTGCTGCGGCACTTCGCGCGGGGGGTCGCGGAAGAACTGCAGAACGAACAGGGCGATCACCCAGAACGGCGCGGCCCAAAACACGCCAGCCATAAAATGCACGACGAGCGCGACGGCGACGGCGATGCCCAGGAAGGGCCAGCCCTCGCGGGCGATGATCGGGTGAGGATAATTCATGCGATTGAACTCGCGTCCTTGGTAAAACGGTTGAGTGAGCGGGTCGGCCTGCTTTGGACCAAACCGTGGCGTGGCGGCATTGTAGCAATGCGCGCGGCACGGCGACACTTTTTCCCCAAACGACACGCGGATGTCATAAAAAAACCGCCTGTTTTACCGCAGCGACAGCTACGGCAAAACAGGCGGTCAGCGACGTCAGTTCAGAGAACTTAGTTCTTCGACTGGTCGACCAGCTTGTTCTTGGCGATCCACGGCATCATTGCGCGCAGCTTGCCGCCCACTTGCTCGATCTGGTGCTCGGCCGTGATACGACGACGCGAGATCAGGGTCGGGGCACCGGCCTTGTTTTCCAGGATGAACGACTTGGCGTACTCGCCGGTCTGGATGTCGGTCAGGCACTGCTTCATGGCCTTCTTCGTCTCTTCCGTCACGACGCGCGGGCCGGTGACGTACTCGCCGTATTCGGCGTTGTTCGAGATCGAGTAGTTCATGTTGGCGATACCGCCTTCATAGATCAGGTCGACGATCAGCTTCAGTTCGTGCAGGCACTCGAAGTAGGCCATTTCCGGCGCGTAACCGGCTTCGACCAGCGTTTCGAAACCGGCCTTGATCAGCTCGACGGTACCGCCGCACAGCACGGCTTGCTCGCCGAACAGGTCGGTTTCCGTTTCTTCGCGGAAGTTCGTTTCGATGATGCCGGCACGGCCACCGCCGTTAGCGGCAGCGTACGACAGTGCGATGTCGCGAGCGGCGCCCGACTTGTCTTGCGCCACGGCGATCAGGTGCGGCACGCCGCCACCTTGCGAGTACGTCGAGCGCACCGTGTGGCCCGGGGCCTTCGGGGCGATCATGATGACGTCGAGGTCGGCGCGCGGGATCACGCAGCCGTAGTGCACGTTGAAGCCGTGCGCGAAGGCGAGCGCAGCGCCTTCCTTGATGTTGGCGTGCACTTCGTTCTTGTACACGTCGGCGATTTGCTCATCCGGCAGCAGCATCATGACGATGTCAGCCGACTTCACGGCTTCTGCCACTTCCTTGGTGTTCAGGCCAGCGTTGACTGCCTTGTTCCACGAAGCGCCGTCTTTGCGCAGACCGACCGTCACGTTCACGCCGCTGTCCTTCAGGTTCTGTGCGTGGGCGTGGCCTTGCGAGCCGTAACCGATGATCGTGACTTGCTTGCCCTTGATGAGGGAGAGGTCGGCGTCTTTGTCGTAGAAAACTTTCATTTGGAGTGTCCCGTATTACCAAAAATAAACTGAAATCAGAATGGATCGAAATCCGCTTACCGCGTTGCCGTTGCCGGTCAGACCTTCAGGATGCGCTCACCGCGCCCGATGCCCGAGCCACCGGTACGAACCGTCTCGAGAATCGCCGTCTGGTCGAGCCCTTCGATAAATGCGTCAAGCTTCGACGAATTTCCGGTGAGCTCAATCGTATAGGTCTTTTCCGTAACGTCAATGATGCGGCCGCGGAAAATATCCGACATCCGCTTCATCTCTTCCCGCTCTTTGCCTACCGCGCGAACCTTGATCAGCATGAGTTCGCGCTCGATATGCGCGCCCTCGGTCAGATCGACCACCTTCACCACTTCGATGAGCCGGTTCAGGTGTTTCGTGATCTGCTCGATGACGTCATCGGAGCCGGTCGTGACCACCGTCATGCGTGAGAGCGACCGATCTTCGGTCGGCGCAACGGTGAGGGTCTCGATATTGTAGCCACGTGCCGAAAACAGTCCGACCACGCGCGACAGCGCGCCCGGCTCGTTTTCGAGCAAAACAGAAATAATGTGCCTCATGGTGTATCCCGGATTGTCCTTGTTGGGGACGTCGCGCCCGCGCTCCGGCAAGGCCGGCCACGACTGTCAGCGCGTACGTGCCGCTTCGTCTTACAGATCTTCCGAACCGAGCAGCATCTCGCTGATGCCCTTGCCCGCCTGAACCATCGGCCAGACGTTTTCGGTGGGATCCGTTTGGAAATCCATGAATACCGTGCGGTCCTTCAGGGCCAGCGCCTCGCGCAGTGCCGGCTCGACGTCCGACGACTTCTCGATACGCATCCCCACATGACCGTACGCCTCGGCGAGCTTCACGAAGTCCGGCAGCGCGTCCATGTACGAACTGGAGTAACGCTTGCTGTATTCGATCTGCTGCCACTGACGAACCATGCCCAGATAGCGGTTGTTGAGCGACAGAATCTTGACCGGCGTGCGGTATTGCAAGCACGTCGAGAGTTCCTGAATGCACATCTGGATCGAGCCTTCGCCGGTGATACAGGCGACTTCTGCGTCCGGATGCGCCATCTTCACGCCCATCGCCGCCGGCAAGCCGAAGCCCATCGTCCCCAGACCGCCCGAGTTAATCCAGCGGCGCGGCTTGTTGAAGCGATAGTACTGAGCGGCCCACATCTGATGCTGACCGACGTCCGAGCACACGAACGCTTCACCGTCGGTGAGCTTCCAGTAGGTCTCGACCACGTGTTGCGGCTTGATGATCTCGCTCTTGCGATCGAAGGCGAGGCAATCGCGCGAACGCCATTCCTCGATCTGCTTCCACCAGTCGGCAAGCGCCCCGGTATCCGGGCCGTGCTCGGCGGTCTGCAGATTCTCGATCATCTCGCGCAGCACTTCCTTCACGTCGCCGACGATCGGAATGTCGACCTTCACACGCTTGGAAATCGACGACGGGTCGATATCGATGTGAATGATCTTGCGGGCGGTCGACGAGAAGTGTTCCGGGTTGCCGATCACACGGTCATCGAAGCGCGCACCGATGGCGATGAGCACGTCGCAGTGCTGCATGGCCATGTTGGCTTCGTACGTGCCGTGCATGCCAAGCATGCCGAGGAACTTGGGATCGCTCGCGCGATACCCGCCCAGGCCCATGAGCGTGTTGGTCACCGGATAGCCGAGCAGGTCGCAGAACTGGTTCAGTTCCTTCGACGCATCGGCCAGAATGATGCCGCCGCCAGTGTAGATATAGGGACGCTTGGCCGAGAGCAGCAGGCTCATGGCCTTGCGGATCTGGCCCGAATGGCCCTTCGTCACCGGGTTGTACGAGCGCAGCGACACCGTCTTCGGATATTCGAAGCGGCAGCGAGCCTTGGAAACGTCCTTCGGAATGTCGACCAGTACCGGACCCGGACGGCCCGTCTTGGCGATATAGAAGGCTTTCTTGATGGTGGCGGCGAGGTCGCGCACATCCTTCACAAGGAAGTTGTGCTTGACGCAGGGACGGGTAATACCGACCGTGTCGCACTCCTGGAAGGCGTCCTGACCGATGGCGGCCGTGGGCACCTGCCCGGTGATGATGACGAGCGGGATCGAATCCATGTACGCCGTGGCAATCCCGGTGACCGCATTAGTCACACCCGGGCCAGACGTCACGAGACACACGCCGACTTTGTCGGTGGAACGCGAATAAGCGTCGGCCGCATGCACGGCTGCCTGCTCATGGCGCACCAGAATGTGCTGGATCTTGTCCTGCTTGTAGAGTTCGTCGTAGATGTAGAGAACCGAACCGCCGGGATAACCCCACAGATGTTCGACCCCCTCTTCTTGAAGCGAGCGCACGAGGATCTCGGCGCCAATCATGTCTTCAGAAGTATTTTGGTGGCGTGTAGCTTCCGCCTCGGAGAATTCCGCGCTTGGCATGTTCATCGTCGACCTTTCAAAGTTTCGGCAAAAATTTTGATTGGGTGCTCTCCCCTCGAACTTGTGGTCCGGGCTCAAGCTGCGCGTCTGAATGATGGACCCACCTGATGGGTGTGCCGATATTGAGACAATCACAGATATTGCGAACTGGCAACGTTACCGGTTTGCAGCAAAATGGTCAAGCAAGTTTATGCATTTGCAGCATGACTGCGAAGTACAGTTCGCAAAATTCCCACATCATGCGGCGCGCATCCCCACGCTGGTGCACAATCTTGACATGATAGGAAGCCGGCACCGATCCGACCGACCTAACTCGACACAACGTGACACAACCGGAAGCAAAAGCGGTTACAGGCAGGCGCGTTTTTGGTAGCATCCGCACCGACTACGCGATCTTTACGTAATCTTTACGCTTACACGGCATTTCACAGGCGCAGCGGCCGACGCTGCGTGTACCCCACCGGATGGCATCTGACAAGGAACTGGCGGATTTTCTCGCGGGCATCGAACGGCGCGCTTTCAAGCAGGCCGTCTATGCCGTACGCGACGACGAGGCCGCCCTCGATATCGTTCAGGATGCGATGATCCGTTTGGCCGAGAAGTACGGCGACAAGCCGCCGTCCGACCTGCCGCTGCTGTTCACGCGCATCCTCCAGAACACCATTCACGACTATTTCCGCCGCCAGAAGGTGCGCAACACGTGGGTCACGCTGTTCTCCAACCTCGCCGGCCCCGGCGACGACGAACGCGACGACTTCGACCCGCTGGAAACCTTACTGGGCGAGGATGGGTCTGTGCAAACCGAGAGCAGCGAAGACTCGGTTTCGCGTGCCGAAATTCTCACGCTCATCGAAGCGGAAATACAGAAACTACCGACACGTCAACGAGAAGCCTTCCTCATGCGTTACTGGGAAGACATGGACGTTGCCGAGACCGCCGCCACGATGGGGTGCTCGGAAGGCAGCGTCAAGACGCACTGCTCGCGTGCCACTCACGCGTTGGCACAGGCGTTGAAGGCAAAAGGGATCAGGTTATGAGTCACGATCTGGAAACGAGGGAAATTCGCTTCGCACATCGCGTGCGACTGGCATTGGACGAAGCGTCCGAGGCACCGTCGCCGAACATCGCGGCCCGGCTGGCCGCCGCGCGCCAGGAGGCGCTCGCCCGCAAGAAGCCCGAACCGGTGGCCGTTGTGCAACCGGCGCTGGTGCTCGCGGGTGTAGGCGGCATGCAATCGCCGGATATCGGCGGGCCGCGTCGCGCGTTCGACAAACTGGGCCGTCTGGGTCTGCTCTGGCCGCTCGCCGCACTGGTGATCGGTCTGGCAGGCATAGCGTACTGGGAACATCAGCAGCATATTCAGGATCTGGCGGATATCGACGCTGCCGTATTGAGCGACGAACTGCCGCTATCGGCCTATGCCGATCATGGTTTCAACGCTTACGTGAAGCGTGCCCAGTAGTCCCCCCATCCAAGACCAGCCAGTGACGCGACGCAACGTACTTTTTCTGGTCGCCGCGCTAGTCGTCGCCGCTCTTGCCGGCACGGCAGCGCTGCGCCGCTCGCAAGCCCCCGAACCGGTGTCCGATGCGCCGCCGGTGATCGACGGCACCACCGCATCCGGCAACGGCGCGGCGGCGGCCTCCGGCCCCGTCGGTATGCTCACCGCCAGCCAGCCCGCTGCAACCAGCGCGCCGCTGGCTGCCCTGCCCTCGCCGGGTGGTGCGTGGGCGAAGCTCAATGCCGCACAGCAGGAAGCCCTCGCCCCGCTCGCCCAGGACTGGAACCGGATGAGCGAACGTCAGCGCGAGAAGTGGGTCGAGATCGCCAAGCGTTTTCAGACGTTGTCGCCCGAAGGCCGCAAGCGTCTGCACGACCGTATGGCCGACTGGGTGCGCCTGACGCCTGAGCAGCGCCAACTGGCCCGCGAAAGCTATCAGAACGCCAAGACCTTGCCGCCGGAGCGCAAAGCGCAGGTCTGGCAGCAGTACCAGCAGCTCACGGAAGAGCAGAAAAAGCGTCTGGCGGCGGACGACAAGAAGCAATCCAACCGTCCCAACGTGGTCAGCGCACCGCCCACAGGCCGTTCCGGCGTGAAGAATCCGTACGCTGCCGTGCATCGCAAGGATGGTGCTGCCGCCTCGAAGAACGGTGCGTTGCCCGTACCCGCACCGGTCGCGTCGACCCCGTCGGCCGCCCTTCCGGCACCGGCATCCGGCTCGTCGTCACCCGCCGCGTCCAATCCGTCAGCCGCCAGCAACGGTGCAGCCAGCGCCGCCCCGGCCAACAGCGACAAGAACGCGGACACCTTCAATTCGGATCTGTATCACCACAACTGACGCCAACCGTCAGCCGACATGACAGTCGACGGCCGCCTTCGGGCGGCCGTTTGCATTTGGCGCCCGTGTGAGGCCACCCCGGCTGGCTGGCCCATCCGCCCAATCTTCCGCATAATGGGCGACGCCTTCTCAGCGAATACGTAACGAACGCATGCTGCCGGATGCCAACCGGGCCGCCCCGCGCCTTCGACAACAAGACCTCAGACCACGCCGCGATGACCGACTCCGCTACGACTCAGGCTGCCAAGCCGCCTCGTTCGTCTCATTCGTCCCCTGCTGCCGACACACCTGACGCACCTGACTCCGCCGGGCCGCAAAGCTATGCCGTGCCGACGCTGCGTCGCCGTCTGCTCTCGATGGTCTACGAGTCGCTGCTGCTCTTCGGCGTGCTCTTCCTCGCGGGCTACCTCTTCAGCGCGCTGACGCAGCAACGCAGCGGACTGATGTACCGCCACGCCATGCAAACCTGGCTGTTCCTCGTGCTCGGCGCGTACTTCGTCTGGTTCTGGACGCACGGCGGTCAGACGCTTGCCATGAAGACCTGGAAGATCCGTCTGGTCGACGCGCACGGTTTGCCGGTACGCCCGGTGCGGGCGGTCCTGCGCTATGTCCTGGCGTGGCTTTGGGTGCTGCCAGCCATGGCACTCGACTGGGCGTTGGGACTCACCGGTTGGAACAGCGTGGCGCTGCTCGGCGGCTGGCTCGTGATCTGGGCGCTCGCCATGCGCGTGATGCCCGATCATCAGTTCGTTCACGACCGGCTCGCCGGTACGCGGCTCGTCAGCGTTTTGGGCAAATGAGGGGACGATGAGCACGCCGCCGCTGGCCGCCGCCCCGGTGCTGCGGCCCTCCCGTCCACATCTGATTTACGGCGCGATCGAAATCGCCCTGTCGATCGTTGTCGCCATCGCGACGTGGTCAGCGTGGCACAGCCCGTGGACGACCGTGCTCTGGACACTCCTCTGGCTTCCCTTCTCCCACGCACTCGGCCTCGCGGCTGGCTTCGTCATGGCGGCGCACGGCGACCCGAGCCCTGAGCGTCGCACCACCGCAGGCACGAACATCGCCGTCTGGGTCTATGAGTGCGCAGCGTCGATCCTCCTGCTCGACCTGTACCAACCGTGGTTCAGCGCCGCCCCACTGCCCGCGCCCAGCGGACCGGCACGCCCCGTGGCGGTCCTCCTGCTGCATGGTTACGGCTGCAATCGCGCCTTCTGGCTGCGTTTCTCCCGTCATCTGGCGGACGCTGGTTATCATTGCGACGCCGTCAATCTCGCCCCGATCTTCGGCGACATCGACGACTACGCCGAAACCATCGCCAACGCCGCGCGGCACCTTGCAGAGCGCACGCGGCTGCCTGTGGTCATCATCGGCCACAGCATGGGCGGGATCGCCGCACGCGCCGGCCTGCGCCGCTATCCGACGCTGCCTGTCGCGCACACCATCACCCTGGGTTCGCCGCACTTCGGCACGCTGCATGCGCGTCATGGCATCGGACATAACGTCCGTCAGATGAGCATCGGCAGCGAGTGGCTGGTGGCGCTGGCAAACAGCGAAAAGGATGCCGAACGCGCGCGAATCACGTCGATTTACACGGCGCACGACAACGTCGTGTATCCGGTGCGCACGTCGGTTTTGCCGGGCGCGCACAACATTGCGCTGGACGGTCTGGGGCACGTCTCTCTGGGCACGCATCCGCGCTCGCGGGCACTGGTGCTGGAGACACTTGAGCGCGTGGCGCAAGGGTTGCGGCACGGCAACTGACGCGGGCGCGACGATGCCGCCCGGCATCTCGCGATGGATGCATGCGCTGCAGGCTGTCGCATCGGCACGACGCTAAAAGACACTTTCGCGACACACGCATGACTGTCATCGTGCGTTCACGAAGGCATGGCGGAATGCTCGCATGTTCAACGCGACGTGCGAGCCGCTATGACGACGACACCCACTTTCGATCTGCCGATCCCAACGCCTTCGGCTCGCGCCGGTCACTTCGCAGACACCCCGCCGGGCCGCCCCGCCTCCCCGCCCGCCAGTCCTCCCGCCACACCGCCCTCCATCATCGACCTGCCGCCGGACACTCCCGATCCGCTCGACCCGCCGCCCGAAGGCATCACCCGCTACCGCACCATCTGGCTCTCGGACATCCACCTCGGCACGCAAGGCTGCCAGGCGGAATATCTGCTCGACTTCCTGCGGCATCACGAGTCGGATTACCTCTATCTGGTCGGCGACATCATCGACGGCTGGCATTTACGCAAAGGCTGGCACTGGCCTCAGGCGCACAACGACGTCGTGCAGAAAATGCTGCGGCGTGCACGCAAGGGCACGCAGGTGATCTACGTGCCGGGCAATCACGACGAAGCGGCACGACAGTTCTGCGGGCTGGCGTTCGGCGACATCGCCGTGCGCGACGAAGCGTTTCACACCACGCTCTCGGGCAAGCGCCTGTGGATCACCCACGGCGATCTGTTCGACGGCGTGATTCAGCACGCCAAATGGCTCGCTTATTTGGGCGACTCGCTTTATACGCTCACACTGCTGCTCAACCGTTGGTTCAACCGCGTGCGCACGCGCTTCGGCTTCCCGTATTGGTCGCTCTCGCAGTACCTGAAGCACCAAGTGAAGAACGCCGTGAATTTCATTTCCGCGTTCGAGAACGTGATGGCCGACGAAGCGCGCCGCCGCGGTTGTGACGGCGTGGTGTGCGGGCACATCCACAAGCCGGAAATCCGCGAGATCGACGGGCTGCTGTATTGCAACGACGGCGACTGGGTCGAAAGCCTGTCCGCACTCGTCGAGACGACCGAAGGCGAGCTGAAGATCATCTACTGGACACAGAAGCGCAACACGCGCGAGCGCGTGAAAGCTACACCGGTCAGCGCCTGACTCAACAGCACGAGACACCCCGAACTCAACCTGCGCATGGACGGCCGAACACCGCCCGACGTGCGCGTTACTTCACGCGCGATTGCGCGTGTCATTCCACCCGCGCCAAACGCGCGAAGGAGCGCCCGATGAAAATCATGATCGTCACCGACGCCTGGGATCCGCAGATCAACGGCGTGGTCCGCACGTTGAAGAACACGCGCGCTCAGCTGGAAGCGGCCGGCCATCGTGTCGAGCTGCTCACGCCGCAGGAATTCCGCACGATCCCGTGCCCGACCTATCCGGAAATCCGCCTCGCGTTCTTCGCGGGCGGGCGCGTCGGACGCCGCATCGCAGACTTCGCCCCGGACGCCCTGCACATCGCCACCGAAGGCCCGCTGGGCATGGCGGCCCGCAAGTGGGCGGTGCGTAACGGCTTCCCGTTCACCACCGCCTATCACACGCGCTTCCCGGAATACGTGCAGGCGCGCTTCGGCTTCCCGCTCTCTGCCACCTACCGTTTCCTGCGTTGGTTTCACAAACCCTCGCGTGCGGTGATGGCCCCTACACCGGTCGTCAAACGTGACCTCGAAGCGAATGGCTTCGACAACGTGGTGTTGTGGACGCGCGGCGTCGATCTCGACATCTTCCGTGTGCAGGAAGCACATGTGCTAAATTCAGCACATCCGATTTTCCTCTACGTGGGGCGCGTTGCCGTGGAGAAGAACATCGAAGCCTTCCTGAAGCTGGATTTGCCTGGCTCGAAATGGGTCGCGGGCGAAGGGCCGCAACTGGCCGAACTCCGCTCGCGCTACCCCGATGTGAACTATCTCGGCATGCTCTCGCAGCCTGAACTGGCGAAGGTCTATGCGTCGGCCGACGTCTTCGTCTTCCCGAGCCGCACCGATACGTTCGGTCTGGTGTTGCTCGAAGCGATGGCGTGCGGGCTGCCGGTGGCGGCCTACCCGGTGACCGGGCCGGTCGATGTGTTCGCCGGTTGCCCCGAGGGCGACGGCGGCGCACTGCGCGAGGATTTGCGCGAGGCGTGTCTGGACGCCCTCAAGGTCTCGCGAGCCAGCGCGCGTGCCTGGGCCGAGCGCTTCTCGTGGCAGGCGGCCTCTGAAGAATTCGCCTCGCATCTGCATCCGCGCAAGCCCGAGCCGTCGCTCGCGCCCGCGGTCTGATCCACCTCCAGAGCCCGTTGCGGCGAGGAACCTGACGCTTGTTCATCGATCACCCGCCGCCACGCGACAAACAACCGAATCCGTACAAGGGCAACCGGGGCGTCATGCGCGCCTGGCGTGCCCTGAAGTACTCGCTGTCCGGATTCAAGTTTGCCGTGTTCGAGGAGAGCGCCTTCCGTCAGGAACTCGCGCTCGCCGCCATTCTCCTGCCCGCTGCGATTTTCCTGCCGGTGACGGCCGTCGAGCGCGTACTGCTCATCGGCTCGATCCTGCTCGTGCTCATCATCGAGCTGATCAATTCGAGCATCGAGGCCGCCATCGACCGTATTTCGCTCGAACGACACGAACTGTCCAAGCGTGCGAAGGATTTCGGCAGTGCCGCCGTGCTGGTCGCGCTCGGCCTGTGCCTTCTCACCTGGGCCTCGCTCGCCGGCCCGGTCATTGTGGAGCTCGTACGTACGGCATTTTTCTGATATCGCTCGTCGCCCCGGGTTGCAGGCTTGGCAGCGTCTGGCTGCCGGGTATAATCGTTCGCCGTATACCCAATACTCAACTCATAAACGCAAGCGGAGAACCTCCTTCGCCGAGCTTGCCGCTAACCGGGGCCGACAGACATGGAAGCAAAGCCGCCACGCCGAACCCGCGAACGAATTCTCGAAGTGTCCCTGCGACTCTTCAACGAAATCGGCGAACCGAACGTCACCACCACCACGATTGCCGAGGAGATGAAAATCAGCCCCGGCAATCTGTACTATCACTTCCGCAACAAAGACGACATCATCAACAGCATCTTTGCGCAGTTCGAGCAGGAAATCGAACGTCGCCTGCGGCTGCCCGATGATCACAAACCCACGCTCGACGAAGTCTGGACGTATCTGCAATACATGTCCGAATTTCTGTGGCGTTTCCGTTTCCTCTATCGCGACCTCAACGACCTGCTCGCGCGTAACCGTACGCTGGAGACGCACTTCAAGCAGATCGTCGGCCACAAGAAGCGCTTCGCACGCGAGATGTGCGACCTGCTCGTGGCCGATGGCGAAATGGAAATCACGCCGGAGCAGATCGAGATCGTGACCACCAACATGGTGGTGTTATCCACGTACTGGTTGTCCTATCAATTCGTGATGAACCCGCGCAAGTACAACGATCCCGCAGAAATCGGCGCAGGGCTGCATCAATCGAGCTATCACATCCTTTCGCAGATGGCGCCCTACCTCAAGGGAAAGTCACGCGAGCTGTATGACAAGATGGCTCGGGAATCATCGTCCAAGGGAGTGCAGTAAGGCATGTCGTCGGAAGTCAAATCCATTTGCATCTACTGCGGGGCCGCGACCGGCGCTCGCCCCGAGTACGCAGACGCGGCCCGTGATCTGGGCCGTCGCATGGCCGAAGCGGGTATCCGTCTCGTGTACGGCGGTGGCAAGGTCGGCCTGATGGGCATCATTGCCGACGCCGTGCTCGCGCATGGCGGCGAGGTCATCGGCATCATTCCGAAGGCATTGATGGAGAAGGAAGTCGGCCATACCGGGCTGACGGAACTCCACGTCGTCGAGAACATGCATCAGCGCAAGCAGATGATGGCCGATCTCTCGGACGCCTTCATCGCCATGCCCGGCGGCATCGGTACGTGCGAAGAGCTATTCGAAGTTTTCACCTGGCTGCAAATCGGCTACCACGCGAAACCGATTGGCTTGCTCAACGTCGAGAACTACTACGATCCGCTGCTGGTGTTCCTCAAGTCGATGGTGACCGAACAGTTCCTCAAGGCGCCGCAACTCGATCAGTTGCAGATCGCCGCATCGCCGGAATCGTTGTTGGAGACGATGCGTCACTTCAAGCCGTCGCAGGTCGATCGCTGGGCGCATCAACGCACGCAGATCTAAGCAGTCGCGTCGTTGCCTTTCGCTTCATCGCTGCGCGGCACGACCGTCGCGCAGCACCTCCTCCTCCTCCCCCGTCCCCCGCCCCTCCAGCAGCCTCATCCCACGCCAAACGGCGCGATTGAACTCTCGACGTCCCCGACACTCAGACATCCGTTGCATGCGGACCTCTGCGTGCGCGCCCGCCCTTCTGCCCGCCTGGGTCAACACCATCCGACGAGCAACCTGCCCATGATGTTAAAGATGTTCCGCCCGATGCGGCTGCTGCGATCCCGTTGGCTGCGTCCACATGCTGGCCTGCTGTTGCGCCGTAGTCTGTGGCAAGCCACGCCGCGTGGCGTGGCCATCGGACTGGCGTGCGGTGTCTTTTTCGGGTTTCTGCTTCCGGTGGCGCAAATGCCGGTGGCGATTCTCGTGGCAGCCCTGCTGCGCGGGAATCTCTTTCTGGCGACGATGGGCACGCTGATTACCAATCCGCTCACGGTGCCGTTCGTCTATTTCGGGGCGCATCATGTCGGCCGCTGGATGCTCGACTGGTCCCCCAAGGCCGAGATCGAAGCGACTGTCGCGGCGGCCACGCAGGCCGGTGAGAGCTTCTGGACGCAATTGCTGAATTTCGACTTCGGCACCGCGACGTTGCATCTCGGTACAGGTCTGGCCGCCTTTGCCGTCGCAGGCGGCGCGCTGGCGTACGTCATCGGCTTCTTCTCGATCCGGTGGCACCAGCAACGTCAACCGGCAACGTCGGTGGCTTCGCCAACCTCAGCAGCCACAGCAGCGGTGAGAAACCCGCCGCGCGGCTGACTGCCCTTCCCACCTCAGCAGATCAGAACGACGAGCCCGGCTCCTTGAGGAAAGCGATTTCCTCCGGCGTCGAGTCGCGTCCCAACGCTGCATTACGGTGCGGATATCGACCGAATCGCTCGATGATGACGGCGTGCCTGCGCGCGTAATCGAGGTTATCGACGAGGCCCGACGTTTGCGCCAGTTGCTCGTACAGCGCCAGCGACATGTGCTGGCTCTCAAGCGACTCGTCGTGTTCGAACGGCAGATAGACGAACACGCGATGCTGTGCGGTCGGCAGCCGCTGATCGTCACCCGCCTCCACGAGACGACGCGCCACCGCCAGCGCCTGCGCGTCACCCGCGAACGCTTCGCCGCGATGCCGGAACAAGTTGCGCGAGAACTGATCGAGCACCACGATCAGTGCACAAGCGCCGAGCGGCGTTTGCGCCCAGTCGCTCAACGCCCCGGCAACCGCCTGCGCGTGGATCTCACCGAAGCGTGTGCGAATCTCCTCGTCGAAGGCATCCGATTTACGGAACCACTCGGGACGTGCCATCCCATAGACCTCGGCGTCAGGCGTGCCGAACCAGAAGTCGAGCACCGCCTGCCACGGTTGCAACGGTTGGGTTTGCGAAAGAATGTCTGCTGCCGGAGTCGCCATCGAGAATCCTGAGGTGAACGTTGTGAGATCGCCCGATGATGCCAGACTCAGGCGAATGCCAACACCACCCGGCGGGTGCGCGACGTCTTCTTCTCGATCTTTGACACGCGCAATGCGCCGATCTCCGCAGTGTTGCCGACGTGCGTGCCGCCGCAAGGCTGCAAGTCGATGCCTTCGATGCGCACGAGTCGCACGCGGCCCAACCCGACCGGCGGCTTCACGCTCATCGTCCGCACGAGTTCCGGGCGCTCCGCCATCTCTTCGTCGCTGATGCTGTCGATCGCGACCGGACGTGCCGCCGCCACAAGCGCCGCCAACCCGGCCTCCACTGTCTCGCGCTCGATCGGTTCGTTCGTCACAAAGTCGAGCCGCGCGTACTCCGTGGTGATGCTGCATCCGTCGACCGGGTGCGGCAGCACGGCGCACATCAGGTGCGACGCGGTATGAAACCGCATATGACGGAAGCGTCGCTCCCAGTCGATTTCCGCCTGAACGACATCGCCGACCGACAGTCCGGCCAGTAGGTGGCCCTGCCCTTCGGCAGGTACGTGCACGGCATCGTCGGGCGTCGCGCCTTCGTGCTTCGATTTGCGGGTGTCGGCGATGGTCAGGCGCGTACCGTCGGCAAGCACGAATGCGCCAGCGTCACCGGCTTGCCCGCCACCGAGCGGATAGAAGACGGTGCGATCGAGCATGATGCCCGTCTCGTCGATATGCGTGATGCGCGCCTCGCATTGGCGCAGATAGGCGTCTTGTCGGAACAGCGCTTCGGTTGTCATGCGGCCTCCTGTGGGAACGGGACATGTTCGCGCGACTCCCGCCCCGCTGGCAAGACACAATCCGATGCGCCGACGCCGGTACGGTCGTACCCTGCGACAGCAGTCCTGCGACTTCCAGCGCCATCAGGCAGTTCCTCGTGCTTCTCCCAACGCGGCCCACTTTGGTCCATGAGCAACGTGACCTCATAGGTTGCGCCCCAACCCGACGCCGCGTTTGCGACTTCTCGACATCGATTGTCCCGGCGCAACAGCCCACTGCTTTCGCTCGCCGCATATTACGGACGATCGCAATGACGCGATCGCATTTGAAAGGAACGACGCCATGACGAGACCCCCTCTTGCCCGTCCACGGGCCCCCTCTCCTGATGCGGCCGCTCATCATCGGGCTCACGCCTTGTCCTCCTCGGCCCCCGTCTCCCGCATCAATGGCGCTGTGGATGCGCAAGCGCTCGCGCATGCGTATGCCCTGTACGCCTCGAACGATCTGGAAGGCGCCGCACGCGCGTTCGCCTCGATTTGCCGCGCGCTTCCCGATCACACCGCCGCGTACAAGGCCTTCGGGTACGTGCTTTGCCAGCTCGGCGATTTCGAACAGGCGATTGCGCCGCTCATGGTGGCGATCTCCCGTGAATACGGCAATCCGGAACCGCTCTACTTCGCTGCGATCTGCATGCAACGCACGGGCGACCCAAAAACCGCGCGCGAGATGGCCACCGACGCGCTGGACATGGCCCGCTGCACCCACGACAACACCGACCTGCGCGCGCGTTTGACGCGCCTGCTGGGCGCCCTCTGATTCGCAACTCTTTCAACGACGCGCAAGCCCCTGAAGTCAATGCCAAGCACACATTCGAACACCTACCTCACGCCTGCCAACGCTTCGAACACCTACACCGGTGGCATGCCTTTGCCCGACGCGGACAACGCTGCGGTGCGAAACGACGCGGCAAACGCCCTTAAACGCCTTTCCGAAATTTCGAGTTCATTGAGTGAGATGGCGCCGTCGCCGCCTGCGGTCGGTCGCTTTACGGCGTTGATGCACCACGTCGGTAATGTCGCGCTGAGCATCAGTGCGCTGGGCGCCGCCAGTCTGAATACGGTGAAGGAAACGTATGTGAGCAGCTCGCTATCGAGCGCGCACAAGATTACGTTGGGTACTGCCGCAGTCGCATCGTTGTCGAGCGTGATGGATCTGGCGGTGGCGGTCGGCAAGTACTGTAATCCCGCGTCGACCACGTCGCAGATCATGAATACGGCATGGTTCGCCTCTGCCGGAAAGCTCCTCGGCTCGAAGCATATCGAGACCTACGGCGGGAAATATCAGACGGCGTTGCTGGGCACGTCGATGATCCTGTTCTTCAATCAGGCGGGCCAGATCGCAGGCCAGCACCACGCGCAGCACGAACACGAGGACACCGTCACGCCGAACTCGCTGGACTTGCCCGCGCCGTCCGCTTCACCGCAGACCCGCGCACAGGAACTCGACTCGCTGCAAAGCTGCATCGGTCTGGTCGCCACGGCTTACCGCGCCTTCGGGGACGTTGCGACGACAGCGGTCATCGACTGGATGAACGCGAGAGAAGCAAAACGCAACATGGATGTGGTCGAGCGCAGCATGAACTACGAAGAAGCGTTCGGGACCGTGGGGAAGTTCAGGCTTCGGGATGCCGACATGGCTTAACCAACCTTAACCAACCTCAACCAACCTCAACCAACCTCAACCAACCTCAACCCGCCTTATTCCGCATCCAGTCGGCCGTGCCGTAGAACGCCTGCATCAGGCGTTCCTGCAACGTGCCTTCCACATGGATGTCCTGCATGGCGAGCGCCATGCAGCGCAGCCACTGGTCGCGCTCACTCGATGCAATCGGGAACGGCAGGTGGCGCGCGCGCAGCATCGGGTGGCCGAAGCGTTCGATGTAATGGTTCGGCCCGCCCAGCCAGCCGCACAGGAACCAGAAGAGCTTGTCGCGTGAGCCGTCGAGCGACGCCGGATGCATCGCGCGAATACCCGCAAACTCGGGTTCAAGGTCCATCAGGTCGTAAAAACGGTCGACGAGTTCGCGCACGCGCGCCTCGCCGCCGAGCAGGGAAAAGGCCGTCGGCTGTGCCGACGTGTCTTGCGCGTCGTCATCTGCCGCAGCAGCCTGACGGGTGTTTTCAGAGGAGTTTTCGGTCGTCATGGGCAATATTGTGCCCGAGGCCCAACGCGTGTGCCACGAACGGCGTCTCGAAAAGGACAGCGCGTGATCAGAACGATGAGCGCGGCACATTGCCGCGCCCGACAGCGAACCATCACACGTCGCGCAATGTGCGCACGGCCGACTGACGCAACACCGCGCGCAAACCACTCCAGCCGCCAATCAGCGCGCACAGGACACCCGCGCCGATCCCGAGCACCGGCAGCCACGGATTGAACGTCAGCGCGAACTCGAAGACGTAGCGCGCCAATGCCCAGCCAAGCGCACCCGCCCCCAGCGCGGCGAGCAGCCCGGCCAGTGCACCGACCGTCACCAGCTCCGCCAGATGGACATCCCGCAACTGTCGCGACGATGCCCCCAGCGCCCGCAAAATACCGCTCTCGCGCATGCGTTCGTCGCGCGTACCGGCAAGCGCGGCATACAGCACCAGCACCCCGGCGGCGAGCGTGAAGAAGAAGAGCGCCTGCACGGCGTCGATCACCTGCGACAGAATCTGCTGAATCTGTGCGAGCAATGCGCCCGTATCGATCACGGTGACATTGGGGAACTGACGCACCAGTGCGTCCGCCACGCTCTGCTGATTCGGCTCCAGATGGAACGAGGTAATCCACGTCATCGGAAAATCGCGCAGCGCGGCGGGCGGCATCACCACAAAGAAATTCACGCGCATCGATCCCCAGTCGAGCTTGCGCAGGCTCGTAATCGGCGCGTCGATGGTCTGCCCCGTCACTTCGAATCGCAGCGTGTCGCCGAGCTTCAGGCCGAGCGTCTTCGCGATGCCCTCTTCCATCGAGATCTGCGGCTTATCGGTCTCGCCGTACCACTGGCCCGCCGTCACACGGTTCCCGTCGGGCAACGCCGACGTGTAAGACAGATTGAATTCGCGCTCGGCAAGGCGACGCGCGCGCTCCTCGGTGTAGCTTTCGCCCGTCACCGGCTTGTCGTTGATGGCCGTCAGTCGCGCGCGGATCATCGGCGAGAGCTGCACATCGGGCAGACCGGCCGCGTGAAGTTGTGTGAGCACCGGCGCGTCCTGCCCCGGCTGAATGTCGATGACGAAACGGTTCGGCGCATCCGGCGGGCTCGAGTGCTGCCAACCCGCAACCAGATCGTTGCGTGTCACCGCCAACAGCAGCAACGCCATTAATCCCAGCCCCAACGCCACCACCTGCAAGGCGCTGCCGAGACCTCGACGACGCAACCCGGCCACCGCATACCGCCAGCCGATGCCTCCCACCGCGCCACCGGCGGCCCCCGTACTGCGCGCCCAAGCCGCAAGACCGCGAATCGCCAACCAGGCCAGCACGCCGAAAACAATCGCGCCGACGACAAACCCACCGGCCACCATCGCACCCAGACGCAGATCACGCGCCGCGAACAGCAGCAGCGCACCGAACGCCAGCGCGCTTGCACCGTACGCAAGCCATCCCTGACGGCGCGCCCCACCGACTACGTCGCGACGCAACACGTGCAGCGGGGCCACTTCCGAGAGCGGCAGCAGCGGCGGCAACGCAAATCCCAGCAGCATCACCAGCGCGCTTGCGAGACCGAACGCAGCGGGTCGCCACGTCGGCGCAGGCAACCCCGCCGGAATCACGTCGCCGAGTTGCGCCAGCAGCGCCCAGTGCGCCGCGTAACCGAGCGCCACGCCGAGCACACCGCCAATCAGACCGAGACCGATGAATTCAAGTGTCACCATGCCGCGCAAGGCCCGGCGCGGCAGACCGAGACATCGCATGACGGCGCACGCGTCGAGATGGCGCTCGCTGTACCGGCGCGACGCGATGCCCACGGCCACCGCCGCGAGCACAGCGGCGAGCAGTGCCACGAGCGAGAGGAAACGCTCGGCGCGATCGAGCGTCTGCCGCACCTGCGGTTGCCCGTCTTCCAGCGATTCGAGGTGAACGCCACGCGCCTGCTCCGCCGCCGGACGCGCCCATGCGGTGAACTTACCGACCTGCGTGTCGGCGCCCGCCACCAGCAGACGATAAGTAATGCGGCTGCCGAACTGCACGAGGCCGGTCGACGGCAATTCGTCGAAGCGCATCATCACGCGCGGTGCGAGCGAGCCGAAGCCGTAGCCCCGATCCATCTCGCGGGTAATGACGGCGGCGATGCGCAGCGTGCGATTGCCCACGCGAATCGACTCGCCGGGTTTGACGTGCAGGGCATCGAGCAGCGCGGCGTCGACCCAGACCGTGCCGGGCGCGGGAATGCCGTCGGCGGGTGCGTCCGGTGTATTGGCCCCGGCGTCGGGGGCCACGCGCACGCGGCCACGCAACGGATAACCGTCGCTCACCGCTTTGAGCGACGAGAGACGGCTCGCGGCCGTCTGTCCACTCTCCCCCGTCGCACTGGCCATACTCGGGAAATTGGCGATCACGGCCGTCGACAACCCGTCGGCCTGTGCCTGACGGGTGAATTCGGGTGCCAGAGGAGCGTCGCTGCGAACGACAAGATCGGCGGCGAGCATCTGACGCGCGTCGCGCTCAAGCCCGCCCTGCATCCGATCAGAGAGAAAACCTACGCTGGAGAGTGCGCCGACCGCCAGCAACAATGCCACGAGAAGCAGATGCAACTCGCCTGCGCGCCAATCGCGCAGGAACATCCGCCAGGCCTGGCGGGCAACTTCAGTGAACCCCATCGTTCCTCAATCCTTTGACCCGCGCCAGTAACGAGCGCCAACCGCGCCAGACGCGCGGCAACCACCACCAAGCCAACACGACGAACAGCAACAACATCAGGAGAAAAACGGCGGGAAGGAAGAACGCCAGCGCCAGTCCGCCCACCGTGGAGACATCTTCGCCGGCTGAGGCCGCGACATTCGAGAAAGGTTCCGGCGACGTGTTGATCAGCGCACGGCTGCCCGCCTTGGCCAGATGCGCCGTGCCTGCCAGCGCACCGCCCGCCAGTCCGGCCAGCACGGTCACGGCCGGATCGGTCTGACCCAGCGCCGCCGCGCCAAGCACGATCCCCGCCGGAATCCGGATGAAGGTGTGCACGGCGTCCCACGCGCTGTCGACAAAGGGGATCTTGTCCGCGAAGAACTCGATGGCGGCCAACACACCCGCCGTGGCAATCACCCAGGTCGACGCCAGTACGGCGAGCGTGGGCGGCAGGTGCAACCACCCGAAACGCGCTGCCAGACCCGCGCAGAACACCGTCAGGTACAACCGCAGGCCGCTGCCCCAGGACAGCCCTGCGCCGAGCGCAATCGATTCAAGCATGGTGACCTCGCTGCCGCCGACATGACGGCGTCGCACGATCACGCGTCGCGCACTGCCGACGCGGTAACAGCCCACCGACCACTCGCCGGATATCGAACCCTTACCCCTTACCACTTAAAGCCGTTCAACCACCCGGCATCTGCCCGACATCCACCCTACATGTGACCGATGAGTAACTGGACCGTTACCGCGCCATTATGCCGCGCGTTGCGGCAACGCACCACCGGTGACTTGAAAGGCGATCACGCCGCCGTCAGCTTCAGTCCGACCAGCCCGGCAAGAATGAGCGTGACGCTTGCGATACGGGCAGCGGACGCCGATTCGCCGAACAGCACGATCCCGAGGACGAACGCGCCGACCGCGCCGATGCCCGTCCAGATGGCGTAGGCGGTGCCGAGCGGCAGCGTGCGCACGGCGAGAGCCAGCAGCCAGACGCTGCCGACCATCGACACAATGGTGAATACGGAGGGGACGAGACGCGAGAAACCTTGCGTGTACTTGAGCCCGACGGCCCACGCCACTTCAAGAAAACCGGCACAAACCAGAAGAATCCAGGCCATGACTGACTTCGATGAAAGATCGGGGTCGTCCCCGGAGAAAAGAGAACCGCTTGCCGGGTCGTCCCGGCAATGGATTCCATCGAAGGTCAATCGAATTGCGGCTGAGCGCCTGACACCCCGGACGGAACAGGGGCGATTTTAGCAAACCACGCCGACCGACGTCGGCCGACGGCCTCAGCCGTTCGCGTCCACCTCGAGCCGGTAGCCCACACCCGTCTCGGTCAGGATGTGTTGCGGCTGCGCGGGGTCGGCTTCCAGCTTCTGCCGCAGGTGCCCCATGTAGATGCGCAGATAGTGATTGCTCTCGACATGCGACGGTCCCCACACCTCCTTGAGTAACTGACGATGCGTGAGCACCCGCCCCGCATGGCGCACGAGCGTGACCAGCAGCCGATACTCGATGGGGGTCAGGTGCACCGGTTCGCCCGCGCGCGTCACCTTGCGGCGCACAAGGTCGATGTTGATGTCGCCGAAAGAGAACGCTTCGTCGAGCGTCTCGGAATTGCCGCCGCGATGATGTCGTCGCAATTGCGCCCGAATGCGCGCGAGCAGTTCCGACACCCCGAACGGCTTCGTCAGATAATCGTCGGCCCCGACATCGAGTGCGACGACTTTCTCGGCTTCCTCGTTGCGCGCCGACAGCACGATGATCGGCATGTCGGTCCAACTGCGGACTTCGCGAATGACTTCCACGCCATCGATATCCGGCAACCCCAGATCGACGATCAGCAAGTCGGGCTTGCGCGTGGCCGCCTCGACCATGCCCTGCCGTCCGGCTTCCGCCTCGTGCACGACCATGCCCTCGGCTTCGAGCGACGTGCGCAGAAACCGCCGGATCTGGCGCTCGTCCTCAATCACCACGATGTTGATGGTCGGTTCACTCATGTTGTTTCGTTACGTTTGCGTCAGGCGCATCAGGTGCGCCAGACGCGGGTTCCACATCGCCGGTCGGGTCGACGCATAACGCCGAATCGCCAGACTCGGCGACGCCGTCATCGATCCCTTGCGCGACGTCGGGCGCCACAGGCGGCGTTTCCACCGGCAAGGTGAATATGAAGCGCGCACCATGCCCGTCAGGGACGTTGGTGGCGTGAATTTTACCGCCGTGCGCTTCCACAATCGCGCGACAGATCGCCAGCCCCAGGCCGATGCCGGGCTTGGCCGACTCCTTCTCGCCGCGCATGAATTTTTCGAAGATACGGCCTTCCATGCCCGCCTGCAAACCGGGACCGTCGTCGCTCACGCTCACTTCAACTTCCTCGCCGACCACACGTGCCGCGATTTCGATGTGTGAGCCCGCAGGCGAATACTTTGCGGCGTTCTCGAGCAGGTTGGCAAAGAGACGCTCCAGCAGCACAGCATCGAAACGCAGTAACGGCAGATCGGCAGGCAAGCGCGTCGTCACTTCGTGATCTGCGAGCACACGGCGGCAAGCACGCAGCGACGTGCCCACCACTTCCTCCAGCATCTGCCACTGACGATTGAGCTGAACGCCACCGCCTTCCAACTTCGCCATGTCGAGCAGATTGGTCACGAGCCCCGTCATGCGCTGCGCTTCTTCATGGATGGCATCGACGAGATCGATACGCAGCGGACCGGGCGTCTGCGCGTTGCGGCTGAGCATGCTTGCAAAGCCGACGATGGACGTGAGCGGCGTGCGCAAGTCGTGCGAGATCGCGGAGAGCAACGAATTGCGCAGGCGCTCCGACTCCATCGTCACCAGCGCGTCCTGTGCGATTTCGACGTAGTGCACACGCTCCAGCGCCAATGCTATTTGTGCGGCAAACGTATCGAGCAGACGCTGCTGTTCCGGCGTGCCTATTGCACCGCCGCCCGACTCGGGGGCAACGACCAGCACCCCGCGCGTGCGCATCGGCGCGCGTAGCGGCAGATAGTAGGCGTTAGATCCGGGCAGCGTATTCGTCCCCCGCCCCGCCGCCTGCTGACGGTCGTACACCCACTGTGCGACGTCCGTATCGATATGCGCAGGCATGGTCTCTTCCCGGGCATTCTCCACCGGCTGACGCACACTGCTCTGGCTGTCCGGCAGCAACAACGCCACGCGCGCCTGAAACACTTCGCGCACGTGACGCGAGCCGATCTCGACGATCTGCGGCGTCGTGAGCGCCGCCGCCAGTTCGCGCGCCATCGCATACACCGCACCGGTGCGCCGCTCCCGCCAGGTGGCGAGACGCGCCTGAAATCGCAAGCTCGTCGTCAGATGGCTGATGACCAGCGCGACGGTCAGCATGACGGCAAACGTCAACAAGTACTGCGTGTCGGAGACCGACAGCGACATCTTCGGCGGCACGAAAAAGAAATCGAACGCCACCACCGAGAGGAACGATGCCAGCACCCCCGGCCCACGCCCCAGCCGCATCGCCGCAATGATCACCCCGAGCAGATACAGCATGGCGATGTTGGCGAGATCGAGGAACGACGTCAGCTCGGCCGCCGCCAGCGAGACCGCGCCGCAAATGCCGACGGCCCACGCATACGCCCGCCACGGACCACCGACGAGCCCCAGTTCCGGAGCCGTCTCGAACCAGTCGCGCCAGTCGCCGCGCACCACCCGGTTCTCGGCCGACCGGTCACCCGCGGCCGGCCCGATCAGCACCACGTCGACACCCCGTGCGCGACGCAGCAATGCCTCATGCAGCGGAGTACGCGCCGTCCACCAGCGCCGCGCACCGCTCGCCCCGACCACCAGCTTCGAGACGTTGCGCATCTGCGCATAGGCCAGCAGCGTCGTCGCGGCTTCCGCGCCGTCCAGCGTGAGCGTTTCTGCGCCCAGTTCGTGCGCCAGTTTGAGCGTGGCATAGACGCTCTCGCGACGGGCCGTCGCCTGACGCAGAATCGCCGGTGTTTCCACATGTACCGCCAGCCAGTCGGCGCGCAGACTCGCCGCGAGTCGCGCGGCCGCGCGCACCAGCGCCACGCCTTCCGGCCCCGGCCCAATCGCCACGAGCAAGCGCTCGCGCGCCTGCCAGACCTGACTGATCGATTGGTCCGCACGGTACTCACGCATCTGCGCGTCTACACGGTCGGCCGTGCGACGCAGCGCCAGCTCGCGCAGCGCGATGAGGTTGCCTTTGCGGAAGAAGTTACGCACGGCGCGCTCCGCCTGCGCGGCCATGTACACCTTGCCCTCGCGCATGCGTTCGAGCAGTTCGTCGGGCGGCAGATCGACCAGCTTCACTTCGTCCGCCAGATCGAACACACGGTCGGGAATCGTCTCCCAAACGCGGATGCCGGTAATCTGGCCGACCACGTCGTTCAGCCTTTCGAGGTGCTGCACGTTGAGCGTGGTGTAGACGTCGATGCCCGCATCGAGCAGTTCGTGCACGTCTTGCCAGCGCTTGAGGTGCCGCTCGCCCGCCACGTTCGCATGCGCGAGTTCGTCGACGAGTGCTACGGCCGGTTTGCGCGCGAGCATGCCATCGAGATCGAATTCGCGCAGCATACGGCCGCGATACTCGACCGTCTTCTGCGGCAGGACTTCCAGCCCTTCGAGCAGACGCGCGGTCTCTTCCCGGCCATGCGTTTCCAGCACACCGACGACCACATCGGTGCCCTCATCGCTAAGCTTGCGGGCAGCTTGCAGCATCGCAAACGTTTTGCCCACACCGGCGGAAGCGCCGAAGAATATCTTCAGACGACCGCGCCGCTCGCGCGCTTCGTCGCGTTGCAGCTTGCCAAGCAATTCGTCGGGATCGGGGCGTTCCATGCCAGCCATCGGGTCAGTCCACTTTGAAAGCGCGAGCCACGCTGCCCGGCAGCACCGTCGGGCGGCAAATCCTCACCGGTTGCCCGATGAAGCAAAAAAACGCGGCACGCGCAGGGCGTGCCGCCAATCTACCGCAGGCCGACAGGCAAAACCAGAGATTCCGGCTCATGCGCCCGCCTGCGGCTGCGCCTTTCAGACAGCGCCGCGTGCCAACCCGTCCAATGCCAGGTTGAGCTTCAGAACATTCACCCGGGGTTCTCCGAAAATTCCCCACTGACGGCCTTGCGTGTTACGTGCGATCACATCGCGCACCACATCCGGCGTCAGCCCGCGGGCCTTGGCCACGCGCGTGACCTGATAGTCGGCCGCCGCCGGGCTGATTTCCGGGTCAAGCCCGCTGCCCGACGCCGTCACCAGATCGGCAGGCACGGGCAGTTGCGCGCTCGGGTCGGCGTCGCGCAGCGCGGCGATGCGCGCCTTCACGGCATCCGTGAGCGCCGGGTTGAGGGGACCGAAGTTCGTGCCGCCCGACGCCGTGGCGTTGTTCGGATTCGGCGAGGTGGCCGACAGACGGCCCCAGAAGTACTTCGGTTCGTCGAAGTTCTGACCGATCAGCGACGACCCGACGGCCTTTCCGTCCTTATAAATCAGGCTACCGGCCGCTTCGCGCGAGAACGCCGCGCGGCCGATGCCGGTCACGACCAGCGGATACACCAGCCCCGTGATGACCGAGAGCACCACAAACAGGCTCAACATCGGGCGCAAGAGGGTTTTCATGACGTCTGTTCCTTAGAGTTTCAGCAATGTGGCCCCGGGCGCACGGCAACTGCTGCCGCCGCGCCCGGAAGCCGTCGCGATCAGGCCCAGCCCATCGCGGCGATGATCATGTCGATGACCTTGATACCGACAAACGGCACCAGAATCCCGCCCAGACCGTAGACGAAGAGGTTGCGACGCAGCAGCGTCGCGGCCCCGAGCGGGCGATACTTCACGCCCTTCAATGCGAGCGGAATCAGCACCACGATGATCAGCGCGTTGAAGATCACCGCCGACAAAATGGCCGATGACGGGCTTGCCAGACGCATGACGTTCAACGCATCGAGCTGCGGATACGTGGTGGCGAATGCGGCCGGAATGATGGCGAAGTACTTCGCCACATCGTTCGCAATCGAGAACGTGGTGAGGCTGCCGCGCGTCATCAGCATCTGCTTGCCGATCTCGACGATCTCGATCAACTTGGTCGGGTTCGAATCGAGGTCGACCATGTTGCCCGCTTCCTTCGCGGCTTGCGTGCCCGAGTTCATCGCGACGGCGACGTCGGCCTGCGCGAGCGCCGGGGCGTCGTTGGTGCCGTCGCCCGTCATCGCCACGAGCTTGCCTTCGGCCTGATACTTGCGAATCGTCGCGAGCTTTTCCTCAGGCGTGGCTTCTGCGAGGAAGTCGTCCACCCCCGCTTCTGCGGCAATCGCGGCGGCCGTCAGACGGTTGTCGCCCGTGACCATCAGCGTGGTGATCCCCATCTGACGCAGTTCGGCGAATCGTTCCTTGATGCCGCCCTTGACCACGTCCTTCAACTCGATCACGCCCAGCGCACGCGCGCCGTTCGCGTCCTGCTCGGCCACCACCAGCGGCGTGCTGCCACGGCGCGCGATCTCGTCGACCGCCGTCGCGAGCGCCACCGGCCACACGCCACCGGCCGATTCCACATAACGCTTGACGGCATCGGCTGCGCCCTTGCGAATCTGCTTGTCGGTCAGATCCACACCGCTCATGCGCGTTTGTGCCGTGAACGGAATGAACAGTGCATTCAGACCGCTCATTTCACGCTCGCGCAAATTGAAGCGTTGCTTGGCGAGCACCGCGATACTGCGGCCTTCCGGCGTTTCGTCGGCCAGCGACGCGAGTTGCGCGGCGTCGGCCAGCGTACGCTCGTCCACGCCCGGCGCGGGCACGAACTGCGACGCTTGACGATTGCCCAGCGTGATCGTGCCGGTCTTGTCGAGCAGCAGCACGTCCACGTCGCCTGCGGCTTCCACCGCGCGGCCCGACGTCGCGATCACGTTCGCCTGCATCATGCGGCTCATGCCTGCCACGCCGATGGCCGAGAGCAGGCCGCCGATGGTCGTCGGAATCAGACACACCAGCAGCGCGACGAGCACCGTGATCGTGACCGGATTCCCGGCATGCGTGACGAACACGCTGTAGATCGAGTACGGCAGCAGCGTGGCCGTGGCGAGCAGCAGCACCAGCGTGAGCGCAACGAGCAGAATCGTCAGGGCGATTTCGTTCGGCGTCTTCTGACGCTTTGCGCCTTCCACCATCGCGATCATGCGATCGAGAAACGCTTCGCCCGGATTGACGGTCACCTTCATGATGACCCAGTCCGAGAGCACACGCGTGCCACCGGTCACGGCCGAGAAGTCGCCGCCCGACTCGCGGATCACCGGCGCGGATTCGCCCGTGATGGCCGATTCGTCGACGAACGCCACCCCTTCCACGACTTCGCCGTCGGCCGGAATGACATCGCCCGCTTCGACCAGCACAAAGTCGCCACGACGCAGGCTGGCACTGTCGATCACCAGACACTCTGCGTCACGACGTGCCGAGCGCAACTGCTTGGCGGGCACGTTCTTCTTGGCCTGACGCAGCGAAGCAGCCTGCGCCTTACTACGGCCTTCGGCCAGTGCTTCGGCAAAGTTCGCGAAGAGCACAGTGAACCACAGCCACAGCGTGATCGCGAGGATGAAGGGCGCGCTCGCCTCGGCATGGCCTGCCACGGCCATGCCGAACAGCACGGTCGTGAGCAGACTGCCGACGTACACCACGAACATCACCGGGTTCTTGGCCTGCGTGATCGGGTGCAACTTGCGGAACGAGTCCACGATGGCCGGTTTGACGATGGCGGGGTCAAACATCGACTTGGTCGCCGATGTATGCCCTTCGCCCATCTGCCGGGTGGCGGTATTACTTGAGGGTTGATTCATGAGAGCCTCGAATGCCTCATTTCATTGTTCAATGCGCACCGATCATCGCCAGATGTTCGGCGACCGGACCGAGTGCAAGCGCCGGTACGTAGGTGAGCGCGCCCACCAACAGCACCGTGCCGAGCAGCAGCACGACAAACAGCGGACCATGCGTAGGCAACGTGCCCGACGTCGCGGCAATACGCTTCTTGCGCGCCAGCGCACCGGCAATCGCCAGCACCGGCACGATCACCCAGAAGCGGCCGAACCACATCGCGATACCCAGCGTTGTGTTGTAGAACGGCGTGTTTGCCGACAGACCCGCAAATGCGCTGCCGTTGTTGTTCGCGGCCGAGCTGTAGGCGTAGAGAATTTCCGAGAAGCCGTGTGTCGCAGGGTTCAGTACACCCGCCTGTCCGGCCGCGACCAGCACTGCGAGCGCAGTCCCGAGCAGCACCAGCAGCGGCGTCATGAGCACGGCCACTGCGACCATCTTCATCTCGTACGCTTCGATCTTCTTGCCCAGGTATTCCGGCGTGCGGCCGATCATCAGCCCCGCCACGAACACCGCGAGCATGGCGAAGACGAGCATGCCGTACAGGCCCGAACCGACGCCGCCGAAGATCACTTCGCCTAACTGCATCAGCAACATCGGCACCATGCCGCCAAGCGGTGTGAGCGAGTCGTGCATCGCGTTGACTGCACCGCACGACGCCGCTGTCGTGACCGTCGCGAAGATGCCCGACGAGACGATGCCGAAGCGCGTTTCCTTGCCTTCCATGTTGCCGCCCGACTGCGTAGCGCTGACCTGCTGGTCGACGCCGAGCGTGGTGAGGATCGGATTGCCCGCCTGTTCTGCGGACACGGTCGCCACTGCCGCAATCGAGAATGCAATCGTCATGGCCGCCAGAATCGCGATGCCCTGACGACGGTCTCCGACCATGCGTCCGAACGTGTGGCACAGCGCCGCCGGGATCAGGAAGATCGCCAGGATTTGCAGGAAGTTCGACAGCGGCGTCGGGTTCTCGTACGGATGCGCCGAGTTCGCGTTGAAGAAGCCGCCACCGTTCGTGCCGAGCATCTTGATCGCTTCCTGCGAAGCGACCGGGCCCATGGCGAGCGTTTGCGTTTGCGTCTGCGCGGGCGTCGTGACCGGCTTGCCGGCGGCGTCGATCTTCGGCTGACCGTCCGGGCCGAGGACCGGATTGTCGTAGTGCGTGACTTGCAGCGTGGTCACGTCCTTATAGGCATCGAAGTTCTGAATCACGCCCTGACTCATGAACGCAGCGGCGAGCACCACCGACAGCGGCACGAGAACGTAGAGCGTGATGCGGGTCATGTCGACCCAGAAGTTGCCGATCGTCTGCGCCGTGTGACGGGCGAAGCCGCGAATGAGCGCGACCACGACTGCGATACCGGTGGCGGCCGACAGGAAGTTCTGCACGGCCAGACCGAGCATCTGCGTCAGATAGCTCATCGTCGATTCACCCGCGTAGCCCTGCCAGTTCGTATTCGCCACGAAGCTGACGGCCGTATTCATCGACGAGTCCGACGTGACGTTACCGAACGCTTGCGGGTTCAGCGGCAGCCAGACTTGCCAGCGTTGCAGCGCGTAGACGGCGAACGCGCCCACGGCGTTGAAGCCGATCAGCGCGAACGCGTAGGTGCGCCAGTGCATCTCCTGTTCGGGACGAATCCCGCACAGACGATAAAGACCGCGTTCGACAGGCGCGAACCAGCGGTTCACGCGGGATTCACCGGCAAGCACGTCGGCCATGAAACGACCGAGCGGGCGCGCCAGCACCAGTAGCACGACGAGGAAAACGCCGAGCTGGATCCAGGCATTGAGTGTCATGCTAGGTCCTCCGGCTTGAACAGCGCGTAGACGAGATAAGCGAGCAGCGCGAGCGTGAGTCCGCCGCTCAGCCAGTACATAGCTGTCATTGCTGCCCCCCTACCGACGCGCAAAACGCGACAAAGCCGACGGTCGTGGCAACGAACACCGCGATCACGCCGAGATATAACCAGTCCATGACAACTCCCTATCGTGTGGCGGCTGGCACGCCACGGGCGCGACGCGCCCTCGCATGCGCATGCCAGCCGTGCCCTGAACGATACGTAGGGGCGCGTAAAGACGGGGACAAAAGGGGTAAAGGGGGTGTAAACAACGTGTAAAACACAGGCCCGAATTGTGTAAACGACGAAGCCCGCCGATATCGCTATCGGCGGGCTTCGGGGCCTTGCTGGCTAAGGCGCGGCGGCGTTTCTCGCCGCGCGCGTATCAGACGTTCGTCAGACGCACATCACTCGGTCACCTGCGAGCCTTTACGCCAGACTTCCACGACTTCCTTGCTCGGTTCGAGGTTCAGGTTGACGTTGCGCGGCGGAATCGGCTGCTGGAACCACTTGCGTTGAATACGGCGGATGTCGCCCGAGCTGTACACATGCGCCAGCGTCGTATCCACGAAGCGCTTGAACTGCGGATCGTCGCGCGGCAGCATCAGGGCGTTGAGTTCCGTCTCCAGCGGTGCGCCGACGATGGCGAACGACTCCGGGTCCCGAGCATTCGCGCGGAAGCCCGCAAGCAACACGTCGTCCAGTGCAAACGCCTTGGCGCGACCGGTTTCGAGCGTCACCATCGATTCACCGTGATCGCGCGCCGGAATCACGCGGTAGCCGATCTTCTCCGCCTGCATGCGCGCCAGACGCTCACCGGTCGAACCGGCCGACGCCACGAGGTTCTGCCCCTTCAGGTCGTCCAGCCCGTGAATGTTGTCCTTCTTGTTGACCAGAAGGCGCACTTCGGAGACGTAGTACGGATTGCTGAAACCGACCTGCTCGGCGCGCTCCGGCGTAATGGTGTTCGGGGCGCAATCGAGATCGACCGTGCCGTTCTTCACCAGCGGAATACGGTTCTGCGGCGTGATGGACATTTCACGCACGCGCAGATTCGGCAGATTGAGGGCGGTCTTGACGGCGTCTACCACTGCGTAGCAGAGGTCCATCGTGTAGCCGACCGGCCTGCCCTTGTCGTTCACGTACGAGAACGGAATGGCCGCTTCGCGATACCCCAGCGTGATGACGCCGGTATCGCGGATCTTCTTGAGCGTGCCGGTGAGATCACCGTTGACCTTCGGCAACGCGACAACCGCCTCGGTCCTGGCGGGCGCGGCCGTCGCCGTCGAAATACCCGCCTGAGCGGCGAACCACACGGACAGACCGAGCGCGACGCGTCCGGCAGCGATTTTCCAGTCGACCTTCTTGAAACCGTTCACAGCAAATTCCTATCGAATTAACAGCATGATAGGAAGTTACAGATTTGCATCACGCAGCGCAAAGAAACCTTTGTCATTAGCTTATGCACGGACGATCAACTGCCTGATGCCGGGGATGTCGGGGATGTCGGGGATGTCGGGGATGTCGGGGATGCCGCAGACGCCTCCTGATCCTTGCCGGGATGCCCGCCAGTCTCCCAAAGGGTCAGGGTTTGCGGCGACGGTTCGACCGCCAGACGATGCCCGTACGGCGGTATGACGGCCTGAAACCATTGCCGCTGGAGTTGCGCCATTTCACCACTCCGAAAAATCGCCGTCAGGGCCGCGTCGACACGCGCCTTGAACTCAGGGTCGTCCTTGGGCAGTACCAGCGCGTAATACTCGGGCTGCGTGGTGAGGGGTGCCCCGACGATCCGGTACGCATCCGGTGTCTTGCTGGTGGCGCGCAAGCCTTCCAGGAGCACATCGTCCAGCGCCAACGCCTGCGCGCGGCGCTCCTTCAGCATGCGAAACGCCTCATCGTAGTCGCGCGCCATCAGAAGCTGAAATCCTGCGCGGGCGTGCTGCGCCCTCACAAGGCGCTCCGCAGTCGTTCCCTGCACCACCGCCAGGCGCAGGCCCCGCAAATCGTCGATCGACGCGACGCCCGTGCCCTTCCTGACCATCAACCGGACGTTCGCCGCGTAATAAGGCAAGCTGAAGGCCACCTGCTGCCCACGCGATGCCGTGACCGTCGATGGCGCGCAGTCGATATCGATGGCATCCCCCTTCACCATCGGCGCGCGCATCTGTTCGATCACCCGCACCGGCGTGACGCGCAGTTCCGGCATCGCCATTTCCTGTTGCAGCGCGGTCACGACCCGTTGGCACAGCGCCCACGCCAGTCCCATCGGCTGATCGTCAGCGTCGACATAGGAGAACGGCACGGCGGTTTGCCGATAGCCGAGCAGAATGCGTCCGCGCTCGCGAATACGCGCCGTTGTCGGCGTATCGGCGATGGCTGGCGTCGGCGCGAACGAGGTGTCGGGAGGGAATGCAGGCGCTTGCGCGGACGCAGCCACCGTACTCAGGCGCGGCATGCCCGCCATGGGCGGCTCGGCGGCGAGCGTCGCATTGGGTGACGCGAGCATGGTGGCCGTGAAGATGCCAATGAAGCGGCCAATGAAGCGGCCAGACCGGCGGCGAACACACGCAGAGATGCGGGACAGAAGGGACAGAAGGGACAGAAGGGATAGAGCGGATAGAAGGGACATGGTCGACGCAACGCCAAGAGGGAAAATGCCCACACCTTAGCGATGGCCACCGGCGAAACGAGCGGCGACACCAGCCCTTTCGGATTATTCCCTTCGCTGCGATTTTCCCTTCTACGGTGGCCTTAGCGCGTATGCGCCAGCAACGTCTGCAACAGTTGCTCGTCGTCGTCCGGCGTCGGTGCGGTGTTATCGAAGCGCACGAGCCCCGGAAATGCCGCCGCAGGGGGCAAGAAGCGACGCACGCGATACTCGTCCCAATGCGCCAGCTTGTAGGCGTCGTTCGGATTGCCCCGGCTCTCGATGCGCTCGCGCGCGTGTGCTTCGTCGAGATCCACCCAGACCACGTGAACGCCCACGTCGTCGTCGACGTCCAGCCACGCCCGGTCGAACAGCAGGCCTTCGCGCAACTCACGCGAGAGCGGACCGACCACCAGCACGTTCACGCCCAGACGCAGGTTCTCGCGCGCCGTCTCCAGCAGCCCTGCGTACTCCGGCTCGCGTAACGTCTGCAAATAGAGCGGGCTGTCGCGGTCGTTGGGGTTGCCGGTCAGCGCGCCCATCACCGACGCGCTGTACGCCCCATACAGCGTGTCCTTGTCGAGCAGACAAAAAGCCTCACCACTGCGCGCAATCAGCGGACGTATCAGACGCTTGGCCAGCGTGGTCTTCCCTGCCCCGGCGTGGCCGCAGAAAAAGATCAGACGTGTCATGCGGCCGCCTTGCGCTCGAACATCACGAAGTGCTTGCGCACCGGTTCGATGACTTCGAACACGCCTTCGAACCCGGCCGGAATCACGCAGGCGTCGCCCGGCCCGAACTCCGACGCGTTGCCATCGAGATCGCTGATGCGGATACGTCCCTCAATCACCGAGAAGTATTCCTGACGATGCGCACCGAAGGCGATGCGCCACGCGCCGGGTTCGCAAGTCCATTCGCCACAATCGAACTCACCCAGTGCGTCGGTGTAGAACGGGCGCGTCATGCGCTGCGGATTGCCGCTCACACGGCGCGCCTCGGCGGGATGATCGAAGATGGCTTCGCCCGCCTGATCGGGGGCGAACGTAATGAGCGCGGGAGATGTGGGAGATGTCATATGCGTCGAAGAGTTTAGAGAGCTATGGGACGTCGGGACGTCGCTCAGTTCAGCGCCGCGCTCAGCTTGCGACGCCACGTTGCCACCGTCGCCGGATCGGTCTCGGCGAGTGCTTCGAAGATCGCAAGCATCGACTTGCGTCCGGCGTCGTCGCCAAACGAGCGGTCACGCTGCACGATATCGAGCAACGTCTGCAATGCCGGTTCGTAAGCCCGATCCGCGAGATAACGATTGGCCAGATCCAGACGCGCCTGAAGATTGGCCGGTTCGGCGTCCACGCGCGCGATCAATTCCGAGGCCGGTGGCAGTTGGCTGGCCTGCTCGGCGGCAGCAATACGCGTGTTGAGGGCTGCAATACGGGCGTCGCCACTCGCGGCGGTGCGCGGCGAGAGCAATGTCAGCTCAGTACGTGCTGCATCGATGTCACCCATGCCGAGCAAAACATCCACCAGATCGAGACGGACTTCGTCATGCGCCGGGTCGAGCGCCAGTGCGGCCTGAAGCGCATCGCGCGCCACCGTCGGCTGACCTTCTGCGAGCGCCTTGCGCGCCACGTTGCGCGCCATGTCCGCCGGATTCGGCACGATGCGGTCGATGAAGGCGCGCAACTGCCCTTCCGGCAACGCGCCCACGAACTGATCGACCGGCTCGCCATCGACGAACGCGACGACGGTCGGCAGACTGCGCACGCCATACTCCGCGCACAGTTGCGCGTTTTCATCGGCATTGATCTTGACGAGGCGGATGCGCCCCTGCGCTTCGGCCTCCAGCTTTTCGAGCATCGGCCCAAGCGTGTTGCAGGGGCCGCACCACGGGGCCCAGAAGTCGGCCAGCACGGGGACCTGATGCGAGACGGCCAGTACGTCGGTGTCGAAACTGGCGAGATTGGTATCGATCATGGGTTCTATCGAGCGTGGTAAATTGCGTAAATAGCGGCCGTTACTCATAGAAAACAGCCGCCAGCTTGAAGCATGGTAATCGCAAAGTCCAACGACGGGCAGGGAGGCACATGCACGCAGGCCACGGCACGGCAATCTTCTTTACTCAACTTCTCTTGCTGGTACTCGTCGGCCGACTGCTCGGCGAGGTCATGCAACGGCTGCGTCAGCCGGCCGTCATGGGCCAGTTGCTCGCAGGGGTGCTGCTCGGCCCGTCCATCTTCGGCGCGCTGATGCCCGCCTGGCAAAACGCCGTCTTTCCCGACAACGAAGCGCAAAAAAAGATGCTCGACGCCGTCTCCGAGCTGGGCGTGCTGCTGCTCTTGCTGTCCACGGGGCTGGAGACGGATCTGGGGCTCGTGCGACGCATGAAGCGTATGGCCATCTTCGCGTCGGCGGGCGGCATGCTGATTCCATTCGCCTGCGGTTTCGCGCTCGGGTGGCATCTGCCCGACAATCTGCTGCCGCATCCGGAAGCGCGGCTCGTCACATCGCTATTTCTCGGCACGGCGCTGTCGATTTCGTCCGTCAAGGTCGTGGCGATGGTCATTCGCGAAGTCGACTATCTGCGACGCAACATCGGTCAGATCATCCTCGCCGCGGCCATTCTCGACGACACCACCGGCTGGATCATCATCGCCGCCATCGCAGGCCTGGGCGCCAGCGGTTCGGTCGATCTCGGCCATCTGACGTTCAGCCTCGGCGGCACGCTGCTGTTCATCGTGCTGTGCTTTACCGTCGGCAAGCGCGCCGTGGCCGTGGCCATTCGCTGGACGAACGACCGCTTCACCGTGGAGATGCCGGTGCTCAGCGCGATTCTCGTCATCACGTTCGTGCTGGCGCTCGCGACCGACAAACTCGGCGTGCACACAGCGCTGGGGGCATTCATGGCAGGGGTCATGATCGGGCAGTCGCCCATTCTCAGCGAACAGATCGAAGCGCAGTTGCGTGGGCTGATCGTCGCCCTCTTTGCGCCCGTGTTCTTCGGCGTGGCGGGCCTGTCGGTAGACCTGACGATTCTGCTCGACTGGCGAATGCTTGGGTTGGTGGCCGGACTGATCCTGATCGCGAGCATCGGCAAGTTCACGGGATGCTTTATCGGCGGACGTCTGGGTGGCATGTCCTCAGCGGAAGCGCTTGCGCTGGCCACCGGCATGAACGCGCGCGGCTCGACCGAGATCATCGTCGCGAGCATCGGGTTGTCGCTGGGTGTATTGAGCAAGGACCTGTTCACCATGATCGTCATCATGGCGCTCATCACCACGCTCATCATGCCGCCGGTGCTGCGCCGGGCGCTCGTGCGCATTCCGCTGTCTGCAGAAGAGAAGGCTCGCCTTGAAAAGGAAGCCGCCGAGGAGAAGGACTTCCTGCCGAACGTCGAGCGCATTCTGACGGCGGTCGACGGCAGCGCCAACGGACGCTTCGCCGCGTGGATCGCCGGGCTGACGGCCGGTGTGCGCGGCACACTGACGACGGTGCTCGCCCCCGCGCCTGCTTCGGGCGATGACAGCGCCGCCGTCGACGCGGGCGAATGCGCTGGGCTCGACGCCTATGAGATCGCCCTTGCCGCCGCCACGCATTCGGTGAGTCGCGCCCCGGGTACGCCGGGCGTGGAAGACGACAAGCCCGTCAAGCCGGGCGAGAAGGAGCGTGAGGCCGCGCGCCTGGTGCTGCGCGAGCGCACGGGCAAAGCGCCGCAGAAAACGCCGGAACTGCCGCACGGTCCTGTCAAGGAAGGCGACGCCGAAACTCCGACCGACGAAACGTCCTCCAAAGCCGCCCCGAAGCATGAACCTGTCGGCGAAGCACATGACGACAAGCGCGTGAGCGAGGCGAAGGAGGAAGGCGAATTCGTCGCTGACGATCCGTCCGACACCGCACGCGAACAGGAGGCAGCGCAGCCGGAAAGCAGCGACGAAGCGGTCCGCATCTCCGACGAAATCGCCAAGGGCTACGGTTTCGTCATCGCCGGATTCGACGCGCCGGGCAAAGAGTCGGACTCGGACGTCCCCCCGCTCCCCCTGCCCACAGGCGTGCTGCCGCTGACCAAGGCGTTCGACGGTGCCATCGCCATCGTGCTCGCGCATGGCGACCACGCGCGCCAGCCTGACGCACCGCTCAACATCCTCGTGCCAGTCTCGGGCACCGACTATTCGCGGCATGCGGCCGAACTGGCGATCACACTCGCGCGCGCGGCGAAGGCGTCGGTCACCGCGTTGCATGTCTCGGCGCGTGTGGCTCCGGGCATGCTGCACCGCCGCTGGCGTCCACGCGTACTACGTCCAGACGCTGCCGAAGCCGCCATGCTGGAGAACCTGCACTCGCTGGCCAAGCGCAACGGCGTGAAGCTCCGCACGCGTCTGCTTGCAGGCGGCAAGGTCGACGACGCCATCCTGCATCAGATCCACCACGGCAAACACAACCTGCTCGTGCTCGGCGTGCAACCGCGTTTCGGCGACCGTCTCAACTTCGGTGCCGTCTCCCATCGTTTGCTGGAAGAACGACGCTGTTCCGTGATCGTGCTGAGCGCTTGACGTCTCAGGGCACGCCAATGAAAAACGCCTGTTGCGGCAGGCCGTCAACAGGCGTTTTTCGTGCTTACTGCGACGAAACTCAGCTCGCCGATGGCTTGCGCTCCGGCAACGGAATCCATTCCGTCTCACCGGGCACCTTGCCCATTTCCTGCGCTGTCCAGGCGGCCTTCGCCTGCTCGATACGCTCACGGCTCGACGACACGAAGTTCCAGAAGATGAAGCGCTCGCCGTCGAGCGGTGCACCACCCAGCAGCATCAGTCGTGCAGGTCGATCACCCGCCACGATGCGCACGTCCCCGCCCGGAGCGAGCACGCCCATCCGATGCTCGGGCAAGGCCTCGTCGTTCACCGTCACCTCGCCCTGCACCGTGTAGACGGCGCGCTCGGCATACTCCGGCGGCAGCACGAACGCTGCGCACGGTTCCATTTCGACCGCGAGATAGAAGATAGGCGAGAACACTTTCACCGGGGCTTTCTCGCCGAAGGCTTCACCGAGGATCAGACGCATGTGCACGCCTGGCAGGAAGATGTCCGGCAGCGACGCCGCTTCGTGATGCGCAAACGACGGCGCGGTCTCCTCGTCGGCCTGCGGCAACGCGACCCACGTCTGAATGCCGTGGACGTCACCGCCACGCTCGCGCACGTCGTCCGGCGAACGCTCCGAATGCACGATGCCGCGTCCCGCCGTCATCCAGTTCACGGCACCCGGCGTGATGCGCTGGTCGCTGCCGAGACTGTCGCGGTGCCAGATTTCGCCGTCGAACAGATAGGTGACGGTCGCCAGCCCGATGTGCGGGTGCGGACGCACGTCCAGCCCCACACCGGGCGGCAGCGTTGCAGGCCCCATGTGGTCGAAGAAGATGAACGGCCCGACGGTCTTGAACGGCAGGCTCGGCAGACTGCGCTGCACGGTAAATGCGCCGATATCGCTCAGATGCGGCTTGAGCACGGCGAGGAAGGGAGTCGTGGAATCGGTCATGGCGCGGTTCTCCTGCGTTCGACACTTGCGTGTGAAGTGTGGCGTTCATGTGGGGTGCTGACGCCCGATTGTAGAGGACATTGCGGGCGCGCTCCATGACACCTGAGCATGATGGCCATCGCCACGAAAATGGGGTGGCGCACATGTTCTTGCGACATCGCTCCTATAATGCAGGGATTGTGTAACGCTTTTGGCTCGTGCGCGTCGCGGGCATCGACTTATGAACAAGGCCTTCGTCAAGGAAGATAACGGCGACGACGATGACGATCTCGACGCAGGCGCGCCGGAGATTCCTGCGGGCACCAAGAACTACATTACGCCCACAGGCTACCGTCGTCTGAAGGATGAGATGCTGGATCTCATCGATAATCAGCGCCCTGAAGTGGTGAAGATCGTGTCGTGGGCGGCGTCCAACGGCGACCGTTCGGAGAACGGCGATTACATCTACGGCAAACGACGTCTGCGTGAGATCGACCGGCGTATTCGCTTTCTGACGAAACGTCTGGATAACGCGGAAGTGGTGGACACGCGTCGTCAGGAGAACGTCGATCAGGTGTTTTTCGGTGCGGAAGTCACCTATGCAGACGGCAAGGGAGACGAGCATACGATCATGATCGTCGGCATCGACGAAGTAGATCTCGACCGTGGGCACGTCAGTTGGATCTCGCCCATCGCCCGTGCCATTACCAAATCGAAGATCGGCGACACCGTACCATTGCGCACACCGGCCGGGCTCGATCAGATCGAGATTCTCGACGTTCGCTACCCGCCGTCCGAGTAAGCGCACCGCGCGTCGCTCGACACTATGCAAAACGCCTCCCGAGGGAGGCGTTTTCATTTCATCGATACCGCGAGAATCAGTAGTTGCCGCGTTCGCGCGAAATGCGCATGGCGTGATTGGCGTGACCATCGTCCTGATGCCGCTCGCTCGGACGCTCGCGCGCCACGCGCATGACGTCCGGATTCACACGGATGCGGCGCATCACGTTAGCCAGATGCACGCGGTCGCTCACCTGGATGAGGAAGCGTAGCGTGGCGGATTCGTCCGGCACCACTTCGTCCATCCCGATGTGCACGATGTTCGCGTCGGATGCCGTGATATCGGCCGCCACACGCGAGAATACGCCACGATTGTGGTGCACCAGCACCTTGATGCCGACGTCGAACAGACGCCCCGGTTGCGGCGCCCACGCCACATCGATCCAGCGGGTCGGGTCCTTGCGATGGATACGGCGCGCGACCGGGCAGTCCGTGGTGTGAATCGCCATGCCCAGCCCGATGCCGATGTAGCCCATGATGGCGTCGCCCGGAATCGGACGGCAGCACGCCGAGAACTGCACCGACATGCCTTCCGTGCCCGTGATGAGCACCGGCGGCCCGACGTTCTCGTCGCCCGTACGCGGTGAATCGGGATCGTCCGGGCTGTCGTCGTTCTCGCCTTCCTTGCCCGACAGCAGCACCGCGAGGCGCTTGGCCATGACGGCTGCGACACGACGTCCCAGACCGATGTCGGCAAAGATGTCCTGACGATCCTTGTTGCCCGTCCACTGCGCGAGCTTGTCCCAGATCTCCGGCGAGATCTCGCTCATCGTCAGGCCGTAACCCTTGAGCGCCTGCTCGACCAGACGCTCGCCAAGCTGCACAGACTCGGCGAAGCGCATCGTCTTCAGGTAATGACGAATGGCCGAGCGCGCCTTGCCGGTACGCACGAAGCCGAGCCACACGGGGTTCGGCTTCGAATACGGCGCGGTGATGACTTCCACGATGTCGCCGTTCTTCAGCTCGGTGCGAAGCGGCAGCAACTCGTTGTTGATCTTGACGGCCACGCACTGGTTGCCCAGATCGCTGTGGACCGAATAGGCGAAGTCGAGCGCCGTCGCACCGCGCGGCAGCGCCATGATGCGCGCCTTGGGCGTGAAGACGTAGACGGCGTCGGGGAACAGGTCGATCTTGACGTGTTCGAGGAATTCGGTGGAGTCGCCCGTCTCGCTCTGAATATCGAGCAGCGACTGGAGCCACTGGTGTGCATGCTTCTGCACGTCGTTCATGTCCGCGCCGCCGTTCTTGTACAGCCAGTGCGCGGCCACGCCCGCTTCCGCAATCTCATGCATGCGGCGCGTGCGAATCTGGAATTCGATAGGCGTGCCGAAGGGGCCGACGAGCGTCGTGTGCAACGACTGATAGCCGTTGACCTTCGGAATCGCGATGTAATCCTTGAACTTGCCCGGTACGGGCTTGTAGAGCGCGTGCAGCACGCCGAGCGCGAGATAACACTGCGAGTTCGACTCGACGACGACACGGAAGCCGTAGACGTCCAGCACTTGCGAGAACGACAGCTGCTTTTCCTGCATCTTCGTATAGATGCTGAAGAGCGTCTTCTCGCGGCCGAAGACGTCGGCACTGACTTCGCCGTCTTTCAGCGCTTTCTCGACGGCATCGAGAATCTTGCCGACCACCTCGCGTCGGTTGCCGCGCGCGGCCTTCACGGCCTTGTCGAGCACAGCGTAACGACGCGGATGGTAATTCGCGAAGCTCAGGTCCTGAAGTTCGCGATAGGTGTTGTTCAGGCCGAGGCGGTGCGCAATCGGCGCATAGATGTCGAGCGTTTCGCGCGCCACGCGGCGCTGCTTTTCCGTCGACGTCACGCCCAGCGTGCGCATGTTGTGCAGCCGGTCGGCGAGCTTGACCAGAATGACGCGAACGTCGCGCGCCATTGCCAGCAGCATCTTGCGGAAGCTTTCGGCTTGCGCTTCTTCCCGGCTGCTGAACTCCATCTTGTCGAGTTTCGACAAGCCGTCGACCAGTTCCGCGACTTTGGGCCCGAATCGCTCAGCGAGTTCGGCCTTGGTCACGCCCTGGTCTTCCATCACGTCGTGCAATAGCGCAGCCATGATCGACTGCGCGTCGAGTTTCCACTCGGCACAGATCTCGGCTACAGCAACGGGATGGGTGATGTAAGGCTGTCCGCTCTGGCGATATTGACCCAGGTGGGCCTCATCGCTGAACTGGAAGGCTTCTTTGATTTGCGCGAGGTCGCTTTCCTTGAGGTACTCCCCAAGCATGCCCTTGAGACGGGCGATCGAGACGACCTCGTGCTTGCGCGGCTGCTCGGGCGTTGCCGTCGGACCGAAGAGGTGCCGATAGGACTGCTCCAGCAGCGCGTCGATGTACTGTCGCGTGGCGCTCTCGCCCTTTTTCTTCTTGCGCTCGGGCTTGGGCTCCCCCGCTTTGGGTTCATCCGCAGCGATGGACGTGGCCGGTGATTTCGCATGACTCATACATGTACCTGCTTCGTCGAGCGGCCCGGAACGTCACATCGCATCAGTGCAGTCTCCCGATCAGAGCGGCACTTTCTTGAGCATCTCGATGCCCACCTGACCGGCTGCGATTTCGCGCAGCGCGACGACGGTCGGCTTGTCCTTGTTGTTCTCGAGCTTCGGCGTATGACCTTGCGCCAGTTGGCGGGCGCGGTAGGTCGCGGCGAGTGCGAGCTCGAAGCGATTCGGAATTTGTTTCAGGCAATCTTCAACGGTAATTCGGGCCATAAGGAGGTTCCTTCTCAATATAAGGCGTATTCTATCGCAGCCGGCGCGCGCCCGCGCAAAACACGAGCGCTGCCAGCGAATGCGACGGTGTTACTCGTGATCGTTCGGCGCGTGGATATCCAGATCGGTGAACAGCGTCTTGTGCCGCGCATACTGCGAAGCGAATCGCAGACGCACCGCAGTGAACACCGATTGCAATTGATCCAGCGCGCGCTGGAATTCGTCATTGATGATGATGAAGTCCGCTTCCGGCGCGTGGGCGATCTCACCACCGGCCGCCAGCAAGCGGCGCGCGATGACCTTCGGCTCGTCTGTCCCGCGCTTCTTCAGGCGCTCTTCCAGGGCTTCGATAGACGGCGGCAGAATGAAGATGCCGACCGCGTTCGAAAAGCGCTTGCGCACCTGCTGCGCACCCTGCCAGTCGATTTCCAGCAGCACGTCACGGCCTTCGCGCATTTGCTCTTCGATCCACACGCGCGACGTGCCGTAATAGTTGCCGTGCACCTCGGCGCTTTCCAGAAACTCGCCACGCTTGCGGCGTTCGAGAAACTGATCGACCGAGATGAAGTCGTAGTGCACGCCTTCTTCTTCATTGGCACGCGGGGCTCGCGTCGTGCAGGAAATCGACAGACGAACGTCGCTATCCTGCGCGAGCAGCGCGTTGACAAGCGTGGACTTGCCCGCGCCCGAGGGGGCGACCACCATGAACAGATTGCCGGGATACTCGGCATGCAAGGCGGGTTGCGGGGCGTGTGATTGCGGGGACATGCGACTTACTCCAGATTCTGCACTTGCTCGCGCATCTGCTCGATGTAGAGCTTGAGCTCCATCGACGCATCGGCGAGTTCCTTCGAGGCAGCCTTCGAGCCGAGCGTATTCGCTTCGCGATTGAGCTCCTGCATCATGAAGTCGAGCCGTTTGCCGACCAATCCTCCCTTATCGAGGATGTGGCGGGTTTCCTTCAGGTGAGCGTCGAGTCGCGTGAGTTCTTCCGCTACGTCGATGCGCACACCATAGATCGTCACTTCCTGACGAATACGTTCTGCGATTTCTTCCTTGCTCGGTGCTGTCGAGCCTTCCGGCACGACCACACCCAGCGCTTCTTGCAGACGATCGACGATCTTCTGCTGATGTCGTGCGATCAGATCCGGTACGAGCGGTTGCAGGCCCGTGAGAATCGTCTCCATCTTCTCGATGCGCTCGATCAGGCTCGCCTTGAGCTGCGCGCCTTCACGACGGCGCACGTCGACGAGGTCGCCGATGGCGGCACGGCCAGCATCGATCACGGCATCGCGCAGCGCTTCAGCCGTTACCGACTCTTCGCCAAGTACGCCCGGCCAGCGCAGAATTTCACCGGTGCGCATGCGTTCGGCATCGGGGAAATGAACGAGGACTTGCTGTTCGAGATCGGCGAGTTGTTTAACGGCCTCTTGATTGAGCGCACCGCTGGTGCCGCTCTCGGGACGTTGCACGTTGATGCGGATATCGACCTTGCCGCGTGAGAGCTTGGCCGTGAGCGATTCACGCAACGACGGCTCGCACGCACGCGCTTCTTCGGGCATGCGGAATGCCAGGTCGAGGAAGCGCGAATTGACCGTGCGCAATTCGACCGACACGCTCGCGCCTGCGGCTCCATCGGCATGCGCAATGTCGCGCGTGACGCTGGCGTAGCCGGTCATACTGTAGATATTGTTGTCTTTCATCAGGGTGACCGTTACCACAGCGCCGTGACACTTTTTCAGCGTGGCGATGCAGCAACTGGTTTCGCATGCAATGGATGAAACGGGATTATCGCATTTTCCGGCCCAAGGCTCCTGAATCCGCGCACGACACCGGTGCGCGCCGCCAAGCTTTTGGCGTTTAGCGATACCATTCGGGTATTGCCGCATAAACTCACCTCGCAGGACATTCATCCATGACGCAAATCACCCGCCCGGACGGCCGTGCGCAAGACGCATTGCGCCCCGTGCGCATCACCCGCCAATACACCCGCTACGCCGAAGGCTCCGTGCTGATCGAGTGCGGCGAGACCAAGGTCATCTGCACGGCCAGCGTCGAAGAGAAAGTGCCGGGTTTCCTGCGCGATTCGGGCCAGGGCTGGCTCACCGCCGAGTACGGCATGCTGCCGCGCGCCACGCACACCCGTGGCGACCGCGAAGCCGCACGCGGCAAGCAAAGCGGACGCACGCAGGAAATTCAGCGTCTGATCGGCCGTTCGCTGCGCGCCGTGTTCGACCTTGAGAAGTTCGGCCCGCGCACCATTCAGATCGACTGCGACGTCATTCAGGCCGACGGCGGCACGCGCTGCGCCTCGATCACCGGCGCATTCGTCGCCGCACATGACGCCGTCTCGAAGCTCATCGCCGACGGCAAGCTCGAATCGTCGCCCATCCGCGCGCACGTGGCGGCCGTCTCCGTCGGGCTGTACCAGGGACAGCCCGTGCTCGACCTGAACTACGTCGAAGACTCGGCCTGCGACACCGACATGAACGTCATCATGACGAGCGAAGGCGGTTTCGTCGAAATTCAAGGCACGGCCGAAGGCGCACCGTTCACGCGCGCGCAAAGCAATGTGTTGCTCGATCTGGCCGACGCCGGCATCCGTCAGTTGATCGACGCGCAGAAGCGCGCGTTGGGAGTCTGACGATGGCCATGCAGAAGATCGTGCTGGCGTCGAACAACCCGGGCAAGCTGCGCGAGTTCGCGTCGTTGTTCGCGCCGCTCGGCATCGAGCTGGTGCCGCAGGGCATGCTCGGCGTGTCCGAGGCTGAAGAGCCGCACGTCACCTTCGTCGAGAACGCTTTAGCGAAGGCGCGTCACGCGGCTGCCGCGACCGGCCTGCCCGCGCTCGCCGACGATTCCGGCCTGTGCGTACCGATCCTCGGCGGTGCCCCTGGCGTGTATTCCGCGCGTTACGCTGCACGCGCTGGCCGTGAGAAGTCGGATGCCGCGAACAACCGCCATCTGATCGAGCAACTGGCCCCGCATGCCGACACGCCGGGGTATCGCGATGCGTATTACTTCGCGGCGCTCGTGCTCGTGCGTCACGCAGAAGACCCGCAGCCGATCATCGCCGAGGGGCGCTGGGACGGTGAGATCGTGGACGACGCACGTGGCGCGCATGGCTTCGGCTACGATCCGCACTTCCTCATCCGTTCGTTGAATCAGACGGCTGCCGAACTCGATCCCGCCGTGAAAAACGCCCATAGCCACCGCGCTCGCGCATTGCGCGTGCTGCTGGAAAAGCTGGGGCGGGAGGCGTAAGTCGTATGAGTGAATCCACGTTGCCCGTGCAGAACTTTCTGCGGCCCGGCAAGATCAGTTTGCCGGCCTTGCCGCCAATGTCGCTGTACGTGCATTTCCCGTGGTGTGTTCGCAAGTGCCCCTACTGCGATTTCAACTCGCACGAGTGGCGCGGCGAAGGCGGCGCGCAGGCGTTTCCCGAGCAGGCCTATCTGGATGCATTGCGTCAGGATCTCGAACAGGCGTTGCCGCTCGTGTGGGGACGTCCGGTGCATACGGTCTTTATCGGCGGCGGCACACCGAGTCTGCTGTCTGCAGCAGGTCTGGATCGTCTGCTCTCGGATCTGCGCGCCCTGCTGCCGCTCGACGCCGATGCCGAAATCACGATGGAAGCCAACCCCGGCACGTTCGAAGCGGACAAATTCCGCAGCTTCCGTGCGAGCGGGATCAACCGGCTGTCCATCGGCATCCAGAGCTTCAACAGTGAGCATTTGAAGGCGCTCGGCCGTATTCACGACGGCGACGAAGCCCGTCACGCCATCGAGATCGCGCAAGCGAATTTCGACAACTTCAACCTCGATCTGATGTTTGCGCTGCCGAACCAGACGCTCGCGCAATGTCAGCAGGATGTGGAGACGGCGATCTCGTTCGCCCCGCCGCATCTGTCGCTGTATCACCTCACGCTCGAACCCAACACGCAGTTCCATAAATATCCGCCGACGGTGCCGGACGACGACACGTCGGCCGACATGCAGGACTGGATTGCCGAGCGCACTGCGGCCGCGGGCTACGGACGCTACGAGGTGTCGGCGTACGCCCAATCGCACCGACGCGCCAAGCACAATCTGAATTATTGGGAGTTCGGCGACTACCTTGGCATCGGCGCGGGTGCGCACAGCAAGATTTCGTTCCCGCATCGTGTGTTGCGTCAGGTGCGTCATAAGCATCCGCAGCGGTTTATGGAGGCAGCGGCCGCCGGGAACGCGGTTCAGGAGGAACGTGAGGTCGATGCGCGCGATTTGCCGTTCGAATTCATGCTCAATGCGCTGCGTTTGACCGATGGCGTGAAGAGCGAGCTGTTTGCCGACCGCACGGGATTGCCGATGGCGAAGATCGCCAAGGCGCTCGCCGCCGGGGTCGAGAAGGGCTTGCTGGTCGACGACCCGCAACGCATCGCGCCGACCGAGTTGGGTCAACGCTTCCTGAACGACCTGCAAGGGATGTTTCTGGAAGGCGAGAAGAAGTAATCGACCAACGGCAGCACGAAAGAGAACGGCGGGACATCATCGGATGTCCCGCCGTTCTCTTTTGCCATCGCCCCTACCCCAGCGCCGCCCCCATCTCCCTTAGCGCCTTGCGGATGATCTTACCGGTCACGGTCATCGGCAGCTCCGGCAGGAAAACCACCTTGCGCGGGTATTCATGCGCAGCAAGGCGGTGCTTGACGAAGTCCTGAATTTCCTTCGCCAGCGCGTCCGAGGGCTCATGCCCTTCGCGTAGCACGACGAATGCCTTCACGATCTCGGTACGCAGGTCGTCGGGTTCACCGACCACGGCAGCGAATTGCACCGACGGATGCCGGATCAGGCAGTCCTCGATCGGTCCCGGCCCGATGCGGTAGCCGGCGCTGGTAATGACGTCGTCCGACCGGCCGGTGAACGTGATGTACCCGTTCTCGTCGACGAATCCCGAATCGCCCGTGAGCAGGAAGTCGCCACGGTATTTGTCCATGGTGGCGTCCGGGTTATGCCAGTAGCCGAGGAACATGACCGGGTTGGGCCGTGCGATGGCGATGTTGCCCACGGAGCCCGTGGGTAACGGCGTGCCTTCGTCATCGACGATGGTGACGTCGTGCCCGCGTACGGCGCGTCCGATAGCGCCGGGCAGCGCCGGGAATTCGGCGGCGCACGACGAGACGACCATGTTGCACTCCGTCTGCCCATAGAACTCATTGATATCGACGCCGAGGTGCTCCCGTCCCCATGCCAGCAGTTCGGGGCCAAGGGACTCGCCGCCGCTGGCGACCGAGCGCAGTTGGAGCGGCCAGTGGTCGCGCGGCGATGCCACGGTGCGCAGCATCTTGAGCGCGGTGGGCGGCAAGAAGGTATTGCGCACGCCGTGACGTGCCATCAGATCGAAGGCGGCCACCGGATCGAACTTTTCGAAGCGTCGTGACAGGACCGGTACGCCGTGATGAAGCGCGGGCAGCAGCACGTCGAGAAGCCCGCCGATCCAGGCCCAGTCGGCGGGCGTCCAGATCAGATCGCCCTCCTGCGGGAATCCGTTGTGGGACGTCTCCACGCCCGGCAAATGCCCGAGCAGCACCCGATGCGCATGCAGCGCACCCTTGGGTTTGCCCGTGGTGCCGGAGGTGTAGATGATCACGGCCGGTGCGTCGGCACGCGTCTGGACAGGCTCGAAGTGCGTATCGCGTGAGGCGATCGCTGGCCACAGTGCGAGCAGGCCGTCTTCGGCGACGCCCCAATCTTCGTCGTCGGCGACGTGATGGTGCGCTTCGGGCAGGTCGTCATGGACGACGTACACGAGTCGCAGGTCGGGTAGCTCGGCGCGGATGTCGTCGATCTTGCCGATGCTCGCGAGGTCGGTGACGAGCACTGCCGCGCCGGAGTTTTGCAGGCGATAGGCGAGTGCTTCGGGGCCGAACAGGGTGAACAGCGGGACGGCGATTGCACCGAGTTTGTACGCGGCGACATGGGCGACGAGTGTGGCGGGCGACTGCGGCAGGAAGATGCCGATGCGGTCACCGGCCTTGACGCCGTTGGCGCGCCATTCGTTGGCGAGTTGATTGGAGAGTTGTTTTAGGACGTCGAACGTGAGACGTACGTGCGCACCGTCTGCGCTTTCGTGGATGAGCGCGAGACGGTTGGAGCCGTCGGCCCATTTGTCGCAGACGTCGACGCCGATGTTGTAGAGCGTGGGGATCTGCCAGGTGAAGGGCGCGGCAGCCGTGTTGGTCGCGTTCTTGTTTGGTGCGTGGGTTACGCGCTCGCCACTGGCGTCATTTGACGTCTCTTGGGCGGGGGCACGGGAGGTGTCGGCATCCATGCGGTGTCTCCGGGTCATGTCTGGCCTCGCACGGTAACGCCGGGGGCGTACACCGCACGTCTTCAAGCATGATGCATGCCGGGCGGTGACAAGACAAGGGGGACGGGGGGTAATCCTAGGAAATTGGCGGGGTGTGAGGCGATTTTGGTTGCGGGAAGGCTTCACATGACGGGATGAGCAGGTATAATGCGCGCTGCCGTGCGGTACTGGCCTGCGTTGGAGCGCAAACGACTCCGACGCCGATTCCACCGGACCGCACGCATCTCAAGTCGTCCCAGGACGACATCCCAGGCCACGATCTCGCATCGTGCGCAACGCCCCGGAGGCGTGCCAGAGTGGTTTAATGGACCGGTCTTGAAAACCGGCGAAGGGGTAACCCTTCCGTGAGTTCGAATCTCACCGCCTCCGCCAGAATTTCTTGGTTTTCACGATCAGCGACGACCGGTCGGGCCACTAGCACGTACACGTTTGTCTCATCGAAATGGAACGTTTCCATGCTTGAAATGTACCGAGGGAAATTCCGATATGCGTGAGCGTATTTGCCAGCTCATCAAGCATGTTTCGAACGCGGAACGATCTTGGCGCGATATGGAGGACTTCACGGGAATTCCGTCGAAGCGATGGCAGAACGTCTCCCGAGGTCTTCAACGTCCAACGTCCGAGATGATCGAGGCGATAGGCCAAGTGTGGCCTCAGTTCGCGTTTTGGCTGGTAACAGGACGCACGGATGAGACCACCGGGCACACCTCGCCCCCACTGGCGCATGCCGTTCAAGCTGCGGAACGCCCGAAGAGGGCTGAATAGCCAGGAGCGTACGGATGTCCTCGAAGCTCAGATCGTCATCCAAACGCTGAGCCACATTGAGAACTTCGTCTGCAAGGTCGCCCACTTGCTCGAAATACGCGTTCGCGAATTCTGGAGGAATGGATTCGGTGTTTTCTTGATTTGCTGCGACCATGCAGAGCGCGAGGAGGCGTTCGGACAAGCTGTGCAGCCTGTCTGGAAATCCCATCCCAGTACGCCCGCTTGAGGTCCTAGCCCCTCAGGCGCTTGCGAGATTGGGCGTTATGACATTACCCAGCAAATCAGTCGCGGCCTACAACGCCGAACGTACCAGCCAATTGCCTGCGAACGTCATTATCAACACGGGGTGCCGTCGCATTACCGGCAAGCTAGGGTTCGGCAAGCAACGCGTCCAGTATGAGAACAATCGCACACGAGCTTCTTGAAGTTGCGTGACGTGATTCGCACAGGAATATCCCGATGTTTTCGTTGACACCCAGGCGAAGTCAATATGGATGCGCGCTGAAGACCACGCAGTGGTGTCAGTCACTTACTGCACTCGCGACGCGCTAAGCCCACGGCTCATCTCATACCAAATGCGGATGCTCCGAGATGAACTGCCTTAGTGCTGCATCAATTCGCGTTTGCCAGCCGCGCCCAGAGGCTTTGAAATAATCGACAACTTCCGGCGACAGCCGAATGTTGATTCGTTCTTTCGTGATGTCGGCCTTGGGGCGGCCACGTGACTTGAGCAATTGCTCCGCGGCCTCTTTGCCAACAATCCCCGGTAATACCTCGCTTGCGGGACGCGCTTTGGCAAAGCCCTTTTTGGTCCACTCGGGATTTTGCGAATCCTGACGAATCTGCTTCTTGATCTTGGCGTCCTCAACCGGCGTGGGGAGGATGGTTCCCGGCTTAAGTTTCGGCATAACGTTTCACCTCTCGCGAATTCGCCTTGCGCAAGCTAATGACATGTATTTTTTCTGCGCGAGGCGTGAAGACCAATGCAAACAACCGTTCACCGATATACCCAAAAGCTCGGTAGCGGCGCTCGCCATAGTCGACTCGAACATCCTCATCGATCACCGCGCTGTCCCATTCGAAATCTTGGGCCATCGTGAACGGCAAACCCCGTTCCTGCTCATTCCGTTCACTTTTTCCCGGGTCGAAACTGATATCCATGGGCATTTATTGTACCCACAAAAATTCACGATCGGCAATTATTTTTTGTGGCGACAAAAAATCAGGAAGTTTCCTGACGTCCTGCAACCGAGCCCCCGCAATTCCCGCTCCGCAACGCTTTCCCCGCCTCCAGTAAACACGCGGGTTTCCGGCCGATCACTCCCCGTCCGTCTCGAAGCAAAACCTCACCTAACCCACGGTTTCACAACGATTTCCCAGCAAGACTTGAAAACCGGCGAAGGGGTAACCCTTCCGTGAGTTCGAATCTCACCGCCTCCGCCAGAATTTCGCTGTTTCTCCCGTTACAAGTTGGGAGCGTCCCGTTCATGCGTCATCGCCGCAGCGGCCAGTGTCGTCGCGACAGCCGGTGCGGCCTCCTTGCGCTCGCTATACCTGTCCGTGAGGTAATCCGTCCGGTCCCTGACCAATAACGTGAACTTGTACAGCTCCTCCATGACATCGACAACGCGGTCATAGTATGAGGACGGCTTCATGCGCCCCTCGGCGTCGAACTCCTGATAGGCCTTCGCGACCGACGATTGATTCGGAATCGTCACCATGCGCATCCACCGCCCCAGCACGCGCAGCGCATTCACCGAGTTAAATGACTGCGATCCGCCGCTGACCTGCATCACTGCAAGCGTGCGACCTTGCGTCGGACGGATGCCGCCGAGTTCCAGAGGCAACCAGTCAATCTGATTCTTGAAGACCGCCGTCAATGTCCCGTGACGCTCCGGGCTGCACCACACCTGCCCCTCCGACCATTCAGAGAGTTTTCGCAGCTCGACCACCTTGGGGTGATCCGCCGCAACGCTGTCGGCCAAAGGCAACCCCGCCGGATCGAAAATGTGCGTTTGCGCGCCAAAGCGTTGAAGAATCCGCTCGGCCTCCTGAACCAGCAGACGGCTATATGACGTCGCGCGCAACGAACCGTAGAGCAAGAGAATGCGCGGCGGGTGTTTGCTGACACTGCTCGGTTCGAGTCTTTGGATATCCGGCACCTCAAGTACCGAATCGCGCACATTCGGAAGATCGGCCCTCATTTGATCCGCCGCCCCGCGGCATCGATCACAGCCTCGCCATCCTCTTTCGTGAAAGCGCCCTTTTGCGGCGACGTCAGAATATCCAGCACAAGTTCCGAAGGGCGACAAAGGCGAACACCCAACTCCGTCACCACGAACGGACGATTGATAAGGATCGGGTTTGCAAGCATTGCGTCCAGCAATGCGTCGTCGGACAGCGACAGATCATCAAGACCTAATTCGGCGTAGGGCGTGCCCTTTTCCCGGATAGCCTCGCGCACTGAGAGCCCTGCGTCGCGAATCATGCTTTGCAACGTTTGACGATCCGGCGGCGAACTTAGGTACTCGATAACGGCTGGCTCAATGCCAGCGTTACGAATCATCGCCAGCGTATTGCGCGACGTACCGCAGGCGGGGTTGTGATAGATGGTGACGGACATGACATTTCCTTATTTCGATTCGTACCAGCGTTGCGATCGATTGACGACGCTCACGACCAGAAGCATGACGGGCACTTCGATCAGCACACCGACGACGGTAGCGAGCGCGGCCCCCGATTTGAAACCGAACAGGCTGATCGCCGTGGCAACCGCCAGCTCAAAGAAGTTGCTCGCACCAATGAGCGCCGACGGGCCTGCCACGCAGTGTGCGACACCCAACTTGCGATTGAGCAGATAGGCCAGGCCGGAGTTGAACACCACCTGAATGAGGATCGGAATTGCCAGCAGTAGGATGATCATCGGCTGTTCTACGATGGCGTTGCCTTGGAAGCCGAAAAGCAGAACCAGCGTGACAAGTAACGCGGTAATCGAGTACGGCCCCAACGCGCTGACAACTCGCTTGTACGTGGCATCCCCGCGAGCCAGCAGCGCTTTGCGGATACCTTGTGCAATCAAGACCGGCACGATGATGTACAGCCCGACCGATGTAATGAGCGTATCCCACGGCACCGAAATCGAAGACAGGCCGAGCAACAGTGCGACAACCGGCGCGAAAGCCACCACCATGATGGCGTCATTAAGTGCGACTTGCGAAAGGGTGAAATACGGGTCCCCTTTGCAGAGTTGCGACCAGACGAAAACCATCGCCGTGCAAGGTGCCGCCGCCAGCAGAATCAAACCCGCGACATAGCTGTCCAGTTGATCCGCCGGCAGCCAGTCAGCAAACGCATGACGCACGAAAACCCAACCTAGCAACGCCATCGAGAACGGCTTGACGAACCAGTTCACGAACAACGTGACGCCAATGCCTCGCCAATGACCGGCAACCTGCCCCATCGCACCGAAATCGATCTTGATCAACATCGGGATGATCATGACCCAGATCAGCAATCCGACAGGCAAGTTGACCTGAGCCACCTCCATCGCACCGATAGTGCGAAAAACGCCCGGCAGCCACTGCCCCAGCAGAATTCCCGCGACGATGCACAGGGCAACCCACAAAGTCAGATACCGTTCGAACACACCGATAGCGCCGGATTGCGGTATCCGGGCAGCTTTTTGCATAAAGCTCATCGTATTTCCTTCAGAAGGCGCTCAGTCACACCGTCCTCACCCACGCGGACGTGAGCCTGCGTCACGATCCAGACCCGGAGACCGGCTTGCAGATGAATTCGGGCGTGCACGACACACCGCCGCAACAGTTTTCCGTGAGATAACCGAGCAATGCATTCATGGTCTCGAAATGCGCCATGTAGATGATCGACCTGCCTTCCTGACGACTTGTCAGCAAGTCAGCGCGATGAAGCTCCTTGAGGTGAAACGACAAGGACGAGGCGGGCATGTCCATCAACTCCGCGATCCGGCCAGCAGGCAAGCCCTCAGGGCCTGCTTGAACCAGCAAGCGAAAGACCGTCAGACGGACAGAATGGGCGAGCGCAGCAAGGGCGCTAAGTACGTTGTTCGTTTCCATGATTCGAATATAGTCGAATGATGGAAACTTTGCACATGAATTTTCTGAGACGACGGAGCAAGCCCCGGGATGCCGCCCCTACACCCACTTCTGCACCCACCGAACCTCCTCCACCCGCACCACATGCCTGTCGATCCCGAGCGCCGCCGCATCGATACCCAGCGCGAGGCCGACAAGCTGTGGCAAGTGGAGGACGGGCAGATCCAGCGGCGTATCGAGGTCGCGCGCCATGTCGTCCTGATAGGTGTCGAGCACCGTATGACATAGGGGACACGGGGTGACGATGGCGTCCGCCCCGGCCGATTTAGCGGATGCCACATGCCGCCCGCTCAGCTTGACGGGAATCACGTCGCTCTGGGCCGAACAATGAAAGCCACAGCATGCTGTCCTGCCGGAGTAGTCGACGGTCGTGCATCCCAGAATCTGCGCCAGTGTTTCAATCGACTGGACATCCCGTGCATCCGTGTCGCCGTACACCGAAGGGGGCCGAACGATATGGCATCCGTAGAACGCAGCAATCTTGTGTGACGACAACGGCGTTTTCACCAACGCGCGCAGCCGCGTCTCCCCCACCTCCTCAAGCAGATACCAGAGGAAGTGTGTGACACGCGCCGTCCCCCGGTAGACCAGCCCCTCCTCTGCCAGCTTTCGGTCGACCCGCTCGCGCAAGGCTGGATCGCTGTCTACGCGCTGCTTAGCTTCGAGCAGGTTCAGCGTGCACGTATTGCAGATTGTCATCAGATCGAGGCCGCGCGCCTCCGCCAGTGCGATGATCCGCACGTTCAGCGCAACGAAGCGCTCCGCGTCGGCCGCACGAATCTCTCGGCTCCCGGTGCAGGTCGCAGACGTGAGCGTCTCCAGCTCGATGCCCAGCCGTTCAGCCACCGCCTGCGTAGCCGTCAATAACTCACCACAAGTCGTACGGGCGCTGCACCCGGGATAAAACGCGATTCGCATGGCTATGCCTCATCAGAAAAGAACTCAACGAAAGAAAATGCGCCGGATCGCCGCAATGCCCTCGACAGGTCGGCGCAACAGCGCCGCCAGTGGCCGCACCTTGCCGCGCAGCATCAGCTTCAAGGTCCGTCCGGGACGTTGCAGCGCCGCTCGCCAGCCCCGCGTCCCAAGCACCAGCAACATCGGCTCGATGCGGCCACGTCTGACGACGATGTCCATGAACGTGCGCGCATGCGGCGACGCCTCCGGTGCACGCGCATACGCCAACTGCTTGAGCGGTTCGATAGCAGCACTCACAATCGGAATATGCGCAGGACAGACCGCTTCGCATTGGTAGCAAGAGACGCAATGGTGAACATGCGCCTCGTCCAGAATGGCTTGCAGACGAGGGGCGTCGTCCCGGGCATCCAGCGCAACACGGGCCAGATGCACCAACGGCGCAGGCCCCGCGAACGCGATGTCGTCGGGAAAATCGAGCACCGGACACGCCGAATAGCACGCGAGACAACTCAGGCAGTCCATCGTCGCCCGGAGTGTCGCGGCATTTGCGGCGTCGACCGGCTCGGGAAACCCGCCATACGGACGCGTCCGCTGGAGCCACGTCTGTAACGACACCAGCTTCGCCTCGACCGGTGCCCGATCGACCGCCAGGTCGCGAATGAGTGGCAGATGACGCAGCGGCTCGATGTGCATCTCCGCTTGCGCCGCCTCCCAGCACGCCAGCACCTCCCGGCCGTTCATCCGCACGGCGCAAGTACCGCACTTCTTCGTGCCGCAATACCATCGATACCCGATGTCCACCCCGAGCGCTTCCTGGACGTAGTTCAGCGCATCGATGATCCGCATGTGCGGCACCGCCGGCACCGCGTAGGTCTCCACATAGGGCGCAGCGTCCGTCTCCGGATCGAAACGCGAAATGTGCAGCGTCACCGTCGTCAGTTCACTGTCGTTATCGCTGTCACCTCGAAATTGCCTGACGTCCGAATGCATGTGTCCCCTCTCCCTGCAAAGTCGACTGATTCAACCCGGTCCGTGTCCCCACGCCTGCCGTCTCGCCTTCCGTGGCTCACCACGGCACGCTGAAATACTCCTGCCGCTCGAATCCCGGCGCGATGGCCCCCTCGGGATATCGCTCCCGCCGGAACCGGTAAGCGCTGCCGTCGCGCGCGACGATGTTCTTGCACTGCCATGCCGTGTTATCGACGTACGGAAAGTCCGTGCGGTAGAAACTTCCCCGGCTCTCCTCTCGCTTCAACGCGCTTTGCAGCGTGACTTCACACACGTCGATCAGGTTGTGGGCGTCGAGCGCATCGAGCCACGCGGTGTTGAACCGACGCGAGGCGCTCGGCGGCGTCATGCGCGGCAGCTCGCGCTCGCGCATCGCCGCAAGCCTTGCCAGACCGGTGCGCATGGTGTTGCCGCTCTTGATCAGTCCGTACGCCTCGTCCATCACGTCCCAGATACCGGTCTTGACGTGCATGGGGGCAAGCGTCTGCTGACCAGCCGCGCTGTCGGCGGCTCGGTGCCTCACCCCCTCCACCCGCGCTTCTTCCGCCCGAATCTGCTGCTCGGTCATGCCGTCGTGACGATGTCGGTCCGGCAAGCTGCCAGCAATCGACTCGGCCACCAGCCCGCCGTCGTAAATCGCGACGGCCAGACTCCCCGTGACATGCGCGCCCACGCCCCCTGCGACCCACAATCCGTCGACACTGGTGCGCATCGAATGAGGATCCGACTCGATACCGCCTTGCCGGTAATGCATCGTGGTGCGCGCTTCGACCCTGTCGCGCGTGATGTCTAGCCCCAGCTTCTCGAACGCCGAACCGGCGTACTGGTAACGCCGCAACACTTCCGCATCGACATGGCTGTAAGACGTGTAATAGCCGCCACTGAAATGCGCCTTGCCCGCGAGCACCTGCTGCGTGAGTCGCTTGACCTGAAGCGTGTAAGGCGCAAGCGCAGCAGGCGCGTCGCGCGACTGCTCGAAGAAGCACTCACCTTGCGCGTTGTACACACGCGAACTCTGGTCGGTGCCGACCAGCGGATTCGGATAGATGTGCAGACGCTGCCAGGTCGGTGGATGTGCAAAGTCGCTGATGTGCCAGAACTGCATCTCCAGATTGGTCATCTCGGCCCCCGCGCGCAGTGCCAGCGCAATGCCGTCACCGGTCTGCTCCCGCGTTCCCGTTGAGCGACGCACCATCCGGTCGGCGTGCCCGGTCGCCATCACGACAGCCTTGGCATGCACCGCAAACATCTCGCCGCGCACGTAGTCGAGCGCAGTCAGCCCGCAAACTTCGCCGTTCTCATTGCGCAGCAACGCCGTCACGACGCATTCCTCATGCATCGGAATGCCGCGTGCCTGTAACTGCTTGCGTCGGATATCCATCAGCAAGATGCCGGTCTGTCCCTGCATGGGCGCGACCGCCCAGCGCACCGGCGAGTGGCTCATGGCGATCTGCCCGTCGGCCTCCCGCGAAAACAGCAAACCGAGCGACTCCATCTCCGGATAGAAGGTGTTCTCGATCCAGTGCCCCGCGGCCGCCAGATACGACTGATCGACCAGAAAGTGGCTGTAGTACTTCGCGAAGAATTCGAGCGAACTGGCGGCGTTCTGCGCGTTGCCGCCGAGCATCTTCGAGCCGACGATCACCGCCCCGGCCATGATCGACGCACCGCTCTTGCCGACCAGACCCTTCGAGATCAACATCGGCTTCAATCCCAGGTCGTGCAGACGCAGCGCGGCGTAAGTGCCTGCACCGCCGCCGCCCACGACTACGACATCGCAATCGATCACCCTCATCGCAGTAGCGCCCTCCTCGGGCCGGTCATGGATTGTTGAAACTGCTGAATGGAACGTGACCATTGTGGACAGCCCTCCTCTGCGCGAATGCGGCGATCGGGACACGCCATCCAGCAAAGCGGCCAAAGTGAGGGGGACGACCGGGAAAGGAACAAAGGAGAGATGGGCAGACGAGGACCATCGGCTGTGGAGCACGCGGGCCGCTCGAAAATTCTGTCCGTTTTGCGATATGTGTTGTCCCGCGCGCGGTGTGCGCGGCAGGCGAGCGGCGCTAATGTGGTCAGGGCATCAGGACAAACAAGACCAACCACAACGACAATCAGCCATCAGGAGACACACCATGGATGCGACCCTGCAAGCCGTCGCCCGCAACGAGCGCGGCTCACCCGCCAAGTCGGTCATCTTGGGCGCGGGTATCGGTAACGCGCTTGAGTGGTACGACTTCGCGTCGTTCGTACTCTTTTCCCGCTATTTCTCGACCCAGTTCTTCCACGCCGAAGACCCGACCGCCGCCTTCCTGTCCACGCTCGCCGTCTTCGCCGTCGGCTTCCTGCTGCGTCCCATCGGCGGTGTCTATTTCGGCTGGCTGTCCGACCGCCGGGGACGTCGCTTTGCGATGGTGGCTTCGATGGCCGTCACCGCCGCAGGGTGCCTCGTCATCGCCGTATCGCCGACGTACGCCTCCATCGGATTGATGGCACCGGCGTTGCTCGTCTTCGGACGCCTGCTCCAGGGCTTCGGGCTCGGCGGCGAGATCGGCGCATCGTTCACGTTCCTCGTGGAAAGCGCTCCCGTACACCGCCGGGGCCTCTGGTCGAGCAGCATGTTCATTGCCATTACGGGCGGCTCGCTGCTCGCCACCGCCGTGGGACTGGTGCTCACGCAGGTCTTTTCCACGGACGAGATGACCCGCTACGGCTGGCGCATCCCCTTCTTCCTCGGTGCGGCCCTCGGGGTGTATGCGCTGTTCCTGCGCGGCAGACTCAAGGAAACGTCCGCTTTCGAACAGGAGCAAAACGAAGCGCGTGCCGGTGCGCCCGTGCAACCGATGGCGCACGCGATCTGGGAGCATCGCGCATCGGTACTGCGAATCATCGCGCTCACCGCCGGACCGACGCTGACGTTCAATACCTGGATGTCGGGGGCCATCACGTTCGCCACGCACTTCAAGGGCGTCGATGCCCGTCAGGGGCTATGGGCACTGTGCATCGGCTGCCTTGTGTACATGGCCGTGCAACCGTTCTGGGGCGCACTGTCCGACCGCATCGGCCGCAAGCCGAACTTGCTGATGGGGGCTGGCGGCTCGGCGCTCGTCATCGTGCCGCTGCTGCTGCTCATCGACGGCTCCTTCGCGCGCCTCACGCTGGCGATCTGCGCCGGGCTGGTGGTCCTTGCCGCCTGGACGGCCATCGCCCCGGCGGTCTACGCCGAACTGTTCCCCACGCGTATCCGCGCCACCGGCGTGGCCATTCCGTACTCGCTAACGGTCGCAATCTTCGGCGGCACCGCGCCCTACCTTCAGAACTGGATGGCCGATCACGGCCATCTGGGGTGGTTCGCCGCCTATCTGATCGCACTCAATCTGCTGACGGTCCTCGCGGTAGTCCGGATGCCGGAGACACGCGGTCAAGCGCTCGAATGAGCCGTTGCGCCGGAGGGCAGCGTTGTCTTCCGGCGCCATCCCCCCGCCCTCTCCCGTCCCATCCCAACTCCACCCACGTTAACCCCCATGTCCGACGACGGATGTTAAGGAAAGAATGAAACGAGCATTTCTTTCCCTAACGTCCCTTAACGCCTCGGGGGCCGTCATGCAGACCCGGATCATCACCGCACAGGACGTCGAGTTCTTCGAGTCGCGAATTTCACCCGCCCCTATGGTCGGTCTGGCCTTCGAGTTCCCCGCTGGGGGCGGCGTCGAGCCCCATGTCCACCCCTATGGTCAGGTGCTGTTTGGCGGCGAAGGCATCATGTGCGTCGACACGCCACGCGGCACCTGGGTCGTGCCGCCGCAGCGCGCCGTCTGGATTCCACCGATGACGTTGCACGCCGTACGGCTACGGGCGTCGTTCGGCATGCACAACCTGCTGATCTCGCCGCACGTCGTCGCCGACTTGCCCAAGACATGCGAGCCGCTTGTCGTCTCCAACCTGATGCGCGAACTGATCCTGCGCGCGGCATCCACCGACGAGCCGCTGCTTCGCAAGCGTCATGTGGACAAATTCTTCGAGATCATCCGCGACGAACTCGAATTCAGCGACGAAATTCCGCTGTCGCTCGAAATCCCGCGTGAGCGACGTCTCGCCCGCCTTTGCACCGAATTCCTGCGCGAGCCGTCCGACAACCGGACACTCCAGGAATGGGGCGATCACGTCGGCGCCAGTTCGCGCACCCTGTCACGCCTGTTCACCCGCGAACTCAACCAGACGTTCGACGAATGGCGACGCCACGTCCGCCTGCAAGAAGCGCTGTACCGGCTGGCCGAAGGCCGGACCGTCTCCGCAGTCGCCAACGAGCTGGGCTACGAGAGCACGACGGGCTTCATCGAAATGTTCCGCAAATCCCTCGGACGCACGCCCGGCCAGTACTTCGCCTGATCCGGGTCGCCGTTCCGCACCGGCTGCTACATCAAGTCTTATATAAGACATAAGACATTTGACCTTACGTTGCATAGGGACTAAAATCACGGGCAAAAGCCGTACTGGAACAAGCCCTGGAGGCCTCAAAACCTCCCCCGAAACGCAACATCAGCAGGTCTCCTCATGCTTGAAAACTATCGTGAACACGTGGCCGCCCGCGCCGCGTTGGGTATTCCTCCCCTGCCGCTGACCGCTCAGCAGACCGCCGAACTGGTTGAACTGCTGACCAACCCGCCCGCAGGCGAAGAGCAGACGCTGGTCGATCTGATCACGAACCGCGTGCCCGCCGGTGTTGACGAAGCCGCCCGCGTGAAGGCCGGTTTCCTCGCGGCTGTCGCCAAGGGCGAAACGGCCTGCGCGCTGATCTCCCGCGCCCGCGCCACCGAACTCCTCGGCACGATGCTCGGCGGCTACAACATCGCCCCGCTCATCGAGCTGCTGTCGGACGCCGAAGTCGGCACCGTCGCAGCGGACGCGCTCAAGAAAACCCTGCTGATGTTCGACCAGTTCCATGACGTCAAGGAACTCGCCGACAAGGGCAACGCCAACGCACGCGCCGTCCTGCAAAGCTGGGCCGACGCCGAATGGTTCACGAGCCGCCCGGAAGTCCCGCAAAGCCTGACCATCACCGTATTCAAGGTCACGGGCGAAACCAACACCGACGATCTCTCGCCGGCCCCGGACGCTACCACCCGCCCCGACATTCCGATGCACGCCCTGGCGATGCTCAAGAATGCCCGCCCCGGCATCACCCCGGAAGAAGACGGCAAGCGCGGTCCGATCAAATTCATCGAGTCGCTCAAGGAAAAGGGCCACCTCGTCGCTTATGTGGGCGACGTCGTCGGCACGGGTTCCTCGCGCAAGTCGGCCACCAACTCGGTGCTGTGGTTCACGGGCGAAGACATCCCCTTCATCCCGAACAAGCGCTTCGGCGGCGTGTGCCTCGGTAGCAAGATTGCCCCGATTTTCTACAACACGATGGAAGACGCCGGCGCACTGCCGATCGAACTCGACGTGTCGCAGATGGAAATGGGTGACGTGGTCGAACTGCGTCCGTACGAAGGCCGCGCACTGAAGAACGGTGCTGTCATCGCCGAATTCCAGGTCAAGTCCGACGTGCTGTTCGACGAAGTGCGCGCCGGCGGCCGCATTCCCCTGATCATCGGCCGTGGCCTGACCGCCAAGGCGCGCGAAGCGCTGGGTCTCGCTCCGTCGACGCTGTTCCGTCTGGCTCAACAGCCGTCGGACAGCGGTAAGGGCTTCTCGCTGGCACAGAAGATGGTGGGTCGCGCCTGCGGTCTGCCGGAAGGTCAGGGCGTGCGTCCGGGCACGTACTGCGAACCGAAGATGACCTCGGTCGGCTCGCAAGACACGACGGGGCCGATGACCCGCGACGAACTGAAGGATCTGGCTTGCCTCGGCTTCTCGGCCGACCTCGTCATGCAATCGTTCTGCCACACTGCCGCTTATCCGAAGCCGGTGGACGTGAAGACGCACCAGACGCTGCCGAACTTCATCAGCAACCGTGGCGGTATCGCACTGCGTCCGGGCGATGGCGTGATCCACTCGTGGCTCAACCGCATGCTGCTGCCCGACACCGTCGGCACCGGCGGCGACTCGCACACCCGCTTCCCGATCGGCATCAGCTTCCCGGCAGGCTCGGGTCTGGTCGCCTTCGCCGCAGCCACCGGCACGATGCCGTTGGACATGCCGGAATCGGTGCTGGTCCGCTTCAAGGGCAAGATGCAACCGGGTGTCACGCTGCGTGACCTCGTCAACGCGATCCCGCTGTACGCCATCAAGCAAGGCATGCTGACGGTCGCCAAGCAAGGCAAGAAGAACATCTTCTCGGGCCGCATCCTCGAAATCGAAGGCCTGCCCGAACTGAAGGTCGAGCAAGCGTTCGAGCTGTCGGATGCCTCCGCCGAGCGCTCGGCCGCCGGTTGCACGGTGCACCTGAACAAGGAACCGATCATCGAATACCTGAACAGCAACGTCACGCTGCTCAAGTGGATGATTGCGCAGGGTTATCAGGATCCGCGCAGCCTGCAACGCCGTATCACGGCCATGGAGCAGTGGCTGGCCGACCCGCAACTGCTTTCGCCGGATGCCGACGCCGAATACGCTGCCGTCATCGAAATCGATCTGGCCGACATCCATGAGCCGATCGTCGCCTGCCCGAACGATCCGGACGACGTGAAGACGCTGTCGGACGTTGCCGGTGCGACCATCGACGAAGTGTTCATCGGTTCGTGCATGACCAACATCGGTCACTTCCGCGCCGCATCGAAGCTGCTCGAAGGCAAGCGCGACATTCCGGTCAAGCTGTGGGTCGCCCCGCCGACCAAGATGGACCAGAAGCAACTGACGGAAGAAGGTCACTACGGCGTGTTCGGCACGGCCGGTGCCCGTACCGAAATGCCGGGCTGCTCGCTGTGCATGGGTAACCAGGCACAAGTGCGCGAAGGCGCTACGGTGATGTCGACGTCGACCCGTAACTTCCCGAACCGTCTGGGCAAGAACACGAACGTGTACCTCGGCTCGGCGGAACTGGCTGCGATCTGCTCGCGTCTGGGCAAGATCCCGACCAAGGAAGAGTACATGGCCGACATGGGCGTGCTCGCATCCAACGGCGACAAGATCTACAAGTACATGAACTTCGATCAGATCGAAGACTTCAAGGAAGTCGCCGACACGGTGCAGGTCTAAGCACCTGCCGGACTACGGCGCGACGTCTGCACCGTAGTTTGAAAAGGCGCCGCCAGCGAAATGCTGGTGGCGCTTTTTTTACACCTGACGTCTGTAAAATCACGGGTCGACGACGTCCATTTGAGCGACATTCTTTTGAGAAACGGCATGCAAACAGTAGCGATCCTCGACTTCGAAACCACCGGTCTGTCGCCGACACAGGGCGACCGGGCGACGGAAATCGCCGTCATCCTGTTGCGTGACGGGGAAATTGTCGATCGCTATCAGAGTTTGATGAATGCCGGACGGCGTATTCCGTCGGACGTCGCCGCGCTCACGGGCATTACGAACGACATGATTGCGAGCGCACCGCCCGTCTCGCAGGTTATGCGCGAGGCAGCGCAGTTCGTCGGCAACTGCCCGGTCGTCGCGCACAATGCCGGGTTTGACAAACGCTTCTGGCAAGCTGAACTCGCCATGCTGGGCGAGCGCTCGGATCACGTCTTCGCCTGCACGATGCTGACCGCCAGACGCCTCTACCCGCACGCCCAGAATCACCGCCTCTCCAGCCTCGCCGATCTTCTCCAGCTTCCGAAGACCGGTCGTGCCCACCGGGCGATGGTCGACGCCGAGATGACGACCCACCTCTGGCGCCGCATGCACGACGACATCTCACGCACCTACGGGCTCAAACGCGTGGATCACGCGCTGATCGCCCGCGTGCAAACCACCAGCAAGGACAAAGTGCCGACGTTGTTGCGCTCACTCGCGCAAGGTACGACGGCATAACGCGCGTCAGCCCGCCCAAAACACCGTTACCGCTTGATATGCCGCTCAAGCAAATCCAGATCGTCCCGCAGTAATTTCAGTACGCCCGCAGCGCCCTGTTCGCCGAGCTGCCGCGTCGAATCCTGTTCGACCGAACGAAGCGCCATGTCGGCGATCTGCGCCGCAATCTCCTCGGCATTACGTGAGCCGGACGGCGTGAACCACCAGGCGGTCCAGTTGCACATGCCGATGATCGAGAACGCGGCGACCTTTGCATCCATCACCCGAAACTGCCCACGCTCGATGCCCAACTCGATCGCGTGACGGAACTGCTCCAGCACCGCACGCCGTGACTGCTCTGCCAACTGGCGTTGCTCCGGCGGCAGATTGTCCTCGTTGCGTTCGACCACGCGAAATTGCAGCGGATGCGTCAGGATCAGATGCGCGTGACGCAGCACCAGATGCCGCAGCATTGCCGACGGTTGTCGCAGATCGTCCGGCACCGCCTCCGACGCCAACTCCCCCGCCGCCCGCGTGACAACCGCCGTCAGCACTTCCAGAATCGCTTCCTTGCTCTTGAAGTAGTAGTACAGCGCAGGACGCGTCACGCCCACCACGTCGGCAATATCGTTAATGCTCGTCCCGTCGAATCCCCGTTCGATGAACAGCCGCGTCGCGACTTCCAGAATGTTCTCCCGCAACGCGTCGCTCTTGGTCTGCGCTTTGCTCATCGCCTCTCCCTCGTTCCCTACCGATGCATCGACACCCGCCAAATTTTTGACGCAAGTGTCAGAAAACCCAACGATAACCAAATTCCTCCCCCCAGAAAACCCCAAGGCACCTGCCGATCAGGGTTTTTACGCATTCGTCAAATTTTAGCGAAATTGTTTACCTATTCGTAAAAAATTGAACTAGGATGTAAAAAAACGGAGGTTGAGAGATGAGTCATCAGCAAGCGGAACGCCGTGACGGTCAGAGCGCGACGGCGGGGTTCCTGAACACCGACTGGAATCCGCGGGATCTGCCGCTGGGCACCACCACGCGCAACGTTGTCCTGCGCACGGCCGACGGCGCGGCCACCAGCGGGTCGTTGTACGTGCCGGGATCGACGGATACCGTGGTGTGCATCATGCATCCGCGTGAGTTCATGGCCTGCCACTACCTGATTCCGGACATCGTGGGCGCGGGCTTCGCGGCGTGGACGCAGGCCCCGCGTTCGGTCGGCAACGACATGCGGCTCGAGCACGAATTCGCGCTATACGACGTCGCCGCCGGTATGCAGTTTCTGCGGGACGCGGGCTTCAAGCGCATAGTCATGCTCGGCAACTCGGGCGGTAGCGGCCTTTATGCGCTCTACGTCCAGCAGTCGAATCTCGATCCGGCGCAGCGCATCGAACGTACGCCCGGCGGCCGCCCGACCAAGCTCGCGTCGCTCGACATGCCGCCCGTGCATGGCGTCGTCTTTGTGGCACCGCATCCGGGTCAGGGCGCGCTGCTGCAAACCTGCATCGACCCCTCGGTCACAAACGAACACGACGCCCTGTCCGTCGATCCGTCGCTCGATCCGTTCGACACCGCCAATGGCTATGTGCACCGACAGCCGGGCGAAACAGCCCGGTCGCGCTATGACGTGGACTTCGTCACGCGCTATCGCGCCGCACAACATGCGCGCGTAGCACGCCTCGACGCCACCGCACGCGACCTGATCGCTGCGCGTCAGGGGGCGCGCGAACGTCTCAAGCGCGACACCGGCGCAGCTAGCACCGACGCCCGCCTGCGCCGTATGGCCGCCCACACGCCGCTGATGACGATCTGGCGCACCGACGCCGACCTGCGCTGTTTCGACCTGACGCTTGACCCATCCGACCGTCGCTACGGCTCCCTGTGGGGTAGCGATCCGTTCACATCCAACTACGGCTCGGTCGGCTTCGGCCGCGTGTGTTCGCCAGAAGCGTGGCTTTCGACATGGTCCGGGCTGTCCTCGAACGCACTTCTTTCGAAGACGGCCGCCGCCATCGTGCAGCCCACCCTGCTCATCGAATACACCGGCGATCAGGCGTGCTTCCCGAGCGTCATCGAAGACATCTACGCGAGCCTCGGCGCAACACGGAAGTCGCATCGACGCGTGCGCGGCGACCACCACGGCCGCGCGTTAGCCGACGGTGAAGAAGCCGGACGCTATATCGCCGGACGCCTGTTGCAGGACTGGTTGCGCGAAACGTTTCCGCAGTGACGTCCCCCATTTGCCTGACTGACCGACTGAATTCCCGGAGTTCCAATGAAACTGAATGACATCCCCGCCGCCGCCGCTGCCGATCTTGCGCTGCGTCTGCATGGCGTCGATCACACGGCGCGCCCGACCTGGCGCTTGCGCGAGACCGTCGAGTTTTACCGTGACGTGCTCGGCCTGCCGCTCATCCACACGATCTCCGCCCGGGGCTGGGGACCGGCAACGCACCCCGACTTCCTGCATTTCTTCTTCGATAGCGGCAACGGCAGCACCATCGCGTTCTTCTATTACCTCGGCGGTGAAGTCCCTGCCTCGCTCGCCGACCGTCCGGGACGCGCACCGCTGCCCGAAGATCACGTGTTCGACGCCACCCACACCGCGTGGCTCGTCGACACGCAGGACGAACTGCATGCGTGGAAAGCCCGTCTGGAAGCACGCGGCGTGACCGTGTCGGCCGAGACGGCGCACGAGGTCATCGAGTCGATCTACTTCCGCGATCCGAACGGCTACTTCATCGAGATCACCCGCAAGCTGCGCACGCTCGCCGACATCGATGCACGCGACGCTGCCGCCACCCTCGAAGCGGCCATGCAAATCGAAGACGAAGCCCTCGCCGGGGGCGCACCGTTCACCCAGATCGACGCCGTCTGGCAGCGCAAGGCGCAGCGTCTGGGCCAACAACTGCGTCAGGAGCGTTAATCATGACTTCACAACCGTTGCAGATCTTTGTGCTGAACGTGCCCGAGTTTGCGTCGCTGACCGAAGCCGCCCGCGCGATGCCCGAGTGCCGCGTAGAGAACACCGGCGACTACACCGTGATCTCCAGCGACGTGCCGATCACGTTCGGGCGTCGCGCGCTGGGTCTGAAGCCTGCCGTCTGGTACGGCCTCTTTACTGGCGGACTCGACGGCCAGATCGAACGCTATGAACGCGACATCGTGCGGATCGCCCCTCGCCACAGCCACTGAACCACCGAACCACTGACTGAACACAGGCGTCCTCGATAAAGTCGCCAAAGTACGTGCAGGAGACACCATGAGCGGTATTTTTCACCCTATCGACGGCGTGACGTACTGTGCGCCGGATCTGGCGCAACGCTACTTCGCGTCGAACGCCTGGTACGACATCACCCTGGGCGATGCGCTGCGCGCGACCGCCGCGCGTGTGCCCGAGCGCGCGGCCTACCTCAGCGACGAAGCCACGCTGAGCTTCGCCACGCTCGACGAGCGCAGCGAACGGCTCGGTGCAGCGCTTATCGAACTGGGGCTGCGCCCCGGTGACCGCGCCATCTTCCAGATGGGTACGAACGTCGACACGGTCGTGGCGCTGATGGGCGCTTACAAGGCGGGCGTCGTGCCCGTGTGCGCGGTGCCGCAGTACCGGGAAGTGGAGATCGGCCAATTGGCGTCGCAATCGGACGCCCGCGCCTACTTCGTGCAAGCCGATTTCTCGGCGTTCGACCTCGTCGGCTTCGCCCGTCAGATGATGGACCGGCACGCATCGATCGAGCATCTGCTGGTCGCGCGCGGCCGTGTCGAGCACGACGCCGTTGCCGGTATCTGCGCCATCGATCAGTTGATTGACCTCATGCCACTTGAGCGTGCGCGCGCCGTGCTGGCCGACATCCGCATCGGCAGTGAAGACGTACTGAGCTTCCAGTTATCCGGCGGCACCACCGGCGTGCCGAAGATCATCCCGCGCTTTCATGCGGAATACATCGGTCATTCGCTGGCGTGGATGCGTCACATCGGTATGACTGAGCACAGCCGCATGATCTGGTCGCTGCCGTTGCTGCACAACGCCGGACAGCTGTATGTCCTCGCGTCGACGGTCGCCAGCGGCATGACGACGGTGCTGATGCCCCGCGTCGACATCGCCCGCATGCTCACGCTGATCGAAACGCATCGCGTCACGCACGGTCTGTCCATCGGGCCGGTCGCACCGCAGATGATCGCGTACAAGGACATCGCCAAACACGATCTGACGTCGCTCCAACTCTTCGGCACGATGAGCCGCGCCGACTCGCTCGAAGCGCATCTCGGCGTGCCGTGCTTCAACCTCTACGGCACGACCGAGGGGCTGCTGATGGGCGCAGGGGCGCAGCTCGCGCCGGACCTTCGCCATCACACGCAGGGGCTGTCCGGCTGCGAAGACGACGAGATCCGCGTGCTGACGCCCGGCACCGATACGCCGGTCGACGACGGCACGCCGGGCGAACTCTGCTTCCGTGGCCCGTCGAGCCTGCGTGGTTACTTCAACGCCCCGGAGGCCACAGCGCAGACGCTCACGCCAGACGGCTTCGTGCGCACCGGCGACATGGTGACGGCAAAGGTGATCGACGGTGTGCGCTGCTTCGCCTTCGAAGGACGCCTGCGCGACAACATCAATCGCGGCGGCGAGAAGATCGGATGCGAGGAAGTCGAGGCGTTCGTGAGTCATCACCCCGCTGTGGCCGACGCCAAACTCGTCGCCATGCCCGACCCGCTCTACGGCGAGCGCGGCTGTGTCTATCTGATCCTGCGCCCCGGCCAGCCTGCGCCGTCCGTCGGCGAACTGGGTGCGTTTCTCGTGAGCCACGGGCTGGCGAAGTTCAAGTGCCCGGAGCGCATCGAGATCATCGACGAGTTTCCGGTGACGCGCGTGGGCAAGGTCGACAAAGCGTCGTTGCGCTCGACGATTGCCGGACGCGTCGCGTCTGAGACCGCCCTCGCCACGTCTGCCCAGCCTGCCAGGGAGGACGCATGATCAGCACCGAACATGTGGTGAGCGAGCACCCGTTCGTCGTCCGTCGCCGTGTGAAATGGGGCGATTGCGACCCGGCGGGCGTGGTCTACACCGTGACGTTTTCGGAGTACGTCATCTCCATCGCCGAGCTGTTCTACGGCTCGCTGTTCGACGGCACGCCCCAAGCCGTCAAGAACCATCACGGCTTCGGCACGCCCACTCGCGCGCTCGACTTCGACTTTCGCCGTTCGCTCTGGCCGGACGATGTCTTCGACGTGAGCGTCGAAGTCACCGACATCCGCACACGAACTTTCACGCTGACGATGACGGCGCGCAAGGAAGACGGCGACATCGCCTTCGTCGCCCGCCTCACGCCGATCTGCATTCAGCGTGGCGTGCGCGAGTCCATCGAGATGCCCGCCGTGCTGCGCGCAGCACTCGACCAATACCGAACCCGCTGCGCCGCGCCTTCCACGCCCGCCGCAGCCCCAGCTTTCGCCGGAGAACCGACACCATGACGCAAACCCTGCAAACACCCTTCCGCATCGGCCAGATCGTGCCCAGCTCCAACACCACGATGGAGACGGAGATTCCCGCGATGCTGCGCGCCCGCGAACAGATCCTGCCCGAGCGCTTCACGTTCCATTCGAGCCGCATGCGCATGCATCGCGTGGTGAAGGAAGAGCTCGCCGCGATGAACCTTCAAGGCCTGCGCTGCGCCGCCGAACTCGCCGACGCACGCGTCGATGTGATGAGCACAGCTTGCCTCGTCGCCATTATGGCAATGGGACCGGGCTACCACCGTCAGGTCGAGGAAGACCTGCGACGCGTGGCCCGCGAGAACCATTGCGACGCCGCCATCATGACCTCGGCAGGTGCGCTCGTCGCCGGTCTGAAGACGTTAGGCGCTCGCAGGATCTCGCTGATGGCGCCCTACATGAAGCCGCTCACGCAAGCGGTTGTCGAGTACATCGAGCACGAAGGCATTGAAGTCATCGATGCGCTGTCGTTCGAGATCCCCGACAACCTTGAAGTCGGCCGTCGCGACCCGATGCAGTTGCTCGACGACGTCAAGCGCCTGAACACGGCCAATGCCGACGCCGTCGTGCTGTCTGCCTGTGTGCAGATGCCTTCTCTGCCCGCCATTCAACTGGCGCAGGACATGATCGGCCTTCCCGTGACGTCCACGGCCGTCAGCACGGTGCGGCAGATGCTCGACCACCTCGGCCTCGCGCCCGTGGTTCCGGATGCCGGAGCGTTGCTCGCCGCCGGGCGCGAGGCGTTGTCCGCGCGCGTCGCCTGATCTCCCCCCCCAATCCAGGAGCCAATCATGAAAATCGCCGTCATCGGTGGCGGGCCTGCGGGCCTGTACTTCTCATTGTTGATGAAACAACGTCATCCGGAAGACGAGATCGTCGTGCACGAACGCAACGCTGCGAACGCCACCTACGGCTGGGGCGTCGTGTTCTCCGACATCGCCCTCGCCTTCCTGAAGGACGCGGACGAAGCCTTCTTCCGCAAGTTCACGGCGCATCACACGCGTTGTGATCACATGGAAATCGTGCATCAGGGCGTGCCCGTGCGTCTGTCCAACAACCATTTCTCCCGCACGTCGCGCATCGACATGCTGCGCGTGTTGCAACAAGCCTGCGCCGACGCCGGTGTGGAAGTGCGCTACGAGAGCCACGTCACCGATCCGGCACAGTTGCCCGACGCCGACGTGATCGTTGCGGCCGACGGCGTGAACAGCGAAGTGCGCACGCGCATGGCCGAACACTTCGGCCCGAGCTTCGACGAGCGCCGCAACAAGTTCGCGTGGTACGGCACGTCGCGCACGTTCCATCCCGTGTCGCTCATCTTCCGCCAGACGCCGCACGGCGTGTTCATGGCGCACGCCTATCAGTACAGCCCCGACCGGTCGACGTTCCTCGTCGAAGTCGATCCCGACACGTGGCAACGCTGCGGACTGGACACGGCCACCGAAGACGAAAGCCGCGCGTTCTGCGAACAGATCTTCGCCGATGACCTGCAAGGCCATTCGCTGCTGACGAACCGCTCGAACTGGTTCCAGGCGCGTGTAGTGAGCAACGCGCGCTGGTCGCACGGCAACGTGGTGTTGCTGGGTGACGCGCTGCGCAGCGTCCACTTCTCGCTCGGCTCCGGCACCCGTATGGCCATGCAGGACGCCATTGCACTGTTCGAGGCGTTGAGCGCGAACCGCAGCGATGTGCCCGCCGCCTTCGCAGCCTTCGAGCAGAGCCGTCGCAGTGCTTCGGACCGTTTTCAAGATGCCGCCCGCCGGAGTCTCGACTGGTACGAATCCGTCGACACCCGTATGCACCTCGACCCTGTGCGCTTCGCCTACGACTACATGCTGCGCACGGGACGGGTAACGCACGAGGATCTGCGGGCGCGCGATCCCGAGTTCGTCGCGCAGGTGGAGGCCCTGACCACCCCGGCGCACGCCGCCTGACGACGCATCAGGCCATCGTTCCAAAACATCCATAACAAGGCAAAAACGCCACCCGAGGACAGGAGACACTTCATGGACAAGCACGACACCCGGCACACGTCAGTCGATGTGCGGGACTTCATCAACGCGGCCCCGGTGTCGCGCTTCCAGATACTGATCAGCGCGATGTGTTTCCTGATCGTGGCGCTGGACGGGTTCGACATCGCCATCATCGGCTTCATCGCGCCGCATATCCGCAGCGAATGGCAGTTATCAATGGTGTCGCTCGGCCCGCTCTTCAGCGCGGGCCTGCTTGGGCTGATGGTCGGCGCGTTTTGCAGCGGGCCGATGGCCGACCGGATCGGTCGCCGCCGGGTGCTGATCCTGTCCGTGGCGTGGTTCGGTGCGGCGAGCGTCGGCGCAGCGCTCGCGCCGAACGTTGCCTGGCTCATCGCGCTGCGATTCCTCACCGGTCTGGGGCTGGGCGGTGCGATGCCCAACGCGATCACGCTGACATCCGAATTTAGTCCCGAACGACGTCGCGGCACGCTGCTCACGCTGATGTTCTGCGGATTCTCGCTCGGCTCGGCGCTGGGTGGCGTGGTCACGGCCTATCTCGTGGCGGGCGTAGGCTGGCGCGGGCTGCTCGCGATTGGCGGACTGCTGCCGCTCGCGCTCGTGCCGGTGCTCTGGTTCACGCTGCCGGAGTCGGTGCGCTTTCTGGCGATCCGGGGCGGCACGCAAGCGCAGATCGCCGCGACGCTCAAACGCGTAGCGCCGGGCCTTGTCGTTGCCGGTCAGACATACAGCGCCGTTGACGACCGCCTGCCGTCCTCGCCCGTCGTGCAACTGTTTCACCGCGACTACCGGCGCGGCACGTTACTGCTCTGGCTGGCGTTCTTCATGAGCCTGTTGCTCCTGTACCTGCTCATCAACTGGCTGCCGATTCTCGCGGAACGTAGCGGGCTGACGCTCAAACAGGCGTCGATGTTTGCCGGGCTGTTGCAAGGGGGCGGTGTGCTGGGCGCGATCGTGCTGGGGGTGCTGATCGATCGCTTCCATCCGTACAAGGTGGTTGCGGTGGCCTATCTGCTCGGGGCGGCCTCGCTGGCGTCGCTGGCGCTGACGCAGAGCGCGGTCTGGCTCGCAGTGGGCATCTTCATCACAGGATTCTGCGTGAGCGGCTCGCAGGTGTGCGCAAACGTGATTGCGTCGGCGTATTACCCGACATCGAATCGGGCGACGGGCGTGGCCTGGGCGCTGGGTATCGGCCGCATTGGTGCCGTCGCGGGATCCTTCGGCGGGGCGCTCCTGCTGGCAGCGGGCTGGAGCAACGCCGGGCTGTTCACGATTCTGGCGATACCGGCCATGCTCGCGGCGCTCGGCATTCTGCTCGCCGGGACGAAGCACCGCCGGGTAACGCAGGCATCGGACGCGGTCAGCGCGCCGTCGTCCACTGCCCTCTCGTGATACGTTAGGCGGAAATAGGAAAGCGCGCGGATATCGTCGATATCACGCGCGCTTTCGAGCCTTCCGGGAGTACGCGGCGTCAGTCGTAGGCCCGCGCATCCTCCACCAACTTGCCATCGGTCGGCAGCGACCCGACGGCGACGAAATCCACCTCACCGCGCAGTCGCGTCACATCGCGCAACGTCTCTTGCAGACGTGCCGCCAGTCCATCCGGCGGCGTATCGTTCGTCTCGCACAGCAGGCGCATGCGGTCGTCCCCCACCCGCCCTTCCACGCGCAGACGCAACCGCACCAGCTCCGGATAGCGTTTCCCGATCTCGCCGATTTGCCCAGGATGCACAAACATACCGCGCACCTTCACCGTCTGATCTGCGCGCCCGAGCCAGCCTTTGAGGCGCATGTTCGTGCGCCCGCACGGACTGATGCCCGCCTCCACCGCCGACAGGTCACCGGTCGCGAAGCGAATCAGCGGGTAATCCGGGTTGAAGTTCGTCACCACGACTTCGCCGATTTCCCCATCGGGCACCGGCTTCGTGCCGCCCGGCTCGACCAGTTCCACCAGCACGTTCTCGTCGACGATCAGCCCGGCCTGTGCGTCGCTCTCGAAGGCAATCAGCCCTAGATCCGCCGTGCCGTACAACTGGCGCGCCGTGATCCCCCGGCCGTTGAACCACTCGCGCAACGAGGGCGGCAACGCTTCGCCCGAGAGCGTGGCACGACGAATGCAACTGAGGTCCGCTCCGGCCGCTTCGCCCTTCTCGATCAGAATCTTCAGGAACGACGGCGTGCCTGCATACGCACCCGGCTTCAGGTGCCGGATGGCTTCCAGTTGCAGTTCCGTCTGCCCTACACCGGCGGGGAACACGCAACACCCCAGCCGTGCCGCCCCCGTCTCGATCATCATGCCAGCGGGCGTGAAGTGATACGAATACGTGTTATAGACCAGATCACCCGGGCGCAACCCTGCCGCGTACATCGCCCGTGCAAAGCGCCACCAGTCACTGCCGCGCCCGTCCGGCTCATAGATCGGGCCAGGCGACTGGTAGACGTGCGCGAGGCCGCTCACCGGCGTGGCGTTCAGACCGCCCAGCGGCGGGTGACGCACCTGAAACGCCGCCAGATCCGATTTACGCGTGACGGGCAACCCGGCCAGCGCATCGCGCGAGTCGATCTCGCCAGCGTCGATATCGCTCAGCGCCTCGGAAAAGTAGGCGGCATGCGTGCGGGCATGCGAGACCTGCGCCGGGAGCGCCGCCAGCAACGCCTTCTCGCGAACCTCCGGCGCACGGATTTCCAGCGTGTCGAAGTAGTCGTTCATATCAACGGATCAACGATGAGGATTAACGAAGCGGATTGACGAAGCAGCGCGAGTGCGCCACTCGTCCGAACGGGCAGGCGCTCAGGCAATCCAGCGCTTACGCCGCCGGTAGCTCTTGACGTTGCGGAAGCTCCCCGCGCTGCTCGCCCCGTCTTTGGCGATGCCCAGATAGAACTCCTTGACGTCCTCGTTATCGCGCAGCGACGTCGCGTCACCATCCATCACGACACGTCCGTTCTCGAGGATGTAGCCGTAGTCCGCATATCGCAGCGCGGCCATCGTGTTCTGCTCCGCGAGCAGGAAACTGACGTTCTCGCGCTGATTCAGGTCGCGCACGATCGTGAATATCTCCTCGACGATCTGCGGCGCGAGCCCCATCGACGGCTCGTCGAGGAGAATCATCGACGGCTGGGCCATCATGGCGCGCCCGATGGCGCACATCTGCTGCTCACCACCGGAGGTGTAACCCGCCTGCGACTTGCGTCGCGTCTTCAGACGCGGGAAGTACGCGTAAATGCGCTCCAACGCGTGCTGCTGCGCGCTGCGCGACGCATGCCGCACATAGCCGCCCGTCAGCAGATTCTCTTCGATGGTCAGATGCCCGAAGCAGTGGCGTCCCTCCATCACCTGAATCACACCGCGCTTGACCAGTCCGTTGGGCGTCAGTTGCTCGACCCGCTCGCCGCGATAGTCGATGGTGCCCTTCGTCACTTCGCCGCGCTCCGCGTGCAGCAGATTCGAGATGGCCTTGAGTGTCGTGCTCTTGCCCGCGCCATTGGCCCCGAGCAGCGCCACGATCTTGCCCTCGGGCACGATCAGCGACACGCCTTTGAGCACCAGAATGACGTGGTCGTAAATGACTTCGATGTTGTTGACGCGCAAACTCGCTTCCATGCATCACTCCGAAATCGGTGCTGCCGGTGCCTATGACCGGCAGCGGATCCTCAGCCCTTCATCAGCCCTTGTAGCAAGCAGGCGTAATGCCCTTCTCTTTGGCGTACTGCTTGGCCGACGCTTCGAACAACGGGTGAATCAGCCGGCGATTGCCTTCGATCCAGTCGGACACCATCACCCACTTGGTGCCGTCCCATTGCTGGATACGGACCTTGCCCGAGCCTTCGTGGTCCTCGCAGCTTGTCTTGATGTCGGGCAGCAGGCCCGTCGCACCCAGCGCCTTGAGGCGCGCCGCGTCGATGTTCAGGTTCTCCAGCGCCCAGCGCACCTGCGCAGGCGTCGAGACCTTCCCCTTGCCGAACTTGTTCTGCGCGGTGTTCAGCGCCTCGACCGTGGCCACCGCTGCTGAGACGCCTCGGTTGTACAACACCGAGCCGACCTTCGACGGGTCTTGCATATTCCCCTTGCCCGCGCCGTAGACCACCTTTTCGATGTCGGCGATCAGCGGCACCTGCTTGCCCGCCACGTTCCACGTCGCGCTCATGTAGCCCTTGGCGGCCGGACCTGCGGGAATCGTGTCTTCTTCCGAACCGGCCCACCAGCTGCCGACGATCTTCTCGCGCGGATAACCGACCTTCTGCGCGGCCTTGAGCGCCGTCTGGTTCATCACACCCCAGCCCCAGAACACGACGTAATCCGGGTTCTCCTGACGAATGCGCAGCCACTGTGCACCCTGTTCATTACCCGGGTGTGCGACTGGAATCTCGATCAGGTTGAACTTATTGATCTTGGACTCGGCTTGCATCGCGACAATCGGCTCTTTGCCATAGGCCGAGTCGTGATACAGGAAGACGATCTTCTTGCCGTTAAGCGAACCGCCGTTCTTGTCGGCGAGGAACTTGATGATGGCGGACGCCTGCATCTGGTAGGTCGTCACCAGCGGGAACGCCCACGGGAACACGGTGCCGTCGACCGCGTCGGTGCGCCCGTAGCCCATCATGACGAGCGGCACCTGATCGGTCGCCGTCTTGTCGATCAGCGCGTAAGAAATGCCGGTCGCCATGACGTGATATGCCGTGCCCTTCGTCACCGGGTTCTTGCCCTTGAGACGCTCGTAACACTCCACGCCCTTGGCGTTGTTGTACTCGGTCTCGCACTCTTCCCACGTGAGCTTCACGCCGTTCACGCCGCCGTTCTTCAGGTTCACGTATTGCAGATAGTCGATGAACCCGCCGTAGAACGACTGCCCGTTGGCGCCGTACGGGCCAACGCGATAGTCAGCCAACGCGATGAACTGATCGTTCGACTGTGCGAACGACGTCCCCACCGCCCCCGTGCCGAGCGCCAGCGCCAAAGCCAGCGAGCCCAACGATGTCGTCAACTGTTTCGTGTTCATGCTGTGTCTCCATCTGTGGTTTTGTGTGTGTCCGAACATTCACCGGCAACAGGTAACAATTGCCGTCGGTGTGGCAAACCTCAATGCGGGAAGGGCCAGATGCGCAGCTTCTCCTTGGCAATCTGCCAGAGCCGCGCCAGCCCATGCGGTTCGGCAATCAGGAAAAAGATGATGAGACCGCCGAACACCATCAACTGGATATGCGAGACGGTGGCGTTGGTGAACGGCAAATGCAGGAAGGTCGCAATCGTTGGCAACGTGCTGTCGAGAAAGATCGGCAGCAACAAGATGAACGCAGCACCCAGGAAGCTGCCGAGAATGCTGCCCACGCCGCCGATGATGATCATGAACAGGATGCGGAACGACAGGTCGAGCGAGAAGCCGTCCGGCTCCACGGAGCCGAGGTAGCAGTAGGCATAGAGCGCGCCTGCCACGCCGCAGTAGAACGAACTTACCGCGAAGGCGAGCAGCTTGACCCGCATGAGCGGAATGCCGATGACCTCGGCGGCGACGTCCATGTCACGCACGGCCATCCACGCGCGGCCGATATGCGAGCGAACCAGATTCTTCGCGATGAGCGCCATCACCGTGACGACGCCCAGCACGAACAGGTACTTGCGCACCGGCGTATCCACATCCACACCGAACACCGAGATCTTCTGCGCCGTGATCACGCCCGACGAACTGTTGTTCGAGAGCCAGGGGAATTTGGTGAGCACCCAGAGCACGAAGAACTGCGCGGCGAGCGTGGCCACCGCGAGATAGAAGCCCTTGATGCGCAGCGACGGCAGACCGAACGCAATGCCCACGAGCGCCGCACACACGCCACCCAGCGCGAACGACGCCAGAATCGGCATGCCTTCGATGCGCAACTGGAAGTTGTAGGACGCATAAGCGCCCACGGCCATGAACGCCGCCGTGCCGAGCGACAGTTGCCCTGCGTAGCCCGTCAGCAGGTTCAGCCCCAGCGCAGCGAGCGAGAACACGAGAAATGGGACGAGGATAGCCGTCAGCCAGTACTCGGTGGCGATCCACGGCAGAATGCCGAACGCCACGACCAGCAGGCTGCAAACGGCAATCCGGTCCTGCCGGATCGGGAAAATCTGGCTGTCGGCAACGTAGGACGTCTTGAACTGCCCAGCTTCGCGATAGAACATGTGTGGCCTCTGCGATGAATGCTTGCGCGTGCTTTCCGATTCGAATGATTCGAATGACTGGTGCGGTCAGCCGCCGGGTCAAACCCGGTCGATGTGCCGTTCGCCGAACAACCCTTCCGGGCGTACCAGCAGGAACAGCAGTGCGAAGACGTACGGGAACCACCCCTCGATACCACCGAAATTACCGCCGAACTGGCTTTGCAGCAGTTGCGGCACGTAGATCTCTGCGAGCTTCTCCGCCGCACCGATAATCAGCCCGCCCACAATCGCGCCGGGGATCGACGTGAAGCCGCCGAGAATCAGCACGGGCAGCGCCTTGAGCGCCGTCATCGTGAGCGCGAACTGCACACCGTTGCGCGAGCCCCACAGCATGCCCGCCACCAGCGCGACGAAGCCCGACACGCTCCACACGACCACCCAGATGCGCTGCAACGGAATACCCAGCGAGAGCGCCGCCTGATGGTCGTCGGCGACCGCCCGCAGCGCCCGGCCGATGCTCGTCGCCTTGAAGAACAGGGCCAGCAGCGCGACCAGCACCGCCGCGATCCCGGCGGCCGCGAGGTCGAAGCTGCTCACCAGCACGCCCGTCGAATCCATGATCGAGGCGATGGGTTCGTCCACGATGCCCAGCGACAACGGACGCACTTCGTTGCCCCACAGGAGCGGCGCCAGACCTTCGAGGAAAAACGACAGACCAATAGTCGCCATGAAGAGCGTGATCGGCGACTGGTTCACCAGCTTGCGCAACACGAAGCGCTCCGTCGCCATGCTCATCAGCACCATGACTACGAACGCGCCGATGGCCGCCGCCCACAGCGGCAAGCCGCGCTCCATGAGACCGACGACCGACAAGGCCGCGAAGTACACCATCGCGCCCTGCGCGAAATTGAACACGCCGGACGCCTTGAAGATCAGGACGAAGCCCAGCGCCACGAGCGAATACATCACGCCCGAGAGCAGCCCGCCGATCAGGATTTCGAAGAAGAACTGCATCGATGTCTCCAGTGTGCCAACGCTCAGTCAACTGCCATTCGATGTTCGGTGCTCGAGGCTTCCGATAGCCTTACTGACGATCACGCTGCCGCAGGCATGCCTTGTGCTGCGCCGAGATAGGCGCGGATCACCTCAGGATCGGCGCGAACCTCGGCAGGGGTGCCGTCGCCGATCTTCTTGCCGTAGTCCAGCACCACGACACGATCGGAGATGTCCATCACCACGCCCATGTCGTGCTCGATCAGCACGATGGTCGTGCCGAACTCCTCGTTCACTTCGAGAATGAAGCGGCACATGTCGCGCTTCTCTTCGAGGTTCATGCCCGCCATGGGCTCGTCGAGCAACAGCAGTTCAGGCTCGGCAGCCAGCGCGCGCGCCAGCTCGACACGCTTTTGCAGGCCGTACGGCAGACGTCCAACCGGAGTCTTGCGGATGTGCTGAATTTCGAGAAAGTCGATGATCTCTTCGACCTTGGCGCGATTGACCATCTCTTCCTGACGCGCTTTGCCCCACCAGAGGGCGCTGGCCAGCAGTCCGGCGCGCATGCGGGTGTTGCGTCCCGTCATGATGTTGTCGAGCACGGACATGCCCTTGAACAGTGCGATGTTCTGGAACGTACGTGCCACGCCCTGCCGTGCGGCAGACGTCGGATGCATGCGCTGACGCACTTCGCCGCGAAAGACGATCGTGCCCTGCTGCGGGTGATAGACGCCATTGATGACGTTGAGCATCGAACTCTTGCCTGCGCCGTTCGGGCCGATGATGGCGCGAATCTCGTGCGCCATCACGTTGAACGAGATATCCGTCAACGCCTTGACGCCGCCGAACGACAAGCTGATGTGCTGCAAATCGAGCAATACTTCGCCAGTCTTGCGGTGCTCACTCATACCTTCTCCTGCGGCAATGCCGGGACGGGGGTAGCGTTGGGTTTGTCGGGTGCCAGGTCGGTCAGGTCAATCAGGCCGCGCAGCGCAACTTCGCAGGCGCAGGGTCGTCGACGGGCGCACGCACCCCGACCACACGCGCCGGATGAATCGTGAGCGTGGCGCTGACACTGCCCTCGCGTCCGTCTTCGAACTTCACGCGCGTTTCGATGAACTGCGTCGACTTGCCGGTGTAGAAGGCGTCGATCAGCACGTCGTATTTCTGGGCGATGAACGCGCGGCGCACCTTGCGCGTGCGCGTCAGTTCGTCGTCGTCCGGGTCCAGCTCCTTGTGGAGAATCACGAAGCGCTGAATCTGTGCGGCGGCAAACGCCGACTCCTTCGCGAGATCGGCATTGACTTGCTCGATGCAACCGAGGATCAGTTCGGCGACCAGCGGATTGCTGGCGAGATCGATGTAACCGGCGTAGGCGAGGTGCTTGCGCTCGGCCCAGTTGCCCACGGCTTCCATATCGATATTGATGAACGCGCAGACGCCGTCGCGTCCGTCGCCGAAGGCCACCGCCTCCTTGATATACGAGAAGAACTTGAGCTTGTTCTCGATGTACTTCGGCGCGAACAGCGACCCGCAGGCGAGCTTGCCGACGTCCTTGGCGCGGTCGATGATGCGCAGATGGCCGTCGGCATCGATGATGCCCGCGTCGCCGGTGCGGAAATAGCCGCCCTCATCGAGCGCTTCGCGTGTGGCATCAGGCCGCTTGTAGTACTCCTTGAGCAAGCCCACACCGCGCACGAGCACTTCGCCGTTATCGCCAATCTTGATTTCCATGCCGGGCGCGACCGGGCCGACACTGTCGAATCGCACCTGACGATCCGGTTGCAGGCAGACGTACGCGCACGTCTCCGTCTGACCGTAGAACTGTTTGAGGTTGATGCCGATCGCGCGGTAAAAGCGGAAGAGATCCGGGCCGATGGCCTCACCGGCGGTGTAAGCCGTTCGGATGCGACTCATACCGAGCGTGTTGCGCAGCGGGCCGTATACGCAGAGGTTCCCGACCGCGTATTGCAGACGGTCCAGCCAAGAGACCGGGCGACGATCCAGCACGGCCGCCCCACAGCGGTTCGCCACGTCCATGAAGTGCGCGAACATCTTGCGCTTCAGACGGTTCGCGTCCTCCATGCGGATCATGACTTGCGTGAGCACGTTCTCGTACACACGAGGCGGCGCGAAGTAGTAGGTCGGGCCGATCTCGCGCATGTCGGTGGAGATCGTGTCGGGCGATTCGGGGCAATTGACCGTGAAGCCAGCCACGAGCGCCTGCGCATAGGAAAACAGGTGGTCGCCAACCCAGGCCATCGGCAGATAGGACAGCACTTCGTCCCCCGGGCCAAGCCGGTCGAACGTGCTGCCGTGATACGCCGCACCGATCAACCCGGCGTGCGAGTGGCAGACGCCCTTCGGCTTGCCCGTGGTGCCGGAGGTGTAGAGGATGGTGGCGGTGTCGTCGGGGCTAGCGGCAGCGACGGCATCGTCGAAGTAGCGCGGATGCTTCGCGTTGAAAGTACGCCCCTGCTCCAGCGCCGAAGCATACGATTGCAGCCCGGCGGCATCGTAGTTGCGCAAGCCTCGTGGGTCTTCGTAGATGATGTGCGACAGGTGCGGTACGTGTTCGCGCAGCTCCAGCAGCTTGTCGACCTGCTCCTGATTTTCGGCGACGACGAAATCGATCTCGGCGTCTTCGAGCACGTGCGCCATTTCGGCAGCAACGGCGTCCTGATACAGCGGCACGGCTACGCCCCCGAGGGCTTGCGCGGCTGTCATCGCCCAGTACAGGCGCACCCGGTTATTGCCGACGATAGCCAGATTGTCGCCACGCTTGAACCCGGCAGCGGCGAGTGCGCAGGCGAGCATGCGCACTTCATGCGCAGCCTCCTGCCAGCTCCAGCTTTGCCAGATCCCCAGATCTTTTTCCCGATACGCCGTGCGGGCGCCCCGTGTCGCGGCATGGGCCAACAACAATCGCGGGAAGGTAGTCCGCTCCTGCATGCCAGTCTCCTGTGTCTCGCCACGTTTCGACATTTGTCGAGGGGGAGTGGCGTGGCTCGGTCGGCGTGCGTGCTCGTGACACGCTCCTTACTGCTCGCAGCGCCTCTAAGCGGCGCTATTTTTGCTTTGGAATGCCATACAGCGTCTGCAGCGACTTCGGTGAAACGACTACGGCGACTACCGATATGCCGGGCAAGCGTCAGCTTCTATACTTGTGCTTCGGCGTCGTGTTCAGACCGCCAGGAATGCTTGTCTCGCCGCTGCCAGGCAAGGCGAAGATACCTCATGGCTCACGGCGGATTTGTCACCAGGATGACAATCAAGGGAAAGTCCCTATATGTCGCTCGAAACCTTGTTGCAGCGCAGCGCCTGGGCGCAAGGACTGACGCCCGATCAGCGCGCACGCGTGGTGGCGGAGATTCAGGTGCGTCCGGTCGAAAACGGGGGCTATGTTTGCCGCAAGGGCGACCCGACGCACGCATGGTTCGGGGTGATCGAGGGGTTGGTGAAGATCACGACAGCGTCGGCCAGCGGCAAAACAGTGACGTTCACGGGCGTGCCAGCCGGCGCGTGGTTCGGGGAAGGGTCGGTGCTCAAGCACGAGATCCGGAAATATGACGTCATGGCGCTGCGCGACTCGGTGCTCGCGCATATGCCCATCGCCACCTTCGACTGGCTTCTCGACACGAGCATTCCGTTCAATCGCTTTCTGACGCTGCAACTCAACGAACGGCTGGGGCAATTCATTGCGGCCGTCGAGCACGAGCGTCTGCTCGATACCGATGCCCGCGTCGCCCGTTCGCTGTCGTCGATGTTCAATCCGAACCTGTATCCGTCCGACGACAACACCGTGCAGATCTCACAAGAGGAACTGAGTTACCTTGCGGGCGTTTCGCGCCAGCGCGTCAACCTTGCGTTGAAGGTGCTGGAGCAGGCGGGTTTGGTCAAAGTCGATTACGGCGTGCTGACTATTCTCGATCTGGAAGGGTTGCGCGAGTTCGGCATGTAAAGCCCCATGTTCGACGCCTTGCCGGGGCGCCGGAGTGGGCGCAGAATCGTCGTTTTGCAGGTTTTCTTCCGTCACGACCGCGCCCTTCCCATGTCTATCCATGCAACGCCTGCCGACGCACTGCGTCCCACGCTGCTCGGCAACAGTGTCGAACTCCATCCGCTGGAACGTCATCACGCACAGGCGCTGGTTGCTGCGGCGGCCGACGGCGAGCTGTGGAATCTGAAAGTGACCGTTGTACCGAGCGCCGATACCGTCGATGCCTACATCGACCGGGCATTGAAGGGACGCATTGATGGCACCGTCATCCCTTTCGTCATCGTTTCGACGGCGACGGGCAACGTGGTCGGCCACACCCGTTTCTGGAAGGTGGACCGAGCGAATCGAAAGCTGGAAATCGGACACACGTGGGTCAGCGCTTCGGCGCAGCGCTCCAGCATCAACACCGAAGCGAAGTCCTTATTGCTCACTTATGCCTTCGAGACGATGCATTGTGTGCGCGTGCAATTCACGACGGACGAACTCAACGAAAAGTCGCGCGCCGCGATCCTGCGTATCGGCGCAAAGCAAGAGGGCATCGTCCGACACGAACGGATCATGCCCGACGGACGCAAGCGCAATTCCGTCCGGTTCAGCATCATCGACGACGAATGGCCGGAAGTGAAGGCCGCCCTGGCAGAGCGTCTTGCGCGGGGCACGTCGGGCTGACGTCGCGCGGCACCCGTCGGACATTCCGGTCCGTGCGCTCAGGCCACGGCGGTGACCGCAGCGGACGGTCCGGCGCAGTACAGTACCAGACACGGGCACACCATGCGCCGGGCGATATCGAGCGCTTCGGCTTTCGTCTCAAGGAACGCCGCTTCCCACGGGTTGCGGACGTGGTCGCACACATAAGCCTTCGCTTTCTTGTCGAACTGCGATCCGAAAAATTCGTTTCTGAAGTAAAACCAGACGACATACCCGCGTCGCGGCAACCGGTCCGGGAGCGGATGCACGGGATATTCGTTCGCGGGCACCCGCCGTCTGAGTGAAATCCAGCGTTGATAGTCCACACGTGTCGCGTTCATGTCGAGCCTCCTTTAGCGAAGTCGCCCCGGGGCGGGGCGACTCGACATGATGGGCAAGAACACGCGCCAAGAGTTACGGAAACTTCCGCTTCACCGCCAGCGATGATGCGTCAATCGACAGTGTCGTGACCGGATTCGACAATCAGGCGGGTTTTGGCACGCAGATATCGGAGTAATCAAGGTCGTTGATCGGCAGACACCCACACGGACCTGTCCGTTCCGACCTCACCACGGCGCGTATTGCTCGAACACCGTCTGACGCTCGAAGGCGATCAGCACGGCGCGCTTGTGCGGGAAATCGAACTCACGCAGGCGGGCTGCGCCCTGCCCCTGCATATAGGCGATCCAGCGGTCGTGATCGATGCGCGGCTCGCCGACGATGCGCTGCGTACGCGGATCGTCGAGGAAGATGTAATGGACGATAGACCGCAGCCACGCCTCGGTGCGCCCGGGTGAGCGAAAACGCGTCGAGCCCACCAGCAAGTGGAAACCTCGGTCGTAGTCGGCCGCCTCGCAAAACGTCGCGATGCGATCTTCCTTCGCCCAATACACCTCGAAGTAAGCAAACGGCTCGTCGTCGAAACATGCGAACAATGTGACGGTATGGGGATCGGCCTGCATCTTCGCCAGATATTGCGCATGCTCCTCCAGCGTGCCCGTCTGCTCCCAGAAGTGCGCCACGCTGTCGAGGTTCATCCACTCATGAAAGCGTTCGACGTCACCCGGCTGATCGATGGCGCGCAGGCTGAAGCTCGTGCCGAGTCGCGCGATATGACGCCGGTACACCTCACCCACCGGCTTCGGTGCGCGCAACGGATGGCGCTTGCCGTCCGACACACGATACTGCTGGGCCATCCCGGCCGATGACGGCCCCTGGAGCCACTGCGCCGGGTGCTGCCAGAACGTCTGACGCGAGACCTGCAACGCACTCGCACCATCCGCTTGGGAGAACTGCTCGCCCACGCCGTCACGAACCGCGGCGACTAGCCACGCCGCCAGCTCGGGGTCGACACCCGTCCCCGGCCACACCACACTGGCCCGCTTGCACGCCTTGTGACGACAGAACACTGCCGCCAGCACGGGCAGCAGCGCCTGAACGGGCAGATGGGCGTCGTGCTGCGTGCTCGCCCGCAGCGTTATCGCGTCATCCGCTTCGCTGACCTGAAACACGGCAACGGCACGCGCATCGCACCAGAGCGTGAGGTCCTGACCGGCGCGGGCGACGCCATCGTCCGGCCCGCTCGCGTGATACCGATGGCCGTCGGCCAGCGTGACGCCGTAGGGATCATGAGGTGCAGAACGCCCGTCATGCGCAGCGGACGATTCAACAGGGGCAGTCATTGCAATTGACACGATTCGATCTCCTCTCAGCCAAGCCGGACGCCGCCACGGCATCCGTCAGAATTCAGACGCCATTCATACGCCAGACGCAGCCCTCGCGCGCATGGCAGGCGCCATCGATGCGAACGCCGTGCCCACGAGACCGGTAATCCGATCGAGCGACACCGGTCCGCCAAACCCCCACGACGGCGGCAGAAACGCAACACGTCCGTCGCGCACGGCAGGCAACGCCCGCCAGACCGGCAGTTGATACGCAGGTGCGGCGCCGTTGTCGACGACGATCAGCGACCATTCGGGATGCCGCGCCAGATCGCCCAGCGACAGATTGACCATCGACTGACGCTCGTCGAGCCACCCGAGCGCGTTGCGCGCACCCAGATGCCCGATCAGCGCGCCGATCATGTCCTTGTTGTCGTAAGCCCAGAAATTGCCGCCGCCCGCGTTGGCGTTGAGCAGCGCAATCGGCGCATCGCGAAAACCGTCGCGCAGCGCACTCGTGCGCGCCTCGGCAATGCGCGCCTGGCTAGCGGCGATGATTTGCGCCGCCGCATCGGCGCGCCCCGTCATGGCGCCAAGGGATCGGAAAATGGCCAGCATGCGGTCGAGCGCGTCGCCCTCGCCCTCGGCGGGCTGGACGTTAAAGACGACGGTCGGTGCGACACGCGCCAATGCGTCGAACAACCGCTCATGCCGATAGGCGTACGCGATGATCAGATCGGGACGCAACGCCGCAATCGCTTCGAGATTCGGTTGCTCGCGCGTGCCCACGGAGCTGTCCGCGCCCAGCCGGTCTGCGCGATATTTAACCCACTGCGTGTAGCCACGGGGATCGGCCACCCCGACCGGCGTGACGTCGAGCGCCAACAGCGACTCGGTGAACAGAAACTCCAGCGAGACGACCCGGCGGGCGTTCGTCGGCAAGACGGGCGACGCGCGATTGAACAGGCCGCGATAGTTCTGCGCGTGTGCGTCGAGCGCCGCCACGCCCGTGATCGCCGCCGCGCCAGCGGCAAGGTATTTCAGGCAGCGACGACGTGAGATTCGCACAGGCACGCCCCCAAAGGATTTAACCAGCATGCGCATGCGACCTCAGGAAAGTACGGGAGAGCAGCCATAGGAAGAGCGGCGTGCCGACGGCAGCGGTGACGATGCCCAGCGGCAAATCGAGCGGGGCGAACAACGTCCGGCCGAACAAGTCGGCCACGCCGAGCAGCAACGCCCCCGCCAGCGCGGCCGTGACGATACGGTCGCGGGTGCCGGTCAGCGGCAGCGATCTCAGCGCATTCGGGACGATCAATCCGACGTAAGCCACCGGACCGACAGTCGCCACCGCCGCCGCAGCCATCGCGCTCGCGAGCACCAGCAATCCGAGACGGGCACGCACGACCGGCACGCCCAGCGCCTCGGCCGTCTCGTCACCGAGACTCAGCAGGTCGAGCCATCGCCCGGCGTACACCGCGAGCGGCAGACAGATTGCCAGCCAGGGCAGCAACGCCCGAACGCCGTGCCACGATTGCCCGTAACTGCTGCCGACGAGCCATACCAGCGCCTGCGTGGCATGCACGTGGAATTGCAGCACCAGCAGGTTCGCCAGCGCCGCGAGCAGACCGGCCAGCGCCATGCCTGTCAGGATCACCCGCATCGGCGCCAGGCCCCAGCGCGCGTTCACGCCGAGCACAATCGCCAGCACCCCGGCGCTGGCCGCCCACGCAGCGGGCATCGACCAGCGTGCGGCCGCATCGGGTGACACCAGTAGCAGCGCAAGCACCGCCAGCCCTGCCGCCTGATTCACGCCCAGCAGTTCCGGCCCGGCCAGCGGATTCCGGCAAGCCCCCTGAAGTAACACGCCGCTGCCCGCCAGCAATGCGCCAGCGCCCATCGCGATCAGACTGCGCGGCAGACGAAGGTCCACCAGCATGCCTGCCGCCGTGTGCGGATCGAACACATCGCGCCACTGCCATGCCGACGGCCACGACAGCACACCCATCGTCAGCGTCAGTCCGGTAACGGCGATCAGCGCGACGACCACCAGCACCGCGATCACGGCCATCGGTCGCCGGTTCGACGCACGATGACCAGCCGCCATCGGGGCGGTCATTTCCGCAGTGCTCGCGGGCAGGCCGTAGCGAAGCAACAGCAACAGCACGGGCGCACCGATGACGGCGCTCATCACGCCGACCGGCAGCGCACCGAACGTCACCAGCGCGCGCGCAATGGCATCGGTGAAGATGAGCATTGCGCCGCCCCACAACGCCGAGAGCGGAATCAGCCATGCGGGCCGGTGAACCCCCATCAGACGCACCAGATTCGGTGCGGCCAGCCCGACGAAGCCGACCGGCCCTGCCAGCGCAATGGCAATCGCGGACAGCACGGCAGCGAGCAAAATCGTCCCGACACGCACCGCGCCGACTCGCTGCCCCAACGCCGACGCCTGCGCTTCGCCAAACCGCGCCAGTCCGAGCGGATGCAGCAACGCCAGCAGGGCCACGCCCGCCGGGAGCAGCAACCACATCGCTTCTTCCGCCCCGCGTTTGCCGAACTGCTGCAACGACCCCGTGCTCCACTGCACGACGCCCACGGCCGCACGGGTGTAGAGCGTCAGCGCGACCATGCATAACGCCGAGAGCGCGAGCGCATTTGCCGCCCCGGCCAATGTGAGACGCAGCGGTGTCGTGCGCGTGCCGCCCGCGAGCGCGAACGTGAACAGCGCCGCCAGCACACCGCCCGCCAGCATCATCGGCAGGACGGCGAGGCCGGGCACGAGCAACGCGACGATCAACCCCATCTGCGCGCCCGCCGACACCCCGAGCAATTCGCCGGATGCGAGCGGATTCTGCGTGATGGTCTGGAGCAACGCACCGGCCAGTCCAAGGCATGCCCCGGCGGCAAGGCCCGCACGAATCTGCGGCATCCATGCGTCCACAAACAGCAACCAGCCGAGCGTGGCGTCGCTATTCATGCCGCTCGGCCCGCCTTGCATCGCCTGTGCGACCGTGCCCGCCCCCGGCCACGCGTCGTTCGCCAGCGCGTGGACGACGATGGCGAGCGCAAGGGCCAGCCATCCGCCCAATAACGCACGTGTGCGGCGCGCGTACTGACGCGGCGCGGCGTGCGCGGGCACCGTGAGGCGTCGCGCGAGGGGCAAGGTCCCCACCGTACGCTCAGCCGCCATGTCGACCGCCATTCAATCCATTCGGGACACTCGGACCACCGATCTCCGCCCGCTCGCGAACGTCACTACGTCCCCCCTGCCCGCCCAGCACCGGCAAGCACATCGGCAAGCCCTGAAAGTCGATGCGTTGCATCGGCGTGGCGAACACTGCCATCAGACGGTCCGGGTCCATCGTCTCGTCGGGCGTGCCCGAAAAGACCAGCTTGCCGTCACGCATGAGCAGCATGGCGTCCGAGAAGGCGGCGGCCTGATTCAGGTCGTGCAGCACCCACACGACCGTCATCCCCGTCTCGCGATTGAGTTCGCGAATACGCGCAAGGATGTCGATCTGGTGGCGCACGTCGAGATACGTCGTCGGCTCGTCGAGCAACAGCACGTTGCCTTCCTGCGCCAGCGCCATCGCGATGAACGCGCGCTGACGCTCGCCGCCGGACAATGCCGTGACGTCGCGCGTGCACAGCGTTTCCAGTTCCATGAGATGCAGGGCGCGCTCGATGGCGAGGTTGTCGCGCTCCCCGAGGCGTCCGCCCATGCCGGTGTGGCTGTAGCGGCCGCAAGCGACGAGTTCGGCGACGGTCATGCCGAACGGCATACCGGGGGTCTGAGCGAGCAGCGCGATGCGACGCGCGCGCTCGCGCGCACGCAGCGAGTCAAGTGGCGTGTCGTCGAGCCATACGCGGCCCGACACAGGTTTGAGCAGGCCGCCCAGCGTGCGCAGCAGTGTGCTCTTGCCGCAGCCGTTTGGGCCGCACAGCGCGCTCACACGGCCTGCGGCGAAGGTCACGTCGACCTGAGTGAGGACGTTGCGGGCCCCCACAGCAACATTAAGGCCTTCCGCGCGCAACGACGCGCCTGCGGCAGGCGTCAGAGATTCGGTCATGTTCAATGCCGGTCTGGCGGCTGCTGGACCGGTGGAAGTACGGGTATCGGGCACCAGTCGTCTCGACGGTCGGCGTGAGCGCGCGCCGCCTAAACTCCGGAAGTGGTGGTTCGTCGCTCAAAAGACGTATCACCAACCGGCATATTTACCCATGTCCCGATCGCCCCAGCCGTCGCGCCTGATTCTTGCCCGCCCTGCCCGTCCCGCCTTAACTGATCTGCCTTCCCCACCGATATCGCCCAGCGCCCTGCGTACCGGACTGGCCACCGTCGCCCTGTGCCTTGCAGCATGCACGTCACCCACGCCCCCGACGCATCAGGCCGCCGAAACGACAAAAAAACCGGAATCCCACGCCCCGTCCATTTCCGCTCATTACAACGCCGATGTGCGTCGCACGACCGACGGCACCGCCCATGTTCGCGCGGACAACTGGGGCGGCCTCGGTTATGGCTTCGGTTACGCGCAGGCGCAGGACAATCTCTGCACACTCGCCGAGAGCATCGTGACCTTTCGTGGCGAGCGCTCGCTGGCCTTCGGAGCGGACGGTCGGGTTGCCCGGCGCGCCACTTTCGGCCAGCCGAACAACCTCGATGCGGACGTCTTCTTTCGTCTGACGTTCGATGCCGCCACCCTCGACCGGTATCGCGCCGCCCAGTCGCCGCGCGGACGTGAGCTGGCGCAGGGCTTCGCAGCTGGTGTGACGCGCTATCTGCAAGACGTGCGAGCGGGCACAGACGCCGCGCAGCACACCGCGTGCCGTAACGCCGACTGGATGCGCCAGCTAGGCACCGTGACGGAGGACGACGTCTACCGCCGTCTCTACGCCGCCACCCTCGCCGCGAGCGCCGCCACGCAGATCACCGCCATCGCGACGGCCCGGCCGCCTTCGGCCAGTGCGGCGATCAATGGACGATCACGCCCGGTGCGCACGATCGCAACATCGTTGCCCGCCGGAGTGCCCCCGACGTCGTTGGCATCGATCAACGATGCGGGCGTCGGCAGCAACGCGTTTGCCTTCGGGGCGTCGCTGAGCGCCGACGGTCAGCCGATCCTGTACGGCAGCCCGCACTGGTACTGGGAGGGCCCCGACCGGCTGTACCCTGCGCACCTCACGATCCCCGGCCAGCTCGACGTCTCCGGCGTCGGCATGCTCGGCGCGCCGTTCGTCATGATCGGCTTCACGCAGAACGTCGCGTGGACGCATACGGTCTCGAGTGCGCGACGCTTCGGCCTCATGGCCCTCACGCTCGATCCGTCCGACCCGACCCGCTACCGGATCGACGGCCGAACCGAAGCCATGCAGCGCGTGTCCGTGACTGTCCCCGTGCGCGATGCGCAGGGCAAGACGTCGACCGTCTCACGAACGCTGTATCGCACGGCGGACGGGCCGGTCGTCAATCTCTCGGCCATGTCCCCGGCGCTCGGCTGGACGACGCGTCAGGCACTGGTCCTGCGCGATGCCAACGCGAACAACTTCGGCTTGCTCGACCACTACCTGCGCATGGCACAGGCCGACTCGCTCGATGCGTTCGCGTCCGGCATGCGCACCGATGCGGCCAATCCGTGGGTCAACACCGTGGCCATTGGTCGACGCGACCCGCGCGTGTGGTTCGGCGACATCGGCCCGGTGCCAGGCGTGCCGGACACGTTGTCGGCCGCTTGCACAGCAAAGCCCGCAGGACTGGCCTTCGCGAAGGCCGCGCCGGGCCTGCCCGTCCTCGACGGCAGCCGCAGCGCCTGTGCATGGCAAACCGCGCCAGACAGCCCGTTGCCCGGCACGCTGGGCCGCCGGGAGATGCCGGACATCATGAGCGACACGGTCGTCGCCAACATGAACGACAGCGCGTGGCTGGCCGCGCCGCATGCGCCCCTCGCCCGTCTCAGCAGTGTGCTCGGCCAAAGCAACGCGCCGCTTTCGCTGCGCAGCCGCGCGGGCCTGCAACGCATCGCCGCCTTGCGCGCCGCAGGTCCGGTCACGACGCAGGCCGTACGTGAGTCCGTGCTGCGCGCCGCCCCCCTGTCCGCCGACCTCACTCGCAAGTCGCTCCTCGCGCGGGTTTGCCCGTCAGCGGTCGAACTTAAAGACAAACGCTTCGACGTGCTTATCACCCAAGACCCCATCGACGGCAAACCGCTGAAGTCGCCGCAGACCGTCGATCTCGCGCCCGCCTGTCGCGTGCTGGACGCGTGGGACGGCACGGGCGAGCGCAGTGCCCGGGGCGCGAACTTGTGGGATGCCGTCTGGATCCGGCTCGCAGGCGTCGACGCCACCGGCCGCCGGGCGTTTGCCGAACCGTTCGATGCAGCGCACCCTGTCGCGTCGCCCGCCGGACTCTCCGCAGACAGCGCGTCGCTCGCGCAAGTGCTGGGCGCGGCCGTGCTGGAGATGCAACGTATGGGACTGGCGCTCGGCAGCCGACGCGACGAAGCGCTCTTCGCCACGCGCGGCGGACGTCGCATCGGCCTGTCGGGCGGCTGCGACATCGCGGGCTACTTCTCGATCATGTGCGCCGACGCCCGCATGGGCACCGACCGCTACGGCATGGACACGGCACCGCGCGGCGATACGTATCTCCAGGTCGTCTCGTTCCCGGACGATCCGGCGCGACGCGTCGCCGCCGCCACCCTCGACGCCTCCGGCCCCTCGGACGACCGCGACGATCCGCGCAACGCGACTGCCCTGCAAGCGTGGGCCGACAAGCGCTGGCAGGCCGCACCGTTCACCGAGGCCGACGTTGCGGCGGCCACCGTCAGCGTGCTGCATCTGTCGCAATGAGGCCGCCTATACGAGAGGCCGATGATGCCCCCCTAAATATCCGACCAGTTGGTTCGTCCACTACTCGATAGGTGCCGTCGCCCGGGGATTCGAGTGCGCACGTCGCCTCAGTCTTCGATAAAAACCTAGGAGTCTTAGATGAAGCACTACGGGAGCGCACGTGGCCGGGGGGCCAGTCGCCTGCAATCGATCCATCGCCCGATCCACCCAATCCACCGTCACATCGCGCTGGCCGCAAGCCTTGCCTTCGCGCCGCTGGCCCTCTCCCACGGTGCGTGGGCGCAGACCACCGTCCAGCAGGGCGACGTCGCGCTCTCGCCCACGCAGGTCAGCGCCGAGCGCGCCCCGGAGAACGGCGCAGGGCCGGTCGATGGCATCGTCGCCAAGCGCAGTACCACGGGTACCAAGACGGATACCCCGCTCATCGAGAATCCGCAGTCGGTGTCGGTCATTCCGAAGGAGATGATTCAGGATCTGGGCGCGCAGTCGGTCAGTCAGGCCATGCGATATAGCGCCGGTGTGCTGCCGGACAACGCAGGCTTCGAGACGCGCTTCGACTGGATCAACATTCGGGGCTTCTCGGCGTCCACGCTGGGCCTGTTCATGGACGGCACGCGTCTGCAATCGGCGACAGAATTCCAGCTCGATCCGTACGGCCTCGAGCGCATCGAAATCCTGCGCGGACCGTCGTCGGTGCTTTACGGGCAGAACACGCCCGGCGGCCTGATCAACATGGTGACGAAGAAGCCGCTGGAGACCCCGCTTCACGAAATTCAGCTCTCGGCCGGTTCGTTCAAGAACAAGCAGGCGGCCTTCGACTTCAGCGGCCCGCTCGACGCCGACGGCCGCGTGCTCTACCGCCTCGTCGGCCTGTTCCGCGACAGCAACACGCAGGTCGACTACACCCCGAACGACCGCATCTACATCGCGCCGTCGCTCACGTGGAAGGCCACGGACAAGACCACGATCACGTTCGAGGCCAGCTACCAGCGCGATAAGCTCGGCTTCGGCCAGTTCCTGCCCGCGTCCGGCACGGTGCTCCCGAACCCGAACGGTCAGATTCCGGTCGGCCGCTTCGTGGGCGACCCGAACTACGACAACATCAAGCGCGAGCAGGTGTTCGCCGGTTATCAGCTCGAACACCGCTTCAACGATCAGGTGTCGTTCAAGCAGGCTGCACGCTATTCGTACTTCGACTACAAAGTCGACACGAACGCTTACGGTCTGGGCTTCGCGCCGGGCAGCACGCGACTGATCAACCGGTTGCCGTTTGCCGACTATCGTCAGACGGATGTGCTCACCATCGATAACCAGTTGCAGACGAAATTCACCACGGGTCCGCTCTCGCACGTGGCGCTTTTCGGCTTCGACTATTACTACTACAACGAGCATCGCAGCATGCGTCAGGGTGTGGCGAGCGCGGCGAACCAGCTCGACATCTTCTCCCCCAACTACGGCGCGGCCGTGTTCGGTCTGACGCGTCAGGCAGCGGATTCCGATTCTCGCTTCACGCAAGGCGGCCTCTACTTCCAGGACCAGATCAAGTACGAGAAGTGGTTGCTCACGCTGGGCGTACGTCAGGACTGGGTGGCACAGAACGTCTACAACCGGCTGACGAACCGCTCGTCGAATCAGGCAGACCAGCAGGCGACCTATCGTGCTGGCCTGACGTATCTGTTCGACATGGGGCTGGCACCGTACTTCAGCTACTCCGAATCGTTCCAGCCGAACGTCGGTGTGGACCGCTTTGGCAACCAGTTCAACCCGTCGAAGGGCAAGCAGTATGAAGTCGGTGTGAAGTACCAGCCGAAGGGCTACAACAGCTTCGTCACGCTGTCGTTGTTCGACATCCGCATGACGAACGTGCTCACGCCCGATCCGGCCAACACGGCGTTCTCGATCACGACGGGCGAGCAGCACTCGAAGGGCTTCGAACTCGAAGCGGTCGGCGAAGTCACCGACAACCTGAAGGTGATCGGCTCGTACACGAACACGAACATCACCAACTCGAAGACGACCGACCCGACGCTGCTGGGCAAAGTACCGCCGCAGCAACCGCGCACGGCCGCCGCCCTGTGGGCCGACTACACGTTCCACGCCGGTGTGCTCAAGGGCTTCGGCTTTAACGGCGGCATTCGTTACGTCGGACCGACCTTCATCGACGCGACCAATACAGCCGGACAAGCGCCGTCGCGCACGCTGGTCGACCTGGGCCTGCACTACCAGTTGGACAAGCACTGGCGCTTCCAGCTCGACGGCAGCAATATCTTCGACAAGACCTACGTCGTGTGTGTGACGACCTCACAGTGCGCCTATGGTGCACGTCGCACGATTCTCGGCACGGCCAAGTACAGCTGGTAAGTCATTGGACGTCTGAAAGGTCGTAAAAAAAGCGAGGCCAATGAACTGGCCTCGCTTTTTTGTTTCGAACGCAACCTCGGTCGCCGCAATGTCACGCGGCGACGCTCACCCCGGTAGTGCTCACTTCGCTCACGTCTCGAACAGCCCGTGCGACATCGTCGATCCACGCCTTCGTGCGAGGCAGTTGCATGTGACTCGACGCGACCGTGCCCTCGTACACCGGCGCTGCGCCCATCGCGCGCGACAACCGCTCACGGTCGTCCGTCGCACGCCGCTCGACCCACCATGCATGCACGGGCACCACGGACGGACGCAGACGATGAACGTCCGCCAAGGCACGCAAGTGCGCCGTCACCCGGAACATGTGCGCGAGTTCATCGCGACCGAGCGACGCGTAATCACCCTCAGCGGTCACCGGCGCACCGCCCTGCCCGTGCATCGTCAACGCGGCATCGACAGCAGCCGCCAATACGCCCTCATCCAACGGCTTCCCGGCGTGCGGTGCGAGCGACGCGCGTAGTTTCCCCGCGCCGACCTGCGGCAGAATCGTGACGAGATAGTCAAGCAGATCGCCCGTCCAGTCGCGCGACGATGCGACGGGTGGCGCATCGTCCTGCTGCGCCGGTACGAACGTATCCGCCAGTCCGAGGAACGCCACCGTCTGGCCGCTGGCACGCAGACGCTCGGCCATCGCCATCGCAATCGGCCCACCGAGCGACCAGCCGAGCAAGTGATACGGCCCGTTCGGCTGAGCGATGCGCACGGCGTCGACATATCGCCCTGCCATTTCGTCAAGCGACCTATCCGACCACGCCGGATCGATCAACATGCGCGACTGAATGCCGATCACCGGACGTTCGTCGGCCAGTGCCTGCGCAAGCGGACGGTAGTCGAAGACAGTGCCCACCGCCGGGTGAACGCAAAACAGCGCAGGCGCCGATGACTTGCTGGCGTTCAACCGCACCAGCAGGTCGCCACCGGCCGATGGCGCCGCCTGCGAAGGGGCAAGTGCGGCGGCAAGGCGTGCCACCGTGCCGTGCTGCATCAGTTCGCGCAGGCTGACCTTGAGCGGCGGCGTCCCGCGTTTGAGCCGCGCAATCACCTGCAACGCCAGAATCGAATCGCCACCGATCTCGAAGAAGTTCGCGTCGCGGCCCACCTGCTCCGTCTTGAGGACCGCCTTCCAGACTTCCGCGATGCGTGCTTCGAGCGCGCCGATCTCGCCTGACGGCGCCGCCTGCGCCTTCGCGTCCCCGTCGGACGTGTCGGTCGACATCGCCGCCAGCAACGCGCGACGATCCACCTTGCCGTTCGCCGTAAGCGGTAGTGCCGTCAGACGCACGATCCGCGACGGCACCCAGGCCGACGGCAACGCCGAGGTGAGCGCTGCCTTCGCGTCGGTCTCGGTCAGCTCCCCCGTGTAGCCGCCGAGCAATTGCGATTGCCCGCGCGCGTCGCGCTCCACGAGGACGATGGCGTCCTGCACACCGTCCAGCGCGCGCAGCGCATGGGCCACCTCGCCCGGCTCCACGCGATAGCCGCGAATCTTCACCTGATCGTCGGCGCGTCCGAGATAGACGATTTCACCGTCTGCACGTCGCTTCACCCGATCGCCCGTGCGATACATCCGGGCGCCCGGACGCCACGGATCCGGCACGAAGCGCTCGGCTGTCTTGCCTGGCTCGCCGAGATAGCCACGTGCGAGCGCGACACCGCCGATATATAACTCGCCGCTTACGCCCGGCGGCACCGCGTTGAGATCGTCGTCGAGTACGTAGGCACTCACGTTCGGCAACGGCAGGCCGACAGGCAACAGCGCATCATTGGATGCCGCACGGTGAGTGAGCACGCCCACGGTCGTTTCGGTCGGTCCGTAGTGATTGAGCACACGTAGCGACGGACGATGGGTGTGAAGCAACGTCAGCAACTCGGAATCCGCCGCTTCCCCGCCCACGATCAGCCAGTCGTTCGGAAGCACGTCCGGTCCTGCGGCCAGCATCAGCCCCTTCAGATGGCTCGGCACGATCTTCGTCGCCCCGATGCGGCGTGCACGCATCCACTCGGCGAAGCGTCCCGCGTCGAAAGCATCTTCCTGCGGCATGAGATGCAGCGGGCGTCCCATCGCGAGCGCGCCGAACAGCACCGTGTGCCCGAGGTCGGCCGCGACGGTCGAGACCATCGCCATCCCGGCGTCTTCCGGGAGATCGTGCAGTCTGGAGGTCACGCCCTGTACATAGTTATGCAACGCACCCCGGCTCACAACGACACCCTTCGGCTGTCCGGTGGACCCCGACGTGTAGATGACGTAAGCCGCCTGCGCCGGATGCACGCTGCGACTGACGAAACGCACCTCGTCTCCCGCCAGCACATCGACGATGGCCAGCGTCTGGCAGCCGTCGACCTGAGGGACCGATGCGACATCCGGCGCCACGATCAGTGCCTTTGCACCGCTCGCTGCGATCAGTTGTGCGAGACGTGCGGACGGCTGCGTCGGGTCCAGCGGCACGTAGGCCGCCCCTAGCTTCCACACACCGAGCATCGCGGCGACCCAACCGACGCTGCGCGGCATCAGCAATGCAATGCGATCCTCCGCACCGACGCCCTGCGTCGCGAGCGCGTGCGCCACGCGATTGGCATGCGCGTCGAGCGTGCGACGCGACCACGCACCGTCCCCGCCTTCGACGGCCAGCACATCGCCCTGCTGAGCGACGCGCGACGCCCATGTCTCCATCCAGTCGCGCGTGTCCCACAGGCGCCGCTCGCCGTCGGTCGTGACGGGCACGTCGGTGCTCAGCGCGATATCGGCGAGCGGGTCGCCCGGGGCTTGCGTCAGTTGCGTTAGCAGACGGTGGAACGCACGCGCTAACGGCTCGACGGTCGTGGCGTCGAACAGGTCCGTGGCGTACGTCAGCGCGATCTGCAACGTGTCGCCGCGCTCCAGCGTATCGAGCGAGAGATCGAAGTGCGAGCTTTGTCCGGCAACGACCACCGGCTCGATCCGAAGACCGGCCATCTCCGGCACGGCGTCGCGTGCAATCTCGTGATTGAACTTCGCCTGAAACAGCGCGTTGACGGACGCATCGCGTGCCGGTTGCAACGCTTCGACAAGCTTGTCGAACGGCACGTCGGCATGCGCTTGCGCTTCGATGGCCCGCGCGCGCATCGTCGCGACAAGACCGCCGAACGATGTTGTCGGATCGAGCGGCACACGCATCACCTGCGTGTTGACGAAGAAGCCGATCAGCGGCTCCGTTTCCAGCTTCGCGCGCCCCGCGACCGGCACGCCAACGCAGACGCTGCGAACACCGGCAATGCGTCCCAGCCACACGCCATACGCCGCCAGCAACACGGTGTAGAGCGTGGTGTCGTGAGTACGCGCCAACTCACGCAGCCGTGCGGTGAGCGGTGCGTCGGCTTCCATGACATATGTCGTGCCGCGTCCGCTCGGCGCTGCCGGACGTGGACGGTCCGTCGGTAACGGCAATATGGGATGGTCTTCGCCAAGCTGCGCACGCCAGTAGGCTAGTTGACGCTCCAGTTCACCGGCTTCGAGCCAGCCACGTTGCCAGATGGCGTAGTCGGCGTACTGCACCGGCAACACAGGCAGCGGCGCGACGTGAGTCCCCGCTCCGCCGGTCCCGACGAATTGGGCGTAGCCACGCGTGCATTCCTCGACCAGACGCGTCATCGACCATGCGTCCGCCACGATGTGATGCAGCGTGAGCAGCAATACGTGTTCATCGGCCGCTACACGAATCAGTCGTGCCCGCATCAACGGCGCAGCGTCCAGCGCGAAAGGACGGACTGCTTCGTCACGCGCGCATGCTTGCACGCGCGCGTCTCGATCGGCAACGGTCGTGTCATCGCTTTGCCAGTCTTCGTAGTCGATGGAGAACGGCACATCGTCATGTACACGTTGCACGGCCCCGTTCGGCCCTTCGTGAAAGCTGGTGCGCAGCGCTTCATGCCGCGCGACGATGCCCGCGAACGCCTGCGACAGCGCTACAACGTTCAGCGTCCCTTTCAGCCGCACAGCGGCCGGAATGTTGTACGCGCCCGTGCCCGGATGCAGTTGCTCGACGACCCACAGGCGTTGCTGAGCATACGACAGCGGCGCATCGGCCCCGTCACGCAGCCCACCGGGGATCGGCAGACTGGCCAGATCGACGCCCTGCTCACGGGCGCGCGACTGAAACACGCGACGCTTGTCGCCCGGCAAGGCGAGGAAACGTCGCATCAATGCCGAGTCGTCAGCCTTGGGAACATGGGCCACGTTGGCCGAATTGGCGAGAGACATCGCGAAATCCTTCTATCGAACCACCAGAAATCGAATGGAGATGGCCTCGCGTTGCGCATGACTCGGCAAGCGATCATGCGCGACGCGAGGCCGTAGCACATCAAGCCGCATCGGCCTCCAGATCGCCGAGCAGATCGTCCAGTGCGTTGCGCGTCTGCGCATCGAGCGCTGCTGGCGCGGCAGCCGCCCACGCGGCGCAGAAGTCCGACAGCACCGGCGTCTCGAACAACTGACGCAACGCCACCGGACGCGCCGACGACGCTTGCAAGCGCGCCACCATCTGCGTGGCCAGCAGCGAGTGGCCGCCCAGTGCGAAGAAGTTGTCGTGACGCCCCACGCGCTCGACGCCGAGTACTGCCTGCCAGACCTGCGCGACGTCCGATTCCACTCCATCCTCCGGCGGAACAAACCGCGCGGCAGCCGCTTGCGGTACAGGCAGAGCACGACGATCGAGCTTGCCGTTCGGGGTGAGCGGCAACGCGTCCAGACGCAGCCACTGGCCCGGCAGCATGAACACCGGCACGCGCGTGGCGAGATGCTCGCGCAGGCGTTCCCAAAGCCCCTCGTCCTCGGCACTGGCGACGACGTACGCCACCAGTTGTTCGTCGGCGCCCTCGCCTCGCACCAGCACGGTGGCATCGCTGACCTCCGCGTGCGCCAGCAACTGCGCCTCGATCTCGCCCGGCTCGATGCGGAAGCCCCGCAGCTTGACCTGCTGATCGCCGCGCCCGAGGTAATCGAGCGTGCCGTCCGGCAGACGTCGCACGCGGTCGCCCGTCTGATACATGCGTGCACCGGCAGGCCCCCACGGATCGGGGACGAAGCGCTCGGCGCTCAACGCCGCACGTCCCAGATAGCCGCGCGCCAACCCGTCGCCACCGACGTACAGATCGCCCGGCACCCCCATCGGCACTTCCGCAAGCGACGCGTCGAGCACGCGCCAGCCGATATCCGGCAGCGCCTCGCCAATCGGCGACTGACCGACGCCCGCCTCGGCCGCCTCCGGTGTCACGACGCCATAGCTCACATAGACGGTCGTCTCCGTTGGCCCGTACATGTTGATGACGCGGGTTTGCGTGCCGAAGTGCGACCACCACGGCGCGAGTCGGCGCGGTGTAAGCGCTTCGCCCGCCAGCACGATGTGGCGCAGCGTGGTCTGTGAAGCGTCCGGCGGCAGAGCCGCGAGCACCTGATAGAACGCGGACGGTGTCTGACACAGCACCGTCACGCGTTGCTGCTCGATCATCGTCCACAGGGCCTGCGGTTCGCGGCTCGTGTAGTACGGCACGACGACCAGTCGTCCGCCATGCGACAACGCGCCGAAGATCTCCCACACCGACACGTCGAACGCATACGAGTGGAACATCGTCCAGACGTCATCCGGACCGAAACCGAACCAGTCCTGCGTCGAGTGCAGCAGACGCATCAACTGACGATGCGCGACCTGCACCCCCTTCGGCCTGCCCGTCGAGCCGGACGTGTAAATCACGTACGCCAGTTCGTCGACGTGAATACGCACTTCGGGCGAAGTGGTCGGCAGCGTCGCGTCGCGCGACAGTGCATCGATGCTCACGCTGCCCTTCGGTAGCCACACAGGTGCGCCGAGCGCGGCGTCCGTCACCACGACCTTGATGTCGGCGTCCTGCACCACGTAGCCGAGGCGTTCGTCCGGATATGCGGGGTCGAGCGGCACGTAGGCCGCGCCCGCCTTGAGCACGCCGAGAATCGCGACGATCAGTTCGACGCGACGCGTCAACGCAATACCGACACGGTCCTCAGCCGCCACACCCCGGCGCAGCAGCGCGTGCGCCACACGGTTCGCCTGCGCGTCGAGTTCCGCATAGGTGAGCGAGTGCTCGCCATCGGTGACGGCGATGGCATTCGGTTGCGAGGTCGCGAAAGCGGCAATCGTCCGGTCGACGGTCGTCGTGACATCGAATGTCCGACGTGGTCCGCGCTGCGTCGGCCATGCGGCGTCGGTGTCGTGCATCACGACGTCCGCAACCCGTACAGCATGCAGCACATTCGACGTCTGCGGCGCGCACAACTGCCCCAGCAGGTCGTGCAATTGCGTCCACAAACGCTCCACCGCTCCGTCGTCGAAATGCTGACGGTCGTAGCTCATGCGCACGTCGATGGTCTCGCCCGACGCGATGCCGATCGTGAGCGGGTAGTGCGTGGTCTCCACGTTCACGATGTCGCCGAAGCGCAGCGCCTGCGCGCCTTGTGCCCGCAACGCGCGATCCACCGGATAGTTCTCGAAGACGATCAGCGAGTCGAACAACGCCTGCCCCGGCCAGCCGACCCAGCGCTGAATGTCGTAGAGCGGCGTGCTCTCGGCTTCGCGCAGCGCCAGGTTGTCTTCCTGCAAACGGTGTAGCCAGTCGTCGAGTCCTTCGGAGGGCGACGGCCCCTGCACCACGGGCAGCGTGTTGATGAAGAGCCCCATCATGCGTTCGGCCCCCGGCAGCTCCGCCGGACGACCGGAGACAGTCACGCCGAAGCACACGTCGCGCTTGCCCGTGTAGCGCTGGAGCAGCAGTGTCCACGCGCCTTGCACCAGCGTGTTGACGGTCAGGCGGCGACTGCGCGCGGCGCGCTGCCAGGCCTGTGCGCTCGTCGCATCGACCCGGAAGGTGCGCTCACCGTGGCCTTGCGTCGGGGCCGTCGTGCGCAGCACCGTCTCGTGCAATTGCGTGGGCGATTCGAAGGCGGCCAGCCGCTCGCGCCAGAACGATTCGCCGTCCTGCGGCGCGTGTTCCTCAAGCCACGCGATGTAGTCGCGAAAGCGCGGCGCAGTGCCCGTCACCTCAGGCGTTCCGGACAGATACGCCTGAAGGATCTCGCCAATCAATTGTGCGCTGCTCCAGCCGTCGAGCAACACGTGATGCAGCGTCCAGATCAGTTGCCACGCGTCGTCGTCCACACGCACGAGCGCCACACGCTGCAACGGCGCGACCGCAAGGTCGAAACCCTGTGCGCGTTCCTGCTGCGCCAATTCCGTCAGCACACCCGCGCCCTGCTGGGCCACACGTTCGCGCCAGTCGAGCAGACGCAGCGCTTGCGGCACCTCGCGATGTACGAGTTGCAGCGGCGCCGCGCCGTCTCGCCACACGAAGCTCGTGCGCAGGATCGCGTGACGTTTGACGGCGGCCTGCCATGCGGCGGCAAAGGCGTCGGCCTGTAACCCTTCGAGACGGATCTGAAGCTGGTTGATATACGACGCGCTGTCCGGCGCAAGACGCGCATGAAACACCATCCCCTGCTGCATGGGGGACAGCGGATAGGCGTCCTCGATATCGGCGGCGGGCACCGGCAACGCAGCCAGCGCAGCTTCGGTGAGGTCCGCCAGCGGGAAGTCGGCCGCGCTCGTGACCTGTGCGTCGGCACTGGCCGTGACGAGCGTGCCCAGCGCCGCTTGCATGCGCGCAGCCACAGCGGCAATCGTCGCCTCGTGGAAGCGCTTACGCGAGAAGCGCCAGTAAAGACGCAGACAGCCGTCGGCAATCGCCCCGTCGACGGACAGCCAGTTGCCCAGCGGTGCGCAGGCGTCGCGGGCAGCCCCTGCGGGCGCATCGCTCGGCGCGAACCTCCCTTCGCCAAAGCCTGCGTCTATGCGGCCGAGGTAGTTGAACGTGATGCGTCCCTGCGGCAACGCGGCCATCGCTTCGCGCACTGCGGCGCTGCCGTGATACCGCAACGCACCGAATCCCAGTCCGGCGCGTGGCACAGCCCGCCACATCCGCTTGAGCGCGAACAGCGTGTCGCGCGGCGATGCCGAGACGTCGACTGCCAGCGGATAGACCGACGTGAACCAGCCAAGCGTGCGGGTCAGATCGAAGACCTCTGTGCCCGGCACATCGTCGCGGCCATGACCTTCGACGCACAAGGCCACGCGCCCTGCTCCGGTCCACTCGCCGACGGCGTGCGCCAGTGCGGCAACGAGCAGTTCGTGGATACGCGCGCGATCGTTCGCAGCCTCCAGCAACCGGCGGGTGGCGGACACGTCGAGCGCCACGGTGACTTCCGCTGCATCTGCCTGACGGTCGCCCTCTGCGGGCGTGGCGTCGACGGGCAGCGTGTTGTGTGCGCCTTGCAGTGCGTTCGTCCAGAAATTCGCTTCCTGCTCAGCCTCGGACGAAGACGCCCAATCACGCCAGTAGGTCGCCCAAGCGCCGTACGACGTGCCGTTGTCCGCCAGCGCGACGGGTTGCCCCGCTTCACGCTGTGCTAGCGCTCGCTGCAAATCGCCCAGCAACACGCGCCACGACACGCCATCCACTGCAATGTGATGGCAGACGAGCAGCAGACGCTGACGTCCCCCCGTCAGGTTGACAAGCACCGCGCGCAGCAACGGACCGTTTGCCAGCGACAGACCGCGCTGTGCACGCTCGGCAGCGGCAAGCGCTTTCGCTTCATCGGCGGCGTCCACGACATCCAGTGCGACGAGCGATGCGTCGGAAGAAGCGCGCCGTTGTTGCCAGCCGTTGCCGCTTTGGACGTAGCGCATTTGCAGGGCTTCGTGATGCGCAGCGACGGCCTGCAACGCCTCGCGCAGTGAGCCGCCATCGAGCGGACGTCCTGCGTCGCGTACCTCCACCTGCACCCACTGATTCCAATGGTCGCGCTGAGGGATCGGTTCGCCGAAGAACCATGACTGGATCGGCAGCAAGGGAATCTCGCGCGCTTCGTCAGCGGCAGTCTGCTCGACGGCACCTGCAATCGTTTGCGCGGGCGTTGCCACAGCGGCCAGTTCCGAGAGCGCCTGATGGCGGAACACGTCGCGCACCGTGATGCGCCAGCCCGCCTCGCGCGCCCGGCTCACCAGTTGCAGCGCGATGATCGAGTCGCCTCCGAGCGAGAAGAAGTTGTCGCCCCGGCCGACTTGCGCCGCCCCGAGCAATTGCGTCCAGATGGCTGCGAGATCCGCTTCGGCCCCCACTCGTGGCGCTTCCGCGCTCGCGCTCTGCCACACCGGCTCCGGTAGACGCTTGCGGTCGAGCTTGCCGTTGACGAGCTTGGGTAGCGCGTCGAGCACCAGAATCTGTGCAGGCACCAGATACGCGGGCAGACGCGCGGCGAGCGCTTGTCGCAACTGCTCGCCGAAGCTCGCCACGTCGACGCCGTCCGGCGGCGTCGCGCTCACGTGCGCCACGAGTTGCACCCCCGCCGGTCCCTGCGCCGTGCCGACGACAGCTTCGCGCACGCCCCCCTCGGCCAGTAATTGCGCTTCGACTTCGCCCGGTTCGATGCGAAAACCGCGCACCTTGAGTTGCTGATCGCGACGGCCGAGGTACTCCAGCGTGCCGTCGTCCAGCCAACGGACACGGTCGCCGGTGCGATACATGCGCGTGCCCGGCGCGCCCCACGGGTCGGGCACGAACCGCTCGGCGCTCTGGCCGGGACGCGACAGATACCCGCGCGCCACGCCCTCACCGCCGAGATACAGCTCACCCGCCACGCCGACCGGCACCGGTTGCAGACGCTTGTCGAGCACATACGCGCGACGCTCGCCCACGAGCGAGCCGATAGGCGAGTACGGCGTCGGGCTCTGCATGCCTGCATGGACCGTCCAGTTCACGGGCGTCACGACCGTCTCCGTCGGCCCGTAACCGTTGAGCAGCCGCGCCGGTTGCAGCGTGCGCATGACGAGCGCCAGCGTGTCGCGGGACAACGCTTCGCCACCGCACGAGTAGATAAGTCCAGGCGGCACGGCGTCCGGGTGCGCTTCCACCCATTGCGCCACGTGACGCAATAGCGCCGTCGGCAGCCCGGCGTTGGTCACGCGACGGTGCACGATCTGCTCGCAGATTTCCTCCGGCGTCCATTGACGCGGGCCGCGCAGCACCACGCACGCGCCCTGCGACAGCAGCGTCAGCCAGCGCTCATGCGCACCGTCGAACGAGAGCGACGCCACATGCAGTTCGCGGAAGCCCGGCGTCATGCCGAACAGCCCGGCGATGGCACGGCAATGCATCGCAATCGGGCCGTGCGAGACGGCGACGCCCTTCGGCCGCCCCGTCGAGCCGGACGTGAAGATCACATAGGCCAGTTGCGCGGAATGCAGTGCAGGCAGCGCTACCGTCGTAGCGGGTGAATCGGCCGCGGCAATGTCCAGCGCTGTCACGCCCGGCGGCACACGTGTCAGCCCGTCCCCGTCCGTGATCACCAGCGCAATGCCCGCATCGGCGCACAACTCGGCCACGCGCTCGGCGGGATGTTCCACGTCAAGCGGAACATAGGCACCGCCTGCGCGTAGCACCGCGACCATCGCGACGAACACGTTCGTCGAGCGCGGCAACCACACCCCGACACGCGTCTCCGGCGTCAATCCGTTCGTCAACAAGCGCGCCGCCAGCGCGTCCGCGCGACGCAGCAGCTCGCCATACGTCAGCACATCGTCATCGCATTCGACAGCGGTGGCGTCCGGGCGACGCGCCGCGTGATCCGCGATCATGTCCGGTAGCAGGCGCGTGTCGTTCGTTGCGACGCCAGCATCGTTCGCGGGGCTACCCCAGCGGCGGATGGCGGCCAACTCGTCTGCATCGGCTAGCGGCAGGTCCTGCAAGGGCGTTGCCGACTGCGCAACGAGCGCGGTGAGCAACGTCTGCCAGTGCGCGCAGATGCGCTGCGCCGTTTGCGACGAGATGACGTCGCAGGCGTAGCCCAGCCCACCGCCGAGCGTGTCGTCCGGCGACTCCACGATTCCCAGGTCCAGGTCGAACTTTGCCTGCGTGGTCTCGCCGTCGAGCACCGTCGCGGTGACGCCCGGCAACTGCAATGCCGACGCCGCATGACGCCGCTGATGATTCACCATCACCTGAAACAACGGGCTATGGCTCAGACTGCGCGCGGGGGCAAGGCGCTCGACCACCTGCTCGAACGGCACGTCCGCATGACGCTGCGCGTCGAGCAGCGTGTCGCGCACCTGCGCGAGCAATGCGTCGAAGCCCGCCGACAAATCGACGCGCGCACGCACGACCACGGTGTTGACGAAACACCCCACCACACGCTCTAGCGCGGTGCGGCTGCGATGACTCACCGGCACACCGACACGCACATCGACGGTGGAGGCATCCGTATCGTCATCGCTCTGGCCTACGGCGTAGCGGGCCAGCAGCGCTTGAAAGGACGCTAGCAAGACGGCAAACGGCGTGGTGCGGGCGTCACGCGCCAGGGCGCGAACGCGCTCCGCCAGCGGTGTTGGCAGCGTGAACGCTACGCGTCCGCCTTCGGCATCGCGCTGCGCCGGGCGGTGACGGTCGAGCGGTAACGCCAGCAAATCGTCGGCATTAGCGAGCTGCGTCGCCCAGTAATCCAGTTGCCCGGTCAGCGCTTCGCCGCCCAGCCGCAATCTTTGCCAGATGGCGTAATCGCCGTAGGTCGGGCCGGTCGCCTGCGTCGCGGGCGTCCGTCCGTTGCGCACGATGGCGTAGTCACGGGCGATCTCGCCGATAAGCACGTCGAGCGAGCCACCGTCGGAGATCAGGTGATGCATCGTCAGCACCAACACATGACGCGTCGGCGTCACGCGCAGCAACGTCGTGCGCACGAGCGGACCGAGCGTCAGATCGAAGGCACGGCGACTGACGTCCGCCACCGCGTTGCGAACGTCGGCCTCAGTGGCCCCGGCGGCCAGCGGTACGATGTCCAGCGGAACATCGACGCGCACATGCGCTTGCTGCATGAGCTTGCCGTCCGCCACGTCGAACGTCGTGCGCAGCGCGGCGTGACGTGCCACGGCAGCGGCGAAGGCTTGCGCCAGCGCCGCCGTATCCAGATCGCCATCGAGCTGTACCGCGCCGGTGATGTGATAAGTGTCGTGGCGCTCATCCAGTTGCAGCAGCGTCCACATGCGCTGCTGCGCGAACGAGGCGACGGCGCGCTCGACGTCCTGCCCTTCCGTGCGGGACACCCAGCCGTCGAGCGGCAAGTGCTCGCGCACATCGACGCCCTTGCGTTCGAGCAGCGCGATCATCGCCTGCCGTTGCGCCGGGGCCAGACGGGCGAGCGTCGTTTGAATGTCGTCTTTCGTATCAGCCATGCTTAGTTTGCCCATGAGTAGCCTCCGGCCCGAGCAGCGCTTGCAGTGCTTCGGGGGAAAGGGATTCCATTTCGCGCAGGGCGGCTTGCAGGTCGTCTTCGGCGACCGCCGGGCTGGCGGGTGATGCTCCGGTCATCGCGTCGAGGGCTTCCGCCAGTGCCGTCAGACGGCTCGCTTCGAAGAGGGTGCGCAGCGGTACGTCGAGCGACAACGCATCGCGTAGCCGTGACGCCACCTGCGTTGCCAGCAACGAGTGACCGCCCAGCGCGAAGAAGTCGTCGTGACGCCCCACGCGCGGCACGCCCAGCACGTCCTGCCATATCGAAGCGATGCGCGCTTCGATGCCGTCGCGCGGCGCTTCGAACTGCACCGCTGCGGCGGCTTCGGGCACCGGCAACGCACGCCGGTCGAGCTTGCCGTTCGGGGTGAGCGGCAAGGCATCCAGACGCAACCACTGGCCCGGCACCATGTAAGCCGGTAGTTCGCTGCTCAGATGGGTGCGCAGACGCGACCACAGCGCGGCGGTATCGACGTCGGCGGCGCGGTCCGGCGGCGACACCACGTACGCCACCAGTTGCTCGCCCGCACCGTCGTCCCGCACCAGGACGGCCGCGTCCGTCACGCCTTCATGACGCAGCAGCTGCGACTCGATTTCGCCCAACTCGATGCGGAAGCCGCGCAGCTTGACCTGTGCGTCGCCCCGACCGAGGTAGTCGAGCGTGCCGTCCGCCAGCCGACGCGCCCGGTCACCGCTGCGATACATACGCTCGCCCGGTGCGCCCTTCGGGTCCGGCACAAAGCGCTCGGCCGTGAGGCCTGCCTGTCCCAGATACCCACGCGCCAGCCCTTCGCCGCATACGTACAGATCGCCCGCAACACCCGGTGGCACCTCGTTAAGACCCGCGTCCAGCACACGCCAGTCGAGGTCGGCAATCGGCTCGCCGATGGGTGAACCCGCTGTGTCGTCCCGATGCAGCACGTGCTGACTGACGTGCACCGTCGTCTCCGTGATGCCGTACATATTGGTCAGACGCGTCGTTTCACCAAAGCGCTGCCACCACGCGGCGAGTCTTGCGGGCGTGAGCGCTTCACCGCCGAAGACGATGTGGCGCAGCGTCGTCGACGTCGCGTCCGACGGCATCGCGCCGAGCCATTGATAGAACGCCGAGGGCGTCTGGTTGAGCACCGTCACACCTTCGCGGGCAACGAGCGTCCACATCGCGACCGGATCGCGCGCCGTGTCCTGCGACACGACCACGAGCCGCGCGCCATGCGCGAGCGCTCCGAAGATTTCCCAGACCGAGAAGTCGAAGGCGTACGAATGGAACATCGTCCAGACGTCGGCCGCGTCGAAGGCGAAGTCCTGCGACGTGCCTGTGAGCAATCGCATCAGGTTGCGATGCGTCAGTTGCGCGCCCTTCGGACGCCCCATCGATCCGGACGTGTAGATCACGTAAGCCAGTTGATCGACGTGGACGTCGCGCGCCGGGGCGTGATCCGGCAGCGAGGCGTCGGCGAGCATCGATTCAACGGTCATCGCCTCGTCCGGCAGCCACGACGCCCCGGCCAGCGACGCCTGCGTGATCGCGTGTGTCACCCCGGCGTCTTCCACCATATAGCTCAGACGCTCGACCGGATACGCCGGATCGAGCGGCACATACGCCGCGCCTGCCTTGAGAATACCGAGCATGGCGACGATCAGGTCCGTGCTGCGCGACATGGCCAGCCCGACACGCGCCTCGGGCGCGACGCCCGCCCGAATGAGCGCATGCGCGATGCGGTTCGCGCGGGTGACGAGGTCGCTGTATGAGACGCGACTGTTTGCGTCGCACACGGCAATCGCGTCACTCCGGACTGCGGCCTGCGCGTCGATCACGGCATGCACGGGCAGCGGCACGGCAACGCTCACCCGCGTACGGCCTTTACCGTTGCCCTGACTCGCCGCGTCGCCAGTCGTCATCGCAAGCCGCGCGACGGGCGTCGTGGCCTGCGTCATGGCGACATCCAGCAGCGTCAGCCATTGCTCGCCGAGGCGGCGCACTGTCGGCGCGTCGAACACGTCGCAGGCGTACGTCAGCCAGCCGCGCAGTGCGCCCGCTTCGTCCTCCTCCGTATCGAGCGCGAGGTCGACCTGCGCATGATGTGCACGGCGCTCGATGGCCTGCATCGTCACACCGGCCAGATCGCTCAGCGGCGCGAAGGCGCGCTTCTGGTGATTGATGGACACCTGGAACAACGGGTGCCGCGACACGCTACGCACAGGTGCGAGGTGTTCCACCAGCCGTTCGAACGGGACGTCGGCATGCTGTTGCGCCCCCAGCAGTTGGTCTCGCACCTGCGTGACGAGCGTGGCAAACGTCGTTGGCGATTCGATCTGCGAGCGCAATACCTGTGTGTTGACGAAGAAGCCCACGACCGGCTCGACGGCTTCGTGCGCGCGCCCGGCCACGGGCATTCCCGTACGCACATCGCCCTCGCCGGTGACGCGATGCATGAGCAGATGGAAGGCAGCGGCCATGACCATGAAACGGGTAACGCCGTGCTCACGCGCAAAACGGTCGAGTCGCGCGGGCAAGCCCGGCGGCATCGTGAGGTCGATGCTGGCCCCCGCGCCGTCACGAACGACAGGGCGTGCGCGGTCGAACGGCAAGGCCAGTTCAGGATGCGTCGTGCCAAGCTGCTGACGCCAGTAGGCGAGCTGCGCGGCTTGCGCGGGACCAGCCAGTTGTTCGCGCTGCCACACGGCGTAATCGCCGTAGCGCAGCGGTGAAGTCGTCGCGCCGCGCATCGGCTGAGTGCCGCTCGCATGGGCACGATAGGCACGCGCCAGATCCGCAACCAGCAGGTTCATCGACCAGCCGTCCGAGATCAGGTGATGCATGACCAGCATCAGCACGTGCGACTGGTCGCTCAGTTGCGTGAGATGGACACGCCAGAGCGGTCCGTCGGCCAGATCGAACGGTTCGAGCGTCAGCGCCTCAAGGCGCGCTTGCACAGCCGCGTTGGCAGCGTCTCCGGACGTCCCCGGTGCAACGGCGTCGCGCGCGAATGCGACCGGTAGCGCGGCATGGACGCGTTGCTCCGGTGCGCCACCCTCGGCGGCATTGACAGCAATGGTCGTGCGCAACACGTCGTGCCAGTCCGACAGCGTCTGCAAGGCGCGCTCAAGCGCATCGGCTTGCAACGGTCCATCCAGACGCAACGCACCGGCGATGTGATACGCCCCGGCGCGCGGTGCCATCTGCGTCTCCAACCACACGCGCATCTGCGACGACGACAGCGGGAACGTACTGCGGTGTTCGTCGCCACGCGTCGGCCCGTTGACGGCCGGTGGCGTTTGCGCGGACTTCGCTTCGGCAGGCGCTGCCAGCGTCGCCAGTTGCGCCACGGTCGGATGCGATGCCAGATGCTGCGGCCCGACCTTGATGCCACGCTTACGCAATCGCGCGATCACCTGCAACGCGAGGATCGAGTCGCCGCCGATGTCGAAGAACGCATCGTGACGGCCGACCTGCTCGCGCTTGAGCACCTGACACCAGATGGCTGCGATGTCGGCTTCCGCGCCGTCTTGCGGCAATTCCACCGACGCCGTGTTCGCACTTTCCTTCGTGGCGTCGACGCTGTCGGTCAGCGCCAGTAAGGCGCGACGATCCACCTTCCCGTTTGCGGTCAGCGGCAGTTTTTCGACGCCGTCGAGGCGCGCTGGCACCCAGGCGGACGGCAGCGCCTCGGCCAACGCGGTGCGTACGGCATCGACCGTCGCCTCGCCCGTGAAGACGCCATGCAACCATGCGCCACCCGGCCCGTCGTGACGGGCAACGACCACGGCATCGATCACGCCGGACACGCGACGCATCGCCTGCGCCACTTCCGCCGGTTCCACGCGATAGCCTCGAATCTTGACCTGATCGTCCACGCGGCCGAGGTAGACGACGGCACCGTCGGCGCGCTGCACCGCCCGGTCGCCGGTGCGATACAGACGTGCGCCCGCGCGCCACGGATCCGGCACGAAACGCTCGGCTGTCTGCGCGGGTGCGCCGAGATACCCCCGGGCCAACCCTGCGCCGCCCAGATAGAGCTCACCGGCCACACCCGACGGCAACGGGTTCAGGTCCGCATCGAGGATATGCGCGTGCAGGTTCGTCAGCGGACGACCGACGGGCACAGGCACCTCCGCAACGTCGCCGACCGCATGCGTCAACGCCCCGACAGTCGTCTCCGTCGGTCCGTAATGGTTGAGAACAGCCAGTCCCGGACTCGCCGCGCGGATCTGTGCGACGAACGACGGATCGAGCGATTCCCCGCCCGTCACCAGTACCGCGCGCGGCAACACCGCCGCGCCCGCCGCGTCGAATAGGCCCTTCAGGTGACCCGGCACGATCTTGAGCACATCGATCGGACGCGCGGCGCACCACTCGGCGAAGCGCTGCGCATCGAATGCGCACGCTTGCGGCACGAGATATAGCGGGCGGCCGAGCGCCAGTGCGCCGAACAACGTCGTGTGGCCGAGATCGGCGGCGACGGTCGACGCCATCGCGAATCCGCCCATCTCACCTGCCGTATCAAGACCGCGCTCACGCAAGCGCGCCGCCACTGCGTGCACGTAGTTGTGCAGCGCCCCGCGACTGACGACGACGCCCTTCGGCTCGCCCGTCGACCCCGAGGTATAGATGACGTAAGCCGCCTGCGCCGGATGCACGCGGACCGGTGTCGGCGCTTTCGTGTTAACGCTCGCGTCCGCGATGTCGCGCCAGCGAATCAGAGAGGCGTGCGTTATCGCCGGTGTCTGATCGTCGACGATCACCGCCTTCGCACCACTGGCGCTCACCAGCTTTTCCAGACGCGCCGCCGGTTGCGCGGGGTCGAGCGGCACGTACGCTGCACCGGCCTTCCACACGCCCAGAATCGCGCCAACCAGCGCTGCGCCGCGTGGCAGACAGATGGCGACACGATCCTCCAGGCCGATCCCCTGCGCCTGCAAGGTTGCCGCCAGACGATTCGCGAGCGCGTCGAGTTCGTCTCGGCGATAAGTCGCGTCCTCGCCTTCGGCGGCCAGCGCCGCACCGTCACGGGCGGCATGCGCGTACCAGTCGTCAAGCAAGTCCTGCGAGGACCAAATGACGTTCTCGGCAGCCTGTGGCACGACGTTCGTCAGTCCAATCTGTCCCAATGGCGTAGTCGACGTGCCAAGGCTGTCCGCCACCGCGCCCAACAACGCCACAAACTGCTCGCCGAGGGCCTGCACGGCGGCGGCGTCGAAGCGCTCGCGTGCGAACGCCAGCACCAGACGCAAACCATCGTGCTGCTCGACAATCAGCGACAGCGGATAGTTGTTGCGCGCCTGCGTGCCGCGCTCCAGCAGCGACAGCCGCAGACCGTCGTCGCGCTGACCGAGCAACGCGGCATCGAGCGGATAGTTTTCAAAGACGACAATGCTCTCGAACAGTGCACCGTCCGCGCTTTCGCCGTCGCGCTCATTGTCCCGCTGCGCCTCGCGCGTGATGGCGGACAGCGCCACATGCTCATGCTCACGCGACTGCGCCGTTTGCGTCTGAAGATCGCGCAGCCAGTCGGCGACCGGACGACGCGCGTCGAGCGTGGCCCGCACCGGCAGCGTGTTGATGAACAGACCCGCCATGCGTTCGATGCCCGGCACGGCAGCAGAGCGGCCCGATGCCGTCACGCCGAACACCACGTCGCGCAATCCGGCATGACGCGCCAGCAACAGCGCCCATGCGCCCTGACACAGCGTGCCCGGCGTCACGCCAGCGCGACGAGCGGCGTCGCACCACGCCTGCCATTGCGCAGGGGCGAGCGTCCATGCAGTTTCGCCATGCCCCGTCGCCTCAGCGGCCGTACGCGCCTGACGCGCAGCCGGAAGCGGCGTCGGCGCACTCACGCCGCCCAGCAGATGCCGCCAATGCGCGAGCGATGCGGTGGCGTCCAATTCACGTTGCCACACCGCAAACTCAGCGAACGACGGCGCGGCCTGCGCCTCGCCATCCGTCGACACCCCGCCCTTTGCCAGTGCGGCATAGCGCGACATCACGTCGCTCAGAATCAGGCCGGTGCTCCAGCCGTCGAGCGTAACGTGGTGACTGCTCCACAGCAGCCACCAACGCGACTCGCCCACGCGAATCAACGCCAGACGTGGACGATGCGCCTGCACGAACGAGAAACCGGCGGCGCGTTCGGCCGCGAAGCGGGCGTCCAGATGCGCGTGTTGTTCCGTCTCGCTCAACTCGCGCCAATCCTCCTGCGACACCAAGTCGGCCGCCGTGACAACTGTCTCGGGTCGGTGCACCAGCAGCAGCGGTAGCTCACCGACGTCGCTCACATAGGCCGTGCGCAACGCCGCATGACGCACGACCGCCTCGCGCCATGCCTGCGCAAAGGCATTCGTGTCGAGTGCGCCGTCGATCACGAAGCCCTTCTGGTAGAAGTACGGATCGGCGGTGCCCTGCTGCTGCGAGTAAAACAGCAGGCCTTGCTGCATCGATGTCGCGGGCACGACGGCTTCGATTTGCTGCATCGACGCGGGCAATGCCGCGAGTTGTTCACGCGTGAGGCCCGCGTACGGGAAATCTTCGGCGATGACCGGTTCGTGACCCGGCAACGTCTGCGCCAGTGCACGCAGCGTCGCACCGATCTCGTCGACGAGCGCCTGAACGTCGTCGCCTTCGAGACGCGTACGGTCGTAGCGGCAAACGAGCCGCAGCGTGTCGCCGCGCTGCCAGACGTCGAGCGTCAGCCAGTTTGGCGGCGCAGCGTCGGGCTCGTGCGACAGCCCCCCGTCGACGACGCCGTCCGTGTCGGTGCGTCCGAGGAAGTTGACCGTGACGTGGCCTGCGGGCAGCGCGTCGAGCGTCTGACGGGCATGCGGCGTGCCGAGATAACGCAGCGCGGCGTAGCTTGCGCCGTCGTGCGGCACGCGCCGCCAGGCTTCGCGCGCGGCGGCCAGTGTGACTTCAGGCGTGCCACCTACCGGAATGGCGAGCGGCCACGCCGCCGTGAACCAGCCGAGCGTGCGCGACAGGTCGCCCTGGCCTTCGCCGCCACGTCCATGACCTTCGACGTGGACGACATAACGCTGCGCCCCGGCACGCTGGCCCAGCGTGTGCGCAACGGCGGCACTCAGCGCTTCATGCATCCGCACACGACGCAGTTGCGTAAGCGGCACGGCGATGTCCGCGGGCCATGCGTGTTCGATCTCACCCGTCCCCGCCGTTGCGTTCGTCGGCTTGGCAACGTCCACCGAATCCACGGCACCGGCCAGCGCCTGCTGCCAGACCTCCAGCGCGGCCGATGCGGCGTCGCTTTTGGTCCAGTCATGCCATCGCTGCGCCCACGCGCGCATCGATTCGCCCACGGCGGGCAATGCCCGCCCCTGCGCCGTATTCCCGAGCGCCGTTTGCAAATCGTCCAGCAGGATGCGCCACGACACGCCGTCGATCACCAGATGGTGCGCGACGAGGAAACAGCGCAACTCGCCTGCCTCCGTGCGTACCAGCAGCGCACGCAACAGCGGGCCGTCGGCCAGCGACAGACTCCGTTGGGCCTGAGCAAGGGCATCAGCCAGTTGCGCGTCGTCGCACATCGCCGCGTGCCAGAGCAGATCGTCGGCGGCATGCGGCGCGACGTAACGTGCCTGCCATTGGCCGTCATGCTCGGTAAAGCGAAGCCGAAGCGCATCGTGATGCTTCACGACGGTGGCCAGCGCTTCACGAAGGGCCGTCATGTCCGTGCCTTCGGGCAACGTCGCTTCGACCCACTGGTTCCAGTGATCGCGGCGCGCAATGGGCTGACGGAAGAACCACGCCTGCACGGGCGTGAGCGGCACATCTCCTTCGAGCGGTTCGGGCGCGCGCGTCGCGCCGTCCCCTTCACCGACCGCCCGCGCTTGTGCTGCGAGACGCGCGAGCGTCTGTTGACGGAAAACGTCTTGCGCGCCGACTTGCCAGCCCGCCTGACGTGCGCGTCCGACCATCTGCAACGCGACGATGGAATCGCCGCCCAGCGCGAAGAAGTTGTCGTCGCGGCTCACCGACGGCACGCGTAGCAGATCCTGCCAGACGGCCGCCAGCGCACACTCCGCCTCGCCCTGCGGTGCCTGTCCGCCAGCACTGCCCCAGACCGGCGCAGGCAACGCCGCCCGATCGCGTTTGCCGTTGGGCAGCTTCGGCAGCGTATCCAGCACGATCACGAGCGACGGCACCAGATAGTCCGGCAGACGACGCGACAGCGCCACGCGCAACGCTTCGCCATCGAGTCCCTTGCCTGCGACGTATGCCACCAATTGATCGCCCGCAGGCCCGGCTGCCACAACCGCCAGTGCATCGTCGACGCCCGGCTCGCGCAGCAATTGCGTCTCGACTTCGCCCGGTTCGATGCGGAAACCGCGCACCTTCACCTGCTGATCGAAACGGCCGAGGTAGACGAGCGTGCCGTCGGCCAGTCGCCGCACCCGGTCGCCCGTGCGATACATGCGCGCGCCCGGCTCGCCGCGCGGGTCCGGTACGAAGCGCTCAGCCGTGAGCGCTGCGCGTCCGAGATATCCGCGCGCCACGCCCTCCCCACCGAGGTACAGTTCGCCCACCGCGCCGAGCGGCACTTCGCCGAGCCACGGATCGAGCACCCACGCGCGGCGGCGCCCCACCGGCTCGCCGATCGGCGCATACGCCTGACCCGCGATCTGCGCAGCCGGTTGCGCATCCAGCGCCCCGTCGATGGACCAGGCGACCGGTGTCATCACGGTCTCGGTCGGACCATAACCGTTGATCGTCTGCGCCGGACGGAACATCGCCTGCGCCGCGCGCAGCGCGGGCCACGTCATCGCTTCGCCACCGAACGACAGCAAACGCAGCGCCGGTGCGCCCGTCGCCCCGCTCGTGGCGAGACGGCACAGATAGGCCGTCGGGAAACCGGCATTCGTCACGCCATGACGACGCATCGCATCGACCATCGTCTGCGGTGCCCAGTGACGTTCGTCCGCGATGAACAACGACGCGCCGCAGATCATCGGCGTCATCCACCGTTCGTGTGCGCCGTCGAAATTGATCGAGAGCACATGCAGCTCGCAGACCTCGGGCGTGAGGCGGTATTGCGCGCCGGTCGCCATGCAGTGCATGGCGAGCGGACCGTGCGCCACCGCCACGCCTTTCGGCGTGCCGGTCGAGCCGGACGTATAAATCAGGTAAGCCAGTTGATCGGGATGCAGCGAGACCGCTGGCGGATGTTCCGGCAGCGAAGCATCCGCCATGAGATCGGCAACCACGGCGCGACGCGCGGGGAGCCACGACGCCTCGGCCATCGAGGCTTCCGTGAGCGCCAGCGAAATGCCCGCGTCATCGATGATCTGCGCCAGCCGCTCAGCCGGGTAAGACGGATCGAGCGGCACGAATGCGCACCCGGCCTTCATGATGCCAAGTAGCCCCGCAATCATGCCCGTCTGACGCGACATCGCCAGTCCGATGCGCGCTTCCGGCGCAACACCCTGTGCCAGCAGCCAATGCGCAATGCGGTTCGCCCCGCGCACGAATTCGGCGTACGTGAGCGTGCCCGCCTCATCCCGCAACGCAATGGCGGACGGTTGTTGCTGTGCCTGCACGTCGATCAGCGAGGGGATGCTTTGAAACGTCGACAGGGCTTCCGCAAGCGCAATGCGATGCCCGCCCTCCAATGCGCTTTCAAAGGCGACGTCGAGCGACGCCAACGGTTGCGTCGGGAGCGCGAGCAGCGTCGCCAGCCCGGCGCACCAGTCCGCACCAAGGCGCTCGATGGTCGGTGCGTCGAACAGATCCGTCGGGAAAGTGAGGCGGGCGCGCAGCGTCACGCCGTCGAGCGGATCTGCGCCGTTGCCAATCGTCGCCTCGTGAAGCTCGTCGATGTCGAGCGCAAGGTCGTACTGCGCACCGCCAGTCAGCGGCTGTGCGACCACATTCAGGCCCGCAGGCCAGCCCGTCGCGGCGCGCGATGCGGCAGCGTTCGCCACGTGATGGTTCAACATCACCTGAAACAGCGGCGATTGTCCGAGGCTGCGCTGCGGTGCGATGCGCTCCACCACACGCTCGAACGGGGCTTCGCGGTGCGCCTGCGCGTCCAACGCCCCATCACGCACCTGCGTCAACAGCCCGTCGAAGTCGGCCGCCGGATCGATCTGTGCGCGCCACACCTGCGTGTTGACGAGACAGCCGAGCATGCGCTCCAGCCCGGCCACGTCACGCTGCGCGATCGGCACGCCCACGCGGATATCCGTCTCGCCCGCGTAACGGTGCAGCAGCCATTGGAACGACGCGGCCAGCACGATGAACGGCGTCGCCTTACGTTGTGCGGCGAAGGTCAGCACGTCACGCGTGAGACCCGCCGGGAATTCGAACGCGAGCGTCTGCCCCGCGCCGCTGCGCAACGCGCCACGCGCGCGGTCGACCGGCAACGCGAGCACCGGCGACGGTTCCGGCAAACGCGCCTGCCACCAGTCGAGCTGACGGCCGAGCGCCTCGCCATCCACGCGGGCATGCTGCCAATGGGCATGATCGCCGGGCTGGACTGGCACTGGAGCCAGTACAGGCGTCTCGCCGTCGGAGAATCCGCTGTAGGCTCGGGCCAGTTCGTCGACCAGCAGGGTCATCGACCACGCGTCCGTCAACAGATGGTGCAGGACGAAGACAATTCGATGCGTCTCGTCCGACATACGGATCGACGCAACGCGCCACGGCGCGGAGGTGTCCAGGGCAAACGGCTGTGCGAGCAACGCATCGGTCAGACGGGACGCTGCGGCATCGGGGTTCGCATCGCCCGACACATCGTGGTTGACGAGCGGGACATCGGCCTTCGCATGCACGATCTGGACGGCAACGCCGTCGCGCTCGTCGAACGTCGTGCGCAAGGCATCGTGACGGACCGTTATCACTTCGAGCGCGCGAGAGAACGCGTTGGCGTCGAAGCGTCCCTTCACGAGCAACTGCCCACCGACGTGATACGCCGCGCTGTTCGCCGGATCGAGACGATGAACGAACCACAGCCGGGACTGCGCAAACGACTGACGGAAAACGCGGGCGTCCGGCGTTTGTGCGAGCGGTGTCGCGGGCGGAATTTGCTGTCCGGCGTCGATAGCTTGCACGCCCGAGACAGGCGTGAGCTTCGCCAGTTCTCGCACCCACTCGCCCAGCCGCGCATGTTCGTACAGTGAGGCGGGCGTCGCCTTCACGCCGAGACGCTCATGCACGCGCGCCAGCACCTGCATGGCGAGCAACGAACTGCCACCGCACAGGAAGAAATGATCGTCGGCACGGACCTGCTCTCGCCCCAGCACTTCGCGCCAGATCTGTGCGACGGCATCGAACGTGGCGTCGGATGTCACGCCCTGCGTCGGCGCCTTGCCGGGTTTGTCGTTCGATGACGCCTTTTGCACGTCGTCCCCGACAATCGCACCGTTCTGCCAGGTCGCCCACGCATCGAGCGAGCCGTCTCGCCAGCCCTTCGCACAGGCACTGCGCTGCAACTTGCCGCTTGACGTCTTGGGCAACGCGCCCGGATTGAGCAGCACCACGACCGACGCGGCTTGCTGGCAGACGTCGGAAACCGCGACGGCGATCACTTCGGCGAGCGTCTGCGGCGGCACCATCTTCTGCACGCCGCGACCGACTTCCGCCGCAATGCCGATACCCGGCTCGCCATCGATATCGACGGCAAACGCCGTGACGCGGCCCTTGCGCACGAGTTCGACGTCGGCCTCGACCGCTTTTTCCAGATCCTGCGGGTACAGGTTATGGCCGCGCACGATGATGACGTCTTTGCAGCGGCCCGTGATGTACAACTGGTCGTCGTGCACGAAGCCGAGGTCGCCCGTGCGCAGCCAGCGCTTACCGTCCGCCTGCACGAACGTCCGTGCGCTCGCTTCCTCGTTGTGCCAGTAGCCTTGCGCCACGCTCGGCCCGCTTACCCATATCTCGCCCACGCCGCCCGCTGCAACCGCCGACGGTGCGACGTCAGGCGAATCGTTCCACGTCATCAGGCGCACTTCGTGATCGAGCGGCGTGGTGCCGCACCCGACCAGCATCGCGCTGTCGTCACTGTGATCGCCCGAGGCTTCCGCCCGTTGCCGCGCCAGCGCGTTGCGGTCGAAGTCGGTCGCCGTCATGCCGTCGCCCCGCTGTCCGCCGGTGACGAACAGCGTCGCCTCGGCCAGTCCGTAGCAGGGATAGACCGCCTTCGGATCGAAACCCGCAGGCGCGAACGCTTCGCAGAAATCGACCAGCGTGTCGTGACGCACCGGCTCCGAGCCGGAGAACGCGAGCCGCCAGCCACTCAGGTTCAGCACGCCGATGGTGGCCGCATCGATGCGCTGCGCGCACAGGCGATAGGCGAAATCGGGGCCGCCGCTGACAGTGCCGCCGAACTTGTCGATGGCGCGCAACCACCGCACCGGCCGCTCCAGAAAGAACTGCGGCGACATCAGCACGAGACGCGCCCCACGATAAATCGGCGAAAGCAGCCCGCCGATCAGTCCCATGTCGTGATACAGCGGCAACCAGCTCACCATGGTGTCGTCGCGCGTCATGTCCAGCCCGGCAACGATGGCGGCTTCGTTGGCCATCAGATTCGCATGGCTGACCATCACACCCTTCGGCGTGGACGTCGAACCCGACGTGTATTGCAGGAATGCCAGATCGCCCGGGGCGACGGTCGTCTCCTGCCACTCGGCCGCGAGCGCGTCGTCGATCTCATCGATCACCACGATCTCCACACCGCGTAATTCCGGCACGGCGTCGCCGAACGCGAGCATGGCATCGCGATGCTGACGGTCGGTCAGCACGAAGCGTGCACGCGCGTCGTGCAGGATCGAGCGCACGCGCGCCAGATGCTGCGGACGCGCCGACTCCGGTGGAAACGCCGGCACGGCAATGGCCCCCGCGTACAGGCAGCCGAAGAAGCCCGCTACGTAATCCAGTCCCGTCGGCATGAGCAGCAATCCGCGCTCGCCGTACGCACCGTCTTTCCCACTCGCGGCGAGGCGTTGCAGCGTGGACGCCACCGCACGGGCGCGCGTATCGAGCCCGGCACAGGTCAGGGCCTGACCGTCGCCCTCGTCGCTGGACACGGCGCGCAGCGCTTCTCGATCCGGCTCAAGCCGGGCACGGGCGCGCAGAAGATCGACGATGTGTTCGATAGGAGCGCCGGGCGCTCCCTGAGAGGGCGCCGTCGATAAGACAGGGCCGAAGGGGACGGGCAAGCGGAGAGCGTCGTTCATGACGGTAGCGACTCACGAAGCAGGAACGGAATCAAAGACTGGCGCGTGGCGGCCGACGGGGTCGCCGGGCCGCGACACGCGGTAAATGACGGAGAGAAGATGTTTCGAATACCGGGAAAAACCGTCAGCGGTCGGCCCCGTGCGCCTGCGCCATCGCCACGACGACTTTGCGCGGCCCCTTGAACGGCGAGCGCGCGTGCGCCGCGAGCATGTTGTCGAGCATCAGCACATCGCCGTTCTGCCACGGGAAACTGATCTTCTCCGCTTCCAGCACGTGACGAATGGTGGCGAGCGCGTCTTCCTCGATGGGACTGCCGTCGCCGTAGTACACGTTGCGCGGCAGATCCTCTTCGCCGACGACGTCGAGCAACGTCTCGCGCACGTCGGGTTCGAGATTGGAGATGTGGAACAGGTGCGCCTGATTGAACCAGACCCAGTCGCCCGTCACGGGATGTTGCGCGACGGCCTGACACAGTTGGCGCGTACGCAACTCGCCATCGTCTTTCCATTCGCAGGCAATGCGGTGCGCGCGGCAGTACGCTTCAACTTCGGCGCGGTCTTCGGTGTTGAAGACCTGCGTCCACGGCACGTCGAAGCCGTTGCCGAAGTTGCGCACGTACATCAGCCCCTTGCTCGCGAAGCGCTCGCGCAGGTCTTGCGGCACACGGGCATAAATGCGGCGGCTGTCGGCAATCGGCGTCTCGCCGCCTTCCTGCGCCGTGAGCACGCTGTAGAACCAGATCTTCATCGGCCAGTCGCGCGTGTACGACTGTTCGTTATGCAACGGAATGTGCTGGTGCGGCGGATATTCGGTCGACGTGTAGACGCCTTGCGCGACTTTGCTGCGCGGCGTCGAACCGAACTCATAGGTCAGTAGCGAATGACCGAAAGACGCGGCGAACTCGCGGAACGCCGCATCGCCATCGACCTTGAACCCCCGGAACAGAACGCCGCCGTGGGTCGGGAGATATTCGTCCACCAGCGCGTGAAGGGCACTGGCGGCGGCCTCGATCGGCACACCGGCATCGCGCGGTTCGACCACCATCGGGAGGTCGCCATTGGTGCGCAGGGCGCGCACATCGAGCATCGTATCGAGCATGGTTGGATCCTCAACGAAACCGCGGCGCCACACGCGCCGCAATTTCATTGACGATCCTTGTGCCTGCAATTTAAGGGGTTTACGCGGACGATTGCGGTTTTTCTACATTCGCCGTCGTCACCACGGGATTTGCAGACGTCGATGCGACCGATGTCGGCTCGCCGTCCGAGATCAACTGACCGTTTTCCATCTTCACCAGCCGGTCGGCCAGCGAGAAGTAACGATCATCGTGCGAGATCACCAGCACGGTTTTCCCCTGCGCCTTCAGCTCAGGCAGGATCTCCCGGTAGAACACTTCCTTGAACACAGGGTCCTGATCGGCCGCCCATTCGTCGAACACGAGGAACGGCCGATCCTCCACGCACGCCGCCACGAGCGCCAGACGCTTGCGCTGCCCCTGCGAGAGATCGCGCGTCGAGAACGCACCATTCGTCACGCTGACCTTGTGTTGCAGGTGCAGACGCGCGAGCCAGCGCGCAGCAAACGCATCGATCCGAGCGGGATCGGTTTGCGCGTCGTCCGCGCCCAACAGCGTTTCGAACAGGTGGAAATCGAAGAAGATCGCCGAGAACAACTGACGGTAGCGATCACGATTTTTGACGTCGACCGACTGCCCGTTCCACACGATTTCGCCGCTCTCGGGCACATACAGTCCGGTGAGCAGCTTGGCCAGCGACGTTTTGCCGCTGCCGTTCCCCCCGATCAGGAAGGTGATCTCACCCGGCCGGAACGTCAGATCGATCGGCCCCATGCGGAAGATTTCGTCCTGCTGTTCGTGGTAATAGCTATGCGTGATGCCATGCAGCCGCACCAGCGGTGCGCCGGTCGTCGACGTCTCCGACGACGTGACGTCCTCGGTGCGCATCGACTCCGTCACCTTTTGGATGCGCTCGCTCGCGACACGCGCCATCGTCAGCAACGGAATGTTGTTAAGCATGGCTTCGAGCGGCGTGACCATGTAAAGGAAGACGATGGCGTAGCCCGTCGCCACATGCGCATTGCTCGACGTCGCACCGACCAGCACGAACAGCACCAGCCCGATGAGCGAGAAGAACAGGAAGCGCACCCAACTGACCGAGAAGATGAAGAGCGTCAGGCCGCGCGAGCGATTCTCTCGCACCGCATCGATGGCGGAGCCGAGCACGCGGGCGAGAAAGGCGTCGGCACGACGGCGGTTGAGTTTCAGTTCCTTGGCACCGGATGCCAGCGTCTGGAAGTGCCCGAACAGCTCGTCCTGACGCTGCCCCGCCGTGCGCAGATACCGAATCACTTTGGTATGGCTGATGTGATAACCCAACGCGCCCAGACCGATCGCTACGCAGGCCATCAGGAAGATCGGCCATGACAGGATCGCGAGGTACAGGAAGCAGCCCATCACAATCGCGCCGTTCATGACAAGCGTCGGCAGGCCGATGAAGAAATTGGCGACGTGGTTGGCGTCGTCGGCCAGCACCGACTGCACGCGCGCGCCGCCCGTCGACTCGACCACGCGCAGCGGCGCGTTGACGATGATGCGCGACACGTGTCGACGAAGTTCGGCCAGCGTACGCTGCCCCAGCCGTGTGAAGAGCGCACCGGCGCACATCTGCGCGAGCATGGACAGCACGGCCAGCGCGGCGAAGCGCCACGCCAGTGCGCCCAGCTCCGCCGCTGGCGCACCGAGCGCGCGATTGATCGATGCGATCAGCATGACGTTCGCCACGCCGCAGGCGAGCGAGGCAACTACAGCGGCCGCAAGCAGCCAGCGTGAGGCACGCAACAGGAACAGAAACAGGAACACGACGCTCTCCGCGGGTGATCCGTCGTCGCGCGCACGACGGCGCCAGACCACGGATCTCGATGAAGGAACAGAGGGGGAAACCGGAAACTGGCGGGCCCGACAGCCGCACCCACTTATGGCTCCTTCGCTCTAAGACGATTCAGGACACCGAAAATTTTCCCGTCGCATTTGCTTGAATTTCTCCGGGGTAAATTTAAAGAAATGCTCATCGTCTTCTGGGAAACGGATGCTTTGTATGGCATTCCCCCCGATCCCGGGTCCGGGTGAATTCACCGGATGACCTTGCCGAGGCCCTCATGCACGCAAGTACCGAACCGTCCACGACGACCAACACTTCCCCTCATTCTGTGACACACGACCTGATCGGCGTTGGCTTCGGCCCGTCCAATCTCGCTCTGGCCATCGCCCTCGAAGAGCACTGCGGGCAGCGCCTCGGCCCTGCCCGCTTCCTGTTTCTGGAGAAGCAGCCCGAGTTCACCTGGCACGGCAACATGCTGCTCTCGAACAGCCGCATGCAGATCGCCTATCTCAAGGATCTCGCGACGCTTCGCAATCCGCGCAGCCGCTTCACTTTCATCAACTATCTGCATGAGAAGGCGCGGCTGTCCGCGTTCATCAACCTGCAAAGCCACTATCCGACCCGGCGCGAGTACAACGACTATCTGCGCTGGGCGGCGTCGCACTTTCACGGGCAATGCGCGTATGGCGAGACGGTGACAGGCATCGAGCCGGTGCTGGAGCGCGACGAAGTCGTGGCGTTGCAGGTTCATTCGCGCGACGGGCAAGGCGAGACGCAGTCGCGCCGCACACGCAACGTGATTCTCGGCGCAGGCGGCACGCCCCATGTGCCGCCGGTGTTCACCCCATTACATCGCACGTCCCACGCGCGCTTGTTCCATTCGTCGCAATATCTGGCCCGCGTGGCGTCGCTCAGCGAGACCGCACCGCGTCGCGTCGCCGTCGTCGGCGGCGGACAAAGTGCGGCGGAAATCTTCCTCGACCTTGCGGAGCAATGGCCGCAGGCACAGGTCGACCTCATCATGCGCGGCCGCGCCCTCAAACCCGCAGACAGCAGCCCGTTCGTCAACGAAATCTTCGATCCGCAATTCACCGACTTCATCTATGCGCAGCCGGTGGAACAACGCGAACGTATTCTCGATGAGTTTCGCAATACGAACTATGCCGTGGTCGACGACGATCTGATCGCACGCATCTACGACGTGCTGTATCAGCAGCGCGTGGGCGGACACGGGCACCACGCCTTGCTGTCGTGCCATGAGATCCAGGAGGCGAGCGCCGACGGGGACCGCATCACGTTGCACATGCACGAGCGGCTTGCCGGACGGCCGGTGACGCAGCATTACGATGTCGTGGTGCTGGCGACCGGGTACGAGCGCCGCACGCACGAAGCCCTGTTGTCGGACCTGGCGCCGTGGCTCGACGGCCTCGAAGGCGAGCGCGACTATCGTCTGCGCACCCGCGAGAGCTTCCAGCCCGGCATCTATCTGCAAGGCTATTGCGAGCCGACGCACGGACTGTCCGACACGCTACTCTCGATTCTGGCTACGCGCTCGTCCGAAATCGCAACGTCGCTGCTGTCGCGCGCGCCCTTGCAGACCGATGCACCGGCCCAGACAACCCAAGCATCGCGCGTCGCCGCACTGGCGGGATGAACGGGCACCATCGACGCAAAAGCGGCACCACTGCCTATAGGGCTGCGGTGCCGCTTTTCATTGTTGCGTAGGATGCGAGCGGCTACTGAGGTGCGCCACAAGCCTGCATCGCCAGTTGCCGCTGAAGCTGCACGGGCGTCATGGTCAGGATCAGTGGACACGATCCGCATAGCAACGCTTCGTCACATCGCGTGCCTTTCCCCGCCAACTGATAGCGCAGGCAACACACACGGCGCGCGCGCATCGGCGTGGGCATGGCGGTTGACGGCGGCGTGACGTAACGAACCGTGCGATAGAGCGGATTGTCGGACGTCTGACCGAAACCGGCGTCGCCATCGAACAGCCACGCGTAGTCGCTGGCGGCACGCACGCTCAGCGACGGCACCTTGCGCATCTCACCGACGATAAACTCCAGCAGATTGCCTGCGTTGCTCCAGAGTACACGGGTCGAAACGCCCGCCGCCCGCTGCATCGCCGCCATTGCGGCAGGCAGATGCCCCTGAAGCAGTGACGCAAAACGCGCTGACGCCGGATCGGCCTCAGCATCGCCCTCGCCTTCGCGCGGCGGCGTCCAGCTGGATTCGGGAAAGCGAACTTGCACGGGCAGTCCGCCGCGCAGCACGATGCCACAGGCATCCGAGTCGAGCGTCAGTGTACGGCCATGCACGACGGCGATCGCCAGCGCCGCCGGGGCCACCGCCCGGAAGTAGAACTTGCTCCACTGCGACATGAGCGCACGCGGCTCGACCCCAGGCACGAGGCGGCGAACGCCGTCGAACATGGCGGGCATGTGGCGATCGAGATCCGCCAGACCGATGACCGTATCGCCGGGGTGAAGGTCGTCGGGCACGCGTGCGCCGAAGGCCAGTCCGGCGCACAGCGGCCCCAACTCGGCCCGCACCGGGGCAGGCAGACTCGCCGCGAGGTCGAACTTGGCAGCGCCCGGAGATGGTTGCGCTAGTGTGTGAGCGCGCTCGCTCATCGCGTTGCCGCCAGCGCGCGCGCCGGGTGCGGCGCATGCATCGCCGGGGCCAGGCCGTTGGCGATAACCGCCAGCAGATGGGCGGGATCGTCGCGCACGAAGAAATGGTCGCCGTCGAAGTCGGTGCGCGTATAGCTGCCGGTCGTCTCGCAACGCCAGTCGTCGAGGACATCCGGTGCGAACGCGTCGCGGCGTCCGGCCAACGCATGAATCGGCATGGATAACGGCGCACGCACCTGCAGCGATGGACGCCGGTAATGTCCGCACAGTTGGAAATCCGCCTTGATGACCGGCAGCACCATCGCCATCAGCTCAGGCTCGGCGAGCAGGGCTTCCGGCGTGCCGCCGAGCGCGCGCATCTCGGCCAGCACCTCGGCGTCGTCGCGCAACGCGGCATAGCGACTGTCGTCGCGCGTGGCGGGCGGGCGGCTCGCGGCCACGAACAGCGCCGCAGGCGAACAACCCCGCGCGTGCAAGCGATGTGCGATCTCGAACGCCAGCAGACCGCCAAGGCTGTGACCGAATAACGCGAAACGTGTGCCGGGCCTCACATGCTGCGCCAGGCACTCCTCGGTCAGTTGGTCCGCCAGCAGGTGCGGGTCATGTTGCAATGGTTCATGATGACGCGTACCGCGCCCCGGCAGTTCGAGCGGGCGCACCGCCAGCCATGACGGCGCGGCCTGCGCCCAGCGCGCGTACACCGTAGCACTCCCCCCTGCGCAGGGCAGGCAGAGCAGACGACAGGCCTCAAACGCCATTGCGTCCGTCACCCTGCGTGGCCAGATGCTCGCGCAGGCTGCGCGGGCGCATGTCCGTCCAGACCGACTCGATGTGGGCAAGGCACGTTGCCTTGTTACCGGTCACCCCGACTTCGCGCCAGCCAGCAGGCACGGGCCGGTAGTCCGGCCAGATGGCGTATTGCTCTTCGTCGTTGATGACCACACGGAACACGCCATTCTCGTCGTCGAAACTCATCGATCACTCCTTAAGCGTCCAGCCTGCCGGGGGCGAAGGCTGCAAGGGCACGGTGTGCGCCCTCCTCTGGCTGAAAGACGGTCAAGCACCGGCGCAATTTACCCAAATTACCCAATTTACCCCTTAGGCAGCCAAGCCAATGCCGCCGAATAGCCCGGCGGCGCGGGCAACAGACGCAGTTCCAGCCCGCGCAACGCCTCGGCCAGCGCCGGGTCGTCCGTCCGCCAGGGAATCGCGCAACCGGCGGTGGCCGACGGGATCGCCGCATCGAATTTGCCCTCGACCGCCGTCACCGCGCGCGCAACGGCGTCCACATCCACGCTCAGCGCCGTGAGGCTGTCCTGCAACCCGGTGCCGAGCGCCTTGAAGATCGCCTCTTTGAGGCTCCAGACCCAATGAAATATCTCGTCTACGCGCGATCCGTGCCCCGACAGCGTGAAACTCAGCATCAGCAAGGCACGCTGCTCTTCCGCATGAAGGCAGACGTCCCACGAAGAACGCGGTTCGGCGAGCGCGTTCAGTCGTTCGATATCGACACCGACGCGCACATCAGGCGAATAGGCCAGCAACCCCCAATGCCCGGCATGGCTAACGTTGAAGTCCGGCGGCCCGCCCCCGACCAGACGCGGACGGCCCTGCGCGTCGACCTCGAACGCCACCCGATCCGGCTGCAGCCCCAACTCGCGGCCCAGCACATCGCGCAACGTAGCCCGGACCACCGCGAAGCGCGCCCGATCCTCCTCCTTATGCAGCGCACCGAGCCGGAAATGCTCGTCCGCAGACAGCCGCGACGCCAGGCGCGCCGGTGCGCTCGAAGCATCGGTAATCCTGATGAATTGCAAAGCTAAGCTCATTGGCATAACGAAATGACACGCTCTCCAATCGGTCGACATCTTGCATATCAAAATATCAATTGCAAACCATTCTCATTTTCACTATCGTTTACGTCAAATTTACCGCATCCCCTGCAGAAAGTGGTAGCCCCACTGCCTGTCAGCGCGATGCAACAGAAGTTCTGCAGTCCTGTCTTTTCTCCCTGCACCGTTGTGTCGGAACGCGCCCGTGCGCCGTTCCCGGCGGCGTTCGTCCGTCGTTTTGTCATCCGACTGCGTTCGTACTCCTCAAGGGGGTGCCGCAGTGTGGTTCCAAAGCGACAGTGCGTCGCTTCGTCACACAGCTGTGCGTTCGATGCCGATCTGGAGGCAAAAGCATGAGCGAGCAGTTGAGTTACGCCGGGTGTCCCGGCTGGACGCCAATGGGCACAGATACGGAGGACAGTCTCGTCGGCCAGATTTTCGTGACGCACCGACGGGCGCTGGTGGGATTGGCGATGCGCATCCTCGGATGCCCCTGCCGTGCCGAAGACGTCGTGCAGGACGCCTACATCAAGCTATGCGATGCGCGCAGCGCCTGCCCCGTGCGGCATCCCGCCAGCTACGTGATGCAAGTCGTGCGCAATCTGGCGCTGGACGGATACCGCCGTCAGCAAATCGAGAATCGCGTGTTTACGGTGGAAGACGAAGCCATCGACATGCCCGATCGTGCCGCCTCGCCTGAGGCGCAGGTCACAGCGCGCCAGATGATCGGCGGCATGCTCGACCGGCTCAAGACGCTGCCCGAACGCACCCGCACGGTGTTCGAGATGTATTACTTCCAGGATTGCACGCAACGCGAGATCGCCCAGTCGCTGGGGGTCTCCACGACGCTCGTGAACTTCATGATGCAGGATGCCCGTCAGGCCCTCACACCGTGGATCAGCGGCACGACCGAGGAACCCGCCTGAGTGGCGACGTCACTATGTCGCTAAACCGCTAGCGCAGCACGACCCCGTCGAAGCCGACGTCGATATCGGCAATCACGATCCGGTCCTTCCCTGAGCGCTTGGCGGTGTACAACGCGTGGTCGGCCATCGCCAGCCACGCGGTCGGCGACACCAGATTCACGGTGTAGTTCGCCACGCCTGCACTCAATGTCACGGCGCGCACCGAGTCCAGCCCCTCGGTCGCACTTGAAAACACCGCACACACTTTTTCCAGCTTCCGGCGTGCCTTCTCGGCGGATTGCCCGTCGAACAACACGCAGAACTCGTCGCCGCCGTATCGGCCGCTGATGTCGTGACTGCCCAGTTCGGTGGACAGCACGTCGGAAAGAATCCGGATCAGCGAATCGCCCTGAAGATGACCGTGCAGGTCGTTGATTTCCTTGAACCCGTCGATATCGATAAGCGCGATGCTCGCAGTCCCCGTGCGCCCCAGCCGCTTCTCGGCGAAGCAACTCGTGAGTGCGCGCATCCATGAGCGTCGGTTGAGCAGCGATGTCAGGTCGTCCTGATCGCTGATCCGACGCAGCGTCCGCTCGCTCCTTGAGAGCCGCTTCGCCAGACGATAGCTCGTGAGTCCGACCAATGTGGGATAGATCAGCAACAACGGCAGGCTCGCGACCAGTTCCGAGAAAGGGATGTCCGTTCGGATCGTGAAGCCCAGCACCGTCCCCGTCAGAACGCCGCCGACCAGCATGGCCAGAATGCCGTCGCGTAGCAGCCGGTATCCGCCTGCGGACGCGTTGTGCATCAACAGCACCGACACCAGCACGGCCGACGGCACGCCACTGAAGTGCATCGCCACGACCCAGCCACCGCCGAAGGCCGAGTCACACAACAAATTTCGACGCTCGGCCACCACCGGATCGGCCGACGACATGGCGATGGCGTGGGCAAACGCTGGCCAGAGAAACGCATTGAGCGCCCAAATCCCGTAACCGAAATGCGACGCCCCCGCATGCCGGATGGCCGTGAACACGGCGATGGCGCTCAGCACGCATCCCAGACTGCGCAGCCCCAGCACGCGACGAGAGAAGTCCCGCCCCTTCTGGGCCTGCGATCGCGTGATCGGGTCGGTGGATGGGTCCGTCATGTCGCCAACGTCCAGGGCGGGTGGAGATGGAATTGCGATGAGCAAATACGAAAGGGGGCTTTGACCTACTGTAGGCAACCTGCCGACTCGCGCATTATGCCTGCCCTGCCGCGCTTGCAGGCGCGAGCGGGGATCAACCTACAGACGCAGTAAATTCACCAATGCGTTGATCCCCGCTTGATCATCGTGTCCGACGGACCCACGCTTAGAAGCGGCCGCGCACTCCGATGAACACTTCGCTCGAGGCCAGTCGGGCTTTCAACTGTTCGTCACGTGCGCCGATACGGTTCTCGAACGTGTTGAAGCCGCTCTCGACATTGCCCATATCGACGTAGCGATAGCCGATGTCGACCGTGAAACGCTTGTCGATGGCGTAGCTCACGCCGACACCGCCCGAGTAAGCCAGATTGGTCTGCGTACGCGAAGCGAAGCCGCGCGACGCGTTGCCTTGCCAGCCGTCTGCCGAGACGATCGCAACACCGAGGCCGAGCGTGCCGTATACGGAGAACCCATGCCCGAGATCGAAATCGCGATATCCGTTGAGCATCAGACGTTGCGATGCAACCTTGAAGCGATTTGCATTTGCGTTGAACGGCGCCCAGTAGCTATCGAACTCGTTGCCACGTCGAAACACGTATTCACCTTCCGCGCGCCAGCCGTTGCCGAACTGATAGCCCAGTGCCACCGACCCTGTGATGTGAGCCTCGGACTTCGGACCACGGATCATGCCGCTCACACGCGGGCTCGTCAGTTCCATGTTGTTGACGTTGTCGAAGGCGCCGATGAGGCGGGCGGCACCATAGTAGCCTGCGTCGCTGGCCGATGCTGCGGGTGCGGTGTCCGCGATTGCGACACCGGCGAACGTCAGCGCCATCAACGAAGGAATAGCGAAGTGATAGGTCTTCATGGACTTCCTCATACGTAGCGATGTGAACCGCTATCGTAGAAAGTCAGCCACGCCCGAGGTATCCGTCTGGCTACTGAACGACTCTCCGTAGCGCTACGGAGACGACTCACCGAGCAGCGGCGAAAAGTCCCGCACCAGCGCGACGAGCGAATTCACATCGAGCTTGCCCAACAAGGTCGCGCGATGCGTCTCGACAGTGCGCGGCGAAATCCCCAGCACGCGCGCAATCTCCTTGCTGCTGGCCCCCCTGACGACCCAGTCGAGCACCTCACGCTCGCGCCCGCTCAGCGACGCCAACCCCTCCATGCGCTGTTGCCGCGCCTTCTCGACGTCGCGCAACACCACGTGCGAGCGCAGCGCATGCTGAACGGCGGCGATCAGCTTGTCCTCGTCGACCGGCTTTTGCAGGAAGTCGACCGCGCCCCGTTTGAAGGCCTGACGGCACATGTCGACGCTGCCGTGACCGGTGAGCACGATAACGGGTAGATCGGCCTGATTTCGCAAGCGCTCCAGCGCGTCGAGTCCGTTCATGTCCGGCATACGCATGTCCAGCAGCACGCAGCCGATGTCCGGGCAGACAGCGATGGCGTCGAACAAGGTCGCGGCATCGCTGAACTGGCGGCTTGGAACGCGCACCGTACGCAGCAGCAAAGCGATGCCATCGCGCACGGCGATGTCGTCATCGACGATGGCTACGACCGGGGTCACGAGACGGCCACTACGATGCACATGCGTCACCGCTACGCCAGCGGCAACCATAGCGCCGCTTCGGCACCGCCCGAGGGCAGATTGGCAAGCGTGAGTTTGCCGTTCTGACGATGCGTGAGCGTCTGGCACAGTGGCAGGCCGAGACCTAGCCCTTGCAATCGCGTGGTGAAGAAGGGATCGAAGACTTTCGACATGATGACGCCATCGATGCCCGGGCCATTGTCGACGACACGAAATCGATAGCGACGCCCGTGCCGTTCACCGAACACCTGAATATGCGGACAGGCAAAACCGGTGACCGAGTCGCACGCGTTCTGAATCAGGTTATGAAGAATCTGCTCAATGGCGGCCTGATCGGCCATCGGTCGAGCGCCTGGCGCCTCGTCGTGCCAGTCGAGCCGAACCGGAGCACGATCCGGTTCGCCCCGAAACAGCGCGAATAGCCCCAGTACGGTCGCACCGGGATCGAACGCCTGCGGCGCGTCTGCGCCATGCGATCCAACGGTTGCGCGCAGCCGCTCGATGATCCGCGCGGCGCGCTTGGCCTGCGCGGCGCTGGTTTGCAGCGCCACGCGCACGTTGTTGCGCTCGTCCGGCACGTCGAGCAGTCGCTCGGCGAAGCGCACGTTCGACACGATCGCCATCAAAGGCTGGTTGAGTTCGTGCGCAAGACCGGCCGCCATCTCGCCGAACGTATCGAGGTCGGTGAACCGGTCCAGTCGCGCGCGCGTTAGTTCGCGCTCGTGTGCGTGACGAAGGCGTCGCGCGCCGAACATCGCCAGAACGGCGAGCACGACGATCGCGCTCCAAAGACCGATCGGCAGCCACGGTAAGTCTGACAACGCCATTAGCAACGCATGATGCGAATCGGCCATCGCCGACGGATGCGCCTCGATGTAGGCACGCACGACGATAAGGGCCGTGCCGACGACGCTCAGCGCCAACCACACCATCAATACGATCAGACTAAGGGGACGACTCATGCAGGGATTGCTGCGGCATCACCGGCTTCGACCGACAACGCCCGACAGACGCGAATCAAGGGTGCGAGGAGTCTCCTGCACTGTGCGCCTGCCCGTAAATCATATTTCTCCCAAAGTTGACCTCATCACCCATCAAAAAATGTACGCAGATTCCGGCCTCCGCAAACGGCAGGATGGGCTTGGAGGGCGGCGGCACGGATCGTCGTCGTCCGAGAGTCCGCCGCCCGCCCCATGAAGCATGGGATCCGGATCACTTCGCTGCCGCAATCACGGCGATCTCGACGAGCAGGTCCGGCGCGGCCAGACGCGACTCCACCGTCGCGCGCGTCGGCGTGTTGCCCGGGCTCGTCCAGGCGTCCCACACGGCGTTCATACCGGCGAAATCCGACTCGATGTCCTTGAGCCACACCTGTGCCGACAGCAGTCGCGATTTGTCGATGCCAGCGTCTTTCAGATAGCCATCGATCTTGGCCAGCACCTGCTGCGTCTGGCCGGTGATGTCCTGGTTGCGGTCGTCGGCCGTCTGGCCGCCGATGTAGACCGTGCCGTTATGCACCACGACACGGCTCATCCGTGCATTCGTGTGATGGCGTTGAATGTCGCTCATTACTGCGTCTCCAAAAAGGAATAAAAAGGGGAATAAAAAGTAGCAGGCGAGAGGCGCGAGCCGTCTCGCCTACTTGGGGAAACCTGCTCGTTCGCTCAGGAATTCGGGGGCGTCGACGGCCGAGGCGAGTTCGCCCAGCGTCACCGGCTTGATCGGCGGACGGATGCGGTAGTAGCCCACTTCCGGCACCGCGCACCCTTGCGCTTGCGCCAGCAACTCGGCGACGGTCATACCGCAGAAGCGGCCCTGACACGGCCCCATGCCGCAGCGCGAGAAACTCTTGGTCTGGTTCGGGCCGACGCAACCCAGTCCCGCCATACGACGCACGTCGCCCGCCGTCACCTCCTCGCAACGGCACACGATAGTGCTGTCATCGGCAGGTGCGCGGAAGCCGTCCGCCGGTCGGTAAAGCGCGTCGAGGAACGGACGAATCGACGTGTGCGCCGCCAGCTCGCGGCGCAACGACAGCGCACGCGAATCCCGCTTTGCCGTGTCGAGTTTGCCGAGCGTCGCGGCGGCCTGCGTGGCCGCGAGGCGCCCGGACGGCTCGGCTGCCAAGGCGCCGCCAATACCCGCACCGTCCCCTGCGACGAAAATGCCCGGCACGCTCGTCTCGCCCCATGCGTCGGTCTTCGGCCGCCAGCACAGTTGCGCTTCGTCCCAAACATGCTCGCAACCGATCGAGCGCGTGGCCTGCGTGTTCGGAATCACGCCCTGATGCAGCAGCACGAGCGCCGTATCGATGCGCTGCGTCTTGCCCTCCACGACGTATTCGATGGCCTCGGCCTGCGTCGCGCCGACGACGCGCAGCGACGTCACATGCTTCACGTGTTGCACGCCTGCCGCGCGAATCGCTCGCAGTAGCTTGAGACCCTTCATCAGATAGGACGGTGCACGCAACGCCCCGCCCACATGATGCAGCGCCTCACGGCGTCCATCCGGCTCGGCGGTGTCGAGAATTGCCCGCACCGGCACACCGGCGTTGATCAGTTGCCACGCGAACAGATACAGCAGCGGCCCACATCCGGCCAGCACCGCCGGTGTGTCCGGCACGAGCGCCGACGCTTTGAGCAGCGTCTGCGCCGCCCCCACGCCCATCACGCCCGGCAACGTCCAGCCCGGAATCGGGAACGGACGCTCCTGCGCACCGCTTGCCAGCACGATGGCCCCGGCCTCGATCTGCAACGTTCCGCCACCCGCGCTTTGCCGTGTGACGGAGACACGCTTGTCGGTACCGATCTGCCACGCCAGCGTTTGCGGCCAATAGGCAATATCTGCTTCCGTGAAGGCATCGACGAGTGCACGCCCGCGCAGATAGTCCGGCCCGAGTACGCCCGGATCGGCCAGCGGCGAGCGGCTCACGCTTCGGTAAATCTGCCCGCCGGGCAGCGTGTTTTCATCGACGACGAGCGGCGTCAGGCCATGACGCTTCGCTTCAAGCGCCGCCGCGAGTCCCGCAGGACCGGCGCCGACGACCAACAAATCCACACGCATCGAACTCATGCCACACTCCTTGCGCCGTCCATGCGACGCACTTGCATTCCCTCGCGCACGGGCGTCATGCAGCCCTGCCGGTTCGGAACACCGTCGATCTCCACGAGACAATCGAAGCACACACCCATCATGCAGAACGGTGCGCGCTCGCTGCCCGTCACAGGCGTGGTGCGGCACGCCGTCACGCCAGAGAAGAGCAAGGCGGCCGCCACGTTCATATCCGTGGGCACATCGACCGGCATGTCGTCGATGAACATCCGCACCGTCGCGCCATCCTTGCGCGCCAGCGACTTAAGCAGCGAAACGTTTGGCATAGAAATGGTCCAGAAGCGCGGGGCGTTCTGCGCCGAGAATCCACGGCGCGATGGTTTCACAATGTGCGGCGGCCAGCGTCACGCCGCTGTGGCAGGTCGCGAGGAACGCGCCCGGACAAGATTCCGAGGCTTCGTAGATCGGCAGGCCGTCGCCCGTCATCACACGCAGCGCACCCCATGCGCGCACGATGCGTACATTCTTGAGAATGGGGAACGGCGCAATCCCGCGTCGGGCGATGTCGGCGAGCACGTCCGGCGTCACACCGTCGTTGAAGCCGACGTCCTCTGCCGAGTCGCCAAGCATGACCGAGCCTTCGACGGTCTGACGCACGTAAATCGTCGGATAGTCGAGGAACGGTTTAACGCGCTCCGTCACGATGATCTGGCCACGCAGCGGCTTGACGGGCGCGCTCAGTCCCACCATCGGCGCGAGTTCGCGATTACCCAGCCCTGCGGCAAGCACCACGCGCCCGGCTTCGAACGACGTGTCACCCATGCTCACCCGAAACGCACCGCTGCCCAGCTGACGGATGTCCGTCACCCGCACGTTCGGCGCGTACTCGCCGCCCGCCTGCTCGAATGCAGCGAACAGCGCGCGCAGCGTGTACAGCGGGCTCACGTGCCCGTCGTTCGGCGAATAGATCGCCCCGTACACGTCGGGGCCGATGGCGGGCAGACGCTCAGTCAGCGCATCGTGATCGAGCACCTCATAGACCAGCGCTGGCTCGGCTTCCTTGAGCTTGCGCATGCTCTCGACCTTGACGGCCAGTTCGTCGGCCGTCTGCGCGATGTTGAAACCGCCGGGGCGCTGAAAACCGACGTCCACGCCGGTACGCGCGAACAGCTCGTCGGCCATCCCCTGCCACGTGTTCGCCGAGTGCAGCGACCAGCGCGCATAGTTGGTGCAGGTGCCTCCCTTGCCCTGTACCCAGACCAACCCGAAGTTGCCGCGTGCGGCTCTCAGCGAGTTGTCTTCGCCATCGCAAACGACGACGCGTTGTCCGCGCTTGGCAAGCCCGTAGGCGATTGCCATGCCGACGAGGCCACCGCCGATGACGGCGATATCGTATGTCTTTTGCATGTTTTAGTGATTTCCAACCAGAACCTTGTTCAATCCGTAGATGCGGTCGAGGATCAGCATGACCGCCAGCGTCACCCCGATGAGCAACGTTGAAATCGCGGCGACGCTCGGATCGACCGTCTCGCTCATATTCATGTAGATGCGCACCGGCAGCGTGATCGTCTCGGGAGACGTGACGAAAATCGTGGCCGTCAGTTCGTCGAAGCTGTTGATGAACGCCAGCACCCAGCCGCCCGCCACGCCCGGCAAAATCGCGGGCAGTGTGATGCGACGGAATGTCGTCCAGCGCCCTGCCCCCAGCGAGCGCGCAGCACGCTCACCTTCGTCTGCCTGCCCCACGAGCGCCGCCATGATCAGGCGCAGCGCATAAGGGAAGATCAGCAGCGCGTGGCAGGCGACCAGACTCTCGAACGAGCCGCCCATGTCAAGCAGCGTGAACAGACGCAGGAAAGCGATACCCAGCACCACCGGCGGGATCATCAGCGGCGAGAGCAAGAACGAGTTGATCGCGTCGCGCCCCGGAAACCGGTAGCGCGCCAGTCCCATGGCGGTGGGCACGGCAAGCGCCGTCGACACCGTCGCCGACATCACGCCCAGCCACAGACTCGTGCGCAACGCCGACTGAAAGTCCTCGTCGCTCATGAGCGATTCGAACCAGCGCAGCGAGAAGTGCTTCGTCGGAATCGAGAGGAAGTTGTCCGGCGTGAACGCCACCAGACACACGACGACCAGCGGCGCAAGGATAAAGACGAGAAACAGCACGTGGAACGCCAGCGCGCCCGCGCCGTTGCGATCGTACTGAGAATCGAGCTGATTCATGTGATGGTCTCCCGTCAGCCGAGACGGCGCGTGAAGCGCTTCTCAAGGGCGTGGTTGTATCCGCTGATGATGAGCACGTTGACGATCAGCAGCACGATGGCAATCGCCGCGCCCAGCGGCCAGTTCAGCGTGCCGAGGAATTCGTCGTACGCCGTGGTCGCCACGACTTTCAGACGGCGTCCGCCGATGAGCGCCGGTGTCGCGAAGGCGCTCGCCGTGAGGGCGAACACGATCAGGCTGCCCGAGAGAATGCCTGGCGTGATCTGCGGCAGCACCACGCGCCACATCACGGTGGCACGACCTGCGCCGAGCGAGCGGGCCGCGTGCGCCACGGCGGGGTCCAGCCGCGTGAGCGACGTCCACACCGACAGCACCAGCAACGGCACGAGGACATGCACCAGCGCCACCGTCACGGCACCCATCGTGAACAGCATCTGCAACGGATGATCGATGAGGCCGAGCTTCGTGAGCACGGCATTGATCAGCCCTTCCCGGCCCAGCAGAATCGACCAGCCGAGCGTGCGCACGACGACCGAGATCAGCAACGGACCGAGCACGAGTACCAGACACAGCGAACGCCACGGATCGCGCATGCGGAACAGAAAGTACGCCTCTGGCACGCCGATCAGCACACACAGCAGTGTCACGCCGACCGACAGCAGCAACGTGCGCAGGAAGATCTCGTAGAAGTAGCTGTCCGTGAGAATGTCGACGTAATGCTGCAACGACACCGTCGGCAGAATGCCGCCCGAGTTCGGATCGAAGCCGTGCAGACTGAGGACAAACGTCAGTACGAGCGGCACCGCCAGCAGTACGAGGAAGTAGAGCGTCGCAGGCGCGACCAGCGTCCATGCCGAGCGACGCTGAGCGGCGACCTCGGGCGATACCGATGCCGTAGGCTTCGCTGTTTCCACGCTCGGCACCCCCGGTGGCGTAGACGTCGCGGCGTTCATGCGCTCTCCTGCACGAGACGCAGCGCATCGTCAGCCCAGTCGAGACCGACGGCGTCGCCGTCATTGGCCGCGACCACACCATCGTTCGATACGAGTACGCGCAACTCGCCCAGCGCGGTCGAAACGGTGAGCACCCAGTGATTGCCATGGAAGCTGCGCTGCGCGACACGTCCCGGCACGCGCCCGGCGGTCGCCGACGTGAGCCGGATACGCTCGGGCCGCAGACAGAACGTGACCGCTGAGTTCGCGGCCTGCGGCGACGCCAGCCCCGCCTGCGCAGGCGACACGACCAGTCGCAGTCCCTGCACTTCCAGCAGCGCCACGCCACCGCGCACGTCGAGCTGACCGGTGATGAGATTGGTCTGCCCGATGAAGTTAGCGGCGAACGTCGCGCGCGGGTCTTCGTACACTTCGTGTGGCGTGTCGATGCGAACCACACGTCCCGCGTTGAGCAGCACCACGCGATCGCTGATCGCGAGCGCTTCGGCCTGATCGTGCGTGACCATGATCGTGGTCGTGCCGACCTTACGCTGAATCGCACGTAACTCGTCCTGCATCTGTTCGCGCAGCTTGGCGTCGAGATTCGAGAGCGGTTCGTCGAGCAGCAGCACGGGCGGTGCAATGACCATCGCCCGCGCCAGCGCCACACGCTGACGCTGTCCGCCGGAGAGTTCACGCGGATAGCGTTGCGCATGCGCACCGAGATGCACCAGCTCCAGCGCGTCCTTCACGCGACGTTGCTTCTCGCCAGCGTCTACGCGCCGCATGTCCAGACCGAACGCCACGTTCTGCGCCACCGTCATGTGCGGAAACAGCGCGTAGCTCTGGAAGACGATGCCCAGCCCGCGCTTTTCCGGCGGGACGGGCGTGAGGTCGCGGCCTTCGAGCAGAATCCGGCCGGACGTCGGGGCGACGAAACCCGCAATCATCTGCAACGTGGTCGTCTTGCCGCAGCCCGACGGACCCAGCAGGGAGATGAACTCGCCCTGCGCAATCGAGAGATCGACGCCCTCGACCGCCACCGTGTCGCCAAAGCGCTTGCCGAGATTTTCAACGCGTAAGTAAGGGGTGCTGGTGCTCATGTCGCTTGTGTTCTCCTTGCCGCTCAACGTCCGAATTCACTTAATCGCTTAGCGCTCGATCTGACGATTCCAGCGCTGCGTCCATTCGGCACGCTTGGCGTTCACGACATCCCAGTCGACACGCACGAGCTTGTCGATCTGTGCGGGCGACGGTACGCGCGCGGCGACCGACATCGACAACTGGGTCTTCTTGTTGGACGGTGCCACGCCCTGGCTTTCGGCCAGCACGGCTTGCGTCTGCGGCGAGAGAATCATCTGGATGAACTTCTGCGCGAGGGCATCGTTGGCCGACTTGTCGACCACGCACATGCCCATGCCGAGCGCCACCGCGCCTTCCTTCGGATAGACGAACTCGACCGGAATGCCCTGCTGACGCAGCGCCTGCACACGGCCATTACCCCATACCGCCAGCGCGACTTCGTCGGCCTGGAACAGCTCGGCGATCTTGCCCGGCGACGGATCGAACGACAGCACGTTCGGGGCAATCTTTTCCATCTCCTTGAAGCCCGGATCGATGTTGCTGTCGCTGCCGCCGTTAAGCTTCGACTCGACGAGCAGCGCATGCAGACCGTACGTGTTCTTGATGCTCGGCATCACGAGCTTGCCCTTGTACTTCGGGTCGGAGAGTTCCTTCCACGACGTCGGCGCGGGCCATCCCTTCGACTGGAACAGACGCGTGTTGTAGGCGATGCCGGTCGCGATCAGACCGGCCGCCACAGCGTTGCCGCTCTTGAACTTCGCGATGTCGTAGAGATCCTGATAGACCGGCGCGTCGGCGAGCTTGCCGCAGAAGCCCATCTGGATGGCTTGATACATCGGACCGTCGTCGAGGAAGACCACGTCCATGCCAGCCTTACCCTTTTGCGCCTGAAGCTTCGCGAGCGTCGTCGTGGAGTCGCCCGGCACGATCACAACCTTGGTGCCCGGGTTGGCCCGCTCGAAGCCGGGAATGACGTCTTTCTTCAACATCTGTTCGAACGAACCGCCGTACGCGCCGACATACAGCGTCGTATCGGCATGCGCGGCGGCAGCGCCAAAAACCAATCCCGCACCGACAGAAATCGCGGCGGCACGGCCAAGCTTGCGAAGCGTTTGGGGGACGACAGTCTTCATCGGGAAGCTCCTTGCGTGATGCAGTGTTATGTGATGTTATGGCCCGGCATTACGAAAAAAATGAAACTATTGCGTGGTTTTCGTAGAGTCATTTTCGACACACGCACGGTCAAATCACATTTTTTTGCTCCGCCATACGCAAATGTTATGGGGGAGCGGAGACAAGCTTCGATGAAGATCCGGCAGTTGGAGGCATTTCGCGCGCTGATCCTGCGTCAGACGGTCACTCGCGCGGCGGACATGCTCCACATCTCGCAACCGGCCGTCACGCGACTGATCAACGATCTGGAAGCCGACGTAGGGTTTTCCTTATTCGACCGGAGCAACGGCCGACTGAATCCGACGCCCGAGGCGATGGTGCTGTTCGAGGAAGTGGAGCGCTCGTTTGCGGGCATCGACCGCATCGCGCAGACCGCCGAGCAGATCAAATCGTTGCGACGCGGCTCGCTGCACATCGCAGGTGCGCCCGCGCTTGCGCTGGAGTTTCTGCCCACCACGCTGACGGGCTTCATGCGCGAGCACCCCGGCGTGAGCACGACGCTGCTGATTCATGCGTCGAGCATCGTGGTGGATATGGTGGTCGGGCGTCGTTGCGATGTGGGCTTCATCGCGCACCCGCTCACGCATGCGGGGGCCAACGTCGAGATACTGCACCGCGCCCCCATGCGCTGCATCCTGCCGCTGGGCCACCGTCTCGCCGACCGGGACGTCATCCGACCGGAGGACCTGCGCGACGAATCCTTCATTTCCTATCCGAAGGAATTCGATAATCGGATGTACATCGACCGGCTCTTTGCCGAGCGGCAGATCGATCGGGTGATGAGCGCAGAATCCCAGTTGTCGGCAGCGATATGCGTGCTGGTCCAGCACGGCGCCGGGGTAGCGATCATCGATCAGGTCACCGCGCGCTATGCGGCCGGTCGGGTGCTGGTCAAACCGTTCGAACCGGTCGTCATGTCAGGCTTCTCGCTGGTCACGTCCACGCAGCATCCACCCTCACGGCTGGCACAGGCGTTCGTCGACTACACGAAACAACGCATGGTCGAGCTGCTGGCCGATTGAGCCCACTTGAGCCTGACTTGCCAACGAAGCATGGCGACGTCGGCCGCCCTGCCCCAAAACGACGCGTCATTGCCCCAACGCAGGGCGTCAGCATCAGGACTTTCCGTTTACGTCAACTAGCATCCCCACGCATTGCGTCTCGATACAGCAAGCCTTCAACAGGTCGATGCAAATTCCTCAAGTTTCTTTTGGCGGACTGAAGTGTTTTAAGCATGACAACGCGATTCCCGACAATTTTTCTCTCGGGCACGCCAGATGCATGAAACAACGAATTCGAGTTCGGCAACAGGAGCATGAAGTGAAGTTTGCAGTTCTTACGTCAGACATCGGGCTCTTCGAGGCCATCCGCCAACGCCTCAGTGCCGATGGCGAGTGCCAGCGCTTTGACGACGCCGCCCAATATCTTGTGGCCGCCTCGCGCATTCCCTATACGGCGGCACTCGTCGATGCCGCACTCGGCCCTCTCGACTTGCAGGGCGTTCTCGCTCGCCGCCGCGGCACGCGCAGCGCAGGCGCGCTGGTCATCGGATTCGGCACCCCGTCGTGGATGCTCGACCTGTCGTTTCGCGCCGGGTGCGACGACGTGCTGCCCTTCCCCGTGGACGTGGCCGAGTTGCAGACGCGTCTGGCGATGACGCTGCACCGGCGCGCCTCGGCCAACGCGGCTCGCAGCGAAGACCTGCTCGAAGTCGGGGTGTATCAGCTCGACCGTGGCCGGGACACGGTGGCGGTCGGGGGCATCGAGGTCGAACTGACGGCCCGCGAGTTCGCGCTGGCGTGGCTGCTCTTCTCGGCCCCGGACATGCGGGTGAGCCGCGCGCGCATCGCCTCGCTGATCTGGCGCAGCGACGAAGCCTCGGCGGCGCGCAGCATCGAGCAACACGTCTATCTGCTGCGTAACCGGCTCGGCCTGCGCGGCGAACACGGTCTCGTGCTGCGTGCCGTGTACGGCGGCGGCTACTGCCTTGGTGCACGCCCGCAACGCTCACTAAGCCCGGTCCGTAGTACGCGCGCCACAGGCGTCGCCTCGCACACGCAGTCCTTGCCTGAAGTCTCTCGCGATTGATAAGCTCTCGCCCGGCCCGCTGGCGGACGCCTGCCGTCCGGCAGCGCACGCGCCATTCAGGGGCAGACGAAAGTCAATAAAGACAACAGAGACAACGATATGCTGCAACGCAGGACCCATGGAACGGCACGCAAGGCCGCCGTCGCGCTGATGACGTTCGCGCTGTATTTCACGATTTATGCCGGTGACGCAAACGCCGCAGCGCTCCACCCCATCAAGGTGAACAAGCAGGAGCTGGCCGGTCCCGTCTTCGACCGCGACGACGCGGTGCATGAAAACGAAGACGGCAACGACACCGTCGACGTCACCACCTTCACCTCGCCCGACAAGGCGTTCCAGACCGGCGTGTTCAAGTCCGGCCCCGTGCGCGAAGAAATTCGCTCGGCCCCCGGCTATCCATACACGGAACTGCTGGTGTTCCTGAGCGGCGGCGCGAAGTTCACGTCGAGCGATGGCACCGTCGTGGAAGCCGGTCCGGGCGAAGCAGTCACGCTGCCCAAGGGCTGGACGGGCGTGTTCGAATCGAAGGGCTACACCAAGTTGTACGCCGTGTACGACACCGACGCCCCCTCGCACATCGACCAATAACCCCGTCCGAACCGGTATCACCAGACAACGCGGCCCGTCACCGATGAAGTGACGGGCCGCGTTGCTTTGGACGACCGGACTGAGACCGTCGAACGGTCCCGTCTGGCGTCCGTCTTCAGTAATTCGCCATCAACGACGCCACACCGCGCAGGCTGTGGCGGCGATGCCAGCGCAGGTCGTCCAGACCGGTGATCGTCAGGTTCGGGAAGCTGCTGAGCAGCTTGTCGAGCGCGATTTGCAGCGTGGCCGTCGCGAGCCGTGCGCCGAGACAGTGGTGGATGCCCGCACTGAACGAGATCAACCGGCCGTGGTTTTCCCGCCGGAGATCGTACCGGTCCGGGTTGTCGAACTTCGCCGGATCGCGGTTGGCCGCACCCAGCAACATGAACACTGTCGTGCCGGTCTCGACAGCGACATCGCCCACGCGCACCGGCGAGAGCGCCGTACGCGCGACCATCTGCACCGAACTGTCGAAGCGCATCGCCTCGACAACGGCCCCCTGCGTGAGCGACGGATCGCTGCGAAGCTGCTGCCATTGCGCCGGATCGCGATACAGATGGATCAGCGCATTGCCCAGCATGTTCGACGTCGTCTCGTGCCCTGCGACGAACAGCAGCAGCATGTTCGCCACGATTTCCTCGTCCGACAGACCGCCCTCCCCGCTCGTAGCGACAATCAGTGCAGAGAGCAGATCGTCGCCCGGCTGACGGCGGCGTGCGCGCAGCAGACGGTCGAAATACGATTCGAGCGTCACTGCGCCCTTGTTGGCGTCAGCCAGCCCGGCCTCGTCGAGCGGCGCGAGATCGAACGCCCGCACCAGCGCGGCGGCACTTTCCCCGAGCACCTGCCCGTCCGCTAGCGGCACGTCGAGCAAGCGGCAGATGATACGCAGCGGCAGCGGCGTGCAGTAAGCCGCCATCAGGTCGACCGGACCGGTCGCAGGCATCGCTTCGATGAGGCTGGCCGCCTGCCGATGCATATCGCCGGAAAGGTCCTCGATGCGTCGCGCGTTGAACGAGTGCATCAGCAGCGTGCGCAGACGCGTATGTTCCGGCGGATTGGCCATCAGGAACATGCGGCTGATCGCGCGAAACACCGGTTGCTCGACGGCGAGCGGGCCGTAGCGCGCAATCACGCTCGGCATGTACGCCTTACCCATGCGGCGATCGTGCAATAGCGCTTCGATCAGGTCGTAGCGGCCCGTCACCATCAACGAGGGGCCGATGGGCACCAAATCGCCAGCCTGGCGCAAACGTTCGTAGATCGGATAAGGATTATCGAAAAATGCGGGAGACGAAAAATCAGCGAGGTTCATAAGTCTTTGAAAGGGGGGCGTCCGCCATCGCATCGGTGAACGGCTGCAAGTCACCATTGGCTTGCAGGCCCGGCGGCGTGGTGCCGCCGTCATAGAGCACCGGCACGACGTCGTTGGCGAGCGCGCGGGCAATCGGCAACAGATCGCTCGACCCGGCCAGGGAGACCAACGCGAACATTTGCCCGTCACGGCGCCACGTCACCGTATCCATGGGGGGAATGGTCTGTGCGGAGGGGCCGTGCGCCAGACGCGTGTCCTTCACGACGTAGATCGCCACGGGCGGCCCTTCGCGGGGCAGATAAGCCATCTGAACGACGGCACGGCCGTCGAACTGTAAGCGCTGCAAGCGCTTGAACTCCATACCGGCACGGCGCAGATCGGGCACGACCAGTGGAATATCGTCGCGGTGGCGGATGGCGCGCACCGTGGCGATGGCCTCGGCCGCTTCGTCGTCGAGCGGATCGAGGGTCGCTCTGGCAAAGAGCGATTGATACGAAACAAATGCGCGCACCCACGGCTCGTAAGATCCGTGCCACGCGTTGGCGGCCTCCGGCGGCGACGCCGCCACACTGTCGACATCCAGATTGCCCGCGACGGACATGGCGTGCGAGATAGGCATAGGCGTCGGTGCCGGGCCCTCGGTCAGAAAGCGTGCACCGGCGCTGGCGACCAGCACGGCGAACGCCGTCGCGCCCGCTGCGAAACCGCCGATCTGCCACCAGATCACACGTGGCGGCTTGCTGACGGACGGCGTCGATTCATCGAACTCGCAGTCGAGCGAACTGCGACGCGCCACACCGTCCGGGCTGCGGACGTGAACGCGTCGCCCCTCACGCCCCTCCTGCCTCTCCCGCCCGGCGCGGACAAAGCGTGCGTCGTTGGCGCTGGCGATATGCGAGGGCACATCCAGCGTCGTGCGCCCACGCACCAGCGTGCGCACCGTCGACACCAGATCAGGTGGAACCGGCGCGGTGAAGCAGGTCTCGTACGCGGCCTGAAACGGCAGATCGGACGCGTACAACGCCACCACACGCGCAGCGATGTCCGGCGAACTCGCTATCGCAGCTTCGACCTTGGACGCGGCATCCTCGCTCAGGCTACCGTCTACATAGGAGAGAAGAATCTGGTCGGTGATCACCATCGGGTCGTCACCTTCACGTCGGCGTTTCGCCAACGGCGGAGGTGCCGCGTCGACGCGGCGTCACATCGAACTGCACGCCCAGACGCTGACGCGCAGCCGACAAACGGCCCATGACCGTGGCAACCGGCACATCGAGAATCTGCGCCGCCTCACGATAGCTGAAGCCTTCGACCGCGACGAGCAGCAGCGCCACGCGCTGCGGCGTGGGCAGCCGCTCGACGGCATCGACGATCTGGCGGTGTCCGACATGCTCGTCCGGCAATCCCGACACGGAGTCAGCAATGTTCTCGAGCAACGTGTCGTCCCATGCGACGCCGCCGCGATTGCGCACGTTACGCGCCCGCAGTTCGTTAAGCCACAGGGAATGGACGATGGAGTAGAGCCAGTTCAGCGGCGCACTGTCGGGCCGCAACTGGGCGTCGGCACGCTCAAGCGCACGCACGCAGGCGCGCTGCACGAGGTCTTCGGCGTCGTGACGGTCGCCGGTGAGCCGCAACGCGAACGTCCACAGCTTCGGCAACATGGGGAGCAGCAGCCGCGCAAACCCCGAATCGTGCTCGAACTGCATCATGTTCACTCACCACTACGGCGACGGGCCGAAAGATTCGCATTATTCCCAAGTCGATATCGCGAAAACATAAAAATCTTTGCAAATCCCTCTCAATACAGGCCTCAATACAACTCATCGACATCTAGATGACCGGATCATGCGGCCTGCGGGCGTGTCATGAAAAAACGACGGGATGCCGAAACTGCGCATCCCGTCGTCATTTCGCTACACAAGCTCAAGCCGTCAGAAGCTCTCAAACCCGAATTAGGGCCGATGCCCCCGCGCCATGCTGGAAAACACACCGTCGCGCTTGATAAGGCCGTGCATCAGCGCCGCCGCAAGATGCCCGATCACGAGCGCGAACAGCGCGAACGCCAGCCACGTGTGCAGCGCGCGCAAGACCGCAAACAGACGCGCATCCGCCGACACCAGTGGCGGCAGATGACAGGCACCGAACAACGTCACCGGATAGCCACCGGCCGACACCATCGCCCAACCGATCAGCGGCATCGCGAGCATCAGCGCATACAGCAGCAGATGCGATGCTTTGGCAATCGTCTGCTGCATCGACGGCACGCTGTCGGGCAGCGGCGGGCTGCCGCGCTTGATGCGCACGATGATGCGAAGCATGACCAGCGCGAGAATCACGATGCCGAGCGGCCTATGCAAGGCGATCAGCGTGGTGTGCGCCTGCGTCAGCGTGCTGACCATGATGACCCCGATAAACAGCATCGCGAGCATGGCAATCGCCATGCCCCAGTGCAACCAGCGCTGAACGGGACTGAAGTGAAGATGGGGACGATTCATCGCGAACGGGCCTCCTGAGTCGTGTTGCCTTGCGGTGCATCGGGAGCACCGTTCAACGCTTCTTCGCGCGTGCGACGCTTGTACGACAGCGCGTACGCAGCCGAGCGTGCTGCGAGTAGCGGATCGTCGGACGGCTCGATGCCCGCAGGCAGAATCGTCGGATCGAAGTTGACGTCGCGGCATGCGCCATCGTCTTGCGACGCCGCCCGCGACAGCACCAGCGTGCCCGCATCGACCTGCTTGCGCGAGGCTGGCCACTGGCGTGTGGCATCGTCGGTCGGATCGCCCGGATCAGCCACGGTCACCACCAGATGCCAGCGCACCGGCCCCTGCTTCAGACGCTCGTACAACTCGCTTGCGAGGTAATTGGCGTCGCCCTTCTCCTTGTCGGTCACGGTGTCGAAAGGCAACTCCGGCTGCATCGACCAGCGCACGGCCGTGCGTTGCCCGTTGGCGTCGACGAAATAGAACGCGTTGATGCCGTAGTACGCCGCGTTGGCGTAGCTCGACGACGGCGGATGCCCCTTGACCCAGTCGCGGAACGGCTGCGTGTCGGGATGCGCGGCAAAGAACGCCTGCAACTTCGCCGGATCGGGCTTGCCGGTCGACGGATCGGGGCGCGACGCGTCAAGCTGCGCGTAGAACTCCTCCGGTGTGCGCACGGCGAACAGCGGTGTCGTGTTCATGCCGGTGCGCCACTGCTGGCCGTCGGCTAGCGTGAACATCAACGCCATGCTGCGAATCGGTACGCTGTTGTCCGAGGCGGTCGGGTTCGGTCCGGGAATCGCGAAACGGCCGGTCACGGGGGTGCGTCCGGGGACGAAGACGAGCGCCTTGGACAGCGACGCCGCGCCTCCATTACTCTCGAAATATCCGTCCACGCACAGGCCCTTCGCGTGATTGCGACGGAAGCCTTCGTGAATGCCGCCGTTCGACTCGAACGTATCGATGACGGTACGGGGGCTCAGGCGCTGCGGCGTGAGCCACCCGGCAGCGTAAGCAAAACCGCCCGCGAGCAGGCCGACAACGGCGACGATGGCCGCCGCCCGGCAAGGCACGCAAATGGCGCGAGGATCGGACGAGGAAGGTTCGGTCACGAATGAGGCTCCTTGTGATGACGTCCCGGGGCAGGTTGCCGGATGAGCAGATCGTGGAAACACGGGCGTCTTCACGGTAAAACACATCCGCGCGGCCCTTATTCCGTCGTCGCCCGTTTTATTTTCGGTTTCATGGAATAAGCGAGCAGCCACGCGTGTTGACCTCTTATGGCACGGCTCACCGCATTCGATCTCTGACGGCATGGATATTCGCGACCAGTTCTATCACCACGTCCCGCGACTGCGGCGGTATGCCCGCGCGCTCACGGGCAATACCGAGCTGGCCGACGACCTGGTGCAGGACACACTGGAGCGCGCCCTCTCCCGCCACACGATGTTCGAAGCGGGCACGGACGCCCGCGCATGGCTTTTCACCATCATGCATAACCTGTTTCTCAATCAGCAACGCCGCGCGCCCGCGCAGGCGACCCACGTCTCGCTGGACGAAACTAACATTGGCGACCTAGTCGAGCACGACGTCAGTCACGCATCCGTTCAGATGCCGACGTCCGACCCCGCCCGCCGTCTCGAAATCCGCGATCTCGACGAAGCACTGCGGCATCTCCCCGACGAGCAACGGGCCATCGTCCTGCTCGTGGGTCTGGAAGACATGAGTTATGCGGACGTCGCCGCCACGTTGCGCGTGCCGATCGGCACGGTAATGTCGCGGTTATCGCGCGGTCGGCAACGGCTGCGCGATCTCATGGCGGGAGGGACACCGTCCACCCAGTCGGCCCAGACAGGACCGTCAGCCAAGCTCAAGGTGGTGCGATGAACGAACCCAACCGCCCGATCGACGATAACGAACTGCACGCGTACGTCGACGGGGAATTGCCCCCGCAGCGTCGTGCAGAACTGGACAACGCCCTCGCCACCGACCCGGCGCTCGCGGCGGCCGTGAGCGAACTCGTCGCCCTGCGACGCGCGCTGCACGAGCGCTACGACGATGTACTGGATGAACCGGTGCCGCCCCGGTTGCAACGTCCGGCAGACGTGCAGGCGCCGATGCCGCGCGGCAAAGTCGCCGCCAACTGGCCCCGGTTTGCCGGGCTGGCCGCCGCGCTGGTCGTCGGCATCGGCATTGGCGTTCAGGGCAATCGCCTATGGTCGGCGCGGGAAACGAATGCGTCCGCCATCGCCATGCGCGAGGCAGCGCCATCGCTTGCCACCGCCGCCGACGGTGCGGCGCGCTTCGCCCGACGCGCCGCCATTGCGCACGTCGTCTACATGCCCGAAATTCAGCGCCCCACCGGCATGGACGGGGAGTCCGAAGCACGTTTCTCCAAGTGGATCGCAAGCCGTCTGGAAACCGCCGCGCAAGCGCCGGACCTGTCCTCGCGCGGCTTCCACCTGAGTGGCGGACGCGTGCTGCCCGACAGCGACGAACACGTCGTGCAGTACATGTATCGCAACGACGCGGGCGAGCGCATCACCGTGTGCATCTCTCCGGCCGGTGTCGAAGGACAGCCCGCCGCTTTCCGCTTCTACGAGGACGGTCCGGTCAGGGTTTTCTACTGGGTCGACAAGACGTTCGGCTATGCGATCTCGGGCGGTATCGACCGCGCGACGCTGACGGGCCTGTCACAGGACGTGTACGCGTCACTGGAGATGCGTGGGACGGGTAAACGTTAGTTCCTCCCAGCAATAGAGAAGGTGTCAAACGCTCCTAATCGTGCGTTTTTGTCGGGCACTACCATGACTTCACCGTGAACTGTGTTTGCGGGCAGTCAGACAAAAACTCTAGGAGACATGGCATGCTTCACGACCTTCCCGCACGGCCCGACACGGTGCACTGGGGCTATTTCAACGCCGCGCAAACCCCGGCCCTGACCATCAAGAGCGGCGATTTCATTCGCGCCGAAGCCGTTACCCATCATGCGGGCGACGCGCCCGACCTGATGATGGACGACGCCGTGCGCGCCATCTACGACAAGATTCCCCACGAAGACCGCAACCCGGGCGTGCACATCATGACCGGCCCGATCTACGTGGAAGGCGCGAAGCCGGGCGACATGCTCGAAGTGCGCTACCTCCAGATGATTCCGCGCTTTCGCTTCGGCGCGAACGTCGCCGCCCACTGGGGTCAGCTCTACGACGACTTCCAGAAAGAGCGCGTGACCATCTACGAACTCGACAACAGTTCGAACACCGCGCACGCCCTGTTCGCGTTCGACTATCCGGGCAAGCTGACCACGCCGGGCAAGGTGGTGGACCATCGTGAGTGCTGCAAGCAGCCCGCGCTCGCCGGTGTGCGGGTGCCGGTGCGTCCGCACCTCGGCACGGCGGGCGTCGCGCCTGACGCACAAGGCCGCGTGAGCACGGTCGAGCCGGGGCTGCACGGCGGCAACATCGACAACTGGCGTATCGGTGCCGGGGCGACGATGTACTACAAAGTGCAGGTCGACGGCGGCCTCTTCTCCATTGGCGACCCGCACATCTCGCAGGGCGACGGCGAAATCAGCGGCACGGCCATCGAGGCATCGCTCAACGTGCTGTTCCAGGTGGTGCTGCGCAAGGACTTCGAATTCCCGTCGCCGCTACTGGAGACGCCCGACTGCTGGATCGTTCACGGCTTCCATCAGGATCTGGACGAAGCGGGCAAGAACGCCGCGCGCGACATGATCAAGCTGCTCACCGAGCAACAGGGCCTCTCGCGCGACGACGCTTACTCGCTCATGAGCGTGGCGGCCGACTTCGGTGTGACGCAGGTCGTCGACGGCACGCAAGGGGTGCACTGCACCATGCCACGCGGCATGTTCCCGCCCAAGTCGTCCAAGACCTGAGCGCTCTGGCTGCCTGCCCGGTGTGCCCGGACGTCAAGGGTGCGCCGTGCGGTGCGCGGCATTTCATGTTGTCTCTTCATCGGGAGACGCTTCCATGCAATACGTCTATGTCGGGCGCAACGAGCTTGTCGCCCTGATCGTCGGTCTGGTCACGGGCACGCTGTACTCGTGGCTCAACCTGCCGATTCCCGCCCCGAATGTGCTCGGCGGCATCTTCGCCATCATCTTCACGTACCTCGGCTATCTGATCGTGAATGTGTGGCGTCGCTCGGTCACGTTCGGACGTCCGCCCGCCGAGGGTCTGGATACGTCGCTGAACGCCCGCCCCGCCAACTCGTCCAGCCGGTCCTGAGGAGGTTGTCATGGTAGAAATCACACTTGGCGCGACGGAGTTGCAGGCCGCCGCCGTCGGACTCGTGACCGGTGTGCTTTACACCGGCGTACGCGCACCGATTCCGGCCCCTAACGTCCTCGGCGGCATCTTCGCCATCGTCGGCACGTTCATCGGCTTCGCCTTCGTGGCGGCGATGCGCGGGCAGTTGCACTTCGGCTGACGCCCTTGCACTATTGACGCCAGCCCCGGCGCAGCGACTCACAAGCGCTGCGCCGGGGTGTCGTCGTTGTCATTTCTGATGGAGGCCGGACTTGGATCGTGCGCACTTTTCAACGGAGTCCTATGCCCAGGACCAGCGCGGGCCCGCATGGCAGGCGCGTCTGCTCGACGCCCGTCTGCACTTTCGTCCGCCACCGGCCGGAGAACCGCTGCACGGCACGTTGCTCACGCATCGCACGCCCGCCGGTATCGAACTCTCGGTGATCTCGTCCACGCCGCAAACCGTATCGGCGCGCGCAGGCGGTGAGCGTGGCTTCCTGCTCGTCATGCTGCTCGACGGTCAGATGACGCTGGCCAGCGCAGGCGCACTCGATGGCGAGACGCTGGCCGCTGGCGACATCGCGTGCATTCCGGGCGCACAGAGCGCCGACCTCATCGCCCGCACGCCGTTCCGGCTGATTTCGGTGCACGTGCGTCACACGCTGATCGCACCGCGACTGGGCAGTGCGCCGCCCGTGCAGACATGCAAGCTGCCCGACAGCGTCTCGCGTCTGTTCGGCGCGCTGCTCGGCGGACTCGCCATGCAACTCGACGCGATGCAGGACGCCGATCCGCACGCGCTGGAACCCGTCGAGAATGTGATTCTGGAATGTCTCGCCTCGGCGCTCGCGGCGGCCAAACCACAAGCGTCGACCCACCTCTCGACGTCGCGCGGCATCGTGTTCACGCGCATCTGCCACCGCATTCAGGCCCGTCTGGCCGAGCCGGATCTGTCGCTGTGCGCCATCGCGAAAGACGAGCACGTATCGGACCGGTATCTGCGCAAGCTCTTCGAAGACGCCGGTCAAAGCTTCTCGTCCTACCTGCGCAATAGTCGTTTGCAGCGTTGTCACGCAGATTTGCAGAATCCCGCGTACGACCAGTTGTCGGTGTCGGACATCTGCTATCGCTGGGGTTTCAACGATCCGTCTTACTTCAGTCAGGCCTTTCGCGAGCGGTTTGGCGTGTCGCCCAAGGCAAGCCGCGATCAGGCACTGCGTTCCCGTGCGCTGCCGGAGCGCGCGCGCATCTCGCGCGGACATCCCGATGTGCCTGCCGGGCTGGCGCATCGAACGAGCATTGGTCCGGCGGCGGCGATGGCCCTCGCGGAACGCGACGCAATACCCGGCAGCGTCGCCCGTCCCGCCCTGCCCCATGACGCCGGACAGCACCACTATCTGCGCGCGACATGCGACTCGGTGCATTGGGGGTATCTCAGTCACGATCTTCCCCCCGTGCTCACCGTCGCGTCGGGCGACACTGTGACCGTCGAGACACTCACGCAGCATGCGACCGACGACTGGGAGCGCATGATTCAGGGCGATCCGGGTGCGCAAAGCGTGTTCCACTGGACGGCGACGCAGAAGAACGTTGACCGGCGCGGCGCGGGACCGATGGACGCCTCCGTCTATGGACGCGGCGCAGGTGAAGGCTTCGGTGTGCACATCTGCACCGGCCCCATCGCCGTCGAAGACGCGATGCCGGGCGACGTGCTCGAAGTCCGCATTCTCGATCTGCATCCCCGGCCGAGCGCGAATCCCGAGTTCGCGGGCAAGGCGTTCGGCAGCCACGCGTCAACGTGGTGGGGCTTTCACTATCAGGACATGCTCACGTTGCCGCGCGAGCGCGAGGTCGTGACGGTGTTCGAGATCGATTGCCATGATGATGCAGAGGAAGGCACCGACGTTGCCCGCGCCATCTACAGCTTCCGCTGGACGCCGCAGCAAGACCCCTTCGGCGTGGTCCATCCGACCATCGACTATCCCGGCGTGCCGGTCGATCACACTCGCATCACCAAGAATTTCCGGACGCTGAAGAACGTCGAGATTCCGCTGCGCCCGCACTTCGGCGTGCTTGCCGTCGCGCCTGCGCAAGACGGTCTGATCGACTCCATTCCGCCGTCGAGCTACGCGGGCAATCTCGATAACTGGCGCGTGACGCGTGGTGCGAGCGTCTTTCTGAAAGTCGCCGTGCCGGGCGCACTGCTCTCCATCGGCGATCCGCACGCCTCGCAGGGCGACGCCGAACTCGGCGGCACCGCCATCGAATGCTCGCTTACGGGCAACATCCAACTGGTGCTGCACAAGAAGGCTGCCATCGAAGCACGGGCGCCGTACGCGGATCTGACCTATCCGCTGGTCGAGACGCCCACGGAGTGGATCATCCACGGCTTCAGTTCGCCGAACCATCTGGCCGAGCTGGGACAGAAGGCGCAGAGCCAGATTTACATGAAATCGACGCTCGACAGCGCCCTGCGCGACGCCTTCCTCAAGGCGCGCCGCTTTCTCATGCAGGTCAAGCGGCTAACAGAGGACGAAGCCACCGCGATTCTTTCGGTCTCCGTCGATTTCGGCGTGACGCAGGTCGTCAACGGCAACTGGGGCGTGCACGCGATTATTCGAAAGGGGATGTTCAACGACTGAAGAAAACCGCAAAATCGGCAAATCGCCTGTGGCTACATTGGCGTCCAAGGAGCGCAGATGAAACCCCAGACCCGACTGAGATACGCCGAACGCATGGAGCCCGTGCTCCGTTGGCTTGCCGACCATCCGGAGAGCGATCCGGACCTGCATCGCCTGGCCGAGCTGGCGTGTCTGTCGCCGTACCACTTTCATCGTGTCTACCGCGCATTGCTCGGTGAGACGGTGAACAATTCGGTGCAGCGCATTCGCATGCACCGTGCGGCGATTGCCCTGTCGGGGTCAGAGGATTCGATGCGTGTTGTGGCGTCGCGTGCCGGCTATGCGTCGGACGCTGCGTTCAACCGGGCCTTCGGTGCGTTCTTCGGCATCCCGCCGGGACGCTACCGAGACGTCCGCTCCGGACCCATCGATCCTCAGGAGCTAGCCATGTACCCGATCTCAGTCGAATCGTTTCCCGCCACCACTCTCGCCGTGCTCCGTCACAACGGCGACTATCAGGGCATCGGCCCCGTCTTCACACGCGCCTTCATGCTCGCTGCCGCGCAGGGCCTCGCCCATCCGGATGCGACCGGCTTCGGCGTCTACTTCGACGACCCGGAGCAAGTCCCCGCCGCACAATTGCGCTCGCTCGCGGGGATGTCGGTGCCATCGGATGCCGAGATCGGCGGCGATCTGGAACGCTTCGAGATTCCCGCAGGAAAATGCGCCGTACTGACGTACACCGGGCCGTACAACGAGATGAGCAAGCCCTATCAGTGGCTGTTCGCGCAGTGGCTGCCCGCCAGCGGACTGGAGCCCGCCAACTTCCCGATGTTCGAGCAGTACCTCAACGATCCCCGCTCGACACCGGCGGCGCAGCTTCAGACCCGCATCTGTCTGCCGGTGAAGTAAGCGCGAGCAAGGCCTGCGCCTGTGCGCGCAGGTCTTGCGCCGTCGGGTGGAATTCGAACGGTATCGCCTTCGCCAGCCCTTGCAGCAGCTTGCGCGAGCTGCGCGTGTAGGCCGGGTCGTAGTGGCGCGTGATTAGCGCTTCGGACAACTCACGCTGTTGCCCGTTGTCGAGCATCGCCAGCCATTGATCGACCACCGCCTTGCCATGCAATTCGACCAGACGCAGCAACTGCGCACGGAAGTATTCAGGCTGAGCCAGCAGGTGGCCATACTCCTGCGTCAGCAGTTCGACGCGCTCGTCCACACTCACATTCACTTCGACGCATCGCATCGTGCCGCGTAGCGACGTCATCAGCGACTCGGGCAATGTGATCAGTCCGATCCGGCGGCTTTCCGCCTCGACAAACACGGGACGCGTTGCGTCGAAGCTGCGCAGCACCCCGATGAGCGACGTGTCGAACGACTTTTGCGACGGCTGCGGGGCGTCCGGCATCGCGCCGAGGAGCGACCCGCGATGTACGGCGAGGCCCTCGAGATCGAGCGTCTGAGCGCCAGCGTCCGCGAGCGCATGCAGCAGACGGGTCTTGCCGCTACCGGTATGACCTGCAAGGACGATGTAGTCGAGCGTGGGCGGCAGAGTCGCCAGCGACGCCACGACATCGGTGCGGTATGTCTTGTAACCGCCCTCAAGCTGCCGGGCGCGCCAGCCGATCATATTCATCATCAAGGTCATGGACGCCGAGCGCATGCCGCCGCGCCAGCAATACACGAGCGGACGCCAGTTGCGCGGCCGGTCGGCGAACAGCGTGTCGAGATGCCTGGCGATGTTGCGCGCGACCATGGCCGCACCTTCACGCGACGCGTCGAATGGCGAAACCTGCTTGTACATCGTGCCGACGATGGCGCGTTCTTCGTTGCTGAGTACGGGGGCGTTGATCGCGCCAGGGATATGGTCCTCGGCGAATTCGAGCGGTGTGCGCACATCGATGATTTCATCGAACTCGGCGACGTTCGCGAGCGGCACACGGAGATGGTTCATCGCGCCCCCGCTGCCAGTTGCCCGCAATACTTGCCGTAGGGTGTGCGCGTCGTCGGCTGGACGCTCGCATCACCGTCGAGGCTCGCGCGCACTTTGGCCGCACGGTCGATGATGCGGGTGGCCGCTTCCGCATCGCCCGCGCCGCCCAGTGCCAGCGCGTAATCGTCGAGCAATTCGGCGTAGGCGAACGGCACTTTGCGCGCCGCTTCCAGCCGGTCGAGCGTGCCGAGTGCCCGGCCGAAGTATTTTGCGGAAATCCCGAACTGACGTTGCGCGAGCGCGAGACGCGCCAGTTCGACCAGCGCCGGATAGCGGTATCGTGCCGTGAGGATGTCGAGGTCGTACGCCTGGCTAAGCTCGCGCTCGGCTTCGTCGTAGTAGCAGGTCACGCCCAGCGCGCGCCCGTAGTCGAAGTGCATGGCGGCGCGTTGCGATGCGGGCCAGCCCGACTGGTCCGCCACGAGCACCGCCTGCCCGAAGGCGCGGCGCGCGCCGTCCCAGTCGCCACGCACCTCGGCCGCGCCGCCCTGCGCCGCGTAATCAGGGCCGCTCGCCTTCGGTGCGGGCGTGCTGCACCCCAGCGCGCCCAACACGCCGCCCAGTGCGCACACCATCGCCAACCACGTCAAAGATCGAATCATCAGGGAAAGAAAACTGCCGGGAAATCATCTGTCGCGGGACACCTCCGTCCCGCGTTCGCCCGACAGGATACCTCGTCGCACCTGAACACCCCAACGCTGACGCCCCGTGAGGAAGTGCCCCCACCCCATCGCCGCGCCCGTGTGACGCATCAACTGGAACGTGAACGGCTCCAGCACGGCGGCAACGAACGCCAGCCCAAGGCTCGTGCCGGTGCGGTGGCCGGTCCAGCGGCGATACGCATGCACCGACCACAGATGAAAGCCGAGATCGATGACGATCTTGCCCAGTATGATCCCGGAGACTGGCAGCACCACGCCGTAGTGGCCTTCGCAGACGAACGTCACCAGCAACGCAAAGGCCGTCAGCCCGTAGATCGGCTGAAGCGTATCGAACGCTTTGACCGGCAACATCCAGCGACCGAGGTTGCCGTAGCGGCCGTTGCCGACCATATCGCGATACCAGTACTGCGTCTGGAGGAAGCCCGCGAACCAGCGACGGCGTTGACGCAAGAAGCTCGTCAGCGTGCCCGGCGCATCGGTGATCGCCTGCGCGCCGCCGACGACGCGCACTTCCCAGTCGAGCGAATGCGTGACCGAATAGCGACGCAGACGGTGAATCAGCTCGTAGTCTTCGACCAGACACGCGGGGTCGAAGCCGCCCACGGCCAGCACCGCCTCGCGACGGAAGCACGCGAACGCGCCCGAGATCAGCAACAGCCCGTCGGCGCGCATCCACGCAAAGCGAGAGATGAAGTTGCGGATGTACTCGTACGTCTGGAAGAACTGCAAGACACGTGCGCTCATGGTGTCGCCACACACCGGTGTCAGCACGCCGGTGGCGGCGACCAGACGGGGACGACGAGCGAAAGCATCATGCATGGCGGCGCACGCACCGGCATCGAGCAACGTGTCGGCGTCGACCGTCATCACGATGTCGGTCTGCATACCGACGAGGGCCGCATTGAGCGCCTTCGCCTTGCCGCCGTGCGGCACGCGCAACCATCGCAGGTTCGGATAGCGGGTGCTCGGTGCGCTCAGGCTCCCGACGCCCGGGTCCACCAGGCCATACTCGCCGGTGAGCAAGGCGACGGAGCCGTCGTGCGAACCGTCGTCGGCGATGACGATGGCGTCGGGCACGTGACGACCGGCCATCAGCGCACGCAGTGTCACCGGCAACGCCGCCGCTTCGTTATGTGCCGCAACCACCACGCCGAGCGTGAGACGGTTCGATGCGGCGTCGGCAGTGCCACCCCACGTCTCGTCCGGATCGGGACGCATCAGACGCCACGCCTGCCAGAAGACGAACGCCAGCAGCAAGGTGTCGTAGACGACATACGCCACGCCCGTGCCCCACGCGAAAACGCCCTTGAGGAAGAACGCCTGTGCGAAGAGCAGGCACCACAGCACGGCCACGCCGGTGTGCACGAGCCAACTGGCGAGCGGTGTCGGCGGCAAGGTGAAGCGCGGCGAATGCTGCTCGCGCGATGCTTCGAGCTGCGCTACGCCCGTCTGGATATCGGGGTTCATGTGCGGGTTGACGTCCGAGTTCATCTCGCTACTCATCCCGACACTCACGGCAGCATCCGGCCGATGACCGGGTGACGGTCGATCCACTGATGCTTGAGCGCACCGCCGATGTGCAACGCCAGCAGCGCGTAGAGAGCATAAGCGCAATAGGTATGGACATTGCCCAGCACCTCGTGCCAGTAGTCCTTGCTCGCGTCGCCCATCGCCATCAGAAAGCCCATGCGCGGAAACGGCACGACGCCGAACAGCACCAGCGGATGCGTCGACGCCGCCACCCATGCCGAGTCGTGCGCCCAGCCCGAGAGCGGCATCGCGAAAATCAGCACATACAACAGCCAGTGCACCAGATGCGCCGCGGCGCGTTCCCACGACGCGAAGACATGCGAGAGTGCGGGCGGACGGTGCGTCACGCGCCACAGAATCCGAAGGATCGCGAGACCCAGCACCGTGATGCCGACGGACTTATGCAGATCGATCCAGAAACGCACGTCGATCTTCTCCAGCGTGGCGTCCGGCAGCAAGGCAATCGTCTGACCGATGGCGACGTTGCCGAGCATCAGCAACGCCACCGCCCAGTGCAGCAGCATGGCGACGCGCGTGTACTTGGGGTCTTCATACAGGGCGACGCGAGGCTTGTTGGCCGACGTGGATGGCATGGATCGCGGCGAAGGGGGCAGAGAATTCACGTTTGACGTCCTGAAAATGCACTGAAAGATGATTGCATAACGCTAGTTGAAGCGCGCTTATTCCCGCATTGCCGCAAAAAAGTTGTTACCGGACATTACCTCGGCTTTTGACGGCCTGCATGCCACGCATTCAGCGAAAACCGTCTGACGGTCGACATTTGCATTTCGTGTGCCATCACTTGTCTTGCGAGGCCGTCATAAAACCGCGATGATCGGGCATTCCGTGCGCAGCGAGCGATCTACTGCGCCGCCCTCAGGAGACAATCCCATGCCACGCAGCACCGCCGAAAAACGCGCCGCGTTTCGCGAACTTCACCTTGCCGGGTGCTTTGTGATCCCGAACCCTTGGGACGCGGGCAGCGCACGGTATCTCGAACACGCTGGATTCCAGGCCGTTGCGTCGACCAGTTCCGGCTTCGCGTGGTCCACCGCGCGCCCCGACAACGGCGTGACTCGCGAGCTCGTGCTGGCGCATCTGCGCACGCTGGTCGAGGCGACCGATCTACCGGTGAATGCCGACTTCGAAAGCGGCTTCGGCGAAACGCCGGACGACGTGGCGCAAAGCGTCAAGCTGGCAGTGGCGACGGGCGTGGCCGGTCTGTCCATCGAAGACACCACGGGCGACGCAAACGAACCGCTCTTCCCGCTCGACGAAGCGGTCGCACGCATGAAGGCGGCGCGTCGCGCCATCGACGAAACCGGCGGCGATACCTTGCTCGTCGGTCGTGCAGAGAATTTCTTCGCAGGCGTACCCGATCTGGACGACGCCATCCGGCGACTGCAAGCCTATGCCGAAGCGGGGGCCGATTGTCTGTATGCGCCAGGTATCCAGTCCGAAGCGCAGATTCGCGCCGTGGTGGCCGCTGTCGCGCCCAAACCCGTCAACGTGCTGATCGGTGCGACGTCGCCTTTCACGTTGCAGGCGCTGGCGAGCCTCGGCGTACGGCGCGTGAGCGTGGGCGGCGCGCTCGCCCGTGCCGCGTGGGGCGGTTTCATGCACGCGGCGCAGGCACTGGCGGAAGGCCGCTTCGATGGCTTCGACGGTGCGGCCAGCGGTGCAACGCTCAATGGCCTGTTTCGTCAGGGCGAATGAGCAGGATAAAGGGTGCGATGGCGCGGCAGGTCGATATCCAGTGACTTTTCGTCGATAGACGTTGCCGCGCGCGCCCGGGGACAATGCTCCGTCAGCCGATGCCCCGCCACGCGACGCCGCTCACGGCGCGCCGACGACAGCGGGCACGGCGTCCCCCATCGACGGAGCGCCCATGAATTCCCCGCACGATAGCTTTGCCGCTTTTACGATCCCCACACCTCTGGGCGCACCGCTGCCCAAGCCGCGCGTGTTCGACAACGTCGAAGACGAACGCGCCGACCGGAAGCTGCGGCTGGCGGTCGCGTTCCGCATCTTCGCGCGCTTCGGGCTTGCCGAAGGCATCGCCGGGCACATCACCGTGCGCGACCCCGAGTTCCACGACCGCTTCTGGGTCAATCGCTACGCCCAGCACTTTTCGTCGATTCATCCGGACGACCTGATTCTGGTCGACGAGGCCGGTGGCCTGCATCACGGCGAAGGCCCGGTGAATGCCGCTGCGATGGCGATCCACGCTGGTATTCATGCCACGCTGCCCCATGTGACGGCCGCTGCTCACACGCACACCACGCACGGGCGCGCCTTCTCTGCGCGCACGCGCGAACTCGCGCCCATCAATCAGGAAGCGTGCCTCTTCTACGACGACCACGTGCTGTTTCGCGGCGACGTGTTGGTCCTCGGTGCCGAGGAAGGGCGCCGCATCGCGCAGTCGATGGGCCACAAGCGCGCGGCGGTACTGCTCAATCATGGCTTGCTGACGGTCGGCTCGTCGGTGGACGCCGCCGCCTATCGCTTTCTCGCGATGGAGCGTTGCGCACAGGTGCAATTGCTCGCGGAAGCGGCCGGTCCGCTGGAAGTCCTCTCCGACGCCGAAGCCCGCGAGGTCTTCCGTCTGCTCGGTTCGGACTACGTCGCATGGCTCGGGTATCAGGGCCTCTACGAGCAGGTGTTGCGCGAACATCCGGAACTGACGTCGGCACGTTGAAGACGACGGCCTACCTACGCTCGGCGAGATACCGGTCGACGGCGTTGCGCAGCCACGCATCGAACTGACGCAGCGGTGCCCAGTCGCGACGCTGCGCAGGATAGGAGAAGTAAATGGTCTGCGGGTTGGCGAGTGTGTGCGCGTGCGCTTGCACCAGCGCGCCGCTCGCCAGTTCGCGCTCGATCAGCACGCGCGGCAGCAAGGCCACGCCCAGACCGGCCACCGCCGCGTTGATCGCCATCACGAACATGTCGTAGCGCTGCGCACTGCGCTGCGGCTTGATCTCGGCCGCGTTCGCACCCCCTTGCAGGCCTTGCGAGGCAAACCAGTCGTCCCACACGCGCGGTAGATCGCGTGGGCAAATCCACGAGTGCTCGGCAATCTGTTCCAGCGACAACGACGCCCTCCCCTCCAGCAAACGCGGCGCGGCCACCAGCATGAGCGAGTCGTCGGTGACGAGCGCCGTACCGGGCATGCCGGGCCACAGGCGCGTGCTGAAGTAGATCGCGGCATCGAACGCAGAGTCGTCGAAGAAGACGGGCTGATCGCGCCCGAGAATATGCAGACGGACATCGCGCGTGTTGGCGTAGAAGTCATCCAGTCGCGGAATAAGCCACTGTGCGGCAAACGTCACCCCGACGGCGATTTCCAGTTCGGTCTCACGCCCCTGCTGCACGACGTCCAGCGTATCGCGACGAATCTGATCGAGATGCACGCGAATGCGCTTGGCATATTCGGCCCCGGCAGGCGTGAGCACGAGCCGTTGCTTCACGCGCTCGAACAGCGCCACACCCAGATGCTTCTCCAACTCCCCCACCCGCTTGCAGACGGCACCGTGCGTGAGCGCAAGCTCTTGCGCTGCGGTGGCGAAGTTCTGATGACGGGCGCTGGCCTCGAAGGCCTGCAACGCCGAGAGGCTGGGAACGCCCAGACGCATGACGACTCCTGCGGGAAAACGATGTTGCCCGACAGTCTATGCGAAGCGTCGCGCGCAAACAAAGCGGCCCGTCGAGCCGAGGCATCGACGGGCCACTTGCCCTTCGTCAACAGTCACTGTACCGACAGCATTTATTCCACGTGTGCCACACCGCCCGCGAGGACTGCGCCGCCGGGCACCTCCTTGGGCAACGCCCACGACATCCAGTGCGTGCGCAGCGCAACGACCAGCACGAACGCGAGCGCGGCCAGCGCACCGAAGGTGGCGAATCCCATCTGATAGCTACCCGTCGATTCCTTGGCCATGCCCATGATGACCGGCAGATAGAAACCGCCGATACCGCCAGCGGCGCCGATGATGCCGGACATGAGGCCCGTCTTGCCTTGCCAGCGTTGCGGCACGAGCTGGAACGTCGCGCCGTTGCCGAGACCGAAGCACAGGTAGACCAGCACCAGCAACGCAATGCCAGCCCCTTGCGGCGGCATCCATGCGGCAAACACGAAGTCGATGACGGAGATCGCCGCGAGCAACAGCACGAGCGCGCGCACGCCGGAAATACGGTCGGCCACCAGACCGCCGATAGGACGCACCAGTGCACCGAGGAACGCGAGCAGCGACATGAACAGCCCCGCTTCGAGACGCGGCATGCCGTAGAGCGAAATCAGCAGCGTCGTGACATAGGACGACATGCCCACGAAGCCACCGAAGGTGATGCTGTAGACGAGCATGATGACCCACGTGTCGCGCTCACCCAGCACACCGCGATAATGACGCGGCAGCACAGCGATGGCGAGCAACGCACCAAGCACAGGCAGCAACAGCACTCCGGCCTTGCCTTCACCGAAAGCACCCGCATGCACGCACAGCACGAGCGCCACCAGACCGAACACCGTAATGAAGAAGCTTGAGAACGCGCGCGGCGCACTGCCCGACTTCACGCCCTGATCCTTCGCCCAGAACACCAGCGCCAACGCCGCGAGCGCCAGCAGCGGGAGCGCTGCACCGGCCGCGTGCGCCCAGCCGTAATGCTCTGCTAGTCCGGGGAACATGAAACCGTCGAGCACGGCACCGATGTTGCCCGCCGCCGCAAGACCGAGCACGAGGCCTTGAACCTTCGGCGGATAGTTGCTGCCTGCCATCGGCAGCGCCACAGCGAAACTTGCACCGCCGACACCGAGGAACACGCCGAGCACGAGCAGCAGCGTGTACGACGGTGTGCCGGGCATCAGCAACAGCACGACCGACGGAATGGCCGAGAGCGTCAGCCCCATCAATGCGATCTTGCGACCGTCGCAGGCTTGATAGAGGTTGCCCAGCGTGACGCGCAGAATGGCCGCTCCCAGCACCGGCACCGCGACGAGGAAGCCGGTCTGCGCGGGCGTCATCGCAATGTCCTTGCCGATGAACGGGGCCAGCGGGCCGAGCATCACCCAGACGGTGAAACCGGTGTCGAAGTAGAGAAAACACGCAACCAGCGCGCGCCAGTTGCCACTTTTCAACGATTGCGTGAGCGTGCTCATGGATACCCTCGTGTTCGTGTGCCGAAAAAAAAGGCGTCCCGAAGCCGTGCGCCAATGAACGGACGCGTGGCTTCGGGACGCCGTTGCCCCGAAAACCCCGCGTTCGCGGGGCCCTGCATGCGGTGCAGAAAATTCGCTTGTCTTCCACTCAGCCGCCATTGGCCTTACGCAATCATTAGCAATTGGCGTGCCAAGTGGGTGTCATGTACGGATGAATTCGACGCGAAGGTCCGTGCGACGGGGTTTTCGGGGATATCGAGAGGGATGCCGATGGCGGTACAACGAGCGATGAGATGGAAAAGCCCGAGCACGGCGGATGACATCGCAACGGGCACAATGCCGCATCGCGATGCGGCGGCGCACCATTAGCGTGCGTGGGACCGGCTCGCGGCTTACTGGTAATCAGGACCGACGACCGGACAGTCGAATCGAAAGTCCGTCACCTTCCCGAAGAAGGGGTGAGTTCCGTCGGAAGACTCCAGCAAGAGTACGGCGCGGATAAAGCCGGGCCCCCGAGAAATCGGGACGGAAGGCACCACTAGCGCATAGAGTCGGCTAACGCCCCTCGCCGACGTCCACACATCGCGCTCGTAATACGAGTCATAGGACGGATCGTCCCACGCCCGAAGAATCCATCGCCTGTTCGCCGATGGCCGGGCGAACGTCGCCGTCAGGGAGCGCTTGACCATATCACGCTTGTCCTTAATGAGCGATGGTGTCAGTACATGCACAGACAAGGCGTCGATGCGCCCGTCGTGAAGCGAGATGCACACCGGCATCGCTGTGCTGAAAGCCTGGAAGCGCTCGAGGTCCAGCCGGTCGACAACCACCATCTCATTAAGCCCCATCGGCTTGCCGATCAGATCGTTAGTGCGGTGACGGAAACAAGGCGCGCCGTCCGGACCGAGATAGCTGAGTTGCAATGTGTCCTGAACGAACTTGCACTCAGGCACCGTGAGCGGATCGCCGAGCCGGTATCCAAGCAGTTCTGCACTGTCGCCGTCCAGATGCACCAGCGCTGGTGCAGGCGGCGGTGGGAGAATCTTCGGCTTCGGCAGCAGCCCCAATAGCCCAACGGGAACGGCAAGGCAAACCGCGACGATCGCCGCGACCTTGATGACCTCCATCAGCGCGGGTGGCACCACCCACCTCAGTAGCAATGCGGCGGCTGCGCCCACAATGCCGAACTTCGCAAGTGCGATGAGAGACCCCTGCGTGCTCATCTCGTCCCCGGACAGGACAAACAGCCCGACGATCAACGCGATACCAATGACTGCCGCGTAAAAGAGATAGTCACTCACGCCATTGTCCGCACGGCGTCGCCACCAGTCCGCCAGCGTTTCCCGCAACACGCTCATCCTGATCGACCTCGTTGTTATCAACCCACTTATCGGTCCATCTCCCTTGCCTGCGAATGCCCCGTCAGGCGACGCCTATCATGCGCCGCGCCCGAAGTACCGACAAGCGACCCGGCAGGGTCAATGCCGAGGACTTCCTCCAAGCGCGCGGTCGTTTCCGAATAGCCGGTGCACTACAGTTCAGGCACTATCCGGTCGTTAAGCCAATGAGGCGGGCTGCTTGCGCTGCGGCGGTCGGCAAGAACAACAACATTCCGGAAAATCTCGCGTGTCTCGCTTCTTCCTCTGTCTGACGCTGGTGGTACTCGGCCTCCTGCCGCTCTCCCCCGTCTTCGCTGCGCCTTCGGCCGCCTCTCCTACCCCCCCGGCAAGCAACCCGCTGCTCAATCAGCAAGGGATGATGCAGCGCGTCGACGACGCCTCTTACGCCAAGTACCGGGAGATCGTCGCCACGTTCGATGCTGCCGTCCGTGCGCAGCCGGGCGACGCAGCACTCGCGCTCGCACGCTGCCAGTTCATGCGTAACTACGCGTGGGCCGAAGATCTGCAATGGGCCGAGAAAGCGCAGTCGGACCTGACGGCCTGTCTGCAAAATCTGAAAGAAAAATTCGCCGACAACCCGGAAGTGTCGGTGTCGCTGATGGAGAACATCTACGGCAAAGACGCTGTGGCACAGGGCGAAGCGCTGCTGCCCAAATCCCAGCGCTGGCCAGCGGAATATCGCGCGCGTCTGCACGCTGCGCTCTCCAATGCGTATCAGGCCACGCAGGACAAACGCAACGCGGGTGTTCAGGCCGTGGAGGCCGCAGAACTGTCGCCCGACACCCCCGTGCTGCTCACCGCCGTGCGCCATCTCGCCACGACCGGCGAGAAGACGGAGGCACGGCGTCTGCTGATGGACGCCCCTGTGCCGAAGATCGCCTGGCAAGCGACCGGACGCATCAACACCGCGCTCGATGTACTGCCGGGCCCTACGGCGCGCGATGTGCTGTTGCGCATGCAAAAGGCCGGGCTGAAGATCGATCCTTACACCAGCGCTCGCGCCCTCCTTCAGGCCGGTGACGCCGCCAGCGCACAACGGGCGCTCTCCGAGATAAAGGTTGACGCACCGGAGTCGGCGCAGAACCGCGCGTTGCGACTCTCCGTCGCGCTCGCCGCGCGCGACGGGAAGGCCGCCGCCTCCGCGATCCAGTCGTCACTCGAACACGACAAGGGCAACCGCTGGCCACTGGCACAGTCGTATGCCGTGCTGATGAGCATCGACCCGGCCGCCGGGATGCGTTTCGCCTTCGCCGGGTTGATGATCACGCTGCTGACTGCCGGTCTGTGCATCGTGCTGTTTCCCGGTCTGCTGATGTTCCCGGTGCATTACGTGGGTGCGGTGCGCGCCCGCAAGGGGCGTCCGACGCCGCCGCTCTTCGAACGCATCGGCCTGCGGCACGCGTGGTATGGACTGGCCGCGCTGTGTTTCGCCACGTGGGTCATCCCCGCGTTCGTCGTGAGCCAGTCGACGCAGATGCACGCGGGCACGGCCCCCGTCATGGACACGCTGCTGCCCAAGCTCGCGCTGGCGCACTTCGTGACGCTCGGCATTGTGGTCCTGCTGCTGTCGCGCACGATGTGGCGGCTGGGCCGACGTCAGTGGACCGGCTACGGCGAGTGGAAAGCGCGCTGGTTCATCTGGCCCGCCGTACTGCTCCTGACGTCGACGCTCGCCGCGTGGTATCTGGCGCATCACACGTCGGTGCGCAGCGCCGAATCGCAGGCGTGGAACGAGTACGTCGTGAAAGGCGCGATGCAATTGGGCGGCACCGGTCTGGCGCTCCTGCTGGTCGCCGTCGTCGTGCCGCTCGTCGAGGAGTTCGTGTTTCGCGGATGTCTGCTCGGCGGCCTGACCCGGCACATGAGTTTCATCGCCGCCAACCTCTGGCAAGCGGTGATCTTCGCCTCCGTTCACTTCGACCCCAAACACTTCCCGTTCCTCGTGATGTTCGGCCTGACAACCGGCTGGCTCGCCAAAAAGACCAACGGTCTGGCCGTGCCGATCGCCATGCACATGCTCAACAACGCGATCTTTGTGCTGGTGGTGATGTCGCGCTGAGCAGGTAGCCTCGGCACAGCCCCGTACCGTGGCAATGCGGCGTGGGCGATAATCGTCGCACTCGCTTGAATTGCCGCTCGGCTGCGCCACGGACATCGCCCATGAACACGAAGCTCTTCCCGCATCTCGTTCTCTTTCACCCGCGACTGCTCGTCGCCATCGCCATCGGCTTGCTCGCCGGGCTGTTCGTGCAAGTGGTCGTGAGCGGCGAGTTCAGCACCGTCACCCGAATCCTGATCGGCTGGAACGCGGGCGCGTGGTCGTATCTCGCGATGATCTGGTTCATGATGGTCACCGCCCCGAAGCGCAGCATCGAACGCTTTGCCGAGCAGGAAGACCAGAGCGCTGCCCTCGTGCTCTCGGTAGTCAGCCTGTCGGCCATCGCGAGCGTGGCCGCCATCATTCATGTGCTGGCCAGCGCCAAGGCGGGCGGCTCGCATCACGCGTCGGAGCATGTACTGTTCGCCGCCGTCACGCTCATCGGCGGCTGGTTTCTCGTGCCGACGATCTACACGCTCCACTACGCCCGTCTGTACTTCACCGACACCGAAACGCCCTACGCCCTCGCCTGGCCCGACAAGGACTGCGATCCGGATTACTGGGACTTCCTGTATTTCTCGTTCACCATCGCGGTCGCGTCGCAGACTGCCGATATCGCCCTGAAGTCGCGACGTATGCGACGCGCCACCCTCGCGCAAGCCATCCTCTCGTTCTTCTTCAATCTGGCGGTCCTCGGCCTGTCGATCAACATCGGCGCCGGGCTGCTCAGCTGAACGTCTGCACGTGCCTCGCACGCACCTGCCGTTCGCGGCAGGTGCGTCACCCTGTGGCATGACGCCGCACCGCCTGCGGACATAAACACGTTTAAAAACATACAAATAGATCGTAGCGTCGACGGATCACATCCCGCGTCAATGCGCCACATGTGACGACTTGTCACGCATGCTGCGCCGCAGCAACGCCTAATATGCATGCAAACAAGCGGTGATATTTCGCCAATGTCACCATACAAGACAGGGTTTAATTGCATACATAGAGCGCAACATGACTGCCGTTCCGGATGCCATCGACCTCGCACGCCTGCAATTCGCGTTCACGGTCTCGTTTCACATCGTTTTCCCCGCCGTCTCCATCGGTCTGGCGAGCTTCATCGCCGTCCTTGAAGGGCTCTGGCTCAAGACCCGTCAGCAACACTATCTGGATCTGTGCCGCTTCTGGTCGAAGGCGTTTGCCGTGTGCTTCGGCATGGGCGTCGTCTCCGGTGTGGTGATGGCTTATCAGTTCGGCACGAACTGGTCGGGCTTCTCCAGTTTCGCCGGGGCGGTCACCGGGCCGTTGCTGACCTATGAGGTCATGACCGCGTTCTTCCTTGAGGCGGGCTTCCTCGGCATCATGCTGTTCGGCTGGAACCGCGTTAGTCCGCGCGCGCACTTCGCCGCCACGCTGTGCGTCGCCATCGGCACGCTGATCTCGACGTTCTGGATTCTCGCGTCGAACAGTTGGATGCAAACGCCTCAGGGCTACGAGATCGTCGATGGTCGTGTGGTCGTGTTGTCGTGGTGGGACGTGATCTTCAATCCGTCCTTCCCCTACCGTCTCGCGCACATGAGCATTGCCGCGTTCGTGGTCGCCGCGCTTGTCGTGGCGGGCACCGGCGCATGGCACTTACTGCGCGGACGCCGCGACCCTGCCGTCAAGACCATGTTCTCGATGGCGATGTGGCTGCTATTGATCTTCGCGCCCCTGCAAGCGTTCGTGGGCGATCTCCACGGCCTGAACACGCGTGAGCATCAGCCCGCCAAGCTCGCCGCCATGGAAGGTCTGTGGGAGACGAAGACGGGCGGCACGCCGCTCAACCTGTTCGGCTGGCCCGACATGGATTCGGAGACCACACGTTATGCGCTCGAAGTCCCGCATCTGGGCAGCCTGATCCTCACGCATAGCTGGGACGGCGAAGTGCGCGGTCTGAAGGAGTTTCCGAAAGACGAGCGTCCCAACGTGCCGCTGGTGTTCTGGAGCTTCCGCATCATGGTCGGTCTCGGTCTGGCGATGATCGGTGCAGCGCTCGCAGCGCTGTGGCTGCGCCGTCGCGGCACGTTGTTCGCTTCGCGCAACTTCGCCCGTGTGATGTTGCTGCTTTCGCCGACCGGCTTCATCGCCCTGCTCGCCGGGTGGGTGACAACCGAAGCCGGACGCCAGCCGTGGGTGGTCTACGGCGTGATGCGCACGGCGCACGCCATGTCGCCGGTGAGCGCGCAGCAGGTGCAGGTCTCGCTGTTAGTGCTGGTGCTCGCCTACTTCCTCGTGTTCGGCACCGGCGTCTACTACCTGCTCAAGATTCTGCGCGGCGGCCCGGTACTGCCGGGCCAATCGAACGACGACGCCCCCCAACCCAAGCGAGAACTCTCATGGATCTGACCTTAGCCTGGGCCGCTATCATCGCGCTCGGCCTGTTTCTTTACGTCGTGCTCGACGGCTTCGACCTCGGCATCGGCATTCTCTTTCCGTTCTTCCCCGATGCCCGTGAGCGCGACACGATGATGAACTCCGTCGCCCCGGTGTGGGACGGCAACGAAACGTGGCTCGTACTCGGCGGTGCCGGGCTGCTCGCTGCGTTTCCGATGGTCTATTCGGTGCTGCTCTCCGCGCTCTATCTGCCGCTCGTGCTCATGCTCGTGTGCCTGATCTTCCGTGGGGTCGCGTTCGAGATTCGCGGCAAGTCGCGTCGCACGCGCCAATGGTGGGATCTGGCGTTCATTGGCGGTTCGGCAGGTGCAACGTTCTTTCAGGGCGTAGCACTCGGCGCTTACCTGTCGGGGATTCCTGTCGAGAACGGCCAGTTCGCGGGCGACGCCTTCGCCTGGGTGACGGCCTTCAATCTCTTCACCGGTCTGGGCCTGCTCGTGACGTATGCGCTGCTCGGCGCGTGCTGGCTGATCGGCAAGACCGAGGGAGATCTGCAACGTCGTTTGCGCGTGGTCGCGTGGCCGCTGACGCTTGCGCTCGTCGCCACGATGGCGATCGTCTCCCTCTGGACGCCGCTGCGCCTGCCGCTCGTGGCCGAGCGCTGGTTCGACGGCGAATGGTTCTGGCGCTGCCTGCCGGTGCCGTTCGTGGTGGCCGGGGTGACGTTCGCAATGCGCCGTGTGTTGCAGCGCGCGCACGACGCCACGCCGTTCTGGCTCGCCATCGGTCTGGTGTTTCTCGGCTACAGCGGCCTGCTCATCAGCGCCTACCCGTACGCGATTCTTCCGGGCATCACGCTGTGGGACGCCGCAGCCCCCCGCTCCAGTCTGTCGTTCACGATGTGGGGCGCGGCCTTCATCATTCCTGTGATCCTCGGTTACACGATGCTGGCGTACTGGGTCTTTCGCGGCAAGGTGGCTCACGATGCGCACTATCACTGATCTGGTCAGGCCCGGTGTGCGCCGTCAGCGCGAAGCCACGGCGGCAACGCAGACGATGCTGCCGAACGTCCGCACGTCGTGGCAACAACGGCTGATCGGCTGGGGATGGTTTATTGCGTTATGGTGTGCGGGTGTGGCAGGCACCGCCCTCCTCGCACTCCCGTTCAAACTGATCATCGCCACGGCCAAATAGGAGACAGCTTATGAATCGGCTTTCATCTCAGGACGCAACCCGCACGAAGGGCGTCAAACGCATGGCAGGCACCACGGCCGTCGCTGCGGCCCTCCTCGGCGGCGTCGTCGGATTTGCAGGATTTGCCGGGACGGCGCATGCCGAAGGCATGAGCGTTTCGTCCAGCGCATTCAAAGATGGCGGTTTGCTGCCTGCGGAGCACGCGGGCGCAAACGAATGCGGCGGCAAGAACACAAGCCCGCCGCTGGAATGGAAGAATCTGCCGCAAGCCACTCACAGCGTCGTGATCCGGATGACGGACCCTGACGGTGCCAAGGGCGGCGGCGTGGTCCACTGGATCGCTTACAACATTCCGGCTTCGGTGACGTCACTGGCGGCCGGTGCGGGCAACAAGTCGGGCGACAACATCACGGTCGGGAAGAACATTTCCGGTGCCGAAGCCTATCGCGGTGCGTGCCCGCCGGTGGGCGATACGCCGCATCACTACATCATCACGGTGACGGCGACCGACATTGCGCCGGGCAGCCTGCCGCCGGGCCTCGACGCCGCCGGACTCACTGTGGCGCTTGCCGGTCACACGCTGAACGGGTCAACCATCGTGGCGCGATACGGCCGCTGACCGGCGCGCGCTTCGATGCAACGATAAAAAACGCCAGCGGATAGTCCACTGGCGTTTTTCGTTTCACGGTGCGAACAACGTTCGCCCGACGCAGCCTTACACGCGATTACCGCTCACGGGCGAGCGCGAGGAATTCCGTGCGCAGCGCCAGGTTGGGCTGCAACTCGCCGAGCATCGCCGACGTCACCGTCTCTTCGCCTGCCGTGCGAATGCCACGGCTCTCCATGCACATGTGACGGCACGACACCACGACACCGACGGCCTTCGGTTGAAGGTGCGTCATCAGCGCTTCTGCGACTTGCGTCGTCAGACGCTCCTGCACTTGCAGGCGACGCGCAAAGCAATCGACCAGACGCGTGAGCTTCGACAGGCCGACGATCTTGCCGTTGGGCAGATAGCCGATGGTCGCCTTACCGAAGAACGGCGCGAGATGGTGCTCGCAGTGGCTGTACACCGGAATGCCGCGCACCACGATCAGTTCGTTGTATTGCTCGGCTCCGTCTTCGAAGACCTTGAGCACTTCGGCCGGATCCTGGCCGTAACCTGCCGTCCATTGACGCCACGCTTTTTGTACCCGCGCCGGTGTTTCATGCAAACCGGAACGTTCCGGATCTTCGCCGATGTGTTTCAGGAATCGCTTCCAGTCGTTTTCGTCGAACGTGTCGTGAGACATATCAATCAAGCTCCCATACATTGGATCCGCAGCGCTGCGCCGCTGCATCTTGCGCATCCCCGCGCTGCCGGACATGTGCGCACAATAACAGAGAGTCACATCGCACGCATGCGGCTTCCCGGTTTGCGAGTCCGGTCGTAAGGCCAGTCCTGAGCACACCGGACACGGCCCGCCCCGATTGCCGCCGGGTTCGCTTTTGCGCTAAGGTGGCGACGGACAACCGCAACGCACGAGGCGCGCCATGTCGGCACTCCCACGCATGTGCAACAAAGCGATGACCCTTGCTTCTTCGACCGCCATCGCTGCGCTCGCGCTGCTGGCCGGTTGCGGCAACCGTGGCCCCGAGCCGTGGCAAGGCTATGTCGAAGGTGAGTTCGTCTACGTCGCCTCCTCGCAGGCGGGCACCTTGCTGTCGCTTGCCGTCGCGCGCGGCCAGGAGGTGAAAGCGGGCGATGTCCTCTTCGATCTCGAATCCACCTTTGAAAGGGCTGCTCAGGCCCACGCACGCGAGACACTTGCGAGCGCCGAAGCCCAACTTCGCGATCTCGGCATAGGCAAACGTCCCGACGAAATCGACGTCTCAAAGGCCCAGCTCACGCAGGCCATCGCCGCCCGCGACAAAGCGCGCAGCCAGTTCGACCGCGATCAGGCGCAATACGCCGCTGGCGGCATCTCCCGCGAACAACTCGAAGCCAGCCGGGCCGACGCCCGCACCACCGAAGCACGGGTGCAGGAATTGCAGGCCAGTCTGGCCGTCGCCCGTCTGCCCGGCCGCGAGGCTCAGCGCCAGTCGCAAGCGGCGCAGGTCGACGTAGCACGCGCGTCGCTCGCGCAGGCCGACTGGCAACTCTCGCAGAAGCACGCCGTCGCGAGCGCCGCCGGTCGCGTCTTCGACACGATGTACCGCGTCGGCGAATGGGTGGCGGCGGGCAGTCCCGTCGTGCGTCTGCTGCCGCCCGCGAACATCAAGGTGCGGTTCTTCGTGCCCGAGGCCGCGCTCGGCGAACTGCGCGCCGGGCAGACCGTACACATCGCCTGCGACGGCTGCGGTGCGGGCGTGGATGCGCGCGTAACCTACGTCGCCAATCAGGCGGAATACACGCCGCCCGTCATCTACAGCAACGACACGCGCGATAAGCTCGTGTACATGATCGAGGCGCATCCGGCAGCCACAGACGCCATCAAGCTGAACCCCGGCCAGCCCGTGCAGGTGACGCGCCGATGACCGCCCCTCACAACGCGAATCGCTCAGATCGCGCCGCCGCGCAACGAAACGCATCGTCGCCCGAGAGGGGACGGCAAAACGTCCCGCAGGACGACGACACACTCGCCATTGACGTGCGCGGCCTGAATAAGCACTTCGGCGACAAACATGTCGTCAAGGACCTGTCGATGCAGGTGCGGCGCGGCGAGATCTTCGGCTTTCTCGGGCCGAACGGCAGCGGCAAGACGACCTGCATTCGCATGATGTGCGGCCTGCTCACGCCCGACTCGGGTAGCGGCACATGCCTCGGCTTCGACATCGTGCGTGAGTCCGCACAGATCAAAAGGCACGTCGGCTACATGACGCAGCGCTTCTCGTACTGGGAAGACCTGACGATCCGCGAGAACCTCGATTTCGTCGCCCGTGTCTACGGCATGCCCAACCGGCGCGAGGCCGTCGAACACGCTATCGAGCGCCTTGGCCTCAAAGCGCGGGCGAAGCAACTGACCGGCTCGCTTTCAGGGGGATGGAAGCAACGGCTCGCGCTCGCGGCGTGCATGCTGCACGAGCCGCAAGTGCTACTGCTCGACGAGCCGACCGCAGGTGTCGACCCGACGGCACGGCGCGACTTCTGGGAGGAACTGCACGAACTGGCGGCCCAGGGTATTTCGGTGCTCGTCAGCACGCACTACATGGACGAGGCGGAACGCTGCCACAAGCTGGCCTACATCTCGTACGGCGAACTGCTCGCGCAAGGCTCGGCGGCCGAGGTCATCGAAAGCCAGCATCTGTCGACGTGGACCGTGCATGGCGACGACCTTGTCGATCTCGCGCGGGAGTTGCGCGAACAACCGGCCGTCGCGCAGACGGTCGCGTTCGGCAGCGCCTTGCATGTGAGCGGCACCGACGCCGACGCACTGGAGAAGCTCCTGCGCCGCCTCGAAACCGAGCGCGGGCTGCGTGCGACGCCCATCGAGACGAGTCTCGAAGATGTCTTCATCTATCTGATGAGTCACGCGAAAGACAACTTCGGAGACGGCTCATGAGCGCACCGCTGGGCTTCTCCGTCGCGCGCTGGTGGAGCATCGTGTGCAAGGAGTTTCTCCAGTTGCGCCGCGACCGGGTGACGTTCGCCATGATCGTCGCCGTGCCGCTCGTGCAACTGACACTCTTCGGCTTCGCCATCAACACCGACCCGAAGCACATGCCCACGGCGGTGCTGATGCACGACGACAGCGAGTTCACACGCAGCTTCACCGCCGCCATGCAGCACTCGGGCTACTTCCGCTTTACCGAGACGCTCACGAGCGAAGAGGCCGGACGCGCCGCCCTCGCGCAAGGCCGCGTGCAGTTCGTGCTCAACATCCCGACCGACTTCACACGCCGCCTGCTGCGCGGCGAGCGCCCGGCGCTACTCGTCGAAGCCGATGCCACCGACCCGATGGCCATGGCCTCGGCGCTTGGCGCGCTGCCCGCCATCGCCCAGTCCGTCGCGCAGAAGGATCTGACGGGGCCGCTGGCGTCGCTGGGTGGGTCTGGCTCATCATCCGCTTCATCCGGTAATGCGCCCTTCGACGTTCAGGTGCATCGGCTGTACAACGCCGAGGGCATCACGCAGTACAACATCATTCCCGGGCTGATGGGCGTGATCCTAACGATGACGCTCGCGATGATGACCGGTCTGGCCATCGTGCGCGAACGCGAGCGCGGCACGATGGAGAATCTGCTCGCCACACCGGTGCTGCCCATCGAGGTCATGACGGGCAAGATCGTGCCGTACATCGCCATCGGCCTGATTCAGGCGAGCATCATCCTGATCGCAGCGCGCTTCGTGTTTCACGTGCCCTTCGAAGGCAGCGTGATCGCGATCTATCTGTCGGCACTCGTCTTCATTGCCGCCAATCTGACGGTCGGCATCGCGCTGTCGTCGTTCGCGCAGAATCAGTTGCAGGCGATGCAACTCACGGTCTTCTACTTTCTGCCGAACATGCTGCTCTCCGGCTTCATGTTTCCGTTTCGCGGCATGCCCGCATGGGCACAGGCGATCGGCAACGTGCTGCCGCTCACGTATTTCAACCGGCTCATTCGCGGCATTCTGCTCAAGGGCAATGGCTGGGCCGACGCCTGGCACGACCTGTGGCCGCTACTCGTCTTCTGCGCCGTGCTGATGACGGTGGCCGTCAGGTTCTATAAACGCACGCTCGACTAGCTCCATGCTCGCCATGCGCCCACCGCCCTCTCGCTTCGCACCGCTCAAGCTCGGTCTGTTGATCGGGCTGACCGGCGCGCTGTCGGCCTGCGCCGTCGGCCCCGACTTCCACACGCCCGATAGCCCGACCGTCGCGCAGTACACCAGCGGGACGCAACCGGTCACAACGGCGGGGACTTCAGGCGACGTCGCCCATCAGAGCGGCCCCCAGACGCTGATCACCGGCGACGAGGTGCCCGCCGAATGGTGGACGCGCTTCGGTTCGCCCGCGCTGAACGCGTTGGTCGCGCAGGCGCTGGCCGACAGTCCGACGCTTCGGCAAGCCGAGGCGAAACTGCGTCAGGCGCAGGAGGACTATCGCGCGCAGGCGGGGGCGCGCCTGCTGCCGTCCGCCGACCTGAAGCTCTCCGGCACGCGCGAGCAGGTCGATCTCGCGTCGTTCGGTATCACCAGTGTGCCGAGTCCCGGCCCGTTTACGCTGTACAACGCGAGCGTCGATGTGTCGTACACGCTCGATGTCTTCGGCGGCAACCGTCGTGCGCTCGAAGGGCTTGCCGCACAGATCGACTATCAACGCTTCGAACGCGACGCCGCACGCCTCTCGCTCGCGGGCAACGTGGTAACGGCCGCGTTGCGACAGGCCAGTGCCCGCGCCCAACTTGCCGCGCTGGACGGCATGCTGAGTGCACAGCGTCAGCAGCTCGACATCACGCGCGCGCGGGAACGAGCTGGCGGCGTCGCGACGCTCGACGTCCAGAATCAGGCCGCGCTGGTCGCACAAACGTCGGCGCAATTGCCGCCGCTTCGTCAGCAAATCGCACAGTACGACCATCAGTTGGCACGCTGGGTCGGTCAGCCGCCGGGGGCGTTCACGTCACCGACGATCGACCTGACGACATTACAACTACCGCAAACGGTGCCGGTATCGCTGCCCTCCACGCTGGCCAGCCGACGCCCCGACATCCGCGCAGCACAAGCGCTATTGCACAAGGCCAGCGCAGACGTGGGCGTCGCAACGGCGAACCTGTATCCGCAATTCACCTTGTCCGGCAGTTTCGGCACGCAACGCATGCGCACCGCCGATCTGGGCAACGGCATCAACATCTGGAATATCGGGATGAACTTGCTGCAACCGCTCTTGCGTGGCGGCGAGTTGCGCGCACAACGTCGCTCGGCGGTGGCCGCGTATGACGCAGCGCTCGCGTCGTATCAGGACACGGTGCTGCTCGGTCTCGCGCAAGTCGCCGATGCGATGCGTGCGCTCGACGCCGATGCCGACAAGCTGGTCGCACAGGCCGACGCCGCGCAACGCACCGAGCATGCCTACCGCATCGCCGAGGCTCGCTATCGTGCAGGCGGCATCAGTCATCTCGCCCTGCTCGACGCGCAACGTCAGGCGCTTGACGCCACCCGTGCACGGCTGGAGACGCAAGGCGCACGGCTGGCCGATACTGCGGCGCTTTGGCAAGCGCTGGGAGGGGCGGCCACCGTGCCGTCTGCCAATGGCGATGGCGATGGCGATGGCGACGCCGGTGCGGGCGACACGCCTCATGGGCCGGTTACCCCCGCGACGCCGCCTCCTCGCTGAGGCATTTCATCAACGCATTGACCGGCGCACGCTTGAGCGCCGACTGACGCGCCAGCACCCCAAGCTCACGCGTGAGCGGCGCGCCCGACAGCGGCAATACCTGAACGCCCACGCCCCCAGACTTACCCTGCTTCGGCGACGTGCGGGTCATGTCGGCGTCGACAGGCAATCCGATGAGCGTCGCAGGCACGATGGACCAGCCCAGCCCTGCGCGCACCATGCGCAGGATGACTTCCGGCTCGTCCAGCTCCACGCCCTCGCGCACCCAGAGCCGATGCCGTCGCAGGTATCGCTCGACGAGATCGCCGCCGTACGAGCGCCGGTTGTAGCGCACGAACGGCAGCGTCGTACTCCAGTCGGCGACCGTCCCGCGCGTGCCTTTCGGCGCGATGGCCACATACGGCTCGTGCATCAACGTGAGCCACTTCATGTCGACGGGCACGCCGATGCGCGGACGAATCATGACGGCCAGATCCAGTTCCCGGGCGTCGAGTTGAGCCAGCAGTTGCACCGACATCCCCGGCACGATGTTCAGATGAGGCATCGCCCCCAGCGCCGTCCAGCGTTGCACTGCGCCCGGCAGTAGCCCCAACTGCACAGTCAGAATCGCGCCGACGTTGATCGGCGCGAGCGCCGCCTGACCGCCGAACGCGCCCGCCTCGCCGCGCATGGACTGGTAGCCCGCGATCACGCCCTGCGCCTGCGACAGCAGTCGGCGGCCATCGTCGGAGAGCGACACGGCGCGTCCGGTGCGCTCGAAGAGCTGCACCCCGAGGTCGTCTTCCAGGCGTTGGATCTGCGCGCTCACCGCGGACTGTGTCAGTCCGAGACGCGCGCCCGCTGCGGAGAACGACGCGGTTTCGGCTGCCGTGACAAAGGTTTTGAGGTAACGGATCATTAATCGAAAATTTTGCTACTGAGTGGTCGAATTATTCGTTTTTAATTATTTTTATCGATAGATAGAATTTACCGGAAATCGGCGCACGCAGGTGACGCGTCATAACGCGGGGCGTCGTACGGAAAAACCGCTCCCCGAATTCAACCCCACATTGCACCGGAGACTCTCATGGCAACGCCGCTGTTCCACCTCGCCTTCCCCGTCCACAATCTCGACGCTGCCCGCCAGTTCTACGGCAACGTGATGGGCTGTGCCGAAGGCCGTAGCTCGGATCACTGGATCGACTTCGATTTCTTCGGGCATCAACTGGTCGCGCACCTCTCGCCCGATGAGGCAGGTAAGCGCATCACGAACCCGGTCGACGGCGACGAGGTTCCCGTTCCGCATTTCGGCGTTATCCTTGACATGCCTGCGTGGCACGCACTGGCCGAGCGCCTGCGCGCCGCTGGCACCCGCTTCGTGATCGAGCCGCATATCCGCTTCGCGGGGCAAGTCGGCGAACAGGCGACGTTGTTCTTCTACGACCCGTCGGGCAACGCGTTGGAGTTCAAGGCGTTCGCGGACATGTCGCAGGTGTTCGCCAAGTAATCGGCGCACGGCGCGTAGCATCGGAATTTCCCACGTCGTCCGGCACTTGATAGTCGGACGACGTTTGTTGTTTTGTGTTTGTTGTCGGTATTCGTCTCATATCAGTCGAGAGTCCTCTCATGAGCCAATTCGTTATTTCGGCCCCGCCCCAAGCGTCGGTCGCCGTCGCTGGCAGCGATGCCCGTTTCCCCGTGCGCCGCGTGTTCTGCGTTGGCCGTAACTACGCCGCGCATGCCCGCGAAATGGGCAGCAATCCGGACCGCGAGCCGCCGTTCTTCTTCATGAAGCCCGCTGACGCCGTGGTCGCCGCCGAGGGCACGCTGCCCTACCCGCCGCTCACCAGTGAGCTGCATCACGAGATCGAACTGGTAGTCGCCATCGGTGCCGACGGCGAGAACGTGGATGTGGGCGATGCGCTGTCTCTGGTGTGGGGTTATGGCGTCGGTGTGGATCTCACGCGTCGCGATCTGCAACAGCAGGCGAAAGACACGCGCCGTCCGTGGGACTGGGGCAAGGCGTTCGACGCGTCGGCACCGTGCGGCCCGCTGCACGCCGTGGACGAAGTCGGTCATCCGAACGAAGGCCGTGTGTGGCTCGACGTGAACGGTGAAAACCGTCAAACCGGTGATCTCAACGAACTGATCTGGTCGGTGCCCGACTTGATCGCCGAGATCTCGCGCAGCGTGAAACTTGCCGCAGGCGACCTGATCTTCACCGGCACGCCCGCCGGCGTCGGCCCGCTGGAGCCGGGCGACAAGGTGAGCGCCGGTGTTGCCGGGGTCGGTGAAATCGCGTTCACCGTCGGCCGGAAGCCCGCCGCCTGAGTTCGCAACGAACCTTACCTCTGACGGCAAGGATATCCACAGCAACTGTTGATAACCCTATGCATAAGTGCCATGCCGACGGCGCAATCGCCCGTCGGCATTGGCTGTCAAGTGCATTGCCTAAATTGCCGTCAGACGCGTCACGAATTTTCCTTCCCCGCCCCTCGTTCGTCCTCGTTCATTCCTGAAACGTTTTTCGCTGCATAGCGACAAATCTCCCGTTTCATTTGCCGAACTCCCCTGTCGATTCAATGGGTTGCGTGCTTTGGCACGGTTCTCGCATTAAGGAAGATGCAAGCCGTCCGCCCTCGGGGAAGTCTCTTCGCCTGGCCGACCGCCTCGGGAATCAAGCCATGCACGCCACATGGCCCCGGCACGCCCGATGCCTATCCCCTCGCCGGGAGCGCCCCGGGTGCGGACGGATTGCACCAGTGACCGTCGTGTGAAGAGACGGATCGTGCGTTGGGAATATTCGGGGAGAGGATCATGCAAATGCGCCGCACCGGGCCTTGCGCCCTAAGTCCCTGCGTCAGGTCGCTCGCGCCTGCGAGTCCTGCCAAGTCGGCCCGACGTCACCCCCGCGAACGATGTGCGAGTTGGCGGCACCGTCGGCATGATGCCGCCGGAGACCGCCGTCATGTCGCGCCCGGGCGGGCATTGCGTTAATGCGATTTGCGTCTGAAGTCTTCCCTCGTCAGGTGACTTCTTTTGCGACAGGCGCCCGCGAGTGCGGTGCGCCTGTTTTTCCGATCAGCGATTTCCGATCAGCTTTCTTCCGCCCAGACCTTCGCCGCACGCACCGCGCGCTGCCAGCCAGCGACCGCGCGATTGACGTCGTCTTCGGACAACTTGCGCGAAAAGCGCCGCTGCAATTGCCATTGACGCTGCAACGTGTCGATGTCCGGCCAATACCCTACCGCGAGTCCCGCAAGGTATGCCGCGCCTGCGGCCGTCGTCTCGATCACCTTGGGACGAACGACGTCTGCGCCGAGCAGATCGGCCTGCCATTGCATCAGCAGATCGTTGGCCGCAGCACCGCCGTCCACGCGCAATTCCGAAACATGCAGACCAGCGTCAGCTTCCATGGCGCGCAGCACGTCGAGCGTCTGGAACGCGATGCTGTCCAGCGCGGCACGCGCCACGTGTGCAGCGGTCGTGCCTCGCGTCGCGCCGAATAGCGTGCCGCGTGCGCGCGGCTGCCAGTGTGGCGCGCCGAGACCGGCGAACGCGGGCACGAGCACCACGCCGTCGGCATCGGGCACGCTGGTGGCGAGCGCTTCGACATCGCGCGAATGACGGATGATGCCCAGCCCGTCGCGCAGCCACTGGACCACCGCGCCACCGATGAAGATGCTGCCCTCCAACGCATAGTCCACCCGATTGCCGATCTTCCAGGCGACCGTCGTCAGCAGGTTATGGCTCGACGCCTGCGGCTTGTCGCCGGTGTTCATCACCATGAAGCAGCCCGTGCCGTAGGTGTTCTTCACCATGCCCGGCGACAGACACATCTGCCCGAACAGCGCGGCCTGCTGATCGCCCGCGATGCCCGCAATCGGCACGGGCGCAGAGAATAACGGTGTAGCCGTGTGCCCATAGACTTCGCTCGACGAACGGACTTCGGGCAGCATGCTGCGCGGCACGTCGAGCAGCGCCAGCAGCGCTTCGTCCCATTCGAGCGAGTGGATGTTGAAGAGCATCGTGCGCGACGCGTTCGACACGTCGGTCACGTGTAGCTTGCCGCCGGTCAGATGCCATACGAGCCAGCTATCGACGGTGCCGAACGCGAGATGCCCCGCGTCGGCCGCTTCGCGCGCGCCGTCGACGTTATCGAGAATCCAGCGGATCTTGGTGCCGGAGAAGTACGAATCGATGCGCAGACCGGTGCGCTGCGCGACGAGCGCCTCCTTGTCTTGCGCACGCAACGCGTCGCAGAAATCGGCCGTGCGACGATCCTGCCAGACGATGGCGTTGTACACCGGCTCGCCCGTGCGCCGATCCCACACGATGGTCGTCTCGCGCTGATTGGTGATGCCGATGGCCGCGATGTCGCTGCCACCGACGCCCGCGTGCGTGAGCGCTTCGGCGGCGACACCGGCTTGCGTCGCCCAGATTTCACGGGGATCGTGCTCGACCCAGCCCGGATGCGGGTAGATCTGACGGAACTCTTTCTGCGCGGTCGCGACGACGTGACCGTCGCGATCGAACAGCAGCGCTCGCGAACTCGTCGTGCCCTGATCGAACGCGAGGATGTAGGCGCCTCCTGCCATTGCATTCGTCTCCTTGATCCAGCTTTTTTAGTCTTGCTTGTGCGATGTTGCGATAGTGCGATGACTTCCCGACGGACTCAGGCGGCCATTTCCAGATGCTGAGCAAACCATTGCTCAACGCTGGCCGCACCTTCTTTGCCGACGTGCAGACCGAGTTTCGTACGACGCCACAGAACGTCCTGCGCGGTGCGCGCCCATTCGTACTGCACCAGATAGCGCAATTCGGCTTCGTAGAGATCGCCGCAGATGCGGGTGCCGAGGCCGTCGAGCGAGTTCGCGTCGCCGACCAGCACATGCGTGCGCGTGCCGTAGGTATGCGCGTAGCGCTGAGCCAGCGACGACGGCAACCACGGCATCTGCGCGCGCAGCGACGTCTCGAAAGCGCCCGCGTCGGGCTCGGCCATATCGCCGCCCGGCAGCGGTGCGCCCGCCGTCCAGTCGCCATGCGTAAAACCCAGCGCACCGTGCAGATGCGACATCGCTTCTTCCGCAAGACGCCGGTACGTCGTGATCTTGCCGCCGAACACGGAGAGCAGCGGCGCGCGCGTGCCGGGGGCATCGAGTTCGAGCTTGTAATCGCGCGTGACGGCCGACGGATTCGACACATCTTCCTCCATTAGCGGACGCACGCCCGCATACGTCCACACAACGTCGGCGGGCACGATCGGCTTGGTGAAGTACTCGCTGGCGGACTTGCAGAGGTAAGCGATCTCGTCTTCATTGATCTCGACCTTCGCCGGGTCACCGAGGTACTCCAGATCGGTCGTGCCGATCAGCGTGAAATCGCGCTCGTACGGAATGGCGAAGATGATGCGCTTGTCGGGGTTCTGGAAGATGTAGGCGTGGTCGTGATCGAACAGCTTGCGCGTCACGATGTGACTGCCCTTGACGTTGCGGATGCGATGCGTTGCCGGTTGACGCAACACGTCGCCCAGCAGATGACCGACCCACGGCCCCGCTGCATTGACGATGGCGCGCGCGCGCACGGTCTGACGCTCGCCGGTGGTCGTCTCCAGTTGCGCCGTCCACGAGTGCTCGCCGCGCTCTGCGCCCACCAGACGCGTGCGCGTAAGGACGGTCGCGCCTCGCTCGGCCGCGTCCTGCGCGTTGAGTACCACCAGTCGTGCATCCTGCACCCAGCCGTCCGAGTAGACGAAGCCGCGCGTGAGGTCCTGACGCAACGGCGCACCCGCCGGATGCTGGCGCAGGTCGATGCCGCGCGAGCCAGGCAGAATTTCACGACGCGCCAGATGATCGTAAAGAAACAGCCCCGCGCGGATCATCCAGGCGGGACGCAGGTTCGGCATGTGCGGCATGACAAAACGCAGCGGCCACATGATGTGAGGGGCCGCGCGCAACAACACTTCGCGCTCTTGCAACGCTTTGCGCACCAGTCCGAATTCGTAGTACTCGAGATAGCGCAGACCGCCGTGAATCAGCTTGGTGCTGGCCGACGACGTGTGCGACGCCAGATCGTCCTGCTCGACAAGCAATACACGCAGACCGCGACCGGCGGCATCACGCGCGATACCGGTGCCGTTGATGCCGCCACCGACGACCAGCAAATCGTAAGGGGCGGAAGTTGGAGCCGACGCCAAAGGGGCCGAGCCGTTGTCCAATGGCGTTTGAGCGGGTGTCTGCACGTGTTACTCCCAGCGATGGGGGTCAAATCAGGAAAGTTCGAAAATGTTCGCTTTGATGCGTTGCAATGTTCGTTTCCGAACATCAACATTCGAATTCTAACAGATCACGCGCCATGAGTTTCGAATTCGCACATTTCATTGGGCCGATGTGCGAATTCGCAGCGTCGATCAATCTGCGATGTGAACCAGCGTGCCGGCCTCGGCAATCACGGCATCCATGCTTGCAGGCACCGGGCGATCGGTGAACAGCGCGTCGACCTGTGAGAGATGCCCCAGCCGCACCAGCGCCGGACGTCCGAACTTGCTGTGATCGGCCGCCAGAAACACGGTGCGCGACTGCGCGATGATGGCCTCGGCCACACGTACTTCGCGGTAATCGAAGTCGCGCAGCGTCCCGTCGGCATCGATGGCTGAAATACCGACGATGCCGAAGTCGACCTTGAACTGGCGGATGAAATCGAGTGTGGCCTCGCCGGTCACGCCCTGATCCCGGGCGCGCACCACGCCGCCCGTGATGATGACCTCGGCGTCGGCATAACCGCTCATCATGGCCGCCACATGCAGGTTGTTCGTAATGACGCGCAACCCCCGGTGACGCGACAGCGCCCGCGCCACGGCCTCCGTCGTGGTGCCCAGATTGATGAAGAGGGAGGCGTGATCGGGAATTTGCTCGGCGAGGCGCACAGCGATGCGGCGCTTTTCGTCGGCCAGTTGCGTCTGACGGGCGTCGTAAGCTTCGTTCTCAGCGCCGCCGGGCAAGCCGACACCGCCGTGATAGCGACGTACCCATTTGCGCTCGGCGAGGAAGTTGATGTCGCGCCGGATGGTTTGCGGGGTGACGTCGAAGCGGGCGGCGAGTTCGTCGACCGTGAGAAAACCGTCGCGGCGCACTGCGTCGAAAAGCGCCTGCTGACGCGGGTTCAGCGACGCCTGGCCAGCATCGCCAGCCGCGATCGGACCTTCGGAGACATCGACGGATTCGGCGGATTCGTTATGAGACATCGGCACGCACGCGCAAAGAAAAACCATCGCGCAGCCCGGCTGGCTGCGCGTTCGCCGTCATGATACCCCGTCGTTGTATGACACCACCGTGACCGGCGTGTGTCCGGTCATGCCGTCAAAGGCACTGGCGTACGGCGTCGGCGAGCGATTGCGGGCCGGTCGAGCCGAGATAGAGCGAGCCTTCGCTGCCAGGCTTGCGCGGCGCGAGGTCGAGGATGGCGAGAATGCCGTCGTCGTTCGAGGAGAGTTCGAGGGTCTGGCCCGTGCCCGCCTTCACGCGTTGCAGTCGCGCGTAAGGCAGTTGCTTCTTCCACAGCCGGGCCGTGCAGGCGCTCACGCGCGCGAAAGCCTTCTTGGACGATCCCTGCCACACGGCGCCGTTGCCCCGCGCGTCGTCGATGGTGTCGCGGTACGCGGGCAAGGTCTCGACTTTGACATTCTCCGGGGCCACATCGGCGACGCTGCCCACAGGCGGATCGTCATGCGCGGCGACGGGTGCGGTTTGCGCGCACCCGGCGAGCAGCACCGCGAACGTCACGCCCGCCGCGGCAAGCGCGCTGGCCACACGGCGCTGCGCCCCGCGCGCCGTGTCGGAATTCGTGTTGATGCCCCGGTCCATTGCCCCGCTCCACACATGCTGGTATCTGATCCCGGCGCGCGATGGTGCGGTGGCCAGCGGATGTCTTGATGCATCCGTGCGAAGCCATCGCGCGCGCCGTCTTGGTCTTGTTGATCGACCCGTCGTCCCGATTACCGCCAAATCGCGATCTGTAAGACAACTGGCCCGGCACTCACCCGCACATGTCCCGCGCTTCGATTGCACGGGCCTTGTAGCCTATCGGGCGACGCCAGTTGGCGCTCATCTTACTCGCGTTATTCATAGCATGGCAATTCGCGCAATGCGCGCAGGCCCGAATCGCGTATATTGCTGGTTTCTGTCACACTCGCCGCACCGCCTCGCGCCCCATCCGGCAGCGAGTCAGCGTGTGCTCTGCCACCGGTTCGCGGATAACTCACCGCCTCGCCGGAACGCCATAAGCGATAACAATAAGCGGACAGCGAGCACGCGTGACGCCAGCCAACCCGTTTCACTTTTTGCGACTGTCCCGATTTCCATGTCCAGCAATGCGCAAGCCCCGATCATCGTCATCGCCCCCGATTCTTTCAAAGGTTCGCTGAGCGCGCCTGAAGTGGCGCAAGCCATCGCCGCAGGCATCGCCCGCGTGCTGCCGCATGCCGATCTGCGCTTGCGCCCGATGGCCGACGGTGGCGAAGGTACGCTCGACGCCCTGCTCTCCGCAGGCGGGCGACGCGTGCCGTTGTCCGTGCGTGGCGCGGGCAAGGCGTCGGTGACGGCCGAGTACGGTGTCATGCCCGACGGTACGGGCGTGCTGGAAAGTGCAAATGTCGTCAGCATTACCGATCCGGTCGGCATGCAGACGCCGGTGGCCGAGCGCTCGACGGTCGGCCTTGGCGAGCTGCTGCGCGCCCTGCTCGACACCGGCGCGCGCCGCGTGCTGATCGGTCTGGGCGGCAGCAGCACGAACGATGGCGGCGCAGGTCTGCTCGTCGGCCTCGGCGCCCGTTTGCTCGACGAAGCCGGTGAAGAAGTGCAACCGGTCCCGGCGGCACTGCATCGCGTAGCGTCGATCGACTTGAACGGGCTCGATGCACGTCTGAAGGATTGCGAGCTGGTGGCCATGTCGGACGTCAACAATCCGCTGAACGGCCAGCAAGGTGCGACGGCGATTTTCGGCCCGCAGAAAGGTGTGAGCGAAGCACAGGTCGAACCTCTCGACCGCGCTATCGCCCACTTCGCCGGGCACGCACACCGCGCGTTCAACGCCAGCGAAGCCGCGAGTCGCGCGGGCGCAGGCGCAGCGGGCGGTCTTGGCTTCGCGCTGCACCTGCTGGGCGCGCAGTTCCGCTCGGGCGCGGAAGTGGTGGCCGAGCGCGTGGGACTGCCGCAAGCGGTAGAGGGCGCCGACTGGCTGATCACCGGCGAAGGCCGCAGCGACGGTCAGACGCTCTCGGGCAAGACGCCGATGATCGCCGCACAGGTCGCCATCAAGGCAGGCGCGACGGCATCGCTGCTCTCAGGGGCCATCGACCGCACGGCGCTGGAGAGTCTGTCGCGCGTCTTCTCGGGCTGCTTCTCGCTGACGTTCGGTCCGACCACGCTGGAGAAAGCCATTGCCGACGCTGCCGGTCTGCTGACCGATAGCGCCGAACAGATGACGCGGCTGCGTTATACGCACAAGGGTTGAGCGCAAGGATCAGGCGATGCGTGCCCGTAGACGTGGCACGGCAAAGTCGAGAAATGCACGCAGTTTCAGGGGCAACGGCGTTTGCCCCTTGTGCACCAGATTGACGGGGAGCGGGGCGGCTTCAAAGTCGTCCAGCACCACGCGTAGCGCATCGTCGCGCACCGCTTGCGCCACCTGATACGACAACACCCGCACGAAGCCCACACCGAGCACCGCCGCCGAGATCGCCGCTTCGGCGGTATTCACCGCGAGCCGCGAGCGAATGGGCACCGACTGCCCGGTTCGTCCCTCGCCGAACTCCCACGCACGGCGCGACGCCAGCACCTCGAACGTAATGCACGCCTGACCGGTAAGATCCTGCGGCTTCTTCGGTTCGCCATGCGTCGCCAGGTATTCCGGACTGGCGCAGACAACGCGTCGCACGGTCCCGATGCGCGACGCCACCATCGAGCTATCCGGTAAATGACCGATGCGCAGCGCTACGTCCGCCTGCTCGTCCATCAGATGCACGACGCGGTCGGTCAGCAGAAGACTGACGTCGATCTCCGGGTACTGCGCGAGGAATTCCGCCACGACCGGCAGCACGTGCAGACGCCCGAAGACGACGGGCGCGGTCAGCACCAGTTCGCCTTTCGGCGTGGCATATTCGCCCGTCGCCGTGCGCTCCGCTTCGCCAATCTCTTCGAGAATTCTGCGACACGCGGCCACGTACGCACTCCCGGCTTCGGTCAGCGACAACTGGCGCGTCGTGCGATGCAGCAGCCTCGTTTTCAGATGCGCTTCCAGTTCCCCGACTTTACGACTGACGGTCGCCAGCGGCATGCCGAGTCCGCGTGCTGCGGCCGACAAACTGCCCGCATCGACCACTGCGATCAGGATCGACATGGATTCGAGTCGATTCATGGACCCTACCAAATTTTGGAAAGATGATTCCCGATCTTGATGGATTCTCTACGTGGATGCAACCACGTAATGTCGAGACCTGAGCGGGGTGAGTCACGGTCGTCACACGACACCGCCCCTTCCCGCACCGGTCATCGTCACATCAGGAGAGCATCGTGCGTCCGCCCAATTCCCCCACCGCCCCTTCCACCACTACCGCCCCGCCACACGCGGCACAGGAAATCGCCTCGCACAGCAAGATCGTGATGATGGGGGTGATTGCTGGCGCGGTCGTCACCAACATTTACTGCACGCAGCCGATCCTGCCGCTGATCGCTGCGGACATGCGCGTCGATCTCGGGACGGTGGACCTCGTCGCGGCCGCCGCGTTGCTGGGCTTCTCCGCCGGGCTCGCGTTATTGCTGCCGCTGGGCGACCGCTACGACCGCCGCAAACTCGTGCTCGCGCAAATTGCGCTGGCCTTCTGCTTCGCGCTGGCCGCGACATTTGCCCCGGGCATCTGGGCGTTGATCGGCGCATCGTTCGGTCTGGGGATCGTGTGCTGTGTGCCGCAGCAACTGGTGCCGTTCGCCGCCGTCATGTCGGCGCCGAGTCAGCGCGGCCGGGCGGTGGGCACCGTCGTGAGCGGGATCATGATCGGGATTCTGCTCGGACGAACGATTGCGGGCGTTGTCGGTGAAGGGTTCGGATGGCGCGCCGTCTACGGCGTGGAAGCCGCTTTCATGATCCCGGTGTGGATCGCCGCCGCACTGTTGTTGCCGAAGGGGCGCCCCAGCACGGACCTTTCGTATGGTCGTCTGTTGGCGTCACTGTGGCCGTTGGCTCGCGACCATCGCCCCCTGCGCGAATCGATGACGATTCAGGCGCTGCTCTGGGCCTGCTTCAACGCGTTCTGGGTGAATCTGGCGGCACTGCTCGCCGACGGGCCGTGGCATCTCGGCAGCGCGTGGGCGGGCGCGTTCGGTATCATCGGCGCGGCGGGTGCGTTCGCCGCGTCTTTCGGCGGACGTGCCACCGACAAGCTGGGGCCGCGCGGCGTGGTCGGCGTGAGCATCGCCATCGTCACGCTCAGTTACGTGCTGCTCGGGGGCGCGAACCTCTCGCTGGCGTGGCTCGTGATCGGGGTGATCGTGCTCGACATCGGCGTCCAAGCAGGTCTTGTGTCCAACCAGACACGTGCTTTCGCGGTGGACCCGAAAGCGCAGGGGCGAATCAATAGCCTCTATATGACGGCGACGTTCTTTGGCGGCGCAGTGGGCGCGACGGTGAGCGGATGGCTGATGGCGCGCTTCGGATGGACGGGCGTCGTGAGTCTGGGCGTTGCGCTCGGTGTGCTGGCCCTCGCGCTTCACTGGGTCGGCGGACTGCGCGGTAGGTCTGAGGCGCCGGGCAAAGGTGTGTCGACGTTGTAGAGCACCGGCATCTGGTGCCGCCATCGGCACCAGACATCGTCTTGCGTCATCAGGTCGGCCATGAAGTGGGCGACGTTGATGCGACTGGTCTTGCCAGCGTCGAACAGCGCGCTTCGGATGGGTGAGGGGTGCGCTTCGTAAGCGGTGACGTCGACATGATCGACAAGACTGTCCGGACGCACCACCGACCATTCGATGGCAGGATCGTCGCGACCGATTTCGACGCGCAGCACATCCGAAGCCGCCTCGTTGTCGGCATGTGGCGGCAGCAGCAGGCGAACTGCGCCGATGATGCACCGCTGCGCAACCGATACCGGCTCGAACAGATCGCGATTGCGATTGCCGGAGGTGTTCATCAGCACGAAGCGAACGGCGGATGCCCGACCGCTGACCTTGATGGCGCGGCACAAACGACGCGTCGCTTCGGTGACGAGTCGACGCGGTTCGCCGTAGATACCGCTGAGTGTGAGGTTGTGTCCGAGACACGACGCTACCGCGTCGCAACCAGCGACATGGTCGGCCAACGCGGCGTCGCTCAGATCTAGCACGCTGGCCTGCACAAGCGATAGTTGTGCGTGACCGGCTAACGCATCAAGTGGCTTGCCGGAGCGCACAATCGCCCGCACATGCCAACCACGCGTGAGCAGTTGCTGCACGAGCAATCGTCCTGTTGCGCCCGTCGCACCTACGACCAGCGCCGTTCCTATCGCGTGGACGTACGTCATACACCTCGCCTCCTCACACCATCAAGTCCACAAACTGATGGACGGGCATGGTTTCGAGCCGTTGCCGATCCAGTGCCACGTCGAGAATGCGCGTCTGCGCCCGTGCGGCGAAGCGGCGCGCCAGATTCGTTTTGAACTTCTCCACCAACAACGGGATGCCTTCGTCGCGACGTCGCCGATGCCCGATCGGGTACTCCACAAGCACTTCGTCGAGCACCGTACCGTCGTTCAGCGTGACAGTGAGTCCGTTGGCAATCGAGCGCTTGTCGGGATCGTGATAGTCGCGGGTGAATTGCGGATCTTCCTCGCACACAATGTTCGCGCGCAATGCATCGATGCGCGGATCGCCCGCCACATCGTCTTCGTAGTCGGCCGCCGTCAGCCGTCCGAACAGCAACGGCACAGCCACCATGTACTGGATGCAGTGATCGCGGTCCGCCGGATTGGCGAGCGGCCCCTGCTTGTCGATGATGCGAATCGCCGCCGCATGCGTGCGAATCTTCACCGAGCGGATGTCCTGTGCGCTACGCCCCATCGCCAGCAATTGTCGATGCAACGTCATCGCCGCCTCGGCAGCCGTCTGTGCGTGAAACTCGGCCGGAAACGAAATCTTGAACAGCACGTTCTCCATCACATACGACCCGTAAGGCCGCTGGAACGCGAACGGCTTGCCCTTGAACAGCACATCGTAAAAGCCCCACGTCTTTGCCGTGAGCACCGACGGATAGCCCATCTCGCCGGTGCGCGCCATGAGCGCGAGGCGTACCGCACGGCTCGTCGCATCGCCTGCCGCCCACGACTTGCGGCTGCCGGTGTTCGGCGCATGACGATACGTGCGCAGGCTCTGCCCGTCGACGAACGCCAGCGAGAGCGCAGCGATCAGTTCGTCGCGCGACAGGCCCAGCATTTCGCCGACGACTGCCGTCGACGCCACCTTGACCAGCACCACATGATCGAGCCCGACCTGATTGAACGAGTTCTCCAGCGCGAGACATCCCTGAATTTCGTGCGCCTTGATCATCGCCGCGAGCACGTGACGCATTGTCAGCGGCGGCTGCCCCTGCGCGACGGCCGTGCGCGAGAGCCAGTCGGCCGTCATCAGAATGCCGCCGAGGTTATCCGACGGATGCCCCCACTCGGCCGCAAGCCACGTGTCGTTGAAGTCGAGCCAGCGAATCATCGCCCCCAGACTGAAGGCGGCCTGTACCGGATCGAGTTGATATGGCGTGCCGGGCACCTTCGCGCCGTTGGGCACGACCGTGCCCGGCACAATCGGGCCGAGCAGTTTGGTACACGCGGGATAGGAGAGCGCTTCGAAACCGCACCCAAGCGTGTCGATGAGACAGTTGCGTGCGGTGTCGAAGGCGAGATCGCTACGGATCTCATAGGTCAGGACGTAGTCGGCAATGTCCGTCAGGACTTTGTCGGGCGAGGGACGCACATTCGCAACGTTCGAAGCACCTGCGGACATTGACGACCTCCTGTGAGGTGAGACGGTTCGGTACCGGACCCGCGTCCGGTCAGAAGGCATCTCCCGGAATGCGCACCCAGCCCTCCATCAACACGCGCGCGCTGCGGCTCATGATGGCCTTCGTGACCGTCCATTCGCCGCCTTCCTGGTTGGCTTCCGCCCCGACACGCAATGTGCCGGACGGATGACCGAAGCGTACAGCACTACCAACATTACGCTCGCCACCGCCCGCCGCCAGATTCACGAGCGTGCCCGGAATCGAGGCCGCCGCACCGATACACACGGCCGCCGTCCCCATCATCGCGTGATGCAGCTTGCCCATCGACATCGCGCGCACGAGCAGATCGACATCTCCGGCATTCACAGCCTTGCCGCTCGACGCCGTGTAGCCCGCCGGTTTCGCCACGAACGCGACCTTCGGCGTGTGCTGGCGCGTGGCCGCTTCCGACACATCCTTGATCAGTCCCATGCGAATCGCGCCGTGTGCACGGATCGTCTCGAACATGGCAAGCGCCTTCGGATCGCTGTTGATGGCGTCCTGCAATTCGGTGCCCTTATAGCCGATCTCTTCGGCGTTCAGGAAGATGGTCGGGATGCCCGCATTGATCATCGTCGCCTTGAATGTGCCCACGCCGGGGACTTCGAGATCGTCGACGAGATTGCCGGTCGGGAACATGGCGCCACCGCCCCCGTCACCCTCTTCTTCGGCGGCCGGATCGAGAAATTCGAGCTGCACTTCGGCGGCCGGGAACGTCACGCCGTCGAGTTCGAAGTCGCCCGTTTCCTGCACAGCACCGTCCGTCATCGGCACATGGGCGACGATCGTCTTGCCGATGTTGGCCTGCCAGATGCGGACGACGGCCACGCCATCGCGCGGCACGCGCGCCGGGTCCACCAGTCCGCCGCTGATCGCGAACGGGCCGACGGCCGCCGACAGATTGCCGCAGTTGCCGCTCCAGTCGACGAACTTCTGGTCGATGGAGACTTGCCCGAACAGGTAGTCCACATCGTGCCCGGGCCGCTCGCTCCTGGCGATGATGACCGTCTTGCTGGTGCTCGACGTCGCGCCGCCCATGCCGTCGATCTGCTTGCCGTACGGGTCCGGGCTGCCGATCACGCGCATGAGCAACGCGTCGCGGGCCGCACCGGGTGTCTGCGCGGCGGTGGGCAGGTCCTGCAGGCGGAAGAACACGCCCTTGCTCGTACCGCCACGCATATACGTGGCGGGAATGCGAATTTGTGGCTGATGCGCCATCACATCTCTCCTCAGGCGGCTGCCTGCGACGATTCCAGAAAGTCCTGCGCGAAGCGCTGCAGCACCCCGCCCGCCTCGTAAATCGAAACTTCTTCAGCCGTGTCGAGACGGCACGTCACCGGCACCTCGACGCGCTCACCGTTCTTTCGGTGGATGACCAGCGTCAGGTCGGCGCGCGGCGTGCGCTCGCCGATCACGTCGAACGTCTCGCTGCCGTCGATGCCCAGCGTCTTGCGGTTCGTGCCCGGCTTGAATTCCAGCGGCAACACGCCCATGCCAACCAGATTGGTGCGGTGAATGCGCTCGAAGCCCTCTGCGACGATGGCTTCGGTGCCCGCCAGACGCACGCCCTTCGCCGCCCAGTCGCGCGACGACCCCTGACCGTAGTCGGCCCCGGCGATCACGATGAGCGGCTGCTTGCGCGCCATGTACGTCTCGATGGCCTCCCACATGCGCGTCACGCGGCCTTCCGGCTCGATGCGAGCGAGCGACCCTGCCTTGACCTGTCCGTCGACCACGACCATCTCGTTCTTGAGCGTCGGGTTGGCGAACGTGGCGCGCTGCGCCGTGAGGTGATCGCCTCGGTGCGTGGCGTACGAGTTGAAGTCCTCTTCCGGCAGGCCCATCTTCGCGAGGTACTCGCCCGCTGCGCTGTCGGCCATGATGGCGTTCGACGGCGAGAGGTGGTCGGTCGTGATGTTATCGCCCAGCACCGCCAGCGCGCGCATGCCGCGCAGCGTGCGCTCACCGGCAAGCGCGCCCTCCCAGTACGGGGGACGTCGGATGTACGTGCTCATCTCGCGCCAGTCGTACAGCGGCTCGGCCCGCTCGCCGTGGTCCACCGACGCGGCAAACATCGGCTCGTACACACGACGGAACTGCTCCGGTTTGACGCTGCTCGCGATGATGGTGTCGATCTCTTCATCGCTCGGCCACAGGTCGGCGAGTCTGATCGGCTTGCCATCGGCGTCGACACCGAGCACATCCTTCTCGATATCGAAGCGGATGGTCCCGGCAATGGCGTAAGCGACCACCAGCGGAGGCGAGGCGAGAAACGCCTGCTTCGCATACGGGTGGATGCGGCCATCGAAGTTGCGGTTGCCCGAGAGGACAGCCGTCGCGTACAGGTCACGCTCGACGACTTCCTTCTGAATCACTGGATCGAGTGCACCCGACATGCCGTTGCACGACGTGCACGCATAAGCGACCACGCCGAAGCCGAGCGCCTCAAGTTCCGGCAGCAGGCCCGCCGCTTCCAGATACAGCGTGACGGCCTTCGAGCCGGGCGCAAGCGAGCTCTTGACCCACGGCTTGCGCACGAGACCCACCCGGTTGGCGTTACGCGCGAACAGACCCGCTGCGATCATGTTGCGTGGGTTGTTGGTGTTCGTGCAGCTCGTGATGGCGGCGATGATGACCGCGCCGTCGGGCATCAGCCCCGGCTCGTTCTCCACCGTGCCGCTGATGCCGCGTGCGGCGAGTTCGCTCGTCGGCACACGCTTGTGCGGGTTCGACGGACCGGCAATGTTGCGCACCACGCTCGACAGATCGAACGTCAGCACGCGCTCGTACTCGGCCCTCGTCAGCGTGTCGGCCCACAAGCCAGTTTGCTTTGCATACGTCTCGACCAGCGCGACGAGCGCGTCGTCACGGCCGGTGAGCTTCAGGTACTTGATGGTTTGTGCGTCGATGTAGAACATCGCCGCCGTCGCACCGAACTCCGGCGCCATGTTCGAGATCGTCGCGCGGTCGCCCAGCGTGAGGTTCGCCGCACCTTCCCCGTAGAACTCCAGATACGCGGATACGACCTTTTCCTTGCGCAGGAATTCGGTCAGCGCGAGCACGATGTCGGTGGCGGTGATACCCGGCTGCGGCTTGCCCTTCAGCTCCACGCCGACGATGTCCGGCAAGCGCATCCACGACGCGCGCCCAAGCATCACGCTCTCCGCTTCCAGCCCGCCCACACCAATGGCGATCACGCCCAGCGCATCGACCATCGGCGTGTGCGAATCGGTGCCCACGAGCGTGTCGGGGTAAGCGACGCCGTCCGCCACCTGAATCACCGGGCTCATGCGCTCCAGGTTGATCTGGTGCAGGATGCCGTTGCCCGGCGGAATCACGTCGACGTTGCGAAACGCTTTCTTCGTCCAGTTGATGAAGTCGAAGCGGTCTTCGTTACGACGATCTTCGATGGCGCGGTTCTTCGCGAACGCATCGGGATCGAAGCCGCCGCATTCGACGGCCAGCGAGTGATCGACCACCAGTTGGGTCGGCACGACCGGGTTGACCAGCGCCGGGTCGCCGCCTTGCGCCGCGATGGCGTCGCGCAGGCCCGCGAGGTCGACGAGCGCCGTCTGGCCGAGGATGTCGTGGCACACCACGCGTGCGGGGAACCACGGGAAATCGAGGTCGCGACGTCGTTCGATCAGTTGCTTGAGCGAATCGGTCAGCGCCGCCGGATCGCAGCGGCGCACGAGGTTCTCGGCCAGCACGCGCGAGGTGTACGGCAGCGTGTCGTACGCGCCCGGAGCAATGGCCTCGACGGCAGCACGGGCGTCGAAGTAATCGAGCGACGTCCCGGGCAGGGATTTACGGTATTCGGTGTTCATCATGTGAGGAAGGTGTCGGCCCGGCCGGTGACAAGTTGGCGCGCACGGTGTGTGCGATGCGCGATGCGAATAACGGAGCAGCGACGCCCCGGCGAGGTCGCGGGCTGGCAGCAGGAATCCCGCCGCTGCCATCCCCCGGCCATCGCCGAGGCGCGGGACAGACTTAACGCTTGTCGATCGACACGAACTGCTGATCTTCCGGACCGGTGTAGTTAGCGCTCGGGCGAATGATCTTGTTGTCGATGCGCTGCTCGATGATGTGCGCACTCCAGCCCGACGTACGCGCAATCACGAACAACGGCGTGAACATCGCGGTCGGCACGCCCATCATGTGGTAGCTCACGGCGCTGAACCAGTCGAGGTTCGGGAACATCTTCTTGACGTCCCACATCACCGATTCCAGACGCTCGGCAATGTCGTACATCGCCGTGTTCTGCTGTTCTTTCGACAACTCGTGCGCGACTTCCTTGATGACCTTGTTGCGCGGATCGCTCACGGTGTAGACCGGGTGACCGAAGCCGATGATCACTTCCTTGTTCTCAACACGCTGACGAATGTCGGCTTCGGCTTCGTCCGGCGAGTTGTAACGCTTCTGCACTTCGAACGCGACTTCGTTCGCGCCGCCGTGCTTGGGACCACGCAGCGCACCGATTGCGCCGGTAATCGCCGAGTGCATGTCCGATCCCGTGCCCGCAATCACGCGCGCGGTGAACGTCGACGCGTTGAACTCGTGCTCGGCGTACAGGATCAGCGACGTGTGCATCGCACGCACCCACTGGTCCGACGGCTTCTCGCCGTGAAGTAGATGAAGGAAGTGACCGCCGATGCTGTCGTCATCCGTTTCGACGTCGATACGCACGCCGTTCTGGCTGTAGTGATACCAGTACAGCAGCATCGAGCCGAGGCTGGCCATCAGACGGTCGGCAATGTCGCGTGCGCCCGGAATGTTGTGATCGTCCTTCTCCGGCAGCACGGTGCCGAGCACCGACACGCCGGTGCGCATCACGTCCATCGGGTGTGCGGCGGCGGGCACGGCTTCAAGGGCGTCCTTCACGGCGGCGGGCAGACCGCGCAGCGCCTTGAGCTTGGCCTTGTAGCCGCGCAGTTCCGCCACGTTCGGCAGCTTCCCGTAGACCAGCAGATACGCGATTTCTTCGAATTCCGAGGTCTGCGCCAGATCCAGAATGTCGTAGCCGCGATAGTGCAGATCGTTGCCCGAACGCCCCACGGTACACAGTGCCGTGTTGCCTGCGGTCACACCCGACAGGGCGACGGATTTCTTCGGCTTGAAGCCGGTGGCAGTCGTCTCGCTCATGCTCTTTCCTCCAGGATCAGGGGTTCGTTATTTCTGTTGGGCGAACAGGGCGTCGAGCTTCTGTTCGTATGCGTGGTAGCCGATGCTCTCATAGAGCTCGGCGCGCGTTTGCATCGTGTCGAGCACCGCCTTTTGCGTGCCGTCGCGACGAATCGTGTGATAGACGTTTTCCGCCGCCTTGTTCATCGCGCGGAACGCCGAGAGCGGATACAGCACCAGTCCGACCTGCGCGCTCTTGAGTTCTTCCACGGTGAACAGCGGCGTCGAGCCGAACTCGGTGATGTTCGCGAGCACGGGCACCTTCACGGCATCGGAAAACTGGCGGTACATCGGCAGTTCCGTCATCGCTTCGGGGAAGATCATGTCGGCCCCCGCTTCAACGCACGCGCACGCGCGGTCGATGGCCGCCTGAAGGCCTTCGACGGCCAGCGCATCGGTGCGCGCCATGATGACGAAATTCTCGTCGGTGCGCGCGTCGACGGCCGCCTTGATGCGGTCGACCATCTCCTGCTGCGTCACGATGGCCTTGCCGGGACGGTGGCCGCAGCGCTTCGCGCCCACCTGATCTTCGATATGCATCGCCCCCGCGCCGAACTTGATCAGCGACTGCACCGTGCGCGCGATGTTGAAGGCCGACGGACCGAAGCCCGTGTCGACGTCCACCAGCAGCGGCAGGTCGCATACGTCGGTGATGCGGCGCACATCGGTGAGCACGTCGTCGAGCGTCGAGATGCCCAGATCGGGCAGGCCGAGCGAACCGGCCGCAACACCGCCGCCCGACAGATAGATCGCCTTGAAACCGGCCGCCTTGGCGAGCAGGGCGTGGTTGGCATTGATGGCACCGACAACCTGCAACGGTTGCTCGGTCTTGACGGCCTCGCGGAAGGCGGCGCCGGCCGAACGAATGGTTTGCGTCACTTGAATCCCTCGGTCGTGTCTTGCGCGCCGGATGAACGGAATGCCACCGGATCGCACGTGGGTTGAGTAGCAAGGCTTTTGAATAGCAATGGCCGTGCCAGCAGGTCGTGCGCTCGCGCATCGCCAATCCCTTCGCCGCGCTAACGCATTCATTTATCGACGGAAATTCTTCGCCTGCATGACGTTTACGTCAAGGTAAATGTCACTTAAGGGTGGATGCGGCGGCCGCATTTCGTTTCAATTTGAAACGCAAAATGAAACGTATAGTCGCAACATGCTACGATTCAACTCAAATCCCCTGCTGCCAACCGCTATGCCGAATTCGATACCCGCCGAGATGCCGTCCCGTCTGCCCGCGACCGCTGCAGGCGTGGCGCGAGCGCCCACGGTCCCCGCGATGCGAAAGCCGGTGATCTGGGCCGTCGGCATCAGCAAGCTTGGCGAGCTGTATCGCGATATCGTGCCGGACTACGCTGCGCAGGCCGACGTTCACATCGTCGACAAGGGGTACGAAGCCGTGATCGAAGCGCTGGAGCGCTTGCCCGCCGGGAGCGTCGACGGCATTGTCGCGGCCGGATCGAACGGCGACTTTCTGCGCGAACGGCTTGCGTTGCCTGTGGTGCTGGTCAAAGTCACCGGCTCGGACGTCATGCACGCACTGGCCCGCGCGCGACGCGCCCTGCCCGCGTCGTCTCCCGACTCGCGCATCGCGCTCGTGTCCTACGCACGCCCCGCAGCCGAGTTCGAGCGCTTCAAGAGCGCCTTTCACCTCGACATCTCTCAGCACACTTATGTCGACGCCCAGAACGCCGAAGACCTCGTGCACCGGTTGCGCGACGACGGCATGGCAGTCATCGTTGGGCCGGGTCTCGTCACGCAACTGACGGAGCGCGCCGGCCTCACGGGCATCTTTCTCTACTCGCAGGATTCGGTGCGCGCAGCGTTCGACACGGCACTGGAGGTGGCGCGTCTCGGGCGCATCGAAGCGCAACGGCGCGAACGTCTCGATACGGTGTTGCGGCATCTGCACGAAGGCGTGGCCGCCGTCGATCTGAACGGACGCATCGAAGCGATCAACGCGTCGATGGCCGGGATTCTCGGCGTCACGGTGGCGGACGCCGTCGGGCGAACGCTCGACGCTATCGCGCCAGCGCTCGACATCGCCCGCACACTGGAGAGCGCGAGCGCCGAGTTGGAAGCGATCGTCTCGATGGCGGGCAAGACGTGGGTGATCAACCGCATTCCCTTGCTGGATCAAGGCACGCTCACGGGTGCGCTCGTGACGTGTCAGGACTCGCAGTCGTTCGCCCGTGTGGATCGTTCGTTGCGCTCACGGCATCGTCCGCGGCATCTCGTGGCGCGCTACCGGCTCGACGATCTGATCGGCGATTCGGCGGCAATGACGCAAGTCCGCGCACTCGCGCGCCGATATGCGCAGACCGACTCGACGGTACTCGTGCATGGCGAGAGCGGCACGGGCAAGGAATTGCTCGCACAGGGGATTCACAACGCGAGCCGCCGCCGCGACTATCCGTTCGTCGCCATCAACTGCGCCGCGTTTCCGGAGACGCTGCTCGAGAGCGAGTTGTTCGGGTATGAAGATGGCGCGTTCTCGGGTGCGCGACGCGGTGGCAAGGCCGGTTTGTTCGAAACAGCGCACAACGGCACGATCTTTCTCGATGAAATCGGCGAGATGCCGATGCCGCTGCAAACTCGGCTGCTGCGCGTGTTGCAGGAGCGCGAAGTCCTGCGCCTTGGCGCGAACGAACCGGTGCCGTGCGACGTGCGCGTGGTCGCCGCCACGCACCGCGATCTTCGTCAGCAAGTCGCGGCCGGATTGTTTCGCGAAGACCTTTACTACCGTCTGAACATCCTGCGCATGGTGCTGCCCGCGTTGCGCGAACGCATGGACGACCTGCCGCGCCTCACGCCGTTGTTCCTGGAACGTGCGCTAGCCCGTGCGGGTGCGCGCATGAGCGTCGATGCCTTGCAGGCGTCGCTATTGCCGCTGCTTGCGAGCTATCGCTGGCCGGGGAACGTTCGGGAGCTGGAGAATTTGCTGGAGCGCATCGCGGTCGTCTGCGCCGATGTGGTCGATGCCCGCGAAATCAGCCGTGCGCGATTGATCGAGATTGCCCCGGAACTTGGCACGACGCCGTCACCGCCCGCGTTCGACGTTTCAAAAACGAACGGTGGCCGGATAAAAGATGTGACGAGTGTTGCAACCGTCGATGCACCCGACGCCCCCATGACCGGACGCGAGCGCCGTGCCGCCGAGGAGCTGGCACGCATTCACTCGACGCTGGCCGCATGCGGCGGCGATCGCAATGCCGCGTGCGAAGCACTCGGCATCAGCCGCTCGACGCTCTGGCGCAAACTTCGCGCCGGGTAACGGGCATCGGGCATCGGCGATGCCCCCGGCGCGAACACTTCAGTGCTGAGCTCAGTGCTGATGACGGATACGGTCCCACATCTCGTGCCAGTCCAGACGCTTGTGCGCGGCAGGCTCATCGTGATGCGTGACCCAGAAGTGGTCGACCAGCATGCCGATGGCGAAGCCGACGAGCAGCGCTACCAGCATCATCGAGACATTGATCATGGACATGGCGGCCTCCCGTCGAAAGGAATCACGCTTCCATTCTAGTCAAACGCCACCATGCCAGCGATGCAAAATCTCAGGCTTGCGGACGTAAAAAAACCGGGGTCGAAACCCCGGTTTTTCATTTGACGCGAGCCGCTACCAAGCGATGCGCAAGATGCGCATCCCACGGCATTTCAATGCTTACCACGTCGCAATCAGTGCGCCCTTGAATTGCGTGTCGATGAATTGCTTCACTTCGTCCGAATGGTAGGCGTCGACCAGTTGCTTGACCCACGGCTTGTTCAGGTCTTGCGTGCGCACGGCGATCAGGTTGGCGTACGGGCCCTTCAGGTCTTCGATAGCGATGGCATCACGCTTGGGCACCAGTCCGGCCTGTGCGGCGAAGTTCGTGTTGATCGACGCAGCGTCCAGATCCGGCAACGCGCGCGGCAGTTGTGCGGCTTCCAGTTCGCGGATCTTGAACTTCTTCGGGTTCTCGATATCGAGCGGCGTGATGTTCTTGCCATCCAGCCCCGGCTTCACCTTGATCAGACCTTCCTTGGCGAGCAAACGCAGCGCGCGGCTACCGTTCGACGGATCGTTCTGGATACCGATTTGCGCGCCGTTCGGCAGATCCTTGAGCGACTTGTACTTCTTCGAATAGAAGCCCAGCGGCGAAACGTAGGTGAGGCCAGCCGTCGTGATCTTGTAGCCACGATCCTTGACCTGACTATCGAGGAACGGCTTGTGCTGGAAGCCGTTGGCGTCCAGGTCGCCAGCGTCGAGCGCGGCGTTCGGCTGTGCATAGTCACTGAATTCGACGATCTTGATGAACAGGCCACGCTTTTCGGCCACCTTTTTCACCACTTCGAAGATCTGCGCGTCCGAGCCGGCCATCGTGCCGACCTTGAGGGGCTTGTCGGCCGTCTGGGCCGAGGCGCCGAGAGAGGCCAGCGCAAACGTTGCGCCGAGGAACGCATTGATCAGTTGACGGGACAGCATGTGCGAATTCTCCTTGTGCTTATGTGATCCGACGCCTGTTGGGCATCTGTGCGAGGGGGAGCGGGCCTGTTGAGCCAGCAACGGTCACGCGCGACGCAGGCATACCAGCCATATAGCGGCATGGCCATGTCGGGCGACCCAGACCCCGGATGCTGCCACAACTGCGGGTTTACACGAAATACATAATCGGCATTTCGATATCCCCCCGAGCGCATCGATAGACGGCGTCCATCAAAAAAACGCCCCCTCGGATCACCGAAGGGGCGCTTCGCCGGGAGAACAGCCTGATCACGGGCCGGGGGGGTGGCACGGCTGGCGGCAATGCCGTCAGCCGGTCGCGTCAGGAACCGACGAACAACCTGCGAGACTCGCTACACCATCAAGACCAACCGATGCGAGGGCCAGTGCCTGCACGCGCTGTGCCGAACGCGTGCAGGCCCCACACCCACCACTAGCTCAGGGACACGGCTCCTCGCCAGCCTGGCCGTTCATCGCGCATCCGCCGCCACCACCGAAGCCGCTGGGGCCACCGAATGCTGCCAATCCGCCTCCGCCTGCAGCGCCACCGATGCCAAGGCCGCCTGGACCACTGGCGCCACCGCCGCCGCTGCTTGCGCCAACACCACCACCACCGCCAGTGCCGCCGCCGCCGCCGGTGCCACCACCGCCACCACCACCACCACCACCGCCGCCGCCACCACCGCCGCCACCACCGCCACCACCACCACCACCACCACCACCACCACCACCACCACCACCACCGCCGCCACCGCCACCACCGCCGCCGCCACCACCACCGCCGCCGCCACCACCACCGCCGCCGCCACTGTGGCCACCGCAGCCGCAACCGCCAGCGCCGCCGATACCGATGCCGACGCCGGTCCCGCCAGGGCCGCCAGGGCCGCCGAATGCGCCCAACCCGCCAAGGCCGCCCGCACCGCCAAAGCCGATGCCACCGCCTCCTCCACGTCCACCGCCACCACCACCGGCGGCGTATGACGCATTGATCGAAATGCCGCAGAGCATCGCTGCTGCTGCCGCCCCTACCAGAGTCGCCTTGAACCTGTTCATGGTCCCCTCCCCGCGCACGCGCACACACTCACTTCGGAACACGCCGGACCCCGCCAGAAGGTCCAGCGTTACGACGAGAGCGCGTCAGCAGAAATCGCGGGCAATAGCGGGCCCGCCCGTGCTTAACAGCACAGGAGTCCCTTGCCAACAGCCTGCGGAGAATCCGGGTTGGCGCTTCGCCATACACGATTCACATACGCGAATTCCGTGCCAGCGGATTCAACCCATTGATTTAAAAGAAATTAATAACTCAACTTATGAGACATCGATACGTCCCCTGCCGAAAACGTATCGTTCGTGAAACGCTTACAACGCAATGCAACGGCATTCGGCGCTCAACCTGACGGACGGTGCCCTCATGAAGCCTGGCTGAAAGACAGATGAGTGGTGCGTGAGGCGCATGAAACACAGGGAAGGTTCATGCACGCATGCGTTCGCGTGCCTCGCGCAACAAGGCCTGCGGCGGCTTGCCCAGCGTACGGACGAAAGCACGGCGCATACGCTCCTCGTCGCCGAAACCCGTCACGATTGCGACCCGCGCAATCGACGCCTCGCCCGCTTCGAGCAACGCCTGCGCCGCTTCAAGCCGCAATTTCTCGATGGCCTTGGCCGGTGTCAGTCCGGTCTGCAACGTGAATTCACGACTGAAATGGCGAGCGCTCCAGTGCACCTGTGCCGCAAGTTGCTCGACCGATAACGGCTCTCGCAAATGCTCGCGCGCGTATGCGAGCGCTGCGCGCACCCGGTCGGAGCTGGGTTCGAGCGTGGACAGCGTTGAGAACTGCGACTGACCACCGGTGCGCCGGTAGTGCACCACCAGCAGGCGAGATGTATCGCGCGCGACATCGCTGCCGTAATCGGCTTCGACCAGCGCCAGCGCCAGATCGATACCGGCCGTCATGCCCGCCGACGTCCATATCGACCCGTCGTTGACGTAGATCCGGTCGTCTTCGACGATCACGTCCGGGTGTTGTTGCTGTAACGCCGTCGCCTGCCCCCAATGCGTCGTGGCGCGCCGTCCGTTCAGCAACCCGGCGTCGGCCAGAACAAACGCCCCCGAGCAGATGCTCCCGATGCGTCGCACCTTCGGCGCGAGCCGCCGCAAAGCCTCGACCAGATCCGGCTCTGTCGGCACCACGTACGTGGCGCCCGCCACCAACACCGTGTCGTAACGATGCCTGCCCATCGGCTCCGTGGCCACCGCAATCCCGGCAGAGTCCCGCACCAGTCCGCCTTCGACCGAGAGCGTCTGCACTTCGTACAGCGGCTCGTCGCGCCCAAAGTTCGCCATCTCGAATGCCGACATCGAGGCCAGCGACATCATCTGAAAGTCGGGATAGACCACCAACGCAATTCGTTTCGTCATGACGCAAAGGGCCGCTAAGGCTAAGGACGGGAGGTTCCGGAACAACGCAATGGGAGGACACGCCGCGACACCAACAGCCACCGCATGACCGATGCGTCGATTGTAGTTGGCATGCTGGACGGGTGTCGGACACGCTTGTCCTAAAAAGTGGTTTTCATGTCATTTGAGACATTGCGATGACCGACCACACTGGACGTCATGGACCCAACAACCGGAACCGTAACAACCATGAACGCATCCACTCAAACCCATCAGCCGGGCACCGCACTGATTACCGGCGCCTCCTCCGGCATCGGCGCAATTTACGCCGACCGCCTCGCCCGTCGCGGCCACGACCTCATTCTGGTCGCCCGCAACACGGCGCGTCTGCTCGAAGCGGCCCAGCGCCTTCACGTCGAGACAGGCCGTCGGGTCGATATCCTGAGCGCGGATCTCTCCACGCGTGAAGGGCAGGCGCTCGTGGAAGCGCGTCTGCGCGAAGACACTCGCATCGACACACTCGTGAATAACGCTGGCTTCGGCGCGGTCGCACCGCTGCTGCAAGCGGACGTCGATCACCTGACCGACATGATCGAAGTCAACGTGACCGCGCTCACGCGTCTCACCTACGCGGCCGTGCCGGGCTTCGTGGCACGCGGGCGCGGCACCGTCATCAACATCGCGTCGGTCGTCGCGATCGCACCGGAACTGCTCAACGACGTGTACGGCGGTTCGAAGGCGTTCGTGCTCGCGTTCTCACAATCGCTGCAACATCAGCTCGCCGATACGGGCGTGCACGTGCAAGCCGTGTTGCCGGGTGCCACGATCACGGAGTTCTGGAATATCGCAGGCAAGTCGCATCAGGAGTTGCCGCTGGAATGGCTGATGACGTCCGACGATCTCGTGGACGCGGCGCTGGCCGGACTCGATCAGGGCGAAACCGTCACTATCCCGCCGTTGCAGGATGGTGACGAATGGACCGCGTACGACACCCTGCGTCGCAAGATGTCGCAAGGACTGAGCAACACCTCGCCGGGCAAGCGTTACGGATTGAAGGCTGTCGCCAACGCGGCCTGACGCGCACGGGTGTTGAAGCCGTGCATGCGTCCCCTGCCAACCCAAGGCACGCATGCACCGGCGCAATCCGTCGTCAGTTTGCGTCGATCAACTCTGCCGACGATTCGCGCAGGCACGCCGCAAACAGTTGCGACGCAGGCGTTGCCGTGTCTTCACGCCAATACAGAATCGCGTCGCCCAGCGGCCCTAACGGCGGCAGCGGCAGCACGCGCATAGTCCCGCGCTGAGCATAGCGTCGTGCGAGCGAGAGCGGCAGGATCGAGACGAACCCGCCGCCGCGCAGCAGCGACAGATTCAACGCAAGCGAACTCGACTCGATGGCAGGACGCTGCAACGTCACCCCATGCTCGGCCAGAATCTCGGCCATCGTGGTGAAGGCGGGCGAGCCACGCATCGGTGTAATCCAACGCACGTCCTGCAAGTCTCGCCATGAGACGGCTGCCTCTGCCGCGCCCAGCGGGTGCTGGGTGCCGACGACGAACACGAACGGCTCGTGGTGCAGCGACTCGTTGCGCATCACCGCCAGATGGCCCGTCACACGATTGCGCCCGAGCGCCAGATCGAGATTGCCCTCGTCCATCATCTTGAGCAGACGGTCCAGCGTAGCCTCCACGAACGAGAACGATGCATTGGGCGCACGTCGCGTGAACAGCTCGACCGCATGCGCGATCAGGGGCTGGGGAATCGTTACCACCGCACCGAAGCGCACATGCCCGGCCGTCCCCGTGGTCAACGCGCTCACGTCGCGACGCGCCAGTTCGATCTGCCGCAGGATTTCGCGTCCACGCTCCACGAGCACGCGTCCGATGCCAGTGAGTTCCACCGCATTGCCCACCCGCCGCACCACCGGCGCGCTCAGCGCCTCCTCGATCTCCCCGATCTGCTTGGAGATGGCGGGCTGCGTGACGTGAAATGCCGCCGCCACGCGCGTGACCTGACGCAGTTCGCCCAGCGTCACCAGCATGCGCAGATGGCCGAGCTTCAGGCCACTGCGGAAAAAGCGCTCAATCGAGTTGTCGGTCGTTGTCATGACGGATGCGGAAAGCTTCTGTGGGAACGCCCAAGCCGAGATCATAACCAAACGGTAATGCCGTGTGCGCAAAGTGTGATTTGCCGTCACGCCGACCGACCCCTTACCCTTCGTACGAGCAGCATGGCCGCACAGGGTTATTCGATGCGCCGGAGCGACGATCCATCGCACATCGCCGAATCTCCTTCGCATAACCGAATGTTCTCCGGATGCGCGTCAGGCTGCCCAATAACTCGACGTGCCGCACGGCACGCACCACGGAGACAACACCCATGAGCTCGTCCCCCTCGTCCTACCCGGGCGGTGCACAGCCGCATCCCGGCAACAGCGCTGCCCCCGTGGCGGCCAGTGCCGAACAGCGCGACGCGCTGTACCGCAAGCTGACCTGGCACATCATCCCGTTCCTCTTTCTCGCGTTCATCGTCGCGTACATCGACCGCGTGAACGTGAGCTTCGCCAAGCTGGAGATGCTCTCCGACCTGTCGCTGTCCGAGACCGTGTATGGCGCAGGTGCGGGTGTGTTCTTCCTGGGCTATTTCCTCTTCGAGGTGCCGAGCAACCTGATCCTGCATCGCGTGGGCGCGCGCATGTGGATCGCGCGCATCATGGTGACGTGGTCGATCATTTCCTGCCTGACGATGTTCACGCAGGGACCGATGTCCTTCTACGCGCTGCGCTTCCTGCTCGGCGTGGCCGAAGCGGGCTTCTTCCCCGGCATCGTGCTCTATCTGGCCACGTGGTTCCCGTCGAACAAGCGCTCGCAAATCATTGCGCTGTTCATGGTCGCCATTCCCGTCTCGGGCGCCATCGGCGGCCCGCTCTCCGGCTGGATCATGCAGCACTTCGGCGGCATGCACGGTTATGCAGGCTGGCAATGGCTGTTTCTGCTCGAAGGCATTGCATCGCTGCTCGTCGGCATCGCAGCGTTCTTCGTGCTTCAGGACCGGATCGAAACGGTCAAGTGGCTGAACGCGGACGAAAAACGTCTGCTCGCACAAGACCTTGCCGCCGACGACAGCACCCGCGCGCATCACAGCGTGCGTCAGGTGTTCGGCAGCGGCCGCGTGTGGCTGCTCGGCCTGTTGTACTTCTGCATCGCGATGGGCAACTACGGCCTCGTGTTCTGGCTGCCGACGATGATTCGCGCTGCAGGCGTCGCCAACCTTGGCAACATCGGCCTGCTCTCTGCGGTGCCGTCGCTGGTGAGCGCTGTTGCGATGATTCTCGTCGCGCGTCATGCCGACCGGCACAACGAACGCCGCATGCATGTGGCCGTGTGCTGCCTGCTGGGCGCGGCCGGGATGGTCGCCTCGGTGCTGCTCGCGCAGCATCTCTGGTGGTCGATGGCGGCATTGATCGTCGCGGCGATCGGCATCAACTCGATTGCGCCGGTCTTCTGGGGCATTCCCACGGCGATGATGGGCGGTGCAGGCGCGGCCGCCGCCATCGCGCTGATCAATTCGACCGGCAACCTCGCGGGCTTCGTCAGCCCGTACGTCATCGGCTTTCTCAAAGACAGCACCGGGCAGTTGCTGCCGGGCATGATCGTGCTGGCGTGTGCGCTGGTCGGCGGGGCATGCATCGTGATGTCGCTCAAGCCTCAACGGAGTCGTGCATGAGTTTTCCCGTCTGTCTCGTGACCGGTGCCGCTACTGGCATCGGTGCGGCCACCGCCCTGCGTTTTGCGCAGGACGGCTGGGCCGTGGCCATCAACAATTTCGACGACAGCACGCGTGCGGCCGCCGAAGCGGTCGCGGCGCAATGCCGTGACGCCGGTGCGCAAACGCTCGTCGTCGATGCCGACGTGGGTGACGACGCCGCCTGCCGCCGCATGGCGGACGCCGTCGGCGCGAAATGGGGGCGCCTTGACGCCCTCATCAACAGCGCCGGGACCACGCGCGTGATCCCGCACGGCGATCTCGACGCCATCGACGCCGTCGAGTTCGAGCGCATCTATCGCGTGAACCTCATCGGCATGTTCCAGATGACGCGCGCCGCTGCGCCGTTGCTGCGGGAGCGTCCGGTGTCTGCGGCATCGGCGATGTCGGCATCGGTCGTCAACATCTCGTCGCTGGCGTCGCTCAACGGCACGGGGTCGTCGATTGCTTACGCGGCCTCGAAGGGCGCGGTCAACGCGCTCACGCTCTCGCTCGCCCGCAACCTCGCGCCGCAAGTACGTGTGAACGCCATCGCGCCGGGCATGGTCGACGACGGCCTGCTGCGCCGCGTGCTCGGTAACGAGGCGTACGGCCGCGTGGTTGAAGGCATGCGTGAGAACTCGCCGCTCAAGCGTGTCTCGCAACCGTCTGAAGTTGCCGAACTGGCGTGGTTCCTCGCCGCCCGCGCACCGGCGATGACGGGTCAGGTGCTCGCCATCGAGAACGGGCTGCTGCTCAATACCTGATCGACCTCGGGTCGACGCATGCACAGCCGCCACAAAAGCATAAGGAAGTCCCCATGACAGATCTGCACAAACACCGCTCCCGCACGGTCACCGAAGGCGTCACGCGCACCCCGCATCGCGCCTTCCTGCGCGCGACCGGCCTCGACGACGCCGCCATCGACAAACCGTTCGTCGCTATCGTCGACACGTTCGGCGAGAACACGCCCTGCTCCATGTCGCTGAATCAGATTTCGGACAACGTGCGCCTGGGCGTGGCCGCCGGTGGCGGCGTACCGATTCGCGGCTCGGCCATCTCGGTATCCGACGGCACGTCGATGAACCATTCGGGCATGCGCTTCTCGCTGGTCTCGCGCGAAACGATTGCCGACAGCGTGGAGCTGTTCGTGCGCGCGCATTGCTACGACGCGCTCGTTGGCGTGGCGGGGTGCGACAAGACGCTGCCCGGCATTCTGATGGGCATGGTGCGCGTGAACGTGCCCGGCGTGTTCCTCTTCGGTGGCGCGATGCTGCCCGGCGTTGTCCCCGACGGCTCGCAGGCCACCATCCTCACCGCCATCGAAGCGGTCGGCACGGCCCAGCGCGGCGATATGTCCGCCGAGACGCTGCGCGGCATCGAAAAGCGTTGCACGCCCACCGCAGGCTCGTGCCCCGGTCAGTTCACGGCCAACACGATGGCGATGGTCGCGGAAGTGCTCGGCCTCGCGCCGCTCGGGTCCGCGATGGTGCCTGCCGTCTACAGCGAACGGATCGCGATTGCGCGTCGCGCTGGCGAGAACGTGATGCGTGCGCTGCGCAATGGCGGACCGCTGCCGCGCGACCTCGTCACGCGCAAGAGTCTCGAGAACGCCTGCGCCGCCGTGGCCGCGACCGGCGGTTCGACCAACGCCATGCTGCACATCCCCGCCATTGCCCACGAAGCGGGCATCGAGTTCACGCTCGACGACGTCTCTGAGGTCCTCGCCCGCACGCCGCTCATCGGCGACATGCAGCCCGGCGGACGCTATCTGGCCGTCGACCTGCATCATGTCGGCGGCGTGCCTGCGGTGCTCAACGCGCTGCTCGCAGGCGGACATATTCACGGCGACACGCTCACGCAAACGGGTGAGACGCTCGCCGACGCGCTGCGCGCCTTCCCCGGCCCCGACGGCCGCGTGGTCAAGCCGCACACCGAACCGCTCTCGCCCAACGCGGGACTGGTCGTGCTGCGCGGCAACCTCGCGCCCGACGGCGCGGCGCTCAAGACCGCAGGCCTGAAGCACCTCACGTTCACCGGCACCGCCCGCGTGTTCGAGACGGAAGAGGACTGCATGGCCGTGGTGTCCGCGCAGACGTACCGCGAGGGCGATGTGCTCGTGATTCGCAACGAAGGCCCCAAGGGCGGACCGGGCATGCGCGAGATGCTGAGCGTGACGGCAGCGATCTACGGGCAAGGGATGGGCGAGAAGGTCGCGCTGCTCACGGACGGCCGCTTCTCGGGTGCGACGCGCGGCATGTGCATCGGTTACGTCGGCCCCGAGGCGGCGGCGGGCGGGCCGATTCGCCTACTTCGGGACGGCGATACCATCCACATCGACGCAATCGAGGGTAAGCTCGACGTCGAACTCTCCGACGAAGCACTCGCCGCGCGGGCCGCCGAGGCCAAACCGTTCGTGCGCGGCCGTCTGGGCGGCGTACTGGAAAAGTACGAAGCGCTCGTGCGGCCCGCCAAGCTGGGCGCGGTGACCCATTCGGGGGCCGTGGAATGGCCCTACGAAGCGGCTATCGGGGAGACGCCAACCCACGAGGACCCGAATTGATGACTACCCCACGCGTAGGCTTTTGCGGCATCGGCCGCATGGGCGAACCCATGACGCAGCGGCTGCTCGCCGCTGGCCACGACGTCGCCGTCTGGAACCGTTCTGCCGCCAAGCTCGGCGCGCTGACCGATGCCGGTGCGATGGCCTGTGTGACGCCACAGGCGCTCGGCGAATGCGTCGACATCGCCCTGCTCTGTCTGGGTGATGGAAAGGCTGTCGAGCAGGTGGTATTCGGTGAGCACGGGCTCGTGCACGCCGCAACGCCCCCGCGCTATCTCGTCGATCACTCGACGCTCTCGCCCGCCCTCACCCGCAATCTCGCAAAGCGCTGGGCTGAGGCCACCGGCAGCGTCTGGATCGACGCCCCGGTCTCCGGCGGCACGGGCGGCGCGCAGGCAGGCACGCTGGCTATCATGGCAGGCGGTCCCGCCGAGGCTATCGAAGCCGTGACGCCGGTGTTGCGCGCGTTCTCGTCGCGCGTCACTCGCATGGGCGACATTGGCGCGGGTCAGACGACCAAGCTCGCCAATCAGGCCATCGTCGCGACGACGCTCGCCGGTCTGGCCGAAGCCTTCGTGCTGGCCAAGCGTAGCGGCATCGACACGGCGGCGGTGCCGTCGGCGTTGCAAGGCGGCTGGGCCGATTCCGTCCTCATGCAGACGCTCTGGCCGCGCATGGTCACGCCGCCCGAGTTCGCCACCGGCACGGTGCGCGTGATTCTGAAGGACCTCGATGCGATTGCCGAACTGGCGCACGCGAGCGCGACCGTGCAGCGGGTGCTGCCGGAAGTGCGTCGTTTGCTGAAGGACGCCGCAGAGCGCGGCATGGCGGACTGGGACCTGTCGCAAGTGTTCCGCATCGGCGAAGCGGAGAGCGCGCCGGACGCCTGACGTCAGGCTCGCCGCCCCATGAAAAAAGCCATGCCCGTCGATGGGCATGGCTTTTTGTCTTTCGGGGACGTCTGCTACGAGTTGGAGACTTACTTGACCTTCACCGCCGAGAAGTCCTGACGGCCGAACGGGCTGACCTGATAGCCCGACACGTCGGTGCGCGTGATCACGGCCGCGATCGGATGCGCCAGCGGAATCCACAGCGCGTCGTCCTTGATCGTCTTCTGTGCCGCCTGATACTTGGCGGTGCGCGCCGCGATGTCGTGCGTGCGCTTGCCGTCGCTGATCAGCTTGTCGAGATTGGCGTCGCAGAAACGAGCGAAGTTCGTGCCCGAGGTGACGGCCGCACAGCTGAACTGCGGCGTGAGGAAGTTGTCCGGATCGCCGTTGTCACCCGACCAGCCCATGAACAGCAGGTCATGCTCGCCTGCCTTGCCGCGACGAATCAGCTCGCCCCACTCCACCGTCTTGATCTGCGCCTTCACGCCGATCTTCGCCAGATCGCTTTGCAGCATCTCGGCACCCACGCGCGGGTTCGGATTGAGCAGACTGCCTGCCGGACGCGTCCAGATCGTCGTCTCGAAACCTTGCGGGAAACCGGCGTCCGCCAGCAACTTCTTCGCGCGATCGATGTTGTGCGGATAGTCCGGCACGTTCTTCGCATAGCTCCACGTGTTCGGCGGATACACGTTCACCGCCGGCGTCGCCGTGCCTTCGAACACCTGCTTCACGTAGCTCGTCTTGTCGAACGCGAGGTTCAGCGCCTGACGCACGCGCACGTCGTTCAACGGCTTGTGCTGTGTGTTGATGGCGACGAAGGCCGTCATGAAGGCGGGCGTCTCGACCACCTTGAGCGCCTTGTCGCCACGCGCGGCCTGCACGTCGAGCGGCTTGGGCGACAACGCGATCTGGCACTCGCCGACCTTGACCTTCTGCGCACGCACAGCAGGGTCCGGCACGATCGTGTAGATCAGACGCTCGGACGCCGGTGCGCCGCCAAAGTACGCCTTGTTGGCGTCGTACCGCACCACGCTGTCCTTCTGATAGCTACGGAAGACGAACGGACCGGTGCCGATCGGACGCGCGTTGAGTTCATCCGTCTTGTTCGCCGCGACGAGCTTGTCGGCGTACTCGGCCGAATAGATCGACGCGAAGCCCATCGACAGCATCGAGAGGAACACGGCGTCCGGCTCGGAGAGCGTGAAGCGCACCGTGTTGTCGTCGACCTTCTGCACCGACTTGATCAGCTTGCCCAGCGACAGCGACTGCGCATGCGGGAAGCCCGACGGCGTGAGCTTGTGCCACGGCGCGTTGTCGTTGAGCATGCGGTCGAACGTGAAGACGACGTCGTCGGCATTGAATGCGCGCGTCGGCTTGAAGAGATCGTTGCTGTGGAAGCTAACGTTCGGGCGCAGCGTGAACGTGTACGTGAGGCCGTCCGGCGTCACTTCCCATTTCGTCGCCAGACTCGGCACGACCTTGGCTTGCGCGGCATCGAACTCGACCAGACGGTTGAACACCGGATCGGCCGATGCGTTGGTCGTGGTGAGCGAGTTATAGCGCACGACATCAAACCCTTCCGGGCTGGCTTCGGTGCAGACGGTGAGCGGTTTGGCGTTCGCTGCCAGCGGAATCAGCGGCAAAGCGAGCGCGGTGAGTACGGCGGCGAGGGTATGGCGAGGATGGCGGGATGCAAGCGAGCGACGACGCATGAGCTTCTTCTCCAGGAAGTCGATGACGGGCAGGACGAATGGCAAAACAACGGGCCAGAATAGCGCAAATTCAGGACCCCTGCCTTTGCGTCGCAGCATATGCATAGATATGCACGTGCAAATACCAAAAGGGAACGCAAAAAGGGAAAGTCAGTTCTGCCAACCGAAAGCGCGCATCCGATGGACGATGCTGTCACGTGCGGCCACCACCGTCAGTCGCGAACTGACGGACATATCGTAGAGGTAGCGCGTTTGCCCGGCGTACGGGACGCTGACATATGGATGCGCGAGCAGCGGCACATCCGCCCCGGACGTCAACGACTCCCCCTCGCCCGCCAGTCTTGCCAGACACAAGCGATGCGCAGTGTCGCGCGCCACAGCGAACGGATCGAGCGCGCTCGGCGTCGGGCTCATGTGCGCGATCAGCGACGCATTTTCGTCGGTGCCCACTGGCGTCGGCGCGTGTGCGGCCAGTGCGACCGGGCCCTGCCCCATCGCGACGAAGAGCCACAGCCCCGCGTGCGCCATGTCGATCCACACCTTGCCGTGCGGACCGTCGCACTCCAGCGACGAGACGCCCGGCGTCGCCGTCGGCACGGGGGCCTGCGCAGGCGAGCATCGGAACCAGCGCCCGAAGATCCAGCGCAACGCAATGCGCTCCGACAGAAACCGATGACGCATTTGCGTGCGCGGCAACCGGCGCGCCAGTGAGTGCTCGGCCGCCGAGAGCCAGGTCGCGCCGTCGTCCGGGCCACCGGCCGCCGCGCCCGTCGCCCCGAAGGGACGACCCGCCAGCAGAAAACGCCACAGCCAAAGCTCGTCGCTGCCGCATTGAGGGGAAGGCGAAACGGCGGTGTGTTGCCCGCCGTTGCCCTGCTTTGCTGCTTCGATGTCGCTACTCGCCAGCGCGCGATTCTGCGCGCCACCCGTGAGCTTGCGGTCGCCCTGTCCGAACTGCCCGAGCGGCACGTAAGTCATGGAAGGTGTGGGAATCGATGCTACGCGCGGCGTTAGATCGACCGTTCGTTTCAACATCAACAATGACGACCTCCACAGACGTGACTGCCGACGACTTGCACCGCTTGAGGCTGCGCCATCGGCAATCGCTTATTTGTTAATGAGAATCATTATCAAATAGTAACACAAAGGTCTACGCGAAAGGAGTGACAAAGGCGTGGGAATTCGCTTGTTTAAACGGGAGAACGCCCAGACGCGGCCAGCCGCGAAGGCGGCGACCGCATGAGCGCATCGGATTGGGAAATTTCGGAGGCTGACCGGGGTGCCCCGGTCGCTTCAGGCCCCGGCGGGCAGCGGCGGCCGGTAGCCGAGCGCGTGGCTCGCCGCCAGCGCCTCACGACGTACCGCTTCGCCAATGGGACTGTCCATGCGGGCGTCGAACCCGCCCGTTGCCCCGAGCGCGGTGATGACGCCGACGAGGCGGCCGTCGTAATTGAAGACGGGGGCGGCGATTGCACTGATGCCGGTCAGGTTCGTGTCGCGCACGCTGGCACCTTGCGCCGCACGCACCGAGGCTCGCAGTGCCCCGATAGGATCCGAGGCGTCGAGTTGCGTGCGGTGTTCCGGCGTGGCGTGCGCCAGTTCGCTCTCGGCCATGGCCAGCACCTGCGGGTCGTCGAGCAGGCCGAGGAAGACGCGACCGGCGGCCGACCAGAGGACTGACATCACCGAGCCGATCCGCACGTTGATCGTCACCGGCAGGCCCGGCTCCTCGAAGCGCACGATGGTCGGCCCCTTGTTGCCCATCACGGCAATGAAGCAGGTCACATCGAAGGCTTCGCGCAGACGCACCAGTGCCGGTTCGGCGGCCCGCACCGGGTCGGCCTGACGCATTGCGGCGACACCGAGCAGCATCGCTTCGAGGCCGAGGTAGTAGTGTTGCGAGTCGGCGTCCTGCGCGACGAGCCCTTCTTCCACGAGACTCATTAGATAGCGGTGAACCTTGGCGGGACTTTGCTGCACGTGCAGCGCCAGTGCCGTCAGGCTCGCCCGGCCGCCCAGGCGGGCCAGTCCTTTGAGCACCACCATGCCGGTCTCTGCCGACTGCACGCGCTGGCGGCGGCCGCGCTCGCGGGGCGCATCTAGGGCGTCGCCGGTCGAGACGGCGGCAGCGTCGGCGGCTGCCTCGCGGGAAAGCGTAGCCGCACTTCGCGGGCGGCCTGCTGTGGGTCGTTTGCTTGTCGTCATCGGCGAGATTTTAAGATGCAAACCAATGTTGCTCGATGTCGACAAGTCTAGAGGTTAACCCCAGTCCACTAATTTACGCTATGCGTATTATATTTACGCTTAACAGATTCAGAGAATGTGACAGGCTACGCTCCTCTACACTTGATTCATTGTGTGCGTCGCCGCGCGGCCCTTCGCAGGTCGCTGTCGTATTCTCGCACCGGACTAAACGCCTCAGAGAGCGAGCGGATGAGCCAGACAGTTTCCCCCACTTCCAACGCCACGGCAGCCAGCGCCGGCGGCTGCCCGTTTCATCAAACGTCGGCCCCGTCGGCTGCTAAGGCCCCGAACGGCTGCCCGGTGAGTGCCCGCGCGGCCGACTTCGATCCGTTCGAAGACGGCTATCAGCAAGACCCGCCCGAATACGTGCGCTGGGCGCGCGAGCAGGAACCGGTGTTCTACAGCCCGAAGCTCGGCTACTGGGTCGTGACCCGTTACGACGACATCAAGGCGATCTTCCGCGACAACATTACGTTCAGCCCGTCGATTGCGCTGGAAAAGATCACGCCGACCGGCCCGGAAGCCAACGAGGTGCTCGCTTCCTATGGCTTCGCGCTAAACCGCACGCTGGTGAACGAAGACGAGCCCGCGCACATGCCGCGCCGCCGTGTGCTCATGGAGCCGTTCACGCCTGAACATCTGAAGCATCACGAGCCGCTGGTGCGTCAGCTCGCGCGCGAATACGTCGACCGCTTCGTGAACGACGGCCGCGCCGATCTCGTCGACCAGATGTTGTGGGAAGTCCCACTGACGGTGGCGCTCCACTTCCTCGGCGTGCCCGAGGAAGACATGGACAAGCTGCGCGAGTATTCGATTGCGCACACGGTCAACACGTGGGGACGCCCGAAGCCCGAAGAGCAAGTCGCGGTGGCGCATGCCGTGGGCAATTTCTGGCAACTCGCGGGCAAGATTCTCGACAAGATGCGTCAGAACCCGGACGGCCCGGGCTGGATGCAATACGGCATTCGCAAGCAGAAAGATCACCCGGAAGTCGTGACCGACTCCTATCTGCATTCGATGATGATGGCGGGCATTGTGGCCGCGCACGAAACGACGGCCAACGCCACAGCCAACGCGATGAAGCTGCTGCTCTCGCATCCGGACGTCTGGCGCGAGATCTGCGAAGATCCGTCGCTGATTCCGAACGCAGTGGAAGAATGCCTGCGTCACAACGGTTCGGTGGCGGCATGGCGTCGTCTCGCAACGAAGGACGTCAACATCGGCGGCATCGAGATTGCCGCCGGGTCGAAGCTGCTGATCGTGACGTCGTCTGCGAATCACGACGAAGCGCATTTCGCCGACGCCGACCTGTTCGACATTCGCCGCGAAAACGCCAGCGATCAACTGACGTTCGGCTACGGCTCGCATCAGTGCATGGGCAAGAACCTCGCCCGCATGGAGATGCAGATCTTCCTCGAAGAGTTCACGCGCCGCCTGCCGCACATGACGCTGGCCGAGCAGAAATTCACGTACGTGCCCAACACGTCATTCCGCGGTCCGGAGCATGTCTTTGTGGAATGGGATCCGGCGCAGAATCCGGAGCGTCGCGATCCGGCCGTGCTGGAGCGTCATGCGCCGGTGCGCATCGGCGAGCCGTCGGGCCATAGCGTGACGCGCCCTGTCGTGGTCGAGTCGGTCACGCCGGTCGCCGAGGGCATCGTCAAGCTGCGTCTGGTCGCACCTAGCGGCCGCGCCCTGCCGCGCTGGGCTCCGGGCTCGCACATCGATATCGAATGCGGCGAGACGGGGCTGTCGCGTCAGTATTCGTTGTGCGGCGACCCGACGGACGCCGCCGCACTGGAAATTGCGGTGCTGCACGAGCCGGAAGGCCGTGGCGGTTCGAACTGGGTTCACACGCAGGTCTCGGTCGGCGACCGTCTGCGCATTCGTGGGCCGCGCAATCACTTCCGTCTGGACGAAACGACGCCGCGCGCCATCTTCGTTGCGGGGGGTATCGGCGTCACCCCGATTGCCGCGATGGCACGCCGCGCCAAGGTGCTGGGCATCGACTACGAGATTCACTACAGTGGCCGCAGCCGCCGCACGATGGCGCTCGTCGACGAACTGCAAGCGCTGCATGGCGACCGTCTGCATCTGTGGGTGAAGGACGAAGGGCAACGCGCGGACTACGCGACGCTGCTGGCAACGCCGCAGCACGGCACGCAGGTGTACGCCTGCGGTCCGGTGCGCATGCTCGACGGTCTGGCGCAATGCTGCGCGCACTGGCCGGACGACACGCTTCGCGTTGAGCACTTCCAGTCGCAACTGGGTACGCTCGATCCCGAGAAGGAACATGCGTTCGAGGTCACGCTGAAGGATTCGGGCATCACGGTGATGGTGCCCGCCGACCAGACCCTGCTCACGGCATTGCGTGCGGCGAACATCGACGTGCAGAGCGACTGCGAGGAAGGCTTGTGCGGCTCGTGCGAAGTGCAGGTGCTGGAGGGCGACGTGGATCACCGCGACGTGGTGCTCACCCGCACGGAGCGCGACGCCAACACGAAGATGATGTCCTGCTGCTCGCGCGCCTGCGGCAAGAAGCTGGTGCTGGCGTTGTAAGTCGAAGCGAGGGTTGGAGGGCAATAAAAAGGGGGCTGCGGCCCCCTTCTTGTTAATGCGCGCTCTGCGGCTTACGCAACATCGTCATCAGCGACACGAGCGCCAGGATCGCGAAGCCGCACATCACCGTCACGAGGGGGCGGGGCGAGCCGTCACCCAGCAGACCGAGTAAGCCGCCCGCTGCAAAGCCGAAGCCGTACTGCACGCTGCCGACGAGCGCCGCCGCAGCCCCGGCACGCGTCGGGTGATTCGCGAGCGCGCCCGCCACGGAATTCGCCGTGATGATGCCGCGCAGCGACATGAACAGGAACAACATCGCCACCATCAGCGGCAGCAGGACCAAGCCCATCCACACCGTGGCACATAACACCGACGTCACCACCGCACACCCGATGATGCCGATGCGCATCAGCCGGTAAGGCCCCATCTGTCCGACGCGTCGCGAATTGAACATCGTCATCGCGGCCATGCCGACGATATTGATGCCGAACAACACACCGAAGAATTGCGGCGAGACGTGGAAGTACTCCATGTACACGAGCGGCGTGCCGGTAATGTAAGTGAACGATGCCCCGAACACGGCACCGCCCGCCACCATGTAGCCGACGAAATGCTTGTCGCGCAGCAAGTGCCAGTACGACATGGCGATGGCGCGCGGCCCGCCCGCCTGACGGCCATTCAAGTTGCCCGTCTCCGGCAGACGCCAAAGCGCCATCAACGCGCCCACGCCGAACACCGCGAGAATGCCGAAGATCACGCGCCAAGTCGTGAAGCGCAGCATCTGTCCGCCGACCAGCGGCGCAACGATGGGGGCGACGCTCATTACCAGCAACATGATCGAGAAGGCGCGCGCGCTATTACGCGGCCCGTAGACGTCGCGCACGATGGCCTGCGCAATCACCGGCATTGCACAACCGCCGAGCGCCTGCACGAAGCGCCACATCATCATGTGATCGATGCTGTCAGCGAACGCACAGCCGATGCTGCCGAAGATGTACAACGCGATCCCCGCCGCCATCGGCTTGCGACGCCCGAAGCGATCCGCGAGCGGCCCCCAGACCAACTGTCCGAACGCAAAGCCGAGGAAGAAATACGAGAGAGTCAGTTGGGTGGCCGCAGCGCTCGCCCCCAGTTCGTGACGCATCGTCGGCAGCCCCGGCAGATACATATCCGTCGACGCAGGCGCGATCATCATGAACAGGCCGAGAATGCCCAACAGCACGCGCTCGGATGGCAAGGCAGGAGAGAGTTCGGACGTCGAGGTCATTTATCGTTTTGATTATGCTGTGCGACGCCTGACGCATCGCAGGAGACGTCGCAAAAACGACGACGCCCGCCATGATAACGCTGGCGGGCGTCGCACTTTCATACTCGATGGTTATCGGACACTTAACCGCTGCTTATGTCGCTGCCGCGTGCATGTGTCCGTCATTGCGCGTTGCACTACGGCGCTCAGCTCGCCGTGGCGGTGCGCAGATTGCCACCGTCGCCGCGCTGGGTGCGGGCAATCGCCAGCACGCCGATCAGGGAGACGCATGCCGGTACCGCTGCCGCAAGGAACAGCGACGACGACGACCACTGCAGGTGCATCAGCGCGCCGCCCAGCACAGGCCCCAGCACCGAGCCGATACGGCCGATGCCCAGGCTCCAGCCGATGCCCGTCGAGCGCAGCGATGTCGGATAGTAAGTCGCGGCCAGTGCATTGAGCGCCGGCTGGCCGCCGATGATCGAGAAGCCTGCGAAGAAGATCGCTACGAATACCGCCACCATCGACACCATCACCACCGGATTGCCGATGGCCGCCGTGGCCGCAATCGCGATCAGGAACGTCACCGCCAGCACGCTGGTGAAGCCCACGCGGTCGATCACACGTCCGAGCAACAACGTACCGATCACGCCGCCCGCCCACAAGGCGGTGCCTGCCATCACGGCGACTTGCGTCGAATATCCGGCGTCGCGGATCACCGTCGGCAGCCAGTTCGACAGGAAGTACATGTCGAGCAGGTTGGCGAAGTTGATGACCCACAACAGAATCGTCACGCGTGCGCGGCCGTCCTTGAACAGCTCGATGAACGGCACACCCTTCGCCTTTTGCTCGTCGAGGACAAAACGGGCGTCAGTCGGGACGTTCGCACCCGGCGCGACACGCAGCAACTGCTTGCGAATACGCGCGTTATCGCTGGGCTTCGTGCCCTTCTTGAACATCAGGAACTGGATCGATTCCGGCAGCGAGACCCACATCAGCAGGCCTAGCACCAGCGGGATGGCCCCACCGATATAGAACACGGCGCGCCAGCCCAGATCAGGAATGATGGCGGCCGTAATCAGCCCGCCGACCACGCCGCCCAGCGTAAAACCGCACGACACGATCATCATGAGCGAGACGCGGATACGACGCGGGCTGTACTCACCTGCCAGCGCCATCGCGTTCGGCATGATGCAACCCAGCCCCAGCCCGGCAGCGAAACGCCAGACGATCAGCTCGGTGATCGAGTTGGCGAAGCCGGTGACGATCATGCACACCGAGAAGAACAGCGTCGCGCCGATCAGCACCGGACGGCGACCCAGCTTGTCCGCCAGCGCCGAGAACGTCAGCGAGCCGACCAGCATGCCGAACAACCCCGCGCCGAAGACCGGCGAGAGCGTTTCCTTGGCAATGCCCCACTCGCGAATGACCACCGGCGCAACATAGCCCATGGCCTGAACGTCGAAACCGTCCACGACCAGACACATCGCGCACAGCGCGATCACCCACCACTGATAGCCGCCCAGTCGACTCTCGTCGATCAAAGCGCCCACATTCACTTCTGCTGCTTTCATCCTGTCTCCAAACGTTCTCGCAACTTCGTGGTTTTGCGTCCCGGTCGAGTCGCCGGCGAAATTACGCTTTGCGGAAGTTTATATCGCCGAACGTAAATCAATGCTCGGTGTAAACACTTAGATTTCCAGGGGTTGCGAGTACTGTCGGATGCGCGTCGGATGTCGCTTGGAAGCGCGCGAAATGTCCGTCGCCGTGGCAAACGGTCGTTATCTTTGTGGTTTTTCTCCATCCGAACGATGGGAGGACGCCCCGGTGATGCACCGAATGGCTATATGGGACGGGGAATTGGGCGATTCGCGAGCAAAAAAGCGACGAATTGTCGCAGATGTGGTTTTTCTACAGATTTTTTTGACAAAGGTTTACCCGTCTAGGGATTTCCCTGATATAGTTGCACCTGTCTCCTCCACCTCCTCCTGGTGGATTTCACGGCCAGCAACGCGCTGGCCGTTTTTTTTGCCTGTCGTATTCGTAACGTCTTCGGCACATCGCGTCAGGGCGCAGGGGCGCTAATCGAACGTAATGCACGCGCACGGGCAGCGACGTAGCAGACGCACTTTCCTGCGCTACACTCGACGCCATGAAAATTGCACCGCTCGCCACCCTGCTTTGTGTTGTGCCGCTGGTCGGCTCGCTTGCCGGCTGTTACGTCGTGCAGTACCCCGGCGGCGCGCTGACGCTTTCCCCAACGCCTACAGCGCCGCAAGCCGTGCGCGCTGCACCGGGCACTGTCCTGAGCGGCGACGTTGCGACGGCGCCCGTGCCGACACCGACCGTAGCGGCGACGCCGGTCCGCCCCGCGCCCACGCCTGCCCCGGTGTATCCGAACGGCTCACCTGTGCCGCGCGACTTCCAGCCCGGCAACAACTCGCCCGTCCCACCGGACTATCGGCCGCCCGCACCTTCGGGGCAAACAGCACGTCCTGGTGCAACCCCAGCCTATCCGAACTATCCGAACGGTTCGCCGGTGCCACCCGACTACGTGCCGCCGCAGACGTCGCAACCGCCGCAGGGTAATGCCGCTTACTCGACGTATTCCGCCTACTCGTCGTATTCGCCCGATCCGGGCTTCGTGCCTTACGCCGCTTATCCCGCTTATCCTACCTATCCTGCATATGCGGCCTACCCCGCCTATGCCGCTTACCCTGCGTACGCGCCGGTCTATCCGGCATACGCCCCATCGCCGTGGCTCAGCAATGTGTCGCTTTCGTTCTCATGGGGGCGTGGCTGGGGCGGCTGGGGTGGCCGTTGCTGTCATCGCTGGCGCTAAACGGCCGTAGGCCGCTCAGGCAACGCGAGCGTTTAAAGCGCGCTGAGGCTGCGCGTCATTACGCGTGGTGGATGAGCGACGCAAGCCGAGCGGCTTGCGTGTCGTCGCGCGGGACGTTGCGCTTAATGCGTCGTATTGCGCGCCGTCTCGTTCTCTCTCGCGACGCGATCCTCGATGCGGCATTCGATACGTTTTCGGATCTGTGCGGCGGCATCGGACGCGCAATCCGCGTCGATGCTCGAAAACTCGCAACGGCCGATGTAATCGCCTTCGCAATACGCGTCGACTGCGCCGTCAAAGCGTTTGTCGGCACGCGGTGTGATTGCACCCGTCAGTTCGAACGGACGTCCAGGCGCCGTATTGCTGACATAGTGCCACTGGAATTTGAACGAATCTGTCATATGTCCCCTCTCTCAAGCGACAGCTAAAGGTCTGCCGGCCTGCCAGCCGATGCTGTTTTTTGAGGAATCGTAACATGTTCATCAATTCCGACCGACGTTCGAAAAAAAAAGCGGCTCGCCAGGGCGGCGAGCCGGACAGTCCGTGGAGGTCGGGGGCACATCAGGACCACGGTGATTTCACTCTAGTCCCGAATCGCTGTCGTTATTCTCGGTAATTTGCCTGATACGCGGACCTGAATCCTCAAGTTCGTCCGCCGGTACCGCCTTGCCGAACAACCATCCCTGACCGATTGCATCGGGGCAAATCGCCAGCATGTAGTCCGCCTGCGCCTGCCTTTCCAATCCTTCCACGATGACCTCGACGTTCAGCAGCGCCGCCATCTTGCAGATCTGGTCGACGATGGCGCTGCCCACCGTATCGGTCCCGATGGCCTGCGTGAACATGCGATCGATCTTCAACGCATCGACATTGAGCGTCGACAAATACGCCAGATTCGAAAACCCGGTGCCGAAATCGTCGATGTGAATCTGATAGCCGTCCACGCGCAGTCGGTCGAGCGCTTCGCGAAGCCGCGCCATGTTGTCGGTCGAGCGTTCCGTTACCTCCAGCGCAATCTGCGCACGCGGCACCCGCAGCGACGCGGCCATGTGGTTCAAAAACGTGTGGAAGGTGCGATCGACGACGTCCACGGCAGCGAGATTGATGCTGATGTGGAATTCCGGGTCGGCCAATGCGCGTCCGTGCATTTCGATCAGTGCCTGACGTGCGACCTGTCGCGTGATCAGACCGATCACGCCGCGCCGTTCGGCAATCGGAATGAACATGTCCGGCGAGATCGGATTGCCCGCGCTGTCGTTCAGGCGTGCGAGCGCTTCCACGCCAACCGTCTTCCCGTCGCGCAGCCTGACCAGCGGCTGATAGACGAGGTAGATCCCCCCCGACTCGGCGGCCTGCTGGGTGACCCAGTCGATCGATGTGCGATAACGTTGGCGCAGACGCCACGACTGCCCCATCGCACCACCAGCCACGGCGCCAATCGCCAGCGCCAACAGCAATCCCCACGCGTTCGTCACGATGCGCGACGACGTATAAACCGCCGACGCGCACACATCCACGTTGTTCGAACACCGTGAGAACTGGCGCACCGGTCCGATATCGAGCCAGCGCGACGTCTCGCCCAGCGTAATGCGTTGCTGGTCCCCGGCGAGTCCTGCGCGCCAGAAGACGAAGCGCATATCGCTCGTCGACGCCACCGACGCGAAGCCCGGCTCCGGCGTCGCCAGCCTCTCAGGCAATACCGGCGGGCTGAAGACGACCACGTCACCCATGCCCATCGCATTAACCTGAACACCCGGCGTGACGATGCCCGTGAGCGTGTGCCAGAGCTTCACCCCGTTGCGCGTTTCATGGTCGGCGGGGGGCAGTGCAGGCGCGGGATCGAAGCGTCCCGCAACGGCTGAGCACAGCAATTGCGAATCGTGCACCCGGGCGATGTCGTGAAAATAAGGACTACGCATGGCAACGCGGCGCAGCGCCAGAATGTCCGCGTCGTTACAGGGCACCGCGCCGCTGTACATCGCTTCGTGCAACGCGTTGCGGCTCGACACCGACGCATCGCTCATGAAGCCCATGATGTCCTGCACATAGGCGCGCAGGCGAAAATCGTCGATACGCGTCTGCGCGATCTGTCCAATCAGCAGCATGACCAGCATGCCCGCCAATGCGCCGATGAGCACCGGCAACCAGCGGGTCAACCTTCTGAGCATTTGCATGGAGAGGCATCCACGGTGTGCCCCGTGTCGGGGCGTGAAAGCAGTGTAGCCTACCGCCGGTCGAACGCATCGGATTGCCACACAACGCCCGTTGGGTCGCTGGTTCGCAGATCGCCGCATGAGTGGGACGATTTTGGGTCGACGCTGGGGTAACTTGCCGACTTCTTCCCTCCGACTGCGAACTCGCCATGACACTCAAATTTCGCCATCCCGCGAACGGCGATGTCATCGAGATTTCGTATCTGTCCTGCATCGGGGCCTTCTTTCTCGGCCCGCTCTACCTGCTGGCGTACGGCTTCACGTGGCACGCACTACTCTGGACGGTGCTCGCCATCGGCCCCGCCCTGCTCTGGAATGAATCGTTGCTGGCGATTTCGCTGCCCGCTACCTGCCTGCTCTACGCCGTGATGATTCATCCGCTGCTCACCAACAGACTGCGCGCGAACGGCTGGGAATCCACCAGCGACGACGCCCTGCCGAGCCCCGGACAACGCGGCTATCACTGAGTCATTCGGCGGTGTCCGCCACCGGCATCATCGCAATGAAGCGATCGAGTGCCGCCGAGCCATGATCTTCGCGATAGGCGAGACTGATCGGCGCTAGCGGCACGTCGCCGCCCGCGGCATCGATGGGCCAGAAGCCCATGCCCGGCGTACGAATCTGGCTCACCGACGCCGGTACGAGCGACACCCCGAAGCCCGCCGCGACCATCGGCACGATGGATGTGATCTGTGGCGCCTCCTGCCCCAGCTTCGGCCGGAAGCCTGCCGCTTCGCATGCGGCCACCGTGCGGTCGTAGAGCGCCGGGCTGATGTCGCGCGGCAGCAGGATGAATTCGTCCTGCGCGAGTGCAGCGAGGGGCACGCGTTCGCGCGCACACATCGGATGCCCCAGCGGCAGCACCAGCACCATCGGCTCGTCCACGACCGGCACGCTGACGATGCCGGGCGGCACCTCGAACGGCGTGCGCACGAACGCCGCATCGACCGCATCGTCCACCAGCGCCGTGAGCAAGCTGGCCGTATTGCTCTGCTGCGGATGCAACTGCACGTCGGGATAGCGCGCGCGGAAGTCGCGAATCCACGCCGGAATCCGTGGCTCGAAATACGTCGCACCGGCGAAACCGATGCGAATGTGCCCCGCTTCGCCGCGTGAGATCTGCTGCATGCGCCGCCGTGTGCGCTCCACACGCTCGAGAATCTGGCGCGCCTCCGGCAGGAGCGCCTCGCCCAACTCCGTGAGCACCACATCGCGCGGTAGCCGCACGAACAACGGCCCGCCCAGCTCTGTTTCCAGCTGCTTGATCTGCAAGCTCAGCGGCGGTTGCTGGATGCCCACCCGCGCCGCCGCACGCGTGAAGTGCCGCTCCTCCGCGACCGCAATGAAATATTGCAGATGCCGCAATTCCATGACCCCTCCTCCGTCAGCCCGATGCCATATGGCTTTACATCGACAATACATTAAAAGTATGAAAACTTGATGTTCAATATATTGGAAATGTGACCGGCGGGTCAATACACTTCGAATCAAGCGCAGACCGGCATATCCATCGCCGGCGCGCCAAGAATCCAAGAGATTCGAATAAGAGACGAGAAGAGACGAGGAGCCTCACGATGTTTGAAGACCGCATTCGCCTGGCGTCGCTACGCGACCGGGTGATGACTGCCGACGATGCTGCCAAGCTCGTGGGCGACGGCATGGTGGTCGGTATGAGCGGATTCACCCGCGCCGGCGACGCCAAGGACATGCCGATTGCGCTGGCCCGCCGAGCCAAAGCCAACCCGATGAAGATCACGCTGATCACCGGGGCGTCGCTGGGGCATGACTCCGACAAGACGCTCACGGAAGCTGGCGTGCTCGCCAAAAGGCTGCCGTTTCAGGTCGACACGACGTTGCGTAGCGCGATCAATCGCGGCGAAGTGATGTTCGTCGACCAGCATCTCTCCGAGACGGTCGAATTCCTGCGCACCGGTCAGTTCGGCAAGCTGGACGTCGCGGTGATCGAAGCGGTCGCCATCACCGAAGACGGCGGCCTCGTGCCGAGTTCGTCGGTCGGCAATTCGGCGAGCTTCGCGATCCTCGCGGAAAAGGTGATCGTGGAGATCAACCTCGCGCAGCCGCTCGCCTTCGAAGGCATGCACGACATCTGGATTCCGGGCCAGCGTCCGCATCGCGCACCGCTGCCGATCGTCGACGTGCGCGACCGCGTGGGCACGAACGTCGTCAAGATCGCGCCGGAAAAGATCGCGGCCATCGTCATTACCGACACGCCCGACAGCGCCTCGAACGCGCTGCCGCCAGACGCCGACACGCAACGCATCGCCGGGCATCTCATCGAATTCTTCCAGCACGAAGTCTCGCGTGGACGCCTGCCGCGCACCTTGCCCGCCATTCAGTCGGGCATCGGCACCATCGCGAACGCCGTGCTCAGCGGCTTCATCGAATCGCCGTTCGAAGACCTGACGATGTACTCGGAAGTGCTTCAGGACTCCACGTTCGATCTGATGGACGCGGGCAAGATGGTGTTTGCTTCAGGCTCGTCGATCACGGTCTCGCAGGCCGTGCAGGACCGCGTATTCAAGCGGCTGGAGCGTTATCGCGACAAGCTCGTGCTGCGTCCGCAAGAGGTCAGCAATCATCCGGAAGTGATTCGCCGTCTGGGGCTGATCGCGCTCAATACCGCGCTTGAAGTGGACATCTACGGCAACGTCAATTCGACGCACGTCGGCGGCACGCACATGATGAACGGCATCGGCGGCTCGGGCGATTTCGCCCGCAACGCGCGCATGGCGATCTTCGCGACGAAGTCGATTGCCAAGGACGGCAAGATTTCGAGCATCGTCCCGATGGTGCCGCACGTCGATCACAACGAACACGACGTCGACATCATCGTGACGGAGCAGGGACTGGCCGATCTGCGCACCCTCGCCCCGCGCGAGCGCGTGAATCTCGTCATCGACAATTGCGCCCACCCGAGCTACCGCGAGGTGTTGCGCGACTACTATCGCGACGCCCTTCGCTATGGCGGCCAGACGCCGCATGCCCTTGAGCGTGCGTTCGATCTGCACGTCAACTTGCGCGAGCGCGGCTCGATGCTGGTGGGGAAATAACTTCATTGGACATCGGTGCCGGACGCCATCGCCGGGGGGCGGGCGAACGGACGCCGATTGGCCGGTATCGACCCTTCGTGTCGGTGCCGAGAAGAACGTGAGACGCATGCGGTCTCATGGGCCGGGCGCTGGTGAGAGCGTTCCGGCATTCACGGCTCGCCGGCGTGCGCGGGCGAGCCGTCTTTTACAAGGTGACGGGTGCGTCTGCACTGAGATGCACCGGGACACACCTTGCTGAGGTTCAGGCGGAAATCTGCCGGGCTGGCTGTCCCTGATTGGCCGCACCGTCGATACGGAAAATCGACACCAGTTCGCGCAGGCCGCTCGACTGTGCCGCCATCGACTGCGCGGCCGCCGAGGCTTCTTCCACCAGCGCTGCGTTCTGTTGCGTGACGGTATCCATCTGCATGACGGCCTGATTCACCTGCTCGATACCCGTGCGTTGTTCGGTCGACGCGGCGGCGATTTCCGCCATCAGATCGGTCACCCGTTTGACGGCATGTACCACTTCGTCCATCGTGTTGCCCGCATCGGCGACGAGCTTTGCGCCTTCGCTCACCTGACGCGTCGACGCGTCGATCAGCTCCTTGATTTCCTTCGCAGCGTTCGCACTGCGCTGTGCCAGCGTACGCACTTCGCCTGCGACCACCGCGAATCCGCGTCCCTGCTCACCCGCGCGCGCCGCTTCGACCGCCGCGTTGAGCGCGAGGATGTTGGTCTGGAACGCAATCCCTTCTATCACGCTCGTGATGTCCGCCACGCGCGCCGATCCGTCCGAAATTTCGCGCATCGTGTCAACGACCTGACGCACGACTTCTCCGCCGCGTTGTGCGATGTGCGAAGCGTTCGACGCCAGCACATTGCCCTGCTCTGCGTTGTCCGCATTCTGCTTGACGGTCGTCGTCAGCTCTTCCATGCTCGCCGCCGTTTCCTCCAGCGACGCCGCTTGCTGCTCCGTGCGTGACGACAGATCGGTGTTGCCAGCCGCAATCTGCGCCGAGCCGGTGGCAATGCTCTCACTCGTGTTGCGCACCTGACCCACGACCTGCGCGAGCTTGGCGTTCATGTCCTTAAGCGAACCGAGCAGCAGCGCCAGTTCATCCTGGCCTTGCACGTCGATACGCGAGCTGAGATCCCCGCGCGCGACCGTCTGCGCGATCTCCACACACCGGCCAATCGGTCCGGTGATGGAGCGCGTGATGAGCCATGCCGTGAATGTCGCCACGGCCAGCGCCAGCAGAATCAGCACAACAGTGGCGATGAAAGCGGCGTGATAGTTGGCGGCCGCGGCGTCCGTCGCACCGACCGCACCCGCGCGGTTAATGGCAACGTGCTCGGTCAGCCGGTCACTGAGCGTCCCGAAGCGCTTGACTGCCTCCGTCATAACGATGGTGCGGGCTTGCGTCTTTGCCTCTTCATCGCCCTGCTCCAGCGCGGCGACACGATTGTCGAGGGCCAGATAGTCGGCCCAGGCCGCCTTCACTGCGTCGTAGGCACGACGGTCTTCGCTCGACGCCACCATGCTGCTGTAGCTGTCGAGCGTCTTGTTCATCAGGTCGATAGATGCCAGACGTTTAGCCTCTTCGTCCTTACGCGTGCTGTCGACGGTTGTCAGCAGCGTGGCGAGCGTCGCGCGTCGCGCTGCGTTGGCGGCCACTTGCGCGGTGCCGAGCGTCTGCACACTGGGCAGCCAGTTGTCGGCCAGATCGCGTGTTCCCCCGTAGATGCGCGACGCCTGAAAGACAGCCATGCCGCCCACGATACACAAGAGAATCAGCGTGATGGCGAACCCGACGGTCAGCCGTGTGCCGATTTTGAGACTACCCAAGAACTTCATGCCCGCTCCAAATGCGAAAAAACGATAACAATCGCATGCGATAACGGGCGACCATTCAAAAAACTTGAGCCAATAAACCCCTGATTCTCACGCAATGGCTTTCGAAATATTTCAAATTCCGGAAGCCGAAACGTTTTTTCAGAGATTTACTTCTTTGACTGCGATGGTTAAGCCAATAATCATTTGAATATTATTAAATATTCATTGTCATATATTTGACTATCTATCGCATCATCGACTTGCACCATCAAAGGGAGTTGGGTGGACGGCATCGAGATCGATGTCGTCGATACAGCGCACATTCACTGCGGCCATTTTTGACCCATCCGGCATTTGACCAAACGCGAAGGCTTCGACGCCGCAATTCGGACAGAACTGGTGACGAATGACGTGCTTATTGAAAAGATATTCCCGCGCCTTTCCTTCGCCAGTCGTTTGCGAAAACTCGGCAATCGGCGTAAAAGCGAGAATCAATCCACGCTTTTTACAGATAGAACAATTGCACGTAATTGTTTTGGACAAATCAATATTCGCCGCAAAGCGAAGATCGCCGCAATGACAGCCGCCTGAGTATTGCTGATTCGCCATGACGTCGCTCCTTCGAAAAAGGGAAAACGCTACCGGCGGTGATTCGGGATGGGAAGGACTTCGGGAAGTGCCCGCCGGAATGCGCTCTATTGTGCGACATATTCCAGCGGGCGGGCAGCGGGCGGCGACGGTGCGCCGGCGTGCCAAAGGTGAGGCGGTAAAGGGACGTCAGCGAACGCGCCGAAGCGCTCGCTGACGCATTTACGCCGCGAGTGCCGGTTCGTCGCGCGAACCGCGCCCGCCTTGGGACGTGTGCATCACGGTGACACCATGACGGCTGTGCTCGCGAAGCTGGAACAGCGCCACGGTCTCGGCGAGGTTGCGTGCCTGCTCGCTGAGCATTGCGGAAGCTGCTGCCGATTCCTCCACCAGCGCCGCGTTCTGTTGCGTCGACTGATCCATTTCGGCCACGCTACGGTCGATCTGGCTGATCCCGGTGCTCTGCTCCGTCACCGCCGAGTGAATCTCGCCGATCAGGCGGCGCACGCGGGAAATACCGTCGACGATCTCGCCCATCGTGTCGCCCGCCGCCTGCACGCGTTGCGTGCCGCTCTTGACGTTTTGCACCGAGGCTTCGATAAGCGTTTTGATTTCCTGCGCGGCAGCGGCGCTACGTTGCGCCAGTGTGCGCACTTCACCGGCCACGACCGCGAAGCCACGTCCCTGCTCACCTGCACGCGCCGCTTCCACCGCAGCATTGAGCGCCAGGATGTTGGTCTGGAAGGCAATGCCGTCGATCACACCGATAATCTCGGTAATCCGCTCCGACGACTTGGCGATTTCACTCATCGTGGTGACAGCGCCGGTCACGACTTCCCCGCCGCGCGCGGCGGCGTCGCTGGCGTCGCCCGCCAGACGCGTGGCATGTTCGGCGGCCTCGGCCGTCTGCTTGACGCTGGCCGTCAGCTCGGTGAGCGCCGCCGACGTCTCCTGCAACGTACCGGCGGAAGACTCCGTGCGCTGCGACAGATCGCGGTTGCCCATTTCGATTTCGCTGGTCGCCGAAGTCATGCCGTGAACGCCGGAGCGCACGTCGAGCATGACGGTACTGATCTTGTCCACAAATGCGTTGAACGACGTCGAGATCTGCGCGACTTCGTCGTGACCGACGACATCCAGACGACGCGTCAGATCGCCGCCGCCGGAACCGATGGTATCCATGGCGTCTCGCACCTGCGACAGACGACGGAACGCTTGCGACGTGAAGAAGCTCGCGATACCGATGGCGCACAACGTCAGCACGATCAGCGAGATGACCGTGCCGCTCAGCACGCGCGAGAGACCGGCAGTCGCTTCCGCCTTGTCGAGCGCCACGACGAAGAGCCAGTCGGTGCCCGGCACCGGTTGCGTCTTGACGAGCTTGGGTGCACCGCCAAGTTCGACTTCCGTCGGCTCGGTGGCGTGCTCCATCTTGACGAGTGCGTCGGGCGTGAGCACCGAGGCGAGGTCGCTCGACTGCTTGAGCATGAACTTCTCGTCGGGGTGTGCGATGACGAGACCGTCACGCGAGACCACGAACGCCAGGCTCGACGGCGTGGGGTGCACGGCTTTGACGACGTCCTGCACGGCGTCGAGCGGCACAGCCCCGCTCACGGCGCCGAGCGTCTGTCCGTCACGCAGAATCGGCGCGGCGAACGACACGTAAAGCTTGCCCGAAGCGATGTCGGCATACGGCTTGACGACGGTCAGCTTGCCCGCCGCAGTCGCGCCCTTGTACCAGGGGCGCGCAGTCGGATCGTAGTCGGGCGGCGTGGGGCCGCTGGAGAAGTACGACTTGTCGCTCCAGCCAATGCTGGAAATCGGGAAACCGTTGGTCGCGCCGAGCAGCTTCGTGAGCGCCACGCCCTGCTCGCCCTTTTCGACGGCTGCGGCAGTGCCGACGACCGACTGGCCCTTGGCAGCCGCCCAGCGTTCCACCGCGAGCGTGTTGCCCCGTGCGACCGCGTCGAGCGTGTTGGAGATGGTGGACATCATGCTGTCGCGCACGATGATGTAAGTGGTAATGCCGGAGAGGATCAGTGCACCAATGACGGTGGCACACGCGATCAGAATGATGCGTGTTCTAAGCGAAGATACTGTCATGCTGTCGAGGCAGGCCTGCGGCTAGGGGGATCGAAAGACAAGAGACCGGCACCCAGGCTACCGGCTCCACGAGGTGGGAGGTTCCACCTCGGAAATTACGGCAGTCGCAGCGAAAACTTTAGGTATTAACCCGAATCATTGACTTCATATTTGCCTATCGTTACGGATGGCGAAACGTCAGTGATACGAATGGATATGCAGACCGTCTCGATTGCTGCACATAGCCGGGACATACGACGCACGCGTCGGCTATAGTGCGGTGACCGTCAGTTGCCTCGTTCACTCTCGAATTCAGGTGAATTCCGTGAAACAGCTCGTCGAACGCGCCGAACCCTGTGGCTGTGACCATGTCGCATCGCGGCATCCGATTCAAAAGCGTGAAAGCGCCCGGTTCACCGGTATCTCCGGCATTTCCGACAATCGCCCCGTCGCCTCGCAGCACAGCGCGATTCAAGCGATGGCAGATCGCCATTCGACACTTTCCGCTATGCCTGTGTCGAACGCACCGCCGATTCAGCGCGTGGTCACCGGCGGGCGAAACGGACGCCCGTACCGAAGCTCCGAAGTCCCGGGCCGCGAATTTCCTACCTACGAGCAGGCGAAGGCGGCCGAAGAACAGGTTCGGCGCGAACGTGCGGAACAGGCGCAGCGGGAACGCCCACCAGTCAACTTTCAGTTCCAGCCACCGACAGGGCCGGTGCCGACGCCTGAGAATCCGCTTTCCGCCGCGCTGCATCAGTACCCCGCGCACTTCGGTCCGGTGCTGACGACAGGCGGGCAGGTTCATCAGAATCAGGTGGGGTCGGTCATGGAGGGTGGCTCCGCCTTCGTGACCGAGCCGGGCAAGACGGCTTTCAGCGGACAAAACACTTACGCCGTCATCATGACGAACGGGCCTGACGACAATCGACAGGTCTTCAACCCGACCGGTCAGAGTACGTCGCTGAGCAGCCTTCCCGGAACGTCCCCGTTTGCGTTTCACAAACAGAACGTCTTCATGCAAGGTCGGCCGCCGCAAGGGGTGACACTGCCGCCAGGCCGCAAGACGGCTCACGCTGAAGCGCTAGCTGTGCATAGTCAAGGGTTCGAGAAGGCTGTCGAGAAGAACGCAACGGATCTGAACAACATGGCGTCCATGATGGGGATCGATACCGAGCGAGTCGTCCCGGACGATCCAACCGAAGACGATATGGAATACCTTTCGTCAGTCCTTGGAATGCCGGGCGTAACGACGGACATCGTCGAGAATCGCGCATCCTGCGGCAAATTCGGCGAAAGCGGCTTCCCCGGCGGATGCAATCAGGAGATGGCCAATACGGTCGGAACGTACGGTGGCCTGCTCGATCAGCATCTGCCGTCGCAGTTCTCGTTCCTGGCGCAAAATACCGGCCTCGCATCGTTCGGCGTGTCGACGGCCGGGCCATACACACACCAGGGCAATCCACTCATCATCACCAACGCCGGCGGGCGCGTCGCCCCGCACAACCCAATCAGTTGGACCACGAGTAAGCCACGCCACATGGGCGAAGAACTCCAGGCGTACATCGCGCGATCCGAGCCGCAGAACCACGTCCACGATCACGACCATGACGACGAGAAGGAAAGTGAGATGAACGAGGAGGAGGACGGAAACCACCTTTCCGAAGAGGACGGCGAACAGTAAGCACCGTCCCCCTCCCGGACCGTTCAGGCGCTTAGAAATCCCAGATCACAGGCACCCAGCGGTAGGCATCACCATTGCGCGCAATGCGGCCGAGCGACGGGAACGGCAGGTGGGCCGCCACCAGCAGGCCACGGTTCTCCGCGAGTTCTTCGAAGAGACCAATGCGAACACGCGTCGACTCTTCGGGGTCGTGTTCGAAGCCGTTTTGCCATTCGGGATGGTCGAAGCCGACCGGGAACATGGCGTCCCCCGCGAACGTCAGCCGCTCATCCCCCGAGACGAGATCGACCACGCTGTGCCCCGGCGTATGGCCGCCCGTGATGCGAACGGTCACGCCCGGCGCGACCTCGCGCGAATGCTCGAACGTCTGTAACTGCTCGCGATACGCGTTGTAGAAGGCCGTCGCCGTCGTGCGGAGCACGGGCGGGACCGGCGTCGGCATGACGGTGTGCGAGAAATCGGGCGACGTCCAGAAGGCGACTTCCGTCTCCGACACGTGAATACGAACGTCCGGACGCAGACGCGACTTGACCTCGGGGACAAGCAGACCGCCCACGTGATCCATATGCATATGGGTCACGATAATGTCCGTGATCGATTCCAGCGAAATGCCAGCGGCCTGGAGTCGCTGCGGAAACAGGCCCGCACGCGGGAATCCGGGAAACTGACCACCCAGCCCGGCGTCGATGAGGATGGTCTGGCTGCCACTGCGAACCGCCATCACATTGAGCGGCCAGTCGAAGGCGTCCGGCGGCATGCACATGTCGTCGAGCCATGCTGCCAGGTCGGACGGCGCAACGTTGGTGGCCATCGTCGCCGTCGGCAACGGCAGCACGCCGTCGCTGATCACCATCGCTTCGATGTCGCCGATGCGTAGCGCGTAGCGGGAGGGCACCAGATCGACGGGTCGGTTTTCGCTGGCGAACAAAGTGTTGTCTGTCGCGGTCATCGTGAATCTCCTCAAGCGCGGCCGGTTGTCGGCCGGATTCCGGGTGGTATGTGGGGGGACGAAACGCAGTGAAGCGACTGCATCGTAGGTGCCGTCCCACGATGGCGGTAGATAGACGGGAGGAAGCGCGTTGTTGTGCTTCATGCACCAATGCGGGCCAATGCCCACGAATGCCCACCAATGCCCACCAATGCGTGAGACGCTGCATATGTCGACGTGTCTCTCGGCGCGGACCGAATTGTTGTCTCGCAGGCAACACCGTGCGTCCTTGTCGAGGGGCATGCGGTGGGGCAAAATGGACCGCCCGAAGCTTTGCCACTGGCGCTTTCCCTCCCTTCATGACCGCTTCCGCTTCCTCTTCCGCTTCCACCCCCGACTCCGGCATCGACCACAACCCGCTGTTGCTGTTCGAACGCCATCGCCCCCGGCTGTACGCGATCGCCTATCGCATGCTGGGTGCCGTGGCCGAAGCCGAAGACGTGGTGCAGGAAGCATGGCTGCGCTGGAACGGTACCGAGCGCGCGACCATCGAGACGCCGGAGGCGTGGCTCGTGACCATCACGACGCGCTTGTCCATCGACCGACTGCGAGCCGCGAAGGCGGAGCGTGAGCATTACACCGGCGTCTGGCTGCCGGAGCCGATGCTGATGTCCGCCCCCGCGACACCCGAGCAGGCACACGAGTTGGCCGACGACGTGTCGGTGGCGTTCCTGTACATGCTCGAACGCCTCTCGCCCGATGCCCGCGCCGCCTTCCTGATGCGCGACGTCTTCGACGCGGACTATGAGGACATCGCGCAGACACTCGGCAAGACACCGGCGGCAGTGCGTCAGCTCGTGCGTCGTGCAAGGCAGCAACTGCGCGACGGCACGCCCCGCGACGCGGTGCCACGCGCCACCCTGCACCGTCTGCTGCTGGCCTTTTCCGACGCCATGCAACGCAGCGATTTCCACGGCTTGCACGCGCTGCTCAGCGACGATGCCGAACTCGTGGGCGACGGCGGCGGCAAGGTCAACGCCTTTCGCAGTCTGGTCGGCGGCAAACGTCTGGCGCAACTGTTCTACGCGGGCACGCTCCGGTTCCGCGACGCGATGCGTACCGAAGTCGTCCAGATCAACGGTCAATGGGCGCTGCTGCGCTTCATCGACGGCGAGCTGGAATCCGCACAGTCGTTTGAGACCGACGGCGAACGTCTCACGCGCATTCTGGTGCAACGAAATCCCGACAAGCTCGAACGCATCGCTGCCGCCATCGGGAAGCGGTAGTTCGCCGATGCACTGAAACAGGCGCACCGGCTTTGGTGCGCGACAGGCAACATGGCGATCCCCTGCGCGGTGCTACCGCCGTGCGGCATGCCCTCATACGATAAGGACCTCTTCCCTTGCCGAGGACAAGCCATGTTGAAGATCATGAAACGCGCCACGCGCACCCAACTGGCGACAGGCGTTTTAACGCTTGCCGTCACCGGTGCCTTCGTTGGCCCGGTCGCGAACGCAGCGCCGCCGCAGCCCGTCGTGTCGGAACTGATGGAAAAAGCCTTGCCCGACATTCCCGGCAAAGACGCGTTGATGTTGACCGTCGATTACCCGCCCGGCGCGCAGGACCCGGTGCATCGCCACAACGCCTATGGCTTCGTGTATGTGCTCGAAGGCAGTATCGTCATGCAAGTCAAAGGCGGCAAGGAAGTCACGCTCACGGCCGGTCAGACGTTCTATGAAGGCCCCGAAGACGTTCACACGGTCGGGCGCAACGCCAGCAAGACGAAACCCGCCAAATTTCTGGTCATGCTCATCAAGCAACAAGGCGCCCCGGCGCTGATTCCGATCAGATGATCCCGGTGCGCTAACCCGCCACACGCTGCCCCGAGCCGCTTGCGCTTCCCTGTGCGCCCCGCCGGGCGTGCTTCCAAGCTGGCCTTTCCCCTGGAAGGTCAGCTTTTTTTGCGTTCGATGTCACAGAACGTATCGCCGGGCCGTCTTATCAGCAGGCACAACCAACGGCGGCCCAGTGACCATGTCGACACCTTCATCAGCACTCTCGATCTCCCAGAGTCCCAAGCGGGCCGACTCGCTGGCCGACAGTTTCGCGACGAGTTATGCAGGCGTCGTGGCGTTCATCGCCGTGGTGGCCGAAGGTAACTTTGCCAAGGCGGGCGACCGGCTGGGCATTGGCCGCTCGGCGGTCAGCCGCAGCGTGCAGAAGCTCGAAGACCAGCTCGGCACGCGCCTCTTTGTCCGTACGACGCGCAACACGTCGCTCAGCGACGAAGGCAAACGCTTCTACGAGCAGTGTCATCCGGGCGTCCAGCGGATCGTGCAGGCGATGGACGACATGCGTGAGTTGCGCGAAGGGCCGCCGTCGGGACAGCTGCGCGTGTGCTCGACCGTGGACTTCGGGCGCAAGATTCTGGCGCCCCTGCTGGGTGGATTTCGCGAAGCCAATCCGAACATCTCCATCGAGCTGGTGCTCGATGACAGCCCGACCGACTTCACCACCGATGGCATTGACGTGTCGTTTCGTAACGGCCGGATGGAAGACAGCCGCGTCATCGCCAGGAAGGTGATCCCGATGCAGATGGTGCTGTGTGCGTCTGCCGACTATGTCGCTAAGCATGGGCTTCCGCAGAACGTCGACGAGATCGCCGATCACCGGGGAGTGAATTTCCGGCTGGCGTCGGGTCGGGTGTCGGAATGGGAGTTCAGGGTCGACGGGCGGGCGCGCAAGATTTCGCCAAACGCCATGCTGACCTTCAACGACGAAGACCTCGTGCTGCAATCGGTACTCGACGCTCAAGGAATCGCGCAGATGGCGGCCTATCAGGTGGGCGATCACCTGCGCACCGGCCGTCTCGTTGCCTGCTTGCCGCAATATGCGCCGGAGGATCGGGGACACTTCGTGTGCTTTCTGAGCCGACAGCACTTACCGGCTCGCATTCGTGTGTTTATCGACTACATGACGGAGCAGATCCGCGCGATGGACCTGCATGTCTTGCACAACGATCTGCTGGTGAATCAAGCGCACGCCGCGTAGGCAGGTGCGGATAGCCGCCGGAATATGCGCAACGGCCTCCCGCGCTTGTCCATTGGACTTTGAAGGGGAGGCCGCAGATGCGGTCTACAGATCGATGAAGGCGCTTGCGTTCGCTATGCCCGACGCTCGTTCGCGCGGCTGAACCACGTGTCGAAGTCGGTCTTGCCCAGACGGGGAGCCGTCGTGCCGGGCACCAGCATGTCGTCGTCGAGCAATGCCCCGAAATAGCGGGCGTTCGGGTCAGCGTGCACGGTACGGCCGTCACCTGTCTTGTGCAGGTAGCGCGCTGCCAGCTCGGCCATTCGCACACGCTCCGGACCTGCGATTTCCACGACGCCGTTCACCGGCTCGCCCAGCGCCGAATCGGCCAGCGCCAGTGCCACATCGTCGGAGGCAATCGGCTGAACGAACGCCGTCGGGAGACGCACCTCGTCAGCCTGGGTCCCCGATTGCACGATGCTGCCCAGGAATTCGAAGAACTGGGTGCTGTGAACAATGGTGTACGGAATGCCGCCTTGTGCGATCAGCGCTTCCTGCGCGATCTTCGCGCGGAAGTATCCGCTCTCGGCAAGCTTCTGCGTGCCCACAACGGACAGCGCAACGTGGTGGCGCACACCGGCGCGTGCCTCGGCCGCGAGCAGATTCCGGTTCGATGTCTGGAAGAACTCCAGCACGGCCTTGTCTTCGAACGAAGGCGAGTTGGCCACATCGATCACGGTGTGAACGCCGACGAGCGCGTCGTCGAGTCCTTCTCCGGTGATCGTATTCACATGCGTGGCGGGTGAGGCTGCAATCGCTTCATGACCCAGTTCGATAAGCCGTGCGACGAGTTTTCGGCCGATCAGGCCGGTACCGCCGATAACCAGAATTTTCATGACGGGGCCGCTCAGCTGAAGTTGGCCTTGTCCAGCCCGTAAGCCTTGTCGGCCGAGCCGGGAACGGTGCGGAAGCCCACGTTGAGGCGGTTCCAGCCGTTGATGGCCATGATGGCGAAACTGAGATCCGAGATTTCCTTCTCCGACAGCTCGCCGCGCACTCGCTCGTAGATTTCGTCGGACACGCCGTGTGCACCGAGCGTGGTGAGCGCTTCGGTCCAGGCGAGACAGGCGCGCTCGCGTGCCGAGAACAAGGTCGATTCGCGCCAGATCGCGACGTGGTGCAGACGCAGTTCGCCTTCGCCGCGAATCTTCGCTTCCTTGACGTGCATGTCGAGGCAGAAGCCGCAACCGTTAATTTGCGAGGCACGGATTTCAACAAGGCTCAGAATCGACGACTCGATGGCGCTCGACTTGAGCAACATGCCGAATTCGACGAACTTCTTGAAGAGTTCCGGGGATTGGGCAAAGGCGTTCAGACGTTGGCTCATGATGACTTCCTCATTGGGTTGGCGCGCCCCGTCAGCGGTTGACGGGTTTCACGCATACGTGAACAACACCCCTATCGTAGGTCGACACAAGCACCGTCAGAAGCCCCCGGGCGGGGACTATCGTGTTGCCCTATTGGCAACAATACGCGCGAGGCGCGAAAACACCTACACGAATTGCGTTGAGCCCCCAGCGTAACAAGCGTATAAGCGAGAGAGGGAACCTCAAGTGATGCCGCACACATCCGCGTCATACAGCGGCTTTAGTCTGGAAAGTACGCTCACCCGAGCAAGCGCTATCGAATCACAGCGCCGAGGGCCTCAAGACGTCTACAGGAGCCAACATGCTCGCCCTTTCAGCGCCCGCCATTACTGCCGCGCTCCAGTCCATTGCGGAAAAGAGCCCCAACCAGCCGCCCGATGCTGTCATTAACGCGTTGCTCGCTCGCGAGTTGATACATCGGGTGGGCACGCACTTCGAACCCACCGAATTCGGCCGGTCGTACTTCCGCCGCGCCTACTCGCTTCGGCCGACGTGGTAGGGGTCGGGGCAAGCTTTGGTCACAGCAGGTGCAGAAAAGAAAAACGCCGCTGGTTAGAGCGGCGTAAGGTGCTTATACAACAGTGTTTTTTGGTAGGCCGTGCTGGACTTGAACCAGCGACCAAAGGATTATGAGTCCTCTGCTCTAACCAACTGAGCTAACGGCCCTAAACTACCGGCGCTCGCTCAGCAGCAATCAATTGCCTTCGAGGAACGACTTGAGCTTGTCGGAACGGCTCGGGTGGCGCAGCTTGCGCAGCGCCTTGGCTTCGATCTGACGAATACGCTCACGCGTCACGTCGAACTGCTTGCCCACTTCCTCGAGCGTATGGTCCGTGCTCATCTCGATACCGAATCGCATGCGCAACACCTTGGCTTCCCGCGGCGTCAGCGAATCGAGCACGTCCTTCACGACGTCGCGCATACTACCATGCAATGCGGCGTCGGCAGGGGCGACCGTGCCGGTATCTTCAATGAAATCGCCCAAATGCGAATCGTCGTCGTCACCGATCGGCGTTTCCATGGAGATCGGTTCCTTCGCGATCTTCATGATCTTGCGGATCTTGTCCTCCGGCATTTCCATCTTCTCGGCCAGCGTCGCCGGATCCGGCTCAACACCGGTTTCCTGCAGAATCTGACGCGAAATCCGGTTCATCTTGTTGATCGTTTCGATCATGTGCACCGGAATACGGATGGTACGTGCCTGGTCCGCGATCGAACGCGTGATGGCCTGACGGATCCACCACGTCGCGTACGTCGAGAACTTGTAACCACGACGGTATTCGAACTTGTCCACCGCCTTCATCAGGCCGATGTTGCCTTCCTGAATCAGATCCAGGAACTGCAGACCACGGTTCGTGTACTTCTTCGCAATCGAAATCACCAGACGCAAGTTCGCTTCGGTCATCTCGCGCTTGGCCTTGCGGGCACGGCGCTCGCCTTCCGACATCTTGCGATTGACGTCCTTCAACTCGGTCAGCGGCAACACCACGCGCGCTTGCAGGTCGATCAGCTTCTGCTGCAATTCCTGAACGGCCGGCACGTTACGCTCAACCACCGAGCTGTACGCCTTGTTGTCGGCCACAACCGTGTAGATCCAGTCGAGATTGGTTTCGTTGCCCGGGAAACGCGACACGAAATCCGCACGCGGCATGCCGCACTTGTCGACCACGATGTTCAGGATCGCACGCTCGATGTTGCGCACTTCGTCCACCTGCGAACGCAGCGTGTCGCACAGACGCTCGACCGTACGTGCAGTGAAGCGGATCATCATCAGTTCAGCCTGGATCGACTCACCAGCCTTCACGTACGACTTGGACTGGTAGCCTTCCTTCTCGAACGCACGACGCATCTTGCCGAACCAGTCGGCGATCACGGCGAACTTGGCAAGCGAGTCACGCTTGAGCTGCTCGACCTGCGCTGCCGAAGCTGCGCCGCCGTTGCTGCTATCCTCTTCCTCGTCGCCGTCTTCCTCTTCCTCTTCTTCCTCTTCTTCTTCCGCATCAGCGTCGAAGTCTTCGTCGTCAGAGGCTGCGGCGGCCGCATTGGCTTCCGCATTCGGATCGATCAGGCCGTCGACCACTTCGTCGATGCGCATTTCTTCGCGCTCGACCTTCTCGGCCATCGCCAGGATCTCGGCAATCGTCGTCGGGCATGCGGAGATGGCCTGCACCATGTGCTTCAGGCCTTCTTCGATGCGCTTGGCGATCTCGATTTCCCCTTCACGCGTCAGCAGCTCGACCGTGCCCATTTCGCGCATGTACATACGCACCGGGTCGGTCGTGCGGCCGAACTCCGAATCGACCGTCGAGAGGGCCGCTTCCGCTTGCTCCTCAACTTCGTCGTCCGTCGCAGCGTTCGGGGCATTGTCGTTGAGCAGCAGCGTCTCGGCATCGGGTGCCTGCTCGTAGACAGCCACGCCCATGTCGTTAAACGTTGCGATCACGCCTTCCAGCGCGTCGCCTTCGACCACATCGTCGGGGAGGTGGTCATTGATCTCTGCAAAGGTCAGGAAGCCTCGTTCCTTGCCCAGCTTGATCAGTGTCCGCAGCTTGCCACGACGTTCCTCAAGTTCCTCGGCCGTACCGGGCTGGTGCGAGGAAAATGCGTCCTTGAGCAGTGCTTTCTCTTTTGCCCGGCGATCACGCGCCTTCTGCTTTTCCACTTTGGTCTGATCTTCGTTCACGGGTTGATCATTAGTATTCGCTGCGACGTTCTGCTCCCCCGGGGCGGCGGTCTTCGCGGCTCTGCCGCGTGCTTTGGTCGGGACGACCGGCTCAACTGCTGCCGACGTAACCTCCACCACTGCCTCCGGTTTGCTGGAAGCCCCGGTCTTGCGTGGGGCTTTCGTCGCAGGTGTACTGCGGCCCGCCGGGCTCGAAGCCTTGGCGGTAGTTGCGCTCTTCGCGCTTTTTTCAGCGGGTTGTCGGGCCTGCGGTTTCCCGCCTGCCGTCGCCTTCGCGGCCGTTGCCGGCTTGGTCGCCTTGACCGTTTTCGCGGTCGTGGCGGGCGGCTCAGACTTCACCGTCGGCCTGGCTGCCTTGGCAGCCCCCACCGTCGCGGCGGTCGCACTCTTGCGCTTGGTGACATCGGTCACCTTCGCAGCCGTATTGCCGATTGCCTTCTTGGCACCGGCAGCTGCCTTGGTTTGCGTAGTACGTTTCGCCGAACTTGCCTGGCTGGCTGTTTTCTTCGAGGCTTGCGACGCCGCACCGGCTTTCGCTGCAACGCCAGCTTTCGCAGAACGAGACGCCCCCTTCCCACCTGACGCCGCCGCCGCACTGGTCGCGCGTTTAGCTGTCGGTGAAGGGATAACCGTCTTTTTTCCGCTGGTCGTTGTCATCTTTGCCATAGCGATCTCGCTTGCCAGAAAACAGCCCACTGAAAACCTTTAATTATAGCACGCGGGCATACCTCAACTTCGCGCGCCTCCTGTGCTGGCCGTAGCCAGCCACCGCTTCAATTCGTCGCGTTCCCGCGACAGCGCTTGAGCGTGGCGCAATTCATCGGGCGTCAACGACGCCCGCTTGAAAATCGTCTCCAATTCTTCGCACAACCGGTCGTACTGCAAACGCCGGATGGCACTACGCAACTCGGTGAGGCGTAAAGCGATCTGCTCTTCGCGACGCTCGACCTGCGCCTCATCGGCCGGATCGAACAACATCAGATCCCGCGCATTTTCTTCAAATGCCAGAATTTCGCGAATGATGTCGTCGAAACTGGCCCAGTTCGGCGAAATCCGCAGCCGATCCGACATATAGCGGAAATCGGCCTGCGCACCCATTTCGCGGCACAGCGTCAGCACTTCCGAGAAAATCTCGCCGTGCTGCCCCATCTCCCGCAAAATCTTGGTCTCTTCGTCGGTTAATTCGTTTCCCAGCGCCGGGAACATCAGCAAGTTCTGCAATGCCCGATGCTCGGTACCGACCACGCGACGCTTCTCGCGCTTGGCCGGTGCTTTGTCCCACGTGTTCTGACGGCGCGCAGCGCCGATGTGCAACTCGCAAAGCTCCGCAACTTCCTCGACCGAGCTGCCCACCCGCTCGGCCAGGGCATGAATGATCTGGCCACGCAGCGCGTTAGCGGGCATCTGCTGCAACAGCGGCTTGGCCTCGAACAACGCACGCGCCCGCCCTTCCGGCTGGTGCATTTCCTTGCCCGCCGTCACTTCGCCGATCAGGAACTGCGACATCGGCATGGCGCGCGAGACTTCGTCTGCAAACGCTTGCGTGCCGTGCTCGCGCACATAGCTGTCCGGATCGTGCTCGCTCGGCAAAAACAGAAACTTGAAACTCCGGTTGTCGTCGGCATGCGGCAGGCAGGCTTCAAGTGCACGACGCGCCGCCCGGCGCCCCGCCGCATCTCCATCGAAGCTGAACACCACCGTTTCGGTCTGGCGCAGGAGCTTCTGCACATGCATCGGCGTGCAGGCCGTACCGAGCGTTGCGACCGCCTGCGGAAAACCAAGCTGGGCCAGCGCCACGACATCCATATAGCCTTCGACCACCAGCACGTAACCCGCGTCCCGAATGCCGATGCGCGCCTCGAACAATCCGTATAACTCGCTACCCTTGCTAAAGAGCGGCGTCTCAGGAGAATTCAGATACTTGGGCTCGCCCTTATCCAGCACGCGTCCGCCGAAGGCGATGACCTGGCCTTTCGTATTCCGGATCGGAAACATGATCCGGTCGCGGAAACGGTCGTAGCGTCGCTTCGTGCTGCCCGGCTCGCCCTTTTCGCTCTCGATGACGAGACCGGCGTCAAGCAACTGGTCGTCGCGGTAATTCTCAAACGCCGCTTCCAGGTTCTGCCAGGCTTCCGGGGCGTAACCGAGCCCGAAATGTGCTGCGATTTCCCCCGTCAATCCACGTCGTTTCAAATATTCGATGGCTACCGGCGCGCCGCGCAGCTGCTTGCGGTAGTAGTCGCAAGCGCGCGTCATCACGTCGACGAGGCCGAGGGTCTGCGCACGTTGCGCAGCCGGTGCCGGTGCGCCCGGCAGGGGCGCTTCTCGCGGCACGTCCAACCCGACGTTGCGGGCCAGCTCTTCCACGGCTTCGACAAATCCGAGCCCGGCATGCTCCATGAGGAAGCTGATCGCGCTGCCGTGCGCGCCACACCCGAAGCAGTGATAGAACTGCTTGGTGGGACTTACCGTAAATGAGGGCGACTTCTCGTTATGAAAGGGGCACAGCCCCATGAAGTTCGCCCCGCCCTTCTTCAACTGCACGTAACGGCCCACCACCTCGACAATATCGACGCGGTTGAGCAAGTCCTGCAAAAACGACTGGGGAATCACTGGATCGGTGCCATCGCAACGCGGTGCCGCACCGTCGCACAAGCAACAGCGCCTTACCGCACTACCGGATTACGCAGCCAGCGCCGCCTTCACTTGCGCGGACACGGCAGTCATGTCGGCACGGCCCGCCAACAGACCCTTGAGCACGCCCATCACCTTACCCATGTCCTGCGGGCCGGCTGCGCCCGTTTGCGCCACGGCCGCTTTCACCGCCTGTGCAACTTCGTCTGCCGAGAGTTGCTGCGGCATGTAGACCATGAGTACTTCGACTTCGGCGGCTTCCTTATCGGCCAGATCGGCGCGGCCAGCGGCCTGGAACTGACTGATGGAATCTTTGCGTTGTTTGATCAGTTTGTCGACGATGGCAACGGTGGCCGCGTCATCGAGGGTGATGCGCTCGTCGACTTCCTTTTGTTTGATTGCCGCAAGCAGCAGGCGGATGGTCCCCAGTTTGTCGGCGGCCTTGGCACGCATGGCCGTCTTCATGTCTTCGTTAATGCGTTCTTTCAGACTCATGAGCAGGGATTCCGGAATTCGATTACGTTTCAGTGTAGTGCATGCCGCCCCAAAGAAAAGGACGGCGACGGTGTGACACGCACCGCGCTGCGCCGCTGCCGGTGCACTGGCGCAGCGTTCACGGGGGCACAAAGCACAAAAACCCGCTTGCGGAAACGATCACACGTGCGATCACAAGCGGGCTCGCCGGAGAGTTAGACCGCCCGGACACCGGCATTGTTCGATGCCTCATGTCGCTGGCGTATCGGACGCTAATCTTCAGGCAATGCGCCGGAGGCGTCTGAAAGTAACCAAAACGCCTTCCGAAACGACTATTACGACAGATACAGCGCCGTCTCCACGAAGGAGAGATCGTAGCATAACGGTCTAGTGGCCGTCTACGACAGCGCGTCGCCTTGGGGCGGTCAGATGCCCTCGCCAGCGGCTTTGGCCGCCTGGATGCTTTCGGACATCGCCCGTGCGCACGCCACTGCCGACGCCCACGCCCACTGGAAGTTGTAGCCACCGAGCCAGCCCGTCACGTCGACCACTTCCCCGACAAAGTGCAGCCCCGGTTGCGCGCGCGCCTCCAGCGTGGCCGAGGACAGTGCGCGGGTGTCGACGCCACCGCGCGTCACTTCCGCCTTGCGCCAGCCTTCCGAGCCGCAAGGCTTGAGCGTCCAGCCGGAAAACGCCTGTGCGAGCGAGCGCAGCGCTTTGTCCGGCAACTCCTGCACGCGCGCTTGCGGCGAGAGGCCGCTATTGGCGACCCATGCATCCGCCAATCGCGCCGGAACCCATTGCCCCAGCAAGTTGCTCAATTGACGTTTGGACGACGCCTTGGCTTCAAACAGCGCCGCCTCGATATCGGACGTCGGCGCGAGATTCAGCGTAATCGGCTGTCCCGGCGTCCAGAAACTGGAAATCTGAAGAATCGCCGGACCGGACAGACCGCGGTGCGTGAACAACAGATCCTCAAGAAAGCTGCCCGCATCCTTACCTTTGCCCGTGCTGACGTCGACTTCCAGCGACAAACCCGACAGTCCGACGAAGGGTGCCCAGGTCGACGCATCGAACATCAGGGGGACGAGCGCCGGTCGTGGCTCTACGATATCCAGACCGAACTGACGCGCGATTCGATACCCCCAGTCCGTCGCCCCAATCTTCGGAATCGACAGTCCGCCAGTCGCGATCACGAGACGTTTTGCCGCGATATGCCCGGCATCTGTCGTCAAGTGATAGCGGTGCGCCCCACCGGCCTCGGTGTACGCGACCGTATGGACCGCACACGGCATGCGCCAGTGCACGTGCCCCGCTGCACACTCGTTTCGCAGCATTTCGATGACGTCTTCGGCACTTTCGTCGCAGAAGAGCTGACCGCGATGCTTTTCGTGCCACGCAATCCGGTGGCGCTTGAGCAGATCGAGGAAGTCGCGCGGGGTGTAACGCGCGAGCGCTGAACGACAGAAACGCGGATTCTCCGACAGATAGTTCGCCGGGCCCGCATTGATATTGGTGAAATTGCAGCGACCGCCGCCCGAGATTCGAATCTTCTCAGCGAGACGCGTCGCGTGATCGATGAGCACCACGCGCAGGCCCAGTTGCCCGGCCACCGCCGCGCACATCAGGCCGGCCGCACCAGCCCCCACAATCGCTACATCGAACTTTTCCATGGCGCGCATTGTAACCGGCAGCCGATGAGGCCGACTGGTATACTTCCGGGTTCCCCATTAAAGTTGACGCTGCGCGCATCCCCATCCGCCATGCTGGTTCTAGGCATTGAAAGCTCCTGCGACGAAACCGGGCTCGCCCTCTACGACACCGAGGCCGGGCTGCTCTCGCACGCGCTGCATTCGCAGATTGCGATGCATCGCGAGTACGGCGGCGTGGTGCCTGAGCTGGCGTCACGCGACCACATTCGTCGCGCCCTGCCATTGGCCGAAGAGGTGCTCGCGCAAGCTGGCAAGCCGCTGAGCGCCGTCGACGCCATCGCCTACACGCAAGGCCCCGGTCTCGCAGGTGCGCTGCTGGTGGGCGCAAGCGTCGCCAACGCCCTCGCCTTTGCACTCGACCGCCCGGTCGTCGGTGTGCACCACCTAGAAGGCCATTTGCTGTCGCCGCTGCTCGCCCCGGACGCGCCCGACTTCCCCTTCGTCGCCCTGCTGGTCTCCGGTGGCCACACGCAGTTGATGGAAGTCCGCGCGTTCGGACAGTACGCTATGCTCGGCGAAACGCTCGACGACGCGGCCGGTGAAGCCTTCGACAAGACGGCCAAACTGCTCGGACTCGGCTATCCGGGCGGCCCTGCCGTCTCGCGTCTGGCCGACTTCGGCACGCCGGGACGCTTCGACCTGCCGCGCCCGATGAAGCACTCGGGCAATCTGGATTTCAGCTTCAGCGGCCTGAAGACGGCGGTACTCACGCAGGTCCGCAATCTCGGCGGCAACGTCTGCGAACAGGAAAAATCCGACCTCGCGCGTGGCTTCGTCGACGCGATTGTCGACGTCCTCGTGGCCAAGTCGATGGCTGCCCTGAAGCAGACCGGCATGAAGACGCTGGTCGTCGCCGGGGGGGTGGGTGCCAACGCTCAACTGCGCGCCGGGTTGAACGAAGCGGCACGGCGCCGTGGCTACCGCGTGCACTACCCCGACCTCGCGTTCTGCACCGATAACGGCGCGATGATCGCCTTTGCGGGCGCGATGCGTCTCAAGCACTGGCCGGACGAAGCGGATAGCGAATACGCCTACACGGTGCGCCCGCGTTGGGATCTGGCGGATATCGTGCGAAGTGTGTAACGCGATGTCGATGACCTGACGATCTGCACATCCTCCGGCGAACGCCCAAGAAAAAACCGCTCCGAGGAGCGGTTTTTTTACGTCCGACGAAAGTCTCGGACGATCACGCCGCCACGCGCTTATCTCGCTCGATCACGGCATAGGCGCTGTGGTTGTGGATCGATTCGAAGTTCTCGGCCTGAAGCACGTAGGCTGCGACGCGCGGCTCATTGTTCAGACGCGTCGCCACGTCACGCACCAGATCCTCCACGAACTTCGGATTCTCATAGGCGCGTTCGGTCACGTACTTCTCGTCCGGGCGCTTGAGCAGCCCCCACAACTCGCACGACGCTTCCTCTTCCGCCATCCGCACCAGTTCTTCGACCGCGATGTCGCCTGCGATCTCGGCGTCGATGGTGATATGCGAGCGCTGATTGTGCGCACCGTATTGCGAGATCTTCTTCGAGCACGGGCACAGGCTCGTGACCGGCACGAGCACCTTGAGCCACACGCGCGTCTCGCCGTTGCGAACGTCGCCGGTCAGGGTGACTTCGTAGTCCATCAGGCTCTGCACGCCTGAGACCGGCGCCGTCTTGTTGATGAAGTACGGGAACGTCACTTCGATGCGACCGGCTTCGGCTTCGAGCTTGTCGAGCATGCTGGCGAGCATTGCGCGGAAGCCCGCCACGTTCATCGGCTCGCGGTTCGCTTCGAGCAAGGCGACGAAACGCGACATATGCGTGCCCTTCTGGTCGGCAGGCAGATGCACGTCGAGATTGAACAGGCCAATGGTGGCCTGCACGTCGCCGTCGGCCAGACGCACCGACAACGGATGACGCACGCCACGCACACCAACGCGCTGAATCGGAATCTGCCGGGTGTCGACGGTGCTCTGCACATCCGGCATGACGAAAGCGGGGTTCATCTGGTTCATCTAATTTCCTTCTTTGCCGGCAAGCCGACTGGGGGGAGGCAATGGGCAAACGTATCCGACACACGGCTCGCGGGCCTCTGCCGAGTGGCGTCGGGAACGTGCCGGAGAACCCCGGCACGGGATGGGGAATGCGTCTTTCAAAACGAAACGATCCGGCGCTTGGGCCGGATCGTTCGCAGACTCGAGACTACCGGACAGGTCAGGCGACGAGCTTCGCCGCGGTCTTGCCGGTTATCTGAGCGGCCTCTGCCGACAGAAGATCGAAGCGCTCGCAGATCGACTTGGCGATACCTGCGGCGTCCAGACCCACACCGGACAGCAACAACGCCGGGTCGCCATGATCGATGAAGCGATCGGGCAGGCCCAATTGTAGTACGGGTCGATGCCCCCCGCTGGCCAACAGGGATTCGGCCACTGCCGAGCCCGCGCCGCCCATGATGCTGCCCTCTTCCACCGTCACGAGGTAGTCGTGCGTTTGCGCCAGTCGTGCGATCAGTTCGTCGTCGATCGGCTTGACGAAGCGCATGTCGGCCACGGTCGCGTCGAGTTGCGCTGCCGCAGCAAGCGACGGGGCCACCATGCTACCGAAAGCGAGAATGGCGACGCGACGTCCGGCTTCCGCCTGGCTCTCGCGACGGACCACGCCCTTGCCGATCGGCAGTGCCGTCATCGTCTGTTCGATCACGGCACCCGTGCCTGCGCCACGCGGATAGCGCACCGCCGACGGACCGTCGATCTGCACGCCGGTGTACAGCATCTGGCGGCACTCGTTCTCGTCCGACGGGGCCATCACGACCATGTTCGGAATGCAACGCATGAACGGAATGTCGTACGCTCCGGCGTGGGTCGCACCGTCGGCACCCACGAGGCCCGAGCGGTCCAGCGCGAACACGACCGGCAGGTTTTGCAGCGCGACGTCGTGAATCAGTTGATCGTAACCGCGCTGGAGGAACGTCGAGTAGATCGCCACGATCGGCTTCAGACCTTCGGTCGCCATGCCGCCAGCAAACGTCACCGCATGCTGCTCGGCGATGCCCACGTCGTAGTAACGATCCGGGAAACGCTTCTCGAACTCCACGAGGCCGGAGCCTTCGCGCATGGCCGGCGTAATGCCCACAATGCGCTTGTCCACCGCAGCGATATCGCACAGCCAGTCGCCGAACACTTGCGTGTACGTCTTCTTGCTGCTCGTGCTCGGCTTGATACCTTCGGCCGGGTTGAACTTGCCCGGACCGTGATACAGCACCGGGTCGGCTTCCGCGAGCTTGTAGCCATAGCCCTTGCGCGTGACCACGTGCAGGAACTGCGGACCCTTCAGATTCTTGATGTTCTCGAGCGTCGGAATCAGCGAGTCGAGGTCGTGACCGTCGATCGGGCCGATGTAGTTGAAGCCGAATTCTTCGAACATCGTGGCCGGCACGACCATGCCCTTGGCATGCTCTTCGAACTTGCGCGCCAGCTCCAGCACCGGGGGTGCCACGCTCAGTACCTTCTCCACGCCCTTCTTCGCAGCGGCGTAGAAACGGCCCGACATCAGACGGGCCAGATAGCGGTTGAGCGCACCGACCGGCGGCGAGATCGACATGTCGTTGTCGTTGAGGATGACCAGCAGCGGCACGTCTTCATGCACGCCGGCGTTGTTCATCGCCTCGAACGCCATACCGGCCGTCATCGAACCGTCGCCGATCACAGCGATGCCGAAGCGGTTCTCACCCTTCGTGCGTGCGCCGAGCGCCATGCCGAGCGCCGCCGAGATCGACGTGCTCGAATGCGCCGTGCCGAACGTGTCGTACGGTGATTCGTCGCGCTTCGGGAAACCCGAGATACCGCCAAGCTGACGCAGCGAACCCATCTGTTCGCGACGACCCGTCAGGATCTTGTGCGGATAGCTCTGGTGGCCCACGTCCCAGACAATGCGATCTTCCGGCGTGTTGAAGACGTAGTGCAGCGCAATCGTCAGCTCGACCGTGCCGAGGTTGGACGACAGGTGGCCGCCGGTACGCGACACACTCTCAAGCACGAAAGCCCGCAGCTCTTCGGCCAGCGGCGCGAGTTGGCGACGCTCCAGACGCCGCAAATCGGCCGGGTCATCGATAGTATTTAGAAGTTCGTACATCGTCGTTCCATATATAGGCGTTCTTTACCGGTCAACTCCCCCTGTGAGTTGTTCCCGATCTCCTGCCGATGCGTTCTGTGGGGAGAAACGCGTCGACCCTCCTTGCCCCTTGCTTATCGCTACTGCCAGCAGTCCCCGGATACGCATTACCCCACGCCCCAGAGACTGCCCAGAAAACTCATTTGCCGATGATGCGTCGCGCCTTCCGCCACGAATCGTCGGCTTACATCTAATCTACGTCGGTCAATTAATGCGATCGACAACGTAATCGGCCAGTGCACGCAGACGATCCGCGTTACCCAGCGACGCACTCGCTGCATGCGCATCGGCACGCAGCTTTTCCGCGTAGCCGCGTGCGCCATCGAGGCCCATCAGCGACACGTAGGTCGGCTTGTCGTTGGCGGCGTCCTTGCCTGCGGTCTTGCCCAGCGTGGCCGAGTCGGCCGTCGTGTCGAGAATGTCGTCCACCACCTGGAAAGCCAGTCCGACGGCTGCCGCGTAGGCGTCGAGCGCGACCGTTTCGTCGTCCGACAGCGCGCGGCCACAGATAGCGCCCATACGCAGCGAAGCACGCAGCAATGCGCCCGTCTTCAGGCGATGCATGTTTTCCAGTTGCGACTGCGTGAGCTTGATGCCCACGCTTTCCAGATCGATGGCCTGACCGCCTGCCATACCGAGCGCACCCGAAGCCAGCGCCAGTTCGCGCACCAGCGCAAGCGACTGCGCTGCGCTCAGATCGCCCGTTGCCTCGCCCAACAGCGCGAAGGCCTGCGTCTGCAGACCGTCGCCGGCGAGCAGACCGGTCGCTTCGTCGTACTGCACGTGCACCGTCGGCTTGCCACGGCGCAGGTCGTCATCGTCCATGCACGGCAGATCGTCGTGCACCAGCGAATACGCATGAATCATTTCGACGGCGCATGCCGCGCGATCGAGCGCCGTCTCGCTGGCCTGCGTCACTTCGCCCGCAGCGAAGCACAGCAGCGGGCGCACCCGCTTGCCGCCACCGAGCACGGCGTAACGCATCGACTCGTTGAGTCGCGCCGAGCCGCCATCGGTCGCCTTGGGCAGCGCAGCGTCGAGCGCCTGTTCCACACGGGCCTGTACTGCCTGCATCCAGGCCTTGATATTCTGATCCGCCATCGTCTTCGTCCTACACGTGCCCGTCGGGCCGTGCTTGTTATTGAAGCGCCCCGGTGTCTTGCTGGGGGACGCCTTGGGTCGTGGGTCGTCTTGCCGTAATTCGGGTTGGCTGCTCAGGCGACTTAGAACTCGTCGCGCGAAGACGCTTCGAGCGGCTTGAGCGTCTCGCCTTCGAGCACCTTCACCTGCTGCTCGACCTTCTCGAGCAGACCCTGGCAGTACTTCACCAGGACGGCGCCGCGCCGATACGCGCCCAACGATTCTTCCAGTCCCAGCTCACCGCCCTCCATGCGTCCGACGAGCTGTTCGAGCTCAGCCAGCGCAGCCTCATAGGTCTCGGGCAGGTCTTGCGGCACCTCGGGCGCCGCGTCTTGCGACTTTGCAGTCTTAGCCATAAACGCAAAATTCGGGTCGAATGTTCCATTTTACGGCAAAAGCGCATTAGCTCGCAGAGCGTAAATTGCCTGAAATCGGGTCCGGATGACTTTTTTCGGACATTATTTAACGTAAATCATGGACTTAGCAGCCCTCGGATGCTTAGACCGGGTATAATCGTCGGTTCCCCTAAATCGATTTTTCGATGGTTGGGTTGTTCACTGCTTTCAAGCTAGACGGGAGTGGGAATGTCCAATCTAAGCAGCGCTTTGCAACTGAAGCCAGCCTCAAGCCAACTACCGGTCTACACGTATTTCGACGAGGCGCTCCTCGCCCGCGAGCGTGAAGTCCTGTTTAAGCACGGCCCCCGTTACGTGGGCCACGAATTGATGGTCCCGGAAGTCGGCGATTATTTTGCCCTTCCGGCAGAGCAGGAGGGGCGCATGCTGGTCCGCAACGGTACGGGCGAGCATAACGGCGTCGAACTGCTCTCGAACGTCTGCCGTCATCGTCAGGCGGTCATGCTCAATGGGCGTGGAAACACGCCCAATATCGTTTGCCCGCTTCACCGTTGGACTTACGACACAAAGGGCGAACTGCTCGGCGCGCCGCATTTCCCGGAGAAGCCCTGCCTGAACCTCGGCAAGTTCCCGCTGCAACGCTGGAACGGGCTGCTGTTCGAAGCAGAAGGCCGCGATGTGCAGGCCGATCTCGCACGACTGGGCGTGAAGCACCATCTCGACTTCTCGAACTTCATGTTCGATCACGTCGAAGTGCACGAATGTAACTACAACTGGAAGACGTTCATCGAGGTTTATCTCGAGGACTATCACGTCGTGCCGTTCCATCCCGGTCTGGGCAGCTTCGTTTCGTGCGAAGACCTGAGCTGGGAGTTCGGCGACTGGTACAGCGTCCAGACGGTTGGCGTGCATGAAGGTCTCGCCAAACCCGGCAGCCCCATCTACCGCCAGTGGCACGACGTGCTGCTGCGCTACCGGGAAGGCGTGCCGCCGGACTTCGGTGCGATCTGGATGGTGTACTACCCACATCTCATGATCGAGTGGTATCCGCACGTGCTCGTGGTGTCGTGGCTGATCCCGAACGGACCACAGAAGACGACGAATATCGTCGAATTCTATTACCCCGAGGAAATCGCGCTCTTCGAACGCGAATTCATCGAAGCCGAGCGTGCCGCCTACATGGAAACGGCGCGCGAAGACGACGAAATTGCCGAACGCATGGACGCCGGGCGCCGCGCCCTGTTCCAGCGTGGCGTCTCGGAAGTGGGCCCATATCAGAGCCCGATGGAAGACGGCATGCAACACTTCCACGAGTTCCTGCGTCGCCAGATGGGGGATTTCTAAGCCTCAGCGGCTCAGGAAGTCTCATTGCATGAGAACGCAAAACCATCTGACGGAAGTCCTGTCGGATTGGCCTCGCGGACGCCTGTGGTGCCGGCGAGACTGAATTAAATATTTGCCGAAAAAACGCTGAACGGCGGGCCATGTGCCCGCCGTTTTCGTTAGAATCGACGCCATGCTTCCAATATGACCGTGCACTGATCGTTTGTGCTGCACGAGTCGCCCGCGTTCAGCACAAAACGCGCTCGTTCGTCTCCTCGCCGTCATCGGCCACAATTCGCCATGCAATCGCTCTGGATGTTGGTCTCCGCCTTCATGTTCACGTTGATGGGGCTCTTCATCAAACTGGCGGCAAACGAATACAACACCGGCGAAATCGTTCTCTACCGCAGCCTTATCGGCGTGATCGTCCTTCTGGGGATGGCGCGTTTGCGCGGCCAGTCCATTCGTACGCGCCATCTGGGGTCGCACATCAAACGCAGCACGGCCGGCGTCATTTCCCTCGGTCTATGGTTCTTTTCGCTCACACAGTTGCCGCTCTCCACGGCAATGACGCTCAACTACATGTCGCCGATCTGGATTTCATTGATCGTGATGGGGACGGCGGCAATGCGCGGCAGCCTGCGCACCGATTTCAGGCTGGTGGCGGCGATCTTCGCCGGTTTCGTCGGTGTAGCGCTCCTGCTGCAACCGACCATCGACAGCCAGGCGTGGGTTGCCGGTGTCGCAGGCGTCGTCTCGGGCGTGTTCTCGGCCGTCGCATACATGCAGGTCAAGGAGCTAGGCGCAGCGGGCGAACCCGACTGGCGCATCGTCTTCTATTTCTCGGCGGGCGGGGTGCTGCTCGGTCTGGCCTGGGTCGCCATCGAAGGCTTGCACCCGATGACCTGGCGCGGCGCCGGCCTGATGCTAGGCGTCGGGATCGCTGCACTGATTGCGCAGACGGCGCTCACCCGGGCGTTCAGTCTTGGCAACACGCTCGTCACTGCGAATCTCCAATATTCCGGCGTAATCTTCGCTACACTGATCAGCATGCTTGTCTGGGGCGACTGGCCTGCACTGGCCGGCTGGATCGGCATGCTGCTCATCGTAGCGAGCGGCATGACCGCGCTGCGCCGGCCTTCCCCCTCCGCCTGATCGCCGCCGAACGAATCCCCCACGCCCGTCTGCGGAGACGCCATGATTCATACGCATTTCACCACGCTCATCAGTCCGCAAAATCTCGATGCGCTGATGCAAACCGCCGCCGGTGGCGGCGCCCCGGTGGTCATCTTCGATTGCCGTTTCGATCTTGCCAATCCCAAGGCCGGCGAGGAAGCCTACGTTCAGGGCCATATCTTCGGCGCGTTCTATGCGCATCTCGAACGCGATCTCTCGGGCAAGACGAACGGAAAGAACGGACGTCACCCGTTGCCCGATCGCGATGCCCTCGTCCGACATCTCGCCGCATGCGGCCTGTCGAAGGGCCAGCAGGTTGTTGCGTATGACGCTCAGGGCGGCATGTACGCCGCGCGCCTGTGGTGGCTGCTGCGCTGGCTCGGACACGAGTCGGTCGCGGTACTCGACGGCGGCCTGCAAGCCTGGGAAGCCGCCGGATTCAAGCTCGACGCCGCACCGCCCGAAGCGCCGCCTCCCGGCGATTTCGCGCCGGGCGAACCGCTGGCGACGACGGCAGACGCCGCCGCCATCGAGCGCAACCTCACGTCGCACGAGCGTCTTGTTATCGACGCCCGCGCACCGGACCGCTATCGCGGCGAAAACGAAACCCTCGACCCGATTGGCGGCCATATTCCAGGCGCAAAGAATCGCTTCTTCAAAGACAACCTCGGCGCGGACGGTCGATTCAAACCTGCAGCCACACTGCGCGAGGAGTTCACACAAGTGATCGGCCACGACCGCCTGCCGGAACGCGTCATCTCGCAATGCGGCTCGGGCGTGACCGCGTGCCACAATCTGCTGGCAATGGAAGTGGCGGGTCTGCACGGGGCGAGCCTCTACCCCGGCTCGTGGAGCGAGTGGTGCGCGGACAAGCGTCGTCCGGTTTCGACGGGTGCACAACCCTGATTTCAGTCGGCCAGTAATGCAAAGGGCACCCCGAATGAGGTGCCCTTTTTTGTGCCGTTCGATGTCGCTCGTTACTCGTTACTCGCCACTCGACTTAACTACGCTTGCCGACATCGCCAGCGCACTTCCGCCTTCGTCATGGCCGTGCCCGTGGTCATGCCCATTGAGCCACACGACCAACGCCAGCCCAACACCGATCAACAGGATCTGCGGCAGGGCGTCGCGCGGCGACGTGCGTCGTTGCATCTGCGGCATGAGATCCGACACGGCAATGTAGATGAAGCTGCTCGCTGCGAGCGCCAGCAGGTACGGGATCAGGCTTTGCAGACGATCCAGCATGAAGTAACCGAGCACGCCACCCAGCAAGGCCGTCAGACTGGACGCCAACGTGAGCACCAGCGCCTTGCGGCGCTTGAAACCCGCGTTCAGCAACACCATGAAGTCGCCCAGCTTGTGCGCGACTTCGTGCACCGTGATCGACACCGTGGCCGCCACACCCAGACGCGGATCGGTCAGAAAAGCGGCCGCAATCACCACGCCGTCGGCGAAATTGTGGATCGCGCTGCCCACCAGAATCATCCAGCCGCCCTTGCCCGCTTCGTGCGCGTCATGGCCATGCTCGTGATGATGTCCGTCCCCTTCGTGGTGGTGGCTATGGCGCAGCAACGCCAGCTTTTCCAGCAGGAAGAACCCCAACAGCCCGCCCAGCAACCAGCGTGTGATGACGTGGGCGTCAACGTGCGACTCCAGACTTTCCGGCAGTAGATGCAACAACGCCGTGCCGAGCAGCACGCCTGCCGAGAAGCTCACCATCTTGTCGATGAGCTTCGAGAGCAGCCCCAGCGACAGTGACGCCGCCCCGAAAAGGCTCAGCACGCCGGAAGCCAGCGTGGCGATAACGATGAAAACAAAGATGGCGTCGATGGTGATTCTCCCGCGGGCAAGCCGGCGATTTAACCAGCTTTTACCGTTACAGGCAAACCGTTGGTACATCGAGGCGTGCAGCGCCTACGCAGGCGATCGGGCAAGGGCCACGCGCCGTCAGCATGCCGACGGCTCTCCCCCTCACCTCCCTGCCATCAAGCGACGCCGTGCTTCCGAAGCCAGTCCTGCGCCAGCTTCCAACCCTCTTTCGCATCGGCCTCGACATAGCTCGAACGATAATCCGCGAAGAACGCGTGGCCCGAGTTCGGGAACACCTTCAGCTCCGAGCGCTTCGACGCAGCATCGCCCTTGGCCAGCGCCTCGCGCGCCTGTTCGACGCTCGCGACCGGAATTCCCGTGTCCTTGCCGCCGTACAACCCCAGCAACGGGCCGTGCAGCTTGCCAGCGATGTCGATCGGGTTCTGCGGGAAGTTCTCGCTCTTGTCGCCGACGATGCGTCCGTACCACGCCACCGCCGCCTTCACGTTCGGGTTATGCGCGTCGTACAGCCACGCGACACGTCCGCCCCAGCAGAAGCCGGTAATGCCCAGACGCTTTTCGTCGCCGCCGTTGGCCACCGCCCACTTCACGGTCGCGTCGATGTCGCTCATGACTTGCTTGTCCGGCGTCTTCGCTACGATTTGGGATTGGATCTCTGCAATCGTGCCCAACGATTGCGGGTCGCCCGCACGCACGAACAACTCAGGCGCAACTGCCAGATAGCCGAGCTTCGCGAAGCGACGGCAGATATCGGCGATGTGCTGATGCACGCCGAAAATCTCCGAGACGACAACGATCGTCGGCAGATGTGTCTTACCCGCGGGCTTTGCGTAGTACACCGGCATCTTGATACCGGACACCTCGAGCATGTACTCGCCCGCGTCCAGTCCTTGCGTGTCGGTGGTGATCGTTTCGGCCGCCACCGGCAACACCGCCAGTGCAAACGCCGATCCGACGGCGGTCTTCAGAAAATCGCGCCGGTTACGCGGCGCCACTTCGGGTACGAGACTATCCAGATCCGCTTGCGACATGTCGCACTCCAGGAGAAAGCGTCAATAAGAAAATGGTCGGGAAGACCGCCGACCGAGGGTCGGACGTTCGGATATTACTAGAGGGGAAATTCGCGCGCACTCAGCACGAAGCATGAAAAAAAGCCGTGCAGGCAAAGTGCCTGCGCGGCCGGGACGTCAGTGCAGCTTCACGCGCGGCACGGTCGAGCGCCGCAGACGGTTAGCCACCGTATCGAGCATCATTCGCCAGACGCCATGCAGCGCCGCCACGTGCATCCGATAGAGCGACGTGTACATCACGCGGGCGAACAGCCCTTCGATGAACATGCTGCCGCCGATCAGTCCGCCCATCAGGTTACCCACGGCGCTGAACTTGCCCAGCGAGACCAGTGAGCCGAAGTCGCGGTACGTGAACGTCGGCAAGCTCTGTCCCTTGAGACGTGCCTCGACGGCCTTCACAAGGAAACTCGCCTGCTGGTGCGCCGCCTGCGCGCGCGGCGGCACGAAGCCATGCTCCGGCCACTCGCAGCTCGCGCAATCGCCGAACGCGAAGATGTCCGGATCGGTCTTGCTTTGCAGCGTCGGCAGCACTTCGATCTGATTCAGACGATTGACGTCCAGCCCCAGTGTGCCAAGCACCGGCGGTGCAGTAATGCCCGCCGACCAGACCGTGATGTCTGCAGGCAGAATCTTGCCGCTGGTCAGGGTCACTTCGTTGGCACGCACTTCCGCCACCGAATCGCCACACAGAATGTCGACGTCCAGCTTGGCGAGCAACCCGGCGACCGCGCCCGACACACGCTCCGGCAACGCTTTCAGAATGCGCGGGCTCGATTCGATGATGGTGATGCGCACGTCCTTGCGCGGGTCGAGCTTCAAACCGTAGGAGCGCAACACTTCAGCGGTATTGCGCAACTCGGCCGACAGTTCCACACCCGTCGCCCCCGCACCGACGATCACGAGATTGACCTTGGGACGCTGAGCGCCCGGCGGCGACAGCAACGCGCCACCGCTCTGCACCTCAGTCGCAGCAGCCGGTGCCGACGCTTCGGCAGCACTCTGCGCACGCACGCAAGCCGCCATCAACCGGCGACGGAAACGTTCGGCCTGTTCGACCGTATCGAGGGCAATGGTGTGTTCCCTCGCGCCCGGAACACCGAAGAAATTGGTCGTGCTGCCGATGGCGAGCACGAGCGTGTCGTACGGCAACGTGCGCTCGGGCAGCAGATCGCCCTCGCCTTCGTCGTCCGCCGCCGGGACGGCAGCCAGACGGATGGTCTTGGCGACACGATCCAGCCCGATCATCTCGCCCGTCGCGAACTCGAAGTGATGCCAGTTCGCCTGCGCCACGTAAGAGAGCTGATGCGTCGCCGTATCCATGACACCGGCCGCGACCTCATGCAGCAACGGCTTCCAGATGTGCGACAGGGAACGGTCGACCAGCGTTATTTGAACGTCCTTGCCACGCCCGTACTTGTCGCCCAACCGGGTGACGAGTTCGAGACCGCCGGCGCCTCCGCCGACCACAACGATACGATGCACACTCACGATAACTCCCCGTGCTTGGAAAACCGTCCGGCCGGTCAGCATTTGCCAGACCGGCGATAGCGATTACCATACCGCAGAGTGCGGACTTAGGGTATACCCGCCACCCTATTTCCGCTATTGCGTGACCTTGATCGTAGTGGCGGCCAAAGCGTGCTGCAACGTCGACCGCCTCACACACCGCCTCACACACTTTGGGCATTAGCCCAGCACGATCAGTGTGCTTGCTCCCAGTTTTCACCAACGCCGACTTCGGCGATCAACGGCACACGCAGCTTGGCCACGCCGCACATCAGTTCCGGAAGACGCTTGCGAACCTCAGCCAATTCATGATCCGGCACTTCGAGTACGAGTTCGTCGTGCACCTGCATGATCTGACGCGTCTGCAAACCGCTATCGTCCAGCCAGCGCTGCACGGCAATCATAGATAGCTTGATGAGGTCGGCGGCGGTGCCTTGCATCGGCGCATTGATAGCCGCGCGTTCGGCACCTTGACGACGCGGGCCGTTGCCGCCATTGATGTCCGGCAACCACAGACGACGACCGAACACGGTCTCAACGTACCCCTTCGCCTTGGCGCTCTTGCGCGTCTCGTCCATGTAACGCGCCACGCCCGGATAGCGCATGAAGTAGCGATCGATGTATTGCTTGGCCGCGTCGCGCTCGATGCCGAGGTTCGCAGCCAGCCCGAACGCGCTCATGCCGTAGATCAGACCGAAGTTGATGACCTTGGCATAGCGACGTTGCTCGGAAGACACCTCCAGCGGCGTGACGGCGAAGATTTCCGCAGCGGTCGCACGGTGAATATCCTCGCCGTTCGCAAACGCACGCAGCAGGCTTTCGTCGCCGGAGATATGCGCCATGATGCGCAGCTCGATCTGCGAGTAGTCGGCCGAGACCAGTTGACTCCCCGGCGGCGCGATGAAGGCCTCGCGAATGCGACGCCCCTCGGCCGTGCGCACCGGAATGTTCTGCAAGTTCGGATCGTTCGACGCCAGACGGCCAGTGATCGCCACGGCCTGTGCGTAGTTCGTATGCACACGTCCCGTCGACGGATTGACCATCTTCGGCAGCTTGTCCGTGTACGTCGACTTGAGCTTGGCCAGACCGCGATACTCCAGCAGCACCTTCGGCAGCGGATAGTCCTCTGCGAGCTTCTGCAACACTTCTTCATCGGTCGACGGCGCACCACTGGCCGTCTTCTTGACGACCGGCAGTTGCAGTTGCGTGAAGAAGATGTCGCCGATCTGCTTGGGGGAATTCAGATTGAATTGCTGCCCGGCCAGCGCGTACGCCTCGGTTTCGAGCGTGATCAGCTTGCGCCCGATCTCGTCGCTTTGTGCCGCCAGACGTGCCGTGTCGACCAGCACACCGTTGCGCTCCATGCGCTGAAGCACGCGCGCCGTGGGCAATTCGATATCGCGATAGACGAATTCGAGCGTGGCTTCGCGGGCGACATCGGGGTACAGCGCACGATGCAGACGCAGCGTAATGTCGGCGTCCTCTGCAGCGTACTCCGTCGCACGTTCGACGCTCACGTCGTCGAAGCCGATCTGCTTGGCACCCTTGCCGCACACGTCTTCGTACTTGACCGTCGTCACGCCCAGATGGCGCGAGGCGAGACTGTCCATGTCGTGACTGCGATGCGATTCGAGCACGTACGATTCGAGCAGCGTGTCGTGCACGATGCCGCCCAGAATCACGCCGTAGTTTTCAAGCACATGTGCGTCGTACTTGAGGTTCTGCCCGACCTTCTTGTGATCGGGACTCTCGAGCCAGTGCTTCAAACGGGCGAGCACTTCGTCGCGCGGCAATTGCTCGACTTCCCCTGGCGCACGGTGCGCCACCGGTATGTACGCTGCGCGACCCGGTTCGCAGGAGAACGACAGACCGACGAGTTGCGCCTGCATCGCGTCGAGCGACGTCGTCTCGGTATCGAACGCCGTCAACTCGGCGGCTTCGATGATCTTCAGCCACGCATCGAACCGCTCCCACGTGAGCACTGCTTCGTACTCGCGTTCGATGGTGTCGGCCACCGGTGCCGGAGCTTCCTCACCGGCTTGCGATGCCACCGTCGCTTCCGCTTCGCGCAGCAGCGTCTTGAAGCCGTGGCGCGAGAAGAAATCGCGCAGCACTTCGGCGTCTTCGGGCTGCGTTTGCAGACTCGCTTCGATGGAGGTGACCTGCGGCGTGAGATCGCAATCGAGCGCCACCGTCACGAGCTTGCGCCCCATCGGCAGCCAGTCGAGTGCACGTCGCAGATTCTCGCCGACGGCACCTTTCACTTCGGCGGCGTTGGCGACGAGGTTGTCGAGATCGCCGTATTGCGTGAGCCACTTGACGGCCGTCTTCGGCCCGCACTTCTCCACACCCGGCACGTTATCGACCGTGTCGCCCACCAGCGCGAGGTAGTCGACGATGCGCGCAGGCGGCACGCCGAACTTGGCTTCGACGGCAGCCGCGTCGAGCGTTTCATTCGTCATCGTGTTGACGAGCGTGACGCGATCGTTCACGAGTTGCGCCAGATCCTTGTCGCCGGTCGAGACGACCACGCGCATACCCAGCTCGGCCGCCCGCTTTGCGAGCGTGCCGATGACGTCGTCGGCTTCCACGCCGTCGATCATCAACAGCGGCCAGCCCATCGCGCGCACGGCTTCGTGAATCGGTTCGATCTGCGCGCGCAGGTCTTCGGGCATCGACGGGCGATTCGCCTTGTACTCGGGATACCAGTCGTCGCGAAAAGTCTTGCCCTTTGCATCGAAAACGCAAGCGCTGTACTCTGCATGAACGTCTTTACGCATGCGGCGCAGCATATTGACGATGCCGTGCAGCGCGCCCGTAGGTTCGCCGCTTGGGCCGCGCAGATCCGGCAGGGCGTGATAGGCTCGATACAGATAACTCGAACCATCGACCAATAAGAGCGTCTTACCTTCCAGACTTTGCTGTTCCGACATATGACCAAGAGAAGAAAAGAGATACCGAGTCTGCGCATGCTGGCAGACCATGAGCGCGCCACCGCCAAGAAGGCGCGCGCGTCGTGGCAGATGTTCACGATTATGGCAGAGTTCATCGAGGCGACCGAGTACCTGTCGGAGATCCGGCCGGCCGTCAGCATCTACGGCAGCGCCCGCATCAAGCCGAAATCGCCGTTCTACAAACTGACGATGACGATTGCCCGCAAATTCTCGGACAACGGCTTCGCCGTCATCTCCGGCGGCGGCCCCGGCATCATGGAAGCGGCCAACAAGGGCGCGCACGGTGGCGCGTCACCGACCGTCGGTCTGAACATCGAACTCCCGCACGAACAGAAGGGCAATCAGTGGCAGGACATCTCGCTGCGCTTTCGCCACTTCTTTACCCGTAAGGTCACATTCGTCAAGAATTCGGACGCCTTCGTGATCATGCCCGGCGGCTTCGGCACGCTCGACGAATTGTCCGAAGTGCTCACGCTGATCCAGACGCAGAAGTCGCGTCGCGTGCCGGTGATTCTCGTGGGTTCGGAGTTCTGGAAAGGCCTGCTGGACTGGGTGCGCTCGTCGATGCTGCCGATGGGACTCATCAGCGAAAAGGATCTCGATCTCGTGCAAGTGATCGACGACCCCGACGAAATCCTCAAGGCGGTCTTCGCGTTCTACGACGGGCACATCGAACCCGAGACGGAAACCAGTGAAAAGATGTTCTACCTGTAAGGGCTGAGCGCAACGTCATCCGCCATGCAAAACGGCGCCGCGAGATCATCGCGAGCGCCGTTTTTTGTGGCGGACGCACGTCCACCGGAGCAACGAATCAGCAGCCGCTTTCGCGCGGTGTCGTCTCGACTTCCAGACCGAAGAACGGTCGCAGGCGCGTGCCGAACACGTTGCCGAAGAACGCCGCTACCAGCCACAGCCAGCCGTGCAGGCTGCCGGAGATGATGCCGCTGAAGTACGCGCCGATGTTGCAGCCGTACGCCAGACGTGCGCCGTAGCCGAGCAGCAGACCGCCCACGATAGCCGCGATCAGCGAGCGCACGGGCACCTTCCATACCGGCGCGAACTTGCCCGCCAACGAAGCGGCCACCAATGCGCCGAGGATGATGCCCAGATCCATGACGGTCGTGACGTCCTGCGAGACCGGCGCGTTGAGTACGTTGACCTGCTTGGCCCAGTATGGCCACGAAGCGACGTCGATACCCACGGCCATGAACGCCTTCGCGCCCCACAGTGCAAATGCCGACGTCACGCCCCACGGGCGACCGGCCAGTGCGAGCGTCGCATAATTGAGCAGCACGAGCGCGAGTGCGCCCCACACCAGCGGCCACGGACCACGCAGCAGCGCAGGCTTGCCTTTGGCGCTGCGCGTCATCGGCACACCGACGATACGGCCATGACGACGCTTCTCCGCCCACAGCGTGAACGCGCCAATCGCTGCGAACAGCGCAAGGTTCGCGATCAGCACGGGCCAGAGGCCCCACGTCTTCACGAGCGAGACGGGCTTGATGTGCGGCAGCGATTCCCACCACGGCAGATGCGCCGTCGCCACGACCGAGCCGACGATGAACGCCGCAAGCGTCACCAGCATGCGCGTATTGCCACCGCCAGCCGTGTACAGCGTGCCCGACGCGCAACCGCCGCCGAGCTGCATGCCAATACCGAAGATGAACGCGCCGAACGCCACCGACACGCCGACCGGCGACACGAGACCGACGACCTTGTTGCCGAAAAGTGTGCCATCCGCCAGCGCCGGGAAGAACAGCACGACACCGACCGCGAGCATCACCATCTGCGCGCGCAACCCGGCGCCACGACGATCCGAAATGAACACGCGCCAGGCCGACGTGAAGCCAAACGCCGCGTGGTAAAGCGCGACGCCGAGCAACGCACCGACACCTGCGAGCGCAGCCTGTTTGGGTCCGACCGTCGCTTGCAGATACGTAATGCCGATGACGATGAGCACCAGCGCAATCGTCAGCGGGCGAGCATTGTAGGAAGAGGGAGAAGGCGACGCCGTTTTGACGGCGGCCGAAGCGGAAGACGACATGACTTTCTGACTCCAGAATGCAGATGGGTGGCACCTGGCCACCCATTAAGACAACTTGCAAGGCTGCCAGAACTCGACGTCGATGCGAACGACCGTTTTGTGATTTCGTTATAACCAAAAGAAATATAGACCAGCATTGCGAATCATCTGAAATCTCACATTTCGGACAGAAGTGTTGTCATGAAACGTTCATTGGTGAGGACAAAAAGGGCCGCAGGCAAGCAACCACGGCGCATTCGACGAGATTCCACAATGCGAAGTGGGGTACGTTTGATAGAATGGACAGATTGGAACCCGCTGCGCCGGCCCGGCTTGCCTCTTACGTCGCGGATGCGTTCCCGCCCTCGGAGAATAATGATGAAAACGCGCTTTTCCCGTGCCCTGCCCCTGCTGATCGGTGCCGGCCTGCTGTTCGCCGGCCATGTCTACGCTCAGGACGGCAAGGAAACCGCCGCACAAGCCGCCAAACGTGAAGCCGACGCCCGCGCCGCTGCCACCAGCGTCCAGAACGTCGACGTCAATCAGGAACGCAAGCCGAGCTACTACGTCAACGACCAGGGTACGACCGTGACCGAGTACCGCGATCGCGGCAAGCCCACGGAAATCGATGTCCACTCCCGTTTCGGCACCAACTACCAGTTGACCACGCCGCCCGACAACGCGCCGCGCGCACGTGACAACACGTCGCAAAACGACCGTCTGCCGTCCGTCGGCCTGAAGTTCTGACGTCTCTGGTAATCTGACTCTTTCGCGCGCCCCGGCACTTCCGATACTTCATTTCGTTCGGCGCGCGAGCCACCTGTTTGTCTCAAACCAGCGGCCCGCTGCACGCGCACGGGCCGTTTGTCTGAGTCTTATCCACTCAACGCAAGCATGGCCGTTTTTACTTCCGTCTCGCCCGAGCAGCTCCAGCAGTGGCTGCAACGCTACGATTTGGGGAATGTTCTCGACTTCCGGGGCATCAGCTCGGGCATCGAGAACACCAACTACTTCCTGACGACCGAGCGCGGCGAGTTCGTGCTGACGCTGTTTGAGAAGCTCACGGCCACGCAGTTGCCGTTCTACCTGCAATTGATGGGCCATCTGGCGCATCACGGCGTGCCCGTGCCCGATCCGATTCCGGATCGCACGGGTGAGATCCTTGGCGAGCTGAACGGCAAGCCCGCGACCATCGTCACCAAACTGTCGGGTCGCTCCGAACTGGCGCCGACGCCCGCGCATTGCGCCCATGTCGGCGCAATGCTTGCCCGCATGCATCTGGCCGGACGCGATTTCACGCTGGAACAGGCCAACCTGCGCAGCCTGCCGTGGTGGCGTGAGGCGGCTCCGGCCGTGCTGCCGTTCCTGAACGATGCCGAGCGCACGCTGCTGGAAAGCGAGATGGCGCATCAGGAGGCGTTTTTCGGCTCGGGCGACTATCGCGCGATGCAGGCCGGGCCGTGCCACTGCGATCTGTTCCGCGATAACGTACTCTTCGACAAGGCCGAAGACGGCTCGCCTCGTCTGGGCGGCTTCTTCGACTTTTACTTTGCCGGCTGCGATAAGTGGCTGTTCGATCTGGCCGTGACGGTCAACGACTGGTGCTGCGACCTCGCCACCGGTGAGCTGGACGACGCCCGTGCGCTCGCGATGCTGCGCGCGTACGAGACGGTGCGTCCGCTGACCGACATCGAGGCGTCGCACTGGCGAGACATGCTGCGAGCGGGCGCGCTGCGATTCTGGCTCTCACGCCTGTATGATTTTCACTTGCCGCGGGCGGCCGAAATGCTCAAGCCGCACGATCCGGGGCATTTCGAACGAATCCTGCGCAAACGCATCGAAGCCGTTTCCATTCCCTGGCTGTAACCCGACCCCACCCGGAGTCTCTCGAACCCTATGCAATTGCTTGAAGTCCCGCCGAAGAGTGGTTATTTGTGGCTGCGCCAGGGCATCTGGCTGTTCCGCAAGAATCCGCTCGCCATCATGAGCCTGCTGTTTGCCTATATGTTCGGCACGTTGGTGATCTCCTTCGTGCCGATCATCGGCGGGCCCGTTTTGCTCGTCCTGGTGCCCGGCCTGTCGGTGGGCTTCATGGCCGCTTGCCGCGACATCATCAAGAACAAGCAGGTGTTGCCGCAGGTGCTGCTCGACGGTTTTCGCGGACACGGCAAAGACATCGCCCGCCGTCTGCTGGTGCTGGGCGGGTATTACATGGCCGCAACCATCGCCGCCTACCTGATTTCGTCGCTGTTCAATGGCAGCGAACTGATCAACAACCTGCTGTTCGACGGCAACGTCAATCGCGACGAGATCATGAACGGCACCGCCGGATTGATCGCTGCCATCGCCTTCGCCATCGCGTACATCCCGGTGGCGATGTTGTTCTGGTTCGCGCCGGTGCTCGTAGCATGGCACGACATCACGCCCGTCAAGGCCATCTTCTTCAGTTGGACAGCCTGCACGCGAAACTTCCGCGCGTTCGTCGTCTACGCGCTGTGTGTGATGCTGCTCGCGGCGGCGGCATCGATGATTCTCACGATCATCATGGCCGTGCTGGGCGTCTTCCAATACGCCATTCTTCTGGTCTCGCCGTTGTCGCTGCTGTTCGCCGCCATCATCTACTGCTCGTTCTACGCCAGCTATCGCGGATGCTTCGGCGTGCAGGAGATCGGGGCGCTCGATCCGAACGTTTCGCCGCCGGAGGCTTGAAGCAGGCATCGGGCGACGTCGACAAAAGCAAAGGGCACCCGAAGGTGCCCTTTTTTATTGCAGTGCCAACGATCACTCGATCGGCTGAAGTTTCGCCACAGCCAGCGCCAGCCATTTCTCGCCATGACGGCCGAATTTCACATGCGCACGCGCTTCGTCGCCCGTGCCTTCCAGCCCGATGATCTTGCCTTCACCGAACTTGGTGTGGAACACGCCCTGTCCCAGCTTGAAGCCCGTCTCCGACGCGCGCGAGCGATCGGCCAGCGCCTTCTCAGACTTCGTTGCCGCCCATTCGTCCTTCGGCGCGCTGACTTGCGGGCGTGAGAACCAGTCGCGCCCCCAAGCCGGTTCGCTTTGACTCAGACGCGCCCCCGGCTGCGCACGCGGCGTGAGGAACTTCAGCACTTCCTCGGGGATTTCGTCGAAGAAGCGCGAGCGCACGTTGTAGCGCGTCTGACCATGCAGCATGCGGCTTTGCGTGAACGACAGGTACAGACGCTCCTTCGCGCGTGTGATCGCCACATACATCAGACGACGCTCTTCTTCGAGCCCGTCGAGTTCGAGCGCGCTATTTTCGTGCGGAAACAGCCCCTCTTCGAGACCGGTGACGAACACCGCCGTGAATTCCAGCCCCTTGGCTGCGTGCACCGTCATCAGTTGCACAGCGTCCTGGCCGGCTTCGGCCTGGTTGTCGCCCGCTTCGAGCGACGCGTGCGAAAGGAAGCCTGCCAGCGGAGTCATCTCCACCGGCGTATCGGCATCGACCACGCCATCGGGAGACGCCAGCACGTCGGGCGCGCCAGGCAGTGCGGGGCGCATCGCGATCAGACGCGCCGGTGCGTCCAGTCCATAGCCCTCTTCAGCGATGAAGGCCGTGGCGGCATGCACCAGTTCCTGCAAGTTCTCGATGCGATCCTGCCCTTCCTTCTCGGTCTGATAGTGCGTAATCAGGCCGCTCGCGTCGATGACATGCGTCACCACCTCCGGCAACGTGAGCCTCTCGGTGGCATGGCGCATCTGTTCGATCATGCGCACGAACGCCAGTAGATTGGTCCCGGCCTTGCCCGTCATATAAGGTACAGCCGCATACATGGAGCAGTTGTAGAGACGCGCCGCGTCGGCCAGTTGCTCCAGCGAACGTGCGCCAATCCCGCGCGTGGGGAAATTGACGACACGCACGAACGCCGTATCGTCGTTCGGATTTTCGATCAGACGCAGATACGCCAGCGCGTGCTTGACTTCCTGACGCTCGAAAAAGCGCAGGCCACCGTACACGCGATAGGCGATGCCCGCGCCGACCAGCGCATGTTCCATCACCCGCGACTGGGCGTTGCTGCGATACAGAATCGCCACGTCTTGTCGGGAAAGGCCTTGCGCGACCAGCGCCTTGATTTCCTCGACGAGCCAGCTGGCCTCTTGCAGATCGGTCGCCGCTTCATAGACGCGAATCGGCTCGCCATGGCCCGCGTCGGTGCGCAGATTCTTGCCCAGACGTCGCGCGTTGTTGGAAATCAGCGCGTTCGCGGCGTCGAGAATATTGCCGTGCGAGCGATAGTTCTGCTCCAGCTTGATCAGGTGACGAACGCGGAATTCACGCTCGAAGTCAGCCATATTACCGACGTTGGCACCACGAAACGCGTAGATACTCTGATCGTCGTCGCCCACAGCGAACACGGCGGCGTTTGTACCGGCGAGCATTTTCAGCCACGCATACTGGAGCTTGTTGGTGTCCTGGAACTCGTCGACGAGGATATGGCGGAAGCGCGACTGGTAATGCACGCGCAGCGGCTCGTTGTGCTTGAGCAGCTCGAAGCAGCGCAGCAGCAGTTCGGCAAAATCGACCACACCCTCGCGCTGGCATTGCTCCTGGTAGCTCGCGTACAGTTCGACGAACTTCTGATTGAACGCGTCGTTGGCCTCGACTTCATGCGGCCGCAGGCCCTGTTCCTTCGCGTTGTTGATGAAATATTGCAGGTTTTTCGGCGGAAATTTCTCATCGTCGACATTCGCTGCCTTCATCATCCGCTTGATGGCGGAGAGCTGATCGGACTGGTCGAGGATCTGGAAGCTCTGCGGCAGCCCAGCGTCGCGAAAATGCGCGCGCAGCATGCGGTTGCACAGCCCGTGGAAGGTGCCGATCCACATCGCACGCGTGCTGATCGGCAGCATCGCGCCAAGCCGGGCCTGCATTTCCTTGGCGGCCTTATTGGTAAAGGTCACCGCCAAAATGCCCGCCGGGCCGACGTGTCCCTGCTGGATTAGCCAGGCGATACGGGTCGTGAGCACGCGCGTCTTGCCGGAACCCGCGCCCGCGAGAATGAGGGCAGGCTCGTCGGGAAGCGTGACGGCGGCCAGTTGTTCGGGGTTCAGATTGGCGAGCAGATCGGGCATGTCGGGGAGGAATTTCGAGTGAAGCCCGATTATAAATCCTGCTGCGGCGCGGAAACGCCACCGAATCTTTTATAATTCAAGGTTTCACGCATTACACGGTCCATCAATCCATGAGCGACAGCGACAATACGCTTGCCAAGAGCTTCGAGCCGCAGGACGTCGAAGCCCACTGGGGCCCCGAATGGGAACGCCGCGGCTATGCCCGCCCGACCCTCGACGACGCCCGCGAAGATTTCAGCATCCAGTTGCCGCCGCCGAACGTCACCGGCACGCTGCACATGGGGCACGCGTTCAACCAGACGATCATGGATGGTCTGACGCGCTACCACCGCATGAAGGGCGCGAACACCCTGTGGGTGCCGGGCACCGACCATGCGGGCATCGCCACGCAGATCGTCGTCGAGCGTCAACTCGACGCCCAGAAGGTCTCGCGCCATGACCTCGGCCGCGAGAAGTTCACGGAACGCGTCTGGGAGTGGAAGGAGCAGTCGGGCAGCACGATCACGCGTCAGGTGCGCCGTCTCGGGGCTTCCATCGATTGGAGCCGCGAGTACTTCACGATGGACGAGAAGATGTCCAGCGCCGTGCGCGATGTGTTCGTCGCACTGTACGAGCAGGGTCTGATCTATCGCGGCAAGCGTCTCGTGAACTGGGAATCGACGCTGCTCACAGCCGTGTCCGATCTGGAAGTGGTCAGCGAGGAAGAAGAAGGCTCGCTGTGGCACATCCGCTACCCGCTCGCCGATGGCTCCGGCACGCTCACGGTCGCAACCACGCGTCCGGAAACGATGCTGGGCGACACCGCACTGATGGTGCACCCGGAAGACGAGCGCTACAAGCACCTGATCGGCAAGTCGGCCAAGCTGCCGCTCACGGACCGTGAAATCCCGATCATCGCCGACGACTACGTCGACCTCGAATTCGGTACGGGCGTGGTGAAAGTCACCCCGGCACACGATTTTAACGACTACGCCGTCGGTCAGCGTCATAACCTGCCGCAGATCAACATCCTCACGCTCGACGCGAAGATCAACGAAAACGCGCCCGCAAAGTACCAGGGGCTGGATCGTTTCGACGCGCGCAAGCAGATCGTCGCCGACCTCGACGCGCTGGGCCTGCTCGAATCGGTCAAGCCGCACAAGCTGATGGTGCCGCGCAGCGACCGCACGGGCACGGTCATCGAACCGATGCTCACGGATCAGTGGTTCGTCGCAATGAGCAAGCCGGCCCCCGAAGGCACGTTCCACCCCGGCAAGTCGATCACCGAAACTGCGCTCGACGTCGTGCGCAGCGGTGAGATCAAGTTCGTGCCGGAGAACTGGACGACGACCTACAACCAGTGGCTCGAGAACATTCAGGACTGGTGCATTTCCCGTCAGCTCTGGTGGGGCCATCAGATTCCGGCGTGGTACGACGACGCAGGCAACGTGTTCGTCGCCCGCACCGAAGCCGAAGCCATCGAGAAAGCGCGTGCCGCCGGCTCCACCGGTGCGCTCAAGCGCGACGAAGACGTGCTCGACACGTGGTTCTCGTCGGCGCTCGTGCCGTTCTCGTCGCTGGGCTGGCCGCAGGAAACCCCGGAACTGAAGCACTTCCTGCCGTCGTCGGTGCTCGTGACCGGCTTCGACATCATCTTCTTCTGGGTGGCGCGCATGGTCATGATGACCACGCACTTCACCGGCAAGGTGCCGTTCAAGACCGTGTACGTGCACGGCCTTGTGCGCGACGCCGAAGGCCAGAAGATGTCCAAGTCGAAGGGCAACACGCTCGATCCGATCGACATCGTCGACGGCGTGTCGCTCGACGCCCTGCTCGCCAAGCGCACCACGGGTCTGATGAACCCGAAGCAAGCCGCGACCATCGAGAAGAAGACCCGCAAGGAATTCCCGGAGGGCATCGCGCCGTTCGGCACCGACGCGCTGCGCTTCACGTTCGCATCGATGGCCACGCTTGGCCGCAACATCAACTTCGATCTCGCGCGCTGCGAAGGCTATCGCAACTTCTGCAACAAGCTGTGGAACGCCACGCGCTTCGTGCTGATGAACTGCGAAGGTCAGGATTGCGGTCTCGCGCCGTGCGTGGGCGATTGCGGCCCGGAGGGTCAGCTCGACTTCTCGCGCGCCGACCGCTGGATCGTCTCGTTGCTCCAGCGCGTGGAAGCCGACGTTGCGAAGGGCTTTGCCGACTACCGCTTCGACAACATCGCCAGCGCGATCTACAAATTCGTGTGGGACGAGTACTGCGACTGGTACGTCGAACTGGCCAAGTGGCAGATTCAGAACGGCACCCCGGCGCAACAGCGCGCCACGCGCCGCACGCTGCTGCGCGTGCTGGAAACGGTGCTGCGTCTTGCCCACCCGATCATTCCGTTCATCACCGAAGCCCTGTGGCAGAAGGTGGCCCCGCTGGCTGGCCGCTATCCGGCCGACAAGGCGCCGGGCGAAGCCAGTATCATGGTGCAGCCGTATCCGGTCGCCGATACCAGCAAGATCGACGAAAGCGACGAAGCCTGGATGCAGCAACTGAAGGCCGCCGTGGATGCATGCCGTAACCTGCGCGGCGAAATGAACCTGTCGCCGGCGCAACGCGTGCCGCTGCTGGTCGCGGGCGATGTGCCGTTCCTGACGTCGATTGCCCCGTATCTGCAAACGCTGGCGAAACTCTCGGAAGTGCAGGTGCTGGCCGACGAAGCCACGCTCGACGCGCAGGCCGCCGGCGCGCCGCTCGCCGTGGTGGGTGCAAACAAGTTGGCATTGAAGGTCGAAATCGATGTTGCGGCCGAGCGCGAACGCCTCGGCAAGGAAGTGAAGCGCCTCGAAGGCGAGATCGCCAAATGCCACGGCAAGCTCTCCAACGAGAGTTTCGTGGCGCGCGCCCCAGCCAACGTTGTGGAACTTGAGAAGCAACGATTAGTCGACTTTGAAGCGGTACTCGGCAAATTGCAGGCACAACTCGCCCGCCTGCCCGCCTGAGACGCGCAATATTCATCAGGGAGATACTAATGAAAGCCATTGTGACCAAAGCCGTCTTCCCCGTTGCGGGGCTCGGCACCCGGTTTCTGCCGGCGACCAAGGCGAGCCCCAAGGAAATGCTGCCGGTCGTGGACAAGCCGCTGATTCAGTACGCCGTAGAAGAGGCGGCAGCGGCTGGCATCACCGAGATGATTTTCGTAACAGGCCGTAACAAGCGCGCCATCGAAGATCACTTCGATACGGCATTCGAACTCGAAGCCGAACTCGAAGCGAAGAACAAGCAGGCGCTGCTCGACGTCGTGCATTCGATCAAGCCGCCGCACATCGATTGCTTCTATGTGCGTCAGCCGAAAGCGCTGGGTCTGGGCCACGCCGTGCTGTGCGCCGAGAAGCTGGTGGGCGACGAGCCGTTCGCCGTCATCCTTGCCGACGACTTGCTCGACGGCCAGCCGCCGGTGCTCAAGCAGATGGTCGATCTGTACAACCAATATCACAACTCGATCATCGGCGTAGAAGAGATCCCCATCGAGCAAAGCCGCTCGTACGGTATCGTCAAGGGCACGGACTGGGGCGAGAAGGCGATCGTCAAACTGACGGACATCGTCGAGAAGCCGGCGCCGGAAAATGCACCGTCGAATCTGGGCGTGGTTGGCCGTTATGTGCTGCGTCCGCGTATTTTCGACTGCATCCGCGAGATCGATCCGGGTTCGGGCGGCGAGATCCAACTGACGGACGCCATCCAGAAACTCATGCAGGACGAAGTCGTGCTCGCCTATCGCTACGACGGTAAGCGCTTCGATTGCGGCAGCAAGCTCGGTTATCTGAAGGCGACGGTGGAGTTCGCTCTGCGTCACCCGGAACTGAAGGACGCATTCCGCAAGTATCTGCAGGAAGATGTGCAGGGCGACCTGACCTGAGCGTCTGTCACCTGCGCAAATAAAAAAACCGACGGCATGTCCGTCGGTTTTTTTGTGTCTGCTGTACCGCTAGGGCGTTGGCATCGATGCAATCGACGCTGACAACACCCACCGTCAATCAGCGACGGCGCATCCAGAAGTGGAACGTCTTGCCATCTTCGCGCGTATCGAGCAGTTCGTTGCCGGTTTGCTTGGCGAAGGCGCTGAAATCGCGCCCCGAGCCCGGATCGGTGGCGATGATGTGCAGCACTTCGCCGCTTTGCATTTCCGCCAGCGCCTTCTTGGCACGCAGGATCGGCAGCGGGCAGTTCAGGCCGCTCGCGTCGACTTCTTTCTGGAATTCCATGCTCATGTCCCTCTCTTCGGTCTTGTTCGAATCTGTTGCGGAGTTGGCCCCGCAAATCGCGATTCTACCGTAGTCGTCGCCGAACGCTCCCGCCGACGCCCGTTTCAGCGCGTCGGCCCATCGGCGCATCCGTACGTCATCCAGCAATCGACATCCGCGCCGATTCGACGTATTCGACCGGCAGATTGCGCCGTCGTAGCCATTCGGCGACCGCGTGCCCGGTCCCTGCGCGCCACGGACGCACTTGATGCGGCGCGACGAGCCGGAACTCGGCCAGCTCCTCCGAGAGCTGAATATCACCGTCACAGACCGCGTGATACGCGATGATCAATTCGTTCTTGCGCATGAATTCGTAGACGCCGAGCAGTGAAATCGCATCGGCTTCCAGATTCGTCTCTTCCTTGATTTCGCGGCGAATGCCGTCTTCATGGGTCTCGTCGCGCTCAAGAAAGCCGGTGATGAGCGCGAACATGCCTTCGGTCCACGCCGCATTGCGTGCCAGCAGAATCTGGCCACGGTATTCCACGAGTCCGGCCACGACCGGCAGCGGGTTGTCCCAGTGGACGAAACCACAGGCCGCGTCCGGACAGGCGCGGCGAATACGCCCGGCGACCTCGCGAGAATCGAGCGCAGAGGCACAGCGGGGACAAAAAATGAGTTCGTTCATGATCGTTCTTCAGCGAATCCGAACATATTAAATGAACTCATGACGCGCTGCATATTCGGCAAATTCCGAGACGCGTCCGGACCAAGCCCAAACAGGCCGGGGCGTATAATCGCCGAACGTCTTTCAATTTTCGATCACGGCCCCGTGACTGACATTCCACCGAACGTTCCGCCCGCGTCCGACACGCCACCTCAGTCGTCCTCGCCGTCTGCATCGCCCTCACCCGCTGCTCCTGCCACGTCGCCTAAATCGCTATCCACCCGGCTGACCCAACGTGGCGTACGCCGCTCACGTCGTCTGTGGCACAACTATGGTGTGTTCTGGCTCGGCGCAGTGCTCGTCGGTCTGGTGTCGGTGGCCTACGCCAAGCTGGTGGACTTCGGATTCGAGCTATTCCAGCGCATGCTGACGCATGGCTTCTGGCTGCCGCTGATCGTCACCCCGCTCGGTGCCGCGCTGGCGATATGGCTGACGCAGAAGTTCTTCCGGGGTGCCGAGGGCAGTGGCATTCCCCAGGTGATCGCAACGCTTCAGGACTCGCGTTTGTCGAAATCGCTGCTGACGCTGCGCATCATGTTCGGCAAGATCGCGATCTCGTTTCTCGGCATTCTGTGCGGCTTCACGATCGGCCGCGAAGGCCCGACCGTGCAGATCGGCGCATCGCTGATGTACGCCATGCGACGCGGGTATCGCCGCAGCAGCGTGCACATCGAGCGTCAACTGACACTGGCCGGGGCAGCGGCAGGTCTGGCGGCAGCGTTCAACACGCCGCTCGCGGGCGTCGTGTTCGCCATCGAAGAGCTGAGCCGCAGCTTCGTCGCACGCAGCAGCGGCACACTCATTACCGCCATCATCTTCTCCGGCGTCGTGGCGCTCGGCCTGCAAGGCAACTATCTCTATTTCGGCCAGATCAAGGCCATCAGCGAATTCAACTGGGCACTCATCCCGGTGCTCATCGTCGCCAGTGTGCTGACGGGCGTGGCCGGGGGACTCTTCGGCTGGTTGATGCTTAACGTGCCGCGATGGATGCCCGCGCAACTGGTCAATTTGCGTCGCGCGCGCCCGGTGCGCTTCGCCTTCCTGTGCGGTCTGGCGATTGCGGTGATCGGCATTGTCTCAGGCGGCACCACGTTCGGCAGCGGCTACGCCGAAGCGCGGGGTTTGCTTGAGTCGCACGCGGCGCTCTCGCCGTTTTACGCCGTGCTGAAGTTTGCCGCGTTGTGCGTGTCGTATCTGTCTGGCGTTCCCGGCGGGATCTTCGCGCCGTCGCTGGCGATTGGTGCCGGGCTGGGGAATGTGATGGCGCACGTGACGTCCGTGATACCGCTGCCCGCGATGGCCGCGCTGTGTATGGTCGGCTATCTGGCGGCGGTGACGCAATCGCCGATTACGTCGTTTGTGATCGTCATGGAGATGATCGACGGCCATCAGATGGTGATTCCGCTCATGGCCGTCGCACTGCTGTCGACGCAGGTCTCGAAGACCATCGCGCCGTCGTTCTATCACACTTTGGCGCACCGCTTCCTGACGCCTACGGTGCCTGCGCCGCGTCAGGCTTGATCGAAACTGCTACGCCTTCACACTCAGCGCACGGATATCTGCAGCCAGACGTTCTACCGTCTCCACACGGGTATCCCACGCGCACATGAAGCGGCAGCCGCCTGCGCCGATGAACGTATAGAAGCGCCAGCCCTTCGCGCGCAGCGCCTCGATGACATGCGGCGGCAGTTCTGCGAATACGCCATTGGCCTGCGTCTCGAACATGATCGATACGCCGGGAATGTCGCGGATGCGGCTCGCGAGCAACTGCGCCATCTCGTTCGCATGCCGTGCACGGCGCAGCCACGTGTCGTTCTCCAGCATGCCGAGCCACGGCGCGGAGATGAAACGCATCTTCGAGGCCAACTGCCCCGCCTGCTTCACGCGATAAGCAAAATCCTCTGCGAGCGAGCGGTTGAAGAACACCACCGCCTCGCCGACCGGCAAACCGTTCTTCGTGCCACCGAAACACAGCACGTCTACCCCCGCACGCCAGGTCACGTCGCCCGGATGGCAGCCGAGCGTCGCCACCGCGTTGGCAAAGCGTGCGCCGTCCATGTGCACGCGCAGGTTGCGGCGCTTGGCGACCGCCGAGATCGCTTTGACCTCATCGACCGAGTAGACGGTCCCGACCTCCGTCGCCTGCGTGAGCGTGACGACCTTGGGCTTCGGGAAGTGGATGTCCGAGCGGCGATTGATGACGGCCTCGACGGCGTCTGGCGTGAGCTTGCCGTTGTTCTCGCGACCACGTGCGGTGAGCAGCTTCGCGCCGTTGGAGAAGAACTCCGGACCACCGCACTCGTCCGTCTCGACGTGTGCCAGTTCGTGACAAATGACGGAGTGATAGGACTGCGACAGCGACGCCAGCGCAAGCGAGTTGGCCGCCGTGCCGTTGAAAACGAAGAAGACTTCGCAGTCCGTGTCGAAGAGTTGCCGGATGCCGTCGCACACGCGCTGCGTCCACGTATCGTCGCCATATGACACTTCGTGACCGCTGGCATTCGCCTCGACCAGATAGCGCATGGCCTCGGGGCAAATCCCCGCGTAGTTGTCGGACGCGAAGTGCTGCGGCGTTTGTGCCGCGTCGGTGGACGTGATCTCAGTATTCGAAACGGACGGAGCTTGCGACATGACGACCTCTTCAAGACAGCGGGAACGCCACACAACGCTCCCGCTTCAGACAGCCCGGTGACGGACACCGGCTTAACAGATTTGCGACTTCAGATTCGCGCGCTCACTCGGGGCGCGGATCCGACCAGAGCGTGCCTGCCGTAGACCAGTTTTCCGGCTTGATGTCGGTGATGATGATATCGACGGACCCCGGCGTGCAACCGATCGTCTCCACTGCGGCTTGCGTAACGGCTTTGACGAACGCGCGCTTTTGCTCGACGGTGCGCCCTTCGAACATCTCGACGTGAAACGTTGGCATTGCGATCAATCTCCTGATGTCGTTATTGGAACCGGCGGCGTAGCGCTGCCGGACGTTTCCGATGCCCTGCCCGAGCGCCCCAGACAACAAGTCCGTGCGCCCTCCATCGAACGGTCAATCGCGAAACGAGGCGTCTATTCTATCGAGTTTGCGCAGCAGCGCAGGCCATTCCAGCACGCCCTCGATCGCGCCGCCGTCTTCGAGCTGAATCGCCGTCTTGTCCTGCACCGCCGGACTCGGCAAATTCGGCGCAGCGCCGCCCGCCAGCGCCTGCAACTGGATCTCGCAGGCCTTGATGAGTGTCGCCATCAGCACGAAGGCTTCCGCCACCGTGCGGCCGACGGTCAGCGTGCCGTGATTACGCAGCAACATCGCGGGATGTGCGCCAAGCGACGTCACCAGCCGCTCGCCCTCCGACGGTGAAAACGCCAGCCCTTCATAGTCGTGATATCCGATGCGCTCGTGAAAGCGCAGCGCATGCTGCGAAATCGGCAGCAGGCCATGCGGCTGAATGGATACGGCGATACCCGCCGTGTTGTGCAGATGCATGACGCAAACGGCATCCGGGCGCGCCGCGTGCACCGCTCCGTGCAGCGCAAACCCGGTCACGTTGACGGGATGTGCGCTCTCGCCCACGATCTCGCCGTCCATCGTGATCTTCACGAGATTCGACGCCGTCACTTCGTCGAACGCCAGCCCGAACGGATTGATGAGGAAGTGCCCCGGCTCGCCCGGCACCATCGCGGAGATGTGCGTGTAGATGAGATCGTCCCAGCCGTTCAGCGCCACGAGGCGATAGCAGGCGGCAAGATCGATGCGCACCTGACGCTCTTCGTCGCTCATGACAGTGGCGGCCTTTCGGCCCGCCTTCAAGGTAAAAGACATACGCTTCTCTGAGGAAAGTCCGAAGATTCAAGCGAAGGCCTACCGGAGTTGTCGTATCAGGGCGCGCGTTCGAGCGAACGACGCCAGTCCCACACGAAACCGATAGCCCCGAGCGCCAGCACGCCGCTGGCACACAGCAATGCCGTCGTGAACCCGCCGGTCGCGGCGACGAGCGGCGCGGCCACCAGTGGGCCGACGATCTGCCCGATGCCATAGGATGCCGTCACCAGCCCGATCAGACCATTGGCATTGTCCCCACGCAAACGTCGGCACTCGCGCACCGCGTAGACCGTAATCGCCGTGAACGGCAGCCCCACGAGCACACTCCCCATCGCGAAGCCCACGACGTTCGGCAGCACGATGCCGATGCCCACCCCCAGCCCTTGCATGACGTAGCACACCGCGAGCAGCAGACGGTTATCCCACGCGAGCGGCGCGCGTGCCCCGATGATGGCTCCCGGAATCACCATCAGACCGAGCAGCGGGAAGAACAGGTCGGGCCACGGCGAGCCGGGCAGCGCCTGACGTGCAATCACCGGCAGGAACGTCGCCGTGATGATGTAGCCGAAGCCAGCGAAGCTGTACAGGATCGTGACCGGGATCACGCTCTCGCCGCTGCCGTGATTGATCGAGGGCGCGGCGGTGGCGGCCGTAGACTTGGCAGCGTCGGCCGACTTGGTCGCATCGACGGCCACGGGTACATCGGCCACGAACGTCTGCCAGATGACGGCCAGCAACGCCAGCGCGAGCACGCCGCACAGCAACCAGCCGCCGCGCGCAGGCCAGCCGAGCGCATCGTTCAGGCTCGCGAGCAAGCCCGTCACCACAATACCCGCGCCGGGCCCGGCAAAGATCACACCACCGAGACTCGGCATGCGCAGCTCGGCCAGTTTGCGAAAGCCCCACCCCGCCGAGAACACCATCGCCCATGCGCTCATCACGCCCGCGAGCGTGCGCACGATCGCCCACACGACGAACGATTCCATCAGCCCCATCGCCAACGTCAGCGCGACCGTGGCGGCGAGTGCGAAGCGAATGAGGAGCGTCGGCGTGAAGTGCAGCCACATGCACGACAACGCCCCGATGAAGTACCCCGCATAGTTCAGCGACGCGAGCCAACTGCCGTGCTGAATGTCGGTGAGATGCTCATGCAGCATGAGTGGCAGCATCGGCGTGAAAGCGAAGCGGCCGATCCCCATCGCAATCGACAAGGCGAGCATGCACGACAACGCGATGCGCCAGGCCGCGCGCTCCGGCGACGGTTGACGCAGCTTCGTGACACGGTCGGAATCGGCGAGAGTAGCTGGCATGGCGATGGCTGGCCCGCAGGCGAAAGAAGTTGACGTGAATCGTGGCAAATACTTTACATGCAAACCATTGCCGAAGGTGACGGTGCCCCTGCCCCCGGCAGGGCGATAGCGCGCGCCGGCCAGCCAAAAATGCAAAACGCGCACCGAAGTGCGCGTTTTGATGAATCAGGCGTGAGTGAAACGAGAGATAACCCCCGTCATCGCCCCATTACAGCTTGCCAGCCACCCATGCCTGCACGCCAGCGAGCGCCTGCGGCAGTTGCGACGGGTCGGTACCACCGGCCTGCGCCATGTCCGGACGACCGCCGCCCTTGCCGCCGACCTGCTGGGCGACGAAGTTGACGAGTTCGCCCGCCTTGACCTTGGCCGTCGCGTCCGCCGTCACACCGGCGATCAGCGTGACCTTGCCGCCTTCGACGGCAGCCAGCACGATGGCTGCGCTCTTCAGCTTGTCCTTGAGCTTGTCCATCGTCTCGCGCAGCGTCTTGGCGTCGGCGCCTTCGAGTTGCGCGGCCAGCACCTTCAGACCGCTCACGTCGACGGCCTTCTCGACCAGTTCATCGCCCTGGCTCGATGCCAGCTTCGACTTGAGCGCCGCCAGTTCCTTCTCCAGCGACTTGACCTGCTCCTGCACCTGCGCGATACGCGGGCTCAGTTCTGCAGGTTGCGTCTTGAGCGCGGCAGCTGCTTCGTTGATCTGGTCGTCGAGCGTCTGGACGAAGCGCACCGAGTTATCGCCGGTGATCGCTTCCACGCGACGGATACCGGCGGCCACGCCACCTTCCATCACGATCTTGAACAGGCCGATATCGCCCGTACGCGAGACGTGCGTACCGCCGCACAGTTCGCGCGACGTGCCGATGTCTAGCACGCGCACTTCGTCGCCGTACTTCTCGCCGAACAGCGCCATTGCGCCGCCCTTGACCGCGTCGTCGAACGACATCAGCGCGGCTTGCGTCGGCGCGTTCGCCAGCACTTCGGCGTTCACGATATCTTCCACGCGACGAATTTCGTCGGCCGTCATCGCAGCGTTATGCGCGAAGTCGAAGCGGGTCTTGTCGGCGTCGACAAGCGAGCCCTTCTGTTGCACGTGACCACCCAGCACTTCGCGCAAGGCCTTGTGCATCAGGTGAGTCGCCGAGTGGTTGCGCACGGTGCGCGCGCGACGCACGGCATCGACCTGCGCCGTTACCGCTTCACCGACCTTCAGCTCACCCGATTCCAGCGAACCGTAGTGACCGAACACGTCGGCCTGAATCTTCTGCGTGTCCGACACGCCGAAACGCGCAGCCCCGGCGACGATCAGACCCTGATCGCCCACCTGACCGCCCGACTCGGCGTAGAACGGCGTCGTGTCGAGCACAACGATGCCTTGCTGACCAGCAGTCATCTTAGCCACGCTGGTGCCGTCGACGTACAAAGCCGTGACCTTCGCGCCTTCGAGCGCGAGCTTGTCGTAGCCTTCGAAGCGCGTCTTGTCGCCCGTGTATTCGAGCGCCGTCGCCATTTTGAACTTACCGGCGGCGCGCGCCTGCTCACGTTGACGCGCCATCGCGGCGTCGAAGCTTGCTTCGTCCACCGTAATGCTGCGCTCGCGACAAACGTCCGCCGTCAGATCGAGCGGGAAGCCGTAGGTGTCGTGCAGCTTGAATGCCAGTTCGCCGTCGAGCGTGGTCACGCCCTTCTTGGCCAGATCGGCCAGCGCGCCTTCGAGAATTTCCATGCCGTTCTCGATGGTCTCGCCAAAGCGCTCTTCTTCCTGCTTGAGCACGTCGGTCACGCGCTGCTGCGCCTGCGCCAGTTCCGGATAGGCAACGCCCATCTCGGCGACCAGATCCGGTACGAGCTTGTAAAAGAACGGCTTCTTGCAGCCGAGCTTGTAACCGTGACGGATCGCGCGGCGGATGATACGGCGCAGCACGTAACCACGGCCTTCGTTACCCGGAATCACGCCGTCGACGATCAGGAATGAGCACGCACGGATGTGATCGGCGATCACCTTGAGCGAGTTCGCATTGAGGTCGGTCACGCCCGTCTCACGACCGGCGGCCTTGATCAGGTGCTGGAACAGGTCGATCTCGTAGTTGCTGTGAACGTGTTGCAGCACGGCCGCAATACGCTCCAGCCCCATGCCGGTGTCAACGCACGGCTTGGGCAGCGGCGTCATATTGCCCTGCTCGTCGCGGTTGAACTGCATGAACACGAGGTTCCAGATTTCGATGTAGCGGTCGCCGTCTTCTTCCGGCGATCCCGGCGGGCCACCCCACACGTCTTCACCGTGGTCGAAGAAGATTTCCGAGCACGGGCCGCACGGACCGGTATCGGCCATCTGCCAGAAGTTATCCGAGGCGTAACGCGCGCCCTTGTTGTCGCCGATGCGGATGATGCGCTCGGCCGGCACGCCCACTTCCTTCGCCCAGATGTCGTAGGCCTCGTCGTCTTCCTTGTAGACGGTGACCCAGAGCTTTTCCTTCGGGAGCTTGTAGACGGTCGTCAGCAATTCCCACGCGTACTGAATCGCTTCGCGCTTGAAGTAATCGCCGAACGAGAAGTTGCCCAGCATTTCGAAGAACGTATGGTGACGGGCGGTGTAGCCCACGTTTTCGAGGTCGTTGTGCTTACCGCCGGCGCGCACGCTGCGCTGGGCCGTGGTCGCGCGCGTGTACGGGCGCGATTCGAGTCCGAGGAAGACGTCCTTGAACTGCACCATGCCGGAGTTCGTGAACAGCAGCGTGGGGTCATTGGACGGCACGAGGCTCGACGAGCGCACGATGGTGTGCCCCTTCGACTCGAAGAAGTTTAGGAATTTTTCCCGAATGTCTGCGACTTTCATAGGCTGCGTGGAAGCGTGGGGACCGGGCAGGCAAAGCCTGGCGGGGTATTTTGCAAACTTTTGATTATACGGGAAATCGACCTCTCCACAGCGTCCCGCCGCTAACCGCAGTGCGAAACGGCGCTGGTCAGCCACCGCGCGTGCGCCGTAGACTCTCACTCACAAGTTCCGCATTGCAAAACAATGTTCCGCAACATGTTCGAGCCAACGATCGTTGACGAATCGACGTCGGTCAAACGAGGCCCCGGACGAACGAAGACAAATCGAAACACAAGGAGATAGCGAACGATGGGTGCGCTGAGTCATATCCGGGTACTGGACCTTTCGCGTGTGCTGGCCGGTCCGTGGGCCACGCAGAATCTGGCCGATCTGGGCGCAGACGTGATCAAGGTGGAGCGTCCCGGCGTGGGCGACGACACTCGCAGTTGGGGCCCGCCCTACCAGCGCGATGCCGATGGCCACGACACGGCCGAAGCCGCCTATTACCTCGCGGCAAACCGCAACAAGCGCTCGCTCACGCTCGACATCTCCCGACCGGAAGGACAGGCCATCGTCAAGGCGCTGGCTGCGCAGAGCGATGTTGTCGTCGAGAACTACAAGGTCGGACAACTGGCCAAGTACGGCCTCGATTACGCCTCGCTCAAAGCGGTCAAGCCGGATCTCGTCTACTGCTCGGTCACCGGCTTCGGGCAGGACGGCCCGTACGCCTCGCGTGCAGGTTACGACTTCATCGTGCAGGGTATCGGCGGTTTCATGAGCATCACCGGCGAGCGCGACGCGCTGCCCGGCGGCGGCCCGCAAAAGGCCGGTGTAGCGATTGCCGATCTGATGACGGGCATGTACGCGAGTCTCGCGATCATGGCCGCCCTCACCCACCGCGACCGCACCGGCGTGGGTCAGTACATCGACATGGCGCTACTCGACACGCAGGTGGCCATGTTGGCGAACATGAACACGAACTATCTGGCCAGCGACAAAGCGCCGGTGCGCTGGGGCAACGCGCATCCGAACATCGTGCCGTATCAGACCTTCCAGACGGGCGACGACGGCTGGATCATCGTCGCGGTCGGCAACGACGGGCAATTCCGCAAGTTCGTGGAGGCCGGTGGCGAGCCAGCGCTGGCCGACGACGAGCGCTTCGCCACCAACCCGTCGCGGGTCCGTCACCGCGAGACGCTAGTGCCGCTGCTCGCGCAAATGGTGCGCAAGTTCGGCAAGGACGTCTGGATCGACAAGCTCGAAGCGTCCGGCGTGCCGTGCGGCCCGATCAACACGCTGCCCGAAGTCTTCGCACACCCGCAGGTCAAGGCGCGTGGCATGGAAGTCGCGTTGCCGCACGCGTCCGGTGGTGTGTCGCGACTGGTCGCGAGCCCCATGAAGATGAGCGAGACGCCCCCGCTCGCGCGCACCGCCCCGCCAACGCTCGGCCAGCATAGCGACGAGATCCTGCGCGAACGGCTCGGCTTTGATGATGTGAAGATCGCAGGCCTGCGTACCGATGGTGTGGTGTGAGACCGACTCAAGCGCCATCCGGGCAGTCTGCCTGATGCAAAAAGGGCCTGTCGCGAATCTCATCGCGACAGGCCCCGTGTTCCGGCGCTACCCACGTTCCACGCCGAGACCCTGACGGACGTCACACCGTCATCGTAGACGTCCCTATTCTTTCCCTGGCGTCACGAATCACTCGTACTGCTTGCCCTCGGCCAGCAGTTCAGGCGTACCGATCACCGTGTTCAGACCGTCGAAATCGAGCATCCGGTCGCGCCATGCCGCCGTCGTGCCCTGCGCGTGCAGATTGGCGTAATAGCCCTGCAACGTATGCGCCACCGCACGCGCGGTGCCACCGGGAAAGATGACGATGCGAAAGCCGATATCCGCGAGTGCCTGCGCACTTTGCACGGGCGTCTTGCCGCCTTCGACCATGTTCGCCAGCAACGGCACACGATGGGCAAAGCGCTCGCAGGCCGCAGTCATCTGCTCGGTCGTGCGCAGCGCTTCGATGAAAAGCGCATCGGCCCCGGCTTCGAGATACAGCTCAGCGCGGTCCAGTGCGGCGTCGAGTCCTTCGACGGCAATCGCATCGGTGCGTGCGAGGATCAGCGTCTCGGCGTCATGCCGTGCATCGACGGCCGCCCGCACCTTGCCCGCCATTTCCTGAGCAGGCACCACGCCCTTGCCATCGAGATGGCCACAACGTTTCGGAAACGTCTGATCCTCCAGTTGGATCATGGCCGCCCCCGCCCGCTCGAAACCACGCACGGTGCGTTTGACATTGAGCGCGTTACCGAAACCGGTATCGGCATCGACGATCACCGGCACCGACACGCGCTCGGCAATCCGTGCAACCGTGTCTTCGACTTCCGGGAACGTGGTCAGACCGATGTCGGAGCGGCCGAGCCGCGTATAGGCAATCGATGCCCCCGAGAGATACAGGGCCTCGAAGCCGGACTGTGCGGCGATGAGGGCAGACAAGGCGTCGTACACGCCGGGCGCCAGCAGCACACCTTGCGAGAGGCGCTGTCGGAGCGACAGTTGGACAGATGACGAAGCCGTCATGAAGAAATCTCCTGAGTGTTCGTGATGGCGGCGAGTGAGCCAATCATCGTATTCGCCGCGATGTAGCCGCCCGCGACGGCCGAGAGCAGGCCATTACCGGACAGGTAGCCCCACACTGCATTGCCCGACACGCCGCGCGCTGCACCGCCTGCGGCGAGCAGGTTGGGCATCGGCGATCCGTCGGGACGCAGCACCCGGCAGGCGGCGTCGATATCGAGTCCGCCCTGCGTATGAAACAGCGCGCCCGTGACCCGAATTGCGTAATACGGCGCGACGAGCGAGCGCGTGAACCGGCGGCCATCGGTGGCATTCACGCCGGGCGCGACGCCGTCCAACGTTTCGCGCAGCGTCGCCACGTCGCAGCCGATGACACTGGCGAGCGCGTCGAGGTCGGCACAGGTCTTGAGCGCACCTGCGGCTTCGGCTTCCTGAAAGTCGGGAAACGTGCGCGCCAGTGCGAGCGTCTGCGCGTCGAACACATTCCAGGCGATGCCATCCGTTTGTGCGAGCACGTGCACGGCCGCTTCCGAGTAGCCGTGCGTTTCGTCATGAAACCGCCGCCCTTCCCGGTTGATCTGCACCCCGCCGTCCATGATGACGGCCCACGAGATCAGCACGCCGTGCGGACTCGCCCACGAGCCGTGCCCCTGATAGCCGCCCAGATCGGCTGTTGCCGCGCCGAGCGCCCGCCCCCAGAGCAAGGCGCTGCCGTCGTTGCCCTCATGGCCGCCGTACACCGCGTGTGCCATTTCGGGCAACAGTTCGGTACGCAACCCGGCATTACCGCCGAAGCCGTTGCAGGCGAGCAGCAGCATGTCGCAGCCGAGGTATTCCATCGCGCCATCCGGACGCACGCAACCAACCGCCTGCACCTTGCCCGACGCATCCACCCACAGCTCGCGCACCAGCGTCTTCGTCATGACGTGAGCGTCGGTTGCCTGCACGGCACGCTCGAGCGCCGCCATCAACGCCGCACCGGTCCGCTCGGGCAGGCTGTGCATGCGCCGCACGCTGTGGCCGGGGTAAAGGAAGCCGTCGAGAATGTCGAACGTCAGCCCGTGGCGCGCGAGCGCATCCATCGCCGGACCGGACGCCTCCGAATACGCCCGTACCAGATGCGCCGCCGCCGTGCCTTCCGTCTTCCCCATGACGTCGGACGCAAACTGCTCAGCGCTGTCATCAATGCCGAGCGCGCGCTGCACTGCGCTGCCCGCCGCCGGAATGAAGCCCGACGACAGCGCCGTCGAGCCACTGGGAATAGCGTCACGCTCAAGCAGCACGCAGTCGATGCCTGCGTCTTGCAGCACCAGCGCGGCAGTCAGGCCGCATGCGCCTGCCCCCACGATCACCACGCTGATTTGCGGCAGATCGTCCACCGGCGGCCGTCCCTGACGAACGACCGGTGTCGTAGGACCGCTCATGACGCGATGCGGCCTGCAAAGGCCTCGCAGGTCACGATCTCGCCAACGGTGCGCAGGTCGGCCAACGCGGCGTCGTGCGCGGCGACGGTGGGTGCCGCACATCCGTCGGAGAGCACCAGCACACGGTAGTCGCGCATGTGCGCATCGCGCGCCGTACTCGCCACGCCGCCGTTGGTCACGATGCCGCACACCGCCACCGTGTCGATACCGGCACGTCGCAGCACCCAGTCCAGTTGCGTGTTGAAGAAGGCGGAGTACGCCACCTTCCAGACCGACACGTCGACGTGCTTCGCCAGCGCCGCCACGGTGGCATGACCGTCCGTTCCCGCGACGAAATCGCCACGGCGCAGGAACGGCCGCAATTGCTTCAGATGCGGCGAAATCATCGGCTCGCCGTTCGCGTCCGGCCACAACGTGAACTGGCTAGCCGCGACAAAACCGCCTGCGGCCTTGAGCGATTGCGCGATCGGCCCGACGCGCGCGGGCAACGCTTGCGCTTCAGGTGTTGCGGCACCACCCCGGTCGTACGCACCGCCGGGCGTGATGAAGTCGTTTTGCAGATCGACGATAACGAGTGCCGTGCGCGCCGGGTCGAGCAAAGAGGTTTGACTCATGTCATGGCTCCTGTCGCGGGCATCAGGCGTCGCGCGTGATGAGCAGGTTGCCCAGCGCATCGACGCGCCCGGAGAATCCCGGTTCGAGCCAGATCGTCGTGTCCGACTGTTCGAGAATCGCGGGACCGGCGACGCTCGCATCCACCGGCAGGTCGAGACGCGCATAACGCACCGCATCCCACCACTGTCCGGCGTGATACACGCGCTGGCTGCCGAGCGGCTCGGGCATCGCGTTCGCCTGCGGTGCGAGCACCGCGAGGTCGAACTTCGGACGCACACCGATGCGCGCGTAACGCAGGTTCATGATGCGTACCGGAATGCCGTCGAGCGCACGGCCGAAGGCGTCGCGATAGGCAGTCTCGAAAGCGGCGGCAATGCCGTCCCGATCCAGTCGTTCGCGCGCTACCGGCACGCGCACCGTGTGGCTCTGCCCCACATAGAGCATGTCGAGTTCGATGATCTCGCGCACCGAGTCGAAGCGCACACCGGCCGAATCCAGACGCGCCTGACACGCTTGCGCCAGCCCATCCACACGCTCGGCGAGGTCGTCCGTATCGAGCGCAGCGAGCGGCTGATTGAGCGTCTGCACGCTGTCGTGACGCATGTCCGCGATCACGCAACCGAGCGCAGACGTCACCCCCGGATAACGCGGCACGATGCCGGTGGTCGTGCCGACTTCGCGCATCATCGCGCAGACGTGCAGCGCGCCGCCGCCGCCGAACGGCATGTAAGCGAACTGTCGCGGATCGTGCCCACGCTCGATAGACACAAGACGGATCGCGCCCGCCATCTTGGCATTGGCCACGGTCAGAATCGCTTCCGCAGCGGCATAGGCATCGAGGCCCAGCGGTTTGGCCACGTGCGTATCGATGGCCTGCAAGGCGAGGTTGCCGTCGAGCTTGGCGAGCAATCCGCCGCCCAGCGGACGATCCGCGGCAATCCGGCCGAGCAGCACGTTGGCATCGGTCACGGTCGGGCGCGTGTTGCCTCGTCCGTAGCACGCCGGTCCCGGTACGCTGCCCGCCGACTCCGGACCGACTTGCAACAGCCCGCCCGCGTCGACGGAGGCAATCGAGCCACCGCCCGCGCCGATGGTCTCGATCTGGATCATCGGCGAGCGCACCACCATCCCAAATTCGATGGACGTCTGCGCTGCGAGCGAGGCCTCACCGTTCGCAACCAGCGAGACGTCGAACGACGTGCCGCCCATGTCGCCTGTCACCACGTTCGCGAAGCCCGCCGAACGCGCGATGGCCGCGCACGCGATCACACCAGCCGCCGGGCCGGAGAGCGCCGTGCGCACCGGCACGTCGCAGGCCGTCTGGCGCGACATGATGCCGCCGTTGCTTTGCACGACGAGCAGTTCCCCGCCGAAGCCACGCGCCTTCAGGTCGCTCTCCAGACGCGTCAGATAGCTGCCCACCACCGGTTGCAGCGAGGCGTTAAGCGTGGCTGTCGAGCAACGCTCGAACTCGCGAATTTCCGGCAGCACTTCGGTGGCCGCCGTTACATTGCCGTTCGGCCAGAGCGCGCGCACCGCTGCGACCGCGCGTTGTTCGTTGACGGGATTGGCGTACGCGTTGACGAAGAAGACACACACGGCGTCGCAGCCCGCTTCGAGCAAGGCGCGCGCCGCCGCTTCGACCTGCGCGATGTCGACGTCGGTGTGCACTGTGCCATCGGCCAGCACGCGCTCGTCGACTTCAAGGCGCAGATTACGCGGCACGATCGGCGTGAAATTGCCGCGCAAACCCCAGGTGGCAGGACGGTCGCGGCGGCGCATCTCCAGCACGTCGCGAAAGCCCGTCGTCGTGATGATCCCGGTGCGCGCCACCTTGCGCTCCAGCAGCGCATTCGTGCCGACGGTCGTGCCGTGCACGATGGTCGCGATGGCCGCAGCCCCGCGCCCTTGTGTATCGACACGCTCGATGCCGTTCATGAAACCGCGCGCTTCTTCGCCGCGCGTGGAGGGCACCTTGACGATGCGCGCCACACCGGCCGCTTCGTCGAGGACGAACAAATCGGTGAAAGTGCCGCCCACGTCGACGCCGACAATCGTTGCTGCTTCGCTCATGCCTGTTGCTCCTTCTTGGTCGCGCCGCGCTCACCTTGCACGGTGGCTTGTGTCGTCACGTAGCCCATCTCACGGTCGTGCGCGCGGGCCGCTTCGTCGCGCTGCGCCGGTGCCCCATACCCCCCGCCGCCCGGCGTCTCCAGTCGTACCCGCTCACCCTTCGTCAGCTTGATGCCGAGCATCTTCGAAGCCATTGGCGGCGTGCGCCATTGCCCTTCGTTCTGGTAGCGGAAGACGTTCGGCACCGATGCTTCGCCACCCGCGATCCCTTGCGGCGCGGAACGGCCACGCTCGCCGAACACGAACGCTTCCGCACTGTCTTCGAGCAACTCGATTTCGTAGATGGCACCCAGACCGCCGCGATGCGCGCCGTCGCCCGCCGAATCGGGGCGTAGCGCCCATTGCGTAAAGCGCACCGGATACGCTGCTTCGAGAATCTCCACGGGCGGAATCGTCGCCGTCGAGATCGGCGCGTTACCGTGCGACAGGCCATCGCCGTCGATATGCCCGCCGTGACCGCCGCCGAAGAAGCTGAACATCACCCAGCGCTGGCCGCGTCGCGCTTCGTCGGTGCGATACCCGGCAATCGACAAGGCGTTGATCGTGCCGTACGCCTGCCCCATCGCGCGCTCGGGTGCGGCTTTCGCCATCGCGCAGAAGATCACGTCGATCATGCGCAGAATGGTTTCGGTGTAACCACCGACGGGACGCGGACGTTGCGCCGAGATCAGCAACCCCTCGGGCAACTCGAAGCGCACCGCGTCGAGCACACCGGCGTTGGCCGGGACATCCGGGAACAGGTGCTTGAGTGCGACGTAGCAAGCGGCAATGGCAGTAGCGCGCGAGATGTTGACCGGTCCCATGCACGCGGGGGACGTGCCGGTGAAATCAAGCGTGAGCAAGTCGCCTTCGACGCGCATGCGCAGCGCAATCGTGAGCGGCTCGTCGTGCACACCGTCGTTATCCAGCGTGTCCTGATAGACGTACTCGCCGTCGGGCAGCGCCGCCACGTGGGTGCGCATCAGCTTGACGGCACGCTCGCGCAACTGACCGAGCGCGTCCTGCACCGTGCCGTCGCCGTACTCATCGAGCAGATCCGACAGACGACGTCCACCGAGTTCGAGCGCCGCGAGTTGACCGTTCAGATCGCCCCACAGGCTGTCGGGCAGACGCGTGTTGGCCTTGAGAATGGCGAGCACGTCGAGATCGAGTTCACCGCGTCGCACGATGCGCACCGGCGGGATCTGCACGGCCTCCTGCCAGCATTCGGTCGCGGCCGGGTTGTAGTTGCCGGGCACCGCGCCGCCCACGTCGTGCCAGTGCGCCGCCGAGGCAAGGAAGCAGTACAGCTTGCCGTTGCGGAACACCGGACGCACGAGTTTGAAGTCGTTGGCGTGCGTGCCGCCTTCGTACGGGTCGTTGAAGAGCCACACGTCGCCCTCGACCATGCCGCCGCGCTCGGACGCTGCGCGTGCGGCCGCCTGTACGGCGAACGCCATCGCGCCGACGAATACGGGCAGGCCCGACTTGCCTTGCACGAGGGTTGCGCCGGTGGTGGCGTCGTAGATGCCGTGGCAGGCGTCGTGCGCCTCGGCAATGATCGGGTTGAATGCGCTGCGGTAGAGCGTCGCGTCCATTTCGTCGGCGATCTGCTCCAGCCGGCCTTTCAGGACCGCCAGCGTGACGGGATCTAGCATGAAGAAACTCCGTGAGATGTCGATGGGGATGCCGTACTGCGCTGCTTGAGCAGATTGAGCAGGCCACCGGCGTCGACCATATCGAGGAGGAACCCCGGTACGGTCTCGCAAGTCAGCCGGCTGCCATCGGCCTGTTCGACGTAACCGTCGCGCGGCGCGAGCGTGAGGGCTTCGCCCTCGCCAATGCGCTGTGCGTCGGCGCAGGTCAGCAGCAGCAACCCCACGTTGAAGGCGTTGCGAAAATAAAGGCCATTGAACGACGGCGCGATCACCGCGCGCACGCCGAGATGCACGAGCGCGGCAGCCGCCTGTTCGCGTGACGACCCGATGCCGAAGTTGGGACCAGCGACGAGAACATCGCCCGGACGCACATCGGCTGCGAACTCGGGACGCACGCGGTGCAGGCAATGGCGGGCGATTTCGTCGATGCCGAACTTCATGTAGGCACCGGGTGCGAGCGCGTCGGTGTCGATGTCGGCACCGACGCGCCACGCTCGGCCGGAAGAAGACGTTGGCGTTGTCATGTCAGAAGTGAGGAAGTCGAGGAATCGTCGATGAGTCGGACAGGCGCTCAGACGAGCAGTCCGCGCGGGTCGGCGATACGCCCGGTAAGCGCGGCCGCAGCCACGGCGTATGGCGAACCGAGGTAGACCTGCGCCGTCTCTGCCCCCATGCGGCCGCGGAAATTGCGTGCGGTGCTCGACAGCACCGTCGCCCCTTCGGGGATCGAGCCGCCATAGCCCGCACATGCGCCGCAGGTGTTGGCGAGCACTTGTGCACCAGCGTCGACCAGCACGTCCATCACGCCCTCACGCGCGGCCTGCGCCTGATCGCGCGCCGAGGCCGGGGCCACGACAAAGCGCATGCCGTCGGCGACGCGGCGTCCCTTGAGCACACGCGCCGCTGCGCGCAGGTCTTCGAGCTTCGCGCCGGTGCATGCGCCGAGATAAGCGACGTCCACCGTCACGTCGGCAAATTCGTCGATGGCGCGCGTGTTGGCCGGGCTGTGCGGGGCGGCGACCTGCGGGGCGAGCGTGCTCGCGTCGAAGGTATGCATTTCAGCGTGCGCACCGGCATCGCTCTGCCAGCGGTCGACGTCGATAGGATCGGTCACGCCCACCGCGCGCAGATACTCAACGGTCGTGGTATCCGGTGCGATCAGACCGACTTGCGAGCCGAGTTCGGCGCTCATGTTCGAGAGCGTCATGCGCTCCTGCATCGACAGGGCGCGCACCGCTTCGCCGCAGAACTCGATGGCCTGATAGCGTCCGCCGTTCATACCGAAGCGACCGATCATGTGCAGCATCATGTCCTTGGCGGTCACACCGTCGGCGAGCTTGCCGTCCCAGCGCATCTGAATCGTGTCGGGTACTTTCACCCAGATTTCACCGGACACCGCCACGCCCAGCATTTCCGTGCTGCCGATGCCGAACATGTACGCGCCGAACGCACCGCCCGTGGGCGAATGCGAATCGCCGCCGACACAGAACATGCCTGGACGCAGATGACCGTGTTCGGGCACGACCACGTGGCAGATGCCTACTGAGTCGTAGACGTTGGGCAGTTGTTGCGCACTCGCCCAGTCGCGGGCGATGCGCACGATACGGCGCGATTCGTCGTCGGTTTCCGGCACGTAGTGATCGATCACGAGCACGACTTTGGACTTGTCCCACAGTTGCGCGCCGAGCGATTCGAGCATCGGCTGCAAGCGGCGGGGACCGCTGGAATCGTGGAACATGGCGAGGTCGACGCCGCACGTGACGATCTCGCCCACGGCGACTTCGTCCCGGCCACACGCCGCTGCCAGCAGCTTTTGCGTCAGAGTTTGAGGCACAGTCATTCCCTTACATTCCGAGGTAGGCCCGGCGCAGATCGCTGCTGGCGAGCAATTCTGCGCAGGTGCCGCGATGGCGGATCGCACCGTTTTCGAGGACATAGCCGCGCTGACCGGTCTCCAGCGACTGGCCGACGTTCTGCTCCACCAGCAGGATCGACAGGCCCTCGCGTTGCAGACGCGAGATCAGCGAAAACAGCTCTTCCACCATGAGCGGCGAGAGGCCGAGCGACGGCTCGTCAAGGATCAGCAGACGGGGTTCGGCCATCAGACCGCGTCCGATCGCGAGCATCTGCTGTTCGCCGCCGGACATCGTCCCCGCTGCCTGATCGATGCGCTCGCGAAGACGCGGAAACAGGTCGAGCATGCGCTCGAGCCCCTGCTCGCGCGACGCGCGACCACGTGCGAACGCGCCCAGCGCCAGGTTTTCCCGCACGCTAAGGTTCGGGAAGATGCGACGCCCTTCCGGCACTTGAATCAGCCCGGCTTTGACGACGTCGCGGTAATGGCGGCCGGTGAGATCGTGACCGTCGAAGCGCACGCGTCCCGACCACACAGGATTGATGCCGGAGAGCGTGTTGTTCAGCGTGGACTTGCCCGCGCCGTTGCTGCCGAGCAGCACCACGATCTCGCCTTCGCCGACCGTCAGATCGACGCCACGCAGCACTTCCACGCGGCCATAGCCGGTATGCAGGCCTTCCACCTCGAGCAGATGGCTCATTGCACACCTCCCATCGCCATCGGCGCACCCGACTGAGCGGCGAGCCGCGCGGCGGTGCCATGCCCCAGATAGGCTTCGATCACAACCGGGTCGGACGTCACTTCACGCGGCGTGCCTGCCGCAATCAACCTGCCCTGCGCCAGGACCCACACGTGTTCGGCCAGACTCATGACGGCGCGCATCACATGCTCGATCATCAGCACCGTCACACCGCTGTCCGCGATCTCGCGCACGACCGGAATGACTTCATCGATCTCGCTCGGGTTCAGGCCCGCGAGCACTTCGTCGAGCAACAAGAGACGGGGTTTGGTCGCTAGTGCGCGGGCCAGTTCTAGACGCTTGCGCCCGCACACGGTCAGGTCCGCCGCTGGCTTGTCGAGCTGCGCTTGCAGATTGGTGCGCAGCGCGACTTCCTCGGCCTCGCGCAACGCAGCCCGACGGTCACGCTGATGCAGATGCGCGCCAACGGCGATGTTCTCGCGCACCGTCTGCGCGCCGAACGGCTGCACGATCTGGAACGTACGCGTCAGCCCCTGACGCGCCGTGTCGTACGGTGCCTGACCGGTGATGTCGCGCCCCTGAAATTCGACGCGACCGGCCGTGGGCGTGAGAAAGCCGGAGAGCAGACCGAAGAGCGTGGTCTTGCCTGCGCCGTTCGGACCCACGAGCGCCGTGAGCGTACCGGCCTTGACGTCGAGACTGACGTCCTGCACGGCCTTGAGACCGCCAAACGTGATGGACAAGCCATCGGCCCTCAACAAAATGTCAGACACGGGCCTTCTCCTCGCGCGACGTCGTCGGCTGCGCGCCATGTGCGGCGCGGGTCTTCCCATCCATGCCCAGCAAGCGGCGCACCGACGCGCCTGCGCCCGTGATGCCACGCGGCAGGAACATGACAATCAGGATCAGCACGGCGCCGTAGATCACCATCGACAGGCCGGGCAGTTCGCCGAACAGGTTGCGAGTGAACTCGCCGAGGGTGTACAACACGGCCGCACCGAAGACCGGGCCCCAGAGCGTGCCCATGCCCCCCACGATCACGCCAACGAGCGCCTCGACCGAAATCGTCGAACCGAAAGCGATCCCAGCATCGATGTACTGGAACATTTGCACGTAGCACATACCCGCCGCACTCATGAACGCGCCCGAGAGCGCAATCGCGCCAAGCTTCACACGCAACGGATTCACGCCGACGGCGCGTGCCGCGTTCTCGTTGTCGCGCACCGCTTGCAACCATGCACCAAAGCGCGAATGACGCAGCCAGGCGGTGACCAGCAAGGCCGCCATCACGAACACGAGCAGCAGCGCTGCGTAGCCGCGCGGCGAGGCGAACTGAAGATTGCCCAGGCTTTGGCGCAGCGGCACCATCAGACCGACGCCTGCGCCAGTAAACGGCAGCGACACGGCCAGAATGCGGAACACCTCGGCGAACGCCAGCGTGACGAGCGCGAAGTACGAACCCTTCAGGCCGTAGCGGAACGTCACGGCACCGAGCAATACGGCGACTACCGTGCCCGCCGCAATCGCGAACGGCATGGCGAGCCACGGGTTCCAGCCCCATTGCAATTGCGCGATCGCCTGCGCATAAGCGCCGACGCCGAAGAACAGCGCGTGGCCGAACGACAACTGCCCGCCGAACCCGCCGAGAATGTTCCACGACTGGGAAAGCAGCACGGTGTAGATCGTCATCATGAGGAACGACAACCACACGCCAGATTGGAGCGTGAACAGCAACGCTGTCATCACGACACCGAACAACACGATCATCCGAATATCTTTCATTTTTTTCTCCCGCCGTCTTCCGTCAGGCGCGTGCGCCGAAGAGCCCCTGCGGGCGCAGCAGCACGACGATGATGAAGATGGCGAAGATGCCCATCTGGCCGAGCGAATCGCCCAGCCACAGGCCACCCAGCGACTCGACCACACCGATGAGCAGACCGCCCACGAGCGCGCCGACGAAACTTCCCATGCCCCCGAGCACAACGATCGTGAACGCCACCAGCACGAAGCCGCCGCCGACCTGCGGATTGACGTAATACGTGGGCAACAGGAAGCACGCGGCAGCGCCCACACAGGCCATGCCGATGCCGAACGAAAGCGCGTACACGCGTTCCACATCGATGCCCATGAGCTTCGCGCCGTGTTTCTCCTTCGCGACTGCGCGAATCGCGCGTCCCAGATCCGTCGAGCGCATGATCCAGAACAGCACGGCGGCAGCGGCAAGCGCTCCGCCGAACGCGATCAGCTTGGGCAACGCGAGCATGACCGGGCCGATGTCGACGGTAGCCAGCGTGTACGGCGTATCGATCGTGTGCGTATCCGACTTGAACACCACCAGCGCAAGGTTCTCCAGCACGATGGCCAGCCCCAGCGTGACGAGCAGAATGTTCTCGTCCTTGCCGTGGCTGGCGCGCTCGATCACCACGCGTTGCAGTGCGTAGCCGAGCGCGAACATGCCCAGCGTGACGAACGGCAGCGCGACGTACGGATCGATGCCGAGCTTCTCGCGAAGCAGCCAGACGGCGTATAGCGCCACCATCAACGCCGCACCGTGCGCGAAGTTGATGATGTGCAGCACGCCATAGACCAGCGTCAGGCCGAGCGCGATGAGCGCGTAGACCGCGCCCGTCGTGAGCCCGTTGAGCACGGCTGAGAGCAGAATGACCGGATCTAACATTGCGTCAGGCCTTGAGCGGGAAGACCGGTGCGACCTGGCGATAGGTGTCCGGCAGAATCACTTTGATGTCGCCGCCCGAGACCTGCGTGAGCAGCGGCTGCGCGCCCGTGTTCTGACCGTTCACGAACTTGGTCGGACCGTACGGCATGATGTGATCCTTGAACGTGCTCGACGCGAGCGCCGCCGTGATGGCTGCGCGGTCGACCGATTTGGCGCGCTCGATGGCGTCGGCCAGCAGCATCATGGCCGTGTACGTCATGAACACTTCGTAACTGAAGTAAGCGCCCTTCGCTTCCACGCGCTTCTTGAGCGACGCCACGCGCGGGTCTTTCGGGTTGAACCAGTGATTGCAGTCGATGATGCCGTCGGCGATATCCGGGAATTCCTTCAGGAATTTGTAGCTCGACGCCGCGCCGCCCAGCACCGAGTAGATCGCCTTCGGGCGCACCTTCTGCTGCTTCATCGCACGCAGCAGCAGCGCGTATTCGTTGTAGTAATTCGCCGGAATCACGATGTCCGGGTTGACCGAGCGCATGCGCAGCACGATGTTGTTGAAGTCACGCGTGGGGTTCGCGTGCTTGATGACTTCCTTGATCTCGAAGCCTCGCGCGGGCAATTCCTTTTGCAGCAGCGCCGCTGTGCCGGTGCCGAAGAGCGACTCCTCGTGCACGATCATGACGGTCTTCGCGGGCTTGCCTGCGGCGTTATTCAACGCGGCAAGGTCGTCGACGGCGCGCAGCGAGCACATGCGGTAGCCGGGACCGAAGCGGAACGTGTTGGTCAGGCCGCGCTCGACGATCTGGTCGGCCACACCGACATCCACCACGTGCGGCAGGCCATACTTCGCGGCGGTTTGCGTCGTTGCCAAACAGATGGCCGAGGCGTAGGCACCGAGAATTGCCGACACACCGGCTTCGTTCATCTTCTCGACTTCGGCCGAACCGGCTTCGGGGCGCGATTGTGCGTCGCCGAGCATGGCTTCGATGGGTGCACCGCCGAGCGACTTGATGCCGCCCGCCGCGTTGATGTCGTCGATGGCGAGCAGCGCGCCCAGACGGCATTGCTGTCCCGAATAGGCGAGTGCACCGGTGACGGGGTGAAGCACGCCGATCTTGACCGGCTTGCCGGCAGCACGCGCGAGCCACGGGGTGCTGGTGGAGGCAGCGGCGAGCGCGGCCATGGCGGTGGACTGACGCAGAAACGTGCGACGCGAACTCATGAATGATTCTCCGGACGTGTTCAGTGGAATTGGGCGGACAGTTCTTCGCTGACCCAGACCTTGGCGTCGATGTCGCCGACGCGCGAGAGTTGAAGCTGGTACTGGTAGCGATCTGGGCGATACAGGCCTTGCAGCAGTTGCACCGGACGGTCGGCAACGTCGCGCACGAGACGCGTGACCGCGAGCAGCGCGGAGCCGACGGCAATATCGAGATGGCGCGCCACGACGGCATCGGCCAGACGCGCGGAAATGGTTTGCGTCGCCCCGCCCAGCTCGACGCCCGCTTCTTCGAGCAGCATCAGCAGCGGTTTGCGTTCGAGTTCTTCGCGACGGATTTGCGCGATGTCCTGCGGCACGTGCGTGGTGATGTACGACAGCGGCCCGGCTTGCGTGCTGCGCACACGAATGCTCTTGTAGACAGGGGCACCGGGCGCGAGCGTCAGCGCATCGGCGACCGCGTCGCTCGCGCCGACGACCGACGATTCGAGCACAGCGACACTCGTGCGCAGACCCATGTTGACGATGTTTTCGAGCAGGCCCGTGAGGTGCGCCTTTTCCCGGGAAATGCCGGGCATCTTGCCTCCACCGGTGCGCTGACCGGCATGCAGCGGCCAGGTGCCGAGTCCCGGGCGACGCACGACGAGACCGTCGGCCACAAGCATTTCCATCGCTTTGCGGATCGTAATGCGCGCAACGCTGAACTGATCGGCTAGCAGATGCTCGCCGGGCACACCGTCCTGATCGAAGCGCCCCTCCTGCAATTGTTCACGCAGCACGAGGTAGATCTGGTGGTATTTCGGAAGCGGAAGTGGGGTATCCATGCGGCGATTCTGGAAGTGTCATAATGTCCGGTCAATAGAACAAAGGTACAGACAAAATGTCCTATCGGGAAAACACCTAAGCGGCTCGAGATATTTGTTTGATCGCCTGCAAACGCAGGTACAGCAAGGGTTTCAAGGTTGCGGCGCAGCATTTTTTGATGCTGCGCCGCTTCGTTTTTGACCGTTTAGAAACGGTGACGCAGACCGATGTAGTAGCTCATCTGGTTATCGAAGCCGTTGAGCTTCACACCGTTGCCGCCGGTCCAGTTAGTGGTCGTGGTGCCGAACAGACCGCTCCAGCCGCCGTCGACGCGCTCGTAGGCGGTGGCGAAGTAGACGTCGGTTCGCTTCGAGAGGAAGTAATCGATGACGCCGTAGAGCGTCTGGCGCTTGCCGCTGAAATTGACCGCCGTGGTGTTGTTGTACATATAGGCGGCGATGAATTGCCACGACGGGCTGAGCAGATAGGTCGCACCGAGTGTGAAGAACTGATCGCGTCGAGCGGCGGAGAACACTGAGCCGATGGCGGCTACGGTGGTGGGTGTGGCAGCCGTGCTCATGTTGGTGATTGAGGCGTAGTCGACACCGCCGTTGGTCACGTCGAAGCCGGGATCGCGCTGGCTTTGCAGGTAGTCCGCATGAAACTTCCATTGACCGTAGCTGACTTTGCCGCCGAGCGACCACGTCTTCGCGGTGCGGCTTTGCGAGTCGTGCGTCTGCTGCAACTGGCCGGTGAAGACGTTGCCGTTTTGCTCCCACGACACGCCACCCGATGCGGATGAGCGCGCGGAGCCTTGCCCGGCGATGCCACCGAACGCGTATTGCAGGTTCACGCCGAACGGGCCGAACTTCTTCGTCCAGGTGAGTGCGTTGTTGTAGCGCTGACCTGTCAGGAAGACAAGCCACGAGTTCGTGGGCGGTGCACCGATGAAGATCGGATCGACCATCGAAATGGCGACGACGGCCCCGGTGTATTGACGTCCGAACGCGAGTTCACCCCATCCGCCTTGCAGCGCGACGAACGCCTGACGTCCGAAGAGTTGACCTTGCTGATCGAAGGTGCCGGCTTGCGAGTTGAAGCCGTTCTCGAGCACGAAGCGGGCTTTCATCCCGCCGCCGAGGTCTTCGATGCCTTGCAGACCAAAGCGGCTGGCGGAGAGGAAGCCTTCTCCGGCCTGATTGACGGAGTAGATGCGTCCGCCAGTGGGGCTGGCGTGGTTTTGCGAGACGATGGCCGATTCGATCAGGCCGTAGAGCGTGACGCTCGACTGGGCGTGCGCGGGTGCAGCGACACTTGCGAGGAGTAGAGCAACACTGGCGGCACTGGCCGCACCGGCAGCACCAGTGAAAGGCAGCAGTTTTGACGTTTTGCGCGAGGAGTGCGTCATGAGGTTGGGCGTCTTTCTTGTTGTTGAGGAAAACAGCGCCCCACGACGCCGTGCGTCGACCGTTGCGACGAGTCCGGTGTTGCTTTGGACTCGCTCGCATCACGTATCGAATCGCGAGGGCGCACGACGCCGCGGCGCGCTCACGAGTGGCGCGTCGTCCGGCATGGGGCGAATGGGGTGAGCGCGGTGGCGTCGGATGCGATTTGTCACAAAGGATGAACGTGACAAACGCGGTGAACGCACGCACGCGCCGAGAGGCGGCGAGTTACTCGCGCAGCACGCGATGAACGCGCTGTGCCGCTCGCATACGGGCGGACGTCAGCATAGGCAGGGAGGAACGAGTCATCATGGCGACGACTCTAGGAGGGCCAATTTGTAGCGTCAATGGAACAAATGCCAATCCCGGTTGTTCTATCGGGAAATTCCTGAGACATCGTCAGCGCGGCGTTTTGCTCGATGGAAATGCGTAGATAGGCCGTCAATCTTGTGGGAGTTGGATCAAGTTTCGATGGGAGTGATCCGACCCGGCCGCGTAGGCGAGCATCGAATAGGCTCGCAGGGAATTCGGATTCGCGGCACAACCACCCTTTGCCCGGGATCTCCTTCGCACTCACTTCATTCGAAGGTCTCCCGAATTACGTAACGTCTTGCGATCACGCTTCACTCGCTCCAATATCGGCGACGAATGACCGTGATCCTCATCAGTCATTCCTGTCCCCAGCCAATACGCGTATTTCGGCCAGTTTTTGCAAAGTGCGAGAATCGCCTCCTCCGTCGCACGTTGACGTCCCTCATAAATGCTGCGCCAGGTCTGCGCTTGCAGTCCACTCAGCTCCTCTAGCGCCTTGAACCTGCGATGGCGCGGGACAACCGTGTCGACGATCTCTTTGATTCTGTCGCGAATATCGACCTCCTTTAAAGCCACAAGATTGGGATGCCGAGCGCAATGACCGTACTCGCGTGAGTCGCAAAGCAAGCGAACGCACCACGGCGACTCGGATTCTTCGAAAGAGGCGGTACTTGCTCTGGCATGGATGGGCCAAGCCCACGTGACCAAGTCGTTAGCTCCCGGGGAAATCCGGATGAAAAAAAGGCCCCGGCTGAAATACACCGGGGCCAAGACTTTCTCCGCGATGACGCATGACAGAGGAGGATCTGCCATGCAGGAACCGAGTGTAGTGAACGATGCCGCCTTTGGGAGGGAGTGGGTCGTTCTGGGGTGGGTCAGGTGGAGGCCGCAGTCACGCGATTCGACCGCCACATGGGCGCTCCGGCACTTCATGCGATGCCGAATGCGAAGCGCGGCGAATTCGAAAATTCGGAAAATAACCAAATGGCGGCGGCCCAACGAGCCAAGCGGCAGCATTAACCGTAGCCACCCCGCTCCCGGTAGTGCGCAAAGATCGCCGGCAGCGGCGCCTTGACCGACACCATATCCAGCCTCCTTCAGCCGGCACCTCAATTTCGCGTGCCCATGTGGATGTCTGCGCCTTCGCCCGAAACGATTTTGCTATACTCTTGCCCTCACGTCGTACCTGCAAGAACGATGCTATTGCGTCCCGCTGGATCACATCCAGTCTCTCCCTGTAGTTCAGTTAATAGAATGACAAGATAAATAACTGATTAAAAAGGGATTTCGAATTTGCTGTAGCAAATTTGTAGCACTTGTAATGCGCTGTGGGTTGTGTATTTGGCGGTGGAAATGGCTTTATTTTCTGGGCTGAAACCTTCCGTATTGGGACGCTCGAAATCTGAAATTAATGAGCGTTTCGCCCCGCCTTCCCTAGCCCCAAATCTCAGACGTTTCCTTATTGGCTTAGCCGTTGGACCAAATCAAAAGCGCGCAACATACGCACTAGCTCTACGAGCACTAAAGTCGTTGTCGCAGCAATACAGATATGTCGAACAAGGTTCGGGCCGCGCATTGTTCGCTTCGCTGGAAACGAGTCGCGCAGGATTTTCCCGAGCGCCCAACGCAGCACGGGCGCCCCCCCTTTCCGGCCGCAACCGGCCGTTCACATGCATCGTAGATGAGATGTTCAGACGTCGCTTTCACCTCGAAACGGGCCATCCGGTTGTCGAAGATGAACACTCCGCATCAGCCTTTGCCAACAATCGACATACGCGAATTGAAAGTCCCCAATTGCCTGGTTGTACGAATTCAGTTTGTTCATCGAAAGCCAGCGCCCTCCGTAACAGCGGCAGCTTTGTAGCGCCATACACACAAAAAATGAGCCGGACGGCAACCGCCGTTCAACATTGCTCATCGGGTAGTCGGGCATACCACAGATCAACTAAGCTTGGTGATTACTTATTATAAAAAACTTCATCAAAATTTACCAAGCACTGCTTCAATCCTTGTTGCTGTAGAGTGGTGATTTTCCACCATTAATCTCTAGCCATCGATGGTATCCATCCATGCTATCTCCGCCGAGATTAATTGAATACTCGACACCAAAAATTGCAATCACAAAGTAAAACTCACTACTTTCCGATGTCCCCGTCGTGAGGATGTCGCACTCGTAAATCATTTGAACTGATTGCCCATCTGAAGTTAGCGTCAGATTATCCTGTTCATATATACGACGCTTGCTGTAATCCCATTTTTCCTTAGGCTTTGGTGCGCGTGCATATCGTCTAACCTCATCGAGTCCTTCATGCTCGACTAAATAGTCATTCCATCCATCGATGTTTTGCCATCGAAATGCAAGCATCTCGAGCCCCATCTTCGCGAGCCACCTTGACGTCAGCGTGTCGTCGGGAGAGGCTCCCGAAATGGGAATCATCATCTTAGTTCCGCCCGCATCCAGATACTCCTCTATCTTTGAAAAATCCTCTGAGTTGAAAGAAAAATCTAGCGTTCCATGGCGATGCGCATTAACAATTTTATCTCCGAAAATTATTGGAGCCACAGGAACTTTACGTCGTTTATTTTTCAACTCTTGATTAAATCTCAAATACAAAAATTCATTTGATTTAAGTATGGGTTGCTCAAGATGGGTGGCGAAATAATTATTGCACTTATCGCAGACGACACCCTTCGGCAGCGTTAGCTTCGTATTTCCGAGCGACTCAGGGACAATGTGCTCGATAGCCACGCTCAACAATGAACTTTTTTTGCAAAATATGCATCGCATTTTTATATTAAATAAAAATTATCAACTAGACTTTTTATAGAAAAGCATGCTGCACATCAGGTGATCTAGGTGTTCGCAGCATTTCGAAATAAGCCATTCCAAATAGCGAGCGCCTCCCATGCGGACAAGTGCAGTCCTCGTGCAGCCGAAAAGTTGTCATCCTCGCCGTAACAGGCAGTCTAACGACTGCAGAACAACCAGCCGCCTATGGTCGGCGATTGTCCCGACGCCAGCAATGGCCGGTCACCTGTCAACGGCGATATCCCGACAAGTGACCGCTGCAGTTCGGAACTCGACGTTCGCGCCGCGAACGGTTGAAAGCGAACGCCGGAGCATTTTCCGAAAGGTGGTTACTTTGGTGGTGGTGATTAGAGGTGAATGATACTTGTCGTCATGCAGCGGCCTGCAACTTCGCTTTTTCCAGTGTGTGCGCGAGTGCAATCGGCAAATAGGAGCCGATCGCCGTGCGTTCGACGTGACACTCAGATGTTGACTTCAAATCGAGAAGTCGTCGCTTTAAGGAAGCGTGGGTGGCTGTGAGCCCTCCAAATCTCAAGCGGTCATATACGCAAGAGCCGCTGAACGGTCTCTGGCGACATGCGTAACCTGATATAACATGGCGAAAAAGCTTAAGCGGCACAGCGTTGTTTTGTGCGTAACGTCAACGGTCTAACGGGGGCTTCATGCAGCAACGACATTTTCCAGCAACAACTACGGTGGTATCGGGCTTGCTGCTGTTTTGGCGTCCCAGCAACCCCGCTAGCCGGAGCTGAACATGTCGATGCGACTTCGGTTTCTGCTTGACACGAATGTATTAATTCCACTCCAGGACACGTATCAGGTTTTGGAAAGCAATCTGGCCAACTTTGTTCGACTTGCCGGACTGGGCGGTCACCAGTTGCTTTATCACGCCGCGACGGTTGCAGATTTTCAACGCGACCCAGATCGAGCCAGGAAGCTCCGAAATCTGGAAAGATTGGCGCAATACTCGATGCTTGACCACGCCGCACCCTGCCCGTGGAATACGGCCGAAACTTCGCCGAACGACGTATGTGACAACGAAATTTTGTACGCATTGGAATGCGATGCGGTTCATGCTCTCGTAACCGAGGATCGTGGCATCCATGCAAAGGCTCGTCTCCGAGGCATTGGCGGGCGGGTCTATACCATTCAAACCGCCGAAGACTGGCTTCGACGCCTGCACGAGCCCCGCCAGATTGCGTTACCTAATATCGAGGATGTGCCGCTTCACAGTCTTACCCCGATTCTGGCGCAGCCATTCTTCGACAGCTTGCGCGACGGATACGGCGGCTCGGAATTTGACGAGTGGTTCAGGCGAAAAGCTCGCGAGAATCGCAGAGCGTGGGTGTATCAGGACGAAGATGGCAGCCTTGCGGCGATATGTATCTATGCGGTCCAACATAACGAGCAGATTACCGACGCCGGAACCAAGCTGATAGGGACAGCGCTGAAGCTTTGTACATTCAAAGTCGGCGAGACGGTTCGCGGCCGAAAAATTGGGGAGTTGTTTTTGAAGGCCTCATTCCGTTACGCAACGGAGAATGCCTGCGAGAACGTCTTTATCCATGCCAACGCGGAGAGGCACGACTATCTCATTCGGCTTCTGCAAGACTATGGGTTCGGAGAAAGAGGCACATACATGGGTGATTCTGTGCTTGTAAAAGAGCACCCGAAGAGTGCGCCGAACTTACCCACACTCCCCGCGCCTGAATATAACCGCCGTTTCTTTCCCCACTTCCGCCGGGACCGATCCGTCCGAAAATTCATCATCCCGATCAAGCCAACATTCCACGATACATTGTTCCCGGATTACCATCCGCATCAGCAACGTCTGTTTGTGCCACCGAGCAGTGTCGGCAATGCGATCAAGCTTGCCTATCTTTGCCATGCGCAAACAAATGCAATTAGCGCCGGGGACATCGTACTTTTCTACCGCACGGGGGATGAGAAAGCTACCACATCGATTGGCGTTGTCGATCAGTTTGATGTGCTCGACGACGCCGCCAGAATCGCGAGCCTTGTCAGTCGCCGCACGGTCTACAGCCAACGGCAGATTGTAGAGCTGGCAACTAGGCGGACTAAGGTTATCTTATTTCGACTGGTTGAACACTTGCCGAACCCAGTGCCGTATGCTCGCCTCCAGCATGAAGGCATTATTGGCCCCATACAATCCATTCGTGAAATTCAGGATGACGCTTTTTCCAGAGTGCTCGCAGCTGCAGGGCGGTAGAGCCGTGTTGCTGTCAGTCAAACCGAAATATTCTGATCTCATTCTGTCGCGCGAAAAGCTCGTCGAGTTCCGGAGATCGTGGGCGCGGGACGACATCAGGCTGGTGGTGATCTATGCCAGCTCACCACAACAACGTCTTGTGGCGACAGTGCCGGTCAACGAGGTCGTTCACGCGTCTCCGAGCAAGCTCTGGGAATACTGTCGAAGTCACGGTGGCGGTCTTACAAGGCGAGAGCTATATGACTACTTCTCAGGTAAGTCGAAGGGATATGCGGTCTTATTGGGGAAGGTCAAAAGGATGCGAAAACCCGTCGATCCCAGATCGCTTTTAGAGAATTTCTCGCCACCACAGTCGTTTCGCTATCTGACAGAGGTGGAATTGAAAAGCATTGAATCGGCTGCCTCGTAACCAGAGATATCTGATGACCATATTCGTCGCTGGAATGCATGGTGTTGGAAAAACGTTTCTCGCGAAGCCGGCGTGTGAGCGGCTTGGTCTTCTCCATGCGACCGCGAGTCAGCTTATTCGGGAGGAGCGGGGCACTGCTTCGTGGGGCACTGACAAGCGAGCGAACGCAATCGACGAGAACCAGCGAGCTCTGATTGCTGCCGTCTCGCGCGTCCGAGCGACAGGCAGGACGCTCCTGCTTGATGGACATTTCGTTCTGCGCGGTAGCGATGGTGAACCGGTGTTACTCGCGCCGGAGGTCTTTCGAGACTTGGGGTGTGTAGGCGTGCTACTCCTCGAGGCAAAAGTCGAACAAATTGCGCCGCGACTAAGGGATCGCGGCGATCATTCATGGACCATGCAACAAATCGCACGCTTCGTCGCAGAGGAGAGCAAGCACGCAGAGCATGTGTGTTCGCATCTGAACCTTCAGTATCGAAAAATCGAATCGCCAACGCCCGAGTGCTTCGACGAGATGGTAGCTGCCCTCATGAAATAGAAACGCTTCCTGCGTAGGTTCAAAAGGGGGGGAGGTGCCTCCCCGTGGCGGATACAGCACTTATTAGGGTGCAGCAGTTGCCTGCCGATGAGGAAACAACCCCAGATGTTGCCCACGCTTGCTCGTGGCTTTCAAACGGTCGTTGATCTGATGACGTAGTCACGGATGGCAATGGGTCGATTACAGTCGGCCGCATTGGCCGGAAGTCGGATTAACGTGGTCAGCGATTGACTTTGAGATGAAATATCTCAAGCGACGTCAAATGCCATTTTTCCCGCTATAGAGTGGGCTTGCGCTGCCGTTCTCTTTTATCGAAGATCCCGAGAATTGCGTGACATCTCGCAATCACGCCCCCGTCTCGCCAATATCGGCGATGAATGACCGTGTTCCTCGTCCGTCAGTCCTGTTCCCAGCCAATACGCGTATTTTGGCCAGTTCTTGCAGAGCGCAAGGATTGCCTCCTCCGTCGCACGCTGACGCCCGCCATAGATGCTGCGCCAGGTCTGAGCTCGCACCCCACTCAACTCCTCTAGCGCCTTAAACCTGCGATGGCGTGGGACGAGCCCCACGCCGAAATGCCCGTGCGGTGCGACATGGACGGGATTTTGGATAGCGTCTCATTCCCTGATGCAACCCCACTCGTCATGAACTTGTCCCGGACGTTCTGGAAAAGGCAACCGCTGCCCACGTCTATTGCGCGCAAGGAAGAATCCGAGGCGAGCGCTATGCGCGCCACTGGCACGACTTGATGTCGATTGCCACCAGCAATCAATTCGATAGAGTTCTTGCGGACATGGGTGTCGCGTCGATGGTGGCTGAGCACAAGTCCTGCTTCTTCATCGAGAAAGACGTCAACGGAAACATCATCGACTATCGACACGCTGTGTCAGGAGGCCTGCAAATCGTACCTGACGGGGCTGCGAAGGCAGCGCTTGCGAGGGACTACAGCGCCATGATTGAAGACGACATTCTGGTCGAGACCAACGTGACGTTCGACGAGTTGATGCTTAGATGCGGGGCCATTCAAGACATTCTGAATCGTACTGCTGCGGACACATACGCAGACTGAGTACGAAAAACGCTTCGAGTAGACGACCGAAAACTTTGCGTAACCTCAATATCGACACGCAAATAGCGCTTGCGGGGGAAATATCCTTACCTCCACCTAAGACCAGTCCGAATTCCTGCCCATCGCACATAATTTGCCGCCCGCGTTCTTGTTGCCCGCGTGCGGTCTCTGTAAGCTTGTTCTCGTCACGTCCCAAACGTGGCCGGGCTTAGCGGTCCGATCGTTCTGTAGGGCACACAGCCGCAATGCATCGCGGCTTCGTGTGCGGTCTCATGCATGCCCTCGAAAGCCAACGGGCAGGCCTGGGCAGGGACACCTTCGGGTGTGCCGCCTAATCCTACTGAACAGCGGTCCGCTAACCCAGTCCAGTGCCTGCCCACCCCCTCTCGTCTTACGAGGGGCAGGATTGAAACGGTTAGCATGAGGACACAGCATGACCTCTCTCGTACCTACCCCTGTCGCAGTTCGCGATTCCCTCGACAAACTGCACTGCCTCTCCGAACGACTTGTCGCGCTTTGCATGGTCGCAGCCAATCAAGAAAGTGCAGAAGCCATTCCCTCGGAATTCACCAGCGCATACTTCGAGCAGTTGGGCGACCTCGCAGACGAAGTTCTCGATGTAACGCAGCAGTTGGATGACGATCTGAGTTTTGCAGGAAACGCACCGCTCCTGCTTTCTTGAAGTCGTTACGCTTCACTACGTACTTGATGCCTCTCATTGCGAGAGGCATTTTGTTTTCTGCGCCCCCTAAATGCGGCACGATGCGATGCCGACCCACGAGTCCGACAACAACCGAATAGCGGTCTCGAAGGCCCGCAATATCTCTGACCGGCAGGTTGCCGGGAGCCGATGAACGATCTTGCTGTCTTCCTTAGCGGCTCAACCGCGTAGAACGCTGATGGGGTGCGGCACCACACAGCGTTCGCCGTACACCTTCCAAAGTAAAGCGACGACATCAAGTAGAACAACTGCCAGTCGCCCCCAGCGCCAATTCGGCTTGCCGCCAACGCGGTGATGGGGACACTTTCATGAAACGTCAACGCGGCTCACGCCGCTGCATCCAACGGTTTAGCACCTTGGCTGCGACTACCCAGCCTTCCGATGATTGTTTAAGTCCCGAGCCATCTGCTCCAGCGCGGGCGAGATGTGCCCGCTGGCCTCGTCGGTTTGTCCTGTCAACAACCAGTACGCAAACTGAGGCCAGACTTTTCCAATTGCTTCAAACATTTCGGAAGTCGGTCGCTGAAGATCGCGGGCGACGTTCTGCCATCGCTTCGACGGAACACCCGTGAAGTCCTCCATGTCCCGCCAACATCGGTCAGGGGCGGTGACATGCGCGATCAACTCGCAGATACGTTCACGCATATCGGAATTTCCCCAAATACGTTTCAGACATGAAAACCTACACTTTAGACGTGTCTAGTTCATAGACATCGGTAGCACGGCCCGCGTGCCTACCGTTCACTCGCAAGCGGAGACCTTATGACCAGCAAGCAAAAGCTCATCATCATCGACATCACGCGACTCGAAGGCATCTCAAGCAAGACTGGCCGCCCATACGACATGCGCACCGCACAGTGCGTGCTCTACCAATCGACAAGCGAAGGCGATCAAGCCGTCGTTGGACGCGTCATGCTGCCCGACGGTCTCAAAGAAACGACCAAAGGCGAATACCTCGCAGAATTCGCCTTCACACAGTCGATGGATGGTCACCTAGTGCCGCGCATTGTAGCGCTGCACCCATACGCAAGTAATACACGCCCCACCGCTTCCAGCAAGGCAACCGCGTGAAGTCGTTCAGATCGCGCTGCGCCTTCGCATAGACGAGCGCTTCTCGCCTCACACATCCGGCCCCCCGCCAGATTTTTCACACCTTCACAGCGCTTTGCCGTGATGAATATCGGGGGTTGCGATGTTTCAGCAGTTGTCACACAGCCGACTCGGCGGTTCATGCCCAGCACGCCGCAAATCAAGGCGTCTGCGACGCTCTCGTCCGACTTTGCGTCGGTCGTTGCGAAAGATGCGCCTCAAGTTGCCGCTTCGACGTCTGATCGGGTTCGGGAGGGGCATCGTTTGGACGCGTCCGAACGGCGATCAATTTTTATGCAAGACCCCGCGCTCGCTCGTGGCCCGAATCTTGGGCTACGACGGCTATATGCGTTCCGCGCCGGTTCACACAGCTACGCGCAAGCGGCGCAGCCGCAAGGCCTACGCATGACAAGCCACAGCATCCGTGTGCTTGCCTGCAAGCCCGCTCATTCGCCAGACACGGCAACTGCAATTGGCCGCGAACTCTGCCCTCCCAAGAACGGGCAGCAGTTCGCGATGGTCTCCGTCGATCCGACGACGGGTTTCAATCACATGCCCGCCACCTCTCTCGACGCAAGCCAATTGGCGGGCTTCTGGACATTGGCATTCACAACCGTCGTCGGACTTTGGTTCGTGAGTGCCCATGTGGGCGCACTACTCGGTTTTATCCGCCGAGGGTGCCGCCGACCACACATCCCCTCACTGAAGACAGCCCTTCCGCCCTCGCCGACAGCGTGGCGTTGCGGGAAGAGGAAGGGACGCTTCGCGCGACCGCCGCCGCCCGCAGGGTCGAGGACGGCGGGGGCGCGCGAAGCGCGCCCTAAATTTATATCCGTAACACTCAACGTCAAAGGAGGTTGCAAAGCCTACGCAATCAAGACAGGAACACATCAAAAGCCCGGATGAAAAAATGCCCCGGCAGAAATGCACCGGGACCAAGACTTTCTCCGCAATGACACATGACAGAGGAGGATCTGCCATGCAGAAACCAATTTTAGGGAACGATGCCGCCTTCCGGAGGGAGTGGCTTGTAAGAGGGCGGAATTTTGGAGCGGGCCAGGTAGAGGTCACAGTCACCCGATTCGACCGCTACATGGGCGCTCAGGCGCTTCACACGATGCCAAGAGCCAAGCGCGGCGAATCTGAAAATTCGGAAGATAACCAAATGGCTTCGGCTCAACGAGCCAAGCGACAGGTCAGATTGCGTTGTAAGGCAATCGGTGCGGATCGCATGATCACGCTGACCTACCGGGAAAACATGCAGGACAAGGAGCGCCTCAAGCGCCACTTCGATGCACTACGCCGTCGGTTGAACAAGATTCAGGACTTCCAATACGTGGCTGTCCCCGAACGTCAGAAGCGGGGAGCATGGCACCTGCACATCGCAGTGAAGGGACGACAGAACTACCGGGTGCTACGTGCGATTTGGATATCAATCGTCGGCGACGACAATGGCAACGTGAACGTCCGCAATCCGTTTCGGCGAAACGGACAACAGCACAAGTTAGCTGCCTATCTCGGCAAGTACCTCACCAAGGACTTCGCCGAGCACAAAATGAACGAGAAGCGCTATTGGTCCAGTCGCGGCATCACAATCCCCGAGCGACATCCCATCGACCACATTTTGAGCGACGACCCAGTGAAGGCCATCGTGACGGCGTTTGAAGCGGCGCAAGAGGCTGGCGCGAAGTTGGACAACTGCCAGGCATTTTGGAATCAGGGGCTTGGGTGCTTTTGGTTAGCGACAAAGGAAAACTGAGATGAGCTTACTTACCCGCGCGTATATCCTCGAACAATACGGCGTAAGACTTGGCGTCGCACAGCTCTCGCAACTGCTTTGTGTCGCAGAAGGAACCATTCGCAACCAGATCAGCGCCGATACATTCCCCGTTCCGACTTACTTGGAAGGAGGCCGTCGCTTCGCGTCATACGACGCAATCGCATCCTACCTAGACGCGATTGCACAAGATGCGACAGTTCGTGGAAATCATGGATAGATTGGAAAGATAGCCTCGTGCCGATTTGGCAATCGATGAGTGCAAAAGGAAGAACGCCCCCATCGCAATCGAAAGAGCCCCGGTGCGCTTGGTATGACGGTTAACGACCAAAAACTGACTCCCGCCCCCACCCAAAGCGGGATTGCCTACGGCAGTTCCCGCCACATTGAACTTCTTCTACTGAGCGTTATAATTTCAAGGAATTGAAATCCATTCGCATTTGATTGAAAATTCGACGTCAGCAATATCAATTTTTACGCGGACATTTTCATCCACGCAACCCCTGACAAGCTTTAGGAGAATGTTTTGACCATCGCAGACGTATTCATTATCGAAAGCCTAACAAAAGCGGATGAAGCCAGACATCGCTATGAAGGACAGCGGCTTGCCGAACTTCTAAGACTGAGCGGAAAGAATCCAAAGTATTTCTACTTCCAGTCGAAGGATGAACTGCCTCACCTGCTCGAACTATTCAAACTTTCCGATTACCGCTACCTCCATGTCTCTTGCCACGCATCCTCCGACGTCGTGGCGACGACAAATGAAAATCTTTCCTATGTGGAGTTCGCAGATATATTTAAAGGCCACCTAAAGCTAAGAAGAGTCTTCTTCTCCGCGTGCGAACTTGGCAATGAATTATTTACCACCTGCTTGGCTGGAACAAACAAAGGTATGCACTCTGTTGTAGCCCCAGCAGAAGAAATTGATTCCGATCATGCTGCCGCTATCTGGGCAGCATTCTACGTCTCAATCTTCGCGAGAAACGCGAATTCAATGTCGGGAATCGATATTCGTCAAAGAATAGAAACTCTTTGCGCTCTATTTCCAGTTGATTTTCATGTTTCGACATACCAACCAAAACCAGATACTTGGCGGCACACGAAAATTACAAAGTCATCGCTACAAAGCAATGGTGCCAACACCAAGAGTTCCCCTGATCCAGTAGAAGCCTAACATGGCGCTCAACCTCGTTCCTTCCAGTCATCGGACGCTGTGCGATAAAACCGCGCAACACCAGTTGAGGCCTACGCTCCTGAATGGCCGCAGATCTGAAGCCCGAATGACAGCATATGGGACGGCCAGAGCCATCCATGTAGGGCAGCAATCGGCCATCCGATACAGCCATTCGATTCGTTGACAATTGTCAACCGTACGACGACAAAGCGACGGGAAGTGGCTTGGAGGTTGTCCATTTTACCGAGGCGTGAAAATCTTAGTTGCATGCACAGTTGAAGTTTTGCATTTCAAAGGAATTAGCGATGGGCCGAGACTGGATTTTGCAAACAAAAGAAGTGCGTCGAACCTTTGCGGACGCAACTTGGGTGCCGTTGAGGGCGTCGCGCAGCGACGAACAGGGTGAGTTTCGGGAAGTGGGTTATGTCAGCGAATACTTCGGGTGTGGGTCCATCGCGTTCCCGCCGGAGAATCGTGAGATCGCGGAACGACTTGGCTGGTCTGACATCGGAATCGGTCACAACGCGCAGCCCTACGCTTACGAGGATGGTCACTATTCGCCTATCGATCAATATCAGTACAACGACAAGGAACCTGTCGGAGTCGAACTTGTTTTCGAACATCCGCAACCTGTCATTGGTGGAACGCAGTGGATTCTCAATCCCGATCTTGTCGTTGCTTTGCATCTGATAAAGGATGAAAACAATTGGGTAAGGCCAGAAGAAGACTTCGTGGTCGTAGCCCGCGAGGTTCTTGATGAGAAGGGAGAATTTCGCCTGATCGAGATCAAGCGGGAATTCCTCATTGATTATCTGGCGGCGAGGAATCTTTCGCTTCGCCTCTCTTACTACCGCCAAAGAGTCGAGAACGTCGCTGCGCTCGAAGGCAGCGAGTATGAGAATCTGGAGGACCGCGAAGAAGAACGGAACGGCGGGCGTTTCAACGTTCGTGTCAGTAGCTTGGACGAGGTGTTCGGTGGAAGTTGGGCAAACTTCCGGGCATGGCGAACGGATGTTGATGAGGATGACGACGCCCCCGTGATGGGACCCGAAAGCGACGACAACACCGACTATGAGACTTCACACGGGCATCACAACGGTTCAGTTGGAGTGCGGGTTGAAGGCGAATTTTGGCGTGATGAATGGATTGAACACCAAGGGCAGAGCGTTCGCGTTCGAGGCGACGCAGATCGCAACCTTCCTCAATTCATCGTTGAGACTGACGGAAAGCGAATGGCATCTTCCGATTTAAACAACGAGGATGTCGGTCGTTGGTTGTGGTTCCGCTCGAATATAGTCAACGAACTGCTCGGCCATCGCGGCTTTTCTCTCAAGTGGTACACGGCGGAAACGGGCGGTATTCGCTCCACGTCTGGTTACGTGACGCACTTTGGAATTAACGGTTCCGATTTGATCACGGTCTATGCCTATGATGTTGCGCGCGTTGCTGCATGGGAGCAGCACATTTGGGCGGCTCACAACGTGGTACCGGAAGGAAAGGTTTCCAATGAGTTGCTGTCGGCGCAAGTGAAAGCGCAGGTAGCGCCGACGCACGCTGTCGAAGAATTGTTGTTTGTAAGCATGCGGATGCTAGAAGGGGGTTTTCAGGACAACTTCGGTGTCGGGCTTTACACACACGAGATTGATGATGCGGAGGTCATGCAGCAAGTGTCGCGCTTCGCGAGTAAGGACCAAGCTTCCTTGCTCAGGCTCGCGAAGGAGCTTGTTCGGGTGTTTTCGGACCGCCTTGATGTGCGCGCACTTCGCAAGCTATCTACGCATGCGGAGAAGGAGAAGCTGGGATCAAACAAGCTCCTTCAGGATATCTTGGCGCAAAAGGCTGGAACCGAGAAAGCTCGCCTCATTTTTGGCCCTATCGCTGGTACATATGATATGCGGCTAGGTGACGCGCATCCGACCAGTTCGAAGATCGGGGAAGCGCTCAAGCTTGCCGAAATTGATGTGAACCGCTCATTCATGCGACAGGGCGAGCAACTGATTCACAATTTCGGAAGATCTGTCTGGTGGACAAATAAATTGCTCTTTGGTGAATCGCAAGAGCAAGGAACGTAGCGTCGGTGCGTTCCCGGGTCGGCACGATTACGACTTCGAAAGGACTTGCCGCTCAGCAGGCGCTATCGGCGTAGGTATCGAAGATATCGAAAGCGCGAAGCGCGCCCAGTTCGTACGGTGATAATCGCCCGCGAAGTGAACGCGCACGCCTGCTGGCCGAGTCTGAGACAATTGAATTGCCGATGCATTGCGTAGCATCGAAAGCGTAGCTTCGCAGAAGAACAAATATCCCCTTCGGCTCGAGATGCCCCAGTCACGTCAGCCGGATATCGGCCGACTGCGGACAGTGGCCCAGACGTTCAAGCGTCGGCGCCGCCCCAAAACTGGCCATCTAAAAGTAGAGAAAGGACGTTCTGCCCCTCCCCCGACATTTCGGCAATGTCGAGTATTAAGGCAGCAATGCGCCTGATTGCTTTCGGAAAGGTACGCATCAGTCGTAGGCGGCTAGGGCGCCGCACTTGTCACAACCCATGGACCCGCTTCCAGGCAGGCCTCTCCCGCTATAGCCGACGAGATGGAAACTCGAGACCTAAGCACCCTGGAGAAGACCTCTGCGGCCTCGATGCGAGCCAACGCCAGTCATGCGTGCGCGCCGTCAAAGTCGAGAGCGCAAAACCAGTCGCAATCGTGCAACGCCTGGAAAAGCGCTATTTTCCATGAATTACAGCGACGCTGACGCTCAGCTCGCAGTTTCCGGCTTAACACGTCTCGAATCTCGTTAGGCGTCATCGGTGGATCGGAAAAATAGTGCACGAGTGAACTCAGTTCGCTGCCCGCTTCGACGGCAAATCGCAGACCAATCTTGTAGTCACGAAAATGAGTGGCAGCTCGAAGAGCCTGCAGTTCATTCCAGTGCTGCGGCACACGGATAGAGTAATCGGCCCGAATGGGCTTTGTACGTACGATCTGCGCAACAATCCATTCATCGTGCATCAGAGTCGCACCGTCGTAGTAGGGATGAAAGCTCTGCGCGTCGTTCGCGGCGGCTGCCATCTTGCCCGTGTTGCAATCACGGCACGCTGGTACCAGATTTTCGGGAAGGACCGAAAACCAGGGAAATACAGATTTGGGAAGAAAATGATCGACCGTATGGACATGGCCGAAACCACAGGTCGGACATTTACCATCTGGCGCCGCTGCCCGAATGTCGTCGTAGATTTCGCGAGCGGCCTTGTGGCGTGGGACCATCTGCGCCTCATATAGATTTCGGAGCTCGCTTTTGGTTACCCGACCTAGCGCCAAGTCAGCATCACGTTGAGCTGCACGATTCATCTGGTGCAATCGTCCCTCAGTCGCAAGCTGGTCATAGTGTTGGCCAGCGTTAATCATGTCCGGTGCAATTGCACGAAGCCTCAGTTGAAGATCGGCGTCCGCGGTGCCGTCAACACACATGTTGAACGCGAAGTTTGGTTCGTATATCGGTTTGGGGATCGCGTGCATATTCAACCCTTCTTCGACGCAGACAGGGCGCGCAGGATGGACTGCCCCTCCAGCCCGATCTGCTCCCCATAACTTTGCAGCACCTGATCAAATGATTGACCGCGGTCGACGGCCTTGGCCAGCATGTCGTGAAAACCCGATTTGCTTACTTCGAGACCAAATATCTCTCGAGTCAGCGCACCAACATTTTCTCCGAAGGTCTCAGTCTCAGCTCGCTCTGCACGACTTGCATTCCTGTATCGCCTGATCTTCCATACACATGATTTCGGAACCTCCTGTACGACAACCGGCGAGTGCGTTGCAACGAGTGCAACTGCGTTACGTGCGATCAGTAGTTCCGACAGCGCTCTGGTGAAGGCTGATAGAAGAGGGGGGTGCAGATGGCTCTCAGGCTCGTCCAGCAGGATCAGACTTTTTTCCTCAACTGTTTCGACAAGTTTTGTTATGGTCAAAAGCACGATCTTGTGACCGGAACTCATTAGGGTGAACAGTCTATGCGCTTGCGCGGACACTTCGTCATTGGTCAAAGTACCCTCTGCGAGATAAGAAAGATTCATCTCAGCAAAATTTTCATCGAATTCAAGCGCGTGAATTGCATTGCGCCACTGCTGCCGTTTAGTTTCCGTATTGAAACATGCTCTGAGACTCGCAACGAAGTCTCCCGAAAGATCAGAGGGGGCCTTAAGCATGAATTCGTTCGGATTTGCCGCACTTACCCTCTTCTTCAAACCGATGTAGAAATAGCCGACTCCTTTTGATCTGTCGGTACGGTCCGGGGGCGGCGTGAACGAATCAAATGCACTGAAGGCCACAGATGTAACGCTACTGAAGTAGTTCTCAGGCATCGCAACGCGAGGAAAAAATTTGTGTTCCGAAACCTGAAAGCTACCGACATCCTGGTGCGATTTTCGTTCGACGATCGAAGCGGTAATGGCGTTGAGGAGCGTCGTTTTGCCAACGCCGTTTCGGCCGATCAGAACGTGAATGTTTGTCGGGGGCAGGGAGTTAGGCACGACCTCGAAGTCAAGTTGCATGGGCCCGACACTGTCTCCGAACGGCGCTGTGTAGACAAATCTATACTCCGTAAGCATGGCTCCGCCGTCCAGTATTCGACGGAACTGTCCTTCGATTACAGAACGGCTAACGTTTCGGAGCAACGACGTTGAGAAGACAGTTTCCTGTTCTGCTTTTATCAATCGCTCAGAATCAGAAACGACGTCACGGATAGCGCGAAGGTATTCGTTCCGGAGCTTCGATGACAGCTTCATCAACCGCTCGTAATACTCCGGCTCCTGTCCGAGCGAAAAGTACTGCTCTGGCAGTTCTGAAAATGATGGTAGAAGACTGTCGGAGGTTCGACTGTGCTGCTGTCCAACAAAACCAATTTTCAGGCTGCCAAGCTCATGGGCGGTTCCATTTTCATCGTAAATTCTGGCAGTGAAGAAAGTTTTGAACGAGTAGTCGTCCCAATTATCAAGATATAGGACAACAAGACTATTGGATTGAGTACCAGGCGATGGCGTTTTCAAAACGAAGCGCAGCGACATGCAAGTCTCCTACAAGATTTGGAATTGTACTGCTTGCCGTCACGCAGAGTATGCACTTTGCGTCGAAAGCTGGTAGGACCTCAAGCGGCAGCGGGCGCTGCGTTGGCAGTGACCGTAACATGTCCGACCCTTTCAGCTTTACAGCCGTCTTTGCCACCTGACTGCTGTCGTTGATTCTCAAAAGACTTTGTTGACATGTTTCGCAATTGCACCTTATTCGACTAATCTGACCACTCAATCAACCGCCGTTGAGCCACGGACAATGCGACCGGCAGTTGTGAGGCGACACTCCGAAAGGCGATCAACGCCAAAAGCGGAGAAAGATTCGGTTGAAACCTCACAAGCGCTCCCCCGTCAAATCAGAGATGCACTAAATCGCGCTAGGTGAGCTCCCATAGCAGCAAGATTTTCTGAACGTGCTCCGATTTAATTTTTTCAGATTGAGTGACCTGCGACCTGGACTTTTGACTAGATGCCTACGAGCCATTGGCACAGTGATTTTTCTTAAACGGCAGTAGTTTGCCTTTTTCCGCTAGATCTTCAGGCTGAAGATTCGTGTAGCGCTTCAAATGTCGCCAGTCCTTATGCCCGGTAACACCGGCAACTTCGGCAATCCCCCAACCTGCTTCAAATAGCGCACTCGTTGCCTCATGGCGCAGATCGTGTAGCCGCAAGTCGTTAATGCCTTTCTCGTCGCACGCCATCTTGAAATACTTGCTGGCCGTCTGGGGCGAGAACGGAAAGATGCGCTGCTCGCCGTCAAACTTGGGCTGCCGCTTAATCACATCCAATGACGTCCCGATCAGCGGCACCCACTCATGATTCCCGACCTTGTTGCGCGGATCTTTGCGATCACGCACAAGCATCATCCGGTTGACCTCATCCAGATCACGCCACTCGATGCGAAAGATCTCGCCACGCCGAAATCCCGATTGCCCGTTGATCTCAATGACATCGGCCAGCGGTAACGTGTACTCCGGATGCTCTCGATCCCACGCCATAATCCTCGCGATCTCGCCAGCCGTCGGACGACGCTCCCGCTTCCCCGCAGCGCCGATCAACCTCAGGTGATGAAGCATTGGCCGAGCCTTGCCGATCACATCCGGCAAGTCGAAGTCCAAGAAGCTCGCTGTATGCCGCAACACCGTCCCGAGCTTCGAGATATCCATATTCACGGTAGCTGCCCCTGCCCCAGCCCGATGCCGTGCCTGAGCGAACTTCACAAGCGTCTTCGGCGTGAGTTCAGCTATCGTGACCCCGTTAAAGTGCTCTGCCAGCTGCTTCAACGTGTAATCCTCAGTCGACTTCGCCTTAACCGGACGCTTCGATTCCTCACGCAAAATCCGGTAGTGCGCAATGATCGCGGGCACCAGCGTCTTGGCGGACACCTTGTCCAGATTCCGGCCCTCATCAACCGCTACCTCAATTTCGCGTGCCCATGTTGAGGCCTGCGCCTTTGTCCGAAACGTTTTTGATATACTCTTGCCCTCGCGTCGGACCTGAGCGCGCCAACGCGTTCCTATCTGCACAATCGATGCCACTGTCGCCCTCCTTGCTGTAGCAAAAGTGTAGCAACGGCGACGTGAAACAGCAGGTTGCGGAGTGATCTGGAGTGATACTGTAGGGGTGTCACTACCGCCCGGAAAGCCCCGTGGAATAAGGCGATGCCTTTGATTTCAAAGGACGTCTCGCCAGTGGATAGAATCCAGTCTCTCCCTGTAGTTCAATGGATAGAACGAGTGCCTCCTAAGCGCTAGATACAGGTTCGATTCCTGTCGGGGGGACCAATTTTGCGTCCCACGTTTCATAAGATTTAGCAAAAAGCCCCGTCCGGCGTTCGTCGGACGGGGCTTTTTGCTTTCGCAAACGCTGTAGTACCAAGGCGTCAGTAAGGAGCGCTCGACTTCTTTTCCAACGCCGGCCACTGGACAAATGCGAACACCCAAATCATCACGAAATTGAGAAGCGGCACAAAAGCGACCAGCACCCACCAGGGCGAGAATCCCGCGCGGCGAATAATGCGCGCATAGGGATACAGGAAAAATATCGAGAGCAGCAACGCAATCAGCCAATGCCAGATGCTTAGGTGGCCCATAACTCTCCTCGTTTATTAGCGTCGTGAAACTACGGTGAATGCTGCACATTGTCTCGCACAACATTTGCTGCGCGAGGTCATTTTTTCGTCTGTTCTTCGCCTGCTTTTCACCTGCTTCGCTCGCAACATCCGCCGCCAATTCGGCCATCGAATTGTCATGATTCCATACGAAATCATGCCCCAACACGCCCACAACTCGCCAGCAACCCGCCGTCTCATGGTTTTCCCTTAATCCTTACCTAAGACTAACGAAAGCAGTGCCTTAATCCATTCGTAATCCCCACTATTTTTGATAGGTCATACGCACTTTGCGCCCGTGCTAGCATGCGGCGCGGAATGTTCTTACGGAGCATTTCAGCATAGGAGTCCTACCGTAAATCGATTTCACTCCTGCTTTTTTGGACTCCTGGCATTAGGCGGCGTCACCGACTGGGCCAAATCCGTTGCAAAAGCGGGTGCGGCAGCGCCGCCAATTTCCAGAACAACATTCTAAAGAACTAGGAAAATGGCACACCATCTCGTAAAAATCACCGGCCTGCTGCTTGCAGCCGGCATCATGGCGGGTTGCTCGACCATGAACCAGGGGAGCAGCAGCGCCAAAACGGCCGCCACCGGATCCGCCGGCGGCGCGAACTCCGAAAACGCTAACCAAACGCTTGAAAAGTGCGATCGCCCACTGGGCACCATGGCGGTCATCGAAGACACCTCCGCCCCCTGGTACGGCGTGCTGACCGGCCAGTACAAGCTCGGCTCGACCGTCCCCGTACTCAAACTACTCGTCCAGCAGTCGAACTGCTTCGTGATCGTCGATCGCGGCCGCGGCATGAACACGATCATGGGCGAGCGCGCCCTGCAAGAGTCCGGCGAACTGCGCAACAAGTCGAACTTCGGCAAGGGCAAGATGGTCTCCGCCGACTACGCGCTGAGCCCGTCGATCACCTTCACGAACAATAACGCCGGGGGTGCCGGTGCCAGCATCGCCGGTCTTCTGCCCGGCGGCATCGGTGCAGCCATCGGCGCGCTTGCCGGCAGCATGAACTCGAAAGAAGCGAGCACCATGCTGACCGTTATCGACAACCGCTCCAGCGTCCAGATCGCCGCCGCTGAAGGCAGCGCCACCGCCATGGACTTCGGCGCCCTCGGTCGCATCGTCGGCAGCTCGGCCGGTGGCTCGCTCGGCGGCTACTCGAACACCGCCGAAGGCAAGGTCATCGTGGCCGCATTCACCGACTCGTACAACAACGTCGTGCGTGCCGTGAAGAACTACAAGCAACAAACCGTCGCCGGTGGCCTCGGCACGGGCGGTCAACTCACCGTCCAGGACGACGACGCACCCGCACCGACCAAGAAGGCCGTGCGCAGGAAGAAGTAATCACGCTTGCGCGATTGACCGTCCCTCAAACCTGTCTCCTCGGCAGGTTTGAGGGACGGTTTTATGTCCCCCCGGCCCCACCCGCTTCAAACCTCAAATATTTTGCCGTCCAGCAAATGGATTGGCCTCGTCGGCAAAGGCAACCGCCTAACCGCCAATCTCCGCTCCACTATCATTCCGCACGTGCCCTCCCCCCAAAGTGCCTAAGTTGCTGCCTACGTTTTTGCCTAAGCCATCGCTTGCGCGTCACCCAAGCCGTTTGCCTAGCCTCTACCTGAGCGGTACCTAAGCATTCATTAGCACGACCCAGGTGTTTCGTAGGTGTTGCGTCGCCGCGCCCGCCGCCCGACCGCGCAATCCCGCTATTCCTTGTCCTCTCTCGATGCCAGGATTCGTATGACGAAGCCTTCGCAGCGCGCTGTCCCACTTACGACACCCAACGCCGATGACGCCCCCGCCGCCAGCGCCGTTGCTCACGCCTGGGCTCAGGTCGGCGCAGCCCTCAGCCCGCATCCAGACTGCCCGCTGCCCAACTGGTCCGGGGGCGGCGATACGCTCCATCAGCATCTTTTGGTCATCGGCAACGAGCACGACAGTGATCTGGTCAGCCAGCTCAGGCATCTGGAAGTCGCGTCCGCACGCTTCGGCAAGGTCGGCTTTGTTGGACCGGTCAACACGCGGCGTCTGGTCGAATGGTCGATGGGAGAGCGCGTCGTCGTGCTTTCGCGTATGCCGCGCGACGTCTCGGACTGGGATCTGCGCTGCCCGCTCGCCTCGCTCGCGCGCACGCTCGGCCCGCAAGCCGCACATGCGCACGCCGGACGGCCGTTTCTGCGCGTAGCCACCGTCCCCGCACGACATTGGCGCGACCGGCTGGCCGCCGCCGCACAACACGGCCTCTGCGTAGGGTTTGCCGGGCTGGATGCGCTCGACAGTACGGAGCTGGCGGGAACGTCACTGAGCGCCCCGCGCCTGACGTCGCTGGCACCGCTGCTGCGCGTACCTGGGGTTTCCTGGGTGCCGCTGGGTCAGCAAGGAGATGGGATATCCGATGCCCTGCCGCCGGAATCGGTCGACTGGATCGACTGGCGCACGGACTGTGACGATCTGGCCGATGAAGCATCGCTCATCGACAATCTCGATCTGGTGATCGCACTGGATGCCAGCTACGCCCATCTGGCCGAAGGCCTCGGCGTGCCGGTGTGGTATCTGGGTGCGCCGCGAACGGCGCTATCGGCGTCGGCGCGTCATGACGATCGTTACGACACGCACTTCAGCCCGGAACGCCTGAGTCATCGCGCCGACATGGACGATTTCCGCCCGCCGCCCGTCTCGCAAGACTGGTCCGGCACGGTGGACACCGCTGCAAAAGCGCTTCTCTCGATGGCCACGGAGTTTCAGGGCTGGACCCGCTAACTCGTCAACGAGGCGACGGGGCCGCCTGTACGCGCCATGTCGCCTAGCCGTCAACAACTATTAACAGGACACACAGGGCGTTAAGCCGCCCAGCGGTCTCCGACCTGCGCCGTCTTGACCCACTCCATAAACGCTGCGGCTTCCGGCGTATCCGCCGGTGCCGACCAGTCGGCGTAATCCGCTTCGACGAACGGACGATACGGGCCGTGCTTCACCTCGAAAATCACCGCCCCCGGATCAAGCGACAGCACCGTGTGATGCGTCTTGACAGGGCTTTCGATGACGCTCGTGTCTTCGCCGAGCACCTTGCGGTCGATCACGACGCCAGCCGCATCGAACGTCAGCACGACAAAGCGGCCACGCAGCGCCGTCAGCAACTCCCACGTGTGATGATGCAGATGCGGACGAATGTACGTCGACGGCTCCATCGCGATCGCCAGACGCTGGATCGAATCGTCGAGCGACTCATGCAGGTTCTGATTCATGCGCGCACGGGGCGATTGCGTGGCTTGTTCGGTGAGCGCGTCGAGCGCGGCAAAGGTCAACGTTTTCATCAGCTTATGTGGGGTGTGTGGGGTGTTCACGGCAGAGGCGGCCATTGCCGATGCCCACGAGTGTAGCAAACCGGCTCGCCTCATCTGCCCATAAAAAAACCCGCCGTGTGGCGGGTTTTTCGACTTCGCACTACATTGCGCCCGAACGGCGCAACGGCGTGCTTAGTACATCTTCTTCCTCAGGGTCTGGCTGCGCAGACGCTTGCGCAGACGGGCCACGGCAGCAGCCTTCTTGCGCTTGCGTTCAGCCGTCGGCTTTTCGTAAGCAGCGCGTGCCTTAACTTCCTTAATCAGGCCCGTGCCGTCGATAGCGCGGCGGAAACGACGCAGTGCAACTTCAACGGGTTCACCGTCTTTGATAAGAATCTTGGTCATGCAATATCTCGAATAGTGTTTCGGCCCCGAAGAGCCGTAAATTTGATTTACCGCGCAAAGACGCCATTCCTCGCCCTGCCGGAGATTCCTCCTGCCAGGCGCGACGAACGGACTTGCTACGGACTGCACTACACCACATCCGGCGGGACCGCGACTCACCTCCTCTGCGATCTCCCGATTGGCAATCGATACCTGGTATCGCGCCTTCCAGACTGGCTGAACGGTTGATTGATGGCGAAGCGGCATGCCCATCGTTCGTCAGTGAGCGCCACCTCCCGCAATGCCCATAATTTGGACAAGGTCGTGATTATACACAGAAAGGGCCCCAAACGCACTCAATTTGACGTCCCGCTATGTACAACGGGCCCCGCCAGCACGCTGGAGGAGCCCGTCACCGGCGGAAGACGGCATCCTATGCCCTCCTCCGCCAGTCAGGTTTGCACTGCCCGGCGGCGTCGAACGCCGCCCTGATGCAGGCAAAAACCTGCTTAGAACTTGTGACGCACGCCTGCGATCACGGCGATCTGCGACTGCGCGCCGGTACCCGTCGGGCCACCCACGTTGTCGATCGCGGCGACGACCGCGTCACCCGTAGCGCGTTGGTACACGCCGTTCAGGTACGTCTCGGTGCGCTTGCTGAACGAGTAAGTCGTGCCGGCGTTGACCTGGAACCAGCGCGGCTTCGTGCCCTTGCTGATGCCCGACAGTGCCGTCGCGCCGCTCACGCTGCCATCGCTGTAGACGAAGGCCAGACCCGCCAGCAGACGCGGCGTGAACTGGTACTTGCCGTTCAGTTCGAAGGTGTTCACGCGAATCGACGACTGATTGACGTAGTTCACCTTGGCGTAGCTGTACACGAAGCCGACCGTTGCTGCCTGGATCGCGTACGAAACACCCGCAGCAGCGATGTCGTGCTTGTCGACGGCGCTCGTGTAGAAGATGTCCGTGGCGCTCGAATAGTCGTTCGAGACCGCGCCGTTGGCGTTGGTCGTACCCGGGCTGGACAGGTGCATGTAGCCGAGGGCTGCCGTCAGCGGACCGTTGGCATAGCCAGCGCCGATGCTGAATGCGTTGTTGTTCGAGAAGCCCGTGCCGCCACCGGTGTTCGGCTGGTTGCTGAAGCCGTACAGTGCGCCGAACGAGAAGCCGCTGTAGTTCGCGCTCGTGTACTTGATCGAGTTGCTGACGCGGAACGAGTTGTACAGGTTGTCGATGTCGCCGATGTGCGCACCATACTGCGTGGCCCACTGCTTGGCCGATGTGATCGGGCTCACGAAGTCGACCACGGAGTCGTACTGACGACCGATCGAGACCGTGCCTGCCTGTGCGCTTTGCAGTCCCACATACGCCTGACGACCGAACATGCGGCTGTTTTGCAGCATCGTGCCGTTCATCAGGTTAAAGCCGTTCTCCAGCACGAACACAGCCTTCAGTCCGCCGCCCAGATCTTCCGTGCCCTTCAGGCCCCAACGGTTACCCTGGCCAATGCCGCTCACGGCCTGGAAGTTGTGTGCACCCTTTGCGTTCAGGCCGGTAGCGACGTTGTTGACGTAAGCAACGCCCGCGTCGATCACACCGTACAGCGTGACGTTCGTGCTGCTCTGGGCCATTGCCGGAGCGGCAACGGCGAAGCTGGCAGCCGCCAGGGCCGTGAGTTGGAAGCGCTTCATCTTTATCCTCTTTGATAGTGGTCTTATATTTTTTGGCCCGCGGGTGCGGGCGTCCACTGTCAATGTCGGCTGCCTCGATCTGTGCGACGAGGATGCTGCAACCGCATATGCAATGGAGTACTCACCAAATGACACGCGGTGCTTTCCATATGAAGGAAAAGCACCGCGGGTCGTTTGCAAGCGGGTGCATTCTGACACGCTGGCGACACAATTCGCACGCAAGTGGTGCAATTGCAACACATGAAATAGCGGACATATGCGACGTGTACCGCAAGGATTTCGGACACCGTGATAAGTCACATCATGGTCCGGCGATGTCTCGGCAGCGCGGCAAGGCGTGGCGACAATTTCAACGCGACTCTCACCCAACCACGATTCAACGATGCAATGAAAAACGGCGCATCGCCCGTGACGTGTCCCCGGAATATCCGAACAGGTCAAAACTAGAGGTAAAGTTGCTTCTCAGCGCCCCGAATGGGGCGAGGAGTCGCCATGAAACGCTCGAGATTTAGTGAAGAGCAGATCGCCTATGCGCTGCGATTGGCCGAGAGCGGCACACCGGTGGTCGACGTGTGTCGGCAGATCGGTGTGTCGGAGGCAACGTTCTACACATGGAAGAAGAAGTACGCCGATTTCGGCGTTAGCGAGATGCGCAAGCTCAAGCAACTCGAAGACGAAAACGCGCGCTTGCGACGTATCGTCGCCGACCTGACGCTGGATAAACAGATCCTGCAAGAGGTGGTGCGAAAAAAAGTCTGAAGGCCGCCAAACGGCGCGAGCTGGCGGCTTGGATGCAAGAGCGTTTCCACATAAGCGTGCAGCGTTCCTGCGCGTTGGCGTTGCTGCAGCGCTCGACTTGGTACGCGAAGAGTCGTGCACGCGATCAAAGTGCGCTGCGCCAACGTATCCGGGACATCGCCTTAAGTCGTCCGCGGTTTGGCTATCGGCGGGTGCTGGTGATGTTGCGTCGCGAGGGCTGGGACGTGGGTAAAAAGCGCGTCTACAGGCTTTACAGCCTAGAGGGCCTGCAATTGCGGATGAAGGTCAAGCGCCGCAAGCGCATCGCGCTGCTGCGAGGCAAGCCACCGGCGCCCACCGGACCGAATCAGCACTGGAGCATGGATTTCGTTCATGACCAGATGCTTGATGGACGCCGCTTTCGCATTCTGACTGTCATCGATCAATGGAGTCGCGAGAGTGTTTGTCTGGAGGCCAACTTCCGACAGACCGGCCGTGCGGTGGGTCAGGCGCTGGATCGTTCTGCGGTCCTTCGCGGATGGCCCGAATCCATCACCGTGGACAACGGCACAGAGTTCACTTCTCGCGCTTTAGACGATTGGGCATACCGACGCGGCGTGAAACTCGACTACACGCGCCCCGGCAAGCCGACCGATAATGGATTGATCGAATCTTTCAATGGTCGGTTGCGTGATGAATTCCTGAACGTGCATGAATTCGTCACGCTATACGACCTCCGAGAGAAAATGACAGCCTGGCAGCATGACTACAACCATCATCGTCCACACGGCTCACTCGGCCATCTGACCCCGAGAGAGTTCGTCCAAAAATGGTCAGTAAAACCCAAAGAGGCAATCCCTCTCCAGTTTTAAACTGTCCAGTTACCGGGGACACGTCACTCAGCCCTTAGCGGCATAACTTACCCGTCCAACTTTACGGGGTCAGTTCACCCGTGGGCATGCGCCGTTTTCGGTAACGCTTTCGCCGCAAGTGCGGCGCGAATTTAACGAGCGGGGGCTTTGGAAGCTGCCGTCGCCGCGCGCTTGCGCGCCGCTGCCGCGACACCCCCGACCACCGGCTTCGCGACACCGTTCGCCGCCGTTGCAGCACCATTCACCGACTTCGCTGCGACGGCCGATTTTGCGGGCGCTTTGACTTTCGTCGTTGCTGCCTTCGCCGCCTTGGCAGGTTTGGCCGACTTCGGTGCGCCCCTCTCTGCCACCTTCTCTGCCACCTTCTCCGCCTTGGTGGGCTTCACCGGCTTAGCCGGTTTTGCAGGCTTCGCGGCCTTGGGGGCCTTGGGGGCTTTCTCAACCTTCGCAATCTTTCCGGCATTCGCGCCAGCGGCAGCGCTCGCAGGCTTAGCGGCCGTCTTCGGCGCAGCCTTAGCAGCGGCAGCCAGTTCAAGATCGATGGTGTGTTTGAGGCCTGCGATGACGGGGGCGGCCAGATCGTCGGCAAAGTGATCGAACCAGCGCTTGGCCTGCAACAGCTTCTTTCCGCCGAGACGCCGCTTATGATCTTCGTCGCTGGCGAGCACCTTCGCCGAGAGCCGCGCGCGACCCTTCGAGAGGCGTTCGAGAACGGTGATGATGGTGAACCCGCGATGCGACGTCTTCTGCTCTGCAGACATACTGGCCTCCTGATGTTCCCGCCGCGCGGCGAGCCCGGATTGGATCGAAGCCACGATCTGAATCACGTGGATGCGCTCGATCCTACCACGCCGCAATGTCAATGCCAGCAGGCATGCGGCTTCCAGGCCGTTCAGTGTGTGGTCGGCGCAACCTCAGGCGGCTCAGGTGCCTGCGCGAAATACTGGACGCTGGCCGGTATTGCGAAGCGAATGTCTTCGTCCAGGAACGCGCGCATCAGCGCGAGATTGATGCCTTGCTGCAAATCCATATAGAGGTTGTAGTCGGGACTGAGCACGAAATAGACGACCTCGAAGTCGAGCGAACTCGCACCGAATTGCTTGAAGTGAGCACGGTCGAAGCGCGTCTTGCCGGAGGCTTCCACGGCCTGCCTGACCATCGCCGGCACCCTGGCGAGCTTGTCGGGCACAGTGTGGTAGGTCACGCTGAACGTGAAGACGATGCGTCGCTCGGACATGCGTTTGTAGTTATGCAACGTGTTCTTGAGCAACTCGGTGTTGCCGCAAACGATCTCCTCACCGCTGAGGCTTCGGATGCGCGTGGTCTTGAGACCGATCCGCTCGATGGTCCCCGCCACATCGCCAAACACGATGAAGTCACCGACTTCGAAGGGCTTATCCAGCCCGATGGCGAGCGACGCAAACAGATCGCTCAGCACGTTCTGTACCGCGAGCGCAACGGCCACGCCGCCGATCCCGAGACTGGCGACGAAAGCGGTGATGTTCACGCCGAAGTTCGCCAGCATTGCCAGTAGTAACACGGCCCACGCAAGCACGCGCAGCGTCCACGCCGTCATGGTGACGATGACAGGGTTGTCGGGCACCGTCGCGCGATGTTGCATGCGTCGCGTGGACCAGACGCCCACTGCTCGATTGACCCAGAGCGCTAGTTGCAGACAGAACAACACCGTCCAGCCATGAACGATGGCGGTGTCCCATTTGTCACCGAGGTCCAGCATCTTCAGGCCGATGAGCAATGCCGCGAAGAGCAGCACGAAGTGCCGCGTTGCGCCCAGCACCTCGGCGAACATCCCGGCCGCCTGCGATTGCAGACGCGCCGACAACGCCCCGAAGCGACCGAGCGCGAGTCGCAACACGCCCGTCAGAATTCCATAGCTCAGCACCATGGCGACCGCAGCGACAGCCCAGTCGGCGGGCGCTATCCCTTCGAAGGCTCTCAGCGAAGTCAGCGTGGTCATCGGCAAATGCGTCCTCCTTCGTCAGGCAAAAGACTGATGAAGGAGCAAGCGGCGTGCCGGGCGGACGAGCAGACGTCCGGTCGACCATCGAATCGGCTGACGAAGGCGAAAAAATCCGGGGAAATCAGTGAGATGAGATCGACTTAAGAGGCGTCGAATTCGACGCTGACCGGGCGCACGCCAGCGACAACGCATTGGACAGTTATGCCCAATGTTTCAATCGAAGGAAGAAATTGACCCGGTTCGCTGCTATCGCGGCAGTTACAAAGCGCGCATTGTGATGATTCGGAGCCTCCGACACGAGATCAACAAAAAACCTTATTAAAAATCAAACACATATAAAATCCATTTGAATTAAATTAACTGACAACAGTCCATCAAGCGGACACTCATAGGGCGTTGCACAAGACCCGCGGCGCTAGATTCCGGGCCTCCGCAAGTACAACTACTCAATGAAACACATCAAGGGATTCGATGGCTTACGTGCCTTTGCCGTGCTTGGTGTCATGTTCGTGCACCTGGGGTGGGAACCGTTCGCGTATGGTTGGATCGGCGTCCCATTCTTCTTCGTCCTCTCCGGCTTCCTGATCACGGGCATCCTGCTAGATAACAAGGGGGCCGATGCACGCACGTTCTTCTCGGTCTTCTATGCCCGCAGATCGCTGCGGATCTTCCCACTGTATTTTGCGTACCTCGCAGTCGTCGCGGTGACTTGCTGGATCTTGCGCTTGCCAACTGAGGGCTGGTCGTGGTTCTTCGTCTACCTTCAGAACTTCTATCTCGGCGCACGCCATCTCGAACTGTCCCCGGGCATGCATTTGTCGCACACTTGGTCGCTCGCAGTCGAAGAACAGTTTTACATGCTGTGGCCGCTGCTGGTGTTCATTACGTCCCGCCAGTGGCTGAAGCTTCTCTGCGTTGTGCTGATCGGCGTCGGCGTGGTCTCGCGGTATTGGCTGGCGCATAACACTCAACATGTCGCGTTCGCACCGCTTTCATCGAATCTCGACACACTCTGTCTAGGTGCCCTACTGGCCATCGCGGCGCGCGAGAGCCGCGCACGATTCGTTACGCAGTCCTATGGATCTCTCTCCATCGGTCTGGCGTTGCTGGTTGCGATTAATGTCTGGCCAAACAACACCCTGAACGCATCGAACAGTCAATTTATGTTCGTTCTGGCGCTCGTATTTACAGGTGTGGTGGGCATCGTTGGGTGCAGCCGGAACGGCCTCGGTCTGGAGTGGAGACCCCTCGCGTACATCGGGCGCATCAGCTACGGCCTGTACATCTGGCATGCGCTCGGGTTCGGGATCATCAGCACTGCGCTATCCAGCAGATGGATCCCAGACCTCGGTTGGGTCGTCAACGACGCCGTACGCATCGGTCTGACGTTTTGCCTGGCCGCCGCCTCGTTCCGCTATTTCGAAGCGCCTATCCTGCGCTTGAAAGAGAAGATTTCCCACGGGCCAGACAAGCCCGAGGGGGCCTCGAACACGACCGCAGTCGTCTGAGATTAGGCCTTTGCCCCGGCGGGGCAAGCGTACGCGCCCTTAAGTCGCTCAAGCGCGTCGCCAAATTCGTGGATCAGGAAATCGACCAGTAGCCGAATCCGGGGCGGCACGGGGTTTCCGGGCGCAAATACGACATAGAGATCGATGCGCTGCATCGGGTGAGACGGGAGCAAGCGGACCAGTCGCCCAGACGCGATGTCCTCGTCGACATCCCACGCTGCTTCGCAGGAGATACCCTCGCCAGCCAGCGCCCACTCGCGCAGCATCGCACCATCGGCACTGGCCAGCGTGCCTGTGACCTCGACATCCGATGATCTCCCCTCCAGCTCTCCGTCATGCATGAATCGCCACGTCCCCTGGACTCGATGGCGACGGAACAATCTCAGGCAATTGTGAGTACTTAGCGCTTCCGGCGTTGCCGGATTGCCGTACCGGTCGAGATAAGACGGTGCTGCGACCAGCAGCATGTCCGACGATGCGACTTTGCGGGCGACCATGCCTTCGTCGCCCGGCAAGCCAAAGCGCAGCACGACGTCACAGCCGTCGAGCATGTTTTCAACCCCTGCGTCGGACAGGAACAGCGTGATTTCAAGGCCGGGATGGAGGCGCGCAAACTGCGCCAGCAACGTCGATAGCCGACGACGCCCCAAATCGGACGGGGCGCTGACGCGCAAAACACCTCGAGCGACCGTGCCTCGCGAAGACACCTCGGACTCCACGTCCCGAACCGACTCCAGAATCGCCACCGCGCGCTCGTACAGCAACAACCCTTCGTCAGTGAGATTGAATCGTCGCGTGCTGCGATTCGCCAGACAAACGCCCAGGCGCGTTTCCAGTTGCCGCAGACGCCGACTCACCGCAGCCGGAGAGGAACGCAAGGCAACCGCAGCGCGCGAAATGCCCCCGTTATCGACAATCGCCTGAAAAAGCGCCAGTTCAGAAATCGAGTCCAAGGCCGTCTCCCACCGGTGATTTCACCGCGTACTTATCGGGAGGGATGCTAGCACCGACGGCCCCATATTTCCACTTATCGGAAATATACCGTGCAAATCCATGGGTTTCGGCACGACCCTGACCGATTCAATATGACGCGTCGGCCTAGCTATTTCCGAATTTCACAAATATGTTGCTTCCTTCTCTTCCCCCAAACGGCATCACCGGCGCAAGCGATGCATTAGCGACGACCGCCCCACCTGCGCCGCTCGCCGACGGAAAGCAGAGCGGGCTGCTCGCCGGACTCGGACTGGCGGCATGGATGGAGTTCTATACGTTCGATGCCGTCAATCTCGTGCTGCCCGACATGGCCGGCGCATTCGGTGTGTCGCACGATGAAGCCAGTTGGCTCCTGATCGCGTTCAGCGCGTCGTTGTTCTGGGGGATGGCCGTTTCCGTCTGGCTCGCTGGCTATATCGGCCACTTGCGATACATCCTCGGCAGCATCGGGTTGTTCGCGATCGCGTCGCTGGGCTGCGCGTTCGCCAACGACTTCGGAACAATGCTGGTGTGGCGTACCGTCTCAGGGATTGCCGGTGCAGGCCTGGCAATGTGGTGGCGAGGCAGCGTCTATCTGTTGATGCCCCGGCCTCGACGCAGCGGGTCGATGATGCGCATCTCCATCATGATCTATCTGTCGACGGCCGCGGGATTGTTATTCAGCGGATACGTGACCGACCGATACACCTGGCGATGGCTTTTCGTGCCAAACATCGTCGTCGCTGTCGCGGCCATCTGGCTACTCATTCGCCACTATCCCAAGGTTGCCCGCCCAACCGATGCACGCGCCCGTGGCATCGACGCGCCCGGACTTCTGCTCCTTGCGGTTGCGCTCGTTTGCACGCAAGTCGTCATGAGCCGGGGGCAGGCGAAGGACTGGTTCGGCTCATCGGAAATGCGCGTATTGGCCTGGGCTGCAATCTCGGCATTCGTCTTGTTCGCCGGATGGCAACTGCATCATCGCAACCGCGTACGGCTGCATCGTCTTGATCTGCTTCGACACCGCGATGTCACCGCCTCCGTCGTACTGGGGGTGCTTGCGGGCATCATCGTGTCCGGCAGCACGTATGCACTGCCGGAGTTCCTGCGAACCGTTTATTCGCCCGGACTTGACGCGACCCACACGGGACGAATCTTGTGTGTGTATGCACTAACGGCTGCGGCTATTCGCCCACTGGTGACGCGGTCGGTCGGCAAATTCGGGCCACGAAAGGTACTCGCATTCGCCTTTATTCTTTTGACGGTATCCATGTCGCTGATGTCACATCTCATTACGACAACCACGCCGTATGGATATTTCGCGCTACCGCTCATCCTCTACGCCTTCTGTCTTTCGCCGGTACTGTCCGCGCTCGCCAGCGGGACAGTCGCCCGATTGCCGCAAGATGTACAACTGGACGCGGTCGCCGTATACATGACGTTCAGACAATTGGGTATGTCACTGGGTGTGACCCTCGTGACCGTGGTATTGGCGTGGCGCGAGCAGCTGCATTCGAGCCGGTTGTTCGACTTCCTTTACGCGACGTCCGTGCAAGTCAACGAATGGATAACATCCGCAACCACCCTGTTGATGCAGCGCGGGATGTCGGCGACACAAGCGCGCAGCGCAGCCGAAGCGCTACTCACTGAGACCGCGATAAGGCAAGCGAGAACCCTCGCCTATGCAGACGCCTTCGTCTTCATGGCATCTGTCGGGGTGTTGGCTCTGTGCTTCGTCCCCCTGATGTCGCCCACACCATCCAAAGGATGAACGATGAGAGAAAGAAGATTGGTGCTCCTTATCATGGGAAGCACGCGCGCATGCCGAAACTGCCCCGCGATCGCGCAGTGGATTGCCGACATCGGCCAGACGTGCACGGATCTGACTTACGAGATCGTTGATCTCAAAGCGTGGCACCTTCCGCTTGACGACGAGCCGGGACTACCTGCCACGGGCGCCCCCTATGTTCAACCGCACACGCGCGCGTGGAGCGAGAAGATCTCTTCCTGCGACGCCGTGGTTTTCGTCACACCGCAGTACAACTGGGGCTATCCCGCAGCCCTGAAAAACGCTATCGATCACCTGTATTTCGAATGGCGGGAGAAGCCCACGGTCATCGTGACCTACGGCGGGCACGGCGGCACCACGTGCGCCAGCCAACTGCGACAGGTCGCCCAGGCGCTGAAAATGCGCGTCATCACGACATCCCCGTCCATCACCCTGTCCGATGATGTCATCCGTCACGGTGGCGCCTTGCATCCGGCAACGGATTTCGTCGAATTTGCTTCCTGCGTCGAACAGGCGATGACGGAGTTGGCTGTCAATGTCATGTCTGAGGTCCCAAACGCACGTCCCTGACCTGCATGGGATCACGGGACGGCGATATCGCTGCCCGAATCGCGCGCCTCAATCGAGAAACCGTATCGGCGCGCCCTCCGGACGGCCGACCAGCGTCTCGTCGCGCATAACGCACTTCCCTCTGATGACGGTATGAATGGGCCAGCCGGTGACCGACGTGCCGTCGTAGGGCGTCCAGCCGCAAACGCTGGCGATCCGCGCGTTGCGAATGACGCGACGCTCGTTCAGATCGACGATGCTGAAATCTGCGTCATAGCCGAGCGCGATCCGACCCTTCCCTTCAATGCCGAAAATGCGTGCAGGTCCCGCGCTGGTGAGGTCGACCAGCCGCTGCAAACTCAGTCGTCCCGCGTTGACGTGATCGAGCATCACCGGCAACAGGGTCTGCACCCCGGTCATGCCACTCGGAGATTGCGGATACGGCTTCGCTTTCTCCTCCAACGTGTGCGGGGCGTGATCGCTGCCGATCACGTCCACAACACCTTCGCGGATGCCCTCCCACAATGCCCTCTGGTGTCGTCGCTCGCGCACGGGGGGATTCATTTGCGCCAGACTGCCCAGCGCCTCATAGCACTCAGGGGCATGCATCGTCAGGTGATGCGGCGTGACCTCTACCGAGACGCGGTGTTTATGCTGGGCGAGATATGCGATCTCTTCCGCCGTGGAGACGTGCAGCACATGAATTCGCCGCCCGGTTTCCGCCGCGATATTCACGATGCGTCGCGTGGCCATCAGCGCACTCTCGACATCCCTCCAGACGTGGTGGTCCGACACGTCGCCACTCTGTTCGACAATCGATTTTCGTTCGCGCAGACGGCGGTCGTCCTCGGCGTGAATGGCCATCCGGCGGCGACCATGACGAACGATCCTGCGCAATGCGCGTTCGTCATCCACGAGGAGGTCGCCGAACGAGCTTCCCATGAACACCTTGACGCCAGCGCATCCGGGCAGATTTTCCAGCGTACTGAGTTGCTCAGCGTTCGATGCAGAACCGCCGATGTAAAAGGCGTAGTCGCACCACGCGCGGCGGGATGCAGCGTCGAGTTTGGCTTGCAATTGCGTAGCGTCCAGCGTGAGCGGATGAGTGTTCGGCATCTCGAACACGGCCGTGACGCCGCCGAGCACCGCCCCACGGGTGCCCGCCTCGAGGTTCTCCTTGTGCTCCAGACCAGGCTCTCGAAAATGCACCTGAGTGTCGATGACACCTGGGAGCACATACAACCCCCGCGCATCCAGAACGGTTTGCCCGCTCCACGTGCCCGCGAGTTCTCCAATTGCGACAACGCGGCCGTCGCGACATGCAACGTCGACACGCTCCGCGCCGTTGGGCGTCATGACGGTTGCGCCGGTAATCAGCAGATCGGCATGCCTGCGAGAACTTGTGGTTTGCATTCGACAGATCCTTTGTGGAACAATATGCAACTCAGTTGCATTTAAGATCATATCGATATTGCGCCGCCCCGTCACGACGGACGAATGTCGCGGTGTCTTTCCCGGAGGAAGTTGAAATGCGTTTTGGTAGGGTTGCCGCATGGCGGCTGGTGGTAGGGATGGCGGTTCTCGTCGGACTCACCGCACCCGTTTCGTCGTACGCGGCGCAGGGGAAGTTAAGCGTCGTGGCTTCGTTCTCAGTACTCGCCGACATCGTGCAAAGCGTGGGCGGCGATCGCATCGACGTCACCTCGCTGATTCCACGCAATCGCGATGCCCATCACTTCGAGCCCAGCCCTGCGGATGTCGCAGAAGTGCGTAAGGCAGATGTCGTGTTTGTGCACGGCGTCGCTGGCTTTGAGGGGTATTTACCTCGCCTGATCGCAGCGTCCGGTTACACCGGTCCGGTCGTGACGGTTTCGGAGGGAGTGAAGTTGCGAACCCGTGTTCGCAAAGGCGTGGCGGGCGACGATCCGCACACTTGGAACAATCCAATGAATGCGGTCATCTACGTGGGCCACATCAAGGACGCCCTCGAAGCGAGAGATCCGGCAGGCCGCGCCGAGTACGAAGCCAATGCGGCGCGTTACATCGCTGCGCTAAAGGCCATCGATGCCGACGCTCGCCAACGGTTGGGCAAGATTCCTGAGGCGCAACGCGTGGTGATCTCATCGCACGCGGCGTTTGGCTATCTCGGCGACGCGTATGGCATTACATTTCTCTCGCCGATGAGTATCTCAACGGCCGACGAACCGTCTGCCAAGCACATCGCCGCGCTGATCGATCAGATCCGCAAGGAGCGCGTGTCGGCCTACTTCGTCGAGAATTCGAACAATCCGCGCCTCGTGGAACTGGTCGCCAAGGCGACCAACGTGAAGCCCGGCGGCGAGCTGTATGCAGAAGCGCTTTCAGCCCCGGGCGGCCCGGCATCGACGTATCTCGACATGCTTCGTCACAACGTCGACACGCTCGCCACGGCGTTGGAGAAAGCGCCTGCGCAGGCCAGCGCGAAGTAGCGGCAATAGGCAATGGCGCGCCGCGTGTCGTAACGCGGCGCGACTGCACTCATTTCGGAAGATTGTCGAGATAGTATTGTGCCGCGCGCGTGACGTGGCGCTCGGCAAGCAACGCCGCGAAGGCGGCGTCGCCCGTTTGCACGGCGCGCAATATCGCGGCGTGCTCTTCCCACGTAACGCGAACTTCCTCGTCATCGGTTTTGACGAAGACAATACGCGTCCGATCACGTAGCGAGCGCATCAGATCGGCCAGCATTGCGTTAGCACCAGCCGCGTACAAAAGATCGTGAAAGCGCGCGTTCAGCTCCAGCAGCCCGGAGGTTTCACCCGCGGCGACCTTTGCATTGCCTTCCTGCAGGACGGCCTCGATTCGCTGGACAAGCTCCGGCGAACGGCGCTCTGCGGCCAGCCGGGCGTTGAGGCCTTCAAGCGTGGCGCGAATCTGCACGAGTTCTCGTGTCGATGCCGGATCGATCGAAGCCACCACCGCTCCATGCCTTGGGCGCACCTCGACCAGCCCTTCGACGGCCAGCGCCCGCAGGGCCTCCCGCACCGGGACGCGTGAGACATCCAGCTCCTCGGCGATCCGTCCTTCGACGAGCCGGTCGCCAGGCTTGTATTCGCCCTTGGTGATCGACTCACGCAGACGATCGAACACCAGATCAGACAATTGCTGATGCATGATCGGCACGCGCCCATTTGCCGCCTTGGCTCCCCGCACCATATTTCCAGTCTCCCCTAACCGCCAATGGCGCAATTCTAGCAGCGCGCGGCATTTCGTAGACTGTACACAATATGAATTTGGGGGCGGCATCTCTCAGCCTCGGTCCGGAATCGAAGCCATGAATGCAAGCATTTCCCGCCCGAGCCAGTCCTCGCCGGAATTGAAATGCGCCACGATGGACGTGTGGTTGTGCCCGCGTGCCTGCACGAAGCGCGGCGGCGCCCCCCGATGCCGCAGCAAACGCAGGAAGAACTCAGCGCCGTAATCGTCGAGAAACCGATTCTCGTACTCGGCGACCGCAATCATGGTCGGCACGACACTTCGGGTGGCATGCGTGAGCGGTGAGCGCTCGGTATACGTCGTTTCATCGGGACCGAAATACGTCTGCACCGGTCTGGCGTTCGGATTTCGGGGATCGGTATCTGCAAAGAGTCTCGCGCTAATAAGCACCAGTCCCGCGACGATCCCGCGCATGTCGTCACCTCGTGCGTGCGCAGGATCGAACAGGCTGCTTGCCGCATGGGTGCCCCCGGCGGAATGCCCGACCAGGATAATCCTCTGCGGATCGATGCCCCACTCCCGGGCGTGTTCGTGCACCCACAGGACGGCATCGGCGACATCGTCCGTCCCGCCAGGCCACGGCGCAACGTCGGCCAATCGATATTCCACGTTGACGGCCACAACGCCCTGCCTCGCGAACCAGTGGCAAACGTTGTCGTAAATCTCGCCGTTCACGCTCTTGCTGCCGCGTACAAACGCCCCGCCGTGAACGAAAATCACGGCATCGTGAAGGGCGTCGGGCGAATCGCTCGATTTGCGCACAGGGCTAAACACATCGAGTACCTGACGCGCGTGCGTGCCATACGGCAGATCGCGCGTCACATGCGGGCTCTTCGGTGCGGCCGCGACGACCGGCGTGTAGCAATCGATCACGATCTTGCGATTGCCGACGATATCGTCATTCCAGCGCGGGCCGATCTCCCGCAGCTGCTGGCGCTGCGCCTGCGGCAATGCGCCGAACGGCTCCATGGCGACGTTGTCCGCATTCACCATGACACGCTCACATCGCCGTTGACGAACGTCTGGCAGGCCATCCGGTAGCCTTCTGCGATCGCTTCGTCCGTCAGATGACGGCGCTCTTTGGCCTTGACTGCGTCGGTATGCGCGATGCCCGCTTCGACCTTGCATCGACAGGTGCCGCACAGCCCACCACCACACTTGAACGGTATACCGCCCTTCTCCCGCAGCGAAACCCTCAACAGATTGCTGTTCGGCGGGGCCTCGACGGTCTTGCCGCCATTCGTCAAGAAGGTGATCTGAACCGTCGTCGCGGCGCGCACGGTGTCGTCGCGCCGGGCCAGCCGCGCGGCCGCAGGATCGCCACCGACTAAAGACTGTAGTGACGCGAGCGCGTCGGGAACGCTCTCGAACTGCTCGAAGAATTTTGTCGGCACGAGGTTGGCGTCACCACCCGCCTCGTCGACGATGCGCACGCGCGTCGGCGTGTCGAGTCTGGCGACCACGAAGGCCGCGACATGGCGTTTTCCGTAAAAATAGTCGTGCGTTTCCAGCGCGGTGATGCCGGGTGTCGGCTCGCTGCGGTATTGGCCCGGGCGACTCGTCAATACAATGAACATGCGAACTCCTTGTCGCGATGGCGCTGCTTCTGCGCCTATTGCTTCTACTTCGCGCAGACTTCCGGAGCGGTAACGGCGACCTCGGCCCCTTGCTCCAGTTCGATATCGTGCTCGATCCACAACTGGCACACGAGCCTGTAGCCCTCGGACAACCGCTCGCCCAGTTGCTTCTTCTCTTTCCAGTTAGGGGCGGGCAAATGCTCGCCGCCCGCCAGCACCCGGCAGGCACACCGTGCACACTTGCCCATCCCGCATTCGTAGCGCAGATGCGGATACGGGAACTGCTTGATCCCCGCGCGCACCACGAGATTGGCGTTCGGCTTCACCTCTTCCTGAAAGGTCTGCCCGTTCTTGTGAAATACGACGATTGGCATGAAGCCCCCTGTCAGATCCGATGTTTCACGCGGCCGCATCGACCGGCGGCGCGTGGTGAAAGGTGAAGCTGTCGGCGTACAAGTACCGTACGCTCGCCCCGTTCGCGACGAACGATCGGGTCGCGTCGGCGATCATCACCGGCGAACCACACAGATAGATGGCGTGCCCCGACAGATCGGGCTGATCGGAAAGCACCGCGTCTTGCACGTAGCCCCGCACGCCCTGCCAGCCTGCGTCCGCACGCGAGAGCACCGGCACATAACGGAAGTCCTCGTGCGTCGCAGCGAGCGCTTCGAGTTCTTCGTGCAGATACAGGGCGTCGGCAGTGCGTGCGCCCCAATACAACGTGATGGGTGGCGTATCGCCCTCGGCCAGCATTTCGGACAGCATGCTGCGAAGCGGCGCGATGCCCGTGCCGGTCGCGACCATCACGATCGGACGATAATCGTCCGCGTGATAGCCAAAAGCACCGAGCGGCGCTTCGATGTCCAGCGTCTCGCCGGCGCGCAGCGTGCCGAGTCGCCGATGCGTGAAATGGCCACCGTCGATACGCCGGATGTGGAACTCCGCCAGCGCGGGATCGTCCGCCAACGTCGCTCGCGACGCCATCGAGAAACTGCGTACGCCGAGGTCACCCAGCAGTACGTTCAGGTATTGCCCCGGACGAAACGCGAAGGGCTGCCCATCGTCAAACGTCAGCACGAGACGCGTGACGTCACCGCTCAGGGGTTCGACGCGCAGCACCTTCGCCTGACGGCGCTGTGCCGCCGGAGCATCCAGCACTCGTTCGGTACTCACCACGAGATCGGAACAGGCACGTGCCTGACAGAGCAACGCGAAGCCCGCATCGGCCTCCTCCTGCGACAACGCGAGGGGCATCTCTTCGTATTGCACGTGTCCTTCGCGCAACGTCACACGACATGTCCCGCAGCCGCCGAACTCACATTCCGACGGCAGCACGACGCCCGCCCGGTGCGCCGCCGACAGCACGGTCTCGTCGGGCGATGCATCGAAGCTGCACTGCGCTTCGATCCAGGTGATTCGATGGGCCACGATTTTCCTCGCCGTCAGAGTTTGATGTCAGCCTGCACCAGCACTTCGCGAGCGCTGGCACCCAGCAACGATTGCAGCGCGGCGAGGCCCGCCAGCCCCGCCTGCGTGTCCTGCTCGCCGTTCCCCCCGGACAAGCCGATGCCGCCCACGACCTGACCATCGACCACGATGGGGAAGCCACCGACGAACGCAGCAAACCGGCCTTCGAAACTCCACTGAATGCCGAATGCCTCGTTGCCCGGCAGTGCAGGACCGTTCGGCGGCGTGGTGAACAAATGCGTCGAGCGCTTGTGTCCGGCAGCGGTGAACGCCTTGTTCCAAGCAATCTGCGGGCCAGTGATACGGCCGCCGTCCATCCGTTCGAGCGCGAGTGGAAAGCCGCCTTCGTCTACGACGCAAATCGATTCGAGTACGCCGATTTCGTGCGAGCGCGCGATGGCTGCGGCAATCATGTGACGCGCTTCGGCCAGTTCAAGTTTGAAGAAAGGTTTCATGTCGAAGTGAGAATCCTGTGTTGATCGGACGTATGCGGTCGGCGTCAGACGCCGCGATAGATCGTCTTGACCTGCAAATAGAAGTCGAGTCCGTCGCGCCCCGATTCGCGGAACGTCGCCGTGCTCGACCGCTTGAGGCCGCCGAACGGAGCGTTGATCAGATTGCCGGTCGTCGTGCGATTGATCTTGACGGTGCCGACTTCGATGTCGTCGACGAAGCGATGCATGAGGCGCGCGTCCTGCGTGACGAGCGAAGCGGCCAGCCCGTAGCCGCTGTCGTTGGCCACCGCAATGGCATCCTCATAGCCATCGACATCGATGACGGCGATCACTGGTCCGAAGATTTCTTCACGAGCGATGCGCGCGTCGCGAGGCACATCGGTGAAGATCGCGGGTGTCACGAAGTAGCCGTGCGCATAGGCACCGTCCACGAGCTGTGTGCCACCGCAAACCAGTTTGGCTTCGCCACGGCCAATTTCGACGTACTCAAGTACCGTCCGAAGCTGCCCCTCGGTGGCGAGCGGCCCGATATCGTTGCCCGCCTCGAGCCCCGGACCGATCTTGAGTGCCACCGTTCGCGCTACCAGTTTTTCGACGAACGCCGCACGAATCTCGCGGGCCACCAGCACACGACTTGTGCCTGTGCATGCCTGCCCCGTTAGCGAGAATCCGCCCTTTACCGTGAGATCGACAGCGCGGTCAATGTCGCGGGCATCCAGCACGATCAGCGCGTTCTTGCCGCCGAGTTCCATTTGCGTGCGCGTCGACATCGATGCCGCGCGGTGAATCTGCTCACCCGCCGACGTCGAGCCCGTGAAGGAAATCGCACGAATCTCCCTGGCACCGACAAGCACCGGTCCGACGGCGCTGGCGCTGCCAGTAACGAAATTCAGCACGCCGCGCGGGATGCCCGCTTCGACGAACGCCTCGACCAGCCGCAGGCCACTCAAGGGCGCATCGGTGGCGGGCTTGAATACAACCGTGTTTCCGCAGATCAAGGCGGGCGCAATCTTGCGCGCCGGAATCGAGACGGGGAAATTCCACGGGGAAATGACGGTCACGACGCCGAGCGGTTCGCGAACGGTATACACCGCCATGTCTGCGTCGTCGTTCGGGAAGGTCTCGCCACCGAACGATTGGGCTTCGATGGCGTAGTAACGCAAGGTCTGGGACGCGCGCAGAAACTCGTCCTTGGCGAGCGATTTCTGCTTGCCCTCCTCGCGGGCAAGCTCATCGCCGAATCGCTCTGCGTGACGCTCCAGATAGGCAGCAGCGCTCAGCAAGACTTTGGCGCGCACGCCGGGTGCGGCACGCTTCCATGCACCGAATGCCGAGGCGGCTGCCTGAACCGCCGCTGTCGCGTCCGCTTCGCCGGATGCCTGAAAGACGCCGACGACATCGCGTGTGTCGGCTGGGTTACGATTCTCGAAGGTGCGTCCGGTCTGGCTCGCGCACCATTCGCCGTCGATGTAGTTGAAGAACGTGGGCACAGTTGTCATCACTGCAACAGTCCTGCAAAGAAGCCGAGGGGCCGCGCTCCCCTGCCTGCCATGCGCGGCACAGGAACGCGGCGCTACGTCAGTCAGGCCGCCAGCCCAAGCTCAGGCAGCGGCAATTCCTTCTCCACGTAGTCGTAGTAAAGCGCCGTGGTATACAGCAGGCGCATTTGCGCACCGATCTCGCAAATCTTCAGGCAGCGCGCCTGAAGCTCCGGCGTGTTCGCGTTCTCCAGCACGATCTGGTAACCGCGCTCGCCGTGGATCTCGTCGGACACGATGTGCAGATCGAAGAACTCGACTTCTTCGTCGGTGAACTTATAGGTGTCGCGCAGCGTAGGCGTCTGCTTGCGATAGATCGACGGGACTTGCGACTCAAGCCCCACCACCAGCCCGGCCACCGCGACCACCGGGTCTTCGCGCATGGCCACGGCGTAGCACCAGCTTTGCAGTCCGCGCGTCGTGGGCGACATATTGTCCGGATCGACCACGCGCTCACGCGTCGTGCCGCAGGCCTCGGCGAAGCGGATCAGCAGATCGGTGTGACGATCGCCACCGATCTCTTCCTCGTACATGTTCGCAAGCAGGAAGTCCTTCGCTTCGGTCATGTGATCCGGCGTACGCGCATACAGGTAGCCGAGATAGTCGGCAAACGGCCCGACGTAGTGGTAATGGTTCTCGGCCCAGCGGGCGAGATGCGCGCGAGAGAGCTTGCCGCTCGCCCACGCCACGCTAAACGGCGCCTTGTTCGCGCTCTTGCCCTTGATTGCCTCTTCGAGTGCCGCGCGGAAGGTTTCGCGGTCCATCAGCTCTGCCATGTCCAACTCCTTTGATTGCCAGGTGAACGATCCCTAAGCGCTGGATCGGATGATTTTTGTATACGGTATACTGTTTTGCAAAAAATGCCAATACGACGAAACGAGTGAGTCAGTAGTCTTTTCGGGAAGGTCAGTCGGCCGAACGGCCAGCAGCGGCGGCCTGCGGCGCGGCATGGGTGCCGATGTGTGCAGCGGGTACTGCAGATGCGTTGCCATTGCCGACGGGTTCGATGGCGTCGAGCGCAATGCCGTTGGTCTCGGGCAGCATGATCGCCGCGATGACGACAAGTCCGTAACCGACAGCCGCCACGACAGGGATCGCGAGCGTCAGCGTGGTGTGACCGCTGGCAAGCCAGCCCGCCATGAACGGAAACACGGAGCCGATCACACGCCCGGCGTTATAGGCCACGCCGTAGCCCGTCGCCCGAATCTCATGCGGATACGTCTCGGAGATGGTGGCAGCGACCCCGGCAAACGTCCCCTGCATCAGCACGCCCATCAGGAAACCCAGCACCATCATGACCGGCATAGGCGCGGGGATCAGCATGTACGCAATGCTCATCGCGAAGGCCCCGATCGCGAACAGAATGTACGTCGGTCGTCTGCCCAGCTTGTCGGTGCACCATGCGCCCACGACATAGCCCACGATGGATCCGGTAATGGTGATGGCCAGCCACAATCCGGTGCCTGTGACCGAGAGGCCACGCTCGGTCTTGAGCCACGTGGGCATCCACGTTGCGATGGCGTAATACGAGCCGAGCATGCCGCCGGAGAGCAGACTGCACCACAGCGTACGGGCTGCGAGTCGGCCCTTGAACACGCCGCGAATCGTCGTCAAAGGGCTCGTCTGACTGCGCTCGGCCAGCGTGCGCGTGAAAGCTTCCGGCTCTTCGAGATTGCGTCGCAGCCAGAACACCAGCAATGCGGGTGCCACGCCGATGAACAAGCACACGCGCCACGCCCATTCCGGCGGCAGCCAGTTGAAAATCGCGCTGTAAGCCAGCGCCGCCAGCGCCCAGCCAAACGAATAGCTGCTGGCCGTGAATCCCGAGAACTTACCGCGATGCGCCGGATTACGGATCGTCTCCATGACCAGCACCATGCACAGCGACGACTCACCGCCGAAGCCCAACCCCTGAATGATGCGCAGCACGGCCAGTTGCGTAGGCGAGTTGGCCAGCCCGCACGCGAAGCATGCCAGCGCAAAGAGCGCGATAGTCCATCGTAGAATCTTCACCCGGCCGTAGCGATCTGCAAGCAGGCCCGCGCCGATCGCGCCGACGAGCGAGGCGATCAGTGTGTAAGTGACGATGCTGCCTGCCGTCGCCTTGCTCATATTCCAGGTGGTGAGCAACACCGGAATGAGGAAGGAATAAATCATGAAGTCGTAGACGTCGACCGTATGGCCGATGAACGTACCTGCAAAGGCACGCTTCTCGTTTCTCGATAGTGAGCTGAGCCAGGACATGGTGGTGTCCTCCTTGAGTTGTCTTGGTTCTGTGGGATCGTCGGTAATGAAAAGGGTGGTGCCTCAGGCGGGTGGAACAAAAGCGTAGCCGGCCGCTTCAAGCAGTTCGGCGACTCGGATGGCGCGCAAGTCGTGGTACAGCGGTGCCACGATTTGTACGCCGACAGGCAGGCCCTGCGCGGTGCGCCCGGCCGGCGCAACCGTCGAGGGCAAACCGCACAGGCCTGAATGGCCTGCCCAGAAAAGCTGAGTGGTGAGCGGCTGCGCGCGACCGTTCACGTCGAGGGTGCGTTGCCACGGCGCACCGGCTTCGTTCAAGGGAAATGCTGGCGTCGCGGCCACCGGACAGAGCAGAACGTCCACCTGCTCGAACAACGCGCGCCACGCGGCGGCATACCCCTCACGCAGCGGTTGCAGACGCAGCCAGTCGCGATGGCTCAGCACCGCGCCGGTGTGTTGGAGCGAGGCGTAGCGCATATCGTCGTGCGCGACTTCGCGCGCCGCCGTCTGTGCGGATGCGTAAGCCTCGTCGGACAAATAACCGCAAGTCGCTGCACGCAGGAGTAGCGTGTACACCCGCAAGAGTTCGGCCGCATCGAGTGCCGGACGCGCGTTCCAGACGACCTGAGCGCCTTCACGCTCAAGCGTCTTGCCCAGATCCACGAGGCATTGCTCGACGGTGGCATCGACCTCGGCAACGGCATGATTTGGGAGAATGCCGAAACGAACCTGACGCAAGTCGTCGACGTCACAAGGCGGAAGCTCGATGCGTACCGCGCAGGCTGCATCGACCGACGGGCCAGCAAGCGCGCTCAGCACATGACGTAGGTCGGATGCGCTGCGCGCGAGTGGCCCGGCCACATTGATGTCGGGAAAGGTCACACCGCCGGGCAACCCGTGACCGTCGAGCGGTATGAGGCCATGCGTGCTCTTATGCGAAAAGATCCCGCAGTAGTGCGCGGGATTGCGGATTGAGGAGCCGATGTCGGAACCGACGTCGAAGAACGCCATCCCCGAACAGACGGCGGCCGCGCTCCCGCCCGACGAGCCTCCGGGAGTGCGCGACAGATCGTGCGGATTGCGCGTGGTGCCGTACACCGCGTTGTAGCTCTGCCAGTCGCGCAACCAAAGCGGCACATTGGTCTTGCCAAGCAGGATGGCACCCGCATCGAGCAGACGCTGTACGACGGTGGCATGTCGCGTGGCCATGTTGTCTGCGAACGCGGGATCCCCCACGGTCGTGGGCCAGCCGAGCACATCGAACGATTCTTTGATGGTGAACGGCACCCCGTGCAACGGCCCTCGCGCAAGTCCTTCCCGTCGCTGCGCATCGCACTCCCGAGCGGTCAGGTACGCTCGCTCGAAATCGCTCACTACAACCGCATTGAGCCGGGGGTTGGCTTCACGCCAGACGCTTTCGCAGGCTTGCACAAGTTCGACGGAAGTCACTTCGCCGCGAAGGAGCGCCGCTTGTACGGCCCCTACTGAGGCGTGGTGCGAGGGGAAACCTATACTGACTGGCCTTGCTACGGGTTCAGCCAGCGTCGCTCCCGGGGGATGATCGAAAGCGTCAATCGTGAAGTTTGTCATGATGGGGTACGTATTTCAGTATTCTGTATACCATCTGCCGACAAATTACGACTGTCAAGGGACTGGGGGATCAGGGTTTGTGCGGAGTAGCCTGCCGAGTGGCAGGCGCTTGAGGGAGTGACCGGGTACTTCACCCGGTCGTTAGATGGCGCGTTACGCCTTGAGCAAGGCCGACGCGTTGCGCGTCAGGATGGCATGTCGACGCGACTCGTCGAGTCCGGACAAGTCGTCGTGCGGCTTGAGCAATCCCATCGGGAACGGCCAGTCGGAGCCGAACACGACATTTTCCGAACCGAAGACGGACTCACTCAGCGCCAACGCGACGTCATCGTGCGTAATGCAATCGACGTAGAAGCGGGAGAAGATGCCACGCGGAGAAGGAAGCGTCACATCGACGCCCGGTCGGGAGGTTCGATAGCCGCGCTCGTATCGACCGGCAAGCACGGCGGTGGCGCCACCGCCATGCGCAAGACAAAAGCGAATTTCCGGATGCCGGACCGCCACGCCCCCGAAAGCAAGGTGCGACGCCGCGACAGTCGTCTCTACCGGATTACCCATCAGATTCTCCAGGTAGAACTTGCTCAGGCGAGTGTCGCAGCACTGCCCCGGGTGAAGGAATAGAAAAGCGGATTGCGCATTCAACGCCGCCCAGAGGGGCTCGTATGCGGCGTCTGAGAGCGTGCCATCGTATCCCCCTGCAGCCGCCGCGTAGCGAAACGTTTCTTTGTTTTCCAGCACCAGCCGAGCCGCGAGCTCGGGGTGTTCGAGCGGCAGATGCAGCAGCGCAGACAGACGCGATGGGAAGCGCTCACAAACCCTTCGCAACCCATCGTTGACATACGCGCACCACACCGACGACGCAGCCCGATCCAGCGATTGTCGATACATCGGTGGCGGTATCGACACCCATGCTTGCGCGACGCCTTGTTGATCCATCCACTCGATCAGCGCTTCGGGCGAAAACAAGGCACTCAGCCCGATCGTGTGACCGTCGAGCGTGAGCCGTCGTGCTGCGCTGTCCCATTGAACATTCGCCATCGTGGACAGCCGGGCCTCGTCGATCGGGGCCAGATGCGCGTGAACATCCAGCGCAATGCGTGTGGTTTCCATGTCGACTCCGAACTCACTGCGTCTACCCATCAACTGGGTTCGAGATTTGCGTTCATTTCCTTGCCCCAAAACTCCGGCGACCAGCGCGGCCCCCATGTGTAAGGCAAATCGCTCCAGTCACGGCAAAGCCACCGGTCGGTGATCTTGTCCATGTCCGCGTAGAACTCCACCCAGCTCCCCCACGGATCGCGCACGTAGTGAAACAGATTGGAAGCGATCGCGTGCCGCCCGGGACCGAAGCCGTCACCGTATCCTGCTTCGCGCATTCGCCACGCCCCGTAGCCGATGTCGTCGAAGCTCGGCACCTGGAAGCTCGCGTGCTGGAAGCCCCGGTGGGAGCTATTGATCAACCCGAAACAATGATGATCGATGACGCCCTGACCCGCCGCCATGAACGCAACCTTGCCAGCGGCGCGGTCCGTCGTTCGCAAGCCCAGTACGTCCGAGTAGAACCGCTCGGCACGCGCCCATTCCGATGTAAAGATAAGCAGGTGCCCGATTCGTAATGGCGGTCTGTCTTTCTCAAGGGTTTGCCACAAATTGATGTCGACACGATCGGCAGCACCACCGAAATTGAAGGTCGGGACCTCGACGCGCGGCAATGCATCGGCGGTCTCAGGATTCAGATGAATCCATGTGCCCCACGGATCCTCGAACCAGAGCCCCTCGCGCTGCCATCCGTCCGGGGCGCAGGGATAGACCTTGATTCCGGCGGCCTCGATGCACTGAGTCATGTCCGCCACCGACGTCGGCGCGATACGAAAGGACAGGTGATGCAGTCGCTTCTTCTCGCCTTGCATCAGCACGATTTCGTTGCTGGATCGACCCGGTGAGTTACACAGCAGCGCCCGGCCATCATCTGAGCGACGCACATCCAATCCGAACGTTGCGTAAAAGCGTTGTGCGACGTCCAGATCGGGTACGGTCATGCCGAAGCCGTTCAAACCCTCTACAGCAGACGTTGTCATAAGGCACCTCGATAGGGAAATTCGGTATCAGACACCGATCCGGATGCCGGATTTGCCGTGCAGATCAACGCGCGCCATCCGATTTCTGAGTTCTCCGAGGCCGCTTCCACGTACGATCACCTCGTCACCTTCATGGAGAAATACTTGCGGCTCGCGCGCATTGCCAACGCCGCTGGGCGTTCCCGTGAGCAACACGTCACCGGCACGTAACGTCATGCCAAACGACAATTCTGCGATCAGTTCGGGGATCGAGAACGCCATGAGTCGCGTGCTCGCCGACTGAAGCACCGTGCCGTTGACGACGCACTCAAGCTGGACGTTTGCGGGATCGATTTCGTCCGCGGGCACGATCCACGGCCCCAGCGGCATGGTTGCGTCGATACTCTTTCCCTTCAGCCATTGCCCGCCGTGACGTCGCTGGAGATCGCGCTGGGAGATGTCGTTGGCCAGGCAATAGCCCCACACATACTCCATCGCGTCCTCCACCGGAATGCTCCGTCCGGTCTTGCCGATAATGACCGCCATCTCGGCTTCATAGTCCCACTTGGCGGACAGCGACGCGTCGTACGCAATGTCATCGACCGGCCCGATCACGGTATCCGGCCCCTTGGTGAAAAACGTGGGGGCGGTAGGCGGGGGAACATCCTGCCCTTCCCGCTTTCCCTTGCCCTCTTCGAAGTGGTCCCAGTAGTTCCAACCGGTACAAAGTACGTCGCGATAAAAGCGCTGAATCGGCGCGAGCAGACGCGCTTCGCTAACCGCCACCCGAGGGGCATCGGGCGACGTCGCGTAGCGTCGGGCCTGCGCCAGTGCCTCCTTTCCACCGCCGATCAGCGCCACCATATCGCCCATCGACGCGGGCAGGATGATCCATTCGTCATCTTTTCTGACGGCGATGCGCTTCTCACCGTTGTATTGCAGCGTTGCGAAAGCCATGATGCTCCTCAGTGGGTAGTCACGATCTATCGATGCGATGTCTCAGACTTCAGACGTCAGACGTCAGGCCTGCGGCAAGACGGCGATGGCGTTGATCTCGATGAGATAGTCGGGCGAGACCATCTTGGTCACCTCGACCATCGTGGAAGCGGGCAGCGGCGGATGGAAATACTCGCGTCGTACCTTGTGGATGGCCTCGAAGTGCTCCATGTTGCGCACGTAGACGTCGACGCGACAAACATCCGCAAGCGTGCCGCCAGCGGCCGTGACAGCACTCTTGATGTTCTCGCAGACCTGACGGGTCTGCGCTTCGATGTCGCCAACACCGGCGATCGTGCCGTCGGGACGTCGAGCGGTCATCCCGGAAATGAACACGAGCTTGCCCTTCGCCTCGATGGTGGTCGCCTGCGAAAAGTGCCCGTTGGGCGTGCGCAGTGCGTCGGTGCTGATTTGCTCTTTCGCCATGATGAAAGTCCTGTTGTTAGCCTGCTGTCGTTAGCCTGCTGTCGTTAGCCTGCTGTCGTTAGCCTGATGAGGCGGTGAGTTGCTTCAGATATCTGCCCATGCCGCTGGCGCTTGAACACCCGCGACGCTCGCCAGCCCGGCAAGCTGTCGTGCTACGTCGACGGCGACCGGGCATGTCTGCCCGTTTGCCTGAGCGACTTGCCAACTGATCTCCCCCGGGCTGTAAAGCCGTTCCGTACCGGCCGCGGGGGTCGACGTGCGGACCTTGGCGGCCAATTCGGATGCGCGCTGTTCGAGCGGCCGCTGCAAACCGAATTGCGAGGCATCGATTGCGAGAAATGCCTGCGCGCTGTTGTACGGCGTAGCGTTGGCACCGTAGAGCGGCCGCACCTCGTCGGCGACACCGCCGTCCGACAGGCCGCCGCATAGCAGATCGATCATGAAAGCCATGCCGAAGCCCTTCGGCCCCGCTGCTGGCAGCAGCATTCCTGCAATGGCCTTTGCTGCGTCCCGAGTAGGCATGCCGTGCGCGTCGACGGCCCAGCCCTCGGGAATCTCCTGCCCCGCCGCCTGCGCGAGCCGGATCTTGCCCATCGCGCTTGCGCTCATGGCCATATCGAGCTCTACGGGAATGTCGTCGGCGTGCGGCATCGCAATCGCCAACGGGTTGTTGCCGAGAACCCGTTCCGCTCCACCGGGGGCTGGCATCAACGGGCGGGTGTTCGCCATCGCAATGCCGACGCACCCCGCATCGGCTATTTTTCTCGCCCAGAATCCAGCTTCGCCGAAATGGAATGCGTTTCGTACGGTGACCATCGCCAGCCCGTAGCGTCGGGCTCTTTCGATGGCGAGCGTGATGGCCTGCTTCGCGCTCACCTGGCCGAGCACGTTTTCCGCATCGAGTACGACGACGGCCTTGGCGTCATGAGCGACCTGCGCGAACTCAGCCTTACTGACGGAGCCAGCGCGAATCCGCTCGATGTACATGGGCAACAGCATGACCCCGTGCGACGCTTTCCCCCCCAGATCGGCGGCAATCAGCGGGTCGGCCACCGACGTCGCCACCGCCATCGAGACGCCTTCGGCAACCAGAAGACTCACGACCAGTTCACGTAGTGTGTCGGTCGGCAAACGGACCGACGAGTTGTCAGTGAGCATCGCGTTCATCCGTGTACCAGTCGGGCTTCTGCGGATAGTGCGGACCGTCGTAGATCTCGACAACGACGGTCTCCTCATGCGCAATCGTCGGGCCGTGAACATTGCCCTTCGGGTTGCAATAGAAGCTTCCCGGCAACAGCGTGACGCCGGTGGACGTGTATTCGTACTTGCCGCTCAGGCAGTACATGAACTGATTGGACGCGTGGGAATGCGGGGCAGGAATGCCTGCGCCCTTCGAAAACTTGATCAGCGCGATCGACGCACCGGTTTCGTCGTCGCGCCAGAACATTTTCTCCGCCACACCGGCAAGCGATTTTTCCCGCCAGGGCATCTTTTCGCTGTGCAGCAGTATCTCGGCCATCGAAGGCATCGGCGCACCGGCCGTCGTTGTCTGCTTATCGTTACCGCTCATGAAATTGACTCCCGTTATGTGTCGACATTCACAAAAGCACGTGCGCTCAGATCGCTCCCGCCATCTCTGCCGTATGCGGCAACCACGGACGAAGCGCGAATTCGATGGCGGCAATCGCCAGATAAAGCAGCAGCCCGAGCAAAGCCAACGAAATCAGTGCGGCAAAAGCGAGTGGCGTATTCAGTTGTGAATTGGCGACCAGCAGCAGGTTGCCGAGACCTTCGGTACTGCCCACAAACTCGCCGATCACCGCGCCGATCACCGCGAGCGTCACGGCGATTTTTGCACCGGAGATCACGTGTGGAAGCGCGGCAGGCATTTGAATCTTGAGAAAGATCTGCATGCGTGTCGCTCTCAGCGACGTGGCCAGTTCGATGAGATTGACCGGCGTGGTTCGTAGCCCTGTGGCGGTATCCACGACAATCGGAAAGAACGCGACCAGCCACACCAGTGCCAGCTTCGATTCGATGCCCGTGCCCAGCCAGACCAGCACGATAGGTGCGAGCGCCACCTTAGGCACCGACTGCATCGCGATGAGGAGCGGATAGAACATCCGGTTCAATATCGGCGAATTCGCAATGGCAAAAGCGATAGGAACGCCGACGATGAACGCCAGAGCAAAGCCATAGACGCATTCCAGGAGCGTGACCCACCCTTGCGACAGCAGCGCCGCCCGGTCGTCGACAAATGACTGTGCGATCTGAGTAGGCGTCGGAAGCACCGCAATAGGGACATGGAACATCACCACATACATCTGCCAGATGACCAGCAGCAGCACGATGCCGAACGCGGGATACCCGATCACGCGAAGGTTCAGTGTCTTCATTTCACGACTCCGAGTGCAGTGCTGGCCTGATGTTCGTAGGCCGTAAATTTCGGCGTGAACCGGAGTGCCTGCGTTCTGGGATAAGGGAAGTCGATGGCGATGCGTTCCGCGATTTTTGCCGGACGCTTGCTGAATACGAGGACTTCGTCGGACAGATAGACCGCTTCGGAAATGCTGTGCGTGACGAACATGACGGCAGCCCGCGTGTGTTCGCGAACAGACAACAGTAGATCGTGCATCTCCATACGTGTGAAATCGTCCAGCGCGCCGAACGGCTCATCCATCAATAGCAGCCGCGGCGCATGGATCAACGCGCGACACAACGCCACCCGTTGCTGCATGCCCCCGGAAAGCTCGTGCGGGCGAGCGCTGGTGAAGGCCTCCAGGCCGACCAGCGTAAGCAGTTCGTGTGCCCGGGTCTTGGCGGCTTTGTCGGCTTTCCCAAGGATCTCCATCGGGAACATCACGTTGGCCAGCACGTTGCGCCAGGGCATGAGATTGGCGCTCTGGAACACGAAGCCGAAGTCACGCTGTGGGCCGCTGATCGCTTTTCCATGGATCTTGACCACGCCCGTCGTGGACTTGGTCAATCCGGCCACGATCCGCAGTAACGTCGTCTTTCCGCAGCCGCTTGGCCCAAGCAGCGAAACCAGTTGTCCGGCGTCGAACGCGCAGCTCACCGCTTCGAGCGCGACCGTCTCGCCGTTCTTGCCGCGCGGCGGATAGATCTTGCTGACGTCTTCGATGGAGGCAAAAACGGCTTCGTTTGACGTAATGCCGCCCATGCCGGTCATGTCGAGCCGCGCGTTCATGCTGCCCCCTTGGGCAGGAAGTCGGTCGTGAACAGCGACGCCGCAGAAAGCGGTGCGCCCGGGATGCCGATGTTCTGCGCGATGAAATCGACGCTTCGCTGCATGCGGCCCGCGTCGATCCATCCCATGCCGAACCGACGCGTATCGGCACTCTGTGCGAGCGCGCTCAGCAGCTTGATCTCGCCGACGACGACTTCGCGATTGATACCCGGCACGTAGTTCGCCATGATCTCGCTGGCTGCTTGCGGATCCGCAATCGTGTCACGCCAGCCTTGCATGGCCGCCTTGACGAAGGCACGTACAGTGTCGGGCCGGGACTTGATCATGTCATCCTTGACCAGCAAACCGTTCGCGTACAGTTCGAGCCCGTGATCGGCGAGCAGCAATGTGCTCAGTTGCCCGCCGGGGAGCACCTTTTCCAACCCGACTTGCGTAAAGATGAAGTTTTCGATGGAGGGCACCTTCTTGCTGAGCAGCATGCCCACGCGCGCTGCACCATCGACGTTGACGAACTTGACGGAGCCCGGATCCAGCCGGTGCTGCTTCATGAAGCCCTGAATGACCTTGGGCGAGAAGCTTCCCGCGCCGCTGGCGATTTCCAGCCCGTTGAGTTGCTCGGGCTTGGTGACGTTCGCCCCTTGCGCGAGCGAGAAGACCGCGTAGGGAGCACTCTGATAGTTCATCGCGACGAACTTCGCGCTGCTTGCGCCGCGCCCTCTCGCCAGCGCAAGCGACACCACATCCGAAAACGCGAACTGCGCGATACCGGACTCAAGTGCCTGGATGGCTTGCGCAGTGCCCTGCCCCGGCACGATCTTGACGTTCAGTCCGGCCTGCTTGAAGTAACCCTTTCCCAACGCGACATACCACGGTGTGTGACGGCCCAGCGCGGTGAAATCGAGCGACAACGTCAGCTCGCCCTGACTCCGGTCTTGCGCCCCGGCCATCTGCCACCCGCCGGTAGCCCACCCTGCGGCGACAGCACCGAGACTTTTTACGACCTGCCGACGCTTGCTGTTCGTTGCCATTTCCGACCCCTAAGTAGAAATCCATGGATGACGCGGTCAAGCCAACTTCCCGCCGAGCCCTCACCGCGCGAAGTTGTATTTGTTCATGAGGCGTAATATAGTTTGTGACATACTGTGTGATATGTTACAGATTCGCAAGTGAAAAAATATTCCGATCGGAGCCTGTTGATGGATGCGCTGAAGTGGCCGCGGTGGCATCGTTTTTTCACCGAGCTGGTGATGCGTCGCTGTATGGCGGCGGCCGTCTACGGGGCGTTATCGGGTCGGGCGCACGTTGGTGCTCGGGTAGAATGCGATGCCCATCGTGGCCATCCGCACGGCTCGTGGTGGTTGATGCGGGGGATTGCTGTTTGTGCTCACCATCTTGCCCCGATTCGACGCGCGGGCACCGACATCCGTCTGGCGCACGTTCTGTCTCGCGTTGCGCCGCCGACGATGCTCAGCGATGAGTCCCCCACACCCGCACCCCACGATGCACGCCCAGGTGGCATGAAGTCGCGTGAGGATGCAGAAGATGCATAAGATGCAGAAGTTGAGGAAGGAGATACCGTCAGAAATGCCCAAACCGAGTCCTATCGATCTCGAAACACCGAACGCAGCCCCGACGTCGTCGCCACTTCGACGTATCGCTAAGGGCGCGTCGCTCGCCGAGCAGGCGTACGTCGAGATCAAGCGACGCATTCTTTCGCTGGAGTTCGGTCCCGGCCAGTTTTTTAACGAACTGATGATTTGCGAGCTGATCGGTTTCAGCCGCTCGCCCGTGCATCACGCAATCCAGCGGTTGAAGCTTGAAGGACTGATCGACATCATTCCGCGCAAGGGGCTTCAGATACGCCGCGAGTCGATGGACGAGATACTGGATTTGCTCGAAGCGAGATGGGCAGTGGAAGCCAATGTTGCGGCATTGGCTGCGCAGCGGCGTACAGAGGCGCAGTTGAGCCGGATGCGGGAGCTGATCGAAGCGTCGCGCGAATTGAGTCGTGCGGACGACCGCGACAGATTCATGCAAATCGATCACGATTTCCACGCGATCATTGCCGAAGCGGCCGGGAACAGTGCGTTGACGGAAATCATGCGTTCGCTGCACGAGCGATCTGCGCGGCTTTGGAAGCTTCGCTTGCTCGCCCCGGGCGATCTCGCGCATACACAGGACGAGCACTCGGCAGTACTCGATGCCATTGCAACTGGCGACGCCCAGGCGGCCGCCAGCGCGATGGGGGCTCACCTGGCGTCGCTTCGTCGTCGGCGCGTCGCCCCTACGTCGTTTAGCGAACCGCTGCCGTTGCATCCGATTGCGGAGTAAGCCGGTACGCCGCGCCTGATTCCGGATGCGACGCTGAGGGATGGCATCGCGATGACGCGACGTGTCACCAAAAGAAAAGGGGTTAGCCGAAGCTAACCCCTTATTCCTTCTGTCCTGCTGGTCGGAGCGATAGGATTCGAACCTACGACCCTCTGATCCCAAATCAGATGCGCTACCAGGCTGCGCTACGCTCCGACGAAAGAGGACGAATTCTAGAGGCTTTCTTGCGCCGCGTCAAATCGTCGCGCAAGTTTCCGGCGTCTTCTGAGCATTTTCCCGATTTCAGCTGCACAATCATTACGCAATCATCGCGCCGATGACAGTCACGCGGCCGCCACGAAAACCCGCCATAGTGGGAGGTTCACCATGTCAGAACCCGTGTCGATGAACCTGATTCTCTGGCGTCACGCCGACGCCGAAAACCTGCCCGCCTCCCTCGCGCTCAGCGCACAAGCCGATCTCGCCCGCGAACTCACCGACCGAGGCCGCAAACAAGCCGAAAAGGCCGCCCAGTGGCTCCGCCCTCGCCTGCCCGACGACGCCCTCATCCTCACCAGCCCGGCTGTACGCGCCGTCCAGACCGCTCAGGCACTCTCACCTACCCCGCGCATCGTGCGCGACCTCGCGCCCGGCGCAAACGCCGTCACGCTGCTCGGTGCCATCGACTGGCCCGGCACCGCGCAGACCATCGTGCTCGTCGGCCATCAACCCGCCCTCGGCCAGCTCGCCGCACTCCTGCTGAGCGGCCAGGAAGCCTACTGGACAATCAAGAAAGGCGGCATCTGGTGGCTCGCCTCCCGTCGCCGTGAAGACGAGAGCCAGGTCGTCGTGCGCGCCGTGGTCAATCCCGATCTCATCTGACTCATTTGACGCTTGATCTGACATTTATCGACGGGCGACAAAATCGCCCCCGCTCGTCCCTCAATGCCCGGAAATGCCCGTGAATCGGACGATGTAAGGCGCCCGATAAGGGATCTGACTCATGACAACGGACGTTTTGTCATAGAATTGTCGCCTACCGTTCACGGAATCGACATTGATGCTTTTTAAAGTACGTCGCAACGCGACCGTCACAAAAAGGGCTTTTATGCGCGACCTGCCGAACCCCACTATGCCGCTCTCTTCGCTGACCCCTACGTCGCGGAGGCGTCTTCCTCGCCCTGAAACGCCTGTCAAACCGAATCTGGCTGTGGCGTGGGCACGCGACGAAAGCGAGCTTCGTGAAGCGCAGCACCTGAGATATCAGGTCTTCGCGGAAGAAATGGGCGCGTCGGTCAAGGGTCCCGCAGGCCTCGACGTCGACGAATACGACCAATATTGCGACCACCTGATCGTGCGCGATCAGGATTCGCTCAAGGTCGTCGGCACCTATCGCGTATTGCCCCCCTCGCAAGCCAAACGCCTCGGCCGTCTGTACTCCGAAGGAGAGTTCGATCTCTCGCGGCTGGATCATCTGCGCCCGAAGATGCTCGAAACCGGTCGCTCGTGCGTGCACACGGACTACCGCAACGGCGCCGTCATCATGGCCCTGTGGAGCGGTCTGGCCGAGTACATGCTGCGCAACGGCCTCGAGACCATGCTCGGCTGCGCCAGCGTGCCGATGGCCGACGGTGGTCACTATGCCGCCAGCCTCTATCGCAAGCTGCAAGACACCTCGATGGCCCCGGCCGAGTACCACGCCGTACCCCGTATCGCGCTGCCGGTGGACGAGCTGCAATCGACCCTCGACGTCGAGCCGCCCGCCCTCGTCAAAGGCTACCTGCGCCTTGGCGCCCGCATCTGCGGCGCACCGGCCTGGGATCCTGACTTCAACACCGCAGACTTTCTCACGCTGTTCCGCCTGTCCGACATGAACCCGCGTTACGCGCGTCACTTCCTCGGACCGGAACTCGTCAGCAAACTCCAACAAGCCTGACCGGCACCGATCTCCCCCCAAGTATTTCGTCCCCGCTCAATACCCTGAGGGACAACAAAAAGCCCGGCAAAAGCCGGGCTTTTTTGTGGCCATCTACGCGCCCTGAACTGGGCGCACCGCAGGCGTCAGGCGTACACCACCTTGTAACGCATCCCGATCTTCTCCCACTCCTGGGCCTCGCGTTGCAGGCTGTAATCGGTCAGCGGATTGGCTTCGATCCATGCACGCGGCACGGAGACCTGGAAACCATCGTCGAGGCGTTCGACATCGATACTCTCCGGCAGCGCATCGGTACGGCGGCGACAGAACAGCACCGCGAGCCGCAGGCAGAACAGCAACTGCCAGTCGACCTGCTGGGCTTGCGACGCCAACTTGCCCAGCTTGCCGACATGCCCCAGCAGCAACTCGGCGAGCCGCGCCTGATCCGGACGCGAGAAACCCGGCATGTCGGCGTTACTGCCTATGTAAGCCGAATGCTTGTGATAGGCGCTGTGCGAGATCGACAGGCCCATCTCGTGCAGCGACGACGCCCAATTGAGCAACGCTTCGCCTTCCTCGCGTCCGTCGTCCTGCGCGTCATCGGAGGCGTCATCGACGACATCGAAATCGACCGGCAACTGACGGTACAGCGACACGGCCAGACGCCCCACTCGCTCCGCCTGCGCACGGTCCACGCCGTAACGGCGCACGAACTGCTCGACGGTCACAGCGCGCATGTCCTGATGCTGCGTACGGCCCAGCAAGTCGTACATCACGCCCAGACGCAGCGCGGCGTCCGTCGTCTCCATATGGTCGACTTCGAGTTCGTTGAAGACAGACAGCATGATGGACAGGCCGCCCGGCAGCACCGGAATACGATCCTGCTTGAGGCCCGCCAGTTTGAGACGGTTGGCGTTCTCCGCTTTGATGAGCGCGCGTTTCAACCGCTCAAGACCGCCACGCGTGAGGCCATGTACACCACCGTCGTTGAAGCCATTGGCTTCGAGCAACTCAGCCAGCGCCCGCGCCGTACCCGAAGAGCCGATGGCCTGCGACCAGCCAGCTTCGCGGAAAGCCGACGAAATGATCTGGATTTCGCGACGCGCGGCCAGCTCGGCCTGCTTCATCGCATACTCGTCGACGTTGCCGCTAGGGAAGAACTGACGGCTGTGGCTCACACAACCGATATAAAGACTCTCCATGATCAGCGGTTCGTAATCCTGGCCGATGATGAATTCCGTCGAGCCGCCGCCAATATCCACCACAAGACGATTGCCCGGGCACGTCGGCACTGAATGCGCCGCGCCCGCGTAAATCAGACGCGCTTCTTCGCGTCCGGCGATCACTTCGATTGGGAACCCAAGCGCCCGCTGCGCTTCGCCCAGAAAGTCCTGCGCGTTTTTGGCCACGCGCAACGTGTTCGTCGCGACCGCGCGCACCTGGTCAGGATGAAAACCACGCAGGCGCTCGCCGAAGCGTTTGAGCACGTCCCAGCCGCGTTGCTGCGACGGATGATCGAGATACTTCTCAGCGTTCAGGCCAGCGGCGAGTCGCACCGGTTCGCGCAGCGCATCGACCTGATAGATCTGAGTGCCGGCGGAAGTCTCCTCCACGCGACCGATGATCAGGCGAAAACTGTTCGAGCCGAGATCGACGGCCGCTAACAAGGGCGATGGGGTACTCATGTGAGGGTGCGCCTGAGCGAAGAATGCCGTAATGTCCGATGCTTAACTTTAAAAGCATGACGGCCACTCGACAAATAAATGACGAATAAGTTACAAATCGAATATGACACGTCGTTGACAAATGTGAATGTCATATAACTGTAACAATACGGATGAAGAATTCACGCCAATCCCATGTCTTTCGCACGTTCAATATGAATTACCCGCTGCTCAACCGAGAGCTGGGCATTCTCGCGTTTAACGAACGCGTGCTTGCCCAGGCGGCCGATCCGGCCACGCCACTGCTCGAGCGCCTGCGCTTTGTCTGTATCGTGAGTAGCAATCTGGATGAATTCTTCGAAATCCGCGTCGCCGGACTGAAGGAGCAGATGCGCGAGAATCCGGGCATGCTCACGCCGGACGGCATGACTTTTCAGCAAGTTTACACGCAAGTCTGCGCCCGGGCACAAGCGCTCGTCGAAAAGCAGTACGCCATGTTCGACAGCATCCTGCCGCTGCTCGAAGCCGAAGGCATCGCGTTCCACCCGTCCGGCCAATGGAACGACGCGCAGGTCGAATGGGCCCGCGACTACTTCATGCGTGAACTCGTGCCGGTGCTCACGCCCATCGGGCTGGACCCCGCCCACCCGTTCCCGCGTGTACTGAATAAGAGTCTGAACTTCGCCGTCGAACTCGAAGGCAAGGACGCTTTCGGCCGCGACGCCGAACTCGCCATCGTCCAGGCCCCGCGTGCCTTGCCCCGCCTCGTACCGATGCCGCCCGCGCTCGCTCCGCTGCCCAACAGCTTCGTGCTGCTCAGCTCGCTCATGCTGCGCTTTGCCAGCGAGCTGTTTCCGGGCCTCACCGCCAAGGGCTGCCACCAGTTCCGAGTCACGCGTAACAGCGACCTGTTCGTCGACGAAGACGAAATCACCAACCTTCGCACGGCGCTTCAGGGCGAACTCCCGGCCCGCCACCTCGGCGACGCCGTGCGCCTCGAAGTCGATGCCGGCGCCCCTGCCCGCCTCGTGCGCCGTCTTCAGACGGAATGCGGGCTCGCCGATTCGGACTGCTACCGCGTGAAGGGCCCCGTCAATCTCGTGCGGCTGATGCCGCTGCCCGAGATGGTCGACCGCCCGGACCTGAAGTTCGTGCCGTTCGTGCCTGCACTGCCCAAGCGCATGAGCGCGTCGCCTGCCATGTTCGATCTCATCGATCAGGGCGATCTGCTGCTGCACCATCCGTACGACAGCTTCCAGCCCGTGCTCGAATTGCTGCTGCAAGCCGCACGCGATCCCGACGTGGTGGCGATCAAGCAGACGATCTATCGCACCGGCAACGAGTCGTCGCTGATGGACGCCCTCATGGAAGCGGCCCGCAACGGCAAGGAAGTGACGGTCGTCGTGGAACTGCTGGCGCGCTTCGACGAAGAGACAAACATCAACTGGGCCGCACGGCTCGAAGCGGTAGGTGCGCACGTCGTCTATGGCGTGGTCGGCCACAAGTGCCACGCGAAGATGCTGCTCGTGGTGCGTCGCACGCGCCAGGGCAAGAAGACGTTCCTCAAGCGCTACGTCCACCTCGGCACAGGCAACTATCACCCACGTACCGCACGCTTGTACACGGACTTTGGCCTGATGACGGCCGACGAAGCGCTGTGCGCCGACGTGCACGTCGTTTTCCAGCAACTGACCGGCATCGGCCGTCAGACGCATCTGAACGGCCTCTGGCAGTCGCCGTTCACCATGCACACGCATCTGCTCGAAGCAATCCGCCGCGAGACGGAAGCGGCCGCTGCAGGCAAGAAGGCACGCATCATCGCGAAGATGAACGCGTTGCTGGAACCGACGATCATCGCCGAGCTGTACAAGGCGTCTCGTGCGGGCGTGAAGATCGACCTGATCGTGCGTGGCGTGTGTTCGCTGCGCGCCGGTGTGAAGGGATTGTCCGAAAACATCACCGTACGCTCAATTGTCGGACGCTTCCTCGAACACCATCGCATCTATTACTTCTATGCGAACGGCGACGAGCACGTGATGCTGTCCAGCGCCGACTGGATGGAGCGCAACTTCTTCCGTCGCGTGGAAGTGGCGTTCCCGGTGCGCGACAAGCGCCTGAAGGCCCGCGTGATTCGCGAGGGGCTGATGGTGCATCTGCGCGACAACGTGCTGTCGTGGCTGATGCGTCCAGACGGCAGCTACCTGCGCCGCCGTGCGGGCAAGACGCCGTACAACAGTCAGATGGTGCTCATGCAGGAGATCGCACAGCACGTGCAAACGGGTAACTAAGTCGACGGGCTTTGCACTCACCATTGAAAAAGGGGCCGAAAAAGCCCCTTCTTCATTTCAGCGACAAGTCACAGGTCAACCATTCACCGACGCATCCGACGGCGTATCGACCGGTGCGCGATGCACCACACGCGTCGGCGGGAAATGGATGGCGAACGTGCTGCCATGCCCTTCCTCGCTCGTCACGCGCAGATCGGCCTGATGGCGTGTGAGCACGTGCTTGACGATCGCCAGCCCGAGTCCGGTGCCGCCCGTATCGCGCGAACGGCTGCGGTCGATGCGATAGAAACGCTCGGTCAGGCGAGGAATGTGCTCGGCCGGAATGCCCAGCCCGGAGTCGATCACCGCGAAGCGAGCGCCGCCGTCGTCCGTCGGACCCCATTCGATGCGGATCTTGCCGCCCTGCGGCGTGTAACGCACGGCATTACTCACGAGGTTGCTGAACGCGCTATGCAACTCGCCTTCCGCACCGCGCAGATCGAGCCCCTCGGACCCCGTCACTTCGATCACGTGCTGACCTTGCGACAGGCCTTCGGCGTCGCCGCGCAGGGAACGCATCTGCATGCCCATGTCGATGCGGTCGTCCGAGGGCGGCTTGCCGCTGCCTTCGAGCTTCGCCAGCGTGAGCAGATCGTTCACGATGTTCTGCATGCGACCCGCCTGCTGACGCATGATTTCCACGTAGCGCTGGATCTCGTCCGGGGACAGCGGCAGTTCGCCCACCGTCTCGAGAAAGCCGGAAAGCACCGTGAGCGGCGTCTTCAGCTCGTGCGAGACGTTGGCCACGAAGTCACGGCGCATCGCGTCGGTGCGCTCAAGATCGGTCACGTCGAGCGAGATGATCAGCTTGCGATTGTCGCCGTAAGGAAATACCTGCATCGACAGCACGTTGTTGCGCTTCTCGCCCATGTGATGCATGAGCAGCGCTTCATCGTAGCGTTCGGACGACAGGTAATGCACAAAGGCCGGGGTGCGCAGGAGATGGGTGATCTGTTGACGCAGATCGCGCTTGGCGTCGATGCCGAAGTGCATCTCGGCAATCGCATTGCACCACTCGATCTGATTGTGCTCGTCGAGCATGATCACGCCGTTGGGCGATGCCTGGATCGCCTGAATGAAACGCGCGTGCTGTTGTTCCACCTGCTTGACCTGGTTATGCCAGCGCTTGGCCAGCTTGTGCAGCCGGTAATAGATTTCGCCCCACAACCCGAGAGCGCTCGGCACTTCCCCATAGACCGGGGCGTCGAGCAAACGCCAAAGGCGCTGGGCGTGATAGACGTTGAAGAAAAGCTGAATCACCAACAGGGCGACTGCGGTGACATAACCCACGCTTGCGCCAAAGAGCCAGCCGACGGCCACTGAAATGGCCGCTTGCAGGATCAGAAACGCCAGCGCACGGGCCCAGATGATATTCATAGACGATGCACAGGAATTTTGCCGCGCGTCGCCGGGAGGACGCGAGCGGCATGGGCACGGCAGCTTTCGACGGGGTCGACCGGCCGTGAGCCTGACCGGATCGCCCCGCCGCGTCAGACCGACTTCGTCAGTCGGTAGCCGCTGCCGCGTACGGTCTCGATCATAGCATCGTGGCCTGCCGGCTTGAGGGCAGCGCGAAGGCGCTTGATATGCACGTCCACCGTACGTTCTTCGACGAAAACGTGATCGCCCCACACCTGATCGAGCAACTGCGAGCGGCTGTGCACGCGCTCCGGGTGCGTCATGAAGAAGTGCAGCAGACGGAATTCCGTCGGGCCGAGGTCCAGCTTGATATCGCCGCTCGACTGGTGGCTCGTCACGCGATGCGTGGCCGGGTCCAGCTTCAAGCCGTTCACGCTCACCACGTCTTCGGTCAGCTGCGGCGCACGACGGCGCAGCACAGCCTTGATGCGCGCCATCAGTTCCTTCGGCGAGAACGGCTTGGTGACGTAGTCGTCCGCACCGATCTCGAGCCCCATCACTTTGTCTTGCTCTTCGCTGCGCGCAGTAAGCATGATGATGGGCACGTGCTTGGTGCGCTCGTTCGCACGCAGCTCACGCGCGAACGTCACGCCCGACTTGCCAGGCAGCATCCAGTCGAGCAGAACGAGATCCGGCAGGACGTCGCTGATCAACGTGAGCGCCTGCTCTGCGTTGTACGCCCGAATCGGATAGTGACCCGCGTGTTGCAAGTTAACGGAGATCAGCTCGGAAATCGCCGGCTCGTCTTCCACGATCAGAATGCTGCTAGGCATCGGTTCCTCTCAAACCTTCAGTAATGTCGGGCGGTCTTATTCGCCTCAATCCCTTATTCGCCTTGCACTTTGCGCTGCAAGTCTTCGCGCGAAATGTGCCGGACGTCGGTGCCCTTGACAATGTAAATGATGAATTCGGCGATGTTCTTCGCGTGATCGCCGATACGCTCGATAGCCTTGGCAATGAACAGGAAGTCCAGACCGGCGGAGATGGTCCGCGGATCTTCCATCATGTACGTCACCAATTTTCGCACGAAGCCACGGAATTCATTGTCGATGGCCTTGTCGTCACGCACGATCTCGGCGGCGGCCACGATGTCCAGCCGCGCGAACGCGTCGAGCGTACGGCGCAGCAGTTGCGCCGCCATCTCGCCCGAGAGCTTGATTTCGGCGAAATTCACGCTTTGCGCCGCGCCGTCTTCCAGCAGGTGACGGGTACGTTTGGCGATCTTCTCGGCCTCGTCGCCAGCGCGTTCAAGGTTGGTGATCGTCTTCGAAATCGACAGCAGCAGACGCAGGTCACGCGCAGTCGGCTGGCGACGGGCGATGATCTTGCTGCACTCCTCGTCGATCTCGACTTCCAGAGTGTTCAGACGATGCTCGTTCGAGATCACTTCGTCGACCAGCGTGCGGTCGAACGTGTTCAGGCCCTGCATCGCCGTGACGATCTGGGATTCGACCAGGCCGCCCATTTCGAGGACGCGCGAGCAAACCTGATTCAGGTCGGTATCGAACTGGCTGGAAAGGTGTTTATCGTTCATGTCGCGGGTTTCCTCGTGGCATCAACCGAAACGGCCGGTGATGTAGTCTTCGGTCTCTTTGCGGTCCGGCTTGATGAAGATCTTTTCGGTCTCGCCGAATTCGATCAGTTCGCCCAGGTACATATACGCCGTGAAGTCCGAGCAACGTGCGGCCTGCTGCATGTTGTGGGTCACGATCACGACCGTGTAGTCGTCCTTGAGTTCGGCGATCAGTTCTTCGATGCGGCCCGTGGAAATCGGGTCGAGTGCCGAGCACGGTTCGTCGAGCAGCAGCACTTCCGGACGAATCGCGATACCGCGTGCGATACACAGACGCTGCTGCTGACCGCCCGACAGGCCGTAGCCCGACTGTTGCAGCTTGTCCTTCACTTCGCTCCACAGCGCGGCCTTCGTCAGGGCCCACTCCACGCGATCGTCCATTTCCGAGCGCGAGAGCTTTTCGAACAGGCGCACACCGAACGCAATGTTGTCGTAGATCGACATCGGGAACGGCGTCGGCTTCTGGAACACCATGCCGACCTTGGCGCGCAGCAGCGCGATGTCTTGCTTGGCGGTCAGCAGGTTCTCACCGTCCATGTTGATCTCGCCCTCGGCGCGTTGCTCCGGGTAGAGGGCGTACATCTTGTTGAACGTGCGCAGCAGGGTCGACTTGCCGCAACCCGACGGGCCGATGAAGGCCGTCACCTTACGGTCGGGAATGCGCAGGTTAATGTTCTTGAGCGCGTGGTACTTGTCGTAGAAGAAGTTCAGGTTCTTGACTTCGATCTTCGAGGGCAGCTTGATTTCTTGAGTCGGGTTCGTCATGGTCTGTCTCAACCGTCAGGTATGCGTTGGTCGTCGCGTTATGGTCGCGTGGTGTCGTTCGAAGTTGCCGATTACTTCTTGGCGAACAACGTACGCGCCAGAATGTTCAGGAACAGCACCCCGAGGGTGATGATGAATACGCCCGCCCAGGCGAGCGATTGCCATTCGGCAAACGGGCTCATGGCAAATTTGAAGATGGTGACCGGCAGGTTGGCCATCGGCTGGTTCAGGTTCATCGACCAGAATTGGTTCGACAGGGCCGTGAACAGCAGCGGTGCTGTCTCACCCGCGATACGCGCCACGGCCAGCAACACGCCCGTCACGATACCGGCGATGGACGCCTTCAGCGTGATCTTTACGATGATTCGCCACTTCGGCGTGCCCAGTGCGAAGGCCGCTTCACGCAGGTTGTTCGGCACCAGCTTGAGCATGTTCTCCGTGGTACGGATCACGATCGGAATTTGCAACAGCGCGAGCGAGATGATGCCGGCCCAGGCCGAGAAGTGGCCCATCTGCGCGACCACCAGTGCGTAGACGAACAGGCCGATCACGATCGACGGGGCCGACAGCAGAATGTCGTTGATGAAACGCGTAATGCTCGCGAGCCACGACTTCTGACCGTACTCCGCCAGATACACACCGGCCAGAATGCCCAGCGGCGTGCCGACCAGCGTTGCAACCCCCACCATCACCAGACTGCCTGCGATGGCGTTGGCGAGACCGCCACCGGCCGTGTTCGGCGGGGGCGTCATTTCGGTGAACAGCGACAGCGACAGGCCGCCGATGCCCAGCGAAAGCGTGGTGTAGAGGATCCACAGCAGCCAGATCAGACCGAAGGCCATGGCCGCAAGCGACATGGCGATCGCGAACATGTTCTTGCGGCGGCGATACGCTTGCAGACGCACGCGGGTGAAGGCGTCGGTGGGCTTCACGGCGGGCGTTTCCAATTCGAGCGCTTGTTGGGTCATCATTATTTACCTTCGCTTTTCTCGAGGCGCAGCAACATCAGTTTGGACAGCGCCAGCACCACAAAGGTGATGAAGAACAGGATCAGGCCGAGTTCCATCAGTGCAGCCGTATGCAGCCCCGGACCCGCTTCGGCGAACTCGTTGGCGAGTGCCGAAGTAATGCTGTTACCCGGCGAGAACAGCGAAATGTTGTCGAGCAGGTTCGTGTTACCGATCACGAACGTGACCGCCATCGTCTCGCCAAGCGCGCGGCCAAGACCCAGCATCACGCCACCGATCACACCCGTCTTCGTGAAGGGCAGCACCACGCGCCACATCACTTCCCAGGTCGTGCAACCGATGCCGTAAGCCGACTCCTTGAGCAGCACGGGCGTGACTTCGAACACGTCGCGCATGACAGAGGCGATGTACGGAATGATCATGATCGCGAGGATCACGCCGGCGGGCAGAATACCGATACCGAGCGGCGGGCCCTGAAACAGTGCGCCGATGATCGGCACACCGCCGAGCAGCGCGCCCAGCGGCTTCTGGAAGTACTGGCTGAAGATCGGGGCGAAGACCAGCAGGCCCCACATCCCGTAGACGATACTCGGGATCGCAGCCAGCAGCTCGATGGCGGTGCCCAGCGGGCGACGCAGCCACACGGGCGAGAGTTCAGTCAAAAACAGGGCGATGCCGAAGCTGACCGGCACCGCGATAATCAGGGCGATGACCGACGTGATGATCGTGCCGTAGATGGGCACGAGCGCGCCGAATTGTTCTGCGGGAGGATCCCATTCCTTCGTCCACAGAAAGGCGAAGCCAAACTTCTCGATCGACGGCAGTGCGCTGACGATCAGCGACACGATAATGCCACCGAGCAGGAGCAGCGTAATGACGGCGGCGGCGCGGGTGAGCAGCGCGAAGAGAAAATCGCCCAGGGAAGACGGAGCGCGCTGCGCGCCCGATGATGCGAGGGGGCTGGTGGCTTCTGCCATGATGTCGTCTCAGCGTGAGCGCGCCGCCAGCCGTTGCCAGATATCGATTCGGGCTTCGGAACAGGCGGCGCGGATATTGCCGGTTTCGAGGTGCCGGGCAACGCTACGTTGCATCGCCCGGTGCCTCATGCAAAGCGTTTTAGACGCCAGCCTTGGAGGCCGACTCGGCAACCTTCGCCTTCCAGCCAGCACGGATTTGCTTCAGGACGTCTTCCGGCAGCGAGATGTAGTCGAGTTCCTGAGCCGTCTGGGCGCCGTTCTTGAACGACCAGTCGAAGAACTTCAGCACGTCGGCGCTTTGCGCTTCCTTGCCAGCGTCAGCCTTCTGGTGAACCAGCACGAACGTGGCAGCCACGATCGGCCACGAATCCGCACCCTTTTCGTTCGTCAGGATCTGATAGAACGTCTTCGACCATTCGGCCTTGCCAGCGGCAGCGGCGAACGTCTTGGCGGTCGGCTCAACGGTCTTGCCGTCGGCGTTCGTCAGGGCCGTGTACGTCAGCTTGTTCTGCTTGGCGTAGGCCGATTCCACGTAGCCGATCGCGCCCGGCAGACGTTGCACGAAGGCGGCGACGCCATCGTTACCCTTGCCGCCCGTACCCGTCGGCCAGTTGACCGTGGTGCCTTCGCCGACCTTGCTCTTCCACTCGGCGTTGACCTTCGACAGGTAGTTCGTGAACACGAAGCTGGTGCCCGAACCGTCGGCGCGGCGAACCACGGCGATGTCGGTATCCGGCAGCTTGGCCTTCGGGTTCAGCTTGGCGATGGCCGGATCGTTCCACTTCTTGATCTTGCCCAGGTAGATGTCGCCCAGCACTTCGCCCGACAGGACGAGTTCGCCAGCCTTCACGCCCGGAACGTTGATCACCGGCACGATGCCGCCGACGACCGTCGGGAACTGGAACAGGCCTTGCTTGGCGAGTTCTTCATCGGTCAGCGGGGCGTCCGAACCGGCGAAATCGACGGTCTTGGCCTGGATCTGCTTGATGCCGCCCGACGAACCGATGCCCTGGTAGTTGACCTTGTTCTGGGTCGACTTCTGATAGGCGTCAGCCCACTTGGTGTAGATCGGTGCGGCAAACGTGCTGCCTGCGCCCGTAATCTCGCCCGCAATCGCGCCAGCGGCGAACAGAACGCCAGCCAGGCCGGCAATCGCAGTCTTCATCAGCTTCATGGATCTCTCCGAGTTGGTGTGGTACAGCGTGTGGATGGCTCGAAGAATAGATTCCGAATGTGACAGTAATGTGTCATTTTCGAAAGCTCACAATACCAATGTCACGGAGCCGTCCCGGAATCGTCACATTGCATGCGGATTCCGGCGTTCATGACAATTTTGCGAAGATCGTTGATTGGCGCGGGTTTCGGAGGATTTCCAATGAAAATCAGGCAGTCGGAAACCCTTATTTTCAGCCTATGTCAGCGCCGTGACAGTGACGGATCGGTGTCGGAAATGGTCTGACGAATCTCAGGCAGTTGTCACAAATGTGAACGTCGACCGCTCAGATTGCCATGATGGTAGGGAGCCTGCGGAGGAAACCCAAGGAGGTGCGCAGTGCGTTCGCGCGGGGAGGCTTCAGGAAGGCAGGCGACGCCGCTGAGGGCGTCGCCTGAGGGCAATTACTGCACTTATTACGGCAATTACGCGGCCGTTTTGACGACGTTCGCCAGTTGCTGAGCGAAGGCCGACGCCTGCGACTCGTCGCGCGCTTCGACCATCACGCGCAACACCGGCTCGGTGCCCGAGGCGCGGATAAGCACTCGCCCCGCATCGCCCAGCGTTGCCTCGATGGCCTCGCGCTCGGCGCTCAGACGGGTATCGGCCTGCCAGTCGTAACCGGCCGGCGTACGCACGTTGATCATATGTTGCGGGAACAGACGCACACCTTCGAGCAACTTGGCCAGCGGCTTGTTGTCCGCGCGGCGAATCGCGGCCAGCACCTGAAGTGCCGAGACGATGCCGTCGCCCGTGGTGTGCTTGTCGAGACACAGAATGTGTCCCGAGCCCTCTGCGCCGATCTGCCAGCCGTGCTTGTACAACTGCTCCAGCACGTAGCGGTCACCCACCTTTGCACGCACGAACGGCACACCCAAGCCCTTGAGCGCCACTTCGACCGCCATATTGGTCATGAGCGTGCCGACCGCACCGGCCACGCCACCGTTCTCCAGCCGGTCCTTGACGAGCAGATACAGCAGTTCGTCGCCGTTAAAAAGACGCCCTGCGCTGTCGACGATCTGAAGGCGATCGGCGTCACCGTCGAGCGCCACACCCAGATCGGCGTGGTTGGCGCGCACGGCGCGCATGAGTGCATCCGGCGCGGTCGCACCGCAGTCTTCGTTGATGTTGAAGCCATTCGGCTGATTGCCGATGGCAATGACCTCGGCGCCCAGTTCGTGGAACACGTGCGGGGCGATGTGATACGCCGCGCCATTGGCGCAGTCGACCACGATCTTCATGCCGCGCAGGTCGAAGTCGTTCGGGAAGGTGCTCTTGCAGAACTCGATGTAGCGGCCTGCGGCGTCATCCAGACGGCGCGCCTTGCCGAGCTGCTCGGAGCGCACGCAGGTCATCGGATTATCGAGTTCGGCTTCGATGGCCAGTTCGGTCTGATCCGGCAGCTTGTTGCCGTCTGCGGAGAAGAACTTGATGCCGTTATCGTGATACGGGTTGTGCGATGCGCTGATCACCACGCCCGCGGCCAGACGCAGCGCACGCGTGAGATAAGCGACGGCGGGCGTGGGCATCGGCCCGGCCAGCATGGTATCGACGCCTGCGGCGGCAAAACCGGCTTCGAGCGCCGCTTCGAGCATGTAGCCCGAGACACGCGTGTCCTTGCCGATCAATACCGTGGGGCGGCCTGTGGACTGATTACCCGCGAGCACGCGTCCGGCGGCGTAGCCCAAGCGCAGTACGAACTCCGGCGTAATCGGGCTCTCACCTACCGTGCCGCGAATCCCATCGGTCCCAAAATAGCGTCGTTTCATCGTTGCATCGTTCCCAGTTGACGCGTCGCGCCGGTTGACTCTTCAGGCGTGCGCGTCATTCGTTATTTGTAGCGGCTTTTTTGCTGCGTATGTCGCGTATGCGGTTTGCACACTTACTCGGCATCGCGCACGGCTTGCCAGACCTTGAGCGCATCGACCGTCTCGGCGACGTCGTGCACGCGCACGATCGCAGCGCCCCGTTGCGCTGCGCAGATCGCCGCCGCAACGCTCGCCACGCGGCGCTCCTGCGGTGTCTGACGTCCGGTGATTTCACCCAGCATCCGCTTGCGCGACATACCGACGAGTAAGGGCAAACCGTCACGCGACAGCACGCGCAAATGTTTGAGCAAGGCGAGATTATGGGCGAGATTCTTGCCAAAACCGAATCCCGGGTCCAGATAGAGACGCGTCGGCGCAACACCGGCGGCAAGCATCGCATCGACACGGCCATCGAGGAAGGCCGCGACCTCGGTCACCACGTCCGTATAGATCGGGGCATCCTGCATCGTCTTCGGGTCGTGCAGCATGTGCATGACGCACAGGGCGGCCTCGCTGTCGCGCACGGCCTCGAGCGCGCCCGGCTGCTGGAAGCCCCAGATATCGTTGATCATGTCCGCCCCGGCGGCCAGGACTGCGCGCATCACGCCGGGCTTGTAGGTGTCGATGGACAGCGGCACGCCGCAATCGCGCAACGCTTCGACAATAGGCACAACGCGTTCGAGCTCCGCGTCTTCCGGCAACGCCTCTGCGCCCGGACGAGTGGATTCGCCACCGATGTCGAGAATGTCGACGCCGTCGGCAATCAGTTGCTCTGCGTGGCGCAGTGCGGCGTCGCGCGCCACGAACTTGCCGCCGTCGGAGAACGAGTCGGGCGTGACGTTCAGGATGCCCATGACGTGAACGCGGCGCGCGTCGAGCCGGAAGCGCGGCCCCAGCGCCAGCGTGTCGGGTTTGACGGGCACCTCGGACGCGCTCGCCGGAAGGACGATGTCGTCGGTCACGCTTTGTGTGTCAGGAACGCCCGTATGCGCTGCCTGCGCGGACGAAGAAAGGGATTGCGACTGCTCGGTGGACATTCGGAAGCTCGTAGCTCAATAAAACCCATATCGCGGCCCGTACGACTGAAGTGCGGGTCGGGCCGACGCGCCCGGTGTACCGGACGCCCCATATGGCCGTAATGTTACCGGATTCGACTGTCACATCGACGACGGAAACACTCGGTAACAACGAAATCCACGTTCGTGAAACGCCCGAGAAATGCTGGCTAAGGCGTTGCTCTTCGCCCGATATTCCGGCCTTTGCTCGCGCCGAGCGCCCAAAACGTCGCCCGAAGTCTTCGGCTTTCGCGTCGGAAATGCAAAAAGGCCGGCGAAGTGCCGGCCTTTCTGGGAGACAGTCTTTCGACTGCCAGGGCGTCCGTCAGACGGTCGCCGGGGTGTTGCTGGGCTTGAGCGGCGGGTTGCCACCCGAAGCACCGCCGTTCGACTGGCCACCCTTCGGCGGACGCGGCGGGCGGTCTTCCATGATGTCGCCAATCTGCTCGCCGTCGATCGTTTCCCATTCCATCAGGGCTTCGGTCATCGACTCGACCTTCGAGCGGTTGTCTTCCAGCAGCTTCTTCGCCAGCGCGTATTGCTCGTCCAGAATGCGGCGAACTTCCGTGTCGACCTTCTGTTGCGTCGCTTCAGACACCGACTTGGCGGACATCCGGCCGAACATCGAATCCTGCTCGGTATCGACATAGACCATCGGGCCCAGGGCGTCCGACATACCGTAGCGGGTCACCATGTCGCGCGCCAGCTTGGTCGCACGCTCGAAGTCGTTCGAAGCGCCCGTCGACATCTTATTGATGAACACTTCTTCTGCTGCACGGCCGCCAAACAGAATGGCGATCTGCGTGAGCATCGTGTCGCGGTACTCCGAGTACTTGTCGTGCTCCGGCAACTGCATCGTCAGACCCAGCGCCCAGCCACGCGGAATGATCGTGACCTTGTGCACCGGATCGGCACCCGGCAGCAGCATGGCGACCACCGCATGCCCCGACTCGTGGTAAGCCGTGGCTCGGCGCTCTTCGTCGCGCATCACAGCCGACTTGCGCTCCGGACCCATGAAGATCTTGTCCTTCGCGTCTTCGAAGTCCAGCATCTCGACGATGCGCTTGTTACGGCGCGCGGCGAACAGTGCGGCTTCGTTCACGAGGTTAGCCAGATCGGCACCCGACATACCCGGCGTACCGCGGGCGATCACCGATGCATCGACGTCGTTCGCGATCGGCACCTTGCGCAGGTGCACCTTCAGGATCTGCTCGCGGCCACGGATATCCGGCAGACCGACGTAGACCTGACGGTCGAAACGGCCCGGACGCAGCAACGCCTTGTCCAGCACGTCCGAACGGTTCGTCGCGGCGATCACGATCACGCCCGAATTCGCTTCGAAGCCGTCCATCTCGACCAGCATCTGGTTCAGCGTCTGTTCGCGTTCGTCGTTACCGCCGCCCATGCCAGCGCCGCGATGGCGACCGACCGCGTCGATTTCGTCGATGAACACGATACAGGGCGATTGCTTCTTCGCGTTTTCGAACATGTCACGGACACGGGCAGCGCCCACGCCGACGAACATTTCCACGAAGTCCGAGCCCGAGATGCTGAAGAACGGCACCTTGGCTTCACCGGCGATGGCACGAGCCAGCAGCGTCTTACCGGTTCCCGGCGGGCCGACCAGCAGCACACCGCGCGGAATACGTCCGCCCAGTTTCTGGAACTTTTGGGGATCTTTCAGGAAGTCGACCAGTTCGCCGACTTCGTACTTGGCTTCGTCGCAGCCTGCGACGTCGGCAAAGGTGACCGGATTGGCATTCTCGTCGATGAGGCGCGCGCGGGATTTGCCGAAGGAGAAGGCACCGCCCTTACCCCCGCCCTGCATCTGTCGCATCATGTAGAACCAGAAGCCGATGATCAGCAACGTAGGTCCGAGGTAATACAGCGCGGACATGAGCACGTTCGGTTCGTCGTCGGCCTTACCCGAGACCTGAACGCCGTACTTCATGAGATCGCCGACCATCCAGATGTCGCCGGGCGACACGATGGTGTACTTCTGGCCGTCGCTAGGCGTCACCTGAAGACTGCGGCCCTGCACCACCACGTTCTTGATCTTGCCATTCTTGGCATCGTCCATGAACTGGGAGTACGTCACGCCCTCCTGGACGTGCGGCTTGTCGAACTGTTTAAAAACAGTAAACAAGACCAGCGCGATGACTAACCACACCGCCGCTTTGGAAAACATATTATTGTTCAAAGCGTTGCTCCTTCATGAAATCGCTTCGCGCCAGGAATTCATTCTAATCCACTCGCAGGCGCACCGCTATAGTGATTCTCTACCGCCACCATAGCGCCAGTGCGCTGTATTGACGGGCATCAAGCCGGATTTTTCAAACCCCGACCCAGAATGAACGTTTCGGAAGATTTGTCTCGCGACGCCTTTGGCTTGCGCGGCGCCACGGTTTTGAACTGGTGTTTGAATTTTTCGACAATCTGGCTATAGCCGCTGCCGTGAAAACATTTGACCAGTAACGCCCCTTCCGGTTTCAGGTGTCGCTGTGCAAAATCCAGCGCCAGATCGCACAAATGCTCGATCCGCGCCGCATCGGCCGACGCCACACCCGACAAGTTGGGGGCCATATCGGAAACTACAAGGTCGACTTTGCGTCCGGCGACGATTTCTTCGAGCTGCTCCAGCACGCTGTCCTCGCGGAAGTCGCCCTGCAGGAAGTGGACGTCGGCGATCGGGTCCATCGGCAGGATGTCGAGCGCAATGATCGTCCCGTCGATGCCACCCTCGACGCGCTTGCCGCCCGCCAGCTTGTTACGGGCGTACTGACTCCAGCTACCCGGCGTCGAGCCGAGGTCGACGATGACCTGGCCCGGCTTAATCAGCCGGTCCTGCTCGTCGATTTCCTTGAGTTTGTAGGCGGCACGGGCACGATAGCCCTCGCGCTGCGCCATTTTGACGTAGGGATCGTTGATGTGATCGTGCAACCACGCGTGGTTGAAACGGTTTTTTGCCATATTTCTTCAAAAACACTGCGAATTTGCAGGATAATACGCCCTTGCGCGCCCAAAATCTTTTAGCCCGCCGGCAGCCTTCATCGGCCGCTAACGGTGTTCAGGCCTCGATTTGCGGGCGCATCCTACCTCGTTTGTCTCGTCTGTCTTCTGTCTTTTATGCCCGCTTTGACCCTGACCCCGGCGCAACGCGCCGACATGCGCTCTGCCGCTCACGCGCTGAATCCCGTCGTTCTGATCGGCGCCGATGGCTTGACGCCTGCGGTGCTCAAGGAAATCGACGGCGCACTGAAAGCCCACGAACTGATTAAGGTACGTGTGTTCGGTGACGAACGCGACACGCGCGTGGCCATTTACGAATCCATCTGCGACCAGTTGGGTGCAGCGCCGGTGCAACACATCGGTAAGCTGCTCGTTCTGTATCGCCCGACGCCGGACGAAACGGTCACGCCGGTTCGCGGCAAGTCCGGCGGCACCGGCGCTACGGTCAAGGGTCGCGCACCGCGCACCGTGACCGTCGTCAAGTCCAGCACCAACGCCGGGCGTCGCCCGACCGTCAAGAAAGTGACGGTTGCAGGCAACGAACGCATGACCGCCGGTGGTATCGTCAAGCGCGCCAAGAAGCGTCAGACCAGCGTCAAGCGCCAGCGCAACGACTAAGTCCCCGATGGCGGCGGACGTTGCAACTTCCGCCAGCCCTCAAAAGAACGCGCCCTGACATCGTCGGGCGCGTTTTTTTATGTGTGACACCATTGGACAGGATTGAAGACGATTTCCGTCTCTCCCTGCCCTGCTGCGGCAATTAGCCGCGCACCGGCTGGCGCCAGATCAGCGCAATTGCCAGCAAGCTTTGCAGCAGATAAAGGCCGCTCGAAATGCCATGAAGCATGCCAAAGCGCGAAGCATAGGCCGATTGGCCAATGTCGACGCCCGACGCTTCTGCCTGTGCGCGCAGATCGGCCATCAACGGCTGCAGGCCGAACGAGCTGATCAGCACACACACCATCATCGCCACCGCGAGCCAACGAAGACCGCGATAGCTGCGCGCTGCCTGTGCATCGGCCGTGCGCGCGATCAGCGCGGTGGACAGCCAGACCAGCAACACGCCGCACACCAGACTAAGCCAGGCTTGCGTGTGAAACAGTCGACCGGCAACCGTTCCGGCCACCATGCGCGATTCCAGCACAGCGAACAGTGTCGGGGCGACGATATAGCCGATCGCCCACTGGCTGCCGCACCAGACGGTGGCGATCAGGCGGAACAGTCGTTCCAGCCGTGGCGCACCGCTGGCAAACGTCACATCAGACGTAGCGGACATCGATGATCTCGTACTCGCGCACGCCGCTCGGGGCCTGCACTTCGGCCACATCGCCTGCGTACTTACCGATCAATGCACGGGCAATCGGCGAGCTCACCGAAATCTTGCCGTGCTCCAGGTCAGCCTCGTCGTCGCCGACGATCTGATACAGCACCGTGCCGCCGCTCTCGAGGTCTTCGAGTTCGACGGTTGCGGCGAAGACCACACGACCTTCGGCATCCAACACCGACGGATCGATGATCTGTGCTGCCGAGAGCTTCGATTCGAGATCGGCGATACGCCCTTCGATGAAGCCCTGCTTTTCTTTAGCAGCGTCGTATTCAGCGTTTTCCGACAGATCGCCCTGCGCACGGGCTTCAGCAATCGCCGTGATCACGTGCGGACGTTCGACGGTCTTCAGGCGGTGCAGCTCTTCCTTGAGCAGTTCAGCGCCCCGCTTGGTCAGAGGAATGGTACTCATGCGCGTTGTTCCGAAAGACAAAAAAATTGCCGCAGCGAAGCCGCATTCGCACTTTTTGCGAACGCCGCTCGACCGCGGCTGTGACACCTATGTTGCATTAGTGTAGCAGAGTTGCCGACGCTGCCAACCGGAGGACCGGCCGCGCGGCGCGTGGTCACACTGCGAGCACGTCTAAAGCATTTGGCGCGTCCGGTGGAGATCAGTTCCCCGACGAACGCGCCATTGTTTTGCGACTTTGCCCGACGCAGCCGACTCAACCTAACAAGCCGACCGCCCCGGGCGGACCTGCGTCACCTGCCCGACACTCAGGCAGGCAGTTGCGCGTGCAGGCCCTGGAGGTCATAGACCTCCAGGTTCTGCAGATACTTCAGGCCTTCCACCGCTGCGCGGGCACCCGAGATCGTCGTGTAATACGTGACCTTGTGTGCCTGCGCCGACATACGGATCGAGCGCGAATCGGCAATCGCCGTGCGGGTTTCGTCCACCGTGGTGAACACCAGCGCGATCTCGCCGTTCTTGATCATGTCGACAATGTGCGGACGACCGTCCTTCACCTTGTTGACCACGCGCACCGGAATCCCGGCCGCTTCGATGGCCGCCGCCGTGCCACGCGTAGCGACGATCGGATAGCCCAGCGAGTGCAGCATGCGCGCTACTTCGACCGCGCGCGGCTTGTCGGCGTCCTTCACCGTGAGCAGCACCGTGCCCGAAGCAGGCAGACGCGAACCCGCTGCCAGTTGCGACTTGAAGAGCGCTTCGCCGAACGTGCGGCCCACGCCCATCACTTCCCCCGTCGAGCGCATTTCCGGTCCGAGCACCGGGTCGACGCCCGGGAACTTCACGAACGGGAACACGGCTTCCTTGACGCTGTAATACGGCGGCACGACTTCGCTCGTGATGCCTTGCGACGTCAGCGACTGACCGGCCATTGCACGTGCGGCGATCTTGGCCAGTTGGCGGCCCGTGGCCTTCGAGACGTACGGCACCGTACGCGACGCACGCGGGTTCACTTCCAGCACGTAGATCGTATCGACGCCGTTGCCCTGCTGAATCGCGAACTGCACGTTCATCAGACCGACCACGTTCAGCGCCTTGGCCATCTCGGCCGTCTGACGCTTGAGTTCGGCAATCGTCTCGGCCGACAACGAGTACGGCGGCAGCGAGCAAGCCGAGTCGCCCGAGTGGACGCCCGCCTGTTCGATGTGCTCCATCACGCCGCCGATGTAGACGTCCTTACCGTCCGAGATGCAATCGACGTCGCACTCGATGGCGTCGTCCAGGAAGCGGTCGAGCAGCACCGGGCTGTCGTGGCTCACCTTGACGGCTTCGCGCATGTAGCGTTCGAGGTCACGCGGCTCGTGAACGATTTCCATCGCACGGCCACCCAGCACATACGACGGGCGCACCACCAGCGGGTAGCCGATTTCGGCGGCCAGCTTGAGCGCTTCGTCTTCCGCGCGGGCGGTACGGTTCGGCGGTTGACGCAGACCGAGCTTATGCAGCAGCTTCTGGAAACGCTCGCGGTCTTCTGCGGCGTCGATCATGTCCGGGCTCGTGCCGATGATGGGCACACCGTTCGCTTCGAGATCCAGTGCAAGCTTGAGCGGGGTTTGGCCGCCGTACTGCACGATCACGCCGACCGGCTTTTCGAGGTCGACGATTTCCAGCACGTCTTCCAGCGTCACCGGCTCGAAGTACAGACGATCCGACGTGTCATAGTCCGTCGACACAGTTTCCGGGTTGCAATTGACCATGATGGTCTCGTAGCCGTCTTCGCGCATGGCGAGCGCGGCGTGCACGCAGCAGTAGTCGAACTCGATACCCTGACCGATACGGTTCGGACCGCCGCCGAGCACCATGATCTTCTTCTTGTCGGTCGGCTGGGCTTCGCACTCTTCCTCATAGGTCGAGTACATGTAAGCCGTGTTGGTCGAGAATTCGGCAGCGCAGGTGTCCACGCGCTTGTAGACCGGACGCACCTTCTGCGCGATACGCGCTTTACGCACGGCGGTCTGATCGGTGCCGAGCAGCTTGGCCAGACGGCGATCCGAGAAGCCGCTTTGCTTCAGGAAGCGCAGTTCTTCGGTCGTCAGGCTTGCCAGCGTGCGGCCCGACAGTGCCTTTTCCTTCTTGACGATGGCTTCGAGCTGGGCGAGGAACCACGGGTCGATGGCGGTCTCGGCGTACACCTCTTCGAGGCTCATGCCCAGACGGAACGCGTCGCCCACGTACCAGATACGGTCCGGGCCCGGCTCGCCGATTTCGGCCACGATCTCGTCGCGGTCGGTCGACTTTTCGTCCAGACCGTCCACACCGACTTCCAGACCGCGCATGGCCTTCTGGAACGATTCCTGGAACGTGCGGCCCATGGCCATCACTTCACCGACCGATTTCATCTGCGTGGTCAGGCGGGCATCGGCTTCGCGGAACTTCTCGAAGGCGAAACGCGGCACCTTGGTGACGACGTAGTCGATGGTCGGTTCGAACGAAGCCGGCGTTGCACCGCCGGTGATTTCGTTGCGCAGCTCGTCGAGCGTGTAGCCGACGGCCAGCTTCGCGGCAACCTTGGCGATCGGGAAGCCGGTGGCCTTCGAGGCCAGCGCCGACGAACGCGACACGCGCGGGTTCATTTCGATGACGACCATGCGGCCGTCCTTCGGGTTGATCGAGAACTGGACGTTCGAGCCGCCCGTCTCCACACCGATCTCGCGCAGCACGGCGAGCGATGCGTTACGCAGCAGCTGGTATTCCTTGTCGGTCAGCGTCTGTGCGGGTGCCACCGTGATCGAGTCACCGGTGTGCACGCCCATCGGGTCGAGGTTTTCGATCGAGCAGACGATGATGCAGTTGTCGGCGCGGTCGCGCACGACTTCCATCTCGAATTCCTTCCAGCCGAGCAGCGACTCTTCGATGAGCAGTTCGCGCGTGGGCGAGAGGTCGAGACCGCGCTTGCAGATCTCTTCGAATTCTTCGCGGTTGTAGGCGATACCGCCGCCCGAGCCGCCGAGTGTGAACGACGGACGGATCACCATCGGGTAACCGCTGCCGCCGATCTCGGCCATGATCTGCGCCTGCACGGCGAGGGCTTCTTCCATCGAGTGGGCGATGCCCGACTTGGCCGAACCGAGACCGATCTTGGTCATCGCGTCCTTGAACTTCTGACGGTCTTCGGCCTTGTCGATGGCTTCCGGCGATGCGCCGATCAGTTCCACCTTGTACTTGTCGAGCACGCCGTGACGATGCAGGTCGAGCGCGCAGTTCAGCGCGGTCTGGCCGCCCATCGTCGGGAGAATGGCATCCGGGCGTTCCTTGGCAATGATGCGCTCGACGACTTCCCAGGTAATCGGTTCGATGTAGGTGACATCGGCCGTGTCCGGGTCGGTCATGATCGTGGCAGGGTTGCTGTTGATCAGGATGACCTTGTAGCCTTCCTCGCGCAGTGCCTTGCAGGCCTGTGCGCCGGAATAATCGAACTCGCATGCCTGACCGATGATGATCGGGCCGGCGCCGATGATGAGGATGCTCTTGATGTCTGTGCGCTTTGGCATAACGTTCTCAACAAAAATTTAACTCAGCGTCGCGGTCGCGAGCTTCACACCGAAGCCGACGAACAACGCGCCCACGCCGCCGGTTGCCCCGGCGCTCAACCGGCGACGTTGCCGGAAGTGCTCGGCCAGGCGGTAACCGGCCAGGATCAGCGTGCTCAGATACAGGAAACTGCAGGTCTGTACGATGACGCCCAGCACCGCAAACGACACGGCCGGGTAGGCGTAGCCCGGATCGACGAACTGGATGAAAAACGACACGCAGAACAGGATCGCTTTCGGGTTCAGCAGGCTGATGAACAGCGCCCGCTTGAACGGGTGATCGGCGTCGACCTGCTTCGGTGCGGCGACAACTGCGTCCGCTGTCGCTTCCGATTTCTGACGTGCCGCCCGCGCGTTGGCGATGGCTCCGCGCAGCATGTTCAGGCCCATCCAGCAGAGATACGCCGCGCCGAGGTACTTCACCACGAAGAACAGTGCCGGTTGCGTGTGCAGCAGCGACGCTACACCGGCGGCTGCCAGCGTCATGAGGACCGTGTCGCCCAGAAACACGCCGCAAGCGGCTGCATACCCCTGGCGAACCCCGCGCTGTGCGGCCACGGCCAGCACGTAGAGCGAGTTCGGCCCCGGCAGCAGAATGACGACCACGACCCCGGCGAGATACGTCCAGAGGTTGAGGATGCCGATCGAGTTCCCGAGCATGGTGCGTGTTTCCCTTTCTCTTGCTTGCTTACGCGGGCTGCTTGGCGTCGGCCATCGACTGCACGAAGCGGTCGAACAGGTAGCCGATGTCGTGCGGGCCGGGCGACGCTTCCGGGTGACCCTGGAAACAGAATGCCGGGCGGTCCGTCAGTTCGAAGCCTTGCAGCGTGCCGTCGAACAGCGACACGTGCGTGACACGCGCGTTGGCCGGCAGGCTGTTTGCGTCCACGGCGAAACCGTGGTTTTGCGACGTGATGACGACGCGGCCCGTATCGAGATCCTTCACCGGGTGGTTGGCACCGTGGTGACCGGTCTTCATCTTGAGCGTCTTCGCGCCGACGGCCAGCCCCATGATCTGGTGGCCGAGGCAGATGCCGAAGGTCGGGAAGCGACGTTCCAGGAACGTCTTCGTCGCCGCGATGGCGTAGTCGCACGGTTCCGGGTCGCCGGGGCCGTTCGAGAGAAACACGCCGTCCGGGTTCAGGGCGAACACGTCATCAGCCGAGCTTTGGGCCGGGAGCACCGTGACCTTGCAGCCGCGCTGAGCGAGCATGCGCAGGATGTTGCGCTTCACGCCGTAGTCGAGGGCGACCACGTGGAATTTCGGATCTTTCTGCTCGCCGTAGCCTTCCTCGAGCGTCCATTCCGTTTCCGTCCACGAATACTGCTCGGTGGTGGAGACGACCTTGGCGAGGTCCATACCGGCGAGACCGGGGAACGATTGTGCGAGGGCGATGGCCTTGGCTTCGTCGGCTTCTTCACCGGCGAGGATGCAGCCGTTCTGAGCGCCCTTGTCGCGCAGGATACGGGTCAGACGTCGCGTGTCGATGCCGGCGATGGCGACCACGCCTTCGTCCTTCAGGTACTGCGACAGCGTCTTGTTGGCGCGGAAATTCGAGTCGAGGATCGGCAGATCCTTGATGATCAGGCCGGCGGCATGGACTTTCGTGGCTTCGACGTCTTCACCGTTGACGCCCGTGTTGCCGATGTGCGGATACGTCAGCGTGACGATCTGGCGCGCATAGCTGGGGTCGGTGAGGATTTCCTGATAGCCGGTAATGGCCGTATTGAAGACCACTTCACCGATGGTGTGACCGGCAGCGCCGATGGCGTACCCACGAAAGACCGTGCCGTCAGCGAGCGCGAGAATGGCGGGTGAGAATGACGGCAGCACGGGAAACTCCTGGAGGGTTCACCCCTGCTGCCAGCCTCACCGTCCGCTAGCGATGACATCAGCGCGGGCACCGGAATTGCGCGGAATATGCGCACAGCGGATGCTCGGGCGGCGGACGAGATGTCGGGCGGGTAGGCGCTAGGGTGAGGGTTAAATGACTAAAACCTTCAAAGTATAGCGCAAATCCGGATCTTCTCAAAGCTGAACGTGTGATGCACCAGTACGCTCTGCGGACTCCCGGGAGGTGACCCCGTCGGCAGACGGATACGCAGAGGGGATAGGGAAGTGAATACCGGCCCGCTGGGCCGCCAGCACGATATGGCGCTCCATCGAAGCGCCTGCGGCTGCGCCGTCGCGGCGTCGCAGTGCGTCGAGGATCTCCAGATGTTCATGATAGGTGGAGAGCACCAGTTCTCGCTGATAAAACGGCAGACGCTGGCTTTCCATGACGATTTCCGTGCTGCCGCGCAGGATATCGGCGATGGCGGCGTTTCCTGCGAGGCCGACGATACGCAGATGGAACGCGAAGTCCAGTTGTGCGGCGGTGTCGACGTCGCCCTCGATCAGCGCGCCTTTCATCGACTCGACGTTATCGGACAACCAGTCGATCTCGGTGGCACTGGCTGCGAGTGCCGCGAGCCGGGCGGAGAAGCCTTCCAGTGCGTAGCGCAGTTGATAAGTGTCGGCGAGCGAAATCTGGTCGGCGAAGCGCCATGCGACGCCGAGACGGGCGGAGGCGTCGTTCACATAGACGCCCTTGCCGGGGCGGATGGCGACCATACCGAGCGCTTCGAGCGTGGAGAGGGCTTCGCGCAGCGAGGCGCGGCTGATGGCCAGTTCCTCGGCGAGTTGACGTTGCGAGGGCAGCATCGCACCGGCGGGATAGATCTGACGTTCGATGCGCTCGCGGATCGTGGCGACGGCGGCGTCGGTTACGGCATGCGCCGAATGCTTCATGGGTCCTCACAAGGCGTGTGGGTAGGCGTATGGCGCATTGTACGACGCCAAATTTCTCCTTACGCGAACCTCCCCCCACCGGCCGGGAAACCCCGACTACAGGGGCTTCCCGTTTACGCCATCCCGCCCTGCCCGCTGCCCCACTCTCCGATCACGCCGCCTTCACCTGATGCGCGTGATGTTCCGGGTGATCGCCAAGCAGACGCCGCACCACGCCGTTCGTCCAGCCGAATCCGTCCTGAAGCGGGTACTCGCCGCCGCCACCGCCACTGGCGCTCATCGCGTCGCTCGTGTGCAGCGAGTACTTTTCGACGAGTTTGCTCTCGCGTGCGTAAAGCGAGCCGACGGTGGAGAGCCAGCGATGGGCAATGTCCCCCGCGAGCCGGTTCTCCCCGTATTTGCGAAGACCGTGAATGGCCATCCACTGGAGCGGTGCCCAGCCGTTGGGCGGATCCCATTGCTGAAGGCTCGACGTCTGCGTCGTTCGCAACCCTCCCGCCGCCAGCAGATGCTCGGCCATCGCGAGCGCCGAGCGGTGCGCCTGTTCGCGTGAGGCGAGGCCGACGAATAGCGGCGCGGCGATTGCCGCCGACAATTGCGCCCGTTGCTCGCCGAGTTGCCAGTCGTAGTCGACAAACGCGCCTTCGGCGTCCGACCACAGGTGTCGCGTCATCGCGTCCTGACGCGCCTGCGCCCGCTTCGCAAAGGCCAGCGCCGCGTCGACATCCCCTGCCGCTTCACTGAGACGAGCGATATGCCCCTCAGTGGCGAAGAGAAGGCTATTCAGGTCGACGGGCAGAATCGATGTGGTGCGAATCGACGAAAGGTCGTTCGCATCGCCCAGCCAGCGGGAGCTGAAATCCCAGCCCGAGGCCGCGCCGGCGCGCAGGTCGCGGTACACCTCACCGGCGGGACGTTGCGGTGCATCGCGTGCGGTCGTCACGTCTTCCAGATAGCCTTCTTCACGCGGCGTGTCGCGCTCGTCCCAATAGCGGTTGAAGAGTGAGCCGTCGGGTAGACGAACGAGATGCCGATAGGCTTCGCCCGGCCGCAGCGACGCTTCGCCGTCCATCCAGTAGTCGTATTCGCGACGCAAATGCGGCAAATAACGGATGGCGCGCGCCACGCCATGCGATTCGAACAGCTCCACCATCAGACCGTACATAGGCGGCTGCGAGCGGCTCAGATAGTAAGTGCGGTTGCCGTTTGGAATGTGGCCGTACGTGTCTATGAGAAATGAAAAATTGTCGGCCATGCTCACGAGCAGATCGTGGCGTCCGCTGTTGGCGAGACCGAGCATCGTGAAATAGGAGTCCCAATAATAGAGCTCGTGAAAACGTCCACCGGGCACGACATACGCGCGCGGCAACGGGAGCAGCGAGCTATAGGCAGGATGCGCTTCCGGCACGCGTGTGAGCACATCCCAGAGACCGTCGATATGCTCGACAAGCCCTTGCCCCGGATCGGATACATATTCGCTGGGCGGCGTGCGCTCCAGCGTGAAATAGGTCCCCACGAAGCGCGACAGATCGAAGCCGGGTTTGTCGGCGTCTTCGCGATAGCGGCGGAGAATTTCTTCGGGCGCGAGCGAGGGGGCGCAGTCCACGAACGTCTTGCTGTCGGCAAAGATGCGTTGCGTTTGTACGGCGACGAAAAGCTCCTGATAGCGATCGTCCGGCGTGAGGATGTCCGACGGTGCGCAGTGGGCGACGTCCGCCGTCATGCCACCCGTCGCAAGCGTGCGTTGTGCGGTGTCTGTCATCGTTATTGCTCCGCGTAGTTCCAGAGCAGGCCACCGTCGACGAACAGCGTCGTGCCCGTCACATAGCTGGCTTCGGGCGACGCGAGGAACAGCACGGCGTTCGCCACTTCGCTGGGATTCGCGAGGCGTCCGAGCGGAATGTTCGCGACGAGCGCTTCGAGCTGCGCCTTGTTCGCGAGCAGTTGCTGATTGATGGGGGTGCCGACGGCGCCGGGCGCAACATTGTTCACCGTGATGCCGAGCGGCGCGAGTTCGATGGCGAGGTTGCGCATCATCATCTTCATGCCGCCCTTGCTCGCGCAATAGCTCGTGAAGTGGGGAAACGGCAGTTCCTCGTGCACCGAGCTGACGTTCACGATGCGGCCACCGCGCTGCGTATCGCGCAGGTGCTTCACAAAGGCTTGCGTAAGAAAGAACGCCCCTTTGAGGTTGACGTTCATGACGAGGTCGTAATCGGCTTCCGTCACGTCGAGAAATGGGGCACGGCGTTCCACACCGGCGTTGTTGACCAAGACATCGAGGCGTCCCATTTTGGCGACGGCCTGCTCGATGACGGCGCGGTCGTCCTCCACGCGCCCGACGTCTCCCGCGATCACGCAGCCGTCGCTACCGGCGGCGCGAACCGAGTCGAGCGTCTGCTCGGCCATCGCGTTGTCCTGCCGGTCTTCCACCACGATGCGGGCCCCTTCCTGGGCAAGACGGATCGCAATGGCGCGCCCGATCCCCTGAGCACTACCGGTGACGAGTACCACCGTGTCCTTCATTCGCATGTCGCCTCCCTGATGAGCAAGAAGTGAGATCTGTGCGCCCTGCCCGGCGTCCTAGTGGCGGATACCGAAACAATGCACCAGATGCCAGTGCGACCGCGGGCGGGAAAGCGAAGTTCACACAAATCTCGCCCGATTCATCCAGCAAAACCAACGACTTAGGAGCGATTGCGAGCGATTTCCCCTCCCCGAACCGGCCAACGCAGTTGCATGCCTTCGCCCTAGGGAATCCCCTCAAACGACAGTCCTTGACCTGACTATATTGGCTTTCTAATATTCTCCATAACACCACTGGTCAGACCGGTATGACTTGTCGATTTACACTGATGAAATCTGGTGTTGGCGGCGGATGAAGACGCCGCGCGTGACCTGAAGTAAGACGTACAGCGTTAGAGAATCAGCCCCCGAGAGCAGTCCGTTCGATATCGAGATTGCGAAATCCTAGAGAGTGATTTGCGCAGGCAGAGGAGACAAACCATGCCCAAGCTGTTTCGTTCGTTGTTTGGCCGAGTCGTTATTGCGTTGATAGTGGGTGTGGCGTTAGGCATCTGGTTTCCGCAGTTGGGAGAGTCGTTGCGTCCGTTGGGCGATGGCTTTCTGAAGCTCATCAAGATGGTGATTGGCCCGATCGTTTTCTGCGTTGTCGTGAGCGGCATGGCGAGCGCGGGCGACTTGCGCAAAGTGGGCCGGGTGGGCGTCAAGGCCATCTTGTACTTCGAGATCATCACCACCTTCGCGCTGGTCATTGGTGCGGTGCTGGCGTGGGTGACGCGTCCTGGCGCGGGCATGAACATCGACATCCGCAGTCTGGACGCCGGTTCGATGGCCGCTTACACCGAGCACGCCAAGAGCCTGAAAGACACGGCGGGCTTCTTGCTGAAGATCATCCCGGACACCATTACCGACGCCTTTGCCAAGGGCGACATCCTGCAGATCCTCGTCTTTTCCGTCATGTTCGGCTGTGCGTTGGCGGCATTGGGTGAGCGTGGACGTCCGGTGGCACGATTCATCGAAGATCTGAGCCATGTCTTCTTCCGCGTGATGGCGTTCATCATCCGGCTCGCGCCGCTGGGCGTGCTGGGCGCGGTGGCGTTCACCACGGGCAAGTACGGTGCGTCGTCGCTCAAGCAACTGGGCTTGCTCGTGCTGGTGTTCTACGCGAGCTGCTTCGTGTTCGTGACGGTGGTATTGGGCGGGGTGTTGCGTCTGGCGGGCTTCAACATCTTCAAGTTCATCAAGTACTTCCGTGAAGAGTTATCGATCGTGTTGGGCACGGCATCGTCGGATGCTGTGTTGCCCGCGATCATGCGCAAACTCGAATGGATGGGCATCAAAAAGTCGACGGTGGGTCTGGTCGTACCGACGGGATACTCGTTCAACCTCGACGGCTTCTCCATCTACCTGACGTTGGCGGTCATCTTCATTGCGCAGGCGACCAACACCCCGTTGTCGATGCACGACCTGATTCTGGTGGTGTTGGTATCGCTGCTGACGTCCAAGGGTGCGCATGGGATTCCGGGCTCGGCGATTGTGATTCTGGCGGCGACACTGACGGCCATTCCGGCCATCCCCGTGATTGGCCTTGTGCTGATCCTGCCGGTCGACTGGTTCGTCGGGATTGCGCGAGCCATCACCAACTTGTTGGGCAACTGCGTGGCGACGCTCGTTGTGGCCGCATGGGAAAAGGACGTCGACTTCGCGAGAGCGCACAGAGTGCTCAATGGCGAGTTGCCATACGAGCCGATTGCGGCGTCTGAAGATGGCATCGAAGGTGCACCGGCAAACGCTGCACTGACACGCTGATCTACTGAGTGAAGCATGCGAGGGTCGCAGCGAATGCAGCGGCCCTCGGAACAACCAAGCAATTTCTGCCGACGCGTGGAACAACGGCGTCGGCATCATCATCTGGAGTAGATAGCAACATGGCTCTCGTCCCGCAAGACCCGAACGCACCGGACTTCGTGCGCCGTTATGTGAATCTGGCCGACCCGCGTCTGGGTGCTGAGGCGCTCGTCGCCACCGACGAATTCTTCGCGGCCAAAGAGCGCATGCTCAACCCGGAACCGGCTGTCTTCATCCCTGGCAAGTACGACGAGAACGGCAAGTGGATGGATGGTTGGGAGACGCGTCGCAAGCGTGTGAACGGCTACGACTGGTGCATCGTCAAGCTGGCGCGCCCGGGCGTGTTGTTCGGCGTAGATCTGGACACGAGCCACTTCACGGGCAACTTCCCACCGGCGGCGTCGCTTGAGGGCTGCTACAGCCCGGACGGCGCACCGAACGAGTCGGCCGAATGGTTCGAACTGTTGCCGTCGACCACGTTGCAGGGCAACTCGCACCACTACCATGCCATCACGCAGCAGCGCGCCGCGACGCACGTACGCGTGAACCTGTACCCGGATGGTGGTCTGGCGCGTCTGCGCTTGTACGGGTTGCCGCAGAGCGACTGGGCGGGCCGTTCGCGTGATGAGTTGATTGATCTGATTGCGATGGAAAACGGCGGCTACGTGGTGGCAGCGAACAACCAGCACTTCGGTTTGGCGTCGAATCTGTTGATGCCGGGCCGTGGCGTGAACATGGGGGATGGGTGGGAGACGCGTCGTCGTCGTGAGCCGGGCAATGATTGGGCGATTATTGCGTTGGCGCAGCCGGGTGAGATTGGCAAGATCGAAGTGGATACGGCGCACTTCAAGGGCAACTTCCCGGACCGCTGCTCCATCCAGGCGGCGTACGTGACGGGTGGCACTGAGCAGTCGCTGATTACGCAATCGATGTTCTGGCCGGTGTTGTTGCCGGAGCAGAAGTTGGCGATGGACAAGCAGTTTTACTTTGAAGAGCAGGTGCAGAAGTTGGGGGCGATCACGCACATCCGTTTCAACATCATTCCGGATGGTGGTGTGTCGCGTCTGCGTCTGTGGGGGCGGTTGAGTGAAAAAAAGGGAGCGTGACATGGTGGGACCGGCATTGAAGATCGAGCGATTGACGCGAGAGGCGTTTGAGCCGTTCGGCGATGTGATCGAGTTGGAGGGTGCGAAGCATTTCGCGATCAATGGCGGGACGACTGAGCGATTCCATGATTTGGCGACGGTGGATCTGGGCCCGGAGGGTGGGCGCACGTTGGTGAACGTCTTCCGTGGACAGCCGAGACAGTTGCCGTACGAGGTGAAGATGTTGGAGCGTCACCCGTTGGGCAGTCAGGCGTTCATTCCGTTGAAGACGACGCCGTATCTGGTGGTTGTAGCTCCGGCGGGCGAATTGGACGTGAGCAAGATGCGTGCGTTCGTCTCGGATGGCTGGCAGGGTGTGAACTATGCGAAGGGCGTGTGGCATCACCCGTTGTTGGCGTTGGATGAGGTGAGCGACTTCGTGGTGGTGGACCGGGGTGGAGAGGGACACAACTGCGATGAGCTGGACTTGCCGGGAGTGTATTTGCTGACGCGGGCTGAGTTGGATGCGGTGCAGGGAGCGCAGAAGGCTGCGTGAGGAATGAAGTCAGAGGGACAAAAAGACGCCGGGCGATGCTCGGCGTTTTTCATGGGGCCAAAGAAAACGAAGTGAGGCGCTAAGGAAAGCGGTGAGGCGTGGGGAAGGACAGGAAACGTGTGGGCGACGGCACGGCCGTCCCGCAGCAGTTGCGGAGCACGTGCGGGGCGGGTGTGGCGTCGCGACTACGCTGGAGAAGAGCGGTGTCGACGGGACTGGTGGCTTTGAGAGAGGAAGCGGGAAGCGGGCGGTGTCGGTTGAGGCACTGGGTGCGTCGAGGGAGACGGACCGGGGCCCCTTTCTGCAGCGAGTTGGGTTTATGTCTGAGCGGCGGAAAGGGGCCCCGGTCCGTTAGGGGGAAGGTGTTAAAGGAAGCACCAAAGAATCAGACAGCAGGCACAACGGCAGTCACTTCGATTTCAACCTTAGCTTCGTCTTCAACGAGATCGGCGACTTCCACAGCGGTCATCGCGGGGAAGTGGCGTCCGATGACGGCGCGATAGTGTTCACCGATAGCGGGATAGTTGGCGACGTATTCGCGCTTGTTCTTGACGTACCAAGTCATGCGAACGATGTGTTCGGGCTTGGCGTTACCTTGCGCGAGAATCGCGACGATGTTCTCGAGGGTCTGACGCACCTGAAGTGCAAAATCATCTGTCTCGAAGCGTTGCTGCCCATTCCAGCCGATCTGACCGCCGACGAAGATGATGCGGCTGCCTGCCGTCATTTCGAAGGCCATGCCGTTGGCGTAGCCGCGCGGTTTTGCCCATTCGGGCGGTTGGAGAACTTGCAGCATCAGGACACTCCTTCAATCACAGAATCGGGTGAAGCAAAGCGGACAATCGCGTCGCGTTGGGCAGGGGGCACGGCGATCGGGGCGGGTTTGCCGCCCTTGCCTTTTGCGACCCAGACCAGCACAAGCGTGGCTTGCAGACGGGTCTCGTCGTTCGCACCGGCGAAGCGGATACGCAGCGTCATGGACGAGCGGCCGAGGCGGGTCACTTCCAGCGAGCGTTGCAGCGTGTCGCCGAGAAAGCTTGGGGCACTGAAACGGCATTCGATGTTTGCCGTGGGCACACCCATGCCATCGCGCAGGTGCATATCGCCGAACGAGAGGCCGAGGCCTTCGGCGCACCAGTCTTCGACGAGATCGTTGATCATTTCGAAGTAGCGCGGATAAAACACGATGCCTGCCGGGTCGCAGTGTTTGAAGCGCACCAGAAGCGGTTTCACGAAAGCGTGTTCCGCGACATCGGTTTTCGTAGTCATTCCGTCCTCCCCTGCCGAAGTCAGTGGGTGCCCACTGGAGCACCCTGAACCTTGTCGTTATCGTCTTGCGGTAATGCTGTATTACTGTGCCATCTGACGCAGCTTGAAGCGTTGTAGCTTGCCGGTCTCCGTGCGTGGCAGCGCGTCGACGAACTCAATTGCGCGCGGGTACTTATACGGCGCGATGTTAGCCTTCACATACTCCTGAAGCGTCTTCACCATCGCGTCGTCGCGGGGCTGCCCAGACTTGAGGACCACGTAAGCCTTCACGATCTGACCACGCGTTTCGTCGTCGGCACCGACCACCCCGCATTCGGCGACCGCCGGGTGCTGCAATAGCGCTGACTCGACTTCCGGACCCGCGATGTTATAGCCTGCCGAGACGATCATGTCGTCCGAGCGCGCCTGATAGTAGTAATTGCCTGCTTCGTCGCACATGAACGTGTCGCCCGGCAGATTCCAGCCGTTCTTCACGTAATTCGTCTGACGCGAGTCGGCGAGGTAGCGGCACCCCGTTGGCCCCTTCACGGCGAGCTTGCCCACTTGCCCCGGGGGTAGCGGTTGCATGTTCTCGTCCACGATCATCGCAATGTAGCCGGGCACCGGCTTACCGATCGCGCCCGGCACCACGTCGCCATTGGCGGCCGAAATAAAGATGTGGATCATCTCCGTGCCGCCGATGCCGTCGATCATCTCGATGCCCGACGCTTGCTTCCAAAGCTGACGCGTCGCATCCGGCAACGCCTCACCGGCGGACACCGTCTTCTTCAGGCTCGAAAGTTCGTACTTACCCACAAGCCCCGCCATCTGACGATAGAACGTCGGGGCGGTGAAACAGATCGTGGCACGGTAATCGGCGATAGCTTGCAGCAGGCTGTCCGGCGTGAGCTTCTCCAGCAATACCGTTGCTGCACCAACGCGCAACGGGAATGTCAGCAAGCCGCCCGTACCGAAAGTGAACGCTAACGGGGGAGTGCCGCAGAAGATGTCGTCAGGTCCCGGCTTCAGCACGTGACGCGGAAACAGATCGCACATCGCGAGCACATCACGATGGAAGTGCATCGTGCCCTTCGGCTGCCCCGTCGTACCGCTGGTGAAGGCGATCAGACAGACGTCGTCTACTGCCGTGTCGCAGGCGTCGAAGCTCGCTGGCTGACGGGCCATACGGGCCTCCAGTGAGTCCTCACCAACGTCGTGGAAATACACCACCTTCGATAGCACCGGACAGAAGTACTCATGCCCTGCCTGACGATTGAATTCCAGCTCTTCCTTCAGTCTGCCGTCACACAACGCCGCCGTTACCTCGGCCTTGTCGACGATCTGCTTGAGTTCCTTCGCACGCAACAGGGGCATCGTAGGCACACCGACCAGCCCGGCCTTGATCACTGCGAGCCATGCGGCCGCCATGAACAGATTGTTTGGGCCGCGCAGCAACACACGGTTGCCCGGCACCAGCGCCATATCGTTGCGCAACACATGGGCGATGCGGTCCACCATCTCGCGCAAACCGAGATACGTCGTGACCGTCGGCTGACCGTTCTCCACCGAGTAAATCGCAGGCGCGTCGCCGCGTCCCTGCGCAATCGCGCGGTCCAGCAAATCGGCAGCGCAGTTCAAGCGCGCCGGATACGCCACGTCCGGATTGTCCAGCAGAAACTCGGGCCACTGATCGGCGGGCGGCAGATTGTCGCGCGCGAAAGTGTCGAGATGTCCAGATCGTTCCATGTGCTTCTCCTTGCCCCCGGTAATCAAGCATGACGCCAGCGCTTCGCGCCCGACGTAGTCCTAGTGCTTCCAAGTGTTATTGCAAGACGCCATGCCATCCCTGTCTCCGTGGGTTGCCACTGCGCACATCCCAAGTCCTGCCGTGTTACGGTCATGGACTTGTCAAAGCATGTCCCGCGTGTCGAATGCCGAATGCCGAATGCGGACGATCAACCGTCCTTGAGCAGTTCGCGCGCGATGATCAGTTTCTGTACTTCCGTTGCGCCTTCGTAAATCCGCAGCGACCGGATCTCGCGATACAGACGCTCCACCACTGCGCCCGACACCACGCCTGCGCCGCCGAACATCTGCAACGCGCGATCGATCACCTGCTGCGCCGATTCCGTCGAGAACATCTTCGCCATCGCCGCTTCACGCGTCGTGCGCTGCCCCAGAACGTCGCGCTGCCACGCGGCGCGGTACGTCAGCAAGGCCGCAGCATCTACCGACGTCGCCATGTCGCCCAATGCTGCCTGCGTCAACTGGAAGTCCGCGAGCGTCTGACCGAACATCTCGCGCGACTTCGCGCGCGCCAGCCCCTCATCCAGGGCGCGACGCGCAAAGCCCAGCGCGGCAGCCGCCACCGATGCGCGGAAAATATCCAGCGTCATCATCGCGACCTTGAAGCCCTGGCCTGCGTCGCCCAGACGCTGTGACGCTGCCACACGGCAGTTCTCGAACTTCAGACGCGCCAACGGGTGCGGTGCACTCACATCGATACGCTCGGCAATCGTCAAGCCCGGCGTGTCGGCGTCCACCACGAATGCGCTGATGCCGCGTGCGCCCGGCGCTTCCCCTGTGCGAACGAACACGCAGTAAAAGTCCGCGATGCCGCCGTTGGAGATCCACGTCTTCTCGCCATTGAGCACGTAATGGTCACCGTCCGGCGTGGCCGAACAGGCCATCGCCGCCACGTCCGAACCGGCATTCGGCTCCGACAGCGCGAACGCGGCAATCGCCTCGCCCGACGCCACGCGCGGCAGATAGCGTTGCTTGAGCGCGTCGCTGCCCGCGAGCGTGATCGCACCGCTGCCGAGTCCCTGCATCGCAAAGGCGAAATCGGCGAGACCGTCGTGACGCGCCAGCGTTTCGCGCAGCACACACAGCGCGCGCGAGTCCAACTGATCCAGCGCACCGCCGTGGCTCGCGGGCACGCAGTACTTCAACCATCCGGCGCGACCCAGTTGGCGCACCAGCGAGACACACGTCGCATCCGTATCCGCGTGATGGTCGACCTTCAGTTCGCGCGTGCACCAGTCGTCGAGTTCCGTCCCGAGATGGCGATGCGCGTCGTCGAAAAACGGCCAGGCCAGAAAGTCGGCATTACGCGCGTTGTGAGGCGTGATATCGCTCATAGGTCAGTCGCCCTTGAACACCGGTTTTTGCTTCGCGACGAAGGCGTCGTAAGCGCGGCGGAAATCCTTCGTCTGCATGCAGATGGCTTGTGCTTCGGCTTCGGCCTCGATGGCTTCATCCACGCCCATATTCCATTCCTGATGCAGCAACTTCTTCGTCACACCGTGCGCGAAGGTCGGTCCGCAGGCGATTTGATCGGCCAGCGTTTGCGCGGCCGAGAGGACCGCACCGCCATCGTGCAACGCGTTGAAGAAGCCCCACTGCTGGCCCTCTTCCGCCGTCATCACGCGGCCGGTGTAAAGCAGTTCGGAGGCCCGACCCTGCCCGATCATGCGCGGCAGCAGCGTGCAGGCGCCCATGTCGGCACCGGCCAGCCCCACACGCACGAACAGGAATGCCGTCTTCGTCTGCGGCGTGCCCAGACGCATATCCGAAGCCAGCGCCACCATCGCGCCCGCACCGGCACAGATGCCGTCAATCGCGCTGATGATCGGCTGCGGGCAGGCGCGCATCGCCTTGACGAGATCGCCCGTCATGCGCGTGAAGTCCAACAGCTCCGGCATGCTCATCTGGGTGAGCGGTCCGATGATCTCGTGGACATCGCCGCCCGAGCAGAAATTGCCGCCTGCGCCCGTCACGACGACCGTCTTGATGTCCGTTGCGTAGACCAGTCCGCGAAACAGATCGCGCAGCTCGGCGTACGAGTCGAACGTCAGCGGATTCTTCTTGTCGGGACGGTTCAGCGTGATCGTGCCGATGCTCGGACGCCCTTGCGCGTCGTTCGACACCGACCACAGAAAGTGCTTGGCTTCATAGTTCGCGAAGGGGCGCTTGTGATGCGCCATCGTCAGTTTCACGTCACTCATTGGCCGATCTCCTTTGCCATCGTCGAGCGGCTCCGGGGCGGCGTTCCCCGCCCATGAAGCCCGACGATCCTGCTCGTTGAAATGACGTTGCGCGGTCAACCGACTGCGCAACGCCCTGAGTCTCTGTCACACACCCACAACACCTAGCCGACCGTCACTTCCCCGCCAGCCACTGCAATCGACTGCCCCGTCACCGCGCCCGCGCCCGGCTGACACAGCCACAGCACCGTATCGGCGACTTCCTGCGGTTGTACGAGGCGTCCCTGCGGATTGCGCTTCGACAGCTCGGCACGCGCTTCGTCTTCGCTGCGTCCCGTCTTGGCGACGATGTTCGCGACCGCGTCGCGCACGATGTCCGTTTCCGTATAGCCGGGACAGACGGCGTTCACCGTCACGCCCTTCTTCGCGACTTCCAGCGCCAGTGCACGCGTCAGACCGACCACGCCGTGCTTGGCGGCGCAATACGCGGTGACGTACGGATAACCGATGAGGCCTGCCGTGCTGGCGACATTGACGATGCGTCCCCAGCCAGCGCTCAGCATGGCGGGCAGTGCGGCTGAAATGCAGTGATACGTGCCCGTCAGGTTGACGTCGATCATCTGCTGCCAGAGCGCGGCGTCCGTCTTGCCGAAGGGCGCGCTCACGGCCTGCCCAGCGTTGTTGACGAGCACCTGTACCGGGCCGAAACGCTCTGCGGCACGGGCAAAAGCGGCCTCGACTGCGGCGGCGTCGGAAATATCCGCCGCCACCCAGCTCACCTCACCCAGCGCGGCCAACGCCTGCACACCTTGCGCAAGCTTTGCCTCGCTGCGACCGAGCAGCGTCACGCGCGCGCCCTGCGCGAGCAGCGAGCGGGCCACCGCTTCGCCGATGCCACGTGCACCGCCCGTCACGAGGGCGTGCACACCACTTAGCGACGCCGGTGTCGTACCGATGGCGTGGGCGGAGGTTGTCGTCGACGTCATGAACTGTCCTTATTTACCGATCTGTTGAGCGTAGGCGGCAGCACGCTCCAGATTGGTCTCGTACTGACGTTTGCCCGCATAGTACTGCGACGGCCACGGCAGATCCTTGTAGCCGATCTTCGCGGCTTCGTGCAGCGTCCAGAACGGATCGGCCAGATGCGGACGGGCGAGCGCGCACAGATCGGCACGCCCCGACGCGATGATGCTGTTCACGTGATCCGCCTCGAAGATGGCACCGACGGCAATCGTCGGTACACCGGCTTCGTTACGCACGCGATCGGCGAACGGCGTCTGGAACATGCGGCCATAGACCGGCTTCTCTTCCTTGCTGACCTGACCCGACGAGCAATCGATGAGATCCGCCCCGGCGTCTTTGAAGGCGATGGCAATCGCGACCGCGTCATCCGGCGTGATCCCGCCTTCGACCCAATCGTGCGCCGAAATACGCACCGACATCGGCTTGGCCGCGGGCCACACGTCGCGCACCGCGTGGAACACTTCCAGCGGATAGCGCAGACGGTTTTCCAGCGAACCGCCGTACTCATCCTGACGCTGATTCGTCAGCGGCGAAATGAAGCTCGACAGCAGATAGCCGTGCGCGCAGTGCAGTTCGAGCCAGTCGAAACCGGCTTCGGCCGCACGACGGGCAGCTTGTACGAAGTCATCCTTAACGCGGTCCATGTCGGCGCGAGTCATTTCGCGCGGCGTCTGCGAGACGCCATCGATGTACGGCATCGGCGAGGCCGAGATCAGCGGCCAGTTGCCGTCGTTCAACGGCAGATCGATGCCGTCCCAGGCCAGACGCGTCGAGCCCTTGCGGCCCGCGTGCCCGATCTGCATGGCGATTTTGGCGTCGCTGCCCGAATGCACGAAGTCGACGATGCGCTTCCAGGCGTCGCGTTGTTCGTCGTTCCACAAACCGGGGCATCCCGGCGTGATGCGCGCGTCGGGCGACACGCAGGTCATTTCCGCGACGATCATGCCCGCACCGCCCAGCGCACGGCTACCAAGGTGGACGAGGTGGAAGTCGCCGGGCACGCCGTCGACCGCCGAGTACATCGCCATCGGCGACATCACGATGCGGTTCTTGAGCGTGAGTTCGCGTGCACGGAACGGCGTGAACATCGGCGGAATCGCGTGCTGACCGGCAGCGCGTTTCACACCCGCGTGTTCGGCGAGCCAGTCCTCATAGCCTTCCACGTAACCGGCATCTCGCACGCGCAGGTTCTCGTGCGAGATGCGCTGCGAGCGCGTGAGCAGCGAGTAAGCAAACTGTTCGGGGGCGAAGCGCGCGTAACGGTCGACGGTTTCGAACCACTCCGTCGAATTACGCGCTGCGTTCTGAATCTTGAGCACTTCGATGCTGCGGGCGGCTTCGTAGTCGTTGAGCACTTGCGGCAAGGCGTCGATGCCCTGCGCGCCGAGACCGTCGGCCAGCGCGATAGAGTCTTCAAGCGCAAGCTTGGTGCCCGAGCCGATGGAGAAGTGCGCCGTGTGTGCTGCGTCGCCCATGAGCACGACCGGCACGCGCTTACCGTCGACATCCGTCCAATGCACCCAGCGTTCGCAAATGACGCGCGGGAACTGAATCCAGATGGCGGAGCCGCGCAGGTGCTTGGCGTTGCTCATCAGCTCGTGGCCGCCGAGGTACTTCGAAAAGAGGTTTTCGCAGAACTTCACGCCCTCTTCCTGGCTCATCTGATCGATGCCGTGGGCGCGCCAGACCGATTCGGGCGTCTCCACGATAAACGTCGACGTGTCGGCGTCGAACTGATAGGCGTGCGCCTGGAACCAGCCGTGTTCGGTCTTCTCGAAGGCGAACGTGAAGGCGTCGAAACGTTGGTGCGTGCCGAGCCAGACAAAGCGGTTCTGACGCGTGTCGATGTCGGGGCGGTAGGTGTCGGCGTAGCGCGTCCGGATGCGGCTGTTCAGGCCGTCGGAGGCGATCACCAGATCGGCGTTGTAACGGCGCGCGATTTCCTGATCGTCGCTCACGTCCGTCTCGAACACGAGTTCGACGCCGAGGGCTTCACAGCGCGCTTGCAAAATGTTCAGGAGCTTCTTGCGGCCGATGCCGATAAAGCCGTGCCCGCCCGAGGTGATCGTGCGGCCTTCGAAGTGGATGTCGATGTCGTCCCAGTGGTTGAACGCGGCATTGATCTCTGCGGCGCTGACCGGATCGGCTTCCTGGAGGTTGTCCATGGTGGCGTCGGAGAACACGACGCCCCAACCGAAGGTGTCGTAAGGCCGGTTGCGCTCGACCACCACGACACGATGGGAAGGATCGCGCAGCTTCATCAACAGCCCGAAATACAGACCTGCGGGACCGCCACCGATACAGACGATATTCATCTCCAGCCTCCGGATTCACAGATCGCGTCGCGCTAGCCGAGCGGTCGACCTTTGTTAAATCATAAATAGTTTATGCCTAAAATACTAGCGAAAAAAATTTGCTACGGCAAGGTCGGCCGCGTGCCGGGATGCTAGGGGAGGGAAAGCACTTAGGCGAAGGCACTTCCCCAAGTTCCACTCAGACAATTCCGAAAGTGCGCAAGTTGGTTCAATTTCGAAATACTTGTCGCCGCCCCCCTGCCAGAATCGTCGCCGTCTTGTCACTTTTCGATCCATCCACTCTCTGGCTAGACGCCAGGGTGTAAGCCCCCCCGGCTATCGCACGTCGACCGTGCTCGCTGTTGCGCCCTTCTACGCACTCGCTATTGCGTTCGCGCCCGAAACCGCTCATGCGGTGTTCGTCGTGAGCGCGTCGCTGTGCATTGATTCGACCAAAAGTAAGGGCAGCGCAATTCGTGGCATATCCAGATTTTCCGCATCAATCGGCAGTCGTCTCACACGGCACTTGCACTCGTTTTATCACTCAAGCCTCGGCGATCGCCTGCTTCGGCGCGCTCATCGGTGGCTTGACACTTCATCCCGAAATGGCGGTGGCGCAGACCTCGCCGCAGGTCGTCCGGGCTCCCGTTCGGCAAGGGATCCAGGACGCGCAACTGGAGCGACAACGAAGAGACTCGCAGGAACGCCAACATAGAGCCGACGCACCCGACGTCCATTTGTCGGCCCCTGCCGACGGCACCGAATCCCCGATCGACACCACGCAACTTCCAACGGAAGCGCCCTGTGTTCCGCTAACCGACATCACGATTACCGGCCCGGATGGCGATGCCTTACCGAGTCGGTTCGCCGCCATCTCGACTGCTCTGAGCCGGTTTGTCGGCCAGTGCGCAGGCACGAAAGGCATTGCGTTGATCGCATCGCTGGCGACCGACGCGGTGTTGGCGAACGGCTGGGTCACAACCCGCGTTTCAGTTCCGGAACAGGACTTGGCCGGTGGCCGCCTGACATTGCACCTCATCATCGGCCGGATTTCGAGCATCCGATTTGTCGATGACGGCGTGAGAGGCAGTTGGCGATCCGCCTTGCCCCTGCGCGAAGACGACATCCTTTCGATACACGGACTCGAACAAGGACTGGAGCAGCTAAAGCGCATGCCCAGTCAGGACGCAGACATCCGTATCGAGCCCGGCAAGGGGCTCGGGACCAGCGATGTGTTGATCGACGTGCAACGTCGACGGCCCTGGCGACTGCTGGCCTCCGTGGATAACAGTGGCACCCGCGACACAGGCCGCCTGCAGGGGCAACTGGCCATCGGCATCGACAACCCGCTAGGACTAAACGATCTTCTCGACCTTTCCGCGCAGCACGACTTGTCGACCGGCGACGATCGCTTCGGCACGAAAGGCGGCAGCGTCAGCTATTCCGTACCTTGGGGTTACAGCACGGTTTCGGTCTTTGGGAGCACTCGCACCTACTTCCAGCGTATAGCGGGTGCCAATGAAACCTTCGTGTCCAGTGGACGAAACCAGACAGCCGAACTACGGCTGGAACGCGTCGTGCATCGGGACAGCCGAAGCAAGACGACTGCGGAAGCGCGAATCGGCCGCCGGTTCGGCAAGAGCTTCATCGAAGACTTCGAGATTTCCCAGCAGTACAGGAACAACACGTATCTCCAACTCGGGATTGCCCGAAGGCAGTATCTGGGTGCGGTACAAGCGGACCTGGCATTGAGCTATCGGCAAGGCATGCCGTGGTTCGGCGCACAAGACGACCTGCGTGACCCGGTGACGCACCAGCCGACGCCACAAACGTATCGCTACCGCATGTTTCTCGCCGACATGCAGTGGTCTGCCCCAATTCGACTTGGCGGCGTCCCGTTAAGGCTTACCGGCACGCTTCACGGCCAGACCACGGCCAATGCGCTCTGGGCCGTCGACCAAATGGCAATCGGCGGTCGATACAGCGTACGGGGCTTCACGGGCGATCAAACACTCAGCGCAGCACGCGGCTTCTTTCTCCGTCACGACATCCACGTGCCTCTCGCAACGAGCACTCACGCCGTCTATGTGGGCATTGACTACGGGCGAGTGTTCGGCCCCGGTATCGCCATCGTCACGGGCAGAGACGTCAAGGTCGATGCCGTCTTGGACAGCATTCAGGACGCCGGGCGCGTTCGCAGCAGTTCGTACTCCACCGAGGTAGATAGTTACGAAGAAACCGCCCGAGGAACGCAATTGTCGGCTGGCAAGGGAATCGGCATAGCCGCCGGGCAAGCCGCAGCGTTGAGTCGACTGCTGGAGCAACGAGGCGTGAGCGCCTACGTGTCGACGGACAAATCCGGCACGGGTGACGTCACCATACTCGGCGCCTACCTCAGCGCCGGTGGCGACGCGCCTGATCGGCCCACGACGAAACCGGCTCCGGGCCGCGCAGGCAAATCCGATATTCAAATCACGGCGACTGGGGACATCACCGTCGGGGGCGTTGCCACGCAATACGACGACGTCCGCTGGACACAACGAACGAGCAACGGTCTTCTGTCATCGACGACGGAGACCACGCATGGGGAGCGTCACGGAACACGCACGACGGGGAGTACGTTGTCCGGGGATGCCGTTTCCTTGATGTCGGGGCGGGATATCGCCATTGCGGGTAGTCACGTCATCGCTGACAACGATGTCGTATTGGGCGCCCGACGGAATATCGACATCTCGTCCACGGAAGACCGCGGGACTTCACTGTCCTCCTCCGAAAAATCGACCACCGGTGTTTTCGGAGGTGGCACGAGTTTCACTATTGGCAGCCGAACAGAGAAAGACAGACAGCAACGGGAGCAGGTGAATCGAACGGGAAGCCTCGTTGGGGCGGTCAATGGCGACGTCATGGTTCGTGCAGGCAACGATTTCCGGCAGGAAGGCAGCACGGTTCTCGCGCGCGACGGAAGCATCGAAATCGCCGCCACGCGCGTTGCCATCGTCGAAAGCCAGGATTCGGAGAAGTCCATTCATGAGCGGGAAGTCAAGCAATCTGGCCTGACGGTCGCCGTATCCAGCCCCCTCCTGAGCGCCGCTGAGACGCTCGGCCAGATGGGCAAGGCCGTTGGCAAGGTGAACGATTCCCGCATGAAGGCTCTCGGTGTCGCTGCCGGGGGGCTTGCGATCAAGAACGCCGCAGACAGCGTCAAGAATCTACAGGACGCGGCCAACGTCAATATCTCCGTCACCGTCGGAGGATCGAAGCAACAGAGCCGCGAAACGAACGACAGCACGACGTCCACCGGCTCGACGCTGCGAGCGGGACGCAACATTGCCATCCACGCCACAGGCGACGGCGATCAATCGTCGATGCAGATTCGGGGGAGCGCGATTGAGGCGGGAGACAACGTGACGCTCGCTTCGGACGGCGCGCTCGACATTCTCGCGTCGACCGATACGGCCGAGCACCATCGAACTTCCAGCGGGGTATCTGGCGGCATAGGACTGGGCATTGCCCTGGGGACAAAAGGCTCGACCATTGGTGTCACGGCCAACGCAAGCCTGTCGCGCGGCAAAGCCGACGGTTCGGATGTGACGCATCGATCGAGTCACGTCAAGGCGGGCAACGTGGCCGAAATCTCATCGGGAGGCGATACCAATATCCGCGGCGGGACGGTGAGCGGCGAGCGAGTCATCGCGAGGGTCGGTGGCGATCTGAACATCGAGAGCCTTCAGGACACCAGCCGTTATCAGTCAAAAGACCAGTCGATCAGCGGGAGCGGAACGGTGGGTTTCGGCGGGGCGTCCGGCAGCATCAACGTCAGCCATCAGCAAATCAACAGTGACTTCGCCAGCGTCGTAGACCAGGCGGGAATTAAGGCGGGAGATGCGGGTTTCGACGTGACGGTCAAGGGCAACACCGACCTGACGGGAGCGGTCATTGCATCCACGGAAAAAGCGGTCGACGCGAATAGGAACCGTCTGAAAACTGGGTCGTTGACGACGCGTGACATCGAGAACCACGCAGAGTACGACGCCTTCGGTATCAGCTTGGGCGGTGGCATCAGTACGGGCGGTGGCGACAACGCAAAAGTCGGGACCGACCAGAAGGGAGATGCTCAGACCGGTGCTAACGCGACGCCGGGCACCGAACTACCGAAAACTGGTCCTGTCAGCGTCGCTCCACCGATAGTTGTAGCGGCTGGCGACAGCGCCTCCAGCGTCACCCGAAGCGGTGTAAGCGGGGCTGTGATCGAGATTACTGACGAGGCAAGGCAACTCGACCTGACGGGTAAGACGGCGGAGGAAGCGATAGCGGACGTCAATCGTGACGTGTCGTCGGATCGGGACGGGAGCAACGCTCTCGCCAACAAGTTCGACAAGGAGCAGATCGAAGCCGGCTTCGAGATCGTGAGGGCGCTGCAGCGCGAAGTCGGGACGTTTGTGACCAACCGAGCGAAGGAATTCGAGGCGCTGAAAGAGGCACGTAAGAAGGAGACGGATCCGGTGAAGATCGCGGCGTTGGACGGACAGATTCAAGACGCGGCGAAGTGGGCACCGGGCGGACGCTACCGTCAGATAGTCACGGTGATGGCGGCGGCGGCAGGTGGAAACGTCACGGCAGGGACTGGCGAATTCCTGCAGCGGGCGGCCGTCGGCTATTTGCAGACGTTAGCGGTGGAAAAAGTGAAACAGATCGCCGACAGCCTCGAAAGCGAATCGGCTCGCACTGCCCTGCACGGCATCGTCGGCTGCGCCGGTGGAGCGGCGTCGGGAGGCAACTGCGGCGCGGGTGCAATGGGCGGCGCGGCAAGCGTCGTGCTTGGCAACTTGCTCAATCAGATAGCCGACACGCGCAATGACGAATTGCCGCAGCAGGACAAGGAGGCCCGGATGAATCTCATTGAAAGCGTTGTGGCAGGCATCACCGCCGGGACGGGCAATGACGCCACGACAGCGAGCATCGCGTCTCGGTTGGAGTTGGAGAACAACCAATTCACGCTCCCCTTGGGCACGGCAAAGTCGGGATCGGCCGGAGCCACACTTGCCGAACAGATGATGCAGAACGGGGCCTCCGTAGAAGAAATTCTTTCGGAACAAAAGAGACAACTTGAATGGGAAGGAAACGTTTTGCCTCAGCCGGGAACCGCACTCGTGGAACACGCGGTAACTGTAGCAGCGATAAGCCCGGTGGCCGTCGTGGGAGCAGTGGCGACCGCCTCTGCGGCGGCCGGAGGTGCCGTAATAACTGGAACAGCCAATGCTGTCGCCCAGCAATTGGCTAAAGGTGAGGTGGAAATAAAGGATGCGGCCATCGCGGCAGGGATAGGAGCAATATCACAAGGACGGGGCATTTTCACCACCGCCTCCGTTTCCGCTGCTGGAGCGGCTCTTGGAGCATCAATCAAAGGGGACGATCCGATCAATGCCGCTATTCCTGCGGGAATTGGCGGCGCGGCCGGAGCTAGTTTCGGCAACTTCCTCGTAAAGAATCTTGCATGGCTAATTGGAAATAAGATTTTCGTTGAAATATTCGGCGCAGTCGGCGGCTCAGCAGCATCAGAATTTACAACCAATACAGTTGATAAAAAAATAAAAGGCATAGAGACATCAAAATGAATGAAAAAAAACTATACCGACCAACCGCAAAGATACTTATCTACTTGATCATCATAAGCTCATTTATTTTCACAACCATATTAATCATAGCAAACATATTTATTCTAATAATTTTTATAATAAAAACAGGAAAAAATGTCATTGATATCGATGACGTGATTTTATCTATAAAAATCGGCACCTCCTGTGGATTCATCGTTGGATCAGGCATTTGGATATCAGCAAAAATCAGCGAGATGACCGAAAAAAAATAATCTTCCCCGAAGGGTGATGATGCGCGCGTTGGAAGGACGGATTCAACACGCCGAGAAGTGGGCGGCGGGTGGAAACGTCGCGGCAGGGACTGGCGAATTCCTGCAACGGGCGGCCGTCGGCTATTTGCAGACGTTAGCGGTGGAACAGGTGAAACAGATCGCCGACAGCCTCGGGAGCGAATCGGCTCGCACTGCCCTGCACGGCATCGTCGGCTGCGCCGGTGGAGCGGCGTCGGGAGGCAACTGCGGCGCGGGTGCGATGGGCGGTGCGGCAAGCGTGGTGCTTGGCAACTTGCTCAATCAGATAGCCGACACACGCAATGACGAATTACCGCAGCAGGACAAGGAGGCCCGGATGAATCTCATTGAAAGCGTTGTGGCAGGCATCACCGCCGGGACGGGTAGTGACACCACGACAGCGAGCATCGCGTCTCGGTTGGAGTTGGAGAACAACCAATTCACTCTTCCGCAAGGCGTAATGAAAGCGGGTGCTGCTGCCACCTCGTTGGACGAATTCGTGAGCCAGAACGGCGCATCTGCCGAGGAAATCCAACAAGCCCAAACCGATCTGCTCGAATGGGTCGGTACCGACGTACCGCAGCCAGCAACGCTGCTTCTAAAGAATTGGGCAATTTTGATGGGCAATGCACCAGCACTCGCGCCGGGCGCTGCTACCGCAACCGGCATGGCCGTAGGCGGCGTGATCGGCGGAACTGCGAACCCACTCGTTCAGAAAGCACTCAACGGTGAGCAAGAGATGAGTAAGGTCGATGTGCTTATTGCCATTGTGAACGGGGTTTTGACTCAGGGGCGGAGCATCCTCACGTCAATCGCCATAAATGCAAGCGGCGCGGCGGTGGGAGCAACGATTAAGGGAGAAGATATCTCGGCGGCCACCGCAGGGTCACTGGTCGGCACGCTCGCCGGGGCAAAGGCCGGGCGAAAAATAGCAGAAATGCCAAAGAGCATCGCCCCCCAAGAAGCCGCGAACATTCTCGGCGCTGCATTTAACGCAATTACATCAGAAGCAACAACCGCAACAATACAGAATCAATTACAAAACACAGACAAATGAAATCCAACATAATACTTAGATTTTTATTCTATGTAATTTCAATTTCAATTTCAATTTTCTCAACATTGATTTTATTAAGATTATCAATAGCAATTTATTTTTACTTAACTAATGGAAAACTACACTTCGGAATTATTGACATAATTTATGCCACCAAAGCATCTTTAGCAGCTTGCATTCCATTGTCAATCGGAATACTTGTATTCGAAAAAATAAAAAGCAATAACCAATCAAAATCTTAGCACTCGACGATCAAGACGACGGACCTCTGTATCGCGATCAGCGTGGCGAGCCGAGGTCCGTCCCAATGCAGCTAGACTATTACCCACATGTGGACGAACGCTATCGTCGCAGCGAATGGGGTAACGATAAATGACGAAGGCGCGCCGGCGGCCTCCGCCAGCGCACTACTTGTAACGGGTGTAGGGACTCACGCCTGCGTGCTCTCTAACGGATGCTTCGAGAAATTTGTGCGACACAAGGCATAGCGAGAGCGGGGCCCGCTGCGACCTCGTTAGGCGAATTCATGAGCCAGAACGGCGCATCTGCCGAGGAAATCCAACAAGCCCAAACCGATCTGCTCGAATGGGTCGGTACCGACGTACCGCAGCCAGCAACGCTGCTTCTAAAGAATTGGGCAATTTTGATGGGCAATGCACCAGCACTCGCGCCGGGCGCTGCTACCGCAACCGGCATGGCCGTAGGCGGCGTGATCGGCGGAACTGCGAACCCACTCGTTCAGAAAGCACTCAACGGTGACCAAGAGATGAGTAAGGTCGATGTGCTTATTGCCATTGTGAACGGGGTTTTGACTCAGGGGCGGAGCATCCTCACGTCAATCGCCATAAATGCAAGCGGCGCGGCGGTGGGAGCAACGATTAAGGGAGAAGACGTTTCAGCGGCCGCCGCCGGATCCGTTGTTGGCACGGTTGCGGGCGCCAAGGCCGGACGAACCGCCACGGAGATGATGAAAAATATCGCATCCCAAGAAGCTTCGAGCATCTTCGGAGCTCTGTTCGGGTCCGTTTCATCTGAAGTAACGTCTTCAAAAATACAAAGTGAAATAAACAACACAACAGAAAAATGATAAAAAAAAGATTTTTTGAATTTGCATTTTACATATTTTTTACAACACTAACCCTATCAACAACATTAATTATCATTAGATTATCAATTTCAACTTACTTTTTTATATTTTATTGCAAATCAAATTTTTCAATCGAAGACATATACCAATCATTAAAAGCGGGAGCAGCCGCGAGCCTACCACTTTCAATCGGAATATTCGCTCTTGAGAAAATAAAATCCAGAAAAAATTTGAAAAATAACGCAAAGCAATAAATTACGAAAACATTGAACAAGTATTTCCGCAATAACTTTTTAGATTACGAATACTGTGAAGTAGGCATCAGCCGGGCGTTGTTGCCAGACTGTCACCGTTATCAGCGTAGCCGCGAGAGGAAACGTGACTGCGGGAACAGGCGAATTCCTGCAACGGGCGGCCGTCGGCTATTTGCAGACGTTGGCGATTGAAAAGGTGAAACAGATCGCGGACAACCTCGAAAGCGAATCCGCCCGAACCGCTCTGCACGGCAACCCTGACGTACCGCCTCAAGACGCTCACGGGACACAGCCTGTGGGCGCGCGAAATCGGCTCGCAAGCTACCGAAGTGGCCATCGGGGCGGGCGTGCTCAACCGAATGGCCACGCTCGCATGCCCGAAATCCGTCCGTATCGCCTGAATTCGGCTTCACTGAGCGGCTCATGTTTTCTGCAACAACGCCACGTGGAATCGCCTCGGTAGATTGGCAATATATTTTTTCGGGCTTAGTGTTTTCTCGGGAACACTTACCTGGCTATTTTTGAAGAAACCTCTAACCGCGCAAAAACCAAACATGAAAAATAATTTTTTTATTAAAAAATCTTCTATTTACGTAGCATTTGGAACGGCATTTGGAATTTCAATATTCCAATCATTTTTTACCCCCATATTCTACAATTCCGACGGCTTCAGCATCGCAGGACTCGCCATGTCTGCAATTGTCGGAATTCTTTCTGTCAAAATCTCTGCAACTGTGGGACGAAGATTAGGGGCGCTTGATGATGATCCCGAATTCTGGAATTTCGAATTTAGACGATGGATATTCCCCTTCATCGTCGTAGCACTGGTAGTTCCGGCCATTGGCCATATCATAGGAATCGTCCTCCAAGGAAGCCCCTTATTAATTGTTGCGCTCACCATGTGCAACTTCCTTCTGAACCCATTAGCGTATTGCATACTCACAGCCCGCATCTTGAAAAATCGTCTTGCGCATGTTTTTTTCTCGGCGTTGCTCACCTGGTTGATTTCAGCCCCATTGCATCTAATTTATAAGCAACCGTTGTATATCTGGTTCGCTGTGTTTCCCGTTTCCGCATTGCTAGCAATTACCGGATATCTTGCCGCTCAAGGCACTAAAGCCATTCGAAGCCGCGCCGTCGGAATCTAGACCTCGCGCGGCGTTGTTGCATAAATTCGGGTTTGGTTGGGCTGACGTTTAGGTGCAACGGTTGTGAGGGTAGTCGATCAGATCCCGACCGATAGCCAATCGATATCATCGGCGGCGACAGCGTTTGCAACAGCATGCCGTGTCACACGGCGATTGCTGCGCGAGGTGCGCGGCCCTTGATTCCACCACGCAATGGTGCGAAGCCTTGGTCCGAGCTTACGCCGGGTGCAGCCTGGCGTAACGAGGCCATCGATGTCATTGAGAAAAGCAGTCGGCGCGAATGGAAAGTCGCCAGCGGTTATCACCGGCGCTCGCTGGCTGAGACCCTGATACCGCCTCAAGACGCTCACGGGACACTGCCTGTGGGCGCGCGAAATCGGCTCGCAAGCTACCGAAGTGGTCATCCGGGCAGGCGTGCTCAACCGAATGACCACGCTCGCACGCCCGAAATCCGTCCGTATCGCCTGAATTCGGCTTCACTGAGGGGCTCATGTTTTCGATCTCAATTGATACACCAACGCCCTGGCGATGCGACCTCGAAAACTCAGGAGCTACTCATGGCCATTCACTGAGCATTTTTTGACGCACAACGAGTGGCCCTGGGCCATTGGAAAACTGAATTAAAGGTGATTGGCGGTTGCGCCGCTGGCTCGGCGTCGGGAGGCAACTGCGGCGCGGGTGCAATGGGCGGTGCCGCAAGCGTAGTGCTCGGCAACTTGCTCAATCAGATAGCCGACACGCGCAAGGACGAATTACCGCAGCAGGACAAGGAGGCCCGGATGAAACCCATTGAAAGCGTTGTCGCGGGTATTACGGCGAGCGTGGGCAAGGACGCGACAACAGCGAGCATCGCTGCCGCCCTAGGCTTCAAGACGGATACATATCGCAGCCGAAGCTAACTATTTATCAGACAAGTACCAAAGCAATCTACGGTCGTTACCCGATGGGTTTGAACGATTGGCCGCGTCATCATCGACGCATGGTTTTGCCCCGTGCAAGGCCTGTGTTTTCGGCCTTTGCCAGCACACTCCCCATTCAAACCAGACCGACGGCTCACGTAGGCCGGTCAACGATCCGAGAGGTATTTGATGCACGCATGTCCCATCCCCGACGCCGTATTAGCTGACGATGACGCAGTCGAAATGCTGCGCGTCTGGACCGCAGAAAAGACGATGTACTGCTCGATGAAGGTCGGGATGTATCAGGAAACCCGGAAGGTTTCCGAGGAAGCGGTCTGGGGCGTCATCCTCGCGGACGTCGCCCGTCAGGTATCGGACGCCCTCCGGCAGGCCTATCCCGACACCGAAGCCGACTCGCTCGCCATGGTGCGGGATCACTTCCTCAACGAGTTGCGCGCCCCGTCGCTCCTTTCGACCGAGGACGCGCCACCTCAACGTCACTAATTTCGCGACTTAACGACTTAATGACATAACGACATAACGATGTAGTCGACGTAGCGACACCACCTCCGATGTAACCCTCAGCGAGCGCCCATCCGCGTTCTGGCGATCAACAGCGTCGTCAGACTAATCACGGCGCCCACCATCAGATACAACCCCGGGGCCAGCTTGTTGCCCGTCGCGGCAATCAGCCACGCGACCGCCAACGGCGTGAAGCCGCCGAAGATCGTCGTCCCCAGGTTGTAGCCGACGGCCATGCCGGTGGCGCGCGTGCGTGTCGGGAACAAAGACGACATCAGGGCCGGGATCGGCGCGAAGTACACCGCCTTTAACGTGCCCACCCACAGCATCACGACCATCATTGTTGCCAGCGACGCATGCGCATTCATGAAGGCAAACGCCGGATACACCGTACAGAGGAACAGCAGCCCGGCCACCAGCATGATGCGAATGCGTCCGACCTTATCCGACCAATGGCCGACGAACGGCGTGAGCGTCATGATCACAAACCCCGTCACCAGCGTCGCGATAAAGCCCTGCGCGGGCGGTAGGCCGAGTTGCTTCGTCGCATACGTCGGCATGTACAGGATCATGTAGTTCGCGGTCGTCGTCAGAATCAACGCGCCGATCGACACCAGCAGACGCGACTTCTGCGTCGCGAGCACCTCCCACACAGGAGACTTGCCCGCATCGCCGCCCTCGGCGCTTGCCACCTTCTTGCGCGCCGCATCGTTCGCGAACGCTGGCGTTTCGTCGACGTACTTCCGGATGTACAAGCCGATCGGGCCGACCAGCATCCCGAACAGGAACGGAATCCGCCAGCCCCACGATTCGAGTTGCGGCTGCGTCAGCGCGCCGGTCAGCACCGCCCCGAACGCCGACGCCAGCAACGTGCTCGCCCCCTGACTCGCGAACTGCCAGCTCGACATGAAGCCGGGACGGTTCGGCACGTGCTCGACCAGAAACGCCGTCGAGCTACCGAACTCGCCGCCCGCCGAAAAACCCTGCATCAAGCGGGACAGGAAGATGCCGATAGGTGCCCACACGCCAATGACCGCATACGTCGGCATGAAGGCGATGATGCCCGTACCGACCGTCATCATCGCAATCGAAAGCATCAGCGACGCGCGACGTCCGTGTCGATCAGCGTACGCGCCCAGCACGAACGCCCCCAACGGACGCGCCAGATACGACAGCGCGAACGTGCCGAGCGCCATCAGCAACGACACAGTCTCGTCGTGCGCAGGAAAGAACAGCTTCGAGATCGTCACCGCAAAGTAGCCGTAGACGATCAGGTCGTACCATTCAAGCGCGTTGCCGATGGATGTCGCGACGATCAGTTTGTAGACGGGCACGTCGGAACGCGCACCGGCCTTCACGTTGGCGTCGTTGGCACCCTCGGCATGATCCGCCCCGGCGGCGGCAGCGGAACTGTTCATCGCGGTTTCCCCTCTTTCAGGTTCACGTCCCCCAGATCCCAGAACAGCCCCGCCATGATCTGCAACGCTTCACGCGCCACCGAACCTAGCAGATGCTCGTCCGGCGCATGTTGCGAACACGCCGGGTAGGAGTGCGGCACCCACAGCGTGGGCAACCCCAGCACATCGGCGAAAACATCGTTCGGCAACGTGCCGCCCAGATTCGGCAGCAGTACCGGCGGCTTGCCGGTCGTCTCACGCATCGACGCCAGCGCCCACAGCACCCACGGATCCTCCGGATCGAGACGCGTCGCCATAACACCGCGCTCAACTTCTACGTCCACCATCGTGAAGCCATGCGCGTCGAGGTGGGCACGCACGATGTCCCCCAGACGCTCCCAATCCGTCCCGACGACAAACCGGATCTGCATATGCGCGTAGGCGTAAGGCGGAATGGCGTTGACGGGCTTCTCGGGATTGCCCGTCTTGAAGGCCAGCACTTCGATGTTGTTCCAGCCGATGACGCGCTCGGTCGGCGTCAGGCCCGGCTCGCCGTAATCCGCATCGACCTCGGGATCGTTCGGGCCGCCACCGACTTCGAGTCCGGCCAGCGCACGTCGCACTGACGTCGGCAGTTCGGGAGGACGCAGCCCCTCCACCAGAATCTTGCCGTTGCCGTCGACCATCGACGCAATCGCATTCGCCAGCACGACACCCGGATTGCGCAGCAGACCGCCCCAGTTCCCGGAGTGGTGGCCGCCGTCACGCAGATTCAGGCTGAGTTTGAAGTTGACGAGACCGCGCGAACCGAGGAAAACCGTGGGCCGCTGCGCCGCCAGACGCGGACCGTCGGAGGCGATCAGCACGTCAGCACGCAACTCGTCGCGCAGTTGTTCGCAGATGGCATGCAGCCCCGGCGAGCCCATTTCCTCGCCCATCTCCACGATCATCTTCACGTTGTAACCGAGCTTGCCTCCGCGCGCGGTGAGTACCTCCGCGAGCGCCGCCAGATTGATCGTGTGCTGCCCCTTGTTGTCGGCGGTGCCGCGTCCGTACCAGCGGTCGCCCTCGACGACGATCTCCCACGGCTTGAGGCCGTCGCGCCATTGCGCGTCGTAACCGCGCACGACGTCACCATGCCCATAGGTCAGGACAGTCGGGGCGTCGTCGCTTTCGTGACGCTCAGCAATCAGGAACGGTCCGCCGCCCGAAATCGGGTTGGGGACGATGCGCGATGTGAAGCCGAGCGTCGCGAGCGCGGGCGTCATTTCGTCGGAGAGATAGGCGTGAAGAACGTCGCCGCTGTCCGGCTCCTGACTCTCGGTCTTGTAGGCGACCCGACGATTGAGGGTATCGAGGAAGGCGCCCGAATCGTATTGGGCGGTGGCTTGGGAAATCGCTGCGCTACGGGTCACTGCTTGTCTCCAGATGGCTTTATGGGCACGGCTGCCGGTCTCGCTCATTGGTACGACATTGATGCGACGCGTGTCGGTAGCACGCTGCGGCACAACCGTTCAGGCCATTCTAGGAGTCGGTATTTTTGACAACAATGATAATATTTCGAAGGTTTCTTTGCCGTTTCGGCAAAGCAAAAACAACAGCCTCTACCCTGCTCACCCCATGCAAACACACGCACTGCGCTACTTTCTGGAAGTCGCCCGGACAGGCTCTCTGAGCCGGGCGTCGGAACGGTTGCATGTGGCGGTCTCGGCGTTGAGCCGTCAGATCGCCAAGCTGGAAGAGGATCTGGGGACGCCGCTATTCGAACGGCGTCCGCGCGGCATGGTGCTGAGTGAAGCGGGCGCGCTGCTCGCGGATCATGCACGACGCGTGTTGCTCGACGCCGAACGCGTCACCTCCGAGATTCGGGGTCTCACCGAAGTGGGCCGCGCAACGATTCGTGTCGCCAGTTCGGAAGGTGTGGCACGCGACTTCCTGCCGCAAGTCTTCGCGCGCTTTCGCGAGGCGTATCCGGGCGCACACTTTCTGCTGGATGTCGTCTCGCCGTTCGAAGCGACGGAGCGCGTACGCGACGGCGAAGCCGACATCGCGGTGTGTTTCAGCGTCGCGCCCGAAAAAGGCGTGCAGGTCGTTCATACACAACCCGCGCCGATCTACGCGTTGATGGCGAAGAAGCACCCTCTCGCCAAGCGGCGCGACGTTGCCCTTGCAGACCTCCTGCCTTACCCGATGGCGCTATCGGAGGCCGGTGTGACGATTCGTCAGATGTTCGACTTATGCTGCACGCTCGAAGGCCTGCTGTTCGAACCGGTCTTCATCAGCAACTACCACGCGGCACTGCACAGCTTCGTGCGCTCTGGCAACGCCGTCACGCTCACCGGGCTACTGACGGTGCGCAGCCGTCTCGCCCCCGAGGGGCTCGCCGCCATCCCTATCCGCAATCCGGCGCTGCATCAGCGCTCCCTTCAGGTACAGACCATGGCAGGACGCACCCTGCCCGCGCCCGTCGAGGCGTTTCTCGGCCTCCTCATCGACGCCATCCGCGCCCCAGAGATTCTCGACAAGCCGTTTGCCTGACGTCACGAAATCAGGACGCGAGGCCCTTAGTTCGCAGGCGGTGGCGGCGTCGTTGCGACCGCATGTGCCTGCGCATCGCCGTCGTCGTTGGCCATCTGTTCGCGGTCGGTCAACTGCGCGAAGATCCACGCCGAGCAGCACGTAATCAAACCGACGCACGCGAACGTCGCACGAAACGCCGGTAGCGCGCCCACGCCCGCAGCCTCGCCGAACGCGCCCGTGAACGTCACCAGTAGCGCACCGCCGACCGTCAGACCGAAGCTCATCGCCAGCATCTGCACGAGCGAGAACAAGCTGTTGCCGCCACTCGCATCGTCCGGGTTCAGATCCTTGAGCGTCAGCGTGTTCATCGCAGTGAACTGGATGGAATTGATGCCGCCGAGAATCCCCAACTGAACGATGAGCAACGGCACCGGATAGTGGGGCGTGACCAGCGAGAAGCTTGCCATCACTGCACCGGCCAGTATCGTGTTCCACACAAGGACGGAGCGGTAGCCGTATCGCATGACCAGATGCGTCGCAAGGCTCTTCGCGAAGATGCCTGTAATCGTGATCGGCAACATCAGCAGCCCTGCCTCGAACGCCGAATAGCCGAGACTGACCTGCAACAGCAGCGGGACGAGATACGGCACGGCCGCGATCCCGATACGGGCGAAGAGATTGCCGAGCAATCCGACGCTGAACGTGTGCACGCGGAACATCGCGAGCGAGAACAACGGCTGCGGCGTGCGGTTCGCATAGAGCCCGTAGGCGACGAAGCCTGCAAACCCCACCACGAGCAACACCAGCATCAGCGCGTGCGCCCCGGCAATGTCGGCGTGACGGTCGAGCGCCAGCGATGTCGCGACCATCCCCACCGACAGCAGCAGATAGCCTTTGACGTCGAACGACGTCTGGTGCGGTGCGCGCGCATTCGTGAGGAAGAAGTGGGCCGCCACGCATCCGGCGACGCCTACCGGCACATTGATCAGAAACACCCAATGCCACGACGCCACTTTGACCAGCCAGCCGCCGAGCGTCGGTCCGATGAGTGGCCCGATCATGCCGGGCACGGCGACAAACGCCAGCGCCTGCAAATACTGCTCGCGCGGGAATGTGCGCAGCACAGCCAGACGTCCCACTGGCAACAGCATCGCGCCGCCGAAACCCTGCACGACGCGCCATAGCACCAGCTCGTCGAGCGTGCTCGAATAGGCGCACATGGCCGAGCCGACGGAGAAGATCGTGAGCGCGCTGGAGAAGACGACGCGCGTGCCGAACCGGTCGGCAAGCCAGCCCGACAGCGGGATCGTCACGGCCATCGTCAGCGCATAGGCAATGACGACCGCCTGCATGTGCAACGGCGACTGACCGAGATCGCGCGCCATCGCAGGCAGCGCCGTGTTGACGATGGTCGAGTCCAGCGTCTGCATGAAGAAGCCGACGGAGACGACCAAAAGCATCGCTTTCTGCCGCCAGGCGGCCTGATCGGGTGAAGTCATATTTCGATGGACGATGGCAGTGAGGAGGCGCAATGCATCATACCGGCGTTGCGCGACAGTCTGTCGAAACGCAACACCGATTATCGATATCGAAACACATTCGCCCCCCAAATGCACTGCGGCGCAGTCCGAAAAATCGGATGCGCCGCAGCCTTCCCGCATCAATCGTCCATCGCCGCCGACGTTTCAGCCGACGGCCGACATTGCCAGGCGCCGCTTACTTTCCGGCGACCGCCTCCCGCACCTGTTCAAGCGCAGACGGATCTTCGATGGTGATCAGATCCCCCGTCTCACGTCCCTCGCAAATGGCCTGAATAGCGCGACGCAGCAGCTTGCCGGAACGTGTCTTGGGCAGCATCGAGACGAAGAACACGCGCGCCGGACGCGCCACCGCCCCCAGTTGCTTGTCGACGGTCTTCATGACATCGCCTTCCAGCGCAAGACGTGCGTCCGGCGTGTCCACCTGCTCCGGTCGGCGCAGCACCGCGAACGCCATCGCCACTTGTCCCTTGAGCGCATCCTGCACGCCGATCACCGCGACTTCCGCCACCGCCGGATGGCTCGCGATGCTCTCCTCGATCTCACGCGAGCCGAGCCGGTGCCCCGCCACGTTGATCACGTCGTCGGTGCGCCCGAGAATGAAGTAATAGCCATCCTCGTCGCGCACGCCCCAGTCAAAGCTCGAATACAGGGTGCGGCCCGGCACCGTCTGCCAATACGTTTTGACGAAACGTGCGTCGTCGCCCCACAGCGTGCTGAGGCAGCCCGGCGGCATCGGGCCTTCGATGGCAAGCACGCCCTTCTCGTTCGGCCCGCAATCCTCGCCCGTCGCCTCGTTGACCAGTTTGACGTCGTAGCCATACACCGGCTTGCCCGGCGATCCCAGCTTGCTCGGCAGGACTTCAACACCGCGCGCCATGCCGAGAATCGGCCAGCCCGTCTCCGTCTGCCAGTAATTGTCGACGACCGGCTTGCCCACGCCCTCCGTGAGCCAGCGCGCCGTAGGTTCATCCAGCGGCTCACCCGCAAGGAAGATCAGTCGCAGCGACGACAGATCGTACTGCGTGAGATACGCCGGGTCCTGCTTCTTGAGCACGCGAATCGCAGTCGGCGCGGTGAAGAGTTGCGTCACCTTGTATTTCTCGACGATGCGCCACCAGATCCCGCCGTCGGGGCGGATCGGCGTGCCCTCGTACATCACCGTCGCAATGCCCGCGAGCAGCGGCGCGTAGACGATGTAGCTGTGCCCCACCACCCAACCGATGTCCGACGCACAGAACATCGTGTCGCCGGGCTTCGCGCAGAAGATGTGCTCCATCGACGAAGCCAGCGCGACCGCATAACCGCCGGTGTCGCGCTGCACGCCCTTCGGCTTGCCCGTCGTCCCCGACGTGTAGAGGATGTAGGACGGCTCGCTCGACTCCATCCATTCGCACGGGACGAACGCGTCGAGGTGCTGTTCGCGCAGCGGCGCATAATCGACGTCGCGCCCTTCGACCCGCTCCATCGGTGCCAGCCCGCGATCGATCAGCAACACGCTCGACGGCTTGTGCCGTGCGAGCGCGACGCCTTCGTCGAGCAGCGGCTTGTAGGGTACGACCTTGCCGTTACGCGAACCGGCGTCGGCAGAGACGATGACTCTGGGTTGCGCGTCGTCGATGCGCGCGGCGAGATTGACCGATGCGAAGCCACCGAACACCACCGAGTGAATCGCGCCGAGACGCGTGCACGCGAGCATCGCGAACAACGCCTCCGGCACCATCGGCATGTAGATCAGCACGCGCTCGCCACGCGTCACGCCCAGCGATTGCAACGACGCCGCCATGCGGTTCACTTCCGCCGCGAGTTCGTCGTAGGTGTAGACACGCTCCTGTTCGGTTTCCGTCGACACCCACACCAGCGCATTCTGCGTGCCGCGCGACGGCAGATGACGGTCCACCGCGTTGTGGCAGATGTTGGTCCGCCCACCGACAAACCAGCGCGCAAAGGGCGGCTTGTCGTATTCCAGCACCTGATCGAAGGGCGTTTCCCAGTCGATCAGTTTGGCCTGTTCCTCCCAGAAGGCCGCACGCGAGTCCGGAGCAATCGAACGGGCGTGAAACGACGCGTACGAAGTCATGTTGTCTCCTTGCATTATTGGCATTCAGTGTGCGCGTTGACGCTTACGGAAGGCTTACCGGGGCAGCGGGCACATGCCTGAAATGCTAGGGGATTACGCGGAGATCGGGGGGATTTCTGTCGATTTAGGCGAGATCCGGGACGGTGGCGGATATCGGTGGCGTGGCTGGCGCTGCTGGCGATACCGGGACTTCGGCTTGCTGGGCGTGCCACATGCGAGCGTACAGGCTGCCGTGGCGCAGCAGTGCCACGTGGTCGCCCGTTTCCACGATGCGCCCGCCCTCCATCACCACGATCCGGTCCGCCTGCCGGATAGCGGCGAGACGGTGCGCTACGACCACGCACGTCGCGCCAGCCCGTTCGTGGGAGAGTCGGGCCAGAATGCGCGCCTCGGTCAGAGCGTCGAGCGCTGCGGTCGGTTCGTCGAGCAGCAACAACGGCGGGCCGCCCCAGAGTGCGCGCGCGATGTTCACGCGCTGACGCTCCCCGCCAGACAGACCTGTGACGGACACCGCATCCGGGACTTCGGCAAGCGTCGTCACACGTTGGAATTCGTGCTGTACGCGAGCGTCCTCGGACAATCGGCCTTCGCTCAGTCCCGCGCGATAGGCGACGTTCTCGAACACTGTGCGATCGAACAGACGGCAATCCTGCGTGACGAAGCCCGTTATGCGACGCACGGCTTCGGCACGCACCGGGCACAGCCTGTGTTCATCGATGCGCACTTCGCCGCGCGACGGCAGCGTGAGACCCGCCATTAGCCGCAACAACGTCGATTTCCCTGCGCCTGAGGGACCGACGAGCGCGACATACTCGCCCGCCGCGATCCGCAGACGGATGCCGGACACGATGGGCGGTGCGTCCCCGACGGCCACGCTGACGTCGTCGAATTCGATGGTGGGTGCTTGCGATGCCGGAGACGGCGGAGGTGCCGAGGCATCAGGACGCTTGACCGATGCAGCGACCGGCCCACCCGACGAATCTCGCAGATGCTCGTCGACGCTGACCAGCGCCCTCGCCACCTGCGACACCAACGCACCGAGCATCGCCGCAGGCAACGCGAACTGAAGCAGATAGGCGTTGACCTGCACCAGTGTGCCCACCGGCTCGGCGCCGCGCGCCACGTCGCTGACCGCAAGCAACGTCATCGCCGAGACGCCCGCCGCCATGATCGCCATCTGCAATGCGCTCGTGACCTGCGCCGTCGTAGCCGTCGCCAACGCTGCGACATAGCGCGTACGCAGACGCTGCGACAAGCGACCCACTTCGGCGGGCTCCTGCGCGAACGTCTTCACGCACTCCAGCTGACTCAGCGTGTCGGCAAGTGCGCCGGTCGTGGCGCGCGAGACGTCGTTCGCCTGCGACTCTCGACGCGTCACGCGCGCGAGCGTCGGCCGCAGCGTCAGCACGTAGGCCACGACCGTCGCGCCAAGTATCACGCCGTAGAGCACGCCGAAGTTGAGCATCAGGATCACGCCCGTCGCGATCACCTGCACGGCGAGCGGCAGCAACCCGAACACCAGTCCCGTGACGATGACCGGCAGCGCCACTTCCACACGAAACAGGCAGTCGAGCACGTGCCCGGCATTGACGTCCCGCGCGCGATGCGCAGGCAGCTCGATCAGGCGCGTGAGATAGCCGAGTCCGGTGCGGCGCCGAAGGTCCTCCATCACTCGCTGGATGAGCAGATCCTTACCCCGCTCGCCGATGGCCGCCCCCGACCACAGCACGACGTACGCTATCGCGAACGGCATCGCCAGCGTGCCCGGACGCTCGCCCGCCAGCGCATCCACGGCCAGCCCCAACACCCAGGGTGCGACGAGCCGCAACGTGAGCATCAGCGCCGCCGCAAGCGTCGCGGCGGCAAGCCACAGACGGTGACGCGATGTCGCCGTCTCACGCGCCCATAGCGTGCGCAGCACGAAACACAGCGCGTTCCACCCCGCCTGTCGCGTCATGCCGTCGCCTCGTTACCGCGACCAGAGGATGCCTGTTGCCCGCGTCGTCCATCCGCTTCGGGCGCTCCCCCAACGCCGCCTGCCCCCTGCCGCCAGCCGCGCACGAACATCTCGACGGCGTACAGGCGGCGAATCGTCGTCATCGATTCGAGATGATGATGGGCAATCCGGCCGATGGCGCGACGACAGGCGTCTCGATCGATCCAGCCCGACGCCGCGCAATAGCCCTCCAGACAGACTTCCTCGACGTGCTGCAAGTTGGCGGCGACGCCCGCACCGACAACCCCCGTCATCATCCCCTTGTCACGACGCCAGAGGTTCGGCAGACCGCTGGCCAGATACGCTGCGCGACGTAGCGGCAAACGGTTGTGCATGGCGTTGAAGAGCCGGTACGTCGGCATCGCGAACCCGGCTTCGACGACCGGTTGTGTGAGGAACGGAAACGCCGTGCCGCCTGCAGCCAGCGACGGATGCACTTCGATATCGCGCAAATTACCGAGCGTGCCGAGAATCTGTGCGCGCTTGCCCGGACGCATCCTGAGCGGCCACTGCGCCAGCCATGCCTGCGCGAGCGGTTCGCCACGGCATGGCTCACCCGCGCACGCGGCGGCCGTCAACAAACCGTCTTGCAGCGCAGCCTGCGGGTTCGCATGGCGCTGACGCAGTTGTCCAAACGCCCCTCGCGCGACCGACCAAAGCGGCAAGCGCTGCATGATCGCCAGATCGCGCCATGCGCCGAGCGCACGACGCCACTGTCTGTCAGCGAAGGCATCGAGTAAGGCGCCATCGGGCGGCGGCGCGAGGAAGATGGCGTCGCCCCCGTGACCGTTGACGAGACGATGCTCGCGGTACGGCATCAGTCGCTCTCGCACGGCATCCAGTTGCGCGAGCATGCACAAGTGCATGGCCGGACGCGCGAGGCGTGGAATGTCCGTCGGCGGCGAGAACGCCGCACACGCGATATCCAGACGCTCGAACGCCATGCGCACATGCCTCGCTACACTGCCCGCGTGATGCGATTCGTCGCTCGACGGCGACGCCGGATCACAGTGATTCACCGCCGTGCACTGACCGGCGAGTCCCGACTGCGCAAGCGCAAGCGCCAGCGAGGTTGACTCCACGCCGCCCGAGAGTTCCAGCACCGCCGAGCGGTCGCCGAGACAGCGCTCCGTAGAGCGCCGTAACACGCCAAGCAGGCCTGTGCCCGACGTCATCTCATACACCTCACTCGCGCCCCCGCCCGGCTGCCATGCGGGCCACCAGACGACGCGCGTCTTCGGCGCGCCACGCTCGGGAATCCACAGAGCGTGGCCGAGCGGCAAACGCTCCACGTCGTACAGCGCACACTGCACGCCGCCCACGTCGCCGTGCACAAGGAAGGATTTGAGCGCGGTGCTATCGAACGACGGGGCGTCCCCGACAAGCGCCGCCGGATCCGACGCAACGTGCACCGCGCCGTCGCGACAGAAGCGGTAGTACGTCGGACAGTGGCCGCATGGGTCGCACAACACGAGCGTCGCGCCGCACCAGCGGTCATGCACGATGATCCGGTAGTGCCCCCAATACTGCTGCACGAAGCGCTCGGGCGATTCCAACGCCAGTCGCGCCAGCTCCAGCCCCGGCAACACTTCGCGGCCATCCTCCTTGTGAAACACACGACCGCTCACGTACCACGCAAGCAATTCGCTCTGATCGCTCACATGACGACGGTCATCGTTTGCTTCGGGACGAATCCGGGCGGCAGGCTGGCCGTCCAGCCCCCGTAATACGACGGCGCCGGGCAACGGCACGTGACGCTCGGCCGGTCCTGGTCTCAGGCGGGCAAGTTGCATGACAGGCTCCGTGTTGGATAGCGCGCCGGTAGGGGCGCAGATGAGGTTCAGGCGGCGTGTCGATGGCCTGGATGGCGTCGATGTACCGAAGCGCGAAACACGAAAACGAGACCACGCGAATGGACGATCAGACCGGCGTCTCGTAAATGACGGCGAGCTGCTCGCGACGTCGCGGGTCGTCGCCAATCACACGACCCTGCGCTTCCGCCCACGCGTGGGCGTAGAACGGCTGGCGCTGTACGCCGATCACCAGTTGCAGACGCAGTCCGTCATGCGCGCACCACAGGGCAAGCGCTGCGTACCACGGCAGGCACGGTGTGCACTGCGGATAGCACAATGCCGCGCGGTGCATCGCCGCGACGTACGGCGCGTAATCGCCGGGCAGACCGTACTGCGTGTCGCGTCGTTTCTGGGCGGCATTGATGCGCCCGATCACGCCCGCCATACGCGTCTTGCGCGTCGCTCGCTGGGCTTGCCAGAGCCAATAGCTCGCACGCATCACATCGCGAGTACGCGCGTGGCCAGCAAGATCGCCGGGCATCGCCAGCCAGGCGTCGAAGCCGAGACGAGGTGCCATGTCGCGTGTGGCGTGTCGGGGGTCGGGCATGTCCTGCTCACCGGGCGCGAGTAGCCCCTCGGCGTCGAACATGTCCTGCATCGCTGGCAGCGTCTGCGCGACCTCCTCCGGCGCGTGACGCCATCCGATCAGCCGACGCAGCGCCTGAGAGTGCGCGTACGACAGATTGAAGTAGCGATCGCGAGCGAGCTTGAGCACGACGACGTGTGCGTCCATCCCGACGATGTGAACGTCCGGTGCCAGATGACGGAAAACCGGCGCGTCCGCACACGCGCCGGTTCCGATTCGCGTCGAATCTGCCACGTCAGGCATGACCTCCGGTCACCGGCGGCAGCGTCGGGATGCAAACCGGCTTGAAGCACAGCGGCAGCACGGTGATGCCTTCGGCGTCATTGCCGAGGACACCTCGCGTGGCGTGCGTGGCATCGACCGATGCAAGCACGTCGAGTTCGGTCACTTCTTTCACGGCTCCCAGATCCTTCTTCATTTAGGACTCCTTGTTGAGTGAATACGAACGGAATCGTCCGCGTCTTCATCATAGGAAACGAGAGCCGATGCATTTATGGGAATTTTCCGAAGGCGCACGTAAACCCCGTGCAGGGACTTGCGGGTCATTGCGACGCGCAATGGCAGTGCCAAAAACAAAACGCCCGTGAGGCGAACCTCACGGGCGTCTGCGATAACGTTGCTGCGGCTTAGCGCTGCGCGGTCTTGGTGACCTTCGTCGCGGGCTTCGCCGACGACTTCGCGACGGCCTTGGCAGGTGCTTTCGCGGCGGCCTTGACGGGTGCCTTGGAGGCGACCTTAGCCGCCGGTGCGGCCTTGCTGGCGACCGCCGTCTTGGTCTGCTTGGCGGCCGGACGGTGGTCGACCACACGAATCATCTTGCCGTTCTTGCCACGCACCAGACGCGTACGCGGTGCATCGCCATCGTCCTTCGCGGCGACCGGCTCCGGTGCGGAGGCGGCGAGCACGCGCGAGGCGTCCTTCACCGGCACGTGCAGGACCAGCAGTTGGCCCGACGTCAGCGTGTCGCGACGCAGGCGGTTCCAACTCTTGATCTGCGCCACGCTCACACCACTGCGCGATGCCACGCCAGCGAGCGTGTCGTGCTTGCGGGCACGCACCATCACCTTGCGGGTGTCGGGAATATCCGGTTCGAGGGCGAGCACGGCGCTGCTCGCGACCGAGGCGCTGATGTCCTGATCGATGTCGTCCGAGCGCGGCACCAGCAGCGTCGAGCCCGCCTTCAGGCGCATGCGCGGCGCAATGTTGTTGACCGAGCGAATCACGGCTGCGTCCACGCCCAGCTTGCGCGCCACGTCTTCCGGACGCTCACGCGACGACGACGTGTACGTCGTCCAGCTCGACAGCGGCTTGTCGTAGCCCTTCAGACGACGCTGGAACACTTCGGCGCTATCGAACGGCAACAGAATCTGCGGTTGTGCAGCGCCCAGAATCACGGGCTTGCGGAACGACGGGTTGAGTGCGCGGAATTCGTCGAGCGGCAGATCGGCCAGCTTGGCAGCTAGCGCTACGTCGATGTCACGCTTGGTGGTGACGCTCACGAAATACGGGTGATTCGGAATCTCCGGCAGCTTCACGCTATAGATGTCCGGATGCGCAATGATGTTCTTGATGGCCTGGAGCTTAGGCACGTAATAGCGCGTTTCCGTGGGCATGCGCAGGCTCAGATAGTCGGTCGGCAGACCTTGTGCCTGATTGCGGTCGATGGCGCGCTGCACGTTGCCCTCGCCCCAGTTATAGGCGGCCAGTGCAAGATGCCAGTCGCCGAACATCGCGTAGAGCTTCGAAAGGTAATCGAGTGCGGCGGTCGTCGAGGCGAGCACATCGCGGCGCTCGTCCTGGAACATGTTCTGCTTGAGGTTGTACGTCTTGCCCGTGCTGGGAATGAACTGCCACATGCCTGCGGCCTTGGCCGTCGAGAGCGCTTGCGGGTTGTATGCGCTTTCCACGAACGGCAGCAGCGCGAGTTCCGTCGGCATATGACGGCGCTCAAGCTCTTCGACGATGTGGAACAGATACTTCTCGGAACGCTGAATCATGCGCTCGACATACTCGGGGCGCTGCGCGTACCACTGCGTGCGATCCTGCGCGAGGTCGGTGTCGAGGTCGGGAATGGAGAATCCGTGGCGGATGCGCGACCAGAGATCGGCGTCGTCGCTGCCGTAGGCCAGATCGTTGATCGAGTCGTTGTCCAGGTCGATGGTCTGATCGCTGGAGACGCGCTGCTTGCCTTTTGCGGTCGAAGCGACAGGCGACTTGCTCTGCGCATCGGGCGTGGAATTCGATGCACCTGTGGTCGGCGCTGTGCTGGCACACGCTGCGAGAAGCAGCGTCAGGAGCAAGCTAACGATAAGTCGCATTGATCGGGCTCGATTTGGGTTACATCTTCATGAAATTGGCAAGGATGTTAAGGAAACCCTTCAGATGCGTCAACCTTTCTGCCTAAATTTTTTGCAAAATTTACGCAGAAATGTCCCAAAAGCAAGGGTTATCCCCGAGTTTGAATTCACAAATTGTGGCTGCGACGAGACGCATTTTCGACGCGCTTCGTGACAGGGAGAACGTATACGATGCCATCGATATGACTCCGAAACTTCACACTTGGGGCGATTCGTCAGGGCGGAGCAGGCGTCGACAAACCTGTCAACGTCTGCGCCGTGACAGAGCGTATGACGCGCTGCGATGTTGACAGCGCAGCACTTGCACAGCTAGCGCCTTGCACGCCAGCCGTGAAATCAGCGAAAGGTGTCTTTCCAGCCGCGCACGGTCGCGAAGACCGCTTCGCGCGAGAGCAACGCGCGTCCCGCGTGGGCTTCGGCGGCCGCGACCACGGCCGGGGCGTCGCTGCGAAGGAAGGGATTGGTCACGCGCTCCTGGGCAATCGTCGTCGGCAGCGTCGGGCGACCGGCCGCACGCAGCGCCGTCGCTTCCCTATGCCACGCCCCGAGCGCCTCGTTATCCGGATCCACGGCGAGCGCGAAGCGGATATTCGATAACGTATATTCGTGCGCGCAGTGCACGAGCGTGGCGGGTGGCAGCGCGGCGAGCGCATCGAGCGATGCGAGCATCTGCGCGGGCGTGCCTTCGAACAATCGGCCGCAACCGCACGAGAACAACGTGTCGCCGCAGAACAGGTGCGGCGCACCCGCGGCACCGGCACCCAGGAAATAAGCGATGTGACCGGCGGTGTGGCCGGGCACGTCGATCACCTCAAGCGTCATCGCGGGCGATGCAATGTGCACCGTCTCGCCGCCGTTGTGCGGATGATCGACGCAGGCAATCGCCTCATGTGCGGGACCATGCACCGGCACGTCGAAACGTTCGAGCAACGTATCGACGCCGCCGATGTGATCGGCATGTTTGTGCGTGATGAGGATGGCGCGCAGCGTGAGGTTGCGCGATTCGAGATAGGCGAGCACCGGTGCAGCGTCGCCCGGGTCCACCACGACGGCATCTTTGCCGTTGTCGACGACCCAGAGATAATTGTCCTGGAACGCGGGAACTGGAAATACGGTCAGTGTTCCGGCTGACTGTCCACTTGCCGCATCTGCGTGCGCATCCATATATACTCGCCACCATGTCAGAACGTCCGATTATAGACTGGCCCGTCTGGCTCGTCTCACCGCCAGGCCGCTACGCGCTCGCATGGGAACAGGCCCTCTTCGACCAATGGGTCGGGGATCTGTTCGGCTATCACGCGTTGCAGTTGGGCCGTCCCGAGCTCGATACGCTACGCGAAAACCGCATGCCCTACCGGGGCCTCATCCTGCCCGCCGCGCGTGGCCCGGAGGCCCCGCCGCTCATGACCAAAGCCGCCAGCGACACGACCGGATGCGCGCCATCCGGCACGCCCGGAGGCGCGAGCGCGGAGATGGTTGCACGCGACATCCTCGTGAGCCGCTTCGACGAACTGCCGATCGCCACGGCCAGCACAGATCTTGTGGTGCTGCCGCACGTACTCGAATTTGCCGAGAATCCTCACGACATCCTGCGCGAGGTCGAACGCATTCTCGTGCCGGAAGGTCAGGTCATCATTACCGGCTTCAACAACCTGAGTCTCTGGGGCGCACGGGAGGAACTGGGCCGACTCGCCGGCGCGCCGTTCCTGCCGCCGGGGGCCGATCTGATTGCATTCACCCGCCTGAAGGACTGGCTCAAGCTGCTGTCGTTTGATATCGACCGCGGCCGCTTCGGGTGTTATCGTCCGCCGCTTCGTGGCGACCACTGGTTGCAACGCTTCGAATTCATGGAGCCTGCGGGCGACCGCTGGTGGCCGATCTTCGGCGCGCTGTATGCCGTGCGTGCGGTCAAGCGCGTCAAGGGCATGCGTTTGGTCGGCAAAGTCCGCAAGCGTATACTCGGCCTCCAGCCAGCGGCGGCACCGGTTGCCACACCGAATACCACGCATCGCCAACTGGCGGAAACGACCGAAGCGTCCGATTGATTGTTTGAGAGATGACCTTGCCGCAAGTTGAGATCTATACCGACGGCGCCTGTAAAGGCAATCCCGGCCCCGGCGGCTGGGGCGCCCTGCTCGTCGCGGGCAAGCACCGCAAGGAAATGTTCGGCGGTGAACCCAACACCACGAACAACCGCATGGAGCTTCTCGCCGTCATCCGCGCGCTCGAAGCCCTGAACAAGCCCTGTCAGGTTGTGCTTCATACAGACTCGCAATATGTCCAGAAAGGCATCAGCGAATGGATTCACGGCTGGAAGGCGCGTGGCTGGAAGACGGCCGCGAAGGAACCGGTGAAGAACGCCGACCTCTGGCAGGAGCTGGACGCCGTCTCGCAGAAGCACGACATCGACTGGCGCTGGGTGAAGGGCCATGCGGGGCACGACGGTAACGAAGCCGCCGACCAGTTGGCCAATCGCGGCGTCGAGAGCCTGCGCCGCGGGTAAGCGAGTAAGCCCTTCGCATCATCCGCGCACTGCGTGAGGACGTTGTCATTTGCAACGGCCGGCAATGCGCCAATTCCGAAAGCACACGAAACACGACCGAACATCATGCGACAACTGATCCTCGATACCGAAACCACCGGCCTGAACGCCAAGACGGGCGACCGTCTGCTGGAAATCGGTTGCGTCGAACTGGTCAATCGGCGCCTGACCGGCAACAACCTGCACTTCTATATCAACCCCGAGCGCGACAGCGATCCGGGTGCACTGGCGGTGCACGGCCTCACGACCGAATTCCTCTCCGACAAACCCAAGTTCGCCGAGATTGCCGAGCAGTTGCGCGAGTACTGTCGCGACGCCGAGATCATCATTCACAACGCGGCGTTCGACCTGGGTTTTCTCGACATGGAGTTCGGCCGCCTTGGCTGGCCGCCGTTCATGCAGAACTGCTCGGGGTTGATCGACACGCTGATGCGTGCGCGCGAAATGTTCCCGGGACGACGCAACTCGCTCGATGCGCTTTGCGAACGACTCGGCGTGAACAACGCGCACCGTACGTTGCACGGCGCATTGCTCGATGCGGAACTGCTCGCGGACGTTTATCTCGCGATGACGCGCGGTCAGGAAAGCCTTGTCATCGACGACAGCGAGGGTGACGACAGCAGCGACGGCGTGCCGCGCGAGAAGATTTCGTTGCGTCAGTTCGATCTGCCGGTGATCCTCGCAGCCAGCGAAGAAGTGGAGTTGCACGATGGCGTACTCAACGGCATCGACAAGGGCATGAAGGGGACGTGTGTGTGGCGCAAAGAACCGACGCCGCCGGAAGGCGAAGCACCGGCGGCGCCCTGATTGCACGATCTTTTGGCGAATGCGGCGAGCCTCGCGAAAAAATCGCACAAAGCCCTTCCCAAACGAAGAAAACGTCCCTATAATCGCTGTCTTTGCTGCTTGCGAGTCATCGCAAGAAACGACGTGAAGTGATCGAGAGATATCATCACGACGGCAGCAAAACAGAACAAAAGAAAGGTTGCAGACTTCTACGAAAACAGTTAAAGTTCTGCTCCTGATTGCGAAAGAAGAACTTCAGCAATCGACACTAAGTCATTGATTTAGTTAATGATTTGGGTGGTTAGCTCAGCGGTAGAGCACTGCCTTCACACGGCAGGGGTCACAGGTTCAATCCCTGTACCACCCACCAGATAAGTGGCAATCGATTCCTATCGATGCCCATGAAACCCCGGCGCCGAAAGGCTTCCGGGGTTTTTTATTGCCATCTTTGCCCATCGTTTCCCGTCAAGAACCAGGCGGTTTAAGGGTACGGTTTCGGGTATGGGGTATAGTTTTGAGGGTTCGCATACCCTAAAAACAATGCCCAAACGAATTCTCCCCCTCTCAGATCTCCAGTGCCGCCAGGCCAAATACACCGCCGACGGCGGTAATCGCCTTCGTGACGGCGGCGGCCTGTACCTAGAGGTCCTCCCGAGCGGCGCAAAGAAGTGGCGCATGAAATATCAGAAGCCGGGGACAAAATCCGAAAACCTCCTGACGTTTGGCGATTACCCGGCGGTGACGTTGTCTACAGCTCGCGAAAAGCGGGAAGAAGCCAAAGGACTCCTCGCCACTGGCACCGATCCGGCACTGTCGCGAGACATTGCTCGTGCCGCACAAGCAGCAGCAAATCGGAACACGTTTAAGGCGGTAGCCGAAGACTGGTTCGACCATCGACGGGACACCTGGAGCGCCACATACGCACAGAAGACGCGGCAGTTGCTCGAGCGCGACCTCTTGCCGGATCTCGGCCCTCATCCGATATCGACCATCAGCCCTGCATTCGTTCTGGGTGTAGCGCGCAAGATAGAGGCACGCGGAGCTTATGAGATGCCTCGGCGGGCGCTCGTGGCAATCAGCCAGATCTTCCAGTTTGCTATCGGTACTGGCCGCGCAACTTCAGACGCTTCCGTCGGCATGGCGTCACAACTCAAGCCACGGCCGCCAGTAAAGCATTATCCCCACGTCGGCACCGACCAGCTCCCTGACCTATTGCAGCGCATCGACCTCTACCAGGGTCGTCCAGAAACGATTGCAGCCGTGAAGCTGGCCGTCCTAACCTTCATTCGCGGAGGAGAACTCCGGTTCGCCGAATGGAGGGAATTCGATATCGCCAATGCGGAATGGCATGTGCCGTCTGGTCGCATGAAGGGACGCCTTTGGCACAAACTATCCGGAACACCTCACGTGGTTCCTCTCGCACGCCAGACGATTTCGTTGCTCGAGGACCTCAAGCAGCATACCGGTCACTTCGCCCTTCTTTTCCCCGGAGCCGTGAGCAAGCTAAAGCCAGTGACCGGGGAAGCGATGAATCAGGTGTTCCATACGATTGGTTTCAAGGGACAGCAGACGGTTCATGGCCTACGCGGCCTCGCCTCGACGCTGCTCAACGAATCCGGAGAGTTTGACCCGCGAGTCATAGAGGCGCAGTTGTCTCACAAGGAAACCAATCAAACCATTGCTGCCTACAACCACGCGAAGTACATGCCAGAGCGCCGACGTGTCATGCAGTGGTGGGCAGATTTCATAGATGCGTCACGTATCACCGAAAGTTTAAGTCATCCTACGGCCGCGCCCCGACAACCAATTTCCGCACGTCACGAATAAATGGATCAACTGCTGCCCCTCTCCGTCTCGCAACTCGAAACGGCAATTGGAAGCCAAACCGACGAACTCGCTCGCTTGCTCAAGGAAATTTTCGACCTCGACGTCAATAGCGATGAATGCTCACATATTGTGATGTGCTCTCGAGCTCCAATTCTCTCAGGTGGGTTCGGGTTGCAAACCCCCGTAACAATTGAAAGAGATCTGGCACTAACCCGTTTTCTCGAGAACCTTCCGATCCAAAGTGGGCAGAACAAGGAAATCCTTGAGAAGCTTGCTTGGGCCCACTTTTGCCTCGCCCTCGCATGGGATTCCTGGGAAAAGGGCATTCCTGACGCGGCGATAGAAAATCTTGTTACCGCGAGCCTCGCGATCGGCTGGGTGCACGCGCGATACGAACAACGCGAAAATGGACGGAGCATTGCGCGCTCCGGTGGCTCCAAGACTGGCGAGAAATACGCCGAGATTAGGCTGCACGCTCTTCGCGTCTGGTCTAACGAGGTCAGTCCGAACCTGTCAGCCGCCCGCGCGGCCGAGATATTGAGAAACAAAGGAATCGCCCTGTCCCACGATACTCTGACCCGCTTGATCAGTTCCGCGAAGAAGAATCCAACAACAATCCCCTCCGAGACACCATCCCCGTAGTCGCGCGACCCCAAAGGGGCACACGAGCGAAAGTAATTTATCTGTGCCCTACCAAGCCGTACACGGCCCTGGCTAGATGCTGCCCGACTCGCACCTAGCCCCCTCCCTCCACAAAACTAGCGCTACACCATACGCTTCGGCCATCGCAACTGATTTGCCTATCGTTGGCATTCGATTCACACAGATGGCTAGCACCTCATCCAAATCGACGTCTCCCGCCAATTCCTCGCTGGAGATGCGACAACACCGAATGGATCTCAACTCACTACCATCGATAGGTAGAGGACGTTGGTCCGACATCGCGCCGTTCGTCGGAATATGCCGCGAGAAGTGGCGTCAGTTGGTGATAGCGGGCCATGCCCCGCAGCCAATTCGCCTCACAGAGCGCTGCACTTTGTACGACTTCAGCCAGGTGCACACCTGGATCGCCGACCCGCTCAACTACCGAGCCAGTGCGGCCACTCACGACACTCCGACCAGGCGACGCAGAAGTGCATGAGCTTGGCGCACGAAAGCGCACAGGTCTCATGCCCCCCGAAATGCCCTTCCGCACCAATGCTGGTGGGCCTTGGCGGTCAGCGCAGAGGTGCATAAAAAGTGTTGTATCAAGCGGGCAGGCGTGGCGGGGTCATGACTGCGCGCGCAGGGGTTTAGGGGCCGCTAGGTACAACGACGATTGCCTCGCCAAACTGCCCTGCGCGTCACGTGTCGGCCTGCGACGCCGCACTCGACTCTGCCCCCCCTCGCTTTCGCCCAGGCCGCTGTAGCGCCCATATCGCGTTTCCACGTACAGGAGATGTCGCATGTCGGAAGTATTTGCCGCTCGCAAACCGCCGCCCCACCGCTCATTTCGTTGTGCAGGCGGCGTATACAACATCAGGCGGTTGAGCATCTCACGTCCACCGTCCGACACTGGGATTGCTCCGAGCAGTACCGAGCGCCATTGAGCGCCAGCGAGCAATACCGAGCTTAGTCGCTCACCCCCAACCCGACGAGGAAAACCGATGTCACGTTCGCACGCAGGGACGTCCAGCAATCGCGAAACACCCGGCATCCGCTTGAGCCATGCAGGGCAATCCGAGCCCGAACGATTCATGCGACTGCCCGAAGTCATGGCCGTGTGCGGCCTGCCGATGTCCACCGTTTATGACGGTGTTCGTCGCGGCGACTTTCCAAAGCCGGTACCACTGACCGGCAAGAACGTCGCCTGGCTCGCTAGTGAAATTCGCGATTGGATGGAGGCCCGCATCGCGGCGCGCCAACTTTGAGAACCGATATGAATACCGAACACTCCCCCGCCATCAAAGCGGTAATTGCCAAACATGCCGAAGCGCGCATCACGTTCGAGAAATTGCGAGACGACGCCGACCGACTTGCCGCAGAACTCGAAACTCACCTGAAGGCGGCTTCAGCCGCTGATGCAGATGCTAATGCAGCTCGAGAGTCAGTGAAGGCACTGATCCGCGATGGCAACCCGTCAACAAAGAAAATGCACGAACTGAAGGCCCAAGAGCGTGCCGCGTACACGCTTGCAGAGGACTACCGCTCGATAGCTGCAGAAGTCGAGGCCTTGTTTGCATTGGCGAGGGCGAAAGCTGGCGACGCGAAAAAAATTGAGCGAGGGTGCTTCGCCGACATCGTCGCGTCACGCCGTGACGAGCAACTCGCGGCACTGCCCGAAAATTTGCAGCCCGTGATTCAGGCGATGGCACTAGTCGAACGCCGTATGCATCTGGACGGTCCCGCGGCACCGTGGGCCATGACCGGGTTTGTCTCGCTAAAAGAAGCGATGCTTCGCGAGGTCTTCAGTGTCATCGAAAGCACCTATGACGCAACAGCCGATGACGCAAAGCAAGACTGCGTCGTTGATGCCGTAGTTCGTCCGACAGGGCGCGAACGATACGACCCCATGTCGCCAAGCATGAGATCTCGGATCGAGAAAGAGAACCAGCTCGCCGTAGCTAACGATGCCCGCGCTGCAGGCACACAAGGAGGACGATGACATGATTCACGATTGCCCGAAATGCCGTGCCGAAACGCCTGCGGAGTCGTTCCGCGCACACCACAACGCAGCAGCAGAAGCCACGTTTCAATGCATTAACGGATCGTGTCGACATCGCTTTTCTGTTCCGTTGGGACGACGGTCTGATCGCGTGGAGATCTTCACGAGTGAAGGTGAGCAGGTTTACCGCATCGCCACCGATTGCTAGGCCGAATGCTCGGCGAGTATGCCGCGCAAATTGAAAGGCGTTTCCGACGGAGCATCACAATGAAATTGGTCTGCCCACACTGCGATTCGCGAGCGCTAATCCGCTCGAGCCGACCGCTGTCCCGCATGACTCGCGAGTTGTACTGCGCGTGCACGAAGATTGAATGCGGGCACACCTTTATGAGCCTGGTGGAGGTTGTTCGGACCTTGTCGCCCAGCGGCACGCCTAACCCCGAGATTGCGAAGCAATTGGCCGGTAGATCGGTCGCTTCGGAATCGACGGGCATCTGAAATCGAGTGGCCCTCCCGCTGGATCGATGGGTCACTCGCCCGCCCATATGAACTTGCGAGCCGCCGCGCCCGCTTGACTTTGATGTAAAGATGACCAACAATTCTCTTGCTACCGAGACAACGGTGGCCGGGCGTCGAAACCCGAAATACTCCAAGGCGGACAGCCGCGTCGCGGCATTTTTTTCGTCCGTTGCGTTCGCGCACGCCTATCTCTTCTATGGCGGGCCGGGCGGGGCAGCCTTCGGGCTGGCCGGTTTCCTTGGGTACCGGTTTTCGACCCCCGCTGTCGGGCCCGCCACCCCTCACGTCGAAATGAGCGGCGGGCCTCCAACTACCCCAAGGAGCCCGCAATGGCTAATGCCTTCGCTCGTCAAGAGCAATCCGCCCTCACTGAAATCCTGTCCATCGCTCGCACCGCATTGCGCGCGGCCGTCAACGCACCGACAGATGATGCGTCGCTCGACGCCGCCGGTGATGTGCTCGTCGCAATTGCCCGTGTTGTCGAAACGGAGGTTCGCCATGGCTAAGTCGATGCCCGCCGACTTCGCGTGCCACCTCGCTTTGGACCTCCATCGCCGCAAGCTCAACGATCTGCGCTGGCTCCTCTCCGATGGTCGTAAACGCTCGATCCAGGCGGCTCATGAGATTCAGTCCGAGTTGGTGACGATGGGTAAAGGGTTCGAGGCGACGCTTCAACAGACCGTCATCGACCTCTACACCGTCAGCTCCGGGCTAGAGACATTTCTCAAGCTGCTTTACCTCGCCGGTGCAGATCGCAAGCCGATCGATCCCGATGGACTGCACGCGTTACTCGCCCCGCTCAAGCGCCAGTTGGACGAGTCGTTCCACGATATTTCGACAATGCTTTGAGGCGAGCCATGCACCACACGAACAACAACGCAATGGCGACTTGGTTTCGCGACGTTAAGCGTAGAGTCGACATCAACGAGCTGGCCGAAAAACTCGGACTTCGCCGCGACGGCGACAAGGGCAATTACCACAGCCCGCATCACGACGACCGCAATGCGTCTGTCTCGATCTTCGATGACGGTCACGCATTCAAAGATTGGTCGGCGGATCGCGGCGGTAGCTGCATCGACTTTCTCATGCACTTCGCCCCCGGCGTCGAGTCGGTCATGGACGCCGCGAAACTGCTCAGTGAAATGCAGGGCATACCGCTGCCGAAATCGTGTGAGCCGATGCCCACCGCGCTCGAGAGCAAGGAGGAGTACATCGCCAAGGGGGTCTTGGCCGCGCCAGATCCGGTCGTGGAATATCTAACCGGTAGAGGCATTGACGAATCGGTGATTCGGAGAGCGATCAAATGCGGCAGCCTCGGCTGGAACACGTGGCACAACAAGAGCGTGCCGCCCGGAGAAAAAAGCTACGGTGGCCTCGCTGCCGCATTTGTCGTGCGCGCACTCGACACATCGCGCGTTATGGCCGTCGATATGCGTTATGCAGATCCGGCGCTCAATGGCGGAGTCAAGACACAATGCCACGGTGCCAAGCTTGGTTACGGCTGGACCAGTGATCCCGCGCGGCTCAGGCGAGCCGACACCGTATACATCGTTGAGAGCCCTATCAATGCGTTGTCGGTGGAGTGTTGTGCTCTGCCCGGAAGCTTCGCAGCATTCGCCGTGCGCGGCACCGGCAACGTCGAGAAAATCGATTGGTCATTCCTCAAGAACAAGCGGCATGTGCGCATCGCACTTGACCATACTGACGCGATGAATGAGCGGACTGGCAGGCGCGCGGGCCTCACGGCAGCGTGGCACTTGTCGGATACGCTCACCGCGATGGACATCGGCTCGCTATTTGTCGACATGCAGGACTGGGAAGACGGTGAAGACATCAATGATGTGCTCAAGCAGCACGGGGCCGGAGCGCTATCGACACGGCTCCGCTCGCTCGAAGAATGGATGATTCCCGGTATGCCAGGAGGAGGTAAGCGCCTCGAAGGCACGCGCCGCATCTTCCTTCCGTCGCACGATTTCCAGGTCTACTGGCGCTTTCGCGTCGAAGACGATTTCACCCATTACGTTCGCAAGTGGAAAGACGCGGACGAAGAAGAAAACCCAAGCGACCGGAGTGAGGAAAAGGTGGACTTGTGCTCGTTTCGCGTCGCTGGCATTTCTCGCCTGCGCATTCAGAGCCACTTAGCCACGATCAACGGCACGCCCGACAACCAACCCGAGACCGTATTCGGTATCAGTGCACAGGTCCCGCGCCACGGTTCAACATTGCAGCGCCAGGTTGTCGGTAATGACAAGCTCTACAACCTGGAATGGTGGCGCAGCCAGTTCGGCGCGATCTGGTTACCCGCGCAGTTCAGTCGCATGGTCAACATCTTCGAGCGCACGGCAGACTTGCAGGCGCGCGACGTGGTGAACTTTGTCGGCCTCGCCTGGCGCGATGGCCAACTCGCCGCGATGCAGGGCGGTGACTGCTATTTTGTCGAACCGCAAAAGCAATGCCTATATGCGAACATGATCTTCCCGCGAGGAACGGCGCACAACGCCCGCGAAGTCATCCGGGCATACCAAAAGACGTTCAAGGGCAACGCGGCCGCTACGGCCCTCGTATGGGCACTCGGCGCACATCTCAAGGCGGTGCTGGGTTTCTACCCGCATTTGCAGATGCAAGCTGAGAAAGGCTCCGGCAAATCCAAGCTGCTGGAAAGCCTACAAACGACGCTGGCGTTCCAGGTGCTATCGGGCCAGATGCTCAAGACGGATCACCGCCGCCGTGCATCGGTATCGTGGACATCACATCCGGTCGGCTGGGACGAGTTCTCCAAGTTGCCCAAGTCCATCCTGACCGATATCGACGGCTTGCTGCAATCGACCTACCGTTTCGAGTTCACACGGGTCGGCAGCTCGCTGACTCCGTACCTGATGTGTGCACCGGTGCTTCTGGCCGGGGAAGAGGTCGACGTCGAGAGCCTGCAATCCAAGTTGTGCCGCACATCGCTGTCGGTGGCAAAACAAGGGGACATGATTCCGCACAATCTGCCCCAATTCCCGGTCTGGGAGTGGTTACAGTTCCTGGCCAGGCTCGATCCGGCACGCATTCGAGATTTGCACGCCACGTATGTTGCGCAAGCTCAGCAACGGAGCCGGGCCGAGAAAGGAGATGCGACGGCGCGGCGCATGGTCGAAAACTATGCGGCCGTCATGACGGCGTGGGGCTTGCTCAGCGAATTCGCGGATCTCGATGTTGATGAGGGTTACTTTGTCGAGGATCTCGTCGCCGAGATGAACGCGCACCTGGCCGACACGAACGGCACCCGCCTGCCTTGGGTCTGGATTATGGAAATCCTGTTGTCGGAGCTCGAAGCGAAGCGGTTTGAGCATCCGTTTGCGTGGGACGAAATCTTGATTGACGGTAAGCGCGAACTAGCCCTATTCCTGCGTCCTAATCACGTCATGGATCACCTGTCGACAGCTCCGCACCTGCGGGCCAAGTTCGACGGGCTGCCAATCAAAACCGGGCGGGTCTTCAAGCAGCAGCTTCTCCAGTCCGGCGTTGTGCCGGTGTGCGGCGGCAAACCGATGGACGACGTGGAGCGGCGCATCAGCGGGCGCAGACATGCTCATCTGACGGCCATTCGCCTTTCAAAGCTCGAACAGCTCGGCCTATATGCGTCGCCCGACGTTCCCGCCAGCTACGGCAACGCTTGAGCCAGATCGGCGTTCCCTAGTCCGCCCGCTCGCTTCAGTACACCCCTCTCCGCCCTTCCTCACTAGGCACCGCCAGTCCGGCGGTGCCTTGCCGCCTTGGCGCACCGAACACGCATTGCCACCCAAGCATCGGCAACGGCCGAAGGCTGCCGCGTGCGCCACTGCCTCCCCTTCACAAAGGAACTGGCAGATTGGAAACCCCTTTTGCCTGATCTCCTCGCTTCACCTACATACGCACGTGGGCGAGGGCCGCCCCTTGGCACGTCATTGGGTAGCAGGCAGCGAGAAAAAAGCCGTGGTTCCGCGGCAATCACTCGTAACCCCTTGAATTTACTAGAACTGGCTGCCACAGTTTTATCCAAAAATGCCACGGTTTTGAGTGATTCCGCCACACCCTGCGTCCTCGCCGCCGCCCCTTCATTTTCTTCTTTTCTTTTTTAAATCAAAGAGAAAGAGAAGAAGAGCAGAGAAAATAAGAGCTTGACACGTGCCACTGTTTTGACGAGTTGCCTATTTTTTGGGCCACGGAATTCTTGCCGCGCCACACCCAAAACCGTGGCATTTTGTTGATAGCTAAGCCTTTGATTTTATTGAAATCGCGCGCGCATATTCGGGGCATACCACGGAACCACGGCTTATTTGTCCAGTGTGCCCCCCCTGACATCAAAGGCACCGCAGTAGCCTGAGTCTTGACGGAGCGCCTGAAGCAATTGATATTTATGCGACAAACGAGTTAGACATCACACGGTACAACCCAAAAATCTTAGAAACTCGAATAGGGGGACGGTCATGCTTGACCTTACGGGGAAAACCACGCCAGGTGGTTGGGCAATCGGAGAAAGAGCCAAGTTTTCCGAAGATCACACCGGAGGCCATTTCTCAGATTGCTACTATGTGGAAAAGGATGGTAAGCAAGCCTTTCTCAAGGCGCTAGATATAGAGAAGTTTCCTGTAAGCCAGCTTATGGGCCTCCTCGCGGGATTCGCCCATGAAAGTGAACTCGTGCAACTGTGCAAGGAGAAGCGTCTGGGCCGCGTCGTTGAAGTTCTAGAGGCCGGAGAGATTGAGCGCGGGCCCGAGGTTATTCAAGTCCTTCGACAGGTTCCTTTCTTGGTGTTCGAACTGGCCGACGGCGACATTCGTGGAACCGTAGACGTAACAACGCAGGTTTCCGATCAATGGAAATTTTACGTTCTCCATCAGACAACACTCGCATTGCTCCAACTGCACAGCCAGGCTATTGCTCACCAAGACTTGAAGCCGTCGAACGTCCTACGGTTCCAGGGCAACAAATTGAAACTGGCAGATCTCGGGCGCTCCTCTTTGCGAGGAAAAGTAGCCCCTCACGATAATTTCGCTATCGCTGGTGCGACTAATTATGCCCCCTTCGAGCAACGATATGGCCACACATCAAGTGATTGGGTAGAGCGAAGATTAAGCACGGACGTATTTCATCTGGGATGCCTTGTCGTCTTCACCTTTACGAACATCTGTTTTCCAGAGTTCGTAATGCAACGCGTCGCACTCCCATATCGACCAGGCAACTGGGGGAACTCATACGTGGAAGTTATGCCTCACATTCAAGCGTCGTTTGCGGTCGCATTAGACGATCTGTCTGGGGACTTCCCCTCGCAATTTCGTAATGAACTGGCCGAAATCGTACGTGACCTGTGCTCGCCGGACCCGAGCCTTAGAGGGCGCTCGAACGGCGGCACCACTCCCCAAAGTGGATTACTGTGGCTGCAAAGATATGCGTCACGCTTTGATCGATTAGAAAAGACTGCGAGCGTACGACGCCCGAACAAACATGCATAACCGTCCAGAGGCTCGACGTGTAGTACCCCGGTGGCGCACGTCTATTGTCACCGCTCAAACGGATGAAGCCAAGACAAGTCCGTCTGCCATTCGCCGTGACCTGAGCGCGGAAGTAGCCCGAAAAGAAAGTGAGTTTATCTCCGACGGCTCTGTACCCATCGCCTCGGAGCTAATGTTTCTAGCAAGTGAAGCGGGCTTAGCGGATGTGGCAAGAAAAGCCGCAAACGTGATCATCGCGAACGAAGCCAAGATCGGCGGTCGGCAACTTATTAGAACGGCTAAAAAAATCTTAGGAACCGACGACGAAGAGCGCGTCCAGGCGTCCAGTGCGGACTTCGTCAAAGAGGCGAGGAAGCACCTTCTTGCAAACTACCGTAACCCGGTGTTACTGATGGATGTAGCACGCGCACTAACAGTTGAACAACACGAAAAATCTGCGCTGAGATACGTCCGAGCGGCGGTAGCGATGGCACCGCAGTCTAGATTTGTCGTTCGTGCAGCTGCGCGGTATTACCTCCACATCGGCGAGCATGAAATCGCGCATGACTTGCTTCGCGGCTCCCCCCTATTGAAATCGGACCCGTGGGTGCAGGCGTCAGAAATTGCAGTCGCTACAGTGCGAGGACGCACTTCAAGCCTAGTAAAACAGAATGTTCGGAGATTATTGGATGAGAAGCGAATTGGCGCGGATCAAAGCGAACTAGCAAGCGCGTTAGCCACGGTAGAATATCTGAACGGTGGCGATAAAAGAGCGAAACAGCTGTTTCAAAAAGCCCTCATCCACCCCAACGACAATAGCCTCGCGCAGGCCGAGTGGGCGGCATCAAAGTTACGATTGATTGTCAATGACGACGCTCTCCGCACCCCACTTTCTTACGAAGCCAATAGCCATAATGCCTACAGGAAGCTCCAAATTGAAGAGGCCATTTCCCACGCGCTAGCTTGGGTAGATGATGAGCCTTTTGGTTCTCGTTCTCACGACGCATTGTGCTACTTGTACAGCATAGATGGTCAGTATGAGCGAGCCCAAAAGGCTGTCGAAGCGGCCATCAAGGTGGACGGAAAAGCGAGTTTTCACCTCCGCCTAAACCTCCTATTCGCCAAGATTCAGAATGGCGATCTTGATGATGCCTTCGATGAATTAATGATTTTGGCACGGCTTCCTGAGTCTCGTACTCACTCGACACAGTTGCTCGCAAACGCTGGCGCGCTGGCTTATGCAGCCGGAGAGTTTGAGTACGCCCGCGACTATTACGAACGAAGTATTCGTATCGCCAAGGCGAAAAACCTTCCCGACATTGAAGCGTTGGCGCGCGCGTTTTACGCTCGATGCGCAACCATTGCTGGCGACCCCAACGCATCGACAATTGTGTCTGAGTCGGCCTCTAAGGTGCAGCAGTTACCCAGTGCCGGAGCGATCTACGTCGTGCGATCCCTGGTCGGTGACGGTGTACGAAGCCGGTTGGATGCGACAGCATCGCAACGTGTGCGAAAGAGGCAGTGGACGTGGGACATGGCCAGCAACACGCTCAATTCTGTGGAGTGACGGCGTTCGCCGCACGATCGCTACAGTTCCCCTGGGGGTTTGAAGAAGAGTTCCACGCCTCCGGTATCTGAATTGTCGACTGTCAAAGTCAAAGGACTGGACCACTACATCCCTCGCCGCCCGTAATAGGTAGCTCTCGCGTTTGTTGCGGCGGCATCCATATCGGTCGCCTCCGTAACTGAACTTACTACTCGAATTAAAGATTCGAGCGAATAGGAAACAAGTTTCATCATATGGCGAAGCTCTTTCCGCCTAAATTTCCCAATGTCCTCCTTGGAGCGAAGCGGCCGCCCAACCTCCATTGCCCCCCACGAAAACAACGCACCAAACAACGTTCCGTGCGCAATTTCGGAGGCATTTCGGTAGATTAGCAAACCGAATGCTAGCCCACGTGTCTTGCTCTCTCCAAATTTCAAAAAAATCGCATCCAAACGCTGCTGAACATTCTCCGGCGTCCAAGACGTTATTTCGCGACCAGATTTTGAAGTGAACTCTCTCAGCCAAGCTTGGTTCGTTGGCTGACTCAAGAACTGCTCGGTTCCTTCTGGCTCAAATTCAAATATGAGGGTCCCAGCGATCCTTATCGCGCGCTTGAGATTGCGAAGTGATTTTTGTCGTGCGTGAGAAAAGGCGAGCTTCCCTAGCGGAACCGGATCCACCAACAAGAAGCACACGTTGACAGCGGTCTCGTATATCACCCTAGATAGCACGTAGGAATCACGCAATCTCTGACGTCGCACCAACATCGCCAAGGACTCGATAGACTCGTCAATGGAATCTAAGAGCGGGTACAAAGGAGCTGGGGTGTTTAGATCCCCCTCGCTGATGCTTCGCTTCGTTTGCTTCACGAGAGCGGCGACTTGATCAAACCAATCCCATTCGGGCCACTCATGGATGGGCGGATCACGCTCTAGTTCTTCTACGTTGTGCATATGTTCGACGCTTACTAGCCGACGTATGAATGTTGTGGTCACCCAGATGCAAAATCGCCAACGAGTCGCAGGACTTCGACCTATTGACCAAAGGATACCAGCGAGCAAAAACCACTACTTGACCGATTAGATTTATATAAAATTCAAATACTTAAGATCAAAATGTGAATTCTGCCGGGGAGCAGCTCTGCGGCATGCCTGCTCCCGCGTTGTTCGATCTGCACAACAAAACACGACCTCCAGGTCGGAAGACGCTAGACGCAGCCACGCGCACCAAAGGAGGGCTTGCCCAAGTTAGTCGCAGAGTACAGATCACTGGCAGAAAGCGGCAGGAACTGGGGTATGCATCAGGGTACGCTTGAGGGTATGAAACAGAAAATCAAAACACAACCCTTTGATAATACGGCAGATTAATTTTCAACCTTGGTCGCTGTACCACCACCAGATTCGCGCGACTCGCGCAAGGAAAGGCCCTCAGGCAAATGCCGAGGGCCTTTTTCTTTTTCTGCTCAATCTCTGCTCACACTCTCATATCTCTGACCGCTCGTTCCAAATTCGCCCGAAGGATCACGCGATGAAACGGTGCAATCGTCGCAAGATAGATTCTTCCCAGCCGGTTATGGCAATGCACAACTGTCGCGGTGAGCAACTCGCGCCCATTGGCCGAATCGGTGCGAAGTTGGACGGAAACGCGGAAATCGAGATGCCTGTCATCTGCACCCAGAACCAACTCCGTCGCACTCTTTGAGAGCAGTGGAAAGAAACTGATCACCGGCCCCCGCGCTGCGCCAGCAAGGCCGACGGCGTGAGACGATTTGACGTTGACGGTCACCATCACTGCGTCGCGGACACACAAGAGTGCACGAATCCACCACGCCTGCCGCTCGAACAGGATGCGCGTCAGGACCTCCAGATCGTCGCTGGCCTCGGGCGGCAGTCGAATTGCATACGCGTCTGACAAATCTGCGCCCGCATAGAGCGGTGCAATTGCGCTGTCGCTAGGCATAGGCACGGCGCGCGCTTTGGTCATGAGTGAAGTCACGAGTATCGAGAAGTAGGCGTAACAACGGTGAGCATGCGAGTCAGACTACACCGATCCCATGCTCGCGTATGCGGCACATGACCGCACCCTGGATGATGACGCTGCCGGGAAGTTCGCTGCTGCACCGGCCTCACGTGGTCGACCCCGCCGACACTGCGATGTTCGGACTCGGCGTGACCGCGTACGGTGCGCTCTGGAACCGGATTTCCTCGTGTCTCGACGACGGCTTTAGTGGCGTTTTTCATAGATTATTACTATCGAAAAACCAAATCCATCCAAACAACCCTCATCAGAAGGCCCTCCTTCCCTGCCAATTCCCACACCCCTGCCCCAGCCTGCGGGGTTTTCAACGGCGAGATGGGCACTTCCGTGCCAGTCTTATATAAGACCCAAGCATTCACATTACGAAAAGGCATTTCAGTTTTGCACCCGACCCGTGTCACAATCAGGGAAAATTTGTCATGGCTTGCGGACTGTGACCCAGTCGGCGGCGTTCCCCCACCTTTTCCTGATTCTTGAATCCGAGACCAGCGATGAGCACGCAGCAACCCAGCATCATCTACACCCTGACCGACGAAGCTCCGCTTCTCGCCACCGGCTCCTTCCTCCCGATCATCCGCACGTTCACCGCTCCGGCGGGCGTGGCGGTCGACACGAGCGACATCTCGGTCTCGGGCCGTATCCTCGGCGAATTCCCGGAATTCCTGACCGAAGAACAACGCGTCCCGGACAACCTCGCCGAACTCGGTCGTCTGACGCAGGATCCGAACACGAACATCATCAAGCTGCCGAACATCAGCGCATCGGTGTTCCAGCTCCAGAGCGCCATCAAGGAACTTCAGTCGAAGGGCTACAAGATTCCGGACTTCCCGGAAGACCCGAAGACCGACGAAGAGAAAGCCATCCAGAAGCGTTACTCGAAGTGCCTCGGCTCGGCCGTGAACCCGGTCCTGCGTGAAGGCAACTCGGATCGTCGCGCACCGCTCGCCGTCAAGAACTACGCCAAGAAGCACCCGCACAGCATGGGCGAGTGGAGCATGGCTTCGCGCACGCACGTCGCGCACATGAAGCATGGCGACTTCTACCACGGCGAAAAGTCGATGACGATCGACAAGGCTCGCGACGTCAAGATGGAACTCGTGACGAACAGCGGCAAGACGATCGTCCTCAAACCGAAGGTCTCGCTGCTCGACGGCGAAATCATCGACAGCATGTTCATGAGCAAGAAGGCGCTGTGCGACTTCTACGAAGAACAGATGGAAGACGCACGCAAGACCGGCGTCATGTTCTCGCTGCACGTGAAGGCCACAATGATGAAGGTCTCGCACCCGATCGTGTTCGGCCACGCCGTGAAGATCTTCTATAAGGAAGCCTTCGAGAAGCACGGCAAGCTGTTCGACGAACTGGGCGTGAACGTCAACAACGGTCTCGTGAACCTGTACGAGAAGATCGAAGCGCTGCCGAGCACGCAACGCGAAGAGATCATCCGCGATCTGCACGCCTGCCATGAGCACCGTCCGGAACTGGCGATGGTCGACTCGGCCAAGGGCATCTCGAACCTGCACGCACCGAACGACGTGATCGTCGACGCATCGATGCCCGCCATGATCCGTATCGGCGGCAAGATGTGGGGCGCCGACGGTCGTCCGAAGGACACGAAGGCCGTGATCCCGGAAAGCACGTTCGCTCGTATCTATCAAGAAATCATCAACTTCTGCAAGACGAACGGCGCATTCGATCCGACCACGATGGGTACGGTGCCGAACGTCGGCCTGATGGCGCAGAAGGCTGAGGAATACGGCTCGCACGACAAGACGTTCGAAATCGCCGAAGACGGCGTGGCGAACATCGTCGACATCGCCACGGGCGAAGTGCTGCTCTCGCAGAACGTGGAAGCCGGCGACATCTGGCGCATGTGCCAGGTCAAGGACGCACCGATCCGCGACTGGGTGAAGCTCGCCGTGAACCGCGTGCGCAACTCGGGCATGCCGGCCGTGTTCTGGCTCGACCCGTACCGTCCGCACGAAGCCGAACTGATCAAGAAGGTCGAAACGTACCTGAAGGATTACGACACCAACGGCCTCGATATCCAGATCATGTCGCAAGTGCGCGCCATGCGTTACACCCTGGAGCGCGTGATCCGCGGTCTGGACACCATCTCGGTGACCGGCAACATTCTGCGCGACTACCTGACCGACCTGTTCCCGATCATGGAACTGGGCACCAGCGCCAAGATGCTCTCCATCGTGCCGCTGATGGCCGGTGGCGGCATGTACGAAACGGGTGCTGGCGGCTCGGCACCGAAGCACGTCAAGCAACTGGTGGAAGAGAACCACCTGCGCTGGGATTCGCTGGGTGAATTCCTGGCACTGGCTGTCTCGCTGGAAGACCTGGGCATCAAGACGGGCAACCAGCGCGCCAAGATCCTCGCCAAGACGCTCGACGCCGCAACGGGTAAGCTGCTCGACAACAACAAGGGTCCGTCGCCGAAAACCGGCGAGCTGGACAACCGTGGCAGCCAGTTCTACCTGTCGATGTACTGGGCACAGGAACTCGCCGAGCAGAAGGACGACGCCGAACTGGCCAAGCTCTTCGCCCCGCTCGCAAAGCAACTGACCGAGAACGAGAAGACCATCGTGGGCGAACTCGCCGACGTGCAAGGCAAGCCGACCGACATCGGCGGCTACTACAAGCCGGACTTCGAAAAGCTCGAACAAGTCATGCGTCCGAGCAAGACGTTCAACGCAGCGCTGGCAAGCGTCGCCAAGGCGTAAGCCACGGTGTCGTGCCGGGCGGTCCACAAGGACTGCCCCGGCAGCAAGAAATAAAAAAGCGGGTCCACTCACATGGACCCGCTTTTTTTGTCGGCGACGCTTCTTGCATGAAGTATCGCCCCAGAGGGACGGGCAGCGCTGCCGCCCTTCCCTCACATCACTTCGGAACGATCAGCGATTGACCTGTTCCTTCGACTGCGTGAGTGCCAGCACGGCACCCAGTGCGAGCGCTGCCGACACACAGTACATACCGGCGTTCGTGCTCTGCGTCACGTCCTTGAGCCAGCCGATGACGAACGGGCTCACAAAGCCTGCCAGGTTGCCGATCGAGTTGATCATGCCGATGGCAGCCGCCGCGGAGCCGCCGACGAGCAGCGCGCTCGGGTACGTCCAGAACACGGGCATCGTGGCCAGCATGCCCGCCGTGCCGACCGACAGCGCGACCATCGCGAGCGGTACGTTGTTGCCCCAGATCGTGCTCAGGTACAGGCCAACGGCACCGGCGAACGACACTACGGCGAAGTGCCAGCGACGCTCACGCGTGCGGTCCGAGCTGCGTGCCACGGCGATCATGCTGACGACTGCGCAAGCATACGGAATGGCGGTCAGCAGACCCACGTCGAGCGCGCTCTTCACGCCGCTGGCCTTGATGAGCGTCGGGAGGTAGAAGCCGATGCCGTACAGACCCATCATGCAGCAGAAGTAGATCACGGCCATCAGCCACACGCGACCGTTCGAGAACACCGAGGCCACCGATTGCGGTGCCTTGCCCGCGCTGTCCTGTGCAATGTTGTGCTCCAGCACGGCCTTCTCGTCTTCGGTGAGCCACTTCGCAGCGCGAATACCGTTCGGCAGATACATCAGCGTGATCACGCCGAGAATCACCGACGGAATGGCTTCGATGAAGAACAACCATTGCCAGGCCTTCCAGCCGCCCACGCCGTTGAACGCTTGCAGAATCCAGCCCGAGAGCGGACCGCCGAACACACCGGCAACCGGAATACCGATCATGAACAGCGCGTTCATGCGGCCACGGCGCTGCGCCGGGAACCAGTAGGTCAGATACAGCACGATGCCGGGGAAGAAGCCCGCTTCAGCCACACCGAGGAGGAAGCGCACGACGTAGAACTGCGTCGGCGTCGTGACGAACAGCGTCGCCGCCGAGAGCACCGCCCACGAGATCATGATGCGCGCAATCCAGCGACGCGCACCGACCTTGTGCATGATGATGTTGGACGGCACTTCGAAGAAGAAGTAACCGATGAAGAAGATGCCGGCGCCCAGACCGTAGACGGTCTCGCTGAACTGGAGGTCGTTCAGCATTTGCAGCTTGGCGAAGCCGACATTCACGCGGTCCAGATAGGCCGCGACGTAACACAGGAAAAGGAACGGCAACAAACGCCAGGTCGCTTTTGCGTAGGCTTGCGCCTCGATCTCGCGCGTATGCGCGTTGGCTTTGACACCGCTTGCGATAGTACTCATGGTCTCCACTTCGAACTTCGGCTGCCACGCAGCCTGAATTGACTGCAACGTTGCACCCGGACCACTCGCACCGATCACGCTGCCTTACCCACTCGACCGCTCTGAAGACCTCACGATTCCCATGTTGCGAGAATCGATCACGCGCAGGCCCGGAGGCATTGTCTCCGGACGTCGCGCCCGACGGTTAAGTCGTTGTGCGACGCATCTCACCCTGCCATCCCCTTAGGTATTGGGAGGCCGAGGCGGATTGTAAACCATAGGACACCGCTTTAAATGGAACGAACCTTCAGTACATGAACATTTTCTTGAGGTGCGATCTGCGGGCATAGCGTAGGCATTTACAGGCTTCTGCGGGACGACGGAAGGCAACGCCGTGCGCCTCTAGGGTGAGAGAGACAGCACGGCGCTGCATCGACCTCAAATCAGCGCTGACGCGCCCGCAACAACACGATCACGACGACACCCAGCACCGCCGCCACCGCCCCGCACAGGAAGACGGCGCGATAGCCGAACGGGTTGGCCACGGCCCCCGCGAGCGGACCGGTGGTCAGGATGGCGATGTCCTGAAACGCGGCGTACGTGCCGAGGCTCGTGCCACGGCTGGCCGCCGGTGCGCGCTTGACGACTTCAATGCCCAGCGACGGGAAAATCAGCGACGCCCCCGCCCCGGCCAACGCCGTACCCAGCAGCGCGAGCCACGCGACGGGCGCTTGCCAGACGATCAGCAGCCCGATGGCCTCGACGACGAGCGACGCCTGTGCCACTCGCAGATTGCCGAAGCGCTCGGGCCAGCGTCCGCCGATCAAACGCATCAGCACAAACGCCAGACCGAACGCCGACAAGGCAATCGCCGCACCGGTCCAGCGCGACGCCTCGAAGTACAGCACCACAAACGCACCGACCACAGCGAACCCGACACCCTGCAGCGCCAGCGCCAGTCCGGGCAGGAAGACGATACGCAACACCTGCGAGTACGGCAGCGCGCCCCCTGCCTGATGCGCGGGCGCGACGGCAGCAATGCGCGAGATGACGGCCCAGCCCGCCAGCGGCAACAGACAGATTGCGATGGCGACGCCCGCCAGCGACATGCCGCCGTAGAGCGCCAGCCCCAACGGCGCGCCGACCGCGAATCCGCCGAAGACAGCCGCGCCGGTCCACGACATCACGCGGCCCGATTGCGCGGCACCGAGACTGCCGATGGCCCACGTCAATGTGCCGGTGATGCACAGGCTCTCGCCGACGCCGAGCAGCAAGCGGGCGAGCGTCAGCACAGCAAGACGCGGTTCGGCGGCCGCCGAAATCAGGCTCGTCGCGAGCAGCGCGATGCCTGACAGTCCGACGAACACCAGACCGCGCATGAGCGCCACGCGCGCACCGCGCTGATCGGCGGTGCGTCCGGCGAACTTGCGGGTGAGCACCGTGGCGAGCGACTGCACGCCCACGGCAAAGCCCACGATGACGTTGTGATACCCGAGCGTGTCGTGCACGAACAGCGGTACTACGGAGAGCGACATGCCGATGGTCAGGCACGCGAGAAAAACATTGAGCGAGAAGCGCACGAGCAACGCCGTAGCGTTGGCGGGCGCACCCGCCGCCTGATGCGGGGGTTGAGCCCGATCCGAAGATTGGGCCGATGTAGCGGAGGACGACATGCGAGAAAACTCCAAAGGTTACCGGTCAGCGCAAGCCAGTGCCGAATGACACAAATGACACGCGAGCAAAGCCATCGGCGAAACACCGGCGAACGATGAACAAGCCACGAACGACGGACACCAGACGCCAACCGGTGGACGAACGACCGCAAACGGGGCATCGGTATCGAAACAGGCAAATCGGAGGAGGACGGCGCTTATGACGCTCAGAGAACCGAAGACAACGCTGAATGGGTTGCCCGGTAGTTCACGCAGAACGCACGCCCCTCGACCGACGTGCCGGTAGAACCGGCCGCTGTCGCGGAGAATGCGTTGATTCACGTGAACGCTTACGTGACACCGGAGAAGATTTCACCAGATGCCAAGAATCCGTCGCCATTCTAGCCACGCATGTTGCGTTGCGCAAGCGATGGACATGACGCGAAAGCCACACCTCGCGCTCAGCCGGTCAGTCGGTCAATCGATGGGGTCCGTCCCCTTCGCACGACGCGTGCTCGCCTTGACGGTCTGTTGCAACGCACGTCGCAGCGCGCTGTAACGTCGCAAGGCTTCTTCCATCACGGAGATACGTGCGGTGCCCGCCGCGCCGTCGGCCAGCAATTTGGCCTTGAGCCCGCCATACGCCGCCTCCATCGCCGACGCATGGGTGCCGAGCGATTCGCCACCGTCTTCCGGCAACGTGTCGCTTTCCACATGATCGAGCAGCGCGCCCGATTCGCGCAGGAACGCCGCGTAGACGTCCGACATCCCGGTCGCGGTGCTGGTCTGGTCTCGCAACGCGGAAGCTGCCACCGCTTGCTCTGCCGCACTCTCGTAGTAACGTAGTGTGCGCAGCGTGTCGGCCAGTTGCTCGGCGGACGCCGCGCCCATCGCCACGCGACTCATGCGCTCGGCAAACGTCTGGCAGACGCTGCCGAGGCGAGTCACGCACGCGTGCGACTGGGCCAGCACGCCGGAACTCGTGCCGGTCAGCGCGCCACGCACCATATGCCGACTGATCACGCCAAGACGCTCGACTTCGCGTTTGAGCGCCTCGACGGCCAGTTGCGGCACCTGCAACACGTTGTCGTCTAGGAACTGCGGTGCACCCTCGTCTTCCTCGCGCGAGCGAAAGCGGCGCTGCAACCAGTGCAACAGCGGCGTGGTCAGCGGAATCATCAGCAGCACGCCAAGCACATTGAAGGTCGTATGGAAGATGGCAAGCTGGATGGCGGGGTCGGCTTCGCGATGCATCCATTCCATGCCGGTAGCGATGGCGCGGATCATCCACGGCAGCAGCAAGAGCGCCACGACAGCCGCCACCACATTAAAGGCGACGTGCGCCATCGCCGCACGCCGCGCGTTGGGCGTAGCGCCGATGGCCGCGATCACGGCCGTTACTGTCGTACCGATGTTCGCGCCGATCACCACGGCCGCCGCGCCCTGCGCGCCCAGCAGTCCGTTCTGCGCGGCCGTGAGTGTGATGGCCATTGCCGCCGCCGAGGACTGCACGATGCAGGTCAGCACGAAGCCCACGACGACTTGCAGCAGCACATCGAGCGGGCCGGTGCCATCGGGCAGACGAATCATGCCCGCCATGTCGATAAAGGCAGATTGCAGCAGCGAGATGCCGAAGAAGAGCAGGCCGAAGCCCGCGAGCGCATTGCCGATGGCACCGCGCCGGGTGCCCGCGCCCGTCAGACGCAGCGCCACGCCGACAGCGATCATCGGCAGCGCGAACGCATCGATATTGAATTTGAGGCCGATGACCGCGACGATCCAGCCCATCATCGTCGAGCCGAGATTGGAGCCGAACATCAGCCACAGAGCGCCGCCAAGCTTGAGCAGTCCGGCGTTGACGAAGCCGATGGTCGCAATCGTCACGACGGAGGAGCTTTGGGTGATGGCGGTGACGAGCACGCCCGAAGCGAAGGCCTGCCATCGGGTGCGCGTCGCTCCCGCGAGAATGCGTTCGAGCGCAGGCCCGGCGGCGAGTTTGAGGCCATCGGTCATCATCGCCATGCCGATGAGGAAGATGCCGACGCCACCCGCCAGAATGCTGACCGCCTTGACGATTTCACCCATGCAACGCCTTCCTTTGTGCGTACTGCCGGAGCTATCGAAGTGGTGCGCGTCGTCGCCTGCGAGGCGACTGTGGAATCTACTGTCGGCCCGGCGGCTGTGCCGTCAGGCGTCGGCGCGCAACAGGCCCCAGCATAACCGGTAAAGCTCGTCCTCAAATTCTGGAGTGCCAAGCAACGGGGAGTCTTCGAGCACGGCCGAGCGCAGTGTGCCCATGAATGCGCGCGTGAGCACAAAGACCGTGGCGGTGGTCGGCGGACGCATTCCCGGCGCATCGCGGCGCGACATGGCGACAGCGATATGCTCGGCCGCCTCGCGCATCGCCTGCATGATGTTCTCGTGATGGTCCATTTGCCACGCCATCTTGATGAGCGAGCGCTTCACGCGTCCTCCCGAACCGAAGGCTTCGATCAGCATGCGGATGCGCTCGCGAATCACGCGCTCAGGGTCTGCACCTTCATCGGCGGCGCGTGCGAGAAATTCGTTCTGCTCGTCCATTACGCGACGCCGCTCGCGCGCAATCATTGCCAACAGAATCGCTTCCTTGGTAGGGAAGTACTGATACAGCGTGCCAATCGAAAAACCGGCCTTCTTGGCGATGCGATTGGTCGTGAGCGCCGCCTCCCCTTCTTCGTCGAGAACCTGAGCTGTGGCCTCGAAAATGGTCTCGACGGTGTGCTGCGCGCGTGCCTGCGTCGGCCGCTTTCGCATGGCGGACGGGGCATTCGGGGTGGCGGGCGACTTCGGTGTGGACATAACTGAAAACCTGAGCAGGAACTGAGCGAGAAGCGAGTTGCGGCATGACGCCTGAAAAATGAATAATGCTCACATTCGGTATGAATTTCAAGAGACGGCGTCATGGACGTCACATTCATCGCATCCGACATTCGTCTCGACTGCCAGAGAGGTCTGCCATCATGAGCAACGACATTTCCGCGCTGACCGTGCGCAAGCTGACGGTCGATCTGGCCAGTGGCTTCGAGCGCCATTGGCACAGCGGCGACGCTTACCGCACGATGTACTACAACGCGCTGTCGATGAGTTTTCCCGTCGGCGAGCAGTCGTTCATCGACTCGGTGCGCGACACGATGGACCGTCTGCCTGACGACGCGCGTTACGACAAACTGCGCGCCGACATCGCACAATTCATCGGACAGGAAGCGACGCACCGTCATCTGCACGGCCAGTACAACGCGCAGCTTGCCAAGCAAGGCCTGGTGAATCATTGGGAGAACTGGGCGACGTCGCGCATTCAGTGGGCGCGGCGCCGCAAGCTGTCGCCGATGTACATGCTCGCCGTCACGGCTGCTTACGAGCATTGCACGGCGGTGTTCGGCGACGGCGCACTGCGCTACGACCGCTGGCTCGCGAAGGCGGAGCCGAAGATGCGTCTGATGTGGCGCTGGCACGCGGCCGAGGAGACCGAGCACAAGGCGGTGGCGTTCGACCTGTATCGCGCGCTGGGTGGCAGCGAGCGCCAGCGGGTACTGACGTATCTCTACGTGCTGTTCATGTTCGGGCTGGAGAGCCACGCGCAGACGATCAACAATCTCTGGCGTGACGGCACGCTCTTCAAGCCGAGCACGTGGTGGGGATTCACGACGATGTTCTTCGGTCGCGACGGCGTCATCTGGCGCACCACCGGGCCGATGCTCAAGTACATGCTGCCGTCGTTCCATCCGAATCGTCACGGCGATCCGGCGCTCGCGCAGAACTGGCTCGAAGCGCATAACGCGAGTTGGCGCGCGGTTCGGTAAGCACCGTCGACGACGGCGGCTTGCCTTAAGCCGCCATCAAATTGAGAGCGGATATTCGCGTCCAGAGCGCGGATATCCGTTTTTTTTCGCGCCCGCAAATTGCGCTGCGCAAGAGGTAAACCGCCAGTGTTAACCCGAAAAGTGTGACGGCAACAACGGAATAACGAGTATCAACGCAGCGTGATATGTCGTATGAGGCACCTTGATAATAATGATCACGCCTCAAAGCAACACCGATCCCCGCGCAACGCGAAGTCAGTGTGTCAATGACTCAGGCGTGCCCCCTTGCACCCTTCGGTGAAAAGAGCAGTTCAGAGGCACGCACAAACTAAAAACGAGACGGAGACACATTCATGAGCAAGGCAGCAAGTTGGCTGCGGGGCACGCTCGCCCTCGCAATTTGCGGCGCGGCGGGCGTCGCGAACGCACAATCCAGCGTTTCCCTTTACGGTCAGGTCGACGCGTGGGTCGGCGCGGCCAAAGCCCCGGGCGGCGACCGTGCGTGGACGCAGGCCGGCGGCGGTATGTCCACGTCTTACTGGGGTATCAAGGGCGCCGAAGATCTTGGCGGTGGCCTGAAAGCGATCTTCACGCTCGAAGACTTCTTCCTGCCGCAGAACGGCAACTACGGCCGCTTCACCGGTGACAGCTTCTTCTCGCGCAACGCGTACGTCGGCCTGCAATCGGACACGCTGGGCACGATCACGATGGGGCGGCTCACCACGTCGTACTTCGTGTCGACGATCCTGTTCAACCCGTTCGTCGACTCCTACACCTTCAGCCCGATGGTCTACCACACGTTCCTCGGTCTCGCGGGACAGGGGATCGTCGGCGACTCGGGCTGGAACAACGGCGTGATGTACGCCACGCCCGACTACAAGGGACTGGGCGCAAGCTTCTCCTACGCCTTCGGCAACAAGGCAGGCGAAATGGGGCAGAACAAGTGGAGCGCTGCGGCCATGTACTTCCACGGCCCGCTCGCCGCGACGCTCGCCTATCAGCAGGTCAAATTCGACTCGACGCCCGACGATCAGGCCGGTATCACCGGCTTTCGCAATCAGCAGGCACTTCAGGCCGGTCTGACGTACGACTTCAAGGTGGTCAAGTTCTTCGGTCAGTACCAGTACATCAAGAACACGATCACGGGCGGCAATCTGACGTCCAACGGCGGCCAGCTCGGCTTTACCGTGCCGCTCGGCGGGGGTAATGTGATGGCGTCTTACGCTTACACGAAGAACTCCGGCGCGAACAACGCCAGCCGGAATACGTGGGCCATCGGCTACGACTACAACCTCTCCAAGCGCACCGATGTGTACACGGCCTATCTCAACGACAAGGTTTCCGGGCTGGATGCCGGGAATACTTTCGGGGTGGGCATGCGCATGAAGTTCTGACAGACTCGACGCAAGCAGTCGCCTGACAAAATCAGTGGCACGGGCTCGCGCGCAGTACAATGCGCGCGCCCCCGCTGCACACGGACAACGGCATAACAAAGTCACAAGGAGAGCGCGTTGCTGACCAAATTCTTCAAACTCGAGGAGCATGGCTCCAATGTACGCACCGAAATGGTGGCGGGTCTGACGACCTTCCTCACCATGTCGTACATCATTTTCGTCAACCCCAACATCCTCGGCACGACGGGCATGGACAAGAGTGCCGTGTTCGTGGCGACCTGTCTTGCAGCGGCGATCGGCTCGGTGGTGATGGCCTTTGTCGCCAACTACCCGATCGGCATGGCGCCGGGTATGGGCCTGAACGCCTTCTTCGCCTTCACGGTCGTGGGCGCGATGGGATACACGTGGCAACAGGCGCTCGGCGCGGTGTTCATCTCAGGGTGTCTGTTCATCATCCTGACCGTGACAGGGGTGCGATCCTGGCTCATTGCCGGGGTGCCCAAATCGTTACGATGTGCGATTGCAGCGGGTATCGGTCTGTTCCTCGCCATCATCGCGCTCGGTAACGCTGGCGTGGTCGTCGCCAACCCGGCCACGAAGATCGGTCTGGGCGATCTCCACTCGCCGCAGGCACTGCTCGCCATCTTCGGCTTCTTCCTGATCGCTGTGCTCGACGCGCTGCGGGTTCGCGGTGCCATCCTGATCGGCATTCTGGCCGTCACGGTGCTCTCGATGGTGCTGGGTCTGAACCAGTTCCAGGGCGTGTTCGCCATGCCGCCGAGCCTCTCGCCGACGTTCCTCCAGCTCGACATTCCGGGCGCCCTGCACGCCGGTTTTGTCCACGTCATTCTGGCCTTCGTGCTGGTCGAAGTGTTCGACGCGACAGGTACGCTGATGGGTGTGGCCAAGCGCGCCGGTCTGCTCGAAGGCACGCATTACAAGGGCTTGGGACGCGCGCTCTTCGCCGACTCCATCGCTATCTTCATCGGCTCGCTGCTGGGCACGAGCAGCACGACGGCTTACGTGGAAAGCGCTTCGGGCGTGCAGGCGGGTGGCCGCACGGGTCTGACCGCACTGACGATTGCCGTGCTGTTCATCCTCGCGCTGTTCATCGCCCCGCTGGCAGGCTCGGTTCCGGCGTACGCCGCGGCACCGGCACTGCTGTATGTTGCAGGTTTGATGCTGCGCGAACTGCTCGACGTCGAGTGGGACGACATCACGGAAGCCACGCCGGCCGCCCTGACCGCGCTGGCCATGCCGTTCACGTACTCGATCGCCACCGGTCTGGCGTTCGGCTTCATCTCGTACGCCGTGCTGAAGTTGTTCACGGGCCGTGCGAAGGACGTCCACCCGGCAGCGTGGGTGATCGCCGTGCTGTTCGTGTTGAAGTACGCCTTCTTCCCGGGCTGATCGACCCGAGGTATCGTCACCGTCGATTGGGACGGTTCCGATAACAAGCAACAAGCAAAACGGCCCGCCGGGGATTTCCCGGCGGGCCGTTTTGTTTTGACGTCGCCGTTATGCCCGGGCAGCGGAGATCAATGCCGCAAGTCCCGAGCGATGTTGGCCCTGCGCGTCGAAGTTCTCCGGCGAGAGCCACTGCTCGAAGCCCCGGCTGATCGCAGGCCATTCCGCATCGGTGATGGAAAACCACGCCGTATCCCGGCTGCGCCCGCGATAGACGATGGCGTTGCGGAAGATCCCTTCGAACGTGAAACCGTAGCGGGCCGCCGCACGGCGCGAGGGCGCATTCAACGAATCGCACTTCCATTCGTAGCGCCGATAGCCCAGCTCGTCGAACGCGCGGCGCATCAGCAGATATTGCGCCTCGGTGCCCGCACGCGTGCGCTTGAGCAACGGCGAGTACGCCACGTGCCCGACCTCGACCACTCCGTTCGCCGGGTCGATGCGCATGAGCGCGAGCGTGCCGACAGCTTTGCCCGTCTCCAGATCGACGATGGCGTGATGCAGCGGATCGGTGGACGCCGCGAGCTTCGTCGCATACGCGTAGTAGCTGTCGAAGTCAGGGAACGGACCACCGCTCATGTAAGTCCAGTCGCGCCCGTCCGGCGCGGTGGCGAAGGCGTCGAAGAGATCCTTGGCGTGACGCTCGACGTCGATCGGCTCCAGACGGCAGTACCGGCCGCTCACCGGCGTGCGCGGGGGCTGCGCGCGCGGCTTCCAGTCGGGCAGCGCCGGGCCGATGGGCTGGTCGTAGTCGTTGAAGTTCGGTGCGTCGGTCATGGCTCTCTCGTCTCCGGCAATTGGATGGGCATTTTGATCATCAAGGCTAAATTATCGCGCCAGTGGTACGATGAAAAGCACCACTCCTCGCAAATCTCTTGGTGCCATGACATCCGTAGCCAAAACGCGCGCCGACTCAACGCCCCCGGCACCTGCCTTTGCACCGGAAAACGTTGCCGCCCTGTTCGATAGCCCGCTTGCCACGGGACCGGGGCGCAACGTCTCACTCCAGAAGCAGCTCCTGACGCGACTCAAACACGCCATTCTCGAAGGACGTCTGCCTGCGGGTGCACGTTTGCCAGCCTCACGCACGCTCGCGGAAGACCTCGCCGTGTCGCGCAACACCGTCTCCATCGTCTACGACCAGCTTGCTGCCGAGGGTTTCATCGTCCCGCATCGGCTCGGCACGCGCGTCGCGCAACTCTCGCTCGATCCGCACATTGCCGCGCAAGCAGCGCTCGTGGCGAAGTCGAACGCGCGGGATGTCGCGCCGACGGACATTGCACCGGAAGTCGTGACCGCACCGTCACCGTCACGCCGCATTCAACGCCTGCCCGCCACCCGGCACGCCGCACGCGCGGGTGAAACCCCGCTGCCGTTCACGCCCGGCGTGCCCGCGCTTACCCGCTTTCCAGCAAGCACATGGCGACGTACGCTGGAGCGCGTCATGCGTGAAGCGCAGCCCCGTCACTACAACTATGGCGATCCGCTGGGCGAGCCTGCGCTGCGTGAAGCCATTGCCGACCACCTGCGCATTTCGCGCGGCGTACGGTGCGACGCCTCGCAGGTCGTCATCACGGAAGGTGCGCACGAGGCGCTGATTCTCTGCGTGCGGTTGCTGACCGACCCGGGCGACACGGTGTGGATGGAAGACCCCGGCTATCGGGGCGCGAAGGCCGCTTTTCATTCGAGCGACGTGCGATTGCAGGCGCTGCGTGTGGACGACGAAGGCATCGTGATTCCCGACGGCTTGTGGGAGCGCTCGCCGCCGCGACTGGTGTACGTCACGCCGTCGCACCAGTACCCGCTCGGCAGCGTGTTGTCGGCATCGCGCCGTCTCGATCTGATTGCACAGGCGCGGCGTCACGGCGCGTGGATTCTGGAGGACGACTACGACAGCGAGTTTCGCCATCAGGGCGAGCCGATTGCTGCGATGCAGGGGATGGTGCCGGACGCGCCCGTGGTCTATGTCGGGACCTTCAGCAAGACGATGTTCCCGGCACTGCGTCTCGGGTTTCTGATTCTGCCGACCGCACTCGCGACGCAGGCCCGCGACGCGCTCGACGAACTCCTGCGCGGTGGCCATCGCTTCGAACAGCTGGCACTCGCCGACTTCATCCGAAGCGGGCAGTTTGCGCGCCATCTTGGGCGCATGCGGCGTTTGTACCGGGAGCGTCAGACGGCATTGCGCGACGCGCTGGCCACGCACTTCGATCCGGCATACGCGGTGATTGGCGAACGCTGCGGACTCCATCTGACGGTGCGGCTGGACGCGGCCTTCCCGGACAAAGCCATCGTGGAAGCCGCCCAGCGCGAAGGGATCGGCCCTCGCGCGCTATCGAGCTTCGCACTCGATCCGCAACCGGCGGACAACGGGCTTGTGATCGGCTACGGGGATACGGACGCGTCCCGCATCCCCGGATTGATCAAGCGGCTGGCGGCGATTGTCGCAGCCGCCGGGTTAACGTCGGCTGGGTCGGCTGGGTCGGCCGGGTCGGCCGGGTAAGTTCTCAGCGCTCACGGCAGACGAGCGTTGGGTCGGGACATTGACACTCGTCATCGTCCCACGGTGGGCACAGTTGGTACGGTGAATCGGCTGCCTGCACTCCGGGAAGCTCAGCGGCTTGTATCGTCGGAATTTGTGTCCAAAGCGCCGCCGAGATCAACCCGGCACGCATCATCCAGTTCTGTTTCATTTCACACTCCTAAGATGAATGCCCGTTGCGATGAGCAAGGGCGCTCGCAGCAACCCTGCGCGACGCGCTGGCTGCTGCGGATTCAATTTAGGTCGGTGATACGGCAGACGACTTGCAGAAATGCGCTCGCGCCTCCGGAATTGGGAGGACAGCGCAGTGCAACGGGAGGAAGGTTCCCCTGAGATCGGCGCACGGTGACCGTGCGTCGACCTCCTTGTGGGAATGAGGCGAGGCTTGAATCGGAAAGACGATTACGACGACGTCGCGGTCTGTGCTGACTTGGTCACCGTCGACGCAGCGTCATGCGGTTGGCCCACATGGGCATTGCGCGACATCCACAGAGTCAGCAGCACGGCGGCGATGGCGGCCAGTGCCGCGCACAAATACACCTCGGCGTACCCGTAAGCCCCCACGATCAGGCCCGCGACCGGTCCCGTGACGCCCAGTGCGACGTCGAGAAACACGGAGTACGCTCCGAGTGCCGCGCCACGATTCTGCGCAGGTACGAGGTTGACGGCCGCCACGCCCAGCGACGGGAATACAAGCGAGAAGCCCGCGCCCGCCAGCGCGGCGCCGAGCAATGCCGTGAAGCCCGTCGGGGCAATGCCCAGCACGATCAGACCGAAGGCTTCCAGCGCGAACGACGCCATCGCAACGCGATAGCCGCCGAAGCGCTGAATACTGCTACCAAGCAACAGACGCACGCCCATGAAGCACAGCCCGAACGCTGTCAGTGCCAGCGCCGCGTTGTCCCAATGATGGCTTGCGTAGTAAAGCGTAATGAACGTCGAGATCGCACCGAAGCCGATGGACCCGAGCGCCAGTCCCATGCCGAACGGCATCACGCGGCCGAGCACGGCGCGGAACGCGAGTCGCTCACCGTGAATGACCGGCGTCGCACGCTTCATGCGGGCCAGCAGCAAACCGACGATACCCGCCAGCGCCACCGCAGCGCCCACGGCCTTGATGCCGTACGCATTGTTGAGTGCCACGCCCAGCGGTGCGCCAAGCGCGAGCGCGCCGTATGTCGCAACACCGTTCCACGAAATCACCCGCGCCGTGTGCGACGGCCCGACTTGTCCGATGCCCCACATAATCGCGCCCGTCGACACCCAGCTTTCACCGAAGCCGAGCACGAGGCGTCCGACGATCAGCGCGAGCAGCGCCAGCCAGGGCACACCGGAGAACACACCGCCCAACGCCACGAGCAAGCCGGATGCGCCACACGCGACCAGACCGCACAGCACCGTACGCTTCGGGCCCCAGGCGTCGGCCGTGCGTCCGGCATACGGGCGAGAGAGCAGTGTCGCGAGATATTGGACGCTGATCGCCAGCCCGGCGATCACAGAGCTATAAGCCAGATCCACGTGCACGAACGACGGCAGCACCGCGAGCGGCAAGCCGATCGTCAGATAGCAGAGGAACGTGAAGAACACGGTGGAGACGATCTGCAACGTCGTGGCGAACTGGCCGTTCGCAGGGCGGGTGTCGGTAGGCATTGCGCAGGGGATCAGGAATCGACGAAACCCCAGGACGCGACCACCCGCGCGACGGGCAAGCATGCGCGCGGGTCATCTCAATCCTAGGGTTTTCCCGGATCATACGCCGTTTCGCCGCTTTTGTGTAAACGCTTAAAAAATGTTGCTGCGACGACGAACAGCGGTACCCTGCTGCCGTTGCTTGCCGTGCGGGGCTAATCGCCCACAGCCCCGCGCGACAAGCGTTTGAGCGGCATCGTTCGACGTCAGCGCCCGACTTCCGCCAAGGATTTCAGGCTCACTGACAACATAGCAAGGTCGGCGTTACCGACGGCGATCTGGTCGGCCAGCACCCGGTGATAACGGGCGAGCGCTTCGGTGTGCGTCTGCTGCCATCCGGCGACGAGCCGGGCGGCCGGACTCTGGTCGGCAGCCTCCGGTGATGCAGCCGCATCGTTCCCCGTCCCCTTCCCCTTCCCCGTCCCCGTCCCCTTCCCGCCTTCCAGCACGCTCGCCGTCAGACGTCGACGCAACACCGACAACTCCTCCAGCAAGGTCGCTCGCGCGAGACGCTGCCAGTGCGTTTGCATCGGCAGGCCGAGCACGCCCGTCTGCAACCAGCCGTAGCCCAGCGGCGCGTCGAGCGCGAAGTACACCTGCGCCGCGAGCGACGGCTCGCATCCGCTGGTACTCGCGACCTCGGCGATGTCGAGCAACGCCACGCGTGCACCGACACCTGCCGCCGTTTGCGCGAGCCGCGGCGGCACACCGGCGTCGATCATGGTCTGGCAGCGCGTGCGGGCTTCATCCGCCGCTTCGCCGCTCACGAGCGTGTCGAGCGTGGGGAGAATCGGATCGAGCACACTGCGCAGGCGCTCCACGGTCTGCGGCACGTCGGTCAGCCGCCGACGCAGGAACCACAGCGTGGCCTGCTCGTGCCACTGCGCAATTGCCGTGAAGAGCGACGCCTGCGTCTCGTGCGACACCCGGGCGTCCAGCGCATCGATGTCGAGCCACACGGCGTCGAGTCCATACGCCCCGCGCGCGGCGAGACTGGCGCGTACGACATCGGCTGGCTCAGCGCCCGTCTCTTCGCTCAGGCGATGCACGAACGTCACGCCCGCCCGGTTGACGAGTGCATTGGCGTGCATCGTCGCGAGAATTTCCCGTTTGAGCGGATGACGCAGCATCGCCGCGCCACAGCGGCTCGCCAGTGGCGTCGGGAAGTAAGACGGCAATCCGTCGGCCACGAATTCGGCGTCCGGCAGATCGCTCGCCAGCAACAAGTCGTAGAGCCACATCTTGCTGTACGCCATGAGGACGGCGCGCTCCGGCGAGGTCAGCCCGGCGCCCGCCGCGCGACGCGCATCGAGGGCTTCGTCGTCCGGCAGGAACTCGATGGCGCGTGCCAGCCGCTGTGCGCGCTCCAGATACCGCATAAAGCGAGCGTCTCCATCGAGCGCAGACGCCGAGCGCAGACGCCCGAGCGACAACGCCTGCGTTTGCAGATAGTTGTCGCGCAACACGAGCGATCCGACTTCTTCCGTCATCTCTGCGAGCAACGTATTGCGCTGCTTGAGCGTCATTTCGCCGTCGGTCACGACGAGGCCCAACAGAATCTTGATGTTGACCTCGTGGTCCGAGCAATCGACACCTGCCGAGTTATCGATGGCGTCGGTGTTGATACGACCGCCGTGCTGCGCGTACTCGATGCGTCCGAGCTGCGTCAGCCCGAGGTTACCGCCCTCGGCCACGACCTTGCAGCGCAGTTCTGCGCCGTTCACGCGCAGCCCGTCGTTCGCGCGGTCGCCGACTTGCGCATGCGTTTCGGTGCTCGCCTTCACATAAGTGCCGATGCCGCCGTTGTAGAGCAGATCAACGGGTGCGCTCAGCAACGCACGCAGCAAATCGTTCGGCGCCATTTCAGTGGCTTCGGTGCCGAGCCACTCGCGCATCTCCGGCGACAGCGCAATCGCTTTCGCCGTTCGCGGGAAGATACCGCCCCCTTTGGAAATCAGCTTCGCGTCGTAGTCGGCCCAACTGGAACGCGGCAACTGGAACAGCCGTTCGCGCTCGGCAAACGAGGTCGCGGCATCCGGGGTGGGATCGAGGAAGATGTGACGGTGATCGAACGCCGCCACGAGCCGGATGTGTTTCGAGAGCAACATGCCGTTGCCAAACACGTCGCCCGACATATCGCCGATGCCCACCACCGTGAAGTCCTGCGTCTGCGTATCGACACCCATCTCGCTGAAGTGCCGCTTGACGGACTCCCACGCGCCGCGCGCCGTGATGGCCATCTTCTTGTGGTCGTAACCGACGGAACCGCCCGAGGCGAACGCGTCGCCCAGCCAGAAGCCGTACTCTGCGGAGATCGCGTTCGCATAGTCGGAGAACGTCGCCGTGCCCTTGTCGGCGGCCACCACGAGATACGGGTCATCGCCATCGATACGAACGGTTTGCGGCGGCGGCACGAGTTGACCGTCGACGTAGTTATCCGTCAGATCCAGTAGCCCGCGCAGGAATGTCTGATAACACGCTACGCCCTCGGCGAGGTAAGCGTCACGGTCTCCCGGCGACGGCGGCTGCTTGACGACGAAGCCCCCCTTCGACCCCACCGGCACGATGACCGTGTTCTTGACCATCTGTGCCTTCACCAGCCCCAGCACTTCGGTGCGGAAGTCTTCGCGGCGGTCCGACCAGCGCAGGCCGCCGCGCGCAACGCGTCCACCGCGCAGGTGCACGCCCTCCACGCGCGGCGAATACACCCAGATCTCGAACATCGGCTTCGGCTCAGGCAGCCCCGGCACCTTCGACGGGTCGAACTTGAATGACAGGTACGCCTTCTGCGCGTCCCCACCCCTTCCACCACTTCCACCACTCCCGCCCTGTGCCGTCTGGAAGTAGTTGGTCCGCAGCGTGGCTTCGAGAACACCGAGGAATTGACGCAGGATGCGGTCTTCGTCGAGATTGGGGACGTCTTCCAGCGCCGTGTGTATCTGCGTACGCAATTGCTCGGCACGCGACTCGCGGACCTCCGCACTCAACGAAGGATCGAAGCGCGCGAGGAACAGGCGCACGAGCATGCCTGCAATCGACGGGTTCCCCGTCAGTGCATTCTCGATGTAGGCATTGCTGAAGGTCGAGCCGACCTGGCGGATGTACTTTGCGTACGCCCGCAGTATGCGCACCTCGCGCCACGTCAGGCCAGCTTGCAGCACGAGACGGTTGAGGTCGTCGTTTTCGACATCGCCCGCCCAGATACGTGCGAAGGCGTCTTCGAAGCGCGCACGGGCGTGCTCCAGATCGACGTCTGCCCCGTCGAGACTCGTCATGCCGAAGTCGTGCATCCACACGACGCCGGTATCGGACGGCTCGATCCGGTAAGGCCGCTCGTCGTTCACCCGCACGCCGAGGTGTTCGAGCATCGGCAGGCTGCGTGAGAGCGCGATGGGTTCGCCCGCCTGATAGATCTTGAAGCGCAGCGTACCGGGCGCAGCCTCCAGCGGACGATACAGTTGCATGGCAAGCGGCGTTGCGCCCGAGCTACCGGAAGGCGTGGTTTGCGCGGGCTGCGGCGCGTTCAGTAGCGGTTCGATCAGCTCCACGTCGCGCACGGCCACGCGCGCAGCGTAATCCTCTCGATACCCCGCAGGGAATGCCTGTGCGTAGCGTCGTAACGCGCGCGTACCGCGTTCTTCGCCCAGTTGCTCGCGCAGCGCGTCGGAGAGGTCGTCCTGCCAGCGGCGCGTGGTCTCGACGATGCGGGCTTCCAGCTCGTTGACGTCGACCTCCGGCACGTGCCCCGGCTCGGTCCGCACGGTGATCTGAATCCGCGCGAGCATCGACTCGGAGAGTTGCGGCGTGAACTCGACGCCAGTGCCGTGATACGCCGCCAGCAGCAGATTCTGCACCCGCACGCGCAAATCGGTGTTGAATTTCTCGCGTGGCACGAACACGAGACACGACACGTAGCGATCGAAGCGATCGCGTCGCACGAAGAGTCGCGTGCGCTGACGTTCCTGCAATCGCAAAATCCCCAGCGCGATGTCGGCGAGTTGCTCGACGTCGATCTGGAACAGTTCGTCGCGCGGATATTGTTCGAGGATGGTCTCAAGCGTCTTGGCCAGATGACCATTGGGCAGGAACCCGGCGCGCCGGATCACTTCGGCGACTTTGCGGCGCACCAGCGGAATTTCGTCGGCCGGCACCATATAGACGGTCGAGGTGTACAACCCCAGAAAACGCCGTTCGCCGCAGACCTTGCCCTGCGCGTCGAAGCGCTTTACACCCACGTAATCGAGATAGCCGGGACGGTGAACGCTGGCGCGCGAATTGGCCTTCGTCAGGAAGATCGGGGCACTGGCCTGCACGATACCGATGGCTCCAGGCGACAGGCGCGTGACGTCGGGCGTGCTGGCGTCGCGGCGCGATTCGCGCAGCACGCCGAGGCCGGTGCCCGGCACGCCTTGCAGGTAGTGCTCGCCGTCGCGCTGGACCAGTTCGTAGTCGCGATAGCCGAGAAAGGTGAAGTGACGCTGGAGCATCCAGTCCAGAAACGCCTGCGCCTCGTCGATCTCTGCGCGCTCCTGCGCCGCCACGCCTTGCTGCGCGGCGCGCTCGGTCAGGGATTCGATGGCCGCATGCGCGGCGGCCTGCATCGCGCGCCAGTCATCCACGGCGGCGCGCACGTCGCCGAGCACGCGTTGCAGCCCGTCGACCAGCGCCTGAATGCGCTCCGGCTCGGAGAACCGGTCGACTTCGATGTGGATATACGATTCGAAGCGGCTGCCGTCGTCCTCGCCCTCCTTGCCCGCCGGACTGCTGCCGGGTGCGACGCTCAGGCGCTTGCCCGCCGCGTCGCGCCGGATGCGATAGACCGGGTGGAAAGCCGAATGCAGCGCCAGCCCCTGCCGGTTGATCTCCATCGTCACCGAATCGACGAGGAACGGCATGTCGTCGTTGACGATTTCGACGACCGTATGGCTGCAATGCCAGCCGTGCTGATCGAGCGTGGGGTTGTAGATACGGATGCGCGGCTCGCCGGAGACGAACTTCTGGCCGAGTTGCCAGTGCGCCATCGCCGCGCCATAAAGATCGGCGACACTGCGCGAGACGACATCCTCGGCGTCGGCCAGACCGTAATACTGCTGGACGAAAGGCTCGAAGAGCGCCGCCACTTCGGGCGCGCGTTCACGGGCCATCGCGACGACTTCCGCCATGTGCTGGCGGACCTTCTCTTCCGGATTCGCGGGCATGGGCACCTCTGCGGGATTGGACGAGACTTCGACCGGCGAACGAGGGATAAGTTACCGGCCATTCACTGGCTTGTGGACAGGCAAGGCCATGCTACGCCCGGCGGCCCCGGACTGGCAACGGCGTGATTCCCGAGTTCGGGTATGCTGAGCCGGTCCGCCCGAGCCATCCGATCACCCCGACGTCACTCACGCCACCGGTATAATCGCGCATGAACTCAAAAGCCACCGATTCGCGCACCGACAGCGCCCCCGCCACTCCCTTCTCGAGCCTGCCGCTCTCGCCTGCCATGCAGGAGAACCTCGCACGGCTCGGTTACGCCTCGATGACGCCCATCCAGCAGGCGTCGCTCCCCGACATGCTGGCCGGCCACGACATCATCGCGCAGGCCAAGACCGGCAGCGGCAAGACCGCCGCCTTCTCGCTGGGCCTGCTCCAGCGCGTGGACGCCCGCGACTTCGCCGTGCAGGCCGCCGTGCTCTGCCCCACGCGCGAACTCGCCGAGCAAGTCGCCCAGGAAGTACGCCGTATCGCGCGCGCCGAGGACAACATCAAGGTCCTGACGCTGTGCGGCGGCTCGCCGATCCGTCCGCAGGCGGAAAGCCTCGCGCACGGCGCCCACGTGATCGTGGGCACGCCGGGCCGCATCATGGATCACCTCGACCGCGGCACGCTCTCGCTGACCGGCATCAAGACGCTGGTGCTCGACGAAGCCGACCGCATGCTCGACATGGGCTTTTTCGACGACATCGCCGCCGTAGCGAAACAAACGCCCGCCTCGCGCCAGACGTTGCTGTTCTCGGCCACTTACCCCGAAGGCATCGGCAAGCTCGCCCAACGCTTCTTGAAGACGCCGCGCGAGATCCGTCTGGAAGAAAAGCACGACGCCAGCAAGATTCGCCAGCGCTTTTATGAAGTGCGCGACGAGGAACGTCTGCACGCCGTGGGACAGTTGCTCGATCACTTCCGCCCGGTCAGCACGATTGCGTTCTGCAACACCCGCGCACAGTGCAACGACCTGACCGACGTGCTGCGCGCCGAGGGCTTCCACGCCCTGACGCTGCACGGCGATCTGGAACAACGCGAACGCGATATGGTTCTGATCCAGTTCGCCAACCGCAGTTGCTCCGTGCTGGTGGCGACCGACGTCGCCGCACGCGGTCTGGACATCGCGCAGCTCGAAGCCGTCATCAATGTGGACGTGACGCCCGATCCCGAGGTCTACGTGCACCGCATCGGCCGCACGGGCCGGGCCGACGAAGACGGCTGGGCGTTCAGCCTGGCGACGATGGACGAGATGGGCCGCGTGGGCAATATCGAAGCCGCGATGGGCGGGGAAGTCCAGTGGCACAAGCTCTCGGAGCTCACGCCGACGGGTAGCGGACATCTGCTGCCGCCGATGGTGACGATCCAGATGCTGGGCGGCAAGAAGGACAAGATCCGTCCGGGCGACGTGCTCGGCGCGCTAACCGGCGAAGCCGGTTTCGCCGCCGCGCAGATCGGCAAGATCAACGTGCTCGAAAACTTCACGTATATTGCTGTAGACCGGGACATCGCCCCGGTGGCGCTGCGCAAGCTGTCCGACGGCCGTGTGAAGGGCCGCAAGGTCAAGGTAAGATTCTTGCAGGATTAATTTTCGGATCCATCCCCTGAGCGCGACGCGCCACGAGGAGATTGCAATGAGGTCGATGCGTACCCTGTTGTGCTTCCCGGCGGCGCGGCGTCTCGCGCTCATCCTGCTGGCGGCCGGTGGACTGACCTGGCTGGCCGCGTGCAGCACCAAGGGCGTTGCGCCCAACCCCACCCTCACCGAAGACACGCTCGACGAGTATGCCCTCGTCATCGTCGGTCTCGACACGCCGCTGCAAAGCACCTGGGGACCGTGGACCTACTCGGACTTCAATCAGACCGTCAACGGCATCATCGGCGGCAAGATCACCCGCACGCTCAACAGCAATCCGCCCACGCGCGGGTACATTGCCATGCGCGTCTCACCGCTCATGCGCAACGAGCGCTTCGGTCCGATGGAGTTCACCCCGGCGGATAACAGCTATCGCTTTCGCTACTGCAAGGGACGCAAGGTGCCGACGGTGCGAGTCAACCGTGGCGACGTCGTCTACGCGGGCACGCTGATCCTCGACAATCACGACGGCAAGATCTGGCTGCGCACCGAATTCGACATGGCAGGCGCGCGACGTTTCGTGCAGGCGAACTACCCGTCGCTGGCCGACAAGCTCCAGCCGCAACCGTTTACCTATTACGAAGTGAAAAGCGAGCCGAGTTGCCGCTGACCGTCAGCTTCAACCAGTCAGCTCTCCTGCGCCGCGTCTGCCGGTGTGAGCACGATCTCGCGCCCTTCGCATAACGCTTCGGCGCGCTCGCTGAGTTCGTTGGCGACGTCCGCCAGATGCCGCCGCAGCGTATCCGCAAGCACCGATTCCGGCTCATGTGCGGGGCGCAGCATCTCGACAGGAAACTCGATGGCCGGCGCGACACGATACAAACGCTGCGCCTGCACATGCGCACTCGCCGCCGTGAACTGGTCGAGCAGCGCGTATCCCAGGCCGTGCTCGACGAGCGCCGCCGCGAGCGAATACGTCTGCACCATCACTTCGGCATCCTGCAGCAGTTCCGTCTGATCCAGACGCTCGTTGATCAGCGCGCCGAGCGGCGTGTCGTCGTGCAGCTTGATGAGATCGCGCCCGGCAAGCGCGTCGGCGCTGGCTGGCCCGCGCCGCGAGAGCTTCGGCCACGCAGCGGGCACGGCCAGCACGATGTGCCCCTGCGCTACGGGACGGCTCACGATACCGGCAGCCATCGGCGGCGCAGAAACGATGCCGACATCCACCGACGACGTGAGGATCGCGGTGATGGTCTCGTTCGTGTGATGGGTGATGAGTTCGAAGACGACATCCGGATGCGCCCGCCGCATGCGCTCGATGGCGGCGGGCAACAGGCTCTGCGCGAGACTCGGCGTCACCGCGATGCGCAGGTGCCCCACGCCGTGCTGACGCAGATTGCGCGACGTGGTGCGCAGGCGCTCCAGATCGCTGAAGATGCGCTCGACGTCGGGATACAGGCGGCGTGCTTCGGCCGTGGGCACGAGGCGGCCTTTCACCCGGTCGAACAGTTTGAAGCCGAGTTGCTGCTCCGCGTGCTGCAACACGCGGGAGACGACCGGTTGCGATACGTTGAGCAATTGCGCCGCGCCGCTGGCCGATCCGGTCAGCACGACTGCGCGAAAGGTCTCGATATGCCGCAATTTCATGCCTGACGTCGTCTCCGTGTCCCGCCCGCCTGCGCACTGGCGCGGCCGACCCTATAGCCAAAAGACATATGCTGCCTCAAAACCGCATAGGTTAGCGAATTTTCTCCCTCTACACTGCGTAGCAAAGGCTGTGCAGAAGACCTGCCACGAGGCGCTCGCCGCGTGTCGCAATTTTTTCCCGCCTTGCTTTCCATCAGCTTTTTGTCGTTATCTATCGTCATGCACATTGGAGTTATCGGAGCGGGCATCGTCGGCCTCGCCAGCGCGTATCAGCTGCTTCGCGCAGGCCACGAAGTCACAGTGATCGACGCGGCGCGCGACGGCGGTCTGGGGACCAGCTTCGCCAACGGCGGTCAGCTGAGCTATGGCTATGTGTCGCCCCTCGCCGCCCCCGGTGTGCTCTCGCAACTGCCCTCGCTGCTGTTCTCCAGCACCGGGCCGCTGCGGATCAAGCCGTCGCTCGATCCGGATTTCTGGCGCTGGTCGCTGGCCTTCGTCAAACATTGCAACGCGCAGGCGAACGCCAGCTCGACGCTGCGACTGCTCTCGCTCGGCTTGCATAGCCGCGAGGTGATGCTGGAGTTTCTGGCACAGGCGTCGGGGACGTTCGACTACCGCCTGAGCGGCAAGCTCGTGGTGTATCGCGATGCCGGCAAGCTCGCTGCCGCAGAGCGTTCGCTTGAAATGGCCAATGGCCTGGGCTACACGCAACGGCGCGTCGACGCGGCCACCTGCGTCACGCTGGAACCGGCGCTGAGCAAGATCGCCGGGGAGTTGGCGGGCGGCATCCACACGCCGGGCGAAGGCACCGGCGACTGCCAGATGCTGTGTAAGGAACTGATGCGCCTGATCGGCGCTCATGAGCGCGGCACGCTGCTGTTCGAGCGCGAAGTGACGGGATTCGATGTACGCGGCAACACCGTTCGGGCCGTCCGCACGCGCGCTGGCGACATTCCGGTCGATGCCTGCGTCGTCGCCAACGGTCTGGCCGCCATGCCGCTGCTGCGCGCCGTGGGCGAGCCGGTGTCGATGTATCCGCTCAAGGGCTACAGCCTGACGTATCGCGGCGCACCGGCAGACGCCCGCCCGCAGGTCTCCGTCACGGACGCCGACAACAAGGTCGTGTACGCGAGCCTTGGCGAGCATCTGCGCGTGGCCGGGATCGCCGATCTGGTGGGCTACGACTACCGCATCGTCAAGCATCGTATCGATGCGCTGCGCACGCTCTCGACCGGCTTGTTCCCGTCGTTGCGCGGCACGCCCGCGCCGCTGGAATGGACCGGCATGCGCCCGTCCACGCCCCACGGACGACCGGTGCTCGGACGTGCGGACAAGGTGGGCAATCTGTGGCTGAACGTCGGCCACGGCGCACTGGGTTTCACGTTGTCGATGGGGGCTGCACGCGCCATCGCCGACGCCATCGACGGCAAGCGTCCCGCCGTCGATCTTGCAGGGTTTGCCCGGCTGGCTGCATGAGCGATGAGGCTGGACCATAGCGTGCCAGCCGGATAACACGTTCGTGCACCAGTGCGCTGCGGCATCACTCCCACGGGGACCGATGGGGGACGTATCGGGTTGTATCTGTGTTTTCGGTGTTTGAGGCTTTTGACATTCCAACGGCACGGACCACCGTGCCACCACTTCCGATAGGACAAGAGACCATGAAGAAGCTGTTTGCTCCCCTGCTGCTCGTCAGCGCTGCCGCCGCCCTGTTCGCGCACACCGCGAGCGCACAGGAACTCACCGGCACGCTCAAGAAGATCAAGGACAACGGCGTGATCGCACTGGGCGTGCGCGAATCGTCGATTCCGTTCTCGTACTCCGACAACAGCGGCAAGACCATCGGCTACTCGCAGGAAATCGCGCTTAAGATCGTCGACGCGGTTAAGAAAGACCTGAACATGCCGAATCTGAAGGTCACCGAAACGCCGATCACGTCGCAAAACCGTATCGTGCTGATGCAAAACGGCACGATCGATCTGGAATGCGGTTCGACCACTCACACGTTCGATCGCGCCAAGCAAGTCGGCTTCTCGCACAACATCTTCCTGTACTCGATCAAGATGATCGCCAAGACGGGTTCGGGCATTACCGACCTGAACAGCCTCAAGGGCAAGACCATCGCGACGACCGCCGGCACCACGGCTGACCGCATTCTGTCGGGCAAGAAGGGCGAAATCGGCTTCAACCTGATCCAGACGAAGGAACACTCGGACGGCTTCCTGACCGTCAAGCAAGGCCGCGCTGTCGCATTCGTGATGGACGAACCGCTGCTCTACGGTCAGCGTGCCGCCCTGTCGGCCGACGAGGCGAAGGGCTACGAAGTCGTCGGCCCGAACCTCCAGTTCGAAAACTATGCGTGCATGATGCGCAAGGACGATCCGGCGTTCACCAAGGTCGTGAACACGGTCATCGCCGACATGGAGAAGTCGGGCGAAATGGAGAAGCTGTACAACAAGTGGTTCACGCAGCCGGTGCCGCCGAAGGGTCAGAACATGAACTACCCGATGACGGCTGAAATGCGCGCCATGTTCAAGGATCCGATCACGAAGGCTTACGACTGATCCTGACGGCGTGTGCGAAGTGCTGTGACCACGGTCCCTGCACTTCGCGATCCCGTTTTTTGCAGTTCCCGCAGATTCACCACCATCATGAACTCGCACGCCACGCTCGGCATTCTCGGCGGTATGGGCCCCGCCGCCGGTATCGACCTCTGCCGCAAGATCGTCGATCAACATCCGGCCAACCGCGATCAGGATCACATCCCGTTCATCCTGTATTCGGTGCCCCAGATCCCCGACCGGACCGAAGCCCTGCTGCGCGACGGCGCCTCGCCGCTCGACGGCATGCTCGACGGCGTGCATGCGCTGGAGCAATCGGGTGTCGGCTGCATCGCCATCGCGTGCAATACCGCCCATGCCTGGCTCGACGCGCTGCGTCATCGCACCCGTCTGCCGGTGCTCGACGTGGTCGAAGCCGTCGCTGGCGAACTGTCCACCTGTGTCGCCGCCGGCTCGCCCATCGGCCTGATGGCGACCGAAGGCACCCATCACGCCAACGTTTACCGGCCACGGCTCGAGGCGCTGGGATACCGTTTTGTCTCGGCCAGCGACCCGCTTGCGCACCAGACGCTCGTGAACGAAGGCATCCGGCTCACCAAGGCAGGGGAAATTCGTCGCGGCGGTGAAGCGCTTGCAATGGCGATGGAGCAACTGCTCGCGGCTGGCGCACAGCGCGTGATTCTCGGCTGCACCGAAATCCCGGTCGCCCTTGCCACGTGTGAAACACCACTCGGGCGATTTGGGCTGGACGCGTCCGCAGCACTCGCCCGCGCGTGCATCGCGTGGTCGCTCGCGCACGAGATGCACGCGCACGGCTGATTCGACATCGACGGCACTCGCCGTCTCCCGATTCTCAATTTTCCGGCGTGACTCTCATCCGCCGCGAATTCATGGCACAGCGAAGCACTGCGGGGCTTGTGCCGCTGTTGCGATGTTGCATCGCAATGATAAAAATCCACGATTGCGGTGCCCTCAAGTCGCTCGCGCTTGGGTAGACTGGCGCACGCACGATGATCGCGCCGGGGTTGCACCGGCGGCATGGAGGTGCACCGGGCGGACGATTCGGGTCGTACGTAGACCGAACGCCACCGGCCTTGCGGGAAAAAATCCCGATCGTCTTGTAGGAAAAAATCCAACATGGGAATTCGGACGAAAAGCGGCGTGCAACGGGGTTAAAACGGGGGTTGAGGCCATCAAAATCGCTGGCGTCTTTAGCTATAATGGCCCACAATCCATCGAACACCCGCCGGACCAAGGTCCGGCCATGAGCGCGTTTGCCTGAACGGGGAAGCACATGAGCGGCAGCGCGCTCGACGTGATGCATGTACAGACAACAACAATGAGTTCAGATCGACTCCCAGCCGGTGTGCCTTTGGTCGAACCTTCGGCCCTGGCACCGGCAATCGCCGAGGCCAATGCCACGGCGCCGGCCCCGGCATTGTCCCGGGCGCTGGTCGAGCTGACCGGCGGACTATCGGCACATGTGGGTGCCGATGGCCGTTTCCTTTTCATTGCCGAAGCCTCCCTGCGCCTGCTCGAGTACTCGCGTGAGTACATCGACCACGCCACCCTCTTCGAGCTGACCGGCATCGAAGACGTTCCCCTGCTTCAGGACGCCTTTTCCGCCGCCCAGACCCTCGGCCCTCAACAGTGCACCGTGCGCCTGCTGCGTGGTCTGACCGACCGGGTCTGGATGCGTCTGCGCATTGCCCAGTACACGCCCCGCATCGCGGGTGCAAGCGCATCGTTTCTGGTGCACGGCGAAGACATCACCGCCTTCAAGGAAAACGAAGCGCGTCTGTCCGATCTGGCGGTACGCGATGCCGTGACCGGGCTCGGGAATCGTCAATATATTCAGCAGTGCATCGTAGAGACGATCCAGCATGCGCGCGAAGGCGGTCCGAACTTCGCCGTCGCTCTGCTCGATCTGGATGGCTTCAAGAAGGTCAACGACTCGCTCGGCCACGACGTGGGCGACCAATTGCTGCGCGATGCAGGTCAACGTCTGATCGCACAGATTCGCGAGACGGACATGGCCGCGCGCATGGGCGGCGACGAGTTTGTGCTGGTGCTGCCCGGCTGCGACAACGAACAGGCGCTCAGCGGCATCATGAAGCGACTGCTTTCGGCGGTGCAGCAACCGTTCCAGGTCGGCGACCAGTTGCTGCACCTGACGACCAGCATCGGTGTTTCGTTTTACCCGCAACACGGCGACTCGGCCGGTCTGCTCATCAAGCATGCCGACGCCGCCATGTATTGCGCCAAGGATCGCGGTCGCAACGGACTGTTCGTCTACACGGACGATCTGGGCGATTTGCACCGCAAGGCGTTTTCGCTGGAATCGGCGATGTTCGAGGCCATTCACAACGGTGAATTCAGCCTGCATTACCAGCCGATCTGCGACCCGATTTCGCTGAACGTGAAGGGTGTCGAAGCGCTGATGCGCTGGCACCCGGCGCTCGGTCCGGTCTCGCCCGCCGAGTTCATTCCGCTGGCCGAAGCCAACGGTCTGATCAACTTGCTGGGCGGCTGGGCACTGCGCGCCGCGTGCATGCAGCTCGCGCGCTGGGATCGCACCCGGCTCGACGGGATCTACATGTCCGTCAACGTCTCGGCACAACAGTTTCACCATCCGTCTTTCCCGAGCCTCGTGTGGCAGGCCATTGCCGACTCCGGCGTGGAAGGTCACCGCCTTGTGCTCGAAATTACCGAAAGCGTGCTCATGCGCGACCCGGAGCAGGCCAATCTGGTGCTGCGCGAGTTGCAGACGCTGGGCGTGCGCTTCGCCGTCGACGACTTCGGCGCGGGCTACTCGAGTCTGGGCTACCTCAAGCGGTTCCCGCTCTCCGCGCTCAAGATCGACCGCAGTTTCGTCAAAGACATGCCCACGTCACCGAACGACCGTACGATTGTGACGGCAGTCCTGGGACTGGCACGCGAGCTGGGTCTGTCGGCGGTGGCCGAAGGGGTCGAGACGGAAGAACAACGGCAGATGCTGATCGATCGCGGCTGCCATTCCATCCAGGGCTGGCTGGTATCGAAGGCCCTGCCTGCGGGAGAACTGGAGGCGGCCTTTGCGAGCGGGCGTCTCAACGTGGATGCCGGCCACTGACCGGACAACCCCGCTACCATGAGCCTTACCAAAGAAAAAACGCTCGAATTGTTGTGGCAGCGCATGGCCGAGCGCGGCGACTTTCCGTCGCTGCAACGCTCGGTTACGGGCATCGTGTCTGCCATGCAAAGCGAGAACACCAGTACGGCCGACCTCGCGTCGTCCGTGCTCTCGGATTTCGCCCTCACCCAGAAAGTGATTCGTCTGGCCAACTCCGCCATGTATGCGCCGTTCGGCTGCAACGTGACGACGGTCTCGCGCGCGATCATGATTCTGGGCGTCGACACGATCGGCCACCTCGCCCTAAGCCTGAAGCTGCTCGAAGGTTTCGGCGAAGTCGCCGCACGTCGCGACGACATGGCGCGCGAACTGGCTCGCGCCACGCTGGCGGGCGCTTTCGCACGCGACATTACGGCCAAGAATGGGATTCGCGACGGCGAAGAAGCCGTCGTCTGCACGTTGCTGCATCACGTGGCACGCCTGCTGGTGACGTATTGCTTCCCGAACGAATGGGTCGAGATTCAGGAAATTGCCGCCGAGCGGGGCATCAGCGACAGCGACGCCTGCGAGCAGGTGCTCGGCATCACGTTCCCCGAACTGGCCGAGGCTGCCGCCCGCAAGTGGGGTCTGCCGGAGTCGATTGCGACCAGCATGCGTCCGATCGATCTCGAAGGCGACGCCCCGCTCTCGCACGCCGACTGGCTGTGCGCGGTGGCGAACATGTCCAACGAGATGGTGACAGAGCTCACGCGCGGCGCAGATCCTGAGCGCCTTGCCGAACTCGCAGAGCGTTATGCCGACCGTCTGGCGCTGGACATCAGCGAGGTGGTGTCGGTCGGCGAAGAAATGGCGCGCGACACGAGCCATCAGGAATTCATCGCCATCAGCACGGGCGCGTCGAATACGCGTCAGCCACCGGCAGGCAAGCCGCTGGATTCGGCGCGGCGTCTGGCCGACGGGCTTTCCGAAGTGCGCGCCGCCACCGGCGAGACCGACGCCGTGGGCCTGCTCAACCTGACGCTCGAAGCGATTCTCCAGTCGCTCGGCTTCGTGAACTGTGCAGCCTTCGTGCGCTCGCCCGCGAGCAAGGTCTTCGAGATGCGCTTCGGCATTGGTCGCGAGGTACAGCCGTTGCTGGGCCTGACCTTCCCCGAAGCGTTCGAGCCGGACGTCTTCCATCTCGCGCTGACCAACGGCCGGGCGATCCTGATCGACAATGCCCGCGAGCCGCGCATCGTACCGCGCATTCCGCTGTGGCACCGTCAGCATTTCTCGAACGTGAAATCGTTCTTCCTGCTGCCGGTTCGCCAGCGTAACCAGACCGTGGCGCTGCTCTACGGCGACTGGGGCGGCGCATTGTGCGCCGGCGGCATCGGGGCGAAGGAAATGGAGTTCCTGCATTACATGGGGGAGGAGATTTCCAGCAAGCTCGAAAGCGTGGCGCAGCAAAACACCGCGAGCGGCACGAATGTGGCCGACTCGCTTGCCCGCAAACCGTCGGGCACCGCCGGGCGCTGACACGCTTCACGACACCGGACAGTCTCACCAACGCCCGCCTGACGATTGTCGGCGGGCGTTTCACTTTCACCTTCGCTTTCCACGCTCCCCTTCCCGACGCACGCCACAGACACCATAATGTCGCCGGGATGATGTCGTCACCGCTCCCGGTGTCTCGGCGTTTCATACGTCAGACGCAATCTTTGGTATTGCGAATCCGATATGTGCCGAAACGTCGGTCCTGTGGCGTCCCTGCGGCACAGGACATTTTGCATACGGGCGGTCGCCTTCGCGCCGGTGGAATCGTCGCCTCCGACCACCCGTCAACCCTTGCCGCACAAGGATTCCACGCATTCGGACATGGCCGTAAGAACTCAGGCGTACTATGTCGCCAGACCGCAGTTTTTCTCCACGACTGCGCGTCGGTCACTGGTCGTCTGTCGCCCGTCGTGAGACCGGGTGTTTTTTGACACGACTCGCTGCGCCCCGGTAAAAAATTTACGCTCGGTTTCGCCAAGCAAATCAATTCGTACCGTCGGACCAGGAGAAGACATGACGCAATCTGCTGCTGCACCGGTACATCCGGTCGACGAGCGCCTGCCGCTCCCCAAGTTGTTCACGCTGGGATTGCAACACGTGCTGGTGATGTATGCGGGGGCTGTCGCAGTACCGCTGATCATCGGCGGCGCCCTCAAGATGTCGGTCGATCAGATTGCGTTTCTCATCAACGCCGATCTGTTTGCGTGCGGTATCGCCACACTGATTCAGACGCTCGGCCTGTGGATCTTCGGCCTGCGTCTGCCGATCATGATGGGGGTGACGTTTACTGCCGTCACGCCGATGATCGCCATCGGCACGAATCCCGACCTCGGTTTGCTCGATATTTACGGCGCGACGATTGCCGCCGGGATCATCGGCATTCTGATCGCACCTTACATCGGCAAGTTGTTGCGGCTGTTCCCGCCTGTGGTGACAGGCACCGTGATCACGGTGATCGGCATTTCGCTCATGGGCGTGGGCATCAACTGGGCAGCCGGCGGCTTCGGCAACCCTGACTTCGGTAACCCGCTGTATCTGGGCGTGTCGTTTGCGGTGCTGCTCTGCATCCTGTTCATCACGAAATACGTGCGTGGCTTCTTCTCCAACATTGCGGTGCTGCTGGGGATTCTGTTCGGCACGATAGTGGCGATTGCGCTGGGCAAGGTGTCGTTTGCGGGGGTGTCGGAAGCGCCGTGGTTCGGTTTCGTCATGCCGTTCCATTTTGGCGTGCCGCGCTTCGATCCGATCGCCATCGCGACGATGACGCTCGTGATGCTCGTGACGTTCATCGAATCGACCGGTATGTTCCTTGCGGTGGGCGACATCGTGGGGCGTCCGGTCGATCAGAAGACGCTGGTGCGCGGGTTGCGTGTCGACGGCCTCGGCACCGTGATCGGCGGCATCTTCAACACGTTCCCGTACACCTCGTTTTCACAGAACGTGGGGCTGGTCGGCGTGACGGGCGTGAAGAGCCGCTGGGTATGCGCGATGGGTGGGTTGATTCTGATCGTGCTGGGATTGTTTCCGAAGGTGGCGCACGTGGTGGCGTCGGTGCCGCAATTCGTGCTGGGCGGCGCGGGTATCGTGATGTTCGGCATGGTGACGGCCACGGGCATCAAGATTCTGTCGACGGTGGATCTGTCGAAGAACCGCTACAACCTGTACATCATTGCGATCAGCATCGGTGTGGGGATGATTCCGGTAGCGTCGGACAAGTTCTTCATGAAGCTGCCGCACGCACTCGCCCCGTTCTTCCACAGCGGCATTCTGCTCGCGTCGATCAGCGCGGTCCTGCTCAATGCCCATTTCAACGGTCTGCGTAGCGAAGAGGAAGCGAATGCGCTCGCGCAGGAAGCGGGCAAACAGGCGGATGCTGCGCATTGATGGATGACATTGCGATGCAGCCGCACCTCATGCGGCTGCGAGCAACGCCCGTGCTCGGTGCTTGATCGTCTTCAGAACATCGACCATGTTCGCGCGCGCGATTTCAGCATCGTACTGATTTTGGAGATTGAGCCAGCTCTGCGCATCCACGCCAAAGAACGCCCCTAAACGCAGTGCGGTATCGACGGTAATCGCCCGTTTGCCGAGCACGATCTCATTGATCCGGCGAGGGGGCACATCAATGGCTTTAGCCAGTGCGTATTGCGAGATGCCCATCGGGCCGAGCCACTCTTGCGCGAGAATCTCGCCCGGTGTTGCCAATGGTACTTGTCGGGTCATGATTGTCCTCCATCGACCTTTCTCGAACTCAGCAGAAATATCGGAACACACCCACCTTTGCGGGCGCGTTGCGATCAGTGGTAGTCGACGATTTCGACGTCGGAAGCGGTGCCCGCGTCAAAACGGAAACACAACCGCCACTGGTCGTTGATCCGAATGCTGTACTGTCCCAGACGATTTCCGCGCAGCGCTTCAAGTCTGTTACCCGGTGGCGCGCGTAAGAAACTCAGTGTGGCCGCCGCATGGAGTTGCTGAAGCTTACGCATAGCGGCCGACTCGACCGCACGCCAGCGCATCACGCGACGCCCGCTGAACAGCAGTGCCGTATCCCTGCATTTGAAATTTTCAATCAAAAAACATAATAACGTAACGCGTTATTAACGCGCGACGTCAATAGTAAAACGAGGCGCCGGTCACGTCAAATCGAGAAGGCGAGTCCACGCATGGCTGGGGGCCGAAGACACACCATCCTATCGAAATCCGCTTAGTGAAAGTTCCGACTCGAGATCGTGAGTTCGCCGAGCATCGACGAGAGATCGATCAGGCGATGTGCGACCAGATGGGTCACACGCTCCTCGCGCTGCCATACCCCTTCCACGCCCAATAGCGACGACGCCAGCAACTCCTTGCGCTGCGCTTCCACCAGATCGGGCCAGACGATCACGTTGATGACGCCCGTCTCATCTTCCAGCGACACGAAGACCGTGCCATTGGCGGTGCCCGGCCGCTGTCGTCCCGTCACGATGCCGACGGTGCGTACACGTCGGCCATTCACGCCCTCGGACTGCAACTCCTTTGCCGTGCGCACCCGCATCTTGTTCAGCTTCTCGCGCAACAGCATCAGCGGGTGACGCCGAAGCGTGAGCCCCGTACTCGCGTAATCGGCCACGATGTCCTGCCCCTCGGGCATCGGCGGCAGGGCCACCTGCTCGTCTGTGCTGCCGGGCGCGGCGTCGCGCAAGACGGTTGCGCCCAAGAGCGGCGTGGGCGGCTGCCACGCAGCGACCGTCCAGCGCGCCTGACGACGTCCGCCCAACAACGCCGACAGTGCATCTGCAGCAGCCAGCGCATCGAGGTCGCGGCGCGATAACGCAGCTCGGGCGGTGAGGTCATCGATATCGGTGAAGGGCCGTCGACGACGGGCCTCTTCGATGGCTTTCGCCCCCTCGGCCGATAGCCCCTTGACCAGCGACAAGCCCAATCGCACCGCCGGACGACGGGCCTCCCCATATCGGGTGATCCTGACCTCAGGACGTGACTCGACATCGCTCACGCACACGTCCACCGCCCGAACTTCGACACGATGCCGACGCGCATCCTGCACCAGCTGCGATGCGGAATAAAATCCCATCGGTAAACTATTGAGCAAGCCGCACAGGAACATCTCCGGCGCGTGGCACTTGAGCCACGCACTTGCGTAGGCGAGCAACGCGAAGCTCGCTGCGTGGCTCTCGGGAAATCCGTACTCGCCAAAGCCTTCGATCTGTCGGCAGATGGCCTCGGCAAACTCGAGCGGGTAACCGTTCTTCAGCATGCCGGAAATGATGCGCGTCTGGAATTTCTCCAATCCGCCCTTGCGCTTCCATGCGGCCATCGAGCGACGCAATTGATCCGCATCGCCCGCTGAAAAATCGGCAGCGATCATCGCGATCTGCATCACTTGCTCCTGGAAGATCGGCACACCCAGTGTGCGTTCCAGCGCGACCTTGATCTCCTCACGCGGATAGACCACCTTCTCTTTCTTCTGCTTGCGGCGCAGATACGGATGCACCATCCCGCCCTGAATCGGCCCGGGACGCACAATCGCGACTTCGATCACCAGATCGTAGAACGTCTCCGGTCTCAGACGCGGCAGCATGCTCATCTGCGCTCGCGACTCGATCTGGAAAACGCCTACCGTGTCGGCACGACGAATCATGCCGTACGTCGCCGGATCGTCTCGCGGAATATCGGCAAGCCCGATCGGTGCGCCACGCCACTCCCCTAACAGATCGAGCGTACGACGCAGTGCACTCAGCATGCCGAGCGCAAGCACGTCGACCTTGAGCAGCTTGAGAGTCTCGATGTCGTCCTTGTCCCATTGAATGACGTAGCGGTTCTCCATCGCCGCCGGCGCAATCGGCACGAGCCGCGAGAGTCGGTCGCGAGCGATCACGAAGCCGCCCACGTGCTGCGACAGATGCCGGGGAAAACCGATGAGACGGGCCACCAGATCGGCCCACAACCGCGTCGTCGGCGCGTCGGGCGACAGCCCCTGCGCCGCCATGCGTGCGAGGAGATTCTCCTTGCCGTCCCACCACTGCTGACTCTGCGCCACCTGCTCGACGATCGACAGATCGATCCCCAACGCCCGACCCGTGTCGCGCACCGCGCTACGCATGCGGTAACTGATGACCGTCGCAGCCAACGCCGCCCGGTCGTTGCCATACTTCTTGTAGATGTACTGGATGACCTCTTCGCGCCGTTGATGCTCGAAATCCACATCGATATCCGGCGGTTCGTTGCGCTCCTTCGAGAGAAACCGCCCGAACAGCAACTGCACCTCGTCGGGATTCACCGCCGTGATCTCAAGGCAATAACAAACCGCCGAATTGGCTGCCGAACCTCGGCCCTGACAGAGAATGTTCTGACTACGAGCAAAGCTCACGATGTCGTAGACCGTCAGGAAGTACGGCTCGTACTCAAGGTCGCGGATAAGTGCCAGCTCGTTCTCAATGAGCTGGCGCACCTTCAACGGCAAACCGCCCGGATAACGTCGCTTCGCGCCCGCTTCCACCTCCTGACGCAGATACGACTCCGGCGTATGCCCCGCAGGCACCAGTTCTTCGGGGTACTCATAACGCAGACTCCGCAGATCGAAATGGCATCGTGAAGCGATGGCAATCGTCTGCGCCAGTGCATCTTTCGGATAAAGCCAGGCAAGCCGCAGTCGCGTACGCAGATGCTGCTCGGCATTCGCCGTCAATGCCAGGCCACATGCTTGTACCGGTTTGCCCAATCCGATGGCTGTGAGCGTATCCTGCAGCGGCTTGCGCGAGCGCACATGCATGAGCACGTGTCCCGTCGCGACGAGCGGCACGCCGCACTCGGCAGAAATGGCGTGAAGGCGCGCCAGTTGCGCCTCGTCGTCGGCACGATGACGACGCTCCAGCGCCAGCCATACACGCCCCTCGCCAAAAGTCTGCGCTGCCCAGCGAGTCTGCGCCTGCGTATGCTCATCACTCGCGTCGGGATCCGGCACGAGGATGATCAGACAACCTCGCAAACCCAGCAGATGGGCGTGCGCCTCGTCCGGCGCGCTGAAATCCCTCGCATGCAGGCGATAGCTGCGATTCGGACCTCGCATACGCCCGAGCGTGATCATCTCGGACAGATTGCCGTAGCCCTCGCGATGCTGCGCGAGGGCTACGAGATGCACGGTGCCGAGGGCGTCAAGTTCCGAGGCAGACAACGTGTCCACTTCGGGCGTCAATCGAAACTCACTCCCCACGATCAGTGACACCAACGGTGGCTCGTGCTTGGCCGACTCTGCCAGCGCCCGCACCACACCGGCCAGCGAACACTCGTCGGTAATCGCCAACGCGGTGTAACCCAGATGCACTGCGCGCGCGATCAACTCCTCCGGATGCGACGCCCCCCGTTGAAACGAGAAGTTCGACAGGCAGTGCAATTCGGCATACGCGGGCAGGCTGTCGTCTTCCTGTCCGTGCAGGGCAGAGGGTGCCGCATCGGGGGTATCGGCACCGTCGTCGTTCGCGGCCAGCCCTTCGGTCGGCCCTTGCCACGGGAGAAAATCGTCGACATTCATAAGACTGCGTCCCCGTTCGTCTTAACCGAACAGGCCATGCAAATACCAGGCAGCGTCTGCCCCTTTCACGGGACGCTCACGAAACACCCACAACAACGCCCCCGTCGTGTCCGCTGCGATGAAGTAATCGCGCGTGACCGTGCCCGGCTCCCACCAGCCAGCCTCGATACGCTCCGGGCCACTCACCAGTTGCAACGGCCCCTGCCGCCACGGACGCTCCTGCTGCATGCTGAGCCGCTGGGGCGCGTCGAGCAGCCACGCCGGACGCGGCGGCAGTGCGCTCACGGTATCCGGCAGATGACGATTCGACGCAGACGTCGCCCCTGCCTCCGCACTCATGCCTGCATTCGCTCCCGCGTTCACTCCATAAGGCACGCTCACGAACGCCGCTTCGGGACGATGATCTCCACGCACCTGCAAACGCCGCACGTGTTCATCTCCCAGACGCGCCGCGACGCGCTCCATCAATTGCACGAAATCCTGCCGCTCGCGCCCCGGCTCGGGCAGCAACGAACCGCTTTGCGGGACATGCTGCGCCGTCTGCGTGACGTCGAGCCGCAGCGTCAGCACCGGCGCGACCAACGGAGAACGTGCCAGTCGTTCCTTGCAGAGCGACAGCAAGTGCGCCGGTGCGGCGCTCGCTTCGGCCAGACGGATGTCGAAACGCGTCGGTTCCAGGGTCTCCCGACCAAGCGGCTCGTGTTCGAGAATCAGCGTCAAGGCCTGCGTGGCCAGTTGCCCGGCGGCGAGCCATCCCGTCAGTTGCGCGAGCAGACGGCGCAAGCCGAACAGCAAGACTTCAACGTCATGCGTGAGCGACGGTAACGGCAGCACGGCTTCGAAATGCGGCGGCGCGCGATACCACGCCGGCGCTTCCGGCGCTTCGCCATAGGCGCGCGAGAGCGATGCAGGCAGCGCGGCACCGCAGCGACGTCTCACACCCGCCGACGGCAGTGCACGCAATTCGCTCAACGTCGCGCAACCGATCTGGGCGAGCCAGTCGAGCCACGGCTGCGCTTCTGGCAGCAACGCCACCGGGAGCGGATCGAGTTGCGCCGGTAGCGCCGTCAATGGCGGCGGCAGCAGTGGCTCGGAAGGCGACGACGACGAGGATGACAAGGATGACGTCGCCCCCGCTGCCGACTTCGTCACTGGCACGATCGAGCGACGCGATGCACGCGACTTCATCGCTGCCTGCATGTCCTGAGACGTCGGCGCATGAGGATCGACGTGTGACGGCACAGCCAGCGCGGCGCGTGCGAGCAGCGTTGCCGCACTGGCCGTCGCGGCAATACCCAGCGATGCCCGGTGCCCGAGCGACTCGGCACTTTCCAGCACCTGTGCCGCCAACGACGCCAATCCACCAAACAGACGCAAACTCGGCGCGACATCGATCAATACACACTGCGGCGCGGCAATCGCCACATCGGGGCCGAAACGCAGCAACGCCAGCGCCAGCGCTTCAAGCGCAAGCGCCTCGGCGGCTTCGTCGCGATCGTGAAACCGCGCCTGCGGCAAGAGCGCGAGAACACCGCCGCGACGCATGCCCGGTTGCACACCCGCCGCCTGCGCCGCCTCGCTCGCCTGCCAGACACGCGACTGCGCCAGCACGACCGTCGTGTCGGCTTGCGTGTCGCTCTCGCCTGCCTGCACGTCAGCCCGTATGCGCGACGGGAGTGACGTGAGCGGCGAGGCGATCTCGAGTGCCAGACAGGGCAGATGCAGGGCGATCCAGCAGGCCATGCGAGACTCCGGAAGCAGAAACAAAAGACACCGTGGACGGCACGGGCGACGGTGCCGGATCGGGCTGGGCATGCAGCGGCGCTTCGTCGTCTGCGCCTCTGGTCAGCGATTGCGGCGCGCGCGTATAGGGCGAAGGCAACATCAGCCAGAGCGGTTCGGAGCGAGGCGGTCCACGACGCTTATGAAACTGCACGCCGAGGCGGCTCTCCTCTGCGACAACCAGTCCCAGCCGTAATGGCGCTGCGGACGCGGTCGACACGGCCGCCGACGGACGCATCACCCAGGTCAGCGTTTCGCCACCGCCAGCGGCCACCTGAAGCCGCCGAAGCTGCTCGGGTGTCGCGGCCGGTAGCCAGGTGAGCACCGCTCCGCAGCACGCACTCCTGAGCGCCTGCTCGGCGCACCACAGCATGTCGCGGTCCTCGGGCTTCATACCCTGTCCTCCGCCTTGCCCCCCGGCCCCGCGCCGCACTCGGGAAGTGCGCGTCGACCGGGACGCCGGGGACGCTGTATAAGACGGGCGCATTACCACACTAAACCACCGCAGATCGATGCCCCACCCCGCCAGCGCCGGGGCATAGGGCAGCATCGGCGGTGCAATCACTATGACCGGCTTTCCTGCCTGCGTCAGATCGCGCAATGCCGGTGCCAGCAGACGCCATTCACCGATGCCCGGACGATCGCTCAGCAGTTCCGTCACCGCGCCATGCGGCCACCCCGCGCCGGGCAGCTCGGCGTCGAGCGCGGCGAAGCCGGTGGTGTGGCCCGCGCGATGGCAACGCGCCAGCTCACTGGCACGCCATAGCCCGGCAGGCAGAGGGGAGGAAAGCGGCAGGGTCATCATGCGCCCAAATACTGTATGAATGTACAGTATAGCAGTTCATTTGCCGTCGACGGCATCTTCATGGCCGCCCCATCACGCCGATCGCGCTTGCGGCCAAACGCCGGCCCGGCTAACGTGAGCGTCATTACACGCAACCCACTCCTCATGCCGCTCCCGACCACTGCCACCGCTCCCTTCTGCCCCGCCGAGGTCAAAGGCAGCATCGTCATCGACGCGCGTCAGTCGCGCTGGACCAAACTCAAACGCTTCGCCGGCCCCGGACTGCTCGTCGCCATCGGCTACATGGATCCCGGCAACTGGGCGACGGACATTCAGGCAGGATCGCAATTCGGTTACTCGCTGCTTTGGGTCGTGGCGCTCTCGAGTCTCGCCGCCATCTTTTTGCAGATGCTGGCAGCGCGTCTGGGATTGGTCGCCGGGCGCGATCTTGCGCAGGCCAGCTACGAACGCTACGGCCGCACGGGTCGTTTCATCCAATGGATCACGGCCGAGATTTCCATCATTGCGTGCGATATCGCCGAAGTGCTCGGCTGCGCACTGGCCTTCAAGCTGCTGCTGGGCGTACCCATCGCGTGGGGGATCGTGCTCACCGCGCTCGACACGATGATCGTGCTGGGACTACAGGGCAAAGGCTTCCGTCAGATCGAAGCCATCGTTTTCGGATTGATCGGCACGATGGCGTTCTGTTTCATCGCGCAGGTCGCGATGGTGCCGCCCGACTGGCACGCGGTGGCCGCGGGTCTTGTCCCGGGCGCGCCCAGTCACGACCGGCGCGACGCGATCGTACTGGCGCTGGGCATCGTCGGCGCGACGATCATGCCGCACAACCTGTACCTGCACTCTTCCGTCGTGCAGACCCGGCGGGTCGTCGGCGGCAAGCGCGGCGACGTGCACGACACGCTCGCGTTAGTGCGCATCGATACCTGGGTCTCGCTGCTGATCGCCATGTGTGTGAATGCGGCAATTCTGATTCTTGCTGGCTCTGTCTTTCACGCCAGCGGTCAGACCAACGTCACCGATATCGAGCAGGCGTATCAGTTAATTACGCCGATTGCGGGGGGTGCTGCCGCCTTCATGTTCGGCATCGCCCTGCTCGCGTCGGGGCAAAGTTCGACACTGACGGGCACTATCGCCGGGCAAGTCATCATGGACGGTTTCCTGCACATGAAGATTCCGTGCTATCAGCGTCGACTGATTACGCGCGGACTCGCACTCGTGCCCGCGCTGATCGGGGTGTTGTGGCTCGGCGACGGTGCTGTGGGCAAACTGCTCGTGTGGAGTCAGGTGCTGCTCAGCCTGCAACTGCCGTTTGCCATGTGGCCGCTCATTCGCTCGGTCAGCGATGCGCGCGTGATGAACGGCAATACGATCGGACGTCCGACGCAGGTGTTCGCGTGGTGCCTTTTTGCCGTCATCACTGCGACCAATCTCTTGCTGATCTTCGGGCTGGGCTGAGAACGGCCAATGTCGACAGAAATGTCTCCAGACGATAGGAAAACTCACAAACCGAGGTCACTCAGGCCAGCGGCTATCGGCCATATAAGCCAACGCAACTCGCGCCGGATCACGCGAGTCCAGCCATCCTCGACCATGCGAACTTTCTGAATTGCAGTCTCCCACGTGAACCGCGGACTCAGGGTACGCAGGATGCAAGTGGGCGTTACAACGCACCGAAAACGCGTGCTACCATCAGCACCCCTTACCAACGCTTACTACAAGCGACAGACAACTTTAAAGAGGTAAGGGCTTCAGATGTCCGCATCGGAACGATGCCACGATGCATCGTCCGGCGGGTGACAACACACTCAGGGGTATCACCGTGCAGAAAAGGAAGTCCAGCATTGCGCTGCTCAGCGCTGCCACGCTCGCTATGGCCGTGCTCGGCGGTTGCGCCACCGAAAGTTCGCGTACCGTGGAAGTCGCCAAGGTTGAGAGTGCCAGCCGTCCGTACGTTGGCGTGCGCACGCCGATCGCTGTCGGCAAGTTCGACAACCGTTCCGCGTACATGCGCGGCGTCTTTTCCGATAACGTCGATCGCCTCGGCAGCCAGGCCAAGACGATTCTGATTACCCATCTGCAACAGACCCAGCGCTTCAACGTGCTCGACCGCGACAACATGGCCGAGATCCGTCAGGAAGCCGACATCAAGAAGACGAAGCAGACGCTCAAGGGCGCCGACTACGTGATCACCGGCGATGTGGTCGAGTTCGGCCGCAAGGAAGTGGGCGACAAGCAACTGTTCGGCATTCTCGGCCGTGGCCGCGAGCAGATCGCTTACGCAAAGGTCAACCTGAACGTGGTCGATATCGCCACGTCGGAGGTTGTCTACTCAAGCGGCGGCGCGGGCGAATTCGCACTCTCCAATCGCGAAGTCATCGGCTTCGGCGGCACTGCGGGCTACGACTCCACGCTCAATGGCAAGGTGCTTGACCTCGCCATGCGCGAAGCCGTCGACAAGCTCGTTGCCGGTATCGAGAGCGGTGCCTGGAAGCCGGGCAAGTAAGCGCACCGACACCCTTTTTTGCAGCAAGCCGTAGCGTGTGATTCGTCACGCGCTCGGCTTTGCACGTCAGGACATCAATCGTCATGAATCGCACGTTCTCGTCCGGCCGGATCGCCGTCGCCGCTATCGCGGGCAGCGTCATCCTCGCACTCTCCGGCTGCGCCACACCGCCCAAGCCGCTGTATGACTGGGAAGGCTATCAGCCGCAAGTCTACGAATACTTCAAGGGCGAATCGAAGGAAGCCCAGATCATTGCGCTGGAGCGCGATCTGGAGAAGATCAAGGCATCCAATCACGCTGCGCCCCCCGGGTATCACGCTCACCTCGGCCTGCTCTACGCCTCTGTCGGCAAGTCCGACAAGATGGTCGAAGAGTTCCAGACCGAAAAGCAACTGTTCCCCGAATCGGCCAGCTACATCGACTTCCTGCTTAAGAACAAGACCCCGGAGGCCAAGCAATGATCGCCCGACTCTGCAAATGGATGACGGTCGCCGCGCTCGCCGCCGTGATGACCGGTTGCGCTGTGCATCAAGCCAAGCCGTATGACTACACCGCGTTCAAGGAAAGCAAGCCGAAGTCGATTCTCGTACTGCCGCCGCTGAACGAATCGCCGGATATCGACGCGACCTACAGCGTGCTCTCGCAAGTCACGGTGCCGCTGGGCGAAGCCGGCTACTACGTGATGCCGGTGACGCTGGTCGACGAGTCGTTCCGTCAGAACGGTCTGACCGTCGCCGGTGACATCCATCAGGTCAGCCCGGCCAAGCTGCGTGAAATCTTCGGCGCGGACGCTGCGCTCTACATCAAGATCAGTCAGTACGGCACGAAGTACATGGTGCTCGACAGCGCCACCGTCGTGACGGTCTCGGCCGAACTCATCGATCTGCGCAACGGTGCGAAGCTGTGGAGCGGCGCAGCCAGTGCGTCGAACAACGAGGGCAACAACAGCGGTGGCGGCGGGTTGATCGGCATGCTGGTCACAGCGGCCGTCAAGCAGATCGTCAACAGCGTGTCGAACGCCGGTTACACGGTCGCAGGCACGGCCAATGCGCGTCTGCTGTCCGCCGGACGTCCTAACGGCATGCTCTACGGTCCGCGTTCGCCGAAGTACGGCACTGACTGACCGGGAAACTGGGCAGACCTCGCACTGTCACCTATAGTGGTAACGCATGGCGCGGTCGGCCTTCCCGACCGCTCATCGCCCGGACCGATAGCGACACCCCGCCGCAGCGCGGGGGCAAAAGTGCCAGACGATGCGCCCGTCAGGTGTGCGCCTCGTCGGCTTGCGTATGTGTCGGCAAGCCTCGTCCGGGAGTCATCATGGTTCACCGCTTCGCTTCTTCTGTCCCCCAGCCCCTTCGCATCACCACCCTCGCTGCGGTCGCAGCGCTTCTCTGGTTGCCCGGACTCGCCGCCGCCGATCCGATGCATCTCTCCGACATCAAAGACGCCAACGGCCAACAACTCAGTGTCGACGACTTACGTTCGCTAATGCCCGGCGCTCACATCACTAACGTTATTCAGAACGGCAGCACACGCAAGTGGGTCAACGAGTCCGGCGGATCGCTCAATGCGACGAGCGACAACAAAGGCAACATCGGATCGGGTGGGCGCAGTGTGCAGGTCGCGCATGCCACCGGCACCTGGTCGGTCAACGACAACGGCTCCTATTGCGTGAATCTGGAATGGCGAGCGCTCACCGAAAACTGGTGCCGCTTCATGTTCAAGGTGGGCGACAAATACTACGGCGTCACTTCTCTCGCCAACGGAGCGGCGATCGCGACCGAGTTCAGCATCGAGAAATGATCCATCCGGCAAGCGGACAAAAAGCGGACGAAAAAACGCCCCGGGCTGCGAACAGCACCGGGGCGCGACTGCAAGCTGCGTTTTCCGTCGTCAGCGAGGCAGTGAGGTCGCCAGGACCGCGACGACTTAGAAGTCCGTCGTCATGGACAGCAGGAACGTACGCGGCGCCCCCAGCGTCAGGTAGTTGCTCGACGACACGCTCGACCAGTACGCCTTGTTCGTCACGTTGAGCACGCTCAGACGGAACGTCGTCGACTTGCCGTAAATCTGCGTGGCATAACGCGCGCCCACGTCGAATCGATCCCATGCCGGAATCGACGCCGTGTTCGCAATATTCGCGTACTCACGGCCCGTGTGAATCCAGCGCGCGTTCAACGTCAGGCCCTGCACCCAGGGAATGTCGTATTCCGCACCGAGGTTGTACTGGAACGTCGGCACGCCGACCGGACGATTGCCGTTCGTCGCCGCGCTCGATTGATTGAGCAGCGTGCCGTTGATGTACGACACCCCGGCGATCACGCGCACATTCCTGACCGGGCTGCCATACACCGAAGCTTCGACGCCGCGGTGGCGCTCAAGCCCGTCTGCCACATAGACGTTCGATGCATTCGTATAAGCCGACGGCTTTTCGATCTGATAGAACGCAATCGACGCACCGAAACGCGCCGTATCGTACTTCGCGCCGAATTCAATCTGCTTCGAACGATACGGCGGTAACGACTGACCGTAGTTCACGGTCCCCTGCGGTGCCGTCGTCCCTGCGGCAAGACCTTCGCTACGGTTCGCGAACAACGACACGTTCTGCCACGGCTTGACGACGATGCCGAACAGCGGCGTGGTGATGGCGTCGTTGTAAGCCAGCGATTGCACACCGGTGTAACCGTAGTTGTTCACACCGATCGACTGATGACGCACGCCGACCGTGGCCAAAACGCGGTCGTTGAAGAAACCCAGCGTGTCCGACGCGGAGACACTACGCAACAACGTGAGCGCCGTCGTCTGCGGGTCGTTCAGGTTGCCACCTTGCGACGACGTCGCCGGATAGGCCACTTGCGGCGGATTGACGAAGCTCGTATTGAAAGCGGAGGCGAACGTGAACGCAGACTGCGAGTCCAGACGCGTTCCCGACGCCCCTGCCGTGAAGAAATGCGACACCGGCCCCGTCGTAAAGCGACCGCGCACGCCCACTTCACCGGAGAGCGCATCTTCCTGGTGCGGTGCATTCAGACGCGTCGCCGTCACAGGGCTCGACGCCCCCTTCCACGTAGGATTCGAATACTCCCCGTTCTCGTTCGTGTGACGGATACCGCCAGTGACGTAGGCCGTCCAGTGCGGCAGGAAATCGTACTCGGCACGCAGAATACCGACGCTGTCTTCCAGCGTGGTGTAGCTCCACGACTGCGCGTAGTTCGACGTCGCCGCCGGCGGTTGCGGCAGCACGTTGCCCGAGAAGTTGTACAGCGCCCGACCCGAGCCGATGTGCTGCTTCTGATAGAGGAAGTCCGCCGACAGACGCAACTTGTCGCCGCGCCAGTCAAGCGCAACCGATGTCGTCCGCGAGTTCGAATGCTCCCGGTCGACGGCGGTCTCACCGTCACGAATCGCCTGATTCACACGAATACCGAACTGGCCTTCGCTGCCGAAGCGGCGGCCGACGTCGATGTGCGTCCCGAATTCGCCTGAACCGCTGCCATCGATGGTCACACGGTTCAGAGGCGTGTCGTCTGCCCGCTTGAGTTGCAGATTCACACCGCCACCGATGGACGAACCGCCCGGCGACGCGCCATTCAAAAACGCGTTCGCCCCCTTGAACAGCTCGACACGTTCGAGCGCTTCGGTCGAAACCAGTTGACGCGGCGTGATGCCATAGAGCCCATTGAGCGAAATGTCGTCGCCCGCCAGCGTGAAGCCGCGAATCACGAACGTCTGTGCGAAGTTGCCGAAGCCGCGCGACATACGCACCGACGGGTCGTTATCGAGCACGTCGGCAAGCGTGCGCGCTTGCTGATCTTCGATCATCTTCGACGTGTACGCACTCATGCTGAACGGCACGTCGAGCGTGCTCTGATTACCGAGCACCCCGAAGCTCATGCCGCGTGCCACCTGTCCGCCCACATACGCTGGCTGCGTGTCGTTAGGCGACGTCTCCCGATCTCCCGACACGGTCACCGTTGGCAATGCGACAGGATTTTGTGCGCCAGCCTGTGCTGCCCCTGCAGCATCGCCCGCCTGCGCAGGCTGCGCCACGGCGTTGCCACCGAAAACGACCGAGCCGAAGGTCAGCGCCGACGCGACGACAATCGGGCGCAGCGAGCGCCATTGACCTGCACTGGGCGTGACGATGCCAGCGCGAGAGACTCGAGCAAAACGGGAAGAACGGGAAGCGAGCGACATGAGGAACAACTTGTTGGAGTGCGCCCCGGCAACGGACCGATACCTGGACTGGGAAGAGACTTGCCGGTCGGCGGCGAATCCCTTTCCACAAGAGAGGAAAACTGCGTACGACAACGGCACCCTCGAGAGCCTCGCCGGGCACGACGCGACATCTCAATTCGGCGAAAGTTTAATAATAATAGTAATGATTATCAATACCATTACTAAAAACGACACGTCAGGCGGCCTTGAATCGAGCTACGGCTTTGAGGGCAAATCGGTTGCGAATCAAGCGCTCATGCACGTCAGGTAGGCACTTGAGCACAGTAGTGCCGTTCGACTCACTGAGCCGTTGAGGAAAACCTATCAGTTTCGGGAGGGGACGGAAATGAAGGGAGGCGGACGGCCGACAGCAAAGAGCGTGCGACGACGCGATGGGGCCGCCGTAAACGACAAAGCCCGCCAAAGTGGCGGGCTTGTGTGGCCAATCCCGGAACAGCGGGAGTGGCATCCGGACTCACGGTTGGGCGCCGTCGCACGTCATCACAACGATGACGGGAATCGCCCGATAAGACGATCGACTTGCCTGGTTGCGCCAGCAGCGACCGCTCGTCCGGAAGGACTTCTGACTTGCTTAGTAACCGGCGGTTTCGAGCGCGCGGATACGGTGTTCCAACTCAATGATGTCCTTCGACTCAGCCAGGAATGCTTCACGACGACGGCGCTCAGCAGTTTCAAACCAAGTGTTCACGACTTCAAACAGGGCGGCAAACATGACGTTTCTCCAATTCATTAGTGTGCTGCATCGCAGCAGTGCTTCGCATTATATAGGGTTTTCCCGTTAAGGGTTAGCCCCTATATGTGAAAAACCAACAAATTCTGCTAGAGCATCACTTCGAATGGAGTCAATTCCATAAAATTCACATAAAAATCAAATGTTTATATAAAAACAACAGCACCAAAACGACCCGCTGCGGCATGCCGTCGCACTGCGCAATCAAAATTCGCGAGACAAAAAAAGCGCCGCTGTTGCGGCGCGTCATCCTGAAAAATGAGGCTTCCCATGTGACGGATCCGTACCGTCACATGACTGTCACGACCTCGGCACCCTTACGGCACGTGGCGTGCGACCTGGGCATCGCCGTCAGCGACCGCCCCGCCGGTGGGTGCCCCGGTGGTCGACGTCGTCGGCACGGTGCCCGGTTGTGTCGCGGTGCCGCACGCGGCCGCTGCATTCGTCGCGCAATCGCTCTTTGCGCCCAAATTGCCGGACAGATCCGCCGATGCCAGCCCTTCCAGAATCGGGCAGTCAGGGCGGTCGTCGCCGTGGCAATGCATCGCAAGATGCGAGAGCGTGTCGCGCATGGCGACCAGTTCGCCGATGCGCTGGTTAAGTTCGTCTACATGGGACTGCGCGAGCGCCTTCACCTGTGCGCTGGAGCGCCCCCTGTCCTGCCAGAGCGCCAGCAACTGGCGAATCTGGTCGATGCCGAAACCGAGCCGACGCGCCTGACGAATGAACCGAAGCAGATGCAGGTCCTGCTCGCCATATCGTCGGTAACCTGCCTCGGAGCGAGGGCTCGGAGGCATCAGGCCGATACTCTCGTAGTACCGGATCATCTTGGCCGTCACGCCGCTGGCCTGCGCCGCTTGTCCGATGTTCATAGCTACCTCACTGGGGGGAACGAGGGTTGAACGACGGGAGAGAGGAACCGTTCATGTCCTTCCCGGTATCCGACGGCACGAGTCGGGCACTGATCGGCGCATGATCGGAAATCCGTGACCAGGGGCGCCCGTGCAAGACTTGCGCCCCTTCGATATGAAAGCCGCGCGCGTAGATGCGGTCAAGTCGCAACAGCGGCAATCCACTCGGAAAACTGCGTGCCGGACGCCCGACACTGTTCTGAAACACCTCCGTCAATGCCAGCTTGTCGGCTAGCAAACGGTCCGCCTGATTGCTCCAGTCGTTGAAATCGCCCGCGATGATCAGCGGCGCATCTGCAGGAATGGCATCGGCCACCCGCTCCGTCAACATTTCGAACTGACGCCGACGTCCCTGCCCTGCGAGCGACAAATGCACGCAGAGACAGTGCAGCGGCTGGGGCAGCCCCGGCACGGCGATTTCGCAATGAAGCATGCCCCGCTTCTCGAAACTATAGGTCGTGATGTCGTGATTGTCCGATCTGACGATCGGATAACGACTCAAAATCGCATTGCCGTGGTGCCCGTGCTCATAGACCACATTGCGTCCATAAGCATGATCGCGCCATATCGCGCCCGCCAGAAACTCGTGTTGCGGTTGTACCGGCCAGTTAGTGTGACGCACTGCGTGGCGTTGGTGCATGCCCTGCACTTCCTGCAGGAAGACGAGATCCGGTGCGAGCCCCTCCAACCCCGCGCGCAGTTCGTGGACGCGCAAGCGGTTGAACGCGGAAAAGCCCTTGTGGATGTTGTAACTCGCAATATGCAGACTATTCATAGGCGGCAGCATTGACTCCGTGCCGGAAGACAGACGATATCACCTAGATGATGTCGCTTTCGGCGAATTTCAAGTCAGGTGGAAATCCGGGCGACGCATCGGAAGGTGGCTTCCAGGACGTCGCCCCTGATCATTTCATTATGCGCCGTTCACCTTATGCCCGTGGGAACCCTCTCAAACTCCCGCCCGGCGGGCCTCTCCAACGGCATCCGACTTTCCGGCGCTGCCTGCCGACACGGAGGTCGTCTCCTGATCGGCAGGACGCCAGCGGCGCAACAACAGTGCATTACTGACGACGCTGACGCTACTGAGCGCCATGGCCGCCCCGGCAATCACCGGACTGAGCATGCCAAACGCCGCGAGCGGAATCCCCACAACGTTGTACGCAAACGCCCAGAACAGGTTCTGACGGATTTTCGACCACGTGCGGCGGGACACATCGATGGCGTCGGCGACGCGCAGCGGGTCGCCGCGCATCAGCGTAATCCCCGCAGTCTGCATCGCGACATCCGTGCCCGAGCCCATGGCAATGCCCACATCGGCGGCAGCCAGTGCCGGTGCGTCGTTGATCCCGTCGCCGACCATGGCTACGACCGCGCCGTCACGTTTGAGTTGCGCGATGACCTCCGCCTTGTGTTCCGGCAGAACATCGGCATGCACCTCGTCGAGCCCCAGCGCCGTGGCAACCGCCTTCGCGCTCCCTGCGTTATCGCCCGTCACCATCACACACCGCACACCCAGCGCGTGCAGGCGGTCGATAGCCGGACGAGCGGTCGCCTTGAGCGTATCGCCGAACGCGAGTAGCCCGAGCAGACGACCGCCGCGAGCACGCTCATTCGCAACATCCCCCGCGACGTCGCCCACGTCGGCACTGCCCGTCTCGACCAGCCACGAGACAGTCCGTCCCTCGCCTGCCAGCCGCACGGCTTCCGACGCCAGCGCCCCCTGCGAAATACCGAGTTCATCGAGCAATCGCGCATTGCCCAACTGGAGGGTGTGACGGCCACTTAACGGGTCACTCAATGAGCCGCTAAAGGAGCCGCTCACAGCACCCGCACCCTGCACTTCCCGAATGTCGGCCCGCATACCGCGTCCCGGCAATGCAGCAATATCGGACGCGACCGGCACCGCCGAAGCCAGCCCGGCCTCCTCAGCGGCCGTCGTCACAGCCTTGGCCAGGGGGTGAGAGCTTCCCGACTGCACCGCAGCAGACCAACGCAGCAGCGTGTCGGCGCTCGTGCCTTGCGCAGGCAAGTGCGCGACGAGACGCGGCTTGCCTTCCGTCAACGTCCCCGTCTTGTCGAACACCACGACGCTGATCCGGTGCGCCAGCTCCAGCGCCTCGGCGTCCTTGATCAGGATGCCTTGTCGCGCGGCCGCCCCGGTGCCGACCATAATTGCCGCTGGCGTCGCCAGTCCCAATGCGCACGGGCAGGCGATGACGAGTACCGCGACAGCGTTGAGCAGCGAGGCCTCAAGTCCAAGCCCCAGTGCCCAACCGGCGACGACCGTCACAATGGCGATCAACACAACCACCGGAACGAAAACCGCCGCCACCCGATCCACAGCGCGCTGAATCGGCGCTTTGCCCGCTTGCGCGTCCTCGACCATGCGAATGATGCGGGCCAATGCCGTATCGGCCCCCACCGCCATCGTTTCCACACGCAATGTGCCTGCACCGTTGATCGAACCGCCCACAACCTTGTCGCCATCGGCCTTGTCGATCGGCAACGGCTCACCGGTCAGCAACGATTCGTCGAGCTGGCTCGCGCCATCGCGGATCACCCCGTCGACCGGCACACGCTCACCGGCGCGCACCACAACCCAGTCGCCCACCTTCACCTGCGCCAGCGGCACCGAGACTTCACTCGCCGCGCCGTGCGGGTCACGCACGACACGCGCCGTCTCCGGACGCAGCGCCGCCAGCGCCCGAATCGCTTCCACGGTCCGCCGCTTTGCCCGCGCTTCGAGCCACTTGCCCAGCAGCACCAGCGTGATCACCACCGCCGCCGCTTCGAAATACAGATGCGGCATGCTGCCCGCCGGTGCGCGCCACCACTCATACAAGCTCAGACCGTAGGCCGCCGACGTGCCCAATGCCACCAGCAAATCCATGTTGCCGCTTCCGGCACGCACCGCCTTATAACCCGCCCGGTAGAAACGCGCGCCCAGCCAGAACTGCACAGGGGTGGCGAGCAGCCACTGCACCCACGGCGGCGGCATCAGATGCACACCGAACGGCTCGACAAGCATGGGGAGCAACAACGGCAGCGACAGCACGGCAGCGACCGCCACCGGCCACCATGCCGGACCGCTCTGCGCCGATGCCGCCTGCGCGGGGTCCGTGACGACCGACGCCTCATACCCCGCCTTCTCGACGGCAGCACTCAGTACCGCAACATCGACCACCCCGCGCACACCACGCACCGCCGCGCGCTCGGTCGCCAGATTCACATTGGCTTCGACCACGCCCGGCACATTGCGCAACGCCTTTTCCACGCGCCCGGCGCACGAGGCGCATGTCATGCCGCCAATGGCCAGTTCGAACGATTGCTCCGCAACCTGATACCCGGCGTCGCTGACGGCGGCCTCAACCGCGCCCAGCAGCGCGGCCGGCGCGACGTCAGCCGCAGCCTCCACCGCCGCCGTTTCGGTCGCAAGGTTCACACTGGCGCTCGCCACACCGGGCGTGCGCCGCAAGGCCTTCTCCACCCGCGTCACGCAGGATGCGCAGGTCATGCCTTCAATACCGACCGACCAGTTCTGAGTCATTTATAGGCCTCCAGGAGGACTGTCATCATGCGTCACAGCATAGATCTTGCCATGACAGGAAGGTCAAGCACTGTGCGGCAACTTGTTACGCATTCCGGTGGAAACAGCAGGACCACACCCGTCACACTTCAACGATAGCGCTACCGGAACCGGCCATGTTTGGGGGACGTCTGACCCGACACGCGATTCGTCTGAAAAAAGCGCTTGAGCTTACCTCTATGGGAAGGTCTATCATCCATTCACCTGATCAGTGTCACCGTCAACTGAATCGTCTTTCAAGGAGAGCAACATGCAAGTCCAAGTCGAAGGTATGAGCTGCGGCCATTGCGTTAAAGCCGTCACGCGTGCGATCACCGAGCTGGACGCCGATGCGAAGGTCAACGTCGATCTGGGTGCTGGTCGCGTAGACGTCCAAAGCGACCTGTCGCCCGCAGAAGTCAGCGCCGCCATCACCGACGCCGGTTACACGGTCAAGGGCACCAGCGCCTGATTGAGTGACGGCCGACCAGCGTCCAAGTTTGGCCTGAACTTCGTTCGACGGACGTTCGACGCCCTCAGCCGACGCCATCTGCCCACATCAAACACGGCCACAAGAGGCTCCCCGCGTCTTGTGGCCGATGTGCAATCCCACGCGCCTCGCGCGGCCTTCCCTGCAGACCTCTCCCGCCCTGTGCTACGCTCTGTCTCGCCGCATACGTAATGACGCCGCGCAATGCGTGACTACCACGCGATGCAACGCAACGTTCGTACGGCATACACGTCTTCAGGGCGGGGTGAAAGTCCCCACCGGCGGTATGTGACACCACGCAGTTCGCTGCGTCGTCATGAGCCCGCGAGCGCTTGTCACCGTCGCTTTCGCGACATCGGCAGGGTCAGCAGATCTGGTGCGAAGCCAGAGCCGACGGTCATAGTCCGGATGAGAGAAGATGCGTCGATACCCGCGTGCTATGGGATGCCGTCCCATGGCGACGTCCGTTCGCATGCCCCGAAAACGTTTTTCGCCCGATTGACTTACGCGAGGAGCGTTTCATGTCCACCAGTACCCGCAACACCCAGGCTGTTTCGCACGACACCCCCTCCGCCGCCTCGACCGACGACCTGCATGCCTACCCCGCATTCGTCGACCTGCCGCCGGTGGAAGTTCGTCTGCCCGCTGCGCTCGACGCCATGCGCGAAGGCCGTCCCGTCATTCTGATGGATGATCTGGACCGCGAGAACGAGGCCGATCTGATCGTCGCCGCAGAGAAAATCACGCCCGCCACGATGGCCATGCTGATCCGCGAATGCAGCGGCATCGTCTGCCTCTGTCTGCCGGACGAGACGCTGCGCCGTCTCGATCTGCCGCCGATGGTCGAGCAGAATCAGAGCCGTTACGGCACCGCCTTTACGGTGACGATCGAAGCGCGTCAGGGCGTGAGTACCGGCGTTTCCGCTGCCGACCGCGTCACCACGATCCGCGCCGCCATCGCCGACGACGCCCAGCCCTCCGACCTCTCCCGCCCCGGCCACGTCTTCCCGCTGCGCGCGCAGCCGGGTGGCGTGCTCACGCGTCGCGGACACACGGAAGGCTCCGTCGACCTCGCGATCCTCGCAGGCCTGAAGCCCGCCGCCGTGTTGTGCGAACTGATGAATCCGGATGGAACGATGACGCGTGGTGCCGATATCGAGCGCTTCGCCAAGCAGCACGATCTGCCGATTCTCACCATCGACGAACTGGCGACCTACCGCCTCAGCCACGCGCAAGCCGCCTGATCGAACGCTGATCGGGTAAGCGACAGCCCTTGCGGCAACGACGCATCACGTCGTTGCCGCATCGCCTCCATCCGGCTCCGGGCATCGGCCTCCACCGATCTCGCCCCATCGTCACCTATCGGTCGACGCTTCCCTCTAACGCGAAACGCACATCCGGGCGCGGCGACTTCTATAATCGCTGACAAGCCGATTGCCTAGCATCATAAAAGTTACGAGGAAGACGTCATGAGCACCAAACCGGAAGCCGCCGCCGTTTTGGCCCAATGGGAAGCCGACGAAGCCGCCGTGCGTGAGCGCATTACGCGCAACGGTCCGGCGCGTTATGGCGTCGCGACGCCGTCCGACGTGACCGGCCTCACCGGCCAGGAAATCTTCGACGCGATGTTCGACGGCAAGCTGCCGATGCCGCCGATCAGCGAGACGCTGGGTTTCATCGCCGTGGAAGTCGCCAATGGCCGCGCTGTGTTTCAGGGGCGTCCGGCGCTGCCCTATTACAACCCGCTCGGTTCTATCCACGGGGGATGGTTCGCCACGCTGCTCGACTCGGCCGTGGCCTGCGCGATCCATTCGACACTACCGGCCGGACGCAGCTACACCACGCTGGAACTCAAGACGAACATGGTCCGCGCCCTCACGCGTGACGTGCCCGTCGTACGCGCCGAAGGCAAGGTCATTCAGGCGGGTCGGCAGATCGGCATTGCGGAAGGCCGTATCGTCGGGCCGGACGGCACGCTCTACGCCCATGCCACGACCACCTGCCTGATCTTCGACTTCCCGCCGAAGAAGGCATAAGCCTCCCGTCGTACCAAAGAAAAAGCCCGCCGAGGCATCCCGGCGGGCTTTTTCACGTGACGGCAGACTCAACCGTAGCGTGTCCTTCAGTGTGACGACGATCCCCCGCCGCCATGCTCACCATCGGGTTGATGTTCGAGTGTCTCTTTCAGCGCAATCTGAAGCTTGGCGTGCATGCGCACGAACCAGCTACGCATGATGACTGCAAGCACCAGCGTGCCCGCCACAATCAGCACGATCATCTCGGTCGACGGCAGGATGCTCGCGGAGAGCGCCGCCACCAGCAGAATGACCCCGACCATCGCAGCAATCGGCAGGATCTCGGCGACCACGCGGCGCACCTCGAAGGTGTAGCGGCCCGTGAGGCTCGGCGGAATCGACAACTCCACCAGCAGCAACGACAGCGACTTGAGCTTGCGGTACACGGCGATCAGGAAGGGCAGCGACAACACCAGTGCCCCGCCCCAGACCACCGCACTTTGCAGACTCGGGTCTGCGACCCACGGCTTCATCAGATCGGCAAGACGACGATAGAAGAACGCACCACCGAGGAAGATCGTCACGACGAGCGCCAGATTGATCGCCACGCTCACCACAATACGACGCACGATGGTGACGAGCGCCGCGCTGTCACCCGTCAGTTGAATGCTTTGCAGCCATTGCGTGTACTGTCCGAGCACATAGGACAGACGCCCCGGCATCACGCGACCCAGCCAGCCGGTGAACGGGTCGGCGCCCTTGATCAGATACGGCGTAAGCAGCGTCGTGATGACCGAGACGGCCACCGCAATGGGATAAAGGAAGTCGCTGGTCACCTTCAGCGACAGACCGAGCGACGCGATGATGAACGAGAACTCGCCGATCTGCGACAGCCCCATGCCCACACGCATCGACGTGCGGCCGTCCTGCCCCGAGAGGTAGGAGCCCAGCCCGCACGACACGATCTTGCCGACCACCACAGCCACCGTGATCACCAGAATCGGCCACACGTACGTGACCAGCACATGCGGGTCGAGCAGCAGGCCGATGGTCACGAAGAACACCGCGCTGAACATGTCGCGCAAAGGCGCGACCAGCCGCTCGATGGTGTGCAACTCCCGCGCTTCGGCCATGATCGCGCCGATCAGGAACGCGCCGAGCGCCACGCTGTAGCCCATCTGAATCACGAGCAGGCAGAAGCCGAAGCACAGGCCCAGCACCACGACCAGCAACATTTCGTCGCTCTTGAACTTCGCCACATAGCCGAGAATGCGCGGCACCAGCAGAATGCCCACGACCAGCGACACGACCATGAACAGCAGCAGCTTGCCCAGCGTGAAGGTCGCTTCGCCCGCATCGACCTGACCGCTGATGGCGATGCCCGAGAGCAGCGCGATCATGCCGATGGCGAGCACGTCTTCCACGATCAGCACGCCGAAGATCAGTTGCGCAAAACGCTCGCGCTTCATGCCGAGTTCGTCGAGTGCCTTGACGATGATCGTGGTCGACGAGACCGCAAGCATCGCACCGAGGAAGATCGAATCCATCGCCTTCCAGCCGAAGAAGCGGCCGATCTCGTAGCCGATCCAGAGCATCAGCACGATTTCGGTAATCGCCGCCACGAACGCCGTCACGCCCACCCGGGCGAGCTTGCGCAGGCTGAACTCCAGACCCAGCGAGAACATCAGGAACACGACACCAAGTTCGGCAAGGATCCCGATGGTCTTCTCGTCATGTATCAGCGCGAACGGCGGCGTGTACGGCCCGATGATCACGCCCGCCACGATGTAGCCGAGCACGACTGGCTGCCGGAACCGGTTGAAGATGACCGTCACGATGCCTGCCAGCAGCATGATGACGGCCAGATCCTGAATGAAGTCGATGGCGTGATGCATCCGATACGTTCTCCCCGCAGCGCGTTGCGCCGATATTGATGTTCTTGACTCCACGCCGATGACACGCCGCGTCTCCCCCGGGAGGCGCAGCGACAACACGAGACGTGATGCTTGATGAAGGTGGGAAGCCGGCCGTGGGCAGCGTATGAGCTGCTTGCCTGCCGACTTGATAGACGTTGCGTTCGTTCGCCCGATTCCCTGCAAGTCCGGACGGACCAGCCGTCGAACCCGTTGCCGACGCCCTCGTATCAAAGGGCTCCGGTTCGGAGACCGGAACGGAAAAGCCAACGAACATTCGGCCCAAAACGGGCGCCGGATCAATATACGCGATGGCCTGACACGCGCGCAACCCAAGATTGACGGGGGTTTTCATAAAAAATTCCCGTTTTCTACACCATCGCACGAAATTTTTTTTCTTGATTTTTGTCTTGTCTCCTTGTGAAATATCACACAAATATCAATTGAATTTCACTGTGTAATTCCCTGGAGTGGTCGACGTATGAGTTCCTGTTTGTCTTTCACGGTGGCCGGTGACGGCGCTGCCCTTCGTATCGATGTCTCCATCGACACGCTCATCATTGCCGGATGGGCCGGACGCGACCGACACGCGGTCGAGCATCACATCGCCGAACTGGCCGCGCTGGGCGTGCGCCGTCCGTCGACCACCCCTTGCTTCTATCGCCTCGCCCCCGCCCTGCTCGCTCAGGACGACGCCATCGACGTCGTCGGCGAGACAAGCAGCGGCGAAGCCGAATGCGTGCTGGTCCGCCACGGCGACGAACTGTTCGTAAGCATCGGCTCGGACCATACCGACCGCGAGGTCGAAGCCTATGGGGTGACCGTCTCCAAGCAGGTCTGCGCCAAGCCCGTGGCACGCGAAGCATGGCGTTTTGCCGATGTCGCGGCGCATTGGGATCAATTGGAACTGCGCTCATGGGTGACGCGTGCAGGCGAGCGGCGTCTTTATCAGGAAGGCACGGTCGCGGGTCTGCTCTCGCCGCAGGAACTGATGGCCAAACTCGGGCCGGACGGCTTGCCCGCAGGCGCGGCAATGTTCTGTGGCACACTCGCTGCCATTGGCGGCGTGGCTGGCGGCGAGCAGTTCGAGATCGAACTGCACGACCCGGTCTTCGGCCGCACGATCCGGCACCGCTACGCCACGCAGGCGCTGGCGATTGCCGACTGACTGCCCCCATCCGATGCCCAACGAGACACTTTTCGAGCCCCACCAGACGGAAGTCGCGGGCGACGCCCACCGCATGCCGCCTGAGCCGTCTGTGCCACATGACGGCCGCAGCCTGACCGAGCGCGCCTACGAAGCCATCAAGCACGACATCATCACGTTGCGTCTGCGCCCCGGCGAGACGCTCAACGAAGCGCAATTGATGCAGTCGACGGGGCTGGGACGCACGCCCGTGCATCAGGCGATGCATCGTCTGGCACTCGAAGGGTTGTTGGTCATCTTGCCGCGCAAGGGGGCCATGGTCGCGCCCGTCTCGCTGAACGACGCACTCGAAATCATCGATGTGCGCATGGTCAACGAGATGTACTGTGTCGAGCTGGCCGCCCGCGCCGCAACGCCGGAGGATCTCGCCGCCATCGAGGCCGTGCTGGCCCGCTCGCGTGAGGCCATCGCAGCGCGCGACGTCGCCGCCATGATGCGCATCGACCGCGAATTCCATCTGGCGATTTCACGCGCATCGCGCAACCAGACGCTTGCCGAGTTGCTGCGCGGCTTGCACGAGCGCTCGCTGCGCTTCTGGTTTCTCGCACTGTCGACGCCGAGTCATCTGGAAGGCGTCTACGAAGAGCACCTCGAACTGTTTGAAGCGCTGGCCGCCCATGACGGCGAACGCGCCCGACGGGCGATTGCCCGTCACATCGAAGAATTCCGCACCCATATTCTGAAAGCGATCTGAACATGAGCCACGACGCCATCGATCTGCAACGCCCCCTGTCCGACCTCGCCGCCGCGCTCGACGCAGGCCGCACCACCAGCCGTGCCCTCACCGAGCAGGCGCTCGCGCGCATCGCCGATCCGGCCGGTCAGGGCAGGGTCGTCTTCACGCAGGTCGACGCACAAGCCGCCCGCGACGCCGCCGACGGCCTCGACGCCCTGCGCCGCGCCGGCGCCCGTTTGTCGCCGCTGATGGGCATTCCCGTCTCGGTGAAAGACCTGTTCGACGTGGCAGGTCAGGTCACGCGTGCAGGCTCCACGGTGCTCTCCGACGCCGCCCCCGCCACGCACGACGCACTGGCCGTCGCGCGTCTGCGTCAGGCAGGTGCCGTGATCGTCGGTCGTACCAACATGACCGAGTTCGCCTTCTCCGGTCTCGGCCTGAATCCGCATTACGGCACGCCGCGCTCGCCGTGGCAGCGTGAAGTCGGGCACATCGCGGGCGGGTCGTCCTCAGGCGCCGCCGCGTCGGTGGCCGATGGCATGGCCGCCGTCGGCCTCGGCACGGATACCGGCGGTTCGATCCGTATTCCGGCCGCGTTCTGTGGTCTGACGGGCTTCAAGCCGACGGCTTCGCGCACGCCGCGCGATGGCGCGCTGCCGCTCTCGACCACGCTCGACTCCGTCGGCCCCATCGGCCGCTCGGTCGATTGCTGCGCGTGGGTCGATGCGATTCTGTCGGGCGCCATCCCAAATGAAACACCAGTCGCACCGCGCGACCTTCGTGGCATGCGCTTCGGCGTCTTGACGAATTTTGTGCTCGACGGCGCAGAACCCGCCGCACTCGCCATCTACGAGCGCGCCCTTGCCACGCTCGCCAAGGCGGGTGCAACGCTCGTCGAGTTCAAATTCGCTCCGTTCGACACCCTGCCCGCGATCAACCGCTTCGGTTTCTCGCCCGTCGAGGCGTACGCATGGCATCGCAAGTTGCTGGCCGAGCGTGCGCACGGCTACGACCCGCGCGTGCTGGTGCGCATTCGCAAGGGCGAACCGGCAGGCGCGGCCGACTACATCGATCTGCTGAACGCCCGCGCCGCGCTCATCGCAGCGGCGAATCCCGTGTGGCAAAGCTTCGACGCCGTGCTGTGCCCGACCGTGCCGCTCACGCCACCGGCCATCGCACCGCTCGAAGCCAGCGACGACACCTTCACCGCCACCAACGCTCTGGTGCTGCGCAACCCAACGGCCATCAACATGATCGACGGGTGCGCCTTCTCGCTGCCGTGTCAGGGTCAGGGCGAGGCCCCCATCGGCCTGATGGTCAGCGGTGCTGCAGGCGACGACGCGCGCCTGTTCCCGGTCGCCCGCGCCATCGAGCAGGCCCTGCGCCCGGCCCGCTGAGCGCAATCCTCAACTTTCGGACGATTTCGTACAGAAATGCGCGCAAACGTCCGATTTTTCGATGGAAAGTTCCGAAAAATCCCGCAATTTTTCATCTCACATGCGAATCGGGCTGGGGTTACAATCCCAGCCCAAGTGCCTGCCGCCCGGCGTCATGCGGGGATTTGCGGGATTCGTGGGATTCGTGATGGCCTACCGCCTGAAGTGAAATGAACGCTCAACTCGACCCGGCTTTTCGCCGCGAACGTCTGCTGTATCTCCTGCTCACCGTGGTTTGCCTCGCCTTGCTGGGCGGTGCGCTGTACTTCCAGTACGTGCTTCACGAAGACCCGTGTCCGCTGTGCATTCTGGCGCGCTACGCGCTTGTGCTGATCGCGATCTTCGGGCTGGTCGGCGCGGTCTCGCGCGGCTGGGCAGGGATTAAAGTGGCACGCGTGCTCGCGGCGCTCTCGGCGATTGGCGGGATGGCTGCGTCGGCGTATCTCATCTACGTGCAGGCCAATCCGATGGTGAGCTGCGGCTACGACGTCGTCGAAGGGTTTGTGGACGCGCTGCCGACCTCGCGCCTGTTGCCGCAGGTCTTCCAGGTGCAGGGTATGTGCCAGACGATGTACCCGCCGATCCTCGGTCTGACGCTGCCGATGTGGTCGCTCGCGGCATTCGTCGTGATCTTCCTCGCGCTGGCGCTGCATCGCCCGCGCCGCGCCATTTCGCTGCGCTAACGCACCGGGCGGCGCTCCCAAACGCACAACGGCCGTCTGCCCCTCAGGGCGACGGCCGTTGGCTTTTTGGCAGTCACTCGAACGTCGTCAAGGCCGCACCAGCGCCGGCGTCGGCTCTCCTGCGCCGCTGGCCGCGTCGAGTTCGGTGGCCACTTCGGCGATCCGTCGGCGCAACCACGTCACCTCGGGCGCGGCGTGCGTGCGTTCATGCCACAACTGATAGAAGCGCATCGGCGGGAAGTTGACCGGCGACGGCACTACGCGGATCGGCAGATAGCGCGCGTAATGCTGCGCAAACTGACGCCCCGTCGTGAACACCAGATCGGTGCGCATCAGCACGTACGGGACGAGCCCGAAATACGGCATCGTCATCTGAATGTTGCGACGCAGGCCCTGCTCGGCCAGAAAACCGTCGATGAAGCTCTGACGCTCGGCCACATACGGCATTGGCGCGAGGTGCGGCAATTCCAGGTAGTGCTTGAGCGAGATGCCCTTGTTGGCCAGCGGATGCTGTGCGCCGAGCATACAGACCACCTCGTCGTCGAACAGACGCGACATATGCAACTGCGGCGGCGGTTCCAGCCAGTTGCCGATCACCACGTCTAGCGAGCCGTTTTCCAGCGCGCCCGCATAGTCGAAACCGGCGTTGATGGGTTGCACGTGCAGACGGGCCGACGGCGCGTCGCGGCGCAGCACTTCGGCGATATTGGGCAGAAAAACGGCGTCGAGGTAGTCCGGCGCACCGAGCCGGAACGCCCGCGTGGTGGTCTGCGGCGCGAATTCCGTGGTCGGGTGCGTAATGCGTTCGATCGCGGCGAGCGCATCGGTGGCGTAGCCCAGCAGCTCACGACCGCGCTCGGTGGCGACCATACCGCTCTTGCCGCGCACCAGAATGGCGTCGCCCGTGATCTCGCGCAGACGGCGCAGCGAGTTACTGATGGCCGGCTGCGACTGGCCGAGCTTGAGCGCGGCGCGCGACACGCTTTGCTCTGTGAGCAGCGTATGGAGCACCCGCAGCAGGTAGGCGTCGATCTGTTCGCGGGGTCTTTGCATGTGCGGGGGCGCTCTGAAGGCGTGTTGAAGACCGGAAAACGGCGGGTTGAGCCGTAGTTTATGACAATGGCGGGTCATCGGGGCGTCCGAATAGCCATCATCATGGCGGCGAAATATTTCCCTGTGCCGCCGGTGCTATCTTCGGCTCATCCCCACGCCGGCCGTTAAAAAGACCAATGCGGCAACGCCGGCGCGTCCACAATTGCACTGCACTACACTGAGAATCATGGAGACACAAGCCATCCGCTTCTTTTACCGCGGCAAGGTGCACGAGGTCACTGGCGAAGCCACGACCCGCACCGTGCTTCAGTACACGCGCGAAGACCTGCACTGCACCGGCACCAAGGAAGGCTGTGCCGAGGGCGATTGCGGCGCTTGCACGGTCGTGATCGGCGAGTTGGCCGACGATGGCAATGTGGCGCTGCGCGCGGTCAACGCCTGCATCCAGTTCCTGCCCACGCTCGACGGCCGCGCGCTCTTCACGGTCGAAGACCTGCGCCATGCCGACGGCACGCTGCACCCGGTGCAGCAGGCGCTGGTGGATTGCCATGCCTCGCAGTGCGGTTTCTGCACGCCGGGCTTCGTGATGTCGCTGTGGGCCATGTATCTGAACCGTCCGGTAGAAGCGGGCTGCCCGAGCCGCCGCGAGATCGACGACGTCCTGTCGGGCAACCTGTGCCGCTGCACGGGCTACCGCCCCATCGTCGACGCCGCCCAGAAGATGTACGACCTGCCGCGTCACGAATTCGACCGCAAGGCGCTCGCCGAGCAGTTGCAGGCGCTGCAACGCGGCGACACGCTCTCGTACGAGCACGACGGTCACGTCTTCCACGCCCCGCGCACGCTGGCCGAACTGGGCCGTCTGCGCGCCGCTTATCCGGACGCACGCATTCTCGCCGGTAGCACCGACGTTGGCCTGTGGGTGACGAAGCAATTCCGCGAGCTGAAGCATCTGATCTACATCGGCCAGGTGGCGGAACTGCGCGAGATCTCCGAGGGTCCGAACGGCATCTATATCGGTGCGGGAGCTTTGCTCAACGATGCGTTCGATGCGCTCGTCAACCACTACCCGGATCTGGCCGAACTGCGTCAGCGCTTCGCCTCGTTCCCGATCCGCAACGCCGGGACGCTGGGCGGCAACGTCGCGAACGGCTCGCCCATCGGTGACTCGATGCCCGCGCTGATCGTGCTCGGCACGCGTATCGTGCTCCATCGCGAAGGCGTGGTGCGTGAAATGCCGCTCGAAGACTTCTATATCGCATATCAGAAGAACGCCCTCGAAGCGGGCGAGTTCGTGCAGGGGATTCGCGTGCCGCTGCCCGCATCGTCGCAACGTTTCCGTACGTACAAACTCGCGAAACGCTTCGACCAGGACATCTCCGCCGTGTGCGCCGCATTCGCTGTAGAACTCGACGGCGATACCGTGCGTTCGGCCCGTATCGCCTTCGGCGGCATGGCCGCGACGCCCAAGCGCGGCAGCGCCATCGAAGCCGCGCTGAACGGCCAGCCGTGGACGGAAGCGACCGTGCGTGCCGCGATGGCCGCCCTGTCGACGGACTATCAGCCGCTCTCGGACATGCGCGCGACGAGCGCTTACCGACTGGCCGGTGCGCAGAATCTGCTGTATCGTTTTTTCCTGGAAACGCGCAACGACGCGCCGCTTGCGGCACACGAAGTCAACGCGTTCGCCAACGTCTAACCGGAGCCGCCCATGAACACGCAAGTCGAAGGCTTCATGACGCAGACCGCACAGACAGCTGCCCAGGTTGGCCGCTCGCGCCCGCATGAGTCGGCCGAGCTTCACGTAGCTGGCGAAGCCACCTACACCGACGACATTCCCCAGCTGCAAGGCACGCTGCACTGCGCGCTCGGGGCGTCGCCCAAGGCACACGCCCGCATTCTCTCGCTCGATCTCGACGCCGTGCGCCGCGCACCGGGCGTCATCGCCGTGCTCACCGCCGCCGACATCCCCGGCGTGAACGATTGCGGCCCGGTCATCCACGACGATCCGATCCTCGCGGACGGTGTCGTCCAGTACATCGGCCAGCCGATGTTCGCCGTGGTCGCCGAATCGCACGACGCCGCCCGTCGTGCCGCACGACTGGCCAAGGGCGAATACGAAGACCTGCCCGCCATCCTCACGCCTCAGGCCGCCAAAGCAGCTGGCGCGGGTGTACTCCCGCCGATGCAACTGCGTCGCGGCGACGCCGATGCCGCCCTGCAAGCCTCGCCCAACCGCATCAGCGGCACGTTCGAATGCAACGGGCAGGAGCAGTTCTATCTCGAAGGACAGATCTCGTACGCCATCCCCAAGGAAAACGACGGCATCCACCTCTATTGCTCGACGCAGCACCCGAGCGAGATGCAGGCGCTTGTCTCCCACGCGCTGGGCTGGCATAGCCATCAGGTGCACGTCGAGTGCCGACGCATGGGCGGTGGCTTCGGTGGTAAGGAATCGCAATCGGGCCTGTTCGCGTGCGTGGCCTCACTGTGTGCGTCTCGTCTGAAGCGGCCCGTCAAGCTACGTCTGGATCGTGACGACGACTTCATGATGACGGGCAAGCGTCACGGGTTCTACTTCGAGTACGACGTCGGCTTCGACGACGACGGTCGCATCACCGGCGCGAAGGTCGACATGACGCTGCGCGCAGGCTTCTCGGCCGACCTGTCCGGCCCGGTCGCCACACGTGCCATCTGCCACTTCGACAACGCCTACTTCGTGCCTGACGCCGATCTGCGCGCCCTGTGCGGCAAGACGAACACGCAATCGAACACGGCGTTCCGTGGCTTCGGCGGCCCGCAAGGCGCGCTCATCATGGAAGTGGTGCAGGACGCCATCGCGCGACGTCTGGGTAAGGATGCCCTCGACGTGCGCCGTGTGAATTTCTACGGCAAGACCGAGCGCAACACCACGCCGTACGGGCAACTCGTCAAGGACAACATCATCCACGAGCTGGTCGCCGAGCTGGAACAGACGAGCGACTATCGCGCGCGTCGCGACGCCGTGCAGGCGTTCAACCGCACAAGTCCCGTACTGCGCAAGGGCCTTGCGCTCACCCCGCTCAAGTTCGGTATCTCGTTCAACGTGCAGGCCTTCAATCAGGCCGGTGCACTCGTGCACGTCTACCGCGACGGCTCGATGCTCGTGAACCACGGCGGCACGGAGATGGGTCAGGGCCTGAACACCAAGGTCGCGCAAGTCGTGGCGCACGAGTTGGGCGTCGACCTCTCGCACGTGCGTGTCACGGCGACCGACACGACCAAGGTCGCGAACACGTCGGCCACCGCCGCATCGACCGGTGCGGACCTGAACGGCAAGGCCGCACAGAATGCTGCATGGCAAATCCGTCAGCGCCTGGCAGAGTTCGCGGCAACGAAGTACGGCTGCGCCGCCGACGAAGTGACGTTCGCCAACGATGTCGTCAGCGCGAACGGGAATCACATCCCCTTCCCCGATCTCGTGGAAGCCGCCTACTGGGCGCGCGTGCAACTCTGGTCGGACGGCTTCTACGCCACGCCGGGCCTGTCATGGGACGCCAAGACCATGAACGGCAACCCATTCTTCTACTTCGCGTACGGCGCAGCGGTCTCGGAAGTCATTCTCGACACGCTCACCGGCGAGTGGCGTCTGCTGCGCGCCGACGTGCTGCACGACGCCGGTAAGTCGATCAACCCGGCGCTCGACATCGGACAGGTCGAAGGCGCGTTCATTCAGGGCATGGGCTGGCTGACGACGGAAGAACTGTGGTGGAACAAGGACGGCAAGCTCATGACGCACGCCCCCTCCACGTACAAGATCCCCGGCATCAGCGATTGCCCGACGGACTTCCGCGTGAATCTGTTCGACAACGCCAACGTGATGGACTCGATCCACCGCTCCAAAGCGGTCGGCGAACCGCCGCTGCTACTACCGTTCTCGGTCTTCAATGCACTGCGCGACGCCGTAGCCAGCGTGAACGACTATCGCGACGAACCGGTGCTGAACGCGCCGGCCACGTCCGAAGCGCTGCTCATGGCGATCACCGAGTTGCGCACGCGGAGCGCCGCCTGATGCATCGCTGGGTCGACGCCGCCCACAAACTGCTCGTACGCGGTGAGGCCGCCGTATTGGTGACGATCGCGCGCGTGGAGGGTTCTGCACCGCGCGAGGCAGGCACGCATCTCCTCGTCACGCGCGAGCACGTGTGGGAGACCATCGGCGGCGGCCATCTCGAATGGCGAGCGATGGACGTCGCCCGTCAGCTGCTGCGTCAGTACGGACAGCAAGGCGCGCGTCACGTCGAGCGCTTCGCCCTTGGCCCGAGCCTCGGGCAGTGCTGCGGCGGTGCGGTCACCCTCGCCTTCGAAGTGCTCACGCTGGGCGATCTGGCCTGGGTGAGCGCGTTGCACAAACGTCTGGCGGCCGGTGAGGCGAGCCTGCGCAGCGTAGCGTTTGGCGCACCCGGCGCAGACGCTGCGGCCAGCCAGCATCAGGGCGGGCCGGTCATGCTGACCGAACTCGATGCTGACGAACCTCTCGCCCACCCGCACACCCTCACCCGCGACGCCGACGACGCCGCCTGTTCCTTCTGGCAAGGCAGCGACGGCTGGCTGTGGCTGAGCGAGCGCCTCGCGCCGAGCGACTTTCACATCGTGCTGTTCGGTGCGGGACACGTCGGACAGGCCATCGTGCAGGTGCTCGCCACGCTGCCGTGCCGCGTCACTTGGGCCGACGAGCGCACCGAAACGTTCCCCGAGACGGTGCCGCCGAACACCGTCGTCGAATCCACGGACACCCCCGAGGCCCTCGTCACCGAAGCGCCGCCGGGCGCGTTCTTCCTCGTCATGACGCACAACCATGCGCTCGACCAGCGTCTGTGCGAGGAGATCTTCAAACGGGACGATTTCGCCTATTTCGGGCTGATCGGGTCGATGACCAAGCGCCGCCAGTTCGAGCATCGTCTGCGCGACCGGGGCGTGCCGCCCGAGCGCTTCGAGCAGATGATCTGCCCCATCGGCGTGGCGGGCATCTCCGGCAAAGCGCCTGCGACGATTGCGATTGCCGTGACCGCACAACTGCTGCGCGTGCGTGAACAACAGATGCGCCAGAGCGCACCGGCCGGTGCGCAGGACAGCGGTATTCCTGTCTGAAACGCGGCCTGCCTCCCCCCGGACACCGGAGCGACCACCCGACGCGCCAATGCACGACAAACGCCTGCGACGGTAAAATCCCGCCCATCTCCCCCCAAGAAGACACACCATGCCCCTCACGCCAGAACTCGCCAAGACCCTTTGCGCCATGCCCAAGGCGGAGCTGCATCTCCACATCGAGGGCACGCTGGAGCCCGAACTGATCTTCCGGCTCGCGGAGCGAAATCAGGTGAAGCTGCCGTATCCGAGCGTCGAAGCCCTGCGCGACGCCTACGCCTTCACCGATCTCCAGTCTTTTCTGGACATCTACTACGCCGGCGCGAGCGTGCTGCTCACCGAAGACGATTTCTACGACATGACGCGCGCCTACATGGCGCGCGCCGCCGCCGACAACATCCGTCACACGGAAATCTTCTTCGACCCGCAAACGCATACGTCGCGCGGTGTGTCGATGGCCACCGTGGTGAACGGCATCGAACGCGCGCTGGCTGAAGCCGAAGCACAGCAAGGCATCACAAGTCGTCTGATCCTGTGCTTCCTGCGCCACCTGCCCGAGGAAGACGCCCTGCAAACGCTGGAAACTGCGCTGCCCTATTTCAACAGCCACGGCCATCGTCTCGTGGGTGTGGGGCTCGATTCGTCGGAACAGGGCCACCCGCCCAACAAGTTCGCGCGTGTCTTCGAGCGCTGCCGTGCGCTCGGGCTGCGTATCGTGGCGCATGCCGGTGAAGAAGGTCCGCCCGCGTACATTCACGAAGCGCTCGACATGCTGCGCGTGGAGCGCGTCGATCATGGCGTGCGCGCCATCGAAGACGAAGCGCTGCTCGACCGTCTGGCCCGCGAAAAGATCGCGCTGACGGTGTGCCCGCTCTCGAACGTGCGTCTCAAAGTGTTCGATCACATGGGGCAGCACACGCTGCACCAACTGCTCAAACGCGGACTGGCCGTGACGATCAACTCGGATGATCCCGCTTACTTCGGAGGCTATCTCAACGAGAACTTCCTTGCGACGTTCGACGCCCTCGACATGACGCTCGACGACGCTTACACGATGGCAAGGAATAGCTTCGACGCCTCGTTCATCGACGACAGCGAGAAGCAGCGTCTGATCGGCGAACTGGAGCAATTCCGCGCGGCGCAAACGGTTTGATCGCGCATTCGCCTCGCCTGAGGTCAAACGCCCGAATCATTCGGGCGTTTTTTTATGTCTGCGCGGCGCAAATCGACGTTTGGGTGGGTCGTCACATTACCTCCCGATGATGTCGAACATTCCCCATAAGGAATATTTTCGCTGGGGCCCGATGCTATTTTTCGAGCGTGCCCTGATACACGTCGCGAGGTGCCCCCACACCGCGCAACGCCGGGCGCTCATCACATAGAAAATATCGGAGACAACACCCCATGGACTCATCGCTCAGCCCCCCGGCGAGTAATGCAGCAGCGGCAGCAGCGGCAACGCTGGGTGCAGCCCCGGCTGCACCGGACGCAGCACACGACAACACGCGCGTGGCGGGCGCGCAACCCACGTCGACACTCGACCGCTATTTCGGCATCACGTCGCTCGGCTCCACGTTCCGCACCGAAGTGATAGCGGGTATCACGACTTTCCTCGCGGCGATGTACATCATCGTCGTGAACCCGGCCATTCTGTCGAAGACGGGTATGGCCTTCCCGGCGGCACTCACTGCTACGGTGCTCATCAGCTTTTTCGGCAGTTGCGCGATGGGTCTCTACGCGCGCAATCCGGTGCTGGTTGCGCCGGGCATGGGCCTGAACGCCCTGTTCGCCTTCACGATGGTGCACGGCGTGGGCATGCCCTGGCAGACGGCGCTGGGCTGTGTGTTCTGGTCGGGCATTCTGTTCGCGCTGCTCGCCGCGCTCAACGTGCGACGCTTCGTCGTCGAAGCGATTCCCTCGAACCTGCGCTACGCGATCTCGTGCGGCATCGGTCTGTTCATCACGGTGATCGGGCTGGTCAACGCGAAGCTCGTGGTCAGCGATCCGGTCACGGTGGTGCGTCTGGCGCACCTGTCGCCGCCGACCGTCACGTTCCTCATCGGCCTGGCGCTCACGACCGTGCTCGTCGCACGCCGCGTGAACGGCGCGCTGATGATCGGTATCGTCGTCACCACCCTCATGGCCGTGCCCATCGGCCGCCTCTGGGGCGACGGCAGCGGCTACTTCCCCAAGGAAATCGCCACGGCCACGCTGGTGAACTTCCAGGGCTTCTTCGCTGCACCGGACTTCTCGGGCATCGGCCAGCTCGACCTGCTGGGCGCGCTGAAGGTGGCGTACCTGCCGTTCATCTTCGTGATGCTCTTCACGGCGTTCTTTGATACCCTCTCGACCTTCATGAGCATTGCCGAAGCGGGCAACATGAAGGATCGGGACGGCAATCCGCGCAACATGCGTCAAGCGATGATCGTCGACTCGTTCTCGGTGCTGATCTCCGGCCCGCTCGGCACGAGCCCGGCAAACGCCTACATTGAGTCGGCGGCGGGTATCGCACAGGGCGGCCGCACCGGCCTGACCGCTGTCGTCTGCGCGCTGCTGTTCCTGCCGTTCCTGTTCCTGTCGCCGATGCTCTCGCTCGTGCCCGCTATCGCCACGGCCCCGGCGCTGATTCTCGTCGGTGTGTTTATGATGGAATCTGTGGCGCGCATCGAGTGGCATCGCATGGACGAAGCCATCCCGAGTTTCATCGCGCTCGTGATGATTCCGATTTCGTATTCGATTACCGACGGCATCGCCTACAGTTTCCTTGCCTTCGTCGTCCTCAAGCTGTTCACGGGACGCATCAAGGAAATCAAGCCTGCGATGTGGATCGTCGCCGCGCTCGCGGTGCTGCTGCTCACGCAAATGTAACGACACAAGGACCCCGCTAATGTCCACCACAAACACGACGCCGCAGGCCCTGCGCGCCGTCCGCGCGCAACTGGTCTACTTCACGCACGATCCGGCGCGCGCCTATCTCGATGGCACGCCGGGCACCGTTCACCACACGGACGGGATCGTCGCGTTCGAGAACGGCCGCATCACGGCCGTCGGCGACTACGCCAAGGTTGCGCCGACGCTGCCCGCCGGCACACCCATCGAGGATCTGCGCGACAAAGTCATCACACCGGGCTTCATCGACACGCACATCCACTATCCACAGACGGATATGATCGCGTCGCCCGCGCCGGGGCTGCTGCCCTGGCTCGAGAAGTACACGTTCCCGACCGAGCGCCGTTTCGAGAATCCGGAATACGCGGCGGATGTTGCCCAGTTCTTCCTCGACGAATTGCTGCGCGGCGGCACCACGAGCGCATTGGTGTACTGCACGGTGCACCCCGGCTCGGCCGACGCGTTTTTCAAGGAAAGCGACTCGCGCAACCTGCGCATGATCGCGGGCAAAGTGATGATGGATCGCAACTGCCCCGAGTTCCTGCGCGACACGGCCGAGACCGGCGCACGCGACAGCGAAGCGCTGATTCAGCGCTGGCACAACAAGGGGCGTCAGCTGTATGCGCTCACGCCGCGCTTTGCGCCGACCTCGACCGAGGCGCAGCTCGGCGTGTGCGGCGAACTTGCCGAACAGTATCAGGACGTGTTCATCCAGAGCCACGTCGCCGAGAACACCGACGAAGTCGAATGGGTACGCTCGCTGTTCCCCGGTCATCGCAGCTATCTCGACGTCTACGATCACTACAAGCTGCTGCGCAAGCGCGCCGTGTACGGTCACTGCATCTGGCTCGACGAGCATGATCGTCGCCGTATGTTCGAGACGGGAACGGTGGCCGCGCATTGCCCGACGTCCAACCAGTTCCTCGGTAGCGGCCTGTTCGACTTTGCTGCTGCCGAAGCGACGCGCATGCCGGTCACGCTCGCGACCGACGTGGGCGGCGGCTCCACGTTCTCGATGTTGCAGACGATGAACGAAGCGCACAAGGTCGCGCGTCTGTCGGGGTATCACCTCTCGGCCGAACGCATGTTCTACCTCGCGACCGAAGGGGCTGCACACGCGCTGGATCTGCACGGCACCATCGGCACGCTCGCCGTGGGCGCCGAGGCCGACTTCGTGGTGCTCGATCCGAAGGCGACGCCGTTGCTCGCGCGTCGTACGGCGCTGGCGGAGTCGCTGGAGGAATTGCTGTTCGCGTTCGCCATGCTCGGTGACGATCGCGCGATTGCCAAGACGTATGCCGCTGGCAAGCCGGTCCATCACCGCGCGGCCGCTTGATGGAATGATGGCCTGATGCGCTGATCGCAGTCGTTGCACCGATCCGGTCTGCTGGCGCATGCCGCAGGCCTGATGTCTTACGCGAGGCGTGGGCGTCGTCGCTCTGGCGACGCGCGCGCCCTCGCGGTCGCCGACCGTGCGCAAGGGGCAAACGGTCGGGGATCTCCTTGGGCAGCCGATGGCTGCCCTTTTTTGCATTGCGTCGCCGGTTACCGCGATGTCACGGAACCGTCGCTTGCGCGATAGCCCTGCGCCGATGCTATAATCCGCCTCGATTCATTGGGGAGTAGCCGCCCTGTCATAGACATCAGTCTTCGGCAGGGGCGTACGTCAACAGACTTGGCCGGTTCCGGCTATGGCGTGCGCAGCCCTCGGGCCTGGCGAGACCGATGACGATGCTTCCGCCACCCGGGCCGGGACGCATTGTCATTGGCTCGCATGTACACGGCCCGGCGGAGAAAAATAAGGTGTCCCCATTCCTCGTATCGACCGGTGTGGTCGCGCTTGCCGAAATCGGCGATAAAACCCAGTTGTTGTCCCTTGTGCTCGCTGCGCGCTTCAAGAAGCCCGTACCGATCATTCTCGGCATTTTCGTCGCCACGCTCGTCAACCACGGCTTTGCCGGGGCGGTCGGCGAATGGCTGTCGACGGCCATCAGTCCCGCCATCATGAAATGGGCCGTCGTGGCTTCCTTCATCGGCATGGCGATCTGGATTCTCATACCCGACAAGCTCGACGACGAAGAGGCCGACACGCGTCGCAAGTTCGGCGTATTCCTCTCGACCGTCATCACGTTCTTCATCGCCGAGATGGGCGACAAGACGCAGATCGCGACGGTCATGCTCGCCGCGCGCTATCAGGACTTCTTCGGTGTGGTGGCGGGTACGACGCTCGGCATGATGCTCGCGAACGTGCCTGCCGTGCTCGTCGGCCACAAGTTCTCGGGACGCCTGCCGACCCGCGCCGTGCATGCCGTGGCGGCCGTGATTTTCCTCGTGCTCGGCGTCATCACGCTGATGCAGTAATGATCTCGCCATCACTTCGGTAAACGAAAAAGACCGGCCTGGGATCGGCCGGTCTTCTTTGCATCAATCACACCTTCACTGCCCGACTTTTTGCTGGACGTTGACGGTTTGCCCGCTCGGGAACGGCAGTTGCTTGAGCGCCGCGTCGATCAGAAACGGCATGGCCGAGGCCATCGACGTTCCGGCATCGCTCGTTTCGGCCTGCACGCGATACACCTCCTTGCCCGTCGGACGGTCCGTAAAGCGCAGTTGCAAGCCAGCCAGGCCGTATGGGTAATCGCGCTGGATGTACGCCGGCGGCGCGCCGTACGGATAACCGTACCAGCCCCACGGACGCCCCCACGGTCCCCAAGGACCGGGGGCGAACATCGGGTCGTAGGCCGGTTCCGTCACGCGCATCACCTGCTGCGTAATGCCGTAGGACATGCCGATCAGATAGTGCGCGCTCGACGGGCTTTGCTCACTGAAACCGTCCCCCGCGAGACGCGTGCGCAGCCACTGCTCGTATGTCGCATGCTCCTGATTGTTCTGCTGCTCGGGGGTGCGCGTGAGCGCATACGTGCGCGGCCCCTCGAAGCCCGGCGAAGTGCCGAACGCCGTGACCTGGCTGGTCACCGTGCTGGCACATCCGGCCAGTAACACGCTGGCGACGGCCAACGTCGCCATTCCCCATCGTTTCCACATGATTCTGTACTCCCGATTCCGAAACCCGCTGTAGACGCCTCGGTGCCGCTGCGCCTCATCAGCCTCATTGGTCATTTTGTTGCGACGATTTAAGCATAGGACGGCATCTCGCGCACATCCGAATCGTTTGACGGTTGCGTTGAACGAAAATTCAGCAAATTGTCGGCTCGGACACTAAGCGCGCGCCACTCCGTTACAATTTGTGAATCCTTGGCCGTCCGCACATTACCGTCCATGCTCAGAACCGACCTCGCAGGTGTCATCCAACGCTCCGACTATACGCCCCCGGCGTATCTGATCGACACCGTCCAACTCGACTTCGACCTCGCCCCCGACGTGACCACCGTGACCAGCCGATTGCGCATCCACCGCAATCCGGCCGGCCCCGGCGGCGACCTCGAACTGGTGGGCCAGGGCTTGCAACTGGTCAGCCTCGAAATCGACGGCAAGCCGTGGTCCGGCTATCGCACCGGCGAAGAATCGCTCACCGTCGTTGCACCGCCCGAAACGTTCGAACTTACGCTGGTCACCCGCTGCCGTCCGCAAGAGAACACGTCGCTCATGGGGCTGTACGTCTCCGGCGGCAACTTCTTCACGCAGTGCGAAGCCGAGGGCTTCCGCAAGATCACCTACTTCCTCGACCGTCCGGATGTAATGGCGACGTACACCGTGACGCTGCGCGCCGACCGCGAGGTGTATCCGGTGCTGCTCGCCAACGGCAATCTGATCGACAAGGGCGATCTGCCGGACGGCCGCCATTTCGCCGTCTGGGACGACCCGTTCAAGAAGCCGAGCTATCTGTTCGCGCTAGTCGCCGGACGTCTGGTTTGCCGTGAGGAACGCATCGTCGCTGGCGACGGCCGCGAGAAGCTCCTCCAGGTCTGGGTGCAGCCGCAGGATCTGGACAAGACCGAACACGCCATGCATTCGCTCGTCAACTCGATCCGCTGGGACGAGGAGCGCTTCGGCCGTGTGCTCGATCTCGATCGCTTCATGATCGTCGCCGTGAGCGACTTCAACATGGGTGCGATGGAGAACAAGGGCCTGAACATCTTCAACACGAAGTACGTGCTGGCCGACGCCGCCACGGCGACGGACGACGATTTCGGCAACATCGAAGCGGTCGTGGGCCACGAGTACTTCCACAACTGGACCGGCAACCGCGTGACCTGCCGCGACTGGTTCCAGTTGAGTCTCAAGGAAGGTCTGACGGTGTTCCGCGATCAGGAATTCTCCGCCGACATGATGGGCTCCGAGTCGGGCCGCGCAGTCAAGCGCATCGACGACGTGCGCGTGCTGCGTCAGGCGCAGTTCCCGGAAGACGCCGGTCCGATGGCCCACCCGGTGCGCCCCGAGAGCTACGTCGAAATCAACAACTTCTACACGGTTACCGTTTACGAGAAAGGCGCCGAAGTCGTGCGCATGTATCAAACGTTGCTCGGCCGTGACGGCTTCCGTCGCGGCATGGACCTGTACTTCGAGCGTCACGACGGTCAGGCCGTCACGTGCGACGACTTCCGCGCCGCAATGGCCGACGCCAATCAGCGTGACCTCACACAGTTCGGCCGCTGGTATAGCCAGGCTGGCACGCCGCGTGTGACGGTCGATGCCGTCTACGACGAAGCCGCCCACACGTACACCCTCACGCTCACGCAACGTTGCCCGAAGGTCGGCGTCGAGTTGCAGGTCGAAACGCTCGTCAAGCAACCGTTCCACATTCCGTTCGCCGTGGGACTGCTCGATCGCGACGGCCGCGACATGGTGCTGCGCCTCGACGGTGAAGCGGCCGATGCACCGGCATCTACCACGCGCGTGCTCGACTTCACGCAGGAGCGTCAGAGCTTCACGTTCGTCGACGTCGCTCACACGCCGATGCCGTCGCTGCTGCGCGGCTTCTCGGCACCGGTGATCGTCGAACACGAGTACACCATCGACGAACTCGCGTTCCTGATGGCGCACGACAGCGATCCGTTCAACCGCTGGGAAGCCGGACAGCGTCTCGCGACGCGTCAGTTGCTCGCCCTCGTCGAATCGATTCAGATGGGCCAGTTGCCGAGCGTGGACAGCTATGTACTCGAAGCCTTCCGCCAGGTGCTGCGCGACGAAACGCTCGATCCGGCGTTCCGCGCGCAGGCGCTCACGCTGCCCGCTGAGTCGTATCTCGGCGAGCAGATGACGGAGATCGATCCGGCCGCCATTCATGCGGCGCGTCAGTATCTGCGTCAACGTCTGGCCGCATCGCTGCATACGGAATGGCTCGCGGCGTATCACAACCATCGTGTGCCGGGCCCGTATCAGCCCGACGCAGCATCGGCCGGTGAGCGTGCGCTCAAGAACCTCGCCCTGTCGTATCTGATGGAACTGTCCGACGCCGGCGTGGCGCAAACCGCCCGCACGCAATACGACACGGCCGACAACATGACCGACCGCTTCTCCGCGCTCACCGCGCTGGTACAACGCGGCGGTGCGGCACGCGAAGGCGACGCAGCTCATGGCCCGAACCACGCCGCCGAAGCGCTTGTGGACTTTTATCAGCGCTTCGAGAACGAACCGCTCGCCATCGACAAGTGGTTTGCACTTCAGGCGATGCAGCGTGGCGACGGCAGCCACTGTGTGATCGATGCGGTGCGCGCGCTCATGGGGCATCCGGCCTTCACGCTGAAGAATCCGAACCGCGCCCGCTCGCTGATCTTCAGCTTCTGCAGCGGCAATCCGGCGCAGTTCCACGCCACCGACGGTTCGGGCTATCAGTACTGGGCCGAGCAGGTGCTGGCGCTCGATGCGCTCAACCCGCAGGTCGCCGCCCGACTGGCGCGCGTGCTCGACCGCTGGCGCAAGTACACGCCCGCGCTGCGCGAGCGTATGCGTGACGCCTTGCAGCAAGTGGCGCAGCATCAGGCGCTGTCGAAAGACGTGCGCGAGATCGTCGAGAAGGCGCTCGCCTGATCGATGTCAAAGGCATGCGGCCGGGGGCGATCACCGTCACGGCCGCATGACTTCGAAGTACCCGCAGGTAAGGCAAAGTTTGTAAGGCCAGCGCGGCCCCGCACCGATCAACGGCCGCAGCGCCGGCACCGGAATCACCACATCCTCGAACGTCCCGCCCATGAGAAAGTTGGCGGGATCGTTGCATAACGTCACCTTTCCGCTCATCGCACTGACAGTGATGTGCACATCCTGTCCCGGATAGGCGGGCGGGTCGCGAAACGTCAGTTGATAGATCATCATCACGTCGGCGTCCGGCGGACTCTCGACCTCGTAGGTGCCGTTGCGCAGGTGCGAGCGAAACGTGAGGCGCAGCGACTCGTCGAACGCCGAGTGAGACGCAACCGGTGAGCGTACTTCCGCACGCACACTCCACCAGTGGGGCGAGCCATCCACGACATCCAGCCGCACGTCGACAGGCAGAAAACGCCGCTTTTCCTCGCCGTCGTAGCACCACGACTTCATGCAGCCGTCGTAGTGCAACGCTGCGCGTTCCGGCGTTCCCTGCTCGTCGATCATCACCCTTGGATAGCGGCTGTCGACGGAAACTGGCGGCACGAGATCACCGCGCGAAAGGAGAATGAACTCATCCATGCGCTACCTCCCGACTTCTGCTCTGCAATTCCGAGTCGTTGCCGCGAGCGTGTCTTGCCGTCACCCGCATAGGCGCGCAACTTGCTATTTCTTGTTTCTCTCATGCATGCGCGCCATTTGGAGCGCAGTCTAGTCAACGCGATGCAATTGCGCACCTGTCAACCCTGACAGGTGCTGCGTCGCCCCCTCCCTTCCAAAGCACCTGTCGCACCATTGAAAGGCGCCCACGCCGATTCAGTCGAGGCCAACGTCGCGCTGTGCGCGGCGGTCGGCTGCACGCCTATGCACGACAAGCCGGGTGCGTGAGCCTCTGGCAGTATCCTGGGTGCGCGTGTATTATCAAAACGAACGTTTTTTACATTTTCGATTAATTTTGCTCATGCAACGCACCCCTATCGAACTTCGTCACTTGCAGACCTTGTTGGCGTTGCGCGACACCGGCAGCGTCTCTCGCGCGGCGTTGTGGCTTCACCTGACGCAATCCGCTCTGTCGCATCAGATCAAGGCATTGGAGGATTTCTACGGCTTGCCGCTGTTCATCCGCAAGTCGGCCCCGCTCGTGTTCACTCCGGCGGGGAAGCGCTTGCTGGCGCTCGCGGAAGACGTCGTCCCCGCCGTCGACGAAGCGGGGCGCGATCTCACCCGGCTCGCTCAGGGGACACAGGGGACATTGCGCATCGCCGTGGAATGCCATACGTGCTTCGACTGGCTGATGCCCGCGATGGATGCGTTTCGTCAGCGCTGGCCGGAAGTGGAACTGGACATCGTGTCGGGCTTTCATGCCGACCCGATCGGGCTGCTGCATCAGGACCGCGCGGATCTGGCGATCATCTCCGAGCATGAGGAAGGCGAAGCGGTGGACTTCCATCCATTGTTCCGCTTTCAGATGATGGCGCTCATGGCGAACGACCATCCGCTTGCTGCCAAGTCGCATGTCGACGCCGAGGATTTCCGTGACGAGACGCTCATCACCTATCCCGTGCCCGACGACATGCTCGACATCGTGCGACAGGTGCTGCGCCCGGCGGGCATCGAGCCGACACGCCGCACGACCGAGCTGACGGTGGCGATCCTGCAACTGGTGGCGAGCCGTCGCGGGCTGGCCGCACTGCCGCTGTGGGCGATTACCGGCTATCTGGAGCGTCGTTACGTGAGCGCACGGCCCATCACGCCGCAAGGGCTGACGGCCGAACTGTGGGCCGCCACGCTACCGGCAACAACGGCACGCCCGTACATCGGCGAATTCGTCTCGATCATGCGCGAGACAAGTCTGCTGACGTTGCCAGGCATCGAGTTGATCTGACGACGTGTGCGGGCGGAGCGAAACCTCCGCCGTGTTGCCAGTCGTCAGGCGGGGCGCCGCACGATCAGGCGGCAGACGCGCCTGCCTGAACTCGCACTCGTGACGTCTTCTTCATGGAGCACAACGCCCTCATGCAGCGCTGCGCGAACGACTGCGGGATCAAACGCGCTATAGAGACGGCCGTCGTCGTGGCGCAGATCGGCCCCTTCAGTCACGCGCCACGACACGTAGAGCACACCGCCCGGACGCACCAGCGTCCATAACCGATCTGCGGCCTGAGCCACCTCATCTACCGGCAGATGCATCAGTACCGTCTCGCAGATCACGTTGTCGAACTGCGTCGTCACGCTTTCCATCGACGGCAAACGGTCGACGTGAAACATCACCCACGGGAAGGTCTTGCGCGCGAGCGCCACAAGCGCCGGTGAGGCGTCGTAGCCTGCGACGTCGAAACCTTGACGAGCGAGCCATGCGGCGTCGCGCCCATTACCGCATCCCACGTCGATTGTCCGGCCGCCCGGAACGAAATGACGGACAAGCAGTGCGTACATATCGTCCGGCGGCGGTTGCTCCAGCCAGTCCTCGCTGTAGCGTTCGGCATTGGCCTCATAGGCCGCTTCGGTCTGCAAATCCGCCATGATCGGGATCTCGGGTATGCGGTGAGCGGTCGCGCCACGAAGCGACGGGGAATCGCCCTCGTCGGCGCGATGCATGTCTTACTGCAATGTCTTACTGCGAAATCTTCTCCAGCGCGATGTCCTTCGTGCGCGGCCCCATCAGACCGATGGCGAGCATGACGACCAGCATGGCGCAAGAGATGAAAGCGAACACGCCGGTCACGCCGAAATTGCGCAGCACCGACGCGATCAGGAACGCCGTGAAAATCGCCGAGAAGCGGCTCCACGAATAGACGAAACCCACCGCACGTGCGCGAATGCCCGTGGGGAACAACTCCGTCTGATACGCGTGATAGCTGTACGACATGATGTTGTTCGCAAGCGTCAGGCCAATGCCCATCGCGATCAGCATGACCGACCACGTGACCTGCGAGAACACCATCCCGCACACGATACCGATACCGGCCGTCCACACAATGGCGTGCTTGCGCTCGACCTTGTCGGCCATCCATAGCCCGATCAGCGGGCCGACCGGTGCGGCCAGCGCGATCACGCTCGAATATGCGAGACTCGTCGTCACCGTGATGCCCTGTTTGATGAGCAGCGTCGGCACCCAGTTCGCAAAGCCGTAGAAGCCGACCGTCTGGAAGATGTTGAACAGAATCATCATGATGGCGCGCTTGCGATACGGCGGCACCCACATGTCGCGAAACGCGCTCTTGGGCACGACCGGCTCCGGCACGCCCGGCGCAGGCAGCGGCTTGCCGTACTCGCGCTCGACCTTGGCTTCGAGCGCCGAAAGCACACGCTCCGCCTCATCCAGACGCCCCTTCTGCGCGAGCCAGCGCGGGCTCTCCGGCAGAGCACGGCGAATCCACCAGACGAACACCGCACCGTGCGCGCCGATGAGCACCACCCAGCGCCAGCCTTCCAGACCGAGGAATTCGCGCGGCACGAGCCAATACGCGAGCAGCGCCACGACCGGCACCGCCGTGAAACCGACGGCCTGTTCGCACGCGAAGGCGCGCCCGCGAATCTGCTTGGGCACAAGCTCCGCGATGTAGGTGCCGATCGTCACCAGCTCCACGCCGATGCCGAGGCCGACCACGAAGCGCCAGAAGTTCACGCCGGTGGCCGTCTCCTGAAACGCCATGATGACGTTGGCGACGGTGTACCAGAGCAGCGAGCCGGTGAACACCGCGCGACGCCCGAAGCGGTCGGCGAGAAAGCCGCACGCAATGGTGCCGATGAATAGGCCCGAGAACAGCGCGGCGATGAAACTCGCCACACCGGTCGTGCCGAACAGGCCCGGTGTCGTGGGCGTGAGGATGCCGCTTTTCACCAGACCCGGTGCGATGTAACCGGTATAGAGCAAGTCGTAGAGTTCGAAGAAGAAACCGAGACTGAGCAGCACCACCAGTTTCCAGACAGTGCGGGTCGGGGGCAGACGGTCGAGTCGTGCGGAAATGTCGCCTGCGGTCAGGCGGGTTGCCGCTGTCGTTGCTTGAGCGGCGCGAGGCATGGAAGGCATTGATACGTCGGGGGATGGCATGGAAATCGTCTCCGGGCCCGTTCGGTCATGGCCGAACTGCTCACAGTCCGACGTCTCTTCGGACATCGGATACACCATGAATCGACAGGCGCGAGGCCGAAATTGTGCCACGAATGACACCGCGCCAGTCACCTTTGCCACGTACTACGAAAAATTGCGATGTTCACCAACAACAGCACAGCCTCTTTCCGATGTGACGGTGCGCAGCACATCGTATCGAATCGTCGATGTGCTGCGGCATGCGTCGCACACAGCGAAACCGTCGCAACGCGCGTTACTGCAATGCCGTCGCTTTCAATTCGTCGAAGCTGACGATGCGCCCCGCCAGCGCGCTCGCCGCGACCGTATACGGACTCGCGAGCCAGACGCTGCCCGGCCCCGAGCGTCCCGGGAAGTTGCGGTTGATCGCGCTGATCGTGACCTGCGCCGCCGACGTCGATTGCCCCGGCCCGCAGTTCGCACACGCGCCGCAGCCCGGCATGATGAGCGTCACGCCCGCTTCTTCGAACGTCTTCAGATAGCCTTGCACCTCGCAGTAGGCGCGCACGTCCATCGTGCCGAATTGCAGGAACAGCGACCGCCCCTGTGCGACGCGCAGTCCGTGGGCGACACCCCACGCGAGCACGTCGTGATAAGCGTCGAAGTCGTCGCGCTTGCCTGCGGTGCAGGAACCGCCGTAGGCGATGTCGATGGCGACGGGAGCGTCCAACTCGGCGAGCGCCACGCCGTTGCCGGGGTCGCCCGGACGCGCGAGCATTGGCGTGAGCGCGGCGGCATCGATGCGGATCACGTCGCGATAGCGCGCACCGACGTCGCTCGTCATCCACGGTTCGAGCGTGAAGTCGATGCCTCGCCGCTCCTTGAGGAACGCCACCGTTTTCTCATCCGGTGCGACGATGCCGGTAAAGCCGCCCAGCTCGGCCACCATATTGGTGAGCGTGGCGCGCTCGTCGACCGACATGGCCCGTACGGCACTCCCCGCATATTCGAAGACGAGGCCGATGGCGCCGCCGCTTCGGATGGCGTCGAGGCGCAGCAGATGCAGCACGACGTCCTTGGCCGTCACACCCGGCGCGAGGTCGCCGTCGATCTCGATGCGCAACGTCTGCGGCACCTTGCAGCGCACGTAGCCCGTCACCCAGCTGTTCGCGATGTCCGTAGCCCCCGCGCCGAACGCGAGGCAACCGAGCGCGCCCGCGTGCGGCGTATGCGAGTCGGTACCGATCACGATCTGGCCGGGCAACGCGTAGCGCTCGGCCATGAGCGCGTGGCAGATGCCGTCGGCACCGTGTTCACCGTCGTCTGCGAGTTGCCCGTGCGCCAGCACCGGATAGCGCGCGACGAACTCGCGATGACCGCTAGTCAGATTCGCGACACCGGGCAACAGCCCTTGCGAGACGTGCGGGAAACTCTGCGCCGCGAGCACCAGATGGTCCTGAAACGCGATGATGCGCGCCGGATCGTGCAGCGCCGCCGGTTCACCGAATGCACGATGCATCAAATGCGCGCACATCCCCGTGAAGTAATCATGTGAGAAACGCCAGTCGACGCGCACGAACACGCCGTCGCCATGCTCGGCACCCGGCGTGGCCGGATGCAGGCGGCGCGCCATGATCTTTTCTACGAGGGTGCGGGGCGACTGGGTTGGCGTCGTCGCTGCGTCGTCATGCGCACGCGGCGCAGGCCACTCCGCAAACTTGCTGTACGCGAGCAGACCGCCGCTGCGGATGATCTGCTGCGTGAGGGCATCGCGCCCCTTGAGAAATTCGGTAATCGGAATGGCTTCGCCCGCGAGAATGCGGTCGAGCACACCGAAATCGGTCGTCGTCAGAATGCCGATGTTGTCGCAGTTCTGCTGATAGATGCGCTCGAAGCTCTCGGCAACGATCAGACGGATACCCGCCGACAACTCCGCCAGCGGGCTCGACTCACGCGACGAGCCCTTGCCATAGCGCTTGCCAGCGACGGTGACCTGAAAACCACCGCGACGCACCTCGTGCTCGCCCACGGGCATCTCGTTTCCCGCTTTGAAACCGACGTACGGATAGCGACCGAGTCGCTCGTCGTACGTCAGCATGACGGTGACGGGCGTGATTTCGTCCGTTGAAACGTTGTCGCGCAGCACGCCAGCCTCGGCGCGCGTGACGGACTCGCCCGACAACTGGCGGCGCACGATGGCCGGGTCGTCGGACAGAAACAGCACGCGGCCATCGAAACGAATGATGTCTTCCATGCGGCATTCACCTCCGGAAGACAGCATAGCGGCCGTGTCGTCGTCCTGCCGTGCCGTCTCGGCAAGGCGGGCGTGACCGATGGCGAAGGAGGGAAAGCGTGGGCGCCTGGGTGCTTAAAGGCTCTCTGGGCTCTGTGGGCTCTGTGGGCTCTGTGCACCCTGTCCTTGCGCGAGGAAATTCACCACGGCCGACGCCGTCGCACTGAGTTGCTCACGCGACGGGAAGACCAGCCAGAGCTGACGATGCGCCCACTCGTCCGTGAGCGGGCGCACCACGATGTCCAGCTTGCCGACGTACAACTGCCCCACCTGCTCGGGGGCGATGGCGATGCCAAGTCCGGCGTGAGCCATGCGGCACAGCGCGTCGAGGCTGGAGACGCGGATCTTGATCCGCAACGACTCACCGGCTGCACTCGCCTGCTGACGCAGCATCTGCGTGAGCGCGCTGTTGCCCTGAAGCCCCACAAGCGTTTCGCCGACGCACGCGGAAAACGGAATCTCGCCGGTACGCGCCGCAAGCGGATGCCCCGCGGGCAGAATCACCGCGAGCCGGTCGCGGCGGTACGGCACCATCGTGAACGCTTCAATGCCTTCGACGGCATTGCAGATGCCCACGTCCACCGCGCGCTCGGCCACGCGTTGCAGCACTTCGTTGCTGTGCTGTTCGTCGAGCTCGACATCCACGGCGGAAAAGACACGCCCGAACGCCGCCAGATCTTCCGGCAGGAACTGCACAATGGCCGACAGATTGGCCGCAATGCGCACGCTGCCGCGCGCGCCTTCATGGAATTGGGACAGCTCGGCACCCAGCGATTCGATCGTGCCTAGAATACGTTCAGCGTAACGGCGTACCGTCTCGCCCACCGGCGTGACGGTGATGCCGCGCTGGTGACGCTGAATAAGCGGGAGTCCCACGATGGCTTCGATGTCGGCAATGCGACGGCTGATCGCGGAAGGCGCGATGAATTCGCGCTCGGCAGCACGCGCCATGCTCCGCTCCTGGCAGACGGCCACGAAAAGACGCAAAGAAGTGAGGTCAAGCTTGCGGAGAAGGTTTTCCATACCCGTACGGCAATACACCGGAAATGCCGGAAACGCCCGGCTGGCGCGGCCCCGCGAGGGGCACGTCTTTTGCTGGACAAACAACGAATCGACGCCTATTATACGCATCGCGTACACATTCCTGCCGACCCGACCATGAGTGCACAGCAGACTTTCCTGCGCGACGCGATGCGTCGCCTGAACATGACCCGCGACACCTTCGCCGAGCGCATCGGCGTTCGTCGGCGCGCCCTCGACACCTGGCTGCTGCCCGAAGATTCCAGCGAATATCGCACGATGCCGAGCATCGTGGAGAAATTCGTCGGTGAAATTCTCGGTCGCGAAGCGCCGTCTGCGGAATCTACGCAAAGCGCACACAAGCCGCTGCGCGAACGCATGGGCCTCGACGGCAAGCCGCATCTGATCTCCGTTGATCAGTTCTCGCGCGATTCGCTGGAAGAATTGTTCCACGTTGCCGACATCATGCAACCGATCGCGCGCCGCCAGAAGATCTCGCGCGTGCTCGAAGGCGCAGTGCTCGGCAATCTGTTCTTCGAAGCCAGTACCCGCACCCGCGTGAGCTTCGGCTCCGCCTTCTGCCGCCTCGGCGGCTCGGTGTGCGACACGACCGGCTTCACGTTCTCGTCGATGGCCAAGGGCGAATCGATCTACGACACGAGCCGTGTCATGAGCGGTTACGTCGACGCGCTTGTCGTGCGTCACCCGGAAAAGGGCTCGGTCGCCGAATTCGCACGCGCGACGAACATCCCCGTCATCAACGGTGGCGACGGCCCGGGCGAACACCCGAGTCAGGCCATTCTCGATCTGTACACCATCGGCCGCGAGTTCTCGCGTCTGGGCAAGCTGGTCGACGGCGCCCATGTGGCGATGGTCGGCGACCTGCGCTACGGCCGCACGGTGCACTCGCTGATCAAGCTGCTCGCGCTGTATCGCGGCTTGAAGTTCACGCTGATCTCGCCGCCGTCGCTGGAAATGCCGACGTACATTCTCGACCAGATCTCGCAGAACGGCCACGTCATCGTGCAGAGCAATTCGCTCGCCGATCTGGCCGGTGCGGACGTGGTCTACGCGACGCGCATCCAGAAGGAGCGCTTTGCCGACGAGGCCATCGAAGGCTACACGCCGGACTTCCAGATCAACGAAGCGCTGATCAACCAGTACTGCGATAGCCGCACGATCATCATGCACCCGCTGCCGCGAGACAGCCGCCCGGGCGCAAACGATCTGTCGACTGACCTGAATCACGATCCGCGTCTGGCCATCTTCCGTCAGACGGACAACGGCATTCCGGTGCGCATGGCGATCTTCGCGATCCTGCTCGGCGTGGACAAGCAAGTCCAGCACAGCATGCGCGATGCCGCCTGGCGCTCGCCGTCGCACATCGGTCCGGACGACGCGCTGTTCGACGGCCTCGACTGATTTCGCACGCCGCGAACGCATCGGAGAAATCCGAATCGTTCGTCGGATGATGCCGATACTGCACTGCCCCCAAGGATTTTTCGCGGGGGCAGTGTCGCTTTACGAGTAAAATTGCGGGCATCTCGATATGTACGCTTTTTCGCTTTCCCGGAGGCCCACATGCGGCGCAAGACCCTTACCCAATATCTGATCGAACAGCAGCGGGAATTCAACAACATTCCTGCCGAACTTCGTCTGCTGATCGAAGTCGTCGCACGTGCGTGCAAGTCCATTAGCCACGCCGTGTCCAAGGGCGCGCTCGGTGGTGTGCTGGGCAGCGCCGGCAGCGAGAACGTGCAGGGCGAAGTTCAGAAGAAGCTCGACGTGATTTCCAACGAGATCATGCTCGAAGCGAACGAATGGGGTGGCCATCTGGCGGCGATGGCTTCGGAAGAGATGGAAGACGTCTTCCACATTCCGAACCGCTATCCGCAAGGCGAATACCTCCTGATGTTCGACCCGCTCGACGGTTCGTCGAACATCGACGTGAACGTGTCGATCGGCACGATCTTCTCGGTGCTGCGTTGCCCGGAAGGCGTGACGGATCCGACCGAGAAGGACTTCCTGCAACCGGGCACGCAGCAAGTGGCGGCCGGTTATGCGGTATACGGTCCGCAAACTGTGCTGGTGCTGACGACGGGTCATGGCGTGAACTGCTTCACGCTCGATCGCGAGATGGGCTCGTGGGTGCTGACGCAGGAAGGCATGCGCATTCCGGAAGACACCAAGGAATTCGCGATCAACATGTCGAACGAGCGTCACTGGTATCCGCCGGTGCAGCGTTACATCGGCGAGTTGCTGCAAGGCAAGGAAGGCGTGCGCGGCAAGGACTTCAACATGCGCTGGATCGCGTCGATGGTGGCGGACGTGCATCGCATTCTGACGCGCGGTGGTGTGTTCATGTATCCGGCCGACAAGCGCGATCCGGACAAGCCGGGCAAGCTGCGCATCATGTACGAAGCGAACCCGATGAGCTTCCTCGTCGAGCAGGCGGGCGGCGCGGCCACGAACGGCACGCAGCGCATTCTCGACATTCAGCCGCAGAAGCTGCACGAGCGTGTTGCAGTGTTCCTCGGCTCGAAGAACGAAGTCGAACGTGTGACCGGTTATCACCACGAAGCCGACAAGAAGTAAGCGATGTAAAGACGCGGATTCGTCGTCGCGAAGACGATGCAATGTCGTGAAAATTTTTTCGCGGCGACGGAAGCGCAGGATTTCTGAAATTTCAATGATTTACGCGTGACTGACGCAGTCACAGCGAAAAATCTTCGAAAAAAGTAGTGACAAATCCGTAAAGTCTGCTAATATCTCACTTCTTCGCAGCGCCGGAGTAGCTCAGTCGGTAGAGCAGCTCATTCGTAATGAGAAGGTCGGGGGTTCGATTCCTCTCTCCGGCACCAGCGACTTACTCAGTCCCTGGTGATGCAAGCAAGACGAAGTACTCAGCAGTCAACAGAAAAGCCGCCCGATTATGTCGCGCGGCTTTTTTGTTTTTCGGCGTATCGCTAATACCGGAGAGAGGAATCGAATCCTCCCCCTCTCCGCAGTCCTCATCACTTTGCGGCGTTACCTTCGTCAGCATCGATGGCATTGTCGTTCGCACCGTCTTCGTCTTCGGCGGGTTGCGCCATCCATTCGTGGTAGCCCGCGACACCCATCTTGCGCATCAGCGCCTCGTTACGTTCGTAAATCGTTTCCGCTTCCGGGAAGGCTTCCACCGCGCGGTCGATGCTCGCTTCGCGCAGTAAATGCAGTATCGGATACGGCGAGCGGTTCGTGAAGTTCTCGGCGTCGTCCGGATCGGTGCCTTCGAATTGATAGTCCGGATGGAAACTCGCGATCTGTAGTTCGCCTTCGAGCTGCAACTGCTTGAGCATCCGCTCGGCAAAGAACAATGCGTCGTTGTACTCGTGGAAGTCGAGCAACGCGTCCGGCACGATCAGCAGCGTCGTATCGACCGCTTGCGGGTCGGCCTGCGCCAGCCACTGCAACTCCCTCTCCAGATCGAGCAGCACGCCCTCCATATCGCGCGCGGCGCTCACGACATACCGGATCTGATCCTTGACGTGCACCGCCTTCGCAAAGGGGCAAAGGTTCAGGCCGATCACGGCGCGCGTGAGCCAGTGGCGCGTCGCCGCAATCACGGCCTCGTTGTCCTGCGTCTGCAACGGGTTCGTGGCGGACGCGGCGTCTGGAATGTTTTTCTCCGTCATACAAATGCGTGGCGATGATTCATGAATACCGCATTGTAGTGCGGCATTCGCACCGCGTCGGCATGTCCGTCTTGGAGAACCCGACGGGGCGAATGCCAAAACCAGCACCCGGCGTGTGCGCGACCATGCGGCTTCTTCACGCCACGCGTCCAACGACCATGCCCGGTACCCCGCCCATCACTACCAGTGCGCACAGCACCTACTCCCACAGTACGCGCGACAGCGTCCCCGCCTCTCATCCGCAGCCCGAAGGCCGTCATCTGTCGGCCACGTCGCTGGTCGACCTGCTCGACGTGCGACGTGGCTCGCTATACCGCACACAGGACATCTGGAACATGCTCGTCGATCCGCAGAGTTGTGCGGGGCGCGAGTTGCGTAGCGCTTGCGAAGCTGCGTCGCCGAACGGTCCGCTGTTTCTCGAAATGGTGACGCTGCTGACCATGCCCGAATCGGAGCGCACAGTGGACCGACTCACGGACGCGGGCGTCTTCCTCATTCCGGCGCGTGCCGGACATCTGCGCCCCGAAGACGCGGCCCTGCTACGCAGTAACGAAGGACTGCTCCTCTGGCTGCAATACGCCGCGACACCGACGGCTTACTTCAGGGTGTTCGACGGCTCCGACATCTTCGGTGCGACGTCCATGCACGACCGGACGCGTATTGCCAAGATTCTGCGGATTCTCGTAGCCTGCGGACGCGATCGCACCGCCGCCACGCCGTCGAATCCGTCCGACCTCCCCCCCATCAATCCGCTCTCTCATCTGTGCAGTCAGGTCGCGCCGCACTGGTTGCGTCGCGTGCTCGAACTCGGCGGCTGCCCGCATCAGATGAGCCAACGGGGCGTGCCGCTGATTGTGAACGCCATGCGTGCCGAAGCGATCCGGCTGCACCACGCCGGGCGAGACTTCATGTGCGCGCACACCTCACTTCGACAACTCGCCGAACTGCTCAAACGGCACGGCGCCGATCTGACACAACCGAACGGGCGCGGCGTGCCCGCTGTCGCGCTGCTCGCGTTTCACGGGCTGTGTGGTGCGGCCGAAGCGCTGCTCGCGAGCGGAGCCAGTCCAAATGCGATCGACCAGCATGGCAACACATTGATGCATCACCTGGCGCATGCCATTCACATGCGCGAGTCCCCAGCGCATACGGAAAACGCCAGGCTCGCTCATTACGTCCTGATCCTAGCCCTCCACCACGGCGGCAATCTGGATGTGCCGAACACAGCGGGACACACGGCCCGCTCATGCTTGCCCGAACCCACATTGCTCGGCCCGCAAGTCGACGACGCATTCCTCACGACCGTCCGCACAGCCGCCTTTCGTCGCATCAGAGCCCTTAGCTGACCTTCTCGCCCGACATGCCCATACCCTCAGTCACGCCCCACTCGATATCGCCAGCGACGCATCTAGGTTCCGTGAGCGACAGTGTTGCCTTGCCGGACGGCCTCACGCTCGAAGCACTCCTGCGCGCGCAGCGCGAGGCGCGTTGTACATCGCGCCAAGTGTGGGACATCTTGATGAGCCCTGCGACGGCCGCCGGCCGAGAACTCCACGACAGTTGTTCCTTAGCGAGACCGGAAAATCCCGGGGGACTGGTCTTCTCGATGTCCACGCTGTTTTGCACACCGGTGCAGCACAGAACCCTGAGCGATCTTGAAAATGCCGGTGTCTTCATTAACCGGTCAGCACGCGACGACCTCGAGCCGGATAACGCCGATCTGTTGCTAAGCGACATGGGCCTGCAACTCTGGCTCCGTTACGCAGCGGAGCCGTCCGCCTACCCTACGGTGTTCGTTGACGCACTCATGGCCAACGAATTCCCCACACTCCCGTCGCCGACCGTTTCCAATGCGTTGCGCGTGCTGATTGCGTGCGGTCGCGACAAGACCAACAACGTCCCGGTGTCCGAGCTCGCAGGAGACGTTCATCTGCCGCTGACCCATTTGTGCGGTCACGTTGCCGTGGAATGGTTGCCATCTCTATTGGACCTCGGTGCAGACGTCAATCAGGCGACAGCGAACGGCGTGCCGCTCATTGCCACGGCGATGGCCGCCGAAGCCGAGCGTCTGCATCTGAACGGTTGTGACCTGCTCGTGGCACACGATTCGCTCTTTCGTCTGGGAAAGATGCTCGTATCGCACGGTGCTGATCTCACACAACCGGCGCTCACGGGTTCACCTCCCGTTGTGCTATTGGCGTTCAACGGCTACTGCGCAGCGGCCGACGTTTTGCTCTCGCTGGGTGCCGCCTGCAGCACGGCGGAGGTCGGCCGTGACGGCAACACGCTCATGCATCAGCTCGCGGCCACCACACGGTTGCGGCCCTACTCGTTCTCCGCCTATTTTCTGTTCATCCTCGCCGTGCGCTACGGCGGCGATCCTGATCGAACCAACGACGCGGGCATCACCCCCGTCTCGCTCTTGCCGGACAGTCTTGTGAGTTACCTTCGTTTGACGCAGAAGATGGTGAAGCAGGCACGCGAGCGCGCCGTGCACGTCATTACCAACCCAGACACGCTACCCGGCAACGAGACGACGGAGAACGTGACCGCCGCCAGCGCCGCGATGATGCACGAAGCGAAGCGGTTGTGCGATGCCGGTCAAGACCCCTTGCTCGCGCACGAGGCGCTGTTTGCGCTGGCCGCGCGGCTCCAGCAACGCGGCATGGATCTGACCCAGCAGCATGCAGACGGCACACCGCCGGTGATTTGGCTCGCGTCGCGGGGCTTTTGCGGTGCAGCCGAGGTACTGCTCGCCCTTCATCCCGACTGCAACGCACCCGTGTACGAAGGCAACTCGATCATGCACTTCCTTGCCGCGACGACGCACCATCCACGCGATGCCATCTACGCCGATTACCTGCTCAACACGGCGTTGCGCTACGGCGGCGATCCGACCCGGCCCAACAACGCGGGCAACACAGCGCTCACCGCGCTTTCGTCCGAACGGGTTCGCTTCGTGCGCGCAGGCTTCTTCTTCATCGATCAGACACGCAAGCGCGCGGTGCAAATCGTCGAGCGCCGCCGTGCACCTCGTCTGGGACAACAACTGCCCTCACAGCAAGCTGCGCCAGCCGACCCGTTGCGACATTCCGCCGCAGCCATATAACATGCATTTAATTTGCATCTTATAATCACTCCGCCGGCCCCCTGAAAGTTGTTGTCGAGTTGTGCGAGTTGTCCATGATGTGAGCCCCGGGGACCGGCGACCGAATGCCGCACCGTGGACGCCCCAGAGCGTGAGCGTCCACGGTATCGATGAAACACCCACAAGTACGACCAAAAAGATGCATTTAATTTGCATCTTATAAATTCAGGAGTCTTGCCATGCTTTCCGCCGCATCCCGCCCCTACATCGACGCAAGCGTTCCGGTCTTGCGCGAACACGGTCTTGCGATCACGCGCCACTTCTACGCGAGCATGTTCGAAGCGCATCCTGAGTTGCGCAATCTCTTCAACATGGGTAATCAGGCAAGCGGTGCACAACAGCAGTCGCTCGCCTCCGCCGTCTTTGCATACGCTGCGAACATCGACAATGCGGCGGCCCTCGCCCCCGTGCTTGAGCGCATCGTTCACAAGCACGTCTCTGTCGGCATTACGCCGGCGCACTACCCGATCGTCGGACGTTATCTGCTCGCCGCCATCAAGGCCGTGCTGGGCGACGCTGCGACGCCTGAACTCATCGCCGCCTGGGACGAAGCCTACTGGCTGCTCGCGGGCGAACTGATCGCGGCCGAAGCGCGACTGTCCGAGCAATCGCGTGCACCGCTGGGCGCACTGCGCGAATTGGTCGTGGCCGACGTCGACCGCGAAACCGAACACGTCGTGTCGTACTACCTGCGCACGCCGGAAGGCGGCTCGCCGGGCGAGTTCGCACCGGGCCAGTACGTGAGCGTCGCCGTCACGCTGCCGGACGGCCTGCAACAGCGTCGCCAGTACAGCCTCTCGGACGCCCCCGAAGCCCCGCATTGGCGCATCACCGTCAAGCGCGAAGAAGCCAATGCATCGAAGCCCGAAGGGATGGTCTCGAACTGGTTGCACGCGAACGTCAAGGCAGGCGATCGCATTCTGGTCGGTCCGGCCTACGGCGAGTTCACGCTGCCGCAAGATTCCGCCCGTCCGCTCGTGCTGCTCAGCGCCGGCGTGGGGATCACGCCGATGATGTCGATGGTCGCAGCGCTGGCCGCCAAGGGCTCGCGTCGCGAAGTGCTGTTTGCCCACGCCGGTCGCAACGGCTCGCACGTGGCGCTGCGCCGTCATCTGGCGTTCGCCAAGACGCAGTTGCCGAATCTGCGCACCGTCACGTTCCTTGAAGTGCCGTTGAGCACGGACCGTGAAGACGTCGATTACACGCATGCCGGGCGCATGGACCTCTCGCGTCTCTCGCTGCCTGCCGACGCCGACTACCTGATGTGCGGCCCGTCCGCCTTCATGCAGACGCAATGGCGTGCCCTGCGCGACGCCGGTGTGCCCGCAGGACGCATGCGCCGCGAAGTCTTCGGGCCGGACGCTCTGGATCACCTGCTGTAATCCTTCGCAAACGTTTGTCACACCCGCAACGCAAAAGGCTCCCGAGGGAGCCTTTTTGCATGAGGGTATTTAGCGCGACATCGCTGCCGCAACCTGCTCAGTCGATCAACTTACCCGCCGCGTCATAGAACGGATGCGAACCGCCTGCGTCATCGACAAATGCGAGATGCGAGACGAGTCCCGTCTGCGGCGTGAATCGATGCAACTGGAACGACGGCGGATCCAGCACCCACGCGGACGGTCCGCCTTCGCGCAGATCGAGCGCGACCTGATGCGCAGGCGACGGACACACGCTTGCTACGGTGCCCGCAAAGCGCGTGTGAATCGGACGATGCACGTGACCGCAAATCACACGCTCCACGTTGTCGAAGCGGCGCACGATCGCGGCCAGCTTCACCGCATCGGCAGCGTCGAGCGCCTGAACGTCCATATGCTCGATGCCGCACGAGAACGGCGGATGGTGCATGGCGACGACCGTCGGCGTTTGCGTATCGCTAGCGAGCGTCGCTTCGAGCCATTCCAGACGCTCGTCGCACAACTTCCCGCCGCCATTGGGCGGATCCTGCGTATCGAGCGCCACGAGCCGCAACGGCCCGAACATGGCCGTGTATTGCACGAAGTCGCCCGGTTTGCCGAGATATGTGTGCTCGGGGAACACTTCGCGCAGCGCGTCGCGTCCGTCGTGATTGCCGATGACGAGGTAGTACGGGATTTCCAGCGGCGTGAGCAAACGGCGCAGATGCTCGTATTCCTCGCGCGCGCCGAAGTCGACGAGATCGCCCGTCAGCACGACGAAGTCGGGACGCGGCGTAAGCGTATTGAGACGTGCCACGCAACGCTCAAGATAAGCGGCGGTATCGACGCGGCGATAGGCCAGCTTGCCGGGGCGTTTGATGTGAAGGTCGCTGATTTGCGCGAACAGCATGAGCGGTTTATCCGTGAAGCGAAAAGACATGGGCGGCGGGCAGCGACAGGCCCACCTTATCGCCGACGCGGCACTCGCGACGGCTGGAAACTTCGACGAGCACCGCACCGGCCGTGGACACGCCACTGAGCGTCAGACGCGTGCGGTCGCCGAGGAACTGCACCTCTTCGACCTGCCCGGTCAGCGGGGCGTCGCCAGCGGGCACGACCATGGCGTCCTCGGGGCGGAAGTACAACTCCTGCACATCGGCACGCACGTTCGGGCATTCGACGCGACCGCCTTCCAGATGGAAGTGCCCGTCACGCCACACACCGGCCAGACGATTGAGCGTGCCGACGAAGTTCGCCACGTGACGCGACGCCGGTTGGTAATAGATGTCGCGCGGCGCGCCAATCTGTTCGATACGGCCCGCGCTCATCACCACGATGCGGTCGCCGAGCGCCATCGCTTCGTCCTGATCGTGTGTCACGTACACCGTCGTCACGCCCAGCCCGCGCAGCAGACGGTCCATGTCCGCGCGCACCGTCTCGCGCAGCTTGGCATCGAGGGCAGTGAGCGGTTCGTCGAGCAACAGCACACGCGGCTCCGGTGCGAGCGCACGCGCCAGTGCGACGCGCTGCTTCTGACCGCCGGAGAGCTGTGCGATCGCGCGGTCTGCGTAGGGCGTGAGATGCACCAGATCAAGCAACTCGTCCACACGCTTGTTGATCTGCGCCGAGGGCAGACCGCGCAACTTGAGACCGTACGCCACATTGCCGCGTACGGTGAAGTTCGGGAACAGGGCGTAATTCTGAAAGACCATGCCAACGCGACGCTTCTCGATAGGCAGGCGCGTGACGTCTTCGTCGCCGAAGCGAACGCGTCCGCCGGCGTCGGGGCGCTCAAGCCCGGCGATCATGCGCAGGGTCGTGGTCTTGCCGCACCCAGACGGGCCGAGCAGCACCAGCGTCTCGCCCGCACCGATCGTCAGATCGAGCGGCTGCAGGACGGTGTTGCCGTGAAACGTCTTGGCACAGCGTTCGAGATGAATGGGGATGGAAGTCAGTTTCATCGTCATATCCGTAATCAGGTGCGCCCGCGAGAATTGCGGACCTTTGCCCGTTGGGCCGTCATCTGCATGACGATGAGCAGCGGCACGATCAGCACGAAAAACACTGCCGTGTATGCGCTGCCGATCTCAAGACGCAGCGACGCGTAGGCGTCCGCCAGCCCCACCGGGAGGGTCTTGGTGTCGGGCGTGTGCAGCATCCACGTGAGGTTGAATTCGCCGAGCGAGAGCGTCACGACGATCAGCGCCGCCGCCACGATTTCGCCGCGGATGTTAGGCAGCACCACCGTCATGAAACGTCGCAGGAAGCTCGCGCCGAGACTCGCTGCGCCCTCCTCCATCATCTTGATGCGCGAGTCGGCGCAGGCCGCCGCCACCGCACGCACCATGAACGGCAGCGTGAAGATCACGTGCCCCACGACGATGAATGCCAGACTTTCGCGAAAGCCGCGCATGCCGCCGTACACGCTGATGAGCGCCAGCGCGCTCGCCAGTCCGGGCAGCGCGATGGGCAACGTGAGCAGTTCTTCGATCCAGCGCGCGAAACGGCTCTGCCAGCGGGCGAGCACGTAACCGGCGGGCACGCCGAGCAGCGCGACCAGCACCAATGTGGCGACGCCGACGTACAACGAATTCAGAATTGCGTCGTGATAGTCCTGCCAGACCTGAATCACCCACTTGAACGTGAGACCGGCCGACGGGCCACGGAAATAGTTCACCGACAGCCCGGCGAGAATCGACATCCCCACCGGTATCAGCAAGAACGCGCACATCAGCAGCGTGAGCAGCAGTTGCAGCGTGAAAAGGGTTTTCTTGAGCATGCGGATCAACCTCCGGCGGCGACAGCCTGCCCAGTGAAATTGCGGGCAAGCATCAGCACTGCCCACGTGACGATGCCGAGAATCACCGAAAGGGCCGCCGCCGTCGCCACGTTGGCGTTGAGCGTGAACTCGGTGTAGATGGTCATTGGCAGCACGTCGATGTCGGTGGCAAGCGTGAAGGCCGTGCCGAACGCGCCGACCGAGGTCGCGAAGCACATCGCGCCCGAGGCGATCAGCGCGGGGGCGAGCGCGGGCAGCGTCACGTCGCGGGCAATCGCGAAGGGCCCTGCGCCCAGCGACGACGCCGCTTCCGTGAGCGAATGATCGAGCGATTCCGCGGCGGCCATCACGGCCAGAATCACACGCGGAATCGAGAAATACAGATAACCGAGAAACAGGCCCGTGAGCGAGTACGCGAACACGACCTTGTGGCCGATGAGTTTCGACGTCAGATCGCCGATCAGACCCTGACGTCCCGCGAGCATGATGACCATGAAACCGACCACCACGCCGGGGAACGCCAGCGGCAGGGTCAACATCGACACGAGTGCCGATTTGCCCGGAAAGTCATGACGGGTGAGGAAGAGGCCCGCCACAAGCGACAACGCCAGAGTAGCCAGTGTGACAAGGGCCGACAGCACCACGGTTTGCCACAGGCTATCGAGATAACGCGCATTGGTGAGAATGGCGCGATAGGTCTCGAACGCGTGACCGTCGCCGCTTACCTGCACAAGTGCGGCCATCGGCAAAAGCCAGAAGGCCAGAAAGACCGCCAGTGCCGGTAGCAGAAGTGCCACGCGCCAGCCGCGCGGCAGAGTCAGGTCACGCATCGCTTGCTTTGCTCCTCTTCCTCGTTGGACATTACCGTGCGTTCAGTCGCGAGGACTTAGCGCACGTTCTTCAGATACTGCTGACCGAACGCGTCCTGCTGTGCGGCAAGCTTTTGCAGATCGACCGGCTTCACGCGGGCATAGTCGGAAGCAGGCAGGAACTTCGCGGCGACGTCGGCGGGCATGGTGCTGGCGCGAACCGGACGCAGGAACGCTTGCGCCCAGTGGGCCTGGCCCTTGTCCGACAGCGTGTAATCGATCACCTTCTTGCCGTTGTCGGCGTGCGGCGCGTTCTTCACAAGCGCAATCACGTACGGCAGCGACACCGAACCTTCCATCGGAATCACGAACTGCACGTTGGCGCGGTCCTTGTAGATGGCGCGGTAAGCGTTGAAGTCGAAGTCGATCAGGATGGGGATTTCACCCGAGAGCACGCGGGCATATGCCGTTTGCTTCGGCACGATCGGCGCGTTGGCCTTGAGCTTCTGGAAGAAGCTGATGGCCGGGCCGAAGTTGTCCATCGAACCGCCGAGCGCCTGGTTGGCGGCAATCGCGGCCGCGTAGCCTGCGAAGGCGCTGCTCGGGTCCAGATAACCCACCATGCCCTTGTATTCCGGCTTGAGCAGGTCGGCCCACGAACGCGGCACCGGCTTGCCTTCCAGGGCATCGCGGTTCACGAAGAAGCCGACCGTACCCGAGTGGATCGTCGTCCACATGCCGTTCGGATCCTTCAGGTTGGCAGGCACCTGATCCCAGTTTGCAGGCTTGTACGGCGCGAGCAGGCCCTTCTTCGCCGCTTCGATAGCCGACGTGATGCCCAGATAGACGATATCGGCGACCGGGGCCTTCTGTTCGGCGATCAGCTGAGCGACCGCTTGTCCCGAGTTCTTGTTGTCCAGCGGCACACGAATGCCGGTGTCTTGTGCAATCGACTTGACCTGACCGGCCCAGTCCGCCCATTCCGGCGGGCAGTTGTAGCAGATCGCCGTCTGCTGGGCATGCGCGGCGCCAGCGCCGAGCAAGGTGAACAACGCCAGCGTGCGAGCGGCGCGGGTGATCCAAAGCTTCATTTCTGGGCTCCTGAAAGTCTGAGCGTTGGCGGCACGCGTGTGCCGCCGCAGGTTACGTTTCTACCGTGTGGTACAGGCCTTGCGGCCCGATGCCTGATTGCCTCGGCCAATGCCGCACTCTCTTGATGGAGTCGGTCGTCGGCCACTTTCTTGCTTGCTAGTACTGGGGTCCTACGTACTGCAGTGCTGCGATTGCTTCGAAACCGGTGGTGCGTATCGTCATGCTTGTCTGGCGGGCGGGGCCGACACTGTGCCGCCCCGGCGAATCTCGTGCGGCAGGATGAGGGCGTGGCTGAGCGACGGGTCGTGCGACGCCGTCACACCGGCGGCCCCTACGCGTCCATCGATCTGAGCAAGCAGACGCTGCGCCGCATGACGGCCGATCTCCACACTGGGCTGCACCACGGTCGCGAGCGTCGGCGAGAGCAGTTCGCCCACGGCGAGGCCGTCGAAGCCGAGGACTGAGATGTCGTCCGGCACACGCAGACCGGCTTCGCGCAGCGCGCGCATGACACCGAGCGCGAGCAGATCGTTGGAGCAGAACAGCGCCGTGGGGCGCGCGCCGTCGCGCTCAAGTTGCGCCAGCCATTCGCGCACCCGTTCGCCGCGTGCCCCGCTGTTGAAGTCGATTTCGAACGCGGGCAACGGCGTGAGACCGGCGGCCTGCATGGCGTCGCCGTAGCCGAGATAGCGCCGCTTGGCGCGGTCGGACGCATGCAGCGCCCCCGTCACCATCACGATGTCGCGATGTCCGGCTTCGATGAGCATGTTCACGCCCTGCGCGGCCGCTGCGCGGTTGTCCACGGACACGCACGGGCGCTCGGGGGCGTCGTTGTAGACTAGCTGGCACGCGACGCCCTCAGCCGCGAGGTCGTCGACGAGCGCACTGTGTTCGGCATCGGCGAGCGTCAGCAGCAAGCCGTCGACCCTTTGTTGCAGCAGGGTTTCGATGGCGTTGCGCTCGCGCTCCGGATCATATTGGGTGGTCACGAGCAGCAGACGGCGGCCCGTGCCGTCGATAGCGGCTTCGATGCCTTCGAGGCAATCGGCGAAGACCGGGTTGCCGAGCGTGGGCAGCATCACGCCGATCAGGCCGGTGCGCTCGCCACGCAGTTGGCGGCCCAGCGCGTTGGGACGGAATTTGAGTTCGGCGGCGGCCGCCTGCACGCGGGCGAGCGTCTCGGGACGCACCAGTTGCGGCGAATTCAGCGCGCGCGACACCGTCGCGATCGAACAGCCTGCCCGCTGCGCCACATCCCGAATATCAGCCACACCCGCTCCTTTTATCTGGACCGTCGAATTTTGAAGTTGACGGATTTTACGCAAATGTAAACGTTTACGAAAACGTTTTCACTCCGGGATTCTATGGAGACAATTTGACGGATTCATGACAGTCCGGGAAACCTCATGGACGCTGGATCGGCGCCTTGTCCACCCGGACGTAGCCATTTGCGGCTATCGAAACGGGCCTTCCGACGCTCTTCGGGATGCCGCCTATACTGAAAATCCCCCCTCTCGACGGGGGGCATCACGGCATGAGGACACTCACCACCCACGACCGGGAACGGCCATGAACGACTATCACTTCCTCACCTTGTGGCGGCTCACCGCGCCGCTGAACGAAGTCTGGGACACGCTACGGGACGTCGACCACTGGGCCCGCTGGTGGCCCTGCGTGCGGGAGGTGCGCACGCTCGATCCTGGCGACGCCGACGGTATCGGCGCCGTACGCGAGCTGACGTGGCACGGGGCGCTGCCCTACTCGTTGACCTTCGAAACCCGCATCACGCACATCGACCCGATGCGCGAGGTGCGCAGTGTCGCCACGGGCGAGGCCGAAGGCACGGGGGTTTGGCGCTTCGAGACGGAAGGCTCGATTACGGTGGTGCGCTATGCGTGGGACGTCCATACGCGGCGTGAGTGGATGAACAAGCTCGCGCCGCTGGCCCGACCGTTGTTCCGCTGGAACCACAATTACGTGATGCGACGCGGCGGAGAAGGGCTGGCTGCCGTGCTCAACGCCCATCTGGTCGAATGTCTGGACAGCGACTTGCCCCCAGCAGCCATAGGCAAGGAGCGCGATCCGCGCGAACTGCGTGAAGCGCGGGCGCGTGTGAGTCACGATTCGCATCGTTGAGGCGCGGGGGATTGCGCTAGCCACTGCGACACCGACATGAGTGCGGTGTCGCATGGGGCGTGCGATTGCTCACCGCTTCAGGCAGTTGCCTTTTCCGGCTCGAAGCCAATGCTATCCAGAAGGCCGGTCAGTGCTTTCTTATCCTTTTCAGGGATCGCCTCCTCGATCGTCGGCAGAAACTTCGTGACAAGGTCCAGGGTATTGCCTTTCCCGTGCGTGAGAAGCTGCGTGAGCGCCGACAGTCTCAGATGTTCGGGCAGCTTGTCGAGCAGCGTGATCAATGTACTCTTTAGCCCCGTGTGGAGCCTCGCTTCGGCCGCAGCGACGGAATTTCCGATGACTCCCAGATAGAACTTGTCCCAAGTGTCAGGCCCCTCTGTGACCGCTTTCGCCCAATCGACAAGGAATTTTTCGTTGTTCGCGTCGATACGACTGGCATTCGGCGGCATCGCTTGACTCGGGGCGGCCGCGACATTCGCAGCACCGGCTCCAGTGGCTGTCGGAAGGAGCCTCTCCGGGGCATTCTGGCCTCCAATATCCAGGGCATATGGCATGCCTCCCCCCACATTCGCAGAGTGTCCGGCACCGGCGAAGTCTATGCTGATGTGTTCCGGCCGCTGCGTCTGCGGTGACTCTTGCGAGGCGACAACGGTAGACAACGTTGTGGGGGTGATTCCAATGTTCATGACGGTTCTCCTTCGGGGGGTAGGAGATTCCATCTTGGCCGCTATGCGGCACATCACTTCATGAGACGTCCGTAGATTTTCTGCTTTCGACACGGCGTGCACACCGTTCAGGCGGCGTCCCAACGAATGCGGCGGGAGCCGTCCCATCAGGATCGGCGGTAATAGCTGTGACAATGCGACGCCAGCATATAAGCGGCGTCGCATGGGGCGTACGAATACGCGCTGCTTCAGCCAAACAACTTCGGCCACTTGATGCCAACGCTTTCCAGAAGGTCAGTCAGTTCTTTCTTTTGTTTTTCTGGGATCACCTTGCCGATATCCGGCAGATGCTTCTCGACAAGGTCCAAGGTATTGTCGTTCGGTTGCGTGAGAAGCTTCTTGAGCGTCGGAAATCTCAGATGCTCGGCCATCTGTCCGAGCATCATGATCAATGCACGCTCCAGCCCCGCGTGGATCCTATTTTTGACTGCTGTGACGGAGTTGTCGATTATCCCCATAAGGAACTGGTTGCTAATCTCGGGCCCTTTGCCGATCACCGCCGACCACTCGGCAACGAATTTTTGGGTGGGCTCGTCGATATGATGGTCACTCGGCGGCGCCGCTTGAGTCGATGGTGCCGCGGCGAAACCGACAGCACCGTTTCGGGGTGCGGCCAGAAGGTGTCTCCCCTGATCGGTGCCCGTCGCGACGCGCTGCGAATAACCTGTGGGAATCTGTCGATTCGATCCTTGACGGGCATCAGAGCTTTCCGGGGTCGTAAATTGAACGCTCACTGGCACGTTTGCGGCGACATTGAACGTGGCGTGCACCCGGGGTGGCTGCTCACCCGTCGAAGACAATCTTCCGTGCCTTACTTGAGAAAAATCTCCGTCCCACAGGCGATCGTCGGGCCAAACACCCGAAGGCCCCGCGCCTGCAATCCGATGGGTTTGCAGGCCCGCCGAATATCCTTGCACATCCGTCATGTCAAAAAGATCGCCCATCCCCCCGCCGTTGTTGCGCTCACCCTCGAGCGGTGCGTTACCGCCAAACCCACCACTGCCTATCCGATAGGCTCGCTGGCCATCCGAAAGCAATCCCCATGGCGGCGGTGCTGGCCACTTTCCACGCCGTCCCAGCATATCGATATTGCGTGGCGCGCCATCCTCCCAATGGTCGTCTGGTCCCTCATATGTCGGAGCGATCGAACGGTGTACATCGCGGGCAAACCCGAGCCCGCTCGCACCGTATGGGGTTCCAGTGCAGGTGTCCGGTGACGGTATGAAAACCGTTTCCCCACCCTCGCCGAATACGAACTTGCCGCCGAGGTACGCGTTGCTCCCACCCGTATCGGTTCTTGTTTGAGCACTCGCCAGGGCATAGTGGGAATACGGCGGCGTGTCCATATAGTCCCGACAAGCACTAAGGCCTTCTGTCGTTACATTTGCCGAACTCTGATTCGCGAGGTGCGCAGCACCGGCGAAGTCTGTGCTGATATGTTCTTGCCCCCGCGCCTGCGGCGGCTCCTGCTGCGAGGCGACATCGACAGGCACAGTTGACTGCTGGGTAACTTCCATCATGACGAATCTCCTTCAGGTGGTAGGAGATTCCATCCTGGCCTCTATGCGGCGCATCACTTTATGAGACCTCCGCAGATCTTCGGCTTTCGACACGACTTTGGTGCCGTTCGGGCGGCATCCTAACGAATGCAGGGGAGACGTCCCGGAAGTCCCACCAGCGCCTCCCCCTCATCTATTCCATTAAGGAATAGACACCACGATAGATTTCATTATTTTTTATATCGACGGTTGCCTAGACTTGTGAGCATCCGGCGGTTGTGCCGTGGCGCTACGTTGCACGGCGTCACCGGCGACCTGCCGCCCCGCAAAACAATCCGCTCCAGGAGACCTCGTGAGCCTTGCGAATGCGCCGCTGCTGCGGCATTACGTGGATGGTGCGTTCGTCGCCACCGATCGCCAGTTCGATAACGTCAGCCCGGTGGACGGCCACCTCGTCGCGAAAGTGTGCGAAGCCGATGCCGCCACCGTCGACCGCGCCGTGAGCGCCGCCCGTCGCGCCCTGCACGACGGCCCGTGGGGCAAGACCACGCCCGCCGAGCGCGCCGCCGTGCTGCACCGTATCGCCGACGGCATTCAGGCACGTTTCGACGAGTTCGTCGCGGCCGAAGTCGCCGACACCGGCCGCCCCGAGGAACAGGCCCGCACGCTCGACATCGCGCGTGGCATCGCCAACTTCCGTATGTTTGCGGACCTCATCAAGACCGCAGGTAGCGAAGTCTATGAGATGCGCGCAGCCGACGGCGGCGACGTCATGAACTACGTGACGCGCAAGCCGCTCGGCGTGATCGGCATCATCTCGCCGTGGAACCTGCCGCTGCTGCTCTTCACGTGGAAGGTCGCCCCGGCGCTGGCCATGGGCAACTGCGTCGTTGCGAAACCCTCGGAAGAAACGCCTTCGTCCGCCACGCTGCTTGCCGAAGTTATGGACGCCGCTGGCGTGCCGCCCGGTGTCTTCAACCTCGTGCACGGCTTCGGTCCCAACTCAGCCGGTGAGTTTCTGACCAAGCATCCGGACGTCTCCGCCATCACCTTCACCGGCGAGTCACGCACCGGCAGCGCGATCATGAAAGCCGTGGCCGACGGCGTGAAGGAAATCTCGTTCGAACTGGGTGGCAAGAACGCTGCCGTGGTGTTCGCCGACGCCGACTTCGACAAAGCGGTCGACGGTGTGGTGCGTTCGTCGTTCACCAACGCAGGCCAGGTCTGCCTGTGCTCGGAGCGCGTCTACGTCGAGCGCCCGATCTTCGATCGCTTCGTCGCCGCCCTCGCCGAGCGTGCCGCCGCGCTGCGCATCGACGCACCGGACGCAGAAGGCGTTCAGATGGGCCCGCTCGTTTCCCGCAAGCATCGCGAGAAAGTGCTCTCGTACTATCAACTTGCGGTCGAAGAAGGTGCGACGGTGGTCACCGGCGGCGGTGTCCCGACCTTTGGCGACGCCCGCGACGAAGGTGCTTTCGTCCAACCCACGGTCTGGACGGGACTCCCCGACACGGCCCGCTGCGTACGCGAAGAAATTTTCGGCCCGGTGTGCCACGTCGCCCCGTTCGATAACGAAGACGAAGTCATCCGCCGCGTGAACGACAGCGACTACGGCCTGGCCGGGTGCGTGTGGACGACGAACCTGTCACGCGCGCACCGGGTGGCGCGTCAGTTCCAGACGGGCCTCGTGTGGGTGAACACGTGGTTCCTGCGCGACCTGCGCACGCCGTTCGGCGGCGTGAAGCTCTCGGGCCTCGGTCGCGAAGGCGGACGTCACTCGCTCGATTTTTATTCCGAAATCACGAACATCTGCATCAAGCTATAAACAACGCGGCACGTCAGAGCCATGTAGGGAGGCGACGGTGCGGCAATCTCGATGGGGGTCGAGGCTGCCGCACCCGCGCGCCGTCCCATGACAAGAACACAACGGAGACTCGAATCCATGAGCGCATCGCAAGACACCCAGGCCCGCGTGGTCGAAGGCAAAGCCAAGCCGCGCGGCAAGTTCCCGCACATCAAACGCGCAGGCGACTTCCTGTTCGTCTCGGGCACCAGCTCGCGACGCCCCGATAACTCGTATGCCGGCGCGCAGGTCGATGCGCTGGGCGTCACGCAGCTCGACATTCGCGAGCAGACGCGCGCCGTCATCGAGAACATTCGCGACATTCTCGCGAGCGAGGGCGCGACACTGGCGGACGTCGTCGAAGTCGGCTCGTTCCTCGTGAACATGAACGACTTCGGCGGCTACAACGAGGTGTACGGCGAATACTTCGACGAGAACGGCCCGACCCGAACGACGGTCGCCGTGCATCAGCTGCCGCATCCGCTGCTGCTCATCGAAATCAAGTGCGTGGCCTATGCGCCGCGCGCACGCTGAGCCTTCGCTCACGCAGACTGACACACATAACATCGCGCGACATGACCCGGGAGACAAGCATGTTGACGTATGGCAAGCCGTTCAATTTCCAGCGCTGGATCGACGATCACGCGCACCTGCTCAAGCCGCCGGTCGGCAATCAGCAGGTCTGGCAGGACAGCGATTTCATCGTGACGGTCGTCGGCGGTCCGAATCATCGCACCGACTATCACGACGATCCGCTCGAAGAGTTCTTTTATCAGTTCAAGGGCAATGCCTGGGTCAATCTCTGGATCGACGGCAAGCCCGAGCGCATCGATCTCAAGGAAGGCGACATCTTCCTGTTGCCGCCGCATGTGCGCCACTCGCCGCAGCGTCCCGAGGAAGGCAGTCTGTGCCTCGTGATCGAGCGCCAGCGCCCGGCCGGTCTGCTCGACGGCTTCGAGTGGTACTGCCTGAGCTGCGGCACGCTGGTGCACCGCGTGGAAGTCCAACTCAAGAGCATCGTGACCGATCTGCCGCCGCTCTTCGAGGCGTTCTACGGTAACGAATCGCTGCGTCGCTGCCCCGGCTGCGGCGAGATCCATCCGGGCCGCGCAGCACAACCCAAGACTACTGCGACGTCGGCCTGATCGGCCGCGTCACTCAGGCACACAGACACTCACACGTCACGTCATGAAGAAAATCGACATGCACGCCCACTTCTTCCCGCGCATCACGCAGGAAGAAGCGGCCCGCCTCGACGCCGCCACCGCCCCGTGGCTGCGGATCGACGAGGGCGGCGAGACCGGCAACATCATGCTGGACAATCGCGCCTTCCGTCCGGTCTACCGCGCCCTGTGGGATCCGTCGCTGCGCATCGAAGAACTCAACCGCCACGGCGTCGACCTGCAAGTCGTATGCGCCACGCCGATCATGTTCGGCTATCGCTACGACGGGCGCGCCGTCATGGACTGGGTCCAGCGCATGAACGACCTCGCGCTCGAGCACTGCGCCTACGCCCCGAACCGTCTGAAGGCAATGGCGCAGGTGCCGTTGCAAGACCTCGACCTGGCCTGCGCCGAAGCCTCGCGCGCCAAGGCCACCGGCCACGTCGGCGTACAAATCGGTAACCACCTCGGTGAAAAAGATCTGGACGACGAACAGCTCGTGGCGTTTTTGCGGCACTGCGGCGACGAGCACATCCCCGTGCTGGTGCATCCGTGGGACATGATGACCGACGGCCGTATGAAGAAGTGGATGATGCCGTGGCTCGTGGCCATGCCCGCCGAGACGCAACTGTCCATCCTATCGCTGATCCTCTCCGGTGCGTTCGAGCGCCTGCCGCGCTCGCTCAAGCTGTGCTTCGCGCACGGCGGCGGCGCCTTCCCTTACCTGCTCGGCCGCGCCGAGAACGCCTGGCATTGCCGCGACATCGTGCGCGCCGACAGCCCGCACCCGCCGTCGCACTATCTGGACCGCTTCTACGTGGATAGCGCCGTGTTCGATCCGCGCGCCCTGCGTCTGCTCGTGGACACGATGGGCGTGGAGCGCATCATGCTCGGCTCCGACCACCCGTTCCCGCTCGGCGAGCAGGACATCGGGCGTCTGGTGGCCGATCAGCCGGGCCTCGACGACAACGCGCGGCACCGCATTCTGGCCGGGAACGCACTGGAGTTCTTCGGGCTGTAACTGGTGCTTTCCCGAGGTGTTTTTGAAAATGCTTGCCTACGCAAAAGGCGTCGTTTAGGCTGGGCATAGAAATATTTGATGCTTAAACAATTCTGGAAGTTTTGAATTAGTCTGACGCGCCTGGCCTGCCATGACCGACGTGAAGAAGCGGTCAAGTATCCCGGCGCGAGTCCGCAGCTGACAGTGCTTGAATTCATCGTTTGGAGACCATGATGACGGGAACGAAGACCACGCAACGCAAAGCCATCGCCGTGCTGGGTGCCATCGCAGCCGCTGCTGCGATGTTCGCATCGGGCGGTGCCCATGCTCAGGTGAAGATCGGCTTCATCGGCACGCTCTCCGGCCCGGGCGGCGCGCTCGGGCAGGACCAGTACGACGCCTTCATGCTCGCCGTCGAGCAAAAGGGCGGCAAGCTCGGCGGTGTGCCGGTGCAGGTGATCAAGGAAGACGACCAGCTCAAGCCGGACGTCGGCGTGCAGGCCGCGACCAAACTGGTGGAGCGCGACAAGGTCTCGCTCATTACCGGCGTGACGTTCTCGAACGTCATGATGGCCATCCACAAGAACGTGACGAACGCAGGCGTGGTCATGGTCGGCTCGAATGCCGGCCCGACGCCGATTGCGGGCGAGCAATGCTCGCCGAACTTCTTCTCGACCTCGTGGGACAACGACGAACTGCATGAAGCCGGCGGTCAGCTCTCGACCGATCTCGGCTACAAGAAGATGTACGTGATGGCCCCGAACTATCAGGCCGGACGCGACGCCGTGAACGGCTTCAAGCGCGACTACAAGGGCCAGATCGTCGACGAGGTGTACACGCAGGTCAACCAGCCCGACTATTCGGCTGAAATCGCCCAACTCGCCGCCGCCAAGCCGGACGCCGTCTACGTGTTCTACCCGGGCGGCATGGGCGTGAACTTCGTCAAGCAGTACCGCCAGGCCGGTCTGCTCGGCAAGATTCCGCTGATCTCCGTGTCGACCATCGACGGTTCGACCCTGCCCGCACTGAAGGAACAGGCCGTAGGCAGCATTACCAGCGCCCCCTACTCGCCCGACCTCGACAACGCGCAGAACAAGCAATTCGTTGCGGCCTTCCAGAAGAAGTACAACCGCGTGCCGTCGATGTACGCCGCGCAGTCGTACGACGCCGCGAACCTGATCGACTCCGCACTCACCAAGACGAAAGGCAGCGTGACCGACCGCGAGGCGCTGCGCGCCGCGCTCAAGTCCGCCGACTTCCAGTCCGTGCGCGGATCGTTCAAGTTCGCCAGCAACCAGTTTCCCATCGCGCCGTTCTATCGCGTGGATGTAGTGAAGGACGCCAGCGGTGCCGCCTTCGCGAACAAGGGCAAGATCGATATCAAGACGCGCGCCAACCTCGCGTCGATGTGCAAGATCCGCTCGTAAGCCGCTCAACGTTGTGCAATGCAGTAAAGCGGGGGCGCCCAGCCCCCGCGGTCTTTGAGCACTATCGAGGGTTTATGAAGCGCTACCGCAATTTCGACGAAGCCGAGCTGGACGTTCAGTACAACGCTCGCGCCACCACCCCCAACATTCTCGACATCCTCACGCAATACGCCGAGCAGAGCGCGCACGCCCGCGCCACCGTGCCGTGCGTGCTCGATGTCGCCTACGGGGACCACCCCGACGAAACGCTCGACATCTTCCCCGCGCCGCAGCCCGGCGCGCCGGTGTTCTTCTTCGTTCACGGCGGCTACTGGCGCGCGCTGAACAAGAGCGATTCGAGCAACATGGCTCCGGCGTTCACGCAAGCGGGTGCCACGGTCGTCACTATCAACTACTCACTCGCGCCGGGCGCGTCGCTCGACACCATCGTCGACCAGACGCGTCGCGCACTCGCGTGGGTCCATCGTCACATCGGCGAGCATCACGGCGACGCACGCCGCATTCACATCTGTGGCAGTTCGGCAGGCGGTCATCTCGTCGGCATGCTGCTCGCGCAGGGCTGGCATGCCGAATACGGTGTACCTGAAGATGTCGTCGCGGGCGCCGCGCCGCTGTCCGGTCTGTTCGACCTCACGCCGATTCCGTTCACGCACATCAACGAATGGATGAAGCTCTCGGCAAACGACGCACAACGCAACAGCCCGTGCTTGCGCCTGCCCGTGCGCGGCTGCCCGCTCGTCGTGTCTTACGGCGAGACCGAGACGCCCGAGTTCAAGCGCCAGACCGACGACTATCTCGCCGCGTGGCGCGAGAAGGGTTACACGGGCGAGTACGTCCCGATGCCGGGCACGAACCACTTCGACATCGTGCTCACGCTGAACGACGTGCAAAGCCCGCTCACGCAAGCCATCTTCCGTCAGATGGGCCTGCCCCGGGAGGCGACATGAGCCTCACGCTTTTCATCATGCAGTGCCTGAACGGACTGCAACTCGGGGTGCTGCTGTTCCTGATGGCCGCCGGACTCACGCTGGTGTTCGGGATCATGAACTTCGTGAACCTCGCGCACGGCTCGCTGTACATGATGGGGGCGTTTATCGCCGCCACCGTCTACAACTACACCGGATCGTTCGCGCTGGCCGCCATTGCGATCATTCCGGCAATGCTGCTGATCGGCCTGATCGTCGAGTTCGTCGCGCTCAAGACGCTCTATGACCGCGATCACCTCGACCAGGTACTCGCGACCTTCGGTCTGATCCTGTTCTTCAATGAACTGGCGCGCATGATCTGGGGCCCGTCGCCGTATTACATGGAAGTGCCCGAATGGCTGTCCGGGACGGTCAACCTCTTCGGTCTCGACTATCCGGCTTATCGCTTCCTGATCATCGTGGTGGGACTCGTGGTCGCGCTCGGCTGCTACCTGCTGATTCACCGCACCCGTATCGGCATGCTGATCCGTGCAGGCTCGACGCACCGGCAGATGGTCGGTGCGCTCGGCGTGAACATCGTGCTGCTCAATTCGCTGCTGTTCGGGCTGGGCGCGATTCTCGCCGGGATTGCCGGTCTTATGGCCGGGCCGATTCTGTCGGTGCAGCCGGGCATGGGCGAGCCGATCCTGATTCTGACGATGGTCGTGATCGTGATCGGCGGCATCGGCTCGGTGCGCGGGGCGTTCCTCGCAGCACTCATCGTCGGTGTGGTCGACACGCTGGGCCGTACTGCCCTGCCCTCGATACTGCGCAGCATGATGGAGCGCAGCACGGCTGACACCGCCGGTCCCGCGCTGGCGTCGATGCTGATCTATCTGGTGATGGCGGCGGTCCTCGCGGTGCGTCCGCAAGGTCTCTTCCCGGTGAAACACGGCTGACGATGGAAACGATGGAAATGAAACTCAACCTACGCACCGCCGTGCCGATACTGCTGCTAGTCCTGCTGGCGCTGGTGCCCATTTACGCGACGTTTGCTCAGCAACCGTTCTTCCTCACCCTCTTCGGCCGCATCGTGGTGTTCGCCATCGCCGCCGTCTCGCTCGATCTGATTCTCGGCTACGGCGGCATGGTCAGCTTCGGGCATGCCCTGTATCTGGGCCTCGGCGCTTACGTCGTGGGCATCATGAGCTTCCACGGCATCGATAACGGCTTCCTGCATCTGGGCGTGACGCTGGTGCTGTGCGCGCTCGTCGGCGCGCTCACGGGCCTGCTGTCGCTGCGCACGACCGGCATCGCGTTCATCATGATCACGCTGGCGTTCGCGCAGATGTTCTACTTCCTCGCCGTGAGCCTGAAGCAGTACGGCGGCGACGACGGCTTGCCCGTCAACGCGGGCAGCCGCTTCGGGAGTGTGACGCTCGACGACCCGGCGGTGCTGTACTACGTCGCGTTCGCCGTGCTGTGCCTGTGCGTGTGGGCGGGCCGCCGTCTGGTCGAAGCGCGCTTCGGCATGGTGATTCGCGGCGCGCGTCAGAACGACCGCCGCATGCGCGCCCTCGGCTACCCGACGCTGCGTTACAAGCTCGTGGCCTACGTCATCAGCGCGATGGTTTGCGGCGTGTCGGGCATGTTGTACGCCAATCTCACGCACTTCGTCTCGCCCGCCTATATGGCGTGGACCGCTTCGGGCGAACTGATCGTGATGGTCGTGCTGGGTGGCCTCGGCTCGTTCTTCGGGCCGGTGCTGGGCAGCGCTGCGATGCTGCTCATCGAGGAATGGCTCAAGGGCATGACAGAGCACTGGATGATCATCTTCGGGCCGCTCATCGTCGTGGCGGTGCTGGTCTCGCGTCGCGGTCTGTACGGACTGCTGGGCGACCTGCAAGTGCGTCTGTCGCGTCGCACGCGCACCGTGGAGGGCAAAGCATGAGCCTCCTTCATGTCGACCAACTGGTCAAACGCTATGGTGGACTGACCGCCACCGATCACTTCTGTCTCGACGTCGCACCGGGCGAGCTGCACGCCATCATCGGACCGAACGGCGCGGGCAAGAGCACGCTCATCGGCCAACTGGCGGGCGAGCTGCGCTCCGACGAAGGCAGCATTCATTTCGACGGGCACGACATCACCTCGGTGCCCATCGAGCAACGTGCGCGTGCCGGGCTGGCGCGCTCGTATCAGATCACCTCGGTTTTCCGGGAATTCACGGCGCTGGAGAACGTGCTCGTCGCCGTGCAGGCGATGCAGGGGCATAGCTTCGGCTTCTGGCGTCCCGCGATCCGCGAAGCGGCGCTGGTCGAACCCGCGCGCGAAATACTGGCGCGCACCGGGCTGGCCGCCCGCATGAACGTCCCCGCCAGCGCGCTTGCGCACGGCGAACACCGTCAGCTCGAACTGGCGATGGCGCTGGCTGGCCGACCGAAACTGCTGCTGCTCGACGAACCGATGGCCGGTATGTCTCAGGCCGAGTCCGAACAGATGACGCACCTGCTTGCCGACCTCAAGGGCGACTACGGCATCGTGCTGGTGGAACACGACATGGATGCCGTGTTTGCGCTGGCCGACCGCATCACGGTACTCGTCTACGGACGTGCTATCGCCTGCGGCGACGCCGACACCATCCGCCGCGACGCGGGTGTACGCGAAGCCTATCTCGGGGACGAAACCCGCAACGAAATGCTGGGAGCGACAGCATGAGCACCTTGTTGTCTTTATCCGGCGTCGAATCGTACTACGGCGCGAGTCAGGCGCTGTTCGGCATGCAACTGAACATCGAGCGCGGCGCTTTCGTCACCCTGCTCGGGCGTAATGGCATGGGCAAGACGACCACCGTCAGGTCGATGACGGGGCTGATGCGCCCCGCACGCGGCGAGATCGTGTTCGACGGGCAACCGGTACACGCCAGTCCGTCGCACCGCATTGCGCGGGCGGGCATGGGACTGGTCCCCGAAGGCCGTCAGATATTTCCCACGCTCACCGTGCGCGAAAACCTCGTGGCGACCGCTGGCAACCGGCATGGCGCGGCGTCGCCGTGGACGCTCGAGCGTATTTACGGCCTGTTTCCGCGTCTGCGCGAGCGGGAGAAAAACCTCGGCAGCAATCTGTCCGGCGGCGAACAACAGATGCTCGCCATCGGCCGTGCGTTGATGACGAATCCGAAATTACTCATTCTGGACGAAGCGACGGAAGGCCTCGCTCCGCTCATTCGCGGTGAAATCTGGCAATGTCTGAAGCAACTCAAAGGCAGCGGCCTGTCGATCCTCTGCATCGACAAAAATCTGGCACCGATGCTCGAACTCGGCGACCAGCACTACATCGTCGATAAAGGCCGTGTGGCGTGGCAAGGCGACTCGTCGAAGCTGCGTCAGTCGTTGCCGGAATTGCAGGCCTACCTCGGGGTCTGAGGCGCAAGCCAAGCCACGCGCATCCCCTGTCTGCGTACACTCTACGGCACCTCGTCTCCACGAGGTGCGTAGTACTCGATAGGTGTCAGACGCGAAAATCGGGAGTGTTTTGTGAAAGCACCCAGCAAATGGATGTGGTGCAATCGGCTCCGCTTGATTGCCTTTGCAAGCGCACCCGATCCACAACTAACGACACCGGTCAGGACTATGGCTTACACCAATACGCCTTCGAATCCCTTCCGCTGGCTGCTCACGCAGGACACCGGTGCGCCGCCGCCCGCCGAGCCTGCTCACGTCAAGAACGGGCTCCCTGCGGACCTCCCGCTCAACATCAAGGAGCTGCCGCGTACACCGCTTCCCAAGCTGGAAGTCTTCCCCGACGAGTTGCTTGCCCTGCGCAAACATCTGGGCATGTCCCGTAACGTCTTCGCCCACTATCTCCGGACCAATCCCCGAACGCTGGAGAACTGGGAGCAAGGGCGTGCGCGCCCGAACGCCCAGGCCGCCTGCCTGATACGGCTGGTCCAACAGAACCCGGGGCTGGTGTCTTCGCTCGCGCGCCTGTAAGTCCTTGCGTCGCGGGATGAAAAAAGGGCGTACCGATTCCTCGGCACGCCCTTTTTCTGTGTTCCACGACCGCTACGGCTTAAGTCCGCATGCCTCGCGCAAGCAGGCGACGAAGCGCGCACAGGCCGGACTGGGCGACTTGTCCGCGCGTAGCGAATAGCCGACGTCGCCGAAGCTGCCCGACATCGTGTCGGCAAGCACGCGCAGCAAGCCCGACTCCACGAACGGTGTGGCCGCCGCACGCGGCATGAGCGCGACGCGAGGCGTCTCCAGCATCAGGCCGATGTTGGTGAGCACTGAGAGCGACTCCACCACGTCTTCCGGCAACGCGAGCCCGGCATCGTGAAACAGACGCTCCGCCGCCAGACGCGAGGGCGACTCGGGTACCGGCAGAATCCACGCGCCTTCGCGCAGTTCAGCGAGCGGCACACGGTCCGGCAGATGCGTCCAGTGACGCTTGCCGCCGATCACGCTAAGCGATTCGTTAAAGAGAATTTCGTGAGTCAGTGCGAAGGCGTTGGCCACCGGCAGCGAGCGCTCGGGCAAGCGTCCCACCACGATATCCAGATCGCCGCTGGCCAGCGCCGGAAAGAGCTGTGCAGTCGTCGCTTCACGCACCGTCACCAGCACGCCCGGCGTACGCTCTTTGAGCATGGCGATCGTGCGCGGCAACAAGTCGGCGGCGGCCGAAATGAGCGTGCCGACAATCACATGCCCGCTCGTGCCCGCACTGAACGCGTTCACTTCGTCCGTCAGGTAGCGCAATTCGGCCATCAGCGATTTCACGCGATGGCCCAGCAGCTCGCCGAGTTCGGTCGGTTGCATGCCGCGATTGCTGCGCACAAAAAGCGGGCCTTCGAAACAGGCTTCCAGCTCATGCACGATCTTGCTCACCGCAGGCTGCGTAAGTCCGGTTTCGTTAGCGGCGCGCACGAGCGAACCCGTTTCGAGCACGCGGTCGAAGACCTGAAGCTGGTGAAACTTGAGCTTTCGTCCGAGATTAAGGGCTGTCCAGGGAAGTGATCGCATCGGCGTCCTGTTCAGGCTGTCGCAGTCGTTCCGGACGCCGTCACCGAATCTGCCCCCTGCGGCGCAGGCGCCGACTCAGCGGGCTCCGTCGACAGGAAGGCAGCAACGTACTCCTCGAGCATGGCCACGTCCGGCAGCGAGGCCGGGTTGACATGGAGGTTCACGAGGCACCCGTCGAAGGTCAGCACGAGCATGTCGATAAGACGTGCGCGTCGCACACCATCACGCGCCAGACTCGGCGCACAGGCCGCCAGCATCGCCGACAAGCGCTCCCTGAACCACTGAAGCAACGACGGATCGTAGGGATCGCCCGGCGTCACCGTGGAGAGCGCCTGCACCAGATTGTGCGAGAAGCCGTTGTCGAGCCTCGGCGTGTCGACTAGCAGGCCAGCGAGCAGCGTGCGCATGCGGGCATGCGCGCCGTGTGCCGACATGACTTCCGATTCAAGCGTCGTGATACGCGCCTTGAACCATTTGTCGTAGACGCAGAAGAAGACTTGCAGCTTCGCAGTGAAGTAGCTGTAAATGTTCGCGTGCGAAATTCCTGCACGCTTGGCGATCTGCACCATTGTGGTGTCCACATACCCTTTTTCGAGAAACAGGGCATGCGAGGCTTCGAGAATGGCGAGACGAATGTCTTCTTTCTTGACTTGTGGCATATGTGAGCCTGCACCGTTAGGCGGGGCACCTCGATCGTTAATTCTCAACGTCCGCTGACATCGATACACAATGTCAGCGCGCACAGTATGCCAGCGCAAACGCAGCTTGCGGCGAAAACTAAGCGCAAACACTCCCCCGGACTTTCCCGGTATTTCCACGCACACGACGCGAATTACGATGACAGACATCGCGTAATGCGTGGGGTTATCGCAAGTTGGCCGCATGCCGCCGGAAAACCGCTTTGCCGCCGACGTCGCCCATCCGATATTTCAAAATTGAACAATTTCGATGTCATGCATTTCTCGCATGGGAAGCGCATCGACGCACCGGAAGTTTCGTATATGAACGCGAATACAAAATGAATACGAAAATCGCGCTCCGAAATCGGCAGATACCCATATGAGTACGCACTTCACGTATCCGACGCTCACGCCTTCGGCTTAAGCACATTTTGTTCGATCCGTAGGCATACACCGTCAGCGCACTCCTACATTACTTCGGACTGCATGAAATATGAGATGTGTTGTGTGCAGCGCAATATGCCCTCAAAGCCGCGTGAAACGGTGCATCGCGAAGCAATTACAAAGATTTACAAGATGCAGCGATCCAAATCCCGCAATCTGCGTCCAACCTGGGTGGATCGTTTCGATTCACGCAATCCATGATGGCGAAGGGCGGGACAAACACCGCGCTCGAACGGAGGTCATGATGAGAATGAACCGTGAAGGTGTTGCCAATACAGAGGTGGCGTGTGACATGAAGTCGCGCATTGCCAAGGTGTCCTCAGCAGTCGGACTCGCGTCGGTAATGTTGACGTTGGCAGGTTGCGCGTATGAAGCGCCGCCTCAGCCGCGACTGCCGTATCGAGGTATCGAAAGTACGAATCCGTCATATCGATCGGCGGATCCGAACTGCGGGCCACCGCCGTATGCGCCGGGTTCTGCGTGCAGCCCGTATGCAGCCCCCGCGGCACCGGTCCCGAACACCGACGCCTACGGTCGCCCTTATCCGCCGACGGACGCTTATGGCCGCCCGTATCCGACAGATGCACAGGGACGACCGTATCCGCCGCCCCCGCCTCCGCCGGCTTATCGGGAATCGAACCCGGCCGACGGCGTGGCCGCGCCGGAGAACGGCTCGGCCACAGCCCACTGAACGTCAGCCATCAACGTCGAATCAACGAATTTACGAACAGCAGGCGGTGCGCCATCCGGCAGCGAGTCGAAGCCGACGGACCGCGAACTGCCTGAGGATATCCCGGGGCCTGGCGCCCCACCCGAAGGAGTCATGCGTCATGAAAACCACACAACGACGGATCTCGCAAATCTCACGTCTTTCGCGCTCGGTCGCCCCGATCCTCGTGGGCGCTGCGCTCATTGGTACGCTGGCCGGTTGCGGCGGGATGACCCCGCGCGAATCGCGTAATACCGCAGTCGGCGCTGGCGTCGGCGCACTGGGCGGCGCCCTCATCTCCGGCGGTGACCTCGGCACGACCGTGGGCGGCGCCGTCGTCGGCGGCGTGATCGGTAATGTCATCACGGACGATCGCCGTCGTCGCTGATCCATGCCGAAGACCGACGGCAGCCGACTGCTGTCATTAAGGGGCGATGCACGGCCCCCGCTCAACTGACGATGCAATAAGGAGAAGCGAGCTATGAACTCCCAGGACACCCTTCGCCAGCGTACGCTTAGCACGCTCAAGACACGACGCCTCGGCCGCCGGACCCTCGCTGTCGTGACCGTTTGTGCGGGCGTGGCCGCCCTGTCGCTGGCCGCGATGCCGAGCTTCGCACAGTCGGGCATGCCGCCCGTCAACGGTGTCGTGCCGACCACGCCGAATCCGCCGCCGCCGCCCACGGCAGGCCCGGACTACGGCGACGCCGCCGATCAGAACGCCGCACTCGGCCTGTACCTGCAGCGTTCGTTCGACGCCATCGATACCAATCACGACGGCAAGATCGACCGCAACGAATGGGCCGCGTATCAGCGCAGCCAGTTGCAGGCACGTCGCGCCACGTTCGAGCGCTATTTCAAGGCGGCCGACAAGGATGGCGACGGTTATCTGAGCCGCGACGAAGCCGCCGCCTCGGAGCCGTTCCTGTACCAGCATTTCGACGAGATCGACGTCAATCGCGACGGCAAGCTCTCGGCCGCGGAAATCCGCAGCTTCTTCCGTCGCTACTATCACGACCGGGCGCAGGCTGACGCCGCTACGACGAAGCCATGATTTTCCTCCGCCTTAAAACACGAAGGGCCGGGCCTGCATACCGCAGGACCCGGCCCTTCGCTTTCCAGCATTCCAGCTATTGCGTCTTCCGACTGCCTGCGAAAGCGCGACCTGTCACCGTCGCGCGTTCGCCATCAGGCATTACACGTGGAAGAATTCGGCGATGATCGCGGCACCAAGGAACGTACCGGCGTTCGCGAGGAACGACACAACCACGATGCGCCAGCCCAGACGACGGAAGGCGGGCACGTCCTTGGCAACCGACAGACCGGCGTAAGTCAGCATCGGCGTGACCAGCGACAGGAAGTTGATCTTGCCCGTGAACTGCTCGACGACTGGCGCGAACGGGAAGGCCGGCGACGTCAGGAACATCGCGATCAGCGACACCCAGCACACGGCCGGCACCTTGCGGCGCGTGACGAAGTACAGCGCTTCACCCACAAGCACGGCACCGATGATGATCAGCATGCCCGGCACGCCGTCGAGGAACGGCGTCTTGAAGGCCATGCTGTTGCCGACCAGCGCAAGGGCGCCCGAGAAGAACCATGCGAACAGACGTGCGCCGAAGTTCATCTCGACGGTGTGCGCCTTGCTGGCTTCCTTGAGTTCCTTGGCGGCTTCGGCGTCGGCCACGGCAGCGGCTTCGGCGTTGGCACGGCCACGCTTGCTCATGCGGCCCAGCACCGGCTCCATCACGCGGTAGCCCCACACGGCGAGCGGCAGCGAGATGAACAGCGTGAAGTACGTGCCGATGGTCGTCGTGATCAGGTTCGACGCAGCGGCGAACGTGGCGACTTCCTTGGCGACTTCCGGCGTCTGCTGTGCGGCAATCGCACCCGCAGCAGCGGCCATCATCGAACCCGAGCCCACACCGGCGCCCATGGCGAGCGAGTGCGGATGGAACAGGTTCAGGCTGGCGACAAAGCCCGCGAACAGCGAGATGAACACCGCACCGAAGATGGTGCCCGTCAGGTACTCGGCGAGCACGCCACGGCCTTCCGGCGAATCGAAACCGTACTTTTCGCCGATGATCGCGAGGCTCGGCTCACGGCCGACCGAGAAGGTCGCGCCAATGGCTTCGCGCTTGATGCCAAGCATCAGTGCGACCGGCAGGCCCAGAATGATCGTGCCGACGAAGTGGCCGAACTCCTGGAACACCAGCGCCCAGCCGGCGGCCACGAGCTTGGGCAGCGAGCCGCCCACGAGCAGGCCGAGCTTTGCCACGAACAGCAGCAGCGCCGGTTGCAGAATGGCGGCTGCCTTGTGCTGCATCGACAAGTCGATCTGTGCGAAACGCGGCAAGCGCGCCTGCGACAGGCCCAATGCCGCGCCGAGCAACAAGGCCCAGACCATCGGCAACAACACGATCTTGCCGTGACCGGCATTGATGCTGATCGCACCGATCAGCTCCGCGACCACCAGGATCACGATTGCCCAAACATACAGGCGCACGCCATCGCTGAAGGCGCCTCCCTGCGGCTTGGCCGCTTTTTGTTCCATGACTGCCATCTGGGTCTCCACTGCACTTGCTATTGAGCCGGTCCGATGCCGTGCGCCGTCGAGCTATTCGGCGGGTCGGCCACCATTTCGGTAGTTAAGGAAGTTCGGCACGCCGTCCGTCCGGTCCACTCCGTCGATCCGATCCTGACGGGATACACCGGCGAACTCTTGGGGCATGGCGGCTGAACGCCCGCCATGTTGGCATACCTTAGGGTCTGTTCACATTAATACGGGCTCGTGAACGTGTTCTACCGGCTGGCTGGCAAGGCGCTCGCAGCTTGCTTGGTCGCCCCAAGCAAGCTGCGGGCAACGCCGCCAGACGGCCGGTAGGGCACGTTCCCTTCGGGTTTTCCACCCAAAGGGGCGATCGCGGCGTCATGATCCTCGCGAATATTCCCGATATTCGCTTCGGCTCATTCCTTGCGCTCGCCCCTTTGGCCGGGCAACACGAGCCCGTATTAATGTGAACAGACCCTAGTGACAGCAACAGCGTAATCAATCCCCCGCGCCGAACCACCCGAGGGCGGCATTATACGCGGTCAAAAACACCGTTTCGGCCCCCTGTCCCGCAGGCTGAAACGCTCGCGTGCCGCACAACGTCTCACGACCGGTGCCCGGCAAACTCACTACCCATTTATTGCCCTATCGCCACGCGTTCCCGACAACTGAACGCACGATGACAGCAATTCCCACCGGGCGACTGCGGGCTTTCGCCCCCGGCCACCCGGCGTGTCACGCTCAGACGTAGCCGAACGGCGTGGCCGGATTGGCGGCCGTCTCAACCCAGACGCTCTTCGTCTGCGTGTACTCATACAGCGCTTCCACACCGCTGGAACGACCATAACCGCTGTGGCCGTAGCCGCCGAACGGCGAGGCGACGTTGATGGTCTTGTAGCCGTTGATCCAGAACGTACCGGCGTTGACCTGCGACGCCACACGGTGCGCGCGGGCCACGTCCTGAGTCCAGACGGCACCGGCCAGACCGAACTCGCTGTCGTTCGCAATCGCCAGCGCTTCTTCTTCCGTGTCGAACGGAATCGCGACGACCACCGGGCCGAAGATTTCGGTGCGGGCCACGCCCATCGCGTTATTGGCATCGGCCAGCACGGTCGGGCGCACGAAGAAGCCGCCGTCGCTGCGTTGCTGCGAACCGGCGGCCAGACGCGCGCCGCCTTCGACGCCCGCGTCGATCATGTTCATGACGTGCTGATACTGCGTGCGGTTGCAGATCGGACCGACTTCGGTGGTGTCGTCCATCGGCTCACCCACGCGAATCTTTTCCGCGCCACGCGCGAGCATGTCGATCATCTGGTCGTACACGCCGCGCTGCACCAGCAGACGCGAACCGGCCACACAGCTCTGACCCGCGCTCGAGAAGATGGCGGCCTGCGCACCGAGGCAGGCACGCTTGAGGTCGGCGTCGTCGAACACGATGTTGGCCGACTTGCCGCCCAGTTCCAGCACGCTCGGCAACAGACGTTGCGCAGCGGCCGTGGCGATCTTGCTGCCCGTGGCGGGCGAGCCGACGAACACGACCTTCTTGACGACCGGATGCGAAATCGCAGCTTGGCCCGTCGTATGGCCGAAACCGGCGAGCACATTGATGAGACCGCGCGGCACACCGGCCTGCTCGGCAAGGGCGGCAACGACCAGCGAGCTGGCCGGCGTGAGTTCCGACGGCTTGAGCAACACGCCGTTGCCCATGGCGATCGCCGGGGCCAGTTGCCAGCCGCACGTGAAGACCGGCGCGTTCCACGGCGTGATTTGCAGCACCACGCCCATGGCTTCGCGACGCGTGTAGTTCAGGTGGGTGCTCGGCACGGGAATGACATCGCCGAAGAACTTGTCCGTCCAGCCAGCGTAGTACTCGAACATCTCCGCCACCTTGCCGACTTCACCACGGCAATCGCGGATCGGCTTGCCTGCGCCGATGGACTCGAGCTGGGCAAGCGCTTCGGCGTTTTCGCGAATCTTCGCACCGACGGCTTGCATCACACGACCGCGCGCGGCGTGCGTGAGCGCCCACCAGGTCTTTTGTGCAGCTTGCGCGGCATCGGCGGCTTGCGCCACGACGGCGGCACCCGCATCGCGATAGGTCAGCACGGTCTGGCCGGTGGCCGGGTTCACGATGTCGATGTTCGACTCACCCGAGCCTTCAACCAGTTCGCCATTGACGAACGAGCCGATGGTGGTGGCGTTGGGGAAAAACTTGGCGAATGCGCCGAGCAAAGCGGTGGCTTGTTGGTCTGCCATGAGAAAGCTCCGTGCGATGCGCACTCAGGTGCGCATCGTGTCGTCAAAACAAAAAATCAGAGAGGTACGTCGTAAAGCATCGATGCAGGTGCGCGGCGCTCAGGCGCGGCCCGGCTCGATGAATTGCACGATGCGGTTGAAGTCCTCGTCGTCGCCCACGGTCGCGGCGCTCGCGGCCCACAGGCGTCCGACTTCCGCCGACAGCGGGCCCGTGGCGAGCGTGCCCGTCTGCTCGGCCAGCGCCATGGCCAGACGCACGTCCTTGCGCATGAGCTTCATCGTGAAGCCGGAGTCGAAGGCGTCGTTCAGGATCCACGTCGGATAGTTGGTTTGCGTGATGCCACTGCGGCCCGACCCAGCGTTCAGGCCTTCGAGCACTTGCTCCGGGGCAACGCCAGCAGCTTTCGCCAGACGCATCGCTTCACCGGCCACCACGAGGTGGGCGGCGCACATCAGGTTGTTGATCAGTTTGGTCACGTGACCGGCACCCACGTCACCGATGTGCACGCGCTTGGCCGACATGGCGGCGAGCACCGGCTCGATGCGGGCGACGTCTTCGGCCGAGCCGCCCAGCACCATCGTGAGTGCGCCGTTCAGCGCGCCCTTCGGGCCACCGGAGACCGGCGCGTCGACCAGGGCAATGCCTTTTTCGCGCAGCGTCACGGCCAGCGCGCGGGTGCTTTCCGGATCGGCCGTCGACGTGTCGACCACGACCAGACCTTCACGCCCGTTCGCGGCGATGCCGTCCGCGCCGTTCACCACGGCCTCGACGACTTGCGACGTCGGCAGCGACAGCACGAGGGCGTCGGCTTCGCGAGCCAGTTCGGCGACCGACGCGCGCAGACCGATACCGGCCTGCGCCAGCGCGGCACCGGCGGCCGGCGACGGATCGAACCCAAGCACCGTGAAACCGCCGCGCTGCAACGACAGCGCCATGCCGCGTCCCATATTGCCCAGTCCGACCACTCCGATGATTTTCATGTTGACTCCAATTTGACTGCGAAGATGACGCCGCCCCCACGGGCGACGCCGCGTTGCTCGACACCGCCCGTGACATCCGGTCGGTGAGTAAATTCAGGGGATCGTTATGTGTTGATGCGTTTTGCGGCGGGCGCTAGTGATTGACGAACTCCAGCACCACATTGCCCGCGAATTCGGGCTCCACTACCAGTCCATGCTCGTTATAGCCATAGGGCACGCCGTTCTCCCGCCACAACGCCTCGACGTGCGCCAGATCCGGCGTGAGCAGCGTGATCGCCACGGCGTGCGTGCGTAAGCCCTGCGCCATCGGCAGGCCCACGGCGGCATAACGCGCTTCGGCGCGCTGCGGCGACATCGCCCGCAAGTGCCCGCACCCCGTGTCGGCCACTGCGCCGCCGTCGTACAAATCGACGTGGCGTGCACCGTACATGCGCTGCCAGCGTGTGGCGAGCGTGCGCAACGACACCGTGTCGGGCGTCACGTACGTAATACCGACGATGCCGGTGACACCGTTCGCGTGGTTCTGCCACTCGGGCACCCAGATCAGCTCGGGGCGATGCTGGTGGCAGATGAAATTGGAAGCGTCACCGAGCGCGTCGTCGATGAACAGGCCCAGCGCCACCACGGCCTCGTCGGGCGCGCCATCGGGTTTGCGCATCGCGCGGCGAAAATCGATGATGCCCTGCGTCTCCAGCCCGGCCTGCGTGAGGCGGGTATGGTCGGCGCGAGCGTCCTTACTGTGCAGTGCAACCAGGGAGACGCCCTCTTCGCGGGCGAGGAAGCTGCCGAGATAGCGTCCGAAGCAGAAGTCGCCAACGGCGTTCGTGCCGAACTTGCTCGCGTCGTCCACGCCGATCAGTTCGATGAAGTTGTCGCCGAACATCATCAGCGACGTGACCGTGCCCCACGGGTGATACGAGACCGGCGACGGGGCAAATCCCATGCGCTCGTAATGCGCCAGCCGCCGCGGATGGTCATGGACCGTCACCAGCGGATGATCGATGCCGAATCGCGAATTGCGCGGTGGAATCGTCAGGCTCATCGGGTGCCTCCGAGGGGTGAGTGGCGCGGAATCGGACCGCCGACACCGGGCCTCGCCTGGGTTCGTTGCACGGCGTCGGGGCCGATCCGCATGCTTCGCAGTGTGGATTGAAAAAAAATGACGCTCAATGACAACGCTTGAACATTTTTGTTCTAATTATTAGTCTTTAGGGCATGACACCCGCCATCAACGAAAGCCGTCTGTCGTATCTGTTCGAAGCCGTCCAGTGCGGCACGGTGCGCGCCGCCGCCGACAGACTCGACATCGCCCCGTCCGCCGTCAGCCGCCAGATCGCCTTGCTGGAGGCCGAATTGGCGCTACCGCTCATCGAACGTCACAAGCGCGGGGTCCACCTGACGCAGGCTGGCCGTTTGCTCATGGAGTACTACCGCGAGCAGCGCGCGCACCAGGAGGACTTGCTCGCCAAGCTTCAGGAAGTGCGCGGACTGCGGCGCGGCCATATCCGGCTGGCCGTCGGCGAGGGCTTCGTCAGCGATCTGATGGGGGCGCCGCTGCAATTCTTCTGCAAGCGCTATCCCGACATCACCCTCACGCTCGATCTCGCAGGGACGAACGAAGTGATGCGGCTCGTGGCGGAAGACGATGCGGACATCGGACTCGTCTACAACCCGCCCGCCGAGCCCAAGATCGTCTCTCGCGCCCAGTTGGCGCAACCGGTGCATGCGATCGTCGCCCCCGGCTCGCCCCTGATCGCGAAGGCGGACAAGCTCGGCACGCTCACGCTCGACGCGCTCTACGATGCGCCGCTCGCGCTCATGCACGGCGCCTACGGCACGCGTCAACTGATGGAACTGGCCGAGCAGTCGGAGAAGCACCGGCTCGTGCCAACGGTCACGACCAACTCGATTTCTGTGCTCAAGCACTTCGTGCGGGCCGGTCTCGGCGCAACGTTCTTGCCGACCTTTGCCGTCTCGCAGGAAATCGACGCTGGCGTGTTGCGCGCCCTGCCCATCGACCATCCGATTCTCAACAGTGCCGAGGCGCATCTGATTACGCGCGCCGGGCGACGCTTGTCCGGTGCCGCCAACCGCTTGCTCACGCACCTCGCCAGCAAGATGGAAGCCTTTGGTGCGCCGGACCGACGTGCCTGAGCCGCAGACCAAAACGGATGACTGAAACGTCCCCACGGGACTTTTCGCCAAAGGAATATCACGCCGGGCGCTTTCTGGTTGTTGGCGCGCAACAGTCGAAAAACTAAGCCTTTCCCTTATGTTGCATCAGGAGGAATTCGGATATAAAGAAGCCAATCAGGCGAAGGTGCGTTTGTATCGCGTCGAGAAATCGTACGTAATGCGAACTTAATCGACCCACAAGCTGGATCGTTACGCCCCTTCCCGCCACGCACTCCGGTCGCATGGCAGCGCGCGCATCGCGCTGTCGCCGACCCAACGCCAGTGGACTGCCATGACGACGATCTCTGAAAGCCAGAGCGTGACGTTCGAAGTGTCCGAAATGGATATGCAGAACGTGCAGGCATCACTCGCAACCGGCCGCGTTCCCCCACGCGGCGCCCGTTGCCCAGGCGACCCCGCTTGCCGATTTCTCGTCACTCGTAACGAAATTTCAGGCTTTTCCGCCGATGTCTGTGCACGCCCCCGCGCGGGCGTGTCGCGACGACGACGGGCATAACCACGCAAAAGAAGGTGCGGGGCAAAACGCAACCTGGGGAGCAGATCATGAAGAAGAAGCTCATTGCAGCAAGCCTGCTTTGCGGCATCGGTACGTTTGCGCACGCGCAATCGAGCGTGCAACTCTATGGCCGCGTCGACGGCGGCTTTCAGTTCATGAATAACTTGCAGGACGGCAACGGCGGCACCACCTCGCGTTTCAGCGCACAGGGCGGCGACTACGGCACGAGCCTGTTCGGCCTGCGCGGCTACGAAGATCTCGGACAGGGATTGCATGCGGTATTCAATCTGGAAGGCGGCTTCCAGTTGATGAACGGCTACAACAACAACGGCTCGGGTTCGATCTTCGATCGCCGTGCCCTGGTCGGCTTCAACTCCCGCTCGTGGGGCCAGTTGACGCTCGGACGCAACCTGTTCATCAGCAACGGTGTCTGGGACTTCGATCCGTTCCAGCAGCAGGCCTTCTCGTCGGCGTCGCTGGTACGCGGACGTAACTGGCCGCAGGCGAGCAATACCGTCAATTATCAAAGCCCGAACTGGCGCGGGTTCGACATTGCCGGTCAGTACGCCTTCTCCAACATCGCCGGGCAGTTCAACAACGGCCGTGGCATGGGCGCACAGCTGACGTACACGCACGACCGGTTCCAGTTGCGCGCGTTGTATGACGAAATTCGCGACACCAACGGACGCTTCACCGACATATTCGCTACCTCGCGGGAATATTTCGCCGGTGCGAATATCTTCCTGAACCGCTTCACTATCTCGCTGGGCTACACGCACATGTCAGCGCCGGACGCACCCGCCCCCAACTTCGCCACACGCGCCGACCACTACTGGGCCGGGGTGAAGTATCAGGCGACGGCAGCTTGGGCCGCGAACGCGGCGGTCTATCACGTCAACGTGGCAGGCGGCTTCGGGCACGCCACGATGGCCGAACTGGGCACCACTTACAACCTCTCGAAACGTACCTTCCTGTACGGCACGATCGCGTACGTGATGAACAGCTCGGGCCAGAGCTTCTCGGTAGCGGCAATTCCGAGCGACTCGCTGGACAATCCGCCTGCGGGCAAGAATCAGATGGGTGCCTACATCGGGGTGTCGCACTCGTTCTGACGACATCGACGCACCACAGAAATAGCAAACCGCCCGGCGTTGACCGGGCGGTTTGCTTTTGGGGGCCTCCTTGTTGCGACACGCGCTGTGGCGCCTGTCGTTGGCGTTCACGTCAGAACATGTACTTCGCCGTTACGCCACCCGCGATGGCCTTCTCCCCCGAGCGCAGGCTCAGATTGCCGCCGACATGGACGTTGAGTTGCCGGGTGACGCGCACGTCTGCGCCCAGATCGGCGGTGAAGATATCGCGGCCGAGCTTGACACCCTTTACAGTGAACGCACGCGGTGCACCATAAATGGCGTTCGTAAGGCTGCTTTGCGTATCGCCGAACTCGTGTTCGTACGCCAGCCTTAATGACGGAATCACGCTGCCGCCGCTCGTATTCACCAACTCGCGCCACAGACGCACGCCGAGAATGGCCCGTCGCGAGTTGCTGATCTGCGACCCGACGTGCAGGCCGTTGTTGCCCTGTCCGGCGTCGCGATCCGTTTCGTCGTAGCCGTTCAGACGCGTCGAGGCGATCCGCATGCCGATAAACGGGTCGACGTTCATACCGCCGGCAAGCACACGCTGACCGACTTCGCCGAACAGCCCGAGCGTGCGGCCACTGGTCTTGCCGGACACACGTGCAGACACATCGCGCGCGGCCACGGTGCGCTCGGTCGTCACGTTATGGTTGGTGAAGAAGAGGCCGCCGTTGGCGAACCAGCGTGCGTCGCTCAGATACGAGCCGTACAGGCCGACGCTGGCGCTTCTGATGCTGGCGTCCCCTGGCAGATCGTCGGCGCGGGACGTCCGGCTGCCCAACCCGAACGCGACACCCACGAGCGCGTTCTGATTGAGGCGTTTGTCGACACCAAAGGCGCCGTCGATGCCCGAGATCGAGAAGCTCTGTTCGCCGTCACTTCGATTCGCGCCCGCGCCCTTGAACGAGCCCCAGACCGACACGCCGTTCTGGCCCGCGCGCTGCCCGTTGGTTGCATTGCAGTCGGGCAGCGAGCCGCCCGCGAGCATACGCGTCTGCATGCTGCTGCGAAAGGCGTCTGACGCGTTATGAGCAGCATCCGCATTGTTCACAAGCGATTCGCCCGAGAGCATGCGCGCCGCACGACGCTGCTCGGCGGAGCCTGCGGGAAGCAGCACCAACTGCCCGAGGACTGCACCGCCCACCCGGCCCTCGATGATGTCGTTGACCGGCCCACAACGTCACGTCCTTCGCATGCGACGAGACGCCGATGCCACCGTCGGCAAAGTGCAGCGTGCCTCCCTTGCCGACCGTGACGCCGAGTCGGCCTTCGCCCCCTATCTTCCGGTGAACATTCAGCGTACCGCCGTCGACCCGCACATCGTGGTCCGCTGACCCGCGCGCGTGGAGCGTGCCCACGTCGCGCACGCCGCCCGTTCCTCCGATCGCATCCGACTCCTCTCCCGAGCGACGGGTGAATTCAAGAATGCTGTCCTTGCCAAGCGCATTGTGGGTGTCGGTCGTCGCGTCCGCCCCCATGAAATTCGTCAGATGTCTGTCGCTCCACGTCAGCGCCCCCCCAAGCGTCGCTACGTTCGACGTGGTGACGCGGAGCTGACGGGTATTGGTGAGTCCATTGAGCTCGACCTCGGACGTCACACCTTGCACGCGGTCGCGTTTCGTCCCCAGCAGACGCGCTTCGCGCTTGAGCGCCTCCAACGCCTGTTCACTGTCGGCGAGAAAACGAGCATGCTTTGCGACCTCCGTTTCCAGTGCCTTTTGCGCACGATCGATGTCGTCTTGCCGACCACCCCCTGCTGCGGCAGCGGCTTCTTCGAGCTTTTCCTTAAGCGCCGACAGTGCAAGCTTTTGCTTACGACCCGCATCGGTAAGCAGCGCATCTTCGATCTTTAGATCATCGGCAATGGAGGACGCCAGATGCTTGAAAGATTTCTCCCTATCCTCGTTCCCCACAGCATCGGCAACAACCTTATTTACCAAAGACAATTGAATATCGATTCCATCGGCAAAACGTGATGTAATTCTCGCCCTATCGATATCCCCCCTTAAACCTCCGATTGCACTCGCAATTTCCGAAATTCGATCATTGCGATTAATTTCCCATTGTGCAAGCTGCTGTGGCACCGCTTGCGCTTGAACGTAGACGGGCAACACGGCGGTCACCACCGCTGCAACTGCCACACAAATCTTCGTCTGACGCAGGACATTCGACTTCGGATGATTCCTTTGCATTCGATAAATCTCTTATTTCAATTCACATCAAATAGCGAATTAACTCGCTATCGCCAAAACGGCGACACGCCTGCCACCATCAAGGTTGTGAATTCTAGAGACGAACTATCGAAATCCTGTCAACTCGGATAATTTTTAGTACTTACCCTATAATTCAATCAGAATTTTCATTTGGGATCATTCTTATAATAATCATTTAAATATCTTCAGAGTCATCCCAAAACAATGTTTATTCCGCTTCTTATTTCCCCAAAAGCGTCGATGCGTACAGCGCCCGCGCAACAGCGTGACAGCACCTTTCAGCCGCGTCCCATGCGTGAATTTCGGGTAGTTCCACGTCGAGGATGTCGGTCATCAACGTATGAGGATGCCGTGCGGATGCCCATAAAAAAACCCGTCGCGCCCTTTCAGGCTCGACGGGTTTTTCGTCATTCATTCGACCGGCGAGGGCTTTCCCCACCTAGGTCTGTCCGGCAGTCTTAAACGCTGGCAGCGTATGCCTCCCGTGCTCAGGTCACCGGCTTGCGCTTGGGCTTGACGTCCGGACTGTCGATTTCCTCAAGGACATCGCGGAACTCTGCGATGTCTTCGAAGCTTCGATACACCGACGCGAAGCGGATGTACGCAATCTTGTCCAACCGCTTCAACTCGCGCATCACGAGTTCGCCGATGCGCTGGCTGATCACTTCACGCTCGGCACCGGCCAGCAGCTTGTACTCGATGCGCGCAATCGCGGCATCCATCGCTTCGGCACTGACAGGGCGCTTGCGAATCGCCAACTGCATACTGGCGCGCACTTTCGCGCGGTCGTACTCGGCGCGACTGCCGTCTTTCTTGACGACGACCGGCATAGCGAGTTCGACGCGCTCGTAAGTCGTGAAGCGCTTGTCACACGACGGGCATTTCCGACGCCGCCGGATGGCGGCGCCGTCTTCCGCTTCACGCGAGTCGATGACCTGCGTGTCGTCGTGCCGGCAGAACGGGCAGCGCATGCGTGCGACGCCGTGGCTTAGCCGTAGACCGGGAAACGCTTGGTCAACTCAGCCACTTGTGCGCGCACGCGGGCCAGGTTTTCAGCGTCTTCCGGGTTGTCCAGCACGTCGGCGATCAGGTTGCCGACCTTTTCTGCTTCGGCTTCCTTGAAACCACGCGTGGTCATCGCCGGCGAGCCCAGACGGACACCGCTCGTCACGAACGGCTTTTCCGGATCGTTCGGAATCGCGTTCTTGTTGACGGTGATGTGCGCTTCGCCCAGCGCGGCTTCGGCAGCCTTACCTGTGATGTTCTTGGCGCGCAGGTCGACCAGCATCACGTGCGATTCGGTACGGCCCGACACGATACGCAGACCGCGCTTGACCAGCGTCTCGGCCATCACGCGTGCGTTCTTCGCGACTTGCTGTTGGTATTCCTTGAATTCCGGCGATGCGGCTTCCTTGAACGCGACGGCCTTACCGGCGATCACGTGCATGAGCGGACCACCCTGAATGCCCGGGAAGATGGCCGAGTTGATCGACTTCTCGAACTCCGCCTTCATGAGGATCACGCCACCGCGCGGGCCGCGCAGGCTCTTGTGCGTGGTCGTGGTGACGAAGTCGGCGTGCGGCACCGGGTTCGGGTACACACCCGCGGCGATCAGACCGGCGTAGTGCGCCATGTCGACCATGAAATAAGCGCCGACCGACTTGGCGATCTTGGCCATGCGCTCGAAATCGATCTTCAGCGCGAAGGCCGAGGCGCCTGCCACGATCATCTTCGGCTTGTGTTGTTGCGCCAGCTTCTCGGCGGCGTCGTAATCGATGTCTTCGGCTTCGTTCAGGCCGTAGCTCACGACGTTGAACCACTTGCCCGACATGTTGACCGGCGAACCGTGCGTGAGGTGACCGCCGTGCGCGAGGCTCATGCCCATGATCGTGTCGCCCGGCTTGAGCATGGCGAAGTACACGCCCTGGTTAGCCTGCGAGCCCGAGTTCGGCTGCACGTTGGCGGCTTCTGCGCCGAACAGTGCCTTCACACGGTCGATCGCCAGTTGTTCGACGACGTCGACATACTCGCAACCGCCGTAATAGCGCTTGCCCGGATAACCTTCCGCATACTTGTTGGTCAGCTGCGAACCCTGCGCTTCCATCACGGCCGGGCTGGTGTAGTTTTCCGACGCGATCAGTTCGATGTGATCTTCCTGACGCTGGTTTTCTTTCTGAATCGCTGCCCAGACGTCGGGATCGACGGAGGCAACGGTAGATTTCGATTTGTCGAACATGGCGGTTCCGTTGAGTTGAACAGATTTTCCGGGAGGGGATGCTGCGGCGCGTCTTCCTTTGTGCTTCGGAAGACGATAGACAGGGCAGCACCAACCATCACGGCTGCCCAGGCGAACGGCAAATAAGACCCCGGCGCTTCCCGGTGGGTTGCTCCACCTCGGGCACACAAGGGTGTGGGCCCTAATCGCCAGTCACGCGGGGTTTGTGGCGTCGATAGTTTATGCGAGCTTGGGACGTTAGGCAACTGACCCGGAGACACGCACCACCACCTTGCCGAACGCCCCGCGGCGCAGGTGAGACAGCGCCTGCGCGGCGTCGGCAAAGTCGTAGACGGCGTCCACCACCGGCGTAATGCCGTGGCGGTCGATCATCGCACTGAGCGCCTCCAGCCCCTGCCGGTGCCCCACCCCGATGCCCTGCACATGCGCCCGCTTGAGCAGCACCGGATAGACCGGGATTTGCAGGAAATCCCCGCCCAGCGTGCCGATCACCGAGACTTTGCCGTTGGGCGCGAGCGCCGACATCGTCTCGCGCATGTCGCCGCCAGCCAGTTCCAGCACCTGCTCGACGCCCCGCCCCTCGGTCAGTCGACGGACCTCGTCCGCCCAACCTTCCCGACGTTGGACCCCGTGCGTCACCCCCAGCGCCGCCGCGCGGGCCAGCTTTTCCTCGCTGCCGCTCACGACGATGGCCTTTGCCCCGCGTGCAAGCGCCAGTTGCGCGCCAAACAATGCCACACCGCCCGTGCCGATGGACAGCACCGTCTCGCCAGGCGCGAGCTTGCGGCCAGTCCCGAACAGCGCAAACCACGCGGTCAGCCCGGCACACGTCAACGTCGACGCGGCCACATCGTCAAGCGTGGACGGCGCGCGCACCAGCGCCGCCTGGTCAAATACCGCGTACTCCCGAAGCACACCCTGTAAGGTGCCACCGAAGATCTGCAAACCGGCCGGTGCCAGTTCCCCCTCGTCCCAGCGATCCCAGAACGTGTTGATAACGCGCTCGCCCACGCTCACCCGCGTCACGCCATCGCCCACGGCCACCACTTCCCCTGCCATGTCCGAACCGGGCACGAACGGAAATGTCACCGGCAATCCCATGCCGGTGTCGATCATGAGGGCGTCGCGATAGTTGAGCGACACTGCGTTGACCTTCACTAGCACCTGGCCCGGCCCGGGCGTCGGGACTTCCACGCTCGCCAGTTTGAGCGAGGCTTCGCCCAGCGTCGTCATTTGCCATTGCTGCATCGTTGTCATTGCCAATTTCCTCGTCGACGTTTTCAAAACGGATATCCCAGTGTGCCGGGTGGACAAGGATCAGCTTATTGGAGAATACTTCGCAGCAGTGACGGTAAATTCTCTACTAATTGGCGACTTATGAGAACCAATGAGACCTACACACCCAACCGGCTTTCGGGCATCTCGGCATTCGTCGCGGCGGTCGACGCCGGAAGCTTTGCGGGCGCGGCCGAACGGCTGCACCTCACCCGCTCGGCCGTCGCCAAACGTATCGGTCGACTGGAAACGCGGCTGGGCGTACGTCTGTTCCACCGCACCACCCGCAGCCAGCACCTGACCGGCGAAGGCCAGACGTTCTATCAACGTTGCACGAAGGTGCTGACGGAATTGTCCGAGGCAGAAGACGAACTGAGCGCCGGTTCGCAAACGCCGATGGGCAAGCTGCGCGTAACGATGCCCGTGCACATCGGGCGGCAGTGCATCGCGCCCGTGTTGCTGACGCTGGCGAAGGCGCATCCGCAATTGCGCCTCGAGATGGCGTTCTGCGACAGCCGCATCGATCTGGTGGAGGAAGGCTACGATCTGGCCGTGCGCAGCGGGCGGCTCCACGATACGCCCGGACTCAAAGCGCGTTCGCTGGGCGAGCAGACGATGATGCTGTGCGCGTCCCCTGCTTATCTGGCAACGTACGGCACACCGCAGACGGTTGAAGATCTCGCCGCTCACGAATGTCTGATGTACGGACGTGCGGGCAATCTGTATCGATGGCCCACGCCGATGATGCCCGCCGACGGTCCGCATCGCTCGCCGCGCTTCATCCTCGACGATCTGATCGCGCTCGTGGAAGCCGCCGAACAGGGGCTCGGCATCGCTTGCATGCCACACTGGGTCATCATGCGCGCGATCGACGACGGCACACTGGTGCGCTTGCTGCCGCAGATTCGCGTGCCGGGCACACCGTTGCATCTGGTCTGGCCCGACACGCGTCATCCGTCTCCCAAGCTGCGCGCCGCCATCGATACGCTCGTGAGCGCCGCACCGGCATTGCTGGGGATGCCGTCGGCGACCTGACGGTCAGATGGCGCTCAGACGCCGAAGCGTCTGAGGCCACCGTCGGCGATTAACGCTGCCCCGCACACCGGAACGGCGCCTGCCGAGCATCAATCGCCTTAGCACGCGTGCCATACATGTGCGCCCAGGTTTGCGCGGCCCACGTGCCGCCGAGGCGCTCCACCAAGTGATCGCGTTGCGCCAGCAGCCGGGGCACGAGCGCATCCGGTTCGCAGCACGCGGCCGCAGCGCCGGGTGAAGTACCGCACGCCGCATCTCCGGCCCTCGCCACTGCATGCGCGCTTTGCGCCCACGGCCGAATGTCCTGCGCAGAAATCCGGCCGAGCCGGTAGGCCATTTCGGCCGCCAGTGCACGCACGCCGACCGGGTTCTTCAATTCGTCGTGCACTGTCTTGTTCGACGCCCCGCCCGTGAGTCCCTTCAGACGACGGGCAAAGGGTGCGTAACGATCGCCGTAGGGTTGAGAGACATCCGCTAGCGCGTTAGCCTCAAGCGTGGCGGCGAAATCCGCCGAGTCGAAGTCGAGCGACATCGCATACGGCAGGTCGTTCTTGTCCCGCCAGACGCCGATGTTCTCCATGAAGACGTTGCACATATCCCGGTTGCCGAGCCAGAGCGCGGCGACATAGTGACGCTCGAGCGCACATTGATAGACGTCCGGCAACGCGTGACAAAGCCGATGGCGCATGACATTGCGACGCGCCAGTGCATCGGCATACCCCTTCGCCGCCTCGCCGCTCAGCGCATGGAACGGCGCGCCGTTGGATGCCACCATTCCCGCCATCTGCCGTCCCGCCGCCGTCGCCTCGTCCCTCGCCGATTGCAACCGGGAGATGTCGCGCGCGCCGGGTCCATCGGCACCGGATGCGCCTTCGAAGACACGCCACGCATCGTCACTCTCCAGCCAGTCGCCGAGATCTTGATATCGGGACAGAAACGTCGTTGCCAGATAGACGCGCGCCGGATCGTGCGTCCCATCGAACGCTTGCGAGCACCCGCGCACCAGCACGGCCGTAGGCGTCGCCAGTCCCACTGCGCCGAAGAGTCGCGACGCCAGCCATGCCTGCGCGGCATGCCCCGCGCTCGGGCACGCCTTGACGACGTACTGAGGCATATCCGCGTGCGGTGTGAGCGACATGCGAATGGCCGCACCCGTGCTGCCCAGCGGCATGGCATCGGTCACGCGCGTGGCGTTGGAGAAATCGTAGGGGCCGATGTCCGGCAATGCCGCACCACTGCCGTCGTGCCCGACGACCGCTCCGAAGATGCCCAATGGCCCGGCTTCCGGCAACAAGCTCGCGCGCCCGGCAACGTCGCCGATGAGCTTGTCGTGGCGGTGGTGATCGATGTCACCGTGAACGAGGAAAGTGTTGACCTGCATCGCGACGCTCCCTGGTCGTGGCAGGGGGCCGTGACGTGTGCGGACGCCGGCCTCCCCGGTTGAGACCGGCAATCTTGCTGCGGCGTCGGGCATCCAGCTTTCGAAAATGAGGCAAGATCGGACAAATCCGCCGCGCGTCTGCGGCCACGACCGCAGCGGCGGCGACGTCCGATGGGAGGTTTTGCCTTACAACGCCTTTAGGGCTGCATTACGGCCGCATTACGGCTGCATTACAGCTCGATTTTCGTACCGAGCACGACGAGGAACTGTGCGATCCACGCGGGGTGCGCGGGCCACGCCGGGGCGGTCACGAGTTTGCCGTCGGTATGGGCGTCGTCGATGGCGATCTCCATGTACTTCCCGCCCGCCAGACGCACTTCCGGCGCACACGCCGGATACGCCGAGCATTCACGCCCTTCGATCACACCGGCGGCCGCCAGCAATTGCGCGCCGTGACAGATCGCGGCAATCGGCTTGTCGTTCTCGGCAAAGTGGCGCACGGCGGCGAGCACCTGCTCGTTCAACCGCAGATACTCGGGGGCGCGGCCACCGGGGATCACCAGCGCGTCGAAGTCCGCTGGCGAGAGGCCGTCGAACGTCGCGTTGAGGGTGAAGTCGTGACCGCGTTTCTCGCTGTAGGTCTGATCGCCTTCGAAATCGTGAATCGCGGTGCGCACCTTGTCGCCCGCCTTCTTGCCAGGGCAGACGACTTCCACGCGATGCCCGACGGCCATCAGCGCTTGCACCGGCACCATCAGCTCGTAGTCTTCGACGTAGTCGCCCGCCAACACCAGAATCCGCTTCTTGCCCATGTGACTCTCCGTTCAGAGAAAAAATGGAAGGGAAACAGCCCCTCCATGTTACTCAATTCCGGTGACGTACCTGAGACAGCATCGGGACGAAAAAAAACCGCGTGCCGAAGCACGCGGTATCAAGTCGGCGCAAAACGCCGTCGGTCAATCGATTCGTCAATAAGTTTCCAGATGCAGACGCCCTTCCGTCTTCATCCGCTGCCAGAGCGTCTGCCAATCGAGACCGGCTTCACCGGCGATGGTCTGCAACACCTGGAGCACGCCGTCCTCCATACCTTTCAGCCCGCAGACATAGATGTACGTATGCTCGTGCCGCAGCAGCGCCGCCACATCGGCCGCACGCTCGCGCATCGCATCCTGCACGTAACGCTTGGGGCTTCCCGGCGTGCGCGAGAACGCGAGATTGGTATCGATGAAATCTTTCGGCAGATTGAGCAGCGGACCGAAGTACGGCAACTCGCCTTGCGTGCGCGCACCGAAGAACAGCATCAGCTTGCCGGTCGCGCCCTTCATGCGACGGCGACGGCGGTATTCGGTCATGGCGCGCATCGGAGCCGCGCCCGTGCCGGTGCAGATCATCAGCAGATGCGAGTCGGCGTGGTTCGGCATCAGGAACGTGCTGCCGAACGGCCCCATCACGTTGACCACGTCGCCCTTCTTCAGGTCGCACAGATAGTTCGAGCACACGCCGCCAACGGCCTGCCCCTGATGGTCCTTCGTCACGCGCTTCACCGTGAGCGCCAGGTTGTTGTATCCCGGACGCTCCCCATCGCGCGGCGACGCAATCGAATACTGACGCGCATGGTGTGCACGCCCGTCCGCCGTCGAGCCTGGCGGGATGATGCCGATCGACTGCCCTTCGAGTACCGGGAACGGTTGCTTGCCGAAGTCGAGCACGATGTGATGGATATCGCTCTCGGTACTCGCGTCCGTCACGCGATAGTTGCCGACCACGGTGGCCTGCACCGGGGCCTTGTGGTTATAGAGGTTGACGTAGGGCTTCGCAGCGGACCACGGCGGCACGACCGAGCCGCGCACCAGATCCGAGCCACCGATGACGGGCTCCGACGAATCGGCAGAGGCACCCGACGCACCGCCAGCCGCGCCCTCCGACGCCTCGCCAATCGTGCCTTGTCCGGCGAGCGCGTCGTCCTGCACGGGCAGTTCGTCCCACGTGAGCTGGTCGTCGACAGCGTAGGCCTCGGCTTTGAGCACGTCGCGCCAGTTGTCGATGGCCCCCGTCGGGCACGGCGAGATACACGCCATGCACCCATTGCACGTGTCCGCGCGCACGACGTAGTTGTTCTCGTCATGCGTGATCGCGTCGATCGGACACGTCTCCTCGCAGGTGTTGCAGCGAATGCAGATCTCCGGATCGATCAGATGCTGCTTCAGGACTTCGACCGGAACGGGGCCGTTCATGATGCTGTCTCCTTGTGGGGATGGCTCTTGCGGCCTTTCCAATAACTTGGCAATGACTTAGTTGAAACGCACGTACTCGAAATCGATGGGCTGGCGGTTGATGCCCAGCGGAGGCGGCGCAATCCAGTTGGCGAACTTGCCCGGCTCGGTCACACGGCCCATGAGCGACGCCACATACGCACGGTCTTCCGACGTCGGCAGCCATTCGCGCTCATGTGCAGCCCACTCCGTCTCGCTCACCACACGACCATCCGGCGACACGCGCACGCCTGCGAACGTACCGATCTGACGATTGAACGCCTTGTGCGGCACCGTCAGACGGAAGTCGATACCGGCCTTCTCCAGCACCTTGTTCCAGCGGTTCACACCGGCGACCGAGTCCTTGATGTAGTCGTCGCGCAGCACTTCGTTCATCGCGTTGAGCATCGGCACTTCGCGCTCCACGAGCTTGCCGTTGTCGACATCGAGCAGACGGTACATCTGACCGTTCAGTTGATGATCGTCGTCGCGCTTGCTCTCTTCATAGCGACCCTTGAGGCCCGAGCTATAGAAGATCGCCGCGTTCGACGACTGGTCCGCGCCGAACAAATCGATCGTCACGGAGTAATGGAAGTTGATGTAGCGCTGGATCGTCGGCAGATCGATGACGCCCGCGGCGCGCAGCTTCGACACGTCGTCCGTTTTCAGTTCGTTCATCACCTGCGCCGTGCGGGCAATCACGCGCGACACGCCCGACTCGCCCACGAACATGTGGTGCGCTTCTTCCGTGAGCATGAACTTGGTGGTGCGGGCCAGCGGATCGAAGCCCGACTCGGCCAGTGCGGACAACTGGAACTTGCCGTCGCGGTCCGTGAAGTACGTGAACATGTAGAACGCGAGCCAGTCCGGCGTCTTCTCGTTGAACGCACCGAGAATGCGGGGATTGTCCTCGTCGCCCGAGCGGCGGCCGAGCAGCGCTTCGGCTTCTTCACGGCCGTCGCGGCCGAAGTAGCGATGCAGCAGGTAGACCATCGCCCACAGGTGACGGCCTTCTTCCACGTTCACCTGGAACAGGTTGCGCAGGTCGTACATCGACGGCGCGGTCAGCCCGAGGTGACGCTGCTGTTCCACCGACGCCGGTTCCGTGTCGCCCTGCGTGACGATGATGCGACGCAGGTTCGCGCGATGCTCGCCCGGCACTTCCTGCCACGCGGCTTCGCCCTTGTGCTCGCCGAAGTGGATCTTGCGATCCGACTCGCCCGGCGTGAGGAAAATGCCCCAGCGATAGTCCGGCATCTTCACGTGATCGAAGTGCGCCCAGCCGCTCGGGTCGACGCTCACGGCCGTGCGCAGATAGACGTCGAAACCATGCGAGCCTTCCGGTCCCATGTCGCCCCACCAGGACAGGAAGTTCGGCTGCCATTGTTCGAGCGCGCGTTGCAGCGTGCGGTCGTCCGACAGGTTGACGTTGTTGGGGATCTTCTCGCTGTAGTTGATCGAAGCCATCGTGGGAATCCTCGTGTCTCGTACGTGTTCTATGGAAACGTTTGATCGGGTGCGGGGGGCGACTGCCGCCGCCCATCCCTGCGAATTCGTCAGACGCGGTTCAGATCGAACTGCGCCTTGTTGCCCTTGCCGTAGACCTTGAGCGCGCCCTTTTCGCCAACGGCGTTCGGACGAATGAAGATCCAGTTCTGCCACGCCGACAGCCGACCGAAGATGCGCGTGTTCATCGTCTCTTTGCCGTTAAAGCGCAGGTTGGCTTCCATGCCGGTGAGCGCATCGGGCGACATCGCCGCACGCTCCTCGATGGCGATGCGAATTTCGTCCGGCCAGTCGAGATCGTCGACCGCGGCCGTGACCAGCCCCAGACGCTCGGCTTCGTCCGGACGCACCGGACGGCCGATGGTGGCGCGCACGGCATCCAGTTCAGCAGCGTCTTCATAGAAACGGCGTGCGAGACGCGACTGATCGGTGACCATCGGCAGCAGGCCGAAGTTGACCTCGCTCAGCGTGATGGCCGGTTCGTCTTCTTCGCTTGCCGGAAGCGCGGCCATATACGTGCGGTCGGCCGCGAAGGCGAATTCGGCGAGCGTGCCGGCGAAGCACGAATCCGGCTCGATCAGCGCAAACAGCGAGCGCGAAGACACATCGATACGGGCGAACGTGCGACGCAGCATGCCGAGGGTTTCACGCACGAACCAATGATCCTGATGCGCGAGCAGCGACGCATCGGCGGCCAGCACATGCTTCGCTTCGCCTTCAGTGCGCAGCAGCCAGGTGCCGATGTCGAGTTCGTTGGTGCGCAGGTTAAGAATTGCGTCGTCGAGCTCGCGCGCCATCTTCAGCGGCCACCAATTGATGCCCGCGGCTTCGATACCGGCGATGTCGCTCGGCGGCGCAGACTTCGGCGCCTTCACGGTCAGGCTTGCGGTGCGATTGGCGCGGTCGATTTCCACATCGACGAATTCGTAACGGATGGCATCCGGCTCGTCGGTACGCTCAATGCGCGTGAGCGTCACGCCCTTGCCGCCCGGACGATGGCTGTCCTGCGCCAGTTCCTGCGCCCGCGCAGCCACGGCCTGCGCGAACTGCGCGGGCTTGACCACTTCGTCGACCAGACGCCATTGCTTGGCGCGCTCGCCGCGAATGCCTTCCACGATAGTGCAGAAGATGTCGGCGCGGTCGTTGCGCACATGACGCTTATCCGTCAGACGCGTGAGGCCGCCGGTGCCGGGCAGCACGCCCAACAGCGGCACTTCCGGCAGCGCGACCGACGACGAGCGGTCGTCCACCAGATAGATCTCGTCGCACGCCAGTGCCAGCTCGTAACCGCCGCCAGCGCAGGCGCCGTTCACGGCGGCAATAAACTTCAGGCCCGAATGACGGCTGGAGTCTTCGAGACCGTTACGCGTTTCGTTGGTGAATTTGCAGAAGTTGACCTTCCACGCATGCGAGGAGAGGCCCAGCATGAAGATGTTCGCGCCCGAGCAGAACACGCGGTCCTTGGCGCTCGTGACCACCACCGTCTTGACTTCCGGATGTTCGAACCGGATGCGCTGAACGGCATCGTGCAGCTCGATGTCTACGCCCAGGTCGTACGAATTGAGCTTGAGCTTGTAGCCCTCGCGAATACCGCCGTCTTCCGCGATGTCGATGGCGAGCGTGGCCACCGAGCCGTCGAAGGTCAGCTTCCAATGCTTGTACTGCGTGGGGTCCGTACGGTAGTCGACGTGGGGTTTGCCGAACATGATTGCCTCCAACTCGAATAATGATCTTGTTGAATTGCAATATAGTGCAGCACAAACCCACCGTCAACCGTTTATACAAACAAAAATGAATTATTTTGCAGAATGCACTCGATCAATCGGATGACAACTGCACTGCCAGGCGTCCGCGCAGTTGCAGATAGGCGTCCGCGAGCGCCCGCCCGCCGGTGTCGAAGCTCATATCGGCCTTGGCGTAGAAGTCCTGACGCCCGGCCAGAATGCGCTTGAGGTCGTCCATCGCTTCCGCATTGCCTGACATCGGCCGCAGGTCGCCCTGTGCCACCACGCGCTTCATATGCTCCTCGGGCGACGCTTGCAGCCACACCGTATAGCAGTGGGTCAGCAGGAAATTGAACGTGGCGGCGTCGCTGACGATACCGCCCGGCGAAGCGATCACGGCGCGCGGATGCTCGGCCACTACGGCTTCCAGCGCGCGCAACTCGTACCGGCGGTAGGCGCTCGCGCCATACAGCGAATAGATCTCCGACGGCGGGCAGCCCGCCAGTTGTTCGATCACGCGATTGAGCTCGACGAACGGTACGTGCATGTCGTCGGCAAGCATGCGGCCCAGCGTCGACTTGCCTGCACCGCGCAGGCCGATCAGCGCGATGCGCCCACGCCGGTCGGGGTCTCGCTCGCTGCCCGCGAAGAGTTCGCTCAACGCCTGACGCGCGCGCGTCAGCGCCTCGCCGTCGCGCCCGTGCAGAATCTCGCGAATCAGCAGCCACTCGGCGGACGACGTGGTCTCGTCACCCACGATTTCGGCCAATGTGCAATTTAGTGCTTGTGCGAGCTGACGCAGGAACAGCACGGAGGCGTTCCCCACGCCCGACTCCAGATTGGCGACGTGACGCTCGGAGACTCCGGCATCCAGCGCTAGCGCCTTACGGGTCAGGCCGCGACGGGCGCGCAGCGTCCGAACCCGCTCGCCCAGTGCGACCAGAAACGGGTCTTTCTCGCCAGCGCCTCGCGCCGTCGGCACCCCATCGGCTTGCGCACTCTTATTCATCGGATGAGATCCTCGAAGCATGTAACATGTAATATATTGCTTGACAGCCAAATTTGCATGCTCTAATTTTCACCATGCGTCGGTAAAAAAGCAAACACGACGTCCCCAGGAGACATGGATGGATGTGCCCCAATTTCAGGCGCTGATCGCCGACGTGACACGTCAGCTCGACGGTCGCCCTCTAGACAACTCGCTTGCCGACTGGCTCAACGCCAGCTACGGCGCGGGCTCCCCAGGTTACGAAGCCCTCATCGACGCCTGCCGCACCGGCGTGGCGGAGGGCTGGCTGTGCAATCGCGAAGGCGGCGGCATTCGGTACGGGCGCGTCATCAAGCCCACACCCGACACGCACGGCTTTTCCGTGGACGTCGTCGACATGGCCGATCTGGCCGGACCGCACCACGTGCATCCCAATGGCGAAATCGATCTGATCATGCCGCTCACGCCGGGCGCGACCTTCGACGGACACCCCGCGGGCTGGTGCGTGTACGGCCCGGGCACCGCGCATCGCCCGACAGTGGCGAGCGGCCGCGCCCTCGTGCTGTACCTGTTGCCCGAAGGCGCTATCGAATTTACACGCAGCGCCTGAAACCGGCGCGCCCCTGCATCTCTGCTTGATTCATTTCGGTTGATGGATATGAGTACCCCTGCCTTGCTGGAAAACTACGTCGCTGGCCAATGGGTGGCCGGTGGCGGCGAGCGCACTGCGCTGACCGATCCCGTGACGGGCGACACGCTCGCCTTCGTCTCGAGCGCCGGTCTCGATCTCGACGCCGCATTTGCCTTCTCGCGCGACACGGCAGGCCCCGCGCTGCGTGCGCTGTCGTACGGCGAACGGGCGCAGCGGCTCTCGCAGATCGTCGCCACGTTGCAGACGAATCGCGACGACTACTACGCCATCGCGACGGCCAACTCGGGCACGGTCGCCACCGACTCCGCTGTCGACATCGACGGCGCGATTTACACACTTTCCACCTACGCGAAGCTGGGTACATCACTGGGCGATGCGCACACGCTGCTCGATGGCGCCGCCGTGCCGCTTGCCAAAGACGCGTCGTTTGCCGTGCGTCATGTATTCCGTCCGACGCCGGGTGTCGCCCTTTTCATCAACGCTTTCAACTTCCCCGCGTGGGGTCTCTGGGAAAAGGCGGCAGGTGCGTTGCTGGCGGGTGTGCCCGTCATCGTCAAACCTGCGACGTCGACCGCGTGGCTCACGCAACGCATGGTGGCCGATGTGGTCACCGCAGGCATTCTGCCGCCGGGCAGCCTGTCGGTGATCTGCGGCAGCGCCGCCGGTCTGCTCGAGCGCATCGGACCGTTCGATGTGGTCTCGTTCACTGGCTCGGCGGACACCGCCGCCACGTTGCGCGCACATCCCGCCTTCACCGAACGCTCCGCGCGCATCAACGTGGAGGCCGACAGCCTGAACAGCGCCATCCTTTTGCCGGACGCCGCACCGGGCACCGCCGCCTTCGATCAGTTCGTGCGCGAAGTGGCGCGCGAGATGACGGTCAAGTCGGGGCAGAAGTGCACGGCGATTCGTCGCGCGATGGTGCCGGTCGAGCATTTCGACGCGGCGGCGGCCGCCATTGCCGAGCGACTGGCGAAGACAGTCGTCGGCAACCCGCGCAACGAGACCGTGAAGATGGGTTCGCTCGTGAGCGCTGCGCAAAAGCGCGCAGTGCTCGACGGCATTGCGCATTTGCAGGCCGAAGCCGAAACGCTTTACGACGGGAATCGCGACGCCGTCTTTGTCGACGCCGATGTGAATAGCGCCTGTGTCGCGCCCGTGCTGCTGGGTCTGCGCGAGGGTTCGGCAGGCAAGCGCGTGCACGACACCGAAGTCTTCGGCCCGGTGGCGACGCTCATCGGTTATCGCGATCTCGACGAAGCCGTCGTACTCGCCAAGCGCGGTCAGGGGTCGCTGGTTGTCTCGCTGTACAGCAACGACGCCATCGCCATGCGCGCGCCCGCCCTTGCGCTGGCCGACGCGCATGGTCGCGTTCACGCCGTCGATCCGTCGGTCGCCAAGACGCAGACGGGTCACGGCAACGTCATGCCGCAGGCGCTGCACGGCGGCCCGGGACGCGCCGGTGGCGGCGAAGAACTCGGTGGCCTGCGCGCGCTGCGCTTCTATCACGTGCGCTCGGCCGTTCAGGGGCCTGCCGCCCTCGTTGAAGCGCTGACGCAGGACGCCGTCGAACTGCCGAAGTCATAACGTCGCAACGAAGTCGCAGACACAACGCAGATTTAAGTCGATGGCGGGCACAGCCTCCGCCATCGGCACCGTTTTACGCCAGTCGTAGAAGTCGCAAGCCGTCGCAGTCAAGGTGATTCAAAGAGGCGCCGTCAGAGCGCTGAATAGAACTCACGCCACGCGTGCCGCGCCCGTTGGAGTGCGCTGCGCCGTGTGGTGATCCACCGGAGGCAACATGGAAGCCGTACTCACCCCACCGCCGGCGAACTTCAACTTCGCTGCGCATCTGGAGGCGCTCAACCGCGAGCGCGCTGCCAAGACTGCATATCTCGACGACACGCGCGCGCTGACCTATGGCGAACTGGCCGAGCAAAGCCGACGCTTCGCCACCGGCCTCACGCGCGCGGGCGTGCATCGCGAAGAGCGCATCCTGCTCGTCATGCTCGACACCATCGATCTGCCCATCGCGTTTCTCGGCGCGCTATATGCGGGCGTGGTGCCGGTCGTCGTGAACACGCTGCTCACGGCCGACGACTACGCGTACATGATCTCGCATTGCAAAGCGCAGCTCGTGATCGCCTCCGGCGCACTGATGCCGACGGTGCAGGCTGCGCTCGACAAGGTCGCCGAGGCCGGGTCGCCGCCGCCGTGCATCGTCTCGCAACCGATTGCGGCCGAGACCGATGGTGCGACCGCATTGCCGACATTCGACGCACTTCTCGATGGCGCGCCCAGCGCGCTGCCCGTCGACACGGCAGGCGACGACATCGCGTTCTGGCTGTACTCCTCGGGCTCGACCGGCAAGCCCAAGGGCACCGTGCACACGCACGCCAATCTCTACTGGACGGCAGAGACTTACGGACGCAACGTGCTCGGCATTCGCGAAGACGACATCGTGTTCTCTGCGGCCAAACTGTTCTTCGCATACGGACTCGGCAACGGCCTGACGTTCCCACTGTCGGTCGGCGCAACCATCGTGCTGATGTCGGAGCGCCCCACGGCGGAGGCGGTCGCAAAGCGACTGCGTGAACATCGTCCGACGATCTTCTACGGCGTGCCGACGCTCTACGCCACGCTGCTCGCCTCGCCGCATCTGCCCGCCCGCGCCGACGTGGCGCTGCGCCTGTGCACGTCGGCAGGCGAAGCGCTGCCGCGTGAGATCGGCGAGCGCTTCACCGCGCACTTCGGTGCGGAGATTCTGGACGGCATCGGCTCGACCGAAATGCTGCACATCTTCCTGTCGAACCGCGCAGGTCAGGTCGCCTACGGCACGACCGGCGAACCAGTGCCCGGCTACGCCGTGGAGCTGCGCGACGAGAGCGGTCAGCCGGTGCCCGACGGTGAAATCGGCGATCTGTACATCAAGGGGCCGAGCGCCGCACTCATGTACTGGTGCAACCGCGAGAAGTCGCGCGCGACGTTCCTCGGCGACTGGCTCAAGAGCGGCGACAAGTACCAGCGTCTGCCCAATGGGTATTACGTCTATGCGGGACGCAGTGACGATATGCTCAAGGTCAGCGGCCAATACGTCTCCCCCATCGAAGTCGAGATGGTACTGATGCAGCACGACGCAGTGCTGGAGGCGGGGGTCGTGGGACGCGACGACAACGGTCTGACGAAGACGCAGGCGTTCGTCGTCCTCAAGCCGGGGCTGGTCGCCACGGACGCCATGGCGACCGAGTTGAAGGCCTTCGTCAAGGCGCGCCTCGCGCCACACAAATATCCTCGCGAGCTGGTGTTCGTCGACGATCTTCCGAAGACCGCCACGGGCAAGGTTCAGCGCTTCAAGCTGCGCGAGATGCTTTAGGGTCTGTTCACACTAATTCCGGGCTCGTGTTGCCCGGCCAAAGGGGCGAGCGCAAGGAATGAGCCGAAGCGAATATCGGGAATATTCGCGAGGATCATGACGCCGCGATCGCCCCTTTGGGTGGACAACCCGTAGGGAACGTGCCCTACCGGCCGCCTGGCCGCGTTACCGCCAGCTTGCTTGGGGCGACCAAGCGGCGCTGTCGGTGCCTTGCCAGCCAGCCGGTAGAACACGTTCACGAGCCCGGAATTAGCGTGAACAGACCCTAGGAGACAGAAACAGAATGTCGGACGTACAGTTCGCAGAGATCGAAACGCCCTCGCACGGTGCGCTCTCGCTGGAGTATCGATGGATCAACCGCGAGCGCACCGACGCGCCGCTGCTGGTGTTTCTGCACGAAGGGCTCGGCTCCATCGCCATGTGGAAGGACTGGCCGCAGCAATTGTGCGACGCGGGCGGCTATCGCGGTCTCGTGTTTTCACGCAACGGCTATGGCCGCTCGACGCCGCGCCCGAAGGATGAGAAGTGGCCCGTCGACTTCATGCACCGTCAGGCGCGCGAAGTACTCCCCGCGTTTCTCGATGCGGTCGGTATCGGTGCGGCGCAGGCGGACCGCGTGTGGCTCGTCGGTCACAGCGATGGCGGCTCGATTGCGCTGCTGTTCTCAGCGGCGTTCCCTGACCGGCTGGCTGGCGCGGTCGTGATCGCACCGCATCTGTTCGTCGAGGACGTTTCCGTCGAGAGCATCGCAAAGACGAAAACCGTCTACGAGACGACGGACCTGCGTTTGAGGCTCGGCCGCTATCACGACGATGTGGACTCGGCGTTCTGGGGCTGGAACGACATCTGGCTGAATCCGGCGTTTCGCGACTGGAATCTGGTCGGTGCGGTGGCGACCATCTCGAAGCCGTTGCTCGCGATTCAGGGCGAGGACGACGAGTACGGCACGATGGCGCAGATGGATAGCATCGCCGCGCACGTGCCACACGCGAAGGTGGTGAAGCTGCCGGACTGCGGACACTCGCCGCATCGCGACGCTCCGGCACCGCTCGGCGAGGCTATCGTCGCGTTCATTGGCGCACAGGGACAACGTCAGGCGGCGTGATCGCCGCGGCTGACCTATGGGCTGACGTGTGGGCTGACGTGTGGGCTGACGCCTGACGTCGCAGAAACCAAACGGGCGCTCCCCGAAGACCGGAGAGCGCCCGTTGTCATTTGGACGACCGCAGTTAGACGACGGCAAGCCGCTCGTCAGATGACGCGCACACCCGGTGTGCCCGGACGCATCGCACCCACGATCCCGGCGGCGTCGAAGCCGTCGGCACGGAAGACGGCGAGCACGTCGTCCACCGCGCCCGGCGCGCACGACACTAGCAAGCCACCCGCCGTCTGCGGATCGCACAGCAGATCGCGGTCACGCTCCGTAATGCGTTCCCCAAGCTCGACCGATTTGCCGTACGACGCCCAGTTGCGACCGGACGCGCCGGTAATGCAGCCCTTGTCGGCCAGTTCGCGCACGCCGTCGAACAGCGGCACGTCCGACATGCGCAGATAGGCGGCGAGATTCGCGCCTCGGCACATCTCCAGCGTGTGACCGAGCAGACCGAAACCGGTCACGTCGGTCAGCGCATGTACGCCAGGCAACGCGGCGAGCGCCGGGCCCACGCGATTGAGGCGCGTGGTGGCGTCGATCATGCAGCGGTAGCCCTCGTCGTCCAGTTGATTCTTCTTGAGTGCGGCCGACATCACGCCGACGCCGAGCGGCTTGCCGAGCACGAGCACGTCACCGGCTTGCGCGTCGGCATTGCGCTTCAAGCGCTTCGGATGCACCACGCCCAGCGCCGCCAGGCCGTAGATCGGCTCGACCGAATCGATGCTGTGCCCGCCCGCAATCGGAATACCCGCTTCGGCGCAGATCGACTCGCCGCCGCGCAGAATCTCGCGGATCGTTTCGTGCGGCAATACGTTGATCGGCATGCCGACGATGGCCAGCGCGAAAATCGGCTTGCCGCCCATCGCGTAGATGTCGGAGAGTGCGTTGGTCGCGGCGATGCGGCCAAAGTCGAACGGATTGTCGACGATGGGCATGAAGAAGTCCGTCGTCGCGATGATGGCCTGCTCGTCGTTGAGCTGGTAGACGGCCGCGTCGTCGGACGTTTCGGTGCCCACCAGCAGCGCAGCCGGGGCAGGCAGCGGCGCGTCGGTGCGCGCCAGCAATTCGGAAAGGATGCCCGGCGCGATCTTGCAGCCGCAGCCGCCGCCGTGCGAAAGCGACGTCAGACGCGGCGCTTGTGCCGACGATTGTGCCGCCGTTTGATCACCCACTTGAGTTGCTTCGATTGCAGTCATGGTCGTTGGTGTTCGTTTTCCTTAAGTCGACGTATTATGAAGCAGCTTTGCGCCGTCGCCATGTCCCGAAATGACTGTGGACGACATGCGACGGTGTCATGCTACCGGGTTACATCGTCCCTGCATGGGACGCCACCGCTATTGCCCTAACCTCAATGCGCCGTGAGCGCTGATGCCAAAAGGGGTCTACATCATGCAACGCCGCCGCTTCCTCTCTCTGGGCGCTTACGCCCTGCCCGCCTCGTTCCTTTCCACGTCGCTGCTGCCGGGTTACGCCCACGCGGCCAAATCGTCGACGCAGGCGCCCAGCGCCGCCGACGGCTGGCGCACGTTCGAGCTGACGACGCAGGTCGACCTGCCCGCTGGCAATGGCCCGGCGAACGTCTGGCTACCGGTGGCGACGTCGCCGTCCGGGGCCTATCAACATGCGCTCGGCACGCGCTGGGACGCCCCGGGGGCCAAGGCCGAGTTGCGCATGGTGCGTGGCGCCTCAGGCATCGGTGTGCCGATGCTCGCCGTGGCATGGCCCGAGGGTGCCGCGCAGGGCGCTCGCACCGTCACCCTGACGAACACGTTCGCCACGCGCGATCGCGTCGTCGATCTGTCGCAGCCCCCGTCGGCCAACGCCCCGCGCGAATCGGCGGCGGTGCTGCGTCAGTACCTCCAGCCGACAGAACTTCAGCCGACCGACGGTCTGGTGCGCGAAACCGCCGAAAAGATCACGCGCGGCGAGAACGGCGACGTGGAGAAAGCGCGCGCCATCTATCAATGGATCGTGGAGAACTGCCGTCGCGAAGGCTCGGTGCGCGGTTGCGGCACGGGCGACGTGCGCTACATGCTCACCACCGGCGACCTCGCGGGCAAGTGTGCCGACATCAACGCACTCTTTACGGCGCTGGCCCGCTCCGTGGGAATTCCTGCACGCGACGCTTACGGTGTGCGCGTGGCGACCTCACGTCATGGCTTCAACAGTCTGGGCAAGGCGGGGGACGTCACGCGCGCCCAGCATTGCCGCGCCGAGTTCTACGCGGCCGGTTACGGCTGGGTGCCGGTCGATCCGGCGGATGTGCGCAAGGTCGTGCTCGAAGAAGTGCCGGGCGGTCTGCCGGTCGACGATCTGCGCGTTCGCGCCGCGCGTGCGATGCTCTTCGGTCAGTGGGAAATGAACTGGGTCGCGTTCAATCACGGCGCGGACATTCCGCTGCCCGGCGCGCAAGGTAAGCCTGCAAGTACCGTGCCGTTCCTTATGTATCCGAACGGCGAAGTGGCGCGTGCTCAGCTCGACAGCCTGAATCCGGATACCTTCCGCTATCGCATGAACGCCCGCGAAATCTCGGCCTGATCGAAGCAAGCCGCACCACAGCCACCCTGAACATCGGCCTCGGCGTGACCGTCACACGCCAATGAAGGAGCGCATTACCATGCAACGCCGTCACTTTCTTCACACGCTGGGGGCGCTCGGTGCGGTCGGCGCATTCGGGGCCGCTGGCCCCAATGCGCTCGCGGCGGGACCGGCAAAGGGTTCGACGGAAGTCGACGACAGCGCGCTCGCCGGGACGTCCGGCGGCACGCTCTCGGCATGGCGCGGTGCGACACCGGCGTTCTCGCTCGACGGGCTCGACGGCAAGACATACTCGCTGTCGCAGTATCGCGGACGCGTCGTCATCGTCAACTTCTGGGCGACGTGGTGCGGGCCTTGCCGCGAGGAGATTCCGGCGATGGGGGCGGTGGTGCGCCAGTACCGTGGGCGAGGTCTGGCGTTGCTCGCCGTCAACTACAAGGAACCGACCACGACGGTGAAGCCTTTCGTCGACAAGCTCCCCATCGACGGCACCGTGCTGCTCGATACCGACGGTGCGGTCTACAAACGCTTCGGCTCGCTCGGTCTGCCCGCCACGTATCTCGTGGACCGGGCGGGAAACGCGCGCTTCTGGCGCATGGGCGAACTGGACTGGAACGACGTGGGACTGCACGGCCACATCGAAGCGCTGGTCGCACAGAAGGGCGGCACATCGGCCTGAACTTTCGCGCCGGTTACACCGTGGCGATGGCCTTCACAGCCGCGTGCACATGCTCTAACAGACGCGCCGTCGGACCGGCGAGTACGCCTTCTCGATAGGCACAGCACAGCGGTGCGCGCGGCGGCGGTGCGAGGGGCCGGTAGACGATCCCCTCGATCTGCATGCGCATGAGCGACGCAGGCACCACCGATACACCCAGCCCGGCGGCGACGAGCGAGAGCGTCGTCAACAGACGCGGCGCTTCCTGTTCAATGGCCGGACTGAAACCGGCGCCGTGGCATGCGGCGATGATCGCGTCGTACAGCCCCTGCCCTGCGCGTCGCCGATAGAGAATCAGCTTTTCCGACGCAATCGCCGTCATCGGCACGGCGGCCTTCCCGGCTCGACCCGTGAGCGCCAGCGGATGCGCGGACGGCACGGCCAGCACCATCGGTTCTTCCAGCACCTGCACGACGGTGATCTCGCCGGTGTTGCCCTGCGGCTGACGGATGAACGCGACGTCGATATGTCCGTCGCGCAACCCGTCCAGCAAATCCCCGGTACTCGACTCGTCCAGCATCAGGGACACCGATGGCGCATCGCTACGAAACGCGCGAATGACCGTCGGCACGAACGGATGCAGTGCCGCCGAGCTGGTGAAGCCGACCGACAGACGCCCCTTGATGCCCGCTGCCACGCGCCGCACGTCGTCCACCGCCTGATCGAGTTTGCGCACGACTTCGTAGGCGTCGGCGAGGAAAGCCTGCCCCGCGTCGGTCAGCGCCATGCCGCGTGGCAAGCGTTCGAAGAGCGTCACGCCCAGTTGTGTCTCAAGCACGCGGATCTGTTGCGAGAGCGGTGGCTGCCCGATGCCGAGCCGCTCTGCGGCCCGCGTCATGTGCCCGGTTTCAGCCACCGCAATGAAATAGCGCAGCAAGCGCACGTCGATGTTTGCCATATCGATCCAATATGATTCAAGTCATTTCCATATATTGGACAATATAACGCAATCGCCTTACTCTCAGGGTGTCCCGCGCGGCACCCATGCATCCCATCCCTCGATGACATTCTCTGCCGGGCGGCCCCACCGTAGTCCAGTTTTCAGAGTTTGCCCGCCATGAACACTCAGGCCCCCTTCACCTCCCCCAACCCGGGTACACCCGGGACACCCGACACCCGTCTTGCGCCGAACACCGATGCCAGCGCTGCTGCCCCCAACACCGGGCACGACACAGCGGTGGCGGACAGCCCGAGCATTCGCGCCCTCTTCTTCGGCTTTCTCGGCCTCGGCATGACCGCGTTCGGCGGCGCGTTGCCGCTCGCGCGCCGCATGATCGTCGACAAGCATCGCTGGATCAGCGGCGCGGAGTTCACCGATCTGCTCGGTCTGTGCCAGTTTCTGCCGGGCGGCAACATCATCAACTTGTCGGTCGCGCTCGGCATGCGCTTTCATGGCTGGCGCGGCGCGCTCGCGTCGATCCTCGGTTTGATTGCGGCCCCGTCGGCCGTGGTGATTGCGCTGGGCACGATCTATCAGCACTTCCAGAACGACCCGCACGTGAAGCATCTGTTTGCCGGGTTGGCGGCAGCGGCGGCCGGTCTGTTGATTCAGATGGCGTGGAAGGTGGCGTGGCCGCTGCGCAAGTCCGTCGTGCTCGGCGGCGTAGCGGTGGCGTGCTTCATTGCGATTGCCGTGCTGCGCGTGCCGCTGGTGCTCACCATGATCGTGATGACGCCGATCTCGATTTACGCCACCTGGAGGGTTTCGCAATGACCGGCACCCTCATTTCGCTTGCGCTCATCTTCACGCAGCTGTCCGTGCTCGCTTTTGGCGGCGGCAACACGATCCTGCCGGAGATGGAGCGGCAGGTGGTCGATCTGCATCACTGGATGACCTCCGAACAATTCAGCGCGCTGTTCGCGCTGGGGCAGGCCGCACCTGGACCGAACCTCATGATCGTGACGCTCGTCGGCTGGCATGTCGCTGGCTGGCAAGGCATGCTCGTCACGACACTGGCCAAGTTCGGGCCGTCGTCGCTCATTACGGTCGGCGTGCTGCATCTGTGGCAGCGCTTCCGGGATCGGCCGTGGCGGCGCATCGTGCAGGCGGGTCTGATGCCGATGACGGCGGGGCTCGTTGCCGCGAGCGCGGCGCTGATCGCCGAAGCATCGGCCACGTCGTGGCTGCTTGCGGGCATCACGACAAGCGTGGCGGTGCTGGCCATCAGAACCCGCGTGCATCCGCTGTGGTGGCTCGCAGCGGGCAGCGTCGCCGGACTGCTGGGCGGCGCATACCTCTGAGCGTGCCGAGCGCGTCACACGTGGCGTGCCCCGCGTGCGGCGTTGCAGACCTGCGCGAACGACTTATGCCAGTGATCGCGGCCCAGTGCTTCGATGCCATCGGTGAGACGCACCCATTCGTCGCTGCCGATCTTCAGCGTCGGCGGGGTGTCGCCTCTGACCAGTGCGGCAAGACGCGACGGGCACGGCAGGTTCGCGTCGGGATTGCCCGCGACGATCATCACCCGGCCGATCCATTGGGCCACGTCCACGGGAATCGTCGGCGGTAGCGTTTCGCCCGGCCGGGGCCCCCGCTCGTCGCTCCAGCGCCATGCAAAGCGGGCGCTGATACCTGAGCGCGTGGCGATCCCCATCGCGAGCAATACGTTGTCGCACGACATGCCGTGCTGTGCGGCAACCCCCAATGCCCGTAGCGCGAGCGCACGCCAATCGCCCGTCCCCCCGCAGTCTTCACGCACACTCGCGGCGAACAGCGCCACGAGACGGGCGCGCACGCGACGCAGTGCAACCGGGTTCGTCAGCAAGCGGCGTTCGTTGCGTGTCTCCGGCGAAAGGTCGTCGGTTGTCTCGTCGGGATCGAACACCTGCACATCGACCGGATGCACGGTGAAGGTCGCGCTGCCCGCCTCGTCCTGACGCCAATCCGGCTCCAACTGGGTTTTGAGCAGCGCGAACGCGTTATCGTCGCGAATCAGAGATTGCCGCTCGTCGCTGATGTGCAAGGCGTCTCGCACCGTCTTCGGCAGTTTGAACCCGAGGCCGTGCGCCATGAGCTGGCAGAGCCCCGCAATCCGATCGCTCCTTGCGTAATCGGATTGCGGGACGTCGGCGATATGAAGCAGCAGCGCTTCGGCGATGCGCATTTCGGCCAGCGCGCGCCGGGGCATGTCCGTACCCGCTTGTTGCGCCGTTGCGGCGAGGGCCGTGGCGTCGAACACTGCGAGGCACTGACTCATTGCCGTCACGTCTGCCACCGTGCGACGTCGCAGTTGCGTGTCCGTCTGCAACGCCCACTGACGCTGCGTCTCGTCGCCCCCGTCGATGGCCCGTTCCAGCGCCTTGAGTTCAGGCCAGAGATAGGTGTATGTCGCGCCCACGGCGATCGCACTCAATGCGCAAGCGATGCCGACGTCCGAGACACCGGAATGTGTTGGCGCGTGCTGTTGGAACCGCTGGCCTGCGTGCTGCCATGTGTCGGACAGCAACTGGCTTAGCCCGCTCTCGCGCAAACATGCCACCGCGCCCGAGAAGTCGCCACGGAAGCTGTCGAAGGCGCAATGCATTGCTTTCAGTGCTACCTGAACGAGCGTGCCTGTCGCGGGAGGAGACGAGACCGTCGAGAGAGAAGAAGACGAAGCTGAAGAGATGAGTGACATAGCGCTGGCTCCTGAATGCCGTAATCCGGCGGGATCGAAAGACCGGGCATGGTCTGTCACAGGAGCGCGCGGCGCTTCAGGATTCGCTCTGCGCCCTTTTGGGCGCCCTCCTTCGGAATCTGGGATGATGTCGCCATTGCACGGCCGTCACGGCCCGCACCGCCCTCGACCCCACCGGAGGCTTTTGATGCCGACCCTTGCCACGCTTGCCACATTCGTTGTCGTTGTCCTCGGGCTTTTTCTGATTCCCGGCCCGGCCGTCTTGCTGACCATCACCCGCACCGTGCAAGGCGGACGCCGCGCCGGTGTCATGACCGGCATGGGCATTGCGCTCGGCGATCTGGTGCACACCCTGTGCGCGGCGGTCGGACTGTCGGCGGTGTTGATGACGTCCGCGCTGGCGTTCGACGTCGTTAAATATGTGGGCGCGGCCTACCTGATCTATCTGGGCGTCAAGGCGCTGCGTGAGCGGCCGTCAGACCCGCAGTTGCCCGTCGCACCGAAAGTCTCGCCCGGACGGGCGTTCGGTCAGGCGGTGGCCACCGAGGTGCTCAATCCGAAGACCGCCCTGTTCTTCCTCGCCTTCATGCCGCAATTCGTGCATGCGAGCGAGGGCAACGCCTTCGGTCAGTTCCTCGTGTTGGGGCTGGTGTTCGTTGCAATGAGCGCGCTTTATACGGCGGCCATTGCGATGTCGGTGCGTCCGCTCGGCAAGTTCGTGGGACGTTTCACCTGGCTGCTGCGCTGGCAAGGCAAGATCATCGGCACCATCTTCATCGGCCTGGGCCTGCGCGTCGCCATGCAGCAGCGCTGAGTTCGTTCTGCCGAGTTCGTCCTTCAACGTTGGAGTCGTTCGCCATGCAACGCATTGTCTCCACGCTTCGTTCGCCGCACGTCTCACGTTCCACGCAAGCCCTCCACCCGCCGCCCCGTCGCGTGACGGGGGTGGCGTTGGCTGCGGCCCTCGCGTGGCTCGCCGTGCTGGCCTATGTTCCCAACGCCGTTTCGGCCGACGCAGCCTCCGGTAGCGGCGCGGCAGCCGTCCCTTTCTCGAAAGCCAGCCCGGGTAGCGCGCTACCAGAGGGCTGGAAGAATCTGCCTGTCGTGAGCGGCAAGAAGCTCACCACCTATACCGTGGTGGCCGACGGCAAGCGCAGCGTCATTGAAGCGAACTCCACCGATTCGGCGTCGGCACTCATGGCCAAGGGTGACGGCGTCGATCTGAACGCCACGCCGGTCGTCGCATGGCGATGGAAGGTCGACAGGGTCATTCCTGGGGCGGATAACCGGGTGAGCGACAAGGAGGATTCACCGGCGCGGCTCGTGTTCTTCTTCGACGGCGACAAGTCGTCGCTGTCTTTCGGGGACCGTGCGACCATGACGCTGGCCAAGGCGGGCGGCGAAGACTTGCCGTACGCCACGCTCATGTACATCTGGTCCAACGACGCGCCGGTGGGCGGCGTCATCCAGAACCCGCACACCGACAGGGTGCAGATGCTGGTCGTAGCGGGTGGCGACGCGTCGCTCGGCAAATGGCAGACGTTCTCGCGTAACGTCGCGGCCGATTACGAACGCGTCTATAAAGAGAAGCCGGGCAAGTTGCTGGGTTACGGCATTTTCACCGACAGCGACAACACGCATGCGACGGCGCATGCGTGGTACGGCGACGTGCGGTTCGACGCGGGGAAATAGTGCCGCAACAAGCGCCCTAACAAGCGCCTTAAGACTCGCGCTGACCGGCACGCCAAACCGAACGAAAATTCGCCTCTGGTTTCACCTGCCGACACCCATGCAAAATGTCGTGTCGAAAGCCTCCAAAATAACCCTGAAAGCCCCGTCTGACGGGGCTTTTGCGCTATTGCAACAGTCGCTTGCATGCTACGCTATCTCGCCTAGAATCTGAGCCATAGTTGGTTGACTGGCTCATTGCTGCTAATTGCTGTAACCAGCCTCTCATTCGCCCCGCGAGCGCCATGCAAAAGAATCGCCAGCCCAAGGACGTCACGTTCGCCGCCAGTCCTGTTTTGCAATCGCGCATGTCGTTGTGGCGCTCCAAATTCGTCGTCATTGTCATCACGATCGCCTTCATCGGGTTGGTCGTCCGGGCCTTCTGGATTGCCGGGCCGGGCAACAGTTTCTACATCGCGCAGGGTGAAAAGCGTTACGAGCACGCCATCGTCATGCCGGGTGTGCGGGGCAAGATCGAAGATCGCGACGGCCGTGTGCTCGCGACCAGTTTGCCGATGCGCACCATCTGGGCCGTCCCGACTGAAGTGCCGGACGACCTTTCCGACAGCGACATCCAGAAGGCCAGCAAGCTGCTCGACATCCCCGCAAAAGAACTGCGCACCAAGCTCATCGGCGAGAAAAAGTTCGTCTATGTAAAGCGTCAGGTGTCGCCTGAGATCGGCAAGCAGGTCGAAGCGCTGGGCATTCCTGGCGTCTACGAGAGTAGCGAATACAAGCGTTTCTACCCCGAGGGCGAAGTGGCCGCGCACGTGGTCGGCTTTACCAATGTCGAGGACAAGGGTCAGGAAGGCATGGAGCTGGGCGAGGAGCCACTGCTCGAAGGTGCGGCTGGCGTGCGGCGCGTGATCAAGGATCGCATCGGCCGAACCATTCAGGATCTCGACGACTCCAGTCCGCCGCGTGACGGCAAGGACATTCGTCTGACGCTTGACACCCGCGTGCAGTACATCGCTTATGAGGCGTTGAAGAATGCGCTGGATCGTACGGGCGCGAAGGCAGCGATGGCAGTGGTCATCGATGCCAAGACGGGACAGGTGCTGGCACTGGCCAATTTGCCGACATACAACCCGAACGACCGCGCGCATCTGACGGGTGAGCAGTTGCGCAACCGCGTGTTCACCGATGTCTTCGAGCCGGGTTCGATTCTCAAGCCGTTCACGATGGCGCTGGCGTTGGATCTGCATCGTCTGACGCCGACGACGCTCATCGACACCGGCCCGGGCCGTTATGTGTTCGAGGGGGCGACGATCAGCGACGACAGTGCGAACGGCACGCTGACGGCGGCGGGCGTCATTCAGAAGTCGAGCAACATTGGTATGACGAAGGTGTCGACGATGTTGCGGGCGGAAGAGATGTGGGACATGTTCACCGAGATTGGTCTGGGCCAGCAGCCGAAGCTGGGGTTCCCGGGTGCTGTGTCGGGCCGACTGCGTCCGTACAAATCGTGGCGACGGATCGAGCAGGCGACGATGGCATACGGCTACGGGATTTCAGCGTCGCTGTTTCAGTTGGCCCGTGCGTACACGATCTTCGCGAACGATGGCGTGATGGTCCCCATCTCTATCATCAAGCCGGACACACCGGTGCAGCCCGAGGGTGTGCGGGTAATCGATGCACATACCGCATCTGAGATGCGCAAGATGTTGGCGGCTGTGGTCGATACGGGCGGGACGGCAACGACGGCGCAGGTCGCGGGATACAGCATCGGCGGCAAGACGGGGACGGCATACAAGGCGGGCGCGCACGGTTACGACCATTCGAAGTATCGGGCGTCGTTCGTGGGGATAGCGCCGTTGTCGGCACCGCGTTTGGTGATTGCGGTGTCGGTGGATGAGCCGAAGGCATCGCAGCACTTTGGTGGTCAGGCGGCGGGTCCGGCGTTTGCCGAGATTGCGTCGCAGGCGTTGCCGTTGCTGGGCATTCGTCCGGACCTGCCGGTGCGACCGGGGGTGATTCTGGCCGCACCGACCTCGGATACGCCGCCGGACGACAAGCCGCCGCATGGGTGAGAGCGTCTACGGTTGAGGCGAGCACTCGCCTCAACCGGCTTCCTGCAGATTCTGCTGCTTTAGCCGAGATAATTGTTGAACTCGGCCAGTAGGGCCCTCGCCGATTCCCTGTCTTGCACCGGGAAGGCACAGAGACCGTAGTTCCACTTGAAAACGAGGCGTGCCACATCGCTAGCGGACTCGGGTGTATGGTTTGGATCTCGGAGGATTGCCGTCAATGCAGCTAACCGCCTGTGTTCGGGAACGATCAATCCGTCGAAAGGCACATCACCGATATCCGTTGGCATCATTCCACTCTCACAAGTGAGCTCTGTCAAAGCATGGCAAATCGATACCGATCCCAACGTATATTCGTCATCTGACGAGTACTGCCCGTAGTTCTGAACTCGGTTGATCAACTCTCCGAGCTTTCTTACGGTATGGGCGTCGGATTCGTTTGTCGCGTTCAAGTGCGAGGACCAATCTTTGGCCCACCCTCGCCCTCCCCCAAAATGTTGTAGGTAATATCAAAGGATGCCGAGTCGAGCGGAGGCGATTGATATGCCGATACTGAAGCAGCAGTGCTCCGCTGCACGGTGGCACTCAGGTCTGAGTGAAACGCAGGCGTCGAGCCCATCGGGGCGGACGCATTGCTCGGCGGTTGGCGATGAATTGTGGGTGGGATATCAGCATGCTTTATCGGGTCCATCGTGAATCTCCTGTTTCGGTGAAGGAGTCTTCATTTTGGCCTTCATGAGATACCGCACTTATCGTTACCAACCGCCACCTTTCCGTTTACGCCAGGCGCGAGTGCACGATGGGAAGTTGTCGGCACGTACTAGCGAGAGCACACCCCAAACAGGGCGGGGATAGTGTTTCAACGCAGGCCGATGCCCGGTGTAGGGGCAGGCGTCCCAATTCGAGAGCGTAGAGAGGATAGACGGCGATAACCGCACAGGAAATATGAGCGGTGATTGTCGGTGTCCTGACGGAGCGACTTTCAGGTGGAGCGGAGTCAGGATACCGGCAAGCGCCGCGGGTTCGGGGGTGGGTCAAGGGTGGAGGGGAAGGAATGGCGGGCGGTGTCGACGGACAGATAGCGTGTGGGCAAAAAGGGCAATTCGATTAGTCGAATTGCCCTTTTTGCGTACTACGGAAGCCAAAAATAGAAAAAGGCGGCTCGGTATAACCCGAAGCCGCCTTTAGCACTTACCGAAGACTACCGGCAAGTTCCGGGACTTACATCCCCGGCATCATCAGCGAGTTGGCGTTGTGCATGATCCACAGCGAGCCGACGAGCACGATGGCGACGATCAGCACGGTGAACAGGAACGCCATCACATTCCAGCGCTGTTCCGACGAGCGGTCCATGTGCAGGAAGTAGATCAGGTGGACGATGATCTGGATCAGCGCTGCGCCGAGAATCAGCGGGAGCACCGTTGAGGGGGGCATCGTGCCGTCCATCACCAGCTTGAACGGAATGACCGTCAGGATCACGGCGAGCACGAAGCCGATCAGGTACGACTTCACGCTACCGTGGCTACCACCGGCTGCGTTGTGGCCAGCTTCGTGGCCGTGCGATTGCACCGATTTGCTATTGCTCATTACATCGCTCCCATCAGGTACACGACCGTGAACACGCCGATCCAGACCACGTCCAAGAAGTGCCAGAACAGCGAGAGGCACTGCAGACGCGTCGTGTTGGTCGACGTCAGGCCCTTCTTGGCGATCTGGAACATCAGCACGGCCATCCACAGCAGGCCCGAGGCCACGTGCAGACCGTGGGTTGCCACCAGTGCGAAGAACGACGACAGGAAGCCGCTACGGTTCGGACCTGCGCCTTCGAGGATCAGGTGATGGAATTCATAGAGTTCCATCGCGATAAAGCCTGCGCCCAGCAGCCACGTGATGGCCAGCCAGCCCATCGTGGCGCCCTTCTTGCCGTTGTGCAGGCCGATCATGGCGAAGCCATACGTGATCGACGAGAACAGCAGGATGAACGTTTCGACCAGAACGAACTTCAGGTCGAACAGTTCCTTGCCCGTGGGGCCGCCCGCCGTCGAGTCACGCAGCACCGCGAAGGTGGCGAACAAGCTGGCGAACAGCACCAAGTCGGTCATCAGGTACACCCAGAAACCGAAGATCGTGTTGCCGCCGGTGTCGTGGTGCGCGTGGTCGTGCGCATGCGCATCGGCATGCGCGCCCGTGTGTTTGAGAACTTCGCTCGTCATGATTAAGCCTTTGCTGCTGCGGCCAGTGCCTGATGGTGAGCCGATTCAATGGCCACCACTTCCGGCGACTGCACGTAGTAGTCGATCGAATCGTTGTTGCTGCGGCAGATGAACGTCACGATCATGCCCACGAAGCCAACGATAGCCAGCCACCAGATGTGCCAGATGGCGGCGAAACCGAACACCAGCGAGAACGCACTGATGATGAAACCGGCGCCGGTGTTCTTCGGCATGTGAATCGGGGCGTAGCTCGTCTTCAGATCGCTCTTGATGCCGTGTTCCTTGCGGTAAGCCAGCTCGTCGATGTCATGCACGCGCGGCTCTTCGGCAAAGTTGTAGAACTGCGGCGGCGACGACGTCATCCACTCCAGCGTACGGCCATTCCAGGGGTCACCCGTGGTGTCGGCCAGCGCCTTGCGGTTCTTGATCGACACGACCAGTTGCAGTACCTGGAAGCCAATACCTGCGGCGATGAACAGTGCACCGATGAGGGCCGCGATCAGCCACGGCTGCCATGCCGGATTGTCGTAGTGGTTCAGACGACGGGTCATGCCCATCAGGCCGAGCACGTACAGCGGCATGAATGCGAGGTAGAAGCCGATCAGCCAGCACCAGAAGCTTGCCTTGCCCAGACGCTCGTCGAGCTTGAAGCCAAAGGCCTTCGGGAACCAGTAGTTCATACCGGCGATGTAACCGAACAGCACGCCACCGATGATCACGTTGTGGAAGTGAGCAATCAGGAACAGCGAGTTGTGCAGCACGAAGTCAGCGCCCGGCACAGCCAGCAGCACGCCCGTCATACCACCGATCACGAACGTGACGATGAAGCCCAGCGTCCACAGCACCGGCGTCGTCATTTGCACGCGACCACGGTACATCGTGAACAGCCAGTTGAAGATCTTCACGCCGGTCGGGATCGAGATGATCATCGTCGCGATACCGAAGAACGCGTTCACGCTTGCGCCCGAACCCATCGTGAAGAAGTGGTGCGCCCACACGAGGAACGACAGCACCATGATCGCGGCCGTGGCGTACACCATCGACTTGTAGCCGAACAGCTTCTTGCCCGAGAACGTCGAGATGATTTCCGAGAAGATACCGAACGCCGGCAAGATCAGGATGTACACCTCAGGGTGACCCCAGATCCAGATCAGGTTGATGTACATCATCGGATTGCCGCCCAACTCATTCGTGAAGAAATGGAAGTCGAGGTAGCGATCCAGCGAAAGCAGGCCCAGCGTCACGGTGAGGACCGGGAACGCAGCGCACACCAGCACCATCGTGCACAGGGACGTCCACGTGAAGATCGGCATCTTCATCAGGTTCATGCCCGGTGCGCGCATCTTCAGAATCGTGACGACGAAGTTCACACCCGTGAGCAACGTCCCCAGACCTGAAATCTGCAAGGCCCAGATGTAGTAATCCACCCCCACGCCCGGGCTGTACTGAATGCCCGAAAGCGGCGGGTAAGCCAGCCAGCCCGTACGTGCGAATTCACCCACGCCCAGCGACAGGTTCACCAGCACGGCGCCAGCGGCAAACAGCCAGAACGACAGCGTGTTCAGGAACGGGAACGCCACGTCGCGCGCGCCGATTTGCAGCGGCACCACGAGGTTCACGAGACCCGTCATGAAAGGCATCGCCACGAAGAAGATCATGATCACGCCGTGGGCGGTGAAGATCTGGTCGTAGTGATCCGGCGGGAGAATGCCGGGCGAGTTGTGCGCGAGCGCCAACTGGGTACGCATCATCATGGCGTCGGCAAAGCCGCGCAACAGCATGACGAGCGCGACGAGCACGTACATCACGCCGATCTTCTTGTGATCGACGGACGTGACCCACTCGCTCCAAAGGTACTTCCACTTACCGAAGTAGGTGAGCAGGGCAAAAATGCCCAACCCGCCCAGCACCATCATGCCGACCGCGCCGACGATGATCGGCTCGTGGTACGGGATGGCTTCGAGAGTCAGTTTGCCAAACAGTGCTGACATTGTTGATTACTCCTTATGCGCGTGCGCAGCCGGACCGGCAGCGTGCATCGCGTGCGCGCCGGCGTCCATGGCCATGGTCATCGACTGGCCTTGCACGTTGGCTGCAGCGGCCGGAGCCATTGCGGCGTCGGTGCCCGCGCCCTTCATTTCCATCTTCATGTCCATGCCCTTCATTTCCATGGCACCGTGATTTTCATGGCCTTCATGCTGCGCAGCCATGCCCGATGCCATCGGGGCGTGCACGATCGACTGGAACATCTTTGCGTCGACCGAGCTGTAGTACGTGACCGGCGTGTTCTCGCTCATCGGCACCAGCGAGGCGTAGGCGTCGCGGTCGAGCACCTTCTTCGACTCGCGCACCTTCGTGACCCATTGCTGGAAGTCGCCGTCCGTCATCGCCAGCGTCTTGAAACGCATGCCCGAGAAGCCGCCGCCGCTGTAGTTCGCCGAAATCCCGTCGTACGTGCCGACGTGGTTGGCGATCAGGTGCAGCTTCGTTTCCATACCGGCCATCGAGTAGACCTGGCTACCCAATTGCGGAATGAAGAACGAGTTCATGATCGATTCCGAGGTGATCTTGAAATTCACCGGGACATCGACAGGAACGGCCAGTTCGTTGATCGACGCAATGCCCTGTTCCGGGTAGATGAACAGCCACTTGTAGTTCAACGCCACCACTTCGACCGTAATCGGCTTCACGTCGCTTTCCAGCGGCTTGTACGGATCGAGTTCGTGGGTGGAGACCCAGGTGATGCGCGCGAGGATCGCAATGATGATGATCGGCACGAGCCAGACCACGACCTCAATGGCCGTCGAGTGCGACCAATTCGGCTCATAGCGTGCCGTCTTGTTGGTTGCGCGGTACTTCCACGCGAACCACAGCGTCATCAGAATGACCGGAATGACCACGATCAGCATCAGCCAGGTGGCCGTGAGGATCAGGTTCTTGTTCTCAATTCCGATCTGCCCCTTAGGGTCGAGCAGCGTCATGTCGCAGCCTGCCAAAAGCAGCGGCGAGCACAAGGCGAGCAGCCTAAACAATCGCGGGTTTCTGTGTTTCTTCATGTCACACGACAGGGTTGAGTTGGCCAGCGAACGGCGCAACACGGGCTTACCGGCCTGATGCAGGGTCGCAGGAGGTTGGCAAGGGTTAGGTGGGACGGGAGCAGTCGTCTCGCCGGTATTGCACCGGTCGAACTACGACGACTGTGTCATCGAAAAGACGTGAACCGGGGCGGATTGCCGCCCGCAGACCTCAAGTCACTGTCCGACTTCTTGTCTTTTACTTCCATCACGGTGCGGCATTATGCCGAAGTTTAATTAGGCCGGACATCGCACACCCGCCTGCGCGACAATGTGTCGCGCGGCCCTCACGCGTACGCGCGCGACGATTTCCGAGCAGATCGGCACCTTTTTGACGGTAAACGCTGTGCAATGCAGCAATGCGGGAAGGTTCTGGGAATTCAATGGGTGCGACGTTGTGTCGCACCACAATTTGCGGTGTCGCAGCGAAATGCACTCATTTGGTGCAGCCGCTGGAAGGTGATGTAGGGGAGATGTATTGTGCCCGGCTTTTCAGTCGAGCGACAGACGTACGGCGAATGCCATGAGCGCCGCCCCGAACGACCAGCGTTGTACTTTTTGCGCAAACGGCCGGGTGCGCAGCCAGTTCGCGATGCGTGCCGCACCGAACGAGAGTGCGACGTCGAACATCGCCCCGACGATCAGCAGCAACACGCCGAGTTGGAGCACTTGCGTCCACACCGGGCCTGCTTCGGGGCGGACGAACTGCGGCAGGAGTACCGAACAGAACAGCAGCGCCTTCGGGTTGAGCACGCTCGACAGCACGCCACGGCGAAACGCATGGGAGAGCGGCGGCGCGGCATCGTCTGCGGCGGCCACGGCCTGCACCCCGAAAGCTGGCGAGCGCCAGATCTGAATAGCCACCCATGCCAGGTAGATAGCGCCAACAATGCGCACCGCCTCGAACAGCCAGGGCGCTGCGCGCAGCAGCGCCGCTACGCCACAGGCCGAGAGCGTCACGTGAGCGGCACGCGCCAGCGCGAGACCGGCGGCCGTGGCCAGTCCGTGTCGCGTGCCGCGCGTCATGCTCGTTTGCATCACCACCGCCATGTCGGGGCCGGGCAGCGCGTAGACGACAACCAGCGCGCCAATGAATACGGTGAGCAACTGCGGCGAGACCATGCTTTTCCCCAATGAATGAAAGCGGACGAAAATGAGCTCCATGATCTCGCCATTTCATGAGCGATATATGGCGTTTTCCACCCACTACAACTTCATTTATTGGTGCATTGCTCCACCATTTGTTCATCATCGACAAAAAACACCAACCTCGCTTTTATCCCCCTACCAATCGGCTTAAGCCAAACGGACGAGGGAAACACTTTCCCCTCCTTCCATATCGTGGTGGAATGCCATCTTTGCAGCAGATTTTGTAGCGGGATACCCACAATGAACGAACTCGACGCGATCGATCGGGCGATTCTCGCCATCGTCCAACGCGATGGCCGCATTTCCAACGCCCGCCTTGCCGAGCGTGTATCGCTTTCGGAAACGCCGTGCGCACGACGCCTCAAGCGTCTCGAAGCCGAGGGCTACATCACCGGCTACCGCGCCGAACTCTCGCACCGCGCGCTGGGCCTCGGCGTGACCGCTTTCGTCCACGTGCGCTTCGCGGTGCACGATCGTGCCCTGTCCGAACAGTTCGAGCGGGAAGTGCAGGCCATCGACCGTATCGTCTCGTGCCACAACATCTCCGGCAGCGCCGACTATCTGCTCGGCGTGGTCGCCACCGACCTCGACGATTACGGCAGTTTCACCCGCGATGTGTTGCGCGCCCTGCCCGGCGTGTCGTCCATCGAGTCGATGCTTTCCCTGCGCGAAGTCAAACGCGATACCGGTGCGCCGCTGCTGTAATTCGACGCAACGCGAAATCGCACGAAGTCAGGACAGCTTGCAAATCGTTTGAACGTAAAATGGCGGGCTAAAACAGACATAACAGATCAGGTGCCAAATGCCGGACGCCATGCCCGCCTTACCCTCAGCTAATTCGCCTAACGCGACATCCGCCACCGCCGGGACAGCTGTGACCAACGCGGCGGCCAGCGTCACCGACGACGCCCTGATGTTCGACCTCGCGCCCGTCTCTCTGTGGCTCGAAGACTTCAGCGGTGTGAAGCGATTGTTCGACGAATGGCGTGCACAGGGCGTGGTCGATCTGCGCGCACACTTCAAAGCCGATCCGGCGCACGTCTCGCAGTGCTCCCAACGCATTCGCGTCATCAAGGTCAATCGTCGGACCCTGACGATGTTCAACGCGCCCACGCTCGATGAACTCGTCGCCAACCTGTCGCGTGTGTTCCGCGACGACATGCTCAAGACGCACATCGAAGAGCTTTGCCAGTTGTGGGACGGCGACACCCAATTCACGAGCAAGACGGTCAACTACACGCTCGATGGCCGTCGCCTGGATGTATTGCTGAACGGCGCCGTCCTGCCCGGTCATGAAGCCACGCTCGACCGCGTGCTGATCTCGCTGGAGAACGTGACCGAACTGGAGCATGCCCGCGAGCGCGTCACCATGGGCGAGCAATACGCCCGGGGACTGTTCGAGTATTCGCCGGTCTCGCTGTGGGTCGAAGATTTCAGCGCGATCAAATTACTCCTCGACGACGCACGCGCACGCGGCATCACCGACTTCCGCACGTTCACCGACGTGCACCCGGAGTTCGTCGAGCGCTGCATGCAGGAAATCGATGTGCTCGACGTGAACCGTCATACGCTGGCGATGTTCGTCGCGCCCGACAAGGCTACCCTGCTCGGCCGTCTGCCCGACGTGTTCCGCGACGACATGCGTCATAACTTCCGCGAGCAGCTGATCGACCTGTGGGAGAACAAGCTCTTTCAGCAGCGCGAAGTCGTGAACTACGCGCTCGACGGCAACGAGATCAACGTCCATCTGCAATTCGCCGTGCTGCCCGGTCACGAATCGCGCTGGGATCTCGTGCTCGTTGCGCTCACCGACATCACCGCGCGCAAGAAGGCTGAGTCGTATCTGGAATTCCTCGGCAAGCACGACGTGCTCACCAAGCTGCGCAACCGCTCGTTCTATGTGGACGAACTCAATCGGCTCGAACGCAAGGGCCCGTATCCGGTGACGGTGGTGGTCGCCGACCTGAACGGCCTGAAAGCGGTGAACGATCAGTTGGGTCACGCCGCTGGCGACGCGCTGCTGCGTCGCGCGGGTGAAGTGCTGGGTAAGGCGGTCGCAGCGCCGCAGATCGCAGCCCGCATTGGTGGCGACGAATTCGCGCTGCTGCTGCCGTCGACCGACGCGACAGGCGGTGCCGCCATGATCGAGAGCATTCGTCAGCTCGTGGAACTGAACAACTCGTTCTACCCTGGCACGCCGCTATCGTTCTCGATGGGGATGGCGACGTGCGAAGCTGGCGAACGGCTCGAAGCCGCGATCCAGCGCGCCGATCTGCTGATGTACGAAGAGAAGCGCAATCACTACGCGGGCAGCGTCAACGAGCGTCGCGTGCTGGACGGTGCCCCCTCGGGCAAGACCGGCAGAGGTACATAACCTTTCGCGTCGGCCTTCGGGCCGACCGTTCCGGCATCTCCTGTCACGTCGCTGGCAGCCGTCTGCGCATGACCTAACGGCTCGCAGATCAACGCCAGCCAATCAACGAACGCGCGCACACGCGGCGACACGCGTTTTTGCGCCGGATACGCCGCCGACAGCCGCAACGCAGGTGGCGGACACTTCGGCAGCACCGGCACCAGCCGCCCCGACGCCAGATACGGTGCGGCCGCCAGCAGCGTCGGCTGAATCAGTCCCAACCCTTCCAGCCCTGCCGCGAGATAGGCCGCTTCGTCGCCGACGTGCAACTGTCCGCGCGTGCGCACGCACGTCGCCTTGCCGCCGACCGTCAACGTGAGATCGCCACAGCGCGTCGGCAACATGAAGCCCTGCCCGCCCTCGCCGGAAGATCCCGACGATCCCGGCGATGGCGCGGCAAGCGAAGCCAACGACTCCGCCGGTGCAGACAGCCATTTGACCGACGTGTGCGTCGCCAGTCCGTCGAGATCCTCCGGCGTGCCGTGCAGGTCGAGATAGCGACGGCTTGCGCACGTCACGCGCGGCAGGTCGCCCAGATGTCGCGCGACCAGCCGCGAGTCCGGCAACTCCCCCAACACAACGCCGCAATCCACCCCGTCACCCCGCCAGTCCCCGTGTGCTGGCGTCGCGTCGAGCGCAATCTCCAGCCCCGGATAACGCGCCTGAAACTCAGCGAGCGACGGCATGACCACCTCACGGGCGATGACTGGCGGCAGCACGACGGCGAGGCGTCCGCGCAACTGCGCCTGCGCGCCGAACAGTCCCGACTCGACTTCTTCGACGTCCGCGAGAATCGACGAGCATCGCTCGTAATACGCCGCACCTTCCATCGTGAGCGCCACTCGCCGGGTGGAGCGCGTGAAAAGCGCCACGCCGAACCAGCGTTCGAGATGCTGCACCTGTGTCGTTGCCGTCGCGCGCGGAATATCGAGCGACGCCGCCGCCTTCGTGAAGCTGCCGACTTCGGCCACGCGTACGAAGGTACGCATGGCAGTGATTCGATCGATCATGATGCCTCCTGCCCTTCTCGTTGGTTTTGTTCGTTTTGTCCGTTCTGTCCGCTAACGGATGCGGCTGTCCTGCCGCGCCGGATGATGACGGCAGCGCCCGCCGGTGCGAGGGCGAATACCGCAAACAACCAGATCGAGGCGCGCTGGATTTCGGGCAGTCCGCCGTCGGCAAGACCCGCGGAGTTCGCGACGAGTCCCGCGAGCGCAGAGCCGAGCGCCATCGAATACAACTGCACCGTGGTGATCGAGGCCGACGCCAGCCCCGCTTCGCCCGGACGCGCCGCCGTCATCACCCGCGTGAGCAAATGCGGCCAGCCGATGCCGACGCCGATCCCCACCCCGAACAACGCGATGCAGAGCGTAGTGATCCCTGCGGCGCTGTCAAAGAGCGATGCCTGCGGCAGCAACCACGCGAGCGCGAACATCCCCAGGGCGACGATGACCGGGCCGAGGCGAACGCGCCGCTCGGCGGCGTCGCCCTGGCGACTGGCGCTCGTCATCGAACCGACCGACCAGCCTGCCGCCATCAGCGCAGCAAGATAGCCCGCAGCGAACGGCGTCTGTGCGTGAATCGTCTGAAGGAAATAGGGGATGTAGATCTCGCTCGTCATGGCCAGACCGAGCAGGCTCATCGTGGCGTAGAGTCCGCCCAGACGCGTGCGCAACGAGTACGCGCCCGTGGGCATCAGTCGCGGCAACGCATGGCGCGCGCTGCGCTCTCGCTGAGCTAGCCACCACGCGAGCGCGAGGCCGAACACCATCCACCCGGCAGCCACGACGTGCGAATTCACGACCGCGCCGAGCGAAATCGCCACCGCCGACGCACACAGCAGCACGACCTTGAACCACGGCACGGCGTGCGCGCCGTCGTTGTCACCGTGGCTTTGCGAGGTCCCGTCTGCGGCCTTCACGGCACGTCCGGCCGGGACCTGCGCGCGGATGATGAGCCCCAGTCCCACCACAATGGGCAGCAAGGACCAGAAGGCCCAGCGCCAGTGACCGAACTGCGCGAAGACGCCGCCGACGGCCGGACCGCAAAGCGTTGCGACGCCCCACATCCCCGAGACCAACCCCATCGCCCGCGACCACAACGGCGGCGCGAAAACAATGCGGATCAAGGCGTAGCTCAATGCAAGCAGAATGCCGCCGCCGAAACCTTGCAGTGTGCGTCCCGCCAGCATCCACGGCATGCTCGGCGCAGCTGCGCACACGATCGTGCCCGCACTGAAGCCGACGAGCGCCGCGATATAGGCGACGCGAGGCCCGAGCGTGGAGAGCATCTGGGCCGCGAAGACCGAGCCGAGGATCGACGCCACGACGAACAGCGTCGTGTTCCACGAATACAGATCCAGTCCGCCGATTTCTTTGACGATGGACGGCAACACCGTCGTCGCCACATACACGTTGGTCGCATGCAACGCGACCCCGCCCGCGAGCGCCAGCGACCGCCAGCCGTTGTTGCCACTCAACAAATCGCGCCAGCCCGGCGCCGTGGAATTCGTCGTGCTCGTTGTCATGGATGGACAGTCACCTCTCGGGCGACTAATATGCAAGAAAGTTCTTGGATATTACATGCCTCACGATGAATTACCCAAATAACCACTTGGATAATAGGGCAGCACCGCTCGTGGTCCCGGTTGCCGGGCACGAGCGCGTTTTGCATTGGTTGAAGACGCAAGGCCCGGCGTCGACAGCGGAAGTCGCCTCGGGGTTGGGGATCACGGCGGAAGCGGCGCGTCAGCAGGTGCAGAAGCTGGTGGCGGACGGTCTGCTTGTTGGCGAGACGATGCCCTCGCGGGGTGCGGGACGTCCCCGTCAGGCATGGACGCTCACCGAAGCCGGTCACAGCCGCTTTCCCGACGCCCACTCCACGCTCACGATCCAACTGATCGGCTCGATTCGTCAGTTGTTCGGCGAGGACGGACTCGACCGGCTGATCACGCAACGCGCTGCGGAGACGCGCACGAGCTACAAAAAGGCCATCGACCCGCTCCCCGGCCTACCGGCGCGTATGGAAAAGCTTGCGGAGATTCGCTCAGCGGAAGGCTACATGGCGCGCGTGGAGCGCGATGGCGACGACTGGCTGCTGATCGAGGATCACTGCCCGATCTGCGCGGCGGCCAAGACCTGTCAGGGTTTTTGTCGCACGGAACTGGAACTGTTCCAGGAGTTGATCGGTGAACGCGGCACCGTGTCGCGCGAGACGCACATCCTCGCGGGCGGACAACGCTGCACCTATCGGGTGAAGACGGCCTGAACGGCCGTCTTTGCTATTGCTGCGGGTACAACGTCAGCGCGGCTGAAACGCAATCAGACTCATGCCTGCCAGCGCCACGACGACACCCGCGACGTCCCATGACGTCGGACGTACACCGTCGACAAGCCACAACCACACAATGGCGACACTGATGTACACGCCGCCATACGCGGCGTAGACGCGTCCGGCGGCCGCCGGATGCAACGTGAGCAACCACGCGAACAGCGCAAGCGCCGCAGCGCCTGGCACCAGCAGCCACGCGCTGCGATCCTGTTTGAGCCACAACCAGGGCAAGTAGCAGCCGACGATTTCCGCCACCGCCGTGACGACATAAAGCAGAAAGGTTTTCATGTTGCGATTATGCCCGGCACGTTCGTGAAACGTCTCGCCACACACGTCCCACGTTGCAGCGCGGACGTGTGGATCGTTCAATGGCCTACAATGCCGCGTTCACCGGAGAAGCTCATGGAATCGTTGGAAGCCCGCGTCGTCGAACTCGAAGTCAAGGCAGCGTTTCAGGAAGACCTGCTGGAGACGCTCAACGAGATCGTGACGCGTCAGGAGCAGCAAATCGACCTGCTGCAAAAGCAGCTCAAGGCGCTTTATCAGCAGATGCAGTCCCAAGGTCAGAGTGGCGGCGGCGACGGTAATCCGCGTCACGAAATCCCGCCGCACTATTGAGACGCGCCTCGTTGCGGCAACGTTTGTGGCTGCCCCGCAACGGGAAATGTGGAATCGTGTTTCCAACGTCGATTGCGCAGATCAACGCGGCATTCAGAACGATTCCACGTCATGCGGGTCACACGACCATCGACGATTCAAGCACGCCCGCTTGCCGGGCCCAGTGACATGACTTCGCAACGCTCACGCCGCACCCAAACGATCGCGCACACACTGCGTCTCGACGACACATCTTCCCTGTCGCGCCGCGACACCCTGCGTCTCGCCATCGGCGGGTTGCTCGGTCTGACGCTCACGCCGTTCATGCGCCCAGCCGATGCCGCCTACAACATCTGGACCGGCGAATACACGATGACGCGCAAGGACATCGAGGCCGCCGTCGACAAACGTTTTCCGACGACGCTGAACTACGGTCAGTTGCTCGCCGTCGAGCTGACGCATCCGCAAATCGGCTTCAACCCGCAGGCCAACCGCATCAACACGCAAGTCGATGCGCAGGTGCAGAACGTGCTGCTGCAAGGTCAGCCACTCAAAGGCGTACTCGCGATCTCCAGTGCGCTGAAGTACGACCCGGTCAGACGCGCGGTGCTGCTCGACAACCCGAGCGTCGAGCGCGTCGACGTGAACGGTATGCCGCCCGCCTACGGTCAGCAACTCACGGCCATCGGCGGCAACGTCGCGCAGCAGGTCCTCAATCAATACCCGATTTACACGTTCAAGCCGGAGCAGTTGAAGTACGGCGGACGCGACGTCGAGCCGGGGGCGATCACCGTGCTGCCGGACGGCATCAAGGTCGAAGTGAAGACGAAGTAACGCGGCGCCGCACAGGATTGCAGGCGGCAGAAAGCGAAAGAGCAGCCCGAGGGCTGCTCTTTTCACATCCGACGTACGTGGACGGAGACGATTAAACGATCGTCAGCGTCACGTCGATGTTGCCGCGTGTGGCATTCGAGTACGGGCACACGATGTGTGCCTTTTGCACGAGGCCTTCGACGACGGCGCGGTCGACGCCCGGCACGCTGATCTTCAGTTCGGCCTGAATGCCAAAGCCGGTCGGGATCTGACCGATACCGACGCTACCGTCGATCTTCGTGTCAGCGGGCAGCGCCACCTTTTCCTTGCCCGCGACGAACTTCAGCGCGCCCAGGAAGCAAGCCGAGTAACCAGCGGCGAACAGTTGCTCCGGGTTCGTGCCGCCAACGCCGGGGCCACCCATTTCCTTGGGCACGACCAGCTTGACGTCGAGCACACCGTCCGACGACGTGGCGCGGCCATCACGGCCTCCGGTGGCGGTGGCATGGGCGGTGTACAGCACTTTTTCGATCGACATGACGAACTCCTGGTAAGTAGAAAAATTTCACTTCCAAACTTCGACCTTCCTGACCCGACACAGCACAACGCGGTGCCTTGCAGCCAAGCGGTCATCTTAATGCACCCACGGGACACCTTCTGTGAACGTCGCAGCAACCTCACCGCTTCGCTCGTCCCGTTTCTCGCACCTCATTATATCTATCTATCACTAGATAGATAATCAAACCCAAATAAGCGGGAGATGTCTCCCGTCTTGATCCTGCTGCACCGCAGTAGTTTGCGGCGCGTTTTCAGCCTTTCAGGCCACGCCACATACCGACGCGACCACATCCTCCAGCCTGGACGGCGCCCGAAACAACCGCGACGCCATCACACTGCCCTGAAACCCGGCGAACAGCGCGCGGGCCGTTGCTTCTGGCGAGGACGTCAACGTCAGTGAGCCCGCTTGCGTGCCCTGTGTCAGCACCCGCGCCAGCCATGCTTCGTGAAACGCGAAGAACCGCTGCACCGCTTCGCGTACCGTCTCCGGCAGCGTTTCGATGTCTGCCGCCAGCATGCCGCACAGGCAAATCCGGTGGCCGTCTTCGATGATTCGTCCAAAACCCTTCGCATACAACGCCAGCTTTTCCGGTGCGGGCAGCGTCTCGTCGATCGCCGCCAGTCCTTCGCTGATGAAACCGTCGTACGCCTTGATCGCTTCGAGCACCAGATCTTCCTTGGCCGGAAAGTAGTAGTGAATGCTCGACGTCTTCACCCCGACACGCTCCGCCAGATCGCGGTAGCTAAAGCCGTTGTAGCCCCGCGTCATCAGAAACGTCTGCGCATGATCGAGCAGTTGTTCCCGGACGGTCGGTGCAGCAGGCGATGTCGTTGTGCGGTTCATGTGACGAACTTTATCTACTAGTAGATAGACAGTCAAGCGCTTTCTTCGGGGACATCGGTTGATTGTTTCGATGACGGCGATAGCCCTACGCCAACGAGCATCTGCCGCCCAATGAAAAACAGCGACCCGCAGGCCGCTGATTTTCGTCACATGAAGTTCGTCACATCAAGACACTCAGCGTCGATCAGAAATCGATCTTGGCATTCAGGCTGACCATGCGCGGGTCGGCGGGCTTGATGTAGTTGTCGTACTGGTACTCCCAGTACTTGCGGTTGGTGAGGTTGCTTACGGCCGCGCGCAGCGTCACGTCCTTACCGGCGACGCGGGTGCGGTACGTCGCGCCGATGTTAATCAGCGTGTAGCCGGAGACCGTCAGCGAATTCTGCGGGTTGAGCGTCGTGCGGCCGTTGTAGCGGATATCGCCGCCGACCGACAGGCCCGGCACGTACGGCACCTTGTATTCGACGTTGCCCGAGAGCACGAAGCGCGGTGCGCCACCGACACGGTTGCCATCGAAGCCACCGGCCGTGCGTGCGTACCAGGCGTCGAGGGCCATGGCGCTGGCACCCAGCGTCCACTGCGGGCCGAGCTTCACGGAGCCAGCGAGTTCGATCCCCTGATAGATCGACTGACCGTCGGCCACACGGGCGTTCGCGCTGTTCGTGTACACGGCGCCACGTTCGATGCGGAACAGCGCCGCCGTGGTACTCCACGTCGCCTGCTCCGTCTTCACGCCGACTTCGTACTGACGGCTCTTGAACGGGTTGAGCACCGCGCCCGCGTTGGCGTAGGTCGAACCGACCACTTCACCCGCTTCGAGCGCTTCCACATAGCTGGCGTAGGCCGTGGTGTTCTGCGTGAGCTTGTACATCGCGGCGAGGGTCGGCGTGAAGACGCCGTTGGTCGAGTACGTCGACGCGCCCTGCGCATTCGTCTGGTCGTAGTTCGTGAAGCGGCCACCGGCCAGCACCGAAAAGCGATCCGTGATCTGCACGGTATCCGACGCGAAGACGGACTTCTGCTCGATGGCGCTGGAGCGTTGCGCCTGAAGCGGCGTGCCATTGCCGTAGAACTGATACGACGTGCCCTGATACAGGTTGCCCGTGTAGCTCGGGCTGTACGTGTAGGCGTAATCGTTCGTCTGATATTGCGAAGCGTAGCCGAACGTCAGTTGATGTGTCAGCGGGCCGGTGCGGACGCGGCCTTCGGCCGTCACCTGCCACGCGTGGAACGTGTTCACTTCGTCGCCGAGGTCGTTCATGCCGCTGAAGTTACCGGCACCGTTCAGGAGGTAGAGGGTGGCTTCGTTACGGTCGCGCGTCGACTTGTTGTAGGCGAAGTTGGCCGAGACCTTCCAGTCCGGATTGAGCTGGTATTGCAGGCCTGTCGTGTAGAACTGCGTGATCGTGTTCAGGTGCGTCGCCTGCGTTTGCAGGTTCGCGTTGGACACATTGATCGGCGCAGGCAACTGGTTGCCCGTGAAGTTGTACGTCGAGAGCGACGGCGACGTGCCCGTCGCGCGACGGTCCTGATACATCGCGCCGAAGTTCCACGTGAGATCGGGCGTGATGCGTGCGTCGAGGGCGACCGACACCGTGTCGCGGTTCAGATTGCCGTCGGTGTACGTGCGGCCTTCTTCGTGCGTGTAATTCAGACGCGCGCCGAACATGTCGTTCGGACCGGCGCGCCCGCCAAGGTCGACGTGCTCACGCCAGATGCCTTCCGACTGAAAACCGACGTCGATGCTCGCGATACGCTCATCCGTCGGCTTCTTCGTGACGTAGTTCACCACGCCGCCCGGCGCGACGAAACCGTACATGAAGCCGGACAGGCCTTTGAGCAACTCCACGCGGTCGAACTGTTCGTACGGCATGGTCACGCCGTAGGTCATGACCGGCATGCCGTCGAGCTTGAAGCCCGATTGCCAGTCGATGGGCATGCCGCGCACATAGATGTACCCGGCCCATGCGTCGAAGGCGTTGCTGCCGTCGGTCACTGAGGCGTCCGTGACGAAGACGTCGCCGAGCTTGGTCGCCTGACGCTTCTCAAGTTGCTCCTGACTCACGACCGTCGTGGAGAACGGCGTATCGAGCTGGCTGCGCGAGCCGAGCGCACCGGCCTGCACCGACTGCTTCAGGTTCTGCGGCGTTTCGCGCAACGTCGAGTCGGTCACCGTCGTCGCCTTGAGCGTGGCGGGCGCGGCCCCGGTATTCGTGGTGTCGGTAGCGTCGGTAGCCGACTGAGCGAACGCCGACGAAGCGGCAAACGTCAGCAATGTGGCGAGCGCGAGCGGTGCGACAGTACTACGGGGAGCCAGAGAAAGATGACGTGCAGCGAGGCGGCCATTCGCGCGCAAAACGCGGCTGACCCGGTGAGCCGGAGCGGAAGACATGCTTGAAATCCCGTGTGACTAAACAATATATTTTTAATGAGAATCGTTAACGTTCTCATTCACAGGTTCGGGATATTAACAAACCACCGCCCAGCGTCAACAAATGTTGTCGTCAGGCGGCAACGACAACACCGAAATACAACATTTCCGTTCCTTACCATGCCGGTCGCGTCCAAGATGGGCAACGCACGCATCGCGAGTCACGTGAGCCCCGGCAACGTCGACAAATAGGCTAATATCGCGGCACTGTCGCCTACCGAGCGGCTAATTGAACGGAACGCCGGCCCCCATCCGGGGCACGTGCGTAGAGTGGTATGGAACTCGACGCCATTGATTTGAAGATTCTGCGGGAGCTGCAAGCCGACGCCCGCCTCACCAACGTTGAACTCGCTTCGCGCGTGAACCTGTCGCCGTCGCCCTGTCTGGCGCGCGTCAAGGCGCTCGAAGCCGCGGGTTATATCCGGCAGCGTGTGACGCTGCTCGACCCGTCGCGCCTCGGGCTGCACATCAACGTCTTCATCCACGTCACGCTGGAAAACCAGAATCGTGACGGATTGGATGCCTTCGAAGCCGCCGTGACCGCGCTGCCGAACGTCATGGAGTGTTACCTGATGTCCGGCGACGCCGACTACCTCCTGCGCGTGATGGTCAGCGACATGGCCGCTTACGAGTCGCTGATTACCGACCGCATCTCCCGCATTCCGGGTATCCGCAACATTCGTTCGAGCTTCGCGCTCAAGCAAGTGATGTACACCACGGCCGTGCCAGTGCCCCAGCCGCCAGACGCCTCGGGCGATGCCTGAGGCCACTTCCGAGACTTCGTCCCCACCGACCGGCGCGCTGAGCGCCGCGCCGCAGGGTGGCGCCAGCCAGCAGATTGCACTGCACGTGGCGGCCATGCTCTTCGGCGCGTCCGCCCTGTTCGGCGAACACATCGCCGCGAGCAGCACGATGATCGTCTTCGGACGCGGACTGTTCTCGTGGCTCGCCCTCACCGTCATCGCGCTCGCCGGACTTGCCGGTATGCGTAGCGCCGCGCGTCTTTCCGGCGGTGCGCCGTGGCGCGGCCTGTCGATAGCATCCAGCGCCCGCCTCATCGTCGCGGGCGTGCTGCTGGCCGTGCACTGGCTGGCCTTCTTCCTCGCCATCAAAGCGGGCGGCGTGGCCGTCGGCACACTCGGTTTCGCCTGCTTCCCGGCGTTCGTGATTCTGCTGGAATGGCCACTGCGCCGTGAACGTCCCACGTTGGGGGACGCCGGGGTGATTGCGCTCGTTTGTATCGGTCTCGCGCTGGTGACGCCCGCGTTCGACTGGCAGGCCGGTGCGACGGTCGGCCTTGCGTGGGGTGTGCTGTCCGGCGCGATCTACGCCGTCATTGCCCTCTCGAACCGGGTGCTGGGCGCGCAGGCCTCGCCGTTGCAGGCAAGCTGGTGGCAATGCCTGGGCATTCTGATCGTGCTCGGGCCATTTGCATGGCGCGAGTCCCTGACACTTCCCGCCGCGCAATGGGGATGGCTCGCGTGTCTGGGCGTCGTCTGCACCGCGCTGGCTTACACCCTCTTCATTCACGCGCTGCGTACCGTCAAGGCGAGTCAGGCGGCGGTCGTGATTGCGCTCGAACCTGTCTACGCGATTGCGTTCGCGTGGGTGCTGTTCGGCACGTCACCCACACTCAAGATGGCGATTGGCGGCGTGTGCATCGTCGGTGCCGTCGCCTGGTCCGGTTCGATGCGCTCGCGCCGCCCGGCTCACTGAGCCGTCTGTCTTTCGTCTAAGCGACGTTGTTGTGCCGCTTCGCGCCCCTTAGAGCATCATCCCGCCCGACGCTTCGACGCGCTGCCCGTTGATCCAGCCCATTTCGTCGCCGAGCAGCGCCGCCACGACACCACCGATGTCGTCGGCTTCGCCCACACGTCCCAACGCAGTGGTGCCTGCGACCATCTGATGCACGGCCTCGTTGTCGCGCACGGTGCCGCCGTTGAAGTCGGTGGCGATGGCCCCCGGCGCAAGCGTGTTGGCACGAATGCCACGCGCGCCCAGCTCCTTCGCCAGATAGCGCGAGAACACTTCGATACCGCCCTTCATCATCGCGTATGCCGACGCGCCCGGGAACGTGAAGCGAGCAAGCCCGCTCGACACGTTGAGGATGCGACCGCCATCGGCCATCATCGGTAGCAACGTCTGCGTGAGGAAGAACGGGCCCTTCAGATGCAGCCGCACGAGGAAGTCGAACTCGTCTTCCGTCGTCTCGGTCACCGGCTTGTGCAAGCCCGTACCGGCGTTGTTCACGAGGAAGTCGAACGTGTCGCGCTTCCAGACCTCGTTCAGCACACGCTTGAGCTCTGCGGCGAAGGGCGCGAACTGCGAAGATTCCGAAACGTCGAGCGGCAAGGCCACGGCCTTCGCACCCAGTTTGACGATCTCGGCGACGACGGCGTCGGCCTCGGCGCGCTGACTGCGATAAGTGAGGATGACGTCGATGCCGTGTTGTGCTGCGGCGATGGCCGATGCACGGCCCAGACCACGGCTGCCACCGGTAATGAGAGCGATCTTGTGCGTCATGGTGATTCTCCTGAATGCTGAAGGGGATCCGGCGAGGCCGCCCGGCCACACCGCGTTGAACTGTTCAACATCCTATTGCAACGAATTTCACCAATAAACCGGACGAATTTGATTACACTGATCAAATTCAAATAACAATCGATCGTCCGTCGAGACGATTGGCCCCTCGCCCCCATGCATCAGCTCGACGCCATGCGCATCTTCGTGCGCGTTACCGAAACCGGCAGTTTCACGCAGGCCGCCGACAGTCTCGGCCTGCCGCGCGCGAGCGTCTCCAACGCCATCAAGCAACTCGAAACGAAGCTGGGCACGCGCCTGTTGCATCGAACCACGCGGCGCGTACAACTGACGCAGGACGGTCAGGCGTGTCTCGAACGATGCAAGGACTTGCTTGCCGACGTCGAAGAGTGGGAAACGATGTTCGTGGCGCGCGACGAAGCGCTCACCGGCCGTCTACGGGTCGATCTGCCCGCGACGCTCGCCCGCACGACCGTCATCCCGGCATTGCCCACGTTTCTCGCGCAGCATCCGGCGCTACGCGTGGAGTTGTCGAGCACCGACCGGCGAGTGGATCTGGTGCGCGAAGGGTTCGATTGCGTGCTGCGCGTGGGCGCGGTCGCCGACTCCACGCTCATCGCGCGGCCGTTGGGTCATATGCGTCAGATCAATGTGGCAAGTCCTGCATATCTCGAACGGCACGGCGTGCCGACGACGCTGGACGACCTGAGCCAGCACCGTCTGATCCATTACACGACCACACTGGGCACGCGTCCGGCGGGCTGGGAGTATTTCGACGGCGAACACTATGCGCAATGGCCTATGGAAGGCGTGCTGACGGTGAACAACGCCGATGCCTATCAGGCCGCCTGCGTCGCCGGACTCGGCTTCATACAAGCGCCCGAAGGCGGCGTGCGCGGCCTCATCGCCGAGGGCAAGTTGCAGGAGGTGATGCAGGAATTTCAGGCGGAACCGCTGGCCGTCTCGCTGCTGTATGCGAACCGGCGTCACCTGCCACGTCGTGCGCAAGCCTTCATGAACTGGCTTGCGGAGCTGCTGACGCCGCGTCTGTAGCGCGGCCCATTCAGGGGCGCTACAGCCCCTTCTCCACCATCGCGACGAGCCGCTGCCCGAGCGCGCCGACCTCATCGTCGGGCAAGTCCCGGAGCGGACCGTCGATGACGAGCACAGCGAGGCCATGCACCGCCGCCCAGGCCAGATACTCCGCGCCGGGCCGCTGCGCCGCGTCGATGACGCCCGCCGCCAGCATGCCGTCTAGCGCCGCGCCCAACAGCTCAAACGGATTCAGACCGCTCGCGCCCGCCTTCTCCGGCCCGCCCGCCGAGCGCACGTTCTCGGACGGCGCAAACGCCGTGCGAAACAACCCCGGCTGCCGACGCGCGAAATGCAGATAACCGATGCCCACCGCGCGAAGCACGGCGCGCGAGCGCGACACGCCGTCCGGCATCGATGCGGCGTCGATCATCGCCTGCTCATGTTCGATCCCCGTCGCCAGCTCGGCCAGTGCCGCCGCGCGCACCGCATCGAGCAAATCCTGACGATTGGCGAAATGCCGGTAAGCGGCATTGGGAACGACCCCGGCGCGACGCGTCGCTTCACGTAGGATCACCGCGTCCGGCCCGCCATCGCGCGCCAGCGCGATCCCCGCTTCCAGCAACGCCCGACGCAGGTCGCCGTGGCGGTAGGTCGCCCGCGCCGGCCCGGTCGTTGTTTCTTGTTCTGTCATTGCTACCCCTTGTGGACAGTGTCCATTATGTCTGCTATTGTTTGTGTACACTGTCCACAAAGGCAAGTTGCAGTGCGTCAGACGGCACCGGCTTCGTCACATTCGCGCATTAAATGCGAAGGGACTATGGTTGATGAGGTACCGAAGACGTTCGCCCAATGACACTTCCCCAACGGGGCGTCCCCACGCCCTTTATTACCGACACATCGAGGAGCGTTCCATGCAAGTTCATTCCTATCTGTTTTTCGAAGGTCGTTGTGAAGAAGCCATTGATTTCTACGAGAAGACGCTGGGCGCACGGCGCGGCATGCTGATGCGTTATGGCGAAAGTCCGGAAAAGTGCCCCGAAGGCATGCTGCCGCCGGGCAGCGACAACAAGATCATGCACGGCGAGTTCTTCATCGGCGAATCGATGGTGATGGCTTCGGACGGCATGGTGAGCGGCAAGCCAAAGTTCGACGGCTTCTCGCTGTCGGTCGATTTCACGGAAGTCGGCGCTGCCGAAAAGGCGTTCCACGCGCTGGCTGACGGCGGTTCGGTCAACATGCCGCTCGGCGAGACGTTCTTCGCGAAAACGTTCGGCATGGTCAAGGATCGTTTCGGCATGAACTGGATGGTGATCGTCCCCAAGGAAATGCCGAAGGGCTGATCCTTCGCCTATGCCGAATCTCCCGGCACGCAGACAGACACGCATCGATGCTCGTCGCCCGCCATTGGGCGGCGAGCATTTTTTTTTCCTCGGCTTTCCGCCGGTTCGTGTCCGACAAGTTCCTCACGCCTGTGCTATCGTCGCCGCCATGCCATCCGTGATCTCTATCCAGAATCTGTCGAAGACGTACGCGACAGGTTTCCAGGCGCTCAAGAACATCAACCTGGAAATCCAGCGCGGCGAGATCTTCGCCCTGCTCGGCCCGAACGGCGCCGGCAAAACGACCCTTATCAGCACCATCTGCGGCATCGTGCGTCCGACCTCGGGCACGGTGACGGTCGACGGTCACGACATCGTCACGGACTACCGTGCGGCGCGTGAAGCCATCGGCCTTGTCCCGCAGGAGCTGACCACCGACTCGTTCGAATCGGTGTGGGCCACCGTCTCCTTCTCGCGCGGCCTGTTCGGCAAGCCCGCGAATCCGGCGCACATCGAGAAGGTGTTGCGCTCGCTCTCGCTATGGGAGAAGAAGGACAGCCGCATCATGCAGCTCTCGGGCGGCATGAAACGACGCGTGCTGATCGCCAAGGCGCTCTCGCACGAGCCGCGTGTGCTGTTCCTCGACGAGCCGACTGCGGGGGTGGACGTCGAACTGCGCCGCGACATGTGGCGTCTCGTGCAGTCGCTGCGCGAGACCGGCGTGACCGTGATCCTGACCACGCACTACATCGAAGAGGCCGAGGAAATGGCCGACCGCGTGGGCATCATCACCGGCGGGCAGATTACGCTCGTGCAAGAGAAGACCGAACTGATGCGGCACATGGGCAGCAAGCAGCTCGCGTTGCAACTGACCGAGCCGGTCTCCGTCATTCCCGACGCGCTCGCCGCGTACGGCCTCACGCTCGGCAACAACGGCACCGAACTCGTGTTCACGTACGACGCCAATATCGAGCAGACGTCCATCGCCTCGCTGCTGCGCGACATGGAGCGCGCGGGCATATCGGTGAAGGATCTGCACACGACGCAAAGCTCGCTCGAAGACATCTTCGTCTCGCTCGTGCACAGGAAAGAAGGATGAGCCGCGCCATGAATTTCTACGCCATGAAGGCGATCTACAACTTCGAGATGGCACGCACGCGTCGCACGTTGATGCAGAGCATCATCTCGCCGGTCATCTCGACCTCACTGTACTTTGTAGTGTTCGGTGCAGCGATCGGCTCGCGTATTCCGGAAATCGAAGGCGTGCCGTACGGTGCGTTCATCGTGCCGGGCCTGATCATGCTCTCGCTGCTCACGCAGAGTGTGACGAACGCCTCGTTCGGCATCTATTTCCCACGCTTTACCGGCACGATCTACGAGGTGCTCTCCGCACCGGTGTCCTACATGGAGATCGTGTGCGCGTACGTGGGTGCGGCGGCGACCAAGTCGATCATTCTCGGGGTCATCATGCTGGGCACGGCCGCGTTGTTCGTGCCGCTGCGCATCGAGCATCCGATCTGGATGATCTTCTTCCTCGTGCTCACCGCGGTCACGTTCAGTCTGCTCGGTTTCATCATCGGCATCTGGGCCGATGGCTTCGAGAAGCTGCAACTCGTGCCGTTGCTCATCATCACGCCGCTCACGTTCCTTGGCGGCAGCTTCTACTCGACGAGCATCCTGCCGCCGTTCTGGCGCGCCGTCACGCTGTTCAACCCGGTCGTGTATCTCATCAGCGGTTTCCGCTGGAGTTTTTACGGACTGGCGGATGTGAGCGTCGCCGTGAGTCTTGGCATGACGCTCTTGTTCCTTGCGATCTTCCTTGCCGTCGTCGCGTGGATGTTCAAGACGGGCTATCGCCTGAAGAGCTGACGTAGATCGCAATGCCGGACGGTGATGCCGTCCGGCCTGTCTTTATCCCGTCTCTACTCCCCCGCTTCACCCCCTCCCCAATACGTCAGATCGGCGGCGTCTCGCGAAACGCGGGCAGCGCCTCGGCCTGCGCCGAGAAGTTGGCAATCTCGGGAAACTCCGCGCCGAAGTCGACTTCCGGCAGCAGCAACTGATGGAAACGCCACGCCACGGCTACTGCCACGCCATGCTCGCCAATCTGTTCCGGCGTGGCCAGGATGGGCACCTGCGCCAACTCCAGTTCCAGTTCATGAAACGCCGCATGCACTTGCGTGCGCACCCGGTCTGTCCACGGCGTATGCCGCTTCTCGCTCGGACGCAGTTCGCGCTCGTACACCAGTTGCACCGACTTCTCGCAGGCCGCCAGCGCAAGTCCCGTCAGACGCAACGCCCGCACACGCTCAGCAGGATCGACCGGCACCAGCCGCTGCGCCGGATCGACCAGCGATTCCAGATACTGGAGGATGAGGGTCGAGTCCATGAGCACCGTGCCGTCGTCGGTCACGAGCGTCGGTGCTTTGACGACCGGATTGATCGCCGCGAACGCGTCGAAGGTGCTGAACACCGACAACGAACGGTGTTCGAAGGGCAGCCCAAGCAACTTCAGGCAAATGGCCGTACGACGCACGTACGGCGAATCCAACATTCCGATCAACTGCATGTCTCGCTCCAAGGTTCGAGGCGCTCATCGCCGTTATGGTGCCGTTATGGCCGGTTTCGTCGATCATACATGACGGGTAGAATGATTCGCATGGCCGATTCGACAGGGAGACGTTTCATGAACATCCTGATGGTTCTGACGTCGCACGACCGCCTGGGCGACACGGGCAAGAAGACCGGCTTCTGGCTCGAAGAATTCGCCTCGCCGTACTACGTATTCATCGACGAAGGACTCGCCGTCACGCTCGCCTCGCCGGCCGGTGGCCAGCCGCCACTCGATCCCAAGAGCGACGAGCCGGACGCGCAAACGGAAGCCACCCGGCGCTTTCGCGAAGACCCCGACGCACAGAAGGCGCTCGCCAGCACGCTCAAACTCGCCGACGTCAACGCCGACGACTACGATGCCGTCTTCTACCCCGGCGGCCACGGCCCGCTCTGGGACCTCGCGCAAGACCCTCACTCCATTCATCTGATCGAAGCCTTCGAGCGCGCAGGCAAAGCCATCGGCTTTGTGTGTCATGCGCCGGGCGTGCTGCGTCAGGTGCGCGCGGCGAACGGCGAACCGCTCGTACGCGGACGGCACGTCACCGGATTCACCAACGACGAAGAGGCCGCCGTCGGCCTCACCGACGTCGTGCCGTTCCTCGTGGAAGACGAACTCAAGCGGCTGGGCGGGCTATACGAGAAAGGTGGCAACTGGGAATCCCATGTTGTCGGCGACGGACGCCTCGTCACCGGGCAGAACCCCGCCTCATCGGAAGAGGCCGCACGTACGGTGCTGGCAATGATGGAGCCGCGCCTGCCATGAAGACAGGGTCGTCGGTTCAGGTGCGTCGGCTCGTTCCCGCCGACGCACTCGCGTTTCAGGCATTGCGTCTTTCCGGTTTGCAGGCGCATCCGGAGGCGTTCGGATCGAGCTATGCCGAAGAAAAGGACTGGCCGGTCGAACGGGTGCGCGAGTGGCTGACAGTGCGCCCGGACACGGGCGTTTTCGGTGCGTTCGAAAACGAGCGGCTTGTGGGCGTGGTCGGCCTGGGACGCCAGACACGTGCGAACTTCGCGCACGTCGGCTTCCTTTGGGGCATGTACGTCCATACGGACGCCGTCGGGCGCGGCGTTGGCCGAGCGCTCCTCGACGCGGCCCTTGCCCTCGCACGCTCACAGCCCGGGCTGCGCCATCTCACCCTTCAGGTGAACGCCGACAATCGTGCAGCGCTTACGCTCTACCAGTCTTTCGGCTTCGTGGAGATCGGCCGCGAGCCCGACGCCATGCGCGTAGGCAACGACTTCTGCGACGACATTCGCATGTATCTGCCGATCGCCACGCACTGAACTGCCAGCCGTCACCCAAACGAAAACGAGCGCGCCGACACTTTTCCTCGTCGGCGCGCTCGCTTCCTGCACGCGCACGCCAGCAACGCGGCGCGCGTCGTCAAGACCTCAGACCGGCTGCATCTCGAACGGTCCCAGATAGTCCATCTTGCCCACTTCCACACCTTGCGCACGCAGCAGGTCGTGCGTCGTCGTCACGTGGAAATAGAAGTTCGGCAGCGCGAACTTGAACAGATAGTCGACGGCGTCCATCGTGGTCTGCTGCGTCTTGAACTTCAGCGTGACCGGGCGCGACTCCGCCCCGTCGAAACGGTCTTCGAGAATGCCCGCAATGTATGCCTCGGTATTGGCGATGCGGTCCCGCAATTGATCGAACGTCGTCTCCGTATCTTCGAACTTTGGCGACTCGACGCCCGTGATGCGCGACACCGCGAACTTTGCCGTATCGCTCACGCGCTGCACCTGCGCGACGAAGTCGAGCATGTCCGGCGCGAGCTTCGCCTTGAGAATCGAATCCGGGTCGGTCGACGTCGCTTCGCAATGCGCGCGCGCCTTCTTGATGTAGTCGGCCATGACGGTCAGGCCACGGAGATAAACGGGAATCGTGGCGCGATAGAGGGTGATGGACATCGGGGAACTCCTCGGGAGATGACCCATTGCGCAATGCGCGGGTAAGGGGGAAATGCGGGCAAAAGCACATGCTATCAGCGCAGGAATTTTCTTGCCGCGCACCGGGCGATTTCTGGAATTCGCCACCCGGACATTTGCGCAAAATTAATGGCCCGGGGCAGCGGCGCAACGACGACTCGCCCCCCCCATCACGACACAAGGATTTCATCGCATGGCGAGTTCGACGCCTTCCGCCCCTCTTTCTCTTCCGCCAACGCTCTCCGGCCACTTCGCGTGCGCATTGAGCGAGGAGACGATCCAGACGTGCAGGGACGCCGAAAGCGAGAAGGCACTCATGAGCGCCTGGGGCCAGGTCAAGGACTTCTTCCTGGGCACGCACAAGGAAGCTGCACAACGCGCGCTGTTTCGACTGGCACACCCGAAAACCATGGACGAGCAGGTCGGCGCATTCGCCGCACTGCTGCGCTACGTCGCCCCCGAGGATATGCACCGCCTGCAATGGCATATCTCAAGTCACGAAGTCATCGGTTTCCAGGTCGGCGATCCTGTCTTCTCGCCCGCGCACGACGTCGTCGACTACATGAAGCACACCACGTGGATGGACTTCGAAGACAGTTGCCATCTGCTGCTCAGCCTTCGGTTCGACGGCCATCATGTGCTCACGGGAGGCGACCACTTCGGACTGCCGCTATACGATCTGACGAATGCACCGCATTGTGCCGTGACGCTCGGGAGATGCCAGCGGCAGCTGAGCGCCATGCCGACGCTGCTCGACGCCCTGCAAATCATGCGCCTGCATCGGGACGACGAAATTCCTGGCCTCAGTGCGCGCGTAAGGGCCGCGATCAACGCGCTGATGATCGAGATCAACGGTACCCGCATACCCGTGAGCAGCGAGATCGGCCGTAATGCCGAGCAGCTATGCAAGCTCGCGACGACGCTCAAGGATCGCTACTAAGCAGTCACTGTGTAAATAGCGCAACCCAGCGGCCTCAAGATTGGAAACGCATTGCAAAGGAATCATCGCCATGATCACGAACTCGTCCTCGCCCGTACTCTTACTCTGCGGCGACTCCGCGTCCAGCCTCAGCGCGAAGAACATCGATGAGTGCACGAACGCGCGCACCGAGAAGGACCTGGAAAGCCTCTGGGGACGCATCAAGGACTGGTTTTTCGGCACGCATCGCGTGGACGCAAAACTGGCGCTGTATCGGATGCTGAACGCCGAAACGACCGCTGTGATGCAGACGTCGTATCTCGAGCTGCTTCGCTACGTCGAGCCCGAACATCGTCAGCAGTTGGCGTGGCTCATCGGCGAACAAGAACGCCCCGCCTTCCAGATCGGCGGGTACGTCGTCCCATCGAAGGTCGACTGGGCGTCTCAGGTGCCCTCGGAGCCGCCGCCGAGCGTGACCGATATGGCAAAGCTGCTGCTGTCGCTTCGATACAAGGGAATGCCGGTGCTGGAGACGCTGCGCGAGGTCGGTCTCTGTCGCATTGTCGAAGCGGCGCGCGAGGAAGGGCTCCCTGAGGCAAAGGCCGAAGTGAACGCAGATCGAATGCTCGACGCACAACAGTGGTTTCTGGGACGCTCACCGTCGCTTGTCGACGCACTGGAACTCATCGGCCTGCATCGAAATGACGACGACGGGGAGCTTGCCTACCAACTCCGGCTAGCCGTCGAACAGGCGCTTGGCGGTGAGGACGACGACAAGGCCGCCGTGATGTCGCGCAATGCCGAGAACCTGATGTGTCTGGTGACCGATATGTTCCACGATCGCGAGCATCTGAAGCGGACCGCCCTGTCACTCAACCTGCACGTCAACCCATTCAATCGCGCTGCCTGATCGACATCACCGTCAGATGAAGAATTCACGTAACAACGAAGGAAGTGTTTGCAATGACCGTTTCAGCAACGAATTCGCCGATAAATCTGATTGGCAATATCCCGCACAGTCTCGATGCCGAGACCGTCACGATATGCACGAAAACCGGCGTCGACTACGCATTGACCAGCTTGTGGGAGCGCATCAAGGATTGGTTCTTCGGCACGAACAAGGTCACTGCGATGACCGCGATTCACACGCTGGCCACCACCCCGTCGTCCAGCGCGCAAATCGACGCATTTCTCGATCTGTTGCGTTGTATCGAACCGGAACACAGGGATCAGTTGAAGTGGTGTGCGGGCGATAGCGGCGATCCGTATTTCATGATCGGCGACTGCGTCGTGCTCGCCGCTCCGGACTGGTCCGCACGCGGAGAGAAGCCGCTGAACGTCGACGACATGGCGCAGATTTTGCTGAGGACGCATCACGGCGACGAGTCGCTACTGTCGGCGTTCATGCGCGTTGAAATGGAAACCGGCCACCTGCTGCGTCCGCCTCGGGCAAGCGTGGAAGAAGACGACGTTGTCTTCCATGACCTCAGTACCAAAAAAACTTACTTGGAAAGCTCACCTACGCTCGTCGAAGCGTTGGAGTTCGTCGGCATGAACCGCAATGGCGCGAGCTGCGACGAATCCCACGCACTCGGCATCCTGGTCGAGAAGGCGTGGCGCGAAGCGCTGGTCGGGAGCGGAAAGACCGATGAGCAAGCCATCCAAACGTCGAGTGTGCGCATGGGCGGCATGGCACAGGACGTCATGGTGCTTGTGACCGATATGTTTCATGAGCGTCTCGCGACGCACCGCAGTCCGATGCCGGGGCGAGAGATCGGCCAATAAGGTGTCGGTGTCAACGACGCGTCGAGTCCGTATCGATCGGGGTGATGGTCTGGCGCAAGTGCGCGTAGCACTCGCCATAGGCCTCACAGCCGGGGCAACCCGGCGCGGGTGCGGGTGGTCGTCCGTAGGCGTGCGCGCAAGCTTCGGCGAGGAATCGCTTCCATCGCAGATTCGCCGTATTCTCGGCGACCAACGTCGGGAAGAAGTGTGACAGCAGCGCGGTGACGTCGTCGCGCCCCGTCAGGCCCAGATCGCGCCAGAGATGGTCGGGCCGCAGACACGCCGTGGCGAGGATCGTCGCCATGTCGGCCGCGTCGACCGGATGCAGCATCGGATCGGCGCGACGGCGCAACACCTCCTTCATCTCGACGACGAAGATGGCATGCGACGTCCACGCGGGCGTCGGTAATGTCGAGGCAAGCATCTGCCAAGTGTCGGACGCAGGAAGAAAGTGACGACGCAGCAACGTCGCCAGCGCCGCCCCCGACAGCCCGAGACGCGCAAGGCGCTCGGGCGTAGCATTGGCCGCGAGGAGCGAGGCGAACAACACCGCCTCGGGGCGTGCATGCGAAGGCGTCAGTGTGAGACCGTGCATGAATGACATCGCCTTACGTTCAGGCAGTTCTTCAGAACTAAGTAACTCAGGCGACGGCCAGAATCACGCTCGACGCCTTGACCAGCGCGGCGGCAGCGCGACCGGCCGTCAGGCCCAGACGCTTCACGCTTTCGTTCGTCACGATGGCGGCAATGATCGCACCGCTGTCGGCCACAATTTCAACTTCGCTGTTCACTGCGCCCGTCTCGACGCGCGAGACCTTGCCGGTGATCACGTTGCGCGTGGAGACCTTGCTCGCGTCGGCATCGACCATCACGATCACCGACGAAGCCTTGATCAGCGCCACCGCGTCACTCCCTTCCTTCAGACCCAGATTCACCGTGCTCTCATGCGTGATGACGGCAACGATCTCCTGCCCCGCGTCCGTGCGCAGCGTGACTTCGTCGTTCACTGCACCGCGTTGCAGCGAAATCACTTTGCCGTTGAATTGGTTGCGGGCACTGGTCTTCATGAAAATCTCCTGTCGATGTGGGCCGCGTGGCCGGTGACGTTCATGTCGGCGATGTGGACAATGCAACCGAGGCCACGCGATGCAATAAGACGTTCGGACGGTCGCGCCGGACCGACGGTGTGAGGCAGTATAGCGGGTCGAAGTGGCGTCCGGCGTAGCAGGCCGGTGATATGCTTCATCAGCGTCCGGGGCCGGACAGACGCCCCCTTCGGGCACGCAAGTATCGAGGCCACCCCTGCACGCTGCACGGGACGCCATCTGCCACGCATGCCGACACAGGAGCCGTCATGGGTACTCCCCGCCACATCCCCACGCCGACCGAGGCCGCCACGCTCGCCCGCAGTTGGGTGAGCCAATTTTCCAAACCCACCGCCATCGGCATGACACTCGCGTTTGTCGCCGGTTATATCGACGTGGTCGGCTTCATCGCGCTGTTCGGCCTCTTCACGGCGCACGTGACCGGCAACTTCGTGATGATCGGTGTGCAACTGGTCGCCAGCACCCACGTCGGCGTGCTCGCCAAGTTGCTCGCTTTGCCGGTGTTCGTCATTTTCGTCGCGATGGTCAAGCTCATCGTGCAGGGCTTTGCGAACACCGACCGTCGTCCGCTCCGGCTGTTGCTGATCTTGCAGACGTTGCTGCTGCTGGGGTTCATGATCATCGGCATGGCTGCGCAGCCGATTCTCTCGGCCGACGCGCCGCTCGCCATTCTCTCCGGCATGTTCGGCGTCGCCGCGCTGGCGATTCAGAACGCCATCGGACGGCTGGTGCTCGCCGACCTCGCCCCGACCACCATCATGACCGGCAACACCACGCAGATCGTGATCGACATGGTGGAACTCGCCAGCGGCAACTGCGGCGACGACAAGGCCGCCAGAACGCGGCTGCGCAAAATGTTGCCTGCACTGGCGGCCTTCGCCGTCGGCGCCATCCTTGGCGGCTTCGCGTATCACGGCGCGGGCTTCTGGAGCGTGCTGTTGCCAGTCGTGCTGCTCGCCGCGCTCGCCACCGCCAACGAATGAGCCACCTCCGTCCCCGAAGAACAATCCTGCGGAACGCGCGATAATGACCGCCTTTTGCGGGATTAGGGGGAGATCGGAATGAAGCTGGATTCACAGTGGGTACTCGTGACGGGTGGGGCACGCGGACTGGGCGCGGCCATTACGCGCGCTGTGGCGCGTGAAGGCGCGGGCGTCGTCATCAACTATCTGCGCAGCGACGTGGCCGCTCGCGAACTGGCCGAATCGCTCGGCGATCGCGCCATCGCGTTGCAGGCCGACGTCACGGACGAGAAGGCTGTCACCCGCCTCTTCGCCGAAGCCCACGAGCGCATCGGCGGACCCATCGTGTCGGTCGTCAACAACGCGCTGGCCGACTTCCGTTTCGACGGTGACGCGCGTCCCAAACTCGCCGACATCTCCTGGTCGCGCTTCTCGCAGCAGCTCGAAGGGGCCGTCAAAGGCGCGCTCAACACGATGCAGGCCGCACTGCCGGGCATGCGCGAAGTCGGGTTCGGGCGCATCGTGAACGTGGGCACTAACTTGTTTCAGAACCCGGTCGTGCCGTATCACGATTACACGACCGCCAAGGCCGCCCTTCTCGCGCTCACGCGCACGGCATCCAACGATCTCGGCCCCGACGGCATCACCGTCAACATGGTATCGGGCGGTCTTCTGCGTGTAACCGATGCCAGCGCCGCCACGCCGGAAGCCGTGTTCGATCTGATCGCAAGCCTTACGCCGTTGCGCCAGGTCACGACGCCGGAAGAGTTCGCCGACGCCGTGCTGTACTTCCTCTCGCCGTGGGCGCGCGCCGTGACGGGGCAGAACCTCATCGTTGACGGCGGGCTGGTGAAGGGCTGAGCCCTCTAGGGCCTGTTCACACTAATTCCGGGCTCGTGTTGCCCGGCCAAAGGGGCGAGCGCAAGGAATGAGCCGAAGCGAATATCGGGAATATTCGAGAGGATCATGACGCAGCGATCGCCCCTTTGGGTGGGCAACCCAAAGGGAACGTGCCCTACCGGCCGTCTGGCCGCGTTACTGCCAGCTTGCTTGGGACCACCAAGCGGCGCTGTCGGTGCCTTGCCAGCCAGCCGGTAGAACACGTTCACGAGCCCGGAATTAGTGTGAACAGGCCCTAGGTCCAACCTATGGAGTACGCAAGGCGGGGAACGTGTCCGTGCTATCGCCGGACGCGGTAAAATTGCCATCTTTGTGAGCGCGTGCTCACACCCATCTCACTTCCAAACCCCGAATTCAGACAGTGACCGCAACTTCCGCCACACCCGAAGACATCCCGACTGACGACACCAGCAGCACCGATGCCATCCACGAAGCCCGCCTGTGGCGCGACGACGGTTGGACGGCGAAGGTCGTCAAGAACGAAGAGGACGACGGCTGGGCGGTGGCGATGTTCAAGGACGGCGAGTCGGAACCCGCCCTCGTGGGGCCGTGGACGATGGGGCGCGACAAGAAGAATCCGAAGCCGCTGGACGTCGGGGCGTTCCATACGCTGGTGAAAACGGCGGCCGAGGTGTTGCGGCGTCACGAACAGCAACTGCGCGCGCAGTTGCACAAGCGCATCAGTGTGGACGGACCGGACGGCGAAATCGACGTCACGCTCGATATCGTGCCCGACGACTACGATCCCTACGCCATGCTGAGCGCCATCGACCGCTTCGGCGAAACGATTGCGACGGTCAAAGTGCCACCGTCGTTCAAGCTCTCGCGCAACAGTGCGCGCGCCTGGGTCGAGAACGACTTTCAACGTCCCCAGTGAGCACCCGCTAACCCTGCCTCCTCCCATCCCATCACTGCGGATACCGGGATAACTGCCCGTCTGGTTAGCGTGCCTGACGACGCCTAAGATGGATTTCGCCGACATACCGCCTACACAGCAAGATCCGCGTATGCGCTGCAACATGCGAGCGGGCGCTCACACAGTGCAGCGGCGGCGTTCCCATCGAATCCGGCGTCAGGAGACCCCATGAAACGCTTTCATATCGCGCTCGCCGTGCGCGATCTCGACGAATCCATCACCGACTATTCCGCGCGTCTCGGACAGCCGCCCGCAGCCGTCGTGCCGGGCGCCTACGCCATGTGGCGCACCGACCTGCTGAACTTCTCGATCAATCAGTCGCCGTCGCGCGCGGGCGAGCTTCGCCACGTCGGCTTCGAAGACGACGATGCTCCCGAGTACGCCAGCAGCACGGACTGCAATGGCCTGCTGTGGGAAGCCTTCTCCGCCGCAGAACAAGACCGTCGCATAGTGAGTACTTACGGGGTCGCGGTACGCAATACGTGAGCGCCCTGCCCCTCGCCCACCCGCTTGGGACCGAGCAACGGTAGGGGCAACCTCAGATGAAGGCACGGTCGAAAGGCATCTCATACTTGCACATGTGCTATTCTTGAACTATTCATGAAATATTCATGGACGCGTTCAAACCGAGGGTTCAGATGGCCGATCAATCACTTCGAATTGAGGAAATACGCCGCCTGCTAAGGCTTGGACCGCTTACTGCACAGGAGATCATGGCTGATTTATCGATCAGCCAGCCGACCCTCTCACGAGTCATTCGGGAAGCGCCTGAACTATTCACAACGTTTCGAATTTCTGGGGATCGCACCCCAAAGTACGGGACTTTGCGTCCGCTGCCCGGCGGGTTGTCTCCCCGTCAAGCGGTCTATCGGGTTTCAGCCGAAGGCGCGATTGAACCGTTCATCCGCGTCGAATTTCTGACCGGCGGGGCGACGCTCGAACTCGGTAATTCCCGGAATGCGCTATACGAAGGCCTGCCCCCGTATATGACGTTCGCTACGCCATCGGGATTCTTGGGCCGCCAGGTCGCCCGAACGGTTGCTGTGGAAATGAAGCTTCCGGAGAGCCTTCGGGATTGGAGCGACGAACATCGTGTCGCCTATCTTTTCTCCAGAGGACTGAATCTTCCGGGCAACTTGATTTACGGCGACACCTCCCTCCAAAGGGAGATGGAATTCCGCCAGTTACTGCCAGTGTCGTCTGCACAAAAGCTAGAGTCGTACGAGGCGATGGCCAATCAGCTTAAGGACGCCTCCTACGGCTCCAGCGCGGGCGGCGAGCAACCAAAGTTTCTCTCTCTGACCGAAGATGTCGGCCATGTGATCGTAAAGTTCGCAAAGCGTGGTAGTCGCATGGCGGAACTGCTATCGCTTGAGCATCTGGCCCTCCGGGCGCTGATTAACGCGGACATCCCGTCAGCTTCGACGCACCTCCTCGCGACCGACAGCTATACGTTTCTTGAGGTGCAGCGGTTCGACCGGATCGGACGCTTTGGTCGCGTAGGAATGCTCTCTGCGGGGGCGATAGACGACGAGTACTTTGGGAAGCGAGACAATTGGTCCGCATTCGCGACGCGATGCGAGCAAGCACGAATCCTTCCGGCAACCGAAACCACGAAGATTCACGTGATGGCCGCATTTAGCGAGCTTATCGGTAACGGAGACCGACATTTCGAGAACATCTCGCTTCTCTTTAATGAGCATGGCCGGATTGATCGAGTGGCCCCCGCGTATGACATTCTCCCTATGAATTACGCGCCGTTGGGCGCAGGCGTCGATCCCGATCTTTTGCCGATCACCCCCAAAATTGGGGCCATTGGTGCGAGGCCGACCGTTTGGGGCAAGGCCTATTCCGCCGCCAGAGCATTCTGGGAAAGCGTGCAACAAGGGGCTTGTTCTTTGCCGATCCCGGATGAGTATAAGAATCTCGCGACGGCAAACCTCGCGGTGGCGAAAGACTTCGTGGTTCCGCTCGTTCCCAGCGACTGAATGTCGAAGGTCCAGTCAATGGCAACCTGACTGGACCTTACGCTGGACGGAAGCCCTCTAAAAAATCACGCAGGCACTTCGTCCGAATCTTCCACACCGCCGAAGCCGGGCAGCGGGCGCTGCCAGCGCTGCGCGATGAACACGCCGACGAGCGCCACCCCGCCGCCGATCACGTGGAACGTGTGCAACTGCTCACCCAGCAGCACGACAGCAATTGCGGCCGTCATCACCGGCAGCACATTGATGAACATGCTGCAACGGTTCGGCCCGAGATGCCGGATGCCCTGAATCCACAGAATCGGCAACACGATCGACGCCCCCAATCCGGCGTACAGCACCAGCGGCACCGTCGCCGCATTCAGCTGCGCCTGACCGGCAGGCACCATCGCGAGCATCGGAATCATCGTGATCAGCGCCGCCCACGCCTGCACGTAGGTCGACTGCGCGGGCGGCACCGCCACGTGCCAGCGTCGCAGCAACACGCTGTACAACCCGTAAGATGCCGAGGCGATCAGCATCAGGATGTCCCCCAGATGCATGCCGCCGTCAAGCAACTGCGACGGATGCCCCTGCCCGATCAGGTACACCAGCCCTGCGAGCGACAGCAGACCGCCCACGAGCATGCCGAGGGTCGGCGGCTCGCGCAGCAGCACCACGCTCCACAGCAGGGTCAGTAGCGGGGCCAATGCCGTCACGATCGCCATATTGGTCGCCGTGGTGCTGTGCGCCGCGAGATACGACAGGCTCTGATAGAACGACATGCTCAGGAAGCCGAGGAAGCCGAGCTTGGCGAGCTGCGGACGCACATGGTGCCAGTTGCGCAGTAGCGGACGGATGACGAAGGGCGTCATGACGGCTAGCGCCAGCACCAGACGATAGAACGTGATGGCCGACGGCGCGATGGTCGTGGCCGAGAGCTTCGAAACGATGACATTGCCGGCCCACAACAACATGGCGCCGAGCGGATACAGAAAGTACCCCATGACGATTTCCCACAGGTTTGACAAAGGAAGCGCCATCGTCAGGGATGTCACACAGGACCGTCTCACGCTAAAATTCCAAAACCTGTCTCAAAAAGGACACTCGTGGCTACCGAAAAGGCTGTGCGTCGCGTCATCGATCCGCGTCTGACCGATCACCTGCGATTCGAAAGCACCCCCATGCCGATGGCGGCGATGGCGGTCGATTACGCGCACAACGAGTTCATCGCCTCGCATTCGCATCGGCGCGCGCAACTGCTCTTTTCGATTGAGGGCGTGATGATCATCGCGTCGTCGTCGGGTCGCTGGGTAGTGCCACCGACACGTGGCGTCTGGCTCGCGGCGGGGCTGGAACATACGGTGCGCATGAGCGGCAATGTCAAGATGCGCACAGTGTTCGTCGAACCGGGCAGCGAGCCGTTGCCCGACACCAGTTGTGTCGTGGAGATCACGCCACTGATGCGCGAACTGATTCTCGCCGCCATCCATGTGCCACCGGACTACGCGCCTGACTCTCGCGACGCGCGCCTCATGCGTCTTCTGCTAGACGAACTGATCGCCCTGCCCGTCCTGCCGCTCTATCTGCCGTGGCCACGAGACGCACGTCTGGCACGCGTTTGCGATCGTCTGATGCAAAGCCCTTGCGACGACGCCATCATCGACCATTGGGCCAGCGAAGCGGGCCTCTCACCGAAGACGTTTCAGCGGCGTTTTTCCACGGAGACAGGCCTGACGTTCGGCCGCTGGCGTCAGCAAGCGCGCCTGCTTCAAGCGCTGGAAGCGCTGGCACGCGGCGAAAAAATCGTGAACGTGGCGCTGGATCATGGCTATGCCAGCCAGAGCGCATTTGCGGCGATGTTCAAACGGCACTTCGGCGTACCACCGTCGGCGTTTTATCGATAATGACGAGTACGACGCGTGTCGAAGCGACTGCACAACTTCGTCACGGCGTCAGGCGCGCAAAAAATCACGGAGATCACACCATGCATTACCTGCTCACTTACGAACTCGTGGACGATTACCTCGAGCGTCGCGGCCAGTACCGCGATGCCCATCTGGCTCTCGCCTGGGCCGCATCGGAGCGCGGCGAATTGTTGCTTGCGGGCGCGCTGGAGTCGCCCGTCGACACGGCAGCCCTACTCTTCGAAAGCGACTCGCCTGCGGCGGCAGAAGCCTTCGCGAAAACGGATCCGTACGTGGTGAATGGTCTGGTGAAATCGTGGCGCGTACGGCCGTGGAAGACGGTCGTCGGCAAGATGGCAAGCACGCCGGTGCGCTGAAAAATAGCCGGGCGTACGAATCGGCAGCACAAAAAACAAAACGCGCTTGGCCGTGAAGCCAAGCGCGTTTGTCGACAACCGATCGTGCGTCGTGTTTCTGGAGCTTTCCGAGAATCACGCCACTAAATCTGGCGTCCCCTAGGGGATTCGAACCCCTGTACTCACCGTGAAAGGGTGATGTCCTAGGCCTCTAGACGAAGGGGACCTAAAGTCTTCCGTTTTGGTGGAGGTAAGCGGGATCGAACCGCTGACCTCTTGCATGCCATGCAAGCGCTCTCCCAGCTGAGCTATACCCCCGTACGGCGAAGAAGTGAGACTATAGCGTGCTTTTCCGACCTTGGGAAGCCCCTGCATCAAAATATTTTGACGGGGCCGGATGTCACCGAGATGACGCCAGCGCCGCCACTCCCCCGCCTTACTGGCTTAGTCCACGCGCCTCGATGGGCCAGAGACCTTCGACCCGTCCGTGCCGCACCGCCACGTAGCGGTCGTAGAGATTGACCGTCGGATCGCAGTGTCCCGGCACCAGCAGAATCGGCTCGCCCAGCCACGGTGCGCTGTCTTCGTCCGCAGAGGCGAGCTCCAGCACGCCATGTTCGTCCGAGGCAGTCCGGTAATGCGGCTTGCTCGCCTGTTGCGACGACCAGAAGCGCGGCAAGCCCGAATCGATCGCTACGCTCTTGAGCCCCGCATCGCACACGATGATCCCGCTGCGCGCCGTGCTCATGACCGTCGATGCGAGAAACAGGCCGTGGCGAAAGCGCCAGTCGTCGCGCCATTCGAGCGAGCCGTAATGACCGTCGAGGAACACATACGACCCCGGCTGAATTTCGGTGTACACGCCGCTCTCGATATCGAACTCGGCCGTGCCCGTGCCACCGCCCGTCACGACCGGACAAGCAATGCCGCGCGCTTCGAGAAAGCGCACGTAGGCCGATGCACGGTCGGCAGCAAGACGCGCGGTATCGCGCCGCTTTTCCCAGCCGTCCACATGCTGCGCGCTGCCGTGATACGCCTGCAATCCGCCGAAACGCAGCCCCTCGTAATGATCGATGGCATCGACCAGTTGCGCCACGGCATCTGTCGAATCCACGCCGCAACGCCCCTGCCCCACATCCACTTCGGGCAGCACAGCGATGCGCACGCCTGCGCGCTGCGCGGCCTTACCGAGCGGTGCGACTTGCCGCACATCGTCGACACACACCGACAGCGTGACGTGCGCCGCCATCGCCACAGCCAGCGCCACACGCGCCTCGCCGACGAACTCGTTACTGATATGGATGTTGCCGATGCCCGCGTTGACGAACGGGATAGCCTCCGTGACTTTCTGACAGCAGATGCCTACTGCGCCCGCCGCCATTTGTGCATGCGCGATGGCGACAGACTTATGCGCCTTGGCATGCGGACGCACCGCAACACCGCGCGCTGCCGCGGCGCTCGCCATGCGTTCGACATTCGCCTCGAACGCGTCGAGATCGAGCAGCAGCGACGGCGTAGCCACCTGTGCGAGCGTATCGCCCACACGCGCCACGGGCGGCACGGCGATGCTGCCAGTGGCCGTGTTGGCAGCACTCGCCGACGTCGAAACCGTATTGACTGAATCTGGCATCACAATCCTCAATCCTTTGATGGGCGTTCGCAGAAAATGGCGGTCGCCGCTTACGCCACCCCGCCCGGCAACGCCCGCGCCAATACGCGTGCGACGTGCAACGCATCCGTTTGCGCCCCATCGTGAATCTGATGGCGGCAACTGGTGCCGTCGGCCACCACGATGGCGTTTTCACTGCGCTGACGAATCGCGGGTAACAGCGTCAACTCCGACATGGCGCGCGACGTGTCGTAATGCTCCGCTTCGTAACCGAAACTGCCTGCCATGCCGCAGCACGACGATTCGATCGATGATACCTTCAGCCCCGGCACCCAACCAAGGACCGCTGTAACGGGAGAGTAAGCGTCGAACGCCTTCTGATGGCAATGGCCGTGCACCAGCGCCTCGCCCACGCCCTCCGGCAGCGCTTGCCAGGCCACATCCAGGCGCCCTGCCGCCTTCTCGCGAACCAGAAATTCCTCAAACAAAAACGCGTTGTCCGCCAACTTGCGGGCCGCATCACCGAAGCCATACCCGAGCACTTCGTCGCGTAGCGAGAGCAGGCACGACGGCTCCAACCCCACAATCGGCACCCCACGCTCGACGAACGGCATCACCGCGTCGAGCAGGCGTCGCGCTTCCGCCTTCGCTTCGTCCACAAGACCTGCCGCGAGGAACGTCCGGCCGCAGCACAGCGGCCGCTCGCCAGCGCGCTGATTCACATGGACGGTGTAGCCGGCCGCTTCGAGCACCTGCTTCGCCGCGCGGGCATTTTCCGGCTCCATATAGTTGTTGAACGTGTCGACGAAGAGCAGCACCTGGCGCGAATTCTCCGCATCCACAGGATGGCCCAGCGGCGCCTGACGCGCCAGGAACGAGCCGGTGAGCGCAGGCACCGAGCGCTCCAGTGCGAGCCCGAGCCAACGCTTCGCCACGTTGCTGCCGGGCAGCCGCTGCGCCGCATCCAGCAGCCCGCCCACTCGGCTGGCCCACGGCGCGTAACGCGGCAGGTACGCGATCAGCTTGTCGCGCAACGACACGCCGTGGCGCTTCGCCCGCGCATGCCGCGCCTCGATCTTGAAGCGCGCCATATCGATGCCCGTCGGACAATCGCGCTTGCAGCCCTTGCACGACACGCACAGATCGAGCGCCGCCTTCACCTCGTCGCTCGCCAGCCCTTCGTCGCCCAGTTGCCCGGAGACGGCCAGACGCAACGTATTCGCCCGTCCGCGCGTGACATGCTGCTCGTCGCGCGTCACGCGATAGCTCGGGCACATCGTGCCCGCGTCGAACTTGCGACAGTGGCCGTTGTTGTTGCACATCTCGACGGCCGATGCGAGGCCGTGCGTGGCGTCCGTCCCGGTGTCCGGCGCGCTCTGCTCGCCGGTCAGCGCATCGCGCTTCACGTTCCAGGCCGTCCAGTCGAGCGCAGGGATGACCGGCTTTGCCGCATAGCCCGGTGCGAAACGGAACAGCTCGCGCGTGTCCATCTTCGGCGGGCGCACCATCTTGTCCGGGTTAAAGCGATTCTCCGGATCGAACAAATCCTTGATCTCGCCAAACGCCGCATTGATGCGCGGCCCGTACTGCCAGGCCACCCATTCGCCGCGACACAGTCCGTCGCCGTGCTCGCCCGAATAAGCGCCCTTGTATTCGCGCACGAGCGCCGCCGCTTCCTCGGCAATGTCGCGCATCTTCGCTGCGCCGTCGCGGCGCATGTCCAGAATCGGACGCACGTGCAGCGTGCCCACACTCGCGTGGGCGTACCACGTGCCTTCCGTCCCATTGCGATGGAACACTTCGGTCAGCCGCCGCGTATACTCCGCCAGATGCTCCAGCGGCACCGCGCAGTCTTCGATGAACGACACGGGCTTACCGTCGCCCTTCATGCTCATCATGATGTTAAGGCCCGCCTTGCGCACTTCCCAGAGCGCCTTTTGCGGCCCGGCGTCCGGCATCTTCACAACGCTGTCGGGTAAGCCGAGATCGCCCATCAGCGTGGCGAGATCGTCGAGCTTCGCGCGCAGTGCGGCGGGATCGTCGCCCGCGAACTCGACCAGCAGGATCGCCTGCGGATCGCCCGTGAGCGCCTTCTCGATGACGGGACGAAACGCGGCGTTGTCCATCGCCAGATCGATCATCGTGCGATCGACCAGCTCCACGGCCACCGGCCCCAGCTTCACGATGTGCTGCGTGAGGTCCATCGCCTGATAGAACGTGGGGAAGTTCACCACGCCAAGCGTCTTGTGGGCGGGCAGCGGCGCGAGCTTTAGCGTGATCTGACGGCTGTACGCCAGCGTGCCCTCCGAACCCACCAGCAGATGCGAGAGGTTGGCCACGCCGTCGTCGGTGTACGCGCGCGGGTTCAGGCAATCGAACAAGTCAAGGTTGTAGCCCGCTACACGACGCAACACGCGCGGCACGCGCTCGCGCATCTCCGCTTGTTCACGCATCGCGATGTCGTGAACGCTCGCGAGAATCGCCTTCGTACGTGCGTCCGTGGGCGGTGTGTGCAGCGAGCCGAAGTGCAGTTGCGCGCCATCGGCCAGCACCGCGTCGATCGCCAGCACGTTGTGCACCATGTTGCCGTATTCGATCGAGCGCGAACCGCACGAATTGTTGCCCGTCATGCCGCCGATGGTGCATTGCGCGGCGGTCGAAACGTCCACCGGAAACCACAGCCCGTGCGGCTTGAGCCACGCGTTCAGATGATCGAGCACGATGCCCGGCTCGACGGTCACAGTGCGCGCCTCGGTGTCGAAGTCGATCACACGGTTCAACCACTTGCTGTTGTCGATGACGAGCGCTTCGCCAATGGTCTGTCCGCACTGGCTCGTGCCCGCGCCGCGCGCGAGCACCGGCACCTTCTGGTCGCGTGCGATATCGAGCGCGCGAATCAGGTCTTCCTGATCGCGCGGCACCACCACACCGATAGGGAATATCTGATAAATCGACGCATCCGTCGCATAGCGGCCACGACTGGCGCGATCGAACAGCACGTCACCGCGCAGTTCGCGGCGCAGGCGGTCCTGTAATGGCGTGAGCGTCACCCCGCCGCGCTGCATCGGCATCAGATGCACGGGCTGGCTGATGGACGTCGGGGACGCGGGAGAAGTCGGAGGGGTGCCTTGAGGCGTCGCGCGGGCATTCGATTGGGAATTCATGACGTTGCTGGCGTTGAGCTGGCCGTACCGAAGAAGATGCAAAAGGCATCGGGGACGGGCCTGCGGCGAACGGACACGAGGCCCGTCCGGCAGGTGTTTTGCGGAAGATGTCGCTTGTCTTGCGGATCGTGCGGATCGTGCGGACGCTCGCTCACCACGCCGCTCACGATCCAACAAATCAGGCAGACATCAAGTGCACGTCAGGCAGGCTGACGGGCGTTGCTTGCGTTAGCGGCATCGCCTGCAAGCGAGAATTTGCTCTCGGGCTGCATGCGGAAGGCCAGCACCACGCCGACGGCCATCAGAATCATGCTGCCCACGAACGGCAGTTCCCAGTTCCCCGTGCGGTCGATGAGATAGCCCGAGAGCACCGGCGAGATGATCGCCGCGAGTGCCGAACCGGTATTCATCATGCCGCTGGCCGTGCCCGAGTATTCCGGTGCGACGTCCATCGGGATCGCCCACATCGGGCCAATCGTCATTTCGGCGAAGAAGAAGCCCGACGCCAGACACGCCATCGATACGTACAGATGGTGCGTGAACATCATCGGCACGAGCGAGATCAGCGTGAGCAGCATGCACACGGAGACCATCCAGCTACGGGCGCGCTTCAGGTTGCCGGTGCGCTCGTACAGCTTGTCGGTGACGATCCCACCAAGCGTATCGCCGATCACACCGGCAAAGAACACGCTCGAAGCGAACAGCGCCGACTTCTTCAGATCGAGGTCGTAGCTATGCAGGAAGTACTGCGGAATCCACGACAGGAACAGCCAGAGCGTCCAGCCATAGCAGAAGTACACAACGGTGACCGGCATCATGCGCTTGAACAGCGGCCCCCACGGCACCGAGCCGCTCTTGGCCTTGAGCGCAGGCAGCACGGCGAGTTCTTCGGTCGTGATGCGCGGATGGTCTTGCGGACGTTCGGTGAACGTGAATGCCCACAGCGCCACCCAGATCAGGCTCACGATCCCGCACAGGTAGAACGACTCGCGCCAGCCATGCGTGGCCATGATGAACACCACCACGGCCGGCGCCACGGCGTTACCGATACGCGAGGCCGCGTGCGTGATCCCCTGCGCGAAACCGCGCTTTTCCTTGGGAATCCAGCGCGACATGGCCGAGGTGGCTGCCGGGAACGTCGCCCCTTCGCCCAGACCCAGCAGCAAGCGGGCAAGCAGCAGCGTGACGAGGCCACCGGCCATACCGGTCAGGATCGTCGCCACCGCCCACAATGCGCCGCACACCAGCAACGTGCGCTTCGCACCGAAGCGATCGCTCACCCAACCGCCGATGATTTGGAAAACCAGATAGGGATAGGCAAATGCCGAGAAGACAAGACCGATTTCCGTCTTGTTGAGATTGAATTCCTTGCCGAAGCCGGCTGCCGCCGTGCTGACGTTGACGCGATCGAGGTAGGTGATGAAATACATGACGCATAGCATCACCAGCACGACCCTTGTCGCCTTGAAAAGCTTCATTGCATGTCTCCTGAAACATCCTGTGAAGCGCGCCCGCAGCATGCTGGCAGCGCAAAGGTGTTGCTGCGTCACGAGCGCTTCTGTTGTGAGGCTCTGTGACGCTTGAATGACAATTAAAGCGTTTTACTTCAGAAGCGCCGGTGATCCTCCATCCAAATCGCCGGCACCCCTCGTCTCCTGGTTAGGACTTAGGGTCTGTTTCCCCTAAATCCGGGCTCGCGAACGTGTTCTACCGGCTGGCTGGCAAGGCGCCCGCAGCGCCGCTTGGTCATTCCAAGCAAGCTGCGGGCAACGCGGCCAGACGGCCGGTAGGGCACGTTCCCTCCGGGTTGCCCACCCAAAGGGGCGATCGCTGCGTCATGATCCTCGCGAATATTCCCGATATTCGCTTCGGCTCATTCCTTGCGCTCGCCCCTTTGGCCGGGCAACGCGAGCCCGGATTTAGGGGAAACAGACCCTACAACGGCAGGTTACGCGGCGACCTTGAGCGACGGCGTGTCTTTTGCCTTCGCCAGATAGTCCATCGCAGCGACGACACCCGAACCCGCCAGCTTGACGCCGGAAATTTGAAGGCCCATTTCGCAGCCCGAGAGCGTTGCCATCAGCGTCAGATCGTTGCAGTCGCCCAGATGGCCGATACGGAACATCGTGCCGCGAATCTTGCCGAGCGCCTGACCGAGCGACATGTCGAAGCGTTCGTAAATGCGCTTGCGGACTTCGTCGGCGTCCACGCCTTGCGGCATGACCACACCGGTGAGCACCGGGCTGTACACCGCCGGGTCCTGACACTGGATCTCCAGCCCCCAGGCGTTCACAGCGCGACGCGTCGCCTCGGCCAGTCGCTGGTGACGCGCGAACACGTTATCCAGCCCTTCTTCCAGAATCATATCGAGCGCTTCGGACAGGCCGTACAGCAGGTTCGTGTTCGGCGTGTACGGCCAGTAGCCGTTCTTGTTCGCTTCGATGATTTCCTGCCAGCCCCAGAAGGCGCGCGGCAGCTTGGCCTGCTTACCGGCTTCCAGCGCCTTGGGCGAGACGGCATTGAAGCTGATACCCGGCGGCAGCATCAGACCCTTTTGCGAGCCCGAGACGGTGACGTCGACACCCCACTCGTCATGGCGGTAGTCGGCCGAGCCGAGGCCCGAGATCGTATCGACGAGCAGCAGCGCCGGGTGTTTGGCCGCATCGATGGCGCGACGCACAGCCGCGATATCGGAGGTCACGCCGGTGGACGTTTCGTTATGCACAACACACACGGCCTTGATGGCGTGGCCGGTGTCTTCGCGCAGACGCGCTTCGATCATGTCCGGCTGCACGCCACGACGCCAGCCTTCGGTGCCCGGCAGGCCAATGAACTCCGGCTTCAGGCCGAGATTTTCGGCCATCTTCTTCCACAGCGTGGAGAAGTGTCCGGTCTCGAACATCAGCACGTGATCGCCCGGCGAGAGCGTGTTCGTCAGCGCGGCTTCCCACGCGCCGGTGCCCGAAGCCGGATAGATCACGACCGGTTGCTCGGTCTTGAAAATCTTCTTGATGTCGGCGAGCACCTTGCGACCGAGCGCCCCGAATTCCGGGCCGCGATGGTCGATCGTCGGATAGCTCATGGCGCGCAGAATGCGATCGGGCACCGGGCTCGGACCAGGGATCTGCAGGAAATGGCGACCCGAGGGATGGAAATCGAGCTTCAACATGAACGTCTATCTCCTCTTGAAAAATTCTGTTTTGAATTTTGCATTCAAAATACTTTAGCAGAGCGGATGACTTTCGCAAGGGGTGAGAAGCGCTTTTAATACAGTCGTTTACCCGAAGGGTCTGTCCCCCCCTAAATCCGGACTCGTGTTGCCTGGCCAAAGGGGCGAACGCAAGGAATGAGCCGAAGCGAATATCGGGAATATTCGCGAGGGTCATGACGCGGCGATCGCCCCTTTGGGTAGGCAACCCGAAGGGAACGTCCCCTACCGGCCGTCTGGCGGCGTTGCCCGCAGCTTGCTTGGAGCGACCAAGCGGCGCTGCGGGCGCCTTGCCAGCCAGTCGGTAGAACACGTTCACGAGTCCGGATTTAGGGGGGGACAGACCCTAGATACGGGTGCCTGATACCGTGCGTTACAATCGCGCCTATGACGCCTGATGCCGATTTTATGATTTTGAATGCAAAAAATGGATAACACGTCGACGATTGCCGCCCCCGAAATCCCGCGAGTCGAGCGCCTTCGATTGCACGACACCGTCGTCGAGCACCTGCGCCGCCTCATCATCGAGGGGGTGCTCTCCCCCGGGGTCAAGCTCAACGAACGCGAGTTGTGCGAGACGTTGGGCATCTCGCGCACGCCGTTGCGCGAAGCATTCAAGGTGCTGGCGGCCGAAGGGCTTATCGAGATCGCACCGAATCGCGGCGCGAGCGTCGCGCGCATGACGGAGAAGGAAATCCGCGAGATGTTCGAGCTCATGAGCGCGCTCGAAGCATTCTCGGGGGAATTGGCGGCCGAGCGTATGACAGCCGTCGAACTCGCCGAGATCAAGGCGTTGCATTACGCCATGCTCGCGTGCCGGGCGCAGCAAGACCTGCCGGGCTACTACGCGCGGAATCAGGCGATTCACGATCGCATCAACGAAGCGGCGCGCAACGGGGCATTGCGACAGACTTATGTGGCCATCAACCGTCGGCTGATGGCGCTGCGCTTTCGCTCGAACTTCCATTCGGACAAGTGGGATCGCGCCATCCACGAGCATGAGCAGATGATCGACGCACTGGAGCAACGCGACGGCAAACGGCTCGGTGAGATTCTGCGCAAGCACTTGCTGGCCAAGCGCGACGCCGTCCTGCAAATTCACGCCGAACCGGCGAGCGACGCCCCGAGCAACTGACCCACGGCATCTCGCCGACATCGCGCCAAACGACAAACGACAAACGGCACGTGAGTGCATCCACTCAACGTGCCGTTTGCTTTGCGACTGAATTTGTCGCGACCTTCTCTGCGGCTGCTTTTACGACGACCTTTGCCGCGCAACGCTTCGCTTCGCGCCGGACTCACCGACGCTTCACCTCCGCACGACTTTACAGCCGACGCTCTGCCGCTTCCAGTGCACGACGAGCCAGGACTGCCGGTGACTCCAGCACTTCTCCCGCAAGACGCGCGACGAGCGACGCCACGTTACGACCGTACTGCTTGCCAGCGATGACATCGGCCGGATCGAGCGCGTAGGCCGCGTCGACTTCTACGCCCGGCGCCGTGACCGCCGGGAAATCGCCAGCGAAGCGCGTGACCATCGATCCTGCCGAGCCGCGCATCTCGAAGTCGGCGTCGTCAGCTTGCGCGTCGGCCCACACCATGCCGTGCTGTGCGGCCAGCGCGGCAAAGTAATCGAGCGTGTTGCGCTTGTCCTCGCCGGAGCGGCAGCTGAACGAGAATCCGCCCGCGACCTTGTTGCGCCAGCTGCGCGCGCGCCACATGCCTGTGGTCGCGTCGGCGAAAGCCTTGAATGCGGCGGCAACGCCGCCCTGAAATGCCGGTGCACCGAAGATGATGGCGTCGGCCGCAGCCAGACGCGACAGCATGACTTCGTCGTGCCATTGATTGCCGATAAGCTGATGCGGCTCGATGCTGAACAGTTGGGCGTGTGCGCCCGCGTCATTCACACCCTGGGCGACCGAATGGGCAATCATGGCGGTTGCGCCGCCCTGCGAGTAATAGACGATTGCGATATTGGACATGGCGTAGTGCTTCCCTATTGGATGTCCGCCCCATGGCACCGCCGGGATCGCGCTTCCCTACGCTTCCTCTGGCTGTCTGGACATCAGTCAAGGCCAGATAATGCCAGTGATAACCCCTAGGGAATAGCCCGCATTCGTGGACATGACTGTTCCGCTAAAGATAACAATCGAACGAATGCAGGACGCTGTCACTTCGCGAGCGCGAAACTGACAGGAAAATGACGCGGCGCTGACGGTGCGCCGCCGTGGACGCCACCGACCGGAAAGCCCCGCGCAGCAAGGCGCGAGAGGTCGATGGGCCGAGTCGCCCCGCCAGGCTGAGCCGAATGCTCATGGCCCCACCGACGGCAGGGGCAATTATAGGAAGATTCGAGGCTGTCGACAGTGCAGGGTGCGCCAACAGACGGCAAACAGTTCCCGCAAACCGCGTGAGTTCGACTCAACGACGCACGAATATTCCGTGCGCGTTTTTTCTTCGTCGACGATGCGCGTTCAGCGTCGCGACAGTGCCCCGGCGGGTGCCCCAAGTCGCACAGACAACTGATCGGCCAGTTCACGCATCTGGCGACCGATGCGTTGTCCGGTCTGCGCATCGATCTCATTCGTGAGGAAACTCACCGCCAACCCGGCGACTGCACGCTCGCCGCTCGCGTCGAACACCGGCGCGCCGAAGCAGATCATGCCTTCGCGCATCTGCCCGTTGTCGATCGAATAACCGTCACGACGCACCTGCGCCATCTCCTCGGCCAATGCGGGATAGGTCCCGACGCTCGCACGCGTGAGCGGTGCAGGCCATGCACCCGCGAGCAGATCGCCCGCCTCGCCCGGCGGCAATGTCGATAGCATGGCTTTGCCGGTCGCCGTATAGGGCGCGGGCAAACGCATGCCGATGCGGAACGTCACGCCCAGCGGACGGTTACCGTTGTGGCACGCGAGATAGATCACTTCCGCGCCATCGAGTATGGAGAGCGTGACGGTTTCCTCCGAGAACGCGCGCGATGCCTCCCAGACCGCCCGGAACTCCTCGGTAATGTTGGTCTGCGAAAGGAACGCGTTCGCCCATCCCATCACATACGACCCCATCGTCATGCCGCCATTGGCATGACGCTTCACGAGACGCAGCTTGACCAGCGTGTCGCAAAGCCCGTGCAGCGTGCTCTTCGGCACGCCCGTCTCGCGCGCAAGATCGGCCAGCGCCACCGGTTCGGACGACGCCGCAATCACATCGAGGACATGCACAGCCCGCACCACGGCAGGCGCTGTGGTCTTGAGCGGCTCGTCGGATTGGGCGGCGGCATTCGCCGCAGAAGCGTTGGCAGGCAGATCGAGTTTGCGCTTTGGCATGAATCGGGGATCTCGGGAATCTCAGGAAACGGCGTCGATTTTGTCGGGATGGATCGGGTGACGAGCAACTCGCCGCCAGCATGGTACGGGCAAGTCATTCTCATTCCGGCCTAGGGAAAACCCCTTAGTTGCACCTAAAACGTTCAATACGTAGAATCACATTCAATACATAGAATACCGTTCAATAGATAGAACGGCAAGCAACAACCCGAGACACTGCCCATAGGAAACGCCGGTCCTCCCGGCCTACTGCCATGCAACTCAAAGACACCAATCTTTTCAAGACCCTTGCGTGGGTCGACGGTCAATGGATCTCGGCCGACAGCGGCAAGACGTTCGACGTGCTCGACCCGGCGACCGGCGAAGTGCTGGCCAAAGTGCCGGAGCTCGGTGCAGAGGAAACCATGCGCGCCGTGAGCGCTGCCGAGGCCGCCCAGAAGTCGTGGGCCGCCCGCACTGGCAAGGAGCGCGCCAATGTGCTGCGCCGCTGGTTCGATCTGATGATCGCGAACACCGACGACCTCGCGTACCTGATGACGCGCGAACAAGGCAAACCGCTGGCCGAAGCTCGCGGTGAGATCGCCTACGCGGCCAGCTTCATTGAATGGTTCGCGGAAGAGGCCAAGCGTGTAGACGGCGACGTGCTCGCCACGCCCGCCGCCGACAAGCGTCTGGTCACCATCAAGCAACCGGTCGGTGTGTGTGCCGCCATCACGCCGTGGAACTTCCCGGCCGCGATGATCACGCGCAAGGTCGCACCGGCACTGGCGGCGGGCTGCGCCATCGTGGTCAAGCCGTCCGAACTCACCCCGCTGTCTGCCTTCGCACTGGCCGAGCTGGCACATCGCGCGGGCATTCCCGGCGGCGTGTTCCAGGTCGTCACGGGCGACGCCCGCGCTGTGGGCGGCGTGCTGACGTCGCACCCGAGCGTGCGCAAGCTGTCGTTCACCGGCTCGACCGGTGTGGGCCGTCTGCTCATGGCGCAGTGCGCCCCCACGGTCAAGCGCCTGTCGCTGGAGCTGGGCGGCAACGCGCCGTTCATCGTGTTCGACGATGCCGACATCGACGCTGCAGTCGAAGGCGCGCTCGCCGCGAAGTACCGCAATGGCGGTCAGACGTGCGTCTGCGCGAACCGCTTCTACATTCAGGACGGTGTCTACGACACGTTCGCGGAAAAGTTCGCCAAGCGCGTCGCGGAAATGAAGGTCGGCAACGGTCTGGAAGACGGTGTGGTCATCGGTCCGCTGATCGAAGGCAAGGCTGTCGACAAGGTCGTCACGCTGGTCGAAGACGCGAAGTCGCGTGGCGGGCGCGTGCTCGTGGGCGGCGAAGCCCACGCACTGGGTGGCACCTACTACGCACCGACGGTGATCGCCGACGCCACGTCGCAAATGCGCATGGCCCGCGAAGAAATCTTCGGCCCGGTCGCCCCGCTCTTCCGCTTCACGCGCGATGCCGACGCCATCGCTCTCGCGAACGACACCGAATTCGGCCTCGCCGCCTATCTGTATACGCGCGACATCGCCCGTGCCTGGCGCACGTCCGAAGCGCTCGAATACGGCATGGTCGGCCTGAACACCGGCCTGATCTCCAACGAAGTCGCGCCGTTCGGCGGCATCAAGCAATCGGGCGTGGGCCGCGAAGGCTCGCGCTACGGCATCGAGGAATACCTCGAAATGAAGTACCTGTGCCTGCAAGTGTGAGGTAGGCGGCCTGCCAGGCAAGCCATCGGCAAACCCCTGGCAGGCCCGGGCACCGCACCGGGGCATCAGACTCCGCACGTTCATAAATCGACATACATCGACACTCATCGACACCCGTCGACATACACGTCGTAACACCACCAAAGGAAACCAGTATGAAGCGCGTTATCCAGCGCGGCATGAAGCCGCTCGCTCTCGCACTTGCGGCCGGCGCCGCGATCGCCTCGGTTGCCACCACGGCACACGCCGATGCCAAGCCGATCAAGATCGGCATCGTGACGTTCATGTCGGGCGCTGCCGCCGGTCCCTTCGGCGTGCCGGCCAAGAACGCCGCCGAAGTCACCGCTGCCGAGCTTAACGCTGGCAAGGTGCCTGCCCCGTATGCCACGAAGGGCTTCGGCGGCGCACCGATCGAACTCGTCTACATCGACGAAGCGGGCAGCACGAGCAAGCAGGTCAGCGAGTACCGCAACCTGTTGAACCAAGGCGTCGATTACGTCGTCGGCTACACCTCGTCGGGCAACTGCCTGGCGATTGCACCGGTGGCCGAAGAAATGAAGAAGGTCACGCTGTTCTTCGATTGCGGCACGCCGCGCGTGTTCGAAGACGCGAGCTTCAAGTACGTCTTCCGCCCGGTGGCCACCGCCACGATGGACAACGTGGGCGCTGCCCGCTACGTCGCAGAACGCAAGCCGGATCTGCAAACGTACGCCGGTATCAACCAGAACTACGCCTGGGGTCAGGACGCCTGGGCCGACTTCGAAGGCACGCTCAAGTCGCTCAAGCCGAACGCCAAGTCGGTCAGCTCGCAAATGCCGCAACTGGGCGCAGGTCAGTACAACGCTGGCATTTCCAGCCTGCTCGCCGCCCACCCGGACGTGCTGCATTCGAGCTTCTGGGGCGGCGACCTCGAAGGTCTCGTCGTGCAGGCCGGTCCGCGCGACCTGTTCAAGAAGTCGCTCACGGTGCTCACCGCCGGTGAAACGGCCACGCACGGTAAGACGCGTCTGCCGGACGGCGTGATCATCGGCGCACGCGGCATGTACGGCATGTTCGCGCCGGACAACGCGCTGAATCGCTGGCTGCGCACCGCCTACAGCGCCAAGTTCAACGACACGCCGAGCTACCCGTCGTACAAGATGAACCAGAGCATCCTCGCGCTCAAGGCCGCTTACGAGAAGGCACAAGCCGCGAACGGCGGCAAGCAGCCCACGCCCGAGCAGGTCATCGCGTCGTTCGAACACCTCGCCTTCGAAGCACCGGCTGGCAAGATCGGCCTGACGCTGGGCAAGGGCCACCAGGCCGCGCAAGGCACCGCGTTCGGCATCGTGAAGAACGTGAACGGCAAGGTCACCGTGACCGACGTGAAGCAGTACGCGATCGCCGAAGTCACGCCGCCGGAAGGCGTGAAGTCGGCCGACTGGATCAAGGGCGGCCTGAAGCACTAAGCCATCCCCCGGCAGATCCTGTCGCGTAACACTTAAGCATCAAGTTCGGGAGGACGGGCAAGTCTTCGTCCCCCTCGCAATAAAGCGGTACCCGCAAGGCCGGTGTCGTGGCGCTGACTGCGTCCGGCCTTGCGTTCCAAGGAGAATGCGAGATGTCGCAGATCTACGCCGTCCTGGTGGACGGGGTGATGTACGCCGCGTGGCTGTTCCTGGTTGCTCTGGGACTGACCCTCGTCTACGGCGTGCTCAAAATCTTGAACATGGCGCACGGCAGCCTGTACGCGCTGGGCGCGTATGCTGGCGTGACGTTGATCGGCCCGTGGGTTGCCCAGGGCGGCAATCTCTACGTGAGCTATCTGTTGCTCGTGCTGGCGGCCATCGTCGCGGGCGGAGCCATCGGCTTCATCATGGAGCGCGGCATTCTGAAGCGCTTCTACGGGCAGGACCCCGTGGTGCTTCTGCTCGTCACTTATGCGCTCTTCCTCATCATGGAAGACGCTATCAAACTCGTCTGGGGCGTCGATCCGTACTCGGTCTCGGAACCGTACAGCTTCCTCGGTAACTTCGACCTCGGCGATCTCTCGTACCCGAACTACAACTTCCTGATCGTGGGTGTGGCGCTCGTCGCGGGCATCGGCCTCACAGCGTTCCTGAAGTTCACCCGCAGCGGCCGCTTGCTGCGCGCGGTGATTCACGACCGTGAAGTCAGTCAGGCGATGGGCATTCGCGTGAGCCGTTATTTCGTGGTGACGTTCATGGCAGGCGCGGTGCTCGCCGCCATCGGTGGCGCACTCACCGCACCGACCGTGTCGGTCGCGCCCGGCATGGGCGTGGAGATCGTGGTGCTTACGTTCGCCGTCGTCGTGATCGGCGGGCTGGGTTCGCTGCCCGGCGCGGCGTTCGGTGCGTTGCTCGTGGGTCTGGTGCGCGCGAGTGCCGTGCATTACTGGCCGCAAGGCGAGCTGTTCTCCATCTACATCGTCATGGCGCTGGTGCTGGCTGTGCGTCCGAAAGGCATCTTCGCTCCGCTGGAGGCTCGCAAGATATGAGTTCCGCAATCTGTTCCCAACTGCGCGCGCCCGGCACGTGGCTCGCGGTGGTCGGTTTCGTCGTCATCGGCGCAGCAGGTCTCGCCCTGCCCCAATGGCAATTTCTGGTGTCGGTGGCGTTATCGAAGGGCATCGTCGCACTGGGTCTGGCGCTGTTGCTGCGCACGGGGCTCGCGTCGTTCGGTCAGGCGTTGTTCTTCGCGGTCGGCGCGTATTGCGTGGGCCTCGGCATGAACTACTACGGTCTGACGGAGCTGTTCGCGCTGCTCGCCGTGTCGATGGTCGTGTCGGCCGTGCTGGCCTTCGTGCTCGGCTTTTTGCTGGCACGCTATCGCGACATCTTCTTCGCGATGCTCACGCTGGCGTTGTCGATGATCTGCTACGGCCTGCTGCTCAATAACGTCGAACTCGGCGGCAGCGACGGCTTCAACGTGAACGCACCCACCCTCGGCAGCAGTGCCGAGCCGTGGCAACTCACGGGCACGAACCTGTTCGCGGTGGGCTTCATCGCTGCCATCGTTTGCGTGATGGCCGTGGCGGTGTACATGCGCTCCACGCAGGGACGCCTCGGTCCCGCGATCAAGGACAACGAGATCCGCGTGGAGTATCTGGGCACTTCCGCCCGTCGCAACATTCACCTGACGTACGTGATCGCAGGCGCGCTCGCCGGTCTCGGGGGTGCGTTGCAAGCGTTCAACATCGGCCACATCGATCCGGACATGGCGTTCTGGACGACCTCGGGCGAATTCGTCTTCATCGCCGTGCTCTCGGGCACCCGCTTCGCCTTCTCGCCGTTCATCGGCGCGTTGCTGCTCGAAGTGGCGCGGGCGATGGCGTATCGCTACGCACCGAACACGTGGCAAATCGTGATGGGCGCGATCATGCTCGCGATCATCGCCTTCCTGCCGGGCGGTCTCACGAGTCTGGGTCTGGGGCGTCGCAAGGCGGCAGTTGCACATCCCGTCACGCAGACGGCGACCGCGAAAGTCAACGCTTCGGCCGACGCAGCATAAGAGGCACGAGATGGCATCGACACACATCATTGAGGCTACGGGCCTGCACAAGACCTTCGGGAGCGTGACGCCCGCGAAGGACATCACCGTCAACATCGACGCACAGAGCGTGGTCGGTCTGATCGGCACGAACGGCGCAGGCAAGACGACGTTCGTGAACATGCTCACGGGCTACATCAAGCCGGATCGCGGCGAGATCATGTTCCGTGGCAAGCGCATCACGGGCCTGGCACCGCGCAAGATCACGCGTCTGGGCATTGCGCGTTCGTTCCAGATTCCGCAGTTGTTCGGCTCGCAAACAGCGCGCGAGAACATCGAGATTGCCTTGGCGATTTCGGGTTTGTCGGCGGAACTGGCAAACGAGAGTCTGGCGCGTCTGGGCGTGCTGGAGTTTGCCGACATGATCTCGGGCACCTTGCCTGAAGGCGTGCGCAAACTACTCGACATCGCGCTGGCGATGGTCTGCAAACCGGAAGTTCTTCTCCTCGACGAACCGACTTCAGGCGTTGCAGCGGAAGAGAAATTCGACGTGATGAATCGCGTGCTGGATGCCGCGCGTGCACTGGGCATCACGGTGCTGTTCGTGGAACACGATATGGAAATCGTGCGCCGCTACAGCGACCGCGTGCTGGCGTTCTGCGACGGCCGCATTCTGGCGGACGGGACACCCGACGTGGTGCTGGCCGACCCGCAGGTGCGCGAGTTGATCATTGGCGAGACGGTGGCAGCAACGCCAGCGTCGGGAAATATGGCTGGCGAGGTAGCCCATGCTTGAAGTCGGAAATCTGAATGTGCGCTTCGGCGCGACGGACATTCTTCGGGGCGTGCAGTTCTCGGTGCCCAAGGGCGCCATCGTCGGGCTGATCGGACGCAACGGCGCGGGCAAGACGACGACGTTGCGCGCCATCATGGGCCTCGTGAAGGCGAACGGCGGCACGTTGACGTTCGATGGTGTGGATCTGGTCAAAGCGCCGTCGCACGAACGTACTTCGCTGGGTATCGGCTATGCGCCGGAAGATCGTCGTCTGATCCCTGACATGACGGTGGAAGAAAACCTTTGCGTGCCTGCGTGGGCACTCAAGGCGAAGGATGTACAGGCACGTCTGGACAAGGTGTATCGCATCATTCCGGAGGCCCGCGAGTGGGCCCCGCGCCGCGCCTTGCAATTGTCGGGTGGCCAGCAGAAACTGGTGGCCGTCGGCCGCGCGCTGATGACGAGTTCGCGACTGCTGATGCTCGACGAACCGTTCGAAGGCGTGGCCCCGGCCCTGTCGAAGCGCATTGCCGAAGTGATCGGCCAGATGCGCGGCGAAGGCCTCGCCGTCATTCTCTCGGGTGCGGATTTGCAGCACGCCGGTGCGGTGCTCGACAACGTCTACCGGATCGATCGCGGCCAGATGGTCGCGTAAGTCTTATCAAGTCTTCATAGGAAAATAGGAAAGCGATCATGAACGCATTTCGTTTCCAGACGGTCCCCACCGTCGTCGTGGAATTCGGCGCAGCGCGCCGCCTGGGCGCTCTCCTGCGCGAGCAGTTTCCGTCGGCCAAACGCCTGTGCGTGGTCACGGACGGCTTTTTGCATAAGAGCGGTCTGCTCGCCCCGGCGCTGGCCGATCTGACGAAGCACGACTGGCAAGTGTCGGTCATCGACGACGTGATCGCCGATCCGCCCGAACACGTGGTGCTCGAAGCCGCCGAGCGTGCTCGCGCGGCAGACGCCGAAATCGTGCTGGGGCTGGGCGGTGGTTCGTCGATGGACGTGGCCAAGCTGCTCGCAGTGCTGCTGCCGGGCAAGCAATCGCTCAAGGACATGTACGGTGTGAAGAAGGTGACGGGCACGCGCCTGCCGCTGGTCCAAATGCCGACGACCGCAGGCACCGGTTCGGAAGTCACGGCCGTGTCGATCGTGACGACCGGCGAGACAACGAAGATGGGTGTCGTCGCACCGCAACTCTTTGCCGATCTCGCGATCCTCGACGCAGAACTCACGCTCGGCCTGCCGCGCGCGGCGACCGCCGCCACGGGTATCGACGCGATGGTGCATGCGATCGAAGCCTATACGTCGGCACACCTGAAAAATCCGATCTCGGACATGCTCGCCGTGAAGGCCCTGGAATTGCTCTCGCGCAATCTCCTACCCGCCTGCAACGATGGCGCAAACCGCGAAGCACGCGAAGCCATGCTCGTCGGCGCGATGTTCGCCGGGCAGTCGTTCGCCAATTCGCCGGTGGCCGCCGTCCACGCGCTCGCCTACCCGATCGGTGGCATCTTTCACGTCGCCCACGGTCTGTCGAACGCGCTGGTGCTCTCGCACGTCATGCGCTTCAATGCAACCGCAGCCAGCAAGCTTTACGCAGAACTTGCAGACGTGATCCTTCCCGTCAAGGCAACCGGCAGCGATGAAGCGAAAACCGATGCGCTGATCCGGCACATCGAGTCGATGATCGTCGACACCGCCATTCCGCGCACGCTGCGCGAAGTGGGCGTCAAGCAGGATGACATCGCACGTATGGCCAGCGACGCAATGCTTCAGACGCGCCTTCTCGTCAACAACCCCCGCGAAGTCTCCGAAGCCGACGCCTTCGCGATCTACTCGGCAGCGTTCTGATCTCGTTAGAATGAGGCCTTTTTCTACGCGCGGTTTCTTTCCCTATTGGAGACGCTCGACATGAAGAAGGCCTTTCCCTCACCCGACGAAGCCTCAGCACTTATCGACGCCCGTATCACTGAGCTCGCAGACTGGCGTGGCGATATGCTCGCCCGCCTGCGCGCCATCGTGACGCGCGCAGCCCCCGATATCGTCGAGGAATGGAAGTGGCGCGTGCCCGTCTGGTCCTGTGACGGGATCCTATGCACCGGGGAAACCTATAAGGCGGCCGTCAAACTGACCTTCCCGAAAGGCGCTTCGCTCCCCGACCCCACGGGTCTATTCAACGCCAGCCTCGAAGGCAATACCCGCCGCGCCATCGATTTCCGTGAAGGCGTCGACATTGACGAGAAAGCGCTAGCCCATCTTATTCGCGAAGCCATCAAGGCGAATCGCGGCTAATGCGCGGCACGCGAAATCAGCAACCTTTTAATTAATGATTGCGCGCTTCAGAAGCGTCGATTAGAATTCCTGACAACGATTCTCAAAAAAACAAAAAGCCAAAAACATCAATAAAAAAGGCGCGAAAAACAGGATCCGTTTCAGACAAAATCTTCGATCTTAGACGATAAAAAACAACAAAAAAATATCTTGAAATTCGAGAAGTCTCGTTTTTCAATATTTTCGATGCATTCATTGAAATACCGTTAACTCGTTGATATTCTTCAGCGCATCGGTGTACGGAACCAAGTTCATACATGTGGCCAGAGCCACCCGACACCGGTACGTAGTGCTTTCGATTTATTGCATTTGCCACGGCGTGCGAAACGATTGCCAACGTAAGCGACACCATCTTATTCGCAGTGTTCAATTAAAAACTCCGACGCATCAGCATGACCCAGGGGCCGACATGGCGTAATTCGCCATGGTGGCGTCGTGCGCGCTTTCGGAATCGGTGTCTCTAAAATAAGCAGTTAAGCGCACAAGCATCCGACTTCCCCCTGGAGACATCATGTCTGCCTTGATGCATTTGCTCGAAGCAATGGATAAGGACTGCAACGGCATTACAGATGCGCAAATCTTGTTTCAGCGCATCGACGAGTTCTCCAAACGAATCGGCTTCGATTACACGTGTTACGGCTTTCGCAGCCATCGCAGCGCAACGCAGTCGGAGTTGCATATCTTCGACACGTATCCGCCGGGTTGGATGGACTATTACGCAAAGCATAATTTCATCGAAGTCGACCCGACCGTCGTCGTGGGTCAGCACAGCGACCGTCTGTTGATCTGGCGCGATCCGACGCTACCGTCGGCGAACGCCTTCTGGGAAGCCGCCTCGCGATTCGGACTCAATCATGGTGTCGCGCGATCGAGCTGGGGGCCGCACGGCGAATTCGGGCTGCTGAATTTCGGACGCACGCAGCCCCCACTCAATGCCGCTGAGATCGCTTCGTTGCGTGTCGGGATGGGGGCGATAGCGAACTATACGCACGAGGCCATGAGTCGCCTTCTACGGCCGAAGCGCCCCCCTTTCGACATCGATTCTCTCTCGATGCGCGAACGTGAAGTGCTACTGTGGACCGCAGAGGGGAAGACGGCCGACGAGATCGGCGAAATCCTCGGCATTTCCACTCGAACGGTCAATTTTCACATCCGCAACTGTCTCGACAAAACGGGATGCCGTAACAAGGTTCAAAGTGCCATTCGGCTTGTCATGTGGCGTTGACGCGGATCGGGTATCGATGCCGGGGTACTCACCGGCATCCCCGACATCTCCGGCATCCCCGGCGGCAGTGTCATATCGGCGGCAGGTGTTGCCGCGCACGTCAGGCCCAGCGCCGTAAGTGCGATCGGATCGACATCGATGCGGTAGGCCGCCACCCAGCGACCGTCGATGCGATGGCATTTCCCCAGCCGATGCGTCGGCACACCCAATCGCACGAACAGCCGCGCGAGACTGACATACGTCACGCCGACGAGGCGTTTGGCGCCTAGCGCCAGGGCTGCGAACATTGCGGCACGCAACAGTTCGCGCGCCCCCTGAATTGCACTGTGCGACTGCGCAACCGGTAGCGACAGCGCAAAACGCGACAGCTCCCACACCGAGGCGCAAGCCGTGTCGTCCGGCGAGAAATGTTCGCTGCCCCCATCACTGCCGCAGGTGACCCCATTTGCGCCTCGCTTGATGCTTGCGGGAACTCCGAGCGACAGAGCCGCCGGTAGGTCGTCGACGAGATATTGGAAATGGTCTTTCAATAGGAAACGCCGGGTCGCGGGCAACAGACGGGCACAGCCGACGATCTCCTCGCCCGGGCCGCGCAACGTGACATACACGGTTTCCTCGTGATCGTATTCGTCGGCCTCTTCGCCACGCGAAGCGGCATCCGCAGCCCGCTGATCCGGCACGCGCCAACCGAGCCGCTCCACAAATACCCGGTGCCTGAAGCGCGCCAATTCGGCTCGCATGGCCGGCATCATCTGGGCACCTGTGATCACATCCACTCGCATCGAATCTCTCCAATAAAAAATAATAGGAGAGCTCAGCGTATCGACCGGACCGATGAGCGAAAACTGTCAAGGTTGACAGTCGTCCGTTGAAAAATTTGGGAGATTGGCTTTCAGAAAGTGAGCATTTCACGGTACGTCGTCGCCCCGTATCCACGCGGACGGACGCGCGTCGGCACGGGCGCGTCGTTCCCGTTGCTTCGCCGCCCTGCGACTCAGTTGCCGACGGCCGTCGTGCTCATCGCTCCCGTTTGTTCTGACGGTACGTATCGGAAAACCGACCCCGGTGCCATCGGCAGGCGCATGGCAACGACCGGCATGAAGTGCCCCGTCCTCCCCATGTAGTCCTGCTGAATGGACTGCGCGTTTGTACGCAGTGTGTCGAACTGATAGAAGAAGGCCTGCAGGGGCAGGTCGTTGGGAATGTTCAGCGGCCACGAGGCAAGAATGATTTCGTTGTGCGTGCCGCGGATCGATTGCCTGGCGGTGACCAACGCCTGAAATCCTGCGACGCTCGCAGGCATGGCCCCCGGAAGCGAGCACCGCCCCGGCGTGCCCGCAGTCCCGGCATCGCGCGCATAGGCGCATCGCCATTGCGGCGTGTATGTCGACGGATATCGCAGCTCGTGCAGCAGCATCCCCGCATCGGCGTACAGCGCGTTCGTCATATTCATGTCCCGGCGTGCATACGACCAGGACAGCGCACCGTCTCTTGCGCCTGCCGCACTCGGATTCCACGCCCGGGCCCCGGCACTGTATCCCGTCACTCGAAACAACACGCCGGAGCACTGATAACCCGGCGTATTGCCCGGACACACCATGCGGGTGTCGGCATATCGCGCTTCCAGATCCTTCACGACGGTAAAGCCCCACATCAGTTGGTCCCGTTCATCGAAGCCGAACGCAGTGCCCTCGCCGCCTGCGAGCGACGCACGCAGAATCGGCACCCATTGCCCGGTCGCGGCGAAGTAATCGTTCTGATACCGCAGCGCCTGCATGAGCTGGCCGCCCGCGCTGACGTCGAAATAAATCGCCTCCACGTCGAGCGTGGCCGGTGTATTGACGTTCCACAGACTCACGCCTACCGCGTTCGGGCTGCGCGCGCACGCCGCGCATGTGGGCAATGTCTGGCCATACGGCGGGCAACCGCACATGAGCGAATACGGCTTCTCGTTGCCTGCTGCGGTCGGTCGGTCTGCCAGCACGAAGCCCACCGAGGCGGGCGGGCGCGCCGCTGGCGTATCCCGACGCACATACGTCAGTTCGGCATACCCCGCCGCCGTCTCCGCAGGACTTTGACGCCAGAACGTATTACCCACCCCGTTCGGTGGCGCCACGCGAAGTAGCAGCCCGGAGCACTCGTAGGTCGGACTCTCCCCAAAGCATCGGGGCACCGTTTTCGCGTATCGCGCGTTGATGAGCCGGGCAGTGTCGGCACCGCTCATTTGTGCCGCTTCGGCGGCATCGATTGCGGCTGTGTCGCTGAGTGTGCCGATATCGTCGGGCGCCAGCGCATGAGCTGCCCCCACGGCGAGCCATAGCGTCAGTACGTAACCGACCCTCGTCAGCCATCGGAATAAGCGCGTCATGAGGAACCTCCATTCAAAAGCCCTGGGAAGAAACAGCGCGACCCGGTCCACCAGGGGCGCGGCCACGCCGCCAGGTGGGCAAATCCCTCGATCCTGCGACTCAGTTGCCGACGGCCGTCGTGCTCATCGCTCCCGTTTGTTCTGCCGGTACGTATCTGAAAACCGACCCCGGTGCCATCGGCAGGCGCATGGCAACGACCGGCATGAAGTGTCCGGTTCTCCCCATGTAGTCTTGCTGAATGGACTGCGCGTTTCTGCGCGTTGCATCTACCTGATAGAAGAAGGCCTGCAAGGGCAGATCGTTGGGAATGTCCAGCGGCCACGCGGCAAGAATAATTTCGTTGTGCGCGGGGCCAGCCGATTGCCGGGAGCTCACGAACGCCTGAAATCCTGCGACGCTCGCAGGCATGGCACCCGGACGCGTGCACCGTCCCGGCGTACCCGAAGTCCCGGCGTTGTACGTGTAGGCGCATCTCCATTGTGGCGTGTATGTCGACGGATATCGCAGTTCGTGCAGCAGCATTCCCGCATCGGTGCCCGCCGCATTCGTCATCCTCATGTCCCGGCGGGCGTACGACCAGGACAGCGCACCGTCTCTGGCGCCTTGCGGACTCGGATTCCATGCCCGGGCCCCGGCACTGTATCCCGTCACCCGAATCACCACACCGGAGCAGTAATAGCCCGGCGTGTTACCCGGACACACCATGCGAGTATCGGCATACCGCGCTTCCAGATCCCTCACGACGGTAAAGCCCCACATCAGTTGGTCCCGTTCATCGAAGCCGAATGCGGTGCCGTCGCCACCAGCGAGCGACGCACGCAGAATCGGAACCCATTGCCCGGTCGCGGCGAAGTAATCGTTCTGATACCGCAGCGCCTGCATGAGCTGACCGCCCGCGCTCACGTCGTAGTAAATCGCCTCCACGTCCAGCGTGGCCGGTGTGTTGACGTTCCACAGACTCACGCCTACCGCGTTCGGGCTGCGCGCGCACGCCGCGCACGTCGGCAATGCCTGGCCGTATGGCGGGCAACCGCACATGAGCGAATACGGCTTCTCGTTGCCTGCCGCGCTCGGCCGGTCGGCCAGCACGAAGCCCACCGAGGCGGGCGGGCGCGCCGCTGGCATGTCCCGACGCACATACGTCATTTCGGCATACCCGGCCGCCGTCTCCGCAGGGCTCTGACGCCAGAACGTATTGCCCACCCCGTTCGGCGGTGCCACGCGCAGTAGCAGTCCGGAGCACTCGTAGGTCGGACTCTCCCCAAAGCATCGGGGCACCGTTTTCGCGTATCGCGCGTTGATGAGCCGGGCGGTGTCGGCACCGCTCATTTGTGCCGCTTCGGCGGCATCGATTGCGGCTGTGTCGCTGAGGGTGCCGATATCGTCGGGTGCCAGCGCATGCGCCACGCCCACGGCAAACCATAACGTCAGCACGTAGCCGCCCCATATCAGCCATCGGAATAAGCGTGTCATGAGGAACCTCCCTGCGAAAGTCCTGTGAGGACTCAGTTTCCGATAGCCGTCGTGCTCATCGACCCCGTTTGTTCCGCTGGAACAAATCGGAAGATCGCTCCCGGCGCCATCGTCAGACGCACGGAAAGGACCGGCATGAAGTGCCCGGTCGTCCCCATGTAGTCCTGCTGAATGGACTGTGCGCCGCCGCGAGATGTGTCAACCGTATAGAAGATGCCCTGCAAGGGCAGATCGTCGGGAATGTTCTGCGGCCATGCGGCAAGAATGATTTCGTTGTGCTGGTCGCGGATCGTTCTCCGGGCGGTCACCAACGACTGGAATCCGGCAGCGCCCGCAGGCAACGCGCCCGGACGCGAGCACCGCCCCGGGTTGCCCGCCGTACTCCCGTTCACCGCGTAAGCGCACCGCCATTGCGGCGTGTAGGCCGACGGATATTGCAATTCGTGCAGCAGGAGCCCCGGCCCGGTGCCCGCCGTGACCGTCATGTTCATGTCCCTGCGTACGTACGACCAGGACACAGCACCGTCTCTGACAGCCGCCGGACTCGGATTCCATGACCTGAATGTGGGACCGTATCCCGTCACGCGTATCAACACGCCGGAGCACTGGTAGCCCGGCGTGTTGCCCGGACACACCATGCGAGTATCGGCATACCGCGCTTCCAGATCCCTCACGACGGTAAAGCCCCACATCAGTTGGTCCCGTTCATCGAAGCCGAAGGCGGTGCCGTCACCGCCAGTAAGCGACGCGCGCAGAATCGGCACCCATTGCCCGGTCGCGGCGAAGTAATCGTTCTGGTACCGCAGCGCCTGCATGAGCTGACCGCCCGCGCTCACGTCGTAGTAGATCGCCTCCACGTCGAGCGTGGCCGGTGTATTGACGTTCCACAGACTCACGCCCACGGCGTTCGGGCTGCGCGCGCACGCCGCGCATGTGGGCAATGTCTGGCCGTATGGCGGGCAACCGCACATGAGCGAATACGGCTTCTCGTTGCCTGCTGCGGTCGGTCGGTCTGCCAGCACGAAGCCCACCGAGGCAGGCGGGCGCGCAGCCGGTGTGTCCCGACGCACATACGTCAGTTCGGCATACCCCGCCGCCGTCTCGGCAGGACTCTGACGCCAGAACGTATTGCCCACCCCGTTCGGTGGGGCCACGCGCAGCAGCAGCCCGGAGCACTCGTAGGTCGGACTCTCCGCAAAGCATCGGGGCACCGCTTTCGCGTATCGCGCGTTGATGAGCCGTGCGGTGTCGGCACCGCTCATTTGCGCCGCGTCGGCGGCATCGATTGCGGCGGTGTCGTTGAGTGTGCCGAAATCGATATCGTCGGGCGCCAGCGCATGCGCCGCCCCCACGAAAAGCCATAGTGTCAGCACGTAGCCAACGCTCGTAAGCCATCGGAATAGGCGCGTCATGAGGAACCTCCATACGAAAGCCCTGCGTGGGGACGGCGCGAATTCGGCGTGAATTCTGCGCGTGAACCGGTCCACCCGGCGCGCGCGAACGCACGCCGGGGTCATGGCCGCTCCACCGGGCGGTCCAATCCTTCGGGAATATCAGACAGGAATCGAAGCGACGTCAGGCAAGCGTCACAAGGGTACGATTGCGCGTCGCATGGGTAACGCCGGACGTCACGGGGGCGTGATGCCCACCACCTGAAGCCGATCGGTCAGGCGGCGGCCGCTCACATTTCTCTCCTCCGATCCGCCGCTCAGGTCGTAGGTCACCGCAGTCGCCGCGTCCAGCGGCGTACTCGTCCAAAAGTGGTAACTGAGCCACCCCATATGACGACCCACTGGCCCGCTGCTGGGGAAATAAGTTCGCCAGAACGCCTGCATTTCGTCCACGCTCGGCAACACCAGCCTTGCAGTCGTACATGCGATGCGTGCGCCCGCCTGGGTCTGATTGCCGCTGACGAAAAACATCTGGCGTGCGCCGCGCACCGTCAGGGTGAAGCTGCGCGACTGTCCGAGGCCGTCTGTCGCGGTAATCCTCACCGTCCCGTTGCCGGTTGCCGTCACGCGCCCATTGGCATCGATCTGCGCCACTGTAGTGTCGTCCGAGCGATAGGTGTACGGCGCCGTGCCGAATCTCGCCTCGCGCGTGAGCATGGCGAAATTGGGGGGCGCAAGCGGAGGCCGCTCGCCGATGATGTAGCCGTGTACGGCCAGATCGATCGTCGCGGGCGCATCGAAGGGCGCGCCCACATACAACAGATAGGCCGCCGAGCGCACGGGCATGGCCGTGCCGCGCACTACGGCGTATGAGATCGTCGCCGAACGATCGACGTTCTGGTCGACGTGAATGCGCGGGACTTCGAAGAGGATGTCATCCTGCGGTGTCGCACCCACCGTGCTGCGGGCCACGAACGGGGCCGGTGCGCCACTGGCGTTGGTCCAGGAGAGTTCCACCACGTCGCCCGTTGCAATGCCCGGATAAGGCCTGACCCGCACCTGCACCGTAGGGGTATTGAGCGTGACAGGATCGATCGTCTGGGACTGGGCTTGTGGCACGTCGACGGCAGGCAGCGCGCCGACCGGTTCCAGCACCCGTATCCTCGAATCGTTCGAGTGGATGAGCGTGCCGTTCGCCAGCATGACCTGCGTTTTCACCACGACTTCGCGGCCGGAGATGCTGGCAAGTACCTCGCGAGGAATGGTGAATCGCACCGGCTGGTTGACGTCGGTGGGCAGTTCGATGCGTTTCGCGTCTTCCCACCTGGCGTTGTCGATGTTGATGAACACGACATCGAAGCGCGCCATTCCCGCGTACGGCCTGATCGTCGCCGATGCGCCTTGTGCGGGCACGCTCTCCAGATTCAACACCCCGCCCACAACGCCATCGATGACCGGCGGATCGACGAGCCCCGGCTCCGGCGCAGGCTCACCGATCTGGAGGGTGAGCGCGCGGGACGTGTCCGTCACCCCGTTACGATGTGTCACGGTATAGGTCGCGCTGACCGTCCCGCCCTCGCCCGCAAGGATGACAGTGCCCGGCACGGAGAAACGCTGCACTCGCGTCACGGCAGACGCGCTCACCCGTAACGCATCTGAAAAGTTTGCGGCTGCCGAGCGTCCTCGCCAATTCAGGGTGACGAGGTCGTCCAACGCCTTGCCCGTATACACGGGAATTTCCACTGTGGCCGGGTCCGTCGCAGGGTCGAGATTGTTACCGGTCGCTTCGGTAACTCTCGGCGCTTCAAGGACTGCCGCAGCGGCTGCCAACACCGATACGTCGTCGCGATCCATGATCGTGCTCCACTCAAGAATGATGGCCGGGAAAGTGCCTCGCGTCGCGCCCGGTCGTCGTGCCGCCATGCACGTCGCCCGGGCCGCATCGGCTAGCTCGCCCAGCGCGTTCGGTCGGCCCTCGCCTCGCGGCGTGCGCGACGTCGTGCGGCGTCACTATCGCCATCGTCGGCATTCCCTCCCCCAGCAACCCATCGTGAGCGCCGCTCGCCGAGACCCTCCTTCCCCAGCGCCTCAACGTGCACGCCGAGCGTGTCCGACACCCGTTGCGCGCCACCTGCGGCCGGGCGCACGATGTAGTCCACCGTGATATCACGCCCCGCGAGTGCCTTGAGCTTCGGCCACGGCACCCATAGCGTGATGTCCTCGCCGATCCAGTTCTCGGTCACGTCGAAATCGGTCGAGACGACGCCCGCGTCCCCGCCGCTCACACGCAGGGACACACTGTCGCCCTCGCTCATACCGCTATAAGGCGCAATCGTGAACGCCGCACCACGCATGCCGACCGTGCGCAAGACCAGCTTGCCGTCCTCCACGTCGACGCCCGTGGGCGCGAGCAGCGGTTCGGTAGCGGATGTGGACGGCTGTGCCACAACTGCGGCATCTGCGGCGGGTGCAATGCCCGAGATCTCCGCGACCGGCACCGTGTCGGTCGCCTCGGTGTTGCTGTTGGTGTTGCTCTCATCCATGATGACTCTCCTTGACGATCAGGACGCCACGACGACGCCCGCACGCACCACCTCATAGGCCACCGGCACCTTCCGATTCTTGAACGGCACGATGGCCTCTGGCGGCACCGAGAACGTCACCGCTCGCACTGCACGGACCTTGATCTTGTCCGTGTAGAACGATTCGCCCGGCGTGCCGATCAGCAGACGAATCTCATCGTTAATCGCCATGCCCGAGTAGATCGGAATGCGCACCGAGATGCCGTAGTCGAGATATTCGACGTCCAGCTGGTCTCCCGTCGCCTCCACCACTACCGGCGCAATGAGCTTGGTCACTGCCCGAACCCCGATGAACAGCGGCAATGACGCAGACGTCAAATCGTCTCCATCGAACGGCGACACCACATAGTCGACGCTGATCGTCTTGTTCAGTGCTGCGGTCATCGTCGCCTTTGGCACCGTAATGACGAGGTCTGTACCGACCTTGGTATCCGAGACGTCGTACTCCCCGACCTGCGTCCTGACGCCATCGACCGTGAAGAACAACTGGACGTAGTCGCCGTCGGCCATCGCCGGATAGCTCTTGACTGTGAAGGTCGCGCCACGCGCCGACAAGTCCGGCGGGTTGACCGCCCCATTCTTTGCTTCGTTGCTAACCGGCGCCGCAAGGGTTGCCGCAGCAGCGACCAGAGTGCCTTCTGCCATGATTACCTCCTACTACTTTCGAATGTCAGCGAATGACGCGATCGGGCCTAGCTCTGCCACCGCGTGCGATTTCGGAAGTCCTTCCGTTCGCCGCGCACGCGCGGTTCGTCGTCTTCATCGGCACTGCGACGTCGACGCCCGGCCCCACCAACCGGGAACGCTTCGACGTTCAACGTGACCGCCGTCGAAGCTTCGCCGACGCCGCTGCCGACTCGCTGCAAGACATAGTCCACCGTCACGTTACGGGCGGCCAATGTCTTGAGTCTGGGCCACGGCACCCACATCTCCAGGTCCTTTCCGACCCAATTCGATGTCACATCGAAGTCGATGGCGCCCGCCCCCGAAGCGCCACCGTCGAAACGCAGCGACACGTAATCGCCCTCGCGCATGCCGGGGTACGCGGCAACCGAAAAGCAGGCGCCGCGCATGCCCAGTTCGCCTAGCGGAAGGGTGCCGTTCACTGCGTCGTTGCACATCGGCGGGGGCAGCGGCGCACCGCCTGCACCCGCGCCTGCCGGGTCAACACTGCTCTTGCCATCGTCCATGATCGATCTCCCGAAACGTTTCCTGTTAGCGTCAGCGGGTCCACACGGCTCGCATGGACCGCGCCAGCGCAGCGTGGGTCATACCGTAGCCAACATCGCAGCCTTTCCTTGCGGGGTCGCCAATGACACCCCCCCCGCAGTCGCCTGATAGAAGAAGTTCGTATCGAGATTCGCGCGGATCGCAGCCGGAATGGTTGCCCCGCCGTTCGCTACGCCCCAGGTCACGACGCCCCCCGTTGCTCTGACCGCACAAAATGCTTCCGTGGTGGAATAGAGCGCGACGATGTCCGTCAACTGACCGGCGACCGGCACGGCGTTACCGCCTTGCGACTGATTCCCCCAGGCAACCACCGTGCCGCTACGCGTGAGCGCAGCGAAGGCGCCCGCTGTGCCGACGACGTGGACGATGTCGCGACGGCGCGCGATCGCATCCGGCACGGTCGCACCACGGGCGCCGTCGCCCCAGCAAACGACAGCACCGTTGCTGAGCCGGGCCGCGAACGCGCCCCATGTCGCCGTCACCTCTTCGACATTGGTCAGACTGGTTATGGAGTTGTCAGGCGTGCCGCCGTACGCGCCCAGGCCGAACGCGAGGACCCCGCCCGCTCGGGTGCGCACCGCAAAGGCGCGCGCCGTGGCGCTGGCCAGTTCCACAATGTCGAACCGACCGGCGATCTGCCTGCCATCGTCGACGCCCGCGCCCCATGCCACGACCGAGCCGTTCGCGCGCAAGGCGCAGAACGCCGTGAAATTGCCGCGTATGTCGATGATGTCGTTCAGACCGGTGATCGCCTGACTGGGGTTACCGCCGTTGGCTTGCTCGCCCCAGGCGACGACCGTGCGACGGCTGGTCAGGGCACAGAACGCGTTGCCTGCGACAGCCACCGACCTGACGTCTCTCAGATTGGCTGCGGCCGTCGAGAGCGATGCCCCTGATGCGCCGGTGCCCCATGCGCTCAGGTAACCCTGCCCGCGCACGACGACGAATGCCCGGCTGTTGCCGTGAATACGCACAGCATCGTTGACACTCGCGAAGAGGGCGCTCGCCCCGCCTTCGGCGCTATTGCCCCAACCGGCGATCTGTCCACCCGCGCGACGGATGGCGAACGCACTGCGTGTTGCCGAAATCTCCACGATGTCATCCAGCGTGAGATAGGTCGTCGGACGAACCACGCCGCCGTGTGCGTCGGCCCCCCAGGCATCGATGTTCCTGCGAGCGAAGATCGCGCTCATTGCCGCTACACCATTCGCCGTCACGCTGTCGGAGCCGTTGCCGAAGAGATTCACCGGATTGATCGTGACCTGGTTGGTGCTTGAGCGCACGCGCAGCGGCATCCACGGGCGTGTGTCCTTGAACGAAACGGCAGACGTCCAGGCTTGCTCGTCCGAATACCGCCATTCGGCCAACATGTCGTTGCGCGTCGTGCGATCGAGGGCGCGCAGGTACTGCGGCATTGCCGACGCCCGGTAGGACGTACCGTTGTTACGCGCGCCGACCACGCGCAGATCGCCGACGCCCAGCTCACGCCGCACGTCGTACACGTTCGGTCCGGAATTCTCGACGAGGGTGCCACGCGTCACCGAATAGCTCAGTGTCATGGGCGCGCCGCCATTGTTCGCGTCGATCACGCTCTTCGGCACGACAATGTCGATATGCGAACCTTCCTGCGACGCCAGCACCACGTGCGTGAACGTCCCGGAACCCGCGCCAGCGGCCCCGACCACCCGCAATTCGATCCGATCGTTGGCCCGGAATAACCCTGTCGCCGCGAGCCGCACGGTGGCGCCCGTGGCTGGCACGGCGGTCGGGTCCAGGACCTGCCCGACGGCCTGCAGGATGATCGGCAAGGGCAGCGCCGAACGGCGGACGACGAAATCCAGCCGCGCACTCGTCGCGATGACCGCATTCAGACGCACCACTTCGTACCAGACGGAGACATTGCCCCCCGTGCCCGCCTGAACCTTGTCCGCGCCGATGGTGAACGCAATGGGATTCTGCGTGCTGCCGACGGTCGCAGTCCGCTCGTCGCTACCCGCCGCAATCGAGTTTTCCCAATGCAGGCGGATGGTGTCGCCCTGACGCATGACGTTGCTGAAGTCGACCAGCACCTGCGCGCCCTGAGGCACTTCACGCGGATCCAGCACGCCATTCTGTACGGACGGCACGCGCGGAGCGCCGATCTGAAGCGACTGACGACGCACCGTCAGCGTCAGGGGATCTGACACGCGGCGGGGTGGCCGAATGCCGTCGACGCTGTATTGCAGCGTGACGTCTCGTCCTTCGAACGGTGTGATGTTCGCCATCGGGATCGGCCGCGTGATCGGCCGCCCGACCATGGCAGCCGACACGTCGATCTCCCACTCCAACCCGCCGCTGCCCGGCCCGCCACCCCACGTCATGACGATGAAGTCGCCACTGGCCATGCCGGGGTAGGCCGGAATCGTCGCGGTCGCACCGGTGGTGAGCTTCGAGGGGTCGAGCACGGTGCCGTCGGCTTCCGGCACCGACGGTGCGGGCAGCGCCGGCTGTTCGTTCATGCCGATGCGCAACTGGAGCACCTCGGAACGGAATCGCACCACCCCGCCGCGCTGCACTTCGTACCAGACCGGTACGGTGCGATTGATCCACGGCGCGACCGTGGCGGCACTGAGCAGGAAGTGATAATCGCGGACGGTGCTCACCGTAATGCTGTCGGTGTAGAACCCGACGTCACCCGGATTGCCCCAATGCATGATGAGGCGATCGCTGCGCATCATATCGGCGTAGCGCAGCACGATGGTTTCCGCACCAAGGGCGGCCAGTGCAGGATCGAGGAAGTCGCCGACTGCGTCCACAACGCGCGGTGCCGGCCACCGACGCTCGGTGCGCACGACTACCGTAAAGTCCTCGGAATCCTGGCGGGTACCGTCAAGGCGATTGACGGTGTAGTTCACGACGACCGAGCTGTCCTGGAAGAAGTCCACCCGGCTCCTGTCCACGCGCATCGTGATATCCATATTCTCGATGTTCGTCGTGATGTCGATCATGCGAATCTGCTCGCCGCCGCCGGTGCCCTCCCCCCATCGCACGGTCACACGGTCGCCGTTGCGCATGCCGGGATACGGTTTGATGCGTACCGTGACGAAACTGCCCGTCAGCGCTTCGGGGTCCAGTACGCCCATCGGTGCCTCGTCGACCAGCGGCGGGGGCAACCCCGGCTGCGGGGCAGCCAGTACGGTGAAACGATTGATGACCGAATCCTGCGTCGTGGCCTGACCGGCGCGCGTCACGCGGTAATGCGCGTCGACCGAGGCGAGCCCGGCGGAATTCGCATCGACGACCGAACGGGGAACCGTCACCGTGACAGCCCGGCTGGGGTCGGTGACGACGACGCGCCCGCGCGTAGTACCCGCGGTGGTCGGACCGTCCCAGAACCACTCGATCACGTCGCCCGCGCTCATCAACGTGTAGGGCAACACGGTCAACTCGACACCTTGCGTCGGGTTCGTCGGCGGCGTCAGTTGTCCATTGGTCACGCCCGCCACTTCGGGGCGTGGCAGCAAATTCGCGCCGACCACGTTGAGCGTGAGGACATCCGACACGCGCGTGAGTCTGTCGCCCGAAGCCGGCGTCACCGTGTAGAACACGTCCACCGTGCCGCCCAACAGGGTATCGACATAGAGCGGCGGCACCAGAAAGTCCACGCGATTCTGAATATCGGCCGCCGTCAGCGTCCTGCACGACGTGTACACCATCGGCGTGCCGTTCGCACGGGTGCCTTCCCAACGCAATGACACGAGATCCCCTTCGCTCATTCCCACGTAGGGGTCGATCTCCACGTTGGCACCGTTGGGGGTGTTGATGGGATCGAGTTGGCGGTTGGCGGTTGCCTCGCGAACGCGCGGCGCTGCCAGCCCGCCCCGCTCACCGAGTACGCGCAAGTACAGCCGCCGCGAACGCCCCTTCTCCGTCGTTCCGCTACGCACGAAGTAATAGACCGACGCGGTACCCGGCGTGATGGTGCGCACCACGGCATTCGGCAGCTTGGTCGTGATGAGCGCACCGGCTGTGGTGACGCGCGCCGTCATTTCGTGGCGAACCGTAATGCCGTCGCCGGAGAGTCCTTCGAAGACCACGAGCACGGTGTCGCCGATAGCCATCGGCGGACTCAGATACATCACCACGACATCCGCGTCGCGGCCACTTAGCGCGGCATAGTCAAGGTCGCCGCTGGGCGCCTGAAGGATGTACGGCACGGCAAGCGTCGCGCCGCTCGCTTCGACGTTGACGAACGCCGGCGGCGAGTTAAACGACCATTCGCTCACCACGTCGTCGATGTCGTACGTGACCATCAGATTCTCGCTATCCCCGCCAGCAAGGATCGTGTTCTTGTCGATAACTACCGTGACCGGTTTGCCGACTTCCGCCTGCGTGAGCGGCGGGTGACGCACCGACTCGATGCCCCAGCGAATGCGCAGCCGATCGCCTACGGCCATGTTCAGCCAGGGGGGCACCGTGACAGGCACGCCGGTTTCCGCTTCCGGCACGCCGATGATGCCCGGCGGAATGGTCGGCGCGGCGAGGTTCTCGTTGGTGTAAGGCGTATCGACCGGGTTCGGATCGCGACCGCCCGGCACCGTCATCTTCACGCGCACCAGCGCATCCGGGGAGCGCTGCACGTCGCCAGTGAAGGCAGACGTCAGCGTGAACCAGACCGGAATCAGGCCGTCGCCGATACGTTGAATCAACGTCACGTCGATCTCGAGCGTGATGGGCAGGTTCCTGTCTTCCGGCGTCATCGTGTGCACGGCCGCAGCGAACTGGTCAGTACCCCAGAACACCCTGAAGACGTCGCCGAGCTCGAAAAGCACATTCGGCGCAATGGTCACGAGGAGCTTTGCGTCGGGTTGCTGAACATCGCGAAAGCCGACGCCGCCGTATGCCAGGACCACCGGCACGATAATCGATTGAAGGTCGGTATTAATCGAAATGAGATCGCGCTGCACAGGCGCAAAGACAAGCGCGTCGCTTGTCGATGTCTCGGGTTGCAGCGCGAAAAGAACGTCGGTCGTCGGCATGGTTCGTCTCCGCAGGAATTCGATGAGCCGTCGAATGCCCGGGCGCGACGATAGCGCACCCGGCACTCCGGAGCTCCATCAAGCCACGCTTGATTTGTGTGCGCCAACTGTCAAGGTTGACAGTTACCCGGCAGCAGACTGCGGATTAACAATGGTCACCCGCCAACGGTGTGCGCCCGGCGGATCTGCTCGCGAGTCGCGAGCATGGAGGCATGGCCCCGACAGCCAGCAAGCAACGCGCACGCGCCGACTTCCACTGGTAAGGAGTTCTGTTATGAGAACCGATGAAAATACGCCACTGATCGTGCCGGTAGGCGATCAGGTCGCGGCCCCTCGAATCAAGGTGCAAAGCGACTCCGGGATCGACATCTACACGCCGACACTTCCCGTAGAACTCCTGGCACCGTTGCCCCCCGGATTTCCTGCGAATGGACTGCTGCTGGCATCGGCGAACGACAAGCCGCTTACGCTCAGGGCGACGCTCGATCGCGCCAGCATTGACGGCTACTTTGAAGGCGATCTGGTCGAAGTGTCGATCAACGGCGAGCTTCAGCTGCAGCGTGCGATTACCCGGGCTGAAAGCGATGCCGCAGAAATCACCATCGTCATTCCCGCGCCGCGCGCCCACGGCGATTATCAGGTGCGGTATCAACTCATCTCCGATCTCGTCGGTAACGAATCGGGTTTCAGCGACCCTGTGTTCTTCTTCGTCGACACGAGACGCCCGGCGATGCCCAATCCGGGCAGTCTGAGTCTTCCGCCAGAGGTCCTGCCCGACGGCATTACTGACGCCGTACTCACCGCACTCGGCGATGTGGTGAATGCCACCATCCATAGCTACTCCGACCGGCTTCCGGGCGATGTCATCACCGTCGTCGCGACCGGTGCCGACGGCTCCACCGCGACGAGTACCTATCGCATTCCCCTGGGCGGCCAGGACGATCTGATCCAAGTGCCGTTCACCCGCGACCAGTTGCTCTCTCTGGGGGACGGCCCCGTATCGTTCACCTACACGATCGAGGATCTGGCGGGCAACACGTCGACCACTTCGCCCGGCGTGCCGTCCGTCATTCGTCTTCAGGAAGGCATCACCGATCTCGCACCGCCGGTCGTCCCCTTGTTCGACGATGACGGTCTCATCGGCGAGGCCGACGCCCGCACGCCGGTCGGCGTGGACATTCCGCTGAACGCGAAGATTCAGAACGGCGACCGGATTGTCGTCATCTGGGGAAACACACGCAGTGCACCGGTCGCCGTGACCAACGCGGATGGGACGGTCGAGCCGCTCATGAGCATTTCGATCCCGTATGCGACGGTTCAGGCCGAGGGTAGCGGCAACATTGCCGTCACCTACGAGGTCCTTCGCAACGGCGAATTGCTCGGTACGCCAGCCATGGCGGCCACCGTGGTCGTCGATCTGTCGCAGCCGGGCGGAGACGATGCCGATCCGAACACGCCGACCAACGATAACCTCGGTCTGCCAATCGTGCGCAAGGGAGGCTGGGTCGCCCCCGCTCCCATCAACGACATTCCGGTGGAAGACTCGCTCAGGGACGCGACTTTCGTCATCCCGTGGCTAGGCGCATCGGGTACCCCCTCGTTCCAGGCAGGCGACGTCATCTCGCTCTTCTACGGCGTCGATCCTCTGGTCACGCCGGCCGCCACGCCATTTGCGACGTATACCGTCACCCCGGCCGATGTGACGAGCGGCGTCGACCTCACGCAGGTGCTGCCCTTCGCAAAGATCACCGAGTTCGGCAGCGGAGCGATTCCCGCCGCGTACACCGCCACACGCGTGGTGCGTGCAGCCGACCCTGCTAACGGCATCACGGAGGTCGCCAATACGTCGTACTCCCGCGTGCAGAACGTCACGGTGCAAAGCGCGGCCGAACTTCCCGGCGGCGGCGGCGGGTTACCGGTGCCGGTGTTCATGCCGCTAGTCGGCGCGCCCAACAACAACCTCGATTACACGCGCTCGTTCGCGGCCGGGGGCTCGATCGTTCGCGTCCTGCCGTACCTCAATATGCAGGTCGGCGACCGCGTGCGTATTCACGTTTTCGGCTTCTTTGGCAGAAACGGCGATCTGGGACCGGTTGCACTCGCCGAATTCGGCCATGTCGGCGACACGTTGCTTCCCGGGACACCGTTCGAGGTCACGGTGACCACGCCGGGACAACCTATCGAGTTCAGGTACCCATGGTCTCGTCAGCAATATTTTTACTCGATCTGTCAGGTCACGGCCCGGGTGACGGTCACCAACCTCCGCGGTTCGGTCACGTCGCCGCAGGCGCCGATGATCTTCGCCGATACGCGGGCAAACAGGACCCCGCCAACCGACCCGAGTCGCCCGACCTGATCGGACGCTCGTTCAACGGCTTCGCCGGTACATTGCGGCACGCCGGACCGTTTCCCCGATCATCGGGAAACGGTCCGTTTTTTCAACTCGGGGCGTCGAAGGGCGGGCCAACTCCGAAGCTACGTTTTCGGCGTACTATGGTTGAAAACCAGTGCGTCCGGCTGTTGCCACAAGCGCGAGATGCACGTAACGAAGTCCCCCCGACAGCACCGCGACGCAGCGCCAGTGGCAGACGCGCAACGCCGCTTTCTTACATTCATAGATGGCCAAGCTCCTGATCGGCGACGCCGTACGTTTCGACAGCGATACGTTTGCGCTTGCTACCAAAGGGAATCCCAACGTGTCGCTCCCACTGGGCGCGGCAGCAGGCCGGTGCTTGCTGGTGCTGCTCGAAGCGAACGGCGAAATCGTCACCAAGCGTGCAATGCTCGGCAAGGCATGGGAGCAATACGGCGCCGTCGTGACGAGCAACAATTTGAGCCAGGCAATCATGCAGATCCGGCGCGCCTTCGAGCAAGCCGGTGCCGACCCCTCGTTATTGGTAACCGTGCCGCGCATCGGCTATCGCCTGAACAGCGTTGTGAAGGTCAGTCCGTTCGTCGACGCCAGCGCAGTCGAAAGCGTACTTCCGGCCTCTCCGGTGCTTCCGATACCTCACTTTTTCGATGAAAAATCCCAAAGTGACTCGGAACCAGAAAATTCTTTTCCCATCACGGAAGCGATCGTTCGCGAAATTGAATCCGATCTCGCACCGATGTCGCCAACGGCATCCGCAACCGCATCGGAAGCGGGATTGCCAGGCGACATCCCGTTGACGACAGACGGTGTTCCTGCGCTTACGCCCATCCCCTCGGACGCCGTGGTGGCAACGACATCGCCGGTGACAATCCCTTCGTCCCACGATGTCCCCCCCCTTGCCCGGCACCGCATGCTTGTGCGGCCGGTACGCACCACGCATCTCTTCTTCGCGATGGGCCTCTGGACGATCATCGCGCTGGCAAGTGCCATTTATGCTTTCCGAACGCTTCCGCCGTTGCTCGGAAATCTGTATCAACATGCGCGTTCGGGCCAATGGGTCCCCGTGCCGAGCGACGAGACCCATCGCTACTTCGTGACGCCGGAGCGCGCGGGTGACGCCCAGTTCCTCGCGAATCGCGTGAGCATGATCGAAAAGGAGCCTCCCAAATCGATCGTCGACTTTCCCGAACGGCTGGTCTACATCAACGGCACTGCGTACAACGATTTGTACAGTTACTTCCTCTGCCGACAACCCATTGATCGTCCCGATGCGAACTGTGTTTCGTATCTGGTCATGCAGGAGACGGGCAACCGGTGATTGCAATGAGACTCCGAATTCGCCTGCGCCACGTTGTGCTCGGAACGGCACTCGCCGTCATCGTGCCGTGGGTGGTCGTGTGGCTGACCACAACGCCGCAGCGCATGCCCTGGCAATGTCACTCCGACATTGAAATCGTGACACATTCGGATACGCCCCAACCCGGCATGGTGCGGGTCTGGGGAGAACTCGACACGGCGTTTGGCCGGGACGGCACGGGGTTTTCCCGCTTCGCCGGCTACATCGCCGACGGCCGCTCGTCGACGCGAATTCATCGCGCGATGGAGTTCGACTATCAGACGCTCGCCGACACCGTGCGCATGACCACCACGCGTAGCGCCCGAATGCTGAGCGACAACTCGGACGAGGAGAAAGTCTTGCGACATCTGCTGCCGCGTTTTCGTCCCGGCAACACCGATTACTTCCAGATCGTGCGCGTGAAGAACAACGCGGCGATGGCGTTCGTCGACCAGCCCCGCCTCTTTTGCGAGCGGCAATAAAAAAACCCTGTGCGATATCACGTCGCACAGGGTTGAAGAAGATCCGGGCCAGGTGTTCGCTCATGTCGACACCCGGCCGTATCTTCGCCTCTCGTTATTTTCAGAACGTGTAGCGCACGCCCACATTGACGCCCCAAGGCTTTTCGAGACGCTTGCCCACGGCGTACGACGTATCGACATAGGCCTGAAGGTTCTTCTGCATCTGGGCCGCGAGACCGACGGAGAACTCTGCGCGCGTACCCGACAAGTCGTTATTGAAGGCTTCGCCGTTGATCACGACCGCGTTGTTCTTCGCGAACTCTTGCACCACCGCGGCGCGAACGTAAGGCTCGAACGTCCCCATTTTCGTTTCGATCGTCTTACCCACGCCGATACCCAGCGCGCCCTGCACCGAACGGCCACGCCCCGCGTCGACTTGCATACCGTTATCGAGCGTGTAGTCGGAGGCACTCGACATCATGGCGGCGACTTGCGCATAAGGCTCGACGAACCAGCCGTTGTTGAACGACAGCTTGCGGCCAAATTCCGTCGATAGACCGAGACCATTGGCATGGTAGTCGCCCTTGCTGCGGCGACCGTCGCGCATCATCACATCGAGGTCGGATGCGTAACGGTTGTACTTGAGCACGCCGTCGAAGTAATAGCCGTTCTTGCCCAGCCACGTCGCGTACATGCCTACCGTGTAGCTCTCGACGCTGCCGGTGGAGCCGACACCGAACTTCATCCGGCTGGTCGACGTACCCGCCATCCCACCGACGAGCCACTGGCCCGCGCCGTTGCTGGCGACGATACCATCGGCGCCAGCGAGCACGCCCCACTGATCCTGCGAATAACCGTGGCCGCCCGCCGGTTTGGCGTTGTATCGGTTGCCGAACGTACGCGCCCACACGCCACCGCCCTTGCCTTCGTTCAGGCGGACTTCGCCCAGACGCGCACGCAGGGTTGTGATCTCGCCGAGCCACACTGTCGGCAGGGCGCTGGCCGCGCCGAGAACCGTCTCGGTGCTATTGGATTGCTCTTCGGTGCGCACCAACTCCCAATAGCGCTTGCCATCTTCCTCGCGCGCCGCCAGTTCATAGGCGCGAGTGCCGAGATCGACCTTGCCGCCGACGACGGAGAAGGTTGCGGCACCGCCATCGTCCTGCACCAGTTGCTGCACTGGTATTGCGGCGAACGCGCCCGTATTGCGCACGTCGAGTTTGAACTGGCCCGTCGAATCGTTGTCGGTCAGGTGCAGTTGGTCGGCACCACCGTGCTCGAGATCCGTTTGCATGCGGAAGGTGCCCTCGCCCGCAAGCGTGGCAATCTCCAGCGTACGGAACTGACCGGGGACCTCGCCATGACGCAGATCGATCACGCCGCCGCCCATGATCACCTCGCCCGCGAGCACCTGGTTGTCGACAAGACGCCACTCGGCGTCGTTGTTGACGTGCAGATGGGCCAGACCGTCGATTCGGCCGGTCAGGATCGCGTGGTTGTCCAGGCGCAGACGTGTGTCGACAGGCTCGTTCGTCATGTGTTCTGGATGGAACATCATGTCGCCCTCGAGAACGCTGTTGTCCACGTTCACGTTGACGTGATACGGCGTCGTCGCATTCGGCACCGACGTGACACTGAGAAGCGTGCCACTGTCAGCCTTGATGGTCGTGCCGTTCCTGATATCGACGTCGATCATGAAATCGCCCGGCGCACTCAGAACGCCGCGCTCGATTCGAATGCCCGCACCTTCGGCAAGCAGACGCGCGTTGTCCAGCACGACCGTCGAACCGGCCCGCTGCGGGCGCGACTCGGTGGTGATCTTCACAGCGGCGTCCGACCCTGAAATCGTCGTATCGACGGCAGTGAACTGGGAATCGGTCACCTGCACGGCGTAATTCATGCGCGCACCGTCGCGACGCGTTGCCGAGATGTGCGAATTCTTAACGTCGACCGTGCTGTCGCCAGCCACCACGAGCGCGCGGCCGCTACCTTCCAGGATCACGTTATCCATGTGCACGGTCGAACCCGGCACGTTCATGTCGGTATTGCCGCGCGCCGCCCAAAAGGCGACATCGCCGGAGTTCCTGATCGTCGAATCGATGAGCGTGACGGTCGATCCATACATCGCGGTCGCCAGCGCAGAACTCGGTGCTACGCCGGCGTAGCCCGTAATGTTGATTTCACTGATGAAACTCGTGCCGCCATTCGTCGTACGCAGGTACGACATCGGGGTCCGGCCATCGATCGAGATTCTGCCCCCGCCGCCGATGTTCGCAATTCCTGCGCCCGTCACGGTCACGCCCATGTTGTCGGTCGCCGAGACAACGTGGGCCATGCCGCCGGGGCCGGGCGTGTCGATCGTCATGACCGGGTTGGTTTGCGCGTGCGCCAGAGGCGCGAAAACGAGAGCGGACGCGGCGGCCGCTAAAAGGCGGACACGAAAAGGTGTCTGGGCTTGGGATGGCATATCGATAATCCTTGTCGGGGTAAAAAAGCAAGGCGAACGATATGCGCAAGAACCGCGAATCTACGTCAACTTAAGACGAATATCAGTGAATTTAATAAAATTTCATCGATTTTGAAGCATCATCACAGATTTTGTTGAAAGACTCAGAAGGTGTAACGCACGCCGATCTGCGCTCCCCAGGACTGGTTGAGACGTTTGCCCACCGCAGTCTCAGCTTCCACATAGACCTGAGCGTTGCGCCGCAATTGCCCGACCACCCCGGCGCCAAACTCCGCGCGCGTGCCTGACAAGTCGTTGTTGAACACAATGCCGTTGATGGTGGTCTGGTTGCTTTTGATGAATTCCTGGACCAGCGCAATCTTCAGATACGGCTGAATCGCGCCGCCACCGGGCAGCGTCAGCGTCTTGCCGAACGCAGCGCCAACGCGCGCCTGTACGGACCCGCTGTGCGCCGAGTTGGACACCATCCCGTTGGTCAGTCCGTAATCGGCCCCGCTCACCCCCAGCGCCGAGAACTGAACATAAGGCTCCACAAACCAGCGATCGCCGAACTCGAGATGTCGGCCGAACTCCAGTTGCAGCCCCACGCCATTGTTGTTGAAGCTGCCGTGCGCGGCGACGCCATCGTTCATCACAGCGTCGGCAGTGTTCTGGAAACGGTTGTACTTGAACACACCGTCGAAATACCATCCCGTCGGGCCAAGCCAGGTCGCGTAGAGTCCGGCGGAATAGCTATTCACGCCCCCCGTCGAGGCATTCTCGAAGGTGAGTTTGCTGTGGCTGGTGCCGAGCATCGCGCCTACCAGCCACGAGCCGCCCCATGTCTGCCCGACCACCCCGTCCACGCCCGCCACCACGCCATATTGCGTCTGGCGATAGCTGGTTCCCGCATTGGGCTTGCCATTGAATTGCTTGCCGAAGGTGCGTGCCCAGACACCGCTATTGCGCTGATCGTCCATTCGCAACTCGCCCATGCGGGTGCGAAGGACTGTCGCCTCCCCATACCAGACGGAGGGCGCAGCGGACGACAGCCCCAGCACGGTCTGCGTGCTCGGTGACAGATCGCCGGTCGCCGGATCGCCCGGATCTCCCGTCACGACACCGAGCGTCTCCTCGCCCGTGCGCGGGTCGATGGGGGTACCGGTGTCGGTCACGAGCGCCCAGTTGTTGCCTTGCTGTTGCAACTTGTAGGTGTACACGCCGATATCGACCTTGCCGTTGACCAGCCCGAAGCCTGCACCGCCTCCGCCGGTCTGCACAATGGTCAGCGGCAAGAAGTTGGTCGGCTGCGCGCCGGTGTTGCGCACCAGAACCTGGTAGTCGCCGGTGGCGGCGCCGGTCACATTGAGCAGATCGCCCGAATGTGTGCCCAGATTCGTGCTCATCTGGAACGTGCCGCTACCCGCCAGCGTGCCGATGTTCAAGGTACGCAGCGTCGACGTACCGAGCGCGGTACCGGAGACGTCGATCGTGCCGCCATTCATCGTCACGTTGGAAACGGTGTTGTCGCCTGCCTGACGCCACACGGCACTCGAGTTGACCGCCAGCGAATTCAGATTGGTCAGATTGCCGGTGAGCGAGGCGGCATTCTGAAGCGTGAGATTGAGCGTGGCGGTGCCGTCGCTGCCGACATCCCCACCGATCACCGTGTTCGCGCCGTCGATGGTCACGTTGCCTGTCACGCTGCCGTTCGCCTGTACCGCGAACCCATTGCTGCCCTGTAGCGACGTGCCGTTTTGCACCAAGACATTAGCGGTGTGACCGGTATATATGGGACGCCCCGGTGCAATGAGAATCGCGGGGCCGCTGGCCGCGCTTACCGCGACGCCGTTGAGCGTCGTGTTCGAGATGATCGAGAGCCCGGTATTGAGCGAGATGGCACCGACACCGGCCAGATTGCCACTGATGGAACCGCCGTTGACGGTCACGTTCGAGTCGAAATTGATCAGCCCGCCATTGATCCCGCCGTTAGTCCCGGTGCCAGCGCTCAGGGTCGAATTGGTGATCGTCACGGTCGCCCCGGCGCTCGCCGCCACGCCGTACTGAAATCCGGAAACCGTACTGTTGGTGATCGTCCCCGTCGAGGGCTGGAGCCCGGCTGTCAGTTGAGTGACGAATTCGATACCGATGTTGTTCGGGCTGGAGATCGTAGAGTTGGAGATGGTTGCCGAGGCGTTGCGTACGCTGATCGCCGGTGGCGGCGTCGAGCCGGGCGGGGAAGTGGGGAGCGGCGGCAGCGTCGAGATAACGGTCGCGCCGTCCATGATCAGTTGAGGCCGTCCCGTCGAGGGTGGATCGCCCTTCAACGATATCCAGTTGGTCGATGCGCCACTTTGGACGTTCAACGTGGAGTTGTTAGTCACCGTCCAGGTGGTATTGGCATCGCCCGGAGCGGCCACCGTGGTAGTGCCCGATGTCACCGTACCGGCCTGAGCCGGGATAGCGAGCGACGCGACGGCCAGCCCGACAGCCGACGCCAGCACGCGCTGCCGAGGTTTCACGGAGATAGAGTTACGCATGATCGTTGGCTCCCAAAGACCGGGCTAGCCTCCGCCATCCCAGCTCACAACTTCAAGAAAACGAGTTCCTTGGCGTTGCCCTTCGCCATGCCATTTCAGTCTGCGTTGCGCGCAATCGAGTTGTTATTCGAAGTCTCTTGTCATGCGCCAAATTCGCATCTGAGCGGCCAAAATCCGATTCGTCATGCAGAAAAACCACCCGTGACGTGCATACACCTAGTCATTTCGACTTACCTTAGGCGACACATGGCAATGCGTCACCTGTCAACGTTGACAGGTGACCGGCAACGAAAAAATCCCCGCACAGCCGAAACTGTGCGGGGAACAAGGGTCCTGGAAGCCAGGTTAGGGGAACCAGCTCTCAGGCCACGTCAAGCCAGTGGTAGGGCAGTGCACGCACCCCTACGCGCACTTCCCAAGGCATGTCGGGACACTCGTCGCCGCACTACAAGCATCCCGACACGCCCGCAGATATTCTCTTTCTGCATCGATAAGGCACAACCTCACCGACTTCCACCTGCGTGCCTGACAAATCGTTATTGAATCCTCTTTGCTCGACGACGATCGAAGCAAACGATAAGCGTCAACGCCGCCGAAAGGCGATCGAATACGTTGGTTTTCACGGCAATTCATTCGAATTAATCGGACGTCACCCTTGTTGCTTCGGCGACACAAAAAGGGCAACGTGAGCCGAAGATGCGCCGGTCGCGAATGTGCGCGGCGCAGGCGAAGCAGCGCCGTCACCGACCTCTGTGAAGGGGTGACAGCGCTGTTGTGTGGTGTGGGGATGGAGCGGACCCGCGACGCGCAAAGCGCTCGCGAACGCGCGATGAACGCCTTACCGAAGGCGTGGGGGATGACTGGCGAGGGTCGCGATGATGGTCTCGGCAAGCTCGGCGGGATCGAGGGCGCTCACGTCGCTTTGCGTTTGCAAAGGTGTCGACTGACAGCGCGGTGTGAGACGCAGATACGGCGGCTCCGCAGCAGCAAACAGCGACACGCTTGGCGCTCGCGTGGTGTGGGCCACGTGCATCAGCCCCCCATCGGCGCCGACGAACAGTGCGGCATTCGCGATCACGCGCTTCGCGTCGCGCAGCGTCAACTGGCCGACGAACGACACCATTTCGAGATGCCGGAATTTCGCTTCCATGAGCGCCCGGGCGGCATCGGCCCCGTTGCCCGAACCCAACAGCACGATACCCGTGGGTAGACCGGGCGCGTACGCCGCATCGTAGGCATCGAGGCACGCGCGCCAATGCGCATAGGTGCGGCGCGGCTCCACGCCCCCCATCGCCAGCACGATGAACGGTCCCGCAGGCATTTGATTCACGACAGCCGCAGGCAAGTCCGTCTCATCGCGCAAATACGGCTTCGCCTGTGTAAAGAGTTCGTCCGGCGCCAGTTCCAGGCCGAAAACATCGTTGACGGCTGCCAGACTGAATTGCGTCTGATTCCGGTCCGGGCCGTGGAAAAAGCGAAACAGGCACGCGAAGGGGAGCGTCGCGAAAAAGCGGCGCTTGATGCGCAACGTCGGGTAGTTGAATTCCTGCATGACGACGACGTCGTACTCGGCCGGATTCACCGCGGCCGGATCGTCGAAGACATTTCGGAAGATGTCGTCGCCCTCGAAGACCGCTTTGAGTCCCGTGCTGATGAGCAGATCGATGGGGCCTTCGCGTCCGCGCAGTAGCGCACGGCCCGACATATCCATCACGGCATCGCCCACGGAATGCTTTCCACCGTAAATCCACAACACGCGCGCTTGCGGTGCGACGTGCTGCACCTCATGGCGCAGTTGTCCGCTCATCGCGAGACGCAGACGGCGGTGGAGATATTTTTTGGCGACTTTGAACGCCGACGTGCGTTGCATGAAGACGTCGGGCTCGTGATACACCCACGCGTACGGAATACGGGTGCTCGGCTCGGTGAGCGCCTCCAGTCGGCGGGTGATGAAACGCGGAAGTGGCATGGTCGGATCGAAAGCAGGGCAGCGCCGGAAGTTCCGGAGTATGCCACGGGCGCACCGCCGGGACGGCGTGCGCCCCGGCAGACTCGGTCGAATGCCCTGAACGTTGACGGCTTACACCACCTGAAAGTGATGCGTGCCGTCGCGATGCAACTGGTCGACGAGACCGAACTCCCAGTCGAGATAGGCCTGCATGGCCTCGGCCGCATTATCGGTGCCTTCGTACGGACGGCGATAGCGATCATCCCGCGCGCTGCCCAGATGTGTCTCACCGGACTCCAGCGGCAACCCGGCGTTGATCCATGCCTGCGTGCCGCCGTCGAGCACTACGATCTCGGCATCGGTCAGACGACGCAGGTCGGCCGCCGCGAAACGTGCCAGCAAGCTGGAGCCGCACGTCAGCACATAGCGTTGCACCGGCCCGATGGTGCGCAGGGCTTCGGCCAGACGCGCACGAATCACGAACCACGCGCCGGGGATATGCCGCTTGACGTAATTGACGCCGGACGTGAAGTCCAGCACCGCGATCTGCCCCAGCGCCGCTTCGTCGAGCCAGCGCGCGAGCAACGCGGGCGTGACGGTGGCGACTTCCGGTGCACTCGGCGTGTGCAGCGGCCAGCCGCCTTGCGCGCTACGGGCATGAGCGCTGTGCGGCTCCACGACATACACCGTCCAGCCCATCTGCGCGAGCCACGAGCCGGTCATGTCGGCGCGTACGCCATCGTCGTCCGCCAGCACGATCCATGCGCCGCGCACCGGTGCCTGATGGTCCGTCTCCTGCACCAACTGACCGCCTTGTACGTTTGCGAAATCCGGCAGATGCCCCACCGCATACTCTTCCGGCGTGCGCACGTCGAAGCGGTAGACCGTGCGTCCGGGCGCATTCAGCGATGGCACGTCCTCAAGCGCCACGCGGCGCACACCGGCACGATCCGCCACAGCGCGCGCGCCTTCTCGGGCAACGGCCAGCGTGGCCTCTCGCACAGTTGCCGGGTGACGACGGTCCGCGCCGCGCTCCAGCGTTTGCCCGGCAAGTGTCCAGCCGATGGTGCCGTTACGCAGCGCTGCGACGGGATTCGGCAGCCCCGCGTTCACGAGCGATTGCGTGCCGATGATGCTGCGCGTGCGCCCCGCGCAGTTGACGATCACGCGCGTAGCCGGGTCCGGCGCAAGCTCGCGAACGCGCAGCACCAGTTCGGCACCGGGCACGCTCGTCGAGCCGGGAATGTTCATCGTCTGATATTCGTCGAAGCGACGGGCGTCGACGACCACGACGTCGGCATCCGCGTCGAGCAACGCCTGCACTTCCTGCGCCGAGAGCGACGGCGTGTGACGCAGCCCTTCGACCCACTCGCCGAACGCCTTGCTCGGCACGTTCACGTCGCGGAACACTTCGCCGCCCGCGGCAATCCAGCCGTCCAGACCGCCCGCCAGCAGATTGACGTCGGTGTAACCGAGCTTGCGCAGCACGGCGGCTGCGCGCGGTGCGAGGTCTTCGCCGTCATGCACGCCATAGACGACGATGCGCGTGTCGCGGCGCGGAATACGCGCCCATGCGTCGATCTCCACGCGCGAAAGCGGGAGGTTCGCGGCCCACAGCGGGTGCGTCTGCGCGAACGGGTCTTCTTCACGCACGTCGAGCAGTGCAATTTCCTCACGCGCGAGCAGCGCGGCGCGCACTTCGGCGTAGGTCAGTTCGGGGAAGTCTGCGGCCTGCGACGGTGCATCGGGGGTCGTGTGGTTCGGATGCTCGGACACGGTCATTCCTTGAATTCTTCAGAAGTCGAAACGTTGAGGCTTGTCTATTGTTTGTCGGCAGGTGGCGCGGCCTTGCCCCACGGATTGGGCAACTGCGCGTTGGCGTAGCCGGACACGAAGCCCTTGCGCTCGCCCGTCTCGGTAAAGACACTGCGATGCACCGCGCCGATGTTCGCGCCATACACGTGGATACTCACCGACACGCGATCCGCATACGCATTGCTCACGCGGTGAATGTCGCCCAGACGCGGCGACAACACTTCCACGTCGCCCGGCAGTAGCCGCACCGCCTCGCCTGCCACGACGGGAACACCCTTCGCGTCGAGCACATAAGGTTGCGAGTCTTCCGAGCCGCGCAGCATGCCAATCAGCCCCCATACGGTGTGATCGTGAATCGGCGTGCGCTGCCCAGGGCCCCAGACGAAGCTCACGATGGAGAAACGCTGCGCCGAGTCGCAGTGCAGCAAGAACTGCTGGTAATGGTCGGGATGCGGCGTGGCGAATGCGTCGGGCAGCCAGTCGTCGCGCGCCACCAGTTGAGCGAGCAGGCCCGCGCCCTCTTCAAGTAGCGTGGTTTCATTGGGACGTCGATCCAACAGTCGCGAGAACCCGGCGACGAAGGTGCGCAAGGGATCGAGCGCGTCGTAATCGTGAGCTGGCAGGTCGCGCGACAAGGCGATGCCATCCAGCACTTCGGTCGTACCAGTCATGCGAATTCCCGGAAAGCAGCGAGCGTCTGCCGACCGGCAGCGCCCAGAATGGTGTCGTTTTGCGGCGTGTGGATACGGCTGCACAGCACGTCGCGATGATAGCGCTCAAGCGGGTTGTTGCGCGAAAGCCCGTGATTGCCCGAAAGCTGCAAGGCCAGTTCGAGGACTCGGATCGCATTGCCCGTCACCGTGAACTTTAGCGCACCGCTGGCGATATCGTCATCGGGTTCTCCCGCATCGGCCGCCTGCGCCGCCGCGTCCAGCAGACGCTGGTTGACGTGCAGCAACGCGGCAATTTCTCCGACGGTCTCCTGAATGCGCGGCACAGTGGCCAGCGGCGCGCCGAGATTGCCCGGCACACGGGTGTTCAGGAACGTCACGAGCCAGTCGACGCCAGCGCGCGCGACCGCATCGTAAAGCGTGCCCAGCAGCACGCTCATCCATGCCTGTTGTTCGATATGTGCATCGTTGTCACGCTGACCGATCCCCGCCGGTGCCCATTCGTTCGGTGGACGAATATCGACGGCGTTACCGAACGGCAGATCGATGTCCTCCAGCACGACCTCATGGCTGGCGGACGCGCGCAGCCCGAGGTGATCCCAGTTCTGTACGACGCGAATGCCCGGGCGGTCTGGCGAATCCGTCGGACCGGCGGGACGTGGCACCAAGAACACCCCGACGCGCGGCTCCGCCTCGTCCGTGCGTGCCCACACATTGAGCCAGCGCAACGCGGGAATGCCCGTGCAATAGAGCTTGCGGCCGGACAAACGCCAGCCTGTCTCGGTGCGTCGTGCAATCGTAGAGGGCAGCCCGCCCCGGGCGGGCGTGCCCAGATCCGGCTCCACGCGCAGCGCGTTGATCAGCGCACCCTCACGCACCGCACTCTCGAACACCGCGCGACGCTGCGCCTGCGGCCAGCGCGTGCTTTCCCGCACGAGCGAGCGGTGCTGGAGATACGTCATCGTCAGCACCAGTGCAGTGGCCGATTCCCCCTTGGCAACGGCACCGACGATGCGACGTGCCGTCGCGAGACCGCCATCCCCCCCGCCCGCCGCACGCGGCACCACTTCCGAGATCAGCCCGTGGCGATGCAGCAGCGCGAAATTGTCAAATGGAAAACGTGCATCGCGATCGAGCGCTGTCGCGCTCTCGGCCAGCGCGCGGGTGATCGGAGGCAGGAGCGCATCGAGTTGCGCGTGACGTGCGGGGCCGTCTCCACGTGGCTGGGTCGGCAGTGGCAGCACCGCCCCGGAAGATGCGAGACCTGAAGAAGCCATGATTTTGGAATAAGCAAATACGCGTTCGACGCACAATGCGCCGATCTACGCAGTGCCCCTAGCGTAAAGCTCGGCGATGCCGCGCCCAACCATCCATATCGAATAATCTTTGCGTAAATGATTATTTAACGCTCGATGATTGTTTGCGTAGGCTCACTCCCATTCACCGTCTGTTCCGATCGATGGGCGTGTAGCGCAAACCGACCCACGTCGCCGTGCACGCGTCCCTTACCCCACAAGGAGAACGTCGTCATGAGCGTAGAAATCATCGGCATGATTCAGAGCAGTAAGCAGTCCGAAATTCATCCCAAGAAGGGGGCCGCTGTCGACCGCGACTACGTGCGCAACTTTGCGCGCGCTCACGAGCAATCCGGCTTCGACCGCATTCTGGTGCCCCATCACTCCACGAGCCCGTCGGCCACGCTCACGATTGCCTATGCGGCCACAGTGACCGAGAACATCCACTTCATGCTCGCGCATCGTCCGGGCTTCGTTGCGCCGACGCTGGCCGCACGTCAGATCGCCACGCTCGATCAGTTCAGTGGCGGCCGCCTCGGCGTCCACTTTATCTCCGGCGGATCGGACGAAGAACAGCAGCGCGACGGCGACTTCCTGCTGCATGACGAGCGCTATGCGCGCACCGACGAATACCTGAGCATCCTGCGTCGCATCTGGACGGAAGACACGCCGTTCGATCACGACGGCAAGTATTACCGCTTCAAACAGGGCTTCTCCGAGGTCAAGCCCGTGCAGCAGCCGCATGTGCCGATCTTCTTCGGCGGCGCGTCCGACGCCGCGCTGGAAGTCGCGGCCAAACATGCCGACATCTACGCGCTGTGGGGCGAATCGCTCGATCAGGTGCGCGACATCACCACGCGCGTGCGCGCCGCCGCCGCCGTGCATGGCCGCACGCCGCGCTTCTCGGTTTCGTTCCGCCCGGTGCTGGCCAAGACCGAAGCGAAGGCGTGGGAACGTGCCGACAAGATTCTGGCGCAAGCCAAGGCGATCCGTGAAGCCGCCGGTGTGCCGCAAGGCTCGGCGCTGCAAAGCGAAGGCGCACGACGTCTGCTCGCCGCCGCCGACAAGGGCGCGCGTCTGGACAAAGTGTTATGGACGGAGATCGCCAAGCTGATCGGCGGACGCTCGAACTCGACGGCCCTCGTCGGCACGCCGGAGCAAGTCGCCGACGCCCTGCTCGATTACTACGACCTCGGCGTGACGACGTTCCTCATTCGCGGCTTCGATCCGCTGGGCGACGCCATCGACTACGGCCGAGAGCTAATTCCGCGTCTGCGCACGCTGGTCGCCGAGCGCGACCGTCAGAACGACGCCACGCGCCGCGCCGCCTGAGCGGCGCCCCCACACGACACGGAGAAAACACTATGGCAGCCGTTCTGCCCGTCGACACACATAGCTTCGGACGCACCACGTCCACCCCACCCGCGCAGACCAAGACCACACCGACCGGCCTCGTGCTCAACGCCGCGCCGCAGCAGCGCTTCTGGTTCGACGCGCCGCCCGTGCGCAGCGACATCCTCGCCGAGCGTCGCCATCGTCAGACACGGCTCGCCGCCGCGTTCCGCATTTTCGCGCGCCACGGCTTCGATCTCGGGCTGGCCGGTCACATCACCGCACGAGACCCGGAGTTGCCCGATCACTTCTGGGTCAATCCGCTGGGCGTGCACTTCTCGCGCATCAAGGTCTCCGATCTGCTGCTGGTGAACGCCAAAGGCGAGACCGTGGTCGGCGACCGTCCCCTGAACAAAGCGGCGTTTGCCATTCATGCGGCCATCCATGAAGCGCATCCGCATCTGGTCGCCGCCGCGCACACGCACTCGACCTACGGCAAAGCGTGGTCGACGCTGGGCCGTCCGCTCGATCCGCTCACGCAGGATTCGTGCGGCTTCTTCGAAGACCACGCGCTGTTCGACGACTTCACCGGCATGGTGGTCGACGGCAGCGAAGGCGACCGCATTGCGCACGCGCTGAACAAGCCGGATGGCAGCGGCACCGTCAAAGGCGTGATTCTGAAGAACCACGGCATTCTCACCGCCGGTCCGAGCGTCGAAGCCGCCGCGTGGTGGTACATCGCGCTGGAGAACGTGGCGCACACGCAATTGCTCGCCGAAGCCGCAGGTACGCCGCACCCCATCGACGAAGCGACGGCACGTCACACGCACAGTCAGGTCGGCGGCCCAGAGGGCGCGCTGTATTCGTTCGAGAGCCTTTACGAAGGTCTCGTCGAGGCGGAGCCCGATCTTCTTGACTGACGTGATCGACAGACGTGATCGACTAAAGCGCCAGACACACAAACATCAGAAATCAACAGGGGAGTCGTACCCATGAAGTTCCGCCACACCGACAAGACCACTGGCATTACCGGTATCAGCAGCACCGCCACCAAGGCCGACGTGCACGCCGGTCGCCGCAAGGTGCTGCGTGCAGGCACCGCTTTCGCGCTTGCCGCGCCCGCCCTGCTGCTTGGCCGTCGGGCCTGGTCGCAGCCGAAGAAGCTCACCTTCGCGTGGAACCAGAACTCGTTCTGCCTGACGCCCATCGTTGCCGCACAGGAGCGTGGCTTCTTCGAGAAGAACGGCCTGCAAGTCGACCTGATCAACTACAGCGGTTCGACGGACCAGTTGCTCGAATCCATCGCCACCGGTAAGGCCGACGCGGCCGTGGGCATGATTCACCGCTGGCTCAAGCCGCTCGAATCGGGCTTCGACGTGAAGATCATCGGTAGTTCGCACGGCGGCTGCGTGCGCCTGCTCGGCTCGAAGGCGGCGGGCATTACGTCGCTCGCTGCCCTCAAGGGTAAGACGGTCGGCGTGTCGGATCTGGCTGCACCGGGCAAGCACTTCTTCCAGATTCTGCTGGCGAAAAACGGTATCGACGCCGAGCGAGACATCACCTGGCGTCAGTACCCGGCCGACCTGCTCGGTGTCGCCGTCGACAAGGGCGAGATCCAGGCGATTGCCGACGGCGATCCGAACCTCTATCTGCTGGAGAAGCGCACTAACGGCGCTTACGTCGAACTGGCGACGAACCTCTCCGGCGAGTACGCCCGTAAGGTGTGCTGCGTGATCGGCGCGCGCGGCGATCTGGTGCGCAACGACCGCGCGGCGGCGAGTGCGCTGGCACGCTCCATCGTGCAGGCCACCGAATTCGTCAACGAGAACCCGAACGAGGCCGCGAAGATCTTCGCGAAGTACTCGCCCAAGATCAGCCCCGAGGATCTGCGCAAGCTCTACGCCACGCTGACCTATTCGCATCACCCGACCGGCGTGGACCTGCGCGACGAGATCGCGTACTTCGCCGACGACTTCCGCCGCATCGGTGTGCTCAAGAAGACGACCGATCCGCAGAAACTCGCGCAACACGTCTACGCCAACGTGCTGGGCTAAGCGCGCATCACTGGACAAGTGACCATGAGTGCCATTCTCGACAACGCCGCACTGCGCGGTGCATCGCCCGCCAGTGCGCTTGAGCTGACGGAACAGACCGAAGGCTCCGCGCTGCGGACCAGTGCGGCGAGCGCCGCTTCCGTGCCGCGCATCCCGGCCTTCGACGAAACCGAGATCGACCAGTTGTTCGCCGCCCCGCGCACGTCTGCGCTGTGGGGTGTGGGCTTCGCCGCCGCGCTGGCGTGGGCCGCCTTCGGTGCGCTCACGCTGCGCTGGCCGAACAAGGTCGTCGGCTTCTCCGACTGGGCCTTCACCGACGAGTTGGGCGTGTTTGCGCTGGCTGTGGCCGCCCTCCTCGCCGTGCTGTCGGTTGCTGGCCGCGCGACACCGCCGCTGCTGCGGTTGCGTGAAGCCCTGACGGGTGCGGGGCCGTGGCTTGTGGCCATCGCGGTGGCGCTCTCCGCCTGGGAAATCCTTACCGCAAAGACCGGCTCGCTGCCTACGCCGTTCTTCGCACCGCCGCAGGCCCTCATCGAGGTCTACACGGAAGACTGGCGACGTCTCGGCGACAGCGCCGCTAACACCCTCAAGCTGCTCGGTCTGGGCTTCGGCTTCGGGGCGATTGCGGGCTTTCTGATCGGCGTCTCGATCGGCTGGTCGCGCGCCATTGGCTACTGGGTGCACCCGGTGCTTCGCGTGCTGGGCCCCGTGCCCGCCACGGCGTTGTTGCCGCTCACGTTCTACTTCTTCCCGTCGAGCTATTCCGCAGCGGCCTTCCTCATCGCGCTTTCGACGGCCTTTCCCGTTGCCGTGCTCACGTGGTCGGGCGTCGCAGGCGTCAACAAGAGTTATTACGACGTGGCACGCACGCTGGGCGCGTCCGAAGCGTTTCTGGTGCTGCGCGTGGCGATTCCGGCCGCGCTGCCGAACGTCTTCGTCGGCCTGTTCATGGGGCTGGGCGCGTCGTTCTCGGTGCTGGTGACGGCCGAAATGATGGGCGTGAAGTCCGGCCTCGGCTGGTATCTCACATGGGCGCAAGGCTGGGCGTCTTACGTGAACATGTACGCCGCGCTGATCGTCATGGCCCTGCTCTTCTCCGGCGTCATCACACTGCTCTTCACCGTGCGCGACCGTGCACTCGCCTGGCAGAAAGGAACCGTCAAATGGTAAGCGCCGCCGCTTCGTCCTCAACTTCCTCGTCAACTTCTTCCCCCACGTTCGCAGGTGCGGATGCCGCTTTGCCATCGCCTTCGATTCACAACGGTGCACATCCGGCCAACGATACCGGCGCGCAGATCGACATTCAGGGCGTAAGTCACTGGTTTGGCTCACGTCAGTCGCCATTGCAGGTGCTCGACGGCGTCGATCTGAAAGTCGCGACCGGTGAGTTCGTCGCGCTGCTCGGCCCGAGCGGATGCGGCAAGTCCACGTTGCTGCGCCTTGTCGCTGGTCTGGAGACGGCCACGCGCGGCGCCATCTCGCAGGACGGCGCGGCCATCACGCGCCCCGATCCGTCGCGCATCGTGGTGTTTCAGGACCCGACACTCTACCCCTGGCGAACTGTGCGCGACAACGTGGCGCTCGGTCTGCAAGCGCGCGGCGTGCTCAGGAAGGAACGTCATCGTGTCGATGCGGCGCTCGCGCGCGTGGGCCTCTCCGAGTTCGCCGACGCCTTCCCACATCAACTCTCGGGCGGCATGGCGCAACGGGTCGCGCTCGCCCGTGCGCTCGTGAACGACCCGCGTCTGCTGGTGCTCGACGAACCGCTCGGCAAGCTCGATTCGCTCACGCGGCTGGCGATGCAAAGCGAACTGGTCGAGTTGTGGCAGCGCGCAGGGTTCTCTGCGCTGCTCGTCACGCACGACGTGGAGGAGGCACTGTTCCTCGCGCAACGCGTGATCGTGTTCAGCCCGCGCCCGGCGAAGATCGTGGCGGAGCTGCATGTGGATCTGCCCTACCCGCGTCATCGCGGCGACGCCCGCATCACCGAACTGCGCCACGAAGCGCTCCGACATCTGGGGCTCGATGCAAGCTGGTAATTCTGAATTGGGTGCTGTCGTTAGCCTATTGGTTCGCCGTACTGCGATGTCGTTGAAGTCGCCTCTGCACCGATGACCTCGCCGCCTTCCCATCTCTGGCTCAATGCGTTGCTGCAAGCCTTGCAGTTCGTGCAATCGACGTGGCTGAGCGCGCTCTATGCGCTCGGCATCACCGACGATTCGCACGGCGCGCCCGCGTGGCCGTGGGCGCAGCGCATTGCGGGCGAGAACCTCGTCATCGACGTGGCGCTCGCCCGACAGTTCGCGTGGATGCTCGCGGCTATCGCATTCGCCGTCGTCTGCCTGCTGCTCGCCGTGTGTTGGCGACGTGCGTGGCGTTGGCTGACGGTGGCGGCCATCGGTGCGCTCGTCTTCGCGCCGTGGCCATCGCCTCAGTTGTGGCTGACGGCCGCCGTGCCGACCAGCTTTCATACGAGTCCGACGGGCTTCACCGTCGACAGCATCGCGCGCGGCGCACGTATCTATTCGGCGCAATGCGCCGCCTGCCACGGCGCGGATGGACGCGGTGAGGGGCCCCTCGCTGCAACGCTCAGACGCTGGCCGCCCACGATGGCGAGTGCGCTGCTGAGCCGTCGCGCCGACGGGGAGCTGTTCTGGCACGTGCTGTACGGCATGCGCGACGATCACGGCGTCACCATGCCGGGTTTCGTCGGTCGACTGAGCGACCGCGAAGTGTGGGCCGCCCTCGATTACATGCGCGTGTTGTCCGCGTCCGCAGGCGTGGCCGCCGGAGGTAGCTGGCCCGTGCCGATTGCGCTGCCATCGGTCGCCGTGAAATGCGCGGGACGTCCCGACCGCACGCTGGACGCATGGCGCGGCAATCAGCGCGTTCGCGTAGTGGCAGTCGACGCAGCCCATCCCCCGCCTTTCGAAGACCCGCGATTCCTCACGCTGCTGATCCGGCGAGACGATGTTCAGGCGACGGGGATGGCGGCCGCGTCCGTACGCAAGGTGGCTACCGTGGCCACGGTGACGACACAGCGCGCACCCGGCAACGTCACGCCGCTGTTCGGTGCCCGTGCGGACTGTGTCGCCGATGCGAGCGAAGCGTGGCACGTCTTCGCACAGATCGCAGGCGCATCGGCATCGGGTCTGGCGGGCACGGAGTGGCTGGCGGATCGCGACGGCTGGCTGCGCGCGCTCGCCCCGGCAGGACGTCGCGGCTGGGCCGACGGCGGCCTGATGTGCACGACGTCGACCTCGCTGCAAGACGGCGACAAATCGTCTGCACGCGACCCGCTCACCGCCACGCTCCGCGAGATGGATAGCGACCCGGTGCGCTTCGTCAAAGGCGGCTTCGTGCACTGACACGCACGGCCACAACACCTCAACCTCAAGACCCTTCCGATCCATCACAGGCCTTCATCATGACGATTTCCCGACGCCGTTTCCTGCAGTACGTCACGACTTCCAGCGCCGCTGGTGCGCTGACCACGATTGCGCTGCCGGGCACCGCGTTCGCTCAATCGGGACGCCCTGTCCTCAAGGCGGGCGACCAGAAAGGCGGACTGCGCGCGCTGCTCGAAGCGGCCGACGAACTGAAGCAGTTGCCGTACGACATCCAATGGACGGAGTTCCCCGCCGCCGCGCCGCTGGCCGAAGCGCTCAACGCCGGTGCCGTCGATTGCGGACCGATCGGCGACGCGCCGGTGATCTTCGCGCTTTCCGCCGGTGCGGCCATCAAAATCATCGGTGCCAATCGCTCGGACGCTTTCGGCACCGCCGTGCTCGTGCGCCCCGACGCGACGCTGCGCACCGCCGCCGACCTCAAGGGCAAGAACATCGGCACGACGCGCGGCTCCATCGGGCACTTCGTCACGCTCAAGGCGATCACGGCAGCAGGGCTCGCGCCGGGCGACGTCAATTTCCGCTTCCTCCCGCCCGCCGATACGGTCACCGCACTGGCAAGTGGCTCGGTCGACGCCTGGGCCACGTGGGAGCCTTATACGGCGGTGGCGGAAACAACGGGGCGTGCGCGCGTGCTCGTGAACGGTCGAGGGCTCTGGTCGGGGCTGAGCTATCTCGCCGCAACAGACGCCGCTATCGCCACCAAACAGGAAGTGCTGCGCGACTTTCTGGCCCGAGTCGTGCGCGCGCAAGTCTGGTCGTACCAGCACGTGGACGCGTACTCAGCCGCGATGGCGCGCATCATCGGCATTCCCGTCGAAGCGGCGAAACTCCAGTTCTCGCGGCGCGCGACGAAATGGCGCAACATCGACGACGCACTCGTCGCCGAGCAACAACGCACGGCGGACTTCTACGCGCAGGTCGGATTGCTGCGTCAGCCGCTCGACGTCCGGCCGACCTTCGACCGGCGCTTCTCCGTCAAGGTGTAACGAGGCGGAACGCTTAAGCGCACGGGCGTAGGGCAGCCGCATCGACAACTGGCTCGGTAGAAATCACGCGAACTGTCTATGGCGCGAGGCGGGGTGCGACCCGACACTCTGACGATTCCCCGTCAGAGTGCCCGTCGGCTTGCCCCACATCGGGTATCGGTCATCGGGCCTAATGTTCATAAGGTCCATAAGGTCCATAAGGTCCGCCATGATCGTCAGCACCGCGCTCTCCGCCCATCTTCTGGTCGCCTTCACGGCGTACTTCGTCAACGCCGCAAGTCCCGGGCCGAGCAATCTCGCGATTATGTCCATCGCCGCCAACCATGGACGCCGTCCGGCGCTCACGTTCGCACTGGGCGTCATGTCCGGCTCGTTGTTCTGGGCGACGGTCGCCATGCTCGGGATCTCGGCGACGCTGCTTGCCTACGCGCAGTTCCTCGTCGCGCTCAAGCTCTTCGGCGGTGCGTATCTGTTGTGGCTGGCGTTCAAGTCGGGGCGTGCGGCGCTGCGTCCGTCAAAGGCAGCGACGTTCGTACCCACGGACGCCAACGGGGTGTTGTCCCTCAAGCGCCTCTATGTGCGTGGCACGCTGTTCCATCTCACCAATCCGAAGGCGGTACTGGGGTGGATGTCTGTGGTCGCGTTGTCGTCGGGACCGGACGGGAGCATGCCGGTGGCCGTCGTGCCCGGCTGCGCGGTGCTCGGGCTGATGATCTTTTGCGGCTACGCGATGTTGTTCTCGACCCAAACCGCGCGGCGCGTGTACCTCAGAATCCGCCGCTGGCTCGATGGCTGTCTGGCCGTCGTTTTCGGTGCGGCAGGGTGGCAGTTGCTGACGTCGCGGGTTTGAGCTATACCTGCGCTCATGCTTAATTTCGACGCCGACGCGCTGATGCGCCTCGTAACCACGCCCATGCCCTACGGCAAGCACAAGGGCACGATGATCGCCGACCTGCCGGGCAACTACCTCAGTTGGTTCGCCCGCGAAGGCTTTCCCCCCAACGAGATCGGCCGTCTGCTCGCGCTGATGCACGAGATCGACCACAACGCGCTCGGTGACTTACTCAAGCCGCTGCGGGCACGCGCGCAGGCGTCGCGTCCTAAGTAAGACGTTTGCCTGCGTGGTTTTGCGCAGATCGGGGCTGCGCGACGTGTCAGCGCCCCGCCAGCATCGGCGGCAAACGACGTTGCACCCACTGCGTCTGCTGCTCGTGCGCATGCGCGAGTTGCAGCACCGCAAGATCGGCCTGCGCCGGTCCGATAATCTGCAAGCCCATCGGCAGCCCGCGTGCATCGAACCCGACCGGCACGCTGATCGCGGGCAAGCCTGCGAGCGTCGGCCCGATCACGACCTCCATCCAGCGGTGATAGGTGTCCATCGACTTGCCCGCAACCTCGGAAGGCCAGTGCGTCTGCGTGTCGAACGGGAACACCTGCGCCGACGGCAGCAGCAGGAAGTCGTAACGCTCGAACAGACGCGCCAGCGACCGGTACCATTCGCTGCGGTCGACGGATGCACGGAAGACGTCGGTCGCGCGCAGTGACGCACCGCCTTCCACTTCCCATCGCGCTTCCGGCTTGAGCTTGTCGCGACGCGCCGGATCGGCGTACATCTCACCGAGTGAGCCGTTCACCATCCAGTGACGCAGCGTGAGCCACGTCTGCCAAAGCCGGTCAGGCGCAAAGTCGGGCGCGCACGCCTCGACCTCGCATCCCATCGCGCTGAAATCCTTCAGCGACGCCTCGCACAGCGCCATCACACCGTCTTCCATCGGCAGATAGCCACCGTAGTCACCGAGCCAGCCGAGCTTGAGTCCCTTGACGTCACGCTGCAAGGCACCGGCGAAGCGGGATGCGCCGTTCGCAATCGACAGCGGGCTGCGTTGGTCGTAGCCGGACTGCGTGTCGAGCAGTTGCGCGACGTCGGCGACCGTGCGTCCCATCGGTCCTTCGGTGCTCATTTGCTGCACGAAGACTTCCGGTGCCGGACCGTACGGCACTCGGCCTTGCGACGGCCGGAATCCGTAGACGTTGCCGAACGCCGCCGGGTTGCGTAGCGAGCCCATGAAGTCGCTTCCGTCGGCCACCGGCAACAAGCGCAGCGCCAGCGCGCTGCCCGCGCCGCCGCTGCTGCCACCGGCAATGCGCGTGGGGGCATAGGCGTTGCCCGTGGTGCCGAAAACAGGGTTGTAGCTGTGCGAACCGAGTCCGAACTCGGAGACGTTCGTCTTGCCGATGAAGATGGCCCCGGCCGCGCGAATGCGCGACACACTGATGCTGTCCTGCGTGTCCGGCGCGTCGGATGTCAACGGCGACCCCTTGCGCGTGGGCAATCCGGCGCACGACGCGATGTCCTTCACCGCATGCGGCATGCCGTGCATCCAGCCGAGCGACTCGCCGCTGGCCAGTTGACGGTCGCGTGCGTCGGCTTCGGCCAGCAACGTCTGCGCGTCGCGCAACGACACGATGGCGTTGACCTCGGGGTTGTACTGCGCGATGTGCGCGAGATACGCCTGCATCACCTCGCGGCAGGACACGCGACGACGGTGAATGGCGTCGGACAGCGCCAGCGCGTCGAGCGCGACGATGTCGTTCAGGTTTGGCACTGCGGCCATGTCTCTCTCCTCGCTATCGATGAATTCGATGGTATCGACGTCGTCCGGTGCGACGTCTTTATCTGATGCGTCATTGTCGGCCAATCCCGGCCCGATACCGAAGCGAAAAAATTATTTCACATATTCGCTATCTAGATTTGCTCATCCGCACCGACGTTGCGAGGCACAAAAAAACGCGGCCCGACGTTCATCGGGCCGCGTTGGCTTTCCTGCGAAACAACCGCCGAATCAGTGCGTCAGCGGATCAAGACCGGTCGACTCAACATCTTTGGCCACGGACGGTGCCGCCATATACGTCAGCAGCTTCTTACCTTCTTCCGGATGCGGTGCGCTCACGGGCACCCCCCCGGCGAAACGCGTGACCGATTGCAGCGACTCGGGAATCTTGCCCGCGAAGGCGATGCCCTTGACCGGCAGCAATTCGCTGACCTGTTGCAGACCCAGTGCGTAATCGCCGGCGGCGACCTTTTCGGCCACCGGCGTCTTTTGCACCATCACCGCCTTGCCTTGCATCTGCTCGGCAATGCCCAGCTTCTTGAACAGTTCGCGCTCGACGTACACGCCGCTTGCGCTGTCCGAGTACGCGACCGATTTGGCCGCCAGCAGCGCCGCCTTCAGCTTCTCCGGCGTGCTGACGTCGGGCACGACGTCACCCGCTTTGACCACGACGCCGATGCGCGAGTCGGCCAGATCGACGCGCGAGTCCGCACGCACTTTGCCCGCCTTGATCAGGTCGTCGAGCGCGTAACCGACCATGATCACGACGTCGGCCGATTCGCCGCGCGCCAGCCGGTTCGGGATCGCCTCGGGCGCCTTGCCCATCGACGGGCCCCACGCCGTGTCGACGTGATCGCCACTGGCAGCTTCAAACTTTGGCAACAGCAGCTTGTACGCCGCCGTGAAGCCGCCGGAATTCATCACGTTCAGATTTTCTGCGCTCGCCGGTGTTGCGCCCAGCGCCGCCGTCAGGACGATGCCCACGCTCAGTGCGCTCAGCAAACGTCGCGTCGAAATGCCTTTCATGGTGTGACCTGTCTCTCGTTATTGTGAATTGGGATGACGCGGACGCCGTCGTTTTGCGGCGTCCGGTATCGGGGGATATCAACCAGCCGCGACTCCGGCGGGGTTCTGCCTGCTGCTGCGACCACGATAGAGCGCGAGCGTCGCGCAGATGGCGCACAGCGCAGCGAAGCTCATCCAGTAGCCCGGTGCGGCCTTGTCGCCCGTCGCGTGAATCAGATACGTCGACAGGGCAGGCGTGAAACCGCCGAAGAGCGCCGTCGCAAGGCTATACGCGAGCGAGAAGCCAGCGACACGCACGTCAGGCGGCATGACTTCGGTCAGCGCCGGGATCATCGCCCCGTTGTACATGCCGTACAGGAACGAGAGCCACAGCAGCGCGACCAGCATGCGCGTGAAGCTCGGGGCCTGCACGAGGAACGACAGCACCGGGTAAGCCGTCAGCAGCGTGAGACCGGCGAACAGCAGCAACACCGGACGACGGCCGATACGGTCCGACAGCGTGCCGCCGATCGGCAGCCAGATGAAGTTCGACACGCCAACGCACAGCGTGACGAGCAGCGCGTCGGCGCTCGACAGGTGCAGCACGCTCTTGCCAAACGTCGGGGCGTAGACGGTGATGAGGTAGAACGCCGTCGTGGTCAGCGCCACGAGCATGGTGCCGCCGATCACGACGCCAAGGTTCGCCGCCATCGAGCGGAACACTTCGCCGACCGACGGGTGACGCTTGCGTGCCTTGAACTCGTCGCTTTCCTGAAGCGAGCGGCGCAGCGCGAAGATCACCGGCACGATCATGCAGCCCACGAGGAACGGCAGACGCCAGCCCCATGCCGCGATCTGCTGCGCGGTGAGCGTGAGCGACAACGTGAAGCCGAGCGCCGCCGAGACGACGATGGCGACCTGCTGGCTGGCCGACTGCCAGCTCGTGTAGAAGCCCTTGCGGCCTGGGGTGGCGATTTCCGCGAGATACACGGACACGCCACCGAGTTCGGCACCGGCCGAGAAGCCTTGCAGCAACCGGCCGATCAGCACCAGCACGGGGGCAGCGAGACCGATGGTTTCGTAACCGGGCACGAAGGCAATGAGGATCGTGCCGCTCGCCATGATGGCCAGTGTCGTGACCAGCCCTTTGCGACGACCGACGTTATCGATGTAAGCGCCCAGCACGATGGCGCCGAGCGGACGCATCAGGAAGCCTGCGCCGAAGACGGCGAAGGTCAGCATGAGCGACGCAAACTCGCTGTCCGTCGGGAAGAAGACGCGGGAAATCTGGGTGGCGTAGAAACCGAACAGGAAGAAATCGAATTGTTCGAGGAAGTTACCGGCGGTGACGCGAATGACCGCGCCGACTTTCGAGGGGCGACGCGAAACCGCGTCTTGGGGGCGCTGTGACATGCGCTGTCTCCGTGTTGCCTGCGGCCCGGGGGGTCGGACCGAGATTAATCGTCGCACTGCGTCTCTGCCAGGGACGTGTCGAGCCGTCACGGACGCTTGATGAAGCCGCTAATGGTGCGCCGGAAGTTCCGCGCTTGTGAATTGCATTTTTTGGAAAGATTGATGCGCACACGCTATCAATGGCAGGATGCTTATGCACCTACCGAGCGGTAACACGTTACACTCTGCGCCGCACCGGTCGCTGCCCGCCGCCCCTTGCCATCAAGGGTTTCAGGGTCCGCCGTGTGCTTGTACGGCATTCACTCCCCCATGTCATGGCGATCAACTTCGATCTGAACGATCTGCAGGCCTTTCGCGCGGTCGCGCAACTCGCGAGCTTTCGACGCGCGGCCGAATCGATTCATCTCTCCCAGCCCGCGTTGTCGCGTCGCATCGATAAGTTAGAAGAGGCGCTGGGCGTCAAACTGTTCGAGCGCAGTACGCGTCGCGTGGCGCTGACCAACGTCGGTCGCGCTTTCGCCCGCGATGCGGAGCGGATCCTCGACGATCTCGACAATGCACTGCTGGGGATTCGCGACGTCGCATCGTCGAGTCTCGGGCACGTGACGATTGCCTGTGTGCCGTCGGCCGCTTACTACTTCATGCCGCAAGTGATCTCGCGTTATCACCGGGCGTTCCCGCGCATTCGTGTCTCGGTGCTTGATGCGAGCGCCAACGAAGTGCTGGCGGCCGTGGTGAACGGCGATGCCGATTTCGGGCTGAATTTCATCGGCAGTCAGGAGCCGAACATCGAGTTCAAGCTGCTGTTGCAGGAACGGTACGTGGCGGCGTGCCGTCGCGATCATCCGCTGGCGGGCAAGAAGCGGGTGACGTGGCGCGAGCTATACGAATACGACTACATCACCGTCGGCAAGGCGTCGGGCAACCGGCTGTTGCTCGATCAGGCGCTGACCGGGTTGCCGCAACGTCCGCCGAGCATTTGCGAGACGCAGCACGTCACGACGATGATCGGGCTGGTGGAAGCAGGCCTCGGGGTCGCGGCGGTGCCGACGATGGCGATGCCGGGCAGCGGCCATCCGCTGCTTACGAGTGTGCCGCTGATCGATCCGGTGGTGACGCGCCGCATGGGGATGATTCGCAGCAAGGCGCGTCCGCTCTCGCCTGCGGCGGCGCAGTTATACCGCTTCGTGGCAGAAATGAAGGTCGCGTCACGACGGCGCGCGGGCACAACGGAGACGTCTGATGTCGACGGCACCGAGAGCGGCGGTAGCGTCGATGTGACCTGATTGCACGCACCGAAACACTTTGTTACCCGTCTTACGAGAAGTGAAACATTGGGGAGACGGCGGCGCGGCGGGGTCTCTTTATACTTGCGTCGCGATAATCCGAATTCTCATCAAGACTCATGTTCAAGCGAATTTTTCCGATCGTGGCGATGGCCACGCTGGCTGCAACGACTTCTCTGACGGCGAGCGCCAGCGATATGAACAATGCCCTCGGCGGTGCGCTGGGCGGCGTGGCAGGCGCAGCCGTGGGCGGCGCGCTGGGTGGTAGCACCGGTGCGGTGCTGGGCGGTGCGGTCGGCGGTGGCGCAGGAGGCGCGATCACGTCGAACCGCCGCGAGCGCACGGGCGCAATCCTCGGCGGCGCCCTGGGTGGCGGCGCGGGCACGGCCGCAGGCAATGCCATGGGCGGACGCTCGGGCGGCCTGATCGGCGCGGCCGTCGGCGGCGGTGCCGGTGCGGCGCTCGGCGGCAATATGTCCCGCTCCAGCTCGTACGACGACGATCACTACCGCGGCAAGCGTCGCGGTCATCGCAAGCATCATCATTGATGCAGGCGGTCGGGCGTGTCTGACCTCAGACCGCCCGAACTTCAAGGCGTCGACAGCGTAATCGTTGCCTGCCCCCGCTTCGGACGCGACGGCCACGGAATCGGTGTCTTCTGTGCGAAGTAGAACGCCAATGCCGCCTCAAGCGCTTCGAGCGCCTGTTCACGCGCGTCCTCTTCGGTCTCGCCGACCGTGATCGCTTCAGGCACGTCCGGGAACGTTACCAGCAACGTGCCATTGGTATCTCGCTTAAGCGTGATGGGATAGGTCAACATGGTGCGCCTCGAATATTTGCTGCACATCATCCCTGAGCGTCGGCTGCCAGGGTGCGTGGTTGTCGATTTATCGGAATGGCCCTACGGAAACGAAAAAAGCCGCAGCGGGTAGCTGCGGCTTTTCTGATTGACGCGGGTGTTGGCGGTGTTAGCGGCCACCCGGCTCCGCCAAGTACGGGCCGATGCCCGTAGGGTAGCTGCCCGGGATCAGCATCGACGGGTCCAGACGGTCAACGGTCGTGCGACCTGTGAGCGCCATCGTCACGTCCATCTCCTTCGCAATCACCTCCAGCGCGCGACGCACACCGGCCTCCCCCATCGCGCCCAGACCATACAGGAACGGACGCCCGATCAGCGTGCCCTTCGCGCCCAGCGCCATCGCCTTGATCACGTCCTGCCCCGACCGGATACCGCCGTCGAGCCAGACTTCCGTATCGCGACCCACCGCCGCCACGATGTCCGGCAACGCGCGGATCGACGAGATCGCACCGTCCAGTTGTCGTCCGCCGTGATTGCTCACCACAATGGCGTCCGCCCCGGTGTCGCGTGCCGCGCGCGCATCCTCCGGATCGAGCACCCCCTTGAGCACCAGCTTGCCGCCCCAGCGCTTCTTGATCCACTCGACGTCGTCCCACGACAGACACGGATCGAACTGCGCCGCAGACCAGGCGGCCAGCGAACCGATGTCGTCCACTCCCTTCGCGTGCCCGACGATATTGCCGAACGTGCGACGACGCGTACCCAACATCCCCATGCACCAGCGCGGCTTGGTCATCATGTTGGCGATGTTCGGCAGCGTGAGTTTCGGCGGGGCCGACAGCCCGTTCTTGATGTCCTTGTGGCGCTGGCCGCTGATTTGCAGATCCATCGTCACCATCAGCGCCGAACATCCGGCCGCTTTCGCCCGGTCGATCAGACGCTCGATGAAGTCGCGATCGCGCATGACATACAGCTGAAACCAGAACGGCGCTTTCGTGTGTGCCGCCACGTCCTCGATGGAACAGATCGACACGGTCGAGAGCGTGAACGGCACACCGAAGGCTTCCGCCGCGCGCGCCGCCAGAATCTCCCCGTCGGCATGCTGCATCCCCGTCATGCCCGTAGGGGCCAGCCCGACAGGCATCGCCACCGGCTGGCCGAGCATCGTCGTGCGCGTGCTGCGATGCTCGATGTTGACCGCCACCCGCTGACGGAAACCGATACCACCGAAATCGTCGGCGTTGGCCCGATACGTGGACTCGGTCCACGAGCCGGAATCGACATACTCGTAAAACATGCGCGGTACGCGCCGTTGCGCGAGAACTCGCAAGTCCTCGATGGTGGTAATCACTGCCATGCTGCGTCTCTTCTTTTAAGAATTCTCTCTCGTACTTTGAGAATAGTTAATATGTTCTAGATTTTTTATTTCTGCTTCACGAGGTCGACAAGCGATTGCGTATTCTTGATTGTCTTTAGGACAATGTTCGATTGAATCGACATAACGGCCGGCGCGCGGTACAGCTCATTGACGATAAAGTCGGAGTAATGCGCGAGGTTGCGCGCTCTTACCGTCAAGATGTAATTTGCCGATCCGGTGACGATGCGCGCAGTGACCACTTCGGGCCAGTTCTGCACCGCCGCCAGAAACTTTTCGTGCCACTGATCGACGTCCGGACGCAGCGTGATTTGCACTAGCGCTTCGAACTCCAGCCCGATATGCTGTGCGTCCACGATGCAGCGGTATCCGGAAATCACTCCCCGATCCTCCAGCAATTTCACCCGGCGCAGGCATGCCGACGGCGACAGGCCGACGGCATCCGCCAGTTCCTGGTTGGAAATGCGGCCATTGAGTTCGAGATGGCGGAGGATGCGCAGATCGGCAAGGTCGAGGTTCATCGGCAGAATCCATCAAGTTTCCCAGGATTCTGGCAGATCCTTCGATTTACCGCCAGTTGCTTGATAGAAATAGCAAGCAAATTCAATTTTTGCGTTGATATGATAGCCCTCGGCCCCGCGCCGGAAGGGCGAGACATTTCCTGTCGGGTGCTTTCAGATATTGCAGTCGTCGTGCCGAGAAGAATCCGCTGTCTCCTATATCGGAAGGAACGGCGGATCGTTTTAAAGAGCATTCATAAAACGTCTACAAGGCGTCACCAGGAGACCCATGAAGTCTGCAATTCCGGCCAGTCTGGCCATCCTCTCGGCCGCTTGCGGCCTCGCCTTCAGCACCACCGCCGCAGCACAAAGCTCGGGCAACGTCACCCTGTACGGGATCGTCGACCAGAGCGTGCGCTATCAGACCAACTCGAACGCCAACAACGACGCCCTGTGGCAAGTCGCCAACGGTGCCGTGACCAATAGCCGCTTCGGCTTCAAGGGCACGGAAGACCTCGGCGGCGGCATGAAGGCGATCTTCCAGCTGGAGTCGGGTATCAACCCGCAAAACGGCACGCTCGCCAACGGTCCGCGTCTGTTCGACCGCTACGCGTTCGTCGGCCTGCAAAACCAGTACGGCACGATCAAGATCGGGCGTCAGGCCACCGAGGCGTTCAACGTCTATGGCGACTTCGACCCGCTCACCATCGGCAACTACGCGAACAACTCGTGGATGTACAACATCACGCGCGGTCGTGTGGATAACGCGGTGAGCTACGCCGGTACGTTCGGCGGCCTGTCGGTCGGCGCAACCTACGGCTTCGGCAACACGGCGGGCACGATGGCCGCCAGCAACTACTGGGGCGCACGCGCCGCCTACGCGATGGGCCCGTTCCAGGTCGCCGGGGTGTATCAGCAAGCGCGCGACGCAGCCAAGCGCGTGCAGCAGATGTGGGGCCTCGGCGGAATTTACAGCGTCTCCATCGCCAAGGTGTTCGTGGGCTACATGGGCGGACGCGATCGCAGCGGCTGGCTCGACGGCACGCTCAACGATCCGGCGCACACAGTCACGACGGGCAACCTGAACGACAACCCGCGCAAGGACACGACGTTCTACCTCGGCACGACCATTCAGGCCATGCCGAACCTCGCCATCACCGGCGCCGCGTACTTCGACGACATCAAGAACATCAACGCCCAGGCGGGCGATGCCGGTTCAGGTCGTCGCTATACGTACGTGCTGCTCGCCGAGTACGCGCTGTCCAAGCGCACGCAACTCTATGGCACGGTCGATTACAACAAGGTCAGCGGCGCAGCACGCGTCGAACTGCCGGGTAACTCGACGCAAGTCGGTGTAGGCACGGGTATCCGCCACATCTTCTAAGCGGCAGGCGCGAGCGTCGTTCTGTTTTGGACGGGCTCGCGCCCCCCTCCCCCCTTCCCGCAGCACGCTTCAACTTTTGTAGTGAAAGGTGTGTCATGACGCGTACTCCCCAGCCCCCATCGTCTTCATCGTCGGCTTCGTCACCTTCGTCCGGCAAGCGCGATTTCTCGCACATCACGCGCCGCGAACAAGGCTTGCGACGCTCCCTCACCGCCAGCCAGATGGCCATGATCGCCATTGGCGGCGCCATCGGCACCGGACTCTTTCTCGGCAGCGGTTTCGCCATCGGCTTCGCCGGGCCGAGCGTGCTGATCTCCTATGCCATCGGTGCGCTCATCGCGCTCATGCTCATGGGATGCCTTGCCGAGATGACCGTCGCGCATCCGACGTCGGGCTCGTTCGGCGCGTACGCGGAGCATTACATCGGGCCGTGGGCGGGCTTTCTCGTGCGTTATGCCTACTGGTCGTGCATCGTGCTGGCCGTGGGCACCGAGGTCAGCGCCATCGCCGTCTACATGAAGTACTGGTTCCCGCAAGTGCCGGGCTGGTATTGGGTCGCGGGTTTCTCCGCCGCACTCGTACTCGTGAACGCCATGTCGGTGAATCTGTTCGGCACGATTGAGTACGGCTTCTCGCTCATCAAGATCACGGCCATCGTCGTATTCATTCTGATCGGCGCTTACGTGGTGTTCATTGCACCGGGTTCCGTGGCCGACGGCGCGCATTCGCCCGCCGGATTCGCGAACTACACCGCGCACGGCGGGTTCTTCCCGAAGGGACTCTGGGGCATGTGGGTGGCCGTCATCATTTCGATCTTCAGCTATCTGTCCATCGAGATGATCGCCGTAGCCGCCGGTGAAGCCGAGAACCCGGAGCGTGCCGTGACGCGCGCCTTCCGCTCGACGGTCGTGCGCCTCGTGCTGTTCTATCTGCTCACGCTCGCGCTGATGCTCGCCATCGTGCCGTGGACCGCCGCCGGGCAAGACGAAAGCCCGTTCGTGAAGGTCATGCAGGCCATCAACATTCCGGGTGCAGCAGGCGTGATCAACTTCGTGGTACTGATCGCGGCGCTCTCATCGATGAACAGCCAGCTCTACATCACGACTCGCATGATGTTCTCGCTCTCGCGCGCCGGTTATGCGCCCGCCCGCTTCGGTGAAGTGAACAAGCGCGGCGTGCCGCTGGCCGCCCTGCTGCTCTCGACGGTCGGCATTGCGCTCGCCACACTCGTGAACTTCCTGTATCCCGAGTCGTCGTTCACGTTCATGATGGCGATCTCGATGTTCGGCGCGATGCTCACGTGGATGATGATCTTCGTCACGCACTTCTTCTTCCGTCGCGCATGGCGACGCGAGAACCACCCGCCGCTGGCGTTTCGTATGTGGGGCTTTCCGTGGCTCACGCTGCTGGGGGCCGCACTCATGGCCGCCATCATGATCACGACGCTCCTGACCGGCGTGTTCCGCATGACGATGATCTTCGGGGTGCCGTTCGTGGCCGCCGTGCTGCTGATCTACTTCCTGTGGTATCGCAAGCGCGACGGGGAGCCGCAGGCGCGCACGGCGACGCAATCGTAAGCGCTCACCGCACGCAGAGATGAAAAGAGGCGGGGCACCCATGGAGGCTCCGCCTCTTTTCCGATCCACTCACAGATTCACGCATCGGAGCGTGAAGCGTCGTTCAGACCCTCACGACTTCGCGGCCGCCTTGCGCTGGCGCACCGTGCGCTCCAGCAAGTAACGCGTCTGCTCCAGCACGGCTTCGCGCACCATCCGGTTGCGCTCCGGATTCGGCTCCGAGTCCCATCCCATCGAGCTGTCGACGGAACGGCGCATCACGCGAAACGCCATCCCGAGCGTGCTGATACACACGGCGCGTATCCGCATAGCCTCGTCGTCGGGCGCAACGCCAGCGAGCCGCGTCACAATGTTCGCGCCAACCGACGCCAGACGGCGCGAAAAGCGGTCGTGAAACACCTTGAATCCCGCTTCCGGCCCGAGACCCGCCTGCTCGCGCGCCATGAACATGTTCCAGCCCTCGATCTCCGGCACTTCTTCCATGAAGCCCGCCTTGCGATTCTGTAGCTCGCAAAAGGCGTCGATGAGCTGCTTGTCCGTGGCGTCGGGATCGGCCATCACGCGCTCAGCCGACTCGATTGCCTCGCCCATCTGCCTGAGCACCAGCCCCAGGATGTACTCGACGCACGCCTTGTACACCCCTTCCTTGTTGTCGAAGTAGTACTGAAGCGCAGGCGCATTCACGCCTGCCACGTTCGCGATGTCGCGCGTGGACGCCCCGGCAAAGCCGAACTCGCCGAAACACTTGATCGCCGCGAGGATGATGCGCGCACGCGTTTCCTCGCCACGCTGATAGCCGGTATCGACCGCATGCCGCGGGCGCGCGGCTGTGCTCTGCATGCGAACGCGCCCGGCACGTGATGTCCCTGTCATGACTCTCCTTGCTTCCAAAAACTTTCGTCAAAAATATAACACTTGACATAAATCGATCAACTGGAATAATTCTGCCAATTGGAATAATTTGGGGAATTTCCCATGAATACCGCAACACAGGTCAAACCGTCGGAACCGGTCCACACGTTGGAGCGTCCGGCAGACGCCCCCGCCGCCAAAGCGATGGAAAGCGCCGGAAAGCCCGGCCAGACGAAGGCCACGGCTAATCCGCGTCGCAAGAAGCTGCTGCTGGGTGCGCTTGCGCTGGGCGTCGTTGCGGGGCTGGGCTGGGCCGCGCACTGGTGGCTGGTGGGTCGCTTCATTGAATCTACCGATGACGCCTATCTGCAAGCAGACAGCATGACCGTCGCGCCGAAGGTGGGCGGCTACGTTACCGAAGTGTTGGTGCGCGACAACGAAACGGTGGCGGTCGGACAACCGCTCGTACGGCTGGACGGGCGTCAGTATCAGGCCGCTTACGACGAAGCAACAGCGACCGTTGTGGCGCGTGAGGCCGATGTCGCCCGCGCGCAGGCCGAGCTTTCGCAGCACGCTGCGACCATTGCGCAGGCCCGCGCCGAACTCGATAGCGCAAAGGCGAACGCCGCCTACTCCGCCGGTCAGGTCAAGCGCTACGCCCCGCTCGTGGCGACAGGTGCGGAGACGGACGAACGTCTGGCCGAGCTGCGCAACACCAGCACCCGCGCCGACGCCTCGCTCAAGAGCAACGAAGCCAGCCTTCAGTCGACCGAACGTCAAACCGATACGCTGACCGCAGCGCTGGCGCAGGCCAAGGCTCAACTGGCCGTGGCACAGGCCAGCGCACGCAAGGCCGAACTCGATCTCGCCGATACCGTGGTCAAGAGCACGCTGGCCGGACGCGTCGGCGACCGCGCCGTTCGCGTGGGCCAGTTCGCACAGCCCGGCACCCGTCTGCTGACGGTCGTTCCGGTGCAGAACGTCTATCTGACGGCGAACTTCAAGGAAACGCAGGTCGGTCATATGCGCCCCGGTCAGCCCGTGACGATTCACGTCGACGCGCTGCCTGGCGAGCCGATCCACGGCGTGGTCGATTCCGTCTCCCCGGGCACCGGCTCGCAGTTCGCGCTGCTGCCCACGCAGAACGCCACCGGTAACTTCACGAAGATCGTGCAGCGCGTACCGGTGCGCATCCGCCTCGATGCACCGGAATCGCTGCGCGCCGTGCTGCTGCCGGGGCTGTCGGTGACGGCAGACGTCGACACGCACGCAACGACCCAAAAGACCGCGGCAACACCGACCAGCGTGTCGCTCAGCGCGCCGCTCGGCTCAGGCGTCGGCCCTGCGATGAACATGCCGTCGAACGCCAGTACGGCACCGGCCAACGGGGTCCAACGTGGCTAACACCGGTGCGGCTGGCCTCGCTAGCGCAGCAGCCAAACCGGCCAACGCTAGCGCGTCGGACTGGATCGCCGTCGCCGCCGGGGCGCTCGGTGCGCTGCTCGCCACGCTCGACATTTCGATTACCAACTCGGCACTGCCGCAGATTCAGGGGCAGATCGGCGCGTCGGGCACCGAGGGCACGTGGATTTCCACGGGCTATCTGATGTCCGAAATCGTCATGATTCCGCTCGCCGCGTGGCTCACACGCGTGCTCGGATTGCGTCGCTTTCTGATGCTCAACGCCGTCTTCTTCACGCTGTTCTCGATGATGTGCGGTGCATCGAGCAGCCTGACCGAGATGGTGGTCGGCCGTATCGGTCAGGGCTTCGCAGGCGGCGCGATGATTCCGACGGCGCAGATGATCATTCGCACGCGCCTGCCCCGGCATCAGATGAGCGTGGGCATGGCGATGTTCGGCCTGATCGTGTTGCTCGGCCCGCTGCTCGGCCCCGTGGTGGGCGGCTGGCTCACCGAGAATGCGAACTGGCGTTGGTGCTTCTTTCTGAACCTGCCGCTCTCCGCTGCCATCGTGACGTTGCTCGGCCTCGGCCTCAAGCGCGAACCGAGCAACTTGCAGGCTTTCCTCAAGGCGGACTGGCTGGGCATCGTGGGGCTGACCATCGGACTGAGTACGCTCACCGTCGTGCTCGAAGAAGGACAGCGCGAGCGCTGGTTCGATTCGCACATGATCATCTGGCTGTCGGTGTTCTCAGTCATCGGCATCGGCATGATGCTCGTGGCGCAGTTCACCGCCGAGAAGCCCATCGTCAAACTCGCGCTGCTAGGCAACAAGAACTACGCGAGCGTGATCTACATCGTGTTCACCGTTGGCGCAGGGCTTTATGGTGTGTCGTATCTGTTGCCGCAGTTCCTCGCCACGATTGCGGGGTACAACGCGCAGCAGTCCGGGAACATCATGCTGCTCTCCGGGTTGCCTGCGTTCTTGATGATGCCGTTCTTGCCGCGCCTGATCAGTCGCGTGGACATCCGTCTGCTGGTGATTCTCGGGCTGCTCTGCTTCTTCGCGAGTTGCATGCTCGACATCGATCTGACGGCACAAAGCGTGGGGCACGATTTCACGTTGTCGCAATTGCTGCGCGGCGTCGGACAGATGCTCGCGATGATGCCGCTCAATCAGGCGTCGATGGCGGCAGTGGCTGCAGAGGACGCCGGTGACGCCGCAGGGCTCTACAACATGGCCCGCAACCTCGGCGGCTCGGTCGGCCTCGCGCTGCTGGGCACGCTGATTGATCGCCGCACGGACTATCACGACGCCATTCTGCGCGAGTCGCTCACCGCCAATAATCCGATGGGACAGGAGCATCTCTCGGCCAATGCAGCGGGCTTTTTTGCGCAGACGGGCGACATGGTTCACGCGCAATTGCAGGCGACAGCGCAACTCGCGGCGGAGATCGCCAGACAGGCCAGCGTCATCACGTTTTCCGAGACTTTTTATGCACTGGGGATCGCGCTGCTGCTCTGCGTGCCGCTCGCCCTGATGCTCAAGCAACCGGCCGGTTTCAGCTCCGGCGGGCATTGAACGATCATGACTTTTCATCTCAGAACGCTGGCCGTGGCGGCCGCCTTTCTCGTCGCAGGCTGCACCGTCGGCCCCGACTATCGCGGTGCCCCCGAAGTGGCACGCGACGCGCTGCGCACCGGCGCGACATTCGCTCACGCGGGCGAAGGTGTCGAAGCGCACGCGCCCGGTGTGGCTCGCTGGTGGACAGCGCTCGACGATCCGCAACTCACCGCACTGATCGACGACGCCATCGCCCATAGCCCCGATATCCGCGCAGCGCAGGCAAAGGTGCGTCAGTCGCGCGCCAGTCTGCGCAGCCATCAGGCGGACTTGCTGCCGAAGGCCACCGTCGATGCTGCCATGCTACGCACGCGCTCGCCGGATCTCGGCATGCTGACCGGCAACGGCGGTGGTAGCGGACGCGGACCGCTCGACCTTTACGTCGCCGGTTTCGACGCCAGTTGGGAGATCGATCTGTTCGGCGGCACGCGTCGCGCAGTGGAAGCCGCGAGCGCCGATGCCGACGCCGCGTCGGAAGACCTCGCCGACGCGCACGTGCAACTGGCGGCGGAAGTCGCGCAGAACTACGTCGCGCTGCGCGATCAGCAGGCCCGGCTTGCGCTGGTGCGCGACTCGGCCCAACTCGAAGGCGAGATGCTCGAACTCACGCGTCAGCGTCGTGCAGGCGGTGTCGCCTCGGAGTTGGATGTCGAACGACTCTTCACGCAGGTGGAACAGACGCAATCGCGCGTGCTGCCGCTGGAAGCCGACGTCATCGAATCGCTCGATCAATTGGCGCTCCTGACGGGGCGTGCACCGGGCTCGCTGGACGACACGCTCAAGTCGCCCAAGGCGTTGCCCAGCGTTCCCGCGAAGGTGGCCATCGGCGATCCGTCGGCGTTGTTGCAGGCGCGTCCGGACATTCGTGCGGCCGAGCGGCGTCTCGCCTCACAGAACGCGCAGATCGGTGTGCAGACCGCCAATTGGTTTCCGAAGCTCTCGATCATGGGCGAACTCGGATATTCCGCGTTCGATCCGGGACATCTCGTGCGCAAGGACAACTTCAGTTGGATGACGCTGCCGCGCTTGCAATGGAACGTGCTCGACTTCGGACGCGTGCAAGCGGGCGTGGACGGTGCAAAGGCGGGGCGCGATCAGGCACAGGCCAAGTATGAAAGCGCGGTGCTCACAGCATTGCGCGACGCCGACGTTGCGCTTGCGCGCTACGGCCATCAGCGCGAGAACGTCTACCGTTTGCGCAGTGTGGAAGCATCGGCCACGCGTGCGGCAACGCTCACACGCCAGCGTTACCGCGCGGGCACGGCAAGCACGCTCGACTGGCTCGACGCCGAACGCACACGCTTTTCCGCCGAGCAGGACCGGATTGCAGGCGACGCACAACTGCTCAAGTCGTTCGTGACGTTGCAAAAGGCGCTGGGATTGGGTTGGCAGGTGGGACAAACGACGAGCTGATCGTCGTTGCAGTGACGGCATTCGCGATGGGGATGCCGTCACACGCTGCGGATGTGGAAAACGAAACGTAAACGAAAAACGCTCCAGAAGCTTTCGCCTCTGGAGCGTTTTTGCCAACTGAGTTGGCGCGGCTGGCAGGATTCGAACCCACGACCCCTTGGTTCGTAGCCAAGTACTCTATCCAACTGAGCTACAGCCGCACTTACTGCACGAGACACCGATCAGACGATCCTGCTGCTGTCGGCTTGCCTTTCATCGATACTGACCGGTGCATGACACTCGGTGTATCAACGGAAGGACTCTCCCGAAAAACTAAGGGTCTCCCCGTGAGGAGACCCTCGAAATTGATGGCGCGGCTGGCAGGATTCGAACCCACGACCCCTTGGTTCGTAGCCAAGTACTCTATCCAACTGAGCTACAGCCGCGCTGTGAGAACAGAATTATGTAAGAAACCAACTCACCACGCAAGTGTTTTTTGCAATTCTTTTGTCATATCCCCAGTTTTCTCGCCGCATCGGGCAATTCATGCGGGATTAGCGCGGAATCCCCCTCACTGGCAAGCCTTTGCCGCTAGAACAATTACTCCACGCAAACCCGCATCAAATCAGGGCTTTCCATGTGCTCGCGCCGGAGACGGCACGGTATGCTACGGCTTTTTGCAACGCATCGAATGGCGCACCCGCTGCGCACGCGAGGCAGAATCGGGCAAGGAGACGCCCCGCTCGCACCCCCACACGACATGCGATGAAACGATGCATCGGTCGCCCTGTACTTTTTCACTGGTACTTCCCCCGGCGCGCCAGATGCGATAAAAACCAGTCCAAGGAGGCGCTCATGGATAAAGTCTGGCTCAAAAGCTATCCGCCCGGCGTACCGGCCGAGATCGACGTCAACACGTATCGTTCGCTGAACGATGTGTTCCTGCAAAGCTGCCAGAAGTTCGCGAATCGTCCGTCGTTCACCAATCTCGGTGTCACGCTGACGTTCGCCGACCTCGAGCGCAAGTCACGCGATTTCGCCGCGTATCTGCAAAGCCTGCCCGGATTGCAACGCGGGTCGCGCGTGGCCATCATGTCGCCGAACCTGCTCCAGTATCCGGTCGCCGTGTTCGGCATCCTGCGCGCGGGCATGGTCGTCGTGAACGTCAACCCGCTCTATACGGCGGGTGAACTTGAACATCAATTGAAGGACGCGGATTGCGGCGCGATCCTCGTGATCGAGAACTTCGCCGCCACGTTGCAAAAGGCGTTGCCGAATACGCCGGTCAAGCACGTCATTACCACGGCCATCGGCGATATGGTGCCCGCGCCTAAGCGCTGGATCGTGAACTACGTCGTGCGTCACGTGAAGAAGATGGTGCCCGAGTGGAACATTCCGCACGCCGTGCCCTTTCGCACCGCCATGGCACAAGGCGCACGCGCCAAGTTGAACGAAGCGCAGCTCGGTCACGACGACATCGCCTTCCTCCAGTACACCGGCGGCACGACAGGTGTGGCCAAGGGCGCGATGCTCACGCACTACAACATGATCGCCAACATGTTGCAGGCACGCGCGTGGATCGGCTCGGGTCTTGAAGAAGGCAAGGAGATCATCGTCACGGCGTTGCCGCTGTATCACATCTTCTGTCTGACGGCGAACTGCCTGGTGTTCCTCCAGCTCGGCGCACTCAATCTGCTCATCACCAACCCGCGCGACATGCCCGGCTTCGTGAAGGAATTGGGCAAGTGGAAGTTCACGTTCATGACGGGCGTGAATACGCTCTTCAACGGTTTGCTCAACACGCCGGGGTTCGATCAGCTCGACTTCACCGCGCTCAAATGCGCACTGGGCGGTGGCGCGGCCGTGCAGCGCGCGGTGGCCGAACGTTGGCAGAAGGTCACCGGGCACCCGCTGATCGAAGCGTACGGGTTGACGGAGACATCGCCCGCCGTGTGTATCAACCCGCTCGGCAGCGAGTTCAACGGTTCCATCGGTCTGCCGATTTCATCGACCGAAGTCAGCATTCGCAACGATGCGAACGAAGCGCTGGGCTTCGGCCAGGAAGGCGAGATCTGTGTGCGCGGCCCGCAAGTGATGAAGGGCTACTGGCATCGCCCCGACGAGACGGCCAAGACCATTACGCCGGACGGCTGGCTACGCACCGGCGACATCGGCACGATCGACGAACAAGGCTACGTGCGCATTACCGATCGCAAGAAGGACATGATCATCGTGTCGGGCTTCAACGTCTATCCGAACGAAGTCGAAAGCGTGCTCGCGATGTGCCCGGGCGTGCTGGAATCGGCGGTCGTGGGGGTGCCGAGCGAGCGGACCGGTGAAGCAGTCAAGGCGGTGATCGTCAAGAAGTCGCAGGACCTGTCGGAGAAGGCCATCATCGACTTCTGCCGTCAGCATCTGACGAACTACAAGGTGCCGCACGTCATCGAGTTCCGAACCGAACTGCCGAAGACGCCCGTCGGTAAGGTGCTGCGTCGCGAGTTGCGTTAAGACGCTTTCATTGCGGCAGTGCCGCATTCACGTTGATTCGTTATGCACAACGAAACAACGTGCTACGAACAACAACGGCCGGAGATTCTCCGGCCGTTGTTGTTTTGGATATCGAGAGACTGATCGAGAGGTATTTCCTACAAGCCAGTCAGCGGTCATCCATCGCCCGGCACCGTTTCGTAACTTTTGGTTACAGACGCCACGCGCGGGGCTTGGGAAAATCTCGGGCACGTGAGTGCCCGCACCGAGCCTATTTCAACGTCCGACCTTCGTCACCAGCTTTAAAACGTGAGCTGCGGCTGCCATGCCAAACGTCGCTGTGACACACATGCTCGAACCGAAACCGGCGCAATTCAGGCCCTGCGGTCCCGCAGCAGCATCGGGTGTTTCGCCCGGCGCGCACACGGCGTCCGGATATTGCAACGGCTCGTCCGAGTACACGGCCGGCACGTTGAACTTGGCTTTCGGACCACGGACAAATCCATGTTGCTTGCGTAATTGCGCACGCACTTTCGCAAGCAGCGGGTCCTGGATCGTGCGGGCGAGATCGTCGATGCGAATCCGTGTCGGATCGATCTGACCGCCCGCACCGCCTACGGTGATCAGACGCTGCTTATGCGCCACGCACCATGCGATGAGCGCCGTCTTCACCCGAACGCTGTCGATGGCGTCGACTACCCAGTCGAAGCCGCCGCCCAACATGGCGTCGAGATTTTCCAGTTCGACGAAGTCCTCGACGAGCGTAAGCTGGCAACCAGGATTGATGGCCATGATCCGTTCGGCCATCGCGGCAACTTTCGGTTTGCCGTAGTTGCCGTCGAGTGCGTGCACCTGACGATTGGTATTGCTTTCGGCGACGTTATCGAGATCGATAAGCGTGAGTCGGCCCACGGCGCTGCGCGCCAGCGCTTCGGCCACCCACGAGCCAACGCCGCCGATACCGATGACGGCCACGTGGGCTTCACGCAGACGCGCGAGACCGTCGTCACCGTACAAGCGCGCGAGGCCGCCGAAACGGCGGTTCGCGTCATAATCCTTCTCCGATGGCGTGGCAGGCACCGGAGCTACAACGATCGACGGGGTACTGTTCATGATGCGATGGGTAACGTCCTTGAAATGGCTGGCGATCACGATAGTCGCCATCGTGCTGGCATTCGCGGCGTTCATCACGTGGTTTGACTGGAACTACGCCCGGCCCTTTATTAACCGGGAGGTGAGCACCGCGACGGGCCGCCCGTTTGCCATCCGGGGCGACCTCTCGCTGCACTGGCTGGCCCCGAATGCGCAGGCCCCGGGTTTGGGGCGCTGGCTACCACGGCCTCGCCTGATCGCGAATGATATCGTGTTAGGCAACGTTGCGTGGAGTCAGGAGCCGAACATGGTCTCCGTCGGCCGACTCACGTTCTCGCTGGAGTGGCTGCCGCTGCTCGACAAGCGCGTCGTCCTCCCCGAAGTGGCGCTGTCCGCGCCGAAGGTCGTCGTCGAGCAGTTGGCGGACGGGCGCAATAACTGGACCTTCACGAAGGGCGACGGCCAGCCATCGCCATGGAAATTCCGCATCGGACGTCTGATCCTCGAAGACGGCGTAGTACGCGCCAACCTCGTGCCGCAACAACTCGATCTGACGGCCAACATCGCGACCATCGACGGTCAGGCGCCGTACGGCATCGGCGTCGCCCTGAAAGGCACGTTCCGCAAGGTCGCTGTCACCGGTAAGGCCCGAGGTGGCGACGTCCTCTCGCTCGAAGACTCGGGCGAGCCCTATCCGCTCGACGCGAGCGTGCGCATCGGCCGCACGCAGATTGCTGCCAAGGGCACGTTCACGAATCCGGCCACCCTCTCGGCGCTCGACATGCATCTACGTCTGGCCGGGCCGACCATGGCCGACCTGTATCCGATCACCGGCGTGCTGCTGCCGGAGACGCCGTCCTACGAGACCAACGGGCACCTGCTGCACACGGCGGGTGTCTGGCGCTACGAGCGCTTCCAGGGCAAGGTCGGCCAGAGCGATCTCTCGGGCACGCTCGTGTTCCGTCAACGCCAGCCGCGCAACATTCTGCAAGGCGCGGTCGTGTCGAATCAATTGCGTCTGGTCGATCTGGGGCCAGCCATCGGCGGACAGAATCCGTCGGGCGGCAGCGACCTGTCGGGCAAGCCGAAAGCACCGCCGTCCGACAAGGTGCTGCCGGTCGATCCGTTCAAGACGGACCGCTGGCGCGCCATCGACGCGGACGTGCAATTCACCGGCCGCAAGATCATCAAGGACAAGAGCCTGCCGATCGACAACCTCGTCACGCACCTCGTGCTGGACGACGGCGTGCTCTCGCTACGTCCGCTGGAATTCGGCGTAGCAGGCGGGCGCATCACATCGACGCTCGTCCTCAACGGACAGGCCGAACCGATGAAGGTGGATTCGCAGGTCTCGCTGCGCCATCTGAAGATGAAGCAGTTGCTGCCCGATGTCGATCTGATGAAGACGAGTGTCGGCGAAGTGAACGGCGACGCGGCACTGACCGCCACCGGCAACTCGATTGCGGCGCTGGCGGGTTCGTCGAACGGCGAGATCAAGACGCTCATCGACCGAGGCTCGGTCAGCAAGCTGCTGCTGCAATACATGGGGCTTAACGTCGGCAACATCGTGCTGACGAAGCTCTTCGGCGACAAGCAGATCGAAATGCGCTGCGCCGCCGCCGACTTTGCCGTGCGCGACGGCCTGATGGACGCCCGCACCTTCGTGATCGACACCGACGATACGAGCATTGGGGTGACGGGTCAGGTCGACCTCAAGCGAGAACACTTCAACCTGACGATCCGGCCCGAGCCGAAGCACTTCGGCCTGCTGTCGTTGCGCTCGCCGCTGTATGTGCGCGGCACCTTCAAGCATCCGGACGTGGGAGTGAACGTGCCGACACTGGTGGCCCGCGCGGGCGGCGCGATTGCGCTGGGCGTGCTCGCCCCGTACACCGCGCTCATTCCGTTGCTCGAACTCGGCCCCGGCAAGGACAGCCCTTGCGGCGAACTGCTGGCCAAGCTGCAACATCCGCCGAGCCGCAACCCCGCCAACGTCAAATCGGTGCCCGACGCCAATGGCACCGGCACCGGCACCGGATCGGGCAACGCCTCCGGCGGTAAGCCCGGTGGCCGGGGGCGCGCCCCGCAGTCGTCACCGTCGGCCGCTACCCTCAGCGAGAAGCCCTGACCGATTCGCGTTGCATGGGCGTCGCACGGCCAACGGCACACACAATGCGAAGCAATGCCCATGCCAACGTGATGGATTTGCCGCCGCCTTTCGGGGTGATTTTCGGGACAGGGTGCGGCCCCGGACGGAAATACTTCACTCATTAAATATCAAGCACATAGCGCGAGATGCCCGTTCCACGGGGCATTCGGCGGATCGTTGCGCGCGCGATGCGACAAATCGCCACGTGCGCAATTTCCCTAACTCTTCGCTATACTGTGTCGCAACCCCCAACGCACCAGACCGATTACGATCGTCGTGACCCAGACGCTTTCTCTCGCGGACCTGCGCAAAAACTACGCCCTCGGCTCACTTTCGGAGACCGACGTCGCGTCCAGCCCGTTCGACCAATTCCGACTCTGGTTTGAGCAAGCGCTCGCCGCCCAACTGGCCGAGCCGAATGCCATGACGCTCGCCACCGTCACGCCGGATGGCCGCCCCGATGCACGGATCGTGCTGATCAAGGGCGCCGACGAACGCGGGTTCACGTTCTTCACGAATTACGATTCGCGCAAGGGTCAGGAACTGGCAGCTACGCCTTACGGTTGTCTGCTGTTTCACTGGATCGAGCTTGAGCGTCAGGTGCGTATCGAGGGACGCGTCGAGAAAGTGAGCGCAGAAGAAAGCGACGCTTATTACCACTCGCGCCCGGTGGGTTCCCGCCTGGGCGCCTGGGCCTCGGTGCAAAGCGCCGAAGTCGCCGACCGAACCATCATCGAGCAACGCGAAGCGGAGTTCCGGCGCCAGTTCGGCGACGCCCCGCCGCGCCCGCCGCACTGGGGTGGATACCGGCTCGTGCCGGAAACCATCGAGTTCTGGCAGGGCCGCGAATCGCGCCTGCACGATCGCATCAAATTTTTCCGGCTTGCCGATGGAGCGTGGCGCGTCGCGCGCCTGTCCCCCTGAACGTTGTTGTGTCGGCTACGCCGACGCGGTACGCCTGCCCGCCCGTTTGACGAGGAGACGTCACCGTGCCGACGGTACGGATGAAAGTTTTTTTGGTGACACTTGGAGCACATCCATGTTGTGGGAGAAAAAACTCGAAAACTGGGTCAGCGGCGTCAAGACCTCTTCGAACCTGCCCATACGCCTCGCGCTTTGGAACGGTCAGCATTACGATTTTGGTGCCTTCGACAACCCCAGCGTAACGTTGCGCATCAATGGCCCTGCGGCCATGACGCGTCTACTGAGTCCAAGCCTCGACAATCTCGGCGAGGCGTATGTGAAGGGTGAGATCGATGTCGAAGGCCGACTGGCCGACGTCATCGACATGAGCTACGCGCTCGCGGGCAGCAGTCTGACGACCATCGGTCCGCTTGAGCGTGCCGTGCGTCACTTCAATCACACCAAGAAGTCCGACAAGCGCTCGATCGAGTTCCACTACGACGTGTCGAACGAGTTCTACCAGCTCTGGCTGGACAAGAACATGGTCTATTCGTGTGCCTATTTCGAAAATGGCGACGAAGACCTCGACACGGCGCAAGAGAAGAAGATCGATCACATCCTCACGAAGATCGGACTCCAACCCGGCCAGACACTGCTCGACATCGGCTGTGGCTGGGGCGCACTGGTAATTCGCGCCGCACAGAAGTTCGGAGCGAAGTGTCTCGGCGTGACGCTCTCGGAAAATCAGTTCGCACTGGCGACAGAGCGCGTCAAAAAGCTCGGTCTGGAAGACAAGATCGAGATCCGCATTCAGGATTACCGCGACGTGGAAGGTCAGTTCGACCGGATCACGAGCGTGGGCATGTTCGAGCACGTCGGGCGCAAGAATCTGAAGGACTACTTCGCGAAGATGGCTTCCCTGCTTAAGGACGATGGCGTCGCCATGAACCACGGCATCACGTCGACGGATCCCGATAGCGGCGAGACGGCGATGGGCGGCGGCGAGTTCATCGACAAGTACGTGTTCCCGAACGGCGAGCTGCCGCACATCAGCCTGGCGCTGGAGTCGATGCAGCGCGGCGGACTGGAGGCGAGCGACGTGGAAAGTCTGCGCCGTCACTACGCCCAAACGCTTACGCTGTGGTCGGAGCGCTTCGAAGCGAACGCGCCGCGTCTGCGCGAGCTGGCTGGGGAAGAACGCTTCCGTGTCTGGCGCGTGTATCTTGCGGGATGCGCCTATGCGTTCGAGCACGATCACGTCTCGATCTATCAGGTCGTGTGCCGCAAGGCAGGACAATCGGCGAAGCAGCTTCCGTGGTCACGCCGTTACATGTACGAGAATCGCAACAAACAATGAGTCAGATCGATCTGTTCGGCACGCCGCCTGACGACCCGCCGCCAGGCGGACGTGCCGGGCAGGTCGACGGCAAGTCTGCCGCTTCCACCTCGCCCGCAGCCCGCGCCTCTGCGGGGTCGTCCGAGGGCGGGCGGCGTCCGTCTCGTAACGCCGTCGGCGCGGCCAACCTCCCCCCTGAAGTGCAAACGCTGGGCGAACAACTGCCCGGCAATATCCGTCTTGGCACTTCGTCGTGGTCGTTCCCGGGCTGGAAAGGCATCGTCTGGGACGACGATTACAGCGACACCAAACTCTCGCGTCAGGGACTCACCGCCTACGCCAGCCATCCCGTGCTGCGTTGCGTCGGCATCGACCGGTCGTTCTACAAGCCGATGTCGATCGTCGAGTACCAGAAGTACGCCGAGCAGGTTCCGAAGGATTTTCGGTTTCTGGTCAAAGCGCCGAGTGTCGTGACAGATGCCGTTGTACGAGGGGAAAAAGGCGAAGGTCTCAGCGCGAATCCGTGTTTTCTCGACGCGCGCATCGCCGCCGAACAGTTCGTAGCACCGTGTCTCGCGGGGCTGGGTCCGAAGGCCGGTGTGCTGGTGTTTCAGGTGTCGCCGCTGCCGACGGAGCTTCTTCGCGACATCCCAACGTTGATTCAACGCCTCGAGACGTTTTTCTCCGCCCTCCCGCCGTTACCGCAAGGCGAGGCGCTGCCCGACGGAACGACGGCGCCCGGCCCGTGCTACGCACTGGAGATTCGCGACGGCGCACTGCTGACGCCGCGTCTCATGCGCACGCTGGGGCAACTGGGTGTGCGTTACTGCATCGGTCTGCACGCGCGCATGCCGCATGTGGAGCGTCAGGCCGCTGCACTGGCATTGCTTGACGAGATGGGTGCAGGGCCGCTTGTCGTGCGCTGGAATCTGAACAGCGGCCACAAGTACGAGCAGGCGAAAGCGAAGTACGCGCCGTTCGACAAAATCGTCGATCCCGATCCGACCACGCGCGACGTGCTCGCCGCATTGGCCACGCACTATGCAATGGCCGGGCACCCCGTCTACGTCATTGTCAACAACAAGGCCGAAGGCTCGTCGCCGTTGTCGTGCAAGGCGCTGGCCGAGCGCATTTCCGAGTTGTCGCAGACGCCGGAAACAACAATGGCCTGACCCGGCAGTTACGCCGGGCTCAGGCCATCGTCATTCGAACGCGAAGTGCTTGAAGTGCTTGAAGCGCTTACGCGACGAGGTGCGGAATCGCGACGTCCGGATTCACGTCGGCGTCGTAGTCCACACCTTCGATCTCGAAGCCGAACAGACGCAGGAACTCGTGCTTGTAACCCACGAAGTCCGTCAGTTCGTACAGATTCTCGTTCGTCACCTTATCCCACAGCGCCGAGACTTCGCCCTGCACTTCCGGCGACAGTTCCTTCTGGTCGGTGCGCACGCGCCCTTCGTCGTCGAGCAGCGGCGAAGCGTTGTACAGGCTGTCCTTGTACAGACCGTAGATCTGTTCGATGCAACCTTCGTGCGTGCCCTTGGCCTTCATGACCTTGAACAGCAGCGACAGATACAGCGGCATCATCGGGATCGCCGAGCTGGCTTGCGTGACGAGTGCCTTGAGCACGGCAACACGCGCATCGCCACCGCTCGGGGCAAGCTTCGCACGAATGCCCAGCACCTTCTCGTCCAGATCCTTCTTGGCCGCGCCAATGGAGCCGTTCCAGTAGATGTCGTGCGTGATCTTCTCGCCGAGATACGTAAAGGCAGTCGTCTTGGCGCCCGGGGCGAGCACACCGGCCTCAGCCAGCGCGTCCATCCACATCTGCCAGTCTTCGCCGCCCATGACGGCGACCGTGTTCTCGATTTCTTCCTGCGAGGCCGGTTCGAACACCGACTCCTTCACGACTTCCTTGTCCGTATCGATGCCGCGCAGCGTCACCGACTTGCCGACCGGCTTGAGCACCGAGTTGAACACCTGCCCCGTTTCCGGATGCGTGCGGCGCGGCGCGGCCAGGCTATACACGACCAGATCGACCTGACCGAGATCGTTCTTGATCGTCTCGATGGTCTTGGCCTTGATTTCCTTGGAGAAGGCGTCGCCGTTGATGCTCTTCGCGTAGAGGCCCTTTTCGGTGGCGAACTTGTCGAAGGCGGCGGTGTTGTACCAGCCCGGCGTGGCCGGCTTGGTCTCGCTGCCCGCGCGCTCGAAGAACACGCCCAGCGTGTCGGCGTTGCTGCCGAAAGCGGCGGTAATCCGTGCGGCCAGACCGTAGCCGGTCGACGCGCCGATCACGAGCACCTTCTTCGGGCCGTTCGCGATCGGGCCTTGCGCCTTCACGTACTCGATCTGTTGCTTGACGTTGGCTTCGCAGCCGACGGGATGGGTGGTGACGCAGATGAAGCCGCGCACGCGTGGCTTGATGATCATGGAAACCTCGTTCACAAAATTCGGTGATGCCGGCTCACCCGGCAAACACCGCGCATTGTAAACGAGGTCGGGCCGGGCCCGGCAGTTTGAGACCGCTTTTGCCCGGCCTGCGGCGTGATTTCCGGCCACTTTCCGCCGTTCGGCAATGTCCGGTCGGACAGCGCCGAACGATATTCGGATGATTCCGGTGCTATTCCGGTGCCACGACGACCGTACGGTCGACCCGCTTGGGGAACTGAATCTGACGAATGCGGCGCACCAGCAAGGCCGCCACGATCGCGGCCACGCCCGTGAGCAGCACACCGGCGTGCACAGCGTTCACCAGCGTCTGACGTGCCGTTTCGACCAGCGGCAGGCCGTCGATGCCCATGGCACGAAGGTCCGTCAGCAAATCCGCGCGCAACGCCGGATCGATCAGGATGCGCGGATCGAGGGCGCGCGCCACGGCGTGGGCTGCGGGCGTGCCGTCGTAGCTCGTCACGGCACCCGCCACACCGCGCGCGTACCAGTGATTGACCAGCGTACCGACGATGGTCGTGCCCAGCATGCCGCCGACCATGCGCGTCGATTGCAGCAGCGCGGTCGTGATGCCGAAGCGCTCGCGCCCGGCGATCTCCTGCCCGAACACGTTCATGTTGTTCAGGATGAAACCGATACCGATGCCCGCGCAGGCCATCGCCAACGCGAGCAGGCCGTGCGGCGTGGTGTTGTGCGCCAGCCCCACGCCCGCCGCAGCGACCGCCAGCAGGCAAAAGCCGATGACCAGCATGTTCGTCGGCCGAGCGAGACGGACGACCACCGGCGTATTGATAAAGCTACCCAGCGCAATGCACGCCGCAATCGGCGTCGCGATCAGCCCAGCGGCCTGCGGGCTGAGGCCGAAGCCACCCTGCAACAACAGCGGCGCGAAGAAGATCAGCGAATACATCACAAAGCCGATCAGTACGGAAAGCGTGAACAGCACCACGAGCTGCGGGTGCCTGAACATGTCGAGCGGCACGATCGGATGCGTCGCGCGCCGTTCGGTGCGCAGCAACGCCCAAAAGCCGATAGCAACAGCCGCGATCAGCGCGAGGTTGACGAGTGACGCGCCGTGCTCGGGCACGCTCTCGATAAACACCTGAAAGCCGCCCAGCACCACCGCGATCCAAAGCGCACCACGCCAGTCGACGCGAACGTCACCCTTATGGGCTGGGGGGAATTTCGGCAGATAGCGCCATACGAAGTAGAGCGCCGCCAGTCCCACCGGCAGGTTGACGAAGAAGGTGGACCGCCAGCCGAAATGCTCGGAGAGCAGACCGCCCAGCGACGGGCCAGCCGCCGTACCGATGCCGTAGGCCGTAGTGATCACCACCTGCCAGCGCACGCGCGAACGGGCGTCCGGAAAGAGGTCCGGAACGGACGCAAACGCCGTGCCGACCATCATCCCGCCGCCAATGCCTTGCAGGCCGCGCGCGAACACGAGGAACGGCATGTTGGGGGCGAGGCCGCAAAGCAGCGAGGCGAACGTGAACGTCAGCACTGACGCGATGACGAACTTGCGTCGACCGAAGTAATCGCCGAGCCGCCCAAATACCGGCACGGTCACGACGGAAGCCAACAAGTAAATGCTCGCAATCCAGGCGTAATATTCGAAACCCTTGAGCTCGGCGACGATGGAGGGAAGTGCTGTACTGACGACGGTCTGGTCGAGGGCGACCAGCATGTTGACGAGCGCAATGCCGATCATGGCCATCAACGCATCGCGGAAAGGCAGGGGGCGCACGGCAAACTACCTGAAGACTTCATGGAGGGAAGCCGCCATTTTATGCGAAAAATAATGAATATATGAACGGTTATGCATGGCGCGCATTTCCGGCCGAAAGCCCCCGGTATGTCTTGTTCTGCGTCGATCCCCTGCCTCTTCTTCTGTTGCAAAGTTGACGACGAAATAAATTCAACGAATATCAACAATAAATTCAACCAAAGTCCGATTCACGACTCGCATTGCCCCCTGCCCCCCCTTCAAATCTGGGCGTTGTCCGATCCCCCTTTCGGACGCCCCACAACCCCACGCCACCTGCTGGCGGGCATCATCGATGTGTCCTGACCGGGCGCGCACCGCAGCAAATGCGTCAATTCCCGGCGCATTCGCCAAAACCGCGCCTTAACAACGGCCGCACCATCGCTCGACGCTTCGGAAAGCGTCGTCGTCACTTTTCTGGAGATACGCCCATGAAACATCGCCCTGCGCGCGAAGATTACCGACGCTGGCTGAACGCACAACGCGGCGAGACATCGGCTGACGCACAGGAGGCGGCTCAGACAACGGCCGCACTTCCGGAACTTCCCGCGACATTGCCGTATGCCGGATATGTCGTCTGGTTTTACGCAAGCCTCACCTATCTCGATATTCGTTTCGATCACCACCAGTTCGCCATCGTCACGCAGCAAGTACCCAGCCCGGCCGAAGCGTTCTACTTCGATCACTTCGACGCTGCCTATGGACATGCGGCAGACGTGGGCGAACCGTGTCTGATCCTGTTTGCTTCGGTGACAGGTGGCGCGGCAAGCGTCGCCGGGTAGATGCGGTAGACGCTTGAGGGGTCCGCAGGCGGACACGACGCAATGTTGGCGTTTGCACAAGTCACGAGGTTCCTCCTCGTGCCGTCACATCTTCCTCCACGATGTATCCACGCTCAGGGAGCTTTGACCATGCCGTTTCTCACATTTGGGGCCTCGCTTGCGCAGGCCCGCGCAAACGCTGCGTCGGCCACGTCTAACGCCGAGTTCGTCATCCCGTCGACCGCCATCGAGATACAAGCGGTCAGAAACGTTGTTTCGGCCACGTCCAATGGCGACTTCCCCGCCATCCCGTCGACCGCGATCGAAACGCAGGTGGTCAGAGACATTGCCCCGGTCATCGACAGGGAATCGTCAGCGGATCAGGGCGACGCATTCGTCAAATCGACTCGACGCGTTTTCGGATGCCAACCGACACCGGTCGACAAATACCTCGCGGATGCCCTCGCCGGGTTCATCACGCCCCGCGGCGAATGCGCGCCTCGAACGTTCGCGAGCAATGCTGCGCTTCGCGCAGAACTTGCCGAAATGCTGGCACTTCACCCGGATGGCGAAGGGGTGAGCGTGGCTAAACGAATTGAGGCGCTGGGGTTCCCCTCGCTGTTGCGTGACGACGATCCGAAGTATTTACCCGGCACGCTCGGTGCGATGCGTTATGACGTTGGGGCAAACGCCATTCGTCTTGGGCGATTCAAACTCCCGCAGACCGACCCCTACAGCAAGGCGGCAGCATTTCGTTTTGCAGGCGAATGCGAGTTGGCCCATCTTCGCAAAGGTGACCCCGTCGCCCCGCTGGTCAGAGAGGACCATGCGTCGATCCTCGACTTCCACTATCGGGCCGCGGGCATGCGAGGCCACACGGCGCTACCTCCGACGGGCTATATCAACGCTGCGCAAGACGAAACACATCTCTCGGATTTCACTGCGCACCTCACGCGTTGCCGACGCCTCGAGCGCCCTTCCCGTTCCATTCTGGCAAGCCGATTGCGCGTGTATCCCGTCTCACCGCTCGACACGATGCAAACCGGTCCCGCCTGCGTCATTCTCTGATGCTTCGCACGATCTCGCGAGCGCCGCGCCCCGCCGGGGCGATGGCGTGACGACAGCAACGACAGACTTTGAGAGAGGACTTCATGCCCGCACCGTCACAACCGCTTCCGGGTTACTGGCCACAATTGTCGAACTGGCAAATCCAGGCGGGTGAGGCACCCGGCAACGCCCATCCGGCGTCACAGTTCACCAGCATCAGGAATCGTCTTCCTGAAGGGCACGCTATTCGCACGGCGTCGTTGGCAAGGAAAAGTCAGGCCATCCCGACGGAAACGCCGTGTCAGGGCGTGCATTTGGACGACTACATGCACAACGTGCTCGCAGCGTTAGTCACGCCCAAGGAGGGATGTCCGTCACGACGCTATGCGCGCAATGCGGAGCTTCGGCATTCGGTTGCGACCGCGCTGGCGCTGCATCCGGAGGGCGGCGCGGCGTTGCTCGAAGCGAGGTTGAAATCGTTGGGACTGCCCTCGTTGCTCCGTGACGAGCCGCAATATCTGCCGGGCACGTTGGAAGCGCTACGTTATGACGTGGGCGCACAGATCGTGGCCATCGGGCGAAGCGAGCTACCCGATCTTGCGGACGTCGATACGCCGGCGGATAGCGCGTTACATGAGGCAGGTGCGCGTGAACTGTCCTACCTCGACAACGACAGCCCACACGCAGCGGAAGTCCTGCGCGACCACCGACGCATTCTCGACTTCCATTACGGCGCAGCGGGGGTTAATTCGTTTGAGGCGGATGAAGCCCTTCAAGCGCTTGAAGCCATGAGGCGCACGGCCTTTCCGTCATCCGTACAACTCAAGGCCCCCTTCAAATCGGAGGCAGCGGCAATCGCGGCTGCCGTGGCAAAGCCTGATGTGCCACTGGATCAACGTCTGAGAAATGCGCGGCACCAGCAATACCGTATCACCACCTTCGTCGGGCATCTCGAACGATGTCGGCAGGGCAAAGAACCACCGCCCTTACGAAGCAGTAGCGGCAGTGCGTGGGGCCGGATTCCGCTTTCGGCAGGGCCGGACGCACAGCGCGCGCGTCGTAAGGCAGCGAACAGTAGTCCGCCGCCTCGTCCTCCGTATCCGCCTTATCCGCTGTCGCGTGAGCACGACCCGCTCTACAACTGCACGATCCTGTGAGCGACTTCGTGTTGTCTCGCGACTTACGCCGCCGACTTCAACCGGCGGGCGAACTTCTCGCGGAATTTCTTGAGCTTCGGCGCAACGACGTAGGCGCAGTAGCCCTGGTCGGGATGCTGGCGGAAGTAGTTCTGGTGGTACGCCTCGGCGGGCCAGAACGTCTGCGTCGCGACAACCTCGGTGACGATGGGATGCTGATACGTCATCTCCGCCATCAGCTCCGCAATGAGATGTTCGGCCGCCGTCTTCTGTGCGTCGTTGTGATAGAAGATCGCCGAGCGATATTGCGTGCCGACATCGTTGCCCTGGCGGTTGAGCGTGGTCGGGTCGTGGATCTGGAAGAAGACGATCAGGATTTCTTCGTACGTGACGACGTCCGGGTCGTAGGTCACCTGCACCACTTCCGCGTGGCCCGTGTCGCCTTCGCACACCTGTTCGTACGTGGGATTGTCGACATGGCCGCCTTCATAACCCGAGACGACAGACTTCACGCCGTCCAGTTGTTGATAGCAGGCTTCGAGACACCAGAAACAGCCACCGGCCAGCGTGGCGACTTCGGTACGGGTATCGCTCGGGGAGTTCGTCTGCTCTGTCATCTTGACCTCGCTTGTCGACTGCGATTGCGCGCACTTGCGTCGGACTGGCATGCCGCAGTGCACCAAACAAATAGGGCGGGCGATCGAACTCTCGATCGCCCGCCCTATTGTCGCGCAGAAGTCCCGCGAACGGCGCAAATAACCTTAGGCATTGCGCGGCGCGTAGCGCAGCACACCTACGTCGCTCATTCGTTCGCTTGCCCGGCTCGCTTGCCCGCACTTAACCCGCTCGCTTGGCCCGTTCGCCCAACTGCCCGTTTAACCCAGTCGCTCAGCCCTGCAACTGTGTGATCAGCGGGTGCAGCAGACGCGCACCGACACGTGCCGTGAGGCCGTCGCGGTCGTACGTCGGGTTGTACTCGGCGATGTCCGCCACGCGCAGCTTGCCCGAACGACGCACCACGCCGATGAGCGCTTCCACCACTTCGAACGCCACACCGTGCGCTGCCGGTGCCGACACGCCCGGGGCCTTCTCGCCGGGCAGCACGTCCATGTCGATGGTCAGATAGACGTGGCTCACCTTCGCCAGCTTCTTCTCCAACTGGTCGCACATTTCCGGCAGGCGGTGCGCAAGCATCGTCGAGTCGAGCCAGTAGTCGACGTTCAACGCGGTGGCGCGCTCGAACAGCGCGTCGGTGTTGCTGTAACGGCTCACACCGAGACACGCATAGTGGAACGGCGCCTGACGGCCCGCCAGCAACTGCGAGATCTGCCAGAACGGCGTGCCGGAGCTGGCCGTGGGCTGTGCGCGCAGATCGAAGTGGGCGTCGAAGTTGAGAATCAGAATCGGCTCGTCGCGCAGACGGTCACCGTAGTGTTCCGCCACGCCAAGGAACGTGCCGTAAGCGATCTCGTGTCCGCCGCCCAGCACCACCGGACGCGCGCCCGCCGCCAATACTTCGGCGACGCGGTGGCCCAACGCGGCTTGCGCCGCTTCGAGCCGTTCGTCGGCACACACGATATTGCCGCCGTCGAACACGGACGGCGTGCCCTGCACGGGCAGGCTCGCCAGTGCCCGGCGCAGCATGTCCGGACCGGCCACTGCGCCCTGACGTCCATGATTACGGCGCACGCCTTCGTCACTGCAAAAACCCAGCACCACTGCGCCGCCCGCCACTTCCGATGCTTCGCAAGCATCGTAGTCGCGCAGCACCTGATGCAAACGCAGTGTGTGGCCTGTTTCGCCGGTATCCACACGGCCTTGCCAGACCGCTCGATCGATTGTCATACGTTTTCCTGCCTTGCCTGCTCGTTACCGAATTACTCTGCGCTTTGCGTCGAGGGACATCGACTTGCACCGGTACTGCCGGTGCCACCGAATGTCTTACGCCGAACGCGAAATGACCGCTTGCAGGAATTCACGCGTACGCGCTTCGCGCGGCGCGGTGAAAATCTGCTCCGGCGAGCCGGCTTCGATGATGCGGCCCTGATCCATCACGACCACCACGTCGGCGACTTCGCGGGCGAAGCCCATTTCGTGCGTGACGACGAGCATCGTCATCCCGTCGTTCGCGAGCGCTTTCATGACTTGCAGCACTTCGCCGACCAGTTCCGGATCGAGTGCCGACGTCGGTTCGTCGAACAGCATGACCTGCGGCTGCATGGCGAGCGCGCGGGCAATCGCCACGCGCTGCTTCTGGCCACCGGACAGCGTGCCCGGGTAGACGTCCGCCTTCGCAGAGAGACCCACTTTGGTGAGCAGTTCACGCGCGAGCTTTTCTGCGTCGGCGCTCTTCATGCCGCGCAGCTTGCGCGGTGCGAGCGTCACGTTATCGAGCACCGTCAGATGCGGGAACAGGTTGAACGACTGGAACACCATGCCCACTTCCGTGCGCAGATGGTTCAGTGCGTTCTCGCCCATCATCTTGCCGTGATCGACGAGCTTCTTGCCGACGATCTCGATGGTGCCCTGCTCGGCCGTTTCCAAACCGTTGCAGCAACGCAGGAACGTGCTCTTGCCCGAACCGCTCGGGCCGATGACCACGACGACCTGACGCGGCTGCACTTCGAAGTCGATGCCCTTGAGCACCTGATGGCTGCCGTAAGCCTTGCCCAGCCCTTCGATCTTGAGGATCGGGGCGCCGTTGGTTGTCTTCACTTCGCTCATTGCACGGCACCTCCGGCACGCAGGGACTTCTCGGCGCGCTGCAGCAACAGCGTCGTGACACCGGTCAGAATCAGATAAACAAAGGCAATTGCCAGATACACTTCCAGCGAGCGATACGACACGCTGATGATCTTCTGACCTTCGTGCATCACGTCATGAATCGTGAGCAGCGAGACAAGGGCGGAGTTCTTGATCAGTGCGATGAATTCGTTGCCCAGCGGCGGGATCATGCGCACCACTGCCTGCGGCAGAATCACCGAGCGCATGGCCTGACCGTAAGGCATGCCGAGCGAGCGGGCGGCTTCCATCTGACCGCGCTCGATCGACTGGATGGCGCCACGCACGATTTCCGAGACGTAAGCACCGCTATAGATGCCCAGACCCAGCACGCCGCACACAAACGCCGGCAGCAGAATATTGAACTGAGGCAGACCAAAGAACAGGATGAAGAGCTGCACCAGCAGCGGCGTGCCACGAATGAACGTGACGTAAGCGGTACAGATGCCGTAGCGAATTCGGTTGGCCGGATTGAGTCGGCCCATGCCGACCAGCAAACCCAGGACACAGCCCAGGGCCAGGGCGCAGGCGGTGACTTCGACGGTCACCAGCGCGCCACGCGCCAGGTCCGTCCAGTTTGCCCACACCGGCGAAAAATCGAGTTCCATGCGTACTCCGTCAGTTGCTCTGCTGCGCTATTGCTTTATTACTTGGGCGGGCGACGTCACCCCAACTCAGGTGACGGCCAGCCCGCCCGGTATTGCTTAGGTAATACGTGATGCGACTAACTCTCGAATGATGCGACTTACTTCGAGCTGCCGAAGTACTTCGTCACCAGCGCGGCGTAGGTGCCGTCAGCACGCACCTTTTCCAGCGCCTTGTTCATTTCTTCGGTCAGCGCCTTGTCGTCCTTGCGCAGCGCGAAGCCATAACGCTCGACGGTCAGAGTCTTGTCGAGCACCTTGACGCTCGGGTTGGCCTTTGCGTACAGCAGCGCTGCCGGCTTGCCCGTCACAGCGGCGTCGGCACGGCCGATCTTCACGAGTTCGAACATCTGGTCGTTCTTCTCGACTTCCACGCGCGAGACCTTCGGGTAGTTTTCCGTCAGGAACTGCACCGACTTCGTACCGACCTGCACCGAGACCTTCTTGCCGTTCAGATCGGCCGGTTCCTTGATGCTGGTGTTGTCAGCCTTGACCATGATGGCCAGACCGCCGGTGTAGTACGGGTGCGTGAAGTTCACGGCCTTCAGGCGTTCGTCGGTGATGTAGATGGCCGAAGCCGCCACGTCGACACGCTTGGACAGCACGGCCGGGATCAGACCCTTGAAGTCGATATCCGTCCACTCGACCTTCTTGCCCATGGCCTTGCCCAGCGCTTCGATCATTTCGACGTCGAAGCCGGTGCGCTTGCCGTTTTCCACATATTCAAACGGGGGGAACGTGGCGTCGGTGGCAACACGCAGCACGTCGTCAGCAGCGAAGACCTTGCTCGAGCAGGTGACGGCCAGCGCCATCGTGAACAGGATGTGACGCAATTTCATCTGGTACTCCTTCGTGTAGTCTCGGTTCGGAAAAACCGGTTAAAAGTACTGCAATCGATTCGAAATACGCTCGGCTGCCGCCACCGTGAGGCGGATCAGCTCTTCGTGGCGCTGCGCCACACGTACGGCCGGCGCCATCAGCGTGATGGTGCCCTCCAGACGTTCCTTCGCGGCAAAGACCGGGGCCGACACACCCCAGACGCCGAAATCTACTTCGCTCTCCGACACGGCATACCGTTGCTTGCGAATCTCTTCGATCTGCGCGGCAAGACGCTCTTGCGCGACCGGCTGGCCGGCCAGTTGACGGCCAATCAGATTCTCGCGGGTGGTCTGGGGCAGGAAGGAGAGCAAGGCCTTGGCCGAAGCGCCGTGCACCAGCGGGTGCGCGCGGCCTTTCGCGAACGAGCAACGCAGCGATTGCTCGCTCTCATGCATGTCGAGGCAGACGACCTGACCGTTGGCGGCGACGAGCAGACCGACCGTCTCCCCGGTGCGCTGCACGAGGGCGTCGATCTCTTCACGTGCCTGAGTCACAAGATGCGAGTTGTGGTCGAAACCCCACGCCAATTGCACGCCGACCGGACCCGGTTCGTAGAGCGCCTCATGGGCGTGCTCTTGTACCAGCCCCCACTTCTTGAGCGGAACGAGGTGGCGGTAAACCGTAGAGAGCGGCAGGCTCGTTTGCGCGGCGATCTCGCGTGCCGCGATCGGGCGTCCATGACGCGCCACAGTCACAAGGACTTGCAGTACGCGCTCGGAGACCGAATGAGCTTCGGTGGTGTCCATCGTCTTCAAAAACCAAAGAAAGCAAAAAAATCAGCAGGCTGTGCCGCCGATGACGACATGGGCGCTATCTTGCGATGCAATTCCCAAAGTAAAAAATGCGATTCTCAGCGGATGGTAACAAATTGGGAGATTACGCATAGGGACTTTCCCTTATGCATCGCGGAAGCTCATCGTAAAAAAACGCCGGAGCCTTTGTGTGACAAGGCATCCGGCGCTTTTAAGCAAAATTTGAATAAAGCTTCTGATTAGCGACTCTTGGTAGTCGTTTGCGAATTCGGCGCATCCGATAGCCACTCGATGAGAATCGGTTTCTGCACTTTCCCAAGTGCGCTCTTGGGCAGGCTCTCAAAAATGACGACGCGTCGCGGCAGTTTGAAGCGCGCGATGCGTGTGCCGAGAAAGTCGAGTACGGAGGTCTGGGTCGCACCCGCTTGCGGTGTTGCCACGACCACGGCGACCGGCACTTCGCCCCAGCGTTCGTCCGGCACGCCGACGACCGACGCTTCGAGCACGCCCGGGCAATCGACCAGCGCGTTCTCGATTTCGGCGGGATAGATGTTCTCGCCGCCCGAGATGATCATGTCCTTGCTGCGGCCGACGACTTCGAAGCAACCGTCCACGCGCAAGCGCGCCAGATCGCCGGAGTGGAACCAGCCTTCGGCGAACGATACGTGACCGGGCGCACGCCAGTACTCGCGCATCACGTTCGGTGCCCGCACGAGAATTTCGCCGACGTCACCGGGTGACACGTCCTGCCCCGCCGGGTCGACCAGACGCACTTCCACGCCGGGACACGCACGCCCCACCGCACCGGGGTGCGCCTTCGCCTCGCCGAAGCGCAATGCGATGGACACCGGCCCCGTCTCCGTTGCGCCATACACCTGCCCGAGCGGAATACCCCGCGCGTGGAAGGCATCGATGGCGGACATCGGCACGACGCTCGATCCCGCCATCACACCCCGCAACGACGAGAGATCGCTCGAGCCCCACGCGGGGTGCGTCTGCACGGCGCGCATGGTGGCGGGCACCATCAGCGAGAGCGTCGGACGATGCCGTGCGACGTCGGCGAGCCACGCCGCCGGATCGAAGCGCGGATGCAAGGTGACGCTTGCACCGCAAAGCAGCGCGGGCAGCGTCTGAATGCACAGACCGCCGACGTGAAACATCGGCAGCGTCGAAAGAATGTGATCGTCGGCACGCATGTCGTGCGACCACCAGCTTGCTTCGGCATTGGCCAGCAGCCCGGCCTGCGTGTGCAATGCGCCCTTGGGTTCGCCGGTCGTGCCCGACGTGTAGGCGAGCAGCACAGGCGCATCGGCCGACACGTCCGGGTAGTCGACCGGCTTGACCGACGGTACCGCAATCAGGCCGTCGATGGGCGCGATGGCGGGCGGCGGCAGATCGGTGATGGCGTCCTGTTCGAGCAGGTCGCGAATCTGACGTGCTGCGTCGCGATGGACGGCGTCGAACCACAGCACGCGCACGCCCGCATGACGCACGATGGCGGCCAGCTCAGGCACGGCGAGCCGAAAGTTCAACGGCAGAAAGATGGCACCGGCGCGCGCGCAGGCGAACAGCAGCGCCAGTTGCAATTCGTCGTTCAAACCGAGACAGGCAACGCGGTCGCCCGGGGCGATGCGCCACGTCTCGCGCAGATGGCCGCCGACGCGCTCGACGCGTCGCCACAGCGCGGCGTAGTCTGTCGTGAGAGCTTCGTCACCGAAACCGCAGCGCAGCGCCAGCCGTTTGGGCGTGGCGCGCGCATGACGGGCAAGCGCTTCTACAAAAGGCGTCAACTTCTTCTCCGTCACAAGAGAGACGGCGAGGTAATCGCCACCTGGCGACCTCGCCGATTCGCTGAACCACTGCATTCCGAATGGGCGACGCAATCGCCTCGCCCCGGGATGGCTTACTCGTCGCGCTCGCCCGGCTCGTACAACGCTTCGCGGCCAATGCGATCGAGGCACAGCTCGGCCGTCCACGGCAACATCAGCGCGCCGCAACGCGAATCGCGATACATGCGTTCGAGCGGCAAGGTCTTGAGCATCGACTGCCCGCCGCACGTGCGAATCGCGAGACGGCACAACTCGTTGGCATTCTCCATGATCGTGTACTGCGCTGCATACGCGCGCAGGCGGGCCTCCTTGCCCGGATCGGCTCGACCGTCCTGCAAAGCCCGCAGGAACAGCGCGCGCGTTTGCTCCAGCATGATGTGCATCTGCGCGACGGCGATCTGCTTGGTCGGGTACATGCGACGCTTGACCGGCGCGCCCATGCCTTCGGCTTCGCCACGCAGATATTTGACGGTGAAGTCGTACGCGGCCTGCGCGATCCCCATATAGGTCGGCGCAAGCGTCATGAACATATGCGGCCAGCGGCTCGCAGCCTGATAGTAGACGCCGCGCGGCATCAGTTGCAGTTCGTCCGGGACGAACACGTCCTTGAAGAGCAGCGTACGCGAGACGGTGCCGCGCATGCCGAGCGGATCCCAGTCGCCGGTGACGGTCACGCCCGGGGCGTTGCCCGGCACGGCGATGTAGAAGGTGTCCTTCATCGACAGTTCGGGCTTGTCTTCCGTGCACAGCACGCCGTAGTAATTCGCCGCACCGGAGAGCGATGCGAAGATCTTGCGACCGTTGATCATCCAGCCGCCGTCGACCTTCGTCGCCGTGGTGCCGAACGGCGCTTTGCCTGCGGCCGCCGCACTGCCTTCGGAGAACGGCTGTGCGTAGATCGCGCCGTCCTGAATCACGCGCTCGAAGTGATGCTTGCGATAGCCCGCGTGCTCAGCGCGTTGTTCGGGCGTCATGTCGAGATCGTCCGACAGAATGCCGGTCCACATCATCGAGCACGTATGCATGTTGAACGTGAGCGCGGTCGCGCCGCAATGGCGGCCCAGCTCGGCGGACACCATCATGTACGTGGCGAAGTCAGCGCCCAACCCACCGTCTTCTTCCGGGATGCACAACTTCAGCAGACCGGCGGCGCGCATGTCGTCGTAGTTCTCGAACGGGAACGACGCTTCGCGGTCCCAGCGCGCGGCGCGCGGGGCGAGCGACTCACGGCCGACCTGTTCTGCCAGCGCCAGCAGGCGCCGCTGCTTGTCCGTGAGCGGGAAGTGCTCGCCGACGATCGAGGGAGGCTGATAGGCCACGGTTGTCTCCTGATGTTTGTTCTAGAGCGTTGCGAGGAAGGTGCGCACCTCGGCGTCGAAGGCAGCCGGGTGTGTCAGATTCATGAGATGGCCTGCGCCGGGCAGGCAGACGTAGTGGGCGTCGGGAATCGACTCGGCCATGCGCGCCATCACTTTCGGCGGCGCATTGGTGTCGTGTTCGCCCGCGATCAGCAACACCGGCACGTTCAGACGCGCAAGTGCCGCGCGCTGCTCGAAGCCAACGAGTGCTTGCAACGCGGCGCGATAGGCGGGCGGTGTGAGCGCGCCCATTGCGTCGACGGCCAGTGCGTGTGCGCTCGCGCGTGTCGCGTCATCGGGCTCGCCGAGCATGCCCGGCACGATCGCTTCGGCCATCTCGCGCAGGGTCTTACCCGCGTCGAGCGGTGCAGTGCGCTGACGCACGAACTCGCGCTGGAAGTCGCCGTCAGGCTTGCCGAAAGCCGGTGACGTGCCGCACAGCACGAGCCCAGCGACGTCGCGGGTCGCGGGTGCGCCGCGCGCCATCAATTCCTGCACGACCATGCCGCCCATGCTGTGTCCGACGAGGACAAAGCGTGGCGCCTCCGATGCAGGCGACGTCGAATGCAATGTATCGAGCAACGCGCGAAGGCTATCGGCAAGCGCCGCCATCGTTGGTTCTGCGGGCATGGCGCTGTCGCCGTAACCCGGCATGTCCCACGCCACGACCCGATAACCGGCAGCGACGAACGTGTCGAACTGCTCGGGCCAGACGTGACGGTTGCCGCCAATGCCATGCAGCAGGACGAGCGTGAGTGGACCGTCGCCCGCCTCCCGGTAGGCGGGCACAGCCCTTGCGTGCGACGTCATGATGCGAATTCGCCTTGCAGTTGCCCGTCACGCACAACGACGTCGCCGTCGAGGGCGATCGTGCATTTACGCAACGGCAGATCGAAGTGACCCAGCGTGTGGCGGCCCGCCACCTCGTTGGCTCCCGTCGAGTAGAGGAAGTTGCCTGCGAAGGCGCGCTGCTCCGTGCCGTTGCAGTCGCGCTTGTCGTAGCAGGCGAGTGCATCCCAGCGGGCGCGCGGGTTCAGCCCGAAGCCGACGTGCGACACGGCATACGCCTCGCGATCGCCCCACGCGGCGAAGTAATCGCGCATGAGATCAACGTCCACACCCTCTCCGTCGATGGCCACGACATAGTCGTCCTCGACGGTGAGCGCGATGCGATCGCGCAAGTATTGTTTGAAGGTGAGATTGATGTCGCCCGGCGCGAGCACGAGCTGGCCGTTGACGCTATGCGCGGCGGGAAACGCCAGCGCGAGGCCCCCGGGCCAATGCGCGACCTGCCCCGGTTTGGCGCACCAGCCCCAGACGCCCCCCACACGCGCGTCGCGAAGTCCGATGCGCAAATCGGTGCCGGCAGCGGACGTCACATGCATTTCTGCTGCACTGCGCAAACGCTTGATCGCGGCGCGCACTTTCGGCTCCAGCGCCGGGTCTGTGGCGCAGCGCTCCAGAATCTCGGGATGTTCGTTGGACACCATCAGCACGCGCGCGCCGCCGCCCAGGATCTCGGGCAGTTCGGGGGCATGTAACAGGCCTTCGACGGTGCAATCGACGACGAGCGTCACCGCCTTGAGGGCCGCCACGACGGGGGCCAGTTGCCCCAGCGCGTCGCTTGCTCCGGTCGAGCGCACCGGCACGGGTGCACTGACACGCGCACTGGGCACCACCAGCCGGAACGGCCTTGCGCCAAGCGCCTCGACGGCCAACTGCGCCAATTCCACATTGATAGGCCGGGATTGCGTTTCAGCTACAATCGCCACCACATCACCGGGTCGTATGTCGCAGCGCCGCAAGGTCTCGGCAAATACGTCGATCCACTTATGCTCGATTCGCTCGATCAGCATATCGTCTCCTGAGCGTCTGACCCTTGCGCCCTTGCCGGGCAACGTTGGCCGTCACGCGTCTTGTCGATCTGTTGTTCGTGCCATAGTATATGAATATTCATACAAATCAACCCGATCAAATTAGCCGGACGGGAGTGCAGGGAAAGTGAACGCCAATCACGCTTCGGCGCCTGAATTCGACAGCGCAGCTTTTCGCAGTGCGCTCGGTCAATTTGCGACCGGTGTCACCGTGATCACCACGCGGGCCGACGACGGCTCGCTCATCGGCATCACCGCCAGTTCGTTCAATTCGGTGTCGCTCACGCCGCCGCTCATCTTGTGGAGTCTTGCCACGCGTGCGGGCAGCATGCCCGTGTTCCGTGAGAACACACATTACGCTGTGAACGTGCTCGCTGCCGACCAGCTCGATCTGTGCAAGCGCTTCGCGACGATGAAGGGCGACCGGTTCGCGGGCGTGCCGTACACGCTGTCGGCGTCGGGCACGCCGGTGCTGGACGGCGCACTCGCCTGGTTCGAATGCCACAACCGCAGCCGTTACGACGAAGGCGATCACGTCATCTTCGTGGGTGAAGTGGAGCGTTGCGGCGTGCATACGGATGTTGCTGAGCGCATGCCCCTGATCTTCCACGCCGGTGGCTTCCACAAGCCGCAGTCGCTGGGCTGAGGCACATCATGTCCGCTGCGCGGCCAGCCACCCCGACCTCATCCGACACGCCGTTCGTCGACGACTATCTGCTGTATCTGCTCGCCCGCGCGAGCGCGCTCGTGTCGGACGAGTTTCATCGAGAAGTGGCCGCTGCCGATCTCGGCGTGCTGGAGTGGCGTGTGCTGGCCACGCTGTCCGACGGGCAGGCGCGCACCATCAATCAACTGGCGGACATCGTGCTCGCCAAGCAGCCGACCGTCACCAAGGTCATCGATCGGCTCGAAGCGTCGGGCGACGTCGTTCGGGGCGAGAGCGCCACTGACCGTCGGCAATCGCTGGTCTCGCTCACCGACGCGGGCATCGCCCACGTCACCCCGCTGCTGGCGGGTGCGCGACATCATGAGGCGAGCGTGCTCGCGCGATTCGGCGAGACGCAGTCGGCACAACTCAAGGAGGCACTGCGCGAGCTCATCCACCAGATGACACATCGACGCTAGTCGCCTTCGCCGTCCACCGCCCCTCTCCTCCTCCCCCCGTATTACCCCGCCGACGAATTTGGGCGAACTCGCATCGAATTCGATCAAATTCGCAAAACTTAAAATAATCCACCACGAAATCGGCATAAATGTTTGCCTGATTTCAATTCAGCCTGCCCGGCCATTCGAATACGCAAGCACCTGCGGCGAAGAATTTCCTACACTATCTGGGACTTCTTCCTCCACAAAACGCGCCTTATCAAGCGCTTGCGTATGAACGTTTCGAACGCTCCGGAAGCTCCGAATACAGCGGCCAACCCCGCAGAAGTGTCCACCTCGACCGAGCGCCGTGTGTGGGACATCAGCGCGCCCTTGTCCGCAGACACGCCCGTATGGCCCGGCGACACGCCGCTGACCGAGGAAGCCGTCTGGCAGATCGGTCCCGGCTGCCCGGTCAACGTGGGCCGCATCACGCTCTCGCCGCACACTGGCGCGCATGCCGATGCGCCGCGTCATTACGACGACGCGGGCGTTTGCATCGGCGAAGTCGACTTTCAGACGTATCTGGGGCCGTGCCGCGTGATCCATTGCATTGGGGCGTCGCCGGTCGTCACGCCAGAGATGGTCGCGCCGCACCTCGCCAACGTTCCGCCGCGCGTGCTGTTGCGCACCTACACGCAAGCGCCCGTCTCGCGCTGGGACAGCGAGTTTTGCGCCGTCGCACCGGAGACGATCGATTTGCTGGCGTCGCATGGCGTGAAGCTCGTGGGCATCGATACGCCCTCGCTCGATCCGCAGCAGAGCAAGACGATGGACGCGCATCACCGCATTCGTGCGCATCGCATGGCGATCCTCGAAGGGCTGGTGCTCGACGCCATCGCGCCAGCCGATTACGAACTCATCGCGCTGCCGCTGAAGTTCATGCGGCTCGATGCGAGTCCGGTGCGCGCAGTGCTTCGCGCCCTCTGAGCATCGCGGCACACACGGTTTTCTTTTTTCATCCAACGCTTTTACTCATTACTCAACTACGCAAACCATGACGTCTTCTCGCAACGATTGTCTGGCCCTCGACGCGGCCGATGCCCTTGCGCCGCTGCGCGCGCAATTCGACCTGCCCAAGGATGTGATCTATCTCGACGGCAACTCGCTGGGCGCGCGTCCGATCGCGTCGGCAAAGCGTGCGCAGGAAGTGATTACCGGCGAATGGGGCGTGGGCCTTATTCGTAGCTGGAACGAAGCCGACTGGTTCGCACTGCCGCGCACGCTCGGCGACAACCTTGCCCCGATCATCGGTGCAGGCAAGGGCGAAGTCGTGGTGACGGACACCACGTCGAGCAACCTCTTCAAGGTGATGGCCGCCGCACTCGACGCACAACGTCAGCGCTCGCCCAAGCGCCGCGTCGTGATCTCCGAGCGCAGCAACTTCCCGACGGATCTGTACATCGTGCAGGGGCTGACGCGTCTGCTCGACGACGGTTACTCGCTGCGTCTGATCGACTCGCCGGACGAACTGCAAAGCGCGCTGGGCGACGACGTCGCCGTGGTGCTGCTCACGCACGTGAACTACCGCACGGGCGCCATGTACGACATGAAAGCGCGCACGGCCGAGATTCATGCGAGCGGCGCGCTCGCGGTGTGGGATCTGTGCCACTCGGCGGGCGCGGTGCCGGTCGATCTGAACGGTGCTGACGCCGATTACGCGGTGGGTTGCACGTACAAGTACCTGAACGGCGGCCCGGGTTCGCCTGCGTTCGTGTGGGTCAACAAGAAGCATCAGGACACGTTCTGGCAGCCGCTGTCGGGCTGGTGGGGCCACCGCACACCGTTCGCGATGACGCCGGAGTACACGCCGGACGACGGCATCGGCCGTTACCTGTGCGGCACGCAGCCAATCGTCTCGCTGTCGCTGGTGCAATGTGGTCTGGACATTTTTGCGCAGACGTCGATGGACGCATTGCGTCGCAAGTCGCTCGCGCTGACGGACCTGTTCATCAAGCTGGTCGAAGAGCGTTGCGCCGAATTCCCGCTGACGCTGGTGACGCCGCGCGATCATGCGTCGCGTGGTTCGCAGGTGAGCTTCGAGCATCCGGAAGGTTTCGCCGTGATTCAGGCACTGATTGCGCGCGGCGTGATCGGCGACTACCGCGAGCCGCGCATCATGCGTTTCGGCATGACGCCGCTGTACACGAGCTTTGCCGACGTGTGGGATTCGGTCGAGATTCTGCGCGACGTGCTGAGCACCGGTTCGTGGGACAAGCCCGAGTTCCACCGCCGTGGCGCGGTGACCTGAGCGAGGAATTGTCAGCATGACCAAGCCGTCCCCCAAGGCCACGACGCCGACGTCTGACTCGAGCGCATCTTCATCCGCCTCGCCCGCTCAGGGCGGGTGCCCGTTCGGGCATGGAGGCGAAGCGACTGGCGGTGCGTCCGCCACGTCCGCCACGCCCGCCAGCACGTCTGCCAACGCCACGCAGTGGCACGACGCGCAGCTCGATTTCTCGAAGAGCATGAGCTATGGCGACTACCTGTCGCTCGATCCGATTCTGAATGCGCAGCATCCGCGTTCGACGGATCACAACGAGATGCTGTTCATCATCCAGCATCAGACGAGTGAACTGTGGATGAAGCTCGCGCTGTACGAGTTGCAGGCAGCGCGCACAGCCGTTCATAACGACGAACTGCCACCGGCGTTCAAGATGCTGGCGCGTGTGTCGCGCATTCTTGAGCAGTTGGTGCAGGCGTGGAGCGTGCTGGCGACGATGACGCCGTCGGAGTATTCGTCGATGCGTCCGTCGCTGGGTAGCTCGTCGGGCTTCCAGTCGTATCAGTACCGCATTCTGGAGTTCATGCTGGGCAACAAGAATGCGGCGATGCTTGCGCCACATTCGCATCGCCCGGACCTGTATCAGCAGGTCGAAGCTGCGCTCAACGCGCCGTCGTTTTATGACGAAGTGGTGCGTCTGCTCGCACGTCGCGGCTTTGCGATTGCACCGGAGCGTCTGGAGCGTGACTGGACGAAGCCGACGCCGCACGACACGACCGTCGAAGCCGCGTGGCTTGAGGTGTATCGCAACCCGTCGCAACACTGGGAGCTATACGAGATGGCCGAAGAACTGGTCGATCTCGAGGACGCTTTCCGTCAGTGGCGCTTCCGTCATGTGACTACGGTTGAGCGCATCATCGGCTTCAAGCAAGGGACCGGCGGTACCAATGGCGCGCCGTATCTGCGCAAGATGCTCGACGTGGTGTTGTTCCCCGAGCTTTGGCACGTGCGGACGTTGCTGTGAAGTTTTGGTTGGAACCGGTCGCTTAGATTCAGTGAGCGCCGTTGCCCGATGCCCGGGCAGCGGCGTTTGTTCGTTTACCCGATCGTTGGAATGCGCTTAGCACCCTTGTCACATGCCCGGGGCAGCGGCGCTTGCCCGGCCCCTGACTCCGCTCCAAAACCTTTTAAGTCGCTACGTCAGGGGCCGGACAATCACCGCCATCGGATGTCCGAAAACCCCGTGCGGTGATCGACCGTTCGGTGTCGTCGCATCGATAGCGGTGAAGAATCGGGTTGGGTGTCGCCCGCGGTGCGACTTAAAAGGTAGTGGAGCGCCGCGGGCGACACCCAACCCGATTAACCACAGACCGATTAAGCGTTTCCACTCAGACGAGCGGCCAATTGTTTCAATCGGGGTTTGATCTCCTCCCGAAACCCGGAGCGGTGATCGACCGTTCGGTGTCGTCGCATCGATAGCGGTGAAGAATCGGGTTGGGTGTCGCCCGCGGTGCGACTTAAAAGGTAGTGGAGCGCCGCGGGCGACACCCAAGCCGATTAACCACAGACCGATTAAGCGTTTCCACTCAGCCGAGCGGCCAACTGTTTCAATCGGGGTTTGATCTCCTCCCGAAACCCGGAGCGGTGATCGACCGTTCGGTGTCGTCGCATCGATAGCGGTGAAGAATCGGGTTGGGTGTCGCCCGCGGTGCGACTTAAAAGGTAGTGGAGCGCCGCGGGCGACACCCAACCCGATTAACCACAGACCGATTAAGCGTTTCCACTCAGCCGAGCGGCCAACTGTTTCAATCGGGGTCCGATCTCATCCCGAAACACCGAATCCGGAATCGAGGAGGACGGCCCGCTGCAACTGATCGCGAGCCAACGGTTCTGCCGGATGTCGCGAAGTGGCACGGCGACGGCGTTGACGCCTTCATGCCACTCGCGAAACGAGTAGCAGAGCCCTTCCCGCTTGTAGGATTCGATCCCCTTGTCGACGCCCGATTGCAGGGCATCCCAGCCGACATTGCGCAGTGCGGCGGGATTGGCGTCGTAGGCATCGTGCAGATCCGAGAGCATCGTCTCGCGCTCGGTCGGCGTCATGGCCGCGAGGTAGACGCGCCCCATCGAACTGGTCAGCATCGACAGGCGGGAGCCTGCCGTCAGACCCAGCGTGAGATGCGCGGAGTCGCTGCGAATCGTCTCCAGATACATCATGTCCACGCCCTCTCGACAGCCGAGGGAGATCGAACATCCCATTTCTTTGGCAAGCGCGCGCATATGAGGACGCGCCAGCGTCAGCATATCGGTGCCGTTCAGGAAGGCATAGCCGAGGGCCAGCACGCCCGCGTCCAGTGCATATTTGCCCAGGTCAACGTCGTAACGCAGGTAGCCGAGTTCGGTGAGGGTGTAGGCCAGACGGCTCACCGTCGCTTTCGGCAAGCCCGTGCGCGCTGCGAAATCGCGGTTGCCGAGCAGCATGTCGTCCGGCCCGAAGGCGCGCAGCAGTTCGAGGCCTCGTGCCAACGCCGTGACGAACTTGCGCTCGTCGTGCGACGGCGACACACCATGAGCCGGCGCACCGGTAAGGGCAGACAGGGACGTTTTGATCACAGCCATCGCGCACTCCGCATCGACTTCACAGTCACTTTGAACATACCGGGCAAGCAGGATCGGACAAGATCAAACAGATTCGGCCAGTGCATGCACTGGCCGTTGCCCGGCGAAAAATTTTAGTGTTAAACTAACTTCGATTTCATAACATTGTTCCGCATTGCGGAACTTTCGTCAAGTTGATTGGAGGAGATGGGTCATGGCAGGCAATGCACAGTTTCACTGGGAAGATCCGCTGTTGCTCGACGCGCAGCTCACCACCGACGAGCGCATGATTCGCGACGCGGCCGCTGCGTATGCGAACGACAAGCTCGCGCCGCGTGTGCTCGAAGCGTTCCGTCACGAGCGCACCGACGCATCGATCTTTCGCGAGATGGGCGAGATCGGTCTGCTCGGCCCGACGATCCCCGAACAATATGGCGGCCCCGGTCTGAACTATGTGGCCTACGGCCTGATCGCCCGCGAAGTCGAGCGCGTGGATTCGGGCTATCGCTCAATGATGTCCGTGCAGTCGTCGCTGGTCATGGTCCCGATCTATGAGTTCGGCAGCGAAGCGCAGAAGCAGAAGTACCTGCCGAAGCTCGCCAGCGGCGAATGGATCGGCTGCTTCGGTCTGACCGAGCCGAACCACGGTTCGGACCCGGCGGGCATGACCACGCGCGCCAAGAAGGTCGCCGGTGGTTATGAACTGAGCGGCAGCAAGATGTGGATCACGAATTCGCCCATCGCCGATGTCTTCGTCGTCTGGGGCAAGCTCGCCGACGAGAGCGGCGAAGAGAAGATCCGCGGCTTCATTCTGGAAAAAGACTGGAAGGGTCTGTCGGCCCCCGCGATTCACGGCAAGGTCGGCCTGCGTGCGTCCATCACCGGCGAGATCGTGATGGATCAGGTCTTCGTGCCGGAAGAGAACCTGATGCCGGGCGTCTCCGGTCTGAAGGGGCCGTTCACGTGCCTGAACTCGGCCCGCTACGGCATCGCCTGGGGCGCACTGGGCGCCGCTGAGTTCTGCTGGCACATGGCACGTCAGTATGTGCTCGATCGTCAGCAGTTCGGTCGCCCGCTCGCCGCCAACCAGCTGATCCAGAAGAAGCTGGCCGACATGCAGACGGAAATCACGCTGGGCCTGCAAGGCTGCCTGCGTCTGGGTCGCATGAAGGACGAAGGCACGGCGGCGGTCGAGATCACCTCGATCATGAAGCGCAACTCGTGCGGCAAGGCACTCGACGTGGCGCGTCTGGCCCGCGACATGCTCGGCGGCAACGGTATCTCGGACGAGTTCGGCATCGCCCGCCATCTCGTGAACCTCGAAGTGGTCAACACCTACGAAGGCACGCACGACATCCACGCCCTGATTCTGGGTCGCGCACAAACGGGTATTCAGGCGTTCTTCTGATTCCCTGAAGTTTGAGAAGTGGGCGCGAAATCGCGCCTACTTCTCTGCAACGTTGTTAGGTACGCGTCGTTTCTCGAGCCGCATGTCGCGGGCCGTCAATCCAACGAGTGACGGCGCGTACCCAACAAAAAAGCCAGCTCATGCGAGCTGGCTTTTTCGTTTCTTGCTGCGACATGTGCGGCGCATCGTCATGCGACCGCACATCCATCACTTATCGATTACTTATCGACTACTTATCGATTACTTGTTCGGCTGCGGCGTGAGGCGCAGATACGGACGCACGGCCTTGTAGCCCTTCGGGAATTTCTCCTTCAGTACGGCCTCGTCCTTGAGCGACGGCACAATCACCACGTCTTCGCCATCCTTCCAGTTGCCCGGCGTAGCGACCGAGTAATTGTCGGTCAGTTGCAGCGAATCGATGACGCGCAGAATCTCGTCGAAGTTGCGGCCCGTGCTTGCCGGGTACGTGATGATCAGGCGCACCTTCTTTTTCGGATCGATCACGAACAGCGAGCGCACCGTCACGGTTTCGCTGGCGTTCGGGTGAATCATGTCGTACAGCTGCGAAACCTTACGATCGCCGTCTGCCAGGATCGGGAAATTGACCGTGGTGTTCTGCGTTTCGTTGATGTCGCTGATCCAGCCCTTGTGCGACTCCGCATCGTCCACCGACAAGGCGATGGCCTTCACGTTACGTTTTTCGAACTCGCCCTTGAGTTTTGCAGTCAGACCCAATTCGGTCGTGCACACCGGCGTGTAGTCGGCCGGGTGCGAGAAAAGGACACCCCAGCCATCGCCGAGGAATTCGTGAAACTTGATCGTGCCGATCGACGAATCCTGCTCGAAGTCGGGAGCGATATCACCCAAACGCAATGTCATTTACAGTCTCCTTGAGAACCTTTCACTCAGTGGGAACAAGACTAAAGGATGCTAAGCTTAGTCAGAACGAATAAAAAATTTGTTCCAAATGATTTCTGGAAATATACCGCAGCCCGTCTGTTGTTTTCTGGCAACGACGCGTTGAAAGCGGTACGATAACCCCCATATCAGCCGCACATCCCCCCGCATTTTCCTCCCAGAAACGGGTAACGACTATGTCGCAAGTGCATATCAACAAGGAGAAGTTCATGACCGATATCAAATCCGTACTGGCCGACGCCGAAGACCTGCTCAAGCAAGCTGCCAACACGACCGGCGAGCGCGCCTCCGAACTGAGCGACAAGGCCCTCACGCTGCTCAAGCAAGCCAAGGAAAAGGCGTCGGACGTTCAGGTCGTCGTGGTTGAGAAGAGCAAGATGGCCGCTCGCGCAACTGACGACTACGTGCACGATCATCCGTGGCAAGCCGTGGGCATCGCCGCCGGTATCGGCGTGGTGATCGGCCTGCTGCTCAACCGCAAGTAAGCTCGCTGAATACGCGCAGTCAGCGCGACCAGCACAAGTCACTTTCTCGCCTACTCTGCCAAAGGCGGAGCCTGCCTGACCGGTGCGACGGGTCGGGTGGGCCGCCCCGTCCAGCCCATGACCGACAATGATCGCACGACCCCGCCGCGGCCTTCGCTGCGGCGCCTCGCCGGTGCGTTGCTCGAGATCCTTCAGTCGCGCATCGAACTCATCGGCATCGAATTGACCGAAGAGAAGGAACGCCTGATGGGCGTTGCGTTTCTCGGTCTTGCCGCAATGCTCTTCGGTGTTCTCGCCCTCGTGTCGCTGACCGCGCTGGTCATCGTCATTTTCTGGGACACCTATCGCCTCCAGGCCATGACCGGCATCTTCGTCGTGTATCTCTTGCTCGCGAGCTGGTGCGCCATGCGTGCGCGCAACATTCTGCGCGATGCCCCGATGCCGTTCGAAGCCACACTGGCCGAGTTCGAAAAGGACCGCGACGCCCTGCGTCCGGACTGAAGGAGACCCGCCCGTGCCGCTGGAACAGAACCATCCTCAACGACCGCGTCGCCCGCGTCAGTCGCGACGCTCCCGTCACGAACTCCTCGCGATCCGCAAGGAAATCGTACTCACGCGCATTGCCGTCGAGCGTGCCGAGCTGATCCAGGCGTCGCGTGTGACGCGCGAACGCCTGCGCAACTTCCGCTGGGTTCGCTACCTGTTGCCCGGTGGTCTCGCCCGCTTCTCCGGACTCGGCGGCCTCGGTGGCCTCGCCAACTCCGGCCTTAAGCTCGGCGGTCTGCTCGAACGCTATCCGCTCGTCAGCTCGGTGGCGTCGATTGCGCTGACGGGCCTCTCGCACACGCCGGTCGGACGCATCGCCCGTCGCGGACTCAAGTGGGGCAGCCTCGGCGTGCTCGCCTGGCAAGGCATCAAGCTCTGGCAGGAATCGACGAAAGGATCGTCGACACCAACCGACGCTTCGACAGACGCCGCGACGTCGACGAATCCCGCAACTTCACCTGCATCTGCCAAAGACAACGATCGCGGTTCCCCGCCGTTGATGTAACGCCAGCATTCGCGCCCCTCACCCATACGGCCGCCTACGCTTCGCAATGCTTTGCGACACGTGCGCGGCCGTAGGCGTTGATGGTGATGCAGATGCGTCGATCATGCCCTGCGATGCGCACCGTGCCCGACAGCCACTTGCGTGCCTCGGTCCGGATGAAGCCACTTTCGGCGAATGCCAGCCCTTGCGTGTAATACAAACCCCACCTCGCCTCAATGCTCACGCCTGGCGGCAACGGCGCATGACGCCCCAATAGCGTCTCGCCCGCATCCAGCCGGTGATTTCGGTTCTCGTCGACAAACGTCACCCAACCGCTGTTCAGACTCACACCGTCGTGCGGCGCGATTGCGATACGCCGATGCCGTCCCAATGCTTCAGCTCGCGCCGCTTGCATCGTCGCCAGAAATGCGCGCGCCGTCGTCTCCACCGCCACACGACGCCGCACCGCCTCTATCGACGGCGCAACAGCAAACAGCGCAATAGCAAACACCGCCATCGCCACCAGGCATTCGATCAGCGTGACGCCGCGCATCGGGCGCGCGACATGCCTATCGAACCCGTCGCGCCTACCGAGCTGTCGTGACGCACCGCTCCAATCACGCATCGCAATGCTCGCGTCTGGCACCGGGCACCTGCGTCGTTATCGCGCTGTCGTGCCAGGTCGCGACTTCGCGCCAGTTCAACCTGCGCGACGAGAACGAGATCCGTGCAGCACCTCCCGCCGCCGCGCGTCCGCGAGACGCGCGAACCTCATAAGTCGCTTGCAGGAAGACCCGCGTTCCGGGCAACTTGCCGCATCCCATCGCACTCACGCGGTAGCGGCGTACGAGCGACGCCCTTGCCGCCTTCGCCTCGCGCGCGTCCGGCAAATACTCGGTGAACGCGATTCGCTCGATGAAGTAGCGTGCACTGCTCACGGAGACGACGCGCACATCGTTCCAGCCGATCCCGACCCAGCCCGCCATTTGATTGGGCTCGCGACTTCCGTCTCGATAACGCGCACCGATGACACCATGCGCGCCCTCGTCGAACTCGTACGCTGCGGCAATATCCGGTGCGTCCGCTCCGCCGACCAATCGCTCGCGTGCGGCCCTGAGTGCATCGTGCGCTGCGCCGAAAGCGAACACCCTGTCGTTCGTGTACGCGATGAAGCGGGTTGCCAGTTCACGGTGTTGCATGCCTGAGACCGCCAGCGCCATCAGGGCGGCGAGCCACATCACGATGAAGACACCAACCATTTCGCCTCCTCGCGAATACCGCCATCGTTGCGCCGGTAGGCCACCACCGTGAACACATGCAAATGGACGTCTCCGGCATTGGTCAGCCACTTGTACTCACGACCACCGGACGCCGCATCGAAGACTTCGACGGTCCGACCCGCGCGCTGTTTTCCCCCACGTCGCGGCGCCCCCCTCAACACTAGCGAAAATGCCACAGCACTCACGTTCTCCCAGCCACCGGACCCAGCCGGCGCGCTTGGAGGCTTGCGTCGCGCGTTCTTCACCGGTGTCATCCAACGCAATGGACCGGCTCCCCCCGCACGCACGCCCAGCCGGATATACATCGCCTCGACACCGATGACCAGCACCTGCGCAGGACGCAGCGTCGTGATCTTGTATCCCCGGTCGCCGTACCGACAGAACAGCGAGGGGACACCGTCTTCGCCTTTATCGACGTAGAAGGCACTGACGTTACGGTCGTCACCATCGCTTCGCGCTCTGACGCTGGCCCCGCCGCAGTTCTGTACCGCGCCGTTGCCATTGCCGTTTTCGTCTCCGAAGCCCGCACCGTGGTACTGCACCTCCAGCATCGTGCTGCCCTGCCAGCCACGCTTCGGGCAAGTGTCGACCGTGCTGGCGCATTCCGCACTGGCTCGCAGTGAAGGCCAATCGCCTAGCCCGGGTTGAACAGATCGATCTGCGTTGAGGATCGGGCCTTCCAAAGGATCCCAATTTCGATATCCGGCCATGCCGACAGCACGCGTGAGTTGATTCAGCGCGAAGGCAGCACGCTCGTTCACCTCGTATCGCTCCGCCTGCACGCGCCACAATCGAATGCCCGCGAGATAGATCGCGGTCGCAGCCATCACGATCAGCAGCCCCAGCGGCATGGCGATCACCCATTCGAGCAGGGTAAAGCCGTGTATGCGGCGCTTGCCCGACGGTAGACGACAAGTCATTGGCGATGTCGTCATGGCAAACGGTCGACAGCCATGAGGGCGTGCATCGAAGGCGACGGCAATGCGGTTGTGACCACGTTGTGCGCAACAACCCCTGAGGCCGACGACACGCCGCCCGCCGCTTGCCAGTGTGCGAAGCCCTGCGCACCGGCGACGAGCGCGGTCATCGTGAACAAGACGTCGAGCAGCGCCGCCCCTCGCATCGCGCGGCGACAACACACGTGCGGCGAATGCGGTCTCGGGCGTGTCGGTGGCGTCGGTGGTGTGAGTGGTGTGGGTGGGGACGATGCACGCACACGATTGCCTCGTACAACGCGTGACGTGTGATGCCCGATACGTTGCAGCATGTGATGACGATCCTGTTGCATGGCGTGGCTCCTTGGCTCGTTGATGGCGAGTTGACGACGTGTTCATCGTCGCGCATCGCCCGCTCCCAACCAATCGGACAGCACCGCAAAACCCACCCCGTTATGCGCCACCTCACTCTTCAAACACGTCACATCCGCCGCGCAAAAAAAACGGCGACCGAGGTCGCCGTCTTTCTTCTCATCGATGCTCGCCTATGGCACATCGCACACTGCCAACGCGCCATGCATCGTCATCACGCCTTGAGGGAATCGATGAGTTCGACGTAGGCCGTCTGCACTTCTTCCTTCGACTTGCCCTTGAGCATTTCCCAGGCGTCGAATTTAGCGCGGGCGACGAAGTCCATCGCACCGGGGCGGGAGCCGGAAACGTCGCCTTCCGTACCTTGCTTGAACAGCGCATAAATACGCAGCAGCGTCAGATTGTCGGGGCGTTCGGGCAGCGTCTTGGATTGGGCTACCGCCTCGTCGAAGCGGGCTTGAAGATCGCTCATGGTGTCTCTCCCTGGAAAAACAGTCAGCGTATAAGTGACCCGCGCGACGACCGGGCAAAATCCGCCGGATCAAATGCGGCACATGCGTCGACGCTCGGGATGTTGCGAATACAACGCGAACAAGGATAGCGACGATGGCCTACGCAAGGTAGGGGCCAGCGTAGAACCCCGCGTCTAAACCTCTCGGGAACTGAGTCGATTGTTACGAAACGATCGCGACGGACCGGACGCCTCAAAGAAAAACGCCCGGCATGGCCGGGCGCTTTTTCTCGATCATCGAACCTTACATCACGACGCAGAGGCTGCCGACGCCGTGCCTGCGTTCGCAGGTGCCGAGCGTTCTTCCCAACCGCCGCCCATCGCCTTGTACAGCGTGACGAGGTTGGTCCAGCGCGCCAGACGCGTCGCGATCAGCGTTTGCTGCGACGAGTACAGCGAGCGTTGCGCGACCAATGCGTTCAGATAGCTGTCGACGCCATTGCGGTAGCGCAGGTCCGAGAGTTTGTAGCTCTCGTCGCTCGCCTTCACGAGCGATTCCTGCGCCGCAATCTGATCGTCCAACGTACCACGTGCAGCCAGGCCGTCCGACACTTCGCGGAACGCCGTCTGAATCGCCTTCTCGTAGTTGGCGATCTCGATGCGCTTCTGCACCTTGGCCAGATCGAGGTTGGCGATGTTCTGCCCACCCGCGAAAATCGGCAGCGTGATGGTCGGTGCGAACGACCATGCGCCCTGCCCGCCCTTGAACAGATTGCTCAGCGATGCACTCGCCGTACCAGCATTCGCCGTCAACGAAATCGACGGGAAGAACGCCGCACGTGCTGCACCGATGTTCGCGTTGGCGCCCTTGAGCGTGTGCTCGGCAGCCGTCACGTCGGGGCGACGCAGCAGCAAGTCCGACGGCAGCCCGGCAGGCAGATCGGCCAGCAGGCCCTGCCCGTCGAGCGGACGTGCCGGCGGCAAATCGGCCGGCAACGGCTGGCCGATAAGCAGCGCCAGCGCGTTTTCGTCCTGCGCCACCTGACGCGTGTACTGCGCGAAGTTCGCACGCGCCGTATCGACCGGCGTTTGCGCCTGACGCAGGTCCAGCCCGGAGGCCGTGCCCACGTCGAAACTGCGCTTGGTCAGGTTATACGACGATTGCTGGCTCTTGAGCGTGTCCGACGTGAGCTTGAGCAGCTCCTGATCGGCCAGCCACGTGAGGTATGCCGTCGCCACTTCCGAGACGAGCGTGATATGCGCCGCCTTGGCCGTGTCCTCGCTCGCCAGGTACGATTCCAACGCCTGATCCTTCAGGCTCTGGATGCGACCGAACAGATCGAGTTCGTATGACGTGAAACCCACGCCGACCTGATAGCTGCGGCTGATACCCGCGCGACCCGACGACGACAGATCCGCCGGCGAGCGCTGAACCGACGCCTGACCTGCCGCCCCCACCGAGGGCAGCAGCGCCGAGCGCTGGATCTGGTACTGCGCACGTGCGGCTTCGACGTTGAGCATCGAGACACGCAAATCGCGGTTGTTCTCCAACGCGATCTCGATCAGCTTTTGCAGACGCGGATCGGCGAAGAAATCTCGCCATCCCAGATCGGCAGCCACGACATTGCTGTCGGCGGCGCCGTTCTGGTTCGCCGCGCCGGGCGTCTTGTAAGCCGGGCCCGTGGGGAACGACGTGGCGACCGGTGCCTCGGGCCGCTCATAGTGCGGCGCGAGGGTACAGCCTGCCAGGAACGCTGCCGCCAAGGCCATCGGCAATGCTTTGTGCTTCATAGGTCAGTTTCCTTCCTTGGCGGGACCGTTGGTTGCGTCCGGGTTCTCATGACGCGCTTCCGGATGTTCCACCGTGTCCAGATCCTCATGGGCGAAGCGCTTACGCACCAACACGAAGAAGACCGGCACGTAGTAGATCGCGAGGAACGTCGCGGCGAGCATACCGCCGATCACGCCCGTACCGATGGCGTGCTGCGAAGCCGAACCGGCCCCGTTGGAGATCGCCAGCGGCAGCACACCGAGAATGAACGCCATCGACGTCATCAGAATCGGTCGCAGACGCAGTCGCACGGCTTCCATCGTCGCTTCCATCAGCGTGCGGCCCTGCTCTTGCAGATCCTTGGCGAATTCCACGATCAGAATTGCGTTCTTCGCCGACAGACCCACGGTAGTGAGCAGACCCACCTGGAAGTACACGTCGTTGGACAACCCGCGCAACGTGGCGGCCAGCAGTGCACCCAACACGCCCAGCGGCACCACCAGAATCACCGAGAACGGGATCGACCAGCTTTCGTACAAGGCAGCCAGGCACAAGAACACGATCAGGATGGAGATCGCATACAGCGCCGGTGCCTGCGAGCCCGAAATACGCTCTTCGAACGACAGCCCCGTCCACTCCAGACCGATACCCGGCGGGAGTTGCTTCGCGATTTCTTCCACCGCCTTCATCGCGTCGCCCGACGACTTGCCCGGTGCCGGCATACCCTGAATTTCCACGGCAGGCACACCGTTGTAGCGTTCCAGACGTGGCGAACCGTACGTCCACTTGCCCGTGGCGAAGGCCGAGAACGGCACCATCGTCCCGCTGCTGTTACGCACGAAGAGCTTGTTGATGTCCTGCGGCAGCATCCGGTCCTTCGGTTCCGCCATCACGTACACCTTCTTCACACGACCGCGGTCGATGAAGTCGTTCACGTACGACGAGCCCCACGATGCCGACAACGTCTGGTACACGTCGGCAATCGACAGACCCAGTGCAGCGGCCTTTTCTTCGTCGACGTCGACCTTGTACTGCGGCGTGTCGTCCAGACCGTTCGGGCGCATGTTCGCCAGATTCGGGTTCTTCGCCGCCATGCCCAGCAACTGATTACGGGCGGCCATCAGGGCGTCGTGACCCAGACCTGCACGATCCTGCAACTCGAAGTCGATACCGCCCGCGTTACCGAGTTCCGGCACCGACGGCGGGTTGATCGCGAAGATCATGGCGTCCTTCACGCTGGCGAACGCCTGGTAGGAACGCGCAATCACGGCCTGCACCTTGAGGTCGGATGCCTGACGGTCCTCCCACGGCTTCATCATCGTGAACGCCAGACCCACGTTCTGACCACGGCCGTTAAAGCCGAAGCCCGTCACCGTGAAGATCGAACGAACCGAGTCCTTTTCCTTCTCGAGGTAATGCTTCTCGACCTGCTTCATGACGTCGAGCGTACGCTCCTGCGTCGCACCCGGCGGCAATTGCACAAGGTTGAAGAAGTAACCCTGGTCTTCGTCCGGCAAGAACGCCGTCGGCATACGCACGAACAGGAAGCCGACGACCGCCACGATCACCACGTAGACGATCAAGAGCGGCGTGGTGCGCTTGAGCAAGCGCTCCACCTGACCCTGATAGGCCTTCGAACCGCTGTCGAACTTGCGGTTGAACCAGCCGAAGAAGCCGCGCTTCTCGTGAACCTCACCCTTCTTGATCGGCTTGAGGATCGTTGCGCACATGGCCGGCGTGAGCACGATAGCCACAAGCACCGACAACGCCATGGCCGCCACGATGGTCAGCGAGAACTGACGATAGATAGCACCGGTCGAGCCGCCGAAGAATGCCATCGGCACGAACACGGCCGAGAGCACGAGCGCCACACCCACCAGCGCACCGACGATCTGATCCATCGCTTTCTTCGTCGCTTCTTTTGGACTCAGCCCTTCTTCCGCCATCACCCGCTCGACGTTTTCGACCACCACAATGGCATCGTCGACGAGCAGACCGATGGCGAGCACAAGGCCGAACATCGATAGCGTGTTGATGGAGAAGCCCGCCGCACCCATGATGCCGAACGTACCGAGCAGCACCACCGGCACCGCGATCGTCGGGATGATCGTTGCCCGCAGGTTCTGCAGGAACAGATACATCACGAGGAACACGAGCACGATACCTTCGATGAGGGTCTTGATCACTTCCTCGATCGAGATCTTCACGAACGGCGTGGTGTCGTACGGATAGTCGACCTTCATGCCCTGCGGGAAGTACGGTTCGAGTTCGGTGACCGCCTGCTTGACGGCGGTGGCCGTCTGCAGCGCGTTCGCACCGGTGGCCAGCGTAATCGCCAGACCGGCGGCCGGCTTGCCGTTGTAACGTGCCACGACCTGATACGACTCGCCGCCCAGCTCGATGCGCGCCACGTCACCCAGACGCACTTGCGAGCCGTCCTTATTGACCTTGAGCAGAATCTTGCGGAACTGCTCCGGCGTTTGCAGACGGCTTTGCGCCGTCACGGTCGCATTGAGCTGCTGGCCCTTCACCGCAGGCGCGCCACCCAGCTCACCGGCCGAGATCTGCACGTTCTGCGATTGAATGGCGTTCGAGACGTCGATGACCGTCAGGTTGTAGCCGTTGAGCTTCTGCGGATCGACCCACACGCGCATGGCGTACTGCGAACCGAACAGCTGGACCTGACCCACACCGTTCACACGGCTGATCGGATCCTGCACGTTGGCTGCAATGTAGTTCGCCAGGTCGATGTCGGTCATATTGCCGTCATCGGAATACGCGCCGATCACCAGCAGGAAGTTCTTGGTCGCTTTCGCCACCTTGATACCCTGCTGTTGCACCTGCTGCGGCAGCAGCGGCGTGGCGAGTTGCAGTTTGTTCTGCACCTGCACCTGGGCGATGTCCGGGTTCGTGCCCTGAGCGAACGTCAGCGTGATCTGGGCGGTACCCGAGCCGTCGGACGTCGACGACATGTACTCAAGGTGATCGATACCGTTCATCTGCTGCTCGATCACCTGCGTGACCGTATCCTGCACGGTCTGCGCCGAAGCGCCCGGATAGGTCGCGGTGATCTGCACGGACGGCGGTGCGATCGGCGGGTACTGCGAGACCGGCAGCTTCAGAATCGAAAGCGCACCGGCCAGCATGATGACAATGGCGATCACCCAAGCAAAAATCGGGCGATCGATAAAAAACTTTGCCATGAATAAGGCTCCGCGTTATTGGGCTTTGGCGCTCGAGGCGGCGTCGGCCTGCGAGGCACCCGAAGCGCTGGCAGCGGCCGGTGCGCTCGCACCTGCCGGCTGTTGCGCCTGAGCACCCGGCAACTGTGCCGGCACGGCCTTCGCAGGCGAACCGGGGCGCGCCTTCTGAAGACCCGACACGATCACCTGATCGCCTGCGGCAAGACCCGAGCTCACCAGCCACTTGTCGCCGATCGCACGGTCGGTCACGAGCTGACGCAGTTCGATCTTGCCTTCCTTGTTCACGATGAGTGCCGTCGGCTGACCCTTCTGGTCGCGCGTCACGCCTTGTTGCGGCACCAGCAGACCGCCGTCCTTCACGCCTTCCTGGAGCTTGGCGTGTACGAACATGCCGGGCAGCAACTCGCGGTTCGGGTTCGGGAAGATGGCACGCACGGTCACCGAGCCGGTCGTCTGGTCGACGGTGATGTCCGAGAACTGGAGCTTGCCTTCGAGCGGGTACTTCGTGCCGTCTTCCAGCGTCAGTTCGACCTTGGCAGCGTTCTTGCCGGCGCTTTGCAGCTTGCCGTCGGCCAGCGCGCGACGCAGACGCAGGCCGTCGGCGGCCGATTGCGTCACGTCCACGTACATCGGATCGATCTGCTGCACGGTCGTCATGAGCGTAGCGGCGCCGGACTGCACGTAAGCGCCTTCGGTCACTTGCGACAGACCGGTGCGGCCCGAGATCGGAGCCGGCACGTCGGTGTAGCCGAGGTTGATCTTCGCCGTATCGACGGCAGCCTTACCGGCTTGCACATCGGCGTCGGCTTGCAGTGCAGCGGCGACCGCATTGTCGTAGTCCTGCTTCGACACGGCTTCGACGGCGACCAGTTGCTTGTAGCGATCGGCCAACAGCTTGGTCGACGCCTGATTCGCCACAGCCTTTGCGAGCGTTGCCTTGGCATTCTCGTAAGCGGCCTGATACGTTGCCGGATCGATCTTGTACAGACGCTGGCCAGCCTTGACGTCACCGCCTTCGGTGAAATCGCGCTTGAGCACGATCCCGTCGACGCGCGCACGCACGTCGGCGACGCGGTAGGGCGCGGTACGGCCTGGCAGGTCGGTCGTCAGCGTGACGCTCTGGGGTTGCAGTGTCACGACGCCGACTTCCGGCACCATGGCCTGCGGCTGCTGCGGCTTCTTGCCGCACGCGGCCAGGGTCAATACCGCGAGTGCGACGGCAGTGACCATCCCCAGTGAACTTCTCTTGACGTGCATATACGCCCCCGATAAATGGAATGCGGTCAAACAAAATGACGAATAACGTTGCGACGATTGCGACGGCGAAGGCCGGTCCGCAATCCCGTCGCACAAAGGCGGGCGGCAAATACCAAAAGGCCCGGTTGAGCGGGCCATCGGAGACAGGCCCGCCGGATGGGACGGGCGGGCCAACAAGACGTCCCCGGGCGCGGCACAGGCCGCGCACGCTGGCACTCGTGTGAGATCGTCGAACAGGCTCCGGGACATCAGGCGACCTTGACGCACGCACCTAACCCCCAATCAGGCGGCGCGGCTTCATCAATTCGCTCTCTCCGGTCAGGGAGTTATCCCTTAGAGGAGGCAGCTTAAATGGTCCCTGTGCAATAGAGCAAGCGGCTGCTATTATAGATACATTCATGAATGTATGTAAATCACATTGCGTCGCACCATAGTGCGGCGCGGTTTACATGACATTTCACAAATTTCCGCTGCCCCTGTGACACGACGATGGCCCGCAGAACGAAAGAAGAAGCGATCGAGACCCGCAATCTGTTGCTAGACACCGCCGAGACGGTGTTCGCGCAGAAAGGCGTGTCGCGCACGTCGCTGGCCGACATCGCCGAAGCCGCCGGCCTCACGCGCGGCGCCATTTACTGGCACTTCAAGAACAAGATCGACCTCTTCAACGCCATGACGGATCGCATCCGTCTGCCGATGGAGCGCATGATCGACGAGGAATGTACCGAGCCGGAAGACGGCGACCCGATGCAGCGCATGCACGAGATTTGTAAGCTGGTGCTCAAGGAAACCGCCCGCAACGAGCGCCGCCGCCGCGTGCTGGACATTCTGTTCCACAAGTGTGAATACACGAACGAGATGCTCTCGGTGCTGGAGCGTCAGCGCGAAGCCTGCGCGGACGGCAAGCAGCGCATTACGCGTGACATGGAACGCGCCATCGAGCGCGGTCAGTTGCCTGCGGCGCTCGACACACGGCGGGCGGCGATCATGCTGCACGCACTGGTCGTCGGCATGATGTCGGACTGGCTCTTCCTGCCGGACTACGATCTTGGTGCCGAGTGCGACGCCGTCGTCGACGGCTTCTTCGACATGCTGCGCACCAGTCCGGCGATGTTGCGCCCGGGCGGGCAGACGGCAGCCGTCTGAGATGTGACTAAGGGGCCCGCTCGCGGCCCTTCGCGATTTACTACATATATTAATTAGCAGACGTCGCGCCCGATCCTCGCTTTCGCCATGTCCGGCGAACGTGCACATTGTCCCGAATTCTCCGTTTCGCGACGCGGCATTGCCGCGCCCTGCGCCATTCGAATGCCGTGATGAGGCATATCGCTGTACAGCGCCGCACCGTTATATATAATCCTACACAACGCGTTGCGCACCCCGCGCAGCCGAAGGTCCGGCCTCGCTGCCCGACCGTATCCATGAGCCGACTCAAGGCTGCGCGGCGAATTCCGCGCCCGCCGAGTCCGCCTTGCCACCACACGCTGGAGACCACTTTCGTGAAAGCTGTCGCAACCACTGTCACTGTTAGCCACACGTCCCAAGCCTCGAATACCCCCGGCACGATGCTGCGCCGCGCCCTCGGCGTTGCCGCCGTCGGCGCCAGCCTGTTGTTTGCTGGCCACGCCGCAGCCCAGCAAGTGTTCGCTGCCGCCAGCATGAAGGATGCCCTCGACGACCTGTCGGCCGCCTACACCAAGGAAACGGGCAAGAAGCCGGTGCTCGTGTACGGTGCAAGCTCGACGCTCGCCCGTCAGATCGAGAAAGGCGCGCCCGCCGACGTCTTCATCTCGGCCGACCAGGACTGGATGGACTACGCGCAAAAGCACGACCTGATCGACACGAAGACCCGCACCAACCTGCTCGGCAACGAACTGGTGCTGATCGCGCCCGCCACGACCTCGGGTGACGTCGACCTCAAGTCGGGCACGGATCTCGACGCGAAGCTGGGCAACGGCAAGCTTGCAATGGGGGACCCCGCTCACGTACCGGCTGGCCTCTATGGCAAGGCTGCGCTCGAGAAACTCGGCATCTGGTCGAAGGTGCAGGGCAAGGTGGCCGCCGCCGACAACGTGCGCAACGCGCTGCTGCTGGTCGCCCGTGGCGAAGCGCCGTACGGCATCGTCTACAAGACGGACGCCAACGCCGAGAAGCGCGTGCGCATCGCCGGGACGTTCCCGGCCGACAGCCATGCACCGATCGTCTACCCGGTGGCCGTGACGAAGCAGGCCAACCGCGCCGACGCCGATCCGTTCTTCAAATTCCTGCAAACGCCGACGGCTCAGGCCACGTTCCAGCGTTTCGGTTTCAGCCGTCCGTAATTCGACATGGGCCTCACCCCGGAAGAATGGGGCATCGTCGAACTTAGCCTGCGCGTAGGTTTGTGGGGCACGCTTTGCAGCCTGCCCTTCGCCTACGCGGCCGCCTGGCTGCTCGCCCGTCGGCACTTCCCCGGCAAGGCGCTGCTCGATGCCATCCTGCATTTACCGCTCGTACTGCCGCCGGTGGTCGTGGGCTTCGCGCTGCTCGTCCTGTTCGGTGCGCAAGGCGCCATCGGCAAGCTGCTGCGCGAGTGGTTCAACTTCACCTTCGCTTTTCGCTGGACGGGCGCAGCACTCGCGGCGGGTGTGATGGGCTTTCCGCTGCTCGTGCGCGCGATCCGGCAAGCGCTGGAATCGTCCGACACGAAGCTTGAGCAGGCCGCTCAGACGCTCGGTGCGGGCCCCTGGCTCACCTTTCTCACCGTGACGCTGCCGCTCACCGCGACTGGCGTGCTGCACGGCTTCGTGCTGGCCTTTGCGCGTGCCCTGGGTGAGTTCGGCGCGACGATCACCTTCGTCTCGAACATTCCCGGACAGACGCAGACGCTGCCGCTGGCGATATACACGGCCACGCAAGTCCCCGATGGCGACGCGATGGTCTGGCGCATGTGCGCGATTTCGGTCGTACTGGCCGTCGCCACGCTCATCTTCTCCGAAGTGCTGATTCGCTTCGGCAACCGCAAGGCGATGGGTCATGACGGTTGAAGTTCGTCTCCAACACCGCTTCGGCAGCTTCGTACTCGACGCCGAGTTCGCCGCAGGCATGGGCGTAACAGCCCTGTTCGGCCCGTCCGGCAGTGGCAAGAGCACGGTGGTCAACGCCGTCTCCGGTCTGCTCAAACCCGACGCCGGACGCATCGTCGTGGGCGCTGACGTGCTCTTCGACAGCGCCGCCGGTATCGCACTGCCGACCTGGCGTCGTCGCATCGGCTACGTGTTCCAGGATGCACGCTTGATGCCGCACTTCACCGTACGCCAGAACCTGCTCTTCGGACGCTGGTTGCGACGTCGCGATGTCGCTGCGGCAGGTAGCGGTGCAATCGCCCTCGAACATGTCGTTGATGTGCTGAACCTCGGTCACTTGCTCGACCGTCGTCCGGGCGCGCTCTCGGGCGGCGAAAAGCAGCGTGTGGGCATCGGCCGGGCGCTGCTGTCGTGCCCGCGCATGCTCCTCATGGACGAGCCGCTGGCCTCGCTCGACCATGCAAGGCGTCTGGAGGTCCTCGACTACCTGAACCGCATTCGTCACGAACTGAAGCTACCCGTGCTGTACGTCACGCACTCGCTCGACGAAGTCATGCGACTGGCCGATCAGGTGGTGCTGTTCAAGGAAGGACGCACGATCTCGCAGGGCGCACCGGCCGATGTCCTCAATCTGCATCGCGACGCTCTCGACGGCATCGCCGAATCACCGGGCATTGTGCTGGAGACGCGCATCGTCGCGCACGACGCGCAATACGGTCTGACGGAGCTCGCCGTGAACGGCAGCGACACGATCCGGTTGCGTGTACCCCGCGCGGGTGGCGAAGCGGGAGACGGCTGCCGCATTCTCGTACGCGAACGCGATGTGGCCGTCGCGACGTCCGTCCCTGTCGACACAAGCGTACTTAACGTGCTTCGCGCACGCGTCTCAACGCTTCGCGACCTTGGCGACTCGGTCGAGGTCGGCGCCACACTCTCCGGCGACGCCGCAAATACCGTGCTTCGCGCGCGCATCACACGCTTCTCTGCGGATCAACTGCAACTCGCGCCGGGACGTGAGGTGTACCTGCTCATCAAATCGGTGGCGCTGACACGCTAACGTGGCGCTGGCGGCGCGTTTGCGCCTTTCGATAAAGGACAAGGCGTCGCAACGGAACCCGCTGCGACGCCTTGTCACTATTTTCGCTATGGGAAGCGATTACTTGCTCATCGCGTCGCCCTTGCCCATCGCATCGCCCTTCTTCATGGCGTCGCCCTTGCCCATCGCGTCGCTCTTGCCCATGGCGTCGCCCTTCTTCATCGCGTCGTGCTTGCCCATCGCGTCGCCCTTCTTCATGGCATCGCCCTTGCTCATGGCGTCGTGCTTGGCCATGGCATCGCCTTTGCCCATCGCATCGCCCTTGCCCATGGCGTCCTGTGCAAATGCGGCACCCGTGCCAAGTGCCAGACCCATTGCCATCACTGCCAGATATCGTGTCTTCATTGCGTTTGCTCCAAGAATGAGAAATTTCCAGTGAGACGTTTCCTGTCCGTCCCGTAAGTCGTGCAGCGGTACGCAGCCGGGAAGCGAATCGAGCCCCCGGCCATCGCATCAACTGCCGCCGAACCAGTTGTATCCCTGGTCCTCCCAATACCCGCCCGAGTACGTGTTCGTCACGTAGATCGCGCGGATATGCTTGGGATTCTTGTAGCCGAGCTTGGTCGGGATGCGTAGCTTCATGGGGAAGCCGTACTCCCGGGGCAGCGTCTGGCCGTCGTAGGTGAGCGCCAGCAGCGTCTGCGGATGCAGCGCCGTCGGCATGTCGATGCTCGTGTAGTAATCGTCTGCACACTTGAAGCCGACGTACTTCGCCGAGGTGTCCGCGCCGATGCGACGCAGGAAGTCTGCGAACGTCACGCCGCCCCAGCGTCCGATGGCGCTCCACCCTTCCACGCACACGTGACGCGTAATCTGTTCGGCAGCGCGCGGGGCAGCGAAGTCACGCAGGGCGTCGAGCCGCCACGGCGCTTTGTCGGCGATCAGGCCGGACAACTCCAGCCGGTACTCGGCTTCGTCCACCACGGGCGCTTCGTCCATCGAGTAGAACGCGTTGAACGGAAACGGACGCGTGATGGCCGAGGCCGGGAACGTCGGGGCCAGCACGCTCTTTCGGAACAGCGCGGCCTGCACGCGATCGTTCCAGCGTGAGATCCTGGTCAGCGCCGACTCCACACTGGCGTTGTCGTCGAGCGAACAGCCGGACAGCAACGCCACGCCGCCGAGCGACAACGTCCGTGTGAGAAACGCGCGGCGCGACGGCTCGGACACGCGACGTGTCATCAGCGCACGGGCTTCGTGAAGAATCGCCTCGCCGTCGCGCACGACCGGGGCGTCGGACGTCAGGATCGAGGACTTGCGTTCGGGCGTCATGGCGAGGCTTCCTTGGTGTCGGCGTGCGCTGAATGGGGACAGCCCCGTTCAGCGTCCGGTAATCATGGTGCGCAGCGTGCGGGGCACCAACGCCACCATCGCCACGTGGACGACGACGAAGCCCACGAGGCCAGCCATCGCAATGAAGTGAACGAGACGCGCGCCCTGAAAGCCGCCGAACAGCGTGCACAGCCAACCGAGTTGCACGGGCTTCCAGACGGCAAGTCCCGATGCGACGAGCAACACCAGATCCAGCACCGCGAACAAATAAGCGGCGCGTTGCACCTGGTTGTAGTGACGGGGATCCTCGTGCGTCAGACGACCGCGCAGTGCCGCGAAGAGATCGCGCAGCACACCACGCGGCGTCAGCGGGAAGAAGCGACGCGAGAAGCGGCCGCTTGCAGCGTTCGTCGTCAGATAAATCAGACCGTTGGCGACCAGCAACCACATGGCGGCGAAGTGCCACTGCAATGCGCCGCCGAGCCAGCCGCCGAGCGTGATCTCGTTCGGGAAACGGAAGGGGAAAATCGGCGACGCGTTGTAGATGCGCCAGCCGCTCATGACCATCACGACGACGGCCAGCACGTTGAGCCAGTGCGTCACGCGCAGCCACCACGGCTGAACCGTAGCGGGACGCACCGGAGGCTGTGCCACAGGGGGCACGGACTTCGTCATCGTGGTCATCGCGGTCTCCATCGCAGAAGTGTTATTCGATGGAGTCAGTGTCGCCGCGTGCCGGTGACGAAGTCCTCACGAAGAATTAACTTTTTCGTGATGAACGGCGCGAGTGGGAATACCGGGCGCTAAACGGTGTTGCGGTCTTGCCGCGCGCGGCAGTTCACTCGTCGTCCGGATCGACGGCCTGACCGTCTTTGAGATACGCGTCGAAGGTTGGTACGTGGGCGTCGAGCAGCGAGCGAATTTCCTTGATGAGGGTGTCGTAATGCGCGACGAGGTTCTGCGCGAATGGTGTCAACTGTGCGCCACCGCCCGATACACCGCCGATGTGACGTGTGACGAGCGGCTCGCGAAACTCGTGGTTCATCGCTTCGACGAGCAGCCACGCGCGACGGTACGACATGTTCATGCGACGCGCCGCCGCCGAGATCGACCCCGTTGCATCGATGGCGCGCAGCAGCGTGAGACGCCCCGGGCCGAACACCGGCGTTTCGCCGTCACGTATGCGCACGCGCACGTCGTACCCCGCCACACCCGGCGACACCGGTTCCTTGCCAGCCGCTTCGAGCGCTTCGGCTGTCGCCAGCAACTCGCGCGCGAGCGAGTCACGCTGCGCGTCTTCCTGCGGTGACAGTGAAGCGGGCGGCGCGGATTTGCCCGGACGGCGCTCAGCTGGCATGGTTGCCCCACATCACGATAAAGATCAGGATCAGCAACGCCACGACCCATGGCCACCAGCGCGAGAGCTTGCCCCGAGTCGCAGGCATGTCACGCATCGCGGCGTCGGTCGCCAGCGCGGCAGCCACTTCGCCGTCGGCGGCGATGGGATCGTTCAGCTTGTGGTGCGGCGCGATAGCGGCCGTCAGGCGTCGGAAGAATTCGTTGGCGAGCGCGGCGGCCGCGCCATCGACCTGTGGCGTATCGAGCTTGGCGTACTCGCCGCCGAACTGCGCTTTCAGGTCGTAAGTCAATAATGTGGTCATCGGTCCTTGCGGTTGCAGCGTGACGGTGGCCTGACCGCGTGTGTGGCCAGCCGACGAACCGATCCCGTCGAAACGCAGTGTGTACGAGGTCGGCACGATCACATCGGTCAGCTTGATGCGCCCGGTCCAGCGTCCGCCCACGGGGCCAAGCGTCGCCGCGATCGCGATGGTCCACGTCGTGTCGTCCACGCGCTCGATCGACTCGCATCCGGGAATGCATCCCTGCAACACGCCCGGGTCGTTCAGCGCAATCCACGCGACATCGCGCGCGACGGGTAACTGCCGACTGTTCTGTAGTTCCATTGCCCCTCTCCTTAGCGTCTGCGCCCGATGGACGTCGGTCCTTCAGGTGGCATGGCAGCATCGCAACATGGCGACGTACGGATATTGCGGCATTGCGGCGTTGTCTCGAACATCAAACTATTGTGACACGAGTTACCGCTCGTCAGATCACGGCTGCGGCATTGCGTCCGAGGGGTGGCGATGCCGACCCGCCGCACGCCGGCCGCCGCCGGAACCCCGTCCGACCGGAGTATCGGCTGAAATACAGCGCGAGCCAAGGCGCGATATACTTCGCCGCATCACATCGAGCGGCGCAAAATCGGAGCCATCGCAGCCAATGTCCCCTGGCCAGCGGTCGGCCGCTCGCGTATTGGCGAAGGAAGAGTGCTATGGACAGTGTCGATCTGGAAGTGCTGAAGTCCGCCGTACAGTGGACCCGCGCAGGCTTTTTCGTCACGCTGGGCACCGTTGTGCGCACCTGGGGCTCCGCCCCGCGTCCCGTGGGCTCGATGCTTGCGATCCGTGAAGACGGTCATCTCGTCGGCTCCGTGTCCGGCGGCTGCGTCGAAGACGATCTCGTCGCGCGTATTCGCGACGGCGACTGGCCACAGGACCGTCCCCAAATCACCAGCTATGGCGTGACCGCAGAAGAAGCGCATCGCTTCGGGCTCCCCTGCGGCGGCACGCTGCAACTGGTGCTCGAACCCGTGCGTGAGACGTCGCGCATTCCCGAACTGCTCGACAGCATCGGTAAATTCCGGCTGGTCGTGCGCGAACTGGACATGAAAACCGGCGCAGTCCGCATGGCGCCGGGACATCACACGCCGTCCGTCGAATTCGACGGCGAGCGTCTGATCACGTCGCATGGGCCGCGCCATCGTCTGGTGGTGATCGGTGCGGGACAGCTCTCGAAATATGTGGCGAGCATGGCGTGCGCGCTCGACTATCACGTGATCGTCTGCGACCCGCGCAGCGAGTATGCGGACGAATGGCAGGTCGAGGGCACCGAACTTTCGCGCGAGATGCCGGACGATCTCATCGTCCGTCTGCAACTCGATTCCCACAGCGCCGTGCTCACGCTCACGCACGATCCGAAGCTCGACGACATGGCACTGCTCGAAGCGCTCAAGTCGCCAGCGTTCTACATCGGTGCGATCGGGTCGCGTGTGAACAATGCACGGCGTCGCGAGCGGCTCTCGCTGTTCGATCTGAGCACGACGGAAATCGAGCGGCTGCATGGCCCCGTCGGCATGCACCTCGGCGCGCGCACGCCCGCCGAAATCGCCGTGGCGATTCTTGCCGAGATGACCGCGATCAAAAACGGCATCGCCGTCACGCAGACGTTTGCCGTGCGTGCCGACGATGCATCCGACGCGTCAGACGACGACGCCCCCTCTGCAGCGGCGTGCCGCAGCGCCGCCTGAGAGCTCCGCCCGTCGCCCCCCACCTTTTCCGAATCTGCAAAAAAAAGCGCCGCCATGAAGAACATGGCGGCGCAACTCGCTCACTCGTTGCAGAGTGGTACTGCCTGGTACTGCCTGGGTAACTTCAACTTACGCGTCAAACATCCGTGGCACTACATTCGCCCGACTGATCGGCACGTCATTCGTGCGGCCACAGAAACGATGCAACGGCATGACCCTTGGCGGAAACCTTCACATCCTTCGTCATGGGCTTGCCCTCGTACGTCACCTTCACGGTGTAGTCGCCGTCGGGCAACTTCACCAGCATGTAAGGCCCTTTCGAGCGCGTATCGAGCACTGTCGTGCCGCCATGCATGATCTGCACCTGTGCGTCGGCAATGTATTCGTTCGCGCCATTGCCGCGTGCGGCCATCATGATGGACAGCGGCCAGCGCGACGCTTCACGCTTGAACGTGCCCGATTCGTCGCTGTCGATGCCGCCGGACACGTATGTCACGTTGCCCTGCTGCATCGTCGGCGGCAATGTGCCGCCTTGTGCGTGGGCGACGGAAATGCCGCCCAGACTGCCCGTCAGTGCTGCGGCGGTGGCGGCGGCCACCGACCAGCGTTGCCATTGTTGTTGCCACATGTTCAACCTCCCCTTGCATGACTTAAGCGATGCGGTTCGTACCGACAGCGCAGCCGTCGGTATCCGGGTAGTGCGTGGCACCCCTTGGCGTCGTTCTCGGGGCCTGTGTTGCCCTTGTTGCCCTATGGCTTAGCCGAGATCGACCGGGATGAAAATCTGTTGCCCGTCGCGCTGCACGAGCAACGCGACATTATTACCTGCCTTCTTGAGCTTCTCGCTCAGTTGCGCGGCGCTCGTCACCGGCGTGCCGTTGAGCGACAGAATGATGTCGCCCGCCTCCACCCCGGCCTGCTCCGCCGGACCACCCGCGCGGGCGACCAGCAGACCGTTCGTCACCTGCGCCGCCTTCTTCTCCTGCGGCGACAGTTCACGAACCGCCAGACCCAGACGACCGTGCGTTGCCGAATCGTCGGTGCTCGCCACGTCCTTCTTGTCGTTGAGCGCGGCAATCTTCACCGACACATCCTGCTTTGCGCCGTTACGCCACACGGTGAGCGTGGCCGTCTGGCCCGGACGCATATCTGCAATCTTCTCCGGCAACTGCACCGAATCTTCGATGGTCGCGCCGTTGACGGCCAGAATCACGTCGCCCGGCTTCAGATCCGACTTCGCCGCCGGGCCGCTCTTGTCGATGGACGACACCAACGCCCCGGTAGGCTTGGGCAGACCGAACGACTTCGCCAGCGACTGGTTCACTTCCTGAATCGCCACACCGATGCGACCGCGACTCACCTTGCCGTACTGCTGAAGCTGCGTCTTGACCTTCATCGCCATGTCGATCGGAATCGCAAACGACAAGCCCTGGAATCCGCCAGTACGCGAGTAGATCATCGAGTTAATGCCGATGACCTCACCGTTCAGGTTGAACAGCGGTCCGCCCGAGTTGCCCGGGTTGACCGGCACATCCGTCTGGATGAACGGTGTGTAGTTCTCGTCGGGCAACGCACGCGCTTTCGCTGAAACGATACCCGCCGTCACAGTGTTGTCGAAGCCGTACGGCGAACCGATGGCGACCACCCACTCACCCGCCTTCGACTTCGACGGATCGCCGATCTTCACCGTCGGCAAATCCGTGGCGGCAATCTTCAGCAACGCAACGTCGCTCGCCTTGTCGCTGCCCACGACCTTCGCTTTGTACTCGCGCTTGTCGGTGAGCTTCACCGTCACCTGACTCGCGTCGTCGACGACGTGGGCGTTGGTGAGGATGTAGCCGTCCGGGCTCACGATGAAGCCCGAGCCGAGGCTACGCGTCGGCCCGCTGCTGCTGTCGTCGCCACCGCTGTCGCCTCCGTCGTTACCCGGTGCGCCGTAGAAGTGGCGGAAGAACTGGAACAGCGGATCGTTCGGATCCATGCCCGGCGGGAGCTGATTCGCAGCCGAGCCGCGTTGCGCCGAAGGTTTCCCATCGTGCGTCACACTAATGTTGACTACGGCCGGTCCGTATTGTTCCGCCAGTTGCGAGAAGTCCGGCACCAGCATGCGGGGCGCGGTGTTCGGGGTATTTTGCGCAGCGACCGGCGTCGCGGCCGGGGAACTTGCAGCGCTCGCGTCGCTGACCATTTCCGAGGTCAGAGGCGTCTGCCAGTGCTGACGACCGGCCACATAGCCGCCCGTCAGGGCGACGAGCACGGCACCGGCAACCAACGTACGAGTGAGCTTCGAAGTCTGCATGAGTCTCTCCTTACCGACGACCACGTTTGAACATGACTGTCATCGTAGAGAGGCTCCCTTAAGAGAACCTTAAGACGAAACTTGAAGAAACATTCGGGGCACTTTAAGACGGCAACGCAGCCATTCGACGCAAAAGGCGTCGACGCCGCGATGTCATTCATCGAAGACGATTCGGAGCGCCAGCGATTGCTATGCGTCACGGTTGCTGGCGTTTGAAGGCGCACCTCGCGTCGTTCGACTTGCATACGTCGCGTGCCGCTGTCTACGGTGGCTGGGTGGTGCAATTTCGCGCCGCGCCTTTTCATCGACAGGAGAATCACGATGCGCAAGATCGATATGTTGGGCACCTCCGCAGCGTCCACGCCCGCCCAGCCCTCCCAGCCCCGTCACCGCGTACGCCATGCGCGTCGTGCGTCAGGCTGGATCGGCGCAGCCGGTACGTTTTTCTGTCTGACGCTGGCGATGTCTGCGCAGGCCGCCTCGGGTAATGGCGTGGGCACGCAGGGCCCGGCGGACTCGACGCCAGCGCAAGGGGCGATGTCCGGGCAGATGCAAAGCCAGAACGGCGAATGCTCGAAGGATTCGCCGACCGATCAGGCCATCGTCGGCAAGTCGCTTACGGAAGCGAAGTCGATGTTGCAAGGGTGTCCGTGGCGCATCGGCATGCAGGACGGCCGTGCCATGCCGACGACGCGCGATCACCGGCCGGATCGCCGCACGCTCACGATTGAAAACGACAAGGTCACGGGCGTGACGCGCGGATGAGCGGCGCAGTCCGTCGTCAACGCGGTGTCGGCACGAGCGCTGGCACCGCAAGACGCGATGCCCACGATACCCGCGCTACTCGTGAGTTCACAGCGCAGGCGGCACCGAGGTCGCGCCGCCGAAGCTCACGCGCACGCGCAATCCGTGACCGTTGCGAGCGTCCAGCAACTCCACCTGTGCGCCATGCGCCTGCGCGATGTTTCGCACGATGGCGAGACCCAGACCACTGCCCTGCGCACGCGGCGCGTCCGGCTCGCTTGCCGCGTCCGCCGGGTACTGGCCCGACGCATCGGACGGCACCGTGCCATCCGCCGCCGCCGCGCCGCCACGGAAGAATCGATCGAACACGCGCTCGCGCTCGGCCGGTGCAATGCCCGGGCCGGTGTCTTCGATCTCGACCACCGGAGAGGGCGTTGCCGAGATCAGACGCACATCCACGTGCCCGCCGCGCGGTGTGTATTTCAGCGCGTTGTCGACGAGGTTGCCGAAGAGCGTTTGCAGTGCGTTCGTGTCGCCGCGCACGCGACTGATCTGCGCCAGCGCGTCGGGGGCGTCCAGCCCCAGATCGATGCCGCGTGCGATGGCCAACGCCGCATGGTGCGCCACGACGTCCTGCAACAGCGGAGCCAACGGCAAGTCGGTGAACGCCGTTGCCGCACGCGCGGCATCCGGTTCCTGGCGCGCCAGCGTCAACAACTGCGCGACCATGTGTGATGCACGACGCACGCCCTCACGCAAATCGCGCATGGCTTCGGCACGCTCTGCATCGGTGTGCGCGCGTTCGAGCAACTGCACCTGAAGCTGCAAAGCGGCGAGCGGCGTACGCAACTCATGTGCGGCGTCTGCAACGAAGGCCTTTTGTTGGACCAGTGCGTCGTCGAGCCTGCCGAGCAAGCTGTTAAGCGCACGCACCAGCGGACGCACTTCGTCCGGCAAACCGGCTTCGGGGAACGCCTCCAATGCGCCCGGCGCACGCGCATCGAGCGCCTTCGTCACACGACGCAGCGGTCTCAACCCGCGTCCCACGACAATCCACACGAGCAAGCCGAGCAACGGCATCGCCACGACCAGCGGCAGCAGCGTGCGCAACGCCATCGACACGGCGAGTGAGTCGCGGATCACCATCGGCTGCGCCAGTTGCACGACGTTATCGCCCACGCGCGCCGCGTAGACGCGCCAGTCGCCGACGGGGGTCTGCACGGTGGTGAAGCCGAGTTCGGCACGCGGCGGCAGTGGGGTGCGCGGGTGCGAGTAGTACAACTCCACGCCGTTCTGGCTCCATATCTGGATGACGAGACCTTCCGTGTCGTTGTGCTCGCCCGGCACGCTGGAGAACGATTCGGCAGGCAGCGACAACGCCATCTGCTGTAACTGGAAGTCGAACAACTCGTTGGCTTCCGTGCGGGCCTGACGGAAGATGGCGATGCCTGCGAGCACCAGCGCAATCGCCAGCGTAATGAGCAAGCCGAAGAGCAGACGGCGACGAATCGAGCGCATCAGTTCGCCTCCGGCGCCGACATGCCACCGTTCGGGAACTCGTTCGTCTGCGCGGGCATCATATAGCCGACACCACGCACCGTGCGGATGGCATCCGCGCCGAGCTTCTTGCGCAACCCGTGAATGTGGACTTCGACGGCGTTGCTCGCGACTTCCTCACCCCAGCCGTAAATGCGCTCTTCGAGCTGCGACTTGGATAACACCGCGCCGGGGCGATTGAGCAACGCTTCGAGCACGGCATATTCGCGCGCCGAGAGCATGACGGGCGTGCCGTCGCAGGTGATCTGACGCGTTGCCGGGTCGAGCACAATGCCGCCATGACGCAGCAACGGCTCGCTGCGCCCGGCCTGACGGCGCACCAGTGCGCGCAGCCGCGCCGCGAGTTCGTCGAGATCGAAGGGTTTGACGAGGTAGTCGTCGGCACCGGCGTCCAGCCCCTTGACGCGGTCCGCCACGGCATCGCGCGCGGTGGCAATGAGCACCGGTAGCGTCTGGCCACGACCGCGCAGCGTGCGCAGCACGTCGATACCGTCGCGACGCGGCAGACCGAGATCGAGCAGCAGCGCGTCGTACGACTCCACGGCGAGCGCGTCGAGCGCGCGCTGCCCATCGCCGACATGGTCGACGGTCCAGCCGTCCTGGCGCAGACCTTTCATGACGGCCGTGGCGATCATCGTATCGTCTTCCACCAACAAAATTCGCATGGTTTGGCACCGGTTGAGGCTTTGCCCGGGGTGTCCGACATCGGTCGCAAGCATTGGGCGTCCATCGATTTGCACGACGCAAAGCGCGTCGCGAGGGATCGCTCAATGTTGCCTTCGAGTGACACTCACCGGAATTCGACTCATTGTAGCGACAGTTCGTTGCACGTCGGACTTACAATGGCACGCATCGCACTGCGCTGTGGGGTTTCGCAGCGCGCAACACTGGAGAACTCCGCCCGTCATGCGTTTGCTACGCCTGCCCCGCCGCCCTTTGCATTGCCTTCGTCACGCGTCCGACGCACCGCATCGCCTCAGCTCCCTCCCGCACTCGTCACTTCCGTCCCGCTCCGCCATTTCCCCAATGCCTAACGTAGCGCGCGCCTGTGGCGCGGTGCTGGCCATTGCCATGCTGGCAAGCGTGCCCGTGCACGCAAAATCCGAAAAGCAGGCGAAGCGCAAAATGCCGAGGGTGCCGGTGACGGCACCGCATGCCACACCGTTGCCGCAACCGCTGGCCCGCGCGCTGGCGGCGAGCAAGGTGCCCGCGTCGCACGTGAGCGTGATCGTCGCGAAAGTGGACAACCCGCTGCAAACGCGTGGCGCGGTGCCTGCACCGCTGCTCGCCGTGAATCCGAACGTGCCGCGCAATCCCGCGTCGACGATGAAGCTCGTCACGACGATTGCTGCGCTCGACACACTCGGCCCCGACTATCGCTGGCGTACGCAGGCGTACACCGACGGTGCATCCGACGGTCGTACACTCAACGGCAATCTCTACTTCAAGGGCACGGGCGATCCGAAGCTGGTGCCGGAAGAGATGGAGAAATTCGTCACCGAACTGCGCAATGCGGGCGTGACGAACATCAACGGTGACATCGTGCTCGACCGTTCGGCCTATAGCGCGGACATCGGCGCGCAAGGGCCCATCGACGGCGACACCGACCGTCCCTACAACGTCGCGCCGGATCCGCTGCTGTACTCGTTCAAGGCGATGTCTTTCAGCTTCACCGGCAATCCGAACGGCACCGTGGACGTCGGCGTGCTGCCTCCGCTCGCGAACCTGCAGGTGGCGAACGAAATGTCGTCGACGCCCGCAGGCAATTGCGGCGACTGGCTCACGCGGATTCATCCCACACTGAGCACGACACCCGACGGCGCCTATGTGGCGCACTTCTCGGGCACGTATCCTGCGTCGTGCGAGGACAAGGGATGGAACATCGCCGCACCCGATCGCGACCGCTTCTTCCTGGGTGGCTTCCGTGCGCTGTGGCAGGCATCGGGCGGCCAGTTCACCGGCAACGTACGTACGGGTGTTGTCCCGCCGGGTGCACGTCTGCTCGTCACGCACCGCGGTCAGACGCTGGCCGAAGTCGTGCACGACATGAACAAGTTCAGCAACAACGTGATGGCACGTCAGTTGTTCCTCACGCTGGGGTTCGCCGCCGACGGCAAAACGCCCGCCAGCATCGCCCGTTCGCGTGAAGTGCTCACCCGCTGGCTCGAGAAGAACGATATCGCCACGCCGGGCCTCGTCGTGGAGAACGGCTCCGGTCTGTCACGTGTGGAGCGCATCAGCGCTTCGGAACTGGCGCGGCTGCTGCAACACGGCATCAATAGCCCGACCGGGCAGGTGCTCATCGAATCGATGCCGACGGTCGGCGTCGACGGCACCATGCGCAATCGTCTGACCAATCGAGACGTGGCAGGCAACGCGCACATCAAGACGGGCACGCTCGACGATGTGGGTGCGGTAGCTGGCTACGTTGCGACGCGCTCGGGCAGCACTTACGTCGTGGTGTCGCTGATCAACGATCCGAAGGCCAGCAACGCGCGTCCGTTCAACGACGCGCTGATTTCGTGGGTGTACGAAAATGCCCCATGAGTGCCCCATGAGCGCCCCTTGAGTGGAGCTGGCGTCGGGCTTGCATCACGCTTACGTTGTGCTTTCGACGTGCATCGACGCAGAAGCGAGGCCCGGCGCGGCACTTGACGTTTCCCTCTAACGGCAGCGCCAGCGAGGGTGATTCGCGTCAGAATAGACGTTCCATCGGTGTCACCTGCACCGGCCGTGTCACGTAAATTGGCACGTCAAGAGATGCAGGGACACCGGTTCAGATGACCCAATCGTGAGGAGACGCGAGGTCATGAACGTCGAGTTGATTCTGCTGGCGCTCGCGCCCGTCTTCGTGCTGTGCATCGGCATCGAGGCGTGGTACTGGCGACGCCGCCGTCCCGGCATGTACAGCCTGAAGGACACCATCAGCAACGCGACGCTCGCGCTCATGCATCAGGGCGCGGACAAGCTCGCATGGCTGCTCATCGTGCCGTTCTACGCGTGGCTCTACGACCATCACCGTATCTACACGATGCCCGCCGGATGGGTCGGCTTCGTGCTGCTCTTCATCGTTCAGGATTTTCTCTACTACGTGTTTCACCGCGCCAGCCACCGCGTTCGCTGGTTGTGGGCGGCGCACGTCGTGCATCACTCGTCCGAGCGGCTGAATCTGTCGACGGCCTTCCGGCAGAGCCTGATGTACCCGGTGGCGGGCATGTGGTTGTTCTGGACGCCGATGGCGCTCATCGGCTTCACCCCGATCCAGATCGTCGGCGTGGTGCTGCTCAACCTCGCGTTCCAGTTCTTCGTGCACACGCAGGCAATTCCGAAGCTCGGCTGGCTGGAGTACGTGCTCAATACGCCGTCGATCCATCGTGCACATCACGCACGCAACCCGCGCTACATCGACCGGAATTACGCAGGCGTGCTGGTGATCTGGGACCGCATGTTCGGCTCATACGTCGAAGAAAGCGACGCCGAGCCGTGCGAATACGGCATCGTCGATCAGATCCACACCCATAACCCGATCACATTGACGTTCCACGAATGGCGCACGATGGCGCACGACGTCGCCACGATGCCGGGCTGGAGAAACAAGTGGATGGCGTTGTTCGGGCCGCCGGAATGGCGTCATGCACGTGAGACGACGCCGATGCCGGAGGGAAAGACGACCTAAGCCGGGAGAGGAGATCTAAGCGCGTTCGAATGCCGCTGCGGCGCGGCCAAGGCGGTCGCCGACAGCCGCCCAGGCGGGCGTGTCCGGCAGACGCTCGAACAGAATGTGCGTGACGTTGGCGCGGTCGAGGCGGCGCAGCATCGCGTACAGATCGGTCGCCAGACCGGCGGGCGTGGCAGGCAGCACAAGCTTCACGATGTCGGTGGAGGCGGCGATATCGGCGGGAAGCGTCGCGAGTGTCGGCGCAAAGGCCACCACGGCCACACGTTCGCCTGCGGGACGCACGGCCAGCGCCGCCGCGAACTGCCCGGCGTCGCACAGATACAACGGCGTGCGCGGCGCGTAATGCGCCTTGAGCGTGCCTGAGGCGCGCGGTGCATTGCTGTCCTGCCCCGGCAGACGCGGCATCTCGCCCAGCGCCTCGGCGATCTGTTCCGGCGTGATATGCCCCGGACGCAGCAGCGCCGGGAATCCGCGCGAAAGATCCACGATGGTCGACTCGATACCGACGGCCGCTTCTCCGCCATCGAGCACATGAACGGTCACGCCCGGCAATCCGGCGAACTCGTCACGCACGTGCTGAGCGGCGGTCGGACTTACCTGACCGAACCGGTTGGCGGACGGACCTGCCACACCACCCTGCCCGCCTTTGATCCGGGCGAACTCGCGCAGCAACGCCTGCGACACCGGATGCGACGGCACACGCAAACCGACCGAATCCTGACCGCCGGAGACGGCGTCCGGGATATGCGGTGCGCGTTTGAGAATGAGCGTGAGAGGGCCGGGCCAGAACGCGTCCATCAGCTTGCGCGCGGCAGGCGTGACGTCGTCGCTCCAGTAGCCGGGATCGCCTTCCGGCGAAAAGTGCACGATGACCGGATGATTAGCCGGACGCCCCTTCGCCGCGTAGATCGACGCCACAGCCGCTGGATTCTCCGCGTCGCCGCCAAGCCCGTAGACCGTCTCCGTCGGGAACGCGACCAACTCGCCCGCCGCCAGTTGCTCGGCCGCTTGCGTGATGGCAGCCGCAGGCGGCATGACAATGCGCGAAGCGTCGGACGGCGACGTCGTCAGAGGTGTCTGGGGCGTGGAGGGCGTGGAGGGCGTGGAGGGCGTGGACATCGCGCGCGCTTAGTCTTCCAGCGGGATATCGAGGCTGGCCGCTGCGCTCACGCACGCCTTGCGGGCTTCGTCGAGCGTAGCGCCTGCGAAGGTGATGTGGCCCATCTTGCGGCCCACGCGCGCGTCTTCCTTACCGTACAGATGCACGCGTGCGGACGGCAGCGCCGCCACCGCCGCCCAGGCGGGCGTACGCGGCTGGTCTTTGGCCGGGCCGTCGAACCAGATGTCACCGAGGATGTTGAGCATCACGGCTGGCGAGTGCTGACGCGTCTCGCCGAGCGGCAGTCCGGCCATCGCGCGCACTTGCTGTTCGAACTGGCTCGAAGCGCAAGCGTCGATCGTATAGTGACCGCTGTTGTGGGGGCGCGGCGCCATTTCGTTCGCGACCAACGAACCGTCCTTCAGGATGAAGAACTCGACGCACAGCACACCCACGTAATCCATTTGCGACGCAATCGCCGCAGCCGCCGCACGCGCGGCGTCGGCAATCGCCGGTGCCGCATCGGGAGCAGGCACCGTCGTCGTCGCGAGAATGCCGTCGATGTGGACGTTCTGGGCGAGCGGGTACGTGGCGACCTTGCCGTCAGCGCCACGTGCACTCAGCACGGACACTTCGAAGGCCAGCGCCAGACGCTTCTCCAGCACGCACGGCACGCCGCCGAGTGCCGCATAGGCTTCGCGGGCTTCAGCGGACGTGTTCACACGCACCTGCCCCTTGCCGTCGTAGCCCAGACGCGCCGTCTTCAGAATGCCCGGCAACACGCTCTCGATGGCCGCGTCGCCGATGGCGGCGAGCGCCTCGTTCGACTCGATCACCAGATGCGGGGCCACGGGCACACCGCAGCTTTCGATGAAACGCTTCTCCGCCACACGATCCTGCGCAATCGCGACGCAGCGCCCGGCAGGGCTCACGGTCGTGGTTTGCGCGAGGAAATCGAGCGACTGCGACGGCACGTTCTCGAACTCGGTCGACACGGCCGGACACAGCGCGGCCAGCTCGGCGAGTGCCGTCTCGTCACGATAATCGGCCACGATCAGACGGTCGGCCACGGCACCGGCCGGGCAACGCGGGTCCGGGTCCAGCACACAGACCTTGTAACCCATCGACTGGGCGGCAAAACAGAACATGCGGCCGAGTTGGCCGCCGCCCAGCATACCCAGCCATTGGCCGGGAAGGACGGGCGCAGCGGAGACGGAATTCATCGACGTTTAGGAACAGACGGTAGCGGGGACGTTTTTTCTTTTACAGCGCGGGCAGCGTCATGCCGCGCGCCGCTTCGGTCTGCTTCGCACGGAACGCGTCGAGCTTATCGGCGAGCGTCTTGTCGTCGGCAGCCAGCATCGAGACGGCGAACAGCGCCGCGTTGGCCGCACCGGCTTCACCGATGGCGAAGGTGGCGACGGGCACGCCCTTGGGCATTTGCACGATGGACAGCAGCGAGTCTTCGCCACGCAGATACTTGCTCGGCACGGGCACGCCCAGCACCGGCACGGTCGTCTTCGCGGCGATCATGCCCGGCAGGTGCGCGGCACCGCCGGCACCGGCGATGATCGCGACCAGACCGCGCTCGCGTGCGGCTTCGGCATAACGGAACATGTCGTCCGGCATGCGGTGCGCCGAGACGACCTGCGCCTCGTAAGGCACACCGAACTCGGCCAGAACGGCGGCCGCGTTCTTCATCACTTCCCAGTCCGAGTTGGACCCCATTACCACGCCAACGCGCGGGGCCACGGCTTGTTTGTCGCTCATAGTCTCAGTGCCCCGCTCAGGCCAGTTGCTGGCCGGTCAGGCGCTCGAGCGCCTCGCGGTACTTGGCGGCCGTCTTCTCGACGACTTCCGTCGGCAGCGCCGGTGCGGGCGGGGTCTTGCCCCACGGCTGCGTTTCCAGCCAGTCGCGCACGAACTGCTTGTCGAACGACGGCGGGTTGCTGCCCACGGCGTACGAATCGGCGGGCCAGAAACGCGACGAATCGGCGGTCAGGGCTTCGTCCATCAGGTGCAGCTTGCCGTCGTCATCCAGACCGAATTCGAACTTCGTGTCGGCGATGATGATGCCGCGCGTAGCGGCGTAAGCGGCGGCTTCCTTGTACAGACGGATCGAGATCTCGCGGATCTGCTCGGCCAGTTCGCGACCGATGCGGCTGACCATGTCGTCGAAGCTGATGTTCTCGTCGTGTTCGCCCAGTTCGGCCTTGGCCGCCGGGGTGAAGATCGGTTCGGGGAGTTGCTGTGCGTTTTGCAGACCCGCGGGCAGCTTCACGCCGCACACCGCGCCCGTTGCCTGATAGTCCTTCCAGCCGCTGCCAGCCAGATAGCCACGCACCACGGCTTCGACGAGGATCGGCTTCAGACGCTTGACCACGACCGCACGGCCAGCGACCTGCGCGGCTTCGTCGGCGGAGACGACCGTCTCCGGGGCCACGCCCGTCAGGTGGTTCGGCACAACGTGTGCGAGCTTGTCGAACCAGAAGTTGGCCATCTGGTTGAGCACACGGCCCTTGCCCGGAATCGGCTCGCCCATGATCACGTCGAACGCCGAGAGGCGGTCCGTCGTCACGATCAGCAGCTTGTCGTCGCCGACGGCGTAGTTATCGCGCACTTTGCCGCGCGAGAGCAGCGGCAGGCTCTTGAGGGAGGATTCGTACAGGGCGTTCAGAGCGGGGGTAGTCACGGCGGGACCCAATATCAGGAAGGGCAAAGGCGTAATTATACGCGTGTCGGGGGGCGTTTCACGAAGATGTCGGTCCGGCGAGTCGATGGAGCCGTCGTCTTCATGTTCCGTGGGCCGCGCGCCGCCTTTGCCCTTCGGCGGCTTAGACCGGCCAGCGGCGGAACTGCGCTTCCAGCCGCGACTTTTCGGACGCCTGCACCAGCAGTGCCACGACCGGCGCACGCGAGACCGGGTTCGTGAGGAGCTTCGACGCCCCCAGACAATGCCGGTACCAGCCAGCCACCGAACTTACGTCGTAATACTTGTTGTCGCAGGTGAGGCCGTAGTCGTCGAACGACACGAGCCTCACGGCATTCGGGTCGTTGACGGCGATGGCCTCCTGCGAGATCCGGTCCGTGTGGCCATCGATGTACGCAGCCGACAGAAAGCGGATGCCGTTCAGCACGTCGAGTTCGTCACGCAACCACAGCATGGCCGTACCGGCTGGCAAGCCACCCGACGCCAGCAACGGCGACACCTTCTCGAAGTTCGCTTCCAGATAGTCGGCGAGTCGGCGGCGTCCCTCCCGGCTTTGCCAGTCGATCTTGACCCCAAGGTCTTTTCCCATCAGTTGCTGCCTGAGGATGTGTACCTTGCGCTCGCTGCGCGTGTCGCCCCTTCCCGGCTCGCGCAGCATGGTCGTGAGCCGGGACAATTCCGCAATCAGGTCGAAGCTGCGCGCCGCCACGTTGATGTGATGATCGCTGGCTTCGGCCCGCTGCCGGACGACTTCGTGCGCGAGGAGGCTGCGCAGCCGGGCGTCGCCGCCGCGCAATTGCAGCGCCGCGCTGGCAATCACGGCGCACGGACGGGCGATGCCCCGCTCCGAGCAGACAAGCGGGATCTTGCCCGGATGCTGCCGCATGAAATCCGCCACGCCTTGACCGGCGCGCCAGAGCGCGGCACCGTCGATCTGGGTGTCGAAGCGCTCCATGCCCGTGAACTCCATGAACTGCACGTGCGAGAGCCCGCCGTCGAGATGGCTGGCGGCGGTGGACAGCCTCTCACCTGCGCTCTCGCTGGCGTGCGCGCCCGAGTCCGGTGCGCTGCGGCGGCCGCCCCGGCGCGTCACGCTGGCGATGTAATCGCCGATCGGACGCTCCCGATAGCCCGCCCCGTCAGATGTACCGCCGTTACATGGCCGCTGCATCGTGCCCGGCTCGACGCAGAAGATCGCGCCGATCTGCGGATTCATCTTGAGCATGTGGGTGAGGCTGCGCGCTTCGGCCGGTGTCGCCGTCGGCCCCACGATGAAACGGTAGCCCTCCAGTTCCAGCAGGCCGAAGCGAGTGCACTCGCCTCCCACGCGAATCAGTTTCGCCGTGTTCACGCCGTAGCGCTCGACCCACGCTTGCGCCATCTCGCGCAGCGGCACCGCCCAGTCGGGCGCCGGGTCGTCGTACTCCCAAAGCGAGATCGGAGACGCGACGGCGGTGCTTTGGCCGGATGTGGCCGAGTCCCGGAGATCGTGCGACGTGGCACGCTTCCAGTCCGCCGCCATCGTCACGCGCATCTCCAGCGATGGCGAGTCGGCCGTGGACGGCGCTTGACGAGCTTGGGACACGCCGCTCGGCCCGGCCGTCGACGGATTAGGATGGCGGGCATCGGTCAGCGTGCTTGCCATCTCATGAGCGCGCGCGGGCGGTGGAGACGCTTCAGGTCTCGAAATCCCAAAACACCAGGTCATTGTCTTAGGGAAGCGATTGAACGGCATCGATAACTCCGGGGTGCCCGGAACGGGCAGGTTGACGGGAGGCAGGAGACTGCCACGCGTCATCTCTCCGAACTTCCGGGAACGGGTGGGTGCCTGTCGTTTTGCATCGGGGTTGGGGAGGGGGACGGGAGGGGGACGGGAGGGGTGGGCCGTGCAACGAGCCACTGTAACGTCCGTCGACCGGCCCGGATGTTACCTACAATGGAAACGTTCACCCGACCAAAGTGGCCTGACGAGGCCGAGGGGGCTGCCATGACGATCTCATCGACACCGCATACTGTCCGGCAGCCATGCATCGGACGAATGGCGAGATGGCCTGACGAAGGCAGCTGCGCAGGCGTGTTCGGACGCTTCGCATCGGTCATAATCGCTGCCGTCGCCCTGCTCTCACTGCCAAACGCCCCCGTGCTGGCGCAGACGGCAGCGCCGACGGCCACACCCCAGACCCAGCACGCCCCCGTCCATCGGGCGGCGCCACCCCGCGTCGCTTCCGCCGGGAGCGCATCCGACGCCAGCGAGCGACCCGTCCTCCCCCGGCTGATCGCCATCGCCGCGCCCGAAGACGACGATGTCATCGCGCGCTTCGCTCTCTACGCGGCGCGCGACATCGAACAGCTGGGATTACAGTTTCCGGCGCAGGCGGCCAATGGGTCGATGGGATCATCCGGGTCGACGGACACGGACGTCATCATCACGATGAGTCTGCGCGACAGCGCAACCACGCGCATGCGCGATTTCTCCCGTCAGCACATGAACGAACCGATGACGCTGATTGTCGACGGCGTGGAGATGATTACCGCGACCATCCGCTCCGAGCTGGGCGGCAAATTTCAGTTGCAGATGCCAAAAGAAAAGGCCCGGCTTCTGTTCCAGCGCGTGCTGGCGAAAGCCGGGCCTGCGACCTGAGCGGTAGCGGGCGTCCGACGTCCGTCAGCGTCCTCCCCTCGCAGGTCGGGCATTTCGCCGTCCGGGTTACCCGGCGCGGCGACAATGCGCGTATTTACTTCACGATCTGAGCGAGATCGCCGCTCTTGTACTTCTCGGCCATCTTGTCGAGCGAGACCGTCTTGATCTTGCCAGCCTGACCTTCGCAGCCGAACGACAGATAGCGCGCCTTGCAAACCTGCTTGGCGGCTTCGCGAGCCGGCTTAAGGTAGTCGCGCGGGTCGAACTTGCTCGGGTTTTCGAACAGATAGCGACGGATCGCGCCGGTCATGGCCAGACGGATGTCGGTATCGATGTTGATCTTGCGCACGCCGTGCTTGATGCCTTCGACGATCTCTTCGACCGGCACGCCGTACGTTTCCTTCATGTCGCCACCGAATTCACGGATCTCGGCGAGCAGTTCCTGCGGCACCGACGACGAACCGTGCATCACCAGGTGGGTGTTCGGAATGCGGCGGTGGATTTCCTTGATGCGGTCGATGGCGAGAATGTCGCCCGTCGGCTTGCGGCTGAACTTGTAAGCGCCGTGCGAGGTACCGATGGCGATGGCCAGCGCGTCGCATTGCGTCTGATGCACGAAGTCGGCGGCCTGATCCGGGTCGGTCAGCAGTTGCTCGCGGGTCATCGTGCCGTCGGCGCCGTGGCCGTCTTCCTTGTCGCCCTTCATCGTTTCGAGCGAACCCAGCACGCCCAGCTCGGCTTCCACCGTCACGCCGATGTAGTGCGAGAACTCGACCACCTTGCGCGACACTTCGACGTTGTACTCGTAGCTGGCGACCGACTTGCCGTCCGCTTCGAGCGAACCGTCCATCATCACGCTCGAGAAGCCGCTCTTGATCGCGGCCATGCAGACCGCCGGCGACTGGCCGTGGTCCTGGTGCATCACGACCGGGATATGCGGGTAGGCTTCCACGGCCGCCGAGATCAGGTGACGCAGGAACGCTTCGCCAGCGTACTTACGGGCACCTGCCGAGGCTTGCATGATGACCGGCGCGCCAACTTCGTCGGCGGCAGCCATGATCGCGGAAACCTGTTCCAGATTGTTGACGTTGAAGGCCGGCAGACCATAGCCGTTTTCGGCGGCGTGGTCGAGCAGCTGTCGCATAGAGACTAGGGGCATGATGTTCTCCTTGGAATCACAAAACTAAGCAAATCTTTCTTCGATCCGGAGGCGCCCCACATGACGACAGCTCGCGCCCGGCGCGGCAGGTGCTGTACGCACCGCCTCGCCGCACTCGCGCGGCCCGCTTGGTCATGCCTGGCCCACCTGAACGATCTTCAACGTGTTGGTGCCGCCGGGTTGCCCCATCGGCTCGCCTACCGTCAGCACGATCGTGTCGCCACGCTTCACAACGCCCTGCGAAAGCAGCAGCTGTTCGGCTTGCTTGAGCGCGTGATCGCGGTCATGCGTGGCGTCGGCGCGCATCGCGTAGACGTTGCGATACAGTGCCATTTTGCGATGGCTGCTCATCTGGGACGTCAGCGCAAAAATCGGCACATGGATCTTGTGACGGGACAGCCACAACGCGGTCGCGCCCGATTCGGTCAGCGCCACGATGGCTTTCGCGCCAAGATGATACGCGGTAAACAGGGCACCGGCCGCAATCGTTTGGTCGATGCGCGTAAAAGTTTGGTTCAACCAGTCGCGATCGAGTTCCACCGTTTCCGAGCGCTCGGCTTCGACGCAAATCGCCGCCATCGTCTCGATCGTCTCGACCGGATACTTGCCCGCCGCGCTTTCTGCCGACAGCATCACCGCATCGGTGCCGTCGAGCACCGCGTTGGCGACGTCCGACACTTCGGCGCGGGTCGGCACCGGGTTATGAATCATCGACTCCATCATCTGCGTGGCCGTGATGGTCGTCTTATTCATTTCGCGCGCGAGCTTGATCATGCGCTTTTGCAGCGCGGGCACGGCCGCATTACCGACTTCGATGGCCAGGTCGCCACGCGCGACCATGATGCAGTCCGAGGCCGCCAAAATCTCTTCGAGGGCCGGAATCGCTTCCGCACGCTCGATCTTCGCGATCATCAGCGGCTTGATGCCGTACGGCTCGCCCGCCACGTTCGCCAGACGCCGCGCCATTTCCATGTCGGTGGCGTTCTTCGGGAACGAGACCGCGACGTAATCGGCGCCCAGCGCCATCGCGGTCTTGATGTCTTCCATGTCCTTCGACGTGAGCGCCGGTGCCGTCAGCCCGCCGCCCTGGCGGTTGATGCCCTTGTTGTTCGACAGGTCGCCGCCAACCTTCACGGTCGTGTGGATCTCGCTGCCGAGCACGCGGTCGACGATCAGCACGATCAGGCCGTCGTTGAGCAGCAGCACGTCGCCCGTGCGCACGTCGCGCGGCAGTTCCTTGTAGTCCAGACCGACGCGCTCGTCGTTACCGAGTTCGCACTCGCTGTCCAGAATGAACTTGGCGCCGGCTTCGAGCGTGGTCTTGCCGTTCTCGAACTTGCCGACGCGAATCTTCGGACCCTGCAGGTCGGCCATGATGGCCACTTCGCGGCCCGCCGCCTTAGCGGCCGCGCGCACCATCTCGGCGCGCTCGATGTGGTCCTGCGCCTTGCCGTGCGAGAAGTTCAGGCGAACGACGTCGACGCCTGCGGCGATCATGCGCGAAAGCACTTCCGGCGTGCTCGATGCCGGACCGATGGTGGCGACGATCTTGGTGGAGCGGTTCATTACATCCATCTCTTCATCCTCTTTGGGTAGCAGCGCTTTCGACATTACTGGCGCTTAGAGGTTTGTAACGCAATTAGGCCGCCGCAGGTTAACCAAAAAGTTTGTATTGTCCGTACGAAATCGTTTGATTCGATCTCTAACGTTCGCAATAAAGCGATCAAAACCGCCGTCTGCGAATGTTTTCCGGACTAACAGAGTGCCCTGCAAGCCCCGCTCCACCTGGGTTTGCGCGTTTCAGAGCAAACCCAACACACATTCCGCGCAATCCGTCCGATCAGTTCGACTGGGCGGCGCGTTGTTCCAGCACGTCGACGGCCGGAAGCGTCTTGCCTTCGAGGAATTCGAGGAAAGCGCCGCCACCGGTCGAGATGTAGCTGACCTGATCGGCGATACCGTACTTGGCGATAGCCGCGAGCGTGTCGCCGCCCCCGGCGATCGAGAAGCCCTTGGCTGCGGCGATGGCGCGCGCCAGGGTTTCCGTGCCGTGACCGAACTGGTCGAATTCGAACACGCCGACCGGGCCGTTCCAGACGACGGTGCCCGCGCTGCCCAGTTGCTCGGCCAGCTTGGCGGCCGTTTGCGGGCCGATGTCGAGAATCATGTCGTCGGCCGCCACGTCCGCCGACGCCTTGACCGTCGCTTCGGCGTTCGCGCTGAACTCCTTCGCGCACACCACGTCCGTCGGGATCGGCACCGATGCACCGCGCGCGGCCATGGCGTCGATGATCGCCTTGGCTTCTTCGACGAGATCGGCTTCGGCGAGCGACTTACCGATCGGCAGACCTGCGGCCAGCATGAACGTGTTGGCAATGCCGCCGCCAACGATCAACTGGTCGACCTTGTCGGCCAGCGTCTTGAGGATGGTCAGCTTGGTGGACACCTTCGAGCCAGCCACGATAGCCACGAGCGGACGCGCCGGTGCGTTCAGCGCCTTGCCCAGCGCTTCGAGTTCGGCGGCGAGCAGCGGGCCTGCGCAAGCGACGGGGGCGTACTTGGCGATGCCGTGCGTTGTGGCTTCAGCGCGGTGGGCGGTGCCGAATGCGTCGTTCACATAGACGTCGCACAGCTTGGCCATCTTCTGCGCCAGTTCGTCGTTGTCCTTCTTCTCGCCCTTGTTGACGCGGCAGTTCTCGAGCAGCACGACCGAGCCCGGGGCCAGGTCGAAACCGCCGTCGACCCAGTCGGAGACCAGCTTCACGTCGCGGCCGAGCAATTCCGACAGCCGCTTTGCCACCGGGGCGAGCGAGTCGGCGGGCTTGAATTCGCCTTCCGTCGGACGGCCCAGATGCGAGGTGACCATCACGGCAGCGCCAGCGTCGAGCGACATCTGGATGGCCGGCACCGAGGCGCGGATACGCGTGTCTTCCGTGATTCGGCCCTCATCGTCTTGCGGCACGTTCATGTCGGCGCGGATGAAGACACGTTTGCCGGCGAGGCGGCCCTGGGCGATCAAATCGGAAAGACGTACGACGGAAGCCATGAGAATCCGGAATAAATGGTGGGAAAAACATGCATTTTAACTGATCCGACCGCCCCGATGCCCATTTTGCAGGTCCGGCGTTCCACCTACAGGAACAGTCGGCCCAGCGTATAAACGACCATCCCGATCACGATCATCTCGATCATGTTGCGCCGCCAGATGAACCAGCCGGTGGCCGCCACCGCCGCCGCGAGCTTGTGATTACCCAGATGCATGGCGAACTGATGATCGAGTAGCACGACCTCCGGCACGACGATGACGGCAAGCGCCGCCGCTGGCGCGTAGCGCAGTGCACGTTGCAGACGCTGGGGTAGCGTCACACGCTCGCCGGCGAGCAGGAAGAAGGTGCGCGTGACGATGGTGATGGCCGTCATCGCGACGAAGGCGAACCAGATTTCGAAGGTGCTCATCAGCGACGCTCTCCCGAGGTGCGGCGTTCTTCATGGACGGCGTCCTGCTGCGGCTCACCGATCTGCGAGGACATCGGCGCATTTGCCGCTGTGTCGTCCCCCGTCGAAATAGGCACCCGCACCGGATTGGCGAGCGAAAGGCGCTTCGCATGGCGCGCCGCCAGTTCGTCGCACACCATGCCTGCGGCCAGCGCGCCGAGCACACCCAGCACCAGATTGAGGCGATACGGCAAATCGAACGCGAGCACCCCGATGAGCGACGCGAGCGCCACCGCCAGCATCGTCGAGCGGCTGTTGATCGTGTGAACCATCATGGGAATGAGTGCGAGCGTGCCCGCGAACCCCAATCCCCAACTATCGGGCACCAGTGCCCCGAGCACGATGCCGAGAATCGACGACACGTGCCACACCGCCCAGTTGGAGAGCGTAATGCCGTAATACGTCCCCTCTTTGCCCGGCACATAGCCGTTCGCGAAGTTCTGGTTCATGAACATCACAAAGCCCAGATCGCCATTGACGTAACCGAGCGCGATGCGACGCGGCAACGACAAATAGGAGAAATGCGGCTGGAGGCCCGCGCTGAAAATCACGAAGCGTAGATTGACGATGCCGACCGTCAGCAGAATCGTCCAGAGCGGCATACCGGCCGCGAAGAGCGGCAGCGAGGCCAGTTGCGCCGACCCCGCGTAGAGCATCAGGCTCATGCCGATGGCTTGCGGCACGGTCAGCACCGATTTACTCATGGCGACGCCTGTCACCAGACCCCACGAAAAGATGGCAGGCAAAAGCGGCGAAATAATGCGGAAACCGGCCGCGAACCCTTCACGTTCAGCGGCAGGCAAACGAAACATTGACATGGTCGGCTGGGGGGCAGCGCCGGGGTGAGCGACGCGGTGTCTGGCATTGCGGGGCGAAGCGGTCCCGACGGCGCCCGGCACGCCCGAGATGACCACTAGCGGTCACGGCGCCCGCCAGGGTTGCCGGATTGTCTCGTGAATATGTTCATCATTGGCGGCGGACGTCAGGCCATTATAGCCACGGTAAATAGTTACTTAGTACGCGAAAAGCCGTCACTCGCCTGTTTTTTCTGATGCAACGCCGCCGCTGTGGCATACGCGCCACGCGGACCTTGCCATAGGCATCGGGGCGGCTAGCCGTCCGCAAAGGGCGGCGGCTGCTTTACAATAGCGTCTTTTGGTAAACGGGCGGACGTCACCCAGTGACCGACACCGTCCGGGCAATCCTCGAAACTTCGGATTCGCGGCACACCGCGAATTCATCGAATATCACCACGGTCCGAACCCCATGAGCGAAGTCAAACAAATGCCGGTCGTCGAAGTCGGCGCTGAAGATCTCCCGGTCCACTGCCCGAACCCGAAGATGCAGTTCTGGAGCAGCCACCCGCGCGTGTTCATCGACGTGAGCCATGGCGAAGCCGCCTGTGCCTATTGCGGCACGCGCTATCGCCTGAAGCCCGGCACCGTGATCAAGGGTCACTGATCGTCCGTCTTCCTCGTGAAACGGCCCGGCCGCCGGGCTCGTTTCATCGCCACGCTTAACGAATTGAGTCTCCGCCACGATGCATAAAGCCTTGGTGATCGCCCCCAACTGGATTGGGGACGCGCTGATGGCGCAGCCGTTGTTTACCCTGCTCAAGCGTCTGCATCCGCGTCTGACCATCGACGCGATCGCGCCCGGCTGGGTCGCCCCGGTGCTTGAACGCATGCCGGAGATTTCGCGCGTCGTCGCCACCGACCTCGCGCACGGCAAGTTGCAGCCGCTCGAGCGCTACCGGCTCGCGAGCGTGCTGGCCGACGAGGGGTACGACGCCGCCTATGTGCTGCCGAATTCCCTGAAGTCGTCGCTGATTCCATGGCTGGCGCGCATTCCGCTGCGCATCGGCTACAAGGGCGAGCAGCGCTACGGCCTGCTCAACGTGCGTCACGCCAATCCGCGCAAAGACGAGCGCCCGCCGATGGTGCGGCATTACGCTGCGCTCGCGTTCGCCCCGGGTGCCAAGCTGCCCGAGACACTGCCGACGCCACGCATCGAAGCCGACCTGAACGAATCGGCCCGCGTATTCGCGCGCTTCGGCCTCGATCTGCGGGTGCCGCTCGTGGTGTTCTGCCCGGGCGCCGAGTTCGGACCGGCTAAGCGCTGGCCGCCGGGACACTTCGCCCAGCTCGCGCAATTGGTGCGCCGCTCGTTCCCGTATGCGCAGATCGTCGCGCTCGGTTCGGGCAAGGACGGTGCGCTGGCCCAGCAAATCGCCGCCGACGCGCCGTTCGTGCGCAATCTTTGCGGGCAGACGTCGCTGGCCGAAGCCTGCGCCCTGCTTGCACGCGCGAACGCCGTGGTGAGCAACGATTCCGGCCTGATGCACGTGACAGCCGCCCTGCGCCGCCCGCAGATCGCCTTGTTCGGTTCGTCCGATCCGCGCCACACGCCGCCGTTGTCCGAGCACGCGCACATCCTGTGGCTACAATTGGAATGCAGCCCGTGTTTTGCCCGCGAATGTCCGCTGGGTCACACGCGTTGCCTGAACGAGTTGATGCCCGAGCATGTGTTCGCGAATCTGCGCAACATTCTGCTGACGCAGCGCTGAGCGCCGCGCACGGCAAGCTTTCGGTTCGATCCCGGTAACACTCAACGGTAAATCCTCATGCCACGTTTTGTCCGTCTGTTCGATGCCGCCAGTGAGACCATCACGGCCTTTTATGACGCGCTGCGCCGTGGTCAGACGGATCGCGCGATGACGCTCTGGGCGAACGAGGATTTCGTCAGCTACATTCGCGCCGACGGCACGCGCTGGGACGGCCTGGAGCAGATCCGCAGCGGCCTCGTCGCCCAGTTCGCGCAGAGCGTCGTGCTGATCGACTCGCTCGACACGACCGAGTACGACACCGTCGGCACGGTCGTGCACACCGCGACCGAGGCCATTCGCGTGGGCAAGGAAGACGCCGGGCAAACGACCGCCCAGCTCATCCACACGACCTACGTGCTGGTGCACGAGCAAGGCGACTGGCGCTTCGCCCACATCCATTCAAGCCCCCTGCCGCCGCATGCCGTCGAGCAATTCAGCCTGATGATGCACGCGCGTCCGGACGGGCTGCACTAAGCCGTACGGTGTTGGCATGACAGCGCGCCCGGCCGTCTTTCTGCCTCAGGATTACCGGCCGCCCCGGTGGCTGCCCGACGGCCACAGCCAGACGATCTATCCTGCGCTGCTGGGCCGCCGCCCGTCGGTCGAGTTCCGTCGTGAGACCTGGGACACGCCCGACGGCGATTTCGTCGACGTCGACTGGCTGGTCGCGCCGCCCGCCTCCCAGAAAGCCCCGCCCGCCCCCGACGGTCTCGTCGAAACGCCGCTGGTCGTGCTGTTCCACGGTCTGGAAGGGGGTTCGGGCAGCCATTACGCCCGCACCCTGATGCGCGAGGTCGAAGCGCAGGGCTGGCGCGGCGTGATTCCCCACTTTCGCAGCTGCAGCGGCCGCATGAACCGCGGCCCGCGCTTCTATCACTCCGGCGACAGCACCGAAATCGACTGGATGCTGCAACGCCTGCGCGCCCACACGTCCGGCCCGATCTTCGCGGCGGGCGTGTCGCTCGGCGGCAATGTGCTGCTGCGCTGGCTCGGCGAGCGCGAGGGGCACGCGACGCAAGTCGTCAGCGCGGCCTGCGCGATCTCCGCCCCGCTCGATCTGCGTGCGGGCGGTCTGGCGCTCTCGCACGGCTTCAACATGGTGTACACGCGCAACTTCCTCGGCACGCTCAAGAAGAAGGCGCTCGCCAAACTCGATCAATACCCCGGCCTTTATGACCGCAATCTGATGATGGCCGCGCGCGATCTCGGCGAATTCGATCACGTGGTCACCGCGCCGCTGCACGGCTATCACAGCGCGTTCGACTACTACACGCGGGCGTCGAGCAAGCCGATTCTGCCCGCCATCGAAGTCCCGACGCTCGTCATCAACGCCCGCAACGACCCGTTCCAACCCGCCAGCGCCCTGCCCGGTGAAGGCGACGTCGGCCGCTTCGTCCAACTGCTGCAACCGGCGCATGGCGGTCACGTCGGCTTCATGAGCGGGCCGTTTCCGGGCGGGCTGACGTGGATGCCACACACCGTCGTCGACTACTTCCGTCAATTTTTGCCGAACGCTGCGTGAGGTATTCGCAAGGCGTCGACATACATTAAGGACTCCCAACCTAATGGATGAGATCGTTCGACAAGCGATGGCCAAATGGCCCAATGTGCCGCACTGCTACGGCTGGCTCGCACTCGATCGTCGCGGCCAGTGGCGCATGCGCGACGAACAGACGCAGGCGGAAGGCACGGCGGGCGACCCGATTCGACACACCGCGCTGATCGCGTTCATCGCCCGCAATTACGCCAGCGACGAAGCGGGTCGCTGGTACTTCCAGAACGGCCCGCAACGCGTGTACGTCTCGCTGGCTTACGCACCGTTCGTGGTGCGCCTCACGTGGGATGCCGCAGCGAACGACGGACGCGGCGCGCCTGTACTAACAGATCAGTTGGGCAAGGCGTTCGTGCCGCAGGCCTGTCTGCTCGACGAGGATGGCAGCGTCGCCTTTGTGGGGACGAAGGGCGTGGGGGACGCGAGCGCGCCGCTGGCGCTGCTGCACGATCACGACATCGATCTGCTCACGCAGGTGTCGGATCTGGCGCAGGCGTTCGAAGTGGCGGAGACGGCGGACGACACCGCCGATGCGAAGGCTGCGGTGCGTCTGCATTGGCGCAATGAAGACTCGCTGCCGCTGTCCATCGTTCACGCGGGCACGTTGCCGCAGACGTATGGCTTCGAGCGGGATCCGCAGGCACCGGCCGCCTGATTTTCGGCCACGCGCGGACAAACTTCGCGACGGGACGCCCTCAGCGCCCGTCAGCCGAACTGCTTGTTGAATTCCTTCTCGTCTTCCTTATCTTCCTTGTATCGGCGCTGGAACTCGTGCAGTTTCGCGTCGATGGTCGACAGCTCGTAGAAATCGGCATCCCCGGCGTCGCGCGCGAGCTTGAGCTGACTCACCGCCGCCATCCACTGACCTTGCAGCGCATATTGTTCGGCGAGCGCTTCATGCTGACGCGCCCGTTTGCCGCCTGCGGCCCATGCACCAGCCAATGCACGCCACCAGATCGGCTCGCTGCGATAGCGCTCGACCTGCGATTGCAGGAACTTCGTGGCTTCGGGCACGCGCTGGCTGGCGATGAGCGCGTCCGCGTAGGCCATGTCCGATGCTTGTGATAGCGGGAACGCGGCGCGCGCCTGCGTGGCGATACGCAGCGCTTCGTCCGGCTTGCCTGACAGCCTTGCGATGTCCGACGCCAGCACCGCCAGACTCGGCGTGCCCGGCCCTGTGCCGCCGAAGGCCGTGCGAGCGCGCTCAAGCGCGTCGCGCGCGGGCTCCCAGCGTCGCTGCTTCACTTCAGCCAGCGCCACCGCATACCATGCCCCGGCCACGTTCGGTGCGGTCTGCGTCCTGATCGCGGTACGTTGCGCGTCGGCAATGGCCGCAAAATCGCTCGCCGACTTTTGCTGCAAGACCAGCGAGCGCGCACGCACGAACGCGTATTCCGGCGACTGCTCCGGCTGACGATAACCGGCAGTGCGCGAGCGGTTGAGCATGTCGGCAATGCGCTCGGTCGTGAGCGGGTGCGTCCGCACGTATTCCGGCACACCGGCCTCGTTGATCGAATCGGCGCGTTGCAGACGCTCGAAGAATGTCGGCATTGCATACGTGTCGAAACCGGCGGCCTGCAATAACTGGAAGCCGACGCGATCGGCCTCGCGCTCCGCGTCGCGCGAGAACCGCAGTTGCCGGTCGACGGCCAGCCCTTGCCCGCCCATGGCAATGCCCATCCCGAGATCCGAGCTGCGCGCGCCGATACCGGCCAGCAGGCCGAGCAGCAGGCCGCCCAGCGCAATCCACGAGTTCTGCGCCTGCTGGCCGAGCATGCGTGCGATGTGATGCTGAAGGACGTGCCCCGTCTCGTGCCCGACCACAGAAGCGAGTTCCGACTCGGTTCGCGTGGTGACGATCAGTCCGGTGTTGATGCCGATGAAGCCTCCGGGCAGCGAAAAGGCGTTGATCGCGGCGTCCCGCACGACGAAGAACTCGAAGCTCTGGCTGGCGTCGATGCCGACCTTGCGGGTGGCCGAGACAAGCTTGCTGCCCAGCGCGTTGACGTAGTCGGAGAGCAGCAGATCGTTGACGTAATCGGGATCGGCGCGGATCTCGCGCATCACGCGTTCCCCCAGCTTGCGCTCCATCGCGGGCGAAAGATCGGCAGCCGAACTTTGACCGAGCGTGGGCAAGCCCTGCGCGAGCGCTTGCGTCGGAATGACGGCGGTGGCGAACGTCGTCGCCGTCATCACCGGCAGCATCACGACGGCGACGATGCGCCGCCAACGGGCGACACCGTATGCGCTTGAATCGAGGGGATTGGGATGACGGGCGTGCGTCGGCATGGACGTCATGGGCGTGGGCGCAGCGTGGCGCTGATCATTCGAGGCTGCTGCTATGATAGCAGCCAGACGCGGACGTTCCGCACCGTCGCCCGAACGATAAAAACAGCGGCGAATTCACGGGCGCGGACCGCACGATCGCGCACGATTTCAGACCGATTTCCCGCACTTTCTCAGCATCGACTCATGGCAGAACTCACCCACTTCGACACCGCCGGACAGGCCCACATGGTTGACGTCGGCGGCAAGGACAGCACGCACCGCATCGCCGTCGCGCGCGGCACCATCCGCATGAAGCCGGAAACGCTGGCACTCATTCGCACCGGCACGGCCAAGAAAGGCGACGTGCTGGGCATCGCCCGCATCGCCGCCATTCAGGGTGCCAAGCGCACGGCCGATCTGATTCCGCTGTGCCATCCGCTGGCCCTCACGCGCGTGACGGTCGAGTTTCTCGTCGACGACGGCGCGAACGCCGTGCACTGCCGCGCGCAGGTCGAGACCATCGGGCGCACCGGCGTCGAGATGGAAGCCCTCACCGCCGTGCAGGTCGGTCTGCTGACGATTTACGACATGTGCAAGGCCGTGGATCGCGGCATGACGATGACCGACGTTCGCGTGCTGGAGAAGCACGGCGGCAAGTCGGGTGACTGGGTGGCTGCGGAGTAATCACGGCATCGGCGACACCGCCGCCGCAATATCGCACGAAAATCGGACGGCAAATCCGGCGCCGATCACGTCCGCGACGCCGTCCACTGCACCGCCAGAATGCTCGCGAAGACCATCGCAAGTCCCACGAAAGCCAGTCCTTTGATGGTCTGACCGAGCAGCACCCAGCCGAGTACGACGGCCGTCAACGGACTGAGCAAACCCAGTGACGACACCGCCACCGGCGCAAGACGCGCGATGCCGCGAAACCACAACGCATACGCCAGCAACGCCCCCGCCATCGACAGATAGACATACCCAGCCGTCTGCCACCACGTGAGCGACGGCAGCGGCGGGTCGGCCAGCCACGCCACCGGCGTCAGCATCAAGCCACCCAGCAACAGTTGCCAGCCGGTGAGCGCCAGCACCGGCATGCTCAGTCGCCAGCGACGCGTCAGATAAGTGCCTGCCGCCATGCATGCCGCGCCAGCGAGCGCCGCCGCGATGCCGACCGGTTCGAACACCGTCCCCGGCGAAAGCAGTAACACCCCCATCCCGACGACACCGGCAATCGCCGCCCACACCGTCGTCATCAGCGGCGCCCGCCGATCCACACCCCACGCCAGCCCCATGACCAGCAACGGCTGAATCGCGCCGACGACCGCCGCCAGACCGCCCGGCAACCGGTACGCCGCGACGAACAGCAGCGCCTGAAACGCACCGATGTTCAGTGCGGAGAGCGTCAGCAATCGCGCCCAATCGCCGCGCGCAGGCAAGCGTCGCGCGTAGAGCAACAGCAGCAATCCCGAGGGCAGCACGCGAATCAGCGCCGCCGTGAACGGCCGGTCGGGGGGCAACACCTGCGTCGTCACGATGTAGGTCGATCCCCAGATCATCGGGGCGAGCGCCGTGAAGAGCACATCCAGCCACGCAGTGCTTGTCGTCTGTGCAGAAATTCGGGTCATCGCAATTTATCTTCAATTCAAGATAAATTGAAGTTTGGTATCCTTTTCTCTTGATGTCAAGATAAAAGGAATCAGCAACATGTCGAAGCGATCAACGGGGAAGGCGGGGCACGAGACGCAGGGCAAAGCGTCGACGAGCAGCGACGCGGTCGACAGCATCCTCGCGCAGTGGCATCGCGAGCGCCCGGATCTGGACGTGTCGCCCATGGGCGTGATCGGCCGACTCAAGCGGTGCGCGGCGCTCGTCCAGCAGCAGCTCGACGCCACGTTCGCCGAGTTCGATATGAGCGGGTGGGAGTTCGACATGCTGGCGACGTTACGTCGCTCCGGCGCGCCTTACCGGCTCGCGCCGACGGCGCTCTTTTCCACGCTGATGGTGACGTCGGGCACGATGACACACCGATTGCAGCGTCTCGAAGCCCGAGGCTGGATCGCGCGCGTGCCGAATCCGGACGACGCGCGCAGCACGCTCGTCCAGCTAACCGACGACGGCTTCGCCCTTATCGAGCGTGCGGTCGAAGCGCACGTGGCCAACGAACACCGCATGCTCGCACCGCTCACCAAGGCTACGCTCATTAACGTCGAGTCTGGGCTAAGCGACTGGCTGAAGGTGCTGGAAGGCGTGAAATGAGACGGTGAGTCAGGGTGGTCAGGGTGTCTCGACGTGTCAAGTTCTGAAATAGGTTGACAGTTATTTCAGGTTAAAACGCCCGATGCACCGCATCGGGCGTTTTGTATTTCAGGGCAGTATGTGGCCGCTCGTGGTTGTAGATGTGCACGGATTGCTCGACCATCTTGGCAGCCTGCTCAAGATCAACAGGACGCTGCAAGAGGAACTCGTCTTTAAGGATGCCGTTGACCCGTTCGGCCAGCGCGTTCTGATAACAGTCGTAGTCGTCAGTCATCGAGCAGCGCAAGCCGTGGCGTCGGTGGATCTCCTGATAGTAGGTCGAGCAGTATTGGATGCCCCGATCAGAATGATGTATCAGTGGTTGGCGACTTCGGCGTTTGCGCAGCGCTTTTTGGAGCGCCTGACTGACCTGTTCAGTTTGCAGGCTATCGTGAACGTGATGACCGACAATCTTGCGTGAAAACGCGTCCGTGATGAGACTCAAATAGACAAACGGACCGGCCGTCGGTAAGTACGTGATGTCGGCCACCCATACCTGTTCGGGGCCAGTTGGCACGACCTGCTGCGGCCCCGGCTTAAGCAGATTCGGATGGCGCCGGAAGCGATGATGACTTTGCGTTGTCTTGTGGTACGCCCGGTGGGCCACTACGAGCAGACGCGCGCGGCGCAGCATCTCGAACATTCGGTCCCGCCCCAGCTTGATGCCTCGCTCGACCAGCGTTGGTCCGAGTAGATAGTGCAATTTTCGGGTCCCGATTCGGGGCTGACGCAACCGGACATCGCGCACCAGCGCTGTCACGGCCTCGGCCTGTGAGCAGCGACGCACCTCACTTTGGATGCGCTTGTAATATGCCTGGCGGCTGATACCCATGTGTCGGCAGGCTCGCTCAACGCTTAGCTTTTCGATCCGCTTTTGCGCAACGACCTGCCCGAAGGCTTTTTTACGGTGATTCCGTAGTCCTTGCGCATCACGTCGAGCACCGCCTCGAATAGCGCAGCCTTTTCCTGCGCTTCTCGCAATTGCGTCTCCAACTCCTTGATGCGCTGCTCCGGCGTGAGCGGCTTTGAATCTTGTTTTGACATGGTGGAACCCGATTGAGCACGCCCGGATGGATTGGCCCAATCCTGCAAGCCGTGCTTGCGTAACCATACCAGTACTGTCGAGCGACCCTGAATTCCGTATCGCCGCTGCGCCTCCCTGTAGGTCAGCTCGCCCTTTTCGACTTGCTCCACCACCGATAGCTTAAAAGCCAGGCTGTAGTCCCGCTGCGTCCGCTTAAACCCTTGCTCCATTTGCCACTCCTTCAATGCATCGAAAAAGTGACAACCTATTTCAGGACGGGTCAACGTCAAGAAAAAGGCTCGCGATGGCGAGCCTTTTCAGTTGCAGCGTATCGCCCCCCGCTCAGGCCGCCGCGACCTTGCCGACACGCTGGCGCTGCGGCCAGAAGTACCAGACCGCACCGACCACTTGCAGCACGACCAGCACCGTCCACGCCGAGAAGTGACCCTGCGGGCTGTGCGCCGCGTACGCGCCGAGTACCGCGCCCACGCCGACCTGGCACAGGAAGATCAGCAGGAAGATGACGAGGGTGAGCGACGTATTGACGCGTCCGATCAGCGTACCGTGGAAGTACTCCGCGAGCACGGCATACGACAGAATGCCCGTGCCACCGAAGATGCCGTAAGCCGCCCACAGCCAGACCGGCGGAATCGGCGTGCGCAGCATCAGCAGCAACTGCACCACGACGAACAGCACCATGCCGACACCGGAGAAAGCGAACACGCTCACGCCCCGACGCTCCAGCGAGCGAGCGGCCGCCCCGAACACCACGCTGCCCGCCATCATCGCCAGCCCTACGACCGATACGAGCGATGCCGCCTCCGCCGCCGACAACCCTTCGACGTCGCGCATGAACGGCGCCATCCACAGCGACTGCATCGCGTAGAACACGCCCTGCGTGAGGCCCGAGAGCGACGTCACCTTCCAGAACATCGTGTTACCGAACACCTGACGCACGCCTTGCAACGCCTCCGACAAACCGCCCTGCGCATGCGAACCGGGCTTCTCCGGCGCGCCGAACCACAGCGCGATGGACATGAGCACTGTGAGCGCCGCCAGTCCGAACGACACCACGCGCCAGTCCGTCAGACCGAGCAACCAGTTCAGCGGCGTGCCGACGACCACACCGCCCATGCCGCCCACGGCCATCACCAGACCGTTGAGCAACGGCAGACGCGCCACCGGAAACCACTGCGCCAGCGCCTTGAATGCACTGCCCAGACACACCGACACACCGACGCCAATGAGCAGACGTCCGACCATCAGCGCGCCAACGCCGTGCGCCAGACCGAACAGCGCCGCACCGGCCGCCGCAAGCAGCAACACCAGCGACGACACACGGCGCGGCCCGAACTTGTCGAGCAGCACGCCCGCTGGCAATTGCGCACCGGCAAAACCGAGGAAATAAAGGCTCGTGAGCAAACCGAGATCGGCAGACGAGAGACCGAGGTCACGCGTCATGAACGGCGCAAACCCGATGTTCACACCGCGGTACACGTATGAGACGAAGTATCCGCAGGCGAACAGCACGAAAATCCGAAGTGCTTTCGACATGGAGTAAACCCTAGTGAATTGCTTGGGTATCGATTGTCGGTGCAAGCGCGGCATGAAGCCAACGAAACCTTTGTGCTCGTATTGTGAGTAGAATTTGACATCATGTTCCAACACCTCCCTCCCCTCCAATCCCTGCGTGCGCTTGAAGCAGCCGTGCGTCACCGGAGCTTTACCCGCGCCGCCGAGGAATTGAATTTGACGCACAGTGCTGTCAGTCACCATATGCGTTCGCTGGAGCAGCAATTGGGCACGGCGCTGTTCCGGCGGGTGGGCGCGCGGATGATTCCGACGAGCGTCGGGGCGCGTCTGGCTGAGCGGGTGCGCATCGGCATGACGGAACTGGACGAGGCGATGAACGAAGCCAAAGCGGGCATTACGCCTGACGCCACGCCCGCCATCGTCCGTCTGGAAATCAGCGTGATGACCGATCTGGCCGCACAATGGCTGATTCCCCGGCTCGACCGCTTCAGCAAACTTCACTCGGGCATCGATCTGGTCGTGCGCATTCACGCGGACATCTCTGCCCCGGACCCCTATTCCGTCGACGTCGGCATCTGGCATCAACGCGTTGAAACGCCGGGGTTCGTCACCCGGAAATTGCTCGACGACTTCGTGATCGCCGTGTGCAGTCCCGAACTGATCGCCAGCGTGCCGGGCTTCACGGTGGCAGATACGCCCAAGCTGCCGATGCTGCGCTTCGCCTACCGATCATGGCGTGACTGGCAAGTGGCCGCCGGATTGCCGCCGCATGAGCCGACGCGCGGACCGATCTTCGACGATTCGGGGCTGCTGTTGCGCGCAGCGCTGGCGGGACATGGCGTGGCCACCGCGCGTAGCTTGCTGGTGCGCGACACGCTGGCGTCAGGGGAGTTGGTGCAGATTGGCGACGTGCGGATTCCGCCGAGTCTGGAGTACCACGTGAGCTGGCGGGAGAACCATCCGCGCGAGCGGGCGATTCACGCCTTCTGGGACTGGATGCAGGACGAGATTGCGGCCACGGTGCCTTTGCGGCCGTCGCCGATCAAATCCCGCTGATCGGGACATTTGAAGCGCGCATAAAAAAACGGCAACGAATTCCGAGGAGTTCGTTGCCGTTTCAGGCGCGGGCTTCGACACCCGGATCGAGATCCTGGCGCGAAGCCCGACGGCCGGGCATTCGGGGCACCTTGCGGCACCCCGGTCATGCAGTCTCTTGCGAGACTTACATGCCCATGCCCATGCCGCCCATACCGCCCATGTCGCCCATACCGCCGGCCATCGGAGCATCTTCCTTCGGCAGTTCGGCAACGGCGCAGTCGGTCGTCAGGAGCAGGCCCGACACCGAAGCGGCGTTTTGCAGTGCGGTGCGGGTGACCTTGGTCGGGTCCACAACCCCCATTTCCACCAGATCGCCGTACTCGCCCGACGATGCGTTGTAGCCGTAGTTGCCCTTGCCTGCAACAACGTTAGCCACGACGACGCTGGCTTCTTCGCCACCGTTGGTGACGATCTGACGCAGCGGCTCTTCCATCGCGCGCAGCACGATCTTGATACCGGCGTCCTGGTCAGCGTTGGCACCCTTGAGGTCCGACACGGCCACGCGAGCACGCAGCAGTGCAACGCCGCCGCCCGGGACGATGCCTTCTTCCACAGCAGCGCGGGTAGCGTGCAGCGCGTCTTCCACGCGTGCCTTCTTTTCCTTCATTTCGACTTCGGTCGCAGCACCGACCTTGATCACGGCAACACCGCCGGCCAGCTTGGCCACGCGCTCTTGCAGCTTTTCACGGTCGTAGTCGCTGGTGGCTTCTTCGATCTGGGCGCGGATCTGCTTGACGCGCGCTTCGATGTTCACAGCTTCACCGGCGCCATCGATGATGATGGTGTTTTCCTTGCCGATTTCGATGCGCTTGGCTTGACCCAGCTCAGCCAGCGTGGCCTTTTCCAGCGTCAGGCCGATTTCTTCGGCGATGACCTGGCCGCCCGTCAGGATGGCGATGTCTTCCAGCATGGCCTTGCGGCGGTCGCCGAAGCCCGGGGCCTTGACGGCGCAGGTCTTCAGGATGCCACGGATGTTGTTGACCACCAGCGTTGCCAGGGCTTCGCCCTCGACGTCTTCGGCGATGATCAGCAGCGGACGGCCAGCCTTGGCGACTTGCTCGAGCACCGGCAGCAGGTCACGGATGTTCGACACCTTCTTGTCGAACAGCAGGACGAACGGGTTCTCCAGGATCGCGACTTGCTTTTCCGGGGTGTTGATGAAGTACGGCGAGAGGTAGCCGCGGTCGAATTGCATACCTTCGACGACGTCCAGCTCGTCTTGCAGCGACTTGCCGTCTTCGACGGTGATCACGCCTTCCTTGCCGACCTTGTCCATTGCCTTGGCAATGTAGTCACCGATCGAGGTGTCGCTGTTGGCCGAGATCGAGCCGACTTGAGCGATTTCCTTGTTCGTGGTGCAGGGCTTGCTGATCTTGCGCAGTTCTTCGATAGCAGCGGCGACAGCCTTGTCGATACCGCGCTTCAGGTCCATCGGGTTCATGCCCGAGGCAACGTACTTCATGCCTTCGCGAACGATCGACTGAGCCAGCACCGTTGCGGTGGTGGTACCGTCGCCGGCGTTGTCGCTGGTCTTGGAAGCCACTTCCTTGACCATTTGCGCGCCCATGTTCTGGAGCTTGTCCTTGAGTTCGATTTCCTTGGCGACCGACACACCGTCCTTGGTCACGGTCGGGCCGCCGAAGCTGCGCTCGAGCACGACGTTACGGCCCTTCGGGCCCAGGGTCACCTTGACGGCGTTGGCGAGGATGTTGACACCCTCAACCATCTTGGAACGAGCGGCATCGCCGAAAACGACTTCTTTAGCTGCCATTGCATTAACTCCTTGGATTCTTTACGTAGATGTCTGGGGGCAGACAGTCTTAGGCGGCCACGACGGCCATGATGTCTTCTTCGCGCATGACCAGCAGTTCCTGGCCATCGACCTTCACGCCTTGGCCGGCGTACTTGCCGAACAGAACGCGGTCGCCCACCTTCACGTCGAGTGCGATCAACTTGCCTTGATCATCGCGCTTGCCCGGGCCGACGGCCAGGATCTCGCCCTGGTCCGGCTTTTCGGCGGCGGCTTCCGGGATCACGATGCCCGAAGCCGTCTTCGTTTCGTTGTCCAGGCGCTTGACAATAACGCGGTCATGCAAGGGACGAAGGTTCATTACAAGCTCCTCTTTTCTCTCAGTGAGATCGTCAAAACTAAATATGCAAACATTTGCATATTTGGTGAATTCATGGCGTTAGCACTCTGCGCCAACGAGTGCTAATTATAGGGACGGGGTTTTACGATTTCAAGACGCGGGGTTTTCCCGGAGATGAGATTTATCCCTAACGGTCGCGATGACGAGATTTGTTGAGTTCTGAATTTTCGTTCACTCAACTTTGAACTCGCCAGATCGACGGCCAAGACAAACCTTTTTAATCAACAACCTACAAGACAACCCCAGCCAAGCGCGACCAGATTGACCAAGGCGGAAGCGGTGGCGTGAGCACCGACGAGTGCGAACGGCTGAAGGCGCTGGAGCGTGAGGTCGCGGAACTGCGTCGTGATCAGACTGATGTCGCCGACTCTGGTGCGCACGTGCCGCCACGGCGACGCTTGATGGCAAGCCCATTTTGGGACTCTCGTTTGCCATGGTGTGGGCGCGAAATACGATAGGTCTGCATCCGGTCGTCTCGGCCCCCAATTGGGATCGGGCCGATCCGTATGCAGATGGGGATACAGGTCGTGGAATTCAATCTGACGAGCGAACACACACGACGGCTGCCGACTCATGATTCAACGTCTCGACTCACATCAGGAGGCAATCATGGCAAATCTCATCACATGTGTAAGGTTCATTGGCGATGCCCGCAAGGCCGCAGAGTCTTATGCCGCCACCTTCCCCAACAGTCGCATCGATACGAGCAACCCGTCGCCTGTTCCCGGCGTCGGCGAAAATGACGAGCCGACGGTCGAGTTCACCGTACTGGGGCACTCCTTCGTCGGCCTGAATGGCGCGCCGGACGCCAAGCCGACGGTGACCGCGCGCTTCTTGGTTGTAGCAGACTCGCCCCAAGACGCCGAGCGATACCGAAACGCCATCTTCAACAATGGCGGCGGAGCATCGGCAACCGGGTCCGGGTGGTGCTACGACCGTTGGGGAGTCGCGTGGCTGATCAGCAATCAACGAGGATTCAGTCTGGGAGGATTCCAAACGTCGAATCAGGGAATGGTCTATCCGTCGAGGTGAGGTCCGGTGTGATGCGGTCGCTCAACTGACCGAAGCGTGTTGTTCCGTCAGTTGAGCGACGCAATAGCCACGCGAACCCGGCAGTGTCGCCCGGCGACGACGTCGGCAGACGTCGTCACCGGTCCCTGACGAGCTCTCGGCTCAGGCTTCGGCGGCCAAGGTATCGAATACCTCGCGCGCCACCCGGAAACTATCGATCGCAGCAGGCACCCCCGCGTAGATCGCCGCTTGCAGGAAGACCTCCGAGATTTCTTCCTTCGTCACACCGTTGGTCAACGCGCCGCGCACGTGCAACTTCAGTTCGTGCGGACGGTTCATGACGGTGAGCATGCCAAGGTTGAGCAGACTGCGGGTACGCCGGTCCAGTCCGGGGCGATTCCATATCTCCCCCCAGCAGTACTCCGTCACCAGTTCCTGCATCGGACGATTGAACGCATCGGCCGACGCAATCGACTTGTCCACGTACTCGCTACCCAGCACCTCGCGGCGTGTCTTCAGCCCTCTTTCAAACAATTCCGAACTCATCGAACGCTCTCCTCATGGTCTGACTGCTGATTCCTGATCGCTGATTCACGACCGCAGAAGCCAGGCCGCGTGAGCGGCCAAGCCATCCCTCAATGCGCCTTGAGCGCTGTCGCCACCCATTGATCCATCTGCGCCTTGTTGGCAGCAATCCACTCATCGGACAGTTTCGTGATCAGCGCCGGTGAACCGCCCTCCTTGCTGATGACGGCTTCCCACTGCGACCACGTCTTGCCCGGGAAGCGAATCTGCTCGATCAGCGTCTTCACGGCCGGATTTGCCGCGATGAACTGCTTGTTCGCTACCGAACCCCAGTTCCACGACGCCATCGCCATGCGGCACGGATTCGCACCGCCCGCACACCCTTCCACGTTGTTCACGAGCGCCGAGCCCTTGTTCGGGACGTTCGGCGGCAGCGCGTCTGCCGGCGTCGGCAGCCACACGACATCCACGCCCGGCACGAGCGCGTTCGTCACCCACGACGGACTCCACGCATAGAAGAATGCGGGCTTGCCCTGTTTGACCTTCGTCACCGCCTCGACCATCAGCGCTTCATACTTGCCGCGCACTGCCTTGACCGTCTGCTTCAGGCCGAACTTGTCGATCTGATAATCGACGACATCGCCACAGCTCCAGCCCGGGTCGCAACTGATCAACTCGGCCTTGCCGTCGCGGCCGAAGAGTCCGGCGATTTTGGGGTCCTTCATCTGCTCAAGACTGGTGATGTGATATTGCAGTGCAGTCTTCTTGTCGATGAGATAGCCGTTGATGCCATCGCCCGAAATCAGGCCGGAGCCAACCACCATGGCCTGCGCCGCCACGGCGCGAAAGCCCGGCTCGCGCTGCGGGAAGTTCACGTCGGTCGCGATATCGATATCGCCCTGCGCTACCGCCTGGAAGAACAGCGTGGTGTTCATCGTGCTGAGCTTGACGTCGTAGCCCAGCCCCTTGAATGCCTTCGAGACGATCTGCGCGACGACGTAGTTCCCGCCGAAGCTATCGCTCTGCGCGTAGCGAATCGTCTTTCCCGTGCCAGGAAGCGTCTGCGCGTGCAACGCGCCCGCCGCGACGAGCGAAAGCGTGAACGAGGCGAATGCCTTTGCCAATCCTTTCATTGCTGCTCTCCAAGACTTGTTCGATCCATCGGATCGTCGAGTTATCGGCCCGCCTGACGTGCGCATGCGGGCACGGGTGCCGGTCCCTGACGTCAACACCTCGTCGTCAGGGCCAGCCATCCATTTGTTGCAAAACCGGGTTTCAGCGGTTCAAAGGGTCAAGGCTCGTGCTCAGAGGGCTTCGCGCGCGTCTGCCTGCGTCGTCGGCCCGACACCGGCGCTGCCTTGCCGCTTCGGCTCCCCGCGAAACAAGCGCCAGATGACGGCACGGAATGTCTGCTGGTCGCGCGGCCGGGTTCTCGCAAGCTTCTGCGTGAAGCGATCGAGCATCATGGCCAGAAGCACGATGGCGATGCCGCCAACAGCCGCACGTCCCACATCGAGACGCCCCAGTCCTTGCAGCACCACCAGTCCGAGGCCTTCCGCGCCGATCATCGCCACCACGACCGACATCACCATCGCGGTCAGCACCGTCTGGTTCAGACCGCCGAGAATGGTCGGAATCGCCAGGGGAAACTGCACCTCCCACAGCAGCTGACGTTTGTCCGCACCGAATGCGAGCCCCGCCTCCACGATTTCGTGCTCGACCATGCGAATCCCCAGATGCGTGAAACGGATCAGCGGCGGCATCGCAGCGGTCACCACAGCGACTTCACCCGGCACATTGCCCACGCCGAAGAGCATCACCACCGGCACGAGATACACGAACGTCGGTGTCGTCTGCATGATGTCGAGCACCGGCCGCACCACCAGCCAGACGCGTTCGCTACGCGCGCTCCAGATGCCGATCGGAATGCCGATGAGCGCACAGAAAAAGATCGCCGTCATGATCAGCGAGAGCGTCGTCATCGCCTCGTTCCAGACACCGAGCACAGCGATCGCCACGAACACCACCGCGCTGAACACCGCCACGCTCAGGCTGGCCAATCGCCAGCAGATGAGGAAGGCGATCACGACCAGTACCGGAAACGGTGCGGCGTGAATCACACTGTCGTTGAAGGTCAGCAACCGCTCGACAGGCCATTTGATCAGCAGGAACAGCGGACGCATGTGCATCGCCATCCACTGCACCCCTTCCTGAATCCATTGATCGATAGGGAATACCGCGAGTTGATCGGCATTAAGCATGATGGTCTCCTGCGCCCGCAGCGGTGCCGATCCGGGCAAGTAGCTGATTCACATCCAGAACGCCGATCAACTTGCCGTCGTCGTCGGTAACGCCTACCGGCTCGTCAAACCGCACGCGTGCGGCGATGTCCACCAGACGCATGTCCGATGGCACGCAGACGATTCGCTGATTGGGGTCGCGCGCGGCATCGAGCGGCTTCATGACCGAGCGGGCATCGAATAGCCGCGCACGGTCGACGTCGCGCGTGAATGCCGCCACGTAGTCGCTCCCCGGCTCCAGCACGATCTGCTGCGGTGTGCCTTCGCGCACGAGCCGACCGTCGGCCATGATCGCGATGCGCGTGCCGAGCTTGAGCGCTTCCTGAAAGTCGTGGGTGATGAAAAGAATGGTCTTGTTGAGCGTATGCTGGAGTCGCAGCAACTCGTCCTGCATCTCGGTACGGATCAGCGGATCGAGCGCACTGAAGGCCTCGTCCATGATCAGCACGTCGGCTTCGGTCGCAAGCGCGCGGGCGAGGCCCACCCGCTGACGCATGCCGCCGCTCAGTTCGTGCGGCATGTGATAGGCCCAACGCGCCAGCCCCACCACGCTCAGCACTTCCTCGGCCCGGCGGCGACGCTCGGCCGTCGGCATGCCGCGCAGCTTGAGGCCAAACTCGACGTTTTCGATCACACGACGATTCGGCAGCAGCGCGAAGTGCTGGAACACCATCGAGATGCGATTGCGGCGCACCTCGCGCAGTCCGCGTTCGTCGAGGGCGCAGATGTCTTCACCGTCGAGCAGAATCCGGCCATCGGACGGCTCGTTGAGCCGGTTGATGCAGCGCGCAAGCGTCGATTTCCCCGAGCCCGAGAGCCCCATGATCATGTAGATGGCGCCGGACGGCACGGTCAGCGACACGTCGTCCAGGCCCACGACCTGGCCCAGCGCTTCGAGTACGTCGGACTTGCGTTTGCCATCGCGCAACATGGCCAGCGCACGCGCCGGCTTGTCGGCGAAGACCTTGTACAGGTTTTCGATTCTCAGTCGGTCAGTCACGGCTTCTCTCCCATGATTCCTTTACATCAGTTGCCTGGGGTGCCTGCGGCGTGAACGCCGTGAGCGGGGAAAAATCGGTCGGTATCAGAATGCGGTTCTCTGCCTGTTCGATCAATTCGGACAGACGCGGAATGAACGCCTGCCAACGCTTGTCCTGCGCGAGCGACGCCCGGCGGCGTGCCCGCTCGTCCAGACTGGGATACGCCCAGAGATGCGTCGCCTGACTCAACGGCCCGATATCGGTCGTGAAGTACCCGACGAGATGCCCCAGAATGGGTTGCTGGATGGCCAATCCCTCAGTGCGCACGAGATTCAGGTACTGACTCATGCAGCCGTTCCGGATACAGTAAATGCGCTCTTCGACAATCATGCTCCGCTCCCTGCTCCTTCGCTGGCGCCCGCTTCCTCGCTGTCACCGGCAAGGAAATCCCGCATCAGATCCGCCACCGGCCCTGACGCTTCAACCAGAATCGAATGCCGCATGCCCGGCAGGATGGCCAACTGTGAGCCGACGATGCACTCATGCATGAATTGGGCCATGCGCGGGTTCGAACCCTGATCGTCTTCGCCGGTGACGATGAGCGTCGGCATGCGAATCTGATCGATGAACCCGCCGAAATCCGTCTCCGCCAGCACGCGATACGCCGACGCGTAGCAATCCGGGTCGTTCTGGGCGTTGCGCTCGCGCAAGTAGGCGATCCGCGCCGGGTGCTTCGCCTGAAAATCCTCAGTCAGCCAACGTGAGAGCGATGCGTCGTAATGCGCGCCGCGCTCCCCGCTTTGCAGCGCGGCAAGCCGTGCCAGCACACGCTCACGCTCCTCGCGGGTGCGCCCCGACACCGTCGCGAGCAACACCAGACGGCGCAGCCGTGACGGATGCAACAGCGCAAGCCGCTGGGCAATCAACCCGCCCAGCGAGAAGCCCGCCAGATCGAAGGTGGTGAAGCCCACGTGATCGGCCAGCGCCAGCACGTCCGTCACGAAGTCGTCGATTTCGTAGCGCCCCTTCACCCGCGACGAGCGGCCGTGGCCGCGCAGATCGAAGGTCAGGATGCGGAAATCGTCGGCCAGTGCGGCAGCCACGTCGTCCCACGCTTCCTGATACGAACCCACGCCGTGAATGCAAACGAGCGCACGAGCGCCACGCCCGAGCAGACGATAGGCGAGCGTGACGTCGCCCACTTGCAATGTCTGCTCACGCGGGGCGTCCGTCGCTTCAGACGCTTCAGACGCTTCGGAACGCTCAGGTCGTTCAGGATGCTCGGGAGGTTGAGTCATAGCGCGCGCGTCCATGCGTCAGCGGCCTGCCGAGGCCAACGCCGCCGGGCGCTCGGCGGCGTGCGAATGCGCTGCCTGCGACGCCTGCGCTTCCTGAGCCTCCTTGGCGCGGCGAGCTTCGCGCGCAGCAAAGTGCGGCATCACCTCATCGATGAACAGGCGCAGCGTCTTCACTTGCAACTCGAACGGCAGGTTGAACGACAGGCCGAGACAGAACTGGTCGACGCCCTGCGCTTCATACACTTCGAGCTTGCGCACGATCTCGTCGGGCGTGCCGAACATCAGGTTTTCGCGGATCGACGCAGGATCGTAGTTGGCACGTCCGACAACGGCCTCATACGGCACCGCCTCCGGGAATCCGTTGGTCACCGAGCCGATGTTCTGCATCAGGTTCTCGAACGTGCGGCCGAAGTCCACGCTGTGACGCACTGCGACTTCCCAGTCTTGAGGACGGTCGTAGACGCACGTGCGACGCAGCATCATGAAGCGAGGACGTGGACGCTCCGGATGATCGGCCACCGCCTTGCGGAATTTCTCGCCGAGCACGGCCACCTCCGACACAGGCGCCGCGAGCGGCGTCGACAGAATGTTCGCGCCCACCCCCACGGCCCAGTCGAAGCTGCCCGGGTCACGTGTCGCGACCCAGATCGGCGGATGCGGCTGTTGCAGCGGCTTCGGCACCGACGTCGCGAGCGGGAATTTCCAGTAGTGCCCCTCGTGCGCGTAATCGCCCTCCCACAGCTTCTTCACCGCAGGCACCAGCTCCTTCATATACGCCACGCCTTCTTGCTGCGGAATGCCGCCGGCCATGCGATCGAACTCGTACTGATAGGCCCCACGGGCGATACCGAATTCGAGGCGCCCGCCGGTCAGGTGATCGCACATCGCCGCTTCGCCCGCGAGGCGGATCGGCGACCAATACGGCGCAACGATGGTGGCCGTGCCCAGACGAATCTGCTCGGTATGCTGCGACAGCCACGTCAGCGTGATGAACGGATTCGGCGAGATGGTGCATTCGATGGTGTGGTGCTCGGCGGTCCACAGCGTCTCGAAGCCGCCTTCGTCGGCGATGCGTGCGAGGTGCAGCATGTTGCGCACGGCGTCGCTCATCGTGTCCTGCGGCGAGAAGCGCTCCATGCTGAGCGAAACGGAGAATTTCATGAGGTGTGTCTCCAGTGAGTGTGGCGTGTAGTGAGATCAGCGCAGACGGATCACGAACGGGTCTTGCATCGCACCGGAGTAATCGATCACGACGTTCTTCAGGCGCGAGAACTCGCGCATCACTTCGAAGCCGCCACGACGTCCATAGCCGCTGTGTTTGGTGCCGCCGTTGGCCGACATATAGGCGGCCGAGCGATAGGTGTTGATCCAGACGGTGCCTGCTTCCACGTCGCGCGCGAAGCGCAGCGCACGGTCAATGTCGCGGGTCCAGATACCGGCCGCCAGGCCGTATTCCGTGGCGTTGGCGAGCGAGATCAGTTCGGCCTCGTCGGAGAACGGCATCACACCGACGACCGGGCCGAAGATCTCTTCCTGCATGAAGCGCATTTCGTTGCGCGCCTGCGTCATGACGGTCGGCTCGTAGTACCAGCCGCCTGCGAGGTCGTCACGTGCCGGACGCTGACCGCCCGCCGCCACGCGCGCGCCTTCCTGCACGCCGGAGGCGACGTAGGTCTCCACCTTGTCGAGTTGCGACGCCAACGCCAGCGGGCCGATGTCCGTGTCTTCATGCGTCGGATGCCCTACGCGCACACGGCGCGTGCGCTCGACCAGCGCCTCGACGAAGCGGTCGTACACCGACGCCTCGACGAAGCAGCGCGAACCGGCCACACACGTCTGGCCCGCCGCAGCGAACACGCCGGACACCACGCCGTTGACGGCGCGCTCGATATCCACGTCCCCGAACACCACGTGCGGCGACTTGCCGCCCAGCTCCATCTGGCAAGGCACGAGGTTTTGTGCGGCATTGCCCGCGATCTTGCGGCCCGTCACCGTACTGCCGGTGAAGACGTATTTGGCGATGCCCGGGTGACGCGTCAGCGCGTCGCCTGTGGTCACACCATCGCCCGTCACGACATTCACCACGCCCGGCGGAATCCCGGCTTCGATCACCAGTTCCGCGAGCGCGAGCGTGGACGCCGTCGCGTGTTCGGAAGGTTTGACCACGATGGTGTTGCCGATCGCCAGACAAGGAGCGAGCGTGCCGGTCAGCATCATCAGCGGCGAATTCCACGGGATGATCATGCCCACCACGCCGATCGGCTCACGCGTGTTGAAATTCAACGTGTCGAGCTTGTTGACGGGAATGGTGTCGCCTTGCAGCTTGTCGGCCATGCCCGCGAAATACAGATACGAGTCGGGAATTGCGCGCATCTGCGCCCGCATTTCCTTGAGCAGCTTGCCGTTGTCGCGGCATTCGATGGCGGCGAGCGCATCGGCGTTGGCCAGCACCAGTTCGCCGAGCTTGCGCACCAGCTTGCCGCGCTCGGTCTGCGTCATGCGACGCCATGCGGGATTGACGAGCGCGGCCTGCGCGGAGCGCACGGCGCGGTCCACATCGACGGCGTCGGCCTGTGCGAATTCATACCATTGACGGCCAGTCGTCGGGTCATAGCTCGGCACGTACTCGGCGCTATGCGGCGCGGTGAACTGCCCGTCAATAAACAACTGCTGGCGAGAGCCCTCCAGCGTTTGAATCGTCGTATGCATCGATTGACTCCAGGGTCAGACTTGGAAGAGTTGGGTCCACGGCTGCGCGTCGCTCACCATCGCGATGCGTCCGCCGTCGTGTGAATCCATGTAGATGCCGAAGTGGCCGCCTGCGGTCTCGCGCACATACCGGCGCACCATCGAGCGAATCTCGCGCGAAGCGATGTCGTCAAAGGGCAATTGGTCGAACGGGAAGAAACGGAACTGCGGCGGCAACTCGGCCTGCGAGAGCGGCTGCGCGAGACGTGCCCGGTACATCAGGTAACCGGGATCGTTCTCGGCGGTGTCGAACACCGAGTAGAGGAAAGTGTCGTGCGGCACCAGCGCCAGTTCGCCCCCACCGGCCAGCGGCAGACGCCCGTTGGTCAGGCGCCGTGGCGCGCTGGGCAGCACCCAGCCGCCCTTGCCGTCCTGCGCGAGCAGCAGGCTACCGTCGGCATCGATCAGATAGCCGACGATCATGTCGTGTGACGAAAGCCAGCCCGGCGGCAGCGGGTCCTTCACGTGGGCATAGCGACCACGGCAGAAGCCGAGCGGTGCGGCCGGGCTCGTGCCGAACGCCTGAATCCGGCCGATCAGGATCGCGTGATCGCCTGCGTCGACACGGTCGTGCACCGTGCAGTCGAACCACGTCAGGCAGTCGGTGAGCACGGGGGCGCCGGTGTGAACCACATCGTGCCCCACGGCGGCAAACTTCTCCGCCGACTTCGATGCGAACAGGTTCGACACATCGGTCTGCCCGTCATGCAGCAGATTGACCGCGAAGTGCTCAGTACCCTGAAACACCGGATAACTCGCCGCCCCTTTGCCGACACACACCAGCAACAACGGCGGATCGAGCGAGACGGACGTGAAGGAGTTCGCCGTCATGCCACGCGGGCGACCCTCGTCGTCGCGCGTCGTGACGACGGTGACGCCGGTCACGAACGTGCCAAGTGCGCGGCGCAACGCGACCGGATCGATCGCAGATTGTGCGGATGGTGCGGACTGAGCGTCCGGGTTAGCCGGAGCGGTCGCGCCGTCGGCGTCTGCCGTCTGGCGCTGTTTGGCGACAGCTTGCATGTCGTTCACCTCGAAACGTCATTACGTTGAGGTCAACGATATGCGAGGACTTTTTTGTCAGCTTCCGTCGATTCGCAGGAGAAGTGAAATCATTTACTCTCGATTGCGCGGCAGGGTTTTCATGGATGCCCCGCCGCGCGAGCGCCAGCGCGCGCGGCAGACGCCGATTCCTTCGATGCCGCGGATCCCGTCGGTGACGCCCCTCGCGTGAGCGTATGCAAGTGAATCGCAAGCTCCACCGCGAATCGCCGCTCGGGCGTTTCGACGTCGATGCCGAAGAGTTCCTGAATGCGTGTGAGCCGATAACGCAGTGTCGTCACGTGCAGCCCCATGGCGTCGGCGCAAGGCTGACTGCGGCAACCGGAGCGCAGATAGGCGGCCAGCGTCTCCAGATAAGGGGATCCGGACTGCTTGTCGTGCTCCACCAGCTTGCCGATCGTGCCATCGACGAAGCCGTGAACGTCGGACGAGTCCGCCGCGCCCATGAGCATGGGCAACGGTCCCAGCCCCGGCATATCGAGCGGCCCGCTGCGGCCAAACTTGCGCGCCACGCGAATCATGCGCCAGCAGCGCTCCCACTCGCGCGCCAACGGCTCTAGCCCGTCGCACACGTCGCTCATCACCACGATGGGCTCACGCCCCAGCGAGCGCGCCAACGCCTCGCTCATGCGTCGGGCGAAACGCGTAAGCGCCGCATCGTCGGACGCGCTGTCCTGCGGCACCAGACACACCAGCCCGCCTCCCACCGTCACGACATGCAGGGACACATTCAACTGACGCGCCAGCAACTCCACCGTGCTATGGCTCTCCAGCGACAAATGACCTGCTGCCCGTCCCACCTCGGCTTGCCCGAGTTGATCGGGATAGTCGACGACCATCATGCGCAGCGGCGCATCCAGCGCCACGCCGAGACGGCGCGCGCGACCCAGCGCATCGTCCTCGTCGCGCCAGCGGCGTTCGACGATTTCGAAGAACAATTCGGTCAGCGTGCGCGTCTCGAAACGGAACCGCACGACGCTGCGCATCAATTGGACGCTCAATGCAAAGCGCGCGCTTTCCAGCAGCAATTGCTGAAGGTCGCCCGGGGCTTCGTCGCCGAAGGTAAGCAATGCGCCGACGAGATCGTCGTCGACGCTCAGAGGCTCGATGGCCGCACTGACGGTGGGTTGGCCCGACTGCCGCCCGAGCGGCACGTCGAGACGCGACTGTCGGTAGCGCTGGAGTGCATCGCGCACGGCGCCGCCGAGCTCTCGCCCCTGCGCGCCGGAAAGCCATCGTGTCCAGGCGGCATCGTCCATTTGCGACGGTACCGGCGAGGCCGAAGCGTGCCACTGATTCGCAAGGAAATCGATCACGAGGACAGGCCGACCGAGCAACTCGCCCAGCGACGACGTCAACTGCTCGAGCGAGCCGCCCGCAAGCACGTCGCCAAGGAGCGTGCGTTGCGCTTCGAGCGTGCGTTGCAGTCGCTCGTGCGCCATGACCTGCGCGCGCTGACGGTGCGCCCGCTCGACGGCGATCGCCCCGAGATGCACGACCGTCGACATGAACGTCAGATCGTCGTCGCCGACGTCGCGTACCTTGCGCGAGGCGACGGTCAGCACCATCGGGTGCCCTTGCGTATCGCGCGACGCCATGGGCAGCACGAGTACCGTGCGATAGCCGCGCTCGTGCGCCTCACGCCGATAGCCGGGGAATTGCGTGCTCTCGAGCGCGTCGCGAATGTAGACCGGTTCGTTCGTCTGCAACGCGATGAGCGAAGGACTGGTCGCAAGCTCCCAGCGGTCTTCGACGTGCTGCGGCAGCATGCTCGTCTCGTAGCGCGTAATCACGAGTCCGTAGCCATGCGCGAGATCGATGCTCATCACCGAGCCGAGATCCCAACCGCCTTGTTGCACCGCGCAACGCACGAGGTCGCGAAACAGCGCCTCGATGTCTTCGTCGTTGCTGATCTGACTGGCGACATGGCGCAACGCCATGAGCCGCTGGTGTTGTTCCGGCATTGTCTGTCTCCTTGCCTGCGGAAAATCTACACCAAAGCGTCGGAAGAAAAAAAAGATCTTCCGACGATCCGGGGGAAGACCCGGCCCCCGCTGCGCAATAGCATGGGTCACATCGGCAAGACTCCGATGTTTGCCGCCCGCGCCTCAGTTCGTCAGCGCACCTCCCCGACACCGCCACGCCGCACTCGCGGCGGGTTTTTGCACCGCAACAGGAGACACCCGTGAAACAAGAGCTGCGCAAGATCGCCACCTTTGTCGAGACGACCTACCGTGAAGGCGGCAAGGCGGCCGCCGACCCCGTCACGACCGTCGTCGTCGCCGCCGTGATTCGTAATCCGTGGGCGGGTCTTGGCTTCGTAGAGAACCTGCGTCCCGAGATCCTTCGTCTGGCGCCCGAACTTGGCGCACTCATGACGCAACGTCTCGTCGAAGTAATGCCCGGCGATCGTGTCCAGGCCTACGGCAAGGCCGCCGTCGTCGGCACCAACGGCGAGATCGAACACGCCTCCGCCATCATCCACACGCTGCGCTTCGGCAATCTGTTTCGCAGCGCGGTGAGCGGCACGGCATTCCTGCCCTTCACCAACACACGCGTCGGCCCCGGCGCGCTGGTGTCGGTGCCGATGATCCACAAGTCGGAAACCGGCAAACGCTCGCACTTCATCACCGCCACGTTTCAGATGACGGACGCACCGGCTGCCGACGAAATTCTGCTGGCCATCGGGGCGGCAGACGGCGGTCGTGTACACCCGCGCATCGCCGACCGCTTCCAGGACATGGAAGAGATGGCGAACGACGCAGCGACTACTGCCTGAGCGAGCGCACGATGCCGCCTGTCATTGCCTTCCTTAGCCGGATGTCCGCCGAGTATCAGCGTCCCTATCTGGACGCCCTGCGTGCGGCACTGCCGGGCGACATCGTCGCGCCGCTCGCCGAGCTTTCGACCGTCCAGCGCGAACAGGTGTCGGTTGCCATCGTCGCGAATCCGGACCCGGCCGACCTCGCCGATCTCCCCGGCCTTTTGTGGATCCAGAGTCTCTGGGCCGGTGTCGAATCGCTCGTCAGCATGCTACCGGTGGGCAGCCCGCCGATCATGCGGCTGATCGATCCGGAAATGTCTCGCACGATGGCCGAGGCCGTGCTCGCCTGGACCTACTACCTGCAACGCGACATGCCGCGTTACGCGAAGCAGCAGGCGCGGCACGAATGGCGGCAGCAGGCGTATCGCAAGCCCTCGCAAACGGGCGTCGGCTTACTCGGGCTCGGTGAACTCGGTCAGGCGGCTGCCGCAAGGCTGCGCGATGCCGGGTTCACCGTTCGTGGCTGGAGCCGCTCGCCCAAGGCACTCGACGGCATCGAAACCCTTGCGGGGGACGACGGACTCGAAGCGATGCTCGCCGCGAGCGACATCGTCGTGAGCCTGATCCCATTGACGGCTCAGACGCGCGGCATGCTCGACGCCCGGCGTCTGAATCTGATGAAGCCGGGTGCCGCACTCATCAACTTCTCGCGAGGTCCCGTCGTTGTGACCGACGCCCTGATCGCGGCGCTCGACCGGGGGCATCTCTCGCATGCCGTGCTCGATGTCTTCGACGCAGAGCCGCTGCCGGTGACGTCGACGCTTTGGGACCACCCGTCGGTCACCGTGCTACCGCACATCTCCGCCCCGACCGATCACGAAACGGCGGCGGCCGTCATCGCCGCCAATCTCCGGGATTTCCGCGCGACGGGTCGCATTCCGGGCAACGTCGATCTGGCGCGGGGGTATTGAGCATGCACCGCAATCACGATGCGCCAGCGCAGCCACCGCGCGTTTATCCCACCGTCGACTTCCATCGGGACGGCGTTCAGCATGGCTTCCTGAAGGTGCCTCACTCGACCGATGCCAGTGCCTGGGGCGCCGTCATGATTCCGATCACCGTGATTCGTCGCGGCGACGGCCCGGTCGCGCTATTCACCGGCGGGAATCATGGCGACGAATACGAAGGCCCGATTGCCTTGTCACGACTGGCGAATGCATTAAAGGCGCCCGATGTAAACGGGACCGTCATCATCGTGCCGTTCATGAATGCGCCCGCGGTGCTTGCGGGAAAGCGCACGTCGCCGCTCGACGGCGGCAATCTCAATCGTGCGTTTCCGGGGCGCGCCGACGGCACCGTCACCGAGCGCATCGCCGATTATTTCTCGCGCTGCCTGCTACCGTTGGCGGACCTCGTGGTCGATATTCATTCCGGCGGCCGCACGCTCGATTTCCTGCCGTTCGCGGCGATCCACGAACTGGCCGATGTAGCGCAACAGGCACGCGCCGACGCCGCAATGCAGGCATTCGGCGCCCCGTACTCCCTGCGCATGCGCGACCCCGATCCGCACGGGCTCTATGACACGGCCGCCGAAGCACAGGGCAAAGTGTTCGTGACGACAGAACTCGGCGGCGGTGGGACGGCCAGCGCGAAAAGCGTCGCGATTGCGCATCGCGGCGTCTACGGCGTGCTGGTGCAGGCGGGTATCGTGGATGTCGATGTCGCGCGGCGAGATGGCGCTGTCCTCGCCCTCGACAAGCCGGTCGTCCAGCTCTCCATGCCGGACGACGACTGCTACGTGACGTGTGAGCATGGCGGCCTGCTGGAGATGCGTCACGATCTCGGTGCGATGGTGCGGCGCGGCGATGTCGTCGCACACATTCACGACGTGACACGCACAGGCACTGCCCCGGTCGAGTACCGCGCGGCGCGCGATGGTATGCTGATCGGCCGACATTTCCCGGGTCGCGTCGGCATGGGCGACATGCTTTGTGTCTTGGCCGACGTGCAGGTCTGACGCGCCGCAGGACCTGAAGGTTTACCTGACCCTCCGTTCCTTCCAGCACTGCGCCTATGGTGAAACTCGACCGCTTCGACATCGCAATTCTTCAGGTGCTGGCCCGTGAGGGTCGCATTACCAAGTCGCGTCTGGCCGAACTGATTCACTTGTCGGTATCGCCCACGTGGGAGCGCGTGCAACGACTCGAGGCGGCAGGCGTCATTCGCGGCTATCGTGCCGACGTCGACTGGAGCGGCGTGGTGCAAGTTAGCCGCATCATCGTAGAAATCACACTCGCGCGACACACCGCGCACGACATGAATCGCTTCGAAGCCCACCTTCGCGAAGCCCCCGAAGTCGTGCAATGTCATGCCACGGGCGGCGGCGTCGACTACATCGTGCACGTGCTCGCGCGCGACATCGACCATTACCAGCGCTTCATCGACGATCTGCTGATGGCCGACTTCGGCATCGAGCGCTACTTCACGTACATCGTCACGAAAGTCGTCAAGGACAACGGCAACGCCATTCCCGGCTGGGTCGATCCGGACTGATCCGCTCGCGCCATCGGGGGTGCAGGTATTTTTCTACGTGACGGCTTCAACTCAGAAAAAAGCCACAGTCCGCCCCCACCGATCAGAAAAAACATCGGCCTCGCGCCCCCGACAATCTCTGCATGACGAACGAATGCCATGCCAGGAGATTGCCGATGCTGCTCGACCACCCGGTGCTATTCAAATCGCTGTGCTACATCGACGGCCGTTGGACGCATAGCGAGGACGCCGCGTCCATCGCCGTTGTCGATCCCGCCGATCAATCCACGCTCGGCCACGTGCCGATGCTCACGCGCGATCAGATTCGCGCTGCCGTCGACGCGGCCCAACGGGCCTTCACCACATGGCGCTGGACGCCCGCCGCACAACGCTGCGCCACCCTGCTCCGCTGGCATGCGCTGATTGAACGACATGCCGACGACCTTGCCATCCTTCTCTCGCGCGAGCAGGGCAAGCCATTGCGCGAGGCGCGCGGGGAAATCGGTTATGGCGCGTCTTTCATCGCGTGGTACGCCCACGAGGCCTGCCGCCTCGATGGCCGCACCATCACCTCCCATATCGACGGCGCCCAACTGGGCACCGTGCGCGAACCGGTCGGCGTCGCCGCACTCATCACGCCCTGGAATTTCCCCTTCGCGATGATTACGCGCAAGGCGGCAGCGGCATTGGCTGCCGGTTGCGCCGTCGTCGTGAAGCCCGCCCATGAAACGCCATTCAGCGCGTTGGCGCTCGCGCAATTGGCCGATGAAGCCGGGCTGCCGCCGGGCCTGTTCAATGTGGTGCTGGGCGAGCCCGATATGGCCATGCGAACCCTCGTGGGCGACGCCCGCGTACGCGCCGTGAGCTTCACCGGTTCGACGCGCGTCGGACAGTTGGTCGCGCAGGCAGCCGCGGCCAGCGGCGTGAAGAAGCTCGCGCTCGAACTCGGCGGGAATGCCCCGTTCATCGTGCTCGACGACGTGGATCTCGACGAGGCCGTGCGTATCGCCGTCGCTGCAAAGTTTCAGACGTCCGGACAAGACTGCTGCGCCGCCAACCGCATCTTCGTCGCGCGCGCGCGTTACGGTGCGTTCGTGGATCGCTACACGCAGGCCGTAGCGAAACTGCGCGTCGGCCCTGCCTTCGCGGAAAACGTCGACGTGGGTCCGCTCATGCATCAGGCGGCATTCGATGCGACCGCCGGGCGTGTGGAAGACGCCCGGCGCAAGGGCGCACAGATCACCGTTGGCGGCGAAGCCCATGCGCTGGGTGGCTGGTTCTACAGTCCCACCGTGGTGGCCGATGCCGCCCCCGGTATGCGCATTTACGACGAAGAGAACTTCGGCCCGATTTCGGCGGTATGCGCGTTCGACTCACTCGACGATGTCATCGCGAAGGCCAACGACACCGAGTACGGCCTCGCCGCCTATGTGTGCGGGCGTCGCGTCGACGAAATCTTCACGCTGATCCGGCGGCTCGACTTCGCCATGGTCAGCGTGAACGGCGTGAAATTCACCGGCGCGCCGGTGCCGTTCGGCGGGATGAAGGCGTCCGGGCTCGGGCGCGAGGGCAGCCTCGACGGCTTCGAACCGTTCACCGAGACCAAGTACTTCTGCCTCGGCAATCTCGGCATCCCCGTGCATCACGCCTGACGCCACGTTTGTCGTCCTCGACGCATTGACGCAATCACGCAATCACGCCCCATCCACCTCATTGCTTCACCTCATCGACATCAAGGAGACATCTCATGGCCGCTTCGACCGACCAATTGTTCGCGCAGGATCGCGCGCACTTCATGCACCCGTCCACCCACGCGGCCGATCACGCAAGCGGCACGCTGCCGGGTAAGATCATCCGCACCGCACAAGGCATGCACATTGAAGATCACGAGGGCCGCCGCTATCTCGACGCCTTCGCTGGCCTTTACTGCGTGAACATCGGCTACGGTCGCACCGAAGTGGCCGACGCCATCCACAAGCAGGCCACCTCGCTCGCCTACTATCACACGTACGTCGGGCATTCGACGGACGCCATCATCGAGCTGTCCAAACGCATCATCGACTGGTCGCCCGCGGGCATGAAGAAGGTGTATTACGGGCTCTCCGGGTCAGACGCCAACGAGACGCAGGTCAAGATCGTCTGGTACTACAACAACGTGCTGGGCCGACCGCAAAAGAAGAAGATCATCTCGCGCGAGCGCGGCTATCACGGCTCGGGCATCGTGACCGGCAGCCTGACGGGTCTGCCGAGTTTTCATCAGCATTTCGATCTGCCTGTTGAGCGCGTGCATCACACCGTGTGTCCTCATTGGTACCGCAAAGCGCCTCAGGGAATGAGCGAGCAGGCATTCGTCGCGCATTGCGTCGAGGAACTCGAAAAGCTCATCGCCCGCGAAGGGGCCGACACGATTGCGGCCTTCATCGGCGAGCCGGTGATGGGCACCGGCGGCATCATTACGCCGCCTGCCGGATATTGGGACGCCATCCAGGCCGTGCTGCGTCGTCACGACATTCTGCTCATTGCCGACGAAGTGGTTTGCGGCTTCGGCCGTCTCGGCTCGCCGATGGGCTCGCAACACTACGGCATGACGCCCGATCTCATCACGATTGCCAAGGGTCTGACCAGCGCCTACGCCCCGCTCTCGGGCGTGATCGTCGGTGAACGTGTCTGGGACGTAATCGAGCGCGGTGCCCGCGAGCACGGCCCGATGGGACACGGCTGGACCTACTCGGGCCATCCGATCTGCGCGGCCGCCGCACTCGCCAATCTCGATATTCTGACGCGCGAGAACCTGACGCAGAACGCCGCCGACGTTGGCCGATACTTCGGTGAGAAGCTGCACGCCGCGTTCGACGCGCATCCGCTCGTCGGGGAAGTGCGCAACGTCGGCATGCTCGCCGCCGTCGAATTCATGGCCGATGGTGCAGCGCGGCAGCCGTTCGATGCCGCCATGAAGATCGGCCCACGTATCTCGGCCGCTGCGCTCGCACGCGGCATGGTCGCGCGTGCCATGCCGCACGGCGACATCCTGGGCTTCGCGCCGCCGCTGATCGCCACGCGGGCGGACGTCGACGAGATGGTGAGCATTGCGCGCGCTGCGGTCGACGACGTGGCAGCGCAGGTGCTGCGCTGAGCGAAATCGGCGGGTCGTGCGGATGATTGCCGCAATGGATCACGGATGACCTGCTGCGCGGGCAACCGGAACGCTCCGGCGCGCGTCGCACGTCGCAATACCGTGCACATCGCAGGACACATCGCGCGCCCTCTCCATCGGTTCGTAGGATGACCTCTCTTTTCGGCGCAGCTTTAATGGGATGACACGGTGGCCTGTTCTGGGGGGACTCAGGGGCCACTTCTCCACTCCCATCCTCCCGAGGTACCGCGCATGTCCATCGAATCGCTGATTGAGGCCGATCGCCAGTTCCTGATCCATCCTGTAGCCGACTACCGCGCGCATGAGGCGCAAGGGGCGACGGTGCTCACCAGCGGCAACGGGGCCTGGCTGCACGATGCCAACGGACACGCGCTGCTCGACGGTTTTGCCGGACTGTGGTGCGTGAATACCGGCTACGGGCAGGCGTCTATCGTCAAGGCCGCCACCGAGCAGTTGAACCGGCTACCTTATGCCACAGGCTATTTCGGCTTCGCTTCGACCCCCGCCATCAAGCTGGCGCAGAAGCTCGTGGAACTCACGCCGCCGTCGTTGCAGCACGTGTATTTCACGCTTGGCGGGTCGGACGCCGTCGACGCCGCCGTGCGCTTCATCACCCATTACTACAACGCCATCGGCAAGCCGTCGAAGAAGCATTTCATCGCGCTGGAGCGTGGATACCACGGCTCGTCGTCGACGGGCGCAGGCCTCACCGCCCTGCCCGCGTTTCACCGTAACTTCGATCTGCCGCTGCCGACACAGCATCACATCGCATCGCCCTATCCCTATCGCAGCGCCACGCCCGACGATCCGCAGGCCATCATTGCCGCGTCGGTCGCCGCGCTCGAAGCCAAGGTCGGCGAGTTGGGGGCCGAACATGTCGCCGCGTTTTTCTGCGAACCGGTGCAAGGCTCCGGCGGCGTGATCGTGCCGCCCAAGGGCTGGCTGCGCGCCATGCGAGACGCCTGCAAGAAGCTCGACATTCTGTTCGTCGCCGACGAAGTCATCACCGGATTCGGTCGCACCGGCCCGATGTTCGCCTGCGAAGCGGAAGACGTATCTCCCGATCTCATGACGCTGGCCAAGGGGCTGACCGCCGGTTATGCGCCGATGGGCGCCGTGCTGATGTCCGACGCCATCTATCAAGCCCTGGCCGATGCCGCACGCGGCACGCCCGTCGGTCACGGACAGACGTACTCGGCGCATCCGGTCAGTGCAGCCATCGGTCTGGCCTGCCTGAAGCTCTACGACGAAGGCGGCTTGCTCGCGAACGGTCAGGCGCAGGCCAAGGCATTCGCCGACGGTCTGGATGCCTTCCTCGACCACCCGCTGGTCGGCGACGCCCGTCATCGCGGCCTGCTCGGTGCGCTCGAACTCGTGGCCGACAAGTCGACACGCCAGCGCTTCGACGCGTCGCTAAAGCTCCCCGAGCGGATCGGCGCTGCCGCCTATCGCAACGGTGTGATCTTCCGCGCGTTCGGCGACAACATTCTCGGCTTTGCGCCCGCCCTGTGCTACACGGCGGACGACGTCGCCGAACTCTTCGCCCGCGTGCGCACGACACTCGACGAAGTACTCGACGCCGCCGATGTGCGCGCCGCCTTGCGCGCTTGATGTCCGCTGATGGATCTGCTGATGGATCTGCTGATGGATCAGTTGATGCGCCACGGCTGCGCCCGATAACTTCTGCCCCGCTTTCCCGGAGACTCATTCGAATGTCGCTTTCCCTGTCACGCCCCGATTTGATGCGCCGTCAGAACCTGATCAACGGCGAATGGACCGACGCCCGCGATGCCGGTCGCTACGCCGTGCACGACCCTGCCAGCGATGCGTTGCTGGCAGACGTTGCCGACAGTACGGCCACCGATGCCCGCGCCGCCACCGACGCCGCCTACCGTGCGCTGCCCGCGTGGCGCGCCAAGCTGCCGCGAGAACGCGCCGAAGTGCTCAAGCGCTGGCACGCACTGATACTTGCGAACGCCGACGATCTGGCCCGGATCATCTCGCTTGAGCAAGGCAAACCGCTGGCAGAGGGGCGTGGGGAAGTGGCGTATGGAGCGTCGTACGTCGACTGGTTCGCCGGGGAAGCGACGCGTGTCTATGGCGACCTGATTCCGCAACAACAGCCCGGCAAGCGCATGTCGGCGGTGAAGGAGCCCATTGGCGTCGTCGCCGCCATTACGCCTTGGAATTTCCCGCTCGCGATGATCGCCCGCAAGATCGCCCCGGCGCTGGCCGTGGGCTGCACCGTGGTTGCCAAGCCCGCCGAAGACACGCCACTCACGGCGCTCGCCCTCGCGGCGCTGGCCCTCGAAGCCGGCGTGCCGCCGGGCGTGCTGAACATGATCACGGCGTCGCGCGCACAAGGCATTGACGCCGTGGCAGATTGGCTCGCCGACGAACGCGTGCGCAAGGTGACCTTCACCGGATCGACTGCGGTCGGGGTACATCTCGCACGCGAATCGGCGGGCACGCTCAAGAAGCTGTCGCTCGAACTCGGCGGGAATGCGCCGTTCATCGTGTTCGACGATGCCGACCTCGACGCGGCAGTCACGGGCCTGATGGCGTCGAAGTTCCGCAATGGCGGACAAACGTGCGTGTGCCCGAATCGGGTGTATGTGCAAGCAGGTGTCTACGACCGGTTCGCTGAGTTGCTGTCTCAGCGTGTGAGTGCGCTGCATGTGGCACCGGCCAGCGACGCGCAGGCGCAAATCGGCCCGATGATCAATCGTCGGGCCGTGGAGAAGATCAGTCGTCATGTCGACGATGCGCGCTCGCATGGCGCCCGCACGCTGACCGGTGGCACGACGCTGCCGTCGCTCGGGCCGCACTACTTCGCACCGACCGTGCTGGCCGATGTGAACGACGAGATGCTCGTCAGCCGCGAGGAGACCTTTGGGCCGGTGGTACCGCTGTTCCGTTTCGACACTGAGGATGAAGTGATTCAACGCGCCAACGACACGCCGTTCGGGTTGGCCGCCTACTTCTACACGCAGAACATGCGCCGTGCCGAGCGAGTGGCACGGCGTCTCGAAGCCGGTGTCATCGGCATGAACGAAGGCGCCGTCTCGAGCGAAGCCGCGCCGTTCGGTGGCGTGAAGTCCTCCGGCTATGGACGTGAGGGCTCCAAGTATGGGCTCGACGACTATCTGTCCATCAAGTACATCTGCCAGGGCGGGCTGGATTGATGACACTACCCGGCCATCGTGCGCAGCGTCGCCCCCGCGTAGCTTGCTACGACGGGAAGCTTTGGACGGGAAAATCCGTCGGCCGGAATTGCGGTGACGCTCGCTGAGTCTCTCGGGCAACCCCTGACTTGCCGGGTTATTACGCACGGAGTAAAAGTCGGATCACTCACTCACCGTCCCGAGGGTCGTGCGCCGATGAACCAGCCCGTCAAGCTCAACGCCGATTCGCTCGGGATCACCGAGTCCGTGATCATGGGGATCGCCGGTACCGCACCGGCATACAGCATCGAGATCACGACATCCACGATCATAGGCACGGCAGGTACCCTGTCGCCCGCGAGCATTCTGGTGTGCGGGCTGATCATGTTCGGCATTGCCTACGCATTCATCAACATGAATCGGGCGCTGGCGAGCGCCGGGACGTCCTACTCGTGGGTCAGCATGGTATTCGGGCGCACGCTGGGCTTCTTCGCGGGCTGGGCGCTGCTGGTGTTGTGCTGCGTGTTCATGGTGTCGGCCATGATCCCGGCGGCGAATGCCACGCTGCTCATCTTCGACCGGCCCATGATGAACAACGTCCACGACGTGACACTCATCGCCGCGGCGTGGCTCACCTTCGTGAGCGTGGTCGTCGTCAAGGGCATCAAGCTGACGAGCCATGTGCAGGTATTGATGACGATTGTAGAAGGCGTGATCCTGTTTGCGATCATCGTGGCGAGCTTCTTCGTCTTCCCACATGCGCCACAGCACGCGTTCTCGCTGTCCTGGTTCTCCCCGCTAGCTTTCACACCACAGGCCTTCGCCAATAGCGCGCTGGTGTCGATCTTCTTTTTCTACGGCTGGGACGTCACCATGAATCTCAGCGAAGAAACCCGCGATTCGAATCGCACGCCGGGACGTGCGGCGTTCTGGTCGATGGTGTTTCTGATGGTGTTCTTCCTGATCTTCATCGTCATCGCGCTGCTGGGGCTATCCGATGCCGAAATCCAGCACTACAACACGAACATCATTTTCGCGATTGCGGAAAAGCTCTTCGGGCCGACGTGGGGCTACGTGGCAATCGTCGCAGTTTTGCTAAGCACGGTGGGGACGGTCGAGACGCAGGTGCTGCAATTCACGCGCACCCTTTTTGCAAAGAGCCGCGACGGTGCGCTGCACCAGCGTTACGCGCGGTTGCATCCGCGCTGGCAGACACCACACGTGGCCATCTTATTCATCTGGGTCGCCGGGATGGTGTTGCTGCTGATGTCGTCGTATCTGCCGACCATCAACGTCATCCTTCAGGATTCGATCACCGCGATCGGCTTTCAGATCTGCTTCTATCTGGGGCTGACGGGGATGGCGTGCGGATGGTACTACCGCAAGACGCTCACACAGGGCCCGTGGGTGGCCGTGACGCATGTTATCTGGCCAGTGGTCAGCGGTGTTTTTCTTTTCTTTATTGCGCTCTACAGCGTGCCGACGTTCGACTGGGTGACGAACGTCGTCGGCATGGGCGGGATCGCGATCGGCGCAATCCCGCTCATCTTGAATCGAAAAAAGATCTGGGCCGCCCGCGCAGCGTAAGCTCAGGCGAACTTTTCCTTAGGGAACGCGACGGACACCGTCATGTGCATGGTGCCAAGCGCGGGTGAACATTCCCACCACACAACATTGCGTATGAGCGATTTCCTAAGGCACCTCCTGCAATTTCCTGGCATCAAAGGCGGACGCGCGACTGTCGGTGTGTCCGCCGGCCATCGTGCGCAGCGTCGCCCCCACGTAGCTTGCTACGACGGGAAGCTCCACGAAGAACAATTGCATACCGAGGTACCAGGAGATGAACGAACTTGCCGCAACCGTCACCCGCCAATGGGCGATGTCCGCCCGCGACGCCTGTGTGCTGCTGGCCAATGCCATCCTGATGGTGGCGCTCATTACCTTCTTGCCGTTTGACGACAGGACCAACCGCGGGCTCGCGCTCACCATCTTCATCGCCGTGTTGTGGCTGTCCGAAGCCGTCCACCTGACGGCCACGGCACTGATGGTGCCGGTCCTTGCCGTGCTGCTCGGCATTCTCGAAGTCCCCACCGCGTTGACGTCGTTCGCCCACCCGATCGTTTTCCTTTTCTTCGGCGGCTTTGCGCTGGCCACGGCCATGCGCATTCAGGGTCTCGACCGCTTCCTCGCGAACCGGCTCCTGAAGCTCGCCGGCGGACGCATGAATCGGGCGGCGATCATGCTGTTCCTCACCACCGCCATGCTGTCGATGTGGGTCAACAACACGTCGACGACCGCGATGATGTTGCCGCTGGCCATGGGCATCCTCTCGCAACTCGACGCCAATCGCGACCGCCGCACGTTCACCTTCCTTCTGCTCGGCATTGCGTACAGCGCGAATATCGGCGGACTGGGCACTGTCGTCGGCAGTGTTCCCAACGCCATGGTCGCGTCGCATCTGGGCATCGACTTCCTGACCTGGGCCAAATTCGGTGTGCCTTTGGTCGCCGTGCTGCTGCCGCTCATGATGGCCACTATGTATCTGGTGTTGCGCCCGCGTCTGGACCAGAAGGTCGATCTCGACGTCGAGCCGATGACGTGGAGCGGCCAGCGCATCGCCGCCGTCGGCATCTTCGGATTTACGGTCGTGACCTGGATCTTCAGCCAGCAGCTCTCGGTGTGGCTCGGCGGCGTCAAGCAGCTCGACACGCTGATCGCCCTGCTTGCCGCCATCCTCATCGCGACGACCGGCGTCGCCTCATGGAAACAGATTCAGGAACACACCGACTGGGGCGTGCTGCTGCTGTTCGGCGGTGGCCTCACGCTCAGCGTGGTCTTACGCGACTCGGGCGCGAGCGTCGTCATGGCGAACGCCGTGTCCAGCATCTTCGCCACCAGCCCGACCCTTTTGGTCCTGCTGATCACCGCGGCGTTCATCATCTTCCTGACCGAACTGACGAGCAACACCGCCAGCGCAGCGATTCTCGTGCCGATCTTCGCCGCCATTTCGGTCTCGCTGGGCATGCCCGAAGCCTTGCTGACGATGGTGATCGGCATCGGCGCGTCGTGCGCCTTCATGCTGCCGGTGGCCACGCCCCCCAACGCCATCGTGTTCGGCACCGGCTGCGTGCCGCAACGCTCGATGGTCGGCGCAGGATTCGTCATCAATATCGTCTGCATCCTTGTGATCACGGGCTTCGCGTGGACGCTCTGGCGCTAATGACGTGAGCCGGGGGGCGACCCTGTGTCGACCTCTGGTGCCCCTCCCCTCAGCCGCTCAAACGGACTCGTCACACGGAGCCGGTACAATCTAGGAAAAATACCTCCGGCAATCCGTTGCGATGATGTTTGCTTCACCTGCCCGAACTGTCCAATCCATGCTTTCTTTACGTCCTGTGCGCGCTGCTCTGGCACTCGCCGCACTCACCGCAGTGCTTGCCGGTTGTGCAGGCACGCGACCCGGCGCACTCCCGGCCTCACCGGCAAGCCCGCAGACGCCCCGCGCTGCGACGACGTCGCCGATGAGCGCCGCCCCCGCCGCCCCGTCCACCGAAACACCGCAGGCCGCAGCACCACTGCCGTGGTGTGTGCAAACCTCGCTGCGTGAAGAAGACGACCTCATGCGCAACTTCGGCGGCATTCCCGCCGGCGTTCGCAAGATCGAGGAAACGCGATTCATCGCGAGCTACGACCGCGTCACCGGTAAAGTCGGCCCGCTCGATAACGGCAATCGCTTCGTGATGGAATTCGACGCGCAAGGCCACCTGCTCGCCAGCACCGATCGCGGGCGCTACACCTACGACGTCGATGGCCGCCTGCACAGCATCAACGGCAGCAGTGTCGACTGGCAAGGGCCGGACGAGTGGATCGTGCACGCAACGCGGCATCCCGCATGGAAGGAACAGGTGCGTCAGGAAGACGGGCATCTCGAATGGACGCGCACGCTGGTGTCCAGCTCGAACAGCCTGCGCCATCGCCGACCCGGCACGCTTCAGGCGCGTCAGTTCGACGACGAATGCTTCGCGCTGTCGCGTCAGTGGGAAGCGCCGAACGAGGCGCGTCAGGTGATCACCGCCGACGGGCGTGCGCGCCCGGCACCGAAGATGGTGTCGTATCGCACGTTCGCCAGCGTGGAGCGCAAGCCCGATGGCGGACGCATCGTGCGCGATAACGGCGCGGCGGCCTTCATCGACGGCCAATGGCTGCCACTCGCATGGGACAACGAGGTCTCGGAGTACTCGCCGCGCCACGAACTCGTCCGCGTGACCCGCACCGACGCGGCCACCGGCGAGCGCCATGTCTCCGAGTACCACTACAAGTACGACAGCCACGGCAACATCGTGCGCATCGTCATTACCGCGCCCGGCGACAGAGTCGATCCGTTCGCGAATGTCTTCGTGCGAAAGCTGACGTACTTCGATACCACGGTGGCGACGCCCGCTATCCCAGCGCCCCCTACCGCCTCACCGGCAGCGGCCGCCGAATCGACCGCACCCGCCGCCAGCGACAAACTTACGTCGGCAAAGTAAAGCGGAACGTCGCGCCCTGCGCTGCCTGATCGGACGAACCGGACGAACCGGACGTATCCACCAACGTGATGCGCCGGTCGTGCAGTTGCAGGATGCGATGCACGATCCGCAATCCCAGTCCGCCCTCGCGGCGCGCCCCGCCGACCGTGAACGGCCGCTCGAACAAGCCCTCGCGCGCGCTCTCCGGAATCCCCGGCCCCGTATCGCTCACCCGAACTTCGATTTCCGAACCGGCCGGTGCCACCGCCACGGTGATCTCGCCGCCCGGCGGCGTATAACGCAGCGCATTTTCCAGCAAGTTCGTGAAGACCCGCTCGATCAGACCGAGATCGCCCCGCGCCGCCGGAATCTGTGGCGCGAGTTGCGCACGCAGTGCCACGCCGCGCGACTCGGCGCTCAGCTCGAATTTCTGGAAGACGTCCTGTATCAGATCCGTCACGGAGAACGGCTCCAGCTCCGGCTGCACAAACCCATGCTCAAGGCGCGCCAGCTCGAACAACGACTGCGCCAGCGCACCGACCTTGCGACTCTGATCGAGCGCAATGCCGAGATAGCGCCGCCGCTCGTCGGGCGTGAGCGTCGCGTCCTTGAGCGAAAGCGTCTCCAGATAGCCGTGCAGCGACGAAAGCGGCGTACGTAAATCGTGAGAGATGTTGGCGATGAGTTCACGCCGCTCCTGATCCTGACGCGTCAGCGTGCGCCATTGCGTGCCCAGACGCTCGGCCATCTGACGGAACGCCCGCTCCAGCACCGTGATCTCGTCGCTCGGACGCGCCTGCTCCGCCGCCAGCGCTTCCGCCGACAAGGCAGGCATCGGCGGCGGTGCGGCGTCGATGTCGAATTCGCGCACGGTCTCCGTCAGTCGCCGCAGGGGGCGCGTAATGAGTGCAAACGCCGCCAGACCCGCGATCAGACAGAGTGCCGCCACGAGACCGATCGACCACAGCGCCGTATTGAGTGCAGCACTCGTCGCCCCGCGTTCGGCGAACCGGTCATGCGCCTCGCCCAGCAGCACGACATAGACGTAACCGACCTCGCGCCCGTCCACGCGCAAAGGTGCTGCGCTGAAGACTTTGCGCACGTCGGCGTTGCGCGGATCGTCGCCGTAGATCGGCAGCGCCTCGCCGTCGATCAGACGATGCACCGGTCCGAGATCGACCTGCATGCGACGCACACGCCCTTCCGGCGCTGCGTGCCCGGTGATGCGTCCCTGCTCGTCGAGCAGATAGACCTCGACGCTCGGATTCACGACCATCAGTTGCCCGAACAGACGTCGCACGGCATCCGGCTTCATGCCGTTCGCATCCATCAGCTGTGCATTGGCGGCGATGTGCTCGGCCAGCCCGCGCGAAAGCCCCTGAATCACTTCGGCTTCGTGCATGCGGTTCGCCTGCACCTGCATCCATGCCGACGTGCCGCTGCACACGATCAGCAGCACGGCGAACACGAGCGACAGGCGTTGGGTCAGGGAGAGATTCCAGCGACGCATCATGCGACTCCCGCGTCGGTGCCGCTACCCGTGCCCGAACCCTCTGGCGCACTGTCGTTCGCGAACTTGTAACCGCGTCCCCAGACAGTGAGGATGCGCGTGGGCTGCGCGGGATCGGCTTCGATCTTGGCCCGCAAGCGGTTGATGTGCGTGTTCACGGTGTGTTCGTACCCTTCATGCTGATAGCCCCACACAGCGTTGAGCAGATCCATGCGCGAGAACACTTTGCCGGGCTGACGCGCGAAGAAGTACAGCAGATCGAACTCGCGCGGCGTGAGATCGAGCAGCTTGCCGCCGAGCGTGGCCTCGCGCGCAATCGGGTCGATGAACAGCCCGGCAATCGCCAGACTGCCTGCTTCCATGCGGGCATTGCGGGCGAGCGCATCCACGCGGCGCATCAGCGCCTTGACTCGCGCGACCAGCTCCAGCACGGAAAAGGGCTTGGCGAGGTAGTCGTCTGCCCCCAGTTCCAGCCCGAGAATCCGGTGGACCTCGCTGGAGCGGGCGCTGGTGATGATGATGGGGGTGTAGCGGGTCATCTGCCGCGCCTGGCGGCAGATTTCCAGCCCGTCGACGCCGGGCAGCATGAGATCGAGGATCAGGGCGTCCCAGCCGCCTTCGGCCAGCCGCCGCAGGCCCTCGTTGCCATCGGCGCAATGCACGACCTCAAACCGCTCGTCGCGCAAATGCAGCGTGAGCAAGTCGGCAATATGCACGTCGTCTTCGACGAGCAGGACACGGCGCGGCGATTCCATCGGACGGGAAGCTCCCGGAAAGTGAGTCTTGAAGGCCCCATTGTGCGCAGATCGCGCTCCTGGAGGTATCACGAATTGTTTAATTTTACGTGAGGACTTTGCCATCGCCGGGGGACTAATCTTCAGTCATCGATCCGGCACGGATCCCCTCTGTGCCGTACCACCGCCAATGCACGCATCAGGCTCCCCAGCTTGCCGTGGCGGGGCCAGCCCGCGCCGGATCGTCCTACTGACCGGAGGATGTCATGAGATTGTCCGATTTGTACCCGCCCAAGCCCCGGAAGCCCGCCACACCGGCGACCCAGCCTGCACGTGCCGTGGCGGCCAGCGCCGCCCCGACACCCGCGCGTCGCCTGTTTTTGCTGAGCGCGACGGCCGCCGCCGCTGCCGTAGCCGCCGGGCTGGTGCCGCGCCTGGTGCGTCCGGCCGTGGCGGCCGAAGGCGCCAACGCCACCGAACACTTCGAGGTGGCCTTCAGTGACGCCGAATGGCGTAAGCGCCTCACCGCCGGTCAATACGAGATCCTGCGTCAGGAAGGCACCGAACGGCCGTATTCCAGCCCGCTCAACGACGAACACCGTGCGGGCACCTTCGCCTGTGCGGGCTGCGCGCAGCCGTTGTTCTCGTCGCGCACCAAGTTCGACAGCCACACCGGCTGGCCGAGCTTCTGGACGCCGCTCGACAAGGCCGTGGGCACCCATACCGACCGCAGCTTCGGCATGGTGCGCACGGAGGTTCATTGCAGCCGTTGCGGTGGCCACCTGGGCCACGTCTTCGACGACGGTCCCAAGCCGACCGGCCTGCGCTACTGCATGAATGGCCTTGCGATGACGTTTCATCCGCAAGCCGCCTGATATCGGCCCACCAAGACGTAACGCCTAATAAAAGCTCGCAGCGTCCGCACGTCGGACGCCGCTCAAGGAGCGCTCCATGACTTTGCTCATCCTTGCCTACCTCGGTGGGATTCTGACGATCGTCAGCCCGTGCATCTTGCCGGTGCTGCCGTTCGTGTTCTCGCGTGCCGGTCAGTCGTTCTCGCGCAGCGTGCTGCCCATGCTCGCGGGCATGGTGCTGATGTTCGCGCTGGTCGCCACGCTGGCCGCCGTCGGCGGTAGCTGGGTCGTGCAGGCCAACCAATACGGCCGCTGGCTCGCGCTCGCCCTCGTCGCCGTGTTCGGTGCGACGCTGCTCTTTCCGAAGCTGGCCGAACGTCTCACGCACCCGCTCGTGTCGCTGGGCAACCGTCTGACGCAATCCGCACAGGGCGACGACACCACCGCAGGCGAGTCCAAGGGCACCGGTCCCGGTGCGTCGTTCCTGCTCGGCATTGCTACGGGCCTGCTCTGGGCACCGTGCGCCGGTCCGATTCTCGGTCTGGTGTTGACGGGGGCCGCACTGCAAGGTGCGAGCGTCGGCACAACGCTGCTGCTCGTCGCGTACGCCGCAGGTGCTGCCACGTCGCTCGCACTGGCCCTGCTCGTCGGCGGACGCGTCTTCGCCACCATGAAGCGCTCGCTGGGCGCAGGCGAGTGGATTCGTCGCGTGCTCGGCGGTCTGATGCTCGCGGGTGTCGCTGCCATTGCCCTCGGCCTCGATACGGGCGTGCTGGCGCAGGTCTCGACGGCCTCGACCGGTGGCATCGAACAGCGGCTGGTCGATCAGTTGGGCGCGCGCCGGAATGCCAATGGCAACGACAGCGGCAATGCACCGCAAGCGCCGCAAGCCGATGCGAACAACGCCGCCAACGGCTCGGCCATGATGGCCGCGAGCAATGCGATGGTCCGCACCGCTGCGAATGAACCCGCACCGCTGCCGGTCGAAGGGCAGTTGCCTTCGCTCGACGGTGCCGTCCAATGGCTCAACTCGCCGCCGCTCACCGCACAGGCACTGCGCGGCAAGGTCGTCCTCGTCGACTTCTGGACGTACTCGTGCATCAACTGCCTGCGCACCTTGCCGTACGTGAAGGCGTGGGCGCAGAAGTATCGCGATCAGGGGTTGGTCGTCATCGGCGTGCATGCCCCCGAATTCGCCTTCGAGCGCGACATCAACAACGTGAAGAAGGCGGTGAACGATCTGGGTGTCGACTATCCGGTCGCCATCGACAACAACTACGCCATCTGGCGCGGCTTCAACAACCAGTACTGGCCCGCACATTACTTCGTCGACGCACAAGGTCGCGTGCGCTACCACCACTTCGGCGAAGGCAACTACGCCGAGTCCGAGCGTGTGATCCAGCAATTGCTGCGCGAAGCCGGTGCGAAACAAGTTGCCGACGGCATTGCCGATGTGAAGGCCGCCGGTGTTCAGCAAGCGCCCGACATGAGCGACGTGCGCTCACCGGAGACGTATGTCGGCTATGAACGCGCCGAGAACTTCACGTCGCCGGGCGGTGCGGTAAAGGACGCCGTCAGCGACTATCGCGCGCCGACCGCACCGTCGCTGAACAACTGGGGGCTTGCCGGACGCTGGAATGTGGGCCCGGAACAGGCCACGGCAACGCAAGCCGGTGCGCGCATCGTCTATCGCTTCCATGCCCGCGATCTGCACCTCGTGCTCGGGCCGGACACCAACGGCAAACCCGTGCGCTTTCGTGTGACGGTCGACGGACAGGCCCCCGGCAACGCGCATGGCACCGATGTGGCTGCCGACGGCACGGGCACCGTGACCTCTCAGCGTCTTTATCAATTGGTGCGCCAGACGGGCGACGTGCAAGACCGCACGTTCACCATCGAGTTTCTCGATCCGGGCGCATCGGCTTATGCATTCACGTTTGGTTGAGCGACCCAACATCTCCGTTATTTCGGTTACAGCCGGGAGTTTGAAATGATCCAGTCCAATTCGAAGCATCACAGTCAAAAGTCGCCAGCATCGCGCCTGCGGCGCGTATTGCTCGGCGCTGCCGCCGTCGCCTCCGGGGTATTCGCGTGGCAAATCGGCGCGTACGCCTTCGGCGGCGCGGAGCCGTCCGTCGTCATCGCCGCGCCAAAGCTCGACGAGCCGTCGACCGGCGCACGCACCGAAACGGCGGTCTTCGCAGGCGGCTGCTTCTGGGGCGTGCAAGGCGTCTTCCAGCACGTGAAGGGCGTGACGAAGGCTGAGTCCGGCTACGCCGGGGGCACCGCCAAGACCGCCGACTATGAAACCGTGAGCAGCGGCTCGACCGGACACGCCGAGTCGGTGCAGGTGACGTTCGACCCGCAGCAGGTGTCTTACGGCAAGCTGCTGCAAATCTACTTCTCGGTGGCTCACAACCCGACGGAAGTGAACCGCCAGGGTCCGGACAGCGGCACGCAATACCGCTCGGCCGTGTTCCCGATGACCGACGCACAACGTCAGGTTGCAACCGCCTACATCGCGCAACTTGACGCCTCGCACGCCTACAGCAAACCCATTGCGACGAAAGTGGAGAAGTACACGGGTTTCTATGCCGCCGAGACCTACCATCAGGACTTTCTGACGGAGCACCCGAACTATCCGTACATCGTCATCAACGATCTGCCGAAGGTGAAGGACCTCAAGCGTGTCTTCCCCACGCAGTACCGCGATACGCCCGTGCTCGTAAAGACCGCGTCGGCGAAGTAATCGAAGTATCCAGCGCATAGCCGGTCATCACAGCGGCTACGCGCTGGCCATGCGCTGGCACGGCATATCACCGCAGCCAGTTCACCACGGCAGTCGTCGCCCCAACCGTTAGCGCTCGTCCGACAGCTTGTACACGCGCAGACGATGACCGTCGGGGTCCGATGCCACGAACGTGCGGCCGAAGTCCATGTCCGTCGGTGCCTGCAGGATCGTGATGCCGCGTGCACTCCAGTCTTCCCACGTCGCATCGACGTGTGCTTTGGATTGCACAGGAAATACCACCTCGCTGCCGCCCGGTGGCGCGATAACCGTCGGTGCGACCGAATAACGCGCCCACAACCCCAGCTTCATGCCCGTAGGCAGCGTGAACAACGCAAACCCCGGCGACGCTTCGACCGGCTCCATGCCGAACAGCTCGGCGTAGAAGCCTGCGCTTTCGGGGGGACTCGCGACATACAAATTGACCATATCCGGATGCAGCATGACAAGCTCCTGTCGTTCGTTATCAATGACGTTCTCATCGACAGCACGGCATCGGTCACTCCGAGAATGAAAACCGTTGCGCGCTGCCATGGACGCCATCGTACGAAGCTATGCTGTCAGATTTTGTCAGCAGTCGAACGCCGATTTCAAACGTGAATTCGATGCATCCGAAGGTGGATTTTTCTCATGCTTCGGGGGGCATCGGATCGCCTGAGAATGTCGTTCGACTCACCCCTTCCCGGTCGTCTCACGCCACGCCTTTAGCAAGGTGCGGCGTCCGCGCGGATAACGGGTGTCGGCAACGGTCATGGCTTCGATGCGGTCGGCGCGGAAGCTGCGGAAATCGTCGCGCAGCTCGCACCACGCGAGGATCATGCGAACGCGATCGAAGAAGCCCAGCGCGAACGGCCAGACAACGCGCTCAGACAGACGTCCGGCTTCGTCGCGATAGGACAGATGAAGTTTGCGCTCGGCGCGAATGGCCTCGCGAATGTCGGTCAGATCGACGATCATCGGCGGCAGCGGATCACCCGGTCCGATGAGCAATGTCGACGCCTCAAGCGACGTGCGCAGGTCCGACGGCAGCACCGCCGCGATCTTCGCCAACGCATTCGCCGCCGCATCCGCCAACGCCCCATCGGTGCGCTTGGCGACCCAGCGTGAGCCGAGCACGATCGCTTCGATTTCCTCTTCCGAGAACATCAGCGGCGGCAGCATGAAGCCCGGCTTGAGGACGTACCCCAGCCCCGGCGCCCCCTCGATATGCGCGCCCTGCGACTGCAATTCGGCGATGTCGCGATAGAGCGTGCGCAGGCTCACGCCCAGCGAACTGGCGAGCGCGGCCCCCGGCACCGGATAGCGGTGACGGCGCAGCAATTGCATGAGGGAGAAGAGACGTTGTGTGCGGGACATGGCGCGTCATTATGCGCCATGTCCCGTTTGATGCGATGCCGCGCGGTGCGGTGCGGTGCGTCGGAGCGGCGTCCGCCTTACACCGCCCGCATTACTTCTGACGCAGTTGTTTGACGATCTCGGAGTTCACGTCGCCTGCCTGCCCGCCGTAGGCCACGCGCAAGTAGTTGGTCAGCTCGGAGATCTGCGCATCGGTCAGACGTTTGTCGAAGCCCGGCATGTCCTGCATCGCTTCCAGTCCCGGGAATTTCTGCGCTTCCACGCCATCGAGAATCGTGACGATGAGATTACGCGGATCCTTCTGACGCACGGTCGAATTGCCCAGCATCGAGACCGCCACGTGGGGCTTGCCGGTGCCGTCCGCCGCGTGGCATCCGGCGCACACCGCCAGGTACATATTGCGTCCCGCCATCAGCTTGCTCGTGTCGGGGCTCTCCGGCAGCGGCTTCGGTGCGGGCGGCGCGTCGCCGAGCAGATACGTCGAAAGCGACCGAAGGTCGTCCGGCGTCAGGTACTGCGTGCTCAGATGCACCACCGGATACATCTCGCCAAACGCCGAGCCTTGCGGCGCAATGCCCGTGCCGAAGAACGTTTGCAGATCCTTCACCGTCCAGCCGCGCGCGGCCAACGCCTCAGGCGTCAGATCGGGGGCCGCGATACGCGCGAGCGCAGCGCCGCCGAGCGGCTTCGCTTTGTCCAGTTGACCGAACGTGCCGCGCGGCGTGTGGCATTCCGCGCAGTGGCCCAGCGCGTTGGCGAGATAACGCCCGCGCAGCCAGTCCGCCGACTGGCCTTTCGACGCATCGGGCAGCGTGTCCTTGAGGAACATCCAGTCCCAAGCGCGCATGGCCATGCGGACGTTGTACGGGAACGAAAGGTCGTGCTTGCGGTTCGGCACGGCGGCCGGTTTCACCGACATCAGGTAAGCGTAGATGGCGTCGCTGTCCGCGCGCGTCATCTGCCGGTAGGACGTGTATGGCATGGCCGGGTACAAGGCCTTGTCCGGCGCGACGCCGTCGTGCAGCGCGCGATAGAACTCTTCGGCTGTCCAGCCGCCGATGCCGTTCGTCTTGTCCGGTGTGATGTTCGTGCCGTAGAACGTGCCGAACGGCGACTTGAGCGGCACACCACCGGCGAACGGCGCACCGTCCGCACTCGTATGGCACGCCGCGCAGTCGGCCGCGCGCGTCAGATACTTGCCGCGAGCGATCAGCTCGGACGGCGCGGCCGGTGTCGTGGCGGGCGTGGTCGCGGCGGCCGTCGCCGATGCCGCAGCAGGCGCGTCTGCCGCCATCGCGCTCGTCACGAGCGACGGCACCATCGACGTCTTCGGCTGCGGTGGCTGGCCCGGCTCGGGCGGCTTCGGTGTCGTGGAGTCGTTGCACGCGCTCACGAGCATCACGGCGGCGAGACACGCCGCGCGAACGCTCCATCGGGCGACCCGCGTCAGGTGCATGGCAGTTTCCCTCATTTCGCGCCCCTCACTTCGAGTCCTTGATGCAACCGGGCGTCTTCAGCACGACGTCGCGCACGGCCTCGTAATAGCGCACATAGCCCGTGCACCGGCAGATCTGATCGTTCAGCCCTTCGGTGATCACGGCTTCCAGATCGGCGCGCGCAATCGGGTTGCGCTTGAGTCGCTCGATCAGCACCGTTGCCGCGTTCACGAAGCCCGGCGTGCAGTAGCCGCACTGAAAGCTGAAGTGATCGAGGAATGCCTGCTGGATGGGGGCGAGCGTGACCTTGCCGTCGGTGTCGCGCGTCGCGTGGCCTTCCACCGTACGTACGGTCTTGCCGTCGAAATAGTTCGCGCCGGTAATGCAGGTGCGCACCGTTTCGCTGGTGCCGTCGGCGTGATCGACGATCACCACGCAGGCGTGGCAAATGCCCTGCCCGCAGCCCAGACGCGACCCGGTCAGGCCCAGCGTCTCGTGCAGGAAGTCGATCATCATGAGACCGGCAGGCACGTCCATCGGGCCGTGCGACTCGACGTTGACCTTGACCGTGACGGGCAGCGTCTCCCACGGCTTCTTGCCGTTGGCGGACGCTGGCGATGCGACGGGAGCGACCGGTGCCGCTGCGGCAGCGGCACTCGCCGCGCTGGCGTTGTTCATTGGGGCTTGGGCACCTGCATCCGCGTTCGCATTCGACGCGGCCTGCGGTGCGCTACTCGTATCCGTCATGCCAGTACCTCCTGGATTTTCTCCGGCGTCACCGGCAACTCTGTAAATCGATGGCCGATCGCGTGTGCGAGGCCGTTCACAATCGCACCCACCACGGGGATCATCACGACTTCGGCTATGCCCTTGGGCACGTCCGTCTCGGAGATCGGGGGCAGGACTTCACCTGTCTGCGTCCACACGGCGACGTCCACCGCGCGCGGCAGGTGATAGCGATTGAAGTTCCACGTGCCATTGCCGGGGCCGTCTTCATACAACGGCAGATACTCGTGAAGGGCATGACCGATGCCCATTGCCAGACCGCCCTGCAACTGGCCTGAAACGAGTTGCGGCGAGATCTGATTGCCGCACTCCATGATGGAGTGGTGCGTGAGCAATTCGACCTTGCCCGACGCTTCGTGTACCGACAGCTCCACCAGCGTGCCCACGGCGCTGTAATACGTGACGGCCGCATTGTTGCGCTGCACCGGCGGGTAATACACGCGCTTGCGGTCCATCGTGCGATAGCCGGTCGCGGGCACGGGGGCGGCCACTTGCTGCCCCGCTGCGTCGTTTGGCTGCGGCGCGCCCTTTGGTGACGCCGACTTCGCTGGCGCATTTCCGAAGGGCGCGCTGCGATGCGCGCTCTTGGCAGCCGGAGCCTGTGTGGCAGGCGCCTGCGCAGCGGCAGCCGCCGGGTTGGCCCCGCCCTTGCCGAAACGCAGGGCGATACCGTCCACCGGCAGACGCTGCGTCACGCCATCCCCCAGATCCCAGTCCGCTTCGGCCCACTGCCAGCGGTTGAAGACGTGCACCGTCGCGCCCGTCACAAAGCCCTGCTCATAGGCCGTCTTCGCCAGCATGCCGAGCGGCAACGCTTCGAGTCCGGCGGCCGAGAGCTTGCCGTCGACCCAGCGAGCATCTTCCGCACGCACGACGAGCGGCGCGGCCTGCCCGCCACCCAGTCCGCGACGCCAGATCGACAGCGCCGCTGGCCACAGCCCTTGCAGGAACAGCAGACGCGCCGCTTCGCGCGTGCTGTGCGTGAAGTAGAACGCCGAGTTCGTCGCGCTCGACGGCGACGCATACCCCGGCGACCAACGCGGATTGGCCGCGAGTTTGTCCTGATCGGCCTGCGACATCAGATACGGATCGCCGCTGGTCACCACCGGCAATTCGGGCCAGTCGGTGATGGCGATATGCACCTCGGTGGCGGGCATGCCGAGCCATTTCGCCACGGCCACGGCCTGCGACGTGGACGTACCCGTGCCAATTTCGGCCGCCGTGTGATGCAGCGAAATCTTGCCGGTTTCGTCGAACTCCACGCGCGCGAACGACGTCTCCGCGCCCGTGCCGAAGTCCTTCTGCACGCAAGCGAAACCCACGCCGTAGCGACGGCCTGGATGCGCCGCTTCGTACTCGGCCTTTTTCTTGTCGCGCTGTGTCCACAAGGGATGCGTCTTCGCACGGGCGAGCACTTCGTCCACGCGCACAGCGCCCGCAGGAATCGCGCCCTGCGTGTTTTTCATGCCCGAGCGCAGCGCATTCTTGAGACGGAAGTCGATCGGGTCGACGCCGAGTTGCGCCGCCATCTCGTCGATCATCATTTCGGTCGCGGCCATCGACTGCAACGTGCCGTAGCCACGCGCCGACCCCGCGTCGATGGCGCGCGACGCAATCGCCACGCTCGCCAGATCGCTCTGCGGGAAGTAGTAAATCGACTGGGCCGCCGTCGCGCCCACCATCGCCACCGACGGCGAGAAGTTCATGCGTCCGCCGCCGTTGCATTCCATGTCGGCCGTGAACGCTTGCAGCATGCCGCTCTCTTTGTCGACGCCGATGCGATAGCGCATCGTGAAAGCGTGACGCTTGAGCGACGTCTGGAACTGCTCGTAGCGATCGTTGGCGAGGCGCACCGGCAGGCCGTCGCCGTACATCGCAGCGGCCAGCCCGTAGAACGGCATGTTGTAGTGGTCCTTCGAGCCGTAGCCCACCGTGTAGCACGGATAGACAATCAGCCGCTTCACGGGGAAATGCCCCTTTGCGGCCATCGCTGCGGCGTTCTCCGCGACTTCGGACGGCGACTGCGTGGGCACCACCATGTGCAGCGTTTGCGTGGCGGCGTCGTACCAGCAGTTGGCGTTATCGGGTTCGAGCGCCGCCGTGTCGACGGACTGCGTGCGGTACTCGCGCGACATCACCAGCCAGTTCGCCGGCGGGTGCGCGAGCGATTCGCCGATCTTGCCCGCGTACGCCATGCCCTGCTCGTCGAGCTTGCCGTGATCGTTACCGTCGGGCCACACCGGCAAGTGCTTGCGCATCATGCTCGGGAAGATCGGCGCGTCCTTGAGACTGGAGTAGACGTCGTCGTCATACGCGGTCTTGCCGCCTACGCGCACGTAGCGGAAGCTGCCCCACGGGTCGCGCTCCAGCGGCCCCGTGACGTCGCCGTAGCGAATGATTTCGTCGTGGAACTTGAGTTTGTCTTTGGCGAAGCGAAAACGCGCGAAGTCGCGATAGATGAGGATCGCGACCGCGTGGCCGAGATACGCGGGCGTCTTGCCGACAGGCAGCAGCATGTCGTCGCCGTAGAACTCGGGGAACGCGACGCCGTCGCGGGCGAGATCCTCGGCCGTCACCACGCGGTCGGGTTGCAGACCGTCGTCCAGACGCGAGAGATCGAAGCCGAGATACGGACGGTCGGCGAGCGTCGTGCGCAGCACGAACGCATGCGCCTGCTGCGCGGGCCAGCCCGGCATGTCGCGTGCGCGTACGTCACGCGCGAAGATCTTGCTGCCGGTGACTTTGGCCGTACCGTCGATACGGAATTTGGCTTGTCCCTTCGCGGCGTCCCACGCCACAGGCGTGAGGTTCTTGTCCTCGAAGAGCGCCGCGAACGCGCGACTTCCCATCGGCGCGATGTACACGGAGATGCCCGCAACGACCGACGCCTTGAGAAAGCCGCGACGCGTCATCGCGAAGCCAGCAGACGCTTCGGGATTGGCGGAATTCGGGAGTGTTTGGGGTGTTGCGGAAGCAGCGTCATGACGAGCGTCATCGCTCGACACAGCCGCTGTCGGACAGTGTTTTCTTGGCAGGCGCGGCATATGCGTTCCGTCCGTCTTGTTTTGGGGGGACGTGCCACGATCACGATTGCGGCCCTGCAACTCCCGAACGACAAAACGGCACTGCAACGATTCACGCGGTCACGACGAAAAACACGACGCCGCTGACCCACGATGCATGTTCACAATGCGTGACATTCGCGTGCCGTGATGCGCTCGTGAAGTTCTATAAGAACACGCTTCATGAGTGACACCGGACGCTCCAAGGCTACACGCCACCTCTGAGATTGACAAGATTGGACATGACGCGCTGCATGAGAACGCCTGCGCTTCGCAACGTACGGAACACCGTGCGACGGGCGCGTACGGGCGATATTTGCTTGGCGTGATGTTGCCTATGCCCAATGAGAAATGCCGCTATATCCGACGGGACACAGCGGCATTGAATCGATGGTGCGGTGCAGATTTTTTTCTCAGGCGATGCGCAATTCCATGCACGTCAGATCGAGCCAGCGGCCGAACTTCGTGCCCACTTCGCTGAAGGTGCCGACCATCCGAAAGCCGAGCTTTTCGTGCAGACGAATCGACGGCGCGTTCTGTGCTTCGATGGCTGCAATCATCACGTGGACGTCGAGGGCACGGGCGCGCTCGATCAGTGCACGCATGAGTGCCTCGCCGATGCCGCCGCCGCGCGCGTTCTTGTCGATATAGATCGAATGCTCGACCGTATGACGATAGCCGTCGAACGCTCGCCAGTCGCCGAACGATGCATAGCCAACCGTCTTGCCGTCGCGCTCGGCGACGATCACCGGATACCCGCGCTTCAGACGCGCAGCCAGCCACTCACGACGATTGTCCAGATCCACCAGGATCTCGTTCCAGATGGCCGTCGTGTGCTCGACGGCGTCGTTGTAGATGTCGCGAATCACCGGAAGATCGGCATCGAGGGCGTCGCGTATTGTCAGCGGCGTGAGCGGCGTCGGGGAAGTCATGTCAGTGGTCCTGCAAGCAAGGTGGGCAACGCATCAAGTGACATCCATTTTACTAGAAATTAATTTCCAGTAAACTGGACAGCATGGATATTAACGAACGCATTGCCCGTCGGGTGCGCGATCTGCGCAGCGAGCGCGGCTATTCCCTCGATACGCTGGCTGAGCGCAGCGGCGTGAGTCGCTCAAGCATCTCGCTCATCGAGCGTGCACAAACGAGCCCCACCGCCAACGTGCTGGACAAACTCGCCACTGCGCTCGACGTCACGCTGGCATCGCTCTTCGACGATCAGTCGCAGGACGACGCGCCGCCCTCGCCGCTCGCCCGTCATGCGGACCAGCCGGTTTGGACCGATCCGGATTCCGGCTATGTGAGACGCAATCTTTCGCCAGCGCAACCGTCGCCGCTCCAGTTCGTGGAAGTGCAGTTCCCGCCGGGCGAGCGTGTCGCTTACGACACCGGCGCGCGGGACAACGAAGTCTGGCAGCAGATCTGGGTCGTCGACGGCACCATCGAAATCACGCTCGGCGACACCACGTGGCGACTCGATACCGGCGATTGCCTTGCGATGCGTCTCGATCAACCGATCGGCTTTCACAACCCTACGTCAGCCACCGCCCGCTATCTCGTCGGGCTCGTGACGCTGCCGTTCGTCGCTCCCCGGAGAACGCCCTGATGTCCAACGACGCCGCCCCGCTCCCCCTTCCTGCAAGTCTCGTTATCGAACGACTCGATGGCAATCGGGCGCTGGCCGCCGTCGATGCGCTGACCGACGTGCTGATCGATTGCGTCGAAGGCGGCGCGTCGGTGAGCTTCATGTTGCCGCTCACGCGTGAGCGCGCGACCGCGTTCTGGCGCAAGGTGGCCGCAAGCGTCGACCGTGGAGAACGGGTCTTGCTCGTGGCGCGTCACAAAGCACACGGTGCGCCCGGTGAGCAAGACGACGGCGTCATCGTGGGGACGGTGCAACTGATCCTCGATCTGCCTGAGAATCAGCCGCACCGCGCCGACGTCGCCAAGATGCTAGTGCACCGTTCGGCACGACGCCAGGGCGTGGCGGCGCAACTGATGGCAGCGTTGGACGACGTCGCACGTGCCTTTGAGCGCCACGTGTTGGTGCTCGACACCGTCACCGGCGGCGATGCCGAGCGTCTTTACCAGCGCAGCGGCTGGCAGCGCGCGGGCGACGTGCCGAAGTTCGCCCTCATGCCTGACGGCGGCTTCTGCGCTACTACGTTCTATTACAAGCACCTCTGACGCCGCCCGCCAGTTACGCGTCGATCAGTGCAGCGCCGCCAGCCCGGCGAGCAGTGCCTTGTGGAACGCCGCCGGGTCTTGCATCTGCGGGGCGTGCCCCAGATCGGGGAATTCGACAAGCGTGGAACCGGGAATGCGGGCATGCGTGGTTTTGGCCAGCTCGGCGTAGTGCCCGATGCGCGCCTGCACCTCGGGCGGCGAAAAATCCTTGCCGATGGCGGTGGTGTCCTTGTCTCCGATCATCAGCAACGTCGGCACGCGAATCTGTCCGAGTTCGTACACGACCGGCTGCGTATAGATCATGTCGTAGAGCAACGCCGAATTCCATGCGACGATGCGCTTGCCCGGGCCGCGATACATGCCCGCGAGCATCTGCACCCACGGCTCGTAGCGCTCGCTCCATTGCCCGGCGTAGTACGTCGCCTGTTCATAGCGACGGATGCCCGGTGCGCTCGTGCGCAACTCGCGGTCGAACCACTCGTCTACCGTCTTCGACGGCACGCCCAGCGCTTTCCAGTCTTCCAAACCGATCGGATTGACGAGCACCAGTTGCTGCGTCTCGCCCGGGTACATCAGCGCGTAGCGCGCAGCCAGCATGCCGCCGGTGGAATGGCCGACGATGGTCGCTGTCTTGATACCTAGCGACGCGAGCAACGCATGCGTATTGTTCGCCAGTTGCTGGAAGCTGTACTGGTACTGCGCGGGCTTGCTCGATTTGCAGAAGCCGATCTGATCCGGCGCGATGACGCGATAGCCTGCGCCCGACAGCGTGTCGATCGTCTCCTGCCAGGTCGCAGCGCAGAAGTTCTTGCCATGCAGCAGCACGACGGTCCGGCCATTCGGCTGCGACGGCTTCACGTCGAGATAGGCCATGTGCAGGGGCGTGCGCTGCGACGTGAAGTCGAAGCGATTGACCGGATACGGATAATCGAAGCCCTGCAATTCCGGACCGTAAGCGGGACCGGCGTTGCTGTCCGGACTCGCAGCACTCGCCCCACTCGTTGCGACGAGCGAAACGAAACTGACGAGCGCACCGGCGCGCAGGGTCGCAACGGCATATCGCGACAGACGCGACAGGCGGTGCATGCACTGGGAAAGCGATGAGGGCATGAGTCGATGAGTCAACGAGACAGGAAAACGAAGAAGACGAATGCGGCTGCGTCGATTCTGCCATGCGACGCCATTTCCCGAAGGGCAGCGCTGGCGTGGTGCGACAGGCGGGGTCAAGGGCAATCGGGCACCCGCATGTTCGGCGGGGTTTGCACCGATTCCACCAACAATCCCCCTGAATTATTCTCATTTGCCCGTTTTCACAAACAAATCGCCGTCATTGCTCGCTGATCGAGCGCATGCGGCGTCGGCCAAATCCCGCATGCTGGGAAATACAGACGAAAACGGGCAAACGCGGACGGAAGCCCGGACGAACCGGCTGCCGAATACCCATCATTTTTGAGGGGTTATTCGAGGCGCTTGCTTCACATCTTTAGCAATTTTCCAAAGCGACTGCGCCTCGCATGTTTCGGCACCCGCAACGCTATGACGGTGGGCGCTCACACCACAAGTGAGTAAGCGCGAACCCCCGCTACGTCTGGCGTTATGGTATTTTTCCGACGCTTCAAACGTGCGTATAAGCGAGTCCTCGCTTCGGAAACCAAAAGAATTGTGCAAAACCGGACCGGCCTCATGCCTGTCGCCCATAACCGGCATGACTTTGACCTTTTGGGAATGGTTTTCGGGGTGCGGAAAGAAACTCGGTAAAATCCGCAGCGGCATGGGGGACGGGGCGCACGACGCGCCCGGATGCATGCATGACACCTACATCGTGCAGCCTCATGCATGAGCGGTCCGGCGAGACCGGCAACGCTCACCGAAGTCGAAGTACACGGCGCACGCGCCGGCTCTAGGGAAGACACAAGCATCAGATGAAAGCGCCCAGCAACCTGATTACCGGTGAAGTGCGGAGCAAGATCCGCGGAATGATTCTCGCTTCGGAGCTCAAGCCGGGGCAGCGCCTCATCGAGGACGATCTGATTCAATTGCTGGGCGTTGGCCGCACGCCTGTGCGCGAAGCGTTGCTGATCCTGCAAGGTGAAGGCTTTATCGCCCGCAACCGCGGCTGGGAAGTCCAGGGGGCCGATCATCTGCCCGTGCGCGCCATCTTCGAGAGCCGCATCGCCATCGAATCCGAGACCGCCCGGCTGGCGGCCCGCAAAATCTCGCCCGAGATGTGCGACGCGCTCGATGCCCTCATCGAACAGATGGAGCCGACGGCCAATCTGCCGCGTCTGGCGCTCAATCGTCTCAATACGGAATTCCACGACCTGATCGTGAAGGCGGCAGATAACGTCGTGATCGCGCAGTTTCACGAACGTACACAGTTCTATTACTGGGCGCTGCGCGTGCCCGTCATGTTCTCGGACGAGCAACTGCGCGCCACCAATCAGCAGCACCGCGAACTGGTCGCGGCCCTGCGCGCGCATGACGAAGCGCTTGCCGAGCAGATCGCCCGCACCCACGTCGAGACGACGATGGACATCGTCGAGCCAGCGCTGCCGCGCTGAGTAGTGGCTCAGTCGCTGAACTCAACGCACCAGATAGCCAGCGACGCGCCAGCGACCGTCCAGACCGAAGACCATCGTGACCATCTCATGCGCTTCGGCTTTGTGCTCGAACACCGTCCCGTACTGAATCACAACGTACTCCCCATCCGGCTGCCCGGGCAGCGTGCGGGTAAAGACCGCGTCCAGCGTCTTGCGTGACTTCACTTTCCCCAACGGCCCACGGGCGGCTTGCAGATTCGCGGTCCAGTCCTCGGCCGAAATCGCCCGCTGAAACACCGGCGCGGCCTGATCCCAGCTCTGTTGCCCACGGTTGATGTCGGCAAGCCCCAACCACAGGTTGGCCGCTTCGAGCGCCGGGCGCACGTCGCGATTGATGTCGGCCGCCGGCGCGGTGCCTGCCTCGGCACCGCTCGCTGGCGTGGAGAATAACGGCGGTTGCGCGGCACGGCGTCGCATCGGCTCCTGCTGCGCGTGCACCGAAACTGCGCTAAGTCCGGCGGCCACACCGAGGACAAGCGCGGTCGCGCGAATCACCACGCGGTGGCGGGAAACGAGGGAAAGGAGGGAAGGACGGGATACGTTGAATCGGGTCGTCGGCATAGACGAAAATTCCTCGAAGCAGAAATGACTAACCCGGTCATTCTACTGGCGTCGCCCTTAATGGAATGTAACGCGCGTCGCGGCGTACATTACAATGCTCAACACATGTCAGCCCCCACGCATTGGCCATTGCCATGTTGACGACGTCCCTGCTCGCGATCACCTCACTGCTCAGCTTCATGATGTTGCTGATCGTGGGTTCCCTGCTACGCTCGCGCGTGGCCGGTGTTCGGGAATGGTCGCTCGCCAATGTCGCCGTTCTCGTCGCGCTACCGCTGTTTGCACTGCGCGGCGTCGTTCCCGATTTCCTGTCGATCCCCGTCGCGAACCTGACGCTGGCGGGCGGCTTGCTGCTCTACTTCGCCGGATGCGCGCGCTTTCTCGGCCAGCGGCCGCACTGGCACGCGCTGGGAGCCTCGCTCGGCATACTCGCGGCGGCAATCCTCTTCTTCTACTACGGTATCGACAATCCGCAGCTACGCGTGGTGATCGTCTCGGCGTATCACGCGATCTGGCTGCTTGCCGTGTCGGTGATGATCCTGCGTCACGTGCCACCGCGCCGTCATCGTTATAACTACTGGCTGACGGCCGCTATGGCAGCCGCGTTTGCCGTGGCACACATCGTGCGGGGCGCGATCTTCGGATGGACGCCCGCGCCCGGTCCGGACGTGTTCGCGCCGACGCTGTTCAACACCATCATGCTGACCATCGGCACCATCGTGATGCCCGCGATGACGATGGGCGCCGTGCTGATGATTCACGATGCGATGCTCGCCACGGCCGAAGAAGCCGCCAACCGCGACTATCTGACGGGCGCGCTCTCACGCAAGCACTTCGATCTGCTCGCGCGTCAGGAGATGGTGCGGGCGGTGGCGCGCGGCTGGCCGCTGTCCATCGTCGTCATCGATCTGGATCACTTCAAGTCGATCAACGACACCCACGGCCATGCGGGTGGCGACACGGTGTTGCGCGAGTTCGTGAAGCTGGTGCGCGACAGTCTGCGCGAGGGCGACGTCTTCGGACGGCTCGGCGGCGAGGAGTTCGCGGTGCTCTTGCCTGGCACCGACACACCGGGAGCGATTCGTATTGCGGAGCGGCTTCGCACGCAGGCGAGCCGTCATCTGGTGGCGGGCCCCTTCGGGGTCTGCCATTACACGCTGAGCGGCGGCGTGGCGACTTGGCTCGAACGCGAAAGCCTCGAAGCCCTGTGCATGCGCGCCGACCGGGCGCTTTACGCCGCGAAAATTTCCGGGCGCAATCTCGTGCTATCCGACGTGCTGCCGAGCGACGAGACGGCGTCCGAAGCGGGCTGACGGCGCGGGGTCCGTCGATGCAGCCCCCGCCCCATTCAGGTGCCGCTCAGGCAAGCTCAGGGAAAAACTCACCACGCATACGCGCGACGTAGGCCGTCAGATTCGGATGGTGCTCGATCTCATCGCGCAACGGCATACGGAACGCCGGCGACATCGCGCCTGAGATAAAGGCGAACGCGGTGGCGTCGGCACCACACGGTTTGTCGCCGAAGAAATAGGGCTTGTCGCCCAGCATCTGCGCGGCCGCCTGCGAACCCCGCGCCAATATCCGGCTCGCTTCCTCAGGCTTGTAACGCCCGGTGCCCTGCCCATGTAGCGTGTTGCGGATCTTGCGACGGATCACCGCCTGCGCGACAGGACGCACCGGCCACGGAATCGAACGGAAGAACGACGCCGGTCCGATGGCGAAGTTCTCGTCGTCGCACCAGCGTGCCTGCACGACATACCAGTAGAAGTGATCCTCGAGCGCCTTCTCGAACATCCACGCCGCACCTCGCTGCTCGGGCGTCAGACTCGCGTCGAAGTCGAACCCGTACTTCTGCTCGATGTGCAACCGGATCAGCGTCGAGTCCGCGATGATCTCGCCGTCGTCCTCGATATAGGGCAACTTGCCCTTCGGCGCGCGCCGAAAGCCACCACGGTCGGTGCGGTACGGCACCCCGGCGAGCTTGAGCAGCATCTCCGCCTTGACGACGAACGGACTTGCATCGGGCAGCCCGAATGCCGGGCCGAAGGTGTACAGAGTCAACATCGGAGGCGTGCTCCTGTGCGAGAAGAATGGCGCAGAGTATTACACGACGGAACCGCCGCGACGAGCCTGTCCCCAGCCCTCACTGTCTTCACTGCGTTCACCCTCCGGATACGTGCTGTGCACACTGTGATTTTATACAGTATGATGTCCTCCAATCGAGGAACATCTCATGGAAACCATCGACTGGGATCAACTGGCGCTGAGCGCCGCCGAACGCGACCTTGTGGGCATCGTCCGCGAGATCGCCGCGCGCTATGCGCAGCAACGTCTGACGGCCGTCGTGCCTGGGGACATCCACATCGACACAATATCGCTCGACTGGCGTACGCTGGTCGCGATTGCCGACGAAGCGGAAGCGGATATCGGACTTCAGGCACGTCACGAGCCGTGGGTGCTGGCACGCCTGCTGCGTCTGCCCGGCGACGAAGCACTGCGCCGCGATGGCGAGTTGCCGTCGCTCGACGCGGCCGTCGATCTGCAATGGCCTGACGCCCCGGCGCCTGCCGTCTTTCGCGCCATCGTAGCCACATTCACCGCGCTCGCGGACGACGAACCGGCGGCAGACGAGGCTGATACCTCGTCGTTCATGGCCGGTGCGTCGGCGCTGATGTCCACGGCCCCCGCCGGTGGTTCGGCGTGTCCGGCCTGAGCGGCGAATAGCACGCACCGGAAACGAGGTCCTGCAAGTGTTCGAGAACGTGGTCGAAGACGCCAATGCCGTGTTCATCCCGCCTGAAGGGATCGATCCGGACGCGCTCGCCCGTTCGCTGCCCGCACCGATGGTCTTCGTCGATCTGGAGACGACCGGGGGCAATGCGCTTGAGGATCGCATCACCGAAATCGGCGTGGTCGAAGTCGGCCCCCACGGCATCGAACAGTGGAGCACGCTACTCGATCCTGCCGAGCCGATCCCGCCCTTCATTCAGAAGCTGACGGGCATCACCAACGAGATGGTGCGCGGGCAGCCCTCGTTCGACACGCTCGCGCAAGGGCTTGCCGAGCGTCTGCACGGCAAGCTGTTCGTCGCCCACAACGCCCGCTTCGATTACGGCTTTCTCAAGAACGAATTCCGCCGCGCAGGTATCGGTTTTCAGGCGGATGTCCTGTGTACGGTGCGTCTGTCGCGCTTGCTGTTTCCGTCGGCCGCACGGCACGGGCTAGACGCGCTGATCGCGCGCTTCGGCCTCGCACCGCAAGGCCGTCACCGCGCTCTGGCCGACGCCGACCTGCTCTGGCAGTTCTGGCAAAAACTCCACACGCTCTATACGCCCGACCTGATCGGACAAGCGGTGCAACGCGTGACGAAGCGGTCGAGCCAGCCGCCGCAATTGCCGGACGAAGCCATCGACGCGCTGCCCGCCAGTCCTGGCGTCTATCTCTTCTATGGCGAAGGCGACACGCTGTTATACGTCGGCAAGAGCGTAGACGTCCGTGCGCGCGTGCGTTCGCACTTCTCCAGCGATCATCAGGTCGCCAAGGATCTGCGCATCTCGCAGGAAATCCGGCGCGTCGAAGTGCGGCGCACGGTCGGAGAACTCGGTGCGCTGTTGCTTGAATCGCAGTTGGTCAAACAGTTGCAACCGGTGCACAACCGGATGCTGCGCCGCTCCGCAAGTCTTTACAGTTGGCAGTTGACGCAGGAAAGCGACACACCGCAGCTCGTGAGCGCAAAGACGGTGGACTTTTCCGGTGCCGAATCGCTGTACGGCACGTTCTCGTCGCGCAACGGTGCAGAGAGCGCATTGCGTGCGCTGGCCGACGAACATCGTCTGTGCTGCGCACAACTGGGGTTGGAGAAGGTCGCGAAGGGGCGTCCTTGCTTCGGCTATCAGGTCAAACGTTGCGACGGCGTGTGCGTGGGCGACGCGCCGCTGTCAGACCACACAGCGCGCACACGCGAAGCTCTCGCGACGCTGCGACTCGAAACGTGGCCCTACGACGGCCCTATCGCCATCGAAGAGCATGGCGACAACAACGTCGAGTATCACGTCATCGACCGGTGGCAGTATCTGGGCAGCGTTGCGTCGCGCGATGCATTGGACGCGCTGGTCGACAACATGCCTGCCGCGACCGGCTTCGACCCCGACATCTACCGCTTGCTGGGTCGACGTCTCGCTGCCTCACGGGATGCAGAATCCACGGCCCCCGCCGCATTGACGGTGCTGCACCTCACCCGACCTGCGTTTCGTCTTAGCCACGTCGAGCAACCCGACGCCGCGCCCCAGAAACCGCGAAGTGTGGCGCTTTTGCGTCGCCGTCAGCCGCGTCCTGAAGATCCCGACCAGCTTCGGCTGCCGTTCGACGTCCGGTAGCTCCCCCCACGCGTCGCATACGCGGCATCCTCGCCGGAAGTCCGACGCACCTCTCGTCTTAGGCCATGAGACGAAAAACCCCACGTTCTGCATGCCCAATCGCCTGAAGCGACACGCTGTCGTCTCACCCGGCGAGACGCTTCCCAGGGCCTTCCGGCCCACTCAATTTCTTTTCCCCCTTGCGTCACCTAGGCAAAACCCTCCTTTCCACTTCGGGTCATGAGCATATAAATATTAAGTATTTGCAAGACGCATGCTGCAGGTCGAAGAATACGCAATCCGAATACAACAGGTTGCGGTATCGACAGCCCTGGCGTCGTCGATGACCGGAGATGGGGCGCGTAGGGGTACGCGCCCCGTTCTCGTCCCCACACCGAGCCAGATGGAATTACGCCAACTCGAAGCCTTTGCGGCAGTCATGTCGACCGGCAGCATCACTGCAGCCGGGCGTCTGCTCGGGCGCTCGCAGCCTGCCATCACCCGCATGATTCAGGAGCTCGAAGCCGAGATCGGCTACGCCCTGTTCACGCGCAGCGGCCCCCGCGTCACGCCCACGGAACAAGGCTTTCTCCTGTTTGAAGACGTCGAGCACGTACTCGCCGGTTTGCAGCAGATTCGCGCCCGCGCCGACGAGATCGCGCGCGGCCAGACCCGTCCGTTGCACGTGGCCGCCACCTCGGCGCTGGCCGCCGGGCTGTTGCCCGCCGCGCTCGCGCTGCCCGGCCTCGCCCACGACGCCCAGCAGATTCAGATGCGCAGCACGTCGCCCGAGCAGGTCGTACATGCCGTGCTGACCGGTGCAGCCGATATCGGCGTGACCAGCCTGCCGCTGGAGCATCGCGGCATCGTCGTGCACTGGATCGGCGAATCGGCCTGCGTGGCAGCCGTGCGCAGCGACGACCCGCTGGCCCGTCATGACCGTCTTCCGCTGGCCGAGTGCGCCGGGCGTCGCATCATCACCATGCAGAATCCGTATCGTCTGCGCCGTCGCCTCGATCAGGCGTTCTCACAAGCGGGTGTCGCACCGGCCGGTCTCATTGAGACGAACGCGTCGATCAATGCGATGACCGCCGTGCGCGCTGGCCTTGGCGTGGCCGTTCTCGAACCGGTGACGGCCTACGGTCTGCCGCTGGCCGACGTCGCTGTGCGCCCCATCGACGCCGACATCCCGTTCTTCTTTGGCGTCATCACGCGCGACGCCCGTGCGCCGTCCCCCGCCGCCCTCGCCCTCGTCGATGCGCTGGCCGACGCCGCCCGTGCGCTGTTGCCCGATTTCGTACAACGCGCCGCCACCGAACACGCTCAAGTCTTGCAGTCGCTCTACGGCGACTTGCCCGCTCCCAAGGAAGCTCAGTCGTCATGACCCTGTCCACGACCACCCCGACCTCCGCCACCGGCCTGTCCGCGCTCGAAGCGCGTCTGCGTCAGGATCTTGCCTGGCTCGAATTGCCTGCCAAACGCTGGGTACCCGAGCGCTCGTACAACAGTCAGCCCGTACTCGACGTCGCCATCATCGGCGGCGGCATGGCCGGACTGGCGGCCGCGACATCGCTCACGCACCTCGGCGTGGGCGCAGTGATCTTCGATCAGTCGCCGCGCGGCTTCGAAGGTCCGTGGGCCACGACCGCGCGCATGGAAACCCTGCGCTCGCCCAAGCAGCTCACCGGCCCGGCGCTCGGCTTGCCCGCGCTCACCTTCCGCGCATGGTTCGAAGCGCAGTTCGGCATCGACGCCTGGGACGCTCTCGACAAAATCCCGCGTCTGCAATGGATGGACTATCTGCGCTGGTACCGCGACGTACTCGCCATCGACGTGCGTAACGACCATCGCATTACCGCCATCACGCCGCGTGGTGAAGACGGTCTGGTCGAGCTGTCGGTGACGTCACCCGAAGGCGATCGCAAGGTCTACGCGCGTCACGTGGTGCTCGCCACGGGACGCGATGGCCTCGGTGGCCCGACCGTCCCCGCGTTCGCACGCGAATTGCCGCGCCGCTTCTACGCGCATTCGTCCGACGTGATGGATTACGCAGCGTTGCGCGGCAAGCGCGTCGGCGTGATCGGTGCCGGGGCCTCGGCCATGGACAGCGCCGCCACCGCGCTCGAAGCGGGTGCCGCCAGCGTCGACATGCTGATTCGCCGTGCGGACATTCCGCGCGTCAACAAGGGCAAGGGCGCAGGCAATCCCGGCCTCACGCACGGACACGTCAATCTGCCGGACGACTGGAAGTGGCGCATCCGTCACTACGTCAACGTGCAGCAGGTGCCGCCGCCGCGCGGCAGCACCTTGCGCGTCTCGCGTCACGACAACGCACGCTTCAACCTCGGTGCACCGATTCTCGACGTCACCCCGGTGGGCGACGAACTGCACGTACGCACGGCCAAGGGCACGTTCGTGCTTGACTTCCTCGTCTTCGCTACAGGGTTCCGCATCGATATCGACAGTCGCCCCGAGTTCGCCGCCTTCTCGAAGTTCGTGCGCAAGTGGAGCGACCGCTACACGCCCGCAGCGGGTGATGAAGACGTCGAACTGTCGGATTCACCGGACCTCGGCCCGACGTTCGAGTTTCAGGAGAAGACGCCGGGCACGTGCCCGGGTCTGGAGCGCATCCATTGTTTCTGCGCACCGGCGACGCTCTCGCACGGCGCGCTGTCAGGCGACATCCCGGCCGTGAGCGAAGGCGCGAAGCGTCTCGCACAAGGACTGGCGGGCACGTTCTATCGCGAGGACGTCGAGCACCACTACGCCAACATGGAGGCGTATGAGGAGCCCGAAGTCTACGGCGACGAATGGACGCCTGCGCCGCCGCCGGCGGCAGTGATTGATACGGCTACCGCGCCTGCCGACAAGGAGCGTCTCGCATCATGACCGCATGGATTCTGCGCCGCGTATTGCAAGCGGTGTTAGTGGTGTGGCTGATGACGCTGATCGTGTTCGTCGGTCTGCACGCAATCGGCAATCCGATCGACATCCTGATCGGTCAGGACGTCGACCAGATCGACCGCGCCCGCATCATCGCGCAGCTCGGCCTCGACCAGCCGTTGTGGCGTCAGTACCTGTCGTTCATCGCCGGTGCGCTGCACGGCGAGTTGGGCAATAGCTACGTCTACAACGTCCCGGCTATCCAACTGATTCTGCAACGCCTGCCCGCAACGCTCGAACTCGCGTTCGCCGCCCTCATCCTCGCGGTGTTCATCGGCATTCCGCTGGGCCTGTTCGCCGGTCTCTACCCGCGCAACCCGATCTCGAAACTGCTGATGACGGGCAGCATCGTGGGCTTCTCGCTGCCGACGTTCTGGGTCGGCCTGATGCTCATCATGTTCTTCTCCGTGCATCTGGGCGTGTTGCCTGCGAGCGGTCGCGGCGAGACGGCGCGCCTGTTCGGCGTGGAATGGTCGTTCCTCACCGTCGACGGGCTTCGTCACCTGATCCTGCCTGCGCTCAATCTGGCGCTGTTCAAGATTTCGCTGGTGTTGCGTCTGACGCGCGCCGGCGTGTCCGAAGTGCTGCCGCAGGACTACGTGAAATTCGCGCGTGCCAAGGGCTTGTCGCCGCTGCGTGTCGTGCTCGTGCACGTGCTGCGTAATACGCTGATTCCGCTGGTGACGGTGCTGGGTCTCGAATTCGGTTCGACCATCGCCTTCGCCGTCGTGACGGAAAGCGTGTTCGCATGGCCCGGCGCGGGCAAGCTCATTCTCGACAGCATCAACGCGCTCGACCGCCCTGTGATCGTGGCGTATCTCATCGTCGTGGTGTGCCTGTTCGTATCGCTCAACCTGATCGTGGACGTGCTCTACAAGTGGCTCGATCCGCGTGTGCGCGTGGAGGCCGCTGCCTGATGTCGCTGACCCCATCCCCCAATAACGCGCCAACGCCAGCGCTCACAGTCGAACCGGTGCCGGTGCGTCGCGAATCGCCTTGGCAGCAAGGGCTGCGCGAGCTGCTGCGCTCAAAGAGCGCTGTGCTCGGTCTCGTCGTGCTTGTGGTACTGATCGTCGCCGCGCTGACCGCCCCGTGGATCTCCCCGCAGAATCCGTATGATCTGGGGCAGCTCAACGTGCTGGACAACCGTCTGCCGCCGGGCTCGGAAAATGTCGACGCGCACTACACCTACTGGCTCGGCACCGACGGTCAGGGACGCGACCTGCTCTCCGGCATCATCTACGGGCTGCGTATCAGCCTGGGCGTAGGCATCGGCTCGGCACTCGTCGCCGGGATTCTCGGCACGATCCTCGGTCTGGTCGCCGCCTATGCAGGCGGTCGCGTGGACGCGTTCATCATGCGTCTGGTCGACCTGCTGCTGTCGTTCCCGTCGATTCTCGTCGCACTGATGATCCTCGCGTACGTGGGCAAGGGCATCGGTAATGTGGTGCTCACACTCGTCGTCCTCGAATGGGCCTACTTCGCGCGAACTGCGCGCGGGCAGGCGTTGGTCGAGTCACGTCGCGAGTATGTCGAAGCCGCGCGTTGCCAGGCGATTCCGAACTGGCGCATCGTGCTCGGGCACATCCTGCCGAACTGCCTGCCGCCGCTGATCGTCGTCGGCTCGTTGCAAGTCGCGCGCGCCATCACGCTCGAAGCCACGCTGTCGTTCCTCGGACTCGGTGTGCCGGTGACGGAGCCGTCGCTCGGCCTGCTCATCGCCAACGGCTATCAGACGATGCTCTCCGGCGACTACTGGATCAGCTTGTATCCGGGGCTGGCGTTGCTGATCACCGTCGTCGCCATCAATCTCGTGGGCGACCGCCTGCGCGACGTGTTCAATCCAAGGTTGCAGAAATGAGCGGCGCAGTGACTTCCTCCCCCTCGTCCACCAGCGCACCGCTCACGCTGGAAGTGCGCAACCTGCGCACGCAATTCATCACGCGCGCCGGTACGCTTCCCGCCGTGGACGACGTCTCGTTCTCGCTGCCGCCGGGTCACATCATGGGGCTCGTCGGCGAGTCCGGCTCGGGCAAGTCGGTGACCGGCTTCTCGATCATGGGACTGGTCGATGCACCGGGCCGCATCGTCGGCGGCGAAGTGCTATTCCAGGGGCGTGACCTCACGAAGATGTCGGCCGCCGAATTGCGTCACCTGCAAGGCAATCGCATCGCGATGATCTTTCAGGACCCGATGATGACGCTCAACCCCGTGCTGCGCGTCGACGTGCAGATGATCGAGGCGGTGCGCGCGCATCAGAAGATGTCTAAATCGCAGGCGCGCGATCTCGCACGCGACACGCTCGGCATGATGGGCATTCCCAGCCCGGACGAGCGTCTGCGCGCGTATCCGCATCAACTCTCGGGCGGCATGCGCCAACGTGTGGCGATTGCCATCGCCATGCTGCACCGTCCGGATCTGATCATTGCGGACGAACCGACCACGGCGCTCGACGTCACGATTCAGGCGCAGATCCTCTCCGAAGTGCAGAAGCTGGCGCGTCAGAACGGCACCGCTCTCATCTGGATTACACACGATCTGTCGGTCGTAGCAGGTCTGGCCGATACGCTCGCCGTGATGTACGCGGGACGCATCGTCGAACAGGGCGCGGTCGACGCGGTCCTCGACGCACCTCAACACCCGTACACCGCAGGCCTCATCGGCAGCTTGCCGAGTCTGAACAAGCGTGGTCAGCGTCTGCGGCAGATCCCCGGCATGACGCCGAACCTGATGAACATGCCAGCGGGATGCGCCTTCGCGTCGCGCTGCGCCTACGCCACGGCGGTCTGTGGCGAGCGTCCCGAGATGACGCAGACGTCGCCGGGTCGCCTCGTGCGTTGCTTCCACCCGGGCGCTGCGCTGCAAAAGGAGATGGTATGAACACGCCGCTGCCGCAAAGTCAGCCGGCCACCGCCGGTTTCGGCAAATCGGTCAGTCCCAGCGCCACCCTGCCTGCGCCTATCGTGGCGCTGCGCGGAGTAAGCAAGCGTTTCGGTGAGCGTCACGTCGGCCCTGCCGGACGCCTGCTGGAGCGCGCCGGTCTCGCGCATCCGCCTGCCGTCGTGCGTGCGGTCGATAACGTCGATCTCATCGTCAAGCCCGGTGAAGTGGTCGGCCTCGTGGGCGAGTCGGGCTGCGGCAAATCCACGCTCGGACGCATGCTCGCGGGCTTGCTCAAGCCGTCTTCGGGCGAAGTGAAGATTCACGGACGGCCCGCCGAAGCATTGTCGGCGGACGAGCAACGCGATGCGCGTCTGAAGATTCAGATGATCTTTCAGGATCCGTACGCGAGCCTGAACCCGCGACTGCGCATCGACCGCATCGTCGGCGAAGGCGCGCTCGTGCATGGGCTGACGGATCGCGCCGGGTTCGACGATTACGTGAGCGCGCAGCTGCAACGCGCCGGTCTCGATCCTGCGCTGCGTCATCGTTATCCACACCAGTTCAGCGGCGGACAGCGTCAGCGTATCGGCATCGCCCGTGCGTTGGCGGTGAATCCCGATCTGCTCGTGTGCGACGAAGCAGTCGCCGCGCTCGACGTCTCGATTCAGGCGCAGATTCTGAATCTGTTCATGGACCTGCGCGAGCAACTGCGTCTTACGTACGTGTTCATCAGCCATGACCTCGGCGTGGTTGAGCATCTCTCGGATCGCGTGGTGATCATGTACCTCGGACGCATCGTCGAGAGCGCGCCGGTCGAAGAAGTCTTCCGCCGCCCGAACCATCCGTACACGCAGGCGCTGCTCGCCGAGATTCCGCGCATCGATGTGCGCCACAAGACGTTCTCCGCGATTCGCGGCGAAATCCCGAGCCCGATTGCGCCGCCGAGCGGCTGTCACTTTCATCCGCGATGTCCGCACGCCATGCCGCGTTGCCGCACGGAAGTGCCGACGCTGCGCGGGGTGGCCATCAATCACGTCAGTGCGTGTCATCTGAACGACAACTGACCCGCAGATCACCGACAGATCACCGAAAGCTCTCTTTAACGAATCACCAACGACCAGGATCGATTGATAATGAAACGCTTCTTGTTGTCCTCTCTGGCGGCTGCCCTGCTCGTGACGAGCGCAGCGGCCTCCGCGCAAAGCAATTCGACGCTGCGTATCGCCTTTGCCGACCCGCTCTCGTCGCTCGACCCGCAGTTGAACAACCACGCGGGTGACCGCTCGGTGGATCTGCATTTCTGGGATCTGCTCGTCGAGAACAAGTGGAACAAGCTCCAGCCGGGCCTCGCCGTGTCGTGGAAAGCGCTCGACTCGAAGACGTGGGAGTTCAAGCTGCGTCCGAACGTGAAGTGGCACGACGGTCAGCCGTTCACGGCCGCCGACGTCATCTACTCGTACCAACGCGCCCGTAACGTGCCGGGCAGCGTGGCGACCTTCGCGGGCTACCTGCGCACCATCGACACGATGAGCGCACCGGACCCGCTCACGCTGGTCGTCAAGACCAAGATCCCGAACCCGGACCTGCCGCTCAATCTCGCGTCGGTGCACATCGTCAGCAAGCACGTGGGCGAGAAGTCGAACACCGACGACTACAACGCAGGACGCGCCATGGTCGGCGCCGGCCCGTTCAAATACGTCTCGTACACGCCGGGCGACCGCGTGGAGATGGTGCGCAACGACAACTACTGGGCCGGTAAGTCGGAGTGGGAGAAGGTCGACTATCGCTACATCAACAATGGTGCGGCACGTACTGCCGCACTGCTGGCCGGTGACGTCGACGTGATAGACAAGGTCTCGGCGTCGGACATTCCGCGCCTGAAGAAAGCGCCGAACGTGACGGTGTACCCGTATCCGGGTCTGCGCGTAATGCTGCTGCAACCGTCGTTCCGTGAAGGTACCAACCAGTACATCACCGATAACGCTGGCAAGCCGCTCGCGAAGAACCCGTTGCTCGATGTGCGTGTGCGTCGCGCGCTGTCGCTCGCCATCAGCCGCGAAGCGATCGTCTCGCGCATCATGCAAGGCACGGCCAGCGTGGCCAACCAGTGGATGCCGAAGGACACCTTCGGCTACAACCCGGACGTGAAGGACATTCCGTTCGATGCCGCGCAAGCCAAGAAGCTGCTGGCCGAAGCGGGTTTCCCGGAGGGATTCAAGCTGACCATGCACGTGCCGAACGACCGCTACCCGCAAGGGCCGGAGACGGCGCAGGCCGTGGCGCAGTTCTGGACGCGTATCGGCGTGAAGACGCAAGTGGAAGTGGTGCCCTGGGCCGTGTATTCGAGCCGTGCGAACAAGAACGAGTACGCCATGACGATGCTGGCATGGGGTAACGGCACGGGCGAAGCGAGCTACGCGCTCGTGAACGTGCTGGCGACGGTCGACGCAAAGAAGGGTCTGGGCGCTTCGAACTGGGGTCACTACAGCAATCCGGCCATCGACAAGGCGCTCGACGCCTCGACGGCCGAGTTCGACGAAGGCAAGCGTGAAGCGATCCTGCGTCAGTCGGTGAAGGTCGAGACGGACGACGTCGGCACGATCCCGCTGTACCACTACCAGAACATCTGGGCTGCCCGTAAGGGCCTGAAGGTCACGCCGTTCACGAGCGATCGCACCGTCGCGATGCAAGTGACCAAGGCCGCGAAGTAAGGCGTCGACGCGTTATGACGTCATCGATGACCTCATCTCTCATGCTGACGGCGACGCCCGCTGACGCGCTGATCGACGTGCCGCGTCACCTGGTGGTGCGCGGCGCGACGCCCGGCGCTCAGGTCACGCTTACCGCCCGCACCGCGCGGGCGGGCGGCGTGGTGTGGCATGCGCAGGCAACGTTCGTGGCCGATGCCGACGGCACGGTCGACGTATCGCGCAATGCCCCCGTCAGCGGCAGCTATCAGGGCGTGTCCGCGATGGGCCTAGTCTGGTCGCAAGTGCCGGAAGACGGCAAGAGTCGCGACGTCTTTCCGCAACCTGTCATCGCACCGCTGGTGACGACGGTGGTTGCGCAGGAAGTCGACGTCGATGGCGCGGCGTCGATGGGCTCTACGCACGCGACGTCGGCCTCGGGCGAGGCAGCGCAACATGCGGACGGATCTCCCCCGGCATCGGCTGCCTCCACTGCCGACGCACAATCCGCGCAGGCGCAAACCTCACGGCACTCGTCGGTATCGTTCACGCAACGGCTCGCCGCCGAAGGCGTGACGCGACGCGATGTGCGCGAGGACGGACTCGTCGGCACGCTGTATCTGCCGCCGGGTGATGGGCCGCATCCTGCCGTCATGATCCTCAACGGGTCCGGTGGCGGGATCAACGAGCCGCGCGCTGCGTTGTATGCGTCGCATGGTTATGCGGCATTCGCCCTCGGTTACTTCAAGGGACCGGGGCTGCCCGACTACATCTCCAATACGCCGCTCGAATACTTCAAGCAGGGTATGGACTGGTTGCGCCGGACGGTGCGCCCGGCCCATGACTTCGTCGCCCTCTCGGGGCAATCGCGGGGTGGCGAGCTGGTGCTATTGCTCGGTGCGACGTTCCCCGAAGCGGTTTCGGCTGTTATCGGTTATGTGCCGAGCGCACTGATCCACAGTGCGCAGAACGCTTGCGATCCGGCCATCGGTCGCGAAGGTCCGACCTGGCTGCTCGACGGCAAGCCGTTGCCGCACATCTGGGAAAACAACCGGACGGCGTCGTGGGCGCCCTTCGACGAAGGCCCGCCACCCCATCGTCACGCCAGGGCCATGCTGACCGCGCTTGACGATGCGGATGCCGTCGAGCGGGCGCGCATCCCCGTCGAGAAGATTCTCGGACCGGTGATGTTGCTGTCGGCAGAGGACGATGGCTCGTGGCCGTCGAGTCTCTATTCGCGGATGGTGACGGAGCGGCTCGCAGCGCATGCGCATCCGCATGTCGTCAAGCATCTCGATTTCGACCGGGCGGGGCACGCCATCGTGTTCCCGTTCGTACCGACCACGCAGCTCGTGTACGCCCATCCCGTCTCAGGCAAGATCAGCACCGGCGGTGGCGAGCCGGACGCCAATGCGATCGCCGACGAGCGTTCGTGGGCCGCGGTGCAAGCGTTCCTCGCGCAGGCTGTGGCCGAGCGCGCTCATTCACAAGGACAATCATGACCGTCAACACTCAATACGACATCGCTAACGATCTCGTCGACCGCGTCGCGGGTCTGACACAGGGGACGGCTACGCATACGCTGCGTCATGCGCGCGACAAGGTGGCCGTCGCCACGCAGGGTAGCTACGACGGGCTGTTCGATCCGGCGCTCGAAGGCATCTCGCTCGTGGAGCGCTTGCTCGTCGGACTGTACGCGAGCCGCTTGACGCCCTCGCCTGCGCTCGCGGCACACTATCGCGCCGAGTTGAGCAAGCATGATGTCGATGCGGCGCAGTTGAAGGCCGCAGAGTCGGGATCGCCGGATGATGTGGCGGAAGCACGTCTGCGTGCGATTCTGACGTTCACACGTACGCTGATCGAGAACCCGGTAGCGGGGGATAAGGAAGCCCTTCACAAGCTGCCGGCGGCGGGATTGACGACACCGGCCGTCGTTGCGCTGGCGCAGCTGATTGCGTTCCTGTCGTATCAGACGCGTCTGGTTGCAGGACTGCAAGCACTCAAACAACTGGCTCCGCAGGAGGTGACGGCATGAGCGAGATCATCCGTTCGCATGGATTTACCAACGAGTCGCTGGACTGGGACGCATGGCTCGACGTGGTCGAACTCGATAAGGCGACGCCAGAGCAGGTAGCCGTGCTGGAAGAGAGTCATCCGAAGGCTAAGACGTCGGATTATTACCTCTTCCTCGTGCATCAACCCGAGATCCTTCGTCAACGTTCTGCGGCGTTTAACGCCATCATGTACGCGCCGGGCGGTATGCCGCGCGCTGAGCGCGAGCTGTCAACGACGGTCGTCTCGCGTATCAATGGATGCGTCTATTGCGCATCGGTGCATGCACAGCGATTCGAGCAGTTGGCGAAACGTAACGACGTCATCCGTGAAGTGTTCGACGAACCGCGCACTGCGGGGACGACGGATCGCGAAAAGGCGATTGCGCAGTTCTCGATCGCGCTGACAGAGACGCCTGGCGATGTACGTCCGGCCCAATTGCAGGCATTGCGCGACGTCGGCCTGACCGATGCCGAGATTCTCGACCTGATCCACTCCATCGCCATCTTCGCGTGGGCCAACCGTCTGATGCTGAATTTGGGCGAACCGGTGTTCCCGGAGACGGGAGCGGCGGTTTAAGACGCTGGTACGTTAGTTCTTCGTCGAAATAAAAAACGCGCTGCCCAATGGGTAGCCCGTTTTGTTTTGGGCGAAAGGGTGTCGCTCGTGGGTGTACGCTTAGTCGTTTGTATCAACGGGTACTTAAGCGATGGCACGCACACAGTTCATCATCAAAAGGATCGCCTCGGAAGACGTGACGTCTTGGCGTTCGCTGAGGGAAAAGCTATGGCCTCAAGCGACTGCTGAGGAGCATGAGCAGGAAACGAAGGGCATTTTGTCGCAGCCGGAACGACATCTAGTGCTCATCGCCGAATCAGCGGCGGGAGACGCCGTCGGATTCGCCGAGGCATCGATACGGCACGACTACGTCAATGGTTGCGACACATCCCCTGTCGTTTTCCTTGAGGGTATCTATGTCGTTCCTTCTGCACGCCGTAAGGATGTGGCAAGAGTCTTGTGCGCATCGACCGAGCAATGGGGCCTGTCACACGGATGTGCGGAGTTCGCGTCCGATGCGGACATCAACAATACCGACGCCCATACGATCCACCAAGCACTCGGGTTCACAGAAATGGAACGGGTCGTGGTCTACAAGAAACGTTGCCAACCCAATTGACCGACTTACGGGGAACTGCGTCGATTATTAATAGAGAATAGGCCGCTATCCTCGTCCTCTTGCGCGACTATCTCAGCGCGGTTTAGGTGGACGCCCCGTCGAATTCGGCGCACGAGCAGCCAATGAAATACGTCAACGCAAAGCAAAAACCCCTTGCTACGTTTGTAGCAAGGGGTTTTTAAGGGGAGCCTGACGATTACCTACTTTCACACGGGTATCCGCACTATCATCGGCGTGGAGTCGTTTCACGGTCCTGTTCGGGATGGGAAGGGGTGGTTCCAACTCGCTATGGTCATCAGGCTTAACTTGTATGTTCTGCTGACCTGAGGTCAACAAAACCAATTCGGAAGAAGCGTAGTACAACAACTATTGTGGGTTGTGAGTTGTATCGGCACATTGCGATACTCACACCAGGAAAAACACACTGGTTATAGGATCAAGCCTTACGGGCAATTAGTATCAGTTAGCTTAACGCATTACTGCGCTTCCACACCTGACCTATCAACGTCCTGGTCTTGAACGACCCTTCAAAGGAATCGAGTTCCTAGGGAAGTCTCATCTTAAGGCGAGTTTCCCGCTTAGATGCTTTCAGCGGTTATCTCTTCCGAACATAGCTACCCGGCGATGCCACTGGCGTGACAACCGGTACACCAGAGGTTCGTCCACTCCGGTCCTCTCGTACTAGGAGCAGCCCCCTTCAAACTTCCAACGCCCACGGCAGATAGGGACCAAACTGTCTCACGACGTTTTAAACCCAGCTCACGTACCTCTTTAAATGGCGAACAGCCATACCCTTGGGACCGGCTACAGCCCCAGGATGAGATGAGCCGACATCGAGGTGCCAAACACCGCCGTCGATATGAACTCTTGGGCGGTATCAGCCTGTTATCCCCAGAGTACCTTTTATCCGTTGAGCGATGGCCCTTCCATACAGAACCACCGGATCACTATGACCTGCTTTCGCACCTGCTCGACTTGTCAGTCTCGCAGTTAAGCACGCTTTTGCCATTGCACTATCAGCACGATTTCCGACCGTACCTAGCGTACCTTCGTACTCCTCCGTTACACTTTGGGAGGAGACCGCCCCAGTCAAACTGCCTACCATGCACTGTCCCCGATCCGGATTACGGACCTAGGTTAGAACCTCAAACAAGCCAGGGTGGTATTTCAAGGACGGCTCCACAGAAACTAGCGTTCCTGCTTCAAAGCCTCCCACCTATCCTACACAGACCGGTTCAAAGTCCAATGCAAAGCTACAGTAAAGGTTCATGGGGTCTTTCCGTCTAGCCGCGGGTAGATTGCATCATCACAAACACTTCAACTTCGCTGAGTCTCGGGAGGAGACAGTGTGGCCATCGTTACGCCATTCGTGCAGGTCGGAACTTACCCGACAAGGAATTTCGCTACCTTAGGACCGTTATAGTTACGGCCGCCGTTTACCGGGACTTCAATCAAGAGCTTGCACCCCATCATTTAATCTTCCGGCACCGGGCAGGCGTCACACCCTATACGTCCACTTTCGTGTTTGCAGAGTGCTGTGTTTTTATTAAACAGTCGCAGCCACCAGTTTATTGCAACCCCTTCACCCTTCTGGCGCAGGCCAGTTAAGCTACAAGGGCGTACCTTATCCCGAAGTTACGGTACCAATTTGCCGAGTTCCTTCTCCCGAGTTCTCTCAAGCGCCTTAGAATACTCATCTCGCCCACCTGTGTCGGTTTGCGGTACGGTCTCGTATGACTGAAGCTTAGAGGCTTTTCTTGGAACCACTTCCAATTGCTTCGCGAACAAGTTCGCTCGCCCCACAGCCTTGAATTACGCGCCCGGATTTGCCTAAGCGCCTTCTCCACTGCAGGGACCGGGACTTCCAACACCCGGACAACCTTCCGCGATCCGTCCCCCCATCGCATCATACGACGGTGCAGGAATATTAACCTGCTTCCCATCAGCTACGCATCTCTGCCTCGCCTTAGGGGCCGACTCACCCTACGCCGATGAACGTTGCGTAGGAAACCTTGGGCTTACGGCGAGGGGGCCTTTCACCCCCTTTATCGCTACTCATGTCAGCATTCGCACTTCTGATACCTCCAGCATCCTTTACAAGACACCTTCACAGGCTTACAGAACGCTCTCCTACCATGCGAGCAAGCTCGCATCCGCAGCTTCGGTATATTGCTTAGCCCCGTTACATCTTCCGCGCAGGACGACTCGATCAGTGAGCTATTACGCTTTCTTTAAAGGGTGGCTGCTTCTAAGCCAACCTCCTGACTGTTTTAGCCTTCCCACTTCGTTTCCCACTTAGCAATATTTAGGGACCTTAGCTGGCGGTCTGGGTTGTTTCCCTCTTGACACCGGACGTTAGCACCCGATGTCTGTCTCCCGTGATTGCACTCTTCGGTATTCGGAGTTTGCTATGGCGAGGTAATCCGCAATGGACCCCTCAACCATGACAGTGCTCTACCCCCGAAGGTGATACACGAGGCACTACCTAAATAGTTTTCGGAGAGAACCAGCTATTTCCAAGTTTGTTTAGCCTTTCACCCCTATCCACAGCTCATCCCCTAACTTTTCAACGTTAGTGGGTTCGGTCCTCCAGTACGTGTTACCGCACCTTCAACCTGGCCATGGATAGATCACTTGGTTTCGGGTCTACACCCAGCGACTGAACGCCCTATTCGGACTCGCTTTCGCTACGCCTTCCCTATTCGGTTAAGCTTGCCACTGAATGTAAGTCGCTGACCCATTATACAAAAGGTACGCCGTCACCCCTTACGAGGCTCCGACTGTTTGTATGCATGCGGTTTCAGGATCTATTTCACTCCCCTCCCGGGGTTCTTTTCGCCTTTCCCTCACGGTACTGGTTCACTATCGGTCGATTACGAGTATTTAGCCTTGGAGGATGGTCCCCCCATCTTCAGACAGGATTTCACGTGTCCCGCCCTACTTTTCTCAAGCTTAGTTCCACACCAGGGTTTTCTCATACGGGGCTATCACCCACTATGGCCGGACTTTCCATTCCGTTTTGATAACACCGGTGCTAAATCTTGAAGGCTGGTCCCATTTCGCTCGCCACTACTTTGGGAATCTCGGTTGATTTCTTTTCCTGCAGCTACTTAGATGTTTCAGTTCGCCGCGTTCGCTTCGCTAGACCTATGTATTCAGTCTAGGATGACCTAAAAGGCCGGGTTTCCCCATTCGGACATTTGTGGATCAATGCTTATTTGCCAGCTCCCCACAACTTTTCGCAGGCTATCGCGTCCTTCATCGCCTGTAATCGCCAAGGCATCCACCACATGCACTTATTCGCTTGACCCTATAACGAGTGCGTCTTTCGACACATTCTTCATAGGTTGAGTATTAGCGTTGTGCCGTATTCCAAGTCATCTTTCGATCACTTAAATACTGGTTGATACAATCACAACCCGTACAATTTCCACGCGCCATCTCTAACGCGCTTCCGTTGTACTACTTCTTCTTCCAAATTGTTAAAGAACATAAACTGCATGACATTGCTGTCATTCAAAAGCATTCACTTTGCTTGTAATTCATCACAGGGGATTTACTACAGACGTAAAGCGCTTTTGACTGACATCGATGTGATCTAAGGTTTTTGGTGGAGGATGACGGGATCGAACCGACGACCCCCTGCTTGCAAAGCAGGTGCTCTCCCAGCTGAGCTAATCCCCCAATCAAGCCGACTTACCACCACTTGAGTCTATCGAACAGTGGTTAAAAAGCTTGGTGGGTCTAGATGGACTCGAACCATCGACCCCCGCCTTATCAAGACGGTGCTCTAACCAACTGAGCTATAGACCCGACTTAGATCTACGCAGTCAACAACCGATAAGCGTGAACACTCAACTTCCAGTGCATGCTCTAGAAAGGAGGTGATCCAGCCGCAGGTTCCCCTACGGCTACCTTGTTACGACTTCACCCCAGTCATGAATCCTGCCGTGGTAAGCGCCCTCCTTACGGTTAGGCTACCTACTTCTGGCAAAACCCACTCCCATGGTGTGACGGGCGGTGTGTACAAGACCCGGGAACGTATTCACCGCGACATGCTGATCCGCGATTACTAGCGATTCCAGCTTCACGCAGTCGAGTTGCAGACTGCGATCCGGACTACGATCGGTTTTCTGGGGTTAGCTCCACCTCGCGGTTTGGCAGCCCTCTGTACCGACCATTGTATGACGTGTGAAGCCCTACCCATAAGGGCCATGAGGACTTGACGTCATCCCCACCTTCCTCCGGTTTGTCACCGGCAGTCTCCTTAGAGTGCTCTTGCGTAGCAACTAAGGACAAGGGTTGCGCTCGTTGCGGGACTTAACCCAACATCTCACGACACGAGCTGACGACAGCCATGCAGCACCTGTGTTACGGTTCTCTTTCGAGCACATCCGCCTCTCAGCAGACTTCCGTACATGTCAAGGGTAGGTAAGGTTTTTCGCGTTGCATCGAATTAATCCACATCATCCACCGCTTGTGCGGGTCCCCGTCAATTCCTTTGAGTTTTAATCTTGCGACCGTACTCCCCAGGCGGTCAACTTCACGCGTTAGCTACGTTACTAAGGAAATGAATCCCCAACAACTAGTTGACATCGTTTAGGGCGTGGACTACCAGGGTATCTAATCCTGTTTGCTCCCCACGCTTTCGTGCATGAGCGTCAGTATTGGCCCAGGGGGCTGCCTTCGCCATCGGTATTCCTCCACATCTCTACGCATTTCACTGCTACACGTGGAATTCTACCCCCCTCTGCCATACTCTAGCCTTGCAGTCACGAATGCAGTTCCCAGGTTGAGCCCGGGGATTTCACATCCGTCTTACAAAACCGCCTGCGCACGCTTTACGCCCAGTAATTCCGATTAACGCTTGCACCCTACGTATTACCGCGGCTGCTGGCACGTAGTTAGCCGGTGCTTATTCTTCCGGTACCGTCATCCCCCCGAGGTATTAACCCAGAGGATTTCTTTCCGGACAAAAGTGCTTTACAACCCGAAGGCCTTCTTCACACACGCGGCATTGCTGGATCAGGCTTTCGCCCATTGTCCAAAATTCCCCACTGCTGCCTCCCGTAGGAGTCTGGGCCGTGTCTCAGTCCCAGTGTGGCTGGTCGTCCTCTCAGACCAGCTACAGATCGTCGCCTTGGTAAGCTTTTACCCCACCAACTAGCTAATCTGATATCGGCCGCTCTTGTAGCGCGAGGCCCGAAGGTCCCCCGCTTTCCTCCTCAGAGCGTATGCGGTATTAATCCGGCTTTCGCCGAGCTATCCCCCACTACAAGGTACGTTCCGATATATTACTCACCCGTTCGCCACTCGCCACCAGGTGCAAGCACCCGTGCTGCCGTTCGACTTGCATGTGTAAGGCATGCCGCCAGCGTTCAATCTGAGCCAGGATCAAACTCTTCAGTTTAAACCTGTTACTGTTTTCGGTTTTTCGTGATAAATCACTAGAACCGGTCGCTCTCAAAGTATGCTGACAAGTTAATTACTTAACTTACCTATTACTATGTGAGCCTCAATAAATTTAAAGCTTATCTGCCGAAGCAGACGCACCATTCATCGAGTGCCCACACTTATCGGTTGTTTAATTTTTAAAGATCAATCGCATCTGACTTAACTTCGTCGCTTAATTACCGCGCCGTCGCTTCGTTTTCTGCGTCGCTGCATCAGCAGCAGAGAAGTGAGATTATGTCGCAGCTTCTCGTCGTCGTCAACAGTTTTTTTCGCTTTCTTCGTTCGTCGCCGTAGCGACTCACAAGCTCCAAAACCACTAACCACCGGGCTTTCCAGCCCGTCGCTTCAACCTCGTCGCTGCTTTCGCTGCGTCGCTGTCGTTGCGAGAGACGGAATATTAATGACGTTCACGAACGAGCGCAAGTCCTTTGTGAAACTATTTTTACGAAGGCGCGTTTTCCTCGGCCTGTCGCGCATCGCATACGTCATCGCTCTATATATAGGGACGACTCGACACCCCCTCACGCGCGCCCTCACCTTTGGGCACAATAGCGCGCATGAACACCGATCTCCCCCATGGCGCCGACGCGCCCCAGCACCCGTTCGCCGCTCTGCTCCCCGACACGGTCATTACCGCCGTGGAACAACTTGGGAGTTATAGCGATGGGCGTCTGCTCGCCCTCAACAGCTACGAGAACCGCGTCTACCAGGTGGGAATGGAAGACGGTCCGCCGCTGATCGCGAAGTTCTACCGTCCGCAGCGCTGGACCGACGACGCCATCCTCGAAGAGCACGCCTTCACCCTGACGCTCGCGCATCAAGAAATCCCGGTCGTCGCCCCGCTTGAGATTCACGGCGCGACCCTGCACCACTTCGACGGTTTCCGCTTCGCCCTCTTTCCGCGACGCGGCGGCCGCGCCCCTGAGCTTCAGGATCCTGACACGCTCAACTGGCTCGGCCGCTTTCTCGGACGCATCCACGCCCAAGGCGCAACGCAGCCGTACCAACACCGCCTCACGCTGGACATCGACACCTACGGCCGCGCCCCCGTCGACTATTTGTGGACGAACGACTTCATCCCGTCCGACTTGCGCGACGCCTGGCGCACCATCGTAGACCTGGCGCTCGATAGCGTCGCCCGCGCTTATGAGCGAGCGGGAGACGTCAAACTGCTACGGGTGCACGGCGACTGCCACGGCGGCAATGTCCTGTGGACGGATACGGGCCCGCACTTCGTCGACTTCGACGACACCTGCATGGCCCCGGCGATGCAGGACCTCTGGATGCTGCTCTCCGGCACGCGCGCGGAGATGACCGGTCAGTTGGACGAAGTCCTCTCTGGCTACGAAGACTTCGCCGACTTCAATCCCCGCGAACTGCATCTGACGGAAGCCTTGCGAACGTTGCGCCTGCTGCACTACAGCGCCTGGCTCGCCCGACGCTGGGACGACCCCGCGTTTCCCGCAGCATTTCCGTGGTTCAACACGCAACGTTATTGGCAGGACCGAATCCTCGAGCTTCGCGAACAAGTCGCATTGATGGATGAACCGCCGCTGACCTGGCGCTAACCGTCGCTCGGTGAGTCGAACCACTCAACCTACGCCGCCCGGCACCCACGCCCGACGTACGACGTCGTCGAACGCGTGCCGCCGGGCGCACTACCACCACCGCCACATCGCGAACGCCAGCGCCGCCACGACGCACCACTCCGCACTCGACCCCGTCGTCACATAGAGTGGCGACCGAAAGCGCGTTCGAAGCGGCCAACAGAGCGGCACACCGGAGGGCGTCAACCAGTCGGCCAGCAGATGCGAGAGATATCCCGCACATAACGCGAGCATCCACGGCGGCACATGCCCCCACCCATAAATACATGCAGCGATGGCGAGCGCGGGCAGCAAAAGCGAGTGCGTCATGCCGCGATGTCCGAACACCCCGGAGATCACCAGTGACACCGGGGCAATGCGACGCCCCAACATACTCTTTGGATGATCGATGTCGGGCAGCAACGCGCCGACGAGCGTAAGCGGCCACGCATGAACGCTGGCAGCCCAACCGGTGCGATGCATCAGCCACGTGGCAGCGACACCGAAAATGAGATGACTTCTGGCTTGCATAAAGGGCGAGTGAACAGGTAACGGCCCGCGAAATCGCATGCGATTCCGCGCCTGAAAAGGGGCCGAAGTCTACCACCGCGCACGGCCTGTGACTTTCACGATTGCGCCGTTCGTCACCACACCGAAAACCAACACGCAAGGCCTTCGCCATCCCAAACCGGAAACATCGGCAAATACGACACGTTCGCCGTTTTTTCACTGCAATCCGATTGACGGTGTCATATGCGGCCCGTACGATCCCGCCGACCGATTACACAATCGATTGCGCGTCCGGCAAATCGACAGACGGATTCACCGCAAATCCGCCGCAGATTCACAGCAAGACGACGCCGCACACAGAGAACAGGTCCCCGCCGGAGTTTTCGATGAAGAAGTTTCTGATCCTCGCCGCGACACTCGCGCCGCTGGCCGCACACGCGACGAACCCGCTCGTCACGGACGACACCGGTACGCAAGACACGGGCAACTGGCAGCTCGAACTCAACAGCGAATGGCTGACGCAGCCGACCTCGCGTCAACAGCAGTGGACCAACACGCTGACCTACGGTGTCCTGCCAAATCTCGACGTCGCCATTCAAGCCCCCTATCAGCGCACGCACCCCGACGGCGACGGTTGGACCAGCGGCTTCACCGATCTCCAGTTGCAAGCCAAATGGCGCTTCCTCGAAGGGGAACAGTGGAGTCTCGGCTTCAAGCCTTTCATCACACTCCCGACGGCCAGTCAGGACCGCGGCCTGGGCAACGGCCGCGCGACGACCGGGGCGAATCTGTTGATGCAGTACAACCTCGATCGCTGGACGTTCCTCGCGAACGTCGGCTACACGTGGAACAACAACGGCCTGGGCAATCGCACGAGCTTGTGGAATGCGTCGACGGCCGTGCTCTTCAGCGTGACGGAGGAGGTCCGACTCGTCGGCGACATCGGACTGGCCACCAATCCCGATAGCACGACATCGACCAAACCGGCCTACGCACTGGTCGGCGTCGTCTACAGCCCGACGAAGGATCTCGATCTGGACGTTGGCTACAAGCGCGGCCTGAACCCCGCATCCCTGAGCCATTCCGTACAGGCGGGCGTCACGATTCGGTGGTGAGCGGCGAATGCGCGGGATGCTTAAAAAACGCACACCTCGCGCATGAAATTCGGGAGCGCCTTAAATTTAATGTCACAAATGCTTGACACAATGCACAGAATACCCGTATTATTCTTCTTCTCAGACGCGGGGTGGAGCAGTCTGGCAGCTCGTCGGGCTCATAACCCGAAGGTCACAGGTTCAAATCCTGTCCCCGCAACCAAATACGAAAAGCTCGTTGATCACAAGATCAACGAGCTGTTGTCATTCTGACGTCGATTTTCAGGCGTCCGCCGACGACTCTCCCGATCGGTGATCGAACCTACCATTCGCGTGTCGCCCGCCTAAAATGAAAACGGCACCATCGCCAACGTTTTCATGCGGAGCGCATCATGCCCGACCATGACAAGCGATTCTCCGGCACCATCGCACAGTGCTACGACACGTTGATGGTGCCACTGATCTTCCACGCCTACGCGACAGACACGGCCACGCTTGTCGCAGCGTCACATCCCGCAACCGTCCTTGAGACGGCGGCGGGCAGCGGCGCAGTGACACGCGCCCTCGCGCCGAAGCTCGACGCCCATGCACACTACATCGTCACCGATTTGAACCGCCCGATGCTCGACTACGCCGCAAATCGGCAACCTGTCGATAACCGGCTCGAATGGCGTCAGGCCGACGCGCTCGCCCTGCCGTTCGATCCCGCCTCGTTCGATGTCGTCGTCTGCCAGTTCGGTGCGATGTTTTTCCCCGACCGCACGCAGGGATATGCGCAAGCCCGACGGGTGCTAAAGCCGGGCGGGCGTTTTGTCTTCAGCGTCTGGGATCGCATCGAGGAAAATGATTTCGCCAACGAAGTCACCGACGCACTCGCCACACTTTTTTCCGACGACCCGCCGCGTTTTCTCGTGCGTACTCCGCACGGCTATTACGACGTCAACCGTATCCGTGACGATCTGACACGCGCCGGATTCACTGACATCTCGATCGAGACGCACGCCAAGACCAGCCACGCGGCTTCCGCCCGCGACGCCGCCACCGCCTACTGCCACGGCACGCCGCTCCGTAACGAAATAGAAGCCCGAAATGCCTCGGCTCTTCCGATGGCGACCGACCTCGCAACGAAGGTCATTGCCGCGCGTCATGGCGCCGGACGCGTCAGTGGGAAGATTCAGGCGCACGTCATCGTGGCGACGGGATAGCCCGCATGAGGTATGAGCACGCCTCATGCCCCACGCGTGCGCCCATCAATCGCGCAGCCGAACAAACCGTTGCTCTACAACGCGGCTTCCCCATTGCTCGCCTTCCGCTTCCTCGGCGAGACGAAAACCGAACGATTCGTACAGATGACGAGCCGCGTCGAGCCCTTTGAACGTCCACAGATAGGTTTCATTGAAACGCGCGTCGACATACGCCATGGCCGCCGACATGAGACGCCGTCCAACCCCCGAGCCACGCAGCACGTCGTCCACGATGAACCAACGCAAATGCGCGACCCCCGTCTCCAGATTTCCATCGATGGCGAGCGAGGCCAGCGTGCGTCCGTTCTCGACGTACAACCATAGCGCCTTGCCCTCCGCAGGCAACGCCCCGGCAAACTCCGCCAGCCCCGTCGCCACTTTCTTCTCGAAGTAAGCGCCGAAGCCCCAGTGCTCTGCGTAGTAGCGAGCGTGCAGGCTCGCGATATCGCCGATGCATCCGGGCTGATATCCCTCCGCAATCTGCGCATCGATCCCAGCCTCGTCCACCCGTTTTGCCGAATTGTCCTGGGCAAGCGCATCCGCATATAACGCGAGTGAGCGGACCAGCGCCTCCTGATCTGCGGGCACGATGCGTCGCAACGCACTTGACACCTGATCCGTCGCGAAGCGGTCGATCTTGCGCCGCAGCTTCTGCCCGGCCTCGGTCAGCGAGAGCTCGGAGGTTCGCGCGTCGTCGTTGGCTGTCGCGCGCCGCACGAGGCCGCTGGCCTCCAGCTTCGCCACTTGCCGACTCGTGTTCGATTTGTCGAGGCGCAGAATATTGCCAAGGTCCTTGGCGCTGATGCCGGGCGTCGCGCCGATTTCGATGATGGCGTGGACGGCCGAAGGCGCGAGGTCACTGTCGGCCAGTGTGGTTCGCATGAACCCAAGCTCACGCACCAGTTTCCGAGAGAAATCGCGGAGTTCAAGAATCTCCGCTTCGCGGGGCTTACCGGGCAGATCGACGAGGTCCATAGGGCATCTCACACAAGTGGCGAATGACGTCAGACGTGACGGAGACGCATAGAAGTTGCGTCACGCAACCAATATAGTTGCGATTCGCAACTTGTGCAAGGTCGTCGATTCCTGCGATGCCGGAGAACCGGCGAATCCCATCAAAACGGCATCTGCTCAATGACCTCACGCACCTCGGCGAGCACAGGTGCGACCTGCGCCTCGCTCATTGAACTCAATCCCAGCCGAAGGGCATGAGGCGCGTGCCGCGTGGTCGCGTAAGCCTGCGCCTTCGATACAGCGATACCGCGCGCAGCCAGCGCGGACGCCACCCGATCCATACGCAACCCTTCGGGCAGCGGCAGCCAGAGAAACAAAGACGACGGATTCGCGACCACCTCCATGCCGCGCAACGCCTCACGGGCAACCGTCTGACGCCACTTCGCCTGCGTGCGCTGACGTCCCTCCAGACGCTCGACGTCACCACTCGCGAGCCAGCGTGTCGCGATGGCCGTAACCACACTCGACAGACTCCAGTACGACGCCCGCACCACACGTTTGACCTGCGCTGCATACGTCTCTGGCGCAACGACATACCCGAAGCGCAAGCCCGTCGCCACGCTCTTCGAGAGACTCGACACGTAAAACGTACGCTCGGGCGCGAGCGTGACGATGGACGGTCCCGCGTTATCAACGAGATACGCATAAGTCGCATCTTCAATGATCAGGCAATCGTAACGTCGCGCAATCTCGACCAATCGCCGACGCTGTGCCGTGCTCAACACCCAACCCAACGGGTTGTGCAACGTCGGCATCGTATAGATGGCCCGCACGGCATGGCGACGGCACACCGCTTCCAGCGCGTCGAGATCGGGGACCACATGCCCGCTTCGCGCGCTTGGCACACTACGCTCGCTATGCTCGCTATGCCCCGCCGCGACGGGCTTCAACGCCAGCCCTGCCAGCGACGCCGTCATCTTGAATCCCGGATACGTCAACGCGTCGACGGCCACAGCATCGCCCGGGCGCAACGCCGTTCGCACCACGACGTCGAGGCCTTGTTGCGCGCCACCGACGAGAAAGACGCACTCCCCCGTCACGTCGATCCCTCGCGCACGACGCAGATACGCCGCCACCGCCTCGCGTTCATGTTGCCGACCGCCGGGCGGCTGCTGATGCATCAGCGCACTGAGATCGCCAGCCGTCGCCAGCTCACGCAATGTCGCGCGCAGCAACTCGCTCTGATCCGGCCATGACGGATGGTTGAACGACAGATCCACGGCGCTGGAACTCAACCGCGCCTCGTCGTCGACGTCCCACTCGCGTTGCATCGGACGATCTCGCACGAACGTCCCCCGCCCCACCTCGCCGACGACCAGCCCCAGATCTCGCAGCTTCGCGTAGACCTTGGTCGCGGACGCAATTGCAATGCCGTACTGCGACGCAAGTTTTCGATGCGTCGGCAGTGCCGAACCCGGCGACAGCACACCGCTGCGGATATCGTCCGACAGGCGTTGGACAAGCGAGGAGACGGGGGAATCGGTCATGACTGTACGTAGGACAATTTCTTGATTGTCCGATTCTAGGCGGCGACACTGCAGATCGCAAACGTCAAACGAGACCGCCATGCCCCAGACGACCGACATGCCCCAAGACGCGCAATACCCGGTGCTGACCTACTTGCAGCGGATGCTTGACGGCACACTCAACGCAGACGAATCCCTCCACATGCGCTACCCGACGGCGATCTCGCAATTCCTCGGCTTTCGAATCGTGGAAGTCGGCGAGGCGCTCGCCGTCATCGAACTCAATACTCACCCTGAGATCCACGGCAACCAGCAAGGCACCGTACACGGCGGCCTGCTGTGCGAGCTGGCAGACGCGGCCATCGGCACCGCGCACTCGACGCTCATGGGCGAAGGCGAGACGTTCACGAGCATCGATCTGAAGGCGACGTTCTTGCGCCCGGTGTGGGACGCATGTCTGCTGGCACGCGCGTGGGCGACGCATCGCGGGCGCACCGTCTCGCACTATCAGTGCGACATCCTGCGTGAGGACGGCAAGGTCGTCGCACGCGTGGACAGCGCCGTCATGACCCTGCGCGGCGAGCATGCGAAGGGGCGGTGACAAAAAGTAAAAAGCCCGCCGATCACGAGACCGGCGGGCCTGTTCAACCAATGACGACGACCGTCAGAACGGTGCCGTGAACGTCAACCGGAAACCTTGCTGCAAGCCGCCCATCCCCGTCGTTACGCTGTAATCCAGCCCGAAGATGAGCGTACCGGTGCGCAGTTTCGTTCCCGCGCCGACTTGCACACGGTCGCTGCCGTACGGACTGCCCGGCACGAAGTACACCGGCCCGCTCGACGCGATATCCGCATACGCCAGCCCCGCCAGACTCTGACCGTTGAAGTCGTGCTGCAACTCCACGCGAATGTAGGGCGAGAACGTCCCGATGCGTGTCGCTTTCGCGAAACCTGCGCGCACGCCCAGTGTGCCGGAGAGCGTGTTCACGTTCTGCTTGAAGTACGTGAGCGCGTTCAGCCCCGCACCGGTTTCGCTGTACTGATCGAGCGTGGAGCGCGATGCCGTCAGACGTCCGTACGGCGAGAACAGCCAGTCGTCGGTCCGGTACTCGTAACCCGCCGACAAAGAGCCGAAGAACTGTTGCCCGTTGCGCTTGCCGCGCGCGAAGTCGTTCGCGTCGATGACCCAGCGGCGCGAATCGAAGCTCAGCGTGCCGTAACCTGCGACGGCATCGACGAAGAGCACCGGAATCGGACGATAGCTCGCGTACAACGCACCGCTGTAGCTGTCGCCCGTACTGCGCGTGCCGGAACTGCCGATGTCGGTCGAGTCGTGTCCGTAACCGACGCCTGCCCCCAGCGAGAACTGGTCGGAGAAGCGATAGTCCGCGCCCATCGTCACACCACCGGTCGTGAACTTGAAGCCAGAGCGCTGGGCGGCGGTATTGGCGAAACCGAAGTCCACCGTACCGGCCGTCCAGTAGGCGAAGCGTTGGTCGCCATTCTCGCCTTCGCCGGGCAGGTCGGGACCGTCGCCCGTGGCAATGCCGCTCGTGCCGCTCGTGCCCGCAGTCTTGTCCGACTTGTCGCGCACGTCGAGGCTCTTCGCCTTGTTCATCGCCGTCGGGCTCACTTCTCCACGCAGGCAGGCGTCGCGATCCGTAATGCCGACGACGTCCTGGCAGCGCGCCGGGTCACGACTGTTACCCCGATCCGCCGACGGTAATACCACGTTCAACCCATTGCTCGACGGCGCACGTCCCTTACCGTGCAGCATTTCAAGACGCTGGTTGTAGTTGCCGATCTGCGTCGTGGCGAAACGACGAGCGGCCTCGACCTGTGCGCCGATGAGGCCGGTCACATCGGGGTCGGTCGTCGGGTCTTTACGCGGCGCGACCGTCACCTTCGCCGTGCCCGGGGCCGACGTCGCGTTGGCGTTCGACACCGTGTACGTGATCACGGCGACACCCGCGAACGCCGCCGCCGGTACGAAGCGCAGCGTGTACTTATTACCCGTGGCGACGGCGGCACGCGCGACACCCGCTGCGGCGGGTGCTGCCGATGTGCTGACGATCGTTGCCGTCCCGGCATTCGCAGGCGAGATCGACACAACATTCGCGCCAGTGAACGGTCCGCCTGTGGCACCCGTGGTGATATCGAAGTCCGCCGTGCCGTTAGCGGCGACGGACGTCTCTTGCGGTCCGGCCGTCACCGGTACGGCACGCACGGTCACCGTCACCGGAATCGGGGCGGACGTACCGATCGCGTTGGTCAGCGTGTAGGCAAACGTCACGTCGCCGTTGGTGCTCGGCGTCGGCGTATAGACGATGTCCTCACCGTTGACCACAGCCGTGCCGCTGGCAGGCGGCGTCGCAATCGCAATGCGCGTGAACGGCCCACCCACGGCATTGGCCGTCGCGCGGAACGAAACAGGTGCGCTGGAGAGCGTCTGCGTCTGCACGGCCGGGGCCGATGCGACCTGGCCCGTGATGTTGACGTTGTAGCTTTGCAGCGCGCTTAACGGCGTGCCCGGCCCGGTACTCGAATCCTTCACCGTGACGGTGAACGTGCTGGTGCCGGTCGACGTCGCCGTGCCGGACAACACGCCACTGACCGGGTCGAGCGTGAGCCCTGCGGGCAACGCACCGGTGGTGACCGTGTAGCGATAAGGTGCAACACCGCCCGTCGCCGTGAACGTCTGGGTGTACGCCTGACCGGCGATGGGCGTGGGTAGCGCGCTCGGCGTCAGCGTCATCGATCCCGTGTTGACGTTCAGGGGCAGCGTGACAGTTCTGGAGAACGGTGCGCCGGTGCCTGTGGTCGAGTCATCGAGCCGGATCGTGACGGAGAATGCCCCCGCTGCGGTTGGCGTCCCCGTGATGGAGTAATTGCCGCCGGATTGCGTGAGCTGCAAGCCGTTCGGCAGCCCGGTCGCCGTCACCGTGTAGCCCGCGTTCGCGCCCGAAACGGAGATGCCTTGGGTATAAGCCACGCCCAGCGTCCCGACGGCCAGCGAACTGGTTGTGATGTTCAGATTCGGCCCCAGCACGCGCAAGCTGTATCCGATCGAAGCCGAGAAATGGTTGGCGTCCGTTGCCGAGAGCGTCACGGAAGTGCCGGCCGATGTCTGCGTCGGTGTTCCGCTGATCGTGCCCGTGGTCGGGTTAAAACTCAGGCCCGTAGGCAATGTCCCGGTCATCACATACGTATAAGGCATCGCGCCGCCAGTTGCCTGAACCGTCTGCGAGTAAGGGACGGCGGCGGTCGCATCCGCCAGGACCACCGGCGTGAACGTGATCGTCGGTACGCCGATCGTCATGGTCAGCAAGCTGCTGGTGACCGGCGGGTTGGTCGTCGTGACGGTGTCGGTCGCCTTGATCGAGAAGCTAAAGGTGCCTGTCGCGCCGGGTGTACCGGAAAGCGTACCGTTGGAACTCAGCGTCAGACCGGTCGGCAAAGCGCCTGAAACCACGACATAGCTATACGTCCCCGATCCCCCCGATGCCGACGCCAGCGACGTGGTGCTGTAAGCCACGCCGACCGTACCGGCAGCAGGTGCCGATGGCGTGTACGCAAATGTCGACGGCAGCACCGTGACTGTGACGGTCCCGGGGGTCGATGTCCCGGCCACGTTCGTCATGGTGTAGGTGAACGTATCCGTTCCGGAGTAACCGGGCGTCGGTGTGTAAGTCAGCGTCGTACCCGTCGCCGCGGCCGTGCCGTGGGCGGCCCCTGTGCTAACAGCCACCGACGTGATGTGATTCGAGAGATCGACCGGAATGGGCACGGCTGAACTGTTGAACGGCACGTTGCTAAGCGATATCGACGCAGCGCTCGGCGGCGCAATGTACGTGAAGCGGTCGACCGCCCCTGTGGTGCTCGTCCCCCCGGGACCGGTGACGGTGACGTCCACCACCCCGGCCGATCCGGCGGGTGACGTGGTCGTGATCGACGTGTCGCTGCTCACGGAGAATCCCGCCGTCGTTGCGCCGAACTTCACGGCCGTCGCCCCGGTGAACCCGGTGCCCGTCACCGTCACGGACGTGCCGCCCGCAGTCGACCCGATGTTCGTCGACAGACCTGTGACCGTCGGCGCAGCAATATACGTGAACCTGTCATTGGCGCTGGTCGCGCTCGTGCCCCCCGACGTCGAGACGGTCACGTCGACCGTGCCGGTACCCGCAGGTGCATTGGCGGTCAGCGTCGTGCTGCTGTTGTAAGAGACGTTCGTGGCATTGGTCGTGCCGAACTTCACGGTGGACGACGGGGTGAAACCGGTACCGGTGATCGTCACGCTCGTACCCCCGCTGCCGCTGCCCGACGTCGGCGAAATCGACGTGACCGTCGGCACTGCGGTGTAGGTGTATTGATCGCCGGGGCCGGTAGCGCTCGTGCCGCCGGGCGTCGTCACGCGGATGTCGACGGTGCCGACGGAGTGCGGCGGTGCCGTTGCGCTGATCTGTGTGGCGTTGACGACGACAAAACTTGCCGAAGTCCCACCGAACGTCACCTGCGACGCGCCCGTGAAGTTCGTCCCGGAGAGGGTCACCGCCGTGTTCCCGGCGGTCGGCCCTTCCGTGGGCGAGACGGACGACACTGCCGGGGGCGATATGAACGTGAACCCGCCGACCTGCGTCACGGACCCTCCCGCCGTTGTCACGACGATGTCCGCTGCGCCTGCCGCGTGCGCAGGTGTGGTCACGGTCAGTGACGTCGCGCTATTGAACGTAACTGAGCTGGCCGCTGTCCCGCCGATGGTCACCGTCGATCCCGAAGTGAAATTGGTGCCTGTGATGGTGACGGACGTCCCCCCTGCCGTTGGACCTGTCGAAGGTGAAGTGGCTGAGAGCGAGGGCGGGGCGACATAGGTGTACTGGTCGCTCGCGGCCGTAGCACTGGTCCCGGCAGCGGTCGTCACGGTGATGTCGACCGTGCCCGCAGCACCGGCCGGTGCGATGGCCGTCAGCGACGAAGCGCTGGAGACGCTCACGCCCGAAGCCGTCGTCGCGCCGAATTTCACCGTTGTGCTTCCAGCGACAAAGTTGCTGCCGGAAATCGCTACCGTCGTGCCGCCACCTATTGGCCCCGAACTCGGTGAGACATTGGACACCGTCGGCACGTTGACGTAAGTGAACTGATCGGCGCCACTGATCGCACTCGTGCCGCCCGGTGAGGTCACCGTGATATCGACGGTACCTGCACTCGCCGCAGGCGCTGTTGCGACGATCTGTGTGGCCGTTTTCGATGTGATGCTGCCCGCCGATCCTCCGAAGCTAACGCTTGTGACATCGGCGAGGTTCGTACCGGTGATCGTCACGCTCGTGCCGCCGGCCGTCGAACCCTGCGTCGGAGAAACCCCTGTCACCGCCGGTGGCGGGACGTACGTGTACAAATTGCTCCCTGCCGACGACCCGCCATTGTTTGCCACCCCCACGCTGACCGGGCCTGCGGCGTGACTTGGTGCGACGGCTGTGATTTGAGTCTGACTGTTCACCGTCACACTCGTGGCCGCATTGACGTCGAAGAAAACCTGAGTCCCCTGGACAAAGTTCGTCCCGGTGATGACAACTGTATTGCCCCCTCCCGTCGGCCCGCTGGAGGGAGAGGTGCTGCTAGGTAGCGGGACACCGAGTTGACGCGTGATATTGATCGTGACCGGGCTCGCTGCGCCGGTCACCTGATACATCGTGAACGTCCAGCTCGTGTTCGTTGTCGCCGGGCTCGGCGTGAATATCAACGGGTAATCCGCTGTCGCAACAGTAAGATCCGCCTGAAGGGTTGACCCGTCTGCGGCCACGAGTGCCGTCGTGTCACCACCCGCTGTGCTGTAAAGACCTTCTCGCGTAGGGTCGCAAGCGCCCAAATTAGGGTCGGCCGTTGTAATCGTATAGACGGACTGTCCCGCCGGTGCCGCGTTCCAGTTGAACGTACACGGCGCAGCAATCGCAGACGACGCCCCGACGCTCGCGACAATCGCCAGCAAAACCTTCAGCCAGAAAAGCCAAAGCGTGGATAACCCGGGACGAGCGCCGGGCTCAGCGCGGCGCAAGCGAATGCTGGAAGACATGTTTTCCCCGAACCCCTGACCTGCACAGGCCCAGGGGTCACATTGTTATTTTTACCAATCGCTTCGATATCGCCAAATAAAACGCCAAAGCGCTTTATCACACATTTCGGTACTTTTTATTAATCGTTACCGACACCTCACGACACCGTGCGAACGCGTGGGAAGGGTAAAAAACATGAAAATGCGTGTCAAGGAGTACTTACAAAATTCAAACGCAGCGCCAGCGAATCAAGGGTTTTCACCGACGCTTTCACCCTTCATTTTTCGGCACATGAGAAAAATTAAAACGACCGTTTCAAATAATGAAACTAAAAAATAGCACTGCCAAAACAATTTAAATCACCGGATCTCGATGGCACAATTCGCGCCAACAACTCATCAAAAAATCGTGGCACTGCCACATAACGAGGAAGAACCAGTGGAAGCTTATCTCGGGGAAATTAGGTTGTTTGCGTTCGGTATGTCGCCGCGCGATTGGGCGCCATGTGCAGGACAACTGATGAACGTCAATATCAATCAGGCGCTGTTTTCGGTCCTGGGGATTCAATACGGGGGAGATGGCAGAAACACCTTCAAGCTGCCGGATTTGCGCGGGCGCGTCGCAATGCACCGTCTGCCGGGGACTTACACACAAGGCGTTCCCGGTGGCGAAGAGACCGTCACGCTAACGCAGGCGCAAACGCCCGTTCACACCCATTCGTTTCAGGCCGCGACGGACAGCGGAACCCAGCCTATCGCCAGCACCGACAAGAACCGGCTGTTTGCGAAAAGCGCTGTGGTCGCCGATGTAAAAACGGTTGACGGCGCTGCGTTGTATGGCGCGCCGACGGAGCAAACGCTCGTCAAGGAATCGCCTGAAGCCTGTAGCACAACGTCCGACGCGGTCGGCCACAACAACATGCAACCGTCGCTGGTCATGAGCTACATGATCTGCATCAACGGCATTTACCCATCGCGCGGCTAGGAGTTCGACATGACACCTTACTATGGAGAAATCCGCTTGTTCGCGGGCAGCTACGCCCCGGTTGGCTGGATGATCTGCGATGGGACGCTCGTCAACATTTCGGATTTTGAAGTCTTGTTCTCGTTGATCGGAACGACCTACGGCGGCGACGGCGTTAGCCGGTTCGCGTTGCCGGATCTGCGCAATCAGGTGCCGATCGGCATGGGGCAGGGATTGGGGCTGAGCAATCGCGTGCTGGGGCAAAAGCTCGGGAGCGCCACGGTCACGCTCAAGTCGACCGAGGTGCCGGGCCACGTGCATGACGTCTATGCGACGACCGGCGATGCCACCACGCCGACGCCGGGCGAAGGCGTCATGCTGGCCAAAACCGCAGCCAACTTCTACGACACGGGTGCGCGCAATCCGGGCGGCAAGGCCGCGTTGTCGCCGAAGGCCATCAAGCCGTCGGGCACCGCAGAACCGACGCCTCACAACAACCTCATGCCCACGGCGACGCTGAACTACATCATCGCCGTGGACGGGATCTATCCGTCGCAGGGCTGACCAGAGCAAAAAATGGACGAATACTACATTGGTGAAATTCGCATCTTCGGGTGCAACTACCCGCCTGCCTACTGGGCATTTTGCGACGGCTCGCTGTTCCAAATACGTTCCTATCCGGTGTTGTTCGCGGTGATCGGCAATCGCTTCGGTGGTGACGGCAGGCTCACGTTCGCCGTTCCCGATCTCCGGGGATATGTGGCGCAGGGGATGAATGCGGCGGGTGACTTGGGCAAGATTCAAGGCGCGACGACGGTCACGCTGACTGACGAGAACATGCCGTCGCATACGCACACCGCTTATACGAACAACACGCGCCCGGGCAATGTGACCGGCGACGACAAGTTGCCTGCCCGATTCATCTCGGCGGGCGCGAACGCCTTCGTGGAGGATTCTGCGTCATCGCTCGTGTCGCTGTCGCCAAAGACGATGAGTGCCGTTGGCGCAGGCGCGGCACACAACAATATGCAACCGTTCCTGCCGATGAATTTTTGCATCGCATTGGAGCGTGGAGAATACCCGCCGCGTCCGTGAGGTCGGACGACAATGGTCAAATAACCAGCGCCCCACAGATAAGAGATATCGGTGCGCCATTGAAAGCCCGTCGGCAGTTAGCGACGGGCTTTTTTATCGATGCGGCATCAAATCCCGCCAAGCAAATCGTGCGAGTCGAGAATAGCGAAGGCGATTTCGGGGCGGGCGTCGAGGCAGCGTCGAATGGCCGCAGGAATGTTGGCGCGGGTTTTCCGACACAAGCCGGGTTGCGCGTCCAATTGAATGATGATGCCGCGAAGGGTTTTGACCTCGTTCGGGCTTGGCGTGATGCGCAACTGAATGCCGAGCTGAGCATGCATCAATCCGATCATGCGATTCAGATCGCTGTAGCTGGAAATCGCCTCGATGCGAGCGATCAGCTTCTTTTCCTCGGTTTGCGTGAGCTTCAGAATGGGCGGGATGCTTCCCGCACCCTGCAAGAGCGTTTCCCGCTCGCAGGTGCAGGCACCGGGCGGGCACTCCGTACGAATGGGAATCTGAATCTCGGCGGCCATGACGGGGACAGCGCAATTAAGGGGGCGTACGACAGGGAATGGCGGGCGTGGCGCCCATTATCGGCCAAACCAGTATCGCCGGTGTGACGCCCGGGAGCCATTAGGGATTTCAACGCCTGTGTGCGCCCCCCCAAAAAACGGCACAGGCTACGAGATCGCGCGATAACCCTGATCTGCGAGATGTTGTTGCAGCCACGCCCCACCGGACCGAGCGACAACTACGTTCTTCACGATAAACACGGCACTCCCGGCCAACATCGTCGCCGGATATCCGATGGACCAGAGAACTCCAACAAGGCAGTCAACGGCAACCAAACGCCCACCTCGGCGCACGAGCCCTTCCGAAAGTGCCCACAGAGATCCAAAAAGCAGCGCGGCCCAGTTGAAACCGGGCTTCACGCGACGCTCCGGCTTAGTGGAATGGATCATCAAAGTCGAAGGCATGACATCTGGTGGGAAAGAGTGAACACAGGCCATTTAACGTCTTACCATCGGCATTCTTTAGCCGATGGGACTTGTACGCGCGCTTCAGGATCACCCCCGCCCTTGAGCCAACGCAAGGAATCCCCCGGCCGACACCGTTATACTCTCGCGCTCTTATTGCCTTCGCATTACTTCAGGGAAATATCTAATGAGCGCTCTGCCCCCGTGCCCGAAATGCAACTCCGAATTCACGTATGAAGACGGCGGGATGTGCATCTGCCCGGAATGCGGCAACGAATGGTCTGCACAGGCCGAAGCTGCGGCGGAGCCGACGGAGCGCGTCTATCGCGATGCCACCGGCGCAATTCTGCAAAACGGCGACACCGTCACAGTCATCAAAGACCTGAAGCTCAAAGGCGGCGGCGGCACGATCAAGATCGGCACCAAAGTGAAGAACATCCGCCTCGTCGACGGCGATCACGACATCGACTGCAAAATCGATGGCTTCGGTGCAATGAGCCTGAAAACGGAGTTCGTGAAGAAGGTGTAAAGCCTCGCGTCGCAGGGCCAGCACCGCTTTGCCCCTTCGACGCAGTATTTCCCTGACATGATTCCCCTCACTTTACGCAAGAGAGGCTTTCATTTTCGCGCGTTTATCGAAATGAGGCGGCTCCCTACACTGTCACACATGCTGTGATGCAGTGAGACGGGAGGAGACGCCCGCCAAAATGGAAAAACCGGCGCACATCGGTGCGCCGGTTTCCGTTAAGAACCCAACCGTCTCCAGCAGGTGCGTCCTCACAACGCCCTCACCACACACGACGGCCATGAAAAAGAAGATTGCTTTAGCGGCGTTTCTCGCAGTGCCCGGATCTTTCGCGATCCTCGCCCTCGCCTGTCTGCACCCCGTCCTGCGCCGTGAACTGGCCCGCGCAGCCGGGCTCGAACCCGTGTTCGCCAACGTGTCGCGACAAGTCGTCCTGCTCGCACTCGTCTATCACCTGAACATGCATCACCGTCACCGCGAACGCGCCGTGCGCGCCTGCCTTGCGCGTGGCGGCGTCGATTGCGACGTCTTCGCACAGTAAGACGCCGACCGCTCAGCGCGCCCGAATGGCGAATCCATCGATGTAAGCCGTCAGATCGGCAGCACTCGCCGCATCCCACCGGCGACCATCGCACAACACTTCGCCGCTAGCCTCCGACACCACCGGCACCGCCTCCGCGCGCGCCGCCGCCGCGAACAGGTCCGTCTGATTCACTTTCGCCGCCGTTTGCGCGGCATGAATGACCGCATCGTCCCCCACCATCCCCCAACGACGGTACTGCGAGACGAACCACATCCCGTCCGACGGATGCGGGTAATTCACCACGCCACCGTCAAAGAAGCTCACCGGCAATAACGCGTGCCGACCGGACAAGCGTCCGAAATCCCCCAGCAAGCGCGCCGCGATCAGATCGCGCGGCGCCCCCACCCACGCCGGCTCCGCCAGCCAGCCCGCCGCTTCCGCCCGGTGCCCCGGCATGTCCAGCCACCGGCACGCGCTCAGCAGCGTGCGCACCAGCGCTTGCGCCGTCTTCGGATAACGGGCGACGAAGTCCCGTCGGCAGGCGAGCACTTTTTCCGGGTGATTCGGCCAGATATCGCTCGACACCGCGACCGTCCGGCCCAACCCGCGCGCCTGCGCCACCGCGTGCCACGGCTCGCCGCAGCAGAAACCGTCCAGCCCGCCCTCTTCCATCGCCGCGACCATATGCGCGGGCGGAATCACCATGCTGGTAATGTCGCGCAACGGATCGATGCCCTGCGCAGCGAACCAGTAATTCATGAACATCGCGTGCGTGCCTGTCGGGAACGTCTGTGCGAATACCGGCTTGTGGCCGAGCGACACCAATGCCTCACGCAGATCGCCCGTCTCAGCCAGCGCGTCCGCTAGCGACGGGGTCACCGTCACTGCCTGTCCGTTGCGGTTAAGCACCATGAGCACGGCCATATCCTCGCGCGGCCCACCAATGCCCAGCTGCACGCCGTAGACCAGCCCGTAAAGCGAATGTGCCGCGTCCAGCTCACCGGTGAGCAGCTTGTCACGGATCGCCGCCCAGGACGCTTCCCGGCTCAGTTCCAGCGTAAGTCCATGCTCGTGCCCTAGCTCCAGACGCTTTGCCACGACCAACGGCGCAGCATCCGACAGCGCGACGAACCCCACACGCAAATGACGCTTCTCCGGCACATCGTCCGAAATTCGATCTTGCCGGTCCGGCGATGGCCCATCGGAAGCCAACCATGATGACGTCGACATGTGCAGTGTCTATCCCAGTAATTCGGCAATCGAGACGAGCTGGCGCGCCACTTCGACGAGCTTCTCGCCCTGATCCATCGCCCGTTTGCGCAGGATGGCGTAGGCCTCCTGCTCGGAAATCCGCCGCCGGTCCATGAGCAGCCGCTTCGCGCGGTCGATCAGTTTGCGGTCGGCCAGTTCGCTTTCCGCCTTGGCCAGTCGCGCGCGCAACTTCTCCTCATGGGCGAAGCGCGCGAGCGCGACTTCGAGAATCGGTGCGAGACGGTCCGCTGCCAGCCCTTCGACGGAATACGCCGTCACCCCGGCGTCGACGGCCGCACGAATGAGCGACTGATTGCCGTCGGCGGAAAACATCAGCACCGGACGCGGTGCGGCCGCATTCATGACCGCCAACTGCTCCAGCGTGTCGCGCGACGGCGACTCGGTATCGATGATGACCACGTCCGGCCGCTCGCTCTCCACCACGCGCGGCAACGCCTGCGGCTTGGCGACCTCGGCCAGCATCTCGCATCCCAGACGCGCGAGCGCCGCCCGCAACTCGCCAATCGGCTTGTCGGTGTCGGTCACGAGCAGCACGCGCAGCATGCCGTGCTCGCTCTTGGTGACGGGAACGTCAGGCGGCACGAGCGACAACTTCCTCAGCGACTACGCCCATCTCGCCCATCGCTACCGACGCCTCACCCACGGCTCCGCCGACGAGCAGAATGGACGGACTGGCGAATCCTTGCGCGCGCACGTCGGCCGCCAGTCGCCCCAGCGTCGTCACCATGCGGCGCTCCTGCGGTGTGCCCGCCCACTGCACCGCGCCCGCCGGTGTGTCTGCATCGAGATGCGCCAGCAACGTCGCGCTCAACTCCTCCACCCGATGCAGTCCCATGTAAATCGCCAGCGTGGTGCCCGTCGCGGCGAGCGCCGACCAGTTCGGGGCACTGCCGTCCTGCCGGTGCGCGGTGACGAAGGTCACGCCCGCGCAATGATCGCGGTGCGTGAGCGATATGCCCAGACCGGCCGCCGCCGCGAACGCCGACGAGATGCCGTTGACGATCTCGACCGGCACGCCCGCACGCCGCAACGCCGTCATTTCCTCGCCCGCGCGACCGAACATCAGCGCGTCGCCGCCCTTGACCCGCACCACATGCGCGCCGCGCTTCGCGAAGCGGCACATCATCCGTTCGATGAACGCCTGCGGCGTCGAGCGGCAACCGCCGCGCTTGCCCACGGCAATCACGCGCGCCCGCGGTGCGAGCGTGGCGATCTCGGGATTGGCCAGATCGTCCACGAGCAACACGTCCGCCTCGCCGAGCACGCGTGCCGCGCGCAACGTCAGCAGATCGAGCGCGCCAGGTCCGGCGCTGAGCAGAGTGACTTTGCCGTTCTTCATGATCGTTCTCCCTTGATTCCTTTACATCCTCGATGTCGTGCATGGAGGCTCGTCGCTCACGACACTTAAGCTGCATTCGTCGTCACCGCTGACGCCGCACACATGCGCTGCAACTCCGGCACGCACGAACCGCAAACCGTCCCGCAGCCAAGCTTCGCCTTCAGTTGCGCGACATCGGCCCCGGCGGCAATCGCTGCGTCGATGCTCGACGCCGTCACCGACTTGCACTGACATACGGTGCGATCCCGCGGCACCGCTGGCCCGCTATCGGCGACGAACACCGCGTGACGTGCGCGCGTCCACGGCGACGCCCCTTTCACGCGTGCGAGCAACGTCGTCGATCCCGCAATATCCGCCTCGCTGCCCGCGACCAGCACACCGTCGATGAGCGTGTTGCACCAAGCAACGCGCTTGGTCATTGCACGGCGCGCGTCGCGATACTCCAGCAGCGATTCGTCTCGCGGCAGGGCCAACGCCGTATGCAGACGCTCCAGCCAATCGGCATCCGGTTCAGCGTCGGCAGCCGTCACCACCAGCCGGTCGTCGCCCTCCAGCCGCACCGTCGCGAACCGTCGCTCCGCGAGCAACGGCTGCACGGTCGCGTGCAATTGCAGCGCATCGCCACGACGCACCGCCGCCACGCGCCACGGCAACGTCACGGGTTCGACGCGCACCGCTGCATGCTTCAATTCCGGTTGCTTCGAGTATTTGTCGACGGTACCGATCGTGGTGTCGTTCACGCCACCGCCACCGAGAAACTGACCGCTCCAATGCATCGGGACGAACACCGTGCCCGACGCCACGTCATCGCTCACCGTCAGGATCAGCACCCGTTCACCGCGACGGCTCGACAGGCGCACGAAGTCGCCCGCCCGCAAGCTGCGACGCGCCGCATCCGCAGGATGCATCGTCAGCGCCGGTTCAGGGGCATGCTCGAACAACTGCCCCACGCGCCCTGTGCGGCTCATGCCGTGCCACTGATCGCGCAACCGTCCCGTAATCAGACGCAGCGGATGCCGTGCATTGATCGGCTCAGCCACCGGCCGATACTCGAACGCGTGAAAGCGCGCACGGCCGTCGCCGGTCGCGAACACGCCGTTCTCATAGCGCCGGGCCGCACCGCGCGCTGCGCCCGCCGGATACGGCCACTGCTGCGGACCGTCACGCTCCAGCAAGGCGTAATCGATGCCGCCGATGTCGAGATCGCGGCCGAGCGTGAGCGTGCGATGTTCGTTGAAGATCGTCTCGATGGACGAAAACGCGAACGGCTCGGGCGACGCGTCGAGCTTCGGTGCGAGACGTCGCGCCACTTCGCTCGCAATCCACCAGTCAGCGCGCGCATCGCCGGGTGCGGGGATCGCCGCGCGCACACGCGAAATCCGGCGCTCGGAATTCGTGACGGTACCGGCCTTCTCGCCCCAACTCGCGGCGGGCAGCAGTACATCCGCGTAGGGCACCGTATCCGTCTGATGAAAAGCTTCCTGCACGACGACGAACTCCGCCGTTGCCAGCGCTTCGCGCACGCGTGCGCTGTCCGGCATCGAATGCACAGGGTTCGTACAGGCGATCCAGATTGCTTTGATACGTCCGTCGCGCACCGCATCGAACATCTCCACAGCGGGCAGGCCCGGCGTGTCGGAGAGTCCCTGCACGCCCCAGAGCTGTTCGACTTCGGCCCGATGGGCCGCATTGCCGATATCGCGATGCGCGGCGAGCATGGTGGCCAGTCCGCCGACTTCGCGTCCGCCCATGGCGTTGGGCTGACCGGTCAGCGAGAACGGCCCGGCACCGGCGCGTCCGATCTGCCCCGTTGCCAGATGCAGATGGATGAGCGCAAGGTTCTTCTCCGTGCCGTGGCTCGACTGATTCAGTCCCATGCAATACAGCGAGAGCGCCGCCGGGCTTTCCCCGAACCAGTCCGCCGCCTGACGCAACGCCGACTCTTCGATGCCGCAGATATCCGCGACGAGCTTCGGTGGATAGGCGCGCAGCACTTGCTTGAGGGCGTCGAACCCTTCCGTGTGCGCATCGATATAGCGACGGTCGATGCGCCCTTCCCAAATGAGGTGGTGCAGCATGCCGTGAAACAGGGCGACATCCGTACCCGGCACGATTGCCAGATGCAGGTCCGCCATCGCCGCCGTATCGGTGCGGCGCGGATCGACCACGATCCAGCGAATCGACGGATCGGCGGCCTTCGCCGCTTCCAGACGCCGGAACAGCACCGGATGCGCATACGCCATGTTGCTGCCCGCGAAGATCACAGTGCGGGCGGCTTCGAGATCGTCGTAGCACGTGGGCGGGCCGTCGGCACCGAGCGCCATCTTGTACGCGCTCACGGCGCTCGACATGCACAGTCGCGAGTTCGTGTCGATGTTGTTGGTGCGCACCAGCCCTTTCGCGAGCTTGTTGAAGACGTAATAGTCCTCGGTCAGCAACTGCCCCGAAACGTAGAACGCCACCGAGTCCGGTCCGTGACGGCGAATGACGTCGGCAAAGCGCGACGCCACCGTTTCCAGCGCGGCGTCCCACGTTGCGGGGACGCGCTCGGCATCGCGCGTGGCGCGCATCTCGGGCATCAGCACGCGTCCGGCGAGCGACTGCGCTGTCAGCGGCAGCGTCATGCCTTTGCTGCACAGTCGTCCGTAGTTCGCCGGGTGGTTCGGATCGCCCTGCACACCGACGATGCGCTCGCCGTCGCTCTCGACGAGCATGCCGCAACCGACGCCGCAGTAGCAGCAGGTGGTTTGCGTGAGGGTTGTCATGGGGACTCCGGCGCTTGTTTGTATGTGTCGTGGGTGTTGCGCAAACCGATGAAAAAGCGGCAACCGTCAGGCCGCTACCGTCTCGGTCGCGGAAGTGCTCACCGTCTCGTCAATCGACAGATACACCTCGCCCGCGTCGATCCGCACCGGGAAGCGCTGTGCGCAACCGACGTCCGGTGCGCAGGCTTCGCCCGTCGTCAGATCGATGTTCCAGGCGTGCAGCGGACACGTCACCTTCTCGCCGTGCACGATGCCCAGCGACAACGCGCCGCCCTTGTGCGGACACTTGTCGCGCAGCGCGAAGACGTTGTCGCTCTCGGTGCGAAACAGTGCGATGTTGCCGCTTGCGTGGTTCAGCACACGCGTGCCCAGACGCGGGATCGCATTTACGTCGCAGACATGCAGCCAGATCGGTTGGGATGACGTCGTCATGGGATCTCCTCAGGCAGTCGTGGTTTCGGTCGCGACGTCGGCAGGCGTTGCGCTCTGCGCCGTCGCCGTGAGCGGCCGGTACTCGTTGGCTTGCGCGCCGTTGATACGCGCCTGCCACGGGTCGGGCAGTCCGTCGAGCGAGAACAACAGACGCTCATACAGGGCACGACGATTGGCGGCGTCCGCCACCACGCGCTGCTTCACGTAATCGAGGCCCACGCGATCGAGGTAATGCACCGTTCGGTCGAGGTAGTAGGCTTCCTCACGATACAACTGAAGGAACGCGCCGGTGTACTCCTTGACCTCCTCGGCCGTCTTCACCTTCACGAGGAACTGCGCCACTTCCGTCTTGATGCCGCCGTTGCCGCCCACATACAGCTCCCAGCCCGAGTCGACGGCAATCACGCCCACGTCCTTGATCCCGGCTTCGGCGCAGTTGCGCGGGCAGCCCGACACGGCCAGCTTCACCTTGTGCGGCGACCACATGTTCGCGAGCATCGTCTCCAGATCGATGCCCATCTGCGTGCTGTTCTGCGTGCCGAAGCGGCAGAACTCGCTGCCCACACACGTCTTCACCGTGCGGATCGACTTGCCGTAAGCGTGACCCGACGGCATACCCAGATCGCGCCACACGTTCACCAGATCGTCCTTCTTCACGCCGAGCAAGTCGATGCGCTGACCGCCCGTGACCTTGACCATCGGAATCTGATACTTGTCGGCCACATCTGCAATGCGGCGCAGTTCGCTCGCATTCGTCACACCGCCCTTCATCTGCGGGATGACGGAGAACGTGTTGTCCTTCTGGATGTTGGCGTGCACGCGTTCGTTGACGAAGCGGCTTTGCGGATCGTCCACCGCTTCCTTCGGCCACGTGCTGAGCATGTAGTAGTTCAGCGCCGGACGGCACGTTGCGCAGCCGTTGGGCGTGCGCCATTCGAGGAAGTCGAAGGCGGCGCGGTGCGTGGTCAGGCGATGCTCGCGCACCGCACGACGCACATCTGCGTGCGACAGGTCGGTGCAGCCGCACACGGCCTTCTCCTTCGGCGCGGCGTCGTAGGTCGAACCGAGCGTGCTCATCAGAATCTGTTCGCACAGCCCTGCGCACGAGCCGCAGGAACTGGCGGCCTTGGTGTGCTTCTTCACTTCGTCGAGCGTGAACAGGCCCTTCTCGGTGATGGCCTTAACAATGGTGCCCTTGCAAACGCCGTTGCAACCGCAGACCTCGTCGGTATCGGCCATGGCCGACGCGCGGTTCTGCCCTTGCGTGCCGACGTCGCCCACGCTCGACTCGCCAAACATGATGCGCTCGCGCAACTCGCCCAGCGTGCGCCCTTCGCGCAGCAGCTTGAAGTACCACGCGCCGTCCGCCGTGTCGCCATACAGACAGGCGCCGACGAGCTTGTCGTCGCGAATCACGAGCTTCTTGTAGACGCCGCTCGCCGGGTCCGACAGCACGATTTCCTCCGTGCCCTCGCCGCCCAGAAAGTCGCCCGCCGAGAACAGATCGATGCCCGTGACCTTGAGCTTCGTGGAGAGCACCGAGCCGCGATAGCTGCCGATGCCCATCAACGCGAGGTGATTCGCGCAGACCTTGGCCTGCTCGAACAACGGCGCGACGAGACCGTACGCCACGCCGCGATGGCTCACGCATTCGCCCACGGCGTAGATGCGCGGATCGTAGGTTTGCAGCGTGTCCGACACCACGATGCCGCGTGCGCAGTGCAAACCGGCCGCTTCCGCCAGCGTGGTATTCGGGCGGATGCCTGCGGCCATCACCACGAGATCCGCCGCGATTTCGTCGCCGTTGCTGAACTTCACGGCGCGCACGCAGCGGTTGTCGTCGCCGAGAATCTCGGACGTCTGATGCGACAGACGGAACGCGAGGCCGCGCGCTTCGAGCGACTGTTGCAGCAGCTTGCCCGCCGTGCTGTCCAACTGACGCTCGAGCAGCGTGTCGGCCAGATGCACGACCGTGACGTCCATGCCGCGCAGTTTCAGGCCGTTGGCCGCCTCCAGACCGAGCAGTCCACCGCCGATCACGACCGCGTGACGCTTCACCTTGGCCGTCTCGATCATGATTTCGGTGTCGCGGATGTCGCGATAGCTGATCACACCATCGAGATCCTTGCCCGGCACCGGCAGAATGAACGGGCTGGAGCCGGTCGCGATGAGCAGACGGTCGTAAGGCGCTTCGGTGCCGTCGGCACAGCGCACCACACGGCTCCGACGGTCGATCTGCGTGACTTCGCGGCCCAGATGCAACGTGATGCCCTTCTCCGCATACCAGTCGAGCGGATTGAGCACGATGTCCTTGAACGCCTGTTCGCCAGCGAGCACCGGCGAGAGCAGGATACGGTTGTAGTTCGGATGCGGCTCGGCGCCGAACACGGTGATGTCGTATTGGTTCGGTGCAATCTCAAGCAGCTCTTCGAGCGTGCGGATGCCGGCCATGCCGTTGCCGATGACGACCAGACGAGGTTTGCGCATGCTGTCTTCTCCTGTAGCGCCTGCAGCGCCCGAAAAACAAAACGGCGTCCATCCGTGCCGAAGCACAGAGGGACGCCGTTGTCCTGTGGGTACGTCGCAGGCTGTCCCGCCTGACGTCGCACCTGAATTCTTTGCCGGCGACGCCTTTGCCGCTGGCACTAACGCTAACGCAACAAGCGTGCCAGCACGTGGGATATCGCCCGCCGAGCGTTACCGGGCAAGGAGAAGATCAGAAGTTGTCTATGGGAAACGCCCGAAAGTGGCGCTAAAAAACGTTAAATCTGTTGCACCGCACCAGTGCATGACGCTGGGCCGCAGCCCCGCGCGCACCAACTTGATGCCTGCACGCGGTGCGTCAACTGGCTTCCTTCGGTTTGGCACCTGACGATTTGTGTCCGCTGACTTGCGCGCCAGCGTCGTGCGGCAGGCGCATGCCGTCGATCAGTGCGAGTAACGCAATCACCGCCATGACGACGAACGTCCAACGGAAACTCGCGGTGCTGAACGGTGCGACACCCGCCACTTCCGTGAACTTGAGGATGAGCGCACCAAGCGCGATGCCCATGCCCGTCATCATCTGCTGAAGCGCGGAAGACAGCGTCGCAGCGCCGCTCATGTCGGCAGGTGGCACGTCGGCGAATGCCATCGTGGCAAGCGTGGTGAACTGCATCGACCGGCAGATGCCCCCGAACAGCAGCACGAGCGCGACGATCCAGAACGGGGTCGTCGACGACAGCGCGGCGCACATCAGAAAGCCGATCACGACAAGCACACCGTTGCCGAGCAGCACACGACGGAAGCCGAAGCGCTTAAGGATCGGTGTCGTTGCGGGCTTGATGCCGAGATTGCCCGCGAAGAGTGCGAGCATCAGCAGGCCGGACGTCACCGCGCTCAGACCGAACGCCAGTTGGAACATGAGCGGCAGCAGAAACGGCGCGCTGCCGATCGTCATGCGAAAAAGCGAACCGCCCCACACCGTCACGGCAAACGTCTGTACGCGCATGGCCGCCAGATTGATGAGCGGGTGCGGCGTGTGCAGGAAGTGCCGGATCGACCAGCCCATCGAGAGCAATCCGATGGCGAGGCAACCGATCACCATCGGCCAGTCGGCAGGCGTGCGGCTTGCCAGCTCGACGCCGAACATCAGCAAGCTGGCACCGACGCCGCTCATCACGAAGCCCGGCAGATCGAACGGCTTGCGCTCGCCCGGCGAGGGGCCGACCAACCACAACGCGCCCGCGAATGCCGCGAGGCCCAGCGGCACGTTGATCAGAAAGATCCAGTGCCAACTCCACGTCGACGAGATGAAGCCCCCAAGCGCGGGACCGAGGACGGGGGCGGCGAGGCCCGGCCATGTGATCGTTGCAATGGCACGCACCAGTTCCGGCTTGGGGGTATTGCGCAGCACGACGAGTCTCCCGACAGGCACCATCATTGCCCCGGCCAGCCCCTGAAGCACCCGGCAGGCGGTGAACATGCCGAGGCTTGTGCTCATCGCGCACAGCACGGACGCCAGCGTGAAAAGCGCGATGGCGGCGGGGAACACGCGGCGCGGCCCGAGCCGGTCCGCCAGCCACCCGCTCGCCGGAATGAACGCAGCGAGTGCAACGAGATAAGCCGACAGACCGATGGACAGTTGCGACGGCGCGACGCCGAAGTCCGTCGCCATGGCGGGTAGCGACGTGGTGATGATGGTGGCATCGAGGTTCTCCATGAAGAACGTCGACGCCACCAGAAAGGGCAGCGCGCGTCGGCTCACTCAGTCCCTCTGCATCAACGCGCGGCCAATGATGAGCTGCTGAATCTGCGTGGTGCCCTCGTACAGACGCAGCAGACGCACGTCGCGATAGAAGCGCTCGACCTTGTATTCATTGATGTAGCCCGCCCCGCCGTGGACCTGCACGCCGCGATCCGCCACGCGTCCGACCATTTCCGTGCAGAACAGCTTGGCGCACGAGGCCCGCGTGCTGACGTCGGCGTCGCGCTTGCCCACGGGCTTCGCGTCGTATCGCGCGGCGCAGTCCTGCACCATCGACCACCCGGCGTAGAGTTCGGCCTGACTGTCGGCGAGCATCGCCTGCACTAACTGGAAGTCGCCGATGCGCTCGCCGAACTGCTTGCGCTCGCGGGCATAGGCCACGGACTCGTCGAGAATGCGCTGCGCCATGCCGCAGGCGAGCGCCGCCACGTGCAGACGCCCCCGGTCGAGTACCTTCATGGCCGTCTTGAAACCCTTACCGGCTTCGCCGCCGATGATGTTCGCCGCCGGGACGCGCGCGCCTTGCAGCACGACGTCGCAGGTCTTCGTGCCGCGCTGCCCCATCTTCTTGTCTGCCTTGCCCAGCGACAGGCCCGGGGTGTCAGCGGGGACGATGAACGCCGAAATGCCGCCTGCGCCCTCGCCGCCGGTACGCGCCATCAGCGTAAACGCCCCGGCGCGCGGCGCGTTGGTGATGAAACGCTTCACGCCGTCGAGCACATAGACGTCGCCGTCGCGCACCGCGCGGGTCTTGAGCGCAGCCGCGTCCGATCCCACGTCCGGCTCGGTCAGCGCGAACGACATGATCAGTTCGCCACTCGCCACGCGCGGCAACAGATCGCGCTTCTGCGCGTCGGTGCCGTCCATCAGAATGCCCTGCGAGCCGATGCCGACGTTCGTGCCGAACACCGAACGGAACGCCAGCGACGTCTGCCCGAACTCATAGGCCACGCGCACTTCCTGCACCATCGACAGACCGATCCCGCCGAACTCCTCGGGAATCGACAGGCCGAACAGTCCCATCTCTTTCATCTCTTCGACGATGACGGCGGGCACTTCGTCGTGCTCCTCGACGTCGTTCTCGGCGGGCACAAGCCGCTCGCGGATGAAGCGTTGGACCGCAGCGAGCAGCAGCTCGAACGATTCGCTATCCAGTCCCTTGGATGTCATTGGGCGTCCCTTGAAATATGTCGTAACACTTGGCGACGGGCGTGAAGCCTGCGCGCCGGATGCCGCTATCTTACCCGCCGACATCGCCGAAAGGCACGCCACGTCAGCCTCTGCCAAGGATGCTGCCCGAGGCTTCCCACGATTCCCACGGATTTCGCAACAGCCTATTAGCTAGCATCCTAATTATTAGTTAACATATAATCTTTCGCCATGACCTCCCTAGAATCGCTCCGCTTTGTCTTCACCAGCCATCTGCTGCTGGCGGGCAAACAATGGCGCCAGTTATCGCAGGGCGCGATTGTCGAATACGGCATCTCCGCGGCGAGCGCCGGCCCCCTGCTGTTCATCCGCCGTCTTGGCCAGGGTGTGCGTCAGGTCGAGCTGGCCGAGTACGTCGGGCTCGAAGGCGCGTCGCTCGTGCGCCTGCTCGATCAGTTGTGCGCGGCCGGTCTGGTCGTGCGCGAAGTGGACGCCAGCGACCGTCGCGCCAATGCGCTGCGGCTCACCGAAGCGGGTGAAACGCTCGCCGAAAAGCTCGAAGTCGAACTCAGCCAGTTGCGTGCCAAGGTGTTCGCGAATATCCCCCGGGAAGATTTCGATGCCGTGCTGCGCGTGTTCGAAACGCTCAACCGCGCGGCGGACCCGGACGGGTCCATCCTCGCGATGGAACTCCCCAAGAAGTAGTCAAAGACGTCGACCGTGCTTACCTGGCCTTCCTCCCGCGACTGGATTTTCTCGATCAAGGCGTTCGTCGCCTCGATGCTGGCGCTCTACATCGCGCTCGCGCTCGGCCTGCCGCGTCCCTACTGGGCGATGGCCACTGTCTACATCGTCTCGCATCCGCTGACGGGCGCAACCCGCTCCAAGGCGCTGTACCGCGTGCTCGGCACGCTGCTGGGTGCTGCGGCGTCCATTGCGTTCGTGCCCGCGCTCGTCAACACCCCCGAATTACTGATGGCCGCCGTCGGTCTGTGGACCGGCACGCTGCTCTATATCTCGTTACTGCATCGCTCGCCTCGCAGTTACGTGTTCTTGCTGGCGTCGTACACGCTGCCGCTCATCGCCCTGCCCGCCGTGAACACTCCGTCGGGCATTTTCGACATTGCCATCGCGCGCTCGGAAGAGATCATTCTCGGCATCGTCTGCGCCAGCGTCGTGGGCGCGGTGATTCTGCCTACGAGCGTGGCGAAGGTGCTGCACGACCGCTCGGCCCGCTGGCTCACCGACGCCGCGCGCTGGACCACCGACATGCTGTCGGCCGACCCCGAAGGTAAAGCTACGCGCCACATGAGCCGTCACCGCATGGCGGCCGACATTCTGGCGCTCGATCAGCTGATCAGCCAACTGTCGTATGACGCCGATACATCGGAGCGCGTGCGCGACGCACAGGAACTGCGCGGACGCATGACGATGATGATGCCGGTACTCTCGACCGTGGCGTCACTGGTGCAGACGTTACGTTTGCATCCGAACGGGGCGCCCGAAGCGCTCGAAGCCAAGATGGCCGAAATCGTCGCGTGGCTACGCCGGGGTGCACCGTCACCCGCGCCCGCCCATCTGCTCAAGCCGCCACAATCGGCCGGTGAAGCATCGGACTGGTATGGCGCGCTCGTGTCCGCGACGGAAGACCGTCTTCGCTCGCTCGTGCAGTTGTGGCAGGACTGCGCCTCGCTGCAACGCCGCTTCGGACAGCATGAAGGCGCCCCCGAATGGACGCCCGCCTTCCCGCACTGGGAACTGGGCGGTGCACGTCACTACGACCACGGCCTGCTGCTGTTCTCGACGATCTCGGCGGCACTCTGCACGTTCCTGATGGGCATGGCGTGGATCTACACGGGCTGGAACGACGGCGCGGCTGGCGTGTCGCTCGGCGCGGTGGCCTGCTGCTTCTTCGCGGCGATGGACGAGCCCGCACCGTTCATCCGCTCGTTCTTCTGGGCGACGGCCGTGTGCGTGGTGTTCGCCGCCGTGTACGTGTTCTTCATCCTGACGAACGCCCATGACTTCGGTCTGCTCGTGGCGCTCTTTGCCGTGCCGTTCGTGCTGCTCGGCACACTGATCCCACAGCCGCGCTTCACGATGGTGGCCATGCTCGTGGCGGTGAACACGGCGACTTTCGTGGGGATTCAGGGCGGATACAACGCCGACTTCCAAAGCTTTCTAAACAACAACATCGCCGGTCTGGCCGGGGTTCTGTTCGCACTGTTGTGGACCTTGCAGACGCGCCCGTTCGGCACGCGCGTCGCCATGCGTCGACTGATTCATTCGAGCTGGCGCGACATCGCAAAGAATGCGATGGGCCGCTCGGTGAGCGAACACAACCGCCTGCGGGCACGGCTGCTCGACCGGCTCGGCCAACTGGTGCCGCGTCTGGCGGCGAGCGAAAGCGAAACGTCGAGCGACGGTTTTACCGAAGTGCGCGTCGAACTCTCCGCGCTCGCTCTACAACGCGAATTGCCGAATCTGAATCCATCGCAACGCAATGCCGTCGAGGCCGCGCTGTCCGACGTGGCGCGCTTCTACCAGTCGCGACTCGACGCACAGGTGAGCCAGCCCGACGCCACGCTGCGAGACAAACTGCTCGGCGCCGTGCGCTCGCTGGTGGCCCATAGCGATCAGGCCTCGCGCAGCGCGCGCGCCTCGCTCATGGACATCCACGTCGCACTCTTCCCGCCTGCGTCCCCCACCTCCACAGCCTTGACCCGGAGTGCCCAATGAGCGGCGAGATCGACATCTACGGTGTATTCGTGCCGACGCTGCTGGCCCTGATGGTCGTGGCGTTCGTGCTGACGGGAGCGCTGCGCTTCGTGCTGGCGCGCATCGGTTTTTACAAACTCGTCTGGCACCGCTCCTTATTCAACCTTGCTGTGTACATCATCGCGCTGGGCGGCATCGTCGCCATCGCGCACGCCTGCCAACCATGAAACTGAAACTTCGCTCTCTCGGTCCCGTCGTTCTGACGCTCGCGGTCTCCTGCGTGGCGGTCTACGTGCTGCTGCACCTCTGGGACTACTACACGGTCGCCCCGTGGACGCGCGATGGTCGTATTCGCGCCGACATCGTGCAGGTCGCCCCCGACGTCTCCGGTCTGATTACCGACGTCGAGGTCAAAGACAACCAGCCGGTGCACCGTGGCGATCTGCTGTTCGTGATCGACCGTGATCGCTACACGCTCGCGTTGCAGCAAGCCGAGGCGACCGCCGCCGCACAGCGCGCCACGCTCGCGCAGGCACGTCGCGAGAACGCACGTAATCATCAGTTGACGGAAGTGGTGGCCAAGGAAGTCGTCGAAGCCGGTCAGGCCAAGGTCGAATCCGGTGAAGCGGCCGTGGCGCAAGCCGACGCCGCGGTGCGTCTTGCGAAGCTCAACCTGGAACGCACCCGCGTGGTTGCGCCTGCCGATGGCTACCTGAACGACCGTCTGCCGCGCGTGGGCGACTACGTGACGACGGGCCGTCCGGTCCTCTCAATGGTCGACGCTGGCTCGCTGCACGTCGAAGGCTATTTCGAAGAAACCAAGATGCGCGGCATCCATATCGGCGACAAGGTGGAAATTCGCCTGATGGGCGAGCGTCACGTGTTGCACGGGCATGTGCAGAGCATCGTCGCCGGTATCGAGGATCGCGACCGCACCAGCGGCGCGTCGATGCTGCCGAACATCAACCCCACCTTCAACTGGGTCCGTCTCGCGCAACGCATTCCGGTGCGTATCGCGCTCGACGACGTGCCCGCCGACATGCGTCTCGTCGCCGGTCGTACCGCCACGGTGACCGTGGTCGAAGGTCAGGACAAAGCGCAGCCGAAACACGCAGAACACGCAGCGCAGCCTGACGATGCAGCACCGACGGCAATGGCCGCCGTCACGCGAAGCGACGCACCGGCGGGAGTGCGCAAGTGAGCGCGACGAAGACCGCCATGAAAGTATCGCGGCCCCGTCTCCTGCTGCTGAGCGCAGTGGCAGTTGCCGCCGCGCTCGTCGCGGGATGTACGACCGTCGGGCCGGACTATCACCTGCCGGAGAACTCCGTCATGCGTTCGTCCGAGGCAAACGGCGCACTCGCGAACGTCTCGAAGCCGGGCGACGTCTCGATCGAAGCGGTGCCGGATGACTGGTGGCAGCTGTACGACGATCCGAAGCTCGACGCACTCGTGAAAGAAGCGCTCGCCGCCAATACGAACGTGCGCGTGGCGCTGGCCAATGTGCAGCGCGCCGTTGCGCTGTATCACGAAGTGGAGTCCGAGAATCTGCCGCAGGGCGGTGTGCAGGCCGAAGCGGCCCGCGCACAGATTTCGGGCGAAAGTCTGCTCAAGGAAGAGAAGCTGCCGGTGGTGAACATTGCCGTCGCCACGCTCGGCATCTCCTATCAGATCGACTTCTTCGGCAAGCTCGCCCGTGCGGACGAAGCCGCACTCGCCGCCGCCGAAGCGAGCCAGGCTGCGCTCGATGTCGCTCGCGTGAGCGTGGCGGCCGAGACCGTTCGCGCGTACGTGCAAAGCTGCGCGGCCAATCACGAGTACGACATTGCCAACGAGCAACTGAAGTTGCAGGAACGCAGCGTCGCGATCACTCGCAAGCTGGTCGACGCCGGACGCGATCAGCCGACCGATCTGCTGCGCGCGCAGGCGCAAGCCGACACGTTGCGCGCCGGGCTCCCGCATTATCTGGCGCAGAACGAAGCCGCCAACGACCGGCTGGCGGTGATGCTCGGCAAGGTGCCGGGCACGCTCGACGCGAGCCTCACGCAATGCCGTCGGATTCCGCAACTCACGCAGGCGCTGCCCGTCGGCGACGGCACGGCGCTGCTTAAACGCCGCCCGGACGTGCGTCAGGCAGAGCGCGAACTGGCATCGGCCACGGCGAAGATCGGCGTAGCGACGGCGGACCTTTATCCGACGATTCGCTTCGGCGCATCGATTGGCGCGAACGGCGTGCTGGAACACTTCGGTCAGGGACGCACCGAACAATGGACCGTCGGTCCGATGATCTCGTGGTCGCTGCCGACCAACGGCGTGCGCTCGCACATCAAGGGCATGGAGGCTGGCGCGAACGCTGCGCTCGCGCACTTCGACGGTGTGGTGCTCAAGGCGATTCAGGAAACGCGGACTTCGCTCTCGGCGTACACCCGCGAATTGCAGCGCGACGATGCGCTGCGCGACGCGCGCGACAAATCCCGTGCCGCTGCGCAACAGAACCACAAGCTCTATCAGGCGGGCCGTGCGCCGTACCTCACGAGCCTTGACGCCGAGCGCACGCACGCGAGCGCCGAAGCAGCGCTCGCTGCGTCCGAAACGCAGGTCGCCATGGATCAGGTCAATCTGTTCCTGGCGCTGGGCGGCGGATGGCAATCGAGCGTCGCAAAGGACAAGGCCGCCATGGCCGAATCTCATTCGTCCGACGCATCTACGCTTTGATCCACGCGTTGAAACGAAGTCGCTGGCGCCTGTCCCACGATATGCACGATATGACCTCGGATACGCTGCCGGGCCTCCAGAAACACACAAGCCCCGTCGGGACCGAGGTCCTCTGGCGGGGCTGTGGCAAGTGACGCGCTAGGGCGTCGTGAGGAAGATTCGCGCGGCGCGGGCGGGACGCGTAATGCTCGAACGGTCGATGCGATCAAACGAATCAGGCGGGCCGTCGGCGAATCGGGTGCAACTTTAGCACTTCAGTACATCTCGGGACTGACTGTCCCTCTTCCACACATCGAGACTTCAGTTGACTGCCGGGGCTTGCGGGGCAGCGCTGTGTTGCGCCGCTTCGATTTCGGCGGTGCGCTTTTGCAACTGAACCGATTGCTCGAAGGTGTACGGGAAGTTGAATTCCGTCACCGGCGACAGGCCGAGTTCGCGTGCGGCTTGCAGTTCGGCGCGCACATGTTCACGGGTCACACCGGTCGATTGATCGGCAGCGAAAGCCGAGCCAGCGGCTACGGTCAGGCTGACCAGCGCAATGGCGCTCAGCAGGTTCTTTTTCATGGAAAACTCCTTTTATCGTTCGTATGTCGTTCAAAGTGACGAAAACCGCTAACCGATCAGTTTTCGCCATGAGTAAATTATAGTTTTCCCTAGGAATTGAACTAGCCTCAAAGCGACAACACACCGTTTCGGAAAAGGTGTGAAATCCGCTGAATTTAGGGGAGGAATGTCTCGAAAATGGCGGGAATATGTCGCGCAATGGGCAAAGGCGACAGATGTGAAATCACAAGGCAAAGCGGCTTCGTGAACGCCCGGAGTTGGCGCTCACGAACTCGTTTGGAAATGGATAACTTCAGGGAGAAATCAGACCGGTGCTGATCGCGGCGGCAATCGCCTGATGCCGGTTGACCGCGCCAAGTTTGCGCTTGGCGTTATTGATGTGAAACGTGACGGTGTGCTCGGAGATCTTCAGAATCAATCCGATTTCCCAAGCAGTCTTCCCGCGCGCCGCCCACAACAGACTTTCGATCTCGCGCGGGCTGAGCTTGCCGGTGCAACGACTGGCGACCCACTGCATGTCGAGTTGCTGAATCGCCTGATGGAAATACAGCGCCGTCAGATAGATTTCACCGACCATGCGCGCTTCGAGTTCGGCCGACTCTTCCGGCGATTTCGCAGTCGCCGCGCTGAAGATCGCCCGCTCGCCCGCAGCGCCATAGATAGGGATCGATACGCCGCTGGCCAGACCATGCGCTCTCGCGTCGGCAAAAATCGGATGCGGCCGCTTTTGCATGAGAAACGTGCGCCAGAGAATCGGCAGTGGCGACAGATTCGCCGCCACCAGCACAGGATCGACTTCAGCATATCCCGCGCTCTGATAGCGCTCGATCCAGGCAGGCGGAAACGTCGTGAAGATGTGACGGCTCGGCATGCCCTGCGCAGAAATGATCTGATCTTCCATCTGGAATGCGGCGGCTTCTCGCTCGCGACGCGGCAACAACGGAGCATAAAACAGCGCGTCGTATTCCAGCGTTTGCGTCAGCTTCTGAAACTCGGCGTCCAGCGCCTCGACCGAGCGGGCTCCCAGCAGCCCCTCATATCGATAAAGGTTGTGATGCATTGCGAGTTACACGTTCTCAATAATTGCCGGTTTGGATGCCGTTATTCGCGCATTGTAGTCCGAGCCTTGTGTTTTGCGGGGAGTAATTTTGCCCAATAAAACAACGACACTTTTTCACGTGGAGTGCGAATCATTTTCTCATTGAATTTCACAACACGCTGCCCAGCCCTTCCAATGCCGACAGGACTTTTCGCAATCCCGGCGTGAGCGGTTTATCCTGCCTGACGACAATCGCCAACGTTCTCGTTAGTTCCGGTGTGAGTGTCGATATACGCAATCCGCGTCGATGATGAACGGCATTCACCGACATTTTCGGCACGATGCTGTAGCCGAGTCCTGCCGCCACCATCTCTTTGATGGCTTCGATGCTGCCCAGCGCCATGACCGGACGCATGCGCAACCCGGCTTGCAGAAACCAGTCGTCGATTAGCAGACGGGTGCTGCTGCCGGATTCGAATGCGACCATAGGCGCGGCGGCCAACGTGTGCGGTGTGACTTCGTCGCCCCACGTGTTGTCGTTCGCCGGTGCTATGGCGACGAACTCGTCGCGCAAAACCGGCGTGACGTGCAGGCTGCGCCCCGCAGCGGGCAACGTCACGAGGCCGATATCGAGCCGGTTTTCCGTGACGGCTGCAACAACGTCGTCGGTATTGCCCGTGCTCACCCGGATGTCCAGTTGCGGATGCCGCTTGCGCATCGCGCGCAGCATGGGCGGCAGCAGGTGAATGCAGGCCGTCGCCCCCGTCCCGATAGCGACTTCCCCGGCCACACCCCGCGCGTGGCTCGACAACGCCTGCATCGCCTCTTCGACGGCGGCATCGATGCGGCGCGCATGTTCGAGCAACGTCAGCCCGGCCGACGTCGGCTTGAGCCGCTTACCCACCCGCTCTATGAGCCGCACGTTCAGGCGTTGCTCCAGTTGACGCACCTGAAGGCTGACGGCCGGTTGCGACAGGTCGAGACGCACCGCTGCCGCCGAGAAACTGCCAGCGTCAACGACTTCGGCGAAGGTATGCAACTGATCCAGATTCAGGCGTCGCATCTCAAAGTTTTCCTTATGAACCGGATAAGATGCCAAGACTTTACCAAGAGATGCGGCAGGCGCACCATGCAGAGTGTGGCGTCGGTCCGGGCGTCCTAACGCGCCAAAGCCTCGTCGACGTTTCGCGACGACGCCTGAATCCGGCCTGAATCCGGCCTTTTGCCCCCATATCGTCATGCCTCTCGTTCTCCGGCTCGGCCTCGCACAACTCATCAACTGGGGCGTGAGCTTCTATCTGCCCGGCGCCTTTGCGTGGCGCATCGCACGCGACACCGGCTGGGCGCAGACCTGGGTCTTCGCCGGTCCGTCGCTCGCCATGCTGGTGATGGCCGCCGTGTCGCCACTTTCAGGCCGCTGGCTCGAACGCATGGGGGGACGCCGCGTGATGTGCCTCGGCACCCTGATTTGCGCCGCCGGATGCGCCACACTGGCCACGAGCACCACGCTCGCGCAGTTCTACGCCGCGTGGTGCCTGCTCGGCGTGGGCATGCGTCTGTCGTTGTACGACGCCGCCTTCGCCACGCTTGCCGCCCTCTACGGGCCCACCGCTCGCCGACCGATGACGCAGATCACCCTGATCGGCGGCCTCGCCACGACCGTCTTCTGGCCGGTAGGCAACTGGCTCGGAGACACATGGGGATGGCGACCAGGGGTGCTCGTGTATGGCGCGTTCGGCCTGCTGGCGTGGGCGTTGCTGCGCAGCCTGCCGCCAACGCCGCCGCGCGCAACAGCCGCCGACGCCAGCAGCAAGACACGCGCCCCGTTGCCGTGGCGGCCCGCCCTGCTCTACGGCGCGATCATGGCGCTGGTCTCGATCCTGTCGTCGGGGCTGGCGGCCCACCTGACGTCGCTGTTGAGCGTGCAAGGGCTACCGGTCGGGCTCGCCGCGCTCTGGGGGCTGGGGCAGGTGTGTGCACGAACACTGGAGTGGCTTCAGCCGCGTCAGTCGAGCGCGGTGAATCTCAACGTGGTGGTCGGCTGCGGGCTGCCACTGTGCTTCGGGCTCGGATTGGCGGGGATGTCGTCCGTCATTGCCGCCGGGGTCTTCATCTTCTTCTATGGCGCACTGAATGGACTGGCGACGCTGCTACGTGCCAGCCTCCCGCTCGAACTGTTCTCGCACGAAGCCTACGCGCGGGCGCTCGGCACCTTGCTCACCCCCGCGTTCGCGGTCTCGGCCGTCGCCCCCTGGGGCTACTCGGTGGCTCGCGCACACTGGGGCGACGCAGCCATCCTCTGGGTGTCGCTGGTCATCGGCCTGCTGATCGCAGTGGCTGCGCTATCGCTGCGGCGTCTGGGGCAGACAGCGCCTGCTCCACAAATGTCCGAAGAAACTCGATCCATGTCTTGACCTTCGCGTCGAGGTACAGCCGCGACGCGTAGACCGCGTAGACATTCGTCCCCTGCAACTCGTAATCGGGCAGCACTCGCACCAGCGAACCGCTGCGCAGCGCCGAGAGTGCCGAGAGCAACGGCACCGGCCCCACGCCACAGCCGCTGATGAGTGCCGCCGCCAGCGAGTCGGCCGTGTTCACGCGCAGCCGCCCTGAGGGCACCGGCAGCTTCACCGCGCCGTCCGGGCCTTCGAAAAGCCAGTGATCGACGGAGTAATGCGGTGCGTTCAGGCGGACCTGCGTGTGCTGCGCCAGTTCGTCCAGCGAGCGCGGTGCACCATGCGCGGCAAGATACTGCGGGGCTGCGCACAGCACCGACGCCATCCGGCAAATCCGCGCCGACACCAGCCCCGAATCGGGCAACTGCGCCGTGGCGAGCCGCAGCGACACGTCGATGTTCTCTTCCAGCAGATCGGGCACGCGCGACGACAGCAGCAAGTCAGCCTCGACGTCCGGATACCGCTCAAGGAAGCGCGCCAGCGCGGGCACCACGAACACCTGTCCGAAGCTGGCTGGCGCGTGCAGACGCAGCGTTCCGCTGGGTGCGGCGCTCGCGGCCCCGGCTTCGGCCTCCGAGACATCGACCAGTGCGATGATGTCGCGGCAACGCTCAAGGTAGCGCTTGCCTGCGTCCGTCAGGGCAAGCTTGCGTGTCGTGCGATGCAGCAGCCGCGTGCGCAGGTGCGCTTCGAGTTCGGAGATGGCCTTGGACACTTGAGGCGTGGTCATGTCGAGCGCGCGCGCCGCACCGGCAAAGCTCGCGACGTCGGCCACGCGCACGAAGATCCGCATGTTCTTTAAGGTGTTCATGGAGGGCGATGATATCGCGGGACGGCGGTCGCACAGACGATGAAGCCACGGCGAGGACAAAGGCGTGCCCGCCGAGATAACCGCAAGTCATATGCACGTGCGGCGATATTCGTTGGGATCGCCCGTCGCGCAGGGTATCCTAGCGGCCCGATCAGAGGTATCTGACCGCACTGATTGCACTTTAGCCGACGAGACTATTCGCATGACCGATATCACCACCCGCCAAGCCGATCATCCTATCGACCCGCAATTCGTGGCCCGCTGGTCGCCCCGTGCGTTCAAGGACGAAACGATTCCCGAAGCCACCCTGTTGTCGTTCTTCGAAGCCGCCCGCTGGGCACCGTCGGCCTACAACGCGCAACCGTGGCGCTTTGTCTTCGCCCGCCGTGGCACGCCGCATTGGGACCAGTTCGTCGGCTTCCTCAATGAGTTCAACCAGACGTGGGCCAAGAACGCCGCCGCCATCGTCCTCGTGATCTCGAAGTCGACGCTCACGCCCCCGGGCAGCGACAAGGAAGTCCCGGCCCCGACCCACAGCTTCGACGCCGGTGCGGCGTGGGGCTACCTCGCACTGCAAGCCTCGCTCTCGGGCTGGGCGACGCACGGTCTGGCAGGTATCGAACACGACAAGATCCGCAACGAACTCGATCTGTCGCCGAAGTACAAGATCGAAGCAGCCATCGCCATCGGCCGTCCGGGCGGCGACGTGAACGCACTGCCCGAAGGCCTGCGCGCTCGCGAAGTGCCGAGCCCGCGCGAGCCGATCGCGAAGATCGCTTCGGAAGGCCGCTTCGCGTTCTAACGCGCCTGCGCCTGTCGTCGCCACGTGGCTGACGGCTACGCATGAAAAAACCCCGCCGGATCGCTAGACCCGGCGGGGTTTTTGTTTGACGGCAACCTAGCCGATCACGTTACGGTCGCGTCACGAGGCATCACTCTCCGGCTTCCATCCGCCACCCAGCGCACGATACAGCGCCACGTGATTAACGAGCACCCGTTGCTTCACGTCGATCAGTTGCTGCGCCGCGTGGAATTCGCTTCGCTGGGCGTCGAGCAATTCGAGATAGCTCGCCACGCCGTTCACATAACGACGTTTGGCCAGCCGCAGCCGCTCGCGTTCGCCATCGGACACACGCTTTTGTGCCTGATATTGACGCGAGAGCAGTTGCTGCGCTGTGAGCGCATCGTCGACTTCCGCGAACGCTGTCTGGATCGTGCGCTCGTACGAGACAACCGCCATCTCTTTGCGGACGTTCGCCAGATTGAGGCCCTGAATGTTGCGCCCGCCGCTGAAGATCGGCACGGTGATCTGCGGCATGAAGGACCACACGCCGGTGCCTGCGCCGAACAGATCGGAGAAGCTGGCGCTGGCGGTACCGATGTCGGTCGTCAGTCTGACCGACGGGAAGAACGCTGCACGCGCCGCACCGATATTCGCATTAGCTCCGCGCAGCTTCGCTTCGGCCTGACGAATGTCGGGACGCCGCATCAGCAGCGACGACGGCAAGCCCGCTGCGACCGGCACCACGAAAGCACCGTCGAGCGACGATGCCGCCGCAGGCTTCGCGCCGACGTCGCCAGTGAGCACCTGCAACGCGTGCACGATCTCGCTGCGCTGACGTTCACGTTCAGCGAGCGCCGCCCGCGCCACTTCGACCTGCGTCGTCTCCGTGTTCAGGTCGAGGTCGTCGACCAGTCCGCGCTCGGCGCGCAGACGAATGACGCGAATGCCGTCCTCACGCGCCGCCAGCACATCGCGGGCGTAAGCGATCTGCTCGTTCGCGGCGACCAGACCGATATAGGACGTTGCCACTTCCGCCACCAGACTCACTTGCGCCGCGCGTTGTGCTTCCTCGCTCGACAGATACTCCTGAAGCGCGGCGTCGCGCAGACTGCGCACGCGCCCGAAGAAGTCCAGCTCGAACGCACTTACGCCCACCGTCGCGCGCACGTCGTTGGCGACATAACCGCCCGGCATATTGCTTGCGCCATCGGGTTGCCCGGCCGAGCCGGAGTATCGCTGACGGGAGAACGCCCCGCCTGCCTGAACGCTCGGCAGCAGATTGGCCGACTCGATGCCGTACAACGCGCGCGCCTCCTGCACGCGCAGCGACGCCAGCCGCAAGTCGCGATTCTGTGCGAGCGCACGGCGAATCAGCGTCTGCAAGTCCGCGTCCGTGAAGACCTCGGCCCAATCGGCGTCGGCGGAGAGGGGATCAGCGAGTGCGAGATGCACACCGCTGCCTGTCGGCGCTTCGTACGTCGTCGGCATCGGCGCAGCCGGACGCTCATAAGTCGGCGCCATCGTGCATCCGGCCAGCAGCGCGAACAAGCACACGCCCGCCACAGTTATCCCGCGCATGCGGGGTCGAAACATCGTCATACCTTCCCCTCTACGGCCGGTGCGGCATCATTCGCGTCGTGCGGCGCATCCTTACCCGGATGCGAGCGGCGCACGAAGCGGCCCACCAGCAGGAAAAACAACGGCACCAGGAAGATCGCCAGCACCGTGGCCGTCACGATCCCGCCCAGCACGGCCACACCGATCGCGCGCTGCGCCCCCGACGCCGGGCCGGTCGCAATCGCCAGCGGCACCACGCCGAAGCCGAACGCCAGCGACGTCATCACGATCGGACGCAAGCGCAGTCGCGCGGCTTCCACTGCCGCATCGAACCATGTCATGCCCTGCTTCGCGAGATCGTTGGCCACTTCCACAATCAGAATGGCGTTCTTCGCCGACAGACCGATGGTCGCGATCAGGCCCACCTTGAAATAGATGTCGTTGGGCATGCCCATCAGACTCACGGCACCGAGTGCGCCGATCACGCCGAGCGGCACCACCATGATGACCGCCGCCGGAATCGCCCAGCTCTCGTAGAGCGCCGCGAGCGCGAGGAACACCACGAGCACCGACAGCGCGAACAGGATCGGTGCCTGCGCGCCCGACGCCCGCTCTTCAAGCGACTGACCGCTCCACTCGTGCCCGATGCCCGCAGGCATCTCCGACATCAGTTGCTCCATGCGCGCCATGGCTTCGCCGCTGCTCTTGCCCGGCGCCGATTCGCCCTGAAGCGTGAACGACGGATAGCCGTTATAGCGCTTTAACTGCGGCGAGCCGAGCTTCCACTTGAGCGTGACGAACGACGATAACGGCACCATCTCGCCACTGGCATTTCGCACGCGCAGATTGCCGATATCCTCCGGCGACACGCGCTGACGCCCGTCCGACTGCACGACGACGCGACGATTCTCGGCACCCAGCATGAAGTCGCCGACATACTCCGAGCCGAACATGGTGGCGAGCGTGGTGTTCACGTCGTCCATGTTGACCTTGAGCGCTTCCATCTTGCGACGGTCGATCGCGATGTCGATCTGCGGCACCTCGCCCTGCCCGGCAAAGATCACGTTCTTGAGCACGGGATCCTTGGCCGCCTTTTGCAGCAACTCGTCGCGCGCGGCGGTAAACACTTCCGTGCCGACACCTGCACGATCCTGCAAGCGCAGATTGAAGCCGTTCGACGAACCGAGTTCCGGCAGCGCCGGGCTGTTCATCGCGATCATCATGCGATCCGGCTGGCCGGTGAACTTCGCGTTCACGCGCTCGACGATGGCGTTCACGCCGTCATGCTTCGACGTGCGCTCGTGCCAGTCCTTGAGCGTGACGTACAACATGCCGCCGCCGGGGCCCGCGCCGAATTCGTTCCAGCCACCCAACACGAACACGTGCTTGACCGGCTCGTTCTGCATCAGATAGCTCTCGATGCGCTTGAGTGCCGTCATCGCCTCGGGCAACGTTGCGCCTTGCGGCTCGGAGGCCATCACCATGAAGCTGCCGGTGTCTTCCTCAGGCACGAAGGCCGACGGCAGACGCATGAACGCCAGCGGCACCGCGATCAGAATCGCGCCGTACACCAGCATCGAGCGCCACGGATGGCGCAGCGTCTTGTCGACCCGGCGCGTGTAGCGCTCGGTGCCCATCGCGAAGGTACGGTTGAACCAGCCGAAGAAGCCGCGCTTCTCGTGGTGGTCGTGCGCCACCGGGCGCAGCAACGTTGCGCACAGCGCCGGTGTCAACGAGAGTGCGAGGAATGCCGAGAAGCTGATCGACACCGCGAGCGTGACCGCGAACTGCCGGTAGATGTTGCCCACCGCGCCCGAGAAGAACGCCATCGGAATGAACACCATCACCAGCACCACCGTAATGCCGATGATGGCGCCGCTGATCTGCTTCATCGCCTTGACCGTCGCCGCGTACGGGGATAACCCCTCCTCGACCATGATCCGCTCGGTGTTCTCCACCACGACGATGGCATCGTCCACCAGAATGCCGATGGCCAGCACCATGCCGAACATCGTGAGTGTGTTGACGGAGTATCCGAGGCCCAGCAATACACCGAACGTACCCAGCAACGCCACCGGCACGACGAGCGTCGGGATCAGCGTCGCACGCAGGTTCTGCATGAACAGGTACATCACGATGAACACGAGCACGATGGCTTCGAGCAGCGTCTTCACGACCTTCTGGATCGACACCTTCACGAACGACGCCGTCTCGTAGGGCATCTGGTATTCGACGCCTGCCGGGAACAGCTTTGCCTGTTCGTCCATCACAGCGCGCACGGCCTTCATCACTTCGACGGCGTTCGAGCCTGCCGCGAGCTTGATACCCATCGCGGTGGCCGGAAGCCCGTCGACGCGCGACGAATAGTTGTAGTCCGACGCACCCAGTTCCACGCGCGCGACGTCACCCAGCCGGATGGCCGAACCGTCGGCGCGCACGCGCAACGGAATGCTGGCGAACTGCTCCGGCGTCGAATAGGTGGTGTCGGAGACGACGTTAGCGTTGATCGGTGCGGACGTCGGCGTCGAGCCAGCGCCGAGATCGCCGACCGTCACACGCGCGTTGTAGGCGCGCACCTTGGACACGATGTCCGAGGCGGTGAGATCGAGCGCGACGAGTCTGGCCGGGTCGGGCCAGATGCGAATGGCCTTCTCCGTCCCCCAGAACTGCACCTGACCGACGCCAGGCACGCGCTTGAGCTGGTTGACGACCTGCGACGCCGCCAACTCACCCAGATCGAACTCGCCGATGGCCGGATTGCGCGACGACAGTGTCACCACCATGTGGATGTTGTCGGCCGCACGTTCGACCTTCACGCCGTAGCGGCGCACGACTTCCGGCAAGCGTGACTCAACCGTCTTCAGCCGGTTCTGCACTTCCACGGCGGCCAGATCGAGACTAGTGCCCTGACGGAACGTGAGGTTGACCGACGACTCACCGTTACCGCTCGTGGCCGACGTGTACATCAGCCCCGGCGCACCGTTCATCTGACGTTCGATGATGGCCGTGACCGAGTCTTCGACGACCTTCGCCGAAGCGCCCGGGTAGCTGCTGTATACGCTGACCATCGGCGGAGCGATGTCAGGGTACTGCGCGACGGGTAGCGCCCGAATGGCCAGCAGGCCGACGAGCGTAATCATCAGAGAGATCACCCAGGCAAAAACCGGGCGATCGATAAAGAAACGAGCCATTTGGATTACGTCTCCGCATTGGAGGCCGGACTGCCGTTGCCCTGAGGCTTGGCGTCGGTGGACTTGGCGGTGTCTTCGCCAGCGTTCTTCACGTCCTTGGCATCTTTAGTGTCATTGCCTGCGACCTTGGTCTTGACCTTCATGCCGTCGGAGAACTGCGTCAGGTTCTGAACGATGACCTGCTCGCCGCCCTTGAGACCGTCCGTCACCAGCCAGTCATGACCTTCGATGGCATCGGCATGGACCTTGCGGTCGTGCACTTTGCCGTCGGCGCCGACCACACGGACGATGGCGCCCGCCGTCGTGCGCGTGAGCGCTTCGCGCGGCACACGCACCACGTTCGGGTTCACCGCGCCCTGCATGCGCACTTGTACAAACGCACCGGGCAGCAGCACGCCGTCCGGGTTCGGCAACAAGGCGCGCATGGCGATAGTGTCCGTGCCGGGGTCGACGGCCAGATCCGTGAAGAGCAGTTTGCCGGGCAAGGTGTACTCGCGCCCATCCGGCAGCGTGACGTGCACCTGCGGAGCGGCCGCCTCGTTGCCGTGCTCCAGCTTGCCTGCCCGCAGGTCGCGCGTCATCGCGTAGACCTGTGCGGCGGGTTGCGAGAAGTTCACGTAGATCGGATCGATCTGTTCCACCCGCGTGAGCAGTGTGGGCGAGTCGAGGCCGACCAGCGCGCCTTCGGTGACTTCCGCACGACGCACGCGTCCCGCGATAGGCGAGACGACGCTCGTATAGCCGAGGTTGAGTTCCGCTTTGCGTACTTCGGCGCGGGCGGCCAGCACTTCGGCACGCGTACGCGCTTCGGCGGCACGGGACTCGGCGTCTTCACGGGCGCTGATGGCACGCTCCTCAAGGAGACCACGATAGCGCTCGATCTTGTCTTTGGCGGAATCGTGTTCGGCTTGCGCCTTGGCGAGCGCACCGCGTGCGGCGTCGAGCGCAGCGGACAGCGGCTGCGGGTCGATGCGGAACAGCACGTCGCCCTTGGCGACCTTCTGGCCTTCCTGATATTTACGTTCCATGACGACGCCGCCCGCACGGGCGCGCACGTCGGCACTGCGGAACGCTTCGAGACGGCCCGGTTGCTCGGTCGTGAGCGGCTCGGCGCGACGCTCGACCGTGCGCACGACGGCCTCCGGTGTGGCGTCGGCTTCTTCCTTTTTGTCACGGCCAGAGCATGCGGCGAGAAGCAACACGCTGGCGATCAGAGTGGCGGAAACACCCGTCAGGACTCCGAAACGGGTACGGAGAGTTCGGTTATCGATTTTCGATGACATGTAAGCACGTTGGATTTACGACATCCGGTCAAGGGTGTCGCAACCGCGTTCGGTGCGCGGCGTCGAGCGACGGGCTGGCTGCAAGTGAGCCAGCGATGGGGGAGGACCGGGGGCCCCGCATCGCTCCGGAGACACCATGGGCGGCAGGTACGCGTTGCGCGAAGGAGGTCTATGCCCAAGACCACCGGACCGGGAGATCCGGTCGTCTGCCGCCAAGCCTATGTTGGCGTTTCAATCTGGCGTTTCATATTGGAGCTGCGCGATTCTCCCGCGAAATTGTTGTTAGAAAAAGTTGGAACCTATCTATAAAATGAATGGATGAACTGGACAATTGAACAATTGCGCTACTTTGTGGCGGCAGCGGAGGACGGCTCGATATCCGCTGCCGCCCGTCGTATGGGGAAAGCCCAGTCGGCGGTGAGCACGGCGATTTCGTTGCTCGAAGCGGATTTGGGATTTGAGCTATTCGACCGCAGCCGCCGAAACGCCCGCCTCACCGATCAGGGCGAGGTGATGCTGCTCGAAGCCAAGGAGTTGCTGCGGCAGGCCGAGGGGCTGAACCATCGGGCGAACGCGCTGGCGTTCGGCGAACAGCCCCAGTTGTCGCTGGCGCTGGACGAGGCGTTGCCGTATCAGGCCGTCAGCGAACTGGTGCGCGACCTCGCCTATCAGTTCGCCTACCTCGAACTGACGCTGCTCAACGGCACCTCGACGGAAGTCGCCGAGTACGTGGAGAAGCAGCGCGCGGATATTGGCTTTCACGTCGACCGTGGCGCGATTTCGTCGGCGCTCGGCCACAAGTACATCGGCTCGGCCGTGCAGGGCGTGTTCGTGGCAGGCGACCATCCGCTGGCCTATCGCGATCAGGTCACGCGCGGGGATCTCGCGAAATATCGTCAGATTCTGTTGCAAATGGACGACATTACGCCGTTGCAACTGAGTCCGTCGATCTGGCGGGCGGACAGCTCCTACGTCATCGCCAGCATGGTTGTGGACAAGCTGGGCTGGGCGGTGCTGCCGATCGATATTGCGGAATACGAAGATCTTCATGAACTTCGCTGCGACGATCTCGGTCTTCCTCAGTTACCGGTACGCATGCTCTGGCGGTTCGGTCGCGAACCCAACGATGTCATGCGCTGGTGCGAAGCACGTTTTGCCGAATTGCTGCGTGCGAGTGCGCCACAAGCGTGAGTTTGCGTGACAGGCAAGCAACGGCTTACGGAATCGCGGATTGCCACTCGTTGCTCAATCTGCGCGCCCACGGCGAGACACCGATGTTCTACGCCGCACGACTGCAACGGCTCGCCACGCTGCGTCTGCTGATCGATGCAGGTGCGGACCCTGCGATTGCCGACGACCGTGGCCGGGATTGTGTGGACATCGCCCGCGAACGGAAGCTGCCGAGCGATATCGTGGAGATGTTGGTGGCGTTGAAGGCGCGCATGCCTCGCGCAGAGGACTGACGACGCCTAACGAGGTGACTGACGCTGACGTGCCAGAAAGCGGTCCAGCTCACCGGCAAACGCCTTGCCGTCGCGCGGACTGAACGGGGCGGGACCGCCGGTCTCGATCCCGGCGGAGCGCAACTGGTCCATCATGTCGCGCACGGACAGGCGCTCTTTGATGTTCTCCGGCGTGAACCAGCTCCCACGCGGGTCGAGCGCACGCCCGCCCTTCTCGATGACCGCCGCCGCGAGCGGAATATCGGCGGTAATCACCAGATCCCCGGCTTCGACCATCTCAACGATACGCGCGTCCGCCACATCGAACCCCGGTGGCACCTGGATCGATTTGACGAACGGCGACGGTGGCGTGCGCAGAAACTGGTTCGCCACCAGCGTCACCATCATTTCTTCACGCTTGGCCGCGCGGAACAGGATGTCCTTGATGACTGCGGGGCAGGCGTCGGCGTCGACGAGGACTTGCATTTCAGGACTTTTCCGGGAGAGAGGCCGCCATGATACGGCAAGGCGAGACCGTCCCCAGTGATGGCCAATGCTAGACTCTGGCGCGACGCCGACCAACGGCACGCTTAGCGAGAGACTCATGTCACTGAATGTCACGTGTTTATGCGGAAGTATGTCCCTGGATTTGCATGGCAGTCCCGCCGCGCGGGCGAACTGCCACTGTTCGTCATGCCGGGACTTTTACGGCACGTCGGTCTTTTCCGCGACGGCGTGGGCGTCTGAGGCGGTCAGCGTTGGCGAGCGGGCCGGACGCACGTTCAAACATCCGGAAAAGCAGATGACGAAGACGTTCTGCGACGTCTGCGGCGAAGTCGTCTTCGGCACCAATCGCCTGGGCATGCGCGTGGTGCCCAACGCCCTCACCGCCCGCGCGACCGGCGGAAAGCTCGACGCCGCACTCGCGCCGACAATGCACCTGTTTTACCGGGAGCGCGTGGTGGATGTCGTCGACGACTTACCGAAGTACCTCGACGGCTGGGACGGCCCGACTTACGCCGCGGCGTAAGGTCTCCCGACGACGACAACGTGCAGCGCGGACATTCGGCCCCTGAGCCAACACGGCCATGCCCCACGCTCAGGTCCGCGGCTCCTGTTGTCTGACTTCTGGCGAATACGGGGCTTGTGTGACGCCGTGGTCATTGATATCAAAGGTCATCAAGTCCTCTCCAATGACGAAATTCCCGCGATAGGCCGCCTGAACGCGCTCACGCAACTCATCCACGGTGGCACGCGGAATGTCCGGACGGCTGTAAAGTGAAATGTGGGCAAACACCGCCAGCTTAGGTTGGGCTTCCGAAAGAATGCGACCCGCACTCTCCGGGCTGGCGAGATATCCGTAAAAGTGATTGACGTAGTCCGGTGCGGCCCGTTCGAGTGCGCGACTGCCAATGGCGACGCTCTGAACCATGAGGTCGGCATGCTTCGAATGTGCGACAAGGTTTTCGGAGTAAGTCGTGTCGTCGGTAATGACAACGGCGTGTCCGCCGTATTCGATGCGGTAACCGAAATCCGGTTTGACATGACCGTGCTCGATCAGGAAGGCCGAGACCTTCACCCCATCCTTTTCATAGACGATCCCAGGCTCGACTCGCTTTGCGTGGATATGCGTCGCCGGCTCGACCACCTCGCCTTCCAGCATTCGCATCCGGTTCTGGTCCTTGAACATCAGCTCGATGCCACGCGCCACGTTGTCGATGCCATCGGGTCCAAACAGGGTCATCGGCGTTTTGAGACGTCCGTCATCGGTCGGAAGCGGCGCGGTGGCATAAAGGTCGGGCAGCCCGGTGATATGGTCTGAGTTCAACAGACTGATGAAGACGGCGGAGATGTCACGCAATGGAACCTGCCGCTGATGCAGGCGCATCGCTACGCCCCGGCCGGCATCGAACAGCAGCTTTTGTGTACCCGCCTCCACAAGCACGCTGATCCCGAAGCGATTGATGTTCAGTATCGGTGTGCCGGTGCCGAGAAGCGTGACGCGCATCGTTTCAGCACTCGCCGAGGTACTCCCTATTGCGCTCAGCAGCGCCAGGATCACGCCACATTTTCGTAGCATCTTCTGCATACGGGGTCTCCGATTGGTTTGATTTATCGAACTATTTGCGCATGTAGAATTGCACGACCCTTCCGCGCGTCAGTAATGCTTTCTTTTTGGGGACTGATAACTTCGCGATATCAGGGTATTCCATGCCACCAGTCATAGAACGACATCTTCTCGCCCGCCTGAGGGCACGACATCTGGCATTGCTTGTCGCACTGGCGGATACGCTCAGCATTCACCGTGCGGCCACGCGTCTTCACATGACGCAGCCTGCCGCGAGCAAATCGCTTCGCGAGTTGGAGACGCTGTTCGGCACACGATTATTTGATCGTCATCCACGAGGACTCAGGCCCACCGCTGCGACCCAGATCGTTATCGATCGTGCGCGGATCATGTTGACTGAGATGCAAAAGCTCGGCAGCGATCTTGAACTGATCTCCAACGGTGCCCTCGGAAAAGTTCGCGTGGGCATCATGCCGGTCGCGATTCCCGATTTTCTGAGCAAAGTGCTGACGCACTTATCGAAGAATGCGCCCGGCGTAGTGGCGGAGTTTCATGAAGGGTCGATCGACTGGATGCTCGGCGGATTGGCTCAGGGCAAGCTCGACTGCGTTGTCTGTCGACTAGGCGAAGGGACTGCAGCGACCCATTTTTGTCGGGAAGCGCTGTTCGAGGAGAGCGTTTGTATCGTCGCTCGTCATCACCATCCTCTGGCCCGGCGTAAAAAGATCACACCGGCGATGCTTGCATCCGCCGACTGGATATTCCCGGGCGGCGATGCACCATTGCGGACGTCAATCCGGCAATTCTTCGCCGACCATCTGACGACGGTCCCGATACCCAGGGTGGAATGTGTCTCGGTGCTTGCGAATCTGCAAATGCTGCAGGACACCGATTGGCTCGCGTTTCTTCCCCGGCCGATTGCCGTCCAATATCAGCGGCTCGGCGTCATCGCCATCCTGAACGCACCGGGCGAATGGCCCATGCCAGCCGTGGGTCTTGTGACGCGCGCGGAGACAAATCAAACGCCAGCGCTGGACGCGTTTGTAAGCGCTGTACGGCACGTGGGGGCCGACATCGCCACAATACGCGCGAAGGCCGACTCGTCAGACCACGACAGTACCGGGAATACACGACAGGCCAGACGTCGGCCAAGTTGAAGCACGTCAAATTTGCTGGCCTGCCCAGAGGGATTCGAACCCCCGACCGTCGGCTTAGAAGGCCGATGCTCTATCCAACTGAGCTATGGGCAGTGCGTGATGGCGGCGATCGAGTATCGCTGCCGGAGAGACTCGGGGGGCTGAGTGCACGTGAAACGTGCGCCACATCCGAGTAATCGGCGATTATAGCGCACGTACAGGCCAGTTTCATGCGCGGCGCTTCGGGAGTTGTCCCCTTTGCGTGCCATCTCGTTCGCATCTAGACTTCAGGTGTGGAGGAACGCGCTCATGAACGAGATCGAACGCGAACAACGCTTTGGTGCGCACAACTACTCACCCCTGCCCGTCGTGCTCTCGCATGCCAAGGGCGTCTGGGTCTGGGACGTCGAGGGCAATCGCTATCTCGACATGATGAGCGCCTATTCCGCCGTCAGTCACGGGCACGCGCATCCGCGTCTCGTCGCCGCGCTCACCGCACAGGCGCAGCGCCTCGCCGTCGTCTCCCGCGCTTTCTACACCGACCGCCTCGGCGCTTTTCTCGAACGCCTCTGCGATCTCACCACGCTCGGCGGCGCCCTGCCCATGAACACCGGCGCGGAAGCCGTCGAAACCGCCATCAAGGCGGCGCGTCGCTGGGGCTACAGCGTCAAGCGAATTCCCGCCGAGCGCGCCGAAATCATCGTCGCCGACGGTAATTTCCACGGGCGCACCACCACCATCGTCGGCTTCTCGTCGGAACCCGCCTATCGCGCCGACTTCGGGCCGTTCGCACCCGGCTTCATCCGCGTGCCGTATGGCGACATCGACGCCGTGCGCGCCGCCATCACCCCCAACACCTGCGCCGTCCTGTTCGAAACCATTCAGGGCGAAGGCGGCATCGTCGTGCCGCCCGACGGCTTTCTTCGCGGACTGCGTCAACTGTGCACCGAGCAGAACGTCCTCATGCTGCTCGACGAAATTCAATCGGGTCTGGGACGCACCGGCCGATGGTTTGCCTATCAGCACGAAGGCATCGTGCCGGACGGCATCATGCTCGGCAAAGCGCTTGGCGGCGGCTTGCTGCCCGTGTCCGCTTTCGTCGCGCGACGCGACGTCATCGACCTGTTCGAGCCGGGCAGCCACGGCTCGACGTTCGGTGGCAACGCGCTTGCAGCCACCGTCGCGCTCGAAGCGCTCGACGTCATGGCCGACGAAGACCTACCGGGCAGAAGTGCGGAGATGGGCGAATACCTGCTATCGCGCCTGCACGCGATTCATTCGCCGCTGATTCGGGAAGTGCGCGGACGCGGCCTGTGGGCTGGCATCGAAATCGATCCCGCTCGGGCCGACGCGCACGACCTCTCGATGCGGATGCTAAGACGGCGCGTACTCGCCAAGGAAACTCGCTCGACAGTGCTGCGTCTCGCGCCGCCACTCGTCATCGAACGTGCGGAAATCGACAGTTGTATCGGCGCGCTCAAGGCGGTGCTGGCCGAAGCCGAAGGGGATCGCTGAGCCACGTCTCAATGACATCAATGGCATCAATGACCTCAATGCGCCGACGACTTCGACCAGAGATTCATTACCAGTACCCCGGCGATGATGAGCGCCATACCGAGCAATGCCGGTGCGTCGAGCTTCTGACCGAAGAGCACGCGTGACGCAATCGAGATGAGCACGATACCCAGTCCCGACCACATTGCATACGCGATGCCCACCGGGATCGTGCGCAGCGTGAGCGACAGCATGTAAAACGCAATGCCATACCCGACGACGACCAGCGCCACCGGACCGACGCGTGAGAATCCGTCGGATGCCTTCAATGCCGACGTCGCAATCACTTCCGCCACGATTGCCACCAACAGGTACACATACGCCATCGACACTCCTTTCGCTTTCGCGCTGCCCGGTTCAAGGCCGGTCATCTTAACCGACGGACTTGCTCAGCGCCGCTCACGTCGCGCGTCCTCCTGTGCAACACACTGTGGCCGAAGGCGCGTCCCCCCCATTGCAAAATTCGCTTGCAAGAATGTCTTGCCAAAGCGCCCGACGCCGCGCTACAGTCGCCGTCACGGTGTGGCCAGCACACCGGCGTCGCTCGGACGGTTCCGGGCGCTTACGTTCCAGGGTTCAACATGTCCAGCTCTCAGGGCTCGCGCAGCTTTGCGCGCATCAATCGTCTTCCCCCGTACGTTTTCAACATCACCGCCGAACTGAAGATGGCCGCGCGCCGTCGTGGCGAGGACATCATCGATCTGTCGATGGGTAACCCCGATGGGGCCACGCCGCCGCATATCGTCAATAAGCTCGTCGAAGTCGCACAACGTCCCGATACCCACGGCTACTCGACCTCGCGCGGCATTCCGCGCCTGCGTCGCGCCATTACGCGCTGGTACAAGGACCGCTACGACGTCGAACTCGACCCCGAGCGCGAAGCCATCGTCACCATCGGTTCGAAGGAAGGCCTCGCCCACCTGATGCTCGCCACGCTGGATCAGGGCGACACGGTGCTCGTGCCGAATCCGTCCTACCCGATTCACATCTACGGCGCAGTGATCGCCGGTGCGAACATCCGCTCCGTGCCGATGACGCCCGGTATCGACTTCTTCACCGAACTTGAACGCGGCATTCGCGAAAGTCATCCGAAGCCCAAGATGGTGATCCTCGGCTTCCCGTCGAATCCTACGGCGCAATGCGTCGAGCTGGAATTCTTTGAGCGCGTTGTCGATCTCGCGCGCAAACACGACATTCTCGTGGTGCACGATCTGGCCTATGCCGACATCGTGTATGACGGCTACAAAGCGCCGTCCATCATGCAGGTACCCGGCGCGCAGGACGTCGCCGTCGAATTCTTCACGCTGTCCAAGAGCTACAACATGGCCGGGTGGCGTATCGGCTTCATGGTCGGTAACGCGGAACTGGTCGCGGCACTCGCGCGCATCAAGAGCTATCACGACTACGGCACGTTCACGCCGGTTCAGGTCGCAGCCATCGCCGCACTCGAAGGCGATCAGACGTGCGTCGAGGAAATTCGAGAGCAGTACCAGCGCCGCCGCGACGTGCTCTACAAAGGACTGACGGAAGCAGGCTGGGCGGTCGATCTGCCGAAAGCGTCGATGTACATCTGGGCACGCATTCCCGAACCGTACCGTGCGCTCGGTTCGCTCGAATTCGCCAAGAAGCTGCTCGCGCAGGCGAAGGTGTCGGTCTCGCCGGGCATCGGCTTCGGCGAGTATGGCGACGAATACGTGCGCTTCGCGCTGATCGAAAACGAGTCGCGCATCCGTCAGGCCGTGCGCGGCATCAAGCACATGTTCCGTGAAGACGGGCTGGTGCAGCCGGTCACCGCATAACGATAACGGTAGCCGTCGAGTACGACGAAAAAAGGGGGACGCATCGGATGCGTCCCCCTTTTCGCTTTCTGCCACCGCTTACACGCTCAGGCTGGCAACCACTCCTGCAACGTCACCTCGATGGTGATAAACGAGAGATTGCCGCCGCGCACGAAGCGTCCCGCAAACATGCGGCCTTCGGTGTCCGCCACCATGCCGTGCAGCATCGGCATGGCACTCGCTGCCCCAGGACGCGCATCCACCTCGCCGAATACATTGAGGATCTCCACCCCTGGGCCGTTCACCACCTGCTCGCGCCAGCCGTCGCCAGCGCGAAACGCCAGCCTCGCATCGATCAGACTCCCGACCGCACCACGCACAATCGCGCGCGCAATCGAATGCTCGGCGCACAGCGCTTCGATGCTTTCCGTCAGATCCTGATTCGGCTTCAGACGTGCCACCACCAACCTGCCCAACGTGCCATTCTCGATGGCGACGGGAACATCCAGCGCGACACTCATGACAGTTCTCCCGCCACCGGACGCAACAGATGAAACCGCGTCTCCTCGTCGTCCCCCGTCACGTAACCGCCGTGCGCAAAGAGACAAAGACGAATCACCACCGGCTCGTCTCCGGCCCACGTGTGATCGAGAATCAGATGCCCGCCATGCAACTCGCCCGACGGATCGGAAAAGCCCGCATGGCAGTGCATCAGCGTCGCGCCGTCGGCCGTTCGGCCCACGGTAATCGCGCCGCCGATCAGATCGACTTCGCGCATCTCGTCGACCGGCTGACCATAGCCGAAGGGACGATCCGCATCCGTCGTGTTCTCGATCATGTGGTACCGCAGACCTCGCGCGGTCCCCGCACAGAAACGCCCGACGCCGCCGCCGTACGCATAGCGGGATAACGCCGCGCGCAAAGCCTCGCCGAGATTGGCACCAGTCCGGATCGTCACGCGCAGTTCGTGCTGCCCGCTCAACACGCAGTCTTCCACACGGGGTAACGTGGGGGCGCCAGCATGTCGATAGACCCGTGAAAGCGCAGGTTTCATAGTCGATAGTCTCCTTGCTCTTCGAGCATCGTCTTGATTTGCTTCTTCACGATCTTGCCGTAGCCCGATTTGGGCATGGCACTCCAGAACACGAAGCGACGCGGCCACTTGTAGCGGGCAATACGCGCTTCGAGATGTCCGAGCAGTTCATCGGCCTGAGCGGCCATGCCTTCCCGGGCGACCACCACCGCGAGCCCGCTCTCGCCCCACTTGGGGTCGGGCACGCCAAGCACCGCGCACTCCGACACGCACGGATGCGTGAGCAGCGCTTCCTCGATCTCGCGCGGGTAGACGTTCGAGCCACCCGAGATGTACATGTCCGAGGCCCGGCCCGTGATGTACAGGAACCCCTGCGCATCCACATGACCCAGGTCGCCGGTGTGGAACCAGTCGTCCTTGAACGCCTTGGCGTTGGCGTCCGGATTGTTGTGATACCCCATGAAGACGGCCGGACCGCGCACGCAGATTTCGCCCGACGCGAACGCCGGCTGACGCTGCCCCTGCTCGTCCAGAATCGCCACCTCCATACCGGTGCGCGGCACCCCGCACGTGCCGACGCGTGCATCGGGCGCATCGTCGTCATCGCTATGCAGCCACGGCGGCAGCACCGTGATGTTGCCCGTCACCTCGCCCAGTCCGTAGTACTGCACCAGCACGCGGCCCAGCTTCTGCAACGCGTACTTCTGATCGGCGCGGTACATCGGCGCGCCCGCGTAGATCACGAAACGCAGCGAGCTATGGTCGTAGCGGTCCACCGCCGGATCTTCCACCAGCATCTTGACGATGGTCGGCACCGTGAACATGTTGTCGACCCGATGGCGCTCGATTGCCTGCCAGACCTGTTCCGCGTCCATCTTCTCGCCCGGCAGCAACACGCTGGCCGCACCGCGCGCCGTGTTGACGATGGCATGAATGCCCGCGCCATGCGAGAGCGGGGCGACGACCATCGAGCGGCTGCGATACGTGATGCCGGGCATCAGATCGGCCAGATGGTTGGTGACGACGAACGCCATCTGCCCATGCGAGAGTACGCCCGCCTTCGGATGGCCGGTTGTGCCCGAGGTGTAGAAGAACCACAAGGGATCTTCGTACTCCACCTCCTCCTCGTACCCGTCTGCGCCCATGTGTTCGGCAATGAGCGTCTCGTAATGCAGCTCGCCCGCACGCGGCGCACCGAGGGCGATGACGTGTCGCAATGCGGGCGACGCCGCCCGTACCGCATCGACGTGGCCTTCGAAACCCGCGTCGTAAATCATCACGCAAGCGCCGCTCGACTGCCCCAGATACGCCGCTTCGGGGGCGGTGATGCGGAAGTTCGTCGGCACCCACACGGCCCCGAGGCGAAACGCAATCCACGCGCTCTCGAAAATCGGCAAGTTGTTACGCGAATGCACGAGCAACTTGTCGCCCTTCTTCACGCCGAGCTTGCGCAGCGCGTCGACGGCAGCGTTCACGCGGGCGTCGATCTCGCCCCACGTCGCTACGTTGTCGCCGACGATCAGACCGGCTTCGTCCGGGTGCCGGCGTGCGACGTCGGCCAACAGCCGGCCGAGGTTCATAACCTTCTTGAGCATTTCTCGTCTCCTTGATGGCCCGGCACGCTTAGCGCGCTTCGAGAATGCTCACGTAGTTCGCCACGGCCGCGCCGCCCATGTTGAAGACGCCCGCCAGCTTCGCATCGGGAATCTGCATGTCGCCCGCCGTACCCGTCAGTTGCATGGCCGCCATGACGTGCATCGAGACGCCGGTAGCCCCCACGGGATGCCCCTTCGCTTTCAGACCGCCCGACGGATTCACCGGCAGCAGCCCGTTCTTTTCCGTCAACCCTTCGGCGAGGACACTCGCGCCCTGCCCCGGCTTGGCCAGCCCCATCGCTTCGTATTCGATGAGCTCGGCGATGGTGAAGCAGTCGTGCGTCTCGACCAGCGACAGATCCTTGAGCGACACCCCGGCCACGCCCAGCGCCTGACGCCATGCATGCTGCCCGCCTTCGAACGCCAGCGGGTCGCGGCGCGAGAGCGGCAGATAGTCGTTGACCTGCACAGCGGCGCGGAAGCCGACCGCCTTGGGCATGCCACGTGCAACGTCCGCCTTGGAGATGACGAGCGCAGCCGCACCGTCCGACACCATCGAACAGTCGGTGCGCTTGAGCGGCCCGGCCACGAACGGGTTCTTCTCGGAGACGTTGCGGCAGAAGTCGTAGCCAAAGTCGCGACGCATATGCGCGTACGGATTCACCGAGCCGTTGCGATGGTTCTTCGCGGCAATGCGCGCGAGCGCATCGGACTGATCGCCGTAGCGGTCGAAGTAGGCCTGCGCGATGGTGCCGAACACGCCCGCGAAGCCACCGGGAATCCCGGCCTCCTCACGTGCATACGAACACTTGAGCAGCACTTCACCGACCTGCGGCGTGGCGAGTTCGGTCATCTTCTCGAAGCCGATCACGAGCACATGTGTGGCTTTGCCCGCTTCGATGGATTGCAACCCGCCGTGCACGGCAGCCGAACCGGTCGCGCACGCATTTTCGTAGCGTGTGGCGGGTTTGAAACGCAGGCCGGGAATGCGGTTGAAGATGAGCGACGACGGGAAGTCCTGATACAGGAAACCGCCGTTGAAGGTGCCGACGTGAATGGAATCGATCTGTTCGGGCGAGAGGCCCGCATCGTCGAGGGCGGCCTGAGCGACGTCGGCCAGCAGGACCTCGGCGTCGACGTTATCGAGTTTGCCGAACTGGGAGTGGGCCCAGCCGGTAAGGCATGCAGCAACCATGAAGTGTCTCCGGAAAATTGGGGTCATCCAGACTCCGGTGAGCAATTTCGATGCCAGATCCCTGCAAGGCGTCTGCATGCGCGTGGCGCTACACCCGATCTGCCACATCGACGGCCCGGTCAGTCGTCGTTGCGAGGTCATTCTCTTGCCGCGCTTGTGGCGCCTGTGCAATTGACGCAAGCGTAAAGCGGGAGTCACTAGCCCATCAAGTGAATTCTTAAGCACGCCAGGTGAAGCAAATTTGCTGTGCCGCAACAATGACTCGCACGCCGAAGTGCGTGCGACACCTGTCGCACCGGGCGCGGCGACATTTGCGACAAGTGTCGCAAGGCGTCGACGAAATGCGACAGGTGTCACACCCGCATGTTTGCTGGGTTCGGCCGAGTCGCGCACGCGCAGCAAAACGCGCCGCGCCCGAGACATCGCCGCGAAGGCTTGTTGCGCCTGATGAAAGGCCTGTGACAGGCGCACGGCGCACGCCCAGCACTCCCCCCGGGATTTCACTAATGCTTAACAACGTAAGGGTTTTCCCGTTCGGATGCCGAACTGGCATTCGATTTGCGTAAGATTAGCCAGCCACTTTTCCGAGTTGGCCGGGACGTTGCACGGCAGCACGTGTGCACGCCCTGCGCTTCAGACGCAGTCACCAAACCAATAAACAGGAGACATGCAGTATGAGCACCATGGATCGCCGCCACTTCATCAAGGTTGTGGCCGCCACATCGGCCGCCGCCGCTACGGGGTTGTATCAGACGCAGGCGCACGCTGCCGAATTCACACTGAAGTTCGCCAATAACCTGCCGGTCAGCCATCCGATGAACATCCGCGCCAAGGAGATGGCGCAGAAGATCGCGGAGCAATCGAAAGGCCGCATCGACTTCCAGATCTATCCGAACAATCAGCTCGGCTCCGACAGCGACATGCTGAGCCAGATTCGCTCGGGTGCCATCGACTACTTCACGCTCTCGCCACTGATTCTCGGCACGCTCGTACCGTCCGCACAGATTTCGGGCGTGGGCTTCGCGTTCAAGGATTACAGCCAGGTGTGGGCGGCCATGGACGGCGATCTCGGTGCGCACGTGCGCGGCCAGATCTCGAAGACGACCGTGTTCGCGTTCGACAAGATCTGGGAGAACGGTTATCGCCAGATCACCACGAGCAGCCGTCCGATCAACTCGCCGACCGACCTCAAGGGTCTGAAGATCCGCGTGCCGACGAGCCCGCTGTGGACGTCGATGTTCAAGGCGTTCGATTCGTCGCCCACGTCGATCAACTTCGCCGAAGTGTATTCGGCCCTGCAAACGCACATCGTCGAAGCGCAGGAAAACCCGCTGGCGCTGCTGACCACGGCCAAGCTCTACGAAGTCCAGAAGTACGTGTCGATGACGAACCACATGTGGGACGGCTTCTGGTTCCTCGCCAACAAGCAGAAGTGGGACAAGCTGCCGAAGGACCTTCAGGAGATTGTCACCGCCAACGTGAACGCTGCCGCCATGGCGCAGCGCGACGACGTGCGCAAGCTCAACGATGGCGTGATGGCCGAGCTCAAGCAGAAGGGTCTGGTGTTCAACGCCCCGAACAATGAGCAGTTCCGCGACAAGCTTCGCGCCGCCGGCTTCTACGCCGAATGGCACAAGAAGTTTGGCGACGAAGCATGGGCCATGTTGGAAAAGTACACTGGGAAGCTCGCGTAAATGGAAACGTTGACGATGACGGCCGAGCCGACGCACGCGCTCGCCCGCCTCTTCTGCCACGTCAACCGCGCGGTGATGAAAGTCACCGAGGCGGTTGCCGTGCTGCTGGTGGTGGCGGAAACTCTCATCCTGCTCGCGGGCGTGGTCTCGCGTTACGGGTTCGACAATCCGCTCACGTGGTCGGACGAGCTCGCGCAGATTCTGTTCATCTGGCTTTCGATGCTCGGTGCCGTGATCGCCCTGGACCGGGGCGAGCACATGCGCTTGTCCGCCATCGTCAACAAACTTCCCGCTGCTTGGCGCGACTGGTTCCAGACCATGGCCGCGCTGACGGTGTGCGTGTTCGTTGCGCTCATCATCATGCCCGCGTACACGCATGCCATCGAACAGATGGACATCACCACGCCCGCGCTGGAAATCCCCGACGGGCTGCGCGCAGCTGCCCTGCCGGTGGGCGCGGCACTCATGCTCATTGCCGCGATCTCGCGCATGGCGCGCTGCTCCAGTGCGCGTCAGTTCGGCCTCGGCGTGCTATTCGTCGCGGCCCTCGGTGCAGCCCTTTGGCTCGGCCGTCCCGCGCTGATCGCGATGGGCAACTACAACTTGCTGATCTTCTTCGTGCTGATCGTCGGCGCATGCGTGGCCGGTGGTATTCCGATTGCGTTTGCCTTCGGGACCGCCACACTCGCCTATCTGGCGCTCGTGACGGATGCACCGCTGCAAATCGTCGTGAGCCGCATGGACGAAGGCATGTCCGGCCTCGTGCTGCTGTCGGTGCCGCTGTTCGTGCTGCTGGGCGCACTCATCGAGATGAGCGGTCTGGCACGTAGCCTGATCGAATTCATGGCGTCGCTGCTCGGCCATGTGCGCGGCGGCCTGCAATACGTGTTGCTCGGTGCGATGTTCCTCGTCTCGGGCATCTCCGGCTCGAAGGCGGCCGACATGGCGGCCGTCGCCCCGGCGCTATTCCCCGAAATGCAACGTCGCGGTTCGAAGCAGGAAGACCTGGTGGCGCTGCTGTCCGCCACGGGCGCGATGACGGAGACGATTCCGCCGAGCCTCGTACTTATCACCATCGGTGCGGTGTGCGGTGTCTCGATAACGGCGCTCTTCGTCGGCGGTCTTCTGCCCGCCGTGATCGCCACGCTCGCCATCGTCGTCGTGTGCTTTGCCCGCTCGCGCAAGGAAGCGCCGAGCGCAGCACGTCGCGCACCGTGGGGCGTCATCGGCAAGACGTTTATCGTGGCGCTGCCTGCCCTCGCGCTGCCGATTCTGATCCGTACGGCGGTGATCGAAGGTGCGGCCACAGCGACGGAAGTCTCGACCATCGGTATCGCTTACACGATCGTGATCGGGCTGATCGTTCACGCCTTCAAGAAGCACCTGAATTTCAAACGTCTCTATCCGCTGCTCACGGAAACGGCTGCACTCTCCGGCGCGATTCTGCTGATCATCGGTATGGCGACGGCCATGGCCTGGGCGCTCACACAATCGGGTTTCTCCGCGAAGCTCGTCGGCCTGATGCACGGTGTGCCGGGCGGTCAAGTCGGCTTCCTGCTCATCTCGATGGTCGTGTTCATCGTGCTCGGCAGCGTGCTCGAAGGCATTCCGGCCATCGTGCTGTTCGGCCCGCTGCTGTTCCCGGTCGCCCGCTCGCTTGGCATTCACGACGTGCACTATGCGATGGTCGTCATTCTCTCGATGGGGATGGGCCTGTTCGCACCGCCGCTCGGCGTGGGCTTCTACGCCGCGTGCGCCATCGGCAAGACATCACCCGACAAAGTGTTCAATCGGATGTGGACCTACATGGGCGCACTGCTCGTCGCCCTGCTCATCGTGGTCTTCATCCCCTGGATCTCGATCGGTTTCCTGAAGTAACGCTAACCCCCTAACGGTTTCGCGATATCACCGACGGGCTCCGCCGCTTAGCTGGCGGCGGGGCCCGTGCTGTAGCCATCAGTATATTTAGGAGTCCATAGCATGACGGAGAAGGTAGCAGTAGTCACGGGCGGTGGAATGGGTATTGGCGCCGCCATTTGCGAACGTCTGATCAAGGATGGCATGACGGTTGTCGTGGCCGATCTGAACGAAGGTGCGGCGACGGAGACGGCCGCAGCGCTGAGTGCGTCAGGTGGCCGCGCGTGGGCGCTGGGCATGAACGTGGGTGAGGAGGCGTCGATTGCCGACGGCTTTGCACAGATTGCCAAGCGGCACGGGCGCTGCGACGTGCTGGTGAACAATGCGGGCGTCGCCAAAACGTTCCCGTTTCTCGACTACCCGCTCGATCACTGGCATCAGGTCATGGCCGTCAATCTGACGGGCACGTTGCTGTGCGGGCAGCACGCCGCGCGACTCATGCGCGAGCAGCGCTGGGGACGGATCGTCAATCTGGCGTCGGTCGCAGGCATTCTCGCCAGTGCCGGACGCACGGCTTACGGCACGTCGAAGGCGGCAGTAATCGGTCTGACGCGCCAGATGGCCATCGAACTCGCCCCCTTCGGCATTACCGCCAATGGGATCGCCCCCGGCCCCATCGACACGCCGCTGACCAAAGTGCTGCACTCGGACGTTTCGCGCCGTCACTATACGGAGACGACGCCGCTCGGGCGCTACGGACAGCCGCATGAGATTGCCGGTGCGGTGAGTTTTCTCGCGTCGGACGACGCATCGTATGTCACCGGCCATATCCTGCCGGTCGACGGCGGCTTCGTGGCCGCCGGTATTCTGGAAATCTGAGGAAGGCTGGCGCGACGCGATCGTCGCGCACAACGCCCTCTTAGCCTCAAAGCACGCTGGTGTCCGGCAGATCGGGCACCAGCCGCGCACCGGGCGCACGCTGCATCTCGCGCCACACACTGCGCGCATTCTCCACGAACGTCGCCACGCACGGGTTGTGATTGTCCCGGCTCCACAGCAGCGCCACCTCCGCCACCGGCGCGTTGCGCAGCGGCTTGAACACCGCATTGCCGGACGCACTCGCGCTGCTCATCGACATCGGCACCATCGCCACACCCAGCCCCTCCCCCACGAGGTTGATGATCGTCTGCTGAAGGTTCGTTTCGAGCCGGATGTGCGGCGAGAACCCGGAGCGGCGGCAGTGGGTGACGACCAGATCGTAGACGAGCGGCGCGATCTCGCGCGGGATGCTCACGAACGATTCCTCGGCCAGTTGCGCCGCGTCGAGCACGCGCACCTTCGCCAGCGGGTGCGTGCGGGGAATCACCGCCACCATCTCTTCGCGAAACACCGTCGCCGTGTCGAGGCCGGTCAGGTCCTCTGGGCGATACATGATGCCGACGTCGGTCTGACCGGCGCGCACGGCCTCTGCCAGCAGGTTCGGCAGCGTCTCCGCAAGTTTCATGTCGACGCGCGAGAACGCCGCTGCGTATGTCCGCGTAAGCGCCGGGAGGATGTTGTAAGCCGAGGACATCATGAAGCCGACCGTAATCGCGCCATCTTCCCCCCGGCTGGCCGCCACCACGTTGCGACGCGCGCGATCGACGGCGTTGAGGATTTCTACCGCGTCCTGATAGAAGCGATTGCCCGCCCGCGTGAGTCGCACGCTGCGGTTCGTCCGCTCGAACAACTGAACCCCCAGCTCCGCCTCCATCAAGCCAATCTGACGCGAGAGCGGCGGCTGGGAGATGTGCAACTGCTGGGCTGCGCGGCCAAAGTGCAGTGTCTGCGCGAGCACCACGAAGTACTGAAAATGGCGCAACTCGATCATTTGATACCCCTGAGGTATTAATAGCGCATCAATATTGTATTGGATGTTATGACTGTGCGGTCGTATCCTGCTTTGGCGGTAGGTCACCCGAGCCAGCCGCAACATAAAGAGACGTCAGGAATCGCCAGGCCACAAGCCACCGACGGCGCCCTTTCGTACCAATACGAGAAGGAGACAAGTCATGCCCGCTCACCTCGCTGTAGCGTCCGCCCCCGCTCGACCTGTCGGCCACGCCGCCCCCCTCGGCGCAGCCAGTGCCCATAGTGCCAATACCGCATTCAACAACATCGCCGCGCTTGCCGAGCGTGTCGTGCGCGTGCCAGCCGCCGCCGCGCCCGCCTCGGCGTCCCGTCAGCTTCGCCCCGATTACCTCGCTATCGACGACTTGTGCGGCACCGATGCCCGCATGCGCGATCTGCTCGCGCGCGGCAAACGCTTCGTCGACCGTGGCCTGCCCGTGCTGATTCTCGGTGAGACGGGCACTGGCAAAGAGTTTCTCGCCCGCGCGTTGCACGAGTACAGCGAGCGACGCGCACAGGCGTTCGTCGCCATCAATACGGCATCGCTGCCGGAGCATCTGATCGAGAGCGAGCTGTTCGGCTATCAGCGCGGCGCCTTCTCCGGCGCGTTGCCTGGGGGGATGAAAGGGAAGATGCAGCAAGCCGATGGCGGCACGCTGTTCCTCGACGAAATCGGCGACATGCCGTACGCGATGCAGACGCGTTTGCTGCGCGTGCTATCGGAACGTGAAGTCACACCGCTAGGGGCAAGTCAGCCGGTGCCGGTCGATGTCCAACTGATCTGTGCCACGCATCAGGATCTGGCAAGCGCCGTCGCACAAGGCACGTTCCGTGAAGACCTCTACTACCGGATTGCCGTCGGCGTGCTGACGCTGCCCACCTTGCGTGAGCGCGACGACAAGCGCGAACTGATCGCGCGCATGTTGTGCGACGAATGGCCGGGGATGCGTGTCGATCAGGCGCTCGCGCGTGTGACGTCCGACGCGCTCTCGTGTCTTCTCACGCATGCGTGGCCGGGGAATTTGCGTCAGATGCGCGCGGCACTGCGGTACGCCTGTGCCGTGATGAGTGGGGAGCGTTTGTGTGTGGACGATCTTCCGCCAGAACTTGCGTCGTCGCGTGCATTGCACTCGACACCTCCGGTGAATCACCACGAGGAAGCGCGCGACGCTCGGATCGAGGAAACGTCCTATGCCGCCAGCATTGCTTCGCACACGCAATATCGTGCACATGACAATGCTCACGCGCCGCACGATCAGGAACGTGAGCGCATTCTGCAAGCACTCGCACAGCATCGCTGGAACATTTCTGCGGCGGCGCGCACGCTGGGATTCTGTCGCGCATCGCTGTATCGCAAGCTCAAGCAGTTGAGCATTCCGCATGTTCGCGATTGCGGTGAAGCGCTCAGCACAAGGCATTACGCCTAGTTTTTCCTACACGAAAATCGCGGGCAAAAAAAAGCGCGGCCGATGAGGCCGCGCCAAGGTTTGGAGACTTTTCACTCAACGCAAAAGTCTACTTCTCGCGAAACGTAGTATAGGTGCGCACGCGAAAATCATTGTCATCATTCGACGCAATGAATTATTCGGCGACTCGCAATAGTCCGTAAAACCCCATAAATAAAGGCCTTTTTGGCACGCGACGATTTCACGCGCTTGCCAATATCTCAGAAATGGCTCAATACGCGCGAGTACGTGAGCCCCATGACAGTGAGATGGCAGCCACCTGACATGGCGATGAATCGCTCTCTATATAGCGACGTCGCACATCACAGCAACGCACTCACTTCTTCACACAAATTCACATCGCACTTTTCTCGCGACGCATCGGGCGCGCGAGCCGTCACCGCCGCGTGCATTCACTGCGATGGAACTTAACGCGAACATGCATGTCGCGCGCAAAACCAGTGCTGGCAATGCTTCGCGCGCGCTTTCACTTGCACATCACACTGTGTCCCGAGCGCAACACACATCGCTTGCATCGCGATTTCTCGCCTACGCTTAATCAAGCCAATCCCTTGTCCGACAACGCTTTAGGACGTGTCTCACAGATTCTTTTCATATCTGAAATAGATTCTTGCGGATTCTGAAATAGGCGGGAGTAGCGGTGACTCATACACTGCCCCCTGTCAACAGAGCAGTGCCGATAGCTGTACGGGTCCGCGAGTGATGAAGCGTGATGAATCGTCACCTCGACATGTTCTGTTTCGCCGCGTTCTGTTTACACGCGAATTCTGCGATTCGTGTCACGTTACTGGAGCTTAAACCATGAAAAAAACTCTTCTTGCCGCTGCCGTCGTCGGCGCGTTCTCGATGACCGCGCACGCTCAAAGCAGCGTCACCCTGTACGGCTTGATCGACGCTGGCGTCGCTTACACGAGCAACTCGACGACGTCGTCGGCTTCGGGTTCGAAGAACTTCCGTGCAACGAGCGGCCTGGTCAACGGCAGCCGTTGGGGCCTGAAGGGCTCGGAAGACCTGGGTGGCGGTAACAAGGCCATCTTCGTGCTTGAAAACGGTTTCTCGATCAACAACGGCACGTCGGGCCAAAACGGCCGCATGTTCGGTCGTCAAGCCTTCGTTGGTCTGCAAAACGATCGCTTCGGCGCTGTGACGATCGGTCGTCAGTACGACTCGCTGGTCGACTACCTGGCACCGCTGACCCTGAACGGTTCGTCGTTCGGCGGCACGATCGCTTCGCACCCGTATGACAACGACAACACGAACAACTCGTTCCGTGTGAACAACTCGGTCAAGTACTCGAGCGCCAACTACAACGGCCTGACGTTCGGCGGCCTGTATGGCTTCTCGAACAAGGCTGGTGACTTCGCCAACAACCGTGCATTCAGCGCCGGCGTGAACTACGCAAACGGCCCGCTGACGGTTGCTGCTGCTTACTTGGAGCGTCAAGGCAATCCGGGTAACAACAACGGCACGGGCGCTGTCGACACGTCGGCAGGTGGTGATTCGGTGTTCCAGTCGTCGAAGCAACGCGTCTGGGGTATCGGTGGTAACTACGCCTTCGGCCCGGCAACGGTCGGCCTGGTGTACACCCACACCCAACTGCAAGGTCTGACGGGTCTGAACTACAACAGCACCGCAGTTGCTTTCGGCAACGACGGCCTGAAGTTCGACAACTTCGAAGTCAACGGTCGCTACATGCTGACCCCGGCAGTCTCGCTGTCGGCCGCGTACACGTACACGATGGCCAAGCAAGATTCGACGGACAAGAAGCCGAAGTTCCACACCGTTACGCTGCAAGCTGACTACCGTCTGTCGAAGCGCACCGATGTGTACCTGACGGGTTCGTACCAGCACATCTCCGACAACGAAGGCACGGGCCTCCAAGCCGGTGTCGGCGCTGCCGGCGGTATGTCGTCGACCAGCTCGCAAACCGTTGTGGGCACGGGCATCCGTCACCGCTTCTAAGCATCGAAGTGGCGTGAGCACCGACGGTCGTATCGCGGTGCTCCTGACATGAAAATGGCAGCCTTCGGGCTGCCATTTTTTATTGCATCAACGTATGATCTGGGCGCTACGAGGCTGCGTAGAACAGCGCCGCCCCAGGCCCGTCACATCAGAAACGCGTCTCGCGTGCGGCACGCAGGAAGTTGTCCAGCACCGGCGTGCAATCCAGAAACTCCGGACCGCCTGCGCGGTGGAATTCCGGGTGCCACTGCAAGCCCATCACGAACGGTGCCTTGCGGTAGCGAATCGCCTCCACCACACCGTCTTCCGCACACACCGCCTCTACGCTCAGATCGCGCCCCAGCGTCTTGACCGACTGGTGGTGAATCGAGTTGACGATCGGTACATCGACCGGCGCCAGCATCTGCGCGAGCGACGACCCTTCCGGGAATGTGAGCGTATGACGATTGTGTTCGTACGTTTCCGTGACGTGCGGGATCGCTTCGGGCAAATCCGTCGCAATGTCCTGATGCAACGTGCCGCCGAACGCCACGTTGATCAGTTGGCAGCCACGGCAGACGCCGAGAATCGGCTTGCCCTGCTCGACAAACTCATGGAGCAATTCCAGTTCGTACATGTCACGCATGCGGTCGCCCTGCCATTCGTGACGCGTCGCCACTTCCGAATAGGTCAGCGGTGAGACGTCGGCCCCGCCCTGCAAGACCAGCCCGTCGAGGTGCTTCGCGTAATCGTGAAGACGAATGTGGCTCGGGTGAAGCAAGCCTTGCGTGTCCACCGTCGGAATCATGAAGACGAGCACATCGCGCGACATCACCCAGTGCGCAATCGACTCTTCCAGGTATTGCAGCGTTTTGCTGCGCAATCCCTTCGAACCGGGTTCCGGATGGAAGATACGCGCCGAGATGCCGATCTTCAGCGTGCGTTGCGTAATGCGCTGACCGGCGCGGTCGTACCAGGCACGAAAGCGCGCGGACATGATCCGGCGCAGCACCGACCACGGCGAGTCGCCCGCCTGCAAGTACGACGGCTGACCGCCCATCGACGCCGGACTGCCAGGACGCGGCCCGGTTGCGCCGAACGACGGCTGATGCGGTGGCTCACCACCGCCTGCACCGCCGCCCGCACCACCGGCGGCACCTGCCCCCGTCTCGCCGATGTTGCCCCCGGCACTCCCCACACCGGCCGCCTTAACGTCGTCGCCGGATTTCGGAACGGGGGAGCCGATCGGATTGCGGTCGGACGCCACTTCGGCCGCCGAGGCAGGCGCAGCCGGCTTGGCCGCTGGCGCACCGGATGCGGGTGTCTCGGCCTTCGAATCGTCCGACCCATCGGATCGCACCGCGCTGCCTTGCTCGGCAGGCGGCGCAGGACGTGTCAGCGTGTCGGGATTAGGCGGCATATCGCCCGAACCTTCGGCCGTACCGGCGACTGGCTTTGCCGTGGGACGCGGTGTCGCGGGCGACGCGGGTGCCACGTACTCGGACGAACGCGTCGCGGGCGAGTCCGCGGGTGAGTCGCTGTGTTTTGCAGATTCGTGTGCCGGGGCGGCCGGGGCCGTCGGCGAGGTTGCGCTCTTACTCGTATCGGATTCGGGCTTGGACGGCTGCTGCGGCGATTTCGGATCTTGAGCGTCGGTCATGATGGCGTTTGGGTGCGTCCGAAAAAAGGTGGACGAAGGGGGGAAAGTAGGATTGACCACGTCGGCCCGGGAATTATCCCGCCGCCACAATCCCGCCGCAACCGCTATCCCAGACGTCCCTTTTTGCACGCCCCGCGACGTTAGCCTCGCCACCACCCTTTCCTTCCCCTTTCCTTCCCCTTTACTCCCCCTTTCCCGCGCCGATGAAACCGTCCCGGCCGAACGATGTCTTATTTCATTGTTACGCATGGAATACATGTCATCGGCGGTTGAGTGCGGCTCTGCACACAGCATGTCGATTGCGTATAATCGGGACAAATTGCACGATATTCAATTGATATTGAGCGACGTTCGTGTCGATAGAGTGAAATTGTTTTTGGGCGTCCAACATTGCCCGGCCCTGACCGGGGCTTCCTGGCGGACGCATTGGCACCAGGAGTCTGCAAGTGAAGCGTTTTCTTCGTCTGTGGCAAATCGCCCGTCATGATTTCCGCGTGCTCTGGCATGCGGCCCGTGACCCGCGCCGTCCGCGCTGGCTGTTGCCTGCCGTGGTGTTGCTCGCCGTCTATCTGCTCAGCCCCATCGATCTGATCCCCGATTTCGTACCGGTGTTCGGTTTGCTCGACGACGTGGTCGTGATCGGCATGGTGGTCCACTGGCTCATCAAGCGCCTGCCGGTCGATGTGCGCGAGGACGCGCGTGCGCATGTGTTCACCCAGCGGGCCTGATGCTCGCTGACGCTCACGCATCGCAGAAATCGAAAAAGGACGCCGAGGCGTCCTTTTTCATTGGCATCGCGCAAAACGTGCAAACCGCGCGCAAGTGCCTTAGGGCATCAACAACGTCGACCCGGTGGTCTTGCGCGCTTCGAGATCGCGATGCGCCTGTGCGACGTCGGCCAGCGCATAACGCTGATTCACCTCGATCTTGACCGTGCCCTTGCCGACGACGTCGAACAATTCGTTGGCTGTGGCCTCCAGATCGGCACGCTTGGCCGTGTAGTTGAACAGCGTGGGGCGCGTGAAAAACAGCGAGCCGCGCGACACCAGATCCGCCGTGTTGATTTGCGTGACGGGGCCGGACGCGTTACCGAAGTTCACCATCGTGCCCAGCGGACGCAGGCAGTCGAGCGAGCCGATGAAGGTGTCTTTGCCGATGGAGTCGTACACGACCGGCACGCCTTCGCCGCCGGTAATCTCTTTCACACGCTCGACGAAGTTCTCGCGGGTGTAGACGATCGGGTGATCGCAGCCGTGCTGACGCACCAGCGCGGCCTTCTCATCCGAGCCTACGGTGCCGATCACCGTCGCGCCCAGCGCCTTCGCCCACTGACACACGATCAGCCCCACGCCACCTGCGGCGGCGTGAATCAGAATCGTGTCCCCGGCCTTGACCGGATACGTGCGACGCAGCAGGTACTGCGCCGTCATGCCTTGCAGCATCATGGCGGCGGCCTGATCGTCGCTGATGTTATCGGGCACGCGCACCAGCGGTGCAGCGCGCATCACGCGCGCCTGCGAGTAAGCGCCGCACGGACGGCTCGCGTAGGCCACACGGTCGCCGGGCTTCACATGCGTCACACCCTCGCCCACCGCTTCGACCACGCCCGCCGCTTCCATGCCGAGACCGGCGGGCAGCGGCTGCGGATACAAGCCCGTGCGGAAATAGACGTCGATGTAGTTCAGCCCCACGGCGTTGTGGCGTACGCGCGCCTCGCCCGGACCGGGCTCACCGACTTCGACATCGACCCACTTCATTACTTCGGGGCCGCCGTTCTGTTCGATGCGAATGGCTTTCGTCATGGTTGTCTTCCTCGCTCCTTTCTGTCTGGGTAGTGTCTTGCTGCGGCGCTGCCGTCGAACGTGTCGACGCTCAAGCGGATGGTTGTGCTGCCAGTCGCACGATCAACTGTTCGAGCAGCAGACGCGCCGTCGAGCTGTTGGTCGCACACGGTACGTTGTGCACGTCGCAAGCACGCACCAATGCGTTGATGTCGGGTTCGTGCGGCTGCGGTGTCATGGGGTCGCGCAGGAACAGCACCATGTCCACTCGCCCCTCGGCCAGTTGTGCGCCGATCTGCAAGTCGCCGCCGTGCGGGCCGGAGAGCATGCGCTCGACGTCGAGGCCGAGTTCCGTGGCGATGCGCCCGCCGGTCGTGCCCGTCGCGACGAGCTGGCATTGACGCAGCACCTCGACATAGTCGCGTGCGACCGCGAGGATCTCGTCCTTCTTCTTGTCGTGCGCGATCAGCGCAATTCTTACCTTGGGTACCGTCGAAACCGTCATGAATGCGAGTCCTGAGTGCTGATGCGTGCAGTGAGTGCGATAGATGAATGCGTCGTGGCGCGATTCAGAACGTGCCGGGATAAGCCCCGCCGTCGATCAGCACGTTTTGTCCGGCGATGTAGCCTGCGTGCGCGCTGCACAGGAATGCACAGGTCGCGCCGAACTCCTCGGGCTGACCGAAGCGCCGCGCCGGAATCGCGGCAGCGCGCTTGCTGCGCGTGTCCTCGACACTCTGCCCGCTCTTGGCTGCCGACGCCTGCATCGTCGCCGTCAGACGATCGGTGTCGAACGCGCCCGGCAGCAGATTGTTGATGGTGACGTTGTGCGACACCGTGGTGCGCGCCAGCCCGGCGACAAAGCCCGTCAGCCCGGAGCGCGCGCCGTTGGACAGCCCGAGAATATCGATGGGCGCTTTGACTGCGGACGACGTGATGTTCACGATGCGCCCGAAGCCGCGCGCCATCATGCCGTCGACCGTGGCCTTGATCAGTTCGATGGGGGTGAGCATGTTGGCGTCGAGCGCGCGAATCCAGTCGTCGCGCAGCCAGTCGCGGAAATCGCCCGGGGGCGGTCCGCCCGCGTTCGTCACGAGGATGTCGGGCTGCGGGCAGGCAGCGAGCGCCTGCGCACGGCCTTCCGGGGTGGTGATGTCGCAGGCCACTGCGGTCACGTTCACGCCCGTGGCCGCACGGATCTCGGCTGCGGTGGCGTTCAGCGCGTCGGCGGTACGCGCGACGATCACGACATTGACACCGGCTTCTGCCAGCGCTTGTGCGCAAGCGCGTCCCAGCCCCTTGCTCGCGCCGCACACCAGCGCGGTGCGGCCCTTGATTCCCAGATCCATGTTCTGCCTTCAAGACAAGTGATGCGTTGGTCGTTGGCCGCTGTGCGGCCGTCTTGCAGCGATTCTAAGTCGAAACCCGGACCGGCATCGCCCGCATCGGCTAAAATCGCGGCCATGCGGGCCGAACCGGGTCATACCGACCCGGCGATCCAGCAATCCAGCGATCCAGCGGCCCAGCCCCAAATTGCCTGCCATGAAACAAGACACCCGATTCCCGAACCTCTTCATCTGCGATCACCCGCTGATTCAGCACAAGTTGTCGCACATGCGCGACAAGGAAACGTCGACGCGCACGTTCCGCGGTCTGCTGCGCGAGATCACGCTGCTCATGGGTTACGAGATCACGCGCGACCTGCCGCTCACCACCGAGCGCATCGATACGCCGATGGTCGAGATGGACGCCCCGGTCATCGCGGGCAAGAAGCTCGCCATCGTGCCCGTGCTGCGTGCCGGCGTCGGCATGAGCGACGGTCTGCTCGATCTGGTGCCGTCCGCACGCGTCGGCCATATTGGCGTGTATCGCGACGAGCAGCATCGTCCGGTCGAGTATCTCGTGCGCCTGCCCGACGTGGCCGACCGCCGCTTCATCCTGTGCGATCCGATGGTCGCCACCGGCTACTCGGCCGTGCATGCCGTCGACGTGCTGATCAAGCGCGGCGTCACGCCCGAGAACATCGCATTCCTCGCACTCGTGGCCGCCCCGGAAGGTGTGAAGGTGCTGCTCGACGCGCATCCGGGCGTGAAGCTCTACGTCGCTTCGCTCGACGAGCGTCTGGACGACCACGCGTACATCATTCCGGGCCTTGGCGACGCAGGCGACCGCCTGTTCGGCACCAAGAACTGATGAAACGATGAAAAAAGCCCCGGTCCTGCCGGGGCTTTTGCTTTGGGGGCGCGTTCTGCTGCACCTACCTTATACGGCCTTGCGTCGCGTAGCCATCGCCACACCGATGGCCGCCAGCACCATCCCCGCCCACGCCAGCGGCGGCATATGCTCCCCGACCATGAGCCACGCCGCGAGCGCCGCCGAGGGCGGCACGAGGAAGAACAGCGCCGACACGCGCGACGCCTCGCCGCGCCGGATCATCGCCAGCAGCAACGAGATCGCGATGATCGAGTTGCCGATCACCAGGTAGACGAGCGTCAGGCCGAGTTGCCACGTCCATGCGACGTGCATCGGTTCGAGCCACCACGCAAGCGGCAGCGTCGCGGCGAACCCGACGAAGTACTGCACCAGATTCGAGGTCACCGGGTGCTGCCCCACGCCGAAGCGCTTTTCGTACAGCGTGCCGCACGTAATCGCGCCGAGCGCCACGAACGTCAATAGCAGCCCGACGGCCGACGTCGCCTCCACCGCCGAGCGCGCCACGATCACCAGCGCCGCCCCCGCCAGCCCCAGACCGAGCCCGATCCAATTCAGCCCGCTCACGCGCTCGCCCACCAGATGCGGCACCGCCAGTGCCACCAGAATCGGTTGCAGCGACGTGATCAGCGCCACACTCCCCGCCGACACGCCGAGTCGCAGCGCCAGATACGTCATGCTGAAATACAGCGCCTGAATCAGCAAGCCGATGACGATGAGATGGCCCCACGCAGCCGCCGTCTTCGGCAAAGGCGGGCGCATGACGACCGCCAGCGGCGCCAGCACCACGAGCACCAGCCCGTAGCGCAACGCCAGGAAGGTCAGCGGATCGGCATACTCCAGACCGATCTTGGCGACGGTGAAACCGACGGACCACAGGAACAGGAAGATGAGCGGTGCGGCGCGCAGCCACAGCGGATCGTGTGCGACGCCGGTTCGCACCGGCTCCAGCGAAGATTTGAGGGACATCGGCGAGTGAGCGACCTTTTATTGTTTGACGGGAACCGGATCTGCAACACGGGCAAAGAAGACGCGAGAGGCGATAAACGTGAAAACGCGGGCGCGCAATGCTCAATGCAACGCCCACATCCTCGTCAGTATCCGCCTTACCGGCGCTTGTTGCCGCCCAGGATGCTGCCCAGCACGCCGCGTACGATTTCGCGTCCGAGCTGACTGCCGACGGTGCGCATCGTGCTCTTGACCATCGCTTCGACGGGCGAGTCCTTGCTGCGCGACCCGCTGCCACCCAACAGACCGCCGAGAGAGTCGAGCCAGCCGCCGCCTCCACCCGCTCCACCCGCCCCGGCGGGTGCGCTGCCCGCAGGCGTCGGCGTGCCATCGGGCTGCCGTTCCTGCGTACGGCCCACGAGCTTCTCGTACGCCGATTCGCGGTCGACGGCTTTCTCATACACGCCCGCAACGAGCGAGCTGGCCATCAACGCCGCGCGCTCCTGCGGCGTGATCGGCCCGATACGCGATGCAGGCGGCGAGATGTAGGCGCGCTCGGTGATGGCCGGACGCCCCTTTTCGTCGAGCAGCGACACGAGTGCCTCTCCGACACCCAATTCGCCGATCACCGTCTCGATGTCGAGCGACGGATTGGCGCGCATCGTCTGCGCAGCGACCTTCACCGCCTTCTGATCGCGCGGCGAATAGGCGCGTAACGCGTGCTGCACACGGTTACCCAACTGGCCGAGCACCGTGTCCGGCACGTCGACCGGGTTTTGCGTCACGAAGTACACGCCGACGCCCTTCGAACGAATCAACCGGACCATCTGCTCGATGCGTTCGAGCAAGGGCTTCGGCGCTTCGTTGAACAGCAGATGCGCCTCGTCGAAGAAGAAGACGAGTTTGGGTTTATCGGGGTCGCCCACTTCCGGCAGGCGCTCGAACAGCTCCGCGAGCAACCACAACAGGAACGTGGCGTAGATGCGCGGGGCGGCCAGCAGTTTGTCCGCCGCAAGAATGTTGACGATGCCGCGTCCCTGCGCGTCCGTCTGCATGAAGTCTTCGATGTTGAGCATCGGCTCGCCGAAGAACTTGTCCGCGCCCTGTTGCTCCAGCGTGAGCAGCCCGCGCTGGATCGCCCCGACTGACGCGGCCGAGATATTGCCGTATTGCGTGGTGAAGTTCGACGCGTTGTCGCCCACGTGCTGGAGCATGGCGCGCAGGTCCTTGCTGTCGAGCAGCAGCAGACCGTTGTCGTCGGCGATTTTGAAGACGAGGTTAAGTACCCCAGTCTGCGTCTCGTTCAGGCCCAGCAGGCGAGAGAGCAGGAGCGGTCCCAAATCGGAGATGGTGGCGCGCACCGGGTGGCCCTGCTCGCCGAAGACGTCCCATAGCGTGGCGGGGCTGCCGTGCCAGTCGGGGGTGTCGAAGCCGAGGTTGGCGATGCGCTCCTTGAGCTTGGGCGTCTCGACGCCCGGCTGCGTAATCCCTGTCAGGTCGCCTTTGACGTCCGCCAGAAAGACGGGCACGCCAATGTCCGAAAACGCTTGGGCGATGACTTGCAGGGTCACTGTCTTGCCGGTGCCGGTCGCGCCGGTGATGAGCCCGTGGCGGTTGCCCATCGCAGGCAGCAGGCCGAGCAGGTGCTGCGCGTTGCGCGCGATCACCAGCCCTTCACTGGACTCGTGAGCGGAACTCGTTGACGCAGCGGATGTTGCGGCGGAAGAGCCGGGAGCGGCTGGAGTCGCGGTGGACGACGCTTGCGACGGCACGGGCTTCTTGGGCATGAGCGACCTCTGCGGTAGACGCGGCGTGGCTCGTGACACGGCGCAGCAAACACCCGTGGCACGGTGCGGCGGCATGATAAAATTGCCTCCGATTATAGCGGCACAGGTTGCCGCTCGGACTGCACCGCCCCGAAATGCCCCACGCGACCGACAGGATCCGTGCGAGACGACGGGGCGGCGAGGCAATCGGCGCCCGCGACCCCATTGGTGGCGGGCGCTCCCGTTTCAACGGTTGGCCGCGCCGGACTGCGCAGGCCGGCAGAGCATACTTCGCCGCTCAGCGCGGCACGACGGAGAAATTCATGGCGGGTCATAGCAAATGGGCCAACATCAAGCACAAGAAGGCTGCGGCAGATGCCAAGCGCGGTAAAGTCTGGACACGTCTGATCAAGGAAATCACGGTCGCAGCTCGTCTGGGCGGCGGTGACGCCGACAGCAACCCGCGCCTGCGTCTGGCCGTCGAAAAGGCTGCCGACGCGAACATGCCCAAGGACAACGTCAAGCGCGCGGTCGATCGCGGCGTGGGCGGTCTGGACGGCGCGAACTACGAAGAAATCCGCTACGAAGGCTATGGCATCAACGGCGCGGCCGTGATCGTCGACACCATGACGGACAACCGTGTGCGTACGGTGGCCGAAGTGCGTCACGCCTTCTCGAAGTTCGGCGGCAACATGGGCACCGACGGCTCGGTCGCCTTCCTCTTCACGCACTGCGGTCAGTTCCTGTTCTCGCCGGAAACCCCGGAAGACAAGCTCATGGAAGTGGCGCTCGACGCCGGTGCGGACGACGTCATCTCCAATGAAGACGGCAGCTTCGAAGTGATCTGCCCGCCCAACGACTTCCAGTCCGTCAAGGACAAGCTCGAAGCCGCTGGCCTGAAGGCAGAAGTCGCCGAAGTGACGATGAAGCCGCAAACCGAAGTGGAATTCACCGGCGACGACGCCGTGAAGATGCAAAAGCTGCTCGACGCGCTCGAAAACCTCGACGACGTGCAGGAAGTGTTCACCAACGCCGTCATCGGGGAATAAGCATGAAGATCATGGTTGTCGGCTCGGGCGGCCGCGAACACGCGCTCGCGTGGAAGCTTGCCCAATCGCCGCGTATTCAACTCGTCTATGTCGCACCGGGTAACGGTGGCACGGCGCTCGACGAACGTCTGCGCAACGTGCCGATCAGCGATCCGAACGTGCTGGCCGAATTCGCCGCACGCGAAGGCATCGCGCTGACGGTCGTCGGCCCGGAAACGCCGCTCGCCGCCGGTATCGTCAACATCTTCCGCGCCCGTGGCCTGAAGATCTTCGGACCGACCAAGGAAGCTGCACAGCTCGAATCGTCGAAGGACTTCGCCAAAGCGTTCATGAAGCGTCACGGCATTCCGACCGCCGATTACGAAACGTTTGCCGACGCAGCCGCCGCTCACGCTTACATCGACGCCAAGGGTGCGCCGATCGTCATCAAGGCCGACGGTCTGGCCGCCGGTAAGGGCGTGGTCGTGGCGATGTCGCTGGAAGAAGCGCACAACGCCGTCGACATGATGCTCGCGGACAACAAGCTCGGCGACGCCGGTGCGCGCGTGGTGATCGAGGAATTCCTGCAAGGCGAAGAAGCCAGCTTCATCGTGATGGTCGACGGCAAAAACGTGCTGCCGCTGGCCACGTCGCAGGATCACAAGCGTCTGCTGGACAACGATCAGGGCCCGAACACGGGCGGCATGGGTGCTTACTCGCCCGCGCCGATCGTCACGCCGCAGATTCACGCGAAGGTGATGCGCGAGATCATTATGCCGACGGTGCGCGGCATGGAGACCGACGGCATTCGCTTCACGGGCTTCCTCTACGCCGGTCTGATGATCGACGCCGACGGTAACGTCAAGACGCTCGAATTCAACTGCCGCATGGGCGACCCGGAAACGCAGCCGATCATGGCGCGTCTGAAGGGTGACTTCTCGGTGGTGGTCGAGCACGCGATTGCGGGTACGCTCGACAAGATCGAACTCGACTGGGATCGTCGTTATGCGCTGGGCGTGGTGCTCGCCGCTCACGGCTACCCGGACACACCGCGCAAGGGCGACCGTATCTCGGAAGTCCCGGCAGAGACCGACGAATGCGTGACGTTCCACGCAGGCACGCAGCTCGAAGACAACGTACTCAAGGTCACGGGCGGACGTGTGCTGTGCGTGGTCGGCCTGTCCGACACCGTGCGCGGTGCGCAAAGCGTCGCATACCAGACCGTCAATCAGATCAACTTCGACGGCATGCAGTATCGCCACGACATCGGCAACCGCGCACTTGCGCGCAAGCCGGAATAAGTCGCCAGCGTCCGGCGCTTAGCTGACTTGCGCCGGATCGTTTCGCCACGGCCCGGGGAACCTCGCGTTCCCCGGGCCGTTGTCTTTTGACGCAGGCAATTGCGTCGCCCGCCCCCACCTTCCTTGCGCCCCCGAAATGGGCCGCCTCACATCTTCATTGCCCCGCGATTGACAAGCGCAGGCCAAATTGGCACGCTGGCGTCGCGTGACATCGAAGGTTTACCCCGAGAGCGCGCGGCCGGCCAGCCCCGGCGGCATTCATGCAGTTTTCCCGACAGACCCTCGCTCGACGGAGACTTACATGTTCGACCTCGATAAGCTGGTCAACGATTATCTGGTGCCGTTCGGCCTGAAAATCGTGATGGCCGTCGTCATCTGGATCATCGGTGGCATCGTCATCAATCTGCTGGCGCGGCTCGTTCGCAGCGCGATGAATCGCCGCCACATCGATCCCACCCTCGTTCGCTATACCGAATCGACGATGCGCATTGCCTTGCGTATCGCGCTGATCCTTTCCATTCTGAGTGTCTGCGGCATTGAAACGACGTCGTTCGCTGCCCTGCTCGCCGCCGCCGGTATCGCCATCGGGGCCGCCTGGTCCGGACTGCTGTCGAATTTTGCGTCGGGCATCTTCCTCATCGTGCTGCGTCCGTTCAAGTCGGGCGACATGATCAGCGCAGGCGGCGTGACGGGCGTGGTCGACGAGATCGGCCTGTTCGTCACCACGCTCACGACGCCGGACAACCTGCGCGTGTACGTCGGCAACACGAAGGTATTCGGCGACAACATTACCGTGTACGACGCCAACGCCTTCCGACGCGTAGACCTCACGGCACAGCTCGCGCATACGGTTGACCTGCAAGACGCCGTGGCGCGCCTGAAGGCACGCGTGGCGCAGATTCCCAACGTGGTCGAGAAGCCGGGCGTGGACGTCGAGATTCTCGAGTTCAACCCGTCCGGGCCGGTGCTCGCGGTGCGGCCTTACTGCCACAACCGCGACTACTGGCAGGTCTACTTCGACACCAACAAGGCGATTGCCGAAGTCGGCGGCACAGCTCACTGGCCGGTACCCGCCACGCGGCAGATCCTCATGCCCCCGCCGGGCATATCGGGACCGGCGGCCAGCGGCACCAGCGCCGTGCCGCCGATCGTGCCGGGCGCGGGGGGCACGGCCCCCGCCGGGACACTTCCGAACGCACCAGCGCCCTGAAACGCCGGCGCATCGTCCTTTGATTCAGGTCATTCGGGCGGCACCGGCACGCGGTGCCGCCCGCCCGCGTCTGCCCTCGTGCCGGTACAATCGCGGATAAAACCGCAATTTGCATACACAGACCACGCAAGGGACGTCACAGAATGACAGCGCAAGACACCGCACCGGCGCCGGACACGGGCGCGGTACGCACGTATCTTCTCGGGCTTCAGGACCGCATTGTCGAGACGCTGGAGCGCCTGGACGGCAAACGCTTCTTCGTCGACGACTGGCAGCGTCCCGCCGATGGCGCGCTGCGTGGCGACGGGCGCACCCGCGTGCTCGACGATGGTGACTTCTTCGAGCGCGGCGGCGTCAACTTCTCTCATGTGATCGGCGACAAGCTGCCCGCGTCGGCCAGCGCCTCGCGGCCTGAGCTGGCCGGACGCGGCTTCGAGGCGCTCGGTGTCTCGCTGGTCCTGCATCCTCGCAATCCGTATTGCCCCACGGTGCACTTCAACGTGCGCATTCTGATTGCCACCGCGCCCGGCGAGTTGCCCGCGTTCTGGTTCGGCGGCGGCATGGATCTCACGCCGTACTACGCCCACGAAGAAGACTGCCAACACTTCCATCAGACGTGCAAGAACGCGCTCGATCCGTTCGACACCACGTGGTATCCGCGCTTCAAGACGTGGTGCGATGAGTACTTCTATCTGAAGCATCGCCAGGAGCCGCGCGGCATCGGCGGCATCTTCTTCGACGACTTCTCCGGCGGTGGCTTCGACACGGGCTTTGCCGTCATGCAAAGCGTGGGCGATGCGTTCCTCGACGCGTACGTGCCTATCATCGAACGCCGTCGCGGCATGCCGTACGGCGAACGCGAACGCGATTTTCAGGCGCATCGCCGTGGCCGCTACGTCGAATTCAATCTGGTGTGGGACCGTGGCACGCACTTCGGCTTGCAATCGGGCGGGCGTACCGAGTCGATTCTGATGTCGATGCCCCCGATCGTGAAATGGCACTACGACTGGAAGCCGGAGCCGGGCACGCCCGAAGAAAAGCTCTACACCGACTTCCTCGTGCGCCGCGAGTGGGTGTAAAGGCGCTGCACGCATGACCGTCACCTCTCCTGCAACGCAAGGCGTCCCGGCCACTCCGCCCCACCCAACGCGCAAGCGTATCGGCGTGCTCGGCGGCACGTTCGATCCGATCCACACCGGGCATCTCGCGCTCGGCGCACTGTTCGCGCACACGCTGGCGCTGGACGAACTGGTGCTGATGCCCGCAGGCCAACAGCCGCAGAAGCAAGGCAGCACGGCCGCCGAGCACCGGCTGGCCATGACCCGGCTCGCCGCACAGGGGCTGGCGGCCGAGCTGGCCGTCACCCATGCGTCGACGCAGGTGATCGTCAGCACGCGCGAGATCGAGCGCGCCGGGCCGAGCTACACCGTCGATACCCTGCGGGACATGCGACAGGACGCCGGGCCCGACGCGTCGCTCTCGCTGCTCATCGGCTCGGACCAACTGGTGCGGCTCGACACCTGGCACGCCTGGCGCGAACTGTTCGATTACGCCCACGTCTGTGCGGCGGCGCGGCCCGGTTTCAGTCGCGAAACAGCATCCCCGGAACTGCGTCAGGTCTTCGGGGAGCGGGAAAAGTCCGCGCTCGGGGTACAATCCACGCCATGCGGCGGCATCCTGATCGACGACTCACTGGCCGTCGACATCTCCGCCACCGAGTTGCGCGCCATGCTGGCGCACGCGCGAGACACTGTCACACCCCCGGCAAACCTGCCCGAACCCGTGTGGCAGTACATCCGCACGCAACACCTGTACCGCGCCTGACGGCCCCACGGCAATTGCCGGGCCGCTATCTCGCACCCCTGTTTCACCAAATAGACGCACTATGGATATTCGTAAACTTCAGCGCCTGATCGTCGACGCCCTCGAAGACGTCAAGGCCCAGGACATCAAGGTGTTCAACACCGAACACCTCACCGCCCTGTTCGAGCGCGTGATCATCGCGAGCGGCACGTCCAACCGCCAGACCAAGGCACTGGCCGCGAGCGTGCGCGACAAGGTCAAGGCCGCCGGCGGCGACATCGTCAGCATGGAAGGCGAAGACGTGGGCGAATGGGTGCTGGTCGACACGGGCGACGCCATCGTCCACATCATGCAACCGGCCCTGCGCCAGTACTACAACCTCGAAGAAATCTGGGGCGAGAAGCCCGTCCGCCTGAAGGCCGCCGGCACCAAGGCCGGTGCGAAGGCCAGCGCGGAAGACGAAGACGAGGAAGACGCGCCCGCTGCCCCGGCACCGGCCCGTCGCAAGACCAGCAAGTAAGACGCCGCAAGCGACACTGCCGACATGCGTCTGTTCATTCTCGCAGTCGGGCACAAGATGCCCGGCTGGATCGAGACCGCCTTCGCCGAGTACGCCAAGCGCATGCCGCCCGAGCTGCGCATCGAACTCAAGGAAATCAAGCCGGAGCAGCGCTCCAACTCCCGCACCGCCGAGACGGTCATGGCCGCCGAAGCGCAACGCATCGACGCGGCGCTGCCGCGCGGCTGTCGTCTCGTCTGTCTGGACGAACGCGGGCAGGATCTCACCACCATGCGTCTGGCCCAGTCGCTCACCGTCTGGCAACAGGACGGACGCGACGTGGCCTTCGTGATCGGCGGCGCCGACGGGCTCGACCCAGCCCTCAAGTCGCGCGCCGACACCCTCATCCGCCTGTCCAGCCTCACCCTGCCACACGGCATGGTGCGCGTGCTGCTCGCCGAACAGCTCTACCGCGCGTGGAGCATCAACGCCAATCACCCCTATCATCGGGTCTGACGGCATTCTGTCGACGGGACGGCACGTCACCTGACGTGATATCCGCCGTCCTTGTGTGACAAAAAAATAAGTCATCCATAAGTCATAAACGCGTTTTGCGGTGCAATGCAACGTTGTGCCGGACCCTCGACACCACGCCGGGCCTTGCTGGACGTGGCACTTCGCGGCGTGTCAATCCCCCCGTTGCACTCGCGTGCAACACGCATTGTGCAGTGCGAATGGAAATAACACGGTGACGTGTTAGTCTACGCGGCGCTACAGTTCGCACCGCGAACAAGTAGGGTCCACTCACACAATCAGACCCTTGACTTCTCGTGAACCCCCGGAGATTGGCATGAAGCAACCTTCCCTGCGCACGTTCGCCCTCGCTGGCGTTGGCGCCGCCCTGGCACTCGGCATGAGCACGTCGGCCCTGGCCGCCACGGAAATCCAATTCTGGCATTCGATGGAATCGGCCCTTGGCGATCGCGTCAACCAGATCGCTGCCGACTTCAACGCATCGCAAAGCGACTACAAGATTGTCCCGATCTACAAGGGCAACTACGAGCAGGGGCTGGCCGCAGGGATCGCCGCCTTCCGCGCTGGCAATGCACCGGCCATTCTTCAGGTGTACGAAGTGGGCACCGCCACGATGATCGGCGCCAAGAAGGCCGTGAAGCCCGTGTGGCAAGTGATGAAGGACGCCGGTGAGCCGTTCGACGAAAAGGCCTTCGTGCCCGCCATCGCCGGTTACTACGCCGACAGCAAGACCAATCACCTGATTTCGATGCCGTTCAACAGCTCGACGCCGGTGCTGTACTACAACAAGGACGCCTTCAAGAAGGCTGGCCTCGATCCGAACAAGGCGCCGAAGACGTGGGCCGACGTGAAGGCCGACGCCGAGAAGCTGAAGGCTTCGGGCATGTCGTGCGGCTTCACGATGGGCTGGCAAGGCTGGACGCAGCTCGAGAACTACAGCGCCTGGCACGCCCTGCCGTACGCCACGAAGGACAATGGCTTCGGCGGTCTCGACGCCAAGCTCGAATTCAACGGTCCGCAACAGATCAAGCACATCCAGTTCCTGGCCGACATGGCCAAGGAAGGCACGTTCACGTATGTGGGCCGCAAGGATGAAGTGACCTCGAAGTTCTACAGCGGCGACTGCGGTATCGCCATGACGACGTCGGGCGCGCTCGCCAACATCGGCAAGTACGCCAAATTCAGCTACGGCGTGGGCATGATGCCGTACGACGCCGACGTGAAGGGCGCTCCGCAAAACGCCATCATCGGTGGCGCCAGCCTGTGGGTGCTCGCCGGCAAGTCGGCCACCGAGTACAAGGGCGTGGCCAAGTTCCTGAACTACCTCGCTTCGCCGGCCGTGGCCGCCAAGTGGCACCAGGACACCGGCTACCTGCCGGTCACCAAGGCGGCTTACGAGCTGACCGAGAAGCAAGGCTTCTACGCGAAGAACCCCGGTGCCGACACGGCCATCAAGCAGATGCTCAACAAGGACCCGCTGCCGTACACGCGCGGTCTGCGTTTGGGCAACATGCCGCAGATCCGTACGGTGGTCGACGAGGAACTCGAAGGCGTGTGGAGCGGCAAGCAAACGCCTAAAGCCGCGCTCGACAAGGCAGTGGAACGTGGCAACGACCTTCTGGCTCGCTTCGCGAAACAAGGTAGCTAAGTCGCGCTCAACGTTCGATGAACGCGCGATAACGCACGCAATGCCGGGGCTTTTCCTGCATTTGCGGCGTGAATCGTGACGTTACAATGACGCCACCCCGGCTCGCGTGATACGCGGGCCGGTTTGGTTTTTTTCGGTCACTACGTTATGGCGCATACCTCCAGAGAACGTCCCCGCTTCGGCACCGGCTGGCTGCCCTACGCGCTTGTCGCGCCGCAGCTCATCATCACCGCCCTGTTCTTCCTCTGGCCTGCGGGCGAGGCCCTGTGGCAATCGACGTCGACGCAAGACGCCTTCGGCCTGTCGAGTGAGTTCGTCGGGCTCGACAACTTCACCTCGCTGTGGGGCGATCCGCTCTATCTCGCGTCGTTCAAGACAACGATGATTTTCAGTGGGCTGGTCACCGTCTGCGGACTGGTCATCTCGCTGTTGCTCGCGGCGATGGCCGACCGGGTCACGCGCGGCAAGCGCCTGTACCAGACGCTGCTGATCTGGCCGTACGCCGTGGCACCGGCCATTGCCGCCGTGCTGTGGGCGTTCCTCTTCAACCCGAGTATCGGTCTGGTCACCTACGGCCTGGCGAAGGTCGGCATCGAGTGGAACCACGCGCTCAACGGTGGTCAGGCGATGTTCCTCGTCGTGCTCGCCTCGATCTGGAAACAGGTCAGCTACAACTTCCTGTTCTTCTACGCCGGGTTACAGGCGATTCCGCGCTCGCTCGTGGAAGCCGCCGCGATTGACGGTGCAGGCCCGATCCGACGCTTCTTCGGGCTGGTGCTGCCGCTGATTTCGCCGACGACGTTCTTCCTGCTCGTGGTCAACCTCGTGTACTCGTTCTTCGACACCTTCCCGGTGATCGATGCGGCCACGGGCGGCGGTCCGGGTCAGTCGACCATGACGCTGATCTACAAGATCTACTCGGAAGGCTTCAAGGGGCTCGACCTCGGCAGCTCGGCTGCCCAGTCGGTGGTGCTGATGGTCATCGTCATCGTGCTCACGGTCGTGCAGTTCCGCTTCATCGAACGCAAGGTGCAATACGCATGATCGAGAACCGTCGCGGCCTGGATATCTTCTGCCACGTCATGCTGATAATCGGCGTGCTGCTGGTGGTCTTCCCGCTCTACGTGGCGTTCGTCGCCGCCACCATGAACGAGAGCGAAGTCTTCAACGTTCCCCTGTCGCTCATTCCGAGCACGCACCTGCTCGAGAACTTCTCGACGGTGTGGAGTGCGGGCACCGGCAACGCTGCCATGCCCTTCGGACTGATGCTCGGCAACAGTCTGTTCATGGCACTGGTCGTCACGATCGGCAAGATTTCGGTGTCGATCCTGTCGGCCTTCGCCATCGTGTATTTCCGCTTCCCGCTGCGAAATCTGTTCTTCTGGCTCATCTTCGTCACGCTGATGCTGCCGGTCGAAGTGCGGATTTTCCCAACGGTGCAGGTGATTTCGAGCCTCGGGCTCATCAACAGCTACGCCGGTCTGACGATCCCGCTGATCGCCTCGGCCACGGCCACTTTCCTGTTCCGTCAGTTCTTCATGACGCTGCCGGACGAACTCGTCGAAGCCGCGCGCATCGACGGCGCAGGGCCGATGCGCTTCTTCTTCGACGTGGTGCTGCCGCTGTCGAAGACGAACATCGCGGCGCTGTTCGTCATCACCTTCATCTATGGCTGGAATCAGTACCTGTGGCCGATTCTGGTGACCAACGCACCGGAGATGACCACGGCGGTCGTGGGTATCAAGAGCATGATCGGTAGCGGCGACACCGCTACCCAATGGCAACTCGTCATGAGCGCTACGTTGCTCGCCATGCTGCCGCCGCTCGCGGTGGTGCTGCTGATGCAACGCTGGTTCGTGCGCGGTCTGGTCGATTCGGATAAGTAATCATGGCAAATCTCAAACTCCATAGCGTCAAGAAAACCTACGACCAGAGCAACTACGTGCTGCACGGTGTCGACATCGACATCGAAGACGGCGAGTTCGTGGTCATCGTCGGCCCGTCGGGCTGTGGCAAGTCGACGCTGCTGCGCATGGTCGCCGGCCTCGAATCGGTGAGCGAAGGCAGCATTCTGATCGGCTCGCAGGTCGTCAATCAGCTAGAGCCGAAGGATCGCAACATTGCGATGGTGTTCCAGAACTATGCGCTGTATCCGCACATGGACGTGCGTCAGAACATGTCGTACGGCCTGAAGATTCGCGGCATCGACAAGAAGGCCATCGAAGAGCGCGTGCTCGCGGCGGCGCGCATTCTGGAACTCGAACCCCTGCTCGCGCGCAAGCCCCGTGAACTGTCGGGCGGTCAGCGTCAGCGCGTGGCTATGGGCCGTGCCATCGTGCGCGAACCGGCCGTGTTCCTGTTCGACGAACCGCTCTCGAACCTCGACGCCAAGCTGCGCGTGCAGATGCGTCTGGAAATTCAGCGTCTGCACAAGCGTCTGAAAACGACGAGCCTGTACGTCACGCACGATCAGGTCGAAGCCATGACGCTCGCCGATCGCGTGATCGTCATGAACAAGGGCTACGCCGAGCAGATCGGCACGCCGACGGACGTCTACGAGCGTCCGGCGTCGCTGTTCGTGGCGAGCTTCATGGGCTCGCCCGCAATGAACCTGCTCAAGGGCCGGGTCGATGCGGAAGGCCGTACGTTCGAAGTCGACGGTGGTCCGGCGCTGCGCCTGCCGCCGACGAGCATGGCCCACGCAGGGCGCGAACTGGTGCTTGGCGTGCGTCCGGAACATCTGGTGCCTGCCGAACAGCAGAACGGGCTGGGCGCGTTCGCCGCACAAACCAGCATCACCGTCGATCAGCTCGAACTGCTCGGCGCGGACAATCTGCTGCACGGCCGCTGGGGCGAGCAAAACTTGACGGTGCGTCTGCCGCACGAGTTGCGTCCGGCGGCGGGTTCCGTCATGCCGCTGGCGATTTCCGCCAAGGCGCTGCACCTGTTCGATCCTTCGACGGGCAAGCGGGTGGAAGCGTGAGCGGCACGACCTCAGACCCGGCAACCGGCCATTTGTGGCGCGACTGGCCGTATCCGCGCATCGTCTCGCATCGCGGTGGCGGCAAGCTCGCGCCGGAGAACACGCTCGCCGCCTTCGAGATGGGTGCCTCGCTCGGCCTGCGCATGGTCGAGTTCGACGCCAAGCTCTCGGCGGATAACGTCGTCTTCCTGCTGCACGACGACACCGTCGATCGCACCAGCAACGGTCACGGCGCTGCAGCGCAAATGACCTACGCCGAGATCGAAAAGCTCGACGCTGGCAGTTGGTTTGGCGCGGACGGCCGCTTTGCAGGCCAGACGATGCCGACGCTGGCGCAGGTGGCGGAGCGTTGTCAGGCGCTGGGACTCGCGGCGAACGTCGAGATCAAGCCATGCCCGGGGCGTGAAGCCGAGACTGGCACGTTGGTGGCGCAAGCCGTCAAGGCGCTGTGGGCCGGTCAGGCCCAGCCGCCGCTGCTTTCCTCGTTCTCCTATGAGGCGCTCGAAGCGGCGGCCGCTGCCGTGCCGGAACTGCCGCGCGGCATGCTGTACGAGGCCGTACCGGCGCACTGGCGCGACGATGCCCGTAAGTTGGGCACCGTCACGCTGCATGCGAGCCACAAGCATCTCGACGGCCCGCAGGTCGCCGAGATCAAAGCCGCTGGGCTGCATATGCTCGTCTACACGGTCAACGAGCCGGCACGTGCCCGTGAACTGGCCGCGTGGGGCGTGGACGCCATCTGCACCGACCGCATCGACCTGATCGGCGCGGACTTCCTGGCCGACCTCTGAGCGGTAGAGGGGGACGTCGTGGACGTTCCCCGCCCTGCACGGCCCTTTCGGCCTGTTCGGCCTGTTCGGCGCTTTGGCTCCACGGCCTCTACCGTCCCTGAAAGCCCCCTATCGCACGCAATTCCCTTGAAAAACGGCACCCGCCTGCCGCCGCCGCATGGTGGCGGGCGGGGTCGCAAGGCGGCATAATAGGGCGTTCCCCTCGCCCAGCCCATCCAGCGGCCCGGTGCGCGCGCTGCAAATTTCTGCAAAGCCGTGTGCCGGGCTGGACGAATTCAAGCCAAGCCGCCATGCCGTACATCTATCTCGCTTCGCAAAGCCCCCGCCGTCAGGAACTGCTGCAACAGCTCGGCGTTCGTTTCGAGTTGCTGCTGCCCCATGCCGACGAGGACGCCGAAGCACTCGAAGCCGTGCTGCCTGGGGAGCCGCCCGACGACTACGTGCAGCGCGTCACGCGCGCCAAGGCCGAAGCGGCGATGGCCCGTCTGGCGCGTGCCGGACTGCCCGGCGCGCCGATCCTGACGGCCGACACGACCGTCTGTCTCGACGGCACCATCCTCGGCAAGCCGTTCGACGACGCCGACGCCTGCGCCGTACTCGCCCGTCTGTCGGGCACCCGTCATCGCGTGCTCACCGCCGTAGCGGTCTGTGCCGACGGACAGGTCCATCAGGCGGTCAACATCTCGCACGTGTGGTTCCGGCCGTTGCGCCGCGAGGAGATCGAGCGCTACGTCGCCTCGGGAGAACCGAAAGGCAAGGCGGGCGCTTATGGTATTCAGGGGAAGGCTGCCGAGTTTGTGATGCGTATCGACGGCAGCTACTCCGGCATCATGGGACTGCCGCTTTGCGAAACCGCCGCGCTGCTGCGCCAGGCGGGCGTCGACTTCTAACGCTATTTGGCCCCGCGCATTTCGAGTCTGGTCGACAATTTATGAACGAAGACATTCTGGTCAATATCACGCCACAGGAAACCCGTGTGGCGCTTATGCAGCTCGGCGCCGTGCAGGAACTGCACATCGAGCGCACGCTCTCGCGCGGTCTGGTCGGCAACATCTATCTGGGCCGCGTCGTGCGCGTGCTCCCGGGCATGCAATCGGCCTTCATCGATGTCGGGCTGGAGCGCGCGGCGTTCCTGCATGTGGCCGATATCTGGCATCCGCGCACCAATAACGACACGTCCGTGCCGCATCCGCAGCCGCCCATCGAGAAGACGGTTTTCGAAGGGCAGACGCTGATGGTGCAGGTCATCAAGGACCCGATCGGCACGAAGGGTGCGCGTCTGTCGACGCAAATCAGCATTGCCGGACGCACGCTCGTCTATCTGCCGCAGGAGCCGCATATCGGTATCTCGCAGCGCATCGAGAGCGAAGCCGAGCGCGAGGCGCTGCGTAGCAAGATTCAGGCGCTCGTGCCGGCCGACGAGAAAGGTGGCTTCATCGTGCGCACTATTGCGGAAGATGCAGCGGACGCCGAACTCGCCAACGACGTCGCCTATCTGCGCAAGTCATGGCAGACGATTGGCGAGCAAAGCACGCGTGTGCCCGCCCCTGCCCTGCTGTATCAGGATCTGAATCTGGCCCAGCGCGTGCTGCGCGACTTCGTGCATGAAGAGACGGGCAAGATCCTCGTCGACTCGCGCGAGACGTATCAGAAGCTGGCCGAGTTTGCGGCGACTTACACGCCTGCCGTGCTCGGCAAGCTCACGCACTACACGGGCGAGCGTCCGCTGTTCGATCTGTACAACGTCGAGACGGAAATCGAGCGCGCGTTGTCGCGTCGTGTCGATCTGAAGTCCGGCGGCTATCTGATGATCGACCAGACCGAAGCGATGACGACCATCGACGTGAACACCGGCGGCTACGTCGGTGCGCGCAACTTCGACGACACGATCTTCAAGACCAACCTGGAAGCGGCGCTGATGATTGCGCGCCAGTTGCGGCTGCGTAATCTGGGCGGGATCATCATCATCGACTTCATCGACATGGAAAGCGCCGACCATCGCGACTCCGTACTCTCGGAGTTGAAGAAGGCGCTTGCACGCGACCGCACGCGCATCACGGTGAACGGCTTCTCGCAGTTGGGGCTGGTGGAGATGACGCGCAAGCGCACGCGCGAATCGCTTGCGCACGTGCTATGCGAGCCGTGTGCCGTGTGTCAGGGCAAGGGACAGGTCAAGACGCCGCGCACGCTGTGCTACGACATCCTGCGCGAGATTTTGCGCGAATCGCGTCAGTTCAACCCGCGCGAGTTCCGCCTGATCGCCTCGCAGGAAGTCGTCGATCTGTTCCTCGAAGAAGAGTCGCAGCACCTCGCGATGTTGATCGACTTCATCGGTAAGCCGATCTCGCTTCAGGTCGAATCGTCGTTCCATCAGGAGCAGTACGACATTATTCTGATGTAACCGCCATTGCAAAAAACCGGGGCATCCGCCATACAATACGCAATCGATCCGATTTCGTCGTGCGCGAAAGCACGCCCCGGCCATGCCCTACTCGAACTACGACAACCTTGCGGCATCGAGCGAGGCGCTCGACAAACATGCCGTCGCTCGCCATTCGACCTGGGTCAGCATCTGGGTCAATGTCGTGCTGACGACCGCCCAGATCGTCATCGGGATATTCGCGCGCTCGCAGGCGCTGATCGCCGACGGCATCCACTCCCTCTCCGACATCGTCTCCGACTTTGTGGTGCTCGCCGCCGCACGCGGCAGCGCCCGGGCACCGGACGCCGATCACCCTTACGGGCACAACCGTTACGAAAACGCCGCGTCGCTATTTCTGGGCGTGATCCTGCTCGTAGTGGGTGCGGGGATGTTGTGGCGTGGCGTGGAGCGTCTGCTGCACCCCGAGGACATTCCCGAGGTGCATACCATCGCGCTGGTCGTGGCGGTCGTGGTGCTCGTCAGCAAGGAAGGACTCTTCCGCTACATGCTGCGCGCGGCACAACGGGTGCGCTCGGCGATGCTCGTCGCCAACGCGTGGCATGCACGTTCGGACGCCCTCTCGTCGCTCGTGGTGGCGTGCGGGATTCTCGGCAACCTCGCGGGCTACCGCATTCTCGATCCGCTCGCGGCCGCGCTCGTCGGGCTGATGATCGGACGCACCGGGTGGAAATTCGGCTGGAACGCCTTGCAGGACCTGATCGATCGCGGCGTGGACGACGACACCACCGTCACGATTCGCCAGCGTCTGCTCGACACACCGGGCGTGCGCGGCATCGACATGCTGCGTACGCGACGAATGGGCGATGAGATCGTCGTCGACGTCCACATTCTCGTGGACGCACGCCTGTCGGTCTCGGAGGGGCACTACCTCGCCGAACAGGCTCGGGCCGCAGTCATGAACGAACCGCAGATCCTCGACGTGCTGGTGCACGTCGACCCGGAAAGCGACACCAAGGGTACCGCGCTGCAACAGTGGCCGGCACGCGCCGTGGTGGTCGGTGCGGCCGAACTGCTGTGCCGGGCCAATGCGCTGGCCCTGCACGACGTCAAGCTGCACTATCTGAACAACGGGCTGGAAGCCGATGTGATCGTCGAAGGGCTGAACGGTTCGAACGGTTCGAACCGTTTGGCGGCGGGCGACGGTGGCATCGAAGGGCCGTCGCAGACCGTCGCCGATGCCCTGACCGCCCGCTTCGCCCCGCTGGGATTGCGGTTCGTGCGAGTGCTCAGGGTCACGGGCGAAACTCAGTCTTCGTGAGTGTAGTCGGCGAACAGCATGCCCTGCTTATCCTTGTCCGAGACGATCGGCGTGATGCCGTCGAGCGGCCAGGGAATCGCCAGTGTCGGATCGTCCCAGCGGATGCAGCGCTCGAACTGCGGCGCCCAGTAGTCCGTGGTCTTGTACAGCACCTCGGCCGTCTCCGACGTCACCACAAACCCGTGGGCGAAGCCCGCCGGAATCCACAGTTGCCGCTTGTTCTCAGCGCTCAGCACTTCGGCGACCCACTTGCCGAACGTCGGCGATCCTTCGCGAATATCGACGGCCACGTCATAGATCTCGCCTTGCAGCACGCGGACCAGCTTGCCTTGCGGCTGCTTGACCTGATAGTGCAGACCACGCAACACGCCGCGCGCCGAGCGCGACTGATTGTCCTGCACGAACGTGAGCGTCTCGCCAAGACCGTCGTTGAAATTACGCTGGTTGAAGCTTTCGAAGAAATGACCGCGCGAGTCGCCGAACACCTTGGGTTCGATTACGCGAACGGCCGGAATGGCGGTGGGAATCACTTGCATATTGAGGTACCGGTAAGAATCTGAGACAGAGAACTGAGACGGAAAAGCGCCGACCTTAGAACACGCGCTCACGCAGCATGGAGAGGAGATACTGGCCGTAACCCGTCTTCGCCAGCGGTTGCGCCAGCTTTTCGATGGCCGCCGCATCGATCCAGCCCCTGCGGTACGCGATCTCTTCCGGACAGGCCACCTTGAGCCCCTGACGCGATTCGATCGTTTGAATGAACGTGCTCGCTTCGAGCATCGACTCGTGAGTCCCCGTGTCGAGCCAGGCGTAGCCGCGTCCCATGATCTGCACGTTCAGCTTTCCGCGCTTCAGGTATTCGTTATTGACGTCGGTAATTTCCAGCTCGCCTCGTGCCGACGGCTTGATCGAGCGTGCGATGTCGACGACGTCGTTGTCGCAGAAGTACAGCCCGGTCACGGCGTAGCGCGACTTCGGCTCCGTCGGCTTCTCGACGAGTTCGATCGCCTTGCCGTGTTCGTCGAACGTGACCACACCGTAGCGTTCGGGATCGTGCACCGGATAGGCAAACACCGATGCGCCGTCCGTTTGCGCGTTGGCGGCCGAAAGCAGCGCAGCGAAATCGTGTCCGTAGAACAGGTTGTCACCGAGCACGAGCGCGCACGGATCGTTGCCGATGAAGTCGGCACCGATCAGGAAGGCCTGAGCCAGACCGTCCGGCGAGGGCTGAACCGCATACTGGAGATTCAGGCCCCACTGGCTGCCGTCGCCCAGCAATTGCTCGAAACGCGGCGTGTCCTGCGGGGTCGAAATGATCAGCACGTCCCGGATCCCCGCCAGCATCAGCGTGGTCAGCGGGTAATAGATCATCGGCTTGTCGTAGACCGGAAGCAGTTGCTTCGAGACGGCCAGCGTCGCCGGATACAAGCGCGTGCCGGACCCGCCAGCCAAGATGATGCCCTTACGTTTGATACTCATACGTTGCCTCAGTCGTTCTTCTGATAATGCGTTTCGATCCAGCGCTGGTACTCGCCTGACTGCACCTGACGCACCCACTCGCCGTTGGCCAGATACCACTGCACCGTCTTGCGCATGCCGGTCTCGAACGTTTCCGCCGGACGCCAGCCCAGTTCGCGCTCAAGCTTGCGGGCATCGATAGCGTAACGACGATCATGTCCCGGGCGATCCGTCACGAACGTGATCTGATCGAGGTACGACTTACCGTCGGCGCGCGGCGACAACTCGTCGAGCAATGTGCACAGATGCTTCACGACCGACAGGTTGTTCTGCTCGTTCCAGCCGCCCACGTTGTAGACCTCGCCCAGCACACCCTTGGCAAGCACTTCGCGAATGGCCGAGCAATGGTCGCCAACGTACAGCCAGTCGCGCACGTTGCTGCCGTCGCCATAGATCGGCAACGGTTTGCCGGCGAGCGCATTGGCGATCACCAGCGGAATCAGCTTCTCGGGGAACTGGTAGGGACCGTAGTTGTTCGAGCAGTTGGTCGTGAGGACCGGCAGACCGTACGTGTGGTGATAAGCGCGCACCAGATGGTCGGAGCCTGCCTTCGAGGCCGAATACGGGCTGTTCGGGGCGTAGGGCGTGGTCTCGGTGAAGGCCGGATCCGTCGGGCTCAGCGAACCGTAGACCTCATCCGTCGATACATGCACGAATCGGAAGTTATCGCGCGCTTCGCCTTCGAGCGAACCCCAATAGGCGCGAGCGGCTTCGAGCATCGTGAAGGTGCCGACGATGTTCGTCTGCACGAACTCGCCCGGACCATGAATGGAACGGTCGACGTGGCTTTCCGCCGCGAAATGCAGCACGGCACGCGGACGGTGTTCGGCGTACAGCTTGTCGAGCGCTGCGCGATCGCAGATGTCGACTTGCGCGAAATGGTGACGGGGGTCGCGCTCAAGACTTGCCAGATTCGCCAGATTGCCTGCGTAGGTGAGCTTGTCGATCGTCACGACCGGTTCATCGTGTTGCGCGAGCCAGTCGAGAACGAAGTTTGCGCCGATGAATCCGGCGCCGCCAGTCACGAAGATCATAGGTATCGAAGTTTTGTGAGAAGTAGGTTTAACGGGTGCGAGGCACGCGCCCCATCAAGAAGAATTCGTCGTTGGGCCGCATCGAAATGGCATTGGCGATTCGGTTGGACATACCGAAGAACGCCGTAATGGACGCAATGTCCCAGATATCCTCGTCGTTCAGCCCGTGGCGACGCAGCGTGGCGTAGTCTTCGTCGCTCACTTCATGCGAGCGTTCGCAGACCTTCATCGCGTACGCCAGAATCGCCTTTTGCCGTTCGGTCAGGTCCGCCTTCAGATAGTTGACGGCCACCTGATCGGCGAGCAACGGCTGCTTTTCGTAGATGCGCACCAGCGCACCATGCGCGACCACACAATACAGACATTGATTCACCGCACTGGTTGCGACCACGATCATCTCGCGCTCACCCTGGCTCAGATTGCCATCCTTGAGCATCAAGGCGTCGTGATATGCGAAAAATGCGCGAAATTCGTCCGGACGGTGCGCGAGCGTGAGGAAGACGTTGGGGATGAAGCCAGCCTTTTCATGGACCGCGACGATGCGCGCACGAATATCGTCCGGCAACGCGGCGAGGTCCGGCACGGGAAAACGACTGATCGGCGGCTGGCTCATCATAGTCTCCTCAAATCCTCAAATGCTGGGGTATGTGGTTTGGGGCATGACGTTGCGCCCCCCGCAGTGCACACGGCATCGGCGGGCGCCCCGGATGTCACGCTTCCTGCTGCTGTGCGTACTGAATGCGGTGCAAATGGGCGTAGAGGCCATTATGCGCCACGAGTGCCTGGTGAGATCCCTGCTCCGCTATGCGGCCATGTTCGAGCACGACGATACGGTCGGCGCGTTCGATGGTCGACAGGCGGTGCGCGATCACCAGCGTGGTACGGCCTTCCATCAACACTTCGAGCGCCGCCTGCACATGACGCTCGGATTCCGAATCGAGTGCCGACGTCGCTTCGTCCAGAATCAGGATCGGCGCGTCCTTGTAGATCGCGCGGGCAATCGCCAGACGCTGACGCTGGCCGCCCGACAGGCGCATGCCGTTATCGCCCACCAGCGTGTTCACGCCGTCAGGCATGGCGGCGACTGCATCGGCCAGATTGGCAGCGCGCAGCGCTGCCTGCACTCGTTCGGCGTCGACTTCCTGACCGTAGGCGACGTTTGCGGCAATGGTGTCGTTGAACAGCACGACGTCCTGACTCACGAACGCAATCTGACGACGCAGGTCAGCCAGACGCAGATCGTTGAGCGGAATGTCGTCGAGCAGAATGCGTCCGCCGGTCGGATCGAAGAAGCGCGGCACCAGATTGACCATCGTCGTCTTGCCGCTGCCCGAGGGACCGACCAACGCCACCATCTCGCCCGGCGCGACCTCCAGCGAAATCCTGTCGAGCGTCGGGCGCTCGCTCGCGCCGTAGTTGAAGCTCACCTGATCGAACGTCACACGGCCCTTCGCACGTTCGAGCGTGCGCTCGCCGCCGACCGGCTCGACTTCGACGTCCATCACTTCGAAGATCAGCTCGGCAGCCGTCACGCCGCGTTGCAGCGGCTGGTTGACGTCCATCAGATGCTTGAGCGGGGACACAACCAGCAGCAGTGCCGTGACGAACGCCGTGAAACCGCCCACGGTCATCTCGCCCGACGACGACTCGATCATCGCGACGGTAATCACGATGGCGAGCGCCAGCGAGGCCAGCGCCTGCGTGACCGGCTGCGCGAGACCGCCGGAGACCGTCACGCGCATGGCGTAGCCGCGCAGCGTGCTGGTCATCTTGTCGAAGCGGTTCTTCTCGTACTCTTCGCCATTGTGGATCTTCACGACCTTGTAGCCGCCGACCGCTTCTTCGACCACATACGACAACGCGTTGGTCAGCGTCTGCTGCTCACGATTGAGACGACGCAGGCGGCGGTTGATCTTGCCGACCAGCCAGCCGATCAACGGCAGAATCACGGCCACAACCAGCGTGAGACGCCAGTTCAGATAGAACAGATACCCCAGCAGGCCGACGACGGTGAGCGAATCGCGCACGAGCGTGATCAGCACCGTGGTAAGCACGCCGAGCACCTGATTGACTTCGTAGACGATCGCGTTGATGAGCGTGCTGGTCGTCTCGCGCTGGTAGTAGGCGGCCGGGGCGTGCAGCAGACGCTCGAACATCTTCACGCGCAGGTCGAGCAGCACGCGGTTCGAGACCCACGACAGCATGTAGTTGGCCGAATATTGCGCCAGCCCCCGGATCACGGCCAGGCCGATCACGGCGGCCGGGACATACCAGAGCTTCCAGGGATCGCCGCCCGAGAAGCCCTTGTCGAGCACCGGCTTGAGGACTGCCGGGATGGCCGCTTCGGTGGCCGCCACCAGCGCCATGGCGAGAACGGCCAGCAGGCCCATGTGCCAATATGGCTGGAGATAGCCCAGCAGACGTCGCAGAATCGGTCCGGTGGGCTTGTGCGGTGCGCTCATGTAAGTCGGGGACAGCGGGAAAACCGCTATTCTAACGTACCGGCCGGTCCCGTCGGGACGTGTCCGAAGCGGACTCGGACCGCGCCCCAAAAATCGCCCTAACGCCGGATTTCCGGGGTCTTTGGCACGCCGGACGCCGGGTGGAACCGGTATACTCCGGCGCATGGCAAGCGCACTCGAAGTTCTCCGTACCGTATTCGGCTATAACGCATTCCGTGGCGATCAGGCCGCCATCGTCGACCATGTGGCCGACGGGGGCGATGCACTCGTGCTCATGCCCACGGGCGGCGGCAAGTCACTTTGCTACCAGATCCCCGCGCTGTTGCGCCCGGGCATCGGCATCGTCGTCTCCCCGCTCATCGCCCTCATGCAGGATCAGGTCGACGCCCTGCTGCAAGCCGGGGTCCGCGCCGCCTATCTGAATTCCAGTCTCGCTTTCGATGAAGCGGTCGATATCGAACGCCGCGCCGCGCGAGGCGAGCTCGATCTGCTGTACGTCGCGCCCGAACGGCTGCTGACCGACCGTTTCCTCAATCTGCTCGACCGGCTCGACGAACGCGGTCAGCTGGCGTTGTTCGCCATCGACGAGGCCCACTGTGTCTCGCAATGGGGACACGACTTCCGTCCTGAGTACATCCAGCTCTCGGCGTTGCATGAGCGTTATCCGCGTGTGCCGCGCATTGCGCTCACGGCCACGGCAGACGCCGCGACGCGCGAGGAAATACAGACGCGGCTCGGCCTGACGGACGCGCGCCTGTTCGTCTCCAGCTTCGACCGGCCGAATATCCGGTACGAAATCGTCGACCGGGACAACCCCCGCAAGCAGTTGCTGGCCTTTCTGAGTCGGCATCGCGGCGAAGCAGGCATCGTCTACTGCCTGTCGCGCAAGAAGGTGGAAGAAACGGCCGCGTGGCTGGAAACGCAAGGCATTCCCGCGCTGCCGTATCACGCGGGGCTGGACGCCGAGGTGCGCCGCACGCACCAACAGCGTTTCCTGCGCGAGGAAGGGCTGGTCATGGCCGCGACCGTCGCCTTCGGCATGGGCATCGACAAGCCGGATGTGCGCTTCGTTGCCCATCTGGACTTGCCCAAGAGCCTCGAAGCCTATTATCAGGAGACGGGACGTGCCGGGCGCGACGGCGAACCGGCCGAAGCCTGGATGACCTACGGCCTGAACGACGTGGTGGTCCACCGAAGCCGGATCGACGAGTCGAACGCGCCGGACCTCCAGAAGCGCATCGAACGCCAGAAGCTCGACGCGCTGCTCGGTTACTGCGAAGCCCCGCGCTGCCGTCGTACGGTGCTCCTGTCGTACTTCGGCGAGTCGAGTGAGCCATGCGGCAACTGCGACGTCTGCCTGAATCCCCCGGAAGTTTTCGACGGCACGATTGCGGCGCAAAAAGCGCTGTCGGCAATCCTGCGTACGGGCCAGCGCTTCGGCGCAGGCCATCTGGTTGACCTGCTGCGCGGGCGTAGCACGGACAAGATTCGTCAGTTCGGCCACGAAAGCCTGCCGACCTTCGGGGTCGGCGGCGAGATGGACGATCAGGGCTGGCGGGCCGTGTTCCGTCAACTGATTGCCCACGGCATCATCGAGCCGGACAGCAGTCAGTACGGTGCGCTCACGCTCAATGCGGCGGCGCGTCCGGTACTCAAGGGTGAGACGGTCGTGTCGCTACGACGCCAGCGTCCCACGGCGGGCAAGAAGAGCCGCTTTGCCGGATATGCATCGTCGCAGGCCATCGAACTGGATACGGCCGATCAGCAATTGTTCGAGAAACTGCGCACGTGGCGTCAGGAAATGGCGAAGACGCAGGCCGTCCCCGCCTACGTTATCCTTCACGACCGTACACTGCGAGAACTCGCTCAGCGCCGCCCGCGTCACCGCGAAGGACTGGTCGATATCACCGGCCTCGGAGAAGCGAAGATCGAGCGTTACGGCGAAGCGCTCGTCGAATTGTTGAACGCCTAAAGCCCACGCCGCGCCCACGCCCCGCCCACGCCCGCTCATGCCCACATTACCGCTTACCGTCACGATCCTCACGCGCAACGAGCGTCACAACATCGCCGACTGCATTGCATCGGTGAAGGCGTTCGCCTCGCAGATCGTGGTGGTCGATAACGCGAGTACGGACGGCACCGTCGATATCGCACGCGCCGCCGGAGCGGAGGTCCATGTCACGCCCGACTGGCCGGGCTTTGGGCCGCAGAAGAATCGCGCGCTGTCGTTCGCCACGCAACCGTGGGTGCTGTCGCTCGATGCGGACGAGCGCGTCACGCCGGAACTGGCCGCCGAGATCGCGGCGGCGATTGGCAGTGCATCCCACGCTGGCTATCGCATGCCGCGTCTGTCTCAGTTTCTGGGGCACTGGGTGAAGCATTGCGGCTGGTATCCCGATTACGTGCTGCGACTGTTTCGCCGCGAAGCCGGACGCTTCTCCGACAATCTCGTGCACGAGCGCGTGATCGTCGACGGCGAGATCGGCACCCTCACCCACCACCTGCTCCATTACAGCTACACGGAAGTCCGTCAGGTCGAGGACAAGGTGCAGCGATACGCACGCGCCGGTGCCAGGGAGATGTCGCTGCGCGGCAAACGCGTCTCCGCGATCAAGCCGTGGATCAATGGCGGATGGGCGTTCGTTCGGACCTACGTGCTACGTCGTGGCTTCCTCGACGGCGCAGCCGGTGCCGCGATTGCCCGCATGAACGCTCGCAGTGCGTTCCTGAAGTACGCTTTGCTTCGACGCGGCGAAGTCTGACGACCGCCCCAAAGCAAAACGGACGCCCCTGGCGTCCGTTTCTCATTCCGCACTCATTCCGCACTCATTCCACGCTTACTTCGCCAGCGCTCGTTTGATGCGCGAGCGGAACAACTGCCAGCGCAGTTTGCTGTCATCGACCGGCTCGGCGAGGCGGCCATCGCTGCCCGACGGCACCGGCGTGCCGCGACGCAGATAGTGGCGATCGAAGATCGACTGCGTCATGCCCCACTTGCGCAGGAATTGCGTGCGTCCGTCGTTCTTGACCACCTTGCCGGTGCTCTTGCACTGGAAGTGATAGACGAGACTAGCACCCACGCCGACGAAGCGGCGCGCGCCTGCGGCCCACATCTTCATCGAGAAGTCGTTGTCGCTGCTCATGCCGGGGCTCAGCTCCGTGCTGTAGCCACCGACGAGGAACCACCAGTCGCGATGCACGAGCGTGGGCGGCCACGTCGCGCCGAACCAGTCGGGCTTCTTGTACGTCGGCACAGCCGCGAGCAGCGCCGCCTCATCGAACGTATCGACGTCACGGCCGAAGTCCTGCACCAGCACGCAAGGGTTGCCGGTATCCACCGGTTCGATCATCGTGCCCGACAGCATGAACGCCTTGTCCGGTTGCGCCTCCGCGCGCTCGATCAGCGTCGTGTCCCAACCCGGACAGCAATACATGTCGTCGTTCAGATAGACGATGTACTTCTCGCGCGCCAGCGCCGCCGCCTGATTCACCGCGTAGCAGATCCCGATGTTATTGGGCGACGCCGTATGCTCGATCCCTTCGGCCCGGACCCAGTCGAGCGAACCGTCGGAACCGTCGTTGATGTGCACGATGATCTGATGCGGGTAGCGCGAGTTCTGTCGGATGCTGCGCACGCACAGTTGCAGCAAGGCAAGGTTGTTCCAGGTCGGAACGATGATGGAGAACATCCGGATTTCCTTGTGATATCGAACGGCGGGCGATGGACGCGATGGGCGCGATGGGCGCAATAGGGCAATGCGTCGCTACGCCAACGCGCCGGTTAGCGAAAGGCAGCCAACCGGCGCTGCCTTGCGCGAACCGATGCATCAATAGACGACTTGTACCGAGTCGGTGGTGAGCCACTGACGAAGCTCGCCCAGCAATTCGTCGCCAGGCTGCACCTTCCACTCGTCGCCGAGACGCGACTCGCACTCGGCGTCCGTGCGGCGATAGACGATATGCACCGGCAGGCCGTTTTGCTTATCCGCGTCGCCATCGCCGTTGCCATTACCGTTACGTCGGCCGAAACCTCCGCCACCGCCACCTCCACCACCGTTAAACCCACCGCCGCCATTGAAGCCACCACCACCGCCCGCGCCCGCCGTGGCGGCCACGCGGTACATCGTGCAGTGCGGCTGCAACGTGGCGCGAAGACGCGTCCAGTCGGCGTTGCCGTTAAACGACAGCTTGAGCGCCCGGGCGAAGCGCGCACGCGCGCGGCCGAGGTCCATGAGGCTTTCGACGGTGAAACGCAGGCCGCCCGTAAAGCTGTCCGGTCGCGCATTGCCGTGCACGATCAGCAGTTCGTCTTCCTTGAACAGGTGCTTGTTTGCCTCGAACTGCTCGTTGAAGATCGTGACTTCGAGCGTGGCCGTACCGTCGTCGAGCTGCACGATCAGCATCTTGCCGCGCTGCGTCATCATGGTGCGCATGCTGGAGATCACGCCAGCAACGAGACGATCACGCCCTTCGGACAGATCGCGAATACGCGTGCGCACGAAGCGTCGCACTTCGTCCGAATACGAGTCGAACATGTGACCCGACAGGTAGAAGCCGAGCGCCTGCTTCTCCTCCTGCAGCTTGCGCTTGTCGGTCCACGCCGGTTCGTCGGCCAGTTCCAGCGGTGCTTGCAGGCTTTCGTCGCCCAGATCGAACAAGCTGACCTGATTGGCGGCAGCACTCGCCTGCTCGGCCGCTTCCATCGCCATCGGCACCGACGCCATCAACTGCGCCCGGTTGTCGTGGATCGAATCGAACGCGCCCGCGCGAATCAGCGCTTCAATCGTGCGACGGTTCACCACGCGACGGTCGATCCGCGCGCAGAAGTCGAACAGGTCGGTGAACGGCTTGCCCTCACGGGCGCGCAGAATTTCCTCGATGGCCGACTGACCGCTGCCTTTGATGGCGCCCAGACCGTAACGCACGGTCTTCGAGTCCGCCGGTTCAAAACGATACGCCGAGACGTTGACGTCCGGCGGCAGCACGCCCAAGCCGTTGGCCGTGGCAAGGCAATCTTCGTAGAGAATCTTGACCTTGTCCGTGTCGTCCATGGCCAAGCTCATGTTGGCGGCCATGAATTCGGCGGGATGGTGGGCCTTCAGCCACGCGGTGTAGTAGGCGAGCAGCGCATAAGCGGCGGCGTGCGACTTGTTGAAGCCGTAGCCCGCGAACTTCTCCATCAAGTCGAAGATTTCGTCCGACTTTTCGCGCGTCAGGCCATTCTCGGCGGCACCCTTGGCGAAAATCTCGCGGTGCTCGGCCATTTCCTCGGCCTTCTTCTTACCCATCGCGCGGCGCAGCAAGTCGGCGCCACCGAGCGAGTATCCGCCGATGATCTGCGCCATCTGCATCACCTGCTCCTGGTAGACCATGATGCCGTAGGTCTCCTGAAGCACCGGCTCCACGCGCGGATCCGGATATTCCGTCTTCTCGCGACCGTGCTTACGCGCGCAGAAGCTCGGAATCAGGTCCATCGGACCCGGACGATACAACGCCACCAGCGCGATGATGTCCTCGAAGCGGTCAGGCTGAGCGTCCTTCAACATGCCCTGCATGCCGCGACTTTCCAGCTGGAACACGGCGACCGTGTTGGCCTTCTTGAGAATGCTGAACGCGGCCGGGTCCGTGAGCGAGACCTGTTCGAGCGACCAGTCCGCCATCTCCGGATGCAGGCGCTTGATGTAGCGCTCGGCCCAGTTCAGGATCGTGAGCGTGGTCAGCCCCAAGAAGTCGAACTTCACCAGACCGACGGCTTCCACGTCGTCCTTGTCGTACTGACTCACCACACCGCTGGCGTCTTCGCCGCTGCCCTGCGTGTAGAGCGGGCAGAAATCGGTGAGCTTGCCCGGGGCGATCAGCACACCGCCCGCGTGCATGCCGACGTTACGCGTGAGCCCTTCCACCCGCTGCGCCAGCTCGATCAGCTGCTTGACCTCGTCTTCCGTCTGGAAGCGTTCGGCGAGTTGGGGTTCTTCCTTGAGCGCGTCGTCGATGGTGACGTGCTTGCCCGGCTTGAACGGGATCAGCTTCGAGATACCGTCTACGAAGTTGTAGCCGAGATCGAGCACGCGGCCCACGTCGCGCACCGCTGCCTTGGCGGCCATCGAGCCGAAGGTGGCGATCTGCGAGACGGCGTCCGCGCCGTACTTTTCCTTCACGTATTGAATGACGCGGTCGCGGCCGTCCTGACAGAAGTCGATGTCGAAGTCGGGCATCGACACACGTTCCGGGTTCAGGAAGCGCTCGAACAGCAGGTTGTACTTGAGCGGGTCGAGGTCGGTAATGCCCAGCGCATAGGCGACGAGCGAACCGGCACCGGAACCCCGGCCCGGGCCCACCGGCACGCCGTTGTTCTTCGCCCACTGGATGAAGTCGGCCACGATCAGGAAGTAACCCGGGAAGCCCATCTTGATGATCGTGCCGGTCTCGAAATCGAGCCGCTTGTAATACTCGGGCCGCTGCTTGTCGCGCTCGGCTTCGTCCGGGAACAGCTGCGCGAGACGCGTCTCCAGGCCTTCCTTGGACAGCTGGACGAGATAGTCGTCGAGCGACATGCCGTCCGGCGTGGGAAACAACGGCAGCTTCGGCTTGCCGAGTTCGAGCGTCAGGTTGCAGCGCTTGGCGATCTCGACGGTGTTGGCCAGCGCGGACGGCACGTCCTCGAACGCGGCCAGCATGTCGTCTTGCGTGCGGAAACTTTGATCCTGCGTGAAACGACGCACCCGGCGGGCATTGCCCAGCATCTCACCTTCCGAGATACACACGCGCGCCTCGTGCGCCGTGAAATCGTCGGAGGTCATGAACTGAATGGGATGCGTGGCGACGACCGGGAGCCCGGCCTTCGCCGCCAGTTGCACCGCCTGTTGGACGTACGTCTCCATGCCCTGCTGACCAGTGCGTTGCAGTTCGATGTAGAACGCACCCGGGAAAACACTCTCCCAGTGTTTCGCACATTGCAACGCCAGATCGGGGTTGCCTGCGGCCAACGCTGCGCCCACGTCGCCCATCTGCGCGCCGGAGAGCGCCAGCAGGCCACGGGCGAGGCCGTCGGGCTGAAGCCACGACGGCTCGATCTCCGCGCGTCCCCGGTACTGGTTGCCGAGCCAGGCCTTGGACAGCAACTGGCACAGGTTCAGATAGCCTTCCCGGTCGCGCGCGAGCAGCAACAGACGCGAGGGCTTGTCACGGTCGGCCGGATTCGTGATCCAGGCGTCGCAACCGATGATCGGCTTGACGCCCTTGCCACGGGCTTCCTTGTAGAAACGGATGGCTCCGAACATGTTCGCGAGGTCGGTGAGCGCGAGCGCGCCCTGACCATCCTTGGCGGCGGCCTTGACGACGTCGTCGAGCCGCACGATGCCATCGGCGATCGAGTATTCGGAGTGGAGACGGAGGTGGACGAAGCGAGGTTCTGACATGGGCCGTATTGTAACGCGGCGTCGCCGGATTTCGCCGCGCGCCCGGGCTGTCTCGCGGCCACCCGCGTGCGAAGCCTGCGTCACACCTCATTTGCCCGGCTTTGTCCTGAATCAAGCGCGAACTTGCACCGAATCGGCGATAATGGCGGTTTATTGCTTCACGCTTTTGCGGAATTTCGTTGCCATGTCTATCGTCAACATCGCTGCGTACAAGTTCGTCACGCTCGACGACATCGCGACCCTGCGCCCGGCCGTGCTTGAGCGCTGCAACGCGCTCGACCTGAAAGGCACCATCCTGCTCGCGCCGGAAGGCATCAACCTGTTCCTCGCCGGTTCACGCGAGTCGATCGATGCCTTCCTCGCAGGCCTGCGTGCCGACGCCCGGTTTGCCGATCTGGAAGTGAAGGAAAGCCTGTCGGACGATCAGCCGTTCCGCCGGATGCTGGTGCGCCAGAAGAAAGAAATCATCACCATGAAGATGCCGGTCATCAAACCGGCAGACGGACGTGCGCCGGGTGTCGATCCCGCCACGCTCAAGCGCTGGCTCGACGCCGGACAGGACGACGAAGGCCGCCCGGTGGTGATGCTCGACACGCGTAACGACTTCGAAGTGGACGTGGGCACGTTCGACAACGCCGTCGACTACCGTCTCACGAAATTCTCGGAATTCCCTGACGTCATCGCGGCACATCGCGCAGACTTCGAGGGCAAGACCATCGTGTCGTTCTGCACCGGTGGCATTCGCTGCGAGAAGGCCGCCATCTACATGCGCGACATCGGGCTTGAGCACACATATCAGCTCGACGGCGGGATTCTCAAGTACTTCGAAGATGTGGGCGGCGCGCATTATCAGGGCGACTGCTTCGTGTTCGACTACCGCACGGCACTCACGCCAGACCTCGCCCCGTCAACGACCAAGCAGTGCTTCGCCTGCCGCGCCGTGGTGACGGCCGAGGACCAGCGCAGCCCCGATTACATCGAGGGCGAGCAGTGCCCGGCGTGCGTGGGTGACAAGGCAGGTGCCATCGCCGCTGATACCGCTGATACCGCTGACGCCGCTGCGGCTGTCACGGCAACCTCGGCCTGAGACCCCGGGTGGCGCAGGCTTCGGCGCACGACGCCACCTCATCCGCCGCCCCGGCCACCGACGACCCGACGTCGGCGGCCCGTGCAGACGTCGGCGGCTACCGCGGACGCTTCGCCCCCTCCCCGACCGGGCCGCTGCATCGCGGCTCACTCGTCACGGCACTGGCCAGTTGGCTCGACGCCCGCGCGCACGGCGGCGTCTGGATCGTCCGCATGGAAGATCTCGACGAACCGCGCAGCGTGCCCGGTGCGGCTGACAACATTCTCGATACGCTGACGCGTCTCGGCCTGCATTCGGACGAACCGATCGTCTGGCAAAGCCGTCGTCATGCGCTTTACGAGCAGGCGCTCGCGGCCCTTACGGCACGCGGATTCGTCTATCCGTGCGGATGTACCCGTCGCGAAATCGCGGACTCGCTCACGCGCGTGCATGCGCGTCACAGCACACTGGCTTACCCGGGCACCTGCCGCGACGGTCTGCAAGGGAAGACGGCCCGCGCATGGCGCCTTCGGGTGCCGGATGGCGACGCCGCATGCATGCACTTCGAAGACCGCTGGATGGGATCGCAGACGCAGGATCTGGCGACGGAAGTCGGGGATTTCGTGCTCAAGCGCGCCGATGGACAGTGGGCCTACCAGTTGGCGGTCGTCGTCGACGATCAATTGCAGGGCATCACGGACATCGTGCGCGGGGCCGACTTGCTCGACTCGACCGCACGTCAGATCTACCTGCAAGCCTGCCTCGGCGCACCGACGCCTCGCTATCTGCACGTGCCGCTCGTCATGGCCGACGACGGCGAGAAGCTGAGCAAGCAGAACGGTGCCGCACCGCTGTCGCTCGATACACCCGACGCGGTCCTCGCCTCCCTCAAGGACGCAGCCTCGCACCTCGGGCTGCCAGCGGTACTCGCCGACATCTCCCATCGCGCCGACTTCTACGCGGCGGCCACGCGCGCGTGGCAGGCGCAACACGCACGCTGACATCGTCGGCCCACTGTCCTGCCCGGTCCGAATATCGCCGTCTGTCAAGTCCTGAAATAGGTTGACAGTTATTTCAGGTTAAAACGCCCGATGCACCGCATCGGGCGTTTTGTATTTCAGGGCAGCATGTGGCCGCTCGTGGTTGTAGATGTGCACGGATTGCTCGACCATCTTGGCAGCCTGCTCAAGATCAACAGGACGCTGCAAGAGGAACTCGTCTTTAAGGATGCCGTTGACCCGTTCGGCCAGCGCGTTCTGATAACAGTCATAGCCGTCAGTCATCGAGCAGCGCAAGCCGTGGCGTCGGTGGATCTCCTGATAGTAGGTCGAGCAGTATTGGATGCCCCGATCAGAATGATGTATCAGTGGTTGGCGACTTCGGCGTTTGCGCAGCGCTTTTTGGAGCGCCTGACTGACCTGTTCAGTTTGCAGGCTATCGTGAACGTGATGACCGACAATCTTGCGTGAAAACGCGTCCGTGATGAGACTCAAATAGACAAACGAACCGGCCGTCGGTAAGTACGTGATGTCGGCCACCCATACCTGTTCAGGGCCAGTTGGCACGACCTGCTGCGGCCCCGGCTTAAGCAGATTCGGATGGCGCCGGAAGCGATGATGACTTTGCGTTGTCTTGTGGTACGCCCGGTGGGCCACTACGAGCAGACGCGCGCGGCGCAGCATCTCGAACATTCGGTCCCGCCCCAGCTTGATGCCTCGCTCGACCAGCGTTGGTCCGAGTAGATAGTGCAATTTTCGGGTCCCGATTCGGGGCTGACGCAACCGGACATCGCGCACCAGCGCTGTCACGGCCTCGGCCTGTGAGCAGCGACGCACCTCACTTTGGATGCGCTTGTAATATGCCTGGCGGCTGATACCCATGTATCGGCAGGCTCGCTCAACGCTTAGCTTTTCGATCCGCTTTTGCGCAACGACCTGCCCGAAGGCTTTTTTACGGTGATTCCGTAGTCCTTGCGCATCACGTCGAGCACCGCCTCGAATAGCGCAGCCTTTTCCTGCGCTTCTCGCAATTGCGTCTCCAACTCCTTGATGCGCTGCTCCGGCGTGAGCGGCTTTGAATCTTGTTTTGACATGGTGGAACCCGATTGAGCACGCCCGGATGGATCGGCCCAATCCTGCAAGCCGTGCTTGCGTAACCATACCAGTACTGTCGAGCGACCCTGAATTCCGTATCGCCGCTGCGCCTCCCTGTAGGTCAGCTCGCCCTTTTCGACTTGCTCCACCACCGATAGCTTAAAAGCCAGGCTGTAGTCCCGCTGCGTCCGCTTAAACCCTTGCTCCATTTGCCACTCCTTCAATGCATCGAAAAAGTGACAACCTATTTCAGGACGGGTCAGTCCAATGAAAAAAGCCAGCGTGTGTACGCTGGCTTTTTTACGACGGCAAGGTGCCTGAAACTACCGCACCCGGCGCCTGGCCTTGGATTAGCGGTCCTGTGCCTTGCGCGGGAAGCCCGCGAGCAGTGCAGCGACCTGACGCTTAGGGGCCTTCTCCGACGGCGCGCCGAAGGTCGTCGGTGCAGCAGCGTCATGCGATGCACGATGGTCGCGCTGCGACTCACCGGCCGACGGCGACGGCTCGTACGGCTTGTAGAAGAATTCATCTTCCGGACGCACGCGACGCGGCGTGCTGCCACCGCTACGGCCAGCGCGCAGGCCATCGTGACGGCTGTGGCGCTCCCCGCGATCACCACGCTCGCCACGTTCCGCACGCTCACCGCGGTCGCTGCGCTCGTAGCGATCGCCACGGTCGTCACGCGAACGGCTGCGGCGCTCCATCACCAGCTCGCCACGCTTGAGTTCGCGCTTGATCAGCTTCTCGATTTCCACGAGTTGCTTGCGCTCGTCCGGTGCGCACAACGAGAGCGCTTCTCCCGACGCGCCAGCACGCCCCGTACGGCCGATGCGGTGCACGTAGTCTTCCGGGTTGTACGGGAGGTCGTAGTTGATCACGCCCGGCAGATCCGAGATGTCCAGACCGCGTGCCGCGACGTCGGTCGCCACAAGCGCGCGAATCCCGCCCTGCTTGAAGGCTTCGAGCGCCTGCATGCGCTCGTTCTGCGACTTGTCGCCGTGAATGGCGGCCGTCACGATGCCGTCGCGCTCAAGCTGACGCGCCAGACGACTCGCGCCGATCTTGCTGTTCACGAACACGATGACCTGCTTCAGATCGCGCTCGTTAAGAATTTGGACCACAGCCGCGCGCTTGTCGTCTTCATCCACTTCGTAGACGACTTGCTCGACCGTATCGGCCGTCGCATTGCGACGCGCCACTTCGATCGTGACCGGGTTCGTGAGGTAGCTCGATGCGAGCCGCTTGATGTCGTTCGAGAACGTGGCCGAGAAGAGCAGCGTCTGGCGCTGCTTCGGCAGCAAATTCAGAATGCGCTGGAGATCCGGCAAGAAGCCCATGTCGAGCATGCGGTCGGCTTCGTCGAGCACCAGCATCTTCACCTGGCTCAGGTTCACCGTTTTCTGTTCGACGTGATCGAGCAGACGGCCCGGCGTGGCGATGAGAATTTCGACGCCGCGGCGCAGCGCGTCCTTCTGCGGATTCATGTCGACGCCGCCAAACACCACGGTGTTACGCAATGCCGTGTGACAGGCGTACGAACGCACGTTGTCGGCCACCTGATCGGCGAGTTCGCGCGTCGGCGTGAGGATCAGCGCACGCACCGGGTGACGGGCGGGCGATGCGCTCGTGTTGGCATCGGGCAGCAGACGCTGGATGATCGGCAGCGAGAAGCTGGCGGTCTTGCCGGTCCCCGTTTGTGCGGCACCCATGACGTCGCGACCGGACAGCACGACCGGAATGGCCTGTGCCTGAATCGGGGTCGGTTGGGTGTAGCCCTGCTCGGCGATGGCCCGCAAGATGTCCGCATGCAGCCCAAAGCTATCGAAGCCGGGGGTCGGAACAGCATTTACATCAGCCATGATGAAGGGACATCTCTTTTAAAAAAACGGGGGCCGCCACGCGGAAGGGTTTCCGCATCAAAGCTCACTCGCGAAGATTCAAGGGGCGCTGCGCGCCATGCTCAAGGCTGGCGCGAGAGGGGTCTGTCATGTAACAGATGCGTCGGGCGCCGCCGGACCGGGGTGGTCGTCAAGAAGCGAAACAGACGCAATTCTAGCACTTGCGCACGACCAACGTGTGACAACGGCCCTTGACGGGCCGTGTCTATCGGACAACGCGTCAGGTTACGCGCTGGCGAATGCGTCGAAGGACGGGCAGTTTGGGCGCCTTGGGCGTTCAGCGGCCCGCGCCCGCATTGGCGCCGCTGCTCTCCGCCTTGCCCGGCTTGGCACCAGGCGCGGCCTTACCGGCCACGGCCTTCGCAGCCTGAGCGGCGCGTTGACGATTGGCATAACGTGTCGCCAGCACGGCGCACACCATCAGTTGCATCTGATGGAACAGCATGAGCGGCAGGACAATCGCGCCGAGCGGGCCGGTCGCAAACAGTACCTTGGCCATCGGAATGCCGCTCGCGAGGCTCTTTTTCGAGCCGCAGAAGACGATGGTGATCTCGTCTTCGCGCGAAAATCCGAGCCAGCGTGCCGAATACGTCGTGATTGCGAGCATGATCGCCAGAATGACTGCACAGCAGCCCAGCAGGCCCAGCAGCGCCAGCGGAGGAATCTGATGCCACAGCCCCGTGTTCACGGCTTCGCTGAACGCGGTATAGACAACCAGCAGAATCGAGCCCTGATCCACGATTTTGAGCAGCCCACGGTTGCGCTCCACCCATTTACCAATGGCCTTGCGCGACAACTGCCCGGCAATGAACGGCACGAGCAGTTGCAACATGATGTTGCCGATGGAGTCGAACGGCGACGCGCCGCTGTTGCCATCGTGATGGATCACGACCAGGCCGACCAGCAGCGGCGTAATGAAGATGCCGAACAAGCTGGACGCCGATGCGCTGCACACCGCGGCGGGCACATTACCGCGCGCCATCGACGTGAAGGCGATGGCCGACTGGACGGTGGCGGGCAGCGTGCACAGGAAGAGGATGCCCAGATACAGCTCGGGGGTGACCATCCACGACAGCACCGGCTTGAGCGCCACGCCAACGATCGGGAAGATAGCGAACGTGCTGGCGAACACCAGCAGATGCAAACGCCAGTGGGTCGCACCGGCGAGCACCGCTTCGCGCGACAGCTTCGCGCCGTGCAGGAAGAACAATGCGGCAATCGCCACGTTGGTCAGCAGGTTGAAGGCGACTTCGCCCTCGCCGTGCGCAGGTAGGAAACTGGCCAGCGCTACGGTAGCCACCAGCATCAACGTGAAATTGTCGGGAAGGAAACGCGGTCTGGCCATCGTTGCTCTTGAATACTCTCTCGGATACGTCTGAAATGACAAAGCCCGTTCCGCCAGAACACGGGACGCGATGGCATTGAGGGGCCATCAGCGATGGTCGACTGTCGATCCTGGGAGGCCCAGGCGTCAAAAAGTGACTGGAAGTGTGCGCTCGCGCTACGGGTTTTTACGTATTAGAGCGCAAGGGTAGTTAAAATACAAATTCATTTAAAAATTTTATTCATACCAAAGACGCATGAATATCTCGCTGCGCCAGCTCAAAGTATTCCTCGCAGTGGCCGAGCACGGCAGTTTCAGCCGCGCGGGCGAGGATATCGGCCTGACTCAGCCCGCCGTGAGCCGCTGCATCCGGGAATTGGAGCAAGAACTCGGGCTCAAGCTGGTGGACCGCACCACGCGGGAGGTCACGCTGACCGAAGTGGGCGCTAGCCTCTCCGCCACCCTCGCCCGGGTGCTCGACGAACTGGAGAGCGCCCTGCGCGACACGCACGGGTTGGCGGAAGAGCGTCGCGGCCGCGTGCGCGTGGCCAGCGCGCCGACCATTTCCGCGAATCTCATGCCCGAGTGCATCTCGGCGTGCGCCGCCCGCTATCCCGACATCACGCTGATGCTGCGCGATCAGGTTCAGACGCTCGCGACGGACAGTGTGCGGCACGGTGAAGTGGATTTTGGCGTGATCGTCGCCTCGGAAGGCACGGACGATCTGGTGGGCGAACCCATCATGGTCGAGCCGTTCCTCGTGGTGTGCGACCGCTCACATCGCTTTGCGAAGCAGGCAGAGGTGACGTGGAAGGAGCTTAACGGCGAGAAGCTGGTGTTGCTCGACTACGCGTCCGGTAGCCGACCGCTGATCGACCGCGCATTGGCCGAGCACGGCGCGTACTGTCAGGTAGCACAGGAAGTCGGGCACGCGATCACCGTCTTCCGGATGGTCGAAGCGGGTATCGGCATCAGCATCATGCCTGCGCTGGCGCTGCCCGCCATGCCCGGACTGGCGGTGAACGGCGCGGAAGCGGACAGCCGCCTCGTGGCCCTGCCGCTCACGCCGCAGATCGACCGGACCATCATGCTGGTGCGCCGCAAGAACCGGACGCTCTCCCCCGCCGCACAATCCGTCTGGGAACTGATCCAGCAGATCACGGCCAATACGCCGCACTCGCTTGCGTCAGGCACGCCCCGTAAGTGACGCGTCGGGCGACCCTCCCTGACATGATGGGAATAGCCAACGGATACCGGAATTTTGCGCACCGTTGAGCGAAATTCAGCAAAAAACCACCTGATCGGGATGGATCTCGACACATCAAAGTAAGTGAGCGCCTGCTACAATGCCGGTGCGTCGACTCCCCCCAAGTGCGTGACTGTGCCATCGGGCGTCTGCCCCGCCATCGTGCCTCGACGACATGCCCGCGCCCTGCGGGCATTGTGTTTCCGGTACGGCGTCATGGACTTGTTCATCAAATACTTCAGCCCGCTGTGGCTCTTCCACGCGGCAGCCGATCTGTCTTTCTGGCAGCGGCATCAACTCGACGCGCGTATGCAGATCGTGAGTCGCTTCATGTGGCGCTACGTCATGCGCTGGTGTGTCGTCAGCGCCATGCTGCTCGTGCCCGCCGCGGTGATGGCACATGGACTTGCGGCCACGGGACTCGCGCTGGCTGGCGGCGTCTCGGCGAGTGTGACGGTGCTCATGGCAGCGCTGACGCTGGGCTGCCTTATCGGGTCGCGCTTGCGCTGAGGCGGGTCGCACTTGCGCTGAGGCGGGTCACACTTTCGCTAAGGCATGCCCCGCCTGCGCTAAAGCGTCATCCGCGTCGACTATGATGGAACGGCTCGCCTCGCGCGGCCGACGGTCCGCGACGCCGGCATCTTTCGACCCCAAAGGAGAATTCCATGGCCAACGCCAAGATCCTGGTGGTGTTCTATAGCATGTACGGACACATCTACAAGATGGCCGAAGCGGTCGCCGAAGGCGCGCGCAGCGTCGCCAGCGCCGACGTCACTGTGATGCAGGTCCCTGAACTCGTCCCCGACGACGTGCTGGAAAAAAGTGGCGCAAAGGCCGCACGCGCCGCCTTCGCCAGCGTGCCCGTCGCGCGCGTCGACCAGTTGCCCGAATACGACGCGATCATCTTCGGCACGCCGACGCGCTTCGGTAACATGACCGCGCAGATGCGCAACTTCCTCGATCAGACCGGCGGCCTCTGGGCCAAAGGTGCGCTTGCCGGTAAAGTCGGCAGCGTGTTCGCAAGCACCGCGACACAGCACGGCGGGCAGGAAACGACCATCACCAGCTTCCACACCACGCTGCTCCACCACGGCATGATCATCGTCGGCGTGCCGTACACCGAGCCTGCGCTCACCAACATGAAAGAGATCACCGGCGGCTCGCCCTACGGTGCCACGACACTCGCTGCCGCCGACGGCTCACGTCAGCCGAGCGAGAACGAGTTGACGATTGCAAGGACGCAAGGCCGTCACGTCGCGGAAATCGCCGCGGCGCTCAAACACGGGCGCGCTCTGTAAAGCGCGTCGGTAAATCACCCGCAACGCGTGCGACACGACGTCATTCGACGTTCGCGTCGCACGGCGCCAGACTCAGATCAACTTCAGGTTCTTCAGCACCTCACGCACGATACGCGCGCGCTTCGGTCCGTCGGCGTCACCGTTCATATCGATGTTCAGCGCAATCATCGTCAGATTGCCGTCACGCTCGAGCCAGCCCACCCACCAGCCGATATCCGGCTTCTTGTCGACAAACCAGCCCGTCTTGCCGTGCAGAACATAGTCCATGTTCGCTTCGACGATGGAAATCTGCCGGACGATGTCCTGCGAACGGGCCGAGAACGGCAACGTGCCACGCGCCAGACGTTGCAGAAAATCGACCTGCTCACGCGCCGAGATCTGCAAACTGTCATCCACCCAATAGGTGTCGTTCACGCGACCGATGGTCCGGTTACCGTACCCGACGGCGTCGAGCTTCGCCTGCGCATACGCGCGCGGAATCTTGTGCGAAACGACTTGGTAGCACGGGTAGCAAGACACACGAAACGCGTCGCGCAGATTCAACTCCGCATTCCACGCCTTCATCCGGCGTGGTTTGCCGTCCCACGGAATCGTCTCGCGCTCGTTGTCCAGCGCGCCCGATTCCAGCGCCAGCAGACTGTTGAATATCTTGTATGTCGACGCCGGTGACATACGCCGCTCGGCGCGCGCCGAATCATATGCCTGATACGTCTGTGTCTTGCCGTCGAGCACAACGACCGTGCCCTTCACGTTTTCCGCCGCGAAGAACTTGCCCCAGTCGGCGCGCTCGGTCAGGTGGACGGGGGCTGCCACGGAAGGTGCTCCCGCTGCTGACGCCCGCGACAATTCCAGCGCGTGTGCTGGCGAAGGCAGCACACCATACGCGACGACCGACGACGCCAGGCGCAGCATGACGGCCACGCGGCGCCAGCGAGAGAGAATTCGTTTCATTTCGTTATCCTTATTTTCAAGAAGCTTGTGGGTGACATAGCGATGACACACCGAGGGTGGCAGCGACATCGAAACCGTCGTCGCTGCCGATACGCGTCGCGCTGGCCAGGCACTGCATTTTCGAAATGCGTTTGCAGCTTAGTGCGCGTTTCGACAGCTGCAAAGCAAAGCTACCGTAACCGACGTAACCGCCGTATCATCGGCTCGCCCCTTCCATGAACACGTGGAACGTGTGCACGCCGTTCGCGACGCAATGCGCGTCGCCGGTCCCTGCCATGCTTGCTGCCCGAGTTACTCAGTCAACATGAACGACACCACCGAACCGTCGCTCGCTCCCGCACTCGTCGTGCGACTCGACGCGCCGCAGAAAATCGACGGTCAGCCGGTGCGATACCAAAGCCTGTGGTTGCTGATGCGCGTCTATTACGCCGCGCATTTCGAGGCGTCGCCGGTGACGCTTGCGTCGCTCAAGATCCGCTTCGGTCAGGCGGGCCTCGGGGGCGATCTGCGCATGCTCATCAGCCGCGCGTTTTCTGACTTTGCGCGATGGGGCGTCGCAGTCGGCTGGGGCGATGACCGGCACGCCGATGTGCGTCTGCTCCCGACGCGCGGACGTGGCAAGGGCCCCTTCTGGCTCGCAGCGCACGAGATGTCGCGTATCGAAGTCGCCATCGGCGACACGACACCCGCCGATCCGCGCCGCGCGATCGCTGCGTTTCTCGGTTTGCCGCAGGACAGCACGCCGGACGCTCAGTCACCCGCACTCGATTACGTCATGCAGGACATTGCGTTCTGGCATCACCTGACGCTCGGCAAGCGCGACATGCAGGACGGCGTGTTCTTCTCGCCGTCACCGCCTGCGACGCCAAGCGAAGCCAGACGCCAGCGCACGGGCGCGATCCCGTCGTTCCACGCGGCGCAGGTGTGTGCCGTGGACGACGTACAGCGTGGCATTGCGCTGCTCGCCGAGACCATCGTGTGGCGTCGCATGGGAGACGCCGCGCGCACGAAACAGACCTTGGCCACACTCGCGGCCACCTTCGGCGCGAGCCAGCCCGGCTCGCCGACGTTACGTGCCATGCACTGGATCGTGCAGGCATGGCAGGCCTACGCATTGCGTGATGAGCCGGGCGCGTTCGCGCATCTGCAACGCATCAGCGACGACGCGTCGCTCGCCCCGTGTCTCGTCTACAACCCGCGCATTCGCTTCGAGAGCCGCAATCTCCAGGCGCTGCTGCACAAGTCGCACGCCGCGCGCAATGGTCCGATGCCTGCCCGTGCGCAATCCGCCGCCGACGCGCTGGCCGCCTTCTCGGACGCCCTGCAAGCCGCGTTCGAAGCCGACTCCATCGAGCTGGCTCAGCACGTGGCCGCCAACATCGGCCTGTCGCTCTGGCTGTTCTGGCAAGGGGCGCTGATCGATCCGGGCAGAAGGCTTGCAGCGGCCGAAGTCCAGCGTCAGGCATTGCGGTGGATCGGCTTATCGGAGTGGATTTGCGACCGCTTCGGTGTGGGCGGGAATTCCGTCTGGAATACGGTGTTCCTGCTGCGCATTGCACGAGGCGCTGTCCCGGTGCGACGCGATCCCGATCTGGAGACGCTGCGCGCGAGCACGCCCCTCGCAGTCGATGCCTTTCTCGACGCCGTCCAGCCATTCGGCGCGCCCTTCTCGCGCGCCAAAGGTTTCCTGCGCTGGACCGACGTTGTGGCTACAACGCTCGCCGACCACGAGGAGGGACGCGTACGTTTCGAGCCATTGCAGCTCGCCAATCTGTGGTTCGAAATGCTGTGGTTCGCGCTGCATCAGGACGGCGACTCGCCGCAGGCATTCCACGCCGCGCAATCGCTCGGTCGTGTACTGCCGATGCTGCCGCCGCCCGACCGGCGCTTTTTCCGCGATGCACTACGCCTGATGCCGCGCGACTTTCAACGCGAGGTGCGGGTCGCGCAGGACGGTTGAAGCGCCCGTCGGCATGTCGCACCGCACCATTTTCAGTTCACGTTTTTCGGGACACATCGTGCTTGTTTTGCCCGGCGTGTCGGTGTATCGTTGCCGCAAAGCTAAGCGCAGGGGTCCTGCAACGTGAGTTGTGGGTGAGAAATACCCTTAGAACCTGATCTGGATAATGCCAGCGCAGGGAGCGTAGAAATTCCTCGCCCCCGTTCATGCTCCTGAGCCGCTTTGCGCCGAAATTGTCGGCGTCAACACGTGCCCCGCCAGGAGACATTGCATGAACGCCAATCCGAAGTTCCTCTCAGCCAACGCGCGCGTGGACGAAGCTGCGATCGCACCGCTGCCCAATTCCCGCAAGATCTACGTCGAAGGCTCGCGCCCGGACATTCAGGTCCCGATGCGCGAAATCTCGCAAGCCGACACGCCCACGAGCTTCGGCGGCGAGAAGAATCCGCCGATCTACGTCTACGACTGCTCGGGCCCGTACACCGATCCGAACGCGACCATCGACATCCGCTCCGGCCTGCCAGCGCTGCGCGCGAAGTGGATCGAAGAGCGCGGCGACACCGAAGCGCTGCCGGGCCTGAGCTCCGCCTACGGCCTTGAGCGCGCTAACGACAGCGCCACCGCTGACCTGCGCTTCCCGGGCCTGCATCGCACCCCGCGCCGCGCCAAGGCCGGCAAGAACGTGACGCAGATGCACTACGCGCGTCAGGGCATCATCACGCCCGAGATGGAATACATCGCGATTCGTGAAAACCTGCGCCGTCAGGAATACATCGAAAGCGTGCGCGCCGCCGGTCCGCAGGGCGAGCGCCTGGCGAAGCTGCTCACGCGTCAGCACCCGGGCCAGCATTTCGGCGCCAGCATTCCCGCCGAAATCACGCCGGAATTCGTGCGCGAAGAGATCGCGCGCGGGCGCGCCATCATCCCGAACAACATCAACCACCCGGAATCCGAGCCGATGATCATCGGCCGCAACTTCCTCGTGAAGATCAACGCGAACATCGGCAACTCGGCCGTGACGTCGTCGATCGGCGAGGAAGTGGACAAGATGACGTGGGCGATCCGCTGGGGCGGCGACACGGTCATGGATCTGTCGACCGGCAAGCACATTCACGAAACGCGCGAATGGATTCTGCGTAACAGCCCGGTGCCGATCGGCACGGTGCCGATCTATCAGGCGCTCGAAAAGGTCAACGGCAAGGCCGAAGACCTGACGTGGGAAATGTTCCGCGACACGCTCATCGAGCAAGCCGAGCAAGGCGTCGACTACTTCACGATCCACGCTGGCGTGCGTCTCGCGTATGTGCCGATGACGGCCAACCGCATGACGGGTATCGTCAGCCGCGGCGGCTCGATCATGGCCAAGTGGTGCCTCGCACACCACAAGGAAAGCTTCCTGTACACGCACTTCGAAGAGATCTGCGAAATCATGAAGGCCTATGACGTCGCGTTCTCGCTGGGCGACGGTCTGCGTCCCGGCTCGATCTACGACGCCAACGACGAAGCGCAACTCTCCGAACTCAAGACGCTGGGCGAACTCACGCAAATCGCGTGGAAGCACGACGTGCAGGTCATGATCGAAGGCCCGGGCCACGTGCCGATGCAGCTCATCAAGGAGAACATGGATCTCCAGCTCGAGTACTGCGACGAAGCCCCGTTCTACACGCTCGGACCGCTGACCACGGACATCGCCCCGGGTTACGACCACATCACGTCGGGTATCGGCGCGGCCACCATCGGCTGGTACGGCACGGCCATGCTGTGCTACGTCACGCCGAAGGAACACCTTGGCTTGCCGAACAAGGACGACGTCAAGGAAGGCATCATCACGTACAAGCTCGCAGCCCACGCGGCCGACCTCGCCAAGGGTCACCCGGGTTCGCAGATTCGTGACAATGCGCTGTCGAAGGCACGCTTCGAATTCCGCTGGGAAGACCAGTTCAACCTCGGTCTCGACCCGGACAAGGCGCGTGAATTCCACGACGAGACGCTGCCGAAGGATTCCGCCAAGGTCGCTCACTTCTGCTCGATGTGCGGACCGCACTTCTGCTCGATGAAGATCACGCAGGACGTGCGCGATTACGCCGCCAAGCAAGGACTTACCGACGAAGCTGCCCTCAAGCAAGGGATGGAGGTCAAGGCGGTCGAGTTCGTGAAGAGCGGCGCCGAAATCTATCGTCGCACCTGATTAGCCCGTGAGCGACGGTGGCATCGACGCCGCTGTCGCGTGCGGCAAATCATCGTCTAGCAAGCAGAACGCGCCCGGGTAATACCGGGCGCGTTTTTTATTGCGATGGCGTTGCCGACTGCTCTTGCCCCAGTCAGGCGGACGATATCGCTGACAGGTTTGACACCGTCGTTATACGACGGAAGGCGACTCGCTGGTAACGGCGGCCGGCACCGTGGGCACGCCACGCTGCGTGAGGTAGTTGCGCAGCCGCTCTGTCGCGATGTGCTTGGCGACCGAAGACATCGACGTTGCCAGCGCGGTGAATGCCTCCGTGTTCGTCGCAGGCATGGCTGCGGCGTCCATCACTTCGGTGTGGCGCATCTCCCAGTGACGCTCCCCCAGTTGTTCGACGCCTAGAGCGAGCTTCGCCCACTCGTCCGTGCCCAACCCGATGGACTCGGGCAGATCGCCGCGCACAATCGCCTGATGCATCGGCAGACCGGCAGCAAACCCCACACGAAGCATCCACTCGGTGCTTTCGCTCGCGGGCATGGGCCGCGTGCCGGCTTGCAGGCGCGCGTTCAGCTTGCCGATGAATTTGTCCGGCGTCTCGCGCACCAGACATGCCGTCGACCACTCCTTCTTGCCTGCCAGTGCGGGCTTGCCAGTCCATCGACGCGCCGTGTCCGCCACCGTCTTCGTCACGTCGGCACGCGTCGGCTCGAACGGCACCGTACCGTTGCGACCGTCCGTGCCGAGCAATGAACCGTTGACGATGTCGCGACAGACTTGCGCGCGTTCGCTGCGTCCGTCCGGCATGACGACCGGGTGATTGCGCCCGTCAAGCGATGCGGCACGGGTGCTGACCTGATGCGAACTGGCACAGACGTGCAACGTGGCCACCGCCGCGAGCGGGAGGACCGGTTGCGCGACACGTGGTGCGAGAAGGGACGCCAGGGATTCGCCGGTCATGGGTGCCTCAAGGACATCCACACTGTCGACATCCTCGAGCCCCCCTGAAGATGTCTCGCCCGACCGGTTTTCTTGCGACGAAACGCTCGCGAAATCGGCTTCGAACTGAAGACGACCCATCTCGCGAGCCGCGTAACTCGACGATTGCGCAACGGCGGTCGCCTGCAACGCATGCGGGGTCCCGGGATGGTCCAGGCGAGCGCTTCGTATATTTTCGATGCCCGTAAGTGGCATATCCACGACGTTATTGATTCCGCCGGGATGAAGTGTGACGGGCATCGGGGCAAGGCCGCCCATGACGGGGGCGTGATTCGCGAACTGCATACCGAAAGTCATCGATAAGTCCTCAAATAGGGGAAGGGAGAAGCGTGGTGTGCACCACTGTCTCGACGTCGCCGGGAGGCGTGGTCAAGACAGCGTCCACGATGCCCGAACGGTCGTTCGCGAATTTTCGGTTCTGCACGCTGACTCTCGCAGCTCGTGCAAGCGACCGCCTCGGAGTGGACAGCCGCGCCGCCTGAGAGCGTCCGGAGTGCGCCCGGTGCGCGTCGGGTACGCAGGGGTCGCGCTGTCGGAGTGCCCCGAACTTATGGCATGCTATCGGACAGCGGTACAGCCGACGCGGCTGACGCGTCCCGCCCAGCGGGTACGCTGCTCCCGCGCTCTAGCCCGAAGGCATCTCAAAATGATGGCCCGCCGGCCTTGTTTTGAAATGTCTCCCTGCTCCCGGACCCACTCCCGTGCGAACCGGTCCGGCCTGCGTCGCGGCTATGTTTCCGCACTCGCACTTACAGGGACAACAATATGAGTGGTTACGGTTTTCTTTTCAGTATTCTTTTGCTGGTGCTGGCAAGCGCCTTCTTTTCCGCTGCCGAAATCTCGCTCACTGCGGCCAAGCGCACCAAACTTCAGGTGCTCATGGAGAAGGGCGACGAGCAAGCCGTCAAAGTGCTCGCGCTCAAGGAACAGCCGGGCAATTTCTTCACCGTCGTTCAGATCGGCGTGAATGCCGTCGCCGTGCTCGGCGGTGTGCTCGGCGAAAGCTTCCTCACCAGCTACCTGTTCAATTGGCTCTCGCCATTCACCGACGAAGCACTCGCCCTGCGACTGGCCGGTATCGGATCGTTCCTGTTCATCACGATCGCCTTCATCCAGTTCGCCGATCTGATTCCGAAGCGTCTCGCCATGGTCAATCCTGAGCGCGTCGCGATGGCCATCATCGATCCGATGCTGCTTTGCCTGAAAATCCTGCGTCCTTTGGTCTACGTCTTCAACGGCGTAGCGAACCTGTTTTTGCGCATGTTCAAACTGCCGACCCATGCGATCGACAACATCACGTCGGAAGACATCGCAGCCATGGTCGGTGCCGGTGCGCAGGCTGGCGTGCTGCGCAAGCAGGAACTGCATCTGATCGAGAACGTGTTCGAACTGGAGTCACGCACCGTTGGCTCGGTCATGACCTTCCGCGACGACGTGGTGTACTTCACCATCGCCGAAGACGAGCGCAGCATCCGTCAGAAAATCACGGAAAGTCCGCATTCGAAGTATCTCGTGTGTCGCGACGAAATCGACAACGTGCTCGGTTACGTCGACTCGAAGGACCTGCTCCAGCGCATTGCGAGCGAAGACCTCTCCAGCGTGATCCGCAATCTGGATCGTCTCTACGCCAAGAAACTGCTGGTGATTCCGGACACGCTCAATCTGTCCGAAGCGCTGGCACGCTTTAAGGAAACCCGCGAAGGCTTCGCCGTCATCATCAACGAGTACGGTCTGGTGGTCGGTGTGGTGACGCTTAACGACATCGTTGGCGCCCTCATGGGCGATGTCGTCCACCCGGCCGACGAAGACCAGATCGTGCAACGTGACGAGCACTCATGGCTTGTCGATGGTGTCACGTCCGTCGAGGACGTGAAAAAGGCGCTCGATATCGACGAACTCCCCGGTGAGGGCGAGTTCGAGACCATCGCCGGGTTCATGATCTATCAGCTCAAGCGCATTCCGAAGAAGTCGGAAGCCACCGAAGCGGCGGGCTACAAGTTCGAAGTGGTCGACATCGACAACTACAAGATCGACCAGTTGCTCGTCACCCGCATCGGTGCCGTCGCCGAGGCTGCTATCGCAGCGGCAAAGCTGAACGCGAATCCGTCGGAGAATCAGACATCGTAGCCAGCACCTCCGTCAGACGGTCGGTCAGACCGCCATCGCGCTGCGTCGGGCGCGCGATGGCCGAGGCGATCACCGGCCACGGCGCATACAGCCACGCCTCCCGGCGCGCACGCGTGACTCCCGTATAGATCAGTTCTCGCGATAGCACCCGGCTCGCCTGCTCCGGCAGCACAATCGCCACACGCTCGAATTCCGATCCCTGCGACTTGTGAATCGTCATCGCGAACGCCGTTTCGTGCGCGGGCAAACTTGCAGGCGAGTAAAGGCGATAGCCACCGTCCGGCGTGGCGAACGTCACACGCAACGTGCCGGAAGGACCTAGAGGCAACGCAATGCCGATATCGCCGTTGAAGAGGTTCAGCGCGTATTCGTTCTGCGTCACAAGCACCGGACGCCCCGCAAACCACGCGCCGCCCCCCGCACCCAACGCCACGCCCGCACGACGCGCCAGCAGCGCCGTCAGTTGTGCGCCGAGAAACTCGACGCCCCGTCGGCCGCCCCGCGTCGCGCACAGCACGCGAAACTTCCCAAAAGCAGCAAAGACAGGCTGAGCGACCATCGCAATGTCTGCCGTCGTGGCCGCAGCGGGATCGCCTAACTGTTCAATCGTCGAAAAAGCCTGAGCGAGCGCATCAAGGTATTCGCCGTAGCCATCGGCCAGCGCGTTGAGTGTGGCTGGCGACAACTGAATTCCGCCATCTTCGCTTAGCAGCACGCGGTCCACCGAGTCGGCTTCGGCGTGTGCGGCACTCGCTCCTCGTCCGGTATTCGTGCGGCCGGACACGCTCTCGGCAACAGTGAACTCCTTACGGGCATCGATGACCTTCCCTGTCTTGATGGCCGTGGCCAGACGGCCAATCGCCGAGTTCGCGCCAAAGCGATAGGTGCGCTCCAGCCAGACGACGGCGTCCTCCAAACCGCGTCGCGCCTGACCTTGCGCCGTCGGCACAGCGCTCGATTTCGACACGCTGGCGCCGCTCACGGCCAGCGGGCCCGAGGTAGGTAAGTCGTTTGACGGCCAGCCGAGCGCCGACAGCAACTGCATGCGCATCGATGGCGAAAACCCTCGTTGGGCGCTCAGTTCACCGAACACCGCTCCCGCCTCGACGGCCGCCAACTGATCCTTGTCGCCCAGCAATACCAGACGCGCCCCCTCCGGCACCGCTTCCAGCAGTTGCGTCGCCATCGACAAATCGATCATGGACGCTTCGTCCACCACGATCAGGTCATAGGGCAACGGGTTGCCTGCGTGATGACGAAAGCGTCGCCCGACCTGCTCCGCCGACTCCGGCAATACACCGAGCAGTCGATGCAACGTCACCGCTGCTTCGGGGAGCGCGAGTCGCACGGTTTCCGGCAAGTCCTGACGTGCCGTCAAAGCTTCCTGCATACGCTGCGCCGCTTTACCGGTGGGTGCCGCCAGCGCAACGCGCAGGTTGGCATCGCGCTCGAGCAGACAGGCAATCAGACCGACGACCGTGGTGGTCTTCCCCGTTCCCGGGCCGCCGCTGAGCACGACCAGCGAGCGTTGCAATGCGAGGGCCGCCGCCGCCATTTGCCAATTCGGCTCGCGCTGGCCTTCCGGCGAAAGCAACACGCCGTCGCTGAAGTAGCGCTGCAAGCGCTTGTGGTCTTCCTCCGTGATCGCCGAAGTCGATGCAGTCGATGCTGACATCGCTTCGCCGCTCAGGGTCAGTTTTCGTCCCAGCGCGAGGGCAAGGCGCGCTTCGTAGTGATAGTAGCGAGCCAGATACAGACGGTCCTGATCGTCGAGCAAGAGCGGATAGGCGTCTGCCTGCACATCGCCCGTGAGTACATGTGCGAGGCTGGCCGGCGCACACAAGCCGCTTGCGAAGAGCGCATCTCGCCAGACCGACAACGCAGGCGCGTCACCGGGAAACAGCTCGCCGCTGGCCTGTTCGTCGAGCAGGTTGTCGAGTGGCACGCAAACGTGGCCTTCCGACGTCGCGAGGCTCACTTCGAGCGCCGCCCGCCGAACGTAGCGGCACGTAACCTCGTCGGCCCCGTTCCCTCGCGCGAGCAATCCCATGCGACGCGCGAAACCTTGTGCAAGTCGCACCACGCCGCTGTCCGCCAGTGGTGCCCCGGACGCATCGCCCATATGGCGTCTATCGCTCATGCGTCCTCCTCGTCGGTCCCGGCCGATGCGCCTTGCGTGTCCAGCGAGAGCGCCTGAGCCAGCGCCGCGTTTTCACCCGCGGCGAACAGTCCATCGAGTGCGTCGACCATTTCCCGCGAAGGCTTGTCGAAGAAAACCCCCGGGACTTCATCTCCGGCGAGGTGCGCGCTGGCCCAATCCGGGCGCACGCCGCGCACAAACAAATAGAGGCTGCCGCCCATATCGCGGTCGTAATCGTAATCAGGTAAGCGACGCCGCAAAAAACGATGCAGCGCCAGCGTGTAAAGCAAGTACTGCAGGTGATAGCCGTGTTCGGCCATGGCCTCGCGCAAGCCGTCGCCGCCGTAGTTCTCGGGGGCGGTGCCGAGGTAGTTTGACTTCCAGTCGAGAATCCACCATTGACCGCCGTGACGGAACACCAGATCGATGAAGCCTTTGAGATAGCCTCGCAGGACCGTCGCGTCCAGCGGTAGATCGGGATAGCCGAACTGGCGCAACAGGCCACGCAGTGCGTCGAGCGAGACCGCATCCGCCGGGTACGTGAACTCCATCTCGGTAAGACGCTCGGCCAGCGAGACATCCGCCAGTTGCATGCCGGGGCGCAACGGCGTGGCGAGCGTGTCGCTCAACATGTTCGTCATCATGGCGCGCCACGTGTCGTTTTGCTCCGCGCCACGTCCCGGTGGACGTTCGCGCAGCGCCCGCGACACCGCATGCGGCCACTGGGCACGCGACTGAAAGTCCGCCAGTTCGAACACTCGGTGCAAGCTCTCCCCGGCAGCCGGGCCACGCGGAAAGCGAAGAATGTCGTCCGCGGGCGGCCACGCGTCATCGCCTTCCGGCGGCAACGCAAACGTCGGTCCCGCATTGGCTTGCGCGTCGTAATCGGGACGCGTGCGTTCCGGTGCACTCAACTGGCCACCACTGAGTTGCGGTCCGGTGTGCATACCTGCAAGCAACCCAGAAAAGCTGCCGATGCGCCATGCTTCGCGCAAGGCTCGCGTACTCGCGCGCGTGGTCAGTTCCGGCGCGGCGTCGTGCACGATACGCGTGTCGCCGTCGAGCGCATCGCCCACTGGCAATGGCACGACGTCAAATGGCCCGCCAACGAGCGCCTTCCATGCCAGGCGAATCGCCTCGACGCGCTCATCGGCATCGATGGTCGAAGCGATCCAAGCGTCGAACGCCGTCCCTTGCCCGGCCGCAAGCCAGTTGAGCATGCCGCCGCACGCCTCCTTCACGCTACGACGCGACGAATAGATGCCCGCTGCGAGATAGCAGCGGTACACCGCGCGCGTCAGCGCGACGTACAGCAGGCGTGCCTGCTCTGCCGATTGCTCCTGCCGCAACGCGGCAGCGGCAGGTGATCCCTTGCCTGCCGCGTCGGTAAAGTCAATGACGGCCGTAGCACCATCGTGGTACTCCAGACCTTCGAGACCTCCGCCGTCGCGCACTGAACCGTCCCAAAGGAACGGGCAGAACACGACACCATACTCAAGCCCCTTCGATTTGTGGACGGTCACGATCTGGACCAGATTCTGATCCGACTCCAGGCGCAACTGAGCCTCCTCGCCTCCGCTGGCATTGCGCTGCGACGCCAGCCAGCGCAGCAGCGCGGGCATGCCCGGCTGCTCTGCCCATCGCGCTTGTGCAAGCTCAGCCAGATGCATGAAGTTGGTCAGACGACGCTCTCCACCGGGCTGCGCAACCAACCGTGCCGCAAGTCCAAGCTCGCGCATGAGCGTGCGCCACATCGCGGAGAACCCACGATCCGTCCACAACTGACGATACCGTTGCAGGCGCTCGATCCACGCGATCGCCTCCGCATCGGAAGCATCGCTTGTCTGCATGCGGTAAAGCGCCGTGGCATCGAGTCCGAACAACTCTGTCGCGAGTGCTGCGCGAAGGGCTCGAACATCGCCCGGCGCCTCCACCGCACGAAGCACACGCAGCAAGGTTTCCGCCTCTTCGCTCGCGAATACCGAGTCCTGCGTCAACTCCACGCTCCCTACCGCGTGTTCGGCGAGCATCGATTTCATCAGCGCGCCCTGACGGTGCGTCTGCACGATCACGGCAATATCGCCAGGTGCGAGCGGCTCATCGCCGACCAGTACCTCGCCGCGCGACGCCCCCGCCAGCAAGCGCGCCACTTCGGCCGCCGTTGCGCGGGCGCACGCTTGCTGCGCCTCGTCCTTGGGTAGCGGCTCGTCGGCGTCGGGCAGCCACCAGACCGTAAAGTCGGCGACGTCCCGCACGTCCGTCAAGGGAGGACGACGACGCGTGCCCGAACGCACCGGTGGGTACGCCAGCCCGTCAAGTACGAACGCACGATCATTGGCACCGAACAAGCGGTTACCGGCTTCGATGATGGCAGGCGTCGAGCGCTGATTGACGGCAAGCGTGTACGCCGCGTCGGCGTTCTCGCGCGCGGCCAGATAAGTGTGCAGATCCGCCGCACGGAAACTGTAAATGGCCTGCTTGGGATCGCCGACCATGAACATCGGGCCGCGCCCACTGGCCGACAGCATTTGTTCCGTTGCTTCGCCCGAGGCGCCCTCCGATGCCGCTGCCCGATGTCCGTACACGGCACTAAAAATGGCGAATTGCAGCGGATCGGTATCCTGGAATTCGTCGATCAGTGCGCACGGATAGCGCTCGCGCAACGCGTCCGCCAGATCGGGATGCTGATTCAGCGCGCGCGCGATATTGCCAAGCAGGTCGTCGAACGACACCACGCGCAGTTCGCGCTTGCGCAGCGCCAACTGTTCCGGCGCCTGCATCAGCCACTCACGCAGGATTCGCAGCCACTGCATCGCGTAGCGCTCGTCGGCATCCGCGCGCGCCCGAACGAGTACGTCCGCCATTTCAAAGAAGCGATGGTCGGGAGGCGTCTCCCCCTTCCTGATGTCCTTGGCGAGTCGCGTTGTCGTCAGCAACTCGGCCTTCGGCCCCAGCAATGCACCGGCGTCTCGCGCGCCAAGATATCGCTGCCATGCCGAGACGGCCTGCGGGAGCGACGTCTCGTTGTAGATATTCTTCTTGTAGGAAGGCAGTACTGCGCGCATCAGGTCGGCAATCACCGATGCCTCAGCTTCCCAGCACTCGCACGCTGCCAAATATGTCGCCAGCAACGCCGAATCGGGCGACGCTTGCGCATCGCTTTGCACGGCCTCCGGCCAACGCAACTCGGACATCGGCTTCTTCAGACGACGCGCCAATTGATCCGTAAGCGTGCCCGGCGAACGCTTGCGGTCCACCAGCCATGCGGCGAAGTTGTCATCCTGTCCCGCCATCGGCTCAACGACGCGACGCCAGAACTCCACGGCCAGATCGTGACGCACGCCGTTGTCGTCCGGCACCAACTCATAAGCAAATGGCAGCCCGGCAGCAAACGGCACTTCGGCGAGTGCTCGCTGGCAGAAACCGTGGATGGTGTGAATCGACGCCTGATCGAAACCGCGCAACGCACGCTGGAGGCATTCGCGAATGGCCTTCGGCGACATCTCTCCACGCTCGATCAGCCCGGCGATCATCACGTTGAACAAGGGATCGTCGCTGGCGTCCGGATCGAAGTCGGGGAAGTCGTCTTCGTCCTCGTCGCCGCCCTCGCCTCCGTCCTCGTCCTCATCGAAGACCGGGGCCATCGCTGCGACCAGTCCGGCGAGACGTCCACGAATCCGTTCACGCAATTCTGCCGTTGCGGCATTCGTGAACGTCACGACTAAAATCTGCTCGACGGTCAGTTGCTTCTCAAGCAACAACCGTACATAGAGCGCGCAGATGTTCCACGTCTTGCCCGTACCGGCAGAGGCTTCGATCAGGCAGACACCATCGAGATCGCAACCGAAGACGTCGAGGTCGATGAGCTGCGTCATGCGCCCTCCACGATTTCAAGGTGGTGCACCATCGGCCCGAACATCGTGTTCGCCAGCAAGTCGAACGGCGACGTCAGCGGGTCTTCCACACCCCGCCAGATCAGCTTGGTATAGGGATCGTCGGCATCGCCGCGAGCGAATGCAGAGCCGGACCACGCGCTTTCGGCATCTGTCATTTTTCCGGTACTCGCCAGTTTCCACGCGCTCCGCACAAAGAACGGCAACGGCCGGGTCTGGCCAAGGCGATACAACGCCACCCATTGCGCGAGCAGTGCCGCCGCATCGTCCACGGGTCGCAGCGCAAATGTCTCGTCCTCTCCATACCAGAGCGTTCGTGGTGCGACCTCAAGCCCCGCATGTTCCGGTTGCTGCAAATGTGCACATAGCGCGAGGTGGGCGAGCCAGGCGGCAAGCAGATCGCTCGGACGCATGCTGCCATAGCGATACATGACGAGTCCGTGGCGCGACACCGGGGCCAGACGCCCTTGCAGCAAGCAGTCTGCGCACAGCGTCGCATCGCCGTGCCAGATCGCATCCGTCGAAGCCGTCCACGACGGTGGGAGCGAGGGCTTGAGCGACAACGTCACGAGCAATTCCTGTGTGCCCTCCGCCTGCGCTTCTCTCACTTGCGTAGCCAGTGCGCGTAACCCGCCGAGTTCACGTCGACGCCATACCGCCCCCGTCGCACCGCCTGGCAGCTCATGACTGACGTTCGCGATGCGCTCGATCGCCGCCGCCTGAGCTCGCGAATCCTGAGCGTCATCGCGCAACAGTCGCGGCAGCAGCCGCGCGGCGAGCGCGTCGCGCCCCGACCAGTCGAGTACGAACGGCTCTTCGTCTTCGACTTCGGTGAGCATTTCGCCGAGCGACAGGCCTAGCCGGTCGCGCGCCCACGCCCGCCCCGGGTGACGCCAGAAGCGCAGCAGGTCGTCCAGCGTAAGATGCGTTTGCACGATGGCGGGCAATGGCTCATTGACGAACGGCGTTGCGGCTGCGTCCGGTGCAGGGGATGCCAACTGACCCACCAGTTGCTGAGCAGCCTCGCCGTTAGCAACGTCATAGCTGTACAACGACGGCTCACGTCCATCGAAGTACGCGGGTGAGAACGGTTGAAGCGGATGCAGGACAACAAGCGTCTCACGAGCTTTGCGTTGCTCGTCGAGGTCGAATCCCTGCGATACCGGCGCGAGCAACTGTCCCGTGAAATCCAGCAATTCGTCCACGGCGGTGGACGGTGGCAACGGCGCGTTATCGCGAACGCTTCGCCCCGTATAGGTGATGAGAAAGCGGTCCTGCGCACTCAGCATCAAATCGAGGAACAGATTGCGCTCGTCATCGCGGCGCTGACGGTCGCCACGTTGTGGCAGCGCACGCATGAGATCGAACTCGTCGGCGCGCAAGCGCCCGGGCAACACGCCATCGTCCATGCCGATCATGCAGACCACGCGGTATGGCAACAGACGCAAGCTCGGAATCGCGGCGAACGTGACGCGTCCCGACGGTACCCCGCCGCGTGTCGGATCGTCGAGCGCGTCGGCCAGCACGCGCGCTACCACTTCCACCGGCACGCGCACCTCAGGCGCACCGTCGGCAATGGCCGTGCCGATTTGTTCGATCGCCATACGCACTTCGGCGACGTCATCGGCAAAACGTGGCTCATCCGAGAAGAACTGTTCCAACATTGCCAGCAACTGATCGCGCCACGCGAGGCCGGTCCGCTCGGTCTGGAGCGACACCGCCGTCATATCGAGATCGTCGATCAGCCGCGCCAGTTGCCCCAGCAACTCGGCCCTGCCGCCTTCGATTCCGCCGACAGGCAGCCAGTCGTCAACTGGCATGGCGTCGTCCGGCAAGGCATAGCCGAGGAACAGGCGCATCATGGCGTCGCCCAGCGTATGGCGCTCCAAGGCAGGAGGTACGCCAGCACCGGCTCCGGCCACCGCGCCATCACGTGACGTCTGTCCGGCACCGTCAAGCCGCAACAAGGCGTCTCCGCGCCAGCCCCGGCGTGCGCCGGCACTGTGCAGCCAGTTCTGAATGGCGTCGAGCACATTGCCGCCCAGGTCGTAACGCTGCGCTACTGCCTCTGTGCGTGCGAGTTCGACAAGGCTCGACGCCGCCACCCGCTGCTGCGGCAATGCCAGAATCGACGCGAAGGCACGTGCGACAGGGTTGGTCCGCGTCGGCGGCAGGCCGGTTACCAGATAAGGAATGCGGGGCGTTGCGGTGCCGAACACCGCGTCGATGAGCGGTGCCGCACGGCCAAGGTCCGGCACGGTAATCAGCACATCGTCGGGACGCAGATCGGGAATTTCGTCGAAGCACGCCAGCAGGCGGTCGTGCAGAACCTCGATCTGACGCGCAAGGCTATGGCAGACATGCACCTGCACCGAGCCATCGGCCGCGACACCGTCGGGTGCGCCATGACGACCATCGTCCAGGGAAAGAATGCCGTTCTGCAAGGCAGCCAGCAGCGTGGGCGCTGGATTCGGCTGAAACAACGCCCGGTCCTCCACCGCCTGCGGCGCAAGATCCGCGTATAACGCATCGATGTGCGACTGCGTCTGCCGTCCCCATTCCGCCAGCAACGGGTGCCCCACCTCGCGGTGGGCTTTGCCGTCACGTTGGGTCAGATACGACAGCCGAGACGGCGGCACGATGTCGAACCAGTAGCTCTCGCAGGGATTGAGGACATAAAGATGCACGTCGATCAGGCGGGACATGGCCTTGAGCAATGCCATCGAAAGCGGCGGCATCGACGACAGCGCGAACACGCAAACCCGGGACGGCCAGCCGACCGGAACCGCCTCCGGCGTGAGCTGTTCGATCCGGTCGATGGCCCGCAGCGTCGGATGGCGCTCGCGAATCTCCAGATGCGCCAGCACCTGCCGCCACAAAGCGCTTTGCCAAGCCTCGTCGGCACGCTGGACGTCGCCCCAGGTCGTCGACGCCCCCGGCGAAATAACTTCGCCGGATTGCCACCGTTCCAGCCAGTCCGGCCGGTAAGTCAGGTATTGATCGTAAATGTGGGCAAGTCGGTCGGCCAACTCGAACCGCATGACGTCGTCTGCTCCGGCCAGATAACCGGCCAGCCGCGGCGACGCCTCCACCCACGGCTGCGCGAGACACTGATACAGCGGCCAGACCAGCCGGTCGGGCGCGAACGGCGAACTTTCCGGCACGGTGAGCAGTTTGCCTGCCATGTCCCAGAGCCATTGCGCCAGATACGTCAGGCGGACGTTTGCACACACGCCGAAGACGTCCGCATAGTCCAGTTCGAGCCGGCGGCGCACAGCCACGCTGGGCACCACGATGGTTTCCGTCTCAAAGGGATTCCCCGCCCCCGACGACGCGTCAGGTGCCTGTGCGATGTCGCGCAACAGGGCGGCTTCGAGCGTGGTGAACCGGTTGGAGAAGAATAGATGGAGCATGCGGGCGTGGCGGCTTAGCGAGTCTGTTCGCAAGCATAACAAATGCCCTGTGCCAAAGCCTATCGGACAGATCCGAAAGCTCACCCCGTCATGGGTGACGGCGACCCAACGCCACGCGCGGCGTGCACGACCGGCCTCCATCGGCGGCCCGCGTGTAACCGGCGGTATCCCCACTTCGCGGCACGCCGGGCATCGGCTAGACTCTCACTGCGCCGCGCCCTACCCCATCGCGCGGTCGGCTTTGCAGCGGAACCCTCGCACCCGACGCATGGACTACCAGACCGATATCAAGAAGTTTCTCTATAGCCACTACTTTTTCAGCGGCACCCGGCAGGCAGTCGGCGTCATCCTGCCTGCGCTCGTCCTGTTCTGGGGGATGGATCAGCACCTGCTCGGCATCGAGGTCGCCTCCGGCGCGCTCTGCGCGAGCGTGGTCGACATCAACGGGCCGCTGCGTCACAAGCACACCGAACTGCTGAGCTGCACACTCCTCGGCGCGCTGACGGTCCTGATCACCGGTATGGCGACGGCCGCACAGCCATGGCAACTCTGGATCACCTCGTTGATTCTGACGTTCGGTCTGTCGATGCTTGTGGTCTATGGGTTGCGCGCGTCGCTCGTCAGTTTCGCCTGTCTCATGATGATGGTCCTCAACGTCGAAGCGGACCTCACGCGCCATCAGGCGGTGCTCGATGCCGGAGCCGTGCTGGCCGGGGGGCTTTGGTACACCTATTTCAGCCTGTTCGTCTGTCGCATCTGGTGGTTTCGCATCGAGCAGCAAACGCTCGCGGAGTGCTTCTTTGTCACGTCCGAGTATCTGGAAGCTAAAGCGGCCTTCTACGATACGTCGACCGATATCGACGATTGCTACCGCCGTCTGATCGCGGCACAAGTCAATGTGGTGGAAAAACAGCAGGCGGCGCGCGAGATCATTCTGCGCAACCTGCCCCGGCTGCGCATCGGTGCGCTGGAACCACGCCGCACCATGCTGTTCAATCTGTTCATCAACATCGTCGATCTGCATGAGACGGTGGTGTCGGTGCATACCGACTATCCGATGCTGCGCCGCGAGTTCGCCGACAACGACGTGCTGCTGTTCTTCCGCGACATGATCCGCAAGATCGCCATCGAAGTGGACGCGATTGGCTACGCCATTGCGACCAACGAGCCCTCGCGGGCACAACGCAGCTGGCGCGCAGAATTCCGGGCCATCGAGTACGAAATCGAACTGATGCGCAAGCAGTCGCTGCAACAGAAGTCCCCGGAAGCCTATCAGGCGCTCACCAGCACGTTCCGTCGTGTGTGGAGCACCACGCGTATCGTCGAGCGGATGCACCGCAACACCGATGTGAGCACGGCCGGCAGCGCGACCGAAGTGCAGATCGATCAGGCCCTGCAACGCTTTACGTCGCGACAGAGCTTTTCTCCGAAACTTCTCTGGAAAAATCTGACTTTTTCGTCGCCGAGTTTCCGTCACGCGTTGCGAGTGACGATCGCCATCGCCGCCGGGCTGCTCATCTGCGAAAACTGGTCGTTGCTCGCCGGGCAGGATCACAGCTACTGGGTACTGCTCACGATCATCGTGATTTTGAAGCCGGGTTTCAGCCTGACGAAGCAGAAGAACGCGCAGCGTCTGACCGGCACGCTGATCGGCTGCGTGAGCGTGCTGGTAATTCTCTCCTTCGTTCACAAGGCCTGGATCCTGCTCGCCCTCATGTTCTTCTGCATGGTCATGGGCAACAGCCTGTCGTTGTTCAACTACGGCCTCTCGGTTGTCTTTATGTCGTCGTACGTGCTGCTGCTGTTCCACTTCCTGTTGCCGGGCTCGCTCTCGGTGATCGGCGAGCGCGCCATCGATACGCTGATCGGATCGGCCATCGCGCTGGTGTGTTCGTATCTGTTCCCGTATTGGGAATACCGGTTGATGGGGCCGCTGATCCGCAATGCGGTGCAGTCCACGCGCACCTATCTCGAGTCGAGCGCCGCACTAGACGGAAAACGCGACGACTTCGCCTATCGCATGGCGCGCAAGGACATGCACATTGCCTTCGGGAATTTCGGTGCCGCCTTCAAGCGGATGATGCTGGAACCGAAGTCCAAGCAGGTCGCGGTTGCCGAGCTGAACGATTTGCTGGTGCAGAACCACGTGATGGCGTCGTACATCACGGGCCTGTCGGATGTGCTGCCGCGACAGATCGCGGCAGACAAGAGCGGGGAGTTGGGGCAGGTGGTTGCCGCGATCAGCGACCTGCTTTCGCAAGCGGTCGCCGCACCGGCGGCGTCCGTGCCGACAGACACGCAAGCCGCCACCGAAGCGATGCGCGATTACACGAAGCGTCTCGATGCCCTGGTCGTCGCGCAGGAGCAGCAACCGGACGCTGTCGACGCGCACGTGCAGGAGATCAAGCAGGTCGTGCATCAGCTCAAACAGATGTTGCGCGCGGGTGAGCTGATTCTGCGCGACATGCGGGCGATTCGTCTGCCCGCTTGAACCCGTGATAGCGCGCGCCGGACCGGTTCGCTTGTGCTTCAGGTGATGCCCGTGCGCGTCGCGTAGTGATAGAGATCGACGTCCCGGTCCAATCCCAATTTGCGCATGGCGTTGGTCTTCTGAGAGCTCACGGTCTTGACGCTGCGACTCAGCTGGAACGCGATCTCGCTGATGGTCAGCCCGGAGACGAACAAGCGCACCACTTCGACTTCGCGCCCCGAGAGCTTCGACGCATCGATTTCGAGATCGTCGATCACCGAGTCGTGCAAGCGCGTTGCCAGGCCAGCGGGAATGTAACGGCTGCCATCGGCCACCACGCACACAATGTCTGCAATCGAACTCTGCTCATCGAGCTTCGAGAGAATCGAGTGCACGCCAAGCTTGAGCATGCCCCGCAGAATGGCGAGATTCTCCAGCATCGTGACGACAATGATCTTGATGTTGGGGAAGTAGCGGCGCACATAACCGATGAGAAAGAGCCCGTCCTTGAAGTTGCCGCCGGGCATGGAGAAATCGGTAACAAGGATGTCGCACGGCGCTTTGGCCAGCAGATTGACCAGCTCCGACGAATTTCCCGCCTCCCCGACCATGTGGATCATGTCCCGCTCTTCGAGCAGACGTCGTATTCCAAATCGCACAATCGGATGATCGTCAGCGACCACGACATTGATCGTCATTGTGTCCCCCCTCGCTTCGTTTGGCAGACCGTGGTGACCGCGCGACGCACGCGGTGCTTCGCGTCGGCCGTCACAACGAAGCGGGTCCATTCTGGCAAAAAGAGAACAGGGCGACCGGATGGGAAACGTCACATAGTCATATCGGACACAGCGGCGTGCCACGCGGTGTGGTCCATCCACGAGAGGCCCGTATGCTGCCCGATAGAGCGGGTACTGCACGCTAACTACTTGAAGTGGCTTGCACGGACGTGAAATTGCACAGCCACATACTGCGGGAGTTTGTGCTACTCGCGTCACCGGCATTCGAAAGATTCACAGCGCGGGTTTCCGGCATTCCGATTGCGAAAGTCGGAATTACCTTAAACACCTGCGCTGGATTTAATGGTCGGCGCGTTGCACGCCTCCCGAGATGCGTAGTTATTCCTTCGCGGAAGGCCCCGACGCGTTGCCGCCGTTCGGCGCATCGGTCCCACTGCTGGCCGCGCCGCTTGCTCCCGCGCCGTCATGCGGCAATCCATGCCATCCACCGCCGAGTGCGGTCACGAGCAACACGTTCGCCGTGAACTGTCTGCCGAGAATGGTCAGGGCTGTACGCTCCGTGGTGTACGCAGTCGCTTGCGCCGTCAGCACATTCTGGAATCCTACGGTCCCTGCCTTGTACTGGTTGAGGATCAGTTGCGCCGCTTCCTGCGCCGACTGCACCGCCTGATTCTGTACGGCTGCCTCGCGCCCCAGATAGTTAAGCGCCGCCAGATTGTCCTCCACCGACTGGAATGCTGTGAGCACGGTCTGGCGGTACGTCGCGACTTGCGCGTCGTAGGCGGCAATCGCCGCGTCGGTCTGTGCGCGTCGCAGGCCGCCATCGAACAATGTGGCCGCCAGCGCCGGACCGACCGACCAGAAACGGCTCGGCAATGTCAGCCAATCGGCAAAGCTGTTGCTCTGGAAGCCCCCCGTTGCCGAGAGGGAAAGCGTCGGGAAGAATGCGGCCTTCGCCACCCCGATCTTCGCGTTCGCGGCGACCACGGAACGTTCCGCAGACGCAATGTCGGGACGACGCTCCAACAGCTTCGACGGCAAGCTGACCGGCACAGGCGGCAAGGCGGCGCGCAATGGCGCAGGCGTCAGAGAGAACACGGCCGGGGCCTTGCCGACGAGCAACGCGATGGCGTGCTCCAGTTGAGCGCGCGTCACTTCGATATCGAGCGCGGACGCCTGAGCCTGTTGCAGTTGTGTCTGCGCCTGAATAACGTCCGAGCGTTGCGCGACGCCCACGGCATATTGGTTCTGCGTGAGTTTCAGCGTCTGCTCGTAGGCCGCGACGGTGCGCCCAAGCAGCGCCTTCTGGGCATCCGTCACGCGCAGGTCGAAGTAGTTCTGGGCGAGCAACGCCTGCGCCGACAGACGTGCGTTCGCCAGATCCGCCGCACTTGCCTCGGCGCTCGCATTACCGGCTTCCACCGACCGACGCACGCTGCCCCAGATATCGAGCTCCCAGCTTGCCGTCCCCGACAAGCTGTAGCTGTTGGAAATCCCCCCCACGCCCGAACCGCTGACGGCCGTATTGCTCACGCGCGAACTGCTGCGCGTCACACCGGCATTAGCACCAATCGTCGGGAAGAACGCCGCGCGGGCCTGCCCCGCCACTGCCAGCGCCTGACGATAGTTCGCCTCGGCCAGCTTGATGTTCTGGTTGTTGATGTCGACCTGGGACATCAGATCGGCAAGCACCGGATCCTGATAAATGGCCCACCAATCGCCCTTGTCGGCCGCGTCGTTCGGCTCGGCCAGCTTCCAGTCGCCGGTTTCCTTGAACGCCGCCGGTGTGTCGATCTCCGGGCGAACATAGTCGGGTCCCAGCGCGCAGCCTGCAAGCCACAGGACCGCGCTCGCCGCGAGGAACGTTGCCGAACGACGCACACGCGGCGACATTCTCAGGCCACGCCCTTGTCCGTTCGCAACGCTCACGGCAGCGGCGTGGAAACGAACGTTGGAAACTTGACGGTTCACGATACGAGGCATGGCAGACATCGGCCCTTCGGCCGCAACAGAGGTCACTGAATGAACTGGGACAGCAGAGGCTTCAATCGGTGAAGAGGCCCCGGAAGTCAAGGGAGTCAGGGCAGCCATCGACGAGCGCGCATCGCGCATTGCATCAGCCATGGCCAACCTCCCCAACATCGCTGTGGCCAGTCTGGCCACGTGCACGCCAGCGCATCCAGCGCAGCCGCACACGGTCGAGATACAGATACACAACCGGCGTCGTATAGAGCGTCAGTACTTGGCTCACCAACAGGCCGCCCACGATGGAAATACCGAGCGGCTGGCGCAGTTCCGCGCCGTCGCCGGTACCCAGCGCCAGCGGAATCGCGCCTAGCATGGCAGCCATCGTCGTCATCATGATCGGACGAAAGCGCAGCACGCACGCCTTGAAGATCGCCTCACGCGGCGGCAGGTTCTGACGCCGCTCCGCATCGAGCGCAAAGTCGATCATCATGATCGCGTTCTTCTTCACGATGCCGATCAGCAGAATCACGCCGATGAGCGCGATGATGCTGAACTCGGTATTGAACAGCAGTAGCGCCAGCAAAGCGCCAACGCCCGCCGACGGCAACGTCGACAGAATCGTGAGCGGGTGGATGTAACTCTCATAGAGCACGCCCAGCACGATATACACCGTCAGCAGCGCCGTCAGAATCAGGATGGGCTGCGAGGACAATGCCGACTGGAACGCCTGTGCCGTGCCCTGGAAGCTGCCCTGCACCGACGTCGGCATGCCAAGACGCCCCACCGCATCGTTGATCGACGCCTGCGCCTGCGAGAGCGAGACGCCCGCCGGCAGGTTGAACGAAATCGTACTCGCGGCGAACTGCCCCTGATGCGAGACGCCCAATGCCGTATTCGTCGGACGATAACGTGCGAAGGCCGAAAGCGGCACCTGAGCTCCCGCCGACGTCACCACGTAAATGTCCTTGAGCGACTCCGGACTCTGCCACCATTGCGGGGCCACTTCCATCACGACCTTGTACTGATTGAGCGGGTTGTAGATGGTCGAGACCTGACGCTGACCAAACGCGTCGTTGAGCACGTTGTCGATCTGGCTCATCGTCAGACCGAGCCGCGACGCCTGATCGCGATCGACGTCGAGCGTGGTCTGCAGGCCCTTGTCCTGCTGATCGGTGTTCACGTCGGTGAGATTCGGCAGACGCGAAATCGCGTTGCGCACCTTCGGTTCCCACTCCCGCAACTGCTGGAGGTCGTCCGCCTGCAGGGTGTATTGATACTGCGCGTTGCTCGAACGCCCACCCACGCGAATGTCCTGCACGGATTGCAGGTACAGCATCGCACCCGGCTCCTTGGCCAGTTTGCCCCGCAGACGCGCAATCACCTGATCGGCCGTAAGCTTTCGCTCGCCCAACGGCTTGAGCGTGACGAACATCGAACCGCCATTGCGATTCGACCCGCCGGTGAAGCCCGTGACCGTTGCCACATCGGGATCGGCCTGCACGATCTTGATGAAGTCCGAGAGCTTCTTCTCCATCGCCTGGAACGAGATCGCCTGATCGGCCTGAATGAAGCCGATCATGCGCCCGGTGTCCTGCTGCGGGAAGAAACCTTTCGGCACTACCATGTAGAGCCAGACGTTCAGACAGATCGTCGCCAGCAGAATCAGCAGCATGAGCGGGCCGTGGCGCAGCGCCCACGCGAGCGAACGCTCGTACTCGCGCAGCATCGCGTCGAACATGCGCTCAGTCCAGTTGCCCATACGCATCCAGATGGAAGGTGGTTTGGGCGGTTCAGGCACAAGCGGCGCGGTGCCAGCGGGCACACCCGGTGCGGCCCGCCCTTTGAGCAGCCTCGCGCACATCATTGGCGTGGTCGTCAGCGAAACGACCAGCGAGACCATGATCGCCGCCGACAGCGTGACCGCAAACTCGCGGAACAGGCGGCCGACGATGCCGCCCATGAGCAGCAGCGGGATGAACACCGCCACCAGCGAAATGCTCATCGAGAGCACGGTAAAGCCGACTTCACGCGTCCCTTTGAGCGCCGCCGCGAACGGACTTAAGCCCTCTTCGATATGCCGGGAGATGTTCTCCAGCACCACGATGGCGTCGTCGACGACAAAGCCGGTCGCAATCGTAAGCGCCATGAGCGACAGGTTATCGAGACTGAAACCGCACAGATACATGATCCCGAACGTGCCGATAAGCGAGACCGGCACGGCCACGCTCGGAATCAGTGTGGCGCGCCAGTTCCGCAGGAACAGGAACACGACCATGATCACAAGCGCAATCGAGATCAGCAGCGTGCGCTCGACCTCCTTGAGCGACGCACGGATCGTCGGCGTGCGGTCCATCACCACGTCGAGATTGATCGCCGCCGGAATCGAAGCGCGCAGGTTCGGCAGGATCTTGTTGATGCCGTCGACCGTCTGGATGATGTTCGCGCCGGGCTGCGTCGTAATGATGAGCAGCACCGAGGGCTTGCCGTTGGCGGAACCGGCGTTGCGCACGTCCTGCACCGAATCGACCACGTCGGCGATATCGGAGAGTCGCACCGGACGCCCGTCCTGATAGGCAACGATGACCGGCAGGTATTCCTTGGCCGTCTTCGCCTGATCGTTGGCAAGAATCTGCCAGCGGCGGTCGCCGTCTTCAAGCGCGCCCTTCGGTCGGTTCGCATTCACGGCCTGAATGGCCGTACGCACCGTCTCCAGCGGAATCTGATACTTGTTGAGCGCCGTGGGATTGAGTTCGACGCGCACCGCCGGAAGCGAGCTGCCGCCCACCGTCACATCGCCCACCCCTTCGAGTTGCGAGATCTTCTGCGCGAGGATGGTCGATGCCGCGTCGTACATCTGGCCGCGCGTCATGCTCTCGGACGTCAGCGCAATGATCATCACCGGTGCACTCGCCGGGTTCACCTTGCGGTAGGTCGGATTGCTCGGCAATCCCGTCGGCAGCAAGCTGCGTGCCGCGTTGATGGCCGCCTGCACGTCGCGTGCCGCGCCGTTGATATCGCGCGAAAGGTCGAATTGCAGTGTGATGCGGGTTGAGCCGAGCGAACTGTTCGACGTCATTTCCGTCACACCGGCGATGCGCCCGAGCGAACGCTCCAGCGGCGTGGCCACGCTGGCCGCCATCGTTTCCGGACTCGCGCCGGGCAGCGACGCCGAGACCGAGATCGTCGGAAAGTCCACCTGCGGCAATGGCGAGACAGGCAACAGCCCGAAGGCAACGATGCCCGCCAGCGTCACCCCGATGGTGAGCAGAACGGTCGCGACCGAGCGCTTGATGAAGACAGCAGACAGGTTCATCGTGCCGGACCGTCCGTGGTCACCGCACCAGCGGGACCAGTCCCCCCCGGGCCGCCATGATCGTCGTGGCCTTCGCTATCCGACGGTCCGAAACGGCGCTCGCGCCACGCCCGCGCCCGCAGCGCCAAACGGTCGAACCACAAGTAGATCACCGGCGTGGTGAAGAGCGTGAGCACCTGACTGACCATGAGACCACCGACCATCGTGATACCGAGCGGCTGACGCAACTCGGAGCCGACACCGGAGCCGAGCATCAGCGGCAGTGCGCCCAGCACGGCAGCCATCGTCGTCATCAGAATCGGCCTGAAACGCAGCAGACACGCCTGATAAATCGCCTCGCGCGGTGCCATGCCGTGTTCGCGCTCCGCTTCGAGCGCGAAGTCGATCATCATGATGGCGTTCTTCTTCACGATACCGATCAGCAGAATGATGCCGATGATCGCGATGATGCTGATGTCGTTGCCCGAGACCATGAGCGCAAGCAGCGCGCCGACGCCGGCAGACGGCAGCGTCGACAAAATGGTAATCGGATGGATGTAGCTCTCGTAGAGCACGCCCAGCACGATGTACATCGTGACGACCGCCGCGAGAATCAGCCACAGCGTATTCGAGAGCGACGCCTGGAACGCCTGCGCAGCGCCCTGGAAAGTCGTCTGCGTGCTCACCGGCAAGCCGATGGACTGTTCCGCTTCGGTAATCGCCTTCACCGCTTCGCCAAGCGATGCACCCTTGGCCAGATTGAACGAGATCGTCGCCGCCGGGAACTGCGCCTGATGGTTGATCGCCAACGGTGTGGGTTTCTCGATAATCTTCGCGAACGACGTGAGCGGCACCTGCACGCCAGTCGTCGACGCGACGTAAATGCCCTTGAGCGCATCCGGCCCGCGCTGGAAGTCGTTAGCCACTTCCAGGACCACGCGATACTGCGACGCCTGCGTATAGATCGTGGAAATCAGACGCTGACCGAAGGCGCTATATAGCGTCTGATCGACAGCCGCAGGCGTCACGCCCAGACGACTCGCCGTATCGCGGTCGATCTCCACATACGCCTGCAAGCCGTTGACCTGCAAGTCGCTTGTCACGTCGGCCAGTTGCGGCACGTGTTGCAGCTTGTCGACGAGCTTCGGCACCCAGACGCCCAGCGTATCCAGACTCGGATCCTGCAACGTGAACTGATACTGCGTGCGGCTGATGCGGTCTTCAATCGTCAGATCCTGCACCGGCTGCATATAGAGCGCGATGCCCGGGACCTTCGCGACTTCAGGCTGAATGCGGCGAATCACCTCGGAGGCGTCGATCCCGCGCGTCGCCTTGTCTTTTAGGTTGATGAGCAGACGCCCGCTGTTGAGCGTTGCGTTCACACCATCCACACCGATGAACGACGACACCGACTCGACTGCGGGATCCTTGAGCACCTCGGCGACCAGCGCCTGCTGACGCTCGCCCATCGCCGCAAACGAAATGGACTGCGGCGCTTCGGAAATGCCCTGGATCACGCCGGTGTCCTGGACCGGGAAGAAGCCCTTGGGCACCCACATATAGAGCAGCACCGTCAGCACCAGCGTGCCGAGCGCGACGAGCAAAGTGGCCGGCTGACGATCGAGTACCCACGTGAGCCATTCGCCGTACTTCGCAATAATGCGATCGAACAACTCGCCGGTCTTGCGATAGAACTTGCCCTGCTTCTCATCAGGCACGTGACGCAGCAACTTGGCGCACATCATCGGCGTCAGCGTCAGCGACACCACGGCCGAAATCAGAATCGATACCGCCAACGTCACCGCGAACTCGCGAAACAGCCGCCCCACCACGTCGCCCATGAACAGCAGCGGAATCAGCACGGCAATCAGCGAGAACGTGAGCGAAATGATGGTGAAGCCGATCTGCTCGGCCCCCTTGAGCGCCGCCTGCAACGGCTTCTCACCCTGCTCCATATACCGGGCGATGTTCTCGATCATTACGATGGCGTCATCGACCACGAAACCGGTCGCAATCGTCAGCGCCATCAGCGTCAGGTTATTGATCGAGAAGCCAGCGAGATACATCACGCCGAAGGTGCCGATCAGCGAGAGCGGCACCGCGACACTCGGAATAATGGTGGCCGATACGTTGCGCAGGAAGACGAAAATCACCATCACCACCAGAGCGACGGCAAGAATCAGTTCGAACTGAACGTCCGAAACCGACGCACGGATCGTCGTGGTGCGATCGGTCAGCAGTTGCACGTCGATGCTGCCCGGCAGCGCCGCCTGCAATTGCGGAAGCAACGCCTTGACCTTATTGACGGTCTCGATCACGTTCGCACCCGGCTGGCGTTGTACGTTCAGCACGATGGCCGGGGTGGTGTCGGCCCACGCGGCGAGCTTGGTGTTTTCTGCGCCGTCGATCACATCGGCAATGTCGGACAGACGAATCGGCCCGCCATTCTTATAGGCGATGACGAGATTGCGGTATTCGTCTGCCGACGCCAACTGGTCGTTGGCGTCGATGGTCGAAGCGCGCAGCGGACCGTCGAAACTCCCCTTCGCCTGATTGACGTTGGCAGCCGCAATCGAAGTACGAACGTCTTCGATGTTCAGCCCATAGGAGGTGATGGCACGCGGGTTGACCTGAATGCGCACGGCCGGGCGTTGCCCGCCGGAAATACTCACCAGACCGATGCCCGGCAACTGTGAAATCTTCTGCGCCACGCGCGTGTCGACAAGATCCTGCAGCTTCGGCAGCGGCATGGTCTTCGACATGATCGCCAACGTCAGGATCGGGGTGTCCGCCGGATTGACCTTGTTGTAAATCGGCGGCATCGGCAGATCGCTCGGCAGCAGGTTGCTGGCGCTGTTGATCGCGGCCTGCACCTCCTGCTCGGCCACGTCGAGGCCGAGGTCGAGCGAGAACTGAAGCGTAATCACCGACGCCCCGCCCGAGCTGGTCGACGACATCTGGTTCAGCCCCGGCATCTGCCCGAACTGACGCTCCAACGGCGCGGTCACCGATGAGGTCATCACATCGGGGCTCGCGCCCGGATACAGCGTGACGACCTGAATGGTCGGATAGTCGACTTCCGGCAGTGCCGAGAGCGGCAACAGCCGGTAAGCGACGAAACCGGCGAGCAGAATCGCCAGCATCAGCAACGATGTGGCGACCGGTCGGAGAATAAACTGACGTGACGGATTCATTAGCGACGTTAATCTAGCTCACTGCGGGGTGTGACTCACTGCGCCTGACGGCGATGCGCACCGCCGTTACCGTTACGCTTATCGCCCGGGGCACGCGGCGCAACCGCTGCGGCTCGGCTCTCTGCCGTGATCACTTCGACCTTCGCGCCATCGCGCAGTTTGTCCATGCCGTCGATCACGAGCTTCTCGCCCGGATCGATCCCGGACTCCACCGCCATGTTCGTGCCGTCGGTCGGGCCGAGCTTCACCGTCTTGAGCTTGACCGTCTGATCCGGCTGAACGGTGTAGACAAAGCTGCCCTGCGTGCCGCGCTGCACTGCCGCGCTCGGGATGAGCGTCACACCCTTGAGCGTGTCCACCAGCATCTTCACGTTGACGAACTGATTTGGGAACAGCATGCCGTCGGCGTTGGCGAACTCGGCCTTGAGCTTGACCGTGCCCGTCGTCGTATCGATCTGGTTGTCGATGGAGGCGAGCTTGCCGTCGGCCAGCTTGGTCTTGCCTGCCCGGTCGAACGCCTCGACGGGCAGCGTCTCGCCGCCGCGCGAGCGCTTGACGACCTTCGGCAGGTTGTCTTCGGGAATGGTGTAGACCACGGTGATCGGCGTGACTTCGTTGATGATGACGATCCCGTTGGTATCCGAAGCGTGGATGATGTTGCCCGGATCGACCTGACGCAGACCCGCGAGGCCGGAGACCGGTGCCGTGACGCTCGCATAGGTCAGTTGCAGGCGAGCATTGTCGAGCTGGCCCTGATCGGACTTGACCGTCCCTTCGTACTGCTTGACGAGCGCGCGCTGCGTGTCGACCGTCTGCGTGGCAATCGAATCTTGCTTGAGCAGCGTTTCGTATCGTACGAGGTCAAGCTGCGCATTCTTGAGCAGCGCCTGATCGCGCGCCAGTTGGCCTTCCATCTGGGTGACCTGCACCTGGAACGGACGCGGATCGATCTCGGCGAGCAACTGCCCCGCCTTGACGAGATCGCCTTCCTTGAAGTGGATCTTCATGAGCTGGCCGTCCACGCGCGAGTGCACAGTGACGCTGCGTGTCGGCGTGACGGTGCCCAGCCCGTTGAGGAACACCGGCAGATCGCCGGTCTTCGCCGCGACTGCCGTGACTGGTGTAGCCGGTGCACCCGCGCCTGCCATGCCTGCTGGCGGACCGCCCCGGCGGCCACCGGTCTGTGCCGGTCCCTGCGCGTTCTGCGAGTGCAGACGGTAGTAAACACCCCCGGCGATAAGCACGACGATCATTCCGAGAATGCCCGGCACAAGCCAGCGACGCTTGCGCGACGGCTCGGTGGATGTCGGCGAAACCGGGGGTGTCGGCGGCACCTGCGGGGCAGGCGAACGCTCAGAACCGTTCGGTTTTTCGGAACCGTGGGGACCGTGCTCGGTCATGACTTCCTCGTAACAGCGGAGTAGTTGGCGGATTCGTCCAATGCGGACGACGTTCTTTTCTTTGGTTTGCTGCGGCGCGGCAAACTGCCCGGGAAGCCCCGAAACAGCGGCATGCACCTCATTGGCTGACCAGCATAGCAGACGGTTGTAACAGCTCGATGGGATGGCTTGTTACAAGAGTTTCCTCTGTGCCGTTGATCGGAATTGTCCGACGCTGCTAAATGACCGGCCGGACGAACGATGGTTCGCGCCTGCCCCCCGATCGTGTCCACCGATGCCTTGCATCGCCTTGCCGTGCATCGCTGTGCAGTGCCTTGGCGCAGCGTCCCGTGAGGTGAGACGTGCGATTGGGTGTGCGATTTACTGCCAGACCGACCGCCCGTTAAGGACGACGCGCGACGAAACACTGGCAAAACCGATTCCGTCAGGGCTAATCAGGCAGTCTGATTAAGAGACCGAAGCTTACTCGACGCCGATGAAATTCGTGCGCGTTTCCTGCGTTATCGCGGCTCGCACTATTATTACGCATCGTTACAGGCGACCAAGACTGTAATTTCCGGAAACAAAACACGTACAAAGCCGCGCAGCGAGGCCACTATCATGACGACACAACCTGTCCGAGCGAATATGAAGATTCTTGTTGTCGACGACGATCCCGATCTGCGTGACCTGCTGCGCGAGTATTTGAGCCGCCACGGCTTCTCCGTTGCAGTCATGCACGACGGCGAAGGGCTGGCCGCACGCCTTGAGCGCGAGCGCCCCGCCCTGATCGTGCTCGACCTGATGATGCCCAAGGTGGACGGCCTGACCGCACTGCGCGACCTGCGCGCGCGCAACGACGACGTGCCGGTGATTCTGCTCACCGCACGCAGCGACGAGATCGACCGTATCGTCGGGCTGGAAATCGGGGCCGACGACTATTTGGGCAAGCCCTTCAGCCCGCGCGAACTGCTCGCGCGCATCAACGCGGTGTTGCGCCGTCGCAAGACGCCCGACGCCGCCGTGCCGGAGCAGCGCGAGAATTACGCGTTCGGCCCGTTCATGCTCGACTTCCGCAGCCGCACGCTGACCCGCGACTCGCAGCTGCTCACGCTCTCGGATGGCGAATACGGCCTGCTGCGGCTGCTGGTGAACCACGCGATGCAGGTCTTGTCGCGCGAACGCATTATCGAATTGCTTTACGGTGCCGACAGCGACGTGAACGATCGCGGCATCGACGTGCAGATCTGGCGCCTGCGCCGTCTGCTCGATGAGGACGCGCAAAGCCCACGCTTTATTCAGACCGTGCGCGGGCGCGGCTATATCTTTGTTCCCGACGGCCAACGCGCCGACATGGCCACCGCATGAAAGGTCGTTTTGACACGCTGTTCGGCCGACTCGCGGTGCTAATCATCGCGGCGCTGGTCATCAGTCACTTCTCGTATCTCACGATCCTTCGCAGCGATCACGACGAGACGCGCGTGCAGAACGCCGCCGAACAGATGGCGTTCATCATCAAGGCGGCGTCCGAAGTCCACGAAGGTAAATCGACGCTCACGCTCCCTGATCTCGTTCAGGTCGTGCCCGTCTCGTTCGCGCATGGCGATGTTTTCGAACCGGCCAGCAAGAGCGCGCGCCTGACGACCGAACTCGCCCGCCGTCTGCCCGCGGGCACGCAATTGCGCGTGGAGCGCACGCCGCCGCCACGGATCTGGGCGCGTCTGCCGGGTCGTGACTACTGGATCGCGACCCCCGTATTGTCCGTACGAAATCCGCCGGGGACGGCGACGATTCTGCCGGGTCTGGCCGCCGTGCTGGGGATTACCGTCATCTTCGCGTTGTTCGCCGCATGGCAATTGCAGCGTCCGGTGCGGGACATGGCGGCCGCCGCCGAACAACTGGCGACCCATCGTGTTCGAACGCAGGTCAAAGAGCGCGGCCCGCTGGAGCTGCGGCAATTGACGGAGCGTTTTAATCGCATGAGTCAGGACATCGTGCAGACGGATCGTGAGCGCAATACGATGCTCGCCGGTATTGCGCACGATCTGAAAACGCCGCTCGCGCGGTTGCGTCTGCGCGCCGAGATGCTCGACGACGTACAAATGAGTGAAGGCATCACCCGCGACGCTGAATCGATGACACGCATCGTCGACCAGTTCCTGCTGTTCGCGCGTGGCGTGGAACTAGACAGCGCCGCCTCGCCCGTCGAAGCCCGTATCCCGTCGCTGATCGCGCCGTTCCTCGATCAGGGATACACCATCGACCTGGACTTGCAGGCAGGACCCGGCTTCAAGCTGCGCCAGACGTATCTGGAGCGCATCGTGAATAACCTGCTCGATAACGCCGTGACGTACGGCCGCGCGCCGCTGACGATCCGCACGTCACAGGACGCAAGCGGCTGGCGTCTCGTGATCGAGGACAGCGGCCCGGGCATTCCCAACGAAGACATCAATCGCATCGTGCGCCCGTTCGTGCGCCTTGATCCGGCGCGCGGCGGCAATGCCCATTGCGGTCTCGGCCTCGCCATCGTCGATAAGCTCACGCAGCAACTCGGCGGACGCGTCTCCTTCGCCAACCGCGCCTCGGGCGGTCTGCAAGTCACGTTGATGTTCCCGCCTGACGATCCCAGCGCCGAGGGATAAGACGAACACGCCCACGCCCGCACCGATTCCCAGCCAATGAAAAAACCCGCCGTCGATTAACGAACGGCGGGTTTTGACTTTTACGGCACTGCATCACATCAAGCCACAGCCAGGCGATCCGGGTTGGGGGGCAATGCGACTACTGGGCTGCGCTTTACTGCTCACAGGGACACGATGGAGATGGCAAAGACTGTGCGAGTGAGGCACAGCGACATTGACTCCCCAACCTCCCTGGCATGTGACCGGCAATGCCAGTCCGGCTAACGCCGGCGAATTACTTCGCAATCAGGAATTTCTCGCGGCTCTTGCCAATCCACTTCGGCGCGCGACCACGGCCCGACCAAACTTCGCCGGTCTCGGGGTTGCGGTACTTCGGAGCGATGGGCGCACGGGCCGGGCGGCGGCGGCCGTCCGTCGTAGCGAGACCGAGATCCTTCGCGGTGAGCTCGTATTCCTCGATCTTCTGTTTGACTGCGGCAATGACCTGAGCCACTTCACGGGCGCGGGCCTCTTCGATCTGCTTTTCGATTTTGTCGCGTTGCGCGACGAGTTCCTTATAGCTTGCCATCTGGCGTGTCCTTACCTTGTTAAAAATGGATCGCCACTTAAAATAGCACGAGTTTTAATAATTTGAAAACCGCATTTCCATCAAATGAGTCTGTGGAGGCAGAAATTGCATTGAATTGTCCGAGGGACGCTTCAGAAAATGCACAGAATCGGGGCATATATCCGTGATTGCCGTCACAGTCCTTCACCCATAACCCCTCCGAAATCAAGTTGGGGTCACCGTCAATTTCCTTGCAATATGCGGTGAATCCACTGGCCGGTGATGAGGACTCCACACGGCACTATTGGTTCACGCTTCATGCTGCAAGGGTTAGAAAGCTTTCCCCCGTCTATCCCTTCGAGTCGCCCGACGGATCGCGTTTTCACATAAATCGACGCATCAAAATATACGATCACAAATATTTAACTGCAATCCGATCATTCTGTTATCCGAAGCACCGTAATCATTCGGACAATTCTCAACCGACTGCCGCAATTTACGGATAAGTTGAGTTGAGGATTTAGCAAAATACGTCGACCTATCGACCGCATTTCAGGCGAAGAGCGTCCACAAGTCGGCATAGGGATAAATTGCGACGTGAGGCAAACTGTCATTTTTTGTTGACGTATACGTCAAACCCATACGGGAATCTGATTTCACGGATCCTGGAAGTTTTCGTAAGATAAGCTAATACGCCAACATCCCGATGCCCGCCAAAGCCAGCGCTGTCGGGCCATCCGGATGGAATGCCATAACCCCGACAGTCAAATTAAGCTTTTGCTGATTAACCGAAATCGCCAATTCCCGAATTGAATTGGCGTCGCTCTCCTACGGATTGGGACGCATGAAGGAACGCATGACGACATCGACGACGGCAACGGATTCACACTCGCCTTTCGACACCGAGGCACCCTCGATCACGACCGACCGCACGATCCTGCGACAGTGGCGCACCAGCGACCTGCCGCTATTCGCCGCGCTCAACGCCGATCGAGAAGTCATGCGCCACTTTCCAACGACGCTCGATCGAGCACAGAGCGACGCCGTCGCGCTCCGTCTGGCCCAGCATCTGGACACCCACGGCTACGGCCCGTGGGCGCTGGAGATCCCTGGCGTCACGCCGTTCGCGGGATTCGTCGGGCTGATGCGCGTCGGGTTCGACGCGCCCTTCATTCCGGCCGTCGAAATCGGCTGGCGGCTCGCGCGCGCCTGGTGGTCGGAGGGATATGCAACGGAAGCTGCCAACGCCGCTGCCCGTTACGCCTTCGAGACGCTTGGCATGGACGATCTCGTTTCCTTCACGGTGCCTGCCAACGTTCGCTCACGCGCCGTAATGCAACGCATCGGCATGCGCCACTGTCCCGACGAAGACTTTCTGCACCCGCTGATTCCGCCTGGCCACCGGCTGCGCCGTCATGTGCTTTACCGGCTGGACGCCGCCGATTGGCGGCACACAAGGGATGAACGTCGCTTGCGAGATTGAAGCGGACGCTTAAATCGTGGGAGAATCCGAGTCTTTGCGCCAGCCGTTCCCCCATCGTGTCGCGCGCCGTCATCATCCCGCTCATCATCGCCTGCGCTTTGTTCATGGAGAACATCGACGCCACGGTGATCACTACCTCGCTGCCAGCCATGGCACGCGACCTCCATCAGGATCCGATTTCACTGAAGATGGCGCTCACCGCATACGTGGTCGGGCTGGGCATCTTCATTCCGATCTGCGGATGGGTCTCCGACCGCTTCGGCGCGCGCAATGTGTTCCGCACTGCCATCGGCATCTTCATGGTCGGCTCTATTCTCTGCGCGGTGTCGTTTTCGCTGCCGACGTTCGTCTTTGCCCGCTTCCTGCAAGGCGTGGGCGGCGCGATGATGGTGCCGGTCGGCCGGCTCGTGATCTTCCGGGCGGTGCCCAAGCACGATCTGGTGAAAGCCATTGGGTATCTGACCATGCCCGCCCTGCTCGGCCCGGTCATCGGCCCGCCGCTCGGAGGCGCTATCACCGCCTATCTGCACTGGCGCTGGATCTTCTTCGTCAATATTCCCGTGAGTCTGCTCGGCATCTATCTCGCGGGGAAGTACATCGATAACGAGCGCGGCGGCGATGCAGGTCCGCTGGACGCGATCGGCTTTATTCTCTCGGCGCTCGGCAGCGGTCTGCTGATGCTGGGGTTGGCAATGATCGGCGAGCATCAGGTCAGCGACACGCTCGTGATCACTATGTGCGTGCTCGGCGGCGTATTCGTCTACGCCTACTGGCGACACGCTAATCGTGTCGAAGCGCCGCTGCTGGACTTTCGTCTCATGCGCATCCCCACGTTCCATGCGAGCGTGGTCGGCGGTTCGCTCTTTCGCATTGGCCTGGGTGCGGTGCCATTCCTGTTGCCGCTGGCGTTGCAGGAAGGTCTGCACATGGACCCGTTCGAGTCCGGCATGATCACCTGCGCCTCGGCGTTCGGCGCGATCTTCATGAAAGCGATTGCCCAGCGGGTGCTGGCGCGATTCGGCTTCCGCCAGGTGCTTATCGTGAACGCCGGGCTAGCCGGGCTGGCGCTCGCCTCATACGGCCTCTTCACACACAATACGCCGGTCATCGTCATGCTAGGCGTCGTGGCGTTCGGTGGCTTCTTCCCCTCATTGCAATTCACCTGCCTGAACTCCATCGTCTACGCCGACATCGCGAGCGAGGATGCGAGTCGCGCCACCAGTCTCGCCAGCGTCGTTCAGCAACTGTCGCTGGGGCTTGGGGTGACGATTTCGGGGATGGTGCTTCAGGCGAGCAGCCGACTGGCTGGCCACACCGAACTGGTCGCCAGCGACTTCCTCCCGGCCTTCCTCGTGATCGGCCTGTTCTCCTGGCTATCCATTCCCGTCACGCGGCAACTGCCTGCGGACGCCGGTACGGAACTCGCACGCAAGCACTGACCCCGGGGGACGTTACTTCGCGGCTTTCCCGCTGGCGGAGGAGGCCGAATCGCCTGAGGTGACGACGGCATGCACCGCCATGCCGACGACCATCGCGACGACGAACACCAGCGCTTTGCCCGATCCCGCGCCAAGCAGCACGAGCGCGGGACCAGGGCAAATCCCGGCGATCCCCCAGCCGACGCCGAACAGCAACGCGCCGCCCACCAGCCGCTTGTCGAGCCCCTTCAAGGCAGGCCAGACACGAGGCTCGCCGGTCCACGCCAGCGCCTGCGACTGTGCAAGCCGAAACCCCACGAGTCCCACCGCGACCGCACCGCCCATCACGAAGGCGAGCGACGGGTCCCATTTGCCTGCGATGTCCAGAAACCCGAGCACCTTTGCGGGATTTGCCATGCCCGCGAGGATCAGTCCCACCCCGAACACCAGACCGCCGATAAGGGCGAAGAGAATCTTCTTCATGCGGCACCTCCGACGTGAAGCACATGACGTACGACGTAGACTGTCAGGAATCCCGTCGCCATAAAGCACAGCGTTGCGACGAGCGAGCGCCACGACAGACGCGACAGCCCGCACACACCGTGTCCGCTGGTACAGCCCGAGCCGAGCCGGGTGCCAAAGCCGACCAGCAGGCCCGCAGCGACGAGCATCGCCGTGCTCGCCTCCACCTGCACGTCGGGCACGATCGCCACGGCGCGGTACACCCACGGCGCAGCCATCAGGCCAACGATGAATGCGACGCGCCAGGCCACGTCGCCCGCACGAGGCCGCAACAACCCGCCCGCAATGCCGGAGATGCCTGCAATCCGTCCGGCAGACAACATCAGCCAGACGGCAGCAATGCCGATCAGCACGCCACCGGCGAGTGATCCCCACGGCGTGAAATGAAGAGTGTCGAGTGTCATGAGGAGTGCCTCCTTCGAGGAATCAGGATTTCGGACAGAACTGATCGTAGAGACACGCCAGCACCGCGAGCACCGCGCCGTCGGCCACGGCGTAGTAGATGCGCTTGCCGTCGCGCCGCGTCGTCACCAACGCTTCGCTGCGCAAGACGGCGAGTTGCTGAGAGAGCGTCGGCTGCCGAATATCGAGCTGCGCTTCGAGTTCGCCCACCGATAGCTCGCCCTGTGTGAGCTGACACAGGATAAGCAGACGGTCCTCGTTGGCGAGGGCGCGTAGCAGCGCCGTCGCGTCATGCGCCGCGGCACGCAAGCGCGCGAGGTCGAGCGAAGCAGCCGGGACGACAGCCGCAGGAGGGTCGACAGGCGCAACAGGGGATAGCGCAGTGACTCGTGGCATGGCAGGATCGATGCAAATCAGGAAACCGGACCGCGACGAGATGCCGCGCCCTTTCGCAAGATGTCACGCGTAGCGCGTACACTTTACTGATTTATAATATATGAATTGATAAATTTTTGCAGGAGCCGGTCATGTCAGCCACGCCAGCACACATCGAAGCCTTTTTCGACACGACCACCGCTACGGTGACTTATGTCGTGTTCGATGCGCCCGGCGGTCGCGCGGCGATCATCGACCCTGTGCTCGATTACGATCCCAAGGCGGGCCGCACGCACACCGGTTCGGCCGAGCGCGTACTCGAATTCGTCGCCGCGCAGAAGCTCATCGTCGACTGGATTCTCGAGACGCATGCGCACGCCGACCATCTGTCGTCGGCCCGCTGGCTCAAGGAACGCGTGGGCGGGCGCATTGCCATCGGGGCGCACATCCGCGACGTGCAACACGTCTTCAAGAAGCTCTTCCATCTGGGCGCGGACGTGCCGCCCGACGGCTCGCAATTCGACCATCTTTTCGAGGATGGAGAGACGTTTGCCATCGGCACATTGCAGGCCGAGGCGATGTTCGTACCGGGCCACACGCCAGCGGACATGGCGTACCGGGTGGGCGATGCCGTCTTCGTGGGCGACACTCTGTTCATGCCCGACGTGGGCACCGCGCGGTGCGATTTCCCCGGCGGAAATGCACACACGTTGTTCCGCTCGATCCGTCGCCTGCTGACCCTCCCCGAATCGACGCGTCTGTACATGTGTCACGACTATCCGCCCGCCGGGCGCACGGCGCATTGGCAGACGACTGTAGGCGAGCAGCGGCGCGCGAACATCCATGTGCATGACGGCATCGACGAAGACGCCTTCGTCGCCATGCGCGAAGCACGCGACCGCACGCTCGACATGCCGACGCTGATCCTGCCCGCCGTACAGGTGAACATCCGCGCAGGCGACATGCCTGCGCCGGAGGCGAACGGCACGCGTTATCTGAAGATTCCGCTCAACGCGTTGTAACCGACGTGGCCGACGTCAGCGACGTAGACGTCGTCAGATGTTCGGCCAGCGCGTCGCGGGCCTGCGTCACCCACTCGGGCTCGCCACGCCGCGCCGGAAGCAGATGAAACTCGGCTTCGGGCAGCGGCGGCAAGCGCCGCCCCGGCATCAACTTGTCGACGCGGGCAAGCGACGGCCCCGCCGCCGACGTATTCAGACACGCCACCCCCAACCCCGCACTCAACGCCAGTTGCAAGCCCGCGACGCCCGACGCCACATGCGCGATCGTGTACGGCACCTGCTGCTCGTCGAGCCATTGCGTCGTGAAACGATGCAGCGCGCACGTGTCGGGCAGCACCAGCAGCGGTAGCGGCGCATCCGCGTCCAGCACGAAATCCGAAGACGCCACCCAATCGAGCGACTCGCGCCCGAGCGGACGGGTGCCCGCGACGGCATCGCGCCCCAACGACTTGCCAAGAATGCGCATCGACAAGCCGATGTCGAAGTCACCCGTGTCGTAACCGCTTTCGATCACGCCGCTTTTCAGAATCGTCACGTGGATGCGCAACGACGGATACGCGACACCGAGATGCCGGAGCATGCGCGCCACATCGCCGGGACGGAAGTAGTCGGTGATCGCCAGCCGCAACTCTCCCGAGAGCGAAAAGCCACGCACGTCGTGCCAGGCGCTTTCCGACTGCGCGAGCAGATGTCTCGCATGCCCGAGCAACCGCTCGCCAGCGGGCGTCGTGGCCACGCCCTGCTTGCCACGCGTGAACAGCGTCACGCCGATACGCTCTTCGAGCTTACGCATCTGCTCGCTGACAGAGGACTGCGACAGAAACACGCGCGGTGCCGCTGCCGACAGACTGCCAGCCTCGGCGACCGCCACAAAAGTACGCAACTGGTCGAAATCGAATCCGGGGGCCATGATCCTACCCATTAAAGAAACCGATGGATGGAATCGTATATTCCCGCTTTTCCGATGTCAAACATCTCCCTAGACTGAAGTCGTTGTCACCGCACCGACTCTCACTCTCAAGGAGCTTCACCATGCCGCACATCGTCCTGCAACTCTCCGGCACGCCCGACGACACGCTCTCGCGCAATGCCGTTCGCATCGTCTCGCAACTGACTGTCGACACTTTGCACAAGGCACCGGAAGTCATCGCCGTGACCGTCGATTACATTCCGCACGAACGCTGGTTCATCGGCGGCGCGCCACTCTCGGAGCAAGGCAAGAACGCGTTCCATCTGGATATCAGCGTGACGGACGAAACGAATACGAAAGCCGAGAAGGCGCGGTTCATTTCGCAGGTGTTCGAATCGCTGTCCGGCCTGCTCGGTAACGTGCACGAGTGCTCGTACATCCATGTGATCGACGCGCGTGCCGCAGCGTATGGTTACGGCGGTCGCACGCAGGAGTACCGGCATCAGCGTGCGCCCTCACTGTAAGAGGAAATGTGCGCAAAGCCGACCGACGGTCAATCTCACCGAAGCTAATGTTCACGCGGCTTTTCGCGGGATGAAACGAAACAATTTCAACATTTTCTTACGACTATTAGCTTCGTAACCGACGCGCCCCCTCGTACGATGAAGGCGTACCAAAACTTCGCTTGCAAGGGGGCGAAAATGAAAAAACTGACTCTGACCATCGCGCTCGTTACTGCCACGCTCGGCGGCTTTGCCGTAGCACCGGCTCACGCTCAGGTGGGCGTGTCCATCAGCATCGGCGCACCGCCGCCGCCGCGTTATGAACCGGTCCCGCCGCCGCGCGCGGGTTACGTCTGGGCCCCGGGCTTCTGGGATTGGGACGGCCACCGTCACGACTGGCGCGCCGGTCACTGGGAACGTGCACGCCCGGGTTACGCCTACCGTGCACCGGCCTGGCATCAGGGCCCGCATGGTTGGGAACTGAACCGTGGCGGATGGGATCATGGTGGCCCCGGCGGCCCGAACCGTCATGACAATCGCGGCCACGGCGACCATGGCGATCACGACCACGATCATGACCGCTATCACGGGTAATCGTTACTGATTCAAAACGTGGCATCGAAACGCCGGCGCTTATCAGCGCCGGCGTTTTGCTAAGGAAAATCGGTTGGTTGGGCGCGAGTACGCGCACCGTTATCGTAGACATCCGCTCGCTGCTATCCGCCGCGACCTACGATAATCGGAGCCCAACAGGCCATGCAAAACAAGATTCGCCAGCCACGCACACGTCTCGCCGTTTCCTCCATCGCCGCAGCTCTGCTGAGCATCGCAGCCCTCGCACCGCTCGCCGCGCACGCCGACAAGCTCGACGACATCAAGAAGGCGGGCGTGCTGCGCGTCGCAACGTTCGACAGCAATCCGCCGTTCGGCTACGTCGACGCGAAGTCGCACAAGATCGTCGGTCTCGACGTCGATTACGCGAAGGCACTGGCCGACAAGCTCGGCGTGAAGCTCGAACTGCAACCGACGAACCCGGCCAACCGGATTCCGTTCCTCACGTCGAAGAAGGTCGATCTCGTACTGGCCAACTTCACGATCACGGACGAACGCGCCAAGCAGGTCGACTTCAGCATTCCCTATTTTTCCTCGGGCCAGCAGTTCCTCGCGAAGAAGGGCACGCTGTCCTCGCCTGATCAGTTGAGCGCGCTGCGCATCGGTGCCGACAAGGGCACGACGAACGAAATCACGCTTCGTGAGAAATTCCCGAAAGCGACCATCGTCGCGTTCGACGACACACCGTTCGCTTTCGCCGCGTTGCGTACGGGCACCGTGCAAGCCATTACGCAGGACGGGCCGAAGCTCGTCGGCCTGCTCGCCAATGTGCCGGACAAGCAGAACTACGAGATCCCTGCCTTCACGATTTCGAACGACTACATGGGCGTGGGTGTACCGAAGGGCGAGGCGCGGCTGACCGCGTTCGTGAACGACACGCTGCGCGATCTGGAAAAGGACGGCACCGCCGCCAACATCTACGACCGCTGGTTCGGTCCGAAGTCGGCCCAGCCGTTGCCGCGTCTGTTCAAGATCGGCGACAAGGCGTGACGGACTGGCTCGCTCCGAAGTATCTCGACTGGCTGTTCACGGGCTTCGGCGTCACCGTCGCACTGGCTGTCGCGGCCAGCGCGGCGGCGACGCTGCTCGGCTTCGGGCTGGCCGTGGCGCGCAACTCGCATAGCGCGTTGTTCGCCCGCCCCGCGACCGCGTACGTTGCGCTGATGCGCAACACGCCGCTGCTCGTCCAACTCTTCTTCTGGTACTTCGGCGTCGCAGCGCTGCTCCCTGCGAGTGCCGTGCAATGGCTCTCGCAGGCGCATGTCTGGCATGTCGTGCTGTTCGACATTCGCTGGCCGACGCTGGAAACGCTCGCGGGCTTCGTGGGCCTCACGCTTTACACCACGGCGTTCATCGGCGAAGAGATTCGCGCGGGTCTGCGCGGGGTGCCTGCCGGACAAACGCACGCGGCCGCCGCGCTCGGCCTGAACCGCTTCGCGATCTTCCGTCATGTCGTGCTGCCGCAGGCGGTGCGCATTGCGATGCCGCCGTTGTTCGGGCAATACATGAACGTGGTGAAGAACTCTTCGCTGACGATGGCGATCGGCCTCGCGGAACTCTCGTATGCCTCGCGTCAGGTCGAGACGGAAACGTTCAAGACGTTTCAGGCGTTCGGCATTGCCACGCTGCTTTACGTCGGTGCGATTGCGCTGATCGAAGCCGTGAGCATGGTTACGACGCATCGTCACGCCACCGCCCCTTCACGCTGATTTCGCTGATTTCGCTGATCCCACCGCACCCGACGCCAGCGACCTCCCGGACGTCCTCATGAATTTCTCCGCCGTCTTCGACAACCTGCCCTACCTGCTTTGGGGCGACTTCCCCGACGGCCCGCTCTCCGGTGCCGCGCTCACGCTGGTACTCGCCACGGTGAGCGCCGTGGCGTCCGGTGTCCTGGGTCTGGCGGGCGGCATCGCACTCGCAATGCTCGGCGGCCCGGCGCGCTGGGTGCTGACTTTCGTGATCGGCTTCTTTCGCGCCATTCCGGTGCTGATGCTGATCTTCTGGACGTACTTTCTGCTGCCGATCCTCTTCGGGGTCGACGTGCCCGGGCTCGCCACTGTGGCGTGCGCGCTCGCGCTGATCGGCGGCGCATATCTCTCGCACACGGTCTACGCGGGGATTCGTGGCGTGGGCACGGCGCAATGGCAGGCAGGCATGTCGCTCGGCCTCACGCGCGTGCAGACGTTGCACCACGTCGTGCTGCCGCAGGCGCTACGCATCATGACGCCGTCGTTCGTCAATCAGTGGATTTCGCTGGTGAAGGACACCTCACTCGCGTACATCGTCGGCGTGGCTGAGTTGTCGTTCGTCGCCACTCAGGTGAACAGCCGGTTGATGGTCTACCCGGCGGAAGTGTTCGCGTTCGTCGCGCTGATCTACTTCGTGATGTGCACCGCACTCGAATGGCTTTGCACGACGCTGCTCGGCAAACCTCTGCAACCGCAAGCCAGCGATCCGGACGACGCAAAAGCAAAACCCCGGCGGGGCTGGCAGCGCATCGTATCGATACGGTTGCCGACCCCGCCGGGGCTTGCAAGAGTCACTCGACGGCTAAGCCGTCTGGCGCATCGCGACCGGCGGCGCGCCCCGGAACAACTGCCGGAGCATCGACGCCGGGTGGACTTCAGTCGCGATTGGCCTGGATGACGGTCAGGGCCGTCATGTTGATGATGCGTCGCACGGTCGAGCTGGACGTCAGCACGTTGACCGGTGCGCCCACGCCCAGCAGGAACGGGCCGACGGCGACGTTGCTGCCCGCGCCCGTCTTCAGCAGGTTGTAGGCGATGTTGCCGGAGTCGACGTTCGGGCACACCAGCAGGTTGGCAGCACCTTTGAGTTTCGACTGCGGCAGGATACGGCTGCGCAGACCTTCGTCGAGCGCGCAGTCGCCGTGCATTTCGCCGTCGATCTCCAGATCCGGCGCTTGCGCCGTCACCATCTCCAGCACACGGCGCATCTTCGTGCCCGACGCCGCACTACCCGAGCCGAAGTTCGAGCGTGAGAGCAGCGCGACCTTCGGGTTCAGGTTCAGACGCGTCATCTGCTTGGCAGCCGCCAACGTGAACTCGGTGATTTGCTCAGCCGTCGGATCGTCGTTCACGTGCGTGTCGACCAGTGCCACCGTGCGCTTGTCGAGCAGCAGGATGTTCATCGCGGCGTAGGTGTTCGCGCCCGGCTGCTTGCCGATGACTTCATCGACGAAGCGCAGGTGGTCGTGATAGGCCCCCACCGTGCCGCAGATCATGCCGTCGGCGTCGCCCAGACGCACCATCATCGCGCCGATCAGCGTGAGACGACGACGCATCTCGACACGCGCCATTTCCTTGGTGATGCCGTCGCGGCAACGCAGTTCCCAGTAGCTGGTCCAATACTGGTGGAAGCGCTCGTCGTAGTACGGGTTGGTGACTTCGACGTCTTCACCCAGACGCAGACGCAGACCGAACTTTTCGATGCGGGCGAGCAGCACTTCCGGACGACCGACCAGAATCGGGCGCGCCAGCTTCTCGTCGACGATCACCTGCACGGCACGCAGCACGCGCTCTTCTTCGCCCTCGGCGAATACGATGCGCGACTTGCCGCCGTCACGCACGAGTTGCTTTGCGGCCGAGAAGATCGGCTTCATGAACGCACCCGAGTGGTACACGAACTGCTGCAACTGGTCGGCGTAAGCGTCGAAGTCGGTGATCGGACGCGTGGCCACGCCGTCTTCCATTGCAGCGCGCGCCACGGCCGGGGCAATACGCACGATCAAACGCGAGTCGAAAGGCTTCGGAATCAGGTATTCCGGCCCGAACGACAGGTCGTAAGCGCCATAAGCATTGGCGACGGAGTCGTTCAGTTCTTCCTGCGCCAGACCGGCAATCGCGTGCACAGCGGCGATTTCCATGTTGCGCGTGATGGTGGTGGCGCCCACATCGAGCGCACCGCGGAAGATGTACGGGAAGCACAGCACGTTGTTGACCTGGTTCGGGAAGTCCGAACGACCGGTCGCGAGCACCACGTCTTCACGGGCGGCGCGAGCGTCTTCCGGGAAGATTTCCGGGGTCGGGTTGGCCAGCGCCAGAATCAGCGGACGTGCGGCCATGTTCTTGAGCATTTCCGGCTTGAGCACGCCACCGGCGGACAGGCCGAGGAACACATCGGCGCCGTCGATCACTTCCGCGAGCGTGCGCTTGTCGGTCTTCTGAGCGAAACGCGCCTTGTCCGGGTCCATGCCGACCGTGCGGCCTTCGAACACCACGCCGTCGATATCCGTCGCCCAGATATTCTCGAGCGGCAGTCCGAGGTCGATCATGAGGTCCAGGCAGGCGAGAGCCGCCGCACCTGCGCCCGACGTCACGACCTTCACTTCGCGGATGTCCTTACCCACGACCTTCAGGCCGTTGATGAACGCGGCGCTCACGGTGATGGCGGTGCCGTGCTGGTCGTCGTGGAAGACCGGGATCTTCATGCGCTCGCGCAGCTTGCGCTCGACGGTGAAGCACTCCGGTGCCTTGATGTCTTCGAGGTTGATGCCGCCGAAGGTGGCTTCGAGGCTGGCGATGATGTCGACCAGCTTGTCGGGGTCGCTCTCGGTCACTTCGATGTCGAACACATCGATGCCAGCGAATTTCTTGAAGAGGACGGCCTTGCCTTCCATGACCGGCTTGGAGGCGAGCGCGCCGATGTTGCCCAGACCGAGCACGGCGGAGCCGTTGGTGATCACGCCAACGAGGTTGCCACGGCCGGTGTACTTGAACGAAGCCGACGGGTCGGCCGCGATTTCCTGACACGGGATAGCGACGCCCGGGGTGTAGGCGAGCGCCAGATCGCGCTGGGTGACGAGCGGCTTGCTGGCCGTCACGGAGATCTTGCCCGGTGTCGGGAACTGGTGATACTCCAGGGCGGCCTGGTGATCGTTGCTGTTGCTCATGGCAATGTCGTCCTCGTAGGTTCTCTGAACTTGTGTCTCACTCTGTTTTGCGCGGCGAACCGTTCTGATGACGGCTGTCGACCTGAGCGCATAGAGGTGAGCCCATTCTAGGGAGCCGCCAGCGGGGGGCGATTCTGAATTACTATGGGGGCATCATATTTTCCATATAAGCCCCGAACATCGGGGGTTTCAGAGGATTCAGGACAGATGGTGGCGGTGCCTTTCGATACGGGGGAAGTAGTCCGGCGGCTGACGACCCGGCTCAAGATGCGTCATCTCGTGCTGTTGTTGCAGATTCAGCAGCACGGCTCGCTCACGCGCGTGGCCGAGCACATGGCGACGAGCCAGCCCGCCGTGACCAGCGCGCTGGCCGAGCTGGAAAGCATGCTGGGCGGCCCGCTCTTCGACCGCACCCCGCGCGGCATGACGCCGACACCGCTTGGCGACGTCGTGCTGGCCCGCGCACAGGCAATGGTCCACGATCTCGACCACCTGACCCGCGATATCGAAGCCGTCATGGCCGGGCATGCTGCCCGCCTTCAAGTCGGTGTGATCCCGTACATCTCCGGCAAGACCCTCTCCGCCGCCATCCAGCAGACGCTGGCCCAGATTCCCCAACGCCTGACCGTCACGCTGCATGAAGGCACGAGCGAGTCGCTGATGGCGCAATTGCGCGACCACACGCTAGACGTGGTGATCGCCCGCGCGGCAGCGAACGTCGACGTCACGCAAGTGCAGTTCGAAGTGCTGCACCATCAGGCCCCACGCGTGGTGGCAAGCCGTCGTCTGGCGGCCCGGCTGGGGCGCAGCGCCCCGGTGTGGGCGCAACTGGCAGAACTCGACTGGGTGATGGGCGCGCCGAATACGCCGATGCGCGACCAACTCTCCGACCTGTTCCTGCATGCCGGGGTGGTGCCGCCGGTGCCTGTGGTGGAGAGCTTTTCGTCCCGGTTGACGGGCGAACTGCTGGCCAGCAGCGAGCGCGCCGTGTCGCTGCTACCGGCCGATATCGCCGAGGAACTGGTTCGCATCGCGGGCGTAGCCATCGTGCCGTGGTCGCTCACGTGGACACTGCCGCCCGTGGCCATGTTCACCCGCCGCGAGAACCCGCGGGAGACGCACCGGCTCTTTACGCAGGCGCTGCGCACTCAGTATCAGTTGATGGCGGGGACGGCCTGAGCCGGTGCCGGAAAGGCATTGAAAGTCCCTTTGCCGTCAAAACCGGCGAATTTCGGGAAATGAAGCCTTTTCGGCTCGTTTCCCGCACGATTGCCCGATTTGTGTCCGTCGTATCGTGTGACCCATGAACGACGCCGTCCCCCTCTCCCCTCAGAACACCGCGACATCGGCCAACCCCGCATCGGCGGGGACGCCGCTTGTCACGCCGCCCACCACGCCGCCTACCACGCCGCCCATCACGCCGCCCGTCACCCCGTTCGCCGCGTCTCCGCAACAGATCTTTCTGGCCCCGGCGCTGCTGCCCACGCAGGTCGGCCCGGCGGGGCTGCGCTTCGACTTCAACGACGGCGCGCGCGTGGTCATCCCCGACTTCGGTCAGCCGCTGCCGTGGCGCGTGCGCATCAGCGATTTGCGCGACGACAGCACGCTCACGGAAGTCTCGCTGTCGTCGGGCGTGGTGCGCAGCCCGGCAAAGTACTACGTGCCGTATGGCATCACGATCTGGCTGAACGACGTGGTGGTCTTCGAGCATCGCTTCGACCTCCGCGATCAGGACGTGCTGATCCAGATTCCGCTGGCGGCCCTGGGCGATGTGTTGGGATGGATACCGTATGCCTTGCGCTTCAAGGACGTGCATGGCTGTCGACTGGCGTGCGTGGTTACGCCAGCGGTGGCCGCGCTGTTCCGCGACGCGCATCCCGACGTCGAATTCGTTGCACAGGACAAGGTGGAGCGGCGCAAGTACTACGCGACCTACAACATCGGCCTGTTCTTCGACGATAAGGAGTTCATCCAGCAACCTCGCGACTTTCGCGAGACGGGACTGCACCGTACGGCCGCGCACATTCTCGGCGTCGACGACGCGCAAGCACGCGCGAAGACGGCGTTGCCGGACGTGTCGCGTCCGATGACCGAGCCCTATGTGTGCATCGCCGTGCAAAGTACGGCGCAGTGCAAATACTGGAACCACCCCGGGGGATGGGACGCCGTCGTTGCAGGCCTACGCGAGCGTGGCTTTCAGGTCGTGTGCGTCGATCAGAAGCCGCGCTACGGCAAGAACGATTTCTGGCAGTCGATCCCCGAGGGGGCCATCGATGCGACGGGCGACCTGCCGCTGACCGAACGGGCGCGCTGGCTGATGCATGCGAGCGCCTTCATCGGCTTGTCGAGCGGCCTGTCGTGGCTGGCGTGGACGATGAACACGCCGACGGTCCTGATCTCCGGCTTCACCCTGCCGCACAACGAGTTCGCGACGCCGTACCGCGTGATCAACCCCGACGTCTGCACCGGCTGCTGGCACGACCCCGCCATCCGCTACAACCACGACGACTTCCACTTCTGCCCGCGCCACAAGGGCACGGAACGCGCCTTCGAATGCACGACGGCGATTACACCGGAAGCGGTGTTGTCGGCGGTGGATCGGATGCCGGGATTGACGGGATAGTTAAAAGAGATCAGCGAGTCAGACCAACGCTTTGCGCAAGGCCGCGCTGGAAATGGCGTCGATATGTCGAAATGCGGGCGCAATACGGTCGATATCATCAGCACCGACACCAAAGGCTTCGAAGTGGACTCGCCACTCCCGGACGTCTCGCCAAACCCGATCAATTAGTCGACAGGCATCGCGTCGCGACAGCGTAAAGCGCTCGTGGGCTTCCAGCGCATTATCAAGCGTTGCAAGACGTCCCTGAGGACCCACACCGAGATGTAAGAGTCTCTCTTCCGCCATGCTGGCTCGTGGCATGACGTCATATAGGGGGCTTAATCGCCAACCACCGATCTGTGCATCCCTTAGGAATCCGTGATTGCGCAGATGATCGTCGTCGTTACTCACGAAGATGTTGAAGATCATGCGCTGGAACAGCTCTGTGTTGTTCTGCCGGACAACGCTCGGATGACAATAGCGACGAATGGCATCGGCAATTTCCGGATAAGACTTGGCGTGTGACTCCATCTCGTCGCACGCCAACAGCGTCAGCCCACTGACGAACGGCATACGCCGCTCGATTCGTCCCTCACCGGGTGACGCCGAGACGAGACCGCTCTCGGGATTCGTCCAGAAACGGTTGAAGCGGCGAATCATCATGATCTGCCGGTCTCCGATATTGCGAGTGACGACGTCCGGAACAGACAGTCCGATGTGTGCGCCGAGCTTGAGCGTTGCGCATTCAAGCGCTGGCACATTGATGGAATCGCCACGGCTAGGGAATTTCGCTAGCCAGAGTGCGCCTTCTTCGTCCCGAACTGAAGCTTTCGGTCGTGCTCCGCCTAGTGCAGAACCGTCTGCAAAAATGGCGTCGAGATGTGCTGGCACCGGTACGCCCGCTTCTATTCGTTCGGCCGCCTCGATCAGATGCGACAGCGATTGCACACCCGTCACGCCAGCGGTAGGCGGATCATTCAACGCTCGACGCACATCCAGTGCACCAACGCGCTCGCTGCCAGCGTGCAGCAGATACACGGACTCGGCAAGACTGTTCGCAGGCGCTTTGAGTTTGGACTCGATGACTCTACGCCCCCATGCGTCAGGCGCTGCGTCGCGTACACCACCAAATGACGTCAGGCGATTCACGGGAAACAGCCGCTTACCAGTGACGAGGTTGGAGTCGCCTGTGCCGAGGCTGACCGGGTCTACCTCAACGGCGTCTTTTCGTTTGAGATATTTCAGACCATACGCAAACGTCGAGGCCATCAATGTTGCGCCGGACTCGGTCAGGTCCAGTTGACCGCACGGTGCCCACCCTTGCGCCAAATGCGAAAAAACAATCAACCGTGTGGTCACCTCTGCCATGCATCGCGCCCCTTCGTTCGAGATAAGTTGCTGAAGACGTTAGCGGTTTTGCTCAGGCGTCAGAAGTCGAGGGCATCGAGCTCCGAAGACGACATGTCGCGCACACGCTTCGTCTGCTCCCGCACGCGCAGCATTGCAAGTGCAGGATCCGATTCAGCATACAGATCGCCGAGCGTCGTGCCTGGCGCGATGGCGTCGAGGTAACGCAGGATTTGACCAAAGGCAATCCCTGGATCGCCGTGTTCCATTCGATATACGGTATTGCGTGATAAGCCCGCACGGATCGCCGCATCGACCTGCTTTACCCGACGAGCGGTGCGCAGGCGAGCAAGCAACTGGCCGAGTTTCGAGGCTTCGGTAAGTTGCGCCGACGTAAGCGAGCTGCTTTGAGAAGTTTTCATGTTCGTAAAATCGCTCCTTACAGACTCAAAGAGTGATTTTACGAGCAATTCCGGAAAAATCAACAAAGTGAATGCTCGTTAAATCGAACATTAACGACTCAAAGATCGATTTTACGATCATCCGCATGCCTGTTTTGGTGCAATGCGTGCGATGCGCCATACGTTGGGCCTACACTACCCACACCGTCCCTGCGCCGTCAGCCCTTATGCCCGCTAAAGCACGCAGCCAAGCCTCTGACACACCCCAAGCCCCTGCCGCGGCCATCCCTATGCAGTCACCCGCACTGCTTCGCCGCTTACTGCGCGCCAAGGACCGTATGGATGCCGCATCGCATGAGGCGTGGCCCGTCAAGCGGCTGGCAGAGGTCAGTGGCACGTCCGAGGCGCACTTCTCCCGGTCGTTCAAACAGGCCTTCGGACTCCCCCCGCATCGCTATCTGCTGACCCGGCGCATCGAACAGGCCAGCACGCTCCTGCGCGATACCGACTTCAACATCACGGAAATCGCCTTCGCGACCGGCTGGGAAAGCATCGGCACCTTCGGACGGATCTTTCGCGACATCACCGGACAGAGCCCTGGCGAATTTCGCGAGCAGGCGCAGGCCAACGGCACGCCACTCGATCAGGTTCCGGGCTGCGTCCTGAAGGCGGCCCAGCGGCCTGATCTCAACATCGCAGTTTTGGAGAAGCGCCGCCGCATGGCCGACGGTAAAGTCCCTCCATCAACCAACGAGGAGGTCTTATGAACGAAGGAATTGGCGTGGTGGGGCTGTATGTCGACGATCAGGACGAAGCACTCGCGTTCTATGTCGACAAGCTCGGTTTTCGCGTTCACACCGATGTACGCAACGGCCCGTACCGTTGGCTGACGGTGCAGCATCCCGATCAGCCCGCGTTCCAGCTCGGCCTGTTTGCGCCCGGCGCACCGATTCACGACGACGCCACCGCGCAGACGCTGCGCGCCATGGTCGCCAAGGGCGCCATGCCGCCGCTCGTGCTCTACGTGGCCGACTGCCGCGCGCACTACGCGCGCCTGAAGGAGAAAGGCGTGGAATTCACGCAAGAACCGGTGGACCGTTACGGCAGCGTCGATGCCGGTTTCCGGGATCCGGCGGGCAACGGCTGGAAGATGATTCAGCCGCCGAAAGAAGCGAAGTAAGGAAGTGACGCAGGCAACGTGAAATACATGCGCCGCCACACCCGTCGGGTAAGCGGCGCATCGTTGCGAGAGACGTACAGACGCCGCGCTCAGGCTTGATTCAACTGACGTCCCACGTCGAACATCTCCCCGAATTCGACGGCAGGCATGGGCACCCCGAACAGGTATCCCTGCCCCTCGTCGCAACCGAGTCGACGCAGGTTGTCGCGCTGTTGCTCCGTCTCCACACCCTCGGCAATGGTGCGCAGGTCGAAGCTGCGCGTCATGTCTACCAACGCACGCACTACGGACGCATCGCGCTCCGACTCCATCATCCCCTGCACGAACGACCGGTCGATCTTGATACGGCTTAACGGATAGCGTCGCAGCATGCTGATCGACGCGTAGCCGGTGCCGAAGTCGTCGAAGGCAATACTCACACCGTACGCATGCAGACGCTGCAACGCTTCGAGCACGACGTCGTCGTCCAGCACGATGCTCTCCGTCACCTCCAGTTCCAGCGCCTGCGGTGGCAGCCCGTGCCGGTTAAGCACCGCGACCACCTCGTCGAAGATGCTGCCGATGCGAAATTGCAATCCGAATAAGTTGACGCCGATCCGGAAACACGGCGCACCGTTGCGTCGCCAATACGCCGCCTGCGCGCACGCCTCGTCCAGCACCCACGCGCCCACCGACGCCGCCAGCGGCCCGCGTTCGAGCGCCGGTAGAAACGCGGCAGGCGACAGCAGTCCACGTTGCGGATGCCGCCAGCGAATCAGCGCCTCGGCCCCTGTCAGCGACCCATCGGCGAAATCCACCTGCGGTTGATAGAAGAGCACGAACTCGCCGTCGTTCACCGCACGATGCAGTTCGATGTTATAGACGCGCCGCGCCGCCGCTTCGATGCGCAGTGCATCGATGAAGACGAACGTCTGCCCGGCCCCATGCTGTTTCGCCCGCGACAGCGCCAGATCGGCATTGCTGATCAGGCTCAGCGCCTCCTCCGCCTGCTGCGGGACGACTGCGATGCCGCAGCAAGCGCTCACGCGCACATCGAACCCGCCGATCACCATCGGTTCTGCAATCGCCAACAGCACCGCATCGGCGCGGCGACGCGCCTCCACCGCATCCGTCACGCCCCACAGCAGCAGCGCGAACTCATCCGCACCGATGCGCGCGACCGTGTCGACCGTGCGCACGAGACGCGTCAAACGGCGCGCTACTTCGCACAGAATGCCGTCGCCGACCGCGTGGCCCAGCGTATCGTTGATGTCCTTGAAACCGTCGAGATCGAATATCGCGACGGCTGCGCCGCGCAGACAGACCGACGCCACCTCCGCGTCGCGATAGAAGCTCGCGCGATTCGCGATGCCCGTCAGCACATCGGTGCTCGCGAGCCGCCGCAACACTTCCCCGCCCTCGCGCAGCGTGCTGAGGTCATGCACATGTGCGTTGAACGTCTGCACATCGTTCTCGACCCAGCAGAACAGCGAGAGACTCATCGGAAACTCACGTCCATCGCGACGCAGGCCATAGACCTCCGAGGGCATCGTCATGCCATCGACCGAGCCAGCGCTCACCGCCTGCGTGATCTGATCGCGAAGCGCCGAGCGGCTGCGCCCGGCGAGTAGCGTCTCCAGCGAACGCCCCGGTCCGTCGGACATCGCGTAGCCGAACATCGTCACTGCCGCATGGTTCCAGTCGAGGATTTCGCCGAAGGCATCGAAGCGGATCATCGCCGTGGGCGAATAGCGCTCCGGCTCGGCAAAGGTGCGCCGTTCACGTTCGATGAACAACTCCACACGACGCAATTCCAGACGGTCTGACGCCATGCGTCCCAGCTCGCGCAAACGCGCGCGATCCACGTCGGAGAATGTGTGATTCGGCTTGTTGTCGATGACGCACAGCGCACCGAGTGCGTGACCGTCCACCGACATGAGCGGCACGCCCGCGTAGAAGCGCACCTGCGCGTTGCCGGTCACGAGCGGGTTGTCGTGAAAACGCTCGTCGGCCGTGGCGTCGGGCACGACCATCACACCGTCACCATTGATCGCGTGCGCGCAGAAAGACGCGTCGCGGCTCATGTCGACATCGGTGTTGGTGGAGGAAAAGCCTGTGGCCGCCGCGAAAAATACGTGATCGTTGCCCACCATGTTGACGGCCGCCACCGGCACGCCAAACATGTGCGCGGCAATATGCACAACGGCATCGAGGCTCGGAAGCGGGCGTTCACTGCCCAGGCCGTACTCCGCCAGTGCAGCCAGCCTCTGCGTTTCCATGGGTAATACAGCGGGACACTTCATCGTCGGTCTCCTCGCCTGTGAGCGGCTTGATGGACAACTTCGGATGCCGTTGTGACGACGCGCGAGACACGAGCACCAAGTTCAACCCGGTGTCATTGCGCGTCATATGAACCGGTGATTGATGCGCACAACGCCATGCACCCCGTGATGACTTCGCAGGTTTGCGCGCGACCGCCCGGATATTCGACGCCCGATTCAGCGGATTATAAGGGGAAGACCGGAATTCATGCCTCCGGATTGTTCGTTATACAAAACTTATTGCCGACGAATTCCGATACCGGTTCATTAACATCTGAGGCGCTATACCCAATGGTGACAAGCCACGCCGCCGGGCCGCCCACATACCCTCGCCAAACATTCACACGATCGTTTGGAATTTTCATTTGAACCGGGGAATTGCATGCAAATCGCAAAGCATGACGCACACCATTTGCGTAATCGATATACGCGAATACTTTTAATTCATTACTCGATACCGCCGACATCCCGATTCAATTCACGCGCCAGATAGCGCTCCATAAACTCGACAAAGAGCCGTACCTTGGCCGAGAGATTGAGCCGCTCCGGATAGATCGCGTAGATGTCGGCGGCCGGTAACGCCCAGTCGCTCAGCAATTGCATCAGTGCATTCGAAGCCAATGCGGATTGCACATCCCATTCCGATCTCACGAGCACACCATGCCCGTCGAGCGCCCAGCGCAGCGTCGCTTCGCCGTCGTTGCTGCTCATCGCCCCGTGCACCTTTACCAGTTCGTGCCGTTTGCCCTTGGTGAAATGCCACGTGCCGTACGCCGTGTCGTTCTCGCGCAGCACGATGCACAGGTGATTGCGCAGATCGTCGGGCACCTTGGGCACACCGTGGCGCGCGAGGTATTTGGGGGACGCGCACACCAGTCGCCGGTTCGCGGCGATGCGGCGTCCCACCACGCGCTGGTCGGGCAGTTCGCCGAAGCGAATACCAACGTCGAACGCGAACTCGGCCAGATTCATCGGACGGTCCGTCAGATCGAGCTGCACTTCGACCTCGGGATACTGCTCGCGAAATTCCGATAGCGCAGGCACGACATGGCGGCGTCCGAAGCCGAACGTCGCATTCACCTTCAGCAGACCGCGCGGCAAATCGCGGCTGCTCGACACCATGCGCTCCAGCTCCTGCACCTGTTCGATGATCTTCGAGCCAGTGCCGAGATACAGCTCCCCCTCATGCGTCATCGCCAGTCGCCGGGTGGTGCGGTTCAGCAGCTTGACGCCCAGTCGTCGCTCCAGCTGACTCAGCCGTGCGCTGATCGCTGGCGGCGTCACGCCAAGGTCGCGCGCCAGCGCCGACAGGCTGCCCAACGTCACCAGACGGGCGAAGAATTCCAGATCGGCGATGGCGTCCATTATTAACTTCAACTTAAAAATAGGTTAAGCGAATATGCATTTTGCGATTCTATGAACGAATTAGACTGCACGCAAGGTTGCGAGACATAGCAAAACGACGACCGCCCGCATCAAGGAGTACCTCATGGGACAAACGCTTTACCAAAAGATCGTGCGAAGCCATACGGCCTTCGACGTCGATGCGCAGCACGTCGCGCTCTATGCCGACCTGCACATCATGAACGAGTACACGAGCCCGCAAGCGTTCGCGGGACTCGCTGAGAAAGGCCTGCCGGTGCGTTGCCCGGAGAAGCAGATGGGGATCGTGGATCACGTTATTCCCACGCACCCGGTGCCGGTCGACAAACGCACCATCGTGATCGACGCCGCCGCCCATCAGGCCGCCAACTTCACCCGCAACTGCCAGAAACACGGCATTCACCTGTTCGACGTGACGGACCCGGAGCAAGGGATCGAACACGTGGTGGCCCCCGAACTGGGGCTGATCCGTCCCGGCATGGTGGTGCTTTGCGGCGACAGCCACACAACCACCTACGGCGCTCTCGGGGCGCTGGGGTTCGGCATCGGCACGTCGGAAGTCGAGCATGTGCTGGCGACGCAAACGCTCATTTACCGCGTGGCGCGCGACATGCGAATCCACGTCGACGGTACGCTGGCGAGTGGTACCACGTCGAAAGACCTCGTGCTGTACATCATTGCCCGTATCGGTGCGCAAGGCGCGCGCGGCTTCGTTGTCGAGTACACGGGCGCGGCCATCGAGGCGCTGTCTGCCGAAGCCCGCATGACGTTGTGCAACATGACCGTCGAGGCGGGCGCGCGCGGTGCGCTCATCGCGCCGGACGCCACCACGCTGCAATACGTCGGCGATCACATTCGCGATCTGTCCGGCGACGCGTTGGAGGACGCCAAGCGCCGCTGGCTCGCGCTGCGCTCCGACGAGGACGCAGCGTTCGACGTCACGCATTGTTTCGATGCCACCGACGTCGCGCCCTTCGTGACGTGGGGCACGAGCCCCGATCAGGCGATTGCGATCAACGCGCGGATTCCCTCGCTCTCGGAAGACGAGGTGGAGCGGCACAACGCGTCGAAGGCGCTGGGCTACATGGGGCTGGACGCCGGTCAGTCGCTCGACGGCTTGCCCATCGATCATGTCTTCATCGGGTCCTGCACCAACGCGCGTATCGAAGACCTGCGCGCGATTGCCGAGATCGTACGAGGTCACAAGGTGGCCGACGGCGTGCGTGCGATGGTCGTGCCGGGTTCGGGTCGCGTACGCGATCAGGCCGAGCGCGAAGGCATTGCCGATGCGCTGAAAGACGCGGGTTTCGAGTGGCGTCAACCGGGCTGCTCGATGTGCCTCGCGATGAACGACGACATTCTCAAGCCCGGTCAGCGATGCGCGTCGACCACCAACCGCAATTTCGAGGGACGTCAGGGACGCGGCGCACGCACGCATCTGATGAGCCCCGTCATGGCCGCCGCCGCCGCCATCGCTGGTCGCATCGTCGACATTCGCAAGGAGACCGCTCATGGCTGAGCACACGATCGTGGCCGGTACGGCCGCCCCGCTACCGCTGAACAATCTGGATACGGACCAGATCATGCCCAAGCAATTTCTGCTCGGCATCGACAAGTCCGGCCTCGCGCGCGGTGTGCTGTACGACCTGCGCACGAATGCCGACGGCACGCCCAACGACGCGTTCGTTCTGAACCGTCCCGCGTATCGCGACGCTCGCATTCTGGTGGCCGGGGCCAACTTCGGTTGCGGATCGAGCCGTGAGCACGCGGTGTGGGGTTTGCAGCAATCGGGCATTGAAGCGGTCATCGCGCCGAGCTTCGGCGAGATCTTCTACTTCAACGCGCAGAACAACCGTCTGCTGCTGATCGTGCTCGCCCCGCAGGACATCGCGAAGCTGACCGAGACCGTGAGCGATCCCGCGCAGAACGCTTTGACCATCGACGTCGAGCGCCAGTGTGTGGTGACGGCAAGCGGCGAGTCGTTCGCGTTCGATCTGCCCCCGCGTCAGAAGCGCATGTTCGTGGAAGGTCTCGACATGATCGGCATGACGCTCAAGGACAGCGACGCCATCACCGCATTCGAAGCCCGCCATCGCACCGATTTCCCCTGGATGCAAATCGATCTGCCCAGACAACAACGTACCGCCTGAGTGACAAGAGGCGCACGGCATTGAGTCAGTGCCGCAAGCGCCCTCACCCGGACAGGTATTCCATCCTTTCAGGAGACACCATGAAAAGTCAGGCCGCTCAGGCGAGCGCGACGCCGCTCGCCACCCCCTCTCTGATGTCGAAATTCACCATCGGCGGCGCACCGCTGCCGATGTTCGTCGCCATTGCCGTCATTACCGGTCTTGCGGCTGTCACCGGACGCCTGCCCGCCGACATGATCGGCGGCTTCGCGGTGCTGATGATTGCGGGCATGTTGCTCGGTGAGATCGGCGGCGCGATCCCTGTCTTCAAGCACATCGGCGGCCCCGCCATCCTCTGTCTGTTCGTACCGGCCGCGCTGCTCGGCAATGGGCTGATGGACGACGCGATCCTCAAGGCCATCACCGTCACGATGAAGACGGCCAATCTGCAATATCTCTACATCGCGTGTCTGGTGGCTGGCAGCATGCTCGGCATGAATCGGAAGATCCTGATTCAGGGCTTTCTGAAGATGTTCGTGCCGTTGCTGATCGGCACGCTCGCGGCCATTGCGGCCGGATGCCTCGCAGGATTGCTGTTCGGCTTCAGCCCGCGTCACACGTTCTTCTTCATCGTGATGCCGATTCTCGGCGGCGGTATCGGCGAGGGCATTCTGCCGTTGTCGATCGGCTATTCGGAGATCACGGGCGAGACGCAGGGGCATCTGATTGCGACGATGGTCCCCGCCGCGCTCATCGGCAACGTCGTGGCGATTCTCTCTGCGGGGCTACTCAAGCGCTTCGGCGAAAAACGTCCGCACTACAACGGCAACGGCATGCTCGTGCGCAGTGGTGAAGATCGCGCGCTGCTCGAAGGGCAGAACGTAGAACACGCGCTCGATCTGCGTCTGATGGGACACGGTTTGCTGCTCGCCTGCACGCTGTTCATTCTCGGCGCGTTGCTTGCGCCGGTGACGGGCATTCCGGGGCCGGTGCTGATGATCGTCGCAGCAGCGGTGTTGAAGGTCTCGCGGCTGATTCCGGAAAGCATGGAGACCGGCGCGTATCAGATGTACAAGTTTATGTCGACGAACCTGACGTTCGCGATTCTGGTCGGACTCGGGACGCTGTTCGTGTCGTGGGACAAACTCGTCGGCGCGTTCTCGACGGCCTATTTCGTGATCTGCGCATCGACGGTGATAGCGATGGTCGTCTCGGGATTCTTCGTCGGCATGTGGCTGAAGATGTTCCCGGTCGAGTCGGCCATCGTCACGGCCTGCCATAGCGGTCTTGGCGGCACGGGCGACGTGGCGATTCTGTCGTCGTCGAACCGCATGGGACTGATGCCGTTCGCGCAGATTTCCACGCGCATCGGCGGTGCCGGAATGGTGGTCATCGCAACGCTGTTGATGAAGTTCTGGCATTGATGCGACAGCGCAGTTAGTCCCCGAAGTCCCCCATCCCCTCGGGCAACGGCGGTCTGGACCTCAGTCCGGCCGCCGCCGGAACGCCCACCAGCCAGCGGCCGCAGTGCCTGTCGCGACGATAAACACGAGCACCCAGAAGCCATGCGGATGATCGGCGAGCGGAATGCCGCCGACGTTCATCCCGAAAAAGCCCGCCACGATGTTGATGGGCAGCGCGAGTACGGTGACGACCGTCAGCGTGTAAATGGTGCGGTCGGTGCGCTCGCTGACCATCGCCGCAATTTCTTCCTGAAGCAACTTGATGCGCTCCAGCAACGCCGACAAGTCGTTCAGGACGACGGCGAATTCTTCGGTTGCCTGACGGAATTCCTGAACGTCGTCGGCATGACCCCATATCGGCGGGCGACTCAGCAGACGAAAGAGCGCCGCCGGCTCCGGTGCGAGCAGACGTTGCAGGCGCACAAGCACCCGGCGCAACGACCCGAGGTCGGCTCGGTTGCTCTCGATGCGCTGCTGCAACAGGCGGTCTTCAACGGTGTCCACACGGCGGCTCGTCTCGCGCACGATGCGCTCAAGCACGTCCGCCTGATCGCGCAGCAGATGCACGAGCAAGGCGAGCGGCGAGCGGAAGGCGTCGCCACGTTTGACGGACGCGCGCAGCTTGTCGATGGAGCGCAGCGGTTTTACGCGCCCTGTCACGAGCAGGCGGGCGTTGGCCGCCACACGCAGCGTCGAAATCTCGGACTGCGCGATGTCGAACGCGAAAATCACGTCATTGATGACGGCCAGCAGCCAATCATCGGAATGTTCGATGCGCGTGGAGCGCGACCCTTCGCTCAGGCTTTCGTAGAACTCTTCGGGCAGGTGCATCTGCTGCTTGAGCCACTTCTCGCACGCGGCGTGCGCGAAGTTGAAATGCAGCCAGAGGAAGCCGTCGGCGCGCTCGCCTTTCGCCAGCCACGCCAGCGCCTCGGTCGAATCGACCGGTTGCGGGGGCGCGCCGTCAGTGAAACGATAGCCGTAGATCAGGCCAGCCTGATCACAGCCATATGCGTTGTGAGCTAATTCGGCGAACATGCGCGCGGTATCGGTGGCGAGGCGTGGGGAAAGGACGTGAACCGCACCGCAGCACGGTGGGACTTGCCATCATGACAATGTCATATTTCATTTTTGTGACAATTTAGGCATGCTCGCGAATCCCAAGAAATGCGGTGGCGGCACCGCCGGGCGGGGCGTGCGCGGGAACTACGTCACACGGCATTCGTCAACGCCATGCTGGTGTCATAAAATCGTCGCATACTGAAACGCATCATCGGGCGCGCATTTTGTCCGTCCGCCGTCACCCGGGCAGTACGGGGTGCCTTTTGTGTTTGCTGGCCGTAAGAGATCGTCGCCATGACTAAATTCGATTCCGACGCCGACCACGACGCGATGCTTGCGCGTCGTCTCCAAGATGACCTGATCGACAGTTACGACGAAGAGATCGAGATGGAAATCGACGATCTTCGTCTGCCCGGTCTGAACGATCTGAGCGCCGAGGCGCGCGACGACCGTCTGCACTATTTTCGCGAGCTGTTCCGCCTTCAGGGCGAGTTGGTGAAGTTGCAGGACTGGGTGATTCGCAGTCGTCACCGTCTGGTGGTGATCTTCGAGGGCCGCGACGCCGCGGGTAAGGGTGGCGCGATCAAGCGCATCACGCAGCGCCTGAATCCTCGCGTGTGCCGTGTGACCGCACTGCCCGCACCTAACGATCGCGAACGCACGCAATGGTATTTCCAGCGCTATGTCCAGCATCTGCCAGCCGCAGGCGAGATCGTGCTGTTCGACCGTAGCTGGTACAACCGCGCCGGTGTCGAGCATGTGATGGGCTTTTGCACGGAGAACGAGTACGAGGAGTTCTTCCGCTCGGTACCGGAGTTCGAGAAAATGCTGGTGCGCAGCGGCATCCAGATCGTCAAATACTGGTTCTCGATTTCGGACGAAGAACAGGAAGCGCGCTTTATGGCCCGGATTCAGGATCCGCTCAAGCAGTGGAAGCTGAGCCCGATGGATCTGGAGAGCCGCACGCGCTGGGAGAAGTACACGGTCGCGAAGGAAGTGATGCTGGAGCGCACGCACATTCCGGAAGCGCCGTGGTGGGTGGTGCAGGCCGACGACAAGAAGCGCGCGCGTCTGAACTGCATTCATCACCTGCTCAACCAGGTGCCGTATCACGACGTGGAGCGCTCACAGGTGGTGCTTCCCGAGCGCGCCCGCAGCGAGAGCTATATGCGTCACCCGGTGCCGTCGGAAATCATCGTGCCGGAGATTTACTGAGCATCGGCAGTTTGAGCGTCACACGCAATCCCCCGCCGGGCGATCGGTCGAGACGCACCGCACCGCCCAGCCCTTCCACGAGCCGCACGACGAGCGACAGCCCGAGACCGCAGTGGCCTTCGCCACCGCGCGAGGCATCGAGCCGCACGAACGGACGCATCGCGAGCGCCACCTGATCGTCCGGGATGCCCTTGCCGCAGTCGCTGACTTCGATGTATCCGGTCGCCTCGTCGCGCCACGTCGCCAGACGCACGGTCGGCTCACCGTGCTCCAGCGCGTTGTCGACGAGGTTCGACATCACGCGGTCGAGCAGCGTGCGCGGCAGCATGAATTCAGGCCCCGCGCGCAAGTTGCTGACGAATAGCGAGGCATCGTCCGTCGCTTCGGCGGCTCGCTCGATGGGACCGGTGACAGCGCCGGAATCGGGGGTCTCTTCGTCGGCCGGAAATTGCTCGCGCAGGAACGCATCGACGCCGATCAGTGGGCTGGTATCGGCTTCGTCTCTCGCATAGGCGAGGAATTGCTGAACGATGTGATCGATGGACGCGATATCGCGCACAAAGCCATCGCGAGAATTCTCGCTGTCGATGAGATCGGCGCGCAGGCGAAGACGCGTGAGTGGCGATTTGAGGTCGTGCGCAATGCCCGCGAGCATGATGGCCTGATTGTCTTCGGCTTCGGCCAGCCGCTTGGCCATCTCGTTGAATGCGTGAGTCAGGTCGCGCAACTCATGCGGTCCTTGCTCGGGCAACAAGGCGGGACGCCGTCCTCGAGCGATCACCCGGGCAGCATGCGCGAGCCGGGCAATCGGGCGCTGCATCTGCCATGCGACGAGCAACGCGAGCAGCACGGCACCGATGAGAATACCGACGGTCTCGCGCACGAACGGCGGCATCGGCGGAAGATCGAGTCCGATGACGATCCACTCGTCGCGTTGCGGCAACAGCACCCAGATATTGCTGCGTTTGCGTTCGTTGACGATGTGCAGTTGGGTGTCTGGCGGCAGCCGCGAGAGCAGTTCGTGACGAAGACGCGTGGCGCGCTCGTCGTCGGCTTCGTTGGTGAAGGTCGGCGTTTGCGCCACAGGAACGCGACGCACGGCATGCGGTGGCGCAAGGCTCCCGGGATCGACAGCCCGCTGATCGACGCTTTGAATAGCCACCAGCAAGCCTCGGGCGAAGCCGTCGACTTGCTGGCGCGGACGCTGGTAGAACACCAGCGCGCTCCACACGAGATGCATCACCAGCAAGACGGCAATGCCCAGCCATGCCATGCGCGCGAACAGGGAGTCGCGCAGCAACCAACGCAAATTCACGCAGCGGACTCCCGCCAGCCGCGCGCGGTGCGCTTGCCTGCCGATGCCGTAGTAGCGAGCGACATACCGCCGTCGCCGACATTGCCGACGTTGCCGATGTCGCTGGCGTCTCCCATACCGCCAGCGCGCTCGCGGGCCTCGGACGTCGCGCCCTCGGTCAGTTCGCCACCCGGCACGAACACGTAGCCTTTGCCACGGATGGTCTGGATGTAGCGCGGCTCCGACGGGTCAGCTTCGATGAGACGGCGCAGACGCCACACGGGCACATCGAGGCTGCGGTCGCGGAAGGCGATACCGTCGCCATACAACATGGCGTGCAGTTTGACGCGCGGCAGCACCTGCATGGGATGCTGGGTGAACGCCTTGAGCATGGCGAATTCGGTATCGCGCAGCGGCAGGCGCTCGCCCTCTCGCTGAAGGGTACGCAGCGTGTAATCCAACTCGAACGGACCGAATCGGTACGGCGCACGGGCGTCCGGCGCGCTGGCCGCGACCGGGCCACGACGGCGCAGCACCGCGTGGATACGCGCCAGCAACTCGCGCGGATCGAACGGCTTGGCAAGGTAATCGTCGGCACCCAGTTCAAGGCCGAGCGCGCGATCGAGCGGGCCGCCACGCGCCGACAACATGATGACCGGGATATCCTCACCCGCCGCACGCAGGTCCTGCAATGCTCGCAGGCCGTCGCGCTCCGGCATCATGATGTCGAGCAAAATGACGGACGGTCGTTCGAGCTCCAACCGGCGCAGCAACGACGCGCCGTTGTGAAGCACCGAGACCTGCATGCCATTGGCGTGCAGCAATTCGCGCAATAGGTCGCGAACGACGGGATCGTCATCGACCAGAAGAACATGCAGACTCATGAATATTTCTCGGTAAATTAGGTTGCGCGCGGTGCCGTCGCGTTTTGCGACAGTTTCACTGCATCGTCTTGCGTGACGGACACGGGCTCCGGCGTACTGGAGAGCGCCCGCAGCGCATTGGCATATCGATCTGCTCCAGACGCCGCACGATGTGTGCCGACCGTCGAAGCCGCCCCTTGTCCCGGCAAGCGCCAGGCACGATGCACCGCCGCGTCCGGCGAACCAATGGTAATGGCCATGCTTTGTACCCCTCCGTGACGAGATACACCGCAGTTTGCGCGCCCGTCCAGTGAAGCGTTGACCGAAGCATCCAACAGAATGGCGTCCAATCCTTATTTCAGAAAGGATTGGTAAGGCGGACTGAGATCATTTCACGACCTCACGGCGACGCAAAAGGCTAGAAAATCGAGATTTCGTAGACGTTAGGCGAATTAAGGCGAAATTATAGCGAATTTAGCGACCCAACGTCGCTGCGACTGCCTTACATAACCCACCACGGATCGACGCCGTTCGCCGAAGACGACCCGCAATCTTCACACTGTGCAGATATTCCGTATCCACTCGCCCAGCACCCTCAATATCCCGCCATCCCTTACGGAATAAGGCGCTTAAGCCTTTTCCCACACCTAAACCACAACCCGCTCCTTTCCCTTTCCTACTCTCCACATTTCCCCCCCCCCCTCCGCTCCTAATACCTCCCCCCTAACGGACCGGAGCCCCTTTCCGCCGCTCAGACATAAACCCAACTCGCTGCAGAAAGGGGCCCCGGTCCGTCTCCCTCGAAGCACTCAGTGCCTCAAACGACACCTCCCGCTTCTCACTTCCTTGACCAAAACACTTGGTCCCGTCGACACCGCTCTACTCTCGCTCCATCGCGACGCCACACCCGCCCCGCACGTGCTCCGCAACTGCTGCGGGACGGCCGTGTCGTCGCCCACACACTTCCTGTCCCTCTACACGCATCACCCACCTCAATCACTCCCAGCACTTCTCTGCGCTTCACCCACTTTGCTTTGCCCTTCTCGCACCCCCCCCTTTGTTTCTTTTTGTCTCCTTTGATCGCTTTTCTTTGTTTTTTCTCTCCCGTTATCTCTGTTCACAAAGTCCCAACAACTAAAAACAGTTTGTCTCCACACCTTTGTTTAGCATCCCCCTCACGTTCGCTTCTCCCCGCGACGGCTTTCGCCTTTTCTCTCCATCAATGACGCGCCTCTTTTCTCGCTTCTCTTCTTTTCGCTTTACCCGACGTCGCAAGATCGGCGCAGTCGTCGTCGCCCTGTTCACATCCCTCGTCGCCTGGCAATGGCCCCGGCCCACACCGCCCGCCTATCTCTCCGCTAAGGTCGCCCGCGCCGATCTCGAAGACGCCGTCCTCGCCACCGGTGTCCTCCAACCCATCAAACAAGTCGAAGTCGGCTCGCAAGCCAACGGACAACTTCGTTCTCTCAAGGTGGTTCTCGGAGACACCGTATCGAAAGGGCAACTGCTCGCCGTTATCGATCCGACCTCCAGCGATAACGACCTGCGCGAAGCCAACGCCGGACTCACCACACTCGCCGCCGACCGACGCGCCAAAGCCATTCGCCACGCCCAAGCCGCCCGCGAACTCGCTCGTCAACGCCAACTCGCCGCCGACGACGCTACCTCGCCCCGCGACCTCGAAAAGGCACGCACGGAAGCCGATGCCCTCACCGCAGAACTCGCCTCCCTCGACTCCCAGATCAGCCAGCAAAAGGTGAAGGTCGATAAGGCACGCACGAATCAGTCCTATACGCGTATTACCGCGCCCATTAACGGCACGGTCACCGCCATCACCACCCAGGAAGGACAGACGGTTACCGCCATCTATCAAATCCCGACGATCCTGAAAGTCGCCGACCTCTCGATGATGACGATTCGCGCTCAAGTCTCGGAAGCCGATGTCGTGCGCATCCGCGCGGGTCTTCCCGTCTACTTCACGATCCTCGGCGCACCCGACAAACGCTACGAAGGCAAGCTCCGCGTCATCCAACCCTCGCCCGAGAAGATCAATAACGCAATCTTCTTTAACGCCCTCTTCGATGTGCCCAATCCGGCCGGTGTCCTCCGTCCCGATATGACCGCGCAAGTGTCTATCGTGAGTGCTCGAATTTCGAATGCGCTGACGTTTCCTTCCGTCGCCCTCGGTGAGAAACGCGCCGACGGCCGTTATCGCGTCCGTGTACTCGACGCCAAGGGCGTCGCCCACCCACGCTGGGTGAAGGTCGGACTCGACAACCGTCTCACCGCACAAGCACTCGACGGGCTCGCCGAAGGTGATCGTGTCGTGACCGCCGATCCGACCGACGCGCCGCCGTCCGGTAGCAACGACGCAGGTACGCTCCTGTGACGAACGCCTCCGCCCCGCTCCTGCGACTCTCCGGAATCTCTCGCTCGTTCGGCGAAGGTGACGGTGCAGTCACGGTCCTGCGCGATGTCGAACTCGTCATCGAGCGCGGCGAGATGGTCGCGATCATGGGCCCCTCCGGCTCCGGTAAGTCGACGCTCATGAACGTGCTCGGTTGCCTCGACCGGGCAACCCACGGACGCTACGAAATCGACGGGCACGATGTCGCCTCTCTCTCGGACGACGCGCTCGCTCAACTGCGCCGCGAATACTTCGGCTTCATCTTCCAGCGCTATCACCTGATGGGCCATCTCTCGGCCCAAGGCAACGTGGAAGTGCCCGCCGTCTACGCCGGTATCCCGCGCTCGCAAAGGTCGTCGCGCTCCGCCGCGCTGCTCGAACGTCTCGGGCTCGGCAAGCATCTCTCGCACCGGCCTTCGCAAATGTCCGGCGGGCAACAACAACGCGTCAGTATTGCCCGCGCCCTCATGAACGGCGGCGACATCATCCTCGCCGACGAACCCACCGGCGCACTCGACAGTCACAGCGGGCTGGAAGTGATGCACATCCTGCGCGAACTCCACGCGCGGGGGCACACAATCATCCTCGTCACGCACGATCCGAACGTCGCCGCATGGGCGCAACGCGTGATTGAAATCGCCGACGGACGCATCAAGTGCGATCGGCTAAACGACACGCCGCATGCAATCGAAGCTTCGGTGACGGACGAGACGCGTGATGCGTCTTCCGATCCCAAAAGTTCGGTAGATTCGCGGGTCGCCGATACGCCCGAAATGTCGCGCGGTAACGCGTTGACTCGCTGGATGAGTGGCTGGCCGACGTTCGCGGAAAGCCTGTCGATGGCGTGGCACGCGCTCGCCTCCCACCGTCTGCGCACCGGTCTCACGATGCTCGGCATCATCATCGGCATTACGTCGGTGGTCTCGCTGTCGGCCATCGGCGAAGGGACGAAACGACGCGTGCTTAACGATATCGGCAACATCGCCCCGAACACGATCACGGTACTGCGCGGCAAGGACTTCAACGACGACAAGGCCGCAGAGATTCGTACGCTCCTGCCCCGCGACGCCGATCTGCTCGCCGCCCAGCCCTACACGGACAGCGTGACGGCACAAGTCGGCCCGCGCACGGTCCGTATGCGCTTCGGTCGCATTGATACGGACGCGCAAGTTCACGGAGAGAGCGCCGACTTCATGCGCGCCAACGGCCTGAAACTCGCCCGCGGACGCAGCTTCGACGCCACTGAAGTGGAACGTCAGGCACAAGTTGCCCTGCTCGGTGAAAACACGCTGCGCAAGCTGCTGCCGAACGGCGGCGATCCCATCGGACAAATCGTGCTCGCTGGCTCGCTGCCGCTACGCGTAATCGGCGTTGTGCGCGATCGCTCGTCGATGTTCGTCAGCCGCTCGCTCAATGTCTATGTCCCCTGGACGACGGTCGCGAGCCGAATCGCCGGTCAGCAACATCTGGAATCGATCACGGTCCGCATTCTCGATGGCCACCCGCCCGCCGCCGCCGAAGCCGGAATCATTCGCCTGCTCACGCGCGCCCACGGCAAGAAGGATTTCTTCACGTTCAACATGGACACGATCGTGAAGTCGATCTCACGCACGAGCCAGATGCTCACGCTGCTGCTCTCGTTCGTCGCCCTCATCTCACTCGTGGTCGGCGGCATCGGCGTGATGAACATCATGCTGGTCTCCGTGACGGAACGCACCCGTGAGATCGGCATCCGTCGCGCGATCGGCGCGCGCCGTCAGGACATCCTCCGGCAGTTCCTCATCGAAGCCGTGCTCGTCTGCCTGATGGGCGGCGCAATCGGCGTGGTGCTGTCTTACGCCATCGGCTGGCTGGTCGCGACGTTCGTGCCTCAAGTCTCGGTGGTCTTTTCGCCGAATACGTTTGCGGCAGCCGTGGCCTGCGCCTGCGCCATCGGCATGCTCAGTGGCTGGCTCCCCGCGCGCAGCGCCGCACGTCTCGATCCGGTGGATGCCCTGGCCCGTGAATGATTGCCCCCGCCGTCCCGCTGCATCCCCCCCTCAGGCTCGGGATGGCTTTTATACCCCGCGCGCGATTCGGTGTCGCGCGCGGGGGTCTTTTTGACAGATTCGATGAATTGCCTTTCAGGATTTTTCCGACCGCCCCCCGGCCTCGCTCCATCGCTCGTCGCGGTCGCCGTCTGCATGATGCTCAGCGCTTGCAGCCTGACCCGCACAGCCTATGAACGCCCGACGTTGCCCGTCCCGTCGCAATTCCAGACGCCCATCGACGGCACTGGGTCAGGTGAAGCGCAAGGGGAAAGCACACGCATGGCAGACGACGCGGATATTGCACCGTGGTGGCGCGCGTTTCGCGAACCTCAGCTCGACTCGCTCATTTCTCAGGCGCTCGCGGCCAACCCAGCACTCGCCCTCAAAGCCCTGCAAGCGGATCGCGACGCGCTCCAGGCCGGACTGACCGGCGCCAATCGCTGGCCGCAGTTCTCCGCCAACATCACCGGTTCGAAGGCGCGCGCGCTCGACGGCGGACAAGCCGCACAACGTCTGAATGGACAGACGCAGACGACCTCCGGCGCAAGCGTCGGCATCAGCTACGAAGTCGATCTCTGGAACAAGCTCGCGGCGCAACGCGACGCCGCCAACTGGCAGGCCGCCGCCAGCGCATGGGACCGCCGCGCCGCCGCCCTCTCGCTCTCAAGCCAGGTCGCCTCGCTCTACTGGCGCGTCGCTTATCTGAACGAGAATGTGGGCAGTGCAACGGAAGACCTCGACGCAGCCGAGCGCGCCGTCGCGCTGGTCGCCGCGCGTCGGCGTGCCGGTTCGGTGTCGGCGCTCGACCCCGTGCAGGCACAACAGGATCGCGATGCGGTCGCGGGCGCACTCGCGGAATGGGAACGGTTGCGCGATGCCGCCCGGCACTCTCTGGCGAACGCGCTCGGACGTCCCGCGCAGACACGCTTTACTGAGCGCAATTCGCTCGTGGTCGCGCAGTTGCCCGAGGTCGCGCCCGGTCTGCCTGCGTCGCTTCTCGCACACCGCCCGGACCTCGCCGCCGCCGAGACGCGTGTTCGCGCGCGTCTGGCAGATGTCGACGCCGCCCGTCTGTCGTTCTATCCATCCCTCACGCTCACCGGCACCGCGCAAACCACCAGCGAGTCGCTCTCGCGTCTGCTCGCCAATCCCGTGGGTACGCTCGCCGCTTCGCTTGCGATGCCGTTCCTCCAGGTGCAAACGTCACGCTTTACAACGGCACTCGCGCGCAATGACTACGAGCAATCGGTCGCGACGTTTCGCAACACGTTGCTCACAGCGCTCGTAGAAGTCGAAGACGCCCTCTCTGCACGCGAGCGAACGACGTCGCAGTACACGTCGCTCGCCAGCGCCGCCGCCCTCGCGCAACGAGCGGCGGAACTCTCGGAGGCGCGCTACCGCGCAGGCGACATCGACCTGCAATCGTGGCTCGACGCCCAACGTCTCGCGCGTCAGGCCCGCCGCAACGCCGCGCAGTCCCGCCTCGCGCAGATCGACGCAACGCTCTCGCTCGTCAAAGCACTCGGTGGGACGTTGGAGAACGATGGCTGAGGCAGCGGTCAGATATTCGTCGTCAGGCTGCCGTGTTGGTCGGCGGCACGTCAGCGGATGGGCGCGACGATGGTGTCGGCTCAGGCGGCGAGAGCGGTGTCAACGTCGACAGCAGCGCCGCCACGTCGGGATACCTCAATGCGTACCCGAGTTCGCGCTTGAGCCGGGTGTTGGCAAGGCGTCTCGACTCGGACATGAAGGAGAGCAACGTCGGCTCCAGTACCCGTCGGGCCTCGTCACGCGACACACGCGGCGGCCGGGGCAAGCCCAGCGCATCCGCGACGCGGTCGAAGTACTCGCCCATGCGCCACTCGGTGTCGTCGCTCGCATGCACGACCCGCTGCGCCCTGCCCCGCCACATCGCGCGAATCAGAATCGCCGCGAGATCGTCGGCGTGGATATGGTTGGTGAAGACGTCGTCCGACGCCACTAACGCAGGCGTGCCCTTCTGCAAACGCGCCAGCGGCAAACGATCAGCCGCATAGATCCCCGGAATCCGCACGACAGACGCCCGCCACGACACGCGTGCATGCACCGTCCGGCGCCACGACGCCTTCGTACCGGACACCGACGCCGCACGCGCTCGCGCAGCCCCCGTCGTCAACACACGTCGCGGATGACGGCCATGAAAGGACGGACGGCCCAGCGTGCGCACAGTCCGCTCGGCGTCCACACGACGCTGTCCACGAGGCGAACGGGGCGCAGGTGTGCGGGTCTCGTCCACCACCGCGCCGCCGCAGTCGCCGTAGACGCCACTGGTGCTCGCGTAGACGAGAATCCGGCGCGACGCGGGGGCCAGGTGAGCCAAACCTGACAGGGCTCGAAGCCCCCCCTCGGGTACAATATTGCGTTTCGACGGCCGGTTCAGCGCAGCGCGCAAACGGCGTGTACGCAGGTCCTGCGTGCCGCTGCCCGCGACCCCGGCAGGCGGTGCCAGATGCAACACCCGTGAGGCCAGACGGCCCAAGCGTTGCAAGCTCGCAGCGTCATCCAGATTGGCAACGACGGGCACCGCGCCCGCCGCACGCAACGCCGCATGGCGCGCGTCGCTGGACGTCACGGCAAAGACACGAAAACGTTCGACGAGAGCCGGCAGTGCGCGCATGCCGACGTCGCCACAGCCCACGACCAGCAGGCGCGGGCGACCGAGAGGTTTGGACGGTTTTTTCATTTTTCGGATTGTAGTATGGCTTACAACGTTACCCTCGTGCCGAGCGGGCGCGAGTTCCAGATCGAAGATGGCGAGGCCGTACTCTCCGCCGCACTGCGCCAAGGCATCGGCCTGCCCTACGGTTGCAAAAACGGCGGTTGCGGCTCGTGCAAGGCCAAACTGGTCGAAGGCACCGTCGAACACGGCGCACACTCCAGCTCGGCCCTCTCCAAGGACGAGGAAACCCGTGGCTTCGCCCTGCTCTGCTGCGCCCACACGAAAGGCGATCTCGTCATCGAGTCGCGTGAGGTCAAGGGCATCGGCGACATCCCGGTCAAACGCCTGCCCTGCCGCGTGAACGCGCTGGAGCGCCGCGCCGACGACGTCATCGTCATGCGCCTCCAACTGCCCGCTAACGAGCGCTTTCAGTACCTCGCCGGTCAATACATCGAATTCATCCTGAAAGACGGCAAACGTCGCAGCTATTCGATGGCCACCGCGCCCCACGAGGAAGGCTTCCTCGAACTCCATCTGCGTCACATGCCCGGCGGCGTCTTCACCGACCATGTGTTCAACAACATGAAGGAGCGCGAGATCCTGCGCTTCGAAGGCCCGCTCGGCACGTTCTTCCTGCGGGAAGACTCCGAGAAGCCGATCGTGCTGCTCGCCTCGGGCACCGGCTTCGCGCCGATCAAGGCCATCGTCGAACATGCCGCACACAAGGGCCTCGACCGCCCGATGACGCTCTATTGGGGCGCACGTCAGCGCAAAGACATCTACCTGCGCGAACTGGCCGAGCAATGGGCCCGTGAGATTCCCGGCTTCAAGTTCGTGCCGGTCCTCTCCGAAGCCGCGCCCGAAGACGCCTGGGAAGGCCGCACGGGCTTCGTGCACCGCGCTGTCGCCGAAGACCTGCCGGATATGTCGGGCTACGAGGTCTACGCCTGCGGTGCGCCCGTAATGGTGGAGTCGGCCCGTCGCGACTTCATCGCTCACCACCAGTTGCCGGAAGACGCGTTCTTCGCCGATGCCTTCACCACCGAAGCCGATAACCCCGGCGGCGGTCAATGACCCTATGAACCTCATGGCCGTGACGACCGGCCGCCATCGAAGGGATGCGCAAAAGATGCATGCAAACCACACCGCATGCATTCCCTTTGACAAGCGCCGCGTCACCGCCTTATGCTTGCCGACATGAACCTGATTGCCATCGCCTCGATCCGACGTCGCCGTACGCTGCCCCAACCGGGATGCCGCGGCGCACGCTATCGACTGCGATAACACGCAAGTTCTCAAGCACAGCGAAGCCACGGGCAACCCCCGTGGCTTTTTTTATTCCCAAGTCTCTTCTCACCTACCTTCGGAGACCGTTATGTCGCTTGCTCAACCGTCCGCCGCTGCATCGTCAACCTCGTCCAAGGCGGCACGCCATGCCAAGTTCGCCGATTTGCCCACGCAGGCACTGCTGCCGATTACTACGCGTCCCGAACTCGTGTTCACGCACGGCAAGGGCGGCTGGCTGTACGACCACGAAGGCAAGCGATATCTCGACTTCATTCAGGGTTGGGCGGTGAACAGCCTCGGCCATTGCCACCCGGTCATGCGCGACGCCCTCGCCACACAAGGCTCGCTACTGCTCAACCCGAGCCCCGCCTACTACAACCTGCCGATGATCGAGCTGGCCGATCTGCTCGCCAATCTCTCCGGACTCGGTAAGGTCTTCTTCGCCAACAGCGGCGCAGAAGCCAACGAAAGCGCCATCAAACTCGCGCGCAAGTGGGGGCAACTGCACCCGAACAACGCAGGCAAGGCACGCTTCGAGATCATCACGTTCAAGAACGCCTTCCACGGCCGTACGCTCGCGACAATGTCCGCAAGCGGCAAGCCCGGCTGGGATACGATCTTCGCACCGCAGGTGCCCGGCTTTCCGAAGGCCGAGCTGAACGACATCGCATCGGTCGAAGCCCTCATCGGGCCCGAGACGGTGGCCGTGATGCTCGAACCGATTCAGGGCGAAGCCGGTGTCGTGCCCGCAACGACCGAGTTCATGAAGGCGCTACGCGAACTGACGACGGCGCGCGGACTCCTGCTGATCGTGGACGAAGTGCAGACCGGCTGCGGACGCACCGGCACCCTCTTCCAGTATCAGCAGTCGGGCATCAAACCCGACATCATGACGCTCGGCAAAGGCATCGGCGGCGGTGTGCCGCTCGCCGCCATGCTGTGCGGCGACGAGTTCGCCGTCTTCCAGCCGGGCGATCAGGGCGGCACGTACAACGGCAACCCGCTGATGTGCGCCGTCGGACTCGCCGTGATGCGCACGGTCAGCTCGCCGGGTTTCCTCGAATTCGTGCGTGCGCAAGCGGATTATCTGAGCGCCGGATTGCAGCATCTGTCGTCGCGCTACGGCGGTCAGGGGGAACGCGGCGCGGGTCTGCTCCGTGCATTGCTGCTCGGTCGCGACATCGGCCCGCAACTGGTCGAAGCCGCACGCGACATGACACCGGACGGGCTGCTGCTCAACTCGGCACGTCCGAACCTGCTGCGCTTCATGCCCGCACTGAACGTGAGCCGCGAAGAGATCGATCAGATGCTGTCGATGCTCGACACGCTGCTCGCGAAGCACGTCTGAATGCACGCATGAACCCAGCGTTTCGCATGACGACACTCGCCCGAATGTGATTCGCGCGAGTCAGAACGACACCCCATTGGAGACTCCATCGATGAACGACATGAGCCAGGGCCACCCGACACCGCCCGCCGACGCCATCGTCGAAATTTCGGCCGATCCCGCACGGCTCGACATCGGCTTCATCCACAACGCCTTGTCGACGCAAACAGCATGGGCGCAAGACATTCCGCGCAACACGCTCATGCGCGCGATCACGCATTCGCTTTGTTTTGGCGCGTATGCGACGCAGGTCGAAGGTGGGCCTGCACGCCAGGTCGGCTTCGCCCGCGTGATCACCGACCACGCCACGTTCGCCTATCTGGCCGACGTGTTCGTCGATCCGTCCATGCGCGGTCTGGGGATCGGCAAGCGCCTGTGCGAGGATGTGCTTGCGCATCCGGCACTGCAAGGGCTGCGTCGCTTTCTGCTCGCCACGACCGATGCCGCAAGTCTCTACGCGCGCTATGGCTTCGAGCCGCTCGGCGCGGTGAACAAGATGATGCAGATTCACCGGCCGGACATCTACACCGGCCAACAGGAAGCACCATGACCCGCATGCCCGCCGACATCCATATCCGCACATTCGACGACGCGGATACCGACGCCGTCATCGCGCTCTGGCGCGAAGCCTTTCCGGAGTACAACCGCGCCGACAAGCCACATCGCGAACCGCGACGCTCGATTGCCAACAAGGTGGCCATGCAGGACGACCTGTTCTTCGTCGCCGTGCGCGAACGCAAGATCGTCGGCACGGTCATGGCCGGGTATGACGGACATCGCGGCTGGGTCTATTCGCTGGCCGTCGCGCATGCGTTGCGACGTCGCGGCGTGGCAAGCGCGTTGCTGCATCACGCTGAAATCGCGCTGGCCGCACGCGGCTGTCTCAAGCTCAATCTGCAAGTGCTCACGCAGTCGCGCGAAGCCCTCGCGTTCTACAACGCACACGGCTACGCCGCCGACGATGTCATAAGCCTCGGCAAGCGGCTGCCGCTGGCAGCGATGGCGCAGTAGGCGCTACGTCGCGCAGCCTTCGAATGTCGTGAAAACACAAAGGGCGCCGGAAGTTGCCTTCGGCGCCCTTTGCTCATCCACGGACCGACTGGCGACGGCTCGCCGTCGGTCGGTCACGCGAATTCGACACTCACTCCCCCAGATACGCGGCGCGCACCTTCGGATCGTCGAGCATGTCCTTCGCGTCGCCGGTCATGGTGACCAGCCCGCTGTCCATCACGTAGCCACGATGTGCCGCTTGCAGCGCCAGACGTGCGTTCTGCTCCACGAGCAGCACCGTCACGCCCTCGCCCGACACCGTACGCACCACTTCGAAGATCTTCTCCACCATGATCGGCGAGAGACCCATCGACGGCTCGTCGAGCAGCAACAGCTTGGGCTGGCTCATGAGCGCACGCGCCATGGCCAGCATCTGCTGTTCGCCGCCCGAGAGCGTGCCCGCGAGCTGATCTTTACGCTCTTTCAGACGTGGGAAGATGCCGAACATCTTGTCGATGTCCTGCTTGATGCCCGCGTTGTCGTTGCGCAGATACGCCCCCATCTGCATGTTCTCGAGGATGGTCATGCGCGTGAAGATGCCGCGACCTTCCGGCACCATCGCCAGCCCCTGCTTGAGCAGATCGAACGCCTTCACGCCGCGAATCGACTTGCCCAGATACTCGATGTCGCCATCGGCCCACGGCAACAAGCCCGTGATGGCCTTCATGGTTGTCGTCTTGCCTGCACCGTTCGCGCCGATGAGCGTGACCAGCTCGCCCGGCTCGATGCTCAGGTCGATGCCCTTGACCGCCTTAATCCCGCCGTAAGCGACTTTCAGGCCCTTGATCGTCAACATTGCGCTCATCAATGGCCTCCCGAACCCAGATACGCTTCAATCACCGCCGGATTCTTCTGGACATCCTGCGGCAAACCTTCGGCAATCACCTTGCCGTAATCGAGCACCGTCATGCGGTTGCACAAACCCATCACCAGCTTCACGTCGTGCTCGATGAGCAGAATCGTCTTGCCGTCGCTACGGATCTTGTCGAGCAAACCGCGCAGCTCGACCTTTTCCGTGGCGTTCATGCCAGCGGCCGGTTCGTCCAATGCCAGCAGCTTCGGATCGGTGGCGAGCGCGCGCGCGATCTCCAGACGACGCTGGTGGCCGTACGAGAGGTTCGCTGCCGTGTAGTTGGCGTACTTCGCCACGCCCACGTATTCGAGCAACTCCATCGCACGATCGCGGATGGCGCGCTCCTCGGCCTTCGCACCCGGATACCGGACGATGGCGCCGATCACACCCATCTTCGTACGCACGTGACGCCCGACCATCACGTTCTCGACGACGGTCATGCCGCCAAACAGACGAATGTTCTGGAACGTACGTGCGATACCGGCCTTGGCGACTTCGTGCACGGCGGTCGGCTTGTAAGCCGCACCGTCGAGCCGGAACTCGCCGGAGTCCGGGGTGTAGAGACCGGTGATCACGTTGAAGAACGTGGTCTTGCCCGCGCCGTTCGGGCCGATCAGCCCGTAGATCTGCCCCGGCTTGATCTCCAGGCCCACGTCAGTGAGGGCCTGCAGACCGCCGAAGCGCTTGTTCACGCCCTTGACGGACAGAAGAATTTGTTCGCTCATATTCAGGTCATCTCCCTCGACTTACAGAGTCCGCTCTTCCGGACGCGGCGACGGCCACAGGCCGGCCGGACGGTACAGCATGATCAAAATCATGGCCAGACCGTACAGCAACTGCCGGATCACTTCGGGATCGACGATGACGCTACCGAACAACTTCATCTGCAAGGGTCCCAGGGTCGAGCGAAGCAACTCAGGGAAGGCCGAGAGCAGAACACCGCCCAGGATCACGCCCGGAATGTGGCCCATGCCGCCGAGCACCACCATCGAGAGCACGACGATCGACTCCCAGAAGGTGAACGACTCGGGCGAGACGAAACCCTGGAACGCGGAGAACATGCCACCTGCCACGCCGCCGAACGACGCGCCCATCGCAAACGCAAGCAGCTTGATGTTGCGCGTGTTGATGCCCATTGCCTTGGCGGCGATTTCGTCTTCACGAATGGCCACCCAAGCGCGTCCGATACGCGAGTGCTGCAAGCGCACACACACAAACGCGATGAGTAGCGCGAGGATCACGAACAGGTAGTAGTACATGTACACCGAGTTGACCTGCACGCCGAAGAAATTGTGGGCCTTCGAAAAATCGAAACCCATCAGCGATGCCGGTTGAATCCCGGTAATCCCCATCGGGCCGTTGGTGATGTTCACCGGCCTGTCGAGGTTGTTCATGAAGATACGGATGATCTCGCCGAAGCCCAGCGTCACGATGGCAAGATAGTCGCCACGCAGACGCAGCGTCGGCGCCCCCAGCAAGATACCAAAGATCGCCGCAATAGCCGCCCCTATCGGTATCGTGAGCCAGACCGGTACATGCAGGCCACCCGGGAACATCGAGGCAATCCAGGAGAAGTGCACGGTCAGGTGCGGCGAGCTGAGCAAGGCCGTGACGTATGCCCCCACCGCATAGAACGCGATGTACCCCAAATCGAGCAGGCCAGCGAAGCCCACCACGATGTTCAGGCCCAGCGCGAGCATGATGTAAAGCAGCGCGAAGTCGAGCACACGCACCCAGTAGTTGCCGCCGGCGTAGCCGACGAGCATGGGTGCGAAAATGGCAGCGATCAGGAAGAACGCAAGGCCGCGATAGGCCTTGCGGGTCGCGGCGGCGGCAGAAATCTGCGTCGCCGGCGACGTTTGCACGGGTTGATTCATGATGTCGATCCTCCCCGCTTATGCACGATCTGCCACGCGCTCGCCGAGCAGACCGCTCGGACGGAACACCAGCACCACAATCAGCACGACGAAAGCGAACACGTCCTGATAGTTACTCCCGAAGACGCCACCGGTCAGATCGCCGATGTAGCCCGCCCCCAACGCTTCGATCAGCCCAAGCAGCACGCCGCCGACCATCGCCCCCTGCAAGTTGCCGATACCGCCGAGCACCGCAGCGGTGAACGCCTTCATGCCGGGGATGAAGCCCATGTAGAAGTGCGCGTTGCCGTAGTTCGAGGCCATCATCACGCCTGCGAGCGCGGCGAGTGCGCCACCGAGGGCGAACGTCGCGGAGATCACGAAGTTCGGGTTCACGCCCATGAGACCGGCGACGTTGCGGTTTTCCGCCGTCGCACGCATGGCGCGCCCGAGCTTGGTGCGGTTCACGAGCTGGGTCAGACCGAACATGACGAGGAACGCCACGACCACGATCACGATGCCGGTGCCGTTAGTCACCGCCCCTGGGTGGCCGTCGCGCGGCGGAATGACGTTCATGGCGTCGGTCGGCAGCAGTTGCGGGAACGAGAGGGGGTTACGCGACCAGATCAGCATGGCGATCGTCTGCAGCAGCAGCGAGACGCCAATGGCGGTGATCAGAGGGGCCAGGCGCGGCGCGTTGCGCAACGGCCGGTAGGCCACACGCTCGATCACGAAGTTGGCTATCGCACACACGGGCATACACACGAGCGTGGCAATCGCCAGCATGAGCGCCGGGTTCATGTCCGGCGCGATCTTCAAAAGCAGGTTGATGGTGGACAGCGCGACCATCGCGCCGATCATCATCACGTCGGCGTGGGCAAAGTTGATGATGCCCAGAATGCCGTAGACCATCGTATAGCCCAGTGCAATGATCGCGTAGACGCTGCCAAGCACGAGGCCGTTCAAGATTTGTTGGATAAAGATATCCATGAAGCTAACTCCTTGTCCCGGAAACGGGCTCTCGACACGCTTGCCCGATAAGGCGCGCGAGGGGGCCGAGAGAACTGCGGGTTATGAGGCGTAATCCTGTGTCAGGAGGAGAGCCGTGCCCGTCATGCAGGCACGGCCTCTTTCCGCAGATAGTGATACGGCACCGAACGGGTAGGCAGCGGTGCCGTTTCATGGCGCGAGCGCCCGGGACTTACATCTTCACCACGTCAAGCACGCTCTTCTTCTTATCCTTGTAGTTGTAGAGCGTGATCACCGGCTCCTTCATGTCGCCCTTGCTGTCGAAGGCGATGTGGCCGATGACACCCTTGTAGTCCGTGGCCGGCATGGCCGCCAGGATCTTGGCCGGGTCTGCCGAGTTGGCACGTTTCATCGCATCGATGATCACGTTGACGGCGTCATACGTGAACGGGGCGTAGATCTGAATCGGCTGCTTGAAGCGGTCTTCGTAACGCTTCGAGAAGTCCGCACCGCCTTCCATTTTCGACAGCGCCATACCCGCTTCCGAGCAGACGATGTTGTCGATGGCGTCGCCAGCGAGTTCGGCCACCTTGTCGGTACACACGCCGTCACCGGCCAGCACCTTGGCGCCAATACCCAGTTCCTTCGATTGCTTGGCGAACGGACCGCCGGTGGCATCCATACCGCCGTACATGATGATGTCCGGCTTCTCACCCTTGATCTTGGTCAGAATGGCGCGGAAGTCCGTGGCCTTGTCGTTGGTCGCGTCGTGCGAGAGCACCTTCAGGCCGTTGGCCTTGGCGGTCTTCTCGAACTCGTCGGCCAGACCCTTGCCGTATGCCGTGGCGTCGTCGACGATGGCGACCGACTTGGCGTTGAGCGACTTGGTCGCGTAGTTAGCCAGTGCCGGACCCTGCTGTGCGTCGGTGGCGACCACGCGATAGGTCGTCTTGAAGCCCTGCAGCGTGTAAGCCGGGTTGGTCGCCGACGGCGAGATCTGCACGATGCCCGCATCGCTATAGATCTTCGAGGCCGGGATCGTCGTGCCCGAATTCAAGTGGCCCACCACGGCGACAACCTTCTCGTCGACCAGCTTCTGAGCAACCTGCGTTGCGGTCTTCGGATCGGCGGCGTCGTCTTCTGCTACCAGCTCAAGCTTGACCGGCTTGCCATCGATGGTCAGACCCGCCTTGTTGGCCTCTTCAATGGCCAGGCGTGCACCATTTTCGTTATCTTTGCCCAAGTGAGCAATTTGGCCCGTCAACGGTGCAACGTGACCGATCTTAATGACAACCGCATCGCCGCCCCCGCTGGCGGCAGTCGTCGCGGCAGGTGCAGAAGCGGCACCCGAATCGGCCTGCTTTTCTTCCTTCTGGCCGCAAGCCGCCAGCAGCGTCACCGCGGCGACTACGGGCAGTACCTTCGCGAACTTGAGTTGCATGTGATTATCTCCAGATTGTCGGCGATTTAATAACGCCAAATCGATGTTTCGTATGCGAAACGCGCGCATTGTAACTCCATTCTTTGCGGCTGCGACGCCCGTAGCCACAGGGTTTTCCATAATGGAGGACTAAGGTTTTATACCGACTTGTGCAACCCTATCTTTTCAAAAGCGCAACCCCGAATTTGTGAATGGTTTTACGCGCCCGCGCGCGATTCCCCGGGCGGCCTTATGGTGCAACCGGTGCACCATTCAAGGGCCCGGATGCCATACCAATCTAGTAAGCAATTAGCATGCCCATTGGATTTGGAGGGTTCTTTCTAATTAAGCAAGCATATAAATAATTAGATTCCGGAAATCCGGACGATTTTTATTTTCTTTAATTCTATGTTCGTTGAATTATCAATAATGTCATTCGGTTTTGGCAGACGAGACGTTAAAACCTCCAATTTCCGACATGCGGGGGTTGTGCGAAATTTGCGGTGACGGTGCGAAAATACCGCAATGGTTTTTTTGCAGCGTTCGACGGGCGGATGGACGAACGACGGTCGGCAACCTCAGGCGGCCTGATGCGACCGGCAGAGGATTGGGGTGCGGGGCAGGAAGCGCAGGCGGGCGGGAGACGCGGGCGGACAGGCGTAAAAAAACCGGGGCCGTGAGGTACGGCACCCGGTTTATCGGCCATGCAGTGTGAGCACAGGCCGTGAGTTTTGCTGCGGGTGGTCGGTGCGCCGCTGGCGCCGCAGCCTAACCCGGCGTACTGCTTCTTAGCTCGCCATTTGGGTCAAGCCCTTGGGCAGCGGGAACGCGATGTTCTCTTCCACGCCGTCGAGCACCTTGACCTGATTGACGCCCAGTTCGCGCAGACGCGACACGATCGACTGCGCCAGCACCTCGGGTGCCGAAGCGCCAGCCGTCACACCGATGCGACGCTTGCCGTCGAACCACTCCGGCTTGAGCTGATCCGGCGAATCCACCATATAGGCGGGCACACCCATTTTCTCGGCCACTTCACGCAGACGGTTCGAGTTGGAGCTGTTCGGGCTGCCGACGACCACGACCACGTCGCACTGCGGTGCCATGAACTTCACCGCGTCCTGGCGATTCTGCGTGGCGTAGCAGATGTCCTGCTTCTTCGGCTCGGTGATCAGCGGGAAGCGCTTCTTGAGCGCGTTGATGACTTCGGCAGCGTCGTCGACCGACAACGTCGTCTGCGTCACGAAAGCCAGCTTGCTTTCGTCGGCCACTTGCAGCGCGAGCACGTCTTCGATCGTCTCGACGAGGAACATGCCCTCGCCCGACTGCCCCATCGTGCCTTCCACTTCAGGGTGACCCTTGTGGCCGATCATGATGATTTCGAGACCTTGTCCGCGCATCTTGGCGACTTCGACGTGAACCTTCGTCACGAGCGGGCAAGTCGCATCGAAAATGCGCAGACCGCGCGATTCGGCCTCGGCACGCACCGCTTGCGAGACGCCGTGCGCGCTGAAGATCAGCGTGTTGCCCGAAGGCACATCGGACAATTCTTCGATGAAGATCGCGCCCTTCTTGCGAAGGTTCTCCACGACATACACGTTGTGCACGATTTCGTGACGCACGTAGATCGGTGCGCCGTACATCGCCAGCGCGCGTTCGACAATCTCGATCGCGCGGTCGACCCCCGCGCAAAAGCCGCGCGGCTGAGCCAGCAGGATTTCTGCATCCGACAACATCGGTGCTACGACTTGGGTGGCGCTCATTTCGATTCCTACAGAATGCCAATAATCTGGACTTCGAACACGATCGGCTGGCCCGCCAGCGGATGGTTGAAGTCGAACAATGCCCAGCCGTCGCCCAGTTCGCGCAGGATGCCCGCATAGCGGCCACCGCTCGGCGCGTTGAACTCGACCAGATCGCCAACGCTATATTCTTCCCCGAAGTTGCTGTTCTCCTGCAACGTCTTCATCGAGACGCGTTGCAGCAGATCCGGATTGCGCGGGCCAAAGGCCTGCTCCGGTGCCAGCTCGACGCGGCGTCGCTCCCCCACTGTCATGCCCAGCATCGCCTGCTCCAGCGTCGGCGCCATCTGGCCGCCGCCCAGCTGCATCGTCGCAGGGGTGCCTTCGAAAGTGTTGACAATGTCCGCGCCATCGGGCGCGCCAATCCGGTAGTGGAGCGTCAGATAGGAATTGTCTTGAACCACGGGGGTTGCAACAGAACTCATGGGGGTCTCACAGCAAGGTCAAGCTATTATTGTAAGCGACGACGCGTTGCGCGTCCGGCTCCCCATCAAAGCCGCCCCGAAATTTTCCCGTGGCGGCTTCCCGGTTTGTCTTTCCCTTGTCATCCGTGACACCCGCGATCATGCGCGTGGCCGTGTCCGATCATCGGTCCCCGATGCTGGAGTCGTCATGTCCATCGCCCACTGGCCGCTCGCTGAGCGCCCTCGTGAAAAAATGCTGGCCCATGGGCCGAATGCCCTGTCCGATGCCGAATTGCTCGCCATCTTGCTGCGCACCGGTTCGCAAGGCCGCAACGCCGTCGAACTCGGGCGCGAGTTGCTGACACGCACCGGCTCGCTTGCCCGCCTGCTTGCCACCCCGTTCGAGACGCTGCGTCAGATACCGGGGCTTGGTCAGGCGAAGTCGCTCCAATTTCAGGCGGCCCTCGAAGTCGCGCGCCGCATGTTGCGCGAGGGAATGCAGTCGGGCTGCCTGCTCGATTCGCCCACCCGCGTGCGCGACTATCTGCGGCTCACGTTGCAGGATATGTCTCGCGAGCGCTTCGTCTGCCTGTTTCTGGATGCAGCACATCGGCTGGTCGGCACGCGCATCATGTTCGAGGGCACACTCACCCAGACATGCGCCTACCCGAGGGAAATCGTGCGTGCAGCGCTGGACCTTCATGCGGCTGCCATCATCGTGGCCCACAATCACCCGTCCGGCATCCCGACGCCAAGTGCAGCCGATCTTGCGCTCACGCGTCAACTGGGCGATGCACTGGCCCTGCTGGAGATCCGTCTGCTCGATCATTTCATCGTGGCGGGAGACACCGTCTACTCAATGGCCGAGGGCGGTGAACTGTGACGTGGAACAACACCCTGCACACAAATTCGGCAACCGGGTCGCTTTCGGGCCCGGCTTACGCTATACTCCTTCCCTTCCCGAATCTCCGACAGACGTTTCCCGCCAGGGACTCACGTCCTACATCGACTAAAGCGATTGATTTGTCTGGGATTTTTGTGGTATTATCGCGGTCTGTCTTTTCGACTCACCTTTTTTTACACAGAATTCTGGGTTAGGAGTGCTTCATGGCACGCGTATGTCAAGTGACCGGGAAAGCGCCGATGGTCGGCAACAACGTTTCCCACGCCAACAACAAAACCAAGCGTCGTTTCCTCCCGAACTTGCAAAATCGCCGGTTCTGGGTTGAGAGCGAAAACCGCTTTGTGCGTCTGCGTCTTTCGAACGCCGGCTTGCGCCTGATCGATAAGGTCGGCATCGATGTCGTTCTCGCGGACCTGCGTTCGCGTAACGCCATCTAAGTTTAGGAGCTCATCATGGCAAAAGGCGCTCGCGACAAGATCAAACTGGAATCGACCGCAGGCACGGGTCATTTCTACACGACCACCAAGAACAAGCGTACCCATCCGGAAAAGATGGCTATCAGCAAGTTCGACCCGGTGGCTCGTAAGCACGTCGAATACAAAGAAACCAAGATCAAATAAGATCAACAGGTTTCATCGCAGTAGCTTGCTACTGCGTTCGATACCCCGCCTCTGGCGGGGTATTTTCGTTTACGCGTCCCGAAAAGTGCACCGCTACGCTATGCGTAGTCTTTGCAAGCACGATTTCCCCGATGTGCGCATAGGGTCATGTGCCACGCGCGTATTGACTCGCTATACTGGGTCCTCTCCCATTACGAGGATCGCGCCCGTGTCGTCGCGTCGATCCCAGACACCACGCGTATCATGAATTTCGATGTTGTCATCGTCGGCAGCGGGCTCGCCGGCCAGTCCGTCGCCCTGCATCTGGCCAATACCTGCCGTGTGGCGCTCGTCGCCAAACGTCCGATGCCCGAAGGTGCGAGCGACTGGGCACAGGGCGGCATCGCCGCCGTACTGGATTCGACCGACAGCGTCGACGAGCATGTCGCCGACACCCTGATCGCTGGCGCAGGCCTCTGCGACGAAGCAGCCACGCGATTCATCGTTGAACACAGCCGCGAAGCCATCGAGTGGCTCATCGAACAGGGCGTACCTTTTACCCGTGACTCAGAGGCCGAACTCGGTTTTCACCTGACGCGCGAAGGCGGACATAGCCACCGACGCATCATTCACGCCGCCGACGCCACCGGGCATGCCGTCATCGCCACGCTCACCGAGGGCGTGCGCAAACATCCGAACATCACGCTGTTCGAGAATCACTTCGCCGTCGATCTGATCACCTCCGATCGCGCCGACGACGCGCCCACAGTCGGCCGTCACTGTCAGGGCTTGTACGTTCAGGATCTCGGCACCGGTGAGGTGCACGCCATGACGGCCCGGCATACGGTGCTGGCCACCGGCGGTGCGGGCAAGGTCTATCTCTATACGACGAACCCCGATACGGCCACCGGCGACGGTATTGCCATGGCGTCGCGCGCGGGTTGCCGCATAGCGAACATGGAGTTCATCCAGTTTCACCCGACGTGCCTCTACCATCCGTACGCCAAGTCGTTCCTGATCTCGGAAGCCGTGCGCGGTGAAGGCGGCCGCCTGGTGCTGCCCGACGGCACCCGCTTCATGCTGCAACACGACCCGCGCGCCGAACTGGCACCGCGTGACATCGTCGCCCGCGCCATCGACTTTGAGATGAAAAAGCACGGCCTCGACTGCGTTTATCTCGACATCAGCCACCAAAGTCCCGAGTTCCTGCGCGAGCATTTCCCGACGATTCTGGCGCGCTGCGCAGAGCTGGGCATCGACATCACGAAGCAGCCGATTCCGGTCGTACCCGCAGCGCACTACACCTGCGGCGGAGTTGTGACCGATATGCGCGGCCGCACCGATCTGCCGGGGCTTTATGCCGTCGGGGAAGCGACATGCACGGGTCTGCACGGCGCGAACCGACTTGCCAGCAACTCCCTGCTGGAGTGCATTGTGCTGGGGAAGGCGGCGGCAGAAGATATCCAACGGGACGAAGCCAAACATCCGCCCACCACCGATGCGCCCGCCTGGGACGAAAGCCGCGTCTCGGATGCGGATGAAGAAGTCGTCGTCGCCCACAATTGGGACGAGCTGCGCCGCATGATGTGGAACTACGTCGGTATTGTGCGCACGACCAAGCGACTGGAGCGCGCGCAACATCGCATTGCCCTGCTGCGCGAGGAGATCGCCGAGTACTACGCGAATTTCCGCGTCAGCCGGGATTTGCTTGAGCTTCGGAATCTGGTGGACGTCGCGTCGCTGATCGTCGATAGCGCGTTGTCGCGTCGCGAAAGCCGGGGACTGCACTTCTCGCGCGACTTCCCCGATACGCTGCCGAAGGCGCTGCCGACGGTGATTTCGCCACCGCTGCCGCGCCGCAAGCGGTAAGTCACACGCTCAACCGATCACGCAAACAAAAAGGCCGCAGGGTCAAACCTGCGGCCTTTTTGCTTGCCACGCCATTTCAGCGCGGCGGATTGATCGAGACGATTACCCCACCGTCTCCAGAATCCGCATGGAGAAGTCGGTCGCACGGACATCCTTCGTCAGCCCGCCGATGGAAATACGGTCGACGCCCGTCTCCGCAATCGCACGCACCGTTTCAAGATTGATGCCGCCCGACGCTTCCAGTACAGCACGTCCATCCGAGATGCGCGCCGCTTCACGCATCATTTCCAGCGTGAAGTTGTCGAGCAGGATCGACGTTGCGCCGCATTCGAGCGCCGTCGCCAACTCTTCCAGCGACTCCACTTCGATCTGGACGGACGCTCCGTCAGCCAGACGATCGGCGTTTGCCAGTACCTGACGAATGCCGCCAGCGGCCGCGATGTGATTCTCTTTGATCAGAATGCCGTCGTAGAGCGCGAGACGTTGGTTCGTCCCGCCGCCAACGAGCACCGCAAACTTCTGCGCGAGGCGCAGGCCAGGCAAGGTCTTGCGCGTATCGAGCACGCGTGCCTTGGTGCCCTCCACGATATCCGCATACCGGCGCACGGAGGTCGCAACGCCAGAGAGCATCTGAAGGAAGTTCATCGACGTGCGCTCACCCGTGAGCAACGCACGCGCCGGACCCTGGATGTCGCACACCACCGAATCGGGCGCCATGCGCTCGCCTTCGCGGTAGTGCCACTGCACGCGTACGGACGCGTCCACGCCCTGCATGCAGCGCTCGAACCAGCGCACACCGCAAAGCACGGCCGACTCGCGCACGATGATGCGCGCATGCGCCATTTCATCCGGCGGCACCAGCAGGCCCGTCAGGTCACCGCTGCCGATGTCTTCGTCCAGCGCATCGCGCACATTGCGCGTCATTGCCGCTTCGATCGGTTCGCCGAAAACGGCGAATTCAGGGGAGAGTGCCTCGGCAGTGCTCAACGTTTTCGATTGCGTCATTATGCGGGGCCTACACCGGAAAAGAGTGCGCCGTCGCGCGCGAAATCACCGCTGGCGCGCACGTTCTGTTTGCGCGCTTCAGCGAACGTCAGCATACGGTCGATACAGGTATGGGCGCGACGGCCGATCTCCGGATCGACGTGAATTTCGTTCGCCCCGGTCTCCAGCACGTCGGCCAGATTTTGCAGGCTGTTCATCGCCATCCAAGGGCAGTGCGCGCAGCTCTTGCACGTGGCGCTGTTGCCCGCCGTCGGCGCTTCGATAAAGCGCTTGCCCGGCGCTGCGGCGCGCATCTTGTGGAGAATACCGTTGTCGGTCGCCACGATGAACTCGGTGGCATCCATGGTCTGCGCCGCCGTGATCATTTGCGAGGTCGAACCGACCACGTCCGCCAGCTCGACGACCGCGGCAGGCGACTCCGGGTGCACCAGCACCTTGGCGTTCGGGTATTCGCGGCGCAGCAGTTCAAGTTCAGTGCCCTTGAACTCGTCGTGTACGAGACAAGCGCCCTGCCACAACAACATGTCGGCCCCGGTCTGCTTCTGGACGTAGCTACCCAGATGTCGGTCCGGTGCCCAGAGAATCTTCTTACCCTGCGCGTGCAGATGCGCCACGATTTCGAGGCCGATGGACGACGTCACCATCCAGTCGGCACGCGCCTTCACGGCGGCACTCGTGTTCGCATAGACGACGACCGTGCGATCCGGATGCGCATCGCAGAATGCGGCGAACTCATCTGCCGGACAGCCCAGATCGAGCGAACAGGTCGCGTCGAGATCGGGCATCAAAATGCGCTTTTCGGGACTCAGAATCTTCGACGTCTCGCCCATGAAACGCACGCCGGCCACCACGAGCGTCTTGGCGGCATGATTCCGGCCGAAACGCGCCATTTCGAGCGAATCGGCCACGCAGCCGCCGGTCTCTTCGGCGAGATCCTGCAGGTCGGAATCGACGTAATAGTGCGCCACCAACACGGCGTCTCGCTCAACGAGCAAACGCTTGATCTTGGCCTTGAGCGCCGCGCGTTCCTCCTGCGACGGCGCATCCGGGACACGCGCCCAGGCGTGGGCTACGCACGTGGCGCCACTCGATGCGGGGCGCTCGAATTCTACGGATTTAAGTGAGGCATTCATTTTCGCGTGGCCCGAGGGGGACCGGGAATGACAAAACCCCGCCGTGGCGGGGTTTCGATTATGCGTCAAAAACAGATTTCTGGCTGAACCCGTTCACGCGTAGCGGCGCAGACGCGTCGCGAATTCCTGCAATGCGTGAATGCCGCTTTGCTCGGCGCGATGGCACCAGTTCTGCAACTGACCCAGCAACTGCTCGCGCGAAGCGTTCGAACGGTCCCAGATACCGGCCAGTTCGCGACGCAGTTCGTAATACGTCTTCACGGCGTTGCTGTGCGCGAAGATCTCGCCCAGTTGCTGCTTCTGCGGCTCTTGCAGCGATGCTTCGTCGTGATGCAGCCACTTGCGCGCACCGCGGAACAGCTGATATTCGCCATGCTGACGCTTGTCCTTGAAGCGCGCCAGTTCTTCACCGTAGGCACGCTGGAAGGTCTTCGCGTAACGCGCCATCACTTCATAGCGGTTCGAGAGCACGGCCTGCAACGTATCGTCGTCGCATGCCGCCTTGATCTTTGCGAGCTTCGGCGTCGGTGCAACCTTCTTCACCTTGGCCAGGCCCACAAACGACAGCGTACGGATGTACAGCCAGCCGATGTCGAATTCGTACCACTTGTTCGACAGCTTGGCCGACGTGGCGTACGTGTGGTGGTTGTTGTGCAGCTCTTCGCCGCCGATGATGATGCCCCACGGCAGCAGGTTCGTCGACGCATCGGCGCAATTGAAGTTGCGGTAGCCCCAGTAGTGGCCCAGACCGTTGATCACGCCAGCGGCCCAGAACGGGATCCACACCATCTGCACAGCCCACACGGTCAGACCGAGGGCACCGAACAGTGCGATGTTGATGATCATCATCATGCTGATACCCAGAATCGGGTAACGCTTGTAGATGTTGTTCTCGATCCAGTCGTTCGGCGTGCCGTGGCTGAACTTGCGCAGCGTTTCTTCGTTCTTCGCTTCAGCGCGATAGAGTTCGGCGCCTTCGGCCAGCACCTTCCACAGGCCGCGCGTTTGCGGGCTGTGCGGGTCTTCCGGCGTTTCGCACTTAGCGTGGTGCTTGCGGTGAATCGCAGCCCACTCGCTCGTGATCATGCCCGTGGTCATCCACAGCCAGAAACGGAAGAAATGGGCGACGATCGGATGCACGTCGAGCGCGCGGTGCGCCTGGCAACGATGCAGATAGATGGTCACACCGGCGATCGTCACATGGGTGACGGCCAACGTGTAGAAGAAAATCTTCCAGCCGCTCCAGTCGAGCAGACCGGTCGAGAGAAATCCAAGGAGACTGTCCAGCAAAATATCACTCCAAACTAATCAATACGGTAGGCATCACGGCTAAGCATCGAAATGTGCCGTGTCTTGTCTTGTCGGGCCGAAGCGGCCGATGTGGACATAGGCCGTCGCGTCAGGTCTCGTTCTTGCGCTCGCTTGACGCTTCGATTCGCTGGAGGTCGGCAAGTTGCGGATGCCGGTGCGATATGGGCGGTAAACGTGCCAGTGAACGTCTGGTTTTATGGTTTGGGACGCATTTTACCCGACGGACCGTTGCCCGTGTGTCGCCTTGCAGCCACGCAATTTGTCGCAGGTCAACCCGTCGGCTTAGGGAAAAGGGTCTATCGGGCCGTCTTTCCAGCGTCATCCGCCTGTGGCAAGGGCGTTTGGGGCGTCGCATTGGCCGAATCCGGCAATTCGCGCGCCCTCTCCGGCGAAACGGGGCCATCGACCGGCAGATGAGGGGCTTGCGCAGGAATCCCATCCGCCCAGTCGTTCAGGATACGTATTTCGCGCTGAGCATACGGAATTTCAATACCGTGCTCACGAAATGTGCGCCAAATCCGCAAATTGATGGTGGAGCGGATGGCGCCGCTGCCTTGCGCCGGATCCTGCACCCAAAATCCCATTTCCAGATCCATCCCATCGGCACCGAAGTTCAGCAACAGCGCCGAGGGGGGCGGATCCGCAAGCACGCGGGGGATGTCTTCGGCCGCCTTGAGCATGAGCGACATCGCCAGTTCGACGTCCGCGCTATACGCGACCTGCACGTTCACTTTGGCGCGTCCCCGGGTCTCGGTGAACGAATGGTTCTGCACGACGTTCGTCACCAGTTGCTCGTTCGGCACCAGCGCTTCCACGCCATCTAGCCCGCGCACGACCGAGTACCGCGTGTTGATTTGCGAGACGGTGCCGTGATACGTCGACACCGTGATCAGGTCGCCGATGCGCACGGACCGGTCCAGCAGGATGATGAAGCCCGACACGAGGTTCGAGGCGATCTTCTGCAAACCGAACCCTAACCCCACGCCAAGCGCGCCGCCGAACACGCCCAGCACGGTGATGTCGATGCCGACAAACGACAACGTCGCGAGCACGGCGATCAGCGTCAGCAGGCCCTTGACCACACGCGAGAGCACCACCTTCAGGTTGCCGTCGAGCGTGGTCGTGCGCATGATCCGGTCTTCGATCAGCGAGCCGACCCACATCGCCAGCACCAGCGTCACGCCGATCCAGAGCAGGCCGGACAGCATCGAGAGCAACGTCAGATGGCTTGAGCCGACCGCGAACTTCACGCCGGCGAGCCACTTGAGGATGTCGTCGTGCACACCCAGCACGTAGGCGAGCATCGAGAACCAGGCGAGCGTCGTGAACACCCGCTCGAACACCTTGAGCAGCCCAGAAGCATGGGGCGACGAGGCGAACAGCCTGCGGGCGAAGTAGAACGCGAGATAGATGAGCGCAGTGCCGAATAACGGGACTTCCGCGAGCATCAGCAGCGAGACGTGCGTGTATTCCTGAAGCACCACGCGCGTGAGCGCCACGCACATCCAGCCGAACATCGGGAAGAACGAGCGGCGCAGGCTCGACGAGCCCGCGCGGCGTGCAGGTGCGACGCGCTCGAAATGGCGGTCGAGGCGACCGATCATCCAGCGACGCAACAGAAGGGCGACGGCGAGCGCGCCCACGAGGGCGACGATCTGCCAGATGATCTGCGGATCGCCGAAGTCGCGAACGACATCCCGCACCAACCGCGCGAAAGCCGGACTTTCCTGCATCGCCATATCCTTCTATCTCTTCTTGTTATTCGTCGATATTAGCTGACGGCACGACTGAAGCCTTGGCAGCCGGACGACGCTCGAACACGGCGGCGAAAAAGCCGTCGGTCGCGTTGCGGTGCGGCAGCAATTCGAGGTACTTGCCCGTGTCGAGTCCGATTTTCTGCGCCGCCAGCAATTCGTTCGCCGGGAGCAGCACGAAGTCCGGATGCGCAGCGAGGAACGCCTCGGCAATCGCGCTGTTCTCTTCGGTCAGCACACTGCACGTCGCGTACACGAGGCGGCCGCCCGGCTTCACGAGGCGCGCGGCGCTCGCGAGGATGGACGTCTGCTTCTGCGTGAGTTCTTCGACCGACTGCGGCGACTGACGCCACTTCAGATCCGGATTGCGGCGCAGCGTGCCGAGCCCGCTGCACGGTGCGTCGACCAGCACGCGGTCGATCTTGCCCGCCAGACGCTTGATCTTGCTGTCGTTCTCGCTGTCGATCATCACCGGATAGACGTTCGACAGGCCGCTACGCGCCAGACGCGGCTTGAGCTTGGCCAGACGCTTCTCCGACACGTCGAACGCATACAGACGCCCGGTCGAGCGCATGGCCGCGCCGATGGCGAGCGTCTTGCCGCCCGCCCCCGCGCAGAAGTCGACGATCATCTCACCACGACGCGGTGCGACCAGTTGGCACAGCAACTGACTGCCTTCGTCCTGCACTTCGATGGCACCGGACATGAACAACGGATGCTTCTGCAACGCAGGCTTGCCCGCCAGACGAATGCCGTTAGGTGCCATCGGGGTCGGCTCGGCCGAGAAGCCACTCTCGCGCAGGCCGGCCAGCACGTCGTCGCGGTTCGCCTTGATCAGGTTCACACGACAGTCCAGCGGCGCCGGCTGGTTCAGCGCAGCGGCGAGGGCTTCCAGTTCGGTGGCGTCGAAACGCGCGGCCAGACGGTCGTACAGCCACGCAGGCAAGTTAGTGCGCACTCGCGGCGCGAGGCTGGCCGGATCGATCTGACCGACGTGTTCGAGCCAAGTAGCTTCTTCGGGCGTGGCGACGAGTTCTACCGACGCGATGCCGCGCGTGAAGGCTAGTCCGAGCAGTGCCAGACGGCGCTCCTGCGAGCCCGTGCCGCTCACGGCATGCTGACCGAATTCAAGCTTGCGACGCAGGATGGCGAAGACCGTCTCCGCCAGCACACCGCGCTCGCGGTGGCCCAGCTTGTCGTTAGCGCGGAAGTACGTGCTGACCAGCGTGTCGGCAGGACCGGTGAACGTCAGCACGCTGCCGAGCAGGCGCTGCGTGTGTTCGAAAAGCGCCGGGGGCAGGCGCTCGCCGCGCATGCCGGTGCCACCGACCGGGGCGTCCGGACGGCGCTCGTAGCGCGTGCGGTCGTACTTGTCGGGACGGACGTAGCGCTCCTGGCGCTCGCCATTGCCACCATTGCCGCCACTGCTACCCTTGGACGACTGACGGCTATCGGAGGAACGGCCGCCTGAGCGGTGACCGGATTGTTTGGCGCCATCGCGGCGCTGGGTCGGGCGGGTGCTCATGCGTCCTCACCAAAAAGCCATTGCGAATCTTGTGAATCGGAAGTGCCGTCTGCACGTGGGGTCAGCGTGACGCGACCCTCGGCGATGACCAGACGGTCTTCCACGAACCAGCGCACGGCGCGCGGGTAAATGATGTGCTCCAGGGGCAGAATGCGCTCTGCCAGTGTCTCGGGCGTGTCGCCGTCGCGCACGGGCAAGGCGGTTTGCAGCACGTACGGACCGTGGTCCAGCTCGGCCGTCACGAAATGCACCGTTGCGCCGACGATCTTGCAGCCGGCTTCCAGTGCACGCGCGTGCGTTTGCAGCCCCGGGAACGCGGGCAACAGCGACGGATGGATGTTGATGAGACGTCCGGCGTAGCGACCGGTGAATGCCGGCGTGAGAATGCGCATGAACCCGGCAAGCACAACCAGATCGGGCTGGTGGCGGTCGATCTCGGCGGCCAGCTCGGCGTCGAAATCTTCGCGGGTCTTGTCGCGGCTCGGGACCACGGCCGTGGGAATGCCGTTTTCCTGGGCAAATGCCAGGCCTTCGGCGTCGGGACGATTAGCGATGATGGCGGCCACGCGGGCCGGCCAGCCTTCTGCGGTACAGGCCCGGACGATGGCCTGCATGTTGCTGCCTCGTCCGGAAATCAGGATGACAATGTTCTTCATCGCCGGATTTTATCATTGGCGCGGCGCACCAGACAGCGCGATCCGCGCCGCGATGGCCCCGAAGCGTTTATAATTCAACGTTCTGCGGCGCCGCAATGTCGGTTCGAGCGCCCTGTGTCGACCGGTTGTCCCCGGGCGCGACAGGCCGCCAGACCCTCTCAGCCACGCCGCGCGGCTATTTCATCATTCAACGTCCTGTAGACGCTTCCTTATCGTGCGAGTCTTCCGGGGTCTACCCAACGCGCAAAGCAAAGCGCCCTGCGTGCTGACGATCGGCAATTTCGACGGCGTGCATCTGGGCCACCAGGCACTGCTCGCGCGCGTGCGCGCGGCGGCGGCTGCGCGCGGCTTGCCGGTGTGCGTGATGACGTTCGAGCCGCATCCCCGCGAATACTTCATGCCCGACCGGGCGCCTGCCCGCATCTCCAATCTGCGCGACAAGTTCGAAGCGCTGCGCTCGCACGGCGTCGACCGTCTCGTGGTGGAACACTTCAACGCCCATTTCGCCGGACAGTCGCCCGAAGACTTCGTGCGCAACATCATCGTCGACGGCCTGCACACGCGCTGGCTGCTGGTGGGAGACGATTTCCGCTTCGGCGCGAAGCGCGCGGGCGACATCGAATACTTGCGCGACGCTGGCCGTCGCTTCGACTTCGTCGTCGAACAAATGCCGACCATCGCACACGACGGCGTGCGCATTTCCAGCTCGGAAGTGCGTGCGGCGCTCGCCGACGGCAACTTCGAGCGCGCCCACGCGCTGCTCGGTCGTCCGTACGCGATCACCGGTCACGTCGTGCACGGCATGAAGCTCGGCCGCAAGCTGGGCTTCCCGACGCTCAATCTGCGCATCGCGCACAAGCACCCGGCCCTCTCGGGCATCTTCGTCGTTCAGGTACACGGTCTGGCGGACAAACCGCTGCCCGCCGTGGCGAGCCTGGGCCTGCGACCGACCGTGGACGATTCCGGTCGCGTGCTGCTCGAAGTGCATCTGCTCGACTTCGTGGGCGATTGCTACGGCAAACTGGTGCGCGTGGAATTTTTGCAGAAACTGCGTGACGAAGCGAAATTCGACGGACTGGCCGAACTCGAAGCCGCCATTGCGCAGGACACGCGCGAAGCCCGTGCCTATTTCGCCCATGCGCTCGACGCCAATGGCCCGAGCGTACGACGCGACTTCGCCACCACGGCGACCGACCGAATTAGTTGATCTTCGCCCGCGTGCGCCGGCGCCCTGCGCCTCGCGCGCGGCCCGCAGCCGTCTCTGGCACCTGCCCGGACGCCGCCCTTCATGGCCCACAAGGTCAGCAAGGCCCCGGCAACGCCACCGGCGCGAGCGCCCTACATCCGATACCCAAAATTCGATAGCGTTGCATCCATGAGCGAAAAGAAAGCCCCGAGCAAATACCCCGTCAACCTGCTGGACACGCCGTTCCCGATGCGTGGCGACCTGCCCAAGCGCGAGCCGCTGTGGGTCAAGCAATGGCAGGAAAAGAAGATCTACGACAAGATCCGCAAAGCCAGCAAAGGCCGTCCGAAGTTCATCCTGCACGACGGCCCGCCGTATGCGAACGGCGACATCCACATCGGTCACGCGGTCAACAAGATCCTCAAAGACATGATCGTCAAGGCGCGCAGCCTCGCGGGCTTCGACGCCGCCTACGTGCCGGGTTGGGACTGCCACGGCATGCCCATCGAAATCCAGATCGAAAAGCAGTTCGGCAAGCACCTGCCGGTGCGCGAAGTGCAGGAAAAGGCGCGTGCGTACGCTGCCGTGCAGATCGAGCGCCAAAAGGCCGACTTCGAGCGCCTGGGCGTGCTTGGCGACTGGGACAATCCGTACAAGACCATGAACTTCGCGAACGAAGCCGGTGAGCTTCGTGCGCTCGCGCAGATCCTGAAGAACGGCTATGTGTATCGCGGTCTGAAGCCGGTGAACTGGTGCTTCGACTGCGGCTCGGCGCTGGCCGAAGCGGAAGTCGAGTACAAGGACAAGACCGATCTGGCCATCGACGTGGGCTTCGCCTTCGCCGAACCGGAAAAGGTCGCCAAGGCCTTCGGTCTGCCGAAGCTGCCGCGCGAAGACGGGTTCATCGTCATCTGGACGACGACCCCGTGGACCATCCCGTCGAATCAGGCGCTCAACGTCCATCCGGAAGTGGAGTACGCCCTCGTCTCGACGGAGCGCGGCCTGCTGATCCTCGCGACCGATCGCGTCGAAGAGTGCCTGAAGACGTACGGCCTGCACGGCGAGATCGTCGCGCGCACGAAGGGTGAAGCGCTCTCGCTGATCCGCTTCCGTCACCCGCTCGCCACAGCAGATGCAGGTTACGACCGCACCTCGCCGGTCTACCTCGGCGACTACGTGACGACCGATACCGGTACCGGTATCGTCCACTCGGCGCCGGCCTACGGCGTGGAAGACTTCGTGTCGTGCAAGGCGCACGACATGCCGGATTCGGAAATCCGCATGCCGGTGCTGGGTGACGGCCGCTATCAGGACAGCCTGCCGCTGTTCGGCGGTCAGTCGATCTGGGACGCCAACCCGCAGATCGTCGACGCACTGCGCGACGCGGGCACGCTGTTCCATTCGTTCAAGTACACGCACAGCTACATGCACTGCTGGCGCCACAAGTCGCCGATCATCTATCGCGCGACGAACCAGTGGTTTGCGGGCATGGACGTGAAGCCGGTCGACGGCGCGCCGGGTAACGGCCAGACGCTGCGCGAGATCGCGCTCGCCGGTATCGAAGCGACGGAGTTCTTCCCGTCGTGGGGTAAGCAACGTCTGCACAACATGATCGCGCACCGCCCGGACTGGACGCTCTCGCGTCAGCGCCAATGGGGCGTGCCGATGGCGTTCTTCGTCCACAAGGAAACCGGTGCCCTGCACCCGCGCACGCCCGAGCTGCTCGAAGCCGTGGCCAAGCGTGTGGAAACCGAAGGCATCGAAGCCTGGCAGACGCTCGACCCGGTCGAGCTGCTCGGCGACGAAGCCAAGGATTACGTGAAGAACCGCGACACGCTCGACGTGTGGTTCGACTCGGGCACCACGCACTGGCACGTGCTGCGCGGCTCGCATGCCCATGAGCTGGGCTTCCCGGCCGATCTGTATCTGGAAGGCTCGGATCAGCATCGCGGCTGGTTCCATTCGTCGCTGCTGACCGCGTCGATGCTCGACGGCCGTCCGCCTTACAAGGCGCTGCTCACGCACGGCTTCACCGTCGACGGTCAGGGCCGCAAGATGTCGAAGTCGATCGGCAACACGATCGTGCCGCAGGAAGTGGCCGACAAGCTTGGCGCCGAAATCATCCGCCTGTGGGTGGCCTCGACCGACTACTCGGGCGAGTTGTCGATCTCGGACGAGATCCTCAAGCGCGTGACGGAAGGCTATCGCCGTATCCGCAACACGCTGCGCTTCCTGCTCGCGAACCTGGCCGACTACGACCACGCGAAGCACGCCATGCCGGTGGATCAGTGGCTGGAAATCGACCGTTACGCCGTGGCGCTGTCGCAATCGCTGCAAACCGAAGTGCTCGGCCACTACGACCGTTACGAGTTCCACCCGGTCGTATCCAAGCTTCAGACGTTCTGCTCCGAAGACCTCGGCGGCTTCTACCTCGACATCCTCAAGGATCGTCTGTACACGAGCGCGCCGGACGCCCCGGCACGCCGCGCCGCGCAGAACGCGCTGTATCACATCACGCACGGCCTGCTGAAGATGATGGCCCCGTTCCTGTCGTTCACGGCAGAAGAAGCGTGGCAGGTGTTCCAGCCGGGCAACGACACGATCTTCACGGAAACGTACTACGCTTATCCGGAAGTCGCGCAAGGCACGCGTCTGCTCGAGAAGTGGCATCTGCTGCGCACGGTGCGCGGCGACGTCACCAAGGCGTTGGAAGAAGCGCGCGCCGCCGAGCAGATCGGCTCGTCGCTGCAAGCCGAAGTGGACGTACGCGTCTCGGGTCGCAAGTACGACGTGCTGGCCAGCCTCGGCGACGACCTGCGTTTCGTGCTGATCACGTCGGCCGCGAAGGTCTCGCAAGTCGCATCGGAAGCCGAGGAAGGTGTGGTCGTCACGCCGTCGACGCATCAGAAGTGCGAGCGCTGCTGGCACTATCGTGAAGACGTGGGCGCAGACGCCGCTCACCCGACCCTTTGCGGACGTTGCGTGTCGAATCTCTTCGGCAGCGGCGAACACCGGAGCGCGGCATAATGGCAAGCAAAGCAGGCGCCCGTACGGGCGCGAAGCGTGGTGGTGGCAGCAACGCCGGTAGCGGCGCGTCCCTCGGACTGGCGCCGTGGCTGGGCATCGCGGTCATTGCGATCCTGATCGATCAGGTCACCAAACTCACGATTCTGAAGACGTTCCAGTACGGCGAATTCCGCCCGCTGACCTCGTTCTTCAATCTCGTGCTGGTGTACAACAAGGGCGCAGCGTTCAACTTCCTGGCGGCTGCCGGTGGCTGGCAGCGCTGGTTCTTCACGCTGCTCGGCATCGTGGCTGCGACAGTCATCGTGGTGTTGCTCAAGCGTCATAACGGTCAGAAGATGTTCTGCCTGTCGTTGTCACTCATTCTCGGCGGCGCGCTGGGCAACGTGATCGATCGGGTGGTCTACGGTCATGTGATCGACTTTCTGGACTTTCACGTCGGCGGCTGGCACTGGCCGGCGTTCAACGTGGCCGACTCGGCCATTTGCGTGGGTGCAGTGCTGCTGGTGATCGACGAGTTGCGACGCGTGCGGCGCGGCAAGTAGCGCAGCAGAACCGGGCCGCAGCGATCTGCGGCACGATGCGTCCACGGCGTGCAGCCGGTGTGACGGGTCGGTAAGCAGCAAACACCGTCGCGGCGCCCTGGAGGCGCCGCGCGGCACTTTGGAGGAGGCATTTCTTATGGAACGTGGTGAACTGGCTGGCAAGACCATCGTGCTCGGCCTGACGGGCGGCATCGCCTGCTACAAGTCGGCAGAACTTACGCGGCTGCTCATCAAGGCCGGTGCCACGGTGCAGGTCGTGATGACCGAAGCCGCCACGCAATTCATCACCCCGCTCACGATGCAGGCGCTCTCGGGCCGCCCGGTATTCACCAGTCAATGGGACAACCGCATCGACAACAACATGGCGCACATCGACCTCTCGCGTGAGGCCGACGCCATTCTCATTGCCCCCGCTTCCACTGACTTCCTCGCCAAGCTCGCGCACGGCATGGCCGACGATCTGCTCTCCACGTTGTGTGTGGCGCGCGATTGCCCGCTGTTGGTAGCACCCGCGATGAACCGTCAGATGTGGGCCAATCCGGCCACACAACGCAACGCGGCAACGCTGCGCGGCGACGGCATCGCGATCCTCGGCCCGGGCAGCGGCGATCAGGCCTGCGGCGAAATCGGCGACGGACGCATGCTCGAACCGGAAGACCTGTACGAAGCACTCGCTGGCTTCTTCCAGCCGAAGCGTCTCGCGGGACGCCGCGTGCTCATCACCGCAGGCCCGACCTTCGAGCCGATCGATCCGGTGCGCGGACTCACGAATCGCTCCAGCGGCAAGATGGGGTTCGCCCTCGCGCGCGCCGCCGCGCAGGCGGGTGCGGATGTGCATCTCGTAGCCGGACCGACCTCGCTCGCGACGCCCTACGGCGTGACGCGCAGCAACGTCCAGACGGCGCAACAGATGTATGACGCCGTGATGGCCGATGTTTCGCGTAACGACATCTTCATCGCGGTGGCCGCCGTGGCTGACTGGCGCGTGCGCGACGTCGCGCACGACAAGATCAAGAAGACGGGCGACGCCGACGTCCCGACACTCGAATTCGTCCAGAACCCGGACATTCTCGCCGCCGTGGCGCAATTGCCGAAGCCGCCGTTTTGCGTGGGCTTTGCGGCCGAGTCGGGCGATCTCGAAAAGCACGGTGCGCAGAAGCGCCAGCGCAAACAGGTGCCATTGCTTGTGGGCAATCTCGGCCCGGCCACGTTCGGGCAGGATGACAACGAAGTCATTCTGTTCGACGAAGCGGGACAGAAGCGTTTGCCGCGTGCCGACAAGCAAGCGCTCGCCCGCAGCCTGATCATCGAAATCGCCGCGCGGCTGCCGTCGCCGCACTGATCCCCCGTCCCAATACCCCTACAGCCAGTCCGTCTGTCATTGTCGTTGTCCGGCGACGCTGACAGACTGGCAGGCGCGGCGGCAACCTGCGACGACCTGCGATGGCATTACGCGCCCCACGACCTGCCGCCATCAGTACCCGGGCTCTCGGGCATCGCACACGATAACCATCAGATGACGCAACCTCCTTCCTCCTCGCGGCCAGCCGTCAGTGTCTACGGGACACTGAGCATGCTCGCCGCGATCATGTTCTTCGGCTTCATGACCATCGGCATGCCGCTACCCGTGCTGCCGGTGTACGTCCACGAAACGCTGGGCTTCGGCTCGTTCGTGGTCGGCGTGACGATCGGTATCCAGTCGGTCGTCACGCTCCTGCTACGCTCCTATGCCGGACGCACCGTCGACACGCGCGGCCCGCGCAATGCTGTGCTGACCGGCCTGTGCGGCTGCGCAGCGGCCGGTGTGCTGTACCTCGTCGCCTCCATGGTGCCGAACCCCTCGCTGGCGCTGGGCGTGCTGCTGGCGGGACGCGTCGTGCTCGGCTTCGGCGAAAGCCTGCTGCTCACGGGCGGCATGTCGTGGGGCATCGGCCTGCTCGGCGCAGCGCACGCGAGCAAAGCGATTTCGTGGCAAGGCGTGTCGATGTACACCGCGCTCGCCGTGGGTGCACCGTTTGGTGCGTATTTGCTGCAAGCGGCGGGCTTCACCGTCGTTTCGCTGGTCAACATCGGCCTGCCTGCCGTGGCGTTCGCTATTGCGCTACGCCTGCCCGCTGCGGCTCCGGTCGGCGGCACCCGTCTATCGTTCTTCAAGGTGGTCGGGCTGGTGTGGCGTCCGGGCCTCGCGATGACGCTCGGCAGCATCGGCTACGCTGTCATTGCAGCGTTCATTACGCTGTTCTATGCGAGCCACGGCTGGTCGGGCGCAGCGTTCGCACTCACGCTCTATAGCGGCACGTTCATCGCGATGCGGATTCTGCTCTCGCACGCAGTCGACCGTTTCGGCGGACGCCGCGTCGCCATGTGCTCGCTCGTCTTCAGCGCCATCGGTCAGTTCCTGCTGTGGGGCGCCGTCAATCCGCATATGGCGCTCGCGGGCGCAGCGCTCACGGGGATGGGCTTCTCGCTGGTGTTTCCGGCACTCGGTGTGGAGGCGCTGCGTTCGGTGCCGCCGCAGAACCGCGGCGCAGCGCTGGCCGCGTACTCGGCGTTCTTCGATCTCGCGCTCGGCCTGATCGGACCGATGGCCGGTCTCGTCGCCAACTTCTTCGGCTACGCCTCGATCTTCCTTTGCGGTGCCGTTGGCGGCATCGTCGCCATTCTGATGATTGCGCGCCTGCCGCATGCAGGCCCCGGTGCCGCCCCGGTGGATTCGTCCGCCGGCAGCGCTCACTGATCGGAGCGACCCACTCGTGACGCAACCCACTGCACGTATCAAACTGTCGGTGCTCGATCAGACACCGGTCATCCACGGCCACAGTGTGGCCGACGCCATCGCCGCCACCGTCGAACTGGCGCAAGCCGCCGACGATCTCGGCTACACGCGCTACTGGTGCGCCGAGCACCACGGCCTGCGCGGCGTGGCCAACCCCGCGCCGGAAGTCATGATCGCCCGGCTGGCGAGCGTGACGAAGCGTCTGCGCGTGGGCTCGGGCGGCGTGATGCTGCCCTACTACAGCCCGTTCAAGCTCGCCGAGCAATTTCTGATGCTCGAAGCGCTGTTTCCGAATCGCATCGACCTCGGGGTGGGGCGCGCGCCGGGGGGCGACATGCGCACCGCGCGCGCCGTCGCCAAGGGGCCGTACGATGCAGGCGAACACTTCCCGCAACAAGTCGCCGAGCTGGCGGGACTCTTCGGCGACACGCTGGCCGACGATCACCCGTACCGTGGCGTGCTGCTGCAACCGGCCGTGCAAACGCGCCCCGAATTGTGGGTACTCGGCTCCAGCGAGTTCGGCGGATTGCTCGCCGCACAACTCGGCCTGCGCTACTGCTTCGCGCACTTCATCAATGCCCATTACGGCCATCGCGTGACGCAGGCCTATCGCGAACGCTTCACGCCGGGCCAGCTCGACAAGCCCTACTGCTCGGTCGCGTTGTTCATCATCTGCGCGGACACGGATGCGCAAGCCGAGGCGCTGGAAGCGGGCGTGGATTTGCGTCGCGTGCAGATGGCGTACGGCATGAACGAACCCATCCCGAGCCTCGATCAGGGTGCGCAGGCCAAGCTGCAATACCGGGAGCGGGAACTGTCCGTGATCGCCCGGGAGAAGCCACGTAGTATCATCGGCACCCCGGAGCGCGTGACCGAACGTGTGCTGGAGTTGCAGGAGCAGTTCGAAGCCGACGAAATCACCGTGCTGACGGTCGCTGGCAGCTATCGCGCCCGTCTGCGCTCGCACGAACTACTGGCGCAGGCGTTTTCGCTGCGTGCCGATGACTGATCGGACCTGACGATTTGCGCCATCCCCGCCCGGAAAATTTTTGATTCACTCGCTTTAATTCACCGCCATACGCCATGAAACTCGACGTCAAGATCCTCGACGAACGCCTGCGCACGCAGTTGCCCGCCTATGCCACGCCGGGCAGCGCCGGCCTCGATTTGCGTGCGTGCCTCGACGCACCCATGACTATCGCCCCGGGCCAGACCGTGCTCGTGCCGACGGGTCTGGCCGTCCATCTGGCCGATCCGGGCTACGCCGCCCTGATTCTGCCGCGCTCCGGTCTCGGCCATAAGCACGGCATCGTGCTGGGCAATCTAGTCGGCCTGATCGACTCGGACTATCAGGGCCAGTTGATGGTCTCGACGTGGAATCGCGGCAACGAGCCGTTCGTGCTGAACCCGTTCGAGCGTCTGGCACAACTGGTGATCGTGCCGGTCGTGCAAGCCGAGTTCAACATCGTCGACGAATTCCCGGAAAGCGATCGCGGCGCCGGTGGCTTCGGCAGTACCGGTAAGCAGTAACGACACTGTAGTAACGACGCCGAAGTTCGCTCACACACCACGCGGACGACGGACAAAAGAAAAGCGCCGCATTTCGCGGCGCTTTTCTTTGCGACAGTGTCGAGTCGATTACTCGACTTCGGCAGCTTCCGGCTGAGCCTTGGTGTTGCCGTCTTGCGGGAAGGACAGCTGCACCTGATCGTGCTCGTCGAGATCGACGGTCACACGGCCCCCGCTCGTCAGGCGCCCGAACAGCAGTTCGTCTGCCAGCGCACGACGGATCGTGTCCTGAATCAGACGCTGCATCGGCCGCGCGCCCATGAGCGGATCGAAGCCCTTCTTCGACAGATACGCGCGCAGCTTGTCGGTGAAGACGACCTCGACCTTCTTCTCGTGCAGCTGGTCTTCCAGCTGGATGAGGAACTTGTCGACCACGCGCAGGATAATCTGTTCGTCGAGCGGCTTGAAGCTGATGATCGAGTCCAGACGGTTGCGGAACTCCGGCGTGAACATGCGCTTGATGTCGGCCATCTCGTCACCGGCCTGACGCTCGTTCGTGAAGCCGATGCTCGCACGGTTGATCGTCTCGGCCCCCGCGTTCGTCGTCATGATGATGATGACGTTGCGGAAGTCGGCCTTGCGACCGTTGTTGTCCGTCAGCGTGCCGTGGTCCATGACCTGAAGCAGCACGTTGAAGATATCCGGATGCGCCTTCTCGATTTCGTCGAGCAACAGTACGCAATGCGGCTTCTTCGTAACGGCTTCCGTCAGCAAACCACCTTGATCGAAGCCCACGTATCCCGGCGGCGCGCCAATCAGACGGCTCACCGCGTGGCGTTCCATGTACTCCGACATATCGAAGCGGATCAGCTCGATGCCCAGCGTGAACGCGAGTTGCTTGGCAACTTCCGTCTTGCCGACACCGGTCGGACCCGAGAACAGGAACGCGCCGATCGGCTTGTCCGTCTTGCCCAGACCGGCACGCGACATCTTGATCGCAGCGGACAGTGCGTCGATGGCCGGGTCTTGCCCGAACACCACGCTCTTCAGATCACGATCGAGCGTCTGAAGCTTGCCGCGGTCGTCTGCCGACACGCTTTGCGCCGGAATGCGCGCAATCTTCGAGACGATTTCCTCGATCTCGCCCTTGCCGATGGTCTTCTTTTGCTTCGACTTCGGCAGGATCCGCTGCGCAGCGCCTGCTTCGTCGATCACGTCGATGGCCTTGTCCGGCAGGTGACGGTCGGTAATGAACTTGGCCGACAACTCAGCCGCAGCCGACAGTGCGCTCGACGAATACTTCACGCCGTGGTGCTCTTCGAAACGCGACTTCAGGCCGCGCAGAATCTGCACCGTCTGCTCGACGGTCGGCTCGTTCACGTCGATCTTCTGGAAACGACGCGACAGCGCAGCGTCCTTCTCGAAGATGCCGCGATACTCGGTAAAGGTCGTAGCCCCGATGCACTTGAGCTGCCCCGAGGAGAGCGCAGGCTTGAGCAGGTTAGACGCATCGAGCGTGCCGCCCGACGCAGCACCTGCGCCAATCAGCGTATGAATTTCGTCGATGAACAGGATCGCGTTGTTGCGCTCCTTGAGTTCCTTGAGCACCGCCTTCAGACGTTGCTCGAAGTCGCCGCGATACTTGGTGCCCGCGAGCAGCGCGCCCATGTCCAGCGAGTACACGGTGGCGTCCTGCAGAATCTCGGGCACTTCGCCGCGCGTGACGCGCCAGGCGAGGCCTTCGGCAATTGCCGTCTTGCCAACACCGGCTTCACCCACGAGCAGCGGATTGTTCTTGCGACGGCGGCACAGCACCTGCACCACGCGCTCGACTTCCGATTCCCGGCCGATGAGCGGATCGATCTTGCCGTCGCGCGCCATCTGGTTCAGGTTCTGGGTGTACTGAGCGAGCGGGCTTTCCTTGGCGTTGGCGCCCTCTTCCCCTTCGGCACTACCTTCGCCAGCCTTGGCCGACTCGCCGGACGCGCCGGTCTTGGTAATGCCGTGAGAGATAAAGTTGACGACGTCCAGACGCGTCACGCCCTGCTGTTGCAGGTAGTAGACCGCGTGGGAGTCCTTCTCACCGAAAATGGCGACCAGCACATTCGCGCCCGTCACTTCCTTCTTGCCGTTGGAAGTGGACTGAACGTGCATGATGGCGCGTTGAATCACGCGCTGGAAACCGAGCGTGGGCTGTGTGTCGACCTCGTCGCTGCCCGGCACCGTCGGCGTGTTATCTGCGATGAAGTTGCGCAGGTTCTGTCGCAAATCGTCGAGATTGGCCGCGCAGGCGCGCAACACTTCGGCTGCAGTCGGGTTATCCAACAGGGCGAGCAACAGGTGCTCGACCGTGATGAATTCGTGTCGTGCCTGGCGCGCTTCCATAAACGCCATGTGCAGGCTGACTTCCAATTCCTGGGCAATCATGCTTCCTCCATCACGCACTGCAGCGGGTGCCCGGACTGCCTTGCATGGCTAACAACTTGCTCAACTTTGGTCGCCGCGACGTCGCGCGTAAAGACCCCACAAACTCCCCTGCCCTCGCGATGAACCTTGAGCATGATCTGCGTGGCAGATTCCCGGTCCTTATTAAAATATTCCTGAATGACCATCACCACGAACTCCATCGGGGTGAAATCGTCGTTCAACAGTACCACCTTGTACATGGACGGCGGCTTGAGCTGTTGCTCTTGCCGCTCCTGTACGGTGTCGTCATGCGTTGTCGGTAAGGTTGCCATACGTGGATTCTAAACAACTCTCGGGTGCAGGAAGCCATCGGAGCCCCAATGCCGCCTGCCGTCCGGTCGTCCACCGGCATGCCAACACTCGTCGATCAGCGCGTGCGTTGTCCAGCAAGGCGCTGCAGCCCCGACCACCGGGGGTGCCACACCCATATGAGTCAGCTTAACCCAAATTTCAAGGGCGTGTCTCCGCACGCCTTATACCCTCCAAGATATAAGGGTAAAACCTGATCGAACGTAACTTCTATCGTTCAAAAAGGGCTTGACACTATTGGTAGTTAGCGAAAACAATCGAACTGGCGCTTTTCCTCTATAAGTGGTTTAAAAGAAAAGATGCCTGGGTGAGCCTAAGAAGCCGCCGCCAGCCGGCGGGTTTTTCAGATGTGCTCGTTGTTGCGGTGATATGTAGTAGTCGTAATTGTTTAGGGGAAGTTTGTATGGCAACCGGTACGGTCAAATGGTTTAACGATGCCAAGGGTTTTGGTTTCATCACGCCGGACGAAGGTGGCGAAGATCTGTTCGCTCACTTCTCGGCGATCCAGATGAATGGATTCAAGACCCTGAAGGAAGGTCAGAAGGTTCAGTTCGAGGTCGTCCAAGGCCCGAAGGGCAAGCAGGCTTCGAACATCACGGCTCCGAACTGAGCCAGGCAGTTCGCAGCATTAGAAACCCGGCTTCGGCCGGGTTTTTTATTGCACCGCAACAATGCATGCGAAACGTTCATATATTTTGGATCCGTTTTTGCATGCAAATCGCACGCAACTTTCCGCTCCACCGGCAAATCTTTACGGTATTAAACTGCGATTAATCCCTTATAAAACTATATTCATCGCAACATTCCACTCCGTTATTAAAATACTCCTTACCTATCTCGAATTGCGGAAATCAATTACGCAATTACCTGAATTGACTAAGTAATCCTACGCAGTCGTCTGCGCCGCCGCTGCACAGAAATGACGCACGTTGAGTGTCGGCAACAAATAGTCTTTTAACGAATTCCAAAGCGCCGCTTGCGACAAAAGGACGGTTCATTCGATGCATCGCCCGGCACATCGTTGAGTTTTTTGAATCGACCGGTTCGTTTTATTCGTACCTCTTGTTCGTACCTCTGCCTGAGGGCAGCCACCCCCTGCCCATGCCCGCCCGCCAAGGCGATACGCGCCCCACAAATGCCACGGGCCGCCCGATAGGCGGCCCGTTTGGACATTTTCCCCTAAAGTCGGCGCCCGAAGCGACCGGGTGCCGGGGACGTCAACCCAGATCGACGTAGACCTTTCCGGCCTCGATGCGGATCGGGTAGGTTCTGACCCCTTCGGTCAGCGGCGCGCACATGGCTGCGCCCGTACGCACGTCGAATTTTCCCTGATGCAACGGGCACTCGATCTCGTGCCCCTCTAGGAAACCGTCGCACAACCGTGCATTGCCGTGCGTGCACACGTTGTCCGTGGCGAACACGTCGCCGTCCACGCCATACAGCGCGATGTCCCGTCCTCCGACGACCACGCCGACCACATCGTCCTCGGGGATCGCGTCGCGCGACGCCGCCTCAATCCAGTTGCCGCTCATGATGTCCTCTTGTCAGTCCTGTCAGCCGTATCAGATCGGATAAATGAGCGAGTTGGGAATCATCTCGCTGTCGAAAATGCATTGCCGCGACGCAAACTTCCAGCCGTCGTCCGTGCGTTTCACGATGTCCAGATACCGCCCGACCGACAGGATGTCCGTGAGCTGGTCGGGCTTCGTGCGAAACACGGCATAGTTCGCCTCGACGTGCAGGGTGTCGATGTCCTGCGCACGAATCGAGGGCAGCCCGATCACGTGACGCTGGTAGTACGGGTCGTGAAACAGCGTGTCGCGAATGCCGTAGATGCGGTCGCGCAGCATGCCTTTGCTCTCGAACGAGAGCGTGGCGAGCGGCAGGCCCATATCGAAGTTCTCGCGCGGCTGAATGCGATAGACGCATTCGTCCAGAAAGAACTCGGGCCAGGCGTCCCACTGCTGCGCGTCGAGCGCCGCCGCGTAGGCTGCATTGAGCTCGACCACGGCCTGAAACGTTGCAAAATCCACCATCGAATCGTCTCCCCAGATATCGTCAGACGCCCATCACGCGACGCCAGTACGCGTACATGCCGCGAATCAGCGTTTCCGTGACCATGTGTTCGGTGTTTTCCACGCCCGTGCCGCCCAACTCCGCCAGCACCCGGTGCCACGGCTTTTGCGCGAACCCCTCCTGCGAGCACTCGATGGCTTCGCCGTCGTCGGCAGAGACGAACCCCGCCGGGCCGAACAGATTGGCCTGACGCAGACGCCGCTGGGTCATTTCCTCGGTGTCGTCTTCGAATCCGAAGTGCGTCCACACGAAGTCGAACGCGTTGTGGCCGCGCGGCTGGATATGACGCGTGGACACCGAATTGACCTGCTGTTGAAGGATGACGCTGGGAAACAGCGTCATGAGGACCGCCGTCGGCCCCTTCCACCAGTCTTCCTGCACGATGTCGAGAAAGCGCATGTCGTTGAGCGCCATCGACTCCTTGAAGCTCGACACCCCGGACGTCACCTCACCGCCCCCGCCCTGTCCGCGCGTGGAAACCATCGCGGCGTGACGCCCATGCGCGTCCATCACCAGCCGCGACTTGTTGTCGGCACGCCAGAGGCCGAAGGTGACGAACCACGTATGCAGCAACCCCGGGTGATACGGATCCTTGATGTTCTCCTGCATCAGCTTCCAGTTACCCGGAATGCGTTGCTTGTTGTAGCCGAGAATTTTGAGCTTGCGTCCGTCGAACAGCCGGTCGAAGTACGCACAGATGTCCGGCCCCAGGAAGTCCTCCAGCGATTCGACGTCGTGATCGAACGACGCGAAGATCACCCCGCCACGCGTGGCGACCTTCAGTTTCGTGAGTCCGTGATCCTCCGGCCGGAAATCCTTCGGCATGCCGCCGTGGACCTTGCCGTCCTGCTTCACGCCGCGTCGGAACGGTACGCCTTGCAGGTTGCCCTTCAGGTCGTAGTTCCACTGGTGGTACGGGCAGTGGAAATCGGTGCGGTTACCGCGCTTCTCCCGGCAGAACTTCATGCCTCGATGCGCACATACGTTTTCAACCACATTGATCTCGCCGCTCGCGTCGCGCGTCACGATGACGGAGCGCTCGCCGATCACCGTGCGCTTGAAGTCACCCGGATTCGGCACTTCGGCTTCCAATCCGACGTAGTTCCAGTGCTGGCGGTAAAAGCACTGCTCCAGTTCTCGCCGGTGCAGTTGTTCGTCGGTGTAGACCCGAAACGGGATGCGGCTGGAGCCATCGGTAGGCCAAATATCCGAGGTCGCCGAGATCGCCGAAGTGTGTCCGGCTGCATCATGATCGGCACAAGGCGCCGGATCGAATCCGGTCTGGGGTGTTGTCGTCACGTTCGTCTCCTGAGGGATGCGGGGAATGCAAAGAAGCGGTGAAAGCGGTGAAAGCGGAATTCACGCGGCCTTTGCGTAAAACGCGTCGGCGTAGATGTGGGCACTGTCGATGCCGCGCTGGCGAAGCAGACGCGTCGCCGCGTCGACCATCGGCGGGGCACCGCACAGATAGGCGCGCCAGCCGACAAGGGATTCGGGGGCGGCAAAATCGGCGGCAAGCGCGTCGGTCACGTGGCCAGTGCGGTATTGCGGCGCGGCGCGTTTGTGCGCGCCAGACGCAGATGAGGCCGCCACCGTCGTCACGACGTGCAAGCGAATGCCGTCGTGACGCGCCGCGAGTTCGCGCAACCACGCGAGCCCATAGACGTCCTCGGCCGAGCGCGCGCCGACATAGATCTCGATGGGATTGGTCATGCCGCTGGCCAACGCGCCGCGCACGATCGACAAGACGGGCGCCAGACCGGTGCCACCCGCGACGCAGAGCATCGGGCCGTCGTGACGCGTACGCAAATACGATGTACCCAGCGGGCCGGACACGCGCACCGCGTCGCCCACCTTCAGTTGCTCGTCGACGTAACCGGTGACAGCGCCGCCGGGCACGCGGCGGATGTGGAATTCGAGCGTGTCGTCGGCTTCGAGCCCGGCCATCGAATACGGACGGATGTGTGCCGGTGTGAATTGCAGCGTGGCGTATTGCCCCGGCGAGAAGCTAAGCGGCTTAGCGGGCTTGAGCACCAGACGTTTGATATCGTGGGTCAGCGACTCGATGGCCAGCACCGTCGCCTTGAGAATTTTCGCCGGATGCACCACGACTTCGTCCAGCGCGGGCAACTCGATTTCGCAATCGCCGTGGAGGGTCGACTGGCAAGCGAGCACGTAGCGTTCGTTCGAATGCCCTTCGTCATGGTGACGATACTCAACGCCTTGCGCCTCACGCACGTCCCCCGACACCACACGGCACCGGCATGTTCCGCAACGGCCGGACAGGCAACTGTACGACACCGGAATATTGCGATCGGTCAGGACTTTGAGAAGGTTGTCGCCCGAGGCGACGTCAACTCGCTCGCCAAGCGGCTGCACGTGAACTTGCATGGGGATTGTCTCCGTTCTGACGGTGCCTTCCGGGCACCGCTGATGGCGTTAAGACGCCGTTTGCAAGAAGCATCGCGCAACGATCGATATAAACCAATAGAATCTTGTTTATATGCCCTATAAATTTCAGTGATTTTGCTGACGTCGGCGCCTCGCGTCGGGAAGACGCATATGGACCCGCTACGGACTCGATACGGACTCGCTATGGACTTGCATACCGTCGATCTGAACCTGCTGGTAGTTTTCCAGCACCTCTACAACGCACGACGCGTGTCCCGCGTCGCCGAAGCCCTCGGCGTGACGCAACCGGCCGTCAGTAATTCGCTTGCCCGTCTGCGTAAGTTGTTCAATGACGAGCTTTTCATCCGCACCTCGCGGGGCATGCTGCCCACGCCGATGGCCACCGAGCTGGCCGAACCGGTAGCGGCGGCCCTCGACGCGCTGCACGGTGTGTTCAACCGTCAACTGGCCTTCGATCCCGCCACGAGCCAGCGTGCGTTTCAGATTGCGATGACGGACATTGGCGAGGTGCATTTCCTGCCGAAGCTGATGCACGCCTTAGGGGAGCGCGCACCAGGCATTACGGTCAGCACGGTGCGCAACACGGCGGTGAACTTGCGTGAGGAGATGGCGGCGGGTCAGGTGGATCTGGCCGTCGGGCATCTGCCGGATCTCTCGGCAGAGTTCTTTCAGCGGCGTCTGTTCCGGCAGAAGTACGTGTGCATGTTTCGCCCCGGGCATCCGCTCGATCGCGTGACGACGTCTGCACGATCGAGGAAGACTTCGACGGCACGCATGACGCGCGAAGACTTCGAGCGCTCCGAACAAGTGATGGTGGTAGCCGCAGGCACCGGCCACGGACAGGTCGACGAGTTCATGGCACGCGCTCACGTGCAACGCAACATACGGCTACGCGTGCCCCACTTCGTCGCGCTGGCCGACATTCTTCATGCCACCGACCTCATCGCCACCGTGACGGAGAAGTTCGCGCAGCGCAGCGCGCAACACTTCGGCTTGCGTTACGTCGACCATCCCCTCGACATTCCCGACGTGCAGATCAATCTGTTCTGGCACGCGCGGTATCACCGCGAACCGGCAAGTCAGTGGATGCGTACGCTGCTGTTCGAATTGTTCTCTGAGTGACGAGGAAGCGACGAGGACGCGAAGAAGCAGCGACGGAGTATTCGTCAGTCACCGTTCAGCGCCCATGCCATGTTTCCCACAGCCCGCGCCAGAACGCATTCGCATTGCGACGCGCGCGCCAGCGCAGATTCGGCAGTGCGACGCCGAGCCATTGCGCAGCATCGTCGATGCGGCGCTCGCCGAAACGCCCGGGGGCTTCGAACAGATCGAGATAGGCCTGACGGTAGTGCCCGACCAGGGTGGCGTCGTGATAGTAGGTTTCCATCCACTTGCGCGACGCCGCACCGATCTCCGCGCGCAACGCCGCATTCGTCAGCAACGCCACCAGCGGTGCCTCAGCCGCTTCGAGCGGCACGTCGACCCAGGGCAAATCGCACGCCCCCGTGAGACGCCGTAATTGGGATTGCACGCGATTGTCGAGATGTCCCAGCGTGGGCTTGCCTTGCGATAACGCTTCGAGCCCGGAGAGGTGATAGTTGCCCGTCACGCATTCGTCGAGCGCAATCGCGGCACGCTGCTTGATTCGCAAACACTCGTTGTGCGGTGTGCCGGTGATCAGCCGGACTTCACACAGCCCGCGACGTTCGAGTTTTCGCAGCAGACGCAATGTCTGCGGCGCCCCCTTCGTCTCCCAGCGTTTGCGCCAACCGGACGAGCGCCCGCTTGGCGAGAACACGACCACCGGCCGCCCCGTCTCGCCCGCGCATTCGGGATGTGGCAGATAACGTGCGTCGTCGAGCGGCACGATGTTGGGCACAACGCGAGCGAACGGGTAGAAGCGCTCCGGCCCCTGCGCAATCACGAGTTGGGGGAGCGGGTCGTTGACAATGCGCTCGCGCATCGAAGCATCGTCGCGAGACCAAAGTTCGGGCGCAGAGTGAAACTGACGGATCAGCTTCTTGTTGCCGAAGCGCGTGAGCAGATCCGCGCCGAACGTCGTTTCCATCGGGAAAATCTGATGAATATGGATGACGTCCGCTTCGGCGAGGACATCGAGCGCTTCCTCACGCTGACACTGCCAGTCGAGATCGACGGCGAACGTGCGCGAAGCATACGCCGCAGCGTTGTAGACAACATGCCGCGCCGCGATGTCGGTGTGCCGGTTCAGTGCCGCGACGATATTGCCCGGACTGCCCGCTACCGGTGTGTGGGAGAGGTGAACGACCTTCATGCGCGCAGTCTAGATCGACGTTCGGCGCGTGAGTTTACGTACGACGGTGAGCCAGCTTACGTCGCGTTACGGCGGTAATACGTTGACGTCGACATTCCAATGATGGCCGACTTGCGGGTGACGTTCACCGAAGCCCGCAGTGACGCGGCGTTCGAAGCGACTCCCCTTCGGGACAACATGTCTTCGCAGCCCTTACGACCGCCTCCGAAGCCCCGAAGTCCGTTGCATTTCTTACGCTTACGACGCGCCAACGAGAGACGTGAAAATCCGACGTCTCCCAGTTGGCTTGCCTCGCGTGTCCCGATCGTCAGGCGTTGAAACCGCCGTCGATGGTCAGGCTCGCGCCCGTCACAAAACCGGCGTCTTCGCTGGCGACATACGCCACCATCGCTGCGATCTCTGCCGGGTGCGCATGACGCTTGATCGCCATCACGTCGTGCATGCTGCCCGCATGATCGCCAGCGGCCGGGTTCATGTCGGTGTTGGTCGGTCCCGGCTGTACGTTGTTGACGGTGATCCCACGCGGGCCGAGGTCACGCGCCATGCCCTTCACGAGACCGACGAGCGCCGACTTGCTCATCGCGTACGTGGCGAAACCGGGGAACGGAATGCGCTCGGCATTGCACGAGCCGATGTTGATGATGCGGCCGCCGTCGCCCATGTGCGCGAGCGCTGCCTTCGACGCGACGAAGACGGCTCGCACGTTGATGTTGAGCATGCGATCGAACTCGTCGAGCGCCAGGTCGGCGATGTTGCCCGTGGAGAAGACACCGGCGTTGTTCACCAGAATGTCGATCTTGCCGAGTTGACGTGCCGCCTCGTTCACCGCACGCGTGAGCGTTTCGGGGTCTGCGACGTCCGCCTGAAGGGCAATCGCCCGGCCGCCGGCGGCCTGAATGCGCGCAGCCAGCACTTCGGCAGCCTCCTTCGAGCCGTGATACGTAAAGGCGACCGCAGCGCCGTCGTCGGCGAGTCGCTGCACGACAGCCGCGCCGATACCGCGCGAGCCGCCCGTCACGAAAGCCACCTTGCCTTGAAAGTTCGTTGCCATGATGTTGCTCCACTGAGTTAGGAAGTGAACGCAGTATCGGCTTCGAATTACCCTCAAACTAGACCATAATGCTGATCATCACTTTCAACCCAATGGAACAGGTGAGAGATGGACGCGCTGCATCTGATCGAATCGTTCGTGCTAAGCGCCCGTGCCGGGAGCTTCTCGGCGGCTGCGCGTCGACTGGGTATGACGCCTGCCGCCGTCAGCAAAAACGTGGCGCGCCTTGAAGCGCAGCTTGGCCTGCGACTGTTCCATCGCAGCACCCGCAGCCTCACGCTGACCGCGGGTGGTGAACGATTCCTGCTTGATGTCGACAGCCCGTTCGCGGCGCTGACCGACGCGTTTTCACGTGCGGCCGAGCGCGAGAGCGCACCGTCTGGAACGCTGAAAGTGAGCGTGGCGCACTCGTTCGGGCGCGAGTATCTCGTCCCGATGTTGGGCGACTTTCTCGCCCGCTATCCGGACATCGTGCCTGACTGGCGTTTCGATAATCGCAGCGTGGACGTTGTCGGCGAGGGATTCGATGCGGCCATTGGCGGCGGCATCGAACTCACACCGGGCGTCATCGCACGGCGTCTCGCACCGACCTATGCGGTGATGTGCACTTCCGCTGCGTATATGGCGGGACGCAAGGTGCCGATGGCCCCCTCTGATCTAACCACGCTCGATGCGGTGATCCGCCGCTCCGGCATGACGGGACGTTTGCGCGCGTGGGACTTGCGCAATGTCGACGGTGAGCGCATCACCGTCGAAGCCCGAACGCGGATGATCTTCGACGATCCCGAGGCGATGGCGCACGCCGTTGCGCTGGGTTATGGCGTGGCGCTCCTGCCCATGCCTCACGCTGCCCCGATGCTCGCCGACGGCCGTATTCAGCGGCTACTGCCGGGATGGTTCGACGAGTACGGCGGTGTGTCCATCTACTACTCAAACAAGAAGTTGCTGCCGTTGCGCACGCGCGTGTTTGTCGATCACGTGGCGCAGGCGTTCGAAGCACAACAACTCGCAGCACGCTTCGACTGGCGATGGACTGCGACGGCGGGAAAGTCAAAGTAGGGGCGATCTGAACGCCCTTTAGCGATGCGCGAGGATGTTGAGCAGACGACCGAGCGGATCTCGGACGTAGAAACGCCGCACGCCCCACGGTTCGTCGGCAGGGCCGTATTCGATGGCGACATCCGCTTCGCGCATACGGGCGAGCGCCTCGTCGACGTCATCCACTTCGACGGACAGATCCGGCACCGGTGTGCCGCTGCCGCCTTCGGTAGCGACGCTCATCTGCACGGACATCTTCGACGCATTGCCATACGTCGCAATCCAGCCGTGGTCCATCAACAGATCCAGCCCCAGCAGTTCGCCGTAAAAGCGCTGCGCCGCTTGCAGCGCCTGTGGCGTCGGCGCGGCGAGATTCGCAACAATGCGGTTGACCTTCATCTTCGTCCTCTCAGAGATGGTGCAGATATCGGTGCCCGTCGTCGTCGGGGCAATGCCTGGGCGCTTGTCTTTGACAACGTTAAAAGCGTAGCACGCGACTTAGGATTGACCGCACCTTGCGTTGTCGCCGTCCGTGCACTGTAATGAAAGCGTCTGCCGACGCGGTTTTCGGGGAGGAGAACGCCCCTGCGTCGGCTGCCACGGGGGTGGGAGATCCATCATGGACACCACCGGAAGGACATTGCGTACATTGGGTGCGTCACGTTCATCGCACATTCTGCATGTGCCACCGACGCAGCGCGGTCTGCACTGGCTGTGGAAAGCCGTGTGGGTGACGTGCGCCCTCGGGGCGAGTGCGGCGAGCGCCGAACCACCGAATTCCCCCTTTCCGCCGCCAACGCTGGAGGTGGAAGCTGCCGTCGGTCAGAAGGTCATGATTTGGGAGCAGACCAATCACAGCGTACTGTGCCGCGACCTTGGCTCACCGACCTTCGAACTCGACTCGCGCCCTACGCTCGGCGAGGTGGCGCCGGAGTGGATCAGCTACGTCGTCCCGAAGGGTCAGCGATGCGAGGATATGAAGTTCTCGGGCATGATCGTCTGGTATCAGGCGGGCAACGTGCCGGGCACCGATGTCGTGACATGGCGCGTCGGCTTCCCCCGCGAGTTCGGCAGCCACACACCGAACACGGGTGATCATTTCGTCACAACGCACATCGTTATACGGTGACGCAGTCACCCACTTCGGGATTATTCGGATTTGCCAGGCGATTTCTGACGAATCGCTTGCACTCGACGTATTGGGCCGAAATAGAATTTCCTCCGTGCCCCCTGCGCTGTACTTGTTCAGAAATCCCAATGATCAGACTCCCCTCCGAAACCCGAAAGAAACTCCGACACGTTGCGAACTTTGCGCTGATCGGTGCCACGCTGACCGGCGTCGCCGTTGGTCGTACGGATCTTCCCTACGACCCGCGCGACATTGTCGGCCTCATGACTGCGGCACTCGCCGCAATCTGGATTTTTCGCCGACGGTGACGCGATATGTGGCTGGATATTAAATTCGACGCCAACTGGGTCGATTGCGGGGCCGCAATCAGTGGCATTTCTTACGTTGCGTGGCAAACGTGGCGAACTCGGCGACAAGGCGTTCGCAGACCGATTGCGATTTCCCATGACTTCGCTTTTGGCGTTGCGTTTTTCCCGCAGTGGCTGCTGCTGATCTGTGTGATGTCGTCGACCATCGTCGACGGACTCGCCAACGCGAGTCGTATCAGTTTGTGCGTCGCAGGGAGTTATGCGCTCGGTGCAATGTGGGACGCCCAATTTGCTGGCCGGTCGTGCCACGAAAAAAGAAGTGGCTAGCCACGCTTCCGTCCTCCGGCCATCCCGACGTCGTTACGCAAAAAAACCCCGACGCGCATCGCTGCGTCGGGGTTTGCGTAAGTCATTGCAGGGCGACTCGCCCCGCGATGGCTTCTTTACATGTTCTCGATCATCACATCGCCGAAGCCGGAGCACGACACCTGCGTGGCGCCTTCCATCAGACGCGCAAAGTCGTACGTCACCTTCTTCGACAGAATCGATTTTTCCATCGACGCGATGATGCGGTCCGCAGCCTCCGTCCAGCCCATATGACGCAGCATCATCTCCGCCGACAAAATCTCCGAGCCAGGATTCACGTAGTCCTTGCCCGCGTACTTCGGCGCGGTGCCGTGCGTCGCTTCGAACATCGCGACCGAATCGGACAAGTTTGCGCCCGGCGCGATACCGATGCCGCCGACCTGTGCCGCGAGCGCGTCGGAAACGTAATCGCCATTCAAGTTCAGCGTGGCAATCACGTCGTACTCTGCGGGACGCAGCAGGATCTGTTGCAGGAAGGCGTCCGCAATCGAGTCCTTGATGGTGATCTCCTTGCCCGTCTTCGGATTCTTCACCTTGCACCACGGACCACCGTCGATCTCCGTTGCCGCAAACTCCTTCTTCGCAAGTTCGTATCCCCAGTCGCGGAACGCGCCTTCGGTGAACTTCATGATGTTGCCCTTGTGCACGAGCGTCACCGTGTCGCGGTTATTGTCGATCGCGTACTGAATCGCCTTGCGCACCAGACGCTCGGTGCCCTCGCGCGACACCGGCTTCACACCAATGCCCGACGTCTGCGGAAAGCGAATTTTGCTCACACCCATCTCGTTCTGCAGGAACGCGATCAACTTCTTCGCGCCCGCCGATTCGGCTTCCCACTCGATGCCCGCATAGATGTCTTCCGAGTTCTCACGGAAGATCACCATGTTGATCTTCTCCGGCTGACGCACCGGCGATGGCACGCCCTTGAAGTACTGCACCGGACGCAAACACACGTACAGATCGAGTTGCTGACGCAGCGCCACATTGAGCGAGCGAATGCCGCCCCCCACCGGAGTCGTCAACGGGCCCTTGATCGACACGACGTAGTCCTTCACGACCTGGAGGGTTTCGTCAGGCAGCCACACGTCCGGACCATAGATGCGCGTCGACTTTTCGCCCGCGTAGATCTCCATCCAACTGATCTTGCGCTTGCCGCCGTAGGCCTTTTCCACCGCCGCGTCGACGACCTTGAGCATCACCGGCGTGATGTCCACGCCCGTGCCGTCACCTTCGATGTACGGGATGATCGGATTGTCCGGCACGTTCAGGGAGAAATCCTTGTTGACGGTGATCTTCTCGCCTGCCGGGACCTTGATGTGCTGATACGACATGGTGGGGCTCCAATTGGATGGATCGGAATGCGTGCATCAGATGGCTTGCGTCGGACAGCATGAGCGGCCGGTACGTGCGCACCACGAAACCGCATTGTGGTCGATACGTGAACGCCCTGCGCAGCGCTGCCTTATTTTAGTCATAGCGCTTCGAAATGCGTGTGACACAAATCAAGTCTTATATAAGACATAAGAGTGACGTTTTCGATTATGCATTAACATGTCGCCGCTGACCAGCTTCCTCAGGCATCCCCCTCGCCATCACCCGGTATGACACTTCTCGCTCTCAATAAGCCTTTCGGTACGATCTGCCAGTTTTCGCCGCATCCGACGCGCCCGACGCTCGCCGAGTGCATCGATCTCCCAGACGTCTATCCGGCGGGCCGTCTCGACGCCGACAGCGAAGGCTTGCTACTGCTCACCGACGACGGCCGCTTGCAGGCGCGCATCGCAGAGCCCGAGCGAAAGCTGCCCAAGACCTATTGGGCGCAGGTCGAAGGTGCGTACGACGAAGCGGCCGTTGCCCGTCTTCGTGGCGGCCTCGATCTGGGCGACTTCGTCACGTTGCCGTGCGAGGCACGCGAAATCCCCGAGCCCGAGCATCTCTGGGCACGCAATCCGCCGATCCGCTACCGCGCCAGCATTCCGACGCACTGGCTCGAAATCAAACTCGTCGAAGGCAAGAATCGCCAGGTCAGACGCATGACGGCGGCCGTCGGCAAACCGACACTTCGGCTCGTGCGCGTGGCCATCGGCCCGGTCGACGTCTTTTCGTTAAATCTCTCACCCGGTCAGTGGTGCGAACTGCCGCAACAAATACTTACACTTTCCGGTCAACGTAGCCGTCGTCCATCTCGTTGAGGGAACAGGTGCGCAACATACGCACCACTACCGAAACGAGGAAACCACATCATGAACAAACTGCTGCTCGCACTGACCGCCGGCCTGATCGTGTCCGGTGCCGCGATGGCCCAACAATCGGCGCCCGCGACGGCGCCTGTCGCTCCGGCGGCGCCCGCAGCAGCAGCGCCTGCGATGGCGGCTCCGGCGGGTGACCATGCCACGCCGGCGAAGAAGACCACCAAGCACAAAAAGCATCACCACAAGAAGCACGCCAAGAAGCCGATGAGCCAACCGCCGGTCGGTAACAAGCCGTAATACTTGTCGTCGAAAAAATCCGCGAGCGGGTTGTCAACCGAAGTTCCGACGGGACGTTAAAGGAGATGACTCACTTCGCGGGTCAACGAGTACACCACCCAAACATCGAGCTCCAACGAGGAATCTCATGAAAAAACTGATCGCTGCCCTGGTCGCTGGCCTGTTCGCAACGGGCGTGTTCGCCCAAGCTGCTGCTCCGGCTGCTGCCGACACGGCTGCTCCGGCTGCTGCTAGCAAGCCGGCTGCCAAGAAGAAGTCGTCGACCCACAAGAAGCACGCCAAGAAGTCGTCGAAGAAGGCTGCTGCTGCCGAAGCTCCGGCCGCTGCAAGCAAGTAAGTACCGCGTCGCGCAGCACGCCTGCGCAACGTACGGTAACAAGCAGGTTGCTCGTGCAACCTGCTTTTTTTTCGTCCGGCAGATACAATGAGCCGCTATCCGCTCGAGGAAAATTCGGGCAAATTCGCCGGATTCCCGACGAATTTGCTGCGGAATTTCCACTGTCGTCCGACCGTATTCTTGACGTCCCCCCGATCTTCTCAGGAGTCTTTTGTGATCCGGATTTCGCGTCAACTGGCCGCGCTCGCCGCCAGCGCAACGTTCACCAGCATCGCCGCCGTCATGGCGCTCGCCCCGGCAAGCGCCATCGCGCAAATCAAGCAGCCCGGGGAATTCCCGACCGTGCAACTCTCTGCGGGCATGTACCTCATCAAGGCCGAAGTCGCCGCGAACGAGAAAGACCGCGAACAGGGCCTGATGTATCGCAAGGCCATGGCCGACAATGCGGGCATGCTCTTCGTGTTCGAGCAAAGCGCCGGTCACTGCTTCTGGATGAAGAACACCGATCTGCCGCTGTCCATCGCGTTCCTCGCCGACGACGGCACGATCGTGAACATCGAGGACATGGAACCGCAAACGGAAGACAACCATTGCCCTCGTGCTGCTGTGCGATACGCGCTTGAGATGAACAAGGGCTGGTTTGCGAAGAAGAAGATCAAAGCAGGTTCGAAGATCTCCAACCTGCCGCGCTGATCCCTTCCTTGCGCATCCTTCATGCAGCGCGCCGGTAGTCGCTATCGCGCGCCGCTCGATATTTCCAGCGCCGCACCGAGCGACTGCTCGAGAAATCGATCCAGCAACCACGGATCGAAGTGGCGTCCACGCTCGGCGAGCATCGCGCCGACGATCTGCGCCGGACTTAACGCCGCACGATACGGGCGATGGCTGGCGAGTGCATCGAAAACGTCGACCAGCGCCACAATGCGTCCGGCCAACGGAATGCGGTTGCCGGAAAGCCCATAGGGATAGCCGGTGCCGTCGTAGCGTTCGTGATGCGTGCGCGCCACCGTGGCCGCCAACTCGCATGCAGCACCGCCGATGGCATTCAGCATCTCGGCCCCCAACTCCGGATGCATACGCATCGTCAATATCTCGTCGGGCGACAACCTGCCCGGCTTCTCCAAAATCGAATTCGGAATGCAAAGCTTGCCGGTGTCATGCAGCGCCGCCGCAAGCCCCAACGCCTGCGCCTTGATGGCGGACATCCCTAGCGTCTGTGCGAATCGCCATGCCAGCGCGCCGACGCGCCACATGTGTGTGGCCGTCCCGCCGCGCTTGTATTCGGCCAGACGAAAGAGCGTCCAGGCGGCGGGGGGCAGGCTGCGCATCAGATGCGGATCGGCGAGCCAGAAGCGGGGCGGTGTGTCTTGAAACGCGTCGGCACATCGGGTGTCGATCGCGAAATGCGCAATGGCCGTGGCGGCCTCGCACGATGGCGCAGGGTCTGGCATACGTTGTCCGTTCGGATTGAAGGGTTCACTCTAACGAGGTGCCCGCGTACGAATGTTGACGTCGATCAAGCGCGGCGCAAAAGCCTGCAATCCGGTGACCGTTGAAAACAATGGGAAACGATGAGACGCGTGAGACGTCTTGATGCGGGAAGGGTGTGTTGCAGCGATGTGGCGGCGGATGCGGTGAAACAAGCGCCGAAGTCGTGCGTTGATGTGGCGGACAGCGAGCTGAGGTTTGCCGGCGACGCCAGACGCTCGGGTTGGGCGTCTGACGTGCCCTTCAGCGAAGGCTCACTGAAGTCGACTCTGTGTCGGCCGGCAAATTCCGGGAACGTCGATTACGCGAAGTTCTTCGCGGCGAAGTCCCAGTTGACGAGGTTCCAGAATGCCTCGACGAACTTCGGACGCGCATTGCGGTAGTCGATGTAGTAGGCGTGTTCCCACACGTCGATCGTGATCAGCGGCTTGTCGGCGCCGGTCAGCGGCGTGGCAGCGTTGCTGGTGTTCACGATGTCGACCGAACCGTCGGCCTTCTTCACGAGCCACGTCCAGCCCGAACCGAAGTTGCCCACGGCCGACTTCGAGAACGTTTCCTTGAATGCGTCGAACGAGCCGAACTTGGCGTCGATGGCCTTGGCCAGATCGCCAGTCGGTGCACCGCCGCCGTTCGGCGACAGCGTGTTCCAGAAGAAGGTGTGGTTCCACACCTGCGCTGCGTTGTTGAACACGCCGCCCGACGACTTCTTGATGATGTCTTCGAGGCTGGCGTTTTCGAATTCGGTGCCCTTGATCAGGTTGTTCAAGTTGGTCACATAGGCTTGGTGGTGCTTGCCGTAGTGATACTCCATCGTTTCCTTGGAGATGGTCGGCGCCAGTGCATCGATGGCGTACGGCAGTTCAGGGAGCTTGTGTTCCATGGCAATTGTCCTTTGTGCTCTGAGGGGAACCCGATTTTGCGTTATCCGGAGCCATCGATTCTAGGGCAGATGCGAAAACCCCGCAAACCCAACGGGTACTTGGTTTGCCGCACTCTGCCTTAGCAATGTGACGATTGTTTGCCGATCCCGGCTAATCAGCGCACGATGCCTGCGATTCGCCAGCTTTGCCGAACCGCGTCGACTAAAAAGTATCGTCTAGCCTGACCTGGACATCACCAATGCCTACGTCGGCCGCCCCGTCTGCAAGGTGCATGGTCACTTGCTGACCACGCTGAAGTTTTCGAGGGTCTCGCAGCGGCTGCCCCTTCGCATCGAGGACTGCGGCGTATCCGCGTTGCAGCGTGCGACGCGGGTTGAGTAGTTCAAGCTGCGCGGTGGCGTCGGTCAGGCGCTGTGCCGAGCGCTCGGCACGGCGCGACATGGCCGTCTGAAGACGTTGTTCGAGCAATGCCACGCGCTCATGTTGCGACGCGACATCCGGCACAGCCCGTGCATGGCGCAGACGCAACATCTCGAATCGGCTGTGACGCTGGGCCAGCGGGCGTTCGAGGGCGTGGCGCATGCGATCGGCCAGATGCGCCAGTTCCCCACGCTGGCGCGCCAGACGCTCGCGCGGGGAGACCATCGCGCGCGACAGGCTGTCGAGCTGCTGGGCGCGCTGCTCGAGCGTGCGACGCATTGCACGACTCAGACGCTGACGCTCCCGATCGACTTCGCGCAGGCACTCGTCGCGCGCCGCCGAGATCAGTTCTGCTGCTGCCGTGGGCGTGGGCGCGCGCACGTCCGCGACGAAGTCGGCAATCGTGAAATCGGTTTCGTGCCCGACGCCGGAGACCACCGGCAGTTCGCTGCGCGCAATGGCGTGCGCCAGCACTTCTTCGTTGAACGCCCAGAGGTCCTCGATGGAACCTCCGCCCCGGCACAACAGCAGGGTGTCGACTTCGCCGCGCGCATTGGCCGTATCGAGCGCCGCCGCGAGCTTTGTGGCGGCGTCCGCCCCCTGCACGGGCGCGGGATAAATGACGACGCTCACATGCGGGGCGCGACGCGCGAGCGTTGTCAGCACGTCACGCAAGGCGGCCGCCTGCAACGACGTGACAACGCCCACGCGCCGGGCATACCGCGGCAATTCACGCTTGCGCCCGGCATCGAACAGCCCGGCAGCGGCGAGCTTTTCCTTCAGGCGCAGGAATGCCTCGTAGAGATTGCCCTGCCCCGCGCGCCGGATCGCTTCGACGTTGAGTTGTACCTCGCCGCGCGGCACATACATGGAGAGCAAGGCACGCACCTCGACGCGATCGCCCTCCTTCGGTGAGAAATCCGCATGCTGCGCGCGACCGCGGAACATCACGCAACGCATTTGCGCCTGTGCGTCCTTGATCGAGAAATACCAATGGCCGCTGGCGGCGCGCGTGAAGTTGGAAATCTCGCCGCTGACCCATGCCAACGGGAAACTCCGCTCCAGCACGCCGGCAACGGCCTTGTTCAAATCCGAAACACTGAGTACGCGATCCGCACCACCAGTGGGCCGGGCGTCGTCGAAAGATAGGTTCATGCGTGTGCGCTGACGAAAAACTGTCCACAGGCCCGCTAATTTAAGGGTTTTCGCGCCCGGATGCCCGACAATTCCTACGCACCGGGCGCAAACCCTTGATTTATCGGGCTTTGCGGAGGGCTTCCACGGCGTAAAAAGGCGTGTTTACGTGACACACGACAAGATATATCTTCCCAGGCCGACATGTACACATAGTTATCCACAGGCTAACGAGGAAATCTTGGGATTTGTGAGCTTGCGGAGGTGTTCATTTCTGAAACCGCTCATTGCCCATTTTTTCATCACGAACTAAAAAGTTCCACCGCGTCAAAGAGTTGCCGAGAGTATCCAAAGGTTGTCCACATCCTTGTGCTCGTCGGGTGTGGAAAACGGTGCTTGCCCATCCCCCCCCTGCACGCTACAGTTCGGACTCGTTTGCCCATCCCCCGCAACAAGCAAGAGGTCTCTTTGTTCGCCGTCATCCAGGCCGCCGGCTGGCCCATCTGGCCACTTCTCATCGCTTCCATCATTGCCCTCGCCCTGATCGTCGAGCGCGCCCTGTCGCTTCGCCGCGCACGTGTGCTGCCGACCGGCGTACTCGAAAACGCGATCACGCTCGCGCGCCGTGGCGCTGCCAAGCAAGACGCCACCGAAGCACTGGCGCGCGGCTCCATGCTGGGCCGTGTGCTCGCGACCGGCGTGCGCTACGTCGCCCACAATCCGCAGGGCCCGCGCGAAGGCGCGAAAGAGGCGCTGGAGGAAACGGGGCGTGCCGTCGCCCATGAGCTGGAGCGCTTTCTGCCCGCGCTGGGCACCATCGCCTCGGTCGCACCGCTCATGGGTCTGTTCGGCACGGTGATCGGCATGATCGAGATCTTCGGTTCGCAGGATGCAACGGGCACCGATCCGGCCCAACTGGCACACGGCATCTCCGTTGCGCTCTACAACACCGGCTTCGGGCTGATGATCGCGATTCCGGCAATGATCTTCTATCGGTACTACCGCACCCGCGTCGACGCCTTCCTCGTCGAACTCGAAACGCAGGCGGTCCATTTTCTCGATGCCACGCTGCCGCGGCACTGATTCGAGAGACATGCGATGAATTTCCGTCGAGGTCTCTCCACGCGCGATGAACCGGAGATCAATCTGATCCCGCTCATCGACGTGCTGCTCGTCATCCTGATCTTTCTGATGGTCACGACGACCTACACGCGCTACACGGCGCTGAAGGTCAATCTGCCCACGGCAGACGCCGAAAAAGCGGTCGTGCCGCCGCGTCAGATTGTCGTTTCGGTAGGCGCCGACGGCAGCTACGCGATCGACCGGCATGCGCTGGCACAACGCGACGTTGCCGGTCTGACGGCCGCGCTGCGTCAGGCGGCTGGCCCCGCCAATACCGGCGCTGAGCCGCCGGTGATCATCATCAACGCCGACGCCAAGAGCACGCATCAGTCCGTCATCAATGTGATGGAGGCCGCGCGTGAGGCCGGATTGTCGCGTCTGACCTTCGCTGCCCGTTCGACAACGGCGCACGGCACACCTGCGCAGCCGTCCCGATGACACGACACCCGTCGCGACAGCCGGACACCGCGAAAGGCGCGCGCGCGCGCGCCCTCGTGCCGCGTCTGTCGGGCTCGCTGGTCCATTGGGTCACGGCGCAGTGGCAACGCCGGGGGCTCGCCGCCTGGCTGCTCTGGCCGCTCTCGTGGATCTTCGGCGGCATTGCGGCGTGGCGGCGCATGGGCTTTCGTCGTGGCTGGAAACCGTCGACACGACTTCCAGTCCCGGTCGTCGTGGTCGGCAATCTGACGGTGGGCGGCACCGGCAAAACGCCGACCGTCATCGCACTCGTCGGCGCGTTGCGTGAACATGGCTACACGCCCGGCGTGCTTTCGCGAGGCTACGGGGCGACGCTGACCCAGCCGACGGAAGTCGTGCGCACGGCACGTCCGGAAGCCGTTGGCGACGAGCCGCTGCTGATCGCGAAACGGACCGGCGCGCCCGTGTGGGTCTGGCCGTCGCGCGTGGAAGGCGGTCGGGCGTTACTGGCTGCGCATCCCGAATGCGACGTCATCGTCTGTGACGACGGTCTTCAGCATTACGCCCTCGCACGCGACGTCGAAATCGCCGTATTCGATCATCGGCTCGGTGGCAACGGCTTCTTGCTGCCAGCGGGGCCGCTGCGCGAACCGCTATCGCGACAACGCGACGTGAACCTCATTAACGATCCGTATGGCCGAACGCTGCCGGATTGGCCGCATACGTGGCGTCTGACGTTGACGTTAGGCGATGCGTGGTGCGTCAGCCAGCCGTCGCTCAGCCGCGCGCTGTCTCACTTTGCGGGCAAGCGCGTGCTGGCAGCCGCGGGCATCGGGGCACCGGAGCGGTTCTTCGCGGCATTGCGCGCAGCAGGGTTGCAGATCGAGACGCTGGCGTTGCCCGATCATTACGACTTTGCGACCAATCCGTTCGACGGCGTGGCCGCGGACGCCATCCTGATCACCGAAAAGGATGCAGTAAAATGCGTCACCTGGTCCGACCCGCGTGTGTGGGCCGTACCTGCCGAGGCAGCGCTCGATGCGCGCCTCGTATCACTGGTAGTGGAGAAATTGCGTGGACAACCGACTGTTTGAGATTCTCGTCTGCCCGTTGTGCAAGGGCCCGCTGGAGCTGGATAAAAAAGCCCAGGAGCTGATTTGCCATGCAGACAAGCTCGCTTATCCGATTCGTGACGGCATTCCCGTCATGCTGGCCGACGAAGCACGTCAGTCTGTCGAAGGCACGCCCGTTCCGATGAACGACGACAAGTCCGCATCGTGAGCGATACGACGTTGCGTCCCGGCACCCAGGGTGTCGCTACCGCCACTGCCGCCGCCACCGATTTTGTCGCCGTGGTGCCTGCGCGCCTGGCGTCGACGCGTCTGCCCAATAAGCCTCTCGCCGATATCGGTGGCAAGCCGATGGTCGTGCGCGTCGCCGAACGTGCGCGCGAATCGGGCGCGCGCCAGGTTGTCGTAGCGACCGACGCCCAGAGCGTCGTCGATGCGGTATCCGCGCACGGTTTCGACGTGGTGCTGACCCGCCCGGACCACCCGACAGGCACCGACCGTCTGGCCGAGGTCGCCGTGGCGCAAGGCTGGCCTGACGACACCATCGTCGTCAACGTGCAGGGCGACGAGCCGCTGATCGATCCGCGTCTGGTGCACGCCGTCGCGGCTCATCTGGCCGAACACCCCGAATGCGCACTGTCGACCGCCGCGCATCCGATTACCGACAACGCAGAGATTTTCTCCCCGAACGTCGTCAAGGTCGTGCTCGATGCGCATGGCCGCGCGCTCTATTTCTCGCGTGCGCCGATTCCGTGGTCGCGTGACGCGTGGTCCGCCGGACTCGCGAGCGTCGCTACGTTGCCCGCCGCCACGACGACGGTCTTTCGTCACATCGGCCTGTACGCCTATCGCGCCAAGTTCCTGCGCAGCTACCCGAGTTTGCCGCAAGCCCCCATCGAGACGGCCGAATCGCTGGAGCAGTTGCGTGCGCTCTGGCACGGCGAGCGTATTGCCGTACTCGTGACGGACGACGCGCCGCTGCCGGGCGTCGACACGGCTGAAGACCTCGAACGCGTGCGCGCATTGCTGAAAAACTGACGTCGGCACGCGTCCCGGAAATCGCACCGACGCGACACCGCGCTGTCTGCAAAACGCCGCCGGGCGGGCATGACGTGGCATAATCGCTCTGATTCTCGCGAGCAGACCCCCGGTCGCGCGCGTCGCGCACTGCCGGGCGCGATGTCTGCGCGCAGCGCGGTTCGCCGGTCACAGGACCCGCAACCGCCGCAGAGCACCGGAGACGCACCTGCCTGCCGCACGCACAGCATTCACAAATCACAAACTTTCAGGAGTCATCGATGCGTCTGATTTTGTTGGGGGCACCCGGGGCCGGCAAAGGCACCCAAGCCACTTTCATCAAAGAAAAATTCGGCATCCCGCAAATCTCGACCGGCGACATGCTGCGCGCCGCGATCAAGGAAGGCACGCAACTCGGCCTTGAAGCCAAGCGCTTCATGGATGCAGGCGATCTGGTGCCGGACGGCGTCATCATCGGCATGGTCAAGGAACGTCTGACGGCCGCCGATTGCAAAAACGGCTATCTTTTCGACGGTTTCCCGCGCACCATCGCGCAAGCGGAAGCCATGAAGGAAGCCGGCGTCGCCATCGACTTCGTCCTCGAAATCGACGTGCCGTTCGATGAGATCATCACCCGCATGAGCGGACGTCGTACGCACCCGGCATCGGGCCGCACGTACCACGTCAAGTTCAATCCGCCGAAGGTCGAAGGCGTCGACGACGTGACCGGCGAGCCGCTTGTCCAGCGCGACGACGACAAGGAAGAAACGGTCAAGAAGCGCCTCGCGGTGTATGAGTCGCAGACCAAGCCGCTGGTCGCCTACTATTCGGACTGGGCCAAGCACGGCAGCCCCGGCGCGATCGTCGAGGCACCGCAGTACCGCAAGATCTCGGGCCAGGGCAGCGTGGATGAAATCCGCGCGCGCGCGTTCGACGCACTGAAGTAAGTCGACCGGGTCCATCGGTCGATGCCGCCCCGCGACTCCGTGTTGTTCGCAACGCGTGCGGTCCGGCAAGGGGTTCTGCCCCATCAGTAACGCCACAGAAGAAGGCGGCCAGTTCAGACTGCGCCGCCTTTTTTGCCAATGGAGGATGACGCATGGAAATTCAGGGCAATGTGTTTCTGATCACCGGTGGCGCCTCAGGGCTCGGCGCGGCCGCGGCGCGCTGGCTTGCAGGACTTGGCGCGAAGGTCGTACTGGCCGATGTGAATGTCGACGAAGGCGAAGCGCTCGCCGAAAAGCTCGGGGGCAAGTTCGTGAAATGCGACGTCACCCGGGAAGATGACGGCAAGGCCGCTGTGGCTGCAGCACAGGCACTCGGCGGGTTGCGCGGGCTCGTCAACTGCGCGGGCATCGCCATCGGCAGCAAGACGGTCGGACGCGATGGCCCCCATCCGCTCGACGCCTTTGCGCGCGTCATCCAGATCAATCTGATCGGCACCTTCAACATGATTCGCCTCGCGGCCACCGCGATGAGTCAGGGCGAGCCGAACGGCGAAGGCGAGCGCGGCGTGATCGTCAATACAGCGTCGGTCGCTGCCTACGATGGTCAGATGGGACAAGCCGCTTACGCGGCATCGAAAGGCGGCGTGGCCAGCCTGACACTGCCGGTGGCACGGGATCTCTCGCGCAGCGGTATTCGCGTGATGACCATCGCGCCGGGCATTTTCGAAACACCGATGATGCTCGCCATGCCCGCCGAAGTGCAGGCGTCGCTCGGCCAGATGGTGCCGTTTCCGCCACGACTCGGCCGACCTGCCGAATACGCGATGCTGGTCGAACAGATCGTGCGCAACCCGATGCTGAACGGCGAAGTGATTCGCCTCGACGGCGCGATTCGCATGCAGCCGAAATAGCCGCACCGACGGTCGATAACACGTAGGGCATGGTGCAAACGGCGCGCTGCGGACACTTTGTCGCAGCGCACCAAAATGTCGTTCGGACTATGGCTACAATGGAATGCCGGACGCAGATTGCGGTCGGCTAAAGACACCGGTTTTTCATGCTCCAGCCGGTGCCCAGATATTCTCCCCGTCGTCCCCCGAGGCAGGAGGCTGGCATGAAATCACTGGCGCAACAGATGTCGTTCTATCAGCGCTATCACCGCAGTCCCAAGAACCGTCTCACGCATTTCTTCGGCGTTCCCATGATCATCCTCGCGGTGATGCAAGCGTTCTCGTGGGTGCCGCTCGGCCCCAGCGGCCTGAACGCAACGCACGTGATCGTGCTAGTCCTGCTGATGTACTACTTCCTGCTCGATGTACCGCTGGCGCTTGCCATGACGGCGTTCTTCGCCGTGTTGCTGGCGCTCACGCAACATCTGGCGAAGCTGCCTTGGCCGTGGGCGCTCGCCGTCTTCGGTGTGTTGTTCGTCGGCGGCTGGATCGTGCAATTGATCGGCCACCACTACGAGGGCCGCAAGCCCGCCCTGCTCGATAACATCTTCCAGATTTTTATCGCCCCGATGTTCCTCATGGCCGAAGTGTTCTTCCATTTCGGTTACAAGCCGGGGCTCAAGCGCGAAGTGCAGGAGTTGTCGATGCAGTCGGTGTAGTCGACGCAAGACGCGCGCGGGCCAGCGCCCGACGTCAAAACGCCAGCCGGGAATGCGGCTGGCGTTTTTTATGGATGACGCTGTGGGCGAAACTTACCCGTGGCTGCCCGGACGGCGGCTCAGGTCGTCGAGCACCTGACGAATCGCATCGGCGTCGTCCGCTTCGGGACGCTTGCCCAGATACCACTCCAGATCGTCCTGCGCCGGACGCACCAGACCCAGACGCGCATACGCCAGCCCGCGATCCCGCTTCTCGATGGGCTGATCGGGTAGCACGAGCACCATACGCTCCTGCACCGCCAGCAGCCGCTCCCACCGTTCGTTCTGTGTATAGATGGCCCGCAGATTGCGAAGCATGCGCGCCAGAATCTCGCGCGGCGTCGCGGGCTCCAGGAACGGGTGCAGCAACGCCCACAACGCCAGTTCCTGAATCGGCTCGGCGCTTTCGTCGCGATAGTGCTTCAGGTACGGTTCGACCATTTCGAGCAGGCGTTGCGGCGAAAGGGAATTGCCCGAAATGGGGTCGATGACGACATCCCCGGCGGGCACCGCGAGACGCAGCAGAAAGTGCCCGGGGAACGAGAGGCCACGCAACGGCAGCCCGATCTGATGACCGATCTCCATGCACAGCACGGCGAGCGAAATCGGAATCCCGCGACGCCGATCCAGCACCACATGCAGGTGGCTGTTATCCGGATCGTAATAGTCGTTCTGATTGACGGTGAAGCCGAGTTCGCGGAAGAAGAAATGGTCGAGCAGTTGCAGCTTTTGCAACGGCCCGGCGTCCGGCGGCAGACGCTTGGCCAGACGTGCAGCCAGCGCATCGATCTGGGTAAGCGTGTCCTGCACGTCGAGATCGGGATAGACGTCCTGTGCGATGGCAATGGCTGCCTCGGTCAACGGCAGGCCGTCGTCGGACGCAACCAGCGCAGCAAAATACTCCAGAATTCGATTCGCCATGCGGTATCCGTGAGTTCCGCCGCGACCGGCCCGCTAATGGATCACCAGGATCAAGAGCGGGTGCGCCGACGGAAGAACGAGAAGTTGAAACCCATGAGGAATAATGCCCCGAAATACACCACGGCGCATAGCACCAGACTCGCACCGAGCAAGGCAATGCGCGCCAGCGGACGCGCCCCCAGGGCCACCCAGTCGAAGCTCTGCGTGAACCACAGCAGTACGCCCGCTAGGATCAGACACGCCGCCAGAAGCTGGACGAAGAACAGACGCCACCCCGCCGCCGGCCGGTAAATGCCGCGCTTATAGAGTCCCGCGAAAAGCAGCGCGGCGTTCATGCATGCGCCGACGCCGATCGACAGCGACAACCCCGCATGGGCGAACCAGCGCACGAAAAGCACGTTCGAGAGCTGCGTGGCGATCAGTACCACGATGGCAATCTTCACGGGTGTCTTGATGTCCTGCTTGGCGTAGAAGCCCGGCGCGAGAATCTTGATGAGGATCAGCCCGACGAGGCCGACGCCGTAGGCGGTGAGCGCGTGCGCCGTCATCACGACGTCGGTCGCATCGAAGCGTCCGTACTGATACAGGGTCGCGGTGAGCGGCTCAGCATAGACGAACAGGCCGACTGCGCTGGGCATTGCCAGCAGGAAGGTCAGACGCAGCCCCCAGTCCAGCAACGCAGAATACTCGGCGGGATCGTCATCGGCATGCGCGCGCGCCAGACTCGGCAGCAGAATCGTGCCCAGCGCCACACCCAGCAGCGCCGTCGGAAACTCCATCAGACGGTCTGCATACGCCAGCCACGACACACTGCCCTGCGCCAATCGCGACGCAATGTTCGTATTGATGATCAGGCTGACCTGAGCGACCGACACGGCGAGCGTGGCCGGCACCATCTTAGCGAGCACCCGCTTGACGCCCGCGTTGCGAAGCGCCGCCGCAATATTGATCGTGATGCGGGGCAACATGCCGATGCGGGCGAGCGCCGGGAGCTGAATGATCAGTTGCAGCACGCCGCCCACGATCACGGCATACGCGAGTGCGTAGACCGGCGTCTCCAGATGCGGCGCCACCCACAGCGATGCCACGATCGAGCTGACGTTGAGCAGCACCGGTGCAAATGCGGGCATCGAGAACTGACGCCACGTATTGAGCACGCCTGCGGCGAGCGTCGTGATCGAGATCAGGGTGATATAGGGGAACATCACGCGCGTCATGAAGACGGCGGCATCGAACGTGCCGTTTTCGCGCGACAGGCCCGTCGCGACGGCGTAGACCACGCCTGACGCGCCGAGCACCCCGGCAATCGTGATGGACAGGAGCACCCAGAAAAGCACCGTCGTCACGGAGTCGACGAGCGTTTTCGTCTCTTCTTCGCTACGTTGCGATTTGAATTCGGCCAGAATTGGGACGAATGCCTGCGAAAACGCCCCTTCAGCGGACAGGCGGCGCAGCAGATTGGGAATACGGAACGCCACGTTGTAGGCGTCGGTCATGGGACCGGCACCAAACATGCGTGCGATAAGAATTTCACGAATCAGGCCGGTGATGCGCGAAAGCATCGTAAAACCGCTGACCGTAGCGAGAGCTTTGAGCAAATTCATGTTGCGCGTATTATACGCACAGCATTGCAGCAAAGAAGTTGCAATTTCCGTTGGGCTTCGTCTATAATCGTCGGTTTCGAAGTCAATGGATTGCTTCCTGGCCACCGTGTCTCCCAGGGAGCGGAGCCAAACTGCACAGAAGCCGCATTAGGCGGAGCAATTCAAGGAATTCACTGAACATGGCAAATACCGCACAAGCACGCAAGCGCGCGCGTCAAACCGTTAAGATCAACGCCCACAACTCGGCGCTGCGTTCGCGTCTGCGCACGGCTGTGAAGGCTGTTCGCAAGGCAATCGCCACCGGCGACCAAGCCGCTGCCAAGGAAGTGCTGCGCACTTCGGCAAAGACGATCGACATCATCGCTGACAAGAAGATCGTTCACAAGAACACCGCTGCTCGCCAAAAGAGCCGCCTGTCGGCCGCTATCAAGGCGATGTCGGCTGCTGCCTAAGCTGGGTATTCCCGCTTAGCTGCAAAGCACTACAAGTTGCTTGCCGGTTCCGACTACGGTCGGGACACTAAAAAGCCCGCTTCATGCGGGCTTTTTTCTATTCTGCGCTCCCTCTTCCTTCTCCTTCATTCCCCTCGTTACGCCATACAAAACACGCAATTCTGCCGAGCGCATCGAGCACCACGGGAGACAAGCTGGAAGGGGAACGTGCCGGAAGGGCGAAGATGTGACGAAGCGACGGTGAGTAGGGCCGAAGGCCCGACACTCACGTCTGGCCGACAGCGGCCAAGGGGGATTTATTTGACGTCGGGAACGAAGCAGGCTTCCGTCGTTTGCAACCCGTTGTCACGCGCAAAACTCATCACGAAATCGAACATTCTCGGCTCGATCTCTTTCAGTCGCTCATCGACAACGACGCACTTGACGTCACCCACCATCGTCGGACGCACATAGGGGGAGTACTGCATGTATGCGTTCGGGCCAGAATTGCTTCGGCCGCAGAACGACACGGCGCCGCACAGACGCTCCGCCCAGTCACTCGGACGAAACTTCTTGCCATCCAGAGTCAGCCCCTGAATGAAATACTCGCGCGCGGAAACCTGGTCGGTCATATCGCTCAATCACCTCAAAAAACACCTGGCCAGCCGTACGCGGGTAGCGTGGCCGACAGAGCCAGTATTATATCTTATATAAGACTGGAACCTGTCCCCCACCATTGCTGCGGATGTTTTTTTCGGTCTTGCCAGCCGATTTTGGCTGTGCAGCAGCGGGCTCGATCATACGCTTTTCGTGTGACGACAAAACGATTTGGTAGACTACGGGCTGTCCACCCTAAAGCCAGCACCGGTAGAGCACCTTCACGAGCCTGACCGGGGGGGACAGGCCTCAAGGCTTGTTCGTCGTGCCGAACGCGTTCGAGTTCCCAGCAAATCTGCGAGGAACGCACGCGGGATCGGCCTCCAGCAGAACATCCAAATGACCACCGCCAAACCCATCAAGCATTACCTTCAGTTTTCGGATCTGACGCTCGACGAGTATGACTACGTGCTCGAGCGCACCCGCATCCTCAAGAAGAAATTCAAAAACTACGAGACTTACCATCCGCTGCACGACCGCACGCTGGCGATGATCTTCGAGAAAAGCTCGACCCGCACGCGTCTGTCGTTCGAGGCCGGTATTCACCAGTTGGGCGGTCACGCCGTGTTCCTGAACACCCGCGACACGCAGCTCGGTCGCGGCGAGCCGATCGAAGACGCCGCCCAGGTGATCTCGCGCATGACCGACATCATCATGATCCGCACGTTCGGTCAGGAGATCATCGAGCGCTTCGCCCAGCATTCGCGTGTGCCGGTCATCAACGGCCTGACCAACGAATACCACCCGTGTCAGGTGCTGGCAGACATCTTCACGTACTACGAGCATCGCGGCCCGATCAAGGGCAAGACGGTCACGTGGATCGGCGACGCCAACAACATGTCCTACACGTGGATTCAGGCCGCCGAGATCTTCGGCTTCCAGTTCAATATCTCGACGCCGCCGGGCTACCGTCTCGATCAGGCGATGGTGGCCGAATCGAGCCGTCCGTTCGTGCGTGAGTTCGACGATCCGCGCGCCGCCTGCGAAGGGGCCGACCTCGTGTCGACGGACGTCTGGACAAGCATGGGTTACGAAGCGGAAAACGAAGCACGCAAGGCCGCGTTCGCTCAATGGTGCGTGAACGCCGACCTGATGCAGCGCGCGAAGTCCGACGCCCTCTTCATGCACTGTCTGCCCGCCCACCGCGGCGAAGAAGTCTCGGCGGATGTCATCGACGGTGCGCAAAGCGTCGTCTGGGACGAAGCCGAGAACCGTCTGCACGTGCAGAAGGCACTCATGGAGTTCCTGATGCTGGGCCGCGTCTGACGCCTATAGCGCATCTGACGCACCGAATGCAGATCAGCCGGGACACCCAGCCCGGCCACACCGCCCGGACTGGCGCAATGCCGTCCGGGCGGTTTTCGTTACCCCACCGCGATTAACGTTCCGCTATCATCGCTGACGCGCGCCGTCAGCCATTCTCGTGACGCCGCGCGCTTCATCGCAGCACGACACAGTACGCCCCGCCCATCAGAGCGTTTCGGAATTTGCACAGCCTCGCACCACATCGGGGCATATTCGTTGTGCATTGCACAAAATGCCGCCGGGTGGACGCTCGAAACGTGCTAGCATGAATTCACGCCTGGCCCTGAGCGGCCTGGCATATTGACTCTCTATCGCGGCATTCGCTCGCATTCGACACAGCATTCGGTCATGACGCAAATTGCAACTCAGTTCGACAACGTTTCCGTAATCAAGCGCGCCAACACGTACTTCGACGGCAAGTGCGTTTCGCACACCGTCCTGTTCCCGGACGGCACGCGCAAGACGCTGGGTGTGATTTTCCCGGCCACGCTCCAGTTCGGTACCGATGCGCCTGAGATCATGGAAGTCACGGGCGGCCGCTGCCGCATCCGCCTGGCAGGTCAGACCGAGTGGCAAGAGTACGCTGCCGGTCAGGAATTCTCCGTGCCGGGCAATAGCAAGTTCGATATCGAGGTCGTGGAGACGCTCGATTACGTTTGCCATTACGGCTAACCGTCCGGCCAGCATCGCGACGGCGCGGGGTCTCCCGCGTCATCGCCCTCTCGGCCGGTTCAGCGCGGCCCGGCGCCGCTTCCCACTATGTCGCGACTGCCTCCCGAATCGGCCGACCACGCTGTCGGCCAAGCGTCCGATGTGCCTGAATCGTCTGACGCTCCCCACACGCCCTCGTCCGCGCTCGACACGTCTGCAGCGTCACCCCTGACGGCGGCAGAAGCGTTACACACGCCGTCCAACCCATCGGACACGTCCGATACGTCAGATACTCACCCGGACCTCGAACCGACGGACGTCCCGCTGCTTCCCGCTGACGGCCACCGCGCCAGCGCGAAAGCGAAGTCCTCCCGTGCACGACGCAACAACGGCGGACGCAAGGGCATCGATCTCGGCCTGCAAGGCGGTGGCGCGCACGGTGCGTACACGTGGGGTGTGCTCGACAAGCTGCTGGAAGACGGACGTCTGGAGTTCGAAGGCATCAGCGGCGCGTCCGCAGGCACGATGAACGCCGTGGTGCTGGCGCATGGTCTGCTCGACCGTCCCAACGTCGATCCGCGCGAGAAGGCGCGTGAGGCGTTGCACAGTTTCTGGCTGGGTGTTTCGCAAGCCGGTTCGTCGGCCACCGCATGGGCGCAAACCGTCTTCAGTTGGCTCAACGGGCGTCCGACCGAGTATCCCGTCTGGCATGACTGGATGCAGAGCATGCAGCAATGGATGATGCCGTTCGCGCAACCGCCGGCCGAGATCAATCCGCTGCGCACCGTGCTCGAAGCGCAGGTCGATTTCGAGCGTCTGCGCGAGAGCACTGCGACACATCTGTTCGTCTCCGCGACGAACATCCGCACCGGCAACATCCGCATCTTCCGCACACACGAGATCACGCTCGACGTGGCGATGGCGTCCGCCTGTCTGCCGTGGCTGTTCAAACCGGTGAAGATCGACGAGGACTTTTTCTGGGATGGGGGCTATCTCGGCAACCCGCCGCTCTACCCGTTCTATTACGAGACGGTCACGAGCGACATCCTGATCGTGCACATCAACCCGATCGAGCGCAAAGAGAAGCCGGTGCTGCCGGGCCAGATCATGAACCGGGTGAACGAGATCACGTTCAACGCTTCGCTACAACGCGAATTCCGGGCGATCTCGTTCGTGCACAAGCTGCTCGACGAAGGATGGCTGAAGCCAGAGTTTCGCGATCGGCTGAAGTACCCGCTGATCCACTCGATTCGCGCCGACAAGGAGCTTTACGACTTGTCCTCGTCAACGAAATTCGTCACGGACTGGCACTTCCTCACGACGCTGCGCGATCGGGGCCGCGAGGCCGCAGAGCGCTGGCTCGCGGAGCATTTCGACGACGTCGGCGTGCGCTCCACGGTGGATCTGAAGCGCGATTATCTGCAACGCTTGCCGGACGCCACCGCCATCAAAGCATGAGCGGTTCGGGGTCGAGCGAGACGCCGAAGCGTTCCCGAACGCTGGCCTGCACGGCGCGGGCCAGCGCGACGATATCGGCCCCCGTAGCCCCTCCGCGATTGACGAGCACCAGCGCCTGACGCTCGTGCACGCCCGCGTTTCCGACGGTCTTGCCGCGCCAGCCGCACTGGTCGATCAGCCAACCGGCGGCGACCTTCCACGAGCCGTCGGGCTGCGCATAGCCGACCGCCTGCGGGAAACGCGCGCGAAGCGCCTCAAACGTGGCGGCGTCCACGACGGGATTTTTGAAGAAGCTTCCGGCGTTGCCGAGTTGCGCGGGATCCGGCAGCTTGCGGCGGCGAATGTCGACGACCGCATCAAAGATCTGGCGCGCATCGGGCTGTGCAATACCGGCATCGGCCAGCGTGCGCGACACGTCGGCATACCCGGTCACGGCCTGCCAGGGCTGCGGCAGGCGCAGCGTCACGGCCACGATGATGTAGCGGCCCGGTTCGCGCTTGAACAGCGAATCCCGATAGCCGAAAGCGCAATCGTCGCGCGAGAGTGTGACGAACGCCCCGGTCGTCGTATCGAGCGCACGCACTTCATGGAAGCGCTCGGCGAGTTCCAGCCCGTAGGCGCCGATGTTCTGGATCGGCGCGGCACCCAACGTGCCGGGGATCAGCGCCAGGTTTTCCAGGCCGGGACAGTCTTGCGAGAGCGTCCAGTCGACGAAATCGTGCCAGACTTCACCCGCGCCGCCGCGTACATAGCGCGCGGACGGATCTGCCGGGTTGTCCGGAAGACGTTCGCGGTGGCGAATGGCCATGCGCAGCACCACCCCGTCGAAGTCACGCGTGAGCACAAGGTTGCTGCCGCCGCCGAGCACGAGGCGCGGCAGTCCGGCCAGTTCGGGCAAGGCAAGCGCGTCGAGCAGCGCCGCTTCGCTGTCGACGGTCACGACATAGCGGGCGGTGGCGGGCAGACCGAAGGTATTGAATTCGCGCAGGCTGACGTCGCGTTGCAACTGAAGCATGGAATATGGGCAGGCCAGTGGGTGTCGCCGTGCCGGACAGCGTCCCGGGGGGGACGCGGGACCGACGGCTGAATTACAATGTCGGGCGAAAGAATTTTGCGCATCATTATACCGAGGCTGCCAAGGCTGCCGACCGCGCCGGCCGCCCCCGCCGCCCGCCGGACTTACACGGCACGCTGTGCGTGCCATTTCACGAACCCTTAGACATTCAGGAGAGCCAGATGCCATCGTTTGACGTGGTTAGCGAAGCCAACATGGTAGAGGTCAAGAACGCCATCGAGCAGGCCAACAAGGAAATCTCGACGCGCTTCGACTTCAAGGGATCGGACTCGCGCGTCGAGCACAAGGAGCAGGAACTCACGCTCTTCGCAGACGACAACTTCAAGCTCGATCAGGTCACGCAGGTGCTCGTCGCCAAGATGGCCAAGCGTAACGTCGACGTGCGTTTTCTCGACTACGGCAAGGTCGAGAAAGTCAGCGGCGACAAGGTCAAGCAGGTCGTGAAGGTCAAGAAAGGTGTCGAAGGCGACCTGGCCAAGAAGATCGTGCGCATCATCAAGGACAGCAAGATGAAGGTGCAGGCGAGCATTCAGGGCGACAGCGTTCGCGTCGCGGGCGCCAAGCGCGACGATCTGCAAAGCGCGATGGCGCTGCTGCGCAAGGATGTCACCGACACGCCGCTCGACTTCAACAACTTCCGCGACTAAGCGTTACCGCGTTCGTTGCAGGCACAAAAAACCCGCAGACTCGCTGCGGGTTTTTTATTGGATCGACGGGCAATGCCTTCGCCCGTCTCCATGCCTACTTCTTCTGCCCGATGCGGCTTTCCTTGCCTGCGATCAACTTGCCGATGTTCGCGCGATGGCGATAGACCAGCAGGACCGCCATGACGATCACCGCCGGGGAGTACGGCCCGAAACCATACATGAAGACGTAGTAAAGGGGCGCAAACACGGCCGCGACCAGCGCGGCGAGCGACGAATAACGGAAGAAGATCGCAATGATCAGCCACGTCGCCATCACCGCCAGTCCCAGAATCGGGCTGATGGCAAACAACACGCCCGCGGCCGTCGCCACACCCTTGCCACCGGCGAAGCGCAGGAACACAGGGTACAAATGGCCAAGGAACACGGCGAGCGCCACTGCCGCCAGTCCGAAATCGCCCACACCCCAGGCGTCGGCAAAACGTTCCGCCAGATAAACCGCGAGCCAACCCTTGAGGGCGTCGCCGATCAACGTCAGGATGGCGGCCTTCTTGTTGCCCGAACGCAGTACGTTCGTGGCGCCCGGGTTGCCCGAGCCGTAACTGCGCGGATCCGCGAGGCCCATCGTGCGGCTGACGATCACCGCAAACGGCACCGAGCCGATCAGATACGCGAGAACGATAAAAACCAGTGTGGCCATGAACTTCGTGCGAGTGGAGGACTTGTAATGGCCGCCATTCTACTTGAGACGCCGTGCGCCCCCATTCTGGCAAACACGGGGTTGCGCAAATGCACCTCCGTTTTTGGGAAATAGCACCAAGTGCGCTTGCGCAACGTAGATTGCGGAACCGCCCTTCGAACGCAGCGGTCCCTCAAATATGCGCACTATGCGTTCACGTGCTTTGGGGAGGTTCAAGAATGACACCGATCCGCGTCGCCATTGCTGACCACCATCCTGTCGTTGTGGCCGGGCTCGAACACGAGTTGGGCAAACGGCCCTCACTGGAGGTGTTGGGAACTGCGCGTCATGTGGCAGAAATCGTCGATGTCCTCAATCGCACCTCGTGCGACGTACTGGTGATCGACCACACCATGCCTGGCGGAAAGTACGGCGACGGCCTGTCGCTGCTCGCCACGTTGCGGCGCATGTTTCCCTGCGTTCGGATTCTGGTGTTGACGGCAATGGTGGACGCGCCGATGGCTCGCCAGATTACCGATCTCGGTGTTGCATCGACACTCTGTAAATCGCGCGGCATCGACGACGTTATCGCAGCCGTCCACGCGTTGCACGATGGATTGCGCCCGACGCGCCCGACGCACCTTACGCGCCGCACTGCGCCCGCAGGCGCAGTGTCCGACGCCCGCACGGCATTGCTGAGTCAGCGCGAGGTGCAGGTCCTGCGCATGTATGTGTCGGGAATGTCGATCACTGCCATTGCGGCAAAACTCTACCGAACGAAACAAACGGTCAGTGCGCAAAAACGCAGTGTCATGCGAAAACTCGGCGTCGACTGCGACGCGCAGCTCTATCGCTTCGCCCTCCAAACCGGCCTCCCGGATGACGGGCCGCTGGTGTCGCCCGAGCGCGACGTCGACGCGGCCTGACCCGCTCACCCGGCCCCCGACTCATACCAGCGCGGCGTCGACGAACATCTCGATTCTGAGTGGCCCCTCGTAGCTCCCGGCGTCCTTTTCGCTCTCGACGAACGGCACGACCTCGAAGACGAGCGTCCCCGGCGAACAGGCCACCGGCGCCGGAATGCCCGGCAACCGTACGATCCGAATCGGCGCCTGCGCTACCGAAGCAAAGGTAGTGCCTACGGTGTCGCCCACGCTCACCCACTGATGCGCACCGGCATACGTCAGGCCGACCCGATACTCGATCCGCTGCCGGGGCTGCGAGCCGTCCGTCCCTTGCCTCAAGAGCAACCCGTTTCCGGGCGGTCGCGCAGGAAAGTTTGCACGTGCGTCGCTGGCGCGCACGCGTAATGCGCCGGGAGAGTTCGAGCCGAACCCGTCGTAGAAGCACATGTCGACCGACCGCCCCCCATACACGATTGGGACGAAGTTGGGTCCGGGGCGTCGCCTTAAGTCCAGCGCAACTCGTGGCGATGTGCTGGACAGCGTCGGAAAGTAAATCTGCGCATTCCGTTCGTCCGTCACGCGAAGTTCGATGTCGTAGCTGTGGGCTGCGCTTCTCACCTGATTCCCCAGCTCGACGACGTCGAACTCAAGACGTGCCCGCCAGATGCCGCCGACCGGAATCCTCTGCAACTCGACACGGGGGATCGCCAGTTCGTATCGCGATACGTCATAAGGACCCGCTTGGCACCTTCCAAAGTTCCGATCGGTGTGAAACGGAGGTCTCACGTGAGTACATGTGCTGCCCGAAACGGTAGTGACTTTGGTGCCGCCCACCGTCAGATCGACCTGAAGTTTGGAACGCTCCTCGGTGAATCGCAGGGAAATCGGTGTCGGTACCGGCCCGGTCACGTTGGCGGGTCTGACCGGACAGGCGCCCAAGGTCGTATCGACGTTCGAGCGGCAAACATGTGCCGTGCGCGAACCAATGCCGACACCCGGCGTGTAATGCGACGTCACTTGCCCACTGAAAAGCCAGTTGGCTGGCACCGACGATCGGTCGAACGTCAACGAAACGCTCTCGTGGCGGTCGGAAGGCAATATCTGCGCGACGACCGGAGATACCACGCCCATTGCCCCTACGGCGGCGACAACCCACTTCGCGCGCCGGATCACGCGCATGCACTCATGCTTCATCTCGTGCTTCCTCTCGTGCTTGCTCTCGTCCTTCATTCGGCTCGCTCTATCGTTGACGTCGCAAATTAGTTCTCGCCGGTCTGCGCGTCTCGCATCGCCGCCTGTTGTTGCGGTCCCGACGACGCTTCGCCGAGCAAACGCTGCACGCGTAACTGCGCGCGCAGCGACTCCGGGATTGCCTGTTGGGCGACGTGGTCGCACTGCGTGACGCCAGTCAGGTGAATCACGTCCTGCCGCTCGGTCACGTTGAGTTCGCAACGCATCGGCTGAGCGCCGTCCAACAAGTAAAGATGCTTGAGACGCTGCGCAGACTCGACCAGGAATGTGCCTTGCGCATCGAGCGGCGGCGCAACCACGCTCAGTACACGCGCGTTTTCCATCGAGAGGCCGTCCGGCCCCACGGCGCGTCCGACGTACGTGTAGATACGACCCGCTGCGACTCGGTGCACTTTTAAGCGCCCCGGTGTCAGGAAGTAGTCGTACTGCCCCGCCCCGCGCACCAGCGCCACGGAATGATCGATCTCGCCCTCGTGCGCCTCGGAGATTTCACCCTTGAGCGCGCGGTAACCGCTGACGGGACTCAGCGCCGACGCGCCGAAGTCGACCGGCAGCGAACGTCCCCCGACCTGCAACGTCGCGGCGGCGGCGCCTGTGGGGTCATCCTCGTCGAGGGCGTCGACCACCAGCGCAACGCCAGCAGGCGGCTCACCTGCCAGCATGGCCGGGCCCACCCGAAAGCCATCGCGCGACACCGCAAAACTCGACGCGTATCCACCGACGAAAGAACTCTGCCCTCCGCCACCTCCACCCTCTGCGCCGCCCGCACGAAGCAAACTGCGCGAAACGGCCGCGTGCGCGTCACCATATCGACCGTCGATCGCGCCTCGCAAGATCGCGTTACCCGCACCTTGTTCGTTGGCATTCAGACTCAGCATCAGCTCCCGGCGCGACGCGTCTTCCCAGACCAGCGAATACGTCCCGTGATAATCGGTACTCGCCCCGCGCTCGCCCCCGCCACCGGTGCGCACGTCGGCGCCTGCGCTCGCATAGGTCGACAGGCTCTGCCCAGCGGCGGCCGGGCGATGCGCGCTCAGCGATACGCTGACGAAGCCGCCGGTTTCCCGTCGCTCCATCCCGGCCTGACGCCGGTGATAGCCACCGACGCGCGCATTGATCAGGAGTTTGTCCCAGCGGAACGAACGACTGAGCGCGGTTTGCAAGGTCCGCGACACGCCACCGGCGGCGCGATCCGCGCCGAGCCAGGGATCTTCCAGTCCATCACCGTCCCACTGCCGAGGTTGTCCGAAAGACTGACTCTCGCTGTATGCGGCGACCGCCTGCCACTTTCCCAGCGGCGCGGAGACACTCGCATTGAGCACGTCGTAGCAGCCGAAATTCGCCCCCGCCGCACCGGCCGCCGCGGCCCTACCGCGACATGCCGCATCACGCATCTGATAGCGATACAGACTGACGCCGACGCCATTGGAAAACGAGATGGATTGCGTGTTGCCGCGCGCACCGTCCGAGCCGCTCAGCAATGCCGCCGTTGTCGTCAGACGCCCCAACGCGAACTCCCGTTGCCAGCCGATCTGGGACTCGTTGTAGAGGCTCGACTGCAACCAGACGAGACCGCTCGTGAAGGTGAATCCGGGGCCGAAAGCGGCACGAATACCGGATTGAAACGTGAATCGCTGGCGCTCACGCTCCCCTTCACGCCGTTGCGCGGTATGGCTCGCATAGCCAAGCCGATCGACGACTCGCCCGGCCTGCACGAACCATTGCGTGCCCTTCGCGGACGCGCCGCCGCCCACCTTCGAGTAGGGCACCGTTTCGGTACGCACCAGCGTATCGCCCTCGAAGATTCGCAGGCTGACCAGATAACTCCCCTCCGGGAAGTAACGGGTATCGAACGGCTGCACACCGGCCGCGAAATAGGCGCTCCCCAGCAGTTCGTGACCTCGATAGGCGTCGACGCGCGCCTCGCGCGTCAGTAACACCGTCAGCGGCGAGCCCAGCGACGCAGCCGATTCGTTGACGTAAGCCTGAGAGGTGCCGATCCGCGCGCCATCGAAGCGGCTCACGGGCAGTAGCGTGAAGCCGAAACTGCCGCCTTGCGCGCTGGACAGATTGCGCTGATCCATACGCCCCGATTGCACGTAATAGCGGGGGCCGAGATCGTGACGGTAATAAAGACTGTCGAGCGTCGCCTGCGTGCCGCCCGACGACGGCGCGCTCGTGGCAGGAACGGCGTTCGCATCGCTATGACGCCGGTTGTAGCTCGAATGCACGAGCGACCAGGAAAAGCCTGCGTAACTGGCGGGCGAGATGCCCAGCGCGCCGTTACCCATGACCGTGAGGTTGCGATAACGATCGGTCGTCGCCGCGTTCACGATCTGTGAGTGAATCAGCGCGTTTTCGCTGCCGGGCGTATTCGCGTGGAACTCGGGGCCATGAGCGCTTTTCGCCGGAAGCCAGGCTCGGGACAGAAAGAGTTCGAGCGTGCCCTGACTTTCGTCAAGGATGACACCGGCCGACTCGGTTTCCAGAAACCGGCATCCCGTGCCCGAACTCATGTCGTCGCACGCGAGATGACCATTGCGGGGCATGGGACGAGCCAGGGCCTCGACCAGCGAAGCCAGCGACACCGCCGCCGTGTCGCCGCGGGTGATGCTCATTCGTTCGTCGATGGTCTGTGCGAGCGCTTCGGGCGTTTCGAGACGCACATCGTCCGGTCGAACGAACACCGGGAACAACCCGAGCGACTGCCCCAGCAACCGCACTTCGAGATGCTCGACCTGACCAAGCGCAATGTCCTCGAATCCCGCAGGCACTTGCGGGCGGGGATTGGCATGTGCCGGGGCGTCGGTCACGACGAACCACGACAAACAGGCGAGGCACGCGCGGCGAAGCGTTTTCATGATCGATGAGAGGGAACAGACACGCGTTCCATCGTGTCTGCGCCCTTCTACTGATTCGCCGTTGCCTTAGTTACCACCGGCTGCCGACGCCAGGATCACCATCTCAAGACGGCCGACATAGCGACCGGCAACGGGCGGGTTCGCCCCTGCCGCGCGCCCCGAGACCGTCAGCGGCAGCGTGCGCGACTCGCCCACCCCGCTCCCCGTCCAGACCTCATTGGCGTTGAGCGTGGTCGCAGCGGTCGTGATCGTCTGACCATCGAGTCGCACCGTCAGCGGAATGGCGGCAACAGCGTTATTGGTCGCATGAACGAGCGACGCAGCGGAACCAAGCCGCACCTCCACGTTCCGGGTCACGTCGTTGGTATAGAGACGCGTCTGAATCGTCGGCGAGCTCAAATCACCCGTCGCCGCGTTGTAACCGAGGTCGAGATTCTGCGGCATGGGACTGCCATTCGCCTGAAGCACCGACAGGGTCGGATCGATATTGGCACTCAGATCGATGACGACATCTGCCGCGTGAGCGGCGGCCATCGGAAGTACCAGTGTCATCGCGGCGGCGAATTGCTTGAACGTCTTCATATTTGAAATTCCTTGGTTTGCTTGATGCGGGGGGGTGTCCCCGGTTCGGCCGGGCGATCCGACCGGATGAAAATGAGGCTCTTCGGCCCCATCGAATCGGGCTACGGCGCGCGCGGCAGGTCCATGACCTGTTCGTTCGTCACGCCATCGACGCGATATCGGATACGCACCTGCGCGTCGCGCAGTGCGTCGGGAATGGGTTGCGTCATGCCGGGATAGATACTGCGGCCGATGTCGTGCCACTGACAGGTGTGCTCGGCATCGCCGGTGCATCGGCCCATCGCAAGCACATGGGCCCGGACATTGCCGATGTTCCTGAGGGCGGTGTTGTCTTCGGTGGAGGCGAGACCAGGGGCGCGTTTCGCCGGCTCGACGCGCACCAGCGCCCCCCACACGAAGCTCACGTTGACGTCGTTCTCGAACGCTCCCTGCGTGGGTCTCGCCGGTGTGTCGTCCGGTGCCGTCGCGGGGCGGAAATAGACGCGATAAGCGGCCTCGACCTGGGGCCGCCCGAGGGCGACGACACGCACGAGTCGGGTGGCGCCCGCAGCCAGTACGAATTTCGCAGGCGACGCGACCAGACCGTCGCCCTGCTCGATATTCACGGCGACTTCATGCTCGTCGGGGGTTGCAGGCGCCACGATCCGCCTGACCGACACGTCCACGTATTGCGCCTGTGTCGATTGCGACGTAATTCTGATGATGCTGACCTGCTGCTGTCCGCTGGAAATCACACTCGCAATGGGCGAAACGGTGACGTTGGCCATTGCCGTGGTCTGTGTCATCGTCAGGGCCGACACCAGCGCTGCACCGACCATCGTGCGTGCGCCGCGTCCGGTTCGGATGGCTTGTCCGGTTCGTTGGGTTCTGGTCAGCAGAACCCGCGTGACGAAGTCCGTCGCGTGGCGTATCGCGTCATACAGCGTCATACATTTCCATTCGTTGCACTCGTTGTCGCGTTGCGGCAAAGCGACGCAGACTCGCGAATTCGCTGTTGCCGAACTGGAGTCCCCATCTTAGAAACGAGCGCAGGCGAGCGAAATCTGACAAGTCAGATTTCGCTCAATGGCGTTGAAATGGGTGTTTTCTTAAAGACTTCTCATGCGCATCGAGGTATGCGCAATGACCGTCGATGGGAGACGGACGATCCGGGGATCAGGAGATTAGGGGGCTGTGGCTCGGTCAGTCGATCAGCGCGACGTTCACGAGCGTGGGCGCGAGCACTCGCACGATTTCCGAGGGCGCCATCGAGACGAGGTAGCCGCGACGTCCACCGTTGATGTAGATCTCCGGCAATTCGAGAATCGACGCTTCCATGAAGATCGGCATGCGCTTGCGAGTACCGAAGGGACTCGTGCCGCCGACCAGAAAGCCCGAATGACGATTGGCGACTTCCGGCTTGCACGTCTCGATGCGCTTGCGTCCGGCTTGCCGCGCCAATGCCTTGGTCGACACCTGACAATCGCCGTGCATGAGCACGATCAGCGGATGCGCGTCCTCGTCTTCCATGATCAACGTCTTGACGACCGCGTGCTCAGGCACCTGCAACGCCTCCGACGAGACACGCGTGCCGCCATGCTCCTGGTACTCGTAGAAGTGGTTCTGAAATGCGACCTTGGCTTCGCGGAGCTGTTTGGTCGCAGGGGTTTCAGCGGTGGCCTTGGATTTCATATCGTAAAAAATGCAGTCGGTTCTCGGATCACGTTGCAGGCGTTCGGGCACGCGCGCAATGGGACCCCCAGGGTTCGTTAATTACGGATTGTAAGCAATCGCTTCATCGGGCATTACAATGCCGCCATGCCTGCCTCACATTTATCGCCCCTGCTTCCGTTGCCGACCGACGCCGACGCGGTGTCCTTGGCTTCGTCCTTGAACGCGTTCCTCACCGACTTGCCCGCGCGCATCGATAGCCTGCCAGCGCGCATCGCTGCGCAAACGCCGTCGCGCATCGCACTGATCGACGACTTCGGCCGGATGACGTACGGCGAACTGACGCATGCCGTGAGCACGTGTGCAACGCGCTTGCGCGAGCACGGCGTCAGAGGTGGCGACCGCGTGATGATCGTCGGCGAGAACGGCATCGCGTATGTGGTGCTGCTGCTCGCCGTCGCCTCGCTCGACGCGTGGCCGCTGCTCTGCAACGCCCGCCTCTCTGCCGCCGAGTTGCGGGTGATTCGCGAGCACGCGCAACCGCGTTGCGCCGTCTACGCCATCGATGCGTCTCCCGACGCCGCCGCGCACGCGCGTACCGATGCTGCCAAGGTGGCCTGGACCGAACTGGCGCTGGGCGCGCTGGCGGTGTCCGACGTCGATCCCGCGAGCGTGGCTGAGCCGGTGCAAAGCGATCCGTCCGAACAGTGCGCGGCGCTGATTTACACGACGGGCACGACCGGTGCGCCAAAGGGCGTGCGCTTGTCGCATCGCAATCTGATGTTCATTGCGGCGGTATCGAGCACGCTGCGACGCGTCGGCGCGGACGACATCGCCTATGGCGTGCTACCGATCTCGCACGTCTACGGATTGACGTCCGTGTGTCTCGGGACGTTGTACGCGGGGGGCACGTTGCGCCTCGCCGCGCGTTTCACCCCCGAGGCGGTGCTGGACTCGCTCGCACACGACGGGCTGACGATACTGCAAGGCGTGCCCGCCATGCACGCGCGCCTGATGGCGTATGTGACGACGCAGGGCACCACACCCGGTGCGACGTTTGTTGCGCCGCGTCTGCGTTTCGTCTACTCCGGCGGGTCACCGCTCGACGCCGCCCTCAAGGCGCGTGTCGAAGCGTTCTATGGCCTGCCCATCCACAACGGTTATGGCCTTACCGAGAGCGGCCCGACCGTCTCTCAGACCTTGCTGGACGCACCGCGCGAAGACTGCTCCGTCGGCACCGTGATTCCGGGCGTCGCGGTGCGTATCGTGGGACTCGACGGCGAGGATGTGACCGAAGGTGATGTCGGCGAATTGTGGGTGCGCGGACCGAACGTCATGCTCGGCTATTACCGCGCGCCGGAACTGACGGCCGCGACCGTGACGGAAGACGGCTGGCTGCGCACCGGCGATCTCGCCCGACGTGCCGCGGACGGCGCATTGTTCCTTGCCGGACGCGCAAAGGAACTCATCATCCACTCGGGCTTTAACGTCTATCCGATTGAAGTCGAGCAAGCGCTGGCAAGTCATCCCGACGTGCTTCAGGTGGCCGTACTCGGCCGTGCTGTCGACGGCAACGAACAAGTGATCGCGTTTGTGGAAGCGCGTCCGGGACATGAGGTCGACGTCGAAGCGCTAGCGGGATGGGCCGCACAGCGACTCGCGCCGTACAAGCGTCCCGCGCAGATTCGCGTGCTCGACGCCTTGCCTGCCGCATCGACCGGCAAAGTGCTCAAGCACAAGCTCAAGGCGATGCTCTGACGTTGCCCAACGCGGTTCGCGACCGTCAGCCGCGCGGGTGATGCTGCGCGTGCAGCGACTTGAGACGCTCGCGCGCCACGTGCGTGTAGATCTGCGTAGTCGAGATGTCGGCGTGGCCGAGCAGCAACTGCACCACGCGCAGATCCGCACCGTGATTGATCAGGTGCGTGGCGAACGCGTGGCGCAGCGTGTGCGGTGAGAGCGGCGCACGAATGTCGGCTTGCAACGCGTACCGCTTGATCAGATACCAGAACGCCTGACGCGTCATGCCCTCGCCGCGTTGCGTTACGAACAGCGTGTCGCACGCGCGTCCCGCGAGCAACACACCACGACTCTCGGCCAGATATCGCGTGAGCCAGCCGTTCGCCTCTTCGCCGAACGGCACTAACCGTTCCTTCGCGCCCTTGCCGAAGATCCGCAGCACGCCTTCGTTCAGCCCCACTTCGATGGTCTTGAGCGCAACCAGCTCAGACACGCGCAGGCCGCTCGCATACATCAGCTCCAGCATGGCGCGGTCGCGCAAACCGAGCGGCTGCGCGAGATCCGGCGCGGCGAGCAGCGCCTCGACCTGCGCTTCCGACAAGGTCGACGGCAGACGTTGCGCCCGCTTGGCCGACGCAATCCGCAAGCACGGATCCTGCTGCACGAGGTGCTCGCGCAACGCCCATTGATAGAAGCGCTTGAAGACGGACAGACGGCGGTTCACGCTGCTCGCCAGACTCTCGCGACGCCATGCGAGATAGGCCGAGAGCGCCGCCTCGTCCACGGTGTCGAGGGACATGGCGGGCAGATTGTCGTGCGGGGTGTCGTGCAATTTGTCCGCGCCATTTGCAGTATTCGATGCCTTAGCCTCGTCCGCCAGCCACTCCGCGAACAGACGCAGATCGCGACGGTAGGCGTCGAGCGTGTTGCGCGACAGGCCGTCTTCGAGCCAGATCGTGTCGCAGAACTGGTCGATGAGCGACGTGCTGCGCGTGAGCATCGGCTCGGAAACTTGCGTGCGCTCAGTCATGCTCAAACCGGAACTCCTTCCTGGGCAAGCGCCCACTCGACATGTTCGCGCACCAGCGCGGAGGGGTGATCGCGACGCGCAAGCAACGCATCGCGCATGGGAATGCGGGCATCGGCATCGGGCGTCTCGCGTAGCGCATTGCCAAGGCCGACGGCGAGATTGCGCAGCCATCGCTCGTGGCCGATACGACGAATCGGGCTGCCCGCAAGCCGGTCCATGAATTCCGTCTCAGTCCACGCAAACAGCTCGACCAGCGACGCGTTATCGAGTTTGTTGCGCGGTGCGAAATCGGGCAGCGGCGACGGCTGCGCAAATTTGTTCCAGGGACAGTAGAGCTGGCAGTCGTCGCACCCGTAAATGCGGTTGCCCATCTTGGCACGCAGCGGCTCAGGGATTGCGCCCTTGTGTTCGATGGTCAGATACGACACACACAGCCGTGCATCGACGCGAAACGCTTCGGTGATCGCGCCCGTCGGGCAGACATCGAGGCAGCGACGGCATTGGCCGCAATGCTCGCCGCGATCCATGCGAGTGCTTGAGCTGGCGCTGTCGTCCTCGTTGTCGCTTTCATCAGCGTCGACCGGCAGCGGAACGTCGACGAAGATTTCACCGAGGAAGAAAAGCGAGCCCGCGTCGCGCGAGAGCAACAACGTGTGTTTGCCGCGCCAGCCGAGCCCCGCCTTCTGCGCGAGTTCGACCTCCAGCACCGGCGCGGAATCGGTGAACGCGCGATAACCGAACGGCCCGATGGCCTGCGTAATGCGATCCGCCAGTTGTTGCAGACGATTGCGCAGCACCTTGTGATAGTCGCGTCCCCGGGCATAGAGCGACACGACAGCCTCGCCGGGCATCTCGGCACGCGCCATTTCGCGCTTGCGCCACTGGGCGAGGTCGGTGTCGCTGGGAAGATAATTCATGCGGGCGCTGATCACGCGCACCGTGCCGGGGACCAGCTCAGCGGGCCGCGCACGCTTCATACCGTGGGCCGCCATGTAGTCCATGTCGCCATGACAGCCGTCGTCGAGCCACTGTTGCAGACCCGTTTCGGCATGCGAGAGGTCGATGTCCGTGATGCCCACGTGACCGAAACCAAGCTCGCGCGCCCACCCCCGGATTTGCACCGCAAGCGCGGCCAGACCCTTCGGATCGAGGGTGGCAGCGAGGGCCGACGGCGTCGCAATGTCGCGCGAGGGCGACACTTCCTTTGCATTCGGAGGTGCCGATGGCTCGACTTGTGCGGCGGTAGCGGGGAAAATCACGGAAGCTTTCATCGACTCCATTTTACGCAATGCCCGCCATGCCCGACTCCTCTGCGCCGCTTCCGCTGGGCGAACGCATCTTCGCGCTGCCGGACGAAGCCGCCACCGAGGCCTTCGCCGCGGCATTCGCTCGCGCTGTCGTTGAGCGCATGGCGCATACCGACGCCGCGCACGCAGGACTGCACGTGCAGCTCTCGGGCGACCTCGGCGCGGGCAAAACCACCTTCGTACGCGCCCTGTTACGCGCGCTGGGTCACACCGGACGCGTCAAAAGCCCCACTTACGCGCTGTGTGAACCATACAACATCGACACACCACAAGGCGTGTTGCCGGTCTATCATTTCGATCTGTACCGCTTTGCCGATCCGGCCGAATGGCACGACACGGGCTTTCGCGAGCATTTTGCAGGCGACGCCCTGTGCCTGGTCGAGTGGCCGGAAAAAGCCGAAGGACTCCTTGGCACCCCCGATTTGCGCCTTTGGCTGGAACCAGTTGGCGATGCCCGCCGTCTCACGACGAGCGCCTACACGCCGGCCGGTCTTGCTTGCCTGAACTCATGCTGATCAAACGCTTCGCCCGTACCGACGACGCCTCATCGCCCAACGCCGGCCGCCGCCGCGCTTTGCGCGCAGGCGCATCGACCCTGATTCTCGCCCTCACCGGCCCCCGCTTCGCGTTCGCCAACGCTATCGTGGCAGTGCGCGTCTGGCCGGCGAGGGACTACACACGTGTCACGCTGGAGACCGACAACCCGGTCAAATTCCAGCAGCAGTTGATGGAAAGTCCGAACCGCTTCGTCATCGATCTCGACGAAGTGGACCTGAGTCCTGCGCTGCGCGACCTCGTTGCCAAGATCCAGCCGAACGATCCGCAGATCGCCCAGGTGCGCGTGGGGCAATTCAAGCCCGGCGTCGTGCGCATGGTGTTCGATCTGAAGGCGGGCGTGAAGCCGCAGTCGTTCACGCTGCCCCCGGTGGCGGGCTACAAGTACCGCACCGTGTTCGATCTGTACCCGGCCGTCGAGCCCGATCCGCTCATGGAGTTGCTCGCGCAAACCGCCAACAAGGCGCAGGCGCTCGCGCAGAATTCGCATCCGCCGCAGACCTCGGGCAACGCCAACACGCCGAGCAGCGAAGAGAGCGAAGCGTTCTTCCAGCGGTATGCGCAGCAAGGTCAGACGACGCGTCCTGCGCGCCCCGGACCCACGCCCGCTACGCCTGCCGCCCCGGACAAGACACCGCCGCTCGCCCAGCGCAACGACGACGACACCGACGATCTGCCCCCGCCGCCGCGCGGTCAGAAGACGGCGCGTCTGCTCACCATCGCCCTCGACCCCGGCCACGGCGGGGAAGACCCGGGGGCGATCGGCAGCAGCGGCACGTATGAAAAGGTCGTGGTGTTACAGATCGCAAAACGGTTGCGCGACAAGATCAATGCGCAGCCGAACATGCGCGCCATGATGACGCGCGACGCCGACTTCTTCGTGCCGCTCGGCGTGCGCGTGCAGAAAGCGCGTCGAGTGGATGCCGATCTGTTCATGTCGATTCACGCCGACGCCTTCACGTCGCCCTCCGCCAACGGCGCTTCCGTGTTCGCGCTGTCCGAACGGGGCGCGACGAGTGCGACCGCCCGGCTGCTCGAAAAAACGCAGAACGCCTCGGATCTGATCGGCGGCGTCAACATCAAGACCAACGACCGGACGGTGGCGCATGCGCTGCTCGATATGTCGACCACGGCGCAGATTCGCGACAGCAAGGTGTTCGGCACCGCGCTGCTCGCCGAGATCGGCACGGTGGCGGACCGTCTGCACAGCAAGAACGTCGAACAAGCGTCGTTCGCGGTGCTCAAGGCACCGGATATTCCGTCGGTGCTGGTCGAGACGGCCTTCATCAGTAACCCCAAGGAAGAGCAGTATCTGAACGATCCGGCCTATCAGGAACGGCTTGCAAACGCGCTGCTCAAGGGGATCCGGGCCTACTTCTCGAAGAATCCGCCCATCGCGAAGAATCGCACGGCCTGAGCACCTGAGCACACGAAGTCTCTGCCACCCAACAAAAAATGGCGCGTCGGAAACCGGACGCGCCATTTTTTTTGTACTGACCTGGACTGCTTCGGGGAGTGACGAACGTCCGCCGCTCCCTCGCAAATCGACTGACTTACTTGCTCTGCCCTTGTGCCGTATTGCTACGACGACCGCGCGTGAACAGCTTCCACACGGCGCCGAGGGCGATGGGCACGACGGCGGCCGAGATACCGACCAGCACGATCACGTTCAGGTACTGCTTGACCAGCGGCAGGTTGCCGAACAGGTAGCCGCCACCCACGAGCAGCACCACCCAGATCGCGGCACCCAGCACGTTGTAGAGCTGGAAGCGCGTCCACGGCATGGCCGAGACACCGGCCACAAACGGGGCAAACGTGCGCACGACCGGCACAAAACGCGCCATCACGATGGTCTTGCCGCCGTGGTGTTCGTAGAAGTCGTGCGTCTTACGCAGCGCGTCGCGATCGAGAAAACGCCAGTTCTTCTCATACACGCGCGGCCCGATCTTCGAGCCGATCCAGTAGTTGAGTGTGTTGCCCGTCACCGCAGCGATAAACAGCAGCACGCCGAGCAGCCACGGATCCATGGCCCCGGTGGCCGCGAAAGCGCCGCCGATGAACAGCAGGGAATCGCCCGGCAGGAACGGGAACAGCACCAGCCCCGTTTCCACGAATACGATCATGAACAGGAACAGGTACACCCAATTTCCGTACTGATCGATAAACACCCCAAGATGTTTATCGATATGGAGCACCATCTCCAGCAATTGCACCAAAGTATCCAAGTCGATTCCTCAAGATAAAGGACGCCGGCCCGTCCCTGCGGGCGCGCGACGAGTCGCATCATACCAGCATCCCACAGTCGAATTAGTTGCCAATTAAAGACGAAATAATGACAAGAAACGCGCCGATGGGGATACGTCAGAACGCATTAGATCACGTGTCACATGCCGAAACGGCGCCCGGCTTATGTCTTTGAGGGCAGCCTTTATAATGGTTCCCATGTCTGCCACCCCGACCCCCGCCCCCGAAGCGCAAGACCCGGCCGCCGATACGTCGGCCAACGCGCCCGAACGCCGTCCCGGCCCAATGCCAGCGGGCCTCGCGCCCGCGCGCGCCATCCGCGTACTGCCCGACCAGCTCATCAGCCAGATCGCCGCGGGCGAGGTGGTCGAGCGTCCGGCGTCCGTGGTTAAGGAACTGCTGGAAAACGCCCTCGACGCCGGTGCCCGTGCGCTCCAGGTCAAGCTCGAAGAAGGCGGCGTGCGCCGCATCGCCATTACCGACGACGGCGGCGGCATGTCCGCCGAGCAACTCCCGCTGGCGCTGACCCGCCACGCGACGAGCAAGATTCGCACGCTAGACGAGCTAGAGTCGGTGCTCACGCTCGGATTCCGGGGAGAAGCGCTGGCATCCATCGCCTCGGTCGCACAGCTCACGCTCTCCAGCCGTCAGATCGATGCGCCGCACGCGACCGCCATCGACGGCAACACCGGGGCAATCACCCCGGCGGCCGGTCCGGTGGGCACAACGGTCGACGTGCGCGACCTGTACTTCAACACCCCCGCGCGCCGCAAATTCCTGAAGACCGAGCAAACCGAGTTCGGTCATTGCATGGACGTCATCCGCCGTAGCGCCCTCGCGCGCCCGGACGTCGGGTTCTCGATCCTGCACAACAACCGGGCCGTGGAGCACTGGAACGCGTCGGACGCCGCCACACGGGTCTCGCGCGTGCTTGGCAACGACTTCGCCGACGCCCATCTCGCGCTGGACGAAGGCGCGGCGGAACTGCGTCTGTCGGGCTTCGTCGGCCTGCCGACGGCCAGCCGTGGCCGCGCCGACCAGCAATTCTTCTTTGTGAACGGCCGTTTCGTGCGCGACAAGCTGCTCACGCACGCCGTGCGCGCCGCCTATGAAGACGTGTTGCACGGCGACCGCTACCCGGCGTACGTGCTGTACTTCGAACTGCCGCCGCAGTTGGTAGACGTCAACGTTCACCCGTCGAAGATCGAAGTGCGTTTCCGTGATGCCCGCAGCGTCCACCAGTTCGTGTTCCACGCGGTGCAACGTGCGCTCGCGCGCGCGGCAGGCAGCGGCGGCGCAACGCACTCCGCGCATCTGACGGAAAGCGGTGGTCTCGCCGCCGGTCCGGGTGCGGCAGGCGGATTGGGGGGGCTTAGCGGTGGCCTTGGCGGTGGCTTCGGCGCACGTCCGGCAGGCGGCTTCGGCACGCCGGGAGGCAATAGCTGGAACGCGCGTGCGCAGCAAGGCTCGTTGGCGGTGCCGCAGCCGATGTCCGTCTACGACAATCTTTTCGGACGCACTGCGCCGCCCGCGGCACGTCCCTACGGACAGCCGGGGGTGACGGATGCCCCGTCACCGGCTTACGGTAGCGCGGGTGGTTTGGGTACTGCGGACGGCGCAGCACTCACCGGCGGTCTTGCCGATGCGTTGTCGGCCTCCGCCGGCGACACGTCCGCCGACGCCGCAGCCGCCATGCAACTCGAACAGCCGCTGGGCTTCGCGCTCGGCCAGTTGCACGGCATCTACATCCTCGCGCAAAACGCCTACGGCCTCGTGCTGGTCGACATGCACGCCGCGCACGAACGCATTCTTTACGAGCGCTTCAAGCAGGCGCTGGTCGAGCGCAGCGTCCCCGTGCAGCCGCTGCTCATCCCGGTGACATTCTTCGCCGACCCGGTGGAAATCGGCACAACGGAAGAGCATCAGGAGACGCTGACTGCGCTCGGCTTCGACCTCGCCGCCATGTCCCCGACGACGCTCGCCGTGCGCGCCATCCCTGCGCTGCTCGACGGTGCCGACGCACAGGCGCTGGCCCGCGCGGTGCTGGCCGATCTGCGTCAGTACGGCGGCTCGCGCGTGCTCACCGAGCGCCAGCACGAGTTGCTGGGCACGCTCGCCTGCCATACGGCGGTGCGTGCGAACCGACGTCTCACGCACGAAGAAATGAACGCGTTGCTTCGTCAGATGGAAGCGACCGAGCGTGCCGACCAATGCAATCACGGACGTCCCACCTGGTACCAGCTCACGCTCGGCGACCTCGACAAATTGTTCATGCGCGGACGTTGAGCGGTTCATGAAGGCAAACACTCCGATCGTCTGCTTGCTGGGCCCGACGGCTTCCGGCAAGACCGCTGCCGCGCTCGCGCTCGCGCAAACCACCCCGCTGGAAATCATCAGCGTCGACTCCGCACTCGTCTATCGCGAGATGGATATCGGCACAGCCAAGCCGAGCGCCGACGAACTCGCGGCCGTGCCGCATCACCTGATCGACATCATCGATCCGCGCGACGCCTACTCGGCCGCGCAGTTCCGCGAAGACACGCTGCGTCTGGTTGACGAGATCGCCGCACGCGGACGTCGTCCGCTGCTCGTCGGCGGCACGATGCTGTACTACAAAGCGCTCACGCAAGGCCTCTCACCATTGCCGTCAGCCGACGCCGATGTGCGAGCAAAACTCGATGAAGACGCCGCACGCGATGGATGGCCAGCGATGCATGCGCGGCTCGCGAGCGTCGATCCGGTGACGGCTGCACGCCTCGCACCGAACGACGCGCAGCGCGTTCAACGCGCGCTGGAAATTTTCGAGTTGTCGGGCAAACCGATGTCGCAGTGGCTGGCCGAACAAACGCCCGACACGTCCTCGCCACACACGTTCGTGCCTGTGGCGCTGGAGCCGGGCGACCGATCGGTGTTGCACGCGCGCATCGCGGAGCGTTTCCGGTTGATGCTCGCAGCGGGCTTCATTGAAGAAGTCGAGCGCTTGCGCGCGCGCGGCGACCTCGATCCGGGGCTACCGTCGATGCGCTGCGTCGGCTACCGTCAGGTGTGGGAATACCTCGACGGCGAGACCGACTACGACACCATGCGCGACAAGGGCGTCTTCGCCACGCGTCAGTTGTGCAAACGTCAGCTCACGTGGCTGCGCTCGATGCCCGAGCGTCACATCGTCGACTGCACCGCCGACGACGCCCCACAACGCGCCTTCGCGACCGTGCGCGCGCTCTGGGGCGACTGAACGCCTCATCCCCGACGCTTCGCTGGCTGTCGCCGCGAAGCGTATCTCCCTCCTGCTCGCCCTGCGCGTTCCGCCGTCCGAACCCCGTCTCCCTCGCCCGTCGAATCGCCCTGCGGCATCCGTTGAAACCCTGACAGCTTTCCGGTTTGCATGTCGATTTTGATATGCTAATTTGCATATCAACGTTTCGAGCAATGCAAATTTGCATCGAATCCACGATACCGGGAAGGGTGCCAATGACGCAGACTTCGATGGAGCCGAGTGGTGTGACGGGTGATGTGCTAAGGCGGCCGACAGGCAGCCCGAGGCGCGTGCCGGTTGCGGCATGGACGAAATGGGCGGTGCGTGCAGGGATCGCGTTGATCTACCTGTTCATGCTGAGTCCGCTGATCTTCGTCGTCTGGCTGAGCTTCTTCAAAGACGCGATCATCACGTTCCCGCCGAGCGGCTATACCGTGTCGTGGTACGTCAACGCGTGGCGCAACGCTGCGTTCGCCAACGGGTTCCTGCTTTCCCTGCAACTCGCTGCGTGCGCGGCCATCGGCGGCGTCATCCTCGGCGTGGCCGCATCGCTCGCGCTCGCCCGCTACCGCTTCCCCGGGCGTCGCACGCTGGGCAACGTTTTGCTATTGCCCCTCGTGGTGCCGGGCATCGTCGCGGGTATTGCCACCTATCTGTTCTATCTGCGCGCCGAGAACGCGCTCGACATGGACATCGTCGGCACGTTCGGCGGTCTCGTGATCGCCCACATCTGCCTGACGATTCCGTGGACGATGCGCCTCGTAGGTGCAAGCCTCGCGCAGATCGACGGCACCATCGAAGAAGCCGCACGTAACCTCGGCGCGGGCCCCTGGCGCACGCTGTGGCGAGTGACGCTGCCGATGCTGCGCCCCGCCATCGTCGCGGCCGTGCTGTTCAGCTTCATCGTGTCGTTCGAGAACCTCGAACTCACGCTGCCGCTCGTGGGACCGGGCAAGACCACGCTGCCCATCGCGATCATGCAGTACCTCGAATTCAACCTCGATCCGACGATTGCCGCCGTGTCTGCGGCGCAGATCGTGCTGCTCGGCATCGTCATGCTGATCACCGATCGCTTCGTCAAACTCAGCCAGGTGATCTGACATGGCCAACGTTTCGCTTCGCTCGCTGCGCAAGCAATACGGCAACGCCGCTGCCGTTGCAGACTTCTCACTCGACATCGCCGAAGGCGAACTCGTGGCCTTCCTCGGCCCCAGCGGCTGCGGCAAGACCACTACGCTGCGCATGGTCGCAGGCTTCGTCGAGCCGACGGCCGGTGAAATCTGGATCGGCGGCAAAGAGGTGTCGCGTCTGCCGCCGCACCGTCGCAACACCGGCATGGTGTTTCAGCGCTACGCCCTGTTCCCGCACATGACGGTCGCCGAGAACGTGGCGTTCGGACTGGAGATGCGACGCGTGTCCGCCGCCGACCGCGCCACACGCATTCGCGAAGCGCTCGACATGGTGCGTCTCACGTCGCTCGCCGACCGCTATCCGCGTCAGCTCTCGGGCGGTCAGCAGCAACGTGTCGCCATCGCCCGCGCGCTCGCGATTCGCCCCGACGTCTTCCTGCTCGACGAACCGCTCTCGAACCTCGACGCGAAGCTGCGCACCGAAGTGCGCGAAGAAATCCGCGCGCTGCAACGCCGTCTCGGCCTCACGACGATCTTCGTCACGCACGATCAGGAAGAAGCCCTCGCGATTGCCGACCGTCTGGCCGTGATGCACGACGGCTGCGTGCAGCAGATCGGCACCGCCGACGCGCTCTACGAACGCCCGGCGAACCCCTTCGTCGCCAACTTTCTCGGCAAGATGAATTTCCTCGCCGGACAGATGGACGCGGGCCAGTTCGTCACCGCGAAGGGCGAGCGCCTTGCGCTCCCGGGTGCGACACCCGACGCAAAGACACTCGGCATCCGCCCCGAACGCCTGCGCCTGACCGACGCCCCGGCGCAACACGAAACCGCCCTGCCCGTCACCGTCGATCAGACGATCTATCTCGGCTCGACGCTGGAGCTTCGGCTGAAGAGCCCGCAAGGCGAAATGCTCGTGGCGCATGTGCCGAATACCGCGCGCGACGACGCCCGTCTTTATGCGCCCGGCAGCGCACTCAAGGCGTGCTTCGCGAGCACCGACTGCCTGTTTTTCAACGCCTGACGTTTCACGACCAAGCCCTCATTCCAAGCATATTCCACGCACATTTCACGCACGCTTCGACCCATGCCAAGGCCCTCGATGGCCGACGTTTAGAAGGATGACGACATGACGCACGCCCTTAACCGCCGCACGTTCCTGAAGACCGCTTCCGGTCTGGTGATTGCCCCCGCGCTCGGACTCGATGCCCTCTCGGCGTATGCCGCCGAGGCGTGTCCGAACGTGGTAGTCGGCACCTGGGGCGGCGACTATCTGAACCTGCTCGAACAGAACATCGGCAAGCCGATCATCGAAGCCGCCGGCGGCAAGGTGACGTACGACTCCGCCGATCAGGTCGGACGCATGACGAAGCTGCGCGCCGAAAAGGCATCGCGTCGCGGCTCGCTCGACGTTGCGTGCCTCGCCGACCTCGACATGTACGACATCAACCGCTCGGGGATCCTCGAGACCGTCGACGCTAAGCTCGTGCCGAATCTGGCCAACACCCTCGAAACGCTGCGTCGTCCGTACTCGATCCCGCACATCTTCAGCGCGATGGTGATCGTCTACAACCCGGAAAAGCTCGGTACGAAGCCCGATTCGTTCACCGCCGCGCTCGATCCGAAACTCAAGGGCAAGGTCGGCTTCTCCGACATTCTTTACAACTTCAACGTGGTGAGCAGTTCGCTCGCGGCCGGTCACAAGGACGGCGATATGGCCGGTGGCGTGCAGTTCCTGCGCGAGTTGCGCAAGACGCAGCAGCCCAAGGTCTATCCGTCGAACGAAGCGGTCGCCTCGGCACTCAAGAGCGGCGACATCTGGTTCACGTGCATGTGGAAGGCGCGCGCGCTTCAGTGGAAGAAGGCAGGCGTGCCCATCGACTACGTTGTGCCGAAGGAAGGCGCAGTGCCGGTGACGTTCGAAGCCGCCGTGCCGAAGAACTCGCAGTCCAAGCCGTGCGGCTTCAACTATCTGAACGCGATGCTCGACCCGCGCGCCCAGATCGGTTTCGCCGAGACGATGGGCTACGCGCCGACCGTGAAGAACGCGAACCTGCCGCCGTCGCTGCAACAAAGCGTGGGCTTCACGAGCGCCGAACTCGACCGCATGGTGAAGCTCGACTATGCGCGCTTCACCGCCGACAAGCCCGCACTGCTCGACTTCTGGAACAAGGAATTCAAGGTGGGGCTGTGAACGTCGCCGACACGCCGGACACCACCATGACGTCGCCTCGCCCGTCCACCGAAGCCTCCCGGGCCGCCACCGCACGCGCGGTGCGCGGCGCGTTCACCGGCGGCTCGCTCGCAGCACCCGCCACGCTCGTCGTGCTGTTGGTGATCGTGCTGCCGGGTCTGCAACTGGTGCGCTACAGCTTCAACCGGTTCGACCCCGTCGACATGATGCAAGCGGCCCTCACCGGCGCGAACTACATCAAGTTCTTCACCGATCCGTACTACCTGTCGGTGTTGTGGACGACGATCAAAGTCGCGTCGCTGTGCACGGTGCTCGCGCTCGTCTTCGGCTTCCCCGTCGCGTATGTGCTTGCGCGCACGCAAAGCCGTTTCAAGAGCCTGCTCGTCATGCTGCTGGTGTTCCCGTTGCTCGTGGGCAACGTGGTGCGCGCGGCGGGCTGGATGGTGATGCTCGGCAACGCTGGCTTCGTCAACTCGCTGCTCGTCTCACTGGGCATCGTGCCGCAGCCGATTCGCCTGCTGTACACGCCGTTCGCGGTCGTTATCGGCACCACGGCGGTCGTGCTGCCCTACATGATTCTGACGTTGCAGAGCGTGCTCGAAGGCATGGACTTTTCCGTCGAAGAAGCGGCACGCAATCTCGGTGCGACCTTCCGTCAGACACTCACCCGCGTGATCCTCCCGATGGCCGCACCGGGTATCGCGGCGGGCACGATGCTCGTTTTCATTCTGTGCATGAACGCATATGCCACCCCCGTGCTGCTCGGCGGCACCGGCATCACGATGATGACGCCTTCGATCTACGACCAGATCGCCAAAGCGAACAACTGGCCGTTCGGCGCCGTGCTGTCCATCGTGTCGATGGTCGTGACGTTCGCACTGGCCATCGCCTCTCACTGGGTCATTCACCGCCGTTACGCGAAGACGATGATGACCTGACTTCGCACATGCGCGCCAGCTCCGCTTGTCCTGGCCCGCGCGCATGTCCCCGACATTTCGCCTCTCGTTTGCAGACAAGGATTTCCCCATGCCGACTCTCTCCGATGCCACACGTCAGTACCGTCGCGGGCTGATGAATGATCTGATGGACCGCACGCGTGTCGATGCACTCGTATTCACCGCCGCAGACTTCTTCCAATGGGCCACCAACTTTCACGTCGACGTCCAGACGTGGGAGCGCCCCATCGCCGTTTGCGTGCCGCGTAACGGCGAGCCGTTCGCCGTGATGAACGAACTGTCTACGCATCATCTGATGATGGCGCGTGAGCGCCATCACCTGTGGCTCGATCTGGAACGCGTCACGCTCTACGCTGAGCATCCGCGCGTCACGCAACGTCAGCCGCTGCTTGCCGAAGTGCCCGCGCTCATCGCGGACACGCTGCGCGCCGCGGGGCTGGCCGCATCGCGTATTGGGGTCGATGCCGCAGGCGGTCCGCTTGCACGTGCAGGCGCCATGCTGCCCGACGCGAAGTTTGTGCCGATGCTCGCGGAGATGCGCGGCCTGCGCTGGGTGAAGCACGACGAAGAGATCGCCATCATGCGCGCGGCCTCCGAGTTGGCGGATTGGGTGCAGGACCGGTATCGCGAGAACATTCGTCCCGGGCGTCTGGTGCAGGAACTCGACTATTCGATGGCCGCGTTGATGGTCACTGAAGGTGCGAAACGCTTCCCCGGCGAGAACCTCGAAGTCATGCGCTGCTGGACACTCTCCGGCCCTGCATCTGCCTCGCCGCATGGCGATGGCGCATCGTGTGGTGCGCGCATCAGCGAAGGTGACGGCATGGTGAATATCGTGATCCCGCGTCTGAATGGTCTCGTCATCGAAAACGAACGCACGTGGTTCTGCGGCAAACCGTCGAGCGAACAGGCGCGCTTCTACGAAGTCGCGCGCGCGGCGAACGAAGCCGCAGTCGGCGCCGCGATCACCGGCAAGCCCGTGTCCGGCATCGACGCCGCTGCGCAGGCCGTCATCGAGAAGGCCGGTTGCGGGGAGTACATCCGTCACCGCACCGGTCACGGCATGGGCATCATCGGTCACGAGTATCCGGACGACATGGCGTTCAACCATCGTCCGTTGCTGGCGAATGAAGTGTATTCGGCCGAGCCGGGCATCTACGTCTACGGGCTGGGCGGCTTCCGCCTGGACGACTCGGTCGTCACCGGCGACACCCCGATCATGCTCACCCAGACCCCGCGAACGCTCGCGCACGCGACCATCGATTGAGAACGGAAGGCGGATGCCGACGTACAGGCGTCCGCTCAGAAAAACATCCCGGAGGAGAAGTCATGGAGTCGATTCTGCTGTCGAACTGCGCACTGCTGGACCCCGTCAAGGGCGAGCTTCGCGAAGATCACGCTGTGCTGATTGAAAACGGACGCATCAAAGAAGTCTCCGACAAACCGATTCGCGCGACGTCCGCACGCGAGATCGACGCGCACGGCCGCACCGTCATGCCGGGTCTCATCGATCTGCACGTGCACGTGCACGCCACGCAGCTCAATCTCTCGGCGCAAGCGCATCTGCCGAACGTGCTCGTCACGCTCAAATCTGTGCCGATTCTGCAAGGCATGTTGCGACGCGGCTTCACCACCGTGCGCGATGCAGGCGGCGCAGGTCACGCCATCAAGCATGCGGTCGAGAGCGGACTGGCCGAAGGCCCGCGTCTGTTCGTGTCGGGCCGCGCGATCAGCCAGACCGGTGGACACGGCGACGGACGCCCGCGCACCGACTACATCGGCACCGACGGCCCATGCCCGTGCTGCGTGCGCGTCGGCGCGCTCTCACGTGTGGCCGACGGCGTGGACGAAGTGCGCCGCGCCGTGCGCGAAGAGCTGCAAATGGGCGCAGACCAGATCAAGATCATGGCGTCGGGCGGCGTGGCATCGCCGACCGATCCCGTTGGCGCATGGGGTTATTCGGAAGACGAAATCCGCGCCATCGTTGCAGAAGCACGCGGGCGTGGCACCTACGTGCTCGCGCATGCCTACACGGCGGCAGCCATCGAGCGTGCCGTGCGTTGCGGCGTGCGCACCATCGAGCACGGCAATCTTGTCGATGCGCCGACCGCACGCTTTATGGCTGAGCAAGGCGCGTATGCCGTGCCCACGCTGGTGACTTACGACGCACTCGCCAACGAAGGCAAGTCGCTCGGCCTGCCGGACGACAGCGTCGCGAAGATTGCCGACGTGCACGCGGCCGGTCTGCGCTCGCTGGAGATCTTCCGCGAAGCCGGGGTGAAGATGGGTTACGGCTCGGACCTGCTCGGCGAGTCGCAGCGTCTGCAAAGCGACGAATTCCGTCTGCGTGCCGAAGTACTGTCGCCTGCGGAGATTCTGCGCAGTGCGACGGTCGTCGGCGCGGAAGTGCTCGGACAGTCGGGGCAACTGGGTGAGATCGTGCCCGGTGCGCATGCCGATGTGCTGATCGTCGACGGTAATCCGCTCGCGTCGCTCGACTGCCTGCTCGGGCAGGGGGAGCGAATTCCGATGGTGATGAAGGGCGGTAAAATCCACGCTTTCGCGCTGTAAGGCAGTGGCTGCACCGGATGGGGAGGCGACGCGCCTCAAGGATTCGCGCGTCGTCGCTCACGTCTGATTCTGCGGCCTGACACGTCTGCCCACACGCCAACCTTCCGTGGAGAATCGATGGATTTCCGGCACATCGACGCCTTTCGGGCGCTGATGCTCACGCGCACGACCACCAAAGCGGCACAGGTGCTCGGCACGTCGCAGTCTGCGGTGAGTCGTCTCGTCGCCGATCTCGAACGCTCGACACGTCTCACACTGTTCGACCGTGCGCGGGGCCGTCTTGAGCCGACGACGGAAGCGTTCGCCCTGTTCGAGGAAGTCGAGCGCCGCTATGCGGGTCTCGACAACATCCGCGAGTTCGCGCTGAACCTGCGCAACCCCGACCGGGCCGTGATTCGTGTCGGCTCAGTCGTGTCGTTCGGGCTCGGATTCTCCGCGCGCGTGATGGCGGGTTATCGGGCGTTGTATCCGAGCGTGCAACTGGCGTTGACGACCGGCGCATCGGACCTGATTCGCGATCAGGTCGTCACGCATCAACTAGCGCTAGGACTGGTGACCGACACCATCGACGTGGCCGCGACGGACGCCGTTTCCTTTGCCAAACTCGACGCGATCTGCGCATTACCTGCGGGTCATGCGCTCGCGCGCAAGAAGGTGATTCGTCTGGCCGATCTCAAGGGACAGCCGATTCTCTCGTACGAGCCGACGGACATGATTCGCTGGGGCATGGACCAGTTGTTCGCCGACGGTCATCTGCACGAGCAGGTCGTGGCCACGGCCCGCTATTCGATCAACATCGGCACGATGGTCAAGGAGAACGTCGGTATCGGATTGCTGCACCCGGTGTCGGCCTACGACTTCCTCGATTCGGATCTCGTATTGCGACGCTTCGAGCCATCAATGCCCTTTCATACCCTGCGCATTACGCCGCGCGCCGCCGCCCCGAGCGCACAGCTCGACGATCTCGTGCGGGTGATGGAAACGACGTTGGACGATGTGATGGCGGCGGTGGAAGCGCGGATGAAACGGTGACGCTTCGGTGCCCGCGAGCGATGCTCACAGCATCCGGTCGCACATGAAGTCGACGAACACGCGCAGCTTTGGCGAGAGATGCCGACTCGACGGCCAAAGCATCCAGAACTGCCCTGGGTTCTCCAGATACTCGCCAAGGAACGACTGAAGTTGTCCGGCAGCGAGCGCGTCGCGCGCAAGGAAGTCGGGCATGTAGGCAATGCCCAGCCCATGCGTCGTCGCGCTTAGCAACGCCTCCATGTTGTTGCATGTGAGGCTCGTGGGTAGCTTCGGTTCGTTCGTCACCTCTGCCACAAAGGCCCACGGCTGCAATTTCCCCGACGTCGGAAAGCGAAAACGGATGCACGCGTGCGCCACCAGATCGGCTGGCGATTGGGGCGTGCCACGCTTCGCGAGATAGCGCGGCGACGCACACAGGACGAACCGGAACGGCCCTGCCTTTCGCGACATGAGCGTGGAGTCGGGCAGGTCACCGCTGCGAATCACCACATCCAACCCGCTTTCGATCAGATCGACGATACGGTCGTCGAAGTTCAGATCAAGTTCGATGTCTGGATACTTTTCGGCGAAGGCAGGTAACAGCGGCATCACGAAGCGATATGCCGTGACCGGCAAACCGATACGCAATTTGCCGCGCGGCGTTTGCGACACCTGCGAAAGCATGGCGCGCGCGTCGGCCAGCTCATCGAGTACGCGACGGCAGCGTTCGTAGTACATCTGCCCGGCTTCGGTGAGATTCACGCGCCGCGTGCTGCGCTGAAAGAGCCGCACGCCGAGCGTCGTTTCGAGTCTCGCGATTTGCTTACCGATGGCCGATGCCGACACGCCCGTCGCGCGCCCCGCCGCCACGAAACTCAAGGTCTCGGCCGCCCGTACGAAAGCCGTAATTTCCGCCAGATTGTCCATCGTCGCTTACCTCTCACTCGCGGACCGCGCGCCGTTCGGCAGTGTCGCGTATCACGCGCCGTCAATTACGGAATTTTATTCCTGAATCTGAGAACTTTGCGCCTGTTTATTCTCGATTGACGATCTTCTAGCATGTATGACGTGACGTCGGCCGACGTTCCTCTTTCGTCTGCGACGCGTCGATTCGTATGGATTCGCGTCTTCTTCAGGATCTGTTCATGTCGATCACGACTTCTCGAGGTTCACCGCAAACGGACGCCTCGCTGCGCCGCCGGTTGCTGGGTTTGTTTTCCGTCTGCATCGCGGCGTTGTTGCTGCCGATGAGTTTTTCCGGCGGCGCCGTCGCCACCCCGGCCATCGGTGCGGCGCTGCACGGCAGTGCGCTGGAGATGCGCTGGATCACCAGCGCGTTCATGCTGGCGTTCGGCGGCTGCCTGATGGCCGCAGGGGCATGTGCCGACGCGTTCGGCCGCAAGCGTGTTTTCTTGCTGGGTGTCGGTGCATTGCTGCTGACATCGCTGGCATTGGCGCTGGCGCGCTCGGCGCTCGCCGTCGACTGGCTTCGTGCGCTGCAAGGCGTTGCGGCTGCGGCGACGCTTGCTGGTGGCGGTGCATCGCTCGCGCAGGACTTCGACGGTCACGCCCGCGCCCGCGCTTACGGGTTGCTCGGGACGACCTTCGGCGTCGGCCTGGCGTTTGGCCCGCTGCTTGCGGGCGCGTTGATTGCGCGCTTCGGATGGCAAGGCGTGTTCGGTGCGACAGCCGCCGTCTCCGCGCTGGCGCTTGTCATCGGCGCGCAGTGCGTGCGCGAATCGCGCGATCCAGCCGCCACGGGCCTCGACTGGCCCGGCACACTGACGTTCACCGGCGCCCTCTCGTGCTTCACTTACGGGGTGATTCAGGCACCGGCGCTTGGCACAACGGCACCGGAGGTAATCGGTGCGCTCGTGCTGGCGTTGTTGCTGGCGATTGCGTTTGTCTTCGTCGAACGGCATGTTGCGCATCCCATGCTTGACCTGACGTTGTTTCGCTACGTGCGCTTCATCGGCGTACAGATGTTGCCGATTGCGACTTGTCTTTGCTACATCGTGCTGCTGGTGTTGTTGCCCCTACGCTTCATCGGCGTGCACGGCGACAGTGAGATCGTGGCGGGGTTGAAGATGGTGGCACTGTCGTTGCCGATGCTTGTCGTGCCGTTCATCGCGACGCAACTCGCAAGGCGCATGCCTGCGGGTGTGCTTTGCAGTGCGGGACTGGTGATCGCAGCGGCCGGTCTGGGGTGGCTCGCGCGCAGCATCGGTGCACCGGAGACCGGCGTATTGAGCCCTTCGCTTTGGCCAATGCTCGTGATCGGCACCGGCAGCGCGATACCTTGGGGGCTGATGGACGGTCTGTCGGTCAGCGTGGTGCCGACGGAACGTGCGGGCATGGCCATGGGCATCTTCAACACGACGCGTGTGGCAAGCGAAGGTCTTGCGCTCGCGCTCGTGGGCGGGGTGCTGATCGCGCTGATTGGCACGCACTTGCCTGACGTGCATGGCGCCGTGGCTCCCGACATCACTCGTGAGGCGGTCAACCGCATCGTGGCGGGCGATCTTCATGGTGCGGCGGCAAGCGTCCCTGTGTGGAGCGAAGCGGTATTGCGCGACGCCTACGAACAAGCGTTCTCCGCCTTGCTCGAGCGCCTCGCCATGGCGACGATGTTGTGTGCAATCGTTGTGTTCTTCTGTCTCGGAGAAACACGCAGGCGGATGGCGACACAAGAGACGTCGTGCTGACATCGTCGAAGTGGCGACGGCGAACACCGTCCGAACGCAGACGATGACAACCCGCTAGCCCAAAAACAAAAAAGCCCGCCGGATCTCCGGCGGGCTTTTTGCATTCCTGACGACGGGTGTCTTACGACACGATCGTTTGCGCTTCGCCTTCCTTGCGCTCGCGGATCGTGCCCAGACGGTAGACCGTCTCGCCCGAGGCTTCGAGGTGCTTGACCGCAGCATCCGCGTCGGCAGCGGACACGATCACGGCCATGCCGATACCGCAGTTGAACACGCGGTGCATTTCGGCGTCGGCCACCTTGCCGTGCGCTTGCAGCCACTGGAACAGCGGCGGGAGCGTCCAGGCATCTTGCTTGATGTCGGCCGTCAGATGATCCTGCAACACGCGCGGGATGTTCTCGACAATGCCGCCACCCGTGATGTGGGCCATGCCCTTGACCGTCAGCGTTTCCATCAGCGCCAGCAGCGGCTTGACGTAAATACGCGTCGGCGCCATCAGCACGTCGCGCAGCGGCTGGCCGTGGAAGTCGGCGTCCAGATCCGGCTTGGCGACCTCGATGATCTTGCGAACCAGCGAGTAACCGTTCGAATGCGCACCCGACGAGGCCAGACCCAGCACCACGTCGCCCGGGACGATCGACTTGCCGTCGATGATCTTGCTCTTCTCGACTGCACCGACCGCGAAACCGGCGAGATCGTACTCACCGTCCGGGTACATGCTCGGCATTTCCGCCGTCTCGCCGCCGATCAGCGCGCAACCGGACAGCTCGCAACCCTGAGCGATGCCCTTGACGACCGTCGCGGCCGTGGCCACATCCAGCTTGCCGCAGGCGAAGTAGTCGAGGAAGAACAGCGGCTCGGCGCCCTGCACCAGAATGTCGTTCACGCTCATGGCAACCAGATCCTGGCCGACCGTGTCGTGTTTGTTCAGCGTGAAGGCCAGCTTGAGCTTGGTGCCCACGCCGTCGGTCCCCGAAACGAGCACCGGCTCCTTGTAGCGCTTGGGCACTTCGAACAGTGCGCCGAAGCCGCCAATGCCGCCCAGCACGCCGTCGCGCAGGGTTTTCTTGGCAAACGGCTTGATCGCTTCGACCAATGCGTCGCCCGCTTCGATGTCGACGCCAGCGTCGCGATAGGAAAGGCCGGAAGTTTCGTTAGGGTGTGACATGACGGGAATGCATCAAGGTTCGGTAAAATGCGATTTTACCCGATGCGCGTGTCCTTTCGGAACGCAATCCGGATATCGGACGCCAGGAATGCCCGGCGTGCCCTGCACAACCGTACTCTGCCGGCCTTTAGCCGGCTTTCTTCGTTCGTGATTCAGCAACTGTATCTCGACCTCGGCACCCCGCCGCCCGCGACGTTCGACAATTTTATTGTCGGGCCCAACCGCGAGGCGGCGCAGACGCTTGCCGACCTTCCCGCCGAACTCTCGTCGGGCACGGCGCGCGACCGCGGCATCTACCTCTGGGGAGCTGTCGGGTCCGGCCGCACCCATCTGATGGAGGCCCTGTGCCACGCCATGGGGCCGAGCGCGCGTTATTTGCGTCCCAACAGTCCGCTGGCCGCTTTCACGTTCGACGACGCCAGCACGGTCTACTGCGTGGACGACAGCGACAACCTCTCGCCCACGCAACAAATCGCCGCCTTCAATCTGTTCAACGAGACCCGCGCCCGTCCGCACTGCGCGTTCGTGGCCGCCGGCTCACAGCCGCCGGTCGACATGCCGCTGCGCGAAGACCTGCGCACCCGCCTCGGCTGGGGCCTCGTATTTCACATTGTGGGATTGGACGATGACGGCAAGAAGCAGGCCCTGCAAAACGCCGCACGCGAGCGTGGGTTGCAGTTGGCGGCCGACGTACCGGCCTATCTGCTCACGCACTTCGAGCGCGATATGTCGAGCCTGATGGCCTTGCTCGACCGGCTCGACCGGTTTTCGATGGAGCAAAAGCGGGCGGTCACGCTGCCGTTGCTACGCCAGATGCTCACCCATACCGACCCGGCCTCGCCGGACGGCAAACCCTGAGCGGTGGCCGATCGGAGACATTACCGGACACATCACATGAGGTACCTCTCGGTAACAATCGAGACCCGTTCCGCGCAGGTGCCAGCCCCCTCAATCACCGAACGACATTAGACGGCCCTTCGCTTCAGGTAAAATTCGCGCAATGACCAATTTAGCTCTCTTCGATCTCGATCACACCCTGCTGCCGACCGACAGCGACAAGGAATGGGGCCGTTTCCTCGTGCGCCAGGGCGCGGTTGAGCGCGACTCGTACGCGCAGGCCAACGAAGCCTTCTATCAGGACTACCGTGCAGGTCGGCTCGACATGCCGGCCTATCTGCGTTTCTGCCTCGCCCCGCTCGCGCGCTATCCGCGTGACCAGCTCGACGCCTGGCATGCGCAGTACATGGAAGAATCGATCCTGCCGCACGTGCGTCCGGAAGCGCTCGAACTGCTCGACATGCACCGCAAGGCGGGCGATCTGTGCGCCATCGTGACGGCGACGAACACGTTCGTCACCCGCCCCATCGCAAAGGCCTTCGGCGTCGACCATCTGATCGGTACCGAACCGGCGACCGTCGGCGACGACCCGAACGCGCGCTACACCGGCGAGTACGTGGGCACGCCGAGCTTCCGCGAAGGCAAGATCACCCGCACCGAAGCGTGGCTCGCCAGCCTCGGCAAGACCTGGGGCGACTTCAACCACGCCTTTTTCTATAGCGATTCCGCCAACGACGTCCCCCTGATGGAGAAGGTGAACCATCCGGTGGCAACGAACCCCGATGAGGCGCTGCGCGAAATCGCACTGGCGCGTCGCTGGCCCATTCTCGAGTTGTTCCAGTGATCCGCAAATTCATCAAGAAGCTGCTCGGCAAAGACGGCCAGACCGACGGCGGCGTAAATAGTCTGCCGCCCGGCACGCCGGTCGTCATTCCCGTTTCCGTGCACGGCATCGATCCGACGCTGCTGTCGAAGAACGCCGTGCGCGTGACCGACACGTTGCAGCAAGCCGGGTTCAAGGCCTTCGTCGTCGGCGGCGCGGTGCGCGATCTGCTGCTCGGCATCGCCCCCAAGGACTTCGACGTCGCCACGAGCGCCACGCCCGAGCAGGTCCAGCGCCTGTTCCGCCGCGCCCGCATCATCGGCCGCCGCTTCCAGATCGTTCACGTGCAATTCGGACAGGAGATCATCGAGACCTCTACGTTCCGGGCGTTGGTCGAGGCAGTCGATAGCGAGCAGATCGGTGCGCGTCGTCCGAAAAAGGGCGAGCTCGATCGCAAGACGCATGTCACCGACGAATCGGGCCGCGTGCTGCGCGACAACGTGTGGGGCGAGCAGGACGAAGACGCCGCCCGGCGCGATTTCACCGTCAACGCCATGTATTACGATCCGGCGACGCAGACGGTGCACGACTATCACCGCGGCTTTGAAGACATTCAGAAGCGCGTGCTGCGCATGATCGGCGATCCGGCCACGCGTTATCGCGAAGACCCGGTGCGCATGCTGCGCGTGGTGCGCTTCGCGGCCAAGCTCGGTTTCAAGATCGACGCAGCGACGGCCGAGCCGATTCCGCAACTCGCGCCGCTGATCGACAACGTGCCTGCGGCGCGTCTGTTCGACGAAATGCTCAAGCTGTTGCTCTCGGGTCACGCCTGGGCGTGTGTGCAGCAACTGCGCTCGCAAGGTCTGCATCACGGTCTGCTGCCGTTGCTCGACGTGGTGCTGGAGCAGCCGCTCGGCGAGAAATTCGTCACGCTCGCACTCGCCAATACCGACGCACGCATTCGTGCGGGCAAGCCGGTGTCGCCGGGCTTCCTGTTCGCGGCGCTGCTCTGGCATCTGGTACTGGAGAAGTGGCAGGCCTATCAGAGCGCTGGCGAATATCCGATTCCGGCGCTGCATCTCGCGATGGACGACGTGCTCGAGGCACAAACCGGCAAGCTGGCCATCCAGCGCCGTTTCGTCGCCGACATGAAGGAAATATGGGGCTTGCAGGTGCGTCTGGACAAGCGCGTCGGCCGTACGCCGTTGCGTCTGCTCGAACATCCGCGCCTGCGTGCCGGTTACGACTTCCTGTTGCTGCGTTGCGAGTCGGGTGAAGTCCCGGCCGAAGCTGGTCAATGGTGGACGGACTTCCTCGAAGGCGACTCGGTCAAGCGCGACGAACTGCTGTCGCAAGGCAGCGGATCGTCGGGATCGACGCCTGCTGCGAAGCGTCGCCGTCGTCGTCGCAAGCCCTCGGGCGGACGTGGCGGTGAAGGTGGTGAAGGCGGAGGCAATGAGGGCGGCGGCGGTAGTGAGAACGCTACCAGCGAGAATCATGGCAAGCGGGTATCATCGCGACAGCATGGTTCCGAAGGTGCTTAATGACTGTTGCCTATATCGGGCTCGGCGCGAATCTCGGCGACGCCCGCCAAGCGATTAAGGACGCCATCGTCTGCCTGGCGCAGCAGATCGGCGTCACGATCATCGGCAAATCCGACCTGTATCGCACCGCCCCCATCGAGTCGAGCGGCGACGACTATCTCAACTGCGCTGTCGCCGTCGAGACGAGTCTGAGCGCCCGCCAGCTACTCGCCCTGTGCTTGAAGATCGAATTGCATTTCGGACGTGAGCGGCCATACAAGAATGCGCCGCGCACGCTCGATCTCGATCTGCTGGTCTACGGCGACGAACGCATCACTGAGCCCGATCTGATCGTGCCGCATCCGCGTCTCGCGTTGCGTGCCTTTGTGCTGCATCCGCTCGCGGATATCGCCCCCGAACTCGACATTCCCGGCGTGGGACGCGTCAGCGCCCTGTTGCCCGACGTTGCCGATCAACGCATCGAACGCGTTGCTCAGGGCTGCTGCCCGACCAAGCGGGTTTGCACGTCATGAGATCGCCTGTACTCGGGCGATTTCGCTATCTCGCCGTCGAGGGTCCGATCGGCGTTGGCAAGACGTCGCTCGCGCAGCGTCTGACCGACGCAGCCGGTGCGGATCTGATGCTCGAACAACCGGTGCTCAATCCCTTTCTCGAACGTTTCTATCGCGACAGCGCGCGTTATGCGTTGCCCGCGCAGTTGTCGTTCTGTTTGCAGCGTGTCGATGAAGCGACGGAAATTGCTCGTCGTGAAATCGACGGCAAGCCGATCTTCACCGACTTCCTGCCGGAGAAGGACGGTCTGTTCGCGCGTCTTACGCTGTCTGCCGACGAGCTTGAGCTGTACCGCAAGCTTGTTGCGCATATCGAGCGTCCGCACCGTGCGCCAGACCTCGTGATTCATCTGCAAGCCAGTCCCGAAACGCTGTTCTCTCGCATCCAGAAGCGTGCGATTCCGATGGAACAGCAGATTCCGGACACCTATCTGCGCGCGCTGTGCGACATCTACGGCGAATTCTTCTATCATTACGCCGCTGCGCCGGTGTTGACAGTCGACACAGAACAATTCGATCCGGCGCACGACGACAGCGACTTCGCCCTGCTGGTCGAACGCATCGATCAGATGCGCGGGCGCAAGGAAGTCTTCGTCAAGGGCGCTCGCCTCTGAACGCTGACCTCTGAAGCTCCGCCTTCCGCTGCGCTCATAGCGCACCCGTCGCATCTGTGCTGCCCGCGAACCCTCCTGAACCGAGGCTGACATGAGTTATCTGCAAGAATCCAACCGCAAGGCCGTGACCGTTCCCGGACTTGCCCAGATGCGCGCACGTGGCGAGAAGATCGCCATGCTCACCGCTTATGACGCAAGCTTCGCCGCGCTGCTGGACCGCGTGGGCGTCGACGCCATTCTGATCGGCGACTCGCTGGGCAATGTGATTCAAGGCCAGCGCACGACGCTGCCCGTCACGCTGCGCGACATCTGCTATCACACCGAATGTGTGGCACGTAGTGTTGAGAAGGCGCTCGTGCTGGCCGATCTGCCCTTCGGCACGTTCGGTACGAAGGAGCAGGCGTATCAGAGCGCCGTCGCCGTCATGCAAGCGGGTGCGCAGATGGTGAAGATCGAAGGCGGCGCGTGGCTTGCCGAGACGGTGCGCTTTCTGGTCGAGCGCAGTATTCCGGTGTGCGCCCACCTGGGTCTGACGCCGCAATCGGTGCACGCGTTCGGCGGCTTCAAGGTGCAGGGTCGTGAAGACGCGGCGCAGGTGCAACTGCTTGAAGACGCACGCGCGTTGCAAGCGGCCGGTGCTCAACTCGTGGTGCTCGAAGCGATTCCCGCCGCGCTTGCCACGCGTGTGACGCCGGAACTGCCGACGATGCCGACCATCGGTATCGGTGCGGGTGTCGACTGCGATGGTCAGGTGCTGGTGCTTCAGGACATGCTCGGCGTGTTCCCCGGCAAGTCGCCGAAGTTCTCGAAGAACTTCATGGACGGCCAGCCGAGCATTGCGGCGGCGATTGAAGCTTACGTGCAGGCGGTGAAGCACAGCACGTTCCCGACGTTGGAACATAGCTTCTGAGATCGGATGCAGGCAACGTCCGCGAGGACGAGAAAAAAGCGGTTCAGCGATGAGCCGCTTTTTTTATGCCGCGACCGGCAACGTCAGGATGACGGCAAAGCCCTCGCCATCCACACGCTCGAAGCTCATATGTCCTCCGTGGGCATGCACGACCTCCGCGACCATCGCCAGGCCCAGGCTTGCGCCTTCGCGTCCGTCCGCGCGCGATGAGAAGGGGGTGCGTACGCGTTGCCACTCCTGCTCCGGGATGCCCGGCCCGTCGTCGAAAAATCGCAAGCGCCACTGATCGCCGACACGCGTCACGTCCACATGAAGACGATGCGGTGCGCCGTAAGCCACCGCGTTGACCAGCACGTTCTTGATCGCCTCACGCAGACTCAACTCGTCGCCGACGATCATGCACGGCTCCTCCGGCGCATGCAGCGCAACGTCGATATCGCGCGTGGCGTACGACAACGTCTCGCGCATCGCCGTCTGCAACAGTTCGTTCAGATCGACGGGGATCGGCGCGACGCTCTCCGCCCGATGCTGCACCATCGCGTGATTGATCAGTTGATGGATCAGCCCACCCAGTCCGCGCGCCTGCTTCTGAATGCGGGCGATGTGCGTCTGACGCGCCGCCTCGTCCTGCGTCTGCGTCAGCATTTCCGCTTGCGCCGTAAGCGCAGTCACCGGCGTTCGCAGTTGATGGGCCGCGTCGCCGATCACGCGACGCATCAACGCTCGCGACGTCGCGAGCCGCTGCATGAAGTCGTTGATCGCACCCACGAGCGCCAGCGTTTCCGCAGGCACCGTCACGGCAAGGGGCGCAAGGTCGTTCGGATCCCGCGCGCGTATCGCCGCTTCGATTTGCTTGAGCGGTGCGAGCGCCTGACGTAGCGTCCACAACGCGGCGAGCATCGTCAGCACACCGGTCGCAATCGTGATGAGCAACGTGTTGTCGGCCAACCCGCGTGTGAAGCGTTCGCGCGCATTCTGCGTGTGTGCCAGCGCGACCACCGCCCACGGATGGGGCGACGTCACCGGCATGCGCCGTCCCACGATGGCGATGCGGATCGGCATCTCCTGATACGTGCCGTCGACCACGAGAGGACCGTCAGCCAGCTTGTCCCACGGAATCGGCGGACGGAACTCCGAATCACCCGCCACGGACCGGCCGTTCGGATCGAGCACGGTGTAGAAGATCTGATCGCCGGGAGCGAGCGCGGAAAAGGCCGCAAGCGGTACATCGACGTTCACTTCACCGTTCTGGTACCAGGTGTTCTCCGCCACCTGCAAGGCACTGCCGAGCAACCAGCGGTCGTAGGCCCGGTCGACGGCGGCGCGCGTCGAAAACCAGATGCCCAGCAGCACCGCAACGACGGCGAACGCCAGCACCGCACCCATGCGGATCACCAGACGCAGGTAAAGAGAGCGACCGGGGACGATCATGACAGGACGAGTTGGTAGCCCAGCCCGCGCAGCGTGCGAATCTGGAATTGCGCGCTGGCCAGCTTCTTGCGCAGACGGGCGACGTATTGTTCGATGGCGTTCGCATTCGGCGCGGGCTCGTCGCCGTACAAACGATCCATCAATTCGTCTTTGCCGAAAATACGCCCCGGGCGTCCGGCGAGAATTTCCAGCAGCGTGACTTCACGGCGCGTGAGTTCGATGGGCTGGCCGTCCACTTCGACGCCACGACTCTTGCGATCGAGCGTCAGATTGGCGCAGGTCAGACGATTGGTCGCGTCCTGCCCGGTGCGGCGCATCAACGCACGCACACGCGCTTCGAGCTCGCGGAAATCGAAGGGCTTGGTGAGGTAATCGTCCGCGCCGAGATCGAGCGCACGCACGCGCTCCTCGATCTCGGCACACGCGGTGAGCATCAGCACGCGCGTGGACAGGCCGCGCTCGCGCACGCGTTTGAGCAACTCGAATCCGTCGACATGCGGCAGCATGACGTCGAGGATCAGCAGGTCGTAGTCGTCGCCGATGCGGCCGGCGGCAACCGCCCCGTCGGTCTCGCAATCGAGCGCGTGGCCGAGCCTGCGCAATTGCGTGGCGATCGCTTCGGCGACATCGGCGGTGTCTTCCACCAGCATGATGCGCATGGTCTTCTCGTCTCCTAATCTTCCTGAGGCTTTCGTCTTCTGAGCGCGATTGTCTCGGAAATCCCAGTGAGCCACCTCAGTGTTTCCCCTGAATTCGGGCCGTGGCGCGGCCCGATGTCAGGTTCGCTACAGCTTCGCTACTTAGTATCGAGCCGACTACAAAAAAGCACTATCGCATTCTTCAGGAGACACGCAATGCACAACGCCCCCCATACGGGCGCTGCGGGGACGACTTCGCCCGCAGTGCCGCCATTGCTCGAAATCGACGCCGTCACGCTGCAATACAAGACCGACGACTATCTCGTCACCGCCGCCCAGCAAGTGAGCTTCAACGTCTACCCGGGCGACCGCTTCGTGCTGCTCGGCCCGTCGGGCTGCGGCAAATCGACGTTGCTCAAGGCCATCGGCGGTTATCTGCCGCCGGTTCACGGCGAAATCCGCCTCAAAGGCCGCACGATCACCGAACCCGGCCCGGACCGCATGATGGTGTTCCAGGAGTTCGACCAACTCCTGCCGTGGAAAACCGTGCGTCAGAACGTGGAGTTTGCGCTCACGGCCAGCGGACGCCTCAAGGGACGCGACGCCGCTGAGCGCGCCGCCCACTACATCGAGAAAGTCGGTCTGGCGAAGTTTATCGACAGTTATCCGCACACACTCTCCGGCGGCATGAAGCAGCGCGTGTCCATTGCACGCGGCATGGCAATGGAGCCGGACGTCCTGCTCATGGACGAGCCGTTCGCCGCGCTCGACGCCCTCACCCGCCGCAAGATGCAGGACGAACTGCTGCGCCTGTGGGACGACACGCGCTTCACCGTGCTGTTCGTCACGCACGGCATCGACGAAGCGATCCGCATCGGCACACGCATTTTGCTGCTCTCGCCGCATCCGGGTCAGGTCAAGGCAGAACTCAACAGCATCGCCCCCGAACAACTCGGCACGGCGCATCAGAGCGAGCTTGAGACCCGCATCGATCAACTGCTGTTCGCGACCCACTGAGGATGACGGCCATGAATGCAATCCCTTCGCAATCCGCCACGTCGGCATCCCCTGCCCCGATCGAACCCGTCTACCGTCCGGAGTTCGTGCTCGAACCGGTGCAGGCCGAACTGTCGTCGATCCAGCGCCCGCTCTCCACCTTCGAGACCCTTTATCGACTGAGCTGGCTGCGCAAGACTGTGATTCTGTGTGTGCTGGCCATCATCTGGGAAATCTACGGACGCTGGCTCGACAACGCCCTGCTGTTCCCGAGCTTCACCGATACGGTCGCCGCGTTCGCAAGCGGTCTGACGAGCGGCGTGTTGCTGCTGCGCGCCGTGGTTTCGCTCAAGACGCTGCTTATCGGCTACGGCATCGGGATCGCACTCGCTGCGGTACTGACGACGGTCGCCATCAGTTCGAAGATCGGCAACGATCTGCTGGAGACGCTCACCGCGATGTTCAACCCGCTGCCAGCCATCGCCTTGCTGCCGCTGGCACTGATCTGGTTCGGACTGGGCAACGGCAGCGTGATCTTCGTGCTCGTGCACTCGGTGCTGTGGGCCGTGGCGCTCAACACGCACAGCGGGTTCCGGGGCGTGTCGAAAACGCTACGCATGGTTGGCCAGAACTACGGTCTTAAGCGCTTCGCGCTGGTGCAGCACGTGCTGATCCCGGCGGCGTTCCCGAGCATTCTCACGGGCCTGAAGGTGGGCTGGGCGTTCGCATGGCGCACGCTGATCGCTGCCGAACTCGTGTTCGGCGTGTCGTCCGGTTCGGGTGGCCTGGGCTGGTACATCTTCGAGAACCGCAATTCGCTGGAGACGGCCAACGTCTTCGCCGGGCTGTTCTTCGTGATCCTGATCGGGCTGGCTGTCGAGAACCTGCTGTTCGCCCGCATCGAGAAGCGCACGTTGCACCGCTGGGGTATGCAGCACTGACACTCGGAGCGGACCGGATTTTCGGCCTGCTCCGATTGACGCCCTTTTTCATGGGCATGAATAATTCGAACAACACGGAGACAACATCATGAACCGACGCAATTTCACCCGCTGGGCAAGCGCACTCACACTCGCCGCGACCACCGCCCTGTCAACGCTCGGCAACGTGGCGCACGCCGAAGCGAGCACCGTCCGCCTGTCGCATGGCTACGGCATTCTGTATCTGCCGCTCATGGTCATGCGCGATCAGCATCTCGTGGAGAAGCACGCGAAGGCGCTGGGGCTGGGCGATGTGAAGACGACCTGGACCATTCTCGACGGCGGCAACGTCATCAACGACGCGATGCTCGCGGGCAACCTCGACGTTGCGGGTACGGGCGCGCCGGGTTTCGTCACGCTCTGGTCGAAGGCGCACGGCATTCCCCGCTCGGAGGTGATTGGTCTGTCCGCGCTGTCGACGGGTCCGCTCTGGCTCAATACGAACAATCCGAACATCAAGTCGCTCAAGGACTTCACGTCGAAGGACAAGATCGCGATTCCGGGTATCAAGACGTCGCTGTCTGCCGTGCTGCTGCAAATGGCCGTGGCCAAGACGTTCGGCATCGAGAACTACGCAAAGCTCGATCCGCAAACGGTCAGCCTGAGCCATCCGGAAGCTGTGAGCGCGCTGCTCTCGGGCAAGACGGAAATCACGGCGCACTTCACTTCGCCGCCGTTCTCGTATCAGGAACTGAAAGATCCGCGCATCAAGCGCGTGCTGAATTCGACGGACGTGCTGGGTAACATCACCATCGACGTCGTATTCGCGCCCAAGCAGTTCACCGTCCAGAATCCGAAGCTGGTGCAGGCCATTCTGGCGGCGCAGGAAGAGGCCGCGGCGTACATCGCCAAGGACCACGTGGGCGCGGCGCAGACGTTCCTTCGCGTGTCCAAGATCAACCTGCCGCAAGCGGAGATCGAGCAGATGCTGGCCGACCCCGGTCTGCAATTCACGACGACGCCGAACGGGCTGATGCAGTACGTCGAATTCATGAGTCGCGCGGGCACGATCAAGACGCGTCCGGCGAAATGGAGCGACCTGTTCGTGCCGCAGATGGCAGCGCGTCAGGGAAGCTGAAGGAAGTGAAGGATAGCGGCGCGTCGAGGGTATTGGCGCGCCGCTGTGTCAGGTGGCGGTCGTGGCCGCGATCGTCGCCGGTAGTGCGCCTCGCAGCGCATTGCACACGACGATGGCCTGCGCGGTGAGTAAGTCGTCGCGCGTGATGACCGCCTCGACGGCGGCCCACGACGGGTCGTCCAGTAGCACGCTGCGCATCACCCCGGGCAGCACGCCGGAAGACAACGGTGGCGTCATCCAGATGCCGTTAAGTCTGACGAACACCGTGCTGCGCCCGCCTTCCGTCAATTCGCCCCGGTCGTTGAAGAACAACACGTCAAACGCGCCTCGCGCTTCGGCCGCTTTCCAGGCGGCGTCGTAACGCGCGCGCACAGTGGTCTTGTGGCGCAGAAACAGATCGTCCGCGCGCGTCGTTTGAGAGGCATCGGCCAACAGCACCTTCACCCTGTCGCCGTGCAGCGGTGTGAGCACATCATGCGTGATCGTCGCCGTGCCGTTGTGAGACAACGCGAGGCGTACGCGATGGATATCGTCTTCACTCAGCGTTGCGACCACCGCGTCGATTTGTTCGCGCAACGTCGCCTCGTCAAACGTGAAGCCGAAGTACTGCGCCGACTTCTGCAAGCGCGACAGATGCCGTGCGAGATGGGGGACGCCGGAGGCACGGGTCGCCTGCATCGTCTCGAAGAGTTCAAAGCCCGGATCGAGTGCGCTCAGGAAGCGCGCCTTCAGGCGGCACTCGTCACGTTCTTCATCTGCTTTACTGTCCAGCACGATCCCCGCGCCGACGCCCAGGCGTCCGCGACGCAGGCCGCTCGCGCCCGGCGCGTCGAGTTCGAGCGTGCGGATCGCAACCGACATGCAGAAGTCGCCCAGCGCCAGCGGATCGTCACTGCGCGCGTCGAGCCAGCCGATGGCCCCGGTGTATAGACCGCGCGGCGACGTTTCCAGCGCACCGATCAACTGCATCGTCCGATGTTTCGGGGCGCCCGTGATCGAACCGCAAGGGAACAAGGCGCGCAGCACGTCGGCCATCGAGGTCGTGTCCGGCAACGTTGCGGTGACGGTCGACGTCATTTGCAGGACGCTGGCGAAGCGCGTCACCTCAAACAGCTTCGGCACTTTGACCGAGCCGGATGTCGCGAGACGTCCGAGATCGTTGCGCAGCAAGTCCACGATCATCAGGTTCTCGGCGCGGTTCTTCTCGTCGGCGGCGAGGGCTGCACTGCGCTGTGCGTCAATAGTGGCATCGCCGCACGCGGGCGCCGTTCCCTTCATCGGACGTGCCTCCACCTGACCGCGCGAATGACGCAGGAACAACTCAGGCGACAACGAAAGAATCGCGCGACCGGCAACGCCTCGTGCGCCGGGCAGCATCACGAGTGCGCCGTACGGCACCGGCTGACGCGCGCGCAGGCGGCGATACAACGCGACTGGCGAGCCGAACGCATCGAAATTCAGACGGTACGTGTAGTTGATCTGATAGCACTCGCCTTGTGCGAGCCATTCGTGAATACGGGCGATGGCGTCGTCAAAGGCCGCATCGCTTACGTCGCTCTGCAATGCGCCGATGCCTGCAACGGCGGGGGCGGCGGTCACACGTTCACCGGTGTCCTGCCACGCGTCGGCATCGCCTCCGGCGTCCACCCACTCCTGACGCGCCAGCCACGCCTGCGTCTGCGCGGCGTCGAGCCGCTGCATCCCGGAGAACAGCATGGCGCGGAACTGGCCCGGCGCACGACGCGTCGCGACCGTATGCACGCCACCGAGGCGCACACCGAATTCGTAATCGGCCAGCAGCACGGCGTGCAGGCCGTGACGCGTGGCGTCTTCCACTTCGCGGAGCGCGTCGGAAAGCACAGCGGGCTCGTCGCAAGTTACCTCGCGTACGAGCCCGGTGTACAGACGCGCCCCACCGGCCGGATCCGCACTGTCGTCCAACAGCGCGAACGCGGCCAGGGGCGCTTCACTTTGCATGGAATTACTCGAAGAACTGCTTGACGCGGTCAAACCAGCCCTTCGACTGCGGGCTGTGGCGTGCACCGCCTTCCTTCAGCGAAGCATCGAAGTCGCGCAGCATCTGCTTTTGCGCATCGTTGAGCTTGACAGGCGTTTCCACCTGCACGTGCACGTACAGATCGCCCGGATAGCTCGCGCGCAGGCCCTTGATGCCCTTGCCGCGCAGTCGGAACGTCTTGCCCGTCTGCGTGCCTTCGGGCACTTCGAAGGTGGCCTTGCCGTGCAGCGTCGGTGCGTCGATATCGCCGCCGAGCGCCGCCGTCGCGAACGAAATCGGCATCTGGCAATGCAGATCGTCGCCGTCGCGCTCGAACACGTTGTGCGCCTTGATGTGGATCTCCACATACAGGTCGCCCGCCGGCCCGCCATTCACACCCGGCTCGCCGTTGCCGGACGAACGAATACGCATGCCGTCTTCGATACCCGCCGGGATCTTGATCTCCAGCGTCTTGGTCTTCTTGATCTTGCCCGAGCCGTGGCAGTTGGTGCAGGGCTCAGGAATGTACGAGCCCGTGCCGTGGCACTTCGGGCAGGTCTGCTGAACGCTGAAGAAACCCTGCGACATGCGCACCGAACCCGCCCCGTTACAGGTCGGGCAGGTCTCGGGCTTCGTGCCCGGCTTCGCGCCGTTGCCGTGGCAGATCTCGCATTCGTCCCAGCTCGGCACGCGAATCTGCGTGTCGAAGCCGTTTGCGGCCTGCTCCAGCGTGATCTCCATGTTGTAGCGCAGATCGGCACCGCGATACACCTGCGGACCGCCGCGGCCACCACGACCACCGGGGCCGCCCTGACCGAAGATGTCGCCGAAGATGTCGCCGAACGCGTCTGCGAAGCCGCCGAAGCCCTGACCGCCCGCACCGCCGAAGCCGCCCATGCTCGGATCGACGCCCGCGTGACCGTACTGGTCGTACGCCGCGCGCTTCTCCGGCTCGGAGAGCATCTCGTAGGCCTCTTTGACCTCTTTGAACTTGTCTTCGGCGTCCTTGCTGTCCGGATTGCGGTCCGGGTGGTACTTCATCGCCAGCTTGCGATACGCCTTCTTGATCTCTTCGTCCGAGGCGTTCTTGGCGACGCCAAGGACTTCGTAGTAATCACGTTTGGCCATAACTCGTTCCAATGTTGGCGCATGTCGCCATCAGGCAAAAAGCCGGGTCGACATTCCCCTTGCGGAGAACCTCGATACCCGGCCCACACGCGGCGCACCTTTCGATGCGCCGCGCGCCATGCACGCTTTACTTCTTGTCGTTGACTTCCTTCACTTCGGCGTCGACGACGTTGTCGTCATGCGGCTTGCCCTGCTCGGCACCTGCGGCACCCGCAGCACCGGCTTGCGCCTGCATGTCGGCATACATCTTCTCGCCGAGCTTCTGGCTTGCCGTACCCAGCGCTTCGACCTTGGCATCGATGTCGGCCTTGTCCGAACCGCGCAGCGATTCTTCCAGTGCCGTGATCGCCGATTCGATGGCTTCCTTCTCCGAAGCTTCGATCTTGTCGCCGTACTCGGTCAGCGCCTTGCGGGTGCTGTGCACCAGTGCGTCGCCCTGGTTACGGGAGTCGGCCAGCTCGCGTGCCTTCTTGTCTTCTTCGGCGTTGAGCTCGGCATCCTTCACCATTTGCTCGATCTCAGCGTCCGACAGGCCCGAGTTCGCCTTGATGACGATCTTGTTTTCCTTGCCGGTTGCCTTGTCCTTCGCGCCGACGTGCAGAATGCCGTTGGCGTCGATGTCGAAGGTCACTTCGATCTGCGGCGTGCCGCGTGCTGCCGGCGGAATGCCTTCGAGGTTGAACTCGCCCAGCGACTTGTTGCCGGCGGCCATCTCGCGCTCACCCTGATACACCTTGATCGTCACGGCCGGCTGGTTGTCGTCCGCCGTCGAGAACACTTGCGAGTGCTTCGTCGGGATCGTGGTGTTCTTCGTGATCATCTTCGTCATCACGCCGCCCAGCGTTTCGATACCGAGCGAGAGCGGGGTGACGTCGAGCAGCAGCACGTCCTTACGGTCGCCCGACAGCACCGAGCCCTGAATCGAGGCACCTGCGGCCACGGCTTCGTCCGGGTTCACGTCCTTGCGCGGGTCCTTGCCGAAGAACTCCTTCACCTTCTCCTGCACCTTCGGCATACGCGTCATACCGCCGACCAGAATCACGTCGTCGATGTCGCTGACCTTGACGCCGGCATCCTTGATCGCCGTGCGGCACGGTTCGATCGTGCGCGTGATCAGCTCTTCGACCAGCGCTTCGAGCTTGGCGCGCGTGATCTTCAGGTTCAAGTGCTTCGGACCCGAGGCGTCGGCCGTGATGTACGGCAGGTTGATTTCGGTCTGCTGGCTCGACGACAGTTCGATCTTGGCCTTTTCAGCGGCTTCCTTCAGGCGTTGCAGCGCGAGCACGTCCTTCGACAGATCGACGCCTTGTTCCTTCTTGAACTCACCGATGATGTAGTCGATGATGCGCTGGTCGAAGTCTTCGCCGCCCAGGAACGTATCGCCGTTGGTCGACAGCACTTCGAACTGGTGTTCGCCGTCCACATCCGCGATTTCGATGATCGAGATGTCGAACGTGCCGCCACCCAGGTCATACACCGCGATCTTGCGGTCGCCGCCTTCCTTCTTGTCCAGACCGAAAGCCAGTGCGGCAGCGGTCGGCTCGTTGATGATGCGCTTGACTTCCAGACCGGCGATGCGGCCTGCGTCCTTCGTGGCCTGGCGCTGGCTGTCGTTGAAGTAGGCCGGCACCGTGATCACGGCTTCCGTGACCGGCTCGCCCAGGTAGTCCTCGGCGGTCTTCTTCATCTTGCGCAGCACTTCGGCGGAAATCTGCGGCGGGGCCAGCTTTTCGTTGCGTGCCTCAACCCAGGCGTCGCCGTTGTCGGCCTTGACGATCTTGTAGGGCATCAGCGCGATGTCCTTCTGCACTTCTTTTTCTTCGAAGCGGCGGCCGATCAGGCGCTTGACGGCGTACAGCGTGTTCTTCGGGTTGGTCACGGCCTGGCGCTTAGCCGGCGCACCGACCAGGATCTCGCCATCGTCCATGTAGGCGATGATCGACGGCGTGGTGCGAGCACCTTCCGCGTTTTCGATGATCTTGACCTGATTCCCTTCCATGACGGCCACGCACGAGTTCGTGGTGCCCAAGTCGATACCGATGATTTTGCCCATTTAAATTTCTCCTAGCGTCCTTTGCGTCTTTCCGTCGGGCGTGTCGCCCATTCAATTCATTGATCTGCACGGGATATGGGTGCAGCCGGGAACATTTCAAGACCCTTCTTGCAGCCCGGTTTTGCCCCCCGCCGCCGCGATTTTCTCGCGTGCGGCGGCCACCGCCAGCCGGAACTGGGGCAGGCCCTGCCAGCCGGTCGCCCGGCCCAGCTTCTTCCCCGCATGGAAGAAGAAAAACGTTGGCACCCCATGCAGCGCGAAACGGCGGCCCAGCGCCATATCCGCGTACACGTTGGCGTGAAACCAGCGCAGCCCAAGGGCTTCGATGGCCTCGCGCTGCGCGAGCATGGTCTTCTTGGCGACTTCACAGTTGAAACAATCGACGCCCCAGAAGAACACCACGGCGAGGTCGTCCCCCGCCGTGCTCAGCCCTTCGTCGAACGTCGCGGCCGTCAGCGCCTGCATCGAGAACGCCTCGAACGCCGTGCCGTCCACCCCTTTCATGCCCGTAAGATCGCCTGCCATGATGGTAAGCCTTCGAATCGGTGCCTTGGCACCGGCAGCGCCGCCACATTCGGTGTCGTTGCCTGCGCCCGGTCATTCGGGCCAATGGCCTGCGACAAACCTCTCCATGATGGAAGTGTTGTGCCGCCCGCAGTGGCCGGATGACCTTGAATTACTTGCCTGCGGCGACCGTCACCAATGCCGGACGCAGCACACGGTCGGCAATCAGGTAACCCTTTTGCAGCACGGCCACGACCGTGTTCGGCTCCTGTTCGGCCGGCACCATCGAGATAGCCTGATGCTGATGCGGATCGAACTTCGCGCCGGCCGGGTCGATGACCGACACCTTGCTGCGCTCCAGCGCCGACACGAGTTGACGCAGCGTCAGCGCCACGCCTTCTTGCAGCTTGGCCACATCGCCGCTCTTGTCGGCAGCGGCCGCTTCGAGGCTGTCGATGACCGGCAGGAGGTTCTCGGCAAAGCTTTCGACGGCGAACTTACGCGCCTTCGACACTTCCTCTTCCGCACGGCGGCGGATGTTTTCCATCTCGGCGCGGGCGCGCAGCGCCTCGTCGCGCATGGCCGCCGCTTCTGCCTGAGCCGCCTGAAGTTGCGCCTCGACCGAGGGCAGCGCGTCGTTCGCGCCCGCAGCGTCGGTCGGGGCCGCTTCGGCCTGGGACGGAATCGGCTGGTCGGGGGTGTTTTGCTGTTCAGTCATGAGTTGAGTCGTCAAAAGGTTCTTGCAGCGCACCACGACGATGCGCCGCCGGTTCAAATCCCTTTGGATAGTAGGGGCGTTCACACCGATTTCAAGAGCGGGCGGGCATTCTGTGCGCCACATCGGTGCGCGCGGCGTGCCGGTAAATATCCGGTTACACGCGTTACGAGTCCTCTATTGTATCGGCCGTTGCTGCGACCTAACATGAATAACGGTCCGGCGAATGGATGTGCCTATCCGATTAACCATTCGACGGACCCGGCCGCTCACCGGACACCCCCCGTCCGGTGAAGTGTTCTCAAGGAGCGCATCATGAAGCTGCCACTGGCTGTTGTCTTCATCCTTGCGTTGGTGACGATGGTGACGATTACGATCTGCCTGTCCGGCGCAGTCACCCGGCGCGACACCGAGTATGGTGGCGTGCGGGCGGTGCTGCATCACTATGTGGAAGTGCCGGGCCTGACGGGGCATTCGTCGAATTCGACTACCGGAATCCCAACACGCTGATCGCCCCCGGGGTGCATGATCCTTTGCGGTCGTGCGCGGTGCCGTTCCCCGGACGGTTCCGACTGAGTCGCTTGAATCGCCTGAGTCGACTGAGACGGAACACCTGATTCACGCTCCACCCCCCTGCCCGCCGCTGCGCAATTTGCCAGCGGCGGCGTTCATTCAGGCGTTGAAAAGCTTGAGAGACGGGGCGGACGATCCTACTCGCCAACGCCACCGAGACGGCGGCGGTCGCGCTTGGTCGGACGGCCGTGCATCTGCGCCGCCGGTTCCTGGAACAGACGTCGGCGCTCGCTCTCGTCGGCACGCGCCTGAATGCTCGCTTCGGTCTCTTCGTACAGCGACTGCGCGACCGGCGCGGAGCCGCGCACCTCGGCAATCGCTTTGACCCTCACTTCCCAGCGCGTACTGCCGTTGTCGACCGACACGACATCGCCGGGACGCACGTCGCGCGCCGGTTTCACGCGGGCTTCGTTGCACAGCACGCGGCCACGGTCGACCGCTTGCGTGGCGAGCGAGCGCGTCTTGAAGAAACGCGCCGCCCACAGCCATTTGTCGATCCGCGTAGCGGCGTGAGGAGAATCGTCTACCTTGACCGTCACGACCGTGCTCCCGCTTCTCCGTGCGCGCCTTCAGACGGCAACGAGGTCTGCATCTGCGCCTGCGCGGCGGCAGCAGCGGCCGCACTGGCTTCTTCGAATGCCGCCACGGCCGCCACCTGACGCTGACGCGTCGACGCCACTGCAGCCGCCGAGGCATCGGCCTCGCCCTGCGGCGAGAGCACCGGCCAGCCTTGCAGATGACGCGCTGCGATCTCGCCCAGCGCCGTAATCCAGGCGCTCGCGCCGTTCAAGCAGGGAATGAAGTGGAACGACTTGCCGCCCGCCGAGAGGTAAGCGTGACGTCCTTCCATATTGATTTCTTCGAGCGTCTCGAGACAGTCGGACGTGAAACCCGGGCAGAACACGTCGACGCGCGGCGTGCCGCCACGACCGAGTTCTTCGAGCGTCGGGGCGGTGTACGGCTGGAGCCATTCGGCCTTGCCGAAGCGCGACTGGAACGTGAGACGGCACGTCGTCTCGTCCAGACCGAGGGCGGCCGCGAGCAGGCGCGCCGTCCTCACGCACTGATCGTGATACGGATCGCCGAGGTCGAGCGTGCGGCGCGGCACACCGTGGAAGCTCAGCAGCAGACGTTCACCGGCGGCAAAGTCCGGTCGGCCGTTTTGCAGCCAATAGCCTTCGACCTGCTGGCGCAGCGCCTCGATGTACGCGGGATGATCGTGATAGTCGCGCACCGTGCGCACGTCGGGCTGATTGCGCAGACGGCCGAGCACGCGGAACACGGCGTCGCTCGCGGTGGCGGTGGTGCTGCTCGAATACTGCGGATAGAGCGGCAGGACGAGAATCCGCTCGACGCCGTTCTGGCGCAACGCACGAATGCGCTCGGGAATCGACGGATTGCCGTAACGCATCGCGTAATCGACCACGACGTCATAGTCGTTCGCGTGCAGCAGCGCGCGTAGGGCGTTCGTCTGATGCTCGGTGTTGACCTTGAGCGGCGAGCCGTCACGGGTCCAGACCGTCGCATACTTTTGCGCCGACTGACGTGAGCGGAAGGGCAAAATCACCAGCCGCAGCAACGGTTGCCACACCAGCGACGGGATTTCCACGACGCGCGGGTCCGACAGGAACTCGCGCAGGTATCGGCGTACGGCCGCAGGACGCGGCTCGTCGGGCGTACCGAGGTTAATCAGCAGTACGGCGGTCTTGCCGGACTGGCCATGCGAAATAGGTTCGGGATCGAAGCGCATGGAACGTACTTTACCGCAAACACGCGGCCCATCCGGCGTCTGTCATGCCTGTCGATACTGCCGGAATGCCCCCTCCGTCGGCCAGTCCACAGCCGGACGGAGGGAATCACGGTCATCTGCGCAGACGGGCCATCAAGCGCGCCATCAGCCGTGCCGATGCTCGTCGTCGTGAGACGACCGATGGTCGGCACTCGGATGTTCCTCATGTGCGGACGCGCGCGCCCCTTCCGGCTTGCCCTCACGCTGCGTGGGTTGCGGGTGCGGCTGCGCCTGAGGACGTTCCTGCTGAGGTTGCGGACGCGGCGCGGGCTGCACATGCTCCACCGGCGGCTGCGGGCGCGGCGGCATACGCTCGACTTGCGGCTGAGGCTGCGGACGCGGCTGCGGTTGCGCTTGTTGTTGAGGCTGAGGTTCGGGACGCGGCTGCGCCCGTTCCACCTGCGGTTGCGGCCTCGGTTGCTGGAACTGCTGCGGCTCCGGGCGCGGCTGCGTCTGCCATTGCTGCGGACGGCGGGCCGGTTCAGCCGCCTCCGGTTGCTGTTGCTGACGTTGCGGCGCAGGCGTCGCTTGTCCGCCGCGCGCCTCCGGCTGGACAGCAGGTGACTGCGGCGCTTGTGGTGATTGGCGGCGCATTTGCATCTCACGCTGCGCGGCGTCGTGCCCCGGCTGCGGAACGGCTTGCGGCGCTTCGCCGCGTGCCGACGGCTGCGCCTGCCCCTGAACAGCACCGTTCACGCCCGGCGGATGCGGAACACCCGAGGGCGCAGGCTGACGCTCGGTCGGTTGGGATTGCACCGCCGATTGCCCCGGACGATTCTGATAAACGCCGTGCCCCGGATAGCCGGGTTCGCTCGGAACACCGGGCGTTCCGGGCACGCCCGGCTGACCCGGTACGCCCGCATGGCCCGGTGCCCCCGGGACGCCCGGTTGTCCGGGCACTCCCGGCGCGCCGTGCATCGGCGGCACGGCACCGGTTGCAGGCAAGCCTCCATGGCCCGCCGTCGCCCCGACGGCACCGGTCGCGCCCAGCGCAGGCATCGCACCGTTCGCCCCAATCGGCGCACCGACCGGCCCGTGCGTGCTGACGACCGTCACACGGGGGGCGATGCGTGGCTGGCCATTCGGGCCATTGGGACCATTCGGACCGCCCGCGCCGAGATTGCGCACCTGCTGCCCGTTCTGACCGAACACCAGCGGCGCACCACCCGCGTTCGGCACGGCGTGCAACTGACTCGTCAGCTCACGCGACGGCATGCCACGGGCGACCGGCGCGCGCGTCGCCAGCACCTGCCGGTTGAACACGCCCGCAGGCGGCGCACCTGCTGCCGGACGGCTGTTGCCGAACACGCTTTGCTGCACCGGGGCCACACCCGGCGTATTGCCGACGCGCCACGTCTGCGCACCACGCGGTGCAGCCAGAGCCGTCGGCGCACCCACGGGGCGTCCCTGCACGAACGCCTGCGCGGGCATCGTCGACACAGCGCCCCGCACATTGCGGTTCACGTAGATGTTGTTGACGTTGATGTTGTTGGTGATATTGGTCGTACGAACGATCGTCGAGCGATTGATGTTCGTGATGTACGACGAACTGGCGTGATACGCGGGACGGTACGGGTCATGGGGCCCAAGCGCAAACCACGCGAGTCCCACGCCCCCGGCGGCGAACGAAACACCCCACTGGTTCCCGCCGCTGCTGCCGCTGACCCAGCCGACCAGCGCCGGCGCATACACCGGACGCACTGCCACCGGCCCCGGCACCCAGCACCAGCGGGCATCCACGTAAGCCCAGCGCCCGTAGTGATACGGCGCGAAGCCCCACGGCGCATCGTCGACCCAAGTCCAGCCCCACGGGTCGACCCAGGCCCAATGCCCCGTGCGGTAAGGCGCCCAGCCCGAAGGCATGTTGGACGGCACCCACACCGCGCCGTAGCTCGGCGTTTCCTGCCACGAACCGTAGTCGTCCAGACTCTCGAAGCCGGTCATGTCGCGCGGCACGTAACGCGCGGAGACGGAGGCGTCTTCACGTGCGTCGCGATCGCGCATCCATTGATCGAAAGCGTCGGCCGTGAGCGGGCCGGTCTGCTGCTGCGTCAGGTTCTGACCGACGAACGCGACCCGTTGACCTTGCTGGAGCGGGACCGACGCCCCTTGTCCGTACGCCGTGCCCGCACCGCGCGAGACGCTCACCGTCGTCACCCCGTTCGGATCGACATCCACACGATATTCACCGGCCTGTTGCGGCACGAATGCCAGATTCGGCGTATCGATCTCGTATGGTTGATTCGGATCGAAGCTGCGCAGGCGCACACCGACGGTGCCCTGCGTTACGTTCAGTTGCACATTCTGGTCGGTGACGGCTGACAGCGTCAGACTGGTCGACGCGCCCATGCGCACCGCCGTGCCGCCCACGTGCATCTCGGCCCGGCTATTGCGGTCGACCCAGATGGCATCGCCCGTCGTGAGCGGACGGTTGCGGTCCGCGTAGCGCCAGTCGCTCGTGCCTGCGGGGGCGTAGGTGACGGTGCCGTCGAACTCGGAGAGACGCGCCACGCGCCCCGGCGGATCGGCGCTCTGCGCCTGTGCCTGCGCCATCACCACCGCCGGCGCACCCACCGCGCCCAGCAGACCCAGCGCCAGCCCGACGCCAAGGGAGCGAACCGTCGTCCGCCAGGAAATCAGGGATTTCATAAACACTCCGGGCCCTTTCGGTGGGCATGCCGTGCGCGGCTTGCAGGCGTTGGCGTTCAGCCACCTTGTTGCTCTGTCCGAATCCTCCGGCGAGCCCGATGACAACTTCAGATGACCTCGCCGCAAGTGACGCTTCAAGCCTAAGCCTGCCGTGTGTGACAGCGTGTAAAGGAATGCTACGGGGTTGTAACCGGGAATGGGCGAATCGACGGATGGGCCAATGCGCGGACGCGCCAGCGCACCGCTCAGTGATGACTCAGCGCGTTGGAGAGCAGCTTGGCGGTGATGTCGACGATGGGGATGACGCGCTCGTACGCCATGCGCGTCGGCCCGATCACGCCGAGCGTACCGACGACCTCGCCGTCGACTTCGTACGGGGCCGTGACAACCGTCATCTCCTCGATCGGCACGAGACTCGACTCGCCGCCGATAAAGATCTGCACCCCTTGCGCGCGGCTCGACACGTCGAGCAGTTGCAGCAGGCCGGTCTTGGACTCGAACACGTCGAACAGCTTGCGCAGACGCTCCATGTTCGAGGACAGATCCTCCACGCCCAGCAGGTTGCGCTCGCCCGAGATCAGTACGCTCTCGCGCGTGGTGTCGGCCATGGCGTCGCTGCCCGCCTGCACGGCGGCCTGCATCAGCGCGCTCATGTCCGAGCGCAGAGCATCGAGTTCGCCACGCAAATAAGTGCGCACGTCGTCGAAACTGTGACCGCCGAAGTTGGCGTTCAGGTAGTTTGCCGCTTCGACCAGTTGCGCCGGAGAATAATCCTTTTCCGTCAGGATGATGCGGTTCTGCACGTCGCCGTCGGGCGTGACGATGATGAGCAGCACGCGCTTGTCGGACAGACGCAGGAATTCGATATGACGGAAAGTCTGGCTGCGTCGCGGGGTCAGCACCACGCCCGCGAATTGCGACAGATGCGAGAGCACCTGTGCGGCGGAAGCCACCAGCTGTTGGGGTCCGGCCGGTTGCAGGCTCGTCTGCACCTGCGTCGAAAGCTGGAGCACGGCCTCTTCGAGCGGGCGCACAGCGAGCATCGTGTCAACGAACAGACGGTAAGCGCGCGGCGTCGGCACGCGACCGGCCGACGTATGCGGGCTGGCCACGAAACCCATCGCCTCGAGATCGGACATCACGTTGCGGATCGTCGCAGGAGACAGGTCGAGGCCCGAGAACCGCGAGAGCGTGCGCGAGCCGACCGGCTGGCCATCTGCGATGTACCGTTCGATCAGGGTTTTGAGAAGCGTTTGCGCACGTTGATCTAGCATGGCAAAAATTGTAACGCGAAACGCGGGGCCTGTTCCCCCTAAATCGGGCCTCGCTCTGCATGGCCACAGGAACCGTTGCAGGCCGTGCGTTGGCGATGGTTGCTGTCATCGACTTATGGTGTAATGGCGGCATGAAAACTGGGAGCCCCTTCAAGACCGTGGCGCTCGTCGGGAAGTACCATGCCGACGGCGTCGCCGAACCATTGCTCACGCTAGCGGCATGCATCGCCCAGCGTGGGCATCATGTCGTCTTCGAGCGTGACACCGCGCATAACATCGGCGCAGGTGCCGATCCATACCGGACCCTCGACATCCAGGAAATCGGCACGCAGGCCGACGTGGCCGTCGTCGTCGGCGGCGACGGCACGATGCTCGGCGTCGGCCGCCAACTGGCCGCATCGAAGGTGCCGCTCATCGGCGTGAACCACGGCCGCGTCGGGTTCATCACCGACATTCCGCTCGACGAGATGCGTCAGGTCGTGCCCGCCATGCTCGAAGGGCATTTCGAAGCCGAACAACGCACTCTTCTGGCCGCCCGCATCGAACGCGACGGCCAGACGCTCTTCGAGACGCTGGCGTTCAACGACGTGGTCGTGAACCGCTCGGGGATCTCGGGGATGGTGGAGCTGCGCGTGGACGTCGACGGCCGCTTCATGTACAAGCAGCGCTCCGACGGCCTGATCGTCGCTACGCCCACCGGTTCGACGGCCTACGCGTTGTCGGCGAGCGGCCCGATCCTGCATCCGCGCCTCGGCGGCGTGGTGCTCGTGCCGATCGCACCGCATGCGTTGTCGAACCGTCCGATCGTGCTGCCGGATTCGAGCGACATCGTCATCACGATTACCGGCGGTCGCGAAGTCGGCGCCAATTTCGATATGCAATCGTTTGCCGAATTGCGCCAGGGCGACCAGATTCTGGTCGGCCGCTCCCAGCATCAGGTGACGTTTCTGCATCCGGTCGGCTACAACTACTACGCGACGCTGCGCCGCAAGCTGCACTGGAACGAGCATATCTCCGACGAAGATACGCCGCAGAACTGACTCCACGCCTCACCCGACATCCCATGCTACGCAGTCTCTCGATTCGCGATTTCGTGATCGTCGATCGTCTCGATCTGGAATTCTCCGCCGGCTTCACCGTGTTTTCGGGGGAGACCGGCGCGGGCAAATCGATTCTGATCGATGCGCTGGCGCTCGCGATGGGCGAGCGCGGCGACACCAGCATGGTGCGCAACGGGCAAACGCGCGCCGACATCACCGCTGAATTCGCCGCCGACGCCGAAGCGCGCCCCGATCTCGAAGCCTGGCTGCAAGCGCAGGCGCTCACGCTCGAAGAACACGGCGGTGTGCTGCTGCGCCGTGTACTCGACGCCGGCGGTCGCTCGCGCGCTTTCATCAACGGCACCCCCGCCACGCTCACGCAAATGCGCGAACTCGGTGAAATGCTCGTCGACATTCACGGCCAGCACGCGCACCAGCAGTTGCTGCGCCCCGACGCGCAACGCCGCCTGCTCGACTCGCACGCAGGCGCGACCACCCTCGCCGCCGATACCGCCGCCGCTCACAAGGAGTGGCGACGTCTCGTCAAGCGCTGCGAGGAGGCGCATGGGCGCGACCGCGAACTGCAACTGGAGCGCGAGCGTCTCGAATGGCAGACGTCCGAACTCGACAAGCTGGGTCCGCAGGAAGGCGAATGGGACGACGTGAGCGCCGAGCATCGCAGGCTCTCTCACGCAGCGAGTCTCATCAACGGCGTGCAAGGCGCGCTCGACGCGCTCGCCGAAGCCGACGGTGCCATCGTCCCCTCGCTTGGTCATGTCGTGCATCAGATCCGCGAACTCGCGGAGATCGACGCCGGGCTGGCCGACACGCTCGCTGCGCTGGAGCCTGCCGAGATTCAGCTTCGCGAAGCGGTCCATTCACTCACCCATTACGCGCAACGCATCGATCTCGATCCGGAGCGTCTGGCGGTTGTCGAGCAACGACTCGACGCCCTGCATTCAGCCGCGCGCAGATTCCGTGTGACACCCGAGCAATTGCCCGCCGAGCTGGCAGAGCGTCGCGCGCAACTGGAAGAATTGACGGCATCGGCCGACACGGCGGCCATGCAGGCCGCAGCCGACGCCGCGCAGGCCGAATTTCTCAAGCTGGCGAAGGACTTGTCAAAGGCCCGCGCCAAAGCGGCGGCCTCGCTCTCACGCGAAGTCACCCGAGCGATGCAAGACCTCTCGATGCCCGGCGGACGCTTCGAAGTCGCACTCACGGCAACGCCCGAGCCGCAGTCGTTCGGGCTGGAGACGGTCGAATTTCTCGTTGCCGGACACCCCGGCGTGCCGACGCGTCCGCTCGCCAAAGTTGCCTCGGGCGGCGAACTCGCACGCATCAGCCTCGCGTTGCAGGTGATCGCCAGCAGCGCGAGTCTCACGCCGACGCTGATCTTCGACGAAGTCGATTCCGGGATTGGCGGCGCGGTGGCCGAAGTAGTCGGTCGCCTGCTTCGCGAATTAGGTCAGGGACGTCAGGTGCTGTGCGTGACCCACCTGCCGCAGGTCGCCGCTCTCGGCCATCAGCATCTGCGAGTGAGCAAACGCAGCGACGGCGATACGACGATGAGCGAGATCGAGCCGCTGGGTCGCACCGAACGCGTCGAGGAGATCGCGCGGATGCTGGGCGGCGTGGAGATTACGGCGACCACGCGCAAGCACGCGCGGGAGATGTTGGCACTCTGAGCGGCGTCGAGAACATCGACATTCCTCAATAAACAACGGGCGGCCCATCATCGGCCGCCCGTTGCTTTTCAAGCCTGTGCGTTCAAGCGCCGCCCAAGCGTCAGACAGTCAAACCGGCCCCGCGTCTGCGAACACAGAATCCCATAGCGCCATCACGGCCTGACGTTCTGCCTCGACGTCCGCGCCCGGCACGCGTGCCGCCTCCACCCCGTCCAGCCGCAACTTGTGTTGACGTTTGCGATACAACCGATACGCCGCCGCCGCGTCTTCCGCGAGCTTGGTATCGATCAGTCCCAGTTGCGCCGCCTCGCGCAGCAAGGCGATGTTGCCCGCGTTACGCAGCAGCGCCGGATGCGCGCCCGAGTGCAGCAGCACCAGATACTGCACGGTGAATTCGATATCCACCATGCCGCCCCGGTCGTGCTTCAGATCGAACAACTTCGTCCCGTTCGGATGCCCTTCGAGCACCTTGCGGCGCATCGCCACGATCTCCTGCGCCAGCGCCGACGCCTCACGCGGCGTGGCCAGCACCTGCGCACGAATGTTCTCGAACGTCGCGCCGATGGTCTCGTCGCCCGCGCAGAAACGCGCGCGCGTGAGCGCCTGATGCTCCCAGACCCACGCCGTGTTGGCATTGCCTTCGCGGAACTGGTACTGACGGAAACTCTCGATGTTCGTGACCAGCAGGCCGGACAAGCCGTTCGGGCGCAGTCGCAGATCGACATCGAACAGCATGCCCGCGCCCGTATGCGTGGTCAGCCACGTCACGAAACGACGGGCGAGCGCGGCGTAAGCGTCCGGTGCGCGGTCGTCGTCATCGTCGTAAAGGAAGATCAGATCGAGGTCCGACGCGTAGCCCAGTTCCTTGCCGCCCAGCTTGCCGTAGGCGATGACTGAGAAGCGCGGCACCTCGCGATGACGCGTCGCGACGTGCGGCCAGACCGTCGAGATCGTCACGTCGACGATGATGTCCGCCAGTTCCGAGAGACGGTCGCCGATGGCCTCCACCGACAACGTCCCCTGCAAATCGAGCAGCAGGATGCGGAAGACTTCGGCGTGGTGTGCGCGACGCAGAATGTCCATCTGCACTTCGACGTTGCCCGCCGCCCCCGCCGCGTTCAGGCTCAGCAGCAGTTGTGTCTTGAACGACGGCCAGTCGAACGGCGCGGCAAGCGCTTCGTCGTCGAGCAGTTCGTCGAGCAGTTGCGGATGGCTGATCAGATAACCCGCCGCCCAGCGTGACCCGGCGAGCACCTTGACCACGCGCTCCAGCGCGCGCGGATACTCCGTGAGCAGCGCGAGATACGAACTGCGACGGCTGATGGTCGAGAGCAGATCGAGCATGCGGCCGAGGACAGCGTCCGGCTCGCCGGTGCCCGCCGCACCTTCCACGGCACGCTGCACGAGCTGGTCGAAGCGACGCCGGCTGATCTCGCCCAGCGCCTTGTAGCGCGAGGACGTCCACACGGCGCGCAATCGGTCGAGCGCACCTTCGGCGTCGTTGAAGCCCAGACGCGTAAGCTGATTGCCGAGGTCGCCCGTCTGCGCTTCGTCGGCCAGACATTCGCTCCACAGTTCCGGCGGGCACTCGCAGTCGCCCGTGCCCGACCCCGCGCCCTTCTGTCCGCTGCCGTTGGCCTTGTCCGCGAAAATCTCATCGAACTGACCGGCGACGAATTCGCGATGCTCGTCGAGCACCGTCATGAAGGTCGCTTCATCAGGGAAACCCATGGCGCGCGCCACCGCGAGGCGGTCGTCGCCGGGCGACGGCAGGATATGGGTCTGCGCGTCGTCCAGATACTGAATGCGGTGTTCGAGCTTGCGCAGGAAGACGTAGGCGTTGGACAGTTCTTCCGCCACGTTCTGCGCCAGCCACCCGCGCCGCGCCGCCACGCCCAGCACCGCGAGCGTCGGCCGCACGCGCAGTTCCGGCTCCTGCCCACCGCGAATCAACTGGAAGACCTGCGCCGAGAATTCCACTTCGCGAATGCCGCCGCGTCCGAGCTTGATGTCGTTGATGCGCGCCGGTTTGGCCCGCGCGCGACGCTCCGCCTCATGGCGAATCTGCTCGTGCAACGCGCGAATCGCGCCGATCACGCCGTAATCGAGGTAGCGACGGAACACGAACGGCTGCACCAGCGACGTCAGCAGTCGCTCGATCCGGCGGCCGGGCTCGCTCGCAACTTCGGACACGAGGCGTCCCTTGATCCACGCGTAGCGCTCCCACTCGCGGCCCTGCACGTAGAAATACTCTTCGAGCATCGGCAGACTGCACACCAGAGGACCGGAATCGCCGTTGGGGCGCAGGCGCATGTCCACCCGGAACACGTAGCCGTCTGGTGTAAGCTCCGAAATCAGTCCGATCAGCTTGCGGCCGAGTTTCGTGAAGAATTCATGATTGGACAGCAGACGCAGGCGACCGGCGGCGGCCGCATCGGCACCGTCAGGCGCGGTTGTGTCGCCATCGTCTTCATATAGGAAGATGAGGTCGATGTCGGACGAGACATTGAGTTCCCGACCGCCGAGCTTGCCCATGCCGACGACGCCGAGCGTCTGACGCTCCCCTTCCGCGTTACGCGGCACACCGTGAATGGCTTCGAGGTCGCGCGAGAGCACCGCAATGCCCGCCTGCACAGCGAACTCGGCGAGCGCCGACATGGCCTCCGTCACTTCGGACAACTCAGCACGGCCGTCGAGATCGCGTTGCATGACGGCGCACAGCGCTTCGACCCGCAGGATGCGCAAGGCGCGTGCCAGCGCAGCCTCGTCCACACCGGAAATGCCGGACGGCTGGTCCGGCGGCGTCAGCAGCGTGCCGGTGATGGCTTCGAAGCGGCGGGCGAGCCAGCGCGCGTCGACGGGGTGCTCGGCGAGCGTCGGCAAGGCCTCGGCCAGCGCGGGGCGGGACGCCAGCATGCGCGCGGCATATCGCGAGTAGGACTGAATATCGATCGGAATTTCGGATGAACTCACTGGAGGGGTTCCGGTCTGCAATGAGAATGAAGAGACTTTCGCATGCTTACCCGTGCGTGATGAAACGCCGGATCACACGTTTTTTCTCCTACGGCAGGGCCATCGGAGGGCCTTGGGCTTGTGTTACAGTCTTTGCCACAGAAACTACCACATTCCCTCGTAGACGCGCAGCATGACCGACCGTAAGCCGCCCGCCTCGCCCACCGCGACCCGGTCCTGGTTCTCGTCACTGCCGCGTGGCTTGCGACTGGGTCTGGAATGGCTGCTGGCGCTCGTCGTCATCGTCTATTTCGGTCTTGGCGCAGTCATCCTCGCGACCCGGTACGTCATCCTTCCCCGTGTGTCCGACTATCGCCCTCAAATCGAGGCGGCGGCCACGCGCGCCATCGGCCTGCCGGTCACGATCGGGCGCATCGACGCCGTCTGGCGCGGCTGGCATCCCTACCTGACGCTGGAAGACGTACGCATCACACCCCCGACGCAAGGCACCCCGCCCAAGGCATCGACGATTGCCCGCGTGGTCGCACCGTTGCATCGGAACAAGGCCGCCAGCGCTCCGCTAGCCTCGGTCGCTTCAGCCGCTTCGGCCAGTACCGCGCCCGCTACCACTGATTCCACGGACAACTCGCCGGTGAGCTACGCCCCGCCGGGCGCGCCGCCGCCCGTGGAGCCGAGCCTCACACTGCACCGCCTCGACGCTGTGCTCTCCTGGACCAGCCTGATCCATTTCGACCTGCGTCTGTCGAACCTCACGCTGCACGAGCCGGACGTGACCATCGAGCGCCGCGTCGACGGCTCCATCCTCGTCGCCGGGATGCCGGTGACGGGCGGCGGCAAGACGAGCGATGCCCAGGGGGCCGACTGGATCATGCGTCAGGCGCGCGTCGTAATCCGCAACGGTACCGTGCGCTGGCGCGACGCCACGCGCGACGTGCCCGAGGTGGTCGTCACGAACATCAACGCCATGCTGCGCAATCGCGGCTTCGAACACCGCTTTGGGATGCAGGCGAACCCGCCGCAAGGGATCGTCGCGCCGCTGGATATACGCGCGCGCTTCACCAATCCGCTGTTCGCCCGCCCCGGCGAAGTCAAACGCTGGCGCGGCCAGATTTACAGCGAAGTCGGCACACTCGACCTGTCAGAGCTGGCGCGTTACGTCGATTTGCCGGGCAAAGACTCGCGCGGCCGCGTCGCGGCGCGTGCATGGGTCGACTTCGACAATGGCGTCGTCACCGGCGCGACGCTGCGCGCGGCCGGGGCCAATACGTCAGTACAACTGGCGGACAACCTGCCGCCGCTGACCTTCGACGCCACGCAAGGCCGTATCGACGTCACGCGTGCCGGTGCTCAGGCCGACGCGGGCTGGAATCTGCGCGCACGGGAACTCACCTTGCAGGCAGCCGGACGTCCGACGCTCGACGTGCCGGACCTGAGCGCCAAATACCTACCCGCCAGCGACGATCAGGGCTTGCAAGTCGCGCTCACCGGTCAACGCTTCGACATCGGTGCCGCGATGGCGCTCGTGCCGTCGCTGCCCATCGACGCCCAAACTCGCGACACGCTCGCCAGCTTCCGTCCGCGTGGACGACTCGCCCATTTCGACGTCAGCTATCAGGCACCTAAGCCTCACGGGCCGGGCAATTGGCGCGATCTGCCGGGCATCAAGCAACTCCCGCCCGAGCGCGACCGTTACCGCGTCGTCGCCGATTTCGAGAGTCTCGGCATCGACAGTGCGCCGAGCCAGCATCCCCCTGCCCGGCCGAACTCGCCGAACGCAGGACGCCCCGGCTTCGCGAATCTGAGCGGTCATATCGACGCGGATCAGTCGCGCGGCAGCCTCACGCTCAATTCGAAGAACGCCACGCTGGACTTCCCCGGCCGCTTCGACCAGCCGCGCCTCGACCTCGATACGCTCACGGCGCGCACGTCATGGCGCGTGTCGCACTCGGCCACCAAGCGCGACGCCCCGGCGAACGTGCAGGTGCGTGTCGATGCCGTGCATCTGCAAAACGCCGAACTGACGGGGGACGTGAGCGGTACGTGGCAGAACGGCGGCAAGGGCAACGGGATCGTCGATCTGAAGGGCAATATCGTGCGCGCGAACGCCAATGCCGTACCGCGCTACCTGCCCACCGATATCGGCGCGAGCGTGCGCGACTATCTGCAACGCGCGCTGCTGGCCGGCACCGTGCAGAACGCACCGTTCGCGGTGCAAGGCGATCTCGAAGACTTCCCGTACGGCAAGGGCGGCGGCAAGTTCCGCATCGACATCCCGCTCGTGGACGTGACGTTCAATCCGTCGCCGCTGCGCCCCGGTCATACGGAAGTCTGGCCCGCGTTCGAGAAGGTGCGCGGCAATCTGCGCTTTGACGCCGACAAGTTGCACATCGCCATCGACAACGGCTCGGTATACGGCGTAACGCTCACGCAGGTGCAGGGCGACATCAACAACATCGGGCAGGACGACTCCACGCTCACGCTCAAGGGCGATGCGCGCGGGCCGGCGGCGGACTTCGTCAAATATCTGAACACCAGCCCTGTGGGGCACTGGATCGGCGACTTCACCGACGAGACGCGCGCGAACGGCAACACACAGCTCGCCATGCAGTTGTCGATGCCGCTCGATCACACCGACCGCTCCAAAGTCACCGGCCGCGCGCGCTTCCTGCGCAACGACGTGACGCTCATCAACGGATTGCCGATGTTCGGGGCGGTCGACGGTGAACTCGCGTTCACCGAGCGCGGCATTTCGCTCGACAACCTGCGCGGCACGTTCCTTGGCGGCGACGTACGCGCGTCTGGCGGCAGTCGCGACGACGGCACCATCGTCCTGAACGTCAACGGTCAGATGAGCGCACAGGGCCTGCGCGAGAATCGCGAGAACGCCACGCTGGCGCAACTGGCCAAGCGCATGACGGGCAGCACGCCCTACACCGCCACGATAACGGTGCGTCAGGGCATGACGGATCTGGCGGTGCAGTCCACACTGGCCGGTCTCGCCGTGAACCTGCCCGCGCCGCTGGGCAAGAGCGCCGAGTCGTCGCTGCCTGCGCGCTTCACGATGCGTCCGCAGATGAATCCGGGGGGACGCCGCACCGACATGCTCGACTTCGCCGTGGGCAGCGTGCAGGGCAACTACGTTCAGCAACGTAGCGCCACGAATGGTTCGAATGGCGCACGCGTGGAAGTACTGCGCGGCGGCATCGGCATTAACCAGCCTGTGCCCGCACCGCGTGAAGGCGTGCAGGCGAGCGCCCAGTTCGATACGCTCGACGTGGATGCATGGCGCAGCGTGATCGCGTCGCTCAGCAGCACCGCCGTCACGCCCGGCACGCAAGGCACGCCACCCGCCCCCGCCACGACGGCAGCCGCCGCGCGCGACGAATTCGGTGCCCTCACGCCGTATCTGCCGACGCGTCTCGCCCTGCATGCGAAGCAGGTTCGCCTGTTGTCGCGTCAGTGGCCGGAACTGGTGGTCGGTGCGCAGCGCAACGACCGCGACTGGCAGGTAAGCCTCGCCTCCGAACTCGTCTCCGGATTTGCCGAATGGCACGCGCCGGACGAGAAGAACCCGTCGGGCGCGATCCGTGCACGTCTGGCGAAACTCGTGATTCCGCGCGAAGACCACGGCAGCGACGTACTCACGCAAGTGCTCGACGAGCCGAGCGACGAATTCCCCGCCATCGACGTCGTCGCCAATGATTTCGTGCTGCGCGACAAGCCGCTCGGCCGCCTGCAACTCAACGCGCACAACGACATCGAGGACGGTGTGCCCGTCTGGCAACTCACCAAGCTGTCGCTGAGCAACAGCGCCGCCACGCTGGATGTGAAGGGCAACTGGCGTACGTCGCGCCGTCGCGCCGCCGTGGCAGCCGCAGCAGGCAAGGACGACGACGACGTGCCACGCCGCACGGTGCTCGACTTCAATCTCGACGTGAAGGACGCTGGCGGACTGCTCGACCGTCTGGGCCTGCCCAAGACGCTCAAGGATGGCTCCGGCACCGTCTCCGGCCGCTTCGGCTGGCGCGGCGGCCCCGACGCGATCGACTACCCGACGCTGGGCGGGCGCGTGGCCATCGAGCTCAAGCGCGGGCAGATCCTGAAGGCCGATCCGGGGCTGGCGAAGCTGCTGGGCATTCTGTCGGTCCAGACGCTCGCCAAGATCCTGACCTTCGACTTCAACAGCGTGATCGGTAGCGGTCTGCCGTTCGACAGCATCAACGGCAACGTCACCATGCAGGGCGGCGTGGCAAATACCAACGATCTGACGATCAACGCCAGCATGGCGACTATCAAGATCGACGGCCACACCGATCTCGCGCGCGAGACGCAGGACCTGAATGCACTGGTGCTGCCGAAGATCAACGCGGCGTCGGCATCGCTGGCGTTTGCGATCATCAACCCGGCGCTGGGCATCGGCTCGTTCTTCGCGCAACTGGCGTTGGGCGATCAGCTCTCGCGCACACTCTCGACGACGTATCACGTCACCGGCTCCTGGGACAATCCGGTCATCGGACAGGCCTCCGGCAATAAGAGTAAGATCGATGCATCCCCGGAAACCCGGCCGGAAGCGCTCAACAACGCCTCGGGCGTCGCCTCTCCGGCCGGCATGCGCGGCAACTGAGCCCCCGACATCAGCAATCCATGACGAGTCCCGATACGAAGTCAACCGTCCAGCCCGCCCCGACCGGCGCGTCCGTTCGCGTGGCTGCCGCGCAAATGGTGAGCGCGCCCGACGTCGACCGGAACCTGCGCGAAGCCGCCCGTCTGGTGGCCGAAGCGGCAGATGCCGGGGCCGAGCTGGTGCTGTTGCCGGAGTATTTCTGCTACATGGGCCAGCGCGACACCGACAAGCTCGCACTGCGCGAAACGCCGGGCAGCGGTCCGATTCAGGACTTTCTGGCGGAAACGGCGCGCCGCTACGGCGTCTGGCTGATCGGCGGCACGCTGCCGCTGGCCGCGCCGGAGCCTGAGCGGGTGCTCAACACGACGCTGGTCTTCGCACCGGACGGCGCAACCGCCGCGCGCTACGACAAGATCCACCTGTTCAACTTCGTCAAAGGCGAGGAAGCCTATGACGAAGCGCGCACCATTCGTCCCGGCGACGCTGTACGCACGTTTGAAGCGCCGTTCGGGCGCGTGGGCCTGTCGGTGTGCTACGACCTGCGTTTTCCCGAGTTGTACCGGGCGATGGGCGACTGTACGCTCATGGTCGTACCCGCCGCCTTTACCTACACCACGGGCCGTGCGCACTGGGAATTGCTGCTGCGTGCGCGGGCCGTCGAAAACCAGTGCTACGTGCTGGCGTCCGCGCAGGGCGGGCACCACGAGAACGGGCGGCGCACCTGGGGGCATTCCATGCTGATCGACCCGTGGGGCGAGATCGTCGCCCAGCGCGAAGCGGAAGGCGCTGGCGTGGTCGTGGGCGAGATCGATCCGGCCCGGCTGGTCGGCGTTCGCCAGAGTCTGCCCGCCTGGCGTCACCGCGTGCTGCAGGGCTGACCGATATGTCCCGCACCTGCACCCCGCACCGCGTTGATTTCGCCATGTTGACTTCGACGAATTCGCCCTCATCTACCGAATACATTTCCTTGGCCTGACACCGCATGAAAATCATCGACACCGGCATCCAGAATCTGGCCACGGCCCGCGAGCTGCTGCTCACGCCGTACGGCCTCGACGAAAGCCATCTCCAACGCGCGCTCGGCGACATCTTCACGCACCGCGTGGATTACGCCGATCTGTACTTCCAGTACACCCGCAGCGAAGCGTGGAGCCTGGAGGAAGGCATCGTCAAATCGGGTTCGTTCTCGATCGATCAGGGCGTGGGCGTGCGCGCCATCGTGGGCGATCGCACCGCGTTCGCGTACTCGGACGACATCTCCGAGATTGCGCTCAAAGACGCCGCAGCGGCCACGCGCAGCATCGCCACGGCCGGACGCGGACGCGTGAAGGTCGGCAGCAAGCTGGCCAACGCCACCGGCCACGGGCTGTACCTGCCGTCCGATCCGCTCGCCTCGCTCGACGCCAACGGCAAAGTCGCGCTGCTCGAACGTATCGAGAAGCTCGCCCGTGCGCGCGATCCGCGCGTGTCGCAGGTCATGGCCGGTCTGGCCGGTGAATACGACGTCGTTCTCGTGGCCCGTAGCGACGGCGTGATCGCCGCCGACGTGCGCCCGCTCGTGCGCGTGTCCGTCACCGTCATCGTCGAATCCAACGGCCGTCGTGAAATCGGCAACAGCGGCGGCGGTGCGCGTCTCGACTACGCCTACTTCACCGACGACCTGCTCGAAAAGTACGTCAAGGAAGCTGTGGACGGCGCCATCGTCAAGCTCGACGCCCGCCCGGCACCGGCCGGTGCGATGACCGTCGTGCTCGGCCCGGGCTGGCCCGGCGTGCTGCTGCACGAAGCCATCGGCCACGGACTGGAAGGCGACTTCAACCGCAAGGGCTCGTCGGCGTTCTCCGGACGTCTGGGCGAGCGTGTGGCGGCCAAGGGCGTCACGGTGGTGGATGACGGCACGCTGTCGAACCGCCGTGGCTCGCTGAACATCGACGACGAAGGCAATCCGACGCAGTGCACCACGCTCATCGAAGACGGCATTCTCAAGGGCTATATGCAAGACAGCCTGAATGCGCGCCTGATGAAGATGCCGGTCACGGGCAACGGCCGCCGCGAGTCGTATGCCGCACTGCCGATGCCGCGCATGACCAACACGTACATGCTCGGTGGCGACAAGGACCCCGAGGAAATCATCAAGTCGGTCAAACATGGGCTGTACGCCGTGAACTTCGGCGGCGGTCAGGTCGACATCACGAACGGCAAGTTCGTGTTTTCGATGTCCGAGGCGTACATGATCGAGGACGGCAAGATCACGTACCCGGTCAAGGGCGCGACGCTCATCGGCAACGGCCCGGAATCGCTCAAGGACGTGACGATGATCGGCAACGACATGTCGCTGGACTCGGGCGTGGGCGTGTGCGGCAAGGAAGGCCAGAGCGTGCCGGTGGGCGTGGGCCAGCCGACGCTGCGCATCGAAAACATGACGGTCGGCGGTACGGCCTGATCGACACGGTTTGCGCACTGCAAAAAATGCGTAAAGCTTAGCAAGGCGCCCGGGTCAAACCGGGCGTTTTCGCATGTTTTCAGAAAAACGTGATTTTTTGATGCAAAACGTCACGCAAAAATACGGAGATTCCGCGCGTTTTCCCGCCGATCAGCGGCCCCACGCGGTTGCAGCGTCATTCGATTAGGCGTATAAAGTTGTTTCTGTGCACGGCAAACCGCCTGCAAAGCAATGTCCAAGACATCCTTCATGACCGCCAATAAGTTTTACTTTTACTTTTTTGCGTATCTCACACCGCTGGCGGATGGAGAGGGACAGTTGCAGCAGTAAGCACCGAACGAATCCTGAAAAACCGCCAGCGAGTCTGGCGGTTTTTTTTTGACCCGAATCCCGAGAAACGAACCGCAGTCCGAACTGCCCAGGAGAAAAAACATGCCTCCCCACAACACCGATGATGTCCGTATTCGCGAACTCAAAGAACTGACGCCCCCGGCGCACCTGATCCGCGAATACCCGTGCTCGGAAAAGAGCGCGGATCTCATCCATCGCTCGCGTGGCGCCATTCATCGCGTGCTGCACGGCATGGAAGACCGTTTGGTCGTCATCATCGGCCCGTGCTCGATTCACGACCCGAAGGCTGCGCTGGAATACGCGGCGCGTCTGGTCGAGCAACGCGAACGTCTGAAGGGCGAGCTGGAAATCGTGATGCGCGTGTACTTCGAAAAGCCGCGCACGACGGTGGGCTGGAAGGGTCTGATCAACGACCCGCACATGGACAACAGCTTCAAGATCAACGACGGTCTGCGTCTGGCACGCGAACTGCTCGCCCAGATCAACGAGATGGGCCTGCCCGCCGGCACGGAATACCTCGACATGATCAGCCCGCAGTACATCGCCGATCTCGTGTCGTGGGGTGCCATCGGCGCACGCACCACTGAATCGCAGGTGCACCGCGAACTCGCGTCGGGCCTGTCGTGCCCGGTCGGCTTCAAGAACGGCACCGACGGCAACGTGAAGATCGCCGTGGACGCCATCAAGGCCGCATCGCAGCCGCACCATTTCCTGTCGGTGACGAAGGGCGGCCACTCGGCCATCGTCTCGACGGCAGGTAATGAAGACTGCCACCTGATCCTGCGTGGCGGCAAAGCGCCGAACTACGACGCCGCCAGCGTGCAAATCGCCTGCGACGACATCGCCAAGCAAGGTCTGGCCGCGCGCGTGATGATCGACGCATCGCACGCCAACAGCCAGAAGAAACACGAGAACCAGATCCCGGTGTGCGACGACATCGCCCGCCAGATCGCCGGTGGCGACGATCGCATCATCGGCGTGATGGTCGAGTCGCACCTCGTTGCCGGTCGTCAGGACCATGTGCCGGGCAAGGAACTGACCTACGGTCAGAGCATTACCGACGCCTGCATCAACTGGGAAGACAGCCTGAAGGTGCTCGACACGCTGGCCGACGCCGTGCGCGCCCGCCGCGTGGCACGCGGCGCTGGCAACTGATCGACATCAGTCAGCGAAGACGTAAGCAAGCGAAGGGCGGCCGATGAACCATCGGTCGCCCTTTTTGCATCCTGCGCTCGCCGTCAGTGACGTGAGTTCCCGGCGCTCTTACTCGGCTTCGCCCGTCGTACGCTCACGCTGCCAGAGCACGTCGCTGCCGCCACCTGCACGGTTGAGTACACGGGCGAGCACGAACATCAGGTCCGACAAACGATTGACGTATTGACGCGGGGCGGGTGCGACGGTCTCGTCGGCCCCCAGCGCCACCATCGCCCGCTCGGCTCGGCGCGACACCGTGCGCACCACGTGCGCAAGTGCTGCGGCGCGCGTGCCGCCCGGCAGAATGAACTCCTTGAGCGGCGGCAGATCGGCGTTGTAGTGCGCCAGCCACTCGTCGAGCTTGGCTACCTGAGCATCCGTCAGCAATGTGTGACGGGGCATGCTCAGTTCGCCACCGAGATCGAACAGGTCGTGCTGAATATCGAGCAGCATGGCCCGCACGTCCTGCGGCAGGTCCTCGCACAGCAGCACGCCGATATGCGAATTGGTCTCATCGATCTCGCCAATGGCGACGATCCGCAGGCTGAACTTGTCGACGCGTGCGCCGTCGCCCAGGCCGGTCTTGCCACCGTCACCGGTACGCGTGACGATCTTGCTCAAACGATTCCCCATCTTCTGACACCTACCCCTTGCGGCACATCTTGCCCGCCGGCCCCTGTTCGGGCACCGGACGACCTGCCTTTTTGATTGAAATTGACCGCACAGCCATCGCCTGCCCATTTTTCAGGCAATTCCGATGGCACTCAGATACGGCAAGTCCGTATGATATGACGCAAAGTGTGGGGAAAAACGCCGTCACAGCGTAAAATCCCCGCTCATGAGGTGTCAGGGCGTGCACCGCGCGCCCGAGACCCCGCCCGATATGGTGTCCGCCTGCGCCCACCGGCCGTGGCGGCCCGGAGACCCGAAGGAGAAAGCCGTGAATCATCCCCATCTGCCGTTCGCCGCAAAGCGTCCGTTCCCCGACGCCCTGCTCACCGAGTTGCAAGCCCTGCTGGGCGAGCGCGTGAGCACCAAGGAAGCGCTGCGCGAACATCACGGCCGGGACGAGTCTCCGTTCGACCCGATGTTGCCCGATGCGGTCGCCTTCGCGCACAGCACGGAAGAGGTCTCGCAGATCGTCAAGCTCTGCGCGAAACACAACGTCCCTATCATCCCCTACGGCGCGGGTTCGTCGCTCGAAGGTCATCTGCTCGCGGTCGAAGGCGGTTTATCGCTCGATCTGTCGGAGATGAACCAGATCGTTTCGATCAACGCCGAGGACCTGACCGTCACCACGCAGCCCGGCATTTCGCGCAAGGCACTGAACGAAGCGCTGCGCGACACGGGCCTGTTCTTCCCGATCGATCCGGGCGCTGACGCCAGCATCGGCGGCATGTGCGCCACGCGTGCCTCGGGCACCAACGCCGTGCGGTACGGCACAATGCGCGAGAACGTGCTGGCCCTGACCGTGGTGCTCGCCGACGGCCGCATCATCCACACCGGCACGCGCGCCCGCAAGTCGTCGGCTGGCTACGACCTCACGCGCCTGTTCGTGGGCAGTGAAGGCACGCTGGGCATCATCACCGAAGCCACGGTGCGACTGTACCCGCAGCCCGAAGCCGTCTCGGCCGCGATCTGCTCGTTCCCGAGCATGACGGACGCCGTGAACTGCACCATCCAGACGATCCAGCTGGGCGTGCCGGTCGCACGCGTCGAATTCGTCGACGCGCTGGCCGTGCGTGCCATCAACAAGCACTCCAAGCTGGACTTGCCGGAAACGCAGACGTTGTTCTTCGAATTCCACGGCAGCGAAGCGGGCGTGCAGGAACAGGCGCAGACGGTCGAGGAACTGGCCAAGGACAACGGCGGCACCGGTTTCGAGTGGGCCACGCGCACCGAAGACCGCAACCGTTTGTGGAGTGCGCGCCATAGCGCCTACTTCGCGATGCTCCAGCTTCAGCCGGGCAGCCGTGCGGTGACGACGGACGTCTGCGTGCCGATCTCGCGTCTGGCCGAGTGCGTCGGCGAGACGGAAGAAGACCTCAAAGGCTCCTATCTGACGTGCCCGATCGTGGGCCACGTGGGTGACGGCAATTTCCACGTCGCGATTCTCATCGATCCGGACAAACCGGCCGACATCGAAGAAGCCGAGCGCCTGAATCAGCGCATTGTCGAGCGCGCCATCCGCATGGGTGGCACCTGCACGGGCGAACATGGCGTCGGCCTGCACAAGATGGGCTTCCTCGTGACGGAACATGGCGAAGACGCCATCGACGTCATGCGCGCGATCAAGACATCGCTCGATCCACACAATCTGCTCAATCCGGGCAAGATTTTCCGGTTGCGTGCTGCGGGCTGAGCGCCGCATGAACGCGCCCGTGACCCCGCAAGGCCAGCCCACCCCGTCCGGTGAAACGCCGGCGGGCATCGCGCCTGTCGACGCCGAAGCGCTGGCTGCACGCCAGCGCCAGTTGCTCGACGCGCTCGCCAGAATCCTGCCACCGCATTGCATCCTCCATCGCCGCGAGGACACCACGCCATACGAGTGCGACGGCCTCGCCGCGTATCGCCGCGTGCCGCTCGCGGTCGTGTTGCCGGAGTCCGAATCGCAGGTGCAGCGCATTTTGCAGGCGTGCCACCAGCTCGGCATTCCGGTGGTGCCGCGCGGTGCGGGCACGAGCCTGTCCGGCGGCGCGATGCCGATCTCGGACGGCCTGGTACTCTCGCTCGCGAAGTTCAAGAAAATCGTCGAAGTCGATCCGTATGCACGCACGGCGACGGTGCAGCCGGGCGTTCGCAACCTCGCGATCTCGGAAGCCGCTGCCCCGTACGGGCTTTACTACGCGCCCGATCCGTCGTCGCAGATCGCCTGCACCATCGGCGGCAATGTTGCGGAAAACTCCGGCGGCGTGCACTGCCTGAAGTACGGTCTGACGGTGCATAACGTGCTGCGGGTGCGCGCCATCACCATGTCGGGCGAAGCCATCGAATTCGGCTCGCTCGGCCCCGACGCGCCCGGACTCGATCTGCTATCGGTCTTCATCGGCAGCGAAGGCATGTTCGGTGTCGTGACCGAAATCACCGTCAAGCTGATACCCAAAGCCCAGACGGCGCAGGTCATCATGGCGAGCTTCGACGACGTGGAGACCGGCGGCAACGCCGTCGCCGCGATCATCGCCGCAGGCATCATCCCTGCCGGGCTGGAGATGATGGACAAGCCGGCCACGCAGGCCGTGGAGGAGTTCGTCCACGCGGGGTACGACCTGGAGGCCGCCGCCATCCTGCTTTGCGAATCGGATGGCACGCCGGAAGAAGTCACCGAAGAGATCCTGCGCATCTCACACGTGCTGCGCACCTCGGGTGCGACGCGGTTGCAGATTTCACGCAGCGAGGAAGAACGCCTGCGCTTCTGGTCGGGGCGCAAGAACGCCTTCCCCGCCGCCGGGCGCATCTCGCCGGACTATTACTGCATGGACGGCACGATTCCACGCCGTGCGATTGGGACATTACTCAAACGCATCGAAGGTTTGGAACAACAATATGGGTTGCGCTGTATTAACGTCTTTCACGCGGGAGACGGCAATATGCATCCACTCATTCTTTTTAACGGCAACGATCTGGACGAATGGCACCGCGCCGAGGCGTTCGGTTGCGACATTCTCGAGGCGTGCGTCGAACTCGGCGGCACGATCACGGGCGAACACGGCGTGGGCATCGAGAAGATCAACTCGATGTGCGTGCAGTTCTCGGCGCAGGAACGCGATGCGTTCTTCGGCGTGAAGCGCGCGTTCGATCCGGTCGGGCTGCTCAATCCGGACAAGGGCATTCCCACGCGTGCGCGCTGTGCCGAATACGGCAAGCAGCACGTGCGCGGCGGTCTGCTGCCGCACCCCGATCTGCCGAGGTTCTGACATGCGTCCGCTGTCGGAGTGGCTGCCGCACGATTGGCGGCAGCGTCTTTACATCATCATTTTCGAAGCCGACACGCGCGAAGGCCGGCTGTTCGACATCGCCCTGCTGATCGCCATCGTGCTGTCGGTGCTCACGGTCGTGGTGTCCAGCGTCCCGGCAGTGCAGGCCACGATGCCGCTGCCGATGGCCATTCTCGAATGGTTCTTCACGCTGCTCTTCACGGCCGAGTACATTGCGCGACTGATCAGCGCGCACCGGCCGATGCGCTACGCGCTGTCGTTCTACGGTCTCATCGATCTGCTCGCCATCCTGCCGACCTATCTCGCGATTCTCGTGCCGGAGCTGCATGGGCTGATCGACGTGCGTCTGCTGCGACTGATGCGCGCTTTCCGGATTCTGAAGCTCACGGCCTACGTGAACGAGGCGGGCGTGCTGAGCATTGCGCTGTACAACGCGCGTCGCAAGATCCTCGTGTTTCTCGGGTTCATCTCGATCATCGTGGTGATCTTCGGCACGCTCATGCATATCATCGAAGGCCCCGAACACGGCTTCACCAGCATTCCGGTCGGCATCTACTGGGCGATTGTGACGTTGACGACGACCGGCTACGGCGATGTCGTGCCCGTCACCGGACTGGGCAAGGCGATCACCGGTTTCGTAATGCTGCTCGGCTATAGCGTGATCGCGATTCCCACCGGCATCATGGGCGCCGAGATTCATTTGGCCATGCGCCGTACGACCGTGACTACGCGCACCTGCCGCCAGTGCCAGACCGAAGGACACGACCCCGACGCACGCTTCTGCAAGCATTGCGGCAGCGAACTCGGGCCTTACCAGACCGACTCCACCCCGCCGCCCGAACCGAGCTGATGACCGACACGACCGACACCATCGAGCAATTCCGCGCCGTCATCGAACACGCCACCGCGCGCCGCGCACCGCTCCAGCTTCGCGGCGGCGGCACCAAAGCCTGGTACGGCCAGCAGCGCGTCGGTGAAGTCCTCGACACGCGTGCTTACAGCGGCATCGTCGCGTACGACCCGTCCGAGTTGGTCATCACCGCGCGTTGCGGCACCTCGCTGGCCGAGATCGAAGCCGCGCTTGCCGAGCGCAACCAGTTGCTGCCGTTCGAGCCGCCCTACTTCGGCCCGGGCGCGACCATTGGCGGGGCCGTCGCCGCCGGGCTTGCGGGGCCGCGTCGCAGCGCTGTCGGGTCGGTGCGCGATTTCGTGCTCGGCGCGAAGCTGATGGACGGCCGCGGGCATGTGCTGAATTTCGGCGGACAGGTCATGAAGAACGTCGCCGGTTACGACGTCTCACGCATGCTCGCCGGCTCGCTCGGCACGCTGGGCTTGATTCTGGAAGTGTCGCTGAAGGTGTTGCCGCAGCCGTTCGCGGAACTCACGCTGCAATTCGAGATGAACGCCATCGACGCGGTGCGCAAGCTCAACGAATGGGGCGGTCAGCCGTTGCCGATCACGGGCAGCGCGTGGCGCAGCGATCTGCTGGTGATTCGACTGGCGGGGGCATCGGCAGCGATCAAGGCGGCGCGCGTGAAGATGGGCGGCGAACTGGTCGACGCCATTCATGCAGCGAAGTTCTGGCACGCCATTCGCGAGCAGACCGACAACTTCTTTGCCGATGCGGGCCCCGGACAAGCCTTGTGGCGTCTGGCGGTGCCGTCGACAGCGGAACCTCACCGTCTGCCCGGCAAGCAACTCATCGAGTGGGGCGGCGCGCAGCGCTGGTGGATTACGGACGCCGACGCGCAAATCGTGCGCTCGGCCGCGCGTCAGGATGGCGGACACGCCACGCTGTTCCGCTACGGCGAGCCGGGCGTGAGTGTCTTCACGCCGCTGCCCGCACCGGTGATGCGCATCCATCGGAATCTGAAAGCCGTGTTCGATCCCGCTGGCATCTTCAATCCGGGACGGATGTACCCCGAGTTCTGACAGGCTCAGTCGTTCGGTCGCGTCAGCCAGTGGCGTCCAGCAGTCGAATGACTTCGGATGCCAGTGTGCGTACGGCGCGGTCGACGTCGCGCGTGAACGGTTGTCCGCCGTTGATGCGCAAGAAGTTGTCATAGCGCGACGAGTTGGAAAAGAGGCTGCCCGGCGCGACGCGAATGCCTTTCGCCAGCGCCGCGTCGAACAGCTTTTCGGAACTCACACTCCCCGGCATTTCCACCCACAGACTCAGGCCACCGGCGGGTTGCGTCAGACGAGTGCCCGCGGGGAAGTACGTGGCGATTGCTTCGGCCATCGCCCCGCGGTGTTCGCGCAACTGCACGCGCAGGCGTCGCAAATGACGGTCGAAACGCGGCGAATCCATGAATTCGCCCATCGCGATCTGCGCCAGCGCTTCGTTCGGACGCGTCTGCGCGTACTTCAGCATCTCCACCCGCCACTGCCATTTGCCACCGGCGATCCAGCCCAGACGCATGCCGGGCGCGAGCGTCTTGTGCAGCGACGCGCAGTGAATCACGTTGCCCGTCGTGTCCCATGAGCGAATCGCGGCGGGAATGTTGCCGTCGTCGCCGAGCGACGAGTAGGTGTCGTCTTCGATGATGGCGATACCGCGCGATTCGGCCCACTTCACCAGTTGCGCCTTGTGCGCGTCTGGCATGACGGAACCGAGCGGGTTCTGGAAATGCGGCACGACAATCACGGCCTTGATGTTGTCGTAGGTCTGACTGGCCAGCTCCAATGCGTCGAGCGAAATCCCGGTTTGCGGACTCGTTGGAATCTCCAGCACCCGGATGCCCATGCTCTCCAGCGTCTGCAACAGCGCGTAGTACGTGGGCGATTCGACCGCGACGACATCGCCCGCACTCGCCACAGCGCGCAGCGCCAGGTTGATCGCCTCGATGCAACCGTGCGTGACGACGATCTCTTCCGGATTGATGTTCATACGCGCTTCGAGCGCCCGACGGGCAATCGCCGAACGGAAACGCGCTTCGCCGCCGCCCGGCGGCGGGGTGCCGTAGAGCAACGGGTGATCGCGCAGCGCCCGCATGGTCGCCTGCCGTAGTTCGTTCACCGGATACAGAGACGGCGAGCCGTGCGCGACCGCGAGATTGACTTTGACGTCTGCCTGGAGACCGCGCGCGAGGATCGACGACACGCGCTGATTAATCCCCACATACTGCATCAGGTCAGGCACCCAAGGACGCGGCTCAGCCACCGGCACGACACTCGCCCGTGCGGGCGTGCGCACGAAGTAGCCGGAACGCGGACGCGCTTCGAGCAAGCCCAGCGCTTCGAGGTGACGACACGTCTGCAACGCCGTCGACAGGCTGACCTGATGGCGCTCCATGAGCGCACGCACGCTGGGCATGCGCGCGCCCGGGGCAAGCGTGCCCGCTTCGATGGCGTGACGGTAGTGATCGGCCAGTTGGCGGTAGAGGGGCGTGCGCTCTTCGGCGGCGGCAGACGGCGCTGTCGATTCAGGTGTCGACGCGGGCGTCAGGCCAGGCGTCGGGGCAACTGACGTCAAAGACATGGCAGGTGTCTCGTCGGAGACAGAAGGGTCGGAGAGGTTTGAGCGGGCGGCGTCCATGCGCAGATGATCCGGCATCAGGCACCACCAGAACAGATACAGATTTACTGATTCGGGATCGTAACAGATTGCCTCACGCCCATCTGTTACGGGCGAAACAGCCGGACTGTGTGCCTACCGGGGCGGCGGCGCGGCCGATACGCTGTAGTCGTCTGTTCACTGCACCGGAGTCCATCATGGCCAAGCCCTCTTCCACATCTCAGCACCCTCTGCCCATCGACGTCACGCTCGCGCCGGGCCAGTCGTTTCACGGATACGTGAGCCAGGGCACGGTGCTGCACGTCGGGCAAGGGCGGGTGGTGCTCACACCGGCGTCGCGCTGGCTGGCCAATAGTGTCTGGCGCACCGATGTCTCGCTGGCAGCGGGCCACGTCTTTGTCACGGAGACCGGCGGCTGGATCACGCTCGCGAGCGATGTGGGCGCGCGAGTCGCATGCCGGGAAGAAGTGGCGGCGTCACCGTCCGGCGTTGCACCGGGACGGCAGTTGGCAGGACGTCTCGAACGCCTGTTCTGGCGGTTTGGACTTCATTTCCGGTAAATCCTCGGCGAGCGACCGGCCGTTCCCCGACAAACGCTGCGTCGACAGGCAGATTCGGCCAACGACGGCTCAAGCCGGTAGCAACCTCTCAATGTCGGCACGAATCGCTTCGGGCTTGGCGGTCGGCGCATAGCGCTCGATCACATTGCCCGACGCGTCGACGAGAAACTTGGTGAAATTCCACTTGATCGCCTTCGTTCCGAGCAAGCCGCGCTTTTCCTGCGTCAGATAGTCGTAGAGCGGCGCTGCCTGAGGGCCCTTGACGTCGACCTTGGCGAACATCGGAAAGCTCACATGAAAGCGCAGATCGCAGAAGCTGCGAATCGCCTGCGCGTCGCCGGGCTCCTGTTTGCCGAACTGGTTGCACGGGAACGCCAGCACCTCGAAGCCGCGCGGGCCGAGTTGCTCGTAGAGCGTCTGAAGACCGGCGTATTGCGGCGTAAAGCCGCATTCGCTGGCCGTATTCACGATCAGCAGGACCTTGCCGCGATATTGCGACAGGCTCACGGACTCGCCGGCGAGCGTCTGGACGGAAAAATCGTACACGCGCTGCGGTTGGGCGCTCATCGGCGTCTCCCTTTGGATGTTGGCACCGCGCAGTCTGCCACAACGCCGGTCCGGCGGGCGCTCAGCGCGTCTGCCTCGCGCTTTTGTCGGACACCCGCCACGGGTAGCACCTAGTTATTTGCCGGGTAGCACCTCAGGTGCGTGCACGGCTATAATCGTTCGCTCAACCCCGATCCCGCCGATCCTGCCGAAGAATCTGCCGAACCCGCCGAACTTGTCTTATGTCGACCATCGCAGCACATCTCGACGACGTCCTCTCCCGGATTTCCCGCGCGACCGCCGATGCCGGACGACCGGCAGGCAGCGTGCGTCTGCTTGCTGTCTCGAAGACGTTCGGCGCGGATGCCGTGCGCGAAGCGGTCGCCGCCGGTCAGCGGGCGTTCGGTGAGAACTACGTGCAGGAAGCCCTCGACAAGATCGCGGCGACGGACGACGCCCGCGTCGAAGGCGAACCACTGGAATGGCATTTCATCGGGCCGCTGCAAAGCAACAAGACGCGTCCGGTGGCAGAGCATTTCGACTGGGTCCACTCCGTCGACCGGCTTAAGATTGCCGAACGCCTGAGTGCGCAACGCCCGGCGGATCTGCCGCCATTGCAGGTCTGTCTTCAGGTCAACATCAGCGGCGAAGCGAGCAAGAGCGGCGTGACGCCCGACGAGGTGCCCGCTGTCGCGCGCGCCATCGCGGCACTGCCGAATCTCACGCTGCGCGGCCTGATGGCGATTCCGGAACCGGAAGACGATCCATCGCGTCAGCGCGAGCCATTCAAAGCGGTGCACGAACTCTTCGACACCCTGCGCGCAGAGGGTCTGGCGCTCGACACACTTTCGATGGGCATGTCGGGCGACCTCGAAGCGGCCGTGGCAGAGGGTGCGACAATGGTGCGCATCGGCACCGCGATTTTCGGCGCACGCGATTACGGCTCACGGGCCTGAAACGCGAGGCGCGAACACAGCAGCAACGAACTACACGCAACGACATACGCAACGCAAAGGATGGTTATGAGAATTGCATTCATCGGCGGCGGCAACATGGCCAATGCCCTGATCGGCGGACTCGTCAAGCGCGGCACGGCACCGCGCGACATTCTCGCGATCGACGTCAACGAATCGACCCGTGAGGGCCTGGTCAAGCAGCACGGCATCGACACCGCCAGCGCGCCGAACGACCGCCTGCGCGACTTCGACACGCTCGTACTGGCCGTCAAACCGCAAGTGCTCAAGGATGTCGCACAAGCGCTTCAGCCGCATCTGAACGGCCAGTTGGTCATCAGCATCGCAGCGGGCATCCGCGCGTCCGATCTGGCCCGCTGGCTCGGCGGCCACAACCAGATCGTGCGCTGCATGCCGAACACGCCTGCGCTGATCGGCAAAGGCATCACCGGTCTAATCGCGCTCTCCGGCGTGGATTCGGATCAGCGCAAGCGTGCGGAAAGCGTGCTGAGCGCCGCTGGTGAAATCGTGTGGGTCGACAAGGAGAGCCAGCTCGACGCCGTCACTGCCATCTCCGGCAGCGGCCCGGCCTACGTGTTCTATTTCATCGAAGCGCTGGAGCAGGCGGCGCACGAGCTGGGCTTCACGCCCGAGCAGGGTCGTCAGCTTGCCATCGCGACGTTCACGGGCGCGTCGCAACTCGCGGCCGACTCCACCGAACCGGCCAGCGTGCTGCGTGAGCGCGTGACGTCCAAGGGCGGCACCACCTTCGCAGCCCTCACCTCGTTCGAGAATGACGCAATCAAGGCCGCCATCGTACGCGGCGTGAAGGCCGCCAACGCCCGCGCCAAGGAACTCGGCGACGAACTGGGCGATGCCTGATGGCATGCAGGCGATGTACCTGCGATGGGCCGCGTGGCCATCTCAGCGTCGCCTGAGTACGATCCGCACGCCGGTATCGCACAACGCGATACCGGCGTGAGCGTTTTCTAGAAGTCTTCGGCCTGGGACGACGGCCACACTGCCAGCGTCACAACGTCATGCCGAAGGCCAATGCCTCACTTTCGACAGACGCCGGACGACACGTTTGAGACGTCCGTACCGTCCCCACGCCGCAAATTCCTCACCGGGGCGACGGCCATCTCCGCCGCGCTTACCGCATCTCCATGGACGCTGCATGCCAGCGGCTCCCTCCCTTGCACGCCGTCGAGCTACAACATCGATACGTCGATCGCTTCGCCCAATCAAGCGCCTCGCATCCGTACGCTGGTGCTGCACTACACCGCGGTGAATCTGGCCCGGGCGCTGGAAATCCTGACCGACCCCAATCGAAAGGTCGCCGTGAGTTCGCATTACCTTGTCCCGGACGCCGCGGGTGAAGACGGTCGCTTTACCGTCTTTAATCTCGTCCCGGAATCGCATCTCGCTCACCACGCGGGGGTGAGTTGGTGGTTGGGGGAGCGCCTGCTCAATGGTTCCTCGATTGGCGTCGAAATCGTCAATCCGGGGTTCCCGGCAAGCGATAACCGAACGCCACTCGAGCGACGGCAATGGTACGAATATCCGGAGGCCCAGGTGGCCGTCGTCGCGGAACTGGTCGCGAATATCGTGCGGCGCTATCAGATCGCACCGGATCGGATCGTCGGACACGCCGACATTGCCCCGGGACGCAAGACCGATCCCGGCCCTTTGTTTCCGTGGAAGGATCTGCACGTAAAGTACGGCATCGGCGCGTGGCCGGACGCCGACACAGTGGACTGGTATGTGGGACGCCGACCGTTTACCGGGAACATCGCTGCACTACAGGCCAAGTTGCGAGAGTACGGCTATGACACGCCGCAAACCGGTGAGCTGGACACGGCAACGCGCAACGTGATCGAGTCGTTCCAGATGCATTTCTGCGCGTCGGCGCGCTACGATGGGGAACCCGATCCGCCAACGGTGGCGGTACTCGACGCACTGCTCGAGAAGTATCGAAACCGGCCCAGACCGTGCGAGGCGGGAGCGCGCGAAGCCGCGTGACACCGCGTGAGATCGCGATGCGAAGAACGAGGAACGAGAACGAGACATGAAAACGGCGAATCACGCGCCGTTTTCATTCTCGCGCCGACCGGATGGCTTACGCCGTCAGCAAATAGTGCCCGGCGATACCGGCAAAGACCGCCGCACCGAGCCAGTTGTTGTGACGGAACGCGGCGAAGCAAGGCATGCGCTCGCGGCCACGAATGAGGAAGTAGTGATAGATGGCGAAGCTGACGGCAACCGCCATGCCCAGCCAGAACGGCCAGCCAAAGCCGAGGTACACGCCCACGCCTGCCTGAATGCCCAGCGCGCCCACGTAGCAGAGCATGACGGCGATCACGTCGAAGCGTCCGAACGTGATGGCCGACGTCTTGATGCCGATCTTCAGATCGTCGTCGCGATCGACCATCGCATATTCCGTGTCGTAAGCGAGCGACCAGAACACGTTCGAGAGCAGCAGCACCCATGCGAGCACCGGCACCTGATCCTGCACGGCAGCGAACGCCATCGGAATGCCGAAGCCGAACGCTACGCCGAGATAGGCCTGCGGCAACGCGAAAAAGCGCTTGGTGTACGGATACGTGCCCGCCACGAACAATGCCGGAATCGACATCCACTTGGTCAGAGCGTTGAGCGGCAGGATCAGCAAGAAGCTCACGAGGGCGAGCGTGGCGGCCACGGCCACCGCTTCCCAGGCGCGAATGCGTCCCGACGTAATCGGACGCTCTTTCGTACGTTTGACGAATTTATCGAAGTCGCGGTCGGCGTAATCGTTGATGGCACAACCCGCCGAGCGCATCAGAAACGTGCCGAGCGTGAAGATCACGATCAGTAGCGGATCGGGATGTCCGTTCGATGCGATCCATAGTGCGCAAAGCGTCGGCCAAAGCAGCAGCACGGTGCCGATCGGCTTGTCGAGGCGAACGAGTCGGAAATACAGCGGAAGACGTTGAGCGAGCAACATGGGCGGGCGTCACACAGGAAGACTTGTGGCGCTATTGTAGGCCACGGGCCGAAGGCTCGCCAATTGGCGTTCCGGCCCCTGCGATTCGTTCGGGTGGCGCCAGCCGCTCCGGATCGTTACCAGATCCAGAACATCAGCAGCCAGAGCCAGTTGACGAGCGCGAGCGCCGCCACGATGCCGGCCATGCCCGCCAGACGCCGCACCATCGACGTCGCATGACGTCCGGTCACGCGCCAACCCAGCCACAGGCTCCACAACGTGGTCACGGCGAGGATGGTGGCGCGCACGTCGTTCGCCCAGTAGATCGGCAGGTGTTCGGCACGCAGCAGGCTGACCGTCGTCGCCGACAAGCCGATGAACACGCCCGCACCGGCAATCGGAATCAGCGACTGCACCAGATGATTGAAGCGCGACGTCTGCCACGCGCCCATCGCCCGGTTGGCCAGAGCGAAAATCAGCGTGAACGCCAGCCCCAGCACGAGACCGTTGCCGAGAATGTAGGTCACGACCATGCCGCCGTCGAGCCAGCTGAAAACGTCGCTCTGTTCGGGGTAGTTGGTGAAGACGAACCACGGCGCATTCGTCTCGAACGGCCACATGATGCCGCGGTCGATCAGCCACGTCGCCAGTTCCGTCTTGGTCGCGACGAACCACGGGTTCACCGTCCAGTGGAATGCGCCGATGGCCACACCGAGCAGACCGAAATTGACCAGCACGCTATCCCAGACGCTGTTGTTCTCCGTCGCGCCGTACTTCACGATCTCTTCGCTGGGCGAGCGGCCCGTGAGTTCGATGGCGTCGCGATGCCCGGCGCAGCGGCCGCACATATGGCACTGCGCACCGCCCTTCATATTGCGCAGCGGCACGAGCGGCGCGCAATTGATCGGGATGATCTTGTGACCCTTGGTGTTGTACGACCGACGCCAGGCGTCTTCGTTGACCTTGAAGTGGAACGGTGCAAGACGCGCCAGCAGTGCGAATACGCCGTTGACCGGGCACAGATACTTGCACCACACGCGCTTGTCGCGTCCGTAGAAATAACCGATCACCATCGCGCCGATGGTCGAGCCGCCGAGCACCAGCAACACCGCCTTCGGATACTGGTAGACGCTGACCATCTGGCCATATAGCGTGGTCCCGGCGAAGGCGACGAACGGCCAGCCGCCCCAGCGCATCCAGCGCGGGATCGCGCGACCCCGGCCGTGTCGGCTTGCGAATTCGGAGAGTGTGCCTTCCGGACACAGGACACCGCACCACACGCGCCCCATCAGCACCATGCTCAGCAGCACGAACGGCCACCAGATGCCCCAGAAGGTGAACTGCGCGAAAACGGTGAGGTTGTTGAGGATGTGCGCCGTCTCGTCAGGCAACGGCATGAGGACAGGCACGCAGATCAGGAACGCATAGACCAGCACGATGACCCACTGCACGCCACGTATCAACTTGCCGTGGCGTTGCATCAAGAGGCCTAGTCGGGCCAGTCGGTTCGGGACAGTGATGGCGATGCTCATGCGTAGCTCTTGCTCGGGTCTTGCGTAGGGGGATTACCTTTGCGGATTGACGGATCTCATGTGCGGCGTGTCCGTTCAGTCCGGTGCTGCTTCAATGTGCACTCACGTGCACTAACGTGCATCACCGGGCGGAATCGCCACCCGGCTTGCACCGCCCGCTTACGCGGGCTTCACCTGCTTGGCCGACGGTGCGCCTGCCCGCTTGAGCAGCACCCACATGAACAGCCAATACACCGCATACACCAACAGATTCATGCCGGACGGATGCGCGCGATAGCCGGTCAGTGTAGCCACGAGGCTGCCGAACGGGCTGGCGTCATCCAGAATCGCGGAAGTATCCCACAGTTGGTCGACCAACGTCGGTACAAGCTCCAGCGAGATCAGGCGATCAAGCCCCGACTCCAGCAAACCGGCTGCGAGGAACAGCAGCATGATTTCGGTGACGCGGAAGAACAGTCGCCACGAAAAGATCTTGCCGCCCAGTTGCAGCAACCAGAACGTGACGAGCGCCAGCGCGAAACCGATAGCCACGGCGAGCCACATCGACATCGGCACATTGCCGCCCTGACCGAAGCCCAGACCGTAAAGGAAGATGGCGGTTTCGCTGCCTTCGCGGGCAATGGCCAGCGCGACGAGCACCAGCACGCCCCACCAGGTGCCCTGATCGTGATTCTTCTGCAGCGACGATTCCATGTCGCGCTTGAGCGTTCGCCCGTTGCGCTTCATCCAGAAAACCATCTGCACGATCAGCACGCAGGCCACGAGCACCATGGCCGTCTGGAAGTAATCCTGCGCGTCGCCCGAAAGCACTTCGGTGAAGCCGACGAGCGCGGCGCCCAGACCGACCGCTGCGGCGATGCCGAGCACGACCCCCGCCCACAGATAGGGCAGGCCGCGCTTCGCACCGTGATCCGGGTTGGCCAGCCAGGCATGCAGAATGCCGACCACCAACAATGCCTCGACGCTTTCGCGCCAGACGATGAACATGACCTGACCCATCGTGTGATTCCTTTTGTAATGCGTGTACTACCGTATGACTGAAACGACAACGTTCCGCTTGCCGGCTTACTTGGCGACGATCACGCCTTGCGCCTGCTGGTGGAAGTCATCGAAAAACTTGTACTCGCCCGGTTGCAACGGGGCGATCACGACGAACGACTGCGCGCCGGGTGCGAGCACCTTTTCCTTGCGCAGTTGCAGACTTTCAAACTCGACGGCATTCGTCCCGGTGTTGTGCACCTCGATCTTGATGCGCTTGCCGGCCGGCACTTCGATACGTGCCGGATTGAGTTTGCCGTTGTTCATTTCCAGCTTGAAGGTGGGCAGGTCGTCGGCACGCGCGGTTTGCGCTGCGCCCAGTCCGAACAAGGTCACCACCACGGCCGCCATCGTGGCCAGCAGGCGCGCGATGCGCTGATTCATCCTTCTGCTCCAAATGAAAACAGCGCTGGTCGGCTGACCAACGCTGCATCAGGTTATCCCGGCTTAGTAGCCGCCCTTCTTGCCAATACCCGAGAACGTGAAATCGACCGTCTTCGTGATCGGCTTGAACCACGGACCCACGCCGGTTTCCTTGTCGACGTGACGGCCGAAGCACCACGGGCCCATGCCGCCATGTGCTGCGTGCGCACCGGCTGCCGGCGTGCCGCCCATCTTGCAACCGAACTCTTGCAGCGTGCCCGGTGCGTTCACGACCATCGTCAGCTGATACTTGCCGATGCCCGTCAGCTTCACGTTGTCGCCGTAATGCGGACCGTCGCTCGCGACCATCGGCATCATCAGACCTTCAACCGCTGCGCCGTCCGGCGTCTTGCCGTCCGCCTTCATCTTCTGAAGCTTGTACGTGATTTCCAGACCCGGGATCCAGTCGCCTTCGGCGTAACCGTTCGGGTTGTTCTTGATCGCGTGAATATCGGCTTCCAGGTGGATGTCCGACTTCGCGGCGTCGCGCATCATGCCGGCCGGTTCCATCGTGATCGGCTGGAGGTACACGGTGTTGATTTCCATGCCCGCTGTATTGAGCGGTTTGCCGATCGGGAATTCGGCGGCCTGAGCCATAGTGGCCGCACCGGCAAGCAGCACCGCTGCCACGAGGGATTTCACGCGCATACACACTCCAATGTTTTGTCGAGAAGTTAATGCAAACAATTCTCAATAAGTTTAGCACTATCGCCACAGGCAGACAAACCGGCGATGTCAAGGAAACTCGGGGAGAAACGGGAAAAATGGGGGAATTTTGAGGCTTGCGTAAGCCCCGGCGGGGGTGCCCGGCGATTCTTAGCATCCGGTTACGGAAAATTACCTAACGCCCCGGTGACGGACCGATCTGCCACGCGGCCGACACCATAACCGTCGATTGTTAGGAAAGAATTAGGGACGGAAGTCGCTCAGGGCAGCACCCCACCCCGATCGATCTTGCGCGCGAGCACCACCGATGTCGTGGTCCGGGTCACGCCGTCGATCTCGCCAATGATGTCGAGCAAGGCGTCGAGCTGATCGGCCGACGCGGCATGCAGCCACGCCACGTAGTCGAACTCGCCGCTCACGGAACACAGCAGATGGATCTCGGGCATCTTGTTGAGGCGTCGCAGCACGTCGCGCCCCGAGCGCGGCTGGACGCTGATGCTCACGCAGGCTTGCAGCCCGCCGCCAATGGCGTCCTGCCCCAGGCGCACCGTATAACCGGCGATCACGCCAGCCTGCTCCAGCCGACCGAGCCGGGCGACCACCGTAGTGCGCGCCACGCCCAAACGTCGCGCCAGATTCGCCGTGCTCTCACGAGCATTCACTCGCAGCAGCGCGAGCAGATTTCGGTCGAGTTCGTCGAGCGCCGTAGCGGAGAGCGTCATCGGGCCTCTCCAGGACAGCGACCAGCGGGCAGCACGAGCGGTTTTCTCTCTGTCATGGTTGTGATATCGAGCGGGACGTACGGGCAGTGAACCGTCAAACGACGATCGATCCGCGTTTTCGGCGATGCGAGATTATAGAGCGCTGGCGCAGTGCAATGCGGCACCCCTGCCCGCTTGTCCCGCAATGCCGCCCTCCATGTTCACATCAAGAGATACGATGACAAGGGTTTCAGTGCGCCCGCCATCAACCCGACGTTGAGGGCACTTCACGCAACCCGCGACGCCCCGCCACACCGTCTAAAACCGGCTTTAACCCTTGTCCTATCAAGGCAATAGCCAAGGGTATCCCCCCAAGGGATTGCTATTGACAACGCCGATGGGCGATGCGCAAAATCACATCACTTATATGACGACGTACAAGAAAGACCCACCACGGCTGCTGCGGAAGTCATAACCGCAACGATAGCTGCCTGGCGCGTCGGCCCCGAACGTCACCGGAGACAGGCGTTTGCCATGCATTTTTCGTTGAATTTCGCCCCGCTGGTTCCTTACTGGCCGGTTTTCCTTGAAGGCGCGTGGCTCACGCTGAAGATGACCGTCTTCTCGGTCGTAATCGGCACCGTGCTGGGCACGCTGGTCGCTTTCGCCAAACGCAGTCCCAACCGTCTGCTCTCGCGTGTGTGCGGCATCTATATCGAGTCGGTTCGCAATACGCCGTTCCTCGTTCAGATCTTCCTGCTCTACTTCGGTCTCGCCAGCATCGGTGTGCACTTGCCGACATTCACGGCGTCGGTGCTCGCCATGGTGATCAACATCGGCGCTTATGCAGCCGAGATCATTCGCGCCGGTCTCGAATCGGTGCCGCGCGGTCAGATCGAAGCAGCCGAGTGCCTGGGGCTCTCGAAGTGGCGCATTGCGTGGCACGTGATGCTTCAGCCGTCCATCGAGAAGGTATACCCGTCGCTCACGACCCAGTTCATTCTGATGATGCAGGCGTCGGCCATTGCGTCGCAGATCTCCGCCGAAGAACTCACCGCCGTAGCGAATACGGTGCAATCGGACACGTTCCGCTCGCTTGAGACTTACATCGTCGTGGCTGCGCTCTATCTGGCGCTGTCGCTGCTCGTGAAGCTCGTGGCGTGGGCGGCGGGCGAATACTTCTTCAAGCGCCGCCGCACGGTGCGACGCGCCGCCGCGCAAACCGCTCAGGCCGCACGTCGCCGCGCTGCCGCCTCGCGTGCAGCAGGGGCTGCCAGCGCAGCTCAGAACGCCTCCGGTACGTCCGCTGGCAACACCGCGCAACGGAGCGCTTCATGATCGGCAATTTCTCGTTCACCTATCTCGGGTACATGGTGCAGTCCATCGGCTGGACGCTGGTGCTTTCTGCCCTGGCCTTCGTGCTCGGCATGGCCGGTGGTTTTCTGGTGATGCTTGGGCGCATCTCGCCGCGCCGCTGGCTGCGTTTGCCCACGCAAGTGTTCATCGAAGCGATTCAGGGTATTCCGCTGCTGATTCTGCTGTTCATCGTCTACTTCGGTCTGTCGGTGTACGGCTTCGAGCTGCCTTCGATCGTGGCCGCCGCCCTCGCGCTGATGGTCTACACGAGCGCTTATCTGGGCGACATCTGGCGCGGTTGCGTCGAAGCCATGCCGCGTGCGCAATGGGAAGCGGCGGAGTGTCTGTCGTTCACCCGCTGGCAGACGTTGCGCCTCGTGATCATTCCGCAAGCGGTGCGTCTGTCGCTGCCGCCGACCATCGGCTTTCTGGTGCAGATCATCAAGATGACGTCGCTCGCCTCGGTCATCGGCTTCGTCGAGCTGACCCGCGCAGGACAGATCATCAACAACTCGATTTTCCAGCCCTTCCTCGTGTTCTCGCTGGTGGGGGTGTTTTATTTCGTGCTGTGCTACCCACTCTCCCGCTGGAGCGCATCACTGGAGGACAGGCTCAATGTCGGCAATCGTTAAGGTCAATGAAATTCACAAGCGCTTCGGCGACAACCCGGTGCTCAAGGGCGTGTCGTTCGAAGTAGAGCGCGGTCAGATGGTCGCCATCATCGGCGCCAGCGGCTCGGGCAAAAGTACGGCCTTGCGTTGTATCGACCGTCTGGAAACCATCGACGAAGGCTCCATCGAAGTGTGCGGCATTCGCGTGGAAGATCCATCCATCGATCTGCATCAGCTGCGTCGCGAAGTCGGCATCGTCTTCCAGAGCTACAACCTGTTTCCGCACCTGAGCGTGCGCGAGAACATCATGCTGGCGCTGCGTCACGTGAAGCGCATGGCGCGCAGCGAAGCCGAGGAAGTTGCCAAGCGCGTGCTCGCGCAGGTCGGTCTCTCGGACAAGGCCGACAGCTATCCCGAGCAACTCTCGGGCGGACAGCAACAGCGCGTGGCGATTGCCCGCTCGCTCGCCATGTCGCCCAAGGTCATGCTGTTCGACGAAGTGACGTCCGCACTCGACCCGCAACTCACGGGCGAAGTGCTGCGCGTGATGGAAGACCTCGCGGCAGACGGCATGACGATGTTGCTCGTCACGCACGAAATGGCGTTTGCCAAGCGCGTGGCCGACCAGATCATCTACATGCATCAGGGCAAGGTCTGGGAAGTCGGCCCCGGCGAGATGCTCGACAACCCGAAGACCCCCGAACTGCGCGCGTTCCTCGCGAACGGTCTGTAAGCAGCCCACCGGAACCCGTCAGTCCACATTGCAAGACAACAATCACCCGAAGGAGACCATTGCATGAAACTCAAGACGTTCTTCACCCAGGTCTGCGCCGCCGTTGCGCTTGGCGCGATGGCCCACGCAGCGCTTGCCGATCAGCTCGACGACATCAAGAAGGCGGGCAAGATTCGTGTGGCCATCGCCATGGGAACGCCGCTTTACTCGTACGCCGACGCCAATCTGAAGCCGGTCGGCTCGGACGTCGAGACGGCTGAGCTGCTCGCAAAAGACCTGGGCGTGAAGCTCGACATCGTGTCCGTGACGAACGCCGCACGCGTGCCGACGCTGCAAGCGAACCGCGCCGACCTCGTGGTGGCCGACCTGTCGATCACGCCGGAGCGTGCGCAGGTGGTCGACTTTTCGATTCCCTACGCCGTGATCTCGATCATCGTGGGTGGACCGAAGAGCATGAACATCAAGAGCTACGCCGATCTGGACGGCAAGCGCATCGGCCTCACGCGCGCGACCGTCAACGACACGCTGACCACGGCGAACGCCAAGGGCGCGCAGATCGTGCGTTACGAAGACGACGCCACGCTGATCACGTCGATGGTGACGGGTCAGGTGGACATCTTCTCGAGCACGCCGTCGAATCTCGGCGAAATGCAGAAGCGCGCACCGGCGAAGAACCTCGAACTGAAGTTCGCGCAGAAGGAGTTCGATCTGGGCATCGCGCTGAACAAGAATCAACCGGCGCTCAAGGACTGGGTCAACAACTGGGTCAAGACCAATCTGAAAAACGGCAAGCTCAACGAGATCTACAAGAAGTACCACGGCCGCGATCTGCCGGACAGCGTGACCAAGGGCGCGGTTTAAGGCTCACGGCACACGCCACACTCGCAGCACTGTCGGGCCGATAGCGTAATGCGACGGGCCGTCCTTGCCTCGGCAGGGACGGCCCTTTTCACTTCCGGCACGGGCTCATCGCGCGTTCAAGAGGCCATCGATGGCGAGTCGGACAGCCCGTCGCTCGCGACACGCGCGACACGATGCCGCACCGCCCCCCCTTTTGATTCACTGGCAGCGGTTCACGGAAAGGGGTAAGTTAGCGGCTTGCTTTCGTCACCGCTTCGTCTCACTTCTCCTTACTCGATCCAATGACCGCGCACGCTTGCCGCCCCGCTCTATCGCTCTCGTTCACCGCACGCCTGCGCGGCGGTCTCTTTGCGCTGACGCTGGCCGCCGTCACGGCGCCCGCCATCGCGGCGGGAGATATCGAAGCGGGCAAGGCGCTGTTCGCTTCGCGTTGCGCGTCATGTCATTCGGTCGGCCCGATGGCAGCCTCAGGCTTCGGGCCGCAACTCAACGGGCTGGCGGCCCGTCGCGCGGGCAGTCTCGCGGACTTCGATTACTCGAAGGAGATGAAGCAATCCGGCCTCCTGTGGGACGACAAGACGCTCGCCGCCTTCATCGCCAATCCCGGAAAGACCGTGCCGGGTACCAAGATGCGCTTCTGGGGCATCGGCAACGAACGCAAGGTCGCCGACCTGATCGCGTACCTCCACACGTTCAAATGACGCAGAAGCGAGGCGTCGCATCAGGCCTCGGCGAGACGCACACCTGCGCGCTCAAGCATGTGCTGATTACGTGAAGAAAGATTGACGAAACGCAGGTTCCTGCCAGCCTTCCTATAGCGCTCACGCAACGTCTCGAACGCCACGATGGCCGAGTGATCGGCCACGTGCAGATGACGGCAATCGATCACGACGTCATGCACGTCCGACAGCGGTCGGAACAGATCTTGAAAGTTGGCCGTCGATGCGAAGAACAACGTACCGTGTAGCACATACGTGCGTGCATCGACCGCTTGGCCGTCGACACCCTCTGCACCCTCCACCACTTCGGCGCGAATCTCGCGCGCATGTTGCCAGGCGAAGTTCAGCGCTGCAATCACGATGCCACACATCACGGCGACCGCAAGATCGGTGAAGACGGTGATCACCGTCACCGCGACGATCACCAGCGCGTCGTTGCGCGGCACCTTGCCCAGCACGCGTAGCGATCCCCACGCGAAGGTCTGCTGCGCGACGACGAACATTACGCCAACGAGCGCCGCAAGCGGAATCCGCTCGATCAGCGGCGACAGGAACAACACGAACAGCAGGATCATGATGCCCGCCGTCGCCCCCGAGACACGGGTGCGTCCGCCTGAGCTGAGGTTGATCATCGTCTGCCCGATCATCGCGCAGCCGCCCATGCCGCCGAACATTCCCGAGACGACGTTCGACACGCCGAGCGCGAGACATTCGCGATTGGGGCGTCCGCGCGTCTGCGTGATGTCGTCGGTCAGGTTGAACGTCAGCAGCGTCTCCAGCAAGCCCACGATGGCCATCAGCAGCGCGTACGGGAAGACGATCCGAAGCGTCTCCAGCGTAAGCGGCACTTGCGGCAGATGCAGCGTCGGGAACGCGCCCGCGATGTGAGCCATGTCGCCGAGCGTGCGCGTCGGAAGGTTCAGCAGTTGGCTGAGCACTCCGACGCCGACGATGGCCACGAGCGCGGGTGGCACCGCCTTCGTCAAGCGCGGCAGTACGTAGACGATCAGCATCGTCAGCGCGACCAGTGCACACATGATCGCGAGCGGCGCGCCGTGCAACCACACAGTGCCCTGCGGCGTCGCCTGCTTGAAGTGTTCGAGCTGCGCCATGGCGATGATGATCGCGAGTCCGTTCACGAAGCCGATCATCACCGGGTGCGGCACCATGCGAATCAGCTTGCCGAGCCGCAGCAGGCCGAACAGCATCATCAGCAACCCACCGAGCACCACGGTCGCGAGCAAATACTGCACGCCGTGCTCGACGACGAGTGCGACGATCACCACGGCCATCGACCCGGCCGCACCGGAGATCATGCCGGGACGTCCACCGAAGATGGCCGTGAGCGCACAAATGATGAAAGCACCGTAAAGGCCCATCAGCGGGTTGACCTGCGCGACCAGCGCGAAGGCGATGCACTCGGGCACCAGCGCAAAGGCGGTGGTGAGCCCGGCAAGCACGTTACCGGGGAGGTTCGGGAGCCACTGTTCCCGAAGCGTTTGAGACTTCATGAATGACGTTGAAGCGGAGATGCAGCGAATTGCAGCGGAGGCGCATTTTACCAGCCGGATGATTTTCGCCTTGATGGGCATGTTGCACGGGGCCTTTGAAACGCACTTGTATTTGTCTCAGTTTCGCCGCGAGACCATAACTCGGATACTTCATTCAACGGCTCACGCAACACCGCAACGAGCCCCACCCAAGGAGAAACACCATGCCCCTGCTGCCCCTGCTCGCCGAAGGCGCTCTGTACCTCGCTGGCCTCGTCTGCGCCGCATCGCCCTTCTGGCAATAACCGCCCGACGGCCAACGCAAATAAAGAAAGCCCTGACACGTCAGGGCTCTCTCTATTTGCGGCGGAAGCATCGTGCGCGGCTGAATCCCGATCTCAGATCCGCGCGTAATTGGCCGAGGCGAACGTCCAGTTCAGCTTCTTCGCAATCGTCTCCGCCAGATAGTCGGGACGACGATTCTGGTAGTCGAGGTAATACGCGTGCTCCCAGACATCGACCGTCAGCAGCGGCAACTGACCGCTACGCGTGAACGGCGTCTCGGCGTTGCCCGTCTTCACGACAGCCAGTTCGCCCTTGTCGACGACGAGCCATCCCCAGCCGCTACCGAACTGCGATGCGCTGACCGTCAGCAATTGCTTCGACAGCGCCTCCGTTGAGCCGAACTTGCCGACGATGGCGCGGGCGAGACGCTCGTCCGGCGTGGTTTGTACGGGGCTGAGCGACTTCCAGTAGAAGTTGTGATTCCAGGCTTGCGCGGCGTTGTTGAAGATGTCTTCCATATCCTCGCGGCCGTGCGACTTCAGGATGAGCTGTTCGAGCGTTGCGGTGGCGAGCGGCGTGTCGGCGAGCAGCTTATGCAGATTCGTGAAGTACGCCTGATGATGCTTGCCATAGTGAATGCCGACGGTGCGTGCCGAGATCACGGGCTCCAGCGCGTCCTGCGCGTAGGGCAGATTCGGCAGCGATTGCGGCGACGCGCCCAGATAGGCGAGTAGCGCCGCCTCGTCAATCGTCTTGCCTTGCGACTTGGCGGTCTTCTGCGAAGACGTCGCAGCAAAACCAAGACTCGACATGACGAGTGCGGCACCGCCGAGCGAACCGCTGGCGAGCATCTGACGGCGAGACAGTAGCGTGTTGGACATGGTCATTTCCAGTTCGTTTTGGGGGGATCGAGAGCGCAGTTGCAAGCGCCGTCTCACTCACATAACGTCGGAGGACTTCGACTTATTCCATCCATTGAAAAAGAAACCCCGTGGCAACCCACTGTCGGCGCGGACTTCGCACAATCCAAATAAAGTGTGAGAACATCCGCGCCATCCGCATCATCGGCACCACTGGCACGACCCGCACCTGCAGCAGATCGATCCGATCCATCCACGGGAGTCAGAAATGCGAAAGTTGCTTTCGTTTGTGTTGTTGCTTGCGTCCCTCCATGCCTTGCCGGCGTTCGCCGACAAATTCTCGTTTCCTCCGGATTTCAAACAGCAGACCATCGCCACCAATGGCGCGAAGATCTACGTGCGCGTCGGCGGCCACGGACCGGCGGTCGTGCTGCTGCACGGATACGGCGAGACGGGCGACATGTGGGCACCGCTGGCTGCGAGGCTGGCAAAGACCCACACCGTCGTCGTGCCCGATCTTCGCGGCATGGGCTTGTCCGACCATCCGGCGAACGGTTACGACAAGAAGAACGAAGCGCGTGATATCGCGGGCGTTCTGGATACGCTCAAGATCGGCAAAGTGGATGTCGTCGCGCACGACATCGGCAACATGGTGGCGTATGCCTTCGCCGCCGAGCAGCCCGACCGGGTGACGAAACTGGTGCTGATGGACGCACCGATTCCCGGCGTCGGCCCGTGGGAAGAGATCCTGAAGAATCCGCTGCTTTGGCACTTCCGCTTTGGTGGCCCGGATATGGAACGTCTCGTGAAAGGCCGTGAACGCATTTACCTCGACCGCTTCTGGAACGAGTTCTCCGCAGATCCGAAGCATTTCGATGAAGCGTCGCGTCGGCATTACACACGCTTCTACGCCCTGCCCGGTGCGATGCACTCCGGCTTCGAGCAATTCCACGCCTTCGATCAGGACGCCATCGACAACAAGGCCTTCCTCGCCAAAGGACCACTCCCCATGCCGGTGCTGGCCATTGGCGGCGAGAAGTCTTTTGCGACGATGATGGCGACGGTCGCGAGTGCTGCGGCGACCAACGTCAAGGGCGCGGTCATCCCGAATGCCGGACATTGGCTGATGGAGGAGCAACCGGACGCGACGATGACGGCGATTACCGAATTTCTTCAGTAAGCGCCTTTGCACTGCATCATCGATGCCCGCACACGACGCGTGAGTTTTTGCATCGTCTGACGTCGAAATTCGGGTAAATCACTCGGATACGCAGCACTTGCGAGGCGATAAATCAGGAGAGGAAATTAGAATTTCCTCTCCTTCGTCATTGCAACCGACTCAGATGTTCAACCACCGGAATGTGCCATTCGCCGCCGCGTTCGCGGGCATGGTCTCCGTCCAGACCGGCGCAGCATTTGCCAAAACGCTGTTTCCCCTCGTCGGCAGTGAAGGCGTTGCCGCGCTGCGCCTCGGCCTGTCGTCTCTCGTTCTTGTCGTCGCGCTTAAGCCCTGGCGATTGAATTTCCGAGACGCGGGTATTTCGTGGCTGACGATGCTCACCTACGGCATCACGCTGGCGTTGATGAATCTGCTCATCTATCGCGCGTTCGCGTACATCCCCGTCAGCGTCGCTATCTCCATCGAAGTCATGGGGCCATTGTGCGCGGCCTTGCTGACGTCTCGACGCGCGTCCGACCTTGTCTGGATTGCGCTGGCCGCGCTCGGCATGGTCGGGCTTGCGATTGGCGACGTCAAAGGCGAGATAGATGTCCGGGGCGTCGCGTTTTCGCTGGCGGCCGCCTTGTTCTGGGGGATCTACGTGCTGGTGGGACGCAGAGCGTCGGCCGGTGGCGGGCAATCGGTTGCGGTCGGCATGACGATTGCTGCGGTGATTGCCGTGCCGCTGGGGGTGGCGCAGGCGGGCACGGCGCTCGCGTCCACACACGTGCTGCTGGTCGGCTTCAGCGTGGCCGTGCTGTCGAGCATGCTGCCGTTTCTGCTGGACATCTACGCGATGCGCCGTTTGCCCGCGCGGGTGTTCGGCGTGCTGCTGAGCGGGTCGCCCGCCGTCAGCGCCATCGCCGGGTGGCTCGTCCTGAACGAGACGCTGACGCCGACGCAGTGCGCCGGGATCGCGTGCGTCGTCGCTGCATGTGCGGGGTGTGCGTTGTTTTCGCGGCCACGCGCCGAAGCGTGACGTCGTTGCGTTGGTCCTTGCGCTATCGTCAGATCAGATCGAAGAGCGGAAGCTTCAGACCGGTCTTCACCTGATCGAGCACGATGAGCGTCCGGTAGGTGAGGATGTCCGGGTTGTCGGCGAAGTGCTGGCGGACAAGCTGTTCGAAATGCGGGATGTCGCGGGAAATCATGATGATGATGAACGAGACGCCGCCGTTGACGAAATAGCACTGTTGAATTTCGTCGACGTTGCGGAAGTAGCGCTTCGCGCGATCCATCACGATGCTTCGATCCTCGACCAGTCGCGACTCGATGACGGCCGTCACAGGATTGCCGATCATGGCGGGATTGAGCACGGCGACGTTGTCCCGGATGACGCCGCGTGCCTCCAGCCGACTAATGCGCCGCTGCACTGAGGCCGTGGAAAGCCCCACCTGCTCGGCGATGGCCGCGTGCGATAGCCGGTTGTTCGTCTGAAGCAGGTCGAGGATGTTCAGGTCGAACCGGTCGAGATCGGCTTTCTCGACGCTTTTGTCGGCGCTTTTGTCGGTTTTATTTCTCATTTACCGGGAATGTGACGAAAGGGGTTCGGCGCTCGCGGGCGACCGGTTCGCCATTCTACGACGCGCGTCGGCCCGCGTCGGGAGCCGGGGAAAGCCGTCGCCCTCGACGTCCGAGGCGGTCCGCCACGGCCTTGTTGTACCCCGACAACGTATCCTCACAGCCGATCAGACTGTCACGGACCGCGTGCTAGGATCGCGCCACAAAATCAGAACGTCACCTGAAACAGGGGCGCAATATCACGCCGGGGAAGTAGTGAAGTCTGTCCATCGATCATCGCAGGCACGTCAACGTGTTGCACCGTCGGACGACGGTCGCCGATAAACACGGCCTCCTCGACGTCCCTCTCATCCATTTTGAAAGTTAGGCAACATGAATTGCAAGGCAATGGCTTTTGCCGTGGCGATGCTCGCGAGCGCCGCGCACGCGCAAGCCATCGAGGTGTATGGCGCGGTGGGTACGGAAGGTCTCGGCATTGGTGCCGGCGTCGGTGTGACGAATCACCTCGGGGTGCGCGCCGATGTGAACGGTCTGGCGCTGTCGCATAGCTTCACGGCGGGTCAGGTTCGCTACGACGGCCGCGCGCGTTTCGTGCACGGCGGCGTCTACGCCGACTTCTTCCCCGCTCCGGCGACGGTTCCGTTTCGTCTGACGGCGGGGATGCTGGTCGGCGACGACCATGTCGATCTCGTCGGCCATGCCGAGCAAAGCACGTACGTCTATCGAGGTGTCGCGTATCCGACCGCGGGTCAATCGGTGAACGGGCGCATCAAGTTGCCGACCGTGCGACCGTATGTCGGCATCGGCTTCGGTCATAGCCCGCTGGCGACGCCGGGCTGGTCGATGTCGTTCGACGCAGGTGTCGCCTACGGCAAACCGACCGTGGAACTCGACGTCCCGCCGCTCATCACGGCTATCGTGGGACAAGCCACTGTCGACGATCAGCGTCAGCAGCTTCAGGACAAGGCCAACAAGCTCAAGTTCTACCCAATCGTGAAAGTCGGTGTGACGTACAAGTGGTAACAGGGGTGACGGAGTCGACTGGCGGCAGCGCAGGCTCGCGCGCAGCGTAACGCGCGCTCGGGTCGCCGCGCGGCCTTATTTCCGTCAGTGCGAGTGGCCGTGATCCTCATGGGAGGACTTGGCAGGCGATGACGCCGACGAGGCTGAAGCACCGTCGCAATCCGCACCGCCGTGGCCATCCGCACATTCCGCGTCTTCGATCTGAATCGTGGCGTGTTCGACGTTGAAGCGTGTGGCGAGCCGCTGCTGCACGGCAGTCATGGCGTCGCGCGCACTCACTCCAGATGCTGGCACGGCGTGTAGCGTGATCATGTGGCGCTCGCCGGTAATCGACCACGCGTGAATGTGATGCACGCCCTGCACTTCCACCACGGTTGTCTCCAGATCGGCTTTGATCTCCGTCGGATTGAGCGAATCGGGGGTGCCTTCGAGCAGGATATGCGCGGAGGACTTCACGATGCCCCACGCACTTTTCAGAATGATCACGGCGACAACGATCGACAGCAGCGGATCGATGGGTGTCCAGCCCGTGAGGAGAATCACGCCAGCCGCGACGATGGCCGCCGCCGACCCGAGCATATCGCCCATTACGTGCAACCACGCGCCGCGCATATTGAGGTTTTCTCGATTGCCCCCGTGCAAGACCATGAAGGCGGCAATATTGGCGAGCAGCCCGGCGACCGCGACGATGAGCATCGTCATGCCGACGACCGGCACCGGTGCGAAAAACCGTCTTATCGCTTCGATCACGATCCATCCGGCGATGACGAAAAGCGCGCAGCCGTTCACGAACGCGGCGAGGACTTCGAGACGTTTGTATCCGTAGGTCAGTTGCAACGTCGCGGGGCGTTTTCCGTAGTGAATCGCGATCCAGCTGAAGGCAAGCGCGGCGGCGTCGCTGACCATGTGTCCCGCGTCGGCCAGCAGCGCAAGCGAGCCGGACAACAACCCGCCGACCACCTCGACAACCATGAAGATCGCAATGATGACGAACGCGATCCCAAGCCGCTTCTGATCTGTGACGCCACTGGTATGGCTATGACCGGCATGACTGTGCCCGGCGTGGCTGTGTGAATGAGCGTGCCCGTGGTGATGCCCATGATCATGAGCGTCGTTCGGTGAGTGCGACATGGCAAACCTCGCGTCGAGATGAGAGGATTTTAATCCTGCGGCGAAGACTTCGTCGTCAACGACCTTTCAAGATCACGCCTGTCATGTATTGATGCAGATCGCGAAAATCCCGAACGCGCCTGCCGGAATGAAATCATTCATGTGGCCAGCGCCACGTCGGTTCACTCAGATGCTCGGCAAAGTAGTCCGACAATGCGCTGACCTTCGCTGGCCTTGCGCGTGCCGACGGCGTAACGAAGTACAGCCCCCCCTTCGTCAACGACCAGCCGGTGAGAATCGCTTCGAGCCGCCCATCGCTCAGATATTCGGCTGCGATGAATTCCGGCAACTCGGAGATGGCGAGTCCCTCGAGCAGCATCGGCAGTAGCGCATCGGAATTGGTCACGCGAAGCGGCCCGACTGGCGCCACAAGTTCTTCATCTCCCGCATCGTTGGTGAAGCGCCAGACGTCGCTGCGCGCACGATAGGCGTACGACATGCAAGGCCGGTCCACCAACTCGCGCGGATGCGCCGGTCGACCTTCGCGCTTCAGATACGTCGGCGATGCGACGACCAATTGCGTCACCGCGCACAAGCGCCGGGCGACGAGCGACGAATCCGGCAGCGCGGCAATACGCAGCGCTGCATCGAATCCATCCGCCACCAGATCGACGGTCGAATCGGCCAGATGCAGGTCGACCTGGACGTCCGGATAGCGCCGGAAGAACTCTGGCAATAACGGCGCGACCCAACGCAGCCCGAACGACATCGGCACAGCCAGTCGCACCAGCCCGCGAGGCTGTACCGACATCTCACGGGCAGCGCCCTCGGCCGCCTCAGCCTGCCGGTAGATCTCGCCAGCTTTCTCGCACAACGTCCGACCGAACTCGGTCAGCGCAAGTTGACGCGACGTGCGATTGAGCAGCCGCGCGCCCAAGCGGTCCTCCAGACGCGCAACGCCGCGCGACACGGTGGCGACCGACACCCCCATCTCGCGCGCCGCAGCCGCGAAAGACCCCTCCTCGGCGACTTTGGCAAACATCGCGAGTCCTTCGAAATCAGGCAGTTTCGACACGATCACCCATCATTTCAAATTTGCAACGTTGATTTGCAATTGATTCTATTTCGAAAACAACGGCGCGTCGATATTCTCATCACATCGCAACCAACAACGCGCTGCGAACGCCGGACACCGGCCCGACCAACACACTGAATCGAACGAAGGAGCAATACCATGGCACGCAAACTCGACAACAAGATCGCACTCGTTACCGGCGCAACCAGCGGCATCGGCCTGGCTACGGCACAACGCTTTGCCGCCGAAGGCGCGCACGTCTATCTGACGGGGCGCCGTCAGGCCGAACTCGACGCGGCCGTCGCGTCGATCCGTGAAGTTGGCGGCAAGGCCACCGGTCTTCGCGTCGACTCGACGAAACTGGAAGAACTCGATTCGCTGTACAAGCAAATCGGCGAAGCCCACGGCCGTCTCGACGTGTTGTTTGCCAACGCTGGCGGCGGCTCGATGCTCGCACTCGGCGACATCACCGAGGCGCACTTCGATGAGACGTTCGACCGTAATGTAAAGGCCGTGCTGTTCACTGTTCAGAAGGCGCTGCCGTTGCTGGCGGACGGTGCATCGGTGATCCTGACGGGTTCGACGGCCGGTAGCTCGGGTACCGCAGCGTTCAGCGTGTACTCGGCCTCGAAGGCGGCGGTGCGCGCGTTTGCCCGCAGTTGGATTCTTGACCTGAAGTCACGCCGCATCCGTGTGAACACGATCAGCCCGGGCGCAACGCGCACCCCCGGCCTGCTTGATCTCGCAGGCGACGACGCCGCGCAACGTCAGGGATTGGCGGACTACCTTGCTGCGCAGATCCCGCTGGCGCGTCTCGGCGAAGCGACGGAAATCGCCAGCGCCGCCCTGTTCCTTGCGTCGGACGATGCCAGCTTCGTGAATGGTGCGGAGTTGTTCGTTGATGGTGGTCAGCAGCAGATCTGACAAAAGAGTGCTTACGTTGCACTCCGAATTATCCGCAGTATTCGGCATTGGCGTGACTAGAACCAGGGGCCGACACGAATTCCGGATTACTGCGGCCGATTCTGCACTTGAAGGGTCGTTAACCGGTTGACAATGCAGTCCACCGCCTGACGTACGGAAACGCGGGCGGTGTCGATAACAAGGTGCTCGACGTCCCACGGATCGTACTGGCGTTCAATGACGCGCATCCACGTGGGCAACTTGTGGCCGGGAATGTCGGCTTGTCGTGCCTCCACTCGCTGACAGTGCACTGACTCGTCGGAACAAATCAGTTCGATTTCCAGAATGCCTACCCCCATTTCCGTCGCCACTGATCGCCATGCCTCCCGAGTCAATTGCAGTGCATTGACGGAATCGGCAATCACGGTCAGGCCGGAACTAAGGTTGTCTTTGGCCACCGCGTATCCGGCCATGTAGCCAGCGGGGCCGATATCCACGCCGCTATCGACCGAGCCGATAAACGCCTGCTCAAGCGTATCGATACGGATGTAAGCCGCAGCAAGCGCACGCGCGAGTTCCTTGGCAACAGTCGTTTTTCCAGTACCGGGGAGTCCGGCAAAGACAATCAACATTTCAGGCTCAATGTCTGGCAATGACGCTTGATTATCACGGATTCAAGCTGACCTCGCGAATATCCTTAGGCGGCAGCAGGCTGGCGTTGCAAGGCTCAAGATTTCATATCCCGTGCCGATATAGCGTCAGTTAAACCATTATTTCGAGGGATTTATGCTGCGCTTTGCATTTGCACTGCTGTTCGCCGGCCTGCTTTCAGGTTGCAACTCGACGCTACATGTCGAAAAGCCGGATCCGAAAACCGGCCTTTATGCAACAAATAATGTATTGAAGTCTGATGACGTTCGCGTAGCAGAGAAGTTTGATCCGGCATACGCCCAGATGGTCTATCTGAAAATCAACGCAGAAACGCCGAACCCGCGCTTTGTAGATTTCTTTGTTTCGGCTCTCCGAGAAACGAACACTTTCAAGAAGGTCGTGACAAAGGATGACTTGCAAGCCATTGTTATTGAACGCAACCTCGGCAGTAAGGTTCCGAGTGTGTCGGATCTCGTCGGACTCAATAACCTGAGTAAAGAGATCGGCCCTTTCCTGATCGTTGAGCCCAATGTGCTCTTCAAGGGGGGCTACAACTTCCAGGGAACGCTGAAGGCGATTGACGCCAGCACCGGAAAAACCGTTCTGCTGATAGACCGAACCGCCTTCAACATGGCTGGACTTGATGATCCGCTGTTGCACCCGATGCTCAATGGATTCGTCAATTGGACACGCAATCAGCCGCTCGCGCCGGAAACGCCAACGACCGCGCAACAGTCCAGCCCTGCAAAGCTTTAACGGTTTCGACACACGCCTAGTGTTGGCTGACGAGGTGACGTTCAACTGTCAGCGTTAGTCCCCGGCCAGCGTCGCCTCCTGGCCGGGAAGGGGCATAGCCGTCGTGGATGACCGATTCTAACCCTAAGCGGACGTTGCCGATTTCGCAAAGCTCTCGCTCAACTACGGTGTACTGGGGAGCGCACTTAGACCTTCGCCTGATTACCGGTTAAGTTGCAAGCTGTATGACGGCCGATCCGAATCCTCCCTTGGGATCAAAACCAGCCCAGACCGCCCCCCAGGAATATGTGCCAACAAATAGGCTTTTGCTGGCAAGCCACGCGCTGATGCTCTGTGCTCGGAGGCGCTCTTGATGCTCAGAGAATGTGGACCAGCTATCACCAAACTTGGGGTTCGCGTCTGATAGTGAAAGTTGCCCAAGCTTCCCTGCACGGAATCCCAAGGCAATGGCAACAAGAATTTCACCATCTTGAAACGTTGGAAGCTGATACCAAACCCACGTCGTACCCATATCTCTACGCGAGCAACTGATGTCCGCAACTCCCGCTTCTGTGAGCGAAGGCGAGATGGTGACGCCAACTGGGTGGTGGAGACTAAATGCCCGGCTATCCATCTGCTCATCCTGACAACATGGCTTGAGAGGCTTCGATTGTCGACGATCTGAGTGGCCATGTCGAACGGCCGGTTGTGGCCGGTGATCTGCGTCTTCTTTCGACCCGAGGGGGACCTTCAGATTTGCCGAAAGCTGCCATTCACATTGCTTATAGGCCGCTCCGGCGTATGAGATCGGTCGAGGCGATCATTCAACACTCTAATTCGCTGGAGCGAGTCAGAGTAATCTTGCAGTGGGAATCCTCTTGAAAACAATCGCAAAGCGCTTCCTATTAGCGTTGATCGCCCTGATGGCTTGCGTTCGCTGTGGAGTTGCGTTGGCAGAAACCCCGTCCGGCCAGACCTTTTCCCCTGATGCAAAAATCCAGAAAATCGCGGAAGCGTACTCGCTAGACGCCGTTGACTTCTCCGCGAAACAGTTTGGAATAAAACTCGACTGGTCGGACGCGAGTATTGCAAGTGTCGAAAAGGTCTTGGCGCAAATGAGTTCATCCTACGTCAGCACTAGTCCCAAGCCAACGGACGCGCAAGTCATGTCATTTGCGAAAGCCTATGGAAGTTACGTCGGAGAAGTGTATCGCCGCAATCATGGTGGCGAATGGGGTATGGTCACCCTCGGCGAAAGCCGATTCCCGGGTTTTCGAACTACCACAAGTTCCAGTTTCTGGCCATGGAGACGGGTGTTCAATCGGATCACCAAGGGGACGGAGGACAATATCACCGACTACTACGCGGCCCTGTTGAAGAAAAGGTAGCTGACGGCGCATCCAGTCAACTTGGCCGTGAAGGTGTCAATGAATCAAGGCACGAAATTGACCGTCCGTTCCTATCCGTCACGAGCGTTCAGTGACCAGCAACTCACCATCGAACCAGACATCCTCATAGTCGGGCGCAAGCAATACACGCCATCCCGGCGGCAGTGCCAAGTAAGGGACAATGTTCGGACAACGCTCGATCAAGTGGGCGACATGGAGCGGCTGATAGAAGTCCGCGTCCGATGAGTAGTCACCGCCGTAAATATACCAACCGCACGTACCGTTTTCCGGGGTTAGCCGAACCGCGTGAAGCGGCACACCCTCAAGAGATCCAAGCGCGATCCCTACCTTCTGGCTCGCCTCTGGCGGCATGTATTCTGCACCGAATCGGTGGCAAACGGTTCGTTGATCGTTGGACATGGTTGCGCAATATATTTAGCTCGTCCCGATTGTCGCCAATTCTGCGGGATTTGTTGGATGTCCCTAATTGGCCGAGATCTGCCTGACGCGGTTAGTCGAAATGAATTCAATGGTTAGGTGCGCTGGACTTCGTGGTTGCGCTTTATGTCTGTTGCAATCTCCCACGCCTTAGTTCTTAAAGCATCTATCTCATCGTTCAGTTCAACGTACCCGGGTTTCCCGGTGGGATGCCCCTCTATAGCGCTCTGTGGCGCAACAAAGTCATTGAACGAGCCCATACCTCCGTACGCTTGAAGCAAATATTCAATACCGGAGTAATCCGCATTTTCTAAACGAGCTTTGGCACGAAGCAACCAAGCGCGCCAGTGCCGTCCGCCGTTGATTTCAAGTAGATCGGCGAGTTTGGCCAACACCTCAATAAGCTCTTGCCCGTTGGGTCCCATATTTGCCTCCATCCGTTCAACGCCGCTCTTGATAATGTCGAATTGTCGACGATCTGGTCGGGTCACGTCGACTGACCGAAATTGGCCGACTTCAGCCAGTCGCGCATCCTGGAGGCACACACTTGGACTAAGTCCCGCGATCCCGCAAGGCATGCCGGATAGCCGTCGAGATCACTAGAACATCTTTGCGTGCCGGTGCGCCATTCCATACCACGAGCCAACCCACTAGACACACGCCTGCCCCCCATACCAGCAGGAATCCGGTGACTGTCAGCGCATTGAGCAGACTGGATGCTTGTGTAAAAGCTTGATAGAGGCCACCGAACAGCCCACCGAAGAGCATAACGCCCACCAATACCAAGATCACTGCGGTAATGAAGCGGCTATAACCTGAAGACATAAACGATCCAACGAGTAACGACCCCTCGCCGCTTGTCAGTAAGCGCCCTCGGAACCGCGTGCCATTTCCTCGTATGAAGACATGCGAGATGCGCAACTCGATAGTGTCGGTACTCACAGTGCCCATCAAGGAATTTTTGTCAGGACGCCATTCGGTGAGCATTTGCAACTGAGCGAGCGCCTGCGCACAAGGCAAAGGACTTTGAACGTCGAACGGCTCGCCATCGAATACCTTCGAAAGGAGCCTTGCTGCCCCTCCTTGCTGCCCCTTTCGGGACGAGGAGCGCCAGGACTTCCATCTGGCTTCAAACAGTTGAGAGTTCGCAAACCTTTTGGTGCAAATTTGGGTGCAAATCTGGTGCACTGACAAGCGAAAATAGCTTTCTTGGGCTACCTTTTACTACGCTATTGCACAGCTCGTGAAACGGAACATCCAACACAAACCCCTGAAACAATAGGGATTACTGTGTTTGGCTTGATGTGGCTCGAAGCCTTAGTGGTACCGGGGACCGGACTTGAACCGGCAAGCCCGAAGGCGGCGGATTTTAAGCCAGAGCATGGCATCCGCACCGGGCTAACGCTGGACTTGGATGTGGCTTGCTGTAGCAGGTTTTCCGCCAGACCAATGCCTTCGATCATATCCCGGTGCGCGATGCAAACCGCCCCGGTTCTCCTCCGCCTGGCTCCTAGCCGGCCCCTGGAATCGGGGCCTTTCAGGAGCACCTCATGGCAAAGATCAAACTCACCAAGTCCGTCGTTGACACGGCGCAGGCGCAGACCTGCGACGTGGAACTCCGGGATACGCTCGTTCCGGGCTTCTTGTGCAAGGTTACACCAACCGGCCGCAAGGTATTCATGGTTCAGTACCGCACGAACTCCGGCGTGCGGCGCAAGCCGGCAATCGGCCAGTTCGGCGAGCTGACGGTCGAACAGGCCCGATCGCTGGCACAAGACTGGCTGGCCGAAGTCCGGCGCGGAGGCGATCCCGGACTCGACAAGGCCGAAGCCCGCAAGGCGCCGACGGTCAAGGAGCTGTGCGGCCGGTTCATGGACGACCACTCCAAGCCGCACAACAAGCCCAGCACGCAGGCCGGCTACCAGTACCAGATTGACAGCTTCGTCATCCCGGCCTTCGGCAGCAAGAAGGTTCATGAGGTCACGCGCAACGACATCACCGCGCTGATGAAGCGCATGGAGAAGTCGCCCACCCAGGCCAACCGCGTGCTGTCGCTCGTCCGCAAGATGTTCAACCTGGCCGAGCTGTGGGGCTACCGGCCCGATGGCTCCAATCCCTGCCGCCACGTTCCCAAGTACCCGGAGAAGGGTTCGACCCGGCTCATTACCGACGACCAGATGACCAAGCTGTTCGCCTATCTGGAGAAGGCCGAGGCCGAGGGCTTGGAACATCCCATCCACCTGCTGGCCGTCCGGCTGCAATTCGAGTTCGCGGCGCGCATGTCGGAAATCCTGCTGTTGCAATGGGATTGGCTCGACCTGCCCAACGGCCGGGTGGTCTGGCCGGACAGCAAGACCGGCGATATGTCCAAGCCCCTAAGCGCCGAGGCTCGCCGCCTGTTGGAGAGTGCCCCCCACTATGGCGATTCGCCCTACGTTTGCCCCGCGATCCTCGATCACAAGAAGCCGCTAAGCCCCCACTCCTACTATCAGGCGTGGCGGCGCATCCTTGACCGTGCCGGTGTGCCGAAGGTCGGCACCCACGGCATCCGCCACCGCTCGGCGACGGACATTGCCAATTCGGGCGTACCGCTCAAGGTCGGCATGGCGCTGACAGCGCACAAGACCGTGGCGATGTTCATGCGCTATGTCCACACCGAGGACGATCCTGTGCGCCAGGCGGCCGAGCTGGTGGCGACCCGGCGCCAGACCATCACGAAGGCGCGGCAACGCCAGCCCCAGGAGGCCACGGCATGAGCGCCCGGACGCCCAAAGCAGTAAAAGGCGCTGCCGTGCCTGCCGGCTACGCCGGCATCCACGGCGGCATCGTGGAACTGCTCGATGCCGCCCGCCAAGCGGCGGCGCGCAGCGTCAATGCGCTGATGACGGCCAGCTATTGGGAGATTGGCCGCCGCATCGTGGAGGCCGAGCAACAGGGCAAGCGGCGCGCAGGGTACGGCGAACAGTTGATTGCCCGGCTGTCCGCCGACCTGACTGCGCGCTTCGGGCGCGGGTTCAGCCCGGACAACCTGGAGAACATGCGGCGGTTCTTCGCCGCCTATCCCCGGCCGGTGATTTCCGAGGCACTGTCTCGGAAATCGGGGGACGGACTGCCTGCCGAGAAATCCGAGACCGTGTCTCGGAAATTGGCCTTGGGCGAGCTGGCGCAGGTGTTCACGCTGCCGTGGTCGGCCTACGTGCGGCTGCTGTCGGTCAAGGACGAGAACGCCCGCCGGTTCTACGAGGCGGAGGCGCTGCGCGGCGGCTGGAGCGTGCGTCAGCTTGACCGGCAGATCGGCAGCCAGTTCTACGAGCGCACCGCCTTGTCGAAGGACAAGGCGGCGATGCTGGTCAAGGGCGCTGCGCCCAGGCCGGAGGATGCCGTCAGGCCGGACGATGCGATCAAAGACCCGTATGTGCTGGAGTTCCTGAACCTCAAGGATGAGTATTCGGAATCCGACCTCGAAGCGGCCCTGATCCAGCGGCTGGAGGATTTTCTGCTGGAGCTGGGCGAAGGGTTCACCTTCGTCGGGCGGCAGCGGCGCTTGCGCATCGACCAGACGTGGTATCGGGTGGATCTGCTGTTCTTCCACCGGCGGCTGCGCTGCCTGGTCATCATCGACTTGAAGCTGGGTAGCCTGACCCATGCGGACGTGGGCCAGATGCATATGTATTGCAACTATGCCAAGGAGCATTGGGCCTATCCCGATGAAAACCCGCCCGTAGGCTTGATCTTGTGCGCCGACAAGGGCCATGCCCTGGCGCGGTATGCCTTGGAGGGCTTGCCGACGAAGGTGATGGCGGCGAACTACCGCACCGTCCTGCCGGATGCCGAGCTGTTGCAGAAGGAGCTGGAAACCACACGGCGCCTGCTGGAGTCGCGCGCAGCGAAGCAGCCCAGGAAGCTCCCGCAATAGCAGGCGTCCCGGCGTGCCGGCGTCGGGTTCGCGGGCTGCGCCAGCCTGCGCTACAGATAAATCGGCCGCCTAAGCAACGCTGCGCTGGCAGGACACAAGCTCGCAGCCTGCCGCGTCGCCAGGGTAATCCCCCCGCTTTTAGCGGACTCCAAAAGTGGAGCTAAGCGGCGAGTGCCAGTTAACCGGACATTCGCCTGTTGAGCGCCTGCATCGGCGTGATGCCGCCGAGCGCCATGTTGGGGCGCTCGTGGTTGTACGTCCATAGCCAGCGGGTGGCCTTTTCCTGCACCTGCTCGATCGAATCGAACAGGGTTCGGGCGAGCCAGGCGTAACGCACGGTCCGGTTGTAGCGTTCGACGTAGGCGTTCTATTGTGGCTTGCCCGGCTGGATGTGTTCAATGCGGATGTTGTGCTGCTCCGCCCAAGCCAGCAGTGTCCCGCTGATGTATTCGGGTCCGTTATCGCAGCGGATCACGCACGGCTTGCCACGCCATTCGATGATCTGCTCCAGGGAACGGATCACACGGGCCGCGGGCAACGACAGGTCGATCTCGATCCCCAGCCCTTCGCGGTTGAAGTCGTCGATCACATTGAACAGTCGGAAGTTGCGGCCGTCGCTGAGCTGGTCGTGCATGAAGTCCATCGACCACACCTGGTTGATCGTATCCGGAACCGCCAACGGCTCGGGCTTCTCGCGCACCAGGCGCTTCTTCGGCTTGATCCGAAGGTTCAACTCCAGCTCCCGATAGACGCGGTAGACGCGCTTGTGGTTCCAGCCATAGCCTTTGACGTTGCGCAGGTGCAAGAAGCACAGCCCAAAGCCCCAATCCTTGTACGCAGTGGTCAGCCGGACCAACCAGTCGGCGATCCGGGCGTTCTCCTCGCTGGCCCTGGCCTGGTAGCGATAACAGGTCTGGCTGACCTCGAAGGTCTGGCAGGCGTGCCGGATGTTCGTGCGTCCGCCCTCAACTGCGCATCGGGCCATCTCCCGGCGTTGAGATGGCCTCACCATTTTTTTGACATCGCCTCCTTCAGCAGGTCGGCGCTGAGCTGGGCGTCGGCGTACATCTTCTTGAGCCGCCGGTTCTCATCCTCCAGCTCCTTCATGCGGGCCACCATGGACACCTCCATGCCGCCGAACTTGCTGCGCCACTTGTAGAACGTCGCCGAGCTGATGCTGTGCTCGCGGCACAGCTCCGGTACCGGCGTGCCGGCTTCGGCCTGCTTGAGCACGGCGATGATCTGACTGTCGGTGAAGCGGGACTTCTTCATGGAACCTCCTCGGGAAAGCGTACGAGAAAATTCCACTTCTGACGTCAGCTAATCTGCGGGGGGATTACCGGTGGACACCGGCGCGGGCAAGATCACCATCGCCCATGGTCCGGTCGAAGCACTGAAGTGGCCGGCGATGACCATGGCGTTCAAGGCATCGCCGGAACAGCTGGCGTCGGTGAAGGCCGGTCAGCAGGTGGAATTCGAGTTCGAGGCCAAGGGCATGGACAGCACCATCACCCGCATCACCCCAACGAAATAGGTGGCCACCTCAACCCGAAAGGCGGCCTATGGCCGCCTTTCGGTCTTCGTTGATGTGAGCTAGGCGAACAGTTTCTCGATCGGATTCAGGTCGGGCGCCAACCGTGGCAACTACTGTACAAAGACCAACAGAACACCGGTTGGGTCAACGACGTGAAGGACCATTGAGTCATCAACTGGCTCAGGCGGCTTTACTCGCATGCCTGGGTAAGCATTGCTGCTGAGCAGTTCAAGCGAGCGTTGATGCCAAGCGTCAACGTCATCGACGCCAATGACTAGCATGAAGTTGTTTGCCCAATCCTGCACGTAATAATCCTGAAGCCGGAAGGCGTGGCCATTGAGCGCGAAGTCTGCGGTACCGCCCCAGCCATCCGACATGGTGAAGCCTAGAGCGGTGTAGAACCGCTTGGATAACTCGAAGTCTTTGGCAGGAACGTAGGGCTTGAGGCTATTAATGCTCAATGGCATGGATGTCTCCATTAGCTCCTAGGCATGCATGATGCTATTTGTACGTGCTTGGATCAAAATTGCCTCCCGTCGAGGCGCAACACGTTTCTTCGAGCTGATCGTTGCTGGGCGCGACCCCGCGCACTGCCGCAAACGCCTTCAGCGCCCACGTCTCGCCAACGCAGCCGCCCATGGTTGGGGCGATTGCGAGCATCTCGGCCAACTCCTCCCGGGAGGCTCCCAGTTCCACCGCCTTGCGCGCGTAGTGCGCCACGCAAGGCTCGCAGCGCACGCTTACCGACCATAGAAGCGCTGCCAGCACCTTGATGCGTGCGCTCAGCGCGCCATTGGTGTACAGCGCCACTTGGCGCATCTGCTCGACATGCGCCGCCGTGGCATGGAACGGATTCGTGGTGGTGGTGCTCATGGCTGCGTCTTCACGGTCGAGGGATAGCCGGCGTTGCGGGTCGCTTCGGTCAACGCCTGGGCATTGGTCCGGGTGTCATCGAAGGTAACGATCGCCTCCCTGGGCTCCCAAGTGACCTTGGCCTCGATAACGCCCCCCACTTTCTGCAGGGCCTTTCTAACTGTGATTGGACAGGTCGCGCAGGTCATGCTCGGCACGGACAGCGTGACGGTTCGGGTGGCAGCCCAAGCCGGCGCACTCAGCGCCGCGAGCAGTCCGAAAATAGCGACGAACTTCTTCATGGCAGTCTCCTTTCAATAGAACAGTGGCATGACGTAGGGGAATGCGAGCGCCACCAGCATCAAGGCGGCGACGATCCAGAAAAGCATCTTGTAGGTCGTTCGCGCCTGCGGTACAGCACACACCTCATCCGGGCGGCAGGCACGAACTGGTCGGAAGATGCGGCGCCACGCAAAGAACAGCGCGCCCAACCCGACGCCAATGAAGATTGGCCGGTACGGTTCCAGCACGGTCAGGTTGCCGATCCAGGCACCGGAGAACCCGAGCGTGACCAGCACTAGCGGGCCGAAACAACAGGTCGAGGCGAGGACAGCGGCAAGACCGCCCGCCGCCAGGGCACCACGGCCATTTCCGGTTTCAGCCATGCATGTGCTCCTGCCGATTCTCGCTGGATGCGTTAACCTTACTTCCGTACTCAAGTACGGAGTCAAGCACCATGGTGGGCGATCTGCACCCGCTGACGATCGGGGCCTTGGCGCGGGCGGCCGAGGTCAACGTCGAGACCATCCGCTTCTACCAGCGCAAAGGGTTGCTCCCGGAACCGGACCGGCCGGTTGGCGGCATTCGTCGCTACGGCGCTGCGGACGTGGCCCGGGTGAGGTTCATCAAGTCGGCGCAGCGCCTAGGTTTCAGCCTGGACGATGTTGCCCAACTGCTTCGTCTGGAGGACGGCACCCACTGCCAGGAGGCTGCCGAACTCGGGGCAGCGCGCTTGGCCGACGTGCGCGCCCGGCTGATGGATCTTCAGCGCATGGAAGCCGCGCTCTCCCAGCTTGTGGCCGCGTGCCGCACGGGCCGCGGCAAGGTGTCGTGTCCGTTGATCGCGGCGATGCACTGAGTACCGCCACGTGACGACCGTGGACCCTGTTCGGCATCACGTTGCGCAACTCGATCATGCTGCTGTTGCATTTCGGTAAGCGCGATGTCCGTGGGCGTCATCGAGGGCATCCACGGAGCGCTGGCTGGGACGATGCGCCACTACGAACCCGGTGGCAGCGTCTTTGGCGAGCCGGTGGCAATGAACAGCAGCGCGAACCGACTAGCTCTACTTCTTTTCGATCAGACCACGCGAGAGATTGATCGTGTGTGGAATCGGTCCGGGGTCGTGGAACTGCAAGTCCACCTCGTCGATACCGAACCGCTCGCGCAGGACGGTGGCGATCGTGTCGCGGACGTTGGTCTGGTCGACATCGGGGGCCGCCACCGTGAGGGTGGCGGCCAGGCCGATGCCGGTCGCCGACCGATACAGGCGCGGCGAGTCCACCGCCTTCACGCCGGAATGGACGAACATCGCCATGCGCACGGCTTCGATATCGACTTCATGCATCTGCTTTCCCTCGCGGGCTTCAGACCTCCGCCTGCACCGTGCGATCCCGGTGCACCCAGCGATACAGGACCGGCAGCACCAGCAGGGTTAATGCAGTCGAGGACAGGATGCCACCGATGACCACCGTCGCCAGTGGGCGCTGCACTTCCGAACCGGCGCCGACGTTCAAGGCCATCGGCAGGAAACCGAGCGAAGCCACCAGTGCGGTCATAAGCACCGGCCGCAACCGGCCCAGTGCACCGTCGCGAACCGCATTCTCGAGCGGATCGCCTTGCTCGCGCAGGCGACGGATGAAGGCGATCATGACCAGGCCATTGAGCACCGCCACGCCGGACAAGGCGATGAAGCCGACGCCGGCGGAAATCGACAACGGAATCCCGCGCAAGGCCAGTGCGATGACGCCCCCGGTCAGCGCCAGTGGCACACCGCTGAACACGATCGCTGCATCCTTGGCCGAGCCGAAGGCCATGAACAGCAACGCGAAGATGAGGGCCAGCGTGACCGGCACGACCACCGCCAAGCGTTGGCTCGCCGAGATCAACTGCTCGAACGTCCCGCCGTAGTCGATCCAGTAGCCCTCGGGCAGCTTCACATCGCGACCGATGCGCGTGCGCAGGTCCGCGACGAAACCGCCCAGGTCGCGTTCGCGCACGTTGGCGGTGATCACCACGCGGCGCTTGCCGTTCTCGCGGTTGATCTGGTTCGGTCCGCGCTGGATCTGCACCTCGGCCACTTCGCGCAGCGGCACAGTGCGCGGACCGCCGCTGCGCCAGGACGCTTCGCGGCTGGATTCGTCGGACTCCACGCCCTGTGGCAGCGGAATCGGCAAGTCGGCCAGCACAGCCGGATCCTGCCGCAACGCTTCCGGCAGGCGCACCACCAGGTCGAAGCGGCGATCGCCCTCGAACAACTGGCCGGCGGTCTCACCGCCGATCGCGGTGGCGACGGTGTCCTGCACGTCACCGGGGTTGAGCCCGTAGCGTGCCAGCGCGGCGGGATCCGGGGTGACGGTTAGCAACGGCAGGCCGGTCACCTGTTCCGCTTTGACGTCTTCCGCGCCGGGAACACCCCGCATCACGCGTTCCACCCGCGCGGCCAGGCGCGCCAGTTGACCGAGATCATCGCCGTAGACCTTCACCGCCACGTCCGAACGCACGCCGGAGATGAGTTCGTTGGTGCGCATCTGGATCGGCTGGGTGAACTCGTAGTTGCTGCCCGGAATCTCGCGTGCCGCGGTCTCGAGCTCTTCGATGAGCTCCGCCTTGGGCTTGCGCGGATCCGGCCACTGTTCGCGTGGCTTGAGCATCAGGAAGGTGTCGGCCATCGAGGGCGGCATCGGGTCCGTGGCGACTTCAGCCGTGCCGATCTTGGAGAACACGTTGGCGACCTCGGGGAACTGCCGCATGCGCTGTTCCAGCGTCTTCTGCATCGCCACCGACTGCTCCAGGCCGGTGCCGGGGATGCGCAGCGGCTGCAGCGTGATGTCGCCTTCGTCCAGGCTCGGAACGAACTCCGATCCCAGCCGCGTGGCCAGCAGCGCGCAGCCGATCACGAGCAACGCGGTGCCGGCCACGACCGGGGCGCGATGGCGCAGCGCCCAATCCAGCATCGGCGTGTAGCGCTGGCGCGACCAGCGCATCAGACGATTGTCGTGCTCGTCCACGCGGCCACGCAGGAAGGTAGCGATCGCGGCGGGGACGAAGGTCAGAGACAGCAGCATCGCGCCGGTCAGGGCCAGCACCACCGTGATGGCCATGGGGTGGAACATTTTTCCTTCCACGCCCGACAGCGCGAAGATCGGCAGGTACACCGCCGTGATGATGCCCAGGCCGAACAGGCTGGGCCGGATGACCTCGGCGGTCGCGCTCGCCGTCACATCGAAGCGCTCCTCCTGATCGAGCACGCGACCGAGCCGGTGCTGCGTTTCGCCGAAGCGACGCAGGCAGTTCTCGATGATGATGACCGCGCCGTCGACGATTAGGCCGAAGTCGAGCGCGCCCAGACTCATCAGGTTGCCCGACACCCCGCCGCGCACCATGCCGATGATGGTGAACAGCATCGCCAGCGGGATCACCAGCGCGGTGATCAGCGAGGCGCGCACGTTGCCCAACAGCAGGAACAGCACCAGGATCACTAGCAGCGCGCCTTCGATCAGGTTCTTGGCGACCGTGTGAATCGTGCGGTCGACCAGCACGGTGCGGTCGTACACCGGCTTGGCGTGCACGCCCGGCGGCAGGCTGGCGTTGGCCGCTTCCAGCCGGGCGGCCGCGGCACGCGACACCTCGCGGCTGTTGGCGCCGAGCAGCATGAAGGTGGTGCCCACCACTACCTCGTGTCCGTTCTGCGTGGCCGCACCGGTCCTCAGCTCCTTGCCCTCGGCCACGGTCGCCACATCGCGTACGCGGATCGGCACGCCCTCGCGCCGATCCAGCACGATGTTGCCGATGGCATCCAGGTCGGCCAACTGTCCGGGCACGCGCACCAGGAACTGCTGGCCGTTGCGTTCGATGTAGCCGGCGCCGACGTTCCGGTTGTTGCGGGCGATGGCCGCGACGACATCGTGCAGGGTGAAGCCGAGCGCGACCAGTTGCGCGGGATCCGGCGTGATGTGGATCTGCCGCTCGTAGCCGCCGATGCTGTTGACCTCGGTCACACCGGGCGTATTGCGCAGCTGCGGACGGACCACCCAGTCCTGCAAGGTGCGCAGATCGGTGGCCGTATACGGTGTTCCGTCCGATTTGCGGGCGTTCGGCTCGGCTTCCACGGTGTACATGAAGATCTCGCCCAGGCCCGTGGAAATCGGTCCCATCTCGGGGTCGAGGCCCTCGGGCAGTTGCGAAGCGATCTGCTGCAGGCGTTCGGCGACCTGTTGTCGGGCGAAGTACAGGTCCGTGCCGTCCTCGAACACCACCGTGACCTGCGATAGCCCGTAGCGCGACAGCGAGCGCGTGTAATCCAGTTTCGGCAAACCCGCCATTGCCGTTTCGATCGGGAAGGTGACGCGCTGTTCGGCCTCCAGTGGCGAATACCCGGGCGCCTGGGTATTGATCTGGACCTGGACGTTGGTGATGTCGGGCGTGGCGTCGATCGGCAGGCGCTGGTAGCTCCACACGCCCAGTGCGACCAGCGCGGCGGTGAGCACCAGCATCAGCCAGCGGTGGCGGATCGAGAAGCGAATGAGACGTTCGAGCATCGCGGCGGCCTCAGTCGTCGTCTTCGACGGTGGACTTTTCGATGTCCGCCTTGACCAGGAAGCTCTGGGCGACGACCACGCGTTCACCCGTCTTGAGACCTTCGAGCACTTCCACGCGTTCGGCATCGCGCCGGCCGAGTTTCACGGGCCGCGTGCGGTAGGTATCGCCTTGCTGGACGTACACCACGTCGCGCTCGTCGGCGGTCTGCAAGGCGGTGAGCGGCACCACCAGCGTGGCAGGTTGGCGATCGACGGTGATGCGTGCCTTCACCGCCGAACCCGGCCGCCACAGACCATCGGTGTTGGCCACGCTGGCGCGCGCGACGGTGCTCTGGCTCGCGGTCGCCGTGCCCGGCAATACGCGCTCCAGCGTCGTCGTCGCCGATACGCCATCGCTCAGGCGCGTGACCGTCACCGGCACACCGGCGCCGATGTGCTGGGCATCGCGGCCGAAGATGTGCAGGTCCACCCACAGCGTGGACAGATCGGCGATCTCGAACAGCGGCGCGCCCTCGCTGGCCGACATGCCGACGGCGGCGCTACGCGCCATGACCACACCGCCGATGGGCGTGGTGACCGGATACGTGGTCAGACTCAGATTGCTCTCGACCGTGGCCAGCACCTGGCCGGCCTGCACGCGGTCGCCCACCCCGACGCGCACCGCGCGCACCGGCCCCGGGAAGCGGGCCGTGACCTGCGCCACGCGGCCTTCCACAGGCGTCAGCAGGCCTTGCACCTCATGCTCGTCGGCAATGACCCCGGGGCCAATGCTGGCGACACGAATGCCGGCGGCCTGGGCGGTCCTGGCGGCGATCGTGGTCTGCTGCGGCGCAGCCTCCTCGCCGGCCTCGTGGGCTTCGTCCGCATCCGCGTGTTCGGCATTTGGCGTCGAGCCGCTGCAGGCGGTGAGCAGTGCGGTCAGCAAGGCGGCCCAACCGAGGGTTGTGCGATGGGAGCGAATCATGGGGTGGCATCTCCGGACGGAGTGGCTGCTGCCGGCAGGGTCACGAATGCCTGGCCGGTGAGCCGCTGGATTTCGATGAGGGCGCGCTGCGCATCGAGCGCGACGTCGAGTTGCTGCTGGCGAGTGGCCGTCTGCTCCGATTGCAGTTGCGCCCACTCCAGATAGCTGATGGCGCCGGCACGGTAGGCGCGCTCGGCTGCGTGTTCGGCACGAGTGAGTTTGGGCAGCACGTCGCGCTGCAGGCGTTCGACCTCGGCCTGCGCGACGACGTAGCGGCCGTGCGCCTCGACCAGCGTCGAGTACAAGGCCATGCCCTTGGCCTCGCGTTCGATCGACAGCGCTTCCAGCTCCGCGCCTGCGGCGCGGATCTCCGGCTGCGCGCGTGCCCGGGTTCCCAGCGGCAGCGATACGCCGGCGACCAGGGCGGTGTCGCCACTCTCCTGCAGGCGGCGCACACCGACCTGCCACTCCAGATCGGGGGCCGCGGCCGAGCGCGCGAGTTGCAGGCGTGCTTCCCCGATGCGTCGCGCATCGGCGAACTGCACCAGTTCCGGCGTGCGTTCCAATTCGGCGGCCAGGGCTTCGAGCGGCGCGATGGTCGGCAAGGCCAAGGGGTCGCCGGCGGCGTCGAACCTGGGCGCACGTTCATTCCACAACGCGCCCAGATGCTGCCGGGCGGCGCTCAGTTGTTGTGCCGCGCGATCGCGCGCCAGCTCCGCGCGGGCCAGTGCCGCCTGCGCCGTGAGCACCACCGATTCGGGCGAGGCGCCGGCCTGCAGACGCTGTCGCGCCGCGCCGACCGTGCGCTGTCGCTGTTCGACGTCGAGGGCCGCCAGCGCCTGCGTCCGCTGTGCCGCGACCACCGCGAGATAACGGCGGGCCGTTTCGGCCAGCAGATCCAGCCGGCGGGTCTCGCGCTCGACGGCCAACGCATTGATGCGGCTTTGCGCGAGCGCACGCCGCGCGTCGAGCTTGCCGCCGCGCTCCAGCACCGAGGCCAGGCTGAGGGTCAGTTCCGCGCGATCCAGGGCGCGGGTCTCGCCCGTGCCGAGTGCGTTCTCGACCTCGGCCCCTAAGCTCCACGGGGGACGCTGCGCGGCGCGATCGCGTTCTGCGGCCAGGATCGTTGCGCGGGCCTCCACCAGACGCAACTCGGGATGGGACTGGGCGACGCGGGCAAAGGCATCGTCCAAGGTCAGTCTGTCAGCGGCGGTCGCCGGTCCGATCAGGACACAGCCGGCCAACCACGCGGCCACGGCCGCGAGTCTGATGCGCATGGGGATCTCCACCAGGGGTCAGTTCACGCCGCGGATTGACCGTTGTCGCCCCCGGCACGTGCCTTGCGCGCGTCACCCAGGATCTCCACGGCCTCCTTGATCACGTACAGGCCGATCAGCGTGCCGATGACGTAATCCGGATACGGCGAACTCAGCCAGAACACCAGCACGCCGGCGGCGATCACGCCGACATTGGCGACGACATCGGCGCGGGTGAACAGCCACGTAGCGCGCAGGTGCACTTCGCCCGTTTTCAATGGTGCCAACATACGCAGCACGCTGAAGTTGACCGCCAACGAGAGCAAGGCGGTGCCGATCATCCAGCCGCTGAGCGGTTCGGCGCCGTAGGCGATGCGGCGGCCCACTTCCACCAGTACACCAACGCCCAGCAGCAGAAGGATGCTGCCGCTGAGCCAGGCGGCGTTGGCTTTGAAGCGAGCCGTTCGCCCGATCGCGATCAAGCCGATCGTGTAGGCGGTGGCGTCGGAGAGCATGTCCAGCGCATCGGCGAGCAACCCGGTGGACTGCGCGATCCAGCCTGCGATGCCACCGATCACCGCCATCGCGGCATTGAGCGCCAGGGCGATCCGCAGGATTCGCCGCTCCTGGGCATTCTTCGCTTCGTGATGGCAGCCGCAATCGCTCATTGGGGTTCTCCAGGAAACAGGAAGTTGTGTTGGGGACGGCGGATCAATTCATGGCCGCTTGGCAGGTGCCGGTACCGAGCGGGTGTTCACCACGAACCCCACGATCGCCGCAACGGCCACCGCTACTTGCGCCAGCAGCGACTGCCAGGAGGGATAGAGTCCGAGCCACTCGATGCGCGGTGCGTGGACCAACGCCTGCGAGACCCAGCCGGCTTCCTGCAAGGCAGCGACACCTTTGCCGACGAGGATGACCGCCAGTACGGCGATCAGGATCGAACTGATCGAGAAGAACCGGCCGATCGGCAGGCGCTTGCTCACGCGCAACATCCAGTACGCCACCGCGGCCAGGACCACGCTGCCGGCCGCGAGGCCGGCGAGGATCGCGCCGGACGCCTGTTCGCTCCACATCGCGATGTAGAACAGGATCGTCTCGAACACCTCGCGGTAGACCGCGACGAAGGCGAGCACGAACAGGAAGATCGCCGAGCGCCGCGTCAGCGCCGCCGACAGCTTCGCGTGCAGGTACTGCTGCCAGCGGCCGGCCAGGCTCTTCTGGTGCATCCAGATGCCCACGCTGAGCAGCACGGCGGCGGCGAACAACGCCGACACGCCTTCGGTCACTTCGCGGTTGGCGCCGCTGATGTCCACCAGATAGGTCGCCACCGCCCATGTCGCCGCACCGGCCAGCAAGGCGCCGACCCAACCGGCATGCACATAGGGCAGCACCTCACGGCGCTCGGCCTTGCGCAGGAACGCGATCATGCCAATCACGATCAGCAACGCTTCCAGCCCCTCGCGCACCAGGATGGTGAAGCTGCCGAGGAACGCCGTGGTCGTGTCCGTGTGCGAATCCTGCAGCACTGCCTCGGCGCGATCGAACAAGGCGTTGATCTGTGTTGCCTGCGTGGCGATGTCCGCCGGCGCCGTGCGGCGGCCCAGCTGGGTGCGGTAGCGGGCCATGGCGGATTCGATCTCGCGCAGCAGCGCTGCGTTGCGCGTGGCCAGGGTCGGCTCGATTGGCTCCACGCCGTCCAGGTAGGCCGACAACGCCAACGTCGAGGCGTGCGCGGTATCGCCGGCGGCGTAGGCACGCTGGCTGTCGGCCAGGCGCTGCCGCGCCAGCGCCAAGGGACCGGCACCCGCCACCGCGTCGTTGACGGCCTGCGGCCGGGAACGCAGGTAGGCAACGATGGCGTGGGCCTGTTCGGCGGACAGCATCGCCGCGAGATCGGCTTCACGGGTGCGGGTCAGTGCTTCCAGCGTGGGGATGCGGCCATGCGCGTCGGCGTTCTGGCGCCAGAGCGCCTCGCCGTCGGTGCGGGCTTGCGGCGAATACGCCAGGCTTCCCACGTAGAACGCCAGCGCCCAACGGTCGGCTTCGGACAATCCGGCAAAGCTGGCCATTGCGGTGCCCGGTACGCCCTGCGAGATCACCTCGTACAGCGCGAAGGGCGTGCGCTGGGCGGCACGCGCGGCATCGGTGAAGGCGATGGGCGGCGGATCCAACCCTGCGGCCGCCAGACCGTCGCCGTGTCCGCTTGGGCCGTGGCAGGCCGCGCACTGCTGGGCGTAGAGCGCCGCGCCTCGGCTCAGGTCCGGGGGTGAGGCCGGCACCGCCCCGATGGGGTAGCTGGCCAGCAGGTCGTCGGCCAGCCTGCGGGCCAGCGCCGCCACTTCCGTGGGCTCAGCTTTGGCGGCCACCGCCGCCGTCAACCGGTCGGCTTCGCCCAGCAACACCGGCTGCTCCGGGGTGACGGGCAGCCTGGCCAGTTGCGCACGGACTGCGCCGGCGAACTCCTGCATCTCGGCGTATTCGCCCGGGGCGACGATGCGGCCGCTCTGGACGGCACCGGCATAGTCCACCGCGATGTAATCGAGCATCTGCCAGGTCTGGCGCGGGTTGGCCGAGGGCGATTCGGCGCGGACCGGCAGCAGCGCAGCCCAACCGATCAGAAGGGCGAACAGGCTGGACCGGATCAGGGCAATCGGCGGGAACATGGGGCGGCTGGTCGACGGGGGTGGCAGCGGAGGCAAGACCAGCATAAAGTCCGTAGCTGCTACGGAGTCAAGCCCAATGCGAATGAAAATCAGTGAAGCCGCGGCCGCCAGCGGCTGCCATCTGGAAACCATCCGCTACTACGAGCGTGTCGGGCTTATGCCACGGCCGACGCGGACCGGGAGCGGCTACCGCGCCTACGCGCCGCACGATGTCGAGCGGCTGCGATTCATCAGCCGCGGGCGCGAGCTGGGTTTCAGCCTGGAGGAGATCCGCAGCCTGCTGCGCCTGAACGACGATCCGAAGCTGTCGTGCGGCGATGTCGATGTGCTAGCCCGTGCGCACCTGGCCGACATCCATCAGCGGATCGAGGAACTGCAACGCATGGCTGCGGAACTGGAGCGGGTGATTGTCCAGTGCGCCGGCGGCGAGCGCGGAACGTGCACCATCCTGGGGGAACTGCGGCACACGGACAACGCGCCGACTTCGTGTACGGATCCGGAGTGCCGCCGATGACGCTGGAACGGTACCTGGAGGCCGCCGAACGCGAAAACACGCAGCGCAGCTACGCCTCGGCGCTGCGCCACTTCGAGGTCGAATGGGGCGGCCACCTGCCGGCGACGCCGGACAGCGTGGCCCGCTATCTGGCCGATCATGCAGGTCAACTCTCCACCAACACACTGCGGCACCGGCTCGCCGCACTGGCGGGCTGGCACCGCGAGCACGGTTTCGTCGATCCGACTCGGGCACCGCTGGTGCGCAAGGTGCTCAAGGGCATCCAGACGTTGCATCCGTCGGTAGAGAAGCAGGCCGAGCCGTTGCAACTGACCCGATTGGCACAGGTGGACGGTTGGCTTGGCGCCGCGATCACCGCCGCACGCGAGCGCGGCGATCATGCGGACGAATTGCGTCATCGCCGCGATCGCTCGCTGATCCTTCTGGGCTTCTGGCGCGGCTTCCGCGGCGACGAACTGATCCGGGTGCAGGTCGAGCACCTGCGTCTGGTGCCGGGTGAAGGCATGACCTGTTTCCTGCCGCGCAGCAAGGGTGACCGGCAAGCGCAGGGCAACACGTACAAGGTGCCGGCGTTGTCGCGGCTGTGCCCGGTGACGGCCACGTGCGAGTGGATCGACGCCGCCGGACTGACCGAGGGTCCCCTGTTGCGCGGCATCGATCGCTGGGGCCACATCGCGGACGAAGCGCTGCACCCCAACAGCCTGATCCCGCTGCTGCGCCGGTTGCTGACGTGCGCTGGGCTGCCGGACGCCGAGGAGTACAGCAGCCACTCCCTGCGCCGCGGCTTCGCCGGCTGGGCCAATGCGAACGGTTGGGACGTGAAGGCATTGATGGAATACGTCGGCTGGCGCGATGTGCACTCGGCCATGCGCTACCTCGATGGCGGCGATCCGTTCGCCCGCCAGCGGATCGAAGCGAGCTTGCCGGAAACGCCCAGGCTGCCAGGGCCTGCGACCACCTGAGGAAACCGAATGGCGTCGATCGAACGGACCGCATACCCGCAATTCAAGCGCAACCCCGTTGTACGAGAACTGGTTGCGGCCTACACGCCGACCGACCCAGAACTGGCCTTTGTTGCCCAGAACACTCGGCAACCTGCGCACCGCCTGACGCTGGCGATCCTGCTCAAGACGTTCCAGCGGCTGGGGTATTTCCCCGCACTGGATGAGGTGCCACCGGCGGTGGTCCGCCATATCCGCGGCGCGTTGAAGCTAAGAGTGCAAGTCAAGCCGGCGGCCCTCGCCAATGCCTCGCGCTATCGCTACTACCGCCGGATTCGCCAATTTCTGCAGGTCCGTGCCTACAGCGATGGGAGGCTAAAGGTCGCGGCACGAGCGGTATACGAAGCCGCTGCGGTGATGGACAACCCCGCGGATCTGATCAACGTCGCCATCGAACAACTCGTGCGCGATCGCGTCGAGCTGCCGGCGTTCTCCACCCTGGATCGCCTGACCCGACGTATCCGCACACTGGTCAACGGGCGCTATTTCGCCCAGATTGAAGCTCGGCTGACCGTCGACGAAAAGCAGCGCCTTGAAGGCCTCCTGCAAGTTGAAGAGGGGCGCCAGAAGAGCCCGTTGCACGTGATCAAGCGCCTGCCCAAGCGCTCTTCACTGCAGCACTTCCAGGAGTTGATCGACCATATCGCCGAACTGGGCGAGTTGGTCGGCAGCGAGTTGCACCTCGCTGGCGTCCCAGAGATCAAGCGCAAGCACTTCGCCGCCGAGGCGCGGGCGCTGGATGCTTCCGAACTGCGCAAGTTTCGTCCCGCCAAGCGCTACGCAGTGTTGGTGTGCCTGATTCACAGGGCCCGGGTCCAGACTCGCGACGATCTCGCGGAGATGTTCATCAAGCGCATGGGCAACATCCACAACCGAGGTCGTGAGGAACTGGAGCGGTTGCGGGCGCGCTATCGCGAGAAGACCGAGGCGATCGTGGCGACGATGTCGGATGTGGTCCGCGTCCTCGACCATCATCCCAGCGACATCGAGGCGGGACGGGAAATCCGCCGCCTGGTCAACGCCCACGGCGGCGTGCAGACCCTGCAGGCCGACTGCAATGCCATCGCGGCACACAGTGGTGACAACCATTTGCCGCTGCTGTGGCCGTTCTACAAGAGCCACCGCGCCACCATCCTGCGGATGGTACGCATGCTGGACCTGGCCTCGACCACGGAGGACCGCTCACTGATCGACGCGATCGAGCTGATCCTGACGCAGGAGCGCGCCCGCGGCGACTGGTTGGATGAATCGGTCGATCTGGCGTTCACCACCCAGCTCTGGCGCAAGACCATCGTCCATCGCACCGAACAAGGCGAGGAGCGCATCCACCGGCGCCTGTTCGAGGTCTGCGTGTTCTCGTCGCTAGCCAACGAGCTGAAATCGGGCGACGTGGCCGTGCGCGGATCGGAAACCTACGCCGACTACCGCGAACAGTTGCTGCCGTGGGAGCAATGCGAGCCCATGCTGGAGGACTACTGTCGCCAGGTCGGCCTGCCGGCAACGGCCGTGGGCTTCGTCAACGCACTGCAATCGCGTCTGATGCAGGTCGCCGAACTGACCGATCAGGGCTATCTGGAGAACGGCCAAGTCATCATCGGCGAGGACGGCATCCCGGTACTCAAGCGCAGCAAGGCCAAGGAGATGAGCAGTGGGGCACGTGCCCTGGAAACCGCAATCCTCGAACGCCTGCGCGAACGCAGCGTCATCGAGATCCTGTGCGACGTGGCGCATTGGACGCGCTGGACGCGGCATTTCGGGCCGCTGTCCGGTTCGGACGCCAAGATCGAACAGCCAACCGAGCGCTACGTCCTCACCACTTTCACCTATGGCTGCAACCTTGGGCCGGCCCAAGCCGCCCGGCACCTACGCGGCGCTGTTTCGGCGCACATGTTGTCGTTCGTTAACCGCCGGCACGTGGACGCCAACAAGCTGGCGGCGGCTTGCCGCGACATCATCAACAGCTACGCCGGTCTGCAGCTCCCCAAATTCTGGGGCGATGGCAAGAGCGCGGCCGCCGATGGCACCAAATACGACCTCTACGACCAGAACCTGCTCGCCTCGTACCACATCCGCTATGGTGGCTACGGCGGCATCGCCTATCACCACGTCTCCGATACCTACGTCGCGCTGTTCAGCCACTTCATCCCGTGCGGCGTCTGGGAAGCGGTCTACATCATTGACGGCCTGCTGAAGAACACCTCCGACATCCAACCGGACACCGTCCATGCTGACACGCAGGGGCAGTCGCTGCCGGTATTCGGGCTCTCGCACCTGTTGGGCATCCAACTGATGCCGCGCATCCGCAACTGGCGCGAATACAAGTTCTTCCGCCCGGACGAGGGCATCCGCTACGAGCACATCGAGCCGCTGTTCCGCGACACGGTCGACTGGGATCTGATCGAGACCCACTGGAAGGACCTGATGCAGGTCGTGCTCTCGATCAAAACCGGCAAGATCGCGGCCTCGACGCTGCTGCGCAAGCTGGGCAACTACAGCCGCAAGAACCGCCTGTACCAAGCCTTCAAGGCGCTCGGTTCGGCTGTGCGCACCTTGTTCCTGCTGCAGTACATCTCCAACCGCGAACTGCGCGAGCAGATCACGGCCTCGACCAACAAGGTGGAGGCCTACAACGGCTTCGCGAAGTATTTCTTCTTCGGCGGGGAAGGGGTGATTGCCGACAACGACCCCGTCGAGCAGGAGAAGGCCGTCAAATACAACGACCTGGTCTCCAATGCCGTCATCTTCTACAACGTGGTCGAACAGACCCGGATCATGAAGTCCCTGATGCGGCAGGGGTGGAAGATCACCCGGGAGGACGTGGCTTTCCTCAGCCCGTACGTGACCAGCCATGTGAAACGGTTCGGGGACTACCTGATCGACGTGGAGGCGATCCCGGAGCCGTATGAGATTGAACTGGGGTTGGCGGCGTAGTCTTGCCGCCAGAAAATATCCGCTAACTCACTGATTCATCGGATGAAAACCAATCTTGTGAGCCATTTTTACACGTATGTCGGCTGAACCCCAATCTCGCCCGCCGGCCGCTGTGGCAGCAGTTCGATCACCATGTCCGAGGGGCGGCACAGGCGCACGCCCAGGGGCGAAACCACGATGGGTCGATTGATGAGGATCGGGTGCGCCAGCATCTGGTCGATCAATTCGTCGTCGCTCCAATGGACGGCATCCAGCCCGAGTTCCTTGTAAGGCGTGCCCTTGACGCGCAGCACGTCCCGCACGTGCATGCCCATCCGTGCGATCAGCGCCTTTAGGGTTTCGCGGTCGGGCGGCGTCTTCAGATACTCGATGACCGTGGGCGCGATGCCGCTGGCGCGGATCAGCGCCAGCGTATTGCGCGACGTGCCGCAATCCGGGTTGTGGTAGATCGTGATGTCACTCATGCCAGCATCTTCTGAACCGTGATGGAAGAATCGTTCGCTTGCGCCGCATCACCAAATGGCAAAACCAGCACGGGCGCGAACCCGCCGCCGGGCGTCCGCAAGTTGGTGGTCTGGCCGGCATAGGTGCGTGCCGCCAGCAGCAGGACACGTCCCCGATAGGCATAGGCCCGCATGTCCACTTTGAGCCGCATCGGCACATCATCGACTGTGACCATGCGCTCGCTGGGCGGCACCAGCGCCTGGGCGACGAAGCCGCCGGCAGTGATGTGCTCCCATGTCTTGCGCGTCAGCTTGTCGCCCCGATAGGCGGCCTTGCCCCCGTAGCCCGCCATCGGCTTGAAGAACCATTGACGCCGCTCGCGCCAGAGGACTTCCGCATTGGCCGGCAGGACAGCTTGGGCGGCGGGAACCACCGCGCGCAGCACGGCACGGTCGGCCTCGCCGGCACCCCAGCGGGCCATCTGTACGTCATCCCCCAGCCAGATCAGATTGCGCTTGTCTGCGTGCATAGCGTGCGCTCGTGGGTGCGGCGTCAGCACCACCGCGCCCACCTGATAGGCGCTGCGCAGCGCCGCATGCGAAGACTCCGACAAGTCGAAGTCGGTGAGCCGGTTGTAAACCATGTCGATTGGCAAATCGGCGGGAAGCGCCGGGTGCCACAAGGCACCGTCGCGCCATTGGAGTTCGCGCGGGTCGGCCACGATAGCCCGGACGCCATGATGCTCGAACAGCCGCCGGACAAGCTCGAACTCGGGGGCGAGGTACTGCTGCTGCGGATCGTCATCGACCACGACCGCCGTGCGCCAGGACTGCACACCCCGCTGTGCCCGCCATTCGGCGCGGAACATGTCGATGAAGGCTTGCGTGAGGTCGGCACGGCCCAGCCACTGCTCCATCGCCGCGCAGCAGGTGTTCTGCGCCCCGGCCAGCGCGGCACTAAGCAGCGCGCCGCCCGCATTGGTGTTGATCTCGATGAGACGCGGGCCGTCCGCTCCCAGGTGGAAGTCGTACCCCATGAACACGCCAGATGGGCCGAAGTCCGGCGCCAGCGTGTCCGTGCCGTGCGCGCGTTCCACCACCGCCTGCCGATAGCCCGGCAGGCAGGTGACACGCTCCAGCGTCGCCACGGCCTGGGCGATGGCGTTGAGGGTTGGCATGTCGATGAACACCGCCGTTTCCGAAAACAAGTGGGGATGGCTGTCGGCCAGCGACGTGGGCAGGCTTTGGTGCAGCCGTGTTGCATCGAGCGTGCGACATGCACAGGAAAGATTGAGCTGTTCGGCGAGGTTCATGGCCGCTTTCATCGTGCCGCGGACTGCTCGCGTTCATACCAACCGCGCGATCGGTTGACCACGCGCACGACCAGCAGCATCACCGGCACCTCGATCAGCACTCCGACCACGGTGGCCAGCGCCGCGCCGGAATGGAAGCCGAACAGGCTGATAGCCGCCGCCACGGCCAGCTCGAAGAAGTTGCTCGCGCCGATCAGCGCCGAAGGACAGGCGATGTTGTGCTTCTCGCCCACCTTGCGGTTGAGCCAGTAAGCCAGGCCAGAATTGAAGAACACTTGGATCAGAATGGGCACCGCCAACATGGCGATGACCAGCGGCTGTTGCAGGATGGCCTGGCCCTGGAAAGCGAACAGCAATACCAGCGTCAGCAGCAGCGCCGCAATGGACAGCGGGCCGATGCGCTCCAAGGCCCGATCGAACGCGGCCTGGCCCCGGCGCAGAAGCGCGCGGCGCCAGAGCTGCGCGATGATGACCGGGATGACGATGTAGAGCACCACCGACACCAGCAGCGTGTCCCACGGCACCGTGATGGCCGACAGGCCCAGCAGCAGGCCGACGATGGGCGCGAAGGCGAAAACCATGATGGTGTCGTTCAAGGCCACTTGCGACAGCGTGAACACCGGATCGCCGCCAGTCAGCCGGCTCCAGACGAACACCATCGCCGTGCAGGGCGCGGCGGCCAGCAGGATCAGGCCGGCCACGTAGCTGTCGAGCTGGTCGGCCGGCAGCCATTCGGCGAAGACCTGACGGATGAATATCCACGCCAGCAGCGCCATCGAGAACGGCTTGACCGCCCAATTGACGAACAGCGTGACGCCGATGCCGCGCCAATGCTGCCTGACCTGGCCCAGCGCGCCGAAGTCCACCTTGAGCAGCATCGGAATCACCATGATCCAGATCAGCAGGCCCACCGGCAGATTGACCTGGGCCACTTCCATGCGGCCGATGGCCTGGAACACGCCGGGCGCAAGCTGGCCCAGGGCGATGCCGGCGACGATGCATAGCAGCACCCACACGGTCAGGTAACGCTCGAAGACGCTCATGGCGGGCGCCACCGGCGCGCGGCCGGCGGTATCGGTTCCTGCGGTCATCGCGCGGGCCTCACTGGTGGCCAATGTCGCGCAGCTCGCGCTGCAAGGACATGGCATCAAGGCTTTTCAGGGGCAGCGACAGGAACAGCTCGATGCGCCGGCGCAGGGTGATCGCGGCGTCCGTGAACGCCTTGCGCTGCTGTTCCTCCGTTTCGTCGACGGCCGCCGGGTCGGGCACGCCCCAATGGGCCGATACCGGCTTACCCGGCCACAGCGGGCAAGCCTCGCCAGCGGCGTTGTCGCAGACGGTGAAGATGAAGTCGAACAACGGCGCACCCGGCGCCACGAACTCGTCCCAGCTCTTGCTGCGGTAGCCGGTCGCCGGCAGGTGCAGGCGCTCCAGCGTGGCGAGCGCCAAGGGATGCACTTCGCCTTTCGGATGACTGCCCGCCGAATAGGCGCGAAAGCGCCCTTGGCCCAAGGCGTTGAGGATGCCTTCGGCGAGGATCGACCGGGCCGAATTGCCCGTGCAGAGGAACAAGGCGTTGTAGGTAGGTTCTGTCGTCATATGCGCCTCGCGTCAGCAGCAGGAAGTAGTCGATTTCGCAGCGCGTGGCGCGCAGCACGCCGCAGCGGCACCGGGTACGGGCTGGGGTGCTTCGTTGAAGACGGGGATGTTGCCCAGCGTGTGGAAGTGTTCCCAAGCCACGCCCTGCGGGTCGGTGATCCAGTGCTTCTCGCTGCGCGCGTAGCAGCAAGTCGTAGTGCCTTCGTCCAGCAGCGTCATGTCGGCGGCCTGCGCACGGGCCTTCAGCGCAGCCAGTTCCTCGGCATCGTCGGTCTGGATGCCCAAGTGGTCGATGCCTGGCTTGCTGCCGCGCGTGGAGACAGCGAAGTTGACTGGCGGGTCTTCAAGCATCCACTTCGCGTAGTCGTCTTCGATGCGCGTGGGTTGTGCAGCGAACAGTTGGGAGTAGAAGCCGATGCTGCGGTTCAGGTCATCGACGTGGAGGTGGACGTGAAAGCGTTTCATGGGGATTTCCTTTCAGCAGGACTTGCAGGCGGAGGAGGACTCGGTGACTTCGCAGGCGCTGCCCTGGCAGCAGTGCTCGGTCATATAGCCGAGCAGGCTGTTCATCTGCGCGAAGTCGGCGCGGTAGATCAGGTTGCGGCCTTGCTGCTCGATGGTGACGAGGCCGGCGTGGGCCAGTTCCTTCAAGTGAAAGGACAAAGAGTTGCGGGCCACGTCGAGCTGGTCGGCGAGGACGCTGGGCGTCAGCCCTTCGGGGCCGGCGACGACCAGGGCGCGGAACACGCGCAGGCGCTGGGTATGGGCCAGGGCACCAAGTGCGGAAACGGCTTGATCTTCGTTCATGGTTCGATAATACAACATTTATTGAATCATTGTGCAAGGAGCTAGCAAACAGAACCTCATGGCGTCCCGGCGTGCCGCCGTCGGGTTCGCGGGCTACGCCCCGCGCTTCGTGCCGAATCGCGGCCATTCGGCTTTGACCCCTGACGCCTCCGGCCCTCTCGGGCCTGCGCGCTCCGCTTGCCCCAAAAGCCGACTGTGTGCAGTGGGCGGGTGTGGGCGGTCTTGCTGTTCCCTTCACCGTATCACGGCGTTCTCGCCGTCAAGGGCGGCGCGCGCCATGCGCGCTTGCGTCCTGGCGGCCGTCTGCGACCCCTGACTGCTTGCGCTGCGCCGTGCTGGCGCCGGTTCCGGGCAATTCCGCCCGAGCAACCGGAGCACGATCATGTCGCAACTGACCCTCTCTCTCGATACCCCGCTGATGGTGCGCGATGGCCGTGGGCGCTATCGGCCGGCGGACGCCGACCAGATTCTGGAAGCCGCACGCCAGGTCATCGAACAGAAGATGCAGCGTGGCGCGACGTTCACGTCGCCGGAGGCGGTGAAGGACTACCTGCGCGCCAAGCTGGCCGGCTTCGAGCACGAAGTCTTCGCGGTGTTGTTCCTCGACACGCGCCATCGGCTGATCGACTACGTGGAGATGTTCCACGGCACGATCGACGCCGCCGAGGTGCATCCGCGCGAGGTAGTGAAGCAGGCGCTGCGACTCAATGCGGCGGCGGTCATCGTTTCGCACAACCATCCGAGCGGGAACCCCGAGCCGAGCGCGGCCGATAAGGCGCTGACCTCGCAGCTTCGGCAGGCGCTGGCGCTGGTGGACGTTCGCACGTTGGATCACATCATCGTCGCGGGAAGCCGTACCACGTCATTCGCCGAGCGCGGCCTGCTTTGACCCTTGGGGGCTTCGGCCCCCTTTTTTTTGCTGCGCCCGGCGGCGCAACTCCGGCCCTCGCGGGCCTACGCGTGCTGCGCACTTGCCGAAAACGGGACTGCGTGGAGGTGCGAGGGAGGCGGTCTTGCTGTTCCCTTCATCGTGCCACGGCGTTCTCGCCGTCAAGGGCGGCGCGCGCCATGCGCGCCATGCGCGCTTGCGTCCTGGCGGCCGTCTGCGACCCCTGACTGCTTGCGCTGCGCCGTGCCCCGGAAGGGTCGGGCAATTCCGCCCGGCATCCTTTCAGGAGTTCACCATGAACAACGCACTCATTACTGACGAGCAGCGCGTCGTGCTGCTGGCCAACGGCCGCGAATCGTTGGAGAACCCGGACTTCGATCCGGCCCCCGTGGTCAAGCTGTTCACGCCGGACGCCGGCGCGACCTGGCTGCTGACCGAGATTGATCCCGACGACCACGACCACGCCTTTGGTCTTTGCGACCTGGGCCTGGGGGCGCCGGAAATCGGCTGGGTCAGCCTGGGCGAGCTGGCGACGGTGCGCGGCGGGCTGGGCCTGCCGATCGAGCGCGACCTGTCTTTCCGCGCCGAGAAGCGGTTGAGCGTCTATGCGCGCGATGCGCGGCTGGCCGGGCGGATCGCTGTCTGACCTGGCCTTGGGAGCGCCGCAAGGCGCTCCTTGTGCTTTGTGCTTTCTCGACCATCGAAGGAGATCCATGCCATGAGCAGCCATCACGACTACATCATCGAAATCACCGCGCAGCACGATGCGCTCAAACCGTTCGCGCCGGAGAACGGCCAGCCCTTGCGCTTCAAGATCGGCGACGCGGTGATCTACACCAACGAGTACGGCGCACAGTTCCGCCGCCGCGTCACCGGGTTCTACCAGCCCACCGGGCTGTCGGGTCTGTACGCGCGCGGTGCGCGCTACCTGCTGGACTCGTCATCGCCGTGGATGCCGGTATTGGAATCCAGCCTGCGCCCTGACGACTCGGCGTGATGCCTACGCGCCCCTTGCGGGGCGCTGCGCGCTTTGCTTGCCTCCAGGGGAAAGCCCTGCGGGCTATCCCCGCCGCGCGGTGCTTGGCGCCCCTCAAAGACCGCCGAACCGGCTGCGCCGGATCGGCCAGACCGCAGCAGTCGCTGTCGAACACGCTTCCCCATGACCGGCGCATGAGCTTGTGCATCGAGCATTGAAGGCTGTGCGTCCCCGGCCAAGAAACATGGCCGGTCGCGCTGTCGTGCGCGCTGCGCATCGAGCCGCCTGCGGCGTCTCGCCCCTTCCGGGCTTCCATCGTTCCCTCGCTCCGCTCGGCTGACGCCTCCGGCCCGGCTTCCAGCTTCGGGCCTGCGCGCTTCGCTTGCCGTGCGGTCAGCGTGTTGGAGGGCCGTTGCCATGTCCAGCCGTCTCCCCTGACTTCATCACCTTGTCCGCGACTGTAGCCCGCGGCCGTGTGCCGTCAAGGCGCGCAGGGCCGTGTCCTCGGCTGCGCCTGCGGGCCGCACCAACCCTGCGCTTGCCTCCTTGACGGCCCTCGTTCGCGCGCTCCTGACCGTCGCGGGCGATGAACTCAGGAAAGACGGTGGCAACAGGGCCAACCGGGTTCCTCGTGCCGACCGCACCAAACAGCCGAAAGGCTGGGCTCCGAATCTAGGAATCCGGTGTGCGGTGAACAGCAAACCTTTTTTCTTTGTCAGGAGAAATGCCATGCAACTCGCATCCCGCTTCGCTTCCCGTTCCCCGATGCTGCGTTCGGAACGCCCCTTGTCCGACGACCAAATCCGGGCCGTGGCCCCGTCCATCTTCGCGGACGCCCCGCACGAAAGCCGCTCCGAGCGGTACAGCTACATCCCCACTGCCACGGTGTTGCAAGAACTGCGCGGGGAAGGCTTCGAGCCTTTCATGGTGACGCAGACCCGCGTGCGCCACGACGACCGCCGCGACTACACCAAGCACATGATCCGGCTGCGCCACGCCAGCCAGATCAACGGCCGCGAGGCCAACGAAATCATCCTGCTGAACTCCCATGACGGCACCAGCAGCTATCAGATGCTGGCCGGGATGTTCCGCTTCGTTTGCAGCAATGGGCTTGTCTGCGGCGACACCGTGGCCGACGTGCGCGTGCCGCACAAGGGCGACGTAGCCGGACACGTCATCGAAGGCGCTTACGAAGTCCTGCACGGCTTCGACCGGGCGCAGGAATCCCGCGATGCTATGCGCGCCATCACGCTCGACGCCGGGGAATCGGAAGTGTTCGCCCGCGCTGCGCTGGCGTTGAAGTACGACGAGGACAAGCCCGCGCCCATCACGGAATCGCAAATCCTGATGCCGCGCCGCCACGACGACGACCGCCGCGACCTGTGGAGCGTGTTCAACCGCACGCAGGAGAACTTGACCAAAGGCGGCCTGTCCGCCCGCGCCGCGAATGGCCGCCGCCAGACCACCCGGCCCGTACAGGGCATCGACCAAAGCGTGCGCCTCAATCGCGCCCTGTGGCTGCTGGCCGATGGCCTGCGCCAGTTGAAAGCCTGAATCCCCACGCGGCAGGGGCAGGCAGCAGCCCTTGCCGCTTCTCTCGCTGCTGCATCCCAACCGCAAGGAGTTATCACCATGAACGCCGTACTCAAAACCGAAACCGTCGCCATCGAAGCCGCCGCACCGCTGGAAGTGGCAGACCCGACCAAGAACCTGATCTTGGTTCCGCTGTCGCAACTGTTGCCGCGCCGCTCCAAGCGCAACGTCCGCACGACCCCGCGCCAGTCCATCCCCGAACTGGCCGCGAGCATTGCCCGCATCGGCCTGCTGCAAAACCTGATCGTCATCCTTTCCACCGATGGCGAGGCTTACGAAGTGGTGGCAGGCGACCGCCGCCTGACCGCCTTGAAGCTGCTGGCGAAGAAGAAGCGCATCCCCGCCGACTACGAAGTGCCGTGCCTGCTGGTGGCCGATGCGTCCGCGCGCACCGTCAGCCTCGCGGAGAACGTGCAGCGCGAGAACATGCACCCCGCCGACCAGTTCGCGGCCTTCGCCGCGCTGGTCAAGGAAGGCCGGCCCGTCGAAGACATTGCCGCCGACTTCGGCGTGTCCCCGCTGGTGGTGCAGCGCCGCTTGAAGCTGGCGAACGTATCGCCGCGCCTGATGGCCGACTACCGGGCCGGTGGTGTGACGCTGGAACAGTTGATGGCCTTGACCATCACCGACGACCACGCCGCGCAGGAAGCCGCGTTCTATGGTGCGCCGGAATGGCAGCGCAGCCCGTCCAAGCTGCGCGAGCGCCTGACCGAGCGCGAAATCGACGCCACGCACGCGCTGGTGCGCTTCGTCGGGCTGGATACCTACCAGCAGGCAGGCGGTGGCATCCGCCGCGACCTGTTCGCAGAAGGCGATGCCGGAACCTACCTCACCGATACCGCAGTGCTGGAAACGCTGGTGCGCGACAAGCTTGCAACGCTGGCCGAGGACGTGCGCGCCGAGGGGTGGGCATGGGTGGAGGCCGTGCCGCATCTGGCCTACGAGGAACGGCAGGCGTTCCAGAACGCCCCGCGCCATCGTCGCGAGCCGACCACCCGCGAAGCCCGCCGCATCGCCTCGCTGGAAACCCGCCTCGAAAAGATCGACGCCGAACTGGAAGAAGCCTGCGACGCCGAGGACGAGGCCAAGGCCGAGAAGCTGGAACAGCGGCGCGATCAGGTGGTCGGGGAACTGCAAGACGCGGAGGATGCCTTGCAGGGCTATGCCCCCGAGGTGCGCGAGGTGGCCGGTGCCATCGTCACCATCGACCGCAACGGCGAGGCCGTCATTCATCGCGGCCTGCTGCGCGAAGCCGAGGCCAAGGCGCTGCGCACGCTGGAAAAGCTGCGGCGCGGTTTCGGCAGTGCCGAAGGCGAAGCCGCCAACGACGAGCACGAGGACGCCGACGACGCGCCCAAAGCCGCGAGCCTGTCCGACCGGCTGGCGCAGCGGTTGAGCGCCCACCGCACGGCGGCGCTGCAAATCGAAGTCGCACGGCATCCGCACGTCGCGCTGGCCGCGCTGGTGCATGGCATGGTGCAGACCGTCTTGCAGCCCGACGCCTACGGCGATGGCCTGCCGCTCGGCGTGCGCCTCACGACGCAAGACCGACTGGAAGGCATGGCCCCGGACTGGCCGGAATCGCCCGCCGCCGTGGCGCTGCGCGAACTGCAACAGGTGGCCGGTGAAGCCTTGCCGGAGGACAGCGCCGAACTGTTCGCCGTGCTGCTGGCGAAATCGCAAGACGAACTGGTGCGGCTGCTGGCCGTGTGCGTGGCTTCCACGGTGGACGTGGTGACGCCTCGCGCCACGGTGCAGCAACCCGGCGAGGAACTGGCGCAGGCCGTGGGCCTCGACATGGCCGCATGGTGGAAGCCGACCGCAGAAGGCTACTTCAAGCACATTTCCAAGGCCGTGATTCTGGATGCCGTGGCCGCGTTTGCACCGGAATCCGTCACCCGACTGGCGAAGTTGAAGAAGGCCGACATTGCCAGCGAAGCCGAACGGCTGGCCGATGGCACGGGCTGGATGCCCGCCATCTTCAAGGCCGAAGGCCCGGAAGCTGCGCCGGCGGAAACGCAGGCGCAGGACGCCCCGGAGGATGCCGATGCCGTGGCGGATGAACCCGCAGAGGCGCTGGCCGCTTGACCCGCGCCGAAGGCAAGCGCCCCGGCCTCGACCGGGGCGCTTCGCTGCAAGGAGAAGCCCCCATGACCCGCACCACCACCAGCCGCCCGCGCATGGCGGCGATCTACGCCCCCGGCACGGTGCGCGTCCGCCGCTGGCACGGCGACGGCGACGTGCGCGGCTACCGCCCGCCCTCGGGCTGGTCGGCCCGCGCAGACCTCACCGACATTCACCCCATCACGGGCCGCGCCTTGCCGCGTGCCGTGTGGTGGCTCATCGAGACGAAGGATTAACCGCGTTCAGTACCGCGCCCAGGCCGTTCCGTCCTGGGCGCGGTGAAACGCAAAAATCCGGGCGCGGCAGTGGCCGCGCCCGGTGTTCAAGGCCAACAGTCGAATCAGAACGCCGCCGCCTTCGCGGTGGCTCAGGCGGCGGCGTTGAAGGCATCGCTGTAGCGCGCGATGCCTTCCGGCGCTGGCCCATGCAGGGCCAGCGCAATAAAGTAGCCGGGCGGCACGCCCGGCAGTTGCAGGCCCGCATGGGCCTGAAAACCAAAGCGCCCGTAGTACGCGGGATCGCCCAGCAGCACACAACCAGCGGCCCGCATCGCCCGCAGTTCAGACAGCGCCTGTTCCATCAGGCGCGAGCCGATGCCGTGCCCTTGCCTTTGCGGCAAGACGGAGATCGGCCCCAACTCGTACCAGCCATCCGCCTTTCGCCCTTGGTCGTCGGTGATCGTGACGAGGGACAATGCGACGTGGCCGACGATCTGCCCATGTTCCTCGGCCACGATGGAAAGCGTCAGTTCATTGGCTGCACGCAAGGCACGCACGATGAATTGCTCGGTGTGGCTGGTGTGAGGCGCATCGGCGAAAGCGGCCGTCGTGACGGCTTCGATGGCAGCGATGTCGTCCGGGGCTTCGTGTCGTAGCTGGAGGGTCATGGGCTTGTCTTGGATTCCTTCCTGAAAATATAGAACGGCTTGGGCGTGTCGGCGCGCAGCGCCGCCGGGCTTTCGGGCTGCGCCCCGTGCTTCGTGCCGAATCACGGCCATTCGGCTTCAATCCCTTACGCCTTCGCGCCTGCGGCGCTGCGCGCTTCGCTTGCCTCCAAGGGAAAGCCCTGCGGGCTATCCCCGCCGCGCGCAGCTTGGCGCCCCTCGATGCGGCCGAACCGGCTGCGCCGGATCGGCCCGACCAGCGCCCCGCCGCGATGGTCGCAACGCTGGCAAACACGCTGGCGCTTGCTGCGGCAGGTTGTGCGGATGCGTGCTGCCCTCAACGCTGGCGGTTCCTGCCCATCACGTCACGAAGGACGGTTCACGGACAACCCGCCCGGCATCGCTATGGAGCTTCCACGCCACGCCTCAAGACCGGCGCCGCAAGGTGCGGCCGGGGCTTTCTCGCCTTTCATTGGGTGGTTGACCTGGCCCGCGTCAGTGGGCGAGCCGGAGAAGCCTTCGGGCGGGGATGCCGAGTCGGCCCCATCTCCTTTCGGAGCGGTTCGGCCCAAGGCGTCCTTGTCTCGTTGTGAATCCTGGCGGTGGCACGGCTGCGCCTCGGGCTTCATGGCTGCAACCGTCCGGCGAAAACAATTTCCCCGCCGCTGCGCGGCTTCCTCGCGCAGCAAATTCTTTTCGCCTCCCGGCTCTCCACTGCGTTGCGACCGCAAGCGGTGCAGCCCGCCCGTCCCTCGCCGGCCGGATCACAACAAGGACGCGATGGGCGCGAACCTTGTTCAACCGAAAGGAGAAAGCATCATGGCCAACATCGGCACCTTCACCACCGACAAAGAGGGCTTCACCGGCACGCTTCGCACCCTGACGCTCAACGTCAAGGTCAAGCTGGTTCCCAACGACAAGGGCAGCAGCGAGAACGCCCCCGACTTCCGCCTCCAGGCCGCCGGCCACGACATCGGCGCGGCGTGGAACAAGACCAGCGAGGCCGGGCGGGAATACAAGTCCGTGACCCTCGACGATCCTTCGTTCCCGGCTCCGGTCTATGCCCGCCTGATCGAAGGCGAGGACGGCACGCACGACCTGATCTGGTCGCGCAGCAAGCCCCAGGCGGCGTAACCGCCGCAGCGCCCCGCCCATCGCGGCGGGGCACTGTGCTGCTGTTCGCAGCACATCACCACGTCACGCGCGCGGCTTCGCCGCGTCGCGTTCCTTCAACACCGCCTCCAGCTCCTGGCGCACCTGCGCCAGCAGCTCGTCGGCCTTGTGCGGGCTGTCGCCCGCGTAGGCGAGCGTCAGCAGCGTGAGCGGGTGAATCTCCATCACCTCGCACAGCTCGGCCAGCTTGTGCAGGGTCGGGCTTTTGAGGTCGCGTTCGAGGGTGCTCATATAGGTGCGGCTGGACACGTCAGAGAAGGCTTCCTGGCTCAAGCCACGCGCCTTTCTAACTATCTTCAACGCCTTCGCCAATGAGTTCCCAGCCGCCACCTATGGTTTCCCTCGAAAAACCAAGATGACAGCCCATTGCGCCCTATAGGACTACAATCTATAGTGTTCATTTGGTGCTCTACGTTTTTGTGCCTTTACGGAAATCCGCATCGGCGGATTCCAGCAAAGCCACGCAGGCGCATCCGTGCTTGCGCACGAAGGCGTAAATCCGGTTCGGCGGTTCTGCGCTTGGGCGTGAAACCGCATCCGTGCATCATTGGATTTGTGGGATTGCCGACCATGCCCCAGCCACTCGCCACCGCCCCGGAGCGCGCGCAACTGCTCGCCAACGGCGCGGCCCGCGCCGCTGGCCGGGCCATCGACCCCGTGCCCGTGGTGCGGCTGTTCACGCCGGACGCGCATGTGACCTGGCTGCTGGCCGCGCTCGATCCCGCCGATGGCGACACCGCCTGGGGCCTCATCGACCTGGGAATCGGGATGCCGGCGCAGGGCACCGTCAAGCTATCCGACCTGGCTGGCATCGTCGGGCCGCGCCAGCAGCCCGTGATGCGCGACCTCTATTTCCGCCCCACGCGCACGCTGTCGGAATACACCCGGCTGGCCGAGCGCGACGGAGCGATCCCGGACTGAATACGGCCTACTGTGACTTTTTCAGTCTGGTGTCATACCGGGTAGGTCTCAATCGAGATTCTTGCGGCGAAGCCCTACCAATCTGATCCAAATAGACAGGATGCTTGACGCGGGCTGCGGCAGGCTGGCTTGTGCGGTGCCCTCGGTCGGGGCGCTGCCGCCGCAGCATTGAGACGAATACCGCAACACATCGGAGCCAATCGGTCTTGATAGCCCCATCCGCTGTTTTCACCCCTGACGTTCCGACGAAGGCGATGTAGCGCGTAGTTCTTCCGTGGCGGCGAGTCCTGTTCGCAGGAGGAGGCGTCATGGTCAATCCTCATCACCTCGCGCATTGGTATCCCACTGCCGCATACCTGTATGTCTTTTGGCTGGATGCGCTCGCGCTCGCCTGGGAGTACCTGCGCAGGCATCCAGACTACCGGCTCGACTGGCTGCGCCGTCATCGCCGGCGTGAAGCAGCGCATCGCTGGGGCTTGCGCCTGCTGGAAGACCCAGCCCTGGATGCGCGCGACGCGCATCCAGCCTGGCTACCCGGCCACGCTGCCGTGGTGCAACTCTACCCCGATGCCGATCCGCCCGTGGATGCCGAATCCTTCGCGTTCTGGCGCATCCCCGGCCAAAAGCAACTGTTCCACGACGGCAAGAAACTGGCGCTGATCGCGCGCAGTCCACGCCATTGCCTGCGCTTTGCGCTGGCGGCTGGGCTCGAAGACGGCATGGCCGTCGCCTATGCCCACCGCGGCGGCGCTGCCGCGCCTGCGCGCGGTCATGTGTTCGGCGCGGCACTGGCCGATGCCAGACGTAGGCCGACACCTGCCGCGCTGCTGGAACTGCACACCTTGCAGGCGCTCGACGCGACCCTGGCGGGTGCGTCCTTGCGCGACGTGGCCGAAGGTCTGTTCGGCGCCGATGCCGTGGCTGCCGACTGGCACGCCGATGGCGATCTGCGTGCCCGCGTGCGCCGCCTGGTGCGGCGCGGCGATGCGTTGATGCGCGGCGGCTACCGCCGCCTAGCACAACTGTCGCCGCTTGAGAAGGGACGTTTTGATGGAGACGCAAAACGTCCCTGAGCAGAGCAGCTTCGTTTTCTGAGACTGGCTTCCATCCGGTTGCGCTGTGTGGCCGGAGCTTTGCAACCGATGGAGGTTCATCTCATGCGTCCCGCTCCTTTGCGGCCTGCCGCCGCTGTCTCAACTGCTGCCGCGCAGCCCCAACGCTATCTGACCAACGACGAAGCCGCCGAATACCTGCGCCTGTCGCCGCGCACGCTGGAAAAGCAGCGCGTGATCGGCGGCGGCCCGCGCTTTCGCAAGTTCGGCCGGCGCGTCATGTACGCCGTGGCCGACCTCGATGCCTGGGCCGCCGACCGCAGCTTCGAGACGACTTCCGATCCCGAATACGCCGAGCACCACTCGGCCGACAGCCGTGCGCGCTGACCACTGGAGCGCGGGAGGCCATCGCCATGTCCAGCCCTGCGCTGCCGTCCCGGCAGCGGCCGTTGCAAGAGCGCGAACAGCTCGACCTGTTCCGCGCCTTGCCCGGCGACATGGCGCCGCGCGACAGCCAGGACTTGATGGCCTTTCCGTTCTTCTCGCTGGCGAAGTCGCGGCGCGTCGCGCCGATCGACTTCCGGGCGGGGAACGTCACGATCCGCGTGGAAGGCACGGCCGAGCATGGCATCGCCACGATTTGGGACGCGGACGTGCTGATATGGGCGGCCTCGCAGATCGTGGAAGCCCGCGACGCGGGCTTCCGCTCGTCGCGGCTGATGCAGGCCACGCCCTACGAGATCCTGCGGTTCATCGGGCGCGGTACGTCGCTGCGCGACTACCAGCGCCTCAAGGCCGCCCTCGACCGGCTGCAATCGACCACGGTGGCCACGTCGATCCGCGAGACGACCGGACGGCGCCTGCATCGCTTCTCGTGGATCAACGAGTGGAAGGAACTGGCCGATGCCAAGGGCACGCCCTTGGGGCTGGAGCTGATCTTGCCGGACTGGTTCTATGCCGGCGTCATGGACGCCGCCCTGGTGCTGACCATCGACCCGGCGTATTTCCGGCTGACGGGCGGCATCGAGCGCTGGCTGTACCGGCTGGTGCGCAAGCACGGTGGCCGACAGCCGGGCGGCTGGCAGTTCGATTTCCGACACCTGTATCGGAAATCGGGCAGCGCTACGCGCTTCTCGGACTTCGCCTACGACCTGCGCACGCTGGTCGCGCGGCAGTCGCTGCCGGGCTACGCCCTGGGCATCGAGCGGATGCCGGACAACGGCGCCGAGCTGCTGACCTTTCGGCCCGTGCCATACACGGCACGGGGATAAACGGTGCGCAACTTGTGGACGGGCTCGTGCTATCAGGAGTACGAGGTATCGTGCTATCGGGAGTACGGCTATCGTGCTATCAGGAGTACGAATCGGCCGCAAAGCCAATAACGGCGCGGGTTTGCGGCCCCTCTAACTTCCCTAACTTAAAACCTCTAACTGGTAGTAGAAGCGCCGCGCCACGGTGGACAACCGCCACGCGGCACGACGCGCAGCGGCAACAGCCCGGCTTTCCAACACGGAGGGCCGCGCCATGATCGTTGCTCTGCTCAACCAGAAAGGCGGCGTGGGCAAGACCACGCTCGCCACGCACATCGCTGGAGAGTTGGCGATGCGCGGCCAGCACGTCGTGCTGCTGGATGCCGACCCGCAAGGCTCATCGCTGGACTGGACGCAGCGCAGAAGCCAGCAAGGCTTGCCAAGGCTGTTCAGCGCCGTGGGCCTCGCACGCGAAACGCTGCATCAGGAGGCGCCAGAACTCGCCAGGCGGGCCGATCACGTCGTCATCGACGGGCCGCCCAGGATCGCCGCCTTGGCGCGCTCCGCGCTGCTGGCGGCCGAGCGCGTGCTGATTCCGGTGCAGCCCAGCCCCTACGACCTGTGGGCCAGCGCGGAGATGGTGGCGCTGATCCGCGAAGCGCAGGTGTTTCGGCCTGCGCTGCGCGCGGCCTTCGTCATCAATCGGCGCGTCAGTACCACCGTGATCGGACGCGAAGCGCGCCAGGCACTCGCCGACCAGCCGCTTCCAGCGCTGCGCGCGGAAGTGCATCAACGCATCGTGTTCGCCGACAGCGTGGCCGCTGGACGGCTTGCACGCGAGACGGCGCCGGACAGCGCCGCCGCGCGCGAAATCACCGCGCTGGTGGACGAACTGTTGCGGTGGACGCCATGACCGCAAAGCCGCCACCGAACGGCAAACGCTCGGTCAAGCGCGTCGGCATCGGCGCGCGTCCGCCCGCGAATCCGCACGCCGAGGCGTGGATTCGCCAGGGCGACGCCGATGCGCTGGGCAAGGGCGACCTCTACACGGCCCGCCTCACGCTCGACATCACGCCCGCGATGCGGGCGCGCATCAAAGTGTCGGCCTTCACGCAAGGCGTGACCGTCTCCGACCTGCTGCGCGGCTTGCTGGAGCGCGAGTTTCCAGAACACCGCAGGGAGAACACCCCATGACCGCATCCGCTTCGCCTGCCGCTGGCGCGGCCACGGCTGCGCTCGCAGCACCTTCCGGCCAGCTTGCCAGCGCGCCGCTGACGCGCGTGGCACTGGCCTACATCGAACCGCGCTTCAAGCTCTACCTGCGCTTCGGTGAACCTGCGCGCACGCACCAACTCGACCGCTGGCGTCGCTGCGCGGTGTTCCTGCCGGGCGCCATGTTGTGCCGCATCCGCTGGCAGGCCAACGACTACGGCACGATCCGCTGGCAGCTCATGGTGATGCAGGCTTGCACGCCGTTCGATGCGGCGCAGCGCATCCCCGGCGTGCAGCCTGGCGCGCGCCTGCTGCTGCACGCCGAAGGGGAGAACCAGGTGCGCGCCGTGCTGGAGCGCATCGACCCCATCGAGGCGCTGGGCATCGCGCCTATCGGAGCGTCGCCCGCGTACTGGCGCACGCTCGCCAACCGGCTCGCCGCGCGCCTGCCGTTGCCCGAATACACCGCCGAGCGACACGCCGCCTGGCTGACCGGGAGGGCGCTGCCATGACCGCCGTTTCCCCTGCCGGCACCGAGCCGCGTCCTCGCGCGCCCCGCGCACGTTTGCGCGCTCGCCTCGTGCTGGCGAGCCTGTCCGCCTGGGGCCTCGCTGCGCTGGCTTGGGCGTCCTTCGTGCATCCGCTGCCGCGCCTGATCTACAACCCGTCCGACAGCGTGGCGGTCGGCTGGTATCGCGTCGATCCGCTGGGCCGTAAGCCCGGCTCGCTGCCACGCCCCTTGTCCGTGGGCAGCATCGTCCTGACCACGCTGCCGCCAGACGCTGCCGCGCTGGCCGCGCAGCGCGGCTACCTGCCGGCGCGCGTCCCGCTGCTCAAGCGCGTGGGCGCCATCGCGCCGCAGGAGGTGTGCATCACTGGCCGCATCGTCCGCATCGACGGCGTGCCTTCGGCCGCCGCGCTGCCCGCCGACCGCTGGGGCCGGCCGCTGCCATCCTGGCAGCAGTGCCGTCGCCTTGAAGCTGGCGAACTGTTCCTGCTCAGTGTGACCAACCCGGCGTCGTTCGACAGCCGGTATTTCGGGCCGGTCAGCGCATCCGCCGTGATCGGCGTCGCGCATCCGGTCTGGCTGGAGTCTCGCCCATGATGGCCGCCGACTCGCTGCACGTTGCCGTGCATTTCATCGTGCCATCGGGCGTGTCGTTCTGCTGTCCGTCGCCATGCTGTCGCGCGTGCAGTGCGAGCGCATCCGCGCCGCACTTCGCGCTGCCTTCGGCGCAGCCGTCCCACGTGCAGGCGTCTTGCCTCGAACGCGCCCGACCTGCGGCCCTCACCGCGCTGGTTCGCGCGTTCGCCGGCGCGCTGGCTGCTCGCGCAGCAGCGCCGCCGGGCCGCCGCGGCCCGGAGCGCCAGCGAGGGGCAAAGGCGGAAGGCAAGACAAAAGGACGCGGCACCGGGCCGCGTCGAAAGCCTGTCTGCACGTGGGGGTGGCGCGGCACGGAGCGGCTTTGCCGCCGTGCCGCTTGGGGCGCGAAGCCCGCGCCGATGCAGTCATGTCCACGTGCTTCGCACGCCCGGACACGCCAGAGCTTGCAGGGAGCCCAGCCATGACCAACCGCCGCGATGACGATTTCCGCATTCGCCCCAGCGCCCCGAAGAACCGGGGCCAGGGCTTCGTTTCCAAGGTGCTCAAGCAGGCAGGAAAGGCCAGCAGCGGCAAGTCGGCGGTGCGCCGTCCTGGCGGCAGTGGCAAGGGCGCCGGCATCGGCCAGCGGCCCGGCTCGCGGCTGGGACGCGGCCACACGGCGGCGCGCTTCGCGGGCGCGAAGCTCACGCCCATGTCGCGGCGCGTGACCATCAAGACGCTGCTGGTCAATCAGCAGCGGGCCAGTCCGCAGTCGCTCGCCAAGCACCTGCGCTACATCGAGCGCGACGGCGCCGGCCGCGATGGCGAGCCAGGCCAAGCCTATGGGCCGCAGACCGATGCTGCCGACCTCGACGCCTTCAAGGAACGCTGCGCCGACGACCGGCACCATTTCCGCTTCATCCTCTCGCCGGAGGATGGCGCGGAACTGGACGACCTGCGCACCTACACGCGGCATCTCATGGGCCGCATGGAAGCCGACCTGGGCACACGGCTGGAATGGGTGGCGGTCGATCACTGGAACACCGACAACCCGCACACCCACTTGATCGTGCGCGGACGGGACGACACGGGCAAAGACCTCATCATCGCGGGCGACTACATCGCCGATGGCTTCCGGCATCGCGCGTCCGAGCTGGCGACCGAATGGCTGGGGCCACGCACCGAGCTGGAGATCCAGCAGACCTTGCAGCGTGAAGTGGATCAGGAGCGATGGACGAGCCTGGATCGCACGCTCAAACGCGAACTGGGCGACGATGGCCTGGTGCATGTCGAACGGTTCAACGAACCGCGGCTGCAACGCCAGCGCCTGCTGCTGATCGGCCGCCTGCCACGCTTGCAGCGCATGGGCCTCGCCGACGAGACGCAGCCGGGCACCTGGGCCGTCCATGCGGATGCCGAAAAGACGCTGCGCACCCTGGGCGAGCGCGGCGACATCATCCGCACCATGCAGCGAGCCATGCGCGGCGAACCGCGCGAGCTGGCGGTGTTCGAGCCGGGCGACGATGGCCGAACCATCCTCGGCCGCGTGGCTGCGAAGGGGCTGGCCGACGAGCTGCGCGACCGGGGCTATCTGGTCATCGACGGGGTGGACGGCAAGGCCCACTACGTCGCGCTCAACGCCCGCGACGAGCTGGCGAACTATCCCACCGGCGCCGTGGTGGAGGTGAAGGGATCGGCCGACGTGCGCGCGGCCGACAGGAACATCGCCGCTCTGGCGAGCGATGGCCTGTACCGCACCGACCACCACCTCGCCATCGCACAGGGTCAGGCCATGCCGGGCCGTGATCCGCAGGAAGTCGTCGCCGCCCATGTCCGCCGGCTCGAAGCCTTGCGCCGCGGCGGCATCGTGGAGCGCGTGGCCGAGGGGCTATGGAAGGTGCCGGGCGACCTGGCCGAGCGCGGTCGCCAGTACGACGCGCAGCGCCTGGGCGGCGTGGCTGTAGAGCTGAAATCGCACCTGCCCATCGAGCGGCAGGCGCGCGTGATCGGGGCCACCTGGCTCGACCAGCAGTTGATCGGCGGCGGCTCGGGCCTGGGGGACCTGGGCTTTGGCGGCGAGGTCAAGGAGGCATTGCAGAAACGCGCCGACTTCCTTGCCGAACAGGGGCTGGCCGAGCGGCGCGGGCAGCGCGTGATCCTGGCGCGCAACCTGCTGGGCACGCTGCGCAACCGGGAACTGGCACAAGCCGCGAAGGACATTGCCGGCGAAACCGGCCTGGAGCATCGCCCGGTGGCCGATGGGCAGCGCGTGGCCGGCATCTACCGGCGCAGCGTCATGCTCGCCAGCGGGCGCTACGCGATGCTCGATGACGGCATGGGATTCAGCCTAGTGCCGTGGAAACCAGTGATCGAGCAACGGCTAGGTCAGCAACTTGCTGCCACTGTACGCGGCGGCGGTGTGTCATGGGAGATTGGACGGCAGAAAGGCATGTCCATCATCTGACGAGCAACCTGCTTCCGACGAGTCGAAACTGCGCCCATCCACGATCTGCATTCTCCCGCAATGGCGAGAGGCCAACTAAGCGATGCGAGGCAGCGTTAGATCAAATTTAGTCGCTGTATCGCTGGACGTTGCCTGCACATGTCCACCATGAGCTTCGGCAATTGATTTGACGATGGCCAGCCCTAGCCCTGCACCTGCGTTCTTTCGTTGGCGGGCAGGATCTACTCGGAAAAAGCGATCGAATAACTTCGGCAGATCAGCCTCCGAAATTCGCTCGCCCGGATTTTCGACACTTATCGTTGTCCATCGCTCATCTTGCGCCAAAGCGACTGTAATACGCGACCCATAGGGAGTATGACGGATTGCGTTGGAAAGAAGATTGTTGAGCGCCCGCAGCAACATCTCACGATCCGCCCGTATTGGTTCGGCAGCACCCTTTGCGTAAAGTGTGATGTTGCGGTCTTCAGCTAATGCCTCGAAGTAGTCAAACAAACCTCGGATCAACTCAGCCAAGTCGATTTCGCCGAGGCGGAGATTTCGAGGGTCATTTTCCGTTTGAGCTAGAAACAACATGTCGCCGATCATGCGACTCATGCGATCAAACTCCTCCAAGTTGGAGTAGAGGATCTCCCGATATTCCTCTGCACTGCGGGGTTGCCCGAGCGCCACATGGGACTGCGTAATCAGGTTGGTAACGGGTGTACGCAACTCGTGCGCAATGTCGGCGGAAAAGTGCGACAGGCGGACAAACCCTTCCTCGATTCTGGCCAGCATGTCGTTGAAGGCGACCACAAGTTCAGCCAGTTCTATAGGTACGTCCAGAGGATCAAGTCTCACATCTAGCTTTGAAGAGCGGATCGTGCGAATCTCCTCGTTGACCTTGCGGATTGGAAGGTGGCCCCATTGCACGGCCAGCCAAGCCACCCCGAGCGCAATGCAGAGAACAAGGCAGGTCGCCCACCAGAGCATGCGCTTGAACTCTGCCAAGAAATCGAGATGAAAGCCGATGTCCATGGCAGCGACGATGCGGTAGCCAGGTGCCGCCGAATCGTCGGCAGGCAGTTGTAGCGCCACACCTCGATAAGACCTCTGATTCTCTTGCCACACCGTCAAATCGTCGGCGGTGATGCGGTTGACCAACTTTTTGCTGCTGGCAAGTTTCGACAGGTCAGGACCCGGCGTGGCATAGATGGTATTGCCCGGCCGATCATAGACACCATAGGTCATCCCATGATGTCCTGCCACTGCATTGGCTAAATGCTGCCGCAACTCATCTTTGTCCATGTCATTAGCGATCTGTCGCAACGGCTCTGCCAAGGCCGTGACCACTGCGTCCAGTTCATGGGCGTCCTGTTGGGCAAAGTGGTGCTCCAGGGATCTAACGACAACCCAGTTGAACGCTAGAAATACCAAGGTAGTGGCAATGCCAACCAGGGCCGTGACCCTCAATGCAAGCGACGCGGGACGGCTTCGCCGTGGCTTATGGCGCGAGGTCATCATCAGGCGCATCGAGCGTGTATCCCATGCCACGTACAGTGTGGATGAGCTTTGGATTGAACGCATCGTCGATCTTTGCGCGCAGACGACGGATGGCCACATCAATGACGTTGCTGTCGCTGTCGAAATTCATGTCCCACACCTGAGACGCAATCAACGAACGCGGCAGAACTTCACCCTGTCGGCGTGCCAGCAGTTCGAGCAACGCGAACTCCTTGCTGGTGAGATTGATGCGCTGACCAGCGCGCGTTGCACGTCGGCGCGGCAAGTCCAGCACCAAATCGGCAACTTGGATGCGATCAGGCTGGCTCGGAGCGCTTCCGCGTCGCAGCAGCGTCCGCACCCGCGCCAGCAATTCCGAGAACGCGAACGGCTTGACGAGATAGTCGTCTGCCCCCAGTTCCAACCCCTTGACGCGGTCATCTACGCTGCCACGTGCGGTTAGAAATAGCACAGGGACTTGTTTGCCAGCATCTCGCAGCGAACGCACGATGCGCCAGCCATCGACATCCGGCAGCATGACATCCAAGACCACCAAATCGTAGGTCTCGCTCATGGCCAAGTGGTGTCCGTCCAATCCGTTACGCGCCAGATCCACGACGAACCCTGCCTCCATGAGACCTTGGCGGACGTAATCCGCCGTCTTGTTCTCGTCTTCAACGACCAACAGCTTCATCGCATGCCCCATGAAATCGCTGCGGCGTAAGGAATTTTGCCGCCCACGATGCCCCATTCATTTGCTTCTTAGGGGCAATGTAATAGTCGCTTCCTGCCACGAAGATGACGCGACCATTACATGAATGTAATCCAAGGGTCATTCATCCGAAAGTGGTCACTCCATAGCATGACCTCCATGCGTCGAACCGTGCCGCCCAAGACCAAAGGCGGCTCTAAAGACGACTTTCAAGTTATCTATGGAGGATTTCAGGCCATGCCGCCTCGTTCGCCCTTTGTAATCGCGCCCCCACTGGGCCTGTCTCGTCGGCGTTTTGTTCAGGGGCTGGCCGCTGGCGGCGTCCTGGCCGGGCTGTCCACCCCGGCGCTCAGGGCATTTGCCCAACAAGGCTCCGCGACGCGCGGTGCCGCCCCTGTGCTGAAGGGCACCGAGTTCGACTTGGTGATCGCCGAATCGCCCGTGAACTTCACGGGCAAGCCAGGCGTGGCTACGACCATCAACGGCTCGCTGCCGGCACCGACATTGCGTTGGCGTGAGGGTGACACCGTCACAATCCGTGTGACCAACAAGCTGCGTGAAGCCACATCCATCCACTGGCACGGGATCATCCTGCCGTATCAGATGGATGGCGTGCCGGGCATCAGCTTCAATGGCATCGCTCCCGGCGAGACCTTCACGTACCGCTTCAAGGTTCAGCAAAGCGGCTCCTACTGGTACCACTCGCACTCCGGCTTCCAGGAACTCACGGGCATGTACGGGGCGATCATCATCGACCCCGCTGGTGCCGAGACCATCCGCGCCGACCGTGACCACGTGCTGCTGTTCTCGGATTGGACCGACGAAGACCCGATGCGGGTGTTCACCAAGCTCAAGTCCCAAAGCGACTACTACAACTACAACCAACCTACCGTCTTCGACTTCTTCCGGGACGCCTCGCGCGACGGCATGGCCGCTGCGATCGACAAGCGCAAGATGTGGAACGAGATGCGGATGAATCCGACGGATCTCGCCGATCTGTCTGCCGCCACGCTGACCTATCTGGCCAACGGCGTCACCCCCGCCGGCAATTGGACGGCGCTGTTCCGACCGGGTGAGCGCGTGCGGCTGCGCATGGTCAACGGTGCGGGCAACACCTTCTACGACGTACGCATTCCCGGACTGAAACTCACGGTGGTGCACGTCGATGGTGTTGACGTGGAGCCGGTGACGGTCGATGAGTTCCGATTCGGTCCGGGCGAAACCGTCGATGTGATCGTCCAGCCACGGGATGACGCTTACACGATCTTCGCCCAGGCGATGGACCGGACAGGCTACGCGCGGGCCACGCTGGCCGTGCGTGAAGGTCTTCAAGCTCCCGTGCCTGCCCTCGATCCGGTCGAATGGCTGACCATGAACGACATGATGGGCAGCATGATGGGGGGCATGGACCACGGCGGGTCCGGCCAAGCCATGGAGATGACGGGCATGACGGGCATGACCGGGATGACCGGGATGACCGGGATGACCGGGATGGGCTCGGGTTCGATGTCCGGGATGGATCATGGGGCGGTGGCTGGCATGAATCACGGCGCCATGAACCACGGTGGCATGGCGATGGATCACAGCCAACACGCCGCGGCGGCGGGGGGACTGGCCGTGCCCAGCACTACTGCTCGCCACGCTCGCACCGAGTATGGTGCCAGCACGGACATGCGCGTTGACATGGCGCGCACCAACCTCGATGACCCCGGCATCGGACTGCGCAACAACGGTCGGCGAGTGTTGACCCTCGCGGATCTGCATACCCCGTCGGGGCCGCTGGACAAGAGAGGCCCTGGCCGGGAGGTCGAACTGCACCTCACGGGCAACATGGAACGCTACGCATGGTCCCTGGACGGGCTGGAGTTCGGAAAGTCCACGCCGGTGCACTTCAAACACGGCGAGCGGCTGCGGGTCATTCTGCACAACGACACCATGATGACCCATCCCATGCACCTGCACGGCATGTGGAGCGAGCTGGAAAGCCCCGACGGTCGCTTCCTTGCGCGCCGCCACACCCTGCCGGTGCAGCCGGCACAACGCATCAGCTTCCTGGTGACAGCCGACGCGCTCGGCCGCTGGGCGTGGCACTGCCACCTGATGTTCCACATGGATGCCGGCATGTTCCGCGAAGTCGTGGTGTCTTGAACCCAGCGCACAAGGAAGACCAAGAATGTCCAAAGCACTCCCCACTCGCGCACTGGCCACGACGCTTCTGGCCCTGGTAAGCGTCGCCGCCCAGGCACAAGCACAGAACGACCATGCAGCGCACGGCCAGGCCGACGCTCAAACGGCCGCGCCATCCACTCAGACCGTGGCTCCTGCCGCCGACCCGCACGCGGGTCACGCGACGTCGGCGAGCGGCTCGACCGCGGCCCCGGCCATGGATCACGGCAACATGCAGATGCAGGGCGGGTCGGCGCCTCCTGACGCCCGCGATCCGCATGGCTACTCCAATGGCCTGACATTGGGATCGGGCGACTACGCCGTACCCGGTGTGCCGCGGCTGATGCTGGCCGACGAACACAGGTTCTTCTCGTTGCGCGGCGAAACCCTGGAACGCCGCTTCACGCGCAAAGGGGACGATTCCACGGCCTACGACCTCCAGGCTTGGTATGGGACGACCTACAACAAGGCCGTCGTGAAGGCCGAAGGCGATATCGCCAAAGGAAAGCTCGAAGAATCGCGTACCGAGCTTCTCTGGGGGCACGCCGTCGCACCGTACTGGGACACCCAGCTCGGCGTTCGGGTGGATAACGGAGAAGGCCCGAGCCGTCAATGGTTGGCTTTCGGCATCCAGGGCCTCGCCCCCTACTGGTTCGAGCTGGAGGCGACGGGCTACGTGGGAAGTGGCGGACGTACGGCGCTGCGTGTCGAAGGCAGCTACGAGCTGCTGCTGACCCAGCGACTGATTCTGGAGCCTCGTGCCGAATTGCAGTTCTATGGCAAGGACGACCCGGAACGCGGTATCGGCAAGGGCTTGGCCGAAGCGTCTGCTGGCTTGCGCCTGCGCTATGAATTCAGTCGCCAGTTCGCTCCCTACATCGGCGTGGAACGGGCGGGCAGCTTCGGACGCACAGCGGACTATGTGCGTGCCGAAGGTGGCCGCGCGCAGCAGACGCGCTGGGTGGCTGGCGTGCGATTCTGGTTCTAGAACCTTGTGGGTTTGATCATCTGATGAGAGGCAATCTATGAACATGCACTACGACAGAAGCCAGGGCAAAGTGCCGAGACGCCAAGCATTGATCGCTGGCTTGTTGGTGATGGCACTCGCAGGACCGAGCCTGGCGCAGAGCCGACCGATCGCCAAGGTGTGGAAGGACCCGAGCTGCGGTTGCTGCAAGGACTGGGTCTCACACCTGCAAGGCGCAGGCTTCGATGTGCAGGTTCTTGACACCGGGAACACGGCAGCGCGCACGCGGCTGGGCATCCCGCAGAAGTACGGTTCGTGCCACACGGCGCAGATCGGCGGCTATGCCATCGAGGGTCATGTGCCTGCCTCGGACATTCAACGCTTGCTGCGCGAAGCCCCGCAGGCCATCGGCCTCGCGGCGCCAGGCATGCCGGTCGGTTCGCCCGGCATGGATGGTCCGGCCTATGGTGGACGCAAGGACGCCTACGACGTGCTGCTGATCGGGAAAAACGGTAGTAGCACGGTCTATCAGTCGCATCTCTGACCATCCATCAACTCTTTTCCGTGGAGATATGCCATGCAGCATCAGCACACACAGACCCCCAGCGATCGTCCCCGGTTCTGGCGATCGCGCTACGGCGTGGCGTTCCTCATCATCGCCGCTGTCGCCGCGTATTTCCTGCTCAAGGAGCACACGGCACATGTTGCCGGCTATCTCCCCTTCCTGCTGCTGGCGGCTTGTCCGCTGATGCACCTGTTCATGCACCGTGGTCACGGCCACGGCGGACACGATCATGCCGCGCGTCAGGGTGAGGAAGGTGCCGCAGCCTCCAAGGAGCAGAAGCAATGAGTCGAGGCACTCGCACCGTGCGAGCACGCGACGCCGCGCTTGTCTCCTTGCGCGCCTGCGGCCTGCTGCGATCACCAGACACCAACAGTTAACGGCGGAGGGCACTTGTCACTATGAATTCACCCAGCAAGTCTTCAGGACATGAGCACGCAGGCATGGCGGCGGGTGCCACAACGTCCGGCCCGCATACCCACCACCATCACGCCAGCCATGCTGGAAGTGACGACGCGGGCGGGTCCTCAAGCCACACGCAGCCCGATGCCGCGACGCGAGATCCGGTGTGTGGCATGGCGGTCACGGCGGCGTCGGAGCACCGCTCCACGCACTTGGGGAACACGTACTTGTTTTGCAGCACCGGATGCAAGGCCAAATTCGACGCCGATCCGGCGCGATATGCCAGCGGTGACGCGGGCATAGGCACAGGCAGCGGCCATGCACCGCATCACCATGCCAGCACCGCAGTTTCACCGGCCCCGGCGGCATCGCCAACCGCGCCCGGAACCATCTACACCTGCCCGATGCACCCGGAGATCCGCCAGGATCATCCGGGAACCTGCCCCAAGTGCGGGATGACGCTTGAGCCTCTGCTGCCCGACCTCGATGACGACAACCCGGAGTTGCGTGACTTCTCGCGTCGCTTCTGGTGGACCTTGCCGCTGACGCTCGTGGTCCTGGCGCTGGCGATGCTGGGCGAGCGGCTGCACCTGATGGACATGGCTACACAGAGCTGGGTCGAGTTGGTGCTGTCGTTGCCGATCGTGCTGTGGGCCGGCTGGCCCTTCTTCTCCCGCGGCTGGCTGTCCGTGGTCAACCGCAGCCCGAACATGTGGACACTGATCGGCCTGGGAACGGGTGCGGCATTCATCTACAGCGTTGTGGCAACCGTTGCGCCGGAAGTGTTTCCAGCTTCCTTCATGTCCATGGGACGGGTCGGCGTGTATTTCGAGGCCGCCGCCGTCATCATCTCGCTGACACTGCTCGGCCAGGTGCTGGAACTCAAAGCCCGCTCCCAGACTTCGGCGGCCATCAAGTCGCTGCTGGGGCTGGCGCCCAAGACCGCACGGCGCATCAATGCGGACGGCAGCGAGGAAGACGTGCCGCTCAGCCATGTGCACGTCGGCGACCTGCTGCGCATCCGACCCGGCGAGAAGGTGCCGGTGGATGGCATCGTGCACGAGGGCAGCAGCTCGATTGACGAGTCCATGCTGACCGGCGAACCGCTGCCCGTCAGCAAGCGCGTGGGCGACAAGGTCATCGGGGCCACACTCAACACCAGTGGCGCGCTGGTCATGCGTTCGGAGCGGATCGGCTCGGACACCGTTCTGTCGCAGATCGTGCAGATGGTCGCCCAGGCGCAGCGTTCCAAGGCGCCGATGCAGCGCATGGCCGATGTCGTTGCCGGCTACTTCGTGATGGCCGTCGTCGCCATTGCGGTCACGACGCTCTTTGTCTGGGGATTCTTCGGGCCGCAGCCCACCTGGGTCTATGGACTCATCAATGCGGTGGCCGTCCTGATCATCGCCTGCCCGTGCGCGCTGGGTCTGGCCACGCCGATGTCGATCATGGTCGCAACGGGCCGTGGCGCCACGCAGGGCGTGCTGTTCCGCGATGCCGCGGCGATCGAGAATCTTCGCAAGGTCGATACCCTCGTCATCGACAAGACAGGAACCCTGACCGAAGGCCGACCTGCTTTCGATCAGGTCGTCGCAGCGCCCGGCTTTACGAACGATGAGGTGCTGCGTCTTGCGGCCAGCCTGGACCAGGGCAGTGAACACCCCCTGGCCGACGCCATCGTGCAGGCCGCGCGTGCCCAGGGCCTCCAACTCGTGAAGCCTCAGACCTTTGAATCGGGAACGGGCATCGGCGTGCGCGGGAAAGTTGAGCACCGGCAACTGGCGTTGGGCAATACGGTGCTGATGGAGCAGTCTGGCGTGTCGGTTGAGCCGCTCGTACCCCAGGCCGAAGCCCTGCGCGGCGAAGGGGCCAGTGTCATGTATCTGGCTGTGGACGGGCAGCTCGCGGGCTTGCTCGCCGTATCCGATCCGGTCAAGGGCAGCACCCCCGAGGCCCTGGCCGCGTTGAAGGCTGCGGGCCTGCGGGTCATCATGGCCACCGGGGACGGGCAGACCACCGCCAAAGCCGTCGGTGCACGCCTGGGCATCGACGAGGTGCATGGTGAAGTCAAGCCGGCGGACAAGCTCATGTTGATCGAACGTTTGCAGAGAGAGGGCCGCATCGTCGCCATGGCCGGAGACGGCATCAACGATGCGCCGGCCTTGGCGAAGGCAGACGTGGGCATCGCCATGGGAACCGGAACCGACGTGGCGATGAACAGCGCGCAGGTCACGCTGGTCAAAGGCGATCTGCGTGGCATCGCTGTCGCTCGCTCGCTCTCGGTGAGTACCGTGCGCAACATGAAGGAGAACCTCATGTTCGCCTTCTTCTACAACGCGCTGGGCATCCCCGTCGCCGCTGGGGTTCTCTATCCCCTCACGGGCTGGTTGCTGTCGCCCCTGATCGCAGCATTGGCGATGAGCCTGAGTTCGGCATCGGTCGTAGGCAACGCCTTGCGGCTGAGAGCGACCCGACTGTGACCAAGACATCTTTCAGAGCCAACAGGAGCCTGCTATCGACCAGCGAACCGTTTCTTTCGTTCCACGCCGTTGCAAAGGTGCAAGCCTTATCTCGGCATTTCGTTCTTAAACCACACCTCACACATCCAGGTAGAAACTTCTATGACCCGTTCAGGTTTCATCGCCAAGCTCGTCGCGCCGATCGCTGCTGGTCTGTTCGCCACCGCCGCATTCGCGCATCCTTCGCTGGTGTCTTCAACGCCGGCCGACAAGTCGCAGGTTTCCGCGCCAGCCACCATCGAACTGAAGTTCTCCGAGACGCTGGTGCCGCAGTTCTCCGCCGCGAGCCTTGTCATGACTGGCATGCCGGGAATGGCGAGCAATGGCCCGATGAAGATCAACGCCCGCGTCGCGGCTGCCGGCGACGGCAAGACCATGGTCATCACGCCGGCACAGGCGCTCCAGCCCGGTGACTATCGCGTCGAATGGCGTGCCGTCTCCTCGGACACGCATCCGATCACGGGTAACGTCACCTTCAAGGTGAAGTAAGCCCATGGCCGGGGATTGGTTGACCATCGTCCTGCGCCTGGCGCTGTATCTGGACCTGGCGGCGGCGTTTGGCGTCGCCATGTTCGGTCTCTATGCTTTGGGCAACGACGAGCGATCCTCGACGATCTCGCGCCGCTATCGCGTCCTCATTGGCGCATCCGCTGCCATCGGCATTGCCCTGTCGATGTGGGGCATGACGGTCATGGCCAAGGCCATGTCCGGTGCCCAGAGCTACGCGGAGCTGTCAATGCACGTCTTCGACATGCTCATTACGGGCACGCACATGGGCATCGCCTGGTGCATTCGCATCCTGGCGTTAGTGACGTGTGTGCTCATCGCCGTGTTGCGCATGAATTCAACACTGCGTTTTGCAGCGATGGCCGCTTCCAGTGGTGTGGCGTTGGCGACCCTTGCATGGGCGGGACATGGCGCCATGGATGACGGCGTGCGCGGATACATTCATCTCGCTTCGGACATCACGCACCTCTGGGCGGCCGGTGCCTGGGTAGGCGCATTGATCGCGTTCTTGGTGCTTGCGGCGAACAAACCAAATACCGGGCAAGGCTCAGTAGAGATCCTGAGCCGAACATCCAATGGTTTCGCTCGGATAGGTACTGTGATCGTGGCGGCACTCGTCGTGACCGGAGCCCTGAATTACCTGTTGATCGCTGGGCCATCGCTTGATCCGCTCTTCTCAACGCTCTATGGCCGCCTGCTCGTAGGAAAACTCCTGTTGTTCGGAGGAATGCTCGCGCTGGCGGCAGCCAATCGGTTTCGACTGAGCCCAAGTCTGGAGGCGGCATTGAGAACAGGCAACCACGCACACGCGGTCGTCAAGCTACGGCAGAGTCTGTTCACGGAGGCGACATTAGCCGTTCTGGTTTTGGCGAGCGTTGCGTGGCTTGGCATCCTTTCTCCCAACGGCACCTAATCCTTGACTGGCACCAAATGACAGCACATGAATTGAATGTAATGCACGGGTAAGCGATCTGTAGATCGCGCGCTTCTACATTTAACGGCGCGGCGCAAGTTGTCGTCGTTTTCACAAAGGAGTCGATCATGAAATCGCAAATTGTCATTGCCGCCCTGTTGAGCGCCCTCTCCGTGCCTGCCTTCGCCGGTCATGCAGCAGCCCAGGCAGCCAAGGAGATGGTTCCGCTGGCTGACGGGGGAACGCTGTACGTCTTCAAGGATGGAAAGATGGCACAGGAAAGTCGCTTCGGACGCGCCGTGTATCAACCCATCGGCGCCTCAGTGGCGACGAAGGACGGGCGGAACATTGCCATTACCAGCAATGAAGTTGCTCGCCTCAGCTCGCTGCTTGAACAGGAGCACGGCGGGTAATTCGCGCGATCTGCTGATGCCTCCCAATGGCGTCAGAAAGAAGTCCCAGCGCCTGTCCGATTCGGATAGGCGCATGGCCTTCGGTGACTACCCCGGACAGAAGATTCAATGTGTAGGTTCAGATAACACTTAATAGGAGATTGATTTGTGGAGCTTCGTCATCTACGGTGTTTCCTCGCTGTAGCAGAGGAGCTTCACTTTGCCCGCGCTGCCGAGCGGTTGCACATCGACCAATCTCCGTTATCTCGCACCATCAAGGAGTTGGAGGAAGAACTCGGCGCACGCCTGTTTGTCCGCACCACTCGCAGCACACAACTGACCCGCGCTGGACGGCTGTTTCTGGAGCACGTTCAGCGAGTCTTTACAGTGCTGGAGCAGGCCCGCGATAGTGTCAAGTCCGCCGCCAACGGCTTTTGCGGCCAGTTGCGTATTGCCTTGTCCGATGGCGTCACGCCTTCGCGCCTGCCGGCATTGCTGGCGCGCAGCCGCGAAGAGGACCCCGAGGTGGAAATCCGATTGTTCGAGGTGCCTTTGGATCAGCAGATCAAGGGGCTTCATAGCGACCTGTATGACGCGGGCTTCTCGATGGCAGGGGATGCAGGTGATGGCATCATCGTCACTCCTGCATGGGAAGACGAATTGATGGTGGCGGTACCAGCCCGCCATCCGGTGCTTGCCTTCAAACAGATCCCGCTGAAGGAGGTGTTGCGCCATCCGCTGGCGCTGGGCGACCCAGCAGTGTGCGAAGGCCACGCGCGCCAGGTCGATCGGTTCCTACGCACATGCGGACAAGAGCCGCTGATCGCGCAGCGCGTGGCGACCTTCGACGTGATGATGACTTTAGTCTCCGCCGGCTTAGCATTGGGCTTGGCGGGCGAGGCGCACATTGCTTCCAGCCGCGAGCCGGGAGTCGTGGCCCGGCGCTTGGCGGGCAAGCCGACTATGCTCATGACCTATCTGCTGCGCCGCGATACGGAGCCGTCCGAAATGCTGGCTCGATTTATCGAACGAGTAGATTTTATTGATTCGGCTGATGAACTCGGCATCCCCGAAGACCTTCCACGCGACCGATAGTAGGAATAAGGCTATGAACAAAGTGATATTGCTGATATTGGTCACTGCACTGCCTGCATGCGGTCCTTCTCAACCTTCGGAAACCGTGGATGCGCTCGTAGCCAATCCCGAACGCATCAAAGAGATTCAACGTCAATGCAAGGAAGACCGCGCGAAGGTTGGCGACGAACTATGTCTGCGTGCTGCCGAAGCCGCCAAACGGCGATTTTTCGGTGATCGGCCAGAGCAAAAATCCAAGTAGGTTATCTCTCGGTCGCTTCGCTGCGACGAAGTTCTCGCTGTTACCTCACTACGCCGCAATGCGCTCGCGCTTGCGGCGTTTTTATTGCTTTCGCCACTAAAGGAAATCTGACTTTTTGGGCCTAAATTGCCGCCACATCGGCCTTTGACCGACCTGCGCGAACGCCTTGATCCTCAGTGCTGCGGCACCTCTGTGTGTCGTGATCGGAGGCGAGGTTATGCAAGGGACGAACGTGCTGTTCGGTCAGATCGCCGTGGTATTCGGCATCGTGATCGCCGGCGTGTGGGGCGCCACACAATGGACAGCAGCCGCCCTTGGCTATCAAGTACGCCTTGGCTCGCCCTGGTTCGACTTCCTTGGCACGTCGATCTACCACCCCTGGAAACTGTTTGAGTGGTGGTTCTTCTTCGATGCCTACGCGCCGCGCGTGTTCGATACCGGCGGCGCCATCGCCGGTGCCAGCGGCATGGTCGCCGTGGGCGTTGCCATCGCCATGTCGGTCTGGCGCTCGCGCCAAGCTCGACTCGTCACCACCTACGGCTCTGCGCGCTGGGCTAACGCGCAGGACATTCGCAAGGCGGGCCTCACGCAACCAGCCGGCGTGTTCCTCGGCCAGCACGATCACCAATACCTGCGGCATGAAGGCCCGGAACACGTCCTGACCTTCGCGCCTACGCGCTCGGGCAAGGGCGTGGGCCTCGTGGTGCCGACGCTGCTTTCCTGGCCTGCATCCGCCGTCATCCACGACATCAAAGGCGAGAACTGGCAGATCACCGCAGGCTGGCGCTCGCGTTTCTCGCATTGCCTGCTGTTCAACCCGACCGATGCGAAGTCGGCGGCCTACAACCCGCTGCTGGAGGTACGGCGCGGCGCGCATGAGGTGCGCGACGTGCAGAACATCGCGGACATTTTGGTCGATCCCGAAGGCGCGCTGGAGAAGCGCAACCATTGGGAAAAGACCAGTCATGCGCTGTTGGTTGGGGCCATCCTGCATGTGCTCTACGCAGGCGAAGACAAGACGCTGCGCGGCGTCGCCAACTTTCTGTCCGACCCGGCCAGCCCGTTCGAGCTGACCTTGCACCGGATGATGACCACGCCGCACCTCGGCGATGGGCCGCATCCGGTCGTCGCATCGGCGGCGCGTGAAGTCCTCAACAAGAGCGACAACGAGCGTTCCGGCGTGTTGAGCACCGCCATGTCGTTCCTCGGCCTGTACCGCGACCCGACGGTGGCCGAAGTCACCTCGCGCTGCGATTGGCGCATCGCCGACCTGATAGCGGCCGAGCATCCGGTGTCGCTGTACCTCGTGGTGCCGCCTTCGGATATTTCGCGGACGAAGCCGCTCATTCGCCTGATCCTCAACCAGATCGGGCGGCGCCTCACCGAGTCGCTCGATGGCTCCGATGGCATCGAGCGCCGCCACAAGCTGCTGCTGATGCTCGATGAGTTCCCTGCGCTGGGGCGCCTGGACTTCTTCGAGACGGCGCTGGCCTTCATGGCGGGCTATGGCATCCGCAGCTTCCTCATCGCGCAGTCGCTCAACCAGATCGACAAGGCGTATGGGCAAAACCACTCCATCCTCGACAACTGCCATGTGCGCGTGACGTTCGCCACGAACGACGAGCGCACCGCCAAACGGATCTCCGAGACGCTGGGCACGGCCACCGAGCTGCGCGCCCAGCGCAACTACGCGGGCCATCGGCTCGCGCCGTGGCTGGGCCACCTGATGGTGTCGCGCCAGGAAACCGCGCGCCCGCTGCTGACGCCGGGGGAAGTCATGCAGCTTCCGCCCGACGAGGCCGTGGTGATGGTGTCCAGCGTGGCGCCGATCAAGGCGAAGAAGCTGCGCTACTACGCGGACGCCAATTTCAAGCGTCGCGTGCTGCCACCGCCCGCGCTGGCGGGCGGGCAGTACGCCGACGCGCCGCCATTGCGGCCCGACGACTGGAGCGGGTTGGCGATTCCCTCCGTGCCCACCGCACCGGCCGCGGCCTTCGCTGATGGCCTGGGTTCCGCCGATGACGGCGGCCCACGCCGTCAGCCCGAACTCTCCGAAACCGTCGCCTACGACCCAGAGCTGGCCGCGCCTGCGGCCGACCTTGGGCTGCTCGATGACGACGACGACCTGCCGCTCCCCCTTCCGCGCCAGCTTGATCCAGCCATGCAGCGCACGGCCCGGCTGGCTTTCCTCGACCCCAACGACGGAATCGAGCTATGAGCCACTATCGCCTCAACCTGTTCATCCAGCCGGAGCACGCCAAGCGGCTCGATGAGCTGGCCGCCAAGAAAGGCGTGTCCAAGTCGTCCATCGTCGCGGCGGCGCTCGCATCGTGGCTGTCGCCCGATGCCGCCGACCAGCGCGAGGCGGCCATTGCCAAGCGGCTTGATCGCCTGTCGCGGCAGGCCGAACGCATGGAGCGCGACCAGAACATTGCCATCGAAACGCTGGCGCTGTTCATCCGCTACTACCTGACCGTGAGCACGCCGGTTCCCGAGGCGCACCAAGACGCGGCACGCGCGCAGGGCAAAGCGCGCTTCGAGCAGTTCACCGCGCAGCTTGGCCGCCACCTGCTGCGGGGCCGCAGCCTGGTGCGCGACGTGGTGGAGGAACTGCATCCCGACCTGATGCGAATGGAAGACGCGGCGGCAGCCGCGCAAGCGCAGGAGCGTGCGTCATGAGCGCCGTTCCGCAGTCCATGAGTGCCACGTCGCTCGACCGCCGCATCCAGATGCTGCGCACGGCGATGGGGCCACTGATCGCCGCCGCGCTCGAAGACCCGGACGTGGTGGAGGTGATGCTGAATCCCGATCGCACCCTTTGGGTGGATCGGCTTTCCAGTGGACGCGCGCCGATGGGCGTGGAACTGCCCGAGGCGGACGGCGAGCGAATCATTCGCCTGGTCGCTGCCCACGTTGGCGCAGAAGTCCATCGCGGCCAGCCGCTGATGTCCGCCGAGTTGCCCGAAACGGGCGAACGCTTTGAGGGCATCTTGCCGCCGGCAGCGCCGGGGCCGGCCTTCGCGCTGCGCAAGCGCGCCATCGGCGTTATTCCTCTGGAGCGGTACGTCATCGACAGGATGATGACCAGCGCGCAAGCGGGCTTTCTCGTTCGCGCCGTGCGCGAGCGCCAGAACGTGCTGATCGCCGGCGCCACCAGCAGCGGCAAGACCACGCTCGCCAATGCTTTGCTCGCCGAAATCGCCGCCACTGGCGACCGCGTGCTGGTGCTCGAAGACACGGTGGAGCTGCAATGCGCGGCCCGCGACCACGTTCCCCTGCGCACCCGCGCAGGCGTGGTGTCGATGACCGAGCTGGTGCGCTCGTCCATGCGCCTGCGGCCTGATCGCGTCGTCGTCGGCGAGGTGCGCGGTGCCGAGGCGCTGGATCTCATCAAGGTGTGGGGCACAGGCCATCCGGGCGGCATCGCCACGATCCATGCCGGCTCCGCGCTCGGCGCTCTGCTGCGCCTGGAGCAACTGATTCTCGAAGTGGCGGTGAATCCGCCCCGTGCGCTGATCGCCGAGGCGGTCAACGTGGTGATCCACATCGCCGGACGCGGGCGCAAGCGCCGCATCGAGAGCATCGCCCGCGTCGTCGGCTTCGACGGCGTGGGCTACCAACTGGCGGACGCGCTGGAAACGCCGTTTCCCGAGCTGCCGCCACGTCCCGATGCCGCACCCGCTGCGGCGACTTCCCCATCCCCTGACTCACTTGGAGAACTGCCATGACGCAGATGACCATTCCTGCTTTCCGTTTTTCTGCAAATCCGGCTTTGCGTCTTGCACGGCTGCGCTGCCTGGCCCGCCCTGCGGGGCAAGGGCTGCTGCTGGCCGCGCTGCTGCTGTTCCTGGCCGGAACCGCGCAGGCCGCCGGTTCCTCGATGCCGTGGGAAGGCCCGCTGCAATCCATCCTCGAATCCATCCAGGGGCCGGTGGCGCGCATCGTCGCGGTCATCATCATCATCGCCACGGGCCTCGCGCTCGCGTTCGGCGACACGTCCGGCGGATTCCGCAAGCTGATCCAGATCGTCTTCGGTCTGTCCATCGCGTTCGCCGCGTCCTCGTTCTTCCTGTCGTTCTTTTCGTTCTCTGGCGGGGCTGTCGTATGAGCGGCCCGGACAGCTTCGCGGCAGGGTTCGAGGTGCCTTTGCACCGCTCGCTCACCGAGCCGATCTTGTTGGGCGGCGCACCGCGTACGGTGGCGATTGCCAACGGCACGCTGGCCGCCGCCGTCGGGCTGGGCCTGCAACTGTGGATTCCTGGCGTCGTGCTCTGGATCGTCGGCCATTCGCTGGCGGTATGGGGTGCGCGCGTCGATCCACAGTTCATGGCCGTGTTCGCCCGGCACATCAAACACCGCCCGCTGCTGGACGTGTGAGGTGATGCCATGCTGAACCTCGCTGAATACCGCCAGCGGCCCGCACTGCTCGCCGACTGGCTGCCCTGGGCCGGACTCGTCGCGCGGGGTGTCGTCTTGAACAAGGACGGCAGTTTCCAGCGCACGGCCCGGTTTCGCGGGCCTGACCTCGACAGTGCCACGCAAGGCGAGCTGATCGCCACGTCGGCGCGCTTGAACAACGCGCTGCGCCGGCTGGGGTCGGGCTGGGCGCTATTCATCGAGGCCGAGCGCCGCGCCGCTGCCGACTACCCGCACTCGGAGTTTCCCGAGCCGCTTTCGTGGCTGGTGGACGAAGAACGCCGCTCGGCCTTCGAGGATACCGGCCATCACTTCGAGAGCGGCTATCACCTGACGCTGGTGTACCTGCCGCCCGAGGAATCGCGCGCCCGAGCCGCCAAGATGCTCTACGAGAACACGCCGACGAATGGCGTGGACTGGCGCGAGCGGCTGCAAGCCTTCGTCGCGGAAACGGATCGGGTCTTTGACCTGCTCGATGGCGTCATGCCGGAAATCGCCTGGCTCGATGACAGCCAGACGCTGACCTATCTGCACGCGACCATCTCGACGCGGCGTTACCGAATCGGTGTGCCCGAAGTGCCGTTCCACATCGACGCGCTGCTGACCGACTCGCCGCTGGTCGGTGGCCTCGCGCCCATGCTGGGCGACAAGCACCTGCGCGTGGTGTCGGTGCGCGGATTCCCGACCTCGACCTGGCCGGGGATTCTGGACGACCTCAACCGCCTGGGATTTGGGTATCGCTGGAGTACGCGCTTTCTGTGCCTCGACAAATCCGAGGCGGAACGGGAATTGGGGCGCCTGCGCCGCCAGTGGTTCGCCAAGCGCAAGAACGTCATCGCGCTGCTGCGCGAAACGATCTTTCAGCAGGAAAGCCCGCTGGTCGATACCGATGCGAACAACAAGGCTGCCGATGCCGATGCAGCCTTGCAGGAGCTGGGCAGCGATCAAGTCGCCTTCGGCTATCTGACGGCGACCGTCACCGTCATGGACGAGGACGCTGGCGCAGCCGACGAGAAGCTGCGCATGGTGGAGCGCGTCATCCAGGGGCGCGGGTTCGTGACCATCCCCGAAACGCTCAATGCCGTGGATGCGTGGCTGTCATCGCTTCCGGGCAACGCCTACGCCAACGTGCGCCAGCCCATCGTCTCGACACTGAACCTGGCGCACATGATGCCGGTGTCGGCGGTATGGGCCGGGCCGGAGAAGAACGACCACCTGGGCGGCCCGCCGCTGATCGTCACCCGCACCGATGGCGCGACGCCGTTCCGCCTGGTCACGCACATCGGCGACGTGGGCCACACGTTGGTCGCCGGCCCGACCGGCATGGGCAAGTCGGTCTTGCTCGCCACGCTGGCGATGCAGTTCCGCCGCTATCGCGGCTCGCGCATCTTCGCCTTCGACATGGGCCGCTCCATGCGGGCCGCCATCCTCGGCCTGGGCGGTGAACACTACGACCTGGGCACGGATGGCGAAATCGCCTTCCAGCCACTCGCGCGCATCGACCGTGAGGGCGACCGCACCTGGGCCGCCGAATGGATCGAAGGCCGCTTGCTGCACGAAGGCGTGGCGGTCGGCCCCGACGAGAAGGCGGCTATCTGGTCGGCGCTGGGAAGTCTCGCCGGTGCGCCGGTGGAGCAGCGCACGATGACGGGACTTTCCGTGCTGCTGCAATCGAATACGCTGCGGCAGGCGCTGTCGCCCTATGTGCTGGGTGGCGCCCACGGCAAGCTGCTGGACGCCGACCACGACCGGCTGGGCATGGCCGACGTGCAGTGCTTCGAGATGGAGGAGCTGATGCACAGCAAGGCCGCCGTCATGGCCGTGCTGCATTACCTCTTTGCGCGTTTCGATGAACGCTTTGACGGTGCGCCCACGCTGCTGATCCTCGATGAAGCGTGGCTGTTCCTCGATGACCCGGTGTTTGCCGCGCGCATCCGGCAGTGGCTCAAGACGCTCAGGAAGAAGAACGTCAGCGTCATCTTCGCCACGCAGAGCCTGGCCGACATCAAGGATTCGAGCATCGCGCCCGCGATCATCGAAAGCTGCGCAAGCCGCATCTTCTTGCCGAACACGCAGGCGACTGAGCCGCAGATTCGCACGATCTACGAGGGCTTCGGCCTCAACAGGCGGCAGATCGAAATCGTCGCCACCGCGCAGCCCAAGCGCGACTACTACTACCAATCCCGCCTCGGCAACCGCCTGTTCGACCTCGACCTGGGGCCGGCGGCGCTGGCGTTTGCGGGCGCTTCCACGCCGCAAGACCAGCGCGACATAGACCGCGTGCTGCTGGACGCCGGCGTGCCCGGCTTCGCGGGCGCCTGGCTGCGCCATCGCGGCCTCGATTGGGCGGCCGACCTGCTGCCCTCGTTCCCCGGCCTCGCGCCGGGTTCCCTGGCTGACCAACCCCTGGAGAACTTGTCATGAAAAAGCGCCTTATCGCCGCCTCCATTGCGGCCATGCTCTGCACTGCCACCGCCCATGCGCAATGGGTCGTGGTCGATCCGACGAACCTCGTGCAGAACACGCTGACCGCGATCCGCACGCTGGAGCAGATCAACAACCAGATCCAGCAGCTTCAGAACGAAGCGCAGATGCTGATGAACCAGGCGCGCAACCTCGCCAGCCTGCCGTCCAGCGTGGTGAACCAGTTGCGCGCCAACCTGGCGACGACCGAGCGGCTGATCGCGCAGGCCCGAGGCTTAGCCTACGACGTGACGAACCTCGATCGGGAGTTCGCGCGCCTGTACCCCGAGCAGTACGCCGCCACCGTCAGCGGCGACCAGATGTACCGCGACGCGCAGGAGCGTTGGCGGAACACGCTCAACGGCTTGCAAACCACCATGCAGATGCAGGCACAGGTGTCGCAGAACCTGGGCGAAGACGAAAGCGTGCTGGCCGATCTCGTTGGCAAGAGCCAGTCGGCCGAAGGCGCGCTGCAAGCGATGCAGGCCATGAACCAGTTGCTCGCCTTGCAGGCCAAGCAGTCGATCCAGTCGCAGCGGCTTCAGATCACGCAAGACCGGGCCGCCTCGCTGGAGCTGGCGCGGCAGGCGGCGGCCACGGAGCGCGCCCGCGAGGTGCGGCGGCGTTTCATGGGCGACGGCACGCCGTACACGCCGCAGTCCGTGAACTTCTACGGCAACTGACGGGAGGCCGCCATGCGATGCGTCCTCGTCCTGTGTGTCGCGCTGCTGGCCGCTTGCGGCGAGCAGCCGGCCGACCACCTTGCCGATGCCCTGGCCGCCGATCCCGCGCGGCTGAAGGCATTGCGCGCGCAATGCGCGGCCGACCGGCAGGCCACGGGCGAGGACGCTTGCCGTGCCGCCGCCGAAGCCTTCCGGCGGCGCTTCTTCTCCGGCCAGGCCGGGCCGGATGAGTACCAGACGCTGGCAGACCTGCCGCCGATCCCGCCGAGCTTCGAGGAGCCGACCGATGGCATGGCGCCGGCCGATCCCGCCGAACCGGAGGACACGCCATGAATGACGTGACCATCATCGACCAGTTCCTCAACACCTTTGCCGCTTATATCGACTCGGGTTTCGGGCTGCTGCGGGGCGAAGTGGCGTTCCTCACGGCCACGCTGATCGTCATCGACATGACGATCGCCGGCCTGTATTGGGCCATGAGCCATGCCACCGGCCAGGGCGAGGACGTGATCGCCAAGCTGCTGCGCAAGGTGCTCTACGTCGGTGCCTTCGCCTACATCATCAATAACTTCAACTGGCTGGCCAGCATCGTGTTCCGCTCGTTTGCGGGATTGGGCATCACCGCCACCGGCTCGGCCATCACGATGGAGAACTTCTTGCAGCCGGGCCGGCTGGCGAAAACCGGCATCGACGCTGGGGCGCCGATCCTGGAGCAGATCGGCGAGATGGCGGGCTTTCCCGAAGTGTTCGTGAACCTCGACCCCATCGTGGTGATGTTCCTCGCGTGGCTGGTCGTGGTCTTGTGCTTCTTCGTGCTGGCGATCCAACTGTTCATCACGCTCATCGAGTTCAAGCTAACCACGCTCGCGGGCTTCGTGCTGGTGCCGTTCGCGCTCTGGAACAAGACTTCGTTCCTGGCCGAAAAAGTCTTGGGCAACGTGGTTGCCTCCGGCGTCAAGGTGCTGGTGCTGGCCGTGATCGTCGGTATCGGCTCGGGCCTGTTCACTCAGTTCCAAGTCCATCCCGATGAGCCGTCCATCGACCATGCACTGGTCATCATGCTGGCCTCGCTCACCTTGCTGGCGCTGGGGATCTTCGGCCCTGGCATCGCCACGGGCCTTGTGTCCGGTGCGCCGCAGCTCGGCGCGGGCGCAATGGCGGGCGCGGCTATCGGCGCAGCCGGGACGGCGGTGGCCGTCGGTGCCGCCGCCACGGGTGTAGGCAGCGCGGTAGCCGCTGGCGCGCGCATGGCACCGGCTGCCGCCAAGCTGGCTGGCGCTGGTGCGCGTGCGGCCACGTCGGCGGCTGGCAGTGCGAAATCGGCGTTCCAGGCCGGCTCCGCCGCCGCAGGCGGTGGTGCGAAAGGCGCAATGGCGGGCTTGGGCAACGTCGCCAAGACAGGCGCGCAGGCAGCCGGGCGAGGCGCTGCATCTCGCGCCTCCGCAGCCGGGCAACGCATGGCTGCTCCCTTCCGCGCTGGCTGGAATGGCGCTGCGGCCGATAGTGGCGCAGGCGCGGCATCCGGTCAGGGTGCCGCAGGCGAGGCCGCATCCGGCACCGCCACCGCGCAGACGCAGGAACAGCCCGCTTGGGCCAAGCGCCTGCATCGCCGCCAGCAACTCACCCATGCCGCGACTACTACCGCCCACGCCTTGCGCGGTGGCGATGGCGGCGGCTCCGGGCAAGGCCCGAGCCTGCGCGATTCCGATTCATAAGGAGAACTGACCATGCGATTCAAGAAACCGCAGGTGCGCTATGCCGACACGCCGCAGCCTGCCACGCCGTATCAAGCTGCCGGCCAGGTGTGGGACGACCGTATCGGCACGCCGCGCGTGCAGGCGAAGAACTGGCGGCTGATGGCCTTCGGCTGCCTGACGCTCGCGCTGCTGATGGCCGGCGGCCTGGTGTGGCGCTCGGCGCAGTCCATCGTGACGCCCTACGTGGTGGAGGTGGACAACGCAGGCCAGGTGCGCGCCGTGGGCGAAGCCGCCACGCCGTACCGGCCCAGCGATGCACAGACCGCGTACCACCTAGGCCGCTTCATCGGCCTGGTGCGCTCGCTGTCCATCGACCCCATCGTTGTCCGCCAGAACTGGCTCGACGCCTACGACTACACGACCGACAAGGGCGCGGCCGTGCTCAACGACTACGCGCGCGTGAACGACCCGTTCGCGCGTATCGGCAAGGAGTCGGTGACGGTGCAGATCACGAGCGTCGTGCGCGCTAGCGACACGTCTTTCAACGTGCGCTGGACGGAACGCCGGTACGTCAATGGCGCCACGGCCGGGCTGGAACGGTGGACGGCCGTGGTGTCCATCGTGCTCCAACCGCCGCGCACCGAAGAACGCCTGCGCAAGAACCCCCTGGGCATCTACGTCAACGGCTTGTCGTGGAGCCGCGAGTTGGATTCTTCCGAAGGAGCCAAACCATGAACCTGTCTTTCCGTATTTACGTTTCCGTGCTGACGCTTGCGGCCCTGGCGGGCTGCGCCACGCAGGGCAAGCCGCCGCCCGTGATTTCGCTTGATGAGCCGGTGCAGGCCCAGCCGCTGCCTGAACTACCCGCGCCTGTGGAAGTGGTGGCTGTGCCCGAGGTGCTACCGATGCCGGCGCAGTTGAAGCCGTTGCCCGAAGCCGATGACGCCAAGCCCACGCCGGAGCCGGCAGACGAGAAGGTGCGTGTCTCGCGCGCCAATGCCGAGGCCCGCGTCGCGCCCACGCGCGAGGGCTACGTCAACGCGATTCAGGTGTGGCCTTTCACGGATGGCGCGCTCTATCAGGTCTATGCGGCCGTGGGCCGCGTGACCGTGGTTTCGCTCCAGCCGGGCGAGGAACTGGTAACGGTGGCCGCTGGCGATACCGTGCGCTGGATCGTGGGCGACACATCGAGCGGTAGCGGTGCCGACCTGCGCGTGAACGTGCTGGTCAAGCCGATCCGCTCGGGCCTCAAGACCAATCTCGTCATCACCACCAATCGCAGGACATACCTGCTGGAGCTGGCTTCGACGGAAAAGACGTGGATGGCATCGGCTTCTTGGGAGTATCCGCGCGACCGGATGCTGGCCTTGCAGCGCCAGGCACAGGCGGCCAGCGCCGCCGCGCCGGTGGATTCCGGCTTGTCGCTGGAGAACCTGCGCTTCCGCTACGCGGTCAGCGGCAGCAACCCGCCGTGGAAGCCGCTGCGCGCGTTCGACGACGGGCAGAAGGTCTATATCCAGTTCCCCGCCGGCATCGCGCAAGGCGAGCTGCCGCCGCTGTTCGTGATCGGGCCGGAAGGCGGCGGGCAACTGGTCAATTACCGCTTCCGCTCGCCGTATTACATCGTGGATCGGCTGTTCGGCGCGGCCGAACTGCGCCTGGGCGGTGACAAGGGCGACGTGGTGCGGATTGAGCGCACGGACGGCGTTGCGCGGAGGAACTGACCATGAGCCAGGACGACACCCCCGACCTCGCCACGCCGCAGGCGGGCAAGGTCGCGCCCGAGGCGGTGACGCTGCGCGCCCAGCCGCGCCCGGTCACGCGCCTGAACCGGCGCACGCTGGCCATCCTCGTAGGCGGCCTGTCGGTCGCCGTGCTCGGGGCCACGATCTGGTCGCTGCAACCGCAGCGGCGCGGAGCCAGCGAACAGACCGAGCTTTACAACGTCGATCGCGTCTCGAAGTCCGAAGGGCTGGACGGCCTGCCTTCGGACTACTCGAAGCTGCCGCCGAAAGTGCCGGAGCTGGGGCCGCCGCTGCCGGGCGACCTCGGCCCGGCCATCGTGAACTCACAGCAGCCGGCCGTGGCCGCCTACGCAGCCCCTGGCCACGATCCCAACGACGCCTTGCGCAAGGAGGCGGAAGCCGCTGCGGCTTCGTCGGTGTTCTTCCGCTCGGGCGGCCAAGGCGAGGCGACCGCCACGGTGGCGCAAGCGGCGCCGGGTGCCGGTGGTGCCAGCGCGCTCGCGGCCTTCGACCCGCTTGCCGCAGGGCCGGCCTCGACGGCGGCCCAGCCTGCCGACCCAACCGCCGTGCAAAACCGGCAAGACCAGAAAGAGGCGTTCCTGAAAGCCGGTTCTACGGAAACCCGCAATTCCGGCAACCTGGCGCTGCCGACATCGCCATATCAGGTGATGGCCGGGACGGTGATCGCGGGTGCGCTGGTGACGGGCATCAAGTCGGACTTACCGGGCGACGTGATCGGCACCGTCACGGAGCCGGTCTATGACACGGCCACCGGCAAGTTCCTGCTGATCCCGCAGGGATCGCGCATCTTGGGCAAATACAACAGCCAAGTCAGCTACGGGCAGAGCCGCGTGCAGGTGGTGTGGAATCGCATCATCCTGCCGGACACGTCATCGCTGACACTCGACAACCTTGTGGGCACAGATCCTGCGGGCTACTCGGGCCTGGAAGATGACGTGGACTGGCATTGGAAGCGCATCGTCGCCGGCGCAGTGCTGACGACGTTGCTGGGCGTCAGCGCCGAACTGGCCGCACCGGAGAATCGGCAGGACGGCAACCGCATCGTCATCGCCGGGCGTGACAGCGCACAGGACAGCATCAATCAGGTCGGCCAGGAGATCACCCGGCGCAACATGAACATCCAGCCGACGCTGACCGAGCGGCCGGGCCTGCCGGTGCGGATCATCGTCAACCGGGATCTAGTGCTGCGGCCCTACCAGCCGCTGTTCTTCAATCGGGGAGCTTCGCAATGAGCGCGACCAAGAAGCTGCGGCTCGGGCCGCTGCCCAAGACCGAAAGCGTCAAACTGACCTTTGCCTGCCCGGCCAGCTTGAAAGCCGACCTCGACCGCTACGCCGCGCTGCACGCGCAGGCGTATGGCGAGGCGGTCGATGCCGTGACGCTGATCCCGCACATGCTGGAGGCGTTCATGGTGGGGGATCGGGGATTCAAGCGCACACAGCCCAAGAACGGAAAAGCCGCCCCTGCGTGAACAGGGGCGGCTTTGGATTGGTGCCCGAGGCCGGAATCGAACCGGCACGCCTTTCGGCGAGGGATTTTCTTACCACTTCGACTTTCGCCGCCGCCCTGCTCAACGCAGGGCGTTCGTGGTCTGGAGCACGCCTTCACCATAGCCTTGCGGCCGTAGGTGCCCGCCGTCTGCTCTCTACACCTTCCCAAGCTGTAGCTTGGGCTTGGCTCGGCGTTGGCTCGGATGCAAAAGCATCCAGGGCGTTCGCCGACTTTGACGGGCTTCACTTCGGGCGTTTCCCCCCGAAGGCTCAAATTGTTCAAGTCCCTTGTGTCTACCGATTTCACCACTCGGGCGTAGTGCTCAACGCACTGAAAACACCTACCTCCATCTACTGGCGCCTAGCTGGCCCCTGGCCGTCAAGCCTAGCTGCAAAGCTACAGCTCGGATGCCCGCAAACCGTTGTCACTATTGACCTTCTGGCTCGGTAGTTCTAGCAGAAAGGACTTGACAAAACAGATTTTAAGTCCGCTATGTTTACCAATTTCATCACCCCGGCAAGGGCACGCATTCTAACATCCCCCACCGAGATACGTCAGTTGGGTATCATGGGGGTATGCACGCACTGTGCGCGTCAACGGAGATCGCCCATGCTGGAGAATCTCGACCGCATCGCCCTGTCGCTCGACGCCATCGAAACCGCCGCCCGCGACGTCGCCATGCATTCCCCCCAGAACGCGCAAGCCCTCTACACCGCGCTCATGGAAATCCGTAACGCCATCGCACTCGTCGCTCAGGAAGTCGTGCGCCTCGAACACGAACTCCACGGCCCCCTGCAAGGCCACAATCATCCCCCCGGCAACGGACAATCGTGACATCCCACGCTTCCCCGCCGTCAGACGCGTCACACCCCGCGTCGTCAGCCCCCAGTTCCACTACCCCCAACCCCACCGAACGCCCCACCTGCTGGGACCTTGCGCTCGCCTTCGGCACCGTCGGCGCGACCGGCTTCGGCGGTGTCCTGCCGTGGGCACGCCGTATGGTGGTCGACCAGCGCCACTGGCTCACCGACCGGGAATTCGCTGAATTGCTCCCGCTCGCGCAACTCCTGCCCGGCCCCAACGTCGCCAATATCGCCACCGTCCTCGGCCGTCGCTTTCGCGGCCCGCGAGGAGCCGCCGCTGCCGTTGCAGGTCTCTATTTCTGCCCGACCATCGTCATCATCCTGATCGGCTTCGCTTACGCCAAGTGGGGACAGACACCCCTCGTCCAACACCTGCTGTCCGGCCTGATGCCTGCGGCGACCGGTCTGGTGATTGCGACGTCGGTGCGTCTACTTGCCGGGTTAAAACGCCACTGGACGATACTCGCGTTCGCCGCCGCAACCTTCCTCGGCAGTTTCGTTTTCGGACTGCCGCTGTTACTGGTCCTCGGGGTGCTCGGCCCTTGCGCGATCCTGAGTGCCTATCGACTTGAGCGGCTCGACAAGCGCGACCGGCAGCATCATCAAGGCGACGCCACGCCCTGACCATCATGACCACGCTCATCGATCTGTTCCTGCATGGCTCGCTCTGGTCGCTGCTCGCCGTCGGTGGCACCAACGTCACGCTCGCCGACATCCATCGCTACGCCGTCGACACCCGACACTGGATTACCGACGCCCAGTTCGTCACCTTCTTCTCGCTCGCGCAGGCCGCGCCCGGCCCCAACGGCATGGCCGTCACCCTGATCGGCTTGCAAGCCGCCGGACTGCCCGGCGCATTCACCGCCACGCTCGCCAAATGCGCCCCGAGTTCGCTCCTTGCGTATCTGGTTGGCGGATGGGTGGACCGTCACGAACACTCACCCTGGGTCCGCGCCGTACGCGCCGGTCTCGCGCCAATCACCGTCGGTCTGCTCGCCGCCAGCAGCGCGCTGCTCGCCCGGGAGGTCGATATCAACGTGGCGCGCGGACTCGTGACGCTCGTCGCGGTCGGCATCACCCTGCGCACCCGCTGGAACCCGCTGTGGCTCATCGCCGCAGGCAGCCTGCTCGGCCTCACTGGCTGGTTGATGTAGGCATCCTCCGACACAGCGCTCAGGCTTATGGCGCGCAGCGATGCAGGCAGACGACCGCCAGCGTCAACCGTCGTTACGAACCGTCACATACTGGCCCCAAACTGGGGGTACATGACGCCCCGGCAACGGGTCTACAATAGGCAGCACGTTTCACAGCACGGTGTGTCCCCGGATATTTCCTATGACCGTCCCCTGTTGTACGTCGCAAGCCGAGGCGCCCTCAGGCACCTCCCCCAATGCATCCCCCTCGCGGACCGCTCGCGATGGGCCGTCTGCCAATGCGGCGACGGCCTCGCAGATCACGTCGCCGGTCACGTCGCCCGTCACGTCGCCGGTCACCTCGCTGCATGCTCGCTTCGACGCCGTGCGTGCCGCGTCCGTCGCCTTCGCGCAAGGCCTCTCGGACGCCGATGCCACCGTGCAGTCGATGCCCGACGCGAGCCCCATCAAGTGGCACCTGGCCCACACCACCTGGTTTTTCGAGACGTTTCTGCTGAGCGAGGCGAACGTTGCGGCCGGGCGACCCGCCCCCCGTTACCGCCCCTACGACCCCCGCTTCGCCTACCTCTTCAACTCGTATTACGAAGCCGCCGGTCCACGTCATCCGCGTCCGCAGCGCGGGCTGCTCACACGCCCCACGCTCGACGAAGTGCTCGCCTATCGCCGCCACGTCGACGCTGCCATGCACGCGCTCTTGCAACAGCCCGATCTCGCGCCCGACACCGTCGCGCTCATCACGCTCGGCCTGCATCACGAAGAGCAGCATCAGGAGTTGATGCACACCGACCTGCTGCATCTCTTCGCGCAGAATCCGCTGCGTCCCGCCCATCGTCCGCCATCGGCAGCGCTTCACGCGAGTGCACCGCTGCAATGGATCGAGCACGGCGGCGGTCAACACAGCATCGGGCATCCGGGTGACGACAGCCGTTCTGGCGGTCACTTCGCCTTCGATTGCGAGACGCCCGCGCACGACGTTTTGGTCCGACCGTTCGCGATTGCGTCGCGCGTGGTAACGAACGGCGAATGGCGCGACTTCATCGAAGACGGCGGCTACCGCATGGCCGGACTCTGGCTCTCGGACGGCTGGGCGACGGTACAGCGTGAAGGCTGGGGACATCCGCTTTACTGGGAGCTGCACGACGGCGAATGGCAGTCGATGACGCTCGCAGGCATGCAGCCCGTCGACGACGACGCCCCAGTGCAACACGTGAGCTATTTCGAAGCGGATGCCTTCGCGCGCTGGGCGGGCAAGCGTCTGCCGACAGAACAAGAGTGGGAGGTGGCGGCAAGCGGCAGTGGCCGTACTTCGTCACCAATGCAACCCACGATGGAGCAGCGCTTTGGCCCGGTATGGCAATGGACGGCCAGTCCATACGTCGCATACCCGGGATTCCGGACGGCATCGGGGGCCGTCGGCGAGTACAACGGCAAGTTCATGTGCGGACAGTTCGTGCTGCGCGGCGGATCGCTCGCCACGCCGCCGGGCCACGCACGCGCCACGTACCGTAACTTCTTCTACCCGCATCAGCGCTGGCAGTTCTGCGGCCTGAGGCTCGCGGAGGACCGCTGATGTTGCAAGCTACACAATCCCAACAAGCCACGGCGTTCGTTTGCCCGTCATTGCCGGAAAACGCCTTTGCCACCGACGTGCTCGCCGGTCTCGGTCACACGCCGAAGACGCTGCCCAGCGTCTGGCTGTACGATCAGCGCGGCAGCGAACTCTTCGAAGAGATCACCGGCCTCGACGAGTACTACCAGACGCGCACCGAAACCACCCTGCTCGGCGAGTGCTCCGCCGCCATCGCCGATGTCGTCGGACCAAACGCCGTCGTCGTGGAGTTCGGCAGCGGGTCGAGCCGTAAGACACCGTTGCTGCTCGACGCCCTCGTGACGCCACGCGCGTATGTCCCCGTCGACATTGCCGATGACTTTCTGGACGACGCCGTCGCCACACTCGCGCGCCGCTGTCCCGGCATTCCGATGCTACCGGTGCGTGCCGACTTCACCCGCCCGTTCCACCTCCCGCCGCAGTTGCACAACACGCAAGGGCCACGCCTCGGCTTCTTCCCCGGCTCGACGATCGGCAACTTCGCGCCCGCACAGGCGGCCGCCTTCCTCGCGCATGTCGGCAAGATGCTCGGACCGCACCGACGCATGGTCGTCGGCGTGGACGCGTGCAAGGATCCCGCCGTGCTGTTGCCCGCGTACGACGACGCGCGCGGGGTGACGGCGCAGTTCGATCTGAACGTACTCGTGCGCATCAACCGCGAACTCGACGGCGATCTGCCGCTGGACGCCTTCCGTCACGAAGCCCGCTTCAACGCGAAGGCTAGCCGCATCGAGATGCATCTGGTCGCACAGCGCGCATTCTCGGCCACCGTCCTCGGCCATCGCTTCGATTTCTCGGCAGGCGAGTCCATCCATACTGAGAACTCCTACAAATATGGACAGACGGAGTTCCGCGCACTCGCGAACTCCGCCGGATGGGATATCGAGCGCGTCTGGCTCGACGCCCGCTCGCGCTTCGCCGTCTACCTGCTGCGCCCCGCCAACGGGGAGTGATCCGGGGGCCGTCTCCACAAGGCGTTGAAAGAAAATGCGCCTCGGAGGCTAAAGTTTTTACGCCGTTGTGCCGTTGATGCATGCAGACTCACGCTGCCCGCCATGGACGTGACAAACGTCCGGCGGGACAGCCCATCTCACAGCGCACGGCCATGACCGCAGCGCACCGTTGATACGAATCGCTGCACATGACTTCACGCGCAATGGGGATGCACGTGGCACGGGCTCCGGCGGCTCCGCCTGTGGCCCGCCTCACTCACACGGGCACTCGCACCGACACTCGACCGGCCGACGCGACTTCGTTCGCGTGGGGCGGACACGCTTTCTCCGCGACCGGGAGCCGGTCACGATGAGCCGCATCGCCCTTACGCTCTCCGACAGCGCACTGGCCGACCTGCAAAAGGATTTCGACGCCTTCGTGCGCATCTCCGCTGCCGTCGACCGTCACTTCACGCCGCCGCCGTTCGACGACTTCCTGCGCGCCCGCCTGCTCGACAGCACCGTGCCGCTCACCGAAGCCGCCGTCGCCCAACTGCTCGCGGGGGGCCACTACGCATGGGCCAAACGCACGTTCGACAAGCAGTTTCCGGACGTCGTTTCGATCATCCTGAATCAGGCGCGTCAGCACGGGTTCTATTTCGTCTCGCGCCCGGAATGGTCGCGCGAAGACATGGCGCGTCAGGCCAGCCGCTGGGCCGAGGGCATCGTGCGGGAAGCGAAGGGAGAGGAGCGCATCGTGGAATCGCTCGCCGGTCAGATCGTGACGTCGGCGCAGGACCTGCGAACGCTGGAGGCCACGTTGCAGACGCCCGCATGGCGCACCGCGTCGGTGCTGCGCGAACGGGTGTTCGAAGCCAAGCGCGCGGTCGAAACCGCCCGCTCGCTGCAAGCCCGCGAAAAGCTTGGTGAGCTGCGCGCGCTGCTCGATCTTGCCGTCATTTACGGCTCGGTCGGCGCTCAGGAAGCGGATCAGATTCTGGAGTATCTGGGCGTGCTGCGTCCCGAATTGTTCAACGACGATCCGGGTGTCTTCGAGCGCATCGCCGCCTGGTTGCGACGCCTGCTCACGCCGAGCGTGCCGCGCCCCGCGCCCGTACAGGACGCTCAGGTGCCGACGCTTGGCACCGAAGCATCGCATCAGAGCGCCGACACTCTGCAAACGCCCGTCACGCGCTAGGCGTTTCAGGCACCCCCTTCAACGTCAGCGGTTAAAGATCAGCGCCACCCCCGCGCTGGCGATCAGCGCACCCCACCAGGCGCCCGCTGCCGGACGCTGCCGGGTGCGAATCCACAGCAGCGGCAACACCATCACCGGCGTGGTCGCCGAGAGCGTCGCGATGACGCCCGTGTTGCCATGCCCCATGCCATACAGCAGCAACGTCATGCCGACGGCCACGCCGACGAAGCCGGAGGCCGCTGTGAGCGCGAGCGTGCCCGGCGTAAAGTCCGAGAAGATGCCTCGCCCGCGTCGCGCCGCAAGGATCGTCAACCCGAGCGCCGACACGCCAACACGCACCGCCGACGCCCCCACCGGATCCACGCCAGCCGCCATCACGGGCTTGGCGATGAGCGTCCCGATCGAGTGGCACAGCGCCGCCGTCAACCCGATGGCGACACCCACGCGCACGTCGCCGCGTACCGACTCCCAGTGGTGCGCATCCTCGCGACGGCCGCCGAAGGCGATGGCTAGCGCCACCCCGGCTGTCACCAGCGCAACGCCCGCAACCGCCCGCCAGCCCAGCGCTTCGCCTAGCCAGAAGTACCCAAGTACGGCCGTCATCGGCGCATTGGTTGCAAAGACGATGGAGTTGCGTCGCGGCCCCAGGCGCCCGAGCGACGTGTAAAGAATCGTGTCGCCCACGAGAATGCCGATCAGCCCCGACGCTGTGAGCCGCAACCATTGTTCTAGCGACAGCGCCGGCCAGCCGCGCAGCACCGCGAGTGCGAACAGCAGCATCGCGAAGACCAGCAGCATGCGGGCGTAGTTGAAGGGGAACGAACCGGCCTGACGGACAGGCGTGATGGCGATCATGCCGCTGCAAGCCCAGCAGAGGGCGGCACCGAGCGCGGCGAGGTAGGCGAGTTGGGTTGTCATGGTCAGGGGGCGGACGGCGTGGAGCCGCAACCGCCCCCGCCGTTGGGACGCCATTATACGAGTGACATGCCCCAATCGGGGGCATGCGTTGCTCGCCAACCTCAGGACTGCGCAGTGCCTCTCTCGTCAGAGCTCTTCGTCGAGCCGATGCAACGCGTCGAACATCGCCCGGTATGCCGCCGCAACCCCATACGCGCCACGCAACATCCGCAGCCGCGACGGCACGTCCGGCTCGCCCGCGTCTTCGACCCATTGCGCGAGCAGCGCCGTGCCACCGCACACGCTCGCGTCATGCCGGGCATGCGCGCAGACGGCCGCGAAGCCGTCGGCCGCCGACGGATAGCGCTGCGCGAGCGCCTCGAACTGCGCTTCGATCTCGCTGGCCGCGCGCACCGTTGCGGGCGCCTGACACAGCGCACAACACCCGACGTAAGCGGGCATGTCACCCGCCGCGCCGATGATGAAGTCGATCAGCGCGTGCGTCGCATCGAAGGCACCGCTGTCCAGAAACGTGCGCGCCGCCGGGCCGCATCGCAACAACCCTGCGGCCAGCATCGTCGACTGACCGCGCTGCTCCCGGTACTGACGTAGCAGCAGCGGCCGCAGCGCCGCGTCGGTGCAGCGCTCCACCGCAATGCGATTATGGACATCGGCCCCTGCCGCGCGATGGTAGAGCTGCGCGAGAAACGCCAGTACCTGAATGTCGCTCGACTCGCCCGCGAGGAAACGCGTCCAGAACGGTGACGCGAAAATACCGCGCACCCATGCGTCGCAGATCTGCCCGAACGCCGGCACGATGTCCTGACTGTCGCGAGGTGTTGCAGGCAACACGTGCACCAGTGCTTCGTCGACAAGCGTTGCCAGCCACGTCCCGCGCACAGGTGCTTGCGCCAGCAACACGCCATGCTTCATGCGTTCGAGCCACAACGCCGTGTCGACGGGCGCCTCGTGCAGCGTGCACGACACCTCATAGGACGATACGGTCACGGCGTCCGGTGCACATGTCCATTGCGCGTGCGGCGAGGCGATCACCCACACCGCGCCACCCGCCGACACCGACGCCTCTCCGCCCGCATCGTCTTGGGCGCGCAACACCGGGCGAGTCGCAACGGCGCTCATCGGACGATGGCTCCAAGCAACGTCAGACATTCGGGCGCGATGCTGCGCACCACGTCCACCCTCAACGAGCAGCCGCCATCGCCGCCCATACCCGGCGGCTGTGCGGCCTCGACCACCGCCAGGCGACGGCTCGTGCGCGGCTTGCTACGTACGGCACTGGCACGGCTCGCAGGCTCCGACACCTCGGGCGACGCCGCTGAGCCGTGCGACGTTGACGCCTTGGGCGACTCCAGGACTACGGGAAGAAAGGGAAATGGCATCGGCGACGCATTTGACGTACGGGGTGGCATGTCGGCTCCTGTCGGGGGTGAATCGGGAATGGATCGGCAGAACGCCTACCTTAGGAAATCCGGACGGCCTTGGGAAAGAACCGAATCTCTAGGACGCTTCACATTGCAAGGAATGTGAACTGTCCGAAATCGCTGGGCGGCCGCTCAAAGTCAGCCTTTCCGTGCTACGGGACGTCTCGCGAAACGATGGAAATTTTCAGTGTTCGCCCGAGTGTTTTTGAGAGTTTTCCCAAGAACAATTGGCAATTTTGGAAAGACATTACCCGCGAGAGGGACGCCGAAAGCGGTGCCACATTGGCCAGATTCTCCGCGTCGATGCGTCGCCATGCCGCATCGTCATGCGCGCAACCCTTCCGCGATCGCCCTCGGGGCGCGAGTACAATCGGCCGCATGCGATACGTCGCCACACGAGGAGTGACAGCCATGCACCTTTACCAGCGTCTGCCGATGTTTGTTTTCGAAATTGAAGCTTGCGAAAACCTCAAATACATCACGATGGCGATTCGCTTCAATCTGGATCGTAACGGCCAGCATCTGTCGCTGGCGGACTGGCAACGCCTGCCGCAGGAAGCCCGTGAGACGCTCGCGTCGTGCGTGCCGGGCGACGAGGATTTTGCGGCGCGACTCGACGAGATCGCGCGCGATCATCTGGGGCAGGCCGTCGAGCGCAGTGTCGACGCCGCCCCCACGGCGTGGCAGGACATGAACGCCCTGCCGCCGGGGTTGCTCAAGCAATGCGAGATGGCCGACCTGCTGGTGCCGGACGTCGGCGACTGGGGCACGCTCACGCCGTTTCGCCGGTACGTCCTCACGAAGCTGTCACGGCGCGACACGCTCAATCACTGCTTCGTGCCCGCCATGCTCGAATTCGGACTCGCGCAGACGCAAGCCGAACTCTGAACTGCGCGCCAGCACATCGACGCGCCGGTTTCAGGTCACCGGCGCCGGGTTGAACAACGTAAGCGCGTTGTGCAGCCCCCATCGCTCGGCCCACGTCTTTTCACCGCTTGCGACGGCCAGCATCAGGTGGAACAACTGCCAGCCCACGTCTTCGATGGTGGCCTCGCCCGTGGCGATCCGTCCGGCATCCACATCCATCAAATCGTGCCAGCGACGCGCCAGATCCGAGCGCGTCGCCACCTTGATGACGGGCACCTCGGCGAGTCCATAAGGCGTCCCACGCCCGGTCGTGAACACATGCAAATTGATACCTGCGGCCAGTTGCAGCGTGCCGCAGATGAAATCGCTCGCGGGCGTCGCGGCGTAAATCAGCCCGCGCTGGTGTTCACGGTCGAGCTTCGCGCCCGGGGAAATCACGCCGTGAATGGGCCCGCTGCCCGACTTCACAATCGACCCCATCGCCTTCTCGACGATATTGGACAACCCGCCGCGCTTGTTGCCCGGCGTGGTGTTGGCACTGCGGTCGACGCGCCCGCGCTCCAGGTATGCGTCGTACCAGGCCATCTCGCGAATCATCGCCTCGGCCACTTCCGGTGTGGCCGCGCGTGAAGTCAGTTGGTCGATGCCGTCGCGCACTTCGGTGACTTCGGAGAACATGACGGTCGCACCCGCGCGCACGAGCAGATCGGTGGCAAAGCCCACGGCCGGGTTGGCCGTCACGCCGGAGAACGCGTCGCTGCCACCGCACTGCACGCCGACGATCAGCTCCGACGCAGGCACCGTCTCGCGTTGACGCACGTTGAGCCGCTCAAGATGCGTACGCGCCATCGTCAGGATCGAATCGATCATCGACAGAAAGCCGACGTGTGCATCGTCCTGAAGACAAACGGTGTCCGGCTTCCCGTCGGCATCGGTGCTGCCGATGGGAATGCTGCCCACCGGAAGCAGACGCTCCGGCTGCAACTTCTCGCAGCCGAGACTCACGACCATCACTTCGCCGCCAAAGTTGGGATTGGTGGAGATGTTGCGCAGCGTGCGGATCGGGACGATGGCGTCCGGTGCGTCGATGGCCACGCCGCAACCATATGTGTGCTCCAGAGCGACGACGTCGTCGACGTTCGGATACTGGGGCAGCAACGTCTCCTTGATGCGTTTGACGGCGAACTCCACCACGCCTGCCACGCACTGCACCGTGGTCGTGATGGCGAGGATGTTGCGCGTGCCGACCGAGCCATCGGCATTCCGATAGCCCTTGAACGTGAAGCCGTCAAGCGGCGGCAATTCGGCAGGCACGCGCGTGCTGATCGGCAGACGGTCGAGCGACGGCGCTTCGGGCATCGCGATGTTCCGCTCGTTGACCCAACTGCCTGCGCTCAGATCGCGCGCCGCGTAGCCGATGACCACGCCGTAGCGAACCACCGCAGCGCCTGCGGCCAGATCGATCAGCGCCACCTTGTGGCCCTGCGGTACAGCATCGATGAGCGTGAGTCCGTCCGCAAACCGACTACCCGCGGGCAAGCCGCCGTCGTTCACCACGATGGCGACGTTGTCCTCTGCCTGCATCCGAATGTAGCGCGGCGCGTCTCTCCCGCCGGCCGTCTCCTGCGTTGCTGCCATGTCCCTCACCCCTCCCATCTCATCCCGCCAGCCCCGCGTTCCACGACGTTCGCCTTTCTCGATACCTGCGATCTGTCGCATCACCCGGGCCATGACACAAAAACCACGGGCGGTCGTTGATGTTCGCTCAACCACCCGTCACTTATGTGTCATCATACATCTAGAACCCCAGCAATGCGTGGCTTTACGGGCCTCTGCGCGAATCGGGAAAAACCCTTCCCACGCCTTTTGCGGGTTTATCCCACTGCCATTCGACGGGTCAGCCTCTTGTCCGGTCTCATCACATGTTATACGATGACATATAACTCAGCGCCGAGCGCTGGTTGAGCGCCTTCTTTATTCATCGAATCCGGCCCATCAGCCGACAGGAACTCTTGAAATGACTGCACCTCAAGAACTCAAGCAAATCGTCTCGGACGGCTTGTTGTCTTTCCCCGTGACCGACTTCGACGCGAACGGCGACTTCAACGCACGCGGCTACGCCGAGCGTCTGGAGTGGCTCGCGCCGTTCGGCGCGACGGCGCTCTTCGCCGCCGGCGGCACGGGCGAATTCTTCTCGCTCACGCCGCAGGATTACAGCGCCGTGATCAAGACGGCCGTCGACACGTGTGCGGGCAAGGTGCCGATTCTCGCGGGCGCGGGTGGCCCGACCCGTCTGGCCATCGAGTACGCAAAGGAAGCCGAGCGTCTGGGCGCGAAGGGTGTGCTGCTCATGCCGCACTACCTGACGGAAGCCAGCCTCGACGGCATTGCCGCGCACGTCGAACAGGTCTGCAAAGCCGTGAACATCGGCGTGATCGTCTACAACCGCGCGAATTCGAAGCTCGGCGCGGACCAACTGGAGCGTCTGGCCGAGAACTGCCCGAACCTGATCGGCTTCAAGGACGGCGTGGGCGACATCGAGCGCATGGTGCAGATTCGTCGCCGCATGGGCGATCGCTTCTCGTATCTGGGTGGCCTGCCGACGGCAGAAGTCTACGCAGCGGCCTACCGCGCGCTGGGCGTGCCGGTGTACTCGTCGGCTGTGTTCAACTTCATTCCGAAGACGGCGATGAAGTTCTACCGCGCGGTGTGCAACAACGATCAGGAGACCATCGGCCACCTGCTCGACGTGTTCTTCCTGCCGTACCTGGAGATTCGCAACCGTCGCGCAGGCTACGCCGTGAGCATCGTCAAGGCGGGTGCCAAACTGGTCGGTCACGACGCCGGTCCGGTGCGCGCACCGCTGACCGACCTGCTGCCGGACGAACTCGCCGCGCTCGACGCGCTGATCAAGAAGGTCGAAGGCTAAGGGGCGCCGCATGCAGATTACCGGTGAGATGTTGATCGGCCGCGCCGACGTGCGCGGCAGTGCGGGAACGCTTGAAGCGTTCGACCCGTCGCGTGGCGAACGCCTGACGCCGTCGTTCGGCGCGGGCACCGTGCAGGACGTCGAGCGTGCGTGCGAACTGGCGCGCGCGGCTTTCGATCCGTTCCGCGCGTTGCCGCTGGCGAAGCGCGCCGAGTTTCTGGAAGCCGTCGCGCAGGCCATCCTCGATCTGGGTGACACCCTGATCGAACGCGGCCACGCCGAGACCGGCCTGCCCGTTGCCCGTCTGCAAGGTGAGCGCGGACGCACCGTCGGCCAGTTGCGGATGTTCGCCCGCGTGGTGCGCGACGGCCATTTCCTCGACGCCACCATCGACCCCGCGCAACCGGCACGCGAACCGCTGCCGCGCAGCGACCTGCGTCTGTCGAAGATCGGTCTTGGCCCCGTGGCGGTGTTCGGCGCGAGTAACTTCCCGCTGGCGTTCTCCGTGGCGGGGGGCGATACGGCGTCGGCATTCGCGGCGGGTTGCCCGGTGATCGTGAAGGCACACTCCGCGCATTTGGGAACGTCGGAGCTCGTGGCACGCGCCGTGCGCTCGGCCGTGCAGAAGCTCGATTTGCCGGAAGGCGTGTTCTCGCTGCTCGTCGGCGAGCGTGCCGTGGGCGAGGCACTGGTGGCGCATCCCGCGATCGCGGCCGTCGGTTTCACCGGTTCGCGTAATGGCGGTCTCGCACTGCAACGCATCGCCCAGTCGCGCACGGTGCCGATTCCCGTGTATGCCGAGATGAGCAGCATCAACCCGGTGTACCTGTTGCCCGAAGCGCTGGCCGCACGCGGCGACGCCATCGCGAAGGGTTTCGTCGATTCGCTGACGATGGGCGTCGGTCAGTTCTGCACGAATCCCGGGCTGGTGCTGGGCCTCGCGGGCGACGCGCTCGAACGTTTCTGCCAGACGGCATCCGACGCGCTGGCAGCCAAGGCCGCAGGCACCATGCTCACGCCGGGCATTCATCAGGCGTATGACAAGGGTGTCGCGCGTCTGGCCGATGAACCGAACGTGACGCTCGTCGCGCGCGGTCAGGCGGGCGGCGCATGTCAGGGTCAGGCGGCCCTGTTCCGCACGACGGCCGCCGAGTTTCTCGCCACCCCCGCGCTGCACGACGAAATGTTCGGGCCTGCGTCGATCGTGATTGCTTGCAACACCGTCGACGAAATGATCGCCATCACGGAACGTCTGGAAGGTCAGTTGACGGCCACGCTGCAACTCGACGCTGGCGACACGGCTAACGCTCGCCGTTTGCTGCCGAGTCTGGAACGTCGCGCCGGACGCATTCTCGCCAACGGTTTCCCGACCGGCGTCGAGGTGTGTCACGCGATGGTGCACGGCGGCCCGTTCCCGGCGACGTCGAACGCGATGTTCACGTCTGTCGGCGCATCGGCCATCGATCGCTTCCTGCGCCCCGTCTGCTATCAGGATCTGCCGGACGCTCTTTTGCCTGAAGCCTTGCAGGAGCGCAATCCGCTCGGTCTGTGGCGACTTCGCGATGGCGCGCTCGCACAAGCGTAATCGCAATCGCTGTCCCGCAATGACAAACGCCCTCGGATTCGAGGGCGTTTGTTTTGGTGCGACGTACGGATAGAAAGCGACGGTCGTTATGAAGCCTTATGCGGCGACTGCAGCGAGGTTACGTCCGGCAGCACCAACATCCCATAAAGCGGCGCGACGGGGCCGTCGGCCAGTGCTTTCGCCACGGCCTTGAGATCGGTCGACCCCGGCGCCCCGATGAGCGCATAGCCGATCTGTCCCTTGCGCCACGTCACCACGCCCATCTTGTCGATCTGCTGCTCCGCCACGCTCTGATCGGGACGCGTATCGCGCACCACACACAGCGCCACGGGATCGCCCGTCGCCGGGAGATACACCATCTGCACCAGCGCCCGGTCCTGCCAGCGCAGACGCTGCACGCGCTTGAACGTCAGGCCCTGCGAACGCAGGTCGGGCACGCTGATGTCGAGCTTGTCGTTCTCATGGATCTCGTTGACGGTGCGCTCGGTGTCGCTGTCGTCGACGTGAATCGACGCCACCGTGTCACGCGCATACAACTGCTGATACTCGGCCGCTGCGCGCACCCATGTCCGGCCCTGCGCGGGCGCAGGGGTGACAGAGGCGGTCATGAAGCCCCCCGCACCCGAGCGATTCAGCACGCCCGACATCAACGGCAGCGTAATCGCCGTCGCCGCAACACCCGCCGCGAAGGCCGCCGCGAGCCACCACGGGCGCACGCGTCGTCCGGCAGGCGCATCGTTGGCAGCGGGCACGTTGTGCGTCGTGTCGACACGCACGGGCTGCAACGGTAGCGATGTCGTAGATTTAATGGCGTCGGGTGCGTGCGTGTCCTGTTGAACCGACTGAGTCGGCGGCGAGGCCTGACGTTGCGCGTGTTCGCGCAGGAGTGCGTCGAGACCGGCGCTCAGGCTCTGCGGCACCGGCGGAATCACTTGCGCCGCGAACGTCTCGAGATACGGCAGACGCGAGGCCCGCAACGACGCAACCGCGTCGGCCAGTTCGGGCGACGCGGCAATGGCCGCTTCCACTTCCGCACGCTCCGCCGGAGGCAGTGCGTCGTCCACGTAAGCGAGCAGGCGGATATCGTCTTCGTTCATCACGCGTCCTCCTCACGTGCGCCAGCGGCCGAGCCACCCCGAAGGGTGCGCTCTGCCGTGCGGGGTTGCCCCTCGGGGTTACGAAACTGGTCGCCGATAGTACGGCGTGCGCGTGACAGACGGCTCATGACCGTGCCGATGGGCACGTCGAGCACTTCTGCCGCTTCCTGATAACTCATACCCTCCACCGCCACGAGCAGCAACACGAGACGTTGCGCTTCGGGCAGACGGTCGACCGCACCGAAGACCTGATGACAACTGGCCAGTTCTTCGGGCGTGGATGCCTGAAAATCGGGAATCGCATCGACGTCGGCTTCGTCCCACGCCAGACTGCCGCGCGAACGCACGCGCCGCGCGCGGATCTCGTTGATCCACGTCGTATGCACGATGCTGAACATCCAGCTCAACGCCGAGGATCCCGGCTGCCACTGGTGCACGCGCTCCAGCGCGTGCACGCAAGCGCGTTGCACAAGATCCTCGGCATCATGGCGATCGCCCGTAATGCGCAAGGCGAACGCCCAGAGGCGTGGCAGCAAGCCCGGAAGCAAGCTGGGTAAATCCTGACCGGTCATCGGCGAATTTCCTGGCGGAGGGTGCGTGACGGCCACCCAGTCCGAAGCATCGCCAGCGAGTACCGCTGGCACCTGCCGCGAAATTATACTGAGCCGCCGCGACTTTGCATGCGCGTTCCCAGCCCGCCGATATGCCAACACGCGCCGCTCCCCGTCAGAATCCCGTCAGCGCCTGCTCAGGGCTTGACAACGTGCCACACGTCCTTGAAGCCGTCGCCCTTCTTGTCGCCTGCGGCCGCGTCCTTCGCGAACAGGTACAGCGGCTTGCCCTTGTAGGCCCACTGCTTCATACCGTCGTCGCGCGTGACGATGGAATAGTTGCCTTCGGCCTTGGCACCGCCATCGGCCATGACCGGCGGCCAGGCCGTCGCGCATCCGCCGTTGCAAGCACTCTTGCCGCTGCCTGCCACATCGTTGTCAAACGTATAGACGGTGCGGTTCTGCGCGTCGACGAGCATGCCGTCGGCCGTCTTGAGCGGGACTTCCGCGTGGGCCGCAGCAGCAGCGAACAGACCGGCGGCAGCCACCAGGCTGGTGAGAACAGCGGACATCGATTGACGTTGGTTCATGACTTTGGCTCCTGAGTGAAATGTCGTTGTCGACACTCTCTGAACGCTTCGCGCCGACCCTTTATTCCACACCTTTCTTAAGATATTTATTGTTGCGGCGCAGCACGCCAAGTGGCCGATATCGCGTCTGATCCGTCGGGAGTTCCAACAGGCACAACGCATACTCAAGCGCGTCGCCTCAACGGACCGTTGACCGCTATCGACTCTGCCTAAGCGGAATAATCGCCGTCTGCCAGACGTTTGCCCGTCGGGCAATGCGCCCAACCGCGCACCGACGCGCCGCGATGCACCGCCCATGCGCGTCAGGTATAAAAACGATCAGACCGGACACATTCACATGAACGCCTCATCCAGCGCATCTGCATTAGCCGCTCCGCACACCGCCTCACACACCTCTTCACATACACCGTCGTTACCACGTCAGTCCCGAATGAGCGTGGCCGCCCGGCTCGGGCTGAGCTTCACCGTCATCCTCGCGATGATGCTCGCGCTGGCCGCGCTCGCCGTGCTGCGCGTGCACGGCATCGAGCGCACGCTCACGAACATCAGCGACAACAACAATGTGAAGCAGCAGTACGCCGTGAACTTTCGCGGCAGCGTGCACGACCGCGCCATCGCCGTGCGCGACATCACGCTGGCCGACGACAGCCATGTCGACGAAATCGTCGCGCTCATCGAGCGCCTGAACGCCGACTATCAGCGCTCTGCCGGACCGATGGACGCCCTCTTCGCGCCATCGAACGCCGAACGCGTGAGCGCAGAAGAACGCGACGATCTCGCCGCGATCAAGTCCATCGAAGCGCGCACGCAACCGATCATCGCGCAGGTGATCACACTGCGCCGCGCGGGCGACCTCGACGGCGCGCGCCGTCTCGTGCTCGAACAGGCGCGTCCGGCCTTCGTCGACTGGCTCGCGGCCATCAACCGCATGATCGATCTCGAAGACCGCACCAGTCACACGGAATCGATGGCCGCCGTCGCGAGCGCACACGGCTTTCAGACCGTGATGCTCGCGCTGGTGCTCGTCGCGCTGACGTGCGGCGCGGTCATGGCGTTTCTGATTACGCGTCAATTGCGACGTGCGCTGGGCGCAGAGCCGGACGACGTCAAAGCGCTGGCGCTGGCGGTGGATCGTGGCGAGCTGTACCACGAGTTCGACGTCGGACGCGCAGCATCGAATACGTCAAACGCATCGAACCGCGAACACGACACGAGCATCATGGCGTCGCTCGCGGAGATGGCGACGAATCTGCGCCATGCGGTCACGCAAGTGCGCCACGCGTCGCACGACGTCACGGCGATCAGCCACCGCATCGCCTCGGGCAACCGCGACCTCGCCGCACGCACCGCCGAGCAGGCCAGTTCGCTGGAGCAGACCGCCGCCGCGATGGAAGAACTGACGTCGACCGTCAGCCAGAACGACGACAACTCGCGCGGCGCGAACGATCTCGCCCACCGCGCGGCCGAGATGGCGGAGCAAGGTGGCGACATGGTCGAGCAAGTGGTCACGACGATGTCGTCCATTGACACGTCGTCGCGCAAGATCGTGGACATCATTGCGGTCATCGAAGGCATCGCCTTCCAGACGAACATCCTCGCGCTGAACGCCGCCGTCGAAGCCGCACGTGCGGGCGAACAGGGCAAGGGGTTCGCGGTGGTCGCAGCAGAAGTGCGCAGCCTCGCCGGACGCAGCTCAGCAGCCGCGAAGGAAGTGAAGCAACTGATCGACGCGTCCGTCGCAGAAGTCGCCTCGGGCACGACGCTCGTGCAGAACGCGGGCAAGACGATGCGCGAGATCGTGGCGCGCGTGAAGCAGGTCAGCAACGCGATGGACGAAATCAGCGCCGCCAGCCACGAGCAGAAGCAGGGAATCGAGGAAGTGAATCGCGCGATTGCGCTGATGGATCAGGTGACGTCGCACAACGCGGCGCTGGTGGAAGATGCCGGCGCGGCCGCGCAGATGTTGCAGCAACAGGCGCAGGCGCTCACGTTGTCGGTCGGTCGCTTCCAGCTGGAAGCGACCGGAGCCAACAATGCGCACGCCGCGATCACTCGCCCTTCGGCGCTTCCTTGACGCGGCTGACCAACTGCGTCGGACTCACGAATTGCAGCGCGATGAGCACCCAGAGCAACGTGATGGCCATGTAGATCATCGCCATCGCGTCGATAGACTGCGGGGCTCTCACCCCGGTCGAGAACACTGCGTAGTAGAGCGCGACGACCAGCGTCTGCGTGTCCGGACCGGCGGTGAAGAACGTCAGCTCGAACATGCCGATGGTGCGCACGAGCACGAGCAGCCCCGCCGCGAGAATGCCCGGCACCAGCAATGGCAGCAACACGTGACGGAAGTACTTCGGCGTGTTCGCACCGAAAATGCGCGCTGCGGCTTCGAGGTTCGGATCGATCTGCTCGATGAACGGGGTCATCACCAGAATCACGAACGGCAGCGACGGCACGAGATTCGCGAGAATTACGCCCGTGAGCGTGCCGCCCAGTCCGACCTTGTAAAGCACGGTCGCCATCGGAATGCCGTACGTCACCGGCGGCACCATCAGCGGCAACAGAAACACCAGCATCGCAAGCTTCTTGCCGGGGAACTGCGCTCGGGCCAGTGCATACGCCGCAGGCACGCCCAGCGCAATCGACAGGAGCACGACTGCGCCCACGACTTCTACCGTCACCCATAGCACATCGGCGAGTTGAAAGTCGCGCCATGCCTGCGCGTACCAATGCAGCGTGAAACCTTCGGGCAGCGGCGTGCCGAACCAGCGCGTGGCGAACGAGTTCATCGTGACGGTGGCGATCATCAGCGCCACGTTCACGAGGAAGAAGATCATCGTGCCCCAGACGAGCACGCGCCACAGACGCGAGCCCGGCCCTTCGCGGCGCATTTTGCGCCTGACTTCGGGAACGGCTGCCGACTGGCTGACGGGCGCCTGCGTTGTCATGAAATCTCCGTTCTGCGCGGCCAGCGTACCGGCCGGATTCTTGTCTGCGACACTCATCCCTTGCCTCCCGTGGTCGGACCGCTATAGAACGCCCGACGCGCGCCGAGCATGCCCGCCACGATCAGCAACTGCACGAATCCCATCACAATCGCCACGCATGATGCGAGCGAGTAGTCGTAGCTCTCGAACGCGGCTTCGTACGCGGCAATCGACACCACGCGCGTCGCCCCTGCGGGCACGCCGAGCAGCACCGCCGACGGGAACACCGAGAATGCCTGCACGAACGACAGACACGCCGCCATCGTCAGGCCCGGCACCAGCAGCGGCAGATAGATCAGACGGAATTGCTGCCACGGCCCGGCACCCAGCGTACCTGCCGCGCGCGCGAGCGTCGGATCGATACCGGTGACGTACGACAGGATCAGCAGGAACGCGAACGGGAAGCCCGAGATCACCAGCGAGATCAGTACGCCCCAATAGTTGTGCGTGAGACGCACTTCGTCGTGATACAGCCCCAACGCATGCAACGCCTGCGGGAACCAGCCGTTCGGCCCGTAGTAGGTCAGCATGCCGTCGGCGATGAGCACGGTGCCGAGCGTTACGGGAACGACCAGTAGCATCGTCACGAACTTCGACGCCCGCGTGCTCTTGCGCAACGCGAACGCCGCGGGGATCGATGCCCCCACGTTGATCAGCGTGGCGGGCACGGCGAGCTTGAGCGTGATCAGCACCGTCGGCCACAACGTCGGCTCGGTGAAGAACTTCAGATAGTTCGCGAAAACGCCGCCACCCTCCATCGGCTGGAAAGACAGGAACAGACCGTACGCGAACGGATAGACGAACATCGCGATCAGGCACACGAGCGCGGGCGCGACGAGCCAGCCACGCCCGTCGGCACGCGCCGCCGGTGTCATCGACACAGAAGCGGCGGCACTCATGCGCGCTCCCCGGTGTAGACCAGCGTGCGGTCGGCCGGTACGCGCAGCGGCACGCGCTCCCCGACGGCGTAATCGCCCGGCAAACGCGCGTACAACTGACCGAACGGCGACGCCACGCGCAGCAGCGAATCGCGACCGCCGTACTCCACCGTCTCGACCACCACTTCGAAGGCGTTGTCGTTAGCGGCCGGTGCGCGCTCGAAATCGTCGGGACGAATCGCCACGGAAACCTTGCCTTCGACCTTGCCACCGCTGGCGGGCGGCTCCATCAACACACCGTCGAACGACGCCCCGCCGCATGACACGCGGGCATGCTCGCCCTGTGCCGACGTGATCGACACGTCGAGCACATTGCGATAGCCCATGAAGCGCGCCACGTGCAGATTGCGCGGACGGCCATACACGTCGCGCGGTGCGCCGATCTGCTGCACCACCCCCTCTTTCATCACGACGATGCGGTCCGCCATCGAGAGCGCTTCGTCCTGATCGTGCGTGACGTAAATCGTCGCGCGGTCGAGCTTGCCGTGAATGCGGCGGATTTCGGCGCGCATCTCGATACGCAGCTTCGCGTCGAGGTTCGACAGCGGTTCGTCCATGAGCACAACCGGCGGCTCGATCACGATGGCACGCGCAATCGCGACACGTTGCTGCTGACCGCCCGACAACTGCCCCGGCAACTTGCGCTCGTGCCCGACGAGTTGCACGAGCTGCAAGGCTTCGCGGGCACGCTTCTCGATCTCGGCGCGCGGCGTGCCGCGCATCCGAAGACCGAAGCCCACGTTATCGAGCACGCTCATGTGCGGGAACAGCGCGTAGTTCTGGAACACCATGCCGAAGCCGCGCTTCTCGCTGGGCAGTACGTCGATGCGCTCGTCGTCGAGCCAGATCGCGCCACCCGTGAGCGGCGTGAGTCCGGCAATGCAGTTGAGCGCCGTCGACTTGCCGCAGCCCGAAGGCCCCAGCAGCGCGATGAACTCGCCACGCTCGATGGTCAGATCGAGGCCGTTCAACGCGGCCACCGACTGCCCCTCGGCGTTGGTGAAGCTGCGCGCCACGTGATCGAGGCGCAGTTGTTGAAAGTTGTGCTTCATGACGCAGCCCTTATTTCGACTTCAGCGAACCGATTTCGGCATCCCACTTCTGGAATGCAGCCACCATCGCCGTCGCATCGAGCGGCACAGCGTGCGGGAAATCGGCGATGAGTTTCGCGTATTCCGGACGGCCGTACTTCGCGATCGTTTCCTGGCTCTTCGCCGGGGCGGCGGACAGCGGTACGTCCTTCACCGCCGGGCCCGGATAGAAGTAGCCATCGTCATACGTGAGCGCCTGCTGAGCCGGTTCGAGCATGAAGTTGATCAACTTGAGGATCACGTCCATCTTCTCTTTCGCCACGCCCTTGGGCACGACCATGTAGTGCGCGTCGTTGACCCACGTGAACTTGTCGAACGATTGAATCTTGAACGTCGCAGGCACGATACCCAGCGCACGCGGATTGATGTCCCAGCCGGTGACGGTGAGCGTCATGTCGCGGCTGCCTTCGCCCAACTCCTTCATCACCGCCGACGTGCCGCCCGGGTAGTACGGAATGCACGAATCGAGTTCCTTGAGGAACGCCCACGTCTTGTCCCATCCCTTGATCGGGTCGTGCGGATCCTTGTCGCCGAGCAGATACGGCAGGCCCATCAGGAACGTGCGGCCCGGGCCCGAGTTGGCCGGACGCGCGTAAATCAACTTGCCCGGATTTGCCTTGCACCAGGAGAGCAGTTCGGCAGGCGTCTTGGGCGGGTTCGTCACCTTGGCCGGGTTGTATTCGACGAGCGGTCCCGCAGGCATGAACGTGACGGCCAGGCCGTAGCCCTTCGACAGCTCCTGCATCGCGCGCACGTTCGGGGCGTACTTGTCGAGCACGCCCGGCAGCTTCGCGCTGTAGTCGGGGAGCAGACGTTGCCAGAGGTTTTGCTGGATACCGGCGGCGAGCGCATCGGTGCCCGTCAGCACGATATCGATATCCGAGCGGCCAGCCGCTTGCATGGCCTTGATCTTGCCCGGCAGTTGCGGTGCAGGCGCATTGGTGAAGGTGATCTTGGAGACGAGATCCGGGTACTTGTCGCGGAAGGCCTCGAAGCCCTTTTGCGTGAGCGCGAGATTGCCGGCCACGTCGACGATGTTCAGCGCAACCGGTGCGGCGGTTGCCGTGCTTGCGAAGCTTCCCAGTACTGCGGCACATGCCACGGCACCGAGCGTACGTTGCCAGAATCCCCTGCGGCTGAAGCTCATGCTGTCTCCTTTGGTTAAATTTCTCGTAAGTCATCATATGACTGAGATTTCCAATTTGCAATTGGGAGACATGCCAAAACACCCCAGAGGTTTCCCTTATAAATCGAGAAATCTTTGTTTATATGGGCTTTAATCCCTGATTTCATCAGGACGCCGAGCATTTTGTCAGGGATTTCACCGATAGAGACACGGGCAGTGCGTCACCTAAATTACGGCCAGTCATACGATGACGTAAAAGTTACACAAACCGCGAGATAGACGTCGCCGCCGACACCCCGTTCCCGGTGGAGACCAAGGAAAAGTTGCCGTGAAAATTCAGCGCATCACGATCACCCCGATTGCCTTTCGCGACCCGCCGCTACTCAACGCGGCGGGTATTCACGAACCGTATGCCCTGCGCTCGATCATCGAAATCGAAACGGATAACGGGCATGTCGGACTAGGCGAAACCTATGGCGATGCGCCAGTGCTTGCCCTGCTCGAAAACGCACGTCCGCTGCTGATCGGCATGGACCCGTTCGACACGAACGGGCTGCGCGAACGGGTCGCCGCTGTGGTGCGTCAGGGCGTACGTGGCGAGCGCGTGGAATACGAACTCGCACCGGGCACCGACCCGCGCAAGGACACTGAGAAGCTCTACTCCGCGTTCGAAGTTCCGTTTCTGGATTTGCAGGCGCGGCATCTGGGGATACCGCTCGTCGAGCTGCTCGGCGGCGCCGTGCGTCAGGAAGTGCAGTACAGCGCGTATCTGTTCTTCAAGTACGCGCAGCACATCGATTCGCCGTACGCGCCGGATAGCTGGGGCGAGACGCTGAACGCCGAGCAGCTCGTCGCTCAGGCACGCTTCATGATCGACACGTACGGGTTCGGCAGCATCAAGCTCAAGGCCGGGGTGCTGGAACCGGCCGAAGAAGTGAAATGCCTGAAGGCCCTCAAGCGCGCCTTCCCCGACAAGCCGCTGCGTATCGATCCGAACGGCAACTGGTCGCTCCCGACGGCGATTGCGATGGGACGCGAACTGGCGGGCGATCTCGAATACTACGAAGACCCCACGCCCACGCTCGAAGGCATGGCGGAACTGCATCGTGCGACGGGCATGCCGCTCGCGACGAACATGGTCGTCACCGATCTGCGGCAGTTCCGCGAGAACGTGCGCCTGAACGGCGCGCAAATCATCCTCTCCGATCACCACTACTGGGGCGGACTGCGCGACACACAGCTGCTCGCGCGTATGTGCGAGACGTTCGACATCGGCCTGTCGATGCACTCGAACTCGCACCTCGGCATCAGCCTGATGGCGATGACGCATCTGGCGGCGAGCGTGCCGCGCCTGTCCTACGCCTGCGACACGCACTACCCGTGGCAGGAAGCCGACGAGGAAGTCGTGCGTGGCGGCAAGATCGCGATTCGCAACGGCGCGGTCGCCATCACGAAGGCGCCCGGACTCGGACTCGAAATCGATCAGGACCAACTGGCCAAGCTCCACGAGCAATACCTGCGCTGCGGCCTGCGCACGCGCAACGACGCGGTGCAGATGCGCAAATACCGGCCCGATTGGAGCGGCAAAGCACCGCGTTTTTAAGCGCGCTTTTGCGCGTTCATTCAGGCCAGCACTCACCCGACAGAACACCACGGCAGCACCACAAAAGCAGCACCCGCTTCACATAAAAACGAAGTACGCGAAGTCCAAGAAAACACATCACAAGAGGAGAAGTCGTGAGACATTCGAAACTGTTTGCCGGGCTCGTATTGGCCGGTCTCGCCGCCGGTGCAATGCCGGCGTTCGCACAGTCGAACGTGACGCTGTACGGGATCGTCGACGATGCACTGACCTACAGCAGCAACCAGAACGGCAAGTCGAACACCTATCTGCGCAACGGCAACCTCGCGGGCAGCCGCTGGGGCCTGCGCGGCACGGAAGATCTGGGCGGGGGCACCAGCGCACTCTTCCAACTGGAAAACGGCTTTGACGTGAACAGCGGCGCATTCAGTTCGTCGGGCGTGATGTTCAACCGTCAGGCGTTCGTCGGCGTGAAGAACGCACAAGCGGGCACTGTCACCATCGGCCGTCAGTACTCGCCGTATTACCTGATGGTCGGCACGATCGGTCCCGTCGCTTATGTCACGGGCGCGACCGGTGCGCACCCGGGCGATATCGACGGCCTCGACACGACCATCCGCATCAACAACTCGGTGACGTACACGTCGCCGGTGCTGTGGGGCGTGACGGCCAGCGTTCAATACGGCTTCGGCGGTCAGGCCGGTGCGATGGGCAAGGGCAACACGTTCTCCGGTGCGTTGCGTTACGACGGCGGTCCGGTGTCGTTGGCGGCGGGCTACCTGCGGATGAACAACATCGGCGGCGGCACGACCTGGAACAGCTCGTCTACCGGGGTGCCGGGCACGTCGGCCGTCAATCAGGGCTACGTTACCGCCGACTCGCTGCAACACATTGCGGTGGCCGGTATCTACACGCTCGGCAGTCTGACGCTGGGTGCGAGCTACAGCAACGTGCAGTACAAGCCGGGCGCCGCGTCGCTCTTCCACGACAGCGCGATCTTCAATACGGCGGGCGTGCACGCGTCGTGGATCGTCGCGCCGCAGTGGCGTCTGGCGGCAGCGTATAGCTACACGGCTGCCTCCAAGGCCAACGGCATCACCGACGCCGCGACTTACCATCAGGTGTCGCTTGCGCAGGTGTACTCGCTCTCGAAGCGCACGTCGCTGTATGCGCTCGAAGCGTGGCAACACGCCAACGGTAAGTCGATCTCGGCGAACGGCGTGAGCATCATCAACGCGGGTCCGGTGGTCGGCGACTCGCAGAACAGCACGCCGTCGGCGACGAGCTCGCAGTTCGTCGGCATGCTGGGGATCCGCGTCGATTTCTGATGCCCGTGCCTAAGGGGTAACGCCGTCCGGACCGACGCTGTGCGCGTGCCGGTCCGGATGGCAGCAAGTGCTTGAGAGTGGTCGCGAGAAGTCGCACAAAGCAGTCTTTTCGGCCGCCAGCGCCCGGTAACGTCTGGGCTGTGGCGTTGGCGGTCGATTCTTATCGGTTGTCGTATGTATGCGACGGTCGATAAGGTAAACTGGGGGCGTTTTTGCCATTTATCGTCACCCACAATTCCAACCGACGCCATGTCCATGACCAGCCCGTTGCCCGCACGTCCTCGCCGCAAGTCTCGCAGCCTCACGGAGGAGGTGGTGAGTGCCTTGTCCGAGCAGATTCGCGCCGGCACGTTCCGTCCGGGCGACAAGCTGCCGACCGAGTCGGCCATCATGGAAAGTCTGGGCGTGAGCCGCACGGTGGTGCGCGAAGCGATTTCGCGGCTGCAAGCGGCACAGCTGGTCGAGACGCGTCACGGCATCGGCACCTTCGTGCTCGAAGCCCCGCGCGAGAATGCGCTGCAAGTCGACACGAACAGCATTCTGACGATGCTCGACGTGATGGCGATTCTGGAGCTGCGCATCTCGCTCGAAACGGAAGCGGCAGGTCTGGCGGCAAACCGTCGCACGGACGGACAACTCAAGGCGATGCGTCAGGCGCTGGACGACTTCGAGATGCACGTGCGTCAGCGCACCGGCAACGCCGTGACGGCCGACGTCGCCTTCCACCTGCAAGTGGCGAGCGCGACCGGCAACCGCTATTTCCACGACATCCTCGAACAACTCGGCAACACGATCATTCCGCGTACGCGCGTGAACTCGGCAGCGCTGGCCGACGACGATCAGGTGTCGTATCTCAATCGCGTGAATCGCGAACACGAAGACATCTACAACGCGATTTCGCGTCGCGACCCGGAAGCCGCGCGCGCCGCCATGCGCACGCACCTCACGAACAGCCGCGAGCGTCTGCGCCGCGCGCAAGAGTCGGCTGGCACCCAGAACTAAGCGCTATGGCACAAGACCGGCACACCGGTCGTCAATAAAGGTCGCCGCGCACCGCGCGGTAGTACCCCGCATCGATCTCGCTGGCGCGGGCAGGGTCCATCCCCGTGAGCGCCGCCTTCATATCTCCCATCGACGGTACGGCCTTGCGGTCGAGTTGCGACTCGGCACGCCAGAGCTTCGCGCGATTGATCGCCTTGCCACAGTGAAACAGCACTTCGTCGATGCTCACGACGATGGCTGTCTTCGGCGTACGCTCACCTTCCTTCAGTTGCGCGAGCAACATCGGGTCGACGGCAATGCGCGCATGACCGTTGATACGCATAAAGACTTCCAGCCCCGGGAACAGGAACAACATGCCGATGCGGTCGTCTTCGGTCAGATTGCGCAGCGAGGCGATACGGTTATTGCCGGGCCAGTCCGCGAAGACGACAGTCTTCTCGTCGAGTACTTTGACGAAGCCCGGTGCGCCGCCGCGCGGCGAGGCGTCGAGCCCTTGCGCATTGCCGGTGGCCACGCAGAAGAACGTCGCGACATCGAGATAAGCCGTGTGGAACGGCAACAGGCGCGACATCACACCTTTGACGATCCCCTCGGACGGCGGATCGTACAGGGCATCTAGATCGACACGAGCGGGATCGGGGGATGCCGAAGACGCAGGCGACTGCACGGCGTCACGCGAACCGACGGGATAGATTGGCAACGACATGGCGATGCTCCTTCAAAAACATGTGCCGAGCTTATCGCGTTGCCTGATGGCGCTGATAGACTATCCAAGCCATTCAATAGCGAAATGACGCCATGGAATTTCCCTACCACCTGAAGCCGAAAATGGCGCGCGTACAGATTATGGACGCGCAGGACCCGCCGCTGATTGCGCTCGTCGGTCGGGAAAGTGTGCCGCGTGTCTCGCAGACGCACCAACACGCGTCGGGACAGTTGCTCGGGCTGTTCAGCGGCCTGATCTCCGTTCGCACCAATCTCGGCACGTGGGTCGTGCCGACGTCGCGTGCCGTCTGGGTACCGCCGCACTGCCCGCATGCGGCCTTCTCGCATGGCCCGTTCAATGGCTGGGCGGTGTATGTGCGTCCGGATCAATGCGCCGGGTTGCCGGATCAGCCGCGCGCGATCGCGGTGTCCGGACTTCTGCGCGAGGCGGTGGCGCGTGCCGCACAGTGGGCGCTGGGCGAGCCGGATCGGGCGCAATTGAGCATCATGCACGTGATACTGGACGAGATCGCCGTCAGCCCCGCCGACGCCTTCCGTCTCCCGATGCCAAGCCACCCTCGCCTGCGACGCATCGCCGCCGCCCTCATCGACGATCCGGCCAACGACCGCTCGCTCGACGCATGGGCCAACTGGGCCAGCACGTCGACGCGTACGGTGAGCCGCCGCTTCGTTGAGGAGACGGGGCTGACGTTCACGGCGTGGCGTCAGCGCGCGCGTCTGTTGCGCGGGCTGGAACTGCTCGCCGCCGGGCAACCGGTCGGGGCCGTCGCGCTGGACCTCGGGTACGACAACGCCAGCGCCTTCATCGCGCTGTTCAGACGCACCTTCGACACCACACCGGGCCGCTATTTTGCGACGGATTCGACGGAGATCGTCGACGTGGCGAACGCCGACGACGACGGCATCGAAGCCGTCGACTGAAGCAACATCCTCAGCCGTTAGCATGAGTGCCGCTGTCACACAGTGCGAAGTACGATAGCGTCGGTTTGCAAGTCCACCTCGCTCATACAACACGATCGTCCCTCATATGACACGCTTCGCTGCATGCGCGCTCAAGCGCACCGGCTCGCTCTGCGCCACTGCGCTGACGGCACTTCTCGTCTCGATGCCGACGGCGTTCGCGGCGACGGACGACAACTCGACACCGCCTGCGAGCGCCGCCCCGTCGCAGACGGACGTCAAGCCTGAAATCGTCGGCATCGTCGTGCCCGGGGCGAATACCTTCGGCGGCGACATCGCCATGCACACGGAAGTCTACAAACCGGCGGGCAACGGCCCGTTCCCCGTACTGATCTTCGAGCACGGACGCGCAGGCGATCCGCTAGTTCGTGCGAAGCTCGACGCCCCGATTCTCAAGGGTCACGTACGGTTCTGGCTGGCGCGGGGGTTCGCCATCGTCGCGCCGATTCGTGTCGGCTATGGACTGACGGGCGGGCCGGATCGGGAGAACTCCGGTTCGTCGTTCAAGAACGGCCAATGCGTGCGACGTCCCGACTTCGAGAAGCTCGCGAAGGTCACGGCCGAAGCGAACCTCGCGGCGTTGAAGTGGGTCCAGGCGCAACCCTGGGCGGACAAGCATCGTGTGGTGCTGGAGGGCCGCTCGGTCGGCGGCTTCACGACCGTCTCCACGGTGGCGACGAATCCGCCGGGCGTCGTCGGTTACATCAACTTCTCCGGCGGCGCAGGCGGGTCGCCCGAGTTGTCGCCGCAACACAGTTGCGATCCCGAGCAGATGAAGACGGTCTACGGCGAATTCGGCAAGACGACGAAGATCCCGGGGCTCTGGCTGTACGCGCACAACGACCAGTATTGGGGACCGGACGCACCGAAACAATGGTTCGACGCGTTCGCTGCGTCGGGCAGTCCGGCGAAGTTCGTCCACACGGAGGATATCGCTGGGCACGACGGTCACATGCTGCTCACCTACGGCGGCAAGATGTGGTCGGGTCCGGTCAACGAATTTCTCAAACAGATCGGATTCTGAGCGTCAATCGCTGCGAAGCTCCTTCACGGTGCGACCGAGTTTGCGTCTGAGCAGGTTGCGCAGGGTGGAGGCATCCGCATAGCCAACCTGCGTCGCGACGGTGTCGAGATCGCAGCCGTTCGACACCAGTTGTCTCGCGCGCTGAATGCGCAGGTCCTGAAAGAACGCCAGTGGCGACTTGCCGAGCACCTGCTCCGTGCGACGTTGCAACGTCCGCACGTGCACATGCAACGCCTGCGCGGCGCTCTCCAGCGAGAAACCCTGCGACATGTGCTCGCGCGCCCATCGCTCGAAGCGTTCGACGAGCGGATCGGCATGCGCGAGGAAGTCCGGGATGATGTACTGCGCCTGCGACGAGCGGTTGTCGATCAGCAGGAACCGCGCGACGTGCGACGCTAGCTCAGGGCTGGCCTGCCGCACGAACCACAGCGCAAGGTCGAGATGCCCCATCGCCGCACCGGCCGTCACCAGCCCGTTCGACTCCACGACCATTCGCGAATCGCTCAGCTTCACCGTCGGATATCGCTCGCGGAACAACGGTGCAAGCGACCACGTGGTTGTCGCTTCCTCCCCGTCGAGCAAGCCGCTGTCGGCCACCACGAATGTGCCGATACAGGCCGCCGCGATGCCGACGCCCTGCTCGCGCCACGTGCGCATATACGACTTGGCGTCTTCGACGTCACGTCGCGCTAACGCAGGCACGAGGATGTCCGGCAACTTGGCGTTCAGCGCGGGGACGACCACCCAGTCGGGCAACTGGGACGAGTGTTCGACGTCACGCGCCGGTTCGACGGCCATCGTCATCCCCAGTGCCGTTTTGATGCGCGACTTCGTGCCGACAACGCTCACGTCGAACGGCAAAACATCGGCCCCGCGCAGCATCGCGAGTTCGTTGGCCGTGCAGAGCGTATCGAGGATCGCAGTCAGGCCGGTGTCGAACGCGCCGTCCAGTGCAAAAACGCAAATCTTCATGTCGTAAATGACTCGAATATTGTCATTTGCGACTATATTCCTGTCGTCCCCCGAAGTCTAGAATCGCCTCATATTCAACGACTTCCAACAAGGGGGCACCATGAAGCTCACGCCGGAACTGTATTACCTCGCCCTCGTGGCATTGCTGACGGCGGCCATGTGGATTCCCTACATTCTGGCTGGGATCGTACTGCGCGGACCCATTCGCGCGATGGCTAATCCTGTGCCGGAAGTTGCCGGACAGACGCCCGGGGCCGCCACGCCCGCATGGATGCAACGCGCCAAACGCGCGCATGCCAATGCGGTAGAAAACCTCGCCGTCTTTGCGCCGCTCGTGTTGATTGCCGCACTGGTCGGAATTTCGACACCCGCCACGGTTTTCGCGGCGAAGCTGTATCTGATCGCACGCATCGTGCATTACGTCGTTTATGTCGCCGGCATTCCGGTCGTGCGCACGCTGGCATTTCTTGTGGGTTTCGGCGCGACGGTCTCGTTCGCCACGGCGATTCTCGGACACGCGGTTTAAATCGACATCAAGGCATCAGCAAGGAAAACGAACATGGAATATCCGAATCATTGCCGTCTCGACAACCCGACGTGGAATGCGCTGGTGACGCAGCAATCCGCACTCGCGCAAGGGACTGAATTGGCACGTCGATACGAAGCCGATGTGGCGCCGTTTGCTGGCGTGGCGAATACGACGCAGGCGGCAATTCATGCGCTGGCGTCGATCATTTCGCGAGGTGGCTTTGTGTTTCTGCCGTCGCTGGAAGCATTGCCGCCGATGGACGGCATTCATCACGATCACGTGTTTTCCGTGATTCAGATGGTGGATGCAGGCAATGTCGGCGCGCTTAACGACGAAGGCGTTGTACAACTCGGTGTGAGCGACGTACCAGAGATGATCGCGCTCACGGAGCGAACACGTCCCGGGCCGTTCGGCAAGCGCACGATCGAGATGGGCAACTACATCGGGATTCGTGCAGACGGCGAACTGATTGCGATGGCGGGCGAGCGCATGCGTCTGGACGGTTATGTGGAAATCAGCGCGGTGTGTGTGGATGAGCGTCACCGCGGCAAATGGCTGGCGGGCCGCCTGATGAACATCCTTCGCCAACAAATCAAAGCGCGCGGCGATACCCCATTCCTTCATGTGAAGGATGACAACGAAGCGGCTATCGCGCTTTACAAGCGCATGGGGTTTGAAACGCGTCAGACGTTTGTGATGAATCGGATAGCGCTAGCCTAAGCGTTGAGGATTCGGCAGGCGATTCGCTAGTTCATTCGCTTGCTTACCCGTTTATCCCGCTTTTGCAATGCGTTCGCGCGTGGCGTCGTCAATTCGCTGACGAACGTCACGAAGCGGCAATACGGCACCGGTATACTTGCGTCCCGCAGAAACTATGCTGCAGCGAGGTTCGCGCCCGCACATTCCGTTACCACGCGCTTGAGCTGCGCCAATGCGGGTGGCGTGTCCCGATGGCCCGTATGCAGGCAGAGGGCAACCGACGGCAGCGGCGGCAGGCCCTCTTTTGCGCCGAGCCGTTTTAGCGACGGCGGCAGACCGGCCGCCGTTCTCAATGTGATGCCTAGCCCTGCGGCGACCCCCGACCAAAGACTCTGAAGACTCGCCGTCGTGTAGGCCAGCCGCCACGAAATGCCTGCGACATCGAGCGCCTCGATGCCCGCACGACGGAAGAAGCACGGCGGGTTGTAAAGCGCGAGCTCCAGAGGAAGCCCCGGGGTTAGGGCAACGTCGACGCCGACAGGTCCGATCCACGTCATCGGCAACGTTGAGAGCGGTTCGGCATCGGACCGGCTTTCGTTGCCCATCACAAGCACGAGGTCGAGTTCCCCTCGGTCCAGCCGTTCAAGCAACACGCCGTTGCGTTCGACGGCCACTTCCACGCGCACGCCCGGATGCGTCTTCTTGAATTGCCCAAGCGCCGCCGGTAACCACGTTTCGGCGAAGTCGCCTGGCAGACCAAAGCGCACCGCGCCTTCGACCGACGCCCCGCGAACCGCACGAACGGCTTCGTCGTTGAGATCGAGGATGCGGTGCGCATAGGAGAGGATCAGTTCGCCCGCATCGGTGAGCACCAGACCTCGTCCTTGTCGACGAAACAGCGACTCGCCGACCTGCTCTTCGAGCTTGCGCATCTGTTGACTGACGGCCGATTGCGAACGTCCGACGCGTTCTGCCGCGCGATTCAGACTGCCCAGATGCTGGGTCGCGAGGAATGTCCGCAGGGCATCCATGTCGAGATTCGGGATCGCCATTATTCAGTTTCTCTGAAGCATCGATGCCGAATTATCGCATTTACTGCATCGTTCATCTGGCTATCATCGGTGACTGTGCCGGGTCGATCCGCGTGTCTCGCACGATCTGCGCGCGCCCTCCCCGGCCATCCCTCTTACCTCCTTCCGGTCACGGAGAAATCACCTTATGAACGGTCAGACGATGCTCAAGCGCGGCATGCTCGGCGCGGTCTTCTCAGTGTGCACGATATTGACGACGGGCTCACACGCCGCGACGCCGACGGTTGCGCCGTCACTCGCGGGCACGTGGACGTTGGTCGCGGCTGACGTCCTGCATCCGGACGGCTCTCGCGCACGCGACTATGGCGCGGCGCCCAAGGGCCTGCTTGTCATCGACGCGAAGGGAAACTACTCGCTGCAAATCTTCAAGGCGGAACGGCCTAAGTTCGCGTCGGGAGACAAGAGCGCGGGAACGCCCGCCGAGTACAAGGCGGCAGTCATGGGCTCCAGCACACACACGGGCACGATCAGCATCGATCCGGCCGACGGCACGCTGACGTTCCACATCCATAACGCTTCGTTTCCCAACTGGGAGGGAGAACAGCAAAAGCGCAACTACGAACTCAAGGAAGGCGTGCTGAGCTACCGCGTGAGGCCGCGGCCAAACGGCGATACGCCGATCTCCGTCTGGCAGCGGGTGGACTGACACAACAGCATCGAAATCGCGCGAGATCGTCTCCTGAAGACCACTGCCACATGACCGGATCGGTAGACGATCAAGCGAGGGGGTGAGCATCCGTCTTCGGCAAACAGGATTCGTTTCGAAACGAGCTGCATGCTGCCTTAAGCGCGTCGAACAGCACACGCGGCAATGGCTGTGCGCAGATCGCGATTCCGGCAGGTGTACGATGTGTCCAAACGTACCGAGCAGAACCCGCTGCCAACTTGATTCGCTCGTCACCATCGCCAAGACGATAGTGCTCGAAGCGCAGTTCGAGCCCGTCGGCGTGCAACGCCTGAAGCGCCATGACAACTTCGATCCTGTCGAACGGCATGGCTTCACGCAAATGGTCCACGGAAGCCGAACAGCAATGGAACCCCTCTCTGGCAGCAGAAGGATGTGGCATTTCGGACGAGATCGACCGGAAATACTGCTCAGCGATGAGATCCTGCCAACGGTAGTAGTGGGCGAAGTACACGTTCCCGACCAAATTTCCGCTGCTGAGTGACGTCTCAAAGATCTTCCGGCAGAGTATCGACTCCAACGCCGGGGCCAAGCATGCCACATACGAGGCCGCCGTACTCCATTCAAGCGAGGGATGCGGCGTATCGATGGACGGATGTGATTCCAGCCAATCGCGCAAACCGGCAAGACGCGGCGCAAGCCAGTCACCATAGAACGCGGGCAGGTTCACCGGCTCTATCACGCCATGGCTCACTATTGTCGTCGATGACGTCGTCATCTTTGCGCGGGCGATCAACGTGCTGTTCCCCGCCGCGTCGATCCGGTGCCACTCGAGATTTTGATCAAGTGTCGAATCACCGCGGCCATATTGGCGGGTAAACCAAAATCGGCCCTCTACGAGATCAGTGGTATCCGGTCGTGCAATCGACTCGACGCTGGAATGATTGGTGGCCATGCCGAACACACCGGTATCGAACTTGTCCAGAATCTGCCGCCCGAAATCAACGGCATGCTCCTCTCGAAGCCGTCCCATCCATTCGGCGATCGTTCCCGAGCTTAATGTGAGCACAGGTGGCCATGTATCCTTGAATGCCGCGCGGAACCGAGTTTTCGTAATGAAGGTGGGCTGCTGAGACTCAGAATGCTCCGGCCCCGAACTTTGCGCAGATGTTGCACAGGACAAGGCGACACCAGGCACCCGACCGGCAGGCTCGCTCTGCACGCCACCACGATTCACGACAAATGCGAACATTTTCTTCGGATGCCGCGTCAACTCGCAGGGCAAAGTGAGGACGTTCACCCCTCGCGCCCCGCCCGCGCCTTCGCCGCGCAACATGACGGCATCGCCGGACCGTTGCGTCAGCGCGAGTTGGATATCTGTTTTCCCCAAGGACTTGACGGCAGCTTCCATCGCACACCACAAACGTGTGCCGGCCTCGTCCAGGGTGTCGCCGTCGCGGAGTAAACCTGGCATCAATCCGAACGAAACGTCTCCTAGAATTCGACGCCACATGGACTCATCTCGACACGTTATCTCTTCGACGTCACACCCTTGAATCCATGCTCCGCACACACACAAGCAATGTGATGTGTCATGCGCAAGCGATACACCGAAGCGCTCTCCAATCGCTCCAGTTAGATAGGGCCTGCCATTGTCGTCCCATGAAACGGTGGTGTCTTCGGCGGAAAAATTCACTTGCCTGGCGGTCAGCGCCGCCTCGATCACGGCAGCCAGTTGAGGACGTTCCTCCGCATGGCGTTTCGAGCGTTGCGCCCCCTGCAATTCAGGTGTGTAACGCAGCAGGACTTGTGGCGATTCACACGTGAGTGCCTCGGAAGCGACACGCAAAGCACGATGGAGAATCCCGCTGTCGCGGCAACTGGGGTCGACCCAGTCCAGAGGCGTCGGATTTCGCTCGTCGCCAGATATTCGTTGAATTCGATAGCCGGTGATTTTCTCGACAACACGGCCGTCCGCCGACACTGCCACGACGTTCGATACCACGGAATCGTCCGTACGCGATGTCACGTCGTTTCTGACCAGGTAAGACGTCCGTTCGTCGGAGATCAGGCCGAAGCGCTCAATGCGCTCGATGTGCGCGGGCAAGAAATCCCCCTGAATCACGAGCAGAGAGGTTTGTAGCAAGCCATCGCGGAAATACGGATCGCCAGTGATAAACGACGACGCCCGCTCGGAATCTCGGGTCTCGACGCTGACCCGCGCCCCAGACCAGTCCATCATATGGAGGGCCTTGATGCGCTGAAATTGTGGTCCCTGAAACAACTGTCGGCCGTACAAGTCGCTCGGCGAGAGGTTGGGAATCGTATCCTCAGGCCACGTCATTTCATCCGGTGTCTGCCGGTCGTTCTCGAACACGACTTCGCAAGAAAAGTGACGCGGTCGATACCCAGTCTGTTCGGCCGCGATGACGACATCGACCCGCAGAGGTTCCTCACTCGATTGCTTCTGTCTCACCAGTGCGCGTATTTCGATGCGGGTGTTGCCCGTCGGACTCGCGATCACCGGCCGCTCAAGCACAACGTTCTCGAATCTGAATCCCGTCCATCCCGCGGATGCCGAAATACCGAGCACAGAGTGTGCGCACGCCGCCATTGCCTCAAGTCCGAAGACCGTAGGAAACAAGAGAGCTCCGTGATACTCATGGTCCTTCAAATAGGCGTCGTGAGCCGGGGAAAGATCCGGGCGGCAGACGATCTCCACTCCCGGCTGATAACGAATTACGCGTTCGACGAAGCGGCCATTCACCACAGGATCAGGTAGCATCGCCTGCCAGGTCTCGAGTCCGGAGAGGCTGCCGGCGACGACGATTCGCTTCGCCGGCGGCAAGCGCAAGATCAGGCCGAGAAAGCTTTCGACTCCGATATTTTTCGGTATGGCGCCGACGCCGGTCTTCGAGAGACGCACGTCGCTTCCCATCCTCGCCCCCATGCCAACATCGGACCAAACACTGAAATCGATGGTGAGCGTCGATACCTCGGGTCGCTGAACGGCAAGATTGTTCAGCACCACGTCCATCGCCTGATTTGCGAATCCGTACCACGCATTCCCGGGCATCCCTGTTACACCGATAACAGAGCCAAGTCCAACCACGAGCTTGAGGGGGTGATCCCCGAGTGCGTGAGCGAGGGAAAGCGCTGACTGCAACTTGGGAGCGACTTCCTGAGTGGCGTCATCGACACTGGCCTGTTCGATACGCCTCGGGACATTGACGCCAGCGCCGTGTATCACAGCCGTCACGGAGCCAAACTGTCCATCGATGCTTCTGACGAGGTCCGCAACGCCTCCGGCGTCGCATAAATCGCAAGCGAAGTAGGCGACGCGGAGATTCTCCTGAACGTATCTGGCCACGGTAGCGCGAACCTCTGCGTTATTCGCCGGGCTCTTTCCGACCAGCACTACGGTCGCATTGGTTTGCCTGGCAAAAGCCAGCGCCAGCTCAGCAGTAATCCCTTTCGCTCCCCCAGTCGCCAGCAAGACGTCTTTGGACGACCATGTCAGCGTCCGATCCGGCAGTGAGGCGATGTCGAGAACGCGAGGCGTCAAAGCGTATGGCTGCCCCGCCTCATCATGAAGCGAGAACCGGTACCTGGACGCGTCCGATGCACTTTCCAAAATGCGTTGCACAACGACTTCATCAGGCACGACAGATGGAAAATCCAGAATGTGGACGCTCAGCTCCGGGCGCTCCATACGAAGACTGGACGCGAAAGCCTGAGCGCAGGACGTCTCTGGCGACGGGGATTCGCCGCCGTGCGACGGCAATCCGAACAACTGACCCAGCTCGAATTGCACGAAAGTGACGCGTTCGCATCTCATTCGCGTCAGAAAATCGACTGAACGATGCAGCGGCTCGACAATCGACTTGATGTAATCGCGCCTCGGGGCGGGAGCGCTTCGCGCGCGGCGAGGTAGTACGATCACGGCGTGCTCGACTCGTTCGACGCTAACGCTCAACCCGTCAAATACCTTCACGCCCACCGACGCCAACGCCTCAATGAGGGCCGGGTGCATCGTACCGACCGGATCGATCGCCATAACGCGCGAGCGCACACCGTCCCCTCTCTCCGAGACTTCGGGCGCAGTTGCCGGAACACAGATCATTTCATAAGCGCGCACCCACTTGGGTGCCTCGGTGTCGTTCGCCTGGGTTGGCGTAACGGTTTGCACAGGGAGGTCGGGCGCGGTAGAGGGATCAACAACGCGCTCGGCCAACCCGGATACGTGCGCGGCAATTTCTTGCAGCGTCGCGTTGGCGAGCCTGACAAGTTCGCCGCCCCCTTCGACCCCGGTAACGCGCATGATGCCAGCGAGCAATGCCGCAGCTTTGATGGAATCGAGATTGAGATCGTCCAGCAAGCGAGCATCCGGGGTCAGGCGCGACTTGTCGAATCCTGTGACCCGAGAAACCTCGTCGAGCAACACGCTCATTACCGAGCGTTCCTCAGCGGGAGCCCTCGCACATCCTTTGACACTCGTCATCGCGTCAGCGATCTCGCCAAGCCGCTTCGCAGAAAGTGCGACCGCGTCGAGTGTTCCCGGAGCAATACCCACGGCTTCGCTTGCACGTGAGATAAGATTAGCCGTCTTGATCGAATCCATATTCAGGTCGTCGAGCGGGCGAGACTCGCGGACAATGGCCGCCTCGGCAAAACCCGTAATCTGTGCAGACAAGCGTCGAAGGACCGGCCATGCGGAAACGCCAGCGGCAGGCGTCAGCGATTCAGAATCGAATGCGACATCTTTAGCTGACGTTTTTTCGGCTTCGCGAGCTGTATCGGAAGTTGCAATCTCGGGCGGCGAAACGATCTGATCACCGGGCACGCATGACGGCAACGTCTCCCCGGCCAAGCACTCGCAAGGATTCGCGATGAACACGCGACTGCGCGCAGGAATAAACGGCCGGATAACTCGCTCTGCGTGCAACTCCCGCCAGACGATGGGAGAACCCAGTACGTGCAGGTTGGCAAGCGCCCAGTTGATGTCGCGCCAAGTTTCCGACTTGCTCTCCACCGGAAAGCATGGCAAGTCCCTTGTGCCAGTAACGTTACGCGACAAATTCGTGAGAACGTTTCCCGGTCCGACTTCAAGCACGACGTCGACATGCCTTGCCAGTGAGTTCAGCGTTTGCACAAAGTCGACGGGACTGACGATTTGGCGAGCAAAATGCTCTTTCAGCTCAACTTGCGGCGATAGTTCCAGACCATCGATACTCGAAATCAACACGCAGGTCAGCGCGTCGCAGTCGCGAGCGATCGGTGCGCACTTGCCTACGGCATCGGCGGCGTGTTCGACAAGTTTCGAGTGAAATGCGTGACTGACGGGCAATCGAACTGCGGCTGTACCGACCGAGATGGCAGCCTTTTCAATGACGTCAATGGCAGCAATCTCCCCCGACACAACCATCTGGCGCTCACTGTTGATGTTGGCCAATACGGCATAACCGGACGTTTTTGCCTCGCCGATGAGGCGTTGAGCCTGAAGGCGGGTACATGCGAGGCTAAGCATCGCTCCTGCGGCACCGGTACCTGCCGCCATCTCGCGCCCTCGCACAGCGGCCAACTCGACGGCGGTCTGCATGCCGTACGCCCCTGCCGCATGGAATGCGACCAGCTCTCCGAGGCTGTGCCCCGCGACGCAGTTGGGCCGAATTCCCAATCGCGTCAGCATTTGCAGCCAGATCAGAGACGCCAGCACAATAGATGGTTGCGCCCATTCGGTGCGTTGCAGCGTGTTCATGAGCGACTCGCGTTCCGCCTGATGGGGAAACCGGTCCAGCTCCGGGTGCATTGTCTTCAGAATGCTTGGCGCGCCATACCTGGCCGCCCATTGTTCGGCTTGCTCCGCACTCCGGCGCGCCCAACGATAGCGCTCCATCAGCGCGCCCGCCATGCCCAATCGTTGGGCACCCTGCCCCGGGAACAACAGGCCGACCCGAGGCGATTCGGTCACGCGCCCGAACGTGAACTCGTGCTCGCGATCCGAGACAGGACGTGCAGAATTGGCATCGATGAGTGCCGTATCGAGCCGCGCCAGTCTTTCGGACAATTGCTCCGGCGATGCCGAGACGATTGCAGCACGCCATGGGGCTGATAGATCGACATTTCGCGCGCAGTGCGCGGCCAGATCGGAAAGTTCGGCCAGACTGATTCCTTCGACATCACGTCGAAGGTTCGCCACGCGGTGTCTAAGTTCCGTGGAAGACGATGCCGTCAAAGGGAAGACTTCGCTGTCCTGCCAACTCGCCATCGCACTGCGATTCTCCAGGTCGCTACGCAGATGCGAGGCCGGCGGGGAAACGTAGGATCTAAGCGTAACGTGCACGTTGACGCCGCCAAATCCCATCGCCGAGACACCGGCCCGTAACACATCTGCTTCGCAAAATGCCCGGCCGCGTATCGCTGGGAACAAAGCACGTGCACTGCTGGAAAACGCCTGATGCGGCTCATCGCACCCTGCCGTCGGGGGCAAGACACGTTGATTGACTGCGATCACGCTCTTGATGAATGCACCAATCCCCGCAGCTGCTTTGGTATGACCTACGATGGACTTGAGTGACGTAATGCCACAAACGTGTGCGTCGTCCGACGAGGAAAGCGTCATGCCGAGGGCATTCAATTCAGCCCTATCGCCTACGGCAGTGCCGGTGCCGTGCCCCTCTACAAAATCAAGCGCTTCCGGTGAAACACGGGCTAAGCGATAGGCGTGCGCCTGCGACAGGTGCTGACCCCGTGCGCTCGGTGCAATGATCCCCCCTCGACCATCGGACGACATCCCCCAACCGTCGAGCACTGCATAGATCTTGTCATGACTCTCAATCGCGTCACTCAGGCGTTTCAATCCGACGAAGCCGCTCCCTTCTCCTGGAATAAACCCGTTGCCGCGATCGTCATAGACGCGCATTTGTGTCGGTGTGAGCGCACCTGCCTTTGCGAAGCCGACCAGTTCGAATGGGTCGAGACTGATGTCGACACCACCTGCGATCACAAAATCGCACTGCCCTGCGATCAGACAGGTCGCCGCTGCGTGAATTGCCAATAGGGAGGACGAGCAGGCACCGTCTATCGTATAGCAGCCCCCATTGAGGTCCAGGTAGTTGGCTATACGTCCGGCAATGGTGTTGGAAAGCCCTCCGGCCAGGGAGTCTTCGTTGGCTTCCGGAAATGAACGCTTGTAAATCTCTTTGAGACGATTTTCGAACGAGATGGTCGTGTCGGCGTTCCAACCGGAAGATGCCAACGCCTTTCGCACGCAAGACAACACGTACGGCCAACGCAAGCGCAGGTCGTAGGCACGCGTCGTCTCGCCTGTCAGGGTATTGCCTACGATCACCCGGGTAGATTCCCGGGGTAATCGCTCGCCGCCCACATAGCCAGCATCCTCAAGCATGCTGATCGCGGTATCGAGCGCCAACCAGTGCGCAATGTCAGTGGACTCGAATGTACTTTTAGGAATGCGGCGCGCCTGCCAATCGAATGCATATCCGTCGATTACGGCTGCCTGCCAGGCGTAGGTTTGATCCTCTGCCCTTCGGTCCGATGAAAAGTAGCCTTGCTTCGAAAGCCGACACGCCGGAATCGGCCTGAACTGCTGTCGCTTGGCAAGAATGTTTTCCCAGAACTCTTTAACCCCTTGCGCGCCGGGATACCGACATCCGATTCCGACAACGGCGACTTGATCACTCGCTCGCTTCGACTGATTTAATTGGGCTCCGTGGTTCAAAATAAGCACTCCTTATCAATTTACGAGATTTCCGTACTCCTGTTGATCGTTTAGTTATGGACGTATGCTGCCTGCCGAAACAATATTAGGTGACGCCGACGAAGGCAGCGCCGTGCATTTTCCCGAATGAGCTTGGTTCGCCCGCCCCCCGCCTCCGCATACGGCTAACGAGGATGAAGGAAGCGGGATGGACAGGACGCGGTGCAGAAAAAGAAAAAGCCCTGACAAGTCAGGGCTTTGAATTTCTGGAAATCGAGGCTGGAATGGATGCAAACAGCTACACGATCCGATGCTTCACACGAAGGGCGCGGCGAGCCCTTCCGTCTTCAACACACGTTGAACTGCAGGTCGTGCGAGCATCCGCTGCAAATACTGACCGAGCAGCGCCCGCTCGCGTGCCGGTTGCGTGAAGCCTCTTGTCCAACGACAGAGCATGAACGCGTACGGATCGAGGATCGAGTATTCGTCGCCCAGCAACCAAGGGCCGCCGCTCGACTGAAGCTGTTGCTCCAACTGTTCAAGCAATGCGCCGATCTTCGATTCGGCATGCGCCCGCACCTGATCAATGCCCGCCACGTTGCCGACGTCCACCCAACGCTCCGGGTAGAAATAGACAATCAATGTCGACTGAAGCGTGTTCGTCAGCCACATGAGCCACTTGTAAAACTCGGCCCGTTCCGGCGTTGCCAGCTTGGGTGCCAAATCGCTTTCAGGCGATGTATCTGCCAGATGCAGGCAGATAGCGGCTGTCTCGTACAACACCATGTCGCCATCGGCCAGCAACGGAATCAATCCGTTGGGATTCAGGCGCAGATATTCGGCTGACTTGTGTTCATTGTGCTTACGATCTACCAGCACAAGTTCGAATGGCTGGCCGATTTCCTCCAGAACGATATGAGGGGCCATGCTGGCGTTACTGGGGTAGTAGAACAGTTTCTTCGCGGTCATGTCTGTCGTCGATTTCTGAAGTCTGGATCAATTCTGACGATAGTAACGCCGACTACCCCCGCCGTTATCGAATATCAGTGAACTCTTGCCGTCGCGGGGGCACCCCCCCCATCAGACCGACACCAGCCGACGGCGTCGCAGTCCGACGAACGTCAGTTCGGCGAACACCAGCACAGTGACGATCTGCACACAGATGAAGGCCACGCCTAGACCGTTGGGCGCGATCCAGTCCGATGCCAGCAACAAGGCACAATCGAGTGCCCAGATCACGTTGATGCCGATGACCGCCCACGCGGCTCCAGCGGGTAACGCGGTGCGTCGCACCATCCAGACGAGCGCAGCCCCGTAGACAAGCAGGACAAGGCCCGTGATGCGCAGCCCGACGGCCGGCAGATCCAGCAGCTCTGCCAGTGACGTTGCGGCGAGTACCTGCAAGAGTCCGACGGCACCGCTCACCAGCGCGTCAGCGAGCATGACGCGAGCAAGCATCGAAGCGCGGGAGGAGGAATGAAGCGAATGGCGGCTAGAAGCCTCAAGCGGGGACTGACGGGATGACATCATGATGACCTCCATTGGAGTGGGTCCGATCCCGACAACGCGCGCATGGCAGCGTTGTTCAGGATGACGAGACATCGTGTCCCGCTGGCTATAATCTTCCCGATTGCGCGACGCACCGTCGATTACCTGCGAGGTAATGGCTGCTCGTCCTCTAACCGCGCCACACTCCGCATCATGACGACACCTGCTATCGGAACCCTGTTGCGCGACTGGCGTCAGCGTCGACGCATGAGCCAGCTCGATCTCGCGCTGGAAGCCGAGATTTCCACCCGCCATTTGAGCTTTGTGGAGACCGGCCGCGCGCAACCCAGCCGCGAGATGCTCCTGCATCTCGCGCAAGCGCTCGACATTCCACTGCGTGAGCGCAATGCCCTGCTAGTCGCGGCGGGCTTCGCGCCCCGCTTCGAGGCTCGCGCGTTCGACGGCCCTGACATGACCGTCGCCAGAGAAGCCGTCCAGCGCGTGCTCGATGGTCACGAGCCGTATCCGGCACTGGCCGTCGACCGACATTGGACGCTGCTCGCGGCAAATCGCGCGGTGATGCCACTGCTCGCGGGCGTCGATCCTTCGTTGCTGAGCGGTGCTGTGAATGTGCTGCGTCTATCGTTGCACCCAGACGGTCTCGCGCCGCGTATCGCCAATCTGCCGGAATGGCGTGCGCATCTGCTGCATCGCCTGCGTCAACAGATTCACGCGAGCGGCGATACGACGCTGAGCGAGTTGTACGAGGAGCTGAAGGCGTATCCCGTGGCAGAGCGCGGGCCAACACCGGCGGTACCGCCCACGGCGAACATTTTCGTGCCTATGCAATTGCACGCAAACGAGGGTCTGCTGTCGTTCTTCAGCACGACCACGGTATTCGGCACCCCGGTGGATGTGACGCTCGCCGAGATGGCGCTCGAAGCGTTCTACCCGGCCGATGAGGCGACCGGCCGGATTATGCGTGCGATGGTGTTGTGAAGCCGGGCTGCGCTCAGCCTTATTGCGCAGCGAGGATGCTTACAGACGAGAAAACCGACGCAGAAAAAGAAAAAGCCCTGACAAGTCAGGGCTTTTGAATTTTGGAGGCGGGAGACGGAATCGAACCGACGTAAACGGCTTTGCAGGCCGCTGCATAACCATTTTGCTATCCCGCCATCGAGACATGCTGCCGCATTGTAACCACTCGCTGTTGCCATCGAGGGCGCCCGTCGGATCGATCGCCGTGGGCTTTTCGGCAAATAAAAAGGGAAGTCAGGCTTCCCTCTGGATTTGGAGCGGGAGACGAGTCTCGAACTCGCGACCTCAACCTTGGCAAGGTTGCGCTCTACCAACTGAGCTACTCCCGCATGACACCGAACACCAAGGATTAACCACTTAATGTCCAGTGTGAAAACTGGAGCGGGAGACGAGTCTCGAACTCGCGACCTCAACCTTGGCAAGGTTGCGCTCTACCAACTGAGCTACTCCCGCATTGTCATGCGTACTACCAATCCATCGACTTCTAAAAACTTCGCTGCCGGGCTAACGCCGTAGCAGCGAGAAGGAGATTATGTCTAAACGACGATTCAGTGTCAAGCACCTGCACTGAAAATTTGTGAAGTTTTTTCTCCTCCACCGCACAGATCCCGCGCACTTCCCGCATATTCAGAGACTTACGCTCACATCTGTGTGCCGCCACGCTCACGAATCTGCGGCCACGCGCGGCGCAGATAATACAGCATCGACCACAACGTGAGAACCGCCGCCACGTAAATCAGCCACGTGCCCCAGAATCGCGAGTCGAAACGCAATCCATTCCACGCCACCGTGCCGTTGAACAGCAACAACGGAATCGCCACCATCTGCGCCGCCGTCTTGATCTTGCCCAGCTGATGCACCGCCACGCTGCGCGACGCGCCAATCTGCGCCATCCACTCCCGCAGCGCCGAAATCGTGATTTCCCGCCCGATGATGATGAGCGCCACCAGCGCGTTGATTCGTCCCATCTGTAACAGCATCAGTAGCGCCGCCGCCACCATCAGCTTGTCGGCCACCGGGTCCAGAAACGCTCCGAACGCCGACGTCTGGTTCCAGCGGCGTGCCAGAAACCCGTCAAACCAGTCGGTTAGCGCCGCCAGCACGAACACCGCGCACGCCACCCAGTTCATCTCGACGGACGACAACCACGTCGTCGGCAAATAGTAGACGCCGACCACCAGCGGGATCAGCACGATCCGGAGCCAGGTCAGGAATATGGGGACATTGAAAGGCATGGCAGCATGAGTTCGGCAAACGTCGACACACGGCGCACTCGGCAGCCGTACCAGACCCGCATTGTGCCGTGTCTGCCCCGTAGCGACAAGGCCGCGGCACCGCACACCTGTTGACATGTGCGCCAGTGTGACCCTATCTTGCTCGCAACATCCCGCCAATAGCGCCGATCTCGTGAAACTGCACTCGCCCCTGCCCGCCCTGCGTAGTGCCCTGCACCGGCCACCTCTCGGGTCGCTCATTCCCCGGCACGTGCTGATCGCAGGACTCGTCGGCATCGACGGCCTGCTGCTCGTTGCCTCCGTATTGCTGCGCGTGCCCGGTTCGCTGCTCATCGACCTCTTCGTGCGCGGCGACCTCTCCGCCCTCGAACATATCGAAGCCACGCACCTGCCCCGGCTACTGTTCGGGTTGAACGCCATCGAGCGCATCGACTTCTCGCATCTGCCCCGCGCGCTCGTCGGCACGGCGCTCGTCGCACTGTCCTGCGGACTCGTGATTCGCGCGCGCACCGCGTGGGCTTTCACGCTGGTCATGCTCGCGCTTGCCGCCGCTATCAATTTCCACCTCAACATCCGCTTCGACTTGACGTTCGTTCTCTCGCTCGTCTGCTTCGGACTGTTGCTCTGGTACTGGCGCGAATTCGACCGGGCCAGCTTCGCCGCCGCCACGCTCTACACGCTGGTGGCCGTGTTCGCCCTGGTGATCTACGCGACGTTCGGCACGATGTATCTGGGGCGCGAGTTCAAGCCGAATGTCAGCGATCTCGCCACGGCGTTCTACTTCGCCATCGTCACGATGACGACGGTCGGCTACGGCGATATCGTGCCGGTATCGACCGACGCGCGCCTGTTCACCGCGTCGGTCATCATCTTCGGGATCAGCGTGTTCGCGACGTCGCTCTCCGTCGTCATCGGCCCGCTCGTCGGGGGTAACCTCAAGAAAATTCTCGCCGGGAGATTCACGCACGTGATACGAAAGAACCACTTCATCGTGGCCGGTGCCTCGCCGCTGGCCGTCAACGTCCACCATGAACTCACCAAGCGCGGCTGGCCGGTGACGGTCATCATCGCGAGCGGTGCGGACAACCCCTACCCGGAAGAAGCGGACGTCATGCACGGCGACGCCAGCGACAACACCGTGCTGACCCATGCGGGCATCGAGCACGCCAAAGCCGTGCTCGCACTGCGGGCGGACGATTCCGAAAATGCGTTCATCGTGCTCGCCTCGAAAGAGATCGCGCCGACCGTGCGCACCATCGCCTCAGTGAACGACAGCAAGCACCTGAGCAAACTCAAGCGCGTGCAGCCGGACATGATTTTTGCACCGCCAGTCGTCGGCGGCGAGTTGCTCGCCCGCACGCTCTCCGGTGAAACCGTCGATAACGACACCGTGATGCGATTGCTGTTTCACGGTGATACGTGACGAGGGGGTGACGAGGGGGTGACGAAGGGGTGACGAGGGGGTGACGAAGGGGTGACGAGGACCGCCGGGGGAGGTAGCGGCCCGGCGTCCCTGGTGAACTGACCGAACTAGTGAAGCTGGCGATAGATCTGCTCGGCGAGCGTTGTCGAGATGCCCTCGACACTTGCCAATTCATCGACGCTCGCGGACACCACACCTTGTAAGCCGCCGAAGCGCATCAGCAACCGCTGACGGCGCTTCGCACCAATGCCTTCGATCTCCTCCAGCCGCGACGTCTGACGCGCCTTCGCACGCTTCGCCCGCATGCCTGTGATCGCGAAACGGTGCGCCTCGTCGCGGATCTGCGCGATCAGCATCAGCACCGCGCTTTCACGACCGAGTTCGAGTGGTGCACGTCCGTCCGCGAAGACCAGCGTCTCGAGACCCACCTTGCGTCCCTCGCCCTTCGCCACGCCGACCAGACGGCCAATATCGATCCCCAACTCGACGAACACCTGACGCGCCACTTCCACCTGCCCCTTGCCGCCGTCGATCAGCACCAGTTGCGGAAGATTGGCTTCGACGTCGGCGATATCCGGGGTAGTCGATGCACTCGATTCGGTGGCGTCATCTGCTGCCACGACGGAGGTGTCGGCCTCGGCACGTGCGACGTCGGCGGCCACAGACGACGGATCCGCTGCGTCGCTTACCGTCGCAGCGGCAGCCTCCATCAAACGGCCGTACCGGCGCGTGAGCACCTGACGCATGGCCGCATAATCGTCGCCCGGCGTAATACCCGTGATGTTGTAGCGCCGATACTCGCTCGTCTGCATCTTGTGATGATGGAACACCACGCACGACGCCTGGGTGGCTTCACCCTGCGTATGGCTGATGTCGAAGCACTCCACGCGCAGCAACGCGGGATCGTCGATGTCGAGTCCGATGGTCTGGATCAGCTCGCTGGTGCGCGCCTGCTGGCTGCCCTGCTCCGTCAGCAAACGCGTGAGCGCAAGTTGTGCGCCTTGCAACGCCATGTCGAGCCACGCGCGTCGCTGGCCCTGCGGTTGGCGCACCATCGCGATACGGCGGCCCGCTTGCTCCGAGAGCGCGGTGAGCAACTCGTCGTTCGGCAACGCATGGCTCACCACCAGCACCGGCGGCACCGACTGGCCGAGATAGTGCTGCGCGACGAACGCTTCGAGCAGACGCGACTCGAGCGACGCTGACGGTGCTTGCTCGACTTGCGTGGACGGATCGTTGTCGCCCACGTCCGGCTTGGCCACAGCATCGTCCGAATCATCGGACGGCAACTCGGCCAGCACTTCGTCTTCCTCGAATTCGTCGGCAATCCCGCCTTCGACACCCCGCTCGACGTGCGCCGGGAAATACGCCTTGTCGCCCAGATGACGTCCGCCGCGCACCATCGCAAGGTTCACGCAAGCTCGACCGCCAGCGTAGGCCACGGCAAGAATATCGGCGTCGACATCGCCCGCCGTTTCGACGGACTGTTGCTGCAACACGCCGGAGAGCGCCTGCATCTGATTGCGCACGACCGCAGCCTGCTCGAACTTGAGCGCTTCGGCGTAGGCCATCATCTTGTCTTCGAGCGCGCCGAGCACTTCCTTTTGACGTCCGGAGAGGAACGCGGCGGCGTTGTTCACGTCGCGTGCATAGTCCTCGTCGTCAATCGCGCCCACGCACGGCGCGCTGCATCGCTCGATCTGATTGAGCAGACACGGACGCGTGCGATTCGAAAAGACGGAGTCTTCGCAAGTGCGCAACTGGAAGACCTTTTGCAGAATCTGGATGCTCTCGCGCACCGCCCATGCACTCGGGAACGGTCCGAAATACTGACCACGACGATCCACCGAGCCACGGTAATACGCCATGCGCGGGTACTTGTGTTGCGTGAGCTTGAGGAACGGATACGACTTGTCGTCCCGAAACAGGATGTTGTAGCGCGGATGCAGCGCCTTGATCAGATTGTTTTCAAGGAGCAGCGCTTCCGTCTCGGAGCGCGTGACCGTCGTTTCCAGCTTCGCAATGCGCGCGACCATCAACGCAATACGCGGCGACAACTGCGTCTTGTTGAAGTAACTCGATACGCGCTTCTTCAGATTGCGCGCTTTACCCACGTAAAGAACGTTGCCCGCCGCATCGTAGTAGCGATAGACGCCAGGCAGATTCGGCAACTGCGAGAGCGCTTTGCGCGCATCGAACAACGGCGCGTCGTTGGCGTCACCCGGATCGCTGGCGTCGTCCGCAGGCATCTGGGGTCCGTCGTTGCCGTTGCGGCGCTCGCCCTTTGGCGTTCCGGCTTTCGCGACTTTGCCAGCTTTGCCGGATTTGCCGGATTTGGCCGACTTGTCTGGCTTGGCGGACGGTGAAGCTGTTGTCTCGGCCGACGCCTCGCCAGACACGTCATCCGGTGCTGACGGAACCGACGGCTGCGCGACGTCCCCGGCCGCGGCCGATGGCGTGGGCTCGGCAGCGTCAGTGGCTTGGGCTTTGCGGGACTTACGCGGTGGCGTGACGTCGTGGGCGTCTTCGGTCATGAACTCTGGCGATCTGAGCGTCCCTTGTGTGCCTCGATAGATACAAGGAGGGACTAAAATTAGAAGTTTAGACCAATCCGCGTCACGGCTTCTCAATGCCCCTGTCTACTATGTCCTCGTCCGCCACCACGATCCCGAGCCACCTTCCGTTGGTGCCGCGCTGCGACCTTTTCTGCACTGTCGTCGACAACTTCGGCGACATCGGCGTGTGCTGGCGACTCGCGCGCCAACTCGTACGCGAACACGGATGGTCGGTGCGGCTCTGGGTCGACGATCTCACGAGCTTCCGCTATCTGCGCCCGGACATCGATCCGACGCAGGCACAGCAGCGCTGCGATGGCGTCGAGGTGCGGCGCTGGGACGCCGACTTCGGCCCGATCACGGACGACAACTCGCCGGGCGACATCGTGATCGAGGGGTTCGCCTGCCATATTCCAGACGCCTATCTCCACGCGATGCACGCCCGGAAACAGGCAGGCAACGCGCCTGTGTGGGTCAATCTGGAGTATCTGAGCGCCGAGTCCTGGGTCGATGAATTCCATCTGCAGAAGTCGCTCCATCCGCAGTTGGGCCTCGTCAAAACGATTTTCATGCCCGGCTTCACCGAACGCTCCGGCGGGTTGATCCGCGAACGCGAACTGTTTTCCCGGCGCGACGCATTCCTCGCGTCTTCCGACCTGCGCGACGCCTGGTGGCAACGCACGCTCGGCCTGTCTACGGCACCGCAAGAGGCGCTGATCGTGTCGCTGTTCGCGTATGAGAACGACGCGTTGCCAGCGTTGCTCACGCAATGGTCGGAAAGCGAAACGCCCATTGTCTGCCTCGTCCCTCAAGGTCGAATCGCCCCGGCTGTCGGCGAGTGGCTCGGACGCGAGGCGCTCGCCCCGCGCGAATCGGCGACACGTGGCGCCCTGACCGCCTACGGTCTGCCGTTCGTCCCGCAGCAGGAGTTCGATAACCTGCTTTGGGCGTGCGATTTGAATTTCGTGCGGGGGGAAGACTCATTCGTACGGGCGCAATGGACGGCGAAACCGTTCGTCTGGCATATCTATCCGCAAGCGGAAAATGCCCATCATGGGAAGCTCGATGCGTTTCTGGAACGGTATATGGTCGATCTGCCCCCCGGCGACGTCGCTTTGGGACACCCCGAACGCGAAGCGCTGCGTACCTTCTGGCACCTCTGGAACGGTTACGCCAGCACCGCGCCGGACTGGTCGGCACTGGCAGCGGCATTGCCCGCCCTGACACGCCATGCGCAGGCATGGGCAAACGCTCAGGCCCAGCTTCCGGACCTCGCGCGACAGTTGGCAAGCTTCGCGCAAAATCAGGTAAAATAGCTGGTTTTTCAACGCTTTGCTGCTGAACCTGCTGCTCCGAGTCGCCCTTGGCGGACACGGGAATCAAGCGGCGAATCGGCGTATGGAAGCGCTCAACAAGCGGCAAATCGCTTATTTCGTCACAGGATCTCGTTTTTTATGAAAATCGCTCAAGAACTCCGCGTCGGTAACGTCTTCATCCTGGAGGGTGAGCCGAACGTTGTGCTCCGCACCGAATTCGTCAAGTCGGGCCGTAACTCCAGCATGGTCAAGCTGAAGTGGAAGAAGCTGCTCAAGGAAGGCCGCGGCGAGTGGACCTACAAGGCTGACGAAAAGTTCGAGACCGTCAACCTCGACAAGAAGGACGTGACGTACTCGTACTTCGCCGACCCGATGTACGTGTTCATGGACGCCGACTACAACCAGTACGAAGTCGAAGCCGAGAACATGGACAACGCCATCAAGTACCTCGAACCCGACATGCCGTGCGAAGTCGTGTTCTACAACGAGAAGGCTATCTCGGTCGAACTGCCGACGACGCTCGTGCGCGTGATCGAGTACACGGAACCGGCTGTGAAGGGTGATACCTCGTCGGGCAAGGTTCTGAAGAACGCCAAGATCAACGACCTGCTGGAAGTTCAGGTTCCGCTGTTCGTGAACACTGGCGACAAGATCGAAATCGACACGCGTGACGACTCGTACAAGAGCCGCGCCTAAGCGATGGCTTGCGACCGCAGCGCTCTCGGGCGATGCGGTTCGTCAGGTAACAAAAAAGCGCTCGTCCCTTCGGGGTCGAGCGCTTTTTGTTTGGGGCGACCGGTTTGCACCGGCCTTCCGCAACCTTAGCCGCCGAACGTCTCCGCGATCAGACGCTTCGCCGCCTGATACTCCGGCTGCGCCAGCAGCTTCTCCCAGCCGTGCACCTTGCCACGTCCCAGAAGGTGCTTGATGCGGCGCTGCGAGACGGTGTCGGCCACCGGCTTCATCTCGCGCAGCAGACGGTCTGCCTTCTCCGGACTATTGCAGATGAGCACCATGTCGCAGCCAGCGTCCAGCGCCGCGTGAGCGGCCGTCACGACGTCGCCCGCCGCACTCGCGCCCTGCATCGACAAGTCGTCGCTGAAGATCACGCCGTCGAAACCATACTGGCCGCGCAGAATCTCCTTGAGCCACTTGGCCGAGAAGCCTGCCGGGTTCGGGTCGACCTGCGGATAGATCACGTGTGCTGGCATAACCGCCGCGAGCGACATGCCGAGCCAGTCGTACGGTTGCGCATCGACGGACAGAATCTCGTCGAGCGAGCGCTCGTCCACGGGAATCTCGTGATGTGAGTCGGCCGCCACAAAACCATGCCCCGGGAAGTGCTTGCCGCAGTTCGCCATCCCTGCGAGCAACAGCCCGTGGTTGAGGCTCTTGGCGAGCATCGCCACCACGCGCGGATCCGCGTCGAACGCGCGGTCGCCGATCACGGCAGACGTTCCATAGTCCAGATCCAGCACCGGCGTGAAGCTCAGGTCGATGTCGCACGCGCGCAGTTCCGACGCAAGCACGTAGCCTACGGCCGTCGTGACGCGCGTTGCCTTGAACACGTCCTCATGCCAGAGCTTACCCAGCTTGCCCATCGCGGGCAGGTGCGTGAAGCCGTCGGTGCGAAAGCGCTGCACGCGTCCGCCTTCATGATCGACGGCAATCAGAATGTCGTCGCGCACGTCGCGAATTTGCTTCGTGAGCGAGCACAGTTGCGCGCGATCGTCGAAGTTGCGCGCGAACAGAATGACACCCCCGGTCAACGGGTGATCGATGCGACGGATGTCGTCTTCGCTGAGGGTCAGCCCGACAACGTCCAGCATCACCGGGCCCGGCCTGCGCTTCGTCATTGCGATTTCTCCGATGCAATATTGCCAATGTTGCCTAAATTACGTGACGCGATCGCAAAGGCGACCGCGTATTCCTTTTCGTCTGTGATCGAAATCTCGATCGACAATTGCCGCTCGGCGAGCCACTGCACCAACTCGCCCGACGCGATCACTACCGGCTTACCTGAGGGCGCGTTCAGCGTCTGCACGGCACGCCATGTCATCGGCCAGCGCATCCCGAGACCGATGGCCTTCGAGACGGCTTCCTTAGCGGCGAACCGTGTGCACAGATAAGCCAGCCCGCGCACCTCGGAGCGCTTCTGACGAGCGTAATAAACCTTGAGTTCCTCCGGCCCGAGCACGCGCTCTGCGAATCGGCCTTTCGTGCGCGCCATCACGCCCACGACGCGACTGATTTGCAGGATGTCGGTGCCCACGCCGTAGATCGTCGTCGGCCCCTGGGGCGGCACGCCGGAGGCTGCCGTCGGGCTCATCGCGGAAGATGGGGAAGACGGTGAGGACGGGGGATTCGCTTCGCTCATGAGAAGAATCGTGTCACAGCTTAATGCGGCGATAACCTGACGGGACGCCGCCGCTCAGCCGCGCGCCGCGATGCGGCTGGCGACCATGATGGCCTTCATCTCGCGAACCGCGTTCTCCCAGCCAGCGAAGAGGGCGTGAGCGACGATGGCGTGTCCGATGTTCAGCTCGGAAATGCCCTCGATGGCCGCGATGGGCTGCACGTTCTCATAGTGCAAGCCATGACCGGCATTGACGCGCAGTCCCAGCGACACACCGAGCGCCACCGCACGTTCGATGCGGGCGAACTCGGCCTCAAGTGTGGCTTCGTCATGCGCTTCGGCGTAACGCCCCGTGTGCAGCTCGACGACCGGCGCGCCCATGCGGGCAGCAGCGCGAATCGGTGCCTCGTCCGGGTCGATGAACAGCGACACGCGGCTGCCCGCTTCGCCAAGCTGTTGCGTCGCTGCGGCGATACGGTCGTACAACCCGACGACGTCCAGCCCACCTTCAGTGGTCAGTTCCTGACGACTCTCCGGCACGAGACAGACATCGTGCGGCTTCACGCGGCAGGCAATCGCCAGCATCTCTTCCGTCACCGCACACTCGAGGTTCATGCGCGTGATCAGCTTGTCGCGCAGATTCGTGACGTCGTCGTCGCGGATATGGCGACGGTCCTCACGCAAGTGCAGCGTAATCACATCGGCGCCCGCCTCTTCGGCCAGCAGGGCTGCCCTGATCGGATCCGGATATTTCGTGCCGCGCGCGTTGCGCACCGTGGCGACGTGATCGATGTTGACCCCGAGGTCGATGGCATTGCCTTGGAAGAAGAGGCTCATAGTTTTTGCAGGTCGAGCAGGATCTGCCGGGTATTGAGCGGCACGCCGCCCAAATGGTGGTTAAGAAGAAAGCGCATGAGCAACTTGCTTTGTTGCACGGTCTGCGCCCGCGAGTAATCGTCTTGCTCCATGTCGAGCAGCGTCTGCCCGGCAACGACCGGCCAGTCCGACGGTTCGTCGCCGCGCGCCGGGCGCACGCCCCAGTCGGGGTGAAACACGTAGCGGCGATCCGGTACCACCTTGCCACGCGTTTGCGTGCAACGGTCGAACGCCACGGCATATCCCGTCTCGCGCAACAACACGCGCTCGAACGCACGCAGGATCACGCCCGCAGGTTCGCCGTGCGCGAGATGATGCAGCGTCGTCAGATAGTGCTGGAACAGCTTGTCGTGCGGATCGTCTCGCGCGCAAAACTTCACCAGCAATTCGTTCAGATAAAAGCCCGAAAGCAGCGCGTCGCCCTCCAGGGGACGCAAGCCGCCGACCCACTCAGCCTTCGTCAACGTGCGCAACTCGCCTTTGCCGAGCCAAGCGAGCGAGAGCGGTTGAAACGTCTGAAGCACGCCGCGCAGTGCGGAATGCGGACGCTTCGCCCCCTTGGCGACGAGCGCAATACGCCCGTGGTCGCGCGTAAGTACATCGATGATCAGACTGGTTTCGCGGTAGGGATAGCTGTGAAGCACAAAGCCGGGTTGTTCCGTCACCCGGCTTTGTTCGCGCTCGGCCACCCGGGCGGGGGACGGCGCGCGTCGCGTGCGCTTGGCTTCGCGCTTGACGGTGTCGCTGTTAGCCTGCGCTTGCTGGAAGGCTTCGGAGGCATCGTCGTCCACGGCACGCGGGCGCGTGCTCTTCGGACGCGTGGGCCGCGCCCCCACCGCCTCCGAGGCGGCTCGCGGGGATCGCGCCGATCGCGTGGCTTGCGACGTACCGGTCGCCGTCGTTACGGCATCCGGCGCGTCGACATCGTCACGTGACGTCGTATCCAGCTCACTCGTAGCCATATGCCCGCAGGCCGGCTTCGTTGTCGGCCCAGCCACCCTTCACCTTGATCCACACTTCCAGATACACGGGCCCGTCGAAAAGCTTCGCCATATCGAGGCGTGCATCGGTGGAGATCTGCTTGAGCTTCGCGCCCTTGTTGCCGATGATCATCGCCTTGTGGTTGTCGCGATCGACCAGAATCGTCGCAAAAATGCGGCGCAGATTCCCTTCGACTTCGAACTTGTCGATGATGACCGTGCTCGTGTACGGCAATTCGTCGCCCGTCCAGCGGAACACCTTTTCGCGCAGGATTTCGGCCGCCATGAAACGCTCGCTGCGATCGGTCAGATCGTCCTCGCCGTAAATCGGGTCGCCTTCGAGCAGGTACGGACGCAACACGCCGAGCAAACGCTTGATGTCGTCCTCACGCTTCGCCGACATCGGCACGATTTCGCGGAAATCACGCACTTCACCCAGCTTGCGCAGGAACGGCAGCATCTCGGCTTTATCGTTGATACGGTCCAGCTTGTTGACGATCAGCAGCACCGGCGTGTTTTCCGGCAGGAGCTTGAGCACCTTCTCGTCGTCCGGGCCGAAATTACCTGCTTCGATCACGAACATGACCACGTCGACGCTCGACAGCGTGGACGTCACGGCACGATTGAGCGAGCGGTTGAGTGCGGTCGCATGACGTGTCTGAAAGCCCGGGGTGTCGACGAAGATGTACTGCGCGTCTTCCGTGGTGTTGATGCCGGTGATGCGATGTCGCGTGGTCTGCGCCTTGCGCGACGTGATGCTGATCTTCTGACCGACGAGGGCGTTGAGCAGCGTCGACTTGCCGACGTTCGGACGCCCGACGATCGCCACGGTACCGCAGCGAAAATCCGTCTTATCGTTCATGATTGGAAACTCTCTTGAAAGGGGGACAGCAGCGATTGCTCTCCCCCTGAATGGGACTCAGGCAGCTGCCGGAGGTTGCTTGGCGGCGTCGGCCTTGTCGGTCGGCTTTTCGGCGGACTTTTCAGCCGGCTTCTCAGCGGACTTTTCAGCGGACTTCTCGGGCGATGCGGCCGCGTTGCGAGGCGCATTGTGGCTCGACGCGGTCATGGCTGGCGCCGTGCTCGCGCCGGCCGTGGCATCGCGCGCATCCTTCGGCTCCCGCGACTCCTTCACGTCCTTCGACTCAGCCTGCGACGCCACCGTCAGTTGCCCGGCTTGCCCTACCTGTACGGCCTTCTTCGCTTCCGAGGCCGCCGCCTTGGCAGCACGCTTCTTCGCCGCCTTCGCGCTCTTCTCGGCCTTCGGCTTCGCCAGCGCGGGCATTTTCTGCACTTCCTCCAGCGCTTTCTTGGCCGCTGCCTGCTCGGCCGCGCGACGGCTGGCGCCCGAACCGCCCACCTTGATGTCGAGCTTTGGCACGGTGCACTCGACCTCGAACTGCTGGTTGTGCGCCGCCCCGTGGGTAGCGATCACCGTGTACTGCGGCAGCGCGATCTTGTGGCCTTGCAGGTATTCCTGAAGCAGCGTCTTGGCGTCTTTGCCGAGTGTCTTCGGATCGACATGTTCGAGCACGGGCGTGTACAGACGCTCGATCACCGCGTAGGCCTTCTCGAAACCGCCATCGAGGTACATCGCCCCGAACAGCGCTTCGAGAGTATCGGCCAGAATCGAGGGACGACGGAAACCACCGCTCTTGAGCTCGCCTTCGCCCAGGCGAAGAAAATCGGAAACGCCAAGCGTCTGCGCGATCTCGTACAACGATTGTTGCTTCACGAGATTGGCGCGCACACGTGAGAGGTCGCCTTCGTCGAGCTTGCCGTAGCGACGGAACAGAATCGCTGCGACCGAACAGTTCAGAATGGAATCGCCGAGAAACTCCAGCCGCTCATTGTTGGCGGCACTGTGGCTACGGTGCGTCAGTGCTTGGCAAAGCAATTCCGCATCGTGGAAACGATACTGGAGACGTTCTTCCAGTTGATTCAGTGATTGAGACATGGCGCAAGTATAGCGCGACGCTCCCGCCCCGGCGCGGGTCGTCGCCAAGAAACGACGGGCTTTACCGCCGTCTGACGGGCTTTTCGGACTGGCGCGAGATCGGTGGATCGGACAATTCCGAGGTCAGGACCGATCAGTCCCACCGACGGCCGTCTCCTGTCGCACCTTTTATTTCTAATTTAAAAACAATAATGCGGAAATTGACGAAATAACGCCAATTTCCGCATCAATTCGATCCTAAGCGGGAAAGCCAGACTTCCCCGGGAAGCGGTCGACTTACTGGAAGCCGCCCAGACGCTTCAGGTTCGAGAAGTTCATCCAGATGAAGAACGCCCGGCCCACGATGTTCTGCTCGGGCACAAAGCCCCAGTAGCGGCTGTCCGCACTGTTATCGCGGTTATCGCCCATCATGAAGTAGTTGCCCGGAGGCACCTTGCAGATCACGCCCTGGCTGTTGTACTGGCAGTTCTGTTTGTTCGGGAAGTCGTCGGCGCCCATGATGTACGGCGGCACGTTCGGATCGTTCAGAATCCGGTTCTTCACGCCGCCAACCGTCTCCTCGAACTGCTTGAAATACGCGATGTGCTCGTCGTCGAAGTAATCCGGCAGCGCAGTCTCCGGCACCGGTTCACCGTTGATCGTGAGCTTCTTGTTCTGGTAGGCCACCACGTCGCCCGGCACGCCGATCACACGCTTGATGTAGTCCATCGACTCATCCTTCGGGTAACGGAACACCACAACGTCGCCACGCTTCGGCTCGCCCAAATCGATGATCTTCTTGTTGACCACCGGCAGACGAATACCGTAATCGAACTTGTTCACCAGAATGAAATCGCCGACGAGCAGCGTCGGAATCATCGAACCCGACGGAATCTTGAACGGCTCGACCACGAACGAGCGCAGCACGAAAACCGCCAGAATCACCGGGAAGAAGCTCGCCGAGTACTCCAGCCACCACGGCTGACGCAGCTTGTCGTCACGCAACTTCGCGCGCGCACTTGCCAGCGCATTGCCTTCCTGCGAACCAGAGCCCTGAATACCGGAGCCCTGCAACGCAAGCTGCTGCTGATCGAATTGCGCCACGGCATTCTGTGCTGCCCGGCGGCGCGCCGGTTGAAACACCAACTTGTCGGCCACCCAGGCCACCCCGGTCACCAGCACCAGGATCAAAAGAATCAGGGCGAAATTCATGCGGGACCTGTCGCTACGTTATTTGTCTTCGACTTGCAAAATGGCAAGGAACGCTTCCTGGGGAATTTCAACGCTCCCCACCTGCTTCATGCGCTTCTTACCTTCCTTCTGTTTCTCGAGCAGCTTCTTCTTACGCGAGATGTCGCCACCATAGCACTTCGCCAACACGTTCTTACGCAGTGCCTTGATGTTTTCCCGCGCGATGATGTTCGCACCGATGGCCGCCTGAATCGCCACATCGTACATCTGACGCGGAATGATTTCGCGCATCTTCGACGCGACTTGCGCACCACGACGACGGCTCTCCGAGCGGTGGACGATGATCGACAATGCGTCGACCTTGTCGTTGTTGATCAGCATGTCGACCTTGACCACGTCCGACGCGCGATATTCCTTGAACTCGTAATCCATCGACGCGTAACCGCGCGATACCGACTTCAGACGGTCGAAGAAATCGAGCACGATTTCAGCCATCGGAATTTCATAAATCAGACGCACCTGGCGGCCGTGGTACTGCATGTCGATCTGCACGCCGCGCTTTTGCTGGCACAGCGTGACGACCGAACCGACGTACTCCTGCGGCATGTACAGATTCACGGTGACGATCGGCTCGCGAACTTCCTCGATGCGGCCCGGGTCCGGCATCTTCGCCGGGTTTTCCACCGAGACGACCGTGCCGTCGCGCTCCGTCACCTCATAAATCACGGTCGGCGCCGTGGTGATGAGGTCCATGTCGAATTCGCGTTCCAGACGCTCCTGCACGATTTCCATGTGCAGCAGGCCCAGGAAGCCGCAACGGAAACCGAAGCCCAGTGCCTGGGAAACTTCCGGTTCGTATTGCAGCGAGGCATCGTTGAGCTTGAGCTTTTCGAGCGAGTCGCGCAGGGCATCGTACTGATTGGCTTCGACCGGATAGAGACCGGCGAACACCTGCGGCTTCACTTCCTTGAAGCCCGGCAGCGGTGCGTCGGCCGGCTTGGTCGTGGTCGTCACGGCGTGAGTGACGGTATCGCCCACCTTCGCCGCGTTCAGTTCCTTGATACCCGAGATGATGAAGCCCACCTGACCGGCAGACAGCGATGCGAGTTGCTTGGACTTCGGCGTGAACACGCCCACCTGTTCGACCAGATAGCTGGAGCCCGTGGCCATCAGGTGAATCTTTTCCTTCGGCTTGAGCGTGCCGTTGACCACGCGCACCAGCATGACCACACCGACGTAGCTATCGAACCACGAGTCGATGATCAGGGCTTGCAGCGGCGCGTTGGCGTCGCCCTTGGGCGGCGGCACCTTGGCGATCAGCGCTTCGAGCACGTCTTCCACGCCCAGACCGGTTTTGGCCGAACAGCGCACGGCGTCGGTCGCTTCGATGCCGATAACGTCTTCGATCTCCTGAATCGCGTTTTCCGGCTCGGCCGACGGCAGATCGATCTTGTTGAGCACCGGCACGACTTCCACGCCCAGCTCGATGGCGGTGTAGCAGTTCGCAACGGTCTGCGCTTCCACGCCCTGCGAGGCGTCGACGACGAGCAGCGCGCCTTCGCAAGCGGACAGCGAACGGCTCACTTCGTACGAGAAGTCGACGTGTCCCGGCGTATCGATCAGGTTGAGGTTGTAGACCTTGCCGTCGCGTGCCTTGTATTGCAGCGCGGCGGTCTGTGCCTTGATGGTGATGCCCCGCTCGCGCTCGAGATCCATCGAGTCGAGGACGCGAGATTCCATTTCACGATCGGACAAACCGCCGCTCAGCTGGATGATGCGATCGGCCAGGGTCGATTTCCCGTGGTCGATGTGGGCGATGATCGAAAAATTGCGAATATGGTCCATGAGGCGGGGCTATAGAAAAGTCGGTGCCATCGGATTCGGCTCGGCAGCGACTTTCGAGAGAATCGGCAAACACGACATTTTAGCCGAAAGCGCACCGATTCCGTCCGGAATCGAAGGCATCGCAGCCGTATAGCCGAAATAAGTGGGATTCAGTGGAAATGATGGTCTGGTGCTGGTTTCGTTCTGGGCATCCGGGCCGGACGAAGCGTCAGCCCCGGGGAAAAACAGTGGCGACAGCGTCGACGTCGAAACGATACCGGCACAGCTCACGCTCGCCCAGAGCAAGCACCGGCACGATCTCGTCGTACTTCGCTTCGAGCACCGGATCGCTGTCGACGTCGATCACCGTGACCGAGAAATCCCACGCCGGACGCATCGCTTCGAGCGCCGCAAGCATGTCATCGCACAGATGACACCACTTGCGGCCATAGAGCGTGAGCGCCGGCGCGGTCATGGGCTGGATTACTTGTTGCCCGGCGCACGCGGGCGCAGCGGCACGAACTGCGTTGCATCGCCACGGCGCACCAGGATCGGCACCAGACGCTTCGGATCGAGCGCCTTCACCACGTCCTCGAACTGCTTGGCGTTGGCGATATCGGCGTCGCCCACGCGCAGAATGATGTCACCCTGCTGGAGCCCCGCACGGCCCGCCGGGCCTTCCGCCAGTTCGACCTGCACGCCGCCACGCAGCTTCAAATCCTTCTTCTGCGCTTCGGTCAAATCGGAGACGACCAGACCCAACGCGTTCGGATGCGGCGCTTCGGCACTGCCGCCCTGGGCCTTCGATGCCTTGGGCGTATCGGTATCCGCCTCGGCAATCGTGATCTTCAGATCCTGATTCTTGCCCTTGCGCAGAACTTGCAGCGTTGCGCTCGAACCCGGCTTGGTCTCGCCGACCATGCGCGGCAGGTCCGTTGCGTGATCGACCGGACGGCCTTCGAACTTCATGATGATGTCACCCGGCTGCACGCCCGCCTTCTCGGCAGGGCTACCCGGCTCGATGCTGCGCACCAGTGCACCCTGAGCACGCGGCAAGCCCAGCGAATCGGCCACGTCCTTGCTCACTTCGCTGATCGCCACGCCGATACGGCCGCGCACGACCTTGCCCGTCTTCTTGAGCTGATCGACCACGCGCATCACTTCGTCGATCGGAATCGCGAACGAAATGCCCATGAAACCGCCGGTCTGGCTGTAGATCATTGAGTTGATGCCCACGACCTCGCCACGCATATTGATGAGCGGGCCGCCGGAGTTGCCCGGGTTCACGGCCACATCCGTCTGGATGAACGGCAGGTAATCGCCCGTGTCACGGCCCTTAGCCGACACGATGCCCGCCGTTACCGTATTTTCGAGACCGAATGGCGATCCGATCGCCACCACCCACTCGCCCACGCGCAGCTTGTTCGAGTCGCCGACAGGCACCGTCGGCAGATCCTTCGCTTCCACCTTGACCACCGCGACATCGGTACGCTTGTCCGCGCCGACCAGTTTCGCCTTGAACTCGCGCTTGTCGGTCAGGGTGACGTAGATACTGTCCGCGCCGTCGACCACGTGCGCGTTCGTCAGAATGTAGCCGTCGTTCGAGACAATGAAGCCCGAACCCACGCCGCTGTTCTGCTCTTCGTCCGGCTGGGGCTGGCCACGCTTCGGCGTGCCGCCCTTCGGGCCCGGCTGCTGAGGCATGGGCACGCCGAAGAAGCGGCGGAACAGCTCGGCCATGTCGTCGTCCATACCGGGCGGCAAGCCACGCTGATTGCGGCTAACGCGCTCGGTCGTCCGAATGTTCACGACGGCGGGGCCGACGCGATCGACGAGCTGAGTGAAATCGGGAAGGTTGCTGACAAGCGGTGCGTTCGACGTCGTCGATCCGCCGCTCGGTGCCGAGGCCGGCGCAGCAAAGGCGGCGGGGGCTCCCGCCAATTGGGCGGCAATGGCGCCGCCGAGGATGACACGAAGCAGGAGAGTCTTCTTCATTGGAAGATCGTGGTGCGCGAAAGTCTCGGAATCCCTGAGGGCAGTCCGGCACCCGACGCTGCGTCGCGTCACGTCTGCCTCGCTGCCCGGACCGCACCGTTACCGGTTGCGGCCCACCCGACAGCCGGTCACTTCGCCGGCTGTTTGTACTCGATGCTGGATGCGAACTGTTGCAGGGTGGCCTGCGGCACTTCGCCGAGCAAGGTCAGCCAGAAGTCGCCATAGCGCTTGATGAGGATGTTCGTCGCTCCGGCGCTACCGTGGCCTTCCTTGCGCTCACGCGTGGCCGGCTCGATAAACACCGAAAGTCCGGCCATGCCGTCGGAATATACCACCTGCTGGACTTCCAGCGGTTTGCCGTCAGCCGTCGAGCGCATCGTGCGACGCACTTCCCGCACGGCCTTGAATCCCGGCACCTTCTTGTCGACGTCGATGCTCCAGCCCGCGTCCGACAGACGCGTCGTCGCAATCTGCGGCTTCACGACATGCCAGCCGTGCGTCGCCTGAATCGCGTGAACGATTCGCGCCTTCTCGCTCGGCACACCGATAGAGATTTGCGAGAACGCCGCCTGCTCCAGCAGGTGACCTTCGGCATCGAGCGTCTGCGCACGCAGCAACAAGCCCGTATTGCGATCGGCCCACAAGCGATAACCGAAACGGTAATCGTCCTTCGGCGTGAGCTCGATCACCATGCAGTCGAAGCCCGCCATCCGTTCGTTCGGCAGCAGTTTCGGCGCGTAGTAGTCGAGCACGTCGCGATTGGGCGTCGCAAGCAATGCGGGGAACGAATCCTTGCTCTCGCGCTTTTCCTGGAAGACGGTCTTCTGCTCGGGAATCAGCGTGTAGACGTCTTCGTTCTGACGAAGAATGCGGCGCTGACGTCCGTCGAGCGTCTCCAGTTCTTCGTACTCGTTACCTTTCTCGGCGAAGTGACTGATCTTCGACGAACGCATGGTCGAGCCACGCTGATACACGAAGGTGCCGATGTAGTTTTGCGTTTGCGCCGCTCGGTGGATCTTGTTGAGCCACGCACTGACTTCGCGCTTCTCGACCAGCGGGTCGGTGGACGCGGAAGCCTGCGCCCACGCCTGCGTTTGCAGGGTGCTCGCCAGCAGGAATGCAAACAAGAAGAAAGTGCGCCCGAAGGGCGCACGCGGCAAGGATTCGATACTCAGGCGCTGCATTTATTCGTCCGCTTGCGCCGAGGCTCGCATGTAAGGGGAAACGCTCTGACCGATCGGGGCCGGCGCGTATTGCTGGTGAGCCGCAAGATATTGGTCGAGACGCGCGTCGCGCAGCACGATCACATCGTTCGGCGCACCCGCACCATTGGCGGCCACAGCGGCTTGCGGCTGCTGCGACAGCGCCACACGCGTGAGGCTGGAACCGCTGGCGACCGGCGCTGCGGTCTGGGCGAGCACCTGCGGTTGCGAACCACCTGCCGGATGATCCTGCAGACGCGGCACCACGACCCACGACAGTGCAGCGACTGCAGCGGCGGCGGCGGCCGTCGGCAGGACGCGGCGAACGCGCAGGAAAGGATTGATTCGCGTGACACGCGAGCCGGTGGCTTTTGCACCCGCAGCTGTCGCTGCCTGAGCATCGGCCAGTGCGGCTGGCGCGAGCAGGTGCGGCTCGGCTTCGAGGCGTGCAGCGAAGGAGGCCATAAAGGCAGACTCCGAACGCGGCAGCGTCAGTTCATCGGAACGCAGTGCGTCCCCGATCAGATGGTAGTCGTCCCACAGAGGCCGGCCCGAGGTGTCAGCCTCGTCCAGCAGGGCGGCCAGTTCGTCCGGATCGAATTCCCCGTCCATCAACGCGGAAATCCGCTCGGCTTGCAGCCCCCGCTGCGTTTGTACCGTCGCTGATCCCATGATATCCCCCAACGAAAATAACTTTCCCGGCGGCGCGCTCACCAGCGCTTACCGTCAGGCGTGTCCAGCAGCGGCCTGAGCCGGCTGGCAATCGCTTCACGCGCCCGGAAAATTCGCGAACGGACCGTTCCGATCGGGCACCCCATGGCTTCGGCGATCTCTTCGTAGCTCAACCCTTCGATTTCTCGCAGGGTAATTGCCGTTCGAAGTTCATCGGGCAAAGCCTCCATCGCTGTGTTGACCGTTTGAGCAATCTGCTTGCTCATCAGCATCGACTCAGGCGTGTTGATATCCCTTAGTTGATCGGCCTCGGCAAAAGTTTCAGCTTCTTCAGCGTTCGCTTCAGTCGAAGTCGGTGCACGACGTCCCTGGGTCGCCAGGTGGTTTTTCGCCGTGTTGACAGCAATACGATACAACCAGGTATAGAACGCCGACTCGCCGCGAAACTGCGGCAAGGCGCGGTAGGCCTTGATAAAGGCCTCCTGCGTCACATCCTCGACCTCGGCGGCGTCGCGCACGAGCCGCGATACGAGGCGGATGATCTTGCGGTGATATTTCGCGACCAACAGCTCGAAGGCGGCTTTGTCGCCTTTCTGCACGCGCTCGACGAGCGCCTGGTCGATTTCTCGTTCACTCACCTGATATGGATCCGTATTTTCTCTGGCTGCCGGGCCCGAACGGGCCCAATTGCACCGTGGCAGCACTGACCACCACGGCTGGAAGTGTCTTTGACGCCGCACGCCCGGGCACACTCACCGGAGCGTGGGTCAGCGGGACGGGACGCCTGCGGGGCGTCCCGCGAACTTAGACTCGCTGGAAGACCAGCGTGCCGTTAGTCCCGCCAAATCCGAAAGAGTTCTTCAACGCGACATCAATTTTCATGTCACGGGCCGTATTTGCGCAGTAGTCGAGGTCGCAAGCCGGATCCTGATTGAAGATGTTGATCGTCGGCGGCGACTTCTGGTGATGAACGGCCAACACGGTGAACACCGACTCCAGGCCGCCTGCACCGCCCAACAAGTGGCCGGTCATCGACTTGGTCGAATTCATCACCACGTTCTTGGCCGCATCGCCCATCAGGCGCTTGACCGCGACCGTCTCCGCGATATCGCCCAACGGCGTCGACGTGCCATGCGCATTCACGTAGTTCACCGTGTCGGCGTTCAGGCCAGCGTCGCGCAACGCGTTCGTCATGGCACGCAGCGCGCCGTCGCCGTCTTCACACGGTGCGGTCATGTGATACGCGTCGGCGCTCATGCCGAAGCCTGTGAGTTCGGCGTAGATCTTGGCGCCGCGCGCCTTGGCGTGCTCGTACTCTTCGACCATCATCACGCCAGCGCCTTCGCCCAGCACGAAGCCGTCGCGATCCTTGTCCCACGGACGGCTGGCCGTCGCCGGGTCGTCGTTACGCGTGGACAGTGCGGTCATCGCAGCGAAACCGCCGATACCCAGCGGCGACACCGTCGATTCGGCCCCGCCGGCGAGCACGGCATCCGCGTCGCCATACTGAATCATGCGAGCGGCCTGACCGATACAGTGCAGACCGGTCGTGCAAGCCGTGACGATGGCAAGGTTCGGGCCCTTCAGGCCGTACTTGATCGACAGGTGGCCGGAGATCATGTTGATGATCGAGCCCGGCACGAAGAAGGGAGAAATCTTGCGCGGACCGCCCTTGATCAGATCGTCATGCGTATCCTCGATCATCGGCAGACCACCGATCCCGGAGCCAACCAGCACGCCCACGCGCTCTGCGTTCTCTGCGGTGATTTGCAGGCCGCTATCCTCAAACGCCTGAATGCCGGCTGCCAGACCGAAATGGATAAACGTATCCATACGGCGAGCTTCCTTGGCCGACAGATACTTCTCTGTCTCGAAGTTTTTGACTTCGCCTGCGAAGCGAACTTTGAACTCGCTCGCATCGAACTTCGTGATGTTGGCGATGCCCGAACGGCCCGCGACCAGATTCTCCCAACCTTCGGCAACAGTGTTGCCGACCGGCGAGATCAGGCCCAGACCGGTAATGACGACGCGACGACGACTCACGATACTCCCCTTCTTCTGCTGGGTCATACAAAACAAAAGCCACAGAGGCGACAAGGTCCGACCCTGCGCTCCCTGCGGCTGACAGGCACGCCCGACGCCAGGAGCCGGTCGGCATCCCGGCCAATCAGGCTATCCGTACGAATTACGCCTTCTTCTGCGACGAGGCGAAATCGATAGCTTGTTGCACGGTGGTGATCTTTTCTGCTTCTTCGTCCGGGATCTCGATCTCGAACTCTTCTTCCAGGGCCATCACCAGCTCAACCGTATCGAGCGAGTCAGCGCCGAGATCGTTCACGAAGCTGGATTCGTTCTTAATGTCGGCTTCCGCGACGCCAAGTTGTTCGGCGACGATCTTCTTGACGCGTTGCTCAATGTTATCCATTCAAACCCTCCGGGGTAGTTAGTTCAGACAAGTGCGCGCATTTTAACAGGTTTGCCAAGCAAAGTTAGCATGCGCCAAATAATGTTCAATGTCGCGCAAAATCATGCAATCTCACCGCAATTTGCGCACATCTTCCTTAATTCATGAACATGCCGCCGTTCACGTGAAGCGTAGTGCCGGTGATGTAACCTGCCTGCGGAGACGCGAGGAACGCCACCGCATTGGCGATATCTTCCGGCGCGCCCAGACGGCCCAGCGGAATGCGTGCCTTGAGCGCTTCGTGCTGTGCTTCACCCAGCGCCTTGGTCATATCGGTGTCGATAAAACCGGGGGCCACACAGTTGACCGTGATGTTTCGGCTGCCGATCTCAGCGGCCAACGAGCGCGACATGCCCGACACGCCCGCCTTCGCGGCAGCGTAGTTGGCCTGCCCCGGGTTGCCTGCGGAACCGACGACCGACGTCACATTGATGATCCGGCCGCTACGCGCCTTCATCATCGGCTTAATGACAGCGCGCGACAGACGGAAGATCGCCTTGAGGTTCGTGTCGATCACATCATCCCACTCGTCGTCCTTCATACGCATCGCAAGGTTATCGCGGGTGATACCGGCGTTATTGACGAGGATGTCGAGTTTGCCATGTTGCTTGAGGATGTCGTCCAGCGCTGCGGCCACGCCTTCGGCGTCGGTCACATTCAGGACAATGCCCTTGCCCGCGACACCGGCTTCTGCGAAATACGCATCGATGCCTTGCGCTCCGGCTTCGCTGGTGGCGGTACCCACGACCATCGCACCCTGGCGAGCCAGTTCGAGGGCGATGGCACGACCGATGCCGCGCGAGGCGCCGGTCACCAGCGCCACGAGGTTTTCGAGTTGCTTGCTCATGAAAGAATTACCCTTGCCTATGGCTTACGAGAGTTGGGCGCGCACGTCGGCCAGCGAGGCCGGATCGGTGATTGCCAAACCCGTGAGATTGCCGTCGATGCGCTTGGTCAGGCCGGTCAGCACCTTGCCCGGACCGCACTCGACCACTTGCGTCACGCCTTGCGCGGCGAGCCACTTCACCGATTCGACCCAGCGCACCGGGGCGGCCGCCTGACGCACCAGCGCGTCCTTGATGCGAGCCACGTCGGTTTCGACCGCCACATCCACGTTATTGACGAGCGGGACCTGCGGCGCGTTAAACGTCACGCTCGCCAGATACTCGCGCAGACGATCCGACGCAGGCTTGAGCAGCGACGAATGGAACGGTGCGGACACCGGCAGCACGAGCGCGCGCTTGGCACCCGCAGCCTTAGCCAGCTCGCAGGCCTTCTCGACGCCCGCCTTAGCACCGGCGATCACGACTTGCGCCGGGGCGTTGAAGTTGACGGCCTCGACCACGCCCGCCGCCGACGCTTCAGCGCAGACGGTGCGAACGGTGTCGTCGTCCAGACCGAGAATCGCCGCCATGCCGCCCTGACCGACCGGCACGGCTTCCTGCATGGCTTGCGCGCGGAAACGCACGAGCGGCACGGCGTCCTTGAATGCGATGACGCCAGCGGCCACCAACGCCGTGTACTCACCCAGGCTGTGGCCAGCGACGAAAGCCGGCGTTGCGCCACCGTCAGCCAGCCACGCGCGGTACATCGCGTAGGCGGCGGTGAGCATCACCGGCTGTGTGTTGGTCGTGAGGTTCAGTTCTTCGGCGGGGCCAGCGGCGATCAGCTTGGCGATATCCTGCCCGAGGGCGTCCGAAGCTTCGGCAAGCGTTTCGCGCACGACGGCGTTGTCCGCGAATGCGTCGAGCATGCCCACCGATTGGGATCCTTGTCCCGGGAAAACGAAAGCGAATGTCATAGCGGCTGGTTTTACAGTCAGATTCAGAAACATGGCGGCGCATCTTAGCGCGCCGCAACGACACGCAAGAGAGCCTTCTCACGCGTTTCGCTTACACCACACTTCACAACGTGCGGCAGGTTCGCGTGGTGCTCCGGCGCCGGGACGTTCACATGCGGAAAAGCACCGCGCCCCACGTAAAGCCACCACCCACGCCTTCGATCATGACGTTCTGGCCAGCTTTGATACGACCGTCGCGAACCGCGACGTCGAGTGCGAGCGGAATCGATGCCGCGGAAGTATTGCCGTGCTGGTCGACGGTCACGACCATTTTCGCTTCGGCACCCAGCTTGCGGGCGGTGCTCGTCATGATGCGCAGATTGGCCTGATGCGGAATCAGCCAGTCGATCGCCGACGCTTCCAGCCCAGCCTTCTCGAGAGCCTCGTGAGCCACCTTTTCGAGTACCTTGACGGCCAGCTTGAACACCGCCTGACCATCCATATAAAGGAACGCCTCACCCTGCACCGCGCCACCGCTCACATTGCCCGGCACACAGAGGATGTTCGAGTGACTGCCGTCAGCGTGCAGCGCGCTCGACAGAATGCCCGGCTCGCTGGACGCTTGCAGCACGACCGCACCGGCGCCGTCGCCAAACAGCACGCACGTCGTACGGTCGTTGAAATCGAGAATGCGCGAGAACGTTTCCGCACCGATCACCAGCACGTTGCGGTAGGCACCCGAGCGAATGAAGTTGTCGGCCGTCGCCATCGCGTAGGCGAAGCCCGAGCACACAGCCTGAATGTCGAACGCGGCGCAACCGTTGGTGATGCCGAGCTTGTTCTGCACGAGGCAAGCCGTACTCGGGAACACGAAATCGGGTGTGGACGTGGCCACCATGATCAGGTCGATCTGGTCGGCGCTCAATCCCGCCATGTCGAGTGCGCGCTTGGCGGCTTCCACCGCCATATCGCTGCTCGTCTGGTCGGGCGCGGCGAAATGGCGCGCCTGAATGCCGGTACGGGCGACGATCCACTCGTCGCTCGTCTCGATGCCTCGGGTGGCAAGCTCGTCTGCCAACTGCTGATTGGTCACGCGTCGTGCCGGCAGGTAGCTGCCGGTGCCGACGACACGGGAATAAATCGCGGACTGGGTCATCTTATGGTCGGTTAGCGCACCGGGGCGGGACCGGCTTCAGAGCGCCGGAATGGCGCTCGCCGGCTTGTTGTCCTGGAGCTGGGTCTGATTCTCTTGCATGGCATGCGACAGACGGTCAAGCACACCGTTGCGAACTGCATCATAGCCGCGTTTGATGGCCCATTCAAACGAGTAGGCATCGGCGGAACCGTGGCTCTTGATGACGAGCGCACGCAACCCGAGCAACGCAGCACCGTTGTAACGGCGATGGTCGACGCGGTTCTTGAAGCGAGTGAGAATCGGCAATGCGATGACGGCAATCACCTTCGTCCACCACGTACGGGTGAACTCTTCGCGGATCATTTCGCCGAGCATCTGTGCCAGGCCCTCGGAAGTTTTGAGTGCAACGTTGCCGACGAAACCATCGCAGACGACGATATCCGTCGTACCGCGATAAATGTCGTTGCCTTCCACGTTGCCGTAGAAATTCAGCGTGGAGCCGCGCAGCAGCTCGCCCGCCTGCTTGATGACGTCGTTGCCTTTGATGACTTCTTCGCCAATGTTGAGCAGGCCGATCGACGGACGTTCCTTCCCATCGACCGCTGCGACAAGCGCGTGGCCCATCTCGGCGAATTGCAGCAGGTGAGTCGGTTCGCAGTCGACGTTGGCGCCCAGATCGAGCATCGTCGTGTAGCCACCCTTCTCGTTTGGCAGCACCGTGGCAATTGCCGGGCGCTCGATACCGGGTAGCGTCTTGAGGACGTAACGCGAGACGGCCATCAGCGCACCGGTATTCCCGGCGGACACGCAGGCCTGCGCGCGCGCTTCCTTGACCAGATTGAGCGCCACGCGCATCGAAGAGTCTTTCTTCTTGCGCAGCGCGGTCTCGACCGAGTCGTCCATGGCGACGACTTCACTCGCATTGACGACGGACAGGCGCGGGTGATCCGTCACACGCAGCTTCGCGAGCTGCGCGTTGATGATCTCCTGCTGCCCGACCAGCACAAGTTCGACATCGTCGGTGGATTGCACGAAGCGAACCGAAGCCGGCACCGTCACCGATGGGCCGTGGTCTCCGCCCATACAATCGATCGTCAGGGTGACTGTCATGTCGACGTGATTGGCTTGCGGTACAGGTAACAAAAAAAGCGGCAGGATGAGTGCCGCTTTTGCCACATCGGACGATCAAACAGCGCCATGATGGGCGCGTATCGCCTTGAGGGCCGAATTATTAGTCGTTCTTGGTCTTGATGACCTTGCGACCACGGTAGAAACCGTTCGGCGAGATGTGGTGACGCAGGTGCGTCTCACCCGACGTCGGTTCGACGGCGGTCGACGGTGCGGTCAGGAAATCGTGCGAACGGTGCATGCCGCGCTTCGACGGCGACTTCTTGTTCTGTTGAACGGCCATGATAACTCCTCAAAATATCGCGAAATTTTAACACAGTTCGAGCGCCGCCCTACGGTGTCGGCCTGTCGGCCCGACCTGTGCGACTAACGCAAACATGTACTTTGGTGAGCCGGAAATCCGGCCGCACATTACTTTCCGTCCTTGTCCGGCGAGCGCTTGAGCGCTGCCAGCGCCGCGAACGGAGACGGCTTATCCTCTTCTTCGGGCTCCGGAGCCGGCGCTGCCAACCCGTCGCTTCCGGTAGCCAGACTATCGTGAACACTCGGACAAACCTCATGTTTCGGGACGATAGGCAAAGCCAACAGCAATTCTTCTTCGATCAGCTCGCGCAAATCGAAATGTTTGGAGCCGACCAGCGCTTCGAGTTCGTCTTCATCGAGAGGACGCGCTTCCGCAGCGGCTTCGTCAGTCACGATCTCGAACGTCGTTTCCGAGTCGAGCGACTCCTCATAAGGCGTGAGGCAACGTTGGCATTCGAGCCACATCGGGCCTTCGACCGTGAGCGTCAAAAACTGCTTCACGGTGGGCTTACCATCCGCGCGCAGCACGGGCTTCTCCGCCCCTTGCGCACGCCAGTGGAACACGCCCTCAGCCCGCCCCGATGCCGAGACTTCGGCTGGCACTTCGGTTACCATGCGCGGCAATGCCGCAAGCTGCACGTCACCTTCCGCCACCCGGCCGGTACGCGCGAATTCGAACAGATCGACGATATATTCGTTCATCACGCTCATCCTTGCCTTGGCGCATCTGACCGCATTCATGTCCCCTGCCACCCGCAGCGCCCTGATTCGACGCCACTTTCAGACGTTTGAACCGGTGTCGCGCAGGCTGGCGAGACCGAGCGCCAGATTGCAAAAGCCGTGAATTCTAAATAGTTTTTCGTTTCTCGTCAAACACTTAAACCCGATGACCGCACAGCCCCTGCCATCGCTGATCCTGGCCTCCGGATCACGCTATCGCCGCGAACTGCTCGAGCGCCTGCGCTTGCCGTTCTCGGTCGACGTCCCGGACATCGACGAAACGCCCGCCGCTGGCGAAACACCGCACGACGCCTCGCTGCGGCTGGCCCGCCAGAAGGCACAGGCCGTCGCTGCCCGCCACCCTGACGCCGTCATCATCGGCTCCGATCAGGTCGCCACCTTCGAAGGCCGCCAGATCGGCAAACCCGGCAATTTCGAGAACGCCATGACGCAACTGCGTGACATGCGCGGCAAGGTGGTCGAGTTCCACTCCGCCCTGTGCGTCTACGACGCCCGCAACGGCGAGAGCCAAGCCAAAGACGTCGTAACGCGAGTGAAGTTCCGCGAGCTGCCCGATAACGTCCTGGCCGCCTACCTTCGAGCAGAAACGCCCTATGACTGCGCAGGCAGCGCCAAATCCGAAGGCCTCGGCATCATGCTGCTCGAAACCATCGAAAACGACGACCCCACCGCGCTCATCGGTCTCCCGCTGATTGCGCTCACGACCATGCTGATGCATGCCGGCATCGCCCTGCCCGGCCCCGGCGTGGCACCACAGGGGAGCGCAGCATGAGCGGCACGCTGTATCTGATTCCCAACACGCTCGGCACGAGCACCCGAGGCGGGCTGCCGTCCGTGTTGCCCGAAGAGGTCCGCACGGTGACCGCCGGGCTGAAGTACTTCGTCGGCGAACAGGCCAAGAGTACCCGTGCCTTTCTGAAACTGGTGGGCGTCAGCACGCCGATTCAGGAAATCGACATCCGCGAACTGAACGTCAATACGCCTGATGCGGCTGTCGATGCGCTGCTCGCGCCCATTCTGGCGGGCGCAGATGGCGGCCTCGTGTCGGAGGCCGGTTGCCCGGCGGTCGCTGATCCGGGGGCGCTGCTGGTGCGCCGTGCCCATGAAAAAGGCGTGCGGGTGGTGCCGTTCGTCGGCCCCAGCTCGATTCTCCTCGCCCTGATGGCCAGCGGACTTAACGGCCAAAGCTTCGCTTTTCACGGCTATTTGCCGACGGATGCGGGCGAGCGCACCAAGCGTCTGCGTGAGCTCGAACAGCGCTCACGCAAGGAAAAGCAAACGCAGATCTTCATCGAGACCCCGTACCGCAACAAAGCGATGCTCGACGCCCTACTGCAAAGTTGCGACGCCTCCACGCTGCTTTGCGTGGCCGTCGATGTCACGCAGGATGCGGAGCAAATCGTGACGCACCGGGTCAAGGGATGGCCGCAAGCCAGCGTCGAACTGCATAAACGGCCTGCGATTTTCCTGTTTTTGGCGCAATAACGGGACGTAAACAAGAAAACCCCACGGAAGTCCGGCTTCCGTGGGGGTTTTCCGTTCTTACCATTGCGCAGTCTATCGATGGACGGCGCAGCGTAACAATTACTTCATCGTCACCGCGGTGCCCATGAGCATCGTCTTCATCGCTGCCGCGCCCACTGCGGCGCCAAAGCGTCGCGCCATACGTTCGGGCAGGTTTTCCTTGACGGTGTAGTCGACCAGATCGGGGGCCTTGAGCACATCGCGCGCCACGGAGTCGACCGTACCCAGGCCGTCGGCCAACCCTAGCTCGACGGAGCGCTGCCCCGTCCAGAACAGACCGCTGAAAAGATCAGGATCCTCCTTCAGACGGTCGCCACGTCCCTTCTTGACCGCCGTGATGAACTGCTGGTGCACTTGTTCGAGCATGTCCAGCGCGTACGTCTTCTGCTGATCGGTCTGCGGCGAGAACGGGTCGAGGAAGCCCTTGTTGCGGCCCGCAGTCAGCAGACGGCGCTCCACGCCCAATTTGTCCATCAACCCGGTGAAGCCGAAGCCGTCCATCAACACGCCGATGGAACCGACGATGCTCGCCTTGTCGACGTAAATCTTGTCGGCGGCAGCCGCCACGTAATAGCCGCCGGACGCGCACATTTCCTCGACCACGACATAAATCGGCTTCTTCGGATATTTGGCACGCAAACGAGCGATATCGTCGTAAATCATGCCCGCCTGCACCGGACTACCGCCGGGACTGTTGATGCGCAGGATCACGCCGGCAGCCGATTTGTCTTCGAACGCCGATTCCAGCGCCGCGTTGATCTTCTGCGCGCTCGCCTGACCGTCAGCGGCAATTTCGCCGTTCAGCGTGACGAGCGCAGTGTGCTTGCCCGCAGTCGATCCGACAGATGTCGTACTGCCACCGTCGAAATCGAAGATCGACCACACGGCAAAGGCAATGATCGCCAGGATCAGCAGACGAAAGAAGATCTTCCAGCGTCGCGCAGCACGTTGCTCGCGAATGCCAGCCATCAAGACCTTTTCCAGCATTTCGCGCTCCCACGGCTTGACCTCATGGGGATCGCGACCCGCACCGGACGCCTGTGGCGAACGCCCGCCAGGTGGCGTGAAACCGGGTTCGGAGCGCGGCGAATCGGGCGGCAGGGAGTCGGCCATACGTTATCCAGAGACTTGGGTGAAAGACGAGACAGGCGAGACAGACATTGGACCGCTCAGCAACGTTTGAAGTAACTTAGCACCGGATGCGGATGTTTTGTCAGGAGGTTGACGTTTCGGGCGCCGCGATACCGGCCTCCGGCCACCAGACGACGGTCGTCGGCGCGCCGGGCTCGCCCGATGCAGCAGGCTGTTCCTCGACGCGCACCGGCTGCAATGCCCCGCCCCGGCACGGCCCGCCAACGCAAAGCCCGGTATCGGGCTCGTACGTCGCACCGTGCGTTGCGCACATCAAGTATAAGCCGCCCGTCTCGAAGAACTGTCCCTCGGACCAGTCCATCTCCATCGGCACGTGGGCGCACTGATTGAGATAGCCGTAGACGCGGCCGTCGTAACGAATCACGAAAGCCGGCGTGGGCCGTCCGCCGACGAGCACCTCGAAGCGAACCCCGAGCCCGCCGTCTTCCAGTGCATTGCCCGGACAAATCGGCAGCGGCATCGTGGGATGTGCGGCTTCGCTCACACGCGCTCCAGCAACCAGTCGCGCAGCTCGGCTACGCTGCCTGCACAATATGCGGGTTCGAGCGCAACCAGTTGATCGCGCGGATGCGCGCCACCGTAGGCCACGCCCACGCCCGCCGCGCCAGCACTGCGCGCCATCTGCAAATCGTGTGTGGTGTCGCCGATCATGACGGTACGGCGCAGATCCTGACCGAGTTCGCGCGTCAGCTCTTGCAGCATGGCCGGGTGCGGCTTCGAAAATGTCTCATCGGCGCAACGGGTCGCGTCGAACATCCGCATCAGACCGGCGGATTCCAGCGCCCGGTTCAGTCCGACCCGAGATTTCCCCGTCGCCACGGCGAGGAAACGGCCTCGTGAGCGCAATTCGTCGAGCAGTTCGCGAACGCCCGGGAACAGCACCGTCTCCTTATCACCTATCAGATAGTGAAAACGATAGCGCTCGGACAGACGCGGATAGTGCGACGGGTCGAGCGAGGGCACGGCCATTTGCAGCGCGTCGCGCAACCCGAGGCCAATGACGTGGCTAGCCAACTCGTCCGTCGGCACCGGCAACCCGAGGTCCCGGCAAGCCGCCTGGATGCAGCGGGTGATCGTGGGCGTCGAGTCCATCAACGTCCCGTCCCAGTCGAACACGACCAGGTCAAATTCAGGGCTTGGCATCAGCGGTGGTGGTTCGAAGTTGATTCAGGAATTGCTCACATTCTGGCGGCAACGCCGCTTCCAACGCAATCGGCGTGTCCAGCACGGGGTGCGTGAACTTCAGCCGATAAGCGTGCAGGAACATCCGCTTGATACCGGGACGAACGCCGGGCCGCGCCAGATTCTTGTTCAGCGTGAAGTCGCCATATTTGTCGTCGCCAACAATGGGCGTACCGCAATGCGCCAGGTGAACCCGGATCTGATGGGTGCGCCCCGTTTTCAGTTCCGCTTCGAGCAATGTATAAGGCGGATAAGATTCCACCATGCGGAATACGGTGTGTGATGCCTGCCCGTCTTCCTGCACCCGCACCCGGCGCTCACCCTCGGCGGTGACATACTTATATAGCGGTGCCTTGACCGCGCGTTTGGGGTCTCGCCATTCGCCCGTGACGCAGGCGAGATAGCGCTTGTCCATCCGGTTGTGACGGATCTGTTCATGCATGCCGACCAGCGCCGCTCGCTTTTTCGCGAGCAACAGAATGCCGGACGTCTCGCGATCCAGCCGATGCACCAGCTCCAGGAACTTCAGCTGCGGCAGCGCCTGACGCAATTGCTCGATCACCCCGAACGACACCCCGCTGCCACCGTGCACGGCCACACCGGCCGGCTTATCGATGGCCATGAGGTAGTCGTCTTCGAACAGGATGGGGAAGGTGGCGGCCGGGACATGGGCCTTTGCCTCGGGGTCGGGCGTGGCCATCCGGACCGGCGGAATGCGGACGATATCGCCGATGACAAGTCGATAGGCTGCGTCTACTCGCCCTTTGTTTACGCGGACTTCCCCGCTACGCAGAATGCGATAGACGTGGCTTTTCGGTACCCCTTTGCACTCACGCAACAGGAAATTATCGATACGTTGACCGGCCGAACCATCGTCAACCTCGACGAGACGAACCTGCGGTGCGGACGCCGGCGCAACCATTTTCTGCCGACTTTTGCCTAACTCATTCATTATGAATATAATTTGTCCGACAGAGATGGCGGTAGCGGGAATCATGCCAAATCCCCACCTCTGTCGGTGCATACCCCAAAACGGTATTTTACTTGCACCCCGGGCAGGCTGCTCGTCCGGTGACCCTGGAGCAGCGAGCGCACGCACGTCACGCAGCGACGGCAGGAAGTGGGCCCATAGGCCGCTTCGGTCGAGCGCGTGTGACGCGGATAGAGTTGGTGGTTATAGAATTTTTTGGCGATCAGCCCGGACTGCATTGTCCGAGCTGATCGCTTTGTGAATATCGTTCGCGCAAAAAGTCGAAGTGAGGCGCCGTCACAAGAAGAATAAGTGTCGGCAGGCGCCCCGAGAAAACGCTGATGAAGTTTCTCGTCCAGTTTCTATTGGTATGGACTGCAAGCCCGAAGTGATCCGCGCCGAGCCGGTGTTTTCCGGCGGCCCGGCGGATCCGGGTGAGCGCGAAAACGTATTCCTGGCGCCATAGCGTCCGTCGGCCTCATCGCCCGGACCCCCCGGCAATTCTTCCACTCCCGGCTCGAACCTCGCGTGTTGGATAACTCGAGTGATACGTGCCCGACGCACTGCGCATTGGCAACTGCGGCGGGTGGGAGTCGTTTTCATGAAACGCATGTTGTTTAACGCCACGCAGCAGGAAGAACTGCGCGTGGCAATCGTCGATGGGCAAAAACTCATCGACATCGATATCGAGACTGCCGGACGCGAACAGCGTAAAGGCAATATCTACAAGGGTGTCATCACCCGTATCGAACCCTCCCTCGAAGCCTGCTTCGTCAACTACGGCGAAGGCCGCCACGGCTTCCTGCCGTTCAAGGAAGTCGCCCGCGCGTACTTCCGCGAAGGTGCCGATGTGCGCAATGCGCGCATTCAGGACGCCCTCTCCGAAGGCCAGGAACTCATCGTTCAGGTCGAAAAGGAAGAGCGCGGCAACAAGGGTGCAGCCCTCACGACGTTCATTTCCCTGGCTGGCCGCTATCTGGTGCTGATGCCTAACAACCCGCGTGGCGGTGGTGTTTCGCGTCGTATCGAAGGCGAAGACCGTCAGGAACTGCGCGAGACGATGGGCCAGCTCGAACTGCCCGAAGGCATGAGCATCATCGCCCGCACCGCAGGTATCGGCCGCTCGGCCGAAGAACTGCAGTGGGACCTGAACTACCTGCTGCAACTCTGGCACGCCATCGAAGGCGCGTCCCACAACATCGAATTGCCGCGCGATTCGGCCCTGATCTATCTCGAATCGAGCCTGGTCATCCGCGCCATCCGCGACTATTTCCAGCCGGATATCGGTGAAATCCTCATCGATACGGAAGAAATCTCCGAACAAGCACGCAACTTCATGCAGGTGGTCATGCCCGATCACCTCAACCGCGTGAAGCAGTACCGCGACGACGTGCCGCTGTTCTCCCGTTTCCAGATCGAACATCAGATCGAGACGGCTTACTCGCGTCAGGTGCCGCTGCCCTCGGGCGGCGCGATCGTGATCGATCACACCGAAGCGCTCGTTTCCATCGACGTGAACTCGGCGCGCGCGACCAAGGGCGCCGATATCGAAGAAACCGCCCTGCGCACCAACCTGGAAGCCGCCGACGAAGTCGCGCGCCAGTTGCGTCTGCGCGATCTCGGCGGTCTGATCGTGATCGACTTCATCGACATGGAGTCGGCCAAGAGCCAGCGTGAAGTCGAACAACGTGTGAAGGATGCGCTCAAGCACGACCGTGCACGCGTCCAGATGGGCAAGATCTCGCGTTTCGGCTTGATGGAGCTGTCGCGTCAGCGTCTGCGTCCGTCGCTGTCGGAAGGCACGCACGTGACTTGCCCGCGCTGCAACGGCACCGGCCACATCCGCGATGCCGAATCGTCGGCACTGCAAGTCCTGCGCATCATCCAGGAAGAGGCAATGAAGGAGCACACGGCAGCGATCCACTGCCAGGTGCCGGTCGAAGTCTCGGCGTTCCTGCTCAACGAAAAGCGTCAGGAAATCAATAAGATCGAAGCGCGCTTCAAGGTTGGCGTGCTGCTGATCCCGAACAAGCACCTCGAGACGCCGCATTACAAGCTGGAGCGCCTGCGCTTCGACGATCCGCGTCTGGATGCCCCGAAGGCCAGCTACGCGCTCGCCGAAGAGGCTGCACGCTCGCTGGAAGAAGATCCGGCCGGCTACAGCAAGAAGAAAGAAGATGCGCGTCCGCGTCAGGAAGCCGCAGTCAAGGGCATCACGCCCGAGCAACCGGCACCGGCCGCACAACCGCGCCCGGAACCTGTCGCCGCGACCGCACCGGCCGCAGCCGCACCGGCCACCGGTGGTTTCTTCGGTTTCATCAAGCGTCTGTTCGGTATCGGCGCTGCCGCGCCCGCACCGGTCAAGGCCGAAGAGCCGACCAAGCCGACGGCACGTCCGCCGCGCGAGCGCCATGAGCGTCCGCATCAGCAAAACCGCAATCGCCGTGGCAATGCCCGCGACGAGAACAAGTCGGGCAAGGACAACGCCGGCCAGCCGGCGCGTGAGGGCCGTGAGGGCCGTGACGGTCGTGGCGCACGTCCGGAACGCGCAGAACGTGCGGACCGTGGTGAGCGCAATGAACGCAACGAACGTGGCGACCGTAATGAACGCCAGGAACGCCAGGAACGTCAGGAAGGCCGCGACAAGCGCGAGCGCGACGACGTCCAGCGTCAACCGGCTCAGGACGTGCGTGCCGAGGAGGGTCGTGAGCCGCGTGAAGGCCGCGAACGTGGCAGCCGTCGTGAACGTGGCGAGCGTCGTGATCGTCGTCAGGCTGAAGGGGCCGAAGGCCAGCAAGCCGTGACGCAACGCGCAGTCCCGGCAGCACCGCTGAACGCCGAGCAGGAAGAACTGGATCAGGATCGTCTGACGGCTCAGGTCGAAGGCGCGCCGCAAACGGGTGAAGAAGGCGAGCAAGGCGGTGAAGAGCGTCGCCGCAGCCGTCGTCGCGGTCGTCGTGGTGGCCGTCGTGAGCGCGAAGCCGGTGAATCGCAACTGAACGCCGACGGCGAGCAAGTCGAAGGCGAAGCCCTGGAAGCAGTCGAAGGCACGCGTGCACCGGTGTTGACGGACGAATCCGCCGAGAACGCGGCGACCGATGCCCTGGTCCGTGCGACGACGCCGGCCATTCCGGCACCGGCCGCACCGCTGGCTCACGCAGAACCGACGCCGGTACGCGCCGCGCCGGTCGAAGCCCCGGCACCTGTCGCCACGGTGACGGAAGCCGCCCCGGCCGCAACGCCGGAAGTGCCGTCGCAGTCGGTTTCGGAGCCGATTTCGGAACCTGTCACGCAAGCCCTGACGATCGCACCGGTCGCACCGGTCAACGTCGCACCGCTGCCGACCGCTGAAGTGGCTGCCGCACCGATCGTGCCGCCGGTCAGCGCTCCGCTGCCGGTCGCGACGCCAGCCCCGGCTCAGCCGACGGTTCCGGCCGAAGCCCTGACGGAGATTGCCGCCACGGCAGCTGCGTCGAGCGCTCCGGCAGAAGCCGCACCGGCTCCGGTCGCCGAATCGGCTCAACCGACGACGCAAGCGCCGACGCAATCGACGCCCCCGGCACCGGTCCAGATGGTCGAAACCGCCAAGCCGGTGGAAGTCGCACCGGCCCCCGTTGCACCGGCAGCCCCTGCGGCACCGGTCGTGATGGAAGCCGCTGCTGCGGTGACGGAAGTCGTGACGCAGAAGGCTGCCCCGGTGGCGGTGGCCCCGACGCTGGAGCGCGGCGCGCTGGAATCGACGCTGGAAAGCGTGGGTCTGGTCTGGGTCCATACGGACGCCGACAAGCACCGTGCCGCCAAGGAAGCCGCTGCGCAGGCAGCACCGGCACCGCACGTGCCGCGTGAACGCCGCCCGTCCACGCCGCTCAACAGCGGTCCGATGGAGCAGGTGGAAACGCACTCGACGAACCACACTGCTTAATCAAGTGACCGGGTGACCGGACGGCGCGGGACGTCGATCTCATATGACGTCGGGGCGGATGCACCTCACGGTGCACCGTCCGCCCGACGGACCTGAAATCCGCGTGATGCCAGAAAAGGAGGCTTCGGCCTCCTTTTTTCATGGTTGCGCTCTTGGGACGTTCACGTCCTTTGCAACCCCGCGTTGTCCCGACTTGTGCCCGTTTCGCCGTGCCCGTATCTTCTGCCTTAGTACAGGTTTGACGTCTCACAACGAAGGCCCCGGTACCGATATCCGATGCCCCGATCGCTAAGATCGGCTGAATTGGGCCGACTTCGGCGGCCATCAGGCCAATTCGTTAGAATGGAGACGCAAGCTAAGGCCCCACCATGACTGAAACGATCATCCGACTCACCGATCTGCGTAGCGACGCGCGTTATGCGACGCATGCACCGCAGGTTCCCGCACAAGTGCGCGCTGCCACCGGCCATCTCGAAGATGCGCTGGCACGGCCGCTGCACGACCTGCGGATTTCGGTGACGGACCGTTGCAACTTCCGCTGCGTGTACTGCATGCCGAAGGACGTGTTCGACAAGGACTACGCCTTCCTGCCGCAATCCTCCCTGCTGTCTTTCGAAGAGATCGAGCGCGCTGCGCGCCTGTTCGTCGAACATGGCGTGGAGAAGCTGCGTCTGACGGGCGGCGAGCCGCTGCTGCGCAAGCACATCGAGCGTCTTATCGAGATGCTGGCACGTCTGCGCACGCCGTCGGGTAAACCGCTCGACATCACGCTCACGACCAACGGCTCGTTGCTGGCGCGTCGCGCGCAATCGCTCAAGGACGCTGGACTGACCCGTGTCACGGTCAGTCTCGACAGTCTCGACGACACGATTTTCCGGCAGATGAACGACGTCGACTTTCCGGTCGCCAAGGTGCTCGAAGGCATTGCTGAGGCGCAGCACGTCGGTCTCGGCCCGGTCAAAGTCAACATGGTCGTCAAACGCGGCACCAACGACTCCGAAATCGTGCCGATGGCGCGACATTTCCATGGCAGCGGTGTGGTGCTGCGCTTCATCGAATACATGGACGTCGGCACGTCGAACGGCTGGCGCATGGATGAAGTCATGCCGTCCGCCGACGTTATCGCCCGACTCAACGACGCCCTGCCGGTCGAACCGCTCGAAGCCAACTATGCGGGTGAGACCGCGCAGCGCTGGCAATATCGCGACGGCGGCGGGGAAGTCGGCGTCATTTCCTCCGTCACCCGTGCATTTTGCGGCACTTGTTCGCGTGCCCGTCTGTCTACGGAAGGCAAGTTGTACCTGTGTCTGTTCGCCAGCTCAGGTCATGACTTGCGTACGCTGCTGCGTAACGGCGCAAGCGACGCGCAGATTTCGACCGTCATCGGCGACATCTGGCACAAGCGCACCGACCGCTACTCAGCCTTGCGCACGGCGGCCACCGGCCTGCCTGAAGACGCACCACCGAAAGTGGAGATGTCCTACATCGGCGGATAAGTGCGCGGGCTTGCCTGCCCACCTGCCCCGCCGTGCGGTTCGTCTCACCGCTTTCGACGCTGCTTTCGACGCTGCTTTCGATTTACCGAATTCCTTCTCGACTCATGATTTCTGTTGCCCCGGACGCTGGTTGCGCCCGAGACTCCTCGCCTCCTTCTTCCAGTGTGGCTCCACGTGACGCCCTACACACAGGCCGCACACGCACGCCCTTCCCGTCGCGCCTCATCGCCATCGGCCTGAGTGCCCTGACGATGCTCGCCGCCGCCCTCGCACCGGCTGTCGCCCGCGCCGATTGCGACCCGTCCGATCGCAACATTGCCAACCATGTCCTGACGTACACCGGCCAACTCGGTGAACGCAATCCGCTGCGACTGGTGCTTCGTTCGACCTCCGGCGGCAAGCTCGACGGCCGTTACGCCAATGCGTCCTCGCAAGGTGACACGACACTCACCGGCAAGCTGGAGAACAAGTCGCGCCTGCATCTGACCGAATTCGACGCCGGCGGCATGCCGCGCGCCACCTTCGAAGGCGAATTCGCCGCCGCGGACGACGTCAATCGTCAACGCGGCGCATCGTCTTCGTGCGAAGTGATTTCCGGCCAGTGGAAAGACCTGCGCAGCGGCCGCACGGTGCCGTTCGAGCTTTCGCTTGCCAGTATTCAGAGCGGAAAGATCGACCACCTGTACGGCGTGGCCGGCGCGAACGACGACGAGACCATCAATCGCGCGGCGACGCAGTTCCGCAAGGGCGTGCTCGACGACCGACGCGATGTCGTCGCACAATCGATCCGTTACCCGTTGCATGTGTCGCTGCGTGGCAAAACGATCATTCTTCGGAACCCGAAGTCATTGCTTGCACGCTATAACGAGATCTTCACCGATGGTTACGTACGGACCATCGGCGCAGCCGTGCCCCGCCTGATGTTCGCTCGCGATCAAGGGGTGATGCTCGGCGACGGTGCCGTCTGGTTCGATGCGGCTGGACGTGTCATTGCCCTGAACCGCTCCTGACCCTGCCATCCATCTTCCATCCATGAAGACCCCGCCCATCCGCCGCAGCGACATCACAGGATTGATCCTCGCGGGCGGGCGCGCTCAGCGTATGGGCGGGCGTGACAAGGGCCTCCAGCCCTTCGCCGGACGACCGCTGGTCGAGCATGCGTTGGCTCGTCTGCGTCCGCAGGTTGGCGCGTTGCTCATCAGCGCCAATCGGAATCGCGATGCCTATGCGGCCGCCCTCGGCATCGGCGATGCGGACGGCGCGGACGGTGTAATAAGCGACGAAGTTCAGGATTTCGCCGGCCCGCTCGCGGGCATGTTGGCCGGACTGCGCGCGGCATGTACGGACTATGTCCTCACCGTGCCGTGCGACTCCCCCTACCTTCCCGACGATCTGGGCGAGCGGCTAAGCGCCGCGCTGAACGCGCTGCCGAAAGCCGATCCCGGTGCCCCCGCCAGCGCACGCCCGCTGGCGGCCTATGCTGCAACGGCGCAGGGGCCGCATCCGGTATTCGCACTTCTTCACCGGTCACTGGCCGACGATCTGGCGGCGACGCTGGCGGCCGGGGAACACCGCGTGCGAGCGTGGCTGTCACGCCACAAGGCAGTACAAGTTCACTTCGGTGACGAGCGTCCGTTTTACAATGTCAACACGCTGGACGACCTCCTTACCGATTCGCCGCGCGCGCCCTGAAGTGCCGGGTGGCGACGCAGCCCGATCCGTCGCCACCGCTTTTACGGGATTCATGCCGGGTACGTGCCGGATGACGACGCCATACCGATGACAACACTTGACGAAGCCCTGGCCGGCTTGCCGGACTACGACCCTAACCACATGACGGTCGAAGCGGCGCGCGCCATCATTGCGCGCACCGCGAGTCCCGTATCCGCCATCGAGCAGATCGCCGTACGCAGCGCACTGGGCCGCGTGCTCGGTCGTGACGTCGTATCGCCGCTCGACGTCCCCGCTTTCGAAAACGCCGCGATGGACGGCTATGCATTTGCGGGCACCGCGCTGGCCACCGGCGGCGAAGTCCGTCTGCGTGTCGCAGGCCGCTCGTTTGCGGGTCATCCCTTCGACGGTGTGACGGCCAATGGCGAATGCGTGCGCATCATGACCGGCGCGCTTCTGCCCGCCGGTTGCGACACCGTCATCCCCCAGGAACAAGTACAACGCGAAGGCGACACCGAAATCGTCACCTTCGACGCAGCGGCCGTCACGCCCGGGCGTCACGTGCGTCATGTCGGGGAAGATCTGGCCACCGGCCATATCGCCCTGCATGCAGGCAAGCGACTGCGACCGGCGGCTCTTGGCTTGCTGGCGTCGCTGGGCATTGCGGAAGTCCCGGTGCGCCGACGCATCCGCGTCGCCTTCTTCTCGACCGGCGACGAACTCCGCTCGGTAGGCGAACCGCTCGCCCCAGGCAATCTGTACGACAGCAATCGCTACACGCTCTTCGGCATGCTGCAACGATTGGGCGTCGAAGTGCTGGATCTGGGTGTCGTACGCGACGACCCTCAGGCCATCGAAGACACCCTGCGCACCGCCTGTCGCGAGGCCGACGCCGTCATTACCTCGGGTGGCGTATCCGTTGGCGAAGCCGATTTCACGCGCGAAATGATGACGCGTCTGGGCAATGTCGTGTTCTGGAAGATGGCGATGCGCCCGGGCCGCCCGTTTGCCTTCGGCGAACTGGAGAGCGAGGGCAAGCGCGCCCTGCTGTTCGGCTTGCCCGGCAACCCTGCCGCCGTGATGGCGTCGTTCTACCATTTGGTGCGCGACGGCCTGTTCGCTCTTATGGGTGCAGAGCCGCAAGTCACGCCGTGCCTGCCCGTACCGACGGCCACCGCCATCGCCAAGCGTCCGGGGCGCACCGAGTTTCTGCGCGGCATTCTCGCTGCGGATGCTCAGGGCCGCTGGCAAGTCACCGTCGCGGACGCACAAAGCGCGGGCATTTTGCGCACCATGAGCGAAGCCAACTGTTTTGTGACGCTGGGCACCGAACGTGGCGATGTCGCCGCCGGAGAACTGGTCGACGTCATCCCATTCGACGGTCTGGTGTAACAACAATCCCGATACTCACTCCAGCACAAGCGCATCCGAATACCCCCAAAAAAAGCGAAGCAACGCAATAACGAAATATCGCTGACGTCGGCGCTTCGACGATGTCAGCACCACACAAACCGAAAGCACACGGCAATGACAACGAAAAAACAGATCACATACATCAGTCCCGGCCAAACGGCCAAAGCGCTGGTGCTGGTCTACCTCACTTTCAGCATTCCGCTGGTTCTGCTCGCCTTCCTGGCGGCGTTCATCCGTTACGGCGAACTGCCGGGCCTCGCGATCATTTCCGCGCTCGTGCTCAACGCCATCGTCGGCTTCGTGCTGCTCTGGATTGCCTGCCACCTGTACAACTGGGTGGCGGTGAAGTTCGGCGGCATCGAGATCGCACTGAGCGACGCCCCGGAAGAAGAGTACTAAGCGATGTCCCTGACCCTGCGCGCTGCGACTGCCGACGATGTCGGCGCTATTCACGGCCTGATGCGAGAGCTGGCTGTTTTCGAAAAGTTGCTGGATATCTTCGAGGCAACGCCCGAGAGCGTGCACGAGGCGCTGTTCGGTGCGAAGCCCGCAGCAGAATGCCTGATGGCCGAGTGGGATGGCGTGCCGGTCGGCTACGCGATCTACTTCCACAACTTCTCGACGTTCCTCGCCCGCCGGGGTCTGTATCTGGAAGACGTCTACGTGCAGCCGACGATGCGCGGTCGTGGCGTGGGACAGGCGGTGTTGCGTCAGCTCGCGCGCATCGCCATCGAGCGCAATTGCGGACGTTTCGAATGGACGGTGCTCGACTGGAATCAACCGGCCATCGACTTCTACGAGGCGCAGGGCGCAACGGTCCTGCCCGACTGGCGCGTGGTCCGCATGACGGGCGACGCCCTCACGCAATTTGCCGAAGGCGGGAAAGCGTCCAGGGCCTGAAGCATATTGAAGCGTCCTGAACAAAAAAAGCGCCCTGAACATTCAGGGCGCTTTGCATTTGGCCAAGCGGCGCGACGGCGACACCGTCGGGCGGACCAACGCTCAGTCCTCTTCGTCCGGCTCCATCTCGACGCCCAACAGTTCGACAGCCTGCTCGCCGGGCAATGCTTCGACGGCCTTGAGCTGACGCGCCATCGCGCGGGTACGGACTTCCGCCTTGTCGATGGAGCGCGTCACGGTCTCCAACTGCGACTTCGTCCGGGCGAGCACATCGCCGAACTTGGTGAACTCCGTCTTCACCGCACCCAGCACTTGCCAGACTTCGCTGGAACGTCGTTCGATGGCCAGCGTGCGGAATCCCATCTGAAGACTGTTGAGCAACGCCGTGAGCGTCGTCGGCCCCGCCACCGTCACGCGATATTCGCGTTGCAGCAGATCCGACAATCCCGGACGTCGCAGCACTTCCGCATACAGACCTTCCGTCGGCAGGAACAGCAGCGCGAAATCGGTAGTGTGCGGCGGCGCCAGATACTTGTCTGCAATCGTCTTCGCTTCCAGTCGAATACGCGTTTCCAGCGCCTTCGACGCCTCTTCAACCGCGACCGGATCGGCGCGCTCCTGCGCATCGAGTAAGCGCTCGTAATCCTCACGCGGGAACTTGGCATCGATCGGCAGCCAGACCGGCTTGTTGCTATCGCCGCTCTGCCCTGGCAAGGCAATCGCAAATTCCACGCGCTCGGTGCTGCCCGGACGCGTCGCCACGTTCTTCGCATACTGCTCGGGCGTGAGCAATTGTTCGAGCAGCGCCTGCAACTGCACTTCGCCCCAGATACCGCGCGTCTTCACGTTGGTCAGCACACGCTTGAGATCGCCCACACCTGCGGCGAGCGTCTGCATTTCGCCGAGTCCGCGATGCACCTGCTCCAGACGATCCGACACCAGCTTGAACGACTCGCCGAGACGCTGTTCGAGTGTGGCATGCAGCTTCTCGTCGACCGTGCGACGCATTTCTTCCAGCTTTGCCGCGTTGTTGACCTCAATGTCCTTGAGCTTCTGCTCAAGCGTGGCACGCACCTCTGCCAGACGCCGCTCGTTACCTTCGGACAGTTGCGTCAATTGCTGATGCTGCGCTTCGCCGAAGCGACGCAGCGTCGACGTCTGCTCTTCGCGCATCTGCTGGCCGTTGAGCACCAGACTCTGACGAATGGCTTCCAGCTGTGCGGCGTTGGACTCGGTGAGCTTCGCGAGTTGCTGGGCGAAGCCGTCGATCTGATTGTTCTGCACCGTGGCGACGCTCGTCATCTGCGCCGCCAGCGTTTGCTGGAACTGCGCCATTTGCGCGCTTTGCTCACCGCGACCGGCGCGCGCCGTCTCGGCGAACTCCTGACGCAGCCCGCGTTCGCTACGGTCCGCCGCGTGCAGCAGATCGTCACGCACATTGGTGAGCGAGTCATTGAGCGTCGCGCGCAGCGACGCGTCGCCGCCACGCTGCCAGACCTTCACCGCAATCGCGATCATCACCAACAAATTCAGCGCCGCCAGCGCTACCAACACCATCTCGACCATCGCGTTGCGACTCCCGTTGATTCTTTCTCTATTCTGCCAACGTCACTGCCGACGTCGCCTGACGTCGCCTGACGTCATTTATGACTTGCGCGCCGCCGGATTGAGCAGGCAAGGCGGCTTGCCTGCGGCCGCCCCGAAACCCAGCGCCGCGATCAGATTGTCGGCTGCCAGACTGGCCATACCCCGGCGTGTCGCCGCTGACGCGCTCGCGATGTGCGGCGTCAGCACAACGTTCGACACCTTCAGCAAATCGGGATGCACCTTCGGTTCGCCCTCGAACACGTCGAGGCCAGCAGCCGCGATCTGCTTATTCGCCAGCGCCGCAGCGAGCGCGGCATCGTCGACGATGCCGCCGCGCGCCAGATTCACCAGCGTGGCCGTCGGCTTCATCAGCGCCAACTCTGCGGCACCGACGGTGTGATGCGTTGCGCTCGAATACGGCAAGACAAGAATGACGTGATCGGCCGTGCGCAGCAGCGTGTCCTTGTCGACGTAGCTCGCCTTGCAGGCCGCTTCCGTCGCGGCATCGAGACGTGAGCGATTGTGATACACCACCCGCATATTGAAGCCCATGGCGCGACGCGCGATCGCCTGACCGATGCGTCCCATGCCGACGATGCCCAGCGTGCTGCCATGCACGTCGGCGCCCAGGAACATGTCGTAAGCCCACTTGTCCCAGTGCCCCTCGCGCAACCAGCGCTCGGACTCGGTCACGCGACGCGCCGTCGCCATCAGCAATGCCCAGCCGAAATCGGCGGTCGTCTCGTTGAGCACATCGGGGGTGTTCGTCGCCATGACGCCTGCGGCCGTCATCGCTTCGATATCGAAGTTGTTGTAGCCCACCGCCATGTTGGCCACCACGCGCAGATTCGGCGCACCGGCGAGCACCGACGCATCGATGCGCTCGCTCGCCGTGGTGATCGCACCGGCCTTGTCGGCCAGACGCGCACGCAATTCGTCGCTCGAAAACACCGTATCGGCATCATTCCGCTCGACGTCGAAGTACTGCGCCAGACGTTCGATCACGTCAGGAAAAATGGCGCGGGCTACCAGGATCTTCGGTTTCACCAGTTGTCTCGTAAAGGTTGGCCGCGTGGCGACGTGGGCCTATTGCGGCTCAGAAGAATATCAGGGTCATCACAACGAACAGCGGCAGCAGAATTGCGCCCGACCACAGCATATAGCCAAAGAAGCTCGGCATGCGAATGCCGCGTTGCTCCGCAATGGCCTTCACCATGAAGTTCGGGGCATTCCCGATGTACGTATTCGCGCCCATGAACACAGCGCCTGCCGAGATCGCCGCCAGCGTGGCTGCACCGCTCGTCATCAGCGACGCCGCATCGCCACCCGCCGTATTGAAGAACACAAGGTACGTCGGCGCGTTATCCAGGAACGACGACAACAACCCCGTCGCCCAGAAGTACATCACGTTGTCCGGCGCCCCGCCCGGCCCCGTCACCAGACGAATCACCCAGCCCAGTGCACCGGCTTCGCCCGCACGCAGAATCGCCACCACGGGGATGATCGTCAGGAAGATGCCTGCGAACAGTTTGGCAACCTCTTTCATCGGCTCCCAGTTGAAGCCGTTGCCTTCGCGCGCCGTGCGCGGCGTGATCGCCAACGAGATCAGCGTCACCACGACCAAACCGACGTCGCGCGCCAGATTCTGCAAGGCGACCGGCGTGCCGAACACGTCGAACGAGACACCCGGCTTCCAGATACCGCTCATCAGCACCAGACCGACAGCTGCTGCGAGCAGAATGAAGTTACGTTTGCCTTCGAGTCGCAGCGGCGCGGCGTGCGGCGTCGGATCCAGCTCGTCGATCTGACGCTCGCTCTTCTGACGGAAATGGTAAGCATCGATGATGAAGAACAGCACCAGCAGCACGGCACAGATGAACAGCGTCTCCGGCCAGATATGCGCCGTCGTCCAGAAGAAATCGACCCCTTGCAGGAAACCGAGGAACAACGGCGGATCGCCCAGCGGGGTCAGTGAACCGCCCGCGTTGGCCACGAGGAAGATGAAGAAGACGACGACGTGAACGTTGTGTTTGCGGTTGTCGTTCGCGCGAATCAGCGGACGAATCAGCAGCATGGCCGCGCCGGTCGTGCCCATGATGCTCGCCAGCACGGTGCCCAGCGTCAGCAGCCCGGTATTGAGCCACGGCCCGCCGCGCAAGTTGCCGTGCACGCAAATGCCACCGGCCGTCGTGAACAACGCCGTGAGCAGCACGACGAACGGAATGTACTCCCCGACGACCGCGTGAACGGCGCCGTACCACGCCGCCCCGGCGCCGAAGACCAGCGCGAACGGCAGCAGGAAAGCTGCGCCCCAGAACGCCGCGATCTTGCCGAAGTGGTGGTGCCAGAACGCGGGAGCAAGCAGCGGCCCGAGCGCAATCGACAGCAGCAGTCCGGCAAACGGCACGCCCCACCAGGCGACGAGTTGTGCGCCGTCCGGTCCGGCAGCGAAGGCCGCCGGGCTTGCCAATGCCAGCCCCGTCGCGGTCAGTGCTCCCCAAATCCCCTTATGCATTGTTTCTGGTTCCTAGTGATTGATGGTCGACTGCGTACGAGTCGCCGTCAGCGCCGGAGTGCCCATAACAGCACGACCTTGGGATAAATCCCAAAACGATGATGTGTGTTTCCCGAAAGGACCGATGCCTTCGGCATTCGGTCGCTTTCCGCAGTCTTGCGCCTCGCCGTCGCGCATCTACGCGGGCGAGTGAGAAAGTCGACGTCGATGCGTCGCGCGCCGGATCGACCGTCCGCGCGACGCGGCGCTACTTAAGCGCCGTCGACAATGATGAGATGGACACGGTAGGGCCCATGCGCGCCCAGCACCAGCGTCTGTTCGATATCGGCGGTCCGCGACGGTCCCGCAATGAAATTGGTCGCGCGCGAGAGTTGTCCTCGCTCGCTGCGCATCAGCGCAAAGCCGTCTTCGTGACCGGCGACGACGCGCGATGCAGGCACCACGGCGATGTGGGTCTCGGGCAGGAGCGTGGCCGAAGCAAACGTCTCCGGTCCCGACATCATCATCAGCGCACCGGTCTCGGCAATCGCGCAGAAGCATCCGGTAATGCCGACGAGATCGTCGCCATGCGGTTTGCGGAATTCCACTTCGCAGCCGGCGCTCGCCCAATCGAGCGAGCGCAGCGTCGGCCACGCCACCGCGCGGGTGGTCAGGCCGTTCGCCTGCAAATACGTACTGGCCGCCGCCGGCACGTCGCTCATGGCGGGAACGCGGTTAATCGTCGTCGAAAGCGCTTCGGCCTTGGCGATGAACGTCGCCATGATGTCGCCGGACATCGCCGGACGCGGTCCCTGCGGGTGCCGCGCCAGATAGTCCTCGGCCGCCGCCTGCTCGTTCGCGCGGGCGGCATCGGAACGATGCTGGGCGTTGCGAATGCGGGCGAAGATGCGATTGCGGGCGTCGGAGGTATCCATGGGCTGTCCTGTGAAGCCGACGCGCCGGTCTGCGGCCGGCGTCGTCACTGTGTCGTCTCTCGAAGCCACCGGACCTAAGTCTGGCGGGCGATGCGCAATTATAGCGGCTGGGTCTGCCAGCGCGACGGGCGTTCGCGCACTATCGGAATCGTCTGCACCCGCCTTCGGATCACTTCGCCTTTTCCGGCAACGGTGCGATCTCGAACACCTGACGCAGATACGCCAGATAAGCATCGTCCTCGCACATATTCTTGCCTGGCGAGTCCGACAGCTTGGCCACCGGCTGACCGTTGCAACGCACCATCTTGATGACGATTTGCAGCGGCTGATAACCGAGGTCGTTGGTCAGGTTCGTCCCGACGCCGAAAGCCAGTTTGCAGCGGTCGCGAAAGCGCTCGAAAAGCTGCAACACCTTCGGAATGTCCAGACCGTCCGAGAAGATCATGGTCTTGGTATGCGCATCGACGCGGTTCTGCGCGTAGTGCTCCAGCAGACGCTCGCCCCACGCGAACGGATCGCCCGAGTCGTGGCGTGCGCCGTCGAAAAGCTTGCAGAAGTACATGTCGAAATCGCGCAGGAAGGCCGACATGCCGTAGACATCGGAGAGCGCGATCCCGAGGTCGCCGCGATACTCCTTCGCCCACGTCTCGAAACCGAAAATCTGCGAATCGCGCAGACGCGGACCCAGCGCCTGACACGCCTGAAGATACTCGTGCGCCATCGTGCCCAGCGGGGTGAGCCCAAGCTTCGACGCGTAGTACACATTGCTCGTGCCCGCGAACTGCTCGCCGAGTTCGTCGCGCAACGTGTGAATCACTTCCTCGTGCCACTCTTTCGAGAAACGGCGACGCGTCCCGTAATCGGCGATTTTGCAATCACGGTAATCGGCCGGCTCCGCCAGCATGCAAATCTTGTCCTTGAGACGCTGACGCCCTTCCTCATACGCAGGCGTGCGCTGCGTATTGCGGAAATAGACCTCGTTGACGATGGCGAGCACGGGAATCTCGAAGAGAATCGTGTGAAGCCAGGGCCCGCGAATTTCGATATCGATCTCACCGTTGCCCTTGGGCGACGGCGTGACCGTGATGTACTTCTCGTTCAGATGGAACAGGTCGAGGAAATCGATGAAATCGCTCTTGATGAAGCGCATCGCGCCGAGATAGCGCAGCTCCGACTCTGTGAAGCGAAGCCCGCACAGCAAGCGAATTTCGTCGCGGATTTCATCGACGTAGGGCGTGAGGTCGACGCCTTCGGTACGGCACTTGAAGCGGTATTCGACCTGAGCCGCAGGAAAGTGATGCAGAACGACCTGCATCATCGTGAACTTGTAGAGATCGGTATCGAGCAGCGACGTGATGATCATGACGACAGGCTCCGTGCGGAGCACTCACGAGAAAACATCGAACGCTGCCGAACGTTCGCGCGTACTTTCATACGCGCGCAATACTCGTTGACGGGCAGCGCACAGGAACACCTGGCATCGTACCGCAAAGCGATGTCACGCATCACATCATCCCAAATGCGCTAACGGATCGGAGTGGGGGTGGCAGCTCGTCTTGCGGTGGGGCGGGAGGAGGCTTGCGAGACGCGTCCGACGTCCGACGGCAACGCCCGTTCGGCTCTCGCACCCGCAATGGCGGGCTGCGTTACAATACGCGCTTTAACGGCCGATCGAAGCCGTTTTGCGCCCTACTCTGGAGTTGGCATGACGCACGTTGTCACCGAAAGCTGCATCAAATGTAAATTCACCGACTGTGTGGACGTTTGCCCCGTGGACTGCTTCCGCGAAGGCCCGAACTTCCTGTCCATCGATCCGGACGAGTGCATTGATTGCGCGGTCTGCGTGGCCGAGTGCCCGGTGAATGCCATTTATGCCGAAGAGGACGTGCCGGGCGACCAGCAGGAATTCATCAAGCTCAACGCCGACCTCTCGCCGGGCTGGCCGAGCATCACCAAGACGAAGCCATCGCTCCCCGATGCGGACGACTGGAAGGACGTCAAGGAAAAGCTCCATCTGCTCGAACGCTGAGCCACGAGCGCGACTGGCGGAATTCGCATCCCGGACGCATAAAAAATGCGCCCGGAGTGTTGACAGTGTGTAAAAACCGCCACTATAATCGCTTTCTCTTTTGATCCCCGATAGCTCAGTTGGTAGAGCGCCGGACTGTTAATCCGTAGGTCCCTGGTTCGAGCCCAGGTCGGGGAGCCAAGAATACCGAAGCGATGGCCTCGCTCCCGCGAGGCCTTTGTTTTAGTCGGCACATCGTTACAGCGTTGTGCGACTGCCAAGTTTGATCCTCGATAGCTCAGTTGGTAGAGCGCCGGACTGTTAATCCGTAGGTCCCTGGTTCGAGCCCAGGTCGAGGAGCCAAAACACAAAAAGCCCGTCTTTGACGGGCTTTTTTGTTTTCTGCGTCCCTATCGTTCAACGACAACGTCGACAAGCCGACGACCCTCAAATAAAAAACGGGGCACCGTTTCCGGCACCCCGCTCTCCTGTCTCTTCAATACCGCTGAGACCCGATACAGCAGCCTGCTGTGACCTTACTCGCTGGCAGGCGCACCCATCGCCACCGACGGGCCCGTCGATGCCTTTGCGCTGTTGCTGTTTTCGGATTCGATCCAGCGACGGCGCATCGGGGCGAGTACGAACTTCGCACCCACTGCCGCCACGATACTGATGCTCGCCGCAGCGATGAACACGCGATCCCAGTGACCGCCGACAGCCAGCACCGAAGCCAGCGGCACCAGCAACGCAGCCGTGCCCTTGGCGGTGTACAGCGTGCCTGCGTTCGAGGCGGCGTTCTTGCTGCCAAACGTGTCCGCACACAGCGCCGGGAAGATCGAGAAGATTTCGCCCCAGCACAGGAAGGTCATCGCCGCGAAGAACACGAACATGTACGGGTTCTGACCGAAGTGCATCAGACCGAGCATCGCCACACCTTCCCCGAGGAAGATGATGAACATGGCGTTTTCACGACCGATCTTGTCCGAGACGAAGCCGCACAGCGGACGCGTAAAGCCGTTGCACAGATTGTCGATCGACAGCGTCATCGTCAGCAGCGGCAGCGTTGCACCGAACAGCGTCATCGGCATCGAAGCAATGCCATAGTCCTTCGCGATCGGACCGATCTGCGCCGTGGCCATCAGACCACCGGCAGCCACCGCAACGAAGCAGATGTAGATCACCCAGAACACCGGCGTGCGAATCATCTGGCCCGACGTGTAGTCCTGCTTTGTCGCCAGATTGCGGCGCGACACTACCACGCCCTTCGGTGCACGCGGCTTGACCAGCAACAGTGCGAGGATGAAGATCGCCACGCCTTGCACAATCCCGAAGTTGAAGAACGCTGCCTCATAACCCGACGCCTTGATCATGTTCGCGATCGGAATCACAGTGATGGCAGCGCCCGCACCGAAGCCCGCCGCCGTCAGACCCGCAGCCAGACCGCGCTTGTCCGGGAACCACTTCAGGGCATTACCCACGCAGGTGCCGTACACGCACCCTGCACCGATACCTGCGATGACAGCCGCCGTATAGAGCACGGTCAGCGACTCGGCGTAGGAGTACATGATCCACGACAGCCCGACGCAGACCGCGCCGCCAGCCACCACGGGACGCGGCCCGAAGCGATCCACCAGCCAGCCCTCGATCGGGACCAGCCACGTTTCCACCACGATGAAGATCGAGAACGCCACCTGAATCGCCGCGATGCCCCAGTTGTGCTTCGCTTGCATCGGTTCGACGAACAACGTCCACGAATATTGCAAATTGGCCACAAGGCCCATACAGATGATGCCGATCACCAGTTGTGACCAGCGCCCTCCCAGAAAAGAGGTCTTCTCCTCCGGTTGCGCAGCTGCTTGCATGACTTGCCTCCTGTTCCTGTCAGACGATTGACGACGGCCCGCGTTTTCGTTGTGCGGTGCCCGCCGTCATCGCGTGCTGTCACGCGCCCCGAAAGAAATCGGGGATGTCGCGCAGACGGCACGCCTCCTGGCGTTGCGTGCGGCTCATGCTTGGCCGCTTGATCGTGGAGCACTGCCTGGCGGCAGGCTCGCAGGGCTAAAGCCCCGGCTGACTGACTCTCGGAAGTGCCAAAGGACCCTTCCGGTCCCCTCTTCGGTGCGGCGACGCAGACTTTTCAGGGTCCGCGCCGGCAAGTTGCCGGCTGCCGAAGGGTGACTGGTGAACAAATTCGAGTGCGGACCGGCCTGCGCTGTCGGCGTGTCGCGATGGACCGCACGGATCGCATCGCAGACCAGGTCCCATCACTCAGGCGGGCGCGCCTCGCGGACGCGTGATCGCCAGATCGCCTGCCCGCAACGGGCGGCAGGGAGATGAGGAACACCCCAGGGCACGAATGTCTTGCGTGACCACTGACGGCGGATACGACAGGGCAGCCGGTGCGGACTCAGCGTCGCACGAAGACTGCCCGAAAGGAAATGCGTACTTACTCACTGATGTCTCCGATGAATCCCGTGCCGCGCCGACGCCCACCTGGAAATTTCACAGGTCCTGCCGGGGCCGGTTCGACACTTTGAATCTGATATACAAGATTCAATATATCGAATTAAGTATTTTTTATGGTTCCAAAATTAGTCGATGGCCGGACCACTGTCAACCCGAAAGCGCCCGCATATCGGTGTCGGACATGCGAGGGAGGCGGAGAGCAGCGGCGGCAGACGTAAGCGCTCCATAACTCGGAAACTGAGGTAAACCGCGCCATTGCGGGGCATGCCGCGTCCGGACGTCGGCGTAGCCGCCCCCGGGCGACGTGCGTCGCCGCGGGAGAGGGTCAGGGAAAACGATGAGGTTTTAGCGGGTGGGATTTGCCCTCGGGCGAGGGCACCGCCGACGCGATAAATCGGGGTCAGACTGGCTCGACGTCACCCGAATTGTTGCGGATGAAGGTGAGATGTTCGCGCAGCGAACGTTGCGCGCTACCGGCATCGTGTGACGCCACAGCATTGAAAATACGCCGATGCTGATCGATCAGCTCCGCCAGATCGGCGCCGTGACCGACGATGGCCCGGTAATTGTCGACGACAGAGCCACGCAGCAGTTCGAAGATCGCGTGCATCAGATGCACCAGCACGAGGTTGTGTGTCGCCTCGGCCAGCGCCAGATGGAAATGCGCATCCAGCTCGGGGACGCGGGTAAGCAGCGACTGACCACGCGCATCGCCCTCCCCGTCCAGACCGTCACGACCGGCCGCATAGGCAGCTTCCAGCGCTTCGAGCGCCTGCGCGAGACGAGCGATGTCTTCCGGCGTCGCGCGCTCGGCCGCCAGTTCCACGGCTTTGGCTTCGAGCACTTCGCGCATTTCCAGCACATCGTCGACGGTCTTGCTGTGACGCGACATCAATTGCGAGAGCGGCTCGGCGAGCAGCGGCTGACTGGCGTTGGCGACGAGATACCCCCCGCCTGCCCGACCGACGATCAGCCCGCGCGATTCCAGCCGCAACAGCGCTTCACGCAACGACGGGCGCGACACGCCCATCTGCTGCGCCAGATCCCGCTCGGACGGCAGCGCCGAACCTGGTGCGAGCCGACCTTCGACGACCATCGTCTCAAGTTGCTCGTAGACCATGTCGGACAGACGCAGACGCGGCGGCGGCGTGACCGGTGCAAAGCTCGCAACAGTGCCCAAGGGCTCGCTGGCGGAAAAAGTAGACATAGGCAGGGACGACTCGTTGGACGACATGTCGGCTTCGGCTCTCGACAGAAGATTCACAGACGCCACGATACAGGATGCGGCTTCGCTCAGGACACACCGGCTGCCCACCGCTCGGCCGCGCTAGAGGATCGACGTTAAACCAAGGGTTAACCCGCTAGTCGGAATCAGATCATTCCCTTTACGATGACGTCATCCGACAACTGGTCGACCAGTCTACCAGTAGACCAAGACCAGTCAATGTCATTACACGTCAACGATCGTCCGAGAGCAAGCCAGATGGCATCGAATGCGTCGCCCCTTCCTTCTCCCGCGTCAGCGCCACCGGTGTCACCACCGATGTCGGCGAGTGCCACGGCGATGTCCACCGGCTTCGATGCCGCCCGCGCGAACGAGCCCGTCTTCGACTCGCTGAACGACGCCACCCGCTCGGCCCGGCTCGCCGCCTTGCGTGCCGCCGTGCCCGACGCCCAGTGGCTCACCGACCGCGAACAGATCACGCCGTACGAATGCGACGGTCTGGCCGCCTACCGCAAGCTGCCGCTGGCCGTGGTGTTGCCTGCCGACGAAGATCAGGTTTGCCGCATTCTGCGGGCGTGTCACGCGAACAACGTTCCCGTCGTGCCCCGCGGCGCGGGCACCGGCCTGTCCGGCGGCGCCATGCCGATCACCGATGGCATCGTGCTTTCGCTGGCGAAGTTCAAACGCATTCTGGAAGTCGACGCCTACGCTCGCACTGCCACCGTGCAACCGGGCGTGCGCAACCTCGCTGTCTCCGAAGCCGCTGCGCCCTACGGTCTTTACTACGCGCCGGATCCGTCCTCGCAAATCGCCTGCACCATCGGCGGCAACGTCTCCGAGAACTCGGGCGGCGTGCACTGCCTGAAGTACGGCCTCACAGTGCACAACGTCCTGCGCGTGCGCGCGGTGACGATGGATGGCGAGATCGTCGAATTCGGCTCCCACGCACTGGATTCCCCCGGCCTCGACCTGCTGTCCGTTTTCATCGGCAGTGAGGGGATGTTCTGCGTTGTGACGGAAATCACGGTCAAGCTCGTGCCAAAGCCGCAGGTCCAGCAAGTCATCATGGCGAGTTTCGACGACGTCGAAGCGGGCGGTAACGCGGTCGCCGCGATCATCGCTGCGGGCATCATCCCGGCCGGTCTGGAGATGATGGACAAACCGGCCACGCAGGCCGTCGAAGAGTTCGTGCACGCCGGTTACGATCTGAACGCGGCCGCCATCCTGCTGTGCGAATCCGACGGCACGCCTGAGGAAGTTGCCGAAGAAATCGCGCGCGTTTCGGCCGTGCTGCGCGCCTCGGGCGCGACCCGGATTCAGGTCTCGGCCTCCGAAGCGGAACGTCTGCGTTTCTGGTCCGGACGCAAGAACGCCTTCCCCGCCGCCGGTCGCATCTCGCCCGACTACTACTGCATGGACGGCACCATTCCGCGTCGCACGATCGGTACGCTGCTCAAGCGTATCGAGGCAATGGAGGTCCAATACGGGCTGCGTTGCATCAACGTCTTCCACGCGGGTGACGGCAACATGCACCCGCTGATCCTGTTCAACGGCAACGATCTGGACGAATGGCATCGCGCCGAAGCCTTCGGCAGCGACATTCTCGAAGCATGCGTGGAACTGGGCGGGACGGTAACCGGCGAGCATGGCGTGGGCATCGAGAAGATCAACTCGATGTGTGTGCAGTTTTCCGAAGAAGAGCGCGACGCCTTCTTCGCTGTGAAGCGCGCCTTCGATCCCGCCGGTTTGCTCAACGCCGACAAAGGCATCCCCACGCGCGCGCGCTGCGCCGAGTACGGCAAGATGCATGTGCGCGGCGGCCTGCTCCCCCATCCCGATTTGCCGAGGTTCTGATGTCGCAAGCCCTTCAGACAGCGTCGACTGTGTCGCTTACGCCACCGCCTCCATCGTCATCCCCCGACACTGAGGCGAGCCGCGCGGCACAGGCGCTCGCGACGATCCGCGAGCGTGTACTCGCCGCCACCGCCAGCGGCACGCCGCTCGACATTCAGGGCGGCGGCACCAAACGCTGGTATGGCGAGACGCCAGTGGGTGAGCCGCTCGACGTGCGCGCCTATCGCGGCATCGTCTCGTACGACCCGGCCGAACTCGTGATCACCGCGCGCGCGGGCACCCCGCTCGTGGAGATCGAAGCCACGCTCGCCCAGCGAGGCCAGATGCTACCGTTCGAGCCGCCCCACTTCGGCCCGGGTGCGACGCTTGGCGGCTGCATCGCCGCCGGTCTCGCCGGGCCGCGCCGCCCGCACGTCGGTGCGCCGCGCGACTTCGTGCTCGGCGCGGTCGTTATGAACGGACATGGCCAGGTGCTGCATTTCGGCGGGCAGGTCATGAAGAACGTAGCGGGCTACGACGTCTCGCGCGTCCTCGCAGGTTCACTCGGCACGCTGGGCATCCTGCTGGAACTCTCGATCAAGGTACTGCCCTGCCCGGTGGCGGAGGCGACATTGCGCTTCGATCTGACGCAGGCGCAGGCCATCGACCAGCTCAACCGCTGGGGCGGTCAGCCACTGCCCCTCATGGGCTCGGCGTGGCACGACGGCGTGTTGAGCGTGCGCCTCGGCGGTGCTGCCGCCGCCATCGACGCGGCCCGCATCACGATGGGGGGCCGTCATGTCGACGCCATCGAAGCGCATGCCTTCTGGACGTCGCTGCGTGAGCAGACGCACGCGTTCTTCGCCACCACGCCGATACAGGGCGACGGCCAGCCGCTGTGGCGTCTGTCGGTGCCGCCGACCACGCCGCCGCTGACGGGAGGCCACGAACATCTCGTCGAATGGGGCGGTGCGCAGCGGTGGTGGATCACGCCGCGCTCAGCCAGCGAAATTCGCGCAATTGCCGCAGCGGTCGGCGGGCATGCTACGCTGTTTCGCCACGGCAGCAAGTCGGCCGGCGCAGAGCACGTATTTACGCCTCAGAGCGCCGCGCTGCAAGCTATCGGCGAGCGTCTGCAACAAGCATTCGATCCGAGCCGCATCTTCAACCGCCATCGGTTGTACCGGTTAGGGTCTGTTCACCTTAATTCCGGGCTCGTGTTGCCCGGCCAAAGGGGCGAGTGCAAGGAATGAGCCGAAGCGAATATCGGAAATATTCGGGAGGGGAATGACGCCGCAATCGCCCCTTTGGGGGGGCAACCCGAAGGGAGCGCGCCCTACCGGCCGCCTGGCGGCGTTACCGGCGGCTTGCTTGGGATCGCCAAGCGGCGCCGCCGGTGCCTTGCCAGACAGCCGGTAGAACGCGCTCACGAGCCCGGAATTAAGGTGAACAGACCCTGATTAGAAAACGATGCAAACGAACCTCGCAGAATTCCTTCGTCAGACACCGGACGGCGACGAAGCCGAAGCCATTCTCCGCAAATGCGTGCATTGCGGATTTTGTACCGCGACCTGCCCGACCTATCAGTTGCTGGGCGACGAACTCGACGGCCCGCGCGGGCGTATCTACCTGATCAAGCAGATGGTCGAAGGCCAGAGCGTGACGCGCGAAACGCAGCGTCACCTCGATCGTTGCCTGACCTGCCGCAGTTGCGAATCGACCTGCCCGTCGGGCGTGCAATACGGGCGTCTGGCCGACATCGGTCGCCGTCATATCGACGCCAAAGTCGGCCGTCCTGCAGGCGAGCGCGCCGTGCGCTGGACCCTCGCCCACGTGCTGCCCAACCGCACACTGTTCTCGCCCGCCCTGCGCCTCGGCCAGCAGTTCCGCACGCTGCTGCCGCGCTCGCTGCGCGAGAAAGTCCCGCACCGTCAACGCTCCGGCAGTTGGCCGCAAGCGAAGCATGCGCGCCGCATGCTGATGCTCGAAGGCTGCGTGCAACCGGCCATGCTGCCGAACGTCAACAAGGCCACCGCCCGCGTGCTCGACGCCCTCGGCATCGAGATGGTGCGCCCCTCGTCCGCTGGCTGCTGCGGCGCGATCCGTCTGCACCTGAACTATCACGACGACGGTCTCGACGACGCCCGCCGCAACATCGACGCCTGGTGGCCGGAGATCGAAGCCGGTACGGAAGCCATCGTGATCAACGCGTCGGGATGCGGTGCGACGATCAAGGAATACGGCCATCTGCTACGTCACGATCCGAAATACGCGGGCAAGGCGCAGCGCGTCTCCGAACTCGCGCGCGATCTGTCGGAAGTGCTGCTCGACAATCTGGAAGCACTGCAAAAGCGTGTGCCGAACCGTAAGGCTGGCAAGATCGCGTATCACCCGCCCTGCACGCTGCAACACGGCCAGCAACTCAAAGGCGTGGTGGAGAAAGTGCTCGCCGGTGTGGGCGTGAATGTCATGCTGCCGCAGGACAGTCACATCTGCTGCGGCTCGGCCGGGACATATTCCGTCACGCAACCGGACCTGTCGCATCAATTGCGCGACGCCAAGTGGAAGTCGCTCGACGCCCTCGACCCCGAACTGGTCGTGTCGGCCAACGTCGGTTGCATCTGCCATTTGCAAGCAACGGCCAAGGGCGAACACGCCCGCGACCACGCGCCGGTACAACACTGGGTCGAACTGCTCGACCGGATGATCGCAACGGCCTGAACGGGCTGAACAATCCTGCGCAATGCACGCCACCCGGGGCGCCCCGGGTGGCGTGCATCGCTAGCGTCACACATCTATTATCCCTATCAACGGGACAATCAATCCCTTCGCCGCTCGTTTATCTGTACGATCCCGCTCCCTAGAATTGGGGCTAAGTCAGTCGTCGACGCCACGTCATCGTTCAATCGACGTGAATGGCCATCGACGGCCGAACCGTCTTAGCCCGTATTCCGATTCCCTCACCGGAGCTTGTCATGATCGATACCAAAACCGCCCCGTACGCTGCCCTGCTGCTGCGCGTCTCGCTGGGTATCCTGTTCCTTTCGCATCTGTCGCTGAAAGTGTTCGTCTTCACCGTGCCCGGCTTCGTCGGCTTCATGGGCTCCCTTGGCCTGCCGCCCGTCGTCGCCTATGTCACGATGGCACTGGAACTGATCGGTGGCCTCATGCTGATCACCGGCTTCTACGCCCGCTGGGCCGCCCTGCCGCTCGCCGCACTGATGCTCGGCACCATCGTCTCGGTGCACGGCCACAACGGCTGGTTGTTCACCAACAAGGGCGGCGGCTGGGAATTCCCGGCGTTCTGGCTCGTGGGTCTGCTGGCCGTGGCGTTACTGGGCGACGGTGCCTTCGCGATTCGCCGCGCCCGCACCGCGTGATCGCAGCACGCCGCTGAGTTGAACCCTGCCCGATCCTGTCGTGATGTCGTTTAGCGTTGTTTTGCCGGAGTGAATGCCATGTCTGCCCTTCCCACCCTCTTCGTCTCCCACGGCTCGCCGTTGCTTGCGGTAGAACCGGGCCGCACCGGTCCGTTGCTGACGGCGCTGGGGCGTGCGGTGCCGCGTCCCAAGGAGATCCTCCTGATCTCGCCGCACTGGTCGACGCCGACACCGCGCGTGGGCAACCTCGCGCAGCAACGCACGATCCACGACTTCGGCGGCTTCCCGCGCGAGCTCTATGAACTGAAGTACCCCGCACCGGGCGCACCGGCACTCGCCGAGCGCACCGTGCAGATGTTGAAAGACGTCGGCCTGCCCGCCGTCACCGACGATCAGTGGGGTCTCGATCATGGCGCGTGGGTGCCGCTGAGCTATCTGTATCCCGATGCGGATGTGCCGGTCACGCAGTTGTCGCTACAACGACATATGCGTCCCGAATATCAGTACCAAATCGGGCAGACGCTCGCGCCGCTCGCTCGCGAGGGCGTACTGATCGTGGCGTCGGGCAGCTTCACGCACAATTTGCACGAGGTATTCCGCGCCCCGGGCGGCGCACGCGAAGCGGCCCCCGAAGCGCCGTACGTGGCCGAGTTTTCGACGTGGTTCACCGAGCGTCTGGCGGCGATGGACCTCGATGCCCTGTTCGACTACCGGGCCCGCGCGCCGCACGCCGAGCGCGCACACCCGACGGACGAGCATCTGCTACCGATCTACGTCGCCCTCGGCGCGGCCGACGACCCTGCCCGTCAGACGCACTTCGACACCGGCTCAACCTACGGCGCGCTGCGCATGGACGCCTTCGCGTTCGGTAGCGCCGCCCCGTCGCTCGCGGAAGTCGGCGCGCTGGCACAATAACGCCATCGATACCCCTGGACCCGGCATGAACAAACTTCGCGAGATCGAATGCTTCATCGCCGTGGTCGAGTCGGGCAGCTTCGTCAAAGCGGCCGACGCGATGGGCATTTCCAAGACGGCGGTCTCGCGATACGTCGCGGACCTCGAAGCGCGTCTGGGCACCCGATTGATCCAGCGCACCACGCGCCGCCTGTCGCTGACCGAACCCGGTCAGCGATACGTCGAGCGCTGTCGTCAGATCCTCGCGGAGCTGGACGAAGCCGACGCGATGGCAGGCGAGCAGGGCGGCGAACCCGCAGGCCCCTTGCGGATCAACGCCCCGCACACGTTCGGCGTGCTGCATCTCGCGCCGCTCTGGCCCGCATTTCTCGCCCAATTCCCGCAAGTCTCGCTGGACATCACGCTGAGCGACCGGCTCGTCGATATCGTGGACGAAGGCTACGATCTGGCGATTCGCATCTCGCGACTGCCCGATTCGTCGCTCGTTCACCGGCGGCTGGCGGGCACGCGTCTGGTGCTGTGTGCGTCGCCCGGCTATCTCGCCCAACATGGCACGCCGAAGCATCCGAGCGAACTGACCCATCACGAGACGGTCGGCTACAGCTATTTCCTGCATCGTCGCGAATGGCATTTCGACGGACCCGACGGCCCCGTCTCAGTGCAGACGCACGCCCGCCTCATCGCCGATAACGGCGACACATGCATGGCGGCGGCCCTGGCCGGGGGCGGCATCATCCTGCAACCGGCCTTTCTCGTGCAAGACGCGCTGCGCGACGGTCGCCTCGTCGAATTCCTCCCCGAGTACACGCAGGGCGAGCGCGGCATTTATGTCGTCTATCCGTCACGCAAATACCTGAGCGCCAAGGTCCGCGCCATGATCGACTTCCTCGTGGAAGCCTTTGCCATGCCGGGTTGGCGCCTGCTAAATCGTCCCTAAGTGTTTGTCACTTATACTGTCGGGCCTGTCGTCCCATTCCCTATATTTTGGAAAACTTCTTACTGATCGTCGCTGCGATCCTGCTGGTGTTTCTCAACGGCTTCTTCGTGGCGGCGGAATTCGGCCTCGTCAAACTGCGCCAGACGCGCGTTCATGTCATTGCCCGCCAGCGAGGTTGGCGCGGACGTATCCTGGCCAAGGTCCACGGCCAGCTCGATACCTACCTTTCTGCGTGTCAGCTCGGTATCACTCTCGCCTCGCTCGGCCTCGGCTGGATCGGCGAACCCGCGTTTGCCCGCATTCTCACACCGCTGTTCGAACTGGTCGGCGTCAGCTCTCCCGAACTGATCCACGCGCTCGCGTTCTTCATCGCGTTCTTCACGATCTCGTATCTGCACATCGTCGTGGGCGAACTCGCGCCGAAGTCGATGGCCCTGCGCATGCCCGAAGCCGTGTCCGTGTGGACGGCCGCGCCGCTGTACGGCTTCTACTGGCTGATGTACCCGGCCATCTGGGTGCTCAACCACAGTGCCAACCGCCTGCTGCGCTGGACCGGCCTCGATCCCTCGCATGGCACCGACGCCCATTACTCGGCCGACGAAATCAAGCTGATCGTGCGCCGGGGTGCATCGAGCGAAAAGCTCTCGCGCGACGACTGGAACGTGGTCGCCTACGCCATCGACTTCAGCGATCTGACGGTGTCCGACCTGATGCGTCCGATGAGCGAAGTTGCGGCCTTCCGTCGTAACGCCACGTTCACGCAGAACATGGACACGGCCTACCGCCATCGCTACAGCCGCTATCCGTTCTTCGACAACGACGGCGAAACCGTCCTCGGCGTGGTCCACCTGAAGGATTTGTTCCTCGCCGAGCATCACGGCCAGTCCATCGAGGATCTGGGCAGCATGGCGCGTCCGGTCGAGCGCGTGAAGCCCGACATGGCTGCACGCGAGCTGTTCAGCCGCTTCCGCCGGGGTGCACCGCACTTTGCCATTGTGGGATGGCCAGACCAGAAGCCCATCGGCTTCCTCACGCTGGACAACCTGCTCTCTGCGCTGGTCGGCAAGATTCGCGATGAATTCCGTCAGACGGAAGACGACTGGACTCGCATGGAAGACGGCACGCTCATCGGGCGCGGCAGCTTACCGATCCTGACACTGGAGCGCGCGCTCGGCCTGGATATTCCAAGCGAGCACGCCGAATCGGTGGGTGGACTCATCATGAACGCGCTGGGATATCTGCCCCGTGAGGGCCAGAAGATCGACTTCGAGGGCTTCTCGGTGGTCGTCAAGAAGATGCAGGGGCCGCGTATCGTGCTCGTACGCATCTACCCGGACGGCGTACGGGAAGCACGCGGGGAACCCCCTGATGTGGCGGTGCAACAACGCGAGCATTGACCCCGATTGATCCCCGTCAGGTCGCTTGCCAGAATACCCACTATGCGTAACAGGCCCGTCAGAGGCAATCACAAGGGTTACGTAGGTTGGCGCGGGTATGGCAGGACACTAGTTCGTCAAAACAAAGCCAGGGGAGGCGACGATGGACGACACGGGGAAGTTGTCTCTCGACGCGCTGATCGGCACTTGCTACGACGGAGTGCTCGACGAGGCGCGTTGGGATCAGGCATTGCGCGAATTCAACCGGTGGGCCGGTGGCATCGGCTTCCATTCGGTCACGTGGGATCGCGCGCGTCACTGTGCGACGCGCGACTCCAACTCACTTGACGCTTCCCCTGACCTCATCCGCGAGTTCGTCGAGAAACTCGCCCCCACCGATCCGCGCGTGGCACTGATGCTGCAACAGCCGGTCGGTCATGCCATGCGATGTCACCATCACCTGAGCGATCGCTACGTGGCCCGTAGCGAGCTGTTCAACGACTTTCTGATTCCTCACGGCGTGCGTTACACGTACGGCATGCATCTCGACGGGGCCGACGGCACCAGCGAGTTGCTCGCGGTATTCCGTGCCCCCGATCATGTGCCATTCGAAGACGCCGACGACGCCCCCGAGCTGGAAATTCTGACAAAGCACATCGCGCGCGCGGCACGTCTGCGGGCGGGCACCCGTCACTTGCAGGCGCAGGCGGCCATCGGCATGGCGGTGCTCGACCATCTGGACATGGCCATCGTCATTACGGACGAGACGGGGCATGCGCACTATCTGAACGTGGCCGCGCATCAACGTCTTGCCGCTACGCGCAACGTCTGCATTCGCGGTGGGAAGTTCACTGCCGTGCTGCCTAGCGACGAACAGGCCATGCGGCGTCTCATTGCCCATGCGACCGCGCCGATGCCGGTCGCGGGCAGCCATCGTCTGCAAGGCGACAATCAGCAGCACTGGGTCGTCACAGTGCTACCGCTGCGCGAGTCGCACGCTTGCGCGGCACCGTGGGAAAAGCCGATGGCGATGCTCACGATCGGGGAACTCGACCGACGCGTCACGCTCGGGCCCTACACGCTCAAGGTGCTGTTCGGGCTGTCTCCGGCGGAAGCACGTCTCGCCCAGGCCCTCGCCGAGGGCCGTGAGCTGACGCAATACGCGCAGGACGCCAACGTCGCCATCAATACGGCGCGTACGCAGTTGCGGCACATCTTCGACAAGACGGGATGCCGTCGGCAAACGGATTTGCTCCGTCTGCTGCACGCCATTCCGGCGCTGCGAATTCATGCGCCGGGGTGATCTCGGGACAATCGGAAACGGGCAATGCGCTGAACGAATCACGAAGATGCAAAAAGGGCGACCGAAAGGCCGCCCATTTTTGTCGAGCAACGTCGGATGACGTCACTGCTTTCGCCGCAGACCTTAGCCCCGAGCGAACGCCTTGCGATTGAGTTCGAGTTGCGTGATCAACTTTTGCAGACGCGACTCGGCCGTACGCGACAGCGCGATGAAGCGGCAGCCGATGTGATACTCGATGTCCCTGGCGAGCGGCACGGCGCGCACCGCACACACTTCCAGATCGACCTGCACGGTCCCGTAGTCGCGCAGCTCGATCTCGACGTGCATCAGCATCGATCCCTTCGGAATCTCGGCGGCAGCTTCAGCCTTCGTGCGCAGCCCCACGCCCCCCAGCGACAGATCGAACACCGCGAGACGCATCGGCGTGTCGTCCGGGAATTTGACCGTGCACTGATACGGATCGAGGATCGGCGTCTTCACACGGAAATAGTCGCGACGCTGCAAGCGCACGAGGGTTTCCGGATACGACGAATAGAACGCGGGATAGCCTTCGTACTCGCGCTCCTCCACGTCACCGATGGGGAAATGCACCTGAATGCCTTCGGGCACCCCGACGAACAACGCGCGCTTGTTGGCGAGCAGTGCCCGGTTTTCCGTCTCGATGCCGCCCCAGTCGAAATAGAAACCGCGCACCTGCGGTTCGACCTTGAGGAGTCGCGTGACGAGCTGACGCTGGCCGTTCGCGAAGTACACCGTCATGAAATCGCCGCGGGTCGCCAGATGACGCAGCACGCCGCCGATTTCCAGCGGGTTGCTGATGCGATACGAGTCATGCAGTTGAGACTCTTCGTCCGTGGGCGCCGGTGTCACCTGCGGTTCTGTCGTTTCCATACCTGATCTTCTATTTGTCCCCGTGACGGCGCGCGCGCAACCTCGCCCACCGTACGTAATAAAGCCGTCTCATGCATCTGGTCATGAACGTTAACGGTCACTGGCCGGAAATATTGAGTGCTCCGGCGCACGAGCCTACCGCTCCCCGTGCCGTGCGCCACACTCGGGCCATTCCACGCCCTTTCCTTACCTTTCCCGTGCTGCGCCGCCGATCAGCGATGCACCGCAGCCATCAATGCGCCGAAGCCCATGAACACGCCGCCGCTGATGCGGTTGAATGCCTTGAGCACGCGCGCCTCACGCAGATACGGTGCAATGCGCAACCCGCCTGTCGCGTAGACCATGTACCAGCTCATCTCGATGACGGCGAACGTGCCGAGCAGGATCGAGAATTGCGGCAGCTTGGCGGCCGTCGGATCGATGAACTGCGGCAGGAATGCCGCTGCGAAAAGAATGGCTTTGGGGTTGCTGGCTGCGACGAGGAAGCCCGACTTGAACAGTTTGCCGAAGCTCGAATCGGCGACCAGCGCGGGCGTCGCGAGTTTGGCGGCCTCGTCCTGCGCGTTCACCGGCGAGCGCCAACTCTTGTAACCGAGGTAGACGAGATAGGCCGCGCCTACATAGCGCAGCGTGTCGAACAGCATCGGCCAGGCTTTAAGCACAGCCCCCAGACCAGCAGCAGAAATCGACATCATTGCGATCAGCGCCGTCATGCAACCGGCCATCGTGCCGAGCGATGCGCGCAGCCCGTGGCGCGCGCCATGCGTCATGACGAGCAACATGTTCGGGCCCGGCGTGGCGGAGACGAAAAAAACGGTGACTACGTATAGCCACCACGTTTGCAGGCTCATGATTGCCCCGGAAAAATGCTTACGCGAATTCGATCAGGCATTGTAGCGTCGAACCGTGACGGTGACATCGTTCGCGTGCACGTCTCATGCGAATCTGCGGGATCTCGTCAAACCGCACGACGGCGTGCCGAAAAACAAACAGGCCCGATGACTTTCGTCATCGGGCCTGTCGGTCGCGGGATACTGCGCCGCCCGAAGGCTAGCGCGGCATCACGTGAAGCGAATCAGCCTTAAACCGGCTTGATGTTCGCAGCTTGCTTGCCCTTCGGGCCAGTCTTGACCTCGAACGACACTTTTTGGTTCTCTTGCAGCGACTTGAAGCCGTCCACCTTCACTTCGGAGAAGTGAGCGAACAGGTCTTCACCACCGTTGTCCGGGGTAATAAAGCCGAAGCCCTTTGCGTCGTTGAACCACTTAACGGTACCGGTTTCCATGTTTTTTCCTAATAAAACAATAGCCTGAGGTCGGAATTGACCTCGTGAAGCGCTGACAATCAAGGGAAAATGAAGGACTAGAAACCAGCGAGAAGCAGGAAAACTACGTCTGACAACAACTTCGCGGCTTGACAATCTGCAAGCTGTTTTATACGCGGTGGACCGATGCTTGTCAACCGGGAAAATACCGCAAAAAGAGTAACAATTTCCGCAAATAGCGGGGAATTTGGGCACTGTTTGAATGTCCGACCGGCAATCGCAGCCCTTACAATAAGCGTTTTGTCCCGCGCCCATGCCGTTGTCGCCCGTTTGGCCCGTGTTTTGTGCTGTGTGAAACCGTTTTCCGACGTTTTTCCCCTACTGCGCACATTCCAGCGAAAGTTGGCCGGCCATCGCGTTTTGCGACCGTCAGCGGGCCTCCACCCTCAAGTTTTTTTCAACCTGCCCACGGATGGAGCCTATTTACCTCGCGCGATCCCTGCGATCGCAACCTGAAATTCTCATGTCCGGCCAGCCGCGATGGCTTGCCCGCTGCCGTACCCACCTGATCAGTCTGGCCGTTTGCGCCACGCTCGCCGCCTGCGCCGGCACGCCGAACTACGGCCCAGTGCCAGCCGGCAGCTATCGTGTGCAGTCCGGCGACACGCTGTACGGCATCGCCCGCGCCAACAATACCAGCACGGCCAATCTGGTGAGCTGGAACAGTCTGTCCGACGCCGACAAGATCGAAGTCGGTCAGGTGTTGCGCGTCGCGCCACCGCCCGGATCGTCGAGTGCCCCGGCGGCTGTGGCATCCTCAGGCGGCAGCGCGTCGTCGGGTGCGGCACGTCCCCGTCCTCAGGCCAAGCCTGCGCCGAAACCCGCGCCAGCCCCCGCCGCACCGCGTACGGCGACGAACAAGATTCCGATGACGTGGCCCGCGACCGGCAGAATCCTCGCCAACTACAACGGCAGCAGCAATAAAGGCATCGACATCGGCGGCCAGGCAGGCGATCCGATTTACGCCGCTGCGGCGGGCAAGGTCGTGTATGCGGGCAATGGATTGCGCGGCTACGGCAATCTCGTGATGGTTCAGCATGAAAACGGCTATCTCACCGCCTACGCCCACAACCGCGCGCTGCGCGTGAAGGAAGGCGCGTCGGTCAGCAAGGGGCAGCAGATCGCCGAGATGGGCGACACCGACTCGCACGGCGTCGTGAAGCTGCACTTCGAGGTGCGTCAGAAAGGCACGCCGTTCAATCCGAACGACTTTCTGCCGCCGCGCTGATCCGGCCAACGGCATTCGCCGCATCCATGAAAAAACGGCAAGGCGCGATGCCTTGCCGTTTTTTTATCTCGCCGACCTTGCTTGCAACCCTCAGGCGGACGCGAGGAAACCCTGCGACAACCCGTTGGCGCGTGCGTCGCACCACTCGGGATGCGCGCGGGGATCGGTCCACACCAGCAGATGCAGCGCCGCCAATGCGCGCGGATCGTTGAGCAACTCCCACTTCTGCGTGTTCGAGAGTTTGGTCGGGCCGCGCAGCAGCGCCGTCTCGACACGGTCGGCGCGCAAGGCGTCGCGCTTCGCATCGTCCAATGTCGGCTTGACGCTCGACGCCACCAGCGCGTTGGCCATCGGATCGACCACGGCGTCCACAAAGTCGACGTGCTTACCCGCCTCGCTCGTGTACTTCTCCGTCATGCGCAGTTCCTTGGGCGGCCATGACTCCTCCGGAATCAGGAACAGGCGCGCACGCTTGAGTCCGCGACCCAGCGACACACGGCTGGAGAAGACCGACACCGGAATCGAAATCATCATCGAGCCGACAATCGGCATCAGCCACCAGATGAAGTCCGGGTTGAGCCAGTAGACGACACCGCCCCACGCCATGCCAATCACCGTTTGCAGTCCGTGGCGGCGAATCGCTTCGCCCCAATGCGTCTCGGCATCTTCTCGCGGCGGCGACTTCCATTGGATCGCGATGCCGGTGAGCGCCGCCAGCACGAATTGCGTATGGAACAGCATGCGCACCGGTGCGAGCACCGCAGAGAACACCATCTCGATGAACATGCTGACGGTCACCGCGAAGGCACCGCCAAAGCGCTTCGCCCCTTTCACCCAGATCAGCAACACCGCCAGGATCTTGGGCAGGAAGAGCAGCGTCGCCGTCGCGGAGAACAACGCCAGCGCCCGTTCGGGGTGCCATTCCGGCCACACGGGGAACAACTGACGCGGCGCCGTGAAGTACTCCGGCACCACCAGCGTGTGCTGGGCCAACATGCACGTCGAGAGAATCAGGAAGATGAACCACAGCGGCGCAGACACATACGCCATTGCACCGGTGACGAACACCGCGCGGTGCACCGGGTGCATGCCTTCTGCAAGGAACAACCGGAAGTTCATCAGGTTGCCCTGACACCAGCGGCGGTCGCGTTTGAGTTCGTCGAGCAGGTTCGGCGGCATTTCCTCGTAGCTGCCCGGCAGATCGTAGGCGATCCACACGCCCCAGCCTGCGCGTCGCATGAGCGCGGCTTCCACGAAGTCGTGCGAGAGAATCGCGCCGGACATCGCGCCCTTGCCCGGTAGCGGCGCAAGCGCGCAATGCTCCATGAACGGCTTGAGGCGGATGATCGCGTTGTGGCCCCAGTAATGCGATTCACCGAGTTGCCAGTAGTGCAGCCCCGCAGTGAATAGCGGGCCGTAGACGCGCCCCGCGAACTGTTGCAATCGCGCGTAGAACGTTTCGCGGCCCGCAGCGAGCGGCGCGGTCTGGATCAGGCCCGCGCTCGGATGCGCCTCCATCATGCGCACGAGCTTCGTCAGGCATTCGCCACTCATCACGCTATCCGCGTCGAGCACGATCATGTAGCGATAATCGCTGCCCCAGCGACGGCAGAAGTCGTCGAGGTTGCCGCTCTTGCGCTTCACGCGGCGCTGACGCCGACGATAGAAGATGCGCCCGAAGCCACCAACTGCCCGGCACAGCGCCTGCCATGCGTCGACTTCGGCGGTGCAGTTATCGGCCTCGTTGGAGTCCGACAGGATGAAGAAGTCGAAGCGTTCGAGCGAGTCGGTCTTGGCGAGCGACTCGTAGGTCGCGCGCAAACCGGCGAACACTCGGCCGACGTCTTCGTTACAGATCGGCATGACGATGGCCGTGCGCGCATCGGGCTCGATGGGCGCGTCACCCGCCGCCATCTTCGAGATCATGTGACGCTCGCCGCCGAACAGCAGGACGAAGAAGCCGAAGATGGCCGTCCAGAAACCGGCCGAGACCCAACCGAAGAGCAGGACGAACAGCACGAGCACCGAGAACTCCAGCGGATCGGCGCCGTGGTACGGCAGCACCGAAGCCATGAAGTGCGTGGCGAGCGCCGTCTGCGCGATCATCAGCGCGAGCAGCATCCAGCGACGACGACGTCCTGCCTGCGACCAGCGTCCCTTGGGATCTGGGGCGTCGCGCACGAGCGGATCGGGGTCTTTGCGACCGATGAGCTTGCGCCACAGCCGTGCGAGCGGATTGAGCGACCACGGACGCGGAATGAGCGACGTGCGGCGCACCGGCGGCGAGACGCGCAGCGTCTGCACGCCGCGCACTTCGTTCAGGCCTGCGGCAGCGGCCAGTGAGCCGCCTTCCGTGAGCGAGAGGCGCACGGGTTGCGACGCGAGTACCGCGTCGCTGTCGGACTCGATCTCGGCGAGATCGTGGGCGTGCCACGCCGCCGTCGCCACCGTCGTGGTGGCGCCGTCGGTCTGACCGGCGGTCGCGGTGGTCTCCGTGCCATCGGAAGCTGTCGCGGTCGTATCGATCGTATCGATCGTATCGGTCGTATCGATCGTATCGGTTGCCTCGCCTGCGACGTTCGAACCGCGCGCAGCGAGCAAGCGCTGCAAGCGGGTCAGAACGTCGAGCGAATCGCCGCCGTCACGCTTCGCTTGTGTGAGCAGCGCACGACGCTTTTCGGCGGGCAGGGGCAACCGGTCGACGTAAAGTTCGTCGACCGGAATGTCGGAGCGGTCGCTCACTCGGGGGGTAACAGGTAGCTCCACGTTTCGGATAGGGTGTTACTGCCGTTGCGCAGGTAAGCGCGCATTTCGACGGGTTTCTCGGAATCGAGGCGGCGCATGCGAAGCATGACGCGATAGCCTCCCGTGACGTCATTGCGCTGCGTCTGCACTTCGAGGATCTTGCCATTGCCATCGATGGACACATTGCCTTCGACCTTGGCATCTTCCGGTAGCTTCTTGAGCCCCGGGCCTTCGAAGTCGAGCGCGAAGAGCAGACTGTCGTCTGGTTTTCCCCGGTAGCCGTGTCCCCGGCGGCTTTGCGTCACCCACGCCAAAGGCGGGCGCTTATCGTTATCTTTTTGCCACGAGAGCCGGTATTCGAGCGACAACGGCTGCTTGGGCTTGGGCGGTGCATCGGGCACCCAATAGGCGACGATGTTGTCGTTCGTTTCGTCCGGCGTGGGAATCTGGACCAACTCTACGCGGCCTTGTCCCCATTTGCCCTTCGGTTCGACCCAGGCGCTCGGACGTAACTCATAATGGTCTTCAAGGTCCTGATAGTTGGTGAAATCGCGGTCGCGTTGCACCAGCCCGAAACCGCCGGGGTTGGACAGCGAGAACGACGACACCAGCAGCCGCTTGGGATTGACGAGCGGACGCCAGATCCATTCGCCTGTGCCGGACTGGATGGACAGGCCGTCGGAGTCATGCACTTCGGGGCGATAGTCGGGCACGGGGGCCTGCTGGTTTTCGCCGAAGAAGAACATGCTGGTCAGCGGGGCAATGCCCAGCTTGGTGACGTTTTCACGCAGGTACAGTTCGGATTTGACGTCGACGGTCGTGTCGACGCCGGGGCGCAGCGTGAAGCGGTACGCTCCGGTCGCTCGCGGCGAGTCGAGCAACGCGTAGATGGTCAGCTCTTTCGCACCGGGTGCGGGACGCTGAATCCAGAACTCAGTGAAGCGCGGGAACTCTTCGCCGGAATTCAGTGCGGTATCGAGCGCGAGGCCGCGAGCCGACAAGCCATACGTCTGGTTCTTGCCCAGCGCACGGAAGTAACTCGCGCCGAGGAAGACCATGACTTCGTCTTTGTACTTGGGCGTGTTGACCGGGAAGTGAATACGGAAACCCGCGAAGCCGAGGCCGCGCAGTTGTTTCGGGTCGACCTTGAGTGCGCCGAAGTCGAACATGTCGGGGCTGTAGCGCACTTCGCGCACGCTGTTGCCGATCAGTTCGTTGATTTTGACGGGGCGGTCGTAGTACGAACCCTCGTGGAAGAACATCAGCTCGAACGGCAGCTTCTGCGCACGCCACAGCGCCTTTTCAGGCTTGAAGCGAATGTTGCGATAGCGGTCGTAGGTCAGATTCTGAAGCTCTTTGGGGAGATTCGGATCCTTGGGCTTATAGCGGTTGTTCGCCAGCGTACGCGCTTGTTTGGCGACGTCGTCGAACGAGAATGCATGCGCCGCGCCCGAGACGAGCGCACAGACGCTAAGTACGCCGGCAATCGCCAGGTGTAGGGCACGGTGGGAAATCTTGCGGGGAACCGCGTTGAGCAGGAATTCCATCGGCAGTGGGGAATGGCATGTAACGCGCGTGCTGGCCACAGCCAGCGTGCGCCGAACGCGCAATTTTACCCGTTCATTCACCGATTGACTAAAGATGCATCGGCAAAACCTTCGAAGCGGGTACTCACATTACCCCAATCGTCTGCTGTGACGGTGCTTCCGGCGCGTCACAAATTTGTGACTTTTTGTGACCATGCCGCGAAATGAAAGGATTTCACTCCCTTCTCACTCTCACTTCTGCCAGTTTTCCGTCATTTTTTGGCCATTCCTGCGCCATTTTTATGGCATTCGGGGCGGAATCGTCCGAAAGCCGTTCCCGTTGCCCACCCTGCCCCGCCTTCAGCGACTCGCCATCGCCAGTAACCCGCCCAACGTCATCAGCGCGCCGCCGATGGTTCGTCTCACGAGATGCTGTCGCCGCACCATCGCCTCGCGCATCCATCCCGCCGAGAACCCCAGCGCCACCAGGCTGAACCACGCCCAATGCGCAAACGACATGAACGCCCCGTACGCGAGGCCGAGCGCCCAGCCCGTGCCCGGGTGAACGACCTGCGTGAAGGTGCTCACCACGAACAAGGTGCACTTCGGATTCAATGCGTTAGTGAAAAAGCCGGTGCGGAACGCCTGCAACGCCTCGCGCCAGCGGGCGGGGGCTGCGTCCCATGATTCCGGTGATGGTGACGAAGCTGAAGCGCCCTCCTCTTGCGTCACATCCACGACCGGCGACCGATCCCGCAACGTTCGCCACCCGATGTACACGAGATACGCCGCACCGATCCACTTGATCACCGTGAACAGCCACGGCACCTGAACGATCAGCAGCCCCACGCCCACCAACGTGTACGCCACGTGCACCTGCACGCCCGCCGCGATCCCCAACGCCGCCCATAACCCGGCGCGCCGACCATGACGCCAACTCTCGCGCGTCACCATCGCAAAATCCGCACCCGGACTGATCACCGCCAAGACCGTGATCGTCATTACCGCTATCAGCTCTTGCATGACTTTCTTTCACCTTTCTTATTTGTGCCCGAACTTCCCGTTCCGTACTCGGCGCCGCGCGGGACCAGAGCCCTATTCCGCCCCTCAGACATAGACCCAACTCGGTTCAGAACAGGGCCCTGATCCCCCGCTCATCGCACCTTTTGCGTCTACGTTCTTTTTTCGCCCATCCGAACCGCCGCTTCTCAGGCTGCATTCTCGCCATTTCCACCTCCGCGGAAAAACGATCAATTGGCCCGCCTATCCGTGATAATTTCTCACGTATGACGCGATCCGCACACCGCTCCCTTCCCCTGAACGCCCTTCAGGTCTTCGACGTCGCCGCCACCGAACTCAGCTTCGCCCGCGCCGCCGACCGACTCTTCGTCACCCACGGCGCGGTCAGCCGACAAATCCGTACCCTGGAACTCGCCCTCGGCCTCCCCCTCTTCGAACGCCGTAACCGCGCTGTCTTCCTGACCACCGCCGGAGAAAAACTCCACGCCACGACCCGGCAGATGTTCGAGCAACTCGCCACCACGGTCGCCTCGCTTCATCCCCCGTCGCCCTCGGACACGCTCGTCGTCTCCTGCGAACCCACCCTAGCCATGCGGTGGCTGATCCCCCGCCTCGCCTCGTTCTCGCAAGCCCACCCCGGCATCTCCCTTCACCTCCACTCGGCCGGTGGCCCGCTCGACTTCGAAAGCGCCGGTGTCGATGTCGCCATTCGACGCAACGACTTCTTCTGGGGACATTCGCTCATCGCCGAGCCGCTTGCCGACGAATGGATCGGCCCCGTCGGCCTCCCTTCGGCCTTCGACTCGCCACCGATTTCGCACCTCCACACGCGCACGCGCGCGCACGCCTGGCAGGACTGGCAGCGCGCCATGCGCGCCGCGTCGTCGCCCGAACGCCTGAAGCACTTGGAACGCTTCGAGACGAGCGCCAACCCGGCAACGCCGCCGTTCGAACACTTCTATCTGAGTCTGCAAGCCGCCGGTGCAGGCCTCGGGGCCGCCATCGGATCGGTCTACATGGTGTGCGACGAACTCAACGCCGGACGCCTCGTCGCCCCCGCAGGTTTCATCCGCGATGGCTCAGGCTACGTCGCACTCTCGCGCGAACCGTTTGCCGACAATCCGGCGAAGGCAACACTGCTGAACTGGCTGCGCACGGCGCTGACAGAATCCGCATCGCCTTGGGTCGCGAATGTGCAGTGACAAAGGGGAAGGCAAAGCGTGAGGGAGATTCTTCAGGCACGCGGTTCGTTCTGCGTGTTCTGCGTGTTCTGCGTGTTAGGGGACAAGGACGGCCCGGCCGTTGGCGAGGTCGGTGGAATGGGCACAGGCGCCGGTCCGGCAGCAGCCCCCGCCGCATCTTTGCTCTGCGCCACGGCAGGTGGCCCCTTGGGCAACATGCGCACACCGCGCCAATTGCCCCACTTGTAAAACGCGAGCGCCATCACGAGCGAGACACCGAACCCGAGCGGGAAGCTCCACCAGATCGCCTCCGCGCCCCACGTCTTTTGCATCTGCCACGCAAACGGCAGCCGGATCACCCACTGCGAAACGAACAGGATGACGAGCGGCGCTGCCACCGCCCCCGTCGCCCGCACCACGCCGAAGAGCACGATGGTCACGCCGAACAGCACGAACGACCACGCCACCACCGCATTGATATGCTGCGCGACGGAAATGGCGTAGCCGTCGTCCGGCAGGAACGCATTCATGAACTGACGGTTGAACAACAGAATCGCGATCACCAGCGTGCCGGTCATGACGAAGTTCAGACCGACGCCCACACGCCCGATCTTCGTCACACGATCCCACAAGCCCGCCCCTACGTTCTGCGCCGTCATGGACGACACCCCTGCACCGATAGCCAACGCGGGCATCTGCACGTACGTCCACAACTGCGATGCGACCCCGTAGGCCGCCGTGGTCTGCGATCCATAGCCGTTGACGAATCCCATCATGACCATCGCAGACGACGAGATCACCACCATCTGCAACCCCATCGGCAAACCCTTGACGACGATCAGCCGCAGCAACCCCATGTCGATCCGCAGATACTTCCAATCCTTGCGCGTGAGCCACAACGGATCGCGGCGCTTGTACAAGGTGTACATGAGCGCAGCAAGGCTCACGGTCTGCGCGATGAGCGTCGCGCCCGCCGACCCCGCAATGCCGAACGGCGGAATCGGCCCCCAGCCAAAGATGAGCAGCGGGTTGAGCGCGACGTCCAGCCCGGCGGACAACAGCATGAAACGGAACGGCGTGCGCGCATCGCCCGCCCCGCGTAATGCCATCATCACGAAGTTATAGAAGTACATCACCGGCAACGCCACGAAGATGATGCGCAGATACGCCACCGCAAACTCACGCGCATCGCTCGGCGTGCCCAGCACGCGCAGCAACTCCGGCGTGAAGATGTAGCCGAACACCGCCACGGCCGTGGACAGCAGGACGAAGAACGTCGCACTCGTGCCGACGATGCGCCGGGTCAGTTCAGGATTCTTCGCACCAATGGACTGACCGATGAGGATGGTGTTGGCCATGCTGATGCCGAACACGACACCCAGCAGGAAGAACAGCAGGATGTTGGCGTTGGACGCCGCAGTGAGCGCCGACTCGCCAAGGTAATGGCCGATCCACATCGCATTGATCGACGCATTGAGCGATTGCAGCACGTTGCTGCCCAGCACCGGCAGCGAAAACCAGAACAGGGTCTTGCCGATGGGGCCGCGTGTGAGGTCCTGTTCTGCCATCGTCGTCTTACTTCGTGTCGAACTTCACGCCAGCTGCGGGCACGGGCACGGCACACCGGTGGCCGCGCACATTGTCGAGAAACCGCTCGATCAACGGCAGTATCTTCGCTTCGATATCGCCGTGTCCGTAACCGAAACCCGCGAAGTTGAAGTGCGTCGCGCCATCGACCACCGCCAGCCAGTGGCACCCGGGCGGCATGTCGGCGAAAGGCTCGGTGCGCGTCTGCCATTTGCCTTCAAGCGGATCGTCGCGCGTGCCCGTCACGAGCAGGGCAGGCTTGCGAACGTCATGCCACGCGCCCGCCGGAAAGATCGCGCCCTTACCCTGCGGCGACAGCGCGATGTAGGCGTCGAAGCGGTCGTCGCTGTCGAGCCCGAGCTTGTTCTTCGCACCCGCCTCGATCATGACGGTCACCGCGCCCATCGAATGTCCCGCCAGCACGGCAGGCCCTGCATGGCACTGATTACGCGCCCAGCGCAGCGCCGCCCCCGCATCTTCGAGACGGTCGTCATACGCTTCGGGGTCCGTAGTGAGGGCCAGCAATCCGTCGCGCAAACCGCCGTTGCGCACCCGGTCGCGCAGCGAATCGCGTCCGCTCTCCTGATGCGCCATCGTCACCGTCAGCCAGCCGTATTGCGAGAGCGCTCGCCCGAGCCACGACATCGCGTCGCGGTCGTCGCCCGCGCCGGGGCTCACCACCACAACGCCATTGCAGGCGACTTGGGGACGGAAGACATGGAGGTTGGCATACGCGCCGTCGCTGCGCATGACGCGCTGATCGACACCGGTCGCGGCGGATGCCGGGGTCGCGGTCACGGGTTTCGCCGATGCGGGGGATGCGGAGGATGCGGAGGATGCGGAGGATGAGGCGGACGGCGCAGGTGCGGCTTTCGCAGGCGTGGTCCCCGGAAAGACGGTGTCGGCAGCCAAAACGTGAGACGGCAACGCGACGAGCGACAATGCTGCGAACAGCGACGCGCCGACGCTGCAGGCACCGAGCGCGACGCGTAACGTCCCGAACGATCGTCCCACCGCCCTGCGCGACTTTCCGAGCATCCGTTCTCCCCTGGTTTCCGGCAGCACGCAGCCAACCCGGCCCAAGGGGCACTTGTCCCTGATCTTGCTAAGCTCGAACCACCGAGGGAACGGGTTAGGCCGGGAGCGACGGTCTCGCGACGAAGCTCCGCTGCGACATCACACGATGAGCCATCTTAGCGCGGATTGCGTAGGTGCTCGCATGATTTTTGCACCGCGCCTACCTGTCTCGCGTGCGCAACGCACGGGATGATTCCCGAACTCATCAATCGCTCATCGACGCCACCGCCGGAGCAAGTCTGGCATAGGGCGTCAGGCGCTTCGATGCCGTCCGACATGCCCGTCTCGCGACAGACCCAGCGCCGACGCGTAGCCCTGCGGATCGAAGCGCCACGTCAGTGCGATCAGCGCCACGTTGAGCACGATGAGACCGATCCACGACGGCATGAAGCTGCCGGTCGTCGCCATCACCGCACCCGATGCAAACGGGGCCACAGCCGCGATGCAAAAGCCCACGCCCTGCATGAACGCCGCGAGCGCAGCCGCATGACGCGGGTGCGCATGGTGATCGAGCGCCAGCACCAGTCCGAGCGAAAAGGTGCCCCCCAGTCCGAAGCCGATGCCGCCGATCCACCACCACGGCGCGGCGTCCGGTGCCACGACGAGCCCGGCGAGACCGGCCAGCGTCGCGGCCAGCGCGAGCGTCAGCCACCGGCGACGGTCGACATTGCGCCGCGCCAGCCACGGCAACATCAACGCCGCCACGACCTGACACGCCGTGAGTCCGGCGAGCAACGCGCCGCTTTGCGTCGCGCTCATGCCGCGCTGCTGATAAAACGGCGGCAGCCACGCGACCATCGTCGTGTAAGTACAGTTGATGAGACCGAAGTAGACGGCCAGCGTCCACGCACGATGCTTGCGCAACAGGTCGAGCATCGACGGCGGCTTGCCGGAAATGCCGGACGTTGCGGCGCGGCACGCCGCACGCAGATCTTCGGCAGAAGCGGTCGTGTGCGCGGCCGGGGCGACGGCCTGGGCAACGGCATGCACCTTCAGCGGCGCGCGCCACCACGCCAGTGCCGCGACGCCGACGACCGCAAGCCACATACCTAACCCGACGCGCCAGTCGCCCGCCTCGGACGCCGCCCACGGACTCGCCGCCGCCCCGAGGCCACCACCCCCCATGAGCGCAGCGGAGTACAACCCCATCATCGACGTCATGCGCGCCGCACTGTAGTTCGCCTTCACGACGCCCGGCAGCAACGCCTGAATGATGGCGATGCCGATGCCCGACGCCAGCGCCGTCGCAATCATCGTCACGGTATCGTCGGCGAAAAAGCGCACGCCACAGGCAAGCGCTAGCGCCACCAGACCGAGCAAGACACCGCGACGCTCACCGAAGCGACGCGTCAGCCCGCTCGCCGCGAATGCGCCCGCGCCCATCGCCAGCACCGGCAGCGACGTGAGCAACGCCGCCACGGGATACGTCATCCCGGTCGCCTCGCGAATTTGCGGCAACAGCGGACTGATGGAGGTGAGCGTCGGTCGCAGCGTCAGCCCGACTGCGACGATGGCCAGCCAAAGCGTCATACCACCACGCCTTCGCTCACGACGACGTGACCGTTCGCCACCACCCAGCGACGCGGCGCACGCGTCACGATGGCCTGCGCCGCGTTCAGCGCATCGACCAGCACGAGGTCGGCGCGCGCCCCCACGTGCAGACCGTAATCGTCGAACCAGCACGCACGTGCGCCCTGATGCGTCACGCAATCGAGCGCGATGTCCAGTTCATCGTCGCGACGCAGGTTGTAGCGCAGCCCGATCATCATGGCGCGCTCCAGCATGTCGGGCGAACCGTACGGCGTCCACGTGTCGCGAATGCCGTCGTTGCCCCCGGCCAGCGTCACACCCGCACGACGGCACGCCATAAGCGGCGGCACGACGCGCGACGGCGGTGCCGTCGTGATGAGCGCCACCCCGGCATCGGCCAGACGCGCCAGCAATGCGTCGGCGCGCGCGGCGTCGAGTTCGCCCAGACAGAAAGCATGCGACACAACCACCTTGCCCTGCATGCCCAGCGCCACAATGCGCTCGAGCATCAACTCGAACGAGAACACGCCCATCTCGCCCGGCTCGTGCAGATGGATGTCCACCGGACAGCCATGCTTGTCGGCAAGCGCGAACATCGCGTCGAACGACGCCTTCGGGTCGCGGTCAATGGCGCACGGATCGAGCCAGCCGAGTACATCTGCCCCGCGCGCGAGCGACGCATCGAGCAATTCGACGGTGCCCTCGCGATCGAGCACGCCCGATTGCGGGAACGCCACGATCTGCATGTCGAGCCTGTCCGCCAGCGTCTCGCGTGTGACCAGCACGCCATCGAGATGACGCAGGCCTGCGTCGGTATCGATGTCGACGTGCGTGCGCAGCCGCGTGGTCCCTGCCGCGAGGAACGCACGACCGAGCGCGAGCGACGCCGCTGCGGCATCGTGGCCGCTCGCGGCACGCCACTGACGCTCGTTGTCGATGCGGTCGATGAGTCGCGAGCCGCATTCGTTCACGTACCAGGGCATGCCCCATGTCGTCTTGTCGAGGTGCGTGTGCGCCTCGACCAGTCCGGGCATCAGCAAAGCGCCGCGCGCGTCGATCCGATGAGTGGTTCCATCAGCGCCGTTCGCCGATGCAGGCAACGACGACCCGATGGCCGCAATCTTGCCGTGCTCGACGCGCACATCCACCGACGTGCCGTCCAGCCCGCGCGCATTGCGAATTTCCAGTGTTGTCATACTTTCCTCAAGAGTCCTGCTTCGGCGTCGCTATCAACGCTGCTTCCGTCCACATTCTGCGAGCGAGTCAGCATGCTCACTGTGACGAACGTCACCGCGTTCACCGCCAGCGCCACCAGCCCCATGTTGATCGACGCCACGGTATCCGACGCGCCGGGCAACATACGCAGCGTGACGTCGAACCCGACGGCCGCCAGCAACACGAGCGCGCCCGCGCCGATCCCTGCAAACGCGCCGTACTTATTGCCGAACGGACGCGGCAGCAAGCTCGCCACGAACGACGGGAACAACTGCGTGAGCAGGCTCGATGCAAACAGCGCCAGCGCCACGAACGTCGCACCGCCACGCAGCACGAAGAACACCGCCACCAGACCGAAGACCGGCAGCACGCGCTTGGCCAGTTTGCCGACCACCGCTTCGCTCGCCTGCGGCGCAAACCCGTCGCGATAGATGTTCTTGGCAATCAGCGTCGACGCATTGAGCAAGATCATCGAACCGGGCACCAGCGCGGTCAACACCCCCACCCCGCCGATCACGCCGACGAACCACGGCGAGAACGTCTGTTTGACGATGCGCAGCAACGCCAGATCCGAGTCCGCACCGGTCAGTCCAGGCACTTGCAGAATGGCCGCGAAACCCACGAAGAACATGAACGCGATGACCATCTGATACAGCGGCATCAGAATCGTATTCTTGCGCACGGCGCTTTCCGTCTTCGCGGCATACACCGACGTGAAGACGTACGGATACAGGTAGTAGCCGAGCGACGTGAGCAGAATCGTCGAGTTGTACCAGGACAGCGTCAGCCCGCTCGTGGGCATTTGCAGGAAGCCCGGACGCGCCGCCTCGATGCGGTCGAACATCTCGCCGAAACCGCCGAAGTAATGCAGCGGCAGATAGATGCCCAGGAAGATCGCGATCACGAGGATCAGGATGTCCTTGTAAATCGCAATGCTCGCCGAGCCATGAATGCCCGACACGGTAATGTAGACCACCATCGCAATCGCACCGCACCAGATCGCCACGGCCGGAGGAATCGTGCCGTACGACGCTTCGGACACGATGATGCCCAGCCCGCGCAACTGAATGATGAGCAACGCGCTCATGCCCAGCACGGCCACCAGCGACACCACAACGCCCAGCGCCCGCGACCGGTACGCCGTGGCGAAGAAGTCGGAGAACGACACGCAGTTGTGCTTCGTCGCGTGACGCCACGCCGCGGGCAACATCCAGTAGCCGAGCAGGTACGCGAGCGCCCCGTAAGCGAGGATGTAGAACGCGGGCGGTCCCTTGCTGTACGCCCAGCCGCTCGCGCCCAGAAACGTGAAGGTCGAGAAGGCCTCACCGGCCATCAGCAGGAACACGAGCAGCGTGCCGAAGCCCCGGCCGCCCACCGCCCATTGTTCGAGGCTCATCGTGCGCCCGCGACGCGCGCGCAGCCCCACGAAAAGCGCAAAGGCCAGAAACGCCGCGATGACGGCAAGTGCGGCGTTCATGATGCGGCTCCGTCGTGGTCGCGGCGCTCGCTCGCGACTTGTTGTGCTGTGCGCTGGGCCGCATCGCGCGAACCGTCGAAGCGGAACATCACGAGCATGATCACCGACGTGAGCAACAGCCACACGATGTTCCACGTCATCAGAAAAGGTAGCCCGGCCAGCCGGGTGCCCACGTGTTCGGCGAGCCAGCCGCCGCTGTAAAAGGCCGCGATAGGAAGCGCGGCCAGGCAATGTACAGGTTTCATGATGTCTCCAGACCCAAAGGATTCATAAGGCAGCCGCTCGTTTGCAATCCCGGCGGCCTGATGCGTTCGGTGGCTTTGCCCATGTCGTCGACGTCGCGGGGAATGGCACATCGCGAAAATTTGCCATATCATCAACCAAACATCGATAAATGGTTAACCATTTTTGTTGACCATTATCGGTAACGATTTGCCGAAATGCAAGGTCGCATAGCGCGCAGAGGCCAAACCTAGGGTTTTCCGGGGAATGGGTATCGTGGGAAGGTTGGTGTCGGATAGGTGTCGATCGGCGATGTCACGCCATATCGGATGGCCCGGGGCGGCAGGTACAATTCGCCCCACGCCCGCGCACTTTGATGTGAAGGGCCAAATTTCAGGAGATCAGGCTTGAGCCGCACCGCAGCACCGCCCTCGTTCACCGCCGCGTCTGACAACGCCCCTCGCGTTCAGGCCGCCCCCATCACGGAGCCGGACCCGGCAGCGGTCGACGTCGAGGGAGATGGCGCGCCGGGCAGCGCAGGTCAGCAGATCGAGGCCCGCGTGTACGCCGCGATTTCGCAGGCGTTGCTCTCGGGCAAGCTCCGGCCGGGGATGCCGCTGCGCGAACGCAATCTGGCGCAGGCGCTCGATTGCACACGCGGCGCAGTGCGTAAGGTACTCGCGCGACTCGGCTTCGAGGGCAAGCTGGTGCTCGAACCGAATCGCGGTGCGTTCGTGCCGCAACCCTCGCTCGACGACATCCGCCAGACCTACCGGGCGCGACGCGTTCTGGAAACCGGTGTGATTGCGAGCATCTGCGGGCGCTTGAACGACGCGCAGCTCGCGGTGCTCGACGCGCACGTCGAGACCGAAGCGCGCTCGCATGCCGACGGCACGCATGAGCGCTCGATCCGTCTCGCGGGCGAGTTTCATCTGAAGTTGATCGGCATGGCCGACAGCGCGGAACTCGATGCCTTCGCGCATCAGCTCGTCGCCAAGACGGAGCTATACAAGGCGCTGTATGACCCGGCGGAATTCATGCATTGTGCGCCCACCGAACACGCGCAGCTCGTGAGCCAATTGCGTGACGGCGAGACGCAGGCGGCCATCTCGCTGGCCACCGCGCACCTCGACGAACTCGAAGCGCGGGTGCTGACGCGGGCTGCGGCCGCCGAGACGCCGGACTTCCGTGCGATCTTCGCCGAGGCGTTCGCGGGCGAGGCGTGACCCGACATCACACCACGTGTGCGAGTGTTGCATGAGACGGATGCCCAAATCGGAGTATATTGCGCCTGATCGCGACGGGCCTGCGGCCCGCCAGCCACTTTCGCCCCCCGCTCGAACGTATTAAGGCACCAAGCCCGAAGGAAGCCCATGTCCCATCTGGTAGTCCACGGCGGCCAGCCGCTACGCGGCCGCATCACGCCCTCCGCCAACAAGAATGCCGTTCTCCCGGTGCTGTGCGCCACGCTGCTGACCGACCAGCCCGTGCGCCTGATCGGGGTGCCCGAGATCACCGACGTTCGCAAGATTCTCGACATCTTCCGTCAGCTCGGCAGCGACGTGAGCGTCGATTTCGACGCGGGCATTCTCGACGTCCACCATCTGAATACGAAGTTCGATCCGCGCACCGACCATCTGCCCGAAGAGATGCGCTCGTCGATCATGCTCGTGCCGCCGCTGCTCGCGCGTTTCGGCGTCGCGCGCATCGAGGACAACATCAAGGGCTGCACGCTTGGCGTGCGCGAGATCGATCCGCACATCGAAGTGCTGCGCCATTTCGGCGGACGTGTCGAGCGCACCGCCGGCTCGCTGCTGATTCACGCCGACGAGGCCCGCCCGGCGATCCATCACTGGCTCGACTACGCCTCGGTGACGACCACCGAGAACTTCGTGCTGTGCGCCGCCACCGCGAAGGGTCGCTCGCAACTGAACAACGCCGCGTCCGAGCCGCACGTGCAGGAGTTCTGCCGCTTCATGCAGATGCTGGGCGTGCCCATCGAAGGCGTCGGTACGTCACAGTTGGCGATTGAAGGCGTCGAGCGCTTCGGCGGCGGCGAATTCCGCTTCGCCGAGGACTTCCACGAAATCACCACGTTCCTCGCGCTCGGCGCAATCACCGGCGGTGAGATCACGGTCAAGAACACGGCCCCCGATCAGTTCCCGCTGATCGACCGCACGTTTGCGAAGTTCGGCATCAAGGTCGAGCACCGCGACGGCTGGTCGACGGCCACGGCGCAGGGCAAGCTCAAGGTGCAGGCCCCGTTCACGCAGAACATTCTGACGAAGGTGGAAGCGGCCCCGTGGCCGTACTTCCCGGTGGATCTGCTGCCGATCTTCATCGCACTGGGCGTGAAGGCCGAAGGCAGCGCGATGTTCTGGAACAAGGTCTATGACGGCGCGATGGGCTGGTCGACGGAACTGTCGAAGTTCGGCGCGCACGTGTTCCAGTCGGATCCGCATCGGCTGATCACGTTCGGTGGCGTGCCGCTGTCGCCTGCCGTCGTGGAAAGCCCGTACATCATTCGCGTGGCGATTGCCTTGCTGATGGTGGCCGCGAGCATCGACGGTCAGTCGACCATCAAGAACGCTCAGCCGATCCGCCGCGCCCACCCGCGCTTCGTCGAGAATCTGTGCTCGGTCGGCGCGAACGTGGTCTGGACGGCACCCGAGTAAGACTCTCCGACGTGCACCGGCGCCCCCCCGGGGGGGCCGGGCTCGCCCTGCGGCACACGCCAGCGGCAGACGACCCCCCGATCACCTACACGCCGGTCGTCCGCCGCTGCGAACCCGACGGTTGACCTTACCTGAGCCGGTACGGCGCGCCATGACTTCACCTTTGCCCGACGGCATCTCTCGTTTGCCCGGTGGAAATTTATTTCCCGCGCGCCGATATTCGCCCCGGATCGGTGCGGCGCATCCAGACGAATGTGAAAGAATGGCGAGCATCATGAGCGATCGTCACCTGCCCCCGCAGTCGCCTGCCACGCCAGCCACGTCCGCCACGCCTGCTGCTGTGGCGACGGCAGCCCCGCGTCAGAGCGGCGCATGGCCTGCGTCGCCGCATGCCCGTCAGTTGTCGGGCGTGCGAGTGCTCGTCGTCGACGACAATCAGGAAGACCGCATGCTGCTGATGGACTTCCTCAGCCAGCAAGGCTGCCGGGTCTACATCGCACAAGACGGTCGCGACGGGTACACCAAAGCGCGCACCGTGCAGCCCGATCTGATCCTCATGGACATCCGCATGCCGGTTTGCGATGGCCTCGGCGCGTGCCGCCTGCTCAAGGCCGACCCTGGCACCCGCCACATCCCGCTCATCTTTCTGACGGCCGCCGCCTTGCCCGGCGAGCGCGTCGCAGGCCTGTCGGCCGGTGCGGTCGATTACGTCACCAAACCGTACGACTTCGAAGAGGTCCGGCTGCGTCTGTCGATCCATCTGAAGACGACACCGTCCACGCCTGCCCACGGCGCAGCGCCGACAGCCAACGTCACGACCGCAGCCGACACCGACAAACACGCACCGCTCCCCGTGCAGGCCCACACGCTCGACGCCGTGCTGTTTCGTGCCACGCGTGCGCTGCTGCTCGACCAGCTCGGCACGACGCCCGAGCTGGCCGGTCTGGCAAGCGCAGTCGGCACGAACACACGCCGTCTCAATCTCGCGTTCCGCCGCTGTGTCGGCGTGACGGTGTTCGACTTCCTGCGCGAAGAACGCATGAAGGAGGCGCGACGCCTGCTCTCCGAGACGTCGCTGGACGTGCAGGACATTGCGAGCGCCGTGGGTTTCGCCAGCGCCGCCAACTTCGCCACGGCCTTCCGCGAACGCTTCGGCATGCCGCCCAGCGGGTTCCGCGAACAGGGCGCACAGACGTATATCGCACCCGACAATTCGGGATCGACGCAGGCATGAGCACTGCCCCATCGGACTTAACGGCGCACGCGACGCGCCGGGCCTCCTCGCCTCGTTCTCTCTGGCTGACGCGCTTCGCGCTCACGTTCATTGCGCTCGTCGCGCTGGTCGTGACGTTCTGCCTGCCGGGCACGGCGACCGCTACTACCGCCACCACCGCCACTACAGCCACGACGGCCACCAACGTCGCACCTGCCGCCGTTCAGCCCGCCCCGAGCTTCATCGATCTCGCCGACGCGCCATCCCCCCTCAAGCTCGACAGGCAGCTACGCCTGCTCGAAGACCCGACCCGGCGCCTCGATGCCACCCAGGCACTCGCCGCACCCGGCTGGCGCAACGTCGTGCCAAACATGCTCAATGCGGGCTACAGCCGCTCGGCGTTCTGGCTCACGGGTAACGTCTCGAATCCGAGTAACGAACCCGTCACGCGGTGGTTAAGCGTCGGCATCGTGCGTCTGGAGGATGTGCGCTTCTACGCGATGCCGTTCGGTGCAACACAACCAGCCGACATATGGCGCGCCGGACACACCGTGCCGCTCGACCAGCACCCTATCGTGTCCGAGACGTCGGTCTTCCCCGTCACGCTCCTTCCGGGGGAAAGGCTCACGTTCCTCTTGCGTGTGGAGACGCGCTCGTCGGTGAGCATCGTGCCGCAGTTCTGGCAGCCGGACGACTTCCGTCAGTCCGAATCGCGCAACGCCATGATCGCCATGTTGCTCGCCGGTTCGATGCTCTCCATCGCGCTCTATGCGTTCGTACTGGGCATCGCCCGCCGCGATCCGGTGTTCGTGCTGCTCGCGCTCACGACCATCACGCAGGTGGCGCAAGATATGGCGTTCCAGGGCTTCCTGTATCGCTACTTCCTGCCGCAGGGCGGCGAGTTCATCGTGCGCGCGCCGAGCTTCTTCTCGACGCTGACCGCTGGCGTGTTCAGCGCGATGCTGATGATCTTCACCGGCCTTGAGCGAGTCACCCTGTGGCGCTGGGTCTATCGCGCAATGATCGGCCTCATGGGCTTTATGGCGCTGTGGGTGCTGTTCGGCGATCACCGTGTGGCCGCCTTCACGCATCTGCAACTGCTCACCGTCTTCAACGTGATCTGGGTCGTCTCGCTGGCCGACGGCTGGCGTCGCGGGTTCAAGAACGCGCGCCTGAGCCTGCTCTCGTTTTCGCCTGGTTGTCTCGTGCTGTTCTGGCGGCTCGCAATCATCAACGGCCTGCTGCCGGAGGACTGGCTCGCCAACACTGCGATGGCATGGAGCACCAATTTCTCCGTGCTGCTGATGCTGACCATCATCGTGGCCGGACGCTCGCGCGAACTCGTGCGCGAACAACGTGCTGCACAGCGCGAGGTGCTGCAAACGCGCCGCGAAGAACAAGCGCGGCTGGCCAATGCCGTCAACACCCGCACGCGCGAACTGCAAGCCGCCCTCATCGCCGCCGACGAAGCCAACAGCGCAAAGAGCGATTTCCTTGCGCGCATCAGCCACGATCTGCGCACGCCGCTCACATCGATCATCGGCTTTGCCGATCTGGTGCAATCGGGCGGACGCGAAGACGCCGACCGCGGCCGCATCATCCGTCGCAGCGCGCATCACATGCTCGCGATGGTCAACGACCTGATCGAATACGCGGGCGGTGGCGCAGCCGACGCGCTGCACGTCGCCCCCGTCTACACGCACGCGTTCGTCGACGGCATGGCGCACGAAGGCATGAGCCTCGCACGCAAGCACGACAACGCCTTCCTGCTCGACGTACGTGCGCCGCTTCCGCCGCTGTTGGCCTTCGACGCCAAGCGGGTGCGTCAGGTGCTCGGCAATCTGCTCGACAACGCGGCGAAGTACACCTCGGACGGCACGATCACGTTGTCGCTGTCCGCCACCCCCGACGCAACACGCGCGGACATCGTGCATGTGAGCTTCGGCGTAGAGGACTCCGGCTGTGGCATTGCAAAGGACGACCTGCCGCGTGTGTTCGAACCGTTCGCCCGGCTCGACCGCGCGCGGCGTCTGCCCGGCGTGGGGCTGGGACTCGCCATCGTCCGGCAATGGATCGAGCGCATGGACGGCACTATCGTGATCGACAGCCAGCCTGATGTCGGCACGAAGGTGACGTTCACCTTACCGCTGCGCGTGGCGCGCGAAGCGGATCTCGTGCCGCAATCGTTCGCGGGCGCCACGCACGCCTTGCCGTCGCTCGACGGCACGGGGTATCACATCTGGCTCGCCGAAGACTCCCCCGAAATCCGCCAATTCCTGCATGACGAACTGGCCAGTCTGGGCTTTACCGTGAGCACCTTCGGCGACGGCGTGGCGCTCATCGCCGCGCTGGGCAATCCCAAAGCGCCGCAGCCGGACCTCGTGCTGACGGACCACATGATGCCCAACGCCGACGGACTGGCGGTGGCACGCGCCGCGCGCCGTCGCTGGCCCGATGTGCCTGTGCTGGCTGTCTCCGCGTCGCCGCAGGTCGTTGCGGGCGCAGGCAGCGAGGGGGACGGTAGCGAGCACGGCTATGACGCGTGTCTGCTCAAGCCCGTCGAACTGGCGGACCTGCGCAACACGCTGGCGCGTCTGCTCGACCTGCAACGTGACGAGGCACCGGCGAGCGAAGTGGAACAGGAGCGCGCCATGGTGCGTCCGCCGCGCGAGCGGCTGGTGGAAGCCCGTCAGCTGATCGCGATGGGGGCGATTACCGATCTGATGGACTGGTCGCGCGATCTCAGCACACAGGCCCCGCAGTACGACGTCTTCGCTCGTCACGTCCATCAACTCGCGCAACGTGGCGATCTTGCCAGTCTCACGGAGTTGTGCGCGCCGACGCAGTGACGCCGACGCAGTGAAGCAGCGCGTTGCCGATAACGACGCCGCATGAAGACGCCCCAAACGACAACGGCACGCCCGAGAGCGTGCCGTCGATTATCCGATGTCGGTTACATCAGTCGCGAAGCGGCTTGTGGGCCGTCTCCTTCGCCGCGAACAACGCGATGGCCGTGATGGCGAGCGCCGCCGTCACGTACAGCGACACCGACAGCGTCGTGCCGTATTCCTTGTAGAGCGTCACGATGATCAGCGGCGCAAAGCCACCGCCGAGAATGCCCGCCAGCGTGTAAGCCAGCGACGACCCGGCGTAGCGCACGCGTGTCGGGAACTGCTCTGTGACGAACGCCGCCTGCGGGCCGTACATGATCGCGTGGATCACAAGACCGATCACCACGGACAGCACGATCAGCGCCGGGCTCGACGTGTCGAGCAACACGAAGAAACCATAGGCCCAGACCACTGCGCACAGCACGCCAAAGCCATACACCGGGCGGCGGCCCAGCTTGTCGGAAAGCGCGCCGAATAGCGGCACCGTCAGCGCATTGAACGCGGTGCCGACGAGCACCGCCGTGAGCGCCAGCGGTCGCGACAGGTGCAGCGTGCCGGTCACATACGTCAGCGTAAAGACGACCATCAACGCATAGAGCACGTCCGAGCCGATACGCGAGCCGCCCGCGACCAGCAGGTTGCGCCAGTGCTTACGGAAGACGTCCGCAATCGGCATTTCCGCCTGACGGTCCGAATGCTGCATCTCTTCGAACATCGGCGTTTCTTCCACGCCGCGACGCACCCACAGGCCGAACGCCACCAGCACGAGGCTCAGCAGGAACGGCATGCGCCAGCCCCAGGCGAGGAACTCGTCCGGCGAAATCGACAGCGTGATGAGCGCAATCAGACCGGTCGCGAGCAGCGTGCCGAACGACGGCCCGACCTGCGTCCACGAGGCATTCAACCCGCGCTTGCGCTGATCGCCATGCTCGACCGAGAGCAGCACCGCACCGGCCCATTCGCCGCCCAGCGCCACGCCCTGCACGAAACGCAATGCGACGAGCAGCACCGGGCTCCAGATGCCGATCGAGGCATAGGTCGGCAGCAGGCCCATCAGGCCCGTGGTCAGGCCCATAACGACGAGTGTTAGCACCAGTACGGCACGTCGTCCGATCTTGTCGCCGAGGTTGCCGAACACGAAGCCGCCCAGCGGGCGCGAGACGTAGCCGACGGCGTACGTCGACAAGGCGAGGATGGTGCCCGCGAGCGGGTCCATCGAGGGGAAGAACAGATGGTTGAAGACGAGTGCGGCAAGCGTGTTGTAGACCGTGAAGTCGTACCACTCAAGCGTGGTGCCGACCATGCTGGCCGTCGCCAGCCGGCCCTTGTTCGCGCCTTGTTTGGCGGGCGCGGCAGCGGCACCTGATGCGGTGCCGGTGTCCGGTGTGTTCCGGGAGTCCCGCGTGTTCGAATACGTTGTCATGAATGTCTCCGGGGGTGCGCGGGATCAGCCGGGCAGGCCGACCCCGTGAGTAGGGGAGCAAAGGGAACGAAGAACGCGACGTCAGTCGTCGTTGGCACCGAGACGCCACAGCATGGCGAAGCGGGTCACGTCGGTTGCGGGCAGGCCGTAACTCGCCGCCAGCGTTTCGGCCGCGATACGGACGGCGTCCGGATCGGTGCCTTCGATGAGCACGACGGCGTCGGCCGGCGGCAGTGCGGCGTCCTTCGCCGTGAGCGACACGGAGAGCGTGGGCACGGTGACCTGGAGCGTGGCGCGCACGATGGCGTCGCCCTGCGCGATTTCGGTGAGTTGGGCGTCAAGACGCGGGCGCGCCTGCGCCACGGCCGCTTCCGTCAGCACGAAAGCAGCGAGCATGCCGCCCTGACCTTCACCGGCCTCTACGTCGAGCGTGCCGACGCGGCGTTGCGTGCCCTGCATGCGCGCGAAGTTGCGCAGCGACCATTCCGTCTGATGATTGAAGGCCTGCGCATACGGCTCGCTGGTGAACACGCCAGCGTCCTGTGTGCAGTACAGCGCGAGGTACGGACGTGCGCTGTCATGCAGCGCCTTGAAGCGTCGGGCGAACTGGAAGCCCGGAATCGCGACGCGCTCCTGCATGTGTTCGCGGTCGTACCAGCGGTTGAAATCGGTTTCGAAGGCCGGATCGATATTCGTCCAGATACAGAGTTGGGCGCGCGGGGTGGTCACAGTCATGAGGCATCCATCGGTGTCGACAATCGGGGGCCGGCCGGGGTGCGCCGCTAAGCAGCATCAGCACGCATGAGGCCGACCGTCCATTTGAGTGTGCAAAACGATGGATGGGAGCGTCCAACAAGAAATCAAATTCGCGGCGACAGCAAATTCTTATGACCGGCCCCAAACCCTTGCCGGGCGGGGCCTTCGTGCGGCGTTTCGCTGTTTCGTGCCGGGTGGCTCAGGCGTCGGTCGCGCCCCATGCCGGGGCGGTCATGGCAGCGGCGGGGGGAATCGCGATATCCGGCCCCATGTTCAGGGCGAACTCGCTGGCCGTGCGCTGCGCCAGACGCGCCACGTTCTCGGCGAGCAGCGCGCCCGTGCGGAACGAGCCGACCAGCGGCAGATTGGGAAAATTGGCGTTCACACGCAGCAAATGCAGGCTGTGCTCACCCAGTTCGCGCTGGATGATGGCGGGCGGCAGCATCGCCACCCCGAACCCGTCGGCCACCAGCCGGATGATTGCCGCGACCGACGTCATGCAGTTCACCCGCACCGGCCGTTCGGCGGCGACCGAGAACATGCGCTCCAGCGTCTTGTGCGGCCCGGAATTGCGCGAAAAGCTCACCAACGGATACGCGGCCAGGTCGGCCACGTCGAGCGTTTCGCCCTCCAGATTGAGCTTGGGGCTCGCGACCCAGCGCATCGGGAATTCGGCCAGCGGAAGGTTTTCGACGCCAGCACCGTGTTGCATGTCCGTCTGCAATACGAGATCGAGCGTGCCCGCCTCAAGCTGCTTGCACAGATTGATGGTCGTCTCGCTCGTGACCTCGATTTCGAGTTGCGGATATTCACGGTGAATTCGCGCCGCCAGATCCGGAAACCAGCTGTGCACGATGGACTCGACGACGCCGATTTTGAGCACGCCCGGCGGCATGTCCGGATCGCTCAGTTCCCGCTTCATCTCTTGCCCGAGCATGACGATGCGCTCGGCATACGCCAACGCTTTCTGGCCTGCGGCCGTGAGCGTGACCTCGCGCGCGCTCCGGTCGAACAGGCGCACGCCGAAACTCTGTTCCAGCGACGCGATCCGACTCGACACCCCCGCCTGCGTCGTGTGCAGACGTTCGGCCGTCAGCCGGAAATTACGCAGCTTGGCGAGCCAGACGAAGGTTTCGAGAAAACGCAGATTCATGCGGCATAGGAACGCAGACGTGATGACTTGTCTACGCAGAAGTCTTGGGGAAATGCGCATTTTAGCGGGAACACAAAAGACGTCGCCCGCCGCGTTCCACCCATGAAACACGAATCACGTTCGGCATCCCTCGCCCACATCCGCCACCACCCTACGGGCCACTGTTACGGCAGCACGTTCCTGCCGTGTTTCGTTTCCGTAACGTTTTTTGATATCGGCGCGCGCCGCGTTCGCCCACACTCCTTACAAATCAAGCAGTTAATGGCTTCAAGAGAATTGGCACGGGATTTGCTGAGTATTTTGCAACGGCCCGTCGAGGCCGGAGGGCCAAATCTCTGGAGACTGTCATGTCAAGCGCCCATTTCCGCCGACCGCATCCGACAGTGGAACTCGCGCGTTGCGTGTTCCGGCAGCATTACATCCGCATCATGCAGGCTGAGAATCCCGGCAGCTATGCGGTGCTGGTCGACATCTGGCCGATGGACGGCCGGACGTATTCGAGCATCGATCAGGCCAAGCATGCGGCCATGCTGTTTATCCGCAATATGGAAAACGACTGAGTCCACGTAAGTGATTCCGCGCCAGCGGCCCTGGCGCGGCCAACGAGACGAGACCATGAAACATCACCACACCCGTCACAGCGCCGCCGAGCGGCACGCCCTGGCTACCATGCCGTCCTCGGCCCATTCGTCCGCCCGTGCACGCCAGCCGGTCGTCCTCGATCCGGCAGGCGATCCGTACGCCCGCATTGCGGTCGAAGCCTACGCCGAGGCCTGCGCGCAGGATCAGCCCTGGCTGGCCGAAGCGCTGCAACGGCAATATCAGTTGGCAGGCGGCACGCCGTCGAGCGCCGCAGCGATCTGGCGCACGTTCCACGAAGCGCAACAACTGGCGCGCGACGGTAACAATTATGACGAAGCGGCCTGGACGCACGTGGCGCTCCATTTGTGCGGCGTTCTCGGCGCGATGAATCTGTAATTGTGAAATTTTGAGCAGATCGATGTTTTGGGCGTTGCGTGGCGTCGACGGAAACCGTGGCGCTGTGGGCATTTCTGGCATACTTCGTGCAAAGTAAATTCCCGCAGTCTGCCTGGTAACCAATGAGCAAGTCCGCCGCGCCGGCACCGATTCCCCGTCGGCACCTTTTTGCCAACATTTTCGGCACGCTGATCCTGCTGTTTCCCGCCGTTTCCCTGGTCGTTCCACGCGGCGGGAACACGGCGATGTTCCTGACGGTGGCCCTTGGCGCCATCGTCCTTTTCACGGGCCGCGAACGAGGCGAAATCTGTTCGCTCGTACGCGCGAATCCCCACGTCCGCCTGCTGCTCGTCGCGCTGCTGCTGCCGTTTTTCTCGATTCTGCTCGTCGAAATTCTGCACGGGCGGATTGTCGCGAACACCCTCGACTCCCCCCTGCGCTTCCTGCTCGCCACCTTCGTATTCCTCGGGCTGCGTCGGATCGTCGACGTCATGCCGAAGTGGACAGATCTGTCGTTCGCCACCGGCGCCATTTGCGCAGCCGTCATGGCCTGGTATTCCACCGCGGACATTCTCGCCGCGCGCGCCGAAAGCTCGTTCCTGAACCCGATCCACTTTGGCGATATCGCCGTCCTTCTGGGCATTCTGTCGGTCGTGTCGATTCATTGGCTGTCGCACGACAAGCCGTGGATCGTCGCATTCAAGCTGCTGGGGGCTGCCGCAGGCTGCTACGCGTCTTGGGCCAGCCAGTCCCGGGGCGGCTGGATCGTGCTGCCGGTGCTGCTGGTCGTCTGGCTGCTGTGGCGCAATCAGCCGCTGAGCGCCGCGCGGCGCGTGACGATCGGCGTCTTCGCCGTGGTGCTGCTGGCAGCCACCTTCAGCTCGCATGTCGTGCGCGACCGCTTCGAGATGATCCGATCGGATCTCGTCAGTCTTTCCGCAGGCAACCCCAACACCTCGACCGGTATCCGGGTCGAATTGTGGAAGGTCGCCGGCAAACTCATCGGTAAGCACCCGTTGCTCGGCCTCGGCGCGCATGGGTATCGCGATGCAATGCCCGCCATGGCGGCATCCGGCGAATTGACCCCGCAGGCCGCCGATCTTGGCAAGGGCGAAGTGCACAATCAGATCCTCGCCTATTTCGTCGATTACGGATTGCTTGGCCTGCTGTGCATTCTCGGCGTCTACCTCGGCCCGGCCATCTTCTTCATTCGCTCGGCGCAATTGGAACACGACCGCGTCAAGAATCGCGCGGCGTTGATGGGATTGATGACGGCCGTCGCCTTCGCCGTCTTCGGACTGACCGTGGAGACCTTCAACCTCAAGGTGACGGTCGCCTTCTATGCGACGATGCTGGCTCTGTTTGCCGCGTTCGCCTATCCTGTCGGCTCCTCAGATGACAAATCGCCCGTTGCCAGGCGATAGCGCTGTTCCCTCATGCTAAGCATCCTGATTCCCACCTGGAACAACCTGCCGTTCCTCAAGCTGTGCATCGATAGCGTTCGCCGACACTCCGGCGAGGCGCACGAGATTCTCGTGCACGTCAATGACGGCAGCGACGGCACGCTCGACTGGGTGCGCGAGCAGGGCTTGCGTCACACGCACAGCAGCGGCAACGTGGGTGTTTGCCTCGCGCTCAATCAGCTCGCACCGCTCGCGTCGCACGATCAGTTGCTGTTCCTGAACGACGACATGTTCGTCACGCCCGGCTGGGATACCGCACTCATCGATGCCGCCCGCGCGCTCCAGGCACTCGGCACGCCCGTCTATTACCTCTCGTCGGTCATGGTCGAGCCCAACGCCGGGGTCAGCAAGCAAGTCGTTTCGAAGGATTTCGGCACCACGCCGGAGACGTTCGACGAAGCTGCGATGCTCGCCTTCGCCGCCTCGCTGGGACGCAGTGACGTGAATGGCGTACCGACGCAACCCACGCTCGTGAGCCGCGCGTTATGGCATCTGGTCGGCGGCTACAGCATCGAGTTCGGCCCCGGTATGAGCAGCGACGACGACTTCCTGATGAAGCTCTGGCTGGTCGGCTGCCGGACGTTTCGTATCGTCGGCAAGAGTGTGGTCTATCACTTCGGTTGCCGCTCGACCGGACGCGTAGTGAAGAATCGCGGCAGTCGCGAATTCCTGATGAAGTGGGGGATGACGCAGGCCGAGTTCAAGCGCGACTATCTCGATCTCGCGGGCACGCCCGCAGGCGCGGCACTGCCCAACGTGCCGATGCCGAGCGGCAAGAGCCGCATCAAACGCGCGCTGCACGGCAGCAAGCCCTACCCGCTTGAAGACCTTGCGCGCTGGGACGCCAACGTCCCGCAACATCTCAAGCTGGACTGAGACGTCCGGCCTCGCGCCAGTACCGTTGAAACCGTGAATCAGTGCCGTGGGTGACGGATGCGTGCCCACGCGTGCTCAAGACGCTTCACCGCAGGACTATCCGGGTGACGTGTCCACCAGACCCCCATCTCCCACACCATGCCCGCAAGCACGGCGATCAGCACGAGTGCGCCGATGGTGTACCAGATCTCGCCGAATGAGGTTGACATAACGGCCTCCCGGAAACGCCGAAAATGCATCACGGACGACCGGCGGCCGTCCGTGATTGCATTCTAGGCGACGAAACCCGGCTTGCCCGCCGGGTCTGCCCTAACGTCGGGGTCTCATCCTTGCCGCTATCTCAGAGTTGCCCCATCGTCAGTTGCACCACGAGGCTGCTGACCGACACCGCCGCCCAGACGCCCAGTCCGAGCAGGATCGGACGCACACCGGTCGATGCCATGCGGCGCAGGTTCGACGACAGCCCGATGGCGGTGAGCGCCACGATGATCAGGAATTCGGCAGCGTCGTGAATCCACGGTTGCAGCGCAGGGGGCACGAGGCCTGCCGTGCGGATGCCCGATGCGATCAGGAAGCCGAGGATGAACCACGGGAAGATGCGGGCGAGGCTGAAGTTACCGGCACCGGCGCGCTTGGCGCGGTAAGCCACGATGGCGGCCAGCGTCAGACAGATCGGGATGATCAACGTGGCACGGGTCAGCTTGACGATCGTGGCGTAGTCGCCAGCCGCCTTGCTGTAGCTGTAACCGGCTGCCACCACCGACGACGTGTCGTTGATTGCCGTACCAGCCCACATGCCGAAGCCCAGATCCGAGAGATGCAGCGCGTGACCGAGCACCGGGAACAGCAGCACGGCGGCGATATTGAACAGGAAGATGGTCGAGATGGCGAACGCCGTTTCGTGATCGTCCGGCTTCACGATGGGCGTGACGGCGGCAATCGCCGAACCACCGCAAATGGCTGTGCCCACGCCGATGAGCAGCTTGAGCTTGTCGGGCACGCCCAGCAGTCGACCCAGTCCCCAGGCCGACAAACCGGCGGCGGTGATCGTCACAGCAGTCACGGCGAGCGATTCGAGCCCAGTGTGCGCCACCTGCGACAGGGACAGACCGAAGCCCAGTGCGATGATTGACCACTGAAGCACGTACTTCGATGCGAATTTGATGCCGGACTCGTAACGTGCGCCCGGGGCGAAGATATTACGCACGAGAATGCCGAGCAGAATGCCGAACACCGGACCGCCGACGAGCGGCATCTGACGCCCCAGCAACAGCGCCACGAAAGCAATCACGGTCGACAGAATAAGGCCCGCCCAAGGGTTGTGCTGATCCGGCACCAGCGTGTCGGGACGGCTGGCCGAAGCGGGCGTTGCAGCGTGGGTTTTTGTTGTCATGTCGGGCACTCCTTGCGAATGAGTGCCAGTCTAAAAACTCCGCTTCAATAATAAAAATCGTTATATCGGATACAAAACATCCAAAATTCCGATAAATCTTCAGAGCAATGATAAGCCACTGATTCCATGAGGGTTTTAGCGACGTTCGCGCGGTCCCGGTACACTGTCCCGAGCGTCAAGTCGCACGCGCCGAGAAAAATTTCTACACAGGAGACCGCGCCCCATGTCGCAGACTGCCGACACCCCCGTCCGTCACGCCCAGTGGTATTTCGACTTCGCCTCCCCGTTCGCATACCTGCAATTCGAGCGCTTCGATACGCTGCCGCGCACGCTCGACATCGAACTCAAACCCATCGTGCTGGGCGCGATCCTCGTGCACTTGCAGACGCAGGGACCGGCAGAGACGCCGTATAAGCGCATCTTTACCTATCGCATGGCGCAGTTTCGCGCCGAGCAGGACGGCATTGCGTACCGGATGCCGCCGGTGCACCCGTTCCATCCGATTCGCGTGTTGCGCCTGGCGGTTGCGTTAGGCGCGACGCACGACGTCGTGCGCACGATCTTCCGCTTCATCTGGGCGGAGGGACGCGACGTGACCGACCCGCAGGGCTGGGCCGATCTGAGCGAGCGCCTCGGCCTGCGTCCCGACGACGCGACAGCGCGCGCAGAATCGCCCGAAGTCAAAGCGGCGCTTCGCGAGAACACCGAAGGGGCGATTGCCGCCGGGGTGTTCGGCGTGCCGACGTTTGCTTATAACGGAGAGTTGTACTGGGGGGACGACGCCACGGCGATGTTCCGCCATTGCCTCGCGCATCCGGAATGGCTGCAGTCGCCGGACGTCAGTCGGCTGCAACAGGTGACGGTCGGCGTGAAACGCGAGCGCTGATAGTGACGCTGCTTGAAGGTGCTTGAAGGTGCTTGATGCTGCGTGATGGTGATCGACGGGGGGCCGCTGACAGACGTCAGCGCGTGGCTCCCGACGGTTGCGTCTTCGCATCGCTACCAAGAATCAGCGGCAGCGACACGGCGTCTGCCATCGCAGCGTAACCGGCGTCGCTCGGGTGCGTGCCGTCACCGCTATCCAGGCGCGGCAGCATGCGTGTCGGTTGCGACGGATCGCGTAACGCCGCGTCGAAATCGATCACGCCATCGAACGCGCCGCCGGTACGGACCCACTGATTGACGGCCTCACGCACGGCTTCGCGCTCAGGCGGCAGTTTGCCCGGCGGGATCGTGGTGCCGACAATGCGCACGTTGCGGGCGTGCGCCGCCGCAATCAGCGACTGATAGCCCGCGATCATCTCCGGCGCGGTCACGATCACGTGCGGCACGTCGCAATCGAGCCCACCGTGCGGCGGCACGTAACCGAAATTGATGTCGTTGATGCCGATCTGCACGACGACCGTCTTCACACCGGGCTGCTCCAGCGCGTCGCGACGAAAGCGCGCCACCAGCCGCTCGCCGTAGCAGGCCGAATCGTGCAGCAAGCGATTGCCGCTGATGCCGAGATTGAGTACTGCGATATCGCGTCGCCCGGCGGCGTCCAGACGACGCACCAACCCATCCGGCCAGCGACGATTGGCGTTCAGCGTGCTGCGCATGCCGTCCGTGATCGAATCGCCAATCGCGACGATGGCGTGCGACGGGGCATCGGGCACGACGCTCAGCCCGGCCAGCCACAACGTATTCGTGAAGCGCGTGGGGAACGATGCCGCCTGTGCGTTATCGACGAAATCCCCCGCGCCGCTCAGAAAGGCGGTTTGCTGCGCGATCTTGTGCCACGTGGTGGGCGTCTTCGATGATTCTTGTGTGAAAAGACTGACGGCCAGCGGCGTTCCGGCACGCACAGCGAACGGCAACGGGTCGCTTTCGAGCGACGCGCCCGGTGCAATGCGCGCCGCCGGTTGCCCGCCGAACGTCAGGCCTCGCACCGTGCCCGCGTCGATGGATGCACCGCGTGTGGAGACAGCGAGGCTCGCGCGTTCGATGATCAGCGGCTGTGTGCCGTAAGCGTTCGAGAACCGCACGCGGACATCGTTACCGGACAGCGTGGGATAGACGATCTGACGGACGGTGCGTCCACCTGCGGCCGGTGCCCGGTTGAACGAAGGCGCCGCCGGATGCTGCGCGACGGCTTGCGGGGCCGTCGCCCATGCCCCGACGCGTGCGCTCTGAACATTCGATGCGCCCTGCCCCTGAGCAAACGCCGTCGAGGACACACCGGCGAGGGTGGCCGCGAACACGGTCAGCGCGACGCGCAAAGCACGTTGCACTCGGGACGAGCCCTCGGCAGCGGGAAGCCAGAAGTTCTTGAACGTAGACAACGTCGGGAGCATGAAAACAGCGTAGGCCAACATGGATGATTCGGGCAGCAGCCGTCATTGTGCCTGATTGCGGCCGTTGGCAAGGACTTACATTACCTTTCAGGCATGGCCCCGCCGCCCGGTTTGGCGTGTCGAAACCCGACGAGCTAAGACGAGAGGAATCAGTGCGTCGAAATCAGTACGTCGAAGTCAGTACGTTGAAGTCAGTACGTCGAAGTCAGCGCGTCGAGATCACGATAGCGACACGCCGGTTCTGCGCGCGCCCTGCCGGTGTGCTGTTGTCGGCCACCGGATTACGCTTGCCCGCCCCGATCGTCTGAATGCCTGCACGCTTGACGCCTGCCTCAGCCAGCACACCGGCCACAGCGTCGGCACGGCGTGCCGAAAGCTGCTCGTTGTAGGTATCGCTGCCGACCGAGTCGGTGTATCCGTAGACGCGCACCGCGTCGAGTCCGACCTTCACCAGCGTGTGCCCGATGCGCGTGACCGTCTCGCGCGCAGGGTCGCGCACCACGAACTTGTCGGTGTCGAAGAGGACCGTGTCCGAGAGCCCGAACTCCCAGCCTTCGTCCGTCTGCGTGAAGCCTTCCGACTTGAGCGCTGCGATCTGCTCAGGCGTCAGGCCGTGCACAGGCGTGGTCTGACACCCGGCGAGCGCCCCGAAGCCAAGCAGGACCAGCAGCCCGAGCGCGCGACGCAGGAGCGTCCGGTATTGCGAGAAAGTGCGATTCAGCGCGGCGGTGAAGTGGCCACGGAAGTTGCCCCGGCGGGCAGATGAATGTTGTGAGCTGCCCGTGCCGACAGCGTCGGCAGTATTAGCAGCGATAGCAGCGAAGTCCAAGGCCAATCCCCATTGCGGTGTGAAATCCGGTCGTCATTTATGGTTATGTTTTCAGCTTAGGTGTTGCTCGCCGCCTTATCCCTTGGGGCTTTCCGCAACATGCCAGGTGCCGTCGCCGACACGCTTGGCCTGATACATCGCCGCATCCGCTGCGCGCAGCAGCGCTACCGCGTCGTTGGCGTGTGTCGGGTACAACGCCACGCCGATGCTCATCGACGTGGCCAGTTCGCTGCCGTCGGGCAGGGCAATCGGCCGTTCCATCGAGGCCAGCAGGTTCTGGGCGAGACGCACGGCGTTGGACGTCTGCCGCACGCCGGGCAGCATCACCGCGAACTCGTCGCCGCCCAGACGTGCCACCAGATCCCCCTCGCGTAGCGGCTCGCGCAGACGCTTGGCAATCGCCACGAGCACTGCGTCGCCAGCGTCGTGGCCGAGCTGATCGTTGATGTCCTTGAAGCGATTGCTGTCGAGATACAACAGCGCGACGTGTGTGCCCAACTCGCGTGCCTCATCGAGCGCCTGCACCAACCGCGACTCGAAATACGCGCGATTCGGCAAGCCCGTCAGCGGGTCATGATTCGCCTGATGGGCGAGCGTCGCATTCTGCGCGCGCAAATGGTTTTGCCAGCCTTCGAACTCGTCGAGCAACGCGTTAAAGTCGTCGCCCAGTTCCTTGAGTTCGGCAATCGGCGTCGCGGCGACGCGCTGATGGAACGCCCGCTCGCGACGCACCGCATGCGCCACTTCCGCCAGCGCACGCAGCGGCTTGACGATATCGCGGTGCATCCGCTTGGCCAGCACATTCGCAACGCCGAACGTGATGGCAAGGCACGCGAGCACGCCACCGATTCCGCTCATCAGAAACACGAAGAACTGATTGCCCTGCCCCTGGACTTCGATCGTGCCGACGACCTTGTCTTCATGACGGATCGGCAGCGTCACCGGACCGGGCATGGCGATGTCGGCGACAGTTCGCTCGATACGTGCCAGCGTGCCGCCGTCGGGACGCCGCCACATCGCAAACTGCGCGTTGCGCGCATCGAGCACGCGCACCTGAACCACGTCTTCGTCTTTGGCAATGAGCGCAATCGCTTCCTGCGCCGCCACCCTGTCGCCGAACACCACTGCCGCTTCGGCGGTGTAGGCCAGCGAGCGCCCGATCAGCAGCAGATTGTTTTCGGCGTAGGCGCGCAGCGCGATCCACGCGACGCCAGAGAGCAAGAGTGCAGCGAGGACCACGGCGGAGACCGCGAGACGCAGATGCGTGCGTCGCAGCACGCGCTGCAAGGAGGGTCGTCGCCGACGCACGGTTGAAGCAGGGGGTGGCGTCGATGTGAGACCGGCGGAAGCGGGCGGCGGCTCGTGGGTCGATTCGTGCGCTGCCGCGCCGGTCGCCACGTCTGGCGCGGCTTGCGGTGACAGCAGTCCGGCCACGGGTGTCCCGGGTCCGGACGGCGGTGGATGGGCTGGGGGGAATTGGGTTGTCATGGCGTTGCTGGCTTTCGCGCCAGCTTCAGCACGTTCGGGTGGACACGCACACCACTGCGCGCGACGGTGTCGAGGTTGATATCGAAGGTCACCCGGTCGGCATCGACGTTCAGGCAGAACATCGTGCCAACGGTGCACGAGTCGTTGCGTTCGCTGATCGTCAGCACGGGATGACCGGCGAGGTTGGCCAGCAGTTGGCGACGCTCGATATCGCTCATCGCGCCGAGGTACAACACGTCGCACAACGAACCGATGGTCGGCTCCAGAGGCGAGACGCGCTGCGCTTCCACCGGTGGCGCACTGCCTGACGGCTGAGCCGCCAGCAGGTCGCGCGCATAGTCGGTGTTGCCTGCCACGCACAGACGCACTTTCGCGGGCATCGTCGGCCAGCGGGTGAAACTGATGATGCCGAGTACGACTTGCCGGACATTGGCGTCACGCACACTGACGGAAGCGGCACCGGCATTGCTTGCATTGCCTGCGGCCGACGACTGCGCCGCGGCCTGCCCTGCCAGTCCCGTCAGTCCCACCATGAGGACACTCAGGTACATCAGGCACAACCGCAACAGACGCAGCCATGAGCGCGCGCGCGCAGACCGACCTCTGCCGCATGTTTGCCGCAGGCCTCGTGTCACACCGGTCGTCATTGTCCGGACGCTATGCAACGTCGCCTTCCCTCAGTACCCAAATGTTCGCGGTCGTCCGCTTGCCCGTCAAAATGCATTGTCGGCACCACCCGTGAGATCGACGCCATTTCAGTGCCATCCCGACGGAAACAGGCCGCATGATACCGAACGGCTCCTCGCGAAGCCATACGGATCGGGTCCGACGAGGCATTTCCACACCGGTGTCGCCAGCCCACAGCATGCGCGTGCCGCCGCCTTTTCGGAACCCCTTCCGACCCCGCGTTTTCCCTTGCACGAAGACGCTTGCATCGTGGCAGAATGGCGCTCATAACCAATTGAAAAACAAGAGGAATCGGGCGACGAGATCGCTCGATTTTCGAGATAAAAAATCGCGACGCCAGGGAGGTGTTGCATGACGTTCCTGAATCCCGGCCGGACCGGCTTTCGGGAGGTACGGACGTGAACGATCCCGTACCTCGTCGGGTGCCCGACGTCCAGGGCGAGTTGAGCCGTGCCGCGCTCGACAGCGCGCCGTATGCGATGTTCGTCTGTACCGACGACGGCATGCTCGAACGCATGAACGCGGCGTTCACGCGCCTGACCGGCTATACGCCCGACGACCTGCTGGGCAAACGCAGCTTCCTCTCGCTACTCGATCCTTCGGAACTGGCACGCCGCCGCCTGCCTGCGCTGGCCAGTCTGTCGGCGCATGAAGCGGTGCCGTATGACGACGAATGGCATCTGCTCACCCACATCCGTAGCTGGTTACCGATCCGTCTCGCGCTCTCCTGCGTCGAACACGCACCGGGCGAGCGCCGCTGGGTCGGCATCGTGCTCGATCTGTCGCAGCAAGTGCAGGTCGCGTCGCGGCTCTGGTATGTCACACACCACGACCCGGTCACCAGTCTGCCCAATCAGACCTTGCTCAACGAACGTCTCGAACTGGCGATTCATCGTTGCGCGATTCAACAAGTCGGACTCACGGTGATGCTGGTCGAACTCGATCACCTGCGCAAACTACGCAGCACCTTCGGTCCGCCCGCCGCCGAGCTGGCGCTGCGCATCGCGGCCGAGCGGCTGCGCGAGGCCAGCGGTCCCGAGGATGCCCTCGCCTGTCTGGGCGGCAGCCAGTTCGTGATCGTCACCAACGAAACCGGAGACGGCGCACGCCTTCTCGCTGCACGCATTCAAGCACGGCTCGCACAATGGGTGGACGTCGATCAGAACTCGGTCGCGCTGGACGCGAGCATCGGCGCGGTCAGCTACCCGGATCACGGCAATACCCCCGAGACGCTGCTGCGGCGCGCCCACGTGGCGCTCGGCATTGCCAGCGCCGCCGGTGGCGGCCTGCGCTTTTTCAGCAACGAGATGGATTCACAGGCACGCCGCCGCAACGAACTGGAGACGCTGCTGCGCGTGGCCGTGCATGAGGCGTCGCATTCGCAGTTGCATCTCGTCTACCAGCCGCAGGTCACGCTCTCGACGGGCGAGATCCGCAGTGCGGAAACACTGCTGCGCTGGCGTCATCCCTCGCTCGGCGCTGTCGGCCCGGCGGAATTCGTGCCGATTGCCGAGACATCCGGGCTGATTCTGCCGCTGGGCGAATGGGTCATGCAGACCGCTTGCCGGGAAGCGAGCCGGTTACTGCGACGCTGCGGCCATTTGCCGCGCATCTCCGTGAACGTCTCCGCGCAGCAATTCGCGCGCCAGGACGTCGTCGGCATGATCGAGCGCGCGCTTAACGCCCATGCGCTGGAGCCGCGCCATCTGGAAATCGAAATCACCGAGACGGTCTTGCTGGGCGACTCCAGCACCGCCGTCGGCTGTCTGCGCTCGCTGCACGACATGGGCGTGGAAATTGCCGTGGACGACTTCGGTACGGGCTACGCGAGTCTTGCCTATCTCACGCGCTTTCCGATTCATCGCCTGAAGATCGATCAGAGCTTCGTGCGCGATATGCTCACGCATGCACCGAGCCATGCCATCGTGAGCGCCGTCATCGCAATGGCGCATTCGCTGGGGTTGCGTGTGACGGCCGAAGGCGTCGAGACACAGGCGCAGGCGCAGCGGCTCACCGAGCTGGGCTGCGACGAGGCGCAGGGCTACTGGTTCGCACGCCCGATCGACGCACAGGGCTTCTATCACATCGTGGCACCGCTGGGCAGCAGTGCGCGGCGATGAGGGGGCCGAGCGCGGCTGAGCGGGGCTGAGCGATTCATGTATCCAGCGACGTCTTTTTTGTCGACATGGCGTGTCAAGACTCGCGCGTGACTTTAGAACGCGGTATGGTACGTCGCGAAGGGATTCCCCCGAACGACGTAGCAACGAGGAATAACGCCATGAAAACCAAAGCCGCCATTGCCTGGGAAGCAGGCAAACCCCTGACCATCGAGGAAGTCGATCTGGAAGGGCCGCGTGCCGGCGAGGTGCTGATCGAGGTCAAGGCCACCGGCATCTGCCATACGGACTACTACACACTCTCCGGCGCCGATCCGGAAGGTATCTTCCCCGCCATCCTCGGCCATGAGGGCGCGGGCGTGATCGTCGACGTCGGCCCCGGCGTGACCACGCTCAAGAAAGACGACCACGTCATTCCGCTGTACACGCCGGAATGCCGTCAGTGCAAATTCTGCCTGTCGCGCAAGACCAACCTGTGCCAGGCGATCCGTAGCACGCAGGGTCGCGGCCTGATGCCGGACGCCACGTCGCGCTTCTCGCTCGACGGCAAGCCCATCTTTCATTACATGGGCACGTCCACCTTCTCGAACTACATCGTCGTGCCGGAAATCGCCGTGGCGAAAGTCCGCTCCGACGCACCGTTCGACAAGGTCTGCTACATCGGCTGCGGCGTGACGACCGGCGTCGGTGCCGTCGTCTATTCGGCGAAGGTCGAAGCAGGCGCGAACGTCGTCGTGTTCGGTCTGGGAGGCATCGGCCTGAACGTGATTCAGGGTGCGAAGATGGTCGGCGCTGACAAGATCATCGGCGTCGACATCAACCCGGGACGTGTTGAACTCGCCAAGAAGTTCGGCATGACGCACTTCATCAACCCGAACGAAGTGGAAAACGTCGTCGACACCATCGTGCAGCTGACCGACGGTGGCGCGGACTACTCGTTCGAGTGCATCGGCAACGTCACGACCATGCGTCAGGCGCTGGAATGCTGCCACAAGGGCTGGGGTCAGTCGTTCATCATCGGCGTGGCCGCAGCGGGTCAGGAGATCAGCACGCGTCCGTTCCAGCTGGTGACGGGGCGTGAGTGGAAAGGTTCAGCGTTCGGCGGCGCGCGTGGCCGCACCGACGTGCCGAAGATCGTCGACTGGTACATGGAAGGCAAGATCAACATCGACGATCTGATCACGCACACGCTGCGTCTGGACCAGATCAACGAAGGCTTCGATCTGATGAAGCGCGGCGAGTCCATCCGCTCCGTCGTGTTGTACTGATCTCGCAAATACCTTCATGCGCGGCGGCGTACTCAACCCGCCCGACAGCCCCGCCGGCGATGCCGGCGGGCCGCTCGCACGGGCGCGACGCCGCCGTCATCGCATTCGTCTCGCCATCTGCCTGACTCTGCCCGCGCCATCGTATCGTCGGGTGGCCTTTTCCGGGGCTTCCCCCGCTTGTTCCGAGCACTGCGCGTGCATGGGATAGCGCGAGTACCGTCCTCGTAACAGACGACAATATTCTGGCAACGTTTCGTTACGCATTACCGCAAACCATCGGGCGAAACGTCCGGTCGAATGGGCATGGCAAGCGTGGCGAAGTCCGGGACGGGCGTCGCCGTGCGCCGCTGAATCAGGGAGATGAACATGAACAAACCCACCTTGCCACTCGCGGTCGCGGCCGCGACCCTGCTGACGACGTTGGCCGTGCTGCCCGGCGTCGCGTCGGCGCAATCCGGTCAGGCGGTCATCAATGCATCGGCCAATGTGCGGGCAGGCCCGGCGTCCGACTACCCGGTCGTCGCGCAGGCGGGGCCCGGCATGCCGGTAACGGTTTACGGCTGTGTAGCGGGCTATTCGTGGTGCGACATCGGCTTGCCTGGCGCACGCGGATGGATCTATGGCGCTTTGCTGAGCTATCCCTATCAGGGCAATCCGGTGCCGGTGCTCAGCTACGGGACGATGATCGGCTTGCCGATCATCACCTTCTCGATCGGTTCGTACTGGGGCAACTATTACCGTAATCGGCCTTGGTACAACGATCAGCGTTACTGGCATCGTCCGCCGCCGGGACCGCGTCCGCCGCATTGGGGTCCGGGGCCGGGTCCGCGACCGCCGGGACATGGCTACTATCCGGGCAACCCGCGTCCGCCGGGTCATGGGGCAGGACCGGGACCGAGGCCGCCGGGCCACGGGGCAGGTCCGGGTCCGAGACCGCCGGGGCATGGTGCAGGTCCGGGGCCACGTCCGCCCGGACACGGTGGTGGTCAGGGTCCGCGTCCGCCGGGCGGCGGGGGCAATGGTGGCGGACACGGAGGCGGCCATGGGGGTGGAAATGGCGGTGGGCATGGAGGCGGTCATGGGGGTGGCCGTCCGCCGGGCGGGGGTCCGGGGGGTCCGAACCGATAGTGAGTGCATGCCGACCGATGGTTTGAACTCGGGCAATGGAGTGGCGGGGGTTGTCGGTGCCCTGACGGAGCGACTTTCAGGTGGAGCGCAGTCAGGGTATCGGCAACCCCCGCGGCCCGGGGGCTGGCCGAGGCGAGGTGGTATTAGCGGGATGTGGTGTTGAGGAGCCCCCCGGCCAGTACCCCATCCGCCCCTAATTAAGCAGCAACTACACGCACTTTGGGAAAAACGCTTAAAATGTGAGCAATTCCGGCCAGGCGGAGGTGCCGAACGGGCGCCGATGGCCGGACCGCAGGACAGCGAGCCCTTGCACACCGACGCCTTCCGGCGCCACCGTGCACCAACATTGCAGACCCTTCAGCAGACCTATCTCCGGTGTGCCGCAGCGAAGCATCGAAGCTTCGTGGCGGTCACGGCAGTCCGGCAGGATCCTCAGTAAGTCTCGATTGTGTTCGTCCCGCCCCGGCGTGCCCTCTCCCTGAGCGGCGGCGTCGTGGCATGCCTATCGCCATGCCCCACCGACGACACGCGCTACCCGCGCCCGTCGGTGTCGGCCGTATTGCCCGCGCATTGTGTCCGGGCGGCGCTAGTGCAACGACGTGGTTCGTCAAACCCTGTGGCTTTCCGCCACGCATGGGAACGAGCGGCCACAAGCCCGGGTGCCCTTTGCAGCCAGGTTGCGGGACACGTCTCCCGCAGATTCCCCTGATGGTGCTTGCCACGCGAGCGCCAGGGGCATACGTTGCAGGAACCTTTTGCAGGCAATGAGTCTTTTTCGAACCAAAAACATCGAGAACATGCTGGTCGCGGGTCGCACCGGCGATCTCAAGAAAGTGCTGGGCCCGGTCGACCTCGTCCTCATGGGCATCGGCGCCATCATCGGCACTGGTATCTTCGTTCTCACCGGCACCGGCGCACTAACGGCCGGTCCAGCGCTCACCGTCTCGTTTATGATCGCCGCGATGGCCTGCGGCTTCGCCGCGCTGTGCTACGCCGAGTTCGCTTCCACCATCCCCGTCTCCGGCTCCATCTATACATACAGCTACGCCACGCTCGGTGAAATCGTCGCGTGGATCATCGGCTGGGATCTGATGCTCGAATACGGACTCGCGTCCTCCGCCGTGTCCGTCGGCTGGTCCGGTTACTTCCAGTCGCTTGCCGCCGGCTTCAGTCTTCACCTGCCCGCCGCGATTACCGCAGCGCCCGGCAGCGTGCCCGGTGTGAGCACGTTCATCAACCTGCCCGCCGTCGTGATCATGCTGCTCATCACGTGGGTGCTGTCGTATGGCGTGCGCGAGTCCGCACGTATCAACAACCTGATGGTCGCCATCAAGATCGGCGTCGTTCTGCTGTTCATCGCCGTGGGCGTGTGGCACGTCAAACCGGCCAACTGGACACCGTTCATGCCGTTCGGCACCAGCGGCATGTTCAACGCCGCCGCGCTCGTGTTCTTTGCCTTCATCGGCTTCGACGCCGTCACGTCCGCCGCCGAAGAAGTGCGCAACCCGGGACGCGACCTGCCCGTCGGCATCATAGGCTCGCTGATCGTCTGCACGCTGCTGTATGTTGCAGTGGCCGCGATCATGACCGGCATCGTGCCGTTCGCGCAGTTCGCCGGTGTCGATCACCCGGTGTCGCTCGCGCTGCAATATGCCGGACAGAACTGGATCGCAGGCTTCGTCGATCTGGGTGCGATTCTCGGCATGACCACCGTCATTCTCGTGATGACGTACGGTCAGACGCGCATCACCTACGCCATGTCTCGCGACGGCTTGCTGCCGCCGCTGCTCTCGCGCATTCACCCCACGCACAAGACGCCGTTCGCGGGCACGTGGATCATTGGCGTGGTGTTCGCCGTGATCGCAGGTTTCGTGCCGCTGGGCGTGCTCGCCGAGCTGATCAACATCGGCACCCTGTCGGCGTTCGCGCTGGTGTCGGTCGCCGTGCTCGTGCTGCGTCGTACGCGCCCCGACCTGCCGCGCGTGTTCCGCGTGCCGGGTGCGCCGGTCGTGCCGCTCATCTCCGTGGGTCTCTGTCTGTTCCTGATGGCGCATTTGCAAGCGACCACGTGGATCGCCTTCGTCGTGTGGCTCGCCATCGGCATGGTGATCTACTTCACCTACGCACGTCGCAACGCGCTGCTGCACAAGCAAGGCTAATACTCGCGACACCGACATTCCCCATCTCGCGCGCCGTCGCGAGTGGGCGTATAGTCCGGCACAGGGCCTCGTAGGGACACATCGGTGTGCCCCCGAGGCCCTTTCTTTTGCCTCATTCGTCCGTGCTTTTCCCTTGCCGTCGTCACCACACGTCTTAGCCAAGGAATCAAAACATGCGCCGTTATGTCCTGCTTGCCGCTGTGCCTGCCGCATTCGCTGCGGGCTTCCTCTCTTCCCATCTGATGCCGAACGCCGTGGCGCAGGCAGCACCGCCCGCCGCGCTCACGCCACAGATCATCGACGTCGGCGCGATGACCGACGAACAAATCGGCAAGCTCGTCCCCAACGTGGGCACGCTGCGCTCGCGCACACTGGTGGCCACGCAAAACGGCACCGTCGCCGTGCAAAGCGGGAACGTGCCGCGTCACACCCATCAGGACGCCGATGAAATTCAGTACGTGATTTCGGGCAGCGGCACCTTCTGGCTGGGCGATCAGCAGCGCGAAGTGCACCCGGGCGATCTGATCGTAATTCCGCGCGGCACCGTGCATGCCGGGTCGCAGAACACCAGCGGCGAGTTCAAAGTGCTGGCCATCAAGCTGCCGCCGCAAGCGCCGAACGATATTCAGTGGGTGAAGTAAAGGGATGACAGGCCGACGGAGCGCATGGGGGCACGGAGGCACTGAGGTGTCCATCCGCCCCGTGCGGGAACGTTGGCGCAGACAGGTCAGCCAAAGTGGCGATTGAGCCAGACGGCCCCATAGCCGAGTGCAAACATCGTGAGCAACAGGGGCACGGAAATGCGGATGATCTGAATGACGAGCGGACGCGGCGGCAATTCCTCGTCCTGCGGCATGCGACCCGCCTCATGCAGCGCCCCCGTGCAGAGCGCCGCCGCCACCGCGCTCGCGAACACCCAGAACGTCTGGTTGTAGAGCAAGGCGACGAGCAGCAGCGTGAGCGCCACGTTGCGTCCGTGATAGATCAGATTGACGGTATTGCGAAAGGCTTGCGGCGACATGTCGGAAAAGCACTGACGTGTGCATGACTGCACCGCCTGCGCGAAGTGTCTTGTTATTCGTTTTTTGATCCGCAGTGCGCATCGAAACGCATCGCGGGCCTTTAATTCCTCACTTAATCCCTAACGGCGCTGGCTGCCGAGTCTTTAGCGAATCGTCGGCCGCTCATCGGCCGCTCACCGGTCATCTGTGGCGTGTGCGCCGTGCATCTTACCGCGCCGAATCCACACCTTCGGGTGATGCCGTACTTCATACGGATGGAGTCATACGAATGGAGTATCCTCCCCCGCATGACAGCCCCCGCCTCCTCCCGTCTCCAGCAAGCCGCACAGGACACCCGCGACGGTGCCCCGCAGCGCGCCGTCTACGTCATCGTGGCGCATCCGCGCTGGCGCGACTCGCGCGTCAACCGACGCCTGCTCGAAGCCGCACGCGGCATCGAAGGTGTCGACGTCAACGATCTCTACTCGACGTATCCCGACTTCAGCATCGACGTGGCCGCCGAGCAGGAACGCGTGGCGCGCGCCGACCTGATCGTACTCGTGCATCCGATCTACTGGTACAGCATGCCGCCGTTGCAGAAACTCTGGTTCGACGAAGTCCTGTCCTGGGGCTGGGCTTACGGTCAGGACGGCCACGCACTCGCCAACAAGGACCTCTGGCTCGTGGCCAGCACCGGCGGGCCGCTCGAAAGCTACCGTCCCGAAGGGTACAACCAGCACGAGTTTTCCGCGTTCCTGCCCGCTTACGAGCAGACGTCGCATCTGTGCGGCATGCGCTTTTTGCCGCCGCACGTGCTCTTTGGCGCACGACGCTGTGACGCCGCCGCGCTCGACACCCACGTGCGCGAATTCGCCGGACGTCTCGCCACTTACCCGCACTGGCCCGAGCTGATCTCGATGGCGGACGCCGACGAATGTCAGGTGATCCCGTCGACGGATCGGCCGCGCTGCGCTGCGAGCGACAACACACAGAACACCACCGACACCGCTCCCGGGAGGGCCGCCTGATGGAACATGTGCCGTCCTGGTTGCTCGCCAGTCTCATCTATCTGGCGGCGGCCGTCATCGTCGTGCCGCTGTCCCGTGCGCTCGGTCTCGGCGCGATCATCGGCTACCTCGCCGCCGGGATCGCCATCGGCCCGTGGGGCCTCGGCCTCGTCTCGCGTGTGGAAGATGTCCTGCACTTTGCCGAATTCGGCGTGGTGCTGATGCTGTTCCTCGTCGGCCTCGAACTGGAACCGCGTCGCCTGTGGAGCTTGCGACGGCCGATCTTCGGCTGGGGCTCGGCGCAGGTCATCGGGTGCGCCGTGTTGCTGTTTGCAGCGGGCGTCGCGCTCGGCGCGCCGTGGCGCATCGCCCTCGTCGCCGCGCTCGGTCTCGCACTGTCGTCCACCGCCATCGCCTTGCAGGTGATGGCCGAGCGCAACATGCTCGCTACTGCCAGCGGTCAGGCGGGCTTTTCGATTTTGCTGTTCCAGGACGTCGCCGCGATTCCGATTCTCGCGTTGCTGCCGCTGCTCGCCGATTCAGTCGACAGCCACGCGTTGACGGGTACGGAGCGCGCGCTCGAAGCCCTGAAGATCGTCGGCGTGATTGCCGCCATCATTCTCGGCGGCCGTCTCGCATTGCGTCCGCTGCTGCGCTGGATTGCCAATAGCAAGACGCCGGAAATCTTCACGGCGGCGGCTTTGTTACTGGTCGTCGCCATTGCGACGCTGATGCAACTGGTCGGCCTGTCGATGGCGCTCGGCGCCTTCCTCGCAGGCGTGCTGCTCGCGGAAAGCGAGTACCGTCGCGAACTCGAAACCGACATCGAGCCGTTCAAGGGATTGCTGCTGGGGTTGTTCTTCATCGCCGTGGGCATGAGCATCGACTTTGGCGTGCTGATGGCTCAACCGCTGCGCATGCTCGCCGTCGTGATCGGCTTCATGGCGCTCAAGGGACTCGCGATCTACAGTCTGTCGCGTCTGATGCAGTTGCCGTATCAGGAGCGTCCGATCTTCACACTGTTGCTCGCGCAAGGCGGTGAATTCGCCTTCGTGGTGTTCCAGTCGGCCGGTCCGCAGGTGCTGCCACCTGCGGTATCGTCGTTCCTGATCGGTGCCGTCGCGCTATCGATGTTGCTCTCGCCGCTGCTGCTCGTGGCCATCGACAAGTGGTTGCTGCCGCGTTATAGCGTGAAGGGGTCCCCGCGCATGGAGGAGATCTCGGAGCCGCAGTCGGCGAATGTGGTGATCTGCGGCTTCGGACGGTACGGTCAGATCGTCGGCCGCACGCTGATTCCGCAAGGCGTGTCGGTCACCGTGCTGGATCACGACCCGGACACCATCGAGAGTCTGCGTCAGTTCGGCTTTCGCGTGTTCTACGGCGATGCCACGCGTCTCGATCTGCTACGCATTGCGGGCGTGGCCAACGCGCGTGCTGTGGTCATCGCAGTGGACGATATCGATCAGTCGCTCGAAATCGCCGATCTGATGCGCGAGCATTTCCCCGACGTGCCCGTCATCGCCAGAGCGCGCAACGTCGGACACTTGTTCCAGTTGCGCGAGCGTGGCGTGAAGCACATCGAGCGGGAAGTCTTCGAGTCGTCGCTGCGCAGCGCGCGCTCGGTGCTGGAAACATTGGGGTGGCCAGCGTCCGAAGCCCGTGAAGCGACGATGGCGTTCAGACGCGCCAATTTGCAGTTGACGGACGAAATGTATCCCTCCTACCAGGATCGCAACAAGATGATCGCCACCGCGAAGGAAGGGCGTCGTCAGTTCGAAGAGCAGATGGCGCGCGAGCGTGCGACGCGTCGCGCGCAGCGACAGGTCACGTTTGGTTGGGACGGCGACAGCGCCCCCGAAAAGACGCCGGAGCCAGCCAGCGCCGACACTTCAACGTCTACGGATCGCACCGGGACATCGCGCGCGGGCGACAAACCTCACGCCTGAGCGATCTCTCGTCGAGACCCTCCCTTCCCGAACGCACGCTATCGCGTCGATAGCGTGCATCCCCATCCTGCCAATCAACCGAACAATCAGTCGAACGGCTTGAAGTGGCCGTCGGCAGGCACACGGGCGTCGGCGCGCAGACGCGTTTCCGCTTCCACACCGGCGAGCCCACGGTAATACAGATGCACGGCGATGGCCGCCGAGTAGCGGCGGATTTCCACGAGCGTGAGATGCGCGTGCTCGGCCGACGTGAACATCAGATACGGCGATTCTTCTTCGATCAACCCGGCGACCTGATGCAGGCCGTGACGGTGCAGCACTTCCGTGAGTTCGTCGCGGCTGCGGTGCGTGTTCGCGTCGGTGGCCGGGTACATCATGCGCAGCAGGGCAAGCGGATGGTCGGCAACGGCGAGCGACAACGCCTGTACGACAGCGTGACTATCGAGAGCCGTAGCCACGGCTTCACCTTCGGGACGATGCTGCGGAAAGAGTTGCTCAAGGGTCAGCGACATGTTGAGTCCATTGCAAGGTAGCTGCGAAAACTGCGACAGCGGCTCTACAGTCTAGTCATGTCTGCGCACGCGATATAGCGCGTCGCGCGAATACCTGCGTTGCACGCGCCGCAACAATTACCAAATATTTCAATCGCTGCACTGGCCTTCCTGCCACAACGTTCGCCGCATTGTCATTACGCAGTTTTACGTCATGCCGTGGCCTCGAGCCGATGACACAATGCACGGCTAGAAATAGGTTAACAAATTAACAAAAAGGAAGAGACAGTCGTGGTCAAAGGTATTTCCCGTTTTTTCACGCAGGTCGTGCACCGCTTTTTGCCCGATCCGCTCATCTTCGCCATCTTCCTCACCGTTATAACGTTTGCCCTCGCCCTCGGCTTCACCCCCAAGACGCCGGGCGATCTCGTGCTCCTCTGGGGCTCGGGCTTCTGGAATCTGCTCGCGTTCTCCATGCAGATGGCGATGATTCTCGTGACGGGTCACGCCCTCGCCAGCTCCGCGCCGATGAAGCGCGCGATGGCCGCACTCGCCGGTTCGGCCCGCTCCCCCGCGCAGGCCACGATGATGGTGGCACTGCTTGCCGGTGTCGCTTGTGCTATCAACTGGGGCTTCGGCCTTGTACTCGGCGCGATGTTCGCGCGTGAAGTGGCGCGTCGCGTGAAAGGCACCGATTACCGTTTGCTCGTCGCGTGTGCCTACATGGGCTTTCTGACGTGGCACGGCGGTCTTTCAGGCTCCGTGCCGCTCGTGGCCGCAACGCATGGCAATCCGATGGAAAAAGTCGTCGGCCTGATTCCCGTCTCGCAGACGCTGTTTACCGGCTATAACGCCTTTATCACCATCGGCCTGATCGTGATGTTGCCGCTGCTGGCGCGCGCGATGATGCCGCGTCCGAACGAAGTCGTATCCGTCGATCCGAAGTTGCTGGTCGACGAACCGACGCATGAACGCGTACTCGGCCCGAACGCCACGCTTGCCGAAAAGCTCGAAGAAAGCCGTCTGCTGTCGCTGCTTGTGTTCGTGCTGATTGCCGCGTATCTGGTGCTGCGCACCGTCACGAAGGGCTTTACGCTCGATATCGACACCGTGAACATTGCGTTCCTCGGCATCGGCATTCTGTTGCATCGCACGCCGATGGCTTATGCGCGTGCCGTGGCGAACGCTGCACGCGGCGCGTCGGGCATCATGATTCAGTTCCCGTTCTACGCTGGCATTCAGGCGACGATGGATCACTCGGGACTCGCCGGTGTCATCACCAACTGGTTCATCGAGATCGCCAACGTCCACACGTTCCCGCTGCTCGCCTTCCTCAGCTCGGCCGTGATCAACTTCGCCGTCCCATCGGGTGGCGGTCACTGGGTGGTGCAGGGGCCGTTCGTCATGCCTGCCGCACAGGCGCTGCATGCCGATCTCGGCAAGGCGGCCATGGCCATCGCGTACGGCGAAGCCTGGACGAACATGGCGCAACCGTTCTGGGCACTGCCCGCGCTCGCCATCGCCGGGCTCGGCGTGCGCGACATCATGGGCTACTGCGTGACGGCGCTGCTGTTCTCGGGCGCCATCTTCATCGCGGGGATGTATCTGTTCTGACGGGTTCCGTCGGCGCTGTGCGGACTATCCACAAGACGGTCTGCACGGCGCGCGCATGGCGCTTGGTGATATGATTTTTGTCGACGCCGACAGACCCCATACCGAATGCGATATCCCGACCAGATGTCCGACACGTTAGCGGCTGCCGTAGCGCAGGCCGACCATGTCATGCGGCATTGGCAATACGATGTCGACGGCCCCGTGAAAATTGGTTCGGACTCCCATAAACGCATGTTCTGCCGCATGCTGCTGGAGTCTCACAACCCCTACAAGCCGTCCGTCATCGAGTGGCCGAAGCTGCCGCCCGACGCCCTCAGGCGTCTGACCGCGCTGCCCATCTGGGACATCGCCGTGCAGACGGAAGGACGCGCATCGATTCGCGTCGCCACTTACGCTGCCACGATTCAGGACTCGCTGCTGCGCGAAGCCCTCGTCATGGACGGCGAGGAAGAGGCGCGTCACAAGGTCGTGCTCTCCAAACTTGTCGAAGCCTATGGCATCGAACTCGCCGCCGAGCCCCCTTATCCGCCGCCGAAAGACGCCGAATGGGCGTGGATGAAGACCGGCTTCAGCGAGTGCATCGACAGCTTCGTGGCCTTCGGTCTGTTCCGCTCGGCACAGCGCTCCGGCTATTTTCCCGAAGCACTGGTCGAGACGTTCGAACCGGTGATTCAGGAGGAGGCGCGCCACATTCTCTTTTTCGCGAACTGGGTGGCCTGGTACCGGCGCACGCTGCCGTTCTGGAAGCGTCCGTGGTTTTACGCGCGGGTCGCGGCCGTCTGGGTCACGCTGATCTGGGATCGCATTGCGATCGCGCGCGGTATCGACACCGACGGCGTCGCACGCGATATCAACTTCCCGGCGACAAGTACCGCCGACATCGGTGAAGGGCTGAAGCCGCGCGATCTGATCCTGCTTTGTCTGGAAGAAGATGCGCGACGCATGAACGGCTACGACAAGCGTCTGCTGCGCCCGACGCTCGTGCCGAGGCTCGCCCGCATCACGCTGCGCTTCATGAAGGCCTGACGAACACCGTCATCATTGGCGGTCGGCAACGGATCGCAAAAACAAAAAAAGCCGTCCCGGGCATCACACCCGGGACGGCTTTTTAACTTTCTACTGCTGCGGCGATATCAGCCGCGCGGCGATCAGCTGCCTTGGAACTCGTCCAGTTGGCCAGCAGCGCGGGCACGGGCCAGCTCTTGCTTGACGTCGGCGCGCGACACGCTCGAGCTTTGGGCGACGGCGGCGACCGGGTAGTCCTGGTCGTTTTGTGCCATCAGGCCTTCAGTGCGGGCTTGCGCCAATTCCGTCTTCACTTCGGCGCGGGTCTTGCTCTCACCCGAAGCGACGTACACCGGATAGTCGGCATCGCCTTGCGGGATCAGGCCGTTGGCGCGAGCCTGAGCCAGATCGGCTTGCACGGCGGCACGCGTGAGCGGCTGGCCTTGCGAAGCGATTTCGGGGTAGTTGTTGCCGTTTTCGGCAGCGTTGCTAGCAACAGCACCAAGGGAGGCCACAGCGGCGATAAGGGCGATTGCGATGTTCTTGCGGTTCATTTTCCTAACTCCTGTCATGTTGCGACGACTTTGTTTTGAATTGCGCCGTCGATGGAGAGAAGTCTAGAACTCGCGCTTGCAATGAAAAACGCGATATTTGTCGAGGAACTATTGCGTCTTTTGATGAGAATTAATGCACCACTTCGGTGCGATAGAAAAATAGAAACGCCGCTGCGTCCGGTAAGACCCGGCGAGCAGCGGCGTCGCAAGCGGTGAGAAAGGTGGGGGTGAAGACTCAGTCGGTGAGCGATGCGCCGAGGGCGTCGAGCAGCGAATTGGTCCCGCGCTCACGGGATCCTGCGTCATCGTAACCGTCCAGAAATGCGCCTTGCTCGGTCATGACGAGATGGGTACCGCCATCGCGAGCCTTGATGTCGATGGTCGCGAGCGACACCGAAATCTTGCGCGTATCCAGATGCATTTCGTACACGTAGACGAGACGCGTGTCGGGGACCACATCGTAGTAGAGCGCATCGAAAGTCGACACCATGCCGCTCGTCCACCGAGCCTTCGCCGTCTCACGGCCACCCGGACGAACATCCATCGATCGCTCGATCAGCGTCAGGCCGTCGCTTCGCGCAAACCATCGATCCTTGGCCTCGCGCTCCGCCAGTGCGCGGAACACACGGGCGGGCGATGCCGGGTACTGGCGTTCGAGACGAAACGTCGAATGCACGACACTGCGTTGCGTCGGTGCTTCGGCTTCCTTCATGACCTCGCGTCCCAGCTTGTCCAGCGTTTGCGTCCAGCCCTGCCCCGCGCCTTCCGGCATCCATGCGAAGGCGGGGTCGAGCACCGTATAGCGTTGCTCGACGTCGAGCTGCGTGCCTTGCGCCACATCGACAAAGCTCGCCGTGGTGAGCGCGCTGAACAACGCATGTCCCTTCTCGTCCGTCACTTTCATGTCGATGACCAGACGCTTCGGTGCATCGACTTCTACGAAGCGCCCGCGAATCCAGTGCGATTCGCCTTCGGGCGACTGCATCCGCAGATCGAAAGCGCCGCCCTCGCGAGCGTCGATCTTCGCTTCGGGCACCGTGTAACCGGTTGGGCAGAACCAGCGCTTGACGGCCTCGGTCGAGGTCCACGCACTGAACACCACGTCGCGCGCTACAGCGTACGTCCGGCTAACGGTGAGCGGACGCGCTTGTGCGCTCGCTTTTGCTTCACTTGCTGTCGTCATGAAGGTCTCCTTCGGGCGGCAGGCTGGCCAGATACTCGCCCAATCGGTCGAGGTGGCCCTCCCACTCGTGACGGCGCTGGTTGATCCATCGCTCTGCAAGGCTCAGCGCCTGAGGTTCGATCCGGCACGTGCGCACACGTCCCGCCTTTTCCGTTCGCACCAGCCCCGCGCTCTCCAGCACGGACAGGTGCTGCATGACCGCCTGCAACGACATCGACAAGGGCTGCGCAAGCGCGCTCACCGACGCTGGCCCCTGCGCCAGACGCACGAGCATCGCTCGGCGAGAGGCGTCGGCCAGTGCCTGAAAAGTCAGATCGAGGGTGTTGTCATGGTCAAGCATGTGCTTGAGTATAGTCGCGATAAATACTAAAGCAAGGACTTTAGTATTAAATTTTTCGGGAAAGGCTTCGGCGACCCGCTCCATCTCCCGGCCGCCGAGGACTCAGACGGTTCAGGTGATGATGTGATGCTCGCGCGCCCGCACTTGCGCCGTGTGCTGACGATGCAGGATTTCCCGCAGCGATTGCTCGATGGTCTCGGACATGGCGTCGAGCGCCAGATCGTTCGCTTCCAGACCGAACGGCTCCTCGATCTCGGCGCTCACCGCTTCAAGCGCAAAGAACGTGTACGAGATGAAGGCGACGATCACGGGCGTCATCGGACCGATGGAGTCGACCAGCCCGAACGGCAGCAGCAGGCTGTAGAGATACGTCACGCGGTGCAGAATCACGCCGTACGTGAACGGAATCGGCGTGGTGGCAATGCGCTCGCAGCCGCCGATGGCTTCGCCGAGGCGGTCCAGATGCATCTCCATGACCTGCGCCAGCGGTGCTTCGATCTGCCCGCGCATGCGGCGCTCGCGCAGCCACTCGCCCGCCATCAGCAAAATAGTGATCGGCTTGAACTGCTTGCGCTTGAGGCACGCCACGTCTTCCTTATCGAGCAGGCGCTCGAAGTCGGCGCGCGGGTCCGTGCCGCGCAGTTGGTGACGCATTCCATGCACGAAGGCAATGAGATAGGCGACGAAGCGCGGCGAATCGGAGGTATCCGACACAAGCGTCATCGACTGACGGGACAGCGCCCGCGTCTCGTTGAGCACACTGCCCCAGAGCACACGGGCTTCCCAATAGCGGGCGTAGCTGGTGGTGTTGCGGAAACCGAGAAAGATCGCGAGCGTAATACCGATCAGCGAGAACGGGATGAACGTGAGCGGGATCTTCCATTCGAAGATGCGCCCGTGCGCCAGCGTGACGACAATCGAAATGATCGTGGTGAAAATGAGCTGCGGGGCGATCTTGGGCAAGATCGAGCCGCGCACGACGAATAGCATGCGCAGCCAATGCAGATTGGGACGGACGATCATGATGACGAATGGGCGCTCGCAAGCGCTGAGAAACTGGCTGTGGGGGTAGCCGTTGGGGCCGGATGATACGCCGATATTCGCGTCATTGAAATCTCCGAACCTCGTGCCGTGGGTCAGGCGCGTCAAATCGTCGCAATGACAAACGCCCGTCAACCGTAAGGCCGACAGGCGTTCGCCATTCTTGCCATTCGTCTTGCGCCGTGCGACGCAGCGGCGTTTACTTCACGTTCAGCGCCTGCGCCAGCGTGACCGGGTCCTGGAAGATGCTCGAAAAATCGAGCCCGCCATGACCGTTCGCACGATGCACTTCGAAGATACGGCGCGCGAGATCGCCCAGCGGCGTCGCTACCTCGCTCGACTCGGCCGCACCGTGCGCGAGACGCAAGTCCTTCGCCATCAGATCGGTCGCGAAACCGCCGGTGTAGCCGCGCGAGGACGCTGCATTCTCCATCACGCCCGGGCAGGGGTTATACACTTCCAGCGTCCAGTTGCGTCCGGAGCTTTGCTGCATCACGGCCGAGAGCACCTTAGGGTCGAGACCGTTCGCAATGCCCAGTCGCAGCGCCTCGCTCGTGCCCGCCATCAGAATGCCCAGCAACATGTTGTTGCACAGCTTGAGCGTCTGCCCTGCGCCGAGCGGGCCGCCGTGGTGGATTGCGCGTCCCATGTTGCCCAGCAGCGGCCGCATGCGCTCGACAAGCGCCGCATCGCCGCCGACCATGAACGTCAGCGTGCCCGCCGCCGCACCGGCCGTACCGCCCGAAACCGGTGCGTCGAGCAGCAACGTGCCGGGCCGCGCAAGCTTCGCCAGTTGACGGGGAATCTCCGGCGGCACCGTGCTGCTGTCGATCAGCACGGCGTCCGGTGCAGCATTCGCCAGCACCCCTTGCGGGCCGTCGTACGCCGCAAGCACATGCTCGCCCGCAGGCAACATGGTGATGACGACCTGCGCGTCGCGCACCGCATCGGCAATCGATTTCGCCGGGCGGCCACCGGCCGCTGCAAGTCGCTCCACCGCTTCGCCGGACAGGTCGAAGCCGCGCACGGCATGTCCGGCCTTGACCAGATTCGCCGCCATCGGACCGCCCATGTTGCCCAGCCCGATGAACGCCACGCGCAGCGTCCCTTGTTGAGTTTCCGTAGCCATCGTCTGTCTCCGAAATCCGTGGAAGGGCGCGTTACTTCAGCGTGATCGTGGTGTTCACACCTGACGGGCCGGTGCCGCGCGCCTGCCAGCGTGCAGTGACGGTCTTCGTCTGCGTCCAGAACAAGATGGCTTGCTTGCCGTTCGGGCCGAGATCGCCGAGCTTCGACGCACGCGAACCGGTGAAGCTGAACCACGCGACCGGCACCGGAATCGGCAGGTTGATGCCGACCTGACCGACGTCGATTTCATTCTGGAACTGACGCGCCGCACCGCCGTCCTGCGTGAACAGCGCCACGCCGTTACCGTTGGGGTTCGCGTTGACGAAGGCAATGGCTTCGTCGAGCGTCTCGGCCCCGGCCATGCACAGCACCGGCCCGAAGATTTCCTCGCGGTAGATCGACATCTCGGCCGTCACGCCGTCGAAGATGGTCGGGCCGACGAAGTTGCCGTCAGGTGCTTCCTTGACCGAGTGACCGCGCCCGTCGAGCAGCAGCTTTGCCCCCTCTTCCGCCCCCGCGCCGATCAGTTTCTCCACACGCGCACGGGCCTGCTTCGAGACGAGCGGTCCAACGTCCGCCTTACGATCCGTGCCCGGTCCGACCTTGAGCGCACGCGCGCGCTCGACCAGCTCCGGCACCCACTCGCGGGCTTCGCCCACAAGCACCGCCACCGACGTCGCCATACAACGCTGCCCTGCCGCGCCGAAGGCCGCGCCGAGCAGATGGTTGATGGCTTGCTCGCGATCCGCGTCCGGCAGGATCACGCAGTGATTCTTTGCGCCCATCATCGCTTGACAGCGCTTGCCCGCTTCCGATGCACGACGATAGATGTGCGTGCCGACATGCGTCGAGCCGATGAACGACACAGCCTTGATATCCGGGTGATCGCAGATCGCGTTCGCGATGTCCGGGCCACCATGCACGACGTTAAGCACACCCGGCGGCAGACCGGCTTCGAGTGCGAGTTCGGCGAGACGCAGCGACGCGCTCGGGTCTTGTTCCGAAGGCTTCAGCACGAACGTATTGCCCGTGGCGACGGCCAGCGGGAACATGAAGCACGGCAGCATCACCGGGAAGTTGAACGCGGTAATGCCCGCACACACCCCGAGCGGTTCGATGAGCGTATAGACGTCGACACCACCGGCCGCGTTCTGCGCGTACTCGCCGAGTTGCAGCGACGCGATCGAGCAGGCGTGTTCCACGACTTCGAGACCGCGTCCGACTTCGCCTTCGGCGTCGGGCAGCGTCTTGCCATGTTCACGCGTAATCAGTTCGGCGAGCTCGCCCGTGTGATCGCGCAGCAGTTGCTGAAAGCGCAGCATCACGCGCATGCGATTGGCTTGCGACGTGTTGCGCCAGCCCTTATAGGCTGCCTTGGCGGAAGCCACAGCCGCATCGAGTTCTTCGGTCGTGGCGAACGGCACGCGCGCGACGACTTCCTGCGTGGCAGGGTTCACGACGTCGCGCCATTGCGACGTCTTCGATTCAACACGCTTGCCGTCGATGAGCAGCGGAATGGTGGGTAGGGACATGACACGCTCTCCAGATCGAAACGAATGCAGGGATTCGGGTAAGGGTTGAGGGCCGTCGGGTGACGGCCCGATGTCGGTTACTTCGCTGCCGTGTTCGTCTTCACGAGCGAACAGGTCGATTTCGACAGCGGCTGGAAGGCTTCCGTCGCGGGGACGGTGGCCACTTTAGTGTAGTAATCCCACGGGCCGTTGGACTCGGCGGGCGACTTCACGCGAAACAGATACATGTCGTGAATCACGCGTCCGTCCGGACGAATCGACGCGTTGTGCATGATCGGATCGCGAATCGGCAATTCACGCATCTTTTGCGCAACCACCTTCGCGTCAACACTCTTTGCCGCCGCGACCGAGCGCAGGTAATGCAGCACGCTCGAATACACACCGGCCTGCACCATCGTCGGCTTCAGATTCTTGTACTTCTTCTGGAAGCGGTCGGACCACTTGCGCGAGGCGTCGTCGAAGTCCCAATAGAAGCCGTCGGTAAACATCAGCCCTTGTGCCGTATTGAGGCCGAGGGCGTGAACGTCCGACAGAAACACCAGCAATGCGGCGAGCTTCTGTCCGCGCTGCACGATGCCGAATTCGCGTGCCTGCTTGAGCACGTTGACGGTGTCCTGCCCGCCGTTGGCGAGTGCCACGACCTGCGCCTTCGAGCTTTGCGCCTGCAACAGGAACGACGCGTAATCAGACGCATTGAGCGGGTGTCGCGACTGGCCCACAACCGTGCCGCCGAGCGTCTTCACGATATCGGCGGCGTCCTTTTCCAGCGAGTGCCCGAAGGCGTAGTCGACGGTGATGAAGTACCAGGACTTGCCGCCATCACCGACCACTGCGCGGGCGGTGGCGGCCGACTGTGAGTACGTGTCGAACATCCAGTGGAAGCCCGTGGGCGAGCAGTCTTCGTTGGTCAGGCGCGTGGTGGCGGGTCCGGAGAACAAGACGACACGCTGCTTGTCCATCGCGAGCTTCTGCACGGCGAGCGCCGCCGCAGAGTTCGTCAGATCGGCAATCGCGTCGACGTTGTCGCGATCGAACCATTCGCGCGCCTTATTGGCGGCGACATCCGCTTTGTTCTGGTTGTCGGCCGACACCAGTTCGACCTTCATCCCTTTACATTCGGCGGCCAGACAGTCGTCGATGGCCATTTGTGCGGCCACGACCGACCCCGCTCCGCCCATCGCCGAATACGTGCCCGACATATCGGTGAGTACGCCCACCTTGACGGGCCGGTCCGGCAACTGCGCAAACGTTCCGGCTGACGACAATCCCAAGCCCGCACCGAGTCCCAGCGCGAGCAGCCACGGCTTGATCTTCATCGCTTTTGTCTCCTTCAGGTCTTTTATGCTTTCGTCGCCGACGTCTATGCGTGGCGCTCATAAATTGTATTTGTGCGAATTTGCTTTACATAGCGAAAATCTGCATCTACTTTGTGCAGAAATGCACATAGCGACTTCACACAGGAGCGGAGGTATGGCGCACAGCGGCGCGACGAGAACGGCACGGTCAACCGGCATGCCCGGGGCATCGGGTGCGGAACCGCGTCCCGACTGGGACGACCTTCGGTACTTTCTGGAAGTGGCGCGCACGCAGCGCGTGAGTGCGGCTGCGCTTCGGCTGGGTGTCGACCACACGACGGTGTCGCGACGGGTGCGTGCGCTGGAGCAGGCGCTCGGCACGCTGCTGTTCGACAAGTCGCGCAACGCAGGCTTCGCGCTCACGCCCGAAGGCCAGCAGTTGCTGGTGCATGCAGAGCAGATGGAGACGGCGCTGCAATCGGCCTGCGAACAGGTCGCGGGGCTTGGACAAACGCTCTCGGGACACGTGCGCATCGGGTCGACGGAAGCGTTCGGCACGTACTTCGTCACGCCCGTGCTCTCACGCTTTCAGCGCGAATACCCCGCCATCGACTTCGACGTCTTGCCGGTGCCGCGATTCGTCAGCCTCTCCAAGCGCGAAGCCGATCTGGCGATTACCATCGAGCGCCCGCAACGCGGACCGTATGTGTGCAGCAAGCTGTGCGACTACCGTTTGCAGTTGTACGCCACGCCCGGCTATCTCGCGCAATACGGCGACGTATCGACGTTCGCCGACCTCACGGGGCGTCGCTTCATCAGCTACGTGGACGAACTCTCGTTCAGCAACGAGTTGCGCTATCTGGAAGACATCGTGCCCGGGTGCAACGTCGTGCTGCGCAGCACGAGCGTCATTGCGCAATATCAGGCGGCGTTGCAGGGCGAAGCGCTGGCCGTTCTGCCGTGCTTCATGGCGGCGCAGGATCCGCGACTCGTGCCGCTGCTGGTCGACGACGTTGTCGTCACGCGCAGCTTCTGGATCTACTGCCACGAAGAATTACGCACGCTCAAACGCATTACGGTGCTGTGGGATTACCTGCGCGACGCCGCCCAGCGCAACGACGCCCTGTTGCAAGGCAAGGCCGGGCAGTTGCTGCTGACCTGACGCCGCGCGCTTAGCGAATCTTGCGCTGCTCTTCCTCGATCACCGTGGGAATCGCGATGCGCATCGCTTCGACGAAACGGCGCAGACGCGCGGGGTAATACTTCGCGTACGGGTACAAGAGATACATCGGCAGCGGCGTCGAGCGCCATTTCGGCACGAGCTGAATCAGACGTCCCTGCGCGATGTCTTCGGCCATCACCCAGGCCGACGCCACGCCCACCCCCAGACCGCGCAATGCGGCACTGCGCAACGCAAACAGATTGTCGGTACTCATGCGCGGGTCGAATGTGATGCGCTCGCTCTCGTGCGTCTCGCGATGCGTCAGCGTGATGTCGGTCCGGTAAAACGTGGTGAGCGCGAGCCATGGAAACGCCGTCAGCTCCGAAGGTTGTTCGGGCATCGGACGTCCCCGAAGCAAGTCGGGCGACGCCACGACGATGCGCGGCACGTCGGTCAGCAGGATGGCGACGTTCGACGGGTCCTGCAATTCGCCCACGTGAATCGCGCAATCGATGCCCTCGGCAATGAAGTTCGGCTCGCGATCCTGCAAGAACCAGTGCACCTTCATCCCGGTATAGCGATCGAGAAAGTCGGCCAGCGGCCCGATCATCATGTCCTGCCCGAACGCGTGCGGCACAAGCACGCGCAGCGTCCCCTCCGGCTCGGCCCCGGTGCCGCGCAGATCGGCCTCGAACGCCTCCCAACTGGTCACAAGCTCCTTCGCACGCGCAAAACAACGCTCGCCGTCTTCGGTGAGCTTCATGCGATGGGTCGAGCGCTGAAGCAGCCGCAGGCCCAGCGAGCGTTCCAGCATTTGCAGCCGTCGGCTGACGGTCGGCTGCGTGGTGCCGAGCTGGGCCGCCGCCGCCGACAGGCTGCCGGATTCGACGATGCGCACGAAGGTCTGCATCAGTTCGACGCGGTCGGCGCCACCGGGTCGGAGGGCCGAAGGCGATGCGGAGGATGAGGGATCGAGGGGCTCTGTCATACGTCACACGTATAAAGGTTGTACGGATTATAGGTCTACCGCTGCACCGCACCAAGCGAGACACTACGCCCCGTACCTTCCTACTGGAGCCTCAAGCAATGAGTTCCGCGCAAATTTCGAACGCCCCCGACGCGAGCCGTGCCACGCCCCGGCCGCAGCCGGAGCTGTCCGCACGACTGATTCTGTTGCTGGCAACGGGCACAGGCCTGACCGTCGCCTCGCTGTACTACGCACAACCGATGCTCGGCATCATGACCGACGACATCCACGCGGCCAACACGACCGTGGGATGGGTGCCGACGCTCACCCAACTCGGTTACGCCCTTGGCATTTTGCTGCTCGTGCCGATGGGCGACATCATCGACCGCCGCCGTATCGTACTCGTCAAGGGCGCGATCCTGACGCTGGCCTTGCTGCTGGCGGCCTTTGCGCCAGGCATCGGCACCTTGCTCGTCGCGAGTCTCGCCATCGGTCTGACGGCGACGATGGCGCAGGACATCGTGCCTGCGGCCGCCACGCTCGCTCCCGAATCGATCCGGGGACGCGTCGTCGGCACCGTGATGACCGGCCTGCTGCTCGGGATTTTGCTGTCCCGCGTGGTGTCGGGCTTCGTCGCGCAGAATTTCGGATGGCGGGCGATGTATGTGGTCGCGGCCATCAGCGTGGCGGGCTTCGGTGTGGTCGCGTGGCGCAGCCTCCCGTCGTTCCATCCGACGACGCAGATGTCGTACCGTCAACTGATCGGCTCGGTCGCGAGTCTCTGGCGTCGTCACCCGGCACTGCGCCGGGCAGCCTTCGCACAGGGCTTGCTGTCGGTCGGCTTCAGCGCGTTCTGGTCGACGCTGGCCGTGATGCTGCATGAGGCGCCGTTCCATCTGGGCGCGGCCGCCGCCGGTGCGTTCGGTCTGGCCGGTGCTGCGGGTGCGCTCGGTGCACCGATTGCCGGTCGTATTGCTGACAAGAAGGGCCCGCAGATCGTGACGCGTCTCGGCGCAGGCCTTGTGGCCGTGTCGTTCGCCGCGATGCTGTTCGCCCCGCTGTTGAGCCCGCATGCGCAACTGTGGCTGATCGGTCTGGGTGCCATCGGCTTCGACCTCGGCGTGCAGGTCGCCCTGATTTCGCATCAGACCATCGTGTACGGGATCGAACCCCCTGCCCGCAGCCGTCTGAACGCCGTGCTGTTCGTCTGTGTGTTCATCGGCATGTCGCTCGGTTCGGTGCTCGGCTCGCAGGCGCTGGCGCATTGGGGCTGGACGGGCGTCTCATCGCTCGCCATGCTGTCCGCGCTCGGTGCGCTGGCTGTGCGGATGTGGCCGGGCACGACGTCGGCACACTAATGCGCGTGTATTGAAGGATGGATGAAAGAAGGGCCTTGCAGACGGTCGGTCTGCAAGGCCCTTCTTCTTTGTGCTTCGGATGTTCAGCGTACGACTGCTTTGGCGGCACCCGCGAGCACTCGCGCGAACAACTCGTCGGTATCGACGTCGGCCAGATTGAGGCCGAAGCGTCCGGCCAGCGCGTCGACCAGTTGCGACGCCGAATCGATCTTCGTCTCGGCGATCACATCGCCCTTCGGACCGCGCTCAACAAGTTTGGTATCGAGCAATGCGAGACGTCCCTGCGGCAACACGCGGCAAGCCATGAGGTGATTCGTGAAGATCGAGTCCGGCGCGCTCGACGTGTACCAGTTCCCGAGCTTGTAATCGATCCACTCGGCGGGGCGCGGCGCGAACCGATAGGTCGGCAGCCACGTCTGCGCCGACTTCACGCTCAGACGATATTCGCCGACGGTATGACCGTCGCTCGTCGGCACCGGCGTCAGATTGAAGATTTCGAGCGGCGTGGCCTGCTCGCCCGACGCATTCAGACGCAACGGCGCTGTCAGCGTAACCGAGCCGAAACCCACATCCGCCAACCACGATTCGCCGTCGAGTTCGATGCGCAGCAGCATGTGCGTGAGCGGTGCTTCTGCTTCGAAGGTGCGGCCCCAGCAGACGCGTCCGATCAGTGGCGTGACGTCGAACCCGAGGTACTTAAGCGCACTCGCGAACAGCGCGTTCTGCTCGAAGCAGTAACCGCCGCGTTGGCTGTCGACCAGCTTGGCGACGACCGACGGCAGATCCACATTCACCGCTTTGCCTCGCATCGGATCGATGTTCTCGAAGGGAATCGCGAGCGGATGCAGCGAGTGCACCGCACGCAGCACATCGAGCGTGGCTTCGCGGGGGCCGGTATAACCGATGCGCCGGAAATAACGCGCAGGATCGAAATCTTGGGACATACCGGCCTTCCTCTGTCAGTCGTTCGATTCGCAGAAGCGAATGCGGTTATTGAATGGGTCCGTCACCGTCATCTGCTTGCCCCAGTCGAGTGCTTCGATACCGGGATTCATATTGGGATAACGCTTGCCCGACAAGTCGCGCTGATAGGCTTCGACCCCGCGCATGAAGACGAACGTCGTCGCCCCCGGGCTGGCATCGCCGAAGTGACCGGACAGGTGCAGCGTCATGCCCGCACGCGAGACCTGACAGTACAGCGGCATACCGTCGGCGAAGCGATGCTCCCAATCGAGCCTGAAGCCGAGGAAGTCGACGTAGAATTCGCGCGCTTTCGCTTCGTCGAAGATCCGGTGAATCGGCGCGACGGTGTCGAACACGATGCCGTCACTGACCGCAGCAGCGCTCACTTTGGCGGCGAGCACGTTCCAGTCCGCAAAGCCGAACTGTGCGGCGACGGATTCGAGTGCCTGTGCGTGGGAGATGTCGATGCCCTCGCGCGCGAGCCGTTCGCGCAGGGACTTGGCCATGATTTTGGCGTCGAGATAGGTTCGCATGTTGGCCATCCTTGATAGCGTTCAATGGCGACGCATTCGATCAGTGCTCGCGTTGCTGATGCGCGTCGCCCGGAGAACGGGACGGACATGCGATACCTGCGATGCTTTCACCGTCCCCTGATCGGGTGCGAGCGGCAGGCAGCATCGGCCGTGCGGCAATTCTAGCAGCAATCGCAGGCCGCCGAAGACCACCGCCACGGCGATGCCGAAATGCGATGGCGGCGCCCGGAATTCCGTATTGGCCTGCCATGCAGCGCGCCGGTATAGTGGCGCTCGTCGGCCGGGCGCATGATCCCCATGCATCGGCCTTAGCCTTCCGGAGTCCTGCGTCCATGATCGACGCCGCGCGTATTACGCAAGCGCTGGCCGAGCGCCACATCACCCCCGACCGTCGTCAACGCGACGCCATCGCCGTGCTCGCGAGCCTCTCGCCACCGGGCGCGCCCCGTGGGGCGGCAACGCATGACGGCGTCTATTGCTACGGCTTGCCCGGACGCGGTAAAAGCCTTGTCGTGGATGCCGCCTTCGCCGTCGCCGATGGCGAGAAGCGCCGAGTGCACTTTCACGAATTTCTGCGCGACATCCACCGTCAACTTGTGCGCGAGCCGAAGTGCGACGACCGGCTCGCGGCTGTGGCCAATCGCTGGCTCGATGGCGTCGAGCTGCTGTGTTTCGACGAATTCCACGTCCACGACATTGCCGACGCCTTCCTCATCGGACGCTTTCTCGACATCGCGCTCGCACGCGGCGTGCGACTGGTGCTGACGTCGAACTACGCCCCCGCCCAGTTGTTGCCCGACCCCGAGTTTCACGAGCGTTTCGAGCCGACCGTCGCCGTGATTCTTCGGCGCTTCGCCATCGTCCATTTCGACGGCGCAACGGACTACCGGATGGGAGGCGACGCGGCGTCGATGCCGCGCTGGCTCGCGCCGCTGGAAGCCGCACATGAGGTCCTGCCAGCGTGTTACGAAGCGCTGGAGGGCCGCCCCGCAATCGCCCCGTCAAACGTCACGGTGGCCGGTCGCGCCCTGGCGGTGCGCAGCGCAGGCGAGCGCGTGGTGTGGGCCGACTTCGAGGCGCTGTGCGTGGCCCACCGCTCGCATCTGGACTACCTCAGTCTTGCCGAACAGTGGCATGCGCTGATCGTCGATGAACTGCACGTCGAGCAGTTGCGCCGCCCCGACACGTTGCAACGCTTTCTCTGGCTCGTCGACATTTGCTACGACCGTCAGCGAACGCTGCTGATCGCGTCCGATGCGCCGCTGATCCCCGCACTCGACGCACTGAGCGACTGGCGCGATCTGTCACGCACGATCAGCCGTCTCGCGGAGATGGGTTCGCGGGACTACGAGCGACGCACGCTGACGCCCGATCGCTGAACGTCACACCACGCTGGCGATGGTTTCCCGTAGCCAGCGATGCGCCGGGTCGCGATGCACGCGCTCATGCCAGTACATCGAGATCTCGAAGCCGGGCAGATCGATGGGCGGGGCCATGAGTTGCAGCGCGGGATCGTCGCGCACGAGACGCTCCGGCGCCATCGCGACGAGATCGGTGCTCGCAAGCGCCGCGCGCAGAAACAGAAAGTGCGGCACGGAGAAGACGACACGTCGCGACAGGCCCATCGTGGCAAGCGCGTCGTCGGTGCTGGCATGAAAGCCGCCGCCGTCCTGCGAGACGATGCTGTGATCGAGTTCGCAGAACTGCTTGAGCGTCGGGCGACGCTTCAACTTCGGATGCCCCCGCCGTCCCACCAGCACGTAACGCTCCGTGAATAGCGCCTTGCGACGCAAGCCGTCCGGCGCGTTCTCCGTCGTGTGAAAAACAACATCGATGTTGCCCTGCTCCGCCTGACGCGACAACCGCGACGGGACCAGATCGTAGACCGCCAGGCGCGTCTTCGGCGCTTGCGAGCGTAACTGCTGCATGAGCGGCAGGACAATCGTCGATTCGGTGTAATCGGTCGCGGTGATGCGCCACGTCAGATCGGCATTCGCCGGTTCGAACGGTGCCGCCGGGGCCACGGCGCGCGTGAGCGATTCGAGCGCTTCGCGCAAGGGTTCGCGCAGCGACTCCGCCCGAGCCGTCGGCCGCATGCCGCGCGGCCCCGGCAGCAACAACGGGTCTTCCAACACGTCGCGCAGCTTCGCGAGGTGCACGCTCACCGCTGGCTGGGAGATGTGCAACCGCTCGGCCGCACGTGTGACGTTCAGCTCGGCCAACAGTACGTCGAGCGTGACGAGCAGATTCAGATCGAGACGTCGCAAATTAACCATCGTTATACCTGCCATATCAGGAATTCATTTCCAATATACCTTGTGCGTCTCTAAGCTGCATTCATCCCCATCCGAATGAAGCGATGGCATCGAATACGCCGCAAGACCACGGAGTCTGAAAATGAATGTTCTGATCGTCTACGCCCATCCCCAACCGCGCTCGCTCAACGGCGCGCTGCGCGACTTCGCCGTGCAGCATCTGGAAGCCGCGGGGCATCATGTGCAAGTCTCGGATTTGTACGCGATGCAGTGGAAGACCACCATCGATGAGGCGGATGCACCGCAACGCGATCCGGCTGAGCCGTTTCACGCGTCGCTCGACTCGAAGCAGGCGTTCCTCGACGGCACGCAGCGCGCCGACATCGCCCGCGAGCAGGAGAAGCTTCGCTGGGCCGATACGGTGATCTTCCAGTTCCCGTTGTGGTGGTTCTCCATGCCCGCAATCATGAAGGGCTGGTTCGACCGCGTGTATGCATATGGCTTCGCCTATGGCGTGGGCGAGCATTCGAACGCGCACTGGGGCGACCGTTACGGCGAAGGCTCGCTGTCGGGCAAGCGCGCCATGCTCCTGGTGACGACCGGCGGCTGGGACTCGCATTACAGCGCGCGCGGCATCAACGGGCCCATCGACGACATCTTGTTCCCGATTCAGCACGGCATGCTCTTCTACCCGGGCTTCGACGTACTGCCACCGTTCGTGACGTTCCGCTCGTCGCGGGTCGATGCCGAAGCTTTCGCCGCGATCACGCGCGATTTGGGCAAGCGTCTGGACACGCTCGCGACGACAGCGCCGATCCCGTACCGTCGCCAGAACTACGGCGACTACGAGATTCCTGCGCTGACGCTCAAGGACGAGGTCGCCACCGGCCTGACGGGATACGCTGCGCACGTCGCTCACGTCGCTCACGTCGCTCACGTCGCTCACGTCGCTCACGTCGCATAAGGGCCGCGTCACGACCCGCTTGCCGCCCGACGCGCGATCTGCAAGACTGGCGGCTCCGTTCCGTTACCGGTGCCGCCTCATGCAACTCTCCACGCTTGCGATATATGCCACCGCCGCGCTGATCGGCGGCCTGATCCCCGGTCCGACGACACTGCTCGCCCTTGCCAACGGCGTCTCGGGCAACTGGCGAGTGGTGCTCGTGGGGATGTGCGGTGCGGCGCTGTCCGATCTGCTGGTCGTGGCCGCTGTGGGCGCCGGGCTCGGCGCGGTACTCATGGCGTCGGCGACGCTGTTCGCCACCGTCAAGTGGATCGGCGTGGCGTATCTCGTTTGGCTCGCGATTCAACTCTGGCGCAGCCATCCGCAAGACCTGAGTCAGGTGCGGATCAAGTCCGATCTGAGTGCAGGACGCGTCTTCCTGCGCAGCTTCGGCGTCGGACTGACCAATCCCAAGATTCTGCTGTTCTTCTCGGCGTTTCTTCCGCAATTCGTGGACACGTCGATGCCGCTCGCGCCGCAGTACGCCGTGCTCGCGGTGGTCTCCGCTGGCGTCGATATTCTGGTGATGACGCTTTACGCGACCGGCGGCGTGCAGGCAGCGCGGCTGATGACGGCACGCGGTCTCAAGCGGCTGAACCGCGTTTGCGCCGTCGTCATGTTCTCGCTTGCGGGCGGTCTGGCGTTGTATCGCAAAACCGGTAACTGAGCGCCAAACGTTCAGGTGAAGCGCGACACGCCCCCGCACCGCGCTTCACCTTCCCGCTTCTAGCGTCACCTCTAGCGTCACCTCTAGCCTCACCTCTGGCTTCGCTTTCTCCACTTCCCCATCAAACCGTTGCCGGGTCCAACTTCTCCGGGTCGATACCGTACTTGCGAATCGCCTCGGCGACGCGCTCGCGCGGCACGTGGCCCTCGTCGGCCAGCGCACCGAGCGCCGCCAGTACGATGAAGTGACGATCCACCTCGAAGTACGTACGCAGCGACTCGCGCGTATCCGAGCAGCCGAAGCCATCCGTGCCGAGTGTGACGAAACGACGGTCACGCACAAACGGACGAATCTGGTCGCCGACGATCTTCATGTAATCCGTCGCCACCACGACCGGCCCTTTGCGATCCGCAAGACATTGCTGGACGTACGGCACACGCGGCGTCTGGTCCGGATGCAGCAGATTCCAGCGCTCGGCGGCCAGCCCCTCACGACGCACTTCCGTCAGGCTCGTCGCACTCCAGAGATCGCTCTGCACGCCGAAGTCGTCGCGCAGCAATTCGCTCGCTGCCATGACCTCACGAAGAATCGCGCCGCTGCCCATGAGTTGTACGCGCGGAGCATCGGCCTTCGCCTCGCTTTCGCGTAGCAAGTACAGCCCCTTGAGAATGCCCGCTTCCGCGCCTTCGGGCATCGCCGGGTGCGCGTAATTCTCGTTGAGCAGCGTGACGTAGTAGTAGACGTCCTGATCGTCGACGTACATGCGCTTCATGCCGTCTTGCAGAATCACGGCCAGTTCGTACTGGAACGTGGGGTCGTACGCGACACAGTTCGGGATGACGGACGCGAGCACGTGACTATGACCGTCGTCGTGTTGCAGGCCTTCGCCCATGAGCGTGGTGCGACCGGACGTCGCCCCGAGCATGAAGCCACGTGTGCGCGCGTCGCCAGCGGCCCAGGCGAGGTCGCCCACGCGTTGCAGGCCGAACATCGAATAGAAGATGTAGAACGGGATCGTAGCGAAGTCGTGCGTGCTGTACGACGTGCCCGCCGCGATCCACGACGCCATCGCTCCCGATTCGTTGATGCCCTCCTGCAGAATCTGGCCGTCGAGCGCTTCCTTGTAGTAGCTGAGCTGACCGGCGTCCTGCGGCGTGTAGCGCTGCCCCTGGAACGAGTGAATACCGATCTGGCGGAACAGCGGCTCCATGCCGAACGTGCGCGATTCGTCGGGCACGATAGGAATCACGCGCTTGCCGATCTCCTTGTCCTTGAGCAACGTCGTGAGAATGCGCACGAACGCCATCGTCGTCGACATCTCGCGCTCGCCCGAATCCTTGAGTTGTGCAGCGAAGGTGCTTAGCGGCGGAATGGCAAGCGGCGCGCGCAAGCCGAAGCGCGCAGGCTGATGTCCGCCCATTGCGGCACGACGCGCCGCGAAGTAGCGACCTTCGGGGCTGTCGGGCTCGGGACGCAGGTACGGCATCTCGGCCAGTTGCTCGTCGCTCACCGGCAGATCGAAGCGGTCACGGAAGGCGCGCACCGCGTCGGCGCTCATCTTCTTTAACTGGTGGTTGACGTTCTGCCCCTCGCCCGCTTCGCCCATGCCGAAGCCCTTAACGGTCTTGGCGAGGATGACGGTCGGACGCCCCTGCGTCTTCATTGCCTGCGCGTAGGCGGCGTGGACCTTCAGCGCGTCGTGACCGCCGCGTGCGAGTTGCCAGATCTCGTCGTCGCTCAGATGCGCGACCATCGCCAACAACTCCGGCGACGTGCCGAAGAAGTGCTCGCGCACATAGGCCCCGTTCTGCGATTTGAACGTTTGGTAATCGCCATCGACGCACGCCATCATCCGCTCGCGCAGCAAGCCGTGAACGTCGTTTTCCAGCAACGCGTCCCAGCCGCTGCCCCACACCACTTTGATGACGTTCCAACCGGCCGCCCGGAACGTGCCTTCCAGTTCCTGAATGACCTTGCCGTTGCCGCGCACGGGGCCATCGAGCCGTTGCAGATTGCAGTTCACGACGAAGACGAGATTGTCGAGACGCTCGCGTCCGCCCAGCGAGATCGCAGCGAGCGATTCCGGCTGATCCATCTCGCCGTCACCGAGGAACGCCCAGACTTTGCGGCCCTGATGCTGCTTCAGCCCGCGGTATTCGAGATAGCGCATGAAGCGCGCCTGATACGCGGCGGTGATCGGACCGAGCCCCATCGACACCGTCGGGAACTGCCAGAAGTCGGGCATCAAACGCGGATGCGGGTATGACGAGATGCCGCTGCGCCCCGCTTCACGACGGTAGTTATCGAGCTGCGCCTGCGTGATGCGGCCTTCGACATAAGCACGCGCATAGATGCCCGGTGCGGAGTGCCCCTGCACGTAGATCATGTCGCCGTCGAACGTGTCCGTGCGACCTCGGAAAAAGTGATCGAAACCGACGTCGTACAGCACCGCTGCCGACTGGTACGTCGCAATGTGGCCACCCACGTTCGAGTGCTTGCCCGCGCGCAGCACCATCACCATCGCATTCCAGCGGATGAAGGCGTTCAGACGTCGCTCGATGGCAAGGTCGCCCGGGTACGCGGGCTGGCGCGACGTGGGAATCGTGTTGACGTAATCGGTCGTCACCCGGGTATGGAAATCACCGTGCTGCGCGAAGTCCCACGCGGCGAGCCGGTCGATCAGGAAGTGGGCGCGCGAGCGGCCTTCAACGGTGGTGACGCCTTCGAGCGCGTCGAGCCATTCGCGCGTTTCCTGGATATCGGTGTCGGCACCCGCCGCCACTGGCAATTGAGTCATGACATGTCTCCTTGAGATCACGAACCACAGTAGGGATCGCGACGGGGGTTCGCGATAGCGATTACGACAGCAATAAGCGCAGCATGGATTGCATTTGCAATCGTCATGCCGGCCATTCTAGCCATGTACAATTGCATCTGCAACTCACATGTGACATCGACAAGGACATTCATGAGCACGCCTGACCCCGATCTTTGGTTCTCCTTCGTGCGTGCGCACCGCACGATGATTCGCGAGATCGAGCGCCGTCTGGCGCAGGCCGACCTGCCCGCCTACGCCTGGTACGACACGCTGTGGGGGCTGGAAAGCGGCCCGCAAGGCACGCGGCGCATGCACGAACTGGCCGACGTGCTCGCCATCGAGCGCTACAACCTCACGCGCCTGATCGACCGTCTGGAGCAGGAAGGGCTCGTGACGCGCATGCGCGACCCGGACGACGGACGCGCGGCCTACGCGACCATCACCGACAAGGGACGCACCCTTCGCAAGAAGATGTGGAAGGTCTACCAGTCCACCGTGGCGGAGTTGTTCCTCAGCCAGTTTCGCGAGAAGGACGTCGCCCCCATGGCCGAGGCGCTGGATCGTGCGAGTACGGCAGCGAAGGCGTTTCTGTCGGAGACCAAGGCGCGATAACGCATTCCTCGGCGACGTCAGACCACGCCGTAACGACGCGTAGCGTCTGCGATGCGGGTGCGCGGCAACGTGCCCTCGTCCACCAGCAGACGCAGCGCGTTGAGTACGATCCATCGCACGCCGGGGGCGTCGCCCGTGCCTAACCGCTCGCCGCTTTCGTCCGTCGCTTCTCCGATGTCGGCATCGTCGCTGCCCAGCGCAGCAAAACGGGCGGGCACGAACGCGCCGATCTGATTGGCGATATGGCGGGCATAACCGGTGACGGCCAGCACCGGCGCACTGCCGTCGCCCAGACATTGCACGAGATGTGGCATATGGGCTGCGGCATCCGGGCGCTGCAACGCCATACGCTCAGCCTCCCCCGCCTCCCGCGCCAGACGCGTGTAGCTCGGGCAACTCCACACTTCGCACGCCACCCCCCAATCGAGTTGCAGCCAGCGCGCGGCTTCCAGCACGTTCGCCAACGCCCTGCCCGCCCCGCACAGTCGAACGACGTACGGCGGATTCGTGTCGGGTAACGTGCGCAGGCGGTACATCCCTTTGAAAGCGTTGCGCGCATCGGTGCGCGTGAGCGCGCGCGATTGCGCGTGGGGCACTTCATGCGCGCTCAGATAGCAAAAGCCGGATTCACCGCGGACGTATAGCGCGTCGAGCGCCGCGCACAACAATGCCTTCAACTCCTGTGCTGAAGCCGGGTCGTACGGTAGCCATTCGGCTTGTGCCGCGAGCCACATCGGCAATTCCGGCCGAACGCGCTTGAACCTGTCCGGTGACCAGATGGTGGCGTCGTTGAGGAAAATGCCGCGCCGCCCTGCTCCGGCGTCCTGAGCGTCCTTCAATCCCGCCGCTTCGATACCGGCGTTCAGCACACCGCGCAACGTCGGGGAATGCAGCAGGTACAGCAGCGGACGCTCGCGCGCCGGGGCCGACCGGAACCACGTGACGATGGCGCTCGCGAGTGGCACGGGTTTGCTGCTCCGCTTTCGCTTCGATGCCGGATCCTTCGGTGGTGGCGGCGCAATCTCGGCATCCGAATCGACAATCCAGACCTTGTCGGATGTCTCGCCTTCAGAAAGCGCATGCGTCAGCGACGCAAGCGCACCGGACGGCGACACCGGCGTCTGCCCCGCACTGCGCACGGCGCGCAGCTTGCCGATGCAGGCGAGCGCCGCCTGCCGCGTGACCTCGTCCGGCGCGCTTCGTCCCTCCAACGCGGCACGGCCCCGGCTGACCCATTCCCTCATGGCATTCCTCACATCTTGTGATTCGTCGTGGAAACACATACGATTGCAATTGCAATCATTGTATTTGCAATCGCAAACCAAGACAACGTCCCGAGGAATGCCATGAACGCCAAGAATTCCATCCACCCGCCGCTCACCTTCTATACGGCCAACACGCCCAACGGGCTGAAGGTCAGTCTGTATCTGCACGAAGCCGGTCTGGCGCATCGACAGGTCAACGTCGATCTTTCTGCGGGCGAGCAGAAGCAACCCGCGTTTTTGTCGCTGAATCCGAACGGCAAGATTCCGGTGATCGTCGACCACGAGCGCGATCTGACGGTGTTCGAGTCGGGCGCGATCCTGACCTATCTCGCGACGAAGACCGGTGTGCTGCAACCGATGACGCAAGCGAAGGCGATTGCCGTCAATCAATGGCTGCACTTTCAGATCGGCGGCATCGGCCCGATGCTGGGTCAGCTCTGGTGGTTCCTGCACGGCTCGAAGACACGTAACACCGAGGCCATCGAGCGCTATCGCAAGGAGTCGCTGCGCTTGATCGGCGTGGTGGACATGAAGCTGGCCAGATCGGCCTATCTCGCGACGGACGAGTACTCGATTGCCGACATCGCCGCCTTCGCGTGGTTGCGTACGTGTTACGAACTGGACCTCGACCTGACGCCGTTCCCCGATGTGCGTCAATGGTTGACGGACATCGAGGCGCGTCCGGCGGTGCAAAAGGCAATTGCGGCCAATCGCGGCGCGTCCGAGGCAACCGAGGCGCAGGAGGCATGACACGATGAATGCGATGAACGCAATGGCCTGGTTTTACCTGCTGCTCGCGGCGGCACTGGAAATCGCGATGGGGCTCGCGCTCAAGCTCAATCAGGGCTGGACGCGCGTGCTGCCCAGTGCGATCGCCGTTGCCGCCGCGCTCGCCAGCATCTACCTGCTGGCGCTGGCGTTGCGCGCGCTGCCTGTCGGCACGGCCTATGCCATCTGGACGGGTATCGGGACGGTTGGACTGGTGGCCGTCGGCATCTTCTGGTTCGGGGAGTCGCTGACGTGGAGCCGCGTCGGCTTTCTGACGCTGGCAATCGTGGGCATTGCAGGACTGCGGTTCTCGGGAGGGGACGCCGCCTGATGTGTCGATGGGTGTCACGCCAGCCTGACGCGCGTCGATGTCACCCTCTATACTGCCCGCTCCTGGCGACACCTTGGACACCTGAAGTGATGAGGCAATGACATGAATCACGATGTGAGCAGCGTCGAACAACTCGAAGCGATCTACGGCGAGCCGGGCGAGCGCTCGATCTGGAAGGAACTGACGTACCTCAACGAGGACTATCAGGCGTTCGTGAAAGCCTGCCCGTTTGTGGTGCTGGCGTCCGTCAGCGAGGAAGGCACGGACTGCTCACCGAAGGGCGATCCGGCCGGTTTCGTCCAGATTCTCGACGAACGCACGCTCGCCGTACCGGACCGTCCCGGCAACAATCGCATCGACAATCTGCGCAACATCATTGCCGATCCGCGCGTGTCGCTGCTGTTCCTCATCCCCGGCATCGGCGAGACACTGCGCGTGAACGGCCGTGCGCGCATTTCGGTCGACCCCGACCTGCTCGCGCGCTTCGACGTCAACGGCAAGCTTCCCAAAACGGTGATCGTCGTGTCGATCGATCGCGTGTATTTCCATTGCGCGAAAGCCATCGTCCGCTCCCATCTGTGGGATCAGGCGACGCAAATCGCCCGCGAGTGCCTGCCGAGCACCGGCGCGATGCATCGCCGTCTGAGCGGCGGGCATTTCGACGCAGAGACTTACGACCGCGATCTACAGAAGAACACGGTCGCCGGTTTGTATTGACGTATGGAACGTCGGGCCGCGCAAGCGCTTCGCCACCGATGCGCTTCGTGGTCCGTAACGTTAGGTAACCTGAGGTCGTCGCCAAACTCCACGTCCCGAATTCGCGAACTTTCACTTCATTTCATCAGTTCGTCATGACTCCGCCCAATACTCCGGGACTTCGACCAAGTTCCAAAGAGGACATCGGAGTCCATGAAACCCATCGCCATTCTGGCAGGCGTCATCGCGCTTTTCGCCGAGCAGCACGCCCTCGCCGCTAATTTCCAAATCATCAACGGGCAGACGATCACCGCAGGGCAGACGTTGTCGAGCGGCCAGACCGGCACGATCAACAACGGCGGCACGTTGCAGGTCAGCGGCGGCACCGTAGGCATTACGACCACCGGCAACGCCACCATCGTCAACAACGGCACAATCAACATGACGGGCACCGGCCGGGCCATTCGCGACAACACGGGTGTGTCGCTCACGGTCACGAACGGTGTCGGCGCGAGCATGACGACGTTCGATGCCGACGTGATCCAGATGAACAAGTCGAACGGCAGCATCGTCTTCAACAACTACGGCACGCTGACGTCGACCAACAATTCCGGCTCCGGCAATCAGGCCATCGACTTCAACGCCATCACGACCGGCACCAACGTTCTCAACAACTTTGCGGGCGGTGTCATTCAGGCGAACGAAGCCGATGCGGTGCGCCCCGGCGTGAATGGGGTGGTCAACAACGCGGGCATCATCCGCTCGACGGTGAACCCCGGCAGCACGAGCAGCAGCGACGGCGTCGATGCGCAGGCCAACAGCGGCATCACCGTCAACAATACGGGCGCCGGTCTGATTCAGGGGGCGCGCCACGGCATTACGGGCGGCGTCGACACGACGACCGACGGCACCTTCACGCTGAACGTCAACAACAGCGCCGGTGCGACGATTCAGGGCATGAACGGCTCCGGCATCAACATCGATGGGTTCAACGCCAAGGAAGTCGTCACCATCGTCAACGCGGGCACGATCATCGGTAACGGCGTGACGGGCGATGGCGACGGTGTGGATGTCGACGGTATCGTCAACATCACCAACTCGGGCACGATTCGCGGCGCGCGCGCCAACAACGACGTCAGCGAAGGCGTCACTGTGGGCGGTGGCACCATCGTCAACAGCGGCACCATCGTCGGCGAGAACACGCCTGGCGGCATCGGTCGCGGCATCACGCTCGCGGGTGTCGACAAAGACCCCGTCACCAAAGCGCCCATCGCGCCGCAGGGCATCTACACGAACACGACCATCGTCAACAGCGGCCTCATTCGTGGCCAGAGCGACTCGGCGATTGCAGTGACGGGCGGGCGCAACGCCTTCACCGTGACCGTCATCAATCAGGCCAGCGGTGTGCTCGAAGGCGGCGGTGCGACGGCGGCAGTCGTGAATACCGGCGCAAACGATGCCACCGTGACCAACTACGGCACGATCACAGCCGACCAAAGCGGCAAGGCGGTGGATCTGGGCAGCGGCAACAGCAATCTCCAGATTCTGGGCGGCGCAGCGGTGATGAATGGCGACGTGTCCGGCGGCACCGGCACCAGCACACTGACGATCACACCGGGTGCGGGCAACGCGTTCAGCTACAACGGCGCGATTTCCAACTTCTCGGCGGTCTCGCTCGGCGCGGGCACGATCGCACTGAACGGTGCGAGCACTTACGCGGGCGCAACGTCGATTGCCAGCGGTGCGACGGTCCTCGTCGGCGACGCCGCGCATCGCAGCGCAACGCTGGGCAGCGGCATGACGAGCGTCGCCTCCGGTGCGACGCTCGGCGGTTACGGCGGCGTGCTCGGCAGCGTGACGAACGCGGGCATCATCGCGGTGGGTAGCGCTTCGCTGGGTGCTACGCCGGGGGCGCTCGGCACGTTCACCATCGCGGGCGATTACGTCGGCAACAACGGCACGGCACTGTTCGGTGCGACGGTCTCGCCGGATGGCTCGACCGCATCGGACAAGCTCGTCATCAACGGGAACGCAAGCGGCACGACGCTGCTCAAGCTCACCGTCACGGGGACGGGTGTGCCCACGTCGGGAGCGGGCATTCAACTGGTGCAGGTCAACGGAACGGCCTCCGATGGGGCCTTCAAGCTGGCGGCACCGATTCAGGCGGGCGCGTATCAGTACCTGCTTCGCAAGGTCGGCCCGGTGGGCGGCGATCCGAGCTGGTACTTGTCGACGTCGTACGCGTCGGGCCAGACGGCCTATCGCGCCGCAGCCGTCGGCTACGCGATGACGCCGCAACTGAACGCCGACTTCGGTTACACGATGCTGGGCCGCTTGCAGGAACGCATGGGCAGTGTGCGTGGCGTGAGCGTGCCGGGTGAGGATGCATCGAACGGTGTGTGGGGACGTTTGTACGGCAAGACGATGGACACCACGCTGTCGGGACGCTTCGGTGCGGACGAACGCATGTTCGCGGCGCAGTTCGGCCGCGACTGGCGTCTGAATACGGATGCCTCAGGCATGGGCGGCAGCGCGCTCGTGGGGCTGACGGCGACGTTCGGGACGGCCTCGGCGTCGTTCTCCGACAGCGCGCGCACGCAGGACCCGACGCTCTCCGCCGCGACCGGCACCGTCTCGATGCAGGCGCAATCGGTCGGGGCATACTGGACGCGCATTCTGCCGCAAGGCGCCTTCATCGACGTCACGACGCAGTTCTCCCACTATCGCAACAAGTACAGCGACGTCGCTGGTTTAGGCGCGACGCAGAACGGCTTCGGTGCGGCACTGTCGGGCGAGGTCGGCCATCGCTTCTCGATTCTGGGATCGGGCTTCACCGTCGAGCCGCAAGTGCAGCTGGCGTATCAGTACCTGCATCTGAACGGCTTCAGCGACAGCGTGTCGTCTGTGTCGGGCAATACGACGAATGCCCTGCGCGGGCGCGTGGGCGTGAAATTCAATACGCCGGATCTGGGCAATGCGGTGGGTGTCGGTTCGGCGTCGCCGTATCTGAGCGTCGACGTGGTCCACGACTTCCTCTCGCCGGGTGCGACCAACGTGGGCGGTGCGACGTTCGACAGCAGCCTGGCGAAGACGTGGTACGAACTCGGCGCAGGCGTCGAAGCGACGCTGGGCCGCACGTCTTCGATGTATGCCGGTGTGAAGTACGCCCGCAACATGGGCGGCGACTACCGTCGTAACGTCTACGGGCAGGTGGGGTACCGGTATCGCTGGTGATGCCAATGCGACGTGCCTGAGGGCACGTCGCACCCGTCAACTACGTCACGCTTAGCTCTGTACTGAGCCGAGCGTGGCGATGTCGCCTGCGTTCTTCAGCGACTCGACTTGCCAGCAGGCGTCGATCAGGCGGCGCACTTGTGCATCGGGCAGGATGCCGTTCATCAGATCGAGGAACTTGGTCTCCAGTTGCTTATCCGTCATCGGCACTTCCAGACTACCGATGGCGTGCTCGATGAACTTGTGCAGCTTGCGTCCGTCCTTGAGCGTGATGGTCATGTCGACTTGCTCCGGTTTGATCGACGGCACGACGGTCGCCGTCACCCGGTCACGCAGTGCGATGACCGTCGGGTCCTGCACTGCGCGATCGCTGTACTGACGCTCGCCCGCCGCGCCTTCGATGATCGCCACCGCGACCGAGTGGTAGACGCTGAATTTGCCTTCCAGTCCGATGCGCGGCGTCTTCTTGCCGGTCAGTTCGATGACGAGTGGGTTCACCTTCAGGTCGATGCTCGCGATCTGGTCGGCCGTCAGCTTGTATTCGTTGCGCAATTGAATGGCTGCGTCGATGGCGGGGTGGATCACGATGCCGCACGCGAACGGCTTGTACGTGTTGAGCGCCGCCTCGTAGCGCTGACCCAGACCTTCCGTAATCTCCCGGTAGTCCTGCTTCGTGCTGATGGCGTTCGCCCAGCCGCGCTTGGCTTCGATCATGCCGTCCGAACTGGTGTAGTCCTTCGCGGCGAGCAATGCGGCGAAGAGTCCGTTGCTGGCCGCGCGTCCCGGATTGAAGCTCTTGTTCATCGAGCCGAACGACTCGCGCAACCCCACCGGCTGCGACGCCGCCAGACCCAGCGCCCAGACCGTCTGCTGCTCGGTCAGCCCCAGCACCTTGCCTGCCGCCGCAGCCGCGCCGAACACGCCAGCGGTGCCAGTGATGTGCCAGCCCACGTCGTAGTGGTTCGGGTAGACGGCATTGCCGATGCGGCATTCCGTCTCCACGCCTAGCACCAGCGCGTTGAGGAATTCGCGGCCCGAGATCGGGTGGTACTCCGACAACGCGAGTAAGGCCGACGTCACCGGACCGGCCGGGTGGATGATCGTCTTCAGATGCGTGTCGTCGTAATCGAAGATGTGGCTCGCCACACCGTTCAGGAACGCCGCGTTCATGATGTCGAAGCGTTCCTTGCGGCCGAGCAGATGCGCCTGCGCCGGGCCGGAGAACGGCGTGAGCGCCGCGACGGCGCGATCCACCGTCTCATGATGCGAGCCGCCGACGGCCACACCGATCCAGTTCAGCAGCGTGCGCGTGCCTTCCTTGCGGACGTTCGCAGGCAGATCTTCATAGCGTGCGTTGACGATGTAGCGTGCCAGCGTGCGGGTCACGCCTTTGCCGCTCTGCGCATTTTCAGCCGCGCTGGCGGCGGATGCTGCACCGGGGGCGGGTGCGGCGATACTGCGCTGAACCAGTCCTTGCGCGGCGGCCAGCGAGGCGAAAGCGCCAGCCTTCAGGGCCGAGCGTCGGGTAAAAGTACTCATGTGTCGTTCCTCCGTGAAATCGTTGTGTGTGCTTTGGTGAATGGCTACCGGTTGCCCTGCGTTGGGGCAGCCCAAAATGATCGGCCATCTCGCGACGCATTAGAATCGCAAAAATCACAACCATTAGTGCACTGAACGCATGAATCTGGAATTGAGCGATCTGCGAGCCTTTGTGGCGATTGCGGAGCGGGGCAACTTTCGGGCGGCGGCGGAAGAAATTCACTTGTCGCAGTCGGCGCTCTCGCGTCGCATCGCCAAGATGGAAAGCACGCTGGGCGTGCGGCTGCTGGATCGCACGACCCGTCGCGTCGACCTGACCGCGTTCGGACGCGATTTCGCCCGCAAGGCACGCGAGTTGCTGAACGATTTCGACGAAAGCCTGCGCGGCCTGACGGATGGTGCGACGCGCCTCGGCGGAGAGGTCACGCTCGCGTGCGTGCCGTCGGCCGTGCGTCACTTCCTGCCGGAGGTGCTGCGTCAGTTTCACGAGACGTACCCGCGTGTGCTGATCCGCGTGATGGACACGGGGGCGAGCGACGTGCTGTCGAGTGTGGTGCGTGCCGAAGCGGATTTCGGGCTGAACTATCTCGGCGCGCAGGAAGACACGATCGAGTTCGAGCCGATTCTGAAGGAGCCGTTTGTGCTCGCTTGCCGACACGAACATCCGTTGGCCAAACGCACGGAAGTGAAGTGGTCCGAGTTAAAGGAATACGACTTCGTGGCGGTAGCCAAGGCGAGCGGCAATCGGTTCGTGCTGGATCTGGCGCTGGCGGGCACGCCCGATCTGCCGCGCTCTTTCTGTGAAGTGCGACATGTGATGAGCGTGGTGAGTCTGGTCGAAGCAGGCTTGGGGATTGCGGCGGTGCCAAGACTGGCCATGCCACCGGGTGAGCATCCGCTCCTGACGAGCGTGCCGCTGGTGGAGCCGGAAGTCACACGCACCGTCGGGTTGATTCGTCGGCGGGGACTGGTGCTATCGAGCGCAGCGCAGCAGCTTTACGACACGATTCTTGGGTTTGCCGGGGGAAAGCCGAGGTCGAGACTTTAAACGCACGTTACGTGTACGCGTGCTAGGATTGGCTTCCAGCAGTCGGAGTTCGCCACATGCCAACGCAGTTGCATAAACAGTACCGCCAACGAACGTACATGATTCGCGTAGCACCGAACGGGGTCTCGGGATGGAGAGCTGTCGCATCGATAGGTCACATGGAGAACGGCGTGTTCTTCACGGACTTCTCCAAACTCACCGGGTTATCAGGGCACTCACCAGATGACGCATGGGTGAGAGCCGAAGCGCAGGTGCTGGCGTTCATCGATAAGATCGAGGGGTAAGACGCTCTCAGGCCCCGTACGCAAATTCCATATGAATCCCACGGCGTACGCACCTCGCACTTTCGCTAATGTACGGCCCCCGCCTTCCTGATCGGGCCGTTCGGCACACCGTTTTTGCCGATGATGCCGCCACAGGTGCCGCGAAGTGAATTGCCGTCCCACGCAATGTGGTTTTGCGCTCGGATGTCGCTCGATGGACAGGCGATGAATTGGATCGGCAACGCGTTATTCGGCGCTGCCTGCGCATCGCTACCACCGGGCGATATCGACGGCGTCGCGCTTGGGTAGGCGGTCTTCGCGCCACAGAGCGCGTCTTTGAGTGCCCCACTACTGGCGTCCACCTGGCTCGCGCCGGACAGACTGCTGAAGCAGTAACGGACCGCTATTGGGAAGTCGCACGTATTGGTGAAGGTGACCGAGTATTTCGTGCGCGACGTGCGAACGCACCGATTCACCGCAGGCACAGTAGGATTGAGGTCACTGTTCGAGCTCATCGCACTGTTCGAGCCAACTTGCGCGCCTGTCGCCTGAGTATTGCCCTGCATGGCACCTCCCAGCGCCGCGAGCTGTGCGGCGTTCTTGCCACCACCCACAGCAACACCCTGCATCACCGCACCAACAACGGCCAGCGCTCCCCCCACCCCGGAAGAGGATTCGCTTTCGCTCGCGGTATAGACCGTGCTGGCGTTTTTACCGTCCGCATAGCTACGAACGCTGTAGTTGTTCGTTTCGGCGCCACTCATCAGATTGCCGCGCGAAAAGCGGCCCGACCGTGTCGTTGGGCCGCCGTTGAACTTCTCAGCGTTCATCCACATTTCGCCCACGCCGTCGCGAAGACCGGCCTTCATCTCGCCGTCGTAGCGCAGCATTAACGTGGAGCCACCGTAGCCGAGCAGGGTGCCTTGACCGCTGGTCAAACCGCCCTGGCACTCCCCCGACCATGTGTAACGTTCCCAAACGCCATACACACCGCAATCCGGACGCCCGTCCAGGGCGACGAGGGCGCCGCCCTTATGCGTCGGCCCCGGCAGACCGCAACCGGCCAATATGAGCGCAACGCACGCTGTCGCCACAAGTCGAAGTGATCGCCCGCGACCGTTCCGCATACATGCCCCCCAGTGTCGAATTCTTATGTAAGGGCGATTCTAAAATGCACATGCGCAGGCAAACATCATTCATTTGAGTGATGGCCGTTCGCCTCACGCAAACCACACCGATTGGACGGCTGCCGGTACCCGAACGCGTCGGGCTCAGTAGCCTGCCGCCAATCCGTCGCCGCGCGGATCGGCTGCGCCTTGCAGCACGCCCGAGGTCGGATCGATCAGGATTGCGCCCGCGTGGCCCATCGTATCGGTGAAGGGCTCGACGACTTTGATCGGGTGGCCTCGCTGCTTCAGCGCCTCCGAGACCGCCGTCGGCACACGCGATTCGATCTTGAGATCGTTCGACGACACACCCCAAGTCCGGCCGTACAACCAGCGCGGCGCGTTGATCGCAGCCTGCGGCGAGAGGCCGAAGTCGACGATGCGCGTAACGATGGCCGCCTGCGTCTGCGGTTGTCCTTCGCCGCCCATCGTTCCGTAGACCAGATACGGCTTGCCATTCTTCATCAGCATAGCGGGGTTGAGCGTATGGAAGGTGCGCTTGTGGGGGGCGATGTGGTTGATGTGACTCGGGTCGAGCGAGAAGAACGAGCCACGATTCTGCAGAAGAATGCCGGTGCCCTTCGGCACGATGCCGGAGCCGAAGTCGTAATAGATGCTCTGGATCAGCGAGACGGCGTTTCCATCGCCATCGACGACACCGAACCAGACGGTATCGCCCTTCGGGTCCATCGGCTTGACCTCGTTGTTGGCGCGGCGCATGTCAATACGCGCGGCCTGCGCCGTACCGTGCTTGACGGACAGTAGTTCGGCCAGCGGAATATCGGAGAAGTCCGGATCGGCCAGATATTTGTCGCGGTCAGCGAAGGCCTGCTTGGTCGCCTCCACGAGGAGATGATAGTAATCGGCCGAGCCCTCGCCCAACGCCTTCACATCGAATCGATTCAGGATGTTCAGAATTTCCAGTGAAGCAAACCCTTGTGTGTTCGGAGGAAAATTGTAGGCGTCGAAACCCCGATACTTCACCGAGATCGGCTTCATCCAATCGGCGCGATGACGGGCGAAATCTTCGCGTGTGAGCAATCCGCCGTTGGCCTGCAGGTCCTTGACGATCTTCTCAGCGACCTCGCCGTTGTAGAACACCTGTGCACCTTGCTCGGCAATCTGCGTGAGCGTGTTCGCCAGTTCCGGCTGATTGAGGCGCTCTCCCGATCGGTAGGGCGTGCCGTCGGGTTTCAGGAAGATTTGCCGGAAGCCATCGAACTGTTGAAGGTTGCGAAACACTTTATCGGTGGTATCGACGTTGATCGCCGACCACTTTGCCAGCGACGGCGTGACGATGAAACCGTCTTTGGCGTAATGGATGGCGTCTCGCAGCAGATCAGGCCATGGGAGGCTTCTTCCCATGCTGGCGTGGGCGTATCGATATGCCTCGTCCCATCCGGACACAACGCCGGGCACGGTATTGACCGACAGATAGCCGCGTGGGGGGATCAAAGTCAGGCCTTTGTCTTTGTAGAACTGAATGGTGGCGCGTTCACCGGCTCGGCCGCTCGCGTTCAGTGCGCGAAGCTCGTGGGTTCTGGCGTTGTAGATGAGCCAGAAGTTGTCGCCGCCAATGGTGTTCATCTGGGGATAGACGACGGCGATGGTGGACGCGACGGCAATCGCCGCATCGACGGCATTCCCGCCTTGCTGAAGCACCTTCAGTCCGGCTTGCGTTGCCAGATAGTTCGACGATGTGACCATGCCGCCGGTGACCATCGGGTTTGCGCATTGCGCGACGGTTTCGCAATATGGGCTTTGCGAGTCTGTCGAATCCGCCGACATCGCGCCAAAGGACAGTGTCGCCAGTCCGGTTGCGGCCACCCAACGCGCGTACAGAGAAATGCCTTTCATCTACGTCTCCCTTTATCTATCTCGCTTAACTAACCATCTCCTTTTGAATTACGAGTTAGATATATCCGATAAAAAACATCGGTGAATCCGCAATGCTACGTGCGATCGGTACGCAAAAATACTGATCGCAACCGCATATGAGGAAAGGGAATGATTTGGGGGAGTGCAATCACCGGTCTGTCGGAATTCCTCCCATCCTGCGATAATTCGAACTCTTTCAAATCCTAATAATCGTCCGGCACAACCGGGGAGGTGCAATCCATTTGCCGTAGGACGTTCGAGAGCGGGGGTTCTTCGACGTCTATCTCAGATGCGGCGATCGACATGCTGGCTTCAGGTATAGAAACGCGCTTTGCTGCCAGGAACGCATGGACGTCCGGCGGTGCACCAACAATAACAACTGATCAGAAGAGCACAAGCCATGAAAGCCAGGCCCAGGGAATATTGCTTCCCGAGTTTGCTGGACGCGTTTTTTGTATTGATTGCGCTGTTCTTTCTCGAACTCATCACGAATTCAATTGTTGTGCAGTTGAGCTATGTCGTCGGCATTCGTCCAATGGCGGCATACAGCATTGGACGGGTACTGGCCTATGGCCTCGTCTTCGCGATCGTGCTGCACAAGAGCAAGCGCACTTACCGGGAGTTGTTTCACGAAGGCCGTGTGTCAATGACGGCGACGTTGGGTCTCTTCACCGTTCCCGTTGTGCTGCTGGTGCCCGGGTTGCTGCTGTTCGTCAACGTCATCGAGGCGGGCGTCATGCAGATGTTCCCGATGGGGGGCGCATTGGGCAACGCGGCCGAGTCGTATCGGCAGGCCGGACTTGGGGCGATCGTTCTGGTTTGCCTCATCGCGCCGGTGGTCGAGGAGATGTTGTTCCGGGGCATCATCCTGCGCGGATTTCTCAAACAGTACCCGCCGGGCACGGCTATCGCACACTCCGCTGCGGTCTTCGGGCTGGCGCACCTGAACGTCTATCAGTTCGTGGTCGCCCTCGTGCTCGGGCTGATTCTGGGAAAGATGTACGAACGGACCCGCTCGATCCTCCCGGGCATTTTGTTGCACATGGTCTACAACACAGCGGTGGTCGTGAGCAGCATCAGCACTCCGGAAGGCATGGAAAACGCATCGATATTCGATTTGCCCGCCATCTGGTGGCTCGTGGGCATCGCCTGCGGCGCCGCAGGCGCATTGATGCTGCATAAGCTGATCGGTGGCGATCGTGTGGCGCGGGGCCATGTACGGCTGATGGATGAGTGAGTGATGGGAAGAATCGCGCCCACCTACGAAACGCGCCAATTGCCAAACGCCTCAATCCCCGCGTAAAATGGCGCTCTTCGCGGGCGTCGTATAATGGTAATACCCTAGCTTCCCAAGCTAGAGCCGTGGGTTCGATTCCCATCGCCCGCTCCAGAGAATTTTCAGGAAAGCCGTCCTTGTGACGGCTTTTTTGTTTTCTGTGACCCGTCCTGAAATAGGTTGTCACTTTTTCGATGCATTGAAGGAGTGGCAAATGGAGCAAGGGTTTAAGCGGACGCAGCGGGACTACAGCCTGGCTTTTAAGCTATCGGTGGTGGAGCAAGTCGAAAAGGGCGAGCTGACCTACAGGGAGGCGCAGCGGCGATACGGAATTCAGGGTCGCTCGACAGTACTGGTATGGTTACGCAAGCACGGCTTGCAGGATTGGGCCGATCCATCCGGGCGTGCTCAATCGGGTTCCACCATGTCAAAACAAGATTCAAAGCCGCTCACGCCGGAGCAGCGCATCAAGGAGTTGGAGACGCAATTGCGAGAAGCGCAGGAAAAGGCTGCGCTATTCGAGGCGGTGCTCGACGTGATGCGCAAGGACTACGGAATCACCGTAAAAAAGCCTTCGGGCAGGTCGTTGCGCAAAAGCGGATCGAAAAGCTAAGCGTTGAGCGAGCCTGCCGATACATGGGTATCAGCCGCCAGGCATATTACAAGCGCATCCAAAGTGAGGTGCGTCGCTGCTCACAGGCCGAGGCCGTGACAGCGCTGGTGCGCGATGTCCGGTTGCGTCAGCCCCGAATCGGGACCCGAAAATTGCACTATCTACTCGGACCAACGCTGGTCGAGCGAGGCATCAAGCTGGGGCGGGACCGAATGTTCGAGATGCTGCGCCGCGCGCGTCTGCTCGTAGTGGCCCACCGGGCGTACCACAAGACAACGCAAAGTCATCATCGCTTCCGGCGCCATCCGAATCTGCTTAAGCCGGGGCCGCAGCAGGTCGTGCCAACTGGCCCCGAACAGGTATGGGTGGCCGACATCACGTACTTACCGACGGCCGGTCCGTTTGTCTATTTGAGTCTCATCACGGACGCGTTTTCACGCAAGATTGTCGGTCATCACGTTCACGATAGCCTGCAAACTGAACAGGTCAGTCAGGCGCTCCAAAAAGCGCTGCGCAAACGCCGAAGTCGCCAACCACTGATACATCATTCTGATCGGGGCATCCAATACTGCTCGACCTACTATCAGGAGATCCACCGACGCCACGGCTTGCGCTGCTCGATGACTGACGGCTATGACTGTTATCAGAACGCGCTGGCCGAACGGGTCAACGGCATCCTTAAAGACGAGTTCCTCTTGCAGCGTCCTGTTGATCTTGAGCAGGCTGCCAAGATGGTCGAGCAATCCGTGCACATCTACAACCACGAGCGGCCACATGCTGCCCTGAAATACAAAACGCCCGATGCGGTGCATCGGGCGTTTTAACCTGAAATAACTGTCAACCTATTTCAGGACTTGACACTGACCTCGCTCGCGATCGTCCTCTCCCCGCCATCCGCCCAAATCCACAACCCACATCCGGTTATTTGAACGAGCGGTAAAAAATCACCTATAGTCACGCCATCGGACTGGTGCTTCGTGGCACCGGCTATTTCCATTCCTCCAGAATGACGAGGTCCATCATGAGCGGAAGACCCAGAGAATTCGATGACGCAGCCGTCATCGACGCCGCCATGGACGTCTTCTGGACGAACGGCTATGAAGGCACCTCCGCGCAAGCCCTCGTCGAATGCACCGGCCTCGGGCGCGGCAGCCTCTACAACGCGTTCGGCAGCAAACTCAATCTCTATCACGAAGCCCTTGAGCGCTATCAGACGCTCGGCCTTCAGCAGCAAGTCGACATTCTCAACGGCAACGGCCCCGTCAAGGATCGTCTGCGCACGCTCATGCAATGGGGCATCGACGACGATCTCGATCCCGAGAAACAACGCGGCTGCATGTCACTGTTCGCGGCCTTCGAGCGCGGTGCCAAAGATGAACGCGTCCGCCAGATCAGCCAGGCCTACTTCGTCCGCTTCGAACAAGTGCTCGTGCATCTGATCGCCGTCGGACAACACAACGGCGAACTCTCCACCGAGCGCTCCCCGGTCGTTGTCGCCCGCACGTTCCTGTCGAGCTACTACGGCCTGCGTGCGCTGGGACGCACCGTCTGCGACCGCGCATTCCTCGAAGGCATCATGGAAGGCATACTGGCTCAACTCTGACGGACGACCACGTTCCGTCCGCACACCCAACACTTTCTCTCGCAGCACGCCACCCACAACACCCAACAATTGACTCCCCCCATCGCGGGTCGTTATTCCTCCCGCCAATATGGAATGTACGTTAAAGAATATGACGCAAAAATCCGCAATGCCACCCGTCGTCTACTTGTTAGGACTGACCGTCTTCGCCATGACCACGGCCGAATTCATGGTCGCCGGAATGATGCCCGCACTGGCCGATGCGATGAACGTCGGCATCGGCAAGATCGGCAACCTGATCTCGCTTTATGCTCTTGGCATGACCATCGGCGGCCCGGTCCTCACCGCCGTGCTGCTCGCGCTGCGCACGCCGCATAAGCGCGCCCTCATCTGGCTGCTCGCGATCAACGTGGCCGGAGGCGTACTCGCCGCCATGTCGACCCGCTATGAAATGATGGCCATCGCGCGAATCATCATGGGCGTGGCCAGCTCGGCAACGTTCGGGGTCGCGCTCACGCTCTGTGCCGATCTCGTCGCACCGTCGGTGCGCGGACGCGCCGCCTCCTTCGTGCTCGGCGGACTGATGTTCTCCCCAGTGGTCGGCGTGCCGCTCACCGCCTTCATCGAACAACACTACGGCTGGCGCGCCAGCTTCTGGCTCGTCGCTGTGCTCGCTGCACTCTGTACCGTCGCGATTGCACTGTGGGCACCGGCCGACCATAAGCAGGATGGGACCGACGCTGAAGTCGTCAGCCTGTCCGGCGAATTCCGTTCGTTGCTGAATCGTCCGCTGTGGGCCGCATTTGCGACCAGCGGGTTGATCATCGGCGCCACGTTCGCTGCGTTCAGCTATTTCTCGCCGATCTTTTTGAATGTGGCTGGTATGTCTGCCAGCGCGATTCCGAATCTGCTCGCGATGTACGGCATCGCGAACATCATCGGCAACGCCGTCGTCGGACGCTTCGCCGACCGTCATACGCTCACGGTGCTGGTGGCCGGTTTGTCAGTGCTCGCACTCGCCCTGATCAGCTTCGCGCTTTGGGCCGAACTGACGCCGGTCGGCATCGCCGCGTTTGCTGCCATCGGCCTGACGGGCGTCTCGCTCAATCCGGCAATGGTCGCGCGGGTGATGCGCGCCGCAGCGCCGGGGCCGCTGGTCAATACGATGCATACGTCGGTGATTACTGCGGGCCTCGCCTTCGGGACGTGGGCCGGTGGTGCCGCGATCGACGCGGGTTACAGCATGCGTGCACCATTGTGGATTGGTGCCGCAATGGCCGCCGTCGGTCTCGCCAGTTTGTTGCCTTACCTTCGCTCGGGTCTCGCACAAGCCCCCGAAACTGCCTGCTCGACGACCTGAACTGAATCAAAAGACGGTGGCAGCGACGTCCGAGAAGAAGTTGTGGAGAGACTCGGAATCGCTGCCCCAGGCCACTGCGTTCATCGTCGGATTAGTCATCATCCCGCATCCCATCTCAAGCCTCCTGCTATTGATGGTTTCCGTTGCGCCAATCGCGCATTACATGAAGATATTGACCGTGTCGGCGAGAAACTTTGCGACAGGTGCCGCAGCACGTGCCCAGCTTCCGATCATGACCAGTCCGTCGCAGATGAGTCCGATTGCGGGCATGTCACACCTCCAGTTTTGATTCGTCGTTTTGCGTTAGTCGCGGGAATGTTCAGAACAGCGCCAGCACGTCGTTGAAGAACTTCGCCACCGGGGCAGCCCGGCTTGCCCACGTGCCTACGGTCACCAGTGCGTCGCAGATCGGTCCGATTGCAGCCATGTCACACCTCCAGTCTTGTTTCGTTGTTTCGCGTTAGTCGCGGGAAATTTCAGAACAGCGCCATCACATCGTTGAGGAACTTGGCGACCGGGGCAGCCCGGCTAGCCCACGTGCCTACGGTCACCAGTACGTCGCAGATCGGTCCGATTGCAGCCATGTCACACCTCCGGTTTCGTTTCGTTTGTTTCGCGTTTGTCGCGGGTTGAGTGAAAGATAAACCTCGGGTCGGCACCTGAAAACTGAGATAAATCACAGTCGGCGTCCGGCGGGGCTTTCGGAGGGGTTTCAGGGGGCGTTCGGGCGCTTTGCTCGCCCGTCAATCCCCCGACCGGGCGGCCAGTGGGGGTCGCGGGGCGCGCGCAGTGTAAACTGCTGGGTTTTCGACCCCCCAGTGGAATGGTGCAAGTGTCCCGGCGTCCCGTTATCAGCGCCCCAACACTCATACGCTCGCTGGCCCGCCTGAGCTCGTTCGCGCCCCCGGAGGCCGCGCCGTCGCTCTCGGACCGTCTGAGCCAGTGGTTGGGCTGGACCGACGCCATCGCTTTGTCGTCGGCCCTTAAGGCCAACCCAGCCAACCCGTCGGCGGCAACGCCCGGCGCGCGTTCGGCTGCGCAGAACCCGGCAGGCGAACTGGCACGTGTGCGCGTCGACCTCGCCGCCGCCATCGCCCGCGATTGCGGACTGGCGGCCGCGCCAGGTGGGCAGATCCGCGCACTGAGCGCTGCCGAGCGTCAACGGGCGGCTTCGTTCGCGGAGTTTCCGGCGTATCGCCAGCGCTACGCGACGTCGCAACAGACGATGGACACGGCGATCAGCGCCCTGCGGACCCGCCTTCGCGCCCAATTGGCCACGATGTCGCCGGACGCCGCGCGTCTCGCCGGTGTCGACGCCGTTATGGAGCGCGTGATGGGCGCACGTGAGCGCACACTGCTCGCGAGCGTGCCGAACCTGCTCGAAGGGCACTTCGTGCGTCTGCGCGACACCGAGCAGGCCGCGATGGCGGCCCCGCGCGTGCCCGGCGCACCGCCGCTCGCGCCCGCAGGCACATGGCTAGACACCTTCCACCGGGATATGCAGAGCGTTTTGCTCGCAGAACTGGATATCCGCCTGGAACCGATCGAAGGGCTGATTGCCGCCCTCGCCTCGGTCACTCCCGGCGAAAACGTTAGTGAACCCGGACAACATGACCCGTTTGCCACGCTACCTCGTTGATCTCATTGCCTTTGTCGCAGGTCTTGCCGTCGTCGGCTGGATCGCCATCGGCTATGCCGGTACCAATACCCTCGCGCTCGCCGTCGCTCTGCTAATTGCAGCGGTTTATCTCTTTGGCGCGCTCGAACTCAAACGCTTTCATCAGTCGACGAACGCCCTCGCGAATGCCGTCTCCGGTCTAAACGCGCCGCCCGCGTCCCTGCCCGCGTGGCTCGAGACGTTGCCCGCCGGTCTTCGCACCGCTGTGCGTCTGCGCGTGGAAGGCGAACGCGTCGGCCTGCCCGGCCCGGCGCTCACGCCCTATCTCGTCGGCTTGCTCGTGCTGCTCGGCATGCTCGGCACCTTCCTCGGCATGGCCGCCACGCTGCGTGGCACCGGCATCGCGCTCGAAGGCGCGACCGATCTGCAAGCGATTCGCGCCTCGCTCGCCTCGCCGGTCAAGGGACTCGGCTTCGCGTTCGGGACGTCGGTCGCAGGCGTCGCTACGTCGGCCATGCTCGGCCTGCTCGCCGCACTCGCGCGCAAGGAACGCGCACAGGTCGTGCAGTCGCTCGACGCACGCATCGTTACGACACTGCGCTGCTTCTCGCAGCAGCATCAACGCGAAACCACGCTGCAACTGCTTCAGCAACAAGCGACGGTCATGCCCGCCCTCGTCGACCGTCTGCAAGACATGATGGCCGCGATGGAACGCCAGAGTCAGGCGCTCGGCGAGCGCCTCGTCGCCAATCAGGACGCCCTGCACGCCAAGACGGATGCGTCCTACGCGCAACTTACCAGCGCGATGCAGCAGTATCTGAAGGACAGCGTCGCCACCACGGCAAGCGCCGCCGGTGCAGCGATTCGTCCGGAAGTCGAAGCGACGATGGCGAGCCTCGCGCGCGAAACCGCCACATGGCATCAGACCGTGTCGAGCGCGGTGCAAGACCGTATGGACGGCCTGTCCGATCGCTTCGAAGCCACGACGGCGCGCGTCGCCAGCGTCTGGAAAGATTCGCTCGACGCTCAGTTGCGCACCAATGAATCGCTCGCCACCGATCTGCGCTCGGCACTCGGCGATTTCACGCAGACGTTCGAGACGCGCTCGTCGCGACTGGTCGACGATGTAGCCGCACGCCTTGAAACCGTCACGGCACAGGTCAGCAGCGCACAGACCGGCGTCGCGCAAACTTGGGAAACGTCGCTCGCAGCGCAACAGCGCAGCAACGACGCGCTCTCCGAAAACCTCGGCACGGCGCTCACGCACTTTGCACAGACCTTCGAGACGCGCTCGGCCAAACTGGTCGACGATGTCGCCGCTCGCCTGGAAGCCACGACGGGCCGCATCGACGCTGCCCACGCGAACGTCGCCCAGACATGGGAGACGTCGCTCGCCACGCAGCAACGCACCAGCGACGCGCTCTCCGAAAATCTCGGCACGGCGCTCACGCACTTTGCACAGACCTTCGAGACGCGCTCGGCCAAACTGGTCGACGATGTCTCCGCACGCCTCGACTCGACAACGGGGCAGGTCAACGCCGCACACGCGGGCATCGCGCAGACGTGGCAAACGTCGCTCGCCACGCAGCAGCAAACCAACGACACGCTCGCCAGAGAACTTGGTGCCACGCTCGCGCAATTCACCGAGTCGTTCGAGACGCGCTCCGCGAGCCTGCTCGGCGACGTCATCACGCGCCTCGACAGTGCAACGGGCAGTATCGCCACGGCGCAGACGACCGTCGCGCAAGCGTGGGAACAGGCCCTTGGCCAGCAACAGCAATCGCACGACACGCTCACGCAGTCGCTCGGCGCAGCACTGGAACGCTTCGCGCAAACGTTCGAAGCGCGCTCAAGCACCTTGCTGGCGGATGTCGCAGCCAAGCTCGACGCCGCGAGCGGCAACGTCAGCGATGCACACGAGCGCGTGGCATCGGCATGGGAGCAATCGATCGGGCTGCAAAAGCAGGCCAACGATGCACTGAACACCGAACTCGCCGCCGCCCTCACCCGCTTCACGGAAACCTTCGAGCAACGCGCCGCCCATCTGATCGACGGCGTAAGCCAGCGCACGGAAGGCGCAATGCACAGCGTGTCGGAGACGGCCGCCGTCGTGTCGGGCGAATGGAAGCAGGCCCTCGTCGCGCAACAATCGGCGAACGACACGCTCGCTACCGACCTCGCCGCCGCCCTCGCGCGCTTCGCCGAAACGTTCGAATCGCGGGCGTCGCAATTGCTGCAAAACGTCTCGACGCAACTCGACTCGACGTCCTCCAACGTCGCTCAAACCTGGCGCGACGCCATCGCCGAACACACGCGCACGAGCGAACGTCTGGCCGACGGCAATCAGCAACTCGTCGCGGCGACGACCAGCGCATTCACCGAACACAGTGCGTCGCTGCTGCAAGCGCTCAGCGCCGCCAACACCGCACATCACGACGCCACCGCCGAGCGCGAAACGCAGCGCCTGTCCGTCTGGACGGAAACGCTCGAAGGCACGTTGTCCACGCTGCGCTCGGAATGGCAGCAGGTCGGCGCACAAACGGCCAGCCAGCAACAGGCGATCTGCGACACGCTCGCGCGCACCGCGCTGGAGATGTCCGAACAGACGCGCGCCAACGCCAGCGACACCATCGCGGAAATCTCGCGTCTGGTGCAAACGGCTTCGGAAGCCCCGAAGGCGGCCGCCGAAATCATCGGCGAACTGCGTCAGAAGCTCTCGGACAGCATGGTCCGCGACAACGCCATGCTCGAAGAGCGCTCGCGACTGCTCGACACGCTGGGCACGCTGCTCGACACCGTCAAGCACGCGGGCAACGAACAACGTGCCGCCGTCGACGAACTCGTCACGACCTCCGCGCAACTGCTCGAACGCGCGAGTACGAACCTCGGCGACGCCATCGCCGCACAGACGGAGAAGCTCACGGAAGCGTCCGCACAGGTCACTGGCAGCGTGGTGGAAATCGCCAGCCTCGGCGACGCCTTCGGTGCCGCCGTCCAGTCGTTCGGCGAATCGAATACACAACTGCTGGAGCATCTGCAACGTATCGAAGCCGCGCTCGACAAGTCGATGGCGCGCAGCGACGAACAGCTCGGGTACTACGTCGCACAGGCGCGCGAAGTGGTCGAACTGAGCGTGATGTCGCAAAAGCAGATCCTCGAGAACCTTCAGGATCTCGCACAGGTGCGCTCGCAAGCTGCGCAAGCAGGTATGCAACCGGGTAGCGTGGCAGCATGAGAGACGAATTCGACGCGGATATCGCGGACGCGGGCGACGTAGGCGCCGCCGCGCCGACGTGGGCCGTCTTCGGCGATCTGATGTCGGTGATGCTCGGCGCGTTCGTGCTCATCATGCTCGGTGTGATCGGCGTGCAGATCGAACTCTCGGCGAAGCTGGAACGCGAAGTGAAGGAGCGTCAGGTCGAGACGCAGCGCCGCGAGACGCTTGAGAAAGCGCTCGCCGGACCGCTCGCTGGCGGCCGCGTAACGCTCGTGAACGGTCGCATCGGTATCAGCGGCAACGTGCTCTTCGCCCTGAACTCGGACCAGTTGCAGCCGCAGGGCCGCGAAGTGCTGCGCAGTCTGGCCGCGCCGCTGGCCGCCTATCTGCGCGCAAGCGACGAAATTCTCATGGTCAGCGGCTTCACCGACGACCAGCAAGTGCGCGAGACGAACCGCCGCTTTGCCGATAACTGGGAGTTGTCGGCACAACGGGCGCTGACCGTCACGCGCGAGCTGATCGCCGCCGGAGTGCCGCCGTCCTCCGTGTTCTCAGCCGCCTTCGGTGCCGAACAACCGGTGACGTCCAACGCCGACGAAACCGGGCGCGCAAAGAACCGCCGCGTGGAAATCGCGCCGATGCCCCGCAGCAGTGCCGGTAACGCTGGCAAGCCGAAAGCGTGACGGTGCGGCGATGAGCACGCAAACGCCCTCTCCAACGAACGACGTCATCGCAGACGATACGCTTGTCGTGTCGTCTGCCGATCCGGTCGATCCGGTCGATCCGGTCGATCCGATCACCGCACAACTCACCGCATGGCGCGACGCCGGTGCCGACAAGCGCGACCCGGCGCGCTTTCATCGCATCGAAGCGCTTTGCACGCGCATGCTCACCTATCAGGGAGACGTGCGGCGCGTGCTTGAAACGCGTCTGAAGGTGCTGATGGACGACTTCGCGAAGTCGCTTGCCGATGCAGAGACGTCTGCCGACGATCCCGCAGCATCGCGCGTGGCATCGCCGCTCGTCACGCTGACGGCAGACATCACGCGACGGATCGGCACTGGTGAACGGCCGACGCCGTCTGCATCGCCCGCGACATCGAGACCGACCCGTGGCGCTCAGCCGACGGCCCCATCGCCCGCAGCGAAGGCCCCCGACGCGCCCACGCAACCGGTCACGACATCGACCACACCCACGAAACGCACCGTCGCCCAAGCCGCACCGATTCCCGTCGCCATCACGCCGACGGTCATCGCAACGGACGACGCCTTCGAAGACCTCGACGTCCTCGAATACTTCCGCGAAACATGGTCGAAGCTGAGCACCGACGGCAATCTGCGCCAGTCGCTCGCGCAGGTGCCGGAAAACGCGGGACCGCTCAATTCCAGCCATCTCGTGCATCGGGCGCTCTCGCTCATGCACGACGTGTCGCCGGACTATCTGCGTCACTTCCTTCGCCACGCCGACGCCCTCTCCTGGCTCGAAGACATGGAAACGACGGGCGTCTTCGGCAACAAGAGCGCAGCGCGCGTGGCCGCGAGCGCCAAACCGTCACGCGCCAAGGCTCGCTGACGGCGGCGCACGCTCGCGACGTCAGGCAGCATCACGCCGGGACGCGAAGCGGGCGCCAACTTGCCAGTGAAGGGCGTTCCGGTGGATAATCGAGCCCGTTCCCGCTGCCAAGGCGCGGGAAAATCCTTTGAAAAATCATCGTGTTGGGCGCTGTACGCACCGCCCGCCGAAGTCTCCCTCGACAAGCCGTCGTTCCAGACGGCTTTTTGTTTCCATGACGAACCACGGACAACCGCCGGCCGACGACGCGCTCCCGGCCCACGACGACGCTGAACTCGACGCGTCGCAAACGACCTCTTCGGAAGACGACGACACGTACGTCGGCCCGGACGGCGTCGCGCACCCGCGCCGCATTCGCAGTTTCGTGCGCCGCGCGGGACGTAGCTCGGAAGCGCAGAAGCGCTCCTTCGAAGAACTCGGCCCGAAGTTCATGCTGCCGTATGCGCCCGAAGCGCTCGACTGGCCGAAGGCCTTCGATCGCGCCGACGCACCGCGCATTCTGGAAATCGGCTTCGGCATGGGCGACGGTACCGCGCACATCGCGAAGGTGCGTCCGGCAGACGATTTCCTCGGCGTGGAAGTGCACGAGCCGGGCGTGGGCGCACTGCTCAAGCTCATCGGCACGACGCCGCTCTCGAACGTGCGCATCATCCAGCACGACGCCGTGGAAGTCGTCCAGCACATGCTCCCGGAAGGCTCGCTCGACGGCGTGCACGTGTTCTTCCCCGATCCGTGGCACAAGAAGCGTCACCACAAGCGCCGTCTGCTGCAACCGCCGTTCGTCGCTTTGCTGGCCTCGCGTCTGAAGCCGGGCGGCTATCTGCACTGCGCGACGGACTGGCAGGAATATGCCGAGCAGATGCTTGAAGTGCTCGGCGGCGAAGCGTCGCTTGAGAACACAGCGGCCGATTACGCGCCGCGCCCGGATTACCGTCCCGTGACGAAGTTCGAGAACCGCGGCCTGCGCCTCGGTCACGGCGTGTGGGATCTCGTCTTCCGCAAGCGCAGCTGAGCGGCATCGACGTCATCGCGTCGGTACTGACGGACAGCAAAAAGGGCACCTTTCGGTGCCCTTTTTTCATATGGCGTTCAGCGACAAGCGATCAGTCAGCCCAAACCACGAGCCCGCTGTAAGCCGACACCAACACCACGATACCGAACACGATGCGGTACCAGGCGAACGCCGTGAAATCGTGCGACGCGATGTAGCGCAACAGCCAGCGCACGCAGATGAACGCGCTGATGAAGGCAAACACGAAGCCGATGCCGAACAGACCGAAGTCCGCGACTTCCAGCATGGAGCGCGACTTGTAGAGTTCGTAAATCGTCGCGCCGAACAGAATCGGGATCGCGAGGAAGAACGAAAACTCGGTCGCCACACGACGCTCCAGCCCGAGCATCATGCCGCCGATGATCGTCGCCCCCGAGCGCGAGGTGCCCGGCACCAGCGCGAGACATTGCGCGAAGCCGACTTTCAGTGCGTCCAGCGTCGACAGCTCGTCGATGGAATTCACGCGCGGCAGTTTGCCCGCCTCCACATTGCGACGATTGTGACGCTCGACCAGCAGAATGATCACGCCGCCGACGATGAACGCGGTGGCAACAACCAGCGGGTTGAACAGCACTGCCTTGATGTGCTTGCCGAACAGCAGCCCGAGCACGATAGCGGGCACACACGCGACAATCACATTCACCGCAAAGCGACGCGCCTTCGCATCGTTGCCCAGCCCGAACACGACCTGCGCAATCTTCGCGCGAAACTCCCAGCACACCGCCAGAATCGCACCGAACTGAATCACGATCTCGAAGATCTTGCCCTTCTCGTCGTTGAAGTCGAGCAGGCTACCGACCAGAATCAAGTGCCCGGTCGACGAGATCGGCAGAAATTCGGTCAGACCTTCAACTACACCGAGAATGACGGCTTTGAGCGCCAGCAACAAGTCCATGCAATGAGTTCCTGAGGAGTCGTGGATTAAGAAGTTTTTGTAGGTTCAGGCGAATGCGTTCGCGCGAAATCGGTGCAACGTCAGCGCGTGTCGAATTTGACGTTCACGCCGTGCGAGAGCACGGTGATCGCCCCCGGCTGACGCATCGCGCCGCCGATGTTGAGTTGCTCCGGCTTGAACGTATAGATCGGCGCGCCTTGCAACAACTGCGTCGCGATCAGCGCCCCCGCCGCGTTCAACTGACGCGACCAGCGATCGGGCAGACCATCGATAGTGAACGTCTCCACTTCGGGGTCGCGCAGCACGACCGACAGCGTGGCCGGATCGTACGCGAGTGCACTGTCGATGGCGAGTGTGCCGGTCAGCGGCGCGCCGCCCAGCGGATGCGTCACGGTGGCGTCGACGGATACGGCGAGACGGTTGCGCTCAGGCAGCAGCGTCAGACGCGGATGCGTGAGATTGACGTCGAGCACAGCCAGCACACGACGGTCGAACGGAAACTTGCGCTCGAGCGCACGCTGCAACTGGCTTTCGGAGAAGGTGTAGTCATTGCCGAACGGCAAGCCTGCGCATGCGGCGAGGCCCGCAGCCAGTGCAGCCGCACCGGTCATCGTCAGCCAACGACGGCGCGAGACAGTGAACGACGCGCTCGCATCGCACTGCTGAGGAATGGGACGATCTGGATGAGTGCTACCCGGCATTTCGCGTTCCGCTTCAGGGCGCATTAGGCCCGACACGCGCGACTATAGCACTCGGATAAGACAGGAATTGAGGTTTGCCCGACGCTGCCCGACGGCGATCCTCAGGCAATGCTCAGGCGGCCATCGGGGCAGTCATCGCCTCCAGCGCCGACAACCACGCGATGGCCTGCGTGCGGTCGCCGCCGCACATCTCCTCTGAGGGCTGCAACGATCCGCACACGGCCGGACGCTGCGGGCTACCGAAGATACGGCAACGGTCGGCATCGTCCAGCTGCACGCAACGCGTGTTCGCCGGTTTGCCGTCAGGCATCCCGGGAATCGGCGTCGAAATGGAAGGTGCAATGCAACAGGCAGCGCAATGAGGTCGGCAATTCATGGGGGCGGATTTTACCCGACCCGCCCTCTCTGCATGGATCACCGCATTTACCAGGGCAGCGTGCCCGAAAGATCGAAGAAGCCACCGGTCACCGGGCCGCGTTCGCCCAGCGCGAGCATGACCACGCTGCGCGTGCCTTCGGCCAGCCCCTGACGCCCGCGCTTGCCGCTCGCGTCGACCGTGAGATCACCCGGTGCGCCCGGGTCGACCGAGTTCACCGTGATCGACGTCTCGCGCAACGTGTGCGAGAGCTGCACCGTCAACATGTTCAGCGCAGCCTTCGACGCGTTGAACCCGATCTGCCGGAACGCCGCATGCTCCCACGCCGGATCGTTGTTCTGCGCGAGTGAGCCGAGGCCGCTCGACACATTGACGATGCGCGCACCGTCCGAGCGCGACAGCCACGGAAGCATCGCCTGTGTGACGCGCAAGGTGCCGAAGAAGTTGGTCTGGAAGACCCGCTCGACCGCCTCGATGGACGCCTTCTCCGGCGTGTCGTCGCGCGGATCGGTCACGCCCGCATTGTTGACCAGCACGTCGAGCCGTCCGTGATAGCGCCCGATCCGGTAGGCGGCGGCATGCAGCGTCTCCGAGCGAAGCAGGTCGATCACCAGCGTCTCTGCCTGAAAGCCCGCCTTGCGCAACGGGGCGACGATTTCGTCCCCCTTGGCTTCATCGCGCGCGCCGACCAGCACCGTCATGCCCGCTTCGGCCAGCTCACGCGCCACTTCCAATCCGATTCCCCGGGTCGCGCCAGTCACCAGCGCCACTCTTCCCAGATGGCGTTCGGCGTCCTCGCGTACCGTATTTTCGATAGCGTCCCGTTTCATCACTGCTCCCGTCGAATTCCCGTTGTTCTGCGCCCGGCCGCACGCAAATTTGTTAGCATCGAGTTTATGAAGAATCCTTCAGATTTTCTATTCGCATATGAAACCGGCCGGTCAACCACCCGCAACGCCCCGTAAATCGCCGCAGCAGGCGCGTTCGCGGGTCACCATCGACGCCATTTTCGAAGCCGCGCTTCAGGTTTTGCTGCTCGATGGCGGGCGTCAACTGACCACCACCCGGGTGGCCGAGCGCGCCGGGGTATCCGTCGGCACCCTCTATCAGTACTTCCAGAACAAGCAGGTGCTGCTCTACGCGGTGCTGGAGCGTCACATCGACCGTATCGTCGATTCGGTTGAGCAGACGTGTCAGGCGTCGCATGGCAAGCCGCTGGAAACGATGGCGCAGGAACTGGCGAAGGCGTACGTCGGCGCGAAGATGCGCGATATCGAAGAGGCGCAGGCGCTGTACCGGCTCTCGGAGGATCTGGACGGGCGGGAGGTGTTTGCGGGGGCGTCGGCGCGTATGCACGCGGCGGTCGTCGGCATGCTGAAGACCGCCCACAACGCGCGCTTCGAGGATCCTGAGACGGTGGCCTTCGTCTTCCTTAACTCCATGACAGGGCCGATCAAGGCGATTCTGGAGAACCGTGCGCCCGTGGGCGCCTGCTCGGAAACGCTCTCCCGCCAGATCGCCGACCAGATGGCCACGATGTGCGGGGCTTATTTGCAGTGCGTGGCGCAGTCCTGCACGGAGGTTCGGGTGGAATCGCCCGCGCTCTCGATCCCGCCGGACAAGGCCGCCTGAGCCTCGGGGCCATTCGGGCCGGTCACATTTGCCCGGCTTTCGTGCCGATTTGCGGCAAAAGTTCACACGTCATCATGGCTGCCGTCCGGAACTGGTAAAATGCCGGGTTGTGTTTGCCTACTACCCACGAGTAATCGAAATGAATTACGAACAGGCCCGCTTTAACATGATCGAGCAGCAAATTCGTCCCTGGGACGTGCTCGATCAGGACGTGCTCAAGCTGTTGGAAGTCGTCAAGCGCGAAGATTTCGTGCCGGCGGCACTGCGCGACATCGCGTTCACCGACGTCGAACTGCCGCTCTCGGGCGCTGCTATCCCGAACAAGAGCCAGCACATGATGTTCCCGCGCGTCGAAGCGCGCATTCTGCAAGCGCTCGCGCCGAAGAAGAACGAGAACGTGCTCGAAATCGGCACGGGTTCGGGCTACATGGCCGCCCTGCTGGCTTACAACGCGCATCACGTGACGACCGTCGAATTCGACGCGAACCTCGCGCAGTCGGCCCAGCAGACGCTGCGCGCCAACGGCGTGACCAACGTCGAAGTCGTCAACGCCGACGGTGCCCAGGGCTGGAGCGCCGCGGCACCCTACGACGTGATCTGCATCTCGGGTGCGCTGGCTGAACTGCCGCAAGCGTTCCAGAACCAACTGAAGGTCGGCGGCCGTCTGGCAGCTTTCGTGGGCGGCAGCCCGGTCATGGAAGCCGTGCTCATCACGCGCGTGTCCGAGACCGAATTCCGTCGCGAAAACCTGTTCGAGACGCAGGTGACCTATCTGGTCGCCCCGCAACCGTCGAGCTTCAAGTTCTAAAGCCCGGCTGCCGGGGACCGCGCCCTTCGATAGCGAACGGCGCGCCCCTGAAGCCGCGAGCGGACCGGTCTCCCGCTTTTATCGTTTGGGGACGATGAAGCGGCTAGACGAAGGCCGGACGCCATCGATTCGACACACGTAGAACATCATGCAAAACATTACACCGGCGCAATTGGCCCAGTGGCTCGCGGACGGGGACCGCAGCCAACCCACGCTCCTCGACGTGCGTGAGGACTGGGAAGTGCAGACCTGCCACATCGCCCAGAGCAAGAACGTGCCGCTCGGCGACGTGCCGTCGCGTCAGGGCGAGCTCGACGCCGATGCGCCCATCGTGTGCATTTGCCACCACGGCATGCGCAGCGCCCGCGCCGCCATGTTCCTGGAACAACAAGGTTTTACCCAGATGTTCAATCTGGACGGCGGAATCGATGCCTGGGCACGCCAGGTCGATCCGTCGATGCCGACTTACTGAGCCAGGGCCATGCGCCCCCCGAGGTTTGCCGCGCGGCTGCGCGCGGACAGGCGTGCGTCCGCCCGCCACACCCGTAACACCCGTAGCATCCTCAATGCCCGCTCTGCGAGCGTCGTCGCCACCGCGACGATGCTCGCTGCCCTCATTGGGCACTCGGCTCCCGCGAGCGCGACCGACCTGCTCCAGCTCTACAGCGAAGCCCAGGGCCGCGACGCGCTTATCGCCAGCGCACGCTCGTCGTACCTCGCGAACATCGAAGCGCTGCCGCAAGCGCGTGCCGCGCTTTTGCCGCAGGTCACAGCGCGCTACGGGGCCGTCAACACGCACTACGGCTCCGGCAACATCTCGAACACTTTCGGCAGCAGCGGCTACAGCCTCGCACTGACGCAGCCCATCTTCCATTGGGATAGCTGGCAGTCGTACCAGCAGGGCAAGCTGACGGTCGCGAGCGCCGAAGCCGCATTCGCGCAGGCGCAGCAGGATCTGATCCTGCGCGTGGCGACAGCCTACTTCGATGTGCTCGCCGCGCAGGACGATCTCGCCCTCGCAGGCACGCACAAGCAGGCCATCGCGGAACAGCTCGCGTCGGCCAAACGCAACTTCGAAGTCGGCAACGCCACCATCGTCGACTCGAACGAAGCGCAGGCCAGTTTCGATCAGGCCACCGCTCAGGAAATCGCCGCGCAGAACACGCTCGACGTGCGCCGTGCCGCGTTCGCGCGCATCGTCGGCCATCCGGTCGGCTCGCTCGCTACGCTGCGCGCCGGATCGACATTACCGTCTCCCGAGCCGAACAACGTCGCCGACTGGGTCACGCAGGCCGAGCAAGCCAACTACGGCGTGCAATTGCAATCGCTCACGCTGGAGATCGCGCGACGCGAAACGTCGAAGGCGAAGTCGGGCTATATGCCGTCCGTCGATCTGGTGGCGGCTGGTGCGCATTCGAACGTCGGCAACGCCAACAGCTTGCTGTCGTCCGCCATGTCCAGTCCGTCGAGTCAGGGCACAGGGCCGAGTTCGGCCGGGCAGATTGGCATTCAGATCAGCATCCCGATCTTCTCGGGTGGCTCGGTGCAGAGCAAGATGCGTCAGACGCTGGCGCTCGAAGACAAGGCGCAAAGCGATCTGGACGATGCCCGACGTCTGGCCGTGCTGAGCGCGCGCACGTCGTACCTCGGTGTGTCGAGCGGGCTGGCGCAGGTCAAGGCGCTCGAAGCGGCCGAGCAATCGGCGCAGTCGTCGGTCGCGTCGAACAAGCTCGGCTATCAGGTCGGCATTCGCATCAACGCCGACGTGCTCAACGCCGAAGACAAGCTCTTCACCACGCGACGCGATCTCGCCAAGGCGCGCTACAGCACGCTGCTCTCCAGCCTCCAGCTGAAGGCCAGCGCCGCCACGCTCGTCGATACGGACTTGCAGTTGCTCAACGCGTTGCTGACCGAGAATCCGGACGCCTCCGCCGCCATGGCCGGTGCCCGTGAAGCGGCCCCGGCAAACGCGGGCACGGGTCTTCCGGCGCGTGGCGTGCGTCCGGGCACGACTGCTCCGCTGCGTCGCTGACTTCGTCCGCATCAAAACAAAAAGCCTCGCATGACCGTTCTGGCATGCGAGGCTTTTTGCTTTCCGACGTCAGCGCTGCGACGTCTTATCGAATCACTCCTGCGGTGCGACGAATCCGGTATCGAGCCAGCGTCCCAACGCGGTGACGGTGCGCGCGGTTGCGCCCTGATGCTGCTTCGCGAACAGCAACGCTGCCGTGCGCATCGCCAGCCGCTTGTCGTCGTTGATCAGCAGGTCGGCCAGCGTCGACGCCAGCTCACCGGCATCGCTCACACGCCGGGCCGCGCCTGCTGCCAGCGCGTTTTCGCTGGCCTGCGTGAAGTTGAACATGTGCGGTCCGAACACTACGGGCGTACCCGCCGCACACGCCTCGATCAGATTCTGACCGCCCAGCGGCAGCAGACTGCCACCGATAAACGCGACGTCGACTGCCGAGAAGTAAGCGGCCATCTCGCCCATCGAATCGCCGAGTACGACGTCGACGTCGGCGGGCAGCGGCGTGTCGTCGTCCGGCCATGCACTGCGGCGCACGTAGTTGAGGCGGACCTTTTCGAGCATCGCCGCCACTTCGTCGAAACGCTGCGGATGACGCGGCACGAGCACCAGCAGCGAGCGACGTCCTTCGTCAGAGGCCGACGCGAGCATCGCACGCGCCTGAAGCACCTGCGCTTCTTCACCGTCGCGCGTACTCGCCGCCAGCCACACCTTACGGTCGCCGAAGCGCTCACGCCAGCGTGCGCCCAGCGCCAGCAGCGCAGGCGGTGGCGTCATGTCGAACTTGAGGTTGCCCATCACGTCGACGTCGCTGGCCCCAAGCATGCGCAGACGCTCTGCATCGGCATCGCTTTGCGCCAGCACACGACTGAATCCGCCGTAGACCGGTTTGGCCGCATCTCCGAAGCGCGCCGCTCGACGGAACGAGCGCGCCGACATGCGCGCATTGGTCAGCACCAGCGGCACGCCGTCTTCGCGGCACGTGAAGATCAGGTTCGGCCAGACTTCCGTCTCCATCACCATGCCGACGCTCGGCCGCCAGTGCTTCAGGAAGCGCCGGATCGGACCGACCATGTCGTACGGCAGATAGCACCGCACCACGCGATCGCCGAACAGGCTTTCGCCCGTGGCGCGCCCCGTCGGCGTCATGTGTGTGAGCAAGACGCCGTGCGACGGATAGCGCTCCAGCAACGCATCGATGAGCGGCTGCGCGGCGCGCGTCTCCCCGACGGAGACCGCATGCACCCAGATCAGCGGACGGCCGGTGTACGGCGGCGTGCTGTAGAAGCCGAAACGCTCGCCGATGTGACGGCGATAGCCCGGCTCGAAACGGCCGCGCCACCACAGGCGAACCACCGCCAGCGGTGCGACGATCCACCAGAGCGCGCGATAGACGAGACGCAGCAACATTCAGATCAGCGCGCGATGCGTAAGACGTTGCAATACCGCCAACGGCGAGCACTCGGGGTGCACCATCGCGTCGGCGGGCAGGAAGAAGGTCTGTTCCATCATGAACTGGCCGGACATCACGGCGTGCGACGTCTGATCGGAGAAGCAGATCCAGACGCTGCCCGGCGGGAACGGCATGGTCTGCTGGTCCGCGTCGTGCTGATACCCCATGTCGGCCTTCATGCCATCGTGCAGATGCAACATGATGTGGTCGTAGCCGCTGCGCGGGCGCTTGGTGATGCCCACGGCGTTTTGCAGCCAGGCTGAGCCCGGCCACTGCGTCGGCACCTTCGGCAGGAAGCGCTTCGCCACGTCCTCGAACGGCTCGCCCACGCGCCACACACGCGGCTGACCGGCCGGGTTGATGTTGGTGAACACGCGCAGAATGCGCTCGCCATAGTTCGGGCGCGACGGGAAAGCGTCGACGTGCAGACGGCTGTCGTCCTTGCGCCATGAGGTCTGACGCGTCTCCACCTGATGCAGTCGCAGGCTCGTCGGTGCGGCGCGCAGCTTGCCGCGATACTCCGGCATCAGGCCATCGATCAGGCTGCACGCCTGCGTGTAGTAGCGCTTGACCAGTGCGTGAACGGCACGCTGCGTAGCGTCGTCGGCGGCCACGCCCACGAGCACGCCGGTCTTCGGGTCGAGGCTGATGTTCTTGCGCTTCGGATCGGCGATCTTCGGATCGAGCAACGCTTGCTCGGCGGCGTCGATGGCGAAGGCCAGATGCGGGAAGTACAGCACCTTGCCGGCTTCGACGTCGGCGACCAGCGTCTCGCGCGCGACCGGCAACTGACCGCCCTGCCAGTCGCCCGAGGCGACGGTGACGATCTGGCCGCTCGCGCTCGATTCGCTGGCGTCGTGAGCTTGAGTGTTTTGATTCATGCGATTCAGTCCTCCTCAGACGCGGCAGTGCCGCCCGGCACAGCCGCAGGCGACGACGTCAACGACGAAGGCAGCGCAGGTGCCAGCGCACGCACGGCGTCGCGCACCTGCGCGAGCGTCGGCTTGTGTTCGGCGTCGCCGAGATTGACGATGCGCGGCGACCAGAACCCGCCGGTGCGCCACGCGGTGCTGAAATTGTATAGCTCGATGGTCGGACGGTTCAGCGCTGCGGCGATATGTACCAGCCCGGTGTCCACGCCCACGGTAATCGCCCCGCGATCGATCAGGCCGACGACCTGCGACAGATTCATTTTCGGCGGCACCCAGGCATCCTCGCCCAGCGCAGCGGCCAGACGCCGCGACACCTCACGCTCGGCAGCGCTGCCCCACGGCAGGACGATGAGGAATCCCTGCGATGCGAGATCGCGGCCCAGCGCGACCCAATCGTCTTCCGGCCAGGTCTTGTCGTCTCGCGAGGTCGCATGCACAAACACCGCATACGGACGGTCCGGGCACTGACTGTGATCGGCCCGCTCGGTGGCGATGCCGAAGTCGATCTCGCCCGGCACCTTGAAGCCCATCGCCTCGGCCACCAGCAGACGCGAACGCGTCACCACGTGCGTGTGCGGCTCGATGCGCACCATGTGCTGATACAGATAGCGCACCGGCCATTCGTAGCTGGCGCCTTCCGTGCGGTTGCCCAGCCCCCAGACCGCGCCGCGTGCGGTGCGCGAGATCCAGCCGGTCTTGACCAGACCCTGCGTGTCGATGACGTAGTCGTAAGGGGTTTCGCGCAAGGCACGGCGAAACGCACCGATCTCCTGCCAGGTGCGTGCCGCGAGCGGCTTCTTGCGCCAGCGGCGCAACGCAAACGGAATGACCCGGCGCACACCGCGCACGAGTTTGACGAGGTCGACGAATCCCTCTTCCACGACCCAGTCGATCTGGGCGTCGGGATACCGGTGCAGAATGTCCTGCACCACGGGCATGTTATGGACGACGTCGCCGAGCGACGAGACTTTGACGATCAGAACCTGCAACCGAACGCCCCGGCGGTTCGGCCGGGCCTCGTGAGCAAAACCGCGATTTTACCCCGTCCCGGCCCGCCAATCATGATTGACGCCCGCGTCCATCCACGAACTACGCGACGACCGCCTTACAAGGCCATTCCGAGCCATCGTCCAACGACGGCCCGGTGACGCTCAGTTGACCATTCAGGCGGCCATCCAACCTTAGAACGGCAGCTTGGCGTCGGGCTTGACGGCCAGAATCGCGCGGCGGAAGTCGTCCTGAATACGCTGGATGGCGGCGTCGCTGTCGGCTTCGAAACGCAGCACCACGACCGGCGTGGTGTTCGACGAACGCGCCAGACCGAAACCGTCCGGGTACTCGACGCGCACACCGTCGATCTTGACGATGTCCTGCGCGCCGTCGAACTTGGCGGTCTCGCGCAGCTTGTCGATCAGTGCGAAGTTCTCGCCCTCGGCCAGCGGAATTTGCAGCTCCGGCGTCGAGATCGAGTTCGGCAGCGCGTTGAGCACAGCGCTCGGATCGGCCGACTTCGAGAGGATTTCGAGCAGACGCGCACCGGTGTAAAGACCATCGTCGAAACCGTACCAGCGGTCCTTGAAGAACACATGGCCGCTCATCTCGCCGGCGAGCGGTGCGCCCGTTTCCTTCAGCTTGGCCTTGACCAGCGAGTGGCCCGTCTTCCACATCAGCGGCTCGCCGCCGTGCTTGCGCACCCAGCTCGCGAGATTGCGCGTGCACTTCACGTCGTAAATGATCTTCTCGCCCGGATTGCGGCTCAGCACTTCGGCGGCGAAGAGCATCAGTTGACGGTCAGGATAGATGATCTGGCCGTCCTTGGTCACCACGCCGAGACGGTCGCCGTCGCCGTCGAACGCCAGACCGATTTCGGCATCGGTCGTTTGCAGCGTGTGGATCAGGTCCTGAAGGTTTTCGGGATGCGCCGGGTCCGGGTGATGGTTCGGGAACGTGCCGTCGACGTCGCAGAACAGTTCGATGACATCGCAGCCGAGCGCCTGGAACAGCGCCGGGGCGTACGCGCCCGCCACACCGTTGCCGCAGTCCACGGCGATCTTCATCGGACGCGCGAGATGCACATCGTTGACGATGCGCGCACGATACGACTCGCCGATCTCGTCGGCAGTGTAAGTGCCCTGACCCGTTTCGAAGTCCTGCGCCTCGATCAGCTTGGCGAGGCCCTGAATCGCGTCGCCGTAGATCGCGCGTCCGCGCAGCACCATCTTGAAACCGTTGTAGTCGGGCGGGTTGTGGCTGCCCGTGACCATGATGCCGGAGTCGACAACGCGGCCGTGCAGCGTCACGTTCGTAGCGAAGTACACCATCGGGGTGACGACAACGCCGATGTCGACCACATCGACGCCAGCGGCGCGCAGGCCGTCGGACAGTGCGCCGACCAGTTCGGGGCCGGACAGGCGGCCGTCACGGCCGACGACGACCGCATTGCCACCTTCGCGACGCAGCGCCGTGCCGAAAGCGCGTCCGATCAGGTGCGCGACGTTGGCATCCAGCGTCTTGCCGACGATGCCGCGAATGTCGTAAGCCTTGAAAATCGCAGGCGAAACTTGCGTGGTTTGCGTCATGGGAAAGAGTCTCTCGGAAACGAGGGGGAGAAAGCTGAGCAGTTGGCGAAAATCGCCGTCAAGAGCCAAAAAAGAGCTATCGGGGCCGCCAGCATCACAAACGCAAATCCCGGCGGGAAGCCCGGCCGGGAGCGGCTGCATTACGCTAAAATTATACGGGACTTCGCCGCACTGCGGCATTTCCCCAAACCCTTGTCAGCCAGCACCTACTTTCGCCCTACCGACCGTAGCCGCGCCAGCCGACAAGCGCCGACAGTCCCAGTTTCGGTTCACCGCACCGGCCTCACAAGGCCGGTTTTGCTTATCTCGAGAACGAGTGAGACGCGCGAGCGCCCATGCCCTACCGAACCTATCGGACCATCTTTCGCAACATCCTCTGGATGCTCACCGAGCGCGGCGCACAGATCGCCGGCGGCATTGCCGTCTCCGGCCTGCTCGCCCGCAGTCTCGGCGCGGCCCAGTTCGGCCTGTTTCAGTACGCACAATCGCTTGTCTTTCTCGCCGCGTCGCTGACGCTGCTATGCGGCAGCGAGGTCGTGGTGCCCCGGCTGGTCGGCAAGCCGGAAGACGAACAGCGCACAGTTATCGCACATGCCTTCGTGCTGCGGCTGGCGGCGGCGGCCGTCGCCTATACGATCCTCACGATCTACGTCGTCGGCTTTGCGGAGTCCGATCTGGTCGTCGTGACGCTCTGGCTCGGTGTTGCGCTGTGGTTCCGTGAGCCGTCGGGCATCGTGATCGCCTGGCTGCAAGCCCGCACGTTCAACCGGCCCAGTGTGACGGCCAACCTCTGCGCGTTGTTCGTGAAGCTCGCGCTGGTCGCGGTGCTGTTCGTCACCCATGCGAACGTGGCGGCTTTCGCTGTCGTCTACGCCGTCGAGGCGGTTGTGGCAGCCGCGCTGCTCGTGCGCTACTACCTGCGGAATTCGCCGAAGACGGCGATCGTCTGGAGCCGTCGTCTGCTGATCGACTTGCTGGCAAGCGGTTCGACCTTCTGGGGCGGGCTGATGCTGATGATGCTGTTCAAGCGCATCGACCAGCTCGTGCTCAAGCCGATCATTCCACTCTCGGAACTGGGAGCTTACGCGGCCGCCATGCAGGTTACGGAGAACTTTGTGCTCGTCGCACCGATCATCGCGAACTCGCTCGCACCCCAATTGATTTTTCAGACGATGGACAACCTGACGGCGCGACGTAACACAGTCCGCGCCGTCTGGCTCATGGTCGCCGCCGGTGCGAGTCTGGCCATTCCGATCGCCGTGCTCGCGCCGTGGATCGTGCATCTGATTTACGGTGCGGGATTCGCGGAATCGGCGCAGATCCTGCGCGTCTCGGCGCTCATGGGGATTCTCGTGTTTGCAGACGCCGCTCTGAACCTCACGCTCGTGCGTCGCGGCGCTGGCCGCTGGGTGATCGCGAAATGGCTGTGCGCGGCCGTCGTGGCATTCGTCGTCGTGCGGGGTCTGGCACCGCAGCTCGGCGCGCTGGCCGGGGCACTGGGTTATGGCGCGGGTTACGCTGCGGCGCTGGTGCTCGGCGTGTGGCTGCTTCGGCGGGATTGAGACGATGACGACTTCCGGCTCAACTGTCATGAATCCATTGCCCCCCGCGCGCACGATCTGCCTGTTCACGGGCACGCTCGCCGCCTTCGCCGGTGCCGAGCGCGCGACCGCCACGCTGGCCAACGCGCTCGCCGCACGCGGGCATCGCGTCCACGTGCTGTCGCTGTGGGGTCACACGCCCGTCTTTCCGCTCGCACCCGGTGTCGCGCATCACGCGCTGTTCGCTGCACGCCTGGCGTTCAAACGCCACTACCTGTCCATCGTGCGGCAGGTGCGGCGATATGTTCGCGAGCATGGCATCGAGGCGATGATCGACGTCGATCCGATGCTCGCGCTCTTCACTGTGCCCGCGACGCTGGGCCTGCCGCTGCGGCGCATCGCCTGGGAGCACAGCACGTATGCGAGCGATCTCGGCCGTCGCGCACGCCGATGGGCGCGTGCGCTGGCCGCGCGTCGCTACGACGCGGTCGTCGTGCTCACGGATGCAGACCGCAGCGCCTGGCAGACGCATCATCCCGACGCGCGCGCGCAATTCGTCACGGTGGCCAATCCGCTCGGCATCCCGATGCCCGGCACGCCGCCCGTGCACGGCGACGAGCGGTGCATTCTTGCCGTCGGCCGTCTCATCCCCGATAAGGGTTTCGATCGCCTGATCGATGCGTGGACAAGCATCGCCGCCGACGCATCGGGTTGGCAGGTGCATATCGTCGGCGACGGCGAGTTGCGTGACGATCTGCTCGCTCACGCGCACAAGACCGGCGTTGGCGACACCGTCCGGTTGCTGCCCGCCGTGTCCGACATTGCGCAGCACTATGCGCGCGCGTCGATCTACTGCCTGCCGTCGCGACGTGAGAGTTTCGGGCTGGTGCTGCTCGAAGCCAAGGCGTATGCGTTGCCGGTCGTCGCCTTCGCGGCCGACGCCGGACCGCGCGCCCTGCTGCATGACGGCGTCGACAGCCTCGTCGTGGACGACGGCGATATTCCGGCATTGGCCGATGCACTGCGTCGACTAATCGGCGATGCCGCGCTGCGCCGTCAGTTCGGGTTGGCCGGTTACGCGCACGCGCAGGACTTCCGTGCGGACGCCATCGCCGAGCGCTGGGAAGTGCTCTGGGCGGACGATTTGCCCAACGGCGTCTCCGCCACGGAGGCCACGCGATGAAGATCGTGTTGTTCGTCACCGGGCTGCAACTCGGCGGCGCGGAAACGCAGGTGGCCGATCTCGCGCGGGGGTTTCTCGCGCGGGGCCATGACGTCACGCTCGTCTCGCTGACCGGCCCGTGCGCCATCGCGCTGCCGACGTCGCCGCAGTTCACGCTCGTCGAACTGAAGGCAGGCAAATCGCCGGGGTCGCTGATCGGGGCATTGGTCCGGTTTGCGGCGTATCTGAGGACTTGGCAGCCGGATGTCGTGCACGCCCATATGGTCCACGCCAACCTGGTGGCGCGTGTCGCGCGCTGGTTTGCGCCCGTGCCGGTGCTGGTGACGAGCGCCCACAGCCGCAACGAAGGCGGCCGCGCGCGCATGCTCGCGTATCGATTGACCGATCGATGGACGGATCTGACGACCAACGTGAGCGACGACGCTGTCGCCGCATTCGTCGCACAACGGGCCGCGCCCGCCGCGCGCATCGTCAGCATGCCCAATGGCATCGACACCGGGCGCTACCATCCGGACGCACAGGCACGCGCCGCGTGGCGCAACGCGTCCGACGTATTGCCGAATGCTGGCGCCCCCATCGTTTTTGCGGCCGGGCGGATGGTCGAAGCGAAGGACTATCCGACGCTGATCGACGCCTTCGCGTACGTCGCGAACGCCATGCCGGAAGCGCGACTGTTCATCGCGGGCGAAGGCCCGTTGCGCGCTTCTGTACAGGCGCACGTGGACGCCCGCGGCCTCGCACACGCCGTGACGTTGCTCGGCCGTCGCAACGACATCGCGCAATGGATGCAGGCTGCCGACGTGTATGTCATGTCGTCCGCGTGGGAGGGGTTGCCGCTCGTGGTCGGTGAAGCAATGGCGAGCGGTCTGCCCGTCGTGTCGACGGACTGCGGCGGGGTTCGCGAACTGTTGGGCGACGCGCAACACGGTGGCGCACACAACACGCTGGTGCCCGTCGGCGATGCGCAAGCCCTCGGCGACGCCCTGCTTCGCCAACTGCGTGCCAGCGCCGAAGCACGTCAGGCCCTCGGCGCGGCTAACCGCGAACGCATCGTCACGCATTTCTCGCTCGACGCCATCGTGACGCGATGGCTCGACACTTATTCGCACCTGCGCGCCACGCGGCGCGCGGGCTACTGATTTCGTCATGGCAACGTCAATGGCATCTCCGGTCCTGCTCTGCTCCAACACCTTCTGGTCGATCTACAACTTCCGGCGTGGCCCCATTGCCGCGTTGCTCGCCGCGGGCCACCCGGTGCACGTCGCCGCGCCCGACGACGAATTTGCCGCGCGGCTCGCCGAAATGGGTTGCGTCGTCCACTGTGTGCCGATGGCGGCCAAAGGCCAGAACCCGGTGCAGGACCTCGGGTTGATGTGGCGGCTCTATCGGCTGTACCGGAAGGTGCGGCCCGCCGTCGTCTTTCACTACACCATCAAGCCAAACATCTACGGTTCCATCGCCGCACATTTCGCCCGCATCCCTGCGGTGTCGATGACGACCGGTCTCGGCTATGTCTTCATTCGCGAATCGTTGACGACGCGACTCGCGCGTCAGCTCTACCGCGTGGCGTTCCGTCACACGCTCGAGAACTGGTTTCTCAACGTCGAAGACCATCGTGCCTTCGTGGACGGCGGACTCGTGGCGCTCGCCAAGACGCGTCTGCTGCCGGGTGAGGGCGTCGACCTCGCGCACTTCGCCAAGGCCCCGTGGCCAGCATCTGACACTTCGCCCGATCAGGCCCCTTCGCCGATGCGGTTCCTGCTCATCGCGCGACTGCTGCGCGACAAAGGCGTGCTGGAGTACGTGGAAGCCGCGAGAACGTTGCGTGCGCAAATGCCACACGTCACATTCCAGATACTGGGTGCGGCAGACGTCGAGAACCCCACGGCCATCTCACGCAGCGAAGTCGAGGCCTGGCAACGCGAAGGCATCGTCGAGTACCTCGGCACGACCAGCGACGTGCGACCGCTCATTGCCAACGCCCATTGTGTGGTGCTGCCGTCGTACCGCGAAGGCCTCTCGCGCACGTTGCTCGAAGCCAGTGCGATGGGCAGGCCGCTCATCGCAAGCGACGTGCCGGGCTGCCGCGATGTGATCGACAACGGCGTCACCGGGCATCTCGTGCCTGCGCGCGACGCCGCCGCGTTGACCGCCTGTCTGCGCGCGGTGGCCGGGACATCCTCGGCCGCGCTTGCGCAAATGGGCGACGCCGGGCGTGCTAAAGTAGCGCGCGAATTCGACGAACATGTCGTCATTGCAGAGTATTTTCGGATTCTCGGATCCCTTCCCGCATCATGCTGAGTCTTGCCATCGCCCTCGTCGTGTCGTTTGTCGCGACGCTGCTGATCGTCCGCTACGCGCACGTTCACGCCCGCTTCTCTGGTGATAGCGATGTCGCCGGCGTGCAGAAGTTTCACGTGCGCCCGGTGCCGCGCATCGGTGGTGTCGGCATCCTCGCCGGTCTGATCGTCGCGGCCACGGCACTCGGCTTTTCGTACCCCAAGGTGTCGCGCGACATTCTGCTGCTCGTCGCCTGTGGCCTGCCTGCGTTCCTGTCCGGCTTCATCGAAGATCTGACCAAGAAGGTCTCACCGACGGTGCGTCTCGTCTGCACGATGTTCGCCGCTCTGCTCGCGTGGCTCGTGCTCGACATTCACATCACCCGCCTCGACATCGGCGTGGTCGACCGCACCCTGATCGTGGCCGCCGTGTCGGTGCCACTCACGGTGCTGTGCGTGGCGGGCATGGCCAATGCCGTGAACATCATCGACGGCTTCAACGGACTCGCCGCCATGGTCGCGATGATCATGTTCGCGTCGCTCGGCTATGTCGGGTTCCAGGTGCAGGACCCCATCGTGCTCACCACGTCGATGATCATGGTGGGCGCCATCCTCGGTTTCTTCATCTTCAACTTCCCCGGTGGACTGATTTTTCTGGGAGATGGCGGCGCCTATTTCCTTGGCTTCATGCTGGCCGAGATCGCCGTGCTGCTGGTCATGCGCAACCCGCAGGTCTCGCCGTGGTATCCCGCGCTGATGGTGATCTACCCGGCGTTCGAGGTGTGCTTCTCGATCTATCGCAAGCGCTTCGTTCGCGGCATGTCGCCCGGCATCCCCGACGGCGTCCATCTGCATATGCTGGTCTATAAACGCATGATGCGCTGGGCGGCCGGGGCACGCACTGCGAGTGCGCTCACGCAGCGCAATTCCTTGACCTCTCCTTACCTTTGGCTGCTATGCTTGCTGGCAGTGATCCCGGCGACGGTCTTCTGGCGGCATAGCGTGGTGCTCGCACTGTGCTGCGTCGCCTTCATGGTGACGTATGTGTGGCTGTACCTGAGCATCGTCCGCTTCAAAGTGCCGCGCTGGCTGATCTACAAGAAATGAATGACCACGGGGGGCGACGCACCGGATAAGGTGCTCGGCCGCGGCACACGGAAGCCCCCTGATCGGGATAACAAGACAAGACAGCGCCACCATCGCGATGCGTGACATCTATGCCATCGGCGACCTCCAGGGTTGCCAAACGTCGTTTGAACAACTGCTCGAGCGCCTCCCCCAGGACGCAGATCTCTGGCTTGCCGGCGATCTGATCAATCGCGGCCCGCGCTCGCTCGATACGCTGCGTCAGGTCATTGCATTGGGTGACCGTGTCACCGCCGTGCTCGGCAATCACGATCTGCATTTGCTGGCCGTGGCGGCTGGCGTGCGTCAGGCGCATGGCAGCGACACCCTCGACGACATTCTCAACGCGCCCGAGCGCGACGCACTCATCGACTGGGTACGCCGTCAGCCGCTGGCACACCTCGCCCACGGGCATCTGATGGTGCACGCCGGTGTGCTGCCGCAGTGGGACGCCGAGCAGGTCGTCTCGCTCGCGCGCGATGTCGAGACGCAACTGCGCGGCGACGACTGGAAGACATTCCTCTCGCGCATGTTCGGCAATCAGCCCGACCAGTGGCAGCCGGACCTGAGCGACGAAGACCGCCGGCGTCTCACGATCAACGCGCTCACGCGCATGCGCTTTTGCTCCGCTGACGGACGGATCGACTTCAAGATCAAGGAAGGTGCCGATGCCTCGACCGAAACGCTCAAGCCGTGGTTCGACGCCCCGGGCCGTCGCACAGCAGGCGTCACGATGGTCTTCGGGCATTGGTCGGCGCTCGGGCTGGTGATGCGCGACAACATCCTCGGTCTGGACACAGGCTGCGTCTGGGGCGGCAAGCTCACTGCGGTGAAACTCGCCGACTCGCCCGCCGGGCGCGAGCTGATTCAGATCGACTGCCCGCAGATTCGCGACCCGCTTGCCTTCGCCGACAAGAAGCGCAGCAAGATGAAAACGGCCGACAAGGCCGAGGACGCACTGAAGGCCGCGAAAGCCGAGAAGCTGGATAAGTTCGGCAAGGTCGAAAAGGCCGCGCGCAAGCTGGAGAAGGCGGCAAAGGCAGAGAAGGCGGACAAGCCTGACAAGGCAGACAAAGGAACGAAGCGCAAAGGCGAGTGATCGACACCGCGAACGTCTGACACGTCCCCGTCCCCCTCAAACGAAAACGGCGCCTCGCAGGCGCCGTTTTTCTTTTCGTTCGGCCGAGTCAGACCTGAACCGCCTGCACGGCATCGCTTTCGTCGTCACCCAGTCCCGACGCACGCGAACCGACCGAGCCACTCTCCGGCAGCACGGCTTCGGGCAGGAAGCCCTGCAATGCAGCGCCAACGGCCTGCTGTGCGCCCAACGTGAACTCACGGCGATGCTCGCCGTCCTGCGGATATTGCGGTGCGCCGATCGACAGACGCACCGTCATCGGCGGCGCACGCAAAATCATGTCGATGGATTCGATCAGGCTCGTTTCGCCGATGTAGGCCGGGGCCATCGTGTGGCGTCCGCTCGCCGCGTCCGTATAGAACAGGCACAGTGGCTGGACCGGCTTGCCCGTCGTGACCGGCGCTTGCAACAAGTTCGCATGGAACGGCAGCAGACTGCGGCCGTCCGTCGTCGTGCCTTCAGGGAAGACGGTGATGATGTCGCCGTCGCGCAGGCAATCGGCCAGGTAATGCATGATGCGGCGCGCATCGGCACGTCGCTCGCGTTGCAGGAAGATCGTCCGCGTCTGCACGCACAGCCAGCCGACGAGCGGCCAATGACGAATCTCCGCCTTGGCGACGAAACGCACTGGTTGCCACGCATTCAGCGCAAAGATGTCGATCCAGGACACGTGATTGCACAGCAGCATCACGCCCCCTTCCGGCACCGGCGCGTGCTGCTCCACTTCCAGACGCATGCCGCAAAGTTTCAGCAGCTTCTGCGACCACGCACGGATGCGACGATCTTTCTGCGGCTGCGACAGAAATGGAAACAGCGTCGCCGCAGTCAACATGCCGCGCGCGAGATGCAGGCCAAGACGAAGTTTTTTGATCAACAGCACGGCAGTCGCATCCTAGACGCAAGGGGCTTCGTACGCCACGCGGCCACCGACCAGCGTGAGCCGTACCTGGCCCGGTAGTTCGTATCCCAGAAACGGGGTGTTATGACCGGCGCTGCGCAACTGCGGCGCGGACACGGTCCAGTACGTTGACGGCGCAAACACGCAGACATCCGCCGCGTGGCCCGACGACAAACGGCCTGCCCCCGGGGCCACTGCCGCCAATCGCTGACCGGGACCGTGCGTCACCCGGGCGAGCGCATCGACGAGCGGCACCCGCGATTCCTCGGCCCACTTCAACACCAGCGACAGGAGCAGTTCGAGGCCCGTTGCCCCCGGCTCGGCTTCGGCGAAGGGGACGAGACGGGCGTCGGGCGCAAGCGGCGTATGGTCCGAGCAAACGGCGTCAATCGTACCGTCCCGCGCGGCATCACGCACGGCTTCACGATCGCGCTGCGAGCGCAGCGGCGGATCGAGCCGGTATTGCGCGTCAAAGTATCCGATGTCCATGTCCGTGAGATGGAGATGGTGCGCGGCGACGTCGCACGTGACCGGCAACCCTTCGGCTTTCGCCGCACGCACGAGCGCGAGGCCAGCCGCCGACGACAAGCGGCACAGATGCACGCGCGTGCCCGTCACCCGGACGAGTTCGAGAATGGTATGCAACGCAATGGTCTCGGCCGCGACCGGAATGCCCGCCAGCCCGAGACGCGACGCCACCGCACCGCTCGCAGCCACGCCGCCCGCCGCGAGTGCCGCATCCTGCGGCCGCAGCCAGACCGCCAGCCCGAACGTACCGGCGTATTGCAGCGCGCGCAGCAGCGTGCGGTTATCAGCCATCGCGGCGTTCGCTTGCGACAGACCGATGCATCCGGCTTGGGTCAGTTGCGCCATCTCGGTGAGTTCGCGGCCTGCGAGACCGACCGTCAACGCACCCAGCGGATGAACCTGTGCGAGATGCGTTGCGCGGGCGCGCAGTTGCAGCATCTCCACAAGGTCCGGTTCGTCGAGTACGGGATCGGTGTCGGGCGGGCACACCACGCGCGTCACGCCACCGGCGAGCGCCGCCGTCGCTTCGCTTGCCGCCGTCATTCGCCGCGCGGACAGATCGACGAGGCCCGGCACGACGATCAGCCCTTTCGCGTCGACGGTGCGCTCGGCCGTGAAGTCGGCGGGCGATGCATCGAGCGTCAGCAGTTCGCCGTCGGCGATAAAGACGTCCTGTACACGGTCGAGACGCGTTGCAGGATCGATCACGCGGCCACCCTTCAGATGCAGTTTCATGGCGCGCTTACCCGTTATTTGCGGCGACGATACTCATCACCGCCATCCGCACGGCAATGCCGAACGAGACTTGTTCGAGGATGACCGATTGCGGGCCATCCGCCACCGCCGAGTCGATCTCCACGCCCCGGTTCATCGGCCCGGGATGCATCACGATGGCATCGGGCTTCGCGAGCGCCAGACGCGCCGGCGTCAGTCCGTAATACTTGAAGTACTCGGACGCCGAGGGCAACAACGCGCCGTTCATGCGTTCGTTTTGCAATCGCAGCATGATGACGACATCGACGTCTCGCAACCCTTCGTCCATGTCGTGAAACACGCGCACGCCGAGTTGCTCAAGGCCCGTCGGCAGCAGCGTGCGCGGGCCGATGGCACGCACTTCGGGCACGCCGAGCGTCGTCAGTGCGTGGATGTCGGAGCGGGCGACGCGCGAGTGCAGAATGTCGCCCACGATCGCCACCGTCAGATTCTGGAATTCGCCCTTGTGATGGCGAATCGTGTACATATCGAGCAAGCCCTGCGTCGGGTGCGCGTGACGTCCGTCACCTGCGTTGATCACGTGGACGTGCGGCGCGCAATGCTCGGCAATCAGATACGGCGCCCCCGATTGGGCGTGACGCACGACGAACAGATCCGCATGCATCGCCGACAGGTTGCCGATGGTGTCGAGCAACGTCTCGCCCTTGCTCGTCGACGACGCATTGATATTCAGATTCAGCACATCTGCGGACAGGCGTGCTGCCGCGATTTCAAACGTTGTACGCGTACGCGTCGAGTTCTCGAAGAACAGATTGAAAACGGATTTGCCGCTCAGCAGCGGCACCTTCTTGACATCGGCATCGTTCACGCTCACGAACTGCGTGGCCGTGTCGAGAATGTGCATGAGCACGGCACGCGGCAACCCCTCGACCGTCAGCAAATGCTTCAGCTCGCCATTGCGGGTGAGTTGGGGATGACCGCGACGGCCGAGAATGCCGTTAGCCATGGGCGCGCTCCGTCGCAGGGCCGCGGATGGCCAGCGCAGGCGCCGTGGTCTGCGTCGCGTGAGGCGTGGGGATGTCAGGCAGGCACATGCTCGTCGAAGTACTGCTGGAGGATGATGCGAGCGGCTTCGGCGTCGAGCGACGTCTTCTGCGAGACCTTGATGCCCGCTTCGGCCAGCGCCGCCGCAGCGGCCACCGACGAGTAGCGCTCGTCGACCCAGACGACAGGCACGTCGAACCGCCCGTTGAGTTGATTGCCGAAGCGCTTGGCCTGCTGGGTCATTTCGTGCGGCGTGCCGTCCGGATGGCACGGCAGGCCTACGACGATCAGCTCGGGTTGCCACTCGGCGATGAGTTTACCCATTTCGGCGAAGCGAACGTCGCGATTCAGATTCGCGACAACCGTGAGGGCGCGCGCCTCGCGCAGCATCAGATTACCGATCGCAACCCCGATACGGCGCTCGCCGTAATCGAAACCCAGCACCGTGGAACTGCCCGCCGTCTTGCCAGCGGTCATGCGTGACCCGCGTCGGCGGACAGCATCGACGACGTGACGCCAAGCAGCGCCAGCGCAGCGTCGAAACGCTCGGCTGGCGGTACATCGAACACGATGCCCGGATCGGCCGCCACCGTCAGCCAGCCGTTACGGCTGATTTCGTCTTCCAACTGTCCTGCACTCCAGCCCGAATGGCCCAGCGTGAGCAGGAAGCGGGTCGGTCCCTGGCCATTGGCCACGGCTTCGAGCACGTCCTTGGAGGTCGTCATCTCGAGACCGCCCGGCACCGACAGCGACGAGCTGTACGGCGTACCTGTGGCGTCATGCAGCACAAAGCCGCGCTCGGTCTGCACCGGACCGCCGAAGAAGACCGGTTGATGCGCAAGGGGATCGATTTCCAGCTTGAGATCGAGCCGTTCGAAAAGCGACGCGAGATCGATGTCGGTCGGACGGTTGATCACCAGCCCGATCGCGCCCTTTTCACTGTGCTCGCACAGATAGACGACGGTGCCGGAAAAGGTAGGATCGGCCATGCCCGGCATGGCGATGAGGAACTGATTCGTAAGGTTGATACGGTCGTTCGGCATAGGGCCAAAATTTATCGGAACCTGTTTGACGGACTGCCGCCCGGTTTTGCGCCCCGCGGCGATGACGTCGACGCCCCTCAGGCACCCTGCGTCACTCGCCGCGACCGGTCAGCGGACGAACTTTTTCCGCATCGTGATACGGCCATCGGCCGCCAACGGCAGCCTTTGGGCCGACTGTATCACGGAACGTCACGCCCGGTGACTAGCCGCTGTCCGAACACGCTGGCGTCAAGCGCACGCTCGCGCCACAGGGCCATCTCGGCGATCAGATCGGGACGCGACTCGGGATAGGTGTCCGCCGCGAACTGATGCAGCATGCCGCGCAGCGCCTTGACCGTCATGGCCAACGCCGCCGGACCACCCGGTTCGGCCGGGGGCGACGCCGCCAGCCGTTCGCCCGTGGCGGCCACTGCGGCCGCCAGTCGCGCCACCGGGGCAAGCCCGATGGCCGCAGAATACTGTGCCACTTGCGCGGCCACCGCAGGATCGTTCAGATTCGGGAGCGCTTCATCCGCCAGACTCAGGAACGTCTGGCAGACGTCTTGCCGAATCGCGAGCGGTCCGATGCGCAGCCAGTCACGCGAACTCGCGCCCGCCCCCTGCTTCTGGCCAGCCTGCGCCGCGTCGGCCAACGGCTCGGGCAGATGGCCGGGACGGCGCAATACGCCGAAATCGGCCAGCAGCGTGCCGAGCCAACTATCCGGCGCCTGGGCATGCCAGGTCGCCAGCGCTTCGAGCAGATCGTGTCCGGGGACGAATTCCGATGTCGTTTTGGATGCGCCTGCTACCGACGTCGGTGCCACCGAAGGGTCGGCTATACCGCCCTCGGCCGGTTCGGCCGGACGCGTCAGTTGCTTGCGCAGCGCCATGTTCATACGGCCGATCTGCCGCTTGTCCGCCAGCGAGAGCGGCGCACGGGCAAAGCGAAGCCAGGCTGCCGCGAGACGCCAGTAGTCGAGCGGTGCGGTCGCCCCGGCTCGGTGCAGATCAGCAGCGAGATCCGCGAGTTGCCCCAGCGCCGCCGTGGTATCGAGGGTGTCGGCATCCGGGCGCAGCAAACGCAGGAGCACACGCTCGACGTCTGCGCGCAGCGGGGCCGTGCCCGCGGGCAATCCATGCAGACGAGGCTGAGCTATCGCCCATCCCGCCATACGAAGCTCACCCGGCGTGGGTGCGCCAGGCCAACTGTCGGGACTCGGGGATGCAGAAGACGCAGAAGATGTCGACGACGCCGACGCAGCGGGTGGCGTCGCAGCCCCCGCCTGCCAGATATCGCGCTCGAACTGTCGCAGCGCATTGCGTTGCGTGTCTTGACTGCCCGGCTCGCCATAGGCGGCTTCGGCAATCGCCTTCACGAGACGCTCGCCATGCAATGCCCAGTCGGCGTGACCGCTCGACTGAAGCAACCGGTTCGCACGTCTTAACGGGCCGAGCGCCGCTGCCGGGCCGTTGGACCAGGCATCGGACGCTTCGGTCAGCGCTTCCGCGACTTCAGGCAGACGCCACAACGGAACGTCACGCGTCTCACGCGCGGCGTTCGCTGCAACAGGGGCGACGGAATCGGAAGACGATTGCGGCACTTCGGACGATTCTGACGATCCGGACGAATCAGACATCACCATGGGCCATCTCCTGGCCGTGCGGCCTCAGATCTGCACCATCTCGAAGTCTTCCTTACGAGCGCCGCACTCCGGGCAGGTCCAGTTGATCGGCACGTCTTCCCAGCGCGTACCGGGCGCAATGCCCTCGTCGGGCAATCCTGCCTCTTCGTCGTAAATCCAGCCGCAAATGAGGCACATCCAGCTCTTGTATTCCATTCTTTCTTCAGCGACGAGCGTTCCGTTACAATGGCTTGTCAACCGCTTCGGGTCCCGTCGGCAGAGATGCCGGACGGTCTTGTGGGAACCCTGCCGGTGCAATGTCCGGCGGGCGCTGCCCACGGCGCTTTCGAGCGCTCCGAAACGGGCATTTAAGGCGTGATGGTACCAACGAACCCAAAGCCTGACCAGATCGCCGTCTATCCTGCCTCCATGCACACTGAATCCCCACCCATTCTCCTGACCTTCGGGCTTTCCGACCCCACTTCGGCCACCGGCGTGCAGGCCGACCTGCTCACCTTCGCCAGCATGGGCGGCTACGGCGTGTCGGTGCTCACCGGCTACTCCTCACAGGACTCGCGTTCGTGCGACGACGTGCAACCCATCGATCCCGACTGGATCGGCGATCAGGCCCGCATGTTGCTCGAAGACATGCCGGTCGCCGCCTTCAAGGTCGGCAGCGCGGTGAATGCCGATAACGTCGCCGCCATTGCCGAAATCGTGGCCGATTATGACGAGACTCCCCTCGTCGTCGCGCCGGACTTCGGGCTGGCGGGCGAGCATCTGCTCTCGACCGACGAATTGCGAGAAGCCACCGCCAGCCTGCTCGTGCCGCAGGCAAGTGTGCTGGTCGTGAGTCCACAGACCGCTGTTGCGTTGGCTCAGACGATCACCGAGAACGAAAATCTGGCCCTCGACGAAGCCGTCTCGATCCTGCTGGAAAACGGGTGCGAGTTCGTGCTGATCAGCGACGGCAACGCCCCGCAGTTCACGCATACGCTCTACAGCGATGGCGGTATCGTCCGTGAAGACGCCTGGGACCGTCCGGCCCACAACGTCGCGGGCGCGATCGACACGCTCGCCGCCGCCGTCACCGCCATGCTCGCCAACGGGCTTGCCGTGCCCGAGGCCGTGCGCGAAGCGCAGGAGTATCTGCAACAGGTGCTCGAGAATGCTTTCCGCCCCGGCATGGGCCGTCACTTCCCCGATCGCTTCTTCTGGGCGCGCACGGAGGAAACCGAGCAGGACGATAGCGGCACGCAGGCTTAAGTCAGCTTAGGCTCAGTTCGGCAGACGTCGGACGTCGCGCCAGGCTCGCCTGACGAACCTGTGTCCGGATGAAAAACGCCCGCAATCGCTGCGGGCGTTTTTTCGTTTGTGTCGGGGTTGCGGGGCGCGTCGCCACAGTCCGTGGCGACGAACGACGACGGTTTAAGACGAACGGCTCGCCCCATCGGTCGGCACCACCATCGCGTCCTGATCGGACTCGCCCTTCGGACGCCCCCATGCGTCGATGACACGTTTGACGAACGGCTTCAGGTCGTCGCCCTGCGCGCGCAACATGCGCACCAGCGAGGCGTACTGTCCCTCGAAGATCAGCATGTTGTAGTTCTTCAGCCGCTGGATGTCTTGCAGCGCCTCGTCGTCGCGCCCGGCCAGCGCCAGCAACACGATGTAGCGCTTGATCATCGTCGGCCCGGCACCGAGCGCCAGCGCTTCGCGATGGGCGGCCAGCTTCTCGTCGAGCTGATCGCGACTGAGATACAACGCGCCGGTCACGGCGTAGTCGCCATAGGGCGCGAAGAACAGTGCGGGATCGGTGCGATACGTTTCGATCTTGCCTGCGCGATACGCCACCTCGACGCGCTGATAGTCGTGATACAGCCACGGAATCGCCACGCATGCGAACAGAACAATCACGCCATTGATGGCCCCGGTCGCCGTCGGCGACACGCTATCGATCGGCTTCGTCTCGCAGAATCCGAGCAGGAACAATCCGGGCAGCAGGAAGAATGCATAGTGCTGCGGATACTCCAACATCGCGTGCATTGCGAGCATGCCGAGCAGGATGAACGCAAACGCAATCGGGGCCGACTTCAGGCTGCGCACCGCACGCGCAAACCAGAACGCGAGCGGCAGCAACACCGCCAGCGTGCCGACGATGCCCGTCTTCGCCAGCAGATCGAGCAAGACGTTATGCGCGTTGTCTGCCATTTCGACCGGTCCGAGCTTGTCGACAAGCGCGAACTGCGCGTCGATGTAATTCGACCAGCCCGCACCGAAGAACCAGTGCTCGCGGAAGATCGCCAGTCCGTACTCCCACAGATTCAATCGACCGGCCACCTGCCCCGCCTGCTGCATGCGCGCCACGGCGCTCCCGTCGAGTTGCAGCCCCCAGTTCACATTCGCCCAGCCGACGGCCATCGTCATCAGGCCCAGCACTGGCAGGATGGCAGCGGGCACAAACCAGCGCATCGAGCGGCGCATATTGCGCGTCTCTTCCACGCGCTCTACCCAAACGAGCCACAGCCCGAATGCACACAACAACGCCAGTTGCAGCCAGGGCGCACGCGAGCCCGTCAGACAGATGCCGATGTCGAATATCGCCAGGACGAGCAGCAACGTCCAGGCGGGCAACTTTCGCTGATACCAAAGATAGAACGCCCCGGCGCTCGCCATCGACAGATAGGTCGCCAGATGATTCGGCTGATACATGTTGCCGAACAGACGGCGTGCCGCGGTGACCGTGTACTTCGCTACGAGCCACGGCACATTCGCTTCCAGATGAAACGCCTGCACGACCTGAGCGCCCACGGCATACAACCCACCCAGCGTGAGGGCCACCGCGCTCCAGCGCATAAGGACACCGCGCCACCCCAACTGTGCCAGCCAGTACCCGCTGTTGACCGCGACGATCATCGCGACCCCGTACAGCAATGCCGTCATCATCAACTGCGGCAACTCGGTCGGCATCGTGGCGCGCTGCACCAGGACGACGGCGATAAACGCCAGGGGCATCCACGTAACGCGCGGCATGCGCAGCGCACGTCCGTCACGCTGCCAGACCGCCACCATCGACAACGCGCCGAGCAGTGCGAAAAGACAAAAGGTCAGCGCTTCCGAATAGAACGTCGAGATCGGATACGTGTGTTTGACGAGGTTGTAGGGCAGCGCCCAGATCAGGGCCAGCGTAAGCCCGATCATCGAAAGAAGCAGAGGAGGAAACAAGATCGCCGCCGTGCAATGCACCGGTTGGAAGATGCGCAAGCATAACGAAAAAATGGCCACCCGAGGGCGGCCATTTCATGCCTGACGCGCGTGATGACGCGGTCCTTAGCTCGACTTGGCCGCCGTTTCGCCACGGCACTCGGGCGGTGCCAGCTTGCCAGGCAACGTCGCGCCACCCGGCGCGCCTTCACGGCCCTGTGCGTAGCACGTCCAGACGATCTGTCCCTCCGGTGCCTTGCCGACGGACAGCGCGGCCGGCGAGCCCGATGCGCCAGCGCTCGTCGGCACGAGTACGATCGCACCGTCACCCGCGCGCTGCGTGTAAGCCACCGTGACGTTGCCGCTCACGGAATCGATGCTCACGCCGCTCACGTTGTCCGTCGGGCTCGGCGCTTGCCAGCCGCTGTTGAACGGCGCGCCGTGCATGGCGTTCTCGCTCACGAGCGCCTTGGCCGACGCTGCAGCGCCCAACCCTTCGACGACACGTGCGCGCACGAGATAATTCTGCAGATACGGAACCCCTGCCGTAACCAGTACGCCGATGATCGCCAGCACGATCATCAGTTCGATCAGGGTGAAACCCCGGGATTTGGCGAGACCGGTAGTCCGGTGGCCGAAACGACGCATTGTGTAACTCCCTGCAAAAGCAATGAAAACAAAAGGGACATCGGGGGGAAGTGGGCGGAGTATGACATAGCCCCTTACGCGAATGCCCTGCCGCAGATCAAAATCGGCGCGTGCCTTAAGGGTCCCCGGAATCGTCCGATGCGAAGCCGGACGATTCATCCGGCGAGACCCTCAGTCCCGGCAATGGACCCGATTATTTCGAAGAGGTTGCACGCATCTGACGTGCCTCGCTGCGTCGCTTGAGGACCAGCCCTACGATCAGGACGAACAGCGCACCGATGGCCGCCGCCACGTAATGCGTGTATTTCGCCGCATCACCCGGCAGGTGCAGCAGATGACCGACGCCCGGGTCCGAGACGATCAGACCGCCAGCGATCCATCCGAGCAACGCCGCCCCAGCCATCACGATGACCGGGAAGCGATCGAGCGCCTTGAGCACCAGTTGCGAGCCCCAGACGATGAGCGGAATGCTCACCAGCAGACCGAAGATCACCAGCGGCAATTGATGATGCTCGGCCGCACCTTCTGCGGCCCCGGCAATGGCGATCACGTTATCGATGCTCATCACCAGATCGGCCACGATGATGGTTTTGACTGCCGTCCACAGCTTGTCGGCAGGTTTGACGCTGTCGTGCGCATCATGGTCGGGCACCAGCAGCTTGGTACCGATCCAGAGCAGCAACAACCCGCCAATGGCCTTCAGATACGGCACGGCGAGCAGCGTCACGGCAAACGCAATCAGAATCACACGCAGGACGATTGCCCCGATCGTGCCCCAGACAATGCCTTGCAGGCGTTGCTTGGCCGGCAGATTGCGACAGGCGAGCGCGATCACCACAGCGTTGTCGCCACCCAGCAGGATGTCGATCATGATGATCTGCAGCACAGCGGCCCAGTTCAGCTCGGCAAAAAACGCAAGCATGCGCGGAAATCCTCGGGGAACGTTTGAAACCAGTCAGACGGATGATGCCAATCTCGGCATAAAGACAAAAGAGGGAGCCCGATGTTCCGGGCTCCCTCTTTCAAGACCCGACGCGCAGCCACCGGTTCCGGCGGCTGCAACGACTGGGTCGTCCGGCGGGAATTACAGCGCTGCCTTGAGCAGGCGGCCCATTTCCGACGGGTTGCGGGTCACCTTGATGCCGCAGGCATCCATGATGGCCAGCTTGGCTTCGGCCGTATCGGCACCGCCCGAGATCAGCGCGCCGGCGTGGCCCATGCGCTTGCCCGGGGGCGCCGTAACGCCTGCGATGAAGCCGACGACCGGCTTCTTCATGTTGCCCTTGATCCACTCGGCGGCAGCGGCTTCGTCCGGACCACCGATTTCACCGATCATGATCACGGCGTCCGTTTCCGGATCGTCGTTGAACATTTGCATGACGTCGATGTGCTTCAGACCGTTGATCGGGTCGCCACCGATACCGACGGCGCTCGACTGGCCCAGACCCAGAGCGGTCAGCTGGCCCACGGCTTCGTACGTCAGGGTGCCCGAGCGCGAGACCACGCCGATGCGACCCTTCTTGTGGATGTGACCCGGCATGATGCCGATCTTCAGTTCGTCCGGCGTGATCACGCCCGGGCAGTTCGGTCCGAGCAGCAGGGTCTTGCGACCTTCGCGACGCATACGGTCCTTCACTTCGATCATGTCACGGACCGGAATGCCTTCCGTGATGCAGATCGCCAGATCCAGGTCGGCTTCGACGGCTTCCCAGATGGCAGCGGCAGCGCCTGCGGGCGGCACGTAGATCACCGACACGGTTGCGCCGGTCTGTTCCTTGGCGTCCTTCACCGAACCGTAGATCGGAATGCCTTCGAAGTCTTCGCCGGCCTTCTTCGGGTTCACGCCAGCGACGAACGCGTTCTTGCCGTTCGCGTATTCGCGGCACATACGGGTGTGGAACTGGCCGGTCTTGCCAGTAATACCTTGGGTGATGACCTTGGTATCTTTGTTGATCAGAATCGACATTGCTTGATTTCCTTCGTCCTGTTGCCTGACGGTGTGCGCTCAGCCTTTCGGGAGCGGCACGCCGCAATGGCTTCGACTGTTCTGGTTACTTGCCTGCGGCAGCCGCGACAACCTTCTGGGCAGCTTCTTCCATGCTGTCCGCGGAGATGATCGGCAGACCGGATTCGGCGAGCATCTTCTTGCCCAGGTCTTCGTTCGTGCCCTTCATGCGCACGACGAGCGGCACCTTGAGCGACACAGCCTTCGACGCCGTGATCACGCCTTCGGCGATCACGTCGCAACGCATGATGCCACCGAAGATGTTGACCAGAATGGCCGTCAGGTTCGGGTTCTTCAGCATGATCTTGAACGCTTCGGTCACCTTCTCTGCCGTGGCGCCACCGCCCACGTCCAGGAAGTTGGCCGGCTCGCCGCCGAACAGCTTGATGGTGTCCATCGTGGCCATGGCCAGACCGGCGCCGTTCACCAGGCAGCCGATGTTGCCGTCGAGCGAAATGTAGGCCAGATCGAACTTCGAGGCTTCGACTTCAGCCGGATCTTCTTCGTCCAGATCGCGGTAAGCGACGATTTCCGGATGACGATACAGGGCGTTCGAGTCGAAGTTGAACTTGGCGTCCAGTGCCGTGACCGTGCCGTTCTTGCTCACGTTCAGCGGGTTGATTTCGGCCAGCGAAGCGTCCGTTTCCCAGAAGGCCTTGTACAGACCTTGCAGGATCGTGCGCGCTTGCGGCACCGAGCCTTCCGGCACGCTGATCTTCTTGGCGAAGTCGTCGGCTTGTTCGTTCGTCAGGCCAACCGACGGATCGATCACAACGTGGTGGATCAGTTCCGGGTGCTTTTCGGCGACTTCTTCGATGTCCATGCCGCCTTCGCTCGAACCCATCATCACGATCTTCTGCGTGACGCGGTCAACCACCAGGCTGACGTACAGTTCGTTGTTGATGTCGGCGCCTTCTTCGATCAGCAGGCGATTGACCTTCTGACCTTCCGGACCGGTCTGGTGCGTGACCAGTTGCATGCCGAGGATCTGGCTGGCGTATTCACGCACTTGCTCGATCGTCTTGGCAACCTTCACGCCGCCGCCCTTACCGCGACCGCCTGCGTGAATCTGGGCCTTGACCACCCAAACCGGACCGCCGAGTTCTTCGGCTGCCTTCACGGCCTCGTCCACGGAAAACGCCGGAATGCCGCGGGGCACCGCGACTCCGAATTTCCGGAGGATTTCCTTGCCTTGATACTCATGAATCTTCATGCGTGATTCCCTTCTTGCTGAGTTGGAAGTTTGGGTTCGAGCTTGCGAGTCGAGGCCGCATCGCGCACCGCTTCTGATGTGACGGGCGTCGTGGGCTCGTTCGCTCGATCGTTTGCGCGGCCGTTGAACCAGCGCGGGTAAAACCGGCGCACCGCCTCGCCATCAAACCGCAGGGCGTGACAATGTCCGAGTTGGAAAGGAGGTGCCGAATTCTCGGCATCGTTGGCCGCCGCCGTGTCGGGGGTATGAATCACCACGCCGGCAAACGCCTGAATCGCTGCCGTCGGCAGGACACTGCAAAGTTCTGTGAGATGGGTACAGCCCGCCGCGCCGCCAAGGCGCTCGCGAACCCCGCGACGGAAGCCGTGCCGCAGGTTAAGACCGATCAATTGACGATATTCGGGGCCGATCTGATCGCAAATACCGGGATAAGGCACCCAGTCGGAGACGGCCTCGGCGTCATGCACTTCGAAATCTTCGTCGATCGTCAACCGCAGCCATAGCTCGTGGATCGGCGTGCCCTCCTTGCGAAGGCCCGTCGCCAATGCAAAATCCCGATCCTTGTGATCGGTGAGTCGGGCTTCGATGTCCCATAGGCCATCCTCGCGCGAATACGCTTCAACAGCGATCGTGCGACGGTGACGCAAGGTACGAGGGGCAGGCGCGGAGAGCGGCATGCGGAAGTGTGCAATGCATGAACGCAGAAAGACCTTGATTCTAGCATAGGCGACAGCGCCGTCTGCCGCAGCGCAGCAGAAGCCCGCCGCATAAGGCTGAATTACCCGACCCATCGGTCGGGTTATCAAAATTCCGAGTGACGGGCGCGCATGGTGCGACGCCATAACGCGATAAGCGAGGAACCACGCGTCACGCGAGATTCATCGACGTGTCACGCGAGCATTCGCGCGGGTTGCGTGAAGCCGGACGCGATGAACGCTTCGTCGATGAATGCGCACGCATCCATAACGAAAGCGATGGCATCGGTGTCAGACGTCGTCCAGAAACTCGTCCGCGCCCCGCACGATTTTGCTGATAACGGTACGCGAAAAACCGCGCGCCGCCAGAAAGCGCATCTGCTTGGCACGCGCTTCGGGCGTTGTAGCGATTTCGCCGAACTTCTTTTGCCAGACGGCCCGGGCGCGCGCGAGTTCGGTCTCCCGCAACTGCTCGGAGATCGCAGCGACGGTTTCCGCATCGACCTGATGCTGCTTGAGCTCACCGACGATGCGCGTCGTGCCCATGCGCGAGGCGCGCCGATTCACCACGCTTTCCGCGAATCGTTCGTTCGACAGCCATCGCTCCTGCTCAAGCGCGTCGAGCACGCGATCGAGTGCTTCGGGATCCTCGGCATCCGCGTAAGGCGTGAGCTTGCGACGCAACTCCGCTCGACTGTATTCGCGACGTGCCAGATAGGACAGCGCGCGCCCTTTCAGACTCAGCGTCGGTTTGCGAGATCGCTTGACCGCGACGGCCTCGTCGCCCGGCGGGGGCGGCGGCGCATTCGGATCACGGGGAGGACGTCGATTGATCATGAGCTCATCGTAGCGCTGCTATGCGCAGCAAGAATGCAAAACGGCAGCGCGACGCCGTAGGGCTTCGCGCTGCCGTTCCAACAACTCAGGCGCCAATCAAACGATCAGGCCTCGTCGTCTTCTTCGATCTCGCCGGTTTCATTGATCGCCGTCACACCCAGCGATGCACGTACCTTGTTCTCGATCTCGTGGGCGATTTCCGGATTTTCGCGCAGGAATTCACGCGCGTTGTCCTTGCCCTGACCGATCTTCTCGCCGTTGTAGCTGTACCAGGCGCCGGCCTTCTCGACGATCTTCGCGTTGACGCCCAGATCGATGATTTCGCCTTCGCGCGAGATACCCTGACCGTAGAGGATGTCGAAAATCGCTTCGCGGAACGGCGGCGACACCTTGTTCTTGACGACCTTGACGCGGGTTTCGTTACCGACCACCTCGTCGCCCTTCTTGATCGAACCGATACGGCGGATGTCCAGACGCACCGACGAGTAGAACTTCAGTGCGTTACCGCCCGTCGTCGTTTCCGGGTTACCGAACATGACGCCGATCTTCATACGAATCTGGTTGATGAAGATCACCGTGCAGTTCGTGCGCTTGATCGTGCCGGTCAGCTTACGCAGCGCCTGCGACATCAGACGTGCCTGAAGACCCGGCAGCGAATCGCCCATCTCGCCTTCGATTTCGGCCTTCGGCACGAGTGCCGCAACCGAGTCGATGATGATGAGGTCGATCGAGCCCGAGCGCACCAGCGCATCGGCGATTTCCAGCGCCTGCTCGCCCGTGTCCGGCTGCGAGATCAGCAGTTCCGGCACCGAGACGCCCAGCTTGTTGGCGTAACCGACATCGAGGGCGTGTTCTGCGTCGATAAACGCGCAGGTGCCACCGATCTTCTGCATTTCCGCCACGACTTGCAACGTGAGCGTGGTCTTACCCGACGATTCCGGGCCGTAGATTTCGATCACACGACCGCGCGGCAGGCCACCGACGCCCAGTGCGATGTCCAGACCCAGCGAGCCCGTGGAGACGACCTGGATGTCCGCTTCGACCTCGCCGTCGCCAAGACGCATGATCGAGCCCTTGCCGAATTGCTTCTCGATCTGCGCGAGGGCGGCGGCGAGCGCCTTGCCTTTCTCGGCCGACAGATTGGCAGACCCTTTCTTGCTTTCTTCCATGAATCGTCCTTTGATATGATGAGCGAGACGGCTCGAGTGAGGCGTGACTGCCGGTACTGTATAAAAAACCAGTGCCCTTTGCAAGTGCCTGTTGTCCGAAAGCGCCGAAACGACAAAAAAAGCCGCGAACCACGCGCCGCAACATCACAGGAGACACACCCGTGCCGTCAGGCATTGGTGCCTACACAAGCCTATCACGCCCATGCGAATTCTCATCGCAGAGGATGACAGCATTCTGGCCGACGCCCTGACCCGCTCGCTGCGTCAGGGGGGCTACGCCGTCGATCACGTCAAAACGGGGCTCGAAGCCGATTCCGCGCTGTCCGCCCAGACGTTCGACCTGCTGATTCTCGACCTTGGTCTGCCCCGTCTTCCCGGTCACGAAGTCTTGCGCCGTCTGCGCGCCCGCAATTCCCACCTGCCCGTTCTGATCCTGACCGCGTCCGACAGCGTCGACGCCCGCGTGAAGGGCCTCGATCTCGGCGCCGACGACTATATGGCCAAGCCGTTCGCCCTCGCCGAACTCGAAGCGCGCGTGCGGGCGCTCACCCGGCGCGGCGCAGGCGGCGGCTCGACGGTGATCCGCCACGGGCCGCTGAGCTTCGATCAGGTCGGTCGCACCGCTTATATCAACGAGCAGATGCTCGATCTGTCCGCGCGCGAACTCGAATTGCTCGAAGTGCTGCTGCTGCGCACCGGACGGCTCGTCTCCAAGGAACAGCTCGTCGACCATCTTTGCGGATGGGGCGAAGAGGTCAGCAACAACGCCATCGAGGTGTACATGCACCGGCTGCGCAAGAAGATCGAGCCCAGCGGTGTACGCATCGCCACGATCCGCGGGCTGGGATATTGTCTGGAGAAGCCGGCAGCGGCCCCCGCCAACGCGGCATGATCGGGCTCGTCCGATGCGTCTGAGCTTTCGCCACCCCCATCGCGCCGCGCCTGCGTCGTCGGACACCGCGTCCCACGCCGATCCGGACGACCTGCGCCACCCACCTGCGGACGCCGCCGATCCCTTCGACCCTTACGCCGATCCTTTTGTACGTCCGGGCTTCGGCGCGCCACTGGAGCGTGAGGCCGAGCCGCCGCCGCGCTCGCTCTTCGGCGAGATCCTCGACTGGATGCTCGCGCCGTTGCTGCTGCTCTGGCCGATGAGCATTGCGGTGACGTATCTCGTCGCAAAATCGATTGCCAACGGCCCGTTCGACCGCGCGCTGGAGACCAATACTTACGTACTCGCTCAGCAGGTTCACTCGGATCGCGGCCAGGTCACGCTCACGCTGCCCATGCCCGCGCGCGATCTGCTGCGCGCCGACGCGACCGACAACATCTACTATCAGGTGCTCGGCGCGAAGGGCGAACTCGTGGGCGGCACGGCAGAGCTGCCGCTGCCTCATGAAGACGACCGTCCGCAACCCGGGGTGGTCCAGTTTCGCGACGAAACCGTGGGTGGCAACGACATTCGCGTGGCATTCACTTATGTCGATCTGCCGCGCATGCAGCCGCCGGGCAGCATGGCACTCGTTCAGGTCGCGGAGACGCTCGATAAGCGCAGCCAGTTGGCCAACGAAATCATCAAGGGCGTGATCCTGCCGCAGTTCGTGATTCTGCCGCTGGCCATCGTGCTCGTCTGGTTCGGTCTGTCGCGCGGTCTCGCGCCGCTGCATGCGTTGCAGGAGCACATTCGCGCGCGCCGTCCCGACGATCTCTCGCCACTTGAAGCGCGACAAGCACCGCCGGAAATCGCGCCCCTCGTCAATTCGCTGAACGATCTGCTTGGACGCCTTGAGCAGAACATGAAACTTCAGCAACGCTTCATTGCAGACGCTGCACATCAGCTCAAGACACCGCTCGCAGGCCTTCGCATGCAAGCTGAACTGGCCTTACGTCAGACGTCTCCCGACGAACTGCGCCGCTCGCTTTCGCAAATCGCGATGAGCTCCGAACAGGCCGCGCGTCTCGTCAACCAGTTGTTAGCACTCGCGCGCGCCGAGAACAGCGCCAACGACGCCGCCGCCTTCACGCCGCTCAACCTCAGTCTGCTTGCACGCAGCGCCATGCAGGACTGGTTTCAGGCCGCCTTCGCCAAACGCATCGACCTCGGCTTCGAAGAGCCACCGTTTCCGGTGCATCTGTCCGGACAGCCGGTGATGTTGCGCGAGTTGCTCAACAACCTCATCGACAACGCGATCCGCTACACGCCGGCCGGCGGCAAGGTGACGGTGAGGCTGCGTCATGAGGCGTCCGACGGCTTCGTGCATCTTGAAGTCGAAGATACCGGGCCGGGCATTCCTGCGTCGGAGCGTCCGCGCGTGTTCGAGCGCTTTTATCGCATTCTCGGCAGCGACAGCGACGGCAGCGGACTGGGTCTCGCGATCGTGCGCGAGATCGTGCAGATTCATCGTGGCGATGTGAGCGTGCTCGATCATGTCGATGCACAGCATCCCGAAGCAACCGGCACACTCATTCGGGTGACGTTACCGCTCGCCGAGGTGCCTATCGAAAACCCTCATGCGTGACGTAAATCCGCTAAATACGGCCAATTTTCGACCAAAGTCGAGGGTAAGTCCCTAGCCACGTAAGGTTCGAGTCAGTTTGGCGTCAGACGGCGGTAAGGTTGTCCTCCAATAATCATTTGCAGCGGCCCGGGTGCGTCCCAGGGGCGTGCTTACATTACAGGAGACAACCGCATGGCTACGACAACGGCAGCCACCACCCATGCGCCGATGACCAAAGAAGAACGCAAGGTCATCTTCGCTTCATCGCTGGGCACGGTGTTCGAGTGGTACGACTTTTATCTGGCCGGTTCGCTGGCCGCATTCATCAGCCGGCACTTCTTCTCCGGGATCAACCCGACGGCGGCCTTCATCTTCACACTGCTGTCGTTTGCTGCGGGCTTCGCGGTGCGTCCGTTCGGCGCCATCGTGTTCGGTCGCATCGGTGACCTCGTCGGTCGTAAATACACGTTCCTCGTCACCATCACGCTGATGGGTCTGTCGACGCTGGTCGTCGGTCTGTTGCCGGGCTATGCGTCCTGGGGCATCGCCGCGCCGGTGATCTTCATCGCCATGCGTCTGCTGCAGGGTCTGGCCCTCGGCGGCGAATACGGCGGTGCTGCCACGTACGTTGCCGAGCACGCGCCGCATGGCCGTCGCGGCTTCTACACGTCGTGGATTCAGACGACCGCAACGCTGGGTCTCTTCCTCTCGCTGCTCGTGATTCTCGGCACCCGCATGGTGATGGGTGAAGAGGCGTTCGGCGACTGGGGCTGGCGCATTCCGTTCATCCTGTCGATCGTGCTGCTGCTCGTGTCGCTGTGGATTCGTATGCAACTGAGCGAATCGCCGGCATTCCAGCGCATGAAGGCCGAGGGTAAGGGATCGAAGGCACCGCTCAAGGAATCGTTCGGTCAGTGGAAGAACCTGAAGATCGTGATTCTGGCGCTGGTCGGTTTGACCGCCGGTCAGGCAGTCGTGTGGTACACGGGCCAGTTCTACTCGCTGTTCTTCATGACACAGGTGCTTAAGGTCGACGGCAACACCGCGAACATCATGGTCGCGCTGGGTCTGTTGATCGGCAGCCCGTTCTTCGTGTTCTTCGGCGCGCTGTCGGACAAGATCGGTCGCAAGCCGATCATCATGGCGGGCTGCCTGCTGGCCGCGCTGCTGTACTTCCCTATCTTCAAGGCGCTCACGCACTACGCCAACCCGGCGCTCGAAGCGGCCACGGCCCGTTCGCCGATCACGGTCATCGCCGATCCGAACGAGTGCTCGTTCCAGTTCAACCCGGTAGGCACGTCGAAGTTCACCAGCTCGTGCGATATCGCGAAGAGCTACCTGTCGCGCGCCGGTCTGAACTATCAGAACGAAGCGGCTCCGGCAGGCACGCTGGCGACGGTGAAGATTGGCGACAAAGTGATCTCGTCGGTCGATGGCAAGGCAGCGGACGCGAAGGACAAGACCAAGGCGTTCGAGACGGATATGTCGGCCACGCTCAAGGCTGACGGTTATCCGCCGAAGGCTGACCCGGCGCAGATGAACAAGCCGATGGTCGTGATCCTGCTGGCGATTCTGGTGATCTTCGTGACGATGGTGTACGGCCCGATTGCAGCGATGCTGGTGGAAATGTTCCCGACGCGCATTCGCTACACGTCGATGTCGCTGCCGTATCACATCGGTAACGGCTGGTTCGGGGGCTTCCTCCCGGCCACGGCCTTCGCCATCGTGGCCGCAAAGGGCGACATCTACTCCGGCCTCTGGTACCCGATCGTGATCGCACTCATCACCTTCGTGATCGGCATGCTCTTCATCAAGGAGACGAAGGACGTCGACATCTACGCCAACGACTGATGGGGTAACCCGTCGGACGGGTAAGAAGGTAGATCTGTCTTAGCAACGCCGGGGCTTTCGAGTCCCGGCGTTGTCATTTGTAGGATGGCGGGTGCCGGAGGCGAAGCACCGCCCACGAAGGCCGCCCGAACTATTTTCATAGCTTTCGCAAAATACCTGTTGACAGGCTATAGCCTTCCCCATATACTCTTTTTCCTACGGCGAATTAGCTCAGTCGGTTAGAGCGACGGAATCATAATCCGCAGGTCCGGGGTTCGAGTCCCTGATTCGCCACCAAATTTGAAAAGGCCATGAGAAATCATGGCCTTTTTTTTCTGTTCGCGCTGCGTCACAAAGCGCTCGATCAGCTCCGTACCGCACCCCGAAAGGCCGCCCCAAGTGCGGCCAGTGCACCGCGCGCCCGGCTGTCCTTCACGCGGGTGTGCAGCACAATGGGCAGACGTGGCAACGCCGGCAGCGCCAGTCTGGGTCCGACGTCCACCGCACCAAACGGCACCATCCGCGGCGAAAGTGCCGCCACACCCAACCCGGCCATCACGGCAGCAGCAACCGCCATTACCCCTCCACCGACGAATACCTCCGTCCAGGGAACACCCGCCTCGTCGAGCAGTTGCTCAGCGACTGCGCGCACGCCGCAAGGCTCCGCCATCGTCGCGAGCGGCACCGGTTCCCCCGCACGATGCTGCCAGCCGGGTGCCGCGAACCAGCCGAACTGCTCGTCGGTGACAACTTCCCCGTCGCTTCGGCCAACATGCATGCGAACCAGCACCGTATCGAGTTCTCTCCGGTCGAAACGCTGAAGCAGGTCCGCCGACGTTGCGATTCTGATCTCGATCAGAAGCTGAGGATCCTGCGCGTTCATCCGGGCAATCAACGCGGGCAGCTCCGGCCCCGCGACATGCTCGCTGATGCCAATGGTGAGACGCTGGCGCGCACCCGCTACCGCAGCGACCGCCCGGTCGTGAGCGTCGATGAGCCTGCGCGCATGGTCGAGAAAGGTGGTGCCCTGCGCCGAAAGCTCAACGTAGCGGGGGGTGCGTTCGACGAGTCGGAAACCCAACCTGTCTTCAAGCCGTTTGAGCTTCAGGCTGACCGCCGCCTGCGTCGTGCGCAGCGCCTCGGCGGCACGCGTGAAGCTGCCAAGCTCCGCGATACGGATAAAGGCACGAACGGCCTCAAGATCAAGCGAGCGCTCAGTCATTTCAAATTGTTATCATTGAAATAAGAACGCATAGCTTATCAGAATAGATACTATGGAGCGGGTCAACCACCGAGGAAACTCACGATGCCACTCGCTCACATTTCAATGCGTACGGGAAAGACAGAGGCTTACAGACAGGCCATATTCGATGGCGTTTATCGCGCGCTGCGGGAAACATTCACCGTGCCCGAAGACGACCAGTTCATGGCGTTGACCGAGCATGACGCAGCCAACTTCCGCTACGGGGCGACTTATCTTGACGTTGCGCGAAGCGATGACCTCGTGCTCATTCAGATCACCGCAAACAACACCCGCTCGAAGGAACAAAAGAAGGCGCTGTTCCGACGGATTGCCGAGCTGCTCAGCGAGAATCCCGGCATCCGCCCCGAAGACGTGTTCGTGAATCTCGTCGAAGTCGAGAAAGAAAACTGGTCGCTGGGGCTCGGCCTCTCACAATACGCGTGAGGCTGGGGGGGGCGGGATGCCTTGATCGTTTGAGCAGAAGTTGATGCGTTCCGCCTCTACGACCAGCGGCAGATTGCGGACCTGAGTATGAATCGAGCCGATGTACTCGCCGAGCAATCCCAGAAACATCATCTGAATCGCACCGAAGAAGAACATGCCAATGAGAATCGGTGCTGTGCCCAGCACGAAGGAGTCCCAGAACAGTAGCTTGGCGACGAGATACCCGAACGCCACCAGCAGGCTGAACATGGCCACGGCAAACCCCGTCATCGCCATGAAGCGCAGAGGCACCTTGGAGTGCTTCGTGATCCCGAGCATCGCCATGTCGTACAGCGAATAGAAGCTCTGACTGGTCACGCCACGCAGACGTCGCGGCTGCTTGAAGGGCACGGTGGCGATCGGGAAGCCGATCTCACACACCAACCCACGGAAATACGGGTACGGATCGTTCAGCGAGCGCAGCACATCGAGCACCGCGCGATCGAACAACCCCGAGCCTGTCGCGTTCTGCACCAACGGCACTTCCGAAATGCGCGAGACCATGCGGTAGTACAGACGGCGCACGCGGAACATCAGGAACGACTCTTCGCTCACCGGCTTGACCGCCATGACCGTCTTGAATCCCTCCTCCCACTTCGCAACGAACTCCTTGATCATCTCCGGCGGATCCTGCAGATCCGAAGCGATCAGCACCGCAGCATCGCCCGTCGCCTGCAACAGCGCATGGTACGAGGAGCGGATGTAACCGAAGTTGCGCGCGTTGACGATGACCTTCAGGTGCGGATCGCGCGCAGCGATCTCGCGCAGCATCGGGACAGTATTGTCCGTCGAGCAGTTGTCGATGCACAAATGCTCATAGTCGTACGGCAGCTCTCGCATGACGGCGGCGACACGTTGGCACAATTCGGCAACGTTTTCCTGCTCGTTGTAGAGCGGCGTGACGATACTGATACGTTTACTCATGCTCATTGCGATTGAAGACAAATCGGCTGTTCAGATGATAGGCAAGCAATGCGAGCGGCACGATCAGCACCAGACCGCTTATATAAGCGTTCAGCCCGAGTCGAACCAGCACGGCGACGGCCGCGACGTTGACGAGATACACGACGCCATACACAAGAACGAAGCGCACGATCCGCGTGTTATCGCTGGACCGGAACACCAGCGTCCCCGTGCTCTTGAAATTAAACAGCGTGCCCAGCACCGTCGAAATGGCGATGGCCAGACTGTAATGCAACCCGATCCACAGGCAGACGGCGAATACGCCGTAACCGAACAGCGTATTGATGCCACCCACCAGAAAATAATTGACGAGACGAATCTCGCCGCGAATGGCAGCACCGGCCGTGGATCGCATGCGAGCCAACATGCTCATCAGTGACCGAAACGGGCCAGCGACAATCCGGAGACGCGTCGCAAATGGTCCTGGCTGCCCGACTCCCCGATGAAGCGATTGGGAATCCCGACGCGCTCGACCTTCGGCATGCGGGCAATACCGCCACCGGCATACAGGTCGCTCATCACCTCGATCACCGAACTTCCGAAGCCACCATTGAGCTGGTGCTCCTCGACCGTAATGATCGTGTCGAATTCCGTCGCCAGTTGCTTGAAGAGCGCCGTATCGTAGTTGCCAACGAACGGGCAGCTATAGACGGCAAACCCCAGTTGGCGGGCGTCCACCTCGGCAAGCACATGACCGAGAATCGCCCCCGTCGTCAGCACCGCACTGCCACTACCGGCACGACCCTCACGCATCCGGATCAATTGGCCGGGCGCAATCGCCAACGCCTGCGACGAGTCGTGAATCGCCGGTTCACCGGCCTTGTTGATACGCACATACCCTGGCCCGCGATGCGTCGCCATGTAGTGTGCGGCAGCCCGCGCTTCCACCGGATCGGCGGGTGCACACACCGTCATGTTCGGAATCGCGCGCAGCATGGCGATGTCTTCCGTTGCATGATGCGACACCCCTTGCGGGCCGTAGGCATAGCCCGCACCGACGGCCACCACTTTCACGCTGGCATCGTGATAGCAGACGTCGTAACGAAGCTGCTCCATGCAACGCAACGTCGGGAAGTTGCCGATCGAATACGTGAAGACGTTGTAGCCCTCGCGCGCCAGTCCGGCAGCGACCTGCGTCATGTTCTGCTCGGCGATGCCGACGTTCAGAAAACGATCGGGAAACTGCGCGGCAAACGGCTCCAGTACCGAATACCCGAGATCGCCACACAGCAGAAAGATGTCCTCGTGCGTTGCCGCCAGCTCGCACAGCGTTTTGATGAAAGTATTGCGCACTATGCCGCTCCCAGTTCCTTGCGCGCCGCCCGATAGTTGTCTTCGTCGGGGGAACGGTAATGCCACAGAAGGCGGTCTTCCATGAAGCTCACGCCCTTGCCCTTGACCGTGTGTGCAACGATGCACTTCGGTTTGCCGCCCCGCTCCGCCTTCGCCTGCGCAAGCACGCTGCCCAGCGCGTCGAGATCGTGACCGTCGACCTCGGTCACCGCCCAGTTGAACGCACGGAATTTATCGGCCAGCGGTTCGAGGTTCATGACTTCCGCCACCGAACCGAAGCTCTGAATCTTGTTGTAGTCGATCACCGTAACGAGGTTGTCGAGGCGGTGGTGTCCGGCAAACAGGATCGCTTCCCAGTTCGAACCCTCGTCCAGCTCGCCGTCGCTCAGAATGGCAAACACCGAATGGGACTGTTTGCGGCGCAATCCGGCCAGCGCACTGCCGCACGCTACACCCAGCGCGTGTCCGAGGCTACCTGTCGAAAGCTCGACGCCCGGCACCCGGTGGTTCACGTGCGAGGTGAAGTATCCGCCGTCTGCCGTGAATCCCGCCGTCAGATCGTCAGCTTTGAAAAACCCTCGATACTCCAGCGCCGCATAAAGTGCCGTACAGGCATGCCCCTTGCTGTAGAAGAGCCGGTCGCGGGCGGGATCGTCGCAGCGTTGCGGCGACACATCCAGCACATTCGAATAGAGAACGGCCAGCACGTCGGCGATGGAAAACGCACCGCCGATATGCGAGGTGCGCTTGCTGTAGCAAAGCTCCAGCGCGCGCAACCGAATGTAGTTTGCAAATTGGGAAACGTCGTTCATGAGGTTGCTCGAGAGAAACGAGGACGATACCAGTCGATGGTCCGGCGCAGTCCCTGGTCCAGCGACACGGCGATCTCCAGGCCGAGTTCGTCGCGCGCCCGGTCGATGGCAGGCACATAGCGTTCAGGTGGCGTGCCAGGCTGGGCGACGCCGAACACCTGAATTTCGGGGGACGCGAGATCGGCCACCTGCGCGACACGCTCCGCCAGATCCCGAATCGAGATCGCCTGATCGGAGCCGACATTGTATGACTGCCCCGAATGCCCACGCACAAAAATCGCCAGAAGCCAGACGACGAGGTCCGTGGCATACATATAGGAGCGTCGCGGCGTGCCGTCGCCACGGATCACGAACGGCCGACCTTCCAGCGCATCGAGAATGAAATTGCCCGCAGCGAATTGCTTGTCCAGCGCGAGAAACGGGCCAAGCTGGGCAAAGATGCGTGCCGACACTGCGGCCGCGCCGCCCTGCGCCGCGTAGGTGTTGCACAACCATTCGGACGCCAGCTTTCCGATGCCATAGGCAGCGCCCGTCGAGCCGACGTCCGGTGCACCCCGGAACGTCTCGGGCACGAGATCCATGTCGTGAGGAATCCGTCCATACACGGCGCCGGAACTCAGCAGCAGGAAACGCGTAGCGCCGCACGCCCGACTAAAGTCGAGAACGCGACGCGTGCCGGTAACCGTCACATCGAAGGTGTCCAGCGGGGTGTTCGTGGCGATGACGTCGGTCGCCGCATGCAGCACGTGCGTGAACGTGCCCGACGGCAGCGTGAAATCGAGCACGTCACCCTGCAACCATTCGATCGCGGGATCGTTGGCGATCTCGGGATCGGACGCTTTGAAACTCTGCGGATTGCGGCTGAGCACGGTCATCCGCAAATCGAGCGAAAACACGCGATTCGCCTGACACAGCGCCGCCAGCAACCATCGGCCGATATAGCCCGTACCGCCAGTCACGAACAGACGGGCATGCTTCAGCGTCCGAAAGTCGGCCTCGGCACGCACCAGAATATCGTTCAGGTCTTCTTGGAATACTTGCATCGAATTCGATTCTGCTCTCATGTTCTGTCGGTGACGCCGTGTATTCCCGGGCGATGCCACGTATGGCGCTTCAGGCGCGTCAGGCAAGCGCCAGTATTTCGCCCAGACGCTGATCGAAGCTCAGTGCGTTGCCAGCCACGCGTGCGGCACGCACGGACAGGTCGCATTTGAGCAGTACGATCATGACGAGCATCGCAATATCGATCTCTTTGGGCCAGGGCGTATGGCCAAAAATGCCCGCGCTCAGATGCTTCCGGTTATCGAAGAACGTGAGCCAATAGAGGAAGTCGTATCCGGCAACGCCGAGAAACGCATCTTCCCAATCCACGGCAACGAGCCCTTCGGCGTCGTGCATCAGATTGGCAGGCCCGAGATCGCCGTGGCACACCACAGGTGGCATCGACGCCAGCGCCTGCGCAAGCTGCGTCAGATACCGTTGCACCTGCTGCGCCGTTTCGTGGGCAATCAGCTTTTTGGACGTCAGATGTGCCAGCGCCTCGTGAGACGCGTCGACCAGACTCGACATCGTGTCGTCCCGTCGCATGCGCGGCGCCCACTCGTGGCACGCCAGACGCGCCTCATACCCGGCGATCGCACTCAGCACATCTGCAATCCCCGGGGCGACCGGCGAACGCGTGAGCGTATCGGTGACCAGCCACAAACGGCCGTCGCACTCTACCCGCTCGACGTGCAGACGCCCCGCGTACGCAGCGTCGAGCAGTGCAATTTCCTTGTCCAGCGCATCACGCCCCTGAGGCGTTGCGTGCGACTTCAGAAAGCGGGTGCGGGCACCGGCCCGCACCGTAAAGCAAATCCCGAGCGTGCCAGCCTGCACCCGCACCAGTGTGTCGGGTTGCGCGCCCAGACAAGACAGCAGCGGCCCGACATCGACCGCCAGCTTGCTTGCCTCGAGCCCGGCATCGGGCCCGTCCGAGAAATGCCGCAACTTACTTAGCACGATAGTACTTGGCGAGGTAAGGCACTTCGTCGTACTTGAAATGACGCGCCAGCGCGGTCGTGCCGTGAACGATCTGCGCCTTCTCTGCGTCGTTCAGTTCGTCGATGATCGCTTCGTTATATTCCGGCGTGCTCTTGAGCACGGTGCCCCACGGCGCGATGTCGTCCTTGATTTCCTTGCCGTTCCAGCTCGGATACAGCATCGATTCTTCGAACTTCACGCCGATGAAGTCGGCCACATCCGTCATGAATGCCTTCTTGTCGCCCACCAGATCTTCGTAGCGGAAGATCCGCACGTTTTCCGGGAACATGCGCGCGTACATTTCCACCGTCGAGTGGTAGATGTTCCACGTGATCAGATACTTGCTGAGCGGCTGCGGGAACGGACGGCGCTTCGTGTCGCGATAGGCCGAGAACGGGTTACGCACGATGTGCATGATGCGCACGTTCGGGAAGTCGCGAACCAGACGGTCGGCGTCGATGCCGATGGCCGGCGAGTAGCCGACGTGGCGCATGCCTTCCTGCGGCGTGGTGTAGTAGTTCTTCCATGCCGTGAACGTCGAGCGGAAGAAGGCTTCGATGACCTGGCGACGCGAATGCGGGCCTTCGCCCAGCAGCTTCTGGAATTCGGCGACGCGATCGGCTTCGTTCAGCTCGAGATCGGCGTTCTTGAACTTCGAGCCGTTCTTCTTACGCAGGAACGTCTTCATTTCCTCGTCGATCATCTGCTCGTACAGCTCGATGGCCGTCGCGCCTTCCGGGAACTCCGGATAGCGATATTGCACGCGCTCGACGGACGCCAGGAAATCGTTGAAGTTGCGATTGCCGAGTTGCGATTCGAACGGGTACACCAGCAGTTCGGAATGGCCGTCGAGGTGACGGTGGGTAACGTTACCGCCGTGCTCGAAGCCGGCCGACACCATGACTAGGTTGAAATTGCTCATTACAGTAGCTCCATTTGCATTACTTCTGATTTCTGTTAACCAGGCCACGCCGCGCTTGCGCTGCGCTCGGGCTGTGCTTACATCGAATTAGGCGCTGGGCCCGGGAAAAATCGATCTCGTCAGTCGCCACCGCCCTCCGGTGACTGCGCATACGCACGGATATCGGACAACGTGTGCTCTCGCATGTCCTGTCCGTCGACGTAGGCACGATGCCAGGCGACGATGCGCTGGAGCGCGGTCTCGAGACGCCAACGCGCGCGCCATTGCAGCAATTGGTGCGCTTTCGAGCAATCCAGCTTCAGATAGTGCGCCTCGTGCAATACCGGCGCGTCGTCGAGTACCCATTGCGCGCCCGCGCCCCAAAGCTCGGTCAGACGTCCCACGATATGGTCGACCTGACGGGCATCGTCCGGTGCCGGTCCGAAGTTCCATCCACCGACGTATTCCGGCCCGCTTTCCCACAAGCGCTCGGCGAGTCGCAAATAGCCGGAAAGCGGTTCGAGCACGTGCTGCCAGGGTCGGATCGCGTGCGGCGAACGAATCCGGACCGGTTGCCCCTGCTCGATGGCCCGCAGGATATCCGGAATCAACCGGTCCTGCGCCCAATCGCCACCGCCGATCACATTGCCGGCGCGCGCCGACGCAAGCGCAACACCGTGCTTGTCGTAAGCGTGCGGCGGGAAGAACGAATCACGAAACGCCCCCGTCACGAGCTCCGCACACCCCTTGCTGTTGCTATAGGGATCGTGCCCGCCCATCGGGTCCTGTTCGCGATACCCCCACACCCACTCGCGATTCTCGTAGCATTTGTCGCTGGTCACATTCACAACGGCGCGAACGGACGGCGTATGGCGAATCGCTTCGAGCAGATGGACCGTGCCCATCACGTTGGTGTTGTAGGTCTGCACCGGATCGACATAGGAATGTCTCACCAGCGCCTGCGCTGCCATGTGAATAACGATCTCCGGCGCGCACTCACTCACCACACGCGACACCAGCGCCGCATCGCGCACATCACCCTCGATCGAGCGGATGTCCTGCGCGACGTTCGCGATCTCGAACAGACTGGGCGTGGTCGCCGGTGCCAGCGCGAAGCCAACGACCTCGGCCCCGAGCTCACGCAGCCACAACGACAGCCAGGCGCCCTTGAAACCGGTGTGACCGGTCAGCAGAACGCGTTTGCCCTTCCAGAATGCCGGATTCATTTTTCCCAGACCTTCCAAGGTGCGCGACCGCCCGACCACATCTCTTCGAGCAACGTCTTGTCGCGCAGCGTATCCATGGGTTGCCAGAATCCGTGGTGCTGGTACGCCGAGAGCTGGCCCTGCGACGCCAACGTTTCCAGCGGTTCGCGCTCCCACACCGTGGAATCGTCCCTGAGCAGATCGATCACCTTCGGCGAGAGCACGAAGAAGCCACCATTGATCATGCCGCCGTCGCCCTTCGGCTTTTCCTTGAACGTCGTCACGCGGTGATCCGGCTGGATGTCGAGCGCACCGAAACGGCCCGGCGGATACGTCGCAGTCAGCGTGGCAAGCGTGCCTTGCGTGTTGTGAAATTCGATCAGTGCACCGATGTCGACGTCGCTCACGCCGTCGCCGTACGTGAAGCAGAACGCGTCTTCGCCCGCCAGATAGGGTGCAGCGCGCTTCAGGCGACCACCGGTCATCGTGTCTTCACCGGTATCGATCAGCGTGACGCGCCACGGCTCGGCGTGTCGCTGGTGCACGTCCATGCGATTCGACGCCATGTCGAACGTCACATCCGACATATGCAGGAAGTAGTTCGCGAAGTATTCCTTGATCAAATACCCTTTGTAGCCGCAGCAGATGATGAAGTCGTTGATCCCGTAGTGGGAATAGATCTTCATGATGTGCCAGAGAATCGGCTTGCCGCCGATCTCGATCATGGGCTTGGGTCGGAGATGCGTTTCCTCGGAGATGCGTGTGCCAAGCCCCCCGGCGAGAATCACTGCTTTCATTTGTTGTTTTCCTTAAGTCGCGCCGAGAAGCCCTCACGCGCTGCCAAGCAAGCGGCGCTCGCGACCGACGGCGAGCGCGTCGGCTTGAGCAGATACTGGGAATACGACTGCGGATGACCGCCCGCGCCCGGTGGCGTCGTCAATGTACCGACGCGCACATAGTCCTTGTCCGGATCGGCCCCGATATGCGCGAGCACTGCGCGCACCGAAAGACTGCGCGGGCCGCCGGGTTCCTCAAGCAGCCAGGCACGCGCGATGTCCGCGCAACGCTCCGTATCCAGACTGGTCATTGCCAATGCATCGCTGCCCGGATAGGCCCCCACCATCCACGGTTGCCCCAGACCTCGCGACCCGAGCGCGTAGAGTACGCCCGGCGAACGGCCGGTGAGATCGATTGCCGGCGTGTCCGGGGTCAACCCGGCCGCACGTGCTTGCGTGAGCGCATCGTTCAGATAGTCGCGGTAGTCACCTGAGAGCACCAATCGACCGCCCGCAGGGAAATCGAACGGCGCGGCGTTCAGACGCAACGACTGGGGTTGACGATACGGGAACGAAATCGCATTGTCGATCACCCCCGCCGCCACGAACTGCATGACGAACACCATCGGCAGGACCCAGAGGGGGCGCGACGGTGCTGGCACCAGCGCGGCGCAAGCCACTACACCGGCTAGCGCCCAGAAGAAGGCCACCGTCGCGCCGGCACGCCAGTAGTTGGCATTGGTGCCGAATGCAGCGACATGCGGTAATAGAAAGAGTAAGAGGGCCAATCCCGCCAGACGCCCCGGAATGCCGGAGAACAACGCCTGCGCGTTGCGCAGCACGAGTCCGCGCGCGATGAATGCCCCCACAATACAGGCGCACGAAATGCCGAAAACAGCGACGTTCGGGATCTCGAACGATGCCGCGCCGTGGCTGGCCAGCCTGACGGCCGCGCCTGCGATGACGGCACAGACAGCGGCGGCGCAGACATAAGCGAGACGTCCGCCCCGTGACACGGCAAGCGCACCGAGCGTGACGACAAGCGCTGCCAATCCCGCCAGCCGGTAATCCCGACCGGTGTACCCGAGCAAATCGATACGGAAGATCTTGTCCACTTCCTGCCCGCTGCCAAGCGCCTTCAACGCCTGAGCGCTGCTGAGCAGGCGGTCGACGAAACGCACCGGTGAGCCGTCGATCATCACGACCATCGCCACCAGCATCAACACGGCAAGTGCCGCCGCCACGGCCATCCGACGCAGATGCCAGATGCCTCGGCAGGCCGAATACGCCACGAAGAGCACGGCCAGCATTGCGGCGGTCGTCGGCTTGCCTGCAAACGTCAGCACCCCGCCCAGCGCCACCATCACGACACCCAGAGATGCCAGACGGCTCTCGCGCTCGTCGGCCAGTAGCAGACCGCTGACAGCGAGCATCAGCCCCTGAAAGGTCAGTGCGTTGTAGTTCGGTGTCACGAGCCACGCGGTGAGGCTCATCAACGACAGCGGCGCGAGCGACAACGCCAGCACCGCCGATTTCGCAAACGGGACGGGATTACCGGCAGAAAGTTGCCGGATGACGGCCCAGCTCAGGGTCCAGCCGAAGCCGAAGGTGATCAGAATGTTGGCCTGACGCAGCGCGCCGATGTCACCCCCGAGCAGACGCGCGAGTGGGTGGTAAACAAAGCCGAACAGCGTGACCGGAATATTGAGCGCGTAAGCGCCGGGATGCGCGATGGACGCGAGGTAAAAGCTTTCGTCCGTAAAGTCGATGCCGTACCGGCTGAAGCTCAGTACGACGACAAGCAAGTAGATGGCAACGGCCGCCGCAAGGCAGTTCAAGAACGTACCGCGCCCAAACGCACGTACGCCCCTCGCCTCCTGCGCGATAATCCCGTCCAAATGACACCCCTCGCCCCAAGCAAATCGCGCCATTATAGCGGAGTCAACGCCCCGATTTGAGGGAATCCCGGGCGGGTCCGGTCACGGCCGGAATCGACCGCGCCGGGCGCGATTCCCTTGCCTCGAATCAATCGAAGTCGAACATCTCGAACAACGACTTCTTCTTGCGCGGACTGTCATAGTGACGACGACGGTCGTCGTGGCCGTGGTGGGTGTTGCGGTGCCTGCCGTCGTCATCGCGTCGGTCATCGTGGTCGCGATACTCGTGCGACGCCCGATGCTCACGCGCGTCGTACCCGCCGCGCCCGAATCCCCCCTGCCCGCCCTGCCCGCCCTGCCAGCCGTGACCACCTTGCACGGCCTGAGCAGGCATTGCAGGGGTCTCATCCGTGCGCTCGATCAGCTTGTCCAGCTCGCCGCGATCGAGCCACACGCCGCGACACTTCGGGCAGTAATCGATCTCCACCCCCTGACGCTCCGTCATCAGCAGATCCGGGGTACCGCATACAGGACACTTCATCGTTTCGCTCCGTTACTTAAAGGACAACGTCCTCAATGTACCCAGCGCGTCGCAACGAAAAAACCTGCATTTCCATTCATCCAAGTTCGAAAAAACCGAACATCCAAACCGTCCTCGCTAACGAAAAAGCGGTGCCGATTTTCACCGGCACCGCCATTTTTCACCTTTTGGTGACGTGTTGATTAGTGCAGCACGCGCGCCTTCTGCGCGTCACGTCGCGCCTTGGCGCGACGCGTCATCATGTTCAGCCCTTCGACGAAGGCCGAGAACGCCATGGCTGCGTAGATATAACCCTTCGGGATGTGCGACCCGAAGCCCTCGGCGATCAGCGTCATGCCGATCACCAGCAGGAAGCCCAGCGCCAGCATGACCACTGTCGGATTCGCCGCGATGAAGCGCGAGAGCGGACCGGCCATGAACAACATCGCCGTCACTGCTGCGATCACAGCGATGAACATGATCGGGATGTGCTCGGTCATGCCCACTGCCGTCACGATGCTGTCGATGGAGAACACGAGGTCCAGCACCAGGATCTGCATGACGGCCGCGCGTGCGGTGATCGTCGCCAGCGTGCCCGAGGCGTCGCCGTTCGCTTCGTCTTCGGTTCCCGTCGCCACGTGGTGATGCATCTCCTTCGTCGCCTTCCACACGAGGAAGAGGCCACCGGCGATCAGGATCAGGTCACGCCACGAGAAGCCGTGGTCGAACAGTTCGAAGAGCGGTGTCGTCAGTTTGGCAATCCAGGCCACCGTGCCGAGCAACGCCAGCCGCATGACCAGCGCCAATGCGATACCCATGCGCTGCGTGCGTGCGCGCATCGCCAAAGGCAATTTGTTCGTCAGGATCGAGATGAAGATCAGGTTGTCGATGCCGAGCACGACCTCCATGACCACCAGCGTAACAAGCGCCGCCCATACCGCCGGGTCGGCCGCCAAAGCAAGTAGATAGTCCATATGTGCGCCAGAGTTTCCGTATGGTTATCGGGACAACCGCTGCCGTCCGGCACCGATCATCCCCTTTCGTCTCCCGCACACAACGTAGGGCGCGGGCTCAGGACAGCATCATCGTCGAACTCACGCTTCGCAAAAACCAGCTATATACTGCACTTTAGTTCGGTTTTTCCGAAGTCTTATCTCTATGTTGAACTACCGCCATCTTTACTACTTCTGGGTGGTCGTCAAGGAAGGCGGCTTTGCCAGAGCCGCCGAGCGCCTCGACATGGCCGTCCAGACTATCAGCGCGCAGGTCCGTGAGCTGGAAAAGTCGCTGGGGCACCAGTTACTCAAACCGGCCGGGCGCGGCGTCGCCATGACCGAGCCGGGACAGGCCGCTTTCCGACGTGCCGAGGAAATCTTCCGCCTCGGCCAGTCGATTCCCGACGAAGTCCGCGAAGCCGCGAGCGGCCGCGTGGCGCGCCTTGCGGTCGGTCTCGCCGACGGCATCTCGAAGCTTGCCGCCCACGCCATTCTCGCACCGGTGCTCGACACGCCATCGCTGCGACTCGTATGCCACGAAGGCGAGCACGAACAGTTGCTCGCCGAACTCGCCCTGCACAAGCTCGATCTGGTGCTCGCCAGCCAGCCCGCACCGTACAACCCGACCTTGCGGCTCGTGAGCGAGCGGCTGGTGGAGTCGCCTGTCGACTGGTACGGACCGGCGTCGCTCGTGCGCAACGTCTCGCGCGATACGTTCGCGCAATGCCTCGCAACCCTGCCCGTATTATTGCCCACGGGACACTCAGCCCTGCGCGCCCGCCTCGACCAGTGGTTCGAGACGCAGAGCATTCGTCCGAACATTGTCGGCGAGTTTGAAGACAGTGCGTTGATGGCCGTGTTCGCCACGCGCGGCATGGGTGTCTTCCCTCTGAGCAAGGCCGGGGCTGGCGACGTCTCGCTGCTGCGCGGACTGCGCTGGCTGGGCCGTCCGGACGACGTCCACGAGGACATTCACGCGATTCGCTCGCGACGCGGCGAAGGCCACCCGCTCGTCACCCGCATCATCGAAGGCATGCGTGACACCACGACCGGGGTAACGTCCGGTTCTGATATAAGAAGGGCTGACGCGCCATTCGAGCCGTCGTCATCTGTGAGGAAACCTCATGTCGAGTCGTAGCGACCAGCGCAAGTTCTTCCACCTCATGCTGTTCGTCGTGACGATCGTGTTCGGGTGGATTCTGTTCCCGCTGTTCGGCGCGGTGTTCTGGGGGACGATTCTCGCCGTGCTGTTCCAGCCGGTGCAGCGCCGCATTCTGGTCCGTATGCGCGGACGTCCCAATCTCGCCGCCCTCACCACGCTCGCGCTGATTCTGCTCATCGTGATTCTGCCGCTCACGCTCGTCGTGGGCATGCTGACGCAGGAAATCAGCACGGCGCTCGTGCGCTTTCGCACCGATCTGCCGCAACTGACGGTCTCCTTCCAGCAATTGCTAGACCGCCTGCCCGCCAGCGTTCACCGGATCATGGATCTGGCCGGTGTGCAGGACGTCAACGCCATTCAGCAGAAGCTGGGCGACGGGGCCGCACAGATCGGCCGTCTGGTCGCGGTGTACCTCGTGAGCATCGGGCAGAACACCGCGCAGTTGCTGGTGAGCTTCGGCGTGATGCTCTATTTGCTTTTCTTTCTGCTGCGCGACGGGACGGCACTCGGCGCGATGGTGCGCCGCGCTCTGCCGCTTGATGAGCGTCACAAGGGTCAACTAATCCGGCAATTCACCACCGTGGTCCGCGCGACAGTCAAGGGCAACATCGCCGTGGCCGTGGCGCAGGGCGTGCTCGGCGGCTTCATCTTCGCCGTGCTCGGGATTCAGGGCTATGTGCTGGCGGCCGTGGTGATGGCCTTTCTGTCGCTGTTACCCGCTGTGGGTGCCGCCGTGGTGTGGGTGCCCGTGGGCATCTGGCTGCTGCTCGCCGGGCAAGTTTGGAAGGCGGTGATCCTGTTCGCGTTCTGCGGCACCATCGTCAGTCTGGTCGACAACGTGCTGCGACCGATCCTCGTGGGCAAGGACACCAAGCTGCCCGACTGGGTGGTGCTGATCTCCACCCTCGGGGGCATGTCGCTCTTCGGCCTGACGGGCTTTGTGATCGGGCCGCTCATCGCTGCGCTGTTCATCGCGAGCTGGAATATCTACACGCGTCTGCGCGACGACGATGAGGCGGCCGATGCAGGCTGATAGGGATCAGCACTGCATTACTGCTGCAAGATGCCTTCGACGTCCGTAGCGACTTGCGCCATCAGGCTGTCCCAGTCCCCGCGGGCTGGCTGCCGATACAACGAGACCGACGGATACCAGTCGCTGTCGCGTCGTGTCAGTTGCCAGCGCCAGTCCGGCGTGTAGTTCAGCAGCACCCACACCGGCTTGCCCAGCGCACCGGCCAGATGCACCACCGCCGTATCGGCGGCGATCACCAGATCCATTTGCGCAATGACGGCCGCCGTCTCCGCGAAGTCGCTGAGCTTCGCGCCGATGTCATGCACGTTGCCGTGCGCGCTTCGGTAGCTCGCGAGTTCGGCATGCTCCTCGTCCGTGGCGTCGACCTGCAACGAGTAGAACTGCGCGTTCGCGGTAAACAGCGGTGCCCAGTGCTTAAGCGCGATGTCCCGATGCGGTGGGAACGGACGCGTGCGCCACACGAAACCAACACGAAGCGTGCCTTCCGGCTTCGCGCCGAGGGCGGAGCGCCAGACCATTTCGCGTCCGGCACTGGAACGTAGATACGGCGAGTGCACCGCCACGTCTCCCGCGACTTTGAGCAGATGCGGCAGGCTGAGCAGCGGCAATTGCCAGTCGAACGACGGCACCGGCATGTGCTCGCCGAGCACCGTCACGCCGCGCGCGAAGCCGCCCAGCAGCGTGACCAGCGGCGCCTGCACCGAGAGCACCACCGTCGCGCCCATCGCCACCAGGCGCGGCACGAAACGCACGAACTGCAACGTGTCGCCGAAGCCCGGTTCGCTATAGACGAACACCGTCTTGCCCGCGAGTGGCGCTTTGCCGTCCCACAAACGATCGTTGAAACGCCGCTTCTGGCCACCGTCCTGCCAGCGCCATTCGTAGTCGTGCCAGCCGTGCTCGAAGTCGCCCAGCAGCAAATTGGTCTGCGCCCGGTTGGTCCGCGCGCCCGCGTGATCCGGCGACAGCTTGACCGCATCGCGCAGGCATTGGAGCGCATCGGCGAAGGCATGCTGCTCGCGCAACGCCACGCCCAGGTTCACCAGCGGATCGGGCTGCTGCGGCGCGATGGCGTTGGCGAGCCGATACGCGGCGATCTCTTCGTCGAAGCGACCCAGCGCACCGAGCGCACGGCCCCGGTTGAAATGGGCCTGCCACAGCGCGGGCGCTTTGGCCGAGGTGCGCTCGAACCAGGCGAGTGCACGCGCGTTATCGCCCGCCTGCGCCCACGTCAGACCGACCGTATGCATCGTGCCGATGACGTCGGGCGATTGCTGCACCGTCGCTTCGAACAGTGCTTCGGCGCGCATCGGACGCCCGGCTTGCAGGCTGGCCATCGCGGCATCGAACGTCGCCTGCGCCCCCGGGCGAGGCACGAGCGTGAGCAGACGGTCGAAGGCATCGGCCGCGCCCTCGAAAGCGCTCGTGCGCAACGAGACATACGCGAGCCCTTCGAGCGCGGGAAGAAATTCGGGGGATTGTTTCAGAACTTGTCGTAACTCGGCGATCGCCTCGTCGAGCCGGCCGGCGGCACTGAGTTGTCGTGCACGCTCGCAACGCGCGTCTAATGGCGTCGTCATGCGGCGCATCCTTGCTTGTCTTGGAATGGGAGGGAGACGGGCCGGCAAGCCATACGAACACCGCAAGCGGGGAAACCGCCCGCAGCGACTGGCGCCGTGGCCCGAGCAAGCGGTGCACACTACACGACCGCACGGCACGAAGCAAGCCGCGGGGATTGGTCTGCGCAACCTCTCATAAGTTCACAACTTAAACGTAACCAATTGTCGCGATCTCCCTTGTGCGACCAAGGTCCGGGCCAGTGCATACACCGTTGCGCCAAACGCCTTCGAAAGCGCATTTTTTTAAAGCACAACAGTGCCGCTTCAAATCGGTATCGACTGACGAAACCCAGGCTTCCCGCAGTGCAGCATAAAAACCACAGTCGCCCATCGGCGAACGGGTTTGCCAACGTATGACACCCGCTTTAACATCTTTTTACGGGGCAATCTGGTAGCATCCGCTGCCGTCCCTGCACACGCGCAACGTCGCTGCCGTGCTGCACTACGACGCTTCAGCCCTGTTGTTCGTCCGAACCCTCATCCAAACGAGGTCCCGATGACGCGCGTAGCCCGTCCGTTCATCCCCGCCACCGCGCGACGCCTGCTGCCCAACCGCTGGGATTTCATCGCTTTCCCGATCATCATCGGCTTTCTGATGGTCAGTTCTTCGGGCATTCGACAAACCTGGGCCCCGCTGGCCGATCTGCATACCGAAGTCATCTCGCTGGACCCGGCCAATCTGCCTGAGTACGCGTTACGCACTACCTTGCGTATGCTCGCGGCAATGGTGGCGTCACTGATCTTCACACTGGTATATGGCACGCTCGCGGCCAAGAGCCGCCGCGCGGAAAAGTTGCTGGTACCGATGCTCGACATTCTTCAGTCGGTGCCGGTGCTGGGCTACATCTCATTTACCGTCACTTTCTTCCTCGCCCTGTTCCCGGGACGCGTACTCGGCGCCGAATGCGCCGCCATCTTCGCGATCTTCACGAGTCAGGCGTGGAACATGACGTTCTCGTTCTACCAGTCGATGCGCACCCAGCCACGCGATCTGTCCGAAGTCGCGGTCAATCTGCGTCTCTCGCCGTGGCAGCGCTTCTGGAAGCTCGACGTCCCGTACTCCATGCCGGGCCTCATCTGGAACATGATGATGAGCATGTCGGGCGGATGGTTCTTCGTAGTGGCGTCCGAAGCGATCACCGTGGGCGACAAGACGGTCACGCTGCCGGGCATCGGCGCGTATCTCGCCACGGCCATCCTTCAGCGCGATCTGGGTGCGGTGGGCTGGGTGATTCTGGCGATGGTCGTCGTCATCGTCATTTACGACCAGTTCCTGTTCCGCCCGATGGTCGCGTGGTCGGACAAATTCCGTCTGGAAGACACGGTCTCGCAGGCCGCGCCCGAATCGTGGGTGCTGAACGTCATTCAACGCACGCGCGCCATTCAGTTGCTGCTGCGTCCGCTGGGCAAGCTGCTGCGCACCATCGCCCGCATGCGTATGCCGATCTCGCTGCCCGCCGCGATCCACTCCGAGTCGAAGTCACCGCTCTCGCGCGTGATCGACTGGCTGTGGGCGGCCCTGCTCGTGGTGCTCGGTGTGTTCGCCGCGTGGAAGATCGTCACGTTCGTGCTGAGCGAAGTCGGCGGACCTGAGATTCTGCGCGTGTTCGGTCTCGGCCTGATCACGCTGGTGCGGGTGATCGTGCTCATTGCGATTGCGTCGGTGGTGTGGGTACCGCTGGGGGTGCTGATCGGGCTGCGTCCGAAGCTCGCCGAGCGCATTCAGCCGCTCGCCCAGTTCCTCGCAGCCTTCCCGGCCAACTTGCTGTTCCCGATCTTCGTGGTGCTGATCGTCCACTTCCATCTGAATGCGGACATCTGGCTCTCGCCGCTGATCGTGCTGGGCACGCAGTGGTACATCCTGTTCAACGTCATCGCCGGGGCGACCGCTTTCCCGAACGACTTCAAGGAAGCCGCCACCAACTTCCGCATTCGCGGCTGGCAGTGGTGGCGTCAGGTCATGTTGCCGGGCATCTTCCCCTATTACGTAACGGGGGCGATCACGGCGTCGGGCGGCGCGTGGAACGCGTCCATCGTCTCGGAATACGTGCAGTGGGGCGACGACAAGGTCGCCGCGCACGGTCTGGGGGCCTACATCGCACAAACGACGGCCGCCGGCGACTATCCGCGCATTCTGCTCGGCATCGCGGTCATGGCGCTGTTCGTCGTGCTGTTCAACCGTTTGCTGTGGCGCCCCATGTACGCCATCGCTGAAAACAAGCTTCGTCTGAATTGAAGGGACCGTGATGCCGAACGATACTCAAACGATGACCGGAAAAGAGATCTTCTCGCTCGCCAACGTCAGTCGCGGCTTCCGCAAGGGCAGCGACGAGCGTCAGGTCCTCGACGGCGTGAACCTGCAACTGCACGAAGGCGAGATCGTCGGCCTGCTGGGCCGCTCCGGCTCGGGCAAATCGACGCTGCTGCGCATCATCGCCGGTCTGATTCAGCCCAGCTCGGGTGACATCCGCTACATGGGCGAGCCGCTCGAAGGCCCGCCCGAAGGCGTGGCGATGGTGTTCCAGACCTTCGCGCTGTTCCCGTGGCTCACCGTGCTGCAAAACGTGGAAGCCGGACTGGAAGCCCTCGGCGTCGAGCCGAAGGAACGCCGTAAGCGTGCGCTCGCCGCCATCGACCTGATCGGTCTGGACGGCTTCGAGAACGCCTATCCGCGCGAACTCTCCGGCGGTATGCGTCAGCGCGTGGGCTTCGCCCGTGCGCTGGTGGTCAACCCCACGCTGCTGCTCATGGACGAGCCGTTTTCCGCACTCGACGTGCTGACGGCCGAAACGCTGCGTACCGACCTGCTCGATTTATGGAGCCAGCGTCAGTTGCCGATCAAGTCGATCCTGATCGTCACGCACAACATCGAGGAAGCCGTGTTCATGTGCGATCGCATTCTGGTGCTGTCGTCGAATCCGGGCCGCGTGGTTGCCGAGATCAAGGTGCCGTTCCCGCACCGCCGCAACCGTCTCGATCCCGCCTTCCGCAAGATGGTGGACGACATCTACGCGCTGATGACCTCGCGTCGTAACGCTCACACCACGCAAAAGATGCCGCTGGAACTCTCCAGCCCGCTGCACGAAGTATCGACCAACCTGATGGCCGGTCTGCTCGAAGCGCTGGCGGTGCCGCCGTACAACGGACGTGCCGACTTGCCCGATATTGCGCAGACGCTGCTGCTGGAGGTCGACGATCTCTTCCCCGTCGCCGAAATTCTCGATCAGTTGGGCTTCGCCGAACTCAAGGAAGGCGACATTCTGCTCACGGCGGCAGGCAAGCGATTCGTGGACGTCAGCACGCAGGAGCGCAAGGTGTTGTTCGCCGAGCACCTGCTGCGCCACGTGCCGCTCGCCGCGAAGATTCGTGCTGTGTTGCAGGAGCGTCGCGGACAGCGCGCACCGCGCGTGCGTTTCGAACAGGAGCTGGAAGATTCGATGTCGGACGATCTCGCACAGGAAACGCTCGACACCGCGATCAACTGGGGTCGTTACGCCGAGATCTTCTCGTACAACGACCACACGGAAACGTTCAGTCTTGAGGACGTGGAAGGCGCGACCTGAGCGCCGTCTGCTGAATCCGAAGCGGACAAAACAACGCCGCGCGAGTCGATCGACCGCGCGGCGTTGTTGTTTCTGCTGTCGCTTTCGTGACCGCCCGTTCGGCTCAGAATGCGTAGCCTGCGCCGATCATCCATGTCTGGTTGATCGTCTTCGAGTCGGGCTCGTAGGCATTCACGCCGGGGCTGACTTGCGTGACGCTGGAACGTCCGTACTGGAAACGCGACCACTCGTAGGTCGCATTCACGTGGAAGTTGCGCGCCACTGCGTAATCCAGTCCTAAGCCCGCCACCACGACCGGTTTGTTGCCGAGATTGAAGGTGTTCTGCGAGCCAGCGAGCGTCATCGACGAGCCGACCATCGCGCCAGCGCGAATGTCCGCCGTCGCGACGAGCTTCGACGTCAGCTCCAGTTGTCCCATGAGGCCGCCCCCGACCACGTGATGACGGTAGCGCTCATAGAAACCGTAAGGATCGCGGCTGCTGTCGCGAATCCAATCGCGATAGCTGTAGCTGACGTACGGAATGACCTGCGCATTCCACGTCCCGAGATGGAACGGAATGGCCTTACCGGCCTTAAGGGTGACATCCGTGGCCGTCGAGCGCGTGGTCATCCCGTAATTCGACTGGATCACGCGACCGGCGACGTCCTGTAAATAGCCACCGTAGTTCACGTTGCCGTGAGCCACCCGCACCTGAGCGCCGAAGTACAGATTCGAGATGCCGAACAACTGCCGCTGCGTGGACGCCGTCAACGCAAAGGCTGCGGTCGTTCCGCTCTCGGAGTCGCTTTTGCCGGGGGCGATGGTTTCCCAGTAGTTCAGGCGCTGGGCACCGACACCGAACCAGACCTGATTGTTGGCGCGCAGCATGGCTTCCTGCGCATGGACGCTCACCGCAAAAAGACTGGCGAGGCCAGCAGCAACACTAGCAGCAGCGACTAAAACGGTGCGTCCGAAGACACTACCGCCGGGGCCGCAAACGATGGTGCGGCGCGTGTTCGACGTCATGGCACGACCCTCCCCAGGCGTGATCGCAACGACGAGTTGGAAGTGGCCATCGGCGTGGCCACCGTTTTCAGGCATTGTTTCAGCGCGCCTCGCGGGGCGCAAGCGGGGAAATGTGGATTCTTTGCGTACCTCGATTTTCGAGAGATACGTTCGTCGAGCCAATGCCCCGGCACCGGCAGGGGGGAACCTCGGCCAGCAGGCCGTGGCGATTGACGATCAAGGCGGGGAAAGGGACGCAAAAGGGACGAAACCGGCGCGCTCAGCCGCTTTCGAGGTCTTCGTCGAAACGAATCGGCCGACGGGAGACCGTGTCAAAAAGGCCACACCTATCGGTATAGATACTGATTAGCGGTCGTTTTTGTGCGGTCGCATAATCGACTCAGAACCTGCGTGTCGTGTGCCGGGGGGCGCATAGACAAGGGCTGGAGCAGGTTCTCTTTGCGGCGAAGACCGTGTACCAGATACGAGAAGGTGCAATATGAGCTACTACCACTCCAAAGAAGAAGGCCGCGCACGCGCCATCAGCTTCACCCCCGCCTACCGCTGGCGCCGTCGCGTGTTCGCCGTGACGTGTGCAGTACTCGCCGCGCTCGCTTACTACGCGGTGCATCACCCGAAGTAAGCATCGCGGCGTCACGACATCGCGGTCGGGCCGGCGTCATCTCTCAGACGCCTGCCCCGTCGGCCTCGCTCTCGTTCAGGCCGCGTTTCCCAACGCAGGCGCGTGCCAGTCGAGCGGCACGTTGGCGAGCATGTCGTCCACCATGGCGTCCAGATCGAAGGCAGGCTTCCAGCCCCAGTCGTAGCGGGCATGCGTGTCGTCGAGCGTGTGCGGCCACGTCTCGGCAATCGCCTGACGGAAGTCCGGCGCGTACTTCACCGTGAACCCCGGCACGCGACGTGCAATCGCAGCCGCGAGCGTCTTCGGGTCGAAACTCACCCCAGCCACGTTGTACGACGAACGCACGCGCAGGCGCGAGGCGTCGGCATTCATGAGTTCCAGCGTAGCGCGCACGGCATCCGGCATATGGATCATCGGCAGCGTGGCGTCCTCCTTCAGGAAGCACGTGTACGTCTCGCCACGGCGGGCCGCCTGGAAGATGTCGATGGCGTAATCGGTCGTACCGCCGCCGGGCGGCGTCTTGAAGCTGATCACGCCCGGATAGCGCAGGCTGCGCACGTCCACCCCGAACTTCGTGAAGTAGTACTCGCACAGCCGCTCGCCCGCCTGCTTGCTGATGCCATACATCGTGGTCGGATCCATGATGGCGAGCTGCGGGGTTTCCACCGCCGGTGTGTGCGGCCCGAACGCCGCAATCGACGACGGCCAGAACACGCGCAGATTCTTCCCCTTGCTCTGATGCTCACGCGCCAGTTCGAGCACGTTGAGCAGGCCATTCATGTTGAGCGTCCAGGCTTGCAGCGGACGGGTTTCGCCTGTAGCCGAGAGCAGCGCCGCCAGATGGAAGATCTGGGTGATGCCGAAGCGCTCGACCAACGCGCTCAGACGCGCCGCATCGAGTACGTCGAGCGTTTCGTAATGCACCGGATGACGCGACGGCCCCGGGGCGATGTCGGTGGCAACGACATTCTCGTTGCCATACTGCGCGGCCAGCCCTTCGACGAGTTCGCTGCCTATCTGCCCGTTGGCGCCAATGATGAGAATTCGTTCCATGTTCAACCTTGCTTGAGAATGCCGAGTTCGTTACCGGCCTGAGCGAACGCCGCCAGCGCACGGGTGAGGTGTTCGCGGGTATGCGCCGCCGAAAGCTGCACGCGCACACGCGCCTGACCTTGCGGCACCACCGGGTAGAAGAAGCCCGTGGCAATCACACCCAGTTCATACAGACGCTGCGCGAAGTTCTGGGCGAGCGTGGCGTCGAACAGCATGACGGGGACGATCGGATGCGTGCCCGGCTTGATCGTGAAGCCCAGCGCCGCCACTTCCTGACGGAAAAACGCCGTGTTCGCATGGAGTTGTTCGCGGCGCGACGACGAGTGTTCGAGTTCGTCGAAAACCGCCAGCGACGTCCCGACAATGGCCGGTGCGAGGCTGTTGGAGAAGAGATACGGGCGCGAGCGCTGGCGCAGTGTCTCGATCACTTCGCGACGTCCCGCCGTGAAGCCCCCCATCGCCCCGCCGAGCGCCTTGCCCAGCGTGCCGGTGATGATGTCGATCTTGCCCAGCACGCCGTGGTGCTCGTGCGTGCCGCGTCCCGTCGGCCCCATGAAGCCGGACGCGTGACACTCGTCGATCATGATGAGCGCGCCGTACTGCTCGGCCAGCGCCACGATGCGGTCGAGTTGCGCAATCGTGCCGTCCATCGAAAACACACCGTCCGTGACGATGATCCGGTGACGCGCCCCGGCCGCGGCCTGCAACTGGCGCTCCAGGTCGTCCATGTCGTTGTGGGCGTAGCGCAGACGCTGCGCCTTGCAAAGCCGCACGCCGTCGATGATCGAGGCGTGGTTCAGGGCGTCGGAGATGATGGCGTCCTGCTCGTCGAAGAGCGGTTCGAACACGCCGCCGTTGGCGTCGAACGCCGCAGCGTAGAGGATCGCGTCTTCCGTGCCGAGGAAGGCGGCGATGCGGGCTTCGAGTTCCTTATGCGGGCCTTGCGTGCCACAGATGAAGCGCACCGACGACAGACCGAAGCCGAAGTCTTCCAGTGCCTTCTGCCCCGCTTTGACGAGCGATTCGCTGCCAGAGAGCCCCAGATAGTTGTTTGCGCACAGGTTGATACGCGTCTGCCCGTCGTCGCACATGACCTCCGGCCCCTGCCGCGACATGAGCACGCGTTCCTGCTTGAAAAGGCCCTGACGGCGCGTGTCTTCGAGTCGTTCGGTCAGTTGACGGTAGAAGCCCTCGCGGGCTTCCTGGGTTTGTGCGGTCATCGTGCGCATCTCCTATGCGTCCAGCGGTTTCAGCGGTGCAGGGCGAACCCGCTCTGCTACCATGCAGCCATCACGGCATCCAACTTATCGGAAACTATACTTTATATTGAACTAGTTTCAATATATTGAAAAATTCTAATATCCCGGAATTCATATGGCAAGTACTCCCGCAGCCTCTGCGGCGTCTCCGATCGCCCCGCCGCCCGTCGGCGACATGATTCAGCAACTGCGCAAGGATCGTGGCATGACGCTGGAGACGCTCTCGCGCGCGTCCGGCGTCTCCAAGTCGATGCTCTCCCAGATCGAGCGCGACAAGGCCAATCCGACCATCGCCGTGGCCTGGCGGCTCGCCAACGCACTGGGCGTGCGTCTGGACCAGTTGCTGGGTGCGCCGTCCGGCGACCCGGAACCGGTGCGCATTTTCGGCAAACATGAGACGCCGACGCTCGCGGGTGCCGAACAGGCCTATCAGTTGAAGATCCTCGGGCCGATGGAGCTGGCGGGCAAATTCGAGTGGTACGAACTGACGCTACAACCCGGCGCGGCGCTCGTCTCCGAGCCGCACGATCCGGGCACGCGCGAGCACTTCACCGTGTTCGACGGGCAGGTCGACATCGAGGTCGAACACGTCGCGCGCCGCGCCAAACCGGGCGAGACGGCCCGCTACCCCGCCGACCGCGCCCACGCGATCCGTAACGTCGGCAAGTCGGTCGCGCGTGGCCTGATGGTCGTAATTCACGGCTGACACGGCTGACCCGGCTAACACAGCCGATCGTCACTCGCTGCAAGGGTGCGCAAGCCTTCGCGTGCGCTCGCAAAGCTCAAGTCCTCGCCAGGACTGCCGTTAGCACACGTTCGGTCCGCACCTTCTTCCGAGGGTGCCGACAACCGATCAAAAATGTCGATAGTCGGACTGCACGGATGGGAACCCCCGTCACGTACGGCCACCGCGTGTGCAACACCAAAGCGGAATCAGTGGGGATGACAAAGTAATGCAGCGATTGAGTCTGAAAGCGAAGTTGTGGTCTGCCGTCGCGTTGATGTGGGTCAGCCTGCTGGCGATGGCGATCTGGGGCGCATGGGCGCAGCGCGACACCATGCTCGCCGAGCGCCGGGCGGGCCTGACCCACGTGGTCGATGCCGGACTGAGTCTGGCCAAGCACTACGCCGCACGCGCCGAGCGCGGGGAAATGAGCGTCGCGGACGCACAAAAGGCCGCCCGCGAGCAAATCGGCGCGATCCGCTACGACGGCGAAAACTATTTCGGTATCTTGAACTCGCAGCGCGTGATCGTGCTGAACGCGGTCAATCCGAAGCTCGAAGGCCGCGACATGAGCCAGTTCCGCGATCCGTCGGGCAAGCTCATGTTTTCGGACATCGTCGCTGCCGCACGCACCAACGACCCGTTCGTCTCATATCTCTGGCCCAAGCCCGGCTCGGACAAACCCGTCGAAAAGATCAGCCGCGTGGGCGTGTATCAGCCCTGGGACTGGTATCTGACGACCGGCGTCTACGTCGACGACATCAATGCTGCCTTCGTCGGCGCGCTGCTGCGCTGGGGGGCCATGCTCGCCGTCATCGGTCTGGCGGTGTCGGGCGTCATGCTGCTCATCATCCGTAACGTCCAGCAAAGTCTTGGCGGCGAGCCGGAGTACGCGACGGATATCGCCACGCGCATTGCCGACGGCGATCTGCTCACGCAAGTCCGTCTGCGTCAGGGCGACGGCGCCAGCCTGCTCCACGCGATGCAGCGCATGCAGGGCAATCTTCAACAAATGATCGGACGCATTCGCGGCGGCACCAGCGCCATCACGCTTGCCGCGCGCGAGATCGCCGAAGGCAACACCGACCTGTCGGCGCGCACGGAACAGCAGGCGGCCGCGCTGGAGGAGACGGCATCGTCGATGGAGCAACTGACGTCGACCGTGCGTCAGAACGCCGACAACGCGCGTCAGGCGAGTCAACTCGCGGAGAACGCGTCGGCCATCGCGGTGCGCGGCGGACAGGTCGTGGATCAGGTGGTGGCCACGATGGAAGGCATCTCGCAAAGCTCGGGCAAAGTGGTCGACATCATCAGCGTGATCGACGGCATTGCCTTCCAGACGAACATTCTTGCGCTGAACGCGGCGGTGGAAGCGGCACGCGCCGGTGAGCAGGGACGCGGCTTCGCCGTCGTCGCGGGCGAGGTGCGCACGCTGGCCCAGCGCAGCGCTGCCGCCGCGAAGGAAATCAAGGAACTGATCGAGTCGTCGAACGGCCGCGTGCAGGACGGCTCGGTGCTCGTGGCGCAGGCGGGCCAGACGATGCACGACGTCGTGCAGGCGGTGCGACGCGTCACCGACATCATGGGAGAGATCTCGGCGGCGTCGGAAGAGCAGAGTCACGGCATCGAGCAAGTCGGCCGTGCCGTGACGCAGATGGATGAAGTCACGCAGCAGAACGCTGCGCTCGTGGAGCAGGCGGCCGCAGCGGCGGCGTCCATGGAAGATCAGGCGCGTGCGCTCGATCAGGCGGTGGCCGCTTTCCGCATGAACGGCGGCATGAACGGTGCAGCGACGTCAGATGGGGCGAATGCCCCGATGACGCGCGGCACCGCTGCGGTCGCGATGCAGCGTCTGGCGGCCTGAGGTCTTCGGCATTGTGACGACGGTCGGCGCGTGTCCGCGACCGTCGTTCGCCGCCCGCCGTCATATCCTCGACGTTAGCCACCGTGGTTACGTGGCGCTCAGCTCTCCCGCCATGCCCGCGTCGATGATCTGACGCGCCACCGTCGGCAAGATACGCAGCGGTGCCGAGCCCGGCCCAAAGGTCTGGCTCGCGGCATACGCGCCTTCGAGAATCAGCGACAGCGCATCGACCAGCGGTGCCGGTTCCTCGAGACCGGCTGCTGTCACCAGCGCGGTGAAACGCTTCACCACTTCCGCCTTGTAATTCACGACCGAATGACGCGCCGCGTGGTCCGGATCGGGGAATTCCGCCGCCACGTTGACGAACGGGCACCCGCGATAGCCGGGACGGCTCGCCCGCTGGGCCAGATCCACGAAAATCTGCAACATCTGCGCACGCGGTTCGCCCGGGCGCTTCGCGATGCTCTCGTCGATGCGCGCAAGACTCGCCGTCTGCATATGATCGAGATACGCCAGAATCAGATCGTCCTTCGACGCGAACTGGCGATACAGGCTCATCTTGTTGACGCCCGCGCGCTTGACGACGGCGTCCACGCCCACGGCGCGCACCCCCTCTGTATGGAACAACTCGACGGCCGCGTCGAGCAGGTGCTGCTGCGCAATCGGCGCGGGCGTGACGTGCCGCCCCGGCTTGGCCGCACGAGACGCAGCACTGCGGCGGCGGGCCGTCGCGGGGGCCGCATTGGACGTCGCGCTTACGCTTTCGCCCGCGGTTTCGGCGACGACATCGGTGCCCGCTTTCATCGCGTCTGCCCCACCGGTCGGCGAGACAACCTCGACGGGCACGGAAGATGTTGACGATTTGGCCATGATCCGGCGCTCCCTGAACTGTGGTTTGCCATTGACGCGGGCGTTGCAAAAGCCCTGCCGTCAAAAAGGAATACTTGACATGTTACCGATCGGTTCATAACATGGCAACCTCATGTTACCGCTCAGTCACAAGTCTATCGATGAACGTAGACCGTGCGGTTCCCGCAAACGTTCCCGGTTCGGCTTTTAAAACCGCTTAAGCCCCTTAAAACGGCAAAGACCGAACCGCAGCAAGGATCTCCGCCATGAAGGCTGCACTTGCAAGGCGCATCGACGGGCGCTTCCACTACGGGTGGATCGTCGTCGGCGTGATTTTCCTGGTCCTGCTCGCTTCGGCGGGCATTCGCGCGACGCCCAGCGTCATGATGGTGCCGCTCGAACACGACTTCGGCTGGAGCCGCGCCACGATTTCGCTGGCGATCTCCGTCAATCTGGCCTTGTACGGCCTGACCGGACCGTTCGCGGCGGCCGCCATGCAGCGCTTCGGCATTCGTCCCACGGTCATGGTTGCCCTGCTGCTGCTCGCATCGGGCACGGCGCTCTCGTCGCTAATGACTGCACCCTGGCAGATGGTGCTGATTTGGGGCGTGATGGTGGGCGGTGGCACCGGCGTCGCGGCCGTGACGCTCGCGGCCACGGTCTCGAACCGCTGGTTCCACACGCATCGCGGTCTGGCGATGGGCATTCTTACAGCCAGCTCGGCGACCGGACAGATGGTGTTTCTGCCGATCATGGCCGCGATCACGGAAAACTACGGCTGGCGGCCGGTGGTCCTGATCGTGGCAGCGGTGGCGGCTATCGTTCTGCCGCTTGTCGCAATCCTTGTGCCGGAGCGTCCGGGATCGGTCGGCCTGCGCCCGGTCGGCGCACCGGAAGACGCCCCCGACGTGCAACTTACGCAAGGCAATCCGCTCACGGCGGCGCTCTCGGCACTGCGTATGGCGGCTGGCAAGCGTGATTTCTGGCTGCTGTTCTTCAGCTTCTTCATCTGTGGCGCGAGCACGAACGGTTACATCGGCACACACTTCATCGCGATGTGTGGCGACTATGGCATCTCCGAGGTGAAGGGCGCGGGCATTCTGGCCGCGATGGGCATTCTCGACCTTATCGGCACCACGGCGTCGGGCTGGCTCTCTGACCGCTACAACAGCCGTGTGCTGCTGTTCTGGTACTACGGACTGCGCGGTCTGTCGCTGATCTATCTGCCTTACGCTTTCGGCTTCGATTTCTTCGGCATTCCGCTCTTCGCGCTGTTCTACGGTCTGGATTGGATCGCGACGGTGCCGCCGACGGTGCGTCTGACGACCGACGTGTTCGGCAAGACGATGGCTCCGATCGTTTTCGGCTGGATCGTGGCGGGCCATCAGCTAGGCGCTGCAACGGCAGCACTGGTCGCCGGTTCGCTGCGTGCAACGCTCGGCAATTACACGATGGCCTCGATGCTGTCGGGCGGCGTGTGCATCATCGGCGCGTTCATGGTGTTGCGCATCGCCCCGCATGCGCCGAAGCGTCCGGTGGCCGCGAATGCCTGAATCGGCTGATTCCAGCGTGTTTTCGGCCCGTTAGTCGCGAAATTTACGACGAATCGGTCGAAAACTCGCCTGCATCGAAATACCCCGACAACTCGCCGCGTCTCCCTGTTTTGGTGCAGGAAGACCGGCGAGTTTCTTATTTGCGGCACGTTGGCCGTTGCGACGATTTCGTCGTCAGCAAGGCCAAGAAAATTGCCGTAACCTGTGCGAGTTTTGTGCAGCACAGCAACCCCCACTTTCACAGGACCTTCAGCAATGACGGACTCGCAACACACCCCACTCGCCGCGCTCGATACCGACCTGTTTTCGTCGTACAAGCTCGGCCCCCTCGAACTGAGCAACCGCATCGTCATGGCCCCCCTCACGCGCAGCCGCGCCAGCCAGGGCGACGTGCCGGGCCCGATGGTCGCCGAGTACTACGCGCAGCGCGCATCGGCCGGGCTCATCATCAGCGAAGCCACCAACATCTCGCAGCAAGGCAAGGGCTACGCCTTTACGCCGGGCATTTACACCGATGAACAAGTCGCTGGCTGGAAGCAGGTCACGGACGCGCTGCACGCCAAGGGCGGCAAGATCTTCTGCCAACTCTGGCACGTAGGCCGCATCTCGCACCCGTCGCTGCAACCTGAGGGCGCACTGCCGGTCGCACCGTCGGCGATTCAACCGGCCGGTCAGGCGTTCACTGAGCATGGCTTCGAGCCGCATCCGGTGCCGCGCGCGCTGGAGACGTCCGAGATCCCGGGCATCATCGAACAGTATCGTCATGCAGCTGAGTGCGCGAAGCGCGCCGGTTTCGATGGCGTTGAAATTCACGCGGCGAACGGTTATCTGCTCGACCAGTTCATGCGCGACAAGACGAACCATCGCACCGACCAGTACGGCGGCAGCATCGAGAACCGCGTGCGCATCGTGCTGGAAGTCACGCAAGCAGTTGTCGACGTCTGGGGCGCCGATCGCGTGGGCATTCGCCTCTCGCCGATCAGCCCGGCGAACGATTGCGGCGACAGCAATCCGGAACCGGTCTTCACGTATGCCGTCGAGCAACTCAACCGTTTTGGCCTCGTGTATCTGCACGTCGTCGAAGGCGCAACGGGTGGTCCGCGTGAAGTGGAAGGCGGCTTCGACCTTCAGAAGCTGCACCGCCTCTTCAAGGGCACGTTCATGGCGAACAACGGCTATGACCTCGCACTGGCGCTCAAGGCCCGCAAAGAAAACCTCGCGGATCTGATCGCCTTCGGCAAGCCGTTCATCGCGAACCCGGATCTGGTCGAACGCCTCAAGCGCGGCGGCCCGTTCAACGCCCTGAATCGCGACACGCTCTATGGTGGCGACGCACGAGGTTACGTCGACTATCCGACGTTGGACGAGTCGGCGGTTTAAGGCGCAATTTAGGGTGTGATTTAGGGTACACGAAGCATTCATGGCACCCGTAACATCCTTGCGCGAACGCTTAAAGAATGAGGGCTCCTTCGGGAGCCCTTTTCTTTTGTTGCAACTTGCGTCACGGCGATGGATCAATCGCCAGCTTCGCCAACCTCCTCAGAGAAAACGCTCCGCAGGCGTGCCATGGCACGTCTCAACGCGTGCCGATCCAGTGCCCCCGAATGTCGAACTAATCGCTGCCTATCCATCGATCTAAGATGGCTTAACTGCATCGCGCCCTGCCGTCCGCCATATGTCGTGGAGACACTGAATCGAGAGGCGTCCGACGATGTGAGCGGTGCCACGATCACGGTTTGCGTGTGCTTATTCATCGGCGAAGGCGACAAAATGACACACGGACGCGTCTTCCCCATTTCACATCCGATTGCCGGATCGAAACGTGCGATCCAAATCTCACCTCGTTTCAGCACATTTACTCCTCTGCGGGATCCGCGTCGTTGGGGAAGCGCCGCAGTTGAATCAGCTCATCCTCCGTGTCGTCGACACAAAAGTCCTCAGGCCGTGCGTCAGCATTGGGATACCACACTACTTCAATCGTATAGTCGTCGTTCATCTCTCACTCCAAATCATTACCCCGTCATCCCTCTTGCGTGGATTCGTGGATATCGTCGCAGCGCGACACATCGAAGTAAACAGATGCCAAAGCTTTCCGGAATTTTCCTGAAGCCTGCGCACGGCAATGCGATTAGGCGTCGCGCTGCCCCCAGCGCATCAGATCTGCACCGGCGGGGTTCTGGTACATGCGCAGGCCGAACTCGGGGAGGATGGCCAGCAGATGGTCGAAGACGTCGCCCTGCACACGCTCGTACTCCGCCCACACGATCGTGTTCGTGAAGCAGTACAGTTCGATCGGAATGCCCGTTGCCGACGGCTGGAGCGAGCGCACCATGCATGTCATGCCCTGGTGGATGTTCGGATGCGCCTTCAAATACGCCAGCGCATACGCGCGAAACGTGCCGATGTTCGTCAGACGCCGTGTGTTCGCCAGCACGCCCGCCGCGACACCGAGCGCCGCATTGGCATCCGCTATCGAACGCTGTTTTTCCGACAGATAGCCGCCCAGCAGATGCACCTGGGATAAATGCGCGATCTCGTCGGCGTTCAGGAATCCGACGCTGCCAGCGTCGATACACAGCGTGCGCTTGATACGGCGCCCGCCCGACTGCTGCATGCCGCGCCAGTTACGGAAGCTCTCCGAAATCAGACGCCACGTCGGAATCGTCGTGATCGTCTTGTCCCAGTTCTGCACCTTCACCGTATGCAACGCGATATCCACCACGTCGCCATCGGCCCCGACCTGCGGCATCTCGATCCAGTCGCCCACGCGCAGCATGTCGTTCGACGTGAGTTGCACGCTGGCGACGAACGACATGATCGTGTCCTTGAATACCAGCAACAGCACTGCCGACATCGCGCCCAGGCCGGAAAGCAGTAGCCACGGCGAACGGTCGACGATCGTTGCGACGATACCAATCGACGCCACCACGTAAAGCGCGATCTTGCCGAGCTGGACGTACCCCTTGATCGAGCGCGTGCGTGCGTGTTCCGACATCGCGTAGACGGTCTGTGCGGCGTCGAGAATGCCCACGATAGCGAGCGTTGCGTAGAGCAGCGTCGTGGCGAGGGCCACATTGCTGATGACGATCACCGCCTTCGCCGGTAGATCCGGCACCCACTCGATGCCGAACTGAATGACGAGGTACGGCAGAATGCGCGCCGCCCGGTGGAAGACGCGATGCGCGAGCAACGCATCGTCCCAACGATTCGCCGTTCTCTGCACCACGATGCGTACGATCCGCACGATCACGAACTGCGCCACCGCCTGCACCAGCGCGGCCGCTGCAATCAGCATCGCCAACGATCCGGCCATGCGCGCCCACGGCGCATTTTCGAACCACGCCATCACTGCTTCCCACGTCATCCTGCTACTCCTTGTCTTGCTGTTTTCTTTGCCAGTCCAATGGTGCCGTTTGTCGATTTGTCGGCATCGCCCTCGCCTTGAGCGAAACGCGCGACCGTCAAACGCAAAAATGACGGCCACCTGGGCCGTCATCCTTGAATACGTCAAGAGGCGGTCGCTCCCGTCCGCCCCCGAAACTCATGCACCGTCCCCATATTCAGGGACATTCAGCGACATCGCACCGTGGGCTGCGCTTACATCGAAGCGCCGAATGGCACGCTTGCCACCACATTGGGCGCGCCCGGCAGCGACGGCGTAATGATCGAACCGCCACCGTTGCCGCGCGACTTGCCCGAACTCAGATAGTCGGCGATGGAGTCTTGCGTCACCTCGCCGAGGTACTGATTGTCGTCGCCCAGCACCGGCAGTGATGCCAAATTGTGTTCGTACATGCGCGAGAGCAGCACCCGCAGGTTGTCGCCCGCCACTGCCGACGCCTTGAAGTCCCGCACGCGCTCGCCACACGTGCCCTGTGCGTGCCGCGTATCCCGACGTGCAATGTAACCCAATGCACGCGCGCTCTCGTCGACGACTACGAGCGAACGCGTATCGAGTTCGTCCATCATGCCGTAGGCCTCGGCCAGCGTCGTCTGCGGCTTGACAGTCGGTTGCGGCGTGGCGGCGTCTTCGGCGCGCACAAGCAGCAGGCGCTTGAGAATTCGGTCATGTCCCACGAAGCTTGCGACGAATTCGTCGACCGGTCGCGCCAGCAGCGCATCCGGTTGCGCGTACTGCACGAGACTCCCCTGACGGAAGATCGCGATGCGGTCCGCCAGCTTGATCGCCTCGTCGATATCGTGACTGACCATGATGACGGTCTTACCCAACTGACGCTGCATCTGCAAAAACTCGTTCTGGATCGATTCGCGGTTGATCGGATCGACAGCGCCGAACGGCTCGTCCATCAGCAGCACGGGCGGATCTGCCGCCAGCGCGCGGATCACGCCGATACGTTGCTGCTGACCACCCGAGAGTTCGCGCGGATAGCGCGACAGGTAACGCTTCGGATCGAGTGCGACCATAGCCATCAGTTCGGTGGCACGCTCGCGGCAGCGCTTCTTGTCCCAACCGAGCAGACGCGGCACCACAGTAATGTTCTCCTCGATGGTCATGTTCGGGAACAGACCGATCTGCTGGATCACGTAGCCGATGTGGCGGCGCAATTCGATTTCGTTGATCTTGCCAGTGTCTTCGCCGTTGAGCAGGATGTGCCCGGAGGTCGGTTTGATCAACCGGTTGATCATCTTGAGCGTGGTCGTCTTGCCACAGCCCGACGGGCCGAGGAAGACGCAGATTTCGCCCGGCGGCACTTCGAGGCTGACCGAATTCACGGCGGTCACACGCGTACCGTCCTTCTGGACGAAGCTTTTGGTGAGATTATCGAGTTTGATCATACGGTTCGGATTCCTTTCGGTGTCAGCACGCGCTGCAGGCGGTGCAACAGGGTGTCGGCGACGATGGCGAGCAAACTCACCATGACCGCACCCACGACAAGCTGTCGGGTATCGCTCTGGCTGATCCCCTGGGTGATCAACACCCCGAGACCGCCGGCCCCGACGATGGCACCAATGGCCATCACGCCAATATTCATCACGACGGCAGTACGCACGCCACCCAGCACCACCGGCACGGCCAGCGGCAATTCAACCAGGCGCAGACGCTGCCAGAACGTCATGCCAATACCAATCCCCGCTTCGCGAATGCTCGGATCGATCTGACGCAGCGCGAGGCTCGTGTTGCGCATGATCGGCAGCAGCGAATACAGGAAGACGGCGGCTACCGCAGGCGCAGGGCCGATCCCCATGCCGTAGACGGACAGTGCGGGGATCATCAGGCCGAACAGGGCAATCGACGGGATCGTGAGCACGACCGTCGCCAGACCCAGCACGGCGCCGGACAGCCAGCGAAAACGCGTGACCAGCACGCCCAGCGGCACGCCGACCACAATGGCCGCGCCAACCGAGGCTGCCACCAGCCACGCATGCTGACCGGTGAGGGTCAGGATGCGGTGCCAGTTGTGCGTCAAAAATTCAATCATGGGACTCCTCAATCGGTAACTATCGGGAGCAGCAACGCGCAATGCGCGCTTACTGCACCAACCCTTCCTGCTTGAGGAAGTCGCTCGCCACACGCGACACCGCACGATGGTCGATATCGACCTTGGCGTTCATGTCGCGCATGTTTTCGTCGTTGATCTTCGCGGAGAGCGCGTTGAGTTCGTCGGCGAGCTTCGGGTTTGCATCGAGTACTTCCTTGCGCACCACGGGCGTGGCCGCGTAAGCCGGGAAGAAGCCCTTGTCGTCGGCCAACACCTTCAGATCGAAGCCCTTGTTGCGACCATCGCTGGTGTAGACGAGACCGGCGTCGATCTGCTCGTTCCTGAGCGCGGTGTAGACGAGGCCCGGGTCCATCTGCTTGATGTTGCGGCGTGCGAGATGGAAATCGTAGAGTTGCTCCATCGGCTCCAGACCGTCCGAACGACCGACGAACTCCATGTCGAACGCGAACTGCATGTCCGGATTCGTACGGAATTTTTCGATGAGCTGAGACACCGTCTCGATGCCTTCGTCACGCGCCATCTTGCCCGGCATGGCGAACGCATACGTGTTGTTCAGCGCAGCGGGATTCAGCCAGACGAGACCGATCTTGCCGTCGAGTTCCTTGACCCGCTCGTAAGTCTGTTGCGGATCGAGCTTCTCCGTGACCTTGTTGTAGACGATCAGCGAGGTACCGGTGTACTCCCAGACCACGTCGAGCTGATTGCTCTCCATGCCTTGGCGCATCACCACACTGCCGAGGCCGTTCTTCAGTTCGACGTCATACCCTTTGCTGCGCAGGTACTGCGCCGTCATCTCCGAGAGAATCAACTGTTCGGTAAAGTTCTTGCCGCCGATGGTGAGCGAGGCGGCCTGCGCGGTAGCGCTCGTCGCGATCACACCCAGCGCGACGGCAACGACGCTCAGAAGACGAAGCGCGCTCGCTGCGAGCGTACGAGAAAACGAAACTTGCATACGTAGGGGTCTCCTATGTTTCAGCGCGCCGGCGTGCCGTGTCGCGCGAACCAGAGCCCGCTGGCGAAGGCGACGATGCCGTCGAGCACCAGCGCAAGCAGCGCAGTGCCGGCCGCGCCGAGCAGCAGCTTGGTCTGGTCGTTCAGATAAATGCCGGGGAAGATCAGTTGTCCCAGACTGTCCGCGCCGATCAGGAAAGCGAGCGGCGCAGTGCCGACGTTGATTGCGAGCGCGGTGCGAACGCCGCCGATAATGACCGGCATGGCGTTGGGCAGGTCGACGCGAAACAGCACTTGCGCCGGCGTCATGCCCATGCCGCGCGCCGACTCCCGCAATGCGGGCGGCACCTGCCGAAGGCCTTCGTACGCGTTACGCACGATGGGCAGCAACGAAGCCAGCCACAACGCCAGAATGGCCGGGCGGTCGCCGATACCGAGCACCGCCATCGACAACGCCAGCACGGCGAGTGACGGCAGCGTATTGCCGATATTGAAGATCTGCACCGCGCGCTCGGCGTGTTTCGCGAATATCGGACGCGAGATCAGCACGCCCGCAGGCACGCCGACCAGAATGGCCAATGTCATCGAAATGGCCACGAGCTTGAGATGCTGCTGGGTGTAATACATCAGGTCGCCCCGGTACTTGACGAGCGAATCAACGCCCAGCCAATACACCAGACCGGTGACTGCGGCGGCAACACCGAGCAGTCCGAAGCCGGCCAGATAGAGAATGCGATACTGCTTCGCCACGTTCATGCTCCCTTTGAATGGGTTGGCAGCGCTGCGCGCGCGGCAATAGCTATCGCCCCACGTGACAACGCGGTCAATCAAGCATGACAACTGTTAGCTGCCTTGCGAATTGTGGTGTGTTCGATCCGAAGGTCTGTGAAAGACAACGGCGACGAACGAGGCGTCGCGAAATGCGACATGAGAGACGAGCTTTCGACGCCGTGGGCGCCTGGGCCTCTCGATACACGCTTATTGAAAGCGCGCGAAAGTTTTACTGCACAGACTCATTGCGTGATGTAACGGACGCCGGCGCAACGAGGAACACCGGCAACGCTTTTGTTTCTATGGGCCAACCGCAGCGATTGGCTTTTTTTATTCTAGTACAGATAGTGCGTCGATGCCAACCCGTAGCACGTTTTTAGTCTTGAATCCGGCGTATTTACACGCAATTACACGATACATTTCTCATATGAATCGCAGTCCTTATTAATTGCGTGCGCTCGAATCCACCGTCATCACTGGCGTTGCGGCGAATTGAAAAGTTGCGAAGGGAATGCAGTTTTTCAATGTCCCGAAATCTGAAATTTCGATGTTTCGCACAGCGGATCGATGTGTCGCAGCGATTTATTTTCCGGGACACGAAGCGAGCGAATTCAGGTGCGGCAAGCGACGTCCCGACCGTCCGGAATCCGCATGTTATCTGGTCTCCGAAGGGAAATTAGAGTACCTCCCCGGAAACCAGTGCCAACTCGAAAAAACTCGTGTATTCTCCAAGGTTTATCTTAGTTTTCAATCATTTAGCGCAAAATCGGGGAAACGCAACGGGAACGCGAGGCAACGATCTTGCGACGGTTTGCGGGCGCGGTGATTGAACGGTAGGAAAGCGATCGTGCGCGGGCACGAGGTCGTTGAATGGCGAATAACAACTATGAAAAGTACCATCAGCCGTACCGAACAGGGCAATCGCGTCGCCGCGACCACCATTTTGGCTGCGTGCGCCGCACTCACGCTTGCCGGATTCCTCGCGCGCACGCTCGAAGGCACAGTCAATCCTTTGCTGACCTTCTTTCTCGTCTCGGCAGGCGGCATTCTCAATCTGTCCACGGCGTGTCTGCTAGGCGTTCAATATCTCTACAACGGTAAGCGCTATTTTGCGCAGTTCGGATGCGCGTTTCTGCTACGCGGACTGTTCATGTTTACCGAAGGCGTGTTGCTCGCGAATCAGTTGGCAGGCATCTCGGCACACGTCACCCGCGCGCCCTTCTGGCTCTGGCTCGTTGCCGAAGCGAGCTTCGCCGCGTATGTGATGCTCAGCGTGCGCAGCTACTCTCGCACGCGCATGGACCCGCACACGCGTCCCGGCTACTCCGAGGCGGCGCGTTACGGCGCGACGGTCCTCATCATCTGGGTGACGGTTTCGCTGTCGATCGTGGGCGCGGGACGCACGCTCGTCACGCCGCATCTGACCGGCGGCGTCGGCATCGAGACGATCGCGCTCGCCGCCCTCTTCGTCGCCTACGTGGCACTGTGGTGGCGTATCGCGGCCGTCACGCGCCTGTCGCACAAGTTGTTCCTGCTCGTGTGGGTCGTGGTCTCGATCTCGCTGTGTCAGTTGCTGCTCTCGCTTACGGCACCGAGCGAAGCGTCGTATCAATGGTATGCGGCGCGTTTGCTGGCGCTGGCGTCGCCGGGTGTTGCCACGCTCGCCCTGGTGTGGGAAATCACACGGCAGTATCAATCGCTCGCGCTCACCAACACGGATCTGGTGGAGAAGGTTTTCATCGATCCGCTCACGCACATCTATAACCGCCGTTACTTCGACAATCGCATCCGGCTCGTCGCCGAACGCGTGCAACAGCGTGCGATTCCGCTGTCCGTTCTGCTGATCGACATCGATTTCTTCAAGCAGGTCAACGACCGCTACGGACACCCGTTCGGCGACGCCGTCCTGCAACGCATCGCCACGACCATCCAGCATTGCATCCGACTGCCGAGCGACTTTGCCGTTCGTCTGGGAGGCGAGGAATTTGCGGTGGTCTTGCCTGAGATCGACCAGCACGCCGCGTTACGTGTGGCCGACCGAATTCGCGAATCCGTCAAGCGCGCGAGTACGGATCTGCTGCCACAAGCCGCGCGCGACGAGGGCGAGGCGATCACCATCAGCGTCGGCATTGCCTCATGGCAACCGGGCGAGCCGCTCGTGATCAGCACGATGCTCGACCAGGCGGACAAGGCGCTTTATCAGGCGAAGCACAAGGGGCGGGATCAGAGCGTGATGGGGCAGATGGCGGCGTGATTGGCGGTGTGCGCTGCGTGACGTTTGGCGCGGCGAACGACATCAGTGCTTGCCCACCGGCGGCGACGTTGCCGGTCCTTTGAGTTCCACGGTGTTGCCGTCCGGATCGCTGAGATAGCAGGACGGCCCTTCCCCGTGTGCACCGTAGCGTTGCACCACGTCCCCCAGAGTCACGCCGTGCGACGCAAGTTCTTTGCGAATGGCTTCGTCATCGAACGGTTCGACGCGCAGACAAAAGTGATCGAGATTGTGTCCTTCCGGACCGGGCGCGACACCGCCCTGACGACCGATCTTGCCTGCGACGTCGACCAGATCGATCAACGCGTCGCCAGCACGCAACTGAACCAGTCCGATGTCGTCCTGCACCTTTTCCAGCGTGCAGCCCAGCACCTCGATGTAGAAGTGCCGCAAGCGTGCCACATCGTTGGTCCGCAACACCACGTGATCGAGCGCGACGAACGGAATCTTCATCGCGCCCCCGTCAGGCGCTCAGCGCGTAGCGACGCCGCTTCTCGACCTTCGTCTCGTGCGTCATTTCGCTGCGGCCGTCTTCGAACACCGTCTCCAGCCGCACGGTAAAGCCCCACAGACGCGCCACGTGCTTGAGCACTTCTTCGAAGCTGTCGTCGAGCGGTTTGCGTTCGCTTTGCACGTGCCGCAACGTCAGCGACCGGTCGCCATGCAGATCGACGTGCGCCACCTGAATATTCGGTTCGAGCTGACTGAGGTTGTACTGCTGCGCCAGCATCTCGCGAATCTCGCGATAGCCCGAATCGTTGTGGATGGCCGTCACACGCAAGCGGCTGTCACGATCGTCGTCGAGAACAGAGAACAACTTCAGATCGCGAATCACCTTGGGCGAGAGGAACTGCTGAATGAAGCTCTCGTCCTTGAAGTTGCGCATGGCGAAGTCGAGCGTCGTCAGCCAGTCGGAGCCAGCGATATCCGGGGCCCACAGACGGTCCTCGTCGGTTGGCTCCTCGCACATGCGACGGATGTCCTGGAACATCGCGAAGCCCAGCGCATACGGATTCAGACCGCTGTAGTACGGGCTGTCGAACGACGGCTGATAGACGACGTTCGTATGCGCGTGCAGGAACTCCATCATGAAGGCGTCGTTGACGAGCTTCTCCTTGTAGAGCTGCTGAAGGATCGTGTAGTGCCAGAACGTCGCCCAGCCTTCGTTCATGACTTTGGTCTGACGTTGCGGATAGAAGTACTGCGCGAGCTTGCGTACGATGCGCACGATCTCGCGCTGCCACGGCGCCAGCTTCGGGGCGTTCTTCTCGAAGAAATACAGCAGGTTTTCCTGCGGCTCGCCCGGGAACGGCGGCTCGTCCGATTCGGAGGGATCGAGTCCGTCGTCCTCATCGTCGTCATGCAGGGCGTGATTGGGCAACGTGCGCCACAGATCGTTGATCTGCATCTGCAAATAATTCTCGCGCTCCTTTTGTCGCGCCTGCTCCTGCGCGAGCGACAAACGCTTCGGCCGCTTGTACCGGTCCACGCCGTAGTTCATCAGGGCGTGGCAGGAGTCGAGCAGCAACTCCACTGACTGCTCACCGTAACGCTGTTCGCACTCGGTGATGTAGTTGCGCGCGAACAGCAGGTAATCGACGATGGCGTCGGCGCTGGTCCACGTGCGAAACAGGTAATTGCCCTTGAAGAACGAGTTATGACCGTAGCTGGCATGCGCGATGGTCAGCGCCTGCATGGTCATACTGTTCTCCTCCATCAGATACGCGATGCAGGGGTTCGAGTTGATGACGATCTCGTACGCCAGGCCCATCTGCCCGCGCTTGTAGCCGCGCTCGGAGGACAGGAAATGCTTGCCGTACGACCAGTGGTGATAGCCGATGGGCAGGCCGACGGTCGCATAGGCGTCGAGCATCTGCTCGGCGGTGATGATCTCGATCTGATTCGGGTACGTGTCGAGTTTGAAGCCGGCGGCGATACGCGCGATCTCATGCTCGTATCGCTGAATCAGCTCGAACGTCCATTCCGACCCTGTGGATATATACGCCATGACGCGCCCTCGTTTCGGTACCGGCACGGGCCGGTATCGGTACGCTAGGAGACGGCCCTCAGGCCGCCTTCTTCTTGAACAAGTCGTGCAGCACCGGATAGATTTCGGCCGCCTCCATGATGCGTTGCATCGCGAAGTTCGAGTGCTGCTGCTTGACCGACAGGTACTCGTTCCACAGGTTCTGCGGTTCTGCGCTCGCTACCTCCACGTAGGCGAAGTACTGCACGGCCGGCATGATCGACTGCATCAGGATGTCGCGACAGATCGGCGAGTCGCCGTCCCAGTTATCGCCGTCGGAGACCTGCGCACCGTAGATGTTCCAGTCGCTCGGCGAATACCGGTCCGCGATGACCTCGTTCATCAGCTTGAGTGCGCTGGACACCACCGTCCCGCCCGACTCGCGCGCGTAGAAGAAATCGTCCTCGTTCACTTCCTTCGCCGTGGTGTGGTGACGGATGAGCACGAGATCGATGCGCTCGTAGTTATGCCGCAGGAACAGATACAGCAGCATGAAGAAGCGCTTGGCGAGGTCCTTACGGCTCTGGTCCATCGAGCCGGACACGTCCATCAGACAGAACATGACGGCCTGCGCTTGCGGGCGCGGCTGCATGACGCGGTTCGAATACCGCAGATCGAGTTTTTCGATGTAAGGAATCGCCTCGACGCGCGTACGAAGATGCGTGATTTCGTGCGCGAGCGCCAGGGCTCTGGGCGATGTATCTCCCTCGCGCGAGACGATGTCCGCGTACTCGGCTTCGAGTTCACGGAGCTGCTTGCGATAGGGCGCGGTGAGCGCGATGCGCCGGCCCAGCGAGCTGCGCATCGTGCGAATGACGTTGAGGTTCGACGGCGTACCGTCGATGGAATAGCCCGCACGTACCTTGCGAAACTCCGGAATCTGGGCAAGCCGACGTTTCGCGAGGTCCGGCAGCGCCATGTCCTCGAAGAAGAATTTCAGGAACTCCTCTCGCGAGAGGTTGAAGACGAAATCGTCCTCGCCCTCTCCCGAGTCGCTGGCGCGACTGCCGCCGCCCCCTGCGCCCGATGGCGGACGCTCGAAGTTGTCGCCCACCACGAACTCGCGGTTGCCGGGATGAATCATCTCCCGCCGCCCACCGGGTCCGTGGTGAAACAACGGCTCCGAAATGTCCTTGACCGGGATCGAGACCTGTCCGCTGCCATCGATATCGGTGATCTTGCGCCCAGACACCGCTTTCGCAACCGCACGACGAATCTGGTCGCGATAGCGTTTGATGAAACGCTGCTGATTGATGGCGCTTTTGTTCTTGCCGTTTTGCCGTCTGTCGATGATTGCTGACATAGTGGCCCCGATTGGTTGCTACGAGGATTTGCGCACGCGCAGATACCATTCCACAAGCAGGCGAACCTGCTTCGGGGTATAGCCCTTTTCCACCATCCGGTTGACGAAGTTGGCGTGCTTTTCCTGATCCTCCTTGGACGACTTCGCGTTGAACGAGATCACCGGCAGCAAATCCTCGGTCGTCGAGAACATGCGTTTCTCGATCACCGCGCGCAGCTTTTCGTAACTCGTCCAGAGCGGATTCTTGCCCGCGTTGTTGGCGCGCGCCCGCAGCACGAAGTTGACGATCTCGTTGCGGAAGTCTTTCGGATTGGTAATCCCGGCCGGCTTTTCGACTTTCTCCAGTTCGTCGTTGAGCGCGGTGCGGTCGAGAATTTCTCCGGTGTTCGGATCGCGATATTCCTGATCCTGAATCCACAGGTCCGCGAAGTTCACGTAGCGATCGAAGATGTTCTGACCGTACTCCGAGTACGATTCCAGATACGCGGTCTGAATCTCCTTGCCGATGAACTCGACGAACGGTGCCGTCAGATATTCCTTGATGTAGGCGAGATAGCGCTTCTCGACTTCTCCCGCATACTGTTCGCGCTCGATCTGCTGTTCGAGCACGTACAGCATGTGCACCGGGTTCGCGGCGACTTCCGTGTTATCGAAGTTGAAGACCTTCGAGAGCACCTTGAAGGCGAAACGCGTCGACATGCCCGTCATCCCTTCGTCCACCCCGGCGTAGTCGCGGTACTCCTGATACGACTTGGCCTTCGGATCGATGTCCTTGAGGTTCTCACCGTCGTAGACACGGACCTTGGAGAAGATGTTGGAATTCTCGGGCTCTTTCAGACGCGTGAGCACCGCGAACTGGGCAAGCATCTTGAGCACGTTCGGCGCGCGCGGGGCGTTCGCAAGCGAGCTGTTCTTTACGAGCTTCTCGTAAATCTTCACCTCGTCGGTCACGCGCAGGCAGTACGGCACCTTCACGATATAGATACGGTCGAGGAAAGCTTCGTTGTTGCGATTGCCCTTGAAGCTCTGCCACTCCGCTTCGTTCGAGTGGGCAAGCACGATCCCGTCGAACGGAATCGCACCGAACCCTTCCGTACCCTTGTAATTGCCTTCCTGTGTAGCGGTCAGCAACGGGTGGAGCACCTTGATCGGCGCCTTGAACATTTCGACGAATTCGAGCAGGCCGCGGTTGGCCAGGCAGAGGCCGCCGGAGTATGAGTAGGCGTCCGGATCGTCCTGCGGAAATTCTTCGAGCTTGCGGATGTCGACCTTACCGACCAGCGACGAGATGTCCTGGTTGTTTTCGTCGCCCGGTTCGGTCTTCGCAATCGCGATCTGCTGCAACACCGACGGACGCACCTTCACGACGCGGAACTTGGTGATGTCGCCGTTGAATTCGTTAAGACGCTTGGTGGCCCACGGTGACGGAATCGTATTGAGATACCGCATCGGAATGCCGAAGTCCTCCTCGAGAATCTTGCCGTCTTCCTCTGAGGAGAACAGGCCCAGAGGCGACTCGTGCACCGGCGATCCCTTCAGGCAGTAGATGGGGACATCCTCCATCAACACCTTCAGTTTCTCTGCCAGCGACGACTTGCCGCCGCCCGGAGGCCCGAGCAGATACAGAATCTGTTTGCGCTCTTCGAGGCCCTGCGCCGCGTGTTTGAAGAACGAGACGATTTGCTCGATCGTGTCTTCCATGCCGTAAAACTCACGGAAGGCAGGATAGATCTTGATGATCTTGTTGGAGAACAGCCGCGAGAGTCGCGGGTCGTGATGCGTGTCGATAAGCTCCGGCTCACCGATGGCGCGCAACATGCGCTCGGCTGCCGATGCATACGCAGTCGAATCCTTCTTACAGATCTCCAGATATTCCTGGATGCTGTATTCCTCTTCCCTGCGTGCTTCGAAACGTGTCGTGTAGTGGCTGAAAATATCCATATGCCTCACCCCCGCCTCATCGGAATACACCGCGGAAAACACCGCGATACGATGCCCGCTCTGTTGCTTAAGACCCGGATGACTGCACGATGGTTTCGACCTGGCTCACTGCATGCCGGAGCGACTGACGCGAAACCTTTCGCACTGTCCCCTCCCTCACATGAACGACTCAAAATCGGTTTAGGTTGACTTTAAACTTGTCAGTGAAAATTGCAACCGTTAACTCATCATATGCACAAACAAAAAAACTGTCGCTAGATATTTTCCGCAGCGCTAAGCATTCTCGATAACCCGCATCCCGCAAGGGTTTCCGCGTGTTCCGCACACACTCTACGCAATGCGCATGTCGCACGAGATAGGTCGAATTTCGAGCGACTTTTGCAGCCACCACCCACGCATTGCGCACTCGGGTTTGCCTGCATTAAGAAACATTTGAGACATTCGTTTATTTATTCAGTATTCCTATTTATCTCATCGAATTTCACACGCCGACGAGATGCGTCGCGTGCAATGTTTTCTGGAAAAAAAGTGGGCGGCCCAACGACGTCGACGACAGCGAAGACGTGGGCGCGAAGGGGATGCTTTCCTGTCGAAGCGTCGCGGCTGCGCGAAGTCGCGAAGGTCGTGCGACTGGCTTGCTCTGGAGCACGCATGTCGCAGATGGAAAGTCGACTACGGACGAATGTCTTGACGGACGAACCTCCTCCTTGCAAATTGGCGATCTCTGGAATGAAGCGAACAACGTGCCAGACGACCGCGCTTGAAATCCATGTTACGCCCGTTCGCCAAAATCTGCTGCGCGGATATGTAACGCGATGTGACCCCACGCCCACCCGGCGCATCTTCGCTCTGGCCCCGACGTCACCGCGCCAGGAACGATTCGTGCAATAATGCAACTTTGTTGCATTTATTACACAGTTGCAAACTGTGTGCGGGCGTCGCCCCATCTGTCCATGATTCGCTTCTCCGTTTGGCTTTACCGTCTCGCAGGCTGGGAACGCACGGCGCTCACGCTGCTGGTGCTCGTCCCGCTTTGGGCGCTCGTTTACTGGGCGCTGAAAGGGGTCGCCCCGTGATCGGTTGCCAGAATCTCTCGGTCCGCTTCGGGCCGAACGTCGCGCTGGAAGACGTAAGCGCCATGTTCGCGCCCGGCGTGCTGTCCGCGGTCGTCGGACCCAACGGCGGCGGCAAAACCACCCTGCTGCGTGCGCTCGCCGGGCTCCAAAAGGCCACGACGGGCAAGATCGTCAGCGACGGCCCCGTGGCCTATCTGTCGCAACGCCCCGAGACCGACCATCGTTTTCCGATGTGCGTTGAAGAATACGTGCTGACCGGTACGTGGCGTCGCACGGGCGATGCCCGTCGCCTCGGCCGCGACGAGTTCGACCGCGCCCTCGACGCCCTCGCCCGTGTGGGCCTCGCCGACAAGCGCACACAGGCGCTGGAAGCCTTGTCCGGCGGGCAATGGCAGCGCGCCCGCTTCGCTCGCCTGATCGTCGAAGACGCGCCGATCGTTTTGCTGGACGAACCGCTGACCGGCATCGATGTACCGTCGGCGGAACTGTTGCTGGCGTTGCTGGATCAATGGCGCAACGAGGGACGCACCGTTGTGACCGTGCTCCACGATTTGCCGCTGGTGCTCGAACGCTTCGCGCACGTGGCCGTGATGGCCGGACGTCTGGTGACGTCGGGCACACCGGCGTCCTGCCTTCAGGGCGGGTTCCCGTCGGTGGACGGCGCGGCCGGGGGCGCCCATCCGGGTCTTTCCACAGCAGGCGGCTATACCGCGTTTGCCGCCACGCCACCGTCGATTACCGCTGCGCCGGTCACGTTTCCCGGAGGCCGTCGATGAGCGCGCTGCTCGATCTCGTCATTGGCCCGTTCGCGGAATTCGACTTCATGCGCCACGCGCTGGTCGGCAGTCTGGCCCTGTCGCTGGGTTGCACGCCCGTGGGCGTATTTTTACTGCTGCGCCGCATGAGCCTGATGGGCGACTCGCTGTCGCACGCGGTGCTGCCAGGTGCGGCGGTCGGCTATCTGATCGGTGGGCTGTCGCTGCCGTGGATGGCGGGCGGTGGCATGATCGCGGGCCTGCTCGTGGCGTTGCTCGCCGGTCTGTCGAGCCGCCGTACCCGGCTGGATGAGGGCGCATCGTTCGCGGGCTTCTATTTACTGGCGCTCGCAGGCGGTGTGGTCATCGTGTCGAAGTGGGGCAACAGCGTCGATCTGATGAACCTGCTGTTCGGCTCGGTGCTGGCGGTGGACGACCCGTCGCTGATACTCGTGGCGGCCATCACGACCGTCACGCTGCTGTGGTTTGGCTGGCACTATCGCGGTCTGGTGCTCGACAGCGCCGATCCGACCTTTCTCGGCCAGGGCCAGGGCAAGAGCGTGATGCGCTACCACCTGGGCTTTACCGTGCTGACGGTCATGAACCTCGTCTCCGGTTTCCAGGCGATGGGCACGCTCATGGCCGTGGGCCTGATGATGCTGCCGGCGGCCACCGCCCGGCTCGTCTCCCGTACGCTGCCCGGCATGCTGCTCACCGCATGGCTGGTGGCCAGCGCGTCGAGCGTGATCGGGTTGCTGCTTTCGTACTATCTGGCTTGCCCCTCCGGGCCGGCCATCGTTCTGACGGCAGGCGTCGCCTATCTGGGCGCGCTGCTGGTTTCGCCTGGCGGTGCCAGTACGGCCAAGGCGTCTGCGCTTTAAGAGAGGAAAACATGTTCGGATTGGGTCTTGGGGGCAGCAACGCGTCGCGCAGCAAATCGTGGCTCGGCGCGGGTCCCTTTGCAGTTTTCGCAGTGATTTTTGCGCTTTTCCTCGCCTTCGCCAGCCCGGCGCGCGCGCAGGACACGCGCCTGCCCGTCAGTGCCAGCTTCAGTATTCTGTCCGACATCGTAAAGGCCGTCGGCGGCGACCGCGTGGACGTCACCACGCTCGTCGGCCCCGATCAGGACACGCACACCTATGAGCCGACCCCGGCGGATGTCGCCAAACTCTCGGGCACGAAGCTGTTCTTCGTGAACGGTCTGGGCTTCGAAGGCTGGCTGCCCCGCCTGATGAAGTCGAGCCACTACCCCGGCGAGCTGGTCACGGTCACGAAGGGCCTCAAGGCCCGCACGATGGTCGACGATGGCAAGACGGTGACCGATCCGCACATGTTTCAGGATCCCGAGCGCGTGAAGACGATGGCGGACAACATCGCCGCCGCCCTCTCGAAGGCCGACCCGGCAGGCGCGAACTACTATGCGGATCGCGCCAAAAACTATCGCGGCGCGCTCGACGACCTGATCGTCTGGGCCAACAAGCAACTGGCCCCGATTCCGCAGTCGCGCCGCGTGGTGCTGACCTCGCATGACGCCTTCGGCTATCTCGGCCAGCGTTTCGGCATCAAGTTCCTCGCGCCGGAAGGCGTGTCGACGGAAAGCGAAGCCAGCGCCAAGGACGTCGCCAACCTGATCCGCGTAATCCGCCGCACGGGCATCAAGGCCGTCTTCATGGAAAACATCTCCAATCCGCGTCTGGTGCAACGCATTGCGCACGACGCGAAGGTGACCGTGGACGGCAAGCTGTACTCCGACGCCTTGTCGAAGAACCCGGAAGCGACGACCTACCTTCAGTTGTTCCAGTACAACATCCGGGCGCTCGCCGCTGCGATGAAGGACAACCGGTAATCCTCCCGGCGCTGCCACGCTCCCCCTCGGTGCACGCGGTATAATGCGTGCACCACACACCGGCCCCGCTACGGAGGTCCGGACAGGCCGGCCATGCCGGCTTTTGCGTTTGGGTCGTCGCTTTTGGCCGTCACATTTCTTGCACGACCGAAGACTGACCTTTTGAACCCCTGAAACATCCGGCAACGGACAAATACGGACGCCCCCAGGTTAACCACTGCGAACGGCGCACATTCAATGGCAAAGAAGATTTACATCAAGACGTTCGGCTGTCAGATGAACGAGTACGACTCCGACAAGATGGCGGACGTGCTGGGCGCAGCCGAAGGTCTCGAGAAGACCGACACCCCCGAAGACGCCGACGTCATCCTCTTTAACACCTGCTCCGTGCGCGAAAAGGCACAGGAAAAAGTGTTCTCGGATCTGGGCCGCATGCGCGCCCTCAAGGAAATCAAGCCGGATCTGGTGATCGGTGTCGGCGGTTGCGTCGCCAGTCAGGAAGGCGCGGCCATCGTGCAACGCGCCCCTTACGTGGACGTGGTGTTCGGCCCGCAAACGCTGCACCGCCTGCCCCAGATGCTCGAAGCGCGCCGCTCGACCGGCCGTTCGCAAGTCGACATCTCCTTCCCCGAAATCGAGAAATTCGATCACCTGCCGCCCGCCAAGGTCGAGGGTGCTACGGCGTTCGTCTCGATCATGGAAGGCTGCTCGAAGTATTGCAGCTACTGCGTGGTGCCTTACACGCGCGGCGACGAAGTCTCGCGTCCGTTTGAAGACGTGCTCACCGAAATCGCCGGGCTGGCCGAACAAGGCGTGCGTGAAATCACGCTGCTGGGCCAGAACGTGAACGCCTATCGCGGTCTGATGGCCGACGGCGAGATCGCCGACTTCGCGCTGCTCATCGAGTATGTGGCGGAAGTGCCGGGCATCGAACGCATTCGTTACACGACGAGCCATCCGAAGGAATTCACGCAGCGTCTGATCGACACCTACGCCAAAGTGCCCAAGCTCGTGAGCCACCTGCACCTGCCGGTGCAGCACGGCGCCGACCGCGTGTTGTCGGCCATGAAGCGCGGCTACACGGTGCTGGAGTACAAGTCGATCATCCGTCGCCTGCGCCAGGTGCGCCCGGAAATGTCGATGTCGTCGGACTTCATCGTCGGCTTCCCCGGCGAGACGGAAGAGGATTTCGACAAGCTCATGGCGATGATTCACGAGATCGGCTACGACACCAGCTTCTCGTTCATCTACAGCCCGCGTCCCGGCACGCCGGCCGCGAACTTGCAGGACGACACGCCGCGCGAAGTGAAGCTGCGCCGTCTGCAACATTTGCAGGCCGTGATCGAAGAGAACGCCGCACGCATCAGCCAGAGCATGGTCGGCTCGCGTCAGCGTATTCTTGTCGAAGGCGTGTCGCGCAAAGACCCGAACGAGCTGCAAGGCCGCACCGAGAACAACCGCGTGGTCAACTTCCCGGCCCCCGAGGCACAGCGCGCAGCGCTGATCGGGCAGATGACCGACGTTGTGATCACCTTCGCGTATCCGCACTCGCTGCGCGGCGAACTGGTCACCACGCACTGAACGACGCAGCGAACATCGAACGACCTGAACAGGCAACCGACCGGATTATCTTGAAAGCACCCGTCCAAGAATTCACCGCCCCGCGCGACGACAATCGCCGTCTGGCCAATCTCTGCGGCCCGCTCGACGAGAACCTGCGTCAGATCGAGCAGGCGCTCGACGTCTCGATCACCCGCCGTGGCCATCGCTTCTCGATTCGCGGCAAGAGCGCCGCCGTCGCCACGCAAGCCCTCGAGAGTTTCTACAACCGCGCGACCGAAGCGCTGTCCGTCGACGATATCCAGCTGGGTCTCGTGGAGACGCGTCAGGGGCTGGCGCCGACCGTGCGTCATGGCGACGACAATCCGTTTGCCGCCGGCGAGACGGAAGACGGCTCGCCCGTGCTGCACACGCGCCGCAGCGACCTGCACGGCCGCACGCCCGCACAGCGCGACTATCTGAAGCAGATCCTCTCGCACGACGTGACCTTCGGCATCGGCCCGGCCGGTACCGGCAAGACGTATCTGGCGGTGGCCTGCGCCGTCGACGCCCTTGAGCGCGACGCCGTCAAACGCATCGTGCTCACGCGCCCCGCAGTGGAAGCGGGCGAGCGTCTGGGTTTCCTGCCGGGCGATCTCGCGCAGAAGGTCGATCCGTATCTGCGTCCGCTGTACGACGCGCTCTACGATCTGCTCGGCTTCGACAAGACGCAGAAGTACTTCGAGAAGCAGATGATCGAGATCGCGCCGCTCGCGTACATGCGCGGCCGTACGCTCAATCACGCATTCATCATTCTGGACGAGGCGCAGAACACCACGCCCGAGCAGATGAAGATGTTCCTCACGCGTATCGGCTTCGGCAGCAAGGCCGTCGTGACCGGCGACACCACGCAGGTCGACCTGCCGCGCGGCCAGAAGAGCGGCCTGATGGAAGCGCAGGTGATTCTGAAGAACGTGCGCGGTATCGCCATGACCCGCTTCACCAGCGTCGACGTCGTGCGTCACCCGCTGGTCGCACGCATCGTCGAAGCGTACGACGAACATGCGCAGCATCTGGAAGCCGGGCTGGACCTGCCTGCGTCGGAACAAGGCCGCGAGCGCGGCTCCCGTGGGCCGCGTGAACCACGCGCTGCTGGAGGCAAGGCATGAGCGAGCGGGCCGTGCGCCACGCGCTCACGCTGACGAGCCAGTTCGTCGCGGGCCCGGCGTTCGCGTCGCACAAGGTGCTGCTCACGCGCACTGCGGTACGTCGCTGGGTGCAGGCCGCGCTGCTGGCCGACGCCGAGCTGACGCTGCGCTTTGTCGACGCCAACGAAGGCCAGACGCTCAACCGCGGCTATCGCGGCAAGGACTACGCCACGAACGTGCTGACGTTCGCCTATGCACAGGACGAAAGCGATCCCGTGACCGGCGACATCGTGCTGTGCTGCCCGGTGGTCGAGCGCGAAGCGAACGAGCAGGGTATTACGCTCGAAGCCCATTACGCACACCTGATCGTGCACGGCGTGCTCCACGCGCAGGGCTACGATCACGAGGAAGACGACGAAGCGCAGGAGATGGAAGGCCTGGAGACGGAGATTCTCGCCGGACTGGGCTACGCCGATCCCTACGCATCCGAGAAGTCGCAGTCCCAAAAATCAACTTCCCGCCGCACCTGACCGAGACCCGACTGAACCGTATGGAACGCATTCCGGACCGACCGACCGCCCCTGAAGCGCCTGAAGCTCCCCAGGCCAGCACGTCGAGCGGACCGGGATGCGACCGGTACCCTCCTGACCTCGGCGTCTCCCGGCACCTGAGCCCGGAAGAAATGAGCGAATCGCTCGACGCCGCGCTCGTCGGCTGGGACGGCCGTGAAGACCTCTGGATCTTCGCCTACGGCTCCCTCATCTGGAACCCCGGCATGCCCGTCGAAGAATGCCTGCGCGCCCGCGTGCACGGCTATCACCGGGGGCTGTACCTGTGGTCGCGCGTCAATCGCGGCACGCCGGAGCAGCCGGGACTCGTGCTGGCGCTCGATCGCGGCGGTTCGTGCGCCGGTGTGGCCATGCGTCTGGCCGCAAAGCACGTCCGCACGGAATTCGAAACGCTCTGGTATCGGGAAATGGCGATGGGCTCCTATCGTCCGATGTGGCTGAATTGCCAACTGGCCGACGGCCGCACCAAGCCGGGCCTCGCCTTCGTCATGCGACGCGAGGCGGCGAGCTATGCGGGCCGTCTGCCCGACGCCATCGTCCGCCAGGTATTCGATCAGGCGCAGGGACGCTACGGCACCACGCACGACTACGTCACCCGGACGGTCAAGGCGCTGCGCGAAGCGGGCATGCCCGACCCCGCGCTCGAAGCGGTGCTGCGCCGCTGCGAGGCGAAGTAAGTTCCAAAGTGAGCGCACCACAATGCAGCATCCGGCGCGCTGAAATGTCCTGAAATATGCACAGCGTTGTGCGTGTCGCCCGAAGCGTTGCAATGCAGTCGGCCTGACGCGGTAATGCCGCACATCTGGTGTATCCTTGAGCTTCCTGTAACAGCTCGGCGTCCGCCCAACTTGGACGCGCCGTCATGAACGACCCTTATCCCAGTCGACCCGGTCCAAAAAAAACCGACAAACCTCGCTCTCTGCTCGAACGCCTCACCGATCTGATTTCCCCGGAGCCGGAGTCGCGCGCAGAGTTGCTCGAAATTCTGCAAGACGCTCACGCCCGTAACCTGATGGACGCCGATTCTCTGGCGATGATCGAGGGCGTATTCCAGGTGGCCGATCTATGTGCCCGCGACATCATGGTGCCGCGCGCGCAGATGGACGCCATCAACATCGAACAGACCCCTGAAGAATTCATGCCGTTCGTGCTGGAACAGGCGCACTCGCGCTATCCGGTCTACGAGGGCAATCGCGACAACATCATCGGTATTCTGCTCGCGAAGGATCTGCTGCGTTACTACGCCAATCACGACTTCGACGTGCGCGACATGCTGCGCCCGGCCGTGTTCATTCCGGAGTCGAAGCGTCTGAACGTGCTGCTGCACGACTTCCGCGTCAATCGCAATCACATCGCCATCGTCGTGGACGAATACGGCGGCGTGGCCGGCCTCATCACGATTGAAGACGTGCTGGAGCAGATCGTCGGCGACATCGAAGACGAGTACGACTTCGACGAGGAAGAAGACAACATCATCGCCGCGCCCGATGGCTCGTATCGCATTCGTGCGCTCACGGAAATCGAGCAATTCAACGAAGCGTTCGGCACGCAGTTTGTCGATGCCGAAAACGACACGATCGGCGGTATGATCACGCACCAGTTCGGCCGTGTGCCGCGCCGTGGCGAACGTCTGCGCATCGGCAATCTCGTGTTCGAAGTGCTGCGCGCCGACGGCCGTCAGGTCCACATGCTGCTGTTGCGGCGCGTGGAGCCGGCACCCGCCGTTCAGCCCGAGTAACTCACTCATCGATCCATGCAGGAAATGACCGTCCACGCGCCCGAGCGGCGCTCGTGGCCGGCCTGGCGTGCCCGTGCGCTCGCCGGTCTGGCCGGTATCGCACAAACGCTGGCGTTCGCGCCACGCGACCTCTGGTGGCTGCAATTGCTCGCGATGGCGGGGTTGTTCGCGCTCGTCGAGCGCAGCGGCTCACGACGTAACGCCCTCTGGCTGGGCGGCAGTTTCGGCCTCACCTCGTTCGTCTCCGGCATCTGGTGGCTCTACATCAGCATGCACACCTACGGCGGCATGCCCGGTGTCATGGCCGGTGCGGCAGTCGTTCTGTTCTCGATCTATCTGGCGGTCTATCCGGCGCTCGCCGCGTTCGTCACGCGTGCCGTGCCTGCCACCGGCCCGTGGCGTGCGTTGGCCTTCGCCGGGGCCTGGACGCTCGCCGAATGGCTGCGCGGCACCGTCTTCACCGGGTTCCCCTGGCTCTCGCCCGGCTACGCCCATGTCGACGGCCCGCTCGCAGGCTTCGCCCCACTGCTCGGCGTGTACGGCATTACCGGCCTCGCTGCGCTGGCAGCGGCCATGCTCGCGCGAGCCCTGCTGCCCGTCGTCGCGACGACGGCGGCGGCGCGTCGTCTCGCCGCTGTGATCGGCGTACTGGCGCTGCTGGGCGTGGGCGTCGGTCTGTCGCGTCACGAATGGACCACACCCTCGGGCAAACCACTGACCGTTCGGCTGCTTCAGGGCAATATCCCGCAGGACATGAAATTCGAGCGCGCGGGCATCGATCACGCCATGGCGCTTTATCGCGACATGATCCTGGCCGCACCGGCCGATCTCATCGTGACGCCGGAGACGGCGTTCCCCGTACTGTTGCAAGGCATTCCGACGGACGTCGCTGCACCGATCCGCGAGTTTGCGGACCGCACTGGCTCGCACGTCGTGCTGGGCGCGGTCGGCGCAACGATCACCGATCGCGGCCCCACCGACTTCACCAACAGCCTGTTCGGCGTCACGCCGCGCGACCAGACGCTCTACCGCTACGACAAACACCATCTCGTGCCTTTCGGCGAGTTCGTGCCGTGGGGCTTTCGCTGGTTCGTCGACATGATGCACATCCCGCTGGGCGATTTCCTGCGCGGTAGCGCCACGCCGAGCGGCTTCCCGGTGCGCGACCAGCGTGTCGCGATGAACATCTGCTACGAGGATTTGTTCGGCGAGGAAATCGCGCAGGCCCTGCGCAACATGCCGGAACCGGCCACGGTGCTCGTGAACTCGACCAACCTCGCGTGGTTCGGCGACACCATCGCGCTCGATCAGCACTTGCAGATCGCCCGCATGCGCACGCTTGAGACGGGACGCCCGATGCTGCGTGCGACGAACACCGGCGCGACGGCGATCATCGATGCGCATGGCCACGTGCAGGGGCGTCTGCCCGCGATGACGGTCGGTGCGCTCACGGGCAACGTCCAGCCTTACACCGGGCTCACGCCGTACGTGCGCTTCGGTAATGTGCCTGCGCTGGTGCTCGCGCTCATCGCGCTGGGCCTCGGTCTGGCCATGACGCGTCGCTCGCGCTAACCGGCAAAACGGCCAGCGTCGCATCGTCAAAACGACACAGGGGGACGTGAAAATCCCCCTGTCGTGCCACCCCGGGGCCATCGGCGCCCCGTTCGGGTCGAATTCCCGCTAAAATTCAACGTTTTAGTCTTTTGGCCGCGCTCGCGGCCGGGCCGAAAGACTGCGCAAAATCCGCATTTTTTCCTGTTCGTCCGCGCGAATTCATCATGCTTACCTTTCAACAAGTCATCCTGACGTTGCAGGATTACTGGGACAAGCAAGGCTGTGCGTTGCTCCAGCCTTACGACATGGAGGTCGGCGCCGGTACCTCGCACACTGCCACGTTCCTGCGCGCGATCGGCCCGGAGCCGTGGCGCGCTGCCTATGTGCAGCCGTCGCGCCGTCCCAAGGATGGCCGTTACGGTGAGAACCCGAACCGCATGCAGCACTACTACCAGTACCAGGTGGTGCTCAAGCCGGCCCCGGAAAACATCCTCGACCTGTATCTGGGCTCGCTGCGCGCGCTCGGTCTCGATCTGACCCAAAACGACGTGCGCTTCGTCGAAGACGACTGGGAAAACCCCACGCTCGGCGCCTGGGGTCTGGGCTGGGAAGTGTGGTTGAACGGCATGGAAGTCACGCAATTCACCTACTTCCAGCAAGTGGGTGGCCTCGACTGCAAGCCGGTGCTCGGCGAAATCACGTACGGCATCGAGCGTCTGGCGATGTATCTGCAACAGGTCGAGAACGTCTACGACCTCGTATGGACCGAGTGGGAAGAGCAAACGGTCGACGGCCCGGTCAAGCGCCGCCTGACTTACGGCGACGTGTTCCATCAGAACGAAGTGGAACAGTCGACGTACAACTTCGAGCACTCGAACCAGCCGATGCTGTTCAGCTTCTTCGACAACTACGAGAGCGAAGCCAAGCGTCTCATCGAAGCCGAACTGGCGTTGCCCGCCTACGAGATGATTCTCAAGGCAGCACACACCTTCAACCTGCTCGACGCGCGCGGTGCCATCTCGGTGACCGAGCGCGCGGCGTATATTGGCCGTATCCGCGCGCTGTCGCGCCTGATTGCACAGGCCTACTACGCTTCGCGCGAAAAGCTCGGCTTCCCGATGCTGAACGCCCCCGCCGCCCCGAACAAAACATCAGTCAAAACGCAACCCGCATGATGAGCACCGCACAACGCACCCTGCTGGTCGAACTGCTGACCGAAGAACTGCCGCCGAAGGCGCTGGCGCGTCTGGGCGACGCGTTTGCCGACGGCATCGCCAACGGCCTGCGCACGCGCGGGCTCACCACGCACGCCAGCGTCGTCACGCCGTTCGCCACGCCGCGCCGTCTGGCCGTCTCGATCACGAACGTGCTCGACCGCGCCCCGGACGCCACCATTCGCGCCAAGGTGCTGCCGGTGTCCGTCGCACTCGACGCCAACGGCAACCCCACCCCGCCGCTCGCGAAGAAACTCGCGGCGATGGGCTTCGCCGACCTGCCGGTCGCGAGCCTGGAGCGCGCGATGGATGGCAAGGCCGAAGCCTTCTTCCACACCTACACCGCTGCCGGCGCCCAACTGGCCGACGCGCTGCAAGCCTCGCTCGACGAAACGCTCGGCAAGCTGCCGATTCCGAAGGTCATGAGCTATCAGCGCCCGGATGGCGAGACGGTGCAGTTCGTGCGTCCGGTGCACGGCCTGATTGCGCTGCACGGCGACACGCTCGTGCCCGCAACGGCCATCGGTCTCGCCTCGGGCAACAAGACGCTGGGCCATCGCTTCCTGTCGAAGGGTGAGGTCACCGTCGCCAATGCCGACGCCTACGCCGCCACGCTTGAGACCGAAGGTAAGGTCGTAGCGAGCTTCACGGGCCGTCGCAACGCGATCCGCACGCAACTGCTCGCCGCCGCCGGTAACGATCACGTGGTGATGCCGGACTCGCTGCTCGACGAAGTGACCGCACTCGTCGAATGGCCCGCGATCTACGCCTGCCACTTCGAGAAGGAATTCCTGGCAGTGCCGCAGGAATGTCTGATTCTCACGATGCAGACGAACCAGAAGTATTTCGCGCTCACCGACAAGCCGCTGGCCGACGGTGGCCGTCTGACGAACCGCTTCCTGATCGTCTCCAACATCGAGACGGGCAACCCCGAGCAGATCGTGACGGGTAACGAGCGTGTGGTGCGTCCGCGTCTGGCCGATGCGAAGTTCTTCTTCGAGCAGGACAAGAAGAAGCCGCTGGCCGATCGCGTGCCGCTGCTCGCGAACGTCGTGTATCACAACAAGCTGGGCTCGCAGTTCGAGCGCACGCAGCGTCTGGTGAAGCTCGCCGGTGCGATCGCGCACATGATCGGCGCAGATCAGGATGGCGTGAAACTCGCCGAGCGCGGCGCACTGCTGGCCAAAGCCGACCTGCTGACCGACATGGTCGGCGAGTTCCCCGAATTGCAAGGCACGATGGGCACGTACTACGCACGTCATGACGGCGAAGCGGCCGACGTCGCGCTGGCCTGCTCGGAACACTATCAGCCGCGCTTTGCTGGCGACGCCCTGCCCACCAGCACCACCGGTACGGTGGTGGCACTGGCCGACAAGCTCGAAACGCTGGTCGGTATCTGGGGCATCGGCCTGCAACCGACGGGCGAGAAAGACCCGTTCGCGCTGCGCCGTCACGCACTGGGCATCGTGCGTATGCTCATCGAGAAGCGTCTGCCGGTGATGCTGCCGGAGCTGCTGAACGTCACGTACAAGCAGTTCACCACGGGCGTGGCCGATTCCGCTTACCTGAACGACGTCTACCAGTTCGTGCTCGACCGCCTGCGCGGCTACCTGCGAGAGCAGGGTTATGCCGCCAATGAGATCGAAGCGGTGCTGGCCGATCACCCGAAATATCTCGGCGATCTGATCGAGCGTCTGGATGCCGTGCGCGCCTTCTCGGCGCTGCCGCAAGCCGAAGCCCTTGCTGCGGCGAACAAGCGTATCGGTAACATCCTGAAGAAGACGGCCCCGCCGGCCGACGGCACGATTTCGCCGGACCTGCTGCTGGAATCGGCCGAGAAGTCGCTTCACGCTGCCCTCGAAAAGGTCACTCCGGTGGTCGAGCAGAAGTTCGAAGCACGCGAGTACGCGCAGGCGCTCTCCGCGCTGGCCGAGCTGCGCGATGCGGTCGATGCGTTCTTCAACGACGTGATGGTGATGGCCGAGGAGGACGCGTTGCGCAACAACCGCCTCGCGTTGCTCAAGAACCTGCACTTCCAGATGAACCGCGTGGCCGATCTCTCGAAGCTCGCCGCCTGATGTTCCAACGAGTCAACTGAGCTACTCATGGATTCGCGCAAAGATCGCACCCTCGGCCCCGCCGCCCGAAAACTCGTGATTCTCGACCGGGACGGCGTGATCAACGCCGACTCGGATCAATTCATCAAGTCGACGGACGAGTGGGTGCCGCTGCCCGGCAGTCTCGAGGCCATCGGCCGGCTGAATCAGGCCGGATACCGTGTGGTCGTCGCGACGAACCAGTCGGGTGTGGGGCGCGGTCTTTTCGACATGGCGACGCTCGGTGCGATGCACGCGAAGATGTCGAAGCTGGCGGCGGCCGCCGGCGGACGCATCGACGCCGTGTTCTTCTGTCCGCATACCTCGGTGGATGCCTGCGACTGCCGCAAGCCCAAGCCCGGTCTGTTCCAGGAAATCGCGCGACGCTACGAAGTCGACCTGACCGGCGTGCCGGCCGTGGGCGATTCGCTGCGCGATCTTCAGGCGGCTGCGGCCGTGGGCGCGCAGCCGCATCTGGTGCTCACCGGCAAGGGCAAGAAAACGCTCGCCGCAGGCAACCTGCCCGACGGTACGCGCGTGCACGATAGTCTGGCGGCGTTCGTCAACGATCTGCTTGCCGACGAGGACGCGTAACCCCACTCGCTATCGCACAACGACCGCCCTGCCCTCGCTAAACTGCCGCCCCGCCGCGCGTACGATGACGCGGTCACGCGCAAACCTCGCGAAGGCGATCGATTCCAGGCCCGAAACCCCATGCGTCAACTCCGCTCGATTCTCTTCTTCATCTTCCAGATCGTCTGGACGATTCCGTACGCCATTGCGTGCATCTTGTCGTTCCCGTTCCTGTCGCGGGTGCAGCGCTACTGGTTCGCGGTGGGCTGGTGCAAAGTCGTGATTTGCGTCGGCGACAAGCTCTGCGGCATTCGCTATCGCGTGATCGGCTGGGAAAACCTGCCCGATACGCCTGCGATCATTCTGTCGAAGCATCAATCGGCATGGGAGACGGTGGCACTGCCAGCGCTGATGCCGCGCCCGCTGTGCTTCGTATTCAAGCGTGAGTTGCTGTACGTGCCTTTCTTCGGCTGGGCACTGGGCCTGCTGAGCATGATTCACATCGATCGCCGCAAGGGTACGGATGCCTTCGCATCGGTCGTGAAGCAAGGGCGCGAGCGTCTGTCGGAAGGGTCGTGGATCATCATGTTCCCGGAAGGTACGCGTACGAAAACCGGCTCGCGTAACAAATACAAGTCGGGCGGCGCGCGTCTGGCGACCGCGACCGGCGCCCCTGTCGTGCCGATTGCACATAATGCCGGACGTGTCTGGCCGCGCAACTCGTTCATGAAATTTCCCGGGGAAGTGATCGTCTCGATCGGTCCGGTCATCGAGACGGCAGGCCGTACGGCCGAAGCCGTCAACGCCGATGTCGCCGAGTGGATCGAGCGCGAGATGATACGTATCGACCCCGCCGCTTATACGTCGAAACCGAGGGCGAGCGCGTCTGATACCTCCGACGCGACGCCCCGGACCTGACTGCGCCTCACGCGAGACCGTCTCATGTCGAAAGCCCAACCCGCCACACACGATAGCCGCTCCCGGCATGAGACCCCTGCACCCCAGATGGAACTCGATCTGTTCGGCAGCCCAGCGGCCGAAGCCAACGGTGTCGCCACCGACGCCCCGTTAGCTTCGACCGGACCTGCCACGACCGGCGCGCCCGCTCACACTGCGGCGCCCACAGCCCTCGCGAGCGATTCCGCATCGCTCGCCCCCGGTGCCGGACCGCGTCGCGCACCCGCGCCGGGCGAGCGCGTCATCATGCTCGACGGCCACGCGCTCTACTACCGTTTCAAGCGCTCCTCGCGCCGCACCATCGGCTTCATGATCGACGAATCGGGGCTGGCCGTGACCGCCCCGCGCTGGGTCACGATTGCGGACGTGGAAGCCGCTGTCGTCGAAAAGAAGCGCTGGATCTTCAGCAAGATCGCCGAATTCCGCGAACGCGCCGCGCGCCGGGTGATTCCGCGTGTGACGTGGGTCGACGGCGCATCGCTGCCCTACCTGGGCCACACGCTGACAGTCCGTCTTGGCGGACGCTCAGGTGCCGCGCAGTACGACATCCACACACACACGCTGTGGCTCGATCTGCCGCCGCAAGCCGCCCCCGAACAGATGCGCGACCGTGTACAGGGCTGGTTGCAGCAGGAAGCACGCAAGCTCTTTACGTCGCGCCTCGACGTCTACGGCGAGCGACTGGGCGTGCGCTACACCGCGCTCGGGCTGTCGTCGGCGACGACGCGCTGGGGGAGTTGCAGCGCCGACGGACGCATTCGCCTGAACTGGCGACTGATCCACTTCCCGCTGGGTGTGATCGATTACGTTGTGGCGCACGAACTGGCGCATTTGAAGGAGATGAACCACGGGCCACGCTTCTGGCAGGCCGTGGCGTCGATCTTCCCGGAGTTCGAAGCCGCCCGCGATACGCTCAAATCACATGCGCCCGAGTGGTTGCCTGAATTCTGAGCGAACGTCGCAAGGCTTTACATCAAAAGCAAAAAATTTCTCAACGCAACATGAATGATGCTCATTTTCATGGTCGCGGGTACAATTGACTTTCGTTGTCCCCACACTGAAAACACCATGCGAATGCTCCATACCATGCTGCGCGTCGGCGACCTGCAGCGCTCGATCGATTTCTACACGCGCGTGCTCGGCATGCAACTGCTGCGTCAGAGCGAGAACCCCGAGTACAAGTACACGCTGGCGTTCGTCGGCTACGGTGCCGAGTCGGAAAACACCGTCCTCGAACTGACGTACAACTGGGGCGTGGAAAAGTACGAGATCGGCACCGCGTTCGGCCATCTGGCTCTTGAAGTCGATGACGCCTATCAGGCATGCGACACGATCCGCGCCGCAGGCGGCAAGATCTCGCGCGAAGCTGGCCCGGTCAAGGGCGGCACCACGGTCATCGCGTTCGTGGAAGATCCGGACGGCTACAAGATCGAGCTGATCCAGAAGCATTCGAGCAAGGGCAGTCTGTAAGACGAGCGCTTGCACGATTGCGCTGCCCGATGAGCCTGATGCGCCTCATGTGCCTGATGTGACAGCGGCCGCCCTAGGGCGGCCGTCGTTTTTTTAAGCACGCGCGATGCTTCAGAACTCTACCATCGCGAAGTCTTCCTTACCCACGTCGCACAGCGGGCACCGCCAGTCGTCCGGCACATCTTCCCAGCGCGTGCCCGGGGCAATGCCGTCTTCCGGATATCCCGCCGCTTCGTCGTAGATCCATCCGCAAATCACACAGACCCACTGGCGCGATGCTGCGTCCGTTGCGCAAGTCGTTTCGTCGGGTGCGTGCATTGCGGCACCGTCGTCGCTGAGCGTATCGGACGTCGTCGCACCCGGATCCGGCAACGTGAAGACCAGCGGGGATTCCGTGCCTGAGGCATCTGTCGCCGGACGGCTCAGATGCGCTTGCAGTGCATCGAGCAGTGCCTGCGCTTCGTCGCGCGTGAGATCGACCCAGTAGGGATCGCCAGCGCCGTCGTTGAGTCGCGACGGGGAAAACTGCAATTCGACGGCAGAGCCTTTCTTGTACATACGTGAGTGCTGAATTTGAAGCAAAAAGCGGTGAAAAAGATGGCTGAGCGATGACTGCGGCTTTGCTCTACGAAGGACGAAAGCCGCCTCGCGGAGCATTGTATCGGTCCGACAGTACGCAATAAACGGGGGAGACGGGGACATATTGTCCCGCTCGACGAGACAATCACACCCGGACAGACGAACGAACGCCCACAAAGATTACCCGCGCTGACGGCATCGGTTTGATGCGTTGAGTATCAGGATCGGTGACAATGACCGCTTCTGCGCGTCGCGCCTACGATGCATCGTCATCCGAATTAATTCCATGAAAACCACACCGCGTCCGATCGATGCCACAGCGCTCGCCATCATGCTGGGGCTGTGCATGGTCTGGGGAGGTCAGCAAGTTGCCGTCAAACTGGCCGTGCCGGTCGTGCCCGCCGTCTTACAGGCCGGACTGCGTTCCGTCGTGGCGACGGTGCTTGTCGGTGCGTGGATGCTGTGGCGACGTCAGCGTCTGATCACCGGCGACGGCACGCTGCCCGCAGGCATTCTCGCGGGCGCGCTGTTCTCGCTCGAATTCCTCTGCATCTTCGTTGGCCTCACGCACACGACCGCGTCGCGCATGGCGGTGTTTCTGTACTCGGCCCCTTGCTTCACCGCGATCGGACTGCACTGGACGGTGCCCAGCGAACGGCTGCGGCCCATGCAATGGCTCGGCATGGCCATCGCATTTTGCGGTATCGCCGTGGCGTTCTCGGACGGCAGTGGCGCAGATCTTGCCACCACGTGGCCCGGCGATCTGCTGGCCATTCTGGCCGGTATCTTCTGGGGGATGACGACGGTCGTCGTGCGGGCTTCGCGTCTGGCGAGCGCCGCACCGTCGAAGACATTGCTGTACCAGTTGGCCGTCTCGGCAGTGCTGCTGTGCGCGCTGGCGCTCGCGACAGGCAATGTGCAAATCGGGCCGATGACGTCGACCATCTGGATCAGCCTCGTCTACCAATCCATCGGTGTGGCCTTCGCGAGCTATCTGATCTGGTTCTGGTTGCTCACGCGGTACAGCGCCGCCCGACTCGCATCCTTCTCGTTCCTCAGCCCGCTGTTCGGGGTGACGTTCGGCGTGCTGATTCTCGGCGAATCGGTCGGTTGGCGCTTTGGCTGCGCCGTCGTCCTCGTCTTCGCCGGGATCAGCCTTGTGAACCGGCGCCGCTGATCGCGCGTGACAGGTTCACGTATTCGTCGACCGGCACATCTTCGGCACGACGCGTGAGGTCGAAGCCGAGCGCGTCGAAATCGACACGGTCGCGGTAGCTGTGCAACGTGTTGCGCAGCATCTTGCGACGTTGCGAAAACGCCTGAGCCACCACCGCTTCGAACACGTCCAGATCGACCTGCGGCAGATCGGCCACGGCGCGCGGAATCATCCGAACGACAGCGGAATCGACTTTCGGCGGCGGATTGAAGGCGTCCGGCGGTACGTGCAGCACCTTGTCCATCCAGTAACGGTACTGAAGCATGACCGACAGGCGGCTGTAGTTGCTTGAACCGGCCGGGGCCACCATGCGCTCGACCACTTCGTCCTGCAACATGAAGTGCTGGTCACGTACGAGCGCCGCGTAGCGCATCAGATGGAACAGCAGCGGGCTGGAAATGTTGTACGGCAAATTGCCGACAATGCGCAGCGGCGCTTCGTCGCGGCGGTCTTCCGGGACGAGCGAGCCGAAATCGAAGTCGAGGGCGTCGCCAGCGTGCACGCTCACGCGCTCGCCGAACTTGCGCGTCAGACGCACGACCAGATCGCGGTCGAGTTCGACCACGTGCAGATGCGCCAGCCACTCGGTGAGCGGTGTCGTCAGTGCGCCAAGGCCCGGGCCGATTTCGACCATCAGGTCGTCGGTACGCGGCGAAATGGCGCTGATGATCGAATCGATCACGCCCATGTCGACGAGAAAGTTCTGACCAAAACGTTTGCGCGCCACGTGGCCCTGTTGGACGCCCGTGCGCTTCGATGCGCTACTCATGTGAAATTCCTTAGGAACGCGGCGGCGTGGCGTGCGGATCGACGCCCGCGCCGGCGGTCAATTGTGCGGCTGTCGACGCATGTAACGCAGCGTTCGCCGCCATCGTCGCCGCAGTGCGCAGCGCTTCGAGCAGGCTGCCGCTCTCGGCTTGTCCCGTGCCAGCGAGGTCGAGCGCGGTGCCGTGATCGACCGATGTCCGGACGATCGGCAGCCCAAGCGTGATATTCACGCCCGCGCCGAAGCTCGCGTATTTGAGCACCGGCAAGCCCTGATCGTGGTACATCGCGAGCACCGCATCGGCGCCTTCGAGATGACGGGGCTGAAACAGCGTGTCGGCGGGATAGGGACCGCGTGCATCGATACCGGCGGCGCGTGCGTCGTCGAGCGCGGGGGTGATGACGTCGATCTCCTCGCGCCCGAGATAGCCGGATTCACCGGCGTGCGGGTTGAGTCCCGTCACGAGAATACGCGGGCGCGTCACCCCGAAGTGACGCATCAGATCCTGATTAAGGATGATGAGCGTTTGCAGCAGATCGTCGCGACGAATCGCGCCGGGCACCTGCGCGAGCGGCAAGTGCGTGGTGGCGAGCGCCACACGCAGCCCGCCGCCTGCGAGCATCATCACGACACGCGGCGTGCCCGTGCGCTCGGCCAGATACTCGGTGTGTCCGGTAAACGCCACGCCGCAGTCGTTGATCGTGCTCTTCTGCAACGGCGCAGTCACGATCGCATCGTACGTGCCCGCCATGGCACCGTCGATGGCATCGTCCAGCAGCGCCAGTACGTAGCGGCCGTTGGCAGCGTCGAGCTGTCCTGGCGTCACGGCGGCTGCCAGCGGATGGTGCGACACGTGCACGCGTCCGCTGTCGAGCAATGCCTGCCAGGCGTCGCCCAGCCCGACGGCTTGCGCGCGTGCGGCGAGCAACGACGCGTCGCCGAGTACGGCAAAGCGACAGTTGGCTATCGAAGGATCGGGGGAAGCGGTCGCGAAAACGGCCGCAGAAGCGGCCGCCGGTGCCGGTGCCGAAGAAAGGCACTTGACCAGTGCCTGCACCGTCAATTCCGGCCCGACCCCCGCCGGTTCACCGGTGGTGATGGCGAGGACGAAGGACCGGTCGGACATCATGCTCACTGCTGCGCGTTGCTCAGGCGGTAGTCGACGTAGGCACTGTCACGCAGTTGCTGCAACCAGTCGCGGTACTGCTGTTCGGCCTTGCGGCCGCGCAATTCCTGCATGGCGAGGTTACGTTCCTGATCGCCCGAGACCTGCGACTCGCGATGGCCCAGCACCTGAATCAGGTGATAGCCATATTCCGAACGCACCGGGTCGCTGATCTGACCGTCCTTGAGTTCGGACATCGCGCGCTCGAATGCGGGAACCGTCTCGCCCGGCGAAATCCAGCCGAGATCGCCACCTTGCGAAGCGGAACCGTCCACCGACACCTGACGCGCGAAGTCGGCAAAGTCGCCCTTGCCTGCTTCGATCTGCGCCTTGATGTCGAGCAGCTTCTGACGTGCCTGCGCTTCCGAGACACCGTCGCCCACGCGAATCAGGATGTGACGTGCGTGGATCTGCGGCACGGTCATGCCCTGATCGCCGCCCTGCTTGCGCGTGTCGACCAGTTTGATGACGTGAAAACCGTTGTTGCTGCGAAGCACTTGCGGCACAACGGTGCCCGCTTGCAGCTTCTGCACCTGATTGAGATACAGATCGGGAATACGTTCGGGAATGCGGAAGCCCATGTCGCCACCGCTCGCGGCATCGGAAGCATCCGAATACTGCTTTGCCAACGCCGCGAAATCGCCACCGGCCTTCGCCTTGTCCAGCGCTTCGGTCGCCTTCTTCTGCGCTGCGCTGACCTGGTCCGGCGTCGCGCCGTCCGGCAGTTTCACGAGAATCTCGCTCAGGCGGTATTCCGTCTCGGTCGGTGCGGCATTGGCGCCACGCTGCGCGGCGAGGTATGCGTTGATTTCCGAGTCGCTCACTTGCACCTGGCTGTCGACTTCGCGATCGCGCAGGCGCGCCATGATGATCTGCTCGCGCACTTCCTTGCGGAAGGCGTCCCACGGCACACCGGCCTGAGCCAGACGCGCCTTGTACTGGTCGACGCTCAGACGGTTGTCGGCGGCGATGCGCTGCAAGGCCTGTTCGACGTCGGCGTCCTTCACGACAATGCCGCCTTCCTTGGCGCGCTGAAGCTGCACCTGCGTGACGATCATCTGTTCGAGCACCTGACGCTGCAACAGGTCGGCGTCCGGAATCGGGCGCTTGGAGAGCGTCAGTTGATGCTTGGCCTCCTCGATACGCGTGTCGAGCTCCTTGCGGGTGATCACGCTGTCGTTGACCACGGCGACGATGGAATCGACGGCACGGGCGGACGACGCGGGTGCACCTGCGGCTTTGGCGCTGACCGGCGCCGGCTGCGCAACCGCCACCCCGGCGGCGAGACACAGGCCCGCCAGCAGCGAGGCACGCTTCACAAACATGTCATTCATAGTTGCTGAATCGAGAAGGAATCTGGTTCGTCGGCGGCGGCTGGTAACCCGGCACCCCGACCTTGAAGGCTTCTGTGGCGCTGTTGCCCGACTTGGTCAAGCCCTTCAACTCCAACTGCGCGAAAACGCGCGAAGTTGTCGTGGTGGCGTTGGTCGCATAGCGCTGGAGCCCAATCCGGAAGGCCCAGCAGTCGGCATCATACTCGAAACCCGCCAGGGCATCGATGAACGTCTTGTCCGTAATGCTGTAGTTCAGACGGCCCACAATGCCGAATCGCGGTGTGATCGGCCACTGCCCCGAAAGTTCGATCTGGTTGATCGGCGTGACGGTCAATGCGGTTTGGCCCACGACCGGCGGCGGATTGCGCAGGTAGCGGTAATACAGGTTGAACACCTTGCGCTCGCCCGGACGCCACGTCACACCGACGTCCGACCGGTTGAACTGCGACGTGCTCGGGCTGTACTGCACGGCGGTGCTGAACGTGATGTTCGAATACAGCAGCGCCGAGCCGCCCACCAGGAAGTCCGAGACCCCGGCGTCTTCGGGCACACCGCCCGGCATCGTCACGCGCGATTGCTGAATGTTGTAGCGCTGCGCATACCAGACACGCCCGCGCTCCACGCCGGTCTCAGCATCGATCAGGCGGGACGTCAGCGCAGCGGTGACACGGTTCGCATCCTGAATGCGGTCGACGCCGATGAACGAGTTTTCGCTGAAAATTTCCGCGAGGTTGAAGTCGGCGACCGCACTGTCGAAAATCGGAATCGAACTCTGATTGCGGTATGGCGTGTAGACGTAGAACAAGCGCGGTTCCAACGTCTGCTTCATCGCCGTGCCGAACAACGTCAACGGACGCTCGAACGTCAGACCGGTATCGAGACTGACGGTCGGCAACGTACGCGTAATCGACGACTGCATCGTCGATCCGTTCGGATAGTCCACGTTGTACGCCGCAGCGGTGAACATGACCTTCGGAACGATGAAGTAGCCCGGCGTCAGAATCGGATAGCTCAGCGTCGGCTGTGCGTAGATACGCTCGCCGTTCGGAGAGCCCGTCCACGAGGCGATCTGGAACCGGTTGTACTTGATCGGCATCGTGAAATCGAAGCCGTGGAAATCCAGCTTGTTGTACGTCGCCGAGAGTTCAGGCACCGACTCGTACTGCGGCGAGCTGGGGGCCAGCGTCTGATACTTCAGCACGCGCGCCAGGAACGACCAGTCGCCGTAACTCCAGGTGAGGCCCGCTTCGCGGTTGTACACGCGCTGCACGCCGGTCTGGAAGTTCGTGCCGGAGCCGAAATCGTCCGGATAGGTATCGTCCGAAACCTTCGTGAAGTTAACGTAGGCGTTCACACCGTAGCCGAGCGACTGGCTGTGCTGCCACGTAAACGTGTAGCGGGCGTCGCCCGTGACACGGTCCTTCGGCAGGTATTCGATGTGGAATAACCCGGAATACGTCGGTTCCAGGTAACGGAAGTCGGCGATGCCCATCACGCCGCGCTTGGTCATGAAACGCGGGGTGATCGTCAGATCGCGGTTCGGCGCGATATTGAAGTAGTACGGCGTGGCGAGTTCGAACCCGGTACGGCTCGACTGCGTAAACGTCGGTGCCAGGAAGCCGGAACGGCGCTCGTTGGACGTTGGGAAAGACAAATACGGGCTGGCGAGAATCGGCACGCCCTGGAAGAACAGGATGCCGTTGTAGGCCGTGCCTTCCTGCTGGTCCTGATCGAACTCGAATTCGGACGCCTTGATGTACCACGCAGGCGTCTTGCCATCTTCCTCACAGGTCGCGCAGCCCGAGTACGTGCCGCGTTGCAGCGTCACGACGTTATTGCCTTCGACATCGGCGCGCTCCGACTTGCCGCCGCCGCCCGTCACGAGCCGGTAGGTCGGCGTGAGCATATAGCCGTCGCCCGCCCCCGTATACATATGCGCTTCGGGGCCGATGAACAGGTTGCCGCCCTGCGACAAACGCGCGTTGCCGTGCGCCACCACTTCGTCCGTGTCCTGATCGTACGTCAGGCGATCGCCTTTCACGAACGAGCGGTACTTGCGCGCTTCGGCGTCACCGTCGACGGTGGCGTCCACGTTGGTCCGGCCGGTGAGGGCCATGCCGCGCACGTACATCGGCACGTCGTCGCCGCCGCCGAGCGGGTTGTCGACAAGCGCCGGCACCGTGCGCAGCATGAGGCCATCGCTCTTGGCGATATCGGGTGGGGGAGCTTCCTGCGCACCGGCGAGCGAACACCACACTCCCGGCAGGGAGAGCAGCAGCGCCAGTGGCTTGCGTCGCGTGCGCATCATGCGCCGCAGCGACGAGACTTCATTCGTATGGACTTGTTTATCCGGCATGTACGCAAACAGCGAGACAATCGTGGCGCCGCTTGCGGGCAGCCAATCCCGCTTGTCCAGCCGGCTTCACCGGGACATTCGGGACGGTCGATCGAGGTCGAGAAACAGGGCGTCGGGAAAACATGATCGGGTATTATATGGCAAGACGTTTACGGCCCCCACCATGACCGCACAACCCAGCACCTCCGCGAGTGTTTCCAACGCTTCCAGCGAACTCTTGAACACCTCCGATCCCCGCCTGCAAGCCCTTCACCACTGGCTCTCCGGTCTGTCCTCCGAGTTCTCGCTCGACATGGCGAACTGGGCACCGGCGTCGGCCGACGCAAGCTTCCGGCGCTACTTCCGCATTGGCAGCCACGCCCCCGCGCATCCGAGCCTGATTGTGATGGACGCGCCGCCCCCGCAAGAGGATTGCCGTCCTTTCGTGCACGTTGCGCAGTTGCTTGAGGAAGCCGGGCTGCAAGCGCCGAAGGTGCTGGCCGAGGATCTCGCGCAGGGTTTCCTGCTGCTCACCGACCTCGGGCACGAAACGTATCTCGATGTCCTGACCGAAGACAACGCCCGCCCGTTGATGCGCGCCGCACTCGACGCGCTGATCCTCTGGCAGAAAAGCTCGCGCACCGACGTGCTGCCCGCCTACGACACCGCACTGCTCAAGCGTGAACTCGATCTGTTCCCCGACTGGTACATCGGCAAGCATCTGAAGGTCGAACTGAGCGAGTCGCAGCGCGCCACGCTCGATCGCATCAATCAGTTGCTTATCGACAGCGCGCTCGCACAGCCGAAAGTCTTCGTGCATCGCGACTACATGCCCCGCAATCTGATGCCGGGCCTGCCGGGCACTACCGGCCCGGGCATTCTCGATTTTCAGGATGCCGTCTACGGCCCGCTCACCTACGACGTCATCTCGCTCATGCGCGACGCCTTCCTGAGCTGGGACGAAGAACGTCAGCTCGACTGGCTCGCCTATTACTGGGAACGGGCACGCAAGGCCGGTCTGCCGGTCGACGCCGACTTCGGCGAGTTCTACCGTCAGGCCGAGTGGATGGGACTGCAACGTCACCTCAAGGTGCTGGGCATCTTCGCGCGCATCAACTATCGCGACGGCAAGCCCCGCTATCTCGCCGACACCCCGCGCTTTCTCGACTACGCCCGCAAGGTCGCCGACCGCTATGCGCCGCTGCGTCCGCTGGCGAAGCTGCTCGACGAGTTGACCGGCCAGCAGGTCGACGTCGGCTACACATTTTGAGGCATCGCCCATGAAAGCGATGATCTTCGCGGCCGGACGCGGCGAACGCATGCGTCCGCTCACCGACACTGTGCCGAAGCCACTGCTCACCGTCGGCGGCAAGCCGATCATCGTGTGGCAGATCGAAGCGCTGGCCCGCGCCGGTTTCAGGCAGATCGTGATTAATCATGCCTGGCTGGGCGTGCAGATCGAAGCCACCCTCGGCGACGGCAGCGCCTTCGGCGTGCATCTGGCGTACTCGACTGAGGCCGAAGCCCTGGAGACGGCCGGCGGCATCGCCCAGGCTCGCGCACTTCTCGAAGGTGACGGGAATGTCTTTCTTGCCGTGTCGGGCGACATCTTCACCGACTTCGATTACGCCACGCTTCGCACGCAGGCCGAACGTCTTGCCGCACAACCCACACCGGGCATGCATCTGGTGATGGTGCCGAATCCCGCCTTCCATCCGACGGGCGACTTCGCGCTCGACACGGCAGGCCATCTCTTCTTGCGCGACGCCGCGCCCGCGACGGCCGAGTCGCTCACCTTCGGCAACATCGCCCTGTACGATCTGCGCCTGTTCGACGGCATCGCCCCGGGCACGCGTATGGCGCTCACGCCGCTGTACCAGCGCGCGATTGCCGCAGGACACGCGAGCGGCGAGCGCTTCGACGGCATTTGGGAAAATGTCGGCACCCCGGCGCAGCTCGATGCACTGGACGCCGAAGTGCGCGCCGGGCACGCGCGCTCGCCCGGCAGTAGAATCGCCTGAACGCAGGTCAATACGTCTGAACTCGAACCAATACCCCGAAATGGAGCCCGCGATGTCTGATTCCCCGTACCGTGCCCGCCGCGAGCGAGTCATCGAACAGATGCGCAAGGCCGGTGGCGGCGTCGCCATCTTGCCCACGGCGCCGGAAGTGCCGCGCAACCGCGACAGCGACTATCCGTATCGTCACGACAGCTACTTCTATTACCTGTCGGGCTTCACGGAGCCGGAAGCGGTCGTCGTCCTCGACAGCCGCACGGGGCATTCGATTCTCTTCTGCCGTGCGAAGAACGAAGAGCGCGAGATCTGGGACGGCTATCGCTTCGGCCCGGACGCCGCGCGCGAGACCTTCGGCTTCGACGCCGCCTATCCCATCGACGAAATCGACACGCGCCTGCCGCAACTGCTGGCCGACGCACCCGCTCTGTTCTACGCGCTGGGGGCATCGGCACAGCAGGACCGTCAGGTGCGTCACTGGCTGAATGCCGTGCGTGCACAGAGCCGCACCGGCGTGTCGGCACCGTCGGCCGCGCGCGACATTCGCGGGATTCTCGACGAGATGCGTCTGATCAAGGACAGCACCGAACTCGACATCATGGCCCGCGCGGGCAAGATTTCCGCCGACGCGCACGTGCGCGCCATGAAGGCGTCGCGGGTCGGCCTGCGCGAATACCATCTCGAAGCCGAGCTGCTGTATGAATTCCGCCGCAACGGCTCGCAATTTCCGGCGTACGGCTCAATCGTTGCCACCGGTGCGAACGCCACAGTGCTGCACTATCGCGCAGGCGACACCGAGCTGCGCGACGGCGATCTCGTGCTGATCGACGCCGCCTGCGAACTCGATGGCTACGCCTCCGACATCACCCGCACGTTCCCAGCCAACGGCAAGTTCACGTCGGCCCAGCGCGAGCTTTACGACATCGTGCTGGCCTCGCAGCAGGCCGCCATCGACGCCACGCGCGCGGGCGCACGCTTCGACGCGCCGCACGAGGCCGCCGTTCGCGTGCTTGCGCAAGGCATGCTCGACACCGGCCTGCTCAAGCGCGACACGGCAGGCAGTCTGGACGACGTCATCGCCAACAAGGCCTATAGCCGTTTCTACATGCACCGCACCGGCCACTGGATCGGCATGGACGTGCACGACTGCGGCGAGTACCGAGAGGACGGCCCGAACGGCGAGCGTCCGTGGCGCACGCTGGCCGCCAACATGGTCACGACCATCGAGCCGGGCATCTACGTGCGACCGGGGCCGGACGTCGACGAACGCTACTGGAACATCGGCATTCGCATCGAAGACGACGCCGTGGTGACCGCCGACGGCTGCACGCTGCTCACGCGCGACGTGCCGGTCGATGCTGACGAAATCGAAGCATTGATGCGCGGCTGACGCATCTCGGACTGACGGCTGATGACGAACGCTCAGGCTTCCGGTACTTCCGGCACCTCCGACATTTCCGAAATTTCCGACGTTTCCGAGAAGCGCGCGGCGACCGAACGGCCTGTCGCGCGTTTCGACGTCGCCATCGTCGGCGCCGGTCCGGTCGGCACCGCGCTCGCCCTGTTGCTCGCGCAGCGCGCACCGCACTTGCGCGTGGCGCTGGTGGACGCGCGCGGCGCGCAAGCGAGCTACGACGACCCGCGCACGCTCGCCCTGTCGCACGGCAGCCGCGAGATTCTTGCGCGCGCGGGCGCATGGCCGCGCGATCCGAATGCGCGTTCTGCGCTGCCGAGCACGCCGATCCGGCACATTCACGTCTCGCAGGCGCAACGCTTCGGCAGCACCGAGATCGACTATCTCGATCACGGCGTACCGGCCCTCGGCTATGTGGTGCGTTACGGCGCGCTCATGCGCGCGCTCGATACCGCGACGGCACAGCTACCGGCGCGCTTCGAGCATGCGTCGCGAGCGTCCGCGCTCAGCGTGCTCGACAGCGACGCGCCGGGACTGCACCACTTCCGCCCGTATCGCGCCATCGCGCTGCGTCAGGACGCCCAGCAGGTCACGCTCACGCTCGAAGGCGTGGGCGACGATCACGCACACACGCTGCACGCCACGCTCGCCGTCAACGCCGAAGGCGGATTGTTCGAAGGGCAGACGGCGCGGCCGCGCACGCGCGACTACGGCCAGACGGCCCTGGTGGGCTTCGTGACCTGCGAGCGTCCGCGCATCGGCTGGGCATGGGAGCGTTTCACGTCCGACGGTCCCGTGGCGCTCCTCCCGCAAGAGAACGGCTACGCGCTGGTGTGGTGCTGCTCGAACGCCGAGGCCAGTCGCCGCCGCGCGTTGGACGACGCCCGGTTCCTCACTGAGCTGCACAAGGCGTTCGGCGACCGCATGGGCCGCTTTACCTCGATTACCGGCCGCGCGGGCTTCCCGCTCGGCCTGAACGCACTGGGTCAGGTGGTCGACGGGCGCGTCGCTGCCATCGGCAATGCCGCCCAGACGCTTCACCCCGTGGCCGGTCAGGGCCTGAACCTCGGCTTGCGCGACGCCTTCGACCTTGCCGACAGCCTCGTTCGCCATGCCCGCGCCGGTACGACGCATCAGGGCGTGGCGGGTCCGGCTGCGCTGAGCGCGTTCGCCCGCCGCCGTCGCGCGGACCGGGGGCTCACGATCCGCATCACCGATCTGCTGCCTCGCCTCTTCGGCATCGACGCCTCGCCGGTCGCCCTCGCGCGCGGCATGGCGCTCGCCAGCCTCGATCTCGTTCCCCCGCTCAAAACCGCCTTCGCCCGGCAGATGATGTTCGGCCAGCGCGGCTGATCGCGAGATCTCAAGCCCGTCACCAGGCATCTCCCAAGGTCTTTCCGATGCGGTCCTGACCGACCCGCCCGGAACTTTGCACATTTTTTAGGCGACGAGGGCGGGTTTTCGCAGTAAAATAGCGATCTTTTTTCCGGCTTTTCCCCTTCATCGTGCGTATCGGTCCCCACGAACTCCGCAATAACCTGTTCGTCGCCCCCATGGCGGGTGTGACGGATCGGCCGTTCCGCCAGTTGTGCAAACGACTGGGGGCGGGCTATGCCGTGTCGGAAATGGTGGCGTCCAACGCGCAGCTGTGGAAGAGCGAGAAGACGATGCGTCGCGCGAATCATGCGGGTGAAGTGGCCCCGATTTCGGTGCAGATCGCCGGGGCCGACCCCGAGATGATGGCCGAAGCCGCACGCTACAACGTCGAGCGCGGTGCGCAGATCATCGACATCAACATGGGCTGCCCTGCCAAGAAGGTCTGTAACGTTGCCGCCGGATCGGCGCTGTTGCAGAACGAGCCGCTGGTCGCTCGTATCGTGTCCGCAGTCGTGGGCGCCGTGGGCGACGTCGTGCCCGTCACGCTGAAGATTCGCACGGGCTGGGACCGCGAACATAAGAACGCGCTCACGGTGGCGCGCATCGCCGAAGAGTGCGGCATCAGCATGCTGACCGTGCACGGCCGCACGCGCGCCGACCTGTATCACGGCGATGCCGAGTACGAAACCATCGCCGCCGTGAAGGCCGCTGCACGCATCCCGGTAGTGGCCAACGGCGATATCGCGTCGGCGCAGAAGGCAAAGCACGTGCTCGAAGTCACGGGCGCAGACGCCATCATGATCGGCCGTGCGGCGCAGGGGCGTCCGTGGCTCTTCCGCGACATCGAACTCTTTCTCACGACGGGCGAGATCGCCTTGCCGCCGCGCGTCGACGAGATCCAGCAGATCATGAACGAACACCTCGTGGACCATTACGAGTTCTACGGGGAGTACACCGGTGTACGGACCGCGCGGAAGCACATCGCGTGGTATTCGCGTGGCCTGCCGGGGGCAGCCACGTTCCGCCAGCGTATGAATACGCTCGACACCACGCAGGAACAGTTGGCTGCGGTCAACGCGTTTTTCGAAGAGCAGAAGGTGCACTCGGACCGCCTCTGCTATGAACAAGAATCTCCGAGGGAGCTATTAGCCGCATGAGCAAAGCAAACATAGAACAATCTGTGCGCGACAGTCTGGATATGTATTTCCGGGATCTGGACGGCGCACGGCCACACGATGTCTACGATATGGTCGTTTCCGTCGTCGAAAAACCCCTGCTCGAGTTCGTGCTCGGCAAGGCCGACGGCAACCAGTCGCTCGCCGCGGAATATCTGGGAATCAACCGCAACACGCTGCGCAAGAAGTTGCAGCAGCACGGTCTGCTGTAAGGGCTGCGGCAGCAACATCCGCTGCCCCGGCCGCTCCGGCCCATCCGCGCTACCTGTGCGAATCCGTGATTAACCGCCCGTTTTTGCCGTTTCACTACCGTCCGTCATGATCAAGCAAGCTCTCATTTCCGTCTCCGACAAGACCGGCATCGTCGACTTCGCCAAGTCGCTCGCGGCCCAAGGCGTGTCGATTCTCTCCACCGGCGGCACCGCCAAATTGCTGGCTGACGCCGGTCTGAAAGTGACCGAAGTGGCCGACTACACCGGCTTCCCGGAAATGCTCGACGGGCGCGTGAAGACGCTGCATCCGAAGGTTCACGGCGGCATTCTGGCGCGTCGCGACCTGCCCGAGCACATGGCAGCCCTCGACACGCACGGCATTCCGACGATCGATCTGCTCGTCGTGAACCTGTACCCGTTCGTTCAGACCGTCGCTAAAGACGACTGCTCGCTCGAAGACGCCATCGAGAACATCGACATCGGCGGGCCGACCATGCTGCGCTCGGCCGCGAAGAACCATCGCGACGTCACCGTCATCGTCGACCCGGCCGACTACGCCGTGGTGCTCGACGAAATGAAGTCGAACAACAACACCGTCGGTTACACCACGAACTTCCGTCTGGCGACCAAGGTGTTCGCTCACACTGCCCAGTACGACGGCGCGATCACGAACTATCTGACGAGCCTAGGCGAGTCGCTGCGTCACGACGAGCGCTCGGCCTACCCGGCGACGCTGAACCTGGCGTACACCAAGGTGCAGGACATGCGCTACGGCGAGAACCCGCACCAGAGCGCCGCGTTCTACCGTGACATCGTCACGCCGGAAGGGGCGCTGGCGAACTACCGTCAGTTGCAGGGCAAGGAACTGTCGTACAACAACATCGCCGACGCCGACGCTGCGTGGGAATGCGTGAAGACGTTCGAAGCGCCGGCTTGCGTCATCATCAAGCACGCGAACCCGTGCGGTGTGGCCGTGGCCGCCTCGCCCGCCGAAGCGTATGCCAAGGCCTTCCAGACGGATCCGACGTCGGCCTTCGGCGGCATCATCGCCTTCAACCGCGAAGTCGACGAAGTGGCTGCGCAAGCCGTCGCCAAGCAATTCGTGGAAGTGCTGCTCGCCCCGTCGTTCACGGATGCCGCCAAGCAAGTGTTCGCCGCCAAGCAGAACGTGCGTCTGCTGGAAGTGCCGATGGGCGCTGGCGTGAACCAGTACGACTTCAAGCGCGTGGGCGGCGGCCTGCTCGTCCAGTCGACCGACTCGAAGAACGTGGCACCGCATGAACTGCGCGTGGTCACGAAGCGTCACCCGACGCCGAAGGAAATGGAAGACCTGCTGTTCGCATGGCGCGTGGCGAAGTACGTCAAGTCGAACGCCATCGTGTTCTGCGCCGGTGGCATGACGCTGGGCGTGGGCGCGGGTCAGATGAGCCGTGTGGACTCGGCCCGTATCGCCAGCATCAAGGCGCAAAACGCCGGTCTGTCGCTGAACGGTTCGGCCGTGGCATCGGACGCCTTCTTCCCCTTCCGTGACGGCCTCGACGTGGTGGTCGATGCAGGCGCGACCTGCGTGATCCACCCGGGTGGCTCGATGCGCGACGACGAAGTCATCGCCGCAGCCGACGAGCGCAACGTCGCCATGCTGATGACGGGCACGCGCCACTTCCGTCACTAAGCACTGAGCGCGATAAGCGCGATAAGAAAAAGGACACCCTCTGAACTGCACCCCAAAAGTTGGACATAAATCCAACCTTTGGGGTGTTTTTCTGACGTGTCCCCGGTAACTGGACAGTTTAAAACTGGAGAGGGATTGCCTCTTTGGGTTTTACTGACCATTTTTGGACGAACTCTCTCGGGGTCAGATGGCCGAGTGAGCCGTGTGGACGATGATGGTTGTAGTCATGCTGCCAGGCTGTCATTTTCTCTCGGAGGTCGTATAGCGTGACGAATTCATGCACGTTCAGGAATTCATCTCGCAACCGACCATTGAAAGATTCGATCAATCCATTATCGGTCGGCTTGCCGGGGCGCGTGTAGTCGAGTTTCACGCCGCGTCGGTATGCCCAATCGTCTAAAGCGCGAGAAGTGAACTCTGTGCCGTTGTCCACGGTGATGGATTCGGGCCATCCGCGAAGGACCGCAGAACGATCCAGCGCCTGACCCACCGCACGGCCGGTCTGTCGGAAGTTGGCCTCCAGACAAACACTCTCGCGACTCCATTGATCGATGACAGTCAGAATGCGAAAGCGGCGTCCATCAAGCATCTGGTCATGAACGAAATCCATGCTCCAGTGCTGATTCGGTCCGGTGGGCGCCGGTGGCTTGCCTCGCAGCAGCGCGATGCGCTTGCGGCGCTTGACCTTCATCCGCAATTGCAGGCCCTCTAGGCTGTAAAGCCTGTAGACGCGCTTTTTACCCACGTCCCAGCCCTCGCGACGCAACATCACCAGCACCCGCCGATAGCCAAACCGCGGACGACTTAAGGCGATGTCCCGGATACGTTGGCGCAGCGCACTTTGATCGCGTGCACGACTCTTCGCGTACCAAGTCGAGCGCTGCAGCAACGCCAACGCGCAGGAACGCTGCACGCTTATGTGGAAACGCTCTTGCATCCAAGCCGCCAGCTCGCGCCGTTTGGCGGCCTTCAGACTTTTTTTCGCACCACCTCTTGCAGGATCTGTTTATCCAGCGTCAGGTCGGCGACGATACGTCGCAAGCGCGCGTTTTCGTCTTCGAGTTGCTTGAGCTTGCGCATCTCGCTAACGCCGAAATCGGCGTACTTCTTCTTCCATGTGTAGAACGTTGCCTCCGACACACCGATCTGCCGACACACGTCGACCACCGGTGTGCCGCTCTCGGCCAATCGCAGCGCATAGGCGATCTGCTCTTCACTAAATCTCGAGCGTTTCATGGCGACTCCTCGCCCCATTCGGGGCGCTGAGAAGCAACTTTACCTCTAGTTTTGACCTGTTCGGATATTCCGGGGACACGTCATTTCATGACGAAGTACGACGAGGCATTCAAGCTGCGGGTGGTTCGGCAGTATCTGCGGGGCGATGCGGGACTCAAGGCTGTGGCAAAGCGGCATGGCATTGACCACGGGCTGGTGAGTCGGTGGGCTGCCGCTTACGATAAGCATGGGGTCGCGGGGATTCGCAAGAAACACAGCGTCTATAGTGCTGAGTTCAAGCTTTCGGTGTTGAAGTGCATGTGTAGCGAGCGATTGTCGATCAAGCAGACGTGCGCGCGCTTCGATCTGCGAGAGGCCACCAGTGTTTCTCGCTGGCAACGCCAGTATCATGAGGGCGGAATCCACGCTCTGGAGCCGCGCCCCAAAGGCCGACGGCCATCTGTTATGCCCCCGATCAGTCCCTCAGCACCTCCGCGCAAAGAGAACGACACTCGCACCCGCGAGGAATTGCTCGAAGAACTCGAATATTTGCGTGCGGAGAACGCGTATCTAAAAAAGCTCGATGCCCTGCTCAAGCAAAAGGAGCAGGGCCAGCATCAGACGGGGCAAAAGAAAAAGCGCAAATAGTGCGCGAGTTACGCTCGCAATACTCGTTGGCGCTTTTGCTCAGGGCTGCCCAATTGGCTCGGGCAACGTTCTACTATCAATGCAAGGTGCTTGATGCCGGTGACCGATTTGCTGAGCTCAAGGCGAAGATTTCAGCGATCTATACGCATCATAAAGGACGTTACGGCTACAGGCGCATCACGGCCGAGCTTCAATCAAGTGGGCAACATGTCAATCACAAAACGGTCCAGCGACTGATGCAATTGCTCGGGTTGAAGTCGCTCGTGCGGCCTAAGCGCTATCGCTCATTTCGAGGGGAAGTCGGCCGGATTGCGCCGAACTTGCTTGCGCGCGACTTTAGCGCTGAGCACCCGAACCAGAAGTGGGTCACCGATGTGACGGAATTCAACGTCAAGGGAAAAAAGCTGTATTTGTCGCCAGTGATGGACTTATATAACGGCGAGATCATCGCTTGGCAGACCGATGAGCGGCCCCATTACGGCTTCGTAGGCAAGATGTTGGAGCAAGCTATGCGGCGCCTGACTGGCCAGCAACGCCCCGTCTTGCACTCCGATCAAGGCTGGCAGTACCAGATGGGCGACTGGCAGCGAAAACTCGCACAAAATGGCGTCGAGCAAAGCATGTCGAGACGAGGTAATTGCCTGGATAACGCTGCTATGGAAAGCTTTTTCGCTACGCTCAAGTCAGAGTTCTTCTACCTGAACCAGTTCGAGAGCATCGAGCAATTACGCGAGGGCTTGCGCCGATACATTCGCTACTACAATCACGAACGCATCAGCCTCAAACGAAACGGGCTGAGTCCTGTGCAATACAGAACCCAGCCCGTGGACGTCCGCTGAACAAACTTGACCGTCTAATTTTTTGGGGTCAGTTCACTCGGGTGTCCTTTTTTCTTTGCGCGGCAGGCGTCGGATCAGAAGTAGTGCGACAGCCCCACTGCCACGCCGAGCTGATTGCTACCCGGCACGATGCTCATACCGTAACCGGTCACACCCAGATTCGAGCCGTTCTGATTACGCGAGAAGCCGACTTCGGCAAACAGCTGCGTGCGCTTGGAGAGCAGATATGCCGCGTTCGCCGCCAGCAGATACGGATGCTGATTCGTCGACGTGATGTTGTTGTAGAAGATCGCGCCCGAGAGAATCACCTCCGTCACCGGACGATACTGCAACCCGGCGAAGTACAACTCGTTGCGGGCGGCCACCCCCGGCACATTGCTCAGATACCACTGATAACCGACGTAGGGCTTGAAGTTGCCGATCGCGTAACTCGCACCGGCGGCCACGCGTTGTGTCGTGTTGCCCTGCGTTGCGATGGCCGTGCCCTGCTGCTGGTCGTACACGAGTGAGACATTCAACGGCCCGTTGGCGTACCCTACCGACACGCTGTATTCCTTGCCCACGCGCCACTCGCCCGGCACCTGTCCGCCGTTGGCGATGGTGGCGTCGTAGCCCGTCGAGAACAACCCCGCGACCTTGAAGCCGTTGAAGTTGCCCGCGTACTTGATCGAGTTATCCGCCTTACCCGCGAACTGCGCGTCGAGTGCGGGCAACGCGTAGCTGTAATAGCCGAGCGGGTCGAGTTCGAGGAACGCGTCATAAATCAGATTCTTCTGACGGCCAACGGTCAGCGCGCCCCATTCGTTCTGCAACCCCACGTAGGCCTGACGACCGAACATCCGCCCGCCCTGCTGCAACACACCGTTGTTGAGGTTGAAGCCGGACTCCAGCTGCATGATGGCCTTGAGGCCGCCGCCGAGATCTTCCGATCCCTTGAAGCCGAAGCGATTCTGCACCTGCGATCCGTTGTTCGCGCGCACGACCGATTGTTTGCTGCCGTTCGCGCCGACACCGGCGTTGCTGAGATATTCGACGCTATTGTCGAGAATCCCGTAGATCTGCAACCCGTCCGCCTTGACGCCGCCTGCCGCGAGCGTCAGTGCCATTGCCATCCAAACCTTGCGTTTCATGACATTCCCTTATTTACATTGGACTACGAATTACATTTGAAACACCGATTGCAAGTACGGCACACTCTCACGCCGCCCTGTCACATGGATGCACCTCGGCCCCATGCCTGACACCATTACGTAACGCCGTCATCTGCGCCAGAATCGCCAGCGCAATCTCGGGCGGCGTGCGCGAGCCGAGCGGCAAGCCAACGGGCCCGTGCAATCGTGCGATCTGCGTGGTGGTCAGATCGAACATCGCCAGCCGTTCGCGCCGCGACGCCTGATTGCGATGCGAGCCGATCGCACCGACATAGAACGCCTCCGACTTCAGCGCTTCGAGCAGCGCCATGTCGTCGAGTTTGGGATCGTGTGTGAGGGCCACGATGGCCGTATTGCCGTCGGGACGCAGGCGCACGATGAGGTCGTCCGGCATCTCCTTCGTGCGCGTGACGTGCGCATGTGTCTCATGCTCGGTGTCATGAATATCGCGTGGGTCGCAGATCACGATCTGATAGCCGAGCGGCAATGCCATGTGCACGAGATGCTGCGTCAGTTGTCCGTCGCCGATCACGATGATTCGCCAGCGTGGCCCGAACGGAACCGACAGCCGGGTCGGCGTATAGGCGAACGCCGCCGGTTGACCGACGCCATGCACGCGCGCCTGCCCGGTGCGCAAATCGAGTTCGCGAACCCCGAGACGTCCGGCCGCGATGGCCGAGCGCATGGCGTCGAGTTCGCTGCGCGGCGTGACGCATTCGACGACGAGTTCCAGCGTGCCGCCGCACGGCAGCCCGAACCGGTGCGCTTCGTCGGCACTGAGGCCGTACGTCTGCACATGCGGACGCAATCCCGGGCGAAAGCCGCCCGCAACCTTCGCGAGCAGATCGTCCTCGATGCAACCGCCCGAGACCGATCCGGCGACGCGTCCGCGCGGGGTGAGCGCCATCATCGCGCCGACCGGCCGCGGTGCCGAGCCCCAGGTGCGGGCGACGGTCGCGAGCAGCACGTCGTCGCCCTGCGACTGCCAGCGCGCGATGGCGTCCAGCACCTCGGCATCGACGCCGTCCATTACCCTTGCCCCTTGCCGATATCGTCAACCGTGGCCGCCCGACTCAGCGCGCGCGCTTCGGTCACCGTTTGCGGCAGCGGCATCGAACGCGGTCGCACGCCCGTCGCGCGACGGATTGCCTGCGCGACCGCCGGTGCCATCGGCGGCAGCGACACTTCGCCACAGCCTTGCGGCGGACGATCGCTCGGCAGAATCACCGTCTCGACTTTCGGCATCTCCGTGAGATACAGCAGCGGGTAGTCGCCGAAATTGCTCTGTTCGACGCCACCCTTCGCGAACGTGATCTGACTCTTGAACGTGTTCGTCAACGCGAACCCGATACCACCTTCGATGTTCGCGCGGATGAGGTTCGGATTGATCGCGCGACCGCAGTCGACGCCGCACACCACGCGTTCGACCTTGAAGCGATCGCCCACGACACGCAGCTCCACCGCCACGGCGACATACGTCGAGAACGCTGCGCCGCGTCCCGTGTAAGTGCAATAGCCGAAGCCACGATGCACGCCCGCTTTCGCCTTCGTCCGCCATCCGGCCGCCCTCTCCGTCTCTTCGACAACACGTGTAGCGAGCGGATCGTGCTTGAGCAAACGCTTGCGATACTCAATCGACTCGACGCCTGCGGCGTCCGCCATCTCGTCGATGAAGCTTTCGAGAAAGAACACGCTCGATGTCGAGCCGACCGAGCGCATGAAGCTCACGGGAATATTCGGCTGCGGCACGTCGATGCCTTCGACGCGCAGATTCGGCACGGCGTAGACCAGGTCGTACAGGCCGTCGAGCATGGTCTCGTCGTAACCCGCCTTCTCGTAGTGATCCTTCTTGATGACGTTGTACATCGACTGCCCGGCCACGCGCAGGTGCATGGCTTTGGGCAGGCCATCGTCACCGAGCACGGCCTGAAAGCGTCCCGATGCGCAGGGCCTATAGAAGCCGTGACGGATATCGTCCTCGCGCGAGCGGATCACTTTGACGGGACGCCCCACGGCCGCCGACGCCACCGCCGCATGAATCACGAAGTCAGGCACGTACTTGCGTCCGAAGCTACCGCCAAGGAACGTCGTATGGACCGTGACCTTCTCAGGCGGCAGCTTGAAGATGCCGCCCAGCGCCCAGCGCACTTTGTCCTGTCCCTGAATCGGGCCCCACACTTCTATCTCGCCTTTGTCGCGACGCACGTGCACGGTGGCGTTCACCGGCTCCATCGTCGCGTGGACGATGTACGGCGTGTGGTATTCGCCCGTCACCACTTTGCCGCCTGCGGCGATCAGTGCGGGGGCGTCGCCGATGTTCGTGGCGACACCACCCTTCGCTTTGACGAGTGCCTCGCGGCGCTGCGACAGGATCGTCGTGCTGTCGGCTGCGGGACCGGCTTTCCATTCGACGTCGAGCGCGTCGCAGGCTTTCTTCGCACGCCAGTAATCGTCGGCCACGACGATGACAGCGTCCTTCGCCAGCACCACATCGTGCACGCCTTTGCGTGTCTTGATCTCGTCGCGATTGCGCACGGATACCGGTGTGCCGCCTGACGTCGGGGCCATGAGAATGGCACCGATGAGCATGTCCGGTACCTTCACGTCGATGCCGAAGACAGCCGAGCCGTCGACCTTCGAGGGCGTATCGAGACGAGAGACGGCTTTGCCGATCAGCGAATGTGCGGCCTCGTTCTTCAGACGCGGATGCGGATTGAGGGGCTGCTTTGCCGCCTCAGCCACCAGCTCGCCATAGCCAAGCGAACGGCCCGACTGCGGATGCATCACACGACCGTCGCGCGTCACGCAGTTGGTCGTGCGAACGCCGAACCGGCGAGCCGCAACCGCGACGAGCGCCTCACGCGCCTGCGCTCCGGCAATCCGCAGTCGCTCGTAGAACAACGTCGCCGACATCGACGCGCCGACGAACTGCTGTAACGCTTCGTTCGCGGCGGCCGTGCGGTACGCGTCGCGTGCAGTCACGAACTCGACGCGCACGCGTCGCCAGTCTGCGTCCAGTTCGTCCGCCAACACTTGCGGCAAGCCCGTGTACACGCCCTGCCCGACTTCGCACTGCGAGAGTCCGAGCACCGTCGTGCCGTCGGCGTCGATGCGAATCCAGTCGTTGATCTCGACGAGATGGCCGTCTCCTGCTTCGGCAGCGCGGACCTCAGGGCTTGTCAGCCACGACGCGGAAATGGGGATCAGCAGGCTGCCAGCGGCGAGCGACATGCCCTTGAGCCACTGGCGGCGCGACGACGAAGCGGGCGCCGTGAGGGACGTGTCGTTCACGGAGGATGCCGTGCGCTCAGCGCTTTGCTGCGTCATGGATCGCCTCCCGGATGCGGTGATAGGTCGCGCAACGGCAGAGGTTGGTCATCGCCTCGTCGATCTGCGCGTCGGTCGGATGCGGATGCTTGTCGAGCAGTGCGGCAGCCGCCATCACCATGCCGGACTGGCAGTAGCCACACTGCGGCACGTCTTTGGCTATCCACGCCTGCTGGATCGGATGCGAGCGCGCGGGCGACAACGCTTCGATGGTCGTAATGCGCTTGCCTGCGACGGCGGAGACCGGCAACACGCACGTGCGCGTGGCCACGCCTTCGAGGTGCACGGTGCACGCGCCGCACGCCCCGATGCCGCATCCGTACTTCGTTCCGGTCAGCCCCGCGGCATCGCGGATGACCCACAGCAAAGGCGTGTCGTCCTCTCCGTCGAAGACGAAAGGTCGCCCGTTGAGTTGGAATTCCATTGACTCTCCCGTTGTGACTGCCGTGTGCGACGGTGACGCTCGCAGCACGGGCAGATGGCGAGTGAATTCTCACAACGAGGAAATTGCCGGACAACGGCCGCCCGGCCCGAAAAGGATGCCGTTCGTCCAGAGACGGGAAAACCCTTGTGCAACCGTCGATCTCACACAGACGTCGATCCCCGGCAGCCGTCAGCCGCATGCAGACGTCATGCACAACGCGCGCAAACGGCGCGCGCGACGGAACGCATTAAAGGGAGGAAGAAGCGACTACTGCGGCCTAATGACCCAGTTCGCAGCTGCGCAGGTACTCGCGCGGCGGCAAGCCGTAGCAGCGGCGAAAGGCGCGTGTGAAGGCCTTTTCCGAGGCGTAGCCGACCGCTTCCGCGACATCGGAGATCCGCGCGCCTGCGCCCGACAGATGCTCCGCCGCCAGGTACATGCGATGGGTGGTGAGGTAGGTCATCGGCGATTCGCCGACGAGCTCGCGAAAACGCAGACAGAACTTCGAGCGCGACATGCCCGCGATGGCGGCGAGTTGCTCGACCGTCCACGAGCGCTGCGGCGTTTCGTGCATGGATGCGATGGCGCGCCCCAGTTGCGGATCGGTCATGCCGCGCAGCCAGTGGGTGCTGGCGCTGCCGCAGGCTTCGAGATACGCCCGCAGGATCTGCACGAACAAGACGTCGGCCAGGCGTGCTACGACAACTCGCCATCCCGCACCGCGCTGCATCGACGCTTCGATAAATCCCGCGATGGTGTTCGTCAGCAACGCGGGCACCGCCGGGTCGCCTGCGCGAATATGGATCAGGGGCGGCAGCGACGCCAGCAGCGGGTTGCGCAGCCGGTCGCGGAACATCACCACGCCGGTGTAGAGATCGCTGACGGGACCGTCCCCGCCCGCACGGAACGCCAGCGGCGTGTCCAGACGCGGCTCGATGCCCTGCGCCGACATCATCTCCTCGAAGACTATCGGCGGTTCGTCCGGTGACGAACACATCACGTGCTCGTGCCCATGCGGCAACAGCACGCAGTCGCCCGGCTCGACACGCACCGGTGTCATGCCCGCCACGATCAGGTAGAACGGCGCTCCCATCGCCATGCGAAACGGTGCGCCGTCGAGCGCCGGTTTGCGCAGCGACCACGGCGCACCGAACGTGAAGCGGCCAGTGACGACCGCGTCCGCGCGCAAGTCGCTCAGCACGTCGCTTAGCGGATCCATCGCGCCCTGCCTCGCGCAGGATGATCGTTTCGTCGTTTCATGGGTGGAACTTCGATTTATATATGAATTACGTCGAAGTATGCCGTTTTACTGCGCGGAAAAATATCGGGTTTGACCTGAGGGCGGTCGAGATGGGTGAAATACGGGGAAGGGACACCGAAATGGGCCCGTGCGGTCGAGCCTTCGACGCACAGGCCGCTGACGCTCAGCGACGGGCGAGCGTCGTCAGGAAGACATCGGTCGAGGGTGCGCCAGCGCGCAGTTCGCAGACGTGAGTCGCGTCGAAAGCTTCGGTGGCGTTCATTTCGTCGAGACGAAGGGCATGGCCTGCGCAGACGCTCACCGTCCGGCCGTCATGGAACGTCACATGCACTTGTCCATGCGCGCAGTAGAGGAACGCGAGCGCGTCGGCCGTTACAGGCAGCGCCCACGTCAGCGCATCGCCGTCGAGACGATGTTGCGTCAGCGTGTGCTGCCAGCCGTCGCGTCGCGTCATGACGTTGAAGTCGTCGATGGGCACGCCGTCCGCCTCAAGCGCCGGTGTGCTGCTCACCGCGAGTTCTCCGCCGAAAGCATACGGCGCCGTGCGTGTCGTTAGCGTGACGTCCGGACGCCCTTCCACATTGAGCGTCAGCGTGCCGCCGCGAACGATCGCCAGCGACCGGTCGATGCCCGCGAACACCGAGAACGGTCCGGGTACGGCGACCGTCGCCGTGCTGATACGCCAGTCGAAGCCGTCTTCGCCGGGGCGACGCGCCACCGCCAGTTCCGTCGTCACGCCCTGACCGTTCTTCCACGGCATCTTCAGAAAATCGGCCGGGCCGAGTGCTTGCAGTTTCATGCGACTACGCCTTCGTTCACGATCATTGACGCACTTCGCCGTGTCCGAACACGACGTACTTCAGACTCGTCAGCCCTTCGAGGCCGACCGGGCCGCGTGCGTGCAGTTTGTCGTTGGAGATGCCGATCTCCGCGCCCAGACCGAATTCGAAACCGTCGGCAAAACGCGTGCTGGCGTTAATCATCACGCTCGCCGAATCGACCTCGCGCAGGAACTGCATGGCGTCGGAGTAGTTCTCCGTCACGATGGCGTCGGTGTGGTGCGAGCCGTAACGGTTGATGTGGGCGATGGCGGGTGCCATGCCGTCGACGATCTTGATCGCCAACACCGGCGCGAGATATTCCGTCGACCAGTCTTCCTCGGTCGCAGCCATCGCGCCGCTCACACCGGCTGCGGTCAGTGCGGCGAGCGTACGTTCGCAACCGCGCAGTTCGACCTGCTTGCTCTGGAACATGCGGGCGATGGCAGGCAGTTGATCGATGGCCTGCTGATCGACGAGCAACGTCTCCATCGTGTTGCACGTACCGTAGCGATGCGTCTTGGCGTTCTCGCAGATCGCGAGTGCCTTGACCGGGTCGGCGCGGCCGTCGACATACACGTGGCAGATGCCGTCGAGATGCTTGATCATCGGCACGCGCGCGTCCTGCATCAGGCGCGCGATCAGGCTCTTCCCGCCGCGCGGCACGATCACGTCGACGTACTCGGTCATGGTGATGAGTTCGCCCACCGCAGCGCGGTCCGGCGTGCTCACGACTTGCACGGCGTCGCCGGGCAGGCCCGTGGACGCGAGCGCCTGAGCGATAAGCGCCGCCAGCGCCGTGTTGCTTTCAATGGCTTCCGAGCCGCCGCGCAGAATGGTGGCGTTGCCCGACTTGAGGCACAGCGCCGCAGCGTCGATGGTGACGTTCGGACGTGACTCGTAAATGATGCCGATCACGCCTAGCGGTACGCGCATCTGACCGACCTGAATGCCGCTCGGTTGCACACGCACGTCGCTGATCTCGCCGATGGGATCGGACAGCCCGGCAATCTGGCGCAGGCCTTCGATCATGGTGCGCAACGCCTTGTCCGACAGCGTAAGACGGTCGATGAAGGCGGCGTCCTGGCCATTGGCGCGCGCGCGTTCGAGGTCGCGACGGTTCACGTCCTGCAACTTCGCGCCGTCGCGTTCGATGGCGTCGGCAATGGCGAGCAAGGCGCGGTTCTTGGCGGCAGTGTCAGCACGCGCCATGGCGCGCGATGCTTCGCGGGCGCGCTGGCCCAGCGATTGCATGTAGGCTTTGATGTCCATATCGTGGTTCTGAGAATTCGGGATATCGAGATGTCAGGATGCCGGGCGCGGTGAGCGGCATTGCCGCCGTGACCGGACGCGTTGAGCGATTTTAGGCGTGTGCTGGGCGCGCGGCGCGAGTGGCGCGCGCCACCGGCGGTCGCTCACCGGCGAGCAGCAGGCCGAGTTGCAGCATGCCGTCCCACGGATCGCTTGGCAGACCTTCAGCGCGCAGACCCTTGACCTGACGATCCAGACGCGCTGCCAATTGCAGGGCTTGCGCGAGCATCGGGGCCGTGACACGCCCCACGGCCTGCTCCATCAGCCGTTCACGCGGGCCCCAGACCCGGTATTCGCGTAGCAGCACACCAAGCGGTTTGCCCGACGCCATGCCGCGAGTGATCTTGGCGAGCGTGCGCACCTCTTCGGTGAGCGCCCACAGCACGAGCGGCGCAGCCTCGCCTTCTCCGCGCAGCCCGTCGAGCATGCGCACCAGCCGCGCAACATCGCCCGAGAGCACCGCTTCGCTGAGCTTGAAAACATCGTAACGCGCCACATTGAGCACGGCATCCTGCACCTGCTCGAACGCGAGCGCGCCCGCCGGGTACAGCAAACCGAGCTTCTGAATTTCCTGATGCGCCGCGAGCAGATTGCCTTCGACGCGATCGGCAATGAATTGCAGGACACGTCGTCCCGGCTCACCGGCTTCGACCCGTTGCCCTTGAGCGGAAAGACGCTGCGCAATCCAGTCAGGCAAACGCGCACGATCGACCGGATCGACCTTGACCGTCACACCGGCCCGGTCGAGTGACGTGAACCAATCGGATTTGCTTGCCGTGGCGTCGAGCCGGGGCAGCGTAATGATGGTCAGCACATCGCTGTTGGCCGCGTCGGCGTGCGCCTTGAGCGCCGCACCGCCGTCCTTGCCCGGCTTGCCGCCGGGGATGCGCAACTCGATGAGCTTTTTGTCGCCGAACAGCGACATCGACTGTCCTGCGTTGGCGAGCGCGCCCCAATCGAAGCTGCGCTCGACGCTGAGTACGTCGCGTTCGGTATAGCCGCCCGCACGCGCCGCTGCACGCACGCGGTCCACCGCCTCCTGCACGAGCAGGCTCTCGTCGCCGTAGATCGTGTAGATCGGCGAGAGCGTCTTGGCGAGGTGCGCGTCGAGCGCGTCGGGGCGCAATTGCATGGCGGCGGTGTGGCTTTCCTTAACGGACGTCTGTAGTGCTGCGGGTCCGGTGATTACTCTTCCGGCTTCGCTTCCGGCATGGATTTCACAGCTTCCATACGGCGGATGATCTGATCGACGGCGTCCTTCTGCATGTCGCGATTGAGCAAAGCCGCTTCGGTGTCGCGTGCGGTCGTCTCGTTATCGCTGTAGGGCAGGTTACGCACCAGGCGGATCGTGGTCAGCGGAATGATCGGCCGACCGTCCGGCGTCACGAGCTGGAACGTATAGGCGCTGCGCATTTCGTACTCGCGCGCCTGACCGTTCGAATCCAGACTCACGGCCGTACGCGTGTTCGTGATGTTCACGATCTCCAGTCGCGCATCGGCATCCTTCGGCTCGGTCACAACAACCGTGCCCTTGCTGCCGTAGCGGATGTAGCGCGAAATATCGACCGACATCTGACCGCCGCCCGAAATGTACAGACGATGGAATGCGTACTCGCTCGCGCCGCGCAGCTGGAAGCCGCACGCCGTCAACGTCAGTGCGCAACCCAGCAGCGCGATCCAGCCGAAAATCCTGCGCGTCACACCGACGCCTCGTAGCCCGGAAGTCATTTGCACGTGATGTGCCCTCTTCTCACCAAACGTCATCAACCGACTGGGGCGGCAACCACCGCCCCCGCATTCTCTGATCGCGCTCAGACCACCACGTTCACCAGACGGCCCGGCACGACGATCACCTTCTTCACCGGCTTGCCTTCGCCGAACTTGGCGGTCATTTCGTGTGCGAGCGCGGCTTGTTCGATGGCTTCGCGCGAAGCGTCCTTCGCCACGCGCACCGCGCCACGCACCTTGCCTGCCACTTGCAGCACGAGTTCGATTTCGTCCTGCACCAGTGCGGCCTCATCGACTTCCGGCCACGACGCGTCGAGCAGGTCGCCCGATTGCGCGGCATAGCCCAGTTCGACCCACAGACCGTGCGTGACGTGCGGCACCACCGGGTACAGCACGCGCAGCAGAATGCCGTAGCACTCGCGCACCGCGCCGGCACCCGCCGCGCCCTTGTCGCTCTCGATCGCGTTGAGCATCTTCATCGCTGCCGACACCACCGTGTTGTACTGCACGCGCTGGTAGTCGTAGTTGGCCTGCTTGAGCACGCTGTGAATCTCGAGACGCAGCGCCTGAGCGGCCGGATTGCTCGTATCGATGGCAGCATCCGTCTGACGCAGCAACGCCGCTTGCGACTGACCGAAGCCCCACAGACGACGCAGGAAGCGGCTCGCGCCTTCCACGCCCGCGCCCGACCATTCGAGTTGCTGCTCCGGCGGGGCCGCGAACATCACGAACAGACGCGCCGTATCGGCACCGTACTGATCGATCAGCGACTGCGGATCCACACCGTTGTTCTTCGACTTCGACATCTTCTCGATGCCGCCGAGCGTCACGTCTGCGCCGTCAGCCTTCGACGTGGCGCCCGCCGGGCGGCCCTTGTCGTCGAACTGCACCTGAACGTCGAGCGGGTTGAACCACGTCTTCTTGCCCGACGTGTCTTCGCGGTAGAACGTTTCGTTGAGCACCATGCCCTGCGTGAGCAGGTTCTGCGCCGGTTCCTTGAAGCTCACGAGGCCCAGATCGCGCATGACCTTGGTCCAGAAGCGCGAGTAGAGCAAGTGCAGAATCGCGTGCTCGATACCGCCGATGTACTGATCCATCGGCATCCAGTAATTGGTGCGCTCGTCGACCATGGTCTCGGCGTCCGGGCAGGCGTAGCGCGAGAAGTACCACGACGAATCCACGAACGTGTCCATCGTATCCGTCTCGCGACGTGCGGGCTTGCCGCACTTCGGGCAATCGCACTTGAGGAACGCTTCGGACTTGGCGAGCGGGTTGCCGGTGCCGTCCGGCACGAGGTCTTCCGGCAGCACCACCGGCAGATCCTTTTCCGGGACCGGCACAGCACCGCAGGTGTCGCAATGGATGATCGGGATCGGCGTGCCCCAGTAGCGCTGACGCGAGATGCCCCAGTCGCGCAGGCGGAACGTCACCTGCTTGTCGCCAGCGTCCTTCGCCTTGAGATCGGCGGCGATGGCATCGATGGCGGCCGCGAAGGCCAGACCGTCGTACTTGCCGCTATTGATCAGCGTGCCTTCCTTCTCGCCGTACCAGGCTTGCCAGGCGTCGGTCGAATACGTCTCGCCTTGCACGGCGACGACCTGCTTGATCGGCAGGTTGTACTTACGGGCGAACGCGAAGTCGCGCTCATCATGCGCCGGGACGCCCATCACAGCGCCTTCGCCGTAACCCATCAGCACGTAGTTGCCGATCCAGACTTCAACCTTGTCGCCCGTGAGCGGATGCGTGACGAAGAAGCCCGTCGGCATGCCCTTCTTTTCCATCGTGGCGATATCGGCCTCGGCCACGCCACCCTGCTTGCATTCGGCAATGAATGCCTGCAAGTCGGGGCGATCGGCCGCCAGACGCGTCGCCAGCGGGTGCTCGGCCGCGATTGCGGCGAAGGTCACGCCCATGATCGTGTCGGCGCGCGTGGTGAATACGCGCAGCAGCTTTTGCTCGCCGTCGAGTTCGTATGGGAAGCCGAAGTTCACGCCGAAGCTCTTGCCGATCCAGTTCTGTTGCATCACCTTCACGCGCTCGGGCCAGCCGAGGTCGTCCAGGTCGCCGAGCAATTCGTCGGCGTATTCGGTGATGCGCATGTAATACATCGGGATTTCGCGCTTCTCGACGAGCGCGCCCGAACGCCAGCCACGGCCGTCGATCACCTGCTCGTTGGCGAGCACGGTCTGATCGATCGGATCCCAGTTCACGGTGCCCGTCTTCAGATAGACGACGCCCTTCTCCAGCATCTTGAGGAACAGCCACTGGTTCCAGCGGTAATACTCGGGCTTGCAGGTGGCGACTTCGCGCGACCAGTCGATCGCGAGACCCATCGCCTGCATCTGCTTCTTCATGTAGTCGATGTTGTCGTACGTCCACTTGGCCGGCGGCACGCCGTTGGCCATAGCCGCGTTTTCCGCCGGCATGCCGAACGCATCCCAACCCATCGGCATCAGCACGTTATAGCCGCGCATGCGCATCTGACGGTACATCACGTCGTTGATGGTGTAGTTGCGCACGTGACCCATATGCAGCTTGCCCGACGGATACGGCAGCATCGAGACGCAATAGAATTTCTGTTTGTCCGCGCGCTCAGTGGTCTTGTAGGCATCGATCGCCTGCCAGTGAGACTGGGCGGAGGCTTCGACGTCGGCGGGAACGTATTTTTCTTGCATGATGGGTCGGCGGATAGGATTCGGCTCGGTGTCGGCCCGGCTGGTACGCGTCATCGGGATGCGCGGTACGCAGGAAATATGGGGCAGATCCGGGGAAAACGATGATTATAACGCCGCCGGAAGTGGATTCGGCGTGACGTTGGCGAGGGGATGTGACCTTTGCGTCACTTTCGCTTCCGATCCGGCAGGTCTGTCGTATGACCGCCGGTGGAGCGCGCCGCCATGGCGGCATCCGGGACCGGCCTGCGGTGCCTGAGTCTGTACAAGCTGACGCCCTTGGCGCACTCAGGCCAGCACCGCTGGCCGCCCGGTGGAACCTATGCCGATCAACGTAGGCCCAGCACGTCCTGCATGTCGAACAGACCGGTCTTGTGCTGTGCGAGGAAACGCGCCGCACGCAGCGAACCTTGCGCGTACGAGAGGCGGCTCGACGACTTGTGCGTGATTTCGATACGCTCGCCGATCCCGGCGAACAGCACTGTGTGATCGCCGACGATATCGCCCCCGCGCACCGTCGCGAAACCGATCGTCGACGGATCGCGTTCGCCGGTCACGCCTTCACGGCCATAGATCGCACATTCCTTCAAATCGCGGCCCAGCGCTTCGGCCACCACTTCGCCCATGCGCAGCGCCGTGCCCGACGGGGCATCGACCTTGTGGCGATGATGGGCTTCGATGATCTCGATGTCATAGCCGGTATTGAGGATTTTCGCGGCGATTTCGAGCAGCTTGAACGTCGCATTCACGCCCACGCTCATGTTCGGCGCGAACACGACGGCGACCTGTTCCGCGCCCTTTGCCAGAAGTGCCTTGTCTTCTTCCGAGAAACCGGTCGTGCCGACGATCATCTTCACGCCGTGCTTTTGCGCGGCCGCCAGATGCATCAGCGTGCCTTCCGGGCGCGTAAAGTCGATCAGGTATTCGGCATTGGCCAGAGCAGCGTCGAGATCGGCGGTGATCTTCACGCCGGTGTCGCGGCCGAGGAACGCGCCAGCGTCGATACCGAGCGCCGGGCTGCCTTCACGGTCGAGTGCGCCGACCAGTTCGGCGTCGTCTGCCGCGAGCACGGTTTCGATCAGCATCCGGCCCATACGGCCGGAGGCCCCTGCAATCGCAATCTTCATCATGGTGAGTCTTTCGTCGTCTTTCTACCGGCTTTCAGCCGCTTACTGGGGCATCGAGAAGAGACCGCCACCGGAGGTCACGCGCGGCGACGGGACCAGTCCCGTGCCCGAGGCCGTGCCGGCCGGGCTGGGCGTACTGGTGCTCGATGCCGGCGTGCTCGGTTGCGCCGTCGGTGCGGGCTTGGCTGCGGCCGCAACATTGGCGGCGGCATCCGTCGAGACGGTCGCCACATCGGTCGGTGCAGGTGCTGCCGTCGGTGCCGTTGCGGCGGCGTCCGGCGACGGTGCGGCGGCTTCGGCAGCCGCAGCGCTCGCCGTCGACGGTGCAGGCGCATCCGTCTTCACGGTCTTGCCCTTCTGGCCGTCGATTTCCTGCACCAGCTGGTACTCGGTCGGCAGATTTTCGCCGCCTTCCCAACGTGCCAGCGTGTCGCCTTCGAAGTACACCTTCAGGTGACGTTCCTGAACGATCGACGCGTTGCCGCGCTTGAAGTAGAAGACGTAATCCCAGCGATTCGCATGGAAGATGTCGGCCAGCAGCGGCGTACCGAGCAACTGGCGGACCTGATCGCGCGTCATGCCTGCCTTGAGCTGCTCATAGGCTTCCTTCGAGACGAAGTTGCCCTGAACGATGTTAATTCGATACGGCGTGACCACGCCGATGACCTTGTCGGTCATGCTGTCATACGTCGAGCAGCCAGCCAGGGCAAGGAATGCCGCGGCTGCGCAGACGGAGAACGGAAGGGAGAGATAACGACGCAAATCTGACTCGCTTTCAAAAAGATCGAACTTGAATCCGGCACGCCGGGCGCGCCGCCACATCGCCCCCGTTGACGGCACAACCGTCCCGTTTGCCCCGGTTTGCGCCCGGGCAAGGCAAAAAGGCATTATTATTGGGGCTGTATTGTACTCTAGGGACGTAGAGCGATGCCGAATCCCGCCGATTTGAAAAATATCGGACTGAAAGCCACGCTTCCGCGCCTCAAGATTCTGGAAATCTTCCAGAACAGTGAGGTGCGCCACTTGACCGCTGAAGACGTATATCGTCATCTGCTCGGAGAAAATCTCGATATCGGCCTGGCCACGGTTTACCGTGTCCTGACCCAGTTCGAGCAAGCCGGGCTATTGTCGCGCAGCAACTTTGAATCCGGCAAGGCCGTTTTCGAACTCAACGAAGGCCATCACCACGATCACCTCGTGTGCATGGACTGCGGACGCGTCGAGGAATTCTTCGATGCCGAGATCGAACGCCGCCAGAAGCTGATCGCCAAGGAGCGCGGCTTCGCACTCCAGGAGCATTCGCTGGCCATGTACGGCAGTTGCACGAAGGATCCGTGCCCCCACCGTCAAAAAAATTAAAAAGAAGTTTGTCAAAATGCCCTCTTTTCGAGGGCATTTTCGGATTTCGCCCTTTCCTTGCATCTTTTGAACCAAGCGCTGCCGCCCACCGTCGTAGCATAGCGGCCGCATTTTTTTCGAATAGAACGCTTTTCGCACACGCGCAATCTCGCAGCACGGCCACACCCTCCTATGAACCACGAAGAGATGCCCACTGATATGGCACAAAGCGAAGAAAACGATGTTTCCCTCGCAGATGTTTGGAGATTTATCCGCGAAAACCTGAAGCCGATTCTTGGCCTGGCGGTAATTGGCACGGTGCTTGGCATCGGCAGCACGTTTGTCGTTCAGAAGCAGTGGGAAGGCAAAGTTACGCTTCAGGTCGGCCGGTCGGCCGGCTCGCCGGTGGCAGGCCCGGACGGCCCGCTCATCGAATCGGTTCAGCAGACGGTCGGTCGCGTGCTGCTCAGCGCATTTCGCGATGGCGTTGCCGGGGAAGTCTATCCGCAATTGAAGGCGAACACAGATGCGCTGCACAAGACCGTCGTCTGGAAAAACCTCAAGGCACGGATGGTGACCGGTACCGTCTATGTCGAAATCTCGGCACGCGGCACATCGATCGAACAGGCGGAACAAGCCCTTCAGCTCGCGTCTAACCAGATCATCACCGAGCACGCAGCAATCCTCGACCGTGCGCGAACCCTGCCCAAGCAGCAGCTCGGCGTGATCGACGCAGCGATTGAAGCCAACACCAAGGCGCAGGCAGATCTGAATACTGCGTTGGCCAATTCGAAGAATACGGATTCCGTCATGGCGCTGAGCGCGCTGCAGAGCAGCCGCGCTGAACGTGCAACGCTCAATGACAGCCGATATCGCGTGTCGCAGCTCCTCGCACCGGATCAGTCGTACAACACGCGCATCGTCAGTGCGATTCGTGTGGACGAGGAACCTGCCTTCCCTCGCAAGGTGTTCTTCGGTCTCGGCGGCCTGGCCCTGGGCGTGATTGCCGGTGTTATTGTCGGCCTGTCGCGCAAACGCAGCACCTGAGTCGCAAGCCAAGGTACGGGGACTGGCAATGCCACGCTCCGCACATCCGGCACGCCAATAAAAAAGCCGCTGTCTCCCGACAGCGGCTTTTTTGACTTCTGATACCGGCGATTACTTCGCAGCCATCAGCGCGACGGTCGTGTCGAGCATGCGGTTCGAGAAGCCCCACTCGTTGTCGTACCACGAGCTGACCTTCACCAGACGACCCGACACCTTCGTCAGCGTGCCGTCGAAGTTCGACGACGCCGGGTTGTGGTTGAAGTCGACCGACACCAGCGGTGCCGTGTTGTACGTAGCGATGGCCTTCAGCGGGCCTTCGGCGGCTTCCTTCAGGATCGCGTTGACTTCATCGACCGTCGTGTCGCGCTTAGCGATGAACGACAGGTCAACGATCGACACGTTGATCGTCGGGACGCGAATGGCGTAGCCGTCGAGCTTGCCGTTGAGTTCCGGCAGCACCAGGCCGACGGCGGAAGCTGCACCCGTCTTCGTCGGGATCATGCTCATCGTGGCCGAACGGGCGCGACGCAGGTCTTCGTGATAGACGTCCGTCAGCACCTGGTCGTTCGTGTAGGCGTGAACGGTCGTCATCAGGCCCGTTTCCAGACCGATCTTGTCGTGCAGCGGCTTGACCAGCGGTGCCAGGCAGTTCGTGGTGCACGAAGCGTTCGAGATGACCGTGTCGGTCGACTTGAGCACACCTTCGTTCACGCCGAACACGACCGTCGCGTCTACATCCTTGCCGCCCGGGGCCGAGATGATGACCTTCTTCGCACCGCCCTTCAGGTGAGCGCTGGCCTTTTCCTTCGTGGTGAAGAAGCCGGTGCACTCGAGCACGACGTCGACGTTCAGCTCGCCCCACGGCAGTTCGGCCGGGTTGCGGTTGGCCAGCACGCGGATCTTGTCGCCGTTGACGATCATGAAGTCGCCATCGACGGACACGGTGCCCGGGAACTTGCCGTGCGCCGTGTCGTATTGCGTGAGGTGGGCGTTCGTCTGTGCATTGCCGAGATCGTTGATGGCAACGATTTCGATGTCGTGCTTCTTGCCACCTTCGTAGTGGGCACGCAGTACGTTGCGGCCGATACGGCCGTAGCCGTTAATAGCGACGCGAATGGTCATGGGGGTATCTCCGTAAGGTCTAACGAAATCAGCCAAGCACGGACTTTGCCGTCGCGACCACATGGTCGACGGTGAAGCCGAAGTGTTTGAACAGCACGCCGGCCGGAGCCGACTCGCCAAAGGTATCGATGCCGACCACGCCGCCTTCCAGGCCGACGTACTTATGCCAGAAAGCCGTCACGCCGGCTTCCACGGCCACACGCGGCACGCCGCGCGGCAGCACGCTCTCGCGGTAGGCCTTGTCCTGACGATCGAACACATTGGTCGACGGCATGGACACGACACGTGCGGCAATCCCTTCGGCCGCCAGCGCTTCGGCGCCCTTGAGCGCCAGATCCATTTCCGAGCCGGTCGCGATCAGGATGATCTGCGGATTGGCTACGTCGCGCAGCACGTAGCCGCCACGACGGATATCGGCGATCTGCGCATCGCTGCGCGAGACGAACGGCAAATTCTGACGGCTCAGCACCAGGCTCGACGGACCGTCGTGACGCTCCACCGCAGCCACCCAAGCAGCCGCCGTTTCCGTCGTATCGCACGGACGCCACAGATCCATTTGCGGAATCAGGCGCAGGCTCGAGACATGCTCGATCGACTGGTGCGTCGGGCCGTCTTCGCCCAGACCGATCGAATCGTGCGTGAACACGAAGATCGAACGCAGCTTCATGAGCGCCGCCATACGCAGCGCATTGCGGCTGTAGTCGGAGAAGGTCAGGAACGTGCCGCCGAACGGGATGTAACCACCGTGCAGCGCAATGCCGTTCATGATGGCGCTCATGCCGAACTCGCGCACACCATAGTTGATGTGATTGCCGAACTGCACGCCGTCTGCATTGGCGCGTACCGCCTTGCTGGCCTTCCAGTTCGTGAGGTTCGAGCCGGTCAGGTCGGCCGAGCCGCCAAGGAATTCCGGCAGCACCGCAGCGAGCCCTTCGATGGCGAGTTGCGACGCCTTACGCGTTGCTACCGTCTCGGCCTTTTCATTGGTCTTGGCGATGAGGGCGGCAGCGGCCGCCTTAAAGTCGCCGGGCAGTTCGCCCTTCATGCGGCGCTCGAACTCGGCAGCTTCCGCCGGGAACTGGCCACGATAGGCAGCGAAACGTTCGTTCCACGCGGCTTCGGCCTTCTGACCGGCCGCCTTGGCGTCCCATGCGGCATAGACGTCGGCCGGCACTTCGAACGGCGGCAGATTCCAGCCGAGCGCGGCGCGCGTCGCAGCGATTTCATCGGCACCCAGCGGCGCGCCGTGCACGTCGTGACCGCCTTCCTTGTTCGGTGCACCCTTGCCGATCAGCGTCTTGCAGCAGATCAGCGTCGGGCGATCGGACTTCTTGGCTTGCGCGATAGCCGCGTCGACCGCATCGGCGTTATGACCGTCGATACCGCGAATCACGTTCCAGCCATAGGCTTCGAAACGCTTCGGCGTATCGTCGGCAAACCAGTATTCGACGTCGCCATCGATCGAGATGCCGTTGTCGTCGTACAGCGCGATGAGCTTGTTCAGACGCAGCGTGCCCGCGAGCGAGCAGGCTTCGTGCGAGATGCCTTCCATCAGGCAGCCATCGCCGAGGAACGCATACGTATAGTGATCGACGATGTCGTTGCCCGGACGGTTGAATTCCTTGGCGAGCAGCGCTTCGGCGAGTGCGAAACCGACAGCATTCGTGATGCCCTGACCCAGCGGGCCCGTGGTCGTCTCGACGCCCGGCGTGATGCCCACTTCCGGGTGACCCGGCGTCTTGCTGTGCAGTTGGCGGAAGTGCTTGAGCTCTTCGATCGGCAGATCGTAACCCGTCAGATGCAACAACGAGTAGATCAGCATCGAGCCGTGGCCGTTCGACAGCACGAAGCGGTCGCGGTCGGCCCAATGCGGATTGGTGGGGTTGTGCTTGAGATGGCGGCCCCACAGAGCGACCGCGATATCGGCCATGCCCATGGGCGCGCCAGGGTGACCGGAGTTGGCCTGTTGGACCGCATCCATGGAAAGGACGCGAATAGCAGAGGCCATCAGCGCAGCCGTAGCAGGAGAGGAGTTCGTCATGGTGACCAGCCGGAAGAGCGGGCGTGCCCCGTTGCCGCGAGCTGCCGCGCGAAATTCAAATGCGGGAAAAGACCAAGATTTTACCAGAATCGCCCCCTGCCCGGGTCGTTCACGGCGAACTTCCTCAACCGGCGGGAACGTGGAATCATGCGAAGAAGTGATGCGATCGCCACAAATTAGAGGAAGTTGTCTTGCCAATGCCCGAAAAACACGACACCTCCGCCACCCAACCCGACACCCCGGCGGGCTCGTCCGCCAAGCTGACAACGTCTTACGGGGCACCGCTCGGGCCGTGGGCAGGCTATACGTTCGCCGCGATGCCGGTGTACGCCACAACGTCACCTCATCAGCACATCGAGATCGTGGATTTGCCTGCCTTCGGCGAACTCGGGCGGGCCTATCGGCTCGATGGCCGCTTCATGGCGTCGCTGGCCGACGCCCACATCTGTCATGAGTGCATGGTGCATCCGCTGCTGCTCGCGCACGGCAACGCGCAACGCGTGCTGATCCTCGGCGGCGGGGACGGCGGCTCTGCGCGTGAAGCGCTGCGGCATGTCAGCGTGCGGGAAGTGGTCGTCGCCGAACTCGACGCGCAAGTGCCCGACGCCATCCTTCGACACATGCCCGCGCTGGCCGACGGCGCGTTCGACGACCCTCGCACCACGCTCGTCATCGGCGACGCACGGGATCTTGTCGACGCAGCACTGGCGAGCGGCGAACACTTCGACGCCATCGTCTTCGATCTCACGGAAGCCGACGGCGATGCGGCGTCGCTGCACGATGCCGCATTCTTCGCGAAAGTCCGCGACTTACTTGGTCCACGCGGGGGCATCGCCCTGCAACTGGGGGCACCGTGGTTTGAAGGCGCGCAAGTGCGTCGCATGCTGGACGCGCTGCATTCGGTGTTCGCCTGCGTCTTGCCGATGACCGCTTATGTGCCGCTCTACGGTACGCAATGGGCGCTTGCGATGGCCAGTAATTCACTTACCGTGACCGATTTCAATGCGCTGACGACGAATCCATCGGCAACAGCGCTCCAGGGCGTGCGCCACTATTCGCCCGCCCGTCACGCTGCGCTCTTCGATATCCCGCCGGAGCTGAGTGCCGTCCTTGGCGCCATGACTCGTTACAGCACCGATCGGGGGTGATCCCACACGCCATCGCGCGCAACGGATGAAGCGGATACGCGTTCCTTGTATATTGGGAACTTGCCAAGACCGTCGGACACCCATCGATTTCGCGCCGACGGCCCCAACGGAGCAAAACCATGTCCGATCCCCGCCCATCCCACGTGCCGTGGCTCACGCCGTATCTGACCGTTCGCGATGCGCGTGCGGCCGCCACGTTCTACGAGCAGGCCTTCGGCTTTTCCGTGCATGACATGGTGGACGACGACGGCGCGGTGATGCACGTCGAAATGTTCTATCAGGGACAACTGATCCTGATGTTCGCCCCCGAAGGTGCGTTCGCGACGACCGCGCGCACGCCGCGTACCTCGGGTGTCGAAGCGCCGCAGAGCTTCTATGTCTACACGGAAGATGTCGACGCGCTCTACGCACGCGCGACCGCCGCCGGCGCCAAGGGACTGATGCTGCCGAGCGACCAGTTCTGGGGCGATCGCTTCTGCCAGTTGGAAGACCCGGACGGTTATCGTTGGGGTTTCGCCCGGCCCGTCGCCCCTCGCAGTTGAAGCTACTCCCGCGCGTCGCAACGCCGGGCGTCGGGGCACGTTGGGGTATGCTTCGATCCCCGACGCCAACACCGGCTGCCATTCCACCCTCCTCACCCACGCCTTCTCGCCCGAATGCCTCGCTTTTTCATCGATGCGCCGCTGCACGCCGACGCCCTCCTCGACCTCCCGGACACCGTTGTTCGCCACGTCCAGGTCCTGCGCCTGAAGACAGGCGACACGCTCACGCTATTCAATGGCACGGGCGGTGAATATCCAGCGGTACTGACGACGCTGGAAAAGCGTCACGCGACGGCACAACTCGGTGAGCACGACCCTCGTGAAGCTGAGCCACCCTATCGCATTACGTTGGCGCAAGGCATCGCAGGCGGCGACAAGATGGACTGGCTCATCGAGAAGGCCATCGAACTCGGCGTGACGGAAATTCAGCCGCTCGCGACGGAGCGTTCGGTCATTCGCCTCGAAGGCGAGCGCGCCGCCAAACGCGTCGCGCACTGGCAAGCGCTCGTGCAAGCCGCGTGCGAACAGTGCGGACGAAATCGGGTGCCGAAGGTGCTACCGATCCGTCCGATTACGGCGTGGCTCGGTGACCGGGATGTCATAAAGAGTGACGGATGGCGTGTGCTATTGTCACCTAGAGCGGACAGCGGATTCGATTCGCTGCCGCTGGACGCGCCGTCCGCGCCTGGCGTTCTGCTCTTCGGCCCCGAAGGTGGGCTGGCACCTCAGGAGGAAGCGCTTGCACGGCAGGTCGGATTTTCGGCCATCCGTCTTGGCGAACGCATTCTTCGGACCGAAACGGCGGGCATGGCTGTCCTCGCTGCGTTGGCCGCTCGCTGGGGCGGATGGTAAGCATCGATGATTCGAGAAAACGGCCTCACAAGCCTTAAGGAGTAATCGTCATGGGTATCCTCGACAACATTCTCGGTGGTGGGTCCGGCAATCAGGCCGGTGGCGGCGGTTTCAGCACGAAGACCATGTTGCTGATGGGCTTGCTGGCGATGATTGCCAGCCGCTCGGGTGGCGCTCAGGGTCAAGGTGGTGAAGGCGGTGGTTTGCTCGGCGGCCTCGGCGGCGCCCTTGGCGGCATGCTCGGTGGCGGCGCGGCAGGCGGTGCCGGTGGGGCGGGCGGTCTGGGTGGTTTGCTCGGCGGACTACTCGGCGGCGCGCAGTCGTCGGCGGCAGGTGCACCGGGGGCGCCGGAGGGCGGTCTGCTGGGACAACTCGGTGGATTGGGCGGACTCGCCCAGGTTCTGAACCAGGGGGGTCTCGGCGAAGCCGTTAACTCATGGGTCGGCACGGGCGCCAATCAGGCGGTCAGCGCCGATCAGGTCACGCAAGCGCTCGGCCCCGGCGGTCAGTTGCAGCAATTGGCAAGCTCGGCGGGCGTCTCGGAAAGCGAAGCAGCACAGGAGTTGTCGGATCTGCTGCCCAAGGTCGTCAACCAGTTGACGCCGAACGGCTCGCTACCGCAAGGCTCGCTGGATCTGGCTTCGCTGGCCCAGCAGTTCCTCGGTGGCAACCACACCGGCTGATTCACAACGATCGGCCGGAAATGAAAAAAGGTCCGCAGTGCGGACCTTTTTTCTTGCGTGTGACCCGTCCTGAAATAGGTTGTCACTTTTTCGATGCATTGAAGGAGTGGCAAATGGAGCAAGGGTTTAAGCGGACGCAGCGGGACTACAGCCTGGCTTTTAAGCTATCGGTGGTGGAGCAAGTCGAAAAGGGCGAGCTGACCTACAGGGAGGCGCAGCGGCGATACGGAATTCAGGGTCGCTCGACAGTACTGGTATGGTTACGCAAGCACGGCTTGCAGGATTGGGCCGATCCATCCGGGCGTGCTCAATCGGGTTCCACCATGTCAAAACAAGATTCAAAGCCGCTCACGCCGGAGCAGCGCATCAAGGAGTTGGAGACGCAATTGCGAGAAGCGCAGGAAAAGGCTGCGCTATTCGAGGCGGTGCTCGACGTGATGCGCAAGGACTACGGAATCACCGTAAAAAAGCCTTCGGGCAGGTCGTTGCGCAAAAGCGGATCGAAAAGCTAAGCGTTGAGCGAGCCTGCCGATACATGGGTATCAGCCGCCAGGCATATTACAAGCGCATCCAAAGTGAGGTGCGTCGCTGCTCACAGGCCGAGGCCGTGACAGCGCTGGTGCGCGATGTCCGGTTGCGTCAGCCCCGAATCGGGACCCGAAAATTGCACTATCTACTCGGACCAACGCTGGTCGAGCGAGGCATCAAGCTGGGGCGGGACCGAATGTTCGAGATGCTGCGCCGCGCGCGTCTGCTCGTAGTGGCCCACCGGGCGTACCACAAGACAACGCAAAGTCATCATCGCTTCCGGCGCCATCCGAATCTGCTTAAGCCGGGGCCGCAGCAGGTCGTGCCAACTGGCCCTGAACAGGTATGGGTGGCCGACATCACGTACTTACCGACGGCCGGTTCGTTTGTCTATTTGAGTCTCATCACGGACGCGTTTTCACGCAAGATTGTCGGTCATCACGTTCACGATAGCCTGCAAACTGAACAGGTCAGTCAGGCGCTCCAAAAAGCGCTGCGCAAACGCCGAAGTCGCCAACCACTGATACATCATTCTGATCGGGGCATCCAATACTGCTCGACCTACTATCAGGAGATCCACCGACGCCACGGCTTGCGCTGCTCGATGACTGACGGCTATGACTGTTATCAGAACGCGCTGGCCGAACGGGTCAACGGCATCCTTAAAGACGAGTTCCTCTTGCAGCGTCCTGTTGATCTTGAGCAGGCTGCCAAGATGGTCGAGCAATCCGTGCACATCTACAACCACGAGCGGCCACATGCTGCCCTGAAATACAAAACGCCCGATGCGGTGCATCGGGCGTTTTAACCTGAAATAACTGTCAACCTATTTCAGGACTTGACAGTGTCGTCTACGGAAACCACGAAAAGCCTACTGATATTCGCGGACGTTTCGCGTCAGACGATACGTGAGCCTTAGGCAAACGAGTAGAAAACGCGGAAACTCACGCGACGCTCGCTCCAGAACTCGGCGGTATCGCGGAACACTTCCAGCAGAGTCTCGCGCCCATCTTTGTCGAACTTGGTGACGACCGGCAAGCCTTCCAGCACGACGACAAACCCGGGTTGCGGCCCGCAGTGGGCGACCAGATCGGTCAGACAGTCATGCAACGCGTCGTAGTTCTTTCCGAAATGCTTCGGGAACAGGAACGATGTGGCGATCGTCTCCAGCACTTCCGCCTTGCTTTGTGCATGCGAACAATTGGCATAGAGGAAGTGCTGTCCGAGGCGCTCGGCCTCTGCCGCCAGTTCCGGCACGCGGAATGCACGGATCGACTGCACGATGTTCGGCCTCACGGCCTGGAAAAGACTCATATCTCCCTCTTCCGATAGGCTACGGCGATGGCCGGCCCGCGCGACAGCATGCAGGCCCAGCACCTGCTTGAACAAGTTGCCCTCGCCCGCACCGAATGGATCTGCCATAAGATCTTTCCCGCGTTCTTGTGCGAAAACCGGCTCACTCATACTGCTGTCATTCCCTTATTCGTCTAAAGCTGTTGTAGTGGTCTTGGGTGTAGTAACACGGCTCGACCGCACGTTGGTTACCGCCACAGATGATGCGCCTGGCACCTCTATTGCGGGCACCGGGAGTCGGCACCGTATATTCATGGTAATAGCCACGCGGCATTTTGGGCAGGCGCTTTTCGTAGTTCCCGAACGTGATGCCATCTTTGGCATAGGGAAACGGCCCGCCCTGGGCAATCAGCGTCAGCGTGCGCTGCGCTTCGCGAGGTAACTCGGCAACGGAGACCGTTGCTGTTTGATCCGTGACGTATGGCGCGGTTTCGCGCGCCACAGCGTTAGCCCCCAGAAAGACACTTCCCGCCGCAGTCAGTGCCACGATGCTCCGGTGAAGCCAACGTGCCATTGTCATAGCTAGCTGTCGCCCGGCGCGGCTTTGCGCTACCGGCCCGTTCTGGTGGGTGAAGCCGTAAGATTATCGCTATTGGTCATCAGAATCAATGTCGGCTTACATTTTGCAACCAAACTACTCAACAAATTCACGAAAATACAGGGATTTTCACGACAGTAAGCACACACATTGAGATATACGATGCCAAAAAATGCATCACCCGGATAACAAAACGCCGCGCCCCGAGGGGCGCGGCGTTTCTTTCTTACGTCGGTTAACCGGGTCGAAACCGCAGCGAACCACCGGGCGCTGACGTCAAATATGTTGCCTCGGTCAGCGCCGCCGGCTTCGCCCGCTCAATCCGTTACGTAGGCTCAGTGCCCCTGTTGTTGCGCAGCCGCATCGGCCACGACCAGCGCCACCATATTGATAATGCGACGCACCGTCGCCGATTCGGTCAGGATGTGCACCGGTTTGGCCGCGCCCAGCAGAATCGGCCCGATCGCCACGTTGTTACCGGCAGCGGTCTTGAGGAGATTGTAGGCAATGTTGGCGGCGTCGATATTCGGCATCACCAGCAGGTTGGCCGCACCGGTCAGCGTCGAATCCGGCATGATGCGCGCGCGCAGCTCCGGGTCCAATGCGCAGTCACCGTGCATTTCGCCATCAACCTCCAGTTCTGGTGCACGCTCCTGCAGAATCGCCAGCGTTTCGCGCATCTTGCGTGCGCAATTCGCATCGCTCGTACCGAAGTTCGAATGCGACAGGAGCGCGACCTTCGGCTGGATACCGAAACGACGGATCTCGTCGGCCGCCATCAGCGTGATTTCAGCCAGTTGCTCCGCCGTCGGGTCCTGGTTGATGTGGGTATCGACCAGGAAGAGTTGACGATTCGGCAGCACCAGCGCGTTCATCGCGCCATAGACGTTGCCGCCTTCACGCTTACCGATGACACGGTCGATAAAGTGCAAGTGACGTCCCGGCGTCGAGACCGTGCCGCAGATCATGCCATCGGCTTCGCCCTTGCTCACCAGCATGGCCGCGATCAGCGTCGTGCGGCGACGCATTTCCACGCGCGCGTAGGACGCCGTGACGCCCTTGCGATTCGTCAGACGGTGATACGTCTCCCAGTAATCGCGATAGCGCTCATCGTGTTCCGGATTGACCACGGTGAAGTCGACGCCCGGCGTGAGGCGCAGACCGTACTGCTGAATGCGATGTTCGATCACGGCCGGACGACCCACGAGCACCGGCGTTGCGACGCGCTCATCCACGAGCACTTGCACGGCGCGCAGCACGCGCTCCTCTTCGCCCTCGGCAAAGGCAATTCGCTTCTTATCGGCCGGCACACTGCGCGCCACCGAGAACAGCGGCTTCATCAGACCGCCGCTGTGATACACAAATTGCTGAAGCGACTGCGAATAGGTGTCGATGTCCGCCAGCGGACGCGTTGCCACGCCGGCCGCCATCGCGGCTTGCGCCACTGCGGTGGCGACCTTCACCAACAGACGCGGATCGAAAGGCTTCGGAATCAGGTATTCCGGGCCGAACGACAGGTTCTTGATGCCGTACGCCGAAGCCACGATATCGCTCTGCTCCTGACGCGCCAGCTCGGCGAGCGCGTTCACGGCCGCAATTTCCATCGAGCGCGTGATCGTCGTCGCACCGACGTCGATGGCGCCACGGAAAATGAACGGGAAGCACAGCACGTTGTTGACCTGGTTCGGATAGTCCGTGCGGCCCGTCGCCATCACGCAATCCGGACGCACTTCCTTCGCCAGCTCCGGCGTGATTTCCGGATTCGGGTTAGCCAGCGCAAAGATCAGCGGCTTATCGGCCATCGTCTTCACCATTTCCGGCTTCAGCACACCGGCGGCCGACAGTCCGAGGAACACGTCGGCACCACCGATCACATCAGCCAGACCGCGGGCTTCCGTCTTCTGCGAGAAGCGGATCTTCTCGGGGTCCATCAGTTCGGTACGCCCTTCGTACACAACCCCGGCCAGATCCGTCACCCAGATGTTCTCGATAGGCAGCCCCATGTCCACGAGCAGATCCAGACAGGCGAGTGCCGCCGCACCTGCGCCCGACGTCACGACCTTGACCGACGCCAGGTTCTTGTTGACGACCTTCAACCCGTTGATAAGCGCCGCCGCCACCACGATGGCCGTGCCGTGCTGATCGTCGTGGAAGACCGGAATCTTCATGCGCTCACGCAGCTTGCGCTCCACGATGAAGCACTCCGGTGCCTTGATGTCTTCGAGGTTGATCGCGCCAAACGTCGGTTCGAGCGCCGCGATGATGTCGACCAGCTTCTCCGGGTCTTTCTCCGCGATTTCGATGTCGAACACGTCGATGTTGGCGAACTTCTTGAACAGCACGCCCTTGCCTTCCATCACCGGCTTCGACGCCAGCGGCCCGATATCGCCGAGGCCCAGCACGGCCGTACCGTTCGTTATCACGCCGACCAGATTGCCGCGCGCCGTGTAGCGCGAAGCGTTGAGCGGATCTACAACGATTTCCTCACACGCGGCTGCGACGCCCGGCGAGTACGCCAGCGCCAGATCGCGCTGGTTGAGCAACTGCTTGGTCGGCGCGATAGCGATTTTGCCGGGGGTGGGAAATTCGTGATACTCGAGCGCAGCTTCGCGCAGTTTCGGATCGATCGGCGTGGGCATAAGGGGAAGCTCTTGGCGAACAGGAGGGTCAAATTTTCAGTGCGAATTGTAGCCCTATTTATTCACGTCATTTATGCAAAAAACGGATAACGGCCACGCTCGCAATGAAGCAATTCCAGGCTGATAGTGGCGAATATTCTGTGCAAACTCAACGCTGCATTGCACCATTAGGTGCGTTTTCGGATAACGGATGAAAAACTATTAGGGTGTTGTCCGAGACCGGCATGAGAAGGCGTCTGAAAACGGGACCCAAGCCCGTTTGCTCACTTGGGAAAGCGGTCACGGCCTCTTAGAATAGGGGTTTGCGTCGTATCACTGCCTCGTTGCCCATGACTTCACATCCCGCCGCCTCGTCATCGTTGTCCGAGTTTTCTCTGATCGACCGCTTCTTTGCCGGAGCGACGCATCAGGGCGAGCATGTGACGCTCGGCATCGGCGACGACTGTGCTCTGCTGCGCCCGCCCGCGGGTGAACAACTGGCGATCTCGACTGACATGCTTGTGGAAGGTCGCCATTTTTTTGCGGACGTCGATCCCCGCGCGCTCGGCCACAAGACGCTCGCCGTGAACCTTTCGGATCTGGCCGCGATGGGCGCACGACCGCTGGGTTTCACGCTGGCGCTTGCGTTGCCCGACAGCGATCCGGCATGGCTCGGGCCGTTTGCACAAGGTCTCGCCGAACTGGCGGACCGTTACGCTTGCCCGCTCGTCGGCGGCGACACGACACGCGGCCCGCGCAATCTCTGCGTAACAGTCTTTGGCAGCGTGCCCGGCGCACAGGCGCTACGTCGGGACGCCGCGCAACCGGGGGACGACATCTGGGTCTCCGGCACGCTTGGCGATGCGCGCCTCGCGCTCGGGGCGCTGCGCGGCGAATGGTCCTTGCAGGACAGTGAACTCGCGCTCGCCCGCCGGGCGATGGATTGGCCGGAACCGCAAGTGAAGCTCGGGCTGGCATTGCGGGGCGTTGCGCGCTCCGCACTGGACATCTCGGACGGCCTGATCGGTGACCTCGGGCATATTCTCGAACGATCCTCGATGAGCGCAAGAATCGATGTCGATGCGCTCCCACGCTCGGACTTGCTCGGCACGCAGTCCTCTGACATTCAGCGGCTGTGCACGCTCGCAGGAGGAGACGACTACCAGCTTTGTTTCTGCGCCGATGCCACACAACGTGGGCGAATCGAGACGATCGGCGACGAACTCGGGATACGCGTCACTCGTATCGGTACAATAGCGATTCCCGACGCGCGCCGAACGATACTGCATCTCCATGACAATACAGGCGCGAGCGTCGCTGCCGATTTCAAAAGTTTCGACCATTTCCAATGAGCACTGATCAAACGGCCGCCGTCAATTCGGGCAGCGGCCCGCGCCGGCCGAACTCGCGTTTCCTGCTGTCGCACCCCGCACATTTGTTTTCGCTCGGCTTCGGCACGGGCTTGTCGTCGTTCGCACCGGGCACGGTAGGAACGCTTTTCGGCTGGGCCTCATATCTGGTGCTGAACCTGTATCTGACGGTGACGGGCTGGGCGGTGCTGATCGCCGCCTCCATCATCGGCGGCATCTGGATTTGCAGCTTTACCGCACGCAAGCTTGGCGTGCAGGACCCGAGCGCCGTCGTGTGGGATGAGATCGTCGCGTTCTGGATTGTGTTGCTGCTCATCACGCCCGCGAGCTTCGTCGGTCAACTGGTCGCGTTCGTGCTGTTCCGCTTCTTCGATGCAGTCAAGCCGCCGCCGATCAGCTACTTCGACCGGACCGTCAAGGGCGGTCTCGGCATCATGCTGGACGATCTGGTCGCCGCATTCTGCACGTTGCTCGTCATTGCGCTCTGGCGCTCGATCTGAATTTTTGAAGGCGTCACCCCGTGGTTTCCGAACAAAATCTTTTGGCCCAATTGTCGGTGAAAGTCGGCAACCGTCTGCGCGATGAGCGCCTGATGCTGGCAACGGCCGAATCGTGCACCGGCGGTCTCGTCGCTGCGGCCATCACCGATATTTCCGGGAGCAGCAACTGGTTCGAGCGTGGCTTCGTGACGTACTCGAATCAGGCCAAGTCCGAGATGATCGGCGTGCCGCCCGAGTTGATCGACAAGCATGGTGCGGTGAGTGAGCCCGTCGCCCGTGCCATGGCGGAAGGCGCGCTGCTCAACAGTCGCGCCCAAATTTCGCTGTCGATCACAGGCGTCGCCGGCCCCGGCGGCGGAACGGCCGACAAGCCGGTGGGGATGGTCTGCTTCGGCTGGAGCAATCGTGTCACCACCATCGTCGAGACAAAGCACTTCAAGGGTGACCGCACGCAGGTGCGCAGTCAGGCGGCGCAATACGCGCTGCGCGGCGTGATCGAGTTGCTCGACAAGGGCGAAGCGTAATTCAACGCAGCCAATAAAAAACAGCGCCCGCGAATTCGCGAGGCGCTGTTTTTGTTGGTGCGCGAAGATCGATGCGTCAGACACCGATCTCGCCTTGTTTCGCGACGGTTCAGCGATACGCGTTGATGCTGTCGCGCGTCTTCTGTGCGGCGGCAGCGGCAGCGGCGGCGAAGTCCTCGTCGCGGCCCGCGTAAATGATGGCACGCGACGAATTGATCATCATGCCTGCGCCATTGGCGGTACGGCCCGCGGTCACCGTCGCTTCGACGTCGCCGCCTTGCGCACCAACGCCCGGAATCAGCAGCGGCATGTCGCCGACGATGCTACGCACAGTGGCGATCTCCGCCGGGAACGTGGCGCCAACGACCAGGCCAATCTGACCGCTCGTGTTCCACGGCCCTGCCGCCAGTCGTGCCACCGTCTGATACAGCGGCTTACCGTCGACATCCAGGAATTGCAGATCGCTGCCGCCGGGGTTCGACGTCCGGCACAGGACGATCACGCCCTTGTCGGGATGCGCAAGATACGGCTCCAGAGAATCGAAGCCCATGTACGGGTTCACCGTGACGGCGTCCGCGCGATAACGCTCGAACGCTTCGCGCGCGTATTGCTCGGCGGTGCTGCCGATATCGCCGCGCTTGGCGTCGAGAATCACCGGCAGGCCCGGATGATCGGCGTGGATGTGCGCGATCAGTTGTTCGAGCTGATCTTCGGCGCGATGCGCAGCGAAATAAGCGATCTGTGGCTTGAAGGCGCTGGCATAGGGGGCGGTCGCGTCCACGATCTGACGGCAGAACTCGAAAATCGCGTCCGGTTTGCCTTGCAGATGCGCAGGGAAACGCGACGGTTCGGGGTCAAGGCCGACACACAGCAGGGAGTTGTTGCGCGTCCAGGCGGCGTTGAGAGCTTCGGTGAATGTCATGACGGGTTCCGGCGGGGTTCCGGCGGTGGTAATCCGACGGAGAGTGATTCGAGTCTGGTTCGATCCAGCAAGGCCGCCATTTTACCTGCTCGGCGGCGTGTCCCTTGCGGACCTTCCGAAAACCAGCGTTGCACCGGCCTTCGCAGAACGTCACGCGAGCATCAATCCAGCCAGCCGCGATAGCGGAAATACAGGAACGGCGCGATGGCTGACACGATCATCAGACCCAGTGCGAACGGGTAGCCGACATCCCATCGTAACTCCGGCATCATTTGGAAGTTCATGCCGTAAATACTGGCGATCAGCGTCGGCGGCAGGAAAGCAACGGCGGCCACCGAAAAGATCTTGATGATCTTGTTCTGGTTGATGTTGATGAAGCCGATGGTGGCGTCCATCAGGAAGTTGATCTTGTCGAACAGGTAAGCGGTGTGATTATCGAGCGACTCGATATCGCGCATGATCTGCTTGCCTTCCTGATATTGCTCGTCCTTCAGCATGCGGGCGCGCATGAGGAACGACACCGCCCGTCGCGTATCCATGACGTTGCGGCGAATGCGCCCGTTCAAGTCTTCCTGCGCGGCAACGCTCTCGAGTGCCTTGGCGGCGTCCGCATCGGTGAGGTTCTTGCCTAGCACCCGCTTGCTGACCTCTTCGAGTGCGGCGTATACCCCTTCGAGCGAATCGGCCGAATATTCGGCGTCGGTCGAGTAAAGGTCGAGCAGCACATCCATGGCATCGCGCACAGAACCGGGACGAATGCGCGCACGCATGCGCACCAGTCGAAATACCGGCAGATCTTCGTCGTGAACGGAAATCAGCAGATCCTTGACCACCACGAATGCAACAGGCACGTTGCGCGACTGCTCTTCGTCGTCGAGCAGAAAATCGGTGCGGATGTGCAAGACGCCGTCATCGTCTTCGTAATATCGCGCCGAAGCCTCGATATCCGTTACTTCGTCACGCGAGGGCAGCTTGACCTTGTAGGCCTCTTCGACCCAGCGGCGTTCCTCTTCGGACTCGCTGTGGAGGTCGACCCAGACCGGCGAAACGCTGGCCAGATCGCTGGGATGGTCACAAGTCACCTGTTGCAGGCGGCCATGATGGATGACGAAGGCATTGATCAAACGGGGTTCTCCCTGCTACAAGGCGACGCCAGTGTAGCAGCCGCGCCACAGTCACGCCAATGGCGGCACACCGGTCGCCACAACACGCTCTGCGCCCCCTGTCGGCCAGCACCGGAATCGTTCGTAGGAATATTCTTAAAGTCCGCGAATTCACACGATTCGACGACGTTCACTGGCAAGCTCGGCGAACCAATCCACGCACTTTGCGTCAACTTTGATATCGACGCATTTGTCGGCACGCATTCATTGGCGTCCATCTCGGCGCTTTCATCGACGCTTTCATCGACGTTTTTTGCTGTTTCTCGCGGAAACGTCACCGGACAGGGAGAAATCAACCATGGCGGAAGTTACTACCCCGCTCACGTCTTTCGACGCCGTGACAGGTTTTCTGGCGGCCAACGCCGTGCACTACGGCCTGTCGTTCCTGCAAGCTGTGCTGATTCTGCTGGTCGGCTTCTGGGTCGCGAAGCGCTTGTCCCGCTTCGTTCACAAGACGCTCAGCCGCTCGCCGCATTTCGACGCCACACTCAAACCGCTGATCGAGTCGGTGGTGCTGTGGTCCGTGCGCATCATCACGATCATCGCGGTACTGGCACAGTTCGGCGTGCAGACGGCGAGCATCATTGCCGTCCTCGGCGCGGCGGGTTTGGCCATCGGTCTGGCACTGCAAGGCACGTTGCAGAACATTGCTGCGGGCACGATGCTGCTGGTGCTGCGTCCGTTCCGCAATGGTGACTATGTGACGGCCGGGTCCACCGTGGCGGGCACCGTCGAAGAGATCGGTCTGTTCACGACGACACTCACGAATGCCGATGGCATTTACGTCTGCGTGCCGAACAACCAGATCTGGGGACAGCCGATCACGAACTACAGCCGCAACGCGACCCGTCGAATGGAAATCACGGTGGGCATTGCGCTGGACGACGACCTCGACGCCGCGATGAGCGCGTTGCGCCAACACGTGTCGGACGATCAGCGTGTGCTCGACAAGCCCGCCCCCGAAATCATGGTCAAGCAGGTCAGCGACAGCGCCGTGATCGTGAACGTGCGGGTCTGGTCGTTGCTGGGCAACTACTGGGGTCTGTATTGGGATCTGCAACGTAACGTGAAGGAGACGGTCGAGGGCGTCGGTTGCTCACTGCCTTATCCGACGCGCACCGTCATGCAGGTGCCCACGCAAACCATCCCGGACGCGGCACAGCCGCGACATTGATCGCATCCGACCGATCGCGATGGGGCGGCCACCGCTGGACATCAGTAGCAATCGGTAGCAATTGCTACTGCGGCAACTCCGCCGCCCCCATCCGACGCGCAATCACCCCGGCGCGTTGCGAGAGATACGGGGAATTGCGATGCGTATCGAAGTAGCGCGGACGCGGCAACATGACCGCGAGCCGTGCAGCCTGCCACGGCGAGAGCTTCGACGCCGGAATCCCGTAGTAGTATCGCGCCGCAGCCTCCGCGCCGAACACGCCCTCGCCCCACTCCACCGAATTCAGATAAATCTCGAAGATGCGCTGCTTGTCCATCCAGAACTCAAGCATCCAGGTGATGGTAAATTCCTCGGCCTTGCGCAGGTAACTCTTCTCGCTCGACAGAAACAGATTCTTCGCCAGTTGCTGCGAGATGGTCGAGCCGCCTGCCACGATGCGTCCCTTCTTCTGATTCTTCTCCCACGCACCGAGCATCGCGTCGATTTCGTAACCGTCGTGATTGACGAAGTTGGCGTCTTCGCTAGCGATGATCGCGCGCTTCAGATTGCGCGAAATCTGGTCGTACGACACCCATTCGTGTCGCAGTGTCGCTTTCGGATCCGTCTCATGAAGCCGCGCTTCGGCGGCACGCATGAATGCCGTCGATTGCGGATTGAAGCGCACCCACCAGCCGATTTGCAGGAAGTAGTACAGCTGCGTCGCCAGCACGCCCACGATCAGCAGCGTGATGAAGTAGCCCGCCCATTGCCACGGCCCCCAGGCGCGTTTGCGACGGGTGCCGTTAGCGCGGGAAGTCCGGGATGTATGTCGCTGGGCAACCATCGGCACGATCAGCTTTTGGCGTTGAGCCGCGCACGCAGCGCTGCGCGCACAACGTCGGTCGACGGTCGCACACCGCGCCACACGGCAAACGCTTCGGCCGCCTGCTCGACGAGCATGCCCAGCCCGTCCGACGCCTTCGCCGCGCCGGAGGCCAACGCGTGCGTCATGAAGACCGTCGGCTGCGCCCCGTACATCATGTCGTACGCGAGCGAACCCGTGGCATAGGCACCCGCAGGCAACGGCGGGACTTCGCCCTGGAGGCTGCCGGCCGTGGCGTTGATGACGACGTCGAATCCGGCGGGAACGGCATCCCAGCCACCGCCGCCCAACGTCACGTTGTGACGTGCGGCCGCATCGGCAAACCGGGCGACCAGTTCATCGGCACGCGTCGCCGTGCGATTCGCGACGAAGAGCGCCGCCGGTTTCGCCTCGATCAGCGGCAGCATCGCGCCACGCGACGCGCCACCTGCACCCAGCAGCAGCACGCGGCGCCCGGCGAGCGTCACACCGAGCGGGCCTTCGATGTCGCGCACCAGACCGACGCCATCCGTGTTGTCGCCGGTGATGCCTTGCGCGTCGAATACCAGTGTGTTGACGGCCCCCGCCGCTTGCGCGCGTTCGGTGAGCCGATCCGCCAATGCATGGGCTTCCAGTTTGAACGGAACGGTGACGTTGGCCCCGCGCGCACCTTGTTCGATGAACGTGCGTACCGTGGCGGCAAACGCGTCGAGCGGTGCAAGCAGACGCTCGTAGACGAGTCGTTGCCCCGTCTCACGCGCAAACTCGGCGTGAATGAAAGGCGACTGGCTATGTTCGACAGGATGACCGATCACGGCGTAGCGATCGGTGGGCAAATCCCCGGCAGGCGTTTGGTTTGTCATCGTTTTCAAAGACGCGGCGCCTGGCTTTCGCTCAGGCGCCGCTGATATTCATGCAGCAGGTCATCGGCCGATACGGCGTCAGGCCGTCACCAGAGAATCCATAGCAGGATGCCTCCGAACAACGCCCATTTCACCGCATAGTACACGCTACGGTTCCACGCCTTCAGACGTTTGCCGACGATGCGAATCGAGTAAATATACTTGAACACCTTGTTCAAGCCACCGGTACGGTCGCCCGCGTCGTTCGGCGACGCTGCTGCGCCCACCAGATGACGGCCGAACCAACGGTTGATGGCCTGCGTCCAGCGGTACTTCATCGGACGCTCGACATCGCAAAACAGAATGATGCGATTCTGGCCGCTCTGGTTCTCGGCGTAGTGAATATACGTCTCATCGAACATCACGCCTTCACCATCGCGCCAACTATAACGTTGACCGTCGACATCGATGTAACAACGGTCGTCGTTCGGCGTGACCAGCCCGAGGTGATAGCGCAGCGAACCGGCGTACGGATCGCGGTGACGCACCAATCGGCTGCCATGCGGCAATTCTGCAAACATCGCCGCCTTGATCGTCGGAATCTTGCGCACGAGGTCGGTTGTGACCGGACACAGCGCTTTGGCGGACGGATGCGATTCGTCATACCACTTCAGATAGAACCGCTTCCAACCGCTTTTGAAGAACGAATTGAAGCCGACATCGTTGTACTTGTCGGACGCTTTGATACGGCTCGCGTCGAGTAACGACATCGCTTCGGCACGAATCGCTTCCCAGTTCTGACGCAATGGCTCCAGTTCAGGGAAATTGTCGGACTTCAGATAAGGCGTCGTAGGTACACGCGAAAAGGTGTACATAAAGACGTTCAGCGGTGACAGGAACGTCGAATGGTCGGACAGTTGGCGGAAAAATTTATGGCGAACCTTACCGCGGAAATGCACATACACAGCACAAGCAGCAATGATCGCCAGAACAATCCATTTCATGGCGGACTTTTCGAGATCGGGAAAACCCGGCGATTATAGAAATTTTTGGAAAGTTTCACCGACCACGATCCCAACGGGATAGCGGTCCGCTGCGGCCACACCGACGTGCTATTGCGGGTTGCCCTGCGCCGGTGCAGTGAGCGTTTGCGCCTGCACGCCCTGACGGGTAAATGTCATTCGCGTGACGATCTCGAGGATGTCATAACGTTGCTTCATCTCGGACGAGAAGTCGCCAAACGGCGCGCTGGCCTGCACGATCGCGACTGCGCGTCGATCCAGATCCCGATTGCCGGAACTGCGAGTCACCTCCACGCCGACGACGTTCCAACCGTCCTTGTGGTACCCCAGCCCGCCCCGTTGATTCACATTGAGCGTGACGATCAGCTCACCGTACAACCGGTCGTTGCCGATTTGCGGAAAGTGCTCAGTTCCGTAGCGCTCGATACGATGACGCAAACCATCGAAGTATCTGGCATACGCGACTTCGCGCGTGTTCGCCGTCACCTGACCGCGCTTGGGGCGTGTCTGATAGGCGCGCAGTTGCTTGTCGATTTCCGCCTGCAAGCGTGCGATCTGCTGGTCGACCGTCTGGTCGTCGAGTCCATGACCGCGCTGCGGCGTGTCCGCGCGATTGCGCTGCGCTTCAGGCGTGGTCGCGTACTGACTGCGTAGCTGCGAAAGCAGCTTCTCCTGCATCGCTTCAAGGTCACTCACATTGCGCTGGACCTGTGCGACGGGGGCACCATCGCGCTCGACGGCCTGCGACGGCAGTGGCGACGTGGCGCGCTCGCCGTCATGCTCCCCGCCACCGACAAGATTGGCCTGCGCGAGCGCCGTCGCTTTGTCCGGTGCGTTGGCCGACTTCGCGTTGACGAGGACGACTTCGAGGGGCGTATCTGCGCTGTGCAACCGGAAACTGTCGGGCGCAACGAAATGGACGGCCAGCGCGAGCAAATGCACCACCGCCGAAAAAATCAGGCCGGTGGCGAGCGGGTGCTCGCGCATCAGCGACCAGCCGCGACGTCGCGCCGCGGCCAGATCGCCGGAGGGTAAAGCCGGTTTCAGCACGCGGGGCTGGCCGAAGCGTCGTGCGCCCCTGCTGCCATGAGCGCAGCGGCCATCGGCGACCCGGCGTCGGACGCCGCGACCGAGTCATCGCCCCGGGCGGACACGGTGTCGCCATCGTCAGCGGCACCTTCGGCAGCCCCCGCCGCACCGAGATCGCCGTCAGACGACTCAGACGATTCGGACGAGTCGGAGCCTTCACCACCATCGGCACCGTCAGCACCACCGCTCTCGCCACCCTCGCCACCCTCTCCACCGTCACCGGCACCGCCGTCACCTTCGTCGTCATCATCCGCGAGTTCGGTCTGGCTCGCGCCGAGCACCTGCGAGATGCGCACCGAAATACTGAGTGTGACGACGTCGAACGACAGCACGTCGAGCATGATCTGCGTGCCACGCGCATGCAATCCGAGTCCCGGCACGATGAGCGTGAGGGGGATGTCGTTCAGACGAACGGTATCGCCCTTGAGCACACTCGCCTGCACCTGCGACTTGTTCTCCTGAATCAGCCAGCGCATGCACCAGTAGCGCTCCATGCGGCTCTGATGTTCGCCATAGGCCGCGTACGCCGCCTCGAAGCTCGACACCGTTGCATAGAGATCGGCATCTTTCGGCTTGAACGGCGCGGCCAGTTTGGCCGTCACGCCGTGGCGCACGCAGGCGATCAGTTGCCACTGGTTCACAAGGTCGACATAGCGACGCAGCGGCGACGTGCTCCACGCGTACTGCTCGACACCCAGCCCTTCGTGCGGGGCGGGCGACGTCTGCATACGCGTACGGTTCACGCCGTATGCACGTTGTGCGCGGTAGATGCCCGGCACGCCGCATTCGGCCAGAAGGCGCCCCCAGCGGCTGTTCGCGAGAATCGCCATTTCGGCGACGATCAGATCGAGCGGCGCGCCACGCAGACGCTGCTTGATCGTGACGTGCTCGCCGTCGACGTAAAAATTGAAGTCGGTCTTGTTCTGCACTTCCGGACGCAGACCGTAGCCCACACGCGCAGCCTGACGCTTGTCGTACAGCGATTGCGCAAACGGCCACAGCAGACGCAGCTCTTCCTTGTGCGGATAGTCGCCGCTGCCATCGGCCAGCGTTTCTGCCGTGATGATGGCGTCGAGTTCGTTGTGGCGCAGGTTGGCGGAAATCGGCACGAGTTCTGCGCGCGTCTCGGTCGTCACGATCTCATACGTGTCGGCCTTGACCACGACATACAGCGACAGGGCCGGACGCGCGCCCCCTTCGGCGAGCGTATAAGTCTCGACCACCGAATCGGGCAGCATCGTGATCTTCTCGCCGGGCGAATAGACCGTCGACAGACGCACGCGGGCGATCTCGTCGATGGCGTCGCCGCGCGTGATGCCCAGCGCTGGTGCCGCAATGTGGATACCCACGCGCAGCAGACCGTCCGGCAGCAATTGCACCGAAAGAGCGTCGTCGATTTCGGTCGTCGTCGAATCGTCGATCGAGAACGCTTGCACGTCGGCCAACGGCAGATCGTCGGACGGCAGCGGCGTCGGCCCCACATCGGGGAAGCCGGTACCGCGCGGGAAATGTTCGTAGAGGAACGCGGCCTCGTGATAGGCGCGCGGCGACGCAATGCCACCACACGCCAGCATGACCTCGGCGTGGGTCTTGCCCAACGCAATGGCAGCCGCATCGAGCGCCTTCCATTCAAGCGCGTTCTTGTCGGGACGGAACAGCAGTTGCAGCTCCTTGCCCTTAAGCGCGTCCGGCAGCGAGCCGGCGATCATCTGATCGGCGTACGACTGCTGCAACTCCGCTTGCTGTTGCTTGCGCGCCAGTCCGGCCAGTGCGGCCTCAAGCTGTTCCTGCGCGGCGCGCTGATACTGACCGCGGCCTTTGCGACGGAAATAGATCGGCGACGCCTGCAAGGCCAACGCCAGCCCGGCCTGCTGCGCGACGCTCGCACCCTCCCCGAAGTACTCGGCTGCGAGCACGGGAAACGCGAATTCGTCAGCCGGCGCGCACTCCCACAGGAAACTCATATCGATATCCTGTGCGGCAGCCTGGGCCTGCGCGATCAACTCGGCGGGCGTGGGCGACTCGAAACGTAGCAGAACGTCGCGTCCCTTGATCTTGCTGCGACGCCCGCCAGGCAACTCCACCTGATACGACTCGCCCTGCTGCGACAACACCGTGCCAGCCTTGAAGCCGCCGGATTCCTCAAAAAAAATGTTCATGAAACAGCCATCGATCGCAATAGGCGATATTGTAGCCCGCCAAACTACGGCGGTTTAGGACAGAACGGGGTAACGCGTCATTCGCCCGCGAACGGGCTTGCTGCGTCAGGCGAAGGTGGTACGTCGATGCCGGCGAAACGCAGCACGTCGTCAATATAGTTAGCGAAATCGGAAATCCCGTGGTCGCTCCCCTCGATCAGCGTGAGCTTCGCCCCCGGAAATTTCGCCACCATGTCGCGATAATCCAGTGTCTGGTCGCCGGTCGCGGCCACCAGGTAATAGCGCTCGGGGCGGGTAATCTGTGCCACGTCGATCATGCGGAGTTCGTCCAGATGGCGCGGTTCGACGACGATGGAACCACCGCCGTGCCACATCGGCTGCTCGCCGAGCCATTTACCGAGATCGTCATACGGACGCGTCGCCGGATTGAGCAGCACGGCGCGGCAACCCAGCTTTTCTGCGAGATACGTCGCGTAGTAGCCACCCAGCGAGCTACCCACGATGGTCAGCTCGTCGGGGCTCACGCCGGTCAGCAGGCGTTGCGCATCGACAACGGCGGCGAGGGGCGACGGCGGCAACTGCGGGCACGCCCAGTCGTGCCCCAGACCGAGCCGGTGCATACGGGCAGCCATCAACTGCGCCTTAAATGAACGCGGCGACGAACGGAAGCCGTGCAAATAGAGAATCATGGGAGCCCCGATAAAACCAAGTCAGTGTGCGCAAGCCACGTGAAACCGGCTTAGGCGCGCTCAGGCGCGCGCCGCCAGCGCATCAAGCAATTTCTGATGAATGCCGCCAAAGCCACCGTTACTCATCACCACGATCTGGTCACCCGGCTGCGCGGCTGCGCTCACTGCACGCACCAGCCCGTCGATGTCGCTGAACGCCTGAGCACGCGCGCCTAACGGGGCAAGCGCTTCAGTCAGATTCCAGCCGAGCGAATCCTTGCCGGACGGTGCGCCATAGCCGAACACCAGATCGGCATCGGCCAGACTCGCGGGCAGTTGTGCCTTCATCACGCCGAGCTTCATCGTGTTGGAGCGCGGTTCGAGCACCGCCAGAATGCGGGCCTTGCCCGCGCGGCGACGCAGGCCGGCCAACGTCGTCTGAATAGCGGTCGGATGATGGGCGAAGTCGTCGTAGACGGTCACGCCGGCGGCTTCACCGCGCACTTCCATACGGCGCTTCACGTTCTGGAACTTGCCCAGCGACGCGGCCCCCTGCTCCGGCGGCACGCCCACGTGACGTGCGGCAGCCAGTGCGGCGAGCGCATTCATCCGGTTGTGTTCGCCCTGAAGCGCCCATTTCACTTCCCCCGCAGCCTTCGGACCCTGATGGACCCAGAACGCCTCTTGCCCCGCAGCCAGCGTTTCGTTGGCCTCGGCCACGTGCCAGCCGTCTGCCACGCCGAAGCGTTCGACTTCGCTCCAGCAGCCGCGCGTCAGCACGCGCTCCAGCGCCGGTTCGCGACCGTTCACGATCAGACGGCCCTGCCCGGGGACAGTACGCACAAGATGATGGAATTGCGTCTCGATTGCCGTCAGATCCGGGAAGATGTCGGCGTGATCGAACTCCAGATTGTTCAGGATGGCGGTGCGCGGGTGGTAATGGACGAACTTCGAGCGCTTGTCGAAGAACGCGGTGTCGTACTCGTCCGCCTCGATGACGAAGAAATCGCTGTCGGTCAGCCGCGCCGAAATACCGAAGTTCATCGGCACGCCGCCGACGAGGAAGCCCGGGTTGTACCCGGCGTCTTCGAGAATCCACGCCAGCATCGACGTCGTGGTCGTCTTGCCGTGCGTACCGGCCACCGCCAGCACCCACTTCTTCGACAGCACGTGCTCGCCGAGCCATTGCGGGCCGGAGGTGTAAGGCAGATTCCGGTTCAGGATCTCCTCCATCAGCGGATTGCCGCGCGACACGACGTTGCCGATCACGAACAGGTCAGGCTCCAGCGAGACCTGGTCAGCGTCGAACCCTTCGATCAGGCGAATGCCCTGCGCCTCGAGCTGAGTGCTCATCGGCGGATAGACGTTGGCGTCGCAACCCGTGACGGTGTGACCGGCCTGACGCGCGAGGACTGCCAGTCCGCCCATGAACGTGCCGCAGATGCCAAGAATATGAATATGCATGGATGGGGAGCGTGGTGAGGACGGGCCGAACCCGTGCGGGAAATGGGAGTGCAGAGAAGCCAGGGGCTCCATTGTACCTGTCACGTGAACCGCAATGCCTTTCGGGTATCATCGTTTGCATGACACGCAAATCCTGGACCGACGCCCAACGTCTGCGCGAAGAAATCGCGCTGGCGGCCGCTCGCCTTATCGCCGAAGAGGGGGCCGACTACGCCTCCGCGAAGCGCAAAGCGGCCAAGCAGGTAACGGGCGAATCGCGAATTGCTGGCGAGTTACTGCCTGATAACGACCAGATCGAAGCGGAAGTCCGGGAGTACGTGCAAATGTTCCTCTCCGATACGCAACCCGCCGAGCTGGCGCACCTGCGTCAGGTCGCACTGACCGTGATGACAGAGCTGGCGCGTTACCGCCCGTTCATCACCGGTGCGGTCTATAACGGTACGGCCACTGCGCTATCCGATATCTACTTGCAGGCTTTTTGCGACAACCCCAAGGAAGTGGCCATCGACTTGCTGAACCGGGGCATCGACTACGAAGTCTCTGAAAGCCGCCATTTCAATGGCCGGGGGATGGTCGAGACGTTGAGTTTTCTGTGGCGCGAACGTCGTCAGCAGGGCGAACCTGCGGGCGTCCATCTATCGCTCTATTCGATGGACGACATGCGCGGCGCGCTCAAAGCATCCGACGGCAATGGCCGTCCGGTCCGGGTCGACGCCGACGGGCTGCGGGCGCTGATCGCGCAGGCCGATGCCGCCAGCCATGCACCGAGTCATTGAGCGGATCGTAGGCTGACGCGCATTCACAGCAAAATCACGGCACAATCACGACGAAATCACGACAAAATCGCCACTAATTCTTCGCAATTACCGTTCGTCTTTCGTTTACCGTCTTATCCCGGCACTTCCGCCTTCTATCCATCATGGCAAAACGCATCGTTATTCTGGTGATTCTGGCTCTCGTCGGGCTGGCAGGCGGATTCTGGCTCGGCCACCGCAACCAGCCGGCACCGAGCGCTTCGGACGCCGCCGTCGCTCAACTGCTCGCTACCCGCCTGCCCGACCTGAAGGGCAACGATCAGGCCATCTCTCAATGGAAGGGGAAGACGCTGGTGGTGAACTTCTGGGCGCCGTGGTGCGGGCCGTGCGTCGAGGAAATGCCCGATTTGCAGGCGCTCTCTGCCGAGTTCGGAACGAAAAACGTGCAATTTGTCGGCATCGGTATCGATACGGCTCAGAACATGATTGCGTTCGAGCAAAAGGTGAAAGTGGACTATCCGCTGCTCGTGGCAGGTTATGCCGGTACGGACCTGGCCCGCGCACTCGGCAACAAGGCGGGCGCATTGCCCTTTACTGTCGTCGTCGATCCGCAGGGCCGCGTGCATTATGAGAAGCTGGGCCGCATTACGTCGGACGAGGTCCGCACTGCGCTCAAACCACTCATCTGACCCTAACACGGTGGGAGGGGGATCCCGCGAAGCCCCGCCGGACGTGACCGGCGGTCCTCCGAGGGGCAGTCCCTATTTCGCCCCACTGGACAAAATCCACCAACTGGCGTTTAATTGCGCCCAATTTCGTGAAATTTGATTCGCCGATGCCTCACCGCATTCTCGTGCTCCACGGCCCCAACCTGAACCTGCTCGGTACTCGCGAGCCGGAGGTGTACGGTCGCACGACGCTGGCCGACATCGACTCCGCCCTTGTGGCGCAGGCCCAGACGGCGGGTGCCGAGGTGGCGACATTCCAAAGCAATCACGAAGGCGCACTGGTTGACCGGATTCAGGCGGCGCGCGGTGAGTCGATCGACTTCATCGTCATCAACCCGGCGGCCTACACCCACACGAGCGTGGCAATTCGCGACGCGTTGGCCGGGGTAGGCATCCCGTTCGTCGAAGTTCACCTCTCGAACGTTCATGCGCGCGAAGCCTTCCGGCATCACTCGTACTTTTCCGATATTGCGCAAGGTGTGATCTGCGGCCTGGGCTGGCGCGGGTATACCTACGCACTCGATTTTGCCCTGCGGCGACTCGCCGGCGGGTAGTCCTCTCACACCCCATTTCCTCTCGCGGGACGTTGCGCCCGCGTCGATACAGAATCAAGGAGCTTCCTTCATGGATTTGCGCAAACTCAAGACGTTGATCGACCTCGTGGCCGAATCGGGTATTTCCGAACTCGAAGTCACCGAAGGCGAAGGCAAGGTCCGCATCGTCAAGGCACCGCCGCAAGTGATCGCCGCCCCGATGCAGATGGCCATGCCGGCCGCCATGCCGCAAGTCGCTGCGCAAGCTCCCGTCGGATCGCCCGCCGCCGCAGCGCCTGCTGCACCGGCACTGCCGCAAGGCCACATTGTGACGTCGCCGATGGTCGGTACGTTCTACCGCGCCCCGTCGCCGGGTGCCGATCCGTTCGCGCAAGTCGGCGACTCGGTCAAGGAAGGCCAGACGCTGTGCATCATCGAAGCGATGAAGCTGCTCAACGAGATCGAGTCGGACAAGGCCGGCGTGATCAAGGAAATCCTCGTCGAGAACGGTCAGGCCGTGGAATACGGTCAACCGCTGTTCGTGATCGGCTAATGCCGGTTGTCGGACGCTCCGCCCGCAGCCTTCGGCCGCGTGGCGACATGAAGCGTCCGGCCCCGCTCCTCTCCCCTTACGGGCAGGACTGCACATAATGTTTGAAAAAATTCTCATCGCCAACCGCGGCGAAATCGCTCTGCGCGTCCAGCGCGCGTGCCGCGAGATGGGCATCAAGACCGTCGTGGTCTATTCCGAAGCCGACAAGGAAGCGAAGTACGTCAAGCTCGCCGACGAAGCGGTCTGTATCGGTCCGGCCCCCTCGCCGCTGAGCTATCTGAACATGCCTGCGCTGATCAGCGCGGCGGAAGTGACGGACGCCCAGGCGATCCACCCGGGTTACGGCTTCCTCTCCGAAAATGCCGACTTCGCCGAGCGCGTCGAGCAATCGGGCTTCACGTTCATCGGTCCGCGCCCCGAAACCATTCGCCTGATGGGCGACAAGGTGTCGGCCAAGCAGACGATGATCAAGACCGGCGTGCCGTGCGTGCCGGGCTCTGAAGGCGCGTTGCCCGACGATCCGAAGGAAATCGTGCGCATTGCACGTCAGGTCGGTTATCCGGTGATTATCAAGGCAGCAGGCGGCGGCGGTGGTCGCGGCATGCGCGTGGTGCACACGGAAGCGGCGCTCGTGAACGCGGTCAACATGACGCGCGAAGAAGCCGGTCGTGCCTTCGGCAACCCGGAAGTCTATATGGAGAAGTTCCTCGAGAACCCGCGCCATATCGAAATCCAGATTCTCGCCGACAAGCACAAGCAAGCGATCTGGCTGGGTGAGCGCGACTGCTCCATGCAGCGTCGTCACCAGAAGGTGATCGAAGAAGCTACGGCACCGCTGATCCCGCGTCGTCTGATCGAGCGCATTGGCGATCGTTGCGCCGACGCGTGCAAGAAGATGGGCTACGTCGGTGCCGGTACGTTCGAGTTCCTGTACGAGAACGGCGAGTTCTACTTCATCGAAATGAACACGCGTGTGCAGGTTGAACACCCGGTCACGGAGATGATCACGGGCGTCGACATCGTTCAGGAGCAGATTCGCATCGCGGCTGGTGAAAAGCTCGCCTACCGTCAGCGCGACATCGAGTTCCGTGGCCACGCCATCGAATGCCGTATCAACGCCGAAGATCCGTTCAAGTTCACGCCGTCGCCGGGTCGCATCACCGCCTGGCATATGCCGGGCGGCCCCGGCATCCGCGTCGACACGCACGCTTATAACGGCTACTTCGTGCCGCCGAACTACGACTCGATGATCGGCAAGCTGATCGCTTACGGCGCAACGCGCGAGCAGGCGATCCGCCGCATGCGCGTGGCCCTGTCGGAAATCGTGGTCGAAGGTATCCAGACGAACATCCCGTTGCACCGGGAACTGATGCTCGACGCCAAGTTCGTCGAAGGCGGCACGAGCATTCACTATCTGGAACACAAGCTGGCGCAGAAGTCTGCCGTCGGCGGCAATTAAGTCGTTAATTCGTAGGAATCACTCGCTATGTATCGCGAACTCGTCGTAGAAGTTGCCCGCGCCCAGGCCGAGGCCCTGTCAGACGCCCTGCTCGATCTGGGCGTGCTGTCGGTCTCCGTGGAAGACGCGGATGCCGACACGCCCGACGAGCAACCGATGTTCGGCGAGCCGGGTCTGACCCCGCCGGACACTGCGTGGCAACGCTCGCGCGTGGTCGCGCTGGTGGGGGAAGATCAGGACGCCGCCGTGCTGCTCGCGGCGGCAGTCAATGAATTGGGACTCGCCGAGTCGCCTGCCTTCACATTGCGTGACGTGGAGGAACAGGACTGGGTGCGTCTGACGCAATCGCAGTTCGAGCCGATGCAGATCGGCCAGCGGATCTGGGTCGTGCCGTCGTGGCACGACGCACCCGACACCGACGCCCTCATCCTCGAACTCGACCCTGGTCTGGCCTTCGGCACCGGTAGCCATCCGACAACGCGCCTTTGCATGGAGTGGCTCGAACAGCACGTGCAGACGGGTCAGTCGTTGCTCGACTATGGGTGCGGCTCGGGCATCCTGGCGATTCTCGCGCGCAAGTGCGGCGCCGATCCGGTCATCGGTATCGACATCGATCCGCAAGCCGTCGAATCCGCCCGCTACAACAGCGAACGCAATCACGCGCAGGTCGAATACGGTTTGCCCGACGATCTGCGTGACGGTCAGTTCAACATCGTGGTCGCCAATATTCTGTCGAATCCGCTCAAGCTGCTCGCGTCGATGTTGACGTCTCGTGTGGCCCCGGGTGGACGGCTCGCGCTGTCCGGCGTGCTGGAACGACAGGCCGATGAGGTGATCGCCGCCTACGCGCCCTATATGAAGATGTCGGTCTGGCGCGCTCACGACGGCTGGGTCTGCCTGCACGGGCAGGCTGCCACCGGGTCCGTAGATTAACCGCCCGCCCGCCGCGCTGCCGCACGCGATGCGCCCGATGCGACGAGTCCAACGAGTCCCCCGAGCCTCATGACCCAGTCCTCGCGCGTTCTCGCTACCCGCTGCCCTCACTGCCACACCGTTTTTCGCGTTGTCGCGGATCAGCTCAAGCTGCGCGACGGCCTCGTGCGTTGCGGCCACTGCCGTGAGGTGTTCGACGGACGCGCGTATCTCTGTGATCCGCCAGCCGAGGACACCCCGCCCGCATCCTCATCACCCGGCGCGACGCCGGACGCTGCGTCGGCAACCTCAACGGCAACACGCCCCTCCACGCATGAAGGTGCATCGTCATCTTCACCGTTCTCACCGTCTTCAACGTCCTCATCGTCCGCAGCCATCAGCGAAAAGCCGGTGCCGGAGATGCTGACGCCCACGGCCATCGCCGCGCTGCTCGGCTCGCCCGACGAAAGCCGCGCGCAGATGCAGCACGGCCCGGGCCGTTATATGGACGACGACGATCCGACGGTGCTTACCGCGCCGACGGCCTCGCCTTCCTTACGCGCGGAAACGCACCCCCGTTCCACCGTCGCGGACAAGCGCCCCGGCGCGGCGCGCGTGATCTGGCGCGTGCTCATGACGTTGGCCGTCATCGCGCTGCTCTGCCAATGGGCATGGATCGAGCGTGCTGCGCTCGTCGACCGTATACCGGCATTGCACGGCGTGTTCGCCGCGATCGGCCGTCCGATGCACGTGGCGGTCGGGCTGCCGCGCCAGCCGGACATGATCCAGATTTCGAGCGTGACGTTGGTGACCGACGCCATCGGCAGCAACGACGACAGCGGCGTCGCGTCGGCAGCTACCGCCAGCGACGCTTCCGCAGCATCTGCCGACGCCCCGACCGACAGCGTACCGATGACGCTCACCGTCTTCGTACGCAACGAAGCCGACTATGCACTGGCCTGGCCATCGCTCGAACTGACGCTCTCGGATATCGACGGAAAGCCGGTCGTGCGTCGCGTTTTTTCAGCGAACGACTACGTAACCGGGGCAACCCTGCGCGATGCCGGTCTGGCACCACGCAGCGAACGCACGATTCGGTTACGATTGTCGGCGCAGGCAGCGCTAGCCAGTAATTACCGGGTGCTCGCGTTCTATCCCTGATAGCGCTGTTGCACTCAACCTAGGAGATATAGATGTCCCAAGTCACGCTCGGGGGCAACCCCATCGAAGTCGACGGCCAGTTCCCGCAAAAGGGTCAGACCGCACCGGCGCTGAAGCTGGTCAACGCAAAACTGGCAGACGTCACGCTCGACGACTTCGCTGGCAAGCGCAAAGTCCTCAACATCGTGCCGAGCCTCGACACGCCGACGTGCGCTACGTCGACCCGCAAGTTCAACGAAGCCGCCGGCAAGCTCGACAACACCGTCGTGCTCGTGATCTCGGCTGACCTGCCGTTCGCAATGAGCCGCTTCTGCGCCACCGAAGGTCTGAACAACGTCGTCACGCTCTCGACCATGCGCGGTCGCGAGTTCCTCAAGGACTACGGTGTTGCCATCACGACCGGCCCGCTCGCCGGTGTGTCGGCACGTGCTGTAGTCGTGCTCGACGCCGACAACCGCGTCGTGCACTCGGAGCTGGTGCCGGAAATCAAGAACGAACCGAATTACGACGCTGCGCTCGCCGCACTGTCCTGATCCGATCGCTGAAAATCGACTTGCCTTAATCGAGGGTTCATTGTTGGCTGGTATAAATCACCCGACATAAACCGTCTTTCATAGGCGAGTCGAACCGCATTTGCAGCATACGCAGTCTTTGTCTTACCCGAGCCGGTGCCGCCAATGCGCCGGCGCGTTTTTGTCCAGCGGCCCAAGACAGCGCGACTGGTCATCACCGTCTGCCGTCTTCTGCTGGCGCTCCCCCGCTTACTTTTCGCAAGGACTTTCCCGTGACTACCGTGATCTGCGGCTCGCTGGCCTACGACAACATCATGACGTTCGAAGGTCGCTTCGGCGAGCACATCCTGCCTGATCAGGTGCACATCCTGAACGTCAGCTTCCTCGTGCCGACAATGCGTCGCAACTTCGGCGGCTGCGCCGGCAACATCGGCTACAGCCTGCATCTGCTGGGTGGCTCGCCGGTCGTCATGGCGACGGTCGGTGAAGATGGCGCCGCGTACCTTGAGCGCTTCCAGTCGCTCGGTATGACGACGGAGTTCGTGCGCACGGTCACGGACAGCATGACGGCCAATGCGATGATCACCACCGATCTGGACAACAACCAGATCACCGCCTTTCACCCGGGGGCGATGATGTTCTCGTCGCGTAACCGCGTGGCCGATGCAAAGGGCGCCACGCTCGGCATCGTCGCACCGGACGCCTCGGACGCCATGCTCACGCACGCCGAAGGTTTCGCCGCTGCGGGCGTGCCGTTCATGTTCGATCCGGGTCAGGGCCTGCCGATTCTGTCGCCTGAGGCACTGCGTCGCATGGTGGAACTTGCCACGTATCTGGCGGTCAACGACTACGAAGCCAAGCTCCTCTGCACGAAGACCGGATGGTCGATGGAAGATCTCCAGTCGCGTGTCGAGGCACTTGTCGTCACGCGCGGAGAACACGGGGCCCAGATCTTCGCCGGCGGCAAGCAACACGACATTCCTGCCGTGCCCGCCAAGCGTGTCGTCGACCCGACCGGATGCGGCGACGCGTTCCGTGGTGGTTTGCTGTACGGCATCGAAAAGGGCCTCGACTGGCCGACGACCGGCCGCCTGGCCAGCCTGATGGGTTCGCTCAAGATTGCCGAGCAGGGTCCGCAGACGTATGCACCGACGCGCTCGGAAATCGAAGCGCAATATGAAGAAGCGTTCGGCCACCGCTTCGAATGATTTGACGAAAGGCATAACGATGGCACGACTCACCACACCGCTAATCATCCTCGCCGCTGCGGCGTCGCTCACACTGTCCGCCTGCACGGCGTTCGGCCCGAGCAACTCGGCAAGCGTCTACAACAGCCGTCAGGCGCAACGCGAACAGGTCGTGCGAATGGGCACGGTCGAATCGGTGCGTCCGGTCACGATCGATAGCAGCAACGGTGACCCGGGCATTCTGGGCATCGCCGGTGGCGGCGCGCTCGGCGCCATTGGCGGCAGCGCCATCGGTGGCGGTCGCGGTTCGATTGCGACGGGCATCGTCGGGGGTATTCTCGGTGCGGTGGCCGGTCAGGCCATCGAGAGCCGCGTGAGCAAGAAGGCCGGTCTCGAGATCACCGTGCGTCTGGACAACGGTGAATTGCGCGCGATTACTCAGGATGCCGACGAGGCATTCCAGCCGGGTCAGCGCGTGCGCCTGCTCTCGAGCGGCGGCGTGACGCGTGTAACGCACTAAGGCGACACGTCACACCGAAAAAATGGGCGACTTCGGGTCGCCCATTTTTGTTTGGCCATGAAAAAACCCGCTGTGACGATCACTCATCACAGCGGGTTTCGGACCGGGTAGGCCTACCCGATCAGAAGACACCTAAGTGCCTTGGTTCCTGCATCGGCACTCGGATTACGGACGGCTGCCGGTCGGGAACGGCCATGCCGCTGCCGGGTTCAGTGCCGTCTTCGGTGCAGCAGCGGGTGCTGCGGCCGGAGCAGCAGCAGGCTTAGCGGCAACCTTCTTGACGGCCGGCTTCTTCGCAGCAGGCTTCTTCGCGGCAGGCTTCGCAGCGGCCTTCTTCGCAGCAGGCTTAGCAGCAGCCTTCTTTGCAGCAGGCTTCTTGGCCGCAGCCTTCTTCGCAGCCGGCTTCTTGGCAGCAACTGCCTTCTTCGCGGCCGGCTTCTTGGCAGCAACCTTCTTCACTGCTGCTTTCTTGGCGGCCGGCTTCTTGGCGGCAACCTTCTTCACTGCTGCCTTCTTGGCAACCGGCTTCTTGGCGGCAACCTTCTTCACCGCTGCCTTCTTGGCGACCGGCTTCTTAGCGGCAACCTTCTTCACCGCTGCCTTCTTGGCGACCGGCTTCTTGGCGGCAACCTTCTTTGCTGCCGGCTTCTTAGCGGCAACAGCCTTCTTCGCTACCGGCTTCTTGGCAGCGACAGCCTTCTTCGCTACCGGCTTCTTGGCGGCGGCGGCCTTCTTTGCAACGGGCTTCTTGGCGACAGCTTTCTTAGCCGCCGGCTTCTTGGCAACAGCCTTCTTAATCGTAGCCATGACAAAACTCCTTAACGTGAGAGATCACTCAAACGAAACTACCTGAGAAGGAAACCCGACCACCGTGCGGGAACCGCCGGCGAGCGGGCTATTCATCGGCGTACGCATCGAACTACGACCGCTTACGCTAATGAATTCGGCGCTGCGCGCATGACGCTGACCGTATGTGGTCACGCGCGCAAAAAAATTGCCGGCGACATTGCCGCCAGCAATTCGATTGTCTTGAGAAAGGGGGATCGCCAGATTCTTCGGGGGGTAGCTTGCCTGTCCCGTCATCGGGATGGAGGAGATTGCGATAGCGGATAAGCGATACAGCTTGCTATGCACCAAGGTTTTTACGCTCCGTAACTACCAGCTCTCTGTCGCGGGAGGAAAGCAGTGAGTGCTTTCGTGTGTTCATCGAGACTGCAATTTATTTGAGCGAATAATAATTCTTTTGTGATGCGATGTTAATACTTTGTGCGTAAAAAAGCGCACATCAATCGTAACGAAGAAGTCAATCTGTTGTATTTGATGCACATCACACTCGCATGTCGATGCGTGCGATGCGTGTGTTCGATGTCTTCGACGTGCTCTGCTGTGTCTTCGACATGCGCTTCACTGCAATCTCTGAAGCGATCTCCGAAGCCAACTTCGAAGCGAGAACTTCAACGTGCGAGTGAGGATGATGTGTGTGACCGACGCCTCTTCTTCGTCTTCTCTTGCATCAGTCGCGCGTGCCGGGCACGCACACACCACCCTCTCGAAACCCGCATGGATGCTCGCTTTGCGCGACGCATCCATTTTTCACTCAATGCTTAGTCCCAGCTCAGTGCGCCACCGGTCTGGTACTCGATCACTCGCGTTTCGAAGAAGTTTCGTTCCTTCTTCAGGTCGATCATTTCGCTCATCCACGGGAACGGATTCTCTTCGTTCGGGTAGAGCGCTTCGAGACCGATCTGTGCGCAACGACGATTCGCGATGAAGCGCAGGTAGCTCTTGAACATGCCCGCGTTCAGACCGAGCACGCCGCGCGGCATCGTGTCTTCTGCGTAGCGATACTCAAGCTCGACTGCCTTCTTGAACAGCTCGCGAATCTCTTCGCGGAATTCCGGCGTCCACAGATTCGGGTTTTCCAGCTTCACCTGGTTGATCAGGTCGATGCCGAAGTTGCAGTGCATAGACTCGTCGCGCAGGATGTACTGATACTGCTCCGCAGCACCGGTCATCTTGTTCTGACGGCCCAGCGCCAGAATCTGCGTGAAGCCCACGTAGAAGAACAGACCTTCCATGATGCAGGCGAACACGATCAGCGAACGCAGCAGCTTCTGGTCAGCTTCCTGCGTACCCGTCTTGAACGACGGATCGGCCACCACTTCAATGAACGGCAGAAGGAATTCGTCCTTGTCGCGGATCGACGCCACTTCGTGATACGCGTTGAAGATCTCGGCTTCGTCCAGACCCAGGCTTTCGACGATGTACTGATAGGCGTGCGTGTGGATCGCTTCTTCAAACGCCTGACGCAGCAGGAACTGACGGCACTCCGGCGCAGTGATGTGGCGATAGGTGCCCAACACGATATTGTTCGCGGCAAGCGAGTCGGCCGTCACGAAGAAGCCGAGGTTGCGCTTGATGATGCGGCGCTCGTCTTCGGTCAGACCGTTCGGGTCCTTCCACAAGGCGATGTCGCGCGACATGTTGATTTCCTGCGGCATCCAGTGGTTCGCGCAACCGGCAAGGTACTTTTCCCAGGCCCACTTGTACTTGAACGGCACCAGTTGGTTCACGTCCGTCGTGCCGTTGATCACGCGCTTGTCCGAGGCGCTCACGCGGCGCGTCGACTGCGAGGCGATCGTGTGCGGCGCGTCGTCTTGCGTGCCCAGAATGTTCGATGCAGGCGCAGCCGGTGCTGCGGCAGGTGCCGGTTTGGCGGTAGAGGTCTCTTCTTCCCAGTTCAGCATAGGGTCTCGGTCCGTTCAGGTTGATGCGAAACACGTTTGGTACGCGTATCGCCGAAGTGACAGATCAGCCGTTCGCGCACGAAGGCCGACGAAAAAATTGCGATATTGCTGCCGTCAATCAGAGGACGACGACGAAAAATCCGCGAGTGGCAATGCTTGGTATTGGGGGTAAAGCAGATTCGCTTTCGCGCTAATTTGAATGACAACGTCGATGATGACTCCGGTCCCGAGGCTGCAATCTTTGTCTTGCAACATCATGATCTCCCGACGTCGATCGAATGACTCCAATTTAGCACAATACCGTCACGCATTCCAGTCCATCGACACCATATATTGTGTCGTGTCATGCCGCCACCACAATACCTAGTGTTTGCGAGCATACCGTCGTCACGTGACGCGCGGCCTTGCGGGACCGGCATCTTGCCACGAAACGACGCCGCACGACAGCGTTTGCAGTGCATCAAAATGACGCGCGGCCGCATTGGCGTATCCTGTGCGGCAAGCGCCAGAGCGTCGCGGACCGGAACACAAGATTGCGGCGCGCGCCACTGCCACCACCTCCCCGGCGCCAACGAAGGAGATACTGACGATGACATCCCCACGCGCCGACGGCGCACAGGCCCCGGCCAACGAACCGGGTCCGACACCGCTCACCCTCACCCCCGGCAAACCGATCCGCCTCACCAGAGGTGCGCTCATCGCCGAAGTGCAGCCGGGTTGCGGCGCGCGCCTGTCGCGTCTGGCGCGTCGCGACACCCGCGGCGACCTGTTCGACTACCTCGTACCGCTCGGCAATGAGCCATTTTCCTCGGACGAATGGCCCAAGGCCGGTGCGTTCCCAATGCTGCCGTATACCAATATGTTGCGCGACGACACGCTGCACTGGCGCGGTAGCACGATCGCCGTTCACGAGACGCCCGCCACGTCGAGTTCGTTGCATGGCTGGGGGCTGCGACGCGCGTGGGAGGTCGTCGACGAAAGCACGCATTGCTGCGTGCTGCAACTCGACAGCCCCGCGCAGCCCGAATGGCCCTGGCACTATCAGGCGTACCTTTCGGTGACGCTCGACGAGCAAGGCGTCGACATGCAGCTCTCGCTCACCAACCTCTCGGCGCAGGACATGCCCGCAGGGCTCGGCCTGCACCCGTACTTTCGCTGGCCCGCCGGCGCGCGCGTGGCGTTCGAGTCCGAGGCGCTGTGGCGCTCGCCGTCGGAGGACATTCGCTGGCCGAGCGAGCAACGCGTGCACCTCGGGCAGATGGAAGTGGTGTCGGTCGGCGGTGGCCTGGATACGGGCGGACGTTCGACCTGGTTTGCCGAAGTCCCCACCGAGTCGGGACGCTTCGACGCCCGCATCGACTACGCTGGCGGGCTGCGCAGCGCCACCGTGCGTAGCGACGATGCGACCTGGCTCGTCCTGCACTCGCCCGCTGGCCGCCCCTATCTCTGTCTGGAGCCGTCGACGCATCGCGTGGGCGAGTTCGACACCGACCACGTAGTGCTCGCTCACGGTCAGACGCTCGATCTGTCGATGCGCATCGATCTGGCCTGATCCGAAAACACACGTTAGCCGCAGCCAAAGAAAAACCCCGTCGCCCTTTCGGATCGACGGGGTTTTCCCGAAGACGCGAGCCGCATGTGACATGCGGCACCGCATCACAAACAACTTACTGGCAAGCCTCGCACTCTTCGAAGCCCGGGTCGCCCGGACGCATCGTGCAGACGGCGCCTTCGGCTTCCGGCATCGGCTGCGCCAGCGGCGAGGTCGGCTCGGCCGAGAAGCCACCCGACACGCCACCCGAGCTCGGCACTGCGTTCAGTGCGCCGTGGCTGACCGTCGACTTCTCGACGTGCGTTGCGGCCATCGTACGGAGGTAGTACGTGGTCTTCAGTGCACGCGTCCAGGCCAGCTTGTACGTCTCGTCAAGCTTCTTGCCCGACGCACCCGCCATATAGATGTTGAGCGACTGCGCCTGATCGATCCACTTCTGACGACGCGACGCTGCTTCGACCAGCCACTTCGGCTCAACTTCGAACGCCGTGGCGTAGATCTCGCGCAGGTCGGCCGGCACACGGTCGATACGGGCAAGCGAACCGTCGAAGTACTTCAGGTCGGCGACCATCACTTCGTCCCACAGACCGCGGGCCTTCAGGTCACGCACCAGGTACTCGTTGACCACCGTGAATTCGCCCGACAGGTTCGACTTCACGTACAGGTTCTGGAACGTCGGTTCGATACAGGCCGACACGCCGATGATGTTCGAGATGGTGGCCGTCGGAGCGATAGCCACGCAGTTCGAGTTGCGCATACCGTGCGCGGCAATGTGCTTGCGCAGGCTGTCCCACTCGAGCGTGCTCGACAGATCGACGTCGACGTAACCGCCGCGCTCTTCCATCAGGAGCTTGAGCGAGTCCTGCGGCAGGATGCCGCGATCCCACAGCGAGCCCTTGTACGACGAGTACTGACCGCGTTCCTTCGCCAGCTCGGTCGACGCCCAGTAAGCGTAGTAGCAAACCGCTTCCATCGAACGGTCGGCGAACTCGACGGCGGCGTTCGATGCGTACGGCGTGCGCAGCAGGTGCAGGCAGTCCTGGAAGCCCATGATGCCCATGCCCACCGGACGGTGATGCAGGTTCGAGTTGCGCGCCTTCGCCACCGCGTAGTAGTTGATGTCGATGACGTTGTCGAGCATGCGCATCGCCACGCGAATAGTGCGTTGCAGCTTCTCGTGATCCAGCTCGTAACCGTTGGCCGTCTGCTTCAGGTGAGCCACGAGGTTCACCGAGCCGAGGTTACACACGGCGATTTCCGTCTCGCTCGTGTTGAGCGTGATTTCCGTGCACAGGTTCGACGAGTGCACCACGCCCACGTGTTGCTGCGGCGAGCGGATGTTGCACGGGTCCTTGAACGTGATCCACGGATGGCCGGTTTCGAACAGCATGCCCAGCATCTTGCGCCACAGCGCTTGTGCGGGCACCTTCTTGAACAGCTTGATCTCGCCGCGTGCGGCCTTCTCTTCGTAAGCCGTGTAAGCCTGTTCGAACGCGCGGCCGTACTTGTCGTGCAGATCCGGGCAGGTCGACGGCGAGAACAGCGTCCACTCCGCACCTTCCATCACGCGCTTCATGAACAGATCGGGAATCCAGTTCGCCGTGTTCATGTCGTGCGTACGGCGACGATCGTCACCCGTGTTCTTGCGCAGTTCCAGGAATTCTTCGATGTCCAGGTGCCACGTTTCCAGGTAGGCGCAGACCGCGCCCTTGCGCTTGCCACCCTGGTTCACGGCTACGGCCGTGTCGTTGACCACCTTGAGGAACGGCACCACGCCCTGGCTCTTTCCGTTCGTGCCCTTGATGTGCGAGCCGAGTGCGCGAACCTGCGTCCAGTCGTTGCCCAGACCACCGGCGAACTTCGACAGCAGTGCGTTTTCCTTGAGCGCTTCGTAAATGCCTTCCAGATCGTCCGAGACGGTCGTCAGATAGCACGACGAGAGCTGCGAGCGACGCGTGCCCGAGTTGAACAGCGTCGGCGTGGAGCTCATGAAGTCGAAGCTCGACAGGATCTGATAGAACTCGATCGCACGCGCTTCGCGCTCGACTTCGTTCAGTGCCAGACCCATGGCCACACGCATGTAGAACGCCTGCGGCATTTCGATGCGATGGCTATCGATATGCAGGAAGTAGCGGTCGTACAGCGTTTGCAGGCCGAGGTAGTTGAATTGCAGGTCGCGGTTGGCGTCGAGCGCGGCGGCCAGCTTGCCCAGATCGAACGAGAGCAGTTGCTCGTCGAGCAGTTCGGCGTCAACGCCTTGCTTGATGAAACGCGGGAAGTATTCGATGTAACGCGCAGCCATCTGGCCCTGCGGCACTTCTTCGCCGAGGATTTCGCGGCGGATCGTGTGCATCAGGATACGTGCGGTGACCTGGCTGTATGCCGGTTCCTTCTCGATCAGGGTACGCGAGGCGAGGATCGCCGAATCGTAGACCTGCGACAGCGGCACGCCGTCGTACAGGTTCTTGATGGTCTCGGCCAGAATCGGCTCGGCGGTGACTTCACTGCCGAGATTGTCGCAGGCTGCGTTCACCACGCCGCGCAGTGCCGCCATGTCGAGCGGGCGCGTCACACCGTTGTCGGTGACATTGAGCACCGGGGCGTCGGGCGTTGCCGCCTCTTGCGTGGTCTCGCCAGCGTGAGCGCGCTCTTGCGAACGCTTCTCGCGGTACAGCACATAGGCGCGGGCGACGTTGTGCTCGCCTTCACGCATCAGCGCGAGTTCGACCTGATCCTGAATGTCTTCGATGTGGAACGTACCGCCGTTCGGGCGGCTGCGCACCAATGCGCGCACGACGTTTTCCGTCAACTGTTCCACGAGCTCGCGTACGCGCGCCGAAGCCGCACCCTGACCGCCGTTCACTGCCAGGAATGCCTTGGTCACGGCGATTGCGATCTTCGACGGCTCGAAACCCACCACCGTGCCGTTGCGTCGGATCACTTTGAAGTCGGCGTTGGTTGCCGGCTCGAATGCGCCCGTCGTCTGGGGCGCCGACGCACCCGTGCCACTGCCAGCGTTCGCGGCGGGCGTCGGGTTCGGGCGGGTGAGGTTTTCGTTAGTCTGCATGTAAAAACTCCCGTTCCAATGAGATGGTGCTGTTAGCGCACTTCCACCAGCAATACTGAGTACTGAAGTCGGCAAAAATGCGCCCTGGGGGCGCCGATGGAGCGAAGTGCTGAACACCGCACGACCGACGGACGGCCAAGGGTTCGAGGTGTCCGCTGCACGGCTTTGCTGCTGTGCCGCCCCACAAAACGCCGCAGGACAAGCACGGTATTGATGGATCTTGCTTCCCGGTCACTGACCACTATATGTAGTGGTTGGGGGCCGGATTGGCACTAAGTATAGTGGAGATGACGCACTCCGCAAACTCAAAAATTTCATTCCCGGGAAGGCCCGTCGGGTCTTCGTGTCAAGCAAAACCTGCCACCCGGTGAGGGTTAATCTGCCTTCTGAAACGGCAGCGCCTCCGGCGCCAGCGCGGCCATCCGACGCAGCCGTTGCCACTCGAAGTGCGGCCCCGGGTCCGTCTTCCGACCAGGTGCTATATCGGCATGTCCGGCCACGGCTTGAATCGGATAATGCTCACGCAAAACACGCGTAAGCGCCGCCAATGTCGCGTACTGCGCCGCCGTGAAAGGTACGTCGTCCGTCCCTTCCAATTCGACGCCGATCGAGAAATCGTTGCAGCGCGTGCGTCCCTCGAACGACGACGCCCCCGCATGCCACGCCCGCGCATCGCACGACACGTACTGTTGCAACGCACCATCGCGACGCACCAGAAAATGCGACGACACGTGCACGCCGCGAATCTCGTCGAAGAACGGATGCGCATCGTGATCGAGCCGGTTCTGGAAGAACGCCGGAATCTCGTCGCCGCCGAATTGCCCCGGCGGCAGCGAGATGTTGTGGACCACGAGCAAACCGATGGGCATACCCGGCGGACGCACGTCGAAGTTCGGCGACGGCAGGCGCTCCGCCTCTCGCACCCATCCTTCGGCGTCGAGTGTGAGCGCGGGCAGTTTGTCCGGTGCGTTCATGCGTCACCTCGCGAACGCGCGGCTGCGACGTCGACGCCGCTGCGCCACCCGAATCTACGCGTCGATGGAGACGATCGAACAGATAGCAGCGGGGCAAACGACCGGAGCGAAACGTTAGGGGACGCAGATGACTGGAGCATGACGGGCACAACGAACTCCCGTAGAGCGAGGGGTGGCATTGTAGCCCACTTGGCGTGACGTCGCCGGTGACCGGCCCGGTCGGGAAGTCCGCCGCGAGGCAGGCGAAGTCCCAGTGTCGTGTGGGACTTCGTCCGAAACAAGTCGAAAAATAAAAAGGAAATTCCCAAAGAAGAAGCCCCTCGCCTGACCTGGCCGAGAGGCTTCCGTGGGCGTGTCCACGCCCGGGGATGGCACCGCTCTCGTGTCATACAACACGGACACCATCCCGCGCCGCTCACAGGTGCGACGCTAATGGCCGTTGCCGGCCGGTAAAACGCGTTGGCACTCGCAATAACGTCACTGTCCTTGGTCTCCCTCCGTTCGATTTCAGGGGAACGCCGGAATCGCGGCCTCGATGCCCTCCATATGGGCTTCGGGGTGATGCTCCTTGAGCATCTCGCGAATCTCCTCGACGCGGCTCTCGCGCACATCCACCATCAGCAGGATCATGCCGCGCTCCAGCGGTTCACGAAACGTCTTGAGTCGCGAGTTAGGCACCGAGACACCGATCATGCTCGACACCCATGCGCCGAACAGCGCGCCGAGCGGTGCCGTCACGATCATCAACTCCCATTGGGGACGTGTGCCCACGATGGGGAAAAACGCCGCGACTGCACCGACTGCCAGACCACAGAAGCCGCCGATCACGAGCCCGGCTTCGGCGCCGTGCACGATATCGGAAGTCTGTAGCAGGTTAGCCTCGTGCAGTCCCTCCAGGTCCATTTCGTCACGTGCCATAAAGTGGATGTGACGCTCCTCGATCCGGGCGAGCAACAGATCGCTCATCGTGCGCTGGGCACTGGCCAGATCGGGAAGAAGGAAATACATCCGTCTGCGCATTAGCATGTTGCGCCCTCCTGTCGTCGCCCCGTCCGCCTGTAAGACCGTTTCGACACAGCTCGACGAATGGGGTCGGTTACTGTGTTTTAGTGCATGCGACAGGCATGCGCAAGCCGGTGCAGGCCGTGAGCGGCGATGCAAAGCGTTCGCAGGGACTCAGGGGATCGGGCGAGATGAGCAGAGATGTGCAGGGATGCGCGATCGCTGCGCGGACGGGCCGCGCAGCAGGACTCAGACGCGGTGTTCGCGCGCGAGGTAGGCGTCGCGATGCGCGGTGCTGCAAAAGTGTTTGCCGCCAGCGCCCGACAACGATTCGCTTTCGGGAAGATAGGTATCGCACTCGCTGCAACGCACCATGCGCTCGGCGGGCGGCAGCGATTGCTGGGTCGTGGTCTGGCCACCATTGCCCTGCGGCGTGCGCATGCGCTCATTTCGTTGGGGGCCTTCGGAATTGCGCTTACGCTCGTTGTGACGCATCCACCACGTCCCAGCAATAAGGAGCAACAGTAACAGCAGGATATTGCGCATCGCGCTTCAAGTCTCCGTCATGCGATGCAGCACCACCTCAAGCACGAAGCGAGAACCGACATACGCCAGCAACAGCGCCACGAACGACGCCAGAACCCAACGCAGCGCGACCTTGCCGCGCCACCCGTAAAAATGCCGCCCCAGCAGCACCGCGCCGAACATCAGCCACGACACCACCGCGAACACGGTCTTATGATCGATGCGCACCGCGCGCCCGAAGAGTGCCTCGGAGAACATCACGCCGGAGATCAGCGTCAGCGTAAGCAGTACGAACCCTGCGCCGATCAGACGGAACAGCAGCTTCTCCATCGTGAGCAGCGGCGGCAGCGTCTCAAGCCAGCGCGAGAGCCAGCCCGTCGCCTCGTTGCTGCGCGACGGATGCAGTTGCCGCTCGGCATAGATCATCAGCAATGCGTGCAACGCCGCCAGCGCGAACAGACCGTAGGCCATGTTGGCGATGATGAAGTGCGCCTTGAACACCGGATTGGCGGCAAATCCCAGAATGCGCACGTCCGGAAAGATCATCGGCAACAGACACGCGACAGCTGCCACGGGTGTGACCATCAGTCGCAGGCTCTCGAGCGGGAAAAAGAAACTCTCGATCCAGTAGATGCCGACCGAAAGCCACAACATGGCCGAGAGCATGTACGCGAAACCGAAGTGCATGCTGTCGGCGCGGAAGATCGTCTGATGCAGCAACACCCCGTGCAGCACGAGCGCGGCGAACAGCGAAAGCTGCATCGGCCAGCGCGAGGGCGTGCCCGTGACGGGCGCAGGCGCGACTTGTCCGCCCGCGAGTGCGAGCGCGGCGTCGCGCCGGTATCCTTGCCACGAACAAACCGCCAACCCGGCGTAGAGGATGGCGGTCAGCGCATACAGTAAAATAGTCATGTTTGAAGTTTACACCAGCCCATGAGGGGCGCGCTGCCGTGCTTGCCACCGCCGTCTACGGCCCGGGGGGCGGGCAACCGAGGCCGCTGAAGGTCTTACAGGATACGTTTCATGCTCGACAATCTCACTACGCGCCTTGCCAAAGTCGTCAAGACCCTGCGCGGCGAAGCCCGGCTGACCGAGGCCAACACGCAGGAAATGCTGCGCGAAGTGCGCCTCGCCCTGCTCGAGGCCGACGTCGCCCTGCCGGTGGTGCGCGATTTCATCGCCAAGGTGAAGGAAAAGGCCCTCGGTGAGGAAGTCATTTCCAGCCTGTCGCCCGGCCAGGCACTCGTCGGCGTGGTGCAGCGCGAACTGACCGCGCTGATGGGCGGCGACTACGAAGGCCGTGCCGCCGAACTCAATCTCGCCACTACCCCGCCTGCCATCATCCTGATGGCCGGTTTGCAGGGTGCAGGTAAGACGACGACCGTCGGTAAGCTCGCCAAGCTGCTGCGCGCCCAGAAGAAGAAAGTCCTCACGGTTTCCACCGACGTCTACCGCCCCGCCGCTATCGCCCAGTTGGAGACGGTCACGAAGCAGGTCGACGCCGACTTCTTCCCGTCGCAACCCGACCAGAAGCCGGTCGATATCGCCCGCGCCGCCGTGGACTGGGCACGTCGCCATCACCATGAAGTGCTGCTCGTCGATACGGCCGGCCGTCTGGGTATTGACGAAGCGATGATGCAGGAAATTAGTGCCCTGCACGCTGAGCTGAAACCGATCGAAACGCTGTTCGTCGTCGACGCCATGCTCGGCCAGGACGCCGTGAACACCGCCCGCGCCTTCAACGACGCGCTGCCGCTCACCGGCGTGGTGCTCACCAAGCTCGACGGCGATTCGCGCGGCGGTGCGGCGCTGTCGGTGCGTCACGTCACGGGCAAGCCGATCAAGTTCGTCGGTGTCGGCGAAAAGCTCGACGGCCTCGAAGTCTTCTACCCGGATCGCATGGCGAACCGGATTCTCGGCATGGGCGACATTCTCGCGCTCGTCGAGGAAGCCCAACGCGGCGTTGACGTTCAGGCCGCGCAAAAGCTCGCCGACAAGGTCAAGAAGGGTGGCGACTTCGATCTGAACGACTTCAAGGCGCAGATCGGCCAGATGAAGAAGATGGGCGGCCTGTCGTCGCTCATGGACAAGCTGCCGGCCCAATTCCAGGCCGCCGCCAGCCAGACCAATATGGATCAGGCCGAGAAGCAGGTGCGCCGCATGGAAGGCATCATCAACTCGATGACGCCCGCCGAGCGCGCCAAGCCGGAACTGATCAAGGCGAGCCGCAAGCGCCGTATCGCCGCCGGTGCGGGCGTTCAGGTGCAGGAAGTCAACCGCATGCTGAATCAGTACGATCAGATGCGCACGATGATGAAGAAACTCAAAGGCGGTGGCATGATGAAGATGATGCGCAGCATGAAGGGCATGATGCCCGGCATGCGCTGATTGAGACTCATCCGGTCGCGGTCCGGTCTGAACTACGGGCTTTCCGTATATACTCCGGGCCGCACATAGCGAAACCCCCGCAACACCGTTCCACAGGGTCGCCCCATATGAACCGCGAAGAAGCGCTCGAAGTATTCCGTAATTCCGAAGAAATCGTCTCCGCAGACGAGGTCAACCGGTCCGTCGACACCATGGCCAAAGCCATCAAGGCCGCCGTCGGCGACGACTTCCCGATGGTGCTGTCGGTCATGGGCGGCGCGGCCGTCTTCACCGGCATGCTGTTGCCGCGCCTCGACTTCCCGCTCGAATTCGACTACATCCACCTCTCGCGCTACAACAACACCACCACCGGTGGTGCGATGCAGTGGCGCGTCGCGCCGCGCGACTCGGTGCGCGACCGCGTGGTGCTCGTGCTCGACGACATTCTCGACGAAGGCGCGACGATGGCCGCGATTCGCGACCGCATTCTCGAAATGGGCGCATCGAAGTTCTACAGCGCCGTGTTGTGCGAGAAGATCCTGACGAAGGAGAAGCCGTCGCATCCGGATTTCTGCGGCTTCACCGTGCCGGATCGCTACGTCTTCGGCTGCGGCATGGACGCCAAGGGATACTGGCGCAACCTGCCTGCGATTCGCGCGCTGACGACGCCGCGCTAATCGGAATGCAACATCGTCGCCGGGTTCGTCCCGCGACAAATAAGAAAGGGGCCTGTTTGCACAAGGCCCCTTTTCTTTTGTGTCGCCCGGCAGCGCCGGCCGCCTGAGCCAGCGTCAGAACTGGTGGACGAAAACTTTCACGCCCTTCAGGATCATCTCGACAGAGATCGCCACCAGAATCAGCCCCATCAACCGCTCGAACGCCGCCACAACCCGCGAGCCCAACCATCGCTCGATACGGTCGGCAAGCAACAGCACCACCGCGCACACGGCCATCGTCACGCTGAGCGCGGTAATCCATTCGAGCATGCGACCCGGCTGCTGCGAGACGAGCAGCATGACGGTCGCGAGGGCCGACGGCCCGGCCAGCGCCGGAATTGCAAGCGGGACAATCAACGGCTCACCGGCGTCCGGCAGCGAGCCGTGGTCCGGACGCGGAAAGATCATCCGCAGCGCGATCAGGAACAGCACGATACCGCCCGCGAGCTGCAACGACAGGTCGGTGAGACTCATCATGCGCAGGAATCGCTCGCCCACCAGCATGAACAACAACAGGATCGCGAACGCGATCAAGACCTCACGAACGATCACGCGTGGCCGTCGGCCCGCTGGCACGTTCTTCAGTGCATTCACGAAAATGGGGATGTTGCCGAACGGATCGGTAATCAGCAGCAACAGCACGGTGGCCGACGCGAACGTGTATTCCATACAGACGACGCCTTCAGATATGACAACGGCAGCCGCCGGGGCGACTGCCGTCAGGTAATGCGTTTGTGCCGATACGAGGCGCGCGAGACCTGAGCATCGTGCGGCGCGCTACCGGCAATTACCGGCAACGCGTCGCATGTCACTCGATCAGACCGCCTTGGCGGCGCGCACCTTGCCGGTGACGACTTCCGCCACCGAGGCGGCGTCGAGCAACTGGGCTTCCGTGTCGCGACGGCCCTGATACTCGATCTTGCCTTCCTTCAGGCCACGGTCGCCGATCACCACGCGATGCGGCACGCCGATCAGCTCCCAGTCCGCGAACATCACACCCGGACGCTCGCCACGGTCATCGAGAATCACGTCGACGCCAGCGGCCACCAGGTCTTCGTACAGCTTGTCGGCGGCAGCCCGCACGGCGTCGCTACGGTCGTAACCCATCGGGCACAGCACCACTTCGAACGGCGCAATCGATTCCGGCCAGATGATGCCGCGCTCGTCGAAGTTCTGCTCGATGGCCGCGCCGAGAATACGCGTGATGCCAATGCCGTAGCAGCCCATCTCCATCGGCGCCGGCTTGCCGTTCTCGTCGAGGAACGTGGCGTTCATCGCCTCCGAATACTTCGTCCCCAACTGGAACACGTGACCGACTTCGATGCCACGGCACAGGGCGATCTCGCCCTTGCCGTCCGGCGAGGCGTCGCCCGGCACGATGTTGCGCAGATCGGCGACGATTTCCGGTTCCGGCAGATCGCGGCCCCAGTTCACACCGGTGATGTGGAAGTCCTTCTCGTTCGCCCCCACCACGAAGTCGCTCATGTGCGCGACGCTGCGATCGACCACGAGCTTGACCGGCTTCTTCGTGCCGATCGGGCCCAGATAGCCCGGCGGCGTGCCGAACCATTCGACAATCTCGGCTTCGCTTGCGAAGCGCAGTTCGCCCAGCCCCGGCACCTTGCTCGCCTTGATCTCGTTGAGCTCGTGATCGCCACGCAGCAACAGCAGCCAAACCTGCGTGCCGGTGTCTTTGCTGTCGGTGGCCAGCACGATCGACTTGACGGTGCGTGCCAGCGGGATCGAGAGCAGCTCGGCCACGGCTTCGCACTTGGCCTTGCCCGGCGTCGCGGTCTTGGTCATGGCTTCGGCAGCGGCCGGACGCTCACCTTGCGGCGGCAGCGCTTCGGCCATCTCGACGTTGGCCGCATAGTCCGACGTCGGGCAGTAGGCAATGGCGTCTTCACCGGTCTCGGCGATCACGTGGAATTCGTGCGAGCCCGAGCCGCCGATGGAGCCGTTGTCGGCCACCACAGCGCGGAACTCCAGACCCAGGCGCGTGAAGATGCGCACGTAGGCGTCGAACATCTTTTGATACGACACTTGCAGGCCCGCGCGGTCCTTATCGAAGGAGTAGGCGTCCTTCATGATGAATTCGCGGCCACGCATCACGCCGAAACGCGGACGAATTTCGTCGCGGAACTTCGTCTGCACCTGATAGAAGTTCACCGGCAGTTGACGATAGCTCTTGATCTCGCGGCGAGCGATATCCGTCACCACTTCCTCGTGGGTCGGGCCGACGACGAAATCGCGGTCGTGACGATCTTTCAGACGGAGCAGTTCCGGGCCGTACTTCTCCCAGCGACCCGACTCCTGCCAGAGTTCGGCCGGTTGCACGGCTGGCATGAGCAGTTCCAGCGCACCGGCGCGGTTCATTTCTTCACGGACGATGGCTTCGACCTTGCGGATCGAGCGCAGGCCGATCGGCAGGTAATCGTAGATGCCGCCAGCAACGCGGCGAATCATGCCGGCGCGCATCATCAGCTTGTGGCTGACGATTTCGGCGTCGGCGGGAGCTTCCTTGAGGGTGCCGATGAAGAAACGAGAGGCTTTCATGCAGATTTCCGGAAAAAATAGGGTCAACGGCGCACGCGACGGTTCGGTCTGATGCAGGGAAGCGGGGCCGGGACGATGCGGATTGACGCCGTGCGCCATCCTCGCATCCCTTGAGACACCCGCCGGCCGTACGCGCCGCCCCGGTTACCCGAGCCGCCGCCGGCCGCCGCGCCGGTGATTATCTGTTTATAATCGAAGCAATTTTAAAGGATTCAGGGGTGGTTGTATGCTGGACCGTGAAGGCTTTCGCCCGAACGTCGGCATCATCCTCTTAAACGCACGCAATGAAGTGTTCTGGGGCAAGCGGCTGGGCGAGCACTCCTGGCAGTTCCCGCAAGGCGGCATCAAGTACGGCGAAACGCCAGAACAGGCCATGTTCCGAGAATTGCACGAGGAAACCGGGCTAAAGCCAGAACACGTCAAAATCATCGGTCGCACACGCGACTGGCTGCGTTACGAGGTGCCGGACAAGTTCATCAAACGCGAAGTGCGCGGACATTACCGGGGCCAGAAGCAGATCTGGTTCCTGCTGCGCATGGTCGGACGCGACTGCGATATCTGCTTACGCGCAACCGATCATCCCGAGTTCGACGCCTGGCGTTGGAACGAATACTGGGTGCCGCTCGACGCCGTGATCGAATTCAAGCGCGATGTGTATCAGCTCGCCCTGAACGAACTCTCGCGTTATCTGCGACGCTCGGCTGCACGCGCCCAGCAGGACCGGCGACGGTTTCCGCGCGCCGGTGCCCGGGTCGGCGAAATGCCGCCGGGGGCTACGGATGCGTCGCACGAGCAGGAGGACAGCTACGGCGGCGGCAATTGTGGCGACAGTGACGGCAGCGACACCGCCGATCCTGCCGCCAACACCGGCACTGCCGACAGTGCCGACCTTCAGCACCGCCGGGGGCACTGAACCGGGCGGCTGACGGCCTGTCTCAACACCGGACGCGGGCACGGTTGCCCGCGTCGGCTTTTTTTGATCTCTCGACCACATTCCCATGCGTCCTTCGATTGCCCGCCGCGCCCCGCGCCTGGCCACGCTTGTCTCTCTGGCCGCTCTGGCGCTGATCGCCGCCTGCAGCAGCGTGTCCCAGCCCGTTCAGGACTTTGACGAATACATGGCGCAGCAGGAAGCCGCCAAGGGCAAGTGGAAGGAGGCGGAATACAAGATGCCGACGGCCGCGCCGCAAGACGCCGATCTGATCAGCTTCTCGACGCTGCCGAACGCCACGCTCGACTATGCCGTCGACGCGAAGTCCATCGAAGTCACCCGGGAAGACGGCGTGGTGCGCTACATCGCGGTGATCCGCAGCAAGAGCGGTGCGCGCAACGTGTCGTACGAGGGCATCCACTGCTCGTCGTTCGAATCGCGTCTGTACGCGACCGGCCGTCCGGACGGCACGTGGGCACCGGCGCGCAACAGCGAATGGCGTCCGATCAAGCCGTACGGCTCGACCGCGTATCAGGGCATTCTGTACCGCGACTTCCTCTGCCAGGACAAGACGCCCTACGGCTCCGCCAAGGACATCGTCCAGAACCTGCGCTATCCGACGACGCCCGCCGCCTATCGCTAAGTCTGTGCCGGACCGACGCCGCCGCCTCGACGGCGTCATGACGCAAAAAAACGCCGGTCACGTATCACGTGCCGGCGTTTTTCGCATCTGACGGTCTGCGCGGATGCGGATCAGCGCAGGATCAGGTTGTCGCGGTGAATCAGTTCGGGCTCGTTCGCAAAGCCCAGCACCTGTTCGATGTCGCTGCTCGGGTGACGACGAATGAGGCGCGCCTCCGAGGCACTGTAGTTGGATAGGCCGCGCGCGACCTCATGGCCCGTCTCGTCGACACATGAGATAACTTCACCTCGCGCAAACGTCCCTTCGACGTCGATCACGCCGATCGGCAGCAGGCTCTTGCCCTCTTCCATCAGCTTCTTGCACGCGCCCGCATCGATCACCACACGACCGCGCACCTGAAGGTGATCGGCCATCCATTGCTTGCGGGCCGTCAGGACCGCCGTGCGCGCCACGAGTTGCGTGCCAATGGCTTCACCACCGGCCAGACGCACCAGTACGTCCGCTTCGCGACCCGACGCGATCACGGTATGTGCGCCGCTCGTCGCTGCGCGTTTAGCCGCCAGAATCTTCGTCAGCATGCCACCACGACCGATGTTCGTGCCCGCACCGCCCGCCATCGCTTCGAGGCGCTCATCCCCGGCTTCGGCTTCGTGCACAAACTCGGCATCGGGGTCTTTGCGCGGATCGGCCGTGTAGAGGCCCGACTGGTCGGTCAGAATGACGAGCGCGTCGCCGTCGATCAGATTCGTGACCAGCGCGCCGAGCGTGTCGTTGTCGCCGAACTTGATTTCGTCGGTCACGACCGTGTCGTTCTCGTTGATGATCGGCACCACCCCCAGACGCAGCAGCGTGAGCAGCGTCGTGCGCGCGTTCAGATAGCGTTCGCGGTCGGCCAGATCGGCGTGCGTGAGAAGAATCTGTGCGGTGCGCACGCCATGCTCGGCGAAACGCGTCTCGTAGACTTGCGCGAGGCCCATCTGACCGACGGCGGCAGCCGCCTGCAATTCGTCGATGGCCTTCGGGCGCTTGGCCCAGCCCAGACGCTGCATCCCCTCCGCAATCGCGCCCGAACTCACGAGCACGACCTGCTTTGGCGGACGTCCGTCGCCCCCGTGCCGCAACGCGGCGATCTGCTGCGCCCAACGCGCAATGGCGACATCATCCAGCCCGCGACCGTCGTTGGTCACGAGACTGGAGCCCACTTTCACCACGAGCCGCTTGGCATCGGCGATGACCGAACGCATGGACCTGGATTCTCCTGCGGATGTATTGGGAAGACGAGACCACCGTGCCCCGGGACGATGCCGCGCGTGCGGATCGTCTCTCATTGGGCCACAGCAGCCGGATCGCTGGCGTTGGCGCAAGGCCCGGGACCTGATGACGTTCGAGACCTTACGACGTCAGCGCCAGCGTTTGAGTGATGTGGAGTTTACGCCTTTGGCGTGTCGTCCGTTGGGATTTGTGGTGCGGCGTCGGCGGGCGGCGTGGCGCTACCTGCGCGGAAACGCGGATCGGCGGCGGCGTCTTCGATCGCTTCTTCGACCGCGCCACGCTGCTGGTACAGATACTCCTGTACCGCCAGACACAACTTCTCGCAACCTTCGCCCGTCAGCGCGGAGATTTCGAAGGTCGGGCCGCTCCAGCCGTAGCGCTCCTTGAAGTCGGCGACGCGCGCTTCACGCTCCGCCTCAGGCACCATGTCGACCTTGTTGAGTACCAGCCAACGCGGCTTCTGGAACAACTCCTCGTCGTACTTCTGCAATTCGAGGACGATGGCTTTTGCGTCCGCCACCGGATCGACGCCTTCGTCGAACGGTGCGATGTCCACGATGTGCAGCAACAGACCGGTGCGCTGCAAGTGACGCAGGAACTGGTGGCCGAGGCCTGCCCCTTCGGCAGCGCCTTCGATCAGCCCCGGAATATCGGCGATCACGAAGCTACGGCCCGGCGCCGTGCGCACGACACCCAGATTGGGGTGCAACGTCGTGAACGGATAGTCTGCAACCTTCGGACGCGCGTTCGACACCGACGAGATAAACGTCGACTTGCCCGCATTGGGCATGCCGAGCAGGCCGACGTCCGCGAGCACCTTCAGCTCAAGCTGGAGCATGCGGCGCTCACCGGGCTTGCCGGGCGTCGTCTGACGCGGTGCGCGGTTCGTGCTCGATTTGAAATGGATGTTGCCCAGACCGCCTGCACCGCCCTGCGCGAGGATCACTTCCTGACCGTGTTCGGTCAGATCGGCGATGGTCTCGCCCGTGTCCATGTCAGTAATGATGGTGCCCACCGGCATACGCAGCGTGATATCGTCGCCGCCCTTGCCGTAGCAGTCCGAACCGCGACCGCGCTCACCGTCCTTCGCCAGATGCTTCTTCGAATAACGGTAGTCGATCAGGGTGTTGATGTTGCGATCCGCCACGGCGAGCACGCTGCCGCCACGACCGCCGTCGCCGCCGTCAGGTCCGCCGAACGGCACGAATTTCTCACGGCGCATCGATGCCGAGCCGTTGCCGCCGTCTCCGGCGATCACCTCGATTCGCGCTGCGTCAATGAATTTCATGTGGGTCCGTCCCGCTTAATGACCGTCCGCAGACGATCCAGAATACTGTTCGATGATCCACGCCGCGCGGCATCCAGTGCGCGCTGGCGGGAGAAACAAAAAAGGCTCCGCATGGAAGCGGAGCCTTTTGGTGGCAAAAGGCTTAGCTTACGTTGCCGCTACCACGCTAACCACTTGCTTCTTCGCTGCGCCCTTGACGGCGAACTGCACATGGCCATCGGCCAGTGCAAACAGCGTGTGGTCCTTACCGATACCGACGTTTTCGCCGGCATGCATACGAGTACCGCGTTGGCGAACGATGATGCCGCCAGCCAGGATTGCCTGACCGCCGTACACCTTCACGCCGAGGCGCTTCGACTCGGAATCGCGGCCGTTACGGGACGATCCGCCTGCTTTTTTGTGTGCCATGACTTAACTCCTTACCTAGCTCGATCGATTAGCCGTTGATGCTGTCGATACGCAGCTCGGTGTAGTTTTGGCGATGGCCTTGACGCTTTTGGTAGTGCTTGCGACGGCGCATCTTGAAAATCTTCACCTTGGGGTGACGACCCTGGGCGACAACGGTAGCCTTGACGGAAGCCCCAGTGACCAACGGCGCACCGAACTTAATCGATTCGCCCTCGCCAACGGCGAGAACCTGGTCAATGGTGATTTCAGCGCCAATGTCAGCCGGTATCTGTTCTACTTTGAGCTTTTCGCCAGCAGCAACCTTATATTGCTTACCGCCGGTTTTTATGACCGCGTACATTGTTGAACCTCACTCATAAACAAGAGAATTCTCGTGCAAACCGAGGGTCCCGAAAGGACTCCACCTACCGGTCGAACGCCCCCGCCGCAGCCCGCTTTCCGAAGTATTTTCGGACGCGGCGCAACGAATGCGCGCACGAAAACGGGGAATTATACAGACTTTCTCCTTTTGCGTCAAAGACTTCCGTAACTCCAGTCATTCCGCGGCCCTGGTGCCCGAAAGTTGCCGCGCCCACTATATAATTTGGGGCGAATTTTTCCTCACCCGAGCCTTGTCTTGACTGCTTCGACTTCTGCCCAGAACGTACTGGCCGCCATCACCGACGACATGAAAGCCGTCGATACGCTTATCCGCCATCGGCTGGCCTCCGAGGTGGTCCTGATCAATCAGATCTCGGAATACATCATCAATTCGGGCGGCAAGCGGCTACGCCCTGCATTGCTGCTACTGGTCTCCGGCGCGCTGGGCGTGACATCGCCCGCCCGCTACGAGCTGGCGGCCGTCATCGAATTCATCCACACCTCGACGCTGCTGCACGACGACGTCGTCGACGAGTCCGATCTGCGCCGCGGCAAGCAGACTGCCAATGCGCTGTTCGGCAATGCGGCGTCGGTGCTGGTCGGCGACTTCCTGTATTCGCGTTCATTCGAGATGATGGTGAGCGTGGACAACATGCGCGTGATGCAGATCCTCGCGCGTGCGACCAACGTCATCGCCGAAGGGGAAGTGCTTCAGTTGCTGAACATGCACGACCCCGATGTCGACGAGGCGCGCTACCTTCAGGTCATCAAGTACAAGACAGCCACGCTGTTCGAAGCAGCGACGCAACTGGCGGCGGTGCTCGCCAACGCCGATGCGCAGACCGAAGCCGCCGTCTGCGAATACGGCGGCCGTCTGGGCACTGCCTTCCAATTGATGGACGACTGGCTCGACTACGCCGGCGACACCGATGCGATGGGCAAGAACGCTGGCGACGACCTGCGCGAAGGCAAACCGACGCTGCCACTGATTCACGTTCTGCAACACGGCACGGAAGAAGAGCGCGCGCTCGTACGCGAAGCCATCGAGAATGGCGGCACCGACAAGTTCGAGCCGATCCTCGCCGCGATCAAGCGCACGGGTGCGCTCGACTACACGCTCGCACGTGCTCAGGAAGAGGCAGATGCTGCCGCACGAATTATTTCTACACTCCCCTCTTCCCATTATAAAAATAGCCTGCTAGAATTATGTTCTTACTCGATAGCGCGACGCACTTAGCGAAGTAGCAGTATCGAAGCGGGGTGTAGCTTAGCCTGGTAGAGCGCTACGTTCGGGACGTAGAGGCCGGAGGTTCGAATCCTCTCACCCCGACCAGGATTTACTTTGCTCTCAAGCAAAGCAAAAAAACCGACGGACTTGTCCGTCGGTTTTTTTATTTCTACTGCCGGATACATTCGCTACGTCCGCCCCATCGAAAAGTCGGCAGTCCGTCACATCCCTCCGATGAGATGTCGGCGTCTGGCTACGCAGCAAACCTTCCAATCCCCTCTGATATAGTGGCGACTCATTGCCACCGCCCGCGCTTAGCCGCCCCAAAACGCTTGGACGCCTTGCCCTTATGGGCGCAGATCTGCGCCGTCGCCTTCCTGATCATCTGCTCGGGATTCTTTTCCATTTCCGAGACGAGCATGATGGCGCTCAACCGCCATCGACTGAAGCACCTCGTACGCATGAACGTACACGGCGCGCGCGCGACACAGGGATTGCTCTCTCGCACGGAAGACCTGCTCTCGACCATTCTCGTCGGCAATAACGTCATCAACACGGTCGTGCCGGTGCTCACCACGTCCATCGCGGTGCGCTACTTCGGCAACGACGCCATCACGCTGTCGATCGCGACAGCAATGATCGCGCTGCTCATCATCATCTTCGCTGAGATCGGACCGAAGATCGTCGGCGCGACTTACCCCGACCGCATCGCCCTTTCCGTCAGCACGCCGCTCAAACCGATCGTGACGGCAGCGAAGCCGCTCGTGTGGGTGCTCAACACGTTCGTGCGCGGCATGCTGCGCGTGCTGCGCATCGACACGCGCACTGCGGCGAGCGAGACGCGCCTGACCACCGAAGAACTGCGCACCATCGTGCTCGAAGCTGGCAACTACATGCCGACTAAGCCACGTAGCGTGCTGCTCAATCTGCTCGATCTCGAGAACATCGCAGTCGACGACGTGATGGTGCCGCGCGCGCGCATCGAAGCGCTCGATATCTCAGCGCCCCTCGACACGATCCTCTCGCAACTCGAAACCTGTTATCACAACAAGCTACCCGTCTATGACGGCGACATCGATCGCATCGTCGGCATTCTGCCGGTGCGCCGTACGCTCTCCGCGTTGCGTCACCCGGACGATCTCACAGTCGATACGTTGCGCGCGTTGCTCGTCGAACCGTATTTCATTCCGAGCGATACCCCCGCGCTGCGACAGTTGCAGTACTTCCAGGAAAACCATCGACGCGTGGGACTCGTGGTCAACGAGTACGGCGAAGTCGAAGGGCTGGTGACGACCGAGGACATCATCGAGGAACTCATCGGCGAGTTCACGACGAGCGTACCGGGTGCCGGCGGCAGCCGTTCGGGGTGGACGGCGGACGACGATTGTCTGGTCGGCGGTGGCGTGGGTCTTCGCGATCTGAACCGGCGACTGGGACTGCATCTGCCGACCGACGGGCCGAAGACACTCAACGGCCTGATTCTCGAAGTGCTGCGCGAAATTCCCGAAGCGTCCGTCAGTCTCGAGATCGACGGCGTGCGTATGGAAATCGTGCAGATCGATAACCAGGCGATCAAAACGGTACGCCTGTTCAAACCGACGGCGCGGGCCCCGCATCACGACTAAAGCTACGCGAACGACGTGAGGCGATCACGTCGTAGTCGTTCACTGCCCGTCACCTACCGCTATTTTTCAGGTTATTCCGATTGAGACACCGCAAGGATTTGACGAGACTGAAGCCTCACCCAGCTCTCGCCGAATCCTGTCATGCCGCGTCAATCCATCGCCTCCGACGACGCCCTGCCGTCCACCACGCCACTGCAACGCCTTGAGCGAATACTGAGCGAAGCGATTCGTGCAGGCGCTTCCGATATCCATTTCGAACCGATGGCGCAGCGCTTTCGGGTACGCCTGCGTATCGATGGCCGCTTGCAAGAGCATGACGACGTTCCGCTGACAGCGCGCGACATGTTGGTCTCGCGTCTGAAGGTGCTCGCGAATCTCGACATCGCACAAAAGCGCTTGCCTCAAGACGGACGCATGGTGTGGCGCGAAGCGGGCGAACCGGTCGAGTGCCGCGTGAGTGCGCTCCCCACCCTGCACGGCGAGAAACTGGTGGTGCGCCTGCTCGATGGCGCGAAAGTCCCCCTCTCGCTTGAAGGTCTCGGTTATTCGCCGGTGCAATACCTCGCGCTCACGCAGGCGATTGCCCGGCCGCACGGCCTCATCTTGCTGACAGGCCCGACGGGCAGCGGCAAGACCGTATCGCTCTATAGTTGCCTGCGACGTCTGAACGATGCGTCGCGCAACATCGTCACCATCGAAGATCCGGTGGAAATTCGCCTGGCCGGTATCACGCAGGTCAATCTCAACGAACGCGCCGGTCTCGACTTTGCAACGGCCTTACGTGCGTTTCTGCGTCAGGATCCAGACGTCCTCGTCGTGGGCGAAATTCGCGATGCACGGACCGCCGAAATCGCCATACAGGCCGCGCAGACCGGTCACCTTGTGTTTGCCACCGTTCACGCCAACGACGCGCCAAGCACGCTCGCGCGGCTGTTCGATCTCGGCGTCGCCCCGTTCAATCTGTCGTCGACGTTGCTGCTGGTCAGCGCACAGCGCCTGCTCAGGCGACGATGCCCGGCCGGGTGCGAGCCGTCCGGCACAACGAAGACGGCAACGGACCGCACGGACACCTGCATGCGCTGTCACGACACCGGTTTTACAGGGCGCATCGGCGCGTTTCAGGTGATGCCGATCAGCGCCACGCAGGCGATCAACATTGCAAAGGCACGCAGTCCGCACGAGCTGGCGGCGCAGGCGCGCAGCGAAGGCGTCATGACGCTAAGAGAAGCCGGGTTGTGGCATGTCGATGCAGGCGCTGTCGCTCAGGAGGATGTCGATGCGACGCTGCCCGTTTGATGCCACTGAGATGCGAACACGCGACACAGTGCGCATACCGCCAATGAAGTGGGCAGAAGGTCTTCAAGGCGGCGATGCGAACGACGACACACAGCATGCGCCACTGCCCCGCCAATGGCGACCACCGATCATGTCGGGCGTAGGTGCCGCATGACGACATCGACACATTTGCAGCGATGGCGATGGCAAGGCCGCGACGCCGACGGACGGCGTCTTCACGGAGACGTGATCGCTCACGGCGAGTCAGCCGCCCGACTGGCGTTGCGACATCGGCATCCGCAGTTGGCCGTCACACAACTGCGTCCGCAGCGCCGCCACTCATCTGCCGCACGCACACGCCCAGCAGACGCGACCGACCTCGTGCGACGTCTTGCGACATTGCTCGGCGCAGGCGTGCCACTGAGCGCCGCCCTCGACGTGCTCGCCAGAGGTGCGCACACACGCGGCCTCAAACGGCTGGCCGCCACCATCGCCGAGGATGTCGCCCTCGGACATCCGCTCGCGCAGGCGATGGCGCATGCCAGCCGTCGGTTCAGCAGCGTCGATTGTCAGTTGATCGCGGCGGGCGAACTGAGCGGCCAGCTCGGCCCGACGCTGGCAAGGCTGAGCGCACAGTACGATCACTTGCAAAGCGTTCGCGACAAACTTCAACGCGCACTCGCCTATCCGCTGACCATATTGGCGGTGGCCATCGCCGTCGTCATCGCGCTCCTGCAATGGGTGATTCCGGAGTTCGAGCGGCTATTCGCGAGTGCTGCCGGCGGTGGCGTGCCGTTGCCGCCGTTGACCCGCTGGCTCATCGACGCCTCACGCGCGTCGCTCGACAACGGTCACTGGGTGTTGGCGAGCACAGGCGCCGCCGGACTGGTCGTCGCTGCGGGTTTGCGGCGAAGTTTATCGCTGCGACGTCATCGCGACCGGCTGTTGCTGCGGCTACCCGGCGTAGGCAAGATTCTTCGGATGATGAGCGCCGCGCGATGGGCCAGAACCCTCGGCACGCTCCTTGACGCCGGTGTCGCACTGCCCGACGCCATGGACGCCGCCGCCAGCGCTTGCGGCAATCTCGTGATGCAGCGATCGGCGCACGACGTGCATCGCAAAGTGGCCCGGGGCGAGCGTCTGGCGACGGCATTGGAGGGCGACGAACACTGGCCGCTGGCCGTGGCGCAACTGGTCGTCATTGGAGAGGAATCGGGTACACTCGGGCGCATGCTCAATCAGGCCGCCGGCCTGCTCGACGAGGAAGCGTCTCATGCGCTGGTCAGTACCTGCGCAACGCTAGAACCCATGATGATTACGTTGCTCGGCCTGCTGATCGGCGGCATGGTCCTCGCCATGTACCTGCCGATGTTCCAACTCGGATACGGTGTCGCATGAACGCCATGAATGGCTACGCCGAGCTGCTTCTCGTCGACTGGCTCGCGCAACTCTCTCCCCACTGGCGTCTCGCATTGTTTGCGGTTTCCGGCGTGATTGCCGGACTGCTCATCGATGTCGTCGTGCGACGGGTGCCTGCCGCCATCGAGCGCGCATGGCTCGAAGAATTGCAGGCCGCCGAAAGCTCGGACACCCACGCCCTGCCTGCCGCATCCCCCCAGCTCTCCCCCCTTGCGCTTGCCTCGACCAGCGAGATGTCGGGCGTCGGCGCGGTCAACCTGCCCGTCGCACTGTCCGACCCCGCACCGTCGCGCCGATGGCAACTCGCGCTGCTCAGCGGCGCGCTGAGTGTCGCCATCTCCTGGCGCTTTGGGCCGACATGGCAGAGCGTCGGCGCGCTCGGACTTGTCTGGACGCTGATCGCCCTTGCCTACATCGATCACGACACGCAGCTGCTGCCCGACATCCTCACGCTCCCGCTGCTTTGGGCCGGATTGCTCTGTAACCTCGGTCATTGGTTTGCCAGCCTGCCGTCGGCCGTCATCGGCGCGGCAGCGGGCTACATGAGTCTCTGGGCGATGTATTGGGTGTACTGGTGGATACGACGTCGTGAAGGGATGGGATTCGGCGACTTCAAACTTTTCGCGGCGCTCGGTGCGTGGTTCGGCTGGACGGCGCTACCGCAAATTCTGCTCGTCGCGTGCGTGCTCGCTATTGTCATTGCGGGCAGCGCATGGCTGATGGGACGCTTACGCGGCGATCAGATGTTTCCTTTCGGCGCGTTTCTTGCGGCCGCAGGTGTCGTCACGCTCTTCGGTGGCGACAGCCTCATGCTCTGGATCGGAGGAACTCCATGACTTACGCCATCGGCCTGACCGGCGGCATCGGTAGCGGCAAGACGACCGTCGCCAATCTGTTTGCCACGCATGGCATCGCCATCATCGATACCGACGCCATCGCGCACAGCATCACCGCCCCGGGCGGTGCGGCGATGCCCGCGATCCGCCGGGACTTCGGCGATGCCTTCGTTGCACCTGACGGCTCACTCGACCGTGCGCGCATGCGCGAAGCGGTGTTCTCGGACAACGCCGCAAAAGCCCGTTTGGAGGCAATCACCCATCCGCTCATACGCACGGAGTGCGAGCGTGCTGCGGCCGAAGCCGAAGGGCCCTATCTGATTTTCGTCGTGCCGTTGTTAGTCGAGTCCGGCACATGGCGTGAGCGGGTGCAGCGCATCCTCGTTGTCGATTGCACCGAGGAGACGCAGATTGCTCGCGTCATGTCGCGCAATCGGTTCACACGCGAGCAGGTGAAGGCCATCATGGCACGTCAGGCGTCACGGGCGCAGCGACTCGCCGTGGCGGACGACATCATCGACAACGACACGCAGCAGGCACCGCTCGCCCCCCAGGTCGACCGTCTGCACGCGGCCTATCTTCAGTTCGCCAGACAGACCGGCGGCGAGTGATTTCGCGTCACGGCACATCGGAATACCGATGTCTGGAGGTATGTCGGGAGGCATTTCGTGCAGGTGTCTTGCATTCGGTGCCCAATTGAGCGCCCACTCGCGTTGCAACCCGACAGATTCCCGCATTAGAATGTCGCCATTACGCTGAAAAGCGCCAACTTTTGGGCCAACGCGCTTGATCCTGTACGAATATCCGCTCAACGAACGCATTCGCACGCTGCTTCGGCTAGAAGAGCTGTTCGGGCGCTTTGCCTTTTTCGTCGGACAGGATCAGCCGCTCGATCATCACGCGGCCCTGATCACGATGTTCGAGATTGCCGACATCGCCGGTCGCACCGATCTGAAGAACGAGCTGGTCAAGGAACTCGACCGGCAACGTCAGACGCTGCAGACCTATCGCGGCAATCCCGATATCGCCTCCGACGCGCTCGAACAATTCATCGGCGAAGTCGAGCTGGCCATCGCGAACCTCAACCAGATTCCCGGCAAACCCGGCCAGCACCTGAACGACAACGAGTGGCTTGCCAGCATTCGCAGCCGTTCGGTCATTCCGGGGGGCACCTGCCGTTTCGATCTGCCGTCGTATTACGCCTGGCGTCACAACGATGCCGAGCAGCGCCGTCACGACATCGATAAGTGGATCGGCCCGCTGTTCCCGATTCGCGATGCCATCAGCATCGTGCTGGGGCTGGCGCGCGAGTCCGGCCATGCCAGCAAGGCGATGGCGCAGCAGGGCAGCTATCAGCAGATGCTCACCGGCCGCGTCTATCAACTGATGCAGGTGCGTGTCGCCGCCGACCTTCGCGTCATTCCGGAGGCCAGCGCCAACAAGTACATGCTATGGGTGCGCTTCACGACGCAGGACGGCGATCTGAAGCCGCGTCCGGTCGACAGCGACGTGCCGTTCCTGCTCACCCTCTGCAATTTGTAAGCCAATGACGAGCGTCGTGAACTGCCCGACCTGCGGCAAGAAAGTCGTCTGGAGTCCGCAAGCCAAATTCCGCCCGTTCTGCTCGGAACGCTGCAAGCAGATCGATATGGGTGCGTGGGCGGCGGAGAAGTACACCATCCCGTCCGAATCGCCGGAAGATCCCTCTCAGGAATCGCCGCTCGATCCGACACAACGCTAAGTGCTGACGGACGCGCACCGGGCGCCATAGAAAAAGCCGTTTCGACATCCATCGAAACGGCTTTTTTGCATTTCCAGGTTCAGCGGAACTGACCCGCATTCGCCTCGCCTCGCCCTCGGAGGCGTCATACATGCGTCAGGAGCGCTGCGCCAATTCTTCGGCGAGCCACGTCAGCGGCGGCAACGCAGCGGGTAGCAACGGCTCCACGCTCACCGGCGGATGCTCCCACGCGAGGGCCTGCCCTTCCTTGCCATGCGGCTCGCCCTGCCATGCCGTCACCTTGCAGAAGTGCAGACGCACATACGCATGCGGGTAGTCGTGTTCGAGGACGCGCCACGGCGCGCAGCGCTCGACCGTGACCCCCAGTTCTTCGTGCAGCTCGCGAGCGAGCGCCGCCGCCACCGACTCGCCCGCTTCGAGCTTGCCGCCCGGGAACTCCCAGTAACCGGCGTACGGCTTGCCCTCGGGACGCTGCCCAAGTAGCACCGCGCCATCCGGGCGCACCATGACGCCAACGGCCACTTCCGTGACCGGACGCCCGTCCGGCGCCGTTCGTTTCGAATCTGTCATATCGCTACGCATTGCTGAATTTCGGGATCGGGCAAACCGCGGTCCGGGGCATCCCCGGACAACGCCTTCCGCCCAATCGTTACGATGCCTGTGCCGCGCCTCGCTGCTTGCCCGCCCAATCGCGCGCAAACTGGAATGCCACACGGCCCGAGCGCGAACCGCGCTCCAATGCCCAGATCAGCGCTTCCTGACGCGCGCTTTCCGTCTGATCTGCCGGCACGCCGAAGTGTTGCAGCCAGTGGCCGACGATCGTCAGGTAGTCGTCCTGCTTGAACGGGTAGAAACTCACCCACAGGCCGAAGCGCTCGGACAGCGAGATCTTCTCTTCGATCACTTCGCCCGGATGAATCTCGCCGTCGTCGGTGTGACGATAGCTCTCGTTGTCCTTCATGTACTCCGGCAACAGGTGACGGCGGTTGGACGTCGCGTAAATCAGCACGTTGTCCGACTGCGCGGCCACTGAACCGTCGAGCGCCACCTTGAGCGCCTTGTAACCCGATTCGCCGTCTTCGAACGACAGGTCGTCGCAGAACACGACGAAGCGTTCCGGACGTTGCGAAATCAAGTCGACGATGTCGCCCAGATCGGTCAGGTCGTCCTTGTCGACTTCGATCAGACGCAGCCCTTCCGACGCGTATTGATTCAGACAAGCCTTGATCAGCGACGACTTGCCGGTGCCGCGTGCGCCGGTCAGCAGCACGTTATTGGCCGGTTCGCCACGCACGAACTGACGCGTGTTTTGCTCGATCAGCGCCTTCTGACGTTCGATGTTCTGCAGGTCGCTTAGCGTAATGGAGGAGACGTGCGCGACGGGCTGCAGAAACCCGCGGCCCTGCTTCTTGCGCCAGCGAAACGCCGTGGCGACGCTCCAGTCGATCTCAGGGGTCGCCGGGGGCAGCATTGCCTCCAGCCGGGCCAGCACGCCTTCTGCGCGCGTCAGGAACTGTTCCAGTTTGTCCATGCTTCGATATCCCCGCGCCGCTCATGGGCGCTCATGTCGATGCTTCGAGGTGTTGTCGTTTCCCTTCGCTGTGCGCCGCGGTGCTTTTGCCACCCGTCCGGCAGTCCAAACGTTGTTTCCGATGGACTCGCGTGCTTCGCTCATTCACTTCCACCGGCACATGGCCGACGCCGGTCAGGCATCGGTGCCATGCGCCGACGGCCCTCGCCTCCTGTGGGAGGCCTAGACCTTCAGGGCCGTCGCGTCGGGTCTCAGGAGCGGTAATCCGCGTTGATGCTCACGTAGTCGTGCGAGAGATCGCACGTCCACAGCGTAGCGGCCGCGTCGCCGCGACCCAGCACTACGCGTACCGTAATTTCGCTTTGCTTCATCACGCGCTGACCGTCCTCTTCGCGATAGTCAGCGTTGCGGCCACCGGCGCGCGCCACCAGCACATCGTCGAGATACAGGTCGATCTTGCTGACGTCGAGGTCATTCACGCCCGCATAGCCGATGGCGGCCAGAATACGGCCCAGATTCGGATCGGATGCGAAGAACGCGGTCTTCACCAGCGGCGAATGGCCGATGGCATAAGCGATCTGACGGCACTCGGCCACGTCACGGCCACCTTCGACCGTCACGGTGATGAACTTGGTCGCGCCTTCGCCGTCGCGCACGATCAGTTGCGCCAGCTCTTGCGAGATCGACAGCAGCGCGTCGCGCAAGGCAGCGAACGCCGGGGTGTCCGTGCTGGCGATTTCCGGCAGTTCGGTCTGGCCCGTAGCGGCCACGATGAACGAATCGTTAGTGGAGGTATCGCCGTCGATGGTGATGGCGTTGAACGAGCGGTCGGCCACGTACTTCACCAGCGCGTCGAGCACCGGTTGTGCCACACGGGCGTTCGTGCCCACGAAGCCGAGCATGGTGGCCATGTTCGGCTTGATCATGCCCGCGCCCTTGCTCACCCCCGTCATCACGATCGTCTGGCCGTCGATCACGATCTGACGCGAGGCAGCCTTCGGCAGCGTGTCGGTCGTCATGATCGATTGTGCGGCTTCGAACCAGTGCGCCGGGGCAAGATTGGCGATGGCCTGCGGCAGACCGGCGACCAGACGGTCGACCGGCAGCGGCTCGAGAATCACGCCCGTCGAGAACGGCAGGATCTGGTTGCTGGAGACCGACAGCAGCTTGGCAAGCGCGTCGCAGGTCGCGCGCGTGGCCAGCATGCCCGGCTCTCCGGTGCCCGCATTGGCGTTACCCGTATTGACGACGAGCGCGCGGATACCCGCATGGGCGGCCAGATGTTCCTTGCACACCGTCACCGGGGCGGCGCAGAAGCGATTGGTCGTGAAAACGCCCGATACCGTGCTGCCGGCAGCCAGTCGCATGACCAGCACGTCCTTGCGGTTCGGTTTGCGGATATTGGCTTCGGCCCAGCCCAGTTCGACGCCCGGAACGGCGTGCAGTTGGGAGGCTTCGATCGAGGGGAAATTGACGGCCATGGGGGTTCGCCCGCGAGAGGTAAGGGTTCAAGCACCCGCCCTGGCGATGTCGGCACGACAGCCCGCCGGGGCGGCGGTTGATCGGTGCGGCCGGTTTCGGGGCTTTGCGAACCCTCAAAAACCGGCGCTACAAATGACGCGGCGCCGATAAAGTGTCGGCGCCGCGTCGATCGTTCACATCTTAAGACAGTTTGCCGTGGCAGTGCTTGAATTTCTTGCCACTGCCGCACGGGCACGGGTCGTTGCGTCCGACCTTCGGCAGCATGTCGGCGCCAGCAGCTGCACCGGCTACGCCCGCAGCACCTGCTGCCTGGGCGAGTGCCGCGACCACCGGGCGACCGGCATCTTCGTCTACTTCGCCTTCGCCGCCCACGGTTTCGAGTTCGTCATGCTTGAACTCGATGTTCACCAGACCGCCTGCGTTGTCGTCGAGCGACTCCGTGGCTTGCTCAAGCTCTTCCTGCGACTGGATGCGCACGTTCATGATGACGCGCGTGACTTCCAGCTTGATGGTCTCGAGCAACTGCGCGAACAGTTCGAACGCTTCGCGCTTGTATTCCTGCTTCGGATTCTTCTGAGCGTAACCGCGCAGATGGATACCCTGACGCAGGTGATCCAGCGCCGCCAGATGCTCGCGCCAGTTCGAATCCACGCTTTGCAGCATGACCGAACGCTCGAAGCCCGAGAACGACTCGCGGCCGACCAGATCGACCTTCGCGGCATACGACGCTTCGGCCGCATCCATGACTTCCTTGAGGATGTCTTCGTCGTCGATCTCTTCTGCGCCTTCGATACGCGATTGCAGCGGCAGATCGAGCTGCCACTCTTCGCGCAGCGTCGTCTCCAGACCCTTCAGGTCCCACTGCTCTTCCACGGTGCCGACCGGCACGTAGTTGCGCACCAGATCCTCGAACACGCTCTGACGCATGCCTGCAATCGTTTCCGACACGTCCTGCGCTTCGAGCAGTTCGTTACGCTGCTGATAGATCACCTTACGCTGATCGTTCGCAACGTCGTCGTACTCCAGCAGTTGCTTACGCACGTCGAAGTTACGGGCTTCGACCTTGCGCTGCGCCGACTCGATCGAACGCGTGACGATACCCGCTTCGATAGCCTCGCCTTCCGGCATCTTCAGACGATCCATGATCGCGCGCACACGGTCGCCCGCGAAAATGCGCAGCAGCGGATCTTCCAGCGACAGATAGAAGCGCGACGAACCCGGATCGCCCTGACGACCCGAACGGCCGCGCAGCTGGTTGTCGATACGACGCGACTCGTGACGCTCGGTGCCGATGATGTGCAGACCGCCTGCGGTCTTCACCTGCTCGTGCAACCCTTGCCACTCGTCCTGCAACTGCTGGATGCGGGCGGCCTTGTCGGCGTCCGACAGGCTTTCGTCGGCTTCGATGAAACCGGATTGCTTCTCGACGTTGCCACCCAGCACGATGTCGGTACCGCGACCGGCCATGTTGGTCGCGATGGTGATCACGCCCGGACGGCCCGCCTGCGCCACGATCTCGGCTTCGCGCTGGTGCTGCTTGGCGTTGAGCACCTGATGCGGCAGCTTTTCACGCGTGAGCAGTTGCGAGAGGTATTCGGATGTTTCGATCGACGTCGTGCCCACCAGCACCGGCTGGCCGCGCTCGACGCAATCGCGAATGTCCTTGATGACAGCGTCGTACTTTTCCTTCGCCGTCTTGTAGATCTGATCCTGACGGTCGATCCGCTTCGGCTGACGATTCGTCGGGATCACCACCGTCTCGAGACGGTAGATTTCGTTGAATTCGAACGCTTCGGTATCCGCCGTACCCGTCATGCCCGAGAGCTTGGCGTACATGCGGAAGTAGTTCTGGAACGTGATCGAGGCGAGCGTCTGGTTCTCGTGCTGGATCTTGACGCGTTCCTTCGCTTCCACGGCCTGATGCAGGCCTTCGGACCAGCGACGACCAGCCATCAGACGGCCCGTGAATTCGTCGACGATCACGATCTCGTCGTTCTGCACCACGTAATGCTGGTCCTTGTGGAACAGCGTGTGCGCGCGCAATGCGGCGTACACGTGGTGCATGAGCGTGATGTTTTGCGGCGCGTACAGGCTGTCGCCCTCGGCGATCATGCCCCACTCGGCGAGCAATTGCTCCGCCTTCTCATGGCCGCGCTCGGTCAGGAATACCTGACGACCCTTCTCGTCGAGCGTGTAGTCGCCCGGCACTTCGACGCCCGTACCATCGGACTTCTCTTCGCCGATCTGACGCTCGAGCATCGCCGGCAGGCGATCCATCTTCACGTACAGTTCGGTGTGATCTTCAGCCTGACCGGAGATGATCAGCGGCGTGCGGGCTTCGTCGATCAGGATCGAGTCCACTTCGTCGACGATTGCGTAGTTGAGCGTACGCTGCACCCGCTGCTCGGTCTCGTAGACCATGTTGTCGCGCAGGTAGTCGAAGCCGAACTCGTTGTTCGTGCCGTACGTGATGTCGGCCGCGTAAGCACCTTGCTTCTGGTCGTGCGGCATCTGCGACAGGTTGATACCCACCGACAGACCCAGGAAGTTGTACAGACGCGCCATCCACTCGGCGTCACGCTGTGCCAGGTAGTCGTTGACGGTCACAACGTGCACGCCTTTGCCCGAAAGCGCATTCAGGTAGGCGGGCAGCGTGGCGACGAGCGTCTTGCCCTCGCCCGTGCGCATTTCGGCGATCTTGCCGTAGTGCAGCACCATGCCGCCGATCAGCTGAACGTCGAAGTGACGCATCTTGAGGACGCGCTTGCCCGCCTCGCGGCACACGGCAAAGGCTTCGACGAGCAACGAATCCACGCTCGCCCCCTGGGCGATACGTTGCTTGAATTCCTCAGTCTTGCCGCGCAGTTGCTCATCGCTCAGTTGGGCGATTTGCGGCTCGAGGGCGTTAATCGCCGTGACGGTTTTCTGGTACTGCTTGATGAGCCGCTGGTTGCGGCTGCCAAATACTTTTTTAAGAAGACCGGGAATCATCGGATCACTGGTTAGGGCGGCAAATGTCGTTCGCAATCGCGCAGTCTGTCGTCTGACGGAAAACCTTACCCCGGAGTTGTGCCCCATGAGTAACGATCCGCCCGAGCGTCTGCGCGCTGCGGGTCACCGGTGTTTGGCACGTTAGCCGCACGCCGGTTCGATACCTGTACTGAAAAATGGATTCTAGCATGCTGACGTGGCACCTCCCGAAGGCACCCAACGTCAACAAACCGGGGCTTTCAGGGGGCGGGACGAGGCGACGCCCGATGGCGGGGTAAAATATGCGGTGACTTCTGTCTCATCATATGAAACGACCCAAAGCACCTCGCGTTGCCCGCCCTCTGACCGACCTGTTATCCGCATCCGACGGTGCCGGATCGCTGCTGGTCGCCGCCGAACAACTCGGCCGTCTGGAGCGTGACGTTCACGCGCTGTTGCCCGCCGCTCTCAGCGGCAGCGTGAGGCTTGCGCCGCCGCGTGAAGGGGCGCTCGTCTTCCTGGTGAGCAATAACGCGCTGGCGGCGCGTCTGCGTCAGCAAACGCCATCGCTGATCGACGGACTGGCGACACGCGGATGGCTCATCCGCTCGATCAAGATCCGAGTGAGCATCGCCACGCCCGAGCCTCAGAAGCCCCCCAAGGAGGCCCTGCTGTCGCGTCAGGGGCTCGTGAGCCTGCGCGATCTGCGCGACGCCCTGGAGCCGTCTCCGCTGCGCGACGCGCTCGCGCGGCTCGTCGCCCGTCACTCTTACGGCGGTACGCGCAAACCCTGAACATCCCTCGCAATTGCAAACGCCGATTTAGCTCGCGCGTCAAATAAAAAAGCGCCGGATCACCGGCGCTTTCTTTTTGTTACATCCCGTCATGCAGCATGACGGTTTGCGTCGCTTACGCGAACTGTGTCTGCGGTTCGAACTGGAAGCCGCGCGGGGCGTCTTCTGCGCGCTCGAACGTGACGATTTCGTACGCTTCCTGTGCGAGAAGCTCGCGCAGCAGCTGGTTGTTCAAACCGTGGCCCGACTTGTACGCCGTGTACGACGCCAGCAGCGGGTGGCCGATCACATACAGGTCGCCGATCGCGTCGAGCATCTTGTGCTTCACGAACTCGTCATCGTAGCGCAGCCCGTCGTTGTTCAGGATGCGGTACTCGTCGAGCACAATCGCGTTGTCCATGCTGCCGCCGCGCGCAAGCCCCAGCTCACGCAGCATTTCGACTTCATGCGCGAAACCGAACGTGCGCGCACGCGCGATTTCCTTCGCGTAGGACGTCTCAGCGAAATCGACCTCAAGCGCCTGGCCCGTGCGATCCACGGCCGGGTGACGGAAGTCGATGGTGAACTTGAGTTTGAAGCCGTCGTACGGATCGAGACGGGCAAGCTTGTCGCCTTCGCGAATCTCGACCGGCTTCGTCACGCGGATGAATTTCTTGGCAGCGGCCTGCTCTTCGATGCCCGCCGACTGGATCAGGAAAACGAACGTGGCAGCGCTACCGTCCATGATCGGAATTTCTTCGGCGGTGACGTCGACGTACAGATTGTCGATGCCCAGCCCTGCGCATGCCGACATCAGGTGTTCCACGGTGGACACCCGCGCACCATCCTTCTGCAACACCGACGCAAGACGCGTGTCGCCAATCGCCATCGCCGACGCCGGAATCTCTACAGGAGGATTCAGATCGGTACGGCAGAAGACAATGCCCGTATCGGGCGGCGCCGGACGCAGTGACAGCTCGACCTTGCGACCGGAGTGCAAGCCGATGCCGACTGTCTTGGCGATGGATTTGAGAGTGCGCTGCTTAAGCATTCTATTTATTAAAACTATCAGACGCTATGGATCATAGATCGAATTATATCAGATCGGCGCCTTCATCGCTGTGCCACAAACACAACGCTTCGTTACCAAACATTCCGGATGTTGCCCCATCGGATTGTCCCTCGCCTATATCGCGAGACGAAATGACGTATTTGCGAAAATCGGCTTTTTCATCTTAGACGTCAGGCCATAGACTTGCGCGCCCATAAATTTTTCGGGGCACCCCGGCCACTGCGACGGAGGCAAGCCGCAGCGGTCGGGGGGACAGATCCGCGAGACCGGGTCAGGGATCACGAACGCTTACCCGTAACGTCCGTCATCTGTGACGCGTCGATACCTTTTGCGACTCTGGTCGTCGCAACCACAAGGCATCTCGCGCATCACAACCTTGCGGTATCGTCCTTCGGACCCGTACCGGGGCGCGCCTTCCCCACGCCACACGGCATGGTAGTTGGAGCGACGGCGAATCCTCACGACGACCTGCGTAGGTCTCGCGATTCCCAAGGTGCGGCGGCGCCAGGCACTGGCACCCGGCCCGCGCGCAACCTTGTCAGTCGGCTTGCTTGCGCAGGAAGGCCGGGATGTCGTACGTGTCGACACCCTTTTCCTGCAGCGCAGCGACATGCGAAGCGGCGGTTTCACGCGTGCTGCGCCACACGGCCGGCGTATCGAGCGCGCCGTAGTCCGTACCGGCAGCCTGACCAACATTCGGCACGTGGCCGGTCGCGATCGGCATGTTGTCGGTACCGGTCTTGAGCAGCGTCATCGGTGCTGCGACCTTCTTCGAAACAGCACGGCCCAGGCCGGTTGCCACGACGGTCACGCGCAGTGCATCGCCCATCTTGTCGTCGTAGACGGTTCCGAAAATCACGGTCGCGTCTTCGGCGGCGTAGCTCTTGATGGTGTTCATCACCTCACGCGTTTCCGACAAGCGCAGCGAACGCGATGCCGTGATGTTCACCAGCACGCCACGCGCCCCCGACAGATCCACGCCTTCGAGCAGCGGGCTTGCCACGGCTTGCTCGGCGGCCAGACGCGCACGATCGACACCGGCAACCGTCGCCGTACCCATCATCGCCTTGCCTTGCTCGCCCATCACCGTCTTCACGTCTTCAAAGTCGACGTTCACCAGACCGTCGACGTTGATGATTTCGGCGATGCCGGCCACAGCGTTGTGCAGCACGTCGTCGGCGCATTGGAAGCACTTGTCCATCTCGGCATCGTCGCCCATGACTTCGAACAGCTTGTCATTGAGCACGACGATCAGCGAGTCGACGTTGTCTTCCAGTTCCTGCGCGCCCGTCTCGGCCACACGCATACGCTTGCCGCCTTCGAACTCGAACGGCTTGGACACCACGCCGACGGTCAGAATGCCCATTTCCTTGGCGATCTGCGCCACCACCGGTGCTGCGCCCGTGCCCGTACCGCCGCCCATACCAGCGGTGATGAACACCATGTGCGCGCCACGCAGGGCGTCGGCCACGCGCTCGCGCGCTTCTTCAGCGGCGGAGCGGCCCATTTCCGGCTTCGCGCCAGCACCCAGACCGGTCTTGCCGAGCTGAATGTTTACGCTGGCCTGCGAACGGCCCAGTGCCTGAGCGTCGGTGTTCATGGCGATGAATTCCACGCCTTGCACACCACGGTTGATCATGTGCTGGACGGCATTGCCGCCAGCGCCACCAACACCCACCACCTTGATGATGGTGCCGTTGGTTTCCGTTTCCAACATTTCGAAGTTCATAGCGCCTCCAGTGAATTAAAAGCAGATCCGGTACTGCGGGTCACGTGCCGCTCGGGTAAGCCGCGCGTGTTTTCAACACCGAATCCACACCCCTCAAAAACTCTGTAAAAAGACAACTTAAAAATTGCTGAAGAACCAGTCGCGCATCCGCGTCCAGACCTGGTTCGCTTGCCCCGACTGCACGGCGACCTTGCGGCCGCGCATGCGTTGGGAACGTCCTTCGAGCAGCAGGCCCATCGCCGTGGCGTAGCGCGGGCTGCGCACCACGTCGGCCAGACCGCCTGCGTATTCCGGCACGCCGATACGCACGGGCTTGAGGAAGATGTCCTCGCCCAGCTCGACCATGCCCGGCATCATTGCCGCACCGCCGGTGAGCACGATGCCCGAGGACAGCAGTTCTTCGTATCCCGACTCGCGCACCACTTGCTGCACGAGCGAGAACAGCTCTTCGACACGCGGCTCGATCACCGCGGCCAGCGCCTGACGCGAGAGCGTGCGCGGACCGCGCTCGCCCAGCCCCGGCACTTCGATCATTTCGTCCGGATCGGCCAACGACTGCTTGGCGATACCGTGCTGAATCTTGATGTCTTCCGCATCCGGCGTCGGCGTGCGAACGGCCATCGCGATATCGCTCGTGATCTGATCGCCTGCAATCGGAATCACGGCCGTGTGACGGATCGCCCCTTCGCTGAAGATCGCGATATCGGTCGTGCCGCCGCCGATATCGATCAGCACCACACCGAGTTCCTTCTCGTCTTCCGTGAGCACCGAGATGCTCGACGCCAGCGGTTGCAGAATCAGGTCGTTCACTTCGAGGCCGCAACGGCGCACGCACTTCACGATGTTCTGTGCCGCCGACACCGCGCCGGTCACGATATGCACCTTCACTTCGAGACGGATGCCGCTCATGCCGATCGGCTCGCGCACATCTTCCTGACCGTCGATGATGAATTCCTGCGTGAGGATATGCAGCACCTGCTGATCGGTCGGGATGTTGATCGCCTTGGCCGTTTCGATGACGCGCGCCACGTCGGCCTGCGTCACTTCCTTGTCCTTGATCGCCACCATGCCGCTCGAATTGAAGCTGCGGATGTGACTACCGGCGATGCCGGTGAATACGTTGGTGATCTTGCAGTCGGCCATCAGCTCCGCTTCTTCGAGCGCACGCTGAATGGACTGCACTGTCGCCTCAATGTTCACCACCACGCCCTTTTTCAGGCCGCGCGATTCACTCTGGCCGAGGCCGATGACTTCATAGCGGCCTTCAGGGCGCAGTTCGGCCACCACCGCCACGACTTTCGACGTGCCGATATCGAGGGCGACCAACAGATCCTTGTAATCTTTGCTCATAGCGTGTGTAAGTCCTGAAGTCTCACTGGCTTCGCTTTACCGGCGCGGCAGGTTTCGCTGCCGGCTTCTGCGAATCCCGCTTTTGCACGGGTGTCGCGGCAAGCTTCTTGGCCTGTTCTTCGCTCAAGAAACGCATGCCCGCGGCACGCACTGCAAAACCGTTCGGGTACCGCAGATCGGCATACTCGATCTGATTTCCCCAGCGTGCCGCTACCTGCGGATACGCCTGTACGAAGCGTCGGCTGCGCGTGGCGAGGGTCTCGGGGGTCCGCTCCCGTCCCAGCGCCAGTTGCACGCCCCCTGCGAGCCGCACGCCCCAGGCGTAGCGATTCGACAGCGTGACCGCTTCGGGTTTCATATTCAGCGGCGCGAACCACTTCACGAAGTCGTAGTACCGCGCCGTTACATCCTTCTCGCTGCCCGGCGGCCCCGCGAACTCCGGCAACTTCCCGTCGTCCTCGGCTTCCGCCAGATTGGCTGCGAACAACTCGCCATCCACACTCACCAGACGGCCGTCGTTCCACGTGGCCAGCGGTTTGTACTCCTCGATCGTCACCGCGAGCTGGTTCGGCCAGACACGCCGCACGCTCGCATGACGCACCCAAGGCACTGCTTCGAACGCCGCTCGCGTGGCGTCCAGATCGATCGTGAAGAAGTTGCCCTTCAGCCGCGAGACCGCATTCGCCCGCAAGGTCGGCCCGTTGATGTGGGACACGTCCCCATCGATCTGAATCGCCTTGAGCGTGAAAACCGGCCGCTGAATCAGCCAATGACCGCCCGCCGCGAGCGCCGCCAGCACGACGAGCGCGACGAGCACACTCGCAATGGCGTTGAGCAGGCGTACGTTGTGCCACATGGCGATTTGCTTTCCGTATCAGGGCGTTCTTCAACGCGTTCAATGTCTTACTCAGGTTTCCACTGCGCGTTCGGATGCAGATCGAGCGTCGCAGTTGCCAGAATTTCAACCACCAGGTCTTCGTACGACAGGCCCGCCGCGCGCGCCGAAATCGGCACCAGCGAGTGGCCGGTCATGCCCGGCGACGTATTGATCTCCAACAGGTACGGCTTGTTATCGCGCTTGCGCAGCATCACGTCGGCACGGGCCCAGCCACGGCAGCCGAGCACGAGGTAGGCGCGCAACACGAGGCGCTGCACCTCCTCTTGCAAGGACACCGACAACGGCGGCGGGCATTCGTAGCGCGTGTCGTCCTTGAAGTACTTGTTCTGGTAGTCGTAGTTCGCGTCCGGCGCGACGATGCGGATGACCGGCAGCGAGCGGGCGGCATTCGCGCCCTTCGTGCCCACGCCAAGCACCGGCACGGTCAGCTCGTCGCCGTCGATGAACTCTTCGGCGAGCACGTCCGGATCGAGCGCTACCGCCTTCTCGAACGCGGCCTTCAGCTGCGAGGCTTCCGTGACCTTCGTCAGACCGATGGTCGAGCCTTCGCGCGACGGCTTGACGATGAGCGGCAATCCGAGATCGCGCGCGACGGCATCGAAGTCGGTATCCGCATTCAGCATCGTGAAGCGCGGCGTCGGCAGCCCTTCGTTGATCCAGATGCGCTTGGTCATTTCCTTGTCCATCGCCAGCGCGGAAGCCAACACGCCACTGCCGGTGTACGGAATGCCCAGATGCTCCAGCGCGCCTTGCAGCGTGCCGTCTTCTCCATAGCGGCCATGCAGCGCGATGAACACGCGGTCGAACTTCTGCGCGGCGAGCGCGGCGAGATCGTTCATGCCCGTATCGAACGCATGCGCATCGACGCCGCGCGAGCGCAGCGCTTCGAGTACACCATTGCCCGAAATCAGCGAGATCTGACGCTCGGCCGAGCGCCCGCCCATCAGGACGCCAACCTTGCCGAAACGTTTCGGATCGAAAGCACTCACGTCAAACTCCTTGCTGAACTTGCAACTTGCCGGGCACCGCGCCGATGGAGCCGGCACCCATGGTGATTACGACGTCGCCCGCACGGGCAACTTGCAGAATGGCGTCGGGCAGTTGCGCAACGTCTTCCACGAAAACCGGTTCTACCTTGCCCGCGACACGCAAAGCGCGCGCCAGCGCACGACCGTCGGCAGCCACGATGGGCGCCTCACCGGCCGAATAGACTTCGCCGAGCACGACGGCATCCGCATCCGAGAGCACTTTCACGAAGTCCTCGAAGCAGTCGCGCGTGCGCGTGTACCGATGCGGTTGGAACGCCAGCACGATGCGACGACCGGGGAACGCACCACGCGCTGCCGCCAGCGTTGCCGCCATTTCGACCGGGTGATGGCCGTAATCGTCGATCAGCGTGAACGAACCGGTGCCACTGGACTTCGGCAGCGCGATTTCGCCATATCGCTGAAAACGTCGGCCCACGCCGTTAAATTCCGCCAGTGCCTGTTGAATCGCAGCGTCCGGCACTTCGAGTTCGGTCGCAATCGCAATCGCCGCCAGCGCATTGCGCACGTTGTGCTCGCCCGGAAGATTGAGCGTGATGTCGAGCGGCGCTGCGCCTGCACCGAACTTACGCAGCACGGTGAAACGCATCTGCCCGCCGTCTGCACGCACATCGATGGCGCGCACCTGCGCGTCGTCCGACAGGCCATAGCGCACGATCGGCTTCGACACGAACGGCAGAATCTCGCGCACGTTCGGATCGTCGACGCACAGCACGGCGATGCCGTAGAACGGCAGACGCTGCGTGAAGGCGACGAAGGATTGCTTCAGACGGGCGAAGTCATGCCCGTACGTATCCATGTGATCGGCATCGATGTTGGTGATGACTTCGATGACCGGATTCAGATTCAGGAACGAGGCGTCCGATTCGTCGGCCTCGACCACGATGAAATCGCCCGTGCCAAGTTTCGCGTTCGCACCGGCGCTGTTCAGTCGGCCGCCGATCACGAACGTCGGATCGAGTCCACCCTGCGCAAGTACGCTGGCGACGAGACTCGTCGTGGTCGTCTTGCCGTGCGTACCGGCAATGGCGACGCCCTGCTTCAGGCGCATGAGTTCCGCGAGCATCAGCGCGCGCGGCACGATCGGAATCTGACGTGCACGGCCTGCGAGCACTTCCGGGTTGTCCGCCGTGATGGCGGTGGAGACGACGATGGCGTCGGCCCCTTCGATATGTTCGGCAGCATGGCCGCGTGCAATGCGCGCGCCAAGACCGGCGAGACGCTGCGTGACCGCGTTGTCGCCGAGATCGGAGCCGCTCACCTGATAACCCAGGTTAAGCAACACCTCGGCAATGCCGCTCATGCCCGAGCCGCCAATGCCGACGAAGTGAATATGTTTGACGATGTGTTTCATTTCAATCCTTGGCCAGAGCCGCGCACACGCGCGCCACTTGTTCGGTGGCGTCCGGCTTGGCGAGCGCCCTGGCTTTCTCTCCCATCGCGAGCAGCGATTCGCGCGTCTGACGGCGCAGCCACTCGGCCAGGGTCTCGACCGACAGCTCGCGCTGATCGATCAGCGTTGCCGCGCCCTTGTCGGCGAGGAAACGCGCATTCGTTGTCTGGTGGTCGTCGACTGCGTGCGGGAACGGCACGAACAGTGCCGCCACGCCCGCCGCCGCCACTTCGGCCACCGTCATCGCGCCCGCGCGGCAGATCACCAGATCCGCCTCGGCATAGGCCGCGACCATGTTGTCGATGAACGGCAGTGCTTCGACCGTCACCCCCGCTGCGGCGTAATTCGCCTGCAACGTCTGAATATGTTTCACGCCCGCCTGATGCGTGACCTGCGGACGATCTTCGCGCGGCAGCTTCGCCAGCGCCTTCGGCACGATCTCGTTGAGCACCGTCGCGCCCAGACTTCCCCCGACGACCAGAATGCGCAGCGGTCCGGTGCGCGCGTTGTAGCGCTGGGCCGGTTCGGCCATCTCGTCGAAGTCGGCGCGAATCGGGTTGCCGACCCACTCGCCGCCCGGAATCGTGTCCGGGAACGCGAGCAACACCTTGTCCGCCACGCGCGCGAGCACCTTGTTCGCCATGCCCGCCACCGAGTTCTGCTCGTGCAGCACCAGCGGACGCCCCAGCAGCGACGCCATCATCCCCGCCGGGAACGTGATGTACCCGCCCATGCCAAGCACGACGTTCGGCTTCGCGCGACGAATCGCACCGATGCTCTGCCAGAACGCGCGCAGCAGATTGAGCGGCAGCAGAAACTTGGTCATCAAGCCTTTACCGCGCAACCCACCGAACTTCACGAACTCCATCGGAATGTCGTACTTCGGCACGAGCGTCGCTTCCATGCCGGTCGGGTTGCCGAGCCAGACTACGCGCCACCCCTGCACACGCAGGAAGTTGGCGACCGCGAGCCCCGGGAAGACGTGACCGCCCGTGCCGCCGGCCATGACCAGCAGCGTGCGTGTCTTCGTCTGCGGTGCCGGCATCGCGGTAGCGCGCTCGGTCATACCTTGCCTCCCCGCATCAGCACGCGGTTTTCGTAATCCACCCGCAACAAAATCGCCACGGCGATACAGTTGAGCAAGATGCCCGAGCCGCCGTAACTGACCAGCGGCAATGTCAGCCCCTTGGTCGGCAGCAGACCCAGATTCACGCCCATGTTGATGAACGTCTGCGCAGCCAGCCACACGCCCACGCCCTTGGCGAGCAACCCGGCGAACGTGCGCTCCAGCGCCAGCGCCTGACGTCCGATTTCGAACGCGCGGCGCACCAGCCAGTAAAAGAGCAGGATGACGACCAGCACACCGACGAACCCGAACTCCTCACCGATCACCGCGAGAATGAAATCGGTGTGCGCTTCGGGCAGGTAGTGCAATTTTTCGATGCTGCCGCCCAGTCCCACGCCGGTCCATTCGCCGCGTCCGAACGCGATGAGCGAGTGCGTCAGCTGATAAGCCTTGCCGAGGGCGTAGTCTTCGCGCCACGGATCGAGGTACGCAAAGATCCGCTCGCGACGCCACGGCGACAACCAGATCAGCATCGCGAACGTGCCGACCGCCGTGAGCGCCAGCCCCCCGAACAAGCGTCCGTTCACGCCGCCGAGGAACAGAATGCCCATGGCGATGGCCGCGACCACCATGAACGCGCCCATGTCCGGCTCGAGCAGCAGCAACATGCCGACGAACACGACCGCAATCCCCATCGGCAGGAAGCCCTTACCGAAGCTCTGCATGAACTCCTGCTTACGCACGGTGTAGTTCGCGGCGTACAGCGTGACGGCGAGCTTCATGATTTCGGACGGCTGAAGGTTCAGCACGCCAAACGGAATCCAGCGCTTCGACCCGTTCACGCCCTTGCCCACGTGCGGGATCAGCACGATGATCAGCAACAGCAGCGCCAGCAGGAAGAGCTTCGGCGCGAGCTTGTCCATCGTCTTGACCGGAATCCGGAAGGTGATGACCGCCGCGACCAGCCCGATCGTGAGCGACACGATGTGACGTCCGAGGAAGTGGAACGTCGAATAGCCGTTGTACTTCGGCGAGTCCGGCAACGCGACAGACGCCGAATAGACCATGATCAGACCGAGCGACAGCAGGGAGATCACCACCCACACGAGCGCGTGATCGTATTCGAGCATGCGCGAGCGCGTCGGCTTGATACCACTGAGTGTGCGGTTGGCCGCCGTGGTCGCAGCACCCGGCGCGTTGGCCGTGCCCGCGCCGGCGAAACCGGCCTGGCGCTTCTTGCTGAAGAACGACTTGATACGGTTCATAGCATCACCCCCGCGTCGGCGGCCAGATCAACCACGGTGTCGCGAAACACGTTTGCGCGATGCTCGTAGTTGCGGAACATGTCGAAGCTCGCGCAGGCCGGCGAGAGCAGCACGGCATCGCCGGGCTGCGCCAGACGGGCGGCTTCGCGTGTGGCGTCTTCCAGCGTCGCGGCGTCGATCAGATCGACGCCGGTGTCCGTGAGCGCTTCGCGCAGCAGCGGCGCGTCGCGACCGATCAGCAGAACCGCGCGCGCGTGATGCGCGACCGGATTGGCCAGCGGCGAGAAGTCCTGCCCCTTGCCGTCGCCGCCGAGAATCAGGAGCAGCTTCTTTTCGAGCCCCGTAATCGCCGCGACCGTCGCGCCGACGTTGGTGCCCTTGCTGTCGTCGTAGAACTCGACTTCGTTGATCGTAGCGACGAGCTGAACACGATGCGGCTCGCCCGGATACTCGCGCAGGCCGTGCAGCAGCTTGGCCAGCGGCAGATCGATCGCGCGCGCGAGTGCGAGCGCCGCCAGGGCGTTCGCCGCGTTGTGCTGACCGCGGATGCGCAACGCGTCAGCTGGCATCAGGCGTTTGCCCAGCACCTCGACGGTCGCTTCCGGCGTGCCGGCCTTACGACGCTTGGGCGCGGGCGGCGCGTCGTCGCGCGTGTAACCCTCGACCAGCCACCACATGCCGCCTTCCATCTCCAGACCGAAGTCGCCCACGGCGTCGGGCTTGCCCGTGCCGAAGGTCACCACGTTGGCTTCTGGCGACGCGAAGGCGATCACACGGGCGTCGTCGCGATTGAGCACGCGCACGGTGTTCTCACCGAAGATGCGTGCTTTGGCCCTGGCGTAGGCGTCCATATCGCCGTGCCAGTCCAGATGGTCTTGCGTGATATTGAGAACGGCCGCCGCATCGGGGGCGAGCGAATGCGTCGTCTCCAACTGGAAGCTGGAGAGTTCGAGGACCCAGACGTCGGGGAGCGTGGCGTCGGCGATGCACTCGCTCAGACGGTCGAGCGCCGACGGGCTGATGTTGCCCGCCACCGCCGTACGCTTGCCTGCGCGGCGGCACAGCAACCCGGTGAGACTCGTCGTCGTGGTCTTGCCGTTCGTGCCGGTAATCGCGAGCACCTTCGGCGCGTAACCGCTCGTCGACTGCATGTGACGCAAGGCCTGCGCGAAGAACTCGATTTCGCCCCACACCGGAACGCCGCGCTCGGCCGCCTCGGCCAGCAGCGCCGTCATGTCTTCGCCGAGCGGCGAGAGGCCCGGGCTGATGCCGATAAGTTCGATGTCGTCGAGCAACGCGTCGATCTGACCGGCGAATGCGCCGCCCACGAATTCGGCTTGCGGCGCGTCGATGCGCAGGGTCGCCACGTTCGGCGGTGTCTCCGACGACGCAAAGCGCGTGTCGGCTGCACGCACTCGGCAGCCGTAACGCGCGCACCAACGCGCCATCGCCAGGCCGGACTCTCCCAGACCCAGGATCAGGACACGCGGTTGCCAGGATTCACCAAACTTCTCGCCGAACACGTCGCTCTTTCCTTTATCGATTCAAACAACCTACGAATGCATCGCTTCAACGACACCGATCTACTGCTATCGGCGCGAGCGGCCTTACCTTTAATTCCACTTGCACGAAAGCGACTTCACAAATTTGCGAAGTCGCTATCTTGTGACTTCCTGCCAGTCACGTCTCGTCTTGTTTCGTCTCGTTACGTAGAGACACGCCGACAGCAGCGTCAGCGCAGCTTCAACGTCGACAAGCCGATCAGCACCAGCATCAGCGTGATGATCCAGAAACGGACCACCACCTGCGTTTCTTTCCATCCCGACAATTCGAAGTGGTGATGCAGCGGCGCCATCTTGAAGATGCGCCGCCCTTCGCCGTATCGCTTCTTGGTGTATTTGAACCAGGTGACCTGCAACATCACCGACAGCGTTTCCGCGACGAACACACCGCCCATCACGAACAGCACGACTTCCTGTCGCACGATCACGGCGACCGTGCCGAGCGCGCCGCCGAGTGCCAGTGCGCCCACGTCGCCCATGAACACCTGCGCCGGATGCGTGTTGAACCATAGGAACGCCAACCCCGCCCCCGACATCGCCGAACAGAACACGAGCAACTCGCCCGCGCCCGGTATGTGAGGGAACAGCAGGTACTTCGAGTACACGACGTTACCCATCACGTAAGCGAACACGCCGAGTGCCGCACCGACCAGCACGACTGGCATGATGACCAGCCCGTCGAGGCCGTCCGTGAGGTTAACGGCGTTGGACGAGCCGACGATGACAAAGTAGGTCAGCGCGATGAAACCAAACACGCCGAGCGGGTAGCTCATCGTCTTGAAGAACGGCACGATGAAGTCCGCTTTCGGCGGCAAATCGAGCGGGAAGCCGTTACGCACCCAGCTGATGAACAGCTCGAAGACCTTCAGGTTGCTCGTCTCCGAGACGGAGAACGCCAGATAAATGGCGGCGAACAGACCGATGATCGATTGCCAGAAATACTTCTCGCGCGACGACATGCCGCGCGGGTCCTTGAAGACGACTTTCCGGTAATCGTCGATCCAGCCGATGATCCCGAAGCCCAGCGTGACCAGCAGCACGATCCAGATGAAACGGTTGCTCAGATCCGCCCAGAGCAGCGTGGCGACGGTAATGCCGATGAGAATCAGCACGCCGCCCATCGTGGGCGTACCCGACTTCACAAGGTGCGTCTGCGGGCCGTCGGTACGCACGGCCTGACCCACCTTCATCTCGGCGAGCTTGCGAATGACCATCGGCCCGAACGAGAGCCCGATCACCAGCGCCGTGAGGCTTGCCATCACGGCCCGAAACGTCAGGTAGTTGAACACGCGCAAATAGCTCGCATCCGCTTGCAGCCATTGCGCCAACGTCAGCAACATTCCATCAATCCTTTATCACTTGGCCGGGGCGTTGCCGCCCCCGCTTTCACTCGTCGCGCGCAACTGTTCGAGCACGCGCTCCATCCGCATAAAGCGGCTTCCCTTCACCAGCACCGTTGCCGGCGCACTCAACGTGGCGTTCAGCGTCGCTACGAGCGGCGCCACGTCGTTCACATCCGAAAAATGTTCACCGCCGTCGCCGAACGCGACAACGCTGGCCTGCGTCTGTTCACCCATCGCGAGCAGGCGATCGATACCGCGCTGTGCGGCGTATTCGCCCACTTCGCGGTGGAATGCGGGACCGTTGTCACCGACCTCGCCCATGTCGCCGAGCACCAGGACACGCGGTGCGGGCGTCTGCGCAAGTACGTCGATTGCGGCCAATACGGAATCGGGGTTCGCATTATAGGTGTCGTCGATCAGCGTGACACCTGCGAGCGGTCCCTTCGACAGCGTGGACACCTGAAGTCGGCCTTTGACGGCAGAGAAAGCTTCGAGTGCCCGCACGATCGAACCAATGTCCACGTGCGCACCCAGTGCGCAGGCGATCGCGGCCAGCGCGTTGCGTGCGTTGTGCTCGCCCAGCAGTGGGAGCGTGAGCGAGAACTCGCCAGCGGGCGAGGCCACGCGCAACACACGCGTTGCTACGTCGTACCGCCCCGACACGGCCGCACGCGCATCCAGCGCGAAGTCCAGTACGCGACGCTTGCCCGCCACCTCGCGCCACATCGGTGCGAATTCGCTCTCAGCCGGGAAGACGGCCACGCCGTCGCCGGGCAGCGCCGCCAGCACAGCCGAATGCTCTTCGGCCACGGCGGCCACGTTCACCATGAATTCCTGATGCTCGCGTTGCGCGTTGTTGATGACGGCCACCGTCGGCTGCGCGATCTTCGCCAGATACGCGGTCTCGCCCGGGTGATTCATGCCGAGTTCGAGCACCGCGAGCTTGTCGCCGTCTTTCAGACGGAACAGCGTCAGCGGCAGGCCGATGTCGTTGTTGAAGTTTCCGGCGGTCGCCAGACGTGCGTCCGCGCCCGCCGCCTCGGCGAAGATCGCCGAGATCATTTCCTTGACGGTCGTCTTGCCGTTGCTTCCCGTGACCGCGACGACCGGAATCGCGAAGCAGCGACGCCATGCGGCGGCCAGTTCTCCCAGCGCGATGCGCGTGTCGGGCACGATCAGCGCAGGTGTCTCGAAACCGTCCGGCACGTGGGTCGCGACCACGGCGGCTGCGCCTGCGCGCGCCACGTCGGCCAGAAAATCGTGTGCATCGAAACGCTCGCCCTTGAGCGCCACGAACAGATCGCCCGGCTGCACCGAACGGCTATCCGTCACGATGCGGGCAAACGCCGTCGACGGTGCGCCGGTGACGCGCGAATCCGTCACGGCAGCCTGTGCGTCGCTCAGTTGCCACATGAACTTTTGCATCGTCGGCGTCATTCGCCACCTCCGCGCACCGTGGTCGCACGCGCAGCGAGTGCCAGACGCGCGTGTTCCTGATCGGAGAACGGCCGCTTCTTACCCATGATTTCCTGTGTACTTTCGTGTCCCTTGCCCGCGATCAGCACGACGTCTGCGGCCTGCGCGCCGCGCACGGCCTGAAGAATCGCGCTTGCGCGGTCTTCGATGCGACGCGCGGCGTCCGGCTGCGCGAGACCGGCAGCGATCTGCGTCATGATCTCGGCGGGCACTTCGGTGCGCGGGTTGTCGCTCGTGAGCACGATGGCATCCGCCAGACGCTCGGCCACCGCCCCCATCTGCGGACGCTTGCCCGCATCCCGATCGCCGCCGCAACCGAACACGCAGACGAGCTTGCCGCCGCGTGCTTGCGTGACCGGCCGCAGGGCGGCCAGCGTTTTGTCGAGTGCGTCGGGCGTATGGGCGTAATCGATCACCACCAGCGGTTGCCCCGGTTGTCCGATCTGCTCCATGCGGCCAGACACCGGCGCGAGCGTCGCAAGTCCGGCGATGGCGGCATCTTGCGCGACACCGGCGGCCAGCGCTGCGCCGAGCACGGCAAGGGCGTTGCTAATGTTGAACTCACCGATCAGCGGTACCGTCACTTGCTGGCTCTGATCGTCGATATGCAGTGTGAAGCGCGTGCCCGCAGTCGTGGCGCGAATGTCTTCCGCACGCAGCACGCGATTGCCATGTGCCGACGTCGCGGCGCCGTGAATGCCGTATTCCAAGACCGGTGTCTTGCCAGCCAGACGCGTCAGCAAACGCTGCCCCATCGCATCGTCGCGATTGATGACCGCCGCCTTCAGTCCCGGCCAGTCGAACAGGCGCGTCTTGGCCGCTTCGTACTCGGCCATCGTGCCGTGATAGTCGAGGTGGTCCTGCGTCAGGTTAGTGAACACTGCCACGTCGAACGCCACACCGTTCACGCGTCCCTGATACAAACCGTGCGACGACACCTCCATCGCGACCGCCGCAGCGCCTTGCGCGCGCAGATCCTCGAGGCTGTGTTGCAACTGGACGGCGTCGGGCGTGGTGAAGCCCGTCACGGTGAGATGACCGGGGAAGCCGCTGCCCAGCGTACCGATCACGGCGCTGCGCACGTTCGCCTTCGAGAGCAATTGCGCCAGCCATTGGCTGCACGACGTCTTGCCGTTGGTGCCCGTCACGCCGAACATCGTCATGCCGACGCTCGGCTCGCCGTACCACAGCGCCGCCAGCGGGCCTGCGAGCCAGTCGAGGCGCGCCACGCCAAACTGCGGCACGTTGGCGAGCGACGTAAGCGATGCGGGCCAGGTGAAATCGTCGCTCTGCCAGAGCACCGCAGCAGCACCGCGCTCGACGGCATCGGCAATGAAGCCACGACTGTCGGCACCCTTGACCGCGTAGGCGACGAACACATCTCCCGGCATCACGCGACGGCTATCCGCATGCAACGTGGCACCCGCCGCCACCGTGCGGCGCAGCCAGTCCCACGCCTGCGCGAGCGCGGCGCGATCGGTGGCATCCGCGACCATGGCGAACGTGGCGGGATTTTGCGGCGTCGGGGTCACGGTGCCCATGGCTCGCTCTCCTCCACCTTGTCGCTCACGACGAGCTTCGTCACCGGCGAATCCGGCACCACGTTCAGTGCCCGCAACGTCCCGCCCACAATCGACGCGAACGCCGGACCGGCAGCCACGCCACCGTAGTGAGAACCGCGGCCCGGCTCATCGAGCGTGACCGCCACGATGATGCGCGGCTCGGACATCGGCGCCATGCCCACGAACGATGCGCGGTACTTGCTCTTGTCGTATCCCTTGCCCGATTGCTTGTAGGCCGTACCCGTCTTGCCACCCACGCGATATCCGATCACCTGAGCGCGCGTGGCCGTGCCGCCGGGCGACGTCACCATTTCCAGCATCTTGCGCACTTCGCGTGCAGTCGCCGGAGAAATCACCGGCGTTCCCTTCACGGTACTGCCGTCCGTCTTATAGATGGAGATCGGCAGCAATTCGCCGTCATGGGCGAAGACGGTGTAAGCACGCGCCAGTTGAATCAGCGAGGCCGACAGCCCGTAGCCGTAACCCATCGTCGCCTGCTCGATCGGACGCCAGCTCTTGGCCGGACGCAGACGTCCCGCCACAGCCCCCGGGAAGCCGAGCTTCGGTGCCTGACCGAGGCCGACGCTGGTAAACATGTCCCACATGTCCTGCGGTTTCATCATCAGCGCGATCTTCGCCGTACCGATGTTGCTCGACTTCTGAATGACACCGGCCACCGTGAGCATGCCGTAGTCGTGGGTATCGGTAATGTTCGCGCCGAAGAAGTTGGCGCGGCCCGTGGTCATGACCGTCGACGTCGGCTTCACATAACCGTTTTCCATCGCAGCGGCGATGGTGATCGGCTTCATGATGGAACCGGGCTCGAAGGTGTCGGTGATGACGCGGTTGCGAAGCTGCGCGCCCGTCAGGTTCGTGCGGTTGTTGGGGTTGTACGTCGGCAGGTTGGCCAGCGCGAGCACCTCGCCCGTGCGCACGTCGAGCACCACAGCGCTGGCGGCTTTCGCGCCGGTGCGCTCCATGGCGTCCTTGAGTTCGCTGTAGGCGAGGAACTGGATCTTGCTATCGATCGAGAGCGTAATGTCGTGCCCGTCGCGCGGCTGCGCGAGGATGTCGATATCCTCGACCACGCGTCCCAGACGGTCCTTGATCACCCGGCGGCTGCCCGGCGTTGCGGCCAGATCCTTCTGCATCGACAGTTCGACGCCTTCCTGACCGATATCCTCGACGTTCGTAAAGCCCACCACGTGCGCCGCGATCTCACCTTCCGGATAGAAGCGCTTGTACTCCTTGCGCTGATACACGCCAGGGATGTCGAGGTCTGCGACTTGCTTGGCTACGTCGGGCAGGACCTGACGCTTCACATAGACGAAGCTCTTTTCCTGATTGAATTTGCGACGCAGATCCGACTCGCTCATCTCGAGCAGCTTCGAGAGCTGACGCACCTGCTGCGTCGAGACGTCATCGGGCACGTCTTCCGGAATCGCCCAGATGGCCTTGACGGGCAGACTGGTGGCAAGCACCTGTCCGTTACGGTCGAACACTTTGCCGCGCGTGGCGGACATCTCCAGTGTGCGTTCGTAACGGCTCTCGCCCTGACGTTGATAGAAGGCGTTGCCCGGCCCCTGAATCCAGAAGGCACGCGCGACCAGCGACGCGAACGCGCCGAAGATCACGAAGACGAGCATCTTCGAGCGCCACATCGGCAGACGCACGGACAGGACCGGGCTGGCAGAGAACTGCACATCCTTGGTCTTGGCCTTAGCGTCCTTGCGGCGAATCATCGTTTGCCTCCGCTTGCAGGGGCGGACGCGGCGCTTGCGGTCGGCACCGGCACGTCCACCATCGCGCCCGTGCTTCCGGCGGGTGCGGACAGATATTGCGTGCGGCCGGGCGAGACAGCCTGCATCTTCAGGTCGCTGCGCGCGACGCTCTCGATACGGGCGCTCTTGCTCTGCGCGCTCTGCTCATACTGGAGACGGTCCCAGTCCTGCAACAATTGATGCTCGAGCGCCTGCTCGCGGTTCAGTTCGACGAACGTGCCGCGCGCACGGTATTGCGCATTGATCAGGGAAAGGGCGCAGCCGATCAGCACTGCGAGCAGGAGGATATTGAGCCGGCTCATGTCGACACCCGCTCCATGACCCGCATGATCGCCGAGCGCGAACGAGCGTTCGCCTCCACCTCGGCGGCGGACGGCTTGATCTTGCGGCGGGCTTTGAAAGGCGGCTCTGGAATTTCGTGAGCGCGCAGCGGCACGCGGCGATCCACCGCCGGCGCGCTTGAGCGAGCCTGCATGAAGCGCTTCACGATCCGGTCTTCCAGTGAATGAAAGCTGATCGCCACGAGTCTGCCTCCCGTTTCGAGGACATCGGCCGCCACATCCAGTGCTATCTGCAAGTCCGCAAGCTCTTGATTGACGTGAATCCGTAGAGCCTGAAAGGTACGTGTTGCCGGGTCCTTGCCCTTCTCACGGGTTTTGACGGCGCCCGCCACGATCGCGGCAAGCTCGCGTGTACTGACGAGAGGCCCGAGGCGGTCGGCGTCTGCCCGGCGAGCAACAAGCGCCTTTGCAATCTGAAAAGCAAACCGTTCTTCCCCATAGTCCTTGATGACCTCCGTCATTTCTTCCAGCGTTGCCCGGGCCAGCCAATCGGCAGCCGACTCGCCGCGCGTGGGATCCATGCGCATATCGAGCGGACCGTCGGCCCGAAAACTGAATCCGCGCGCCGGGTCGTCGATTTGCGGCGACGACACGCCCAGGTCCAGCAAAACGCCCGACACCTTGTCGATACCGCGCCGGGCTAGCGCCTCGCGCAACGTCGCGAAGCTCTCGTGCTCAATCGAAAATCGCGGATCGGCAATCTTTGCCGCCTCCGCGATCGCTTGGGGATCCTTGTCGAATGCGATCAGCCTCCCCTGGGCACCCAGCCGCTCGAGCAGCCTGCGACTGTGCCCGCCGCGGCCGAACGTGCCGTCGACGTAGACGCCATCGTCGCGCCACAGCAAGGCATCCACGGCCTCCTCTAGCAGGACCGTGCGGTGCTGCATTACCGTTTCCACCGCGTGCGCCATGCTCGTCGGACCACCTGATCTGTCAAAAAGTGAAGTTCTTCAGTGCTTCCGGCATGCCCTGCGCCATCGCCGCCTGTTCCTTGGCGGCATACGTCGCGGCATCCCAGAGTTCGAAATGACTGCCCATGCCCAGCAGCATGACTTCCTTGTCCATGCCCGCGGCGGCGCGCAATTCGGGCGCCACCAGGACACGGCCCGCCGAATCCATCTCGACGTCGGCTGCGTTGCCCAGGAAGATGCGTCGCCACCAGTGCGCGTCCATCGGCAGTGCGGCGATCTTGCCGCGGAAGATCTCCCATTCGGGACGCGGGAACAGCAGCAGACATCCATCCGGGTGCTTGGTGATCGTCACCTTGCCTTCAGCGTCGCCCTGAAGCACGTCACGGTGCCGGGCCGGAATCGACATCCGTCCCTTTGCATCCAGTGAAAGTGCCGAGGCTCCCTGAAACACATGCGCTCCCGTGAGGTTTCGTCTGCCTGCCCGTCATGCCGAAAGAGAAAGATTTTGTGCTCTACACCACACAAAAATACACTTTCTCACACTATTTCCCACTTTAGAGGAGAGTGTATGGGCGGTCAAGCGTTTCGCCCATTTTTCAGAGGGAATTTGGTAGTCAGAACAATGACTTAGCTCACTTTCCTAAAGTTGGAAAACGGAATTTTGTCAGGAAAATTAAAGACATAAGTGCGATAGTGAAAGTGGAACCTCATATTTTGAGCATCACTTCGCGCGAGGCCCGTCGGTACTGTCGATACGGCGTAGTGCGCGCTCACGCCGTGCCGACACCGTGGAAAACCGGCCGGCACGCACTTACACGAAGGGGATCGATGCAGGAGGCAGGGGGTCTTTCGGGGAGTTCTTGCGTACGCTCTATATATAGTAGGCCGTCGTCGTCATGACCTTTGCCGCTGCGCGCATGACGCGTTGGACCGGCGCTGGCAGCTCAATGCCACCGGCGTCACGCGCGGCCTGCCCGTGCTCGATCTCGTCCAGACGCATCTGATCGACGATGGCTCGCGAGCGCAGGTCGTGCGCAGGCAAGTCATCGAGATGGCTGTCCAGATGATGCTCGACCTGACGCTCGGTCTCGGACATAAAGCCGAGACTCACCTCGTCGCCGCACTTCCCGGCGACGAAGCCGATGGCAAAAGCGCCCGCGTACCACAGCGGATTAAGCAGACTGGGACGCGAGCCGAGCTCCGAGAGACGGTGCGCCGTCCATGCGAGGTGATCCTCTTCTTCCTTGCCCGCGTGCTCGAACGCCGTGCGCAACTCGGGGCGCTTCGTCGCCAGCTTCTGTGCCTGATACAGCGCTTGCGCACAAACCTCACCGACATGGTTCACGCGCATGAGGCCTGCAACGTGGCGCCGCTCTTGGGACGTCAATGCGTCGTCGCCTACGGGGGCGTCGCTATTTTCGGATTGGACTGGGACGGGAGTCGGACGGGACGCTTGCGTGACGCCTGCGATGGCACGCAGACCACGGTCAAGTTCGGAAATCAGACTGTCGGAGAACATCGTACTTTCAACTCACTTAAATCTTTCACAATGCGGAACGCAGGACGATAATTTCACGCCCGCGGCCAATGATACGCCCCTTTATCCGGCGCGCCTTGCGCGGGCGCAAACGCGCGAAATCCCCGCCAGATGCCGGTTTCCACGATGTTGCGTAAACGAAACAAAACCCGCCGCGAACCCGCGTAAAACCGGCCTTTTCCTTTGCCGCCTAAAGTGAATTTGTTACATTACGTCCAACTTCTCGCGAAGTTGATTAGCAAGGACGTTATCACTAGTGACCTTGTTAAACAAATCTCACAATCCTTTGGAGATCACTCAATGAAAAAGTCGCTTCTCGCTCTGGGTGTGCTCGGCGCATTCGCTGGCGCTGCTCACGCTCAAAGCAGCGTGACCCTGTACGGTATCATCGACGCTGGCCTGCAGTACGTCAGCAAGACTGGTGGCAACCTGGCTGGCACGGGTACCACGAACCACAACTTCCAGTTCGCCAACGGCAACCTGCAAGGTTCGCGTTGGGGCCTGAAGGGTGCTGAAGACCTCGGTGGCGGCCTGAAGGCGATCTTCGTCTTGGAAAACGGCTTCAACCTGGGTTCGGGCACGCTGGGCCAGAACAGCCGTATGTTCGGTCGTCAAGCCTACGTTGGTCTGAGCAGCGCAACGGCTGGTACGTTCACCATCGGTCGTCAGTACGACTCCGTGGTTGACTTCGTTGGCCCGTACGCTTCGGGTAGCCAATGGGCGACGTTCGCGGGCGCTCACCCGTTCGACAACGACAACCTGAACAACTCGTTCCGCGTCAACAACTCGGTCAAGTACACGACGATCAACTACGCTGGCTTCAGCGCCGGCGGTATGTATGGCTTCTCGAACTCGGCTAACAACGGTTCGACGGGTTCGGGCTTCGCCAACAACCGTGCTTACTCGTTCGGTCTGGGCTACGCTAACGGCCCGGTGTCGTTCGGTGCTGGTTACTTGATGCTGAGCGCACCGGCTGCTAACTCGACCGGCGTGATCAACAACGGTGGCGATGCAACGACCCCGATGACGCTCGGCGGCCTGGTTGCCAGCGACAAGGCATGGATCGCATCGGCAGGCGGTTCGTACGCCTTCGGTCCGGCCACGCTGGGTCTGGTCTACGCACACAGCGTGTACCAATACGTTGGTGGCGGCAGCTGGAAGTTCGACAACGCCGAACTGAACGCCAAGTACATGCTGACCCCGGCACTGCAACTGGGCGCTTCGTACACGTACACGTGGTCGACGCTTAACCTGACGGGCAGCAGCGTGTCGCCGAAGTACCACCAAGTCAACCTGGGCGTCGACTACTTCCTGTCGAAGCGCACGGACACGTACCTGGTTGGTCTGTGGCAACACGCCAACAACGACGCTCCTGGCGGCGCATCGTTGAACGGCCTGGGCTTCTCGAACAGCACGAACCAGTTCGCCGTTACGGCTGGCGTGCGTCACAAGTTCTAAGCTGACAGTTTCTGTCACTTAGGCTTTGGCGAAAGGGCACCTTCGGGTGCCCTTTTTTTATGCGTCAGCGGCACAAAGCATCCGCCCTTCGGTGCAATCGCCCAAGCCTCGTAACCGCCCTATCTTGACCCGGCGATTATTTCAAACCTAAAATTTCCATACTGTAAATTTTCCGCCATCGACCATGAGCCTCGCCGACTCCGATTCTCTCGATCTCGAAACGCGAGCCCACGATCGCGAGCACGACGCGCTGCGGCTTTGGCTGCGGCTGCTCACCTGCGCCAACCTGATCGAAACGGACATCCGCTCACGCCTTCGTCAGGAGTTTGACTGCACGCTTCCGCGCTTCGATTTGCTTGCGCAGCTCGATCGTCACCCGGAAGGACTGAAGATGGGAGAGCTCAGTAAGCGAATGATGGTGACTGGCGGCAACGTGACCGGCATCACCGATCAGTTGGAGAAAGAAGGCTGGGTGACGCGCGAGACCGTCGTGAATGACCGCCGCGCGTTTCTGATCAAACTGACGGCCCGTGGAAAGAAAGCCTTCTCCAATATGGCCCGCGCTCACGAACAATGGATCGAGCAACGCCTGGGCGCCTTGCCGGAAGATCAGCGGCAGCAGCTCTATCTGCTGCTCGGGGATTTAAAGTCGGTCATTTCGTAGCGATAGCGAAGTACCGCGAATGCATTTCGCGCACAGATCACCGCACAGCCTGCATCGGCGCGTCCAGTAGCGCTCGGGCGGTGGCGGCCGCTGGCGTACTGTCCAATGCGGCGAGCGTCGCATTTCGTTCAGCTTCCGGCCGTTTTGACATGGCTTTGACCGCCGCATAGAACCTTGGCAGGTCGTCATGCTCTTGCGCCAGCAGCGCCATAAACGCTGGCACCCACTGGTTATAGGTCGCGAACGATCCGATCTTGGCGTTGTTCAGATCCGTGGCAAACCATAGATCGAATCCCTTGTAACCGCCCCAGGACGTCTTCAGCGCGTCGTAATCCGCACGCATGCGATCGAACAGGGCATCCTTGCTCGCCACCTTTGCCGCGTCCGTTTCCGAACTGTCATACACGGCTTCGAGTCGTTTTCGATACCCATCGACCAATTTGCGGAACTGGCGACGATGCGCATCGTAACGGTCGTACTCCATCGCCGCGTCGGGGTGTGCGGCGAGCCAGCGCCGAACACCCACCGTCTCGACTGTCACAGCGAAGGACTCGTTAAACGCTGTGTCTCCCCTCACGAACAGGATCTGATGCGCGAGCTCGTGGAAGATCATGCGCGCGACTTCCGCCCGCGGGAGGTAGATGAAGGTGTTGAGCAGCGGATCGTCAAAGTAGCCTAGCGTCGAATAGGCAGGGATTCCCGCGACGAACGTCTCCCATCCATCCCGGTGGAGTTCGGCCGCGTATGCTTCGGCGGACTCGCGCGAGTAATAGCCACGGTACTCGACGCAACCGACGACCAACAGGCACGACTCGTGAAGCTTCAGGGACAGGGTCGGCGCAGCGAAAACGTTGTACACAACGAATGGCCGCTTGAGATCGGCATAGCTTCGATAGCTGCCGTTATCCGGTTCACCGAGTGCCGAGACAGCGTAGCTGCGAATTTGCTCTGCCTCGATCAGCCGCGTGCGCAAACGCGGATCGATAGACGGATCGGCCAGCAAATCACTCACCGGCTGCGCTTCATGTAAGACCGTGAAGTGGCCGTTGATCGACTGCGCGTAGTAGCCGACCTGCGCGCAGCCGGAAAGCCCAATCGCGAGGGCTATCGTCACGGCGAGTCCCGCGCCCCGGGGGCCCCACCGCAGGAGCGTCGCAAGCAAGATCGGCATTGCTAGACTCCAGGCTGTTGATTCGAAAGGGACTCGGAACCGGCTTAGGACGGGCTTATGGAACGTCGTCGCCGTCAGACCGGTGCGACGTCGACCAGGCAATCGTAAAACGTCGGTGCCCGGCCAAGATCGGTGAGTTGCTGGCTAGTGACTTCGTTGGCGTTCTTTCCGTCCGGTGCGAGCTTCTTCCACCAGATCGATAGTCCGACGACAACGCCCTCTCGCGCTTTCTCCGTGACCCGAGCCTTGGCACTCAGCGTGCCCCGGTCGTTGAAAATGCGCACGTTCGCACCATCCGAAATGCCCCGTGGCGCAGCGTCTTCCGGGTGAATATCCAACGTGGGCTCTCCGACCGAAGCCCGAAGACTGTCGACGTTAACGAAGCTGGAATTCAGAAAGTTGCGCGCCGGCGGCGAAATCATGGCCAGCGGATAACGCTCGGCCAACTCCGGATTGCTGGCGACCGATTCGTACGGCGGCACCCAATCCGGTAGCGGATCGAATCCTTCTTCACGCATGCGTTCGGAGTAGAACTCGCATTTGCCGGACGGCGTATAAAACTGACCGTTCGCAAAAGGTGCCTCAGGCAGATCGTAGCGAATCCACCCATCACGTTTGAGCGTCGCCCAGTCACTGCCAGCCATGCGAGCATCGCTCCAGCGAATCGATTGCTCCGCCAATTGGTCGTCGGTGTCGGAAAAACACGACTCCTGCCATCCCATCCGCTTAGCCAGCAGACGGAAAATCTCCGAGTTCGGTTTCGACTCGCCGAGCGGCGCGATGGCCGGGTTATTCGCGAGCAGATACGTGTGCCCGTACGCCTTGTGAATGTCCAGATGCTCGAGCTGCGTGGTCGCTGGCAACACGAAGTCGGCGTAGTCTGCCGTGTCCGTCTGGAAGTGTTCGAGTACGACAGTAAAGAGATCTTCACGTCCGAAGCCAGCCGCCACCTTGCTCGACTCAGGCGCAACGGCCACCGGGTTGCTGTTGTACACCACCAGTGCCTCGATCTTCGGGCCGAAAACGTCGTCGCCCGGATGACACAACGCGTCACCGATGGCGCTCATATTGACGATGCGCGCCGGTTTGTCCTGACGCGCCCGCAGATCGGGACGTGCCTGCGCCACCGCATCCACCGGCGCATAGCCGGACGTAGACATCAGCAGCCCACCAGCCGGGTCTCGCCAAGCACCGATCAGCGCCGGGAGACAGGCCACTGCACGCGTTGCCTGACCACCGCCCTTCGCGCGCTGCATGCCGTAGTTGAGACGAATGGCGGCAGGCTTCGCACTGGCGTACTCACGAGCCAGCGTCGTCACCGTTTCTTCGGGAATGCCGCAAATCTCGGCGACACGCGCCGGCGTGTAGCGACGTACGCGATCCTTGAGCTCGCTGTAACCGACCGTGTGACGTGCGATGTACTCGTGATCGACCAGATCTTCCGCAATCAGCACGTGCATCATGCCCAGCGCCAACGCCGCATCGGTGCCCGGCAGCAGTGCGATGTGCTGATGGCACTTCTCAGCGGTGAGGGACCGGTAGGGATCGATGGCAATCAGCTTGGCACCCCGTCGCTTGGCTTCCTGCGCAATGGCCCAGAAGTGCACGCTCGACGTGATGGGATTACTCCCCCAGATGAGGATAAGTTTGCTATCGACGAAATGCTCGACATGCATGCCAACGCCAGCGCCATACGTATATCGAAGCCCTGCGGCCCCCGCGCTCGCGCAGATAGTGCGATCGAGATCGGATGCACCGATCTTGTTGAAGAAACGTGCGGCCATCGACTCGCCCTGCACGAAGCCCATCGTACCGGCGTAGCTGTAGGGCAGGATCGCTTCGGGCTCTCGGGCCGCAATGACGCCAAGGCGGGCGGCAATTTCATCGAGCGCTTCGTCCCAGCTCACCCGCATGAACTCGCCGCTGCCCTTCGGCCCAACGCGCTTGAGCGGGTGCAGCAGACGATCCGGGTGATAAGTTCGTTCAGTGTAACGAGAGACTTTCGTGCACAGGACGCCCTTGGTCGTCGGATGGTCCGCATCTCCCTGGACCTTAATCGCGACGCCGTTCTCCACCGTCACGTGCAGTGCGCACGTATCGGGACAGTCATGCGGGCATGCGGCCCGAACGACGTGGGTATTGGTCGTCATCAAACTACTCCTCTCTCTACCAAATTTCTGCGCTCGGGGACATTGGCGCGCTGGCGATATTGTATTACGTTCGCCCGCGGGCTGCCCCGCCGCACGGGCATTCGCGACTTTTTTCAGGCGTGTCCGACCGCTCGTTCGGACATTTCCGAGCGAGGTGCCAGACCTGCCCATTAGGGGTAAGATGAGCCATTGCGCTCCGCAGGAAACCCCCGTCATGAAGCTCATTCCAGAAATCGACGCCGCTCGCGGCGAAATCCAGACTATCCGACGTGACATCCACGCGCACCCCGAGCTGTGCTTCGAAGAGAAACGCACCTCCGACGTTGTCGCCGACACGTTGACCCAATGGGGCATCCCGATTCATCGGGGCCTCGGCAAGACAGGTCTCGTTGGCATCATCAAGAATGGCAGCAGCGACCGCGCGATCGGTCTGCGCGCCGACATGGACGCCCTCCCGATTCACGAAGCCAATACCTTCGAGCATGCCTCTCAGCATGAAGGGAAGATGCACGCCTGCGGGCATGACGGGCACACCGCCATGCTGCTTGCTGCAGCGCAATATCTGCAGAAGCACCGAAATTTCGATGGCACGGTCTACCTGATTTTCCAGCCCGCGGAAGAAGGTGGCGGTGGTGCACGGGAGATGATCAAGGACGGGCTGTTCGAACGTTTCCCGATGCAAGCGGTGTTCGGTATGCACAACTGGCCGGGCGTACCGACGGGGACCTTCGCCGTCACGCCTGGGCCGATGATGGCATCGAGCAACGAATTCAAGATTTCGATTCGCGGTAAGGGTACGCATGCCGGTATTCCGAACGCGGGGATCGATCCGGTGATTGCTACTGTCCAGGTCGCTCAAGCGCTGCAGAGCATCATCACCCGCAATAAGCGTCCGATTGACGCAGCAGTGCTCTCGATCACTCAAATCCACGCTGGCGATACGACGAACGTTGTCCCTGATCTGGCATGGCTTGGCGGCACGATTCGCACGTTCTCTATCGAGGTCCTCGACCTGATTGAGACACGGCTTCGCGAGATTTCCGAGTTTGTGGCCAAGGGGCTCGGTTGCACAGCCGAAATCGAGTTTCACCGCAACTACCCGCCGACCATTAATGAGCCGGGCATGGCTGCGCTATGCGCCGATGTGATGCGGCAAGTGGTGGGGGACGAGAACGTCAATGACAAGGTCGAGCCCACGATGGGCGCGGAAGATTTCTCGTTCATGCTGCTCGAGAAGCCGGGTGCCTACGTTTTCATCGGGAATGGTGACGGAACGCACCGGGATAGCGGTCACGGCCTCGGTCCTTGCAACCTCCACAACGCCAGCTATGATTTCAACGATGATCTGCTGCCGCTCGGTGGCACCTATTGGGTCAAGCTGGTCGAGACGTATTTCGAGCGCAATAAGTGAGTAAGCGACGCTGATGTCTCAGCGCCCAACAAAAAGCCAGCAATGTGATTTGCTGGCTTTTTTGCTTTTGATGGTGCTATCAGCTGCTATTTTGCTGCTGTCGTCGTCGGAATACCATCTGCGTCCAAGTGGATATCACCGTACCACGCAGTGAACTTGGACTGCGTATTATCGCCGTCGCTCATGATGGCGATACCGATCAAACGGCCCGGCGGTTCGCCAAACGCCTTTTCATAATCCTTCGCGATATCGCGGGAATACGTCAGCCATTGGCCGAGGTTGCTCGTGCCACGCTCAACGACAACCGAACGGATACGGCCGGTGTACGGATTGGGCACCACGTCATTCACGGCGAGCTTGTCGTCACCCCACGTGTACATCAGCGTCGCAAATGGCAACTCCCTGCCGCTGACCATTCGGGCCAGCTCACGGTGCATGTGATCTTGCATGGAGAGTTTGCCTGCGTCTCCGTCGAAAGCGAGCGCAATGCGCAGCGGCGCGTCATCGTATCGCTTCGTACGTATATCCGCATTGACCGGCATGGCGTCTGTTCGCCAACGCCACGTCAGTTTCGCACCGGGATACACGGGAATATCGAGCTTCTGCGCAATGCCGGAAGCCGACCCGTCAACGGTCGCTCGAATCACTGCGATTCCTTCGCTATCCGTGGTTTGCTCGTAGTGCGTCAGACGCTTATTACGGGTGACAAGATATGTTTCCCAGTGCGGAGGAAGCCCTTCAGGATCGACGGCCGCGGAGAGCGATGCGATCTCTTCACGATGTGACAACGCAGTCGAGCCTGAAACGTGCGCCATCGCTGCATCGTGCGACGCACATCCACCGATACCGCCAATCGTGATGGCAGCACCCAAACTCGCCAACCCGACCTGCCACCGCGCGTAATGCTTAGTTCTATTCTGATCGACCACCCGTTTTACTCCCCGAACTTCCAACCCCGTGGCCGAATGCTAAGCGAGAAATGCGCGACGATCTACCCGGAATTTCACTTCGTGCTGACGTTACAACAACGCAGTAATGCACAAAGCGTCAACGCAAAGCAAAAACCCCTTGCTACGTTTGTAGCAAGGGGTTTTTAAGGGGAGCCTGACGATTACCTACTTTCACACGGGTATCCGCACTATCATCGGCGTGGAGTCGTTTCACGGTCCTGTTCGGGATGGGAAGGGGTGGTTCCAACTCGCTATGGTCATCAGGCTTAACTTGTATGTTCCGCTGACCTGAGGTCAACAAAACCAATTCGGAAGAAGCGTAGTACAACAACTATTGTGGGTTGTGAGTTGTATCGGCACATTGCGATACTCACACCAGGAAAAACACACTGGTTATAGGATCAAGCCTTACGGGCAATTAGTATCAGTTAGCTTAACGCATTACTGCGCTTCCACACCTGACCTATCAACGTCCTGGTCTTGAACGACCCTTCAAAGGAATCGAGTTCCTAGGGAAGTCTCATCTTAAGGCGAGTTTCCCGCTTAGATGCTTTCAGCGGTTATCTCTTCCGAACATAGCTACCCGGCGATGCCACTGGCGTGACAACCGGTACACCAGAGGTTCGTCCACTCCGGTCCTCTCGTACTAGGAGCAGCCCCCTTCAAACTTCCAACGCCCACGGCAGATAGGGACCAAACTGTCTCACGACGTTTTAAACCCAGCTCACGTACCTCTTTAAATGGCGAACAGCCATACCCTTGGGACCGGCTACAGCCCCAGGATGAGATGAGCCGACATCGAGGTGCCAAACACCGCCGTCGATATGAACTCTTGGGCGGTATCAGCCTGTTATCCCCAGAGTACCTTTTATCCGTTGAGCGATGGCCCTTCCATACAGAACCACCGGATCACTATGACCTGCTTTCGCACCTGCTCGACTTGTCAGTCTCGCAGTTAAGCACGCTTTTGCCATTGCACTATCAGCACGATTTCCGACCGTACCTAGCGTACCTTCGTACTCCTCCGTTACACTTTGGGAGGAGACCGCCCCAGTCAAACTGCCTACCATGCACTGTCCCCGATCCGGATTACGGACCTAGGTTAGAACCTCAAACAAGCCAGGGTGGTATTTCAAGGACGGCTCCACAGAAACTAGCGTTCCTGCTTCAAAGCCTCCCACCTATCCTACACAGACCGGTTCAAAGTCCAATGCAAAGCTACAGTAAAGGTTCATGGGGTCTTTCCGTCTAGCCGCGGGTAGATTGCATCATCACAAACACTTCAACTTCGCTGAGTCTCGGGAGGAGACAGTGTGGCCATCGTTACGCCATTCGTGCAGGTCGGAACTTACCCGACAAGGAATTTCGCTACCTTAGGACCGTTATAGTTACGGCCGCCGTTTACCGGGACTTCAATCAAGAGCTTGCACCCCATCATTTAATCTTCCGGCACCGGGCAGGCGTCACACCCTATACGTCCACTTTCGTGTTTGCAGAGTGCTGTGTTTTTATTAAACAGTCGCAGCCACCAGTTTATTGCAACCCCTTCACCCTTCTGGCGCAGGCCAGTTAAGCTACAAGGGCGTACCTTATCCCGAAGTTACGGTACCAATTTGCCGAGTTCCTTCTCCCGAGTTCTCTCAAGCGCCTTAGAATACTCATCTCGCCCACCTGTGTCGGTTTGCGGTACGGTCTCGTATGACTGAAGCTTAGAGGCTTTTCTTGGAACCACTTCCAATTGCTTCGCGAACAAGTTCGCTCGCCCCACAGCCTTGAATTACGCGCCCGGATTTGCCTAAGCGCCTTCTCCACTGCAGGGACCGGGACTTCCAACACCCGGACAACCTTCCGCGATCCGTCCCCCCATCGCATCATACGACGGTGCAGGAATATTAACCTGCTTCCCATCAGCTACGCATCTCTGCCTCGCCTTAGGGGCCGACTCACCCTACGCCGATGAACGTTGCGTAGGAAACCTTGGGCTTACGGCGAGGGGGCCTTTCACCCCCTTTATCGCTACTCATGTCAGCATTCGCACTTCTGATACCTCCAGCATCCTTTACAAGACACCTTCACAGGCTTACAGAACGCTCTCCTACCATGCGAGCAAGCTCGCATCCGCAGCTTCGGTATATTGCTTAGCCCCGTTACATCTTCCGCGCAGGACGACTCGATCAGTGAGCTATTACGCTTTCTTTAAAGGGTGGCTGCTTCTAAGCCAACCTCCTGACTGTTTTAGCCTTCCCACTTCGTTTCCCACTTAGCAATATTTAGGGACCTTAGCTGGCGGTCTGGGTTGTTTCCCTCTTGACACCGGACGTTAGCACCCGATGTCTGTCTCCCGTGATTGCACTCTTCGGTATTCGGAGTTTGCTATGGCGAGGTAATCCGCAATGGACCCCTCAACCATGACAGTGCTCTACCCCCGAAGGTGATACACGAGGCACTACCTAAATAGTTTTCGGAGAGAACCAGCTATTTCCAAGTTTGTTTAGCCTTTCACCCCTATCCACAGCTCATCCCCTAACTTTTCAACGTTAGTGGGTTCGGTCCTCCAGTACGTGTTACCGCACCTTCAACCTGGCCATGGATAGATCACTTGGTTTCGGGTCTACACCCAGCGACTGAACGCCCTATTCGGACTCGCTTTCGCTACGCCTTCCCTATTCGGTTAAGCTCGCCACTGAATGTAAGTCGCTGACCCATTATACAAAAGGTACGCCGTCACCCCTTACGAGGCTCCGACTGTTTGTATGCATGCGGTTTCAGGATCTATTTCACTCCCCTCCCGGGGTTCTTTTCGCCTTTCCCTCACGGTACTGGTTCACTATCGGTCGATTACGAGTATTTAGCCTTGGAGGATGGTCCCCCCATCTTCAGACAGGATTTCACGTGTCCCGCCCTACTTTTCTCAAGCTTAGTTCCACACCAGGGTTTTCTCATACGGGGCTATCACCCACTATGGCCGGACTTTCCATTCCGTTTTGATAACACCGGTGCTAAATCTTGAAGGCTGGTCCCATTTCGCTCGCCACTACTTTGGGAATCTCGGTTGATTTCTTTTCCTGCAGCTACTTAGATGTTTCAGTTCGCCGCGTTCGCTTCGCTAGACCTATGTATTCAGTCTAGGATGACCTAAAAGGCCGGGTTTCCCCATTCGGACATTTGTGGATCAATGCTTATTTGCCAGCTCCCCACAACTTTTCGCAGGCTATCGCGTCCTTCATCGCCTGTAATCGCCAAGGCATCCACCACATGCACTTATTCGCTTGACCCTATAACGAGTGCGTCTTTCGACACATTCTTCATAGGTTGAGTATTAGCGTTGTGCCGTATTCCAAGTCATCTTTCGATCACTTAAATACTGGTTGATACAATCACAACCCGTACAATTTCCACGCGCCATCTCTAACGCGCTTCCGTTGTACTACTTCTTCTTCCAAATTGTTAAAGAACATAAACTGCATGACATTGCTGTCATTCAAAAGCATTCACTTTGCTTGTAATTCATCACAGGGGATTTACTACAGACGTAAAGCGCTTTTGACTGACATCGATGCGATCTAAGGTTTTTGGTGGAGGATGACGGGATCGAACCGACGACCCCCTGCTTGCAAAGCAGGTGCTCTCCCAGCTGAGCTAATCCCCCAATCAAGCCGACTTACCACCACTTGAGTCTATCGAACAGTGGTTAAAAAGCTTGGTGGGTCTAGATGGACTCGAACCATCGACCCCCGCCTTATCAAGACGGTGCTCTAACCAACTGAGCTATAGACCCGACTTAGATCTACGCAGTCAACAACCGATAAGCGTGAACACTCAACTTCCAGTGCATGCTCTAGAAAGGAGGTGATCCAGCCGCAGGTTCCCCTACGGCTACCTTGTTACGACTTCACCCCAGTCATGAATCCTGCCGTGGTAAGCGCCCTCCTTACGGTTAGGCTACCTACTTCTGGCAAAACCCACTCCCATGGTGTGACGGGCGGTGTGTACAAGACCCGGGAACGTATTCACCGCGACATGCTGATCCGCGATTACTAGCGATTCCAGCTTCACGCAGTCGAGTTGCAGACTGCGATCCGGACTACGATCGGTTTTCTGGGGTTAGCTCCACCTCGCGGTTTGGCAGCCCTCTGTACCGACCATTGTATGACGTGTGAAGCCCTACCCATAAGGGCCATGAGGACTTGACGTCATCCCCACCTTCCTCCGGTTTGTCACCGGCAGTCTCCTTAGAGTGCTCTTGCGTAGCAACTAAGGACAAGGGTTGCGCTCGTTGCGGGACTTAACCCAACATCTCACGACACGAGCTGACGACAGCCATGCAGCACCTGTGTTACGGTTCTCTTTCGAGCACATCCGCCTCTCAGCAGACTTCCGTACATGTCAAGGGTAGGTAAGGTTTTTCGCGTTGCATCGAATTAATCCACATCATCCACCGCTTGTGCGGGTCCCCGTCAATTCCTTTGAGTTTTAATCTTGCGACCGTACTCCCCAGGCGGTCAACTTCACGCGTTAGCTACGTTACTAAGGAAATGAATCCCCAACAACTAGTTGACATCGTTTAGGGCGTGGACTACCAGGGTATCTAATCCTGTTTGCTCCCCACGCTTTCGTGCATGAGCGTCAGTATTGGCCCAGGGGGCTGCCTTCGCCATCGGTATTCCTCCACATCTCTACGCATTTCACTGCTACACGTGGAATTCTACCCCCCTCTGCCATACTCTAGCCTTGCAGTCACGAATGCAGTTCCCAGGTTGAGCCCGGGGATTTCACATCCGTCTTACAAAACCGCCTGCGCACGCTTTACGCCCAGTAATTCCGATTAACGCTTGCACCCTACGTATTACCGCGGCTGCTGGCACGTAGTTAGCCGGTGCTTATTCTTCCGGTACCGTCATCCCCCCGAGGTATTAACCCAGAGGATTTCTTTCCGGACAAAAGTGCTTTACAACCCGAAGGCCTTCTTCACACACGCGGCATTGCTGGATCAGGCTTTCGCCCATTGTCCAAAATTCCCCACTGCTGCCTCCCGTAGGAGTCTGGGCCGTGTCTCAGTCCCAGTGTGGCTGGTCGTCCTCTCAGACCAGCTACAGATCGTCGCCTTGGTAAGCTTTTACCCCACCAACTAGCTAATCTGATATCGGCCGCTCTTGTAGCGCGAGGCCCGAAGGTCCCCCGCTTTCCTCCTCAGAGCGTATGCGGTATTAATCCGGCTTTCGCCGAGCTATCCCCCACTACAAGGTACGTTCCGATATATTACTCACCCGTTCGCCACTCGCCACCAGGTGCAAGCACCCGTGCTGCCGTTCGACTTGCATGTGTAAGGCATGCCGCCAGCGTTCAATCTGAGCCAGGATCAAACTCTTCAGTTTAAACCTGTTACTGTTTTCGGTTTTTCGTGATAAATCACTAGAACCGGTCGCTCTCAAAGTATGCTGACAAGTTAATTACTTAACTTACCTATTACTATGTGAGCCTCAATAAATTTAAAGCTTATCTGCCGAAGCAGACGCACCATTCATCGAGTGCCCACACTTATCGGTTGTTTAATTTTTAAAGATCAATCGCATCTGACTTAACTTCGTCGCTTAATTACCGCGCCGTCGCTTCGTTTTCTGCGTCGCTGCATCAGCAGCAGAGAAGTGAGATTATGTCGCAGCTTCTCGTCGTCGTCAACAGTTTTTTTCGCTTTCTTCGTTCGTCGCCGTAGCGACTCACAAGCTCCAAAACCACTAACCACCGGGCTTTGCGGCCCGTCGCTTCAACCTCGTCGCTGCTTTCGCTGCGTCGCTGTCGTTGCGAGAGACGGAATATTAGTGAAAACCCGGAACGCTGGCAAGCACTTTGTGAAAATAAATTGAAAACCCACGAAAAAGCCCCGTCGTGACGGGGCTTTTTCATTTCATACAGCGCCTGCCGGCGCTGTATGCCACGTGACTTCGGGGCTATTTCTTACCGAAGTACCGCTCGTAGATGGCGTCATACGTACCGTCCGCCTTGATCGCATCGACACCCTTGTTGATCTTGGCCAGAAGCTCGGCATCGCCCTTACGCACCGCAATGCCGTAGTACTCCTTCGGGAAGCTGCTGTCAGCGACCGTGCGAAGCTTGGCATTCGGATTATTCGCAATGAAGTTCACCACCACACCGTTATCTGCGACCACCGCATCAACGCCACCCGCTTCGAGTTCCTTCATCGCCAGCGGCGTGCCTTCGAAACGTTTGACCGACGGATTGTTCTTGCCCATCAGCTTCTGCACGACTTCATCGCCCGTCGTCGCCGTCTGCACGCCGACCTTCATCGACTTCAAATCGTCGAACTTCTGCACGGTCGAGTTCGCCGGCACGGCAATCAACTGCGATGCCTCAAAGTAAGGCTTCGAGAAATCCATCTGCTTGCTACGTTCGTCCGTGATCGTGATCGCAGAGATCAGAATGTCGCGGTCGCCCTGCACAAGCGAATTGAAGATGCCTTCGAACGGCGTATTGATAAAGCGGATGGAGATGCCCGCCTTATCGGCGACGGCTTTCATCACATCGATATCGAAACCGGCGATCTGCCGGGTATCGGTTTCGAATTCGAACGGCGCATAGGCGGCGTCCGATCCGACGACGTACACAGGTTGCGAGCCGTCCGGCCCGACCGACCGGCCCGCAGCCGATTCTTCCTTCTTCCCGCAGGCACTCAACAGCAGCCCCGAGGCCACCACCAAGGCCAGCGCAAATGCACGTCGTTTCATCGACATCGTTTCGTCCCTTGCTGAAAAAACCGGCAGACTATCATAGGACGACCTCCCCAACGGCGGCCGCCCCGGCTTTTCTCAACAGATCAGCGATGCTTGAAAACCGGCTTGCGCTTCTCGACGAACGCCGCCATGCCTTCCTTCTGGTCTTCCAACGCGAAGAGCGAATGGAACATGCGGCGCTCGAATTGCACGCCCTCGTCGAGGGTCGACTCGAAAGCGCGGTTGACGGCTTCCTTTGCGGCCATGACGACCGGCAGCGAATATTCACAGATGGTGTTGGCTGCGCCGATCGCCTCGTCGAGCAGCTTATCGAGCGGCACGATGCGCGAGACGAGGCCGGCGCGCTCAGCTTCGGTGGCATCCATGAAGCGCGCGGTCAGGCACATGTCCATGGCCTTGGCCTTCGACACGGCGCGTGTGAGACGCTGCGTACCGCCCGCGCCCGGAATCACCCCAAGCTTGATCTCCGGTTGTCCGAACTTTGCGTTGTCCGCAGCGATGATGAAGTCACACATCATGGCCAGTTCGCACCCGCCGCCGAGCGCGAATCCCGACACGGCAGCGATGACCGGCTTGCGGATACGGCGCACCGTCTCCCAGTTGCGCGTGATGTAGTCGCCCTTGAAGACGTCGGCGAACGTGTACTTGGACATCATGCCGATATCGGCGCCGGCGGCGAACGCCTTCTCACTCCCGGTGATCACCATGCAACCGATGGCTTCGTCGGCATCGAACGCGGTGAGCGCAGCGCCCAGTTCGTCCATCAGCGCGTCGTTCAGCGCGTTGAGCGCCTTCGGACGATTCAGCGTGATCAGACCGACGCGGCCGCGCGTCTCCACCAGAATGTTCTCGTACGTCATCCTCTTACTCCTCCAGTCAAAGTCTCGTCTTGTGATTCGGGGGTCGGCGGTGACTCGGGCTCGACACCCGGGCATCCGCCAGAAACAGATAAGGCGATGGGCGCGCCATCGGTTTGCAACGGCGCTGCGGCGCTCTGCGTGGGCCTGGGTGTGCGGCTCGCGGGGCGTCGACTGCAGTGGTTAGGCATGATGCCATTGATCCCCCGGGCACGCACCTTTCGTTCCGCAACGCAGATCGGAGGCCGCAAGTCGTCCAATGTCGGGACAAAGTCCGAGAAATCGGGAGCGACAGCCACCGGCATCCGACGATGCATCCCGCGAACCGGCCGCCCGCCCTGCACTCGGCGCGCCCGCTTCAGCCGCACAGCTCGCATGCGCGGATCCGTCGGGGAAAACCCGGCATCATCGTGTGCCACGCCCGGAAGATTTGGTGCTATATTAACAAACCAACCGGTCGGTTAATTAATGTTGACGTCGAATCGACGACAACGATTAGTCAGACGACCCGGTGCCGTCCCCTGCGTCTTGCCGCGCGAGCCACGAACTTGCGCGCAAGACAGCGAATCCGCCAGCCGCATCCCGACACGGACAGATCCACAACCATGACTCATCCCCTCTTCGCCAAACACCAAGAGACTCTCGATCGCGCCCTTCAGGCCATCGCCACGCGTGGTTACTGGAGCCCGTTCACGGAAATGCCGAGCCCGCGTGCTTATGGCGAGACGGCCGCCGCCGATGGCGAAGCCGCTTTCAAACAGTATCTGAACGCCGCCTTCCCGCTGGAGCAGCGCGGCAGCACGGGCAGTGTCGGCCAGGAAGCTTCGCCGTTCGGCTTTGCGCTCGGCACGACTTACCCCGGTTTCGAAATCGACGCCCTGCTCGCCCGCGTGAAGGACGCCCACAAGTCGTGGCGCGCCGCCACGCCGGACGCCTGGGTCGGCGTCTCGCTCGAAATCCTCAAACGCCTGAACGCACGTAGCTTCGAAATGGCCAACGCCGTGATGCACACGACGGGTCAGGCTTTCATGATGGCGTTCCAGGCCGGTGGCCCGCACGCGCAGGATCGCGGTCTCGAAGCCGTGGCCTACGCATGGGACGAACTGCGCCGCATTCCGGCTAACGCCTACTGGGAAAAGCCGCAGGGCAAGAACCCGCCGCTGGCGATGGAAAAGCGTTACACCGTCGTGCCGCGCGGCGTGGCGCTGGTGCTCGGCTGCTGCACGTTCCCGACATGGAACGGCTATCCCGGCCTGTTCGCCAGCCTCGCGACCGGCAATGCCGTTGTCGTCAAGCCGCATCCGGGCGCAATCCTGCCGCTCGCCATCACCGTGAAGATCGCGCGTGAAGTGCTCAAGGAAGCCGGTTTCGATCCGGATGTCGTCACGCTCGCCGCCACCAACCCGAACGACGGCGCCATCGTCCAGCAACTCGCGAAGCGCGACGAAGTGCGCGTGATCGATTTCACCGGCAGCACCGCCAACGGCGACTGGCTGGAAGTCAACGCGCGTCAGGCGCAGGTCTACACCGAGAAGGCCGGTGTGAACCAGATCGTGATCGACTCGACGGACGACCTCAAGGGCATGGCCCGCAACATCGGCTTCTCGCTCGCGCTGTACTCGGGCCAGATGTGCACCGCGCCGCAGAACATCTACATCCCGCGCGACGGTATCCAGACGCCGGACGGCAAGGTCTCGTTCGATGAAGTCGTGGCCGCCATTGCCGGTAGCGTTCAGAAGACGTGCAGCGATCCGGCCAAGGCCGTAGAACTGCTCGGCGCGATCCAGAACGAAGGCGTCATCGCCCGCATCGACGAAGCCCGCAAGGTCGGCCGTGTGGTGCTCGACAGCCAGACGCTCGAACACCCGGCCTTCGCCGGTGCACGCGTGCGCACGCCGCTGATCGTCGCGCTCGACGTCGCCGACGAAGCCACCTACACCCGCGAATGGTTCGGCCCGGTCACGTTCGTAATCGCCGTCGACAGCAGCGAGCAAGCTTTCGCGCTGGCCGGACGCACCGCCGCGCAGCACGGCGCCCTCACGCTTGCGGCCTACACGACGACGCCGGAAGGCGAAGCACTGGCACTCGACGCCGCCATCGAAGGCCGCGTCGCCCTGTCGCTCAACCTGACCGGCGGCGTGTTCGTCAACCAATCGGCGGCGTACTCGGACTACCACGGCACGGGCGGCAACCCGGCAGCAAACGCCAGCCTGGCCGATGCGGCCTTCGTCGCCAACCGTTTCCGCGTCGTGCAAAGCCGTCACCATGTGCCAGCCAAGTCCGAAGCGGGCGCTGCCTGATTCACGTCCAGTTAAGTCACATCTATATAGAGAGGACGGGAAACCCCTCACGCAAATGCGACGGTAAGTCACTACCATAGTCACTCACCGTCGCACGGCCCCTGCGCTTGAGCGCTTAGACGCCCGCGACCGATCTTCCCGCCCCAAGCCAAGACAGGAACGAGACACCATGACCGAAGCCTTCATCTGCGACGCGATCCGCACCCCCATCGGCCGTTACGGCGGTGCGTTGAAGGACGTTCGCGCCGACAACCTCGGTGCAATCCCCCTCAAGGCGCTGATGGCGCGCAACCCGAACGTCGACTGGACACTGATCGACGACGTCATTTACGGCTGCGCCAATCAGGCAGGTGAAGACAACCGCAACGTCGCTCGCATGGCGTCGCTGCTTGCCGAGTTGCCCATCGACGTGCCGGGCGCAACGCTCAACCGCCTGTGCGGCTCGGGCATGGACGCCATCGGCACCGCCGCGCGCGCCATCAAAGCGGGCGAAGCAGGGTTGATGATCGCAGGCGGCGTCGAATCGATGACGCGCGCGCCGTTCGTGATGGGCAAGGCCGACAGCGCGTTCTCGCGTCAGGCCGCCATTTTCGACACGACCATCGGCTGGCGCTTCATCAACCCGCTGATGAAGGCGCAGTACGGCGTCGACTCGATGCCGGAGACGGCGGAGAACGTGGCCGACGACTTCAAGATCAATCGCGAAGATCAGGACCGCTTCGCGCTGCGTAGCCAGGAGAAGGCCGCGCGCGCGCAAGCCGACGGCACGCTCGCACAGGAAATTACGCCGGTGTCGATCGCCCAGAAAAAGGGCGACGCCATCGTCGTGGAACATGACGAACATCCGCGCGCCACGAGCATGGAAGCGCTGGGCAAGCTCAAAGGTGTGGTTCGCGCGGACGGCACCGTTACCGCCGGCAACGCCTCCGGCGTGAACGACGGCTCGTGCGCCCTGCTGCTCGCCAGCGAAAGCGCCGCCAAGCTGCATGGCCTCACGCCGCGTGCCCGCGTGCTCGGCATGGCAACCGCCGGTGTCGCACCGCGCATCATGGGCATCGGCCCGGCCCCGGCTACGGTCAAGCTGCTCAAGCAATTGAACATGACGCTCGACCAGTTCGACGTCATCGAACTGAACGAAGCGTTCGCCAGCCAGGGCCTGGCCGTGCTGCGTCAACTCGGCCTCGCCGACGACGACGCCCGCGTGAACCCGAACGGCGGCGCGATCGCACTGGGCCATCCGCTGGGTGCGTCGGGCGCGCGTCTGGTGACGACGGCGATGTATCAGCTTCACCGCACGGGCGGTCGCTTCGCGCTGTGCACGATGTGCATCGGCGTGGGTCAGGGCATCGCCATCGCCATCGAGCGCGTCTGAGCGATACCCCTTCTATATATAGAGAGCCCCGGAGACAGCCCCCGATGACCGCCACGATTCAACTGACGCTGCAAGACAACGTCGCCACGATCACGCTCAACCGCCCCGAGAAGCTCAACAGCTTCACGCGGCAGATGCATGCGGAATTGCGCGACGCCCTCGATACCGCTCAGGCACAGGGCGCGCGCGCCATTGTCCTGACCGGTGCAGGCCGGGGCTTCTGCGCCGGGCAGGATCTGGCGGATCTGGACTTCACGCCGGGTGCATCGACCGACCTCGGCGCGCTGATCGACGAGAACTTCAACCCGCTCGTGCGCAAACTGCGCGCCATGCCGATGCCGGTGATTGCTGCGGTGAACGGCATCGCCGCAGGTGCAGGTGCGAACCTCGCCCTGGCGTGCGACATCGTGCTGGCCAGCGCTTCCGTCAACTTCGTGCAGGCGTTCGTGAAGATCGGCCTTGTGCCGGATACCGGCGGCACGTGGTTCCTGCCGCAACGCATCGGCATGGCCCGCGCGATGGGGCTGGCGATGCTCGGCGACAAGCTCTCGGCCGAACAGGCCGAACAGTGGGGCCTGATCTGGCGCTGCGTCGACGACGACGTGCTGTTGTCCGAAGCCCAAAAGCTCGCCACGCAACTGGCCACGCAACCGACGAAGGCGCTCGCAACCATCAAGGAAGCGCTCTACGCCTCGGCAACCAACACGCTCGATCAGCAACTGGATCTGGAACGCGACGGACAACGCTCGCTGGGCGCGTCGTATGACTATGCGGAAGGCGTGAACGCGTTCCTGCAAAAGCGCGCGCCGAAGTTCGAAGGCCGCTGACCGCCGCCGAAGTACAGACGAAGCACAGACGAAGCACCAAGCAAGCTGAAGGTACGCAGGACCAAGGAAAAGCAGAACAAGCAGCGACGCACACCGAACGCCAAAACCACACGCGCCGCGCGAGAGACCACGACATAACAAGATTAGACGAGACACAAGAGGAACCCCGATGAGCCAAACCTCCGCCGCCAAAGCCGTCAGCGATATGACGCCGGAAGAACTCGCCCACGCTACGGGCGAAGCGATGTACAGCACCGACCGAGCGAGCCAATGGCTGGGCATGGAGTTGCAGGAAGTGCGTCCGGGCTATGCCCGTATGACGATGCGCATTCGCGACGAATTCCTCAACGGTCACGCGATCTGCCACGGCGGCCTGATGTTCACGCTGGCCGATTCGACGTTTGCGTTCGCCTGCAACAGCTACAACGTCGTGACGGTGGCGGCCGGTTGCAGTATCGAGTTCCTCAAGCCGGTCTCGGGCGGCGACACGCTCACCGCCGAAGCGCAGGAGCAGGTGCTCTCGGGGCGTCATGGCATCTACGACATTCGTTTGACGAACAACGCCGGTGAAGTGGTGGCGATGTTCCGCGGCAAGTCCGCACAGATCAAGGGCAGCGTCGTCTGACGAGGCCCGGCCATACTCAGTAATACGCGCACCCGGGCTCGGGCGCGCGCAAGGTAATCAACGTATCAGCGTAAGAAGCAAGACCCCAAGGAGACAGTCATGACCACCGCCTTGCCGCTCGAGCCGATCGAGAAAGCGAGCCTCGACGAACTGCGCGCCCTTCAGCTCGACCGACTGAAGACGACGCTGCGGCATGCCTATGAGAATTCACCGGTGTATCGCCGGAAGTTCGACGAGGCCGGCGTCCACCCGGACGAACTGACCTCGCTGGCCGACCTGGCCAAGTTCCCGTTCACGACGAAGCAGGATCTGCGCGACAGCTATCCCTTCGGCATGTTCGCGGTTCCGATGGAACAGGTCTCGCGCGTGCATGCGTCCTCGGGCACCACGGGCAAGCCGACGGTCGTGGGCTACACCGCCAACGACATCAGCACGTGGGCCGATCTGGTCGCGCGCTCGATTCGCGCCTCCGGTGCGCGTCGCGGCGACAAGGTGCACATCAGCTATGGCTACGGCCTGTTCACGGGCGGTCTCGGTGCCCACTACGGCGCAGAGCGCGCGGGCCTGACGGTGATCCCGTTCGGCGGCGGTCAGACCGAGAAGCAAGTGCAACTGATTCAGGACTTCAAGCCGGACATCATCATGGTGACGCCGAGCTACATGCTCGCGATTGCCGACGAACTGGAACGTCAGGGCATCGTGGCGGCGGAATCGTCGCTGCGCATCGGCATCTTCGGCGCAGAGCCGTGGACGAACGACATGCGCACGGCCATCGAAAAGCGCATGGGCATCGACGCCGTCGACATTTACGGTCTGTCGGAAGTGATGGGCCCGGGCGTGGCGTGCGAATGCGCCGAGACGAAGGACGGTCCGACCATCTGGGAAGATCACTTCTATCCCGAAATCATCGATCCGGAGACGGGTGAAGTGCTGCCCGACGGCGAGTTCGGCGAACTGGTGTTCACGTCGCTCACGAAGGAAGCGCTGCCGATCATTCGTTACCGCACGCGCGATCTCACCCGTTTGCTGCCGGGTACGGCGCGCACGATGCGTCGCATGGAGAAGATCACCGGCCGTTCGGACGACATGATGATCATTCGCGGCGTGAACGTCTTCCCGTCGCAGATCGAAGAATTGCTGCTGCGTCAGCCGGTGCTTTCCCCGCACTACCAGATCATTCTGGATAAGGAAGGCCCGATGGACACGATGGCGGTAGACGTCGAGGCGGCCGTCGGATGCGACGACGCGGCTGCGTTGCAAGCGGCCGGCGGTGAACTCAAGCGCGACATCAAGACGCTCATCGGCGTGTCGTGCGCGGTGCGCGTGAAGCCAGTCGGCGGCATCGAGCGCTCCGTCGGCAAAGCACGCCGGGTTGTGGACAAGCGCCCGCGCTAAGCCATTAGCACCCGCTCGTCAGCATGAAAAAAGCCCGCGGCCTTCGCGGGCTTTTTCTTGGACGTCGGAACTTGCCGGACTTATCGGAAGCGATCCGGCTTACTGGTTCGGTAGGAACACCCACATCTTGCCGCTCTGACGCATGCGTCCGGCCAGATCGCCTGCATCGTCGCCCAATCCCCAGAAGAAGTCCGCACGAACGCCGCCCTTGATCGCACTGCCGGTGTCCTGCGCGAACATCAGCCGGTTGATCGGCGAATTGGCCTGCGGCCCAAACGGCGGACGCGTCGTCGACAGGAACACGGGGCTACCCAGCGGGATCGACGCCGGATCGACGGCAATGGAGCGCTCTGCCGTCAACGGCACACCCAGCGCGCCGATGGGGCCTTCGATGCCGCCCACGCCGTGGTTCGGCATCTCGCGGAAGAAGACGAAACGCGGGTTCACGTCGAGCAACGCATCGACGCGCGACGGGTTAGCGCGCGCCCAGGCGCGAATGCCCTGCATCGTCGCCTGCGCGGCGGTGATCTCGCCGCGATCGATCAGCCAGCGACCAATCGACTTGTACGGCTGATCGTTGTTGCCGCCGTAACCCACGCGCATGATCGAACCGTCGTCGAGCACGATCTGGCCGGAGCCCTGCACTTGCAGGAAGAACGCCTCGATAGGATCATCGACGTACACCAGCTCGTAACCGCGCAACATGCCGCTGCGCATCAGTTCGGCGCGGGCGGGAAGCGATCCGGCTTTGCGGCCGGCGGGCCATTTGTAGAGCGGCGTCTGGTAGACCCCGGTGCGCACGCGCGAGCCGTGCAGCAGCGGTTCGTAGTAACCGGTAATCAGGCCCGTCTGCGTCCCATCGGAGTTCGCGATGCGAAACGGCGTAAAGTACTGCTCAAAGAATTGACGCACGGAGGCCGCGTCGAGATCGTCAAGCTGCTCGGAGGCCCGGCAGGCCGGTTGCCACTTCGCCTGACGGCTCAGCTTCACGCAGGTTTGGGCCAGCGCAAGGCGCGCGCCGATCAGGGAATCGTCCTGCCAGCCGTCGACATCGGCCCATGTCACGGCCTGCATGCGACCTGCACCGGACGGGGGCGTTGCCACATTCGACGGCGGAACGCCTGGACGCGACGGGGTCGACGGAGGCACACTCGAACAACCATAGAGCAATGCGGCAAACGCGGCGAGCGCCAGGCCCCGGCCAGCGCGCCACCGCCCGAACACATTCAGGAAGAGCGTCATGAGTAATCTGTTCGATGAATATCCGGCCTTGCTGGTGTTGCCGGAGGTGTTGCTGGCGATCGTGATCGTCGCCGCTATCGTGATCCTGCGACGCAAGCCGTCGCCCGGACGCAGAGTTCGCCAGATGCGCGCCACCCGGCCGATGCCGAGCGACACTGTGGACCCCGTGGACCCACGCGACGCGTCCGGCGACCCGCTCAAGAAGGAAGACTGGTCCGACGACCGTCGCTGACGCGCCAGTCTGTCGAACCACGCCAACGGTGCGCGCATGCCCGGCTCAGTGCAGCGTACGCGGCATGGTCAGCGCGAATTCCGCGATGGGCGCTTCGAAGCGCGTGCCGTCTTCCGCCACACAGAAATAATCGCCGCGCATGGTGCCCACCGGCGTGGCGACCATCGCCCAGCTCGTGTACTCGAACTGTTCACCCGGCTGGAGGAACGGCTGATGGCCAACCACACCCAGCCCGTTCACTTCCTGGACCTTGTTGTCGCCGTCGGTAATCACCCAGTGACGCGAAATCAGCTGTGCCGGCACTTCGCCGCTGTTGCGGATGGTGATCGTGTAGGCGAAGGCAAACTGCCGCCGATCCGGTTCCGACTGTTCCGGGAGGTACTGCGGACGCACGGTGACGGTAAATTCGTACTGGCTCATCGGGTGTTCCTGTAGCGCATGCGTGCTCTCTGATGTTGTTCTGGTCTGACTCTTATGGGACTGCGGCGGGTTCCAGCAGCGTGACAGGCGAAAAACATAAATGCTGTCCCGTTTTGCAAGGCATTCTGCGGCAAGTCGTCGCGGGTCGCAACCAGCAAACGCCCTTCGAATGCCCTTCGAACGCCCGCCAAGCGCCCCCCGGAACGTCCGCTCGCCGTATGCCACGGAAAGGCTTTCCGGCCGGGGCCTCCGGCACGCAACGGGCAAGCGTCATGTGAAAGCTTTAAAATAGCGCTTTTGACGCCTTCCCCCTGCCCTGCCATGACGCAATTCTGTATCGCCCCCAGCATCCTGTCCGCCGACTTTGCCCGGCTGGGCGAAGAAGTCCGTAACGTCGTGGCGGCGGGCGCCGACTGGATTCACTTCGACGTGATGGACAACCATTACGTTCCCAACCTGACGATCGGCCCGATGGTCTGCGAAGCCATTCGCCCGCACGTGGACGTGCCCATCGACGTGCATCTGATGGTGCGCCCGGTCGACCGCATCGTGCCCGACTTCGCCAAGGCCGGTGCCAATCTGATCACGTTCCACCCGGAAGCCTCGGAACACGTGGACCGCACGCTGAGCCTGATTCGCGATAACGGCTGCAAGGCCGGTCTCGTCTTCAACCCGGGGACGCCGCTGCATTACCTCGACCACGTGATGGATCGCCTGGACATGGTGCTCATCATGTCGGTCAACCCCGGTTTCGGCGGTCAGTCGTTCATTCCGGAAGCACTCAACAAGCTGCGCGCCGTGCGTGCCCGTATCGACGCGTACACCGCCGAGACCGGCCGTGAGATCCGTCTCGAAATCGACGGCGGCGTGAAGGTCGACAACATCGCCGAAATCGCGGCGGCAGGCGCGGACACGTTCGTCGCCGGTTCGGCCATCTTCGGCAAACCCGACTACAAGGCGGTAATCGATCAGATGCGCGCCCAACTCGCGAGCGTCGCATGATCCAGAATCCGCATCTTCAGCTGGACGGCATCCGCGCGGTGCTGATCGACCTCGACGGCACGCTCGTCGACACCGCAGGCGACTTCGGTGTCGCACTGAACGCCATGCTCGCCGACCTCGGCGCCGAACCGGTGCCGGTCGAGCGACTGATGACGTTCGTAGGCAAGGGCACGGCCAACCTCGTGCGCAAGACGCTTGCCGTACGTTTTCCCGAGTCGGACATCGACGCGCTGTTCGACCGTGCGCAAGACAAGTACGAAGCCGTCTACACGTCGATCAACGGCGAGAACACGGTGCTCTATCCCGAAGTGCGCGAAGGGCTGGCCGCGTTGCGCGAAGCCGGTCTGCCGGTGGCCTGCATCACGAACAAGCAGCATCGTTTCGCGGTCGACCTGCTCGCACACTACGGCCTGAGCGATCAGTTCGACCTCGTGTACGGTGGCGACTCGTGGCCCAAGCGCAAGCCGGACCCGATGCCGCTCGTCAAAGCGTGTGAAGCGTTCGGTGTCGCACCCGCACAAACGGTGCTCGTCGGCGACTCCGGTAACGACGCGCAGGCCGCGCGCGCTGCGGGCTGCCGCTCGCTCACGGTGCCGTACGGCTACAACCATGGCGAATCTATACAAACGATCGACACGGATGGTATAGTCGCCTCAATTCTGGGCGCTGCCCGGGCGATTCTGCCCAAAGCGACGTCCGCACTGGCGAACTGAATTCGTCATCTTCCACACTGCATTCAAGCAATGTTCCTGAACAAGAAACGGAGTCTTAGCGTGATCGACCGGGGGGCCTGGCCCTGGCGACGCTGGTCCTGCTGAACCCTTCCCAAAGGGGTGGCCGGGACCGCCGAAGTTCGTCTTCGGCAACCCGTTTCTTGCATCGCTGTTGTTCCCAAGAAGTCATCAATCGGCGCGCCGTCCCGTACGGCGTGCGGATTCGTCGAGACGCATCGTTTCCTCAGCTTTCGTCGAACCGTCGTTGTCGTATCGTCGACGCGCGCGGGTTCGCTGCGGATCGGTACGCCGCGACGTGGGTCAGCACATCCCACCCCGACACGACTCAGGTATTCTCAACGCCAATCCACGCCGATTCTGCGGGACCGCCCGCCGGCAAACTTGCAGGCAGAGTGCAACATGACCGAACTCGAATTCAAATCGCTGGCCAATCAGGGCTTCAACCGCATCCCGCTGATCGCAGAAGCCTTTGCCGATCTCGACACCCCGCTGTCGCTTTATCTCAAGCTGGCGTTGGGGGACCGGCGCGGGGCGAACACTTTCCTGCTGGAGTCAGTCGTCGGGGGCGAGCGCTTCGGCCGCTACTCCTTCATCGGCCTGTCCGCCCATACGCTGCTGCGCAGCTTCGGCCCGAAGACCGAGGTCGTGCGCGACGGTGCCGTCGTCGAGACGCATGAGGGCGACCCGCTCGAATTCATCACCCAGTTTCAGGCGCGCTTCAAAGTGGCGCTGCGCCCGGGCATGCCGCGTTTCTGCGGTGGCCTCGCCGGTTACTTCGGCTATGACGCCGTGCGCTACATCGAGAAGAAGCTCGCACACACCGCGCCGCGCGACGACCTGAATCTGCCGGACATCCAGTTGCTGCTCACCGAAGAACTCGCCGTGATCGACAACCTGACCGGCAAGCTCTACCTCATCATCTACGCCGACCCCACGCAGCCGGAAGCCTATTCGAAAGCACGCCTGCGTCTGCGCGAGTTGCGCGCGCGCCTGAAAGCGCCGGTCGACGCCCCCGTCACGTCCGGCAGCGTGCGCACCGAGACCTTCCGCGAATTCGCCAAGCCGGACTATCTGGCCGCCGTCGCCAAGGCGAAGGAAGCCATCGCCGCCGGTGAACTGATGCAGGTGCAGGTCGGCCAGCGCCTCATCAAGCCGTACCGCGACGCCCCGCTCTCGCTTTATCGTGCGCTGCGCTCGCTCAACCCGTCGCCGTACATGTACTTTTACAACTTCGGCGACTTCCAGGTCGTGGGCGCATCGCCGGAGATTCTGGTGCGTCAGGAACGTCGTCAGACGCCCGACGGCGAACACGAGATCGTGACGATTCGTCCGCTCGCGGGTACGCGTCCGCGCGGCGCAACGCCCGAGCGCGACGCCGAACTGGCGAAGGAATTGCTTGGTGATCCGAAGGAAATCGCCGAACACGTGATGCTGATCGATCTGGCCCGCAACGACGTGGGCCGCATCGCGCAGACCGGCACCGTCGAAGTCACCGACAAGATGGTCATCGAGAAGTACTCGCACGTGCAGCACATCGTGAGTTCGGTGGAAGGTCGTCTGCAACCGGGCCTGTCGAATATCGACGTGCTGCGCGCCACCTTCCCGGCTGGCACGCTCACCGGCGCACCGAAGGTGCGTGCAATGGAACTGATCGACGAACTCGAACCGGTCAAGCGCGGCCTCTATGGCGGCGCGGTAGGTTATCTGTCGTTCGGCGGCGAGATGGACGTCGCCATCGCGATTCGCACCGGCGTGGTGAAGGACGGCAATCTGTACGTACAGGCCGCCGCTGGCATCGTAGCCGACTCGGTGCCCGAATCGGAATGGCAAGAAACGGAGAACAAGGCGCGCGCCGTGCTGCGCGCGGCCGAACAGGTGCAGGACGGACTCGACGCAGAGTACTGATCCCCACATCCTCACACCGCTGCACCAATGTGAAGCGCATTGCCGTTTAAAACGCGACACGCTTCCCTACATTGCATGTCGGTGACGCTTCACCCGGAAAGGCCTCGAATCGATGCTCTAGTCGATTCGGGGCCTTTCTTGATTTAGCACAACCGTTCGCTTTTTTCGACCGCTTTGGTATACGCCGATTGACGTCACCCACGATATAGTTAGGTGTCCGTCGGGAGGTCGAAGCTTCTATGGCGAAACCATGCAATCCACGTATGCGTTCCGACATCGCGAATACCCCAGCGATGTTCCCAACGTCCGTCAGACCTAGTCGGCCCAATAGACTCATTGGGCCCAGGTTCCTCATATCGATGACGGCTGCGCTTGCCGCTGCCGTGCTCAGCGGCTGTATTTCGATGGCGCCCACTTACGAGCGCCCCGCCGCCCCTGTCGCCAATGTGTGGACGCCGGACGTCAGCGCCTCACCCGCCACGGCAACGGCTCAGCCCGCGTCTGCGCTCGACTGGCGCGAGTACTTCGCCGATCCGCAGCTACGCAGCCTCATCGACACCGCCCTCGCGAACAATCGCGATCTGCGCGTCGCGCTAGCGCGCGTGGAACAAGCGCGCGCGGTGTACGGCATTCAACGCGCCGATCTATTTCCTTCCGCAGGCATCGGCGCGAGTGGCACACGGCAACGTCTGCCCGGCGACCTGAGTCTCACCGGCAATCCCTACATCAGCAGCCAGTATCAGGTCGGCCTCGGCCTGTCGACATGGGAGCTGGACTTCTGGGGCCGCATCCGCAATCTGAAAGACGCAGCGCTCGACGACTATCTCGCGTCCGACGCCTCGCGTCGCGCGCTCGAACTCAGCCTGATCTCGCAAGTTGCGCAGACGTGGCTGAGTCTGCGCGAATTCGACGAACGCATCGCGCTTGCGCAGCAAACGGTCGACAGCCGAGCCGAGTCGCTGCGCATCTTCACGCGACGCGAGCAAGTCGGCTCGACGTCGAAGCTCGACCTCACGGAAGTCACCACGCTCTGGCAACAAGCGCGGGCACTCGTCACGCAACTCGAACAGCAACGCGCGGTGCAGGCGCACGCGTTGCAAGTGCTTGTCGGCGTGCCCATCGACACGTCGCCGCAAGCGCTCGATCGCACGGTCGACGATGCCAATCTGATGCGCGACCTCGAGCCCGGCTTACCGTCGTCGTTGCTGGAGGATCGTCCGGACATCATCGCGGCCGAGTATCAACTGCGCGCAGCGCATGCCAACATCGGCGCAGCCCGCGCCGCGTTCTTCCCGCAGATCACGCTGACGGGCTCCGTCGGCACGGCAAGCAGCGCACTCGACGGCCTGTTCAAAGCTGGCAGCGCCGCGTGGACCTTCACGCCGAGCATCAACATTCCGATCTTCCAGGGCGGACGTCTCGTCAACAATCTCGATCTGGCCGAAGCGCGTCGCGTGGAGTCGGTGGCGAATTACGAGAAGACGATTCAGGGCGCATTTCGCGACGTCGCCGATGCGTTGAGCGCACGCCGCTGGCTCGCCGAGCAGGTGACGATCCTGCAAGCGACGCAGGACGCGCAGGCGGAACGCGCGCGTCTCGCCAAGCTGCGTTACGACCACGGCGCCGCGGCCTTCCTCGAAGTCCTCGACGCCCAACGCGATCTACTCGCCATCGAACAAACCACAGTGCAGACGAGACGCGCGCTGCTCTCCGCACGCGTCTCGCTCTACACGGCGCTCGGCGGTGGCAGCCGACTCATGCCTGCGGCCGACACACCCTCGGGACTGTTCGGACAAACGCCCCGCGTCATCGAGCCATCGCCGAGCACGGCGAACACCGCGCCGACCGTCCAATAATTTGAAGAGGTCACAGAACATGGCACTTCCCAACGCCAAGAAACTCGTTCCAGCCCTGATCGTGCTCGTCGTGATCGGGCTGGGATGGTACGGATGGAAGACCTACAGCCACACCGGCCCGGGCGACGGTTTCGCCAGCGGCAACGGGCGCATCGAAGCCACCGAAGTCGATATCGCGACGAAGATGGCCGGACGCGTCGAAGCCATCTACGTGCGCGAAGGCGACTTCGTGAAAGCGGGGCAAGTCCTAGCCAAGATGCAGATCGACACGCTCAACGCCCAGCGTGACGAAGCCCGCGCGCAGTATCAGCAGGCTGTGACCAACGTCGCCGCGATTCAGGCGCAGGCTGCGGCGCGTCTGTCGGACAAGGCGACGGCCGAAGCCAACGTGGCCGCGCGCGAAGCCGAACTCGATGCGGCACAACGCCGTCTCTCGCGCTCGGAAACGCTCTCGAAGGAAGGCGCATCGTCGGTGCAGGAACTCGACGACGACCGCGCACGTGTGCGAAGCACCCGCGCCGCCGTCACTGCGGCCAAAGCGCAGGTTGCCGCCGCGCAATCGGCCGTGGAAGCAGCTAACGCGCAAGTCACCGGATCGAAATCGACGGTCGAAGCCGCGAAGGCCACCATCAGCCGGATCGAAGCCGACATCACCGACAGCGAACTCAAGGCACCGCGCGACGGGCGTGTGCAGTATCGCGTCGCGCAGCCGGGCGAAGTGCTCGCGGCGGGCGGCAAAGTCCTCAACCTCGTCGACCTGTCGGATGTATACATGACGTTCTTCCTGCCCGAAGCCGTCGCGGGACGCCTCGCGATGGGCGCCGAAGCCCGCATCGTGCTCGACGCCGCACCGCAGTTCGTCATTCCCGCCAGTATCTCGTTCGTCTCCAGCACGGCACAGTTCACGCCGAAGACAGTGGAGACCGAAAGCGAGCGTCAGAAGTTGATGTTCCGCGTGCGCGCACAGATCGCGCCCGAACTGCTGCAGCAACATCTGAAGCTCGTGAAGACCGGCCTGCCCGGCGTGGCATGGGTGAAGACCGACAGCAAGGCAGAGTGGCCGGCCCAGTTGCAGACCAAGCTGCCGCAGTGAGCCGCGCGTCATGACGGACTCCTCCTCACCAGAGAACGGCAGAGACACGCCCGGGCACGGCGCACCGCCGGTTGTTCATGTCGTGGACGTCACGCTCAAGTACGGCCGCAAGACGGTCGCGCTCGATAGCGTCTCCATCGACATCCCGGCGAACTGCATGGTCGGGCTGATCGGGCCGGACGGTGTCGGCAAATCGACGCTGCTCTCGCTCATCGCAGGCGCGCGTGCCGTGCAGACGGGCACCGTCGAAGCGCTCGGCGGCGACATGGCAAGCAAAGCGCACCGCGACCTCGTCTGCCCGCGCATCGCCTACATGCCGCAAGGGCTGGGCAAGAACCTGTATCCGACGCTCTCCGTCGAGGAGAACCTGCAATTCTTCGCGCGCCTGTTCGGTCACGACGCCGCAGAGCGACGCCGCAGAGCGACGCCGCCGCATCGACGACCTCACGCGCAGCACCGGTCTGCATCCGTTTCTCGATCGTCCGGCGGGCAAGCTCTCCGGTGGCATGAAGCAGAAGCTCGGTCTGTGCTGCGCACTGATCCACGATCCCGATCTGCTGATTCTCGACGAGCCGACCACCGGCGTGGACCCGCTCGCCCGCGCGCAGTTCTGGGATCTGATCGCGCGCATCCGACGCGAACGTCCGGCGATGAGCGTGATCGTCGCGACCGCCTACATGGATGAAGCACAGCGCTTCGACTGGCTCGTCGCAATGGACGCAGGCAATATCCTCGCAACCGGCACACCGACCGAGTTGCTCGCCCGCGCGCAGCGCGACAACCTCGAAGCCGCCTTCATCGATTTGCTGCCGGAAGAGAAGAAACGCGGTTACGAGCCGGTCGTGATTCCGTCGTTGCATATCGACGAACACACCGAGATCGCCATCGAGGCCAAAGGGCTGACAATGCGCTTCGGCGATTTCGTCGCCGTCGATCATGTGGACTTCCGGATTCGTCGCGGGGAAATCTTCGGCTTCCTCGGCTCGAACGGCTGCGGCAAGTCGACCACGATGAAGATGCTCACGGGCCTGCTGCAAGCGAGCGAAGGACAGGCGTGGTTGTTCGGTCACGAGGTCGACCCGAAGGACATCGACACGCGCCGTCGCGTGGGCTACATGTCGCAGGCGTTCTCGCTCTACACCGAACTCACGGTGCATCAGAACCTCGTGCTGCATGCGCGACTGTTCCACGTGCCTGAGGCCGAAGTCGACGCACGTGTCGACGAGATGGTGCAGCGCTTCGGACTGGCCGACGTGCTCGACACGTTGCCCGACAGCATTCCGCTTGGCATGCGTCAGCGTCTGTCGCTGGCCGTGGCGATGGTGCACAAACCCGAACTGCTGATCCTCGACGAACCGACGTCGGGCGTCGATCCGGTTGCGCGCGACAACTTCTGGCGTCTGCTGGTGGAGTTGTCCCGGCGTGACCGCGTGACGATCTTCATCTCCACGCACTTCATGAACGAGGCCGACCGCTGCGACCGCATCTCGCTGATGCACGCGGGCAAGGTACTTGTCTCCGATCCGCCCGCGAAGATCACGAAGGACAAAGGCGCCCACACGCTCGAACAGGCGTTCATCGAATATCTGGTGGAGGCCGGTGGCGGCACCCCGGAAGCCCCCGAGACACCGAAGACGGAAGTGGCTGCCACCGCTGCGACACCGTCACACGCGAAGCTCAAGGGCTTCTCGCTCGGCCGGATGATCAGCTACCTCTGGCGCGAAACGCTGGAGTTGCAACGCGATCCGGTGCGCGCCACGCTGGCGCTGGTCGGCTCGCTCGTGCTCATGCTGGTGATGGGGTACGGCATCAGCATGGACGTCGAGGATCTGCGCTACGCAGTGCTCGACCGCGACCAGACCACGATGAGCCAGAACTACGCCCTCAACATCGCGGGGTCGCGTTACTTCATCGAACAACCGCCGATCACCGATTACGACGACATGGACCGCCGCCTGCGCGACGGCGAACTCGCGCTGGCCATCGAGATTCCACCGGGTTTCGCGCGCGACGTGTCACGCGGCAAAGCCGTGCAGATCGGCGCGTGGATCGACGGCGCGATGCCGATGCGTGCCGAAACCGTGCAAGGCTATGTGCAAGGCATGCATCAGAACTGGCTGGCCGATCAGTCCTTGCGACGGCTCGGCGTCAAGCCAACGGCGTCGCTCGACATCGAGACGCGCTTTCGCTACAACCCCGACGTCAAGAGCCTTCCTGCGATGGTCCCGGCCGTGATTCCGTTGCTGTTGCTGATGCTCCCGGCGATGCTCACGGCGCTCTCCGTCGTGCGCGAGAAGGAACTCGGCTCGATCCTGAATCTGTACGTGACGCCCGTCACGCGCACGGAATTCCTGATCGGCAAGCAGATTCCGTATGTGGCGCTCGCCATGCTGAACTTCCTGCTCATGGCGCTCATCGCCGTGACGCTCTTCGGCGTGCCCATCAAGGGAAGTTTCCTGACGCTGGTTACGGCGGTCTTCATTTTCAACGTGGTCGCCACGGGTATCGGCCTGCTCGCGTCCACCTTTACCCGCAGTCAGATCGCGGCCCTGTTCTTCACGATGATCGGCACGATGATCCCGGCGATTCAGTTCTCCGGCATGCTCACGCCGGTGCCGTCGATGGAGGGCTCGGGCCGGTTCATCGGCGAGATCTATCCGGCGACTTACATGCTGATCATCAGTCGCGGCGTCTTCAACAAGGCGCTTGGCTTCGGCGATCTCGGCAACGCCTTCTGGCCGATGCTCATCGCCGTGCCCGTGATTCTGGGCGCGACGGTCCTGCTGCTCAAGAAACAGGACAAGTGATGGCTAGCCCGAACGCACCGCAAGCCTCCCCATCCACAGCGCGCGACACCAGCGCCACGCCGCCGCGTCGCAAGCATCCGTGGTTGCGGCATGTCGCGAACATCTACCGGCTCGGCGTGAAGGAGCTTTGGAGTCTCGTGCGTGACCCGATGATGCTGGTGCTCATCGTCTATACGTTCACCGCATCGGTCTATTCGGCGGCCACGGCACAACCCGAGACGTTGCACATGGCCCCCATCGCCATCGTGGACGAAGACGCCTCGCCGCTTTCGCAGCGCATCGTCTCGGCGTTCTACCCGCCGCAGTTCACCACGCCGCAGATGATTACGGCGAACGCTGTCGACCGGGGCATGGACGAGGGCGCGTACACGTTTGCGCTGAACATTCCGCCGAACTTCCAGCGCGACCTGCTGGCGGGGCGCGCGGCCGAAGTACAGCTCAATGTCGACGCCACGCGCATGAGTCAGGCGTTCTCGGGCAGCGGCTATGTGCAGCAGATCGTGTCGGCGGAAGTGCGCGAATTCCTTCAGCGATACCGATCCACGCCGGAGTTGCCCGTCGACCTGGCGTTGCGCGTGCGCTTCAATCCGACGCTGGAGCGGGCGTGGTTCGGCGCGCTGATGCAGATCATCAACAACATTACGATGCTGTCGATCATTCTGACGGGCGCGGCGCTGATCCGTGAGCGCGAGCACGGCACCATCGAGCACTTGCTCGTCATGCCGGTGACACCGACCGAGATCATGCTGGCGAAAGTCTGGTCGATGGGGCTGGTCGTGCTGATCGCGGCGGCCATGTCGCTGTGGTTGATCGTGAGCGGCGCGCTGCACGTGCCGATTGGCGGGTCGGTGGCGTTGTTCCTGCTGGGGGCCACGCTGCACCTGTTCGCCACCACGTCGATGGGCATCTTTCTCGCGACGCTCGCGCGCTCGATGCCGCAGTTCGGCATGTTGTTGATTCTGGTGCTACTGCCGCTGCAAATGCTCTCGGGCGGGAACACGCCGCGTGAAAGCATGCCGAAGCTGGTGCAGGACGTGATGCTCGCCGCGCCCACGACGCACTTCGTCGAACTGGGTCAGGCCATTCTGTTCCGTGGCGCCGGGATCGGCGTCGTGTGGGTGCAGTTCGCAGCGCTTGCGATCATCGGCGCGGTGTTCTTCGCTTTCTCGCTGCGACGTTTTCGTCGCACGCTCAGTTCGATGGCATGACGAGGATCACGAGGGCCCGTCGCCGTTCTCGGACGCGGCTTTCCGCCAACCCCGTCATGCCGGATTTGTGAGGTCATTGCCATGCCCGCCAAGTCGTCTGCCGCACTGGAACGCCGCTCGTCTCAGTCCCTCCGAAGCGCTCGCGCCACATCGTCCGCCGCCACCGGTGACGCGCCGTGGCTAGCCGCCAATCCGTGGCTCGCCAATCTGCCGTGGATGTCGGCCGCCGCCGAGTATGCCGTCGACGCGTGGCAGCGCAGCGTGCTGTTCGCCGACGTCATGCGTCAGCGCGGCAATCAGTATCAGGCGCATCTGGCCGAGTCAGCGCCCAACGTGCTCGACTTCGACGCCGAGGTGATTCTCGACGCCCACGAGCTGCCGCGTCCCTGCAACTATTGCCTGATGCGCATCGTGCCGCCGAAGGACACGCCCACACTGCCGAATGCGCGTCCGTTCGTCGTGGTCGATCCGCGTGCGGGGCACGGTCCCGGCATCGGTGGCTTCAAGCCCGACAGCGAGATCGGTGCGGCGTTGCGCGCGGGGCATCCGTGCTATTTCGTCGGCTTCCTGCCCGACCCTGTCCCCGGACAAACGGTCGAGGACGTGATGCGCGCCGAAGCGGCGTTTCTCGAGAAGGTCATTTCGATGCATCCGGAGAGTGCAGGCAAACCGGCGGTCATCGGCAACTGTCAGGCCGGATGGCAGATTCTGATGACGGCCGCGATGCGCCCCGAACTGTTCGGCCCGATCATCGTGGCGGGCGCACCGGTGTCCTATTGGGCGGGCTGGCGCGGACGCAATCCGATGCGCTACTCCGGTGGTCTGCTCGGCGGCAGTTGGCTCACGGCGCTCACGAGCGATCTCGGCGACGGCCGGTTCGATGGCGCGTGGCTGGTGCAGAACTTCGAAAGTCTCGATCCGGCGAACACGCTCTGGCGCAAGAAGTATCACCTGTATGCGAACGTCGACACGGAGGCACAGCGCTATCTCGGCTTCGAGAAGTATTGGGGCGGGCACGTCTTCCTGAACGCGCAGGAGATGCAATACATCGTCGACAACCTGTTCGTCGGCAACCGGCTCACGAGCGCGGAGCTGATCACGAGCGATGGCATCCGAATCGACTTGCGCAACATCCGCTCACCCATCGTGGTGTTCTGTTCATACGGCGACAACATCACACCGCCACCGCAAGCGCTCGGCTTCGTGACGGACATGTATCGCGACGACGCGGAAGTACTCAGTCACGATCAGACCATCGTCTACGCCACCCACGACAGCATTGGCCATCTCGGCATCTTCGTGTCTGGCAGCACCGGGCGTAAGGAGCATCGCAAGTTCGTCAACAACATCGATCTGATCGACGTGTTGCCCGCAGGCATCTATCAGGCACAGATCGCCGACAAGACCGACGACACGCTGCACGGCGAGCTGGCCGAAGGCGATTACGTGATGTCGATTCAGCGCCGCAGTGTGGAGGACGTGCGCGCCATCGTGCAACCGGATACGCAAAGCGACCGGCGCTTCGCAGCGGTGGCGCATCTGTCCGACATTCACCTGGGGTTGTATCGCAGTCTCGTGCAGCCGTGGGTGCGCGCGATGGTGACGCCGACGTCGGCCTACTGGATGAGGTTGCTGCATCCCCTGCGTGTGAGCTACGAGCTGTGGTCGGATCGCAATCCGTTTGCGGCACCGTTCGCCGAGAAGGCGGAACGCGTGCGGGAGACGCGTCATACCGTGTCTTCCGACAATCCCTTCCTTGCTTTGGAGACGGCCGTGTCGACGGCGATCGAGGCGTCGCTGAACTTCTACCGCGACATTCGCGACGACGGTTACGAGAAGGCGTTCGAGACGATCTACGGTCAACCGTGGGTGCAAGCGCTCGCCGGGCTGCACGGCAGCGATGGCACCGCGGTACGGGTGCATCCGGGCACGTCGCCCGAGCATGTCGCGTTCGTGAAGGAAGCGCTGGAACTGCGCCGTCACGAGGTGCGTCAGGGCGGTGTGCTGGAAGCGGGGATTCGCGCGTTGCTCTGGGTGCACCGTCTGCATGGCGAAGCGGACGAGCGGCAGTTCAATCTCGCACGTTCGTTGCCGCGTGGCGACACCGAAATTTCGATTGAGCGCTTCCGCGAGATCATTCGGCGTCAGGCGGGTTTGCTGCGCATGGCGCCGAATGCCGCGATGGAGGCCATTCCGGGCATGCTGGCACAGGCGTCGCCAACGTCGATTCGGCTGGTGGCGAAGGCCGTGAAGGAGCTGAGTTTCGCGGTGCCTCTGGAGGATGGCGAACAGAGCGATCTGGAACGCGTGCTCGCCGTCTTCGAACGGGCCGCGCAAAAGCGCGGGGCCGACGTGGAAGGGACAGGTAAGACAAGCGTAGCGGCTAAGCCTCGCGCCACGACGAGTCGCAAGGCAACCTCTCCCGCCACCACGCCTCGTAAGCGGACGACTGCCACGAAGATGTCCACCACGACGGCCGCCGTCAAAACTACACGGACGTCGCGAGCGAAGAAGTCGGTCTGAGCGTCGACATGGCGGCGACGCGCGACGCATCGCCGCCATGCCCACCGTCACCCACAGGCACGACCAACCGCGCCACCAATCCCCCACCCTCGCGTGGCGCGAATTCAAGCGTTGCGTCGAAACGCCTCGCAATCGCCTGCACGATAGAGATGCCCAACCCTGCCCCCTCACCCCGCTGACGCCCCTGATCGCCCCGCCAGAATCGCTGGCCCAGTTGCGCCGTATGCGCAGCGGCAAGGCCCGGCCCTCGGTCGCTTACCTCTATGCAGTATCTTTGGTCCGGTTCGTCCAATGTCACCGACAACGTGATCTCGCTGCCTGCCGGGGAGTAACGCATCGCGTTGTCCAACAAATTTCTTAATGCCGTCGCCAGCATCGAACGCGGCAACACCGATCCTGTGTCTGTCGCTGAAATGCTAACCAGGATCCTGCCACTTCGACGACGGACCGGGGCCCCTTTCCCCTGCTCAGACATTGACCCAACTCGCATTGAAAAGGGGCCCCGATCCGTCTCTCCCATTTCAGTCAAAACCTCCTCGATCACCTCCGTCACCGACTCGCACCTGTCGTGCTCGTGGATCGGCGCGTCCGTCCTCGCCAATGTCATCAACTGATCCAACGTGTGGCCCAGTCGCTTTACGCCCGCACTCGCCTGCTGCAACGCCTGCTTCGACACACTGCCCTGCGTCAACGCCGCCACCTGCAAATGCGTGTCGATTGCCGTCAACGGCGTTCGCAACTCGTGCGCCGCACCATCCGTGAACGCCCTCTGGCCCGCCAAGGTCTGCGCCAACCTGTCCAACCAACCATTCAACGCCACTACCACCGGCTTCAATTCCTTCGGCGCTTTGCCAATATCCACCGGCGTGGTGTCGTCAGTCCGCTTTCCACGCAACGTCGCGCGTAACGTCTCCAGTGGCGTCAGTCCCCTTCCGATACCCATCCACAACGCCATCAGACCGCCAATGACCGCGATCAGGAATGGAATGCCCGCCGCACGCAACATGCCATTCGTCAACACAGCCCGTCGCTTGACGAGATCCGCCGTCATCACCTGATATCCCGCCGCGTCCTGCAATACATAGATGCGCCAGTTGCGGCCGTCGATCTCTCTTGTGCTGAAGCCCGTCGGCAACGTCATCGCCGACGTCTTGGGACTGCCGTCCGTCTGTGCCAGCACCGCGCCCTGCAACGACCGGATTTCGCAGGCGATCCCGTCACTTCCTCCCGCGCGAATGACCTCGCCCCAATCTCTCGGCTCGGGATGCGGCGAGAATGCCGCGCGCGCCATCAGGCCCGCCACCATGTTGGCCGACATCGCCAGGCGCTCGTCGAGCGCTTCGTCAAGGCTCGCGCGCACGCCGCGCATCATCCATCCCGCCGCTGCCATCCAAAGCACGATCAGCGCCACGCCAGCGATCAGCACCGCCCTAAGTCGAAGGCTCATGACAAGCTCCATCCCAACCGATATCCCAGACCGCGCGAGGTCTGGATGGCGTCGCATCCCAACTTGCGACGCACGTTATGTATGTGAACGTTCAGCACATTGCTGTTGATGCGCTCCGTCATGCCGTAAAGCCGCACGTGCAGCATGTCGGGCGACAACCAACGCCCCCGGCTGCTCGCCAGGTACGCGAGCAAATCGACTTCGCGGCGCGACAGTTCGACCGGCGTGCCGTCGAGCCACGCCAGCCCGCTCGCGGGATCGAGCCGCAACGGGCCCGCCTCGATGATCTGCGCCGCACGTCCATGCGTACGTCGCACCAATGCATGCAAGCGCGCCGCCAGTTCGCGCAGATCGAAGGGCTTGCTCATGTAGTCGTCGGCCCCGGCGTTCAAGCCCGAGATCCGGTGTTCGATGCCGTCGCGCGCGGTGAGGATCAGCACGGGAACGTCCGGCTCGACGGCACGAACGCTGGCGATCAGGTCGAGACCGTCGCCATCGGGCAGGCCGAGATCGAGCACCAACGCATCGAAGTTGTTCTCGGCATGCGCCGCCATGGCCGCCTCGCCGCACGCAGTCGCCTCGACCTGTATTCCCAAAGTCGAAAGCCCCGCAACGATGCCGCTCGTAATCAGAGGATCGTCTTCTACCAGCAGTACTCGCATTGATTCACGCCTCTCCCACGCGTCTCCGACGTCGCTCCGACGCCTCGCGACATGTTACGTATATCGCGCATCGCGATGATGCAGGACTGTTGGCGAGACGGGGTGTTAACTCTCGGTTAATCGTTCTGCGCCACGCTCTGTCTTGCTTCGACCGCCCCGAGGAGAACAGATTGCTTCGCCGAATACTTTTCATCTTTGTGATTTTGCTCAGCGCACTCAGTGCGCTTGGCGTCACCCTCGTGACGCCCGCCGCCGCCGTGCTGCCCTGGCAGTCCGGAAATCAGGTGCTGGACGTCGCGCAAGTGCTTCGCCTCGATGCACCTCGCCGTGAAGACGGTGTCATTATCATCTCCAGCAAGATTGCTAAGGATCACTATGTTTATCGTCATTCGATTCGCGTAGAAGATTCCGACGGCAAGCCCGTCCACTTCACGCTGCCCGATGGCACCCGACACTTCGATGAGTTCTTCGGGAACACCCAGATCTTCTGGGACGACGATTTGCATGTGAAGTTGCCTGAATTGGCGGGAATGGATTTCGTTACGCTTTACTGGCAAGGCTGCGCCCAGGCAGGGATTTGCTATCCCCCGCAAAAGGTGCGAATTTCGCTGAACGGCGATTTCCCTTCGGGCGGGTACAAGGACGTGTCGACGGCGCTTGCCGCGCTTTCCGCTCCGGCCGCGACCTCGGCACCGGCGGCTCCGGACGACGCGTCGGACGCCCCGGCGCCCCCCACCGCCAACGCGGCGGCGACGGCCGCTTCGCCCGAGACAACGGGCGACACCGAAACGCTCGCCGCCGATCAGGCCGCTGCCGCCCAGCTCGCGGCGCTCGACCCCATCGCAGCGAAATTGCTGTTCTTCGGCTTCGGACTGCTGCTGGCGTTCACGCCGTGCGTGCTGCCGATGGTCCCCATCGTCTCGACGATGATTGTCGGCAATCGGCCCTCGCCGTTGCGCGCTTTGGCACTCTCAAGCGCGTATGTCGTCGCGATGGCATTGACCTACGCCAGCGTGGGCGTGGCGGCTGCCCTGGCCGGTGCCAACCTTCAGGCGACGCTGCAAGCACCGTGGCTCCTGAGCGCGTTCGCCACCCTCTTTCTGGTGCTCGCTGCGTCGTTGTTCGGACTATTCGAACTGCGCCTGCCTGCGTTCATCATGAATCGTCTGGACGCCGCTGGTCGTAACCGCACAGGCGGCAGTCTCGCGAGTGCGGCCGCGCTCGGGTTTCTTTCGGCCCTCCTCGTCGGCCCCTGCATGACGGCGCCGCTGGCGGGCGCACTGCTCTACATCAGCCAGACAGGCAATGCGTGGATGGGTGGCGGCGCACTGTTCGCCATGGGCCTCGGCATGGGCACGCCGTTGCTGGCGATATCGCTGTTCGGTGCGCGTGTGCTGCCTCGCCCGGGGCCGTGGATGGTGCGTGTACGCATCGCCTTCGGCTATGTCATGACGGGAATGGCCATTGAGATGCTGAGCCGCTTCCTGCCTGGTCACGTCACGCTTGGGTTGTGGGGCGCACTCGGCGTCGGCCTGGCCGTGGGCATCGGCGGCTGGGCATGGGCGCTTCGCGGCAAGCCTGCGTGCTGGACGCTAGTATTTACCTCGACGCTCGCCGCGCTCTGGTCGGTGCTGTTGCTCGTCGGTGCAGCTTCGGGCGGTGAGTCGTTGTTGCGTCCGCTGGCGCGGGCGGATGGCGTAGCGCTCACCGGGAGCGATGGCACGGGCCAGCGCGCAGGCAAGTCGGTGAATTACGTCAGCGTGAAATCCGAACAGGACGTGGATGTGCGCATCGCGCAAGCCGCTGCCAAAGGGCAATGGACGCTCATCGATTTCTACGCAGACTGGTGCGTGAGTTGCCACGTCATCGAGCGCAACGTCTTCGGCGATCCGGCAGTGGCCGCGCGTCTGGCGCGCATGCAGGTGCTGCGCCCCGACGTCACCAAGAACAACGATATCGATCAGGCGCTGATGAAGCACTGGAGCGTGATGGGACCGCCCACGCTCATCCTCGTCGATGCGACGGGCAAGGAAGTTCGCGCGCATCGCATGGTCGGTGAAATGACCGCACAGACGTTCCTGCAACGCCTCGATGCGGCCCAAAACACGGAGGCTTCATGATTGGACTCGGCCCGTTCTCCGCGAAGACGGCAGCCCTCGCGGCAGCGACCATCCTTGCGTGGCTGGTGGCGCGTTATCTGCTGCGAAAAACGGATGCGAATTCGCGACGCGCCGGTGCCGGTGTACTGCTCGACGCCCTCTTCGTCGGTCTGTTCATCGCACGTGCAGCGTACGTGATTCGCTGGTGGCCCGAATACGCCGCAAGGCCGTGGTCGTTCATTGCGATTGGCGACGGCGGTTTCGACGTCTGGGCCGGGGCGCTCGCCGCCCTGGCATGGGGTCTCTGGCGCACGCGCCGGGATCGGGCGCAGCGGCGGCCGATGCTTGCGGGCATGGCAGCTGGTCTCGCGATCTGGGGGGCAATCCTCGCGGGTCTGGGTGTCGCGCTGCGCGATGCTCCGCCTCTGCCCTCGCTCACGCTCAACACCCTCGACGGACGCACCGTCGCGCTGGAAAGTCATCGCGGTCAGCCCGTCGTCATGAACCTCTGGGCAAGTTGGTGCCCGCCGTGCCGACGCGAAATGCCAGTGCTTGCACAAGCACAGAAGGAATATCCGAACGTGCGATTCCTGATGATCAATCAAGGTGAAGCAGCGCAAACGGTGGCCGAGTTCGTGCAATCGCAGGGACTGACGTTCGACCATCTGCTGCTCGATCCCCAGTCGCAAGCCATGCGCGCGTCCGAAACGCGTGCGCTGCCCACCACGCTGTATTTCGACACGAATGGCCGTCTCGTCGACGCTCATCTGGGCGAACTGACGGCCGCGCGCTTACGCGACGCGCTGCATCGCCATCTTCAACAATCCCCGGCGTCCCGTACGCCCAAGGAGTAATCCATGCCGGTTCGCAAGACTCTCGCTCTCGCCATCAGCTCGCTCTCGCTGCTCTGTATGTCGACGGTCGGCGTTGCCGCAGATGCAGCACCCGCATCGGGTTCGCCCACTTCTTCCGCCACTGCTCCCGGTGCCACAAAGCCGGTCATCGTGCAGGCGCTGGAGCACGAAGGCGTGACATCTCTGCAACCGTTCGACACCGGGGTCAAAGGCCTCCAGGCCTTCGCCGGACTGGCCGGTCAGCAGCCGATGGCGGTCTATGTGCTGGCGGACGGCACCGCCATCGTCGGTACCCGCATCGGCGCGGACGGCAAACCGCTCGACATCGAGCGCGTGACGCAACTTATCGAAAAACCGCTGGGCGATACGATCTGGTCGAAGCTCGCCGCCGCGCACTGGGTGCAGGACGGCAAGAAAGACGCACCGCGCATCGTCTACACCTTCAGCGACGCGAATTGCCCTTACTGCAATCGCTTCTGGGAGACGGCTCGGCCGTGGGTCGACTCGGGCAAGGTGCAGATGCGCCACGTGCTCGTCGGTGTCATCAAGCCCGACAGCGTGACGAAGGCAGCCGCGATCTTGGGCGCACCTAACCCGTCAGCCGCACTGCTTCAAAACGAACGAAAGTTTGCGCAGGGCGGCATTAAACCCGCACGGAGCGTTACCGAGACCATTGCGAAGAAACTTCAGAGTAACCAGATGCTGATGGCCGAACTCGGCTTCCGTGGCACGCCCGGTATCGTATATCGCAACGACAAGGGCATTGTGGAACGGGCGAACGGCATGCCTCCGTCCACTGCGCTCCCGACCATCCTTGGCGAAAAATGAGCCACGGCCGGGCGGGTGGCGACGCGCGCCCGTTTCGGCACACCGGCCGGCAGGCGTCGCAGAATCATCGAAGACTGGTGGGCGTCAGGCGCACATTCTTGCGGGAATCGGCCATAAGACGCCCGAATTTCGCCGAATGGCCGCTTTTTGCGACACCCATTCACGGCGCGCCGGAGTTGCTGCTACAATCGGCATCACCATGAAGTCGCATCAGTCTTCCTCCCTCCTCTGGTCGCCCCTGACCGCCGCCCTGCGCTGGTGGCGGTAACCCGCCACGTCTATCTCATCCCCATAGCGCCCTCCCCCGCGGATCGCGAAGTCAATGTGGGGGCACGCTCAGGGGACACTCGCTAATTCCATGCGTTCGACAATCCTTTGTCACCAGACGAACAGGGACCATCATGCTGCTGATGATCGACAACTACGACTCGTTTACCTACAACATCGTCCAGTACTTCGGTGAACTGGGCGAAGACGTGCGAGTCTTCCGCAACGACGAAATCTCGCTCGACGCCATCGCCGAGCTTGCCCCCGACCGCATTTGCCTCTCGCCCGGCCCCAGCTGCCCGGCCAACGCGGGTATTACGCTCGACGTACTCAAGCGCTTCGCCGGTGAAATCCCGATCCTCGGCGTCTGCCTCGGGCATCAGGCCATTGGCGAAGCGTTCGGCGGCAAGGTCATTCGCGCGCAACAGATCATGCACGGCAAAGTGAGCGAGATCGAAACCACGCAGCAAGGCGTGTTCGCGAATCTGCCCAAGCGCTTTACCGTCACCCGCTACCACTCGCTCGCCATCGAGCGCGCCTCGTTGCCTGAATGTCTCGAGATCACCGCATGGACGGACGACGGCGAGATCATGGGCGTGCGCCACAAGACGCTCGACGTCGAAGGCGTGCAATTCCACCCCGAATCGATTCTGTCGGAGCATGGCCACGCCGTGCTGCGCAACTTTGTGCAAGCTGCGCCGCGTACGGCCATTGCCGCCTGAGACATCCCAAAGCGCGTCCGAATCAGCGAATGCGCGCTATGCACCCGACAAGCACCGACAGAGGAGAGGACAACAAATGATTACCCCGCAAGAAGCGCTTCAGCGCACGATCGAACACCGCGAAATCTTCCACGACGAGATGCTGCATCTGATGCGTCTCATCATGAAGGGCGAGATCTCGCCCGTCATGTCGGCCGCGATCATCACCGGTCTGCGCGTGAAGAAGGAAACCATCGGCGAGATCGCCGCTGCCGCGCAGGTCATGCGCGAGTTCGCCAATCATGTGGACGCCCCCGCCGACGAGCACTTTGTCGACATCGTGGGCACCGGTGGCGACGTGTCGCATACGTTCAACATCTCGACGGCCTCGATGTTCGTGGCCGCCGGTGCAGGCGCGAAGGTCGCCAAGCACGGCAACCGTGGCGTGAGCTCCAAGTCGGGCAGCGCCGACGTGCTCGAAGCGCTCGGCGTGAACATCATGCTCTCGCCCGAACAGGTGGCCGAGTGTCTGCGCGAAGTCGGCATCGGCTTCATGTTCGCACCGAACCATCATCCCGCGATGAAGAACGTGGCCGCCGTCCGCAAGGAAATGGGTGTGCGCACGATCTTCAACATTCTCGGCCCGCTCACGAATCCGGCTGGCGCACCGAATCAGTTGATGGGCGTGTTCCACCCGGATCTGGTCGGCATTCAGGTGCGCGTGATGGAGCGTCTGGGCGCGGAGCACGTGCTCGTCGTCTACGGCAAGGACGGCATGGACGAAGTCTCGCTCGGCGCAGCCACGCTCGTCGGCGAGTTGAAGGACGGCAAGGTCACCGAGTATGAAATCCACCCGGAGGACTTCGGATTGCAGATGGTGAGCAATCGCAGCCTGAAGGTCGGCAGCGCCGAGGAATCGAAGACGATGCTGATCGAAGCACTCAACAACACTGAAGGCACCGCCCGCGAGATCGTGACGCTCAACGCCGGAACCGCACTTTACGCAGCCAATCGCGCACCGACGATCGCCGACGGCATCAAGATGGCCCGCGAGTCCATCGCCAGCGGCGCGGCCCGCGAAAAGCTCCACGAATTCGTCACGTACACGCAACGCTTCAAAGCATAACCTTCAGCAGCCCCAGAGTTATCTACCGATATGTCTACCGTTCTCGACAAGATCCTGGCCGTGAAGGCCGAAGAAGTCGCCGCTGCAAAGCGCGTGCGTGACCTCGCGAGCCTGCGCCGCGACGCGGAAGCGACCGTTGGCGACAGCGCGCTGCGCACCCGCGACTTCGTGGGCGCACTGCGCACGAAGATCGATGCTGGCCTGCCCGGTGTCATCGCAGAAATCAAGAAGGCCAGCCCGTCGAAGGGCGTGATTCGTGAGAATTTCGTGCCACCGCAGATCGCCGAGTCGTATCAGCAAGGCGGTGCGGCGTGCTTGTCGGTGCTCACCGACGTGCAGTTCTTTCAGGGAGCGCCCGAGTACCTCAAGGCAGCGCGCGCCGCGTGCGATCTGCCGGTCCTGCGCAAGGACTTCATGATCGACGCGTACCAGGTGTACGAAGCCCGCGACATGGGCGCCGACTGCATTCTGCTCATTGCGGCTGCGCTCGAACTCTCGCAGATGCGCGATCTCGAAGCGCAGGCGCACGAGCTGGGCATGGCCGTGCTTGTCGAAGTGCACAACGGTCAGGAGCTGGACGCAGGACTAGAACTGCGCACCCCGCTGCTGGGCATCAACAACCGCAACCTGCACAACTTCGAAGTCACGCTCGACACGACGCTCGGCCTGCTGAAACATATCCCGCAGGATCGTCTGGTCGTGACGGAGTCGGGTATCCTTTCGCGTGACGACGTAACGCGCATGCGCGCGGCCAACGTCAATGCCTTTCTCGTCGGCGAAGCCTTCATGCGCGCGCCCGAGCCGGGCGACGCACTTGCCACCCTGTTCGACATGCCCCGCTGACCCGCATCTTCGCGAGTCACGCAAGCGGTCGATGGCGCGGTGTCCCGTGATGGGGCACCGCCCGGCTTCCGGCAAGACGCGTCGCTCCGGCACGGTGTCGCGATACCCGGCACGCCCGGCGTCCCCCACACAGGAGCGGCCCCGATGGCCATCGAACGCGAACTCAAACTAGCCCTCCCGGGCGACCTCCCCGCAGCACGCGCGGACGCACTGATTGCGCATCTCGACCGGTTGCCCGGCGCTGAAGCGCGCGGCGAACGTCATCTCGTCAATCGTTACTTCGATACGCCGGATCTCGCGCTCGCGAGCGCCAAGGCTGCGCTGCGTCTGCGCTACGTGGCCCGCGACGCTCATGCCGGACAGTGGCTGCAAACGCTCAAGTCGGTGGGCGAAGCGCGCGACGGACTGCATGTGCGTCACGAGTGGGAACAGGCCGTGCAAGGCGAGGCGCTTGAACTCGCGCCCCTCATCGCCGCCTGCGATGTACCGACGACGGCCGCGCTGTTGCGAGTCGAAGGCGCGAAGGTCGTGGCGCAGTTCGAGACGAACTTCGTGCGACGCCTGTGGCGCTACGTCGCGGGTGACGGCACGGCCGTGGAAATCGCGTTCGATCGTGGCGAAGTCGCCGTGCAGGCCAACGGCCAGCGTCACACGGAACCGCTCATTGAAGTGGAACTGGAATTGCTCGATGCGCCCGACGACGGCCACGACGGTCAGGGCGAACGCATTCTCCAGGCACTCGCGCAAGACCTGCGCGCGGTCTTGCCGGAATTGCACAGCGACAACGTCAGCAAGGCGCAGCGCGGCTATCGTCTGCGTCAAAAGGTGCTGGGCGGTTGAACGCGCTTCGAGCTCGCACTTCGACGAACCCGTTAATTCAGCAGACTCCGCACATATCACGCATGGCATCACGCTCACGAACTGCAACCGCCCAGAACGCCGACGAGGCGCGACAAGGCTCTCTCTTCGGCGAGACGAACGGTACGAACGGTACAAACGGTACAAACGGTACAAACGAGACGGGCGAGACGGGCGACACCCGGAGTGACAGTCCCGTCACCGTGGCCGGTCCGTTGAAGGGCCGCGTCGAAGACCAGTTCGCTGCGCTGCCCGACGCGTGGAAAACGCTGGTCGCCCCGTTCGTGCAGAGCGCCGCTTACGCCCCGCTGTGCCAATACGTCGACGCCGAAGTCGCGGCGGGCAAGACCGTCTATCCGGCGGACATTTTCCATGCGCTGCGCATGACGTCGCCGAAGGACGTGAAAGTCGTCATCCTTGGACAGGACCCGTATCACGGCGACGACAACGGCATTGCGCAGGCGCACGGCATGGCGTTTTCGGTGCAGCGCGGCGTGCGCGTGCCGCCGTCGTTGCGCAACATCTACAAAGAGATCGAACGGGATCTGGGTATCGCGCCGCCGTCGCATGGCAACCTCGACGCCTGGGCGAAACAGGGCGTGCTGCTGCTGAACACGACGCTCACCGTCGAAGCCGCCAATGCCGCGAGCCACGCGAAGCCCTTCAAGAAAGGCGGATGGCAAGCCTGCACGGACACCTTGCTCTGCGGCCTCGCCGAACAGCAAGGCCCGCTGGTGTTCCTGCTGTGGGGTAGTCATGCGCAGGCGAAAGCCCCCCTGCTCAACGGTCACGGCCATCTGCTGCTCGAAGCGCCGCACCCTTCCCCGCTATCGGCCCATCGCGGCTTCCTCGGCTGCGGCCACTTCAGCGCCGCCAACGCTTTCCTCGAAAAGCACGGCAAGACGCCCATCGACTGGCAGGTTCCGGCGTAGTCACGCGCGCACGGCAAAGCGCTTCCCGGGACCCACAGCGGAACAGCCTTGCGCCCACTCGCGGCGCATGACGCCGAGGAGTTCGGGGTCGATGCGAGGTGCGTGTTTGTCGAGCGTCGCCTGCATTGCAGTCTCGATACGCTCGACAACCCGCTCCGGGTGAGCGACACCACAGACGGTTCTGCCGAACGTCATCAGCGCCTTCGTGTCGGGATAAGTTCGCTGCTTGTTTAGCTTGAGCGCCAGCGTCCGATCCGTCAGCGTGCGGCCCGACTGAGGATCGAAGTGCGAATAGACGGTCGTGGTCACAACGTCGAATAACGGTGCCAGCGAGGGCGCGCGTCCGCCGGGCCGATCATAGATCAGTCCAAAGTTCTTGAGATGCGCATCGCCGTTACGCACCATCACGGACAACGTCACATAGTCGAAGAATCGCACGAGACTTTCGGCCCGGTTCTCGGCGCACAAATAGCCAATCATCTCTGCAATCCTTTCGTAGGACCCAAGATACTTCTGTTCGGCTGACCGCCCCAGCAGCACCGCCATGTCCTCGAATCCGAGTTGTTGCCGCGCGTCGCCCTCGAGATCGAAACGTCGCATGACGAACAACGATCCGTCGTCGGAGAGCCAGAACTCCGGCACGCTAATCCCGGCTTCGCGGGCGGCGGCCATACAAAGGAACTCGTTTTGCGCGAGATGCGCATAGTCTTCTCCGGCAGCCTTGACGATCAGGTCCGGCGTGACTGCCGTGCTTTTTTCCACGATGGGTGTGAGCGCATCGGCGTCCGGCATCATGACCTTGGGCTGGAATCCGGAAATGCCCGACGACAGGTAGAGGCCGACGAGATGGTCGAACAACTCGTCGCTTGCCCCGGAGTTCAGCAGCGTCGACAGTCCCACTTCTGCGCGCAACGACTCGCGCGGTTTCTCCGGCACGAAGTAGCGAAGACGACCAATTTGATTAGCCCCCGTGATCGCGAGCAGTCGCATGTCGTCAAGGCGCATGAACTTGCCGAAACGCTCCCGAAGCTTGTCGAGCAGATAACCTTCGGGCCGATTCATGGCGAAGACGCTGGGTAAGGCGGTGTCGGCGTAACTCTCGGCGCGGTACGGCATGACAAGCGACACCTCGCGCGAACGTTCCGAAGTGGCGTAATTGAAGACGTAGCGCGATTCTTTCGTGAGGGAACCGGCATCGCCTTGCGGAGTACCGATGATCAGTGATTTGAGCTTGGCATCATCCATCGTCGTCATCCATGCGACGTATGTCGTCGTAGTTCAGTCGCGCGGTATCCAGACGAAGTCCGAGATCGAGCGCACCGAGCGCCTTCATCACCGCATGAAGGCCGACATTCTCGCCCTTTTCCAGCTGAACGATCGTCATGCGACTCAAACCCGCATGCTCGGCGACCCAGATTTGCGAACGCTTGCGGGCCTTGCGGGCCCGCTGAAAACTGGCCCCGAACTGGCTTGGCAGGACGTCAATAGAAAAGTCAGTCATGGCGATCATTTTCGGGAAATTCACTTCCCATGATAGCCAACACTGACAAAAACGAAAGTCCAATATGTAAGTGATAACGATCATTTTTAATTTTTTTGCGAAAAATGATCGTTATCACTTACAAAATGAATCACGCAAACTGCGCATCGCTCGACTCACAACAACGTATACGATTCTGCATACGCTCTTAAGCATTTACATACAAAAGTGAAGCCATTACACTCCATTTCCGTAATGAGAATCCATATCAATCTCATTAACAAAAACTACTAAACCGTGCGTTACCCGGCCTGCGAAGTGTCCGAAGGTGGCGCCGCAGCTGGAACACACGTATGTCTACCGCCTTTCAGACGCGCGAGCGTCTGCTCGCCGTCGCCTGCGCCCTAGTCGTCGCTGGCAGCTTCGCCACCCAATCCGCTCACGCTCAAACGCCTGCCAACACTGCTGACGCGGCGCCGCAAGCCACTGGCTCGACCAACGCTCCGGCCGTCGCGCTGCCCACGACGTAGGTCAACGACAGTGCCGTGTCGTCGGCCATGCAGACGAAAACGCTGCCGTCTTATAAGTTCGTCGCCCCGCTGCGCGACACGCCGCGCTCGATCACCGTCATTCCCGAGGAGCTGATCAAGCAGACGAATGCAACGACCTTCGCCGACGCGCTCAAGACCGTGCCCGGCATCACGTTCCTCGGTGGCGACGCTGCGGCGAACCCGTCCGCCGACCGTCCGGTCATTCGCGGCTTCGAATCGCGTAACTCGATTTTCGTGGACGGCATGCGCGACTCGGGCGTGCAGAATCGCGAGACGTTCGACATCGAGAACATCAGCGTCATCAAGGGCCCGGACTCGGTCTACGCGGGACGTGGCGCCGTGGGTGGCAGCATCGACATCACCACGAAGACGCCGCGACTGGAAGACTTCACCAACGCAAGCTTCGGTCTCGGGACCAACAGCTACAAGCGTCTGACGTTGGACGTGAACCGTCAGGTGAACGACCAGACTGCCGTGCGCCTGAACATGATGGGTCACGACGCCGATCAGGCCGGTCGCAACAACGTCTACAGCAAGCGCTGGGGTATCGCACCGTCGGTGGCGTTCGGTCTGAACAGTCCGACGACCGTCACGATCAGCTATTACCACCTGAATTCGTACGACATGCCGGACTTCAGCGCACCGTTCCGCTCGGCGGGCGGCACGCCGGACGGCGGCTTCCAGCGCAACCAGTTTTACGGCCTGAACAATCGCGATTACCGTCGCGGTCAAACGGACACTGGCGAAATCAAGGTCGAACACCGCATCAACGACACGTGGAAGATCAAGAATACGACGATGGTCGGCCGCTCGACGCTCGATTACGTCGCCACGAACCCGCAGTTCCAGTCGGCCACGTCGAACATCATCTCGCTACAAGCCAAGAGCGGTAAGTACGCGACCAACAGCATCGCCAACCAGACGGAACTGACCGGCAAGGCCACGCTGTTCGGCTTCGAGCACACGCTCACGACGGGCCTGGAGTTCAGCAACGAGCAAAGTCGTTACGAGGGCTATCTCGTCGCAGACAGCGCAGGCAACAACATCCGCTCGGGCGGTCCGTGCTCGATCGCGTACAACTGCACGACCATCGGCAACTGGAACCCGGACAATCCGTGGACCGGCACCCTGACGCTTAACGGCGACAAGGCCTTCCCGGGTGCCGCCACCAACACGCGTACGAACACCGCATCGGCCTATCTGTTCGACAGCGTGAAGCTCTCGGACCGCTGGCTGCTCAACGCCGGTGCGCGCTTCGACCGCTTCGACGTGAGCGCCGTGCAAGCGGGTGCCCCTGACCTGAACAACACTTCGAACCTGTTCAGCTTCCAGTTGGGTGTGGTCTACAAGGTGCTGCCGTCGTTGAGCCTGTACGCGTCGTACGGTACGTCGGCCAATCCGCCGGGCGCGAACAGCGGTCTGGGCGGCGGTACCGATCAGATCACCGCGACCAACAACAACCTGTCGCCCGAACGTAGCCGCAATATCGAAGTCGGCGCGAAGTGGGACGTGATCGACCAGCGCCTGTCGCTGACCGCAGCCCTGTTCCAGACAGACAAGACGAACGCTCGCGTCTCCGACGGTCTGGGCGGCACGATCAACGCGGGTAGCCAGCGCGTGCGCGGTGCAGAACTCGGCTGGGCAGGAAATCTGACGAACCACTGGCGCGTGTTCGGCGGCTACTCGTACCTGAACGCGATCACGACCGATGCCGGTCCGGCCGCTGCGCCGGGCTCGAACGGTCTGCCGATGGTGATGGTGCCCAAGCACAACCTGACGCTGTGGACCGACTACGAAGTGATGCCGAAGCTCACGCTGGGTGCAGGTATGACGCTCTCGAGCCTGACCTACGCATCGGTGTCGTCTACCGTGCGCAAGTGGACGCCGGGCTATGCCCGCTTCGACGCGGTCGCCACGTACCGCGTGTCGCGCTCGGTCGATCTGCAACTGAACGTGCAGAACATCTTCGACAAGAAGTACTACGCCAGCGCTTACCCGATCTACGCCACGTGGGCACCGGGCCGTACCGCCATGCTGACGCTGAACTTCCATCAGTAAGCGAGTTGTTGTCGGCCCGCTCACCTTGCTGATCGGGCTGACGCAGGAAATCCGGCGAGTGCCGCCGGGCTTCCTGCAAATCCCTCCCTCATCCTCCTCCCCCATCCCCCTCCCCCCATCCCCCTCCCCCATCCTCCTCCCCCGCCGCACTTCCCCCGTCTGGCCTCGATTCGTTGTTACAGCGAAGCCTGATTTCAAACACTCGACTCACATCGCCCGTTTCATTGTGTGACCCCAGTCTGCGTGACATGATGACGCCGCGCGGCAGACGGGATGCCATTCGAGTGTCCACGCACCGCATGAAAACAATCAGAAGACGTTCGTCATAACGCAGTTTGCCTATTCGTTCGGGGGTTCGAGATGGCAAATCGGGGAGTCGCTGTCACCGCGTGTGCCAATGCCGCGCGGTCGTTCGTTATCGTTGTCGCCATCGCCGCACTCGCGGGATGTTCTGCGACGCAGATCCGTAGCAAGGATTCGCTGCAAAGCGCCGCCGATGGTTTCGACGCAGCCGTCAAAGCCTCTGCCGACGCCTTCGATACCGAACTCAAATCCCGCTCTCGCGTGCGGCGCATCGAAGCCGTCGAGTACTACGTGCAAACACGTCACGTGAAAGCAAACGAGGTCCGTATCTTCGACATCGATGCGGACGACCCGCAAGGCTCTTTCGCTCGCTTCGTCTGCGCCGGAACGGACGACTTCGTCAGAGAAAAAGCCGCCCTGTCATTCGACACGGCGTACGCTGGTGGCCTCAAACAAGTGCTCGCCGAGGGCGACAATTCCATCGGCGGTCAGTGGTCTCGCTTTCAGGCGCTACGCAAACCGATCACCGTTCCGGGCATTCCCGACGGCACGGTTCCAAAAAACGCCGTCGCCGCCTGCGCCGCCGATTTGAAAAAGCGTCTGATCGACTGGAAGCAGGGACGCCCGTCGACAGCCGTGTCGACGGAAGCGGTCACCGCCGTCATTCCGGTCGCGGTCGCCGCCTATAAGGCGCTCGCCGCGCTCATTCAGACGGGATTGACGGCATACAACGACATGGCGGCCAAGGAGCGCTTCGCCAAGTACGTGAACGAATTCCATCCCCAGTTTGAAACGGTGATGAACAATGACTTCAAGGAATCGACCGTCGCAGACGCGTGGAATCGACGTCAGATCGCGTCGCTGCAACGTCCCTATGCGACGTTCCTCAAGCTGTTGCTCACGCCCGCAAAAATCTCCAATGCCGACGACGACATTCGCATTCGCGAACTCGGCATGCTGGCCAACGAACAACTCGCCGAATACGACGCCCTGCACGCCAGCCCGTCGCCGGTCCTGCTACGCAACAAGCTGATCGAGGCCGAAAGCCAGTTGGTCACGCTCGTCAACGACAAGCACGTTTCGATCGCCGAGCTGGTCGCGTTCTTCAAGGAACTGAAGGACGACTTCGATAAGGCCAAGACCCAGTACGCCGCCGCCGACGCTGCGGTGCGCGCCGTTCCGGAGGCATGGAAACAATGAACCGGCTAAATCTTGGGATAGCCATCGGCGCGCTGATCACGAGCTATACGATCCATGCGGGGGCACAGACGCAGGCCCCGAACGTCGCCACTTCCGCGGCCACGCAGGCCCGACAAGAAGCCGAGTCGCTCGACGTGAAATCGCAGTTGCAGCGTCAGGATCTCGCGCTTAAGAAGGAACAGGCGGTGTGGCTGAAGAACTCACAGACGCCGCTCGTCGCCGCGAAGGTGCAGGAGATCGATCAGGCGCGCAACAATATCGCCGCCGCCTCGCGCTTGCTCGACGGCGAACCGCCGCAATCGCTCAAGGACCTGAAGGAGAAGACGGAGACGATTCGCGTCGTCACGCGCCCTGTCTATGGTGTGTGCTCGGGCGCCCCCTGGGCAAACGATCAGATGACCGCTTGGCGTAGCTGGCGCGATTACATCGGCGATGTGTCGTCGTCACTCGCTACAGTGGCGAAAAGCGTCGGCGTGATCTTCCAGTATTACCAGCCGGACGCGGCAGCGAAACCGACTTACATGAGCGTCGGGGCGACGGCGTTCGTCGTGGGCAAGTCTCACATCATCACGAATCGGCATGTCCTTCAGAACTACGCTTATATCGATAAACAGGGCGCGTGGCGTCTCTACGGCAAGCAATTGCTGGTCGTATCGTTCCCTCTGGAGTATTCGAGTTGCGCCACACGCTCGCCGCAGCGAGATGTACGCATCGTCGCCATCGAAGCGGTGGGCGGCGACGGCGAGAACAACGACTACGCCATTCTCCGGACGGAAGACAACGCACTGCCGCCTGCCGCACCGCTCGCCGCCAACTTCAATCTGACCGAAGGTTCGCGTGTTGCCGTCATTGGATATCCGTCGCGTCCGGTGAGTTGTGCCGGGGCCGATGCCGGGGACGATTGCACCTATCTGTCGGAGAAGCAGATCGATACGATGTTCAAGCTGCCGGACAGTCAGATACCGTTCCCCGCCGAGCGCATCGCGCCGGGCATGTTGTTGATAAACCCGAGCCTCGACCCGCAACAGTTCTCTTACGACTCATCGACGTGGGGCGGCAATTCCGGCTCGCCGGTCGTGCGCCTGTCCGACGGGATGATCGTTGGACTGCACTACGGTGGCTACGGGGGAGATAGTGAGAAGGCGACATATAACAACGCCATCAAAGTCGACCGCATCCGCAAAGCGCTTGCCGATGCTGGGGTGACTCAGTGATTACTTCCGCTCGACGCAAACGGGCGTGAGCACGCCCATCGACCCTTGCTGATAGCGGCGAGTGAGGGCGACCAGATCGGCTTCGTCGCGTGCGGCGAAGTTGCCGCGATAGACCACGGGGGTGTCCAGCGGTTCGCCACCGGCGAGCATGAGGCGTGCGCCGCTGCGTCCTGCCAGTTGCCAAGTGCCGGGCGGCAACAACAACGCCTGAACGCTGCCTTCCGCACGCAACGGGTGTCCGGCGACTGCCGCGTCACCCTGTGCGATCAACGCGATCCAACGGCGACCGTCGCACGGAATGTCGAGCGTCCGAACCGCGTCGGCATGCCAGTCGAGCTGCAGCAACGTCGTGCAACCGCCGTCGTTGCGCTCCACTGCATGCTCAGCCCAGCGTCCACAGATCAACGTCAGTTCGACATCGCCCTCGCGCCAGCGCGGCATCGACCCGGCGCGCACGACCGTCTGCACGGGTGCGCCATGCGGATGCTGTCCGGCACGACTGACGACCATGCGCACGCCGCGCACTGAAGCGCACGCGTTCTCCGGGACGTCTTCATGCACCGTGCCGCAATTCGTTTCCAGCCAGAGCAGATCGCCGGGATGCAGCGTGTCGTCGCCACCGTGGGCGTGACGGCTGCGCAGCGAGGTCGTCGATTCGGGGAAAAGATATGTCGCCACGACACACCCGGCATGCGGATGCGGCGGAATGCACGCGCCATGACGACGGAAGAGGTCGACCGACAGGAACGGGTCCGTGTGCTCGACCTGATCGAAAACACCCGCTCCCGCCGCAGCCGCACATCGGCCGGGACGGGAAACGGGAAGCACGCGCGGGATGGCGTTCGCACCGGCATGGGCGGCCGGGCGCTTGGTCAGACGCGGATGCAGGGGCGTCGGATGGGCCATGGGGGAACCTGCGCGTGCGGGAGAAGCAACAGCGATTCGACGATTACAGCGCGGCGATGGCTTCGCGGGCACCGGCGAATGCGGCAGCCGCCGATTCCGGACCACGGGCGAGACCTTCGGCGTAGATGAACGTCACATCCGTCATGCCGAGGAAGCCGAGAATCGTCTTGATGTACGGGGTCTGGCTGTCGGCCGGCGTGTCCTTGTAGTTGCCGCCGCGCGCAAAGGCCACGATCACCTTCTTGCCCTGGATCATGCCTTCCACGGTGCCGTCTTCGCGATAACGGAAGGTCACGCGGGCACGGGCGATCCAGTCGAAGTACGCCTTCAGTTGCGTCGGCACCTGGAAGTTGTACAGCGGCACGCCGAAGACGATGGTGTCGGCGGACTGGATTTCGGCGATCAGCTCGTCGCTGCGGGCGATGATGGCCTTTTGTTCGTCCGAACGCTGCTCTTCCGGCGTAAAGAACGCGCCGATCACGGCTTCGTCGAGGTGCGGCACGCCATCGGCCAGCAGGTCACGCACAACGACCTTCGCGCCAGGGTTCTTGGCAACGAGTTGCGCCACGGTTTCGTTAGCGAGCGTGGTCGAGTTGGCGCCTTGCGAGCGGGCGGCGGAATTGATTTGCAGAATGGTGGTCATGTCACTGGCTCCAGAGCCGGGGGTGTTCCCGAAAGTTCGTAAATCCGTTCGTGCCAGGCGTCCCGCTTTGGGTCGCCTTGAATTGCACGTCGGCTTGGGATGAATTCTAGTTACCCCCAAAAATGAAACAAGCCGGTAAAATCGAATTGTTTGTTCCCATTTTGGAACAATGAAGAAGCGCCGCAGGATTGAGGGGCAGCACCGCCGATTTCACTGCATCATGGCGCGACCTCATACCGAATGACCGCGTAACAGGGCGCAAGGAGCGCGCGCGATGATTGACGATCTGAATGACATGCTGATCTTCGCGGAGGTCGTGCGCTCGGGCAGCATCACGCGGGCCGGCGAGCGGCTCGATCTGCCCAAGGCGACCGTGAGTCGGCGTCTGTCGCGGCTCGAAGCGCGCCTCGGCACGAAGCTGCTCCACAAGACCACGCGTCGGCTCGAACTGACGGAAGTCGGCGAAGCGTATTACGAGCGCTGCCTGCCGATTCTCGAAGAAGTGGAAGAGACGCGGGACTTCGCGTCGCAAATGTCGAGCAAGCCACGCGGACGTTTGCGCATCACCGCCCCGGCCGACTTCGCCACGCAATGGCTCGCCGTGCCGCTCGCGACCTTCTGCGCAGCCTTTCCCGAAATCACCGTCGACGTGGACCTGAGTTCGCGTCACGTCGATCTGATTGCCGAGCGCGTCGATGTCGCCATTCGCGCCGGTCAACTTTCCGACTCCACCCTGGTCGCGCGTCCGCTCCTGAAACTCACCCGCAGCCTTTACGCGAGCCCGCTTTATCTCAGCGCGACGGGACTGCCGGGCAGCCCGGACGAGCTGGACGGTCATCGCTTCATCATCCTGCAAGGCGCACGGCGTCTGTTCAATTCCGACACGCTGCACAAGGGCCGCCAACGCGTCGACATCACCATGCACGGGGCGATTCAGGCCAACAGCATGGGGATGGTCAAGGAGATGGCACTCGCAGGCAGCGGCATTGCCGCGCTCACGGATATTCTTGCGGAAGACGCGCTCAAGTCCGGACGCCTCGTGAAGGTGCTGCCCGACTGGTCGTTGCCCGAGAGTTCCGTCCATCTGGTCACACCGTCGCGACGCTTCCTGCCGCGCAAGACGCAGGCGTTCATCGAGCACATGCTCGCTGTGGCGCGGACGTGTCCGGAGGAGAACCGCGACCCGTCGGTGCCGGGTCCGTTGCAGAGCTGAATACTGGGTTGAAATCCCGCACTCAGGACGAGCGCGGGACAATCACAAGGAAGGAACAGTGAAGTGTGAACCGGCGGCCACTCAGGCCGTCAGCCACTTCTCGCGTCGCTGCGCGCCGGCGCGATCGCGTGTTTCGGTAATGCGGTACTGCGAGACCTCAGGCGCATCGAGCGTGAGCGACGTCTCGCGCAGCTCGTCGCGACGGAAGGCGTGCAGCGTCACCCGGTCGCCCGGACGATAGCGCTCCAGCAGCTTATCGAGATTGCCTGACGTCACACGCAAGCCGTCGATGGCGACGAGCGAGTCGCCCGCCGACAGACCGGCCGCTTGCGCTGCACCGCCGTCGAGCACCTGTGCCAGCGTGACCTCGTCGCCGCGCTTGCCCGTCTTCACACCCATGCCCGGACGACCGTTCTCCGGCGTCACCGGTTCGAGCGTCAGACCGACGCGCTCAAGCAGCGTCGCGAGCGGCAAGTCGCGCGTGCCGTTGATCGCCGTCGCAAAGAAATCCGACAGATCGAGACCCGAGACCGCTTCGAAGAACGGCTGAACGGCGTCTTCCGCAAGCCCTTCGGGCGCACCACGGTAGAAGTCGCGACCGTAGCGCTGCCATAGCGCGCGCATCACGTCGTCGAGCGACTTCTGGCCGCGCGTCTGCGCACGAATCGTCAGATCCAGCGCAAGCGCCACGAGCGAACCCTTCGTGTAATAGCTGACGATGGCATTCGGTGCATTTTCGTCCTGACGGTAGTACTTCGTCCACGCGTCGAAAGAGCTTTCAGCGACGGTCTGCTTGAGACGACCACTGCCGCGCAGCACGTTCGCCACCGTCTTCGCCACGAGTTCGTAATAGTCCTTCGGTGCGATCACACCGCTGCGCACGAGCATCAGGTCGTCGTAGTAGGACGTGAAGCCCTCGAACAGCCACAGCAGGCGCGTGTAGTTCTCCTGATCCAGCGTGTACGGCGCGAACACCGCAGGCTTGATGCGCTTGACGTTCCACGTGTGGAAATACTCGTGGCTCACCAGTCCGAGGAAGCCGCGATAAGCATCGCTCATGCGCGCCTGCCCCTGCACCGGCAGGTCGTTGCGGCTCGCTAGCAGCGCGGTGGATGCGCGATGCTCCAGACCGCCGTAGCCATCGCCGACCGTCATCAGCAGGAAAACGTAGCGCGACATCGGCACGCGCGAGCGCGAACTGGCACCCGGCTCGAACAGACGGATCTGCGCTTCGCAGATCTTCTTCATATCGCGCAGCAGACGATCCAGATCGAGGTTCGGCACCGGCCCGGTGATGGCGACTTCGTGCGTCACACCACAGGCTTTGAATGTGCCGTGCACGAACGTCCCCATCTCGACGGGTGAATCGATGAGTTCGTCGTAATCGGCGGCCAGATAGCGTCCGAAGTCGAGCGCCGCCGTGCCTTCCGCCGGTTCTAGTGCCGTGGCGACGCGCCACGCTTTGAACGCGGCACCGCGCGGACGCAGCACGTCGATCTCGCACGGCGCGTGTTCCTGGCCTTGCACGCGCAGGAACACACTGGTGCCGTTGAAGAAGCCGTGCGTGTCATCCAGGTGCGCGGCGCGCACCGACAGATCCCACGCGTACACCTCATACGTCACGATCAGCGTGCCCTTGCACGGCGCGGACTGCCACGTGTGCTTGTCGAGCTTGTCGAGGGCGATCTTGCGTCCCCGGCACGTCGCGCCGATGGTCACGATGTTGCGGGCGAACTCGCGCACCATGTAGCTGCCCGGAATCCACGCGGGCAGCGTGAAGCGCTGGCCTTCGGGGGCAGGATTCGAGACCGTAACGGTCACTTCGAACAGATGGGCGGCGGGCGACTTCGGAACGATCGCGTACCTAATGGCAGACGGGGCAGACAGTGCAGACGTGGCTTTCATGAGATAGCGGCTTCTTGTTCTCGGAGGGGGCGAGCGGACGGTAACTTACTTGACCGTGGCCAGCGCCTTTTCCAGTTCTTCGGCAGGCACGGCACCCGGCAGACGGCGGCCGTCGGACAGGATGATCGTCGGCGTGCCGGTGATGTTGAGCTGATGACCCAGCGCGAAGTTGTCCTTGACGGGCTTGTCGTCGCACTTGGCCGTCGGGGTCGGCGGGGCCTTCTTGTCGAGCATCCAGTCGTGCCACGCCTTGAGCTGATCGGGCGCACACCAGATAGCCTTCGACTTCTTATCCGAATCCTCGCCGAGCACCGGGTACAGGAAGGTGTAGACGGTGACGTTATCGATCTTCGAGCCCTTGAGCGTTTCTTCGAAGCGCTTGCAGTACGGGCAGTTCGGATCGGAGAAGACGGCGATCTTGCGGCTACCGTTGCCCTTCACGTACTTGAACGCGCGATCGAACGGCAGCTTGGCGAAGTCGACCTTGTTGAGCTCCGACTGACGCGCTTCGGTCAGGCTCTGACGCGTTTGCGTGTCGACCAGATTGCCACCGAGAATCACGTACCGTGCCTTCTCGTCCGCATAGAGAATCTCGCCGCCGACCGACACTTCGAAGAGGCCGGGAATCGGCGTGCGCGCCACCGCTTTGACCGGCGCATCGGCGCCGAGCGTCTTCTGCACGGCAGCCTTCACGCGATCCAGGGTTGCATCGGGCTTGTTTTGCGCGACGGCGGACGTCGTGAAGGTGGCTGCGCACACTGCGGCGAGAACCAATCCGGCGGACGCCGCGGCGCGATAACGTTGCAACATCGAACTTCTCCAGAAATATGACGATCGAGAGGCGCGACCGGTGAACCATGCACGAAGCGGGGGTTGCCGGTGCTTGCGCCGAAGGGGTCAGCCCAGGGCGCGGCCGATCAGGAATTTCTTGACGAAAGGCAGCATGTTCACGCCGTCGAGGCCCGCGTTGCGAACAAACTTCGCGAGCGGGCTGCTCGTCGAGAACAGCTTATGCAAGCCGTCCGTCGTGAACGCCATGCTGCCGATGTCTTCCTTGCGAGCGCGCTCGTAACGACGTAGCACCGCATCGTCACCACAGTCGCGGAACGATTCGCGCCCGGCGAGCGCATCGCCGAGCGACGCCACGTCGCGCAAACCGAGGTTCATGCCCTGTCCTGCGAGCGGATGCACCACGTGCGCCGCGTCGCCGATCAGGGCCACGCGCTGCGCGATCAGACGCTTGGCTTGCGCCAGTACGAGCGGAAAACCCTGAGCGCGCGCTGAGACAGGTGTCAGTTGACCAAGTTCACTGTTCGAGAATGTTCCGACGCGTTGCGCGAGTTCTTTGGGATCAAGCGCAAGCAGATGCTTCGCGTGATCGTCGGCAGCGGACCAGACCAGCGAGACGTGCTGATCGGGCAGCGGCAGTAACGCGACGATCTCGCCGTCGTGGAACCACTGGAAGGCAGTATCGCGGTGCGGACGTTCCGCGCGGAAGTTGCACACGACGCCCAGTTGCTCGTAGGGACGCACCGTGCCGTCGAGGCCTGCCGTGCTGCGCACCCATGAGTGCGCGCCGTCGGCACCGACCACAAGCGAGGCCCGCAGCGTTTTGCCGTCCGACAGACGCACCGATGCAGCGGCAGCGTCGACTTCGAGCGCTTCGGCGCGGGCATCAAGCCATTGCACCTGCGGGGAGAAACGCAGCGCGGCGTCCAGCGCGCGTTCCAGATTCGACGACTCGGCGATCCAGGCGAGTTGCGGCACAGCGGCCTGATAGGCGGAGAAATGCAGACTGCCGCGCTCGTCGCCGAACACTTCCATGTCATAGACGGGATTGACGCGTGCCGGATCGACGGCCTGCCACACACGCATGCGCTCGAAGAGCGCTTGCGAACTGGACGACAGGGAGTAGATGCGGGCATCCCACATGTCACCGCCTGTCGGGGCGGGGGCTGCGGGTTGCGCGAGCAGCGCGACGGACAGGCGCGCCTGCGAAAGGAGCAAGGCGGCGGCCTTTCCGACCAGACCGCCACCGACGACGACGACATCGTGCGTCTGGCTGGAGGAATGCGTTTGAGACATGCGGCAAATGCAGCGCCAGCGCCTGAGTCGCGCAAGACGGCTGGTTCCGAAATCGAGATGGCGTATTGTCGCACGCCCGCCGAACGAGCGACGCCCTGCCTCGCCCACGCCACAGGGACACAGCGTCGCACTGCGTTGGCGGGCGCTATACTTCGGCGCATAGCGGTAACGAGATTAAACAGGGAGCTCCCGATGCGCCTCGACAACGAACAAGAAAGCCAGAACGTCGAAGACCGCCGAGGTGGCGGATTCGGCGGACGCACCACCATCGGCATCGGCACGATCGTTGTCGCGCTCGCCGCCTCCTACTTCTTCGGGATCGACCCGCGCGTCATCATTCAGGGCTCGCAGATGATTCAGGGGCAGACCCAGTCTGCTCCCCAGTCCGCGCCCACTCAGGCGCAGATCAACGACCCGAAAGCGGTCTTTACCCGCAAGGTGCTCGGCAACATCGAACGCACCTGGACGACGGTCTTCCCGCAGCAGATCAACCGTCAGTACGTGCAGCCGAAGCTGGTGCTGTTCTCGGGTGCGACGCCCACGGCGTGCGGCACCGGCCAGACCGCGATGGGCCCGTTCTACTGCCCGGGCGACAGCAAGGTGTACATCGACTTGCAGTTCTACGACGAGCTGCGGCAACGTTTCGGCGCTGGCGGCGATTTCGCGCAGGCGTACGTCATCGCGCACGAAGTCGGTCACCACATCCAGAATCTGCTCGGCATCTCCCAGAAGTTCGACGAGACGCGCCGCCGCGTGAGCGAGGCGCAGGCGAATGCGCTGTCGGTGCGACTGGAGTTGCAGGCGGACTGCTTTGCGGGCGTCTGGGCGGCCAATGCGGCCAAGGCGAACGACCAGTTGCTCGAGCCGGGGGACGTCGAGCAAGGCCTGAAAGCGGCGGCCGCCATTGGCGACGACCGTCTGCAACAGCAGTCGCAGGGACGCGTGGTGCCGGAGTCGTTCACCCACGGCACGAGCGCTCAGCGGGTGTACTGGCTGCGTCAGGGGCTGCAAACGGGCGACATGCGCAAGTGCGACACGTTTTCGGCCAAGCAACTGAGCTGAACCGGGCCGGGTGGCGTGACGTCGACGGCGGGTGCGGAGGCTTGTGCGGCGGCAGGCGTCCTGTTCAGGCGCTTTTGGCGGCAGAACGGGTACAATAGCGGACTTTCCGCGACGCAATCGCTGGCCGCATTGGCTAGTTGGCCACCATCCCCAGTGCATTCGACGGCGCGCACTTACCAAGCCAGACAGGATTTAGCATGAGCCTCAAATGCGGCATCGTCGGTTTGCCCAACGTCGGCAAGTCGACCCTTTTCAACGCGCTGACCAAAGCGGGCATTGCTGCCGAAAACTACCCGTTCTGCACCATCGAGCCGAACGTCGGCGTGGTGGAAGTGCCGGACCCGCGTCTGGGCAAGCTCGCCGAGATCGTGAAGCCTGAGCGGATCATGCCGGCGACGGTCGAATTCGTGGACATCGCAGGTCTGGTGGCCGGTGCTTCGAAGGGTGAAGGTCTGGGCAACCAGTTCCTCGCCAACATCCGCGAAACGGACGCCATCACGCACGTCGTGCGCTGCTTCGAAGACGAAAACGTCATCCACGTCGCAGGCAAGGTGAATCCGATTTCGGACATCGAAGTCATCAACACCGAATTGGCGCTGGCCGACCTGGGCACCGTCGAGAAGGCGCTGCAACGCTATACGAAGGCAGCCAAGTCGGGCAACGACAAGGAAGCCGCGAAGCTCGTGGCGGTGCTGGAGAAGGTGGTGCCCGTGCTGAACGAAGCACGTCCGGTGCGCTCGCTCAAGCTCTCCGAAGACGAACTGGCGCTCATCAAGCCGTTCTGCCTGATCACGGCCAAGCCGACGATGTATGTCGCCAACGTGAAGGACGACGGTTTCGAGAACAACCCGCATCTGGAGGCTGTGCGCAAGTACGCTGAAGCCGAGAACGCGCCGGTCGTGGCGGTGTGCGCTGCCATCGAAGCGGAAATAGGCGACATGGACGATGCCGACAAGGCCGAGTTCCTGGCCGACATGGGCATGGACGAGCCGGGCCTTGACCGCGTGATCCGCGCGGGCTTCAAGCTGCTGGGCTTGCAAACGTACTTCACGGCAGGTGTGAAGGAAGTGCGCGCCTGGACGATCCACGTGGGCGACACCGCACCGCAAGCGGCGGGCGTGATCCACACCGACTTCGAGCGCGGCTTCATCCGCGCACAGACCATCGCCTTCGACGACTACATCCAGTACAAGGGCGAACAAGGCGCGAAGGAAGCGGGCAAGATGCGCGCCGAAGGCAAGGAATACGTGGTGCACGACGGCGACGTGATGAACTTCCTGTTCAACGTCTGACGCCACCGTCTGCCGAAACGACAAACACCCCAGCCGATGTGCTGGGGTGTTTTGTTTTGGGGCGTTGGAATTGCTATCCTCTAACGCGTCAAAAGCCGCGTTTCAAGAACGGTTTGCATATCGCGCCTGCCGTCGGCGATCAGGTACACGATGACCTGCTTCCCAAGGACGCGGTAGATGACGCGATACGGCTTGAACGCCACCTGTCGGTACTCCCGGATACCCAGTGAACTGAGTTCTCTTGGGTAGCTTCCGCGCTCAGGCCATTGCTCCAGACCTGTCACTGCGTCCATCAGTTGATCCAGAACGTAGTCGGCGTTTTGCGGACAATCGAATTCTGCGATGTAGTCGTAAATCCCTTCAAGGTCGCCTTCGGCACCGTCGGTCAACAACACTTCGTACTTGACCACGATGTTCGTCACTCCCCGGCCTTTCGCTTCTTGCGAAGACGAGCGACGACGTCCGCGACCGGTTTAACTTTGCCTGCCGCCACATCCTGATTGCCGAGCGCCAGCAATTTCAGTAAGGCCAAAGCCTCTTGCGTTTCCTCGTATGAAGCCACGTCTTGCAACACGGCCTTGGCCTCACCGTTTTGTGTGATCACTAGCGGGGTGCGTTGCTCCGCGAGCGTAGCCAGCACCTCAGCGGCATTGGCCTTCAAGTAGCTGATCGGCTTCACCTGTGTGGAGTAGCGCATTTCCATATGTCCATTTCCCAGATAGGACCAAATATAGTCCTTTTATGGTCCCACCTCAATGCCGGGACACTTTGGCGGACACAAGTATGGGATGTTGGGGACCGATAGCGTCACGCGGGTTCGCTCGGCAACTTCTTGGCCATCCTGCAGCTTCTTGAATCCAGGGCGGTTTCGGCAGTAAGCATCACCAAGCGGTTGGCGAATTATCGGAAGTCGCTTGCCTCAGATGACGAACCTCCACAAACCGCGTTGCTCATCTCCTCAAACTCCCCCTCCTCCGACACGCCGTTGCCGGTCACACGAAAGCCGTGGCGTTCGTAGAACGTTTTCGCTCTCGTGTTTCGGGTCAGACATTTGAGACGGTAAGGACGGGTTGGCCAACCGGGGAGCGCTTGCAGTAGGCGCGTGCCGACGCCGTGACCTTGTGACGACGGTTCGACGTAGAGCATGTGGATGAAGTCGTCGGCTGGCCAGACGGAGACGAAGCCGAGGATTTTGCCGCCGGGCGACTTGGCCGTCAGAACGTCTTCGCCAGCGGCATGCGATGCGAAATCGTCCGCCCGATAGAGCGACGGATCGACCCATGTCATCGTTGCCAGGCGCACTTCGTAGTAAATACGGGCAAGCGTCGGGAAGTCGCCCGGCGTTGCAGGCGCAATGACGATCTGGCGAACCGTCATCCCTCCCACCCTTCGCGGATAATGCGCGCGATCTGTTCACCCGTCGCGCGGTTGTGGGCTTGCACCAGCGCGACGGCACCCGCATCGTCGCCAGCCTCGCACAAACGCAGCAACTCACGGTGTTCGTCGTGCGAGCGCGTCGCGTTGTCCTGCTTCTGCCACGTCAGGAACAGATAGCGACCCAGATTGAGTCGCGCTGTCGCCACCGCCCGCTGGAAGTACGGTCGCTCCGCTTTCGCGTACAGCATGCCGTGGAAGGCCGCGTTACGCGTGACGATGTCCGTCAGCTCGGTGGCCGCCTCCAGCGCGTCCAGCGCCGCCCGTGCCCGCGTCAGATCCGCGCGCGACAGATTCGGCATCGCCAGCGCCATCAGACGCCCCTCCAGCAACGCACGAAAGTCGGCCAGCTCAAGCGCGTCGTCTTCCGAGAGCGCCGTCACGACCGTGCCGCGATTCGTCCGGCTCGTGGCCAGCCCGTCCGACGCGAGCATCGTCAGCGCCTCGCGCACCGGCACGTGACTCACCCCGAGCGCCGCTGCGAGATGGTCCTGACGCAACGCCTCGCCCGGCTTCAACTCGCCGCGTCCGATCTGCTCCCGCAAGGCCTCGTAGGTCCGCTCGACCGCCGTTCCCGTGCCCGCTTCCGGCTGCGTCAACTGGCGCATTGATGAGCTCCTTCCGTTAACTATATATAATTACGTCAAATTATATATTATTTAACGACAGGTGATGTCTATGACTTCCGCCACAGCCTCCGCATCGGATGCCTTTCACCCCAGCCACCTCTGGCGACATGGATTGCTGGCGTCGATCAGTGCATCCGCCGGGTTCGCGTTGTACGCGGCCGGGTTGCGTGGCGACACGCTCGCGGTGGCGGTCGTCGTTCTGCTCTGCCTGAGCTACTGGGCGACAGGCTGGTTACCGGACTTCCTCGTCTCGCTTCTGCTGATGCTCCTGCTGGCCACGTGCACCTCGCTCGGCGCGACCGTCGTCTTCTCGGGCTTCACGTCGAGCGCGTTCTGGCTGGTCTTCAGCGGTGCGGTCATCGGCATGGCGCTGAGCGTCACGAGGCTTGGCGAACGGGTCGCCTCCCGACTCGCCGATCACTGCGGTCACGCGTACGGTCTCGCGCTCGCAGGGTTCGTGGCCATCGCGTTCGCGCTCGGCATCGTCATGCCCTCGACGCTGGGGCGCATCGCCATTCTTACGCCCATCGTGCTGAGCTTTTGCGACCGCGTCGGCCTCGTGCAAGGCCGCCCGGGACGCACCGGTCTGATGCTCGCCACCGCGCTCGCCAGTTGCGAGTTGTCGACGGCAATCCTTCCGGCCAATCTACCCAACCTCGTCATGGCAGGTACGGCCGAAACCGTGCTCGGTCTGCGTCTCGGTTACGGCGAGTACGCCGTGGCGCTGGTGCCTACGCTGGCCATCGTCCGAGGCGTCGTACTCGTGATCGTCGCGAGACACCTTTTCCCGGACCGTCTGACCGTGCTTGGCAGCAAGCGGTCGGACGCGTCAACAGTGGCGGACACCTCGATGCGCCCAGACGAAAAGCGCCTGCTCGGCGCACTCACATTGATGCTCGCACTGTGGCTCGCCGAACCGTGGCATCACATCGCGGCGGGCTGGGTGGGTCTTGGCGTGGCGCTGCTTTGCCTCGGACCGCTGCGACTGGTGAATCCAGATGCCTTCCTCAAGCAGGTCAAACTCGCCCCGCTGTGGTTCGTCGCGGCGATCATCGGTCTGACGGCCGCCGTCGATCATGCCGAGCTGGCCAGCGCCTTGCGCCCCGTGTTGGCGCGACTCGATTTGGCGCAGATGTCGACGATGTCGGCCTTTCTGATTCTGGTTGCGCTGTCGATTGCGCTGACGTTCCTCGTCACATCGAACGCAGCACCGGCGCTCTACACGCCCCTCGTCCCGGCGCTCGCGCTGGGGGCACCGTTGAGCGTGAAGGCCGTATTGCTCGCACAGACCGTCGGCATTTCAACCATCGCGCTACCTTATCAAGCGCCGCCCCTTGTGCTGGCGATGGCGCTGGCGGGCATCGGCATCCGAGATGCCACGCGCTATTGTCTGGCGACCGCCGCCGTCGCCCTCGTCACCGTCGTGCCGCTTACTGCGCTGTGGTGGCAAACCGTCGGTCTGATTCACCTCTTTGAGTCCTAACATTCCGAGGTTTTATTTCAAACGCTGGTTTGCGATATCCCCTGAGGGATACCATCGGACGTACGCTGGCAACTCAGGTTAGTGCGCATTGATCCTTTCGGAGAACGGCTCGTCTAATATCAATAAACCGTAGAAGCGCAATAGAGCAACGCCGTTTCATGCAGCCAGGGGGAGGACCTTGCATGACATCGAAGCCGTCCGCCGTCGCTAACGTCATACCCCGCGTGCCACGCGCGCGTCGCCACTGGTCGGAAGACCCGGCGCGCATTCGTCTGTACAGCGTGGCGGCCATCGTGCTCGCGCTCGCCGTGCTCGGCATCTGGGGATACCGGTATGCATGGAGTGCGACCCCGACCATCAGCCCCATCGGGCTCGACTTCCTGCCGTTCTGGGGTGCGTCGCACTTCGTGTTGCAAGGACATGCGCTCGACGCCTATAACGTCGATCTGATGACGCAGGTGCAGATTGCCGAGCAACCCTGGGCGGACAAAATCGGCGGCGTCCTCCCGTGGCTCTACCCGCCGGTCATGATGGTGTTTCTCGCACCGATTGCGCTACTGCCGTTCACCTACGCCTATACGTTGTATGCCTGCGTCGGCCTCGGGCTCTACTACGCCGCATTGCGACACACCGCCCCGTGGCCGGGCGCCCGCTTCCCGATCCTCGGCTTCCCCGGCGTACTGCTGGTGGTCATCGCCGGACAAATCGCGCTCTACACCACAGCACTCGCGGGCTTCTCTCTGGTCATGTTGCGCAAGCGCCCGGTGTGGGCCGGTGTGTTCGCGGGCCTGCTCTTCGTCAAACCGCATGTCGCCGTGCTCTTCCCCCTGGCGTTCCTCTGCGCCCGCGAGTGGCGCGCGCTCGGCGCATGCATTGCGACGGTGATCTGCACGACGGTGCTGGCCGCCGCAGTCTTCGGCATCGATGTCTACGCGACCTTCCTGCACGCCTCGGAGTTCGCGCGGCTGAGCATCGTCAACGGGACCGCGCAGATCGCGCGCGTGCCGACGTTCTTCATCACGGCGCGCATGCTCGGCGCGTCCGTCGAAGTGGCGGCTATCGTTCACGGCGTGATCGCGCTGTGCGCAGTCGCGGCGCTGATCGATTTCTGGCGGCGTCCGGGCGCCTTTGCCCTGCGCGCGGCGACGCTCGTATGCGCAACGACGCTCGTCAGTCCTTACCTCTACGACTACGACCTCACGCTGCTCGCGCTCGTCATCGCGTGGTACGTTCGCGACGGCATCGCGCGCGGTTGGCTGCGCGGCGAGCGCGAATGGCTCGTACTGCTGTGGATCACGCCCGCGCTCGGCCTGCTCGGCTCGTTGCAGATCGGCTTCCAGTTCCTGCCGTTCATCACGCTAGGCACACTCGCGATGCTGTGGAGACGCCGCCGTCGCCTCGCCCACCTGTCCGACGTTCATCACGCCGACGACGCGAAAGCGTCCGGAGACGACCGCCCCGCCACCGCCCGCGCCCCCCACGCGGACACCGCGCCAGCGTTCACGAGGTAATCGCCATGCCCCGCGCCGCCGCTCCCCGTACCGACATCTCCCACTCGCCAAGCGCGCATCGTGGGCCATCAGGCACATCAGCCACATCGGGCACGCCACTCATCTCGCTCGTCGTGCCGTGCCACAACGAAGCCCCTGCGCTCGACAAGTTCTACCGGGCCGTTTCCGCTGTCCTCGAAAGCGTGCCCAACGCGCGCTTCGAGATCGTGTGCGTGAACGACGGCAGCACCGACGACACACTCAGTTGCCTGCTCGCCTTGCGACGCGCCGACGCACGCATCCGCATCATCGACTTCACTCGCAACTTCGGTAAGGAAGCGGCCCTGAGCGCTGGCATCGACGAAGCACAAGGCGATGCCGTCATTCCCATCGACGCCGATCTTCAGGACCCGCCCGCCCTCATCCCTGTGATGATCGAACGCTGGCGCGACGGTGCGGAGGTCGTACTCGCCAAGCGGACCAATCGCGCGAGCGACACCGTCGCCAAACGCGTGGCGGCGGGGTTGTACTACCGCGTTCATAACCGTTTGTCGGAGGTGAAGTTGCCGGAGAACGTCGGCGATTTCCGGCTGATGGACCGGCGCGTCGTGACCGCCATCAAACGGTTGCCCGAGCGCCGCCGCTTCATGAAAGGGCTGTTCGCGTGGGTCGGCTTTCACACTGAAATCGTGGAGTACGTGCGCGATCCTCGTGCAGCGGGCGAGTCGAAGTTCTCAGGATGGCGGCTGTGGAATTTTGCGCTGGAAGGCATTACCAGCTTCAGCACGGTGCCGTTGCGATGCTGGACGTATATCGGCGTTTCGCTGGCGTTGATGTCGCTCGCATACGGCAGCTACATCGTGATTCGCACGTTGCTGCACGGCATCGATGTGCCGGGCTACGCGTCGTTGCTCGTCGGCATTCTGTTCCTCGGCGGCATTCAGCTGGTCGGCATCGGCGTGATCGGCGAATACGTGGGACGCATCTATTACGAATCGAAGGGACGGCCGCTCTATCTCGTACGGCGACGCTATCAGTCCAGCGTCAAGGTCAGTCACTTGCCTGCGCGCACGGGCGTGCGACATGTCGCGGGCAAAGCCATCGGCAAGCTCACGCGCCTCGATATGTCCAATAACGGTGAAGCAGGAAAGTCGTCGGCGGCACAGTCAGTACCACGGCCGCGATTCCGATCCAGTGGTTCCCGCCAAGGTACTCGACCGTTCGTGCGACGCATGTCGTGAGTAGCAGGCCGAAGATCGACACCGGCAGAAATCGCGCGAGGTTCGTGCGATGCACGCGTGCGGAAAAACTCCATAACGTGTTGAGCAGATAGGAACACGGCGTCGCCACACAGAACGCCACGGCGTTCGCAGGCACCGAACCCACGCCGAACACTTCGATGAGCGTGATCGCCACGATCACATGTACTGCCGTCGAAATCACACCCGAGACCCCGAAACGCATCAGCGGCACGAGCAGCGTACGCATGAAAGGCGACGCACGCCAGCGTTGGGCGCGCGTCGCAGGCGCATGCCTGTCGGAAGATGTCTGACGTAAATCCGGCATCGGGACTGACTCACTGAGAAAGACGACGAAAGCGGTTCGCCTGACAATACCAGCACACACACGTCGGATTGCCAATGGCTTGCACTGCAACATCGGCGCATGCGCCCGTCAGGATTGGACGATTAAGAATTTATGCCATTTCTTCTGCATTTGGGTTGCGTGCCTGAATGAGACGTCTAGGATTGCGAGGTATTACGCCGACGATGTCGCAACAACAAGAAGCCGTCCCATAACAGGAGGAAGACAATGCAACGCCCCAATGCCATTCACGCCGCCGGTGCGCTGGCCTTTGCCGTCACGACGTGGAGCGCGTCCCTGCATGCTGCCGATGCCACGGCATCATCCGCTTCACCTTCCTCGCAAACGCTGACCGTTGCCGGATTGTCGCAACCCGCCGACATTCTGATCGATCGCAATGGCGTGCCGCACATCTTCGCTGCGAACGAGCGCGACGGCTTCTTCGTGCAAGGTTTCAATGCCGCACGCGATCGTCTGTTCCAGATCGACCTCTGGCGACGCCGTGGGCTCGGCCAACTCTCCGAAGTGTTCGGCCGCGCCTATGTGGCGCAGGACGATGCGGCGAGACGTTTCGTCTACCGGGGCGATATGGCGACGGAGTGGCGTCGCTACGGCCCCGACGCGAAACCGGCGGCGGAAGCGTTCGCCGCTGGGGTGAACGCCTACATCGACTGGCTCGCGCGGAACCCCGATCAGATGCCGTACGAATTCCGCAAGGTCGGCTACTGGCCAGCCAAATGGTCGGCCGAGGACATTGTGCGCATTCGCAGCCACGGCCTTACGCGCAACCTCAAAAGCGAAGTGGCGCGTGCCAAGGTCGTGTGCCACGCATCGCTCGACGCGGACAGCGTGCGCGTCGGCCTGCAACCCGCGTGGAAGACCCAGGTGCCTGATGGCCTCGACCCCTGCCTGCCGGACGATCTGCTCAAGGTCTTCGACCTCGCCACGCAGGGCGTGAAGATCACCAGGGATTCGTTGCAACACGCCAACGCCGACATCGTCCAGCTCGCCGAGAACGGTCCTTACGACGTCTCCACCGAATCGGCGGAAGGCAGTAACAACTGGGTCGTCTCGCCGCAGAAGTCGGCCACGGGACGCGCCATCATGGCCAACGATCCGCACCGCGCTTATGCTGCACCGAGTCTGCGCTACATCGTGCAGGTCAGCACGCCCACGCTGAACCTGATCGGCGCGGGCGAGCCTGCGATTCCCGGCGTCGCCATCGGTCACAACGGCACCATCGCCTTCGGTCTCACGATCTTCAACATCGATCAGGAAGATCTCTACGTCTACGAACTCAATCCGGCCAACCCCGACCAGTACCGTTACCGGGGCAAGTGGGTGCCGATGCGCACCGTGCACGAGACGATCGACGTTCGCGACGGCGCGCCGGTTCAGACCGACCTCAAGTTCACGAAGCACGGCCCTGTGATTTATGTAGATGCCGCGAAGCATCGCGCTTATGCCGTGCGCACCGCATGGCTGGAACCTGGCATGTCACCGTACTTCGACGCCATGCGCTACATGCGCGCGAAAACCTACGCCCAGTTCCAGACAGCGCTCGACACGTGGGGCGCACCGACCGTCAATCAGGTTTATGCGGATGCCTCGGGCAATATCGGATGGGTGCCGAGCGGCATGGCACCGATTCGCCCGAACTGGGATGGCCTTATGCCCGTGCCCGGCGACGGACGCTATGAGTGGGCAGGCTTCTGGCGTCGCGATCAGTTGCCGTCCGCGTACAACCCGGAAAGTGGCTACTTCACAACGTCCAACGAAATGAACATGCCCGCAGGCTATCCCTACGCGCAGCGCAAGCTCGGCTTCGAGTGGACGAACGGCTCACGACATGCGCGCATCGACGAAGTCCTGAAGGCGAAGGACAAGGTCTCGCTGGAAGACTCGGAGCAGTTGCAGAACGACATCGTGTCGATTCCGGCGCGGCGTCTGATGGCATTGCTCGCACCGCTGTCGAGCAACGATCCGCGCACGTCCTCGGCGCTCAAGCTCCTGAAGGGATGGGACGCGCACATGGGCGCGGACTCGGCGCAGGCCGCGCTCGAAGAGGTCTGGTTCAGCCGTCATCTGGGGCGCGCATACAAGAATGCGGTGCTGCCGAAGGCCGCCGCCGACACGTTCGGTGCGCCCGACCCGGCATCGATGCTCGACGCGCTCGAACAACCGGCCGTCCGCTTCGGCGAGAACGCTGCGGCCAAACGCGATGCCGTGCTGCTTGCGAGCCTTGGAGACGCCTGGGACGAGATGGTCAAACTGCAAGGGACCGATCCTGGCGCTTGGCAGTGGGGCAAGCTCCAGACGAACCTGAATGCTCACCCGCTCGCCGACGCCGTGGACGCCGACATGCGCGCCAAGCTCAATGTGGGTCCGTTGCCGAAGGGTGGCAGTCCGTTCACGCCGAATCAGTCGACGTATCGCGTGAGCGATTTCCGTCAGACGAACGGGCCGTCGTTCCGGATCGTGGTCGACGTGGGGAACTGGGACAACACGCGTGCGATGAACTTGCCGGGCGAATCGGGTAACCCCGACAGCCCCCACTATCGCGATCTCGCGCAGAAGTGGCTCGACGGCGAGTACTTCAAGCTCCCGTACTCACGCGAGGCCGTGGAAGCGGCGACGGAATCGCGTCTGCACCTCGTGCCGGAGACGTCGCGTTGATGACGTGAGCCAGCGACATCGCCGGAAACGAAAACAGCCGGTGGGTACACTCCACCGGCTGTTTCGAGAACTGCCATTACGAGGCTCGGCCCCTTCGGCTCAATGGCCGCCGGGCACGAACTCCGGCTTGTCTCGCTTCGTGCCGCGCGTGCTGTCGACGGCGTTCGTCGGCACCAGCATGAACAGCAACATCACGCCAATCGAGATCGCGAGGATCGACAGGAACGTCAGGTGCAGCGAGTGTTGCAGTACCGCGCGAATCGCCTGATCGGCCAGCGACGACACGCCGCGATCTTCCAGCACGTGGCGCAGTTGGTCCGACGTCACCGGTGCCAGCCCGCTCGAATGCGTCAGGCCGAAGTTGAGCACAGCGCCAAAGAGCGTCGCACCCAGTGTGCTGCCGAGGTTGCGCGAGAAGATGTTCGACGCCGTGGCGCTGCCACGCTCCGAGGGGCCGACCAGTTCCTGAATCAGCACCAGCGCGCTCACGCTGCCCGTGCCCATCGAGAAGCCCATGATCAGCGAGCCGAAACCGGCCAGCATCGGCGAGCTGCTTGGTCCAAGCAACGCGAAGACAAGGCCGCCGACCGGCATGAGCAGGCTGCCGCCGACCAGCACGCGACGCAGGCCGAAGCGCGTGAAAGTCTTCGCCGCAATCGTCGAGCCGATCGGCCAGCCGACCATGATCATCGTCAGGGCCATACCGGCGACGACCGGCGTCTGACGCAACACGCCCTGCGCGTACATCGGGAGGAAGGTCGTCAGGCCCATCAGCACCATGCCCGAGAGCAGCGTCGCCGCGTTGGCTGCTGCAATCGGACGACGACTCCACAGTGCGAACGAAATCATCGGATCCTTCGCGCGACGCTCCTGCCAGACGAACAGCAACGACGCCAGGACGCAGGCGAGCACGCCACCCCAGACATGCGTGTCGGTGAAGGCATTGGCGTCCGTCAACGCGATCATCAGGCCCGCGACGGCAATCGTGAAGAACACGGCGCCCATGTAATCGATGCTCGGACGCTGACGCGGTGCCTCTTCGTGCAGATACGCGATGAAACCTGCCGCAGCCAGCAAGCCGATCGGGATGTTGAGCCAGAAGATCCACGACCACGACATATCGCGAATGATCAGACCGCCCAGCATCGGGCCAAGCACCGCCGAGATGGCCCACACGCTCGCCAGATAGCCCTGCACCTTGCCGCGCTCGCTGATCGGGTAGTAGTCGGCAATGATCACCAGACTGACCGGCTGAATACACGCCGCGCCCACGCCTTGCAACAGGCGGAACGCGATCATCGCAGGCATCGACCAGGCGAAACCGCCGCCCAGCGAGGCGACGAGAAATACGGCGATGCCGACGAGAATGACCGGCTTGCGTCCGTAGATGTCGGCGAGCTTGCCGAACACTACGGTCATGGCCGTTTGCGCGAGAAGGAAGGCGGAGAACACCCAGCTATAGAGATTCAGGCCGCCGAGTTGGGCCACGATTTGCGGCATGGCCGTCGAAATGATCGTGGCCTCGATGGCAACCATAGAGGTCGCCGCCATGACGGATGCCACAATCAATGGCCGCACGGAATTGCGTGTCGCAGACATGTGTTTTTTTGAAGTGGGGGATACGGCGTAACAACTTGCGAGAAAGGCGCGACACCCGTGTCAGGTGCAGCAGCCGCTGCCAGATGGCGGAAGACGGGGATCGAACGTGGCGGTCGTGCCGCACGCGTAGTCAAGACGACTTGGGCCTGGCGATGGCGACAAGCATAGCTGAATGCGGCAAAACACGTACGAGGCGCATCGGCACGATTCGCCTCGTCGCCGTGAAGCGACGCGCGACGTCCCGAAATCCGATGCGAACTTGCGGCCTATCGTCGCAGGGGAGCGTAGCGCAAAGCGCGTCGAATTATTACCTGGTGAGAATTTCCGCCCGACGACATCTCGGGCGGATGGCGGTTACGCCGTGCCGCGATTGCGTTTGATCACGCCGTAGATCGCAAGCAGCACAATGGCGCCGATGATCGAAGCGATCCAGCCTGCGGACTGGCCTTCCGAATACAGGTGGAGAAACTGACCGACATACTTGGCGAGCAGCGCGCCCGCAATCCCAAGGATGATCGTCATGATGATGCCCATGCTGTCCCGCCCGGGATGCAGGGCGCGTGCAATGAGACCGACGACCAGACCGACCACGATAGTGCCGATGATGCCCATGAGGAATCTCCAAGGACGGGAACCCGAACGCAGTATAGACCCGAATTCCGAAGACCCGCACCCAATATCTGAACCGGACGACGCTAGCCCTCCGACGGCCCCCAACACCTGATATATCAAGCAAATTGCGCCCGACCGCCGTCCCGGCGCGGGCCTTCTCTATGTCGGGTATAAGGGATGACTATTTGTCAAAACCCGACGGCTGCGCGATGATGGGGCACGCCGTCCCAATGCGCGGGGACGCGAGACCATTGAAACGGGCATCGCGTCGACGCGCTATAATCAGGGGCTATTAGATCCCCCACACCATGCAACTGCTCGCTCTCGGCCTGAACCACCACACGGCGCCCGTCTCGCTGCGCGAACGGGTGGCGTTTCCGTTCGAGCGGATCGAGCCGGCGCTGGCGGGCCTCAAGAGTCTGTGGACCGGCAGCGGCAAGTTGAGCGCGCCCGAGGCCGCCATCCTGTCGACGTGCAATCGCACCGAGATCTACTGCGTGACGGACGATGCCGCAGCGCGTGAGCGCGCGGTGCACTGGCTGTCCCAGTTCCACAACATTCCCGCCGGCGACCTCGCCCCCCATCTGTACGCCCTGCCCCAGTCCGACGCCGTGCGTCACGCCTTTCGCGTGGCCAGCGGTCTGGACTCGATGGTGCTGGGTGAGACGCAGATTCTCGGGCAGTTGAAGGACGCCGTGCGCACCGCCGCTGAGGCCGGTGCGCTAGGCACGTATCTGAACCAGCTTTTCCAGCGCACGTTCGCGGTGGCCAAGGAAGTCCGTGGCCAGACCGAGATCGGTGCGCATTCGGTGTCGATGGCCGCTGCGGCGGTGCGTCTCGCGCAGCGTATTTTCGAGAGCATCAGTACGCAGAAGGTGCTGTTCATCGGCGCGGGCGAGATGATCGACCTGTGCGCGACACACTTCGCCGCGCAAAATCCGAAAGCCCTGTACATCGCCAACCGGACGGCCGAACGCGGCGAAAAGCTCGCCGAGCGTCTGGGCGGCACGGCGATCCGTCTGTCGGAGTTGCCGCAACGTCTGCACGAGTTCGACATCGTCGTGTCGTGCACGGCGAGTACGTTGCCGCTGATCGGGCTGGGCGCCGTCGAGCGCGCCATCAAGGCCCGTAAGCACAAGCCGATGTTCATGGTCGATCTGGCCGTGCCACGCGACATCGAACCGGAAGTCGGTCGTCTGGCCGACGTTTTCCTGTACACCGTCGACGATCTCGGTGCGGTCGTGCGCGAAGGCAACGCGCTGCGTCAGGCAGCAGTTGCGCAAGCCGAAGCGATCATCGAGACGCGCGTGCAGAACTTCATGCAATGGCTCGACGCGCGCAGCGTCGTGCCGGTCATTCGCGATATCCACGGCACTGCCGAGGCCATGCGTGTGGCCGAACTTGAGCGTGCCCAGCGCATGCTCGCGCGTGGCGACGATCCTGCCGCCGTGCTCGAAGCCCTGTCCCAGTCCCTCACCAAGAAATTCCTGCACGGCCCGACGCACGCGCTCAATACGGCGCGCGGCGATTCGCGCGAGCAAATCCTTCACCTCATTCCCGAACTGTTCCGCACCTCGGGATCCGCCGACAAATAGATGAAAGCGAGCATGCAAGCCAAGCTCGACCAATTGACGCAACGTCTGGTCGAGCTTGATGGCCTATTGAGCCAGGGCGACGTTACCCGCGACCTGGACAACTACCGCAAGCTCACGCGCGAACATGCCGAGCTGGCGCCCGTCGTCGCGCAATATCAGCAATATCGTCAGGCGCTGGGAGATGTGGCGGCCGCGCAGGAAATGGCGTCCGATCCGGAAATGCGCGAGTTCGCCGAAGACGAAGCTGCGAACGCCCGTACTCGCATGGAAGATCTGGAAGGCACGCTGCAACGCATGCTGCTGCCGCGCGATCCCAACGACGACCGCAACATCTATCTCGAAATCCGCGCGGGCACCGGCGGCGACGAATCGGCGCTGTTCGCGGGCGATCTGCTGCGCATGTACTCGCGCTATGCGGAGCGTCAGCGCTGGCAGGTCGAGATCATGTCGGCGAGCGAATCGGATCTGGGCGGGTACAAGGAAGTCATTGTCCGGCTCGTCGGTCAGGGCGCCTATTCGCGTCTGAAGTTCGAGTCGGGCGGCCATCGCGTGCAGCGCGTGCCCGCCACCGAAACGCAGGGACGCATTCACACGTCCGCCTGCACCGTCGCCGTGATGCCGGAAGCGGACGATGTCGCCGACGTCGAAATCAACCCGGCCGACATTCGCATCGACACGTTCCGTGCCTCAGGCGCAGGCGGTCAGCACGTCAACAAGACGGATTCGGCCGTGCGCATCACGCACTTGCCGACGGGCATCGTCGTGGAGTGTCAGGACGACCGCTCGCAACACCGCAACAAGGACAAGGCGCTCAAGGTGCTCGCCGCGCGCATCAAAGATGCGCAACTGCGCGCCCAGCAAGCCAAGGAAGCCGCCACCCGCAAGAGCCTGATCGGTTCCGGCGACCGCTCGGAGCGCATTCGCACGTACAACTTCCCGCAGGGGCGGATGACGGATCACCGCATCAACCTCACGCTCTACAAGCTCGAATACATCATGGACGGCGATCTCGACGAGATGATCAACGCATTGGTGACCGAGCATCAGGCGGAATTGCTGGCGTCGCTGGGCGAGGCGGCCTGATGACGCAGGATGGGCAGACCGCGCAAGACGGCAGCGCCGCCCCCGTCGGGGTGGCCACCGTCGCCACGCTGCTGCGTGAGCCGGGCCTGCCGCCCATGGAGTCGCGCATCCTGCTCTCGCACGTGCTCGGCTGGAGCCGTACCCAACTGATTACCCGCGACCGCGAGCCGCTCGCACCCGAGACGGTCGCCGTCTACCGGGCCTTGCATGCGCGTCGCGTGGCGGGCGAACCCATCGCCTATCTCACCGGCACGCGGGAATTCTTCGGACTGACGCTCACTGTCACCCCGTCCGTCCTCATCCCCCGGCCGGAAACGGAACTGCTCGTAGAGCTTGCGCTGGCGCGCATCGAAGGACGCCAGACGCCGCGCGTGCTCGATCTCGGCACCGGCAGCGGCGCGATTGCGCTGGCCATCGCGCATAGTCGTCCCGATGCGCGCGTCACCGCGCTGGACCGATCTGCCGCCGCCCTCGACGTCGCCCGTGAAAACGCCCGGCAACTCGGGCTGGACGGCCACGTCCGGTTCCTGGCGAGCGATTGGTATGACGCATTGCCCGCCGACGAGGCCCCGTTCGATCTGATCGTCTCCAATCCGCCCTACATCGTGTCGGGCGACGAACACCTCTCGCAGGGTGATCTGCGCTTCGAACCGGTCGACGCCCTGACCGATCACGCCGACGGCCTCGCCGCCCTGCGCGTCATCGTGGCGGGCGCACCGCAGCGGCTGAAGCCCGATAGCTGGCTGCTGTGCGAGCATGGCTACCATCAGGCAGCGGACGTCCGGGCGCTTTGCACGGCGGCGGGTTTCACGGACGTGGCCTCCGAACGCGACCTTGCGGGCATCGAGCGCACGACCGGCGGACGCCGCCCCTGATCGAACGTCAGAGCGGGCGCCGACGGGCGGCGCGGAAAACCGTTAAAATGCCGGATACGCCGACTTTCCGGCATCCCCACGGGCTTTACGAACATGACCACCCAGCAACGTATCCAGCAAATCGTCTCCGAGCACCCCGTCGTCCTTTTCATGAAGGGCAACGCACAATTCCCGCAGTGCGGCTTTTCCGGCCGTGCCATGCAGATCCTCAAGGCATGCGACGTTAAAGACCTGCACACGGTCAACGTGTTGGAAGACGAGGAAATCCGTCAAGGCGTAAAGGAATTCGCCAACTGGCCGACGATTCCGCAGCTCTACATCAAGGGCGAATTCATCGGCGGCTCGGACATCATGATGGAGATGTACCAGAGCGGCGAACTCAAGCAGATCATCGCTGAACTCGTCTAAGTGGCCTTAGCGCCCGATCTCTCCGATCGACAGTCGATGGCCCTATCGACGGGTATTACCCGAACGTCCGCACCTTCGCGTCTGATCGTCGCCATTACCGGCGCGACGGGCGCGGTGTACGGCGTGCGCCTGCTCGAACGCCTGCGTGCGATGGGCGGCGTCGAAACGCATCTGATGGTCTCGAGTGCAGGCTGGCTCACGCTGCGTCACGAACTCGGGCTGGAACGCTCGGACGTGCAGGCGCTCGCCGATCAGTACCACAGCGTGCGGGAGATCGGCGCGAACATCGCCAGCGGATCGTTTGCCACGGCCGGTATGGTCGTCGCACCCTGCTCGATGAAGACGCTCGCAAGCGTCGCGCACGGGCTGTCCGACAATCTGATCGCCCGCGCCGCCGACGTCACCCTGAAGGAACGTCGCCGTCTGGTATTGATGGTGCGTGAGACGCCCTTCAACCTTGCACATCTGCGCAATATGACGGCCGTCACCGAAATGGGCGGCATCGTCTACCCGCCTCTCCCCGCGTTCTACAACCGCCCGGCATCGCTCGACGCGATGGTCGACGACACCGTCGCGCGTGTGATCGATCTGTTCGGGATTGCGCCGCCCGTCGCCTCAAGCTGGGACGGTCTGGGCAAGGATGTCGAAGGCTGAGCGTCACGCGCGCCCTCGCTTCTGGCGCACGCAGTATCCCCCTTCCGTTTATCTCACGCCGTCGACCCAGCGTTGCAGCGTGTCGAGCGCGCCCTGAGACTGTCCGGCGGCGGACTCCGGTGTCTGCACGCACAGTTCCAACATGATCTCGTTCGGGTCGAGCAGATAGAGATGCTCGCCGTCGCCATGACGCTCAACGGCAAACGGCACCTCGTGGGCAGTGAGCCGCGACTTCCAGCGCTCCAGCGCTTCAAGGTCGCGCACGCGTAACGCAACGTGATGGATCTGAGTCGCGGGCGTGTCGGAATGAGGTTCGGGTGCGAGGCCGTCGCAATTGAAAAACGCCAGCGCCTGACCGGGTTCGATCTGATAACTGACGAGCAGATAGGGTTTGCCCCACAACCGGCTCATGCCGGTCTGAGCGCCTGCGAGTGTGAAACCCATCACGTCGACGTAGAATCGGTGCGTGAGCGTCGCATCGTAGCTTGGATACGCGACGTGATCGATGGCCACCGGCGTGACAGCCGGTGCAGCGGGCGCAGCCCGCCCGAGTGCCGTGGAGTCGACGGCAGAAGTGGGATCCAGCATCGCCTGGTTCATCTCGATCCCCCGGACGGCAAAGTCGTGATGGCATTCAGGAAACTGCGTCTGTAGTGTAGTCCTGCAACCTGCGTGGCATCAACCGAGTGTCAGCAAGACCCGCATGGACTATAGTGAAAACGCCACACTTTGCGTGCCGAACCGCATGGTTGCGTCTCTCCAGGGACTTTCGCATGAATGCACCTGCCCTGGATGCCGCCCCGACACGCATCCCCCCAGTGGTGTGACATGTACGCGACCGGAGTTTGTCATGGAGACCGCCCTCTCGCCTGTTGTCGTCTACGCCGTTGTGACGCTCGTGTTCGTCATGCTGGTCCTTGTCGTGCCTGCGGGCGCGCGCTGGCGCAACGTCGCCTGGCCTGCTGCCGTACCACCGCTCTCCCCGCACCGTCCCGGCGACCTGCTCGGCACACCCCGCACACCGTACTGGCGTTCGCCGAACGACACCCACGATTTGCGTCGGCCGTCCTACTTCGCGACCTCCGAACGACGCGGCCGGCGTCCGGCAAGTTTTCTCGCACCACGAGACCACGAACGCCGGTAGGTCTGCTGACGCTCATCTCCTTCGCCCCCCTTACGCCTTGTTACATCTGTAGTGCCGCCGTAGCACCGGCGGCGGCTCCTCGTCCGTAAAATTTCAATTACGGATCGCGCGCCAGCACACACAGCGCAGCGCTTAATAAGGAGAACAGATGCAACGTCGTTTCTGGATGGCCACCGCCACCCTCGCGGGACTCACTGCAGCATTCGTGTCGGGCAGCGCTTTCGCACGCACCGACGTGTCGGTCAACATCGGCATTCCCGGCCCGGCTATCGTGGCGCCGGGTCCGGTCTACGCACCGCCGCCCGTCTACGCCGCACCGGCACCGATGATGGTCGCTCCGCCGCCCGTCGTGTATGGCCCGCCCCCGCGCTACTGGCGAGGCCCGCCGCCGCGCCACTGGCATCACGATCGCGGCTGGGATCGCCGTGGATGGGACCATCGCGACCATCGCGACTATCGCCATCGCTAGTATTCCCCGCCTTCAAGGCGATACAGCGTCAAAGAAAAGCCCCGCAGGTCAACCGACCTGCGGGGCTTTCACTTTTAAGCACGTCCATCGTTGAAAACGTCGTTCTGACGAACGTCGCTGCGAACGGATTGCATCGACCTATGCAATGCGCGCATGAAGCCTCGACGATTTATCGACGCTTCATGCGCCATCGCGCATTCAGGCACTCATCGGCATTCGAGTAATTTACGACCTCGCTTTAACGCGACGAATGGTTTCGTAGCTCACCAGGCAATGCACTTTCGATACTGCGAGAGGAACTTGGGCCCAAGTTATTTCAATAGCGATAGCAGCAACGATGCCCGTAATAACCACCACCGTAATAGGGCCGTTCCGGAACGACAACGCATCCGGCAAGCGTGATAGCAAGCAACGCAGCGACGACTAACTTCATGATCTGACTCCACAGGTAAGAACGCGAATCCGTTCGCTTTCTTTATATCGCCGCCCCTGTAGGAAGCCCATCACGCGTCTGTAAGCCGTGTAAGCGAAGGTTGCCAAACCGGGAAAGTGTCGCACTTTGTTACGTAACGCGTGCCGTTTGTGGCCGTAACATCGGCCCGTCGCCGATATCGCGACTTTCCGAAAAGCCAGCAACGACGCGGGTTTCCTGAGACCCCGTTGTCTGGCACGACGCTTGCATAGTGGTAAGCGTCGCCCTTTCAATTGCCCCGAAGAGTGCGGCTTTGACTCAAACCCTCCTCCCGTTGCAGACACGGGAGGAGGCTTTTTTTCAAATTCTTCCGATCCTTGCGGAGCCGAATCTCCGACACGTGATCGCGACACTTTCCTGCACCGCGAACGTGCAGGCGCTTTTGTATTCTCATTTCATCTGTGCGTTTGAAATGTATCGACGCTATAACAGCGTCGACTTCCTATTTGTTTCCTTTATCTTTAAAGCCTTATTGGACGTGGCTTTCGAAGCGATTTTCAACGTTATCGGCATAAACCTCATGCGGGTACTCACCGATCTCAAGTTGACTCCTCCGCTGTCGTAATCGCGTCTATAGAGGACTGCGTATTCAATCGGGGGAACGCAGCATCCCTTTCGTGACGGCCGCACGACACGTGCCGGGGCAAACGTATCAGGGGAAAAGTCATGGAAATCGCCACGCCTGAATTCCAGATGGAACAACAGGAACTACAGGCCGTCACCGCCGCGCTCAACCGCGTGCAGGCCGTCATCGAGTTCGATTTGCAGGGACGCATTCTTCACGCGAACGAGAACTTCCTGCAGACCGTTGGCTACCGTCTCGATGAAATTCAGGGCCAGCATCACCGCATGTTCTGCGAGCCCGATTACACCGCCTCGAACGCATATCGGGATTTCTGGGCGAAGCTCGGTCGTGGCGAATTCGATTCCGGCGAGTACAAGCGTCTGGGCAAAGGCGGACGCGAAGTGTGGATCCGCGCTTCCTACAACCCGGTCTTCGATGCGAACGGCGTGGCATACAAGGTGATCAAGTTCGCCACCGACGTCACAGCCGACCGCACGCGTCAGGCCGAATTCGAAGGCAAGGTTCGCGCGATGGACATCGCGCAGGCCGTCATCGAATTCAATCTCGACGGCACGGTCATCACGGCCAACGACAACTTCCTGAAAACGCTGGGCTACTCACTCGACGAGATTCGCGGCAAGCATCACCGCATGTTTTGCGAACAGGATTACGCCGCCGGTAACGAGTATCGCGACTTCTGGGCCAAGCTCAATCGCGGCGAATTCGATGCGGGTCGCTACAAGCGCATCGGCCGTGGCGGACGCGAAATCTGGATTCAGGCAACGTACAACCCGATCCTCGACGCGAACGGGCGCCCCTACAAGGTCGTGAAGTTCGCCACCGACATCACCCCGCAAGTCGAGCTCGAAGCGAGCGTGAAGCAGCGCGCGGACGACGACCAGCGCAAAGTCGCACTGCTGCTCGACACGGTCAACCGCGCGGCTGCCGGTGACCTCACCGGCGCCATTGCGGTGAACGGCACCGATCCTATCGATCAACTGGCCGACGGCATTCGTCACATGATGGACGACCTGCGCGGCGTGATCGGCAAGGTCGTCAACTCCGCAGGCGAGTTCTCCGGCGCATCTCGCGACATTGCAGACCGCGCCAATACGGTAGCGACCGGTGCACAAGCGCTGGGGGCGACGGTCGAAGAGATGAACGCATCCATCGAGGAACTGACGGCATCGATCAACTCGATTGCCGACAACACCAAGGGTGCCGACCAACTCGCCAAGTCGACGCAGCAGGAAGCCGAAACCGGCTCACGCGCCATTGCCCGTTCCATCGAGGCCATGGACCTGATCAACAAGTCGTCGGAAGACATCAGCGAGATCGTGAAAGTGATCGGTGAGATCGCCGGGCAGACCAACCTGCTCGCCTTCAACGCCGCCATCGAAGCAGCGCGCGCGGGCGAACACGGCCTCGGCTTCTCGGTCGTGGCAGACGAAGTGCGCAAGCTCGCCGAGCGCTCGTCGCAGGCCACCAAGGAAATCTCCAAGCTCATCAACGAGTCGACCAAGCGCGTGTCGCAAGGCAGCGACGTGTCGCGTCAGGCAGGCGAAGCGTTCGAGAAGATCGTAAGCGGCGTGTCGCGCACCACGCAGGCCATTTCCGAAATCTCATGTGCCGCCGAAGAACAGCTCGTCGCCGCGCGCGAAGTGAGTCTCGCGATTCAGCATGTGGCGGAAGAGACGGAGAAGTCGGCGGGCGCGTGCGAGACCATCGCCCAGGCGACGACCGGCCTCAATCAGGGCGCAGAGGAACTGGATCACACCGTATCGAGGTTCAAGGTGTAGGCCTTGCCCGGCGAGCCGCATTCTTCGCACCCCGGGAATACGCTCGCCGGTATTTTTTCCGGTGACGGCCAACCGACTGGCCGCATTGGAACCCACGTCCGCCAAGAGGGCCCGATATGGAAATCGAAGCCGACGCCGACGCCGTCACCCAGCAAGCGCTTCTGCGTGCTGTTCACCGGCATACCGGCATCTCGATGAACGAGAAGAAGTGGACGATGTTGCAGGGCCGTTTGCGCCCGCGCCTGCGCACGCTCTCGCTGCGCTGCTATCGCGACTATCTCGCGCTGCTGGAGAACACGCCGGACGAGATTCGCAACTTCGTGAATCTCGTCACGACGAACGAAACCACGTTCTTTCGCACCCCGCGCGTGTGGGATTACTTCGCTCAGCACTACCTGCCACGCTGGCATGCCGCCAATCCGGGACGCGCCTTCCACATGTGGTCGGCCGCCGCTTCCTCCGGTGAAGAGTCGTATTCCGCCGCGATGATCTGCGAGGAATTTCGGGCGCGTCACCCGGGCTTCCAGTATCAGATCCACGCGACCGACATTTCGAGTCAGGTGCTGGCCGTCGCAATGGCGGGTAACTACGGCGGTCGCAGTATCGACGGGCTGAAGCAACAGCGTCCGGCCATGCTCGCGAAGTACTTCCGTCCGAGCGCAGGCGGGTTCACGGTCGCGCCCGAGTTGCGTGCACACATCACGTTTGGCGAGCACAACCTTTACCAGCGCCTGGCGCGTCGCGAGGCGTTCGACCTCGTCATGCTGCGCAATGTGCTGATCTATTTCGAGACGGGCGATCAGGAACGGGTGTTGGAGAACGTACGACGCACGCTTACCCCCGAAGGCGTGCTGATCGTCGGCGAATCGGAGTCGCTCTCGCGACTGTCCACCGGCTATCAATTTGAGCAACCGCTCATTTACCGCAATCAGGGGGCGTCGAATGGGGCCGTCGCATGACATTCAGGTGTTGATGGGCGAGGTGCGCATCGGGCGCGGTGAAGACGTGCTGCGGGCCACCCTCGGTTCGTGCGTCGGCATCGGGCTGATGTGGCGCTCGCGCGGGCTCTACGGCCTCGCACACTGCCTGCTTCCGGAAGCGCCGAATCCGACGCTGGCCATCGGTGCGAAGTACGTCACGCAGGCGGTGCCGTCGTTGCTCGCGCTGATGAAGGCGGACGGCGCGCGCCGCAGCGAGATCGAAGCCGTGATCGCCGGTGGCGGCAACATGATGCCGCACCAGCCACCGGCCAAGCATGGTCTGATCGGCGTGGCGAACGCCAAGATGGCGCAGGCGCTGATCGCCGAGACGGGCATACCGATCGTCCACGTCGAGGTCGGCGGGGAAGTCGGACGGCAACTGTTGATCGACTGCGCGCGTCACGCGTTTCACGTGCGCACCATTGGCTCGAACGGGGGTGCCGCCATGCCGCGACGCCCTGCTCTCAAACTCGTGGGACGTGATTCATGAATGCACGGACACCGGGATTTCCGTTTCTCCAGCGCGACGCCGTCGCGGGCACGACCGTTTTGCCGCCAACGGTATCGCCTTACCAGGGTTATCAGGGCGTTAAGGGCTATGGATGCGGCTACGGACCGATGCCGGGCGTGACGACATACATGCGCGATGCGGAGCTTTTACCATCCTCCTCATCGGATACGCATGACTTGCCTGAGCCGTGTGCCGACGGCGCGCTAGTAGACGTGGCGTCGCCATCGCTGGCGTCTACCGAAGTCACGCTGACGACGCCAGCAAAAGTACGCGTTGCAACTGCGGACGACATCGAGGTGTTCGGCTCGTTTCATCTGGGCGACGTCGAATTTGCGTTGCCGATTGCGGCGTTGCAGGAGGTCGTGAATTTCCCCGAGCGCATTACGCCTGTGCCACTTTCGCCCGCCTTTCTGCTCGGGTTGTTCAACCTGCGCGGCACGCTCATTCCCATCGTCGATCTGAAGCCGTTGCTGGCGATTGCTGGCGCAACGAACGTCGCGGGCGCCGGGTCCCGCAATGCCACGCCGGTGACGGAGAAGATCGCCATCGTGGATGTGGAAGGCATTCGCGTCGGACTGTTGTTCGATAGTACGAGTGAGATTCTGCGTGTGCGGGCGTCGCAACGAACGGCATTCGAATACGACCCGTCGCACGTTGCGCCGCAGGTGGTGTCCGGTGCCATCAAGCTCGATGGCGGCGACCGCATTTTGCAGATCCTCGCACCCGGTGCGCTCGTCCACATCGAGAACATGCCGCAATTGCTCGCGCGTCAGGCGCTCAGCGCGCCGCAGCGCCGCCAGCAGCGGCAACGGCTGCAATGCGTGTCGTTCACCGTCGAGCACTCGCGTCTGGCGCTGCCGATGAGCGCGATCCGCGAGATCATCCGCATCCCCGATTTGCAGAACTCGGCGCTGGCGAGTGTCTTCTGCGTCGGCATGCTGAACCTGCGCGGCACGGTCGTGCCCGTCATCGATTTCGCGCATTTTCTGGGGTTGCAGGCGAGCCGTCCGGCGCCGGAGATTGCAGGGACGGCGTCCGACCCGAGGCGCATTCTGATCGTCAAACAGGAAGACGTGCACTTCGGTTTGCTGGTCGACGCAGTGGACAGCATCGTCACCTATTACGCTGACGAGTTGCTGGCGATGCCGTCGTTCAGCGCATCACACGCGCAGCTCTTCGCAGGATGCATTCCGCGCGAGCCGGTGGACGCGGGAGGTGCGACCGTCACGTCGAACGACATCGTGCTGCTCAACGCCGACGAACTCTTCACGCATTCGCAGGTGCTCGAACTCACACGCGGGCATCGCGAGTTGTATCGCGAGACGGACCCGGCGCAACGGGCAAAAGCGGGTGAGGCGACTTGGCGCGGCGCGAAATCGTCGCGCGGAACGCGTCACGCGTATGTGTCGTTCCGTTTGCAGCACATGCTCGCGGTGCGTCTCGACCAGTTGCGCGAGATCATTCACGATTCGCCGGATGTGATGCCTGCACCGGGGGCACCGTCGTTCGTGCGCGGCATGCTCAATTTGCGGCGCGAACTGGTGACCATCGTCGATCTGCGAGCGCTTTACGGCATGCCGATGCAGGACGATGCGCAGGCGCGCAAGATTCTGGTCATCGAACACGGCAAGGACAAGTTCGGGCTGCTGGTCGACGCCATCGAGAACATCGTCACGCTGGACGAAGCAGACAAGTTGCCCGTCCCCGCCATGCTGCTCGGACGCGCGACTCACGAGATGCGCAACGACATGCGTGAGGCGGTGGAACTCCCGACGGCGGACGGCGCTGCGCGCACAGCAATGCTGCTCGATCTTCAGCCGCTCAAGATGCGTCTGGAGACAGCGTTGGCGCAATGAGTCGCGGCAACAAGGCCGTTCAAGGGTGAGGAAGCGGCAAGCGCGGGATGTAAGTACTGAAGTAAAACCGGCGGATTCGCGAGCGCCGGTGCAGGGCCCTGCGGCGTGTCGGGGGGCACGCCGCAGGGGTGGTATGCACGTTGCATAGCGTCGAATTGCCAGCGAGACCGAGCTTACAAATCGAATTCCGCCTGCGCTCGCTCCCAACGCTGCCACGTTTGAGCAAAGCGATCCATGGGCTTGAGCCAGTCTCGAAGTTTCGGATTGAGCCATCCACTCACAATTTGCAGCTCGCGGAGGCCTTCGCAACCTAGGCGACGAAAAGCAGTCCTCCAGTTCACTCCATTCCATTACCTGCCGTACCCCGGACCTCGTGTCGTTGAACGATGAGGAAAACGAGTATACTTTCGCCGCTGCCCTAAACTTCCTCTCCCAGCTTCCATACTGGTGATAACGCTAGGTATGTATTTGGCCTCACCCGCGTGGGGTCATCCGAATCGCACAAAAAACCCGCTCGCGCGGGTTTTTTGTTTTTCGGTGCACTCCCAAGACTTCCTTTGTCGGAACACTTCCTCAAATCACTTCATGACGATGGATATCGTGCGTGACGAAGCCTCGGGCATCATCCGGCATCGCTAGCCAGTCGGGATGCGCAAGTGTGCGGCGAACGTCGTCGAGACCGCTGGCCCAGTGATCGAGCATCGTGGACAGCCCGAATTGATAGTCCTTGTAGTGCCCCTCGTATTCCTTGTTGCGATAAATCAGCTGCACGACGTTGTAGCGCTTGCTGCACGCAATCTCCTGCGCCGCATGACACCACGGATCACGCGCACGCACATCCGCAGGCACACGATCGAGCACCTCGCGCAACACGCGTCGATAGTGCTGGGCACGCTGCAAGTTGTCCGTCACCAGACGAGTACGGCTTGAGAACTGAATGTCCTTCTGCCGTCCCGCGACGTCGTTCAGATTATCGGGCAACGGCCCCCGCGCACTCCACAGATCGACCTGAAACGCGAGCGTGTCCCGGCGCGGCGACGTGCCCAGCACCTCCGAGAGCGGCGTGTTCGACACGAGGCCGCCATCCCAGAAATACTGCCCGTCGATCTCCACGGCAGGGAATCCCGGCGGCAACGCGCCCGACGCCATGAAGTGCTCCGCCCGCAACGTCTCGCGCGTGTTGTCGAAATACACGAAGTTGCCGGTATGCACATTGACCGCGCCGACCGACACACGAATCTCGCGCGCATTGATCCGGTCGAAATCGGCGAACCGCTCCAACGTTCCGCGCAACGCAGACGTATCGTAATAACTCGCATGCGCCGGGTCGCCCATGGCCGTGGGCAATGGCTGCGGCCAGCGCGGCGTGAAAAAGCCCTTCTGGCCCTCCGCCATCGCGCGCCACGCCTGCCAGGCGCTGTAAGCGATGCGCCCCGACTCCGGGCCGTTGAGGATGGCGGCTTCGAACGGTGCGGGGAGCGGTGGAAAGACGGCGGGCTCGCAAATCGTCCGCCAGAACGCTTCGAGTTGCTCGACGCGGCGCTCCGGCGCATTGCCCGCAATGATTGCCGTGTTCAGCGCACCGATGGAAATCCCAGCGATCCAGTTCGGTTCGATACCCGACTCGTACAGACCGGCGTACACACCCGCCTGATAGGCCCCTAACGCACCGCCCCCCTGCAAAACGAGCGCCACCGTCTCGTACGGCGGTAAATCGATGGCGCGTTTGGGGACTTTGGGCGGATTGGCCGTCATGACCGTTCTCCTGATGCTTGCTGTCTGATGATGAACACCGTCCCGACAAAGTCGCTGCCGGGACGGCGAACTGCCTCGTGCACTTACTGCATGAACCAGCCGTGGCTCACGACGAACGACTGTCCGGTGAACGCCGCGCTCGGGAACGTCGCGAGGAACAGTGCCGTCTGCGCAACGTCGTCGACTGTGGTGAACACACCGTCGACCGTGCCGCCCAGCATCACCTTCTTGATGACTTCGTCTTCCGAAATGCCAAGCTCCTTGGCCTGCTCGGGAATCTGCTTGTCGACGAGCGGCGTGCGCACGAAGCCCGGGCAGATGACGTGCGAGCGCACGTTATGCTTCGCGCCTTCCTTGGCCAGCACGCGGGCGAGGCCGAGCAAAGCATGCTTGGCCGCCACGTACGCCGACTTCAGCGGCGACGCCTCATGTGAGTGCACCGAACCCATGTAAATGACGATGCCACCGCGGTCGTCCTTGTACATGTGCTTGAGCGCCGCCTTGGTCGTCAGAAACGCGCCGTCGACGTGAATCGCCTGCATCTTCTTCCAGTCGGAAAACGCGTAGTTCTCGATCGGATTGACGATCTGAATGCCCGCGTTCGAGATCAGGATGTCCACGGACCCGAACGTTTCCGCGACCTTGTCGATGCCGCTATTCACCGCCTCCTCGTTGGTGACGTCCATCGCCACCCCGATGGCGCGGCCACCGGCTGCCTTGATTTCTTCGGCCACGGCGTCTGCGCCCTGCTGGTTCAGATCCGCAATCGCGATGGCCGCACCGGCTCGCGCCAGCGTCAGCGCAATCTCTTTCCCGATGCCGCTGGCAGCCCCCGTCACCACCGCGACTTTCCCATTCAACTGATTCACCGACTGGCTCATTTGCACACTCCTGATTCGTCAAAATGGCGGACCATGCAACGCGATGCGTGCGCATGGTTCGTCGAACACTGGCTGATGGCGGACGTCCCCGCATCGATGGGCAGGTCCAGCCGCCGCACAAACAGAAAAGGCGCCTTGCGGCGCCTTTTCCTGCATTACCGCGCGATCGGCTTGTAGCGGATTCGCTTCGGTTTTGCTGCCTCCTCGCCGAGGCGCTTCTTCTTGTCGGCCTCGTACTCCTGATAGTTGCCCGGGAAGAACTCGACATGCGAGTCGCCTTCGAAGGCCAGAATATGCGTGGCGATACGGTCGAGGAACCAGCGATCGTGCGAGATGACCATCACACAACCGGCGAACTCGAGCAGCGCGTCCTCGAGTGCACGCAGGGTTTCGACGTCCAGATCGTTCGACGGTTCATCGAGCAGCAGCACATTGCCGCCGGAGATCAGCGTCTTGGCCATGTGCAGACGGCCACGCTCACCACCGGAGAGCGAACCGACCTGCTTCTGCTGGTCCGAGCCCTTGAAGTTAAAGCGGCCGATGTAGGCGCGCGACGGCGTTTCGTACTTGCCTACCGTCAGCACGTCAGCGCCGCCCGAAATCTCTTCGAACACGGTCTTCGTGCCGTCCAGCGCATCGCGGCTCTGGTCGACGTAAGCCATCTTGACCGTCGGACCGACCTTGATCTCGCCGCTGTCCGGCTGCTCGCGACCCGTGAGCATCTTGAAGAAAGTCGACTTACCGGCGCCGTTCGGGCCGATGATGCCGACGATGGCGCCCGGCGGCACCTGGAAGCTCAGATCGTCGATCAGCAGACGGTCGCCGAAAGCCTTCGACACGTTCTTGAACTCCACGACCTCGTTACCCAGACGCTCACCCACCGGGATGAAGATTTCCTGGGTTTCGTTGCGCTTCTGGTATTCCTGGCTATTCAGCTCGTCGAAACGGGCAAGACGCGCCTTCGACTTCGCCTGACGGCCCTTCGGGTTCTGACGCACCCACTCCAGTTCCTTCTTGAGCGCCTTCTGACGTGCCGATTCGCTCGACTCTTCCTGCTTCAGGCGTTGCTCCTTCTGATCGAGCCAGGAGCTGTAGTTGCCCTTCCAGGGAATGCCGTGACCCCGGTCGAGTTCGAGAATCCACTCGGCCGCGTTGTCGAGGAAGTAGCGATCGTGGGTGACGGCGACGACCGTGCCCGGGAAACGCGTGAGGAACTGTTCGAGCCAGTCGACGGATTCGGCGTCCAGGTGATTGGTCGGTTCGTCGAGCAGGAGCATGTCCGGCTTGGAGAGCAGCAGACGGGCCAGCGCGACACGACGCTTCTCACCACCGGAGAGCACGCCGATCTTGGCATCCCATGCGGGCAGACGCAGCGCGTCGGCAGCGACTTCCAGCGTTTGCTCGATGTTGTTGCCATCGCTCGCGGCGAGGATCGCTTCGTACTTGGCCTGCTCAGCGGCCAGCGCGTCGAAGTCGGCGTCCGGCTCGGCGTACGCGGCGTAGATTTCGTCGAGCTTCGTGCGGGCTTCCATGATCTCGCCCATGCCGCCTTCGACGGCTTCGCGCACGGTCTGCTCGGGGTCGAGTTGCGGCTCCTGCGGCAGATAACCGATGTTCAGGTTGGCCATCGGGATCGCTTCACCCTCGATCTCCTTGTCGACGCCAGCCATGATCTTGAGCAACGTCGATTTGCCCGAACCGTTCAGACCCAGCACGCCGATCTTGGCGCCCGGGAAGAACGACAGGGAGATGTCCTTGAGGATGTGACGCTTGGGCGGCACGATCTTGCCCACGCGGTTCATGCTGAATACGTACTGTGCCATTCGGCTTTCCTGATCCTGAAACGGTTATGACGGCTCACAGACGAGCGCCAGATAGCGGCAAGTTTATCAAAGCGCGGCACGCACAGCATCGGGCGCGTCGATCACGAGGTCGGCGCACGCGTACGCGCAGCACGGCAGCAGCCAGCCCTGCAGCTTCTCGTCGCGCGACAGACCCGGCCACTCGATCCGGTACGTCACCGGTGCACCCACGCCACCGGTCTGCGCCTGACACAAACAAGCACGACACGTACCGTTGCGACACAGACTCGGCAGCTTGATGCCCGCTGCCTGTGCTGCGAGCAAGATCGGCATGTCGACCGGCACGTCGAACTGCCAGCCTGAGGGCATGAGCGTGACGCGATACGGCGTGATGGGCTTTGCGTCGCGGGCGTCGTGATTGTGCCCATTGGCAGCAGACGATCCCGTGTCAGGGGCAGCGGAGATGGCGCGATTCACGGACGGAGGCGGCTACGGTGAGCGGTCGAAGGCGCTCGAAAGCGATGAACGTGCTACGCGGCGAATCTTGCAGCAACGCGCTACCATAACCCACTTTCGCCTCTCGAATCTCATGTCCGACGCTCAGAAAACCGACACCGCGAATGCTGCCGATACCCCTGTGAGCCCCGTCGGCCGCCTCATCGACACCACGGGGCTGCGGGCCGAGCTACAAGCCTTCGCCGATGCCCGCGACTGGCATCAGTACCATTCGCCCAAGAACCTTGCGATGGCACTGTCGGTCGAAGTGGCTGAACTCGTCGAGATCTTCCAGTGGCACACCGAGGCGCAGGCCAACGCCGTCATGCAATCGAGTGAAGCGCGGCATGTCGAACAGGAACTGGCCGACATCACGATGTATCTGGTGCGTCTGACGATGGTGCTTGGTATCGACCTGAATCGCGCGGTCGCCGACAAACTTGTCCTGAACGCGCAGAAGTACCCGGCAACGAAGGCGTGACCCGGCGCGGCGGAAATCGTGCCGAGGCTCTGAATTGAGTGTCCGCCCCTTGCAATCGGGCCTCACGCCCGCATAACGGCCAAAGTCCGCCCCCGAATTTCGATCCGACAACGCTATGTCCCAATCCTCACAGGCTTCCCAGACGTCAGACGCGCCGCCCGGCGCGAGTCACACGCACAGCAAGCCGTCGAAACGCACACTCCCCGCACGTCCGCGCTGGTTGATGCTCGCCATCATCGCGCTGCTGCACGCGTACATCGGCTGGCGTCTGCTGACACCGTTGCCCGTGGCCATTGGCTGGAAGGTGCTGGGCGGGTTGTGGCTCGCCGTCTCGACCGTGCTGATTCCGCTCGGTCTGATGAGCCGCGCCATCCAGAAGGAACCGCTCGCCACGTTGCTGACGTGGACCGGAATGACGGCGATCGGGGTCTTCTCCTCGCTCTTCGTGTTCACGCTGCTGCGCGACGTGGTGCTCGGGGTCGCGATGGCCTTCTCGGCGCTCGACGCCCAGCTCGTCACCCGTTCGGCGGTCATCGTGCTGATACTGACGGCGGTGTCGACGGTGCTGGGCTTCTACAACGCACGACGCCTCGCCCGTGTGGTCGACGTCGACGTTCCGATTGCCAACCTTCCGTCCGAGCTCAAGGGCTTCACCATTGTCCAGTTGAGCGACATTCACGTGAGTTCGACGATTCGACGCGGCTATATCGAAGCGATCGTCGAGGCATCGAACGCGCTCAAGCCGGATCTCGTCGCGATCACCGGCGATCTGGTGGACGGCGGCGTGCCTGCGCTTCGCGACCATATCGCGCCGCTCGGCCAACTGACCTCCCGCCACGGCACCTACGTCTGCACCGGCAACCATGAGTACTACTCAGGTGCCCCGGCGTGGGTCGCGGAATTGCGACGCATCGGTCTGACCGTTCTCGAAAACGAGCATGTGGTGCTCGACCACGAGGGGGCATCGCTGACGGTCGCCGGCGTGACAGACTTCACCGCGCATCAGTTCGATCCGGAAAAACGTAGCGATCCGCAGGCGGCCATCGACGGCGCACCCGACGGCGTGCCGCGCGTGCTGCTCGCGCATCAACCGCGCAGCGCCCCCGCCGCGCAGGAAGCCGGTTTCGACCTGCAACTCTCCGGACACACGCACGGCGGACAATTCTGGCCGTGGATGTACTTCGTGCCGCTGCAACAGCCGTTCGTGCATGGGCTGCACCGTCTTGACCGTCTCGCAATCTATGTGAGCCGGGGAACGGGCTATTGGGGACCGCCGAAGCGATTCGGTGCACCATCGGAAATCACGCGCATCCGGCTCGTGCCGGGCAAGGTTTAACTGGATTTAATGCGATGAAATCTCTTTCATCCGGCAGTGCTTCGCTGGAAACCGTAGCTGTGCGCCTGCGCGGCAAGATTCAGAGTGTGGGGTACCGTCATGCGGCCGTGCGCGAGGGGCATCTGATCGGCGTTCGCGGATGGGTGCAAGCACTGCCCGAGGGCGACATTCTCGCCGTGGTGCAGGGCACACCCGATCAGGTCGACAAGATGCTCGAATGGATGCGGCGCGGACCGCCCGGCGCGCGCGTCATGGAGTTCGAAAGCGAAGTGGAGTACACGGGCCGTCGTTTCGATCGGTTCGAACAACTTTGATCTGAGATTCGCGCGCAAGCGCTTGTCCGTTCCGATCCTGCCCCCCCCCCCCGATACCGATACCGACCCCGATGCCAACGCCTACGCCCAGCACCCGTCGCGCTATCGACGAAGACGCACCCCGCATCGTCGCACTGCTCGCGCAGTTGGGCTACGAGACACCGCTCGACATCGTTCGTCGCAATATCGCGCTATCGAATGCGGAGGGCGATGACGCGGCCTTCGTCGCCGTGGACGAGAACGCACAGATTGTGGGATGTATCGGATTGCACGCACTCACCATGTTTCATCTGGCGGGGCGTCTGGGGCGCATTACGGCGCTGGTGGTGGAGGAGAATGCGAGAGGCTCGGGCGTCGGGCACGCGCTGATGGCGGCCGCTCACGCGTGGTTCAACGAGCAAGGATGCGAGAAATTCGAAGTGACGAGCAGCGACCATCGGGTCGCCGCACATCGCTTCTATGCGCGCCACGGCTATGCCCGCGATGGGCAAAGACTGGCGCGCAAAAGCCAGACGTCGTCGCTGACTTAATTCTTGTGACGGTAGTTAATGCGGCCCTTGCTCAGGTCATAGGGCGACATTTCCAGCGTCACGCGGTCACCCGCGAGAATACGGATGCGGTTTTTCTGCATGCGGCCGCTCGCATATGCCACCACTTCCACGCCGTTCTCGAGCGTGACGCGAAAGCGATTATCCGGCAGCACATCCGAAACGTGTCCGCTGAATTCGATCAGTTCTTCCTTGGCCAATATCGTGTCCTCTTGAGGGTGCCGCTCGCGAGGGGCGCAGCACCGGTGTTACTGTAAGTTCGTTCGCCAATACCGTCCCCGCACCCTGAAAACTAGCGGGGGTGCACATCGAACGCCAAAAGGAGCCTACCCGGTCGACCGGCCATGAAGGCAAACGGTGCACCGAAAGCGGCGATGGTTCGAAGGAACAAGGCACATTGCGGCAGTGCCACAAAGACGAGCAGTGCGTGTCGGGAGGGCGAAGACCGGTTCGGTCTGCGTCATCGGCACAGCGAGTGATCCGGCTCGCAGGACATGGCTGTCAGCGGCGCCGATAAAGCATTTCGCGATCGTCAGGCGATGATCGGCGAATTTTCGCCGATCCCGCAAGGATACGCCTTTCTCCGTCGCCCGTGTGGAAAAAATGGCGCACACAGGCCCATTTGAACGCTTTTGTCGCCTAATTGTGGCGCAATGCACCAATGAGGCCCGCCAGCAGCCGGATTTCCCTCGGGGTCAACGCGGATGTGACGCGCAGCGCGCACTCAACTATGCTGTAAGTACCCGTAGCCCGCAGGAGAATGACCATGAAAACAGTCGCTCAGATCCTGAAATCCAAATCGGTCGACACGGTATATAAAGTGCGGCCGTCCGATTCGGTACTCGATGCCCTGACCCTGATGGCCGAAGCCCGCATCGGGGCAGTACTGGTCAGCGAGGACGACCGCGCCATCGTAGGCATCTTCACCGAGCGCGATTACGCCCGCAAAGTCGCGCTGATGGGACGAACCTCCGTCAACACGCCCGTGCGCGACGTGATGACCTCCGCCGTGCGCTACGTCAGCCCCGAACAGACCAACGAAGAGTGCATGACGCTGATGACGCAGCATCGCATCCGTCACCTGCCTGTCATGAAGGACGGCGAGCTGGTCGGCCTGCTGTCCATCGGCGATCTGGTCAAGGCCATCATTACCGAACAGCAGTTCACCATCGATCAGTTGGAGAACTACATCATGGGCGGCGGCGCGGCCCTGGTCGGCACCTCGCCGTCGCGCCCAAGTTAAAGCGCAAGCCGGATCGACCCGCTCCCGCGCGTCAGACGCGTTTCAGACGCACCTCAGAATTAACGCCGACAGCGAATCAGGGGCACGGCGCTTCACGCGAAGCGCCGCTTTTTTTTTGTCGACGACAAAGAAAAACGCCACGCTAGCCTTTGCGCTAGCGTGGCGTTCCGTTCGTCGCGCTAAACCGTCAGCGCTCAGAAATCTTCTGCGTCGACGTCGTAGTTCGACGGCTCCCAGCGAATCGCCAGCAACGCCAGCAACCCGATGGCCGGGGCGATGGCGATCACCCAGAACACCTTGGTGGCCAGTGCGGCCGCCAGCACCGGGAACAGGAACAGCGAGACGGTCGAGCTGCCGCGCATCAACGTCTGGTTGAAGCCCACGCCTACACCACGCAGCGACGTCGGGTAGCTCAGCGACGCGAACGTCATCGAATGCGCCCCCGGGCCGAAGCCCTGCCCGAGCAGGAACAGCGCGAGGAAACCGAGCGCCCATGCCACTTCACCGCCATTGCCCGGCTTGCCGACAAGCGCCAGACCCACGAGGGCCGTCAACTGGAATGCATAACCCACGACTGTCAGCTTCCACGCCCCTACCTTCGGCACCAAACGCACGCCCAGCAAACCGCCCGTGAACGCGAACAACAAGTTCAGCGCGAGCGACATCAGAATCGTGGTGAGCATCGACTGCGCGAGGAAGCTGGCGATGATCACCGGCAGCCCGAACGCCACCGCGTTGTACGCGAACGACGAAGCCACCGCGATGATGGTCGCAAGCGTCGTACGGCGCAGGTACACACCCTTGAGCAGCTTGCCGTAGTTGCTCCACGCGGCCGGACGCTTCTGCGCGACACGCTCCGCATCCTTCGCCACGACAGCATCGATCCCGTATGAGCGCTTGAGAATCTTCGCCGCGCCTTCGAGGTCACCCTGATTGGCAGCCCACACCGGCGACTCACTCATATAGCGGCTACGCACGGCAATGATGGCCAGCGCAGGAATCGCACCGAAGCCGAGGATGATCCGCCACAGCAGTGCGCTATGCGACGCGGGCAACACCGAGTAGCACAGCAGCACCAGCAAATACGATCCGCAAATCGCCGCGTACCAGGTGGGACACCACATCGCCACCCGCGCCGCCTTGTTGCCACGTCCCTTGAGTTTCGAGAACTCCGCCAGGAAAGCCATGGCGACGGGCAAGTCGATGCCGACGCCCAGCCCCATCACGAAGCGCGCTCCGGCGAGTACGTACTCGTTCGGTGCCAGCGCGCAGGCGATGGCGGCGATGACAAAGCACAGCATGTCGGCCATGAACACACGGTAACGGCCGATCCGGTCGGTGAAGTACCCACCGAGGAACGCACCGACGATGGCCCCAAACGTAATGGCCGACGCCACCATGCCTGTGCCAGCGGGCGTCAGTTGAAATTCGCGGGCAACGTCCTTCAACCCGAAGGCGAGCGCACCGAGATCGTAGGCGTCGAGGAAGACACCGCCGAGGGCGATCGCCACGATCCAGCGTGCGTTGGAGACGCGCGCGCCGCCCTCGTTGACGAGTTGCGCGACATCGGCTGCGGAACGGATAACGGCCGGGGCACCGACACGCGCGGCGGAAGATGCTGTGGAACTCGCCTGCGCAGGCGCGGCGGAAGACAGGGAAACGTCGACTGACATGAGACTGAACCAGAGAAAGCGGAATGCCAAAGGTCGCGATGTTACCGCTTGGTACCGAGGCGACCCAAGTGTTTTCTCGTTATATGCTTAGACGATTCCCGCTCCACACATCATAATTTGCTCATTTAACGCCCAAAAACCACGCAACCATCCCAAATCTCGAGCGATTCCCACTCATGAGTTAAGCGTTTGCAGAGCATGACACCACGTCTCGCCAGATGGGAATATGATCGAGGAACACTTCGAATCGTCGCGCGTTGGCGTTGATGCAGCGGCAAACCCGCTCGCCACGCCGCTTCCATGCGGATGCACAGTCTTTACAGTCGCTTACCTTTTCTTACAGCAAAAAGGTCCGCGGAACCCTACATTCCGCATCGTGGTCGTAGCAGATGCGCACTACCGGGCACTACCGGGCAGTCACATGCCCCTAGCAAACATCAATACCTCACGCTCACGAGGACGAAAAATGAAGATCAAAGCACTTACGGGAATCAGCGCGGCACTGGCCGCCGTCATGCTCGCCGGTTGCGTGGCTCCGGGCCCGCAATATGGCTATCAGCAACAGGGCTACCAGCAGGGATATCAGCAAGGCTACCAACAGCCGGGCTATCAACAGGGGTACCAACAACCTCCGCAACAACAAGGTGCGCTTTACGGCACGGTGCAGTCCATCGAGCAACTGAACGGTCCTAACAACAGCCCGAACATTCTCGGCACGGTGCTGGGTGCTGCGGCCGGCGGTCTGCTCGGCAACACGATGGGTGGCGGACGCGGACGCACCGCCACGACCATTGCCGGTGCGGCCATCGGCGGCATCGCAGGCAACCGCATCGAGAACAGCATGGGCGAGCCGAACGTGCTGTATCGCATCACCGTGCGTCTGGACGACGGCCGTGTCGCGACCGTCACGCAAGCGCCGCCGCTGCGCGTGCAGCAAGGCCAGCGCGCCGCAGTGTCGAACGATACGGTGTACCCGTACTAAGCGACATTCGCAGCAAAACAACAACGCCCGCCGGGTTTGCGCCCGGCGGGCGTTGTTGTTTTCATGCCTGACATTCAAGGAGACGGGGGACGCCCGGGGGACGGCGGCCTCCCATAATTGACGGTTAGTGCGCGTCATCGCACGGGCTTCGCACGTCACACGCAAAGCGAATTTGACCTGCTAAGATACGCGCGCAATCGGTGCGACCATCGGAGGGCCCCCGCCGTTCCGGATCTTTGTCGAGTCCGTCAGTTACCGCTACCCTTCGAATTTCGTCATGTCGACTCAGACGACTTACCACCATCGGCTTTTCATGGCGATGGTCGGCGGCTTTAGCGCAGTGCTCAATGCAGGCGCCTTTTTCACCGTCCTGCGACTGAACGGACACGACCCCTATACCCCTTACGGACTGACGCTCGTCTGCACGTTGGGCGCAGCAGCGTTTATCGTCTTCGCGCGCTTTCATCTGCTCGCCAGCGCCCGCAATCTCGGGTGGATGCTCGGACGCGGTGCCATGCGCTGGTGCCGCGTGCTGGTCACCGCCATCGTGTTGTTGTTCCTGACGTACGAGAGCAGCGAAGACGTGCGCATGATGGTGGCCCAGTGGCTGCTCCTCGCGCTGCCGCTGCAAATGATCGGTCTTGCCGTGCTGCGCGGCATGGCGCACAGCATCAACAACGCCCCCGGCAATCAGCGCCGCGCGGCCTTCTTCGGACTCGGGCCCGAAGCACGCAAGCTGAATCTGCGTCTGCAACGCTCGCCGATTCTCGGCATTCAGGTCGCGGGCTATTACAGCGAAGCACCGATCACGCCGGACGACGGCGAAGTCCTCCCGCCCTATCTCGGCCGTTACGCCGACGCCGCCGCGCGCATTCAGGCCAACGAGTACGAGATCGTCTTCATCGCCATCGGCCAGCAGGACAACAAAGAGCTCACCAGCGAGATCGTCAACCGTCTGTACGATTCGACGGCGGCCATCTACTTGCTGCCGGAGTTCAACTTTCCCGGCGATTTGCCGATGTCGAGCACCGACATCGCAGGCGTGCCGCTGCTGGCGCTGCACGACGTGACCGTGCAGGGTCTGCTGCGCATGATCAAACGCGGCATCGATCTGCTCGGCGCATCGGTGATCATCTTGCTGCTCAGCCCGGTGATGGTGGCCGTGGCCATCGCGGTACGACTCGACTCACCCGGCCCGATCCTCTTCCGTCAGCGTCGCTACGGCGAACGTGGCGAGCCGATCGTCATTCACAAATTCCGTTCGATGCGCGTGTTGCAGCCCGAAGATGCCGCAGCAGCAGCCACGGGCGGACTGCGTCAGGCGCATGCAGGCGACAGTCGCATTACCGCAATCGGCAAGCATTTGCGCCGCACGTCGCTCGACGAATTGCCGCAGCTCTTCGACGTGCTCGCCGGTTCGATGAGTCTCGTGGGGCCGCGTCCGCACGCGGAAGAACATAACGAAATGTACCGGCGCGTGATTCCCGGCTACATGCTGCGTCACAGCGTCAAACCGGGGATCACGGGATGGGCGCAGATCAATGGTCTGCGCGGAGAAACCGACACACCGGACAAGATGCAGCGGCGCGTGGAATACGACCGTTACTACATCACGCACTGGTCGTTGTGGCTCGACATCAAGATTCTGCTCAAGACGATTCCCGTCATGGTGACGGGACGTAATGCTGTTTGAGGCTGTCTGAGGCTGTCAGAGTCGAACGGGCGCGTTGCCCGGTTCAGGTTACTTGCGTCCGAGTTCGCGCCACTGACGCCAGCAGATGCCGATGAAACGGCGATCGTCGACGAGATAGCGACGCCACATACGGCCGGGGTTTTGCAAGATGCGATACATCCATTCCGAACCGGTGCGCTGCATCCATTTCGGCGCACGCTTTTGCATGCCAGCAGCGAATTCGATAGCAGCCCCGACGCAGAGCATCAGACCGCCGGGCATCGTGTCGGCGTACGCCATCGCCCAGCGTTCCTGCTTCGGCATACCGAGGCAGACGAAGATGAGATCGGGCGCGAGGGCACGAACGCGCTGTGCGATGTCCTGGCCTTCGGCGCCGGTCGGATCGAACGTCATCGACGGAATCAGCAGCGTAAAGTCGAGTCCGGGAAAACGTCGCGACAAGCCTTCCGTCAGTTGGGCTTCCTGTCCGGGACGTCCACCGACGAAGACAGCTTTACGGCCCGACGCACGTGCGTTGTCGCACAGCGCGGGCAGCAGGTCGGCGCCGGTCACGCGACCCGGCAGCGGCTTGCCGAACAAGCGGCTCGCCCAGATGATGGGCATGCCGTCGGCAAAGAGAAAGTCGGCGTTGCGATATTCGCGCTTGAATTCCGGCTGCGTGTCGAGACGCACGATGTGGTCGACGTTTGGCGTGACGACGATGCGCGAGCGGCCATCGCGAAGCATGGCGGTTTGCGTGAGCACCTCGACGGCGGTCTCGAACGATACGGCGGCAATGTTCAGACCGAACAGTGCGACGTTAGGCTCGAAGACTTCGCGTACGGAAGATGCCGGTGCAGCTTGCAGATCGGTGTCGCGGCTCATGACGTTTCGTACCCCTGGTATCCCTGCTTTTTTGACGTGCGACGTCCGCACGCATTCGAGAGCAGGCACGATAGTAGCAGCGCACTTCGCGCACGTCAGTGACACTTTTCACAACACGTCGCGTATTTTGAACACACGATGATCCTCGACGCCAACGACATTCCTGCCGGTACCGAACTGCAAGCCGACTTGTGCATCGCAGGCGCAGGCGCGGCGGGCATCACGCTCGCGCTAGCGCTCGAAGCCAGCGGCCTCGACGTGATCCTGCTCGAGAGTGGCGGCGACGCCCCCGAGCCCGCCGTGCAGCAGCTATACACGGGCACCGTCGCGGATGCACGCCTGCATCCGCCTGCCGATAGCTATCGCGTGCGCCGCTTCGGCGGCTCGACCACGCTGTGGGGCGGACGCTGCATGCCGCTCGACGCCATCGACTTCGAAGCGCGCGACTACATGCCGCACAGCGGCTGGCCCATCGGCCTCGACGCGCTGATGCCGTGGTACGGACAAGCCAACGTGCTATGCGAAGCGGGTGAGTTCGCATATACCGCCGAGCAGGCATTTCCGCGCGCCGACCATCCCTCGCGCCCGATGATCGGCAACTTCGAGAGCGATGTCTTCTCGACGAACACACTCGAAAGGTTTAGTTGTCCGACGGACTTCGGCGCACGTTACCGCAACCGTCTCGCCAAAGGTCGCGTGCGCGTAGTGCAGCACGCCAATCTCTGTCATCTGCCTCAGACGAGTCACGCAACGCGCCTCGTCGGCCCCGCGCAAGTGAACACGCTCGACGGAAAAGCCTTCACGGTGGCGGCCCGCGCGTATGTGCTGGCGACGGGGGGGCTGGAGGTGCCGCGTCTGTTGCTGAACAGTCCCGGCGTCAGCGGCAACGGACTGGGGAACGCACACGATGTCGTCGGCCGTTACTACATGAGCCACATCGCCGGGACTATCGGCACGCTCGATCTGTCGGGGGCCAGTTCCGTGTGGCACGGCTACGACGTCTCCGACGAAGGCATCTATTGCCGTCGGCGTCTCGCGTTGCGTCCACAGGCGCAGCACAACCTCCACGCAGGCAACTTCATCGCCCGTCTGCATCACCCGCGCATTCCGGACGCGGGGCACGGCAACGGCATTCTGTCGGCCCTCTATCTCGCACGGCCTATCGTGCCGTACGAATATGCGAAGCGTTTGTACGGCGACGCGCCGGGCGGCGCAGGCAACTGGCTGGCTCACGCGCGCAACGTCATCGCGGATGCGCCCAACACCGTGCGCTTCCTCACGCACTGGCTGACGCACCGCACGCTCGCCACGCGCAAATTCCCGTCGGTGATCGTGCGTCCGGCCAATCTGCGCTTCAGTCTCGACTTCCACGCCGAGCAAGCGCCCTGTGAAGACAGCCGCGTTATGGTCGGCAAAGAGCGGGATGCGCTGGGCATGCGACGCATTCACATCGACTGGCGCTACACGCGACAGGACGTCGAGACCGTCACGCGCTCGCTGGCCGCGCTCGCGCAGGAGATCGCACGCACCGGCGTCGGCCGCTTCTCCTACGATCCCGCCGAAGTCGAAGCCGAGATGACACGCTACGGCGCTTACGGCGGCCATCACATCGGCACCGCCCGCATGGGCGACGATCCGCGCACGAGCGTGGTCGATGCCAATGGCCGTTTGCACGAGGCCGACAACGTGTTTATCGCGGGCGCAGCGGTCTTCCCGACGTCGGGTCAGGCCAATCCCACGCTGAGCATCGTGGCGCTCGCGCTGCGACTCGCAGACCATTTGCAGCGGCAGGCGAATGTGACCGCCCTGCCCGTTCCCGTCACCTCGACATCTTCCACCGCTATCTGATCCCGTCAGCCCTATGAAAGCTCGCATTCTTGTTACCGGCGCGACCGGGTTCATCGGCCGTCACATCGTGGCCGCACTCGCCGCCAGCGACTGGGCAGAGCCCGTCGCTGCATCGCGCCGTCCGGGCACAGGCATGCGCGTGGTCGACGCGTTGTCTGCCGCCTCGCTGGGCGAAGCCCTCGCCGACGTCGACGGTCTGGTGAACTGCGTCGCCGGGTCGCCGGAAACGATCGTGGCGAATGCCCGCGCGTTGCGTCAGGCACTGGACGCACGCAGCACGCCGCTGCCTGTCGTCTACTTCAGCTCGATGGCCGTGTACGGCGTTGCCGAAGGTCATGTCGACGAATCCACTGCACTCGCCGGCGCGAGTCCCTACGGCATGGCCAAAGTGGAAGCCGAGCAGGCGTTGACCGGTCTGCCGACGGTGACGTTGTTGCGTCCGGGATGTGTGTACGGCGGCGGCAGTCCGCAATGGTCCGCACGCATCGCCGAACTGCTGCGCGCAGGCCGCCTCGGCGACCTTGGTGCCGCAGGCGACGCGCATAGCAACCTCGTGCATGTGGACGACGTCGTGAAGGTCGCGCTGAACGCGTTGCGCAACCCGGCAGCCGGCGGTCACGCCTACAACCTCGCCATGACCGGCTCGCCGCGCTGGAACGAGTACTTCACCGCTTACGCGATAGCGCTGGGAGCAACGCCTGTGAAGCGCATCGGCGGACGGCGTCTGAAGATCGAAACGAAGCTCGTCGCCCCGGCACTCAAGATCGCCGAGATCGCGGGACGAAAGATCGGTGTGAAGGGATTGCCTGCGCCGTTGCCGCCGTCGCTCGCGCGTCTGTGGCAGCAGGACATCGTGCTGGACGGCAGCCGCGCGGAAAAGACGTTCGATCTGTCGTGGACGCCCTGGCGCGACGCGGTTCTGGCGGAAGCAGTGCGCGACCGGTAAGACACGGTCGCTACGATACAGCGGGGCCGCAACGGTCCGTCAAATCAACGACGCGACAGTCGCCCCGCCGTCCAACGCCAAAGCATCGCGAATGGCGACACGCCGAGCAACCGGCGTGCGGCCCACGCGGCAGCGGCACCGTTCACGGCAATCGCCAGCGACGCCGCGACCGACGCACCGACACTGCCGCCCATCGGCGTGAACGCCGCCAGCCCCACGAGCAGCACCACGACCGACACCACGTTGATGCGCATCAGCGCGCGCGTGTGCGCCGTCATGCCGAGCAATTCCGGCATCGCGGTGAAGCAGGCGGCTGCGATCTGACCAAGTGCGAGCACGCGCAAGCTGCTCGCGCCATCGTCGAACCCGTGACCGAACAGCCCCAGCAGGAACTGCGGAATGACGAGCATGCCGAGCGTGACCGGCAGCGCCAGACACAACACCAGCCCGATGGCCTGCGCCGCACTGCGCTCGAGCCCCGGCAGATCCTGACGCGCGTAAAGACTCGCAAATCGCGGCGCGGCCATGCCGGTCACGCCGCTGATCAGAATGTTGACGACCAGCGCCAGACGCCACGCCAACGCGAACAAACCCGTCTCGCGCGACGACGCCACAATCCCCAACACAATGGCCGGTGCCGACGTAATCAGCAACTTGGTGAGTTCGAGCGAGAAGAGCGACAGACCGGGTTTGAGCAAGCCGGGAATCGCGCCATGCGGCGCACCCGCAGGGACTTCACGCAGGAAACGGCGAAGCAGCACCGCGCCCACCAACGCTGCCACAGTGAAGCTTGCGGCTGTGAGGATCAGCGTGTTGACGACCGTAAGCTTGCCCGTCGCCACCAGCGGAATCGCCGCCACGCAGAAGACCGCAGGCCACAGCCACGAGTAGATCATCTGGCTGAAGCCCACGCGTTGCAATCCCGCGAGCGCACCCGCCACCGCCGCGCCCATGTTCTGCGGAATAAACGACAACGCGCCCAGCATGAGTGGCACGACAAGCTCCGGCTTCTTCAGGATGTCGTTGGCAAAAAGCGCAGCCCCGCCAGCGAGCAACACCGAGACGGCGGCCGACGCGATAAACACATGCGTGAGTGCGCGACGGATCGTCGGCCGCACAGCGGCGGACTCACCCGATGCGATGTCCATCGCCAACTGACGCGTGAGCGCCTGATCCATGCCGAGACGCCCGAAGCCTGCGAGCGCGACCATTGTGCTGAAGACGATGTAGAAGTTACCGGTCTCGACAACGCCCAGCGCCGCCGCAATCAGCAGGTGAAAGCCGTAGCGGCTCGGCAAATCCAGCAGCCGCACCCCGAGGCTGATCACACTGCCGCGCAGCATCGAAGCGCCGGATTTCACAGACGGTGCGGACCTGTTTGGCGTGTCTGACATCTCAGTTCACAGCTTTGCGAAGCACAAACAGCAGAACGCTCTGCGGCGGCAGATCAGCGCGCAACGCGCTACCGGAATAGGTGAGGTCCGGCTGGCGCGTCAATTTGTTATCCGCCAGTTGCCAGACTTCACCCGTGCCCGACGCAGCGAAATTGGCAAGCGAGACGTTGGCCTGTGCCGCGCGGTCGAGTTGCTTGTTGATGACGACGACGGTCAGCGCGCCGTCCTTCGGACGCACGGCCGCGAACGCCGACACCGCATCGGGATCGGGGACGGTGGCCGACACGCTGGTCGAGCCGAATTCGCCGCCGTGGCCGTCGTAATTGCGATACAGCTTGATCGCCTTGTACACCGGCATCGACGGATCGAGCGTGCCCCAGCGCGTCGCCATGTCCAGCTTCTCACGTCCAAAGATACCGAGGATGTCGGCTTGCGCCGTCGCCCCGTTCATGCGAGTGTCCGCGCCCCAGTTATATTCGGTGAGCGCGATGGGTGTGCCGGGGTAGTAATACGTATCCACCCACTGACGCATCATCGGAATCAGCGCGACCACACTGTTGATCCAGGTCGGATCCTTGTAATTCGGATCCCACAGATTGCGCGTCGACCGGTTACGCATGAGCGCAATCTCGGTCGAGTTGCCGTCGGCCGGTTCCTCGTACTCTTTGCTCTGTGGGTAAAAGTGCAGGCTAAAGATGTCGACCGGACGACCGGCTTTCTTCCATTGCGTGAGCAGCCACGGAATGTACGGCATGCCGCCCGTCTCGCCCTGACGGTCCGGTGCCTGCGCGTAGCCGTGCGTGACCGAGTACTGCTGATCGAAGCCACTGTAGAGATAGCCGTTCCAGCCCCACTCTTCCGGCGCGAGCACCTTGGCGCCAGGGTCTGCCGTCTTCACCGCACGCGAATATGCGATCACCTTGGCGGCGATCTCGCTAGCGTGCGCACCCGTCGGATGCGAGTTGTTGTGGATCAACTGCCACAGACTCGGCTCGTTATCCATCGCGTAGTACTTCACACCGCCCGCGCGCGCCGGGCCGAACTGCTGCACCAATGCCGTCACACGGGCTTGCTGGCTTGCGGGATCGTCGGGCACGGTGGCGTCGTCCGGATCGTTCTTGACGGGTGTGCCGTCGCGCAGAATGCCGTTGCCCGCGTCGGTCATGCCGTCCACGTCGTGGTTCTGCTGCGGGCCGTACTTGGCGATGGAGAAGCTGGCCAGCCGGTCGCGCGAGCGCGAGAGCGTAGCCACACGGCCGAGCATGGAGATGGTGATGATCGGCTGCGCCCCGGCGGCCTGCGTCAACGCGACGAAGCGGTCGCCGAACTGATCGTTGATATCCGCCGGATTGACGGGCAGGCTCTCGTAATACCAGTCGCGACCGGCGTTACGTGCGTCGAGCCGCCAGTTGTACGCCGACGCACTGTTTCCGCCCGAACGGTTCAGCGGCGCGCGCAGATCCTGCAACATCGCCGTCGTACCGAAGTTGATGCCATAGATCAGCGGACTGATCGGATGTCGGTTGGCCGCCGCATCCACGGCGATCTCTACGGGCAGCGGTCCGCCGGGCGTGGCTTGGGTGCACGCGGCGGACGACAGCATCACGCCCGCGGCCGCAAGCTGAATCAGACGGGGAATGACGCGGAAAAGCGAGGACGACTGGGAAGACGCACTACGGCGCGGCAACACGCGCATGGAGACTCCGGGGAACGGCACGACGGTCGAAGCCACCCACACGCCACACGTAGACGAAGATCGCCAGAATCACGGCGGTCTCACCCGGGGCGAGCGTTGGCGGGTAGAAGAAGGACACCAGCAGCACGAAGACCAGATAGTCGTACAGCGCGCCGAGGAAATCGTCCTCGACTTCCGCGCGCAAGCGTCGATAGAAGAACAGTCCGCGCAGCTGGAAACACAGAATGACGAACGCGCCGATCAGGCCGTACTCGAACACGATCCCGAGCCACGTGATGTCGGCCAGGAAGAAGAAGTGGTGGAAATAAGTGGTCAGCGTGTCGCCGCTCGCCGGACTGATCGTGCCTACGCCGAAGAGCCAGCGCAGCGAATCGTTGCCGAGAAAGCGTGTCGCCAGCAGCGCCGAGATACGGCGCGTATCGAAACCGGTTTCCGCGTTGGCGCTGAAGATGGTCGCGAGATACCCCATCGAGAACACGCCCACCAGCACAATCGGAGCCACGAGCATCAGCCCGATGCGCGCACGTGGGCGCGCCCACACGAACGTGTTGATGACGAGCACACCCATGATGCCGATGGCGAGTGCACGCGATTTCACGATCAGCAGCGCCACCGCCAGACCGATCAGCACGCTGATCAGGTAGCCCACGTTGCGCTCGAAGAACGCGCGGCGATAGCAGAAAAACAACAGAATGAACGGGAAATACATCGACATCCGAATGCGATGCCCGCGACTGTCGTTCGTGAAGAACGGCGCTTGTCCGAAAACGTAGGTTTCCTTGTACCAGCTTGCCGGCACCAGCAGCCACATGAGAATCAGCGCACCGACGATGACCACGCCGAGAATCAGGAAACTGCGTCCCAGCTCATGCAGCGTGGGCTTGAGCATGAGCAGCAGCGCGAGAAAGGAAAAGAAATACAGAATCGGCAACAACTTCACCTGCGCCGTCACGCTGGTGAAAAAGCCTTCGTGGAAGTAAATCACCGCCGCGAAGCTCGGCACCAACACGAGCCACGCGAAGCTCAGCAATACCTGCCGCGTGATCGGAAAACGCGGCTGACTGCCGAGCCGCAGCACGAGCGGCAGCGTCAGAATCGGGAACGCTTTGGAGAGCGCCCACAGCGGGTACAGCGCCGTGATGTAGTGGAACGTCTGGCCGAACAGCGGGAGCAGCGCCACGAGAATGCCGACGACGAACGTGCGCGGCAAGCCACCCGAGAAGACGTCAGGCAGATCGTCGGTCGTCCCGGCGATCGCACCGGAGGTGGCGGGCTTCATTTCGAGAGAGGGCTGCGCAGCTGTCACGAAGCGGTTGAAATCGATAAGTAGACTTGACGGGTTTGCATCACGAACGACGACATCAGCCGTCGCGAACATCGTGCGACGGCTGAGCTCAGGCGATCAGAAGCTGCGAGCGCCGTTGATGTCGTAGTTGACGTTCTTGTTGAACGGCAGTGCCTTGTTGATGTACTGGTCGACCCACAGATCCACTTCGGCGATGGACGACTTCGGCACAAAGATAGTGTCGTTCGATTGCAGAACGATGTCTTGCGCCGGATCGCCTTGCTGCGTGAGTGTCTTGATATCGACGGTGCGCAACATCGGACGACCGTCCGGGCTGCGGCGAATCAGCACGACTTCGCCGGTACGTGCGGTATCGAGCAAGCCTTGCGCGGTAATGATCGCCTGCATCACGCTCATGCCCGGCGTGAGTGCGAGTTCACCCGGCTTGCCGACTTCACCGCCGACGAAGACGTGCGCAGCGGTTTGCGTGACGGCGACCATCGCCATCGCGTTGGCCGTCATGTGGTTGTTCGCGAGCGCCCGGTTGACCGTATCGCCGAACTGCGCGAGCGTCTGGCCCGCCGCAGGCAGATTGCCCGCGAACGGCATGGCGACCGTGCCGTCAGGGGCCACACGGCCCTTGTAGTTGAGTTCGATGTTGAAAGGCAACACGACGGAAATGTCGTCACCCGGCAACAACTTGTACGGACTCGGCGTGGCGTCGACCCACGTCGCGAAGCGATCGGGTTGTTGGTATTTGGTGTCGACCCAGGTGTGGGAGCAGGCCGTCAGCGCCATCAGCGCCAGTACACAGGCCGGGCGGAGCATATTCATGGGACAGATGGCACGAGGCCGAGGTGGTTTCACGGTTTGGACCGTACTCTAGTGCACTTCTGCCGTCTCGCCAAGCACGACAAATCAGCGTCGGATTTACGATAATGCACGATTTAGGGGGACTTTCCGGGGACTTTCTTGCGTAATATATGCGCCTTGAAACCAACTACCTTGGTCGGGCAACCTTTCCGCTTCTTGCATCCCTATGGCAATTACGACTAGAACAAGGCCTGACCGGCACGCTGCGGTCGTCGACGTGACGATCCGGGACTACCTCAACACACTTTTCTACTACCGCAAGATCGCGACGACGGTGTTCCTCGCCATCGTGGCGCTCGGTGTGCTCGTTGCGCTCTTCGTGCCGATTCCGTATCGCGCGCAGGCCACGTTGCTCGTGCTCAATGCGGGGTATTACGACCAGACCAACAATCCGAACGGCGGCGTATCGCTGCAACCGCCGCCGGGACAGCTGAACGGCGTGGAAGCGCAGATTCTGTCGAGTCCGGAATTGCATCGGGACGTCATTCTCTCGAAGCTCGGACCGGGTGCGACGGCCAGCGACATTGATCGCGAACTGCAGAACTTCGAGAAGCGCCTTCACATCGAACAGAACGATCTCGCCAACACGATCACGCTGACGTATTCGGATACGGACCCGAAGGCCGCCGCCGATGCGCTGGCGCGCCTGCTCGACAAGTACTTCCGTCAGCGCGCGTCGATCTTCACGCAAGGTCGCGTCAATCTGCTGGTCAGCCAGCGTGACGACGTAGGCAAGCAACTCGATAAGGCCGATGCCGATCTGCTCGCGTTCCAGAAGAAACACGGCATCGTCAAGATCGACGATCAGACGTCGCGAGCCGTGCAGCTCGAATCGCAGCTGGTGCAGCGCAAGCTCGAAACCGATGCGAAGCTCGCGCAGGACCGCAGCGAACTGAAGTCGTTGCAATCGTCGACGAAAGATGTCCGCAACACGATTCCGATCTACACGGACGACTCCGAAACCAGCCGTGCGATCAACATTCTGCAAGGCTCGCTGAGCGAACTCGAGAACAAGCGTGCGGACTTCGCGTCGCGCTACATGGCGACGTCGCCCTTCGTCGTGCAGCTCGACAAGCAGATCGCCGACATGCGCGCGAACATCGCGAAGCAGCGTCAGGAAATGATGACGGCGACGCGCATGGGGCATAACAACTACTTCGACGTCGTGCAGGAACGTCTGGCCGTGCTGAACGCCAGCATTGCCGGTGGCGTCGCACAGCAGACCGCGCTCGAAGCCCAGATCAAGGAAACGCGCGACAAGCTGCAAGGCATGAGCGACGTGTCGAGCCAGTTGAGCCAGTTGCAGGCGCGTCGCGACATTCTTGCCGACAGCTTCAAGGAACGTTCGCGTCAGGTCGAACTCGCCCGCGTGCAACAGGGTCAGGTCAGCCAGATCAACGGCACCAACGTGCGCGTGATTCAGGCGCCGTTCCCGCCGTCGCAACGCAGTGTCTCGGCCAGTCTGCTGATCGCCGCATCGATTGCCGCAGGTTTGCTGATCTCCGCGCTGACGGTGCTGATTCTGTCGAGCCTGCGCGAGACGTTCCTCAGCCCCGAACAAGTCGAGCGCGCCCTGCTGTTGCCGGTGGTGAACGCCCCCGTGCTGCTGGGCGGCGACCGTCGTGGAGCCGCCGCCGCAGGTGCGGCAGCCAGTACCGGCGCGAACGTCGAACCGGCTTACGCGCGGCCAGCACATCTGGCTTATGGCCGCATGATTGCCGCAATCAACAGCAGCACGGACGGCGTCGCCAAGGTCGTCATGGCTCTGTCCACCGGCAAGAACGACGGTCTCTCGTCCGTCATTCAGGGCCTGACCAGCGAACTCGAACATCGCTCCGGCAAGCCGATTCTGATTCTCGACATCGCTTCCACGCCGGATTCGCCGATGTACGGCAAGCCGAATGCGCAGGGTCTGCTGGAGTGGCCGTCGAACGGCGGCAGCGGCACAACCAGCGTCGACGCCGTCAAGCCGACCGGCACGGACGAATCGAGTGTGCTGACCGATCTGAGATTCACGCGTGTCGACCGTCACAATATTGTCGTGGCGCAGCCTCACAGTGGCGCGGTGCCGTCGTCGTGGCAACTGGTCACGCGTCTGTTCGATGCCCTGCGTGAGTCGCACGACTACATCGTGGTTCATGCGCCGCCGTCGAGCCAGTCGTTCACCGGCATCGAAAACGCTCCGCTGGCGGATGCTACGGTGCTGGTCGTGCGCGCGGAAGCCACGCGCAAGCCGGTCATCGCCGGGCTCAAGGCGCAGGTCGAAGACGTCGGTGGCCGTTTGATCGGCGTGGCGCTCACGCATCGTCGCGGTTATATTCCGAGCTTCATCTACCGGTTCTTCTAGTCGTCGGTTCAGCCCAACATGCAACAAATCAGCGCGATTCTGCCGATCAAGACACGTGGACGTCACTACGCCGACAACATCGGCCGGTGCGACATTCTGTTCTCGTCGTTGCGTCACTTCACGACGCCGTCGCTGTTCCATCGTTTCGTGATCATCGTGCCGCACGACGAAGTGGAGGAAGTGCGCGGCTACGCGAAAGCGTGGTCCGACTTCCCCATCGAAGTGATCGACGAATCGCTGTACATGGGCGCGTTCAACGAGTTCTCGCAGCGTCACCAGATTCGCAACTGGCACCGTCAGCAGATCATCAAGATCAATGCCCCGGAGTGGATCGAGACGGAATACTTCCTGATCTTCGATCCGGACTGCTTCGCCACGCATCACTTCGACTACGACTCGCTGATCGTCGACGGACGCGCAATTACGCACCTCAAAGGCCGCAGCGTCGAGCCGTACTACTGGGAAGCGTCGGCCAAGCTGCTCGACGTCGATCCGCATCTGGATCGCGAAGGCGTTTGGTGGACGCCCGCCACGCTCTCGCGATCGCTGTGTGTGTCGTTGCAGGAGCGGCTCGAAGCCGTGAACGGCACCGACTGGAAGCGCGTGTTGCTCGCGAACTACGCCATCGACTGGACGGAATACACGCTGTACTGGCTCAACGCCGAGCGTGCCGGTCTGCTAGACAAGTACCACACGCAGGCTGTGCCGCCGCAGCGCACGCTGCACGCAGACGAAAGCGTGTGGTTCGCCGACAAAATGCAGGAGTGGGACGCCGCCCACTACTTCGCGCCCGAGAGCGACGGTCTGTTCGCCGTGGTTCAGAGCAACACGAAGATCCCGCTCGATCAGGTGGTGGCGAAGCTCTCGCCGTATTTCCCGATCAAGATTCAACCGTACGACCGTCACGTCGACCCGGTGCTCAAGGGCGCCGAGCTATACTCCGCCGTGGTCCGCAAAGGACTGAAAATGGTCCAGAAGCTGCTGGGCAACGGAACGGGTATCAAGTGACCGGGGTAGGTTGATGGGCAGTCGCAAGACGGGGAACGGCGTGGACGGTGCAGTGAACGCGGCAGTGAACGCAGCAGTAAGCAGCACCAAAGGCCGGATGGTCGGCATCGAGATTCTGCGTTTCTTCAGTGCGTTCGCGGTGCTGATCTGGCATTACCAGCATTTCTTCTTCCGCCCGGAGACGGCGTCTATCGACGTCGTGCGCAGCGCTCAGCCGCTCTACGCCCTACTGCATCCGTTCTACGATTTCGGATGGCTCGGCGTCAACGTCTTCTGGACGATCTCCGGCTTCATCTTCTTCAATCGCTATTTGTCGAAGATCGTCGCGCGCAAGGTCTCCGGCGGTCTGTTCTTCCTGAATCGCTTCTCGCGGCTATATCCGTTGCATATCGTCACGCTCATCGCCGTGGCGCTGTTGCAGGCGTATTACGTGCGTGAGAACGCCGCATTCTTCGTCTACCCGTACAACACGCCGTACGACTTCTTCGTCAACGTGATCTTCGCGTCCGGCTGGCTCACACCTTACACCGACTCTTTCAACGGCCCGGTGTGGAGTGTCTCGACGGAAATCGTGATTTACGTGGCGTTCTTCCTGCTCGCGCGCTTCTGCCGCATCGGGCTGGTGTGGACGTTGCTGCTGATGTGTGCGTCGGCAGCAGCAGGTGGATGGCTGATCCATCTGCAGATCAAGGGCAGCGAATCGAACATCGTCTTCTGCGCCTTCTATTTCTTCATGGGCGGCGCAGTGCATCTGATCTACGAGCGGTTGCGCGACATGATCGAGCAGCACCGCCGTGCGACGGTCGTGCTTTGCTGTCTGGCCTATGTGGGGCTGATCGCGTTCTGCGCGGTCTTCGGCGGGACGAAATATCTGGCAGCGACGGTGATCGCACCGGTCTCCATCGTTCTGCTGCACGCAATCGAGCCGTGGATTCCCGAGCGGCTGGCACGGCCCATCGCCAATCTGGGCAATACGACCTACTCCAGCTACCTCATCCACTTTCCGCTGCAACTGACGACGGTGATCGTTCTGCACCGCATGGGCATGTCGAGCGCGACGCTCGCCCTGAACCCGTGGTTCCTGGCGGCGTACCTGATCGTGGTGTTCTCGCTGGCGCGCGGGGTGTTTCGCGCGTTCGAAGCACCGGCGCAGACGTTCCTTCGGCGGCGTCTGGCGTGGATCGGCGGGCGCTCGGCGACGAGCGCCGCCCGCTAACCCACTAACTTGCTAACGCTCAATGATGGTGATGGTGGTGATGCGACCAGAGCGGGTCCATCGAGTCGACGAACGACGCGACAGCGTCCTTGTCGCCCGTGGCGTGGCGCATCAGCTGGCCGCACTTGCACCAGCCCTGATAGGGCGTGATGTGCGAGCAGGCAGTCGTCTTCTGCAAGTACAGCGTGACGGGTTTGGCGCACTTGGTGCACTTGAACTTGAGAGTGAGCGCGGGTTTGCTCATCGAAAACTCCAAAAATACGCAAAAAAGCCGGATGTCGTGAAGACACCCGGCTTTCTGTTTTGCATGACCGACGCTGTGCGAATCTGACGCCGGTCGACTTCGATGTGCCAATGTCACACCGTTGCCGTTAGATGGCGTCCCCTAGGGGATTCGAACCCCTGTACTCACCGTGAAAGGGTGATGTCCTAGGCCTCTAGACGAAGGGGACAAAAATCGTCATTCGTTTGGTGGAGGTAAGCGGGATCGAACCGCTGACCTCTTGCATGCCATGCAAGCGCTCTCCCAGCTGAGCTATACCCCCGTGCGAAGAGGCGTGACTATAGCGCATTTGGGGAAAACCCGCAACTCCTCTCGGTAACAGCCCCCGGAAACGCACCTACATACCCCATACATGAGGCCCAGCGAAGCACCTATCAATTTAGATAGGATGTCGACGCATTTCATTGACTGAAAATCGTTAGTAATCCAGTATTCCGCGATCTCGCATCCGTTAGTTGCGGATGCGTAACGGGGAGCATAACAACATGAAAGTCGGCGGGTTTCTCTTCCGTCTTGCTGTCGCTATTTCGACGGCATTCTCAGTGACGTTTGCGGGGCAGGCTCAGGCCCAGACGACGGACAAGACAGTCACTTTTGCAGGCGCAGCCTACGGCGGCGACGCCGCCAGCATCGACAAACGATTTCCCTATTCGCGTGCTTACGAAGCCAGCCTGAAGACGACGGGCGACTCGCCCTACAAGCGTCTGCTGGCAGCCGTGAATCAGAATCCTGCGCAGCACTTCAAGCTGACCACGGGCCCCATCGATCAGCTCAAGGGGCGCGATCAGGCACTCGTCGTGTCGCTCGTCGTCAATACCGAGACAGTCTCCGTCGAGCGCTTCGGTGCGATTCGCAAACTCTTCGTGCTGTTGCGCGGTCAGGTGCTGTTCTTCGACTTCAAGTCGATGACGGTGCTGCGCTCCTATCCGGTCAGTTTCGGCTATGTCGACAATCTCGACCATGAGCCGACGCGAGCCGAGGTCCTTGACCGGGTGCGCATGGTGTACGACGGTGCGAACGGCAAGCCCGGACTGTATGCGCGCTTCGCGTCGTCCGTTGCCGAAGCGCAGTTGCCCGATCAGGCCCCGCGCTACCTGCAAGTCACCCACGTCGACGTGACGCCCGAAGCCGTCGCCTTCCTGCCCGACTATCTGAAGGCGACGCCCGCCGCCGCCCAGACCTGGGTAGCGGACATGGTGAGCGAAGCCATTTCCACGCGCATCGGCGTGCCGGTCGTGCCGTACTCGAAGGGCTACGCCATCGGCAACGTGATGTCGATGCAGATCATGGACGGCACCATCTACAACCTGAAGCTGCCGCAGCCCGACTACGAAATCGATGTCTCGCTGAAGAACTTCAAGAAGATCAAGTACAGCGAAAACGCCGTCGGTACCGCGTACATCTACGGCAGCTATGCGGATATCGCCATTCGCGAGCCGCTGACCGGCGCGACGTACCTCAACACGTCGCTCAAGAACGGCGAGGTGAAGCCAGTACCGGCATCGCAAACGTGGGTGGACGACTTCCCTGCGTATTACGACTCCGTCAACGGACTGTTCGTGAAGCTGGCCGAATCGGTGGCCGGTAAGGACACGTCATGGGTGAAGTCTGCCGCTTCGGCGTCGGACATTTCGTCGCAAATCGACAAGACGATGGGATTGATGAAGCTATGCAAGTGATGAAGAAACTGATGCTCATGTTCGCTGCGGCGCTGTTCGCATCGAGCGCGATGGCCCAGGTGCAGCAAGCCCGTGGCAAGGCGACCGTGACCTACGAGGGTTGGTCGATCTCGCGTGACGACAAGGCGCGCGCCCTGTCCGCCGCCCAACTGAAGGCCGTAGAGTTCTACTACGCCGAAGCGGGCGAAGCCGAGTCGGAGAACTTCGACGCGATTCGCCAGAAGATTCTCGCCGAGCCGGATCGCTACATTCTCGACTCGACAATCCTGGCGGAAGACGAGAACTCGGACAAGAAGCAATACACGGTGGCCGTGCGCGTCTCGCTCAACGTCGCCAACCTGCGCAACGCCGTGAAGTCGAACTCCGCCGTCGTCAAGGGCGGCCCGGCCGCACGCTCGCCGCTCGCGTTCATCTTCGTGTCGCGCGAAGTCGGCACGTCGCGCGCCTACGACGACCGCGTCTACAAGCGCATCGACCGTAAAGCGGACGTGAATGCGCAGGTCAGCGCATCGGAGCAAGGCATCGAAGGCGAGAACATTCGCGGCAATTCGATTGGCACGAATGCGTCGACGAACTCGAAGGTCGCAGCTTCGGTGCATAGCTCGGCGTCGGTCGAGACGGGCGGCAGCACCACGCGTCGCGCCACCGATTCGACCTACCGTCTCATTCCGAGCGCCAACCTGTCGCAAGTCTTCACGTCGACGTTCGCCAAGGCAGGCTTCAAGGTCAACGAAGCGGCACTGGTCGAGCCGTACACCGGCGGGCAGTTCAAGGTCGCCAACGTTGAGAACGACTATAAGAGCGGCATGGATCTGAAGCCTGCAACGCTCGCGTCGATGGTCAGTGGCATGCGCGTGGCGAAGATGGCTTACATCGCGCTGGGCACGCTCGACGTCGGCCTCGCCGACCGCGATCCGAACTCGGGCCTGATGCGCGTGGCCGTCACGGTCAACGCGAAGCTGCTCGACATCGGCCAGACCATTCCCGACACCGTGGCGTCGGTCGGCCCCGTGCAGTACGCGGGCACCGGCCCGACGGAAGAAGAAGCACGTACCAATGCGCTGCGTCTGGCGGCCAACAACGCCTCGCGCGAGTTGACCAGCCAGATCACCAATCTCAGCTTGCGTTAATTGCACGACTCACTAATCCGTTTCATTCATCCCCTGTGGAGAAGACGTTCATGAAGAAGATCATTGCCTGCGCCGTTGCAGCTGCATTCGTTGGTGTTTCGGGCGCTTCGTACGCCCAGCTCGGCGGCCTGACCAGCCTGGTCGGCGGCGGCAGCAAGTCGGACAGCTCGGTGGACCTGAGCGGCCAGCAAGCCGCACTCGTGAAGAACTACGTTGCCGCTAACGTCGACGTGCTCAACGCGAACGCCAAGATGGGCGAAGCGCTGGGTCTGAAGACGCAAGCCGAGCAGGCCGCTGCTGTCGTGGCGCAACTGTCGTCGGGTTCGACGCAGGATAAGGATTCGGCATCGAAGGCCGTGAACGCCGTGGGCGACACGAGCGGCGCCATTGCAGCGAAGCTCAAGGAAAAGCCGGTGCTCGACGACGCTTCGAAGAAGACCTTCGCACAAGGCCTCGGCCACCTCGCGCTGGGTATGGTGCACTACGCTGGCATGCGTAACGACGTCACGTCGATGGGCACGAACATGAAGAGCGCATCGCCGATGGCGCTGACGTCGCTGGGCGGCGCGGCCTACGTTGTGTCGAACTTCCCCGGCTCGGTGACGGAAGCTGGCAAGGCGCTCAAGAACGCCATCGACTTCGCGCGCAGCAACGGTATCGAAGTGCCGTCGGACGCCACGAAGGCCCTCGCCGCTCTGTAATCACGGCAAGCCGACACCACACATAACAACGACATGATGCGTAAATCGCTCACGGGGGCCCTGGTGGCCCTCTTTTTTATGGCTGGCTGCTCCGAAAAGGCGGCTGACACTTCTCAGGCGCAAGGCCCTGCCTCGGCACCGTCCGCCGCCGCCCCGGTGCCGGACGTCGGCAAGGTAGAAACCGAAAAGGTGACGGCCTCGGGCTTCGGCGACACCGCTGGCGAAGCCACGACGGAAGCCATGAAGCTCGCGCTGTTGCAGGTCAACGGCGCGGTTGTGCAAGCACAGAGCGTCGTTGCCAAGTACGGCCTCGACGTCAGCCTTGGTCAGGATTCGGCATCGCTGCGCGCGAATGCCTTTGCCGAAGTCGTCGCGCAGCGTTCGGGCGGCGTAATTCAGCACCTGCGCGTACTGAGCCTCGATGAACCCGGCGTGCTCAACAAGCGTTTCAAGGCCACCATCGAAGCCGACATCGCGAAGTTCAAGCCGTCTGCCGACATGCAGAAGCTGAAAGTCGTCGTCGGCCCGGTGCTGTTTGCGCAGGATCGTCTGCCGATGGGCGACATCGCGGTGCCGTCGAGCGAAGTGGCGGCCGTGCTGCGTCAACGCGTGAGCGATGCGCTGGTGCAAACCGGACGCTTCGCCGTGCTCGATCGCGAGATGAGCCCGGAGATCGAGCATGAACTCGACATCATCGCGTCCGGTCAGGCCCCGAGCGCCGAGCTGACGAAGCTCTCGCAGGCAGCCAGCGCCGACCTGGTGTGGAGTGCGCGCGTGAGCGCGTTCAACTACACGCGTATGGCCCGCCAGCTGCGCACGAGCGATCGTCAGCTCGTGAGCTATTCGGGCGGCTGGGCACTCTCGCAGAAGATGGTGAACGTGGCGACGCGTCAGGTGACAGCAGCCGGTTCGTTGAGCAACGCGATGCCTGCGACGGCCCCGACCACGCTGAGCAACGGTGTCGACAGCCAGCGCATTCTCACCGAGATGACCGATCAGGCCAGCAAGGCCATCGTGAGCGCGATTCTGCAATCGACGTTCCCAATCACGGTGCTCGCCCGCGACGGCACCAACGTCGTCGTCAGCCAGGGCGGTCAGGCGCTGCGCGAAGGCGGCCGTTACGCGGTCGTGGCGATGGGCAACGAGTTCAAGGATCCGCAGACGGGGCAAAGCCTCGGCCGCACCGAGAACCCGTGCTGCGAGCTGGTCGTGGAACGCGTGACGCAGAACCTGTCGTACGGCCATCTGGACAACGTGCGTGCCGGTCTGAACCTCGACACGCTGCCGATTGCCGGTCTTCAGGTGCGCGGCGAGCTGGCAGGACGTCCTGCACAGGCGTCGCAACAAGCTGCGGCGCAAGCCGGGACGCAAGCCGTAGCATCGGCCGGTCCGAAGGCGGCGAAAAAGTCTGCGCCGTCGGCGGGTGCTCAGACAGCGCCTGCGCAGGACGACAAGTGGTAAGACGCCATGCCCGTCGCGTCAGTCCGATATGAGGACGCGCGACGACGGCGCAAGAGAGGTTCCCGGAAGGGCTGAAGCGGCGATGGTCGCCGGTCACGCGATGCGAGTAGAATCCGCAACGCGCATGGCTGGCGATCGTCGCCGCTTCCGCAGTTTTTGACGGGACACACGCTCATGAAGAAAGTAGTCGCGCTGGCGCTGATGCTCGCCGCGAGTTGGGCCCACGCCGAGAAGATCGGCGATGTCAGCACCGCATTCAAGTTCCTCGGCCCGGATCACAAGATCGTTGTCGACGCGTACGACGATCCGAAAGTGCACGGCGTAACGTGTTATGTCTCGCGCGCCAAAACCGGCGGCCTCAAGGGCATGGTGGGACTCGCCGAGGACAAGGCCGAAGCGTCCATCGCGTGCCGTCCGGTCGGCCCGATCTCCTTCACCGGCCCGCTCCCCAAGGAAGAAGAAGTCTTCTCCGAAGGGCTGTCGCCCCTCTTCAAGAAGCTGCGCATCGTGCGCATGGTCGACAAGGCGCGCAATACGCTCGTCTATCTCACCTACTCCGACAAGCTCATCGACGGCTCGCCGCAAAACAGTGTCACGGCCGTGCCAGTGGATCGTGCAACGCAGATTCCGATGAAGTGATGCTTGCGAGGGTGGGCGTTGACGTCGACGCCGTGCTGCGTGACGTCACCCGCGCAGCAACCCGAAGCGCCTGAGCTTGCGATACAGCGTGTTGCGGCTCACGCCGAGCCGTCGCGCCGCGGCACTTACCTGCCCCTGACAGGCGTCGAGCGCCGCACGCAGCGCCTGACGCTCGGCCGCCTCCAGCGGTGCCTGGGACAATCCGTCGGTTGTTGAATCGGACGGTGAAACATCCGCCACCGCGATTCCCGCTTCGCGCAATTCGTCCGGCAGATCGTCAACGGTGACGACGCCATTCTCGCTGAGCGCCACCAGCGTCCGAATGACGCTGCGCATCTGACGCACATTCCCCGGCCACGTGTGATGACACAACCGGTCGAGCGCGGCGGGCGTCACATGCATTGCGGGGCCATGGCCAGACACTTCCGCCTGAGTGAACAGTCGTTCAATCACCTCCGCCTTATCCTCGCGCTCGCGCAGCGGCGGCACTGTGACTTCGAGCCCGCTCAGGCGATAGAACAGATCCTCGCGAAACAAGCGCTCTTCGATGCGTTCGGAGAGATCGCGATGCGTGGCACTCAGCACGCGAATGTCGAGCGGCACCGGTTCGCCACCGCCCAGTGGAGACACCATCCGCTCCTCCAGCACGCGCAGCAGACGCGTTTGCATCGCGAACGGCATGTCGCCGATCTCGTCGAGAAACAACGTGCCGCCGTTCGCCTGCCACAGCTTGCCCGTCATCCCTTCCTTGCGCGCGCCGGTGAAGCTGCCGCCCACGTAGCCGAACAACTCGCTTTCGATCAGCGACTCGGGAATCGCCGCACAATTCAGCGCGACGAACGGCCCGCCCGAACGTGCGCTCGCCGCGTGTACCGCGCGCGCGAACACTTCTTTTCCGCTACCTGTTTCACCACGAATCAGCACGGGCACGTCGTGCGCGAAGACTCGGCATGCCTTTGAGAACGCGCGCGCCAGCGTGGGATCTGAGAACGGCTCAGTGAGAACCTCCGGCACAGGGCGCGACACACTGGGCGCACGCCGGAGCACACGTGCAGGTGCGCGCAGCATCGCCAGCAACGACTCCCCGGCGTTCGCACCGGTATTGGCGTGCAACGGCCAGCACGTACTCGGCGACGGATGCGCCCGCGCGAGGAGGGCGTCGAGCGTCTGCACGAACCATCGGTCCACGCGCGTGCCCACCAGCGCGTCGCGCGTCACGCCAAGACAATTCAGTGCGCTTTGATTCGCGGCCAGCACGCGCCCGGCATCGTCAAACGCGAGCAGCGCCTGCGCGAACCCACCAAGATGGTCGGCTTGCTCTTGCCATTGCAGCAGCCATTCGTCGCGATAGTGCTGGAAGAAATACTCGCTCTCGACAACCTTCGCCGACAGATTGACGAGCGCCAGCGTATGAAACTGACTCTGACGCGTGAGATCCGTACTGGTGGAGGACACGTCGATCACCGCCAGCAGATCGCCCTGCGGCGCAAACACCGGACTCGCCGTGCAAGTGAGCGGCGTATGCAGTGCGCGAAAGTGATCCTGCTGACAGATGATGACGGGCGCGCGCTCGACGGCACACGTCCCGATACCGTTGGTGCCCTCGCAAGACTCGCTCCAGTCCGCCCCCGGCCACAGCCCGGCGCGATGGAAGTCGTCGCGAGTGCCGTCATGCAGACGTGAGTCGACGATCACGCCGTCCGGGGCGGTGAGCAACACGGCCTGACGCGGGTTCATCAGCTGACGTTGCAGACGTTCCAACACTGGCATGGAGACGTTGCGCAGGCGTTCCATCGCACTGCGGCGTTCGCGCAATTGCGAGGATTCGAGCACGCGCGGCGCCATGCGTGCGCCCGGGTCGAGCGCGTGCGTGTCGAGGCAGCGCCGCCACGAACTGGCGATGTTCGGGTCGGTCGCCACCGAGCCCGATGGCGAATGGCCCTGTGCGACGTTCAGCACACGGCGTGCGTGTGCGGCTTGCGTACTGGCTGGCATTGGTCGTCTCCCCCGTGCCGGATGATCTGATGATCTCGTATCGTTCCCGAAGCATCCCCCATGCGCGAAGCGATTGCAATGCGCCATGTCAATCGGGAAACGCAAAGCGATTGACGCAGGCTCTGACGCCTGCGGGAGTGTCACGGTCCTGAGACAACGTGTGCCACACCGCAGGACACAGGTGTCACGGAATCGGTACACACCGTGCTGTCCCGCATGCCGGCGGGGCACGTCGTTGCGCGAATGGCAGGGTCTGGCCCACGACTTGCTTAGTAGCGTCTCGCGCAGTCAACGTCCGCGCTACAACGATATCCGGAGACACAACATGAAATACGCCCCGCCCGGCACGCCCGGTTCCCTGCTGTCCTTGCAACCGCGTTACGAGAACTTCATCGGCGGCAAGTTCGTGCCGCCCGTCGAGGGCCAGTACTTCACCAACACGTCGCCAGTCACCGGCGCGGTCATCGGCGAATTCCCTCGCTCGAACGGCGCAGACATCGAACTGGCGCTCGACGCGGCCCATGCGGCGGCGGCCAAGTGGGGAAAGACGTCCGTACAGGCCCGCTCGCGCATTCTGTTGCAGATCGCCGACCGGCTGGAATCGCAACTGGAGCGCTTCGCCGTGGCGGAGACGTGGGACAACGGCAAACCAGTGCGCGAGACACTCGCCGCCGATTTGCCGCTGGCCGTCGATCACTTCCGCTACTTCGCCGGTTGCATCCGTGCGCAAGAAGGCACCGCCGCCGAGATCGACGAGCACACTGCCGCGTATCACTTCCATGAGCCGCTGGGCGTAGTCGGTCAGATCATCCCGTGGAATTTTCCGCTGCTGATGGCGGCGTGGAAGCTTGCCCCCGCACTCGCGGCAGGCAACTGCGTGGTGCTCAAGCCCGCCGAGCAAACGCCGCTCACGATCACGCTGTTTGCCGAGCTGGTCGGCGATCTGTTGCCGCCGGGCGTCCTCAACATCGTGCAGGGCTTCGGTCGCGAAGCCGGTGAAGCGCTGGCGACGAGCAAGCGCATCGCCAAGATCGCCTTCACGGGCTCGACGCCCGTCGGCAATCACATCCTGACGCGCGCCGCCGCCAACCTGATCCCGAGCACGGTTGAGCTGGGCGGCAAGTCGCCGAACATCTTCTTCGACGACATCATGCACGGCGAGCCGGAATTCATCGAGAAGGCCGCAGAAGGCCTCGTGCTGGGCTTCCTGAATCAGGGCGAGGTCTGCACATGTCCGTCGCGTGCGCTCGTTCAGGAATCGATCTACGAGCCTTTCATGGAAGTGGTGATGAAGCGGGTCGAGCGTATCAAGCGCGGCGATCCGCTCGATACCGAGACGGCCGTGGGCGCGCAGGCGTCGCAACAGCAGTTCGACAAGATCCTCACGTATCTCGATCTGGCGCGCAAGGAAGGTGCACAAGTGCTGACGGGCGGCGGCATCGAGATGCTCGACGGTCCGCTCGCGTCGGGCTTCTACATCCAGCCCACGCTGCTCAAGGGCGAAAACCACATGCGTGTGTTCCAGGAGGAAATCTTCGGACCGGTGGTGGGTGTGACGACCTTCAAGAACGAAGCGGAAGCCCTCGCCATCGCCAACGACACGGAGTTCGGTCTGGGCGCAGGCGTGTGGACGCGCGACATCAATCGCGCCTATCGCATGGGCCGTGGCATTCAGGCAGGGCGTGTCTGGACGAACTGCTATCACCTCTATCCGGCTCACGCGGCGTTCGGCGGCTACAAGAAGTCCGGCATCGGTCGCGAGACCCACAAGATGATGCTCGACCACTACCAGCAGACGAAGAACTTGCTGGTGAGTTACGACGTCAATCCGCTCGGCTTCTTCTGAGCAATCCCTCTAGTCGTATGTGACCTTGCAGTAGATCAAAGACGCATCGCGCAGCGAGTGCGATGCTGTCTTTGATGCATGCAAAAGATGATTCTGGACACCCCGTCGCGCCATTTGCGCGCGGGGAGTGCCCCTCACAGAACAGATAAGGAGCATGACGATGAGCACGACTTTCTTCATTCCCGCCGTCAACATGATGGGCGTGGGCAGCCTCGACGAAGCGATTGCCGCCCTGCGCCAATACCATTTCCGCCGCGCTCTGATCGTGACCGATGCCGGTCTCGCGAAGGCGGGCGTCGCCGAGAAGGTGGCGAAGCTGCTGACGCAGCAGGACATTCAATCGGTCGTCTTCGACGGCGCGAAACCGAACCCGACCGTGAGCAACGTCGAAGCCGGTCTGGCAATCCTGAAGCAGAACCAGTGCGACTTCGTGATTTCGCTGGGTGGCGGCTCGCCGCACGACTGCGCGAAGGGGATTGCACTGTGTGCGACGAACGGCGGCCACATCTCGGAGTATGAGGGCGTCGATCAGTCGAAGAAGCCGCAATTGCCGCTCGTCGCGATCAACACGACGGCCGGGACCGCGAGCGAGATGACGCGCTTTTGCATCATCACGGACGAAAAGCGTCATGTGAAGATGGCCATTGTCGACCGCAACGTCACACCGCTGTTGTCCGTCAACGATCCGGCGCTGATGGCGGCGATGCCCAAGGGGCTGACGGCCGCGACCGGCATGGATGCACTGACGCACGCCACCGAAGCTTACGTGTCGACCGCTGCCACCCCGATCACCGACGCGTGCGCGCTCAAGGCCGTCACGCTGATCTCGCAGAATCTGCGTCGTGCGGTGTCGCACGGCGACGACATGAACGCACGCGAGAACATGGCGTACGCACAGTTTCTGGCGGGCATGGCGTTCAACAACGCGTCGCTCGGTTACGTGCACGCGATGGCGCACCAGTTGGGCGGGTTCTACGATCTGCCGCACGGCGTGTGCAACGCGGTTCTGTTGCCACACGTGGAGGAGTTCAACGCGAGCACCAGCGCGGCGCGTCTGAAAGACATCGCGCAGGCGATGGGCGAGAAGGTTGAAGGGCTGAGCGACGACGAAGGTGCAAAGGTCGCCATCGCGGCGATTCGCCGGTTGTCGAAGGACATCGGCATTCCGTCGGGGTTGGCCGAACTCGGGGCGAAGAAGGAAGACGTCCCGACGCTCGCCGCCAACGCGATGCAGGACGCCTGCGGGTTCACCAACCCGCGTCGCGCTGAGCAAGCGGAAATCGAAGCGATTTTCCTGCGAGCGTTCTGAAGTCGACGCGGGCTACGCCGATTAGCGCGTGGTCATGCCGACCGGCGGCTGGACACGTTGAATCGTGTTCACCTGAACACCGGCGAGTGTGGCCACGCCGTTGGCGGCTTCGGAACCCACGTTTTCGGCAACCAGACCAATGCCGTTAATCGACGAACGAGCCGTGTCTTCAACGGAGTACGTCTTCCCCGACACGTCCACGCGGGCCTTGATGTGGTCGCTGCCCGACATAAAGCCGAGCACCAGACGGGCGGCGGCCGAACGTGCGTTAAATTCCTCGACAGTAATCTTCACCGGCACGCCACTGGCCGAAACCGCCATGCCGTTCTTCTCGGCCTGCAATTTGAACGCATCGAGAATGCCCGTCTTCACTTCGGGGCTCAGTTCATGGCCGTTCGATTCGATGGTCGGCAGTGCGATGCCCTGCTTGAGCGTTGTGGCCAAAGCCGGATCGACGGAGCGCGAAGTATCCAGCGTCGACGACGTCGAAGCACACCCCGTCAGCGCGAGCGCCAGAATTGCAACACCTGCATGAAGGACTTTACGTACGTTCATTCCATTAACCCCAGTTATGTGAACATCTGATAAATGATCCGGGACGGTGCGGCTCCTCAATTTGATCCGCTTTCTATTTCTAAGAGCGCCTCGGATTCCCAACCGGCGAGAACCGGTCGGAACAGAGCATTACGGATGCAGACACTGATTTCTTTAGGGTAGCGACGGAATTTTCGTTCTTGCGCTTTCTATCTGCGACCTCTCCGCTCGGCCAACGACGCCATAGAAAAACAAAGGGCTACGTGAAATTACGTAGCCCTTAACGTTTTTCGGGAAATCCTCACGCCACCGCAGGCACCCCCGGCACCCGCTCGCGCCGTTTCATCCGCCACCAGATCAGGATGGCGACGAACGCTTCGAGTGCCGCTACGATCCAGAGGCCGCCGTTGAAGCTGCCCGTCGCATCTTTCACGATGCCCAGCAGATAAGGTGAGCCGAACCCCGCAAGGTTTGCCACGGAGTTGATGAACGCCACGCCCATCGCGGCAGCACCGCCCGCGAGATAGGCATTCGGCAACTGCCAGAACACCGGAATCGCGCCCATCGTGCCGGACACGGCAATGACCAGACACAGGAACGCCGCCACGCCATTGCTTCCCGCAAACACGCCGACGCCCGCTAGTCCACACGCCCCGATGAAAACCGGAATCGCACAATGCATGCGCGCCTCGCGACGTTTGTCCGCGCTGTAGCCGATGGCGATCTGGAAGATTGCGCCGAAGACGTACATCACACCGACGAGCAACCCGATATGTAACGGATTCGTCGGACCCAACGCGCGCACGATGGTCGGTGCGAAGAATGAGAGCGTTGCGTTCGCTGCCACGATACCGAAGTAGATGCCTGTAAGCAGCCACAGCTTCGGGCTGCGCACGGCAAGCATGAAGCTATGCTCGCGCTGCCCCGCGCCCTTACGGTCGTTGTCCAGATCGGATTGCAGCAGGCGCTTCTCATGCTCCGACAACCAACTGGCCTGCTCCGGCTTGTCGACGAGGAACCACACAGCCAGCGCGCCCGCGAGGACCGTCGGCACACCTTCGAGCAGGAACAGCCATTGCCACCCGGCCCAGCCGTTCACGCCGTGCATACCGTTCAGAATGACCCCCGCGAGCGGTGCGCCCACCACCGACGACACAGCCGACGCCGAGATGAACCACGCAAACGCCTTCGCGCGTCGGTGCGCCGGGAACCAGAACGTCAGATACAGCAGCACGCCCGGCTGGAAACCCGCCTCGAACGCGCCGAGCAGAAAGCGCATGACGTAGAAGTACGCGGGCGAGTGCGTGAACATCATGAGCACGCAGATCGTCCCCCAGCCCAATGTGATGCGTGCGAGCGTGCGACGCGCGCCGATGCGCAACAGCAGCCAGTTGCTCGGGATTTCCAGGAAGAAGTACCCAAGGAAGAAGATACCCGCGCCGATGCCGTACACCGTCTCGCTGAAGCCGAGATCCTGCTGCATCTGCAACTTCGCGAAGCCGACGTTCACCCGGTCGATCCACGCAAGCATCCACAGCACAAATATGAACGGAATGATCCGCCACATGATCTTGCGATAGATGGGGTCGAGCATGTGATCCTGCGGATTGGCGAACGCGTGTGTGCCGTCGCTCGCTCGCGACGTTGGCTGTTGGTTCATATCGACTCCTGCATTGTTCTGTATTCACCATTGATGTTGGGACCAACGACGACTTTAGACGGAATGGATTACGCGGCTTCGTCCAGTCCCATTGCCTGAAGCAGCGCGCTGCAGGCCGCCGGCACCGGCCCGATCACCGGTACTGAGAAGCGCTCGCCGAGCGCCTGCGCCGCCTCACCCAGCGGGCCGCCACCGATCACGACAGCTTGCGCCCCGTCGAGCCGAATGCACGCGTCGACGGCACCGGCAAGGCTGCTTTCCAGTTGCGACGGCTCGTCGCCGAGCGCAAGCGGATCGCCCGTCGTGAACCGCGCCCCCGTGAAGCTCGCGCCCAGGCCCAGCTTCCGGACGTTCGACGCAATCGAGTCGGCCAGTTGCGGTGTCGTCGTGGCGATGCCGAAACGACGGCCGCCCTCGCCTGCCTCTCGCACCGATGCCGAGCCGATCCCGACCACCGGCACGTCCAGACGCGCCCGCAGCGCTTCGATCCCCGGGTCGCCGAACGCGCCGACGATCACACCGTCCGCCTGCTCCGCAAGCGCAACGATTTGCGGATCGTTCACGGCGTCGGCGGCCACCGCGAGGTCCTGCTCGTCGACGATCATTGGCGCGCCGCGCGCGACCGTCGCGCCAACCACCGTCGGCGGCGACGTCATCACGCTGGCGAAATACGTGCGGGCGATGTCGACCATCATTTGCGTCGTCGCCGTCGACGTGTTGGGGTTAATGAGCAGGATGTGAGTCATGGAAATCTCGGCGAATCAGGAATTCAAGAAGCATGCGAAGCGGATGCGGGGGAGGCTGGCGCGTCGGAAGACGTCCTGGCAGCCGCCTGCGGATCGTCGTCGCCCGGCGCGTCGGGGCCGTCGATGGGCTTGCCGAACGTCTCCGGCGCAAAGGTCAGTGCGATGGCGAACACGGCGTACATCGCGGCCATCATCCCGAACATGCCGCCGATGCCGTACTGGTCGAATACGCGGCCAGCCACCAGCGGCATCGCCGCACCGGCCAACGTGCCCAGCGCCAGAATGAACGCCGTGCCGAACGCCCGCACTCGCGTGGGATAGAGTTCCGGCGCGTAGATCCATATGGACGTATTGAGCAGCAGCACGCAGAACTGGAAAGCCGCACCGAACGCGAGAATCAGGGGCTGCGACTTCGACAAAAACCCGAAGCACAGACCGATCACACATGCGGCGATAGCGCCGAGCGTCAGCACGCGTTTGCGCGGGAAGCGGAAGCCGAAGTACGACGCCGTGATCGCGCCGAGCAGGCTGCCCGACTGCATCACGATGGTGAACACGAAGCTCTTGCTCAGCGTGTAGCCCTGCGCCATCAGAATCGTCGGCATCAGCGTGAGCACTGAAATCTGCGCGCCATAGGTCATGCACACCGCGACACCGACGGCCACCGTGCGACGCGCCAGCGGTCCGACGAACACTTCGCTCAGACGCACCTTTTCCGCACGGTGCGCGCCGTTCGACGCTTCGCTTAGGTAAGGCTTCGTGCCGCCAGCGGCGGACTTACCCAGCTTGCCCGACGCGAGAATGTTGAGGACCCGGTTAGCCTCTTCCACGCGGCCTTTGGAGAGCAGAAAGCGCGGCGTCTCCGGAATAAAGCGTCGATAGAGCAGCACGAAAAAGGCCGGAAGCACGAGGCAGCCGAACAACCAGCGCCAGCTATCCGGCCCGGGGAAGAAGGCGAAGACCGCCAACCCGAACGCCGGTGCGAGCATGTTGCCCAGCCCACCGCCCGCGACGTTGATCGCGCCCACCGCCACGCCACGGAAACGCGACGAGCAGAACTCCGCGAGCATGGTGACGGCAATCGAGATTTCGCCGCCGAGACCGAAGCCGACGATGAAGCGTCCGGCGGCGAGCATCGTGTAGTTCGTCGCCAAAGCGCAGATCAGTGCGCCGAGCGTGAACAGCATCAGATTGATGCTCAGCATCGTGCGACGCCCGAAGCGGTCGGCGATGTAGCCCGAACCAAGTCGGCCGATGGCGGCTGCACCGAACGTTAACGTGTTGAGAAAGCCGATCTGGGCGGCAGAGATGCCCCAGTACTCGCGCAACAACGGCCCCACGAGGCCGACGGCGTTCTGCTCGAAGACGTCGAACAGAACCCCGAACAGAATCAGTGCGAGGATCTTCTTGTGTGACGGCGTCACGCCAATGTCGTCGAGCGCCCGTTCGAGCTGCTGCAACCTGGGTTCCGACGACGATACGACCACTTCTGCGCCCATCGTAAAACTCCCTGCGCCTGGATTGGCGCCTTTGCGACCGAATTGCCTCGCCCTCTGATGAACCTGTTTGGATAATATTTTTTCAGATTATTTGTTTTTGAAAATTATTTTTCATATCAGGGTTTAGCCTGACGATGCGGACGACGCGAACGAGCGACCGCCTTGGCAGGAGATGCCAATGATGGGGAGGTTTGAGGCAGAGCGCCGTCGGACGACGGCGGTGGGTCAAATTTCGTCGAGTGCGTCGTGGAACGCTTCCACGAGGCCGAGGTGACGACGTCCCGGATTGCCCGCAAGCGTCATAACCTGCGTGACGATCAGGTGGCACAGACCGATCACCGCCGTGTGGTTATCGAGCACGCCGGGGCCTTGCACGTCGCACTGCAACGACCACTTCGCGGGCGTCTTCGTCACGCCATTGCGCTCGGTGATGTAGACGAGATTCGGACAAGCTTTCGCGAGTTGCGCGACGATCGTCGGCATCTGACGAACGCGACGGCGCAGCGCGAACACGATCACGATGTCGTCTGCACCGATGCCTGCGAGATGTTCACCGAGCGTTTCGCCCGCACCGGGGATGACTTGTGCGCTGGGGACGGTTTGCAGCAACTGCCAGCGGAAATACATCGCGAGCGGCAGGCTGGAGCGAAAGCCCACAACCCAGACTTTGCGCGCCGAGAGAATCGCGGCGGCGATCTGTTCGATTTCGGTGGACGAGAGACGGCGATAGGTCGCGTCGATGTTGGCGAGGCTTTGCTGACGATGCGCGCCGACGACATCGTCGGCCACAGCTTCGGTCGCGTGCGCGGTCGCAGCCATCACCAGAGGAGAGCCAGCGCGTTGCTCGGAGCGGACGTGTTTGCGTGCGTCGTCGAACGACTCGTAGCCCAGACGTCGCACGAAGCGCGTGACGGTGGCATTCGAGACCTGAGCCAGCGTGGCCAGCTCGGACGCCGAATACCCCGCCAGATCGCCCGGCAGATCGAGCGCGAATTCGGCCAGACGCCGCTCTGACGGCGAGAGCTGGTCGAGCTGATCGCGAATCCGGCCGACGAAAGACTTCTTCACGTGAGATGCCATGAGCGTTTGTGCGGTTAGGGCGGGCTATTGTCGCCCGATTTTGCCCTAACCGGTAGCGCCCTGACGACTCAACCCCGTCACCGCCTGCAAGATGGCCACGCGCGCCTGCCCGAGAATCTGGCCCTGCCATACGCCGTCGTCGAAGCAAAATGCCGCCTGCACCGAAGCACGAATAGCCGACGCCTGCTCATCTGTCGCGTCAGGATGACGTCTCAGCCATGAGTCCGCCCGCAGCATGTGCAGCATGTCGATGAGCGGCACGGTGCCGTATTCGATGGCGATGGCGGTCACCTGCGCGTGCTTCGCCGTGTTGCGCAGCGTATCGAGCAACGGGCCACCGACGTTCGACGCCACAGTCGTGCCGTCGATGGGGCTGGCCAGATCGGCGCCCCACCACGCGCGGGCGCGTGCTAACTCTGCTGCGTCGAGACCGCCCACGCAGATTTTCTCGCCATGCCCCGGCGGACCGAGACCGGTGTGGAAATCGATCCAGCCGATGGCTTCACAACGCTGCCCGTGCGTCTCGATCAGCGTGCGCATCAGGCGCGTACTCCACACGGGTTCGCGTCCCCCGTAGAACAGCCCGTCGGCGAAGGCGTACTGTCCAATCGTCAGCGCGCGCTGATATGCCGCTTCGCCGTGCTTCGCGATGTAGTCGGCGATGGCGCGCACGTTGTCGTCGGACGGCGGCCACTCGGGCGGCACGAGCAAATCATGCAGATCGGCGTAAGCCGCGTTGACGGGCAGCGTCTGCGTGAAATCGATGCTGTTGCGGTTCAGATCGACGTTGTCCTCGTTGGTGCGAGACAGCCACGAAAAGCCATATGGGTTGATCGCGTGCACGACGAGAATGGCGACGTCCGCCGCCGCGAGGCGCGACTTCAGTCCTTCGTCGCCCAGCAGCGCGATCTGCGCGGCGCTGCCGCAGAACCCCTCGACGCCGTGCGTGCCGGAGGTGAGGATGAGCAAGCGTCGCGCATCGAGTGAACCGAGACGCACGACGTCCGTCGCAAGCGTCTCACCCTCACGGCCGACGATGTCGGGAATGACATGGCTGGTCACCTCGACACCGGCCTGCCGGGCCGCTGCCGTGAATCGCTCGCGCGCCTGAAGATAGCTGCTGGAGAACGGACTCGTGGTCATCGCGTCTCACTCCGCCAGGAAGGCTTCGGTCAGGCGCACCCAATAGGTCGAGCCGAGCGTGAGGACATCGTCGTTGAAGTCGTAGCTCGTGTTGTGCAGCATGCACGGGCCGAGACCGTGACCATGCGCACGATGGTCGCCGGTGCCGTTGCCGATGTAGGCGTAGCAACCGGGACGCTCCAGCAGGAAGAATGAGAAGTCTTCCGCCCCCATCGTCGGATCGATGGGATCGACGACGTGATCACGTCCCACAATCTCCTTCATGACGTTAAGCGCGAACTGCGTCTCGGCAGCGGTGTTGACCGTCGGCGGGTAATTGCGGATGAACGAGAACTCTACCGAGCAACCGTACGCCGCAGCCGTCGATTCGCAGAACTCGCGCATGCGCTTCTCGACCAGATCGAGGACTTCGAGCGAGAAGGTGCGCACCGTGCCTGCGAGCGTCGCGGTGTTCGGAATGACGTTGATCGCCTCGCCCGCCTGCATCTGCGTGATGGAGAGCACGGCGGCGTCGATGGGGCGTTTGTTGCGCGTCATGATGCTTTGCAGGCCGGTGCCGATCTGCATCGCAGTGAGGACGGGATCGATGCCGTCGTGCGGCATGGCGGCGTGTGCGCCCGTCCCTTTGACGACGATGCGAAATTCATTACTCGACGCCTGCGTCGCGCCTACGCGCGCGCCAAAGCTGCCAGCCGCGAGTCCCGGCCAGTTGTGCAGCGCGAACACTGCGTCGACTGGAAACTTCTCGAACAGACCGTCTTCGAGCATCGCCTTCGCGCCACCACCGCCCTCTTCCGCCGGTTGGAAGATGAAGACGATGGTGCCGTCGAAATTGCGATGTGCGGCCAGATGCTGCGCAGCGCCGAGCAGCATGGCGGTGTGGCCGTCGTGACCGCAGGCGTGCATCTTGCCCGCGTACTGCGACGCGTGTTCGAACGTGTTGAGTTCCTGAATCGGCAGCGCGTCCATGTCCGCGCGCAGACCGATGACCTTCTTGCCCGTGCCCTTGCCGGTACTGTTATGCAGCACGCCGACGACGCCCGTCTTACCCAGCCCGCGCGTGACTTCGATACCCCACGATTCGAGCAGCTTCGCCACGATGTCCGACGTGCGCGCCTCTTCGTAGCGCAGTTCGGGATGGGCGTGGATGTCGCGTCGGATAGCTTGCAGTTCGGCCGAGCGTTCGGCGATTTCCGGAATGATGGACATGAGAGTCGTCTCTTGAGAGTGCCCCGAAAGGCGCGACGCTCGCCGACGATGTCAGCAGGTCGCGCGCATTGGACAGGGGCAGGTTTGGGGAGGCAGTGCAGTGGTGCACCGGCGAGCCATTGAAATGGCCGCCGGAGACCGTGATTGTTGGTGTCTTAGAGCAGAGGTTGCCGCGAGCGGTCCTTGAGCATCAGGATCGTGACGAGGCCCACGGCTGCGCCGAACAGGCCGTAGTAGACGACGGCGAGCTTGTCGCCCGTCCAGCCGATGAGCAGCGTTGCGATGGCACCGGCGAAACCGCCGAAGATCATCACTGCGAAGTTGTAGCCGATGGCCATCGACGTGGCGCGCACGCGCGACGGGAACAGTTCGCACACGAAGGCGCAATACGATCCCTGGAACAGCCCGAGCGAGAGCATCAGGCAGCATTGCACGAAGATCAGCATCGGCAGCGTCGGCACGTGGCTGACAGCGAGGAACAGCGGGTACGCGATGATCAGGCTGATGAGTGCGGAGGCCGTCATCGGCTTCTTGCGGCCGATGGCGTCCGAGATGCGGCCCGAGGCAAACGTCCCCACGATGTAGGCGACGGCTGCGCACAACGACGCGATCACGCTGCTCTTGAAGGGGATGCCCAGCGACTTCGTCGCGTAGCTCGGCATGTAGTAGTAGAAGATGTACGTGCCGATGGTGCCGTACACCGTAAGGCCGAAGCCCGCCAACACCTGACGCCAGTGCTGCGTGACCGATTCGATGAACGGCGAGCGCTTTTCAGCGTCTTGCTTGCGGGCGTCCTTGAAGACCGGCGATTCGTCCAGACGCGAGCGCACGTAGAGACCGACCGGCACGATGAGCAGACCGATCACGAACGGAATGCGCCAGCCGAACGCGTCGATCTGTTCCGGCGTGAGGGTTTGCGTGATGCCGACGGACACGATGGCGCCGAGCAGCATGCTGCATGCCTGCGCGATCATCTGGAAGCTGCCGTACACGCCACGACGCTCGACCGGTGCGTGCTCGACGAGGAATGCCGTAGCACTCCCCACTTCGCCGCCTGCGGAGAAGCCCTGAAGGAAGCGGCCAACGAGCATGAGTATCGGAGCGGCCATGCCGATTTGCGCGTAAGTCGGCGCGAAGGCGATGACGGCGACGCCGAGTGCCATGACGGTGATCGTCAGGAGCAGTGCGGCTTTTCGTCCGTGTTTGTCGGCGTAAGCGCCGAGCACGATGCCACCGAGCGGACGCGTCAGAAAGCCGACGCCGAACGTCGTCCATGCTGCGAGCAGTGCGGCGGTGGGGTTATCGCTGGGGAAGAACTGACGCGCGATGTTCGCGGCGAAGAAGGTAAAGACGGTGAAGTCGAACCATTCGAGCGCATTGCCGACGGTGGACACCGCAATGACCTTGACGTCGATACGTTTGCTCGATCGCTCGGTTTGCGCCGTATTAGCGGTGTTCGAGGCGCCGTCGCGCCCGACCGAAACTTCCATGGGGATACTCCTCTTCTATGAAGTGTGTTCGTGGCAAGCCGACCGCACTCGCTTCGCCCCATTCTGCTTGTGCCAAAAAACCAATAAAAGCTAGAATTTGTGATTCGTCATCGCAAGTTTTTTGATGAATTAATGGTTGTTTTCGATGAGCCCACCTGGGGCTTTCTTTAGAATATTCATATATTTAGCGTGAGTCATCCATGAGCAACCTGCGATTTATGCGGACTTTTGCGGCGGTCGCGAGATACGGCTCGTTCGCTTCGGCAGCCGAACATCTCGCCATGACCCAATCGGCGGTCAGCATGCAAATGCGCGCGCTGGAGGAGGAATTCGACCATCCGCTGTTCGACCGCGTGGGACGCTCCGTCGCCCTCAATGCGATGGGACGGTTGCTGCTGCCGCACGCGGAGCAACTGCTGGCGCAGTATCAGACGATGCGTACGCTGGCCGCAGGCATCGAATCGACCGCCGGACCGGTGACGATCGGGGCGGTGGAGTCGGCGGTGAGTGCGCTGGCGCGTGCGGTGTCGCAGATCAAGCACGCGCAGCCGCATCTGGAGATATCGATTCAGACGGCACGGTCGATTGAGTTGACCGCGAAGCTCGACGCCGGGGAGATCGATTGTGCGGTGCTGGTGGAACCGTCGGGAAGACGTCCGGCGGGGGTGCGGTGGACGCCGTTGTATCGAGAGCCGTTGGTGCTGCTGGCGTCGTCGGCGTTGAAGTTCACGTCAGTGGCGAAGCTGCTGGAGACGGAACGGTTTCTGCGGTTTGATCGGACGCAGCGGACTGGGGCGTTGATTGATCGCGCGGTAAGACGTCAGCACGTGAAGGTCAGCGACTTTCTGGAGCTGTCGTCCATTGAAGGGATCGTGGCGCTGGTGCGGCAACGGGTCGGCGTTGCGGTGGTGCCGATGTTGAGGAGCGCAAGCTGGGCGCATGAAGATGCGTTGCGTGTGATTCCTCTTCCCGGCGTGACGGAGCAACGGAGTATCGGGCTGTTAGAGCGGACGCGGCACGATAAGGCTGGGATTACGGCGGCGATTGCGCAGCAGGTGATGGCGCAGGGGTGAGGGGGATAGCGCAAGATTGCAGTCACCCGTCTGAAGTATCTAGCTCGAGTAGCTTCTCGTGGATCTCGACTGACGATCCGTCTTCATACTCGATGGTGTACACAACCCCAGCGGGAAATCGGTTCAGCCAAGGGCTGGAGTCGTTCTCGAATATGCTGACGATCCATGCCCGATGTCCCGGTCGAAACGAGTGGTCGGCAGAAGCTATCGCCCTGACGATGTCGTTGTAGTCGAACTTTGCCACGATCAACGATGCCCCGAGAGTTGGTAATTTCCGGTCCGCCTGCGAAGAGAATTTGAAATTGCCGTTCAGCGCACCGTCATCTCTTCACCGAACGCTTTCGCACTTAGCACAAAGACGTCGTGAACCTCTCTCTCGGAAGAAATGAAGGTGGCTGCCCGGAGATTGTTGGCCTCTGCCTTGTGATAGTCGATCGGTGGAAATTCGCCATCCCAAATGCAGTCGACTCTTGCCTCGAACCCAGTGGGATGCCAGATTCCCCCTTCAACGCGATAGATAACAAGCCCTCGTCTCGCGGCCTGCTCACAGACTGCATTCGCGGCAGTTACGGTTAGCTTCATCACGACGCTCCCGCTCAGCCCAAAGAAATCGTCTGCGGACTCGTAGCGTCGAAGAGAATCGATTTCACTTCTTTTCATAGATGCACGTCTCAATAGGCGGGATCGAGCGCTGCGCCCAATCTGCCCACGATGCCTTAGAGCCAGCGATTCCCGGTGCACGCCGATCCTACAGTCGGAGTTGCACTCATAGTATCCGCACCACCTTTCTGTAACCGACCAATCTGTCGAGTTCAAGCACCTCGAAAGAATCACCTACCTTCACCGGGTCCTTGAAATACCCCCAACTAGGGAAGCTCCGCGCTCCTAGTATTTCTCCGGGATAGTGAAGTTGATCGTTTTCTTACGTGTGAACTCAAGATCCCCATTTGTTCGGCGATTGTCAACGGTCCTTTGTTTGTTGCATTTCCGGGCTTAACCTCCACAGGTAATGCAGTCCTCGGCGTACCAAACGACGTTGCACCCGCCCCGACGCCCTCCACAGCCTGCCCCAGTTGCGCCCCCTCCAAGGCAGTCTCCGTGGAACCACCTGACGCAATAATTAGTGCCGAGAGAATCGCACCGAAAGCACTCCCCTTCTGCGCTTCCAACAGCATCGCCTTGAGATTCGGGTCTCCCGACAGAATTTGAGAGTCAGCAGGATCTACAGCAAACATCTGCCCATTCGAAGCACGGACAACGATGTTGCCATTTGCTTTGGCGTCTGCCACTGCGAGCATGCACGCTGCCGAGCTGGCGTCGGCACAAGCACTTGTCAATGCTTGATCGCGAGCTAGAGACACCCTTACCATTGGTCACCGCCCTCGCTATATCGTCCGCTACTAATGCCGATACCCCGGCACCGATCGCTCCCCCCGCACATCCAGATCCGACGGCTGCACCCGCAGCGCATCCCAGCACCGCATGCGCCCCAACGTACCCCGTCTGACCAAGCGTTTCGGCACCAAGGGACCCGATCTGATACGCCAACGCCGCACTCAGATTGCTAACACCACTAACCTTCAACGCATCGAGGAAGCTCCCGCCCTGAATCGTTGATTGCACCCCGGCCTGAATCACAGATTGTCCGAGAATCGCTACGCCTTGCGTGAACCACTGACCAGCGGTCGTTGCACCAGCCTGACTTACTGCGCCGTCTACGAAAGTCGGCTTCACGCCAGCGAGCCTGCTCAGGCTGTTGTCCGAAACCTTCGAGGCGAAATCGAAGCCATCCTTCGCGCTGTACGTTATGCCGTCCAACAACCCGGCCGTAATCGCCGCCGACAGGCCCGTCTTAAGTACCGAACCGAAGTCCAACGAGCCGGTGAACATCACTTGCGTGAGGGTCGAACTCGCCATCGCGGTGAGCGCTGCGCTCGCCATCACGTTGCCCAACCCGCCCGCTACGAATGTCGCGGCCGTCGTGCCGAGTTGTGCGGCGATCATTCCCGAGAACAGCGGGCCGAGGGCCGCGCCCGTCATGGCTGCCGCCATGATCATCCCGACCTGCTGAATCCCGAAATTCCCGCCCTGCTTCACAAAATCCGTGTGCAGGTCGTTTTGCAGCGTCTGCTGGACGAAGTTGTCGCCCAGTTGTGCCGCTACACCCGCGATGAATGCTTGCGTCGCTGCTTGGTCGACTTGGCCGTTCGGGTCTAAGAGTTGGAGTGCGCCGCCAATCTGGTTGAACTGGTCGACGTTGAGCGTCAACCCGCCCGCTGCTGCGCTCATGAAGCCGCCCGGCTGCACCATCGTGCCGGTGGTCTTCAGGTAACCCGCGTCTTTGATGTAGCTCCAGATTTCGCCGACGTCGACCACGTTCGCGCGGTTCGTCAGCGCGCCGGTGTTCACCGTCAGCGTCCCGCCTGAGGTGATCGAACCCGTATTCAGGATGCTGCCGCCCGTCGCCGTGCTACCGAAGTTCAGCGACAGGTCATTGCTCGCCAGAATCTGCCCGCCTGCGGACAGTGCCGTAAAGTTCTCCGGCAGGTACACCTGCGGCATCAGTGCCGTGACTGTCGGGCATTTCGCATTGCCTGTTGCCGCGCATCCCGGTTCAGGCACCGTTTGCTCGACGTACCACAGCATCGGTTGCGACAACCCTGCGATCTGCTCAGGTGTCAGTGCCTGACCCAACTGAATGTTGTTCGTCTTCGCGTACTCAACCGCGTTGCCGTACATCACCAGCTTCTGCTGGTCGTTCACGCTCAACTGCGACGTGCTATCCGTCGACAACCCATTGATGAAGCTCGCCTTGCCCGTTTGCATCAGGGCGGCTTGCTGAAGTTGGATCGCTTCTTGTTGCGGTGAGAAGTAGAACGTCGTCGTGCTCGGTTGCAGCGACGCAGGCAAGTTCGAGATCAGTACTTGCGGGGAGACGGGATCGAGCGTCGCACCCAATCCACCGACGACATAGCTCGGGCCGTTCTGCTGGCCGGTGGCTCCCGTCAGGATTGACGAACCCGCGCCGCCTAAGCTCGCAGGGATCGTCAGATTCAGGCCGCCGTTTGCAGGTGCCAAGCTGATCACTTGCGGTGCGTTGCCAACTTGCGGCGTGTACGTGTTCGCCGTCGTGATGCCGTTGACCAAGCTCGTACCGGTCAGCGACACCGACTGCCCCACCACGTTACCGACGTTGACGATCTGACCGCCCGACGTCACCGTCAGGTTCGGCGCTTGAATCGTTGCGGCGATGTTGCCCACCGGCGTCGGCGGGTTGATCACACCGCCTACGCTTGTGTAAGCATCGCCATACAGCGACGTACATTCCGCAGCGCTCCCGCAGCTCCACACGTCATGACGCTTGTCCGACTCGAACATGCCCGTCTCTTGCACCCAGTGCGAGTGCCAGTAGGCATTGAGCGTCTGTGCGCTGTTGACCACCGGGCCACTGACGTTGATCGTCGCGTTAAGCCCCGCAGTGATCAGACTGCCGACGTTCGTCAGCGACCCGGCGTTGATCGTCAGATTGTTCCCCGCACCGATGATCGACGAATTGCCCGACTGCTGATCGACGTACGCCTCACAGTAGCTTTCTTTGTTATTTGATAACGATCCTTAAAAGGATTGATCGACTTGGCCTTACTCCCACTAATTCATTCGCCCCAACTGACGAAAATCTTCTCTGCAATGATTACAGCCTCTGCCCCTCGTGACGGCTCTATGGCCAGGACTTGCAATCTACCATTACTAATATCCTCCATGAATTTCCTCATAGAATCGGGCGTCAACTCAATCTCCACGTCAGAGAATGAGTTCGACCAATTCACGAGTCTTTTCAATTCCTCTTCTGAAAAATTCTCATATTTCGAAATACGAATCTCAGAAATCACATTTTGCATAACAAAATCAGTAATTCTCACAAATCTAATTTTCTTTATTGCTAAATATGCGTGAATTCCAGATGGCATCAATAAACCGACTCTCATCTCACTTTCTGACTTCATGATTTCAATCGACGATATTTCAGAGTCATGAAATTTCGAAGCATCTTCTGACGCGAACTCTTGGACCATTCCGTCCTCCGCTACCATTAATGTTAAGGGACAACGATTGGTGGCCAGTTTGAGACAGGAACGCCAGGACCACGAGAGGGAAACCCACCATTCGGATTCGGCTCCCAATTGTGCGAGTGCGGATTTCCTTGCCCATGGTCGTGATCTGTATCAATGTCGGTAATAGGGAATCCATCATTACCATATTGCCTCTGCTGCCCACTTCCGGGATTGGTGTGCCACGACCCGGGCTCTCCAACGTTTGGAGTCTTCGTTTCCGACTTTCCCTCGCCGGATGAACTCAGCATTGCGTCGAGTCGATCAATCGCTGCTCCGAGGGCACCACCAAGCATACCGCCCAATGCAGCCCCAGCGGCAACTTCCGCCGGAGTCGCGATGATATTGATTCCGCCGGTGGCGGCGTCAATGACGACAGAGCCTGCCGCCGCCGCACCACCACCGACGGCGGCGCCAGCCGCAGCACCAATCTGACCGCATCCGTGCTTGCTTCCACACGCGTTGTTTATCGTCTCGTTCTGCGCAGCTAACGCGGCTGCATTCGCGTCTGCTCCCACCAACCCGGCAATCACACCGCTCAGCAACTGGGTACCAGCTGAGATGATAGCTAGCTGGGCGGGATCCGTTACACCTTGGCCACCGGTCACCGATTTGGCGATTTCGTTTGCGAACATTGCAGAAAATGCTGCGCCAATAGCGCCACCGCTACAATCGGAGCCCAGCGCTGCCGCACTCGCGCAACCAAGCACAGCGTGTGCGGCTACGTACCCCACACTGCCTAGATTAGATGTGCCTAGTTCGCCAATCTGATAAGCCAGCGCGGCACTCAGATTACTAACGCCGCTAACCTTTAGCGCCTCAAGGAAACTCCCACCTTGAATCGTCGATTGCACCCCGGCCTGAATCACGGACTGCCCGAGGATCGCTACGCCTTGCGTGAACCACTGGCCCGCGGTCGTTGCTCCTGCCTGACTTACCGCGCCATCTACGAAAGTCGGCTTCACGCCCGCAAGACTTGCCAGGCTATTGGGGGACGCTGTCGTCGAGAACCCCAAGCCATCGGCGCTCGAATACGTAATCCCGTTCAGCAACCCGGCCGTAACCGCCGCCGACAACCCCGTCTTCAGTACCGAGCCGAAGTCCAACGAGCCTGTGAACATCACTTGCGTGAGGGTCGAACTCGCCATGGCGGTGAGTGCGGCGCTCGCCACCACGTTGCCCAACCCGCCCGCTACGAATGTCGCGGCCGTCGTGCCGAGTTGCGCTGCGATCATTCCCGAGAACAGCGGGCCGAGCGCTGCGCCTGTCATGGCCGCCGCCATGATCATCCCAACCTGCTGAATCCCGAAGCTACCGCCCTGCTTCACAAAGTCCGCGTGCAGGTCGTTTTGCAGTGTCTGCTGGACGAATTTGTCGCCCAGTTGTGCCGCTACACCCGCGATGAATGCTTGCGTTGCGGTTTGATCGACTTGGCCGTTCGGGTCTAAGAGTTGGAGTGCGCCACCGATCTGGTTGAACTGGTCGACGTTGAGCGTCAACCCACCCGCCGCTGCGCTCATGAAGCCGCCCGGCTGCACCATCGTGCCGGTGGTCTTCAGGTAGCCTGTGTCCTTGATGTAGCTCCAGATTTCGCCGACGTCGACCACGTTCGCGCGGTTCGTTAGCGTCCCGGTGTTCACCGTCAGCGTCCCGCCGGAGGTGATCGAGCCCGTATTCAGGATGCTGCCACCCGTCGCCGTGCTGCCGAAGTTCAGCGACAGGTCATTGCTCGCCAGAATCTGCCCGCCTGCGGACAGCGCTGTGAAATTCTCAGGCAGGTACACCTGCGGCATCAGTGCCGTCACCGTCGGGCATTTCGCATTGCCTGTTGCCGCGCATCCCGGTTCCGGCACCGTCTGTTCGACGTACCACAGCATCGGTTGCGACAACCCTGCGATCTGCTCAGGCGTCAGGGCTTGACCCAGCTGGATGTTGTTCGTCTTCGCGTACTCGACCGCGTTGCCGTACATCACCAGCTTCTGCTGATCGTTCACGCTCAACTGCGACGTGCTATCCGTCGACAAACCATTGATGAAGCTCGCCTTGCCCGTTTGCATCAGGGCGGCTTGCTGGAGTTGGATCGCTTCTTGTTGCGGTGAGAAGTAGAACGTCGTCGTGCTCGGTTGCAGCGACGCAGGCAAGTTCGAGATCAGCACTTGCGGGAAGACGGGATCGAGCGTCGCGCCCAATCCACCTACGAGACAGTTATTAGATTCTCAATTTCCGAGAATAAATACCCTATCAAATCGATGGAAAAACCTTCACCTTGGAAAAATCGACCTTCCACAGATCCAATTCATACAGATCCCCCAATTGGTCCAAATTAATTGCCACGGAAATCTCCACACCATCAGAATCAAAAAACTCACGCTCCGCTATTTTTCGACCAAATTTTCTAATTTCACAACCACCCCAAAAAAACCTCAAACTTCCCATCCCACCATCAGACAACTCTTCGACGGGAGCATCGCGAGCCGATTCGATCAATGCGCTTTTTTTATCCTCGCCAAGATCTGATCGAGAAATCAAACCCACCACCAGCGAGTACTCACGAGCGCTTAACTTTCTTCTTTTTCCCATCATTACCTCGGAGAAGTTATTCTTCCAACATTTATTTTTCCATTCGGAAATTTGAAAGCGCTGTAGTTAAACTCCACGCCATCAACAAAAACGGTACCGTTATACAAACCTTCTGGGATCATTTTTCCAATTTTCCCAAGATCATCCGACACCGATTTTTGCACCGCAGCGGCGTCATAACCACCATCAATTACATGACGAAATGCATGATCAGTTTGATTCTTATTTGCACCAAATTGAACGTTCGAAGTGGGATTGGCAACTGTGCCGTCAGTCGTGCTCTTATCCGCACCACCATTGCCACTCGAAAATGTCCAATTACTAGGTGGCGGAGAAGCCGGTCGAACCAATGATCCTAATATGGCAGCGACCACACATCCTACCGGCCCCCCTGCCAAACATCTCAAAACAACTGCAGGTGTAACCGGGGACGGTGCACCAGGTCCATTATTGCGCGGGCCGTCGGTCGGATCAATTTGACGGTTAGGGTCAGACTCTGCCTTGTTGGCATTCCTGCTCCCGATCGAAAAGAAGTTCCGAAGCCATTGATCAGGGTCTTGAGCTAGCAAGTTGTCCACGGCATAGAAGGCGCCGCCGTTCTTCGCGGCATCTTCCAGATGCTTCGAAGATCTAGAATCGTTATTCAACGCTTGGTTCTGCGCCCAGAACGCTCCAGCATTAGCGTCTGCTCCCGCTGCCCCCGACAGCCCCGCCCCCATCAAGCTCGACAGCATGGAGAGCGCGGCCAGTTGGCCCTCGTTGAGTGGCGCACCGCTTGGATCGATTCCTTTAATGAAGTCCGGTGTAAATGCCGCACTTGCTGCCCCACCGATTGCGCCGCCTGCGCATCCATTTCCGGACGCCGCACTTCCCGCGCAACCCAGCGCTGCGTGTGCCGCGATAGAAAGGATGTTCTTGCTTAGGCCGTCCCCAAATAGACCGTCGGCTTTCGCTTCGCCAATCTGGAACGCCAACGCTGCGCCAAGGTTGCTGATCCCGTTTGCCTGCAGCGCATCCAGAAAGCTGCCACCTTGAATCGTTGATTGCACCCCGGCCTGAATCACAGACTGGCCGAAGATCGCCATGCCTTGAGTGATTGAGAAGCCTGCGGAGGCTGTGCTAGCTTGGCTCGCGGTACCTTCCACAAAAGTTGGCTTTACGCCCGCGAGACTGCTCAGGCTATTCGGAGAAGCTGTCGTCGAGAACCCCAAGCCATCAGCGCTCGAATACGTAATACCGTTCAGCAACCCTGCGGTAACCGCCGCCGACAGCCCCGTCTTCAGCACTGAACCGAAGTCCAACGAGCCTGTGAACATCGCCTGCGTGAGCGTCGAACTCGCCATGGCGGTGAGTGCGGCGCTCGCCATCACGTTGCCCAACCCGCCCGCTACGAATGTCGCTGCGACCGATCCAAGTTGCGCCGCAACCAATCCGGCCATCAGCGGTGCCAATGCTCCGGCCAACATGGCCGAGGCCATGATCATCCCAACCTGCTGAATCCCGAAATTCCCGCCCTGCTTCACAAAGTCCGCGTGCAGGTCGTTTTGCAGCGTCTGCTGGACGAACTTGTCGCCCAGTTGTGCCGCTACACCCGCGATGAATGCTTGCGTTGCGGTTTGATCGACTTGGCCGTTCGGGTCTAAGAGTTGGAGTGCGCCGCCGATCTGGTTGAACTGGTCGACGTTGAGCGTCAACCCGCCCGCTGCTGCGCTCATGAAGCCACCCGGCTGCACCATCGTGCCGGTGGTCTTCAGGTAACCCGCGTCCTTGATGTAGCTCCAGATCTCGCCGACGTCGACCACGTTTGCGCGGTTTGTCAGCGTGCCGGTGTTCACCGTCAGCGTCCCGCCTGAGGTGATCGAGCCCGTGTTCAGGATGCTGCCACCTGTCGCCGTGCTGCCGAAGTTCAGCGACAGGTCGTTGCTCGCGAGAATCTGTCCGCCTGCGGACAACGCTGTGAAATTCTCAGGCAGGTACACCTGCGGCATCAGGGCCGTGACTGTCGGGCATTTCGCATTACCCGTTGCCGCGCATCCCGGCTCGGGCACCGTCTGCTCGACGTACCACAGCATCGGTTGCGACAACCCGGCGATCTGCTCAGGTGTCAGTGCTTGACCCAGCTGGATGTTGTTCGTCTTCGCGTACTCGACCGCGTTGCCGTACATCACCAGCTTCTGCTGGTCGTTCACGCTCAACTGCGACGTGCTATCCGTCGACAAACCATTGATGAAGCTCGCCTTGCCCGTTTGCATCAGGGCGGCTTGCTGGAGTTGGATCGCTTCCTGTTGAGGAGAGAAGTAGAACGTCGTCGTACTTGGTTGCAGCGACGCGGGCAAGTTCGAGATCAGTACTTGCGGGGAGACGGGGTCGAGCGTCGCGCCTAATCCACCCACGACGTAGCTCGGGCCGTTCTGCTGGCCGGTGGCTCCCGTCAGGATTGACGAACCCGCGCCGCCCAAGCTCGCTGGGATCGTCAGGTTCAGGCCGCCGTTCGCCGGAGCTAGACTGATCACTTGCGGTGCGTTGCCGACTTGCGGCGTGTACGTGTTGGCCGTCGTGATGCCGTTGACCAAGCTCGTACCGGTCAGAGACACCGACTGTCCCACCACATTACCCACGTTGACGATCTGACCGCCCGACGTCACCGTCAGATTCGGTGCTTGAATCGTCGCTGCGATGTTGCCCACCGGCGTCGGCGGGTTGATCACACCGCCCACGCTCGTGTAGGCATCACCATAGAGCGACGTACATTCCGCAGCGCTGCCGCAGCTCCACACGTCATGGCGCTTGTCCGACTCGAACATGCCCGTCTCTTGCACCCAGTGCGAGTGCCAGTAGGCATTGAGCGTCTGTGCGCTGTTGACCACCGGACCGCTGACGTTGATCGTTGCGTTAAGCCCCGCCGTAATCAGACTGCCGACGTTCGTCAGCGACCCGGCGTTGATCGTCAGATTGCTCCCTGCGCCGATGATCGACGAGTTGCCCGACTGCTGATCGACGTACGCCTCGCAGTAGCTTTCCTTGAAGCCACCCGCCGTCATACAACCCGAGTACTTTTCGAGCTTGCCGTAGTTCTCGTGCACCTGAACCGGCGGCGGCAACGTGTTGGTGATGCCCCCCGCGACGTTCAGCGTCAGGTTGTTACCCGCGAGGATGTTGCCCGAGGTGTTGGTGAGTGAGTCAGCAGCGGTGGTGCCCGTCGCCGAAGAGCCAACTCCACCGATCACCAGATCGTGACCCGCAATCAGATCGCCGTACTTGTTGTTGATCGTCCCCGCAGCAATCGTGAGGTTGTTGCCCGCGATGATTGCCGCGTTGTTCTGCGCGAAGGTGAACGAGGTGGTGTTAGGGTTCTGCCCACGAACATCGTTACCCCGGTAGCAGGCAGCGTTGCTCGTGCCCGCCGCACACCCTGCCTGCGACGTGAATTGCTGCGTATTGCCGCCCTGATTCGTGACGCTCGACGCGAAGATATTGACGTTGTTCTGGGCATAGATCATGCCCTCGTTGACGAGATTGCCGCCGTACAGATTGATCGTGTTCGCTGCGGTGATCAGGCCGAGGGGCGTCGACCAGCCAATCGTCGAAGTCGACGTGGGTGCCGCCGATCCCGTCGCAATGTTGAACGACACCGTTTGGTGCGCGAGCTGCGCGTCAGACAGATTCTCGTTTTGGTAGGTAGGAACCTCGATGGCACCCAGCGATGCCAGCTGTGCGAGGAACGCGGAGTACTGCCCTTGATCGACCGCGTTCACCACCGAACTGGTGGTCGTCGGCGATACCGCGCCGTTTGCCATCGATCCGACGTTGAGCGTCAGATTGCGTCCCGCTGCAATCTGCCCGCCGCGATTCGACAGGCTGGACGTCGTGACCGAGATGTCGCCACCCGCAATCATGACGCCGTTCGCGCCCATTTGCGTCACCGTGGACGTCTGATTGACCGTAGGCAGGTTAATGGCCACAGAGGTCAGCGCGTTCGGCATGGGCGACGCACTCGCCTGCCAATAGTCGTAATCGACCGGGTTATCGCCGACCATGCGACTTCCCCGGAACTTGTTCATATAGAACGTTCCGGAGCCGGTCGTTGGCGCAGCCGTGCCCGCATCACATGACAGCGGAGCGAGTCCACCGTTGCAGCGATCTCCCGTCCACGGATTGATGCCGTCGGGCTTACCTTCCAACGTCACGCCCGTCGGCGACAGTAGATCACCAAGCGTTGCAGCCGACGTCACATCGAGCCACCGCACGTTCATGTCGCCTTCACCGCCACCAGCGCCCAGGCTGAGCTTCGAGCCACGGGTTCCGATAATCGCGCTCCAGATCAGACTCGGATCGACGACCGTGGTCGTAGTCGTCACCGCGCCCGATCCCCCCGCCTGATCATTAATCACCGCCCCCGCATTCACCGTCAGGTTGTTCCCTGCGATGATCGTGCCGCCGATGTTGTTCAGCGTGCCCGGCAGCGAGAAGGTGATGTCGCCAGCGGCCTGCGTCTTCGCACCCGCGTTCGTGAAGTTACCGCCCGTGGCGCTAAGGTTGCGGTTCGCTTCGATGAGGCCGCTGTTGATGACGTCGCGGGTCAGCGACAGATCGCGGTCGGCGTGGATCGTCGCGCCTACGCCGTTGATCGTCGCCGCATTAATCGTCACATCGCTGCCGCCCACCACGCTGCCGATGTTCGTGAACCAGCCGTTACTCGCGAGCGTCAGCGCGCCGTTGCTCTGGATCGTGCCGCTGTTCAGGAACGACGCCAGCCCCGTCAGCACGGTGTTCGCGCCACCGAGTTGCAACGACCCGGTGTTGTTGATGACGTTGGCCGTGATCGACATCGTGCCGCCAGCCTGCAATGCGCCGCCGGTTACGTCGAACGTCGCCGCGCCCATCGACGCCGCGAGATTGCGCGTCGCGGCCAGCTCGCCACCCGCCGTCGTGACCGTGCCCGCGCCGTTGACCGTCAGCGCAAGATCCGCGCTCGCCGGTGTCGCGCCGGTCACGTCGCCCGCGAGGATCATGCCGCCGTTGTTGTTCAACCCACCAACGTTGAGCGTGACGCCGTTCGCGCCGAGCACCGTCCCGGTGTTGGTCAGTGCACCGCCCGCCGTGACCGACGTCGTGCTGCCGTTCATCAGCCCGTTGTTGACGATGTTGCCGGTGGACGTCAGCGCCAGTGCCTTCGTCGACGCCAGTTGCCCGCTCGCCTCGTTGACGATGCTGCCCGCCGTCACCGACAACGGCCCGGCGCTCAGGACCGATGCCCCCGCCGAGTTGGTGAACGTTCCTGTGCCTGCATTGAAGGTCGTCGCGCCATTGATGAGCGCGAGGCCATGCGTCTTGATCCACTGCGTCGCCGTCACATCCAGCGCGCCACCGACGATCATCGCGCCCGTGTCGATGCGTGCGCCGCGCAGCTTTGCGTCTTGGGTGACGAAGAGCTGCCCGCCACTCGCGTCGAGCGCACCACTTGCCGTGACAGTGAAAGATTTGGAAGCCGTCGTAGCGCCGTTGATGACGACGTTGCCGCCATTGAGCGTCATGTCGCCGACGACGGTGTTGGTGCCGCCCAGCGTGAGCGTCTGTCCCGCACGCAGCGAAACCGTGTCGTTGCCGGAGACGTTCGCGACGCTGAGGTTGCCGTTCTGCGCGGTCAGCGTCATCGCGCCCATGCTCGACACGCCTTGCAGTGCCGTCAGGTTCGTCGCAGCGTTCATGTCGAGCGTGCCGCCGACGAGCACCTTGTCCACCGTCAGACTGCCCGACGTGCTGGTGAGCGACGCTTTGCCCATCGAGGTCAACGCGCCAAGCAACGCGTCACCTGCCGACGTCACTTTCACATCGCCCGCCGTATCCACGCCGCCGAGCGTCAGCTTGCCGCCAGACGTGATCGCCACGTCCTTGCCGAACGTCAGCGCACCGTTGCTTCCCGTGATGTCGCCGCCGGATTGCAGCGTCGCCGTGCCCTTGCCGATCAGATGGCCGCCCAGCGCCATCGTCGCGCCGGACGTCAGCGTCGTGTCGCCGTTGACTTGCGCGGCCCCCATCGTCAGCGTACTGCCCGCCTTCGCCGTGAAGTTCTGAATCGCGGTGACAGGGCCGGTCAACGTGACGTTGCCTTGCGTCGCGGTCAGTGCGATGTCCTGATTCGCCGACAACGCGCCGGTCACCGCCAAGTCGCGCGCGGCCGTGACGGTCACGCCCTCGCCTGCCGTCACTGCGCCGCCGAGCGTCACATCGCGCCCGGCATTGACGGTCAAGCTCGTACCCGTGCCGACGTCGCCCGCAACGCGAACGTCACCCGCACCGCCCGCCGTGAGTGTGGCTGACTTGCCCGCCTGAATAGCGCCCGCAGTCAGGTCGCCCGTCGTGGTCATCGTCAGGGCATCGCCTGCGACGATGGCGCCCGTGACTTGCGTCGCACCACCTGACAGCGTGGTCAGGCCACCATTGCCGAACGTGAGCGACGCAGCGCTGAGCTTGCCACCTGCCGTCAGCAACCCGGCAACAGCATCTGCGACGACGCTGCGCACATTGCCCAGCGTCATATCGCCACCGGCCGTTAGACGCACCAGACCGTTGGCCGTCGTGTCGCCTTGCATCGTCAGCGACTTGCCCGCGTTGACGGTGACGTCACCCTGCGCACCCGCATTACCCGTCGTGATCGCACCGTTCGCCGCCGTCAGCGTGAGATTGCGCTCGGAAGCCGTGTCGCCTTGCAGACGAATGTCGCCCGTCGTGGCAGTCACCGTGACGTTGTCGCCACCGACCGTCTTGCCGGTCACGGCGACGTCGCGTGCGCCAGTCAGTGTCACCGTGCCGAGTGCGACGGCGTCGCCAGTGATGGCTACATCGCCACTGTCCGCCGTTACGGTCAGTGCCTTTGTCGCCTGCACGTTATGCAGACCCGCGTTGTTCGCGGCGTGGACGTCGACGTTCTGGCCGGACAATGCGCCCGTCAGCGCTGTGTTGCGTCCCGCGTCGAGCGTGACGTCGCCGCCGAACAATGCTGTGCCGTCACCGAGAACGTCGCGACCGGCGCGCAACGCACCGATGCCCTGCACGTTGGTTTGCCCCGTCAGCGTGAGATCGTTGGCAGCAGTAGTGCGCAAGTCGCCTTGCACGCTCAGCTTGCCGCCAAGCGTTGCGTTGCCCGCACTCGTTGCCAGCAGCGCGCCCGCTGTCGTCACCTCGCCACTGATGGCGAGGTCGCCCATCCGCGTGATCAGTGAGAGGTCGCCCATCGTGAGCGCCGTACCCGTCACCGACAGATTGCGTTGTGCAGCCAGTTCGCACGTCGCACCGCACGCCAGGCTGCCTGCAAGGAGGATGTCGCGTGCAGCCGTCGCCGAGAACGCATTCGGCGACGACACTGCACCGTTGAAGACGATGTCACCCGGACCACCCAGCGCGCCCGCCGTGCCGGTCGTCGTGACCTTGATGCCGGTGGCCGAGTTGAGGACGCCGAACGTCGCATTACCACCCGCCGTCACGTCGATGGCATTCGCCTGCACACCGCCCGTGAGTCGCGTGTCGCCCGCCGACGCGAGTGTGGCGTTGCCCGTGAAGACGGCCTTGCTGCTGCCGTCGCCGATGTCGAGCAACGTGCGGCCTGCCGTCAGGTTCGCGTTCACGCCGAGCAACACTGCGCCGAGTTGCAGATCGCGTCCGGCGTTGATCGTGACGTCGCGCAATGCACTGGTCGACTGACCGAGCGAGATGTCTTGCGCTGCGTTGAAGGAGAGATTCGCCCCGCCACTCACACCGCCGGTCGCGCGAATGCTGCCGCCGTGCGCCGTCAGATTGGCGTCACCCACCGACTGGATCGCGCCGCCCACAACGATGTCGCGTTGCGCGTCGAGCGTGGTGCCCGCGCCGCCGCCGAGTGTGCCCGCGACGTTGATGTCGCGCGCGGCCTGCAACGATACGGTGCCCGGTGCGCCGGATTCGCCATTGACGACGATGTCGCCGCCGCCTGCGAGGCCCTTGGCCGTCAGCGTCAATGCGCCGGTCGACTGCGCGTTTTTAACGGTCACGCTGTTGCCCGCGACGACCGTCAGACCACCGCCCTGCAACAGACCGCTCTGGTCGACGTCGCGCGCGGCGCTCACGTCGAGCGCACCGGTGAACGACGCCGAGCCTGCGCCGGTTACGTCGCGGCCAGCATCGATGCGCCCGGTGCCCTGACCGTTCAGCGCGCCCTGAATGACCGTGTCGCGACCCGAGGTCAGCGTCGTGTTGCCCGCGACCGCCGTCTGCCCGCCCATGACGACGTCTGTTCCTGCCGACTCGGTCAGTTGTCCATTGACGCCGAGCTTGCCCTGCGCGTCGACGTTGACATTGCCTTGCGTCGCCGTCAGCGTTGCGTCCTTCGCCGTGCGGACCGTGCCCGTAATGTTGACGTCGCGTGTGCCGGTCAGCGTAGCGTCTTCGCCCGTCTGCAAGGTGCCTGCGACGGTGACGTCGCGCGCACCCTTCAGCGTGACTGCACCGACCACACTCGACTCGCCATTGACGACGACGTCGCCACCGCCCGCGTTGCCGTTGGCCGTTACAGAGAACAGCCCATTGGACGTGACGCTGGAGACAGTCGCACTGTTGCCCGCCGTCACGCTCACACCGTTGCCCTGCAAAACGCCGGACAGGTTAACGTTGCGGTTCGCGCCAAGCGTCGCGGTGTTGGTGAACGCCGACGCCCCTGCACCGACGAGATCGCGTCCAGCTTGCAAGACACCCGCGAGGCCGACCAGCGCACCGCTCAACACGATGTCCTGTCCTGCGGTGACCGTAGCGTTGCCGATGGCGCTCGTCTGCGGTGCGCCGAGCGTCACCGATTGCCCTGCGGTCAATGCGAGCTGACTATTGGTGCTCAGGTTCGCGGTCGTGTTCAGATTGCCGGACGTCGCGGTAATTGTCACGTCGCCGACTGCCGCCACACCACCGTCGAGTTGCACATCGCGCTGTGCCGTGACGACGAGCTTGTCGTTCGCCTCAATCTTGCCCGTGCTGGCAATGACGACATCGCGAGCGGCATTCATCGTCGCCACGCCGAAGGACGCCAACGGTCCGGTCACGCGAATGTCGCCGCTGCCGTCGAGACCGCGCGCCAGCACGTCGAGCGTGCCGCCGGTCTGGACATCGCCCAGCGTGACCGCGTTGCGGCTCGTGACGACGAGGTTCGCCGTCTGCAACTTGCCGTTAAGCGTGGCGTTCGCACCGGACGTCAGCCAGGTGTCGCCGAGGAAATGCGCGCCACCGCCGATGTCGAGATTGCCACCCGCGTCGAGCTTGCCAGTGCGTTGACCGGACACGTTGCCCGTCACGCGCATGTCGCCGCCGGATTGCAGGGCGACGTCGCCCGCTGCGGTCGCGGTACCTGCTACGTCGAACGTCGTACCGGCATTCGCCTTGAGGTCCGCGCTCGCCTGAATCGTGCCGGGGACGGTGACGGCATTGCCTGCCGTGATCGTCAGCGCATTCGTGGTGCCTGCCGTTTGAAGCGAGCCTGCGACGTTGACGTCGCGCGAGGCGTTCAGCGTCACAGCATCCGCACCCGCCGTGGTGCCATTCACGAGGATGTCGCGCGCTGCCGTGAGCGCCGCCGCACCGTAAAACGAGACCTTGCCTTGCAGGGCGATGTCGCCACCGCCTGCATTGCCCAACGCACGCAATGCGGCAACACCCGTGCTCTGCACATCGGCCAGCGAGAGGCCGTTCGATGCTTCGACGTCCAGCGCGCCTGCGAGCAACGCCCCGGTCAGCGAGATATCGCGTCCGGCGCGCAATGTGGCGTCAGTGCCGAAAGCGAGCTTGCCTTTGCCCGTGATGTCGCTGCCTGCGCGCAGTGTCGCGTCGGCTTGCCCGAGCAACGTGCCGTCGACATTCAGTGCCTCGCCCGCGCTCAGGCGTGCGGCGCCACTCGACGCCACATCGCCCTGCACGTCGAGGCGTCGATTCGACGTCATGTCGAGTTGCGCGCCGGATGCCAGCGTGCCGTCGATGCGCGTGTCGCCACCCGATTGCGTCGATATCGCGCCGTGGCCCGTCAGACGTGCGCCCTGAGCGATCTGAAAATCGCCGCTGGCGACGATGGACACGTTGCCGTTCGCGCCTGTGCTGTCGGTGACGACAAGACTGCGCGCAGCGTTTGCGACGAGGGTGCCGCCGACCGTCACCGGGCCCGTCAGACGGATGTCACCCAGCGCGCTGTCTTGTGTCGCGAGCGACAGATTGCCGCCGATTTGCGCTTCCTTCAGCGCCAGCGCCTTCGTTGCACTCAACGCAGTGTCGCCGTTCGACTGAAGGTTCGCGAGTGTGAGATTACCGCCCGCCTGCACGTCCATCGCCTTGCCCGATTGCAGGGATCCGGCCGACGTCACATCGCCGGTCGCCGTCAGTCGATAGCCGGTCTCGCCGAGTCCCGTGCCGCTGAGCGCGACGTTGCCCGCGCTCGTCATCTGCACCTGCTGCTGCGCTGCATGGTTGGCCACGGTCAGATCGCCGCCCGACGAGAGCGTGAGGTCGCCCGTCGTCGACGCGAGATCGCCCGCCATGCGCACACCGAGGCCAGCCGTCGTGCCGATGACCTGAATCTGTCCGGCGGTCATCGCGCCGAAGCGCGTTGCGTCGATGGCGAACGCCTGCGCGTTGCCCGTCGCGCTCTGGATGGCCTGCGCCGTATTGGCCGCGCCGTTCGTTGACGTGATGTAGCGCGTGCCCGTGCCGTCCACGGCGCCCGTCAGGACCTGCTGATTGCCGGTGATGACGTTGATGCGCGTGCCCGCGTACAACGGCGCATTGATGCCGACCGTCTGGCCGATGAGATCGATCGCGCCGACGGTGCCTTCGATGCCGCTGCCGGGACCGTTCATCCCGGCATTCCCTTCCAATTGGATGTGGCCGCTGTTGACGTTGTAGCCGAGCGCGTTGGCGTTCGCGAAATCGGTGGGCGTGCCGCCCGGGCCCGAGAGGAACTGCGGCGTGCCGGTCGTCAGCGTGACGCCGATGGTGTTGGTGAAACCCGCGCCACGCACGGAGATGCCGTTCGGGTTCGCAATGATCACCGTGGCAGGCGCGCCGAACACTTCGAGCGGACCGTTGAGTGCCGATGCGTAAGCGCCGCCGGACGACGTCACCTGATTGACGATGGTGCTCGCAGTGCGGCCCGACAGATTCGGGTTGGCGGCAATCACCCCGCCGTTGAGCGACGTGCCGTTGAGCAGACTGTTGTTGAGGATCAGGCCCGCTGCGTCGACGTTGAAGCTCTGGTACTGGTTGAGCGAGATGCCTGCGGCGTTCGGGGCCGTGATGTTGACGACGGGGATGCCGTTGCCGCTCGTGGTGATCTTCGGTGCGAAGACGACCGGCGCGGTCGGGTCGGTGATCGGCGCGGCGGACGCCGTCTGCATGCCGACGTGCACACGCAGCGACGCGAGCGAGCGCATCACCGTCAGAGCGGTCTCGTCGAAGCCCGCTTTCCCGGCAGTATTAGCGGCCAACTCGCGCGCAGCCGACTGACTCAGTTCGAACGTCACCGAGATGGGGCTGACGAGCAGCGTCAGCGCGACGCAGGCCGCAATGGCACGCTGCCACAGACGAATCGCGGGCTTCTCCGGGAAGTGGAAATCCATCGCCTCGTCGTCGATATTCATCGACTGACGTGCGTTTTCTCCAGCTTCGGTGATTCCTCGCGAAGATGCGTTCATGGCGTGACCTGTTCGTTTCTTTGGACGTGCGTACCGCGAGACCGCCACACCACCTGTGGCGATTCGATGACCTGCGGACTGCTGAATGCTGACTTCCTAGTACCAACTGCGAATCGTCGGAAGGCGACGATGTCGAGCGATGCCGGGCGTCTCAATCACGCCTGGCATCGTTCGATGGCTTCCGGATTACTGCTGGATGCGTGCGTTCTTGACGAGATCGCCGATCATTCGCGCCGTGGCTTTTTCCATCGCCACCTGTTCGAGTTGCTTGCGCAGCAGCGGCGCGCTCTCCTCGAACTTCGGAATCTGCGTGGCGCGCTTGTCGTCGACGCGCAAGATCCACAGTTGCTCGCCGATTTGCAACGGCTCGCTCGACACGCCGCCCTTGGGCAGCTTCACCAGCGCTTCGGCAATCGGCTGCGGCCAGTTCTGCGTGTTGCCCGCCGTGATCGGCGTCTTGAAGGACACCCAGTTCAACTGACCGCCCTGCGCGGCGTTCGGCCCCTGGCTGTACTGACGCGCCAACGCTGCGAAATCGCTGCCCTTCTTCAGTTGATCGAGCACGGTTTGCGCGGTGACGGCGTCGCGCACGGCGATCACACTCGCGTGGTACTCGTTCTCGCCCAGCGTGGCGACGACCGCGTCGTACTTCGCCTTGACGTCGGTGTCGCTGACCGGTGCCGCGTTGAGGTGCTCCGTCATGAATGCGCGCGTGACGATCATCGTCTTCGCCGCTTCGACGGCCGCCTGCACTTCGGGGCGCGCTTCGTAGTGCTGCTTCTGCGCTGCCTGCTTGAGCAACTCGTTGGCAATCAGTTGCCCTTTGAACAGCTCGCGCAGTTGCGGGCTGTCGGGCTGGCCGCTCGCCTTGACCATCGCATCGACGGACACCTTCGAGATCGCCACGCCGTTGACGCTGGCGACGGCATCCGCCGGTAGCGGCTTCTGTGCGTTCGCCTTGCTGTCGACTTTGTTGTCGCCCTTGGCATCCGCCTTCACTGACGACGGCGCGGCCGCCGACTTGGCCGCCATCGCCGGTAACGTCACCACGCCCAATGCTGCGCATACGCCCGCAGCCATCCACATACTCCACATACGGCTGAACTTCGCTTTCATCGATACCTCTCCCACAACGTTGACGGACGCTGCGAGCCGGTCGCTCGCTCGTCCGCATCTTCGGAATTCATCCCGCCCAGTTGAGCGTGACGAGAACGACACTGCCTTTCGGTCCCATGGACGACGGCTGCACGAGCGCACGGCCCGCCATCAGCTCGCCGGAGAACGTCTGTCCACGGAACTGCCATTGCGCGCGAACCCCGGCACCGGCGCCGATCAGCGTCGGCCATCCGGCTTCGGCCACCAAATGTGCTTTGCCGCCGTCGAGGAACGCATACGGCTCCCAGCGCAGCCCCTGCCAGACCGGGGCGTTGGCCCACACGGCTTCGTTGCGAACGTAGAAGCCGCTGTCGCCCGCGATGCCGCCTTGCATGAAGCCGCGCACGGAGTCCGTGCCGCCGAGAAAGATCTGCGCATTGCCGAACAGGGCGACGGCGCTGTACTGGCCGGTGAGCGTGGTACGCCACGTCCAGACCGTCGGGCCGATCTGCGCGAGCGGCAGCTGGACGGTCGTGCTGGCGTCGAGCTTGGTGAATTGCGCGTGAGCGTCCTGCTTCTGGATGCCGTCGAAGTCGCGCGAGGCGTCGAGCCACGGCAAGCCCTGCGACACACCGAGCGACGCCGTCAACGCGCCAGGCTGGCCGTTGCGCGTGAAGCGCCAGAGGCCGGAGACACCGACGCGCAAGATCGTCAGGTCTTGTGGCGACAGCGGAATGTCGTTGACGTCGCGCTCGGTGGAGAGCTTCGTGAGGGTGACGTCAAGACTCACTCGCCCCGAGGACGAGCGTCTGAGGACGTTGTTCCAGCCGAAAATCTGGCTCAGCGTGCGGCCGTAAAGCAAGGCCGTGCCGCCGATGATCTGCTGGTATTCGGAGAGGGCTGCGGTGTAGCTGAACGTCTGAAAGCCGTAGGGGACGGCTGCCGACACGACGAGTGCGTTGCTGTCGCGCGTGCCCACGTAGGAGAAGCTCAAAGATTCCTGCAAACCTATGACGTTCCCCGCCTCCACCGACGCGCGGGTGCGCCACTTGCCGGTCGCTGTGCTGCCGTAGTTGTCGAAGCCGACGTTGTAGTTCAGACGGCTGCCGAACGGGTTCCGGATCGCCACAATCGACTCGCCCGCCGCTTGCCCGGGGAGAATCTGGATCTGCGCCTGATTGCGACGCAGACGGTTGATCTGGTCGACGCCCTGTTCGAGCGCCGGGAGTTCGAGGACGTCACCGACCGATGCGGGGAAGGCCCATGCCGTCCCGGCGTCCGTCAGCAGGCCGCCACCGTCGCCTTGTTTGCCGTCGCCCGTGGCCGAAGGACGCAACGCGCCGCCGTTCAACGTGAAGCCGCTGATACGACCCGCGACGACCGTGACCGCCAGCGTGCCGGACGACAGGTTCTGCGGCGTGGCGAGGTAGGCGCGCGTAGTGATGAGGCCGCGTGCGACGAAGGCTTCCGTCAGGCGACGCATCAGTAAGTCGATGCGTCGCCGCCCGAGCGATTTGTGCAGGAACGGTGCAGTGATCCGGTCGAGTTCCGAGGCACTGAGGACGGTGTCCCCCTTGAAGACGATGCGGTCGATGCGAAACGTCGGTTCCGGATCCGGCAGCGTGTCGATGTCGGCGTCTGCCGGGAGATCGGGCACCTGTGGCGACGCCGCTGGCGCCACCTCGATCTGCGCAGGCTGTCGGTCGAGTTCGCGTTGCAACTCGCGGCTGCGCTGCTCGTCGAGCAGGCGCTGCGCGGGGTCTTGTTGCGGCGCGATGCCCGCAGGAGCGGACGGTATCGGCGGCAACCCGGGCGGTATTTGCGCGAATGCGTTGTGCATCGCGCTGGAGACGACCATCAGCGACACGGCCACGATGCGCGTGGGATTAAGGAGGCGCATCGTCATAGGCCGAACCACGTCGTCAAACCGAGATGCGTGCCGATCCTGACCGGGTCGCGATACGGCACGAAGGCCGTCTCGATGCCCTGCGCGGCGCGCACGCCCTTCGCCCCGGCAATGACACCGCCCTTGATCACGCCGCGCCCGGTCAGCACGACCTCACCGGAGGCCGCCGAGAACAAGCCGCCGTCGTTCTGCGCGTAGATTGCCGCCCAGCGATTGCCGAACCACGCCTTCAGGCCACGCGTGCCGTTGTAGGCGGTATATCCGAGCAGACCCTGTGCGGTCACGAGTGGCGCGTCGACCGTCAGATTGCCGCTCCAGGCGATGACGTTGCCGCCGATGTTCGTCGCGCTTTGTCCGGCGGCGAGCGAGATGTTGCCCGATGCCTGCATCTGGCCGCCGAAGGACGCCGTCGTGCTCGAGGCCTCCGCCCGGCAAAAGATGAAGCACGAGCGCTGGTACGACGCCTGTCCCGTCATGATCGCCTGATTGACGAGCGTGTTCGTCGCGGTCACGCGGATATCGCCACCGTTCGTCAACACGGTGCCGCCCGTGTTGTAGACGTTACGGCCCGAGAGGGTGACGTTGCCTGCGTCCGCAATGATGTAGGAGAGCTGGCTCGGCGCGGGAAGCGAGCCATAGTCGACGGAGAAGCCTTCGTCACGGGTGGAGAAGAGCAGCCAGCGTCGGCCACTGTTGGCGTAGGCGGTCGCGACGCCGCCGTTCGCGCCTTCCGTATGGGAGATGACGTTACTGAGATCGCCTTGCGCCGCCATCGTGACCGACTGGTTCGATTCGACGCGAGCGTTCAGATTGACGATGTCGCGCGCGGCGCGCATGACGACGTCGTCGTTCACCCCGAAGACGACGCCGAACGCACCGCCCGGATTGGTGGGGTCCGAGGTGTTGGTGATCGTCCCGCCAGCGTTGAAGGTGATCGCGCCTTCGGAGGACGTCAATGCACGGTCGCGCGTAACGCCCTGAATCAGGCTGCTGATGTTCGTGATGTCGCCCGGAGTGTTGAGGACGATGCCGCTACGCGAGGAGACGAGCGTCGATTGGATTGCGCCCGCGTTCGCCACGAGTACGCTGCCGCTGGACAGGTTGATCGAGCCACCGGTGAGAATCGACGCGCCGCGCATCGCGGTTTGTCCGCTCGCCTGCCACGACAGATTGTTGGCGACATTGATCTTGCTCGACGGGGCGAGGAGCACGTCGCCTGCGGAAGTCAGGGAAAAGTCGCCCGCGTTAGCCATCATTGCGCCCGCGTGGCGCACACCTGCGCCGAGGTCCGTCGTCAACAACTGAATCCGGCCGGATGTGATGCTGCCTGCGGGCTCGATGTCGAGGGCAATGGCGTTGGGGTTGGACTGCTGGTTGTTGGCGAACGTCACCCAGTCGTTGTTGTTGTCGTCCGGGGAAAAGCTCGTATTGAGCGAGACCTTGCTGCTACCGGCGATGACGCGCACATACGCCGTGGGCGACGAGAAGTCGTTGGTGATGGGCGCGCTGACCTTGACCGTCTTGGCGATGAGTTCCAGACCGATCAGCGTGCCGGCAAGCCCGCCGCCGGTGACTTCGATGGTGCCCTGGCCGGTGTTGAGCACAACGTTGCGCTGATACAGGCCGGGGGCGACGAGGACGTCGCTGAACGACACCTGCCCGGTGCTGAGCGCGACGTGGCCGGTGTTGACGAACGATCCCCCGTTGACGGTGATGCCGTTCGGATTCGCGAGGATGACGTTCGCTCGCGGCCCGGCCACGGCGATTTGTCCCTGAATCAGACTAGGGGCGGTTCCCGTCACTTCATTGACGATGGTCCGTGCGTTCACCCCCGTGTTGTTCAGGGTCGCACCGGCGCGGTCAACGTTGAAGCTGGTGTACGTGTTGCGTGAAACGCCGTAGACGGGGGCTGCGATGTTGACGTTCTGACGTCCGTCCGCGCCAACGGTGACGGAGGTCGCGGTGCCGCCGTCCGGGACAATGCCCGCGGCATGGCAATGCGCGGCCGCAGCGAGCAAAGTCGCCAGGCCGTACCTCGATACCCGTTGAAACTGTCGAAACCGCTGAATCCCCGAACTGCGATTGCTGCGTTTGCTGTGCCCGCCAATCCCGCCGGCCAACGGCGAGACTTCGCGCGTTGATTGCCAAGGCATCTGATCTTCGTTCTTTTGATTGTCATACTGCTCGCAACATCCGAAGGCCGCGTCGAACGTGACCCAAAGTCACATCGTCTGCGTTCCCCGAAACGGCATCTCATGCGCCGGCTATCGTGATGTGCCAGCTTTGCGCAAGACGCCGCGCCCCTCGGATTCCTAACTGGTGAGAACCAGCCCAGACAGAGCATTACGGATCGAGATGGTGATTTCTTTAGGGTTTCGACGGTTTTATTTGTTTTTATTTACTCCGATGCTTTTTTCGGGACGAATCCATGCATCGAGCTATGATTCCAGACGTCGATTTATGTCGAACTACGCAAGATCACGTAGCTCATTGATTTTTTGTTGATTTCTTTAGTTGCATCGGTCACGAAGTAGAACATTCATGGCTAGATGGTTGTGAAAGCAACGTCTAACCGTTTATATGAACACTCTTAGATACTTAGGATTCCACGTAGTAATTGAGGTTTTCTCAATGAATTGCGATCATGGCGATATTGAGCAGAGAGACCTGGAATGAACTTGATGAAGAAAGTCCTGATCTGTTTCGCGATGCTGATGTGCGGCGCATCGGGTTCAGCCTTTTCGCAGAGTTGCGCAAACATAGGCGACAGCGATCAGCGTGCTTATTGCTATGCCAGACAAGGCAACGGAAGCTGCGCATACATCGGTAGCAGCGATCTGCGCGCGGAGTGCTATGCCGAGAAGGGCAATGGCAGTTGCGCGTACATCGGCAACAGCGATCAGCGTGCTTATTGTTATGCCAAGCAGGGCAATGGGAGCTGCGCATACATCGGCAGCAGCGATCTTCGCTCGCAGTGCTATGCCGAGAAAGGCAATGGTAGTTGCGCGTACATCGGCGACAGCGATCAGCGTGCTTATTGCTATGCCAAGCAGGGCAATGGGAGCTGCGCATACATCGGCAGCAGCGATTTGCGTGCGCAGTGTTACGCGGAGAAGAGATAGGAGTACGGGGATTGGCTCGGGAAATCGAGCCTTCCCGGCGCTGAAGGGACAGCGGCCACGCTAGCCCCATCAGCCCCCAGAAAGCACAAAGGGTTACGTGAAATCACGTAACCCTTTGTCTTGTTTGGTGCCGGCTGCAGGACTCGAACCCGCCACCTGATGATTACAAATCAACTGCTCTACCAGATGAGCTAAGCCGGCGAAGTCGCGTAGTATAACCGATTCGTCGGTCACTGCGACTACCTGTCGGTGCGAAATCGCTCGTTATTTCGCGGCTCGACGCGACACCCGAAAGTCTCGCGTCCCACCGCCGTCACGAATTACTTCACGACCTTCAGATGTGCACGTCCGGCATTGCTGCCAGCCGCGCCATTACCACCGGGACGCGTCGGATCCGGGTCGTCGCCTTCCGGCTCCTGCGCTGTCGGCACCGCTTCCAGCTCGGGACCCTCGTCCGCAGACGCCTGCTTGTCGACCGGGAACGCCATGCCCTGACCGTTCTCGCGAGCATAAATCGCCAGCACGTTCGGCACCTGCACTTCCACCTTCTGCGAGATGCCGCCAAAGCGGGCGCTGAATTCAATCGAGTCGTTGCCCATCTGCAATCCGCTCGTGGCATCGAAGCTGATGTTCAGCACAATCTCGCCATCTTTCACAAACTCGCGCGGAACACGCGTTCTGGCATCGACATGCACGGCCAGATACGGCGTGTACCCATTATCGGTACACCACTCGTACAGCGCGCGCAGTAAATAAGGCTTGGTAGACGTTTCAGGCATATAACCAACTTATCCCGCCGCGAAACCCGTTCGCCATTCCCCGGCAAACCAGCCTCACCAGCGGGCATATCGACACATTAGCGACGCATGACCTTTTCGGACGGCGTCAGTGCTTCAATGTACGCCGGACGGCTGAAAATCCGCTCGGCATACTTCATCAACGGTGCAGCGTTCTTCGACAGTTCGATGCCGTAGTGATCCAGACGCCACAGCAGCGGCGCAATCGCCACGTCGAGCATCGAGAACTCCTCACCCAGCATGTACTTGTTCTTCACGAAAATCGGCGCAAGCTGCGTCAGACGATCGCGAATCGAAGCGCGGGCCCTCTCGTGCGTCTTCTCCGCCGCCTTGCCCTTTTCGTTCTCGAGCGAGCTCACGTGCACAAACAGCTCTTTCTCGAAGTTGAACAGGAACAGACGCGCACGCGCACGCTGCACCGGATCGGCCGGCATCAGTTGCGGATGCGGGAAACGTTCGTCAATGTACTCATTGATGATGTTCGATTCGTACAGAATCAGGTCGCGCTCGACAAGAATCGGCACCTGACCGTACGGGTTCATCACCGCAATGTCTTCCGGCTTGTTGAACAGATCGACGTCACGGATTTCGAAATCCATGCCCTTTTCGAACAGAACCAGCCGGCAACGCTGGGAGAAGGGGCACGTCGTGCCCGAGTACAAAACCATCATAGCGCGTCTTCCTTAAAAACCAACGGGGCCGGGGCGGGAAACCGAGCTTCCCAAACCCTGGCCCCGTCGTACAGACGTTATTTTACTTCACGTCCTTCCAATAGGCCGAATTCAGGCGCCAGGCAAGTACCGTAAAGAGTCCCAGGAACAACAGAACCCAGACACCCAACTGCCGACGCGTCCGCTGCGCCGGCTCCGACATCCAATCCAGATAAGATACCAAATCCGCCATAGCAGAATCAAATTCCACTGGCTTCATCGTGCCTTGAGTGATCTGCACGAACTGCGCCGCACCATGTTCCGCCCCCTCCGCATGCTTCAGCCCCCGCTGTCCCTGCAACTGCCAGAACGGGTTCGGCATGCCCACATTGGGGAACGCGACGTTATTCCAACCGGTCGGACGGGAATCGTCCCGGTAGAAGGTACGCAAGTAGGTGTACAGCCAGTCCGTGCCCTTGGCACGGGCCTCGACCGACAGGTCGGGCGGGGCCGAGCCGAACCACTCCTTGGCATCCGCCGCGCGCATGGCCACGGTCATCGTCTCGCCGATCTTGTCGGTCGTGAAGAGCAAGTTGTTCTTGATCTCCGTGTCCGACAAGCCCAGATCCTTGAGCCGCGAATACCGCATCGACGCCGCCGAGTGGCAGTTCAGGCAGTAGTTCACAAACATTTTGGCGCCCCGCTGCAGCGACGCCAGATCGTCGATCCGGTTGGGCGCCGTGTCCAGCGCCCCACCCTCTTCAGCCAAAGCCGGCGCCGTGAAGCCACTCAGGAGCGCCAGGATAAGCAACAGTTTTCTCATCTTGATATCCCTAGTCGTCGTTTGAGTGCGCTCAATGCGCCGCGAAGGTCACGCGCTCCGGCACCGGCTTGAAGGTGCCGCGCTTGCTCCACAGCGGCATCAGCCAGAAGAATCCGAAGTAATACAGCGCGCCAATCTGCGAGATGGCCGTCTTCACGGGCGTCGGCTCCTGGATCCCCAGATACCCCAGCACCGCAAAAACAACGACGAGAATACCCAGCAACACCTTGTGGAATCCCGGACGGTAACGAATCGACTTCACCGGACTATGGTCCAGCCACGGCAGGAAGAACAGCGTCACCACCGCGCCGCCCATCACCACCACGCCCCAGAACTTCGCCTCGGTCAGGTACATCGCCAGCAGCAGCAACACCACGCCGCCTGACGCAGCCACCTTGGTTGTCACCGCCGCGCGGCCCTTGATCCACCAGACCGCCGTGACCAGCACCGCAATGCCCATCAGCAGATGCTTGAAGTCATCGGTGGTCGCGCGCAGCATCGAATAGAACGGCGTGAAATACCACACCGGTGCGATGTGCGGCGGCGTCTTGAGAGGGTCCGACGGGATGAAGTTGTTCGCTTCCAGGAAGTAGCCGCCCATCGTCGGCGCGAAGAACACGATCGCCGAGAAGACCATCAGGAACACGCCCACGCCCATGATGTCGTGAACCGTGTAGTACGGATGGAACGGAATCCCGTCAAGCGGACGGCCGTTGGCGTCCTTCTTGTCCTTGATCTCGACGCCGTCCGGGTTGTTCGACCCGACTTCGTGCAGCGCAATGATGTGCGCGACGATCAGACCGATGAGCACCAGCGGAATCGCAATCACGTGGAACGCGAAGAAGCGGTTGAGCGTGGCGTCCGACACCACGTAGTCGCCGCGAATCCACAGCGACAGGTCCGGGCCGATGAACGGAATCGCCGAGAACAGGTTCACGATCACCTGCGCTCCCCAGTAGGACATCTGGCCCCAAGGCAGCAGATAGCCCATGAACGCCTCGGCCATCAGGCACAGGAAGATCAGGCAACCGAACACCCACACCAGCTCGCGCGGCTTGCGGTACGAGCCGTAGAGCAGCCCGCGGAACATGTGCAGATACACCACGACGAAGAACATCGAGGCGCCCGTCGAGTGCATGTAGCGGATGAGCCAGCCCCACGGCACCTCGCGCATGATGTACTCGACCGACGCGAACGCGAGGTTGGCGTCGGGCTTGTAGTTCATCACCAGGAAGATGCCGGTGAGAATCTGGATCACCAGCACCAGCATGGCCAGCGAGCCGAAGAAGTACCAGAAATTGAAGTTCTTGGGCGCGTAATACTCGGATGCGTGGTCTTTCCAGAGCTGCGTGAGCGGAAACCGGCGGTCGATCCAGCCCAGCAAGCCCGTCGTGTCGACTTGTTTGTCGGCGGCCATTTACGCTTCTCCTTTTTCGTCTTTACCGATCACGATCTTGCTGTCGCTCAGGAACATGAAACGAGGAACGTCGAGATTCTTTGGCGCCGGCTTGTTCTTGAAAACACGGCCAGACATATCGTAGGTCGAACCATGACACGGACACAGGAAGCCCGGGTCCTGGCCAAGGGCCGGAATGGTATTCGCCACGTAAGGGCCGGAAGGGATGCAGCCGAGGTGCGTACAGACGCCGATGACAACGAGCAAATCCTTATGCTCGACGCGCGTGCGGAACTCGTTCTTGGCGTAATCCGGCATCGGAAAGGAAAACGTTTCCTTGGAGTCCGGATCGGCCAGTTCGGCGGTCACTTTGGACAGCGAAGCCATTTCGTCCGGCGTGCGGCGTACGATCCACACAGGAAGGCCGCGCCAGGCGACCGTCATCTTCTCGCCGGGCCGCAACCCGCTGATATCGGCTTCGACGGGCGCTCCGCCAGCCTTGGCGCGCTCCGAAGGTTCGAGGGAACTGACGAAAGGAACCACGGTTACAACGCCGCCTACGCCTCCTACTACGGACGTTGCAATCAAAAGGTTCCGGCGGTTGCTGTCGACGGCACGTTTCTGATTGTTACTCATCACAAGCCCCACACGGTTGAATTTGTATTTCCGTCAACCTTAAATCATACGCGAGCGTAAATGCCTGAAACAACGGCAAAACGCCTCAGTCTCCTAGTGGTTTTCGCGTATTTTCAAAGGATTAACGTACCCTGCGGGTGGCTACCGCCCACCCGGGGTTTCGCTTTTGGGATGCTGCTCGAGAACCGCTATGATCGCCGCTTTCGTTGACGCGTGCACGACATTTAGTCATCATTTTCCTTGTCTCGCCCCGGTGACATCGTGCGCGACAGCGATGCTCGCCTGGCCACTCATTAAAACAGCGGAGGAATGGCATGAGCTTCATGTCGGAATTCAAGGAATTTGCCGTCAAAGGCAATGTGATCGATCTGGCCGTCGGTGTGATCATCGGTGGAGCCTTCGGCAAGATCGTCGATTCGGTCGTCAAAGACCTGATCATGCCGATCGTCGGCGCGATCTTCGGCGGACTGGACTTCTCGAGCAAGTTCATCCTGCTCGGCACCATCCCGCCTGACTTCAAAGGCAACCCCACGTCCTACGCCGACCTGACCAAGGCCGGTGTTGCCGTGTTCGGCTACGGCAACTTCATCACCGTCGCCCTGAACTTCCTGATTCTGGCGTTCATCATCTTCATGATGGTCAAGCAGATCAACCGCCTGAAGCGTCCGGAGCCGGAAGCCCCGGCCGCCCCGGCACCGACCCCGGAAGACATTGTTTTGCTGCGCGAAATCCGCGACAGCCTCAAGAAGCAGAACGGGTAAGGCAACCGCCAGAACCGCCCGGAGCCGCCGCCCACGGGTGGCGGCTTGTGATTCGCGCCCCCAGGTCTTAGGCCGGGTTCGGCATATCGAAGAATCGATGTTCGAGTCCGAAGCGTTCGGCGACATGCTCGCCGAGCGCGCGGGCGCCGCCACGTTCAGTCGCGTGATGCCCCGCTGCCAGATACCCCACCCCGCTTTCCATCGCGAGGTGCTGCGTGGGTTCGGACACCTCACCGCTGATGTACACGTCCGCCCCGGCGGCAATCGCCGCTTCGAAGAAGCCCTGCGCCCCGCCGGTGCACCACGCCACCCGGCTCACCTGACGGCTGGGATCGCCCAGCATCAGAGGCTGGCGTCCCAATTGCTTTTCGACGTGTGTCGCCAGGTCCGCTAGCGTCATCGGTTGCGCGGTCGCACCGAGCCATCCGAGCTGATCGGGACCGAAACGACCGCCATCGTCGGCGAATCCCAGCAGCTTGCCGAGTTGGGCGTTGTTGCCCAGTTCAGGATGCGCATCGAGCGGCAGGTGATAAGCGAACAGACTGATGTCGTTGCCGATCAACAACCCGAGACGCTTGCGCTTCATCCCGGTAATGCGGGCTTCTTCGTTCTTCCAGAAATAACCGTGGTGGACGAGCACGGCATCCGCACCCCAGTCGCGGGCGGCTTCGAGAAACGCCAGGCTTGCGGTCACGCCGCTGGCGATTTTCTTTATCTCGCTGCGCCCTTCGACTTGTAGGCCGTTCGGGCAGTAATCGCGAAATTGCGCGGTTTGCAGGGTATCGTTCAGATACAATTCGAGTTCAACACGATTCATATAAGGCCTCGCTTCTTCATGCTCAGACGCTTCTGGCTACTGTTCGCGCAAGCGGTCACCGTGCTGCTTGCGTTGCTCTTCATCATCGCCACTCTCAAGCCTCAGTGGCTGCAACGCCAGGGTTCATTCGGCAAGCAACTCGCCAATCCGATCATCGCCTTGCAGGAAGTCGCGCCGAGTCTGTCCGACAAACCGGCAGCGGGCTCCTATGCGGATGGCGCACAAAAGGCCATGCCTGCGGTCGTCAGCATCTTTTCCAGCAAGGAACAAAAGCAGAATCGCGACCCGCGCCTCGATGATCCGCTGTTCCGCTATTTCTTCGGAGACGGCGGCGGCACGGTGCGTCAGGACCCGGTGTCGAGCCTCGGCTCTGGCGTGATCGTGAGCAGCGAAGGCTATATTCTCACGAATCATCACGTGGTGGACGGCGCGGACGAGATCGAAGTCGCGCTCGCGGACGGCCGCAAAGCGCGCGCCAAGCTGGTCGGCAGCGATCCAGAAACCGATCTGGCCGTGCTCAAGATCACGCTCGACAATCTGCCCGCCATTACCCTCGGTCGCATGGAACAGGTGCGCGTGGGCGACGTGGTCCTCGCCATCGGCAACCCGTTCGGTGTGGGCCAGACGGTCACGATGGGCATCATCAGCGCGCTGGGCCGCAACCACCTCGACATCAGCACGTTCGAGAACTTCATCCAGACCGATGCCGCCATCAACCCCGGTAACTCGGGCGGCGCGCTGGTCGACGTGAACGGTAATCTGCTGGGCATCAACACGGCGATTTACTCCCGCAGCGGCGGCAATATGGGCATCGGCTTTGCGATTCCCGTGTCGACGGCGCGCTCGGTGCTCGAAAGCATCATCACGACCGGCGGTGTTACGCGCGGCTGGGTCGGTGTCGAACCGCAGGACATCACCTCGGACATCGCCGAGTCGTTCGGCCTGCAACAGGATTCCGGCGTCATCATCGCGGGCGTCGTGCAGGCCGGTCCGGCCGACAAGGCAGGCGTCCAGCCGGGCGATATCCTGACGAAGGTGAACGATGAGTCGATTCGCGACACGACCGAATTGCTCAACGTCATCGCCCAGATCAAGCCGGGCACGCAAGCCAAGCTGCATGTCACGCGCAAGAAGAAGGAACTGGATCTGACGGTGACGATAGGCAAGCGTCCGCCGCCGCCCAAGCGTCCGGCACAGGACGAAGACGACGGCAGCGACGACAACAACGCTGACTGATCGGCGGGGGAAACGAAACACCCCGGGTAACGAATAACGGCTGCGCTTCGGCGCGGCCGTTTTCGTTTTGGCGTCCGTCCTGCGAAGAGACTCGAGCGAGGGCTACAAACGACCGCCCACGCTCGTCAGTGCTCAATGACACGCGACCGGCCTCTCCCTCATGAGCCAACAAAAAAGCACGGGACGAAACCCGTGCTTCCTTGTGTTGACCTGGCAGGCTGCGATTAAGACGTCGCCTTGCCGTCCTCTTCGCTGCTCTCGCCGTTGGGGGCATGCCCCTGTTTGACGAAGATCCGTGCAGCGATCAGGCCCAGCTCATAGAGGATACAGAGCGGTACGGCCAGCATCAGTTGCGAGAGGATGTCCGGCGGCGTGACGACCGCGGCCAGCACGAACGCGCCCACCACCACATACGGACGAATCTGCTTGAGCTTGGCGATGCTCACCACGCCCATGCGGGCGAGCACGACGACGACGACCGGCACTTCGAAGGTTACGCCAAACGCCATGAACATCGTCAGCACGAAGCTCAGGTAATTGTCGATATCGGTGTTCATCTCCGCGCCCAGCGGCGCGTTGTAGTGCGCGATGAAGTGGAACACCGTCGGAAAGACGAGGAAATACGCGAACGCCATGCCGATCAGGAACAGCGAGTAACTGCTCACAACCAGCGGCATCACCAGCTTCTTCTCGTGCTGATACAGCCCCGGCGCGATAAACGCCCACACCTGATACAGCACGATGGGCAGCGCAATCACGAACGCGACCATCAGCGTGACCTTCATCGGGACGAAGAACGACCCGGTGATGTCGGTGACGATCAGCTTGCCGTCTTTGGGCAGCGATTGGGTGAGCGGGCGGGCAAGTAACCGGAAGATGTCCGGGGCCCAGTAGACCAGCGACAGGAAGACCACGATCACGGACGTGCCCGCACGAATGATGCGGTTGCGCAGCTCGACCAGATGCGAGATGAAGGTCTCTTCGGTGCCCCCTTCGGGGATTTGTTTCTCGTCGCTCACGTCGACTTATCCAGGAATGAAGCCAGCACAGTGCCCGATGGCGGGAAGTTCGGCGCGATTATGCCTCGGAAGGCCTCAGAAGAACTTGATGGGCCGGCGCAGCTTGGCCGGTGTGTGACGCGCCACGCGCGCCGCACCCGACTGCACCTGCGTGCGCGTCGTGCTGGCCTGCTTGAACCACATGGGCGTCGCGGCCCGGCGCACACGCCAGTTGCGGCGCTTGGGCTTCGCGCGGAGGCTCGACGTCACCACCGGTTCGGACAGATAGCTGTCGGAATACCCAGTCGCGGCATCGGTGCCGCCCCCGGCGGTCTCGTTCGACGACGTACCGGTGGCGCTCGCCCAGGCATCATTGAGCGACGCCTCCTGCTCATGCAACTGCTTCTGAACGGTGTTCTGCGCGCTGCGGGCCGCGTCCTCGAACTGGTTGCGCATGTTGCGCAGCTCGTCGAGTTCCATCTCGCGGCTCACTTCGGCCTTCACGTCGTTGATATAGCGTTGGGCGCGACCAAACAGCGCGCCCGCCGTGCGTGCCACTTTAGGCAGGCGTTCGGGACCGATCACGACCAGCGCAACCACGCCGATCAACATCAGTTTGGAAAGGCCGAGATCGATCATGTCGACGCCGACTTAGCCTTGCTTGTGATTGCTCGCGTCCTTGGCCTGCACGTCGATGGTGGTCGAATCGCGCAGTTCCTTGGCAGCCGCCGGATCTTCCTTGGACGGGGAGGCTTCGCCTTCCTTCATGCCGTCCTTGAAGCCCTTGACCGCACCGCCCAGATCGCTACCCATGTTGCGCAGCTTCTTGGTGCCGAAAACCATCATCACGATCACCAGCACGATCAGCCAGTGCCAAATACTCAACGAACCCATGACCACTCTCCTTGCGTTTACCTACCTCTGCCGCGTCGCGACGAGGTTTTATCGAGCCCCGCTGCGCAGGCCCTCAAGCCTTTGGCGCAGTGCGCTATGTTTGCCCCGCGTTACTCATGTTACGCAACCATGTGCCCCATTGTGGCACATTGCGCGTCACGTCTAGCATCGTAACCGGGCGCGACGCCGGGTAGAAATAAATGTTTCGTGAAACCTTTCCCGATGCGGGAGCGTTGCACCATTCCATCACATAACGCGGCAAACCGTCGCGATATTCCCGGACTTCGCTGTCGCGCTGACTTTACATGCGCTTCCACGGCCGCGGTCCGGCCAGAATGTGCATGTGAAGATGATAAACCTCCTGCCCGCCACCCGGTCCGGTGTTCATCACCACGCGAAACCCGTTACCGTCGATGTTCGACGCGTCGCCATCGAAGGCGTAACCCTGCTCGCGGGCCAGCTTCGGCGCAAGCAGCATCATCTTGCCGAGCAGCGCCTGATCTTCCGGCTGGCAGTCCTGCAACGTGGCGATATGCTTGCGCGGAACCATCAGCAGGTGCAGGTCGGCGGCCGGATTGATGTCCTTGAACACCACGACGTCGTCGTCGCTGTAGACCTGCGCGCTCGGGATCTGCCCGGCGACGATTTTGCAGAAGATACAGTTGTCGTGCGTCATGCTTGTGTCTTCCTCTCGAATGCTCTGATGAATCGAAGCGCCGCCCCGCATGCCTCAGGCGCGCGCCGCGTACATGGGTTTGTTGTCGTTCAGATACAGCCAGCCCTTGACGATCCGGTACAGCGTCCAGATGCCGAGCACCCAGAGAATCGCGAACCCGACCACCACGACGGCAAGCGCCACACCCAGCACCGCCCAGACCACCGACCACCAGAAGGTGCGGATTTGCCAGGTGAAATGCGACGCGTACAGCGTGCCGGCCGCGTCGTCGCGTTTGATGTAGTTGATGATGATGGCCACGATGGCGGTCACGCCGCCGGTGAGCCAGAACAGCGCATACAGCGCGTAGAGCACGTGCGTGAGCTTACGCATCGCACGTTCCTGCTCCTCGCTAGGGGCACTCGCGACCGTTGTCGTGTTGACGGTATAGGGATGGCCCGGGCCGCCGGATTGTTGCGGATCGTTCATGAAGCGTCTCCTCTTGAGAGCCTGCGTAATGTCTCGGGATGACTCGGCAGTGTCGGACAAATGGAGTGCAGGGAGCAAATTGGGCTGGGGGTGCTGCCGCAAGACAGCGGCAGACGCCGATGTCAGTCCGCGTGTTCGCCGCGCGTGCCGCGCTGTGCCTTCTCGACGAGGCCCGAGAGCCCCTCGCGGCGCGCGAGCTCAGCAAGCACTTCGTTCGGGCTCAGGTCGTGGTGAGCCAGCAGCACCATGCAGTGGAACCACAGATCGGCCGTCTCGTTGACGAGCTTCTGACGCAGATCGTCCGCCCCGCCAATGCGAATGTCCTTGGCCGCGAGCACGACTTCGGTCGCTTCTTCGCCGATCTTCTTGCAGATGGCGTCGTCACCCTTGTGAAACAGACGGGCAACGTAAGACTTGTCGGGATCGGCGCCCTTACGCGACGCGATCACTTCGGCAACACGCTCGAGCGTATCGTTCATGGCAATCACTTGTAGATCTTGTTCGGGTCCTTGAGCACCGGCTCGACGGTGGTCCACTGACCTTCCGCGGCGTTGCCCTCGAACTTCTGGAAGAAGCAGGAATGACGGCCCGTGTGGCACGCGATGCCATCGTTCTGCGTCACCTTGAGCAGCACGACGTCTTCGTCGCAATCGAGACGGATCTCATGCACCTTCTGCACGTGCCCCGACTCCTCGCCCTTGTGCCACAGACGCTTGCGCGAACGCGAGTAGTAGACGGCCTCGCCGATTTCCACGGTGCGCGCGAGCGCTTCGCGGTTCATCCAGGCGAACATCAGCACGTCGTTGCTGCCGACTTCCTGCGCGATCACGGGCACGAGGCCCTGCGCGTCCCAACTTACTTTGTCCAGCCAGTCTTGCGTCATGATGCGTCGAGTCCCGTTCAGAGGCCTTACAGACGTACGGAAATGCCCTTATCGGCCATGAAGCGCTTCGCTTCGCCGACGGTGTGCTCGCCGTAGTGGAAGATGCTCGCGGCCAGCACGGCATCCGCATGGCCTTCGGTCACGCCGTTGGCCAGATCGGCCAGCGAACCCACGCCGCCCGAGGCGATCACGGGAATGCTCACAGCGTCGGACACGGCGCGCGTGAGCGCCAGGTCGAAGCCGCTCTTGGTGCCGTCGCGGTCCATGCTCGTGAGCAGGATTTCGCCAGCGCCCAGCGCTTCGATCTGTTTGGCCCAGGCCACGGCGTCGAGACCGGTGTTCTTGCGACCGCCGTGCGTGAAGACTTCCCAGCGCGGGGCTTCGCCGTCGGCCGAGACACGCTTGGCGTCGATGGCCACGACGATGCATTGCGAGCCATACTTGGCTGCCGCATCGGCGACCAGTTGCGGATTCGCAACGGCCGACGAGTTCATGCTGACCTTGTCCGCACCGGCATTGAGCAGACGGCGAACGTCTGCCACTTCGCGCACGCCGCCACCCACCGTGAGGGGGATGAAGACCTGCGCGGCCACCGCTTCGATGATCGGCAAAATGAGATCGCGTCCGTCGGAGGTCGCAGTGATGTCGAGGAACGTCAGTTCGTCCGCGCCCTGCTCGTCATAACGGCGGGCGATCTCGACGGGGTCGCCCGCGTCGCGAAGTTCGACGAAGTTGACGCCCTTGACCACGCGGCCGGCCGTCACGTCCAGACACGGGATGATGCGTTTAGCGAGAGCCATGATGTTGGCACGCGAGACGGCCGCAGCCGTAGTCCCGCTTATGCCGCTCCTTCGGAAAGCTCGTCCGCGCGCGTTTGCGCCGACGAGAAATTCAGATCGCCCGAGTAGATGGCACGGCCGCAGATGACGCCTTCGACGCCCTCGCTCTCGACCTTGCACAGCGCATCGATATCGCCCAGATTCGACAGTCCGCCGCTGGCGATCACCGGCACGGTCACCGCCTGCGCGAGGCGCACCGTCGCTTCGATGTTGATGCCCTGGAGCATGCCGTCGCGGCCGATGTCGGTGTAGATGATCGATTCGACGCCGTAGTCCTCGAACTTGCGCGCCAGATCCACGACTTCGTGGCCGGTGAGCTTGCTCCAGCCGTCGGTGGCAACCTTGCCGTCCTTGGCGTCGAGACCGACGATGATGTGGCCGCCGAACGCGCTGCAGGCATCGCGCAGGAAGCCGGGGTTCTTCACGGCTGCCGTACCGATGATGACGTACGACAGACCGGCGTCGAGAAAGCGCTCGATGGTGCCCAGGTCGCGAATGCCGCCGCCCAGTTGCACGGGGATGTCGGCGCCGACTTCCTCGACGATGGCGTGGATAGCCGCTTCGTTACGCGGCTTGCCAGCAAATGCACCGTTCAAATCCACCAGATGGAGGCGGCGCGCACCTTGCTCGACCCAATGTCGAGCCATGGCGGCGGGGTCCTCCGAGAATACGGTGGCTTGATCCATGTCGCCTTGTTTAAGGCGAACACATTGACCGTCTTTAAGGTCGATGGCCGGGATGAGCAGCATAGGCAATCGTGAAACGTCGCTAGTGGGAAGTAAAAGGAATTCGCAAGTTACGCGGACAACATAAAACCGACCCCGGTCTTGCCGGACTTCGGCGCGTCGGGATCGGGTTCATCAACATGACACAGTATAAGCCGTGATGGAGGGCACGCTCGGGAAGGAAACCGGATTCCGGCGCGTCGCACGGGTCGTCATCAGGGCTTCCACTGTGCAAAATTGCGGTAAAGCGCAAGGCCCGCCTGGGCGCTCTTTTCCGGGTGAAACTGAGTGGCGAAGATATTATCTTGGGCCACAGCACAGGTAAAGGGCACTCCGTAGACCGTCTCGCCGGCCGTCAGTTCGGGCTTCGCGGGCACAACGTAGTAGCTGTGCACGAAGTAAAAATAGCTGTCGTCGGGCACGCCGGCCCAGATCGGGTGGGCGCCCTGCGTCTGATGCACGCGGTTCCAGCCCATTTGCGGCACCTTGAAGCGCGAACCGTCATCCTGCACCTGACCTTCGAGATCGAAGCGCACCACGCGGCCCGGCAGCAGGCCCAGCGCAGGGGTGTTGCCTTCGTCCGACATATCGAACAGCATCTGCTCGCCCACGCACACGCCGAACATCGGCTTGGTGGCGGCAGCTTCGACGACGGCCTCGCGCAGGCCCGACTCGTTCAGGCAGCCCATGCAGTCGCGCATCGCGCCCTGCCCCGGCAGCACCACACGGTCGGCGGCGCGAATCTCGGCGGCGTCGCTGCTGATGCTCACGTCGGCCTCCGGGGCTGCGGCACGCAGCGCCTGATAGACCGAGCGCAGGTTGCCCATTCCGTAGTCGACAATCGCAATCTTATTCATCTCAAACCCGGCAGCAGTATTTTCAAACCATCGATAATGAATTCCACGGCGAGCGCCGAGAGGATCAACCCCATCAGGCGCGTGCCGATGTTGATGCCCGTGCGCCCGAGCCAGCCTTCGATGCGACCGGCACTGCGCAACGCCACCCAGCACACCGCACCCACCCCTACGCCAATCGCCATGAGCGCCAGAATCTGCGCCCAGCCATGCGCGCGGCCGGAGTAGATGATCACGGTACTGATCGTCCCCGGCCCGGTGAGCAGCGGAATCGCCAGCGGCACCACGGCGATGTTCGGCCGCTCCTCCGCTTCGTGACGCTCTTCCGCCGTCGCCCGCGTGTTCCCCGTCTGCGCGTTGATCATGTTCACCGCCATGAGCAGCATGATCACGCCACCACCGACTTCCAGCGACGCAATCGAGATGCCGAAGAAGCGGATGATGGCCTCACCGAACAGTCCCGAACCCGCCACCACCAGTGCAACGGCAATCGCCGCAACGTTGATCGTGTGGCGCTTCTCTTCCCGTGTCTGCGTGGACGTCAGGCTGATGAACAGCGGAATCGCCCCGAGCGGATTGATCAGGGCCAGCAACGAGATGAAAAACTTGAAGGCGTCGAGCGTCATAAGGGGCACACGGCGCCGGCGTCCGGCCGGTCGATGAATCTTCGCAGGGGCGCCGGACTCGCGTCCGGCGGGCTATCCGGCTGGCGACGCCGGTCAGACCGGCGTCACAAGCGCTACAGACCCGTCAATGTCAGAGGCTTCCCTTCGTGGACGGCACGACACCCGCCGCACGCGGATCGATCTCGACCGCCATGCGCAGGGCACGACCGAACGCCTTGAACACCGTTTCACACTGGTGATGGGCGTTGATGCCGCGCAGGTTGTCGATATGCAGCGTGACGCCCGCGTGATTCACGAAGCCACGGAAAAATTCGATGAGCAGGTCGACGTCGAAGTTGCCCACGCGAGCGCGCGTGAAAGGCACATGGAATTCGAGACCGGGACGACCCGAGAAGTCGATCACCACCCGCGAGAGGGCTTCGTCGAGCGGCACATAGCTATGGCCGTAACGCACGATACCCTTCTTGTCGCCGATGGCCTTGGCCACCGCCATACCCAACGTGATGCCGACGTCTTCCACCGTATGGTGATCGTCGATGTAGGTATCGCCCTTGGCTTCGACATCCATGTCGATGAGGCCGTGGCGCGCGATCTGGTCGAGCATGTGGTCCAGAAACGGCACGCCGGTATCGAGCGTCTTCCGGCCGGTGCCGTCCAGGTCGATCTTGACGCGTATTTGCGTTTCGCTGGTATCGCGAACGACTTCCGCAATGCGCATGATGGTGAGTTCTCGTCGTATAGCTTGTTAGAGTGATGCCGCCAGAGCCTTGGCCATTGCGGCATTCTCCGTGGGGGTGCCGACCGTCAATCTGAGGCAATTGGCCAGCAATACGTGCATTTTACCCACGTTTTTGATCAACACCTTGTGCGCGAGCAGGCCAGTGTGGGTTTTGTCGGCGTCCGGCACCCGAACGAGCAGGAAATTCGCGTCGCTGGCGAACACCGTCACCCCGGGAAGCGCCGCCACTGCGGCCGCCAGCCGGGTGCGCTCCGCGCGCAACTCGGCCGCCTGCGCGTCGAGCACGTCAAGGTGATCGAGCATAAATTCGGCGCACGCCTGCGTCAGCACGTTCACGTTATAGGGCGGACGCACCTTATCCAACTGATCCAGCCACTCGGCGCTGCCCGCCACATAGCCCAGCCGGATACCCGCCAGTCCGAGCTTGGAGACGGTGCGCATCACCAGCAGATTGGGGAATTCGGGCAGACGCGGCATCCACGTCTTGCCCGCGAACGGCTGGTACGCCTCGTCGATCACCACCAGCCCGTTGCCCGCCGCGCGCACCAGCGTTTCGATGTCCTCGTCGGCAAACAGGTTGCCGGTCGGGTTGTTCGGGTACGCCAGATAGACCACCGCGCCGGGATGCGCCGCAATCGCGTTCAGCATCGCAGGCATGTCGAGCGAGAAGTCGGCCGTGAGCGGTACGCCGACAAACTCGACCCCAGCGAACCGCGACGACATCTCGTACATCACGAAACCCGGCATCGGCGCGATGACCGCCGCACCCGGGCGTGCCGTCGCCATCGCGATCATGCTGATGATTTCGTCCGAGCCATTGCCGAGCAGCAGCTTCGCACCTGCGGGCACGCCCATCGTGCGCGAGAGCTTCTCAAGCAGCGCCTGCGGACGCGGTGCCGGATAACGATTGAGCGCCACATCGGCCAGACGCTGCGCCAGCGCGGTGCGCAGCGCATCGGGCAGGCCGTAGGGGTTCTCCATCGCGTCGAGCTTCAGAAAGCCGCTGGCATCGGGCACGGGATAGGTGCTCATGGCGAGCACATCGGGGCGAATCACTTGGTCGACGGACATGGCGAATCGAAGGCGATGGATGACGAATTAGGGATGAATCAATCGGGACGGAAGCGGCGACTCAGTTGAACGCGAACGTCAGCAACCCGGCATCCGCCCCGTCGATCTTGACGGTGCAACGGCGGCCGGTCTCCACGTTGCCGAGCGCGTCGGTAATGCGCTGCACGCGCACGCCCGTCTGCCACGACAACGCCTGCGCCACGGCCGGGCTCACCCGCGCGGGCGACTCCTCGGCCTCGCAGCGCATGGCGACGAGCCGGTTGCCGACACGGCCGAACACGCCGTGCGCCACTTCCTCGTCAGTGCCGCGAAGCGCGGTCTTGCCGTCCAGACGCAGCACGTACACGTCGTTATCGAACGCCTGACGCCGCACACACACCGTCATCTTCTCGACGGATGTGCCTTCGAATTTGGCGTGCTGGCAATAGCTGCCCGCGGCGTGCGCCGCCGTGGCCAGCGTCATGCCGAGACCGAACAGCACGACCGTCTGCACGGCAGAACGCAGCGCAGCCCGCACAAGGCGGGCTGGCAACGAAACCGATTTGGAAAGCTTGGAAACAGCGTTTGCGCGGGTCCGACGCCGGACAGTGGCCGGCGTCGAAGGACAATACGCGGGCCGCAGGGCGTCGTCGCGCATGTCAGGACTCGTGATGCAAACGGTATTCGGCGCTGCGCGCGTGCGCTTGCAGGCCTTCGCCGTATGCCAGTTCGGCCGCGATCTCGCCGAGCATGCGGGCGCCGCCCTCGCTCACTTCGATGAGGCTCGAACGCTTGATGAAGTCGTACACCCCGAGCGGCGACGAAAAACGCGCGGTGCGCGAGGTCGGCAGCACGTGGTTCGGACCGGCGCAGTAGTCGCCGAGGCTTTCGCTCGTGAACTTGCCGAGGAAGATCGCACCGGCGTGACGGATCTTGTCGCCCCACTGCTGCGGCGTCTCCGCCGAGATTTCCAGGTGCTCCGGCGCGATCACGTTGGCGATCTCGCACGCTTCGGCCGTATCGCGCACCTTGATCAGCGCACCACGGCCTTGCAGGGACGCTGCGATCACCTCACGGCGCGGCATGTCGTCGATCTGACGCTCCAGCGACGCGTACACACGCGCGATGTACTCGGCGTCCGGGCACAGCAGGATGGACTGAGCGAGTTCGTCATGCTCGGCCTGCGAGAACAGGTCCATCGCCACCCAGTCGGGATCGGTCGTACCGTCGCAGATCACGAGGATTTCCGACGGACCGGCGATCATGTCGATGCCGACGGTGCCGAACACGCGACGCTTGGCCGCCGCCACAAAGGCATTGCCCGGGCCGACGATCTTGTCGACAGCCGGCACCGACTCGGTGCCATACGCCAGCGCGCCGACCGCCTGTGCGCCACCGATAGTGAACACGCGGTCCACACCGGCGATGTGCGCCGCCGCCAGCACCAACGGGTTCTGCACGCCGTCCGGCGTGGGCACCACCATGACGATTTCCTTGACACCGGCCACACGCGCCGGAATCGCGTTCATCAGCACCGACGACGGATACGCCGCCTTGCCGCCCGGCACGTAGATGCCGACGCGATCGAGCGGCGTCACCTTCTGACCCAGTACCGTGCCATCCGACTCGGTGTATTGCCAGCTATGGCTGCCGCATTCGATGCGCTGCTTCTCGTGATAGGCACGCACACGCGCAGCCGCTGCTTCGAGGGCAGCGCGACGCTTCGGCTCAAGCCCTTCGAGCGCCGCCGCCATCACGTCGGCAGACAGCTCCAGCGCGCCCATATCGGAGGCGCTGAGACGATCGAACTTGTTGGTGTATTCGATGACGGCAGCGTCGCCGCGCGCTTTCACGTCGGCGAGAATTTCGGCGGCCGCACGGTCGATGGCGGCGTCTTCGCTCGCTTCGAACGCCAGAACGTCGCGCAACTGCGCGGCGAATCCTTCAGCGGACGAATCGAGTTTGCGAATATCGAGTTTCATGCTGTTTGCCGGGACGCCTGCTCGAAGGCATCCAGAATAGGCTGCAAAGACTCACGCTTCAATTTGAGCGCAGCCTGGTTGATCACGAGGCGGGACGAGATATCCATGATCTCCTCCACTTCCACCAGATTATTGGCCCGTAGCGTGCCGCCGGTGCTCACCAGATCGACAATCGCGTCGGCCAGACCCACGAGCGGGCCCAGCTCCATCGAGCCGTACAGCTTGATCAGGTCGACGTGCACGCCCTTGGCCGCGAAGTGTTCGCGCGCGGTCTGCACGTACTTGGTCGCCACACGCAGACGTGCGCCCTGACGTACGGCATTCGCGTAGTCGAAACCCTTCGGTACAGCCACAGACATGCGGCAACGCGCAATGTTCAAATCGATCGGCTGATAAAGGCCGCCACCGCCGTGTTCGATGAGCACGTCCTTACCGGCCACGCCGAAGTCGGCGGCACCGTATTGGACATACGTCGGCACGTCCGTCGCGCGCACGATGATCACGCGCAGATTCGGATCGGTCGTCGGCAGGATCAGCTTGCGCGAGGTTTCGGGATCTTCCGTCACCTCGATACCGGCCGCTGCAAGCAACGGCAGCGTCTCCGTAAAGATACGCCCTTTCGAGAGCGCCAGCGTAAGCGGTTGGGCCAGCGGCTGGGCCGGCTTGGCCGACTTCACGGTACTCATGCAATCTCTCCCTGGCATGCTTCGACACGCCGGATTCGCGCGCCCACGGCGCACAACTTGGCCTCGATACGATGATAGCCGCGATCGAGGTGATGAATGCGGTCGACGAGGGTGCGGCCTTCGGCCGTCAGACCCGCGACGATCAGACTGGCGGACGCACGCAGATCGGTCGCCATCACATGCGCGCCCGACAGACGATCCACGCCGGAAATCCGCGCCGTGTTGCCTTCGATGCCGATATTTGCGCCCAGACGCATCAATTCCTGCACATGCATGAAGCGGTTCTCGAAGATCGTTTCAACGACCTGCGACGCACCCTGCGCAATGCAGTTCAGCGCCATGAACTGCGCCTGCATATCGGTCGGGAACGCCGGATATTCCGACGTCCGGAAACTCACGGCCTGCGCGCGACGATCCATCTGCACACGCAGCCAATCCGCACCGCCGGTCACATTCGCGCCGGTCTCACGCAATTTTTCGATGACGGCGTCGAGCGTACCCGGCACCACGCGGCGCAGCGTAATGTCGCCGCGCGTGGCCACAGCCGCACAGAGGAACGTGCCAGCTTCGATACGATCCGGCACGACATCGTGCGTTGCACCATGCAAGCGCGCAACGCCCGTCACCACCAGACGATCCGTTCCGATGCCGTCGATCTTCGCGCCCATCTTCACGAGCAGATGGGCCAGATCGGTCACTTCCGGCTCGCGTGCGGCGTTGGCCAGCACGGTCACACCGTCGGCCAGCGTGGCCGCCATGAGCAGGTTTTCGGTGCCCGTCACCGTGATCATGTCCGTCACCAGCGTTTCGCCGCGCAGACGTGAGGCCTGCGCCACGATGTCGCCATGCGTCAGCGTGATCTCGGCACCCATCTTTTGCAGGCCCTTGATGTGCTGATCGACGGGTCGCGCACCGATGGCGCATCCGCCCGGCAGCGACACGCGCGCCTCGCCGCAACGGGCGAGCAGCGGGCCGAGCACCAGAATCGATGCGCGCATGGTCTTCACCAGCTCGTACGGTGCGGCCGGCTCGGTAATCTGCGACGCGTCCAGCGTCACCGACTCGCCGTTGCGCTCGACCTTCACGCCCATGCGCGCGAGCAGCGTCAGCATGGTGCGCACGTCGTGCAGATCCGGGACGTTGCCCAGCACAAGCGGCTCAGCCGTCAACAGGCTGGCACACAGAATGGGCAGCGCCGCGTTCTTGGCACCCGAGACGGTAATCTCGCCTTCCAGCCGCTCGCCGCCTTCGATTTCCAGGTGGTCTGCGGCCACACGCTCGCCAGCGAGAACCTCGCCGTTGCCGGCAGCGCCAGCGCTTTCTTGCGTAATCCTCATTGCGCCTGATACTCCGCCGGCGTGAGCGTCTTCATCGAGAGCGCATGGATTTCGGCCTTCATGCGGTCGCCCAGCGCGCCGTACACGAGTTGATGGCGCGCAATGAGGCGCTTGCCTTCGAACTGCGCGCTGACGATGGTCGCGAAGAAGTGCTGACCGTCACCTTCGACGGCCACGTGATCGCAAGCCAGACCGGCTTCGATGTACTGCTTGATTTGTTCGGGGGTAGGCAGCATGGCTGATCCTGGAGAAGTTCAGTGACGCAGTTTGTAGCCACGGCGCAGCAGATTCAGCGCCACGGTTGCGAGTATCAGGAAAGTCACGCCGACGACGGCGAGACTCGTCGTCGGGGCCACATCGGACACGCCGAAGAAGCCGTAACGGAACCCGTCGATCATGTAGAAGAACGGGTTGAAGTGCGAGACGGCCTGCCACAGCGGCGGCAGCGACTGGATCGAATAGAACACGCCCGCGAGGAACGTCGCAGGCATGATCAGGAAGTTCTGGAAGGCAGCGAGCTGGTCGAATTTCTCGGCCCAGATGCCCGCAATTAATCCCAGCGTACCGAGGATTGCCGCGCCGAAGAAGGCGAAGCCCAAAATCCACAGCGGTGCGGCAAATGTCAGATGCGTGAACGCGACCGTCACGAGGAAAACGCCCAGCCCGACCGCCAGCCCGCGCACGACAGCCGCCAGCACGTACGCGCCATACATCTCCCAATGGGAGAGCGGCGGCAGCAGCACGAACACGAGGTTGCCCGTAATCTTCGACTGAATCAGCGACGACGAGCTATTGGCGAACGCGTTCTGCAACACGCTCATCATCACCAGTCCCGGCACGAGGAACGACGTGTAGTTGATCTGATCGTAGACCTTCACGCGGTCTTCGAGCACGTGGCCGAAGATCATCAGATACAGCAACGCAGTGAGCACCGGTGCGGCCACGGTCTGGAAACTCACCTTCCAGAAGCGCAGCACTTCCTTGTAGAACAACGTGCTGAAGCCGGTCATGCTGCCACCTCCTGCGCGCGCGAACCCGACATGATCTGCACGAATACGTCCTCGAGGTCGGCCTTCTGAATGTCGATGTCTTCGACGATGCCGCCTGCCGCACGGCAGGTGGCGAGAATGGATTCCACTTCGTCGCAGCCCGACAGGCGCAGCGCGAACTGATGGCCGTTCGTGTCCTGACCGTCGACCAGCAACGGACGCAGCTCGGCCGGTAACGTGCCCTGCTTGAAGCGCAGCACGAGACGCGTGCCCGCAAAGCGCTGCAACAACGACGCCGTACGCTCCAGCGCCACGACTTCGCCGCGCTTGAGCATGGCGATGCGGTCGCACAGCGCTTCCGCTTCTTCAAGATAGTGAGTGGTCAGCACGATCGTGTGACCTTCGCGGTTCAGACGCGAGATGAACTTCCAGAGCGTCTGACGCAGTTCGACGTCGACCCCGGCGGTCGGCTCGTCGAGTACGATCACCGGCGGGCGATGCACCAGCGCCTGCGCCACCAGCACGCGTCGCTTCATGCCGCCCGAGAGCTGACGCATGTTCGCGTCCGCCTTGTCAGTCAGATCGAGGTTAGCCATCACTTCGTCGATCCAGTCGTCGTTGCGCTTGAGTCCGAAGTAGCCGGACTGAATACGCAGCGTCTCGCGCACGGAGAAGAACGGATCGAAGACGAGTTCCTGCGGCACCACGCCGAGCTTGCGGCGGGCGTCGCGGTAATCGCGCACCACATCGTGACCGAGCACACTGATGTTGCCCGAATCCGCGCGCGCGAGGCCCGCAAGAATGCTGATCAGCGTGGTCTTGCCCGCGCCGTTGGGGCCGAGCAGACCGAAGAATTCGCCTTCCTCGATCGAGAAGCTGACGCCCTTGAGCGCCTGCAACGCTTCATAGCGTTTTTTGACGTTACGGATTTCGATGGCGGCCATGACTGCACGCACCCGTCTTCGCGGGTACGCCATTATTGTTTTCCGGGTCGGGGGATTGCACCCACCAGAATGGCGGTGCCGGGGCCCGGACGGGGGTCACTGCCCAAAAGTCGGCAGAAAACCCCTGATTATAAAGGAAGCTGGTGGCGGCCGTGCTCGCGCCCGCCTTAACCGGTCTGTAACCTCGGTAACGCACCAGCGGCGCGGCACCGAAGGCTTATGGCCTGCGCCGCCCTGCGCCCAGCCATAAAAAAAGCGCCGTCACGTGACGGCGCTTCTTCGAAAGGGCGGCAGTCCGGCCGGACGAATCAGCTCGAGAGCAGATGGTCGACGCCGTACACCAGCGCAAGACTGGCCAGCCCTGTCGGCAAGTTAGTGAACGCCAACGTCGCACCGCGCCGACTCGCGTGACGGCGCAAAGCCAGCAGCACCGCGAGCGCCGACGAGTCGAAATGCGTGAGCCCGGCGCAGTCGATCTGGGTCTCGCCCGCGTCAATGCGATCGATGGCCCGCGCGAGGACGTCGCCGGCAGTGTCGTGAGTCAGGTCGGTTTGCAACGCGAGCATGGGCTTACTTGCCGCCTGCGAGTTGCTGGTTACGTTGCGTCAGGAACTGGATCAGGCCATCGACGCCAGATTGATTCACCTTCTCGGCAAACTGATTGCGGTACGTCTGAACCAGCCACGCGCCCAGCACGTTCAGGTCATACAGCTTCCATTCGCCGCTCGCCGTCTTGTAAAGACGGTAATCGAGCTCGATCGGTTGACCGTTGTTGACAACGCTCGTGTACACCACGGCATCGGTATCGCTCGGCTGACCGCGGAACGGCTTGTATTCGACCTGCTGGTCGCGAATCTGGGCAATGGCACCGGCATACGTACGCAGCAGCAGCGTCTTGAACTGTTCCGTCAACTGCTTTTTCTGCTCGGGCGTGGCCTGACGCCATGCAGCGCCGCTCGCCAGTTGCGTCGTCTTGGTGAAATCGGCGTGCGGCATGATCTTCTGCTCGACCAGACGCGTGATGCTGGTCATGTCGCCCTTCTGGATGTTGGGATCGCTCTTGGCCGCAGCCATCACTTCGTTCACGGTCTGCTTAACGAGCGCATCCGGGGACTGCGCTTGCGCCATGGCCGAGCCAGCGGCGGTGTACGTCATGAAAGCCATGACGGGAATGAGCCAGAACTTCTTCATTGTGGACTTCCTCTTTCGAGTGACGAGTGTTGCGGGTTTGGATACCCGCGCGGCGTCTGGAGTTCTCGGATTGCCGGGAGTGTCGTGTAACAAACTGTTGCTCGGAGACGACGCGACTATCGCCTGGATAGCGCGCCGGGCTCCGTTTCAACAACAGTCGACGACAGTCGTCGACGATCGATGACGATTAGCGACGGAAGGGCAAACCGCCCGGCACCATCTTGCCCGGCACGGGCGAGCCTTGCGGCGCGTCCGGTTCGGCATGCGCACCTGAGGCGGGTGCCGGAGCACTTGCGCCAGAGGCCGGTTGGGCGGCGGGCATCGGCTGTGCGCCAGCGCCACCGGCCGCTGCAGCACCTGCACCGTCTTCATCTTCGTAATTCGGCAGCGACGTATCGCTCGTCGCCCCGCCGTTCACCAGATACTTGCGACGTGCAAGATACGCGTCGCGCGTGAACGAGTACGGATCGAGCGCGGCGGCTTCGAGCAGGTTCGACGCGTCGAGCAGGTTGGCGCGCGTATTCACGAGACGCACACCATACAGCGAGTAGCTGATCCAGTCCGGCTTGATATACGACGTCGGGTCGATGAACATGTTACCGGCCATGCCGACGCCGTCGCGCACCGTGCTCGGGCCGAGCAGCGGCAGCACGAGGTATGGGCCTGCAGGAATACCCCACTTGCCCAGCGTCACGCCGAAATCCTGGCTATGCTTGGGCAGGCCCGCCGGCGTGGCGAAGTCGAACAGACCACCGACACCGAAGAAGGTGTTGATCGTCAGGCGCATCAGATCCTGCGCGGCGGCCGTGATGTCCAACTGAAGCAGGTTGTTGGCGACGTTGTACACGTCGCCAACGTTCGAGAAGAAGTTCGTGACCATGTCACGCGCCGGTTCCGGCACGGTGAAACGGTAGCCCTTTGCCACGGGCACGAGCACGGCCTTGTCGAGCGTGTCGTTGAACTTGTACATCGAACGGTTGAAACCTTCGATGGGGTCAGCGGGGTTGGGGTTCGTGACAGTGGCACAGCCTGCCAGCGCCAACGCGCCAGCGGCCAACACTGCCGAAGTACGGAAGCTGGTCATTTTCTCTTATTTTCCTTGGGTTACCGGTGCTGCCCCAGCCGCCGGCGCTGCCGCCGGTGCTGCCGATGCGCCGCCCGCCTGGGCGCCGCCGGCATCTGCTGCCTTGTTGTACAGGAACTGGCCAATCAGGTTTTCCAGCACGATGGCAGACTGCGTGAGCGTGATCGTATCACCGCCCTTGAGCATCTGATCATCACCCCCCGGCTCAAGTCCGATGTATTGCTCGCCGAGCAGGCCCGACGTCAGAATCTTCGCCGACGAGTCCTTCGGGAACTGGTACTGCGAATCCAGATTGAGCGTGACGTCGGCCAGATAACGCTTGTCGTCGAACTTGATCGACGCCACGCGCCCCACCACCACGCCAGCGCTCTTGACCGCCGCACGCGGCTTGAGACCGCCGATGTTGTCGAACCGCACCGTGACCGGATAAGTATTCGAGAACGACAGCGAGCTCATGTTGCCCGCTTTGAGCGCGAGGAACAGGAGGGCGGCAAAGCCGAGTACCACGAACAGGCCGACCCAGAAGTCGAGAGGGTGTTTTTTCATTGTGTCAGTGTGCGCAAACTGTCTGTCTATGTCTTGGCAGGCGAGCCGGCCTCTTAGCTGAACATGAGTGCCGTAAGCAGGAAGTCGAGGCCGAGCACGGCCAGCGATGCCTGCACGACCGTACGCGTCGTTGCACGCGACACGCCTTCCGGCGTCGGCTGTGCTTCGAAGCCCTGATACAGCGCGATGAAGGTGACGGCAATGCCGAACACGATGCTCTTGATGACGCCGTTCGCGACGTCCGCCCATACGTCCACGCCGCCTTGCATCTGCGACCAGAACGCACCGGAATCCACGCCGATCATCTCGACGCCGACGAGGTAACCGCCGAAAATACCGACCGCAGAGAAGATCGCCGCGAGGATCGGCATGGCGATCACGCCCGCCCAGAATCGCGGTGCGACCACGCGCGCGATCGGATCGATCGCCATCATCTCCATGGCGGTCAGTTGCTCGCCCGCCTTCATCAGACCGATCTCGGCGGTGAGCGACGTGCCCGCACGCCCGGCGAACAGCAGTGCCGTGACGACCGGTCCTAGCTCACGCACCAGCGACAGCGCCACGAGCAGACCGAGCGCTTGCTCCGAGCCGTACTTGTTGAGCGTGTAATAGCCTTGCAAGCCGAGCACGAAACCGACGAACAGGCCCGAGACGGCGATGATAACGAACGAATAGTTGCCGACGAAGTGAATCTGGTCCGTCACCAGACGCGGACGGCGCAGCAGCGCGGCGCTCGATCCGAGCATGCGCAGGAACATGCGCGCACCGTAACCCAGGCGCTCGACGTGGCCGCGAACAAAACTGCCAATGGTGGTAATCATGCACGCGCTCCGATACCGAAGTCTTCCGCGAGCGGCGGCGCGGGATACTGGAATTTCACGGGGCCGTCCGGCTGGGCGTCGATGAACTGGCGCACCGTCGGGTCGTTCGAGGCGCGCAGCGCGTCCGGCGCGCCCTCCGCGGCGATACGGCCTTCGCTGATGAAGTAGATGTAGTCGGCGATGGCGAACGTCTCGGCGACATCGTGCGAGACGATGATCGACGTCGCGCCCAGCGCATCGTTGAGCTTACGGATCAGATTCGCCGTAATCCCCATCGAGATCGGGTCCAGACCCGTGAACGGCTCGTCGTACATGACGAGGTCCGGATCGAGCGCAATCGTGCGGGCGAGTGCCACACGGCGTGCCATCCCGCCGGAGATCTCGGCAGGCTTCATGTCGCGTGCGCCACGCAAGCCCACAGCATTGAGCTTCATCAGCACGAGGTCACGGATCAGGTCTTCGTCGAGACGGGTGTGTTCGCGCAGCGGAAACGCCACGTTTTCGAACACGGTCATGTCGGTAAACAGCGCGCCGAACTGGAACAGCATGCCCATGCGGCGACGCAAGCGGTACCAGCCGTCGCGGTCGAGCGTGGAAACATCGGTCCCGTCGAAATCGACCTGACCTTTACTGGCGTGCACGAGACCGCCGATCAGACGCAGCACGGTCGTTTTACCGCAGCCGGAGCCCCCCATGACCGCAATGACCTTGCCGCGGGGAAACCGCATATTCAGCCCCGAAAGCACCAGACGTTCGCCATAACCAAAGCTGACGTCGCGCAGTTCGAGCAGATTTTCCGGATTCGGGGTAGGCACGTTTCGGGTCTTATAGTGCGGCGCAAAACGCCAATTATAGGGGGGTTTACCAATCGATGCCGTCCACGCCGGGTCGGCGAAAGCAAGGAATGGCGCTGCCCCGCGGGATTCTACAGGCCCCGGACGTATTGCTGCGATAACGTTCCAATAGCCGCAACGCCGCAAAAACCCAACGCCACCAAGGACTTATCGTCTTCTGGCCCCGTGCCGGTGTTGCGCCGTTGCTACAATACGACGTTTCGCCCTCGTCATCGTTCCTCGGGATGTCCTCCGCTACCCCTCCTACTTTCCGCCCCGTCGCGCCGCAGTCTACGGCGACATCGGACTTTCGGATTCGTCCGATGCAACCCGGCGACCTTCCCCACGTGCTGACGGTGCAGGCCCTCGCATATGGCCACCTGATGCTGGAATCGGAAGCCACCCTCGCCTCGCGTCTGGCGTTATCGCCGCAGACCTGCTGGGTGGCGGTGGATGCGTCAGATGCTGAGCCGGCCGGGCCGACGGACGCAGGCATCGCGGGCTATCTGTTCACGCACCCCTGGCATCTCACCGCACCGCCGCCGCTGGACACCGTCCTCGACGCGCTGCCGGACGCCCCCGATTGCTGGTACGTGCACGACATGGCGCTTGCGCCGCGCACGCGTGGCGCCGGCGTGGCCGGTCTGCTTTATGCCGCCGCGTTGTCGGCGGCGCAATCGCTCGGCCTGCGCGCCTCGGCATTGGTGGCCGTGCAGCAATCGCAGGGGTTCTGGGCCCGCTTCGGGTATCAGGTCACAGTGGACGTCTCGCCGCAGATCGCCGCCAAACTGGCGGGCTATGGCGATGGCGCAGTCTTCATGACGCGCGAACTGTAACCACCGCCAACGGCGCACAGCAAACTCACGGCCGTCGCGCGAATTCCTTCTGCATCGAACGCACGGCTGCGGCCACGTCCTCCGCTTCCGTCACGGCGCGCACGACGGCCGTGCATCCTACGCCAGTCTCGAGCACCTGCGGCAGGTTGGCCGCGTCGATGCCGCCAATCGCCACCAGCGGGTAATGCGGCGCGATGAGCCTCACGTAACGCGCCAGCTTCGCCAGCCCTTGCGGAGCGGTGGCGATGACCTTGGTCGTCGTCGGAAACACTGCGCCGACGGCCAGATAGCTTGGACGGAAGTGATGCGCCGCGAGAATCTCGTAATAGCCGTGCGTGCTGATGCCCAGCCGCATGCCGCTCGCGTGCAGCGTCGCGACTTCGTCGGCCGAGAGCGCCGCCATGTCTTCCTGACCGAGATGCACGCCGTAGGCGGCGGCCTGCGCCGCCTCACGCCAGTGATCGTTGATGAACCACGCGCTGTCGTGCGTCACTCGGCGACCCGCCGCCACCGTGCGCTCGATCTCGCTGCGCAGCCCCGGATGCGCCGGGTCCTTGATGCGCAACTGAACCGTCCCGACCTGAAGATCGGCCATCCGCTCGCACCAATCGGCGTCGGGCAGCACCGGGTAGAGACCCAGTCGCGTCGGGCACGCCGGAAAGCGCCCCGGCGACGGCACTTGACCGAGCACAGCGGGAAACGTCTCAAGCACGGTCGGCCATGCGCCCAGCGTGTCGACGTCTTCCGTACTCGCGTGACTGCCGTTCGTGCGCCATGCGCGGCCGAGCACCAACGCGTCGTGCGGTGCGAAACCGCAGTCCAAAAACGCGGCAAATGCAGGAAAGAATGCAGGATCGTCGACGCCCACCACACGATAGACGCCATCCGGCGTGTACAGCGTGTCTTCCACGTGCCCCTGCGCGAGGGCATGCGAGCAAAGCACGACCGCGCCATTCGCGCGCCACGCGTCCAGGCGGACGGACGCCGCCGTGCCCAGTCCATGCTCAGGCACGAGCGGCAACCAGACGACATCGCCCTGCCCAGCACTAACCGGTGTCTCGGCGTGCAGGCGCCATTGCGGCGATGTCGACTCGTCCGGCCACGGTGCGAGGCGCGCGCGGATCGCGTCGGCGGCCTGCTGCCAGGCCACCGCGAGCGGTGCGTCGGTGGGCAGGCATTGCACGTGCAGCATAGGCACAGCCCCGGCGGCGCGAGCATGCGTCGTCATGAAAAATCCTTGTTGATCCGGCCCCGCTTCGCGCGGCCGTGGGTCATGAAATCGGGAAGGGTCAGCTACCGGACTGATGCCAGAACGGCACGCCCACGACCGGGGTGCTGGCTTCGGCGCTCTCGCGCTCGGCCATCGGACCCGCGAGCCATGCGGCGCGTCCCGCCTTGATCGCTCCCGCGAACGCACCCGCCATCTCCACCGGCTGCGCGGCAAGCGCGACAGCGGTATTGAGCAGCACGCCGTCGTAGCCCCACTCCATCACCTGACAGGCATGCGACGGCAGACCGAGGCCCGCGTCGACGATCAGCGGCGTATCCGGCAGACGGTCGCGCAACAGACGCAGACCGTACGGATTGATCACGCCCTTGCCGGTACCGATCGGGGCACCCCACGGCATCAGCGCCTGACAGCCGACGTCGAGCAGTCGACGGCACAGCACCAGATCTTCCGTGCAGTACGGCAGGACCTTGAAACCCTCGCGAATCAGTTGCTCGGCGGCCGTCACCAGACCGAACGGGTCGGGCTGAAGCGTGTAGTCGTCGCCGATGAGTTCGAGCTTGATCCAGTCGGTCTCGAAGACTTCGCGCGCCATTTGCGCCGTCGTCACCGCTTCCTGCACTGAATGGCAACCCGCCGTATTGGGCAGCACCGGCACCGCAAGGCGGCGCAGCGTGTCCCAGAAATGACCTTCCGATGCTTGCGCCCCGGTGCCCGAGAGCTGACGGCGCAATGCCACCGTCACCATGCCCGGACGCGCCGCGTCGATGGAATCGTTCAGTGCTTGCAGCGACGGATAACGCGCCGTGCCGAGCAGGAAGCGGCTGCCGAAGCGGGTGTCGTAGAGCGTGAGCGCATCACGCGTGCTGCTTGCGGCCACGTTGTTCGATTCGGTGAATGCGTTCATTTCAGCCTCCGGCCACCGGTTGCACGACATCGATCTTGTCGCCCTGCGCGAGTGCGCGCGCGGCGTATTGCGTCTTGGGCACGAATTGCCCGTTGATTGCCGCCGCGAAAGGCGGCTTGGCGCCGTAGGCGGCGAGCGCCTCGGCCAGCGTCGCCGTGTCGGCCACGCTCAGCATCTGTTGATTGATATGGATGTCCATTGCGTACCGCTTCCTCTCATGCCTGACGAAACAGTTCCGGCCACGGCCGGCTGGCTCGCCACGTCTCCCAGTCGAACGCGTCCGCCGATCCCGACGGCGCGCTCCTCGATTGCATCAATGCCTGCGCCAGCGCGCACGCTTCGCCGGTGACCGCCGGTGCGAGCAGATAGCCGTGACGGTACAGACCGTTCACGCGCAGCAACCGTGCGCCGTCCCACTGCACGCGCGGCAGATGGTCGGGCAGCGCCGGGCGGCAATTGACGTTCAGCTCAACGATGCGCGCCTCGCCGAACGCCGGGTTCAGCGAGTGCGCCGCCGAGAGCAGTTCGAGCGCCGAGCGCACGGTCATCGGCGACATATCTTCCGATTCGAGTTCGGTCGCCCCGATCACGTACAGATCGTTTTCCTTGGGCGCGATGTAGATCGGATAGCGCGGGTGCAACAGGCGCACCGGGCGACGCAGACCGATTCCCGGTGCGTGAATGCGCACCACCTCGCCACGCACACCGCGCAGCTGGGTGAGCGCTTCGCGTGCGCCCAGTCCGCGACAGTCGATGACCAGACCGGCATCCGGATATTCGCCCTCGGCAATTTCGGTGTTCCAGTGCAGGTCCGCGCCCGCCTTCGCAAGTCCTGCGGCCAGCGCACGCAATAACTGACGGTTATCCAGTTGCCCTTCGTTCGGCAGCAGCCAGCCTTCCTGGAAACGTCCGGCGAGCGCCGGTTCCACATCCTTCAGTTGTGCACCCGAAATCCGTTCGACGCCGCCACGCAGCAGTTCGGGCGGTGCATTCGCACGCATGCGACGGTCGAACATCACGGCCTCGGCGCGGTCGGGCTGATGCCACACGACCAGCGTGCCGTTGCGTTGGAAGAAGACGTGTTCGGGAAGGCCGTCGATCAGCGCAGGCCAGCGCTCAAGTCCGACCGCGCCCATCTCGACGATGCTCGGCTCGGCCACGGCGGCCTCGGCCAGCGGCGCGAGCATGGCGGCGGCGACCCAGCCAGCGGCGGACGAGCCATCGGCATCGCCCCGCTCGTAAAGCGCCACGCGCGCGCCGGCGCCAATCAGTTGCCACGCGAGCAGACGGCCGGACAGCCCGCCGCCCAGCACGGCAATGTCGGGACGCGACACGGCCGAACGCGAAGGGGAAATGGCAGCCGTCGCGCTCATACGCGCATTGCCGCGCAAGCCATCACGGCGCGCAGGCACTCAGGGGAATACGAAGAATGTTGTGGAAGGCAACGCATGGGGCCCTTTCCTCATGAAAGCAAAAGGACGAAACGGTGATGGCCACCTTACCCCAATGGAGGAGTCGGAAACTTCCCACGCCGGTATTACCCGGGTCGGGTGCAAAGGGTCTCTCTCAGCCCCGTGACTTCTTTGACGTGACTACGCCAATTACGGAGCACCCCTGTTTCGCCCGGAGCCATTACAACATAGATGCCAACGCCCGTGCAAGCAGGCTTCCCGGGCGATTGCACGCTCGTCGCGTCTCGTTTTTTGAGATCTCCCGTCCCTGATTCCGGCCGCTTGTAACGGTCCGTAAACTGAAAATCCCCGTCACGCGCGGCTCAGGCCGTAAATCGTGCAACGCACCATCGGGAACTGCGGTCAAATGGGCCATATGTGCGAAACGTATAGATAACAACGTTGCCCCACTGCGGCCGCGCCGCCCGACGATCATGGCCAACACGCCGACCCACACGCCACACGCCCCGCAACCCTCGGGCGACACCGCCGCACCACCGCCTAAACCACCCAAACATCCCACCGCCTGGCAACTGATCCGTCCCTACTGGGTCTCGGAGAAGCGCTGGGAGGGTCGACGCCTGCTCGCGCTCGTGATCGCCCTGAACCTCGCCGTCGTGTTCATCAACGTGCGGCTCAACGCGTGGAACGCCAGCTTTTACGACGCGCTCGACAAGCGCAACTGGCCGGTCTTCAAGTCGTCGCTCGCAGAGTTCGCGGTGCTGGCGTTCAGCTTCATCATCATTGCGACCTTCCGCACTTACTTCCGTCAGATGCTGGAGATCCGCTGGCGTCAGTGGGTGACGGACGCGAACCTCACGAAGTGGTTCGCGCATCGCGCTTACTACCGCATCGAACGCGATCACCTCGCCGACAACCCCGACCAGCGCATTTCGGAAGACATCCGCACGCTCGTCAGTTCGTCGCTCGCGCTGTCGCTCGACTTGTTGACGACGCTCGTCTCGCTGTTCTCCTTCATCACGATTCTGTGGACGATCTCGGGCGCGGTGTCCTTCGTGCTGGCGGGGATGAACGTGACGATTCCAGGCTACATGGTGTGGGTCGCCGCGCTGTACGCCATCGTCGGTTCATTCCTGATCTTCAAAGTCGGCCGCCCGCTCGTCGGACTCAGCTACCGGCAGCAACAGGTCGAAGCCGACTTTCGTTTTCTGCTGGTGCGACTGCGTGAATCGGCCGAGCAGGTCGCGCTCTATCGTGGCGAGGGCGCGGAGTTATCGCGTCTGAAGTCGGCGTTCGGCGCGGTGCGCGACAACTGGTGGCAGATCATGGTCGTGACGAAACGCCTGATCTTCGCGAACTCGATCTACGCGCAGATCGCCATCGTCTTTCCGATCATGGCAGCAGCACCCCGCTACTTCGCAGGCGCGTTCACGCTGGGCGTGCTGATGCGAATCATCGATGCCTTCGGGCAAGTGAGCGACGGTTTCTCCTGGTTCGTGAATAGCTTTTCGACGCTGGCCGACTGGAAGGCAACGATCAACCGTCTGCGCGAATTCACACGCGTCATCGACGCCACACCGCACCCTCAGGGCGGCATCGCCGTGGTGACGGCCAGTGACGCCCCTGCCTACACCGCCGCCGACCTGCGGCTGTCGCTACCGAACGGCGCGCCGCTTACGGCCGCCGGGTCGTTCGCCTTCGCGCCCGGCTCGCGCTGGCTGGTGCGCGGCCGCTCCGGTTGCGGCAAGAGCACCATGCTGCGCGCCCTTGCCGGTCTCTGGCCGTTCGGCAGCGGACGCATCGAAGTCCCCGCCAACGCCCGCGTGCTGTTCCTCTCGCAGCAAAGCTATCTGCCCATCGACACGCTCAAGGCCGCACTCGCGTTCCCGTCGTCGCCCGACACGTTCACCGATGCCGAGTGCCGCGACGCCCTGAACGCCGTGAACCTCGGACAATACGGCGACGACCTGCTGACCTCGGCGCATTGGGCGCGACGTCTTTCCGGCGGCGAGCAACAGCGACTGGCGGCCGCGCGCGCACTGCTGCAAAAGCCCGACTTCCTGTTTCTGGACGAAGCGACGAGCGCGCTCGATGTCGAAACCGAAGAAGCCGTGTACGACGCACTGCACGCGCAACTGCCCGACACGGCCATCGTCAGCGTGGCCCACCGCGACACGCTGGCCCGCTTCCATCAGCACACGATGACGTTGCACGCGGCGACTGAGATCGATCCGCCTCGGGTAGTCGGCGCGGCATGGTGACGGCATAGTGACGACGTAGGGGCGGCAGATCTCACGTCGCCCCGTACCATTCCCACCGGGCGATTCCTCCACTTTGTTCACTTCGTAAATAATATTGACGCGGCTGTCCCGGCACCGAGACGGTTTGGCATAATCACGAGCACCCCTTCAGGCTATCTCCGGGCTCATCGTGATTCCTTCAGATTCCTCGTCCGGCCTGTCGCCGAATTCCTCTCAGCGCGACGGACGCACCGTTGTCGTCACCGGCGCCGCGTCCGGCATCGGCGCGGCCATCGCCCGCCGTCTCGCCTCTCCTGACACACGCTTGCTGCTGCACACACGCGGCGCGTCCGATGTCAGTCAGGCGCGGCTCACTGAGGTACGTCGCGCATGCGAAGACGCCGGTGCGCAGTGCGCCACATGGTTCGGCGATCTGACGCACGCGCAGTCCGCCGCGCGACTCGTCGACGCCGCGCATGACGCCTTCGGCCCGGTCGATCAGATCGTGAGCAACGCGGGCTTCGCCACGCGTCAGTCACTGACCGATATAGACGACGAGGCCTTCGCACGCACGCTCGCCGCCATGCCCGGCGCATTCGCCGCGTTGCTGCGTCACGCGCTGCCCGATCTCCAACGTTCGTCGCAAGGCAGCGTGGTCGCCGTCAGCTCGTTCGTAGCGCATCGCTTCGCGCCGAACCAACCGGGATTCCCGGCGACTGCCGCCGCCAAGGCGGCCATCGAAGCGTTGGCGAAAAGCGCCGCCGCCGAGTACGCCCGCGCAGGGGTGACGATCAATTGCGTTGCGCCCGGCTACACGCGCAAGGACAGCGGCCACTCGGCCATCGATCCGGCCGCATGGCAGCGCGCGGCCGACGCCACACCAACCGGACGCCTCTGCGAGCCCGACGACATCGCCGCCCTTGCCGTCTTCCTGCTCGGACCGCACGCACGGCAAATCACCGGCCAGGTGATTCATGTCGATGGCGGCCTGACACTCTGATACGGCGCCGAGAATCCACCGATCACCGGGTCAGACGTGGACCCGACCATCGATGCCCGACATCGATACACAACAACCACACGTCGCACACATAACGACAAGCACACGATCCACCGAGGAGTCTTCATGGCGTTTTTTTCCTGGTTCCAAGAACTCAACACGAAGGAGCGCAAGGCCCTGTATGCGGGCTTTGGCGGCTATGCCGTCGACGCGTTCGACTTCATGATCTATTCGTTCCTGATCCCCACACTCATTGCCGCGTGGGGCATGACGAAGGGCGAGGCGGGCATGATCGCGACCAGCTCGCTCATCTCGTCGGCCGTCGGCGGATGGCTCGCGGGCATTCTTGCGGATCGCTATGGCCGCGTGCGCGTGCTGCAATGGACGATTGCCACCTTCTGCCTGTTCACGTTTCTCTCGGGCTTCACGAATTCGTTCTGGCAGTTGCTCGTGACGCGCACGTTGCAGGGCATCGGCTTCGGCGGCGAGTGGACCGTCGTCACGATGATGATGGGCGAGATGATTCGCTCGCCGCAGCATCGCGCGAAAGCAGTCGGCACTGTGCAGAGTAGCTGGTCGGTCGGCTGGGCCGCCGCCGCGCTGCTGTACTGGTTCTTCTTTGCAGTGCTCGATGAAGGCTACGCATGGCGTGCGTGCTTCTGGATCGGGATTCTGCCTGCGGTGTGGATCACGTATGTGCGTCGCAACGTGTCGGACCCGGAGATCTTCACGCAAACGCGACGCAAGATCGCCGAAGGTCAGTTACAGAGCAACTTCACGCAGATCTTCGCCCCCGCGCATCTGAAGACGACGATCCTCGGCAGTCTGCTGTGCACCGGCATGCTCGGCGGTTATTACGCGATCACGACGTGGCTGCCGACGTATCTGAAGACGGTACGCGGCTTGTCGGTGTTCAACACGAGCGCTTACCTGATCGTGCTGATCGTCGGCTCGTTCGTGGGCTATATCGTCGGCGCGATTCTCTCGGACAAGCTCGGACGCCGTGGCGCATTCATCTTCTTCGCCATCGCATCGTTCGTGCTCGGGATGGTCTACACGATGCTGCCGATCACCGACAGTGCCATGCTGATGCTCGGCTTCCCGCTGGGCATCGTCGTGCAGGGCATTTTCGCGGGCATCGGTGCGTATCTCACGGAGCTGTATCCGAACCACATTCGCGGCTCGGGTCAGGGCTTCTGCTACAACCTCGGGCGCGGCATCGGATCGTTCTTCCCCATCGCAGTGGGCACGCTCGCGCAGACCGGTTCGCTCGTGAAGGCCATCGGGATGGTCGCGGGCGGCGGCTATCTGCTCGTCGTCGTGTGCGCGTTGCTGCTGCCCGAGACGCGCGGCAAGTCGCTCGTCTCGACCGATTTCGTGCATTAAGCATCAGCATGGCAAAACGGGACGCCGGATCGAACACCACGATCGCTCCGACGTCCCGCCGCCTCACCGGATGGCCATTGTGTAAGCCAGCCAACCCGGAACCGCTTCAGTGCGCGCCGCTTATGCACTACCGCGCGGCGTCGCCACCTTCGTACCCCCGCCTACACCCTTGCTACCGGCCGCGCGTCCACCTCGCCCGAATACGGCACTTCCGGTAATCCTTGCACGCCGCATCGCACGGCGAAGACGTGACCGTCGTGTTCGTTCGCGTTCGTGCCGGGACGAATCGACGTGACGAACAACGTGTCGAAATCGCGTCCGCCGAACGCACACATCGACGGCTTCGACACTGGCAACACGATCTCACGGTCCAGCACACCCACCGGTGTGAAGCGCAGCAACCGGCTGCCGTCGTTGGCGCACGTCCAGTAACACCCGTCGGCGTCGACGGCTGCGCCATCGGGGCGCCCCGGGTACTGGTTCATGTCGACGAACAGACGCCGGTTGCGAATCGCGCCGCTGTCGGCATCGAAATCGAACGCCCACACGCGACGCACCGTCGGATGCGAATCGCTCAGATACATCGTGCGGCTGTCTGGCGAGAAGCCTAGACCGTTCTGTGTGACGAGTCCATCAACGAGCGGCGCGGACAGTCCGTCCTTTGCATCGAAGCGATAGAGCGATCCGGCGTCGCTCGCGAGCGACATATCCGCCACCATCGTGCCCGCCCAGAAGCGGCCCTGACGGTCGCAACGTCCATCGTTGAAACGCATGCCCGAGGCCGGAAATTCGGGGGCAGCCAGACGCGTCCACGCTGACGCGGCCACGTCGCCTGGCGCACCCAGCCGTACCGCGAACACCCCCGTCTCACACGCGGCGAGCAACGTGCCCGCCGTGTCGAACGAGAAGCACGCGACCTGCTCGGGGAACGTCCACTGACGGTGTTCGCCGTCGGCGGGTGTCACGCGATGCAGTTGCTTTGCCGGGATGTCGACCCAGTAGAGCGCCTGTTCGTCGGCACGCCAGAGCGGGCTTTCGCCGACCGCGTGAGGTGTCTCGCGCGACGGCTCCAGCCGTTCGATGGAGACTCCGGCCACACTCACGCCTTCGGCTCCATCGGCCCCATCAACACGAACGGGCCGCCCTGGAAGCGTTGCGTCCAGTCGTCCATTTGCGGATCGGGCGCTTTGGCCGGGAACAGACCGGCGAACTCGGCCGAACTGTCTTGCGGACGGAAGCCGAGGAATGCCGCCTTGGTGTTGTCGACCCACAGCGTCGGGTTATCCGACACGCCGTAAACGATCGCGTGGCCGACGCGATTCGTGAATAGCGAGCAACGCACGAGTTCGACAAAGTCGCGGTAGCTCAGATACGTCACCATCATGCGCGGATTCTTCGGCTGCTCGAACGACGAGCCGATGCGAAGACACACGGTCTCGAGGCCGAAGCGGTCGAAGTAGTAGCGCGAAAGGTCTTCGCCGAAGCACTTCGAAATGCCGTACATGCCGTCCGGGCGATGCGGGGCGTCGACGTCGAGCACTTCCGTCACGGGATGGAAGCCGACGGCGTGGTTCGAGCTGGCGTAGACGATGCGCTTCACGCCTTGCTTCTGCGCGGCGCTGTAGACGTTGTACAGACCGAGGATGTTCGCTTGCAGGATGTCGTCGAACGGCGCTTCGACGGACACGCCGCCGAGGTGCACCAGCGCATCGACGCCTTCGAGCAGCGCATGCACGGCCGCACGGTCGGCGAGGTCGACCTGCATCGACTCTTCGTGCGCCGCAGTGTCGGTGATCGGCACGATGTCGCTTACGCGCACGATGTCCGCCCACTCCGCGAGCTTGCCGCGCAGTTGTTTGCCAAGGTTGCCCGCTGCTCCAGTCAGCAGAAGACGACGGAAGGGTTTGCCGGAAGGCTGGCTCATAGTGATCCTTATTGTTCCTGATTCATCGGTACAACAAAACCGACGCCGCGCCGCACACCCAAGGGGGAGTGTGCAGCGCGGCGTACGCTAAATCTTCAAACGTCTCGCTGGCTACGCATTGGCAGTCCGGTTGACCTCGATGCCAGCGCCCTTGCGTGTCTGTACCGGCGACGGCGTGGCCGTGCCCGTGATGTGCGGCTTGACCACCGTCCACAGAATCACCGCGCCGATCAGATCGCCCAGCCCCAGCGCCACGAAGAACGGCGCGTAGCCGACCGCCGTCACGAACGTGCCGATCACCAGCGTGAAGAGCAGGTTGCCGATCCCGGCGGACAGCCCCGCCAGACCGGTGACCGTCGCCACTTCGTTGCGCTGGAACAGGTCGGCCGACATCGAGATCACGGTGACGGAGAGCGTCTGGTGCGCGAAGCCGCCGAGGCACAACAGGAAGATCGCCATCATCGGATCTTTCACGAAGCCCACACCGCACATCGCCGTCATGATGATCGCGCCGATGGTGAACACGACACGCTTGCCGTTGAAGATCGTGATCTTGAAGTGCTTGTTCAGCCACACCGATACCGTGCCGCCCATCAGGCACCCGATATCGGCCGCGACGAACGGCAGCCACGCGGTCGCGGCGATCGTCTTCAGATCGAAACCGCGTGCCTGATTGAGGTACAACGGCATCCAGAACACGATCGTGCCCCACACCGGATCGGCAAAGAAGCGCGGCAGCGCGATACCCCAGAAGTTGCGCTGACGCAGGATCGAGCCGAGGTTCGGCTTGCGGGCATCGGCGGCAGCGTCGACCACACGGCCTTCGTTGATGTAATCGGACTCGGCCTGCGAGAGCGCCGGGTGATCGGTCGGGTGACGATAGAACACGAACCACAGCACGCCCCACACGAGACCGAGCGCACCGGCGATGACGAATGCCGTCTCCCAGTTGTAGCGCAGGATCGACCACGCGATCAGCGGCGGCGCGAGGATCGCACCGATGGACGTGCCGATGTTGAAGATGCCCGCCGCGAGCGCGCGCTCCTTCGACGGGAACCAGAACGCAGCGGCACGCATGCCCGCCGGGATGAACGACGCTTCGGCAAGACCCAGCAGACCGCGCAGCACAAACAGCCCGACCCAGCCGTCGGCCAGACCGTGCAGCATGCACACCACCGACCACATCACACCGCACAGCAGGAAGCCCAGACGCAGGCCGATACGGTCCATCAGATAGCCGGTGATGGGGGCACCGATCGGATACAACACAAGGAATGCGCCCGTGATCCAGCCGTACTGCTGAGTCGTGATGTGGAGATCCTTCATCACCGTGGGGGCGGCTACGGCAAGCGAGCTGCGTGCGAGGTAGTTCATGACGGTGCCGAGCGTCAGCAGTCCGATCATCCACCAGCGCAGGCCTTTGATCTTCAGTGCCATGATGGTTGTCTCTCTTCCGTGGATATTTTTATGGCAAGCATCACGCTTGCTTGGAGAGGCATCCTACGTGAGACGATGTACGATGACAATGAAAGATTACGCGGTTTACGGATAATCCCTAGTCTTTCGACGGATTCACCATCGCAGCGCTACAAGCCTTATCAGTATTGAAGTTTGCACATGTTGGGAGAGTTATCCCACATGTGAATGTGCGCAAATGACGTCTTGTTATACGACGTCTTATATTTAGCCACCTACAGAATTTCGGCGACTGGCGGGATCGCAACGGACCGCAGGCCGCGCAGGAGGAACAGGCAAGAAAAAACCGCCCGGACGTTTCCATCCGGACGGCTTCTTCACAGTGACGCAGATGCCTACCTCCGCGCCCCCTCCTCTCAAATCACAACCACCCCGTATTTGTGGTTTTGGCAGGCATACACCTGCGCGCACCCGAAGGTGCGCCGATCCAACCTACGCAACTTAGTCAGACTTAGCGCGGCAGTTCCGAATGGCCCATCAGGAACTCGTCCACGGCACGGGCGCACTGACGGCCTTCGCGAATCGCCCACACCACCAGCGACTGACCGCGACGCACATCGCCGGCCGCGAACACCTTCGGCAGGTTCGTCGTGTAGGCGCGCTCGCCTTCGGTCGAGGCACGCACGTTGCCGCGCGCATCCTTGTCCACGCCGAACGCGTCGAGCACCGTTTGCAGCGGCGAGACGAAGCCCATCGCGAGCAGCACGAGGTCGGCCTTCAGTTCGAACTCCGAGCCCGGCACTTCCTGCATCTTGCCGTCCTTCCATTCGAGACGCACGGCGATCAGCTTTTCGACCTTGCCGTTCTTGCCTTCGAAGCGCTTCGTGGCCACCGACCAGTCGCGCTCGCAGCCCTCTTCGTGGCTCGACGACGTGCGCAGCTTGGTCGGCCAGTACGGCCACACCATCGGCTTGTTTTCCTGCTCCGGCGGTTGCGGCAGCAGTTCGAACTGCGTGACCGCCTTCGCGCCGTGACGGTTCGACGTGCCCACGCAATCCGAGCCGGTGTCGCCACCGCCGATCACGATCACGTTCTTGCCCGTCGCCAGCATCTGGTTCGCCAGCTTGTCGCCCGCGTTGACCTTGTTTTGCTGCGGCAGGAATTCCATCGCGTAATGGATGCCTTCGAGCTCGCGGCCCGGCACCGGCAGATCGCGCGGCTGTTCCGCACCGCCTGCGATGACCACGGCATCAAACTGCGCCTGCAACTGGTCCGGCGTGATCGTCTCTTTCGAGAAGTTGTTGATGTGCGCTTCGGGGGCCTCTTTGCCCACGTAGACGCCAGTGCGGAACGTCACGCCTTCGGCTTCCATCTGGCGCATGCGGCGATCGATCAGCCACTTCTCCAGCTTGAAGTCGGGGATGCCGTAACGCAGTAGGCCGCCCACGCGATCGTTCTTCTCGAACACGGTGACGTCGTGGCCGACGCGCGCGAGTTGCTGCGCGACCGCCATGCCCGCGGGACCGGAGCCGACGACGGCGACCGTCTTGCCGGTCTTGTGCTTCGCCGGTTGCGGCTCGACCCAGCCTTCGCTCCAGGCCTTGTCGATGATCGCGTGCTCGATCGACTTGATGCCCACTGCGTCGCTGTTGATGTTCAGCGTACAGGCCGCTTCACACGGCGCGGGGCAGATACGTCCCGTGAATTCCGGGAAGTTATTGGTCGAGTGCAAGACCGAGATGGCCGACTTCCAGTCCTGGCGATACACCAGATCGTTGAAGTCGGGAATGATGTTGTTGACCGGGCAACCGTTGTTGCAGAACGGAATGCCGCAGTCCATGCAGCGTGCGCCCTGCACCTTTGCCTGATCGTCGGAGAGCGCGAGCACGAACTCCTTGTAGTGCTTCACGCGTGCCAGCGGTGCTTCGTAAGACTCGCTCTGGCGCTCGAATTCGAGAAAACCTGTGACCTTGCCCATGTTTCTTCAGTCGGAAAGTTTTGTGGTTACCGTGCCTCACCCGCGCGCGGCACGCCTGCGGGGCCCTCACCCCGCGCGGCGTGACCGCGCCAGCAGATTCAGGCCGCCAGTGCTTGTTTGTCGCCCGCCTTGGCCATTTCGCCCAACGCGCGTTTGTATTCGCTCGGGAACACCTTCACGAACTTGCGGCGTGCGCCGTCCCAGTCTTCGAGCAGCGCCTTTGCACGCGTGGAGCCCGTGTACTGGAAGTGACGCTCGATGAGCTCGCGCAGCTGTGCCTCGTCCGTCTGGCCGCGATGCCACAGACCCTGGCTCACCGTACGCTCCTGCTCGCCGTGCGGCAGCACCGGATCGAGCGCGACCATCGCCGTGTTGCACTTGGCGGCAAACGTGCCGTCAGCGTCGTACACGTAGGCCACACCGCCCGACATACCTGCCGAGAAGTTACGGCCGGTCTCGCCCAGCACGACCACCGTGCCACCCGTCATGTATTCGCAACCGTGGTCGCCCGTGCCTTCGACGACCGCCGTCGCGCCCGAGTTACGCACGCAGAAGCGCTCGCCGGCCACGCCGTTGAAGAACGCTTCGCCTTCGATGGCGCCGATCATCACGGTGTTACCCACGATGATGTTGTCTTCGGCATTGCCGCGGAAGTCGTTGGTCGGACGCACGATGATGCGGCCGCCCGACAGACCCTTGCCGACGTAGTCGTTACCGTCGCCCACGAGGTCCAGCGTGATGCCGCGTGCGAGGAACGCACCGAAGCTCTGACCCGCCGTGCCCTTGAGTTGCACGTGGATCGTGTCTTGCGGCAGACCTTCGTGACCGTAACGCTTGGCCACTTCGCCCGAGAGCATCGCGCCGACCGTACGGTTACGGTTACGCACCGGCTGGATGAACGAGACGTGCTCGCCCTTCTCCAGCGCCGGCATCGCTTTCTCGATCAGCGCGTGATCGAGTGCACCGGCCAGACCGTGGTCTTGCGTCTCGACATGCAGACGCGGCACGTCGGCTTCCATTTCCGGCAGGTGGAAGATGCGGCTGAAATCGAGTCCCTTCGCCTTCCAGTGCTCCACACCCGACTTGGTGTTGAGCAGATCGGCGCGACCGATCAGGTCGTCGAACTTCGCGATGCCCAGTTGCGCCATGATTTCGCGCACTTCCTCGGCCACGAAGAAGAAGTAATTGACGACGTGTTCCGGCTTGCCCTGGAATTTCTTGCGCAGCACCGGATCTTGCGTCGCGACGCCGACCGGGCAGGTGTTCAGATGGCACTTGCGCATCATGATGCAGCCCTCGACGACGAGCGGTGCCGTCGCGAAGCCGAATTCGTCTGCGCCGAGCAGCGCGCCGATCACCACGTCGCGGCCCGTCTTCATCTGACCGTCGGCCTGCACGCGGATACGACCACGCAGGCGGTTGAGCACCAGCGTCTGTTGCGTCTCGGCCAGGCCCAGTTCCCAAGGCGTTCCGGCGTACTTCACCGACGACAGCGGCGATGCACCCGTGCCGCCGTCGTGACCGGCGATCACCACGTGATCGGCCTTGGCCTTCGCGACACCGGCGGCCACCGTGCCCACGCCGACTTCCGACACGAGCTTCACCGAAATCGACGACGACGCGTTCACGTTCTTCAGATCGTGAATGAGCTGTGCCAGATCTTCGATCGAGTAGATGTCATGGTGCGGCGGCGGCGAGATCAGACCCACGCCCGGCACCGAGTAACGCAGCTTGCCGATGTACTCGGTCACCTTGTGACCCGGCAACTGACCGCCTTCGCCCGGCTTCGCGCCCTGCGCCATCTTGATCTGAATCTGATCGGCAGAGACCAGATAGTCCGCCGTCACGCCGAAGCGGCCCGACGCGACCTGCTTGATCTTCGAGCGCAGCGAGTCGCCGTCTTGCAGTTCGATATCGGTCTCGATGACGTCGCGGCCCACGATCGAGGCGAGCGATTCGCCCTTCTTGATCGGAATGCCCTTGAGTTCGTTGCGATAACGACGCGGGTCTTCGCCGCCTTCACCCGTGTTCGACTTGCCGCCGATACGGTTCATGGCAACGGCCAGCGTGGCGTGCGCTTCGGTCGAGATCGAACCGAGCGACATGGCACCCGTGGCGAAACGCGTGACGATGTCCTTCGCCGATTCCACCTGATCGAGCGGGATCGCGCGTTGCGGATCGACGCGGAACTCGAACAGACCGCGCAGCGTCATGTGACGCTTGCTCTGGTCGTTGATGAGGTTCGCGTATTCCTTGTACGTCTGGTACGAGTTCGAGCGGGTCGAATGCTGGAGCTTGGCGATGGCGTCCGGCGACCACATGTGGTCTTCACCGCGGATGCGGAACGCGTACTCGCCACCGGCGTCGAGCATGTTCGCAAGCACCGGGTTGTCGCCAAATGCGTCGCGATGCAGACGCACCGCCTCTTCGGCCACTTCGAAGATGCCGATACCGCCGACGTTCGACGCCGTGCCCTGGAAGTACTTCTGAATCAGGTCCTGCGACAGACCGATCGCTTCGAAAATCTGTGCACCCGTGTACGACATGTACGTCGAGATACCCATCTTCGACATGACCTTGTGCAGGCCCTTGCCGATGGCCTTCACGAAGTGCTTGATGGCCTTCTCGGGCGTCAGGTCGCCGCCTTGCTTGCGAGCGATCTGCGCGAGCGTTTCCATCGCGAGGTACGGGTGAACGGCTTCCGCGCCGTAGCCCGCGAGCAATGCGAAGTGGTGCACTTCACGTGCCGAACCCGTTTCGACCACGAGACCCGTGCTCGTACGCAGACCCTGAGCAACCAGATGCTGGTGCACAGCCGACGTGGCGAGCAACGCAGGCATGGCGACTTGTTCGCGGTTTGTCAGACGGTCCGAGACGATGAGGATGTTGTAGCCCGACTTCACGGCGTCGACGGCTTCCGCGCACAGCGATGCGAGGCGCGCTTCGATACCTTCCTTGCCCCATGCGACCGGGTAGCAGATGTTCAACTCGTACGAACGGAATTTGCCGCCGGTGTACTTGTCGATGTGACGGATCTTCGAGATTTCCTTGAAGTCCAGCACCGGCTGCGACACTTCGAGACGCATCGGCGGGTTGATGTTGTTCGTGTCGAGCAGGTTCGGCTTCGGGCCGATGAACGACACCAGCGACATCACCATGTTTTCGCGGATCGGGTCGATCGGCGGGTTCGTCACCTGCGCGAACAACTGACGGAAGTAGTGATAGAGCGTCTTGTTCTTGTTGCTCATGACCGCGAGCGGGCTGTCGTTGCCCATCGAGCCCGTGGCTTCTTCGCCGTTGATCGCCATCGGCGTCATCAGCAACTTCACGTCTTCCTGCGTGTAGCCGAACGCCTGTTGCAGATCGAGCAGCGGCGTGGCCGTGTCGTGATGCACACCGGCTTCCTCGACCTTGGAATCGATCTCGTCGAGCTTGATGCGCACGGCGTCGATCCAGCTCTTGTACGGCTTCGCGTTGGCGAGGTTGTCCTTGAGTTCCTTGTCGTCGATGATGCGCCCCTGATCCATGTCGATCAGGAACATCTTGCCCGGCTGCAGACGCCACTTCTTGACGATCTTCGACTCGGGGATCGGCAACACGCCCGACTCCGAGGCCAGGATGACGACGTCGTCGTCCGTGATCACGAAGCGCGCCGGACGCAGACCGTTACGGTCGAGCGTCGCGCCGATCTGACGGCCGTCGGTGAACGCGATGGCGGCGGGGCCGTCCCACGGCTCCATCATCGCAGCGTGATACTCGTAGAACGCGCGGCGGTTCTCGTCCATCAGCGTGTGCTGTTCCCAGGCTTCCGGGATCATCATCATCACGGCGTGGGCGAGCGGGTAGCCGGCCATCGTGAGCATTTCGAGGCAGTTGTCGAACGATGCCGTATCCGACTGGCCCGGGTAGATCAGCGGCCACAGCTTTTGCAGATCGTTGCCGAGCACGGCCGACGAGATCGCACCCGTGCGGGCGTTGATCCAGTTGACGTTGCCCTTCACGGTGTTGATTTCACCGTTGTGCGCGACCATGCGGTACGGGTGCGCCAGTTCCCATGCGGGGAACGTGTTCGTCGAGAAACGCTGGTGAACGAGCGCGAGTGCCGAGACGGTGCGCGGATCGGCCAGGTCGCGGTAGTAGCGGCCCACCTGATCGCACAGCAGCAGCCCCTTGTAGACGATCGTGCGCGCCGACATCGACGGCACGAAGTATTCCTTGCCGTGCTTGAGCTTGAGCGCCTGAATGCGGTGGCTGGCGGTCTTGCGGATGACGTACAGCTTACGCTCGAGGGCGTCCGTCACCATGATGTCCTGACCGCGACCGATGAAGATCTGACGGATGATCGGCTCGGTGGCCTTCACGTTGGGCGACATCGGCATGTCGCGATCGATCGCGACATCGCGCCAGCCCAGCACGACCTGACCTTCTGCCTTCACGGTGCGCTCGAGTTCCTGTTCGCAGGCCAGACGCGACGCGTGTTCCTTCGGCAGGAAGATCATGCCGACGCCGTATTCGCCAGCCGGCGGCAACGTCACGCCCTGCTTGGCCATCTCTTCGCGATAGAACTGGTCGGGGATCTGGAGCAGGATGCCTGCGCCGTCGCCCATCAGCGGGTCGGCGCCCACAGCGCCCCGGTGATCCAGGTTCTCGAGAATCTTCAGACCCTGTTCGACGATGGCGTGGCTCTTCACGCCCTTGATGTGTGCCACGAAGCCGACGCCGCAGGCATCGTGTTCGTTGGCCGGGTCGTACATGCCCTGTGCGTCCGGCGCCAAGTACGCCTCACCCGGCAGCGCTGCTGCCGTCGCAATCGGTTGCTGTTTCTTTTCCACGAGTTACACCGTCTCTTGGCGAGGCCGCCGCGCGCATGATCGTCGCGGTCGACCGGGTTAAGTGGGGTTGGCCGGGCGGGCCAGAACTGCGGATTCGCACGCGTCGAAGGTCGTTCTCGGGCGTCGCCACAGGGCGCCGACTCAGCGCGCACGGTTTTCCGCATCGCACCAATCGGCCGAAGTTGGAATATACGCCATGAAATTCACAATGACAAAAGAATTTAATGGGGTCAGATTCCAATTAAAAACCGCACCAAAAGAAGGCTTGATTTTATTGGGGTCAGATGGATTTCATGCGACGAAGATTTGACAGAAAAATCTTTAATTTCAACCGCTTGGAGAGCTTACTGGGGGAACGACAGGCCGGAACCGGCCTGTCGGATTCTTGCGTCAGGGGGCATTGGGTGCCGGTTTGCGGGGACGCCCGCGCGTGAGTGGACTCACCCGGCGATTCGCGGCGAGCGACATTCTCGCCTGATATTCGGGACCGCCGAGCAGCCATCCCTTCTGCGTCGCTGTACGCAGTGCGTCGACCTCATGCGCTGGCAGGGGGATCGAGAACCCCTCCGCGTAAGCGCGCTGACGCTCGAACGGCGTGTTGCCCAATTCCCAATAGAGCGCGTGGTCCGTCACGAGGCTATCGACCGTCAAACCGACGTGATGGTTGTAACTCGACCACAGGTAATTACCCGGGGCGTCGACCAGACCGGCACGAACGGGATTGAGCTCGACATAGCGGCTAGCGAGTAACAGATAGTGCTCCGCCTCGATCACCGTGGCGCGATATCGGCCCTCCCACAACGTGCCCGTGCGCTGATGGCGTCGGTTGAAATAAAGCACGTAATAGCGGCCAACCGCCTGCAACGTGGCGGGCAGACTTCGCTCGTCGGAGGGCGTCGCGACCAGATGCAGATGATTCGGCATCATGCACCAGGCGTGGATGGCCAGGCCGTTGGCACGTGCGGCGTCGCGCAGACGGTCGTGGAACACGCGCCGGTCCTCGTCGTCGACGAAGATAGCCTGTCGGTTATTGCCCCGCAGAATCACGTGCTGCGGCTGACGCGGAATGAAGAGTCTCGGTAATCGGGCCATGCTGATTCAAATGTAATGCTTTAAAGCTGGACATCACGATTTGCGAGAGAGTTTCAACATGAAAAATCTCTTTAAATACTGATATCTAGCTAAACCCCGTTGATTCGTACAAAAGTTCTAGATCCGACGATTGCGCACCGAAATCCCAAGCGCATAATGCATCGAAAAATAAATAAATAATCTTGGGAGGAAAGACAAATGACAACTCGGACCTATCGGTCCGCGGCGTGCTTATGCGCGCTCGGACTCGGCATTTCCCTGGCGTCCACCAGCGCCAGTGCACAACAAGCAGGCGATAACGTCGTCAACCTCGGCTGGTTCCACATCGCCCCGCAGGACTCCAGCAAACCGATGACCACCAGCGTCACTCAGGAGGGCCTCACCCCCACGCTCGTGCCATCGAACTTTACTTCACCCGGCAGCGGCGCGAAGGTCAGCAACGCCGACACTCTCGGGCTCGTCATCACGCACTTCTTTACCGACAACATCGCCTTGCAGACCGTGGCCGGCGTGCCAGCCAAGTTCAAGCTCACCGGACAAGGCGTGATTGCGCCACCGGGACTGGCCGGCGCGCTCACGAGTATCGACCTCGGCGCGGCGCAAAACAACCCGATTGTGCAAAGTGTGCGCCAGTGGAGCCCGGCGCTCGTGCTGCAGTACTACTTTGGACAAGCCAATTCGACGTGGCGCCCTTTTCTGGGTGTCGGTGTGAGTTATACGTTCTTCACGAACGTCAGCCTCAATCCGAATTTTGAAGCGGCGCTGAATCAGAATTTCGGCAGTGTGCTGTCTTTTACTTCCGGACATAACGGGCCGACGACGGTCGAAGCCAAATCGTCGGCGTCGTGGCAACCGGTTTTCAACGCCGGTGTTTCTTATGCATTCGACAAGCACTGGGTTGCCAGCGCGTCGGTCTCCTACCTGCCGCTCAAAACCACTGCGAACATCAAAATCAAGGCGCAGGACGGAACGGTACTCTCGTCGTCCGATGCCGAAATCAAGCTCAACCCGATTGTGACCTTCGTATCGGTCGGCTACAAGTTCTAAACCCAGCTGGCGGGACGCTAATTGCGTTCCGCTAGTTGCGGCCAGAATATCGGACTCCGCAGTTATTTCCGAAAGCGTGCTTGACGTATAAGGGCACGCTTTTCTTTCGTCCAGCGCTTTTTTCTAAGGGCATTCCATAGGTCGATGCGCGGATACAACACCTTTAGAGCGACACCTCCAGAGTCGCGCTATCCGCGAATTTGCACGGTCGGCATAATGGCCCTGAATTTCATTTAACGAAATTCTCGACAATAAAGAATCTTGAGCAGGAGACGAAATCGATGAAGTTGAAGCATTTGACGATTGCTGCCGCGGCTATGCTGACGGCATCGGGGGCCGCCTTCGCACAGCAAGCTGGGGATACGATGGTCAGCGCAGGCTGGTTCCATCTCTCGCCCCAGGTTTCGAGTGATCCGCTGCATGTGACTGGATCGAATGTCCCGGGACTGGCAAATCTGGTGAACAGCCGCCTGGGTAACACGGGTGCCAATGTCGATGACGCCGACACGCTCGGCCTCACGCTGACCCACTTCTTCACCGACAACATCGCCGTGGAAGGCGTGTTCGGCGTACCGCCGAAGTTCCGCCTGTATGGCACGGGCAACCTGGCGCTGCCGGGCGGAGGATCGCTGGCTTCGGCCAAGCAGTGGAGCCCGGCCATCTTGCTGAAGTACTACTTCGGTAAGGCGGGCGACACGTGGCGTCCGTTCCTCGGTATCGGTGCGAGCTACTTCTGGTACTCGAACATCGAACTGACGCCGGGCTTCCAGCAGCTGGCGAGCGCAAGCCTGACCGGCGGTGCCGGCGGCAACACGACGGCTAAACTGACCAACTCGTGGGCACCGGTGTTCAACGCAGGTATTAACTGGAACGTCGACAAGCACTGGACGCTGGCTTTCTCGGTGTCGTACATCCCGGTGAGCACGACGGCCAAGCTGACGACGACGCGCGGTCCGATCACGACGACCAGCGAAGCGAAGGTCAAGCTGAACCCGGTCGTGACGTTCCTGTCGCTCGGCTACCGCTTCTAAGTCGCCGCACGACGCAAGTTACACCGAGTCGCATCAAGCTGTACTGGAAACGCCGCCTTGTGCGGCGTTTTCGCATTTCAGGGCGCGACAATCACCATCTCAACGCATGTCAGCGTATTCCGACAGCATCTTCAGCCAAAGCGCCGCAACTTTCCTTTTCCCGAAACTGTCTTTCCAGGTGTACGCACGCAAGTGGGCGGGCCATAATGGCCGCTCGCCTCAGGGTTCCACCGACGTTCGTCCTCCCGGGTTTACCGGACGTCGCATTTCAATACCACCTCTTGGGAGTCTGAAAATGGGAATTGCCTCGAAAGCGGAAACGGCACTCAACAGCAGCATGGAAGACGCACGCTTTGCCGGTCGTCGTACGGCACGCGCCGCGCGGTTGGCGAGTGGTGATGTGTCGTCGCGAGTCCGCGATCTGCTCGATGATCTGGACCACGCACTGTCCAATGCCAAGTCGGCGTCGGATGTTGAAGCGCTTCGTGCGGAGATCGGCGATAAGCTGCGTCAGGCGCGCGACGACTTCGGCGATGCGCGTGCGAATCTGCGCCGTCGCGCCAATGAAGTCTGGGAAGAGGCCGATGGCTACGTGCACGAGCGCCCGTGGCAGACCGTCGGCACGGTGGCCGCAGCCGCACTGGTACTCGGCTTCATCCTCGGTCGCAGTTGAATCAGATGGCTGCATGACGGCGGCGCGGTCGCGAAAGCGCGCCGCCCTCCGGCGGTGTCCGACTCGACGGAATCAGCTTTGAAATCAAAACAGCCGGCAAGTGCCGGCTGTTTTTTTGTGCTTTCTGCTCGTCCCTCGTCGCCAGTTTCCGGCCTCGTTACCGAAAGCCTGCGAACATCCGACTTCCGTGACTCAAAGCGTCGGTTCGACGCTGAACAGTCTGCGGTATTCCTTAATCGCGTAGCGGTCGGTCATACCGGCCACATAGTGAGCAATCCAGCGCGGCTGATCTTCCGGATTCTCCGGACGGTAGTTCGGCGGCAACAGGCGTGGTTCGGAAATGAAGGCTTCGAACAACTCCTGCACGATGCGCTGCGCCTTGGCGGCCATTCGCATCACGAGATAGTGCCGGTAGAGGTTATCGAACAGGAACCGCTTGAGACTTCCCGCCTGTTCGCGCATCTCCGCGCTGAATGCGACGAGCGGTCCCGAAGCGCGCACGTCATCCATGGAGAACGGCGAGGCGTCGGCCACGCGTTGACGTGTCGTCGCAATCAGATCGACGATCAGCGCATTGATGATGCGTCGCGTCGTCTCATGCACCAGACGGCGACCGGAGATGTCCGGCCATGCGAGCTTGGCTTCCGTGCAGTAGCGGTGCCAGAGCGGCACCTCGTCGAGCTGCTCAAGCGTCAGCAGACCAGATCGCACACCGTCGTCGATGTCATGGTTGTTATAGGCGATCTCGTCGGCCAGATTCGCGATCTGCGCTTCGATGCCAGGCTGAAGTCCCTTGAGAAAGCGCTCGCCCAGTTCGCCAAGCCCGCGCGCATTCGCTCGCGAGCAGTGCTTCAGAATGCCTTCGCGCGTCTCGAAGCAGAGGTTCAACCCGTTAAAGCCGCCGTAGTGCTCTTCGAGTTCATCGACAACGATGAGACTCTGCAAGTTGTGCTCGAACCCGCCGTAGTCCTGCATGCAGGCATTCAGCGCGTCCTGCCCCGCGTGGCCGAACGGTGTATGGCCGAGATCGTGCGCTAACGCGACCGCTTCGACCAGATCCTCGTTGACGCGCAAATTTCGCGCGATCGACCGCCCGATCTGCGCCACTTCGAGACTGTGCGTGAGACGCGTGCGGAACAGATCGCCTTCGTGATTCACGAAGACCTGCGTTTTGTATTCGAGACGCCGAAATGCCGTCGAGTGGATAATGCGGTCGCGGTCGCGCTGGAACTCGGTGCGTGTCGTGGGGGCGCTTTCCGCAAAGCGCCGGCCACGTGACGCGGTGGAGCGCGCCGCGTAGGGGGCAAGCGACGCTTCGTAATCGATCATCGCCAGCCCTCCTGTCTCAGACGTTAGCGCGCAGCGTGGCGCGAAGTTCTGCGTCGGGCACGCTCGTCATGAACGCCTGCCCCAACCGGTTGAGCAGCACAAAGCGGATATCGCCGCCTTCCGCCTTCTTGTCGACACGCATCAGATCGATATACCGGTCCTCGCCGAGGTCCGGTCCCGTCACTGGCAGCCTGGCCGCCGCGACAAGCGCTTTGATTCGCTGCACCATCGCCTCGTCGATAAAGCCCAGACGCGCCGACAAGTCCGCCGCCATCACCATGCCGCAGCCCACGGCTTCGCCGTGCAGCCATTCGCCATAGCCCAGACCGGATTCGATCGCGTGACCGAACGTGTGACCGAAGTTGAGCGTGGCGCGCAGCCCCTGCTCGCGTTCGTCGCTGGCCACGACCTGCGCCTTGATTTCGCAAGAGCGTTGCACGGCATACGTCAGCGCCGCCGTGTCGCGACCGTTCAGAGCATCGATATTGGCTTCGATCCAGTCGAAGTACTTCTCATCTGCAATCGCGCCGTGCTTGATCACTTCGGCCATACCGGCCGCCAGCTCACGATCCGGCAACGTCGACAGCGTGCCGATATCGGCCAGCACGGCGCTCGGCTGCCAGAAGGCGCCGATCATGTTCTTGCCGAGCGGGTGATTGATGCCCGTCTTGCCGCCAACCGAAGAGTCAACCTGCGAAAGCAGCGTCGTCGGCACTTGAACGAAGGGCACGCCGCGCATATAACACGCGGCGGCGAACCCGGTCATGTCACCGACTACACCGCCGCCCAATGCGATCAGTGTGGCCTTGCGGTCCGCCTGCGCGCCGAGCAGTTCATCGAAGATCAGGTTGAGCGTCTGCCAGTTCTTGTAAGCCTCGCCATCGGGCAGCACCGCCTTCACCACGCGCTTGCCGAGACGTTGCAACGTCGCAGCCACCCGTTCCGCATAAAGCGGATCGACGGTCGTGTTGGTCACGATCACTGCATGCGTGCCGCGCACGTGCGGCGCAAACAGCGCGTCCTGCGTCAGCAGATCGGTGCCGATGTGAATGGGGTAGGCGCGCTCGCCAAGGTCGAGTTTCAGGGTAATCATGCCGTTTGTTGGCTTGTTGTCATGTTCTGCAAAATCGGGCAATGCGGTCCGTTCGGGCCACTATCAGCGAGGAAAGGTATCACGGCCAGGCGTCACAGGCGCGGTCGTGATCGCCTCGCCGGTGTCCACTTCATGCGTCGCGCCGACATCATCCGGAGGCAGCTGTTCCACTTCGGCATCGCCATGAGCGCTCTCCGAGGTGTCTGTCGCATCCGCTGCATCCGCCGCATCCAGCGCGTCCGTAGCGTCAGGCAATAGCGCTGCGTTGCTCGGTACGATGCCCGCCATTTCCAGTTGCATCAGCACCATGTTGACGAGCGCGTTGACGCTTGGCCGCCCGGTTTCGATGATGAACGTCGCGCATTCCCGGTAGAGCCCGTCGCGCTCCTGATACAACTGTTCGAGTCGCGCACGCGGATCTGCCGTTTGCAGCAACGGACGATTCTTGTCGCGACGCGTGCGTAACCAGAGATCGTGCGGATTAGCGCGCAGGTACACCACCGTGCCGCGCGATTTGATGTACTCGCGGTTTTCTGCGCGCAACACCGCGCCCCCGCCAGTGGCGAGCACGATTCCGCTGCGTTGGGTGAGTTCGTCGATGGTCTGGGTTTCGCGCTGACGAAAGCCGTCCTCGCCTTCGTGCTCGAAGATGACCGGAATGCGCACGCCCGTGCGCGCCTCGATCTCATGGTCGGAGTCATAGAACTGCCGTCCAAGACGTCGTGCCACTGCGCGTCCAACCGTGGTCTTGCCCGCCCCCATCAGTCCGACAAGTATTACGTTTTCCAGCATAAATCGCTGATATTTGGGTTCCAATCCCTGATGATACCGGTATCTGCGTCGGGCGTGCGGAACGCGTCGCCTCGGGGAACACCCCGAGAAGCCGGGGATGACCGGGTGGAAGGTCATCACGCAAGTCGTCCGACAGGGGCAGCGACGCCGCGCTGGCGCTCGTGCCGGGCACATCGGGAGCCCCGACCGCCGCCGCGCCGTCCGGCACGACGCTGGGCGTCAGGAACACCAGCAACTCCGTTCGCCGGTCCTCATTGGCGCGGTTACGGAAAAGTGCGCCCAGCACCGGCACGTCTCCCAGCCAGGGAACGCTTGCGCGGCTGTCCCGCTTTACCTCCTGGTAGATCCCACCGATCGCGACCGTCCCGCCGCTTTCGACTTGCACCTGGGTCCGAACATGCCGGGTATCGACGGCGAAGCCTTCTGCGACGGCCTGCCCCACGCTGTCCTTGCGCACATCCACATCCAATATCACTTGCCCGTCCGGCGTAATCAAGGGCGTGACCTCGAGTCTTAGGGTCGCCTTGCGGAACTGCACGGATGCCACGTTGCGTCGACCATTGCGCGTTTGATAAGGCAATTCTGTGCCTTGCTCGATGAGCGCCTGCACCTTGTCTGCCGTGACCACGCGCGGGCGGGAAACCATTCGCCCTCGCCCGCTGGTCTCCAGTGCGGAGAGCTCCAATTGCAGGAAGCGGCTTGCGGACCGGCCGAATAATGTGATCGCAAGACTCGGCGGCGCCACGCCCGCCAGCGCCGCCGCCGAAAGTCCGACATCCACCGCACTCCCGGGAACGCTCGTGTCGCCGCCCGTTGCGCGGGTGCCGCCGTTCGCGACGCGCCCGCCATCCGGCACATCAAACGATCCTGTATCCGACGTCGGACGCTTTTCACCGCCACGTTGCGCATTCGCACCGCCGTGTTGTCCCGCCAGCCGGACGCCGAGCGACTCGCTGAACCGGTCGTCGGCTTCGACGATGCGAGCTTCGATCAGCACCTGTCGAACGGGCACATCGATGCGCTCGATGAACGACGCCAGCGCATCGAGCCTCTCGGGCAGGTCGGTGACGAATAGCTGATTTGTCCTGGGATCCGCAATGAGACCGCCGCGCGCGGACAAGAGACGCTGCCCTTTGCTGTCCTTCTGTCCGAGAATGATCTCCCGCAACGCCTCGGCCCGTGGATAGTTCAGCCGGAACCGGCGCGCAGCCAGTGGCTGCAATGCCTCACGTTTCGCCGCAGCTTCCAGTTGCGTTCGCTCGTCGGCTAGCAGATCGGCACGCGGCGCAATCCAGTCGACGCCGTTCACGGATTGCACACCCAGGCCCGCGCTTCGGATCATGACGTCGAACGCCGTCGCGGCAGACACCCCTGTCACCTCCATATCGAGTCGCCCCGTGACGCGCTCGCCGATCGCCACACTCCGGCCGGTCAACCGCGCAAACACTCGCAGCGCGTCTGCAACTTCAGCACCGTGCAACACCACGTCCACCGTCGAAGGGTCGGAAGAGTCACGATTCGACAGCGCCTTACCCGGCAATGCCCCGTCATCGCTCCAGGTGGCCGACAGCCCGGCGGTTGCGGTCCGGCGCAACACGACGCGACGAGTACCTGCACGCATTGCCGCCACGGGCTCAGCATTCTCGACGGGCACCTGAGGCATCGATTGGGTCATGGTCACAGCATCTTGTGCAGACCGACGTGTCATGGGCGTGCGAAACACGTCGACGATGTCCGTCGGCATCTCCCATCGCGGTGGCGGTTCAGGCAGCGCAGGGAGCGCATTTGCTGTCGACCTGTCGAGCGACTCGGCGGGCTCGGCCGTGCGGCGCCAACGATATGCAGACACGGTGACGCTCAACGATGCTTCTGCGCTGTCGGGATGCGTTGCACCGCCAGTTGTGCCGGTTTGCATGCGAGGGCCGTCCAGCGAGAACTGCTCGACCGCCAGATGTCGTGGCAGCCGGTTGACCTCAGCAAGCCAGCCGAGCAAATTCGCGACCGTGCCTCGAACACGCAACTCAGCGCGCTCGGTTTCCAGTTCGCCGGATACTGCCGCCGGTCCTGGACGCGAAGACTCCAACGTCAGCCCGCTCCGAGAAACGAGTCGTTCAAGATCGGCGCGCCATGCTGCCAGAGCGTCGTCGTCAGCCTCGGGCGCGTCACTTGCACGCTTTGACAGGGTCGACGAAGCCGACGACTCACCTTCGGACGCCCCTGCAAACGCCTCAGCCCCCGGCTCGACGACGGGCAGCATGCGTTGCCATGTTCTGGTTTCCGCTCCTTCGTTCTGAAGTCGGCGCACGATCGACGGTAAACGGTCGGCAGCGTCCTTGGCACGCGCCAACATCTGCCGCTCGGCTTCGAGCCCCTGTTTCAGGGCCGCACGCGCCGGGAGATTCGTCAACCACCCAATCGACCACGCCAGGAAGAAGCCCGTCAGCACCGCAGAAATCGCGAGGCCCCACCGTACGCCCGGCGACCATTCGGTCGGTGAAATGGAAAGCCATGTCTCCCAGCGCGCCCGCCAACGCGCCTTCACTTCATGAAACATGTCGCGCACATCATCTGGAGGGTGATTTTCACCGTACATCGGGCACCTCCTCCGTCGTTTGGCCGTCGAGATCCGAAACACCGGCGAAGACGACGGGTGCTGGCACGGGTTTCAGCGCGATGCGCAGCGTAAAGCGACGAATGTTCAGTGCCCCGGCCTGTGTCTGCGCGTCCGCCCATTGGCGCCGGACGCTCTCCGGCACCACGCTCGATTCGACCTCGGTCACCTTGCGCACCCAGGGCAACGCACGCAGTCGCTTCTGCGTTTCGCGCACCCGCGATTGCGTCGTCGCATAGCCCTCGATTCGCAGATGCGCGTCGGCCATCTTCACCACCGACAACCGCACGCCATCGGCGCAGGCCCGCATGATGTCGAGCAGACGATCGGCCGCAGCAGGCCGACGCTCAACCAGCGCAACGACGGTCCTGCGGTGAGCCCGCAGTTGGGCGAGCTGTCGCCGCGTCATGTCGAACGCCGCCACCTCTCCGGCAAGCCTATCCTTCGTCGCGCGTAATGCCGTTTGCTGCGCCTGCATGTCGCGGCGCTGGTGACGGTCCCACGCAATGGGCACCAGCGAAGCCATGGCGCCGCACGCCGCCAGGCACACCCAGACTCGCCATTGCCGACGCATCTCGCGGCGTCGCCACTGTGCCAGCGTGGGAAGGAAATCGAGCGGCGGGAATGCCTGCGTCACCCGCATGCCACCCCCTGCATCGACATGGCTCGCAGTGCCAGCCCACAAGACACAGCGAGCGCCGCACGCGGCACGAACGTCTCCTGACGCTGTCCGGCAGGATCCGCACCCTCGAATGTCGCGAGCGGGTCGAAGGGATGTACAGCAACACCGCATGCGCTTGCGACTGCGTCACAGATCGCCACCAGTTCCGCCGGGCCAGCCCCTTGCGTCGCGACATCGATTACGCGCGGCGCGATCGGCAATGCTCGCGTCAGATCTCGAACCGCGCTTGCCAACGCCTCCGGGTGCCCGCGAACGCTGTCAAAGCGCTCACGAACATCCCCCACGCAAACCGCACCATCGAACACCGCCAGATCGAGTGTCTGGCCATCGATCTGCAATAGCGCGCCCGGCCCGCCTGTTCTATCTCTGCTGACAGAGGTTGCGGGCGCGAACGCCTCGTGGTCGTTGGATGCGGACGTTCGCTGGGCTGCACGTTGCGCCCACAGAAACGCGCGTCGCCCGGCCTGATGGGCGGCGTCAATGGCTTGTGCGCGTAGCCCTGACATTTCAAGCACAGCCATCCTGTCGTCCACCGGGGTCGCTTCGCAGGCATACAACCGCAGACGATGGCTGCCCGGTTCAGCCCACGCCACGCCAACACGGCTGCGCAAATTGGGGTCGCCGTCGCCGGGCAGCAAAAGCGCCGCACGACGCTGACACCACGCTCGTAGCGCGCGCGGAGGCAGGTCCGCAGGACAGTCGATCACCTGCGTTTTCAGTCCGTGCGACGGAAGCGCCAGCACGATGGCGTCACCCTGCAACGCCTCCGCCCGCGTGCCCAGACGTTCCAACAACTCCTCCAGGCGACGCGCCACGGCCTCCGGCTTGACGATCAGCGCGCCACGCAGCATGCCGTCTTCCAGCGCGGCGGCGCCATAGGCGTCCAGACGCAATCGGTCGCTCCCCGGTGTTCGCGTGATGCGAACGAATTGCATGCCATTAGCGTCGAAGTGGATTCCGCAACCGCCACCACCGCCGTTGCCCGGCCTCATCGCTGTCATCGCCGCCCACTGCTTTCCCATGTGACGCACCCCGCGCAAAACCGCTGCGATCATGACTTCCTCCTGCCTTTCGTCGTATCGATGCGATCGATGCTATCGGGCATGGCACAGCGGTCCAATCGGACGATTCCGAATACTGGCGAAGGAAAGGCGAGCGAAAGGCGCTTTCGGAATTCATGCCGTTTTGCGCTCGGACGATTCCTAGCCCCCATAGGCGCAAACGCCGATTTCGGGAGGCTGTCGAGGGAGGTTGCGGGGCGTTCGTTATAATCGGCCCATCGTTTTTTCCGGTTCTCCCATGGCAAGCACACCCCAAACCGAGACACCCCGCGACAAGCGTCCGCCCAAACCGCGCCGCTCCATCTGGCTGCGCATCGCACTATGGTTCGTAGGCCTGATCGCTGCGATGGCCGTTTGCGGCGCGTTGCTCGCTGGGTACATCCTGGTGGTGATGACGCCACAGCTGCCGTCGCTCGACACGATCGTCGACTACCGGCCGAAGATTCCGCTGCGCATCTACACGGCCGACGAAATCCAGATCGGTGAATTCGGCGAAGAGCGTCGCAATCTCGTGCGTTTCGCCGATATTCCCGACGTCATGAAGAAAGCCGTCCTCGCCATTGAGGATGACCGCTTCTATCAGCACGGCGGCGTCGACTTTATCGGCATTTTCCGCGCGGGCGTCGCAAACTTCACGCGCGGCGGCTCGTCGCAGGGTGCGAGTACGATCACCATGCAGGTGGCGCGTAACTTCTTCCTTTCCAGCGAGAAGACGTACACGCGCAAGATTTACGAAGCGCTGCTCGCCTATAAGATCGAATCGCGCCTGACCAAGGATCAGATTCTTGAGCTGTACATGAATCAGATCTACCTCGGGGAGCGTGCCTACGGCTTCGCCAGCGCAGCACGCGTCTATTTCGGCAAGGATCTGAAGGACATCACTCTTGCCGAGGCCGCCATGCTAGCCGGGCTGCCGAAAGCGCCGTCGGCCTATAACCCGATCGTCAATTACAAGCGTGCGCGCGTGCGTCAGGAATACATCCTGAAGCGCATGTACGACCTCGGCTATGCATCCAAGGCCGAATACGATCAGGCAATCGCGCAGGAACTGGTGGTGCGCGGGCTGGGCAGCGAATTCAGCGTGCACGCCGGGTATGTGGCGGAAATGGTGCGTCAACTGCTCTATGCGCAGTTCAAGGACGAGATCTACACGCGCGGTTTTAACGTCTACACGACCATCAACTCGGCGGATCAGGAAGCGGCGTACGAAGCGCTGCGCGCGGGCGTCATGGCGTATGAACTGCGCCACGGCTATCGCGGCCCCGAAGCGAATATTGACCTGCCGGACGGCAAGGACGAGCGCGAACAGTTGATCGACGACACGCTGGTCGAGCACCCGGACAGTGGCGACATGGTCGCAGCCGTGGTGCTCGCCGCATCGCCCCAGCAGGTGAAAGCCGTGCTTCTGAACGGCGACGATGTCACCGTGACGGGCGACGGGCTGCGATTCGCCGCCGCCGGGCTGAGCGCCAAAGCGCAGCCGAAACAGCGGATTCGTCCGGGCTCGGTCATTCGCGTGACGAAGGATGCGAAGGACAATTGGCGCATCGTGCAGATGCCGGACATCGAAGCGGCATTCGTGTCGCTAGACCCGCAGAACGGTGCCATCCGCTCGCTGGTCGGCGGGTTCGACTTCAACCGCAACAAGTTCAACCATGTGACGCAGGCATGGCGTCAGCCGGGGTCGAGCTTCAAGCCGTTCATCTACTCGGCCGCGCTGGAAAAAGGTTTTGCGCCAGCGACCATCATCAACGACGCTCCGCTGTACTTCTCGGCGGCACAGACCGGTGGACAGCCGTGGGAGCCCAAGAACTACGGTGGCGGCTTCGACGGGCCGGAGCCGATGCGCGTGGCGCTGATGCGGTCCCGCAACCTCGTGTCGATCCGCATTCTGCAGAGCATCACGCCGGCCTATGCCCAGAAGTTCATCGGGCGATTCGGCTTCGAAGCGGACAAGCATCCGGCCTATCTGCCGATGGCGCTGGGCGCGGGCATGGTGACGCCGCTGCAAATGGCGAGCGGTTTTGCCGTGTTCGCCAACGGCGGCTTCCGCGTCAATCCGTTCATCGTGGCCCGCATCACCGACTCGAAGGGCAACGTGATCATGGAAGAGAAGCCGGTCGCGGCAGGCGACGAGTCGATTCGTGCCATTCCGGCACGTAACGCCTTCATCATGAATTCGATGCTGCACGATGTGGCGACGCGCGGCACAGCCGCAAAGACCAACGTGCTCAAGCGCAGCGATCTCGCGGGCAAGACGGGCACGACGAACGATTCGCACGACGCATGGTTCGCCGGGTATCAGTCTCAGTTGGTGGGGGTTGCCTGGATCGGTTTCGATCAGCCGCGCAATCTGGGCGATCGTGAAACCGGTGGCGGTCTGGCATTGCCGATCTGGATCGACTACATGTCGAAGGCGCTGCGTGGGGTGCCGGATTCTCCTCGCGCGATGCCGCCGGGCGTCATTCAGGCGAATGGCGATTACTACTACGACGACTATCCGCCGGGACGCGCCGTCAGCACCGTCGGTCTGAGCGCCGAGACGGCACCGGACGGTTCGGCAGCCCCGGGTCCGTCGACGGGGGCCCTGCCCGGTCAGATGCCGGCGCAGCCGGGGGCAATGCCCGCACCCGCACCCGCACCGACCCCTGTGGACCGCCAGGAGCGTCAGCGCATCCTGGACATGTTCAACAGCAAGCCCTGACGAACTCAGGGATGACGTGACCTTCGATCAGGCCGGCTGAAGCGTGACCGTTTCTCCGGCCTGTTGCGACGCAAAGCGCGACAAAGCCTCGAACAACTCGGAATCGTCGCGCGTGTCGCGCCACTTGTCGCCCTTCAGGCGGAAGTGGAAACCGCCCGAGCGTGCGGCAATCCAGATCTCGCTCATTGGCGTCTGGACATTGACGATGATCTTGCTGCCATCGTCGAATTCGAGCGTCAGGACATTCCCCGTACGTTCGCAATCGATATCCACATCGCTGTCGTCGACCACCGCCTCGACCGCCGCCTCCACCTGCGTCAGCACTGCCTCGGCGAGCGCCAGGAATTCACTTTCCGTCATGCTAAACTCCACGGTTTGCGTCATCGTTAGCATGCCGCACCACGCGGCGATACCCCCATGACTGCACCTATTCGAACCTGCGCGATTGTAGCGTCGATTGCTCTGTTGAGCGCATTGGCCGCCTGCGGCCAGGCCGGCCCGCTCTACTACCCTGCCAAACCGGTGAAACCGACGCCGCCGCCGGGTGCCCCGCTGCCTCCGCCGCCGCTCGTCCCCACGCCTGAGCGCGGGCCGTCCGTCGACGTGCCGCCGGCCGCCTCGCGCCCCGCAGCAAAACCGGAATAAGCGTAAATTAGCCGATATTGGCCGAATTCCGGCGGATTTGTCCGCGACATTCGGGGCACATCGCCTTCGGCCCGTCTGGCGGCCCCTTGTTTTTCCCGTTGATTACCGAGCACCTCCGATGTCCGACGCCATCTTCTCCTACCGCGACGACGTACTTCACGCCGAAGGCGTAGCGCTGCCCGCCCTCGCCGAACGCTTCGGCACGCCGCTGTATGTCTACTCGAAGGCGGCTCTGACGAACGCCTATCAGGCTTACGCCAAGGCCTGCGAAGGTCGTAACGCCGCAGTCCATTACGCCGCCAAGGCCAATTCGAACCTTGCGGTCCTCGGCGTGTTCGCCAAATTGGGCGCGGGCTTCGACATTGTTTCGGCAGGTGAGCTGGCACGCGTCATCGCTGCGGGCGGAGATCCGAAGCGCGCTGTGTTTTCCGGCGTCGGCAAGCATGCAGACGAAATGCGTTTCGCACTGGAAAAGGACGTGTTCTGCTTCAACGTGGAATCGCGTCCGGAGCTGGATCGCCTGAACGCGGTGGCAGGGCAAATCGGCAAGCGGGCGCGTGTGTCGTTGCGCGTGAACCCGAACGTCGACGCAAAGACGCATCCGTACATTTCCACGGGCTTGCGCGGCAACAAGTTCGGCGTAGCGTACGAAGAAGCCTTCGACGCCTATTGCGCAGCGGCCGCCATGCCCAACCTCGAAGTCGTCGGCATCGACTGCCACATCGGCTCACAAATCACCGAAATCTCGCCGTACCTCGATGCGACCGACAAGGTACTCGATCTCGTCGAGAAGCTCGAAGCGGCTGGCATTTCGCTGCATCACATCGACGTGGGTGGCGGTCTGGGCATCACCTACACCGACGAAACGCCGCCGGACATCACGGCATTCGCCACGACGCTGCTCGACCACATCGCCAAGCGTGGCCACGGCCACCGTCAGGTGCTGTTCGAACCGGGCCGTTCGCTGGTCGGCAACGCCGGTGTGCTGCTCACGCGCGTGGAATTCCTCAAGCATGGCGAGACGAAGAACTTCGCCATCGTCGATGCTGCGATGAACGATCTGGCCCGCCCGGCCATGTACGAGGCGTATCACGGAATCGATCCGGTGGTGCGTCGCGCCGGGGATACCGCGACGTTCGACGTCGTCGGCCCGGTCTGCGAGAGCGGCGATTGGCTCGGCCGTGACCGCGAGTTGGCGATCGAGGCTGGCGACCTGCTTGCCATTCGGTCCGCCGGTGCCTATGGGTTCACGATGAGCTCGAACTACAACACGCGTCCGCGCGCCGCCGAAGTCATGGTCGACGGCAATGAAGCCTATCTCGTGCGCGAACGCGAGACGGTCGAATCGCTGTTTGCGGGCGAGCGACTCCTCCCGGCCTGATCCTCGCGATCTGCCGGATGCACTGCATCCCCGCCTAAGACTGCCGCGGTAACGGCCTGCGCAGCGCCCAGATCACACGGGCGCCCAGCAGGCCGGTCACCACGATCGCGTAGATCAGCGGCTCGGCAAGATCGTTCTTGCCCGCCTTCATCCACCAGTAGTGCAGGATCGAGAGCACGGCTATCGCATAAATCGCGCGATGCAGCCGCTGCCAGCGCCGCCCACCGAGACGGCGCATCACCGCATGCGGTGACGTTATCGCGAGCAACGTCATCAGGACAAACGCCACGAATCCCACCGTGATGAAGGGCCGCTTGCCCGTCACGTCGCGCAAAATGCTGGCCCAGTCGAACCATTGATCGAGCCAGAAATACGTCGCGAAATGCAGTGCGGCGTAGAAGCACGTGAATAGCCCGAGCATGCGACGAAATCGCAGCAGCCACGACATACCGGTCACGCGTCGCACGGGCGTGACGGCGAGTGTGATGCAGAGCATCACGAGCGTCCACGTCCCCGTCGAACGCGTGATGAATTCGACCGGATTCGCGCCTAGCTGGTCTGTCAGTCCGTAGACCACGAGCCGTGACAGCGGCGCAAGTGCAAGCAGGAAGACGACGACCTTGGCCCACGGCACCCACCGATTCGGACGCTGCGCTGAACGACTGCCGTCGCGGGCATTGGACGCCGAAGCAGCGTTGCCGGGTGTCGACGCAGGAGGCAATCGAGAAGGGGATGGCAGCACGGTGCGTCGACTCAGAAGAATTTACGTAGATCCATGCCCTGATACAGGCTCGCGACCTGATCGGCGTACCCGTTGAACATCAGCGTCTTGCGCTTGGGCGTGAAGATGCCGCCCTCCCCGATGCGGCGCTCCGTCGCCTGACTCCAGCGCGGGTGATCGACCTCGGGATTCACGTTCGAATAAAAGCCGTATTCGTTCGACGCCGCGCGATTCCAACTCGTCTGCGGCATCTTCTCGACGAAACGGATCTTCACGATGGACTTGGCGCTCTTGAATCCGTACTTCCACGGCACCACCATGCGCACCGGCGCGCCGTTCTGATTCGGCAGCACTTCGCCGTACAGGCCGAACGTCAGCAGTGAGAGCGGGTGCATGGCTTCGTCCATACGCAGCCCCTCCACGTACGGCCAGCTCAGCACCGGATAGGACAGTCCCGGCATCTGCTTCGGATCGGCCAGCGTCACGAACTCCACATACCTGGCGTTGCCCGTCGGCTGTACCTGCTTGATGAGCGCTGAGAGCGAGTAGCCGATCCACGGAATCACCATCGACCAACCCTCGACGCAGCGCATCCGATAGACGCGCTCTTCGAGCGGTGCGAGTTTCAGCAACGCATCGAGATCGTAGATCTTGGGCTGCTTGACCTCGCCCTCGATGGCCACCTGCCAGGGACGTGGCTTCAGCGTGCCGGCGCGACGTGCCGGATCGGCCTTGTCGGTGCCGAACTCGTAGAAGTTGTTGTAGGTGGTGATGTCCTTGATATCGGTCGCCTTGTCGGTCACGACGTACTGCGTGTTGCGCGTCGCCGCCAGCTTGGCCAGCCCGGTGCCCGGACTGTCCGCCGCGAAGGCTGCACCGGACGGAAGCAGACCGAGTGCCGCACCGCCCATCCCCGTCAAGCCAATACCGGACGCTTGCAAGAAGCGCCGCCGACCTGTTGCCACTTCCCGCGGCGTGATGCTGCTCGATGGAATATCTGCCCCACGCAGATGCGCTTTGGTCGTACTCATGATGCCTGCCTCCCGAACGTATCCGAGTTATCTCACCGAGCGACGTGCCGCCAAGTTGCGGGCTACGCGCCGCCCAATTGTCACTCATAAGCGATGGGACCGACATCCAAAGAACGCCGTTCCCCACGTTGCGTTGTGAAAAATCACATATCAGGATGAAAAAAGCCGCCTGCACGTAAGTGAGGCGGCTTTTCAAACGCGATGGCCTTGCAGCTGCCCCTCGGCGAAGGGGTATTACGGCGTCAGAGCTGTCCGTAACTATGCAACCCGGAGAGGAACATGTTCACGCCGAGGAATGCGAACGTCGTGATCAGCAGGCCTGTGAGCGACCACCATGCCGCTACCACACCGCGCAGGCCCTTCATCAGGCGCATGTGCAACCAGGCCGCGTAGTTCAACCAGACGATCAGCGCCCAGGTTTCCTTCGGATCCCAGCTCCAGTAGCCGCCCCAGGCATCCGCCGCCCACAGCGCCCCGAGAATCGTGGCGATCGTGAAGAACGCAAAACCGACGGCAATCGCCTTGTACATCACGTCGTCGAGCAATTCGAGCGACGGCAGGCGCGACGAGAAGAATCCGCTGTCAAGCGGCTTGCCATTGGCAGCCAGACGCTTGTTCTCGCCCGACTTGAGCAAGTAGGCCACCGCCACCATCGCTGCGAGGGCAAACGTGCCGTAGCCGATGAAGTTCGCAGGCACGTGAATCTTCATCCACCAGCTTTGCAGCGCAGGCACCAGCGGTTGAATTTCGTAGGCGCTGCGCGCCACGCTGTACCAGAGGTTGAAACCGACAGCGGCACTGATCACGAGCAACACGAACGGGCCAAGCGAGCGCGTCTCGTAGCGTTGCTCGTAGTACAGATAGAACAGCGACGTAATCAGGCAGAACAGCACGAAGACTTCGTACAGATTCGAGATCGGAATATGGCCGACGTCTGCGCCCACCAGATAGGACTCATACCAGCGCACCATCATGCCGGTGAAGCCGAGCAGCACGGCCGCCCAGCACAGCGACGAACCGACGCTCGCACCGAACGGCGAACGGGCAAGGAGGCCGCCCCAGTAGAAAAGCGTCGACAGGAAGAACAGCGCGCTCATCCACAAAATGGCGGACTGACTCGACAGGAAGTACTTGAGAAAGAACGCCTGATCGGCGCGCGCCAGATCGTGGTGATACATCCCGATGCCCGAGAGCGCGAGAATCGCGATCCCCGCCATCAGCCAGCGCACCGAACGCCAGTGCCAGCCGAGCAGGGCAAACGTCGGGACGGAGAGCACCAGAATCGTGTGCTCGTAATAGTCCATGAAGTGGCCGTACCGGTTGAGCGCGAAGCCCGCGCCCAGCGCCAGCGCCAGCGCGAACAACCAGTCGCCGATGCTGCGACGGCGCAGCCACGAGACCTCTGAATAGCCTTGGGATAACTCCATCTGTCTCACCTTCATCGTTTTGTGACGATCTCGTTCATCTCCGCCTTCGTGCGGGCGAATTCCTTTTCGAAATCCAGGGTGCGACGCGTCGTCGACACTGCCATCAATACCGAACTGCCACCTTCCGGCGTGTCCTTGACCCACAGCCACAGACGCCGCTCACGCACGTAGAACATCGAGAAGATGCCCAGTACCAGCAGCAAGCTGCCAAGATACACGATCTTCTTGCCCGGCGAGCGCGTGAGCTGGAAGACGCTCGCCTGGATCTGCTCGAACGAGTCGAGTTGCAGGAACACCGGGGCGTCGTACAGGAAATTGTCGGACAGCGCGTTAGTGGCCGTGTGCACGAAGCGCTCGGTCTCCGGCGACGGCACCGCCGCCGGCTGCCCCGCCTGTTCGCGAGCGACCTGCCACAGTTGCCAGATCGTGCCGTCCAGAATGCGACGGAACATGTCGGCCGCACTCGATTGCTGTTCCTGCGGCACCTTCTCGTTCACGAACTCGGCAATTGCCTGCAATCCGCCTGTCGCATGACCGTTCTTGCTCGCGGGCATCGCACCGGCGAAAAGGTCCAGTTCGCGCTTGGCGCTTTCCTGCAATTGCCCGCGCAACTCGGCGGACGTCTGCGACGGCAGCGATTGCATCGCAAACCGACGAGCCGCTTCAGTCCGCGCGCCGTCGTCCTGAAGCGCCGCACGCAGCAACATCCACTGCTTGACGGAGCCATCGACGTCCGCCGGAATGCGCAGGTACTGGAACGGACCGTCCGGCGTGTCGCGCACGCCCGTCATGAACACACGCTCGCCGTCTTCCACCAGAATCGGCAGCATGTAGTTGCGGTACTCCTTGGCCTGACCGCTGCGGTCACGCACCTTGTACTGCACCGACGGACCGACGTTTCGCAGATCCTTGCCCACGTCGGTTCGCGCACCGGAACCGAGTTGCGCCCCCAGTTCATCGCGCAACGATTTACGGGCGACGCCGCGCACGTCGCGCTCGCCGCCGCCGTTGCTGATGTTCTCGACGTTGATGGCACGGAAGTCGCTGAATTCGACGGTGTAGGCGTCCTTCCCTGCCGCGCCACCGCGCAGTTGGGTCGACCCGCCGATGTCGCCGGAGAACGCGAACGGACGATCGGTCGCGCCGCGCATCGGGTAACCGGTCAGCTTCAGCTTGCTGCCACCGTCCTCGAAACTCGACTGATAGATCGCCACGCCCTTGAAGATGAACGGTTCGTTGACCTTGACCGTCGCATCCATCGACTTGCCGGTTTCGGGGTCCGTCACCACGATGTCGCTGGCGAACAGCTTCGGCATGCCCGTCGAGTAATAGTCGACGTGGAATTTCTTCAGTTCGATGGAGAACGGCAGATCCTGCACCACCGAGCCGTCCTGAAAATTCAGAATTGCCGTGGTGGACTTACCGCCTTCCGGTACGAATGCGTAGCCGCGAAACGCGGGGTTGTTCGCTGACAGACGATGGTTCTCGGGAATTTGTGCGATGACGGCATTACCTTGCAGCGGCGACTTGCCGAACAGCGCCATCTGGACGCGAATCAGCAGGTCGCTGTCGACCAGACCGCCCAGACAGATGATCACGATAGCGCTGTGCGCAAAGATGTAGCCGATCTTGTTGATGGCGCCAGCCTTGGCGGCCACCAACGTGGCCCCTTCGCGCTCGCGCACGACGAAACGGTAACCACGATGTCCGAGATAGCCCGTGACACGCTTGAGCAGATCCGTGCGCGAGAGGGGACCGGTGTACTCGGCCTTGTGACCGAACGCGCGCAAACTCCCCTCGCGTACGTGATCGCGCCAGCTGCGGATATCCGCGATCATCTTCGGCGCATTGCGCACGATGCACAGCGTCGTGGACGCCATCAGGAAAAAGAGGATCAGCAGGAACCACCACGAGCTGTACACCGTGTACAGGCCGAGCGAGCGGAAAACGTCGGCCCAGAATGGACCGAACTGGTTGACGTAATTGGGGTAAGGATCGCCCTGCTTGAGCACGGTGCCGACGATGCTGGCAATCGCGAGCACGGTCAGCAGACTGATGGCGAAACGCATCGAACTGACAAGCTCGACGCCATCGCGCACCCAACGCTGCGCTCCCTTGATCTGCATTCCGGAGGTACTGATGCTCATTCTGTTTCCGACAACAAAAAAGGGCGGGGACGCGAATCTCACGCGCCCGCCACCCTGTGTATGCTAAACCAGTTACCCCCGGTCGCTCTGCGGCACCGTAGCAGGTTTCGTTATAAGTCAGCGAATATACCCTGACGTTCACATGATGTCAGGGCAGGGCTCCCGATCATCACGCTTAGCGCAGACCAGCCACGTAATCGGAGACGGCCTTGATTTCCTTATCCGACAGGCGTCCGCCGATCGTATGCATCGGCGCGTTGTTGCCGCGCGTTTCGTTACGGAAGGCGATGAGTTGTGCCTCGGTGTATTCCGCCCATTGCCCGGACAGGCGCGGGTATTGCGACGGCATGCCAGCACCGGTCGGGCCGTGGCATGATGCGCACGCCGGCACGCCCTTCTCCGCGATGCCGCCACGGTAGATCTTCTCACCGAGCGGCACGGTGTCCTTGTTGCGGGCGACGCCCGGCTTCTCGGTCTGTGAGGCGAAGTAAGCGGACACGTTGCGCATGTCCTGCTCGTTCAATGCCGCGACCATACCGGCCATGATGGGGTTGTTGCGTGCCGGGGTCTTGCCGGGCTGCGCCTTGAAGTCGACGAGCTGCTTGTAGAGATATTCGGCATGCTGACCGGCCAGCTTCGGATAAGCGCCGCCGGGGCTATTGCCGTCTGCCGCGTGGCAGGCCGCACACACCTGTGTGGCGATGGCCTGTCCCCGGGCCAGATCGGGTTTTGCGGGCGTTTGAGGCTCGGCGGCTTGTGCCGCACCGCTCAGAAGAATGCATGCCAGCGCCAACGGTGTTGCAGCGAGAGACTTCCACACTCCTCGGTTCATTCGCACACCTTATATCTGTTTTGTCGGGAAATCGGTCGTTCGAACTCACCGTCCGACGCCGCGTTTCTCCTCCAACCTCACGGCGCGCGAGACGTTCGGGCAAGCCTTGGCAAGGCCAAGGTTAACTTTCATATTGTACAATAAAGACTTTCCCCGGCTTTAGGGGATTTCCATGTAGAAGGCCGCAGAACGGGGCTTCCCGGCCTGTCGCCGGTGAGTGCTCAACCCCACCGTTTTGCGTCCCTGCGCCCGCGTTGCGGCCCGATTCCCGTGGCTGCGGCGCTCCCCGGTTTCCGTCATGTCCCTACTTCATCAAGCCCGCTTCTTTACGACCGTCAATCATCTGCGCGACCTGCCGCCTACGGCCGTGCCCGAGGTCGCCTTCGCGGGTCGCTCGAACGCGGGCAAATCCAGCGCGCTCAACATCCTCTGCAACCAGAAGCGACTGGCCTTCTCGAGCAAGACGCCGGGTCGCACGCAGCACATCAACTATTTCGAGATCGCCCACCTCGAACACCTTTACGGCTACCTCGTCGATTTGCCGGGATACGGCTATGCCGAGGTCGGTGGCGGTGTGAAGGTGCACTGGCAACAGCTTCTCGGCGACTACCTCGTCCAGCGTCCGCAATTGCGCGGCCTCGTGCTGGTGATGGACTCGCGCCGCCCGTTCACGGACCTGGATTGCGAACTGATCGACTGGTTCATGCCTACCGGACGTCCGATCCACGCCCTGCTGACGAAAGCCGACAAGCTCACGCGTCAGGAAGCCACGAACGTGCTGCGCGAGACGCAGAAACGCCTGTCCGCGCTGCCGCGCACCGATGGGCTGCCGTCCGACGATCCGACGATTGCCCCGCAATTCACGGCGCAATTGTTCTCGTCGCTCAAGCGTACCGGCGTCGACGCCGCGCAGCGCGTGCTCGAAGACTGGCTCGCCATTCCGGCACGCGAGAAGGCCAAAAAGTAAACGCGGGTCCGCAGACCGCACGCGGATCCAACTTCCAAAGGTAGACGTTCGATACCCCGACCGTGCGCGACAAATCGTCGCGGCGAAGACGCGTGGGTCACGAGGTCCTCTAGGGGAAATCGATAGGGCCGATGCAGCGAGCCGTCGTATCGGCCGAACGGATGATGTCTGCGCGAACTCACCGGAAAGCGAGACGATCCGGGAGGTTGCCGTGCCGTTATGACACGATTCGAGCGCACATAAAAAAACCGCCGTGTAGGCACGGCGGGTTTAAATAAGCCTTATCGTAGAACGACAGGCGCCCGCTCAGGGAGGAGAAGCGGGGGACGTCACACGCAGTGCGAACATCCGGTTGGTATGATATACCATGCGTTCGAAAGTTTCCCGGCAAGCGCCCTTTTTTGCGCGCCTTCCCTCTTACGGAATCGTTGAGCCAGTCGCAACGACAGCACCGTTTTCGGGACACGTCAAAACGTCCGATTCACGGGAATTTCCGACGCGCCATTCTTCGTCCAAAGGACCGATCGCATGAGTTCCTACCCCCTGCTTCGTCCGCGCCGCATGCGACGCGATGACTTCTCGCGCCGTCTGATGCGCGAAAACCGCCTGACTTGCGACGACCTCATCTACCCGGTGTTCGTACTCGAAGGTGAGAAACGCCGCGAGGCCGTCGATTCGATGCCCGGCGTCGAACGTGTTTCCGTCGACGAATTGATGCGTGTGGCCGACACGTGCGTCACGCTCGGCGTCCCAGTCATTGCACTGTTCCCGAACATCGAAGCCTCGCTTAAGACGCCGGACGGCATCGAGGCGACCAACCCCAATGGCCTGATCCCCCGCGCAGTGCGCGAGCTCAAGCGCAACTTCCCCGATCTCGGCGTTCTGACCGATGTCGCGCTCGATCCGTACACCAGCCACGGACAGGACGGCGTACTCGATGAGAACGGCTACGTCATCAACGACGTGACGACGGACCTGCTCGTGAAGCAAGCGCTCACGCAAGCGGAAGCGGGTGTGGACATCGTTGCCCCCTCGGACATGATGGACGGCCGCATTGGCGCCGTGCGCGAAGCCCTGGAAGCCGGCGGCTACATCCATACGCGGATCATGGCGTACGCGGCCAAGTACGCATCGGCGTTCTACGGTCCGTTCCGGGACGCTGTAGGCTCGGCGGCGAACCTTGGCAAGAGCAACAAGATGACCTACCAGATGGACCCGGCCAACTCGGACGAAGCGATCCGTGAAGTGGCGCTCGACATCGAGGAAGGTGCCGACATGGTGATGGTCAAGCCCGGCATGCCGTACCTCGACATTGTGCGTCGCGTGAAGGACGAGTTCCGTTTTCCCACGTACGCCTATCAGGTCAGTGGCGAATACGCGATGCTCAAGGCCGCCGCACAGAATGGCTGGCTCGATCACGACAAAGTGATGATGGAATCGCTGCTGGCCTTCAAGCGAGCTGGTGCGGACGGCATTCTGACCTACTTCGCACTCGACGCCGCACGCTTGCTTCGCGCTCAGGCGTAAGGCGCGTCGCCAGGCGCTAGTCGCGTCGAAGCGATTCGGGTCGGTGCTTCAGGCAGCCGGCCCGAATGCTTTTTCGAGGCTTCGCAGGAACAGATCTGCTGACTGAGCGCCGATCACGCGCGTTCCGGTGACTTCGTTGCCACTGCCATCAAAGAAGATGATGCCCGGCGGCCCAAACAAACCGAAGCGCTTGAGTAGCGCCTGATCGTCTGCATTGTTGGCCGTGACGTCAGCCTGCACGAGCACCACCTGATCGAGGCGGGCCTTCACGCGCGGGTCCGTAAAAACGAAACGTTCCATCTCCTTGCAACTGATGCACCAGTCCGCATAGAAGTCGAACATCACCGGACGCCCGGCGCTCGCCACCACCTGATCCAGTTCCGCCACGCTACGCACACGCTGGAATTTCACACCCTCGACAGCGGGCGTGCCAGCGTTGGCACTCCCCGACGCCACGGTCGACAAGCCAGCCAGCGGCGCTAACGGATCACGCGCCCCGGCGGCTGCACCGACGAGCGCTACGGCTCCCAACAGGGCCACGGCAACGCCAAGGCCTTTCAGAAGACGTCGCGCACCGCTGACCCCATCGGGCAAATTGTCGAACACACGCATAAAAGTGGCCGAGACCAGCAGGAGAACGCCTGCGCCGAGAAGCAGCGCCGGCGTCGACAGCAGGGGACGAACGATCCACAGCGCAACCCCGAGCAGCAGGAACCCAAAGAAACGCTTCACGCCGTCCATCCATGCGCCCGCGCGCGGCAACAACGTACCCCCGCCACCGGCAAGGATCACAAGCGGCAGTCCCATCCCCAGCGACAGCGCAAAGAGCGTCGCACCACCGAAAACGGCATCCCCGGTTTTGGCGATGAACGCCAACGCTGCTGCCAGAGGTGCCGTCACGCAGGGACTCACGATCAGCCCGGACAGTACACCCATCATTGCTGCACCGACCCACTGTCCCGACTGCTGTTTGCGCGCGGCATTGTCGATCCGGTCACGCAGCGCGGCAGGCAGCTGGATCTCGTACATCCCAAACATCGAAAGGGACAGGACCACCATCAGCAACGCGAACAGAGCAAGCACCCAGGGGGCCTGCAAGAACGCAATCAAACCCTGCCCGAGCAGTCCGGCAGCTACCCCAATGACAGTGTTCACGATGGCCATGCCGAGGACATACGCGATGGCCAGACGCACAGCCTTCCCACGACTGGCTTCTTGTCCCGCGACGATCGACAGGAGAATTGGCACCATCGGCAAAACGCACGGGGTGAAGGCGAGTCCAAGGCCCAGCACGAAGAAAATTCCCAACGCCAACGCAAAGCTGCCGCCCGAGAGAATCCGTTCCGCTTCGTTGTAATCGTCGCGAGCGGACAGCCATCCGCCTGCTGAGCCACCGGCGGGGGATGCGACCGAAGCACTTCCAGCCCCCTGCGCACCGCCACCGAGCAATGCCTGAGTCGCCGGACCGACAGAGGAACCGGCGCTGGAAGCGCCACCGGCCCCATTGCCAATCGCCGCGGCGGAAATCTTCAACGGTTTGTCCATCGGCGGATAGCACAGCCCTTTGTCTGCGCACCCCTGCATCGTGACGTTCAGCGTAAACGGCCCGCTCGCCTTATCGACTGGAATCCGGACATCGATCGGCTCGTGATACACCTCCATGTCCTTGCCGAAAGTGTCGTCGTGCTTCACCTCGCCTTTCGGGAACACCGGCGCGCCGAGTTTGACGGCGGAGTTGTCTGCGGCGAAGGCGAACCGCTCACGATAGAGGTAATACCCCTTCGCTACGTCGAAACGCAACACCACGACTCCGGGCTGCTCCGATTTCGACACCTTGAAGGCGACGTCAGGATCGAGGAAGTCGTCCGCTGCGTGGGCACGGCCCACACCCAACGTCAGCATGATCGCCAGCATGGTCAGTGCAAGCATCCAGAGTCGCTGGACACGATGCGGCATCGTCGCTCCCCGGGTGCTGCAGGAAACCGCTAATTCCGGCCCGGCCAACGTCTTCACATCAAACATGCAGTTCCCCCCGCGTTTCATTCTCGACCCATCGCGCGTAAGCGGGCAGTGCCGCCGTGGCGGGCCACGCCACAATCTCCGGGACGTCGTATGGATGGTGTTCTTTGATGTACTGCTCCAGCGCACCGTAACGCGCGGCAGTCGTCTTGATCATGAGTGGCACTTCAACGCTCGTTTCACGCTTGCCCTGCCAGCGGTAACTCGACCGCACGGGCGCCATTTGCTGCACGCAGGCCGCCAGGCGTGCGGCAAGCATGCCGTCGATGGCCGCTTCTGCGCTGGCCTCGTCGGGAAATGTCGTCATGACAATGAGAAGGGCGTCCATGGTGTGCTGTAGACCGTTCAGGCGTGAGAGGTGTTCACTGTACACCGACACCGGCAAAGATGTGTGCGGCGACAACGATTTCCAGACTGGTGCTGATGCCTGCTCGGACGATGCCCAAAAAACAAAAAAGCCAGGTCAATGACCTGGCTTCTTTTTACGACTGACGGTCTTCAAAAGACCGTTGCGCGAATCGCTTACTCAGCGACTTCCGGCGCTTCCGTGTCGACTTCCGGACGGTCCAGCAGTTCGACGAAAGCCATCGGAGCGTTGTCACCCACGCGGAAACCCATCTTCAGGATACGCAGGTAGCCGCCCGGACGGTTGGCAAAACGCGGGCCGAGTTCGTTGAACAGCTTCGTGACCATTTCGCGATCGCGCAGGCGGTTGAACGCCAGACGACGGTTAGCGACGGAGTCCTTCTTGCCCAGCGTGATGAGGGGCTCGACGACCTTACGGAGTTCCTTGGCCTTCGGCAGCGTGGTCTTGATGGCTTCGTGCTGGAGCAGCGAATTCGACATGTTACGCAGCATGGCCAGACGGTGGCTGCTGGTACGGTTCAGTTTACGCAAACCATGACGGTGACGCATTTTTACTTTCCTTTAAACAGAGTTTTCGACCAAGCTCTTCTATCGGTGACAATCACCGCGGGCCGGTACCTTCGCAATCGGCCGTATCGGACATGCCGACGTGCCGCACTTACGTAGCAACACGGCCGCCCGAAGGCGGCCATGTCGTTACATTACTTCTCGAGACCAGCCGGCGGCCAGTTTTCGAGCTTCATGCCGAGCGTGAGACCACGCGAGGCAAGCACTTCCTTGATCTCGTTGAGCGACTTGCGACCCAGGTTCGGGGTCTTGAGCAATTCGTTCTCGGTACGCTGGATCAGGTCGCCGATGTAGTAGATGTTTTCGGCCTTCAGGCAGTTGGCCGAACGCACCGTCAACTCGAGATCGTCCACCGGACGCAGCAGGATCGGATCGATCTGCGGCGCACGCGACGGCGCTTCGCTGGCGGCTTCCGTGCCTTCCAGCGCAGCGAACACCGACAGTTGGTCGACGAGGATGCGAGCCGATTGACGGATCGCTTCCTCCGGCGATACCACACCGTTGGTTTCGATGTTCATCACGAGCTTGTCCAGGTCCGTACGCTGCTCCACACGGGCCGATTCGACCGCGTAGCTCACACGCTTGACCGGCGAGAACGACGCGTCGAGGACGATACGGCCGATAACCTTGGCCGATTCGTCGCCATAACGGCGCACGTTACCCGGGACATAACCACGACCCTTCTCGATCTTGATCTGAACGTCGAGCTTGCCGCCCTTCGCCAGATGCGCGATCACGTGATCGGGGTTGATCAGTTCCACATCATGCGGCACTTCGATATCCGAAGCGCGCACCACACCTTCACCATCCTTGCGCAGCGTAACGGTGACTTCGTCACGGTTATGCAGCTTGAACACGACACCCTTGAGGTTCAACAGGAAGTTGACGACATCTTCCTGGACACCATCGATGGTGGAATATTCATGCACAACGCCAGCGATCGTCACTTCGGTCGGCGCGTAGCCCACCATCGATGACAACAGCACGCGGCGAAGCGCGTTGCCCAAGGTGTGGCCGTAGCCACGTTCGAACGGCTCCATCACGACTTTGGCGTGATGCTCACCGACCGGCTCAACCGCAATAATCTTGGGCTTCAACAAACTGGTTTGCATAGGTTTCCTTTTCAATACCCTCGGCTCGTTACACCGATAAGGCTGATGGGTGACAACCTGCACGGAACGCAAAACGCGCCGTGAGGCGCGTCAAGCATCATACGGATTAACGCGAATACAATTCGACGATCAGGCTTTCGTTGATGTCGCCCGCGATATCGCTACGTTCCGGCAGTGCCTTGAAAGTGCCTTCCATCTTCTTGGCGTCAACCGAAACCCAGATCGGGAAACCGACTTGCTCAGCCAGCGTCAGCGCTTCTTGAATACGCACTTGCTTCTTGGCCTTTTCGCGAATGCTGATCACGTCGCCGGCCTTGACCTTGATCGACGGGATGTTCGAAACGACACCGTTCACCACGATGGCCTTGTGGCCAACGAGTTGGCGCGCTTCAGCGCGCGTCGAACCAAAGCCCATGCGGTACACGACGTTGTCCAGGCGCGACTCGAGCAGTTGCAGCAGGTTTTCACCCGTGTTGCCCTTGACGCGGTCGGCTTCCGCGAAATAACGACGGAACTGACGCTCAAGCACGCCGTAAATACGCTTAACCTTCTGCTTTTCGCGCAGCTGGTTGCCGTAGTCCGACGTACGAGCACCCGACGTGCGGCCATGCTGACCCGGCTTGCTATCCAGCTTGCACTTGTCGGCGAGCGAGCGACGTGCGCTCTTCAGGAAGAGGTCAGTACCTTCACGACGGGAGAGTTTGGCCTTCGGGCCGATATAACGTGCCACGGTTGTTCCTTTATCTCAAAATTTGACGCAGCGAACTTTGTCCACTACGCAAGTCCGGTACCAATGTACCGGACGGTGGTCTTAGAAATTACTACGCGCACGGCCGAGACCGTGCGCGAACCCGCGATTATAGCAGGATTTCCTGAAGCGTCTTAGATACGACGACGCTTCGGCGGGCGGCAGCCGTTGTGCGGGACCGGCGTCACGTCCGAGATGGCCGTGATCTTGATACCCAGCGCATTCAGCGCACGAACCGCGGATTCGCGACCCGGGCCCGGGCCCTTGATGCGAACTTCGAGGTTCTTCACGCCGTATTCCAGTGCCACGCGGCCAGCCGACTCAGCAGCAACCTGGGCAGCGAACGGGGTCGACTTACGCGAACCCTTGAAGCCCTGGCCACCCGACGTCGCCCATGCCAGCGCATTGCCCTGACGATCGGTGATCGTGATGATGGTGTTGTTGAACGAAGCGTGGACGTGCACGACGCCTTCGGCAACGCTCTTCTTGACCTTCTTGCGAACGCGCTGCGAAGCGGCGTTGTTCTGTTGCTTAGCCATGAGTTCCTATCCTCTGGTTACTTCTTCAGCGAGACGCCGGCCTTACGCGGGCCCTTACGGGTACGCGCATTGGTACGGGTGCGCTGACCGCGAAGCGGCAAGCCCTTGCGGTGACGCATACCACGATAGCAGCCCAGGTCCATCAGGCGCTTGATGCTCATGGTCGTCTCACGGCGAAGGTCACCCTCAACCGTCAGTTGACCAACTTGATCACGCAGCTTTTCGAGATCAGCGTCGTCGAGGTCCTTGACCTTCTTCGAGTGAGCCACACCGGCTGCGTCGCAAATCTGGCGAGCGCGCGTGCGACCGACACCGTAAATAGCCGTCAGGCCAATGACAGTGTGCTGGTGGTTCGGGATGTTAACCCCTGCGATACGAGCCATTCGTAATTCCCCAACTAAATAGCGTTAAAGGCCGATTAGCCCTGACGTTGCTTGTGGCGCGGATCCGAGCTGCAGATCACGCGCAGCACGCCTTTGCGCTTCACAAACTTGCAATTGCGGCAGATGCACTTAACAGATGCCAAAACTTTCATGACAATTCCCTCTCTCTAATCACTTCGCCCGGAAGACGATCCGCGCACGCGACAGATCGTAGGGCGTCAACTCTACCGTCACCTTATCTCCGGGAAGGATGCGGATGTAATGCATCCGCATCTTGCCGGAAATATGTCCGAGTACTACATGACCATTTTCCAGCTTTACCCGGAAGGTGGCATTGGGGAGGTTTTCAACGACCTCACCCTGCATTTGAATAACGTCGTCTTTCGACATGATCCTGGATGATCAGCGAAGCGTCATGTTATTGCCGCCCTTGAAATTCGCCTTGCGGAGCAGCGACTCATATTGTTGCGACATCACATACGACTGCACTTGCGCCATGAAGTCCATCGTCACCACCACGATAATCAGCAGTGAGGTTCCACCGAAGTAGAACGGGACATTCCAGCGCAACACGAGGAACTCAGGCAGCAAACACACCAAGGTGACGTAAGCTGCACCGGCCAGTGTCAATCGCGTCAGGATCTTATCGATATAACGCGCGGTCTGGTCGCCCGGACGGATGCCCGGAACAAACGCGCCGCTCTTCTTCAGGTTCTCAGCGGTCTCCTTGCTGTTAAACACCAGAGCGGTGTAAAAGAAGCAGAAGAACACGATCGCCAGTGCGTAGAGCATCACGTAGATCGGCTGACCCGGCGACAACTTCGCCGCGATATCCTTGAGCCAGCGCGCGTTATCACCTGCGCCGAACCAATTCGCGATCGTTGCCGGGAACAGGATGATCGACGATGCAAAGATCGGCGGAATCACGCCTGCCATATTCAGCTTGAGCGGCAGGTGCGAAGCCTGACCACCGTACACCTTATTGCCGACCTGACGCTTCGCGTAGTTCACCAGGATCTTGCGTTGACCACGTTCGACGAAAACGACGAAGAACGTCACGAGCACCACCAGGGCACAGATCACGATCGCCGAGAACGGACCGATCGAACCGGTACCGACCAACTCGAACAAGCCACCCACAGCGTTCGGCAAACCTGCCGCAATACCGCCGAAGATGATGATCGAAATGCCGTTACCGAGACCGCGTTCGGTGATCTGCTCACCAAGCCACATCAGGAACATCGTGCCGGTCACGAGCGTGATCACCGTCGTCAGGCGGAACAGCATGCCCGGATCGACGACGAGCCCCGGCTCGCTTTCCAACGTCACAGCGATTGCAGCTGCCTGGAAGAGCGCAAGCACCACCGTGAAATACCGGGTGTACTGCGTGATCTTGCGTTGTCCGGCCTGGCCTTCCTTACGCAATGCTTCCAGTTGAGGCGAAACCATCGCCAGCAACTGCATGATGATCGACGCCGAGATGTACGGCATGATCCCCAGCGCGAAGATCGTGAAACGCGACAACGCACCGCCAGAGAACATGTTGAACATGCCCAGGATCCCGCCCGACTGGCGCTGGAACAACTGCGCCAGCTGATCGGGGTCGATGCCCGGCACCGGGATATGCGCACCAATACGGTAGACGATCAACGCCAGCAGCAAGAAAACCAGCCGCCGGCGCAGATCCGCATACTTCGGGCCCTGCGTACCAGGCTTAGCGAGATTAGGAGACTTGGCCAATGATGGCTCCGGGGTGTCCTAACTTACTCTGCGACCGAACCGCCAGCCGCTTGAATGGCGGTGAGCGCACCCTTGGTGACGCCCAGACCCTTCACAACGACCTTGCGGGTGATCTCGCCAGCGGCGATGATCTTGGCCGAAAGCGACAGCTCGCTCACCAGACCGGCCTGCTTCAGAACCAACAGATCGATCTCGTCGACCGGCAGGTTGTTCAGGTCCGACAGACGAACTTCGCCCACGAAACGACGCGTCAGCGACTTGAAACCACGCTTCGGCAGACGACGTTGCAGCGGCATTTGACCGCCTTCGAAGCCCACCTTGTGGAAGCCACCCGAACGCGACTTCTGACCCTTGTGACCACGGCCGGCGGTTTTACCCAGACCCGAACCGATGCCACGGCCGACGCGGCGCTTGGCGTGCTTGGCGCCTTCTGCCGGCTTAATCGAATTCAATTCCATTTTGCCCTCGCTCAGTCGACGATCTTCACAAGGTACGAGACCTTGTTGATCATGCCCCGCACAGCGGGCGTATCCTGCAACTCGCTGACCGAATTGAGGCGACGCAGGCCGAGGCCCTTCACGGTGGCGCGATGTTCTTCGCGCGTACCGATCAGGCTCTTGACCAGCTTAACTTTCACAGTTTGCTGCGACATATTGATCACCCTTAGCCGAGGATCTCTTCCACCGACTTGCCACGCTTAGCGGCGATGTCAGCAGGAGTCGATTGTTTCTTCAGGCCGTCGAGCGTGGCGCGGACCAGGTTATACGGGTTCGTCGAGCCAAGGCTCTTCGTCACCACGTTGGTCACGCCCATCACCTCGAACACCGCGCGCATCGGGCCACCGGCGATCACGCCAGTACCGTCCTTCGCCGGCGACATCAGGACGCGCGAGGCGCCATGCTGGCCGAGAACGTTGTGTTGAAGGGTGCCGTTCTTCAGAGCAACCTTGAACATATTGCGGCGGGCTTGTTCCATTGCCTTTTGAACAGCAACCGGGACTTCCTTCGCCTTGCCCTTGCCCATGCCGATGCGGCCATCGCCGTCACCAACCACGGTCAACGCGGCAAAACCGAGAATACGGCCACCCTTCACAACCTTCGTGACACGGTTGACCGCGATCATCTTCTCGCGAAGGCCGTCGTCGCGTTCGTCAGCCTGAACTTTCGCTTGCATCTTTGCCATGACGGATCCTTACTTAGAACTTGAGGCCGGCTTCACGGGCTGCGTCGGCAAGAGCCTTAACGCGACCGTGATAGCGGAAGCCCGAGCGGTCGAAAGACACGCTTTCGATGCCGGCGGCCTTCGCCTTTTCGGCGATACGACGACCGATCAACGCAGCAGCGGCAGCGTTGCCACCCTTGCCTTCCTTGTCGCCCAGTTCCTTGCGCACTTCGGCTTCCAGCGTCGAAGCGCTGGCCAGCACTTGCGTGCCGTCTTCCGAGAAAACTTGCGCGTAAATGTGCACGTTGGTGCGATGCACGGAAAGGCGATGCACCTTCTGAGCTGCCAGCTTGATACGAGTCTGGCGAGCGCGGCGCACACGTGATTGTTTCTTGTCCATGTTTCGCACCCTTACTTCTTCTTGGTTTCCTTGAGGATCACCGTCTCGTCCGCATAGCGGACACCCTTACCCTTGTAGGGCTCGGGCGGACGGTAACCGCGAACTTCCGCAGCCACTTGTCCGACGCGTTGCTTGTCAACGCCTTTGATGATGATCTCAGTCTGCGTGGGGGTCTCTACCTTCACGCCTTCCGGCATGGCGTGCACAACATCGTGCGAGAAACCCAGCTCGAGCTTCAGGTTGTTACCTTCAGCCTTGGCACGGTAACCCACGCCAACGAGGTTCAGCTTCTTTTCGAAACCCTTGCTCACACCGGTCACCATATTGTTGACCAGTGCACGTTCCGTACCATACAGCGCATTCGCTTCACGGCTTTCGTCAGCCGGGGCGAAGGTGATGGTGCCGTCTTCAATCTTGACGTTCACAAGGACGTTCACGCCGCGGGTCAACGAACCCAGGGCACCCTTGACCGTCAGCACATTGCCAGCCAGCGTCGTTTCAACGCCCTTCGGCAGTGCAATGGGACTCTTACCTACTCGAGACATTTCAACTCTCCTCGGTTAGGCCACGTAGCAGATGACTTCGCCGCCCACGCCAGTGGCGCGTGCCTTGCGATCCGTCATCACGCCCTTCGGGGTCGAGACGATTGCAACGCCCAGGCCATTCATGACCTGCGGGATATCGTTGCGGCTCTTGTACACACGCAGACCCGGGCGCGAAACGCGCTCGAGGCGCTCGATCACCGGACGGCCAGCGTAGTACTTCAGTGCGATGTTCAGCACCGGCTTGGTTTCTTCTGCTTCAACCGCGAAGTCTTCGATGTAGCCTTCGTCCTTCAGGACTTTGGCGATCGAGACCTTCAGCTTGGACGAGGGCATCTTCACCGATGCCTTCTCAACCATCTGAGCGTTGCGGATGCGAGTCAGCATATCGGCGATAGGATCGCTCATGCTCATGGTGCTTCTCCTATTACCAGCTTGCTTTGGTCACGCCCGGGATTTCGCCACGGAAGGCGATTTCACGGATCTTGTTACGGGCCAGGCCGAATTTGCGGAACGTGCCGCGCGGACGACCGGTCAGCTCGCAACGATTGCGTTGACGCGTCGGGTTGGCGTTACGCGGCAGCTGTTGCAGCGCCAGGCGTGCTTCATAACGCTCGTCTTCCGACTTGCTGGTGTCTTCGATGATCGCTTTGAGGTCAGCACGCTTGCCAGCGTACTTCGCCGCCAGACGGGCGCGCTTCTTTTCGCGTTCGATAAGTGCCAGTTTAGCCACGATTACCTCAGTTACGGAACGGGAATTTGAACGCCGACAGAAGAGCCTTGGCTTCTTCGTCAGTCTTCGCAGTCGTCGTGATGCTGATATTCAGACCACGCAGTGCGTCGATTTTGTCGTATTCGATTTCGGGGAAAATGATCTGCTCTTTCACACCGATGTTGTAGTTGCCACGACCGTCGAACGCACGACCCGAAATACCACGGAAGTCACGCACGCGCGGCAGAGCCACGGTGATGAAACGATCCAGGAATTCGAACATACGCTCGCCGCGCAGCGTCACCATCGTACCGATCGGGTAACCTTCGCGGATCTTGAAACCGGCGATAGCCTTACGAGCCTTCGTGACCACCGGCTTTTGACCGGCAATCTTCGTCAGGTCGCCAACGGCGTGCTCAATGATCTTCTTGTCAGCAACGGCTTGACCAAGGCCCATATTCAGGGTGATCTTGGTGATGCGCGGCACTTCCATCACGGACTTGTAACCGAACTGCTTGGTGAGCTCGGCGACAATCTTGTCCTTATAGATTTCTTGCAAACGGGCCATTATCTATACTCCCTTAGGCACCGACGACCGCACCGGTCGTCTTGAGGAAGCGGACCTTCTTGCCGTCTTCGACCTTGATGCCCACGCGCGACGGCTTGCCATTGGCATCCACCAGCGCCACGTTCGAAACGTGGATCGGCATCGTCTTGTCGACCACGCCACCTTGCGTACCCTTCATCGGGTTCGGCTTGACGTGCTTCTTGGCGACGTTCACGCCTTCGATGACCAGCTTGTCACCATCAACGGCCAGAACCGTGCCACGCTTGGCCTTGTCCTTACCCGTCAGAACGATGACTTGGTCACCCTTACGAATCTTGTTCATGTGTCGGCTCCTTACAGCACTTCCGGGGCCAGCGACACGATCTTCATGAAGCGTTCGGTACGCAGTTCACGCGTAACCGGCCCGAAGATACGGGTGCCGATCGGCTCGAGCTTGGTGTTAAGCAGCACGGCGGCATTGCCGTCGAATTTGACCAGCGAGCCGTCCTGGCGACGCACGCCCTTGGCGGTGCGCACGACCACTGCGTTGTAGATTTCGCCCTTCTTGACGCGACCACGCGGGGCAGCATCCTTCACGCTGACCTTGATGATGTCGCCAATGCCGGCGTAGCGACGCTTGGAGCCGCCCAGCACCTTGATGCACATCACTTCGCGCGCACCGGTGTTGTCGGCTACTTCGAGCCGGGTTTCAGTTTGAATCATGGTGTTATCTTCCCAACTTAATCCGACACCTAGGCGTCGGTCAGTCTTGGTCCCCGTCAGCACCAAAGGGTGCCGTTTGGGTTGAGTCGTTCAAAAGTGGACAACCTTGCTACCTCGTCCAGACCCGTAGAGGATACGAATCGGCTTCGGAAGCCATCCACTCCCTTGCGAAACCAAAGACCGGTTTTGGCGAAAGAAGCGGAAAGTCCGGAATTATACATCGATAATTCCGGACTTGCAAGTCAAGCCTTCGCTTCAAACTGCCTTAGATGATACGGGCAGCTTCCACGAGACGGGTAACCGTCCAGGCCTTGGTCTTCGACAGCGGGCGGGATTCTTGAATCTCGACCAGGTCGCCTTCCTTGTACTGGTTGGTTTCGTCGTGCGCGTGGTACTTCTTCGAGCGCACGATGTACTTGCCGTAGAGCGGGTGCTTCATTTGACGCTCGATCAGCACGGTAACCGTCTTTTCCATCTTATCGCTGGTGACGCGACCCACGAGGGTGCGCTTCAGCGAAGTCTTAGCGGTATCGTTCATTTCTGGCTCGCCTTCTCAGTCAACACGGTACGCACACGCGCGATGTCCTTGCGCACCTTCTTCAGCTGGCTGGTGTTGCTCAGCTGTTGGGTGCCCGCTTGCATGCGAAGACCGAATTGGGCCTTCAACAGATCCGACAGTTCCTTGTTCAGGCCGTCGACATCCTTGGCACGAAGTTCGGATGCTTTCATTTCAAATTCTCCCTTCAGGCGCCAAGGCGACGGACGAAGAACGTCGTCTGAATCGGCAGCTTGGCAGCAGCCAGGCGGAACGCCTCGCGCGCCAGCGCTTCATCCACACCGTCCATTTCGTACAGCATCTTGCCCGGCTGAATCTCGGCGACGTAGTACTCCGGGTTACCCTTACCGTTACCCATACGCACTTCTGCCGGCTTTTGCGAGATCGGCTTGTCCGGGAAGATACGGATCCAGATACGGCCACCACGCTTGATGTGGCGGGTCATAGCACGACGAGCAGCTTCGATTTGACGAGCCGTCAGACGACCACGACCGACCGCCTTCAGACCGAATTCGCCGAACGACACTTCGTTGCCACGGGTGGCGACGCCAGTGTTACGGCCTTTCTGCTCTTTGCGATACTTTCTGCGTTTCGGTTGCAGCATGATTATTCTCCAGTCTTGGCGTCGCCTTCAGGCTTGCCAGCCGGACGGCGTGCACCACCGCGCTTCGCACCGGCCTTGTCGCCAGCATCGTCACGACGGGGGCGACGGTCGCCCGGACGCGCATTGCGGCGCGGACGCTTTTCTTCGGCCGGCTCTTCAGCCACCGGAGCGTCGTTGCGGCCCAGCGTGTCACCCTTGTACACCCACACCTTGATACCGATGATGCCGTACGTCGTCTTCGCTTCCGAGGTTGCGTAGTCGATGTCAGCGCGCAGGGTGTGCAGGGGCACACGGCCTTCGCGGTACCACTCGGTACGGGCGATTTCGATACCGTTCAGACGGCCAGCGCTCATGATCTTGATGCCTTGGGCACCCAGACGCATCGCGTTCTGCATCGCACGCTTCATTGCGCGACGGAACATGATACGGCGCTCAAGCTGCTGAGCGATCGAATCGGCGATCAGCTGCGCATCGGTTTCCGGCTTGCGGATTTCTTCGATGTTCACGTGCACGGGCACGCCCATGCGCTTTTGCAGCTCAGCCTTGAGGATTTCGATGTCCTCGCCCTTCTTGCCGATCACAACGCCCGGACGCGAGCTGAAAATCGTGATGCGAGCATTCTTGGCCGGACGTTCGATGACCACGCGGCCAACCGAAGCGTTCTTCAGCTTCTTCTTCAGGTAATCGCGAACGCCGATATCTTCCTGCAGCATTTTCGCGAAATCCTGGTTGTTCGCGTACCAACGCGAAGCCCAGTTACGACTGACAGCCAGACGGAAGCCAGTCGGATGAATTTTCTGTCCCATCGTGACCCCTTAGTTGCCCAGCGTCACAGTGATGTGACAGGTTTGCTTCTCGATGCGGTTACCACGGCCCTTAGCGCGCGCGGTGAAACGCTTGAGCGAGGTCGCCTTGTCAACGAAGATGCCCTTAACGCGCAGTTCGTCGATGTCAGCACCTTCATTGTGCTCGGCGTTGGCGATAGCCGACTCCAGCACCTTCTTGATGATGACCGCGGCCTTCTTCGGCGAGAAGGTCAGTACATTCAGCGCACGCTCCAGCGGCAGGCCGCGGATCTGGTCAGCGACCAGACGCGTCTTCTGCGCCGAGATACGGGCACCGCGGTGAATTGCTTTCACTTCCATGATCGGCCCCTTATTTCTTCGCCTTCTTGTCGGCCGCATGGCCCTTGAAGGTACGGGTAAGTGCGAACTCACCCAGCTTGTGGCCGACCATGTTTTCCGTCACGTACACCGGCACGTGTTGACGGCCATTGTGTACGGCGATCGTCAGGCCGATGAAATCGGGCAGGACGGTCGAACGACGCGACCAGGTCTTGATCGGCTTCTTGTCACGCGATGCAGCTGCCGCTTCCACTTTCTTCAGCAGATGAGCGTCGCAAAACGGACCTTTTTTAACAGAACGAGTCATTTGCTAGCTCCAATTAGCGCTTCTTGCGACGCTGAACGATCATGCTGTCGGTACGCTTGGTCGAACGGGTACGCTTACCCTTGGTATGCTGACCCCACGGGCTGACCGGATGACGACCAGCTGCCGTACGACCTTCACCACCACCGTGCGGGTGATCCACCGGGTTCATCGCCACACCGCGAACGGTCGGGCGAATACCGCGCCAACGCTTAGCACCGGCCTTGCCCAATTGGCGCAGGCTGTGCTCTTCGTTGCCGACTTCACCGATGGTTGCGCGGCACTCGATGTGCACGCGACGGACTTCGCCCGAACGCAGACGCACTTGAGCGTACGTGCCTTCACGAGCCAGCAGCATTGCCGACGTACCAGCGGCACGGGCGATTTGCGCACCCTTACCCGGCAGCAGTTCGATGCCGTGAATCGTGGTACCGACCGGAATGTTGCGGATCGGCAGCGTGTTACCAGACTTGATCGGAGCTTCCGAGCCGCTCACCACTTGCTGGCCGACGGTCATACCCTTCGGAGCAAGAATGTAGCGACGCTCGCCGTCGGCGTAGCAAAGCAGTGCGATGTTTGCGCTGCGGTTCGGATCGTACTCAAGACGCTCAACCTTCGCCGTGATGCCGTCCTTATTGCGACGGAAATCGACGATACGGTAGTGTTGCTTGTGACCGCCACCCATATGACGGGTGGTGATGTGACCGTTGTTGTTACGGCCAGCGGTCTTGCTCTTGGTATCGAGCAGCGGGGCGAACGGCTTGCCCTTATGCAGATCCTTGTTGACGACCTTGACCAGCGAACGGCGGCCCGGCGACGTCGGTTTCGTTTTGACGAGTGCCATGATTACTTGGCCTCCGCTTCAAAATTGATTTCCTGACCCGGCTTCAAGCTCACGTAAGCCTTCTTCTCGTGGTCGCGACGACCCATGAAGCGGCCAAAGCGCTTTTGCTTGCCCTTACGGTTCAGGATCTGCACCGACTCGACTTCAACCTTGAAGAGAAGCTCAACAGCAGCCTTCACTTCTTGCTTGTTCGCGTCGCGTGCAACTTGGAACACCACTTGTTCATTCTTGTCAGCCACCAGCGTCGCCTTTTCGGAGATCACCGGCGCGAGCAAGACCTGGTACAGACGATGGTCGTTTTTACGCACGTCGCTCATGACAGCATCTCCTCAATCTTGGCGATCGCGCCCTTCGTCAGCAGCACCTTCTTGAAGTAGATGAGCGACAGCGGGTCGGCGAAACGCGGCTCGGTGACGGCAACGTGAGCCAGATTGCGCGAGGCCAGGAACAGGTTCTCGTCCACGCTATCCGTGATCAGCAGCACCGACTCAAGACCCATGGCCTTGATCTTTTCAGCGAGCAGTTTGGTCTTCGGCGCATCCAGCTTGATGTCCTCGACCACCGACAGACGACCTTCACGGGCGAGCTGCGACAGAATCGAGCACACACCGGCGCGGTACATCTTCTTGTTGACCTTGTGGGTGAAGTTCTCTTCCGGCGAATTCGGGAAGATACGGCCACCGCCGCGCCACAGCGGGCTCGACGACATACCGGCACGAGCGCGGCCCGTACCCTTCTGACGCCACGGCTTCTTCGTCGTGTGCTTGACCTGTTCACGGTCCTTCTGCGCACGGTTGCCGCTGCGGGCGTTAGCTTGATAAGCCACCACAACCTGATGGATCAGCGCTTCGTTGTAGTCACGGCCGAACACGACGTCCGACGCGTTGACAGCAGCGCCTTCCTGACCTTGCTCATTCAGGAGCTTAAGTTCCATTGTTACGCTCCCTTCGCGAGTTTGGCCTTGACTGCCGAGGTCACGAAAACCTTGCCTTCGTTGGCGCCCGGAACGGCACCCTTCACGAAGATCAGGCCACGTTCAGCGTCAATGCGCGCGATTTCGAGATTCTGTACCGTCGTCGTGACGTCACCCAGGTGACCCGTCATGCGCTTACCCGGGAACACACGGCCCGGATCCTGCGCCATACCGATCGAACCCGGCACGTTGTGCGAACGCGAGTTACCGTGCGATGCGCGGCCCGAAGCGAAGTTGTAACGCTTGATGGTACCTGCGTAGCCCTTACCGATCGACACGCCTTGCACGTCGACCTTCTGGCCTACTTGGAACAGATCGACACCAACGGCTGCGCCCGGCTGCAGTTCAGCAGCTTTGGCAGCATCGATGCGGAATTCCTTGAGGATTTCACCGGCTTCAACACCAGCTTTCGCGTAGTGACCGGCGGCGGCTTTGGTCACGCGCGAGGCGCGACGATTGCCGAAAGTGACTTGAACGGCGGTATAGCCGTCCGTTTCATCCGTCTTGATTTGCGTCACGCGGTTGTTAGACACGTCGAGCACGGTGACGGGAATCGAATCGCCGTCGTCCGTGAAAATACGCGTCATGCCAACCTTGCGACCGACAAGGCCAAGGCTCATGATTTTCTCCATTCCCGACTGCGATTGGCCGGGGCTAAATGACAAAAGGATGGTCCACGGACGTGGGCCATCTTTTCAAAACTACACTTGAGCCCGCCATTATAGGCGGACTTTTATCGCTTGACAAGTGTTGCTAAATCACATAACAAAAGCCCCGCCGGTCCAGCATTGGCGGGGCTTTCAAGAGCGAAATCGCTCCCAAGCCTTACTGCAGCTTGATCTCGACGTCGACGCCAGCCGGCAGATCGAGCTTCATCAGCGCGTCAACCGTCTTGTCCGTCGGATCGACGATGTCCATCAGGCGCTGGTGCGTACGGATTTCGAGCTGGTCGCGCGACGTCTTGTTGACGTGCGGCGAACGCAGGATGTCGAAACGCTCGATACGCGTCGGCAGGGGCACCGGGCCCTTGACGATTGCGCCAGTGCGCTTGGCGGTTTCAACGATTTCGGCAGCCGACTGGTCGATCAGGCGGTAGTCGAAAGCCTTCAGGCGGATACGGATCTTTTGGTTCTGCATGGAATTTCTCCAAAGAGCATGGCAACCCTCGTTCGGGCGCCGGGTAAATCACAAAGAGCAAACAGAATCACGACGATGGGGGCCGAAACCCCGCACCGTCGTTCAATCCGCTATTAGGCGAGGATCTTAGCAACGACGCCCGAACCCACCGTACGGCCACCTTCGCGGATTGCGAAGCGCAGACCTTCGGTCATGGCGATCGGAGCGATCAGCTTGACGGTGATCGACACGTTGTCGCCCGGCATGACCATTTCCTTGTCGGCCGGCAGGGTGATCGAGCCGGTCACGTCCGTCGTACGGAAGTAGAACTGCGGACGGTAGTTGTTGAAGAACGGCGTGTGACGGCCACCTTCGTCCTTCGACAGCACGTACACTTCGGCCGTGAACTCCATGTGCGGCTTGATCGAGCCCGGCTTGGCCAGAACCTGACCACGCTGGACGTCTTCACGCTTCGTGCCGCGCAGCAGCAGGCCAACGTTATCGCCTGCCTGACCTTGGTCGAGCAGCTTGCGGAACATTTCAACGCCCGTGCAGGTCGTCTTGTCGATGTGCGGCTTGTCGCCGTCCATCTTGATACCGACGATTTCGATTTCTTCGCCGACCTTGACCACGCCCGACTCGATACGACCCGTCACCACCGTGCCGCGACCCGAGATCGAGAACACGTCTTCCACCGGCATCAGGAACGGCTTGTCAACAGCGCGCTCCGGCGTCGGGATGTACGAATCCAGCGCGTCGGCCAGGTTCATGATCGCGACTTCGCCCAGTTCGCCCTTGTCGCCTTCCAGCGCCAGCTTGGCCGAACCCTTGATGATCGGGGTATCGTCGCCCGGGAAGTCGTACTTCGAGAGAAGCTCGCGCACTTCCATTTCGACCAGCTCGAGCAGCTCGGCGTCGTCGACCATGTCGCACTTGTTCAGGAACACGATGATGTACGGCACACCGACCTGACGGGCGAGCAGGATGTGCTCACGCGTTTGCGGCATCGGGCCGTCAGCTGCCGAGCAAACCAGAATTGCGCCGTCCATCTGGGCAGCACCGGTAATCATGTTCTTGACGTAGTCGGCGTGGCCCGGGCAGTCAACGTGTGCGTAGTGGCGCGTAGCCGTTTCGTACTCGATGTGTGCCGTGTTGATCGTGATACCACGTGCCTTTTCTTCCGGCGCCGCGTCGATTTCGTCGTACTTCTTGGCTTCGCCGCCGAACTTGGCCGACAGAACCGTTGCAATAGCAGCCGTCAGGGTGGTCTTGCCATGGTCAACGTGGCCAATGGTACCGACGTTCACGTGCGGCTTAGTCCGCTCGAATTTTTCCTTTGCCATTTCCGAATCCTCAGATACTGAATAGACGATTAAACAGTGTGTCGGGTGCCGCACCGGATGATGCGGACACCCTACAAATGAATTACTTGCTCTTGTTGCTGATGATGGCTTCGCTCACGTTCTTCGGAGCTTCAGCGTAGTGCTTGAACTCCATCGTGTACGTGGCGCGGCCTTGCGTAGCCGAACGCAGCGACGTCGAATAGCCGAACATTTCCGACAGCGGGACTTCAGCGCGCACGATCTTGCCGCCGCCGACCATGTCGTCCATGCCCTGGATAATGCCGCGACGGCTCGACAAGTCGCCCATCACGTTACCCATGTAGTCTTCCGGCGTTTCCACTTCCACGGCCATCATCGGCTCGAGGATGACCGGCTTGGCACGGCGCATAGCTTCCTTGAAAGCCATCGAACCAGCCATACGGAACGCGTTTTCGTTCGAGTCCACATCGTGGTACGAACCGAACGTCAGGTGGACCGTCACGTCGACGACCGGGAAGCCAGCGAGCACACCGCTCTTGAGCGTGTCCTGGATACCCTTATCAACGGCCGGAATGTATTCACGCGGAATCACACCACCCTTGATTTCGTCGAAGAACTTGTAACCAGCGCCTTGCTCGCTCGGCTCAAGCGTAATGACAGCGTGACCGAACTGGCCGCGACCGCCCGACTGCTTGACGAACTTGCCTTCCACATCGGCAGCCGTCGCGCGAATGGTTTCGCGGTAGGCAACCTGCGGAGCGCCGATGTTGGCTTCCACGCCGAATTCGCGCTTCATGCGATCGACCAGAATTTCGAGGTGGAGCTCGCCCATACCCGAAATGATGGTCTGACCCGATTCTTCATCGGTCTGCACGCGGAACGACGGGTCTTCCTGCGCCAGGCGGTTCAGGGCGATGCCCATCTTTTCCTGGTCGACCTTGGTCTTCGGCTCGACAGCCTGCGAAATCACCGGCTCCGGGAACACCATGCGTTCGAGCACGATCGGTGCCGACGGATCGCACAGCGTGTCACCGGTCGTCACATCCTTCAGACCGACAGCAGCGGCGATGTCACCCGCACGCACTTCGTCAATTTCTTCACGCTGGTTCGCGTGCATCTGCAGAATACGGCCCAGGCGTTCCTTCTTTTCCTTGACCGAGTTCAGCACCGTGTCGCCCTTGTTCACCACGCCCGAATAGACGCGGAAGAACGCCAACTGACCAACGAACGGGTCCGTCATGATCTTGAACGCCAGCGACGAGAACTTCTCGTCGTCCGAAGCACGGCGCTCGACCGGCTGTTCCTTGTCATTCGTGCCCGTGACCGGCGGAATGTCCACCGGCGACGGCAGGAAGTCGACCACGGCGTCCAGCATACGCTGCACACCCTTGTTCTTGAACGCGGTACCGCACAGCATCGGCTGGATTTCGCACTCGATGGTACGGTGACGAATGCCCTTGATGATGTCAGCTTCGGAGAGGTCACCCTCTTCGAGGTACTTGTTCATCATCTCTTCGCTCGACTCGGCAGCGGCCTCGACCATGCCTTCGCGCCACTTCTGGGCGTCTGCTTGCAGCTCGGCCGGAATGTCGACGTAGTCGAACTTCATGCCTTGCGAAGCTTCGTCCCAAATGATCGCCTTCATCTTGATGAGGTCGACCACGCCCTTGAAGTTTTCTTCAGCGCCGATCGGCACCACCACCGGCACCGGGTTGGCCTTCAGACGGTTCTTCAACTGGTCGTAGACCTTGAAGAAGTTCGCGCCGGTACGGTCCATCTTGTTGACGAACGCCAGACGCGGCACGCCGTACTTGTTGGCCTGACGCCACACGGTTTCCGACTGGGGCTGCACGCCACCCACAGCGCAATACACCATGCACGCGCCATCGAGAACACGCATCGAGCGCTCGACTTCAATCGTGAAGTCGACGTGACCCGGGGTGTCGATGATGTTGATGCGGTGCTTTTGATAGTTGTTGGCCATGCCGGACCAGAAGCAGGTCGTGGCAGCCGACGTAATCGTGATGCCGCGCTCTTGTTCCTGCTCCATCCAGTCCATCGTCGCCGCGCCATCGTGCACTTCACCGATTTTGTGGTTCACACCGGTGTAGAACAAAATGCGCTCGGTCGTCGTGGTTTTACCTGCGTCGATGTGAGCGCTAATACCGATGTTGCGGTAGCGCTCGATAGGGGTTGTACGAGCCACTTTAAGCCTCTTTCAATGTAGCCGCCATTTTTGAGGGGGCTACTAACACAAACGGGCGAGGCGCAATTTCTCATGCGCACCCGCCCCGGTTTCTGCTCTAGGTACTGCTTGCCAGCGTCAGAAGCGGAAGTGCGAGAAGGCCTTGTTGGCTTCAGCCATGCGGTGAACTTCGTCACGCTTCTTCATGGCGCCGCCACGACCTTCCGAGGCTTCAATCAGCTCACCAGCCAGGCGCAGAGCCATCGACTTCTCGCTACGCTTCTTCGCGGCCTCACGCAACCAACGCATCGCCAATGCCATACGACGCGACGGACGCACTTCGACCGGAACTTGATAGTTTGCACCGCCAACGCGGCGGCTCTTGACTTCAACCACCGGCTTCACGTTACCGAGAGCCGTGTTGAAGACTTCCAGCGGATCCTTGCCCGCCTTGGTTTGGATCTGCTCGAAAGCACCATAAACGATGCGCTCTGCAACCGACTTCTTGCCGGCAAGCATGAGCACGTTCATGAATTTAGCGACTTCAACGTTGCCGAACTTCGGATCGGGCAACACTTCGCGCTTGGGGACTTCGCGACGACGCGGCATGATTTCTTCCTTAATCAATTCAGTTGGAGCAGAGCTCCAGGCCACCTACTAGCCATTCGTTGGCCGAGTGACCACTTACTCAGTGACGATGTACCACCATCACCGAACGTATATCCGCTAAGCCGCTTAGGCCTTCGGACGCTTCGCGCCGTACTTCGAACGGGCTTGCTTACGGTCCTTGACGCCTTGCGTGTCGAGGCTACCGCGCACCATGTGGTAACGCACACCCGGCAAGTCCTTCACACGACCGCCGCGAATCAGCACGACCGAGTGTTCCTGCAGGTTGTGGCCTTCACCGCCGATGTACGAAATGACTTCGAAACCGTTCGTCAGGCGCACCTTGGCAACCTTACGCAGTGCGGAGTTCGGCTTCTTCGGCGTCGTGGTGTACACACGGGTGCACACGCCGCGACGCTGCGGGCAGTCCTGCAGGGCCGGGCTCTTGCTCTTGATTTGAGCAGAGGTGCGCGGCTTGCGGACCAATTGGTTAATCGTTGGCATTGTGATTTCCTAAACGTGTCAAAAGCATGAAAGCCAAGGCGGGCCGTCATGCGACTTTACTGCGTACTCCCCGGCTGCTCTTGCGGATAGCCCGCATCTAAACGCTTGATGCATAAGCACTTTGCATTAGGCACGGGCATGCCGCCGGAAAAACCGGAGCCTGCGACTATACCCCCGCTCTTGGCAAGTGTCAACGCACTCTCGCGCAAATTCTCGCCGTAAGTCGTTGATTGTTAACGATCATGGTCTTCGTCACCACGGATCACGCCGCCGCAGGCACCGCCTCAAGGTGCGTCTCCCCCTCCCAAATTCAAGACTTGCGACTCACATGTATGCAAACTACACTGCATACACAGCTGATTTACGTACGAATTTCCATACATAACACCGACATCGCTATGGACACTTCTCACGACACGCTTCGCGCCACCTTCTGGAAACCTGCACTCACCGCGGGCAAAGGCCCCCGTTATCTGAGACTGGCGAGTTTCATCGAGCAGTCGGTCGCGGACGGCCGCCTGCGCCCCGGCGACCGCCTGCCCGCGCAACGCGAGCTGGCGTCGTGGCTGGGCATCGACTTCACTACGGTCACGCGCGCCTACAACCGGGCGCGCGACCGGAGCGCCATTGAGGGGCGCGGCCCGCTCGGCACTTTCGTCAGCAAGCCGCGCGTGGCGCTCGATCAGGTGCTGGATCTGGGCATGAACATTCCGCCCGCACCGGCCGGGCAGTTCCTTGGCGAGTTGTTGCAAAAGGGGATCGACGAAGTCCTGCGGCATACCGATGCCTCGATGCTCATGGCGTACCAATTGGGGGACGGAGGCGTTGCCGACCGTCAGGCCGGTACGCTCTGGCTCGCGCCCATGCTCGGCACCCTCGACCCGACGGACGTGCTTGTCTGCCCCGGTGCACAGGCCACGCTGGCGGCATTGCTGCTCACCGAGACCGAACGGGACGAAACGGTGTTGTGTGAGCCGATCGTCTACCCAGGGATACGCAGCGCGGCACGCTCGCTCGGCCGCCGTCTGGAGGGCGTTGCCGCCGACGCCGACGGCATGCTCCCCGATGCGCTGGCCGCTGCCGCGCGCCAGCACCGCGCGCGCCTCGTCTATCTGAACCCCACGCTCCAGAACCCGACCACGCGTACGATGCCCGAGCGCCGCCGCAAGGAACTGCTCGCCGTGGCGGACAAGCTCGATCTGACGCTCATCGAAGACGATCCTTACTGGCGTTTGATGCCGGACGCCCCGCCGCCGCTCGCCCGCCTCTCGCCGCATCGCGTGCACTATGTGTCCACGCTGTCGAAATGTCTGACGCCGGGCCTTCGCACCGCGTATGTCCGTCTGGCAGACGGACGCAAGCGCGACGTCTTCCTCAGTACGCTGCATTCGTTCGCGTTGATGGCGCCGCCGTTGATGGCGGGATTGGCAACGCAATGGATCCACGACGGCACGGCCGACCGTCTCATGGACGGTGTGAAGGAAGCCGCCGCGCAGCGTCAGGCCATCGCTGCCGAGATTCTGGGGGACGCGAACGCCCCGTCGATTCAGGGCATCCACCTCTGGCATGAGTTGCCCGCCCCGTGGACGGCCCGCGAACTGACGATGGCCGCCCGCGCCGAGGGACTCGCCGTCACGCCTGCGGACGCCTTCTGCCTGTCGCCCGATGCGCCCAACGCGATCCGCATCTCACTGGGTGGCGTGCGTGATCCGGAGCGTCTGGCGAGTGCGCTCAAGCGTCTCCGGTCGCTGCTGCGCGAAGCGCCGCCGAGCCTGCGCGCCGCGATCGTCTGAGACTTGCCGTTGGCAGCGGGCACGGGGCGCATTGCCCCTGCCCCTGATTCCGTCCTGCTTCCGTCCCGATACCGACAGGGTCAGCACGCGCGGCAGAAGCCCACGCCAACGGGCTCGCGCAAAGTCCGGTCGGGCGCGCCGTGTTGCGCGCGCCATCTACCGGAGCAAGCGCATGCACATCAGCCATATTGCGACGCAGGTGTTGGCGGCGGCGAGCGGCCTGACATGGTTCGCCGGAGCGGGGGATCGCCCCGGCCAGACCTTCGAGAGCGCACGCAATATCACGTCCGGCTCGCGATGCCCCCACGTAACACGCGAGGTACCCAAACCGGTTTTGCCGACGATCGGGCTCGAACCGCAGACCTATCACCATTTCCTGAAAAGCCGATTGGCGGATCTGGTCGACGTGTGCGTCGTCGGTAACCACGACGACCGAAAGAACTGCCTGCTCGACCTGCCCCCAGGCGAGCCGAGCATCGTGCCGGTCAGCCGCATGATCGAGTCGGGATGCAGCCGGTCTCTGCCACCGGCGATTGCGTGCGAGCTGGCCAGCACGGACCGCGAAGCCTGGCAACTCGCACGAGCGTATCGAAAGCAATACAGCCGCGACTTACGTGGCAAGTATTCGATTGCGACATTGGAGACGCAGATCAAAGACGCGCTTCGCGCCATGCCGGCCGACGTCCAGCAGGCGTTTCGCCTGAGCGAAACCAAGATCGTGGTGCCACGTCACAGTTTTCATCGCTTCTACTCCGGCGTTGACGAGGCCCGCCGCAATGGCGTGAAACCGAATCCTCCCGATGCCACCTCGCTCGTGATGGACGGGCCTGGCTTCCTTCGCAACGCCATGCTGGGCGCGTATGTCGTGCCACCGAAGGATCACCCCGTGCAGCCGTTCATCGTTTCGCTTGCGGGTTTCTACCTCATCGACGACATCCGACCGTCGCGTCCGCCAGCAGATAACAGCTACGAGGAATGGCTTGCCGATTCGGGACCGTATCCCGATTCTCAGGTCGAATTCCGGGCCCTGCATGAGCACTTCTTTCGTCACTCCGGGCATACGTTCGGTCACCGTCCCAACTATCTGGCGGAATCCCCCGAAGCTACCACCTTCCACACCATTCCCCGTAAGGGCAGCATCGAACAGACGCTGGCCAGATACCTGCACAATGGCGTGAGGCGCTACTACCGGTTCGCCGCAGCCGGTCCACGGGAGCGCGTCGCCCGGAACAGTCACCGCAACGCCCGTCAGGCGCTATGTGACGCGGGCACGTTCGACGGCCTCAGTCCCCGACAACGGGCACAGGTCTTCGAGCGCATGCGTCGCTGGATGGACAAGGAGCAGAGCGCCTGACGGCCACCATGCGCCGCCCCCGACGAGGGGCTCCACCGGATGGTCGGCGCCGACGTCGTGCATGCGCGGCGAAAGCGCCGATCCGCATCTGCAAACATCCCGGCCTCAACACGACAATCCGATTTGCCTCAGCAGGAATACTCCGGTTCACGGAAATCCCCGTGACCTCAACTGGAGTGACGATGATCCTCACCTCAATGTCCGATTGGCTGACGTCGGCCGCAAGCGCAGCCAAGGCGCTCCCGGGACTGCACGTACAAGCCCACACGCTAAGCGTCGCAACCGACCTGACACGCGCCACGTCCGCGCCGATCTCGTCCACCATGATCGCGCCGGTCGTCCGGGACTGGCGCGTCGAACAAAACACCGCGACCTCCAATTGGTCGCAACCGCCGGTCACACGGGCTCGCGTCTTCGCGCAGCGGCTGGCCGACGTGCGGCCGGTGTGCGTTGTCGGCGCACGCGACGATGCACAGAATTGCCTGCTCGATCTGCCCCCTAACGTTCGTGTCGACGTCGACGCAAGCCGTCTGCTGCTCGCGGGCTGTGAGGCGTCATTGGGACCGGAGATGCGCAACACCCTGTCGCGTGAGCGGCGTAACAGCGCGACATTGGAGCGCGAGTTCTCCACGGCCCGCGCTGCGGAGTCGCGAGGCCAATATTCCGTTCGCTCCATCGAACAGCGTCTGACCAAGCGGCTGAACCAGTTGTTGCCCGGCATGGGACGTCTGCTGAAGGACGCCGGGGCCTATATCGAAATTCCGCAGTTGTCGGTGACGCGGTTGGTCACGAGCGTGCCGGAAGCCCGGCGGCATGGCATCGACATCCCCTTCCAACAGGCCGATCTGCGTCTGCCTCTGGGTGCACCGGAGATCCAACGCGCCACGCTAGGCGCGTACATTCGCATTCCTGCCCCTGACCGGCAGTTGCTCCTGTTCGTCTCGCTGGCCACGCCGGATACGGTCGAATGGGTCGATCAGGACGTCAAAACCCACGCCGCCCGGCACCAGCAGCAGTTGTTCGGCGACATCCCCGGGAATTTCGATGCAACGCCGTTACCGATGCATGCTGAGCTGCGACGCCCCAATCTCGTCCGGACCCTCGCGAAGCATCTTCATGACGGACATCGGCGTTATCACGACTTCGCCTACGGCGCGACCCGTGAGTCGCTCGCACCGATATCGCACTCCGACGTCAGGCAACCGCTCTGCGCGCAGCGCGGGCAAGAGGCGCCTCCGGACGCGGAGCATCGCGACGCCCCACAGAGCGAGTCGACATCGTCGGAAATGATGCGCTCGCGCCGCGCGCCCGAGCCGGCACCCGCGATGCCCCTGACACCCGCAGAAGCGGCAGAAGCAACGCAAGCCATCGAACCTCCCGGCCCTCTGCCTAAGCGCCGTACGTCGCGTAGCAATAGCGTGTCGCTCGATGACATGGCCAAGGCCGTCGCGATGCTTGAGCAGTTGGATCGGAAGTACCGCCAGCTTGGCCGACCCCGCTTCGGAAAATGACGGGATGACGTCAAGCTATCATTTCCCGTAGCCCGATCTGTCGCATCAGGCGTAGCCACTGTCACTCGGCACGTTTTACTTACTCTGGCGAATTCGTACACTCCCACATTTCGGCGGCAGCTCCCCCACTCCGCCCTGACACGAGTCCACTACCCGCCATGCAGGCAAGTTTCGAGAAAGACAGTATTTTGGTCCTCGATGTCGACGGTACGCTGACCGACTCGGTGCGCATCCATCAACGCGCCTTGCTTGGTGCGATGGAATCGCTGGCGTTCGATGAATTGAACACCGACTGGGGAAGTTATCCGCATCACACCGACACCGGCATCCTGATTCACGCCCACGCCGAGAACGGCCGCGCCTTGCCGCAGCCGCACGATCTTGCCCGCTTCGAGCATGAAATCGACGAGCGCTTCACCGCCTTGCTCAATGCGCACGGGCTGGCCGAGATCCCCGGTGCGCGCGCCTTCGTCGAGGCCGCGCACCGCTCGCGCTGGGGTGTGGTGTTCGCCACGGGCGGCATCCGGCAGGTCAGTCACCGCAAGCTGCGCTCCGTCGCCATCGATTACACGGATGCGATGCTCATCACAGCGTCCGAATACAGCTCACGCGACCAGTTGGTGGCCGAGGCGATCAAACGGGCGCAGGCGGGCTACGGGATTACGCGCCCGCGGGCGGTGGTCTCGATTGGCGACGGGATGTGGGATCTGAAGGTCGCGCGCAAGCTCGGCATCGACTTCGTCGGCATCGGCTCGAAACGTCAGCGCTCGCCGCTGCTCGACGAAGGCGTCCCGGTCTACGACGACATGTGGGACGCCATGCACTGGCTCACTCCGGGCCGCGGGCGCGCGTCAGGTACTCGCTTGGCGTCACGCCCATAAAGCGGCGGAACATGGTGGAAAAGGCGCTCGGCGTGTCGTAACCGACTTCGAGCGCCACTTGCGTGATGGGCCGCCCGGCCCCCAGCAACGGCAACGCACCCAGCAAGCGCATCTGCTGACGCCACTCCCGGAACGGCAAACCGAACTCCGTCATGAAGCGACGCTCCAGCGTACGGCTCGACGCCCCCACCTCCACGGCCCAGTCCTGAAGACTGCGGGGGTCGGCGGGTGTTGTCAGATAGGTGTCGAAGATCTTGCGCAAACGCGCATCGCGCGGCACCTGCAGGTGGAGCGGCGAATCGCTTTTCCACTCGACCTCTTCGAGCAGCAACGCAACTACGAGCGCATCCTTGCCCTGCGTCGACCAGTCGGGCGGCAACGTCATCGCACGCAGAATCAGCTCGCGCAGCAGTGCCGAGACACGAATGACGACGGGCACCTCGGAGGCTGCCATGCCGAGTCGTTCGACATCGACATAGATCGTGCGCATCTCCACCTTGCCGCGCATGCGCACTTCATGCGTGACGTTAGCCGGAATCCACAACGCGCGCTGCGGCGGAATCACCCAAAACGACGTATCGGTGCGGACTTCCAGAATACCGGCGCTCGCATACATCAATTGCGCGCGTCGATGACTGTGAGGGCGCACTACATGGCCATCGGGGTAATCTTTCGCCAACGCGCCGACAGGGCGGTCGTGAGCCTGAAACTCCAGGGGTATCGCACTGGTGATCGGCATTGGGACCAAGCCTCAAAAAAGGCGAAATTTGGGACGTATTTGGCGACGTCGTCAGCGTAACACCGCCCACACGCCCCTACCAAGCCCCGACCCGGCCGAATCCGGGTCGAATCCCTTACCGCGTCATTGCAATCCTCGCACCGCTCAGAACGGTTTCACGATCACGAGCGCGACGATGATCGCCATGGAAATGAGGGTGACGGGCAGCGCACGTCCGAACACGGCGGGTGGCTGCGTGCCCCCGTCGCGCTCCAGACGTCGCAACGTGGCCGACAGCCGACCGTGTAATGCAGACACGACGATCACGAACACAAGCTTGGCCATGAGCCAGGGGGCGTGCCACCAGTTGGCCATGATGGCGAGCGTCGGCCCCGTGATCCACACCACGATCAATGCCGGTGACGCGAGTGCGTAGTCCGCCCGTCGCGCCACGCGACGCCACTCGGGCTGCGCCAGACGCCCGCCCAGCGCCATCGTCACAAGCCCCGCAATGAATGTGATGACGGCGATCAGGTGCACCGCCTTGATCCAGAGATAGAGCATCGGGTGTCTCCTATAAGGTCCGAACGATTATTTCTATCTAAGCAACAGTTGCTTGTAATAAGTCGCCTTTATCGCGAAGGGTCGCATTAATACACTTCAACTGTCGACGATGAATTGAACATCGCCCCCTTCAAAAGACAGGAGAAATATCATGAAGCGCACCCTTATTACTTCGGCTCTGGTTTCTGCAATGCTGGCTGTTTCGGCCGGTTCGGCTTTCGCCAGCGATGCATTCGACGGCCCCTCGGAATTCTCGTGGGTTCCGCAAACCAGCGCCCTGAGCCGCGCCCAGGTTCGTGAAGAACTCGTTCAGGCGCAGCAAGCCGGTCTCGTGGTGCAACACGACGCCGTCTACCCGAAGGCAGCGCCGAGCGCACAGCCGGTTGCAGCCAGCGCCCCGATCACGATGGGTTCGGTGGGCGGCCAGCAACGTGCCGGCACGACCTACTTCGGTTCGTAATGTAACTCGCCGCGCTGCGGACCTCTTGCCTGACGAGAGGCCGCGGCGCGGCGCGCGTTCTGCGCATAACGACGCACCGGTTGCCGGTGCTCAGTGTGATCTCCGGTCTTTCCCGACCTAAGACTCCTGTCGCTGTGCGTAGCGGTTCGACGCACAGGACTTTGCCCGTCGCTTCGGCGACGGGCTTTTTTAGCCGGGACGCCACCCGCTAAAAGCCGACGGCAGGTCGGAAGTAGGTCGATGAAGCAGGACGTACGAAAACGAAGAAGCCCGCATCGGCGGGCTTCTTTGCGTTGACCGACTCGATGGCCGCACATGGCCATCGAGGGGAAAACAACGCCTTACTTCGCGAACGACTTCGCCAGGAATTCGAGCGCACGGCCGTGGGCCAGCGCGGCCGACGGCTGGTGGTACGACTCGCGCGACCAGCAATTGAAGCCGTGATCGGCGTTCGGGTACACGAACACTTCGGTGTTCGGACGCGACTTCACGGCTTCGCTCACCTGCGTGACGATGTCCGGCGTGATGTGGCTGTCGAGCGCGCCATAGTGGAACTGCGTTGGCACGTCGAGGTTGGCCGCTTCGCTCAGATAGTTGTGAATGCCGCCGCCGTAGTACGGCACGGCAGCGTCGACCAGACCGCGTGCAGCGCTCAGGTACGACAGCAGACCACCGAAGCAGTAGCCGATGGCAGCGACCTTGGCCCCCGCATCCAGCTTGCCGCGCAGCGCTTTCACCGTCGCTTCGACGTCCTTCACCGCTTTCTCGACGTCGACCGCCTTGCGCAGTTCCATCGCACGGCCCCAGTCGTCGCCCGAGTAGCCGAGTTCGATGCGCGGTGCCGAGCGCCAGAAAATGTCCGGCGCGAGCACCACATAGCCGTCCATCGCGTACTGATCGGCCACGCCACGAATGTGCTCGTTCACGCCAAAGATTTCCTGCACCAGCACGACGCCCTGGGCGTTGGCCGTCTTACCATTCGGCGGCAATGCCAGATAGGCATCGAAGGCGCCATCCACGGTTTCAACACGGATCCATTGACTGTTCGACACGGAAGTTGCTCCATCAAAAAGGGGGAAATGCCTGCGCCCTGACATCGAACAACGCCCGCGGGGGATCGGGCGCGGCCACTCGACACGTTCGAACTGGCCAGACGCAGTTAGGCCGAATCAGTATAGGGACTTTTGAGACGATTCACAGCGCGTCGGAAAGCCCACCAGATAAGGCTCGAAGCCTCCTCACGCGATGCGCCCCGCGACCTCCTGACGTAGAAATCACGCGTGTCGTCCGTCCAGCGCTATATGTCGTTTCGACATCCGAACCCACTGATGCTCATCCCGTCGCTTTCGTGAGCGCCGCTTCCAGCAGTTTCACCACACCGCCGAACCCCGCCACCTGCGCGGAGTCGATGCCGTACAGCGCGCTCAGCGACGGTCCGGGATTCAGGAAATCCACCCGCACGTCGTCGGCGCTCGCTGCCCACACCATCACTTTCAATGGCAGTTCCAGTCCTGCGTGGGGGTTTGCGGCCATCACGGGCGTACCGCCCTTCGGATTACCGAACAGCACCAGCCGGGTCGGACGCAGCGATGTCCCCGCCGAGGCCGCCGCCGCGCTCTGGTCGATGTCGGCGAAGATGGTCATGCCGTGCTGCTTAAGCGTGTCGATCACGCGAGTGAGCGTGACGTAGAAGTCGACCGGGCTGCGTAGCGACGTAACGCTCGCTGGATGCGCATGGCCGGTGGATGCGGCAGATTCGTTGGCTTGGGTGGCTTCGGTGGTCATACAGGCTCCTCGAACGCTGAGGCGAGATAGACAACAACGCCCACGCAAAGTTTGCCGGGCAGCCGCGCCAGTGTACCGCCGCACTCCGGTGCGCATCATCCCCTCAAAGAAGCGCCGACCACGGGCGTCTATCGTCTTCGCCAGCCACCCGCACCGACCTTCACACCCGCTAGCCGCCTTACACGTCGTTACCGCTCCGCTGTCCGCCATTCGAGGCGCGTTACGCTTGGCCCCGTCGTTCGACAATTCAGTGAACGCATTTGATATGGAGTCCATATGATCAAGATTTCGATGCGTAAGACCGTCAGCGGGCTTGCGCTGATGCTCGCGCTGACGGCTACCGGCGTCAGCCTGCCCGCTGCGGCCGCCACCGACGCCCCGCCCCCTGCCCGCACGCAAGCCGCTACGCCGGGCGAGATGCCGCCACCGCCGCCGGGCATGGGCCCGCATTTCGGTGGCCCCGGACCGCGTGGCCCTATGGGTCCGGCCGGTCACGGCGGTCCGGGCTTCGCTGCGGTTCGCACCACCGAGGAGATCGCGCATCTCTATCGCATCGGCGGCCACCCGGAGAACGTCCTGCCGTTCTATCGCGAGACGCTGACGCAAACGCGCGATCCAATGCTGCGGCACCACTTGCGCGAGGCCATTGCGCGTGAGGAATTGAAGCCCGCCGACACCACTGCGGCCATCGCCACGTTGCGCGCGCAACTGAGCGAAGACCTCGCGGCACTCCCGTCGCCCGACGCCAAGCGTCGCTAAGTTCCGACGTTCACCGCACCCGGCGACACTGCGTCGACGGGTGCGCCACTCGCGCCTCAGAAGGCGTATTTCGCGCCAACGTTCACCAGCACGCCGCGCATGCCGCCCGTGCCGAAGCTCTTCTGATACGACACACGACCGTACAGCGAGAAGCTCGCGCCCTGCACGCTGTTCACCCCCAGCGAGAACATCATCGAATCGCCGTACCTTCCGGTCTGGAACATCGCGTCGCTGACCTGAACGCTGGTGCCGCCCACGAACGCGTGGATGACGTCGAACCCGAAGTACGGCGTGATGCGTCCGGTGCTGACATCGAAGGGACGCGTGAGCCGCACGCCAAGCCGCCCGGTGAACTGGTTCTGTGAGCCGATGTTGACGGAGAGTCCATCGGCATCGGTCACGTTGTCGAAGCCGAGGTGCTGGCCGACGAACTGCAACTGAGGTTCGAGATTCATGCCATACGCGAGCGCCAGCGGATACCCGGCCTCGATGGACGCCGCGTAACTATTGCCCCGCATCGGCGCGACATCGCCGCGCGCCTCGGTCGTGGTGCGCCCGTTGAACCAGCCGACCGACGCAATGCCGTCCACGTACCAGCCCTGCTGGCTCTGATACGTCCCATAGCCGTACAGACGATAAACGCTCGCGCGCGTGGTACTCGGTCCGTCGATGGCGTTCGGCTCGTAATGCAGCCATCCCATCGAGCCGGCCGCACCGAAGCGCCACGTGCCGTTGTCGGTGAAATGCTTGAAGAGATTGCCGCCGATCTGAATCGCACCGTAGTCGGCGTTCATGTCGTAGCCGAACGCCTGAAAGCTCTGGTTGGAGCGGTACTTGAAGCTGCCGCCGTAACCGCGCATGAACATCTCACCCGGTCCGCGATCGCGGCCGAGGATCCGGTCGTCGCGCACTTCGCCCAGACGTCGGTGCAACGAATCGATATCCGTCATCCCCGCTTGCAGGAAGGCCGCCGGTGCGCTCAGATAAGACGCCACCTGCGGCGCCACCTCGCGCCGCGCGTCCGGGGGCACCGGCTCGTCGACACCGCCCCCGGGGTTGCCCGGCTCCTCGGGGTCGACGCCACCGCCAGGCGACACGTAAGCGCTCTGCAACCGGTAGTCCCAATATCCCGCGCCAGTACTGACAAGGTTCTGCGTCGGGTCGGCCGCCCCATGTGCCGAACCGGGACCGTAGGCGTAGATCCGGTATTCGTACGGCGAATTCGGTGCGACCACGTAGCCACCCGGCAGACTGAACGCGTTGAACGTCGATGTCCCTGCCACCTGCACCAGCGAAATCCCTTCGTTGTTGGTAATCACCCCGCTGGGCGACGTCAGCGCGCCCGGGCTGCCCGTCGTCGGCCTGATACGCAGCGTCGTCGTGCCGATCGCGCTGCCCTGAATGAGCAGACGGTCGGTGTACTGATTCGACAGCGCGCCGCCTTCGTTCAGATACGTGTTGAGCGCGACCGCGCCACTACCGCCGGTGTACCCGTTGCCGATCGTCACATTGCGATACGACCCTTGGCTGGTCGGCGCGGAGGTGAGCAACGCCGTCACCGGAAAATCGATCAGGCTGTTGGCATTGTTCAGCTCGGTGACGTTGGACGACGCCGTCACATGCCAGACGCTGTTGTTGCTCAGGTTCACGACCGACGTGCTGCTGCTGTCCGTGTAAATACGTCCCGTGATGGTCGAGTTGCTGGCGTCGAGATTGAGCGTCGCTCCCAAACCGGAGCGGGCCGATGCATTGATCGCACCACCACCGCCGCTCAGCGTCGAGTTCGTCAGATTGACGTTGGCGATGCCGCCGTAGATCCACAACGCGACGCCGTTGTCCGACGTCACCGTCGTGTCCTGCAAGGTCATGTTGTAGCCGCCCGCGCGCAACGGGGCGGCGATGCCTGCGCGCGACACGGCGGTCAGCGCGGGCGATGGAACATCGCTGCCGAGATCCGTCGGCGCAGCGGGGACCGGTGTGTCGATGGCGAACGGCGGTGCCGGATCGGACGACGGGAGCAACGGGGTCGTCGCGGGCAGCGTCGGCAGGCCCGGCGTCGGGGCCGATATCAGGACACCGCTTAGCGTCTGCGGTGCGTCGAACACGATGGCCGCCGTGCCAGCGCCTGTGCTACGTATCGTCGCGCCAGTCGCATTGAATATGCCGCCGTTCTGGATGCGCACGGCGTACGCGTTGGTCCCAGCCGTGGTGATCGACGTCCCCGCGCCGGTCGCGCTGCTACGCAGCAGGTTGACCGTCCCCGCGTTGGCGTAGATGCCGTAAGTGCTCGCCTGATCGGTCGTGATGGCGCCACCGGCAAAGTTGGTCGTGCTACCCGTCCACCCATAAATGCCGTAGGCCTGCGTGCCGTGCGTGGCGATGGCGAAGTCGGAGAGATTCACCGTCGCCGCGCCGCTGCCGGAAAGCAGACCGTAGGCCGTTTGTCCCTGCGTGGTGATCGAACCGCCGTTCAGCGTGGCCGTCGTGCTGCCGGAGATCCACATGCCATAGGCGGAGGTGCCTTGCGTGTTCACCGCGACCTGCGATCCAGTGACGGTCGACGTGCCGTTCACGAGCAAGCCGTAGGTCGAGTTCTGCGTGGTCGAAAGACTCAACCGGTTCAGATTGCCGTTCGCCGTACCGATGCGCACGGCGTGGCTGCCCGCGCCGGTCGTGCTGACGGTCACGGTGCCGGGTGTGTTGGGGTCGGTGTTCGTGTTCAGCGTGCCGCCCGACTCTGCGTTCAGTCCGAGATTGCCTGCCACCGCAGTCGTGATGGTCGAGTTGCCATTGATGTTGGCGATAGAGCCGTTGTACACCTGCACACCGCCCGCGCCTGCCCCGGTGCCCGTACCGACCGCACCGTTCGACGTCACCGTCGAGTTCGTGAGCGTGATGTTGCTGCCGCCCCAGGAACGCACGCCCCAGCTGTCCTGACCGTTCACGGTGATCGACGTGTCGCTCAGATTGATGGTCGACGATGCGCCGTAGGGGCGCATGCCGTCGGCCTTCAGGCCCGTGGTCACAATCGTCACATTGGCACCGGTCAGTACCGAGCTGCCTTGCGACGATTCAGGCATGTAGACGCCGTGCACCTGCTCGCCGACACCGGTCAGCAGCACGCCCGCCTGACTCGCCACGATATTGACGGTGCCGTTCGCGATGTAAAGCGCGTCGTTCGGCGCACCCGCGCGGTAGTCCGATGTCACCGCCACGACGCCGGGAACACCGAGATTCGGATTGATCGTGACGCTCGCGCCGCGAAACACCGAGATCCCGGCACCGCCGAGTTGTGCCGGATACGGCGGCACAGGGTGAATCGTCACACTCCCCTGAATCACACCGACCGGCACGACATTGCCGTCGTAATACTGCTCGTAAGTGAGCGTGGTGCCGGAGACGATTTCGGGCAGCGGATAGGTCTGCGCGTGGGCAGCACCAGCGAGAAGAAAGACCAGAGAAACCGCCGTCGCGAGGGAACGGCGACGGGGTAAGCATTCGTGCTTGGCGTGAGTCACTCTACCTCCTGGGGGATGGAGTCAAGCAGACACATCAGTAGCAATACGAAGCATTGGAAGCGCAGCATCTCAGAGGACGCTTGAGTAAACACTAAACCAATCGCATCGAAAACTACAACACGCTCACGCATCGATACGCCGACATTTCAGCGCGTATCGAGAACTAACTATTTAAATCATCGAATCCGGTTTTCTTTTCGTAATTTTAATTACCGAAATGTTGCTTTCTCGCGCATGTGGTGCGCCTGACATCGTCATGCCCACGTCGTGAATCACGTCTTGGCGGTCTCCATGATCCGTGCATTCCACTGCGGCAGCCACTCCAGCAGAAATTGCGCGAACCCTTCCGCCGCTGGCGACGGCGCGCGCGACACCGGTCGGTAAACACACACTTGCCGAATCGTTTCGGGCGAGATCACACGACGCATCAGCAAACCGAACGGATGGGCAAGCGCCGCCACATAGCCGGGTGTCAGCGTCGCGGCCAATCCCTGCGAGGCGACGCCGAGCGCCGTCGTCACGTTGTCGACGACATCGATGGACGTGATGCGCGCGTCGGGCGGCGCAGACTGACGCATCTGCGCGACGCTGCGCTCGTGATCGCGACCGGCGGCGACGAGCGGCGTGTCGCGCAGGTCAGTCCATCGCACGCGCTTGCGACGCGCAAGCGGATGCTCCGGCGCGCACCACAACACCCACGGGCTATCGAACGCGGGCGTACCGGCCACATGCGCCCCCGTCGCGCGATTCGGACCGATGGCAATGTCGAGATCGCCATTGGCGACATGATCGATGAGCGCATCGACGGGGGTATCGACCACACGCACCACAACCTTCGGCCGCGAGGCGGCGTATTCGCGAATCGCAGCGGGCAGTGCCATGCTGGCCAGCACCAGCGGTGCACCGACACGCACGATGCCTGCGGCGCGGTTGCGCAAGTCGTCGGCCGTTTTCTCGGCCGCCTGCACGTAACGCAGCACCGACTCGGCGGACGCCAGAAAATCGCGCCCGGCGCTGGAAAGCGCGACGCGCCGCGTGGTGCGGTCGAAGATGCGAAAACCGAGTACCGACTCCAGCTCGGCGACCAACTGACTGATGGCGGAGGACGTGAGTCCCAGGCGATTGCCCGCCTCGGCAAAGCTATGCAATTCGGCGATGGCCACCAGTGCTTCGAACTGGCGCAGCGTGACACGGGTCAGGGGCATGGCGTTTCGATTATCAAGTTTCACTTACGAATGGACCAGAATCGATTGATTGTTCCGTAAAGGGGCGTCGCCCACAATCGATTTTCAAAATTCCCCCGTGAACCGAAGATCGAGACGGAGCGAGCCTCATGTTTTCCCATGTCGACGCCTATCCTGGCGACCCCATCCTCAGCCTGAACGAAGCCTTCGGTCAGGATCCCCGCCAGCACAAGGTCAACCTGTCCATCGGCATCTACTTCGACGACGACGGTCGTCTGCCGGTCATGCAGGCCGTGCGCGATGCCGAGTCGGCAGTGCTCGCCGACATTGGCCCGCGCCCCTATCTCCCGATGGCGGGCACCCCGGCGTACCGCGACGCCGTGCAAGCGCTCGTCTTTGGGGATCAGAACGCTGCACGGCGCGAACAGCGCATCGCCACCTTGCAGACGCTGGGCGGCGGCGGCGCGTTGCGTGTCGGGGCCGATTTTCTGAAACGCTACTTCCCCGAGAGCACCCTCTGGATCAGCGATCCGAGCTGGGACAACCATCGCGTGGTGTTCGAGAGCGCCGGATTCCCGGTGCAGTCCTACCCCTATTACGACGACGCCACTGGCGGCCTGCGCTTCGACGCCATGATGGACAAACTGTCCTCGCTGCCGCCGCAGAGCATCGTGCTGCTGCATGCGTGCTGCCACAACCCGACCGGCGTCGACCTGTCGCAGGCGCAGTGGGAAGCACTCGTGCCGGTGCTGCGCGAGCGCGGGCTCATCGCATTTGTCGATATGGCGTATCAGGGGTTCGGCGACGGGCTCGACGCCGACGCCTTCGCAGTTCGCGCGCTGACCGACGCAGGTGTGCCGACGGTCGTCGCCAACTCCTTCTCGAAGAACTTCTCGCTGTACGGTGAGCGCTGCGGCGCGTTGTCGGTGGTTTGCGCCACGGCAGACGAAGCCTCGCGTGTGTTCGGCCAGCTGATGGGCACCGTGCGCGCGAACTACAGCAATCCGCCGACGCATGGTGCGCGGCTCGTTGCGCAAGTGCTGACGACGCCGTCGCTGCGCAGTGCGTGGCAGACCGAACTCGACGGCATGCGCACGCGCATCGCAGCGATGCGCGAGCAGATTCATGCGCGTCTGGCACCGCACGTGACCGGCGAGAAACTGTCGCGCTACATCGCGCAGCGCGGCATGTTCACGTACACGGGCCTGTCGGCCGCGCAGGCGGACACATTGCGCGAGACGCACGGTGTCTATGTGCTGCGCTCGGGACGCATGTGCGTCGCGGGCCTGAACACGCGCAACGTCGACACCGTCGCGCACGCCATCGCACAGGTGCTCACGCAGCGCTGACCGGGCATTGGCGCGGCGCGCATGCTCGCCGAAGAACGCCAAAAAGCATGCGCAACACATAAAACAACGAACGGAGACTTCATGAACACTGCAACGGCTGCCGACGCCCATATTCGCGGGCACTCGACTTCCCACACCTGGCGCGCGGTGATATCGGCGTCCATCGGTAACGCGCTCGAATGGTTCGATCTGGTCGTGTACGGTTTCTTCGCCGTCACGATTTCGAAACTGTTCTTCCCCACGCACGACGACACGACCTCGCTGCTACTCACGCTCGGCACGTTCGGCGTGTCGTTCTTCATGCGGCCGCTGGGCGCGATTGTGATCGGCGTCTATGCAGATCGACGGGGACGTCGTGAAGCGCTGACGCTCACGATTTTGCTGATGATGGCGGGCACGGCGATCATCGCTTTCATGCCGACCTACGAGACCATCGGTTTGCTCGCACCGGCCGGTATTGTGCTGGCGCGCATGATTCAGGGCTTCTCGGCGGGCGGTGAGTTCGGCAGTGCCACCGCGTTCCTCGCCGAACACGCACCGCAACGGCGCGGCTTCTTCGCAAGCTTTCAGGTCGCGAGTCAGGGGCTGACGACGCTGCTGGCAGCGGGCTTCGGTGCAGTGCTGACGAGCACGTTGACCCCGGATCAGATGATGAGCTGGGGCTGGCGCGTGCCGTTCCTGTTCGGCTTGCTGATCGGCCCGGTGGCGTATTACATCCGCCGTCACGTGAGCGAGACGCCGGAGTTTCTGGAATCTGAACCGACACAAACACCGCTGCGCGACACCCTGAGTCATCAGAAGATGCGTCTGTTGCTGGCGGTCGGCGCGGTCGTCGTCGCCACGGTCTCGACGTATCTGGTGCTGTACATGCCGACGTACGCCATCAAGCAACTGGGCCTGCCTGCGTCAGTGGCATTCGCGGCGACGGTCGCAACGGGGATCGTGCAGATGTTCCTGTCGCCGGTTGTCGGCGCGTGGTCGGACCGTGTGGGACGCGCCAAACCGATGATGATCGCCGCCGCGCTTCTGCTCGTGACGATCTGGCCGATGTTCTGGTTGCTGTCGACGCACCCGAGCTTCGGCGTGATGCTGGCGTTGCAGACGGTGCTGGGCGTACTGATGACGATGTACTTCGCGCCGCTCCCTGCACTGGCCTCGGAGATCTTCCCGGTGAAGACACGCACGACGGGTCTGTCGCTGTCGTACAACCTGTCGGTGACGTTCTTCGGCGGCTTCGCCCCGTTCATTCTGACCTGGCTGATCACCGCGACGGGCAGCAAACTGGCCCCGAGCTTCTACATGATGGCCGCGGCCGCCGTGGGACTGATGGCGCTGAGTCAGGTGTACCGCCACACGGGCGTGCGCTGATCAGCGCGCGTCATCCGAACCCATAAGAAAGGGGCACCGAGGTGCCCCTTCTTTTATGCCCTGCTAGCGACGAACGACTTACTGCGGGTACAACCCATGCACCCGACCGAACAATCGGGTCAGGCCCAGCAGCGCATCGATGTTCGGGGTCGGAACGCTCACCCGCTGGCCGATCTCGCGCACAACGCTAACCAGTGCATCGAGTTCGATGGGACGATTCGCTTCCACGTCCTGCAACATCGACGTCTTGAACGCCCCCAGCTTTGCCGTCACCTGATGCCGGTCTTCCGGCGACTGGTCGATGGCGCATCCGATCTTCGCACCAATGGCCGCTGCCTCACGCATCGCCGCCGAGCAGAAATCGCGCACCAGCGGGTCGTCGAGCAACCGGTCGATGGTCGCGCCCGTGATCGCCGATACCGGATTCATCGTCAGATTGCCCCAGAGCTTGTACCAGATGTCCAGACGCACGTTCTCCGACGCCTTCGCCTCGAACCCCGCGCGCTCAAGCAACGCCGCCAGACGCTGCACGCGATCGCTCGCACCGCCTCCCGGCTCGCCGATAATCAGCCCGCGGCCCATCTTGTGATCGACCAGCCCCGGCTCCGGCGTCGAAGCACTCGCGTGCACCACGCAACCGATCACGTTCGCCAGCGGAATCGCCGCACCGATTGCGCCGTCCGGATCGATGCTCGTCAGCGTCGCATCGCCAAACCCTGGTACGCCCTGACAGAACCACCACGGCACGCCGTTCATCGCGGGCAATACGAGCGTTTGCGGGCCGAGCAACGGCACCACCGACGCCGCGACCTGCGCCAGCGCCGGCCCCTTCACCGCGATCACGACCAGATCCTGCTCGCCAAGCTTCGCAGCGTCTTCCAACGGATGCGCCGCCGCCACCGGGCCGGTCGCCAGCGTCTCGCCCTGCTTGTCGCCCTGCCTGACCCGCCAGCCCCGCTCGCGCAATGCGGCCAGCGTCGCGCCACGCGCCAGCGCGCTGACCTGCGCTTCGCCCGTCGCCGCGAGTCGTTGCCCGATCAGTCCACCGATGGCGCCCGCGCCAATGATCGTCACCTTCATCCGTTCACTCCGGTTGATGTGCCGCGAGACGATAGTTCTCCTTGAATCGCTCCGGCACACGTTCGTCAAAACCCAGCGCCACACGGCGCACTTCCGGACTGTCGCCCGGCGGATGTCCCACACCGAGCGCCGCCGCACGCGGCGCATCGATCTGCACGACCCGCCCGGACAGCCTTCCCAATCCCGTAATCTCGCACTCCACCAGATCGCCCGCATCCACCGAACGCGAGTGGCACGGCGTGCCCATCAGAATGACGTCGCCCGGCATCAGCGTGATGTGACGCGCAATGTCCGCAATCACGTAATGCGGGCCCCAGATCGTCTCGTCGCCGATATGCGCTTCCTGCACGACGCGTCCGTTGCGATAGGTGCGCAACGTCTGTTCGAACAGATTCACGCCTCGCACGATACCCGGTCCGATGGGCAGCAGCGTGTCCGCGCCCTTCACCCGCAGCATCGACCCCTGATCGGTGTCACGAAAGTCCTGCAAGCCCATGTCCAGCGCCGGGCAGAAGCCCTCGATGTAATCCCATGCTTCGTCCGGCAGCACGTTGCGACACGTGCGCCCGATCACCACGGCATACTCGCTTTCGTAGTTCAGATACCGGCAATCCGTCGGCTTCAGAATCTGGCCGTCATGGCCGTTCAGCGACGTCGTCGGCTTCATGAAGTACGTCGGCGTGTCGGTGGGCTTGGGCTTGTTGCGCGTCTCCATGCTACGAGAGCGATAGGAGATGTGCACGGCGATGATCTTCGACGGATTCACCGGCGGCAGATGCGTCACCGTTTGCGGGTCGACAAGACGTCCATCGTCGAGCCGGAGCATGCCCTGCGCTTCTCCCGTCTCTTCGACCATCGTGCCCCAGTACGCGCTGCCACCCAGCAGAATATGGCGACGCTCGACACGCGGCCCGCGCATCACCGCAGGCAATTCACGCAACGGAAATTCGAAATCCATGATGTCGCCTCGTCAGATCGTATCGAACCAGATATGCACGTTGCCCGTGCCGCGCGCGTTCTCGTAGTCGGACAGCACCGTGCCCGCGCTACGGCATTCGGCCCCGCCGAGCGCACCGACCATCTGCAAGTAGTGCGCGCCGTGCGCTTCCCACGGACGCTTCCGGTAGTCCGTATCCCAGTCCGCCAGAATCCGGTCGTGACGTCCCTCGCGAAACGCTTCGATGGCGCGCTTGTCGCTCTCGATGTTCTCCGGACGCGACACATTGCTCTCGTGAAAGATGCGCGGATGATTCGGCTTCCAGTCGATGCCGTTGAACTTGTGACTCAGCGCACCGGACGCGAGCATCACCACCCGCAGATCGCTGCGGCGAATCGCCTCGCCGATCACTTCGCCCGATTGCAGGAAATGCTGCGTCTCGCAGTTCTGGCACGAGCTCACGGTGACGATCGGCCATGCGTCGAGACGCATCTGTTTGATGACGTTGATCGTAGGGTAATGCCGCGCGAGATCCGGATGTTGTACTGCGCGCGCACGCACGCCACGCTCACGCGCCACACCGTCGATGGCGAGTGCCAGCTCCGGGTGCCCGCGATAGTCGTACGGCACGCCGTGCAGATACCACGGCATCTCGTCCGACGTGTACATGCCCGAGTAACGCGCGCCGCCGTCGACCAGGTGATAGCCGGTCGTGAACCAGTGCGAATCGAAAATCATGACGACGTCCGGACGCACCGCTTCAATGCGTTCGCGAACCCGCGCATAACCGGGAATCAGGTCCGAATCCGCACCCGCGCCCTGCAACACGCGAAACTCCTCACACTGCATCAGGCCGGGGTGATGCGACACCAGCGCCGCGCCAACGATCTGTCCCATGCTGCTCTCCTCTTGTCCCGTTGTCTTGCTGATTGTTTTGACGATGTGACCGCGCGCCATCAGCGATGGCTGAAGCTCGCCTTGAACGGCTGTTTCGGTACGACGACATCCTTCACGTCGCAGAAGAATTCAAAGCTCCAGTCGCCGCCTTCGCGTCCGACGCCCGAGCGTTTGATGCCGCCGAACGGCGCGGCCAGATCGCGAATGCCAAAGCTGTTGATCCAGATGAAACCCGTGCGCACACGCTCGGCAATCGCAATGGCATGCGCCTCCTCGCCGTAGCAAACGCCGCCCAGCCCGTAGTCGGTGCCGTTGGCCATGCCGACGACTTCATCGTCGCTCGCAAACGTTTGCAGCGTGAGCACCGGGCCGAAGACTTCCTGCTGCACGATCTCGTCGTGCTGGCGCAGATCGGTGAGCAGGGTCGGCGCGAAGTACTGCGCACCGAAGTCATGTCGCGTGCCGCCCCACAGCAGGCGAGCGCCGCCCGCGACCGCTCGTTCGACGAACCCCTGCACACGCTCCAACTGACGCATATGGATGATCGGCCCGACTTCGGTCACGGCGTCGCGCGGATCGCCCACGACGAGACGCCCGACGACCTCGCGCAGCTTTTCGATGAACGCAGGAGCCACGTCCGCATGCACGAGCAGACGCGTCCCCGCGAGGCACACCTGTCCGGCGTTGCGGTACATCAGTGCGGCGGTGGCGGCAGCGGCATCGAGATCGGCGTCGGCCAGCACGATGAACGCCGACTTACCACCGAGTTCGAGGCTGCACGGCACCAAGTTGTCGGCGGCCGTCTTCGCAATCCATTTGGCCGTGGCCACCGACCCGGTGAACGAGATACGCGCGAGCCTTGCATCGCTGACCAGCGCCGCCCCGGTCTGCGCGCCCGAGCCCTGCAACAGGTTGAAGACCCCCGGCGGCAATCCTGCCTCATGCGCGCAATCCGCCAGCAGCGACGACGTCAGCGGGGCCCACTCGGGCGCTTTGAGCACCACCGTGTTGCCGGACGCCAACGCCGGGCCAATCTTCCACGTCGCCAGCATCAACGGCGAATTCCACGGCGTGATGATGGCCACGACACCGGCCGGATCGTGACGCACGAGGTGGCGTGCCTGCGGTGTCTCGATCACGCGGTCCTGCAACGTCAGCGCGTGCTCGGCGAACCATGTGATGTTTTGCATGGCGCGCGGCACGACGCCGTGTGCCATACGCGAGCGCAGCACGCCAGCGTCTGCGCTCTCCAACGTGGCGAACGCGTCGGCGCGTCGGCCGATGGCGTCGGCGAAGCGCTGAAGATACGGCTGACGTTGCGCCGCGCTCAGCGCCGCCCATGCGGGAAACGCCAGCGAGGCCGACGTCACCGCCGCATCGACATGCCCGAGGTTGCCGCTGGCGATATTGCCCAAATGCGTTTGGTCGATGGGCGAGACGCACTCGAACGTCTCCGCCGACGCCACGCGGCGGCCATCGATGTAGTGGTCGGGCGACACCGACACACCGGCGACGTCAAGACGGGTATCACTCATGCCTTGTCTCCAAACTTCGCGGCCAGCGCGCGGCTCGCGTTGGCGAGCAACGTGGTGTCGATACCGACAGCGATGAACGTCACCCCGAGGTCGAGGTAATGTTTCGCCAGCGTCTCGTCGACACACAGAATGCCCGCCGCCTTACCTGCGCGACGAATGCGTGCGATGCCATCTTCGATGGCTTTGCGCACTTCGGGGTGAGTGGCCTGCCCGAGATAGCCCATCGACGCGGCGAGGTCGGCCGGACCGATGAACACGCCGTGTACGCCGTCGACGGCAGCAATCTCTTCGACCTGCGCGAGTGCATCGGCCGTCTCCACCTGAACGAGCAGGCACGTCGTGTCATTCGCCGCGTGCAGATAGTCCTCGTAGCGATTCCAGCGCGACGAGCGCGCCAGCCCGCTGCCTACACCACGCATGCCCTGCGGCGGATAACGCGTGGCGCTCGCGAGATCGCGCGCCATCGCGGCGGACTCGACCATCGGTACGAGCACCGTCGTTGCGCCGATTTCCAGCACTTGCTTGATGAGGGCCGCATCGCCGTGCGGAAGACGCACGACCGGGTGCACGGGGTACGGTGCGATGGCCTGCAACGTCGCCAGCATCGTGCGCAGATCGTTGGGCGCGTGCTCGCCGTCGATCACGAGCCAGTCGAACCCGCTGCCCGCGCACAATTCAGCGGCGTACGGCGTGGCGAGTCCCATCCACAGGCCGATCCGACGCTCGCCTCGTGCGAGCGCCTGACGAAAGGTATTCGGAGGTGTTTTCATGACGGGGGATTCCTGATGTGAGGGGCGCTCGGATGTAGTGAATGGCCGCATCCGAGTGCAAAAGAAGCGTCAGATGAAGCGCACACCGATGGCGCCGAGCGGACCGTAGTCCGCATGGAAGACGTCGCCCGCTGTGCAAGCCACCGGTCGCGTGAACGAGCCCGCCAGCACGATCTCGCCCGCTTGCAACCCTTCGTCGAATGCGCCCAGCTTGTTGGCGAGCCATGCAATGCCGTTGCCCGGATGGTTCAGCACGGCGGCACTCAACCCGGACTCTTCGATCACGCCGTTGCGATACAGCAGCGCGCCCGCCCAGCGCAGGTCGATGGCATCCGGTTTGACGGGGCGCCCGCCGAGAATCACGGCGGCGTTCGCCGCGTTGTCGGCAATCGTGTCGAAGACTTTGCGCGGCGCTTTGGTGTCGCGGTCGAACAGCTCGATACGACCGTCGATCAGTTCCAGCGCGGGTGTCACCCAGGCGGTGGCGCCGAGCACGTCGAACAGCGTCACGCCCGGGCCTTTGAGCGGCTTGGCGAGAATGAACGCCAGCTCCACTTCGAGACGCGGCACGATGAAGCGCGACGCCTCCAGCGTTGCGCCGTCGGCGACCAGCATGTCGTCGAGCAGCGTGCCGTGATCGGGTTCGGTGATCTGGGCGGCGACCTGCATGGCACGCGACGTCAGCCCGATCTTGTGCCCGATCACGCGACGCCCCTCGGCGAACTTCAGCGTGAGCCACGCCTGCGAAATCGCATAACTGTCGGCAATCGTCATCTCGGGATAACGGCGGGAAAACTGCATCACCGGCTTGCGGCTACGCTCGGCTTCGTGCAGTTCGCGGGCAAGGGCCTGATGGGTCGAGGCGTCGAGCTTCGGCATCGCGGGGGTCTCCGTTGTCGGCATCGTCTTGAATAGTCCCCCATTCTTGCCGTCACGCGAGCCACGAACAATCAATCGATTTTGGGCGAGTGATAAGCAAAACTGGATAATCCGATATCGCCCTTTAACCCCCACCTACCGTGCGGTTGTGGTGCTGAAGCCACAGTCTCAATCGACCGTTGAAGAAAACACGGAGGTGGTGTTTGTCATCGCTTCTTCCCGTTTCCGTCCGACATTGCACGATATCTCGGCGCAATGTCGCGCATTTCTCCCTGCTTCCCCGACTGCCAGCGTCGCTACGCAATGCCTTTCCGCCAATACCGACAGACGTTCGCCGACACCCATTAAAAATGAGAGTGATTTGCATTTATAATCCGCGTCGCTTTATTACAACGTCTTACTCATAACAATCCGCACGCCGCAGATGTGCTTGTCGTCACGCGCACATCGCTCAGCGGCCTCGCTCGCCACCGCCCGAAGTTACGAAGGTCTGCCAAGATGAAGATGTCTGCTAGTCGCCGTGCCGCTGTTCCTGCCGCTATTTCTGCCACTGTTCCCTCCCGTCGTCTGCAACGCCTGCCCCGCGCGACCGCCTGCGCCGCCGCATTGCTGATGGCCACGCTGGGTGCAGCGCACGCGCAACAAGCCACGTCGGCGGCCGAAGCCAAGGCCGACGTCGAACTCGGTGCAGTGAACGTCTCCGGCGACTGGCTCGGCACCGGCCTCGACAACAGCGCGAAGACCTTCCCCGGCGCACGCACGGTCGTGAAGAAGGAGCAGATCGAAGAGTCCGGTGCGACGAGCATCGGCGACGTCATGCGCCGCATCCCGGGCGTGCAAGCGAGCGACAACTCCGGCACGGCGGGCAGCGCCATCTCGCTGAACATCGGGGTACGCGGCCTCACCGGCCGATACTCGCCGCGCTCGACGGTGCTGCTCGATGGCATTCCGATGGCCGTCGCGCCTTACGGTCAGCCGCAGTTGTCGTTCGCGCCGGTGAGCCTGTTCAACATTGAGAGCATCGACGTCGTGCGCAGCGGCGGTGCCGTTCGCTACGGCCCGCAAAACGTGGGCGGCGTGATCAACTTCAAGACGCGTTCGATCCCGAACACGCCGGGCCTGACCGCCGACGCCACCGTGCGCGAGAACATCTACACGGCGGGTGGCGGCGCGAACACGCAGTACGGTGCGTTCCTCGGCACGCAGATGGACAACGGTCTCGGTCTGGCGTTGCTGTACTCGGGCATGGTCGGACGCGACTGGCGCAAGGGCAGCGACGAGCACGTGAACGACGTCGCACTCAAGTGGCGCTATGACATCACGCCCAGCCAGCAGGTGTACGGCAAGCTCTCGTACTACGACGTGAAATCGAAGACGCCGGGCGGCCTGAGCGTCGCGCAGTTCAATGCGGATCCGTTCCAGAACACGCGTCCTAACGACTACTGGAGCGGCAATCGCACGGGGCTCGACTTCGGCTATCTGAATACGATCTCGGAGACGCAGGAATTCGAGATTCGCACGTTCTACAACTCGAGCTACCGTCAGAGCACGCTCATCAATGCAGCCGGTACGTCGACGACGCATCAGCCGCGCAACTACGAGACGTTCGGCATCGAGCCGCGCTTCACGCAGCGTCTGTTCTTCGGCCCGACCGCGCACGACGTCACCGTGGGTTATCGCTACATCCACGAGCGTGGCGACGACAACAACTGGACGACGACGCTCGCCACCGGCAAGAACTCGGCCACGCAAACGTTCAACAACTACACCAGCGCGAACGCGTTCTACATCGACGACCGCATGGCGTGGGGCAATTGGCGCTTCACGCCGGGTCTGCGTTACGAATTCATCAATTCGCAACGTGTCGACAACGCCTCGGGGGCGACCTTCCGTTCGGACAACAACAAGGCGTTGCCGTCGGTGAACCTGTCGTATCTCGTGAACAGCGCGTGGACGGTGTTCGCAGACTACAGCACGTCGTTCGGCCCGGTGCAGAACACACAGTTGAACTCGATGTCGGCCACGAACCCACTGGAGCCGGAACTGGCGCGCACGTATGAAATCGGTACGCGCTGGACGGACAATCGCTGGAAGGCTGAACTGACGGCGTTCAAGATGAAGTTCGACAACCAGATTCTGCAGGTGCCCGGCTCAAACCCGGCCGTCTTCCAGAACATCGGTGCGACGGACCACGACGGCATCGAAACCGCCATCGACTACACGTTCGATCGCGACAGCGTTCTGCGCGGCCTGAACGTCTACGCCAACTTCACGTTCACGCGGGCAATTCAGAAGTCCGGCGCGACCTCGGGTATGGACGTGCCGTTCTACTCGCGCTTCACCGACACCCTTGGCGCGCGCTACGCGATCGGCCAGTGGACGTTCAACGTCTCCACCACGCATCAAAGCTCGCAGTACTCGGATCTGGCGAACACTGAAGCGGAATCCGCCGACGGCAGCAACGGCAAGGTGCCGGGCTTCCGCGTGTGGAACCTGCAGGCGAGCTACAAGATCCCGTTCTACAAGAACGCCGATGTCACCGTGGGTCTGAACAACGTGTTCGACAAGCGCTTTTACACGCGTAACGTCGATGGCAACGCGGGCCGTATGGTCGGCGCACCGCGCATGGTCTACGTGCAAGGGCACTTCGGATTCTGATCGACGTTTGCCGACGTAAGCACAAAGCCCCGCCTTCGATTCGACGGCGGGGCTTTTTTGTCAACGGTGCCTCGGCTTCTTGTACGTCCTCTGGTTGCCGGGCCGGTAGTCCGGGTCCTCCTCCTCGTCGTCCTCGTCCTGTTCGTCGTGGTCCACTTCGTATGCGTCGTCATCGGTGTCTTCCGACTCCTCCGGAAGGTCACGACCGCCACGTCGGCCACGCCTGCCAACATGCACACGACGCGCCGAGAAGTGCGTCTCTTCATCGTCCTCGATATCCGACGCGTTGTCGTCCCGGTCGGAAGCGTCTTCCTCCGACGCACCCTGCTCGTCGACCTCGTCGAAGTTTCGCTTCCGGTTAAGACTGGTCTGAATCCTGTTCGATATCGCAATCGTCACGCGATGCTGAAGCGCCACCGCATCGGCATAGCGTTTGGGCTTTGTCGGCGGCGTCGCGCGTACCCGCTTCTTCTTGTTCTTCTTACCCCTCTTCTCCGGCTCCTCTTCCTCCTCCGCCTCCCTGCGCTTCAGGTCGGACGCGACGAAGGCGTCCATCTCCAACCCCAACTCGGGCGGTAGCCATGGCGGCCGGTGCGACGCAAACGCCAACATCTCGCGCTCGACCCACAAATCGTCGTCTTCGACGTCCTGCGCAGCGCTGAGCGTCTTTTCCTCTTTCTCGACCTCCGATAGCCGTCGGGGCATGGTGCCGCCCGCTAACGTGCCGATAAAAGTACGCGCGCCGCCCATGTCCGTTACCGGACCGGCACTCGACAACCAGTCGTCTTCTTCCTCTTCTTCCGGCTGATAGCTGGCGAACTGGTTTTCCCAATCCGCGCGCGACGTGGTCTGATCCTTGTCCTGATCGAACAACCGTAGCGGCCTGTCGCCATATCCCGCACGACGAAGAATCAGATACGCATAGGCGCGACTCACGCGCCCGTTGGTATCGTGCAGCGGATGCAGCACACTGATTTGCTGCTGAACCCGCGCCGCCAGCCGGGCAATGTCGTTTTCCTTTTCCGTCTCGGGATCGATCCGGCGACGTCCTTTCGGTTTGGGCTTCGGGGCAAGAATGGCGTCGAACGCCTCCTTGCTTTGCGCGAGCAGATCACCGAGTGCCGATGCCTTGTCTTCCTGCTGGTAACTCACATTGAACAGGCCCTTGTTGCCTTTACCCTTCGCGCTCGTCACCGAGAGGCCGTGGCCGGTCAGCGTCTTCCTCTCCGGCGACGTCAGTCGCACCGGTGCGCCCCAGAATGAAGGGTCGTCGTCCTGCGTGATGAATTCGACTTCGCTGCGGGTCTCTCCCGCCAGACGCGCTGCCACCGTACGGAATCCGTCGATCGACCAGATATCGATGCCATTGTCGGTAATGACGTCGTGCCATGCCTGCGCGGTCTTCTTCCCGTACGGGAACGCAAAGCTGGCGTCGCGCTGCCCCTCCACGGTGCCGCCCGTACTGTTGGAGATGAACCACGACTGCGTGCGCTGATCCACGTCAACGTCGCCGAGCCGTGTGAGCCACCGGTCGTTGCTGTTGAGCAGCGCTTCCTGACTTTGCTTAACGGCATCGATCTGCGAGGTCGACTCGCCTTGCTCGACCATCGTCACGAGCCGTGTGACGCCCGCCCCGTAGTTGCCCTCCTCAACGGTGAGCACCTTGAACGTCGCACTCGCCCGGAAGACGACCTCCCGTTGTCCGTGCCCGATATCCGGTGCGACGGGGCTGATCGGAATACCGTTCATGCCCTTGGCGTAGATGCGATAGCGATCCATCGGATCGCCTTTCTTCTTCATGCCGCCCTTCGAAAACGCGACCGTACCGCCGGCGGACTCGCTTGCGCTCAGTGGCGTCCCCTGAGTAAAAAGTCTGCCCGGCTGGAGCGAATCGTTTCTCGGATAGGCGGCGTAAAGGGTGCCTTCGATGGGCGCAATCCGTGCGAGCGTCGAATCCAGCAACGCGATGTCGTCGCCAGCGTGTCCCGGGTCGTGGCTCTTGGCCGAGAGACCGATATCCATGCCCACGTTGTTCTTCTGCACCCCCGTAGCCGGCGACGCCCACTTGGTGAGAACGTCCAGCGCATTCCTGTCGCGCCGCGCATCCAGATGCTTATAGAGCTGCTCGCTTCGCTGACGCAGGAACGGATGATCCTCGACCAGTTCGTCCCTGTCGGTCCAGTCGATGGACGACACCTGACTGTATTTCGGCGGTTTGTACGGTTCAGAACCGAGCGCCTTCCCGCTTCGGATGTCGACGATCGTCTGAAGGTATTCACCCTTATCGTGCAGCCCCGCCTCCTCGCCTATGGCACGGGCGTCTCCCCGCAACGCGGCGAGATGACTGTAAAGCGCGATGAGGTAGTCGTTCGTGGCGTCCGAGGTGTGGGTGACGAGGTCTTTCAGCTCGCGCATCAGCACCTTCGGATTGTTCCGGTTCCGCAGTAGCAGCCGCTTCTGTTCGGGCACGAGGTTGTCCCACGTCGTGAAGTCGACTGTGGACAAATGCTCCTCGAATTCGCCCGGTTCCTCAGGGTTCCAGGGCTGCTGCGCTTGCTCCGACTCCTCTTTCGCAGGCGGAAAAATCGTCTGAAAGTGGCTACTGATGGCGGCCTGATGTTTGCCGACGTCGAAGCGCGACGTCATCGGAATGGCCCTGGCGGCCTGATCGAGCAGACGGACATCGTTCTCGGGGTACTGAGGCAGAACAGGCGCTTTGGCACCCCGGCGTCTCGGCGGCTTCGGCCGGAACGGCGCCAGCATGGCCCAGGCCAGTTCGATGTTGTCCGGCAGTGTGATCTGCTCTGTGGCGTTTTCGGCAGCGATCCATGTCCGCCGAATCTCGTCGAACGTCAGCGCACTGACGTGCTTGAGCTTCGTCAGAAAGGCGTCTTTGGTGTACTGGCGCTCGACGTCGGCCGAAAAATTGATGACGCGCTGGATGGGCGCAGGCGCTGACGAAGGCGGGGGCGGCGAAGCGAGCGCTTGCCGCTGCGCCACCGCGCGGGTGCGCGGGCTGGCGTCGATGGTGGTACGCATTTGCGCGTGAGCGCGGCTGATAGGGCGATTATCGACGAGTGCGGGCGTCGCGGCGGATGCATCACCGACGACCGGCACGCCCTCCTGGCGCACACTCACCGCTGGCCTTCGTGCCTTCGCCCCCTCGCTCATCGCTGCCCCGTGTCATTCGTGCATTTATCGAACAACGGCTTCTGTGCTGCGCGTGCCTTCGTCGTGCGGCTCGCCCCTTCATCGGGGCGAGCGGGACTGCTTGGTGCTTCCTGCGTGCTTCCTGCGTGCTTCCTGCGTGCTTCCTACATACTTCCTGCCTACTTACTTCGTGCGGCCGTAGTCGTCCTGGAAGCGGACGATATCGTCTTCACCAAGATACGCGCCGGACTGCACTTCGATCAGTTCGAGCGGCACGCGGCCGGGGTTTTCCAGGCGGTGCGTCGTGCCCAGCGGAATGTACGTCGATTGGTTCTCGGTCAGCAGCGTCGTCGTGTCGCCGTTCACCACACGCGCCGTGCCCTTGACCACAATCCAGTGCTCCGAACGGTGGAAGTGCATCTGCAAGCTCAGCGAAGCACCCGGCTTCACGACGATCTTCTTCACCTGGAAGCGGTCGCCCACGCAAATGCCTTCGTAGTCGCCCCACGGCCGGAACACGCGCTGATGGAATACCGACTCCGAGCGGCCTTCGGCGATCAGCGTCTCGACCACGCGCTTGACGTCCTGCACGTGATCCTTCGATGTGACCAGCACGACGTCCGGCGTTTCCACGATCACGAGATTCTCGACTCCGATGGCCGCGACCATCCGGCTCTCGCCACGCACATAGCTATTCTTCACGCCGTGCGTCACGACATCGCCGATCAGGCTATTGCCGTTCTCGTCACGCTCGGCAATCTCCGCAACCGCCGACCACGAGCCGATGTCGTTCCATCCCAGACCGTCGGCATCCACCACGGCGGCGCGCTTCGCCTTCTCCATGACGGCATAGTCGATGGAGTCCGACGGGCACGCTTCGAGACTCGCCTTGTCCAGACGGAAGAAGTCGATATCCACCGCGCCCCGCTCCACCGCCGCTTTCACCTGCTTGAGCATCGCCGGGGCGAGACGTTCGAGTTCGTCGAGATACGCCGACGCCTTGAACATGAACATGCCACTGTTCCAGTAGCAGTTGCCAGCGGCGATGAGTGCTGCGGCCTTGTCGGCGTCCGGCTTCTCGACGAACTGGTCGATGTTGAAACCGCTCGCGCACACTTGCGTGGAGGCACCGCGACGAATGTAGCCGTAACCGGTGTGCGGGGACGTCGGCGGAATGCCGAAGGTGACGAGATAGCCGTCGTCGGCGAGTGTCTTGGCCGCACGCACCGCTTCGAGGAACTTGGCCTCGTTGGCGATGGCGTGATCGGAGGGCAACACGAGCAACGTGGCGTCGGCGTCCTGACGCAGGGCAACCAGCGCCGCCGCCGCGACCGCCGGTGCGGTGTTGCGTGCCACGGGTTCGAGCACGATAGCGCCCGGCGTCGTGTCGATCGCGCGCAGCTGTTCGGCCACGAGGAAGCGCTGCTCGTTATTGGAGATGATCAGCGGTGCGGCCACGCCGTCGAGCGCACCGACGCGCTTGACCGTCTGCTGGAGCAATGTGTCCGAACCGGCGAGCGCGAGATACTGCTTTGGATAGCTGGCTCGCGACAAAGGCCACAAACGTGTACCACTACCGCCGCACAGAATTACAGGAGTTATCGCCATATTCCGGTTCGTAGAAAGTTACGCCACATCGCTTAGGGAAGCGAAAATTATATCGTCATTTCAAAGACTTAAAACGACATTGCGATGACGGAAGGTGGCCGCGGATGGGCATCGGGGCCACGCTTTGCCGTCGCGCAAAAGAAAAGCGGCACCCCGCAAAGGGTGCCGCTTTCGTACAACGGTACAGCGATACGGCGTAGTGCCGAACCGGCGGTGCCGGCTTGCGCCAGCGCCGCCTGCGTCCGGCTTACTCTGCCGTCGGCTCTTCCACCGAAGTGGGGATCGGGGCAAATGCCTCTTCCAGAGCGATCTGGTCGTGACGCTCGCGATCCGACGATTCGCGGGCCTTGCGGGCCTTGTGATACGCCAGACCGGTACCTGCCGGGATCAGACGGCCAACGATGACGTTTTCCTTCAGGCCACGCAGGTCGTCCTTCTTGCCCATGATGGCGGCTTCGGTCAGCACGCGCGTCGTTTCCTGGAACGATGCAGCCGAGATGAACGAGTCCGTCGACAGCGACGCCTTCGTAATACCCAGCAGCACGTTCTCGTACTGCGCCGGACGCTTGTCCGCGGCATTCATGGCGTCGTTCTCGTAGAGCATGTCCGAACGCTCGACCTGTTCGCCGATGATGAAGCGCGTATCGCCGTTGTCGGTGATCTGCACACGACGCAGCATCTGGCGAACGATCACCTCGATGTGCTTGTCGTTAATCTTCACACCCTGCAAGCGGTACACGTCCTGCACTTCATCGACGATGTAGCGCGACAACGCTTCGATACCCTGCAGACGCAGGATGTCGTGCGGGTCGGCCGGGCCGTCCACGATCATTTCGCCCTTGTTCACCACCTGACCGTCGTGCACCAGCACCTGCTTTTCCTTCGGAATCAGGAATTCGTGCTGGTTGCCGTCCAGATCGGTAATGACCAGACGCTGCTTGCCCTTCGTGTCCTTACCGAACGACGTCGTACCCGTGACTTCGGCCAGAATGCCGGCGTCCTTCGGTGCACGCGCTTCGAACAGTTCGGCCACGCGCGGCAGACCCCCGGTAATGTCGCGAGTCTTTTGCGCTTCGGTCGGGATACGTGCGAGCACTTCACCCACCGGCACTTGCTGACCATCCTTGATGGTGATCAGTGCGCCGACCTGGAAGCCGATCGTCACCGGGTGATCCGTACCCGGGATCTTCACTTCCACGCCGTTCTCGTCGAGCAGCTTGACCTGCGGACGCACGTTCTTCGACGCCGGACCACGACGCTTCGGATCGATCACGACCAGCGTGGACAGACCCGTCACATCGTCGATCTGCTTGGCAACCGTGACACCTTCCTCGACGTTCTCGAACTTGGCGAAACCGCCGTGTTCGGTAATGATCGGGCGCGTCAGCGGATCCCACGTACCCAGTTGGGCACCGGCCTTGACCTGTGCGCCATCCAGTTGCAGCAGCGTCGCGCCGTACGGCACCTTGTGACGCTCGCGCTCACGACCGTGATCGTCCGTGATCAGGACTTCACCCGAACGCGAGATCGCGATCTGCTCGCCGCGGCCGTTCGTCACGTAACGCATGGTTGCCGTGAAGCGAACCGTACCGTTCGACTTGGCTTCGATCGACGAGGCCACTGCCGCACGCGATGCCGCACCACCGATGTGGAACGTACGCATCGTCAGCTGCGTGCCCGGTTCGCCGATCGACTGTGCTGCGATCACGCCGACAGCTTCGCCGACGTTCACACGCGTACCGCGACCCAGGTCACGGCCGTAGCACAGTGCGCACAGACCGAAACGCGTATCGCAGGTCAGCGGCGTGCGCACGCGCACTTCGTCGATACCCAGCGCTTCGATGTTCTCGACGATGTCTTCGTCGAGCAGCGTACCGGCTTCGTACACCGTCTCTTGCGTTTCCGGATTCACGACGTCAGCCACAGCCACGCGACCCAGGATACGGTCACGCAGGGCTTCGACCACTTCACCGCCCTCGACCAGCGCCTTCATCGCCACGCCGTTGCTCGTGCCGCAATCGTCTTCGACCACGACCAGATCCTGCGTCACGTCGACCAGACGACGCGTCAGGTAACCCGAGTTTGCCGTCTTCAGTGCCGTATCGGCCAGACCCTTACGTGCACCGTGGGTCGAGATGAAGTACTGCAACACGTTCAGGCCTTCGCGGAAGTTCGCGGTAATCGGCGTCTCGATAATCGAGCCGTCCGGCTTGGCCATCAGGCCACGCATACCGGCGAGCTGGCGAATCTGGGCGCTCGAACCGCGAGCACCGGAGTCGGCCATCATGTAAATCGAGTTGAACGACTCCTGATCCACGACGTTGCCATCGCGATCCGTGGTCTTTTCCTTCGAGAGCTGCTCCATCATCGCCTTACCCACGGCGTCACCGGTAGCACCCCAAATGTCCACGACGTTGTTGTAACGCTCTTGCGACGTGACCAGACCCGACATGTACTGACGGTCGTATTCCTTGACCTTCTTCGACGCTTCGCCGATCAGCTCTTCCTTCTTCGTCGGCACGAGCATGTCGTCGACGCAGATCGAGATACCGGCGCGCGTTGCGAGCTTGAAGCCCGACTGCATCAGCTTGTCGACGAAGATCACCGTCTCGCGCAGACCGCAACGACGGAACGCCGTGTTGATCAGCTTCGAGATTTCCTTCTTCTTGAGCGACTTGTTCAGCACCGAGAACGGCAGGCCCGGCGGCAGAATTTCCGACAGGATCGCGCGGCCGACGGTCGTCGGGTACAGCGTGATCTTCGGCGTCTTCTCGCCCGTTTCCGCGTCGACCAGGTACTCCGTAATACGCACGTTCACGCGCGAAGCCAGTTCGACTTCCTTGTTGTCGTACGCACGCAGCACTTCGGACACGTCGATGAACGACAGGCCTTCGCCCTTGCCGTTGATCTTGTCGCGCGTCGCGTAGTACAGACCCAGCACGATATCCTGCGACGGCACGATCGACGGATCGCCGTTAGCCGGGAACAACACGTTGTTCGAGGCCAGCATCAGGGTACGCGCTTCCATCTGCGCTTCGAGCGACAGCGGCACGTGAACAGCCATCTGGTCACCGTCGAAGTCGGCGTTGAACGCCGCGCAAACCAGCGGGTGAAGCTGAATTGCCTTGCCTTCGATCAGCACCGGCTCAAACGCCTGAATACCCAGGCGGTGCAGCGTCGGTGCGCGGTTCAGCATGATCGGATGCTCGCGGATCACCTCTTCCAAGATGTCCCACACCACCGCCGTCTGGTTCTCGACTTCCTTCTTCGCGGCCTTGATGGTCGTGGCCACGCCCATCACTTCCAGCTTGTGGAAGATGAACGGCTTGAAGAGTTCGAGCGCCATCAGCTTCGGCAGACCGCACTGATGCAGCTTGAGCGTCGGGCCCACGGTAATCACCGAACGGCCCGAGTAGTCAACGCGCTTACCCAGCAAGTTCTGACGGAAACGACCGCTCTTACCCTTGATCATGTCGGCCAGCGACTTGAGCGGGCGCTTGTTCGCACCGGTCATCGCCTTACCGCGACGGCCGTTGTCGAGCAGCGAGTCCACGGACTCTTGCAGCATGCGCTTTTCGTTGCGCACGATGATGTCCGGGGCCTTGAGCTCGAGCAGACGCTTCAGACGGTTGTTACGGTTGATGACGCGGCGATACAGATCGTTCAGGTCCGAGGTCGCGAAGCGGCCACCGTCGAGCGGCACCAGCGGGCGCAGCTCGGGCGGGAGCACCGGCAGGACTTCGAGCACCATCCACTCGGGCTTGATGCCCGAGCGCTGGAATGCCTCAAGAACCTTCAGGCGCTTGGCGTACTTCTTGATCTTGGCTTCCGAGCCCGTGGCTTGCAGCTCGGCGCGCAGATGCTCGACCTGTGCGTCGATGTCGATCGAGCGCAGCAGCTCGCGCACGCCTTCCGCGCCCATCTCGGCACGGAATTCGTCGCCGTATTCCTCGACCTTGTTGTAGTAATCCTCCTCGGTCATGATCTGGCAACGCTTAAGCGGCGTCATGCCCGGCTCGAGGACCACGTATGCTTCGAAGTACAGCACGCGTTCGATGTCGCGCAGCGTCATGTCGAGCACCATGCCCAGACGCGACGGGAGCGACTTCAGGAACCAGATGTGCGCGACCGGCGAAGCCAGTTCGATGTGGCCCATGCGCTCACGGCGCACCTTGGCCAGCGTCACTTCAACGCCGCACTTCTCGCAGATCACGCCACGGTGCTTCAGGCGCTTGTACTTGCCGCAAAGGCACTCGTAGTCCTTGATCGGACCGAAGATCTTGGCGCAGAACAGACCGTCGCGTTCGGGCTTGAAGGTCCGGTAGTTGATCGTCTCCGGCTTCTTCACTTCACCGAACGACCACGAGCGGATCTTGTCCGGCGAAGCCAGACCGATCTTGATCGCGTCGAACTGTTCGTCCTGCTGGACTTGCTTGAATAGATCGAGCAAAGCTTTCATTGCTTTCTCCTGTTGCCTGAACGCGATTAACCGCGCTCCAGGTCGATATCGATACCGAGCGAACGGATTTCCTTGACCAGCACGTTGAACGATTCCGGCATGCCGGCATCGATCACGTGATCGCCCTTAACGAGGTTCTCGTACACCTTCGTACGACCCGTCACGTCATCCGACTTCACCGTCAGCATTTCCTGCAGCACATACGATGCGCCGTAAGCTTCCAGTGCCCACACTTCCATTTCACCGAAGCGCTGACCACCGAACTGAGCCTTACCGCCCAACGGCTGTTGCGTCACCAGCGAGTACGGACCGGTCGAACGTGCGTGCATCTTGTCGTCGACCAAGTGGTGCAGCTTGAGCATGTGCATGAAGCCGCAAGTGACCGTACGCTCGAAGGCTTCGCCAGTGCGACCGTCGAACAGCGTGACCTGGTTCTTCGACTTGGTCATGCCGAGTTCCTTCGCGATGTGATCCGGGAACGCCAGATCCAGCATGCGACGGATTTCCTCTTCATGCGCGCCATCGAACACCGGCGTCGCGAACGGAACACCGTTCTGCAGGTTGCGTGCCAACGACATGATTTCGTCGTCCGACAGGCTGTCGATATCTTCTTGCTGACCGCTCTCGTTGTAGATCTTCGTCAGGAACTTGCGAAGCTCCTGGACCTTCGTGTGCGCTTGCAGCATTTCGCCGATACGCCAGCCCAGACCCTTCGCTGCCCAGCCGAGGTGCGATTCGAGAATCTGACCCACGTTCATCCGCGACGGCACGCCGAGCGGGTTGAGCACGATGTCTGCCGGACGGCCATCGGCCATGTACGGCATATCCTCGATCGGCACGATCTTCGAGACCACACCCTTGTTACCGTGACGGCCGGCCATCTTGTCGCCAGGCTGCAGACGACGCTTGACCGCCAGGTACACCTTGACCATCTTCAGCACGCCCGGCGGCAGTTCGTCGCCTTGCGTAAGCTTCTTGCGCTTCTCTTCGAAAGCCAGGTCGAACGAGTGACGCTTCTGCTCGATCGATTCCTTGATCTGTTCGAGCTGTTGCGCACCTTCGTCTTCTGCCAGACGGATGTCGAACCAGTGGTAGCGATCCAGATCGGCCAGGTATTCCTTGGTGATCTTGGTGCCCTTGGCGAGCTTCTTCGGGCCGCCATTGGCGGTCTTGCCCACCAGGAAACGCTCCAGACGCTGGAATGCGTCGCCTTCCACGATACGCAACTGGTCGTTCAGGTCGAGGCGGTAGCCCTTCAGTTCATCGTCGATGATCTGCTGAGCGCGCTTGTCGCGCTGAATGCCTTCACGCGTGAACACTTGCACGTCGATGACCGTGCCGCTCATGCCCGACGGCACGCGCAGCGAGGTGTCCTTCACGTCCGAAGCCTTCTCGCCGAAGATCGCGCGCAGCAGCTTTTCTTCCGGCGTGAGCTGGGTTTCGCCCTTCGGCGTGACCTTGCCCACCAGCACGTCACCGGCTTCGACTTCTGCACCGATGTACACGATGCCCGACTCGTCCAGACGGCTCAGTTGCACTTCCGCCAGGTTCGAGATGTCGCGCGTGATTTCTTCCGGTCCGAGCTTCGTGTCGCGAGCGACAACGTTCAGTTCTTCGATGTGGATCGACGTGTAACGGTCTTCCGCGACGACACGTTCCGAGATCAGGATCGAGTCTTCGAAGTTGTAGCCGTTCCACGGCATGAACGCGATCAGCATGTTCTGACCCAGCGCCAGCTCACCCAGGTCGGTCGACGCGCCGTCGGCGATCACATCGCCGCGCGCAACCTTATCGCCCACTTCCACGATCGGACGCTGGTTGATGTTGGTGTTCTGGTTCGAACGCGTGTACTTGATCAGGTTGTAGATGTCCACGCCGACTTCACCGGCAACGGCTTCGTCGTCGTTCACGCGAATCACCACACGGCCTGCATCGACGTAGTCGACCACACCGCCACGGAACGCCTGCACGGTCGTACCCGAGTCAACGGCCACCGTACGTTCGATACCCGTACCGACGACCGCCTTTTCCGGACGCAGGCAAGGCACGGCCTGGCGCTGCATGTTCGAACCCATCAATGCGCGGTTCGCGTCATCGTGTTCGAGGAACGGAATCAGCGAGGCTGCGACCGAGACGATCTGCGACGGTGCCACGTCCATGTACTGGATGCGGTCCGGCGTGACCATCAGCGTTTCACCGGCTTCACGCGACGACACGAGTTCGTCGGTGAGTTCGCCGCTGGCGCCGATCGACGCGTTCGCCTGGGCGATCACGTAACGACCTTCTTCAATGGCCGACAGGTAGTCGATCTGGTCGGTGACCTTGCCGTCTTCCACCTTGCGATACGGCGTCTCGAGGAAGCCGTATTCGTTCAGGCGAGCGTACAGTGCCAGCGAGTTGATCAGACCAATGTTCGGACCTTCCGGCGTTTCGATCGGGCACACGCGGCCATAGTGGGTCGGGTGCACGTCGCGAACTTCAAAGCCCGCACGCTCGCGCGTCAGACCGCCCGGGCCCAGTGCGGAAACACGACGCTTGTGCGTGATTTCCGACAGCGGGTTGGTCTGGTCCATAAACTGCGACAACTGCGACGAACCGAAGAATTCGCGAATGGCCGACGAAATCGGCTTGCTGTTGATCAGGTCGTGCGGCATCAGGTTTTCCGACTCGGCCTGACCCAGACGTTCCTTCACAGCGCGCTCGACACGCACGAGACCGGCGCGGAACTGGTTCTCTGCCAGTTCGCCGACGCAACGCACACGACGGTTACCCAAGTGGTCGATGTCGTCGACTTCGCCGCGGCCGTTACGCAGATCCACGAGGATCTTGATGGTCGCGAGAATATCGTCGTCGTCCAGCGTCATCGGTCCGAGCACTTCGTCACGGCCGACACGACGGTTGAACTTCATACGACCCACCTTCGACAGGTCGTACGCTTCTTCGCTGTAGAACAAACGGTTGAACAGCGCCTCGACCGCATCTTCGGTCGGCGGCTCGCCCGGGCGCATCATGCGATAGATCGCGATACGCGCAGCCGTCTTGTCGGCGGTCTCGTCGATACGCAGCGTGGCCGAGATGTACGAACCCTGGTCCAGATCGTTCGTGTACAGCGTCTGGATGTCCGACACGCCCGACTCGCGCAGCTTGAGCAGCACGCTTTCGGTGATTTCGTCGTTAGCGTTGGCGATCACTTCGCCGGTGTCGCCATCGACCACGTTTTTCGCGAGCACACGGCCGAGGAGATAGTCTTCCGGCACCGAGATGAACTTGGTGTTGGCGTTCTCGAGGTCGCGGATGTGCTTGGCGTTGACGCGTTTGTCCTTCTGGACAATGACCTTGCCTTCGCGATCCGTGATGTCGAAGCGAGCCACTTCACCGCGCAGACGCTCCGGCACGAACTCCATCTGTGCGCCTTCCGGCATCAGCTTGAAGTTGTCGAACACGAAGAAGTTCGCGAGGATCTGTTCCGGCGTCAGGCCGATGGCCTTGAGCAGGATCGTGACCGGCATCTTGCGACGGCGGTCAACGCGGAAGTACAGAATGTCCTTCGGATCGAATTCGAAGTCGAGCCACGAGCCGCGGTAGGGGATGATACGCGCGGAGAACAGCAGTTTGCCCGAGCTGTGCGTCTTGCCCTTGTCGTGTTCGAAGAACACGCCCGGCGAACGGTGCAGCTGCGAGACGATGACACGTTCCGTGCCATTGATGACGAAGGAACCCGTCGAGGTCATGAGCGGAATTTCGCCCATGTACACTTCCTGTTCCTTGACTTCCTTGACTACCGGCTTATTCGGCGATTCCTTATCGAGAATCACCAGACGAACCTTGGCGCGCAGGGCCGAGCAGAAGGTCAGGCCGCGCTGTTGGCATTCCTTGACATCGAACGCAGGCGTGCCAAGCAGATAGCTGACAAACTCCAGGCGTGCGAACCCGTTGTGAGAAACGATCGGGAAAATGGAGGAGAAGGCTGCTTGCAGACCCTCCGGCTTCCGCTCCGATGCAAGCGCATCGGCTTGCAAGAACGATGTGTACGAGGCGAGCTGGGTGGCCAGCAAAAACGGCACCTTGTGCACGGTCGGACGCTTCGCAAAACTCTTGCGAATGCGTTTCTTCTCGGTGAAGGAATAGTGCATTACGATCTCCGAATCACTACGCTGACGACGACGGCAGGCATCGCCAACGGGTGTTCATCGACTGAGACCAGACGTCCCCCACGGCGGGCTTGCCGCGGAGCAACGAGCTTGGTGGTTGGCCGCTACCAACCGCTGGCTGACGGCGACGGATGCCTGTGTTGCCCGTCGCCCGACCAAACTTGCCTTCTGCAGTCGCTTCAGAAGACAAAGAGAAAACCGTCACGGGCCGATGCATAACGCATCGAATACGCTTCCCGTCGCGATTTTTTCTTTGGCCTCTCGCTTACTTCCCCAGTGCGGCACGTCGGCCGCTATCGCATGTCCCTGGACTCGTTTCATTGGGCGAACACCCGTTTGAAACCGTGCATGTCACACCAGACACAGCGAAATCACTTCAATTTCAACCACTTGGCTTAGCTTCAAGCCCGCTTTCGAATTTGAAATCCCGCTTTTGGGATTTGCATCTCCTGAAAGCACAAAAAGGCTGACGACATTTCGTCGCCAGCCTTCCCTACGCGCAGAGTCGAATTACTTAACTTCGACCTTGGCGCCGGCTTCTTCCAGCTTCTTCTTGGCTTCTTCAGCAGCAGCCTTGTCGACGCCTTCCTTGACAGCCTTCGGAGCGCCATCAACCAGATCCTTGGCTTCCTTCAGGCCCAGGCCGGTGATTTCGCGGACGGCCTTAATGACGCCGACCTTGTTTGCACCGACTTCTGCCAGGATGACGTTGAATTCGGTTTGCTCTTCAGCAGCTGCAGCAGCACCGCCGCCAGCAGCACCGCCAGCGACCATCATCGCGGCAGCCGACACGCCAAACTTTTCTTCGAACGCCTTGACCAGGTCGTTCAGTTCCATAACCGACATCGCGCCTACGGCTTCGATGATTTCGTCTTTCGTGATTGCCATTTGTAAAACTCCTAGATTGTGTTCGGACCGAAGTCAGCGATCGTGTAACCGGGGAGAGAATTAAGCAGCTTCCGCTTGCTTCTTCTCTGCCACGGCAGCCAGGACGCGAGCAAAGCCGGAAACCGGCGCTTGCATGACACCCAGCAACTTCGCGAGCAGTTCGTCGCGGCTCGGGATCGAGGCCAGCGCTTGCACGCCTGCCTTGTCCATCACCTTGCCGTCGTACGAGCCGGCCTTCAAGATCAACTTGTCGTTGCCCTTCGAAAAGTCGTTCAAGACTTTCGCAGCGGCTACGGGATCCGTCGAGATACCGTAGATCAGAGGACCGGTCATCTGCTCAGCCAGATCAGCAAATGCAGTGTTTTCCACTGCACGGCGTGCCAGCGTGTTCTTCAGAACGCGCAGGTAGACGCCTTGCTGACGCGCATTGGCGCGAAGCTTCGTCAGATCGCCAACCGTGATTCCGCGATATTCAGCCACAACGATGGTCGAAGCGCCGGCGACTTGCGCCGATACTTCTGCCACGACGGCTTTCTTATCATCAAGATTAAGTGCCACGGTTAACCTCCAAAATTGACATCACCTCATGGTGATGTCGTTCCACTAACGGCTTACCGACATGTCTGGAGTTTCAACCCTCGCGCCCGGTTGCCCGCGTGCGACGGTGTGACTGCATAACTTGTTCGGGTTCGCCATCTGCGTTGGCTGGCGTATTAAGGGAGCGTCAGTGAATGCCCATTCCCGCCAACGGTCTTTGATAACCGGAAGCGTCTTCCGAAGAATCCGCTTCCGCCCAAAGTCTTTTGCTACAGGCTGTCGATCTCCAGGATCTCAGCCATCGCAGGGGACGCCATCACCCTGCGATTGCGATACTTATCGCTTAGGCCGACAGGCTGGCCTGGTCCACGCGCACGCCAACGCCCATCGTGCTCGACAGGGCAATCTTGCGCAGGTAGACACCCTTGCTCGAAGCCGGCTTCGACTTCGTCAGGGCTTCCAGCAGCGCCGAAAGGTTCTGCTGCAGAGCAGCGGCTTCGAACGAAGCGCGACCGATCGTGGCGTGGATGATACCGGCCTTGTCGACACGGTACTGCACCTGACCTGCCTTGGCGTTCTTCACAGCCGTAGCGACGTCCGGGGTGACCGTGCCAACCTTCGGGTTCGGCATCAGGCCGCGCGGGCCGAGGATCTGACCCAGCGTACCGACGATACGCATCGTGTCCGGCGAAGCGATCACGATGTCGAAGTCCATGTTGCCGGCCTTGATCTGCTCGGCCAGGTCTTCCATACCGACGATTTCAGCGCCGGCAGCCTTGGCTTGCTCAGCCTTTTCGCCTTGGGCGAAAACGGCAACGCGAACCGACTTACCGGTACCAGCCGGCAGAACGACCGAACCGCGAACCACTTGGTCCGACTTCTTCGCATCGACGCCCAGTTGAACGGCGACGTCGATCGACTCGTCGAACTTGGCGCTTGCGCATTCCTTGACCAGGGCCAGAGCGTCGCCGACCGGGTACAGCTTGTTGCGGTCGACCTTTGCGGCCAGTGCTTGTTGACGCTTCGAGATCTTAGCCATTACAGACCCTCCACCGTGATGCCCATCGAACGTGCGCTGCCAGCGATGGTGCGAACCGCGGCGTCCAGATCGGAGGCGGTAAGGTCAGGCATCTTGGTCTTCGCGATTTCTTCCGCTTGTGCGCGGGTGATCTTGCCCACCTTGTCGGTGTGCGGCTTGGCCGAACCCTTTTGCAGGTTGGCAGCCTTCTTGATCAGCACCGTTGCCGGCGGGGTCTTCAGGACGAACGTGAAGCTCTTGTCCGCGAAGGCGGTGATCACCACCGGAATCGGCAGACCCGGTTCGAGGCTCTGCGTTTGCGCGTTGAACGCCTTGCAGAACTCCATGATGTTCAGGCCACGCTGACCCAGGGCCGGGCCCACGGGGGGCGACGGATTGGCTTTACCTGCAGGAATCTGCAGCTTGATAAAGCCGATGATTTTCTTTGCCATGGTTTACTCCGGAACGAATATGTGGCGCATATTCGGGGTTGAGTCATAGCGCGCGTTCACCAAAAACGGGCTACTGACGCTCCTCGGCGACGGGTGTCACCAACGCAAAAACGCGCCGGACGTCGCGCCGGCGCATTTTATTCTTAGATCTTTTCGACTTGTCCGAACTCCAGTTCTACTGGAGTTGCCCGTCCAAAAATGGTGACGGAGACACGGAGGCGGGACTTTTCGTAGTTCACTTCTTCCACCGAGCCGTTGAAGTCCGTGAACGGACCATCCTTGACTCGAACCAGCTCGCCCACTTCGAACAACGTCTTGGGACGCGGCTTTTCAACCCCGTCCTTGATTTGCGACATGATCTTGTCGACTTCGGCTTGTCGGATCGGAATCGGACGCGTGCCCGTGCCGCCGATAAAGCCCGTGACCTTGGGGGTGTTCTTCACCAAGTGCCACGATTCATCCGTCATTTCCATCTCACACAGCACATAGCCGGGGAAGAAACGACGTTCGGTGACCTTCTTATGGCCAGCCGTAGTTTCAACAACTTCTTCGGTCGGAACAAGAATCTGACCAAAGTAATCTTGCATGCCCTCACGCGTAATGCGCTCTTGCAGTTGCTTGGCTACGCTTTTTTCCATGCCGGAGTAGGCATGAATGACGTACCAGCGCTTCTTGCTCGGTGCAGCTCCGGTATCAGACATATCACTTCCAGCCAAGAATCAAAGAGAACACTGCCCACTCAATCGTCTTGTCGCTGATCCACAGATACAGCGCCATGATGATGACGAACGCGAAGACAATCGCGGTCGTTTGGGCAGCCTCTTTACGGGTCGGCCAAACGACCTTACCCACTTCCCGATACGCATCCTTGGCAAAAGCCAGGAAGCCTTTGCCAGTTTGCGATGCCAATGCAACACCTGCTGCGATGGCCAGAACGACGACGATGGCAGCAACGCGCACATACAGTGCTTGTTGCTCCAACGCGTAGAACGCCACGACGCCAGCAATGACCAGCAGGCCGGCCAGAGCCAGCAGCAGCTTATCGCCAGTCGTACGTACAGTTTCTACGGGAGAATTCGCCATTTCCAGCTTGCAGACAGTTGTTTGGCAGGGGCAGAGGGAATCGAACCCCCAACCTTCGGTTTTGGAGACCGACGCTCTGCCAGTTGAGCTATACCCCTAAAACAGCAGAGAGGTCAGCTGCCAAAAGCTGACCCCCGTAAGCGCGGACCGTTAAGGTACCGGCTTAAGCTTCGATCTTTGCAACGACGCCCGAACCCACCGTACGGCCACCTTCGCGGATTGCGAAGCGCAGACCTTCGGTCATGGCGATCGGTGCAATCAGCTTGACGCTGATCGACACGTTGTCGCCCGGCATGACCATTTCCTTGCCTTCCGGCAGGGTGATCGAGCCAGTCACGTCCGTCGTACGGAAGTAGAACTGCGGACGATAGTTATTGAAGAACGGCGTGTGACGGCCGCCTTCGTCCTTCGACAGCACGTACACTTCGGCCGTGAACTTCATGTGCGGCTTGATCGAGCCCGGCTTGGCCAGAACCTGACCACGCTGGACGTCTTCACGCTTCGTGCCGCGTAGCAGCAGGCCAACGTTGTCGCCTGCCTGACCTTGGTCGAGCAGCTTGCGGAACATTTCAACGCCCGTGCAGGTCGTCTTGTCGATGTGCGGCTTGTCGCCGTCCATCTTGATACCGACGATTTCGATTTCTTCGCCGACCTTGACCACGCCCGACTCGATACGACCCGTCACCACCGTGCCACGACCCGAGATCGAGAACACGTCTTCCACCGGCATCAGGAACGGCTTGTCAACAGCGCGCTCCGGCGTCGGGATGTACGTATCCAGCGCGTCGGCCAGGTTCATGATCGCGACTTCGCCCAGTTCGCCCTTGTCGCCTTCCAGCGCCAGCTTGGCCGAACCCTTGATGATCGGGGTGTCGTCGCCCGGGAAGTCGTACTTCGAGAGAAGCTCACGCACTTCCATTTCGACCAGCTCGAGCAGCTCGGCGTCGTCGACCATGTCGCACTTGTTCAGGAACACGATGATGTACGGCACACCGACCTGACGGGCGAGCAGGATGTGCTCACGCGTTTGCGGCATCGGGCCGTCAGCTGCCGAGCAAACCAGAATTGCGCCGTCCATCTGGGCAGCACCGGTAATCATGTTCTTGACGTAGTCGGCGTGGCCCGGGCAGTCAACGTGTGCGTAGTGGCGCGTAGCCGTTTCGTACTCGATGTGTGCCGTGTTGATCGTGATACCACGTGCCTTTTCTTCCGGCGCCGCGTCGATTTCGTCGTACTTCTTGGCTTCGCCGCCGAACTTGGCCGACAGAACCGTTGCGATAGCAGCCGTCAGGGTGGTCTTGCCATGGTCAACGTGGCCAATGGTACCGACGTTCACGTGCGGCTTAGTCCGCTCGAATTTTTCCTTTGCCATTTCCGACTCCTAACGGGTTATCTATTGCCGAGGTTGCTCGGCATGTTGATTGCCGCGCCTCACTATCTTTTGGTGCCCATGGGCAGGATCGAACTGCCGACCTCTCCCTTACCAAGGGAGTGCTCTACCACTGAGCCACATGGGCGAATCCTGTACTACTGCTTCTGCGCGTCACCTGGAGCGGGTGAAGGGAATCGAACCCTCGTCATAAGCTTGGAAGGCTTCTGCTCTACCATTGAGCTACACCCGCTTGGATTTCGACTCTCGCCACTTGGTAACAAGCGCCGGAGAACTTATGTTTCCGGCGCTCATCACTTCCGCATTCTGGTGGAGGAGGTTGGATTCGAACCAACGTAGGCGTAAGCCAACAGATTTACAGTCTGCCCCCTTTAGCCACTCGGGCACCCCTCCGCAGAGAATTTGCAATTATGGAGATGTCCCCCTGCCTTGTCAACACCTTCCACGCATTAAATATGCAGTTTCTATGCCTGCGGCCCAGAAAAATTCACGAGAACGCGGCAACTCTTTGATTTGTTGGATTATCTTGATTTTCGGATAATCGACAGCAGGCGGTTAGCGAGCGCCCGCCAACAGTCGTCTGCGCAAAACGTCCATGTGGCTGTTCAGGCAGTCTCTTCCCATGTGAAATTCTCGCCGCAGCTTTTGTGCGAGGCTTCGTTCTGCCTTTCGGCGGCCGGTGATCGTGGTACCGAGATCGTTGCCCACGTCCACCACAATGTCTGGCGACATCGAAATCATGCGGACGCCGTGCTCCCAATTGCGGTTCAGCATGTCGTCGACCGGATGGATCATCCGTTTAGCGTAGTCCAATAGGGCCAACGCGGCGTCGCGACGGATAAGGTAGCCTTGTGTGCCGCCAGGCTGCTTGCGGTGGTCATGGAGGATGCCGCCATCCGGGAGCTCACCCACCTTCCAACGCCCGGAATCTCCACCACTCTTTAAACGCATGATGCCCCAGCGGATCGAGACATCCAGCGCCGCGGCAAGGCGCCCAGAGAAGTCATGCGTCAGCTCGATGTCATCCTCCAGGACACACCAGATATCGTCATTGGAGCGCGCCAGCGCTTCCCAGATTCGATAGTGACTGTCATAGCAGCCCACTTCCCCGAGCGTCAGGTGGCTGGAATACATTTTGAGGCGTGTCGCTTCGTCGTACGTCGCCGGATATTGGTCAATGCGCTGCGCATCGAAGAATCTGAACGGGACGCCCGCTTTGGTCAGTTGCGCAGTGATATGAGCGCGACGCTCATGGCTGTCGACTAATGACACGACGATAACGGGAGGAAGACGCAACCCCGGGATGCACGTCTGGTTCATTTTTCTATGGTCTACGTGAGCATCGCGTCGAGAATGCGAAGCGCTCATATTGCTGTTCGAAACGGATGACAGCATAAACCGCAAATATGTCGAATTGCCAACTCAGCCATGCACTTTCAGAGTCGTCTTATACGAACTGAGCGCCTTCCTTTCCGCTCTTCAAGCACTCATCACGAACAGTCATTTCCCGCGGTGAAAGGGGCAGAAAGGCGGATGGATAAGGCTACCGGCAGAGTCCGTCCTGGCGCGATTCGACAGGAATGAGGCAGGACTGGTGTTGGCCTAAGGCGGGATGAGTTGTTTGAATCACGTCAATGAACCCCGTATGCTTCGCCGAAGGGCGACGTCGCGCCAGGGCTCGCAAATCCATTGATCGCTCGGCGCATCCGTGGATGGATTAAAGGAGGGCACAAAGCGTCAACGCAAAGCAAAAACCCCTTGCTACGTATGTAGCAAGGGGTTTTTAAGGGGAGCCTGACGATTACCTACTTTCACACGGGTATCCGCACTATCATCGGCGTGGAGTCGTTTCACGGTCCTGTTCGGGATGGGAAGGGGTGGTTCCAACTCGCTATGGTCATCAGGCTTAACTTGTATGTTCTGCTGACCTGAGGTCAACAAAACCAATTCGGAAGAAGCGTAGTACAACAACTATTGTGGGTTGTGAGTGTATCGGCACATTGCGATACTCACACCAGGAAAAACACACTGGTTATAGGATCAAGCCTTACGGGCAATTAGTATCAGTTAGCTTAACGCATTACTGCGCTTCCACACCTGACCTATCAACGTCCTGGTCTTGAACGACCCTTCAAAGGAATCAAGTTCCTAGGGAAGTCTCATCTTAAGGCGAGTTTCCCGCTTAGATGCTTTCAGCGGTTATCTCTTCCGAACATAGCTACCCGGCGATGCCACTGGCGTGACAACCGGTACACCAGAGGTTCGTCCACTCCGGTCCTCTCGTACTAGGAGCAGCCCCCTTCAAACTTCCAACGCCCACGGCAGATAGGGACCAAACTGTCTCACGACGTTTTAAACCCAGCTCACGTACCTCTTTAAATGGCGAACAGCCATACCCTTGGGACCGGCTACAGCCCCAGGATGAGATGAGCCGACATCGAGGTGCCAAACACCGCCGTCGATATGAACTCTTGGGCGGTATCAGCCTGTTATCCCCAGAGTACCTTTTATCCGTTGAGCGATGGCCCTTCCATACAGAACCACCGGATCACTATGACCTGCTTTCGCACCTGCTCGACTTGTCAGTCTCGCAGTTAAGCACGCTTTTGCCATTGCACTATCAGCACGATTTCCGACCGTACCTAGCGTACCTTCGTACTCCTCCGTTACACTTTGGGAGGAGACCGCCCCAGTCAAACTGCCTACCATGCACTGTCCCCGATCCGGATTACGGACCTAGGTTAGAACCTCAAACAAGCCAGGGTGGTATTTCAAGGACGGCTCCACAGAAACTAGCGTTCCTGCTTCAAAGCCTCCCACCTATCCTACACAGACCGGTTCAAAGTCCAATGCAAAGCTACAGTAAAGGTTCATGGGGTCTTTCCGTCTAGCCGCGGGTAGATTGCATCATCACAAACACTTCAACTTCGCTGAGTCTCGGGAGGAGACAGTGTGGCCATCGTTACGCCATTCGTGCAGGTCGGAACTTACCCGACAAGGAATTTCGCTACCTTAGGACCGTTATAGTTACGGCCGCCGTTTACCGGGACTTCAATCAAGAGCTTGCACCCCATCATTTAATCTTCCGGCACCGGGCAGGCGTCACACCCTATACGTCCACTTTCGTGTTTGCAGAGTGCTGTGTTTTTATTAAACAGTCGCAGCCACCAGTTTATTGCAACCCCTTCACCCTTCTGGCGCAGGCCAGTTAAGCTACAAGGGCGTACCTTATCCCGAAGTTACGGTACCAATTTGCCGAGTTCCTTCTCCCGAGTTCTCTCAAGCGCCTTAGAATACTCATCTCGCCCACCTGTGTCGGTTTGCGGTACGGTCTCGTATGACTGAAGCTTAGAGGCTTTTCTTGGAACCACTTCCAATTGCTTCGTGAACAAGTTCACTCGCCCCACAGCCTTGAATTACGCGCCCGGATTTGCCTAAGCGCCTTCTCCACTGCAGGGACCGGGACTTCCAACACCCGGACAACCTTCCGCGATCCGTCCCCCCATCGCATCATACGACGGTGCAGGAATATTAACCTGCTTCCCATCAGCTACGCATCTCTGCCTCGCCTTAGGGGCCGACTCACCCTACGCCGATGAACGTTGCGTAGGAAACCTTGGGCTTACGGCGAGGGGGCCTTTCACCCCCTTTATCGCTACTCATGTCAGCATTCGCACTTCTGATACCTCCAGCATCCTTTACAAGACACCTTCACAGGCTTACAGAACGCTCTCCTACCATGCGAGCAAGCTCGCATCCGCAGCTTCGGTATATTGCTTAGCCCCGTTACATCTTCCGCGCAGGACGACTCGATCAGTGAGCTATTACGCTTTCTTTAAAGGGTGGCTGCTTCTAAGCCAACCTCCTGACTGTTTTAGCCTTCCCACTTCGTTTCCCACTTAGCAATATTTAGGGACCTTAGCTGGCGGTCTGGGTTGTTTCCCTCTTGACACCGGACGTTAGCACCCGATGTCTGTCTCCCGTGATTGCACTCTTCGGTATTCGGAGTTTGCTATGGCGAGGTAATCCGCAATGGACCCCTCAACCATGACAGTGCTCTACCCCCGAAGGTGATACACGAGGCACTACCTAAATAGTTTTCGGAGAGAACCAGCTATTTCCAAGTTTGTTTAGCCTTTCACCCCTATCCACAGCTCATCCCCTAACTTTTCAACGTTAGTGGGTTCGGTCCTCCAGTACGTGTTACCGCACCTTCAACCTGGCCATGGATAGATCACTTGGTTTCGGGTCTACACCCAGCGACTGAACGCCCTATTCGGACTCGCTTTCGCTACGCCTTCCCTATTCGGTTAAGCTCGCCACTGAATGTAAGTCGCTGACCCATTATACAAAAGGTACGCCGTCACCCCTTACGAGGCTCCGACTGTTTGTATGCATGCGGTTTCAGGATCTATTTCACTCCCCTCCCGGGGTTCTTTTCGCCTTTCCCTCACGGTACTGGTTCACTATCGGTCGATTACGAGTATTTAGCCTTGGAGGATGGTCCCCCCATCTTCAGACAGGATTTCACGTGTCCCGCCCTACTTTTCTCAAGCTTAGTTCCACACCAGGGTTTTCTCATACGGGGCTATCACCCACTATGGCCGGACTTTCCATTCCGTTTTGATAACACCGGTGCTAAATCTTGAAGGCTGGTCCCATTTCGCTCGCCACTACTTTGGGAATCTCGGTTGATTTCTTTTCCTGCAGCTACTTAGATGTTTCAGTTCGCCGCGTTCGCTTCGCTAGACCTATGTATTCAGTCTAGGATGACCTAAAAGGCCGGGTTTCCCCATTCGGACATTTGTGGATCAATGCTTATTTGCCAGCTCCCCACAACTTTTCGCAGGCTATCGCGTCCTTCATCGCCTGTAATCGCCAAGGCATCCACCACATGCACTTATTCGCTTGACCCTATAACGAGTGCGTCTTTCGACACATTCTTCATAGGTTGAGTATTAGCGTTGTGCCGTATTCCAAGTCATCTTTCGATCACTTAAATACTGGTTGATACAATCACAACCCGTACAATTTCCACGCGCCATCTCTAACGCGCTTCCGTTGTACTACTTCTTCTTCCAAATTGTTAAAGAACATAAACTGCATGACATTGCTGTCATTCAAAAGCATTCACTTTGCTTGTAATTCATCACAGGGGATTTACTACAGACGTAAAGCGCTTTTGACTGACATCGATGCGATCTAAGGTTTTTGGTGGAGGATGACGGGATCGAACCGACGACCCCCTGCTTGCAAAGCAGGTGCTCTCCCAGCTGAGCTAATCCCCCAATCAAGCCGACTTACCACCACTTGAGTCTATCGAACAGTGGTTAAAAAGCTTGGTGGGTCTAGATGGACTCGAACCATCGACCCCCGCCTTATCAAGACGGTGCTCTAACCAACTGAGCTATAGACCCGACTTAGATCTACGCAGTCAACAACCGATAAGCGTGAACACTCAACTTCCAGTGCATGCTCTAGAAAGGAGGTGATCCAGCCGCAGGTTCCCCTACGGCTACCTTGTTACGACTTCACCCCAGTCATGAATCCTGCCGTGGTAAGCGCCCTCCTTACGGTTAGGCTACCTACTTCTGGCAAAACCCACTCCCATGGTGTGACGGGCGGTGTGTACAAGACCCGGGAACGTATTCACCGCGACATGCTGATCCGCGATTACTAGCGATTCCAGCTTCACGCAGTCGAGTTGCAGACTGCGATCCGGACTACGATCGGTTTTCTGGGGTTAGCTCCACCTCGCGGTTTGGCAGCCCTCTGTACCGACCATTGTATGACGTGTGAAGCCCTACCCATAAGGGCCATGAGGACTTGACGTCATCCCCACCTTCCTCCGGTTTGTCACCGGCAGTCTCCTTAGAGTGCTCTTGCGTAGCAACTAAGGACAAGGGTTGCGCTCGTTGCGGGACTTAACCCAACATCTCACGACACGAGCTGACGACAGCCATGCAGCACCTGTGTTACGGTTCTCTTTCGAGCACATCCGCCTCTCAGCAGACTTCCGTACATGTCAAGGGTAGGTAAGGTTTTTCGCGTTGCATCGAATTAATCCACATCATCCACCGCTTGTGCGGGTCCCCGTCAATTCCTTTGAGTTTTAATCTTGCGACCGTACTCCCCAGGCGGTCAACTTCACGCGTTAGCTACGTTACTAAGGAAATGAATCCCCAACAACTAGTTGACATCGTTTAGGGCGTGGACTACCAGGGTATCTAATCCTGTTTGCTCCCCACGCTTTCGTGCATGAGCGTCAGTATTGGCCCAGGGGGCTGCCTTCGCCATCGGTATTCCTCCACATCTCTACGCATTTCACTGCTACACGTGGAATTCTACCCCCCTCTGCCATACTCTAGCCTTGCAGTCACGAATGCAGTTCCCAGGTTGAGCCCGGGGATTTCACATCCGTCTTACAAAACCGCCTGCGCACGCTTTACGCCCAGTAATTCCGATTAACGCTTGCACCCTACGTATTACCGCGGCTGCTGGCACGTAGTTAGCCGGTGCTTATTCTTCCGGTACCGTCATCCCCCCGAGGTATTAACCCAGAGGATTTCTTTCCGGACAAAAGTGCTTTACAACCCGAAGGCCTTCTTCACACACGCGGCATTGCTGGATCAGGCTTTCGCCCATTGTCCAAAATTCCCCACTGCTGCCTCCCGTAGGAGTCTGGGCCGTGTCTCAGTCCCAGTGTGGCTGGTCGTCCTCTCAGACCAGCTACAGATCGTCGCCTTGGTAAGCTTTTACCCCACCAACTAGCTAATCTGATATCGGCCGCTCTTGTAGCGCGAGGCCCGAAGGTCCCCCGCTTTCCTCCTCAGAGCGTATGCGGTATTAATCCGGCTTTCGCCGAGCTATCCCCCACTACAAGGTACGTTCCGATATATTACTCACCCGTTCGCCACTCGCCACCAGGTGCAAGCACCCGTGCTGCCGTTCGACTTGCATGTGTAAGGCATGCCGCCAGCGTTCAATCTGAGCCAGGATCAAACTCTTCAGTTTAAACCTGTTACTGTTTTCGGTTTTTCGTGATAAATCACTAGAACCGGTCGCTCTCAAAGTATGCTGACAAGTTAATTACTTAACTTACCTATTACTATGTGAGCCTCAATAAATTTAAAGCTTATCTGCCGAAGCAGACGCACCATTCATCGAGTGCCCACACTTATCGGTTGTTTAATTTTTAAAGATCAATCGCATCTGACTTAACTTCGTCGCTTAATTACCGCGCCGTCGCTTCGTTTTCTGCGTCGCTGCATCAGCAGCAGAGAAGTGAGATTATGTCGCAGCTTCTCGTCGTCGTCAACAGTTTTTTTCGCTTTCTTCGCTCGTCGCCGTAGCGACTCACAAGCTCCAAAACCACTAACCACCGGGCTTTGCGGCCCGTCGCTTCAACTTCGCCGCTGCTTTCGCTGCGTCGCTGTCGTTGCGAGAGACGGAATATTAGTGAAAACCCGGAACGCTGGCAAGCACTTTGTGAAAATAATTTGAAAAGGGCAAAAAAAGGCCCGCGTCGTGAGCGGGCCAAGATCCATGGGACAGGACACATGGAGGAGACGAGTTCACTGTATCCGGGCCACCCCGGGCGACGCAACGAATGAAATCGCATATGCTTCCTGAAAGCTTTCCTATATGGAAAGGCGAGGCCTGCGTCGCAGGCTCCGTGCGTTCCCCCCATCTATATATAAGAGCGTTTGAGATGTTCCTAGCGCGCGCCCTTCTGTCTTGCCTCGTCCAGCCGTTTCGCCGTTGGCGCATCGCGACGCTCATTCCGCTCGCCATCCTGGCGGGGGCTTGCACGTCGGTACGTCCGCCACCGGAGCCATCGCCGTGGACATCCCACACGCCAGCCGCCACGCCCGGTGAACTGGCCACCGCCCTCGCCCCCGCCATTCGCACACATCCGGGCCAATCCGGCTTCCAGTTGCTCTCGACGGGTTCCGCCGCCTTCACCACGCGTCTCGCGCTCGTTCAGTCTGCCCAGCACAGTCTCGACGTGCAGTACTACAGTGCGGGCGAGGACATCACCGGCCGTCTGCTGCTCCAGTCGCTGATCTACGCGGCCGATCGCGGTGTGCGTGTGCGCATGCTGGTCGATGACATCAACCGTCGCCACACCGACCCGGCCTTCGCCGCGCTGGACCAGCATCGCAACATCGAGGTCCGGGTCTTCAACCCGTTCGGCACCCGCGACACCACGCTACTCGAACGGGCGGGCAACCTCCTCACTCAGTTCGACCAGCTCAACCGCCGTATGCACAACAAGGCGCTGATCGCAGACAACCAACTAGCGATCGTCGGTGGCCGCAATCTGGGAGACGAATACTTCGACGCCAATCCCGATCTCTCCTTCCGCGATTTCGACCTTTTGTGCGCCGGACCGGTGGTCGAGGCCGTCTCCCGAAGCTTCGATCACTTCTGGACGAGCCCCCAGTCATACCCCCTCAAGCAGGTCCAATCGAAGATCGACAAGGAGACGCTGGACGCCACGCGCGACGCCCTCGCCCAACACTGGCACGACGCCGAGAATGTCCCCGCCGGGCACGAAGCGCTGAACCAGCCGTCCCTCGCCGCCGGACTTCGCGACGGCACGGTCCCACTCTTCTGGGCGCCTGCCGAACTCGCCGCCGACACTCCGGACAAACTCGACGCCCCCGCCACCGAAACCCAAAGCGCCCCGGCCGACAAACTCCGCCAGCTCGCCGCCAAGGCGCAAAGGGAGGTGCTGATCATCTCGCCCTACTTCGTGCCACTGGATGGCGGCGTCCGGTTCCTGTCGACGCTGGCGCAACTCGGCGTCAAAGTCCGCGTGCTGACGAACTCGCTGGCGGCGACCGACGTCGTCCCCGTCCACGCGGGATACGCGCGCTACCGTCCGGCCCTGCTGCAGGCAGGTATCGAACTGTACGAATTCAAGCCAATCCGCTCCGATAACGGCGAACGCCCCACGCGACGCGTCACGTTCGGCGGGTCATCGAAGGCGAGTCTGCACGGCAAGGCGTACGTGATCGACCGGCGCGACGTCGTCCTCGGCTCGTTCAACCTCGACCCTCGTTCGGTGCGCCTGAACACCGAACTGGCGATCGTCATCCACAGCCCCGAATTCGCCGAGCGTATGGCACGCATCTTCGACCAGGCGACGTCGCCGCGCAGCAGCTTCCGGGTCGAGCTGGCGCCGCCGGGCACAGCGCCGCCCACACCGTCGCCACCGACAATGCCCGCACTTCGCTGGGTCGGCGAGGAGAACGGCAAGCCGCGCATCTTCGACGTAGAACCCTACGCGACCTTCAGCCGCAACGCCGTCGCGGGCGCGTTCACGCTGCTTCCGAGCGACGACTTGCTCTGAGTACCGACCGTCAGTCGGCACGACGGCGACGCACCGTCAACTCGGTGGACGAAAAACCGCAGCCCCGGCCTCCCGGGTGCGGCGGTTTCTATATATAGAGACGACGGAATGCGAGCCTGCGCCGTCGCTCAGAACTCGAACGTCGCCGACAACGTTGCGGAGCGCGCGTCGCCGATGGCCACCACCGTCTGGCTGACACTCGACGGGTAGTAGGTCTTGTTGAACACGTTCTTCACGTTGAGCTGATAGTGAACGGGATGCCGTCCGATCTTCGTGTCGTACGTCGCGAACACATCAGCGACGAAGTACGCGGGCAGCGTAAAGCTGTTCGCCGAATCACCCGGGCGCGCCCCGATGTATCGCCCCACCGCTCCGAGGCGCAAGTTGCCGCTCCCATCGCCCAGCACCGGCCCCCAGTCATACACCCCTGCCAGCGACGCCGTATGCCGTGCCGCATTGACCAGCGTGTTGCCGGTGTACATCGGATCGTCGGTGATCTTCGCATCGATGAATGCGTAGCTCGCGATCACGTTCCAGCGCTGCCCGATGCGTCCCGACACATCCAGCTCGACGCCCCGCGAGCGCGCCGCCCCGGAGGTGCGCCAGTCCAGCGTACTGCTCCCGGGCACCGCCTGCGACACGAGCACGTTGCGCTTGTCGATGTTGAACACCGCAAGGTTGCCGCTCAGCCCGTTCGGCATGTCGAGCTTCGCCCCGACCTCGTACGACTTCGCGTGCTCGGGTGCGACGTTCGAGTCGATGACCACGCCCGTCGACAACGGCGCAATGGTGGACGTCGGCTTGAGCGACTCGGAATAGCTACCGTAGAACGACAGATACTCCCGAGCCTTATAGACAACGCCCGCGCGCGGCAGCCACTTCGAGTCGCTGATGTTCGTGTTTGCCTTGAACGGCCGCCCCTTGCCTGCGATCTGGCTATACGTCAGCAACCGCACGCCACCGACGACAATCCAGTGATCGGTCAGATGGATGGCGTCCTGGAAGAACAGCGAAGCGTCGTGCAGCGTATCGGTCTGATCGCTATCGGCGGCAGACACCGTACTCGGGATCACCTCGCAGCCGTACACCGGATTCAGATAAGAGAACGTGCACTTCGCGGCCTGACGCAGCAGATCGCGCCGATAAATACGTCGATACTCCCAGTCTCCGCCGAATTGCAGGTCGTGACGCATGCCTGCGAGCATCACCTTGCCGTCGAGATACGCCGTACCGAAGCTGTCGGTGCTGTCCGAGCCGAGCGTACCGTCATTACTGCGCGAGACGATCCCCGTCGTGGAATTCACGCCGGTAATGCGCAACTGCCCCGCGTCGTACGTCTCGGTGTTGTAGCTGTAGCCGAAGTGCGCCTTCCAGTCCGGATTGAACTGATGGTCGACGGTGATCTGCGCCAGATGGGACTGCCCGGCCATTTCGTTGTGGACGTCATCCAGACGCTCCCGTGCCGAAATCGCCAGCGGCCGGTTCGTCTTCGGGTCCAGCGCGGTGCCCCGGTCGAACGGGGTCAGAAAGTTACGGTACTCGTAGGAGGCGACGACCTGCGTATCGCGTCCGTAATAGGCGAGCGTCGGGGCGACGAGCGTCTCACGCTGCGAACCGAAGACGCGCCAGTACTGCTGATTGTTCTGATCGACGACCAGCCGGTAAGCCAGTCCCGAATCACCGATCGGTCCGGTCGTATCGAGCGTCTCCTCGACGCCGTTCTTACCGTGCCCATAGGTCGTGCCCGCCACGCTCACTGCGGTGTAAGGCTTGAGCAGGGGACGCTTGCTCACCACGTTGATCACGCCACCGGGGTCCATGATCCCGTAGAGCAGCGACGTCGGCCCCTTGAGCACTTCGACCGAATCCGCGTTCGCGTTCAGTCCGCGGCCCTGCACGAGCGGCATACCGTTGTGCATGATTGAGCCGTCGCGATTGCCGCCGAAGCCGCGCTTGAGCAGCGTGTCCTGCGTACTTGCCAGCGTATTGCCCTGCACGATGCCGCTGACATTGATCAGCGCGTCGTCGAGCGTGCGGGCACGCTGGTCGGCGAGCACCTGACGCGGCACCACGTTGATGGCCTGGGGGATGTCGAGGATCGGGGTGTCCGAGCGTGTGACGTTCGCGTCCACCGGCAGACGGTAGGCATCGGACCACGCCTGACCTTGCACGTGCGTCGTCGGCAGTGCAACGTCTCCCGAACCACCACCGGCGGCCAACGTCGCAGCCGCCGGGGCCGCCTGTGGCACGAGCGTGTAACCGGCCCCTTGCGGCGCCGCCGTCAGTCCGGTGCCCGCGAGCATCTGACCGAACGCCCCCGGCACATCGAAGCGGCCTTGCACGCCGGGACTCTGACGCCCCGCCGTCAGGGCAGGCGTGTACGTCAACAAGATGCCCGCTTCGCGTCCGAAGCGCGTGAGCACCGCGTCGAGCGCGCCCGCCGGGATGTCATAAGCCCGTGCAGCGGCAGCGACTTTGGCCGTCGCGGGTGCCTGATCGGACGTCTGCGCATGAGCGACGCCCGCACCAAACGTCGAAGCGAACGACGCAAACGTCAGCGCGACGCCAGCGCAGACGCGGCGTCGACGCAACCCGGTAGCAGTGGATGGCAGGGCACGCGATAGTTCGGGGAATGCGGGTAAAGCGACGGCCATGATGTGAGATCTCGTTCAGGCAATGGAGAGAAGGTTTCACTTCCCTTGTCACGCGAGACCGGCAAATCAGCTCACTGACCGTAAAGAAATTTGAAAAAGAGGGCGGGACGTTCGCCAACGAGTACTCAGGCGTGGTGCATCCGGCTGCTCATCCGCGAGGTCCGACCGTCACCCAGTACCGCGTGACGGAAGACACCGATACGGGCAATGCGTGCGGCAGCACGCCGAGAATGGCGTCGATGTCGGCCAGCGGATAGGTGCCGGAGACGCGCAGCGACGCCACCGCCGGATCGCACCGCAAATAGCCGCGCCGATAGCGCGACAGCTCGGCGAGGAAAGTGTCGAGCCGCATGTCGACGGCGACGAGCATGCCGTCGGCCCACGCGCCGTCACCATCCGCCAGCGGCAGCGCCGCCTCGACGCCGCTGGCGTTGAACGTCGCCTGCTCGCCTGCGTGAACGATCCGCACGCTCGCAGTGTCGGTTGAGGACGTACCTTTCGGTGTCACGCGCACGGCGCCTTCGAACACTTGCACGGAGGCGTCGCTGCGTCCGTCGATCTGACCATCGATCTGACGCGCGACGAAACGCGTTCCCAGCGGCTGGAGCGTGCCGTGTGCCGTGGCGACGATCAGCGGCCGGGGCGGTACGTGCGTCACGTCCTTGCCGGTCGTCACCATGATTTCGCCTTCGACGAGACCGATGCGTCGCACGTCGCCGTCCATCGACAAACGCACGGCGCTGCGAGTATTGAGAACGAGCGTCGTGCCGTCGGACAGACGCAGTGTGCGTCGCTCGCCCGCCCCGGTGCGCGCATCGGCGCGCAGCCATTGCACCGCCATCGGATCACTGGCGACCCACGCGCCGGTGCCGACGAACAGCGCGCCGACGATGGCCTTCACCGCCATACGGCGTCCGCGCGAGCGGGGTGCGCGCAGCGCGGCCTGCGCAACGGCCGCCCCCAACGTGCCCGACACGTGACGCATACGCCGGTCGGCGTTCTCGATATGAAGCCACGCACGCTCGTGCTCCGGATTCGCCGCCCGCCAGCGCGCGCATGCGGTGCGCAACGTCTCGGTGGCGTCGCCGCTTTGCAGCGTCACCCACCACTCGACGGCTTGCTGGGCAATCGTCGCGTCGAAAGTCGCGGAGCGCGTCACGCCGTCTCCATCGCGAAGAAACACTGCGTGCCCGCGCGCACGAGATGACGTTTCACCGTCGCCAGTGAAATGCCGAGTTCGGTGGCGATTTCGGGATACGTGAGGCCGTCGAGTTGCGCCAGCAGGAAGGCGCGTTTGACGAGGGGCGGCAGACCATCGAGACAACGGTCGATTTCGAGCAACGTCTCCAGCACGATGGCGCGCTCTTCGGGAGACGGGGCAAGGCCTTCGGGTTGTTGCGCGAGGGCGTCGAGATAGGCGCGCTCGATCTGCTCGCGTCGCCAGTAGTTATAGAGGACGCGCTGCGCGACGGTCGTCAGGAACGCGCGCGGCGACGCCAGCTGGCGTGGCGGATCGCGCTCCAGCAGACGGACAAAAGTGTCATGCGCGAGATCGGCCGCGCGATGCGAACAGCCGGTCTTGCGATGCAGCCAGCCATGAAGCCAGCCGTGATGATCGTTGTAGAGTCCCCGCAGCGTACCCAGCGAAGTGTCGCGCTGCAGCGTGTCGTCGGCGGGCATACGCCCCTCCTGTCCCCGGGCCAGGTGTGGCCGCAAGGCTCAGGCACCGTTTTGCAAATGAGAATCGTTCGCAGTATAGCAAACAAGTTTCACTGGCATGGGACGGACGGTGCGCCACCGTCGCTACGCGTGGCGCGTATGCGACAGCGGCATCCGGCGATGCACTTAGTAATAGGCGTCCTCAAGCAGCATGTCTTCGAAGAACGCACCGAAACGCTGCTGCGGGTCACGCAGGTGAATCTCCAGAATCCATCGCATGGCGGACGGCGTGGTCTCGAAGTCCGCCAGCGAGCCGGTGTGGATCGCGGCGTGAGGGAAGTCCGAGACACGGTGGCCGGGCAGGTCGAAATTCAGCGCCCAGCCCATACGGCGTGCGACGTCGGCGGCGTAGGCATAGAGCGCTTGTCCGGTCGATCCTTCGTGCTGCCACTTTTGGCGGACGTCATGAAACAGCGCCTCGGCGTCGCGGGCGCAGCGCTCGTACTCGTCATGCTGACCGACGACGAAGCTCGCACCGCCGTCGCCTTCCCAAGCTTCGAAACGCGGCGCAATGTCGATGAAGAAGAGATCGTTCTCGCCGAGCACGACGCCCGGCTCGGACGGCTGGCGCATCGGCTTGAGTGTGTTTTTGCCGAAGCGAACGCGCGTCGGGTGCCAGCTCAGCTCCAGACCTGCGGACGTCAGCACGCCCTTGGCCATCGCGACGGCGTCTTCCTCGACCATGCCGGGACGCACGTTCGCCGCGATGTCGCGAATCGCGGTGCGGGTCTTGTTACGGGCGGCGAGCATGCCGTCGACGGAGAACGCGGGGCCGACGCGCTCGGCCAGCGAGGCTTCGTCGGGATAACGGACGGCGGCGGAAGTCACTTGATTGGACATCGAATACCTCTCGGTGGATGCGGTTGTTCTGGGGGGCATGCGACGGGGTTGCCGTCGCTCAGAGCATTCTCGAACCGCCGCTACGCCGCGCCGGGCAACGCGAGCGGGTCGATCAGGCCAACCAGCGGCATCTTCGTGCCAGCGTCCGGCCGACATCTTGCCGATGAGTCGCTTTCTGCCAAAATGGGTCGCATCAACGCCAGTGTTTCCCTGTCGATTTGCCCCAACCTGAACCGTCTTCCACCGAATCGTCATGATCCGTAACGTCGCCCTGCTGGTCTTTCCCGGCGTGCAATCGCTCGATGTGAGCGGGCCGCTGGACGTCTTCGCCGAAGCCAATCGCTTCCTGCTGCCCGGTGATCAGTACCAGACGGAGGTCATCGGCACGCAGCACGGGGCCATTGCCTGCTCGAACGGCATGGCGTTGCTGCCGCGACGTCACTATCAGGACGTCGGCGGACACGTCGATCTGCTGCTGGTGGCGGGCGGCCCGTCGCTGCTGACGGACGATCTCGGGCCGAACGTCTATCGCTGGCTGAGCGACATGGTCCCGCGTGCACGCCGCTACGGCTCGATCTGCAACGGCGCGCTGATCCTGGCGGCGGCGGGCCTGCTCGACGGCAAGCGCGTCACCACCCACTGGAACGATGTGGACGTGCTGGCCGAGCGCGCCCCCGGTGCGAATATCGAAGTCGACCGGCTGTTCATTCAGGACGGGAGTCTGTACACGTCGGCGGGGGTGACGGCCGGGATCGATCTGTCGTTGCATCTGCTCGCACAGGATCATGGGCAGGAGGTAGCGCTGAACGTGGCGAAGCGTCTGGTCGTCTTCACGCAGCGCGCGGGCGGTCAGTCGCAGTTCAGTCCGTACCTGACGCCCTACGCCGAGCCGAACTCTCCCGTCGCACAGGTTCAGCATTACGTGCTGGAGCATCTGGCGGAGCCGTTGTCGGTCGGCGATCTCGCGGCAGTGGCGAAGATGAGCGTACGCAATTTCTCCCGCGTATTCGCACGCGACGCGGGTGTGACGCCAGCCGACTTCGTAAGCGCCGCCCGCGTCGATGCCGCGCGCGTCATGCTGGAGAACGGCAACGCGCCGCTCAAGACAGTGGCGTGGGAATGCGGCTTCGGCGACCCGCACAACATGCGCAAGGTGTTTCAGCGTCGCTTCGGCGTGTCACCGCAGCAGTATCGGGAGAATTTTGGGCAGCCGCAGGGGTAATTCCGCGCAGCCCCGCCAACAGCGCGCCTCATCCGTCGAACACATCGTCCCCATCCGACGAGACTGTGCGCCCGACCTTCCCGTGTCTCCAATCACCATCAGGTGATGGCTGATGTCTCGATGGGCTTGCGGTGCACTCGCGTATCTCACGTTAGGCATACATTCCGTTTCAATCTTCGGAACAGACGCTCCATCGGCGAGTTGTCCCAACAATTTCCGCGTCGGCTCATGCTTTGCTCAATCCGGTCGCGCCGAAAATGCCTAGCCGACGACGCGGCACATCCGCCAAAGACGGCCGCCACAGACTGCCGATTCAGATGTTCGAAACCTGGGGGACGACGAGGGGACGTTGGTCAATTAATATCCCGCTCGATTCAGTCGCGTTGTTAGAGAGCACAGAAAAATACGCGAAATAAGCGGAGAAATTGGGACGTCCTTGTACGCGGCAGCAAATGATCGACGGATGATTGTTGTTGCCACAAGGTTGCTTTTTAGGTAGTACGCCGATTCATTGAACAGTGTTAGCGTCGCCGTTCCATTCTCGTGTCAACTAGGCCGCGCGCGGCGGACCAAGTAAAAAGCGCTGCACCACGTGCGCGTCAAGCAGACTCTGAATGGAATGATGAACGATGAAAGTTCTGTCTATTTTCGGAACGCGTCCCGAAGCCATCAAGATGGCTCCGCTTGTGGCTGCCCTTGGCCAGGAAGCGAGCATTAAGAGCGTCGTATGTGTGACAGGTCAGCACCGCGAGATGCTCGACCAGGTCATGTCGTTATTCGATTTAACTTCGAAGTACGATCTTGGCGTGATGGTCCCGAACCAAACGCTCAATGGGTTGTTCGCGCGCGCGGTCGAACGAATTGACGCAGTACTCGAGGAAGAGAAGCCTGATTATGTGCTGGTACATGGCGATACCAGCACGGCGTCTGCTTGCGCGCTTGGCGCATTTCACCGTCGCATTCCCGTCGGTCACGTTGAGGCGGGGCTGCGCACGGGAGATCTTGCCAGGCCGTTCCCGGAAGAAATGAATCGTCGTGTGGTCGATGCGATCGGCGACTGGCTGTTTGCGCCTACAGCCACCTCCAAAGCCAACCTGCTACGCGAACACCTGCAGGGCCGCATCGCGGTGACCGGCAATACGGTGATCGACGCACTCGCCATCCTCACATCGCGCCTTCGTGACGATTCGCCGCTCTCGAAGGACGTCGCCAAGCGATACCCTTGGGTCGACACTCATCGCCGCATGCTGCTCGTGACGGGCCATCGCCGCGAGAGCTTCGGCGATGGTTTCAGAAACATATGCGCTGCGTTGGCCGACCTGGCCCGGCGCCGAGATTTGCAAATCGTCTACCCCGTGCACCTTAATCCGGCCGTACGCGACGTTGTGATGAGGGAGTTGTCCGGCTTCGACAACGTGCACTTGATCGATCCGCTTGATTATGTCGACTTCGTCTGGTTCATGCAGCGGGCATACATCATTCTCACGGACTCAGGGGGCGTGCAGGAAGAGGCCCCGTTTCTTGGCAGGCCAGTGCTGGTCATGCGCGACGTAACAGAACGGCCCGAAGCCGTCGAGGCTGGCACAGTCGCGCTGGTCGGTGCCCATCGCGAGCGGATTGTGTCGGGTGTGACACGCCTGCTCGACGACCTCGCGTATCACGCGTCGTTTTCGCGACGAATCAATCCTTACGGCGACGGTCACGCAGCCAAGCGTATCGTCGACGCACTGTGCGGACGCCCATTCGCGGAGTTCGATCCCTGCTGCGAGAGCGCCAACAATGTTTGAGTTCTCGAGCGTCATTTCCGCGGCAATGCAGGTGCCGTTACATTTCGTGATGTCGCCGTTGCGCAACGTCACGCCTATTCACGGAAGAGTCATGTCGTTGTCCAACCCTATGCCCCTCCAGAGTGTTCCCTCCCGCCAGCCTTTGCGCGCATTGCGCACGGTGCCCCGGGCAACTTCGACCCTGCTGTGCTGCGTGCTGGCCGCCGGTGTGTGGCTGCCTGGCATGGCGAACGCCAGTGCATTGGGCGACGGTATCCGGTCGCTGGGCACGGGGGCGAACCTCACGCGCAGCATTGCGCTGGCCGACCTGGGCATCACGGCGCCGGTCGTTCTCTCGGGCGACGCCAATCAGGACTTCTATCTGCCGGTCCCCAAGGGCCTGCCGCTCTCCGATGCGTCGATCTCGTTCGACGGCCGCTATCTGAAGGGCGAAAAAGGCCCGGCGTCGTTCGTGCTGTCCATCGACGGACAGCCGATGACTTCGCAATCGATGCCCGATGGTGACGGCCCGCTCCAGCGCACGCTCGCCGTGTCCTCGCGACCGCGTGAGAACGGTTTCGTGCGTCTCGGCGTGAACTGGCATTCGCGCACGGGCAACAACCGCTGCGAGCCGGACCAGTCGCTGGCTAACTCGGTGACGATCACGCCGCAGACGCGCCTGACGTATCGCGTCGATCAGAAGTCGGTGAGCAGCCTCGACGACGCGTGGAGCACGCTGCCGGGCTCGCCCGCACTGCTCGTTGCGTCGAAGACGCTCACGAAGGAAGCCTTCGACAGCGCTTGGCGTATCGGCGTGGCGCTCGAGCGAAACGGCAAGCGCGTGGTGGTGCGCGCACTGCCTGCCGTCGGAGACACGGTCGACACGCGCGACGTGGTCGTGCCCGCGGCGCTGGCCGGGGTGCCCGCGTTCGCCGCGATCAAGGACAACAACGCAGCCCACAAGCTGGCTAACGACGCCGAACTGGGCGCGCTGCTCGCTGTCGGCGCACCCGCCGTGAGCGGTGAAGTTGCTGTGGCCGATGCCGCGCTGCGCACGCGTCTGGTCGCCGCCCTCGACGCACTGCAAGCGCAACTGACCAACGACAGCGATGCTGCTGAGGCGTTCAAGACGTGGCGCACACAACGTGCCGCACTCGCCACGGAAACGTTGGGCGCGAAGCAGGTCCGCCTCGTGTCGATGGGCGCTCAGTCGGTCATCGCCATCGCGGGCGATGCCGGCGCCCAGGCCGCAGGTCTGTTCGACGACTCGCTGCGCCGGATCCTGCTAAGCAACAGCGTGAGCGCGCCGATCGCACACACGCCGGACATTGAGGACAAGCAAGTCGTGCGTCTGTCGAGCCTCGGCGGCTCATCCGACAGCTTCGACGTGCTCGCGCGCGGCGACTGGACGGTGAGCTTCCCGCTTTCCGCTGTGGCTTCGGGCGGACGCATGCCGGGCGAAATCTCGCTGTATCTGTCGGCGGCGCCAGGACCGGCGGCCTCCAAGCCGGTGGCGACCGTGTTCTGGAACGGCATTTTGCTTGCGGCCAAGCAACTGGATGCGAATGGCCATCCGGAGCAGCTCAAAGCGCGCGTGCCGGGCTATGCGCTCGGCGTGAACAACACCCTGCGCGTGTCGGTACAGCGGCAGCCGTATTCGGCCGACTGTAACGAGATTCCGCAGGCCTTCCCGGTCAATGTGTTGCCTGTAGCCAGTTATGTTCGCCCGGGCAAGGCCGAGCCGGACGGCACGTTCGTCGGGTTGCTGCCGCTCATGGCGGGCAACCCGCAACTGATCGTGCCGGAGCGCTATCTACAGTCGGCGCCGGATAACATTCGTCGCGTGATCGGCATTGCGGCCGCTAGCGGTCTGTCGCCGTCGCGCGCCGAACTGACGATCGCAGCTGCCGGCAAGAGCGTGAAACCGAGCAAGCCGTTCGTCGCGATGGAAGTGGCGGTCGAAGGCGCGAAGCCTTCGGCAGTCGTGACCGATCGTCAGCGTCTGGAGATCGGCGGCAAAGACGCCAAGTGGCTCGATATCACGGGGCTGCAACGTCTGTCGACCGCAGAAGTCGTGCGTGGCGATGGTCAGGACGGTCTGCTCTGGTACGCCATTGGCGAGACGAAGGCCGACGTGGGCGTGCCGTTCCTGCTCAATCGCGGCAACCTGGCGATTATCGGACCGACCGGTCCGGTGGCCTGGATCGACACAAGCAACCCGGACGCGAGCGAACCGCCGGGCGCCGGCGAGAGCGCGTTCTACGAATGGCGTCGTTACGTTTCGTGGGGCGTGCCGGGCATCGCCATCGTGTTGCTGGTCATGCTGCTGATTCTTGTGCTGGCGCTGCGTGCGGGCCGCAAGAAACCCGACAGCCATTGATCGGTAGAGACACGTCGCCGTGATCTCCTCGCTCTATTGGCCCTATCTGGTCGCCGACTATTACCACGCGCTGGAAATTGCCAGCGCGGTGGTCGGCATCGTCATTCTGCTCTCGAGCGCCGACGATCTGTTCGTCGATGCCTGGTACTGGGTGCGCCAGATCTACCGGTCGCTGTTCATCCGGCGACGCTACACGCCATTGCAGGCATCGCAACTGCGAGAGGTGCGTGAGCAGCCGCTCGCGATCATGGTGCCGGCGTGGCTGGAGTACGACGTGATTGCCGCCATGCTCGAGAGCATGGTGGGCACGCTCGAGTACAAGAACTACATGGTCTTCGTAGGCACGTATGCGAACGACGCGAAGACGAAGACCGAAGTCGAGCGCATGCGCAGGCGCTACCGCCAGCTTGTGCATGTACAGGTGCCGCACGACGGACCTACCTGCAAGGCGGATTGCCTGAACTGGATCGTCCAAGCGATCTTCAAGCAGAACCAGTCGCAGCCTGAGCCGTTCGCGGGCGTGATCCTGCATGACAGCGAAGATGTGCTCCACCCGTTGGAGCTGAAGTACTACAACTATCTGCTGCCGCGCATCGACTTCGTTCAGTTGCCGGTGACGTCGCTGGAGCGCGAGTGGTATGAACTCGTCGCGGGCACGTACATGGACGAGTTCGCCGAATGGCACACCAAGGATCTGGTGGTACGCGAAAGCCTGTCGAAGATGGTGCCGTCGGCGGGCGTGGGTACCTGCTTCTCACGCAAGGCGCTCGAAGAACTGGCAGCCGAGACGAATAACCAGCCATTCAATACCGACACGCTGACCGAGGACTACGACATCGGCGCGCGCCTGGCGCGCAAGGGGATGAAGCAGATCTTCGGCAAGTTCCCGGTCGAATACGTGGTCAAGCGCGCCGGGCTGTTCGGTTTCGGCAAGGAAAAAGTCTCCACGATTCGCATGCCGCTGGGCATTCGCGAGTACTTCCCCAACACGTTCAGGACAGCATATCGGCAAAAGGCTCGCTGGACGCTGGGCATCGGGCTGCAGGGCTGGGCGCAGGTCGGGTGGCAGGGATCGCTCGCCACGAAGTATCTGCTGTTTCGCGATCGTAAGGGGCTCGCGACATCGTTCATCGCCATTCTCGCCTATGTGCTGTTGCTGAACTTCCTTGTCTTCCTGATCGCCGACAAGATGGGCTGGTGGACGATCTACTATCCGTCGGTATTTCCGCCGGGTGGATGGCTTGTAACCCTCATGGGGATCAATGCCTTCGCGCTGGCGCTGCGCGTAATTCAGCGCAGCTACTTTGTGTTTCATATGTACGGCTGGGAGCACGCGTTGCTTGCCATGCCGCGCATGGTGATCGGCAACTTCATCAACGCTATGGCCGCCGCGCGCGCCTGGCGCCTGTTCATCGTCCACCTTGTGACGGGCAAGCGACTGGTGTGGGACAAGACGATGCACGACTTTCCCACGACCGATCAGCTCACGCAGCAGCGTCAGCGTCTGGGCGAATTGTTGATGTCCTGGCAGGCCATTGACGAGACGAAGCTGGCCTATGCACTGGATGTGCAAAAGCGCGAAGGCCGTCCGCTTGGCGAGATTCTCGTCGAGCAGGGGTGGCTGGACGAAGCCACACTGCACGAAGCGATTTCATTTCAGCAAGGTGTTCCGGGGCTTCCGTCACCTGACGCAGAACCCCATATTTCAAGTAGCGCGGCCACATGACGTTCTTCTCCCGCACCCTTTGCTACACAGCCGTGTTAGCCAGTCTTTCGGCCGGCGCGGTTGCGGCACCCGCCAGCGCGGCGCGCGCCGAAGTCCCGCTGGAAGGCGAGGCGTGGCAGTTCGGAGACGCTGCTTTCAAGGCGTATAACCGTAAGGACTACGCCGCTGCCCAGGCGCAGGCCGCGAAAGCATTGGCTTTACGGCCGGACGTCACGCGCCTGTGGTTGTTGCGTGTCTACGCCTTGCAGAACATGGGGCGTACGAAGCAAGCGCTTGACGTCACGGAGCAGGCACTGGCACAAGGGCACCGGGATCCGGCACTAAGCGCGGCACGAGATAACCTGCGTATCGCACTCGCCCCCAAGGCCAGTGGCGGCAAGGGCGGCACAATGCAGTCCCCGGCGTATAAGGCGGGAGATGCGGCTTACAAGGCCTATGCTGCCGGCCGTTATGACGAGGCCGAGCGCAACGCTCGTGAGTCATTGCGCTACGAGCCGAACAGCGCGGGCATGCGCAGTCTGTTGATCTATTCGCTGGAGCGTCAGGACAAGGCGCAAGCGGCCGCCGACGAAGCAGATGCAGCACTACGTCTCACGCCGAGCGACGAAGCCCTTCAGGCGCTGCGCGACCGTATGCATCGCCGGCTGGCCACGGCGCCTGCGCTGGCCGCGTGGGACGCGTATCGCGAGCGCGACTACGTCAAGGCGGTCGGGCTGGCGCGCCAGGCCGTTCGTCAGGCACCCGACGTGCAGAGTTATCGCTACCTGCTGACCGGGGCCTTGCTGAGCGAAGGACAATACGCCGAGGCTGACGCCGCCGCTTCGGACGCGCTCTCGCAAGACGGGGAGGACGCACTTTCGCTCGCGATGCGCGGCTTCGCCCGCCAGAAACTCGATCGTCCGGACGACGCTCGCAAGGATTTCGACAAGGCAGTGGCGCAGGACTGGCTCTCGGAGCAGCAGCTCGCGAGCGTTAAACGCATTGCCGCCGACACCCAGCAACGCACGGGCCGACCGCGTGCGCGTAGCGCCGCGGATGAAGCGCCGGTGGTCTTCTGCACGTCTGACTCGCAGGACGTACTTTGCAACCTTCTGCCTGCCGGTTCGAGCCTGGCGGGTGCGGGGCCCGGGTACGAAGCCGCGTCGCAGGCGTATGCATCGATGGCCAGGAAGGACTATGACGCAGCGGCCAAAGCGGCTCGCGAGGCACTCGACGCCGCACCGGATAACCTCGCGTACCGTCTGCTGCTCGTCAACGCGCTGAGTCTCGCGGGGCGCAAGCGCGAGGCGCGGGAGGTTTATGCCCCGATTGCGACGTCGGGGAGCGAGGTGCCGCCCGAGAGTCTGCTCGACGCGGCTTACAGTGCGCAGCGCCTCTATGACAACAAGCAGGCGAGCTACTGGTTCTCGCGCGCGATCGACGCGGCGGATGACGGCCAGATCGAACTGGAACCGCAAGCGCGCCAGAACGTGCGTCAGGCCGTATCGGACCTGGATCGCACGTGGGGTTTCAACGCCGCGCTCGGGTACGGCACGGTCGGTGTCATGAACTCGGCCTTCGCGCCTTCGCTCAGCGCTCGCAAGACCCTGCAGTCGTCGCAAGAAATCTTCTGGCGCCCGCCAGTGATAGGCAACCGCGACGGCAGCACGTTCGAGCTGTATGCGCGGATGAATCAAGCGCTCTATGACGGCACCGGCGGTGTTACCGGACTCTCGACAAATCAGGGCGTGCTGGGCGCACGTTGGAAGCCGTTCGGTCGGCAGAATTTCGTGTTCGCGGTGGAGAAATTCATCCCTCTGGGCAGCAACAGCCGGACCGACTGGCTGCTGCGGGCCGCGTGGTCGGAAGGGGAAGGCGGGAGCCTGCGTGTCGACAAATCGAACTGGCAGTACTGGCAGTTGTACGCGGAAGGCGACTACTTCATCGATCATCCGCAAACGCTGGGCACTGCCGAAGCGCGCTATGGCCGGGCTTTTCGCATGGACAGCATCGACAGCAACCTCGTCGTCACACCTTATCTGGGCGCCACGGCCGGTTTCGACAGTCTGCTCGCGCAGCGCTTCACGATGGGTGTTGGCCCGGGCCTGACCGCACGCTGGTGGTTCCGCGAGGACAAATATCATGCGCCGCAATCGTTCATCGATCTGAACGTACAGTATCGCGTGCGCATCGCAGGCGACGATCGCTCTCAGGGCATTTTCGCCGGTCTCTATTTCTCATATTGAAGACGTGATAACAACCATGTTCGGATTCCTCAAACGCGTACCGTGCGCAAACCGGGCACTCGCCGCAACGGCGCTGGCGACGGTCGGTCTCCTGGCGCACGCCGCGCCCGCCGATGACATCGCCAAGCTGTATGCGTTGCCGCCCGAAGGATCGGTCTACGTGCGCGTGCTCAACGCGAGCAACGTGGCAGTCAACGTGCAATTGGGTGCTGGCGCGAAGGCCGAATCGCTCGCCGCGGACCACAAGATCGTGTCCGACTATCGCGTGTTGCCCGGCGCTCAGGCGTATACGCTCAAGGTCAACGGTCGCGCGGTGGAGGTGGCGGGCAAGTCGCCGAAGGGCGGTTTCGTGACGCTGGTTATCGACGGCTCGCACGCCAGTGCACCGGCCAGGGCAATCGTTGATGAGAGTCCTGCGGCCGATGGGCTGAAAGCGGAACTCGCGGCATACAATCTCGTGCCCGGCTGCCTGGCCAAAATCGGTGTGGCTAACGGTCCGACGGTCTTCCCGGGTGTGGCTGATGGCGCACGCAACGCGCGTGCCATCAATCCGGTGTCGGCCTCGCTGGTCGGGTCGTGCGCGGATCATGCTTCTGCGCCGCTGGCGCTGCCGGCGCTCAAGGGCGGTGACCGCTACAGCGTGTTCCTCGTGGGAACGACGCAAGCGCCCGTGCTGGTCGGTGCGACGAATCGGACGCAACCCTATCGCGCCAACTGAGGTGAATATCGAGGCTCCTGTGCGCGCGCTGCGCAGCCGGTCTCGGAGAACCGGACGCCGCCGCAGAGCGGTCGCATGTCAGCGCCAGAACACGACAATCCTTCTTCGTAAGCATTATGAAAATCAACGCTGATTTCCCGGGATTCGCCCGGAAACTGCTGTCCGGCCTGATGATTGCCGGGGCATGCCTGGCGGCCACGAGTGCGCACGCGCAAGCGGTGCTCATCGGCAAGGACGATTGGCTGTTCTACGCTCAGGACAACATGACCGACGCAGGCCGCGCCGGCATCGACAACTCCGTCAATTTGATGCGCGCCGCGCGTGATGCGCTCAAGGCAAAAGGTATCGGACTGGTGGTGGTAGTGGCCCCACTGAAGGCTCGCTTTTACGAAGACAAGCTTCCCGCAGGTACGGCAATCGCCCCCGCCGTGCGCGAGCGCTACGCGCAGATCATCGACAGCCTGCGTCGCGCGGATATTCAGACAGTCGATCTGATGCCCGTACTCAAGAGCGTGGAGCACGACGACCAGACCGCCTTCTTTCAGAAGGATTCGCACTGGACGGCCTGGAGCGCTGAAGCCGCTGCCGCCGCGACCGCTGAAGTCATCAAGAAGAACTGGACGCTTACCGGCCAGGCAGGCACAGGTAAGAAGCTGGGGCACTGGATCAAGGAGCGCCGCTTCGCGGACTTTGCCGAGCTGATGACGGCTGCGCAGCGCAAGGCCGTGGGCCAGGAGATTTATGTCGTGCGCTCCAACAAAGCCGATGAAGGTGGTCTGCTCGACGACGCGGCATCGCCCGTACATGTCGTCGGCAATAGCTTTGTCCAGCCATATCTGGGCTTCCCGCAGGCGCTGTCGGCGGACATCGATCGGCGCGTAGGCCTGACCTGGAAATATGGCAACTTCGGCCCGTGGGCCGTATTCGCTCAGTACCTTGAGTCGCCGGCGTTCCAGCAGGCGCGTCCGCAAGTCGTCGTGTGGCAGCTCAATGAAGTCCAGATGCTGTACGGCCCGAATACGAGCGGGCAGTGGGACGCAGCATCACTTATGACCGACGCTGCATGGCGCGACCGCGTCGCGGCCGCCATCGCCAAGTAACGCATATGAGTTTGTCGACTTCTTCGCGAGATGCGGTGGCGACACCGCCCGCGGCGACCTCCCATCTCCTGAGCGCCTTGTGCTTCGGGATGTTGATGGTCCTGGGGCTGATCTACGGCGTGTACGAGTCATCCAAGGCTGGGCTCGGTGACTACACGCCGAAAGCATGGCTGGACGGCACGGCGGGCAAACGTCTGGATACAACGCTGGCGCTACCGTACCGCGAACCGGTTGAAACCGCCGATGCGGCGTTGCGCTACGTGGCGTTGGGTCAACTCGGCACGCAGGTGCAGCAGGGCTGCCCCGGATGGCTGTTCTACACCGATGGCGTGCGTGCGCCGGTTGCCGACGTGCGTGCCGAGATCGGCAAGCGAATTGCGCTGATGAAGCAGCTCGCGGGCCGGCTGCGTGCCGCAAATGTGCAGGTGTTGGCAGTGACGGTGCCGGATAAGTCGCGTATTGCCGCGAATGCGCTGTGCGGCCTGACGCGTCCTGCGGACACGATGATGGGCATGACGATGTGGCAGCAGGCCCTTTCAGATGCCGGAGTTCCTCACGTCGATCTGACGCAACTGCTTGCATCGATGCCTGACGCTTTCTACCGAACCGACGTTCATATGAATCAGACGGGGGCAGCCGCCGCGGCGCAGGCAGTCGCCCGGGCTGCGCTTGCGTTACTGGGGCAGAAGGGTTCGTTACGCTACGACGTGTCGCGCGCGCCGCGTGCCGAGCCGCGCGTCGGTGACTTGCTGGTGCTCGCGGGGCTGGGCAAGGCGCCGGACGGCTGGCGCCCGGCGCCGGACAGCTACGTGCCGGAGACCTTTACGTTGCCCGCAAGCGGAGGCTTGCTCGACGACGGTCCACCTGTTGAAGTTTTGCTCGCCGGCAGTTCGAATTCCCGCCGAAGCAACTTCGCCGAGCAGTTGGGGCAGGCGCTCGGCCAACCGGTATGGAATCAGAGTCGCGACGGCGGCAAGTTCGCCGACGCGCTCGTTCACACCATGCAGGATCGTGATCGCTGGCCGAAGAGCCTGAGGCTTGTGATCTGGGAGATGTCGGAGATGTCGCTGCTCCAGCCGTTGACCGAGCAGGAGAAATCGCTGCTGCAGGGTGGCTAGCGCATGAACACGACGTCGGCGGCACAGAAGCGCAAGTTCCGACGTATCGATACGGACCCACGCTGTGCGGGTAGGCCCTGTCGGATTGCCTGGCGCGCACGCAGCGCCACCACTATTTCAATGGACACATGCTCATGCCGGAGCTGAACTGGTTGCCTCGCACGCCCGACTGGGCGAAGCAAGTGGATGCCCTTCCAAAGGACGTTGCGCCCGCATGGAGCGAGCTGGTTCGGCTCGCCAATGAGAATCTGGACTTCGTGCAGACGGGGAAGCTGGACAAGCGTCTGGTCAAGGCCTATGGCGCTCAGGCGCCAGCGGATCTGACAACAACCCCGGTGCGTCTGGCGGTCCTTGGCTCGTCCACGATGGATCATCTGCTGCCCGGTCTGCGGGTGGGGGCGCTGCGTCGTCAGCTATGGACACAGATGTACGTGCCGGATTACGGTCAATATCTGCGCGAGACCCTCGATCCGTCCTCCGGTCTGTACGCATTTGCCCCGAACGTCGCGTTGTGCGCTTTCGATACACAGCACCTGATCGGCAACGAGACGGCCGCCATGACGGCGGCGGACGCCGATGCGATGGTGGCGGGCGCCATCGATAACCTGCGCGAGCTTTGGCGCCGTCTGAGAGAAGATATTGGCGCCCATGTGATTCAACAAACGCTGATGCCGACCCACGTCGCGCTCATGGGCAACAATGAGCAACGCATGCCGGGGTCGGCGCGCTGGCTGACGCGCCGACTCAACGAGGCCATGCGCCAGGCGGCTGACGCGGCGGGGGTCGACATCCTCGCGCTGGACGATGCCTGCGAGCAGGATGGGGTAAGCGCTTGGCACGATCCACGGCTATGGCTGCGGGCGAAGCAGTACGTCACGCCTGCCGCGGGGCCGGCCTATGGCGAACTGGTGGCGAGACTTGTCACGGCGCGCCGGGGCGGCAGCGCAAAGTGTCTCGTGCTCGATCTCGACAACACGTTGTGGGGTGGGGTGATCGGCGACGATGGCCTGGCCGGCATTGTCTTGGGACAGGGCAACGGCGAGGGCGAAGCCTTCGCCGCATTTCAGCGTTACGCGCGGGATCTGACGCGCCGAGGAGTGATCCTCGCCGTTTGCTCCAAGAACGACGAAGCCAATGCGCTGCAACCGTTCACGTCGCATCCCGAGATGGTGCTCAAGCGAGAAGACATCGCGTGCTTCGTCGCGAACTGGCAGGACAAGGCAAGCAACCTGCGCTCGATAGCCTCGCAGCTCAATATCGGACTCGATGCGCTGGTGTTCGCGGATGACAATCCGTTCGAACGTAATCTTGTGCGCCGCGAACTACCGATGGTGAAGGTTCCTGAGATGCCGGAAGATCCCGCGTTGTATGCGGCGACCGTTGCAAGAGGCGGCTACTTCGAAGGGGTGGCACTGACCGCCGAGGATCGCGAACGCGCGGGCCAGTATCAGGCCAACCTGCAACGCGAAGTCATGCGCACCAGTCAGAAGGATCTTGCGTCGTATCTGGCCAGTCTGCAGATGGTGCTGGAATGGAACACATTCAACGAGACCGATCTTCCGCGCGTCGTTCAGCTCATGGGCAAGACGAACCAATTCAATCTGACGACGCGCCGTCATACCGAAGACGACGTTCGGGAGATGATGCGCGATCCGCGCGCCGTCCTGTTGCACTTCCGACTGAAGGACAGCTTTGGCGATAACGGCATTATTGCCGTCATCGCCGCCCTGCCAGAGGCGACGGCCGGGGACGATTGGCGCATCGATACGTGGCTGATGAGCTGCCGCGTACTCGGTCGCGAAGTCGAGCGCGCCACGTTGGGTGTGCTCGCAGAGCAAGCACGCGCCGCCGGGGCCAAACGCCTGATCGGCGAGTATATTCCCACCGCGAAGAACGGCATGGTCAAGGATCATTTTCGAAACCTTGGATTTACGCCGTTTGCCGGACACGAGAACGCCTCCGAATGGGTGCTGGACCTTGGCGAATTCTCTCCACAAAGTGCACCCATGGAAATCAGGAGCATGAAATGACCGACAACGACATCCTCGAAGCGCTGACCGACATCTTTCGCGACATTTTTGACGACGACTCGGTCGTGATTACGGCGCAATCGTCGGCTGCCGACTTTGACGCCTGGGATTCTCTGTCGAACGTGAACATCATGGTCGCGACCGAAATGCGTTTCGGTGTGCGGTTCAAGACGTCGGAGATCGAAGGCCTGAAGAACGTTGGCGAACTCATCGAGCTGATCAAGAAGCAATTGGCCGCGAAGGGCTGATCTTGATATAGCCGCAAGCGTCCCTGCGACCTTTTTGACACAGATTTCCCGGTATGCTGTTCAACTCCCTGCCGTTTCTCCTGCTGTTCCTGCCCATCTCTTTGGGCGGGTACTACCTCGCGGGAGCGTTGCGCCCCATCGCGGCGGCCGCATGGCTTTGCATCGCCTCGCTGGTGTTCTATAGCTGGTGGAACCCGGTGTTCGTCACGTTGCTGCTCGGGTCGATTGCGTTTAACTATGTCGTGAGCCTTGGCATTCTGTCGACGGAAAACCGTCCGCGTCTGCAATCATGGATTCTCGCGGGCGGCATTGTCGCGAACCTCGGGCTGCTGTTCTATTACAAGTATCTCGTCGCGTTGCTCGATTTCCTCGCGGGATACGGCCTCGTCTCGCATAGCGTGAGCGAGATGATCCTGCCGCTCGGCATCTCGTTCTTCACATTCACTCAATTGGGCTTTCTGCTCGATTGCCGCGCGGGTGTGGTCCGTGAGCGGGGCTTTGTCAGCTATGTCTTGTTCGTCACATTCTTTCCGCACCTGATCGCGGGGCCGATTCTGCATCACAAGGAAATGATGCCGCAGTTTGCCGACCGCGAGAGTTACCGGTTCAAGGCGGAGAATCTCTCGATCGGCGCGACCTTGTTCATCATCGGTCTCGCCAAAAAGGTGCTGCTCGCGGACAGCATCGCACCGTGGGCCGAAGCAGGCTTCAACGCACCGGGTGAGTTGCAGTTCATGGCGGCATGGGGAACCGCGCTGGCCTATGCACTGCAGTTGTACTTCGATTTTTCGGGGTACTCGGACATGGCGATGGGCCTGGCGAAAATGTTCGGCATTCGCTTCCCACTCAACTTCAATTCGCCCTACAAATCCACCGGCATCATTGAGTTCTGGACCCGGTTCCACATGACGCTCACGCGTTATCTGACCGCGTATCTCTATACCCCGGTGGCGATGGCGATCACGCGAGCCCGGGCACGCAAGGGACTGCCGGTTGGCCGCAAGGCAACGACGACCGCGCGTGGCTTCGGCAGCATGATCTTGTTTCCGACGGTCTTCACGATGGGGCTCGCCGGTATCTGGCACGGTGCAGGGCTTCAGTTTCTTATCTTCGGTCTGCTGCATGGCATGTACCTGAGCGTGAATCACGCCTGGCGCCAGTTCGGCCCGAAGCGCGCGCAGCCGGCGACTGGGTTGGTGCGCGCCGGGTATATCGTGCTGACGTTCCTCTGTGTTGTATTCGCGTTGCTATTCTTCCGTGCCCACAGCACGCATGACGCGTTCATGCTCATCGGCAACATGCTCGGTTTGAACGGTCTGGAGCCCTTGGCGCCGGTGTTGTATCCGTTGCATGCCCTTGCGCACGCGGCGCCTGAGTGGACCACCGGCGACGTGTTGCGCCTGTTCCTGGAGCGCTGGAGTCAGGGCCTGCTGATCGCGGTGCTGCTCGTGGTGGTGTGGTGTGCACCCAACTCGAACCAGATCATGAACGTGTATTCGCCCGCGTTGGAAGGACCCGCTGCGGGCGCACCGCGCTGGCTGCAATGGCGCCCCACGCTCGCGTGGACCGCTTTGTCGATGGTCGTGTTGGCGTACGCCGCGCTCAACCTGCACAAGACGGCCCGCTTTCTATACTTCCAGTTCTGACGCCAGATCATGCTGACCGACCTTGGTTGTACCTTTCATCACATTGGGATCGCCTGTCGCGACCTGGACGCAGAGCAGGCCTACTGGGAATTGCTCGGATATTCGCAGGAGTCGGCGGAGTTCGAGGATCCTGTCCAGCGGGTGCGCGGGCGCTTTCTGACCGGGCCGGGGCCGCGTCTGGAACTGCTCGCACCCAGCGCCGAAGGCTCACCGGTCGAGGGCGTGCTCAAGCGTCGCACGAAGATGTACCACCAGGCATTCGAGACCCGCGAATTTGATCGTGCCCTCGCAGCACTGGAAGACACGGGGGCACGCCGCACGGCGGAACCTGCCCCAGCCGTTGCATTTGGCGGGCGTCGCATCGTCTTCCTGTTCCTGCCCAACGGCAACATCATCGAGATTATCGAAGGCGCGTGAGACGGCCTGTCCCAGCGGCGATTTCCGACTTCTCGGTCAGCGTAGTGCCGCTTGCCAGCGCCGCAGCAGTACATGTGCCTCTGGTGTGTCGCCCAGAACCCACGGGTCGATCGCGAAGGCGATCACTCGTTGGGCGCCGTAGTCACGCGCGATTTCCCATTGCTTCTCGATGCGGGTGAAGCTCGCCGCGTGTGCCTTGAAATCGGTGCCGTCCTTCTTGCCGTCGGGCGCGCTTTGGAACAGTTCGAGTATCAGATCGAATTTCGTGCCACGTGAGACGAACAGGTCACGCAGGGGCGCGAGTGCCACGTAATTTTCGATGCCCCACTCGCCCACACCGTCCTGAATCATCGGATAAACGTCGGAGCGATCGAGCAGCGCGCGCCACAGCTCCGCCAGCGATCCCGGCCCCGGAATATGACTGTAGAAAGTGGAGATAGCGGGAGCACGCGCGCAGGATTCGTGCGACAGGCGTGAGACTGCGTCGAGCCACGTCGCGAGTTTGTCGAGCCGCGTCGGGTCAGACCAACTGTATTGCTCGATCTCGTGCGGCAGATACCAGCCTCGAAACGCCGGGTGTCGTGGCAGAGCGCTGTTATGCAGCGTGAGCGCGATGCGCTCGCGTGCATCGTTCAGATAGCGCTCCAGCAGCCCGGCGTCGGGGCTGCCGAGCACGGTCCACCAACGCTCGTCGTAAGGCACCCCCAGATACACGCCCATGCCTTGAGCATGGCATTCATCGAGCAACAGCTTCAGGAGTGCGGGTGACGCCTGCCACTCGCTCGCGGGATTGCCGGTCAGCGCGATCCACTGAATGAAGAGTTCCCGGCACCCCAGTGCGCGCGTCATGGCAATGCGGGCACGCCATTGCTCGGGACGCCAGTCCAGATGCTCGCGCCAGAGCTGCAGGAAACTCCCTCCGATCTCGACACGCTCGCTACAGGCGGAGAGCGGCAGGCAAGCAGCGATCACCGCGGCCTGCATCAGACGGCGGCGCATCGGGGAGACGATGAGTTGGCGCATACAGTTCGAAGGAGTCAGGCAGACGAGAGTGTAAGCGCAATTGTTTCGCGCTTGAGTCTAGTTTTGACCTGTTCGGATATTCCGGGGACACATGACCTCCGCATAGCCCCGCCGCCAACCTCGGCGCGCAATCTCATTTCCACTGAAAAATCTCAAGCGCTGTAGAAAACCACACCTCTCCGGCCTAATGGAAAACATTTATTGACCGACCGGCCGGTCGGTTTATAATGCGTTCCATATCCCCACATGCCGCGGAGGCCTTCCTCTATGTATACGCAAGCCATCGATCTGGCCGGCAACAGCCCCAAGGGCGTGCAAGCCCTGAGCGAGGCCGAGCAGGCGCAGCAAGCTCGCTTCGACGCGCGCGTCGCCGCCGACCAGAAGATCGAGCCGCAGGACTACATGCCTGCCGAGTATCGCAAGACGCTCGTTCGCCAGATCTCGCAGCACGCGCACTCGGAAGTCGTCGGCATGCTGCCGGAAGGCAACTGGATCTCGCGCGCGCCCAGCCTCAAGCGCAAAGCCATCCTGCTCGCCAAAGTGCAGGACGAAGCCGGTCACGGTCTCTATCTCTATTCCGCCGCCGAAACGCTCGGCACGTCGCGCGACCAGATGATCGACGCCCTGCACTCCGGCAAGGCCAAGTACTCCAGCATCTTCAACTACCCGACGCTCACGTGGGCCGACGTCGGTGTGATCGGCTGGCTTGTCGATGGCGCCGCCATCATGAACCAGGTGCCCCTGTGCCGCTGCTCGTACGGTCCGTACGCGCGCGCCATGATCCGCGTCTGTAAGGAGGAGTCGTTCCACCAGCGTCAGGGCTTCGACGCCCTGCTTGCGATGATGAGCGGCACGCAGTCCCAGCGCGACATGGTGCAGGAAGCGGTGAACCGCTGGTGGTGGCCGGTGCTGATGATGTTCGGCCCGAGCGACAAGGAATCCATCCACAGCACCCAGACCATGAAGTGGGGCATCAAGCGCATCTCGAATGACGACCTGCGCCAGAAGTTCGTCGATGCCGCCATCGAACAGGCCAAGGTGCTCGGCGTGACCTTCCCCGATCCGGACCTGAAGTGGAACGAAGCCCGCAAGGCCCACGACTACGGCGAGATCGACTGGAGCGAATTCTGGCGCGTGGTCGGCGGTGACGGCCCGTGCAACAAGGAACGCGTCGGCACCCGCGTGGCCGCCCACGAGAAAGGCGCCTGGGTGCGCGATGCCGCCCTCGCCCACGCCGCGAAACAGCGCCAGCGCGCCGAGAAGCAAGCGGCATAAGCAGGCTGCTGAGCAAGCTGCATAAGCGGTTGCAAGAGCGCGCCGCCCTCACAAGACATCAGGAACGATCATGACGCAAGCAAGCAACAAGGAATGGCCCCTCTGGGAAGTGTTCGTGCGCAGCAAGATGGGCCTCGAACACAAGCACAGCGGCAGCCTGCACGCCGCCGACGCCGAGATGGCGCTGCGCATGGCGCGCGACGTCTACACGCGCCGCCAGGAAGGCGTGAGCATCTGGGTCGTGCCGTCGGTCGCCATCACGGCCTCGGCTCCGGAAGACAAGGCCGAGCTGTTCGATCCGGCCGCCGACAAGATCTACCGTCACCCGACCTTCTACCAGTTGCCGGAAGAAGTGAACCACATGTAAGCGGCTGCGCGCCGACGTGACGAAACGCACGTCAATGGCGCGCCCCAAGCGAGACCCCAGAACATGAAACCGACGCAGGAACATCTGTCCTATCTGCTGCGCCTCGCCGACAACGCGCTGATCCTCGGTCAGCGCAACGCGGAATGGTGTGGTCACGGCCCCGTGCTGGAAGAAGACATCGCGCTCACCAACCTGAGCCTCGATCTCATCGGCCAGGCACGCATGCTGTATCAGCACGCCGCCCAGCTCGAAACCGAACTCACCGGCTTTGCGAAGCAGGAAGACGACTACGCCTTCTGGCGCGACGAATTCGCCTTCCGTAACTGGACGCTCGTCGAGCTGCCCCACTACGGCCCGACTGCCGGCACCACGGCTGCCGAGCGCGATTACGCCGTCACTATCGTGCGCAACTTCCTCTACTCGGCCCTGATGGTCGAAGTGTGGCAAGCGCTCGCGCAGTCGACCGACGAAACGCTCGCCGCCATCGCCGCCAAGTCGGTCAAGGAAGCGCACTACCATCTGCACCACGCACGCGACTGGCTCGTGCGCTTCGGCGACGGCACGGAAGAATCGCATCGTCGCGCACAGGCCGCGCTCGACTATCTCGTGCCGTACATGAACGAGATCTTCAAGCGCGACACGCTCGAAGACACGGTGGCTGCCGCCGGTACCGGCGTGACGATGGCCGATCTGAAGGACGCATGGCAAGCCACCGTGAGCGACGCCCTCGCGGAAGCCACGCTCACCGCGCCGGTCGGCGGTGCGTTCGAGAGCACGGGCAAGTTCGGTCATCACTCCGAGCACATGAGCTATCTGCTCGGCGAGATGCAGGGTCTGGCCCGTCAGCATCCCGGCGCCACCTGGTAAGCCACGCGCGCACATCATGCCTACGACGAACCTGTTTGCCGACGCGATGACGAATCTGCCGCTCACCCCTCCCGTTGCGCCCGACGTGCTCACGCCGGCCTCGGAGGCGTCGCTGCCGCTCGCCTGGCAAACGCTCGAAGCCGTGCCCGACCCGGAGATTCCGGTCGTGTCGATTCGAGAGCTCGGCATTCTGCGCGATGTGCGCGTGGTGACGAACGACGAAGGCCGCGCGGCGTTCGAGATCGTGATTACACCCACGTACTCGGGCTGCCCGGCGATGCAGCAGATCGCCGAGGACATCGCGGCGGCCATGACGCGCGCAGGCCTCGGCCCGTGGCACGTCAAGACCGTGCTCGCGCCCGCGTGGACGACGGACTGGATCAGCCCGGAAGCCCGCGAAAAGCTGCGCGGCTACGGCATCGCGCCGCCCACCGGGGCGCAAGCGGTGTCGGCCGACGCGCCGCGCAAGATCACGTTCTATGGCCGTCCGAAAGACGGCGTGCCGTGCCCGCACTGCGGCTCGACGCATACCGAAGTCGTCTCCGCCTTCGGATCGACCGCCTGCAAGGCGCATTACGTTTGCCGCACGTGCCAAGAGCCGTTCGACTACTTCAAGCCATATTGATTGGCGGATTGACCCCGCGTTGACCCCGCGTTTGACCCAATTGGGAAGCTGACAATGACGACCCCGCAATTCCATTCGCTGACGATTCGCGAAATCCGGCCCGAGACCGCCGACGCCATCTCCATCGCCTTCACGGTGCCGGACACGCTGCGCGACGCCTATCGCTTCACGCAAGGCCAGTTCCTCACGCTCAAGACCGAGATCGACGGTGAAGAAGCCCGTCGCTCCTACTCGATCTGCGTAGGCGTCCCCGAATACGAAGCCACGGGCGAACTGCGCGTGGGCATCAAGCGCGTACCCGGCGGCAAGTTCTCGAACTTCGCGAACGATCAGCTCAAGCCGGGACAGCAACTCGACGTGATGACGCCTGACGGCCGCTTCTTCACGCGTCTGTCGGCCACCAACGCCAAACATTACGTCGGCTTCGCCGGTGGCTCGGGCATCACGCCGATGCTCGCGCTCATCAAGACCACGCTCGCCACGGAGCCTGACAGCCAGTTCACGCTCGTCTACGGCAACCGTTCGGTGCCCGCGATCATGTTCGCCGAGTCACTCGAAGACCTGAAGAACACGTATCTGGGCCGTCTGCGTCTGTATCACGTGCTGTCGGACGAAGCACAGGAAGTCGAGCTGTTCAACGGTCTGCTCAATCAGGACAAGTGCAGCGCGTTCCTGGAGACGCTGATTCCGGCAGCGAGCATCGACGAAGCTTTCATCTGCGGCCCCGGCCCGATGATGGACGCCGCCGAAGCCGCGCTGGCCGCCGCCGGTGTCGCCAAGGAAAAGATTCACGTCGAGCGCTTCGGTGTGCCGTCGCCGCAAGCGGGCGTGAAGCCGGTCGTGATCACCGACGACACGCCGATGGCCGAGTTGGTCGTCGTGATGGACGGCAAAGAGCGTCGCCTGCGTCAGCCGTATGAAGGTCAGAGCATTCTGGACACCGGTCTCGCCGCTGGCCTGTCGCTGCCGTACGCCTGCAAGGGCGGCGTGTGCTGCACGTGCCGCGCCAAGGTGCTCGAAGGTGAAGTCGCCATGGAAAAGAACTACACGCTCGAAGACTACGAAGTCGAACAGGGCTTCGTGCTGACGTGTCAGGCGCGTCCGCTCACGGAACGCGTCGTGGTCAGCTACGACGAGCGCTGATCGAACGCCTGTTTGCCGCCGCGTGCGAACGCGACGGCAACGCGAGCGAAACTTGCGTGAAATCCCGCCAATGCGTCGATTATTCCGGGCATTACGGGAGCGTCAACCCGAGGTAGCGGGAATACCGTAAACTACCGGGCATGAATACCATCCATGTCGTCTGTGGCGATATCGCCGCGCAGCAATTGCGTGCGGCGATGGCGCAAGCGCAACGCGCCGACCCTATCCTGGTTCTGCGTGACGATCTGGCCATCGGCCCGTTGCGTGAGATCGACGAGAACGAACGTCAGCGCGCCGCTTTCTGGCAACGCGTCATCCCGTCGGCCGGTCGCGACTACGCCGGCGAGCTGCGCGAGGAACTGGCGTCGCTGCAACGCCTCGTCGAAGGCGACAACGCGGTGGTGTGCTGGCACGGCGACAGCGCGTCCGATCAGTTGACGCTGCGTCGCGTGGCCTTCATGCTGCGCGGCACGCCCGCCCGCCTGAACGAGATCGTGCTGCGGGGTAGCGACCTGACGGGTGCGGTAAACGGGAGCGACGCGAACCGTCGCACCAGCGTCGGCATGTACGCCCCGGAGGTGCTGGCCGAGCGCTTCGTTCGCATCGCCCCGATCTCGCTGCTGCGCATTGGCCGTCTGTCGCTGGAATGGCGGGCGCTCAAGCAAGTGAATACGCAGGTCCGTCGCTGGGTGCACAACACGTTCGAAGGCGCGACGTTCGCCGAGATCGACGATCAGATTTTGACCCGCGCCCCGGTGGCCTGGACACCGATGGCGGCATTTCTCGGCGAAATGATGCCGCGCGTCGAAGGTTTTTTCGCCACCGACAGTTTTCTTTTGTGGCGCTGCCGCGAACTCGGTGCGGCAGGCCGACTCGCGTTACGCGGTGACACCACGGCCGCCGCCGCGTGCGATTTACGACTGGAGTAACCCCCGTTTATGGCACGTACCAAAGCGCCCGATCACGAATCGCAGCGCGAACAGATTCTCGACGTCGCCGCCGACGCCTTTGCCCGCGCGAGCTATCCGAGCACGTCGATGTCCGAACTGGCCGCCGCCTGCGGCACCTCCAAGGCCCGGCTGTATCACTACTACGCCAGCAAGGACGCCATCCTCTTCGATCTGCTCGAGCGCTACACCAAGCGCCTGATGCTGATCGTCACCGAGGTCGAGGCGCTCGGCCAGCGTCGCGGCCTGTCGGAGCGCGACACCTTCCACGAACTGATCCGTGCGTTCCTCGACGAGTACGAGACATCGCAGACGCGTCACATCGCCCTGCTCAACGACGTCAAGTTCCTGAACGACGAACAACGCGAGATCGTGCTCAACCGCCAGCGCGATGTGGTCGCCGCATTTGCGCGCCAACTCACGCGCGCCTTCCCCGACCGGGTCGCCAAGCACAACCAGACCGCGCTGACGATGATGCTGTTCGGCATGATCAACTGGACCTTCACCTGGCTCAAACCGGGCGGCCGCATGCGTTATCGCGACTTTGCCAATGAAGTCATCGCGGTGCTCGAACATGGCCTCGCAGCCCCGCTGCCTGACGGAATCGAAGCCGCCATCCCGGCCCCGGCGATACCTGCGAAGCCATAATCGGAGTTAGTGGTCACTTATGCAAAAAGGGCGAACTCTCGCCCTTTTTTGTTGCCTCGCAGCAACTCTTATAGAAGAGCCGTCAGACGAGAAATCCAGAAAAGACGCCATTCTTCAGAGACTTAGACACTTCCTTCCACGGTCGAGGCTTAATTTCCTAGGGTTTTTACCTAGCCCTTCGGGTATAATTCTTTTGCGTCGCACAATCAGGTGGACGCACTAAAGATTACCCAAGGATTACGCCATGACTGCCCCGAACCACACGCCCGACGTCGCACGCGCGACGGTTGCCGCCAACGAGCGGTCGAGCGTGTTGATTCGTGAGCTGACGTCCGGCGACATCCATCGACTCCAGCGCCATTTCCTGGCGCTCGGCGAAGAAGACCGCCTGCTGCGCTTCGGTCAGGCCGTCTCCGACGACATCATCACGCGCTACGTCGCCAGCCTCGATTTCTCCCGTGACAGCGTCTTTGGCGTCTATGACGACAATCTCGCGCTCGTCGCCGTGGCTCACGTCGCCCAACTGCCGGAAGGCAAGAACGGTCGTGTCGCGGAGTTCGGCGTCTCGGTGCTCGAATCGGCCCGTGGGCTGGGCATCGGCTCGCGCCTGTTCGAGCGCGCTGCGATCCATTGCCGCAACAAGCGCGTCGACACGCTGTACATGCACTGCCTCTCGCGCAACGCCCGCATGATGCGCATTGCGAAGAAGGCCGGTATGGAGATCAACTTTGCCTACGGCGAGGCAGACGGCTACCTGAGCCTGCCCCCGGCCGACACGCAATCGATGCTCTCGGAAATGATGCAGGATCAGATCGCCGCGTTCGACTACGCGCTCAAGCGTCAGTTGCGCAACGCGCGTCGTCTGGTCGGTGCGCTGCTGCCGAATCAGCGCGCAGCCTGACGCTTCGGCGTCGCCCATGAAAAAACCCGGCCTCAGCCGGGTTTTTTGCTTTCTCGCGTTCGTCGAGCGCGATTCAGGGCAACGGCAGCGCCGTCGTTTCCTTCAACTGATCGAGCACGAAGCTGGTTTTGACGTCTACCACGCTCGGGTGCACAAGCAGTTGCGTCTGCATGAAGCGCGAGAAATGCGCCATATCGCGCACATGTACACGCAGGAGATAATCCATGTCGCCCGCCATCGCGTAGCAGCCAACGACCTCCGACCACGAATCGACAACGCTGCGGAAATGTTCGATCACCGAACCGCCCTCCCCGTCGCCCGGGTGACGCTTGTCGAGTCGCACATTCACATAGGCCAGCAGTCCGAGCCCAAGCCGTGTAGGCTCCAGCAAGGCGACGTAGCCACGAATCACGCCAGCCTCTTCAAGGCGACGAATGCGACGCAGGCAAGGGCTCGGCGAGAGCCGCACCTGTTCGGCGATTTCGAGATTGGAAAGACGCCCGTTGCTTTGCAGCAAGGCGAGAATCCGCCGGTCGATCTTGTCCAGTTCCAGCTTTGACATACCCCCCTCCCTGTTTTTGGTATTTATGCGCAATATTATTGCGCATAAACTCACTTATGAGGAAGTTGGTATCAAAAATAGCCGGTTACGGGAAATTACAGCGGATGAGAATCGAGAAAGCGGACAAGAAAAAGGCGCCCGCCGTTTCCGGCTGCGCCCTGTGTCCGTCAGTGACTGAGGGGGTTGAATGGAACACCGACGTAGCCGTTCGGCGCCCGATTCGGGTGGATCGGGCCGATGGGATTATCGGCGCTGGAATTCTCGCGGATCGATCGTGCGCTGGTCGAGCGGGCCTTCGTAACGCTGCGGCGTTTGGGTGGTGCGCTGCTGCGTAATCGGGGTAGGTTCGGCCGTCTTGTCGCGCGCCAGTTCGTCGGCGCGGGCGACGCTCACTTCCAGGGTCAGGAACGAAGCGGAAACCAGCAGGAATTTGGCGATGTTTCGTTGATTCACAGTGACTCCTTCTTACGTGTCGCTTTGTTGTTGCTGCGTGCTTTCACAGCACGCTATGAATGTGCCCGAGGCGACGATAACGGCTTTGTCACACATCGGGTAACGCATTAGTGAGCATTCTGCCCGCTGCGTTCCCATTCGCCCCGCACCGTTACACGTTGTTACCCCCGTGTCAGAAGGCACCGACAAGCGTACGGTTGCCGACATAATCGCGACACATTGCCGCCATTTTGGGGAGGATTCCTAAAGCACGGAAGCGGCTCAATGCCGCACCTGTCGCTTATATGGGGGGTGTCCGGCCGGAAGACCAGACAGGGTTTACGCCATGCGTCTTACGTTTACGTAAACGTCATAATCCTCGTTATACTGCCGTCGATCGGCAACCCATGGAACGTCGCCGCCAACGTCATCCGCCGTCAGGCAATGGCATGACACCGGTGCTACCATGAGTCCGACTGGCATCAGCATCACGAAAAAAGGCCCCGCCCGACGAGTGACATCACGAATGTGAGCCCTCGGAAGCGCAAAATCAAAAGGCCGGCATTCACGCTGCCGTCCTGCTTCACGAGAGCGGGAGGGGCAGGAAGTTTTGGCGATCCCAAAATCAGTGAGAGTGAGGAGCACACCCCATGAACGCCCCCGTCAATCCGAGCTTGCTGGCCGCACTAGAATCGGTCACGCTCGACGACAAATACACGCTCGAGCGCGGTCGCGCTTACATGAGCGGCATCCAGGCCCTGGTTCGACTACCGATGTTGCAGCAGGCGCGCGACGCCGCTGCCGGGCTCAATACCGCAGGTTTCATCTCGGGCTATCGCGGCTCGCCGCTGGGCGGTCTCGACCTCTCGCTCTGGAAAGCGAAGCAGCACCTCGCCGGTCATAACATCGTCTTCCAGCCGGGTCTGAACGAAGACCTCGCGGCCACGGCCGTGTGGGGCTCGCAGCAGGTCAATCTGTATCCCGCCAAGTTCGATGGCGTGTTCTCCATGTGGTACGGCAAGGGCCCGGGCGTCGACCGGTCGATGGACGTACTCAAGCACGGCAACTCGGCCGGCTCGTCGAAGCACGGCGGTGTGCTGGTGCTCGCAGGCGACGACCACGCCGCCAAATCCTCCACGCTCGCGCACCAGTCCGAACACGTCTTCAAGGCGGCCGGCATTCCGGTGCTGTTCCCGTCGAACGTGCAGGAGTATCTCGACTACGGCCTGCATGGCTGGGCGATGAGCCGCTACTCCGGACTGTGGGTCGCCATGAAGTGCGTGACGGACGTGGTCGAATCGTCGGCCTCGGTGATGATCGATCCGCACAACGTCGACATCCGCCTGCCGAACGATTTCATCATGCCGCCCGACGGCCTGAACATCCGCTGGCCCGATCCGCCGCTGGTGCAGGAAGCGCGGATGATCGACTACAAGTGGTACGCCGCCCTCGCCTACATCCGCGCCAACAAGCTCGATCGCGTAACGGTCGACTCGCCCAACGCGCGCTTCGGCATCATGACGGGCGGCAAGGCGTATCTCGACGTGTGTCAGGCGCTCGCCGACCTCGGTCTGGACGACGCCACGTGCCAGCGCATCGGCATCCGTCTGTACAAAGTGGGCTGTGTGTGGCCGCTCGAAGCGCAAGGAGCGCGCGCGTTCGCACAAGGACTTCAGGAAATTCTGGTGGTCGAGGAAAAGCGTCAGATCCTCGAATACCAAATCAAGGAAGAGCTGTACAACTGGCGCGATGACGTGCGTCCGCGCGTGTACGGCAAGTTCGACGAAAAGGACGGTGCCGGTGGCGAATGGTCGGTGCCGATGGCCAACTGGCTGTTGCCCGCACATTACGAACTCTCGCCCGCGCTCATCGCGAAAGCCATTGCCACGCGTCTGGAAAAGTTCGAGTTGCCGAGCGACGTGCGCGAGCGCATCGCCACGCGTCTGCGTGTAATCGAAGCGAAGGAACAGGCGCTGGCCAAGCCGCGCATCGCCGTGGAGCGTAAGCCGTGGTTCTGCTCCGGTTGCCCGCACAACACGTCGACCAACGTGCCCGAAGGGTCGCGCGCCATCGCAGGCATCGGCTGCCACTACATGACCGTGTGGATGGACCGCAAGACGGACACCTTCTCGCAAATGGGCGGCGAAGGCGTGCCCTGGATCGGTCAGGCGCCCTTCTCGTGCGACGAACACATCTTCGCGAACCTCGGCGACGGCACCTACTTCCACTCGGGTCTGCTGGCGATTCGGGCAGCGATCTCGTCGAAGGTCAACATCACCTACAAGATTCTGTACAACGATGCGGTCGCGATGACCGGCGGCCAGCCGGTCGACGGCACGCTTACCGTGCCGCAGATCGTGGCGCAGGTCGATGCCGAAGGTGCGGCAAAGATTGTCATCGTGACGGACGAACCGGAGAAGTACGACGGCGTGAAGCTGGTGGGCGACATCCCCGTCTATCACCGCAGCGAACTCGACCGTGTACAGCGCGAATTGCGTCTGGTGAAGGGCACGTCGATTCTGATTTACGACCAGACGTGCGCCACCGAGAAGCGCCGCCGCCGCAAACGCGGTGCGTATCCCGATCCGGCCAAGCGTGTGGTCATCAACGAGTCGGTCTGCGAAGGCTGCGGCGACTGTTCGGTGAAGTCGAACTGTCTGTCGGTGGAGCCGCTGGAGACGGAATTCGGCACGAAGCGTCAGATCAACCAGTCGACTTGCAACAAGGACTTCTCGTGCCTGAACGGCTTCTGCCCGAGCTTCGTGACGGTGGAAGGCGGCCAGCTCCGTAAGCCCAAGACGGCACAGGTCGACAGCAGCGGTCTGCCGCCGTTGCCGGAACCGGCACTGCCGACGATTGCGCGTCCGTACGGCATTCTCGTGACGGGTGTGGGCGGCACGGGCGTGGTGACGATCGGCGGCCTGCTCGGCATGGCGGCGCACCTGGAGAACAAGGGCGTCACGACGCTCGACGTGACCGGTCTCGCCCAGAAGGGTGGCGCAGTGACGAGCCACGTGCAGATTGCGCAACAGCCCGAAGACATTCACGCCACGCGTATCGCCATGGGCGACGCGCGCGTGGTGATCGGCTGCGACGCCATCACGACCGCCAGCGACGACACGCTCTCGCGCGTGCAGCACGGCGTGACGAACATCGTCGTGAACAGCGCGCACACGCCGACGGCCGAGTTCATCCGCAACCCGAACTGGCGCTTCCCCGGCGCAAGCACGGAGAACGACATTCGTGCAGCGGCTGGCGAGAACGTCGATTTCGTCGACGCGAACCATCTCTCGCTGCGACTGCTCGGCGACACGATCTACACGAACCCGTTCGTGCTGGGCTACGCGTGGCAAAAGGGTTGGGTGCCGCTTTCGTACGCAGCACTCACGCGCGCCATCGAACTGAACGGCGTCGCCATCGAGAAGAACAAGCAGGCGTTCGAGTGGGGACGTCGCGCCGCACACGACCTCGCCACGGTGCGCAAGCTCGCGCAGCAAGGTGAAGCGCCCGAGTCGTCGGCCACCGGCGGCAAGCTGATCACGCTGCATTCGCCGCGCGCGCTCGACTTGCTGATTCAGCGTCGCTACGACCAGCTCGTCGCGTATCAGGATCGCGCTTACGCAGAGCGCTTCAAGCAGACGGTGGATCGTGTGCGTGCTGCTGAGTCGGCCCTGCCGAACGAGAGCTCGCAAATGCCGCTGACCGAAGCCGTCGCCCGTGCGCTGCACAAGCTCATGGCCTACAAGGACGAGTACGAAGTCGCGCGTCTGTACACCGACCCGGCGTTCATGAAGAAGCTCAACGAGCAGTTCGAAGGCGACTTCTCGCTGCGCTTCCATCTCGCCCCGCCGTCGCTCGCCAAGCATGACGACAAGGGCCATCTCGTGAAGAAGGCGTACGGTCCGTGGATGATGAAGGCGTTCGGCGTGCTGGCGAAGTTCAAGGGCCTGCGCGGCGGTGCGTTCGATATCTTCGGTCGGACGGAAGAGCGTCGCACCGAGCGTGCGCTGATCGGCGAATACGAGGCGCTGGTGAACGAACTGCTGTCGCGTCTGAACGAGCACAACATCTCGCTGGCCGTGCAACTCGCGGAGCTGCCGCAGGAGATTCGCGGCTACGGGCACGTGAAGGAGCAGAACCTCGCCGCTACGCGTATCAAGTGGACGAAGTTGCTCACGCAGTTCCGTGACGGCGATTCGCATCGCGTCGCCGCCTGATTCGTCGACACTGACGACGGCTGTTCCATAAAAAATCCCGCCAGCGCGTAAGCGACTGGCGGGATTTTTTTATGCGTGTCCGACGGTGACGTTCACCGGTGATCCACCGGCGGATGCCTCCATCAGCCCAGCATCAACGCGTGACGTTCGCCGCAGCGACGGCCGTCATGTTGATGATGCGGCGCACGGTCGCGGCGGGCGTCAGGATGTGAACCGGCTTGGCGCAGCCCAGCAGGAACGGACCCACCGTCACACCTTCGCCGCCCGTCATCTTGAGCAGGTTGTACGTGATGTTGGCCGCTTCCACGTTCGGCATGACGAGCAGGTTCGCTTCACCCGACAGACGCGATGCCGGGTAAGCAGCGCGACGGATCGTCTCCGACAGCGCGGCGTCGCCGTGCATTTCGCCGTCCACTTCCAGCGACGGTGCACGTGCGGCCAGCAATTCGGCGGCGCGAGCCATGCGCTGAGCCGATGCCGACTTCACGCTGCCGAAGTTCGAGTTCGAGAGCAGCGCCACCTTGGGGGCGATGCCGAAGCGCTCGATTTCCTTCGCGGCCAGCACGGTCATTTCGGCGAGCTGTTCCGACGTCGGCACTTCGTTCACGTACGTGTCGCTGATGAACAGGTTGCGGTTCTCCAGCATCAGCAGGTTCATCGCCGCGTAGTTCTCGACGCCCGCTGCACGGCCCAGCACCTGATCGACCACATCCAGATGGCGGTGGTACGTATCGATCATGCCGCAGACCATGCCGTCGGCTTCGCCCAGATGCACGAGGATCGCACCGATCAGGGTGTTGTCCTTGCGCATGGCGGCCTTGGCGACTTCCGGCGTCACACCGTGGCGTGCGCCAAGGTTGTGATACGCCTGCCAGCAGCGCTGATAGCGCGCGTCGTCTTCCGGATTCACGATCTCGAAGTCGACACCCGGCTTGAGCTTCGAGCCGATCTTCTGCAAACGCATTTCCACCACGGCCGGACGACCGATGATGATCGGCTTGGCGATACGCTCGGCCAGCACGAACTGCGCAGCGCGCAGCACGCGCTCGTCTTCGCCTTCGGCGAATACGATGCGGGCAGCGTCGTTACCGAAGCGGGCACGCGCGGCAGCGAACACCGGACGCATGATGAAACCGGTGCGATACACGGTCGTGCCGAGTTGTTCGCGGTAGGCGTCCATGTCCTTGATCGGACGCGTGGCCACCCCCGAATCCATTGCAGCTTGCGCCACGGCCGGGGCGATCTTGATAATCAGACGCGGATCGAACGGCTTCGGAATGATGTATTCCGGACCGAATTCGAGCGACTGGCCTTCATAGGCACGCGCGACTTCTTCGCTTTGCTCTTCTTCCTGCGCCAGTTCGGCGATGGCACGCACGGTGGCGAGCTTCATCTCTTCCGTAATGGTGGTGGCACCCACGTCGAGCGCGCCACGGAAGATGAACGGGAAGCACAGCACGTTGTTGACCTGGTTCGGGTAGTCCGAACGGCCCGTCGCGATGATGCAGTCCGGACGCGCAGCCTTGGCGATTTCCGGGCGGATTTCCGGCTCCGGGTTGGCGAGCGCGAGAATCAGCGGCTTCGTGCCCATCGTCTTGACCATGTCGGCGCTCAGCACGCCGGCGGTCGAGCAGCCGAGGAACACGTCTGCGCCGTTGCTGGCGTCGGCCAGCGTACGGGCTTCAGTCGCCACGGCATAACGCGCCTTGCTCTCGTCGAGCTTGTCGCGCCCCGTGTGGATCACGCCCTTCGAGTCGAGAACGAGAATGTTCTCTTTCTTGAGGCCGAGGTTCACCAGCAGATCCAGACAGGCGATGGCCGCAGCGCCTGCGCCCGAGCAAACCAGCTTGACCTTCGCGATGTCCTTGCCGACGACCTTCAGGCCGTTGAGGATAGCGGCCGAAGCGATGATGGCGGTGCCGTGCTGATCGTCGTGGAAGACCGGAATCTTCATGCGCTCACGCAGCTTCTTCTCGATGTAGAAGCACTCCGGCGCTTTGATGTCTTCGAGGTTGATGCCGCCCAGCGTCGGCTCCAGCATGGCGATGGCTTCGACCAGCTTGTCCGGGTCGTGCTCGGCGAGTTCGATGTCGAACACGTCGATACCGGCGAACTTCTTGAACAGGCAGCCCTTGCCTTCCATGACCGGCTTGGCGGCGAGCGGGCCGATGTTGCCCAGACCCAGCACGGCCGTACCGTTGGTAATCACGCCCACGAGGTTGCTGCGCGACGTGTAGCGATTGGCGGCGAGGGGGTCTTCCGCAATGGCTTCACAGGCGTAAGCGACGCCGGGGGAGTAAGCCAGCGACAGATCGATCTGGTTCGACAGCGGCTTGGTCGGCGTCACCGAGATTTTGCCCGGACGCGGGTTCTCGTGGTACGCCAGGGCGCTTTGTTTCAGTTGTTCATCCATATCTCGATACCTAAGAACTGGGCGACGGCCGGGCCTGTGCCGCATGCGGGCAGCGTCTGGACTCAGCCGTCTTTTGACGGATCACGGCGGGGGGAAGAGCCAACCGGAGGGATTCGGCGATTGTGTCGTCGACGGGGGTTCTTCGCAGCGCAATGGCGTGATGACCATCGCTTCCCCGATCCTGAATACCGCGCTCGCGCGCGTCGGACCGTGGGACTTGCGGTGGCCGGTGCTCACCGCAGGACGCAAAGTGTACACCTTGCGCCGCAAGCGTGATGCCGCACGCACAGCAAGGCTGGCGTGCGGCTGGGAACGAAATATCGCCTGCCGGAGCGCCTTACAGCAGCGCTTCGCCGCGACGCTCCGGAATCAGGAACAGCGTCGCGAGAATGTCGAGCACATAGATGCCCGCAAGGAACACAAGCGCCATCTTGAACGAGTACGCCGCCGCCAGCGCACCGACCGTCAGCGGGCCGAAGCCGCCGACCGCACGGCCGATGTTGAACAGCACGTTTTGCGCCGTGGCGCGCGCTGCCGTCGGATACAGCTCCGAAATCAGCGCGCCGTAGCCACCGATCATGCCGTTCACGAACATGCCCATCACCGCGCCGCCGATCAGCAGCGCGAACTGGGACTGAAGCTGTGCGTAGACGAACACCATCACGACCGCGCCGATCTGATAGCCGATGAACGTCGGACGACGCCCGAACCGATCGGCCAGACGGCCGAACAGCCAGATGCCGAACGCCATGCCCAGCACGGTCACAGCCGTCCACATGGCCGACTTGGTGAGCGAATAGCCGAACGTCTTCGACAGATACGACGGCATCCAGATCATCAGGCCGTAGTAGCCGAAGTTCTGCACCGAACACAGGATCGCCACGCCGAGGCTCGCGCGCGTGGTCGCACCATCTTTCACCAGCAGCTTGAGCGGCGCATGTTCGCGCGGCTGTTGCTGTTGGGCGAGGAACATCTCCGGCTCGCCCAGCGTGCGACGCATGACGAACGACACCACCGCAGGCAGCAAACCGACGGCGAACATGCCGCGCCAGCCGATGACCGGCAGCAGCAGCGGCGTGAGGAGTGCGGCAGCCAGCACCCCGGCCTGCCAGCCCAGACCGACGAACGACGACGCGCGCGCACGGCGTTCCGGCGCGCAGGCTTCCGCCGCCAGCGCCATGCCGATGCCGAACTCGCCGCCCAGACCGATACCGGCGATGGTTCGGTACGCCAGCAGATCCCAGTAGCCCTGCGCGAGCGAGCACAGACCGGTGAACACCGCAAACAGCAAAATCGTCCACGAGAGCACGCGCACGCGGCCGTAGCGGTCCGAAAGCATGCCGAAGACGATGCCGCCGACGACCGCACCGATGAGCGTCCACGTCACGAGCGCGCCGGACTGCGCGCTGGAAAGCGCCAGATCGGCCGCGATGGCGGGGAGGATGAAGCCGAGGATCAGCAGATCGAAGCCGTCCATGGCGTAGCCGATGGCCGAAGCCCACAGGGCGCGGTTCGCGTAAGCGGTGTCATGCTTCGCGACGGCGGAGGCCGGTGCGGCAAGGGAAGGCGAGGAATCGTTGGGCATGGGAATGGTCTGGACGGGTCTGATTTTCGGCGAGAGTGTATGCCTGTCATAAAGGCTCGGCAACTGTCTCTTTTTTTGGACACATCTGTCGGAGACGCTTTCTCATATGCGCCGTGCGCGCACACTGTGCGTACTAGTGCGTCGACGAATGTACGCTCAGTGCATAATTGACCTCGCATTTGCTGAAACTTGTGGCATAATTCGCGTTTAAGCGCAGGCCGTTCGTCGCAAGACGCGCCGCCCGCTGCCTCAGACGGTGTCCCGCCGCAGTAAGCTGTTCATCTGCGTAGCGTGTTTTGCGCGGTATCGGGCGCGGCACACCGCTGACTCATCAACGACTCCTGGCTGCACGCCGCGTGGCGGGCAGCTATGCTAAGGAACCGCATCATGATTGGCATCGACCGCCAGGCGATTTCCGACATCACCGCCAAGATCCTGCTCGAAGTGGGCGCGGTGCATTTCAACGCCGAGAAGCCGTACATCTTCACTTCGGGCTGGGCCAGCCCGGTCTACACCGACTGCCGCAAGCTGATCTCGTACCCGCGCGTGCGCCGTACGCTGATGGACTTCGCAGAGGCCGTCATCATTCAGGACGTGGGCTGCGAGCAGTTCGACACAGTCGCTGGCGGTGAAACCGCAGGCATTCCGTTCGCTGCCTGGATCGCCGACAAGCTGATGCTGCCGATGCAGTACGTCCGCAAAAAGCCGAAGGGTTTCGGCCGCAATGCGCAGATCGAAGGCGACCTGCCGGAAGGCTCGCGCGTGCTGCTCGTCGAAGATCTGACGACCGACGGCCGCAGCAAGATCAACTTCTGCAAGGCGCTGCGCGAAGCCGGTGCGAAGGTGAACCACGTGTTCGTGGTGTTCCACTACGACATCTTCCCGGAAAGCCGTCAGGTGCTGAAGGACATCGACGTGGAGCTGCACTCGCTCGCCACGTGGTGGGACGTGTTGCGTGTCGCGAAGCAGCAGAACCACTTCGACACGAAGACGCTCGACGAAGTCGAGAAATTCCTGCACGCACCGGCCGAGTGGTCGGGCGCGCACGGCGGCGCCACGTCGTTCCCGAAGGACTAAGTCCTTTGGCCATGTCAGTGGCATCGCACGCAGTATTCGCTTGAGAGGCGAGGACGGTCAGCTCGAAACAGCTGGCCGTTTTTTTTTCTGTGGGATGGTCGGGAGGAATCACACATGCTGGCTTCGGTCGTCGCCATCAGCATTGGCGCTGCCCTCGGCGCGCTGCTGCGCTGGGTACTGAGCGTGCAACTCAACGCCATCCTGCCGACGCTTCCCCTCGGCACCCTCACCGCCAATCTCGGCGGCGGCTATCTCATCGGCATCGCCGTTGCGCTGTTCAGCTACATTCCGTCGATCCCCGTCGAGTGGCGGCTGTTCGTCGTCACCGGGTTTCTCGGCGGCCTCACCACGTTCTCGACGTTTTCCGCCGAAGTCACCACGTTGCTACGCGAAGGCCAGATCGGCTGGGCGTCGCTCGTCGTCGTCGTGCATGTGGGCGGCTCGCTCGTCATGACGCTGCTCGGCATGGCGACCGCCACGCTGCTCGTGCAGTGGCTGCGTCCGGCGGGTTAAGCAACGCATTGGCGACGCGTCGACTCGGCCTTTCGGCGTCGCGGCTCACGCCAGCAACATCACCAACTTGACGTCGTCGTGCCCCGACAGCCGGAACGTCACCTGCGCGAAATCGATGTCACCGCGCTCGGGGTGATGGAAACCACGCCGTCCGCCTTCGCGCTCCACCACGTCCTGCTGCGACCACAGCGCCGCAAACACGGGGCTCTCCCGTTGCAGCGCATCGGTCAGCGCGCGCACCGGCGTGTCGTCCAGATACGCGCTGCACTCCGCACGAAACTCGGCAACGACGCGCCGCGCACGGCTTTCCCAATCCTGAATCAACGTGCGCGCGCCCGCGTCGAGGAAGATGTAGCGCAGCAGGTTCTTCGTGCCAGCAGCCCCTGCACCGCCTGACACGCCCGGCGCATCGAGCCAGCCACGAAAGATGTCGGCCGCCGCCGCGTTCCAGGCGAGCACATCCCAACAGCGGTCCAGCGCGTAGGCAGGTGCGGCCACCGCCGCCACCGCCGCTTGCACTTGCGCCGTCGCATGATGCGGCAGCGGTGCTGCGCCCCGCTCCGGATCGCGTTTGCCCGCGAGGTCGAACAGATAGGCCCGCTCGGCGCGCGAGAGCCGCAGCGCGCTCGCCACAGCCGCCAGTGCCCCCGCCGAGATCGATACCTCCCTCGCCTGCTCGATCCACGTGTACCAGGTCGACGACAAGCCGCATAACTGTGCGACCTCCTCACGGCGCAGCCCCGGCGTGCGACGTCGGCCCATCGGTGGAAGACCGACGGCGGCAGGCGTCAGTCGTTCGCGATGGGCACGCAGAAAGTCACCGAGCGCCCGACGCTGGCGAGCATCGTCGTTGTGGGGCGAAGTCGGCGTATGCTCGGCCGAAGGCGAGGAAGGTGCGGGCATGGGGGTAGTTTTCATACCAGGATAAACAGGCAACTTGTACCGGTATCGGTGAGCCATTATCGTGAGACCCATCGATGTCGCGCAAGCCCCCCCGTACATACGGAATACACGGAACATGCCGAGCAAGACGCGACAGATTGCACCCCGCCCCACAGACGAAGGAGACTCCCCGTGAGCAACATGAGCGACACCCACCGGTCCAAAGCCACCCCCTCGCATGAGGCGCACAATGCCGTCGTCACCGGCCAGTTCGGCCCTCAGGCATCGGCCTATCTGACGAGCGCCAACCATGCGCAAGGCGCCGATCTGGAGCAACTCGCCGCGATTGCCCGCGCGCACCCGAATGCGCAAGTCCTCGATCTGGGTTGCGGCGCAGGTCACGTGAGCTTCTTCACCGCGCCGCACGTCGCCCGTGTCGTGGCGTATGACCTCTCGGCGGACATGCTCGGCGTCGTTGCGGGCGAAGCGGCCAAGCGCGGGCTGACGAACGTCGACACGCAACTCGGCGCAGCGGAATCGCTGCCGTTCGCCGACGCGTCGTTCGATCTCGTTTTCAGCCGCTACAGCGCGCACCATTGGGCGGACGTCGGTGCGGCACTACGCGAGATGCGCCGCGTGCTCAAGCCGGGCGGCCGCGTCGTGATCTGCGATGTCGCCTCCAGCGGACAGCCGTTGTTCGACACCTACCTGCAAGCGGTGGAAGTGCTGCGCGACACCTCACACGTGCGCGACTACACGTCGGGCGAATGGCTGACGATGGCGGCAGGCGCGGGCTTCTCGGTGGCATCGCTCACCCCGCGCACGCTCGACCTCGACTTCAAGACGTGGACGACACGCATGCGCACGCCTGAACCGATGCAAGTGGCCATCCGCGCCCTGCAAACGGCGATGGCGGACGGCGTACGACAGCACTTCAAGATTCAGGACGACGGTTCGTTCACGCTCGACACGCTCACGCTCGAACTGATCGTCGGCTGACGACGACGGAGGACGTCAAAAAAGGGCGCTGCCCGAGCTGCTTCGTTCGCGAAGTCAGCTCGGGCAGCGCCCTTTTGCATGCATTGCGCCTAACGCGCGTAATGCGCCTAATGCCGCGCCGATTACTGCATGCGTGTCGGTCCTTCACCCTCGTTCCAATCCTGCATTTTGTTCTCGTCGTTCGCACCGCTGATCTCGGCGGCGTCTGCGAGCAACGCCACGTAGTGACGTAGCGCACGCGCACGCGCCTGCTCGTACAACTGCGCGGCAATACGGTCGGCCACGCGCTCGAACGGCGGCATGCGGCCTTTCACGCGACGCTCGATACGCAGGACATGAAATCCGTAACGCGTATTGACCAGCCGCGGCAACACTCCCAGCCGGTCGCCGCAGAACAGCACCAGTTCGAACTCCGGCGCGCCGCTGCCACGTGCGAGCATGCCGAGGCTGCCGCCACTGCGTCCCGACGGACAATCCGACATCGCCTGCGCGACGGTTTCGAACGACGTCGGCTCAGCGAGCACGGCATCGAGCGCAGACTGCGCGCGCCCCAGCGTGCTGGAGAGCGGCACGCCTGCCGACAAGGCAAACAGGATGTGACTCGCCTGCACTTTGTCGCCCACGCGGAACTGCCCGGCGTGATCGTGAAAGTAGGTCCGGCACTCAGCTTCCGTGGGATGACGCACCTGCACGTCGCGTGTGAAGAGCGCGTCGACGACCGCGTCGTCGCTCGCCCCGGCGTCCTCAGCCAGCAGGCGCAGATCGCGCGCCCGCTGGCGCAGCAACTCGCGACTCACGAGTGCACGTTGCGCCGCCGCTTCCGGATCGGCCGCGTCCCGATGCTGATCGATCTCATCGGCGACGCGGCGTGCGTCGATGACAATACCGTTGACACTCAAAGACATGACGGACTCCAACAAAACGTTCATGGCCACCGCGCACTCGCCAGCAACATGCTGGCGAGTCGCCACCTATCGTCAAAACTCGTTCTGAATCCGACGATAGGCGCGCGCGAGCTGCACATTCGTGCGGCTCACCGATTCGGAGAACTCGCGCGCATCGACAGTGACCTTCGGGATGGTCGCGAGATCGGTCTCGCGGCTGATATGTGTGGTCGAGGGAATGTAGAAGTTTTCAGGAATATCTCGCCCGTCGATCACGCTGTTGTGTCGCACCACCACGCCGTCGTGCACGACGCAGTTGAACAGCACCGAATTGAAACCGATGAAGACGTTGTTACCGATCACGCAAGGTCCATGCACGATGGAGCGATGGGCGATGGACGTGTTCTCGCCGATAGTCACGCGTGCGCCGTCTTTCGAATGGATCACGACCCCGTCCTGAATATTGGAATTTGCGCCGATCACGACCGGCTCCATCTTGCCGTCTTCGTCGACCTCGTCGGCGCGAAGCACCGCATAAGGTCCGATGAAGACGTTCTCACCCACGATGATCTGGCCGCACAAAATGGCCGTGGGATCGACGAACGACGTTTCGTGCACCACGGGGTAATCCCCGCGCGGATTCTTTCGCAACATGCTTGAGTCACTCCAGACCGCTCGCTCGTACGCCGGACCACGACAGCACATCGCGCAACAAAGCCATACGCGCAATGCGGACTGTCGGCGCTGGTCACGCCGGAATACGCCCTGTGGGCGAGCGGGGGAAGGGAAACACGGACGGGCGCCGTGCTACAGACTCTCTCACCGCCGCGAACGGTATATCGAAGTTGTAGGCGATGAGAGACGGAAAGGCAAATGTCCGCGATGACGGTGCGGACTCCCGTTGCGCGCTGCACACACCGGTGTGCGGCACGCAGAAAACTCGATGCGAAACTCAGTGCGTCGGACGCGTTGCCGTCGCCTGGTTGTCGTTGGCTGTGCCCGTCGGGCGACCGCGCCAGTAACCCGCGAGCAGCGAGCCCGAGAGGTTGTGCCAAACGGAGAACAGTGCCCCCGGCAATGCCGCCAGCGGCGTGAAGTAGACCTTGCCGAGCGTGGCGGCCAGACCCGAGTTCTGCATACCGACTTCGATGGCCAGCGTGCGGCAGATCGATTCGTCGAAGCCCAGTAGACGACCGCCCCAGTAACCGCCGAGCAGCCCCAGTCCGTTGTGCAGAATCACGCCCACCATGACCAGCGGACCCACCGTGGCAATGTTGCCCTGATTCGCCCCGACGACGGCGCCGATGATGAGCACGATCGCCACCATCGAGACCAGCGGGAGAACACCTTCGATGGCACGCACCACGCGGCCGAAGAAGTGATTGATGAGCAGACCCGCGCCAATCGGCAGCGCCACGATCTGAAGAATCGACAACAACATACCCTCGACGTCCACAGCAATCGAGGCATCGACGTACAAGCGCGTGAGCAGCGGCGTCGCGAACACGCCGACGAGGGTCGACATGGCACTGATGGTGACCGACAGCGCAACGTCGCCGCGGGCGAGATAGATCATGACATTCGATGCCGTGCCGCTCGCTACGCTGCCAACAAGCACCATGCCTGCCGTCAGATCGGGGGGCATGTGAAGCACGCGTGCAATGATCCAGGCGGCCAGCGGCATCACCAGATAGTGCAGCACCACACCCGCAACGATGGGGGCGGGACGGGTGAATACACGCTTGAAGTCGTCGAACGTCAGCGTGACGCCCATCGCAAACATCACCACGGTGAGCAGTGCCGTGACATGCGGCGTAATGCCGGTGAAACTGCCCGGCGAGAAGAAAGCGAAAACGGACAGCAGCAAGGCCCACAAGGGGAACAGCCGGGTGACACGGGCGATCATGAGAGTCTCGGGCGCAAAAAGTTAATATTTTACTTATTTTGCGCAGCGCACCCGTCGGGGCTGACCCTGAGTCACCTGACAGCACTCGCGAAGGCGCGTCTTTGCGCTCGTTCGCGTGCGTGCCGGAGCATGCATGCCGAAGCTGCCGGGCGGCATCTCTCAGACCCATGCCGCAGCTCAAATTCACCGGAATGTTGAGCTGCGTGCACATCGTCGATGCCTCCGGCGAAGCGCTTAATCGCGCTTCGGTTTGCCCATCAGCAGCGCGCCACCGGCGCCGTCGCGGCGCGCCGGACGCGGACCGCGCTGGCCGAAGTCGCCGCGCTCGCCGCCACCGCTGCCGTTCTGCGTGCGCGGTGCGTTCTGTCCCTGACGCCCATTGCCGCCACCTTGTGCGGCGCGCGCGGGTGCGCGCTGAGCGTCACCCGGATTGCCCGGACGCTTCGGTGCCTGTTCGCGGCGTCCGGCGGACTGCGCGACGTTGATGCTGTTGCCAGCATTACCACCGTTCCCGCCATTGCCACCATTGCCACCATTCCCGCCCTGACGGCCGCTGCGTTCGCCCTCGCGACGCGGCTTTGCTTCACCGCTCTGGCGCGCGCCACGGCCACCGTCACGAGATTCGCGAGGCGCACGTACGCTTTGACGCGCGTCGTCGCCACCGCCATTGCGGCCGCCACGACCACCGCCGCCACCTGCGCCACGACCGTTACCCTGCTGATTCTTGCGAATCGGCTGTGCGACGGCGTGCGGATCCGGCTCAAAGCCCGGAATGACTTCGCGGTCGATGGTTCGCTTGATGAGACGCTCGATTTGCTGGAGCAGTTGATGCTCGTCCACGCACACGAGGGAGACGGCTTCACCGTTCGCGCCTGCACGACCCGTACGGCCGATGCGGTGCACGTAGTCTTCCGCCACTTCCGGCAGATCGAAGTTCACGACATGCGGCAGTTGGTCGATGTCGATACCGCGCGCCGCGATATCGGTGGCGACCAGCACTTGCAGCGTGCCGCTCTTGAACTCGGCGAGCGCACGCGTGCGTGCACCCTGACTCTTGTTGCCGTGAATGGCGAGTGCGGGAATGCCGCCCTTCGTCAGTTGCTCGGCCAGACGGTTCGCACCGTGCTTGGTGCGCGTGAAGACCAGCACCTGAAACCAGTTGTGCTCGCGCACGAGGTGTTCGAGCAGTTCGCGTTTGCGATCGCGGTCGACCGGATAGATCTTCTGGTCGACGGTCTCGGCCGTAGTGTTGCGACGCGCGACTTCGATCAGCGCGGGCGACTTAAGCAAGCCGTCGGCCAACTGTTTGATTTCGTCGGAGAACGTTGCCGAGAAGAGCAGGTTCTGGCGTTGTGCGGGCAGCACGGCCAGCACACGACGGATATCGCGAATGAAGCCCATGTCGAGCATGCGATCCGCTTCGTCGAGCACGAGAATTTCGACGCCGGACAGATCGACCGTCTTCTGTTGCATGTGGTCGAGCAAACGGCCCGGCGTGGCAACGAGGATGTCGACGCCGCGTGCGAGTTGCTTGACCTGCGGCACCATCGACACGCCGCCGAACACGGTCATGGAGGTCAGACGCAGGTACTTACCGTATTGCGTGACGCTCTCTTCGACCTGAGCGGCCAACTCGCGCGTGGGGGTCAGCACGAGAGCGCGCACCTTACGCTTGCCGTTGGCGGCAGCCGGTTGCGAACGCGACGAGAGCATTTGCAGGATAGGCAGCGTGAAGCCTGCCGTCTTACCGGTTCCGGTCTGTGCACCGGCGAGAAGATCGCCGCCTTGCAGAACGGCCGGAATCGCTTGCAGTTGAATCGGGGTCGGCTGCGTGTAACCGAGATCGGCTACCGCACGCAAGATGTCGGCCGACAGGCCGAGCGTTTCAAAAGACATATAAAGACCAATGCGCGGACTCCACGATGTGTGTCCCCGCGCGTATCGATGTTGTTTGTTCTTGATGGAATGCCCGCGTGGGCGTGCGACACGCATCGCGCTCATCCGGGCGACGCGTCTGAAGACGCCAGCAAGACGACCCGCCAGCGGATGAAACTCTGGGGCTTGGCGGGCGAGACCGTCGCGGGTACGGCCGTGTCTTGAAAGCGCGTAGTTTACCATGCGCCCTTGCCCAAGTCAGTCGACATCGCGCCCGGACGAACCGCTACACTGATGGCACACCGTCCTGCATCCGTGCCCAGCGCCTGTCCATCTCGTGCCCATCTCGTGTATCTCTCATGCGATTTGACCTGACCGATCTGCGTCTTTGCCTCCTGGTGGCCGAAGCCGGCAGCATCACCGGCGGCGCCGAGCGCGCACATCTCACACTGGCCTCCGCCAGCGCCCGCATTCGCGGCCTTGAAGAGACGCTGGACGTTGCGTTGTTCATGCGCCATCCTCAGGGCGTCGTGCCCACGCCCGCCGGACGCGCCCTGCTTGCGCACGCTCGACGCGTGCTGCTTCAAATCGAGCAGATGCGTGGCGAACTCGGCGAGTACGCCGCTGGCCTCAAGGGCAACGTGCGCATCGCGTCGAACACGGTCGCCATGTCCGAATTCCTGCCCGATCTGCTGGGCGCGTTCCTCACCGAGCATCCCAACGTGGAAATCGCCTTGCGCGAACAGACAAGTCCCGCCGTCGTGCAGGCCGTACTCGAAGGCGCAGCGGACATCGGCGTGGTATCCGACTGGATCGAGCTGACGGGGCTGGAGACGGTGCCGTTCCGGCAGGACCGTCTGGTGATCGTTACGCCGCCGGGACATGCGCTGGCAGCACACGAAGGCGTGGCGTTTGCCGACGTGCTCGATGCGGAGTTCATCGGTCTACCCGCGCAGAGCGCGTTGGCCGAACACATCGACGGTCATGCCAGACGCGCGGGACGCGCCCTGCACTACCGCCTGCGGCTGCGCGACTTCGACAGCCTGTGCCGTGCGGTGGCGACGGGCGCTGCGCTGGGCATCGTCCCGTTGAGCGCCGCCCATCGCTCAGCCGCCGTACTGGACATCGGCATCGTGCCGCTGGTCGACCCGTGGGCGCTGCGCACGCTGGTGCTGTGCATGCGCGAGCGCGACGCTCTGCCCGTCTACGCACGCCAGTTGCTCGATCACTTGCAAGCGCCGCCCGTCGACACCAACCACACAAACAAAAACGGCACGACGTAATTGTCGTGCCGCTTTAGTCTCACGCCCCGGTACTCACAGGCGTAGGGTGAACCGTTACATCGCCGCCGGGCGCGACGCACCGCGTCCGCGCAGCAAGGCGTACAGAATGATCGCGCCGAACGTCGCGCAACCGATGCCGCCCAGCGAGAAGCTTCCGAACTTCAGCGTGAAGTCGCCCGCGCCCAGCACCAGCGTCACTGCCGCGACGATCAGGTTGCGATTGTCCGAGAAGTCGACCTTGTTCTGCACCCAGATGCGCGCGCCAGCCACCGTAATCAGACCGAACACCACAATCGATACGCCACCCAGCACCGGCCCCGGAATCGTCTGGATCACTGCGCCGAACTTCGGCGAGAAGCCCAGCACCAGTGCCAGCACCGCCGCGACCGCGAACACCAGCGTCGAGTAGATCTTCGTCACGGCCATCACGCCGATGTTCTCGGCATACGTCGTCACGCCCGTGCCGCCGACGCTGCCCGACACGATGGTCGCCAGCCCGTCGCCAAGGAATGCGCGCCCCATGTAACGGTCGAGGTTCTGTCCCGTCATGGCGCTCACGGCCTTGATGTGCCCCAGATTCTCAGCCACCAGAATGATGGCGATGGGTGCGAGCAGCACCATCGCTTCCGGCTTGAACACCGGTGCGGCGAAATGCGGCAGACCGAACCACGCGGCGTTGGCCACGACAGCGAAGTCGATGGGCTTACCGAGTCCCATGCCGTTCGTCAGCACGGCGTAGAGCACGTAGGCGAGCAGCAGGCCGACCAGAATCAGCAGACGCTGCACCATGCCGCGCGCGAACACGGCCACGAGACCTACGCACAACACCGTCGCCAGTGCCATCCACGTGTCGAAGCTGGTGGCCGAGACGCCCTTGACCGCGACCGGGGCGAGGTTCAGGCCGATCACCGCGACGACCGCCCCCGTCACGACCGGCGGCATGAGCGCTTCGATCCAGCGTGTGCCGACGACCATCACGATCAGCCCGATGATGGCGTAGAGCACCCCGCACGCAATGATCCCGCCGAGCGCGACGGGAATGTTCAGGTTCGGGCCGCTGCCCGCATAGCCCGTCACCGAAATGACCAGACCGATGAACGCGAAGCTGGAGCCGAGATAACTGGGCACGCGTCCGCCGACGAGCACGAAGAACAGCAACGTGCCGATACCCGACATGAAGATCGCGAGATTCGGATCGAAGCCCATGAGCAACGGGGCCAGCACGGTCGAGCCGAACATGGCGACCACGTGCTGCACGCCCATCGCGATGGTCTGCGGCCACGGCAGACGCTCATCGGGGGCAATCACGCGCCCCGAGGCGGTGTCCTGCGATTGCCACTTCGGAAAGTAACCCTCGGCCATATCGATCTTCTCCTGTGTGTCATGCCGTATCGTGTGGTCCCTACCGTGCGCATCACACGCCAAACACGCTAAGTGTGTGAGGCGATAGGGAAAAACTGGCCGCAGTGTACGGAGCGCCCGCACGGAAGGCAAGGCGAGAAAGCGCGGATACCTCGCGGTTACCCGATACGTTGGGACGGCACGACAGATGAGAGAGCGTCTGCCCGGCCGCGACCGTCCGTCGATGCCGGGCGGGGCGGACGGGCGTGGATCAGCGCTTGGCGAGTCCCTGCAGGATCACGTCCGCCAGCGCGGTGTAGTTGCCGTCGAAATGGTGCCCGCCGGGCATCTTCACGACCTGCACCCGTTTGGGATCGAGTCCGGGACAGTTGCTGTCGTCCTCGTCCGCGCCATAGATGCACATCGCCATGCCATCGGGCAGACGCTCCACCTCGGGCCGGATCGGCAGCCCGTTCTGGCTCGACATCACCCAGTTGGTCATGCGGAACTCGAAATCGGCCTTCTGACCGAGTCCCATCAGCACCAGCAGGCCCACACGCTCACGCGCCGGCGGCGGCATCCGGTTGACCATGAACGGCAGCACATCGGCCCCCTGCGAGTAGCCGATCAGGATCGCGCGCTTCTTGTTCCAGCGAGTCTGATAGAAGCGCATGAGACGGTCGATGTCGAGTGCGCCCGACGCGGGGGTGCGCGCCGACCAGAAGTACCGCAGCGAATCGACACCCACGACGGGAATGCCATGCGCGGCAAGTGCCCCGGCGACATCGCGATCGAGCCCGGCCCAGCCGCCGTCGCCCGACATCAGGATGGCGAAGGTATCGGCCAGATTCGCGGCAGGTTTGCCCGTCGCTGGCACCTCGATCACGGGTAAATCGGCCACGGCCGCAGGCGGTCGCGCCGTGCCTGCCACATGGTGCGCATTCAGACGCCGGAACGCATTCTTGTACTGCGTCACCCAATCGGCCAGCACCGGCGTGGACGAAGCGCCGGTCGCCGAGGCGGACGTCGTACCGCTCGTATCCATCGCCCCCAGACTGCCCGCCAACCCGCCCACGAGCCAGTTTGAATTGGGTGTGCGCGCGGCGAACTCCTGCGCGACGTGGTCCGAGCAACGCGGGGCGCGCGCAGGACTCGCAGGGCCGCCGGACGGGCCGCCCATCGCCAGCCACGGAGCGCTCATCACCGGCGCGGGTAACAGACGCATCGGTGCGCCGCCCGGCGTGTGTGTGATGCCGCGCCCGAAATGCACACCTTCGCCCTGACACAGCGGGCGCGACATCGGCAGCACCGGACAGAAGTCGACGGACAACGCGCCGGAGAACGTGTCGCTACCGGCCTGCGCGAGCATGGCGTACGCGAACGTGCCGCCCACGCCGTCGCCCACGAGAATCGGCGGGGTGTAGCCCGGCAGTTTGACGGCGGCCTCGACCCATCGGCCGAAATTATCGAGATCGCCCGCCGCGTAGACGCACGCGATGTCGTCCTTGGTGTAGTTCGCCATCAGCCGCGCGGTGTCGATGCCCGCGACCAGCGCGCCGGTGTCGGCCAGCGCACGGGCCATGCGTTCGGCGCGTGGCGTCCAGCCGTCGTCGTCGGAGAAGAACAGCACCGTCGCGTTGGGTTCGCCCTCCGGCCGGAAAATGGGAACGCTCTCGAAGCGTCCGTGCGTCATGATCTCGGGGGCAGCGCCGCCCGAGCCTGCATTACCGGCGCTACGAAAGGCCGCCGCGCCAGCCGCCGCAGCTGCTGCCTGCGGCATGACCGGTGCGGGGACGCTCGACGCTGCGGCGCGCGATTGCGCCACCGGTCCGGCTTTCGGCGCGGGCTTGAGCACGTTCAATGGATTGCCGCCATTGGCTGCTGGTTCGGCGGGCTTCGACGTCTGCGCTATCGCGCAAGTGGCGGACACGGTGATCGCGAGCGCCGCCGCATACCGCGCAGCCCGCGTCATGCGCGCGCGTCCGACGTCCGGTTTCACCGATCCCGCTCGCCCGCCGTCGCCCTTGCCATCCATCGCCATCGCGCTCCCTGTCATTTCGTAATCATCCCTTTCCAGCCACCGCCCACGAGCGCGGCGACGTCGGCCAGCGTCAACATCGGTGCAATACCGCCCGGTGTCATCAGATAGCGCGCCTCCCATTGCGGATCGAATTTGTCCTTGAAGCTGCGCAGCCCCCGGAAGTTGTAGAAGCGCGCGCCGTGCGCGAACATCATCCGCCCGAAGCGGTGCCAGCGCGGCGCAAGCTGATGCGTCTCCATGCCCGACATCGGCGCCATGCCCAGACCGAAGCGTTGATAGCCCTGCGCCTTGAAATGCAGCATCAGTTTCGCGAAGAGGAAGTCCATCGTGCCCGGTGGCGAATCGGGCACCTGACGCATCAGATCGATGCTCGCTTCGATGCGCTGCACATCGGGGCACATCAGCGTGGCGAACGCGACGAGCCGGTCTTCGCGCCGCACGAGCGCTACCGGCTGACGCGCGACGTACGTATCGTCGAACGCCCCCAGCGAAAAGCCCTTCTCGCGTGTGTGCTGACGCGCAAGCCACGCATTCGACACAAGCCGCATCTCCGCCAGATGAGGCGCAACGTTCTCCGGCGGCACAATCTCCAGCGTCAGTCCTTCACGCTCACCGCGCGTCACACCATGACGCAGATTCGCACGACGCGCGCCTTGCAGACCGAACTCCGGCAGCGAGACGAACGCCTCCTCACCCAGTTTGTACGCGCGCAGTCCTGCGTCGATGTAAAGCGGCAACGCCTGCGGACGCGTCTTGTAGAACGCCGCGCGACCACCGTGCGCATCGGCCAGTTCGATAAACCGCCAGATCAGCTCCGGCCATTCCTTCTGATCGCCGACCGGGTCCGAAAGCGACACCCACGAGCGGCGATGCTTCGCGTACATGATGAACGCGTTACCCGACGGTGAGAACAGGAAGCTCTTGTCGCCCATCAGCGCGAGGCACGCGTCGGCGGCAGGTTGCTTGCGGATGACGGCCTTCGCGCGCGCCAGTTCGTCTTCCGTCGCGGGCACCATCGCGCCCGGCGATTGCCGCAGCAATTGCCATAACGACAACCCCAGTCCGATTACGGCGACGACCATCAGCGCACGCATCGAGCGCGGCGCATCGCCGTCGAACGTGAATTGCCACCAGAGTTGATTCGCGTAACCGACGCGTCGGTACGACATGAACATCAGCCAGGTACACGCGCCCAGCACCGACAGCACGGCGATGATCCAGCCCGGTTCGAACGACTGCGTGAATAGCGACGAGCGCCGGTCAAACTGCTTGCGCGAGACGAGCAGCAAGGTCGCGAGTACGGCCAGCACGAAGAATTCCGACAGCGCGATGCCCTTCGGAATCGCCAGCACCGCCGCGATGACGGTGAGGCCCAGCGAGCCCCACCACGCCGCGTCGAGCCGGTGCAGCAGTCCGCGCGCGAGGAACAGCATCGACAGCCCCGCCACGCTGCCCAGCAGGTGCGACACCTCCACGAGGAACAGCGGCACATGGCGTCTCAGGAAGTCCTCGGCATCGCGCGTTGCAGGCGTCACCCCTGAGATCAGCAGCATCACACCGGCCACGAGCGTGAGTGCCGCGAGCAAGCCGGGGAAAAGGCGCACGGCGGCACGTCCGATCGGGGCGGCCGGTCCCTGCCGCAATTCGAACGCCGCGAGCAGGCACGCGGCGAAGATCAGTGGCAGCAGATAGTAGATGCCGCGATACAGCACCAGCGCCCCCGCGACCTGACTGATCGGTGCGTGGCCGTTCGTCGCCAGCAGAATCACCGCTTCGAACACGCCGACGCCACCCGGCACGTGGCTGAGCACGCCGAGCGCCATCGCGATGGCGTAGAAGACGACGAACGTCGGCAGATCGACCACACCGGCGGGCAGCAGGCACCAGAGCGCGGCGGCGGCCATGCCGAGGTCGGCGGCGGAAATCACCAACTGACGCAACGCGAGGCGCAGCGGCGGCAACGGCATCGACCAGCGGCCGAAGATCGCGACCGAGCGTTTGCGGGCGCACAGGACGAGGAACGCGGCCGCGCCCGCCAGTAGCAGCACCGCGAAGGCCTGCAACATCCACGCGGGAATCGGCACCAGCGCCGAGACGCGCGACGCGCCCCACAACATCCCCAGCGAGCCGAACACCGTCATCCCGAGACCGAACGCCCCGGCGTTGAACGCGACGGCCTGCGCGACCTTCGAGGCATCGACGCCCGCTGCCGCGTACATCCGCATGCGCACCGTGCCGCCTGTCAGCACGCCCAGACCGACGGAGTTGCCCAGCGCATAGGCGATGAACGACGTCAGCACGACGGTCGAGCGCTTCACCTTCGCCCCGGCGAACGCCAGTCCAGAGATGTCGTAGCCGGTGAGCGCCGCATAGCTCGCCAACGTTGCCAGCATGGCAAGCACGAGGCGCGTGACCGGCGTGGCGTGAATGGCCGCGATCACGTTGTCGTAATGCACGTGTCGCAACATGTGATGCAACGCGTCGAAGACAAACAGGCCAAGCAGCAACACACCGGCGACGATCAGCCACGGGCGGGCCGCACTCCACGGAAAGCGTCTGATCAGGCGGATGGGCGCAGGCAAGGCCTGCCAGGCGGCCTCGACGGGCGACGGGGAGGAAGCACTGGGTAATTCGGGCGGGTTGCCGTCACCCCCGCCAGCGGCAGAGGCCGCAGCGCCGTGTCCGGCAGTGGCCGGAGAAAGCGCCACAGGGGAAGCTGGATCGGCGGGCCGGCTCGGGCGCGCACGGGACGGTTCAGTCATGTTTCGGTCGTTCCTTCGGCCGGCACGACGTCATCGGGACGCCGCCCTTAAGGCCTGTGGGCGAGTCGGAGCCTGTCAATCTTGGGAGATAGCTTACACCGCGATGCGTAACAGGTCTTGTCGGTGCGTCACTGACAAGGGCTTCACTTAGGATGCCGGAACGCCCGCAAAACGCCGCCGGACGGGCGTCTGCGGTCGATGCTTCACGTTATGAGGAAGTTTCGGCAGCGCAATATCGGTGACGTTCGCTGCGCCATGCCCGTCGCACGGGGCTTCGCCCGGCCGATTGCATCCACCTATCGCCAGAAATGCGCGATATGTGCAACTTAATGTAAAATGCGCAGGTTTTGCTGGGTATTTACCCGAAGTTTTTCCTACACTTCGATTTCGAACATCGCCGTAAAGCGGCACGTGCGCACTCCGAACCATTCCGACTCCGAAGAGAGTTGATTCGCGGTTCGAAGTTTTGTGCGCGGGGGGAGTTAAGTAATGAACGTCGAACGGCATAGCCGTCCGGCAGCAGGGGCACGTTGTACAAAGCTATGGGCGATGTCAGGCGATTGGCATGACATGGCACGGGCTATGGGGCGTACCGGCGCGTCTGCACGCCGTGTTGTCCTGACTATCCTGCTGGGCGCTGCCACACTGATGACGGCGAGTCACGCGCTCGCCCAGACGCCGTCAAGCGCGTCGTCCGCCGCATCCGCCACCGGTGCGGTCGTCGCCCTGCCATCATCGGGCGCGGTCACGCCGATCAAGCCCGCCGTGCCGATCGGTCAGTCGACCATCGCGCAGGGTGTCGCGCAGATCAAGGAGCGCTACAACCTCTCGCATGTCTGGCTGCGCACCGAGTCGGACGGCGGCGTCGCGCTCGAAGCCGCCACGCCGGGCGACGAAGTCCAGCAATTGCTGCCCGTCGCGAGCCTGTCGAAGTCGGTGACGGCTATCGGGATCGCGCTGCTGGTACAGCAAGGCAAGTTGTCGCTCGACGCCAAACTCAGCGATCTGCTCACCGACTACGCAAAGGAACACGGCAAGCCGCTCGACCCGTCGTTACGCGATCTGACGGTGCGACGCCTGCTCGCCCACCGCGCGGGGCTCGCAACGAACGGTTTCAACGATCCGGTCAACGGTCTGTTCAGCGGGCTGGCGATCCGTCGTGTGGGCGGTAGCGCCGACTTCTTCAACTATCTGGATGCGGGCGAGGCCAGCCATTCGACGGGCCGCTCGGACTTCGTCTATTCGAACGTCTCGTATCTGTTGCTCGGGATGGTGATCGAGGCGGTGTCCGGCGAGGATTACAAGGACTTCTGCGAGAAGAACATCTTCGCGCCGCTGGGCGTGACGGATGCGAAGCTGCCCGAAAGCTGGCGTCTGCTTGCACCGTTCGCGGGCTGGCAGATGTCGACGGGCGCGTTGCTCAAAGTGTGGCGCGTGTTCGACGTCCGTCACCCGAGTCTGCTCACGGAGAAGACGCTGCGCACATTGTTGCTCGATAAGCAGTCGGGGCCGGTGAATTCAGATCGCGATGTGTATTACACGCTCGGCGTGTTCCTGCTGCCGGGGGCCGGGGATCGAAGCTATCGCATCAGTCACGACGGCATCGCCGACTTCTTCCGCACGCAGTCGACCTATTACACCGTGGTGGAAAAGACCGTGCCGGGTGACAGTTGGGCGCTGGTGGTTTCGCCGATTCCGTCGCGCGGCCAGTTCGGTGCGCTGCAACGCGACGTGCGACGCATCATTCGACAGGCGCGTCTGGTGCCTTGAGGGATGACTCGGCGACGGGGGCGTCGCTGAGGAAATCTGAGAAGTCGCAGACGTACGTCCCCGCAATCAGGCCGCGTTTCTGCGACGCACTCAATTGCTTGATGCGGTACTCGGCACGCGAGGCCGTCGACCGGTCGGCAAACGACAGTGAGAGCAACACCCGTGACGGCGGATACGCCCGCGTGAAGCGCGCCCCCTTCCCCGCCACATGCGCCGCATAACGCGCCTCCACGTCGACCGTGATCCCCGTGTAAATGCGTCCACCGGCACACTCCAGCAAATAGAGATACCAGGGCTTCGGTGCGGTGACGATTGCGACTTCGTTCGTTTCCAACGTCTGAATTTGCTTCTGAAGGGATGCCCGTATTGTAGTCGCACCATCCCATAGACCGAACCATGTAAGATCGCTGTTCTGGCCCATCATCAAAACGACAAGCGCCATGAACGAAACGGTTTCGTCGGAGACACTGCACGCTTCGAACCTCTTGCGTCGCGAACGATTGCGCGCCCGGTTGCGGGCGCTCGGCGGTTACGCCGCGTTCGCGCTTCTCGCACTCGCGCTGTGGGCTGCGAGTCACGGAAGTACAACGCTCGGGCTATCGCCCACGGCGGCGCAAGCGGCTGTCCTCGTGCTCTTCACCATTGGCGCGTGGGCGTTCGGTCTGTTCCCCGAACCCGTCACTACGTTGACCTTCTTCCTGCTCGCAACGCTGCTACACGTCGCGAAGCCCGAAGTCATCTTTGCCGGTTTCCATTCCGCCGCATGGTGGCTCGTCTTCGGCGGTGCCGTCACCGGGCTGGCCGTGCGCACGACCGGGCTCGGTTCGCGACTTGCGTCCACGGTGTTCGCGCTCAAGCGTCCGACGTACCCCCGCTATGTCGCGTCCGTCATGGTGGCCGCCGTCGGCCTCGCCTTCGTGATGCCCTCGACCACTGGCCGCATTCTGCTGCTCATCCCCATCGTGCTCGCGCTCGCGGATCGCATCGGTCTCACCGAAGGGCGACGCGGACGCACCGGCCTCGTGATGATGGTCGCCGCCGCGAGCTACATGCCACCGACGACGATCCTTCCCGCGAACATTCCGAACAGCGTGCTGATGGGCGCGGCCGACGCCTTCTATGGCGTGAAGCTGCATTACGCGCCGTATCTGCTGCTGCACTTTCCTGTGCTCGGAGCACTCAAGGCAGTCATTCTCGTGTGGGTCGTCTGTCGTCTGTTTCCGGACGACGGTCCGCTCACGAACACATCCACCACGACCCCGCCTGCGCTGACGAACGACGCCCGCCATCTGTCCATTCTGCTGGCGCTTGCGCTCGCGGGCTTTGCGACGGACGCATGGCACGGCATCTCCCCCGCGTGGATCTCCGTGGCTGCTGCGATCATTTGTCTGCTGCCCGCGATTCATATCGTGACGCCGAAAACCTTCACCGATCAGATGCAGATCACACCGCTCATCTACGTCGCAGGGTTCCTCGGGGTAGGCGCCGTCGTCGCGGATAGCGGACTGGGAGAGAAAGTTGCGCGGCTATGTCTGGACGCCGTGGGCATGGTGCCCGGCACGCCGGTCATCAATGCTGCATGGCTCATCGCCATCGGCGCGGCCATCGGGCTTGTGGCGACCCTGCCCGGTCTGCCCGCCGTACTCACACCGCTCGCGGGTCAGCTCTCCACAGCGAGCGGCCTGCCGCTCTACACCGTCCTGATGCTTCAGGTGCCGGTGTTCTCCACGGTGTTGTTGCCGTATCAAAGCCCGCCGATGATGATTGCGATGCACCTCGGCGGCGTCGGCATGCGCGACGGCACACGGCTGACCGTCGTGATGACGGTCATCTCGCTCGTGCTGCTTTTCCCGTTGGACTATGTGTGGTGGCGTGTGCTCGGCATGTTGCCGTAAGCTACCGGAGATGAAGACGACGACGTGTCGCGAGCGGACATGCGACGCGTCGGAACCCCTTGATGATCGCGGCAGAACACCAGCCAGCGATCGCCGTCCTCGTCGCGCCAGAATGCGCCTTCGCGCTCCAGAATCGCGCCCAACCGAAGCCTCACTTCACGCAGATGCGCGTCGCTCACGCCCGGCAGAATCATCCCGCGCACGTAGCTCAGATGCGGCACCGTTCGCAACAACGTACGGATCAGCTGACAGAATCGCCTCACCGCCTGATCGCTTGACCGCGCATCGGCATCCAGCCGGAAATCGGTAATCGTCAGCACGTAGCCCGCAGCGACTTTGTCGAGACGATGACAAAGGGACAACTCGCCGTTCTCGACGCGTTGTCCCAGAGTAATGTGCATGCGTTCGCAGACCTCCGCGCGCGCCGTGAAACGGTGAGTCCTGAAAAATGCCGCAACGGCGCGCTCGCAGACTGTCATGAATGGGTCACTGGATAAGTCACTGGCTGAGTTAGCGGATGGCTTCGTAAAGCTTGGTGAGATGTTGCCCTGCGAGGCCGTACAACTGACGCGTGACCTCGCGCAACTCACCGCTCGCCGCATCGATACGCTGACGCAAACGGTCGTTGCTCTTGCGCGTCTCGTCGGTCAGTCCGGTGGCGAACTCGCCGACCACCTCGTTATCGCGTCCCCGGTTCGATAGGTCGGCGGCCGCAAACTCGAACGCCGGTTTTCCGAACTGTCCGACGCCGCTCACCACACCACCGAACATCTGCCCGATCTCCATCTTGTCGCGCATGCCGTAGCGCGCACCGATCACACTGCCGCCGAGCGACATGAAGCCCGTGAAGAGCGACCCGCCAGCGGAGGTCATCGCAGACTCGTAGTGCTTCTTGTTGGCGCGATATTTCTCGTCGCGCGCCGCCACGCCTCTCGCGAACAGCATCACGTCGTGACGTGATCGGTACGACTGATCTGTGTTGCGCTCGCCGACGCGAATTTCCATCATCAGCTTCACCAGTTGCATGAGCGTCACCAGTCCGTCGACGGCACGTCCGCCACGATCCGGCATCCGAACATCAGACACCCACGCGCTGCGCTCACTCTGCGCCGTGGTCTGCCACGACGTCGTCGTTGCTATACCTGCCATTTATGTACCCCTTTTTGGAAGACGCGACCGAAGCCGCGTCGATGATCGATAACACGCACCGCTCACGCCATCGAGGCAGCGATGCGAATGCGCACAGCGCCCGTCTTGGTCACCGCGTCGCTGGCCGATTCTGCGATCTCGCCCTGCTGCGCCGACAACGTCTCCATGCGTTTGGCGACACGCTTCTTGTCGTCGCCGTTGAGCTCCATCAGGAACTGCAACCACATCATTTCCGTTCCCATGTCGCGCGCCTGGCGTTGCAGCTTCGCGCGCTGAATGCCGATCGCGCCCGCCGTGATCTCGCGCGCGCCGACCACGCCACCGCGAATCACACCGGAGAGCGACCACATGCCACGCACGATGGCGCGACGTCCCTGCGAGCCGATCTGCTTGCCGAACGACTTCGTCACATCGGTCGCCGTCACGCGTGCGCCCTTGGCCACTTGCTTGCCCGTCGACTTGACGACGTTGTCGAACGACCGCGACACCATCCGCTCGACCATCTCCTGCGTGAATTGCTCGGCCATGCGGTTAAAGCCGCGCTTGACCAGATTGCGCGCAGTGCGCGTGCCGTTCTGCGCGAGCGACTTGCCGACGCGTTTGCCGACTTCCATACCGACCTGATACGAGACCTCGGAGACGACACGCTGTTTGATCGCGCCAATCGCTGCGTCGTCACCCGCCTTCACCGCTTTCGTGAGCGCGTCGCCCGCGCCGCCCTTCATCACACGCGTGGCAGTCTTCGTCACCGAGCGAGATGCCATGAATCCGCGCACCGACGTACCGAAGCCAACGATCATCCCAAGCGCCTGAAACGCCATCTGCGCGTAACCCCACTTCGTCGCTTCCGCCTCGTACTTCTCGGCGTTCTTCGGGTCGACGAGCGCCATCGTTTTGTAGACCGCCGCGCCGATGCCCGCAACGCCCGCGCCGACGTCCGCAATACCGCCTGCAATCATCAGCGGGTTCATCGTCAGCACGCCGGTCACGACCTTGACGGCGCCGACAACGACATCGATCGCCGCAACGACCCAGTCGAAGATCACACCGAAGATGCCGCCCTTGCGCGCCTTGTCGGCGTCTTTCGTGGCGGCGTCCATCTGCTCGCGGAATTTCTGGAGGTCTTCCTGCCGCAGCTTGTCCTGACGCTCCGCCAGCAGCTCCAACGCCTTCTGTGTCGACTTCGCCGTGTCGCCCATCGCTTGCATCGATATCATCGACGCCACCATCACGAGTGTGGACGGATCGAGCGTTTCGAGACTCGCCAGATCGGTCACACCGAACTGCGATGAGGGACGCATGCCGTCCGCCGCCATCGCATTGCCCAGCGAGTACAGGCGTTGCAGCAAGCGAGCAAACGCACCCTCCGCGTCTTGCCACGCCCCGGCGTCGGTCGCATCGGGAAGGAAGTCTTCCAACGCGAGCCAATCGTCGGACATCTTGTCGTTTCGCACGGCATGCGGCGCGGGCGTGTCCGTGCGCTGCTTCGTTGGCTCCCGAACATCACCCAGGGATGACGGACGGTATGCCGCGCCTACTGCGCCAATCACAGTCATGTGTTTCCTTTCGATGGAGAAGTTGACAGCGCGTCGCACCGGGCGCGCGCCGAATGTGCGAGCTTGCGATGTTGCGCGTTCTCGCCGCAAAGCCTCAGCGTCGCGAGGTAGGCCTTCGTCGCGTAAGACGCATTGCCCACGCTCTCGTAACTCATGCCCGCCAGATACGACGGGCGTGGGTCTGCCGCGCGGATCACACCGGCCTTGGCGAAGCACGGCAGCGCGTCGTCGTGCTGGCCGAGTCGCTGATAGCACAGGCCAAGACCGAACCAGTCGTCGAACGACCATTGGTCGAGCGTGGCGAGCATGAAATAGACGCGCTGGGCGGCCGCGATCTCGCCTTCCTTGAAGCGCTGAAGCGCGTACGCACGAACACACGCCAGATCGCCTTCGTCCAGATCCGCAAGCATGCGCAGCGCGCCGCCCCGCTCGAAGAAGCGCGAGAAGATCGCCGCTGCGTCGGCGGCTGACGCGTCATGCGTCTCACACGCCTGCGCCGAGGACGTCAATGAAGAAGCGTTCACGAGCGCATCGAGCCGTTGATCTGATTGAGCTGCTGCCCGCGCGAACTGATGATCGTGTTGGCGAGCGTCGAGACGCCGTTGTATTCCTGCAGGAACTTGTTGATTTCGATGTTCTCGATGGTGCGGCTGTCGGTCGCTTCTTCACCCCGGCTGTCCGCTGCTGCCTTGAGCGCGCGCAGATGGTCGGCGCGGTAGTCGCCCGACGACCCTGACGGTCCTGAATAACCGTCCTCGCCGATCTTCTTGCTGCGCGACTCCCAGTCCATTAGCGTCTTCTTCGTGCCACTGTCGTCGATGCTGATCTTGAGGTCGTGCTTGTCGAAAAATTCACGGATACCATCGCCGACTTTGGTCGTTGCCGTCGTGCTGGTGCCGAGCTTGTTGATGAGCGTCTCGATCTGATTCGCCACATCGCGCGCCTCGCGACCGTGCGCCTGACGCGCGCGCATCGAGTCGATCTTCAGCTTGGCGTCGCCGCCGCTGGCCTGCATGAGCGTGGCGGCGTGCGCCAGCAACAGCGAGTGAATGTCGACGGTGCGCGCGGACGTCAGCGTGACGTCCGGCGACATCTGCTGCGAGGCCGACGCGCCGTAGCGATACGCGTTCGATTGGATTGAAGTCATGAGGTCGTTCCTGAATTCGATTAGATATGAGGGAGGCAGACAGAGATGAGACGTGAAGTTAAAGACAGCCGTCAGAGGCTGCTGGTGATCTTGCTCATGATGTCGCGCAACTTGACGATGACCGCGTTGCTCAACGTCAGCGCGTTCTCGTAGCGCGACAGAAACTGCTTGAGTTCGATCTGTTCGACGGTGGTCGACTCGCTCGCGCCCGACGCCATCGACTGCACGCTGGCCCTGAGGCTGGCCAGGGCGGCGGTGCCAAGCGCACCCGACGCGGGCGACGTCGACATCAGCGCGTTGCGCACCACAAACTCACGCAATCCATCCGGCAAAGTCACTGTGGATTCGCCTGCGCGCAAGCGCCGCTGCATCTCGTCAATCGACGTCAGCCAGTTACGGGCATCGCGAGCGTTCGCCGAACGGGCGCGCGCCTTGCCCAGCCATTCGTCGACGCGCACCTGCAAGCCGTCCATCTGCTCGCTTGCGCGCTGCATCGTGCTCAACAGCGGGTTGTCGCCTGCGCGGCTTTGCGATGCGGAACTCGCACCCTGCGCAAACGCGCCACCCAGTCGCGGCACGTGGTGCGTGGAGGGCATGTCGATGGTTCGATAGATCATGTCGCCTCCGTCACGCGCAGGTCCGATGCATCGCCCGGCTACGCGCCGGAACGCGCCCCGCTTCAGCGTCCGTCGCGGGCACCTCGGCGTTCAACCGTTCGATCACACCGGCCAGAGCGACGGCCATGCGTTCGATCTCGCGCGCTTCGCGCTGAAATGCTTCGCTGTCGAGGAGGGCATCGAGACGGGCAAGCTTGTCCGTCGCCTGCGGTGTCCCAGCCTTTTCCATCCGCTCGATCTCGTCGAGTACTGTCTGATAGTCGAGCGTCTGACGTGCCAGCTTGCGACCGGCCATCTGGATTTCGCCACAAGCGCGCTCGTACTGCGCGAGCAGGGCATCGGGGTCATGCGTTTCCGGGAGCGGGGAAGAGGACGTCGCCTCAGTGGCGTTCAGAGCGTTCGGCTCTTGGGGTGTTGCGGACATCTGGGACATTTCAGGGCACCTCCGTACGTTTCGTAGCGGTTGTCATCACGACAACGGCATCGTACGGAGGTCCTCATGGTGCGCCTTTGCAAAGCCCGCAATCCCTTCCGGGAACCGGTCTCACTTCAGTCATTTCCCAGTGACGAAGCGGTTACGCGCATCGCGTTGCACGATGCGCAGCCCCTTATCCGGCGGGACGTTCCGGTCACGCGACTTTAGATCGAGCCTTCGGCTTCACGCCTGCCCGAAGCCACCGCCTCCCGGCGTCTCCACGACAAAGATGTCGCCCGGCTGCATCTGCGTGCGTCCGATGTGTGCCAACTCCTCGCGCGAACCGTCTACGCGTTCAACGTAGTTGGCACCCAGAGCGCCCGTCCCACCGCCCTGTGCACCGAACGGTGCGTGCACACGATTGTTGGAGAGAATCGACGCCGTCATCGGTGTGAGGAAGCGAATGCGTCGCACCGCGCCGTTACCGCCTTGCCAGCGTCCGCTGCCGCCCGACCCCGCACGAATGCGATGACTCTCGAGACGCACCGGATAGCGCCACTCCAGCACTTCCGGATCGGTCAGACGCGAGTTCGTCATGTGCGTCTGCACAGCATCCGAACCGTTGAAGCCGTTGCCCGCCCCGCTGCCGCCCGAGATGGTCTCGTAGTACTGGTACGTCTCGTTGCCGAAGGTGAAGTTGTTCATCGTGCCCTGGCTCGAAGCCACGCTGCCGAGCGCACCATAAAGCGCGTTGGTGATCGCCGACGACGTCTCCACGTTGCCCGACACCACTGCCGCCGGATACACGGGGTTGAGCATCGACCCCTCCGGCACGATCACCGTGAGCGGTTTCAGACAGCCTGCGTTGAGCGGGATGTCGTCGTCCACAAGTGTGCGGAAGACGTACAGCACCGCCGCCATGCACACCGCACGCGGGGCGTTGAAGTTGTTCGGCAGTTGCGCCGACGTACCGGTGAAATCGATGGTGGCGCTTCTCGACGCCTGATCGACACGAATCGTCACGTCGATGACCGCCCCGTTGTCGAGCGGATAGCGGTAGTGCCCGTCGCCCAGCGCTCCGATCACGCGACGCACCGCCGCTTCGGCGTTGTCCTGAACGTGCCCCATGTACGCGAGTACGACGTCGCGCCCGAAGTCGTTCACCATGCGGCGCAGCTCGTCCACGCCCTTCTGGTTCGCCGCCACCTGCGCGCGCAGATCGGCCATGTTCTGGTCGATGTTGCGCGCCGGGTAGCGTGCGCCGCCGAGCAGCTCGCGTGTCTCACGGTCGCTCAGCTCGCCTGCGGCCACGAGTTGCCAGTTGTCGATCAGCACGCCCTCTTCTTCGACGTGCGTGGAATCCGGCGGCATCGAGCCCGGCGTGATCCCGCCGATATCCGCGTGATGGCCACGCGATCCGACGTAGAACAGCGGCTCCGCCACACGTGAACCCGATGCACCGTCGTCATCTTTGACGAACACCGGCGTGATGACGGTGACGTCCGGCAAGTGCGTACCGCCGTGATACGGGTCGTTAAGCATGAAGACGTCGCCCTCGCGCATGCGCCCGCGATTGCGCTCGATCACCGTCTTGATGCTCTCGCCCATCGATCCCAGATGGACCGGCATGTGCGGTGCGTTGGCGATGAGGTTGCCGTCACGGTCGAACAGCGCGCACGAGAAGTCCAGACGCTCCTTGATGTTCACCGAGTACGCCGTGTTTTGCAGACGCAACCCCATCTGCTCGGCAATCGACATGAAGAGATTGTTGAAGATTTCAAGGCGCACCGGATCGGCCTGCGTGCCGAGTCCGCGCTGTGTCTCCCGGGGCACCACGCGCGTGAGCACGAGGTTGCCCTGCCCGGTCATCTGCGCCTGCCAGCCCGGCTCCACGACCGTCGTGCCGCTCTTCTCCGCCACGATGGCGGGACCGTCGAGGGTGTCGCCCGCGAGCAGCGTGTCGCGCTCGAACAGCGCCGCGTCGTGCCACGTGCCAGCGGCGTAGAGCTTCACCTGATCGATGGCTTGCGGCGCACCGGACGTGCGTGCTTCGAGCGGGGCAATGTCGACCGGCGCATCCGACAGTCCGATGGCCTCGACCGATGCCACTTCGACGATCAGCGCCGCCCCGTCCATCAGGAACGAATAGCGCTGACGGTACGCGGCTTCGAACGCGTCGCGCATCTGCGCCGCGCTGCCGAACGGCACGGCGATGGCCGAGTCCGTGCCCGCATAACGCACGTGCACGCGGCGCACCGTCTCGATACGCGACGGTGGCACGCCCTGCGACAGGAGCGCATTCACCGCATCGTCGGCCAGCGCGCCGAGCGCGTCTTCGAGGGCCACAAGACCGTCATCAGCTAGCGGCGCTTCGATCATGCGTTCGCGCATCGCCGTCTGGTCGGCCAGCCCCATGCCGTAGGCCGACAGCACGCCCGCGAGCGGATGAGCGAAGACCTGGGTCATGCCGAGCGCGTCGGCCACACCGCATGCGTGCTGACCGCCCGCGCCGCCGAACGTCGTCAGCACATAGCGGCTCACGTCGTGACCGCGCTGCACGGAGATTTTCTTGATGGCGTTGGCCATCGCGCCGATGGCGATGTCGAGGAAGCCCTCGGCGAGCGCTTCGGGGGTCTGACGGCGGCCCGTCGCCTTCTCGATCTCGGCGGCCAGTGCCGTGAACTTCGCGACCACGACGTCGCGGTCGAGCGGTTCGTTGGCGTGCGGACCGAAGACCTTCGGGAAGTGCGCGGGTTGAATCTTCCCGAGCATGACGTTGCAGTCCGTGACCGCGAGCGGGCCACCGCGACGATACGCCGCCGGACCGGGGTTCGCGCCCGCCGACTCCGGCCCAACGCGCAGGCGCGTGCCGTCGAACGACAGCACCGAGCCGCCACCCGCCGCCACCGTGTGGATGCTCATCATCGGCGCACGCATGCGCACCCCGGCGACCTGCGTCTCGAACACGCGCTCGAACTCGCCGTTGTAGTGCGAGACGTCCGTCGACGTGCCGCCCATGTCGAAGCCGATCACGCGCTCGAAGCCCGCTGCGCTCGACGCACGTACCATGCCGACGATGCCGCCTGCGGGACCGGAAAGAATCGCGTCCTTGCCCTGGAAGTTGTCGGCGCGCGTGAGGCCACCGCTGCTCTGCATGAATTGCAGATTCACGCCCGGCATTTCCTTCGCCACCTGTTCGACGTACCGGCGCAGGATCGGCGACAGATACGCGTCCACCACGGTGGTGTCGCCGCGCGAGACCAGCTTCATCAGCGGCGAGACTTCGTGTGAGACGGAGACTTGCGTGAAGCCGATGTCGCGCGCCATCGCGGCGAGCGTCTTCTCATGGGCCTGATAGCGGTAGCCATGCATCAGCACGATGGCCATCGCGCGGATACCCTTCGCGTAAAGCGCTTCGAGCGCACTACGGGCGGACACCACATCCAGCTCGCGAACGACTTCGCCGTGCGCACCCACACGCTCGTCGATTTCCACGACGTCGGCGTACAGCGCTTCGGGCAGTGCGATGTCGAGATCGAACAGTCGCGGGCGATTCTGATACGCGATGCGCAGTGCGTCGCGAAAGCCGTGCGTCGTGACGAGCGCCAGCGGTTCGCCCTTGCGTTCGAGCAAGGCGTTGGTCGCCACGGTCGTGCCCATCTTCACCATATCGACGAGATCGGGCGTGATCGGCTCGTCGGCGCTCAGCCCCAGCAGGTGCCGGATGCCCGCGACGGCTGCGTCGCGGTACTGCTCCGGGTTCTCCGAGAGCAACTTGTGCGTGACGAGCGTGCCGTCCGGGCGGCGCGCCACGATATCGGTGAAGGTGCCGCCACGGTCGATCCAGAACTGCCAGCGCGACGCGGTCTGATGCGCGGGTGCGCGGTTTTGGGCGGAGGGCGTGAGAGCGTTCGTCATGATGTCATTCGCAAAACGGGGGGTGTCAGTCAGGGGATCAGGCGAGAAGCGATAACGCGGCGATAACGTGGCGATGACAGGCGGTGCGCGGGGCACCGCCTTGCGTCAGTCGATCAGTGCGTGGTGGTTTCAAGCGATTCGAGTTCGCGACCGCGCGTCTCGGGCAGCGTGAGTGCTGCGATGATCAGCACGCCGTAGGCCACACCGGCGAAGATGCCGATGGTCGTGCCCAGGCCGTATTCCTTCGAGAGCATGCCGATCAGGAACGGGAACAGTGCGCCGACGGCACGGCCGACGTTGTAGCAAAAGCCTTGCCCTGAGCCGCGAACCCGCGTGGGGAACAACTCGGTCAGGAACGCGCCCATGCCGCTGAAGATGCCCGATGCGAAGAAGCCGAGCGGGAAGCCGAGCCAGAACATCGCGCTATCGGTCAGCGGCAGCGAGGTGTACGAGAACGCAATCACCATCGAGCCCACAGCGAACAGAATGAAGTTCGGCTTACGGCCAAGACGGTCCGTCAGATACGAACTCGCGAGGTAGCCGACCCACGAGCCGAAGATGATCATCGCGAGATAGCCGCCGGTGCCCATCACGGTGAGGTGGCGCTCCGTCTTCAGGAACGTCGGCAGCCAGGTCGTGATGGCGTAGTAGCCACCTTGTGCGCCGGTCGTGAGCAATGCAGCGCGAATCGTCGTGGAGAGCAGCGCCGGGCTGAAGATGGCGGTCATGCCGGGCGCGTCTTCCGACTTCGTCTGCTTGGCCTTCTCCTTCTGGTACACCTCCGGCTCCTGCACATAGCGGCGGATGAACAGCACGAGCAGTGCAGGCAGCAGCCCGATCAGGAACAGCGCACGCCATGCCAGTTCGCCCGGCATCAGCGAGAACAGCACCGAGTAAAGGATGGCCGTTAGCCCCCAACCGATGGCCCAGCCCGATTGCACGAGACCCACAGCTTTGCCGCGGTCCCGAGCACGGATGACTTCGCCGATGAGCACAGCGCCCGCCGTCCATTCGCCGCCGAAGCCGAAGCCCATGAGCGCACGCGCGGCGAGCAGTTGATGGTAGTTCTGTGCGAGGCCGCACAGCCCGGTGAACACGGCGAACCACAGCACCGTGAGTTGCAGCGTGCGCACGCGGCCGATGCGATCCGAGAGGATGCCCGCGACCCAGCCGCCGAGGGCCGAGGCAAGCAGCGTGAGTGTGCCGATGAAGCCCGCGTCGGCGAGGCTGATGCCCCACGTGGCGATCAGCGTCGGGATGACGAAGCTCAGCATCTGGGTGTCCATGCCGTCGAGCATGTAGCCGACCTTACAGCTCCAGAACGCGCGCTTCTCGCGCGGTGTGGCGTCGCCGTACCAGCCGAACAGGCTACCGCCCGCTTCGGCGGGCGCAGAGGAATCTGTGCCTACGGGGGGCGCGAGGGGGGTTTTGCTTTCCATGAGAATAAGACTCCGGTGATGTCCTGACTTGCCGTGTGATGCACTCGGGCCGCGCTCATCCGACAGGCGTAAGTCGTCACCGGCGGGCAATACCTCTCCCGCCGCAGCCTTTTATGGCGCGGTTCTTTTGCTGATTCGTTAATGCCGGGTGGTGCGAGTGATGCGGGTATTGCGGGTCCTGAATGACTTCAGAAGACGGCCAGCGACGCGTTCGTGATATCCGTCATCAGCATGTAGCCGGGACGATGCCCGATCGCGAGCGGCAGCTTTGCGCCCATGAGCGCCGTTTGCGGCGTGACGCCACAAGCCCAGTACACAGGCAGCTCACCGTCGCGAATCGTCACGGCGTCGCCGAAGTCCGGTTTCGCCAAGTCCGCAATGCCCAGCGCCGACGGGTCGCCGATATGGATCGGCGCGCCGTGCACGCCGGGAAAGCGGCTCGTGATCTGGACAGCGCGAATGGCGTCTGCGCCCTTCATCGGCCGCATCGACACGACCAGTTCGCCACCGAACTTACCGGCGCGCTGATTCGCGATGTTGGTGCGGTACATCGGCACGTTGCGGCCCTCATCCACGTGACGCAGTGGAATGCCCGCCTTGGCCAGCATGTCCTCGAACGAGAACGAGCAGCCAATGGCGAACACCACGAAGTCGCTCTGCCAGAACTCGGCGAGGTTATCGACCTGGGCGTCGAGCTTGCCGTCGCGATAGACGTTGTAGCCCGGCACGTCGGTGCGGATATCGACTTCGCGGCCCAGCGCGGGCACGTGCCATTGTCCGGGCTCACCAACGCCCAGCAGCGGACACGCCTTCGGATTGCTCTGGCAGAAGCGCAGGAAATCGTGCGCATGCGCTACCGGCACGATAGCGAGATTCGCCTGTGCAAAGTCGCCGCAATAGCCAGCGGTCGGCCCACGGAACTGCGCCGAGCGCACGGCCTGACGAAATTCGTATGGCGTAATGGTGTCGCGTTGCGAAGTGAAGTCGTGCGGGGTGGCTCGGTGGTTCATGGCAGATCCAGCTTGAGGGGGAGACGCCAATGCGGCATCGGATGGGAGAAGCATAGGAAGAAAAAAAAGTTGCCGCTAACGAGTTTTTGTTCGCCTCTGTGTATAAAATTTCTTAACGACCTCGGGGGTTTTCCCGAGGTCCGTTGCATTTATTTTCACTGCACCGTTCAGCACACTGCACACCTTGCGTCGCAGACTTTGGGCCGCTTCCCGCCCCCTCCCGGTCCATCGACGCTCACGGAGCCCCATGAACACGCGCTTTCTCGAAACCTTCGTCACGCTCGCCAAGCTGCGCAACTTTCGCGCAACGGCCACGGCGTTGCATGCGACGCCTGCGGCCATCTCGCAGCGGCTCAAGGTGCTGGAAGAGGAGTTGAAGACCGAGCTTGTCGACCGCGACAGCCGCGAGTTTCGACTCACACCGAACGGGGAATACCTGCTGGGCTATGCGAAGGCGGTGGTGGAGGCTGCGCGTCGTTTGCAGGCGGCGGCGTCCGGGGAAAGCACGTTGCGAGGACGGCTGCGTCTGGGGGTGATCGAGACGGTCGTGCACAGCTGGCTGCCGAACTATCTGCGACGCCTCGCCGCCGACTATCCGACGCTCGAAGTCGAGCTGACGGTCGACGTCTCCGTGCAGTTGCAGCGGCGTCTCATGGCCGACGAACTCGACCTCATCATTCGTGTGGAAGGCAGCGACGACAGCAGCGTGGTGTGCAACGCACTCGCCAACTATCCGGTGCACTGGATTGCGCGCAAGGGGATGTTTCCGAACACGCGCAGCGGGCTCGCGAAGCAAGTCTTACAGCATCCAATCCTGACCTACGGACGCGGGACCGCGCCGCATCGCGCGCTGGAAGACATCGTGGCCAAGCTGGCCGGCGTGCACGGCGTGCCGCTGTCCGAGACGCGCATTACCGGCTCGCCGTCGATTGCCGTGATCGTGCAACTGGTGCGCGACGGGTTCGGCGTCGCCGCAATTCCGCGTCTGTTCGTCGACGCGTTGATCGCCAACGGGGAAGTCGTCGAGTTGCCCTTGCAGCCAGCGCCGCCGTCCATCGTGGTGTCGATGTCGCGCCGTGCCGATGCGCCGCTGTTCGTGCACGGTGCGGGCACCGCCGCGCGTGCCGCATGTGCGGAGTACTGTCAGAAGAGCGACCGGCGGTTGGTGGAATTGCTGTGAGGCGCCGACGTTGCCGACGTCGCTAACGAATCGCTATGCCACTCAGTGAAAGTGCGCCAGCCGCGTGACGAACGTGAAGTCCGCCTCCGACGCCATCAGCGACATCAGCACTAGCAGCGCCAACGGCGGAATCAGAATGGCGTAGACGAGCGCGAGCCGCTCCCATCGCATGTGCATGAACACCGCGACGATGAGACCCGCCTTGGCGATCATCAGCGCGAGAATCAATCCCCATCGCAGATAGCCCTGGAGATTCGCGTAGTCGACGAGATACGAGAACGTCGAGAGCACGAACAACAGCCCCCATACCTTCAGGTAGAGGCCGACTGCGTGTTGTTGGCCGGTGTGACCGGCACTTTGCGTCGCTGCCGCAGAGGATTCCATCGCGCCTCCTACCAGAGATAAAACAGCGCAAAGATGAACACCCACACGAGATCGACGAAGTGCCAGTACAGGCCCGCGATCTCCACCAGTTCGTAATTGCCGCGTCGCTCCAGCGTGCCGTTGAGCACTTTACGCATGACGGTCAGCAAATAGATCACGCCCGCGCTGACATGCAGCCCGTGAAACCCCGTGATCATGAAGAAGCACGCGCCGAACTGCGCCGCCCCCATCGAATTGCCCCACGGACGAATGCCTTCGTGCACGATCAGGTTCGTCCATTCGAAGGCTTGCATGCCGACGAAGGCGATGCCGAAATACGCCGTCGCGAGAATGCACGCTGCGGTCTTGTCGCGGTCGCGCCGGTAGGCGTAATTCACCGCCATCGCCATCGTGCCGCTGCTCGTGATGAGCACGAACGTCATGATCGCAATGAGCAGGAGCGGCACCGGATGTCCGCCCACGTTGAGCGCAAAGATCTCCGCCGGATTCGGCCACGGTGCAGTAGTCGACATGCGCACCGTCATGTAGCCGATCAGGAAGCTGCTGAACACAAAGGTGTCCGAGAGCAGGAAGATCCACATCATCGCCTTGCCCCACGGCACACGGAACGTGGCGCGGTCGCCGGACCAGTCGGTGACGACGCCGCGCCAGCCGTCAGGCGGTGTGATGGCAGACGCAGCGGAGGATGGGGTGGACGATGGCGTATTCACGGGGCGTCTCCTGGCCGGGCCGATGTATGGACTTACGGCGCAACGCCGGTGCCGCACAGACGCTGCGCGATCTCCGGCGTGAGATTGACGATGGCCGCGAACAGCACCACCCACAACACAAACAGGAAATGCCAGTACTGTGCGGTGAGCGAGAGACGTCTGGCCCGTGTGGCGTGCGTCACACGACGCGGAACCAGCAACGCCCACGCCACCACACCGCCGATCAGATGCAGCGCGTGCAGCCCTGTCAGCAGGAAGAAGAAGCTGTTGGCCGGGTTGCCCGACACGCCGTAGCGACGCAACGCGAGATCGCGCCATACCCAGAGTTGTCCGGCAATGAACGCGAGTGCGAGCGCACCGGCGAGTGCCCAGTCGCGCCGCGAGCGTCGTAGTTCACCTCGCTTTGCCTGCGACGCTGCCGACTGCATCACGATGCACGCCGCCGCCAGCACGCCTGTGTTGACCCACAGCGCATTGACGGGCGGCAACGGACGCCAGTCGCCAAGGCTCATGCGCATGACGTACGCCACGAGCATCAGCGCAAACAACATGCCGATCACGCCCATGAGCCACCAGAGCGCCACCTGCGACGCCGCACGTCGACGCGGTTGCATCACGGGAACGCCGCCGGGAATGCCATCGGGTGGCATCGGCGGCCACGACGGAACGGGCCTCATGGTGTCGCTCCTTTCGGGGCATCGGGCGAAGGCGGTGCTTTGCCGCCACCGCCGTGCAGCGCCGCCGAGTCGCCATCCACCAGCGTGGCGGGACGTCGCGGATCGGGGGCGAGATTCTGCGGCACGAAATCGTCGATGTCGCCCGGCACGCTGTATTCATAGGGCCAGCGATATGTCGTCGGCAACACCGCGCCCCAGTTGCCGTGGCCGGGTGGCGCATGCGGTGTCTGCCATTCGAGCGACGCCGCGCGCCACGGATTCAGACCGGCCGGTTTGCCGTGTCGCACACTCCACGCGAGGTTGAACAGGAACAACAACTGCCCCAACGCGACGAAGAACGCGGCGACCGAGATGTAGGTGTTCATCGTGTGCGCGGACTCGGGGATGAAGCTGTAGTTCTGGAACTCGTAGTAGCGTCGCGGCATGCCGAGAATGCCGAGGTAATGCATCGGGAAAAAGATCGCGTAAGTGCCAAGAAACGTGATCCAGAAGTGCCACTGACCGAGGCGGTCGTTCAGCCGTCTGCCGGTGACCAGCGGATACCAGTGGTAGATCCCGCCGAAGACCACCAGCAAGGGGGCGACGCCCATCACCATGTGAAAGTGCGCGACGACGAAATAGGTGTTCGACAGCGGCATGTCCACACTCACGTTGCCGAGGAACAGCCCGGTCAGTCCACCGATCACGAACGTGCTGATGAAGCCGATGGCGAACAGCATCGGTACGGTCAGATGGATGTCGCCACGCCAGAGCGTGAGTACCCAGTTGTAGACCTTGATCGCAGTCGGGATCGCGATGATGAGCGTGGTCGTCGCAAACAGAAATCCGAAGTACGGATTCATGCCACTGATGAACATGTGGTGCGCCCACACGACGAACGACAGCACGCCGATGGCGAGAATCGCCCAGACCATCATGCGGTAGCCGAAGATGTTCTTGCGCGCGTGAACGCTGATGAGATCGGACACGATGCCGAACGCAGGCAACGCGACGATGTAGACCTCGGGGTGGCCGAAGAACCAGAAGAGATGCTGAAACAGCAGCGGACTGCCGCCGCGATAATCGAGCGGCTGTCCCATCGACACCACCGCAGGCATGAAGAAGCTCGTGTGCAGCGTCTTGTCGAGCAGCATCATCACGCCGGAGACGAACAGCGCCGGGAAGGCGAGCAGCGCCAGCACCGTCGCCATCACGATGCCCCACACGGTGAGCGGCATGCGCAACAACGTCAAGCCTTCGGTGCGCGCCTGCAAGGCCGTGGTGACGTAGTTCAGGCCGCCCATCGTCGCCGCGACGATGAAGATCAGCAGAGAGACGAGCATGAGCACGATGCCCCACTCGGTGCCCGGTGTGCCGGGCAGGATGGCTTGCGGTGGATAGAGTGTCCAGCCTGCACCGGTCGGACCGCCGGGCACGAAGAAGCTCACCATCAACACGATCACGGCCAGCAGATACACCCAATAACTGAGCATGTTCAGGAACGGGAAAACCATGTCGCGCGCGCCGACCATCAGCGGAATCAGGTAGTTGCCGAAACCGCCGAGGAAGAGCGCTGTGAGCAGATAGATCACCATGATCATGCCGTGCATGGTGACGTACTGATAGTAGTGACTGGCGTCGATGAACGAGAATTTGCCGGGGAAACCCAGTTGCAGACGCATGAGGTTAGACAGCACCAGCCCGACCAGTCCGACGGCAATGGCGGTGCAGGCGTACTGCACGGCGATCACCTTGTGGTCCTGGCTCCAGACGTACTTCGTCCAGAAACTCTGCGGGCCGTCGTGCCCACCATAACCACCATGGTCGCCGTGGGCACCGGCATGGGTGGAACCGTCGGCATTCTCGGCATTGCCAGTCATGACGTTGTCTCCCTTTGTTGCCGGTGCGGCCCGCGCGTGGCGCTTTGCGACGCGCGTCGGGCTATGGCGCCGGTCTGATCATCGGCACACTCGGTTGCGCCGGTCCCGACGATTGCGGACCGGTGGACTGCCGCGGCGGGATCGCCAGCGGCGGGGCGTATGTGTTCGGATCGTTCTGCAACGGCAACCCCGGCGTGCCCCCTTGGCGGCGCGCAGGCTGTGACGGCGGCTGTGTGCCCTGATTCGTCTGGTTGCCCGATGCGGATGGCGTCAGCGGTGCGTATTGCACCGGCGGGCGCGGCGACTGAAGCGTGTTCTGCGCGAGCAGCATCACGGGCGTTTCGGTGCGGGGCGAAGACTGCGCGGGGACGACGGCGGCCGCCAGGGCAGCGGCGGTGAGCGCAATAGCGAGATGTCGGACAGGTTTGGGCATGGCGGACGAATGAGGTGTGTCGGATGAAGCAGACGGCGTGGTCGGCGTGGTCGGCGTGGACGGCGCTGGCGCCCCGGGCTGCGCCGCCGGTTGAGCGCCCAGCGTCCGGATGTAGGCGATGAGCGCCTTCAGATCGTCGTCGCTGAGTTCCAGTTTAGGCATGATAGGGGCGAAGCCCTTGGGCACGCGTGCCGTCGGGTTGCGGATGAATTCGGTGAGATAAGCGTCGTCGACGTGCGCGGAACTGCCATCCTGAAACGTCTCCGTCTTCCCGTAGAGCCCGTGCCAGGTCGGGCCGACGCCTGCCGAACCGTCCACCGAATGGCAACCGGCGCATCCTTTGGCTTGCGCCAGCAACTTACCCTTCGCGGCGAGCGGGTCCAGCGCGCCCGCCCCGGCGTGCTTCGTTTGCAGTGCAGCAAAGGTGGGGAGCTTGGCCACCCAGGCGTCGTAGGCGGGCTTGTCGTCCACGACCACCACACCGCGCATGTTGGCGTGACCCACGCCGCATAGCTGGGCGCAGAGGATGTCGAAGCGTCCGGTGCGGGTCGGTGTGAGCCACATCTGCGTGACCATGCCCGGGACCATGTTCATCCGCGTGCGAAACGGGGGAACGTAGAAGTCGTGAAGCACGTCTTTGGCGCGCAGCAGCAATTTCACCGGCTGGCCGACGAGCAGGTGCAGCTCGGGCGCGTCGACGATGCGATTGTCCTGATTCGCCGGATCCTTGGGGTTCAGACCTAGCGGATTGTCGGCGGTGACGTAGCTGGGATCCGACGTGCCGAGCCGCCCGTCCGGCCCCGGCAGACGGAAGCGCCACTGCCATTGCTGGCCGACGACTTCGACGACATGGGCGTCCTTTGGCGCGTCGATCAGCTTCGCGTAGACGAATAGTCCCGGCGCGAGCATCGCGACGATGCCGACCGTCGTAATGCCGATCAGCCAGAATTCGAGACGTCGGTTATGAGGTTGATACGCCGCACGGTGCCCGTCGCGATGGCGGTAGCGAAAAATCGCCCATGCAACGAAAAGATTGATGACGACGAAGGCTACGCCGGTGATCACCAGCGTAAGGGTGAGGGTGTCGTCCATCTGGTGCCAGTTCGACGCCAGCGGGGTCTGCCACCACGGACTCCAGAAATGAAACGCGAGCGCCGCAGCGACAACGACGATCAGGAGGATGGGCAGGGCCATGACATGCCTCGACGGCTCGCCGCACGGTCGCGCGCGGCGCACCTTCTCTAGGCTAGACGCTGGCTTCCCGGAGTCAAGTCAATTCTGACCACCCGACGCGATTGTCGGGTCTGCGCCGCTGCGGCGCATCAATCCATGAAAGCGGCTTGCATAAGCGGACGCCCTGCGCCCGCTTACAGCCTTACGACGCGCGGCCCTGCGCCTTGCCGAGCAGCGTTCTGGCGAGATCGCGATAACCGTCGAGCAGCGGGCGCACGCGTTGCGGGTCGTCCATATGCGGCAACGTTTCGTTCGCCCCCTGTTCGACGACGCGCTCGAACGCCGTCGTCATTTCGTCTGCCGTGTGCAGGCAGAGGCTCCGTCCGCAATACGTTTCGAGCAGACGGTCCACGTCGGAATTCTGGTGCAGCGAAACCGGATAGATCGGCTTGCCCAGTGCCATGTATTCGAAGATCTTGGTCGAGACCACGCCCTTGTTACCCGGCGCGAAATACGCCAGGAACATCAGCACGTCGGCGTTCTGCTGAATTGCGCGCGCCGTGTGGTGATTCACGTGCGGCACGAAGATCACGTCGTTGCCGCCGCCCAGTGCTTCCCACGCCGCCTGCACCGGTGCGCACGCGCCGACGAAGATCACCTGAAGACGATCGGCCGCCGCCGGGTTGCGCTCGCGCAACTGGCGGATGCCGCGCGTGAGCGAATCCAGATCGTAGAATCCGATCGGTGTGCTGCCCGTATAGACAGCCTTGATGCGGTTCGGATCGATGTCAGGATTCAGCGCACGCCAGTCGATCTCGCGCGGTGCCGACGGCTCGAAATAGTGCGTTGCGACATTGAACAGCGTGCCGACCTTCACACCGTAATTCGATTCGAATTCTTCGGCCAGTCCGTAGGACACCGTGGTCACGGCATCTGCGCGACGGAGCACCGCCCCTTCGATGGCACGCTTGATGCCACGGTTGCCGCCCAGCGAATCGTGTAGCGCCCAGGCGTCGCGCATATCGACCGACAACGTCACCTTCTGCGGAAACCGGCGCTTGAGCAAGGCCCCCACGACGGCCATCGAGAACGGTGGCGACGACGCCATGATGACCACGTTCCCCTGCGTCTCCCGCAGCAACTGCGCGCAGCGTCGATACAGCGCAATGACGTTGGGCAGATAGAGATCGATGAAGAACGTGTGCTTGATAAAGCGAATGATGTTGATGACCGTGCCTTCGCGCACCGACGCCTTGGCCACCGACACGTTCATCACGGCCTCGCGAAACGCTTCGATTTGCTCCGGCGAATCGAACGTCTTCTCCAGTACGCGATTCGCTCCCTGCACATTGAACACGCGCACCGGACAGTTCAGACCGGTGAAGACCTTGCTCCAACGTTCTTGCCGGAAACTACCGGCGCGCTGCCCTTCGAATTCGGAAGTCAGGAACCAGGTCTCGATGGGCTGGCTGGCGCTCGCTTGCGAGGGCATCGCGATAGAAGAAGTCATGAATAGGGTCTGAATGAAAAAATCGATCCGCGCGCTTAGTTGCGCCGCGTAAGCCTGTCGGCGACCGGCGCAACATGCACCACGTTGCCGCCGGACACAGCGGGCGTCGGCGCAGGAAGGCCCGGGCCGGTGATTTCGCACAAGTGGTCGCGAATCTTCTCGCCGTAATTGAAGCCGGACACACAGCGTCGCAGATAGTCGATGATGGCGGCGTGATCGCCTCGCTCGCAAGCGCGGCGCAATCCGCTGAGCAGCCCGTTGAGTTCGCTCAACGGGAAGAAGTGTTCGTTGGCCATCATGATCTTCTGATGTGCCGTGCCGGTCGTGTCATCGCCGATCAGCAATTCCTCGTAGAGCTTTTCACCGGCGCGCAGTCCGGTGAACTGGATCTCGATATCGCCGTGGGGATTGGCCACGTCGCGCACCGAAAAACCGCTCAGGTGAATCATGCGTCGTGCCAGATCGACGATGGTGACCGGCTCGCCCATGTCGAGCACGAAGACCTCGCCGCCGCGTCCCATCGCGCCCGCCTGAATGACCAGCTGCGCCGCTTCCGGGATCGTCATGAAGTAACGCGTGATGTCCGGATGCGTGACCGTCACCGGCCCACCATCGCGAATCTGGCGGCGGAACAACGGCACGACCGAGCCGGAAGACCCCAGCACGTTGCCGAATCGCACCATGCAGAAGCGGGTGCGACCGGTCGCCGCGGCCGAATGCGCCTGCAGGATGAGTTCGGCGCAGCGCTTCGACGCGCCCATCACATTGGTCGGACGCACCGCCTTATCGGTCGAAATGAGAACGAACGATTCGACGTCCGCTGCCAGTGCCGCGTTGACGGCAGCGAGCGTACCGAAGGTGTTGTTCAGCACGCCTTCGGTCAGATTGAATTCAACGAGCGGCACATGCTTGTATGCCGCAGCGTGATAGACCGTCTCGATGCCATAGCGTCGCATGATGTCGGTGAGACGCGTCTCGTTGGCCACCGAGCCAAGCACCGGAATCACCTGTGTCGTCGAGCGGCGCAGCGATGCCAGTCCCTGAAGCTCCTGATCGACCGAATACAGCGCGAATTCCGATTGCTCGTAAAGCACAAGGATTCTGGGCTGATGCAGGATGATCTGACGGCACAATTCCGAGCCGATCGATCCCCCCGCGCCGGTGACCATCACGGCCTTGCCACGAATGTTGGCTTGCAACAACGTCTGATCCGGCGGCACGGCGTCCCGGCCGAGCAGTTCGTCGATGCTGACTTCCCGGATATCGGAGAGCTGGACTTCACCGCCGACCAGATCCTCCATGCCGGGCACCACGCGAACTTCGACCTGCAGCTTTTCCAGCTTGCGGATGATCTCGTGCCGACGGCTGCGGCTGGCAGACGGAATCGCGAGCAGCACCTGTTCGACGTTGTAACGGGCAATCAGATGCGGCAACGCGTCGCTCAAGTGGACTTTCACGCCCAGGATTTCCAGCCCTTCCATGCGCTGTGCGTCGTCGATGAAAGCGACCGTACGGTACTGCGCGCCGGCGCGCAGTGCCATCGCCAACTGGCGACCGGCGCTGCCCGCGCCGTAAATGGCGACTCGCTGCGCATTCATGGCGCGCGATCCTTCGGCCTGCCGCAGGATCGCGCGTGCGATAAAGCGGCTGACACAAATATAGAAAACCGAAATGAACCAGTAGATGGCCAATGCGCCGCGCGGAATCGGTGCCAGTTGCAGCAACGTCAGCACGCCGACGAACAAGCCGATCGACAGCGTGACCCCAACGGTCACCATCAGCAGCGCACGCTCTTCGATATAGCGCACGACCGCCCGATACAACCCGATTCGGATAAAGATGGGAATCGCGGTGAGCGACGTCAGTAAATAGACCCACGGCGCATGAAGCTGTGGAAAATGCCACGCATCGAGACGAAGACCGATGGCAGTCCACAGGGAAAGCGGCAACAGGAAAGCATCGGCGGCCAGCATCACGGCGCCCTTCACCGAGCGAGGCATATCTGCGATGTATCGAATCATGACATTTCTTCCCGGCTGATCAGTGCGCTACACCTTCGCGAACCACGACTTTGAGGAAGGTCAGCACCAGAATTCGGAAGTCGAACACGAACGAACGGCGCTCCATGTACTCCACGTCGAACTGCACTTTGACGGGAATCGGCAAGTCGTCGCGACCATTGATCTGCGCCCAGCCGGTCAGGCCGGGACGCAGCACGTCCACGCCTCGCTCCGTGCGCAGTGCAATCAGGTCGTCCTGATTGAATAGCGCGGGGCGCGGTCCAACAAAGCTCATTTCCCCGGTCAGAATGCTCCAGAGCTGCGGCAGCTCGTCGAGACTCGTCTTGCGCAGGAAGCCACCCAGTGGCGTGATATGCGACTTCGAGTCCTTCAACAAGTGCGTAGCGACCGCCGGCGTATCGATGTACATCGTGCGGAACTTCGGCATCCGAAAAATCTTGTTCTTCCGACCCACGCGATCGGACCAGTACACAGCCGGCCCGCGCGACGTGACGCGCACAAGAATCGCTATGACCAGCATCGGCACCAGCAGGACAACGCCTGCCGACAACGCCAGAATAAAATCAAACGCACGCTTCATCGCTTCTTCCGAGGGGTAAGTCGACACGCCCGGGGGCGTCCCCGCTTACGTATCCTTGTTATTGTTTTGTCGAGTGCTGCCCGGCATACCACTCGCCGGTGCGGCGCAATCCCGCGCCCGACGTCACGGGCGCCTGCCAGCCCAGTTCGTTGCGCGCAAGAGACGCGTCGACGACCAGACTTCCGCACAATTTGCTGTACAACGCGCCCTTTCCTGCGAGCGTCGCCGCGCCCTGCAACAATGCTTGCGGCACCGGCAAAAGTCGCGCGGACCGGCCCATTCCCGACGCCAGCTCGCGCAATACCTCCGGCAACGCCAGCGGTTTGTCGTCGGCGATCACAAACGTCTTGCCAGCCGCACGTTCATCTTCGATGCACACACGCAGGAAATCGCAGAGATTGTCGACGCCGACATAGCTGCGCAACGCGGACACCGACCCAAGGGGCAGCGGCAGACCGGTCGCGACCAGCTTCAGAAGTCTCAGGAAATTGCCGGGACATCCCGGGCCGTAGACGAGCGGCGGACGGACCACGACGACGCCCATGGACGTCTCCCCCTCCAACCGCTTCAGACCCTGCTCCGCCTCCCACTTCGAGACGGCGTAATCCTCGCTCGGCTGCGGTGCGTCGCGCTCCGTGAACGGTCCGCGGGCATTGCCGAGCGCCCCATTCACGCCGATCGAGCTGACGAAGACAAAACGCTTTACGCCGGCTTCGCTCGCCTGACGCGCAAGGTTCAGCGTGCCGTCCGTGTTCGTGCGACGGAATTCCGTGAGCGGATCCTGCGCGGCATCCTGCAAGACGTGCGCGCGTGCGGCAAGATGCACGACCGCGTCGCAACCGCTCAGTGCCGCGCGCCAATCCGTGTTGCCATCGATGTCGCCCATTGCGACGGTGCCGTCGCGACCATCGCGCGAACCGACGACGACATCGAATCGACCTGTCGCACGCAGCGCCCGTACGAGCACCTGTCCGACAAATCCCGTCCCTCCCGTGACCAAAACTCTAATCATTGTTCTCTCATCTCGACACGTTCCTCATGAAACAAGGATCAATCTTCCAGTGTTTCGTCCATCCATCCCGCGATACTGTACTTTCGGTAAATTTCAGGAGCGCTGGCACGATACGGAGTCGTGAGAAAATCCGCAGGAATTTCCGGCCGGTGCCGGTCGATGCAGCAAACGTTGCTGGCATCGTAGAAATCATAATCTCGGATGCGCTGATTCGTTGTAACGAGTTTTTTCTGCGCGCCGAGCGTTTCCAGCGTACGGATCGTCAATCCCGTCTGGCTGGGGTGCTCGATGTCGAGAATGCCTAGCGAACGACGGAAAACCGACTGAACATCGCTTTTGGCGACGGGTGCGAAGCGGAAATCCGACTTCGGCGCCTGACGCATCGTGGCGTTAGTCACCCGATACGCCCAGTAGACCCAAGGTGCCTGGAGATACAGGTAGAAGAAGCAATTTGTCTTCGCCGGAACCGCCTGCTTTACGCGTGAGGCCACGGCCCAGCGATCCGTATGCGCTGTGCCGATAAAACTCAGATCATACTCGTGTGAATCGGATTCAACCGGTGTTTGCTCAAACCCCGACGAGAAAAACAATGGTCGGAAGACCATGCCATAGGTTTGCGCGGACTTGCGGTCGAACGAGAGGGTGCGGTCGAACAACGGCAAATTGGGCAGCACAGCCGCCCGATTGTCCATCGAATCCCACATGTAGAGCACGAATCGTGCGCCCGGATAAGCGGCGCGCAGGAATCGCAACATCTCCGGCGACAATGTCTGGCCGTTGACCACGAAGATGAGGTCGTAGTGCGTGCGCCCGAAGGTCTCGAGCGACTGCTTATAGAGACGGGTTGCCGCCCCGATGACCCAATCGCGCCGGAACCGCGTCACTGCGGTCATGAACGGCGTATCGAACGGGCGATCGGCGAGGACATCCACCTTGGCACCACGCCGTTCGAGTTCGGCGCGAATTTCCTGATCGTAGCCAAAGAACCGGGGAGCGATCAGTAGTGCTTGCTTGCCTTGCAGAGATTCAGACATTTTCAACGTCACGGGGAATGACAACCTTCGCCGGGACACCAACAGCAAGCGCGCCTTCGGGAACGGATTCCACCACCACGGCATTCGCGCCCACGCGCGCCCGGTGGCCAATACTGATACCGCCGAGCAACTTCGCTCCGGCGCCAACGATCACATCGTCGCCCAATACCGGGCGTGCGTCTTCCGAATACCCGATGTCGAGTTCCTTCGCACCGAGCGTCACGCCCTGGAAGATCGTGGCATTCTCACCGACCGATTTCGCACCGATGACCGTGCCCTGCGTATGCGGGAAAAACACGCCTTTCCCGATCGGGCAACGCGGTGAAATCTCGATGCCGAAGACCACGAAGTTAAGCAACGACACGATTTTCGCGAGCGGCCCCAAATGCCAGCTCTGTAACCGGAACGCGCAGCGGCACAGCAGCACCGGCGCGAAGCGCGGCGACAGCATGTGCAGCCAGAGGCCCGGGGACGCGTTGACGTGCGCACCGGTCATCAGGAACCGGTATCGCAGCAAATCCGCGCGCAAGTATTGCCTTAAGGAAAACGTTGTCGAAGGCATCGGGTTCGTCAACCCATCAACTTGCGTTCGACCAACTCCTTGTTGGCTTGCTCCAGCTTGTCTTCCGGCAACGGCTGCGTCTTCACCCATGCGGCGAATCGTGACAGTCCTTCGCTCAGCGACACCTGGGGCTTCACGCCAAGGCGTTCGTTCAGTCGCGAGACATCCGCAAAATTGTGACGAATGTCGCCAAGGCGGAACTGACCCGTGACCTTTACATCGGGCGTACCACCCAGTGCGACGGTCAGCTCGCGCGCGACCTCTTCCACGCTCGTGCCCACGCCGCTGCCGACGTTCAGCACATCGTTGGCCGGCGTTTCCGAGCGGATGCCCGCCACCAGTGCTTCGACCACATCGGCCACGTGCACGAAATCGCGCGTTTCCTTGCCGTCTTCGAAGATCGGGAGCTGCAGGCCACGGCGAATGCGCGTGGAGAAAATCGACAGAATGCCGGTATACGGGTTCTTCAGCGACTGCCCTTCGCCGTACACGTTTTGCAGACGGAAAATGGCGTAACCCAGACCCATCGAATCGCACGCGATACGCACCAGATCTTCCTGGGCGAACTTCGTCGCTGCATAGATGGATGCCGGGCGAACGGCGTCGCTCTCGGTCGTCGCGACTGCCACGAGCGGCACACCGCAATGCGGGCACAACGGCTCCCACTGGTGCGCACGCAGTTGATCGGCCAGACGTGCGCCCGGATAGACGTGCTCCGCGCCGCAACCGTCGCAGCGGTAGGCCCCTTCGCCGTACACCGAGCGGCTCGACGTGAGCACCACGCGTTGCACGCGACGCTCGGGCATGCGGCCCAGCACGTCGAACAGCAAGGCGGTGCCCATCGAATTGACTTCGCAGTAGCGCGCCACCTCGTACATCGACTGGCCCGTGCCGGTCTCGGCGGCCAGGTGGACGATGTGGTCGACGTCGACGAGCGCACGGCTCCAGTCGGCGGCAGACGTCACCGAACCACGAATGAACTCGACATCGCCCGACATCAGCCAGTCGACGCCGGTCGGCACTTCGCCGTGCACCTGCGCGGTCAGCGGATCGAGAATGCGAACCTGATAACCCAGTTCCAGCAAACGCCGCGACAAATGAGTACCGATGAAGCCAGCGCCGCCAGTGATAAGAATTCGTTGCATTTTCAAAGTTGAAATCAGAAAACTGTTGCCGCTATACGGTGCGATCAATTCGTTTCGACGGCTTAAGTCGCACGAATACGATGATCATCAAAAGAACGATGAAGCCGTTACTCAGCATTGTCCCGATCAATCCAGCAGTATACAGGCCAAGCGCGAAGAGGAGCCAGCATGCACCCGCAGCGACATCATGAGACCGCACCAATAACCGGAGAATGCAACCGGCCATCAACGAGAAGAAAACGACGCCCAAAATACCGAAATTTACATACGATTCGATAATAAAAACCGAATTCGCGGAACCGGTACCCGTCTCGTTTTGGCCCCATTGCAATGCAAAGACCAGTTGCTCGAAAGGAATACGCACCTGGCCGGTCAAGCCGGCAAGAAAACTGCTGGTTGCGCCGTCGAGCAGCGAACCGCTGAACTGCGTATCGAACAAGCGCAGACCGTCGGCCGCCGTCACCATGGGAATGACGATCGTTCGCCAGACCACATGCTCGAGCGGACTCGACGGAACGTAGTTGGGCGAGAAGAAACTGACAGTCGATGCCACCCCTGTCTCGCCTGCGCCTGAAACCACCGCCATGAAAAGCACCAGGCCGACCATGGCGAGCAACAGTACGCCTGGGCGAATTCGCGATCGGATATGTCCCGCGACGACCAGATAGAACAGCGGAATGAGCGCCTTGAGAAAGAACGCTTTTTCAAGAAAACTGATGGAATAGAAAAAGAAGAAGAACAGGCCCAGCCATCGCCCCCGCATGCGGCTAAGGAACATGCGTGCAAGGCAATAGGGAATCAATGCGCCGGTAAAAAGCGCATTGATGTAGACAAAACTCTGCTGCCATCCTTCGCGCGCTTTTAGAAAACGCTCGCGCAATTCCGCCAATGTCGCCGGATCTGCACCGGCAATGGCCGCCAAAATAGGAATGCGTTCGGCGGTCGCCCAGGCAAGCACGGCGAATAACGCAAAGGCAATCCATACCGGCCAGACGAATCCCTTCTCGCTCAACACCAGGCGTTTGCGGTGCGAAGAGACCAACGGATCGAAAATCGGCGTTATCGAACCCAGCGTAATGCACAGCGCCGAAATGATCGAAAGGAACGAGAGTTCGAGAAGATACGGGTAGTCGAAGAACAACAGGCTAACGACGAGCGGCACAAGACAATAGCCGATCACGATCATCAGCGGAAACACAATGCCCGACGACCGGATATCGACGATAGCTTCCAACGCTGTCCGGCGCCGTGACTTCGTTTGCTGACGGTCGTCGGAAGTGAGGGCACTCGCGCTAACGGGTTTAACCATAAGTTCCTATGTTTCGTGGACGCGCCAGCCAATAGCCCGCTGACGCTCTCTCCATTGAAATCCCACGTGAGGGGGCGCGGTCTGCATGATCCACAGGCCCATGCCGCCGGCCGCCGACGTGGAAGATCAAGCGGCCACGTCGAATGTCTTTGCCCACTTACCGGCGGAAATGGTTCGCCAGTAACGGAAATCAAACTTCTTCTCGCCACGCACCACGGCGTCGAAGCGATCGACGATGCCCGGCGAGACGTATCCCGGCAACCGTGCCACCGACTCCTCAAGCTCGCGCCGGAACATCTGCACGTACGCAGGGTCGCGCACCCATGCCGGCTCGGCGGTCACAAACCCCATCTTGTCGCGGCGATCCAGCACCGCGTCCGGGACCAGCCCGCGCATCGACTCGCGAAGCACACGCTTGGACACCCCGCCGCCGACCTTCTCGGCGTCGTCCATCGCCAGCGCGCATTCGACCACGCGATAGTCGAGGAATGGCACGCGAGCCTCAAGGGAGAACGCCATCGAGTTCCGGTCCTCCCAATGCAGCAGGCGCGGCAGGTTCGTGGACACCAGTTGGGCCACAGACAACTCCCGGACCGACGTGGTGCGCCCACCCACAACCTCATACGGGTTGCGCTCCAGCACGCGCCGTGCGCCCGGTGCCAGCCAATCCTGGTCACTGTAGGCACGACCATCGAACTTGCCGAGCAGGCTGACGAGTTTCGGGTACAGATACGCGGCAGTGTAGCCTATCGAACGAACGCCCGAGAATCCGATCTCCTGACGCATCGCAGCCGCCTCGCGCATCCACCCCGAGAGATTTCCGCTGCGCACGAGTCCTGCCAGATAGGCACCGAAGAATCCACGGTAGCCGCCAAAGATCTCGTCGGCGCCCTGGCCGTCGAGCATCACCACAATATCGTTACGGCTTGCCAGATCGAAAACGCACCATTGCGCGAAGATCGACGTCGAGCCGAAAGGCTCGTCCTGATGCCAGACCAGCTTGTCGACCTGATCGAACAGTCGCGAAGGCTCCGGCGTGACGAAATGCGCTTCCGTGCCCGCCGCCTCGATGACCGTGCGTGCGAATCGGGTCTCGTCGAAGGCGGCGTCGTTCGAGCCAGCCGTGAACGTCTTCAGTGCCGCCGTACTGCCGACCGCGCTCAGTCCCTTGCGCATCAGGCAAACAATGGCAGACGAATCCAATCCACCCGACAGGCAGGAGCCGACCGGCACATCGGCACGAAGGCGCAGCGACACGGCACTCGCCATCAGCTCCGGCAGCATGTCGACCGCCTCGCGCGACGAATAGCTCGCCGGCTTGACCTCGTACCAGCGCTCGATGTGCAGCGCCTGTGCACCGGCCTTGCCCGTCGGCGACTGCCAGTCCTTCAGGTTCAGCACCATGAAGCTTCCGGCCGGCAACTGACGGACGCCAGCGAACGTGGTGCGATCCGTATGGTCCGTGATGTCCCAGGCGAGGAAATCGAGCAACTGCGTCTCGTCTGCCCGGGCCTTCCAGCCGTCGGCCTGTGCAAGCACCTTGATCTCCGATGCGAAGGCAAACCGACCGCCTTCCACCGTGTAATAAAGCGGCTTCACGCCGAAGCGGTCACGGGCGAGGAACACCTCTTGCGTGCGCGCGTCGTAAATCGCCAGCGCCCACATGCCGTTGAACCGGCGCAGGCAGTCCTTACCCCATGCCATATAGGCGGCGAGAATGACCTCGGTATCCGATTCGGTCTCGAACCGGAAACCCTCGGCCTTCAGCTCTTCGCGCAACTCGATGTAGTTGTAGACCTCGCCGTTGTACGTGATCCAGTAGCGGTCGCCGTACATGCACGGCTGGTGGCCGCGCAGCGACAAGTCGACGATCGACAGGCGGCGATGACCGAACGCCAGTCCGCCCGCCGCACTGCGCCATTGCGGGTCGATACGCTCGCGCGGCGTGTACGCCAGATCGGCCTGCATGACGTGGTCGGGCGTATCCGCGCCACCGAAATGCACCTCGTGGCCGTCGGAAATCACCATGAAGCCCTCGTCGTCCGGCCCGCGGTGACGAATCGACTGGCTCATGCGAATGAGCTCGTGCCCGTTAAAGGGCTGCGACTGAAGTAAACCGAAGATCCCGCACATACTTATTTACGAAGAGCCCAAAGAATGATCTTGAGATAGATGCCGTAAAGTACCGCTTCGTGTACGGCATACGCAGTGGCGTACGAATTCAGGTCCAGATGCCTTGCCAGCCACGGCAAGATCGTGACGGCCGAACAGAAATACAGAATCTGCCAGGCCAGCGCCAGATCGAACCGGCGTAGCGAAATCAACACGGTACTGAGCGGCGACACACACGCCCGCACCGCCACAGCAAACGTGACCGCCACGACCAGCTCACGGTCGATCGTCCACTTCGGACCGAGAAAGAAGCGAAGGATGTCGGCCCCCGCGAACCACACGACCGGGAGCGCAACCACCAACCCCGCGCCCATGAGCATCATCAGACGGCTCACAAGATGTCGGATGGCGGGCTTGTCGTCGCGAATCTCAGCCGTGTGACGCAACATGATCTGGCCGAGACTGATGCTCGCCAGCATCATCGGCGCGCCGATCAGACGTTGAACCTGCGAATACACCCCGGTCGACGCGGTGCCGTAATGGGACACCACGATCCAGATGCACAGGCTGTATCCGACCACGTCGAGTACCGCCCCCGGCAGACTCAGCATCGGCAATTGCCGGTGTCTCGCCGCCGCTTCGCGCCAGGGCACCGCATCGGTGGCCGCTTTCGCGAAATATCGCCCGCTACGCCAGCCCGCGACAAGGAACGACAGCGCGTAGGCCCACAACACACCCACGGCCGGAATCGAGGCCAGCGCGATAAACACAATGCCCTGGCTGGCGCGCTGAATGCCCGCACCTCGATAGTCGCCCTGACGCAGCAAGTAGGCGTTCGTCGCCTGAAAGATCCCCACTGCCGCCACACACACGCCGATCAGCCAGGGGCGCTGCGCCATCGTGTCGAGCACCGCGCCCAAATGCCATGAACCGGGAAGCAACGCGAGACAAACGGTCACGACCACGGCAAGCAACAGACACGACATCACGGAGACCGACATCAGGCCGCGAATCTCGTCCTCGTTCGCGCCCGGAATCGCCATGTCGTAACGAAGGCACGCGAGCGCCATCGAAATATTGCCCACCGTGAGCAACACGGCCAGCGTGCCGAAATCGGCCGGCGAGTAGATACGCGACAACAGCGGCGTCGCCAGAACGATGGCACCTTGTCCGACCGCCGTTCCGATCGCAACGGCGCCTGCACTGCGAAACAATCGAGCTAGCAAAAACTCACCTTGATGAAGTCGCTTCGTCCCGGATGCGTTAACCCTCGGGACGCGCAATGCAATGAACGAAGCGGCATCGTCTGCCGGGGCATCCGCACGACATGCGCCGGCACCCGGGCCAGTGCATACCGCAACATGCGGTATGCGTGCCCTGCGTGTGAAGCGGATCGTGCTTACTTACCCTCGTCGAACGCCTTGATAGCGGCGACCACGATGTCCATCTGTGCGTCGGTCAGTTCCGGGAAGATCGGAATCGACAGAATGCGCGACTGATTGGCGTAGGCGTTGGGGAAGTCGGCAGGCGTGTGACCCAGACGTTGATACGCCGGCAGGAACGGCAAAGCGACCGGGTAGTTGATCACGGTCGGGATGCCCTTGGCGCCCAGATACTTCGCCAGCTCATCACGACGCTCATGCTCGATGACGTACAGATGCCAGACCGGCTCGCGCCCTTCGGCGATATGCGGGACCTTGATCGAGGGCACGTCAGCCAGCAGCTTCGTGTAGCGTGCGGCGCGCTCCTGACGCTGCGCCGTCCACTTCGGCAGATGCGGCAGCTTGACCGACAGAATCGCAGCCTGAAGACCGTCGAGGCGGCTGTTGATCCCTTCGATCTGGTGATCGCCCTTCGTCAGACCACCGTGACGTGCAAACATGGCCATCTTGTCGGCCAGCGCGGAATCGTTGGTCGTTACGGCACCGGCATCGCCCATCGCACCGAGGTTCTTGCCCGGATAGAACGAATACGAGGCGGCATCGCCGAACGTGCCCACTTGCTTGCCCTTGTACTGCGCGAGGTGCGCCTGGGCGCAATCTTCGAGCACCCAGAGCTTGTGCTTGCGGGCGATTTCCATGATCGGATCCATGTCCGCCGCCTGACCGTACAGGTGAACGGGGATGATCCCCACGGTCTTCGAGGTGATCTTCGACTCGAGCGAACGCGGGTCCATCGTGTAGGTTTGCGCGTCCGTATCGCAGAAGACCACCGTGCCGCCAGCCTGCGTAATCGTCTCGGTCGTCGAAATCCACGAGTGCGCCGGCGCAATCACTTCGTCACCCGGCTTCACACCCAGCGCGAACATCGCGATGTAGAGCGAGTCGGTGCCGTTGGCGCACGACACGCAGTGCTTGCTTTGCATCAGTTCGGCGAACGCCTTTTCGAACTTGTCGACGTACGGGCCGCGCACGAACATCGATTTCTCGATGACTTCGGCGATCACAGCGTCGATATCGTTCTTGATGCCCAGATACTGGGCGTGCAGGTCGACGAAGGGGATGTTATTGCTCATAGCGTCTGCTCAATGTCCAGTTTTTTGACGAGGCGTGCGGGATTGCCGGCGTAGATGCCAGGCACTTCGATGTTCTTTGTCACAACGGCGCCGGCGCCGATCACCACACCGTCGCAGATCGTGACCGGCAAAATGGTGGCATTGCTACCGATGGAAACGCGATTGCCGATCCGGGTACTCTTCCAGAGCGACTTGTTGCCACGCGCCGGACCGCCGGTCGAAAACACGTCGTTGATGAACATCACGCCGTGCCCGATGAAGCAGTCGTCGCCGATGTCGACCAATTCGCAAACGAATGCATGCGACTGCACCTTCGTGCGATGACCGATGGTGACGCTTCGTTGAATTTCGACGAAGGGACCGACGAATACGTTGTCGCCGATGGTGCAGCCGTACAGATTGGCAGGCTCGATGACCGTCACGTTCTCACCGAACGTGACGTCGACGATGCCCGACTTCAGAATCCGGGGCGAACTCAAAAGGTGCCCCCGAGCTTGCAATGCTGCGGACGGAAGCGCAGATGCACTTCCTTACCGGTCTCGATGGACTCGTAAATGGCGTTGATCAGTTCCAGGCTCTTGCGCCCTTCTAGACCGTCGACCAGATGGCGACGGTTGTTCTGAATGCAGTCCACCACGTGTTCGTAATAAGCCTGGTGACCGAAACCGTACACGTTCGGCGGATTCACGGAGTACTTCTCCATGACGTCTTCGTCGCCCGGCATCGGTTCGGTGAAGTTCCAGACCTTCATCTTGTTCACGGCGAATCCGCCCACTTCCACGGTACCGGTCTCGCCCAGCACCGAGATCGAACCTTCGAGGTCTTTCGGACGCACGGCCGTGGTCGCCTCGATGACGCCCAGTGCTCCGTTGCGGAACTTGAGCGTGACGACTGCCGTGTCTTCGGCTTCGATCTTCGCCAGTGCCGTCGTGCCGCGAGCGAATACGCTGTCGACTTCGCCGAGCATCCATTCGAGCATATCGACGTGATGGCTCGCCTGATTGGTCAGCACGCCGCCGTCCATCGCCCAGGTGCCGCGCCAGGGGGCCTGATCGTAATATTCCTGCGTACGGCACCAGCGCACGCGCACCGTGCCGAGCACGAGCTTGCCGAAGCGGCCTTGCTCAAGCGCTTCGCGAAGCTTCACCACCGGCACGTTGAAGCGGTTCTGCTTCACGACGAACAGCTTGACGCCCGCGTTATCGCACGCGCGAATCATGGCGTCGGCGTCGTCGAGCGTCAGCGCCATCGGCTTTTCCACCACGACGTGCTTGCCGTACTTGGCCAAGTCCACCACGTTGCGGGCGTGATTGCCGCTTTCCGTCAGCACAACGACCGCATCGATGTTCTTCACGGTCTGCATCATTTGATGCATATCCGTGTAATGCGGGACAGAAAAGCGCTCGCCGAAGTCCTTCGCTTTCGCTGCATCGATATCGCACACGGCAGACAGCTGTGCACCTTCAATCTGCTTCAGACCGAGAAGTTCTGCATGTCGCTTGGCAATGCGACCACATCCCACCAACGCAAAATTCAACATCACACCCACCTGTATGTATGCAAATCAAATGATCATTCGTGGATTTCGCAAAACCCGTTGGCTTTGCTCACGACGCTTGTCGCTACGCCCCGGCGGAGATCATCGGGCGAATTAATCGCTGCCGAAAAGATCCCGCGTATATACCTTGTTCAGAACGTCCGCCAGCGCATCCGTTTTTCGGTTAGCGATGATAACGTCTGAATCTCGTTTGAACTCGTCCAGATCCCAGACGACGCGGAAGTGATTGAATTCTTCTTCTTTCAGCGTCGGCTCGTAGACGATGACTTCAATCCCGCGCTGCCGGATCTTCGTCATGATTTCCTGAATACTCGATGCGCGGAAATTATCGGAACCGGCCTTCATGATCAGACGGTAGACGCCGACCACCTTCGGCTTTTGCCGACAAACTTCATTGGCGATAAATTCCTTGCGCGTCGCATTCGCTTCCACAATCGCGTGAATCAGATTCTGCGGAACGTCGCGATAGTTCGCCAACAGCTGCTTGGTGTCCTTCGGGAGGCAGTAGCCCCCGTAACCGAAGCTCGGGTTGTTGTAGTGCGTGCCGATGCGCGGATCGAGGCCGACGCCGTCGACAATCTGACGCGAATCGAGGCCGTGCGCGGCCGCGTAGCTATCGAGCTCGTTGAAGTAAGCGACGCGCATCGCGAGGTACGTGTTCGCGAACAGCTTGATCGCTTCGGCTTCCGTACTGCCGGTGAATAGCGTCGGAATGTCCTGCTTGATCGCACCGCGCTTGAGGAGATTCGCAAAGGCTTCGGCACGCGCGGACTGCTCACCCACGACGATCCGCGAGGGATGGAGGTTGTCGTAAAGGGCTCGACCTTCGCGGAGGAACTCGGGTGAAAAAATCAGGTTTTCCGTACCGAATTGCTCGCGAGCATTGAGCGTATAGCCGACCGGAATGGTCGACTTGATGATCATCACAGCGCTCGGATTCACGTCCAGAACATCGCGAATCACCGCTTCGATCGACCGGGTGTCGAAATAATTCGTATCGGGATCGTAGTCCGTCGGCGTCGAAATGATGACGTAATCCGCACCGGCGTACGCTTCGTGCTTGTCGAGCGTAGCGCGGAAATTCAACGGCTTGTGCCTCAGGTATTCCTCAATCTCCGCGTCGTCGATGGGCGACTCGCGGCGATTGAGCATATCGACCTTTTCCGCAACGATATCGAGGCAGACGACTTCGTTATGCTGGGCCAGCAGAATGCCATTGGAAAGGCCAACGTATCCGGTTCCCGCGATGGCGATCTTCATTGGGTCACTCCCTGAAAATCGCCGTCCTGCTCGTCTTTGACTTCCTGCTTCAACGCCATGATCTCTGCTTTCAGCAATTCGTATTCTTCCATCTTGCGTTTGAGGAACCGGCTCGTCAGCGCCGCCTTCTGCGAAATACCGCGCGGCGTAAGAACGTAGACGTATCCGAACTTATTCTTCGAATTCGCAAAGTTCTGCATCTTCACCCAGCCCTTGTCCATCAGCGCTTTAAGGCAGTAATTCAAACCGCCTACACTGACGCCCAATTGCTCCGCCAATTCGCGTTGGGTCAGGTCCGGATTTTCATGCAGTATTCGCAATACCCGAAAATAGGTGTCCTCTTGTGTCTTGGCTTGTCGGCTTTGCATAAAACTGCCCATATCCCTCTGAATGGCACAGAACTCGACACATCTCGGTATACGCCACGCCTTTGCCCGCCCGGGAAATACCGGCGCACGACAAATGAGGTTTGTTTGAAGTTGAACAATTGTACTCGGAATCCCATTTGCCGGTCCAGCGCACTGGTTTCACCTTGGTGAAAGCGACCGGAACGGCACGGAAACCCGAAATTGATAAGCAGAAAAGACCGGGACGCCGAAAGCAAAAAACCTTGGAACACATTGTGCTTCCAAGGTTTTCCGATTCGGGTGGTGGAGCGGAGGAGGATCGAACTCCCGACCTTCGCATTGCGAACGCGACGCTCTCCCAGCTGAGCTACCGCCCCACACGAAGCTCTGATTATAGCGATTTTTCCGGGCGCGGCGAGCCGCCGACAAAATTGCTCGGGATTGCCCGTCCGGCGAGCCATCCCTGCGTTTTCGGAACGCTTCAGGCGGACCCCAGATTGCCCTTCATCCCCTTGATGACAGGGACTTTCGGCGCTTTCGCGACAATCGTCTTTTGCGCCTTGAGATGGCGAGCCACGACGTCCCAGACCGGCTCACCCTGCGCGCCTTCCGCCACCGGCGCCCAACCGGCCACCTTGTAGGTCTTGCCCGCCTCGATGAGCTTGCCGTTCAGGCGCATTTCCGAAATCCGCTGCCCCATCGGCGCCATCGGATCGATGGTGTAGTCCATGCCGCCCACGCGCACCATATCGCCACCCTGCTGGTAATACGGGTCCGGGTTGAACAGGTTGTCCGCCACGTCTTCGAGCACCGTCTTGATCGTCTCACCGGTCATGGGGGTGAGGGTCGTGTACGGATAGGTAATCGCCGTCTGGTCGAGCAGTTGCTCCATCGTGATCGCCTGGCCCGGCAGCAGCGACGTCCCCCAGCGAAAGCCCGGCGAGAAACCGATCTCGGCGTCCTTCTCGGCCATCACGGCGTCGAGCAGCAACTGGTCGAAGGTGCCATTGAAGTTGCCTCGGCGGTACAGCGTGCCTTCGGTGACCGCCAGCGGCTCGGCCAGCTTCGCCGCGAACGGTGCGCGCACGCGCTCGATGAGCGCCTGCATTTGCGCGTCCGCCGGCAGCAGGTTGGCGAACACCGGCAGGAGCTTGTAGCGGAAATCCACCGGCTTGCCGCCCTTCACGTCGAAGTCCAGCACCGCGAGGAACTTGCCGTTCGAGCCTGCATTGGTGACGAGCGTCTTGCCGCCAGCGTTTTCCACCACGACCGGCTTGGGCACGCCGTCATGCGTGTGGCCGCCGAGAATCGCGTCGATGCCGCGCACGCGCGACGCCAGCTTCAGGTCGACGTCCATGCCGTTGTGCGAGAGCACCACGACCACCTGCGCGCCCTTGCCGCGCACTTCGTCGACCATCGACTGCAAACGCTCTTCCTGAATGCCGAACGTCCAGTCGGGCACGAAGTAGCGCGGATTCGCGATCGGGGTGTACGGGAACGCCTGACCGATGATGGCCACCGGCACGCCGTTCATTGTCTTGATGGTGTACGGTGCGAACACCGGATCGCCGAAGTCGTTCGTCTGCACGTTCTGTGCGACGAAGTCGATCTTGCCCTTGAGTTGCTCTTCGACGACGGACTTCACGCGCTCCGCGCCGTAGGTGAATTCCCAGTGCGCCGTCATGACGTCGACGCCGAGGGCCAGCGTGGCGTCGACCATGTCCTGACCCTTCGTCCACATGGCGGTGCCGGAGCCTTGCCACGTGTCGCCGCCGTCGAGCAGCAGCGCCCCCGGGCGCGACGCCTTCATGCGCTTGACCAGCGTCGCCAGATGCGCGAAGCCGCCGACCTTGCCGTACGTGCGCGCAGCGGCGGCGAAATCGAGATAGGTGAAGGCGTAGGCATCCTGCGTGCCAGGACGCAATCCGTAGGCCTTCAGGAAAGCGTCGCCCACGAGGTGCGGTGCCTTGTTGGCCTGCTCGCCAATGCCCAGATTGACGCTCGGTTCACGGAAGTAGATCGGCAGCAACTGCGCGTGGCAGTCGGTGAAGTGCAGCAGATGCACGTTGCCGAATTTCGGCAGATCGTAGAACGCGGCGGCTGCCTTGGCCGCTGCCGTCTCATGATGCGACAGCGCCATCCCGCCTGCGGCCGCCACTGCCAGTACTTGCATGAACTCGCGTCGATTCATCTCGTCTCCGTTGCATCTGCGGGGCGAACGCATCTCACAATGCGTCGCCGCTGTTATTCGTGCGCGTTGGCTTTTGCGTCGATTCGCTCGTCGCGCCAGTTCACTTGCCTGCGTAGTCCGCGAGCGCCGCCACGTCCTCACCGAACATCTCGCCGACTTCCTTGCGCAAGACCTTGCCGTTGCGTCCGATCACGTACAGCTCCGGCAACCCGCGACGCTTGCCCAGCGCCGCCTGCCAGGCGTCCGTCTCCATCCCGGCGGGGAACGTGTAGCCGTGCGCCTTGATGTAATCGATAGCCTCTTGCGGCTTCTTGTCGATGGACAGCGTGACGATCTGGATCGGCTTGCCGCGCGTCGCTTCGTAAAGCTTCTGCACGTGCGGATTCTGCTGCGCACAGAACGGGCACCACGACGCCCAGTACTCGACGATGACCGTGCGGTCCTTGAAGGCGCTGGCGGGCAGCGTCTTGCCATCGAGCAACGTGAGCGACGGCAGTGTCACGGTGTCGCCGACTTCGAACGCCTGCGCAGGCGCGCTCGCGAGCATCGCCACCGCACTCAACACGATGGCCAGTCCATTAGCAGCGCGCGCCATGCGTGCGCGCACACGGCCGGGCCGTTCAGACCGGGCGAAAGCGTCAAATAGGGAAGTCATGCGGCACTCCGGAAGCCGTCGGCGGAGGTTGCCCCTCCGCCCGCACGGCAAAGGACAATCGCCTTATTGATTGACCGGCGAGGCCGGGTCGAGCAGCAGTGCCATGACATCCTTCAACTGCTTTTCCGTCAGGATGCCTGCCGCCCCGAAGCGCGGCATATTGGAGCAGGCCATGTAGCTGTGCGAGTCGTAGACCTTCGCCCACGTGTACTTGACCACTTCGGGCGAATCGCCGCGCAGCTTGCCGTAGTTATAGAGCGACGGACCGATGTTGCCGAACGAGATCTCGCTCTTGGTCAGTTGATGGCAGGCGTAGCAGTTGCCGCCGTTGACGGTGTCGGCCTTGTCGGTGAACTGCATGCCGCGTCCGTTCTGGGCGACCTTCTCGCCCTCCTTCCAGTCGCCGAGGTACTTGCCGTCCGCCGGTGCCTTGACGTTCGCCAGTTCGGCCTTTTGCAGACGCTCGGCGATCTTCGCCGGCATCGGCTTGGTCGCGTACTGCGTGCACAGCTTCTGCAATTCGCTCTGATCGATGCGATCGAGCTGCGCGATGCCCGAGCCACGGAACGAGTCGCGCAGTTCCTGCACGACGGCCGCGTCGGTAGTGCCGGTGACGCGCTTCACGCCGTCATCCTGAGCGAAGGCTGCGCCGACGACGAGAGCCCCGGCCGCTGCCAGCGCGACACACGTCGCGCGCAATGCGAATGATTTCATGGGTGTGCCTCGCAATCGGTCAGCGCTTCAGGCCGGGGGCGTCCATCTTGCCGCCGTTGGCCATCACACCGAGGAAAGTAATCAGATCGATCGACGCCTGCGAACCGTAGTTCAGCTCGGGCATGCGCTGCTGACGGAAGCAGTCGTACATGCGCCACTGAATCGTGCGCAGCGCGCCTTGCGAGACACGGTAGCCCGGCCACGTCGCGAAGGCCTGACGTGCGGCCGCCGGTTTGGTCAGGTTCGGCAGATCCTGCAAGCGAATGCGCTTGTCGTCCGCCCCGTGGCACGAGGCGCACGAGAAGTCGTACGGACCGGCACGGTAATAGAAAATCTTCTGGCCGCGCGCGTAGGCTTCCTTCTCTTCCTTGTGCGACTGCGGCACGCGAATGAGTGCACCGCGCGACTGACCTGCCACGTAAGCGGTGAGCGCTTCGAGATCGGTCGGATCCTGGCCTTCCTTGGAGAACGGTTGCTTGATGACGTCCGCGCGCTTGAAGCCTTGCAGATTCACCATGCATTCGACGATGCGCGACTCGCCATCGAGCACACGTTTCGTATCCGGGAAGTAGCGCGGCAGTTGCGCGTAGGCGTCTTTCACGACACCGGCGCCGAGCCCGAGGTCGCACTGCGCGAGCGACACGTTGTTCGGGCCACGCGGCGTCTTCCAGAGTTCTTCGCCGCGCATTTCGATAAGTTCCGCCGGGTTGCCGTCGGCGAGCATTTCGCGATATTGCGCGATGGCGTCGGCCGTCGAGTTGTCGGCCGCGTTTGCGGTGCCGACGAGCGTGGCGACGGGCACGCCAACGCCCGCAATGGCGAGCAGGCCACCCAGCACGGTACGGCGCAGCCATGCCGCCGATGTGATGTCGCGTGGGGTGCTCACCCGTGCGCTATGTTGCGCCTCTAGCATCTGACTCTCCTCTTTTTGTGGGTTGTTCGGCGCACCACGGGCAGACGCGTTTCGTCTTCCCGCGAGCGCCACCGCACAGCTTCCCGGCATCGCCTGTCAGGCGACGGTCACCTCGTCGGTACGCGAGTCGCCCTTGTTGTCGGTCCACGTCACCGCGACCTTGTCGCCCTTCTTGCCGCCCTTGAACTTGAACGACATGAACGGATCCTTCGACACGGCCGGACCCCATTCGGCCGTCAGCACCGTCTTGCCGTTGCAGGTGACCGTGACCGTCTGGATGAAGTGTGCGGGGACGATGTTACCGGAAGCGTCCTTGCGCTGGCCGGTTTCCATGATGTGGCTCATCAGCGCCTTCACTTCGACGACACCGCCGGCCTCGGTTGCGCGAATGCGCATCGGATTACCCATGTTGTGCTCCTCTAGCCTTATTCGATGCGTCGCTCAACCGCCGCAGCCACCCAGCGTGACCTTGATTTCCTTCTCGGCCACGAGGTACTTGTTGTCTGCCTTGACCAGCGCGTAGACCTTCGACGTCTGGCCCATCTTCACGCGCGTGGTGACCGACGGCTCGGTGCCGTCGGGAATATCGAACGACGCGGCGAGCGTGTTCGGATTCTTCTCGATCAGGATGGCGATCGATTGCGTATTCGGGGCCTTGCTCGTCACTGCCACCGGCACGACCGCGCCGTTTTCGGCGATGTCGGGAGCCGTCAGCACGACCAGGTCGCTGGGGCTCGCGCTCGTGCCGCCGAGCGCCTTGACCGTATCGGCCACGCTCTTGGTGGCAAACGCCGCCTTATTCCATTCCACCTGTGCCGCGCGGGCCTCTTCGGGCTTGATCAGCCCGGCGGCCACCGCCAGTCCCATTACCGCGGAAAACCGCAGCATGTCGCGTCGCTGTTGGTTCATCTCTGTGTGTTTCCTCTTTGAAGGCCGCCGGCGCACGTCTGAACACTTCATGCGTGACGCCGGCCGCCGTTCGCTCGTCCGATGTTCCGGCGAGCCCCCTGCCCCTGCTTACTTCGCCGGGGCGCCAGCCAGAACCCAATCCACCAGGATCTTGGCGTCAGCATCCGACATATTCGGGTGAGCCGGCATCGGGATCGGCCCCCAGACACCCGAACCACCACTCTTCACCTTCTTGACCAGCTTGGCCACCGCATCCTTGTCGCCCTTGTACTTGGCAGCGACTTCCTGATACGACGGGCCCACGAGCTTCTTGTCGACCGCGTGGCAACCCATACAGGCGTTGGCTTGCGCGAGCTTGGTCGCAGCGGCGACATCGACACCTGCATGAGCCAGCGAAGTACCGGCAAGCATGGCCGCAGCGATGAGCATCTTCTTCATTCTTACTCCTTCGGTTTGTGTTGGGGACGGGGTCCTGCGGCGGCCTGGAGAGTCGGCGCATCCGTCGGACACCCTGCCCGCTCAATGTGCACCACGAAGAATCCAGTCGACCATCGTACGGATATCGGTTTCTGCAACCTGTGATTGCGGCGGCATAGGCATGCTGCCCCAATTACCGGCACCTCCGGCACGTATCTTCGCCACCAGTACATCAGTCGCATTCGACTGCCCATGGTACTTGGCGGCGACCTCCGAGAAGGCGGGCCCGATCTTCTTGTCGGTAACGCCGTGACAGGCCAGACAACCGTTCTTATCCGCAAGCGTTGCTGCCGGTGACGTCGCAGCGGCGGTTTGGGCCGGCGCGTCCGGACTCGCCATACCGAGCGTGGCGAGAGCCGCAGTCCTGCGCACCGACGCATTTTGCGCGGCGGTGCCCGACAGCGGCGGCAGCTTCGTATCGACACCACGCACCGGGCCGATGACCCGGTTTTGCGCGGCCAGATCTCCATGTGCGTCGCGGGCGTACGCAGGGAGTGCGGACGTCACGATACCAGCCTCAGGGCAATCCTGCATACACGCCTTGTTATGGGTATCCGGTTTGTCGCCCACGCGCCACATGCCGTGCGCACGCGTCATGCCGTTGCGATTGGGCATCAGTTTCTGCACGTCGCCGATGTTCTTATCCGACAGCACGAAGTCCGCCGGCACGATCTCGCCGAGGTTCAGGATGTAGGCCGTCACCGCGTACACCTCGTCGGGTGTGAGCGAGCGCGGCGCGTTCCACGGCATGGCGCGACGGATGTAGTCCCACATGGTGGAGACCGTATCGACCTTCATGAGCGTGGTGCGCACCGGCTGATTGTTTGCGCGCAGCGAGGCGACGTGGCCCGTCTTGATGTCGTCGGCCGTCGTGCCGCCCACCAGTGGATTGAAGACCTCGTTGCTCTCCCCGAACGTGCCGTGGCACGACGCGCAGCGCGCATCGAACAGCTTCTGCCCGTCGGCGACCGAACCTTGCCCCTTGGGGAGCCCCTTGAAATCGGGACGTACGTCAATGTCCCACGCGCCGAGTTCTGCGGGCGTGGCGTCGCGTCCGATACCGCCCGGGGCTTTGATAGGCGATGCAGGCGTCGCCGACGTCACGGAGGCGGCCTGCGACGCCTGCGTTGCCTTCGCGGCGTGTGCAGGCGTTGCAAACCACGTGGCGACGGTCAGTCCCGCGACGGCCAGCGCACCGGCCCAGAGCGCAGCAATCGCGGTGGATTGCGCGCGACGGCGCAGCGTTCTCATGGACACGCGCATCGGCATGCGCTCAGTCGACGTGAACATTGGTCACCTCCCCGTTCGCTGCCACCTGCCACGTCTGGATCGCATTGTTGTGATAGATCGACTTGGTGCCGCGCACTTCGCGCAGTTGTCTGTAGCGCGGTTGCACGAAGCCGGTTTCGTCGACGGCACGGCTTTGCAGCAAGGCGGGCGAGCCGTCCCACTGCCAGTCGAAGTTAAAGCGCGTGAGGCATTTCGGGAGCACCGGCGATTCGAGCCGCGCGGCGCGCCACGATTTGCCGCCATCGGTGGAGACGTCCACGCGTTTGATCCGTCCTCTGCCCGACCATGCAAGGCCCGTCACATTGAAGTAGCCCCGGTCGAGCAGGGCCTGTCCACCCGAGGGCGACGTGATGACGGACTTGCACTCCTGAATCGACGTGTACTGACGGTGCTGGCCGTCGGGCATCAGATCGACGTAGTGACTGGTTTCATCCTTGGTATTCCACGGCGCGTCGCCGACTTTGATGCGACGCAGCCATTTCACCCACGACACGCCCTGCACGCCCGGCACCACCAGACGCAGTGGGTAGCCGTTCTCCGGGCGCAGCATTTCGCCGTTCATCCCCCAGGCGACGAGCACGTCCGAGAGCGCCGCCTCCATGGAGATGGTGCGCGTCATGCCGGAGCCGTCGCCCCCTTCAGCCAGCACGAACTGGCCTTTCTTCGTGTCTGCGCCCACATCGTCGAGCAACACGGACAGCGGCACGCCGGTGAACTCGCAGCACGACAGCATGCCGTGCGTGTACTGGACGGTCGGCACGGCGGCATTGCCCCACTCCATGCCGGTGTTCGCTCCGCATTCGATGAAGTGCATGCGCGAGACGGACGGCAGTCGCATGATGTCGTCCATCGTGTACACCTTCGCTTCGCGCACGAGGCCGTGCACCATCAGTCGGTGCTGCGTCGGATCGATCTCCTGCCAGCCCTGATGATGACGCTCGAAGTGCAGGCCACTCGGTGTGATGATGCCGAACAGGCCCTGAAGGGGCGTGAAGGCGACCGAGGCCTGCGCCGTCTGCGTAAGCCCCGGCGACTGACGCCGTTGCAGGTTCGCCTCGTACTTCGACGGCATGCCATAGGGACGTGCCGCCACCGGCTGGCCAAGCGACGTGGCCCACGGGCGCGGCTCGAGAATCATCGGGTCACCGGCACCCGGCACGCCGTTGGGCGCGTCGGCGGCAAATGCCGCACCGCCCGCGAGTGCCGCGCCTGCGGCGAGGAAACTGCGTTGCAGAAAGCCGCGTCGCGAGGGGTTCAACCCGTCGCGCGTGACGTCGGCAGCGAACGTGCCGTCGATGAAATTCTCCGGAGCCCGGCGCAAACGGCCGGCTCGCGATTTGTCATCGCTTGTTTTGCTCACCCCTGTCTCCTCGCGTTTTGTGGCGTCCGCCAGCATCGCGAGGACACTGGCGGGTTACAGCTTATGTATTAATTTCCGCGTGGCATGAAGCCATCGACGGCACGCTCTGGCAGCGCTTCCTCCTCGATTCGGCCAGCCACCTGCACGCACACGGCGCGACAGATCTCGACCACCCCGGTATCCGCAATCGTGTAGTACACCTGGTTCCCGTCGCGACGCCGCGAGAGCACCCCCGCCTGATACATCGCGCCGAGATGCCGGGACACGTTGGTCTGCGACGACCCGACTTCCGTCACCACCTCGTTCACCGAGCGCTCGCCCCCGCACAGCGCGTGCAGGATCTTCAGCCGCGTCGGCTCGGACAGCAGGCTGAAGTAGTGCGACACCTTTTCGAATACGCGATCGAGTTCTTCCATGACGGTCAGTCTTCAAGTTCGTGCGAAGGCACATAGAATTTCGTATATGCCTACATACGCATATACGGATAATCAAAATAATGGGCGAAGGAAGCAAGCTGCACTGCAACATATCGGACACCGATCTATCGGCTGCGCGATGATCGCGGGCGTCCGAAAAGGCGAAGTTTCCGTGTATACGGCTGGATATAGCGCGCGACACTGCAATCGACTGCGAGACGCACGTCGCCATCGGCGTCAGAAGACGCGTCGGAACACACGAAGACCGAGGGAGCATCGGCATCAGGGAAAAACCTGATAAGAAAATTGATGAGGGACGACACAAACAATCGGGGCGACGCTCATGCAGATATTGCACGAGCGTCGCCCCGCAGCATCCTACCGGACCTGGCGGTCCCCCGCTTATTCGAACTGATACGACCAGTTCGCGTTAAAGCGCACCGGACGGTTCGGTGAGTTGGTCGGCGCGTCTGCCATCGGCTTGGCGACCGACAGGTCGAGCGTGTAGTACTTGCTGTCGGAGATGCGCACACCGAGGCCCACGGACGCCAGTTGATTGTGGAACAACTGACCGGCGTTCAGATAGACGCGGGCAGTGTCGAGCAACAGATACGGCTGAATCGTCTTCAGATACCGGAAATCGGTGCGGAACATGCGGTTCAGCTCGATGGATGCGCCCCAGCCTTTGTCCGCCGCAATTTCACCCGCCGGATAGCCCAGACCGTAGCGCTGACCGCCGAACGTCGCTTGCTCGGACGTCGGCAGCGTGTTGCTGCTGTACTGCGCGCCCGCCGAGACGACGACACCGAAGTCCCACGGCAACACCAACCCTTGCTTGGCGTCGAGGTTGAAGCGCCAGAAGGCGAGATCGTACGGCCCGAGAATCTGCTGGATGCCCGCAGGCTGCGTCGTGTACGACTGGCTCGCCCCCATCCCGTTAAAGCCCTTGAAGACGCCCAGCGTGGCGCTGCGCGTTTGCTTCTCGGTCACTTCGTTGTACGCCAGTTGCACCTGTCCGGCGCGAACGTTCGTCTGCGAGTTGATGTTGTTCGGCGAGTTCGGCACTTCGTAACGGTCGCGGGAGTTCACGCCATACATGCCGCCGCTGACCGTCAGGCTGCGCTGGTTGTTGAGCAGGATCGGGTACGACAAGCTCACCGCGACGCGCTTGGTGTCGAGGTGACGCGTGAGGCCCGCGAGCGCCTGATCGTCCGGCTGGCCGCGATAGTGCGAGGCGTCGAGCCGCGCCTGAAGCCCGTTCGAGCCCAGCGGCTGTACGTACGACGCTGCGTAGAACTCTTCGTCGTTGTGTCCCTTCGGGGCGATGGCCGTCAACTGGATCTGTTCGCCCAGCGGCGTGAGCGCGTTGCTCGTGACGGTGAAAACGCCGCGAATGCCCGGGTTGTTATACGTGAGCGACGTGCCCAGCGCGACGGGCTGACGCTGCACGTCCAGCGACAGTTCGGTCGCGCCATCGGTCTGCGTGGGTGGCTGCACGTCGGCCTTGATCTTCATGCCGGGCACAAGCGTGAGCAGATTCAGATAGCGCTCGAAGGTCGCGCGCTTGAGCGGACGCTCCGCCTCGATGTGCGCGGCGATGTCGCGCAACCGCTGCTCCGACGGCCCGGGCTTGCCGCTGATCTTCGTGCTGGAGATATACCCTTCGACGATAGTCACGCGTACGAAACCGTCGTTGAAATCCTGCGCGGGGACGAAGGCGAACGACAGCAGGTAGCCCGCGTCCTGATACATCTTCGTGACCTGATTGGCCTTCTCGACGAGATCGCCGACGGTGACTTCCTTGCCAGCCATCGGCGAGAACAGCGCCGCGATCTGCTCGAACGGCAGCGACTTCACGCCCTCGATACCGAAACGCTGCGGGGTGATCTTGCGCGCGAGCAACGACTTGAGCGCGTCTTCCTGTGTCGGCGGCTGGATGTGGATGGTGGCCGGTGCGGCTTTGGGCGCTTCGATCTTCGGCAGACTCTGCATCGGATCGCCGCGCACCGGACTGGCATCGGCCCAGGCGTACTGCGTGCCGAGCAGACTCAGGGAGCAAAGCGATACGGCGACGATCTCGGCAACACGTACGGCACTTCGGCGTACGGTATTGCGGTGTACGACATCACGATTGCGAACAGACTTGACCGAGTCCTCACGCGCGACGCGTGACGCAAGACGGGACTCTCCCTGGCGATACGCCATCCCTATGCCCCCCAACGCTTATTTTTTCGTGGAGCCAGTGTAACCGCGAGGGGTAAGGCCCCGTCAACGGGGGAAACCGGGGGATTGCAGCGCGCCGACAACACGTGCGTCGGGCGCGTCGTAAGGACGTAGGTTGCGCCGCTTAGAGACTCTCCTCCAAACGCGATTCGACCGCGTCGAACGTCGCCCAAACCCGCCTGAACACGGCGTCAGGCCAGCATGTCGGCCCAGATACCCTGCGCCCATGCGAGTCCCAGCGCGAATTCCTCTTGCGTGGCCCGTGGCGACGCGCCGCCCGTGCCTTGCACCGGCATCATGGTGTGCTGCGCTGCGTCATAGCGATGCACGCTGGCGACGTGCATCGCTTCGGTGGACGAAACGAACGTGTAGCAAGTGTTGCTGTATAGCGGTTCGGGATTGACGGGACGGCCGGCTAACGTCGCGACGATGGCCGCCGCGCAGACCTTGCCGTGCTGATTGGCCATGTGACCCGATTTCGGCATTTGGGGCGCGATCTGGATGGCGTCGCCGAGGATATGGATGTCGGGTTGCGCAGCGCAGGCAAAGGTCAGGAAGTCGACGTCGCACCAGCGACCGTTGGCCGTCGCCAGTCCGCTTTGCACGGCGATGTCGCCCGCGCGCATCGGCGGAATGACGTTCAGCACGTCGGCGCGGATTTCCTCACCCAGCTCGAAGCGCGCCAGCGGCGTCTTGCCGTCGGCCACGACCTCCGTGCAGTTGAACTGCGGGTGGTACTCGACCATGTCCGCGAATTGGGTTCGCCAGACGTCGTGGAACTGCTCCGCTTCGGCCAGCACTTCGTTGTTGGCGTCGAAGATCAGCACTTTGGCGCGCGGATTGTGCTGTCGCAGCCATGCCGCCGCCTGACACGCGCGCTCGTAGGGCGCGGGTGGACAGCGGAACGGCGCTTCGGGAATCGTGATGGCGAACACGCCACCGTCGGGCATCGCCTTCAGCCGCGCGTGCAGCGTGGCGGTCTCGCGCGCGTCCGTCCAGCCGACGGGCAACGCCTCGCGCGTCGCGGCATCGTTCAGACCGGCGATGGCGTCGCGACGAAGCGAGACGCCGGGCGCGACGATCAGCTTGTCGTAGGCGAGGCTTGCGCCGTCCGCCAGCTTGACCTGCTTGCGCGCCGCGTCGATGGCAGTGGCACGCGTGCGTCGCCAGGCCACGCCGTGCCGCGACACGAGCCGGCCGTATGGCACCGTGAGGTCGCTTACGCGCAGGTTGCCGCCGACCACGAGGTTCGATAACGGAGACGAAACGAAGGCGGGATTCGGTTCCACGAGCGTGACGTCGATCGTGTTACCGGAGAGCACGCGCAGCGCTTTCGCAGCCGTTGCCCCGCCGAACCCGCCGCCAATGACAACCACGCGGGCGCGGCTTTTGACAGGCGTCGGCCAGAGTGGCGCAGCGGATGCAGCGCACGGGATGGACATGCCGACCGTTCCGGCGAGCGCGGCCGTCGAACTCAGGCCGAGAAGGAATTGGCGGCGGTGCATGCGCGGGCGGCCTATCGGGACGAAGCAGAGGGTTGGGGCTGCGCAGCGAAGTACGCGGCGATGCGCTGCAATTCGTCCTCGCGATAGCCCTTGAGCAGTTGCGGCATCAGCGTCGCGGGACGCTTTCCATCACGCAGGGATCGGAGCGAGTCCATCAACTCTGCCGCCGGACGTCCGTCTAGCACGGTCAGCGTCGCCTTCCCCGCGCTGACCGGGGCCGACGCGTTGTGGCAACTCATACAAGCCATCGCCCAATCGCGCGCCTGCCAGTCCGGTTCTGCGCGCGAAGACTGCGCCGCAGAAGGTGCCACGTACACCGGTGACGCCGCGCGTACGCCCGAAGCGGGCGACGCCTCGGCTGCCGAAGCAACCTCCGATACGGCAAACCCAAGGCTTGCCGTCAAAACGAACGCCGCCGCAATCGTCCGGCTCGCCTTGCGGCGAAGGGGACGATTGCGGCGGCGTGTGTCCGGGCAATACCCGGTAAGCATGCGCAAGGAGAAGCTCCGCAGCGCTGCGTCGATCAGTTGCCGGTCTTGTTCGACGGACCCGGCTTGACCGGTCCTTCGCTGATCGGCGCGGGCGACGAGAGCGGCTTGGCCGTCACGGTGTCGTTGCCAATGGGCGTAGTCGTGACCGTGGCCGCATTGGTGTCATCCTGCACCGGCGCCGGGTTCTTTTCGGCTTCGGTCGACAGGCGCTGCGCCTCTTCCGGCTTCACGTATTCATACAGCTTGACGACCTTCTGCACGCCGTCGATGCGGCTCGCCACGTTCGCGCCGATGGTGCCCTCTTCCTGCGACACCAGCCCCATCAGATAGACGTCGCCACGCTCCGTCACGACCTTGAAGACGTTGGCCGAGATTTCCTTCGTGTTGATCAGGTTCGCCTTGACCTTGCTGGTGATCCACGCGTCGTTCGAGCGCGAGCCGAACGAGCTCTTCGGCCCGATGGCCAGTTCGTCGACGATGCCGCGCACGTTGCTGATCTGCTTGACGATGTTCACGGCGGCTTGCTTGGTGGCGTCGTTCGGCACTTCGCCGGTGAGCAGTACGCGACGGTTGAAGACGGTCACATTCACGTGCACGGCGTCGTCGGTCAGCGTATTGGCGATGTTGGCTTCGGCCTTGACCTGAATCTCGCGGTCTTCCGTTTGCGCGCCGACCGAGCGACGGTCAGTGGCAACGAGTGCGCCTGTCGCGGCGCCGCCGAGGATGATGGGGGCGCAACCGGCGAGGGTTGCGGTAATCAGGGCTGCCGCAATCAGCGGCTTAATCACACGTTGCAGACTTTGAACGCTTTGGGCGCGTCGGAAACTCATCGGGCTTTCTCCTTCCAGGATGTTCGGACGGGACGGCCCCCGCCGCGCCCGGTCGGCACCGCTCGCCCCCGCGACCCGGTGCCCGTCACATGATCTTGACGCCTTAAGATGACAATAGGTTCACTCGTCGCCAAGCAGCATCGAGTCGATCAGGTCGCACAGACAGTGAATCGTGAGCAGGTGCACTTCCTGAATACGGGCCGTGCGCTGGGCCGGCACGCAGATGTGCACGTCCAGTTCGCCCAGCACGTCGTTGGTCTTGCCGCCCCCCTTGCCCGTGAGCGCGATCACGTGCATGCCGCGCTCGTGTGCGGCCTCGATCGCCTTGAGCACGTTGCCGGAGTTGCCCGACGTGGTGATGGCCAGCAGCACGTCGCCTTCCTGGCCGAGCGCGCGGACCTGCTTGGAGAAGATGACGTCGAAGTTGTAGTCGTTGCCGACGGCCGTCAGGATCGACGAGTCCGTGGTCAGGGCGATGGCCGGCAGTTCGGGGCGTTCGCGCTCGAAGCGGCCGACGAGTTCGGCGGCGAAGTGCTGGCAGTCGGCGGCCGAGCCACCGTTACCGCATGCGAGAATCTTGTTGCCGTTGGCGAGGGCCTCGACCATGACGTCCGCAGCGGCGGCGATATGGTGAGCCAGTTCGTCGCGCGCGGCCAGCTTGGTCTCGACGCTATCCGTGAAGTGTTGCTGAATTCGTTCGATCGACATGGTCGTTTGCCAGGGTGTCGCAAAAGCTGCCAGCCTTGCGTGGGCTGGCGTTCAGATGCCGTCAGTCTTGAATGGCGGCAATTTCGCAAGTGTAACAGGGCCGACGGGCAAGGGTTCGGCCGCGCCCCGACTCAGAGGTCGTCCGCTTGAAACGCGTCGGGCAGCCAGTGCACCACGGGCGGACGCCCGTCGAACGTCACCACATCGAAGCGGCATCGCGCCGCCGGACGCCGCAGCAGATAGTGCCGGGCGGCGAGTGTGAGGCGTCGCCGCTTTGCGAGCGTGATGCTTTGCGCCGCCCCCCCGAAGTCGCTGCGCGCACGGGCGCGCACCTCGACGAATACCAGCACGCCGGTTCGATCCCGCATAATGAGGTCGATTTCGCCGCCCCGACACTGATAATTGCGGGCGACGAGCCGCCAGCCGCGCCGCTCCAATAGCGCCTGCGCGCGCCCCTCGAACGAAACTCCTAGCTGATTCGACATGGTTGTTCCGATGCTTTTCGTGACCGGCAAGGCCGGCACTGTCCGAATTCCGATGCACGTCATGCCCTGCATGCCGGTGCCCACACGTATGGGAGACCGATGCGATGGATGAGCGTCTGATGTCGCTGGCCGAGGGTCAGCACTACCCCCCAGGCACCCTGTACGTCGTGGCCACCCCGTTGGGCAACACGGCCGACATCACTGTGCGGGCCCTGCATATCCTCGGCATGGTCGACGCCATCGCCTGTGAAGATACGCGCAACAGCGCGTTGTTGTTGCAGCGTTACGGCATCGATAAGCCGCTGATTGCGGCCCATCAGCACAACGAAAACGAAGCGGCGACGCGACTCGTGGAGCGCCTGCGCGGCGGCGAACGGATTGCCTACATTTCGGACGCTGGCACGCCGGGCATCTCGGATCCGGGGGCACGACTGGTCGATGCGGTGCGTGCGGCGGGCCTCGGCGTGGTACCGGTGCCGGGCGCGAGCGCGGTGATCACGTTGCTGTCGGCGGCGGGCGCGTGGGTGGAGACGTTCACGTTCGTGGGCTTCCTGCCGTCGAAGTCGCAGCAGCGCGCACAGGCGATTGCCACCCTCACCGGATCGACGGCCGCGCAGGTGTTCTACGAAGCGCCGCACCGGATCGTGGAGACGGTGGCGGCACTGGCCGAGGGGCTGGGCGGCGAGCGCCGCCTGCTGATCGGACGCGAATTGACCAAGCGCTTCGAAGACATTCACGAGTGCGCGTTGAGCGAAGGTGTCGCGTGGCTGAAGGCGGACGCGAACCGTCAGCGTGGCGAATTCGTACTGGCGGTCTCGGGTGCGGCGGCAAGTGAGAGCGACGATGGCGTGGATGCCGAAGCGCAGCGCATCCTCGCACTGCTGGTCGCGGAGCTACCGACGAAGAGCGCCGCCAAGCTCGCCGCCGCGATTACGGGAGCGCCGAAGAACGCGCTGTACGAGCGGGCGCTGGCGTTGAAAAACGGCTGATCGAGCGACGTCTGACCGCCACATTCAAGCGCACAAAAAAATCGGAATTCTCTGGTGGGATTCTCGGCCATCCCCCAAAGCCGAGAATCGACAAACGACCTATGATTGGCTCGTTCTCAGGGTCTCGGCCAATGCGCGCAAGCGGATGGGCCGCCTCCCCCCGGGCCTGATGAGACATGACATGAAAATCATCCTTGCCAGCGCATCGATCGGAATCAGCGAATTGAAATCAAACCCCAGCGCCGCCATCAACCGTGCCAACGGTCCCGTCGCCATCCTGAATCGCAACACGCCGGTGGCATATCTCATTCCCGCCGCGGATTGGGAAACGATCTGCGAACGCCTGGACGACGCCGACCTCGCCGACATCATCCGTTCACGCGCCGGTGAAACGCCGGTGAGTACGAAGCTTGACGACTTATGACCTGCAATTTCTCCCTTCTGCGCTCAAGGAATGGCAGGCTCTCGACGCCTCGATCCAACGCCAGTTCAAGACAAAACTGCGCAGGCGCTTACAGCAACCGCAGGTGCCTGGCAGTCGATTGAAGGCCATGCCCGACTGCTACAAGATCAAACTTGCCTCAGCGGGCTATCGACTTATCTATCGAGTCAATGAATCAGCCATCACCGTGCTGGTCGTGGCCGTAGGGAAACGAGAGAACCTCAAGGTCTACCGCAACGCCAGTGAGCGATTGACATAGGTGCGCGAACGCCCTCGGCCAAACCGAGGGCGTTTGCATGAGCGGTTAGCCCTCAAGCAGATCCCTGACGAGCGGACCGTAGAACTCGTGCGTCAACGCTCGCAAGACGACCGGGCCAGCTTCGCGAATCGCATCGGCGTCGTCTTCCATGCCGGTGTCCTTCAGGTGCGCCTTCACCCGCTGCTCGAACGCCTCGGCATCCGCTGTGATGTCGGTCAAAGCGTCCTCCGCCTTGGCGAATGCCTCCGGGTATTTATTTTTGATGGCTTTCTGCATGGGAGCAGAGTTCGACAGGTAGCTGTCGAAATGCGTCTTCTCCTCGGACAATACCCGCGCCTTCGCGGCCGCCAGATCCGCCTCCGTCACGCCAGAGATCGCGAAATAGCGCATGTCGGTCGCATCGGTCGGCAACGACAGCGGGCCGCGCAACTTCACCTGATAAGCCAGATATACGTCGATTTCGTCGCCGCCGCCCATCGCCCTGAACTTCTCGCGCGCGATCTGCTCAAGCACCTCGAGGTCGAACAGGCCGCGCATCGTCTCGCGCAGCAGCTTTGGATCGTCGTTGTACACGCCGTTTGCGACATCGGCAGCCAACAACACCTGCTTCATCTGACCATGCGCGTGCGTTACGCGATCTTCACACGATGCGGTCGCACACAAGCTGACAGGGAACGTATCGTCGCGCAGCGCCTTGTCGGCCTCCAACCGCTCCAGCCATTTCTGCACCCGCGCACGGAACGCCGGCTCGTTGAAATTCACCGTTCGACGCAACCGATCGAGAAATGCGGAAAAATCCATCGCGTTCGCCTCGTCCGCGAAAGCCTCCCAGACCTTCCGATGTGCGTCCTGCGTCAGTGCCGGGAACCAGTCGAACACGGCATCGGCAAGCGGGCGCGCCTCCAGATGCGCAAACGGATTCGCCATCGAGAAGTAGATTCGCGCTTCGTTATTGATTTGCACACGCCCTGTCCACTGCCTAATGTGTTCCTCGGAAATCGGATTCTCTTCCAGGTAAACATTGAGTCGCCGCGCAAAGATGTTCTCCGCCGGGCTTTCGCCACGCCAGCCCGCCACCGACGCGGGAATGCTGGCGAACTGGTTTCGATCCAGATTGAGCGTCTGCAAGTGCGGCGCGTGTGGCAAACCGCCGAGCGTGGCGATACGGTTGTTGCGCACATTGAGCGTTCGCAGCGTATTCATGCGATGTTCGGACGTCACCGGAAATCGTGTCAGATCGTTGCCTGCGAGATTCAGGTTCAGCAGCTGAGGCAATTCAAGCGGCAGCTCGATCTCCTGAAGGCGTCGGTTGTTCAGCATTTCGATCACCAGCGCGTTAGGCAGCGCATCGACAGCGCCCGGCGGCGCAGACGCCACGACGACGGAGCGCAGCGCGGGATTACCGTCCATCCCTATATTGCGAATCCCGTGGCAGCCATAGGGAATGCGAATGGTGTGCGCGTTCGTCGCATCGATGACGACGGTGGTCGCGCGCGCCCCGACCGGCACGCTGAAGTCACGCGGTACACGAGCGCCTTTAACGATGAACGACTTGATCTTCGGCAGTTCCACGGGCAGCGTGAGATCGATGGGGCCGGTAATGTGCAGGGTTCTCAGGTGTGGCATCACCGTTGGCAGTTCCAGACGGCCCGCTTCCGAAGCATGGATGGTCAGACTGCCGATATTGCGCGGTATCCGATCCGGTCCGAACAGCGCCAACACGTCTTGCGCTTCTACCAGCTCGAACGACCATGCGGGTGGCACCCCCTCGAGAATGCGCGTCAGTGCGATCTGCTTTATTTGATCGTTCATCAGCTTGCGCCTGAGCGGGTTATACGTTGTGAACTTCGACAGGTACGCGCTGGCCGCCCGTTGGGTCGGGAATATCCCGGCATCGATCAGCATCTTCGATGCCGGTTTGCGGATATCGATAGGCGTTCGCAGAAACTCACCGAGCCCCAAGGGCGTCGCACCGGACAGCAACCGCCGTTGCGCAATCCACTCGCGGGCGTCGCCATGTATCTGCATCTTCGAGATGTCGAACTGACTCAGGTAATTGCGGACCGCACTATCGCTCGCAAACGCTCCCGTCGCGACGAGCATCTGCTCCGCCGTCATCCCTTCGCTTCTGAGTACGGCTATCGCCTCGGTGGGACGCAGGTACGGATAAGCCCACTCCGGTGTATGCCGCAGCCCCATACGGTCGTTGGCCAGACGCGTGCGATCAGACGCATCGAGCGGGTCGAACGAGGACAGATATCGCTCCGCCGCCTCGGGACTGTCGAAGATCCCCTTGGCTGCCAGCACCTCCTCGGGAGCGAACATGCCGTCGAGCGTCTTCGCATACTTCGCCGCCCACGTCGGACGCTCCCCCTTGGACAACGCCAGATCGAACCAGTCCCACATCGCGGCGTTCGGAAATTCGAACTGATCCCGATTCAGCCGCCGTGACGGATCGACGGCGCCGCCCGATTTCCCCAGTACCTCGACCGGCGTCTGCCCCATGCTGCCGAAGACTTGCCCACGCTCGGACGCGCGAACGTAGCGGCGCGCCCAACCCGGGACTTGCAGACCGCCATGCATTTCCTGCACGAGTGCAAGGCGTCGCGAATCCTCCACTCCCGGCGGAAAAACGAAGGCGTCCAGGAAAACACGTGCATCGCGGGCAGACATGCCGAGGTCGACCAGATAATTGACAGGGTCGGCAATCCGGGGGCGTTTGGCCGACGTCGGCGCGCCACCGAGCAATCCGCCGTCGTCCCATTGCCAGCGCCCGTTGCTGAACGTCACCGGCACGCCCGGCCCGTTCACGCGCTGCGGATCACGCACGCGAACTGTCGACCACGCATTGTCGGAGAACACTTCGAAAACTCGACCGCGGTCCTTGATGTAGTCGCGCCCCTCATGTTCGTAACGCACGCCGCCGCTCACAGTACCGGCGCGGATCGGCGTCGGTCGGGCGGCCCCGATGTCGATCCCGTGACGCGCCAACGTATCGCGCAGATGCCCGGCATCGTCGAACGCCGCACGCTGGCCCCTGACCTGACTCAGCACCTCGCTGACTTCCCCCGCGTTGGCAAAGTGAGCCTTCCCCGCCCACTTGAGCAGACGTCCCGGATTCACGACGCGCAGCGCCGGACCGATATCGAGCGCATCCGCCCACAGGAACGCCACGTCGAGCAGTGCACCGTTCATGTCGCCACGGCGCACGTTCGATACTGCGCTCTCGATATCGATACCGGCGAGCACCGCCGTATCGAGCCCGCACAGCAGAAAGCCAGCGCCGCCCGTCGTCGCGACGCACAGCGGCATCGCTGCAAATCGAAGCCCCTTCACCACCTCGCCCCAGATCACTTCCCCACGGCTCGTGGTGTCTTCCTGCGCGTTAGAGATGCGGTCGAGCAGACGCTGGTCACTCAAGCTTGCGAAGTCGGTCAGCGGCTGTGTCTTCACGCGGGAGGCATCGACGCCCCGGCCGTGGTTTAACGCGTTGTCGATCACGACGCGATCCGGGTGGAGCACGCGCCCACGCAAGTCGTCGTCGTACGGCGACTGGTGCATGACCTGGCGATACTCATCCAGCGGCAGCCATTCGGTGCCGTAGGGCCCCTCCGGCAACCACACGAAATCGCGGCGCAGCACCTCGCTTGTCGCGTCGCTCGACGAACGCTTGCGCTGCGTGAACACCAGCAGCCCCGGAATGCGGCGATCGTCGATCGACAGTTCGCTGATGAAGGTATCTCCGCTCGCGACGTGCAGCGGCAAGCCATCGACGAGCGTCGTCATCCACGAGGCATCCTGTTGCTCGATACGGCCGTTCGCGATCTCCCGCGAAAGCGTCACCTGCAATTGCATACGCATCGCGGCTTGCGTCAGGCGACGAAATGTCTGCGACTCGGCGTCGGTCGATGCCAGCCAGTCACGCAGATGCCTGATGAATGCATCGCCCGCGTAGGTCGCGCGCAGGTTGCTCTCGAGACTCTGCTTGTACGCTGGCGTGCTCAGGCGAGCTGCAACTTCGGCGTTCCCGGCCGAAATCTGCGCGTCGCGCTGGAAGTTGTTCGTGCTCGCAAGCACGTTATCGCCATGCTTGCGATAGCCTTCGAGCACCCAGTCGGTCACCGTCATGTTGCGCCCGTTGAAGTCGATGAAAATCCGGTCCGCGTCGATTTCACCCAGATCGGGCAACCCCTGGCCACGCAGCCCGCGCGTGAGCTTGGTGCTCTCTATGCGACGGGTGAATTCGCGCAGCGGCGGGAGATGTTCGTCCTCATAGGCTTTGAAGTGACGCTCAAGCGCGGCGGCATCGACCAGTTGCGACGCCAGACCGGGCACTCTCGCCAGCGGTTCGAGCTGCTGCGTATGCAGTTCCAGTTGTCGCTGCGCCCACGCTTGCATGCGCGTGGCGAGGCGCTCGCCCTCGTACGCTTCGAACCGTAGGTATTCGGGCTTCCAGTTCGCCGGGTTCTCGGCCTGCGTCCTGAAAAACTTGCGCAACTCGGTGCGATGGCGCGGAGCGGCCGATTCGAGTGCGACCTGCGGCATCAAGCGCAGCGCGTCGTCCCCCCCGGTCGTGACCGTCGCCGGGTTCATCTCACCGGCCAGCGTGTTGCGCATGCGCGCCACGTCGAGGTACTGAAACAGTTCTTGCCGACTGTTGAATACCGACCACGTCTTTTCAATGGGTCGGTACAGCACGACGCAGCCGTTCGAATCGGTATCCCGACGCGGCTTGTCGGTGATGACCAGCCACGGGACCAGCGCAATTTCCGACATACCCGGTGGCGCGAGACGCAATTCCCCAACGCTGACGTCCGGCGCATCGCTCATCGCCTTATGCATCAGATCCAGCGCGCGAATCCACGCGTCTCGGCCTCCCGTCAGATGGCCTTTGAGCTTGGCTTCCAGAATGTCGCGATGAAGTTCGCTTTCGAGGAACGCAGCGAGGTGGATCTTCAGCGACGGAATGTTGGACGTCATCGACATCAGGCGCGCTTGCGGCGACGTGCGGCACTCACTGGCACCAAGCAACTCGCGCATGCGCCGGGTCTGGTCTGCCGACGCGGGCACGCCATCGATGAAGCCTTCGAACTTTTGCGGATCGCGTCGCGTATCGCCCGTAAGGCAAGCTTCGATGAGGGTTTGGCGCGCGGTGACAGGTGCCTGAATACCGGGGATGGTGACGGGACACGTGACCGACCATGCGGCGGGTAAGCCGTCGAGTCCCAGGTTCGCGAACGCGGCGTAAATGCCATCGAGCGGTTGCGCGTCGTTGATGGCTTTCGAGAAGCTGTTGAAGCGGTCGTTAGCCTTTTGCACGGCGTGTACCCAGAGCTTCTGCTCCGACTCGGGCGCCCTCGATAACCAGTCCAGCGTCGGATCGGTCCGCCAATGAGCGGGCAGCGCACCGAAAAGCAACTTCTCGTCGTTTGCCGATGCCGATTGCTCGTGCTGAGCGACGGCGTCGATGATTTCGACGACGCGCGCCTTTGTCGCCCGATCTCCCGCTTCCTCGGAGCGCTGTTGTTCCAGCTTCTGCGCGGCACCGCTCGCATCGACGGCGCGACGGAATCGCCGGTGTGGCAACCCCTCGGCGTCCACGTCGTCCGGCACATCGAATTCACCGAAATCGTCAGCTTCGCCGAGACTGCCGAAACCATCGATGAAGCTCGGCCCATCGAAGTCGTTCGCGTACACCGACGCGACATCATTGAAATCCTCACGCAGTACTACCGTCACACTGGCGATCACTTGCGGCGCGTGAGGGTCGGGCTCACCGCGCAGGATGACTGCGACGGCATCGAGTGTGGAACCCCACGCTCCGTTCTCGTTCGCGTGAACGCTGCCCGCAAGTGTGTCGATCAACGCTTGCTGTAGTGGCGTGAGTGACGACGCAGCCAGACCGGCTTGCGAAGCCGGTGACGGTTGCGCGCCCGATGGGCCGCGACTGCGCAACCATTCGAGGCCCGCGTAGCCGGTATAGAGAGACGCGCTTCCTAACGTCGTCTTCAATGCCCCTGCGATCCACGTCCGGACGGCACTCTGCGGCGCCTCCACGACCCTCACTGCACCTTCGATGTCGACGGGCGCGGCGACCGGCCTGCCATCGCGGAAGTCCGTGAGCGGCGTGCCCTGCTCCACGTCGGCAGATCGTGTGTTGGGCGAATCCGGCGCGAATATCGACGCGACGAACGCACCGATCGGGCGGCCGATGTGACCTAACGCACGCGACACCGACTGCAACGCACCACCATGCCGGGGGGCCGCAGACATGGCCGTCATGAGTGGCTCGCCTCCCACGAATATGCCGCTACCGCTTTCGTTGCACGCCGATGCCTCGCTCACAGAGACAACGCGGCGCGGTTCCGGCAGGGTTGGGGGAGCGAACGGCGCGAGCCCGACACGTTCTCTGTGTTGGGCGGTGCGCTCGCCTTTCGTCAGATGCCAGACGTCGATGGCTTGCTTTAGCTCGCGCAATTCTCCACGCAGCACATCGCGTTTGGCCGGGATGGACTCGCCAAGCAGCGCTTGCTGGAGCTCAATCGCTCGTGCCTGACGCGCCAATTGGCGGCTGTGTGTGCCCGCTTTGATAGGGTCTTTCTGCTCGAGCAAGGCGTCGCGCTTGCGGCGCAGCACGTCCTGAGCGGTACGCGCCTGCCAATCGCCCAGCGCGACTTCGGCGCGTCCGGCGTCCATGCCTCGCAGGTCGTTGTTCTCGATCCATGCGCGCGCATCCCGGTGTTCGACTGCCGTGCGCTCGGCCTGGGCCGCACTCACCGGCGTCGGATCGACCGGCGTGGGGCGAAAACTGCCGTACAAGTGCGACAGCACTTCTCGCGCTGCTGTCGCCAGCGGCTTTTCCACGCCGACTTTGCTCGGATCGAATTGCCGGGCGTTCTCCGCTTCCTGCGAGCCGACCCAGTAGCCCACGGGCAGCATTCGCAGGACTTCGTCGGGATTGCGCTGCGGTGCCAGATTGAGTGCCTGTCGCAGTTGGAAGACCACTTTGCCGAAGTCGAGTAGTCGATACGCGTCGAGTCGCTCGACGTCTTTGAGCCACATCGCGAGTGCCGGTGACGACAACTCGGGAAAGATAGCGTGAAGGAGGGCAGCCTGCGATCCGTTGTCGCGACACACGCCTGAGAGCTTTTTGATGTCGGCGTCGGCTACCCCGGCCGCGCGCATCTCCGTGACGAGTTCCTGAAACGCCGCTTCCCGCGATGCCGAATTCGTCGGCCCCCACTTGAGCAACGCCGAGAACGCGCCACCCAGCGCCAACCCGACGCCAAGAATCGGCGCACCGCCGGTCGCAAGACCGGCAGCCGTCCCGAGAACCGCGAAGCACGACAGCACGTCACGCTTCATGGTGGGCCAAGGATCGTGACGGGCGATTGCAAGCGAGTGTGCGCCGTCGTCGGCAGGTGTTACGTCGACAGGCGAAGGCGCATCGAAGCATGACTGATGCAACGCTGCCGACGTACTGGGAACACTGTTTGAGGCGTTAAGCATAAGACACTAAAAATCCAAATTCGAAAGCCAGGATTTTTTTGTGAATGCGTTAGCGCGTCTTTCAGGATCTGTCTCCCGCGCGGAAATTGCCCGATTTGGATGGGGATTTGGCGCAAATATGAAATTACGCAGGCGCAAAAAAACCCCCGGTTCGACCGGGGGTTTTCTCTCTTTCTCAAACGCCGTTCAACTCAGCAACAGCGCATCGTCATCGAGTTGTTCGCCGCGCGTGCGCTCGAACATCTGCAGCAGATCCGGCACGTCCAGTCCCTTGCGCTCTTCGCCCGAGACATCGAGAACGACCTTGCCCTGATGCAGCATCACGGTCCGCTCGCCGTAGTCGAGGGCCTGACGCATGCTGTGCGTGACCATCATCGCCGTGAGCTTGCTCTCCTGCACGATGCGCGCCGTCAGTTCCAGCACGAACGATGCCGTCTTCGGATCGAGTGCAGCCGTGTGCTCGTCGAGCAACAGAATGCGCGACGGTTGCAGCGACGCCATCAACAGACTCACGGCCTGACGCTGACCACCCGAGAGCAACCCGATACGGTCCGACAAGCGATTCTCCAGCCCCAGGTTCAGCAGGCTGAGCTTTTCGCGGAAGCGCTCGCGCAGATCCTTGTTCAGAGCGATGCGAAAGCCGCGACGCTCGCCGCGCTTCACCGCCAGCGCCATGTTTTCCTCGATGGTCAACGCTTCGCACGTACCTGCCATCGGATCCTGGAATACACGCGCCACCTGATTCGCGCGCTGATACGCGGTCTTCTTTGTGACGTCACTGCCGTCGATGGAAATCGTGCCCGAATCCACCGACAGGTCACCGCTGATCGCGTTCAGGAAAGTCGACTTGCCTGCACCGTTCGAGCCGATCACGGTGACGAACTGGCCCGTCGGAATATCGAGCGACATGCCGCGCAGCGCGCGATTTTCGATGGGCGTGCCCGGGTTGAAAGTGATCTTGAGGTCTTTTGCGCTCAGCATGATCAGGCACCTCCGTTCTTGCGCGGGAACAGCTTGCGACGCGTCGCAGGCAGCACGAGTGCCACCGCCACGAGCAAGGCCGTCACCAGGTTGAGGTCCTGCGCCTTCAGACCGATGAAATCGCTATTCAATGCGAGTGCGATGAAGAAGCGGTACAGCACGGCCCCGACGACCACGGCCAGCGTGGTCAGGATGAGGCGTCGCGCCGGCAGAATCGTCTCACCGATAATCACGGCAGCCAGACCGATCACGATGGTACCGATCCCCATTGAGATGTCAGCGCCGCCCTGCGACTGCGCGAACAGCGCGCCTGCCAGCGCCACGAGGGAGTTCGACAGCGCCATGCCCGCCAGAATCTCGCGACCGGTGTTCACGCCCTGCGCACGCGCCATGCGCGGGTTCGCGCCGGTCGAACGCATCGCGAGACCTTGCTGCGACGAGAAGAAGTAATCCAGACCGAGCTTCACCACGACCACGACTACCAGCAGCAGCAGCGGACGCAGCACATAGTCCGGCAGCCAGTCCGGGGCGTTCTCCGGCAGCAGCATCGTGAAGACCGTCGGCGAGGTGATCAGCGGCACGTTCGGCGCGCCCATCACACGCAGGTTGACCGAGTACAGCGCGATCATCATCAGAATACTGGCAAGCAGATCCATGATCTTCAGGCGCACGTTCAGCCAGCCGGTGATGAAGCCCGCGCAAGCGCCGGCCACCATGGCGACGAGCGTTGCGACAAACGGATTGGCCCCGCCCGCGATCAGAATGGCCGCCGTTGCGCCGCCAAGCGCAAAGCTGCCGTCTACGGTCAGGTCGGGGAAATTGAGGATGCGAAAGGAGATCAGCACCCCGAGCGCCACGAGGCTGAAGATCAGACCGATCTCCAGAGCGCCCATCATCGAGAAAAAGGACATGTTCGTAATTCCACTGCGCAAGACGGCCCATACCGGGTCTCGGCATCGGCGCCCGCACGGCCGAGTCGGCCAGTTCAGGTCATAGCCGGTCGTTGTGCGACCGCGTTTCGGGGGGAGCCATCTCGCCCGTTCGATAGGAAAAGAGCGGCGGGGACAGATCGTGTCCGGACGCCGCCCTGTCGCTCGCCAATGCTACGGGCGTTAGCCCGCAGCACCGGTGTCACGCATACACCGCCACAGCGGGATAACCGTCGTGGTGCGCGTGAGTCGCGGGTGAGTCGCTTACTGCTTGATGACCGTCTTGGCTTCCTTCACCAGATCGTCCGACAGCTTCACCCCTTGCTTCTCGGCAGCGGCCGTGTTGACGAACAGTTCCAGATTCGTGCTGGTCTGCGAGGCAATCGTGCCCGGCTTTTCGCCCTTCAGGATACGGCCCACGACCTTGCCCGTCTGACGACCGAGGTCATAGTAGTTAATGCCCAGTGCCGCAATCGCGCCGCGCTTCACGCTGTCCGTGTCCGAAGCCACCAGCGGGATCTTGCGGTCGTTGGCTACCTTCACCAGCGATTCGTATGCCGACACGACGTTGTTGTCCGTGTTGGTATAGATCACGTCGACCTTACCGACCAGGCTGTTCGCGGCCGAGCTGATGTCGACGGTGCGCGGTGCGGCGGCTTCGACCAGCGTCAGGCCAGCGTCAGGCAGCAGCTTCTTCAGTTCGTTGACGACCACGACCGAATTGGCTTCGCCCGGGTTGTACACCATGCCGACCTTCTTCGCGTTCGGCACGACGCGCTTGATCAGCGCAATCTGCTTATCCAGCGGCAGCTTGTCCGACACGCCGGTCACGTTGGTGCCCGAAGCACCCCAGCTCTTGACCAGTTGTGCAGCGACCGGATCGGTCACGCCCGAGTAGACGAGCGGCACCGACTTGGTGGCAGCGGCCACGGCCTGAGCCGTCGGCGTTGCAATGCCGATGATCGCGTCCGGCTTGTCGCCCACGAACTTGCGGGCGATTTGTGCTGCCGTACCCGTGTTGCCCTGTGCGCTCTGGTATTCCCACTTGAGGTTCTTGCCGACTTCGTAACCTTCGGCCTTGAGTTCGTCGCGCGCGCCATCACGGATGGCGTCGAGTGCCGGGTGCTCCACGATCGCCACGACTGCGACCGACTTCGTCTCCGCCGCGAATGCCGCGCCGGTCGTCCCCAACAACGTTGCGGCCACCGCGCACAGCACGGTGCGCTTGGCGTATTTGCCCATCGTCGACATCAAAACTCCTCCAGGAATGCTTCTTGATAGGTGCGCCGTGCCCGGGTCTCGGCGGGCCTCTTTCGGATGCACACAAAGCGTGCACCTGCGCGTGGGGCACAGTCTACCCACATCCCCGGCAGCGAACAACGGTTGCCAACGCAACTTCCCGGGACGCCCGTGGAACATCGGATTGCGCCCAAACGCTGGCATTTTTATGCGGCAATCGGAAAAAAATTAGCCGATTCGGTCGTGCGCAATTCGATGCGCGCACGTTCGTGCGAGGCGTTCAGCCAATGGGATGCACCGAAAATCGAAAGAATGCGGCGTGTTTCACCCGCAATGTGCGTTGTTTGCACAATAAATGCGCAGTAGATGTCCCGTTTTTTAAGACACGTCCGAAAGGAATTCGGAATGACGTTCGGGATTGAGGGAGGTAGCCGGTGGAATTACTGCACTTTGCTCGGGGTGCTCGGCGTGTTGTTCTGCGCGCTGCTGGCGTCGTCGAGGCCGAGGGCTGCGACTTCGCTGCGCGAGAGGCGGCGAATTTCGACCTTGGTATGTCCGGCGCGAATGAAGTCGAGTTGCTTCGCCGCGCCGTAGGACAGATCGATGATGCGATTGCGGGTGTACGGGCCGCGGTCGTTGATCTTCACAACGACGGTCTTGTTATTGGCGATGTTGCGCACCAGCGCGAAGCTGCCCAGCGGCAATGTCGGATGTGCGGCGGTCGGTTCGTTCATGTCGAACGCTTCGCCGGTTGCGGTGCGGCGACCGTGAAACTTCTTGCCGTACCACGATGCCGTGCCCGACTGGAAGAAGGTGCCTGCGTCGGCACGCAGACGCGCTTCGCCATCACGCTCGGGAGCATCGGGATCGCCGGGGTTGAGACCCTCGTTTCGATAGGATCGGCCCGGCCATTGCAAATCGAAACTGGACCCGACGGGTGAATTGGCTTCGCGCGCACGGGCGCGCGCGCCTGTCGCCGAAGTGGCGGCAGCCGTCTGGCTGGGAGGTTCGAGCGGCGTTGTGCAGGCTGTCAACGTCAGGGCGAGGGCGCAGCAGACCGCGAACCGTGTGAGCATGTCGCGTGTTCGCATAGCCCGCAAGTCTAACACGCCACAAAAATCAACCTAACAGCGAGCGTTCACTTACGCGTTGAGACTTGTTTACAATGCGTTACCTTGAATTGGGCGCGGCAAACGGGACAGGGCTGCGGGCGACGACACGCGTGGCCGAATACAATAGACAAAAATTGCGTCCCCGATAGCCCAATGAACGTCACTCTGATACCTGTCACGCCCTTCCAGCAAAACTGCACCCTGCTCGTCTGCGACGCCACGAAGCGCGCTGCCGTGGTCGATCCCGGCGGCGACATCGACCGGATCGTGGGCGAGATCGAACGTCAGGGTGTGACGCTCGAAAAGATTTTCCTGACGCACGGCCACCTCGATCACTGTGGCGGCTCAGGCGCACTGGCGGCCAAATACGACGTGCCCATCGAAGGCCCGCATCCGGACGACGCGTTCTGGATCGACCAGCTTGAGGCGCAAAGCGCGCGCTTCGGCTTTCCGGAGCCGGAGCCGTTCACCCCCGACCGCTGGCTGGGCGACGGCGACACCGTCACCTTCGGCGAGGTCACGCTCGACGTCTTCCATTGCCCGGGCCACACGCCGGGTCACGTGGTGTTCTTCTCGAAGGACGAACGGTTGGCTAGCGTGGGCGACGTGCTGTTTGCCGGGTCCATCGGGCGCACCGACTTTCCGCGCGGCAACCACGCCGACCTGATCGCTTCGATTCGCGACAAGCTCTGGCCGCTGGGCGACGACGTCACGTTCATTCCGGGTCACGGCCCGGTGTCGACCTTCGGTCAGGAGCGTCAGACGAACCCGTACGTCGCCGATGCCGTGCTCGCCCGGAGCGCTTCATGAGCGAGGCGATGTCCCGTACCCCGTCGCGCATCATTCCCGTGGACGAGGAGATTTTCGTCAGTACCGACGTCGAGGCCGATGGCCCGATCCCGGGTCCGCATTCGATGTTGAGCTTTGCGTCGGCTGCGTATACGGCCGATAAGGAACTGATCGGCACGTTCAGCGCTAACCTGGAATGTCTGCCCGACGCCAAGGGGCACCCGCTCACGATGAAGTGGTGGAAGACCGAGCCGGAAGCGTGGGCAGCCTGTCGCGTGGATCCGGAAGACCCGGCCAAGGCGCTCAAGGCTTACGTGAAGTGGGTGGAGAAGTTGCCCGGCAAGCCGGTCTTCGTGGCCTATCCGGCGGGCTTCGACTTCACGTTCATGTTCTGGTACATGATGCGCTTCGTCGGCCGTTGCCCGTTCTCGTGGTCGGCGCTGGATATCAAGACGCTCGCGTTTGCGATGACGGGCATGCCGTACCGCAAGTGCATCAAGCCGCGTCTGCCGCAGGTCTGGCTCGACCCGCTGCCGCACACGCACGTGGCGCTGGACGACGCGCTTGAGCAAGGTGCGCTCTTCTGCAACATGCTCGCGGAACTGCGCGAGCAGCAGAAGACGCTCGCCGAGTTACCCGGCTGGCGTGGCGCGGGCCTGACGGCCAATGCCGACGCCCCGGTGTTCGGTTCGGCCGCAGCGAAGGCCGCAGCGCAAGCCGAGGCAGCCGAATCGGCGGAATCCGCCAACGACGCAGAATCCCCGGCCACCGGCCCCGGCAAGGACAGCACGGTGCATCGCTAACCTTGCGCGCACAGGGCAGGCATCAAGTCCCTGCCCTGCTGCCCCTAAAGTTCCTCCGCGCTTACAGCACGCCGCTGACCAGCTCCGGCGGCCGTGCGATCACCGCCTTGTTGCCGTTCACGACGATGGGCCGCTGCAACAGCTTCGGATGCTTGGCCACCGCAGCCAGCAGTGCATCGTCGCTCAGCGCCGTATCGGCCAGTCCCAGTTCCGCGAATTCCGTCTCGTTGCTGCGAATCATCTCGCGCACCGGCACGCCCAGCAATTGATGCAGACGCTTGAGATCGGCAAGCGTCGGCGGCGTCTTCAGATACTCGACGATTTGCAGGTCGTGGCCCGCCGGGGAGCCTTCGACGAGAGCCAGCGCTTCGCGCGACTTCGAGCAGCGCGGGTTGTGGTAGACGGTAATCATGGTCACTCCAATGCGTTCGAAAAGCGTCCGGTGTGGCGCCGTCGTGATGACAACGCGATCCGCGGTCCGGCTGCGAGTATGCACGATCGCTCCGTGAGCGGCCAATCCGTGGCGTGCGACCCGCCATAACCGTGCCCCAAATCACGCGCCGTGATCGCCGCAATGCGCCCCAATGCGCCCATTTCCCGGCAACTTCAGGGCGTTTACGACAACTCCGTTCTGTCGACGCGTCATATTTGGCCGCTCACCTCGAATGGAGATCGTCCTTGATCGACCCCGCCGCCTCGGCTACTTCAACCTCCTCGCCCCTTTCCCCTTTCTCCGATGTCTGTCCCCTCGTCGTTGCGAGCCAAACGACCGGCCACGCTCCCCACCCAATGGCCAGGCAACTCTCCGACGCCGTCAACGTTGCCGCGTCCCGCGAACTGCAAGGGACTGCACCGTCCATGCTCGATCCGACCGGATGGGAAGCATCCCTGTTTTTGGAGTTGCGCCCGACCCACCGACTGCACCTGACCTGGCGCGACTTCTCCTCAAGCGGACTAACAGATGCAGCGGCTTCGCAGTTGGATATTGCGAAAGTGGAATTTCTCAACTTCCGGAATAACGGACTGACCGGTTTCGTTCCTGGCCCGGCTACCGCAGGCGCTATCGGCATCAATCTCGCGAACAATGCGGTGACGACGCTGGTCTTTCCCGATAGTGGCCTGCCTGAACTATGCGCACTGAATATCTCGGCGAACCCGCTCGACGCGCTTCCCGAGGGGTGCGCTGAGCGCATGCCGCATCTCGTGCGTCTGCACGCCTGGCAATGCGGACTGGCAGCGTTACCTCAAGACTTTCATCGACTGACGCACCTGAGAGCGGTCAATCTGGCGGGCAATCGGTTGACGTCGTTGCCCGCCATGCCACCGCATCTGCGAGAAGTGCACTTGTCCGGCAATGACTTTCACGACATCCCGTCGTCGCTGACGTGTTTGCATCCCGGTTGCCACGTCTACCTGCACGACAACCCGCTAAGCAGCGAGGCGATAGCCGGGTGGCACGCCGTGCGCGGCCCCAAGCCGATCCTCCATGTCCCTGCCGCCTGAACGCCCGCCGCCGGATGCCTCACGGCCCTCGGCGATGTTCATCGCGTTCCGGTAGGCGCTAAAGGTCTCGCGGATGTCTGGACAAAGTCTTTCGACTGCCGCTGCGACACGTCCATAAAGCTGCTGACGGGCATTCGTTTTCACGTTGACAGAAAACGTCTCGCCATCGGCAAGTGCGAAACTGAGCGGCAGCACCTCGACAAACGTGTGGTATCCGCCGAAGTTCATGAACGACGCAATGCCCAACGCGGCGGCTTCCACCATATCTCGCTTGCCGCTCAGTGACTCACCTTCCAGATAAGTCAGCGCGTAAAGCGTTTCGAACGCACTGGCCGAGTGCGCGCATGCCACCGGCATGCCCGCGTCGCGACTCTGCCTACCGTAAGAACCCATCACGATCCATCGATTGATGGCATTGCCGTGTGTAAGCTCATGCGACGCCAGCGCCGGGATCAGGCGCGCCCTGAACGGTTCGGGCATACGTGCGTAGCCATCGTCGGTCAGCACCCCAGGGCGTCCCATTTGCCGGATGGGTTCATGAACGCGCGCCATCGCCATGCGTCCCATCGCCCGCACCTGGGCTTCATGCCGCGTACTTCCCGCCTGCGTCGCAAAGCTCGGTGCCGCGTAGACACGGCCCGTCCCCGCGTTGTGCGTGCGACCGTCGACCCGCTTCGCGCCGGTCGTCAAATCGACGCCGTTTTCATCGCGGACCATCGGTCGACGCTCCCATCGATCCCGTGTTTCGGGCGAGTCGAATGCCGCGTGCCGCAATGAGCGCATCATCTCGTCGTGCAGCGTCTGAACCGCGCCTTCGTTCATTCCCATCAGGCGCGCGATGAATTGACGGTTTTGCGCACCGGCGTCGGCGTCCGTCAGGAGGTCATACAGTAGCGTGCCGAAACTGCTCAGCAACCAGATCTGAGTCAGCGTGTTTCGCCATTGGCCGTCACCCGGCACATTCCCGTCGCGTTGCAGGACCGATTCGACCCACGTCCAACCCGATGGCTTCGCGCCGGTCATCCAGCTTTCGTTGAGCTCCATCGCAGCGCATCGGCCGATCTCATCGCCGTCGGGAGCGACTTTCTTGAGCATCTTGCTATCGAACAATTGACGCCACGAGTACGTTTGTCCCGCAAGTCCCAGCGCAAGGTCGGAAAATTTCCCATCGTTGTATATCGACGCAAGCACCCGATGAAGCGCCCGCGCCTTGTCGTTCAGCACATCGCCCACTGCGCCCGGGGAATCCAGAATCGCCAGCGAAACACCGGTCTCGAAACACGTCGCAGCGATGGGATTTAGGACGGTGTCGTGCAACACGGGAAGCGCATTGAGCGCGTGAGACGAGATCAGATCGCCGGCCAGCGGCACCGCATGCCGCGTACGTGGCTGAGTAACAGCGTGCAAGGCACTCGCCAGTTCTGCGGCACCCGAGGCGATGAGTGGCCGCTTGGGTCGACCGGAGGCAGGCAAATGCTGAAGCACCCTGCCTGCGTTGGCGGCGGAGTACGGCGGCGGGTCCGATCTCGTACGACCTCGCAGCGCGACGCAGGACAGGTCCGCGGCCAGGTCATTTTTGACGATGGTCTTGAAAAGCGCGGGCAGAACAAATGCAGCGCGAGTCATATCGTTTGCCGGAAAGTAGGTGCGATTTGGCATGGAATTTCAACGTCCTTTGATTTCGAATGAGAATGCGCGAATGCCGTGCCGCCCGCCGTGAATGGCAGTGAGCGGGACGACATCAGTCCAGGAGATGTCTCTCTTGTACGAACCGGGTCATTAGAGGCGAGACGCTCGATAAGTGCCGCTGTGCTTCGCGGTTTGGGTCATCGCAATCGTCGTAGACCTTCTTTTGTCCCCCTCGGGCGCGATACCTGTAGTTCTGCACGCTTTTAGAAAGCCGCCCACCTGGATTGCGGAATGCGGCGTCCCGATTCAAAATCGGTCGGTCAGATCACGGCATGGCTATCCGCAAACCTTTCGGAGGACAACGACATGGCAGGACGCTTCATCAGTATCAAGTCACGCGACGGCAAAACCTTTCAGGCCTATCTGGCGACGCCCGACAACAAGGGTTCTAGCGCAGGCAAGGGTCCGGGACTGGTGTTGTGTCAGGAAATCTTCGGGGTGAACGCCTATATCCGCGAACTCGCCGATCGTTACGCCGAAGAGGGTTATGTCGTGCTGGCCCCCGATCTGTTCTGGCGCATCGAGCCGGGCATCGAGCTCGGGTATTCGTCCGGTGACTGGCAGCGCGCGTTCGCGTTGTTCCAGAGCTTCGACGTCGATCTCGGGATGGAAGACGTGGGTGCCACCGTCGACGCGCTGCGGGCACTGCCCGAATGCGTCGGCGGCGTGGGTGTGGTCGGGTACTGCCTGGGGGGCAAGCTCGCCGCGCTGTCCGTGACGCGAACGAGTGCGGACGTCGCGGTCGGGTACTACGGCGTGGGGCTGGAGCAGCATGTCGAAGAACTCGCGGGCGAGCATCCGCCCCTCGTATTGCATATCGCCGAACTCGACAAATACGCGCCCGCAGAAGTGCGCGACGCGCTGACCGAACGTCTCGGCAAGCATCCCAGCGTCACCCTCTACAGCTATCCGGACGCCGATCATGCGTTCGCGCGTCCCGGCGATCACTTCAACCGCTCGGCCACGCAACTTGCGCACCAGCGCACCATCGCCGCGATCCGCAACGTCGTTGGACCGCATTTCGACTTCGCGTCGCTTTGGGAAACACATTGTGCGTATGAGTTCGCCATTCGTGAGATCGACCCGCTCATGAAGACGATGGTGCCAGAGCCTTACGTCAATCACATTCCGACGATGACCGGCGGCGTGGGTCACCAGCAACTGGCGCACTTCTACCGAAATCACTTCGTCAACAGCAATCCGCCCGATACCCAATTGATTCCGATCTCACGGACCATCGGCGCGACGCAACTGGTCGACGAATTGCTGTTTTGCTTCACGCACACGACGCCGGTTGACTGGATGCTGCCGGGGGTCGAGCCGACGGGACGCCGGGTCGAGATTCCGCTGGTCGCCATAGTGAGATTCCGGGGAGACAAACTGGAGCACGAACACATATATTGGGATCAGGCGAGCGTGCTGGTGCAGATCGGTCTGCTTGACCCGAAGGGATTGCCCGTCGCGGGTGTGGAGACTGCGCGCAAATTGCAGGACGAGAATCTGGCATCCAACGCCCTGATGCCGAACTGGTCGTTCGGCACACGCGCCGGGTAACCCCGGTAGTCCCGGTAGTCCCGGACGGTGTCCCGCCCGTGCCCTGCGTCGGGCGCGGATGCCGTTCGTGCAGCACCGGTAGTCAAAACAAGAACAGTGTCGCGATCGTTGCGGGAGACAAGTCATGAATACGCAACTTTCCCGGTGCGGGCATTTGCCGCGTACCGCCCGCATCGCTTGCACCGCCGTGCTCGGCGGGTCCGTCGCCGTTGCCTGCGCTCTGCTGGTGACGGGCTGTGCCAACCCGGACTTCGAACCGAAGAAACCGCTCATCCTGAACTTTCCATTCGGTCAGGCCCCGCTCACGGGTCTCGATCAATACAAGATCGCGGCGGCCCGGCGCATCGTTGAAGTCAACGCGCGCGAAATCACACCGGGCAATCCACAGCCAATGTTGCGCTCCGTGGTGTCGCTCGAATACTGGGTGGACCGCAATGGAAACGTGACCGGCGTGGCGCTCTACCGCAGCAATGACGATCACGAGGCCGAGCGCATTGCCATCGCCAGCCTGCGACGGGCGAGCCCGCTCCCGGCACCGAGCCGTGCGCTGGTCGACAGCAGTGGGCGTGTGCGTGCTGTCGAGACGTGGCTCTTCAATAACGACGGACGCTTCCAGTTGCGCAGCGTGGCGGCGCCCCAGATCGACGGGCAGTGATATCGTGGGGGTCATCCGCCCACCCTGCCCCGCCGGAAGTCGGCGACGGAGACTCCCATGCCGCGATTTGCTGCGAACCTCACCCTGCTCTACCAGGAAGTACCGTTTCTCGACCGTTTTCGCGAAGCGGCGAGCGATGGCTTCCGGGGCGTCGAATTTCTGTTTCCGTACGAGCATCCGGCGCAGGAAATCCGGACCCGTCTGAATGACACCGGCCTCACGCAAGTGTTGTTCAATGCGCCGGCAGGTGACTGGGCCAGTGGTGAGCGCGGCCTCGCAGCGCTGCCTGGACGCGAAGCGCAGTTTCGCGATGGCATTGAACTCGCCCTCGACTATGCCGACGCGCTCGGCTGCCGTCAGTTGCACGTCATGGCAGGCTGTCCCGATGCCACCGAGTCACCCGAGCGTTGCCGGGCCACGTTTCTCGAGAACCTCGCGTATGCGGCGGGGCAGGCGGCGGCGCACGGCGTCACCGTCATGATCGAACCGATCAATCCGCGCGACTTTCCGCGCTATTTCCTGACGCGTCAGGATCAGGCCCATGCCATCCGCTCGGAAGTTGGCGCAGGCAATCTCAAAGTCCAGTTCGACGCTTACCACTGTCAGATCGTCGAAGGCGATCTGGCGATGAAGCTGCGTCAGTACATCGGCAACATCGGCCATGTGCAGGTCGCCGGGGTGCCTGCACGGCACGAACCCGACACGGGAGAGGTGAACTACCCGTTCCTGTTCCGGTTGCTGGATGAATTGGGATACGCGGGATGGGTGGGGTGCGAGTACCGCCCGCAAGGCGAAACCCGTGCGGGACTGGGCTGGCTCAAGCCATGGCTCAGAGCGACTGCGTCGCGCTGACGCGGCGACGTCTTATGCAGGCGCGAATCGATTTCCGAAAAAAAAATCGGATGTCGAAACAATCGTCGGGTGAATATCGGGAAACGTCGGGAAACGTCGGAGAAAGTCTTAGGAAAGATGTAGGACGAAACAGGCAAAAAAAAATGGCGGGACACACGGGCCCGCCAAAACCACACGCTACGGGGTTAGCGCGAGGAGACCAGATTCGGAGCACTGCATCGAACCACTTGCAATTCGCGCCGGGGGACGCCTCTTGCCGATACAGTCGCGCTGCTGTGTTACCGGGGGATAAGCACTTCAGCGTTGAGATGCATTGTGGTGGAAAGGTTTGGACGGAGGGGTAACAAAGTGTTTCAGGTTGTAACACCTTGAGCGTTACATCATCGCAGCGACACCCCTGAGAGCCTTATCCGGCAAGGACTTCAGAAGAGACACAAATTGCTCGTGTTGGTTCGTCATCCTGAATAACTCGCCGGATAAAGCATTTCGTCGTCACCTCTGCGTCACCTCCCCGACATCTCATCGACATCTCGGAATTCACCTACTCAAGCCCGACAATCATCCGCTATTGCCCTGCCCGGACTTACCTGCGCGAGGTGTCACGTCTTGCACGTCGTCGGTTGCGATGTGCTACTTTCAATCTTTGTGCGTGGCAACAAAGTGAGCAATGGAAACCATTGAACGACTGGGGCAGATTCTGGCGCGAGACCGGGTGATCGCTGTCGTGGGATTGTCGCCGCGGCCGGACCGGCCGAGTTTCACCACATCGCGCTATATGCAGCAGCACGGCTACCGGATCGTGCCGGTCAATCCGCAGGCGGCGGATTCGGGCGAAACGATACTGGGCGAAACCGTTTACGCGAGCTTGAGCGAGGCGGCGGACGCTTTGCGGGCCGAGGGCGTGCGCATCCAGATGGTCGACTGCTTTCGGCGCAGTGCGGACATTCCGCCCATTGCGCAGGAAGCCGTGGACATTGGTGCGACAAGTCTGTGGATGCAGCTGGGCATCGAGAACGACGAAGCCGCTGCGGTAGCGCTGGCGGCGGGGCTGGATGTCGTGATGGACCGCTGTGTGAAGATCGAACATCAACGTTGGCTGATGCAGGGCGGTGGTTAGCCGAGTCAGCCAAAGCAGGTCGGCGACCGACGCAATGTCGCATCGCCACGTCCCGAAAAACAAGAAATCCCGACGTCCTCCGCTCCTCCTAAAACGCCAACCTATTGCTGCCATGACCATCGATGCCGATTTGCTCGCTTACTACGACCTGATGGCGCGTAAGTACCCCACCCCTGAGAACGCGCCCGCACCGACGCCGCAGGAAGTCCGGGCCAAATTCGCGACCGTCGCGGTCGAGGCCTTGCGTCCGTTACCGGCGGGTTTGCGCAGCGAGACGTTCGACATTCCTTTGCCGGGTCGCAACCTGCGCGCGCGCCTGTATCGTCCTGTGGGTCGCACCGTCCCGCTGGTCGTGTACTTCCACGGGGGTGGCTGGGTCGTCGGCGACGTCGACACGCATGGCACCGTGGCGGCCTTGCTCGCGCAGGATGCGGACGTCGCGGTGTTGAGCGTCGACTACCGTCTGGCGCCGGAGCACCCGTTCCCGACGCCCATCGACGATGCGCGAGAAGCGCTTGCCTGGGCGGCGGAGCAGCGAGCGCGGCTAGGCGTGAGTCTTGACCGTCTGGCTGTCGCGGGCGACAGTGCGGGCGGTCATCTGGCGGCGCAGGCGGCAGCGTGGTTCAACGACAAGCATCCCGGAATGGTCGGTGCTCAATTGCTCATCTACCCGGTGGTGCAGTATCGGTTCGACACGCCGAGTTATGAGCGATTGGCGGACGGTGTGGGATTAACGCGTGACGAGATGCGTTGGTACTGGAAGGAATTTCTGGGTGACGTAGAACCTGCGGAGGACGATGTCCGGGTGAATTTGATGGCGGAGGCACCACGTCATCCGTTGCCGAACAGTTTGGTGATTGCGGCGGAGTATGACCCGTTGCATGACGAGGCGGTGGAATATGCGCGGTTCGTTGCACGGACGGGCGCAAGGGCGGAGATCATCGAAGCGGCGGGCCTCACACACAGTTTTGCGAGATTGCAGCCGTTTGTGCCGCAGGCGAGGATGGTGATGCACGACGCCGCGCAGCGACTAAGAGAGTGGTTGGGATAAGAGGAAAAGCGAAGGGACCAGAAGACCGAGGGGTTTTCTGGGCCCTGGGCAAGGCAGGCCGGAACAAGGGGGGCGCTCACCGCAGTGACTTAAAGGTAGTGGAACGGAGGGGAGCGCCCCCCTTGTTTCGGTGTCGCTGCGGAGTGCGGAGGGTGAGGCGTTGGCCTTACCCGACAGCGTTAGCCCCTCACTTCAGCCACTTATCGACAACGGCTTGATACTCACCGGTTTTCTGGGCGAGGTTGAGCCACTGATCGACGTAGTGTTTAAAGACGTCATCGCCGCGAGGCAGCAGGTAGGCCTTCTCGCCAAACTGAAGCGGCTTATCGGGATTGACCGGGCATAAGGCAGGATTGAGCTTGTGCTGGAGCAGCGTCTCGGAGGAGTCCGTGACCATGACATCCGCTTTCCCGTCGGCGATCTGTTGGAAGATCGTGACGTTATCCGGGTAGATGGTGAGGGTGGCGTTGGGGAGGTACTGACGGGCGAAGCGTTCGTTGGTGCCGCCGGGGTTGGCGATGGCGCGCGTGCTGGGTTTATTCAGATCGGCGAGCGTCTGGTACTTCGACACGTCGGCGCAGCGAACGATCGGCGACTTCCCGTCGATCATGACCACCTTGCTGTAGTAGGCGCGCGCGGCGCGATCGAGCGTCACCGAGATGCCACCGACGGCGATATCGCACTTCCCGGCGGTGAAGTCGTCCATCAGTGCCTTCCACGTCGTGGGAACGATCACCGGCTTCACGCCGAGCGACTTCGCCAGCGAGGCGACCAGATCCACGTCGATGCCTTCGAACTGGCCGTCCGGGCGGCGGAACGAATAGGGCTTGTAGTCGCCCGTTGCGCAAGCGCGCAGGGTGCCCGACTTCACGATGTCGTCGAGCCGGGAGTGGACGGCGGAAGGCTGGGGCGTGGCGGACTGTGCCTGCGCGAGGGTGGCAGTGGCGATACCGGTGGCGAAGGTGACGGCGAGCGCCGCCCCTGCCATGAAAGCCGCGCGGGCGGCCGTCTTCATGACTGTCATGCTTGTCTCCGTATTGTTTTACTGGCGTTGTGACGCACGAGTTTCCCGCGTCGTCTGTGGCGGCGCGTGGGCCTCTCATACTACGGGTTCGGACGCGACGCCGCCAACCCGCGCAAAAAAATCGACGCCACAGCGCACGTCCCTCCCAAGCGCTTATCTGCGGCATAACAGCCCGGCCCGCGACCAGCCCCCGGATACCCGAGTAAAATGACCGCTTGCCCAAAACCAACCGACCCTCCCTGCGACGTGTCCCAAGCTCTGCAAAACGATACTTTCCTGCGCGCCCTGCTGCGCCAGCCGACCGAGTACACGCCGATCTGGCTGATGCGTCAGGCGGGCCGGTACCTGCCCGAATACAACGCGACCCGTGCCAAGGCCGGCAGCTTCCTGGCGCTGGCCAAGAACCCTGCCTACGCCACCGAAGTCACGCTTCAGCCGCTTGAGCGCTTTCCGCTCGACGCCGCGATCCTGTTCTCGGACATTCTCACCATCCCCGACGCCATGGGCCTCGGCCTGTCGTTCGAAGCGGGCGAAGGCCCGCGCTTCGCGCATCCGCTGCGCACCGAAGACGACGTGCGCGGCCTTCAGGCCCCGGATCTGGACAGCCTGCGCTACGTGTTCGACGCGGTCAGCGAAATCCGCCGCGCTCTGAACGGCCGCGTGCCGCTCATCGGCTTCTCGGGCAGCCCGTGGACCCTCGCGTGCTACATGGTCGAAGGACAAGGCTCCGCCGACTTCCGCACCGTCAAGACGATGATGTACGAACGTCCCGATCTGATGACGCACATCCTCGAGACCAACGCACGCGCCGTCGCCGCCTATCTCAACGCTCAGATCGAAGCGGGCGCGCAGGCCATCATGGTGTTCGACACCTGGGGTGGCGCGCTGGCCGACGGCCTGTATCAACGCTTCTCGCTCGCCTATATGAAGAAGGCGCTCGAAGGCGTGCACCGCGAATGGAACGGCGTGCGTATTCCGCACATCGTCTTCACCAAGGGCGGCGGCCAGTGGCTCGAAGCCATCGCCGACACCGGCCCGGACGCCATTGGTCTGGACTGGACTGTCGATCTGGCGGCGGCCCGTCGTCGTGTGGGCGAGCGTTGTGCACTGCAAGGCAATTTCGACCCCACCGCCCTGTTTGCCGCGCCCGACGCCATCCGCACCGAGGTGCGCCGACTGCTCGACGCGTACGGCAATGCACCAGGCCATGTCTTCAACCTCGGACACGGCATCTCGCAATTCACCAACCCCGAGCACGTTGCGGCGCTTGTGGACGAGGTACACAGCTATAGCCGGAAGATCCGTCAGACGGCGTGATCAAAAATACGCGCAAGCGAAGACGCGGGTTCGCGGGGCATTTCGCCCTGCAAACCCAACCGCCGTTTCAAGTGGGGAAAGTCAAGGGATAAGCGGTCGAAGAACCCCTCCAATTTGCGGAGTTGTCCCGAAGACTTATGCACAAATTCTCGCTGCGCCGCCGCAAGTGAGAGACGTCGATAAGGCACCGTCGACGTCATTCATAAGCTATTGATCAAAAAGCAATTTTGATTCAAGCAAAGTCGGGGGTCCAAGCGATGCGAGGGCCGCGCAGCGAGGCTGGCGAGCCATAATCCCCACAGTTCTCAACATAGTTATCCACAAGCGTTTCGAAGCCGCCGGAAAGCCGACTCAAATCCGGGGTTTACCGAGACTTCTCAGGATTCACTTTAAGTTTGACCCGCACCGACGACCTTTCCGAACCGAGTGACGCATCGCACGACGATGCACTTGCTCCGGCGGCCCCGCCCCGTGCAGGTACGCCCGCCATCGCTCGCGTTGCGCTCGATACGCCGCTGATCACGCTGTTCGATTACCGTCTGGATCAGGCGGCGAGCCTCGGTCAGCTGGTGCAGGTTCCGTTCGGACGACGACAGGTTGTGGGCGTTGTCTGGGAATTGACGCAGCGCAGCGAAGTTGCGCCTGCGAAGCTGCGAGAAGTGACGTCTGTTTGGCACGAATTGCCGCCGCTCGGTGATGACTGGCGCGATCTGATGCAGTTCGCGTCGCGGTACTACCAGCGCGGTATCGGGGAAGTCGCACTGCCCGCGATCCCCGGCCATCTGCGCACGCCGATGCGCTGGCCGCGTCTGCTCGCGCAGCGCGGCGTGCAACGTTTTCGCATCGCCGACGGCGCGCTGTCCACGCTGATGGAGAACGTCCCGGCGCGACTGCGCGCACAGCGACGGCTCGCCGAAGGGCTTGCGCAGGCGGGCACGCTCGATGCCGACGAAGCAAAGGCGTTGTGTTCGAAGGCTGCGGACGCGCTCAAACAATGGGCTGCCGCCGGATGGGTCGTCGTCGAGACCGTGCCGTTCCATGAAACGGTGCGCGATATCGAGGATGCAGAGGATGCAGAGGATGCAGAGGACGACGAAGCTACCGACGTCGGCGACGCGTCGCCCGCCGCCCTCGCCGAAGTGCTGGACGATGACACCGACAGCGCCAGCCCGCTCGGAACGAAGACGCTTACCGTCGGACAGGCGGACGCAGTCGGTGCCATCCACGACGCCCTGATCGCCGCTGGCGCCCAGCGTCTGGACCAGACGACGGCCACCGACGACGCACCCGACACCCCCGCTTGCCCGCCCTTTCTGCTCTACGGCGTCACCGGCAGCGGCAAGACCGAAGTCTATTTGCGCGCGGTCGCCGAAGCGTTGCATACGCGGGACGTGCGCGATGCTCAGGTGCTCGTTCTCGTCCCGGAAATCAACCTGACGCCGCAGCTCGAAGGCGTGTTCCGCGCGCGCTTCCCCGACGAGACGCTCGTCACCCTGCACAGCGGACTGGCCGAAGGCGAGCGCGCCCGGCACTGGCTTGCCGCCCATCGTGGCGAAGCGCGCATCGTGCTCGGCACGCGTCTGGCGGTGATGGCCTCGCTGCCCCACCTGCGGCTGATCGTCGTCGACGAAGAACACGATCCGTCCTACAAACAGCAGGAAGGCCTTCGGTACTCCGCACGCGACCTTGCCATCTGGCGGGCAAACCGCCTGCGTATCCCTGTGGTGCTCGGCTCGGCCACGCCGTCGCTCGACAGTTGGAACCGTGCCGAGCAAGGCCGCTACGTGCGTCTGGCCATGCCCGAGCGCGCCACCCCCGACGCCGTGCTGCCGCGCGTGTCGCTCATCGACATGGAGATCGAGCGCAAGCGTCAGCGTGTCGTCCACGAAGGGCTGTCGCAGCCACTGCTCGCGGCCATCCGAGCGCGGCTGGAAGCGGGCGAGCAAAGCTTGCTGTTCCTCAATCGTCGCGGTTACGCGCCCGTGCTCAACTGCGATGCCTGCGGATGGATCAGCGACTGCCGCCGATGCAGCGCGCACATGGTGCTGCACAAGCCTGAGCGGCGCCTGCGTTGCCACCATTGCGGGGCAGAATCGCGTATTCCGCATGCGTGCCCCGATTGCGGCAACCTCGATCTGGCGCCGCTCGGACGCGGCACGCAACGGATCGAAGAAGCACTCGCCGAACACTTCCCCGACGCGCGGCTCGCGCGGATCGACGCCGACAGCACGCGTCGCAAAGGCAGCGCACAAGCCCTGTTCGCACAGGTGCATGCGGGCGAGGTCGACATCCTGATCGGCACGCAGATGGTGGCCAAAGGACACGATTTCCGTAACGTCACGCTGGTGGGGGTGGTCAACGCCGACAGCGCCCTCTTCTCGCATGACTTCCGGGCGGCCGAACGTCTCTTCGCCCAGCTCATGCAGGTGGCGGGCCGTGCCGGACGCGCCGCGCGGGCCGACGGCCCCGGCGACGTGCTGATTCAGACACGCTACGCGTCGCATCCGCTGTTCGCGTCGCTCATGCGCCACGACTACGCGGGCTTTGCCGCGCAACAACTGGAAGAGCGCCGCGTCGCACTCTTGCCGCCGTACACTCATCAGGCACTCCTGCGCGCCGAAGCCCGCAAGCTCGACGACGCCATGGCGTTCCTGAAGCAAGCCCGCGAAATCGCCGCCACCCCGGCGCTGAACGACCCGCGCATCTCGTTGTGGGACCCCGTCCCCATGACGATGGTCCGCATCGCGGGCACCGACCGGGCGCAACTCGTGGTCGAGAGCCCCCACCGGGGCGCGCTCCAGCGCTTCCTCACCCACTGGATGAGCGAGTTGCGCGCGTTAAAAGCGCCTGTTCGCTGGCATCTCGAAGTCGACCCTCTCGAAATATAAATCGGTATATAGCGTTCCGGAAATTTGACAACATCGGAAGAATCTCCGACGATGCGGCCATAAGAACGCTGCACGTCGAACGGTTCACGTCATCTGCACTGCATTTGAACGATAAGAAGTCCCTACAGGAGACATCCGATGAAGTCGCACGACCGGAGCGCCGCCCCTACGGCGCCGCAAACCGCATCCTCTCTCGTTCCTCCCGAATACGCCTTTTCCGAGTCACCGGCCGAGTCCGCTGTGGCTGAAGTGTCGCGCCGTCGATTTTTGCGACGTGCCGGTGCGCTCGGCGTCGGGGCCAGCCTCGCGGGCCGCGCACTCGATGTGCTCGCCGCCACCACCGCACCGCAGACGGTGACGCTGCCGTTCGCGAATGGCGAGCGCGAACTTGTCGCGTATCCGCAGAAGCGTCCGCTGATCCGGCTGACCGCACGTCCGCCGCAGTTGGAAACACCGTTCGAAGTGTTCAACGACGGCCTGATCACGCCGAACGACGCCTTCTTCGTGCGCTATCACCTCGCGGGCATTCCGACCGACATCGATCCGGCGAAGCATCGGATTCGCGTCGGCGGCAGCGTCGCGAAGCCGCTCGACATCTCGCTGGCGTCGCTCAAGAAGGATTTCGGCGCACCGGTCGAACTGGTGGCCGTGCATCAGTGTTCGGGCAACAGCCGGGGCTTCTTCGAGCCTCGCGTGGGCGGCGGCCAGATCGCCAACGGTGCGATGGGCAACGCGCGCTGGCGCGGCATTCCGCTTAAGCGCATTCTTGAGCGCGCGGGGGTTTCCGCCAGCGCGAAACAAGTGACGTTCGAAGGCCTCGACCGCCCGATCGTCCCGGCGACGCCCGAATTCGTGAAAGCGCTCGACCTCGATCACGCGATGGACGGCGAAGTGATGGTCGCATTCGCGATGAACGGCAAAGACCTGCCAATGCTCAACGGCTTTCCGGTGCGCCTCGTCGTGCCGGGCTACTACGGCACGTACTGGGTCAAGCACCTGGCGGACATCAACGTCGTGGACAAAGTGTTCGACGGCTTCTGGATGGCTACCGCCTACCGCATTCCCGACAACGACTGCAACTGTGTCGAACCGGGCAAAGCACCCGAGAAGACCAAACCGATCGGTCGCTTCACCGTGCGCTCCTTCGTCACCAGTCACACCGACGGCCAGCAAGTGGCGGCGGGCAAACCGATGCGCGTGCGCGGCATTGCGTTCGACGGCGGCGAAGGCATTCGCGACGTGCAGTTCTCAACCGACGGCGGCCAGACATGGCAGGCCGCAAAACTCGGCAACGAGCTGTCGAAGTACTCCTTCCGCGAATGGACGGCGTCGTTCACACCGCCGCAAGCCGGCGAGTATGTTCTGAAAGTTCGGGCGACGAATCGCGCGGGGGTCACGCAACCGCTGCAATCGCTGTGGAATCCGGCGGGCTATCTGCGCAACGGGGTGGAAACCGTGCGCGTAGTCGCGGCTTAAGGCGGGGGACGATCATGAACTTCTCGAAACTGATGCGCGGCACCGCCCTGCTGTCCGGCCTTTGCGGCTTGTTCGGCGTCTTCGGCCTGACGGCCGTCACACCCGCCCATGCACTCGACATCAAGTTGCCTCAGGAAACGTCGCAACTCAAGGCGTCGACGCTCGCAGGCCATCAGGCCGCCAGCGCATGGTGCGCGATGTGCCACTCCATCGACTACATCAATTCGCAGCCGCCCATGCCGTCCGCGTTCTGGCACGCCGAAGTGACCAAGATGGTGAAAGTCTACGGTGCACCGATTCCCGAAGATCAGGTCAAGCTGATCTCCGAGTATCTGGGCACGACTTACGGCACCGACCACAAGTAACGTCGTTGGTTAGCCCATGAGCAGTACCGGGGTGCAACCCTAATTTTGACTCTGGTTGCACCTCTTTCGAAACCCGGTTACGATGCCGCCATTCACCCGCTATGGGTGTCACGCATTTTTGCGTTTTCGCGTCATCAGGGTCCCTTCTCATGGCTAATACCACTCTCGGCGTCAAGGTCGACGATATCCTGCGCACCCGTCTCAAGACGGCCGCCCAGCAAATCGAGCGCACTCCCCACTGGCTCATCAAACAGGCGATCTTTGCCTATCTGGAGCGCATCGAAAGCGGCGCGCTGCCGCCCGAGCTAAGCGGTGCAACCCAGTCGGGCACCGAGGTGATCGACGGCCATGCCGGCGACGACACCGTGCCGCACCCGTTCCTGGAGTTCGCGCAGAACGTGCAGCCGCAATCGGTGCTGCGTGCGGCCATCACGGCTGCATACCGTCGTCCGGAACCCGAGTGCGTGCCCGTGCTCGTCGGTCAGGCCAAGCTCGCACCGGCCACGGCCACGCTCGCGTCCGATCTCGCCCGCAAGCTCGTCGTCGCCCTGCGCGGCAAGAGCACCGGCGGCGGCGTCGAAGGTCTGATCCACGAATTCTCGCTGTCGAGCCAGGAAGGCGTGGCGCTGATGTGTCTGGCCGAGGCGCTGCTGCGCATTCCCGACAAGGCCACGCGCGACGCGCTCATCCGCGACAAGATCAGCAAGGGCGACTGGCACGCTCATATGGGCAACTCGCCGTCGATGTTCGTCAACGCCGCGACCTGGGGCCTGATGATCACCGGCAAGCTCGTCACCACGACGAGCGAGGCGGGTCTGACCAAGGCCCTCACGCGCCTGATCGGCCGCGGCGGCGAACCGCTCATCCGCAAGGGCGTCGACATCGCCATGCGTCTGATGGGCGAGCAGTTCGTCACTGGTGAAACCATCTCCGAAGCCCTCGCCAACAGCCGCAAGTACGAAGCCCAAGGCTTCCGCTACTCGTACGACATGCTCGGCGAAGCTGCGACGACGGAAGAAGACGCGCAGCGTTACTACGCCAGCTACGAGCAGGCGATTCATGCCATCGGCAAGGCGTCGGCCGGACGCGGCATCTATGAAGGCCCGGGCATCTCGATCAAGCTCTCGGCCCTGCATCCGCGCTATTCGCGCAGCCAGCACGAGCGCACGGTCACCGAGCTGCTGCCGCGCGTGCAGGCGCTGGCCAAGCTGGCCCGCTCCTACGACATCGGCCTGAACATCGACGCCGAAGAAGCCGACCGCCTCGAAATCTCGCTCGATCTGCTCGAAGCGCTGTGCTTCGATCCGGAACTGGCTGGCTGGAACGGCATCGGCTTCGTGGTGCAGGCGTATCAGAAGCGCTGCCCGTTCGTGATCGACTTCATCATCGATCTGGCGCGCCGCAGCCGTCACCGCATCATGGTGCGTCTGGTCAAGGGCGCGTACTGGGACACCGAAATCAAGCGCGCGCAGGTCGACGGCCTCGAAGGCTATCCGGTCTACACCCGCAAGATCTATACGGACGTCTCGTACCTCGCCTGCGCGAAGAAGCTGCTCGCGGTGCCGGATGCCATCTATCCGCAATTCGCCACGCACAACGCGTACACGCTGTCGGCGATCTATCACCTCGCGGGCAATAACTACTACCCCGGCCAGTACGAGTTCCAGTGCCTGCACGGCATGGGTGAACCGCTGTACGAGGAAGTCGTCGGGGCCATCGCCGCAGGCAAACTGGCGCGACCGTGCCGCGTGTACGCCCCGGTCGGCACGCACGAAACGCTGCTCGCTTACCTCGTACGCCGTCTGCTGGAAAACGGCGCGAACACGTCGTTCGTCAACCGTATTGCGGACGAAACCGTCAGCGTCGACGAACTGATCGCCGACCCGATCACCGAAGCCGAGAAGGTGCAACCGCTCGGCGCACCGCACGCCAAGATTCCGCTGCCGCGCGATCTGTACGGCACGTCGCGCGCCAACTCGTCGGGCTTCGATCTCTCGAACGAACACCGTCTGGCCTCATTGTCGTCGGCCCTGCTCGCCAGTGCTGGCACGCCGTGGCGCGCCGCCCCCATGCTGGGTGACGGCGAACGCACCGCAGGCACGCCGCGCGCCGTACGCAACCCGGCAGACCTTCGCGACATCGTGGGTCAGGTGATCGAAGCGACGTCCGCCGACGTGGAAGCCGCGCTCACGCACGCCGTGGCGGCGGCCCCGATCTGGCAGGCCACGCCGGTCGAAGAACGCGCCGACTGCCTGATGCGCTCGGCCGATCTGCTCGAAGCCCACATGCCTACGCTCATGGGCCTGTGCGTGCGTGAAGCGGGCAAGTCGCTGCCGAACGCGGTTGCGGAAGTTCGTGAAGCCGTCGACTTCCTGCGTTACTACGCCGCACAGATCCGTCAGGGCTTTTCGAACGATACGCACCGTCCGCTGGGCCCGGTCCTGTGTATCAGCCCGTGGAACTTCCCGCTCGCCATCTTCGTCGGTCAGGTCGCCGCAGCGCTGGCGGCCGGCAACCCGGTCATCGCCAAACCGGCCGAGCAAACCCCGCTCATCGCCGCCGAAGCCGTGCGTCTGATGCAAGCTGCCGGTGTGCCTTCCGGCGCACTGCAACTGCTGCCGGGCACGGGCGAGACCGTCGGTGCTGCGCTCGTTGCCGACGCCCGCACCAAGGCCGTGATGTTCACCGGTTCGACCGAAGTCGCCCGCATCATCGCGCGCACGCTGGCCGATCGTCTGGACGCCAATGGCCGTCCGATCCCGCTGATCGCCGAGACCGGCGGTCAGAACGCCATGATCGTCGACTCGTCGGCGCTGCCCGAACAGGTCGTGTACGACGTGCTCGCCTCGGCCTTCGACTCGGCCGGTCAGCGCTGCTCGGCCCTGCGCGTGCTGTGCTTGCAGGACGACATCGCCGACAAGACGTTGCACATGCTCAAGGGCGCGATGCAGGAGCTTGCCATCGGCAACCCGGATCGTCTGTCCATCGACGTCGGCCCGGTGATCGACGCCGAAGCGCAGAACGGCATCACCCGTCACATCGAACAGATGCGCGGCAAGGGCTTCCCGGTCGAGCAACTGACGCTGCCGGACGCCGCTCGTCACGGCACCTTCGTGCCGCCGACGCTCATCGAGCTCACCGACCTGAAGTCGCTGCAACGCGAAGTCTTCGGCCCGGTGCTGCACGTGATTCGCTTCAAGCGCGCGCAACTCGACAAGCTGCTCGACCAGATCAACGGCACGGGCTACGGCCTGACGTTCGGTGTGCACACGCGGATCGACGAGACCATTGCTTATGTGACGGAGCGCGCGCACGTCGGTAACGTCTATGTGAACCGTAACGTGATCGGTGCTGTGGTCGGTGTGCAACCGTTCGGCGGCGAAGGTTTGTCTGGGACGGGTCCGAAAGCGGGCGGTCCGATGTATCTGCCGCGACTGCTGGCGACGCGTCCCGCCGCCCTCGCCCCGGAGCTGAACCGCAACGAAGCCGCGCTCTCACCGCTCGTGAACTACCGCGACTGGCTCCGTCAGCAAGCGGACAGCGCCCCCGCCATCGATCGCGTCGACCGTTATCTGGCGACGTCCGCACTGGACGCCACCGCCGTGCTGCCCGGACCGACCGGCGAGCGCAACACGTACGGTCTGGAGCCGCGTGGCCCGGTGCTGTGCGTCGCGGCGACGACACTCGGTGCACGCACGCAACTCGCGGCCGTCCTGGCCACGGGTAACAACGCGGTGTTCACCGACAGCGCCGCCGCCCGTGAACTCGTGGGTGCGTTGCCCGCGACGCTCAAGGGACGTGCATCGGTGCTGGCGGCCGGCGCAGACGCCGCAAGCGAAGCGGCGCTGGCTGCGGTGCTGTTCGAAGGTGACAGCGACGAGTTGCGCGCCCTGAACCGCCGCATCGCCACGCGCAACGGTCCGATTCTGTCGATGCAGGGTCTCGCCCCCGAAGCACTGGCGGCTGGCGACGACTACGCGCTGGAACGTCTGTTGTGCGAACGCTCGGTGTCGGTCAACACGGCCGCCGCTGGCGGTAACGCCAACCTCATGACCATCGGCTGATCTTTCGAGCCATCGATGTCACCCCGCCGGATTTGGCGACGTCTCCTCCCGGATTCGTCCTAAATCTGGCGGTGTCGTTTCCTTCAGTTATCCCGTCATTTCCCCGCTAACGCGCCGGTTTCACCCTGAATCCGGAATGCGTCGTCACAGCAACGCCCGCCTCAAACGTCTCGCACAAGACCGCTCCCAGCGCACGCCGCAGCCTCTGTAATACCGTCCGTAATTCCTGCGCACTATCGTTACTTCACTTGCGCCTTCGTCGCACCGCTAATTGCGTACATGCGCAATTTGAGCGAAATCGGGGTATCGTCGCGCCCGCCCCCGACATATAACGCGTCTCACCGCCTTCGAGCGGTTAACCCGTGCCGACGACACGTATCGTCGGCCATTGCGGTCTTCAGCACGCGTTTGCCCCTTTCGTCATGCCGGAAGACAGGCACGGCGCGCTCCTGAGCCGTACAAGGAGGCAACATGTCCCTTTGGAATCCCACGGCGGTCTCGTTCACCGTCTATTTGCTGTTGATGCTGGTGATCGGCTGGCTCGGTTACCGATCAACCAACAACCTCTCGGACTACATTCTGGGTGGACGCCGTCTCGGCAGCTTCGTTACCGCGCTGTCCGCAGGCGCCTCCGACATGAGCGGCTGGCTGCTGCTCGGCTTGCCCGGCGCAATCTACGTCGGTGGCCTGTCCGGTGTCTGGATCGCCATCGGTCTGGCCATCGGCGCGTGGGCCAACTGGCGTCTCGTGGCGGCACGGCTACGGGTACACACGGAAGTCTGCGGCAACGCGCTGACGCTGCCCGAATACCTGACGCAACGCTTCGGCGACCGTAGTCACGTATTGCGCATCGTCACGGCGCTCGTGATTCTCACGTTCTTCACGATCTATTGCGCCTCGGGCGTGGTGGCCGGTGCACGTCTGTTCGAGACGATGTTCGGACTCGACTATCACACCGCCCTGTGGATCGGCGCGGTCGCGACCATCGCTTACGTCTTCATCGGCGGCTTCCTCGCTGTGAGCTGGACGGACACGGTGCAGGCCTCGCTGATGTTCGCAGCACTCGTCGTCACGCCGATTGCCGTCATTACCATCGACGGCGGACCGGTCGCGGCGGTCACAGCAGTCACGGCCGTGCATCCTGCACACACCGACTGGTTCGGCGATCTCGCGCCCATCGGCGTGATTTCGATGCTCGCGTGGGGCCTCGGCTATTTCGGCCAGCCGCACATTCTGGTGCGCTTTATGGCCGCGCGTTCGGCAGCGGCAATTCCGCAGGCGCGTCGCATCTGCATGACGTGGATGGTGCTGTGCCTGGCGGGCGCGGTGGCCGTGGGCTTCTTCGGTCTGGCGTTCTATAGCGCGCGTCCCGAGCTGGGTGCGGGCGTGCAGGCGAACGCCGAAACCATCTTCATGGCGCTCACGACGCAACTCTTCACGCCGTGGCTTGCGGGCGTACTGCTGGCCGCGATTCTCGCAGCCGTCATGAGCACGCTGTCGTGCCAGTTGCTGGTGTGCTCCAGCGCGCTCACGGAAGACCTCTACAAGACCTTTGCGCGCGGGCCGGTGAGCCAGAAGCGTCTCGTGTGGATCGGTCGCGCCATGGTGCTGGCCGTGGCCGTCGTGGCCGTGCTGCTCGCGATGGATCCGGAGAGCCGCGTGCTGGGCATGGTCAGCTATGCCTGGGCGGGTTTCGGAGCGGCCTTCGGTCCGCTGGTACTGGCTACCCTGCTGTGGCCGCGCGTCACGCGTAACGGGGCCCTGGCGGGCATCGTGGTCGGGGCGGCGACCGTCCTGATCTGGAAGCAATTCGGCTGGTTCGACCTGTACGAAATCGTGCCGGGCTTCGCGCTGGGCGGTCTGGCACTGTATGTCGTCAGCCGACTGGATCGTGCGCCGAGCGCCGAGGTACTGGCCCGTTACGCCGCCGCCGAAACGATGCTGAAGGACATTCGCGAAGGCAAATCGACCGGCGAAGTTATGGGCGGTGGCACCGACGCTCCGGTGGCGCAACCTTCGCCATAAGGCGGTAGCACCTTCTATCGGAATTTCTCCCTCTTGACCGACGCGAGCAGCCATCCAATACTGCCGCGTCGGACGCATTTTGCGTTTGATTGCGATTGATGCCGCCACGGGTCAACCGGCCCGATGTTGACGGCGTTTCAAGAAAGGCGTGCCGCGGCGATCCCGCAGACACGCCACTCACGACAAACACATGCAAGGAGAGGGTTGATGCAATCGAAGCTTACGGCTAGCGCCGTCGCAGTCGCGGGGCTGCTCGCATTTGGCGCGGCTAACGCGCAACAGGCGCAGGAAGTGAAGGTTGGTTTTGCCGCACCGCTTACGGGCGCACAGGCCCACTACGGCAAGGACATGCAGAACGGCATTCAACTGGCCATCGACGAGTACAACGCCACCAAGCCGACCATCGAAGGCAAGCCGGTGAAGTTCGTGCTGCAATCCGAAGACGATGCGGCCGACCCGCGTCAGGGCGCGCTCGTTGCACAGAAGCTGGTCGACAACGGCATCAAGGGCATGCTCGGCCACTTCAACTCCGGCACGACCATTCCCGCGTCGCGCATCTACGCGCAGGCCGGTATTCCTGAAATCGCCATGGCCACGGCCCCGGAATACACCAAGCAGGGCTTCAAGACGACGTTCCGCATGATGACGTCCGACATCCAGCAGGGTTCGGTCGTCGGCTCGTTTGCTGTCAAGAAGCTGGGCTTCAAGAACATCGCCATCGTGGATGACCGTACCGCTTACGGTAAGGGTCTCGCAGACGAGTTCGAAAAGGCCGCCAAGGCTGCCGGCGGCAAGATCGTGCGTCGCGAATTCGCCAACGACAAGGCCGTGGACTTCCGCGCCATTCTCACGAACCTGAAGCGCTCGAACCCGGACGTGGTGTTCTACGGCGGTGCCGACGCACAAGCTGGCCCGCTCGCCAAGCAAATGCGCGAACTCGGTATCAAGGCCACGCTGATGGCTGGCGAAATGGTCAAGTCGGACGCCTTCCTGAAGATCGCCGGTGACGCCGCCAACGGTTCGGTCGTCTCGCTCGCCGGTCTGCCGCTCGACAAGATGCCCGGTGGCGCCGCTTACGAGTCGCGCTACAAGGCCAAGTTCGGCGCTGCTCCGGAAACGTACTCGCCGTACGCTTACGATGGCGCAATGGCCATGATGTCGGCCATGAAGAAGGCCAACTCGACGGACCCGGCCAAGTACCTGCCGGCGCTGGCGAAGACGAGCATGCCCGGCGTAACCACGCGTGAGCTGGCTTACGACAACGTGGGCGATCTGAAGTACGGCTCGATCACGCTGTACAAGGTCGTGGACGGCAAGTGGACCGTGCTGGAAACCGTCAGCGGCAAGTAAGCCATCGACGTGCCTGAGCGTCGACACTTAGCGCGCAAGGCACCGCAGTAAAACGGCAAGGGCCGGTGAGGATGACTCACCGGCCCTTGTGCTTTTTGACGCGTCTGGAACGATGGTGCGCTCCGGACCGCGCCGTTCGATCAGACAGCGTTCGGGGTTATTGCATCCTCGGCATCTTCGCCGCGCCGACCGGCCACCTTATCGCCAGCGGTCTTCGACTCGCGCGTCGCGGGCCAGACATCCGCGGGCAACTTCGCGCGCAACTCGGGCGGCAATGCGTCGCGTGCGAAGACGGGTTCGGCAACCCCCGCCTTGCGTTGCGTCTGATAGTCGCACCACGCCGCCTGCGCGTAACGTATCAACAGGCCAATCGCGACGAGGTTGATGAACGCCATCAACGCCGTGCCGACATCGGCAAAGCTCCACACCAGCGGCAAGCTCGCGACGGAACCCAGCATGACCGCGAGCAGAACGAAGGCACGGAAGATGTTGAGGAGCCACACGCGTTGCGTCAGGAAGTCCATATTCACTTCGGCAAACGCGTAATTGCCGAGCACGCTCGAATATGCGAGGAAAAATACGGTGATACCGGTGAAGATCACTGCCCAGTCGCCGAAGTGCACGCCCAGCGCGCGTTGCGTCAGCACAGCGCCTTCCGGTCCCGAGCCGGGGATGAACTGCCCCGAAAGCAAAATCATGAATGCCGTGGCCGAACATACGACGATGGTGTCGAAAAACACGCCGAGCATCTGCATGAGTCCCTGCTGCACCGGATGCTTCGTCGTGGCCACCGCCGCCGCGTTGGGCGCACTGCCCATGCCAGCCTCGTTAGAGAAGAGGCCGCGCTTCACGCCCATCAGCATCGCCTGACCGACAGCGTATCCCACAATGCCGCCCGCCGCTGGCTCAAGGCCGAACGCATGACGCCAGATCATGGCGATCATGCCGGGGATTTGATCGATGTTCACGAGACAGACGTACGCCGCCATACCAAGATACAAGACGGCCATGACCGGCACGATCCATTGTGCGAAGCGAGCCACGCGCCGCACCCCGCCATAGATGATCGGCGCGGTCAGCAGCACGAGCGAGATACCGATCCACTGCGGCTCCCAGCCGAATGCCGCTTCGAGTGCATTCGCAATCGAATTGGACTGCACGGAGTTCAGCGCAAAGCCGAACGTGTAAAGCAACACCACGGCGAAAACGACGGCGAACTTGTGCGAACCGAGTCCGAGCCGGATGTAATACGCCGGTCCGCCGCGAAACGTGCTGTCGTGGTGAGGAATTTTGAAGATTTGCGCGAGCGTCGATTCGACGAACGCCGAGGCCATGCCCAGCAACGCCGTCATCCACATCCAGAAAATAGCGCCCGGACCGCCAATGGTCAGCGCGACCGCGACACCTGCGATATTGCCAGTGCCGACGCGGCTGGCGAGCCCGGTCGCGAAGGCCTGAAACGGGGAAATGCCAGACGTACCGCCAGAAGTGCGCAGCAAGCTGACGCTATGCACAAATGCGCGGATCTGAATGCCGCCGAACCGCAAGGTGAAATACAAGCCCGCGCCAAGCAGGGCAATGACCAGCGGGTAGCCGGATAGCGTCCCGCCAATCGCGTCGACCGCCGAATTGAGCCAACTTTCCATCGATTGCGTCTCCTTTCGTAACCGCCTGTCGTCCCCCGGGAAATCAGGGTGTGAGGCAGGAGAATCGCAACATTTCGCGCAGTTCGGGACTTTGTCGCTGCACTTTACGTTTATTCCTAATCGCCGACGCCTTTGAGGTCACCACCCTCCGCGCGCGGGCAATAAAAAAGCCGCTCGGCATTCGCCGGGCGGCTCAAAGACAAGGCAAGGAGACATCGGCGGGTAGATTAACCGGGGAATATGTCGAGGGTGTGACGCGCGGAAGGACTTGCGGTGGGGAGGGTAATCGGCAGGCGGCAATTCAACGCAACGGGCAAGTTGAGAAAGTGCATTCGCTCATACCTCTCGGCCAGTCAGCTTGTCTCATTATTGCGCATTGCAGGACGATATTTGCGCCGTAGGCAGCACGCCGATGGAACCAGATGCCGCCCGGTTCGTAAGTGAGTGAAGCATCGTCGCCGGTGAGCCTTCCATTAAAATTTGCCCTGATCTTGCATGAAGCCATATTTGCAGGCCTCGAAAAAAGCCACCATGAATTGCCGTCGGAGCGTCCGTTGACGGTTGTAGTTACCATCGCAATGCTGTAGTTCAGCTGAGATCGGGTGCTCTCCAATCCAAACGTGCGAAAGAGTACCTGCAATTCCTCGTTGAACTTCCGCGCATCCTTGTCGGCAACCACACTAATCGGTTTGACCGACGCCTCGTGAATTGGCGGCATCGTGCTGTAGGTCCGGGTATAGTTCCACCTCGTGGATTTGCGTCCACTTTCCAAATAGCCTCCATGCTCATCGAAGGTCGGCCATCCCCACCAATACCAGGCATTTTCACCCACGTTCGGTGTACCGGAGCCCTTGGACAGGCAGATCAATTGCTCACGTCCACTCGGGGACTGCGTGACAATAAAATTTCCCTGATCTTTCGCAGCCCGCAACTCCGCGCCCTGTCCGTTTCCATTGACGATCGTGCACGCCAGGACTTTGGCGTCTCGACGAGACGAAACGTAGAAATACAATGCCGATCCAAGCTTCGCCCCCTCCCGGCTGGGTGCAAGAGAAAACCGCGAGACCCTCCACTGCTGGTCGACCAGAATTGCTTTTTCGATCTCCTTGATGATTTCCTTCGGCACCTCCTTGACGCTGCCCGGGGTGCTGGCGAGTTTCCACACCCAATAGTTGCTGCCCGGCGAACTCCGTTGGCATGAAAGCAGTTTGCCGTCGTCATCTCGCGTCAGGCCCCACACGTCACAGGTCGTGCCAGCCATTTTGCCCTTCTTCAACTGCACGACTCCGGACTCCGCCGAAAACGACTCCGTGAGCAAGTTCTTGGCCGATACGTCGCCAGCCTCATCGATGTTCTTGCCCTGCATCTTCAATGCCCCACCCAGCGTTGCACCTTTCGACGCATGCAGACTCCCGACGTTAGCGGTGCCGGTTACGTTGGCCTGCCCGACTTGAAGGGTGCCCGTACCCGTAATGTCTTTCGCGCCAACGATACTGTGATTCGTGCCCTGATCGCTCAGGTCGAGTTCACCTTTGATGTTCGCACTGCCCGTGATCTCGATCTGCTTCGCTTTTACTTTTCCGTCCGCAACAATGGTGTTCGCCTTAACTTCGCCAACACCAACGATGTTATGTCGGGTAATCGTTTTGTCGTTCTTGTCACGTTCCTCAAAATCCAGCGGCCCTTTCATTTTGGAACCATCGCGTCGCACGAAAACGCTCTGGGCACTTGTGGCGTACCCCCCTCTGATGGCAACCAGTCCTGCCGCACCAACCGGGTTGAATACACGACCGGTACTTCCGCCAGAATCCAGGAACCTGAATTCCTTCTTGCCCTCGTCTGAAGACACGCCGCCCAACGCACCGATTTTGCGTGCGGCAATGACCGCTGCATCGATATCCGGTTCCGCGGAGTAGCGTTTCAACATGGGCTTACTGATGTAGGTCAATGTCTCGACATTGCAGGTGCCTTTCGCGTCACACGCGGGATACACGCGAATAGCGTACTCTCCAACGTTACCCGGCGGCGTCGTCCCCATACCGACTGCTCCGGTCACCTTGATGAGCGTCGTCGCATCCAGATTGCCGACGAAACGGCCTAACGCATCGCTTTTCTGAACGAACGTGACGCCGTTCACTTCGAAGGTTCGTTTCGAGTCCCTCAAAAGCGCGTCGATTTCATGGTGATGCGCTACGACAAAGCTCTCCACCCGGCCACCCACCGCCTTTAACGCCTCCCCCACACGCTCGGCTTTCTCGATACGCATATGCCTCGATTGATTGATCCCCCAGAACGAAATCAATAGCCCAACGACAGCGACGGCCACCGCCGCAGAAATCAAGAAGACACCCGATTGTCTCTTCCGCATCGCCCCTCCTCTGACGAAACTGCATTGCGCCATATCGCGCGTGGCAGCAAAGTCGTCAAAAAATCGGACATTTTGCGAGCGGACATGCCCCCCGAAAATCAGGGAACCCCTGAAATTTGGCATCGGAGATGTCCGAAAACTGAAGCGATTACCCAAAAAGAAAAATGCCGCACAGTGGTCGCGCGCACCGTCGCCATGCAGGGCGATGCGGGTGGCGTTCATGTGCCGGACAGATGAGCATTCGGTAGCGAGTCGCGCGCTTCGACGCAGAGAGGCATGACGTGGGGAACCCGACTGCGCTCACCACGTGGATGCACAGTTGTTGCCGCCGTGACTGCAAACGGAGAAACCTGCGGCTAATGCGTCTGCCTTCGTGGGAAATGCACAGGTCACCTCGCCATACGTATTGCCAAAGTCGACGATGGGTGTTCCGTCGGCATCCATCTCAACAGAGGCCCGTTTGGAACCTCCGGATGTCGAATAGCACCAGTTCCGCTCCGTCACTGTGCATGCCAGCGCACCTTTCATTCGGCCCCGATAGCTACCGGTGCAATTTTTCCACTCGTAGCTCCAGATGCCCATCACGATGTGCTCTTGTTGACGGCGCGCAAATATGGCGATGGCTTTGTCCTGGAACTCGGAGGTATAGCTAGCGTACAGTTCACGCGGTGGAATGTTGACGTAATTCCATGCATTCGAACTGATTATCGAGTACACCTCCGCTTTTATATGTTTCGATCGCGATAAGCACGCAACGGCGGCGCCATTTCCGGTCCGGGAAAACGATATCGAGCCGTCGGACATCAACGTAATCTCAGGACTGCCCGCATGGTCGCTGCCCGCAAGGAATGTTGCGGACGTCATGTTACTGCGCGGCATGTCGACCAGCGCACAGGCCAACGCGCCCCAGACACGGGACATCCCCTGATGCTGGGCCGGCCGAAAAAGGGAGAGCCACATCGCCTCATTTTTTCGGATGACCTGAATAATGGGATCCGGCACTTCCGTTACGGTTTTCGGCGTACTCGCCAATTGCCAGGACCCGCTTTGACATGAGAGCACGCGCCCACGGGCATCGAGCGCGATGCCGTTGGACGCAGAACGGTCGATGCCGCCGACGCCACTGCAAGCGCCACCAACGCGGTACTCCTGTTCCAGCACGACCACACCTGATCCCGACTTCAAGGCCTGCCTCGACGTGATCGTGTCCGCAACTGCCTTGCCTGCTCGCAAATCGCCGCTGACCTTCAGATCCTTTGAGACCTCGACGCTTTCCGCACCCAGCGCACCATCGACCTTTGCACTGGCGACATCGAGTCTCTTCATCGTCAGCGTTCCGTCTCCCGTAATGTCTCCCGCCCCAAGGATATTGCTTCGCTTCTTGGTGGTCGGATCGGTCAGATTCAGCGGGCCGCTTATCGTGGCACCGCCCATATTCACCGTGCCTTTCACGGTCGCACTCATTACCTCAAGGGACTGTCCCTCGATCTTTCCCGCGCCCACGATGCCGTGCTTGCCCATCTGCAGATCGCCGGTCATTGCGCGCGAACCGTCGCGACGAAGATAAGCGTCCGCCGCACCGGTCGAGTAACCCCCTCGCATTGCCACGAGGCCGCCCGTCGTCGCGAACTTCTCAACGGTACTGTTGCGTCCATTAGCCTCAAGAAATCGGAACGCGTGCCCCCCTCCCATCTGCGATACGCCACCTAACATGCCGATCTTGCGCGCAGCAATCGCCGCCGCGTCCATGTCCGGCTCAGACGTATAAGGTTTTGGAATCGGCTTCTCGATGTACGTCAGGGTTTCGACGTTGCAGTTGTTTCCCTTGCCGTCGCATCCGAGATAGACCCGAATGACGTAGTCCCCGACATTCCCCGGCGGACGCTCACCGATGCCGGTCGCGTTCGTCGCCTTGATCAGCGTAGCGGCCGTGAGTTTGCCGACATATTCGTTGCCAAGCGCATCCGTCTCTCGTTGGAATGTCATTCCACCGGCTTTGAGCTGCTTCTTCCCATCGCGTAACAACGCATCGATCTCATGATGATGCTCGACGACGAAACTCTGCACTCTGTCGCCGATAATCTTGAGCGCCTCGCCGATACGTTCGGCTCTCTCGATTCGCATCTGACGCGCGTAATTCACGCCCCAGAACGAGATCAGTACGCCCAGGATGGCGACCGCAATCGCGGCCGAAATCAGGAATGCGCCTGTTTGCTTCTTTCGCATTGTCCGTGCCCTCTCTCTCAGTCACGTCACTGCCGCGCAACGCGATATCGTGCGTGGCAGTAAAGACGTCAAGCCCGCTATTCTCTAGGCAAGCGCCCGAAAGAGGTCTGGGAGGTGTCCGAACTTCGCGAACCGCGCTCGCGAAACCGACAGTGCGGGCCACAAAAAGAAAAAAGCCGCACGGCGAAAACCGTGCGGCTTTGATGTTGCTACGCAGAACGCGTCAGCACTCGACGATATTCACCGCCAGTCCACCGCGCGCCGTTTCCTTGTACTTCGTCTTCATATCGGCACCGGTCTCGCGCATCGTCTTGATGACGGAGTCGAGCGACACGTAGTGCGCACCGTCGCCGCGCAGCGCCATGCGGGCGGCATTCACCGCTTTCACGGAGGCCATCGCGTTGCGCTCGATGCACGGAATCTGCACGAGGCCGCCGACCGGGTCGCACGTCAGGCCCAGGTTGTGCTCCATGCCGATCTCGGCCGCGTTCTCGACTTGCTCGACCGTCCCGCCCAGCACGGCGGCCAGTGCACCGGCCGCCATCGAACACGCCACGCCGACTTCGCCCTGACAGCCCACTTCCGCGCCTGAAATCGACGCGTTGAGCTTGTACAGAATGCCGATGGCCCCGGCCGTGAGCAGGAAGTCGATCACGCCCTGTTCGTTCGCGCCGTGCACGAAGCGGTCGTAGTAATGCAGCACCGACGGGATGATGCCCGCAGCACCATTGGTCGGCGCCGTGACCACACGACCGCCCGCCGCGTTCTCTTCGTTGACGGCGATCGCGTAGAGGTTCACCCAGTCCATCACCGACAGCGGATCGGACAGCGTGCGCTCCGCACGTTGCGTCAACTGACGATACAGTTCCGGTGCACGACGTCGCACATGCAGCGGCCCCGGCAACTCGCCGTCGGCCTCGTCGTTACCGATGCCGCATCCGCGCGTCACGCACGATTGCATTACGTTCCAGATGTTGAGCAAGCCGCGACGAATGTCCTCTTCTGCGTTCTCGCCGTGATGCCAGACCTTTTCGTTCTCCCACATCAGCTGAGCGATGGACTTGCCGCTCGCGCGGCACATCTCCAGCAACTCCTTGCCCGTTCGGAACGGGTACGGCAACTGGTTATGCGCGGCGAGCACCTGCGCGTTCGACGCACCGGCCGTCACCACGAAACCGCCACCGACCGACAGATAGCGCCCTTCGCGCAGCTTGTTGCCCGAACCGTCGAACGCATGGAATTTCATGCCGTTCGGATGCTCCGCCATCGCCTCGCGACGGTAGAACACCATGTGCTCCTTCTCGACGAACGGCACCTCATGCTTGCCGAGAATCGACAGCACTTTTTCCTTGCGCATCGCGGCCAGACGCGCGGCAATCGTCGACGGATCGACCGTGTCGGGCGCTTCGCCCATGAAACCGAGCAACACGCCCTTGTCGGTGCCGTGACCCTTGCCCGTTGCGCCGAGCGAGCCGTACAACTCGGCACGCACCGACGCCACTTGCGGCAGCAGGCCGTCGCGCTCCAGACCCTGAACAAACATCAGCGCCGCGCGCATTGGCCCGACGGTATGCGAACTCGACGGTCCGATACCGATCTTGAACAAATCGAAAACTGAAACGGCCATGGGGCTTTCCTGAAGTGCTGAAACGTAGTTGTGACTCGACGGATACCGCTAATCTGACGCATCCGCGTTACATCTATAGAGACAAAAAGGGGCCAGCAATGTTTCTGCCGGCCCCCCGTTTGTCGAATTATCGCGACGTTTTACTCATAGTCGCTCATCGGCACGCAGGCGCAGAACAGGTTCCGGTCGCCGTAGACGTTATCGGCACGTCCGACCGGCGGCCAGTACTTGCGCTCGCGCAGGGCCTTCACCGGGTACGCCGCCTGACTGCGCGCGTAAGCGTGCGTCCATTCGTCGGCGGTCACGACATCGGCGGTGTGCGGCGCGTGCTTGAGCGGGTTGTCTTCGCGATCGGCACGGCCTTCTTCCACCGCACGAATTTCTTCGCGAATCGTCACCATCGCCTCGATGAAACGATCCAGTTCGTGCTTCGATTCCGACTCGGTCGGCTCGACCATCAGCGTGCCCGGCACCGGGAAGCTCATCGTCGGGGCGTGGAAGCCGAAGTCCATCAGGCGCTTGGCCACGTCATCGACGCTAATGCCGCTGGTGTCCTTGAGGGGACGCAGATCCAGAATGCACTCGTGCGCCACCAGACCGCCCGGGCCCGTGTACAGCACCGGGTAGTGCGGCGCGAGCTTCTTGGCAAGGTAGTTGGCGTTGAGGATGGCCGTCTCGGTCGCAGCCGTCAGGCCTTGTGCGCCCATCATGGCAACGTACATCCACGAGATCGGCAGAATCGACGCCGAACCGTAGGGTGCCGCCGACACCGCACCGATGCCATCGGCATCGCGCGAATAGCCCGTGGAGCGCTGGTTCGGCAGAAACTGCGCCAGATGCGCGCCCACCGCCACCGGACCGACGCCCGGGCCGCCACCGCCGTGCGGAATGCAGAACGTCTTGTGCAGGTTCAGGTGCGAGACGTCGCCGCCAAATTCGCCCGGTGCGCACAGGCCGACCATCGCGTTCATGTTGGCGCCGTCGACATACACCTGACCGCCATTGGCGTGCACGATTTCGCAAATCTGACGCGCACCCGCTTCGAACACGCCGTGCGTGGACGGATACGTCATCATGATCGCGGCCAGACGGTCGCGATGCTGCTCGGCCTTCGCTTGCAGATCGGCCAGATCGACGTTGCCGTTCGCATCGCATGCGACGACCACGACCTGCATACCCGCCATCTGAGCCGATGCCGGGTTCGTGCCGTGGGCCGACGCCGGAATCAGGCAGATGTCGCGATGCGCTTCACCGCGCGACGCGTGATAGGCCTGAATGATCAGCAGGCCCGCGTACTCGCCTTGCGAACCGGCGTTCGGTTGCAGCGAGACGGCAGCGTAGCCGGTCGCGGCGACGAGCATCTGCTCCAGCTGGTCGATCATCGTGCGGTAGCCGACGGTCTGCTCGGTCGGTGCGAACGGGTGAATCTGACCGAACTCCGGCCACGTCACCGGCAGCATTTCAGACGTTGCGTTGAGCTTCATCGTGCACGAGCCCAGCGGGATCATCGTGCGATCGAGCGCGAGATCCTTGTCCGACAGGCTGCGCAGGTAACGCAGCATTTCGTGCTCGGAGTGATAGCGATTGAACACCGGGTGCGTGAGGTACGCGCTCTGACGCGAGAGCGATGCCGGGAAACCGTTGGCGACGGTGGCTTCGATGGCGTCGAAGTCCAGCGACACTGCGCTCTTGCCCAGACCTTCCGCGACGACTTCCCACAGCGCGATCACATCCGCGCGCGTGCTGGTCTCGTCGAGCGAGATGCCCACGGTGTCGGCGTCTTCGCGACGCAGGTTGAAGCGGCGGGCCGCAGCCACCGTGTGGACGGTGTCCGCACGGCCGGCGACGGGCACCGTCAGCGTGTCGAAGAACGTCGCGTTACGCGGAGCCGCGCCCAGCGTTGCGAGACCGGCGGCCAGCGTGGCCGTCAGACGGTGCACGCGCTCAGCGATCACACGCAGGCCCTGCGGGCCGTGATACGCGGCGTACATGCTGGCCATGATGGCGAGCAGCGCCTGCGCGGTACAAATGTTCGACGTCGCCTTCTCGCGACGGATGTGCTGCTCGCGCGTTTGCAGCGCCAGACGCAATGCGGGCTTGCCCTGCGAATCGACCGACACGCCGACCAGACGGCCCGGCATCGAGCGCTTGAGTTCGTCGCGCGTCGCCAGATAGGCGGCGTGCGGGCCGCCGAAGCCCATCGGCACGCCGAAACGCTGGCTGTTACCGACAGCGACGTCAGCACCCCACTCGCCCGGCGGCGTGAGCAGCGTGAGCGAGAGCAGGTCGGCCGCTGCGATCAGCATGCCGCCCTTGGCGTGGATCGCGTCGGCCAGCGCACGGTAGTCGCGCACGTCGCCGCCCACACCCGGGTATTGCACCAGCACGCCGAAAGCATCGATTTCGGTGGCGGCGGCCACCGGGCCGACCTGCACTTCGATGCCCAGCGGCTTGGCGCGCGTCTGCACGACTTCGATGGTTTGCGGCAGCACGTCGTCGGCCACGAAGAACGTGTTCGACTTCGACTTGCCCGTACGCTTGACCAGCGTCATCGCCTCGGCGGCGGCGGTCGCTTCGTCGAGCATCGACGCGTTGGCAATCGCCAGCCCCGTCATGTCGATGATCATCTGCTGGTAGTTGAGCAGCGCTTCGAGGCGGCCCTGCGAGATTTCCGGCTGGTACGGCGTGTAGGCCGTGTACCAGGCGGGGTTTTCCAGCACGTTGCGCAGAATCACGCCCGGCGTGAGCGTATTGAAGTAGCCCTGACCGATGAACGACTTGAAGACCTGATTCTGGTCGGCCAGCGCGCGCAGTTGCGCCAGCGCCTGCGCTTCGGTCTGCGGTGCGGCGAACTGGCCGAGCGACGTGGCGAAGCGCGCGCTGTCGCGGCGGATCGAGTCGGGCACGACGGCGTCGATCAGCGCGGCGCGCGAGGCGTAGCCAAGCTCGGAGAGCATGGCCTGTTGTTCGGGAGTATCCGGGCCGATATGGCGCGCGGAGAAGTTGTCGCGCTGCTCAAGCTCGGCAAGCGAGCGGCGCGCGGCCTGCAGGTCGGTCAAAGCATTCATGGGTCAAATCTCTCGTTCGATCACGGCAAGTGACGGCGTAGGAGGTATTGCGTAATTCACGTCGACGCAGAGACGGTTTGCGAACAGCGCCGCGCGAGCCGAGGCCACGCAGCGCCGTCCACCGACCGGACTCGGTCGTCAGACCGGTCGCAGATTACGCGCCGATCTTCTTGGCGTAGGCGCCAGCGTCGAGCAGCTTGTCCAGCTCAGCTACGTTCGACGGCTTCACGCGGAACAGCCAGTTGCCGTAGGCGTCGCCGTTGATCAGGTCGGGCGAGCCCGGCACTTCTTCGTTCACTTCGAGGATCTCGCCGCTGACCGGCGAGTGGACGTCCGCAGCCGCCTTGACCGACTCGATCACGGTCGAGGCTTCGTCAGCGGCCACCGTGCGGCCGACATCCGGCAGCTCGACGAACACGATGTCGCCCAGGGATTCCTGTGCGAAGTCGGTAATGCCGACCGTCACGGTGCCGTCGGCTTCGAGACGCGCCCATTCGTCGGATTCGGTGTACTTCAGGTTATCGGGGATGTTCGCCATGTTGACGCTCCGGGATTCAGTGTTTGGGGTATTCGGTTTTCGGTACTTCGTGTCGCCGTGCCGTAATGGAGTCTTGCTCAGGCCACCACGGCCTTGCCGTGACGCACGAACGGTAATTTGACCACACGTGCGGGCAATTGCTTGTCACGAATTTGCACATGGACGATGGCACCGTCCGGCACGCCCTTCGGCAGGCGGGCAAAAGCGATCGATTGCTGGAGGCTCGGGCTGAACGTGCCGCTGGTGATTTCACCGTCGCCCGCGTCCGTCACCACGACCTGATGGGCGCGCAGCACGCCGCCCTTGCCGTCGAGCACGAGACCGGCGAAGCGCCACGTCTGGCCACGCGAGATCAGCGAGTCCTTGCCGACGAACGTGCGGTCGCTTTCCTTCTCGACGGTCCAGCCCAGACCGGCGTCGAGCGGCGACACGTCGTCGTCCATGTCCTGACCGTAGAGGTTCATGCCCGCTTCCAGACGCAGCGTGTCGCGCGCGCCAAGACCGGCCGGGCGCACGCCAGCGGCGACCAGCGCCTTCCACAGCGCCGCCACGTGATCCGAGTTCACGACGACTTCGAAGCCGTCTTCACCCGTGTAGCCGGTGCGCGCGATCATCAGCTCGCCGAAGGCGGTGTCTTTGGCGAACGCGGCGTTGAACGGCTTGAGGGTTTCGCTGACTGCCTGGCTGCCCGGCACGGCCTGCCACACCTTGGCGCGCGCGTTCGGACCCTGCACGGCCACGATCGACAGATCGCGACGCGGGGTGATCGTCAGGCTGTAATCGCCGTGGGCGTTGAGCTGACCGATCCACGCGAGATCCTTGTCGGCAGTACCGGCGTTCACGACGATGCGGAACCAGTCTTCGGCGATGAAATAGATGATGAGGTCGTCGATCACGCCGCCGCTCGGATTGAGCATGCAGGTGTAGAGCGCCTTACCCGGGGATTGAAGCTTGTCGACGTTGTTGGCGACGGCGAAGCGCAGGAATTCGCGGCAGCTCGGGCCGTGCAGGTCGACCACGCACATGTGCGAGACGTCGAACATGCCTGCGTCGGTACGCACGGCGTTGTGCTCTTCGATTTGGGAGCCGTAGTTCACCGGCATGTCCCAGCCGCCGAAATCGACCATGCGGGCACCGGCTGCGCGGTGCGTCTCGTTGAGCGGAGTACGTTTGAGTTCGGTCATCGGGGCGTCTGTCCGTAAGGCTCCAAGGTTCATGAATTCCGGACGACGTCTGGCGCGTGTGTCATTCGCCGATTTCGCCGTCCGAAAATGCAAAAAGGGGTCATCTCGACGACCGGCACTTGTCGCGCGGGGCGCGTGCCTGTGCACTAGCCCGGCGCAATGCCAGTTGGCGAGATGACCCCTCTGTCCTTGGTACCTGAGAGATTGCCCGGTTCATTCGATGACCGGCCCCTTCGGTGGGTTGCCCGCGTGCCATGCACGCCGCAACCGCTCTCCAGAGATCGAAGGCGATGCCTTCGGCGCGGCCGGTCCTTGATGCCTGAGAGTTTGTGGGTATTACCCCTTCGGCGGCGCCGGCATGTGCTTCCCGGCGCGCTCTCCCGACCACGCTCGCGCACTTTACGGGGAAAGCCGGGGACTGTCAATTTGGGCCAAAAACGGCTCGACGTGCCGTACGCGCTCGGCGCAATTTCAATGCCGATTCAATGTCGGCTCAGTGTCGATTTAGCGCGATTCGCCCGGATTCGTACCCGCCGGACACCCATCCCGTCCCCATCGTCCACTGCACACCGCCCAGATGCAGCGCTGCTTCGGAATCACTTCGAACCAGCGATAGCGGTCACATTGCGCGAGCGCTGCGGCAATCGTCGCCGCCGCCGTTTGCGCCGTGGGTGCAGACGCCACCGCAGCCGAGGCCACCTCGGACTGCCCTTGCGCTTGCTGCGCGGCGGCAATCGCGCCGATGTCGTCGTTGTCGTAATGGGCTGGCAGATCGGAGTTGGCCGCCGTCCGGGGCGGCGCACTGGGCCCAGCCCCTGCCGCCCTTCGGCTGAGCAATTGCATCATCGGATCCGGAGCACTATTCGAGGTCACCGTCGATGGCGACGTCGATGGCGACGTCGCAGCCGCCGTCAGCGCCGCCGTGGCCGCCGATGCGGTCAATGGCGTACCTCCTCCGGCCGTGGTCGCTGCGATTTCGGCCGCCGCGCCGGACGCCGCCGCATCCACCGCAGCGAGCGCCTGTGCACGCGCCAGGGCAGCCGACGCCTCGCTCGCCGCGCCAGCCACGGGGCTCGACGCCAGCGGCGCGTCGTTACCGGAATTGAAAGGGGTGACGGCGATTCCGCCGGGCGGCTTCGGCACCGGATCGACAAACGGCGCGCGCAGGTTCCACCAGATGCCGAGCAATGCGATGGCGGCGAATATCGCCGTGCCGATGACGAGCGCGCTGTTGAGCCAGCTGGGCTCTTCGCCACGCGCACGACGTTCCCGACGCGTGGGCTTTAGAGAGGGAGGAATGTCGGACGCAGCGGCGTCGGGTTCGGCAGACACCGCAGGCGAGCGCATCTCGGGCATCGCCCCGACGGCAGCCACGCTCAGCCCGTCATCCGGGAGGAATCCGGGTTCGGCATCCGCGAGTGTTGCGCCGCACTTCACACAGTGCAGTGCACGCGTCGCATTGTTCGTCCCACAGGTTGGACATTGCACGGCGACCTCACCACGATGGCAACGTTTTTCATTATAGGCACCCGGTCGGCGTCGACGCCAGCGCGACACCTTCTGCCAGCGGTCACGCGTCGCGCCGGCCCCACAGTCGGGCCCCCACGCTCAGCCCTGCGCGGGCCTTCACACGCGCGTCGTTAGGGACAACCCCTCGGTGTCACGGCGGCGTGCATCCTGCGTGATAGACTTGCCCACCACCCGGCGCATGCCCGTTTTGACCGACGTTTCGACCGAATCGCGGAACCTCCATCAGGCATGTCGCACGCGGCCAGCGCTTTCAATCTTCGTCCCCATCGCTTCACACCATGTCGTCCTTTCCGCTCAATCCTGCCCAGAACGAAGCCACGCACTATTTCGACGGCCCATGCCTCGTGCTGGCCGGCGCGGGCAGCGGCAAGACGCGCGTCATCACGCAGAAGATCGCATGGCTCATCGAAGCCAAGGGGTTCGAACCCAAGCACATCGCCGCCGTGACCTTCACGAATAAGGCGGCCGCCGAAATGCGCGAGCGGGTGGCGAAGCAGCTCGAAGGCAAGACGCTCACCACGCCGGGCAAGGTCGGGCGCAAGGTGCCCGTCAATCAGCTCACCATCTGCACGTTTCACTCGCTGGGCGTGCAGATCCTGCGGCGCGAAGCGGAAAACGTCGGCCTCAAACCGCAGTTCTCGATTCTCGACGCCGACGACTGCTTCGGCCTGATTCAGGAACAGCTCGGCACGACCGACAAGGCGATGATTCGCGGCGTGCAAACCGCCATCTCCCTGTGGAAGAACGGCCTCGTCACACCGGAAGTGGCGCTTGCCGCCGCCGAGACGGCCGACGAGCATCAGGCGGCTGTCGTCTATCGCAATTACATGGCGACGTTGCAGGCCTATCAGGCGGTCGACTTCGACGATCTGATCCGCCTGCCCGCCGAACTCTTCGAGCGCGACGAAGAAGTGCGCGAGCGCTGGCAGAACAAGCTACGCTATCTGCTCATCGACGAGTATCAGGACACCAACACGTGTCAGTACCTGCTGCTCAAGCTGCTCGCCGGTCCGCGCGCGGCGTTCACCGCCGTGGGCGACGACGATCAGGCAATCTACGGCTGGCGCGGCGCGACGCTGGAAAACCTGAAGCAGCTGCAAGTCGACTTCCCGACGCTCAAGGTCATCAAGCTCGAACAGAATTACCGCTCGACGTCGCGCATCCTGACGGCGGCGAACAACGTCATCGCGAAAAATCCGAAAATCTTCGAGAAGAAGCTCTGGAGTGAGCACGGTCTCGGCGATCCCATCACCGTCACCGCGATGAACGACGAGGAGCACGAAGCCGAGTCGGTCGTCTTCCGCCTATCCGCGCACAAGTTCGAGCGACGCGCGGAATTTCGCGACTACGCCATCCTTTATCGCGGCAACCATCAGGCGCGCATCTTCGAGCAGGTGCTGCGCCGCGAGCGCATTCCGTATGTGCTCTCGGGTGGTCAGTCGTTTTTCGATAAAGCGGAAATCAAGGATCTCTGCGCATATCTGCGACTGCTCGCGAATCCCGACGACGATCCCGCGTTCATCCGCGCCGTGACGACACCGCGCCGGGGCGTGGGCAGCACCACGCTCGAAGTGCTGGGCAGCTTTGCGGGTCAGGCGAAGGTGTCGCTGTTCGAAGCAGTCTATATGGGCGCGGTCGAAGCGCGCCTGCAACCGCGTCAGCTCGATCCGCTGCGCGCGTTCTGCGATTTCATTCAGCGCATCGCAGCGCGGGCCGCCCGCGATCCGGCCAACGAGGTCATCGACGACCTTATGGAAGGCATTCACTACGAGGCGTATCTGTACGACACGTTCGACGAGCGTCAGGCGCAATCGCGCTGGACCACCGTGCTCGAATTCCTCGAATGGATGAAGCGCAAGGGCACGCGCAGCGAGACGTCGGCGACCGCCGAAGGTCTCGATTCGCTGGAAGATCAGGATGACGACGCCAAGAGCCTCATGGAACTCACGCAGACCATCGCGCTGATGTCGATGCTCGAAGGCCGCGATGGCGACGATCCGGACGCCGTGCGTCTGTCGACGCTGCACGCGTCGAAGGGGCTGGAGTATCCGCACGTGTTTCTCGTCGGCGTGGAAGAAGGCATCCTGCCGCACATTCGCGAAGACGAGGAAGTCACCGCCGAGAAGATCGAAGAGGAGCGCCGGTTGATGTACGTCGGCATCACGCGGGCGCAGCGCACGCTGCAACTGTCGTGGTGCAAGAAGCGCAAGCGCGCCCGTGAGACGTACACCTGCGAAGTCTCGCGTTTTGTGCCCGAAATGCAACTGGACGAAGCGCCGCCCCCGCCGCCCGAAGACGCACCCATGTCGCCCAAGGACCGGCTCGCCAGCCTCAAGGCGATGCTCGCCGGTGGCGCGAACAAGACGCCGTCTGCCTCGGGCGCTTAGCGCTCAAGCGTCGCCCGTCCTCCACAAGCGAATAGCCCCCGCGAGCGGGGGCTGGACCAGGACACGGCCAGACTGCGGGCCGGATGGCGAATTACGGCGACATACGACGACGTCCTTACCGAGGCTGTCGGCGGCGGCAGGCACGCCGGGAACGCGATGCTTACCGCTACTACTTGCCACTACCTGAAGACGTTTGGTCACATGCGGCAGCCGGGCTCGTTGCCACGACCACACCCGCCAGACCGGTCATACAAAGCAGGACTGCAACCATCACTTTTCGCATAGGCACGCCTCCTCTCGTCAGGTGAAGTTTCACTATAGGAGCGCATCCTTTCGAAGACAAAGACATCTTGACCATCGGCGCGGGCCGGGTGATAGTCGGTAAAAAACGGGCGAAACGATACGCAAGTTGCGTCGATTTCGATCCAATGCCCACACCCTCCGCATCTTCGTCAGGCGCTTTGTCAGGCATGCCGTATGTTTGACGTGCGGTTTGACGTGCGTCGCGGTCGCGCGTGTGCGGCGCCGATCCCCAGTTTTTGTGGAGCGTGGTGCGTGAGACTGCATATTCTGTCCGACCTGCATTTGTCCGTGGCGCCGTTGGCCATCCCCGACGTCGAGGCCGACGTCACCATCCTCGCCGGTGACATCAGCCGCCCGGCGCAAGCCATCGAATGGGCGACGCAATTGCCGCGCCCCGTCATCTACGTTCCCGGTAATCACGAGTTTTACGGCGCGACGCTCGCCGGCACGCTGGCCGAATTGCGACGGCTGACGACTGGCACCAACGTGCATCTGCTCGAACGCGGCGCGGTCGTCATCGGCGGTGTGCGTTTCGTCGGCACAACGTTGTGGACGGACTTCGCGCTTTACGACGCCGAGGGCAAACACGACGCGGCCGTCGAAGAGTCGCTGAAGTTCGTGCGCGACTTCACGCGCATTCGCGTTGGCGATCCCGCCGCGCCGTGGTCCGATCTGCCCTTCTTTTCGCCGGACGACTGTGCAGCGCTGTGTCGCGAGAACGTGGCCTGGCTCGCGCGCACCTTCGCCGCGCCGCACGATGGCCCGACGGTGGCCGTCACGCATCACGCGCCGACACCACAGAGCATTCACCCGCGCTTTGCGGGCTCCCTCGTCAATCCGGCATTCATTTCGGATCTCACCTCGCTCATCGAGCAATCCGACGCCGCACTGTGGATCCACGGCCATACGCACGATTCGTTCGACTATCGCGTCGGGCACACGCGGGTGTTGTGCAATCCGCGCGGTTACTGCTTCGAGGGACGTGTCGAAAATCCGGCCTTTGACCCGCAGATGATTGTCCGCGTGTAACACGGCGGGTCTGAAACATCGGCTTCACGCGAACGTAGAAGCAAAAATCCCCGCCGAAGCGGGGATTTTTCGTTGTGACGTGCGCAGCGCGAAGCGCTTACTTCGCCGCGCTCACCATATAGTCGACGGCAGCCTTGACGTCGTCGTCCGACGCGTTGGCTGCCCCGCCCTTCGGCGGCATGGCGTTCAGGCCCTTGAGCGCGGCGTTGTGCAGCGTCTCGATGCCGGTCGCGATACGCGGTGCCCATGCGGCCTTGTCGCCGAACTTCGGTGCGTTCATCACCCCGGCGGCATGGCACGCCATACACACGGTGTCATAGAGCTTCTTGCCTGCGTCGAGGTTGCTGCCTGCGCTGGCGGCGGCCGGGGCGGCCGTCTTGAGCGACGCCATCGCGGCGGCGGCCGCTGCGGCCGAACCCGCGTCGGCGCCCGAAGCGGCGGCCGGCGCCGCAGCCCCCGACGCTGCAGCGGCACCCGATGCAGGTGCCGCCGGCTCAGCGGGCTCCTGCAACTTGCCGCCCGACGCGTTCGCCATATAGACGATAGCGCGGCCGATTTCGTAATCCGTCACGTCGTCGGGGTTGGTACCCCCGCGCGCGGGCATGCCACCTTTACCGGCCAACGCGATCTTGAGCATGTCGTCGTAACCTGGCTTGATGCGCGGGGCCCAGTCTTCGGACGAGCCGACTTTCGGCGCACCTGCCACACCGGATGCGTGGCAGGCCGCGCAAACGGCCTTATAGAGTTGTTCGCCGGTTTGATAGACGCGCGGAGCGTTAGCGTCTTTGACCTCGACGTGCGCCACGGGCGCAATGCGCTCGGCAATGGCTTTTTCCGTCATGGCGGAACTACCGGCGCCGGTCAGGGCGTTGTTGCCCACGTAATTGACCAGCAAAACGATGATGACGATCGGGACGAGAAAACCGGCAATGACTGCGGCGATGAGCTGCTTGGGTGTTTTAATCAGGGACTCGTGCTCGTTATGTGCTTCACTCATGCGGGATCTCTCAATAGTTTTTGTGGAAACCGAGTGCATCACACTGGATAGTTCGCATCGGCCGCGGGCACCATCCAGTCAAAATAACGAACCATTGTAGCAACAAACCCTCAGCCGATGACGTGCCAAGGCAGTGCGCAGACGCCGCAAAAGTCCCGTATTTTCCCTAACTTACGCGAAAGCAAAAGCGGTGTTCCGCGTAGTTCGTGCGCAAAGTGTGGGCGTGTTGCATACACGTCAAATCCGCGCGGGATGGGCGTCCGACAGAGAATCGCCGCATTGTGAGGCGAGAGAATGCACGGGGCATGGACGTCACGCGGCAAAACCGCTATGCTTCTACCTCTTTGCCTGCCGGTACGCGCGTTCGCGCCTTCTCCCCCGGTGGTCAGCACAGCGCCCGTAGCTCAGGGGATAGAGTATCGGCCTCCGAAGCCGAGGGTCACTGGTTCGATTCCAGTCGGGCGCACCAATCTTTTCAGTGGGTTACGTCAACTCGCAGTAGAGTTACGAATCGTCCAACCCGAGGTTGTAACCCGCTTGTAACCCATTTCGATCAGCGCGCGGACAGAGAACCGGAGGCGTTCAGCGTTCGCGCCACTTCGTCCAATCGTGCCGCCTCGCTGAAGGCGATCGTGTCGGCAGCGAATCTTTGCTGGTACGGCCGCACTCCACCCTAGGCGATTCAAACTTGTGGTCAAACGAAGCATCTTTGTCCGTGACCGCTTTTCGGTAGGCTGCCAGGGCGTCAACATCCGACCAGCCGATGGTCAATCGCCAAACGGATCTCATCGATGAGCGCCGCCTGGATCAAGTCGAGCGAGTCACCTTTCGCAAGCTTGAGTTCTCGGGTGCCAAATGGCTCGACCAGCTCGACACCATCAAACGGCGTAACTCTGATAGAGATTCTCCAGATCGTCGCCTCATCCGCGATCTGAATGTCGACAGTGCAGCCGCGATACACGAAATTTATGGGGTGCATACCCGCGCGTTGAGTTTCAGGCCGCAAGGCCGAGCGCCTCGATGACGTTAGGCGAGATTGGGGCTACTTCACACCTATCCGGGCGAGAGCCTGCATGCGCATTAGGCCGCTCTTCGCAATACTGAAACCGAAGGCCTCGCCATCTTCCTGAGCGTCATCCACAGCTTCTTTGGTCGTGGGAGCTGGGATATAGAGCGGCGGGTAGACAGGCGTATCGTCAATGCCTATGACGTGCACCCCCCCTCTAAACCGGCCATCCGGTTGTTGCCGCGCGTCGGCCCAGAAGTGGCATCCGTGTGCCTCGAAATCAACGCTCTGAGGAAAGTCGGCAATGCTCCAGCGATTGAGCCCGTCATGCCCCTCCGAGCGTTGAATCATGTGGCGCTTACAGTCGTTGCATTCCCAACGAACGAAACTGCATTGGATGTTTGGCGGCACCCCGATTCCGCCACGGCTCAGTTGAGCGAGCGATGTGTGCGGAAGGGTATCAAACGGCTTTCCATGAAGGCTTTCGCACAGTGCGCAAGGTTCCATATCGGTCTCCTGTCGTTTCAGCGGATGATATGACAGCCCTCGCGAATTCATCATATCGCGGGCGAGAATCGGGGCTTGTAGGCACTGAACAGCTTGAATAGCGGGAACTACGGAGGTTAGAGACTACTTGCCCGTAGCTGCCGCGTCCTTGACGATGGCAAGAATCTCTTTTACCAAAGAAATAGACGGCAGGTCGTCCGCAGATGCATCTTTCGAATTAGCGCTTGCGTAGACAGCCCTAATCAAGACGATCATCATTACCGTGGGCGGGACGATGAACGCGCCGGCTAAAAGCGACGAGTGCCAATCAGCACCAAGTTGTCCAGGCGACGACTTCAGCAGTACAAATCCAGCAAAAACGATCGCGGAAATGTAAAGAACGACAGCCACGGTAATCGCGCAGGAAAAAATATTCTGCTGCAGTCCATGCCTATGTCGTTGCTCCGTCAAGCCGAGGGAGTCTTCACTGAGCACTTTGGGCGGCACGTAGCCAGCCGACAAATCTGCACCAATAGCAGAATCCGTCTTCTCGCTCGAAGCGGATAGAGCGTCACCAAAGGCATCCGCAAGCCCCTGGGAAGGGGCTTGCCCGTTGGGAATGCTACCGTCGGCGGAGGCCATCAAATGAGGCCGAGGTTTTGAAGGCGATAGCGCATCGCGACTTGCGACACATCGAAAGCGTTGGCCAATCGTTCCACGTCATCAACTCCACGTTCAACAACAACGTAACGCAGCACGTGCGCTGGCATTAGAAGATCCGCAGCAAATCGATTAGCGGCGGTTTCTTCCGGTGCATAAGCACCAGTTGAAAAATTGGAGACCGTATCGCGGAATCGAATGCGGTTTTCCGTCAGATGGCCCAAGGCGAAGTGCCCGATTTCGTGCGCGATAGTGAAACGCTGACGAACACGGGGTTCTGTCAAATCATATGCAATCACAACGTCGCCGTTCGGCTGCTTCTCGATGCAACCGCTGTAACCGCCTTCCTGACCAAACTGAGCCGTGACTTTCAAGCCCATCGCTAGCGCAATAGCTTCTGGTTTGATCGGTAGGTTTCCATCCCAATGCCTTTCGAGCAGGGTGGACGCGATAGTTGACATGTCGTTTCCTCCTCAAAAAGTAGCTGGTTGACAAACGCCGAGAGTTCGGCGCGGATTCTAGCACGATAACCTAAAAATATTTCCACACGGGTACAACAACTAATGTTGCTAGCGCTTCCGCAGACGGCCACACCGCCCTAGCCCGAGGCTTGACCGACGAACTGTACGTATACACAGTAGCATTGATTGGCAAACTTTGCCCAATAGTTGCGAATTTGCCTAACTTCACCGCCCGCGGACCTCCCCCTTGTCATGAGGCCGTCTGCCACCTTGATGGGAGCGGTACCACGAAGTCTTTGTCGTAAGGCAGAGAGACAAGGGATCAGCACGCCGGTGCCATTGGTGTGTTATTTCAACGCATTCAGACACTGCGACCAAAACGGCGGACCGCGCTCAGGTCAGTCTGAAGAAATGACTCTGAGTCGCCGCTGCACAGATCGCAGCAAGGACTTTGCATACCGATAAACAACGACATCTGGCTGGTGGCCGGGAACCATTTCCTGCCAATTATCCAGCTCACGGATGGCGACAATCCCCGTCGACTCAACTCTCATCAGCAGATATGGCTCGTCTTTGAATTCGTTCTTTTCAATCGCCGCAAAGGACAATACACCTACCAATCGCTGCATCCCTGGCTGCCCACTCCAAGCATGTTCAAAACGAACTCCCAGGCGGAGACCATGAACCGACACGTAATACGCGAAGTCGCCGATAAAATCCGCGCACGGCGACAGTCGCTTGATGCCGGCGCGCGCTAGAACATCGCTCTGCGCATCATTCATTCCCTTCAGTAGGCCAACGACATCTGATGCGAGGGAAGTGACTTTGTCGCCCTCCTCGGCATAGTAGGTAGCTTCGTCAAACTCACGATCCATTTCCGCCCCTTTTCAATAGCCCTTCCTCGCAACGACACAAGAGCGCCGCCGGTTTGAGGTAAGGAGATTTGGATTACGATGCCCCGAGAGGCGCCCATGTACTGAATAGCGCGAGCGCATCAGTGCTACCTACGAGTTCTCTCGCGCGCTCCAACTGTTTCGCGATCGTTTCACGAGATTCCGGGCTCAACGTTGAAAGTTGACGCTCAACCTCCGCGAAAAAAACTTGTACGCGCCTCGCCTCGTCCCAAGCACCGATTATGCCGAGCAACGCATTTCGACTGCATTCCGCAGCCTCTGCGGCCCGTTTGTTTGCGGCTTCTCTCTCCCAACGCGCCCAGTTTTCATCAAACTGCCGGCTTTCTTCCTCTTGCCGCCGATTGCCCTCTGCTACAAGCCTAGCGATTTCCGCCGAAGAGTCTTCGATTTCCTGAACAATGGCGGGAATTCGACCAAGGAGGCTCGCGCTTTTCTCCTCCCTCCAGTGCCTGCTCCAATTAGCAGTTTGGTACGGGCAATATGCGTGGATGCAGATCCTTCCCGTGGGATAGTCGATCGTAGTGACCCATTCCGAATGACGACTAAATTGTTTGATGTGTGTAGGATTTTCCCGCAACGCGTCGAGTCGAATGAAGGTGCCATTAACATACTTGGCCTCAGCGGCCTCCGTCATTTCCAAAATCGAGAGGCCAATGGCCAGCGTGCCAACATACACAACAGTACAACGGCGCGGAACCCACAGGTTCTCATAAAGTGGGTGGGGATGAGCAGTCTCTCGCAGATCGGTACCGACTCGTTCAAATGTGCGAGCGTCCGGTGCGATGGAAACGCGATGGCCGCGCCGCTCCATCTCTAGGAATAGCTTGTTCGCGACACTTAAAGCTGTGTCGAGTCCGGCCTCAGTCGCTGTGATATCAGGAAGGATCACTTTCGATGGCTTTAGATACCCCAGCGACCGAGACTTTCGCCCGATCAAAAATAGTTCTCGTGCGCCGTCAAGCAATGGGTGGCGCGACGATGAGCGAAGTCTGTTAGGCGGCGGCGCTGCATTGGTCTCGTCCACGCCAGTGGGATCCAACTCTGGCGAGCGAAAACCCAATGCGCCACGCGACCAAGATTGATGGTGGCCGGGCTGGGAGGTCGGCAGCGGAGGAATCTTTCCCACTGACTTTCCAGCCGAGACTTTCGCCCAATACCCACGCGGCGGCCTGGGAACATTGAGGTGCCGGCACACCCGTGCCATGTAGCTTGAAGAAACACCAAAGCGACTGGCCACCTCCATCATCGGCTTTGACCACACCAACTCGTATAGCTCGTCGCGAGATATTTCCTCGCCAGAATCGGTATCGGTCATAGTGGTTTGCTGCCATATATAAGAATTTGGACCATCAAATCCTTCTCCTATTGTCGAATCGACGCAAACGTTCGCACGGCAAACCGATTTATCCGAAGAGGTAGAACCTCTGAATGTGCTACCCAAGACCCGCTTACGCGATCTCAATTGAAGGTGCTCACGGTTTACGGCACTCTATCGGAATAAACTAGACAATACGGGGATTAGCAATGAAGTGTCCGCACTGCACTGTGTCAATTCATCCGTCGTTCACCAATGAGATGCTCAACCGTTTCGACCGGATCGGAAAAAGCGTATGGCAATGTGGGCACATGACTTGTCCCAACTGCAATGAAGCCATCATCACGCTTGAAGGGAGCGTCACGAAAAACACCTCTCGGTTCGTCCGCAGGTACATTGCATTTCCTCGTTCCGCAAGTGCTCGTCAACCGGCCCCTGTAGAGGTACCCGCGCATATCGCCGAGGACTACATGGAGGCATCCGCAATACTTTCCATAAGCCCCAAAGCGTCCGCCGCACTGAGTCGTAGATGTCTCCAATCTGTATTGCGGGAAAATGGGTACGGCCAGAAGGATTTAGCCCCCGCAATCCAAGCGGCGATCGACTCCAAGAGTCTGCCGTCTGCTCTCGCGGAAAACATTGATGCAATAAGAAACATCGGTAATTTTGCCGCTCATCCACTTAAGGACACCAACTCTGGTCAGATTCTGCCAGTGGAGCCACATGAGGCGGAATGGAATTTGGACGTACTGGAGGATCTCTTCGACTTTTACTATGTCCAACCAGCGCGAGCAAAGGAACGCCGCCAAGCTCTGAACGAGAAGCTTGCTCAAGTTGGGAAGCCGCCAATGAAGTAGCGATATCCACACCTGCGCGGCAGGTGGATGACGCAGCAGTTGGACTGTATTCGCTTCGTCGCACGGGCGCTAGAAAGCCATTATGCCCACGCCGACCACGATGACCTCCAGAAACTGGACCCCGTGGCGCGGGGTGGTAAAACACCACACCATACGCTACGGTGAGGCCACGAACTCATGCACACGCCGGCACGCCATCGAGAGCAATAGCGTTACCTGCAATACGAGGCACCCCTCCGCAGTTTCACGCGCGCGACTGCTTCCCCCGTGCTCAGCGCAACGCATAACTGCCCACCGCAGAAGCTATCGGAGGGCGGCGCTCACGCGGTGTTCGGCGCACCCAGCCGAATAACGTGCGGCGCCACTCCCAAACGCCTTCATAACCATCCTCGCAGATAGGCAGATGGTCAGCCCACCGCTTTTTTTCGGGATTCCCCGAACAAATCACAGAGATCCGCCGGTTACTTCCGCTTGGGTTTACACCCATTATTGGCAAATTTGTTCCCGCCGTTAGCTTCACCAGGCGGCCCGATCTTCTGTTGCCCCATGGCGGTCAGGCCGAAATCGTTCTGGTAGTTGCGCAAGATGCTGAGTAGGCTACCCGTGGGCGTCATTCCGGCGGCGTACTCCTGCAAGATCCGCCCATGCACAGCGCACATGTGACCGAGGGACGTAAGCGAGGCTTCGGTAAGCAACCCCACGTTCATGAGCAGCGGCACCACTCGATGCCACTCCTTTGCTGCGAACGCGTTCGGTAGCCAGTCCGGCGGCGCTGGATATTCTTGTACAAGCGGCAGATCCACACCGGGACCGCTGTCGTTCGCTCGTCTGCTGCCACTGAGCAGTTTTAGAGCACGGGGTTTTCCTGGGTTTGGCATAGTGTATTAATGGCGTTCGACCTAGATGGTCGGCAGGTTGAGTGAAGGGATCAAAAAGCCGAATTTCTGAAGCGGGCGCGCGAAAAAATGACTACGCGCCCGTGCCGGGAGGGAAACGACCTGAAGATTTTGTTACCCCCCCACCCTGATCAGGCTTGGTCTTCCGCGTAAATGCCGGCAGAGATCACCGCACCACCAACGAGCATTCGGCCATATCCAATCGGCACAGGGTTGCCCTGAGCCTGAGTGTTCACCGGGCCGTTGAAGTTGTAGTTCGCACCGTTGTCGGGGCCGTCCTTCACAGACAAACCGGCCTGCTGCGGCGAAAGCAATTGCGTTATGCCTCCGAGGAACATGGCGGCACCAAACATGGCCGCCGCTTGCGTTGCTCCACCGGCGGTGAACGTCCCGACCAGCCCGCCAGATGGGCCGAGGAACCAAGCCGCCGAGACAATGGCCGCGCCCAAAAGGACTTGGAACAAGCCGCCGCGCTTCGCCCCCAGCACCACCGGTGCAATGCGAATGTCATCAGCGCCAGGCGGCATATCGAGTTCGTCGCAGCTCAGGTGACGCTTGCCCACCAGCACCGCATATCCGATGCCTCGTGCACGGCTGCCGGCAAGATCCTCATAAAACCCCTTGCACTGGCTTGCGAGCGCTCGGAATGCCTCGCTGGGACTGCTGATCGCGAACCGGTGCACGCGCCCGTATTTCGCTCCCAAGGTGCCATACAGCCGCACCGTTCTGATTTTCTCTGTCATGATTACTTTGCTCCAAGGTTGTCCGCTGAAAAACCTACCGTCTCCTCGACGGTGCTGGCCAACCACTTCAACGCCGGGCTGTGTCCGCCACGATCGTATTCGCGATATGTGTGATGCCCGCCGGATCGGTGAGCGTGATATGCGCGCTTACGGGGCCCGTGGTGACGACGTGAAAACCGAGGTGATGCCCAGCCCTCAACTTATCGTCAAGCGCCGCCCTGCCGTCATCTGGCAGCCCCTGCACCCACATGGCCAGGAATTCGGCCACGTCGATCTTCGTTTGGACGAACACGTCCGCCATTGCCCTCATCGATTTCCTCCGCTTGCCTCGCGAGCCTCGATCAGCGCCGCCCACTCGCGGTAATGCACCAAGTCGAGCCAGACCGTGTAGTCGGGCTGACGAAGCGCCGCCGCTATGAATTGCTCAATCCGCTCCTCGTCTGTCTCCATGTCGTGCGCACATCGATCGATCAGCACGATCAACTCCGCCCGCCATGCACGGATCAAGGAATCCGATGCCGGTGGCATGTAGGCCGTAAATGGGCCGTCTTCTATCGGGTGTCTGCCGCCCGCCTGTGGCAGTGCTCGCTGCTTTGCCATCGCTCCTATCCTTTGCCTAGCGCCCACATCGCGCGAAAGAGTCTCGTGCATGGAATGGGCCAGTGCATATGCTGCGGGGGTGCATTTCGTGCGGGGGTGATTCACCCTTATGAGAGGGGGTGATTCCCCTCCTCCGCACACCATCGCACTTTCCCGCGCAGTGAAACGTTACTGAAACGGTCAGCGTCCGTTACGAGTTTCCCGCCATTGGCGGAAGTCTCGAATCCAACCTGGGGTCGAGGTTTCCACCAACGGCGCACACGTTCATCGGTCCCGCGAAAGTCACGTGTGACACGTAGCCGCATCCAAACGCTCACTCGCGAGTTCCGATTTCCGGAACGGTTCCGGTTTTCGGAACAGGCCCGAATTCGGATCGGTACCGGTTCGCGCAAATTTGACCGCGACCATGTTTGCCCCCTCTTTTGCAGTGCTCCAACACACCTGAAAGCAGTGCTTTTCTGCGCATAGGTATGGCAGTTATATAAAGGTGTTCAGTTTCTGAACAGGGAGACAACAGCCCAAAAATCACCCAAAAAACGCCCTCAAACCCTTTATCCATGCGGCTTTCCACCGAATTCCGCCCCTGTTCAGTTTCTGAAGCGATAGAGGGCCTCAGTGTTCAGAAACTGAAGCGATAAATCGCCTTTTCGCTTCAGATTCTGAAGCGTTACGCTTCAATTTCTGAACAGGGGATTTTATTTTTGACGTCACCTTATTCCCGCCCTCCTCGCGCAGCCTCTCAACGGCTGTCGCGAGTGCTTGCTCGGCCTCCTTCACAGAACCAAATAGCCGGTAGTCGTGAGTCGCAGGCGCGGCCAGCACGCCGACTGCCGGCTGCTCAAACACCGGCTGATCCACGAATCGGTAGAGCGTGCACACGCGCGTTCCCATCTTTAACCCGCCCTCTCGGGTGACAGCGATGAATCCCAGCGTGCGAAGCTCAAATAGAGCTTTTGCCAACGTTGCGGACGATGCCCAGCCACGGTGCTTGAGGTCGGACAGGGCGGCGCTCAGATTGCCGTTGTTGGTCCCGGTGAGCGCCGCCCGCATGTCGAGGTACAGCTTGACAGCGGACGGCCCCAGCACCCGCCACGCGGGGCTATTGATCAGAGTGAGATACACGCGAATGTGTCTCCCGTTCGGATCGCTAAGCGAGCGTTGCCGCTTCATTCGCCTCCCTTAGGGGGCGCGCTGCCCGACTTCCCCACCCGGCCAGAGTTGCTCAACCTTCGACGCCTAATGCCGTCGGCGTTGTAAGCCTTCACAAACGAGCCACAGGGCCAGTACTCCCGCAGCCAGAATGTGAAGGGCACGATCGCCCACTCGGTCTCGCTGGGGCGAGAGAGCCGCTCTACGGCCCTCCGCGCCTCATCTATCGACACCGGCGGGAAGTACGCCATCCCGCCCGGTGCGACGACGATGAAACCGCGCGGGTCGAGGGCGTTGCGACCGGCGCACTCACGCATGGCGGGCCTCCTCGAACCACTCAGCCTCGCTCGTGAAGCGCTCTGAGTACGTCATTGCCAGTTCGCGCCCGATCTCTGCGAGCGACTGAGCATCAATCACGGGCTTGCCCATGCCTGCGCCCACGGCAATTGCATCGAACAAGGCGACGACGTGAAGCAACGCTGAGGCCGCCGCGCGGAGTTCGGATTCGGCTCGCGCCATTGCGTCAGGTTTATGCGCCATGCCGAGCCTCCGTGATCCACTCGACTTCGGATTCCGCGCGCTCGCTATACGTGCAGGTGATCTCGAATCCGATATCAGCAAGGCTGCCGGCAGCGACCGGCGTGCCTGCGTCGATCGCAGTGCCAATAGCAGTGAACATTGCTTCAGCCTGGCGGAGTGCGCGAGCTGCGGCGCGCAGTTCACGCTCGGCCCGCTCCAGTGCTTCGGTCGGGTTACGCATCGCACAACTCCGTTTTACAGTTTTGGAAAGCAATGTCCGACATGTCGACTTCGCCGCGGAGCGGTTCGAGATCCTTGTCTTTCGCGATTACTTGGGTCGTGATGACATGGCCAGAGTGGTCTTCACTGGGAAGGAGCGCGGGCTGGCCGAGCAACACCACCGCCCAATGACCATCGGGCCGCATCGACTTCACGAACACGAGGCTGCCGATGAGCAGCGGATTCCACGAGCGCTTGATGAATGCCATATCACCGGGGCGGCAACGGAGCTTATCCATGACGCACCTCCACGGACTTTTCCGCAATTGCAGGAAAAGCGTGTTCCCCCATTGGGGGAGCACCGGCCAGCGAAAGCATGGCGTCGCCGAGGATGTCGAGAGCATCCCGGTCGGAATGAGCCAGTGCAGCGGCGCGCAATGCTGCGCGGATGATTTCGATGGGGGATTGCGATTGCCCGGTGTGGGCGATCGGATGCAGGCGCATGACGCGACCTCCTGTGTTTGCGTTGGAGGCCCGCCGTCCGACGCCAATCGGGGTGGGCGGGCACATGACAGGGTTGGCGTACCGGAACACAGGGACCGGCAGGGCCGAAACCCTCCCCGCCAAGGCCCGCCCATTGAACTGGGCGCGCGAAGGCTCTACGGACGAAAAAATAGCCGCGACTGCGGCGGCTTGTCCGCCTGTGTTATTCGAGACGCCAATCTCGTTCGCCGTTGTTTCGGCGACGGCCCGAGCATACAGCCGGCGGTTTACGAGCGTCAAGAGGGCTTTCATTACGAGAGCGCCGCCAGTTCGACGGCGAGCTTGGCCAGCCCCTTGGGCGTCACCCTCACCTGCGTGGAAACTACTTCGGAGCCGTCATTGCGCGGCACCACCGATACCCGGTGCTCCAGCAGCCCACGCACGATCGCGGCTTGATAGCCGACCCACGATGCCCCTCGGCGGTAGATCCACTGATTGCAGGAGAGCCATCCGAACAACTTTCGTGGCGGCACCTTCAGATTCTTGGCCGCGTCCGTGATGCACAGCGCACCGTCAGCGCATTCCAAGCGATCGAGCGCCTGTGCCTTGGGTTCCAGCACGATCACCTGGTGCTGGAGTTGCAGCGACAGGCGGGCGTGGGTCTCCAACAGCCCCAGCAGCACGCCGGGGTTAGTGAGATCCGGCGCGCTCGTGCCCGTCGCGATGGAGCGGTAGTGCAGGAATGCGGCGACAATCCGTTTCTGCCCCTCACGCGAGCGCCGCCCGCCAACGAACGGCGTCGCCACCAGAGCGGCGCGCTCGTTCAGTTCGATCATCTGGCGGCGCTCCCCCTTCGCGTCACGATATTCAACGTCCTTGAAATCAAGGGCGTTGATCGTGCCATCCCGAATCAAGTCGCGAAGTGTGGCCATCACGTTGTCATGGCGACGGCCGAACTCGTCGGCAATAGTGCGGCTATCTACGACCAGCGCACCGTCAGGGCGACGCACAACGATTTCGCTCGACGCGCGTGCAGCGGTTACGATAAGATCGGCAGCGGAATTGATGCAGTTGAGGTGGGCGCCCTGGCCGGCGCCCATTTTCTTTTGTGTCATCACTGGCCCCCGTTCAGCAGTTGCTCAACGGCATTCGTCGGCCATGCGAGGAAGCGATTCGGCAGTTTCACCGGGCGCACGCCGTGATAACTGCCGGTTTCCATGTAGCGCTTGCGAATGCTCTGCGGGCGCAGGTGCAGCGCGCTGGCGAGTTGCTCCGTCGTGAGGAACGGGCAACTCACTGAAGTTGCCGCCGCCTGGTGAACCGTCATAGTCACTGACTCCCAAATTTTGCGAATCACCGTTGATCCGCTTGGGTGCCAGTTTCGTGCTCGTGAGAGTTTTAGTAAAAACGGTTTGACGGAATAAACGCGTTATTCCGAAAAAGGGTCGAACGAGTCAGGGTCATCGAGCACTGCTCGTGCCTTGGCAAGCATGACCTTCCGCACGGCTGCCTCAATCTCTGCGTTACCCCACCTTGACCCGATCATAGCTAGCTCTAGCTCCCCGGCGTCCACTCTCTCCCAAGCCACAGCCTCCTTCGCCTTGTGTAGCTGCCTCACAGTACTCACCGAGACGTCGTATTTGGATGCGATTCGCTGCAGTCCTGCCGCTCGTACCCGTTGGACGACACTACGAATCTCGCCTTCCTCCTGCTGCCGCTCGTCGGCGAATCCCGCGATGTTAATGAGAATCCACTCCGTAGCCCGATAGAGTCCTAAAAGCGCCGTCTCAATTTCTCGAGCGTGCCTCGGGAGGAGTTGCGCGTTGCGTTTTCCACGCCGCAGCGCGACGGCAGTGCGGCCGGTCAAATAGTCCGCAAGAAACCGGCGGACCATCACGGGAATCTCTCGATCCGACTCCAGCAATCCCGCTAGGTCTTCCGGATACCCTTCGCTCCGGAAATCGATCAATGCCCAAGTCCACTCTGCGTCGAAATCACTATCGCTCATCACGTTCCTTTTGCGTATTACATCGTTTCATGCACGCTCGCCGCGCTACGCGACATAAACCACCACCAAAGCCGAGGCGGTGGGCGGCGGCGCTCACACGAGACACCTGCATTCACTTCACCGCTTGTAGCGGCCGCTTGTCGGCGACGCCCGCGTCGAACTCAATGTCTGCCTGTTCCAGCATCCACGCCTCCACCTTGTCATGCCACATGCGGAGCAAGTCGAGCGGACGCCGGCGGTAGTGCTTTTCGGCCAGTGCGCTGGGCTTGTGCCCTTGGATCTGAGCAACCACGCCCACCGGCACCTCGCACCATTCCGATAACGTCCCGAAGGAGCGACGCAGACCATGCAGGGAAACGTGGGGCAGGCCAGCTACCGCCAAAGCCTTCGTATGGGCAATTCTCGGCTCTGTCAGCTTCCCGTCGGCTGCCAACGGGCTGGAGAACACCCATTCGTTCCGACGTGGCAGCGCCGCCAGCAGGCTCGACAGATAAGGAGTGAGCGGGATCGTCCGGCCAGCCTCCTCGACCTTGTCCGACAATTGCAGGCTGCGCCACTGAAAATCAACGTCAGCCCAGCGAAGCGCCGCCAGCTCCTCGCGGCGCGCGCCGGTGATAAGCAATCCCTGAAGGTAGGCGGAGATGACCCGATTGGATATGGATCTGACGGCGTTGAACCACTGCACCAACTGCTCACGCTGCAAGCAATCATGCTCCTTGGCGCGCTGCTTCGGGACGGCGCTCATCACCGAGTCATCGCGGCAGCAGTCGGGGTTCGCAATACCAGCGTACCGCGACGATTTAGCGCACCAATTGATGAAAGTACGGAATTTTCGGAAGGCGTTCACCGCGACCGTCTCACGGGCGGCGCGCTCCTTGCGGACCCACTCCCGGACCACTGCGGCGTCAATCGAAGCCAGCGGCAAGGCCAGTAGCGGCGTCAATGGCCCCGCCGTCGTGAGTCCCTTTCCTCGCTTCTTCGCCTGCCCGCCAAGTGCGGCAGCATTTTCATGATCGAGCCTATGGCGATCGCTCCATTGCTCGTGAGGCTCGGCCATATAGGTATTCCAAGCATCGCGGGCTATGAGTGTGCCGCGCTCCTCGATCTGGCGGCGCTGCTCAAGCTCCCGCTTTCTCGCCTCCAGGGTCTCAGCCTTGTCCACGCGCGGATCGACGCCCGCCGTTACCAGCCTCTGCAATCGCCGCGCCTCGTCCTGCGCCTGCTCGATGGTGACGCTTCGATGATCCCCCAAGGTGAGCCTTAGGGTGCGGCCGTGGAGCTTTCCCTGAAAGACATAGGTCTTAGCGCCGCCCGCCGTAGCCCGCAGGCCCAAGCCTGGTGCCCGGGAGTCCCAGAGAAATGACTGCACCTTGTCGGAGGGGCAATCATGCCGTTCCACGCGCGCCGCCGTAAAGTTGATTTTGGCCACCATCCGCCCCAGTCGGAAACCGGGTTACAAAGCACTTGTAACCCATTTGTAACCCGATTCTGAGCGAATCGATCAACTCAAGTCAACTCACAGCCATCTTAAAATCCACAACAAAACCTTTTATTTCAGTAGCTTGCGTGATTTTCATAAGAGTCGATCAACGCCGATAAACACCCACTTGTTCGGCCTCCGAAGCCGAGGGTCACTGGTTCGATTCCAGTCGGGCGCACCAATCTGCCGTTTGCCTCCCCCGTTGGACGCCCCCCCGCTCTACCCGCCCTCCCTCTCGACTCAAAACACCACCAGCCGGTCCACCAGTTGCGCCATCCGTGAATTCGACGCCGACCACGATTCCACCGTCGACGACCGTCCGTCGAAATACACCGTATTGATCACTGAGCCGTCCTGACTCAGCGTCAGCGTCGCGTAGGCGAGGTACTCGCTCGGTGAGTTGCCCCACAAGGAATTACGCCATGCACGGCGCACGGTGTAGTTGAGCACGACGCAGCCCGTCGGCCAGGTGCCCGGACTGTAGATCGTGCTGATGATCCCGTAGGCCCGCAAACGCCCCTGAATCGCAGGCAGCAAATCGGAAATGCCGTCCGGGGCCAGTTCGATGCACATGTTGCGCGAAAGCAGCTCGGGGGCCGCCGGTTGCGTGGGCGGCGAGACGGACGGCAACTGGTCCGAGAGCACCACCCCCGTCGATACGACGCTCGCCGCGACCTGCGCCGCGAGGATCGGCGCGGGCGTGGTGAAAAGACAACCGTTAAGCGTCGCGCTGGCCGTCGCCGCCAGCGCCAGCACCCTCGCGAGGCGCTTCATCAGAACGGTGAAACGCCAAGGAGAATCGTCTGCAACCAGCCGCCGTTGCTGCCATCGGCGACCTGGCCGTCGTCCACGCGCGCCACCTTGGCCTGCCCGACCTTGCTCGACGCCACCACATTGGCGGGCGAGATATCGAACTTGTTGACCACGCCGGTGAAGCGGAACGTTTCCATATTGCGTCCCTGCATGACCTGCTTTTCTCCGCCGACCACGTATGCGCCATTGGGCAGCACCTCCACGATCGCCACCGCGATCGTGCCGGTCATCGCGGAACTCGACGTATTCGTGCCGTTGCCCTTGAAGCTGCTCGCCTGCTGGCCGATGTTGAACCAGCGCTCCAGCACCGAATCGGCGCCGTCCGCCTTGGCGCTCTTGGCCGTCATGCTGGCGTTGCGCGACGTGTCGCTCTGCGATTTGCTGGTGCCCGTAGAGTTCTCCGAGACGGCAATCGTCAGCAGGTCGCCAATGCGGTGCGCCACCGGCGTTTCGAACCAGTTCGTCGCGGTGGTGGACTGGTAGATGGAACCGCCGGTCTGGACGTTCGCGACGCGCGGCATCGGCATGACCGCCATCGGCGTTGCCGTGACCTGCGGCCCCACACAACCGCTGAGCGCGACACTTGCGCTCGCGATCATCGCCAGCCAGGCCAGCGTACGGGTCAGAACGCGCGTTGCCGCGCTCGGTAGCATCGACAGTTTCGACATGGTGAGGCGCCCCCGCGCCGGTCCCGGATGCCGTATCCGGATGTCTTTCGAAAGTGGTGAACGGTTGGGCAGCGGCACGGCCCCCGCCAGACGAAGGCAGCACGGCGGCCAGCTTCGTGATGGATAGTAAGAACCGCGCGTGCAGCCACTGCGCACAAATAGAGGAAAATTTGTGGAGGCACGACGCGCGGCGTCCCGAAGCTGAGAGAATGGCGCGCCGACCACGGGAGGGCCGCACTCGCTTGCCCGGTCGTCACGCGGTCGACACGGTCGCCAATAAGGCAGCAGTCAGCTTCAGCCGCTAACTTCGTCAGAACACCCAAGCGCATGAACTCAGGCATCACCCGCAAGCTGTTCCTCGCGATCTTCGCGACGGGTCTGGTCACCATGGCGGCCACGACGGCCGTCGTGCGTGCCGCTATGGGCGGGCACAGCTGGTTGCGCGGCGACAACCTGATGTATCTGGCGATCCTCGGCGTCGCCCTGCTCGGCGCTGTCGCGCTGCGGCTCGCCCAACGTCTGCTCGTGCCCGTCACACCGCTGCTCGAAGCCACGCACCGCATGGCGATGGGCGACTACAGCGTGCGTGCGCCCACCGCCGGGGCGGATGAACTCGCGCGGCTCGCCGTCGATCTGAACCGTCTGGCCGACACGCTGGCCCAGAACGACCGCCTGCGCCGCAACCTGCTCGCCGACATCTCCCATGAACTGCGCACGCCGCTGTCGATCCTGCGCGGCGAAATCGAAGCGATGGAAGACGGGGTGCGCCCGCTCACGCAGGACGCGCTCGCCTCGCTGCGTGTCGAGATCTCCCTGCTCTCCAAGCTGATCGACGACCTGTACGAACTGTCGCTCTCCGATGTGGGCGCGCTGACCTACGAGTTCGCGCAGGTGGACATGACCGAGCGCGTCGCGACATCGGTCGCCGCCTTCGGCGACTGGTTCGAAGCCAAGGGCATTGCGCTGAACGTCCACCTCCCGGACGACACGCTCACGGTCGACGGCGACCTGCACCGTCTGACGCAACTCATCGGCAACCTGTTTGAGAATTCGTTGCGCTATACCGACGGCGGCGGCGCAGTGCGCGTCTATCTGTCGGCGACCGAGACACAATTGCGTCTGGAGATCGAAGACTCCGCGCCCGGCGTGCCGGACGACGCCCTGCCCCGCCTGTTCGAGCGTCTGTTCCGGGTGGAAGCGTCGCGCAGTCGGCGCAGCGGCGGTGCGGGCCTCGGACTCGCGCTTTGCAAACATATTGTCGAAGCGCACGGCGGTCAGATCGCCGCGCGACACTCGCCGCTGGGCGGTCTGGCGCTGGCGATCACCCTGCCGCGTCAGAACCCGGCCGCCACCGGCGCTTCGACATCGACGGCCTGCGCGTTGAGCGCGGCCGCCAGCTGTTTTGGCACCCAAGCCCTGACGACCCTGAGTTGAGCCTGCCCTTTATGCACACGCACTCGTCGACATCCCTGCAAAGCGCATCAAGCCTTTCCTCCCTCACGTCCACGCCGCCAGCGCATTCGGCAGTCGTCTCGACGCCCGTCGGCATGGCGCTCTCGGACGCCGCGCCGATTCTGATCGTCGAAGACGAACCGAAACTCGCCGCGCTGCTCGCCGAGTATCTGCGCGTGGCGGGCATGCCGTGTCGCATCCTGACGGACGGACGCGACGTGCTGCCAGCTGTACGCGTGACGCAGCCGCGTCTGGTGCTTCTCGATCTGATGCTGCCGGGCATGGATGGCCTCGAAGTCTGCCGCGCCGTGCGCGAGATTTCCGAAGTACCTATCGTGATGCTGACCGCACGCGCGGCGGAAACCGACCGCCTGCTCGGACTCGAACTCGGTGCCGACGACTACATCTGCAAGCCCTTCAGTCCGCGTGAAGTGGTCGCGCGCGTCAAGGCGATCCTGCGACGCGTGCGTGGCGGCGCGATGGCCAGCACCGGCACCGCAATGCCCACGCCCGCCGCCCCGCCGATGCCCGCGCTCGTGATTGACGCGGTGCGTCATCACGCGAAGCTCGACGGGCACGAACTGCCGCTCACGCCGGTCGAGCTGCGACTGCTCGCCACACTCGCGAGCCATCCCGACAAGACGTTCCCGCGCGCGCATCTGCTCGACCGGATGTACGACGATCACCGCGTGGTCGCCGACCGCACGGTGGACAGCCATATCAAGAATCTGCGTCGCAAGTTGCAGGCGATCCGGCCGGACGAAGAGATCGTGCGCTCGATCTACGGCGTGGGTTATCGGCTGGAGTTGCGCACGGACGTGCCCGCAGTGCCAAGCACTCCGTCGGTGCCGACAGTGCGACCGGGCGTCGCGGCTATCGACAACCCGGCCGGGGCGGTGCCAGAATAGGCGCACCCGCTGCCCAAGCGGGATTCATTGAGGAGAATGTCGATGCCACGCCGCACCGCCACGCTGTCCCCGATGTTCCTGAGCGCCGCTTCCCCTGCCACACACCGTGCGTCGACAATCGTTGGCACTGCCGAGTTTGACGGCGCACCGTCGTCCGCCCAATCGTTCCACCGCCTGCTGAAGATCACTGCCGCATCCCTGTTGCTCGGCGCGAGCGGCTTTGCCTTTGCGCAAACGCCGGTATGCTTCGATAGCGTCGGCCGCGCGCTACCGCCGGAGCAGTGCTCGCAAGCCGCCCGCAATCAGGCCGCGGCACAGGAGGCATCTTCCGCCGCTGCCGCGCCGACCAAACGCGACTACTGCAAGTCGCTCGCCGACAAGATCGCCAATACACCGGACAAGCCGGTGTACACCCGCGATCAACGCGTCGATTCGCCCGCAGGCAATCGCGTCGACATTCCTACACGCACAAACCCGCGCAAAGCGCTCAAAGAGCAATACATGCGCGAGTGTACGTAGGCGGACGCCTACAAGTTAGCGAAAGATGGCAACACGTTAGCGGAACTTATCGCGTGATTTTCTTGACAATACCGACAGAGACCGCATAATCGACGTCACGCCGATGCATTGATTTCCGCCCTCGCGACACCGCAAAACACGCCGCGAAACGGACATCACGCTACGCTCTCTGGCCGGTCAATTGTCACCATCGGCATCCGTCGGATGCCAAACGATCGTCCTCATCACCCGCTTCAATGCTGCGGGGCCCCGTGCCGAAAGGTGCGTCCCCATCGGCCTGACGTTTAATCCACATCCACGCCGCTACGCTTTGCGCACGGCACACGCTTTCCGGAGGGAGAAAAATGCAAAAACGCGAATTCCTGATGAAAACTTCCGTCGCTGTCGCCGCTGCCGCCTTTGCGCTTGCAGGCTGCACGACAACCACGCCATCGCAATCCGATAAGAGCGACAGTTCGCCCGCTGCGAACGCCAGCAAGCGTCAGACGATCGACGCCTCGGTGAATGGCGCGCTCGACAAGATGTACGCCTCGGTGAAGGGCTCGCGCGAACTGGTGAACAAGGCGCGCGGTGTGCTCGTCTTCCCGTCGGTGCTGCAAGCGGGCTTCGTGGTCGGTGGAGAATACGGCGAAGGCGCGCTGCGCGTAGGCGGCAAGACGCAGGGTTACTACAACACGGTGACGGCGTCGTTCGGTCTTCAGATCGGTGCGCAATCGAAGGCCGTCATCTTCCTGTTCATGACGCAGGACGCCCTCGACAAATTCCAGCGCACGGACGGCTGGACGGCCGGTGCCGACGCCTCGGTCGCCGTCGTGAAGATCGGCGCGAACGGTGCAGTCGACCTGAACACCGCGACCTCGCCGGTGGAAGTGATCGTGATGACCAACGCCGGTCTTATGGCCAACCTGAACATCGAAGGCACGAAGGTCACCAAGCTGAAGATCTGACGCCCGGCTGTCGTCAGCGTCTCCAAAGGAAAAGCGGCGTCACTTGCAAAAGTGACGCCGCTTTGTTTTTGAGTCGGACGAGAAGATTACTCGTTAGAGAACGCCGCCGGACGCCACTTCAACAGCCGTTTCTCCAGCGACGTCAGCAACCAGTCCGCGCCCAGCGCAACCACGGCCAGCACGATCATCGCGGCGAACACACCGCTGGCGTTAAATGCACCCTGTGCAGTCGAGATCAGCAGACCGATGCCTTGCTTCGACCCGAGGAATTCGCCGACGACCGCACCCACGAGGGCGAAGCCGAAGCTCACGTGCAAGCTCGCGAGAATCCACGACAGCGCCGACGGAATCACCACCGACATCGTTACCTGACGGCGCGACGCACCGAGAATCTGTGCATTCGCAATCATGTAGCGGTCGGCCTCACGTACGCCTTGGAACGCGTTCGCGAACACGACGAAGAACACCATCACCACGGCGAGCGCCACCTTCGACGCCATCCCCAGACCGAACGCGATCACGAAGATCGAGCCGAGCACCACACGCGGAATCGAGTTGGCGATCTGGATGTAGAGACTGAACACATCCGAGAGCAGCTTGTTGCGACCGAGCACGATGCCGCAGATCACACCCGCCACACCGCCGATCAGAAAGCCCAGCACGGTCTCTTCGAGCGTGACGAGTACCTGCGTCCACAGCGGCCCTTGCGACGTACCTTCCACGCACCAGTCGTAAATCTGCTGAACGATCAGCGTCGGCTGCGAGAAGAAGAACGGATCGATCCAGCCGATGCGCGCCGCCACTTCCCAGCCGCCCAGCCCGACCACCAGAATCGCCACGCGCAGAAACACCACCAGCGCGCGACGTTGTTTGATACGGCGTTGCGCGATAGCTTCTTCGCGTGCCAGATCGGCGTCGCCGAGTCCGGCGGGCATCGCCGCCTGCATAACTTGTTCACTCATGTTCATATCCTCCGTGCGGTCCGTGCCACTTAACCGATCTTCACTTCTTCACGCAGATCCGCCCAGATCTCGCGCGAGATGTCGATGAAGCGCTGTTCGTAGCGGATCTCGGACATCACGCGCGGACGCGGCAGATCGATCGTGTACGTGTTCTTCAACGTCGCCGGGCGCGCCGTGAGCACGAACACCCGGTCGGCCAGCGCAATCGCTTCTTCGAGATCGTGCGTGACGAACACCACCGAGCCCGACGTCGACGACCACAGTTGCAGTAGCTCGTCCTGCATGAGCGTGCGCGTTTGCATGTCGAGCGCGGAGAACGGTTCGTCCATCAACAGGATTTCGGGGTTGTTGATGAACGTCTGCGCGAGCGCCACACGCTTGCGCATCCCGCCCGAGAGCTGGTGCGGATAGTGACCACCAAACTTGTCGAGCCCGACGCGCTTGATCCATTCGTCAGCCAGCGCATAAGCAGCTTCCTTCGACTGACCGCGAAACAGCGGCCCGGCGGCAACGTTATCGCGCACGCTGCGCCACGGGAAAACCGCGTCGTTCTGGAAGACGAAGCCGATGCGCGGATCGATGCCGTTGACCGGCTGACCCATCACGCGCACGCTGCCAGCGGTCGGACGCAGCAGGCCGGTAATCATCGACAGCGTGGTCGACTTGCCGCAGCCGGTCGGGCCGACGATGGCGACGAATTCGCCACGCGCCACCGACATGCTGAAGTTGCGCAGCGCGATGGTGGCTTTGCCGTCCGGCGAGATGAAGCGGCACGACACATTGTCGAACTCGATGGCGGGCGTGTCGCGTGACACGGCGCTTGCCGCGCGCGCCGGTGCCGTGGGGGTAATGGTCTGGGTCATGCCCGGCTCCTGAATGACGTCGGAACGGTGTTAAGCACTGATATTGCGTTTGCTAGGGCTGAACCGGTCCGCACACCGGACATGGGTCGGGTGCGGGCGGCCTGGCGTTTTACGGGTAAGGGCTGCGCGTCGTGGGGACCGCGCGCCGGTACTACAGGGTCAACCGATGCAAGTCGGTGCAGCGAGTCGTTTCAAACCGGCTTACTTGGCCTGATCGACGAACTCGTTGGTGTACGTCTTCGACAGATCGATGTGCTTGCCCTTGACGTTCGGGTTGAACGCGGAGAGCACCTTCAGCACGGTCTCCGGACCGTCCTTCGGCATGCGGCCGTCCGGCGAGTACATCGGCAGCGAATTCTGCAAGGCCTGCACGTACAGCGCCTTGTTGTTGCCGTAGTAGTCCTTCGGCATCTTCTCGGTGATCTCGGCCGCCGAGTGCGTGTTGATGAACTTGAGCGTCTTCACGAAGGCGCGGGCGAGCTTCTGAGCTTCCGGCTTGTGCTTGTCGAGCCACGCGCGCTGCACGTACAGGCTCGATGCCGGGTAAGCGCCGCCCAGCGCAGCGACGGTGCCTTCCATCGTGCGCATGTCGACGAGCACGGCCGCGTCGCCGGTCTTGATCAGTTGCGACGCGGTCGGCTCGGTGGTCATGCCGGCGTCGATGCGGTTTTGCTTGATGGCCGCGATGAACGTGTTGTCCGCGCCCACCGGCAGCACCGAGTACTGCGCCGACGTCAGACCGTGCTTGGCGGCCAGATACTGCGTAAGGAAGTTCGTCGACGAACCCAGGCCGGTCACGCCGAGGGTTTTACCCTTCACGTCGGCCATGCTCTTGATGGTGTCTTTGCTCTTGGCGTTGACCAGTTCCACTTCGCCCGGCACCTGCCCGAACACGACAATCGACTGGATCTCCTTGCCCTTGCTCTGCAAATCGATCGAGTGATCGTAGAAGCCGACCACGGCCTGCACGGCGCCGGCAAGCAATTCGTTTTCGGCGTCGACACCGGCCGGCTGCGACAGCAGCTCGACGTTCAGCCCTTCGTCCTTGAAATAACCAAGCTGCTCGGCAAGCTTGGCCGGGAGGTAGATCATCTTCGTGATGCCGCCGACCATGATCGTGATCTTGCCGCTATCGGCAGCGAAACCCGGTGCGGCGCTCAGCGCCAGCGACACGCCGAAAACGGCGGCCAGAACGGGTTTCACGAAGGCTTTCGGCGCACGCACGCCAAGGCTTGCTCGCATTGTGGTGTCTCCATCGTTTTTAGGGATAATGGCCCGAACCGATTGCGGTGCCGGCCGGCCCGTCGTGATATCTCTGTCACTGGGCCCGGGCAGCGGTCCTCTGATGCGTATCCTCTGCCTTGGAGCAAATTGTAGAAAACCGAAGCTTTCATCAAGCTTTCGCCCCCTGCAGGTTTTCGCCCAATGCTCATGGGTGTTTACCCGCTGTTGGCGCGCCCACGTTCCACGGGCACACTCGCCGTCGCATTCTGCATTCGCCGTCATGAAACTGCTGCTGATCGAAGATAACGAGACTCTGGCCCACTGGCTCGCCCGCATGCTGCGCGACGACAACTTCACTGTCGACGCCGCACGCGATGGCGACGCCGCCGACCGTCTGCTGCAAACGGAAACGTACGACGTGGTGCTGCTCGATCTGATGCTGCCCAAGCTCGGCGGCAAGCACGTCTTGCGGCGGCTGCGCGAGCGGCGCAACAACGTACCCGTCATCATCCTGACGGCCAGCGGCTCGGTCGACGAAAAGGTCGATTGCCTCGGAGCCGGGGCCGACGACTATCTCGTCAAGCCGTTCGAAGTGCGCGAACTGATCGCTCGCGTGAAGGCGCTGGCGCGTCGCCACGCCCCCGAGCAAAGCGCCGATCTCGTGTGCGCCGATCTGAGCTATCACGCAGGCACGCGGCAATTCACGATTGCCGGTGCACCGCTTGCGTTGCCGTCGCGCGAGCACGCCGTGCTCGAAATCCTTATGCGCAAGCAGGGCAAGACCGTGGCGAAGAGCGCGCTGGTCGACGGCGTGTTCGGACTGGACGACGAACCCAGCGCCGACGCCATCGAGATCTACATCCACCGGCTTCGCAAGAAGCTCGAAACGAGCCGGGCGGCCATCATGACCCTGCGCGGTCTCGGCTATCTGCTGCGCGAGAAAGATGCTTAGTCTGCGCGTCCGGCTGCTGATGTGGCTGATGCTGCCGCTCTCGCTCTACATCGTGGCGACTGGCTGGCAGGCTTATCGCAGCGCACACGACACCGCCGAACTCGTGCAGGACCGGGCATTGCTCACCTCGGCGCAGGTCATTGCGGGCGAGCTGACTTGGGTGGACGGGGCGCTGCGTGCAACGGTCCCGCCTTCAGCACTGGAGTTATTCGCGTCGCCCGCGCGCGACCGGGTGTTCTATCAGGTGATCACCGAAGACGGAAAGCTGCTCGCCGGACCGCCCGACTTTCCGCATCCACCGCTGTTTCCGCAGACAGTGCCCACTTATTCGAACGTCACAGTGAACGGCGAGCCGCTGCGCGCGATCAACTTCGTGCGTACGATGTACGACTCCGGCCAGCCGCATCGCGTGGCCATCGTGGTCGCTGAGACGATGCATGCACGTGACGAGATGCTCGCGCAGTTGTGGAAGCCTTCGCTGCACCGACAGATCGCCATGGCCGCTTTAGCCGCCGTGCTGGTACTCATCGGATTGACGGTCGAGTTGCATCCGCTCATCCGGCTCAAGGACGAAGTGGCCGGACGCTCACCGCAGGAACTGGTGCCGATTCGCGCCGGACAACTGCAAACAGAACTGAGACCCATCGTCGACGCCATCAACCTGTGTATTCAGCGGCTCTCGGCACAGGCGCAACAACAGCGTCGCTTTGTCGCCGATGCTGCCCACCAGTTGCGTACGCCGCTCACGCTGCTCGACACGCAGTTGCAGTTCGCCGCGCAGCTCGACGACCGCGCCGCGTTGGCCGATGTGCTGGCCGCCATGCAGACGAGCAGTCGCGGCCTCGCCGATCTGACGAACAAGCTGTTACTGCTCTCGCAGGCCGAGGCGGCGGACACGCCGGCGTTCTCACGTTCGCGGGTGGATCTGGTGACGGTGGCCGCCGGGGTGCTGGAAGAACTGGTCGGGCTGGCGCAGCGACGCAACATCGATCTCGGGCTGGAGACGTTGGATGCGCACGTGTGGGTATCGGGTAATGGCGAGCTGTTTCATGCGATGGTCATGAATCTTGTCGACAATGCGATCCGCTATATCCACGAGGGTGGACGTGTGACCGTCGCGATCGACTGTCCGGACAGCACCGCCCGCCTGCGCGTCATCGACGATGGACCCGGCATCCAGGCCGAGGCACGTCAGCGCGTATTCGAACGTTTCTACCGTAACGCGCCGCCGGGTCAGCCCGGCACGGGTCTGGGGCTGGCCATCGTGAAGGAAATCGTGGCGGCCAGCCATGGCACGGTGACGCTGTCGCCGGGCGCGCAGGGTATCGGACTGATCGTCAGCGTGACGCTCCCCTTAGATTCGGAGACCGAAAGCAACGTCTCATAGGGAACGCCACCCGAGGCGGTTCACCGATGGGGCGCGTGGTATACCCGCGCCCTCAGCTGAAAGAAAATAACAATCGTATGAAATAACATCGTAAATTCAGGCGTTACGACTGTTTTGGACCGAGAATGTCGTTTGAAACATACGCTCGACTGGATACGCTAGGACAAACCCTGATATATTCAGGGTCTTCGCAGAAATCCCCTCAAGCAAGCGAAAACTTCTTGATCCAAATCAAATAGTTACGCATCGCTGTCAACCATGCGGGTGCCCGCCGCGTGTAATTGTGACGAAATGTAAAGTTTGTTAAATTGAATGTGGGTCTCGCCGCGTGGGTTGCGGCACGGGACTTTTTCTCTCAGGGATTTGCCTCCATGCCGTTTCTCGTCGATCCTGCCGCACAGGCTGCGAGACGTCGCGTGTCGATTGACGACGCGTTGCACACGCGCGCCACGTCGCCGCAGACGGTCGCACGCAAGATCGACGCGGCACGCGAAGCCGAGCGCACGCGACTCGCGCAGGAGATGCACGACGGGCTCGGCGCTCACCTCACGGCATTGCAACTGGTCGTCGCACGTCTCGCGACGCGCGCGCCCGCAGACGCCGCCGAGTGGCAATCCTTCTGCACCCAGATTCAGAACGTAGCGAACGCTGCACAAGACGCGGCCGACGAACTCGTCGGACGCAACCGCCCACCCGTGCTCGATGCGGGCCTCGTCACTTCGCTGCGCGTATGGCTGCGCGGCTTTGGCGAGCAAAGCGGTCTCACGTGCATCTGGCGCTGCGACGACGTGACGCGCGAGCGCGTTGCGAACCTCACTCCCGACGCGGTGCTGGCGTTGTATCGCATCGCTCAGGAAGCGCTGACCAACGTTGCCCGTCATGCCCGCGCCACGCGCGTGGTCGTGGCGCTCGATGGCAGCCACCGTTCACTCAAACTCACGATTTCCGACGACGGTTGCGGGCTGGCCCGCGGCTCGCGTCGCAAGCAGGGACATTTCGGATTGGTTGGCATGCGCGAGCGCTGTACGGCGCTCGGCGGCACGCTACGTATCGGCAGTGTTCAAGGATCGGGGACGCTCGTCAGCGCACGGCTTCCCTGGCATCAGATCCTGCCTGCCTCGACCGGCCAGCACGGCCCGGAATCGCTTGCTCTTCACGGATACGCATCATGACGCTTAGAGTGCTCATCGTCGACGACCACGCCATCGTGCGCCAGGGCGTCCGGCAATTGCTCTCCGATAGCGGGAGTATCGCCGTCATTGGCGAAGCCGACTGCGGCGCAGAAGCGCTGGAGATGACCGACGCGGCCCAGTGGGACATCGTCCTGCTAGATATCTCGCTGCCGGACACCAACGGTCTCGAGATTCTCAAGACCCTGCGACGCAAACACCCGCGTCTGCCGATCATGATCTTCAGCATGTACGGCGAAGGTCAGTTCGCGCTACGCGCGCTCAAGGCGGGTGCCGCCGGTTACCTGAGCAAACGCTCGAATGCCCAACAACTGGTCTCGGCTGTGCGACAAGTCGCCGCGGGCCGCAAATACGTGAGTCCGATGGTCGCCGAAACGCTCGCCGACTATCTCGGACCGGACGCCGACCAGCCGCCGCACGAACGTCTGTCGGACCGTGAATACCAGACGCTGTGCATGATCGGCTCGGGCAAGCGCCTCACCGACATCGCCAACGCGCTGTCGCTCTCGGTCAAGACCGTGAGCGTGTACCGCACGCGTCTGCTAGAGAAGATGCGTCTGAATAACAACGCCGAGCTGACCTATTACGTGATGCAACACGGTCTGGTCAGCGCGGAGATGGGGCCGGTCTGCGCCTGATCACGGCGAGGGGCGCAACAGCGTCACCACATTTCCTGCCAGATTCCGCCGGGAATCCTAAGAACTAAGTACTCACTTCGTGGCCCGCAATCGCGGGCCACGCGCATTTCCGGGGACACATTCGACGGTCGATGCGCGGCCCTTAGAGGAATTTTCACGGCGACGCGAAAATTTTTTTCATCCACCGGGCGGGGTTTCCGCCGCTTGAGAATTACCGACCGCGCCATCGGGAATCGCCGACGGCGGTCAGCGCCTCGTCACCTCTCCGAGCCTTACAGGGCATGAATAGGCGGCACATTGCCCCTTTCCTTGACGGATCAATCGTGGAGGAATTTTGTAGACTGGCTTACTAGCGTTTTTCCGACATCGGCCTGGCAAGTCGATGGGGGCTGGCAAAGCATTTTGCAAATCCACCCTAAATTTTCCCAATGGCCGTCCGATATCCCCTACAACGGCGGCTTTCGGCGATTGGCTGGTGAGCCAAAGTTACGGCGCTTAAGCCGGAGCCAAAAAATTTTGGGAAAGGAGTGGCTAAATGTCATCTGTCATCAATACCAACATCTTCTCGACGATCGCCCAGCGTAACCTGAGCACGTCGCAATCCAGCCTGCAAACGTCGATCACGCGTCTGTCGTCGGGCCTGCGCATCAACAGCGCCGCTGACGATGCCGCCGGTCTGGCCATTACCGACCGTATGACGTCGCAGATCAACGGTCTGACGCAAGCTCAGCGCAATGCCAACGACGGCATCTCGCTGGTGCAGACCGCTGCTGGCGGCCTGTCGTCGATCTCGGACAACCTGCAACGTATCCGTACGCTGGCAGTGCAAGCAACGAACGCCACGAACTCGGCTTCGGACCGCGCCGCTATCGACCAGGAAGTTCAGCAACGTCTGTCGGAAATCACCCGCACGGCACAACAAACGCAGTTCAACGGTCTGTCGGTGCTCAACGGCACGATGGGCACGGCGAACTTCCAGGTTGGCGCTAACGCCGGCCAGTCGATCTCGGTCTCGCTGAGCCAGAACATGGGCGCCGGCTCGATCGGTGGCGTTGCTCTGGCAACGGCAACGACGGCTGCCAAGTTCGGTTCGATCACGCTCGACGCCGCCAACTCGATCTCGGTCGGTGGCACGGCAGTCGCAAACGGCACGTACAACACGGCAGCCGACCTGGCCGCCGCGATCAACACGGCCGCTGGCACGAACATCGCCGCCGCTAACGCGACGACGGGTGAAATCGACTTCACCAACACGACCGCTGCTGCGATCAACATGACGACGACCGGCCTGACCGGCGTCACCGTCCCGGCCACCCTGGCTGCTACGACGGGTACGGGTTCGTCGACCGGCGTGAAGACGGCTCTGTCGCCGCTGACCCTGACGGGCACCGACCTGACGCTGCAAGCCGCTGGCTCGGCCACGGCTACGTCGATCACCGGCACGTTCAAGACCGTGGGCGAACTGGCTGACGCCATCAGCGCCAGCGGCAGCGGCGTGACGGCATTCGTCGACTCGACCGGCAAGCTGAACCTGGTTTCGAGCCAGAACTTCACGGTCGGTGGCACCGCCGCCAAGCTGACGCAAATCGGCGTGGCAGCAGGCAGCTCGGCAGTGAGCGGCAGCCTCTCGACGGCTAACGCACTGACGGTTGACTCGGCTACCAAGCTGGTCGCTCAGATCGACGCCGCCATCGGCACGGCTGACTCGTTCAACGCAACGCTGGGCGCAATTCAAAACCGCTTCCAGTCGGCTGTGAGCAACCTGTCGGCAACGACGCAAAACCTGACCTCGGCACGTTCGGGCGTTCAGGACACGGACTACGCAGCGGAAACGGCTAACATGACCCGCTCGCAGATCCTGCAACAAGCGGGTATCTCGATGCTGTCGCAAGCTAACCAGCTGCCGCAGCAAGTGCTCAAGCTCCTCCAGTAATACCGGAGTAGTGCTTGACACACCCGGTGGGCGCGAGTCCGCCGGGTCGACGGCGGCGTCACTGCGAAACGGTGCCGCCGCCGCGTGTTTTACGGGCCATCGCATTTTTGGGCGGTCCGGGTAGCAACGATCAATTCAACGGAGTGAGAGCACATCATGGCAACTTCTAACGGACCGGGCACAATTTCCTCCCCAGGGATCGGGTCAGGCCTGGACGTCAATGCACTCGTCAAGAGTCTGATGACGCCTGCCACGAACAAGCTCACTCTGCTGCAAAACCAGGAAGCGGCGTACAACACGAAGCTTTCCGCCATCGGCCAGCTGCAATCGGCGTTGTCTGCGTTCCAGACCTCACTCAACACGCTCTCCAGCGCTTCGCAGTTCCTGCAAGTCGCAGCGGCAGTCGGCGACAACACGATCCTGTCGGCCACCGCCGACTCGACGGCCAACGTCAGCCAGTGGTCCATCGCCGTCTCGCAGCTCGCTCAGGCGCAAAGTCTGACCACATCGGGCTTTTCGAGCCAGACGAGTACGATCGGCACGGGCACGTCGACCAAGGTGACGATCACCCTTGGCACGATCACGGGCGGCACGCTGACCGACGGTAAATATTCCGGCGCGAGCTTCGCCGCCAACGCCAGCTCCTCGCCGATCAACCTCACGATCGACAGCACCAACAACTCGCTGACCGGCATTCGCGACGCGATCAACGCGCAGAACGGCGACGCCGTAGCGACGATCGTCAACGACGGCAGCGGCACGCCTTATCGTCTCGTGCTCACCTCGAAGACGACGGGCCAGAACATGAGCATGAAGGTCGATGTGGCCGCTGGCGGCGACCCTACGGTCACCAACCTGCTCGCCAACGATCCGACCGGCACGCAAAACCTGACGCAAACGAGCGCCGCGCAAAACGCTAACCTGACCATCAACGGTCTGGCGGTTACCAGCGCCACGAACACTGTGACCAAATCGGTCACCGGCGTCACGCTCAATCTGACGAAGGTCGGCTCGACCACGGTGACGACCAGCCGCAACTCTGCGGCCGTCACGCAAGCCGTGCAGTCGTTCGCCTCGGCTTACAACACGCTGCAATCGACGATCGGCAAACTCACCGCGTTCGACTCGGCCGGTAACGGCGCGAACAACGGTCCGCTGATCGGCGACTCGACGGTTCAGCTCGTGCAGAACCGTCTGACCCAGATTCTGAACGGCAAGCTGCCGGGCGTCGGCTCGACGGGCCTCGCATCGCTCGCGCAGGTTGGCGTGGGCTTTAACAAGGACGGCACGCTGTCCGTCGACACCACCGCCTTGAACAAGGCGATGAACTCGACGAACGGCTTCAACGCGCTCGCCTCGCTGTTCGCGACCAACGGTCAGACGACCGACAGTCTGGTGAGCTTCACCAGCTCGACGAACGCGACGCAGCCGGGCCAGTACGGCATCAACATTTCGCAGGCCGCCACGCAAGGCACCACCACCGGCGCGATCACGCTGGGTGCGACGACCACGATTGCCGCTGGCAGCAACGAACTTCAGATCTCGCTCGATGGCAACATCGCCAGCGTGCTGATCCCGCCGGGCACTTATACGCAGGACAAGCTGGCCTCGGCCATTCAGTCCGCGATCAACGGCAACAGCAAGTTCACCACTGCCCAGTCGGGCGTGTCGGTGGCGTCGAACAACGGCATTCTGACGATCACGTCGAACCGTTACGGCTCGGCGTCGAAAGTGATCGTCACAGGTGGCTCGGCCTACAACCAACTGTTCAACGGCAACAACACCACGACCGGGCTGGACGTCGTCGGCACCATCGGCGGTTTCACCGCAGTCGGTAGCGGTCAGACCCTTACCGGCGCCGCAGGCACCCCGATCGACGGCCTCAAGGTCACGGTGTCGGGCACGGCCACGGGCAATCGCGGCAACATCGGCTTCTCACAGGGCTTCGCATCGCTGCTGAACACGCAGGTCGGCGACTTCCTGAGCGCCAAGGGCGCGGTGACAAGCGCGACGAACAACCTGAACACGTCGATCAAGCAGATCAAGCAGCAGGAAACCGACTGGCAAGACCAGATGACGCAGATGCAGAACCGTTATCTGGCGCAGTTCACGGCGCTCGACGCGACGATGGCTAAGCTCCAGAACACCAGCGACTACCTCAAGCAGGTGCTCGGCGGTTCTTCTTCCTCGTCTTCGAAGTAAGCGGGGCAAAGAGTCATGTACGGTCAGAACGCCGCCAATGCGTATCGCAAAGTCGGGCTCGAAACCGGCGTCGTCGCCGCGAGCCCGCACCAGCTCATCGTGATGCTGTTCGACGGTGCCAAGGCTGCGCTCACCAAAGCCCGCATTCACTTCGAAGCTGGCCATATCGTCGAGCGCGGGCAAGCCATCTCGAAAGCCATCGAGATCATCGGCGGTCTGCGCGATGGTTTGAATATGGAAGTCGGCGGGGAACTGTCGCGCAATTTGCGTGATCTCTACGACTACATGGGGCGACGTCTTCTCGAAGCTAACCTCGAGAACAACGTAGCCAAGATTCAAGAAGTCGACACCCTGCTCGAGACAATTGCATCGGCCTGGCGAGCGATCGCCCCGGCTGCCGGCACGGGTGCCCCCGCCGCGCAGGCGGGCACCGGAGTGCGCTATGAATGAAGCCACGACTTTGCTGAACTGCTACGAAAGTATTGCCGGTCTCACGGAGCGCATGCTCGGTGTGGCGCGCGATGGCGACTGGGATGCCCTCATCGATCTCGAGACGCAGTATCGCGCACAGGTCGACTCGATCAAGCAACTCGACGCCGATCTGCCGTTGTCCGACGACGAGCGTACGCGCAAGCACGCCATCATCCGCCGCATTCTGGCCGACGATGCTGCCATTCGCGATCTCGCGGTGCCCCATCTGGCGCACCTGGACGCCATGATCAACAGCACGCGCCGTCAACGTGCCCTGCACGAAGTCTACGGCCTGAACCTGGGCGCCTGACGCGCGCCGCGCGTCACATCGCCCGCATTTCGGAGTAAGGCATGGCCGGTCTCGACTCGGTTCTGGCCACGACACTCGCACGGCGGCTCGACACATTACTCGGCGTGGGGGTGTCTTCGACGACCGCGCCCAACGCCGTCGCCGGTTCACAGCCGACGGGCGACGCCACTTCCGCACTCGGCGATCTCGCCACCAAGACCTCACCCACAGCCGTCGCGCTGGGCAATGCAACGTCGCAAACGGCCGCGCGTGTCCCCACGCCGGTTCAGCAGGCGACGCTGTCCGCCGCTGCGCGCACCATCGATACCATTCTGCGTCTTGCCCCCGACTCGCCCGGCCCCGTACAGGCGAGCGCGCCGGTGTGGCCTGCGGCACCCGGCACAGGCGCTCCGGCGCTGGCACCGCTCGTTGCTGCCGCGCTGAAGGAAGCGTTGTCGGCGAGTGGCCTCTTCTATGAATCGCATCTGTCGCAATGGGCCTCGGGCAGCCGCTCGTTCGAGCAGTTGCAGGCCGAGCCGCAGTTGCGCTGGCCAGCGTCCGCCAATCTTGCCGCGCAGTTGCGTGCGGCCGGTGCGGATGCCACGTTGCCCGGGCCCGGGCCGCTGACGCGCCTGCTCGGCCCGGCAGGCGGCGAGGCTGCGCTGGCCACTGGCTGGCCGACGTTGAGTCCGTCCGCCCTGGCACCGTCCCTGCCGTCGGCCACGCCGAATCCCACACCCGGCCAGCACGGCACGCCCCCCGCTCAGGGCGATACCAGCGACGGTGGACTGCGCGCCAGTGCGAATCTTCCGAACACGGCGACTGCGCTTGCGCACGCCGCAAGCGTGGCGCATACGACAAGCAGCGTGCTGCCGACGGGACATGACGGCGGCGATGCCTCGCTGGCGGCAAGTGGCACGTCGGCGAACGCACAACAGCACGGTGCGGCGGGTGCGATTGCGGCCGTCGCGAATACGCCAGCGGAGAGCGTGACGCTGGTCCGTCAGCAACTCGACATGCTGGTCAATCCGCAGTTTCAGTGGAACGGTATGGCATGGCCCGGCGCGCCGATGGAGTGGCGCGTCGAAGAGCGTCCCGGACAGCAAGCGCCGGGCGAGGCCGCTGCGCCGTCGACGTGGCATACGCATTTGCGTCTGACGCTGCCGTCACTGGGCACCATCGACGTCACGCTGGGCTTATCGGGTCAGCAGTTGCAGGCACGCCTGCTCACCGACTCGACGGCGTCGACAGATGTACTGTCGAACGAAGGCGAAGACCTGCGCCACCGGCTGGCGGCCGTCGGCCTGATCGCGAGTCAGTTGTCGTTCGGCGCGTTGGACGAAGCCGGTGAGGTCGCGGCGCAGGGGGATACCACGGTGCCCAGCGTGTCACCCGCCGATGTTGAAGTCGCAGCGTTGCCCGTATCCGTGACAGATACCCCGCCGCAAACCGGAGGTGAGGCATGACGTTGCCACCGGAACGCCGCACTGCGGTCGCCCTCGCCTACGGCGCAAAGGATTCCGCCCCGCGTGTCGTCGCGAAGGGTTACGGCCTGCTGGCCGAGACCATCGTGCGCACGGCACGCGAGCATGGCCTGTACGTGCACGAGTCGCCGGAGCTGGTGAGTCTGCTGATGCAGGTCGACCTCGATCAGCGTATTCCCGCACAGCTGTATCAGGCAGTCGCCGAGCTGCTGGCATGGCTCTACAAGCTGGAAGCCGGACGCGGCGGCAAACCGCCCCCGCTCCCCCCGGGCATCCTGCCCCCGGAAGTCCCGGCCGACGCATCCGCCGAAAACCCGCCACGACTCCCCGCCTCACCCCCGTCCGCCTGACACCGCAAGCGCTAGGTCGCGCCATACACGCTTGATGCGTGTGTGGCGTGAAGCTTCCGAATTGCACTCCATGCGAGTGCGTGCTACTCGCTTGATTTTCCGAGGTATTTGACGTTGCTGACGCGTCGGGATTCGACACGCCCGTCTCGTCGTTTGCACAGGTCAATAGCATGAGTCTTCGGACGTTCACGCGGAACGCCCGTCTCTCCAGACAGCTTTCTTGACCGAAGACTATGCAACTCATCTCTTTTCCCGACGCTCGTCGGTCCGGCGCAATGCCTTGCGCCTCACATTTCATGTCCCCGCCTATGCCGACGCTTTCGCACGACGCATTTCTCGATTGGATTGCCGCAGAGAAATCCGGCGTGTTCGCGATATCAGAGGCGGAATTCTGGCGAATCGAAGTCATCGTCGACGATGAGATTCGACTGCTGGCGGATACGACATCGACTGCCGCAAGAGCCTTTGCGACGTTGAGCGACGTCTCCGATTTCCTGCTCGCCCTGGGCATCAACGAATTCTCCGTGGTCCCGAATCCTTCGGCGTTACGCGCCGCGGACTATGACAACTGGGTCTTGCAGGCGATTCAGGAAGCCGTTCGCGAAGCGGATGCCCCCGATACGAAGTGGGTTGCTAACGACGAGGTTGAGGAAGCGACCAAAACCTGATCGAGGGCAATCACGAGCGATCCCGATCGTCTGGAGTGCCATGGCGCTACAGCCAAACACAACGCTTTGCTTACCTCTTTTTAGAACCCCATCGCAATGGACGGCATCTTAAGCCCCTTTAATCCCGGCGCTGGCGCAGCCCCACCCGCCCTGACCGGTCGCGATGACATCCGCGAGGAGGTTCGAATTTGTATCGAACGCCTTCGTATCGGGCGGCATGCCAATGGTCAATTGCTAGTCGGACTTCGCGGCGTTGGCAAGACCGTTTTGCTTGAACGATTGCTATACGAGGCCGAGCAACGTGACTCGATTACGCTTCGGCTCGAAGCGCCGGAATTCAAATCGTTGCCCGCTTCACTCGCTCCGGCGCTACGCGTCGCTTTGCTTCGCATGAACAGAATGCGGAGCGCAGAAGACGCCGTCACCCGAGGGCTGCGAGCACTCGCGGGCTTCGTGACGGGACTGAAAGTATCGTTCGGCGATATTGAAGTCGGAATGGATTACCCTCCGGAGCCCGGACTGGCCGACTGTGGCGATCTGGAGTTGGATCTTTGCGCATTGATGGTTGAAGCGGGGCGTGCAGCCCGCGCCGCGCAAACGGTGCTTGCAATCTTCATCGACGAGTTTCAAGGGATGCCGCAGCGCGAGTTGTCTTCGCTGTTGTACGCCCTTCATCGATGCACCCAGCTTCAGTTGCCGGTCATTCTTATCGGCGCAGGGCTTCCACCAATGATCAAGCACATTGGCGACGCCAAGCCCTACGCCGAGCGGATGTTCGATGTCCATCGCCTTGGACCGCTTACGCTGGAAGCCGCTCGAGATGCGATCACCGAGCCTGCCGCTCAGGCGGGTGTCGCGATTCAGCCAGCCGCACTTGACGCCATCGTCGAGCAGTCGGGGGCTTACCCATACTTCCTGCAACAGTGGGGAAAGCTCACGTGGCGAGCGGCAAGCGTGAGCCCGATTACACCCGATCATGTCGATAACGTCTCGGATGCCGCCATCGCCGCGCTAGACGACGGCTTCTATGGATTTCGTTTTGAACGCCTGACTCAGCCGGAGAGAAGCTACTTGCGTGCGATGGCAGAACTCGGTGAGGGGCCTCACGACTCACGCCGCGTCGCTAAGGCGATGGGGCTACCTTCAGCGCTTCTCGAACCCGTTCGCAACGATCTCGTCACCAAGGGCATGCTATACACCGCCCCACTTGGGGACGCCGCGTTCACCGTACCTCGCTTCCACGAGTTTCTGATGCGAATCATGCCAAACACGGTCGAGGCCGAGCCGGTATGAAATCGGCTTTCGGGCCCTAACGTGAAACAAAAAAGCCCCGTCAAAGACGGGGCTCCTTCAGCAGTCATTCAGCCAGCCATCAAACCTGCATATTCATCACAGTTGTGTAGGCCGAAACGAGCTTGTTGCGCACTTGCAGGCTCATCTGGAAGCCGATGTTGGCTTTTTGCATGTCGACCATCACGTCGTTCAGCGCTACGCCCGGGTCGCCCATTTCGAAAGCCTTGGCCTGCGCTTCGGCACCGTTCTGCGATGCCGACACGCGCTTGAGCGATGCCTCAAGCTCGGACGCGAAACCGCCCGACTTCGACGCAGAACCCACGCCAGCACTGGACGTGCCCATGATCGAGCCCGCCGCCTGCGACGCTACGCCGCCCAGCTTCTGCAGTACCGATTCGATCCCCGGAATGGCCATTTTGCTTGTCCTTGCTTATGTCGATGCGTCGATACAACAACCCCGGTACCCCGCGAAACATCCGCAGCCCACACCGGATTGCCTTTTATCAGTCACGTCGGAGCTTACCACCCCTTGGCAAGCCCTCAATAGCTTAATTAACGGGAAAAGACCCGCCTAATCCTCAGAACGATTCCACATTCACCAACGAATAATCAGGACCATCGGCATCGTGCGCACCTGTACCAGGTTTCTTTCCAATCCTTAGCCACTTGAGGATGTGCGCCCCGATGCCACGCGTACCCGGAGAATTCTGTCGCATGTTAGTGAGCACTTCCACCGCGATGACCGTCATCACAATGCCCCTGGCGTGGAGCCGCGCATGAACGCCGCCACCCAGACGGCTGACGTCGCCGCCAAGCCGCCCCTGCTCGCGCAGCTACGCTCGCGTGAGCGCCTGCCGTTGCTCATCGGCGGCGCGGCCATCGTCGCATTGCTGATCGCCGTCTTCCTGTGGAGCCGTGCCCCCGATTACAAGGTGCTGTACAGCAACCTGAGCGATCGTGACGGCGGTGCCATCATCACGTCGCTCCAGCAGATGAACGTGCCGTACAAGTTCGCCGAGGGCGGCGGGGCCATTCTGGTGCCGTCCGAACAGGTGCACGACGTCCGTCTGCGTCTGGCCTCCCAAGGCTTGCCCAAGGGCGGTCTGGTCGGCTTCGAACTAATGGACAACCAAAAGTTCGGTATCAGCCAGTTCGCCGAACAGGTCAATTACCAGCGCGCCCTCGAAGGCGAACTCGCGCGCTCGGTCGAATCGCTCTCCGCCGTCTCTGCAGCTCGCGTACACCTCGCAATCCCGAAGCCGTCGGTGTTCGTGCGCGAACAGCAAAAGCCGAGCGCCTCGGTGCTGGTCACGCTCTATCCGGGCCGCGTACTCGATGACGCGCAAGTGAGCGCCATCGTGCACATGGTGGCGTCGAGCGTGCCGGAACTGCCCGTCAAGAACGTGACGGTGCTCGACCAGAACGGCAATCTGCTCTCCGCCCAAAGCGGTAACGCGCTGGGTCTGGACGCCAGCCAGCTCAAGTACGTCCGCGAACTCGAACAGTCCTACGCACGCCGCATCGAAGCGATCCTGAACCCCATCGTCGGGCCGGGCAACGTGCATGCGCAAGTCACGGCAGACGTCGACTTCAATCAGGTCGAGCAGACGTCGGAGAACTACAAGCCGAACTCGGGCGAACAAGCCGTTCGCAGCCAGCAAAGCAGCGAAGCCTCGCAGATTGGCGCGAACGCCGCCGGTGGTGTGCCGGGCGCGCTGTCGAACCAGCCGCCGGGTCAGGCCACTGCGCCGATCACGCAGCAGCAGCAACAACAGCAGTTCGCCCAGCAAGGCGCCAACCCGGCAAGCGCCGCCAGCGCTCCGCAAGGCCCGCGCAGCGACCGCAAGGACGCCACGACCAATTACGAAGTCGACCGCACGATTCGTCACGTGCAGCAGGCGACCGGCGGCCTCAAGCGTCTGTCGGCGGCGATTGTCGTGAACTACCGTCCGGGCACGGATGCCAAGGGCAAGCCCGCGATGGTGGCGCTCACGCAAGCGCAGCTCGACCAGATCCAGAATCTGTCGAAGGAAGCCATCGGCTTCTCCGGCCAGCGCGGCGACACGATCAACATCGTCAACAGCGCGTTCACGGTCGAAGAAGATCCGGAAGCGAACCTGCCGTGGTGGCGTCAGCGTCAGAACATCGAACTGGCCAAGCAAGTCGGCAAGTGGGTGCTGATCGGTCTGATCGGTCTCTATCTGTGGTTCGGCGTGATTCGCCCGGCCATCCGCAAGCACCTGACCCCGCCGCCGCCGGCCGAACCGACGATGGCAGGCGCAGGCGGTGCGGGCGGCGCAGCAGGCGCCGACGGCGGTGAAGGCGAAGGCGCAGACGGCGAAGGCGGCAAGCGCGGTGAACTCAGCGCTTACGAACGTAACTTGCAGTACGCGCGTCAGGTGGCGCGACAGGATCCGAAGATCGTGGCAACGGTAGTCAAAGCATGGGTGGGTGGTGGCGATGAGCGCGGCTGAGGGACTCCAACGCAGCGCCATCCTCCTGATGTCGCTGGGCGAAGATGAAGCGGCGGAGGTCTTCAAGTACCTCGCGCCGCGTGAAGTGCAGAAGCTCGGCGCAGCGATGGCTCAGCTTCGACAGGTCACGCGCGATCAGATCGCCGACGTGCTGCAGGACTTCGTGCTCGAAGCGGAACAGCACTCGGCGCTGTCGCTCGATTCGTCCGAATACATTCGCTCGGTGCTCAACAAGGCGCTGGGTAACGACAAGGCCGCGGGCCTGATCGAACGCATTCTGCAGGGCGGCGACACGAGCGGCATCGAGGGTCTGAAGTGGATGGACTCCACGGCCGTGGCCGAACTGATCCGCCACGAACACCCGCAGATCATTGCGACGATTCTGGTGCACCTCGACCGCGATCAGGCGTCGGAAGTCCTCGCGCTCTTCACGGAACGTCTGCGTAACGACGTGGTGTTGCGTATCGCCACGCTCGACGGCATTCAGCCCGCCGCGCTGCGCGAACTGAACGACGTGCTGACCAAACTGCTCTCGGGCAGCGAAAACATCAAGCGCAGCCCGATGGGCGGCGTGCGTACCGCTGCGGAAATCCTCAACTATCTGGGCGGCGTGCACGAAGAATCGGTCATCGAGGCCGTGCGCAACTACGACTCGGACCTCGCGGCGAAGATCGTCGAAGAGATGTTCGTGTTCGAAAACCTGCTCGACGTGGAAGACCGCAGCATTCAGGTGCTGCTCAAGGAAATCGAGTCCGAGTCGCTCATCATCGCGCTCAAGGGCGCGCCGGCGGAGCTGCGCGAGAAGTTCTTCAAGAACATGTCGGCCCGCGCGGCCGAACTGTTGCGCGAAGACCTGGAATCGCGCGGACCGGTCCGTGTCTCGGAAGTCGAAGCTGAACAGAAGAAGGTGCTGCAAGTCGTGCGGCGCCTGGCCGATCAGGGCGCCATCATGATCGGCGGCCGCGGCGACGACGCGTACGTGTAACGAAACGGGGCCCGCGCGCATGTCGACCATCATCCCGAAGGAACGCCTTTCTGCCTGGCAGCGCTGGGAGATGGCGTCGTTCGACCCGCCGCCGCCCCCGGCCCCGCCGCCGCCGCAACCGCCCAGCCCGCTGGACGATCCAGCGCTCGTCGAGCAGATCGCCGCGTGGCGCGAAGAAGCGCGCGCCGCCGGACACGCCGAAGGCTATGCCGCCGGTCACGCGCAAGGTTATGCCGCAGGTCAGGCAGACGGAAAGCACGAAGTCGACACGCGCGCCGCACAACTCGCAGATATCGCGCATGGCTTCGGCAACGCCGTGAACGCCATTGACCGCGAAGTCGCCGAACCGTTGCTTGGACTGGCGCTCGACATCGCGCGTCAGGCATTGCACCAGACGCTGACGATTCGTCCGGAAACGCTGCTGCCGATCGTGCGCGACCTGCTGGCCAACGATCCGCTGACGGGCTCGCCGCGTCTGCTGCTCAATCCGGAAGACGTCGAACTCGTCGAGTCGCACGTCGGCGCAGAACTCCGCGCCGCCGGCTGGACCGTGCGCCCCGACCCCACCATCGAACGCGGTGGCTGCAAGGCCGAAGCCGCGAGCGGCGAAGTCGACGCCACCATCGCGACCCGCTGGCAGCGCGTCATGGCCGCACTGGGCAAGGATCTGCCGTGGTGAACGCCGAACTCACCCCACTCTCCGCGCATGCGCCGGTGCTGCCCAGCACCGAGAATCTGCGTGACGAGGCGACGCCGTCCACGCCCGCCCCGGCGAACGATGGCACCACGCCGACCGTGCGTTTGTGGGATGAGATCGACACGCATACGGTGCAAGCCGGTGCGTTGCAGCCCGACGATCACGATCACGACGCTGACGACCACGCCGAATCTGCCGCGCAAGCCAGCGACGACGCTTCTATCGACGCAATTTCCGCGACCGACGTCGACACGTCGGCCGCCGCAACACAGCAACCGCACAACGCGCTGAACGCCCGCGAACTCGCGCGCGACGCACACCTGCGCCGCTGGCAGAACACGTTGCGTGAGCGCATCGCGCACGTACACGCCGTCGAGCCGACGCGCCGCTGCGGTCGCCTCACGCGCGCCGCCGGTCTGGTGCTCGAAGCCGTCGGTCTGCGGTTGCCGGTCGGTGCGGGCTGCCTGATCGAGTTGCCCGTGCACGACGCCTCGCGCGAACCCGCCACGGCCGAAGCCGAAGTCGTCGGGTTTGGTGGCGACCGCCTGTTCCTCATGCCGCAAACGGAAGTCGCCGGGCTGCTGCCCGGTGCGCGCGTGTTCCCGATGGAACCCGCCGCCGACGGCCCACTCCCTTCGCAACGTCACAACGGCAAGCGCCTGCCGGTGGGCGAAGCCCTGCTCGGCCGTGTGGTCGACGCCGCAGGTCGCCCGCTGGACGACTTCGGCCCGCTCGGCATGACCGACAGCGCCTCGCTCGCGTCGGTGCCGATCAATCCGCTGGGCCGTGCGCCCATCGAGTCGGTGCTGGATGTCGGCGTACGTGCCATCAACTCGCTGCTCACCGTGGGACGCGGCCAGCGCATGGGTCTCTTCGCAGGTTCAGGCGTGGGCAAGAGCGTGCTGCTCGGCATGATGGCCCGCTTCACGCAGGCCGAAGTGATCGTCGTCGGCCTGATCGGCGAGCGCGGACGCGAAGTGAAGGACTTTATCGAGAACATTCTCGGACCGGACGGTCTGGCGCGCTCGGTCGTCGTAGCCGCACCCGCCGACGTCTCGCCGCTGCTGCGCCTGCAAGGCGCGGCCTATGCCACGACGCTGGCCGAGTACTTCCGCGATCAGGGCAAAGACGTGCTGCTGATCATGGATTCGCTGACCCGTTACGCGATGGCGCAACGCGAGATCGCACTGGCCATCGGCGAGCCGCCTGCGACGAAGGGCTACCCGCCTTCGGTGTTCGCCAAGCTGCCCGCGCTGGTCGAACGTGCCGGTAACGGTCCGGACGGCGGCGGCTCCATCACCGCGTTCTACACCGTGCTGACCGAAGGCGACGATCAGCAGGACCCCATCGCCGACTCGGCCCGCGCCATTCTCGACGGGCACATCGTGCTCTCGCGTCAGCTCGCGGAATCGGGTCACTACCCCGCCATCGACATCGAACAGTCGATCAGCCGGGCGATGGCCGCACTCATCGACGATGCGCAGTTCGATACGGTGCGTCGCTTCAAGCAGATGCTTTCGCGCTACCAGCGCAACCGCGACCTCATCAACGTGGGCGCGTACGCGCCGGGCAGCGACCCGATGCTCGATCAGGCGATCGAGCTGTATCCCCGTCTCGAAGGCTTCCTGCAACAGGGAATGCGCGAGCGGGCCAGTTATCCGGACGCCGTGCAGCAGTTGCGCGGACTGTTCCACTAATTGGAGGCGGCCATGAATTCCACCCTGCCCCTCAAGTTGCTGATCGAACTCGCCCAGAAGGACGTGGACGAAGCTGCGCGCCTGCTTGGCGAGCGTCAGACGCAACGCGCCGAAGTCGAGCGTCAGCTCGAAGCGCTGCGTCAGTATCGTCACGAGTACCGCACGCGCATGCAGACGGCAACGATTCAGGGCATGGCGGGATGCGACTGGCGCAACTTCCAGCAATTCATCGATACGCTCGACACCGCCATCGGGCAGCAGGCCATGCTGCTCCAGCAAGCGGAAGAGCGTCTCACCGTCGCGCGCCGGGAATGGCAGGCACAGCAACGCCGCCTGAACTCCTTCGGCACGCTCGCCTCGCGCGAAGAAGCCCGCACCGCTGTGCGCGTGGCGCGTCGCGAGCAGAAAGAAAACGACGAGTACGCCGCGCGCAGCCTGCGCCGTCGTGCCGAATCACCGATTTGAAGGAATTGAGGGGCCCACTATGTCGATTCTGAGCTTCCTGACCGATGCCGCCGGCGCTGCCCGGCAAGCGGTGAACCGCGCCGGTTCGTCGAACAGCGACGATGCCAGCGTGTTGCCGTTCTCCACGGTACTCTCGCAGCAAACGCGTCAGACCGTCCAGCCCTCGGCCAGCAGCGCGAATAACAACGCCGCGCAGGCAGGTCAGACCAAGCAGACGAATGCGTCCAGCGACTCGTCGAACAGCACCAAGTCGACCGACAACGCGTCGTCCGGGCAAACCGGCCAGACGGCGCAGTCGGGACAGACCGGCCAAACCGGTCAAGCGAACGCTTCGAACAAACCTTCGAAATCCTCGAATGCCGATGATGGCAAGGACGAGGAAGACGACACGCAAACGGCTGCCGCTCCGGGCGATCCGGCCGCGGCACTGGCCGTCGCCCTCGCTGCGATGAACAACGCACCGCTGCAAACGGCCGCACCTGCCCCGGCAACGCCGACGGGCGACGCAGTCGCCACGGCGACCGACGGCAAGCCGGGCACCGGCGCTGCCATCACGGCCGCCGTCGCTGGCGCGATTCAAGCGGCAGGGGCCGCCCAACTGACAGGCCAGCCCCCGGCAGGCACCGATGCCGACGCCAAGCCAGTGAGCACGGCCGCCACCACCACAGCGCCGGTCAAGGGCACCGTCACGCCCGCCGCATCGACGACCAGCCCGACGGGCGGCATCTCGCTCGACACGCTGGCGAAGAACGCCACCACCGCACACGCCGCAACGACCGCCCAACCGGCGGCAACGGACGCAAAGGCCGCAACGTCGGTCGCCGGTACCGATGCGCAGGCACAACAACGGGTGGCCGACGCGCTGGCACAGGCTCAGGGCAATCGCGACGCCGCCTCGCAAGCCGCCACCGCCGCGACGCAAGCCGCCGTGCAGGCGGCCCAAAGCGCCACTCCGGCCGTCGACGCCCAGCCGCAGCTCCAAGCGCAGGCCAACCTGCCTGCCGCCCTTGCGCTGAACGCACGCGTTGGCACGCAGGACTGGAACAACCAGCTCTCGCAGCAAGTCGTGTGGCTCTCGAGTGCTCATGCACAAACGGCCCAACTGAGCCTGAACCCGCCCGATCTCGGTCCGCTGCACGTGGTGCTCAACGTAGCGAACGACTCGGCGCAGGCCATGTTCGTCTCGCAACACGCCGCCGTGCGCGACGCCGTTCAGGCTGCGCTCCCGCAGTTGCGCGACAGCCTTGCCAACAATGGCATCGCGCTCGGCAATGCGACGGTGAGCAGCGACAGCTCGCAGCAACAGGCCTTCGCGCAGCAGGGTGCGAACGGCAATGGTGGCGGCAACGGTAGCGGCAATGGCAACGGACGCGGCACGCCGGGCTTCGGCCAGACGGCGGACGACGCCCCGATCGCCACGACCGTGAACGCCCCGGTGCGTGCCAGCAACGGCTTTGTGGACACCTTCGCGTAAGTTTTCCTGAGACTGGCGCCGGTCACACGATAGGTGCATGACCGGCGCGAAAGTCGGCGCAAAACGCCATGCCACGCGGGCTGCCAGCCGTCGCCATAGGTGCGACAGGGTGACGCGGCGCCGCAGTGTGGCGGCAAAGTACCCTAAAGCAAGCGGGTTTTTCTGCCGTTAAGACAAAGACGCGAGTTAGACGCGATTGTCCCTTCTTTTCGGCCGATCACCCCCAGGCGGGTTGGCCGACAATCACTACCCAATAGCAGGCGAATACATGGCAAATCCCGCACCGACGCAAGCCGCGGCTCCCTCCGGAGGGGGCATGCGCAAATGGATTCTGTTGATCGTGGCGGTAGCGCTCATGGCAGCGGCCGGCGCGGCAACGGCCGTGTATTTGCTGACAGGACGCAGCGAAGCGGCCAAAGCACCGCCGCCCCCGCCGCCGCCCGTGTTTGTCGGCATGGATCCGTTCACGGTGAACCTCTCGGGCGAAGACGGCGAGCGTTACCTGCACATCGGCCTCTCGCTCAAGGTGGCAGATGCCGAAACGCAGGCCCGCATCACGCAACATATGCCCGAAGTACGTAGCCGAGTGTTGTTGTTGCTGTCGTCGAAGCAGCCGCAGGATCTCGCAACGATTGACGGCAAACGCCGTCTGGCGAGCGAAATCCGTGCGTTGGTCGCACAGCCGTTCGCAGCCAACATGCCGCAGCAAGCCGTGGGCGACGTCCTGTTCACCGCGTTTGTAATTCAGTGAGTGATTCATGGCGCATGAGGAGTTCCTGTCGCAGGAAGAAGTCGATGCCCTTCTGAAGGGTGTCACCGGCGAACAGGATGAACGGTCGGAGTCGGAAGATCATTCCGGCATTCGGCCATACAACATCGCGACGCAAGAGCGCATCGTGCGCGGGCGCATGCCCACGCTCGAAATCATCAACGACCGCTTCTCGCGACTGTTCCGCATTGCGCTGTTCAACTTCATGCGCCGCAGCGCCGAAATTTCGGTCAGCCCGGTGCGCGTGCAGAAGTACAGCGAGTTCATTCGCAACCTGCCTGTCCCGACCAACCTCAACCTGGTCCACATCAAGCCGCTGCGCGGCACGGCGCTGTTCGTGTTCGATCCGAACCTCGTGTTCCTCGTGGTGGACAACCTGTTCGGCGGCGACGGCCGGTTCCATACGCGCGTCGAAGGGCGCGACTTCACACAGACCGAGCAACGCATCATCGCCCGTCTGCTCGATCTCGTCTTCGAGAACTACGGCGCGTCGTGGAAGCCGGTGTACCCGGTCGAGTTCGAATACGTGCGCGCCGAAATGCACACGCAGTTCGCCAACGTCGCCACGCCTAACGAAGTCGTCGTCACGACCACGTTCGACATCGAGTTCGGCTCGGTGGGCGGCGAATTCCACATCTGCATGCCGTACTCGATGATCGAGCCGATGCGCGACCAGCTCTCGAGCCCGCTGCAAGGCGAGACGCTCGAAGTCGACAAGCGCTGGGTGCGTCTGCTCTCGCAGCAGGTGCAGGCCGCCGATGTGGAAATCGTAACGAACCTCGCCCAATTCGACATGACGCTCTCGCAGTTGCTCAACATGCGCGTGGGCGACGTGATCCCGCTCGACGTGCCTGAGGTGCTCGAAGCCAAGGTCGACGGCGTGCCCGTGATGCACTGCAATTACGGCGTCTTCAATGGTCAATACGCGCTGCGCGTGAACCAGATGATCAACCATTCGCACAGCGATTACAGCAAGGACAACGAGTGATGAGCGATACCCCTCAAACGCCCGGTGAAGACGCCCAGGCCATGGCGGACGAGTGGGCCAGTGCCATGGCCGAGCAGACCGCTTCGGAGCCGGCACCTGCCGCGGCCGCTGCACCGCAACCTGCGGCAGCCCCCGTGTTCCAGCCGCTCGCCGCGACCGCCGGCAATCCGGCCGGTGCCGCGCACAACGACATCGATCTGATCCTCGACATCCCGGTCCAGATGACCGTGGAGCTGGGCCGCACCAAAATCGCCATCAAGAACCTGCTGCAACTCGCACAGGGTTCCGTGGTGGAACTCGACGGCATGGCCGGCGAGCCGATGGACGTGCTGGTCAACGGTTGCCTAATCGCCCAGGGCGAAGTGGTGGTCGTGAACGACAAGTTCGGCATCCGCCTGACTGATATCATCACGCCATCCGAACGCATCCGTAAGCTCAACCGATGATTGCTTTGAAAGTCCGCGGCACGCCCGTGGGGCGCGCTGCGGCAAGCGCCGCCAGTGCCATGCAACGGCTTGCACGCCCGCGCTCCCTTCTGACCGGTCCGGCCGCAACGGCTGCCATGACAGCCACCGCTGGCATGGCTCTCCTCCCCATCTCGATGGCTCACGCACAAGGCACCGCTTCGCAAGCAGCGGCCGTGCCGAGCCTCGGCGGTGCGGGCATCGTACAAACGGGTTTCGGCCTCGTGCTCGTGCTGGCGCTGCTCTTCGGGCTGGCGTGGCTCGCAAAGCGCTTCGGACTGCAACGCCCGCTTGGCGGCGGCAACGTGCGCATCGTGGGTAGTGCGGCCGTCGGACAACGCGAACGCGTGGTCGTCGTGGAAGTGGCTGGCGACTGGGTCGTGCTCGGCGTGGCACCGGGTCAGGTCCGCAGCCTTCATGTGATCGACGCCGATCGCGTTGCCGACCATGTCGCCGAATCACCGGCCCCTGCCGTCACCCATCCGGGTGCGCAAGCCAACCGCGCCGCGCAAGCTTTTGCGCAAAAGCTGCGCGAAACGATGAAAAAGGACACCTGATGTCACGCGGCGTGTTGCTGGCCGGACAAGCACCGGGCCCGGCGCGTATTTCCCGTCCGATGGCCGGTCTGAAGCCGGGTCTCGCACTCGCCTTGCTCGCGTGCCTGCTTTGCCTGATCGGGCTGACCCTGCCCGTCTCCGCTTTCGCGCAGGCCACCCTGCCCGCCTTCACCACGACACCGGCACCGGGCGGCGGACAGACGTACTCTCTGTCCGTGCAGACGATGCTGCTGCTCACGTCGCTGGGCTTTCTGCCCGCGATGTTGCTGATGATGACGGCCTTCACGCGCATCATCATCGTGCTCTCGCTACTGCGTCATGCCATCGGTGTGACGACCTCGCCGCCGAACCAGATCCTGATCGGCCTCGCGCTGTTCCTGACCTTCTTCGTCATGTCGCCCGTGTTCGATCAGGTCTACACGAACGCCTACCAGCCGTTCGCAGCGAACAAGATCAGCTTCGAGCAGGCCATCGACACCGGTGCGAAGCCGTTTCACTCGTTCATGCTCAAGCAGACGCGTGAAGCGGACCTCGCCCTGTTCGCCAAACTCGCCAAGACGCCGCCGATGAACGGTCCGGAAGATGTGCCGATGCGCATTCTCGTGCCCGCCTTCGCCACCAGCGAACTGAAGACGGCCTTCCAGATCGGCTTCACGATCTTCATCCCGTTCCTGATCATCGACCTCGTGGTGGCCAGCGTGCTGATGGCCATGGGGATGATGATGGTCTCGCCGTCCACCGTCTCACTGCCGTTCAAGCTGATGCTGTTCGTGGTGGTCGACGGCTGGCAACTGCTGCTGGGCTCGCTGGCCCAGAGCTTCACGACGTAGCGGGGAGGCCACCGAGATGACTCCGGAAACCGTGATGGCGCTGGCCCATCAGGCCATGCAGGTCTGTCTGCTGCTCGCCGCACCGCTGCTGATCGTCGCCCTCGTCTCCGGTCTGCTCGTGAGCCTTTTTCAGGCGGCCACGCAGATCAACGAAATGACGCTGTCGTTCATCCCCAAGCTGCTCGCCGTGTTCATCACGCTCGTGGTCGCAGGTCCGTGGATGCTCAACCTGATGGTCGACTACATGCGCCAGTTGCTCACCGGCATTCCCGGCCTCGTCGGGTAAGCCGGGGCATCGGGCATCGGCCAGCCTTGATCAGCTTCACTTACGACCAGCTCTCGGGCGTCATTGCGACGTTCCTGTTCCCGTTCGTCCGCCTGCTCTCGCTGTCCATGACGGCGCCGATCTTCGGCGACTCGCGCGTGCCCGGCACCGTGAAGATCGGCCTGGCGGGTATCGTCGCGCTCACGCTCGCACCGGTCATTGGTCCTGCGCCGTCGGTCTCGCCGTTCTCGTGGGAAGGTCTCTGGATTCTCGCGCAGCAAATGATGATCGGTGCTGCGCTCGGCTGGTGCATGCAGCTCGTGTTTTCCGCTGTCAGCATGGCGGGCGACTTCGTCGGCCTGCAAATGGGCCTGTCGTTTGCCACGCTGCTCAATCCCAATGCGGACGGCAGTACCGCTGTGCTCGGCATGCTGCTCAACGTCGTGATCATGCTGGTCTTTCTCGCGACGAACGGGCATCTGGTGATGTACGCCACGCTGGTGCAAAGCTTCACGGTGCTACCGATCTCCGGCACGCCGATCTCGGTCATGGGCTGGCATTACCTCGCCATGCTCGGCGGGCAGTTGTTCACGCTGGCACTGATGTTGTCGCTGCCGCTCGTCGCCGCGCTGCTGATCTGTAACCTTGCGCTCGGTATTCTGAACCGTGCCGCGCCGCAACTGAACATCTTCGCCGTGGGCTTTCCGCTCACGCTCGGTGTCGGTCTGGTGGTGCTCGAACTGATGATGCCGCGTCTCGCGCCGGTGATGGACCACTTCGTGTCCATCGGCATCGACATGATGATGCGCGCCACGGCCGCGTTCGTGCCGAAGGCATAGCGCCTCGGCTGCGTCGACACTCGACAATCTCCGCCGCCCAAAGCAAATCAGGCCACCCGAAGGTGGCCTGATTTGCTTTGGTGCCAAACAGTCCTGCGATCAGAGCAGGCTGAACAGCGAGAGCTTCTGCGTCTGGATGAAGGTCTGCTGCGAGGCTTGCAGCGCGGCCTGTTGCTGCGCGAACTGGCTCGTCGCCGAGATGATGTCCACGTCCAGCAGATCCTGCATCTGCGACGTGTAAGCGAGATCGTTGGCGCTGCCGATGTCGTTGAGCGTCGAGATCTCGTTCATGCGCGAGCCCACGGTCGTGCGCACGGTCGTCACGTTGTCGTAGGTGTTGCTGAACATCTGGTTGAACGTGGTCAGCGCGTTGCTCAGGTTAGCCGAACCGGCCTGACCTTGTGCCGAGATCGGCGTCTTGAGCGTGTTGATCAACGCTTGCAGGTTGTCGAACACGTTCGTGCTGGACTTGCCCGCAGGATTTACGTTGTAGGTATCGCCCGTGGCCGGAGCGCCCGTGAACGTCACCGACTTGCCTGCGAACGTGATCGGCTGGCCCGACGTGTACGCGCCCGTCACATCCGCCGCGGTCGTGTCCGTCAGATCCTTGACCGTGTAGTTCGTCGTCGGCGGCGTGGTCGTGTTGTCGATGGCGAAGCTGATCGAGAACTGGTGATCGGCCGCCGCGTTGCTCGCGTCGGTCGTCGAGACCGGCGTGAACGTGGCCGTGCCGGTGTTCGTCAGGCTGCCGCTGATCACCGTGCTGGCCGTGGCCGGTTGAATCGCCTGGAAGATGTTCGAGCCGATGTCGTTGATCGGAATCTGACGTCCGCTGCTCACTTGCACGTAACGAAGACCGGTGTCGCCTGCGTAGCTGGCACCCGTCGGCGTGGCGACGTAAGCGGCCGAGCTGCCCATGAAGCCAGAGAACAGGTACTGGCCGTTCGCGTCGGTCGTGTTAGCCAGCGAGAGCAGTTGCTGGTAGCTCGATTGCAGATCGGTGGCAATGGCCGTGCGATCGTTGTCGTTGAGCGACGGGCTGCCCGCGGCGATCACTTGCGACATCACGTGCTGCAGCGTGTTGACGATGCTGCCGAACGTCTGGTCTTCGAGCTGAAGCGCCGTCGTCGCCGAACCGCGGTTCGTCGCGTACTGCTTGTTCATGTCCTGGGCTTGCGACACGGCCACGGCCTGTGCCGACGCGAGCGGATCGTCGCTCGGCGTGGTCACGCGCTTGCCCGACGAGAGCTGCGCCTGCGTGTTGAGCAGATCGGAGACGTTACGGCTCATGGCCGACGACCCCTGATCGAAAATCATGCTGGTACTGATGCGCATTTTTCCGTCTCCTCAGCCTTAGTTGACCATCTGCAGAATCGTGTCGAACAGCTGCGACGCGGTCTGGATGACCTTTGAGTTGGCCTGATAGAGCTGCTGGAACTTGATCAGGTTGGCGGCCTCTTCGTCGAGGCTGACGCCGGAATTGGACTGCTGGGCGCTCTTCGCCTGCGTGAGCAGCGTTTGCTGCGCGGCGCTCGTCGCCTTGTAGGTGTTCGTGGTCGAACCGACGTACGAGACCAGATTGGCGTAAGCGGACGCATAGCTGTCCTTGCCGCCGACCTTGGTCTTGTCGTTCTGCAGCGCCGAGAGTGCGAGGCCGTTACGGTTGTCCGTCGTCGCGCCCGCAGCATTCGGGGAGATCGTCAGCTTGTCGCCGTCGGCCGGGGTACCGCTCACGTTCACGGTCATGCCGTTCATCGTGATCTTCGCGCCGTTGGTAGCGTCGTACGGAACGGTGTCGCCAGCCGCGTACGTGGTCGTCGTGCCGTTGACCGTCACGGTCATCGGCGACGGCGCGACCAGCGTGATCGCGCCAGTCGTGGCGTTCTTGCTGAACGTGAACGAGACCGGCGCGGTCAGCACGTTCGACAGGTAGTTGGCGTCGACGGACCCCTGATCGGTCTTGAGCGAGCCGGTGTTGGTCGTCGGCGTGGACGCGAGGATCGGCGCGGCCAGGGCGATTTTGCCCGGGTCGGTGATCGCCACGCCGATGTTGCCAGCGGCATTGCGCGTCGGCTGAATCGTGAAGCTGTCGCCCGCGACGTTGTTGCCGACGGTGACGTTGAAACCGTCGTTGAACGCGTTGCCGCTGCTGTCCGTGAACGCCAGCGGTGCGCCAGGGGTGCCCGGCACCGGGGCCGTCCACTTCGCGCCGTCCGACGAGCGGGTCATCGTGTAGTTCGTGCCGTCGAACGTGACGTTGTAGTCGCTGGCCGTGATCTTCGAAGCGTCGGTAATCGTCGAATTGAGCACCGCGCCGTTCGAGTTCTTCGTGTTGGCGACGATGGTCGGGTTCGGCACCGTGAACAGATTGCCGCCGAGCTGGCCGTACAGGTCCAGACCGAGCTGGTTCTGCGCGTTCATCGTGCCCGCGAGCGACAGGGCGATCTGACCGAGCGAATTCTGGGCTTGCGTCAGCGCGCCGCTACGGAACGACAGCAGACCGGCGAGCGAGCCACCCGTGATCGACGATTCCGGCACCGGCACCTTGGTGCCGTTGGGCGTTACGTAGGCAATCGTCAGTTCCGACGGGTCGTTGGTCGACGCCATGGTCGTGAGCTGGTAAGCCGAGTTGCCCGTCACGAGCGACTGGCCGTTACCGACGTAGACGTTGTACGTGCCGTCCTGCGCCTTGACCACATTGGTCTGGATGATGGCGTTCAGGTTGGCCACTGCCTGATCGCGCTGGTCGAGCAGGTCGTTCGGCGAAGCGCCGCCGCCATTGGCTTGCGCCTGCACGATAGCGTCGTTCAGTTGAGCGATCTGCTTGGCGTAGACGTTGATCTGGTCGGTCGACTGGGAAATGCTGGCATTCGTGCTGGAACGCAGCGTCGACAGCGTGCCGGAGAGCGACTGGAACATGCTCGCCAGCGTTTGCGCCGACGACACGACGGTCGCGCGCGTGGCCGAGTTGGCCGGGGCGGACACGATGTTCTGCAGGTTCGTGAAGAACTGCGACATGGTGGCCGACAGGCCGGTCGTCGAGCTGCCCAGCGCGTTGTTGATCTGCGAGATCTGCTGGTAGTACGTGTTGAGCTGGCTGTACTGGGTCTGTGCCTGGTTCGTCTGGTTCGACAGGAACTGGCTGTACACGCGCGAGACGTCGTTCACCAGCACGCCTGTGCCGATGTAGCCCGCGCCGGAATACTGGCTGGCGGCCTGCGAATAGTCGACGATCTGACGGTTATAACCGGCCGTGCCCGCATTGGCGACGTTATTGCCGGTGGTGCTGAGGGCGAACTGGGCGGCGTTCAGCCCGCTCATGCCAGTATTGATTAGGCTCATGATCTCGCGGCTTGAGTTAGAGGCACGCCCCGCGGTGAAAAGCCCGCTCGCGCACCGTTACCGATGTGTTTACGGCAGTCCGGCGACAAAATTGAGGCCCGGACTCGCTTGAATCTCAGGAATCCCGTGACGTCAGGTGAAGTGTTTCATCACTTTCATGAGCTTGCTGGCGTACTGCGGGTCGGTCGCGTAACCGGCGCGTTGCAGATTGTTGGCAAAGCTCGCGGCGTCGTTGGCGCTCGCCACCACCGACGAATAGCGCGGATTGTTCGAAATCAGCTTGGCGTAATCGGCGAAAGCCTCGTCGTACGAGCCGTAGGCACGGAATTTAGCCATCACCTTGCGCGGCTGGCCGTTCACGTACTCGGTCGTCGCCACTTCCACGGTCGGGCCGTTCCAGTTCTTGCCCGCCTTGATGCCGAATACGTTGTGGCTCGTGCTGCCGTCCGCCCGGCGGATCTCGCGCTTGCCCCAGCCCGACTCGAGCGCCGCCTGACTCAGCATGAAGCGCGCCGGAATGCCGCTGTTGGCGCTGGCGTTCTGGGCGGCCGTGGCCATCCGGTCGACGAATTCGCCTGCGACGGCCGGGGCGTTGTCGGCCACACCGATGGCGTCTGCCGAGTTATACGCACGTCCGGCCAGCGGCTGCTGACGGCCCATGGCCGCCGGCGGCAGCGTGGTGCCGGTCTTGGCCAGTTGCTTGAGCATAAGATCGGCCAGCCCGATGCCTTTGTTGGACGCCAGTTGCTGGGCGAGCTGGTCGTCCAGCATGCCGTTGAACATCTTTTCCTGATCGCTGCCGAGCAGGCCGCCGGACATGGTGGCGTCGCGCATGCTCTTGACCATCATCTGCGTGAAGACGGCTTCGAACTGCTTGGCCGCCTGCTGCGTGGCCTGCGGCGTTTGCTGATGGGCGGCGGCGCGCAATGCCGAGAGGCCCTGCATTTCGTAGGACGCGCGCTGCGTCAGGTCGGGCAGAGGGGCGCTCGCAGCCCCCGTGAGACGATTGCTGTCGGCCATATCAGATGATCTCCAGGTCGGCGCGCAGGGCGCCCGAGGCCTTCATGGCCTGCAGAATCGACATCAGGTCTGCCGGACTCGCACCCAGCGAGTTCAGCGCCTTGACGACGTCGGCGAGGTTGGCGCCCGCTTTCACCATCTTGAGCGCGTTGTTCTCCTGTTGAACGGAGATTTGCGAATTCGGGGCCACGACCGTCTGACCGCCCGAGAACGGCGCCGGTTGGCTCACATTGTTTTGCGTGTCGATGACGACCGACAGGTTGCCGTGCGCGACCGCGCATTGCTGGATCGTCACGTTCTGGTTCATCACCACCGACCCCGTACGGGCGTTGATGATGACGCGTGCGGCCGTGTTGTCCGGGCGCACTTCCAGGCTTTCGAGCTGCGCGAGGAATTGCACGCGCGAGGACGGGTCGGTCGGCGTGCGCAGCAGAATCACGCGACCGTCGAGCGCCTGGGCGGTGCCGTAGCCAAAGCGCCGGTTCACGGCGTCGACCACGCGCTGCGCGGTCGAGAAGTCGGTGGCGTTCAACTCCATCTGCACGGTGCCCGGCTGACCGCCCATGGCGGTCGGCACGGCGCGCTCGACGATGGCGCCGCTCGGAATCCGGCCCGAGGCCAGTTGGTTGATGGTCACGCTCGATCCGTTGGCAGCCGCGCCCGCGCCGCCGATCAGCAGGTTGCCCTGCGCCAGCGCGTAGACCTGACCGTCCGGCCCCTTGAGCGGGGTCATCAGCAGCGTGCCGCCGCGCAGACTCTTGGCGTTACCCATCGACGAGACCACCACGTCGATGGCCTGACCGGGACGCGTGAACGCCGGCAGCGTGGCCGTCACCATCACCGCGGCCACGTTCTTCAACTGCATGTTGGTGCCCGGTGCGACCGTGATGCCCAGCTGCGAGAGCATGTTGGTCATACTCTGCACGGTGAACGGCGTCTGGGTCGTCTGGTCGCCCGAGTTGTCGAGACCGGCCACGAGACCGTAGCCGATCAGTTGGTTGTCGCGCACACCCTGAATCGACGCCAGTTCCTTGAGACGCTCGGCGTGGGCCACGCCCGGCGCAAGCAGCACAGCGCCGCCCGCGACGCTCATCGCCGCAGCCACAGCCACAGCCAGCGTGGAGGCGGTGCGACGAAGTTGGCGGATGGGGCCGAAGGAGCCGGTTGAGCCGGTGTTAGGCGCGCGGCGCGACAGGAACGACATGATCGACATCAGAAGGGCGAAACGTTAAGGAAGAAGCGCTGCAGCCAGCCCATGGTTTCGGCTTCGTTGATGTAGCCCTTGCCACGGTATTCGATGCGCGCATCGGCCACCTGCGTCGAAGGCACGGTGTTCGCGCCCGAAATGGTCTGCGGGCTGACGATGCCCGAAAACTTGATGTACTCCGTGCCCTGGTTGATCGCGATCTGCTTCTCACCAGCGACCGCGAGGTTGCCGTTGGAGAGCACGTCCATCACGGTGACGGTGATCTGCCCCGAGAACACGTTGTTGGCGTTGGCCGCGCCCTTGGCGTCGAACTTGTTCGCGCCGCTTGCGTCCAGTGCCTGATTATTGAGCACGCCGCCGATCACGCCCGGCGTCTGGTTCAGCGTCAGATTGCCACTGCCCGCGCGCGTGGTGTTCGCGGCGGAGTTCTTGCTCGCCGCCGTGTTTTCGTTGATGACGATCGTGAGAATGTCACCAACGTTGCGCGGACGACGATCTTCGAAGAGCGGCCGGTTCGAGTACAGCGGACGGTAGATCGAACCTTCCGGGTCGGCAGACACGGGCGGAGGCGGCGGACGCGTGGTCGTCGGTCCGGTGACGACCGGCTCCTGCGGCACGTAGGCGCAGCCCGCCAGACCGGTCAACGCCACGGCAGCCGCGAGCGCGAGGAACCGAGCGAGGCCCGCGCTGCGTGGCTTGCGTTGAGATGCGGTCGTGCTTGCGGACATATCGACGTTCATTTCCTAAGTGCTGAGTACGTTCGGCGGCTGTCGCCCCGATTACATCTGCGTCAGACGTTGCAGCATCTGATCCGATGCCGTCACGGCCTTCGAGTTGATTTCATAGGCGCGCTGCGCCGAAATCATGTTCACGAGCTCTTCCACCACGTTCACGTTCGACGTTTCGACGTAGTTCTGGTTGAGCACGCCCGCGCCGTTGGTGCCCGGCTGTGCGACGTTCGGTGCGCCCGAGGCGGCCGTCTCGGCGTACAGGTTCTCACCCATGCTTTGCAGGCCAGCGTTGTTGATGAACGTGGCGAGCTGGAACGTACCGATCTGCACGTTGGCCGTGTTGCCCGGCTGCGTGACCGAGACCGTACCGTCGCGCGCGATGGTCAGCGACAGCGCGTTGGCCGGGATCGTGATCGCCGGTTGGATCGGGTAGCCCGAAGCCGTCACGAGCTGGCCGTTGTTATCGACCTGGAACGAGCCGTCGCGCGTGTAGGCGGTCGTGCCGTCCGGCATGAGCACCTGGAAGAAGCCGTCGCCGTTGATGGCCACGTCCTTCGCGTTCGCCGTCGACGTCAGGTTGCCCTGCGTGAAGATGCGCTCGGTCGCGGCCGGACGCACACCCGTGCCCAGTTGCAGGCCCGAGGGCAGCAGCGTCTGCTGCGACGACTGAGCACCCGGCTGGCGGATCGTCTGATACAGCAGATCCTCGAACACCGCGCGGCCTTTCTTGAAGCCGTTCGTGCTGGTGTTGGCGAGGTTGTTCGAAATCACGTCCATGTTCGTCTGCTGGGCGTTCATGCCGGTGGCAGCGATGTAGAGCGAACGGATCATTTGATGTTTCTCCCCGTGTACGGTGGCTGGCGTCGTCTGGCGACTGGCCGTCCGTTAGCTGAAGTTCAGCAACTGGTTGGCGGATTGTTCGTTGGTGTCGGCCGTCTGCAGCATCTTCATCTGCATCTCGAAGGCCCGCGACTGCGAAATCATGTTCACCAGACCGCTGACCGGATTGACGTTGCTGGTCTCGATCGAGCCTGCGACCACCACGACATTCGGATCGACCTGCGCCGGTGCGTTATTGCCCATGCGGAACAGTCCGTCGTCACCACGCACGAGGTTGCCCTCGGGCGGGTTGACCAGCTTCAACTGGCCCATCACGGCGATGGAGTTAGGCGGATCGCCCTGCCCCAATGCCGAGATCGTGCCGTCGGTGCCCACGGTCACGGCAGCGCCCGGCGGCACGGCGGCCGGACCGGCGTCGGTCATGACCGGCAGGCCATGCAACGTGATCTGGCCGTCGGCCGTCATTTCGAGGTTGCCGCCACGGGTGTAGGCTTCGCGGCCCTGCGCGTCGCGCACCGCCAGCCAGCCCTGCCCCTGAATGGCCACGTCGAGCGCACGGCCCGTCTGCTGCATGGCGCCGGGCGTGAAGTCGGTGCCCGGCGTGGACGTCGTCACGAACGTGCGCGTGCCGGTCGAACCGTCGGCCCCGCGCACCGGCGCCTGACGAAACGCCGAGAGCTGGGCACGAAAGCCCGGCGTCGAGACGTTCGCCAGATTGTTGGCGGTGGTCGACTGCTGCTCCATCGCCTGCTTTGCGCCGGTCATGGCGATATAGATCAGACGATCCATCGACGCCCCTCCTGCAAGTTACGCATACGCGCCGCTCCGTGTCTTACAGGTTGACCATCGTTTGCATCAACTGGTCTTCCGTCTTGATCGTCTGCGCGTTCGCCTGATAGTTGCGTTGCGCGGTGATCATGTGGACCAGTTCGGCCGTCAGGTCGACGTTCGACGCTTCGACGGCACCGGCTTGCAGCTTGCCGAGGTTCGTACCGCCCGGCACGCCGACGATGGGGATGCCCGAAGCTGCCGATTCCGACCAGAGGTTGTTACCCAGCGGGATCAGGCCGTTCACGTTGTTGAAGTTCGCGAGTGCGACCTGGCCGAGCACCATCGATTGCGTGTTCGAGTACGTACCGACGATGGTGCCGTCCGCGTTGAACGTGAAGCCGGTCAGACGACCCGACGAATAACCGTCTTGCGTCAGCGTGTTCGGCGTGTAGCTGTTACCAAACTGCGTGGTGCCGGTCAGGTTCAGCGTGAGGTTGCCCTGCGCCGCGCCGTTGCCGTAGGTGATCGTCGGCAGCGTGATCGGACCGGTCACGGCCGCGCCGGTCGAATCCGTTTGCGAGACGAGGCTGCCCGACGAGTTGAACGTCAGCGTGCCGATCGGGCCAGCGCCGACTTGCGTCGTGCCGTCGACCGAAGCGTATACGGTCCACGTGGCATTGTTGGTCGTGGCATCGACGCTCGTCTTCTTGAAGTACAGGTTGACGTCGTGCGAATTGCCCAGCGAGTCGTAGACCTTGAGCGACGTGGCGTTGGTGTACGAGTTCGGGTCGGTGATCGAGAACGGCGTGGTGTTCACGGCGCTGCGCGAGTCGAGGTTGAACTGACCCGTGATCTTCTTGGAGGCCGTCGGGGCCAGATCGCCCGTCGGGATCTGCAGATCGACCGGCGAGACGCTGTTGATGATGCCGTTCGGGCCTGCCAGATAGCCGGTCAGGTGATCGCCGTTCGAGTCGACGATGTAACCGTTCTTGTCGAGCGAGAACTGGCCGTTACGCGTGTAGGCGATGGTGCCGTTGTTCGACACGCGGAAGAAGCCGTTGCCGGAGATCGCCAGATCGAGCTGACGGTTCGTGACCGTGATGTCGCCCTGCGTGAACTGCTGCGCGATGGCGGCCACACGCGTACCGATACCGACGGTGTTGTTGCCTGCGCCGAACAGCGAGTTGGCGTAGATGTCGGCGAACTGTGCCTGACCCTGCTTGAAGCCGACGGTGGCCGCGTTGGCAACGTTGTTGCCGATGACGTCCAGGTCCTTGGAGGCGGCGTTCAGGCCGCTCAATCCGGTCGAAAAGGCCATGGTGTTACTCCTGAAATTCGGTTGTCGACGACGGGTATCGCGACGAATACGGTTCGAAAAGAGTTAAGCGCTTACGAATCAGAGCTACGGATCAGAGAATTTCGCGAACGTCGGAGAGCTTGATGTTCGAGCCCGTACCCACGTTGAGCAGCGGCGAACCGGTCGTGCTGGCGACAACGCTTTGCACCTGCGCGTACGAGAGCAGCGTCGGCGTCACGGCCTTGCCGTTGGCGGTCGCCGTCACGCTCAGGGTGTACTTGCCGTCTGCCACGTCCGTGCCCGAATCATCCTTGGCGTCCCACGTCAGGGCTTGCACGCCCGCGTCGAGCGCGCCCGCGTTGACGGTGCGGATCGTCTTGCCGGTGCTGTCCTTGATCTCGATCTTGACGGTGTCGGCGTCGCTCGGCAGTTCGAAGCCGAACGGCGTGGCCGTCTTGGTGACGGTGCCGTCGTCGGCCTTGGTGCTGCCCACACCGATGTTGGTGCCCGGGATCAGCACGCCCTTGCCGACCAGTGCCGCGGCTTGCAGGCTCTGGGTCGAATTCAGTTGCGAGGTCACCGACGACAGCGTGGTGTTGAGCTGCGTGATGCCCGAGACCGTGCTGATCTGCGCGAGCTGCGACGTGACCTGCGAGTTGTCCATCGGATTGAGCGGGTCCTGATTGTTCATCTGAGCGACGAGCAACTTCAGGAAGCTGTTTTGCAGATCGTCTGCGCTGCCCGCCGACGACTTCGAGCTGCTGCTGTTGGCAGTGCCGTTGATCGAGTCGAGGAAGTTCTGCGAAAAGTTCGCGGCGTTCGACGTATTGATGCTGGCCATTTCTTCTGGTCTCCGCGCGGCCCCTTACTGGCCGACCGTGAGGGTTTTGAGCATGAGTGTCTTGGCGGTGTTGAGCGCTTCGACGTTGGCTTGGTACGAGCGGGAGGCGGAGATCATGTTGACCATCTCTTCCACCGGATTCACGTTGGGCATGGTGACGTAGCCCTGTGCGTTCGCAGCCGGGTTCTTCGGGTCGTACACCGTCTTGAGCGGCGATGGGTCTTCCACCACACCGGCGACCTTCACGCCGCCGACATCGGTGCCCGTGACCGGATTGACCTGAAACACGACCTGCTTGGCGCGGTACGGCTGACCGTCCGGGCCGGTCACCGATTCGGCGTTGGCCAGGTTGCTGGCCGTCACGTTCATGCGCTGCGACTGCGCAGTCATGGCCGAACCGGCAACGTCGAAGATGCTCATGAGTGGCATGGCGCTTACCCTTGACTGGTGATGGCGGCCAGCATCGTCTTGATCTGGCTGCTCAGGACCGTGAGGCCCGTCTGATAATGCACGGCGTTGTCGGCGAAGTTCACACGCTCGGCATCGAGTTCGACGGTGTTACCGTCGACGCTTTGCTGATACGGCACGCGGTAGAGCAGCTCCGGGCCGCCCATCGGCGGTGCCGTCGTCACACCGCGACCGGCGATGTGGCGCGAGGACGTGCGCGAGAGCGATACGCTCGACTCGGTAGCGAGCTGCTGCTGCGCGCCACGCTCGACGGCCTGATTCAACGCGTTATTGAAATCGACGTCGCGCGACTTGTACCCCGGCGTATCCGCGTTGGCGATATTCGACGAGATCACCTCCTGACGGTAGGCGCGCATAGCCAGCGCCTGCTGGGAGAATCGCAATGCCGCGTCCAGTTTGTCCATGATCTCGTCTCGCCCGATGCTTGCCTTGATGCTGGGTACTTGGGTAATGCTCAAGAAACTTGCCCGTGCTGCACGTTCTGGCTGCTGGGCCTGCTCAGTCGTTTGCTGCGCTGACTGGCGGCCATCGCGCGGTGCGCAGACGGGGTGCCCTGCCCGGTCCGGAAAAATAGGGACCTTTTGGCATGCTTCGCATCGTATGCGTACCCCCCGGGATTCAATCGGAGGAATAGGAAGGAGATTGACCGCCATTTCGAGCCATGCCCCGTGACGCGACATCTCTAGAATGGCTTCCTGACGGCATCGGGCGGGGTTCGCCCCCCAGGCACAGGGACACTGCCCGGTGTCGTCGGCTTCGCAACGCGAAAGCCGTTCAAGCAAGGAGAGTGAGCATGGCAGGCAAATTCGGCGACCCATTCGCCAATGCCCCGCGCACGTTTGGCGTGCAGCGGCCCGGCCAGCGCTCGTCCGCAAAAATGTCCCCGGACTTTCAAATACTTACGAGTGTGCGACGTGGCTTGATGGCCGCGATGCTCGCGACCGTAAGCATGGCTGGACTCGTGACGTCCGTGCAGGCTGCCACGGGTGCGAACCCCGGCGTCGCCACCGACCCTGCCGCCCAGAACCTCGGCAATACGCTCGGCCCGAGCGCCATCGTCATCCCCGGCAACAACGCCGCTGCGGGCGGTGTCGCGTCGAACGTGCCGAACATGGTGCGTCCCGCGACTGCCACGGCGAACGCGCCCGTTTATACGCAGCAGGCCCCGGTTGCGACGGCTGCGCCTGTGCAACCCCAGCCGCAACCTCAGGCATCCCAATTCCAGAACACGCAGGTGATCCGGCAAACCGCCGAGCGCTTCCTGCGTGAGCAGACCACCGGCTTGCCCGGTCAGGTCAACATCACCGTGGGCGAATCGGTCTCGGACCGCATGCCTGCGTGCGCGGCACTTGAGCCGTTCCTGCCGCCGGGTGCGCGCCTTTGGGGCACGACCAGTGTGGGCGTGCGGTGTGCGGGGGAGCGTCCGTGGACGCTGTATCTGCAAGCGCGCGTGAGCATCAACGCCACGTATTTCGTCGCCGCACGCCAGATCAATCCGGGCGAGACCATCGGGCCGACGGATCTGTCGCCGCGTCAGGGCGATCTCACGCTGTTGCCGCGCACGGTCGCGACCGATGCCGGTCAGATCGTCGGCACGGTGGCCGTGAACCGGATTACCTCGGGGCTGCCGATCCGCTCCGACCTGCTGCGCAGTGCGATTGCCGTCCAGCAGGGACAAACCGTGCGCGTGGTCTCGCGGGGTTCGGGTTTTGAAGTGAGCACGGAAGGTCAGGTGCTCTCACGCGCCAGCGCAGGCGATCCCGTGCAGGTGCGCACGCGTGCCGGACAAGTCGTCAGCGGCACCGTGAAGTCAGGGAAAAATGGCAACGTCGAAGTCGAAGTTGCGCTGTAAGAAATAGGAAGAAAGCGACAGAAGTAACCGCTTACTTACGTTAAGTATTCGCTGAAATCACCCGGGCACTTGAACTGGTAACAGGATGTTACTTGCCTAAAGTTATGGCGGATAATGCCGTTACACAGGCAGGTTTCTGGGGAAAGCACATGAAAATCGAACCACCCGCCAATCCGCTGACTGGTGTCGGCGCGAGCAAGGCGACGACGGATCGGACGACGGCCGGCGCTGTGAATAGCGACGCTGCGGCGGCACCTGCTGCAAGCACTGGCGGTGCCAGCGTGAGCACGAGCGCCTTGTCGTCGGAGATGCGTGCCTTGCAGGAAAAACTGGCAGCCAGCGGCACGGCCGACATCGACGTCGCGAAGGTCGAGCAGATCAAGGCGGCGATCGCTAACGGCCAGTTGGCTATTGATACCTCCAAGATTGCGGACGGTCTGATCTCGACCGCACGCGATTTGCTCTCTGCGCAATCGAAGTCATGACCACCGATGCCCTGCTGAACGCCCTGACTGCTGAAACGGCCGCTATCGGCACGTTTTCGACATTGCTCGGGGAAGAACAGCAGGCATTGGTCAACGGCACGCTCGACGCGTTGCCGGATCTGACCGAACGCAAGACGCGCGCCGTGGCGGAACTGTCCGCTCTCGGTCGTGAGCGCGATGCGCAGTTGAAAGCGTTGGGCTACTCGCCTGACGAAGCAGGCGCGACGGCAGCAGCAGCAGCCGATCCCAAGGTCGACACGGCGTGGAAGGCACTGCTTGCGGCTGCCGCCGAGGCCAAGCGCGCGAACGACACGAACGGCCTGCTCATCAACACCCGCCTGACGTACACTCAGCAAGCCCTGAACGTCCTCTACGGCCCGGGCAACAACACTCCCCTCTACGGCCCCGACGGCCGCACCACCCCGCGTTCTAGCGGGGGGAGTGTTACGGCTTAACTCTGGCGCGCTTCCGGGACCGCTTCACCGTTCGTCCGCATATCGTCGACGACTTCGCAGACCGTCTTCCGAATACCCTCCAGCGCCTCGTCCGGGGTTGCACTCAGCCAGGATAAGGCGGGGAATTCTGCGCATCGACCGACATGCTCGCCATCTTCCGACGACCAAGCCAGGTAGTAAGTGTAGTGATTCGTGTCCATTCCGGAATGGTGGCAAAATCAGCACCATTCATTCAAGCAGCCATTGTCCGAAAAATCTGCCGACGGATCCTCGGGCAATAGAAAATCCCTCGAAGCCAAATGCATTCGAGGGATTCTTTCGAGCCTTGCTACCGTTCAACGCGCCGAAGTCCAAGCCTTCTCACGCAGCGTTGCGCGCAAGCGCGAAGATCGCCTGGCTGTGCACCCGCACACGCGGCACTCTCCAACTTCGTTCCCCAGCTTAGGCACCGTCCGAAAACATGCTTCGGCGGTCGGACCCGACGACTCACGAGGCCCCCCTCCGGCGAAGCGTGCCACGGCAAACACGAATCGATCCACACCATATCGTCCGTTCAACACCTCTCGGTTGAGGGCAAACTCGCCAATCCCTCAACGCTATTGGACTTGATCGGAGGCACTATGAACATTGATCACGAATTCGTCGTCATTCCGAACGTCATTAGGCAACAGGCCCGTATGCGCGCCTACGAAGTCACCTTCGATGTACCCGCATTTCGCACGAATGAACATCTTCATCCATCTGAACAGAATGTCGCTCGGCTGAAATTCAGATATCACCCGCGCAGACAACTCGTCGAGTTCTTTTCGTTTCAGGAATACCTCTCCAGATACGCAGGACTCGCGATGACACTCGAACAGGCCTGTTGGTCGATTGTCGACGACTTTTTCGAGTCGTTAGAACCCATTCGATGTGACCTGATCATTCAAAACGAACTATCGGACAGCGCAAACGTCACGATTCACGCTTCGCGTGGATGGACCGATGCGATCCAACTGACGGCCGGGTCAGTTTCTCCGTTCGAAAAGAAAATCGCGGCCCCCATCTGACATGACATCAATAAATGCCTCCGACGTCATTGGCATTGCGGGTGCGCTGACCGTAGTCATTGCCTACTTTCTAAATCTGCACGGGACGCTCAGCACGACATCGTACAAATATTCGGCATTCAATCTGGCTGGATCGCTAATGATTGTTTACTCGCTGATCTACCACCCGAATCCAGCCTCGATGCTGATCGAAGGCTTCTGGGCGTCGATCAGCCTGTATGGTTTGTACAAAGCTCATAAGAACAGGAGGGCGAGGTGATGCAAAGGCGAATCCTTCTGGGCACGACTGGCAGCATCGGTGCGAAAGATACGATCCAACTCGTCGAGTTGCTAGCGTTGACGTATGACGTCCAAGTCGTGGCCTCCACGCCGTCGCTAGCATTTTTCGATCTCGCCACGGCAAGACGAATGACTGACGTTCACACCGATGACGACGATTGGTATACATGGCGCCAGCGCGGCGATCAGATCCTGCACATCACGCTGAGAAACTGGGCGGATCTCTTCGTCATCGCCCCGTTGACGGCCAACACCCTGGGGAAGCTGGTATCCGGCATTTGCGACAATCTGCTGACAACCACGTACCGGGCGTGGCAAGTGAAGTCAAAACCATTACTGGTGGCTCCCTCGATGAACAAATATATGTGGGAGCACCCGCTAACGGAAAAGCAACTTGAGCTGCTTAAGTCTTGGGATGTTGGCGTGATACCGCCGAGAGAGAAGTGGTTAGCGGGCGGGGATTTTGGCCCCGCCGCTATGGCGACTCCCGAGCAGATCGTCGAATCTGTCGAGAGCACCCTTTCAATACACAAAGCGCCTTAATTCGCCGAAGTCCAAGCCTTCTCACGCAGCGTCGCGCGCAAGCGCGAGATCGCCTGGCTGTGCAACTGACACACACGTGACTCGCTGACTTCGAGCACGGCGCCGATTTCGCGCAGGTTCAGACCCTGCTCGTAGTAAAGACTCATCAGCAACTTCTCGCGCTCCGGCAGACGATCGATGGCGTCCACCACGCCGCCGCGCAAACCTTCATCAAGCAGCATCGTCAACGGATCCGCACCCGGGTCCGCGCAAATGCGGTCGATGAACGGCTCTTCGTCCGCCGATTCGAAATCTTCGTAATAGATCAGCTGGCAGCCGTGCACGTCCTGCAGCATCTGCTGATACTCGGTCAGCCCGATCGACATCTCGCCCGCAATCTCGCTCTCGGACGGACCCCGTCCCAGCCGCTGCTCCAGTCGCTGCACCGCTTTCTCGATCTCGCGCGCCGTCTTGCGAATGCCACGCGATGCCCAGTCCAGCTCGCGCAACTCGTCAAGCATCGCCCCGCGAATGCGCTGGCTCGCGTACGTTTCGAACTGCGCGCCCTGCGTCTCCTGATACCGGTTCGCCGCATCGAGCAGCCCCAGCATGCCAGCCTGAATCAGATCTTCCAATTCAACGCTCGCCGGCAGCTTCGCCATCAATTGCAGCGCCAGGCGGCGCACCAACGGCGCGTATTGGGTCAGCGTGTCGTTCGTGTCGACCTTCCCGCGCGCGGTATACATGTTTCCCTCCGCTTCCTCTCGACGCGTGCCGTGACGCTCAGGCCGTGTGCGCGCTCACCGCGCCCACGCCATGCGTCATCTCGGCACCGCGATCGCCGCCGCAATCGCCCACCTGACCGATCCCGGCACCCAACGCCGCCGGTCCCGTGTCCCGAATGGCCAACGGCCAATGCATCACCTGCGCGGCCAACTGACGGTAAGCCACCGCCGCCGGCGCCATCGGAAACGCATCGACCACAGTGCGCGTCAATTGCCGCGCCCGCATGACCTGACGGTCCGACGGCACATGCCCGGCCAACTCCAGCGACACCGCCAGATAACGACTCGCCGTCGTGGCCAGATTGCGGCACACGACGCGTGCCTCCATATCCTCCGTCCGGTTCACCAACACCCGGAACTGCGCCAGCGCATATTCGTAATGCGCCTGCTTAATCCACGAGTACGCGCCCGTAATCGACGCCGGTTCACACCCGAGCACCACCAGCACGTCGTGCGCATGCGCTGCCAACGGACTCAGCACACCACCGGCGTGCGTGCAGTCGACGATCACGACGTCCGGCTCGCCAAGGGTCAGCACCGGCAGCGCACGCTGCGGATCGATGCGCTCGGGATGCCGATGCGCCACCGGCACCAGCACCACGTTGTCGCGCGTTTGCACACGCACCGCGTCGGGCGAAACGCGCCCCGCCAGCACATCGTGGATGTCGCCTCGCAACGGCAGACCGAGCGCCGGCGCTGCATGGCCGCTCTCGTCGGCCAGCACGACATCCTGACCGTGATGAGCCAGCGCGCTGGCCAGATTCAACGCAACACTCGTCTGACCGGCTTCAGGCGCACTTCCTACCACCGCGACGATGCGCGTGGTATGGCGCGCCACCAGTCGGCGCAGCCCCTCAGCTTGATCGAGTACGAGTTTAACCAAAGCAGGCCTCGCCTGAAGGTTGTGCGGGCGCAAACAGCCCGCTGTAGTTGGGATCGACCCCGCGCACCACTGCCGGCAAATCTTCCTCGGACGGCACGAACGGCGAACCCGTCACCGGCGCAGACAGCGCCGTATCGATAAGGAACTGTCGGTCCGCCACGTGCAGGTTCTCCGGTACGCGCTGCCCCGTCGAGACGTAATGCACCGGCAGACGGTGACGAATCACCGTGTCGAGCACCGAACCCAGGTTGGTCGTCTCGTCGAGTTTCGTCAGAATACACCCGGCGAGGTCGCCACCGCCCTCGGCGCTCGCGCTGCGATAGGCGTGCACCACTTCGTTGAGCGTGTCGCCGTGGCTCGTGGCATTGAGCAACAGCAGACGCTGCACCGGCGTCTCCGCCCCGCACAGCATCGCCACCTGCTCCGGCACCGTGCGGTCACGCTGGCTCATGCCGACCGTGTCGATCAGCACCATGTGCTTGTTGCGCAGTTCGGTCAGCGCCAGACGCAGATCCGTCGCGTCCTTCACCGCATGCACCGTCACGCCCAGAATCTTGCCGTAGATGCGCAGCTGCTCATGGCCGCCGATACGATAACTGTCGGTCGTAAGCAGTGCGAGCTTCTCCGCGCCGTGACGCATCACGCAACGCGCCGCGAGCTTGGCCGTGGTCGTGGTCTTGCCCACGCCAGTCGGCCCCATGAGCGCATACACGCCGCCGCGATCCATCAATTCGTCTTCGTTCGGCATGATGGGCAGATTGCGCCTGAGCGCGTTCTTCACCCAGTCCAGACCGTTCTCGCGGTCGCTGCCTTCCGGTAGATGCTCCAGCAACGCCCGGCCGAGCTGCGCCGAGAAACCCGCCGCGAGCAACGTGCGCAGAATCTCGCCCTGTGCCGGGGAACGACGTTGCTTGTCGTTCCACACAAGACCTGCGACCTGCTCTTCGAGCAACCCGCGCATGCTTTGCAACTCGCCCATCATCGACTGCGCGAAGGCGCTGGTCGCGGCGATGTCGTTCGCGGCGGTGGCAGGACTCGCCACGGGTGCCGGGGCCGGTGCGGCAGGACGGGGACGCGGCCGATGCGTCGGCATGTCGCCACCCGCGAGCGCGTCCAGATCCTCTTCCGCCAACGCCACGATCTCGACGCCGTTGGCGACCGAGCGATTGGACAATACGACCGCGTCGGGTCCGATTTCCTCGCGAATCTGGCGCAGTGCGTCGCGGCACGTGCCCGCAAAGAATTTCCGAATCTTCACGCTTGACCTCCGATGAGTGCCGTCATTTTCACGTTACGGGTGTCTGGCACTTCCGCATACGACAAAACCTTGAGCTGCGGCAGGCTGCGGCGCAGGAAGCGCGAGAGCAGCGAACGCAGCGGATGTTGAACCAACAATACCGACGGCAGACCCTGACGCTCCTGACGCGTCACGGCTGCCTGGGTTTCACGCAACAGCGTATCGGCGAGGCCCGGCTCCAGACCGGTGCCGCCGCCGGCCGACAACGCCTGCGTGAGAATTCGTTCGAGATTGGCGTCGAGCCCCACGACTTCCAGATCGCCACTGCCCGGGAACACGCTCTGCGTGATCGCGCGACCCAGCGACAGGCGCACCAGCGCCGTGAGGTCGTACGGATCCTGCACGCGTGCGCCATGCTCGGCGATGGTATCGATGATGGTACGCATGTCGCGAATCGGCACCTGCTCTTCGAGCAGGTTCTGCAACACCTTCTGCAACGTGGTGAGCGCGATGGTCTTCGGCACCAGGTCTTCGATGAGCTTCGGCGCGTCCTTGCCGATGCGCTCGATAAGCTGCTGCACTTCCTGACGTCCCAGCAATTCGTGGGCGTGCGCGTTAATCAGGTGATTCAGGTGGGTCGCCACGACCGTACCGGCATCGACCACGGTGTAGCCGTACGCCTGTGCCTGATCGCGCTGGCCGACGTCGATCCACGTGGCGGGCAGACCGAAGGCCGGATCGCGCGTCGGCGTGCCTTGCAGCGGTGCACTGACCTGCCCCGGATCGATGGCCAGCAGTTGGCCCGGGTACGCTTCGCCTTCGCCGATGATCACGCCCTTAAGCGTGATGCGGTACTGATTCGGACGCAGTTCCAGGTTGTCGCGGATGTGCACCACCGGCGCCAGGAAACCGATCTCCTGCGCGAACTTCTTGCGGATGCCCTTAATACGCTTGAGCAGTTCGCCGTCCTGATTGCGGTCGACGAGCGGGATCAGGCGATAGCCGACTTCCAGCCCCAGCGGATCGACCAGCGCCACGTCGTCCCAGGACGCTTCCGCCACTTCGGGCGCTGCGGTCGCCGCGACCGGCGTCGGACGCGTTGCCTGCACCTTGGCGGCAGCTGCCTTGCGGAACTGCCAGCGGGCCAGTGCGCCGAGACCCAGCGCGAGCAGCAGGAAGGCGAAGTGCGGCATGCCCGGGATCAGGCCCATCAAGCCCAGAATCGCGGCCGTGATGCCCAGCACCTGCGGGTTGTTGAAGAGTTGCGAGACGACCTGCTGGCCGACGTCTTCGTCGGTGGCCACACGCGACACCACCACACCGGCGGCCGTCGAGATCACCAGCGCCGGGATCTGCGCGACGAGACCGTCACCAATGGTCAGCAGCGTGTAGTTCTTGGCGGCGGTCGCGAGATCCAGATTGTGCTGGACCACGCCGACGATCAGCCCGCCGATGATGTTGATCAGCATGATCAACAGGCCAGCGACCGCGTCGCCGCGCACGAACTTGGACGCACCGTCCATCGAGCCGTAGAAGTCGGCTTCCTGCGCAATCACCTTACGACGGGTGCGCGCTTCCTCTTCCCCGATCAGACCGGCGTTCAGGTCGGCGTCGATGGCCATCTGCTTACCCGGCATGGCGTCCAGGGTAAAGCGTGCGCCCACTTCCGCGATACGCCCCGCGCCCTTCGTAATCACCATGAAGTTGATGACCACGAGGATGATGAACACCACGATACCGACGGCGTAGTTGCCACCCACCAGGAAGTGACCGAACGCCTCGATCACCTTACCGGCAGCGTCCGGGCCAGTGTGGCCTTCGAGCAGCACCACACGCGTGGACGCCACGTTCAGCGACAGACGCAGCAGCGTGGAGAACAGCAGCACGCTCGGGAATGCCGCGAAGTCGAGCGGCTTCTGCGTGTACATGGACACCAGCAGCACCATCACCGCGAGGGCGATGTTGAACGTGAACAACAGATCCAGGATGAACGGCGGCAGCGGGAGGATCATCATGCCCAGAATCATGATGATCAGCACCGGCGCGGCGAGCGACTTCAAGTTGCCGCCGAGGAGCAGTTGCGACGCACGCAATAGCTGGTTCGCGCGAGGGTTGAGGTTCATTCGTTACACTCGTTTCGACCCGAGGCGCCGGGGCGCGTCGAGCTCAGTCGGCACGGGCAGATCCGACGGGGTCAGCGGCTCGATGCCCCCCTCGGTACGCCAGCGGCGAAGCTGGAAGACCCACGCCAGCACTTCGGCCACGGCCGTGTACAGCGTGGCCGGGATTTCGTGACCGATTTCCACGTGACGATGCAGCGCACGGGCCAGCGGCGGGGCTTCGAGGATCGGGATGCGGTGCTCTGCCCCCATCTCACGGATACGCTGCGCGACCAGATCGGTGCCCTTGGCGAGCACACGCGGCGCGCGCATGTTGTCCTTGTATTCGAGGGCGACTGCAAAGTGCGTCGGGTTCGTCACGATCACGTCGGCCTTGGGCACGTCCTGCATCATGCGACGGCGTGCAGCCTGACGCTGCAACTGACGGATCTGTGCCTTGACGTGTGGATCGCCCTCGGTTTCCTTGTTTTCCTGACGCACTTCCTCTTTGGTCATGCGCAGCTTCTTGTAGTGCTGCCACAGCTGGAACGGGATATCGATGGCCGCCACCAGCAGCAGCGACGCCACGATAAACGCGCAGCACACCACGATCATCTCGCCGACGTACGGCAGCGCCACGCGCGGCGACTGCGTCATGAGGCCCATCACGGCTTCTTTGTCGCGGGCGATAGCCCAGTACGCCACGCCGCCCACGAGCACGGTCTTGGCCACGGCCTTGACCAGCTCGACCAGCCCCTGCGTCGAGAACATGCGGCCCAGCCCCTTGAGCGGGTTCAGGCGGCCGAAGTTGGGGGCGAGCGATTTGGTGGTGAACAGCCAGCCGCCCAGCGCCATCGGTGCGACGATGGCCGCGATCACGAGGGCGACGAAGAGCGGTGCGATGACCATGAGGGCGTCCGCGCCCGAGTGCGCTGCGTACGACAGCATGCGGCGCGTGTCCATCGCCGTGCCCGGCTCGAACTGCATGCCGTGGCGCATCAACTGGGCGAATCCCTGCGAGATACGGTCGGCCGTCATCCACATCCCGGCGACACCGGCGGCCAGCAGGGCGAACGTCGAAAGCTCGCGCGAACGCGCGACCTGCCCTTCCTCGCGCGCCTTCTCCAGACGCCGGGGAGTGGGTGATTCCGACTTTTCGAGATCGCTTTCCTCAGCCATGCCCTATCCACAGCGGGCGGACGAACCCACCCTATCGCGACCGATTATGGCCGTAACCGTCAAGTCACAAAGGGGGGAATAGAGGCGGGATTGGGCGGTATTTCGCGCAAGCGCGATTCCGCCAGCCGGGGCGCGGCTGGCGGCGGGGTCAGAAACCGAGGCTGGCGAGCAGGTCGTCGACCTGTCCCTGATCGGCCACGATGTCGGTGCGGCCTTCCTTTTTGACCTGCGGCCCGTTGAGCAGCGAGTCTTCGGCTTCCTTGCGCTTCTCGGGCGGCATGTTCTCGAGCAGCGTCTGGAGCAGATGGCTCTCGATCTCCTGCACCACTTCCATGATCTTCTTAATGACCTGCCCGGTCAGATCCTGGAAGTCCTGCGCCATCATGATTTCCATCAGATGGTTGTTGGTCGCGCGGGTGTCGTCCGGCACGCGACGCAGGTAGGTGCGGGTCTCGGTGACGAGCTGACGCGCGTCTTCGAGTTCCAGCGGCTGGTCGAACCACTTGGCCCAGCGCGCGTCGAGCGCATTGGCGTCCGCTTCGAGACGGTCCTGAATGGGCTTGGCCAGTTCGATGGCCGTCAGCGCCCGCACGGCCGCCTGTTCCGTCATGGTCGCGACGTAGTTCAGACGGTCGCGGGCATCGGGAATCGCCTCCGCCGCCTGCTCCAGTTGCTTGTCCAGACCGAGTTCGCGCAGATTGTCGCGCAGCATGCGCGTCAACTGCCCGATGCGCATCAGCATGCGCTCCGCCGGATCGGCCTCGCCGGTCACGTAAGCGCCGCCCGGCTCAGCCGGCCATTCAGTGCTCGACTCGTGGGTCACGTTCAGGCCCCCGTTTTTTCCATTTTTTCGAAGATCTTGCCCAGCTTCTCATCGAGGGTCGCAGCCGTGAACGGCTTGACCACATACCCGCTCGCACCGGCCTGGGCAGCGGCGATGATGTTTTCCTTCTTGGCTTCGGCCGTGACCATCAGCACCGGCAGCTTGGCCAGGTTCGGGTCGGCACGGATCGTCTGGAGCATCGTCAGGCCGTCCATGTTCGGCATGTTCCAGTCGGACACTACGAATTCAAAGCTACCGCCGCGCAGCTTGGCCAGCGCCGCCACACCGTCTTCCGCTTCGTCGACATTGGAGAAACCCAGCTCCTTGAGCAGGTTTCGCACAATGCGGCGCATCGTCGGAAAATCGTCGACGACCAGGAATTTCATGTTCTTGTCTACCATCATCACTCCAATTCTGCCGGTCCCCCTTTGGGGGGCCGACAATATTCAGGGGCAAGTTCCGCCATCACTCAGTGCCCTGAGTGTGAACGCAAATCGTTGCGGACCATACGGCGAAAACAAGCCAAAAACAACGCCAAAAGCCGAACTATACCCGTTGCGTGCGTTCGCCGAATTTCGCGACCTGATGAAGCACTTTTCGGGCCATCTCGTGCAGCGGCACCACTTCTTCCGCGCCGCCCATGGCAATGGCTTCGCGCGGCATGCCGAACACGATGCAGCTCGCTTCGTCCTGCGCGAACGTGTGCGCACCGGCACGGCGCATCTCGACCAGACCGGCCGCACCGTCGCGGCCCATGCCCGTGAGAATCACGCCGATGGCGTTACGTCCGGCATGCACGGCCGCGGAGCGAAACAATACATCGACCGACGGACGATGTCGATTCACCGGCGGTGCCGGATCGAGCAGTGCCACGTAGTTCGCGCCGCTGCGCGAGAGTTGCAGGTGGGTGTCGCCGCCCGGTGCAATGTAGGCGTGGCCCGGCAACACACGCTCACCGTGCTCGGCTTCCTTCACCGTAATGCGGCACAGCCCGTTCAGGCGTTGCGCAAACGACTTGGTGAAGCCCGCCGGCATGTGCTGCGTGATGAGAATCGCCGGTGCGTCCGGCGGCATCGGCACGAGCACTTCGCGAATCGCTTCCGTGCCACCCGTCGACGCGCCGATGATGATCAGCTTTTCCGTCGACACGAGCGGATTGCGCAGCATCGGCGCGGCTTCCACCGCCACCGGAGCCGCGCTCTTGGGCGGGGCGCTGCGCACACGGGCACGGGCGGCCGCACGAATTTTGTCGGCGATCATCTCGCCGTATTCGAGCATGCCGTCACGAATACCCAGTCGCGGCTTCGTCACGAAATCGACCGCGCCGAGTTCGAGCGCACGCATCGTGACTTCCGAGCCACGCTCGGTCAGCGACGACACCATGAGCACCGGCATCGGGCGCAGGCGCATGAGCTTCTCAAGGAAGTCCAGCCCGTCCATGCGCGGCATTTCGACGTCGAGCGTGAGCACGTCCGGGTTGTGCTGCTTGATCAGATCGCGCGCCACAAGCGGGTCGGGTGCGGTCGCCACTACGGTCATGTCCGGATGCGCATTGATGATCTCGGTCATCAGGCTGCGCACAAGTGCGGAATCGTCCACGCACAGGACTTTGATTGGTTCGCTCAAGCCTCCTCCATTTTTCGGTTGTCAGGCCCCGGCCGAGGCTTGGCATTTCTGGCCGGTGGCGCAAAGAGTTCTACGGAGCCCCGTACTTCGCGTGCGCGCAGACGCTGCGCGTACGCCTGTTCCCGCTGGGCGATGGCCGGATCGCCCCGGTCGCCCAGCTTCTTGACCATCACCCGCCCGGTGCGCGGCAAAAAGCACACCTTGCGCGGATGCGGCCCGAGCAGATCCTGCGCCGTCACGCGAATCTGCTCCATCTCGAGATAGCGCAACACGAAGTTCGCGTTGCGATCGCCGATATTTAGGGTGGTCATGCCCGCGAGCACCGCGCCGCCGCCGAAGACCTTCGCCTCCAGACGCTCGCGCCGTGCGCCGAGCTTGATCAGCTCATTGATGAGCATTTCCATCGCGTATGCGCCGTAGCGCATGGACGCAGAGAGTAGCCGATCGCGCTCGCTCTCGCCATCGTCCGGCAGCATGAAGTGGTTCATGCCGCCGATGCCGGTGACGCTGTCACGCACGCAGGCGGCCACGCACGAACCGAGCACCGTCACGAGCATGATGTCTTCGGTCGTGACGAAATACTCCGACGGCAGCAGCTTCACCGCCTGCGTATTGAACGCATTGTCGAAGTAGTGGTTGGTCGCGAGTGCTTCGGCCAATGGCTGTGCTGCCATGTCAGGCTCCCCGTGCTCCAGCGCCTGCCAGTTCGTACACCGTCTGACCACGCAGACGGAACGCCCGGCTTACATAAGTGAAGTTCTCCGAATGCCCGGCGAACAGCAGGCCGTCCGGTTTGAGCAAGGGGACGAAGCGCTCGAGAATGCGCGCCTGCGTGGCCTTGTCGAAATAGATCATCACGTTGCGGCAGAAGATCACGTCGAACGGCCCGCCGATCTGCCACGACGGCGCGAGCAGGTTGAGCGGCTCGAACGTCACCAGTTGCTGCAATTCGGGACGCACCTTGATCTTCCCCGAGTTCGCACCTGTGCCGCGCAGGAAATGCTTGCGCAGCTGTTCCTGCGAGATCTTGCCGGTCTGCTCGCCGTTGTAGACGGCGGCCGACGCGCGGGCCAGGACCTGCGTGTCGACGTCGGTGGCCAGCACCGTGGCGTTGGGGCGCGAGCCGAGCGTGTCGACCAGCGTCATCGCGATCGAATACGGCTCTTCGCCGGTCGACGCCGCGCAGCACCACACCGAGATCGGCTTGGGGCGATTGCGCACGAAATCGGCGAGCAGCGGGAAATGGTGCGACTCGCGAAAGAACGACGTGAGGTTCGTCGTCAGCGCGTTGGTGAACGACTCCCACTCGCTGTCGCCGGTGTCGGCTTCGAGCATGTCGAGGTATTCGGTAAAGCTCGTCATGCCCAGCGCACGCAGACGTCGCGCGATGCGGCTATAGACCATTTCGCGCTTGTGCTCCGCCAGCGCAATCCCGGCGCGCTGGTAGATCAGATTGCGAATACGGCTGAAGTCGGCCAGCGAGAACGCAAAGTCGCGCTCGCCCGACAGGGCGGCGCCACTGGCGCGCGCGAAATCCGCGCTGCGCGAACCCGCGTCGCCATCGGGGCCGGAGCCGCCGCGACGCGTCAGATGCGAGGTGTTGCGCGAATCGGTCATGATGTCTCGGTTGCGTCGAATTACGTCGGACAGCGGTTATGTCTTATGCCGCCTTATGCCGCACGGGCCAGCGGCTGTGCCGCCGGCTCGCGCCGGGACGTGCCAATCGCATGCACGCTCCCCGCACCTGCCCCTGCGCTCGTCTGGAAGACGGACACGGCCGCGCGCAGCTCCTGCGCCTGCGACTCCATCGCGCCGGCGGCAGCCGCCGCTTCTTCCACGAGCGCCGCGTTCTGCTGCGTCACCTCATCCATCTGCGTCACCGCGCGATTGACCTGTTCGATGCCGCTCGACTGCTCGGCAGATGCCGCCGAGATCTCGCCCATGATGTCCGTCACGCGTTTGACCGCCTGCACGATCTCTTCCATGGTCTGACGCTGACGCGTCACGAGCGCCGTGCCGTCCTGCACGCGGCGCGACGAGTCTTCGATCAGCGCCTTGATTTCCTTGGCGGCCGACGCGCTGCGCTGCGCCAGCGTGCGCACTTCGCCTGCGACCACGGCGAAGCCACGACCCTGTTCGCCCGCACGCGCCGCTTCCACTGCGGCGTTGAGCGCGAGGATGTTCGTCTGGAAAGCGATGCCGTCAATCACGGCGATGATGTCGACGATCTTGTTCGAGCTAGTGGAGATGCCGTCCATCGTCGCCCCGACCTGCCCCGAGACTTCGCCGCCACGCGTGGCGATTTCCGATGCATTCACCGCCAACTGGCTGGCCTGACGCGCGTTGTCGGCGTTCTGACGCACGGTTGCCGTGAGCTGCTCCATCGACGAAGCGGTTTCTTCCAGCGACGCGGCCTGCTGTTCGGTACGGGCCGACAAATCGGTGTTGCCTGCCGCGATCTCGTGCGCCGCCGTGGTGATCGACTCGGTCCCCTGACGGATCTGCGAGATGGTCTCGGCCAACGTGTGCTGCATGCGTTGCATGGCGTAAAGCAGGCTGTGCGTGTCGCCCGGGGCCACGTTCACGTGGCTGTGGAGATCGCCGCTGGCGATGCGATGCGCGATGCCCGCCGCGTACTCCGGCTCGCCACCGAGGCTGCGCTGTACGTTGCGGATGATCACGAGCATCGCCGCCGTCACAATGCCGCCGATCAGCAGAAGTGCAATGCCGAAGCGAATGAGCGTGGCGTAGAACGCCTCATCGACGTCCTGCACGTACACGCCGCTCATCAGACCCCAGTCCCAGGGCGCGAAGTATTTCACGAACGAGACTTTGGCCATGCGCTTGTCGCTGCCCGCGATACGGCCGTAGTAGTCGACGAAGCCGGTGCCCTTATCCTTGGCCACACGGGCCATTTCGACGAAGAGCAGCTTGCCGTTCGTATCCTTGTAGTTGGAGACGTCTCTGTTCACCAGATCCGCGAGTGTCGGATGCATGAGGACGACCGGCTTGGTGTTGAAGATCACCACATAGCCGTTGCCGCCTTCGCCGTAGCGCATGACTTTCAGTCGCGCCATGGCCTGTTGTTTCGCCTCGTCGACGGTGATCTTCCCGGCCGCTGCCTGCGCGGCGTAGTCGCGCAGAATGCCATCGGCACTCGTGACGACGTTTTCCACTGCCGCGCGCCGCTCCGACATCATCGTGCTGCGCTCGTGAAAGGCAGCCCAGCCACCGAGAATCAAAAGCCCCAGCCACATAAGCGCGAGCGCCGACCAGAGTTTTGCCTTGAGACTCAACTGCATCATGATGTGACCTCCACTACCCGCCTGCCGTGGCGCTGCATGAGATGCAGTGCGCACGACGGCTTTGTCTTACCGATTGTTGCCACTTGCCGACACGCCCCTCGGGGTGCCCGGCGGTACTGAGTCGCCGGGCGAGGTGCGTGCACCGTTCCTATAGGTACTGCTTTGTTGCCGCGTGCATTGAGGCACGACGGCAACCGTCTCGTCATACGATCAGAAGGTTTCCCAATCGCCGTTTGCGTCGTCCGTGCCCGTGCGGGAAGCGGCCGGTGCAGCAGCAGCCGGTGCAGGCTTGCGCAGCGGTGCCGGTGCGGGCGCCGCCTTCGGTGCAGCGGCCGACGCCGGTGCTGCCGATGCGGCGGGGGCTGCGGCCTTCTTCTTCACCGGCGTCGGGCGCGCGGCAGGGGCTGCCGACGGGAGCGCCGCCAGCGCCGGGGCTGCGTAGCCCGTCGCGACCTGGCTGGCGTCCACACGGAACACCGAGACCGTCGTCTTCAGACGATTGGCCTGCTCTTCCAGCGAACCGGCGGCCGCTGCCGCTTCTTCCACCAACGCAGCGTTCTGCTGCGTCACTTCGTCCATCTGCGTGATCGCGCGGTTGACCTGCTCGATGCCGCTCGACTGCTCGGCAGACGCTGCCGAGATCTCGCCCATGATGTCCGTCACGCGCTTCACGGCCTGCACGATCTCGTTCATCGTGTGGCCTTGCTGTGCGACGAGCGCCGTGCCGTCCTGCACGCGACGCGACGAATCTTCGATCAGCGCCTTGATTTCCTTCGCGGCGGCCGCGCTGCGCTGTGCCAGCGTGCGCACTTCGCCCGCGACCACGGCGAAGCCGCGACCTTGTTCGCCTGCACGCGCCGCTTCCACCGCAGCGTTCAGCGCGAGGATGTTCGTCTGGAACGCGATGCCGTCGATCACGCTGATGATGTCGACAATCTTGTTCGAGCTGGTCGAAATGCCGTCCATCGTCTCGCCGACCTGGCCGGAGACCTGACCGCCACGCGTGGCGATTTCCGAAGCATTCACCGCCAGTTGGCTGGCCTGACGCGCGTTATCCGCGTTCTGGCGCACGGTCGCCGTGAGTTGCTCCATCGACGACGCGGTTTCTTCCAGCGATGCCGCCTGCTGTTCGGTACGCGCCGACAGATCGGTGTTGCCTGCGGCAATCTGCTGTGCCGCCGACGTAATCGACTCGGTGCCCGAGCGAACTTCCGCCACGGTGCGCACAAGACTGTCCTGCATGTGCTTCACGCCCTTGAACAGGCGTCCCGTCTCGGTCTCGTTCCACACGTCGATGCGTTGCGTGAGGTCACCACCGGCGATCTTCTCGAAGTGACGGATCGCGTCGTCGATCGGGCCGACGATGGCGCGCGTGAGCGTGATCTGCGTGATGATGCCGACGATCAGGCCGAGGCCCAGACCGATGCCGACCATCCACATCACCATCGTGTAGCGGGCCTGTGCGGCCAGATAACGGTCTTCGGCGTTCTTGACCTGCAAGTCGGCCAGCGCGGTCATCGCCTTCGTGTAGTCGGCGAACAGGCGCGGCACGTCCATCACCGTCTTGGCATGGAAGTCGGGGATGTCGCCCGATTCGATGGCCTTAAGCGCGGGGAGGATGCCGTCGTTGTTGACCTTGCCGCGTGCCGCGATGACGGCGTCGGCGAGTGCCTTCTCGCCGTCGTTCATCGGCAAAGCGGCGTAGCTTGCCCACGAATCGTCGGCCTTCTTGAGGTTGTTGCGCACACTGTCGATCGCCGACTTGATCTCAGTCGGATCGGCGATGAACTCGATGCGCGAGAGCGTCACGCGTGCGCCCAACGTCGAGATCGTGGTCTGTGCCAGCGATCGCGCCGATGCCATGTCGTTCGTGTAGATCTCTTGCAGCGACGCATTGCTCTGTCGCAGCGAGACGAGACCCACCGCAGCGCCCACGACCAGCAGCACCATGAAGAGTCCCAGCGCCAGCGTAAGCCGCGCCCGGATGGTGACATTCTTAAACATAACGACCTCTACCCCGTGAAGACCGGCCCGTAGCCGGTTGATCCATCACAACAATCTCGTCTCTTTGCACCAACAAACCGTCAAAACTCTTCCCAGTCGCCCGGGTCGCTCGCCGCGTTGCTCGACTTCGTATTCGAAGACGACCCCGTCGCGCCGTCGGGCTGTGCCTTGCCCCGGCGCGCCGCCAGTTGCAGCACCTGCGCATCTTCTTGTGCGTTGGCTGCGGGTGCGCTGGCCTGCGGACGGCGCGTAGCCGTTCGCGTGGCAGCGCCGCCAGCGCTTGCGCGAGCAGGCGCGGCGCAGGCGTTGTTCTGTGCGGCTACCGGTGCCGCTGACGCTGCTGCCACCGGCTTCGCGACCGCCTGACGCACAGCGGCCGTGGCTTGCGTTTGCTGAACTTGCTGCCCTGCACCGTTAGCCACGCGGCGCACCGTCGGTGCGCCAGCGGCCTGAAGCGCGTCGCCCACCCGGAAGACGGACACGGCGTCGCGCAGACGATGCGCCTGATCTTCCAGCGATCCCGCCGCTGCCGCCGCTTCTTCCACGAGCGCCGCGTTCTGCTGCGTCACTTCGTCCATCTGCGTCACGGCGCGGTTGACCTGTTCGATGCCGCTCGACTGCTCGGCAGACGCCGCCGAGATCTCGCCCATGATGTCGGTGACGCGCTGCACGGCCTGCACGATCTCGTTCATCGTCTGACCAGCTTGCGCCACGAGGGACGAGCCGTTTTCCACGCGTCCCACCGAATCTTCGATGAGCACTTTGATTTCCTTCGCGGCGGCCGCGCTACGCTGTGCCAGCGTGCGCACTTCGCCTGCGACCACAGCGAAGCCACGTCCCTGCTCGCCCGCACGCGCCGCTTCCACGGCGGCGTTCAGCGCCAAAATGTTCGTCTGGAACGCAATGCCTTCGATCACGCTGATGATGTCGACGATCTTGTGCGAGCTCGTCGAGATGCCTTGCATCGTGTCGACGACGTTGCCCACCACCTGACCGCCACGTGCAGCGATCTCCGAGGCGTTCACGGCCATCGCGCTGGCCTGACGGGCGTTGTCGGCGTTCTGCTTGACGGTGGCCGTCAGCTGCTCCATCGACGACGCCGTCTGCTCCAGCGACGCCGCCTGTTGTTCGGTACGCGCCGACAGATCCGTGTTGCCTGCGGCGATTTCACGCGAGGCGATGTTGATCGATTCGATGCCTTCGCGCACATCGGAGACGATGGACAGCAGGCTGTTCTTCATGACCGACAGGCCGAACAGCAACTGGCCGATTTCGTCGCGGCCCACGCCTTCGGCCTTGCCGGTGAGGTCGCCCGCCGCGATCTGCTTCGACATACCGAGGGCGACGCGCAGCGGATGGTTGATCGCACGACGCAGGATGCTGCCCAGCAAGAACAGCACGACGATGCCGCCCAGCACTGCGACGACCGTCGCCGCACGCACGATCGTGTGTTCTTTCTGCGACTGCTGATACAGATCGGTCGCCTGCGTGAGTTCAAGACGCGTCAGCGCGTTCAGCTCGTCGCGCATCGGCCCGTAGGCCGGTTTCACTTTTTCGAGGTACGTCTGTTGTGCGCCTTCGGCCGAACCGACGCGCAGCATCTCGACCGTCTGCAACAAGCCGTCGGACGTAAAGCGCTGACGAATCACATCGAAGCGCTCGGCTTGCGCACGCGTGCTGTCGTCGACCGTCTTCATGTACTCCGCCCACTGGCGGTTGATTTCGTCGAGGCTGCCCGCGATTTCGTCACCGGCGCGCTTCATCGCGTCGAGATTCGGACTGCCGACGGCTTCGGCGACCAGCAACACGTCGCGGTCGAGCTTCTGACCGATGACGCCGAGCGTGCTCACCGGCACCATGCCGTTGCGGTACACCTTCAACAGCTTGTCGTTGCTGCTCGACACGCCCCACAGCCCCAGGCCACCGACGATGGCGAGCAGGATCGCACCGAGCACGATGATGCCGGTCAGGCGTGCGCGCAGCGTGTCGAGACGCACACGGCGCGCGAGCGCTGCAATGCCGCCGCGCTCGACCTGACCGCCGCGAATGCGCAGATTGCCCGCCTGTCCGTTACGGAAGCGGGCGTAGATCGCTTCGGCCTGTGCCGTAGCACCCGCAGCCGGGCGCACGCGCACGGACGTGTAGCCGACGACGGCGTTGTTTTCGAGCGTCGGCGTGACGGTGGCCAGCACCCAGTAGAAGTCGCCGTTCTTGCGGCGGTTCTTGACCAGCCCGGTCCACGTGTCGCCGCGCTTGATCGTCTCCCACAGATCGCCGAACGCCTCGGAGGGCATGTCGGGATGTCGAACGATGTTGTGCGGCGCCCCCAGCAGTTCATCACGCGAATAGCCACTCACCTCCACGAAGGCGGGATTGGCATACGTGATCCGCCCCTTGAGATCCGTCCGAGAGATCAGATACTGATGCTCGCCGATGACGAATTCGTTTTGGGTGACGGGCTGGTTATCGCGCACGTGCTCGGTCTCCGTGGACTGGGTGAGTGGGTTATGTCTGTAAGGGTGACGCGGCGGGTGTCTCGGCCCCGCCTGCGGTTAGTACATGAGCAACTCTGCCGACATGGGCGACGTCGGCAATGTCGCAGCCGGGCTTAGCTCCCCAGACGCTCGATGAGTGCCATGTCGTCGCTGGTCATCAGCTTTTCGATGTCCATCAGGATCAGCATGCGGCCTTCGACCGTGCCCAGACCCGTGATGTATTCGGTCGCCAGTTGTGCGCCGAACTCCGGTGCGGGCTTGATCTCGCCGCGTGCGAGCGTAAGCACGTCCGACACGCCGTCGACCACCATGCCGACCACGCGGCCCGCTACGTTCAGAATGATCACGACCGTCTGCGTGTCGTACTCGACGCGGCCCAGACGGAACTTGATGCGCATGTCCACGATCGGCACGATGATGCCGCGCAGGTTGATCACGCCCTTGATGAACTCGGGCGCGTTCGCGATGCGGGTGACGGCGTCGTAGCCGCGAATTTCCTGCACCTTCAGGATGTCGATGCCGTATTCCTCTTCACCCAGCGTGAAGACGAGAAATTCCTGACCGTCGCCATCGGTCTGCATGGCGCCTGCGTGGCGCGACACGGCCTGCTCTTGCGAAAGGTTGTCCATCTAACGCGTCTCCGACTTCAGTTGAAGATGGTGGCAGCGGCCGAGCGCTGGCCGCGCTGGAGCGCCGCCACATCGACGATCAATGCCACACTGCCGTCACCCATGATGGTGGCGGCGGAAATACCGTGAATACGGCGGTAATTGGTTTCGAGGTTCTTCACCACGACTTGCTGCTGACCGACCAACTCGTCGACGAGCAGCGCGAAGCGGCGGCCTTCGGCCTGGAGGATCACGATGATGCCCTGCGTCGGATCGAGGCGCGCCTCGGGCACTTCGAACGCGCGGTACAGCTCGACGAGCGGCAGATACTCGCCGCGCACCAGCACGACCTGGCCTTCGCCCGTCACCGCGCGGATATCGTCGCGACGCGGTTGCAGCGACTCCATCACAAAGTTCAGCGGCAGGATGAAGATCTCCGGGCCGACCTTGACGGACATGCCGTCGAGAATCGCGAGCGTGAGCGGCAGCACGATGCGGATCGTGGTGCCCTTGCCGCGCGTGGACAGAATCTCCACGTGGCCGCCCATCTGCTGGATGTTTCGCTTCACGACGTCCATGCCCACGCCACGGCCCGACACGTCGGTCACGGCTTCGGCGGTAGAGAAGCCCGGCGCAAAGATCAGTTGCCACACTTCCTCGTCCGCCATCGACTCGGACACGTTCATGCCTTGCTGCTGCGCCTTGGCGAGAATCTTCTCGCGGCGCAGGCCTGCGCCGTCGTCGCTCACTTCGATCACGATGTTGCCGCCCTGATGCGCAGCCGACAGCACCAGCTGACCGACCGGGTCTTTGCCCGAAGCCAGACGCTGTTCCGTCGTTTCGATGCCGTGATCGAGACTGTTACGCACCAGGTGCGTGAGCGGATCGATGATGCGCTCGATCAGGCTCTTGTCGAGTTCGGTCGCCTGACCGAACGTCACGAGTTCGATCTGCTTGCCGAGCTTGGTCGCGAGATCGCGCACCAGACGCGGGAAGCGCGAGAACACGTAGTCCATCGGCATCATGCGGATGGACATCACCGCTTCTTGCAGGTCGCGCGCGTTGCGCTCCAGCTGACCCATGCCGTTGAACAGGCGGTCGTGGAGCATCGGGTCGAGGCTGCTTGCGGTCTGCGCGAGCATGGCCTGCGTAATCACCAGTTCGCCCACGAGGTTGATGAGCTGGTCGACCTTCTCCACGCCCACGCGAATCGAGCTGTTCTCGTGACCGGCAGCGCCGCCTGCGGCGGGTGCTGCGGCACGCTTCTCCGGCGGATGCTGCGCACCACCACCGCCCGAGGCGGCTTGCGGGACAGCAGGCGGAACGACGATCGGTTCGGCGGCGGCCGGCGGCACGACGGCTTGCGGTGCTGCCGGTGCGGCTGCGGCCGGGACTTCGATGGGTGCCGAAGCCGCCGGGGCCGGAGCGGGTGCCGGTTCGAAGATTTCGACGGTTTGAACTGGCGCGGCCGGAGCAGCCGGTGCAACCGCTGGCGCAGCTGGTGCGGCGGGTGCGGCAGCAACGGCGGACGCGTCCTGCACGTCGATCTGCGACGGTTCGATCACGAAGCAGCACACGGCGAGGATGTCGTCGGCGTCGCAGGTGGTGTCGAGCCACAGGTGCAGTGCGTCGCCCACGGTATTGCGACCGGCAACGGCGCCGAGGTTGCCCAGTTCTTCCGCGAGCAACGCCTGATCTTTTTCGCCCACACCGGAGAGCGTGACTTTCAAGCGCTTCTGACCCGGCGGGATGTCGCTGGTCGGCGCACCGCTGGCGTCGACGGCCGGGGCCGCTTCCGCTGTCGGCGCCGCAGGTGCGGGCGCAGGCGCCGCCGCCGGGGGCGGTGCGAAGGGCGAGGTCGGCGCGGCGGACACCGGCGCACCGTCGCCTTCGGCGGCGAGTTGCTGGAGCACGGCGCAGATGCGCTTCATGGCCTCGGCATCGGGTTCACTGGAGGCGCGGTAGGCATTCAACTGTTGATGCAACACGTCTTTGGTTTCCAGGAAGGTGTCGACCATCTCGGTGCGCAACTGCAATTCGCCGCGACGGGCGCGGTCGAGCAGGTTCTCCAGCAGGTGCGTGGTCTCGGTGAGCGCGGTGAAGCCGAACGTCGCGGCGCCGCCCTTGATCGAATGTGCGGCCCGGAAGATCGCGTTGAGTTGCTCGTTATCGGGCGCGCTTACATCGAGCGCAAGCAGGAGGTGCTCCATCTCTGCGAGCAACTCTTCCGCTTCATCGAAAAAGGTCTGGTAGAACTGGGTGATATCCACCGGTTTCCTCGTCCTAACTTGGTTGTGCCATCGACGCCATCGACTTCATCGTCATGCGCCTTCGCCGACGAGCGATGCGACCACGTCGACCAGTGCTTCGGGGTCGACCGGCTTGATCAGCCAGCCGCTGGCGCCCGCTTCGCGGGCCGCCGTCTTGTATGCGCCGTCGACTTCCGTCGTCAGCACCAGAATGGGGGTCTCGGCAAACGCGTCGAGCTCGCGCAGCGCGCGAATGAGCGACAAGCCGTCCATGCCGGGCATGTGCTGATCGGTCAGCACCAGATCGAAGACCGCGTTCGTGGCGAGCGTCAGCGCTTCCTGCCCGTCGCGGGCGGTCGTCACGGCGTAGCCTGCTTCATCGAGCGTGGCCGCCAGGATCTGACGCATCGACGCGGAATCGTCGACGGCGAGAATCGTGTTGCGAAGGGCCTGCATGCGTCTCCTCTTGTCGGTTATCGCGACGCGCCGGGCGCCGTCGGGGCCGCCGGAGGTGCTGGCAGCGGGGGCAATCCCGGCATGGCCGGCCCGCCAGACATCTCGCCACTCATGGCGGCACTCACCGCGTTGCTGCCTGCGCCGCGCGCGTTTGCGGCGTCGATCGTCGGCTGATCCACCTCGTGCTTGACCGACTGCTCTGCGCGGCGGTTGAGCACGACGATGCTGATGCGACGGTTGATCGGGTTGTAGGCGTCGTCGCGATCGAGCGGCACCGTGGAGGCCAGGCCCACCACGCGCAGCACCTTCTCGCCATCGAGCCCGCCTGCGATCAGTTCGCGACGCGACGCGTTCGCGCGGTCCGCCGACAGTTCCCAGTTGCTGTAGCTCTTGTCGCCCTGCGCGTACGCCGTAGCGTCGGTGTGGCCGGACAAGCTGATGCTGTTGGGTACACCGTTGAGCGACTTGCCGATTTCACGCAGGATGTCGCGCATATACGGCTGCACCTGCGCACTCGCATTGGCGAACATCGGCCGGTTCTGATCGTCCACGATCTGGATGCGCAGCCCCTCGGTCGTCACGTCGATCAGCAGTTGCTTGCGGAACTGTTTGAGCGTGGGGTTACTTTCGATCGCTTTCTCGATGCGCGCTTTGAGATCGCGCAAACGTTGTGCATCGGCACGCTCAGCCATTTCGGCGGTGGTCGCCTGACGCGAGCGCGTCTGGTCGCCGCGCGACTTCTGACCGTCGGTACGTGTGGTGTCGGTGCCGCCGCCGGGAATCACGCCGCTGTTGTCGGCGGCGTTACGCCCCCCCGTGAGCGCCACCTTGAGCGGCGTGCGGAAGTATTCGGCGATCCCCGTCAGTTCCTTGCTGGTCACCGAACTCAGCAACCACATCAGCAGGAAGAACGCCATCATGGCCGTCATGAAGTCGGCATAGGCAATCTTCCACGCACCGCCGTGGTGGCCGTGCCCGCCGGCTTTGCGGCGCTTGACGATAATGGGCCGCTCGTCTTTCTCGCTCATTTCTCGCGCCCGTCAACGTGCCTTGACCTGTCGCACGTGCTCTTCGAGCTCGGCGAACGACGGACGTACGGTGGAATAAAGCACCTTGCGGCCGAACTCGACCGACAGGGCCGGTGCGTAACCGTTCAGGCTGGCGAGCAGCGTGACCTTGATGCACTCGTAGAGCTTCACCGATTCGTTGATCCGGTGTTCGATGAGCTGCGCCAGCGGCGAGATAAAACCGTAGGCGAGCAGAATGCCGAGGAAGGTCCCTACGAGGGCCTGTGCGATCAGGGCACCGAGCACGGCCGGCGGCTGGTCGGCCGAAGCCATCGTGTGCACCACGCCCATCACGGCCGCCACGATACCGAAGGCCGGCATGGCGTCACCCGTTTTTTGCAGACAGTGCGCGGGCACTTCGCCCTCGTGACGGTACGTTTCGATTTCGTGATCCATCAGGTTCTCGATCTCGAATGCATTCATGTTGCCGCTGACCATCAGTCGCAGATAGTCAGTGAGGAATTCCATGATGCGCGGCTCGCCGAGAATGCGCGGGTATTGCGAGAACACCGGGCTCGATGCCGGATCTTCGACGTCTCCCTCGATGGCAAGCATGCCGTCCTTACGCGCTTTCGCGAGCAGCACGTACAGGAGCGCCATCAGCTCCATGTACAGCTCTTTGGTGTATTTCGAGCCCTTGAACAGCATCGGCAGCGCTTTCATCGTCGCTTTGATCGCCTTGCTGTTGTTGCCCACCACGAACGAGCCGACGCCCGCGCCACCGATGATCAGCAGCTCGGTCGGCTGAAACAGCGCGCCCAAGTGGCCCCCGCCAATGACGAAGCCGCCAAAGACCGATGCCAGAACGATGATGTAACCAATGACGACAAGCACTGCCGGATACCTCTCGCAAAAATACGTCTACGGAAAATTGTCCTTCCTGTTCAGAGGGCTTAACGGCAGACACGCAGGGAAACTGTAGGGGCGGGATTACCTCGATACGCTCGGTGAGGAAGGCTCCGATCAGGCGGCTAACGGCGAAATCGCGGCATCCGGCTCACCCGACGCCACGGCGGGCGCGAGATCGGCGGCATGTGCGTGCTTCGCTTTCCGGGTCTTTCCGGCGCGCGACGGCGGCGCGCACAGTCCGCAAACGTACTGGCCATGCGGCTCGTGCGCGTGCGTGACGAAGTGGCCGCCGCAGCGGGTGCACGGCGTCATCTGCAGCATCTTGCTGTCGAAGAAGCGAACGAGCGTCCACGCGCGCGTGAATCCGAGCACCGCTTCCCAACCGTGCAACTCCACATGCTCCAGGTACAGGCGGTAAGCCTTGACGATGGCTTCGATGCCCTGGCATCCGCCGTATTGCACGAGGTGGCGGTAGATGTTGTGGAAAAGCGACGAGTGGATGTTCGGCAGCCACGTCACGAACCAGTCGGTCGAGAACGGCAGCATGCCCTTGGGCGGCGAAGCGCCTTTGAGCTCTTTGTAGAGTTTGATGAGTCGATCACGGCTCAGGCTCGTCTCCGCTTCCAGCAACTGGAGGCGGGCGCCGAGTTCGATCAGCTCGATGGCCAGCTGAATTTCGCGGGCCTCGAGGACGACGCTTTTGGTACGCATATACAGGCTTCCTGGCAAATCACGCCAAGCGCGGCCCCGATGACATCAGGCTGCGCGAGGCGTGCGTCGCGTATGTCGTACGCTCAGCCGATCTGCTCGACGGGCTGACCCGCGAGCAAAATCGAAGCGTGTGACTGCTGCATACCCACGTCTTTCGCACCGTGCGTAAGGGTCGAAAGAATCACGTGGTCGTCGAATCGAAATCGGCACAGAAGCTGGTTCGACCCCGCGAACTTTACGAGCTGAGCCAGTGTGAGACTGCCGAGCACGTCGGCAAGCTGGTCGCTGATGCCCAGGCGGAACATTGCCGCCGCGCGATCCTCACGGATCAGGCGCTGAGCCAGGACTAGGTAGGAGAGATTCAACTCACGAATCTCGTTCAGTGTTTCGCTGTTTCGCATGCGGCCCCCCGGCGCAATGGATGAATCTGGCGGTACTACTGTCTATTCCCTCGCATTGTGGACAAGGGCGAAAGATAAAGAAATCGGAGAAAAACTACAGAAAGGGGCGAGAAAAGCGGAAGTTTATTGTAGGAATTTTTCCTACATGAGCGGCGCGCAGGGATCCTACGACGCGCTCGGGGGGAACGTTCGATGACAGAGTGTGACGGCTTCATGAAGATGTCACGAAGCTGCGCTCTACTACTTGACTGTATTTCGGCGGACTTTTGCCGAACTTTAGGCATCCTTGCAAAAAATTTCAGGGGACTTATGCAAGGGATGTCTGGATCGTACTTTGCCTATCGAGCGGGCACCGGAACAGAGCAATTACAAAGTGTTACAGATGTAGTGCCGCTCGCCGAATCTCAGGTTTGGAAGCATTGTTCTGCTGCCGGTTCCCGTCGTCTCGCCGGAATCGGGAAGCGACATCTTACAAATCCTTCCCGACGGGACTGTCCCGTTATCCCCAATTCCGTCGTTTCGACAGCCAATCTCAAACAGACGTCAGAAACCGCGCAACGTTCCCGACACCGCGAGAAATGTTACGCGTGATGCGTTTGGACGGCGTTCAGAGGGTGTTCGGGATGTCTTTGGCGCCTGTCGCTCAGGCCGCGCCTGCTGCGGGCGGCAGTGCGGGTTTAGCGCGTCGGATCAGCACCGTGTGGAAGCCCCACGACAGCACACCGCATATCGCCATGACGGCCGCCATCGGCACCGCCGAGCGGGCGTGCAGCAGGCCAACCGCCGCACCGGCGCTGGCGGCCGCGAGGAATTGCAGCGCGCCCAACAAGGCAGACGCCGCACCGGCACGCTGGTGCTGCCGGTTGAGTGCCTCGGCGATAGCGTTCGGCTGCGAGAAGCCGAGGCTCGTGACGAAAGCGAACAACGGCACCATCAATCCGATCAGCCCGCCAAGCCTGAGCGCCGCCACGGCAAGCATCAGCAGACCGAGAATCGCGACCAGATTGTTGGTACGACGCAACACGTCGGCCGGACGCCGCGTACGTAACAGATACGCGTTGATCTGCGAACCGCCGATGATCCCGCAGGCGTTCAGCCCGAACAGCCAGCCGTAATGGGCCGGATCAACGCCGTACAGATTGATGAAGACGAACGGCGAGCCCGTGATGTACGCGAACATGCCCGCCTGCGACACGCCGCCGGCCAGCGCATTGCCCATGAATTCGCGGTCGCGCAGCAAAGTGCCGTAGTTGTGCCACGCCGTCATCAGCCAGTTGCGCGCCTGCTTCGCGGCCTGACGCGTCTCCGGCAGCCAGTAGGCCGCCATGCCGAAGCACATCGCACCGAAGACCGTCAGCCCCCAGAAGATCCAGCGCCAGCCCACGAACATCAGCACCTGCCCGCCGATCAACGGGGCGAGGATAGGCGCGGCACCCATGATGAGCGTCATGCGCGACAGCACACGCGCCACCGTCGACGTATCGAACAGGTCGCGCGCCATGGCCCGGGCGATCACGAAACAGGCACATCCGCCAACCGCCTGGATGAAGCGGCTGACGATCAGCGTTTCGATGTTGGGGGCGAGCGCGCATCCGGCAGACGCGAGCGTGTAGAGCGCCAGTCCGGCGTAGAGCGGACGCTTGCGTCCGTACCGGTCGGCGAGCGGGCCGTGCAGCAACTGGCCGAGGCCGAGCCCGATGAAGAACGATGCGAGGGAGAATTGCGCCGCTGCATCCGTCGTGTTCAGTTCGCGCGCGATGCTCGGCAGCGCAGGCAGATACATGTCGATCGACAGCGAGCCGATGGCCGACAGAATGCCGAGGATGAAAACGGTACGGAAGGTGTGGGAGGGCGCGGACGCCGTGGCAGCGGACATTGGGCGAGGCCTAGGGTAATCCCGAATGATACGGCATTCGCCCCGAGTTCGCTTAAAAATTGGGCAGGGATATCGTCCGATCGATCCCCTGCCCTGATGCCTTCATTCGGCAGCGATGCCGTCAGGCCGTCTTCTCTTCGTGCAACCCAAGCGATTCGACCATCTTCTCGCGCATGATGAACTTCTGCACTTTGCCCGTCACCGTCATCGGCATTTCGTCGACAAAACGGATGTAACGCGGGATTTTGTAGTGCGCGATCTGATCTTTGCAGAAGGTGCGGATGTCGTCCTCCGTCGCGCTCTGCCCCGGTTTGAGCACGATCCAGGCGCAGACTTCCTCACCGTACTTCGCGTCGGGCACACCGAACACCTGCACCGCCTGCACCTTCGGGTGACGGAACAGAAACTCCTCGATTTCGCGCGGGTAGATGTTTTCGCCGCCACGAATGAGCATGTCCTTCACGCGGCCGACGATGTTGCAATAGCCGTCCTCGTCGAGCGTCGCTAGGTCGCCCGTGTGCATCCAGCCGTCGCGAATCGCTTCGCGCGTGCGTGGTTCATCGTCCCAGTAGCCCTGCATCACCGAGTAGCCCTTCGTGCACAGCTCGCCCTTCTCGCCGACCGGCACGATCTCGCCCGCGACATCGACCAGCTTTACTTCCAGGTGCGGCTGCACGCGGCCGACGGTCGTCACGCGCTTGTCCAGCGGGTCGGTCGTAGTGGTCTGGAACGACACCGGGCTCGTTTCCGTCATGCCGTAAGCGATCGTCACTTCGCTCATGTGCATCTGGTCGATCACGCGCTTCATCGTCTCGATGGGGCATGGCGAGCCAGCCATGATGCCGGTGCGCAGCGTGTCGAAGTGATAGTTGCCGAAGTCCGGATGATCGAGCTGCGCGATGAACATCGTCGGCACGCCGTGCAACGCGGTGCAGCTTTCCTCCGAGACGGCGGCCATCGTCGCCTTCGGATCGAACGCTTCGCCGGGGAAGACCATAGTCGCGCCCGTCGACACACAGGCGAGCACCGCCAGCACCATGCCGAAGCAGTGATAGAACGGCACCGGAATGCACAGGCTGTCGTGCTCCGAGAAGCGCATCGCCATGGCGATGTAACGACCGTTGTTGACGATGTTGTGGTGCGTGAGCGTGGCACCCTTCGGGTTGCCGGTCGTGCCGCTCGTGAACTGGATATTGATGGGGTCGAAGCAGTCGAGCGCGTCGGAGATCTTGCGCAGCGTGGCGAGGTCGGCGTCTGCACCGAGCGTCACCACGTCGCTGAAGTTCATCATGCCGGGCGTGTGCTCCATACCCATGCGAATGATGGTGCGCAGCGTCGGAAGTTTCTCCGACTTCAGCTGGCCGGGGGCGCACGCGACCAACTCGGGAGCCAGCACGTTGAGCATGTCGAGATAGCGCGACGACTTGAACGACTCGGCCGCGACCAGCACCTTGCAACCGACCTTGTTGAGCGCGTACTCCAGCTCGGCCAGCCGATAAGCCGGGTTGATGTTCACGAGAATCAGGCCCGCGCGCGCGGTGGCGAACTGCGTGACCAGCCATTCGACGCGATTGGGCGACCAGATGCCCACCCGGTCGCCCTTCTTCAACCCGAGCGCAATAAGGCCGGCGGCAAAGGTGTCGACATGCGCGATGAACTCACGCCACGTCCAGTCCACGCCCTGCTCGCGGAACACGACCGCCTGCCGTTCGGGAAACTTCGCCGCCGTCTCGGCAAGCAGTCCGAATACCGTCAACGTCGAAAGCGGTACGGTGGTCTCACCCTTCACATACGACAGTCCATTACGAGGTACAACGCCCGCACCTTCCCGGCTTTCCATGCTTTTGTCTCCTGAAGCAATGCTGAAGTGGTGAATGCTGTCGCGCGACGATGAACGGCTTCATATAACAATAGCGCGTCACGCTGAGTTGACGTTTACGTTAACGTAATTTGAGTGACGGATCGAGTGGGGATGGCCCTGAGTGAATGGTAAGACGCACGTCATTCGGCGCAAGCACGACGGCACGCAAGACCTCGACGCAAAACAAAAGCCCCACACATTCGCATGTATGGGGCTTTCGCAGACATTGCGCGGCGCGAGGCCAGCGCAACGCCGGTGTTACTTCGTGCGACGCAGCTTCTGGATTGCAGCGAGTTGGGCGATCGCTTCGGCCAGTTCGGCTTGAGCGGTTGCGTACTCGATGTTCGAATCCTTGTTCGACATTGCTTCTTCTGCACGACGCTTGGCTTCGTTAGCCTTCGCTTCGTCCAGATCCTTGCCGCGAATCGCGGTGTCGGCGAGCACAGTCACCGTGCCCGGCTGCACTTCGAGAATGCCGCCTGCGACGAAGACGAAGTCCTCGTTGCCTGCTTCGTCCTCGATGCGAACCGCACCCGGCTTGATGCGCGTGATCAGCGGCGTGTGGCCCGGCAGAATGCCGAGCTCGCCGGCTTCGCCGGGCAGCGCGACAAACTTCGCCTTACCCGAGAAGATCTGCTCTTCCGCGCTGACGACGTCTACGTGAATGGTTGCCATAATCGCTCCCGTTGAGTGTGATGAAGCGGCAGGCGCGCCAGTCCGGACGTTGCCGCCCTCGCCTCGCTACCCCGCCCCGCAACAGTCACCTGCCGAGCTGCGGTGGCGCCTCTTGCGAGACACCGCCGTCGCCCGGCACTCAACCGTTTACTGCATCTTCTTGGCTTTTTCGAACGCTTCGTCGATCGTGCCAACCATGTAGAACGCTTGTTCCGGCAGGTGGTCACATTCGCCGTCGACGATCATCTTGAAGCCGCGGATCGTTTCCTTGAGCGGAACGTACTTGCCCGGCGAGCCCGTGAACACTTCTGCCACGTGGAACGGCTGCGACAGGAAACGCTGGATCTTACGAGCGCGGGCCACGGCCAGCTTGTCGTCCGGCGACAGTTCGTCCATACCCAGAATCGCGATAATGTCGCGCAATTCCTTGTAACGCTGCAGCGTCGATTGCACACCACGGGTGACCGCGTAGTGCTCTTCGCCAATCACGTTCGGGTCGATCTGACGCGAGGTCGAGTCGAGCGGGTCGACTGCCGGGTAGATACCCAGCGAGGCGATGTCACGCGACAGAACGACGGTGGCGTCCAAGTGACCGAAGGTGGTTGCCGGCGACGGGTCGGTCAAGTCATCGGCAGGCACGTACACGGCTTGCACCGACGTGATCGAGCCGGTCTTGGTCGACGTAATACGCTCTTGCAGCTTGCCCATTTCTTCAGCCAGCGTCGGCTGATAGCCCACGGCCGACGGCATACGGCCGAGCAGTGCCGACACTTCGGTACCGGCCAGCGTGAAACGGTAGATGTTGTCCACGAAGAACAGCACGTCGCGACCTTCGTCACGGAAGTGCTCGGCCATCGTCAGACCGGTCAGTGCGACGCGCAGACGGTTGCCCGGCGGCTCGTTCATCTGGCCGTAGACCAGTGCGACCTTGTCCAGAACGTTCGAGTCCTTCATTTCGTGGTAGAAGTCGTTCCCTTCACGGGTACGCTCGCCCACACCGGCAAACACCGAATAACCGCCGTGTTCCTTGGCAATGTTATTGATGAGTTCCATCATGTTCACGGTCTTGCCCACACCGGCGCCACCGAACAGACCCACCTTACCGCCCTTGGCGAACGGGCAGATCAAGTCGATAACCTTGATACCGGTTTCGAGCAGTTCCGTCGACGGCGACAGCTCGTCGAATGCCGGAGCCTTCTGGTGAATCGAACGGGTGTTTTCCTGGGCGATCGGACCGGCTTCGTCGATCGGACGGCCAAGCACGTCCATAATGCGGCCCAGCGTCGGCTTACCGACCGGCACCGTGATCGGCTTACCCGAGTTTTGCACCGTCATACCGCGGCGCAGGCCTTCGGAGGAACCCAGACAGATGGTGCGAACCACACCGTCGCCCAGCTGTTGCTGGACTTCGAGCGTCAGTTCCGAACCTTCCATGGTGAGCGCGTCGTAGATCTTCGGCATGCTTTCGCGCGGGAATTCCACGTCGATAACGGCGCCGATGCACTGTACGATTTTGCCTTCAATCAAAGCAGTACTCATCGCTTTTCCTTTAGATACTCAAATTCATTTCGCCTTGCGGCGCATCGGCCCGTGCCACCGCTTAAACTGCGGCGGCGCCACCCACGATTTCGGACAGTTCCTTCGTAATCGCTGCTTGACGGCCCTTGTTGTAGACCATCTGCAATTCACCGATCACGGTCTTTGCATTGTCCGACGCGGCCTTCATGGCCACCATGCGGGCGGACTGTTCCGACGCCATGTTCTCTGCGACTGCCTGATACACGACAGCTTCGACGTAACGCACCAGCAGGGCATCGACGACCGTCTTCGCGTCCGGTTCGTAGATGTAGTCCCACGAGTGCTGCGCCGGCACGGCGCTCGCGTCGTCCGACTCGCCTTCGAACTTCTCGGGCAGCGGCAGCAGCTGTTCGACCACGGCTTCCTGCTTCATCGTGTTGACGAAGCGGTTGTAAGCCAGATAAACGGCGTCGAGCTTGCCTTCGGCATACGCGTCGAGCTGCAGCTTCACAGCACCGATCAGCTTGTCCAGATGCGGCGTGTCGCCCAGTTGCACAACGTGCGATACCACCTTCGCGCCGATACGGTTCATGAAGCCGAAGCCCTTACCGCCGATAGCGGTGGCCTCGATCTTCAGGCCCTGTGCTTCGATTTGCTTCATCTTGCTCACCACGGCACGCAGCACGTTGGTGTTCAAGCCGCCGCACAGGCCCTTGTCCGTCGTCACCACGATGATGCCGGCCGCTTTCGCGTCCGCATGCTTCACCATGAACGGGTGGTGGTATTCCGGATTCGCCTGGCCCATATGCGCGGCGATCTGGCGCACCTTGTCAGCGTACGGCCGGGCATGACGCATGCGTTCCTGCGCCTTGCGCATCTTCGACGCGGCCACCATTTCCATGGCCTTGGTGATCTTGCGCGTGTTTTGCACGCTCTTGATCTTGCCGCGAATTTCCTTCATTCCAGCCATTGCTTACTCCTTGTCTCGGCGCGACGTTCGTTGCTGCCTGAACATCGCGCCTTCCCGGGTCCGTTGAATAGTTGCCGATTCAACCGGATTAGTAAGCGCCGGTCTTCTTGAAGTCCTTGATCGCAGCGTGCAGAGCAGCGTCGTCGTCCTTCGAGAGATCTTTGGTCTCTTCGATGCGGCCGATGAGCGCGCCATGGCTCGTCTTCAGAACTTCGCGCAGACCCTTTTCGAACGGCAGAACCTGAGCGATGTCGAGATCGTCCAGATAGCCGTTGTTGGCGGCGAACAGCGACACAGCCAGTTCCCACACTTGCAGCGGCGCGTATTGCGGCTGCTTGAGCAGTTCCGTCACGCGGCGGCCGCGCTCGAGCTGCTTGCGGGTAGCTTCGTCCAGGTCCGAGGCGAACTGCGCGAACGCAGCCAGCTCACGGTACTGTGCGAGGTCGGTACGGATACCGCCCGACAGCTTCTTGATGACCTTGGTCTGAGCAGCACCACCCACACGCGACACCGAGATACCGGCGTTGATTGCGGGGCGGATACCGGCGTTGAACAGGTCGGTTTCCAGGAAGATCTGGCCGTCGGTAATCGAGATCACGTTCGTCGGAACGAATGCGGTCACGTCACCGGCTTGCGTTTCAATGATCGGCAGTGCCGTCAGCGAGCCGCTTTGGCCCTTGACTGCGCCGTTCGTGAACTTCTCGACGTACTCTTCCGAGACGCGGGCAGCACGCTCAAGCAGACGCGAGTGGAGATAGAACACGTCACCCGGGTAAGCTTCGCGGCCCGGCGGGCGGCGCAGCAGCAGCGAGATCTGACGATAGGCCCAGGCTTGCTTGGTCAAGTCGTCATAAATGATCAGCGCGTCTTCGCCGCGATCGCGGAAGTATTCGCCCATCGTGCAACCGGAGTACGGTGCGATGAACTGCATGGCGGCCGAGTCCGAAGCGGTGGCGGTCACGATGATCGTGTATTCCATCGCGCCGTGCTCTTCGAGCTTGCGCACCACGTTCATGATCGACGAAGCCTTCTGGCCGATCGCGACGTAGACGCAGGTCACGCCCTTGCCCTTCTGCGAAATGATCGTGTCGATGGCGACAGCGGTCTTACCCGTCTGACGGTCACCAATGATCAGCTCACGCTGGCCGCGGCCGATCGGCACCATGGCGTCGATAGCCTTCGTACCGGTTTGCAGCGGCTGCGAGACCGACTTACGCCAGATCACGCCCGGGGCAATCTTTTCGATTGCGTCGGTTTCCTTCGCGTTGATCGGACCCTTGCCGTCGATCGGCAGGCCCAGTGCGTCAACGACGCGGCCCTTCAGTTCCGGGCCGACCGGCACTTCCAGAATGCGGCCCGTGCACTTGACGGTGTCGCCTTCGGAGATGTGCTCGTATTCGCCCAAAATCACGGCGCCGACGGAGTCGCGCTCGAGGTTCAGTGCCAGACCGAACGTATTGCCCGGGAATTCCAGCATTTCGCCCTGCATCACGTCCGACAGGCCGTGAATGCGGCAGATGCCGTCAGTCACCGAGATCACGGTGCCTTCGTTACGGACTTCGGCGCCGCTATCGAGACCTTGAATCCGGCTCTTGATCAGTTCGCTGATTTCAGAGGGATTGAGTTGCATATGTGCTCCTGATATTCAATTCTTCGCAGGCGTTTCGCGCCGGCCTCAGGCCGTCAGCGACGTCCGCATAGCCGCCAGGCGGGCGCGCACCGAAGTGTCCAGCACCTCGTCGCCAACCACCACACGCACGCCGCCGATCAGCGACGGGTCTACCGTCACGCTCGGGTTGAGCTTGCAGCCGAACTTGTGCTCGAGGCCCTTGACCAGCGAGGTCAATTGCTCGCCTTCGAGCGGGAAGGCGCTTTCGATCGTGGCGTCTGCCGAACCGGCAGCAGCGTTCTTCAACGCTTCGAACTGTTCGGCGATTTCCGGCATGGCAACCAGACGACCGTTTTCGACCACAGCGGCGACGAAGTTGCGCACTTCGGCGTCGGTCGATTTCACGGCAGTGGTCAGCACGTCGACAACTTGCGACGGCGTCACTTTCGGATCGTCGGCCAGGTTGGCCACTTCGGGCAGCGCTGCCACTTGCGACAGTTCACGCACGAGCTGCGCCCAGCGATTCAGATCGCCGGACTTGGCCACGCGGAACAACGCTTCGGCATACGGACGAGCGATGGTTGCGAGTTCGGCCATGATCAGAGCTCTGCCTTGAGTTGGTTCAGCAGGTCGGCGTGTGCCTTGGCGTCGACTTCACGCTTCAGGATCTGCTCGGCGCCCTTCACTGCCAGACCAGCCACGTCTTCGCGCAGCGATTCACGGACCTTGACGGCCTGATTCTCGGCTTCTGCTTTGGCGTTGGCGATGATACGAGCCGCTTCGGCTTGCGCCTGCGTCTTGATCTCTTCGGCCACGGCCTGAGCGCGCTTCTCGGCGTCGGCAATACGCTTCGCGCCTTCGTCGCGGGCTTCCGCGAGGGCTTGCGTGGAGCGCTTGTTGGCGGCTTCCAGTTCAGCCTTGCCCTTATCGGCAGCGGCCAGACCGTCAGCGATTTTCTTCGCGCGTTCGTCGATAGCCTTGATCAGCGGCGGCCACACGAACTTCATCGTGAACCACGCCAGGATCAGAAACACGACGGTTTGCGCGAACAGAGTTGCGTTAATGTTCACGGTGTTTCCTTTCGGTGATGCGAATCGATTGGCAAAACAGCGCGCCCCATTATGCCTGCTGGCTTGGGCGCGCCGTTCATGTCCAGTTGGCCGCGCGGGTCATGGCGCGACCGGCCGAAAGTAACTTAAGCGAGCTTCGACAGCAGCGGGTTCGCGAAGGCGAACAGCATGGCAACGCCCACGCCGATCAGGAATGCAGCGTCGATCAGGCCGGCCAGCAGGAACATCTTCGTTTGCAGCGGGTTCATCAGTTCAGGCTGACGTGCGCATGCTTCGATGTACTTGCCGCCCATCAGTGCGATACCCAGGCAGGCACCGATAGCACCCAGACCGATGATGATACCGATACCGATAGCGGTCAGACCCTGGATGTTGGCGATGAAAGCTTGCATGATTACTCCTTATGGATAGAGACTTAAAACTTGAAAATTTGAAAAACTAAACTTGGAAAACTCGTAACTACCGCATCGACCGATCAGTGATGGTCGTGCGCCTGGCCGATATACACCAACGTCAACATCATCATGATGAACGCCTGGAGCAACACGATCAGGATGTGGAAAATCGCCCATGCGGTGCCGGCAATGATGTGACCGACAAAACCCAGCACCGACGCATCTGCGCCAAAGCTCCAGATACCGCCCAGCAGAGCGATCAGCAGGAACACCAGTTCGCCGGCGTACATATTGCCGAACAGTCGCATACCGAGCGACACGGTCTTGGCACAGAATTCGATGATGTTGAGCAGCAGGTTCGGGATCCACAGGAGGAAGTGGTTACCGAACGGTGCGGTGAACAGCTCGTGCATGAAGCCGCCGGCGCCCTTGATCTTGAAGCTGTAGTACAGCATCAGAATGAGCACGCCGACCGCGATACCGAGCGTGCCGTTAAGGTCGGCCGTCGGAACGATACGGTGATGCGTGATGATGGAATCCAGACCCACCCAGCCGATCACCTTCGACGGCAGATCGACCGGCAGCAGGTCCAGAGAGTTCATGAGCGCGACCCAGACGAACACGGTCAGCGCGAGCGGGGCGATGAAGGCACGATTGCCGTGCACGATGCTCTTCGACTGGTCTTCGACCATTTCGACGAGCATTTCGACCGCAGCCTGGAAACGGCCCGGCACGCCCGAGGTTGCCTTGCGTGCTGCCATCCACAGAATGAAGCAGCCCAGAACGCCCATCGCGATCGACCAGAACATGGTGTCCCAGTTGATGATCGAGAAATCGACGATGCTAGTCTGAGTCGAGCTCGCAAGGTTCTGCAGGTGGTGCGAAATGTACTCCGACGGGTTCGGAGCGTGGCCGGCTTCTACTGACATAGCGATCAAACACCCAATTATGAAAATCCGCACACGGTAGCGTGTCGACGCGTGAGCGGTTTCTCACCGCTACTTCAGTGCCATCGCCAGCCAATAGGCCTTGAGCGTAAGCACGAAGGTGACCAGGAACGCTACCCACTGCACACCGGGGTAACCGAACGCTACTGCCACCAACAACGCGATCGTCGTAACTACCTTGACCGCTTCTCCCATCACTAACGAACCGACGGAGAGGCGATCACCTGACATTCTTAACCGCAGCGCAAACAATGCGCCCGGTATCCATCCAATCATTCCGCCCAGCCATGCAGACACCGCCGCGTCTCGTGGCGATGCCGAGAGCAACCACCAGGCCAGTGTCGCTATCAGCGACAACAGCACCTGGGCTCCCACCACCCTGAATGGAGTCACACGGGATGCGCGCCCCACATCGGGACCGAACAGGCGCTCGGCCTGCGCACGCGTGAGCGGAACGATAGTTTCTTGCTCCTGCTCGTCGTCCCAAGCCTCTGTTGCATGCGCCGGCGCTTGCGGTTTCGGTTCCAAGTTCGACCGGTTTTGATCGGTCATCTCGTAGCCTCCCCGCCCGACTCGTGCAAACGAATGGGCTCTTCAAGCAGTTAAACCCGCGAGATTTTACGGGAAATTACGAAGGCCAGTCAATCTAAACGCGCAACAAATTCGCCGAAACTGCACAGTGCATGCTTCGATTTGGCGGCAACTCTCACGGAGTGCAATTTTCCTCATGGTGCAGCGCGGTATTACGCGCAAAGGCCGCACATTCCCCGCAACTGGGCTACGTTCCGTGCGCGTTCAAACCCATTTCAGAGCAACAAAGCCGATGAGCAGTGCCACCAGATAAAACGGTATCGAAAGGTAATGAAAGTGCCACCAGATCTTCTGCGATTTCGCCATGCGCAATGCAATCAGGTTCGCGAGCGACCCCACAGCGAGCCCGAAACCACCGACCGCGACGCCATGCGCCAACGCAGGCCAGTTCTGCGTGTATTCGGCAAGCAGAATCGCTGCAGGCACGTTACTGATGAATTGTGACAACACCGCAGCCCCGCCGTAGGCCATCGCATTGCCAGTGAAGTCGAAATGCCCGAGCGCCGTACGAACGTCCGGCAAACCGGCCACACCGCGCAACACCACGAACATCAGCACGAAGATCGCCAGCAGCAGCCAGTCGATGCCCAGCACTGCATTGCGACGCGCAATCAGCAGCACCGCCGCAACGCCCGCGCATGCCCACGCGGCGAACCCATGATCGGCCATCGCCACGAAAGCGACGAACAAAGCGAGCGCGATCCATAGCAACGGCCAGCGCACATCGTGTGCGGGACCACGTCGCTGAAAGTGCAGCGCGCGCGAATCGAAGGCGAAAGCGCAAACGACGAGCAACAAGGCCATGAGCCCGAGCGTCACGGGCGTCATCATGACGACATAGGCACCGAAGCCCATACCGCTGTGTTGCCAGAGGAAGAGGTTCTGCGGGTTGCCGAGCGGCGTGAGACTTGAACCGGCATTGACGGCCAGTGCGAGGAAAATGATCAGTCGCTCGATGCGCACGGGGGCGATCCGTGCGAGCGACTGCGCGAGCGGCACCACGGCGAAGAGCGCGACGTCGTTGGTCAGCAGCGTCGACAGTGCCGCAGCGAAGGTGACCATCAACAATGCAAGACGACGTTCAGTGCGAAACGCGCGCAGCAATCGTTGTGCGAGCCAATCGAGAAACCCGCTCTGATCGATGGCCCGCGTGAGCATCAGCAAACCGGCGAGCGTCAGAATCGTGTGCTGGTCGATGCGCGCGAACAGCTCGCCAACGCTTGCGGGCTTCGCGATCTGAAGCACGACGAAGGCGATCAGCAGGATGAGCAGCACGCGATCGCTTCGCACGCGCTCAAACGTCGCATGCAAAACATGCCTGACTCGCACAACACCTGATGCGACGTGCGGGTGCGGTGCCGCACTCGACGTCCCTTCCGACGCCGCTAGCGGATCATCGGACGGATCGCTCACGAGAGTATAGTCAGGATACCGAAATTACTCGGCACGAATGCGCGCGAGGATACCGTCGAGTGCATCGAGACTGCCGAACTCGATCGTCAATTGTCCGGCCCCTTTGCGGCCGACCTTGATCTTGACGTTCGACGCGAGCAGATCCGAGAGTTCCTCTTCGAGGCGCGTCACATCGCGACCGCCCTCTTCTGCCGAGCGGCGACGAATGCCATCGCCCTGCGGCTTGAGCGATGCGTTCACGATGCGTTCCGTGTCGCGCACCGACAGACGCTTGTTCACCACCTGGTTGGCGAGCGTGATCTGCGTGGCCGCGTCGACGGCGAGCAGCGCGCGCGCATGGCCCATGTCGAGATCGCCAGCGAGCAGCATCGTTTGCACGGGATTCGCGAGGTTCAGCAGACGCAGCAGGTTCGACACTGCGCTGCGCGAACGTCCCAGCGATTCGGCGGCTTGCTCGTGGGTGTAATTGAATTCGCCGAGCAGACGTTGAATGCCCTGCGCTTCTTCGAGCGGATTCAGATCTTCGCGTTGAATGTTCTCGATGAGCGCCATCGCGGCGGCGGCTTCATCGGGAACATCGCGCACGAGCACCGGCACTTCGGAAAGGCCAGCGAGACGTGCAGCGCGAAAACGTCGCTCGCCCGCAATAATTTCGTACTTCTCACCATCGACACGACGCACCAGAATCGGCTGCATCAGACCTTGCGCGCGAATGCTCGCGGCGAGTTCCTGCAGCGCGCCTTCGTCCATGCGCGTACGCGGTTGATACTTGCCTGCCTGAAGGCGATCGAGCGCCATCACCGACGGCGCGCCTTCGGCACTCGCCTCGGTCGCGCCGTTGTGGTTATCGGCGTGAGCGCCCAGCAGCGCTTCGAGGCCGCGGCCCAGGCCCTTTTTTTTCAGTGCGTTGGTCTTGGTCGCCATGACAATGCGTTCCTGCGCGAATGCGCCTTACATAGTTTGAATGCGCGCGATCATTTCCGCGCCGAATTGCAGATACGCCTTCGCGCCGCGCGAAGCGGGATCGAAGACGACACCCGGCATGCCGTAACTCGGCGCTTCGGCGAGTCGCACATTGCGCGGGATGATCGCGTTGAAAACCTTGTCGCCGAAGTGCTCCTTGAGCTGCTCCGAGACTTGTTGCTGAAGCGTGATACGCGGATCGAACATCACGCGCAAAAGGCCGATCACCTTCAGGTCGCGGTTCAGATTCGCGTGCACCTGCTTGATCGTGTTGACGAGATCGGACAGCCCTTCGAGCGCGAAATATTCGCACTGCATCGGAATGATCACGCCGTGCGCGGCGCACAGGCCGTTGAGCGTAAGCAGCGAGAGCGTCGGCGGGCAATCGATGAGGACGAAATCGTAGGCGTCGTCGACCTTCTCAAGCGCCTGCTTCAGGCGCGTATCGCGATTTTCGAGCGACACGAGCTCCACGTCGGCACCGGCCAGTTCGCGGTTCGCAGGCACCACATCGTAGTTGCCGGACTCCGAACGCTGGCAGCTCGCGCTCACGTCGATGCCGTCAACCAGCACTTCATAGATACTCGTCTCGAGCGCGGCCTTGTCGATGCCACTACCCATCGTCGCATTGCCCTGGGGGTCCAGATCGACCAACAAGACACGCTGCCCGTGCGACGCCAGTCCGGCAGCGAGGTTCACCGTGGTGGTCGTCTTGCCGACGCCGCCCTTCTGATTGGCCACGCAGAAAATTTTCGCCATGCCGATGTAGTCCTCCGATTGCTGCCGTGTTGATGCGATTGATGCAGATGGTGCCGGGATGCAAGTCCGGGCGCGAACGCTTCATGCTGCCCGTAGCGGATGCATCCCGCTAATTCGATTATCTGAGCAAAGCTCAGTTATTGCCGAAGGTGCTCAGGGTGCACTGGCCTTTTGCGGCGTCAACACCAGTTTGTCGGTGTCGTAGCCTTGCTTGCGCAACTGGGCACGCATTTGATTCAGCGTGTCGTCGTCGATCTTCGGCGAGCGCGAAAGGATCCAAAGATACTCCCGCCCTGGCTCTCCGACAGCGGCATACTGATAGTCACCGTCGAGCACGATAACCCAGTAGTTGGCCCAAAGCCAGGGAATCCAGCGCAACCAGTCCGGTGCAAACGTCACTTTGAAGCGTGCGGTGCCTGTGCCCTGCCCATCCGTACGTGCCAGACCGGTATCGCTCACCCAGGTGCCATCTTCCTTACGACACTTGTTGGTGACTTCGATCTTGCCGTCCGGACGCGCCACGTATTCTGCGGTCACGTCCGACACACATTTTCGCTCGAAGAAATTCGGGTAGCGTGCTATTTCGTACCAGGTGCCGACATAGCGCGCCTTATCGATCTTTTGCACGGGACGCACGCGCGTCGTGAGCGATTCCTGCCCGGATTGCGCCCAGGCCACGGCAGCCACCACCGACAATCCGACCATCACAGCGCCGGTCCAACGTGTCACGCGGGTCATGCCGCCACCTTCACGCGGAGCAGATGACGCTCGGCGTCGAGAAATGGCACGTTCAGTGCCAGCCGTTCGACCAGCGCGTAGCCATCAGGCAACGTCAGTTCGCTTTCGGCCGCCACGCCCTTCATCGCCCAGAAGCTGCCACCGGGGGCCAGCAAGTTACGGCCGAGCGTGACGAAGTCGTTCAATTCGGCGAAGGCGCGCGAGACGATGGCATCGAACGGTGCGGGCACTTCTTTGCCGACGACGAGCGACTCAACCCGGCCGGTCACGACCGTCAGATTGGTCAGCTTGAACGTGGCACGGGCTTGCGTCAGAAAGGCGGTTTTCTTGTGAACGATGTCGTTCACCGTCACTTGCCAGTCCGGACGCACAATCGCCAGCACCACACCGGGCAGGCCACCGCCCGAACCGACATCCAGCACACGTGAAATCGGCTCGCGATCCAGTCGCGGCAGAATCGAGAGCGAATCGAGCAAATGCTTGACGACCATCTGTCGCGGATCGCGGATCGAGGTCATTTGCAGCGAGGCATTCCACTTCGCCAGTAGCATCTGATAGTCGAGCAGGCGTGCTTGTTGCTCGGCACCGATCGTCAGACCGAGCTGTTCGATGCCGTCAGCCAACAAAGTAGCGAGTTCGTTGCCGCCTTGTGCGGCATTACGCGGAGCAGTCATGAGGTCTCCGCGTCAGGCAGCGTGCTGACCGCCGGTGTCGCCATCAGTGGCAACATCGGTGTCCGCCGTCGCTTCCCCTGACGCGCGACGGCGTCCGAGTCCCTTCTTCAGGTGGATCATGAGCAGCGAGATCGCCGCGGGCGTAACGCCGGAAATGCGCGAGGCCTGACCCAGCGTTTCCGGTCGTTGTGCATTCAGCTTCTGACGCACCTCGATCGACAGCCCGCGAACGTCGTTGTAATCGATGCTGGCGGGCAGCACCGTGTTCTCGTTCGCTTCCTTGCGCACGATCTCGTCGGCCTGACGGTCAATGTAGCCCTGATACTTGACCGCAATCTCGATCTGCTCGCGAATCTGGTTGGCTTGCAGTACGTCGTCCGACAGCGCGGACTCGGGCGCGAGACGACCGCCCTGCACTGCCATCAGCGCGTCGTAGCCGACTTCCGGGCGGCGGAGCAGGTCGGCCAGCGAATACTCATGATCGATGGCTTTACCGAGCAGCGGCACCGCATCTTCCGCCGGGAACGTCTTCGGATTCACCCACGTCGATTTGAGACGTTCTGTTTCACGTGAAACAGCATCGCGCTTGCGACAGAACGCTTCCCACCGAATATCGTCGACAACGCCTAATTCGCGGCCCACTTCCGTCAGACGCATATCCGCGTTGTCTTCACGCAGCGACAGGCGATATTCCGCGCGGCTGGTGAACATGCGATACGGCTCGGACACGCCTCGAGTGATCAGATCGTCGACCAGCACACCAAGGTAGGCCTGATCGCGACGCGGACACCAGGCTTCGCGGCCCTGCACTTGCAGTGCGGCGTTGATACCAGCGAGCAGCCCCTGTGCGGCGGCTTCTTCGTAGCCGGTCGTGCCGTTGATCTGTCCGGCAAAGAACAGTCCCGAAATCACGCGGGTTTCCAGCGAACTGCGCAGACCGCGCGGATCGAAGTAGTCGTACTCGATGGCGTAGCCGGGACGCAGAATGTAGGCGTTCTCCATCCCCTTCATCGAGCGGACGAGTTCCAGTTGCACATCGAAAGGCAGGCTGGTGGAGATACCGTTCGGGTAGTACTCGTTGGTCGTCAGACCTTCCGGTTCGAGATAGATCTGATGGGACGTCTTATCGGCAAAGCGATGGATCTTATCTTCGATGGACGGGCAATAGCGCGGCCCGACGCCCTCGATGACGCCTGTGTACATCGGCGAGCGGTCGAGGCCGCCACGGATGATGTCGTGCGTCCGTTCGTTGGTATGCGTGACCCAGCACGGCACTTGGCGCGGGTGCTGTTCGGGGCGTCCGAGGAACGAGAAAACCGGCACCGGATCCAGGTCACCTGGTTGTGCTTCGAGGACGGAAAAATCGATGGAACGTCCGTCGATACGCGGCGGCGTACCCGTCTTCAACCGACCTTGCGGCAACTTCAACTCTTTCAGGCGCGCGGAGAGGCTGATGGCAGCGGGATCACCGGCACGGCCGCCGACGTAGTTGTTCAGACCGACGTGAATCTTGCCGTCGAGGAAAGTCCCTGCGGTGAGCACCACAGCACGGGCGCGGAAGCGCAGTCCGACTTGCGTGATCGCCCCGACAACGCGGTCGCCTTCGACAATAAGATCTTCCACGGCTTGTTGGAAGAGCCATAAATTCGGCTGATTCTCGAGGCGATGGCGGATGGCTTGCTTGTAGAGAAGCCGGTCGGCCTGAGCACGGGTCGCACGAACGGCGGGCCCTTTGGACGAATTCAGAATACGAAACTGAATCCCGCCCTCGTCGGTAGCGGCAGCCATCGCGCCGCCGAGCGCATCCACCTCTTTGACGAGGTGGCCTTTGCCGATCCCACCGATGGAGGGATTGCAGCTCATCTGGCCGAGCGTCTCGATATTGTGGGTGAGTAGAAGTGTCTTACAGCCCATGCGGGCCGAGGCGAGCGCAGCCTCGGTACCGGCATGGCCGCCACCCACCACGATCACGTCAAACTCGGTCGGATAAAGCATCGCAATATTGCCGCTGACGGCAAACTCTCTGGATTCGGTAATTGCGGAATTATAGCGGTATTGCGATGCATCATTTGTAACTGCACTCGTGTTTCACGTGGAACGTTGATGTCTTTTGATGCTTCGACGGGGAGTTGACCGTTCTTCAGGCGAGAAAAAACCCTGCGGTGCGAGCACCTCGTCGCACCCACAAGCTTCCGGGCAGTGGGGATCGGGGGCACTCGGCTGTGCTCCACTTAAAAGTCGCTTCGCCAGAATGCCCCCGATCTCCACCACTCAATTGCCCAGGGCCAGCCGCCCCCGCGATGATCGTGGCACTGTTTCACGTGAAACATCGAAGCGGTCGGTCGATTCGAGCCGACTACTCAGCACTCCGCCAGACCTCCAATATCAGTCCCTGCCCTCGCTCGTATGAATGCTATGTGCGGCATGCTAAAACCACTGGGTGCCAACATCGCGCCGTCCTCTCGACCATCCGGGCAGTGGGAATCGGTGGCACTCGGCTGTACTCCACCTGAAAGTCGCTTCGCCAAGAGTGCCCCCGATCCCCACCACTCAATTGCCCGGGGCCAGCCGCCCCCGCGATGATCGTGGCACTGTTTCACGTGAAACATCGAAGCGGTCGGTGAACTAGCGCCGACGATTCACCGCTCCGCCGGGATTCCCAATTCGGCCCCTGCCCTCGCTCGTATGAATGCTATGTGGGGCATGCTAAAACCACTGGGTGCCAACATCGCGCCGTCCTCTCAACCGTCCGGGCAGTGGGAATCGGTGGCACTCGGCTGTGCTCCACCTGAAAGTCGCTTCGCCAAGAGTGCCCCCGGTCCCCACCACTCAATTGCCCGGGGCCAGCCGCCCGCGCGATGATCGTGGCACTGTTTCACGTGAAACATCGAAGCGGTCGGTGAACTAGCGCCGACGATTCACCGCTCCGCCGGGATTCCCAATTCGGCCCCTGTCCTCACTCGTATGAATGCTATGTGGGGCATGCTAAAACCACTGGGTGCCAACATCGCGCCGTCCTCTCAACCGTCCGGGCAGTGGGGATCGGAGGCACTCGGCTGTGCTCCACCTGAAAGTCGCTTCGCCAGAGTGCCCCCGATCCCCACCACTCAATTGCCCGGGGCAGCGGGTGTGGAAGTGGCGATGTCGGTTTCACGTGAAACGATAGGGCGTTGGTTGCCGACATATCTCGGGCTTACGGTTCCTCGTTAACCAAATCGCCGATCCTCGAACGACTTCCCCTCCCCCGCCTCTAGTTCCGAGAAAACCGTTCGCGGATCTGATCGGGGTATCGGCCACCACTGCCGGGGCTGGCTGCCAGCAAGTTCACCGGAATGTTTCACGTGAAACGCCACGAAACCTAACCGGGTAGATCACGGGGCTATAGCTTGTTTCTCCGCAGAGGCCGCGGCTCTTTGGATAACTCCGCCCTATTCCACTTCTCTAACATGGCATATCGAACGCGTGGCGTCGGCTCGGCCTGTGCGAACCAGCACCTCTGCCCTTTCTCCTTTACACGCCGTGAGGGCTAGCTGACCCATGACATTTGCCTAGTGATATTCAAACCAGACAACTGGCGCCTCTCATCCAAAGCAACACCGTTCCACGTGAAACCAGCTTCGCATGAGCACCTGAGGGTGGAATCGGGCAATTGAGGGGTGGGGATTGGGGGCACTCTGGCGAAGCGACTTTCAAGTGGAGCACAGCCGAGTGCCCCCAATCCCCACTGCCCGGAAGCTTGTGTGGACGACACGGCCATAGCACCAGGTGGTTGGTCTAACGGTGGCACGCACGACATCCAGACCGAAAACACAGAGCTTGCGTCGACCGGCCTAGCGCCAGTGACAAACGTAGGCGGAGAATGATCAGGGCATTTGAGGGGTGGGGATCGGGGGCGCTCTGGCGAAGCGACTTTCAAGTGGAGCACAGCCGAGTGCCCCCGATCCCCACTGCCCGGAAGCCAACAAGAACAATGCCGCGATAGCACCCGATGGTTTTCAGAAAGGCATGCATCCTACTTGTATGGAGCGAACTCCACGCGTCACCCCACTTCGCCACATTTAGCCGAAAGGCCGAACCGAGACGAAGTCTCCGGGAATATGAGAGGTGGGGATCGACGGTACTCTGGCGAAGCGACTTTCAGGTGGAGCACAGCCGAGTACCGTCGATCCCCACTGCCCGGAAGTGAGGGAGAACGGCACCGTGTTAGCGGGACGTGGTGTTAAGAAAAGCCCCCCAACCCCACCCTCGTTCCACGTGAAACCAAGAACCGAAAATAGCCAAACAAAGCTGAAAGCAAACACCACCGCCGTCTTGGCAGCGATCATTTATCCGCGTTATCCACATCCGGGCGCCAAACACAAAAATCCGCCGTAGGAATTTGCTTTTCTGTGGATAACCTCAATGGCGAATTCCACAAGAATTTCGAGAAAATCTCGCAACCCCTTATTGCGGCAGTGCGCCATAGATTTGAGTTACCCACACATATCCACAAGCAACTGTGAATAAGTGACTTAGCATGGTTTGACGCGAAGCCCCGGTGTCGACCAAAAAAATTAGGGACGGATAGTGCTATCGAACGACCGTTCAGATTGCATCTCCGGCTAAAGCGAACACCCCATCGCCCGCGCCAGAAACGAAAAAGGCCCGCTAAACCGGCGGGCCTTCTCAACGTATGTCGAACTACATACCGACAGCAAACGACCGTCAGGCAGCCTTCTTAGCCAGCCCCAGATACGTCTCAATCACCTTGGGATTGGTAGCCAGCTCCTGCGCCGGTCCTTCAAGGGCCAGCTCGCCCGTCTCAATCACGTAGGCGTAATCGGCGACCTGCAACGCCGCGCGTGCGTTCTGCTCGATCAGCAGCGTGGCAACGCCCGTCTTACGCAAGTCGTTGATGATGTGAAAGATTTCCTTCACGATCAGCGGCGCCAGACCCAGGCTAGGCTCATCCAGCATCAGCAATTGCGGCTTGGCCATCAACGCACGGCCCACCGCAAGCATCTGACGCTCCCCGCCCGACAGCGTCCCCGCCTGCTGCACGCGACGCTCCTTCAGACGCGGAAAAAGCTCATAGACCACGTCCATCTGATCGAGGAAGTTCTTCTCCCCCGCCTTCTTGCGACGGTAAGCGCCGAGCAGCAGATTGTCCTCAACGGTCATCGTCGAGAACAGCTCACGCTTCTCCGGCACCAGACACATGCCGCGCGACACACGGGCCTCAATCGTCAGCGCTGACATCTCCTGACCGAGATAGGCCACGCTGCCCTTGCTCGACCCGTTGTGCGGCAGTGCGCCCATGATCGCGTTGAGCATCGACGACTTGCCCGCACCGTTCGGACCGATCACGGTGACGATCTGCCCCGCCCCGACACGAAGATGCGCACCATGCACCGCCTCGACTTTGCCGTATGCGACGGCGAGGTCCTTAACCTCCAGAATTGCGTCGGCCATCACTCCACTCCTCCCAGGTACGCTTCGAGCACCGCCGGGTTCTTCTGCACGTCTTCCGGCAGCCCCTCGGCGATCTTGGTGCCGAACTCCATCACCACCAGGTGATCGGTCAGATTCATCACGAAGTCCATGTCGTGCTCGACCAGCAACACGCTCATGCCCTCGTCCTTGAGCTTCTTGAGCAGATCGCCCAGCGCCTGCTTTTCCTTATAGCGCAGGCCCGCAGCCGGTTCGTCGAGCAACAGCAGCGTCGGATCGCACGCCAGTGCACGCGCGATTTCCAGAATACGTTGCTGACCCAGCGCCAGACTGCCCGCCTCGTCGTACATGTGCGCACCAAGACCCACACGCTCGATCTGCTGCTTGGCTTCGTGCAGCAGCATCGCTTCTTCGTGACGATCCAGACGCAGCACGCTCGACCACACGCCACCCTGCGGACGACGACGCAGGCCGTTCTTGTCGCGCAGATACGCGCCGATAGCGACGTTCTCGAGCACGCTCATGTGCGGCATCAGACGCACGTGCTGGAAGGTCCGGCCGATACCGCGCTTGACGATCTCACGCGACGGCAGACGGTCGATGCGCTCGCCGAGGAACGAAATCTCGCCACGCGTTGCCTGCAATACACCGGTCACCAGGTTGAACGTCGTCGACTTGCCCGCACCGTTCGGACCGATCAGGCCGACGATCTCGCCCGCCTTCACTTCGAACGACACGTCGTTCACCGCAACCAGGCCGCCAAACTCCTTGCGTGCCTTCTCAAGCTTGAGCACCACCTCGCCGACTGCTGGCTTGGGACGGTGTCCCAACGGCTCAGCCTGCTCAGGCGCCTTCGCGACACGTCGGGCCGGGAAGATCTTCCCGAAGAACGGCCACACGCCATCGCGCGCATATTGCAGCAACAACACCAGCAAGATGCCGAAGACGATGGTTTCGAAGTTGCCGTTCGCGCCCAGCAGCACCGGCAGAATGTTCTGCAGGTAGTCCTTGAGCACCGTCAGAATCGCCGCACCCAGCACCGCACCCCACACGTGGGACACGCCGCCGACCACCGCCATGAACAGATACTCGATGCCGTGGTTCAGGTTGAACGGCGTCGGGTTCACGGCACGCTGCAAGTGCGCGTACAGCCAGCCCGAAATCGCAGCGAGTACCGCCGCGTAGACGAACACGACCACCTTCATCCACGCCGTGTTCACGCCCATCGCTTCGGCCATCACGCCACCGCCCTTGAGCGCGCGAATCGCACGGCCCGGACGCGAATCCAGCAGGTTCTTGATCGACACCACCGCCAGCACCACCACGATCCAGATCAGGTAGTACATCTGACGCCCGCTCGCCAGCTCCAGGCCGAACAGGTTGATCGTCGGAATGTCGTTCAGGCCGTCGTACTTGCCCAAGAACTCCAGGTTGCCGAACAGGTAATACAGCGCCAGACCCCAGGCGATCGTGCCCAGCGGCAGGAAGTGGCCCGACAGACGCATCGTGATCGCACCGATGACCAGCGCCGCAGCCGCCGTAATCGCCACGCCGACGATCAGACCGAGCCACGGCGATGCGCCGTAAGCCGTCGTCAGATACGCCGTCGCGTAGGCACCCAGACCGACGAACGCCGCCTGTCCGAACGAGGTCATGCCCGCCACGCCCGTGAGCAACACGAGACCGATGGCGACAATGCTGTACAAGCCGATGTAGTTAAGCAGCGTCACCCAGTATTCAGGCAAACGCACCGGCGCTGGCAGTACCGGCAACACCGCCAGCAGCACCAGGAAAATCAGGAAGTATTTGTTTTTCATTCTGTGGTCCGCCCCGGCTTATTCCTCGTCTTCTTCAACGTGCTTGCTCGTGAGCGACAGCCACAGCAGCACCGGAAGAATCAGCGTGAAGACGATGACCTCCTTGTACGCACTCGCCCAGAACGACGAATACGACTCCAGCAGGCCCACGAGAATGGCGCCGAGCGCCGCGACCGGGTAACTCACCAGACCGCCGATAATCGCCCCCACGAAGCCCTTCAAACCGATCAGGAAGCCCGATTCGTAATAGATGGTCGTGATCGGTGCGATCAGAATGCCGCACAGCACACCCAGCACCGCCGCCAGCGTGAACGCCAGTCGGCCAGCCTGCACCGTGCCGATGCCCACCAGACGCGCGCCCAGACGGTTCACGGCCGTCGCGCGCAACGCCTTGCCCGACAGCGAACGGTCGAAGTAGAAGTACAGCGCCAGAATCATCACGACCGACACGCCCACCACCCACAGACTCTGTCCGGACACCATCACCGAGCCAATGTTGAAGCTCGCGTCCGAGAACGCCTGCGTGCGCGAACCCTCGGCACCGAACATCACCAGTCCCAGGCCCGTGAGCGCAAAGTGCACGCCGACCGAGACGATCAGCAGCAACAGCGTGCTCGCCTCCGCCAGCGGCTGATAAGCCAGGCGATAGAGCATCGGCCCCATCGGCACAACCAGCAACAGCGTGACGGCAATCTGCACGAGCATCGGCAAGGTCATCGGCGAGATCGCCTTGACCACGAAGAACACGGCGATCGGAAACACGAGATATTTACCCGCGAACACCGGCACCAGGCGGCCCGCCAGCTTGCGCCGCTCACTGTGACGCAAGACGCTTGCCGTCTCCACGATGAACGTGCAAATGCCCATCGCCACGAGCAGCCAGCTCGTCAGCGGAAACTTCTGGGTCTGGATGGCCGCGAGCGTGAGCGCGCCGTACGACACGAACTCGCCCTGCGGAATGAAGATGACGCGGGTGACGGAGAACACCAACACGAGCGCCAATGCCAGCAAGGCATAAATCGCACCCGTGGTGATGCCGTCCTGCGCCAGGATGGCTGCAATCGAAAGATCCATGCTCCTCTCACTTCGTTTGAGTACTTCTTGAACCGGCTGGCGAGACAGCCGGTGTGATGCACGGTGCAGCGCGCTGCCACCCCGTTCCCCTTCAACTTCGGCGCACCCCGCACGATCCCCGTGTCGCAGCGCAGCGAATTATGAATTGTATAAACCGTTATGCATTGGTAAAACCCGGGTGACTACTGAGATGACGACATCTCAACCCGTTTTTCGACGTCGGCGGGGCTTGGTCGGCAACGACGGCGCGTCGGCCAGCACCTCCGGCGGCAGGGCTTCGCGCACGACATCCATCAGCCGGTAGATCTCGGCGAGCGTGTCACGTCCCACTTTGTCTTCCAGATAGCGGTAGCGCTCCTCGACCAGCGGGCCGAGCTTCTTGCACAGCGCCCGGCTCGATGGCGTCAGCGAGACCATCACGCGACGCTGATCCGCCGCCACGCGACGGCGCATGATCAGACCCGACGCCTCCATGCGTTCGAGCATGCCCGACAGGCTCGGGCTGAGAATGCAGCACTCGCGCGCCACCTGCCCGATCTCCATTTCCCCGGATTCGCTATCGTTGACGGCGCGTATGACACGCCATTGTTGTTCCGTGATGTCGTAGCAATTGAGTAACGGCCGGAACAGGCCCATTACCGCTTCACGCGATTGCAGCAACAACAGGGATAGGTTGCGGTGTTCGAATTCACCCGTCATGGATTTACGCTCGAAAGGATCGGCCGTTCAGCCCCCCGGCTGCGGCGATCAGGTTGGGACAATGCGGCCTCTCATGTGCCGCTCGCAAATGCATGTCCTGCCGTCTCTTTGCGATGCGCGAAACTACCACGCTCAAAAAAAACGGGCGCGAACGCCCGTTCTTTAGGCCCGGCTGGTCAAACCGGGCACTTTTACCGCAGATGTTTCCGATGGAACAGCGGGGCATGCCTGCATGCTATAGGCAGCCCCGATGCGCATCAGTTCGCCAATTTCCACTTGCCATCGACGATTTGCACCATCACACGCGAGCGCTGATCCAAACCGTTGTGGTCGTTCTTGCTCATGTTGAAGATGCCTGCCGTGCCCGGCATGTCCTTCACGTTCTCCAGCGCCTCGCGCAGGGCTGCGCGGAACTCCGGCGTGCCCGGCTTGGCCTTCTTCAGTGCCACCGGAATCGTGGCTTGCAGCAGCAGGCCGCCGTCCCAGGCGTGACCGCCGAAGGTCGAGATCGAACCGGCGCCATACGCCTTTTCATAAGCAGCCTTGTACGCGGCCGCCGACTTCTTCACCGGGTTGTCGTTCGGCAGTTGCTCGACGACGAGCAGCGGACCGGCTGGCAGATACGTGCCTTCGCAGTCCTTGCCGCAAACGCGCAGGAAGTCGTTGTTCGCCACACCGTGGGTCTGATACAGCTTGCCCTTGTAGCCGCGCTCCTTGAGCGTGCGCTGCGGCAGTGCTGCCGGCGTGCCCGAACCAGCGATCAGCACGGCATCCGGGTTCGCGCCCATGACCTTGAGGGCCTGACCGGTCACCGACGTGTCGGCACGGTTAAAGCGCTCGTTCGCCACGACCTTGATCTTGTTCAGATCGGCAGCCTTCTGGAATTCCTTGTACCAGCCTTCGCCGTACGCATCGGCAAAGCCGATAAACGCTGCGGTCTTCACACCGTGATCGGCCATGTGCTTGGCGATAGCGGTGGCCATCAGAATGTCGTTCTGCGGGGTCTTGAAGGCCCACGTGCGCTTCGCGTCGACCGGCTCGACGATGGCAGCACCGGCGGCCATCGAGATCATCGGAGTCTGCGTTTCGGCTGCGACGTCGACCATGGCCAGCGAGTTCGGCGTGACAGTCGAGCCGAGCACGGCGTCGACGTGGTCTTCGCTGATCAGCTTGCGCATATTCTTGACGGCGGTCGTGGTGTCGGTCGCATCGTCGAGCACGATGTACTGCACCGTCTGGCCAGCAATCGTCTTGGGCATCAGAGCGATCGTGTTCTTCTCGGGAATGCCCAGCGAAGCCGCCGGACCGGTCGCCGACAGCGACACGCCAATCTTCACCTGAGCGTTCGCCACGCCCGCGACGAGCATCATGGCCGATGCCATGCACAGCAACTTCAGTTTCATTTGGGTCTCCTCACAAAAATTTCGAATTCGATTTTTGACGCATTTTTTTGACATTAACCGACCGCGCAGTCGGGAAATTGTCGCCCATCTTACGGGCACGGATGCCGTTTCGTAAAGTGCGGTTTCCCCACCTGTGGCATCTGCCACAGCGGTTTTGCCACTAGCCGCGCAAAAACGCGTCGTAGCCCGTTTTCACGATCAGCACCGCAAGCACGCCCAGAAACATGCGCCGCACGAAGCCAACACCGTGCTTAAGCGCGAGGCGGCTGCCCACCAGACTGCCCACCACGTTCATGATCGCCATGCCCGCGCCGACCAGCCACAGTACATGCCCGCTCATGCCGAACAGCAGCAGCGCGGCCAGATTCGTCGCGACGTTCACGATCTTCGAAGACGCCGACGCATTCACGAAGTCCTGCCCGAACAGCCGCACAAACAGAAACACCAGAAAGCTGCCCGCACCGGGGCCGAAGAAACCGTCGTAGAAGCCGATGACGCCGCCCACGGCGATCGCCATGAGCGTCACCCCTGCCCCGCCCTTCACAGGCGCGTGGACCGTCCCGAAATCCTTCTTGCGCAGGGTGTAGATCGCCACGGCAACCAGCACGAACGGCAGCACCTTGCGCAGAATGTCGGCCGGGACATGGGTGACAGCGTAGGCGCCGCAGAACGAGAAGACGAACGCTGCGACAGTGGCAGGCAACACAAGGGCCCAGCGCAGCTCGATACCGCGCGAGTAGCGCATTGCCGCCGAGGCCGTGCCCCAGATGCCAGCCATCTTGTTGGTGCCGAACAGCAGCGGCGGTGCAGCATTGGGGAAAACGGCGAAGAGCGTCGGCACCGAGATGAGGCCGCCGCCACCGACCACGGCATCGACCAGCCCTGCGAGAAACGCCCCGCCAGCGAGCATCAGCAAATCGGTCAGCGACCAACCCATCAACATACATTCCCCATACACAACACCTCAGTCGCTGCGCAACTGGAAGCCAGCCGGACGAAAACGCCGAGCATAGCGTCTTTATTCCGCATTGCGCGTACTTATTGCGGTAGAAATCGGTGCAATTCTCGCAATGTGGCGTAAAGACGGCTGAAATTGCGGATGGGGTGCGGCAAAACCCGCAAAAGATGTAATGCAGTGCGCGAGAGCCGCGCGAGAAAGCGTCATGACCGTTGAATATGGCATGGCTGACGAAGGCCTGGCACAGCGCAATGCGGCGCCATGCGGAAGGTGAAGCACAATATAAAAAGCGCTGTCGGAGTCTTCTCCGACAGCGCTTTCTTTTTTGGCGGTGCGCGTTATCGCGCTTGTTGTCTCCTCGTTCCTCGCCCCTATATCCTGCTGTGACGCGAACTGAGGGAGAGAATAAAGGAGCACCCAATGCACCACAAGTCAGCATTTACCCCTACGAATTAGGTTTTTTCTGACATTCGTGCGCCAGAGTGACGAGCGGACGCGCCACACAGGTGCATCCGCCGACATTCCAGCTTCTACGAATCGCTCAATTTACGCGCCTGCCACGCACTCACGACGCCTGCGACATCGACCGGAAGAACCGGCTGCGCGCAATAAACTCGCCCACGAGACCGCGTCGGAACGCCAGCACGCAGATGATGAAGATCGCACCGATCACGATGGTCACGGATTCGCCGAGCGTCTGAAACCACGTCACGCCGGTCGCCGTCGCGAGCCAGTTGCCGATATCGCCGAGCTTGTTCTCGAGCACGATGATCACTACCGCCCCCACCACCGGCCCGAGCATCGTGCCAAGACCGCCCACCAGCGTCATCAGAATCACCATGCCCGACATCGTCCAGTGAACGTCGGTGAGGGTCTCGAAGCCCAGCACCACCGTCTTGGTCGAACCGGCGAGCGCAGCGAGTGTGGCCGACAGCACGAACGCCAGCAGCTTGAAGCGGTCGACGTCGTAACCCAGCGAGATCGCGCGGGGCTCGTTCTCCTTGATCGCCTTGAGCACCTGACCGAACGGTGAGTGCACGATGCGCATGATCAGCAAGAAACCCAGCGCGCAGATCGCGAGCACCACGTAGTACAGCGTGAGATCCGAGTCGAGCGGCAGCAGACCGAAGAGCGAACCGCGCGGCACGCCTTGCAGGCCGTCTTCCCCGCCGGTAAACGGCGCTTGCAGACAGAAGAAGTAAAGCATCTGCGCGAGCGCCAGCGTGATCATGGCGAAGTAGATGCCCTGACGCCGGATCGCCAGCAAGCCGATCACCAGCCCCAGCACCGCCCCCGCCACCACGCCCGCAAGAATGCCGATCTCCGGCGTAAAGCCGAGGTTGCGAATCGCATAGCCCGTCACATAACCGGCGCTACCGAAGAACGCAGCGTGACCGAACGACAGAAGGCCCGTGAAGCCGAGCAGCAAGTTGAAGGCGGCGGCGAACAGTGCGAAGCACAGCACCTTCATGACGAAGACCGGATACGCGCCGACAAACGGCGCGACGATCAGCGCCAACAGCAGCAGGGAATACAGCGCGCGTTGTTGCATCTGTTGTTGCATGGTTTCGTCCCTTACTTTTGTTTGCCGAACAGCCCCGCAGGGCGCAGCAGCAACACGATCACCATGATGAAGAACACCACGGTCGCCGACGCTTCCGGGTAGAACACCTTGGTGAAGCCTTCGATCACGCCGAGCATCAGCCCGGTGACGATCGAGCCCATGATGGAGCCCATTCCGCCGATCACCACCACCGCGAACACGGTGATGATCATCGACTGGCCCATGAGCGGCGAGATCTGAATGACGGGCGCGGCGAGCACACCGGCGAACGCCGCCAGCGCCACGCCGAAGCCGTACGTCAGCGTAATCATGAGGGGCACGTTCACGCCGAACGCTTCCACGAGCTTCGGGTTCTCCGTACCCGCGCGCAGATACGCGCCGATCTTCGTCTTCTCGATGATGAACCACGTCGCGAAGCAGACGATGAGCGATGCCACCACCACCCACGCGCGATAGTTCGGCATGAACATGAAGCCGAGGTTGGTCGCACCGGACAGCGCGTCGGGCGCATCGAACGGCTGCCCGGACACACCGTATATCGAGCGGAACACGCCTTCGAGCACGAGCGTGATGCCGAACGTCAGCAGCAGCCCGTAAAGATGATCGAGCTTGTAGATCCAGCGCAGCATGGTGCGCTCGATCACGATGCCGATGATGCCCACCACGACGGGGGCGAGGATCAGCATGACCCAGTAATTGAGGCCGAGATAGTTGCCGCCCATCCAGGCGAGCATGGCCCCCAGCATGAACAACGCGCCGTGCGCGAAGTTGATCACGTTGAGCAGACCGAAAATCACCGCCAGGCCGAGACTCAGCATGGCGTAAAACGAGCCGTTCACCAGTCCCAGCAGCAGTTGGCTCAACAGCGCCGGCAGGGGGATGCCTAGAAAGTCCATCGAAATCGATTCTCTGGGAGAAACCTTGGAGAAAGGTCGCGACGGGACACGCGTCCCGTCGCTATCCGTGCATCGCTTACTAAAGAAGTGCTGCGCTTACTTCAGCTTGCAGGTCGATTCGGCTTCGGTGGTGAAGGCCTTCTCGCCCGGGATCGTCGCGACTACCTTGTAGTAGTCCCACGGCTCCTTCGATTCCTTCTTCGACTTCACTTGCATCAGGTACATGTCATGGACCATCGTGCCGTCCTTCCGGATGTAGCCCTTGCTGAACATGTCGTCGATCTTGATCTTATGCAACTGCTCCATGACCTTGTCGGCATCCGTCGTACCGGCGGCCTGAACGGCCTTGAGGTACGTCATCGTGGCCGAGTAGTCGCCTGCTTGCAGGCTCGACGGCATCTTCTTCATCTTGCTGAAGTAGCGCTTGGCGAATTCACGCGACTTGGCGTCCTTGTCCCAGTACCAGCTGTCGGTCAGGTACATGCCTTCGGTGTTATCCAGACCGAGCGAGTGAATATCGTTGATGAACACGAGCAGACCGGCGATCTGCATCTTGCCCTTGATACCGAATTCCTTCGCCGCCTTGATCGCGTTGATGGTGTCGCCACCGGCGTTCGCCAGACCCAGCACCTGCGCCTTGGACGCCTGCGCCTGCAACAGGTACGACGAGAAGTCCGAAGCGGACAGCGGGTGACGCACCTGCCCCACCACCGTGCCGCCGTTGGCCTTCACCACGTCGGACGTGGACTTCTCCAGCGCGTGGCCGAAGGCATAGTCGGCGGTCAGGAAGAACCACGACTTGCCGCCCGCCTTCACCACGGCCGAACCCGTGCCGCGTGCGAGCGCGACGGTGTCGTACGCGTAGTGCACGCCGTACGGCTGGCACTGGTCGTTGGTCAGTGCATCGGAGCCTGCGCCCACGTTGATGTAGACCTTCTTCTTCTCGGCGGAGACCTTGTTCATCGCCAGGCCGGTGCCCGAGTTGGTGCCGCCGATGAGCATGTCCACGCCACCACGGTCGAACCATTCGCGCGCCTTCGACGCCGCGACGTCCGCCTTGTTCTGGTGGTCGGCCGTGACCAGTTCGACCGGCTTGCCGAGGACCTTGCCGCCGAAGTCGGCGATGGCCATCTTGATGGCTTCCGCGCCGCCCTGTCCGTCGATGTCGGTGTACAGACCCGACATATCGGTAATGAAACCGATCTTCACCGTGTTGCCATCGGCGTGGGCCTGCGAGGCCATTGCCGCAAAACCAAACGCAGCCGCAACGGCCAACGCCTTCATCCGCATCGTCATCTTCGTCTCCTTCGTGGATTTGATCGCCTGGGTCCATCGCCCGGCACGCGTACACGCCGGGTAGCTCACCTCATACGCCCAACAACTCGTGCAGCACCGGCATCTTCGTCTCCAGCTCCGGAGCGCCGAAGCGCTCCACGATCTTGCCGTGCTCCATGACATAGAAGCGATCGGCCAGCGGAGCCGCAAAACGGAAATTCTGTTCCACCATCACGATGGTGTAGCCACGCGCTTTGAGCGTGGTGATCATGCGCGCAAGCGTCTGCACGATCACCGGCGCGAGGCCTTCGGAAATCTCGTCGAGCAACAACAGATTCGCACCCGTGCGCAGAATGCGCGCCACCGCGAGCATCTGTTGTTCGCCACCCGACAGGCGCGTGCCCTGACTGTGACGGCGCTCTTTCAGGTTCGGGAACATGTCGTAGATCTCGTCGAGCGACATGCCGCGCCCGCCATCGTCGCGACGATTGCCACTCATGCCGATATACGGCGGCAGCAGCAGGTTTTCCTCACACGACAAGCTCGCGAAAATGCCGCGCTCTTCAGGGCAATACCCCACGCCGTGATGCGCGACCTTATACGTCGGCAGATGAATCGTTTCTTCACCGGCAATGCGAATCGATCCCTGACGCTGACCGGTCAGGCCCATGATTGCGCGCAGCGTCGTGGTGCGCCCGGCCCCGTTGCGGCCAAGCAGCGTGACGACTTCGCCACGCCCGACCGTCAGGTCCACACCGTGCAGGATGTGCGACTCGCCGTACCACGCCTGAAGCCCTTCGACTTCCAGTGCGGGCACGTTGCCGCCGCTCTTGCCACCCTGGTTGTTGCCGCCGTTACCGTACATAGCCGTCCTCACCCGTGGGCTCCCTGCATTTCGCCGTCCGCCGTGCCCATGTAGGCTTCCATCACCTGCGGATTCTTCGAGACTTCGTGATACGGCCCTTCGGCGAGCACCTCGCCGCGCTGAAGCACGGTGATGGTGTCGGAGATGCCCGCAATCACGTTCATGTTGTGCTCCACCATCAGAATCGTGCGTCCGGCCGACACTTTCTTGATGAGTGCCGTGACGCGATCGACGTCTTCGTGACCCATGCCTTGCGTGGGTTCGTCGAGCAACATTAGTTCGGGTTCCATAGCAAGTGTGGTGGCGATTTCGAGCGCGCGTTTGCGGCCGTACGGCAACTCCACGGTGAGCGTATGGGCGAATTCAGTGAGGCCGACTTCCGCGAGCAACTCCATGGCACGCGCGTCGAGCTGGCGCAGCGTACGACTGCTGCTCCAGAAGTGGAACGCCCTGCCGAGATTGCGTTGCAGACCGATGCGCACGTTCTCGAGCACGGTGAGGTGCGGGAACACGGCAGAGATCTGGAACGAGCGGATGATGCCGCGTCGTGCGATTTGCGCAGGCGCTTCACGGGTGATGTCTTCCCCGTTGAAGGTGATGGAGCCAGCACTGGGCACAAGGAATTTCGTGAGCAGGTTGAAGCAGGTGGTCTTGCCTGCACCGTTCGGCCCGATCAGCGCATGAATGGTGCCGCGCGCGACGCGCAGGTCGACCCCGTTCACGGCGGTGAAGCCACGGAACTCTTTGGTGAGCCCGCGGGTTTCGAGAATGTAATCGTTGTTCGCCATGTCTCCTGCCACATTCCTGGTTGGCGGTGCGAAACGTCGTACGCGCTTCAGACACCATCGTCTGTGACAACCGCAAGGCAGGCGGGTAACGCTATGGTTGGCGTCGCCGGCAAAGTGCCCCGCGTCCCAAAGGAAGCGCCGAATTCTTGGTTCGATCACTCATAGGGAAACGTTATTGTGTGTGGTTTGCTGCAACGCGATCATTGGGATTTGCACTTAGCTTCGCACCCCTCGAAACGCGCATGCTCACACGCGTTGCAGAACGTTCGGTCACATGGGACGAGACGATGCACCGCCCTTGTGCGACAAGGCTTTTGCGGCACATGCAAATGTGCAGGCGATAGCGAATATCGATGAGATACCGCACCGGGCACTCATCGATATTGCGCGACATTAGGTATTACTACGTAAGTTTTGTAAAACCGAGGGGAAGGCCGTTACCTGACGCCAACCTTACGCGCAGCGCGAATCATGTCGCTGGCGCGCTCCGCGATCATGATCGTCGGCGAGTTGGTGTTACCTGACGTGATCGTCGGCATGACGGACGCATCCACCACACGCAACCCCTGTACGCCGCGCACACGCAACTGCGGATCGACGACTGCGTCGGGGTCGTCGTGACGCCCCATGCGACACGTGCCGACCGGATGAAAGATTGTCGTACCGATGTCGCCCGCGGCGCGCTTCAGGTCGTCGTCGCTCTGGTACGACGGTCCCGGCAGATACTCCCGCGGCTCGTAACGGGCGAACGCCGGCGCGCCCACAATGCGGCGCGTGAGCTTGATGGCGTCGGCGGCGACTCGCAAGTCCGCTTCCGTCGAGAGATATTGCGGCGCGATGTTCGGTGCCACGCGCGCATCGGGCGACGTGAGATGCACGTGGCCGCGCGACGTCGGTCGCAGATTGCACACTGACGCCGTGAACGCGTTGAACTTGTGCAGCGGCTCGCCGAACTTCTCCAGCGACAGCGGCTGGACGTGATACTCCAGATCGGGACGCGTCACGTCTTCGCGACTGCGCGCAAACGCACCGAGCTGCGACGGCGCCATGCTCATCGGCCCACGCTGCGTGAACGCGTATTGCATGCCGATCGACAGTTTGCCCAGCAGACTGTTCGCGGTGAGGTTGAGCGTCTTCGCGCCGCGCAGTTTGTACACGGTGCGCAATTGCAGATGGTCCTGCAAGTTCTCGCCGACAGCGGGCACATGCGACACGACATCGATGCCGAGATTGCGCAACCGTTCACCGTCGCCAATGCCGGACACTTCGAGCAGATGCGGCGAATTCACTGCGCCCGCCGCGAGAATCGTCTCGACGTTCGCCAGCGCCACGAAGTCTTCATTGCCACCGCGATATGCGACACCCGTGCAGCGCGTGCCGTCGAACGTCAGACGGCTCACGCTCGCGCCGGTAATCACCGTCAGATTCGGACGTTGCGACGCCGGTCGCAAAAACCCCTTCGCCGCACTCCAGCGCACACCGCGCCGCTGATTCACTTCGAAGTAGCCGATGCCGAAGTTGTCGCCGCGATTGAAGTCATCGGTTTTGGGAATGCCGATCTGCTCGGCAGCATCGGCGAACGAATCGAGCACGCGCCATGACAGCCGCTGCTTCTCGACGCGCCATTCGCCACCGCTACCGTGAAACTCGGAGTTTCCGTTGTAGTGATCTTCGCTGCGCTTGAACAGCGGCAGCACGTTGTCCCAGCGCCAGCCCTCGTCGCCGGTCGCATCGGCCCACACGTCGTAATCTTCACGCTGACCGCGCATGTAGATCATGCCGTTGATCGACGAACTGCCACCCAGCACCCGCCCGCGTGGATAGGCAAGCGAGCGACCGTTCAGCCCGGCCTCCTCTTGCGTGCGATACAGCCAGTCCGTGCGCGGGTTACCGATGCAGTAGAGATAGCCGACGGGGATGTGAATCCAGTGATAGTCGTCCTTCCCGCCAGCTTCGAGCAGCAGCACGGTGACGTCCGGGTCTTGCGTGAGACGGTTCGCCAGCACACAGCCCGCTGACCCGGCCCCGACGATGATGTAATCGAAGCGCTCCTGCTTGTCGCTATGCTTGTCCGTCTGCTTGCTCATTCCCGCATGTCTCCGTCGTTGGCGCGGCACTCGCCGTAGTGCGGTGCCGACACTGGTGCGGCACCCGAGTGGGGTGGACTGCCGCCACCCTCACCGGGTTCATTTTTGTCGTTGTGTTGTTTGCCGCGTCGCGATTTACTTCGCCACCGGCATCGTGAACTCCGCGCCCTTACCGATGCTGTCGGGCCAGCGCTGCATCACGCTCTTGAAGCGCGTGTAGAAGCGAATGCCCTCTTCGCCATAAGCGTGATGATCGCCGAACAGCGAACGCTTCCATCCGCCGAACGACTGCCACGCCATCGGCACCGGAATCGGCACATTGATGCCCACCATGCCGATCTTCACCTGACGCGAGAACGCGCGTGCCACGCCACCGTCGCTCGTGAAACACGATACGCCGTTGCCGAACTCGTGGGCGTTGATCAGCTCGATGGCCGAGGCCAGATCGGGCACGCGTACAACGACCAGCACCGGCCCGAAGATTTCGTCGCGATAGATCGTCATCTCGGTCGTCACATGATCGAACAGCGTGCCGCCAAGGAAGAAGCCCTGCGCGTGCCCCGGGACTTGCAGGCCGCGACCGTCAACCAGCAGCGTCGCCCCGGCACTCACACCTTCCGCAATATAGCCCTCGATCTTCGCCTTGTGGGCGGCGGTCACGACCGGGCCCATCTCCGACGCGTCGTCCACGCCCGGCCCGACGCGCAGCGCCTTCACGCGCGGCACCAGCGCGTCGACGAGACGATCTGCCACCTGCCCCACCGCGACCGCCACCGAGATCGCCATGCAGCGCTCGCCCGCCGAGCCGTAGGCCGCGCCGATCAGCGCATCGACGGCCTGATCGAGATTCGCGTCGGGCATCACCACGAGATGGTTCTTCGCGCCGCCCAGCGCCTGCACGCGCTTGCCGCGTCGCGTGCCTTCCGTATAGATGTACTCGGCTATCGGCGTCGACCCGACGAACGACAGGGCTTCGACGTCCGGGTGATCGAGCAGCGCGTCCACGGCGACCTTGTCACCCTGCACCACGTTGAACACGCCGTCCGGCAGCCCGGCTTCGCGCAGCAGGTCGGCAATCAGCAGACTCGCCGACGGATCGCGCTCCGAGGGCTTGAGCACGAACGTATTGCCGCAGGCGAGTGCGATCGGGAACATCCACATCGGCACCATCACCGGGAAGTTGAACGGCGTGATCCCCGCGCAGACGCCGACCGGCTGACGCAGATGCCAGTTGTCGATGCCGCCGCCGATGTTGTCGCTGTGCTTGCCCATCAGCAAATTCGGCGCGCCGCAGGCGTACTCGACAATCTCGATGCCGCGCGTGACTTCGCCGCGCGCGTCGGAGAACACCTTGCCGTGTTCGCGGGTAATGATGCGGGCGAGCTCGTCCTGATGCTCGTCGAGCAGTGCCTTGAACTTGAACAGCACACGGGCGCGCTTGAGCGGTGCCGTTTCCGACCACGACGGCAGCGCCGCTTTCGCCGCCGCCACCGCCGCATTCACGTCCTTCACGCTGGCCAGCGCCACGCGGGCGCTCACCGCCCCCTCGGCCGGATTGAAGACGTCGGCGAAGCGCTCGCCCTCACCCGCCACACGTTGGCCACCGATGAAGTGCTGGACGGTCGGAATATCAGCGTTGCTCATGTTCGTTTCCTGTGGATTTCAAGGCATCGGCGCTGGTGTTTACCTACTCAGCGCCACGAGTAGCCCCAAGCGTACTGCCGCGAGGGGCGGCAATCCAATGAGAAAAAATCAAAAGCAATATAAGATCCGCTTATATTGCCCCGGTGAAATGCCTGCTTTCGTCCTCCCTCCATGGAACTCGCTCATCTTCGCGCCTTTGTCGCCATCGCCCGTGAGGGCAATCTCACGCGTGCCGCCCAACGTCTGCATCTGACGCAGCCCGCCGTGAGCCTTCAGGTGAAGGCCCTGCAAGAGACGCTGCGACTCACCCTCTTCACGCGTACCGCGCAGGGGCTGGCGCTCACGCGGGACGGTCAGGCGCTGCTGCCGCTCGCCGAGCGCATGCTGACGGCGCTGACCGACCTTCAACAGGCCGCCGGTGCGCTGCGCGATACCGTGCGCGGACGCCTGCGCATCGGCAGCATCCTCGATCCCGAATTCACGCGTCTGGGCGCGTTTCTCAAACGTCTGGTGGAGTCGTATCCGCAGATCGAGACGGCCCTGCGCCACAGCATGTCGGGCGACGTGCTGCAACGGCTTGAGCGCAGCGAGCTGGACGTCGGCTTCTATATCGGCAGTCCCGACCCGACGCGCTTTCACGCGATTACCCTCACACCCTTCTCCTATCAGGTGCTGGCACCCGCTGGCTGGCGCGAACGTGTGTCCCGGCGCGGCTGGCGCGAACTCGCCGCCCTGCCGTGGATCTGGACACCGCCCGAATCGGCGCACAACCGTCTGCTGTCGGCGGTCTTCGGCGAAGCTGGGGCATCGCCCGTCAAAGTGGCGGAAGTGGATCAGGAGCCATCGATGCTCGATCTGGTGAAGTCGGGCATCGGTCTGTCGCTGGTGCGCGACTCGATCGCGCTGCGCGAGGCGCGTGCGCACGGCCTGGTGATCGCCGACAGCGTGTCGGTGCCCACGGAACTCACGTTCGTCACCCTCGCCTCGCGGCGCGAGGAGCCCGCCATTGCCGCTGCACTGCAACTGGTCACGGCGGTGTGGGCCTGAGCCGACTTTGGGGCCAGAACGCACGCATTTCACCCCGTCTCGCGACACCCTCGCTTCGCAATTCCGGCGCATAATCCATGCCTGCTCAGGCCTTCACGCTCAAGACATTCGAAAAGGCCCATCTCCCCGCAATTCATTCCCACGACATGGCACGTCCCCCAACGGCCTGCCATGCCGGATCCTTTCTAAAGCTCTAGAATTTAATTCTCTCTTCGAGGAGTCGATCATGTCTGATGTGCGAATGGAACGCGATACCTTCGGCGAAATTGCCGTGCCTGCCGACCGTCTGTGGGGTGCGCAAACCCAGCGCTCGTTGCAAAACTTCAAGATTTCCACCGAGAAAATGCCGCGTGAACTCGTGCGCGCGCTCGCTCGTGTGAAGCGCGCGGCAGCCGAGGTCAACAAGGATCTGGGCGTGCTGGACGCAAAGAAGGCCGACGCAATCATCAAGGCTGCCGACGAAGTCGTCGACGGCAAGCATGACGACGAATTCCCGCTCGCCGTGTGGCAGACCGGCTCGGGCACGCAGTCGAACATGAACATGAACGAAGTGCTCGCGAACCGCGCCAGCGAACTGCTCGGCGGCGTGCGTGGCGAAGAGCGCGTCGTGCATCCGAACGACGACGTGAACAAGGGCCAGTCGTCGAACGACGTCTTCCCGACCGCCATGAGCGTGGCCGCCCTCGACGCCCTCGTGAACCACCTCAAGCCCAGCGTGGGCCAGCTGCGCGACACGCTGCACGCAAAAGCGCGCGCCTACGACGACATCGTCAAGATCGGCCGCACGCACTTGCAGGACGCCACGCCGCTCACGCTCGGTCAGGAAATCTCCGGCTGGGTGGCGCAGATCGACCACGGCCTGAAGCACGTCGACAACGCGCTGCCCCACGTCGCCGAACTCGCCCTCGGCGGCACCGCCGTCGGCACGGGCTTGAACGCGCACCCCGAATTCGCGAAGAAAGTGGCCGACGCGCTCGCCCGCGACACCGGCCTGCCGTTCGTCACCGCACCGAACAAGTTCGAAGCGCTGGCAGCCAACGACGCCATCGTCAACGCCCACGGCACGCTCAAGACGCTGGCCGCCAGCTTCATGAAGATCGCCAACGACGTGCGCTGGCTGGCCAGCGGCCCGCGTTGCGGCATCGGCGAGTTGCAGATTCCGGAAAACGAACCGGGCAGCTCGATCATGCCGGGCAAGGTCAACCCGACACAATGCGAAGCCATGACGATGCTGTGCTGTCAGGTGCTGGGCAACGACGTCGCGATCAATATCGGCGGTTCGATGGGTAACTTCGAGCTGAACGTGTTCAAGCCGATGCTCATCCACAACTTCCTGCAAAGCGTGCGCGTGCTCGCCGACGGTGCGGTCAGCTTCAACGATAACTGCGCGATCGGGATCGAGCCGAATCGCGAACGCATCGGCACGCTGCTCGAAGAGTCGCTCATGCTCGTGACCGCGCTCAACCCGCACATCGGTTACGACAAGGCCGCGCAGATCGCGAAGAAGGCACACAAGGAAGGCACGACGCTCAAGGCATCTGCCCTCGCGTTGGGCCACGTCACGGCCGAGCAGTTCGACGCCTGGGTTCGCCCGGAGCAGATGGTCGGCAAGCGTTAAGCCTCCTTCCCCGCTCCCGACCCGTACCCAGCATTAACCGTCACCGCGCATGCCGATTTCGCCCCTGCCGCCGCTGCACTGTCTGATTGCGTTCGATGCCGCCGTGCGGCATGCGAACTTCACCCGGGCCGCTGCGGAACTCAACCTCACGCAAAGCGCCGTGAGCCGGCAGATCGCGCAGCTCGAAGAGTTTCTCGGGCGCGCGCTGTTCACACGCGAACATCGCACGCTGCGGCTGACGGTGGCCGGACAACGCTACGCCGAGCAGATTCAGCGTCTGCTCGGCGAATGCGCCGAAGCCACGGCCGACCTCATGAAACGACGCGGCGATCTGGAACTCACGGTCGCGTGTTCGTCCGGCGTGGCCGTGCTCTGGATGACGCCGCAACTCATGCGCTTTCGCGCAGCCCACCCCGACGTCAAGATTCGCGTGATCGTGAAGGACGGCATCACGTCGCTGTCCGCGTCCGAATTCGATCTCGGTGTGTACTACGTGCGTAACGACCTGCCGCCCGATTTCGCCGGACGCCGTCTCTTTGACGAGGAAGTCTTCCCCGTCTGCTCCCCCAGCTATCTCGACGGACGTCAGCTCACCCCCGCCGATCTCGTGAGCGAAACGTTGCTCTTCATCGAAGACGGTCAGCGCAAGTGGATGTCGTGGCCCGACTGGTTCGAGCTGCAAGGCGTGAACGCGCCGAAATTCCCGCGCATGGTGAGCGCCAATTACTACCCGCTGCTCGTGCAGATGGCTATCGAAGGCGGCGGACTCGTGATGGGCTGGCGTCACATGATCGACCCATGTCTCGACGCCGGTCTGCTCGTCCCTGCGTGCGACGCATCGGCCAGCCTGGGTGGCGGCTACTACCTCGTATGGCCTGCCGAGCGCCATGAGCATGCCGCAGCACGAATTTTCCGCAACTGGATCTACTCAGAAACTCGTTTCCCATCATAGGGGTTACGCGTGTTTAGAAAAGTTGCCATGCGCTACACGCATGGCAACATGCAGAATTATCGTTTTGCCTGTCATTTTGTCTGAACTACTTTCTGTCTTATCCGCGCACGTCCGGTAGCGGCATGGAATTCCCATTGCCTGCGAACGAACGTGATCCGACAAAAAAGCAGGCGTATTACCGGCATGACGTGACAGCAAGACACGCAACGGACGCCACCCATCCTCCGGGAGACCCAGATGCAGGCGACCTACGCAGTGCCTCAAGACAACCTGGCCCGCCAGCGCCGTCACGCGATCGTGGCGACGGTGATCGGCAACGGGCTTGAATGGTTCGACTTCACCGTCTATAGCTTCTTCGCTGCGATCATCGCGAAGCAGTTCTTCCCCACGGGCGACGACCTCTCGTCGTTCCTGCTGGCCGTGGCCACCTTCGGCGTGGGCTTCTTCATGCGCCCGGTCGGCGGCATCGTGCTCGGCATCTACTCCGACCGCGTGGGCCGCAAAGCCGCGCTCTCGCTCACCATCCTGTTGATGGCAGCGGGCACGGCCATGATCGGTCTGGCGCCGACGTACGACCAGATCGGGCTCGCCGCACCGCTCATCATCGTGTTGGCCCGTTTGCTGCAAGGCTTCTCCGCTGGCGGTGAAATGGGCGGTGCAACGGCATTCCTGACGGAATACGCACCGGCCAATCAACGCGCTTACTACTCGGCATGGATTCAATCGAGCATCGGCTTTGCCGTGCTGCTCGGTGCGGCCGTGGGCACGTTCGTGACGACCGAACTCGACAAGGCGTCGCTCGAATCGTGGGGCTGGCGTGTGCCGTTCATCGTCGGCATGCTGATCGGCCCGGTCGGTTTCTACATCCGTAACAAGATCGAAGAAACGCCGACGTTCCAGAGTGCGGAGAAGTCCGACACGCCGCTGCGCGACGTCTTCTCGCAATACCCCAAGGAAACGCTCGCGAGCTTCTCCATGGTCGTGCTGTGGACGATCTGCACCTACGTGCTGCTGTTCTACATGCCGACGTATGCCCAGCGCGTGCTGCATCTGCCCGCGTCGAACGGCTTCACCGCCGGCATGGTCGGCGGCGCGATGATCCTCGTGTTCGCTCCGGTCGTGGGACGTCTGGCGGACCGTCTCGGCCGTCGCCCCTTCCTGACAGGTTCGGCACTTCTGATTTTGGTGCTCGCCTGGCCGATGTTCACGTACCTGAACGTGTCGCCGGGTCTGCAATCGCTGCTCACGTTCCAGATCGTGTTCGGCCTGCTGATCGCCTGCTACACCGGCCCGATTCTCGCCGCGTTCTCCGAGCTGTTCCCGGCGAAGGTGCTCTCGACCGGCCTGTCGGTGGCGTACAACTTCGCGGTGACGATCTTCGGCGGCTTCGCTGCGCTGATCATCACGTGGCTGATTGCCCGCACGGGCAGCAACATGGCCCCGGCGATCTATGTGATCGTGGCTGCCGCCATCAGTCTGGTCGGCACGTGCTTCGTCAAGCCGCTGCCAAAGACCGGCAAGGTCTGAGTTTCCCCTAAACAAGGCGCGCCCTGACCCGGCGCGCCTTGTGCTTTTTCCAAGGAATTCCCCCATGTCCTCTACGACCGCTACTTTGCTTCGCGGCGGCAATGTGCTCGACGCAGCCACTGGCCGCCTGCTCGAACGACACGATGTGGCCATCGTTGGCAATCGCATTACGGCGGTGAGCGCCACGCCGCTCGACATCGCCGACGCCACGGTGATCGACGTCACCGGCAAGACCGTCATGCCCGGCATGATCGACTGCCACGTGCACGTGCTCGCCTCGCATCCGAACCTCGGCACCAACGCGAGCCAGCCGAACGTGCTGACCGTGCTCAAGTCCCTGCCGATCATGCAAGGCATGCTCAACCGCGGCTTCACCACCGTGCGCGACGCAGGCGGTGCCGACTGGGCGCTGCAACAGGCCATTGAACAAGGCGTGATCCCGGGCCCGCGAATTTTCCCGTCGGGCAAGGCGTTGTCGCAGACCGGCGGCCACGGCGACTTCCGTCCGCGCAGCGACGTGCTCGAGCCGTGCTCGTGCGCGTTTCGTGCGGGCGCCATCGGCCGCGTGGTCGACGGCGTCGACCCGATTCGTCTCGCTGTGCGCGAAGAGATTCAGAAGGGCGCAACGCAGATCAAGCTGATGGCATCGGGTGGCGTTGCTTCGCCGGTCGATCCCATCGCCAACACGCAGTACTCGGAAGACGAAATCCGCGCGGCCGTAGCGGAAGCGGAAGCGGCACAGACTTACGTGATGGCGCACGCGTACACGCCGAAGGCCATCGCGCGCGCTGTGCGTTGCGGCGTGCGCACCATCGAGCACGGCAATCTGTGCGACGCCGAGACGGCGAAGCTCATGGCCGAGAAAGGCGCTTACGTGGTGCCGACGCTCGTCACCTACGACGCCCTCGCCAAAGACGGTGAATCGCTGGGCCTGCCGCCGGAATCCGTCGCCAAGGTGGAAAGCGTGCAACGCGCCGGTCGCGAATCGCTCGCGATCTACCGTGATGCTGGCGTGAAAATGGGCTTCGGCTCGGACCTGCTCGGCGACATGCACAAGTATCAGTCCGACGAACTGACGATTCGCGCCGACGTGCTGGGCGCAGCCGACACGCTGCGCTCGGCAACGGTGATCGGCGCGGAAATTCTGAATCGCGCAGGTGAGCTGGGCGTGATCGCGCCGGGCGCGCTCGCCGACGTGCTGGTCGTCGATGGGAATCCGCTCGAATCGATCGATGTGCTGACAGGTCAGGGCGAGGCCATTCGCTGGGTCTTCAAGGACGGCAAGGTCGCGAAGCAACCGTAATCGCATGACCGCTTCGTAGGAACAAAAAACGCCGCGACGGGCATGATGTCGCGGCGTTTTTGCTTTCGACGCACGCGCCAGCCCGACACCAGAGCAAAAAGTAAAAGCGGCACGCAAGTTGGGGGTCTAGTCTCATCTCATAAACGTAAAGAACAAGGTCCCCCCATGACAATCGTTCTGACGCCCAAACCGCAGCCCATACCACCGTCCTTCCTGCGCCAGCTTTCGACGTCCAGCACGAGAAGCAACGCCTCGCGGTCCTTCGTCGGTGACTGGATCGTCAGCGTCACGCAGCAAAACGTCATGTCATTGGAGGAGGCCTGTGAAGCGCATTCGCTGGAGACGCTCCGAACGTCTATTACCGACGGGCTACGCGCGATCAGCAACGCGTGGAACGAGATCGAGAGCATGGTGAAGGTCGATGCCGACGACGTACCGCTGTCGAAGGAATTTGCGCCGATCAACGCACTCGTCGAGCGCGTGAGCGCGGCCTCACGCCATTACGGCGACGGTCTCGTCGCCATCGAACCTTTGATCAAAGGTCTGGAAAAAGCAATCTCGCGCATCTACCGTTCGCGCCAGGTGCCGTGGGGCTCATGGCGAACGATCGGCTCACAAAAGACCCTTCCTGCGTGCAATGGGCTCACCCTCAATGCCACCGCTGCCTTCACGGTCTTCTATCACTTCGAACATGCCGTGAATGACATCCTGGCGACATTACTCGCCGTTCGGTGTGTGGAAGCGCGAAGCGCTCCGATTCCGTTCGAGTCACTGCAATACAGCAACGACACGGCAACCGGCGATCTGCCAAAAGACGAGGATCTGATCAAAGCGCAACGGCTCGCCGTTGCCACTCGAAGGGCAGGACGCGCGCTGGACAAGATGCGGCCGATCATCGACAACGCGCTGCATCAGGCCTCGGCCGCCATGCCGCCTGAACGACGTCGATGGAAGCTAAGAATCGCCATTCTTGTCGGCCTTTTCGTGCTGTCGGCCACGCTCATCGTCGCGACGATATTGCTGCCGCAGATGTTTCCGGCACTCGTGATCATCGGTGTCGCGCTGAAAATCGCGTCAGGGCTTCTCAGCGGTCTCAGTCTCGTCAACAGCGTGTTCACCCTTGTCGCCTACCCGCGTAATCGAGGTTGGGACGATATGTCGTCGTGCATCGTGAAAGTGCGGAATCTCTACGGATCGATGAACTTGCGAATTAGAGAACAACAGGACGCCGTGTGCGAGCGCGAAGAGGAAATGATGAATCGAAGGATCAGATATTGCGGCACCCAGATTGGGCTTGCCGCAGGCAAACACAAGGACCTCATGAGCGAGATCGATCGTCTCAACGACGCGATGGCACACGCGTCAGTTTGATCGCAACGCTGCCGTCCGTTTCACTCACCGTTTTACCTTTTGGATAAGCGACGTCATGCCAGAGATTTCCAACCAGAACCCGCCTCCTCATCAATACGCAACGTGTTCGCTGCCAGGCACCGCAGGACCAACAGCGGCCTCAATCGTCAGACGTGGGACGCTGTCGTACCGCAACAATCAACTGCGGCTGCAAATGGCTCAGGTCAAGCAGCTTCTTGCGAGTCAGGACTACGCGTTGCAGATACTTAACCGACTCGAAGCACGGGCTCAGCACCTGATGAGTCGAGGCGACTCGTCACTCAAAGAAAGCGCGCGCACGACATCCCGCGCAGACTTTCGAGCGGAGATCGAGCGCTGCCAGACAGCATTAGGTATGGACCAAAAATAACGGCCCCCGGGCATTGGAGACATCTCCAATCCTCCGGGGGCCGATGCGTCACACGTCAGTTATCGACGCGCAACGCGTGACTCACTTCTTCCAGCCCGGCGTGACGAATACCGAGCGTACGTCGTCGAGCGTCTGCGAGACCGTCTCGCGGGCGCGTTCGGTGCCTGCGCGCAGCATGTCCCACACATAGTCGGGATTCTTCGCGTATTCCTCGCGACGCTCGCGCATCGGACGCAGCATTTCCTGCAGCCGCTCTTCCAGACGCGCCTTCACCTTCGAGTCGGCCAGACCGCCGCGCACGTAGTGATCCTTGAGCGCTTGCAGGCCTTCCTTGTCTTCGTCGAAGGCGTCGAGATAGGCGAATGCGACGTTGCCTTCCAGATGCCCCGGGTCTTCGACCTTCAGGTGCAGCGGGTCGGTGTAGCACTTCTTCACGGCCGCGCGGATTTCGTCCGGCGAGGAGGAAATGTTGATGACGTTGCCGAGCGACTTGCTCATCTTCGCTTTGCCGTCGATGCCCGGCAGACGCCCGATCGGCGGCACGAGGGCCTTGGCTTCGGTGAGGATCTCGCGACCGGCCATGCGATTGAGACGACGTGCGATTTCGTTCGTCTGCTCGATCATCGGCAACTGGTCTTCGCCCACGGGGACGAGCGTGGCGCGAAACGCGGTGATGTCCGCTGCCTGGCTCACGGGATACGTTAGGAAACCGGCCGGAATGTCGCGCTCGAAGTTGCGCAGGGAGATTTCCTGCTTCACGGTCGGGTTGCGCTCCAGACGCGCGACCGTGACCAGATTCAGGTAGTAGAACGTGAGCTCGGTCAGTTCGGGCAGCCAGGTCTGCACGCAGATGGTCGTGACGTCCGGGTCGATGCCGACGGCCAGATAGTCGAGCGCCACCTCGGAGACGTTGCGATGGACCTTGTCGCGGCCCTTGCCTTCGTCGTCGGTGTTGTCGGTGAGCGCCTGAGCGTCGGCGACCAGAATGAATTGCTTGTACTCGTGTTGATACGCAACACGGTTCTTGAGACTACCGACGTAGTGGCCCAGATGCAGCGGGCCCGTCGGACGGTCACCCGTGAGGATCACCTTGCGATCCGCAGGCGCCTTCGAAACACTCATTTTCCTCTCCGTAATCAAGCGTCGTTCCCGAATGGTAGCGCGTCGGCCCGATGACGGTACAGAAACCCCTTCCCGCAACCCAATGACATGGCGACTGCCTCAGCAGCGGCGGCCCCATAAAAAGCTGGGGGACGAAGGCCGAAAACGAACAAGAAATTGGTCCCTTCCGACGCCAGATGGGCTTAACCAGACACGTTCGCGAGTACAGAAAGGAGGCGTTCAAATCGAATAGCGGCGTCCGGCGACGGATATCGGAATTCGGCCTCCCGAGTGCCATCTGCACCGGGAAAACTCACTTAACGGAGAAAACCAGATGCAACTCATTCAGATCGAACCCACGTTGTCCAACCAGTCCAATGATGCCTACAACACGCCGCACACTGCACCGGCCAAGAACAGCTAAGCATTAGACCTTGCAACGGACGCTGGGCCCGGCGTCCGGTCTCAGGCACAGATATACCAATGACACCCACATTGTTCTTGAAAATTCTAGACGGGCGACTCGTTCTCTGGGACTACCAAAATCACAAGCAGTATCAGGTCGACACTGCGCATGTGACGAGACTTCTCGAATTGGCTACAGGCTCCGAACGTCGCGACGACGCAATCGATACCGAGATAACCGAGGCAGGCCTGCTATCCACATCCGACCCCAAAGCATGGGGATGGGACTGCTTGTCTAGGATGTTCCACGTGGGCACACAGGTACCCAGGAGCGAACAAGTCCCGGAAGCAATTCCATACTTGGGATACATCGAGCACTGCACTTCTGTATCCGACAAGATTCCCGACAACGAAGTACTTCGCGGCGGAACGATTACGGCGCTCCCAGCCCCGCGCAACATCGACGGCGCGGATTTGGATACAACATTGAAGGCACGATACACCTGCCGCGCCTTCATTAACCGTCCCGTATCGCTTCAGGATGTGGCAGATACGCTGTGGGCAACATTCGGTGCCGTCCATGGAAGCTCGCGCATGGACCTGTCCCAGTTAGGAATGCGCTCTGTCGGCTATCGGCGCACCTCGCCTTCTGGCGGATCCATGCAGCCCAGCGAACCATTTCTCGTCGCGCTCAACGTCTCCGGGCTTTCACCCGGCGTATACCACTATCGATCAATCCGCCACGAGCTCTCCTACGTCGGAGATGCGCCGAGTGTCGATACGGTTTGCCGATTGCTCTGCGGCCAGACGGTTGCAAAAGAGCTAGCGTATGGGGTGTTCGTGACCTCTCGCTTCGACAAGCTTTGGTGGAAATACCCCCACTCACGCGCTTACCGTGTTGCCCTAATGGATGTGGGATGCCTAGCGCAAACATTTCAATTGGTATCGACGGCACTAGGCATCCAGTCATGGGTCACCGGCTACTTTATCGATACTGACGTCAACGCACTTCTCGCGGTCGATGGCGTGAAAGAGTCGGCCCTCTTTTTTCTGGGTGCCGGCTACGGCGAAGGTGCAGTCGCGCGCGATGCGATTGAGGCGATGAAACATTTCTCCGAGAGGAAAAGTCAATGAAAATTCTCTCGTTCAAACCGGGACACGATGGCTGCTCGGCATTTGTCAGAGATGGGGTTCTGCAGTTCTCGCACGAAGCTGAAAAAGACTCTGCGGCCCGATATGCGGCACTTGATCCATCGTCGATGGTTGGCGCGTTGCAGGAGGTGAGTTCCGCTCCCGACGTCATCGCTATCAGCGGATGGGAGGAAAAGAGAGGAGGTGTCTCAAGATCGATTGGCAGCGGATACATTGGGCTTCAAGTGCCCCCCGCTACAGCAGTAACCATTTTCGATCAGTCAACCACGCTGTTCTCTTCGTCGCACGAGCGGTCGCACATTATGTGCGCATACGCCCTTTCACCTTTTCCTCAAGGAACCGCGTGTTATGCGTTGGTATGGGAGGGCCATATCGGCCGCTTCTATCACGTGGATGAGGCACTGAATATTCAGTTGCTACGCGATGTCATGTGGGGACCGGGAATTCGATATGCGTTCGCTTACGGCCTTATGGACCCGTCCTTCAAACTACAGCCTGGTGCAGTGAGATTATCCGACGCAGGAAAACTAATGGCACTGGCGGCCTACTGCGATCACATCAACCCGACCCCGGAAGAGCAACGGTTGGTCGATGTGTTGCTATCGCGCCCCGATGAGATCCCAAAGTTTGTAAAAGCCGATTTTCAGGAATTCTCGCAGCACAATTGCGGAGTGACGTCGAATGCAGGAAAGCGATTGGCGCGCCTTATTTCCGATGCAATCTACAAGCACTTCGAATCTGCAATTCGCGACTGTGTAATACAACGCGCACCTTTACTGATTTCTGGCGGATGCGGCCTGAACTGTGAATGGAATTCTGCTTTGGAAGATTCCGGAATGTTCTCGGACGTATTTGTTCCTCCTTGTGCGAACGATAGCGGTTCCGCCATCGGCACGGCTGCAGACGCACAGTTTCATTTGACTGGTTCGGCCAAGATAAAGTGGTCTGTATATTCCGGCCCCGCCTTCGTTCTGGATGAACTAGAGCATGCAGACTTCCATCTGACTCCCGCTACTCCATGTGAGATAGCCAAACATCTTCATGCCGGCGCGATCCTCGGATGGGCAAACGGAAACGCGGAAATCGGACCACGTGCACTGGGAAATCGCTCAATTCTCGCCAGCCCATCGAATCGGGGGACGCTCGAAAGAATTAATCGGCTGAAGCGACGTGAAGGATTCCGGCCAATTGCTCCCATTTGCCGCGAGGAAGAGGTCTCCGAACACTTCCTTCCTGCTACGCCAAGTCCTTATATGCTCCACTTCCGGCGCGTATTGGGTACTCACCTGCCCGCAGTCACCCACGTTGATGGCTCAGCCCGGGTCCAAACGTTATCGATTGAACAAAACCCCGCGCTTCATGAAGTTCTTTGCGAATTTCGCAAACTTTCGGGGTTTGGCGTCCTTTGCAACACGTCGCTGAATTTCAATGGAACAGGATTCATCAACAGAGCGTCGGATCTAGCCCGCTTTGCTTTGGACGTCGGGTTAGACGGCTTCGTCGTCGGAAGAAGCCTTTACATGCGTAAGCAGGATGCGCCATTGACACCTAGAGATCAGCCTTGAAACACACCTCTCGCGCACAGAGCTATTCTCGTCTGCTAGCGTCCCGCGCGGTTGGAGCGTCGATCCTATGGATAGACTTCACATTGATTTTCGAGAGTCTCGCATTTCGCTGGGATGCCGATGCTGTAGTCATTGGACTAGCCATGACGTTTTACGGAGTTCCTGGCGTTCTCGCCGGTCCATGGATCGGTGCCTTCGTTGACCGTCATTGTCCCTGGGTCATGCTTCGTTGGAGCTATGTCGTTCGCGCGGTCACCGCGATAGCCCTTTTGCTCGCACCCACACTTCAACTATTCCTGATTTGCGTGGCGATGAAAGGGCTAGCCAATCTGGTTCCCGGCCCAGCCGAACAGCAGTTGTTTCGCCGCTTGCTTTCCAATGATGCGCTTGCCGGAAACACTAGCAAGGTTACCTTGATCGACCAGATGGCCAAGCTCTTCGCACCACTCGTTGCGGCGATGCTAGCAGCATGGCATTTGCCAGGATTCGCACTGTCCGCTGCACTTGGACTTGCGGGTGTCGTTCTGCTTCCAGGCCGCGAAGTGTCCACGAAGCCGGTCAGAGTCAACATCCACGGACGTCCTGTGTGGGCAGTGTTCCATACCGTACTGCGGGACCACCCCCTTCTACGACGCGTATTCACAATTACGCTTTGCCAGGCATTCGTTTTGGGCTTTTACGACGCTTTGCTAGCCCTGTTTCTCAAGGCGAGGGGTTATCCCGACGGCACTTTTGGCAGCATCGTGGGATGTACCGCAGCGGGTGCCATCATTGGCTCACTGGCCTTCAAAAGCGCAATCAAGAGATGTTCTCCGACCACTCTGTTAACTGTGTCGTCGATACTCTTCGGCTTAACCGTACTGACGCCCGCAGCAATGGTGTTCGCACAAACCGAAGTGCCCGTCTTTGCGATGTTCTCGTTATGGATCGGCAACGGATTCGGGTATGGACTGGGGGTTATGTTGGTGATGCTCATGTTCCAACAATATTGTCCGCGCGAAGTATTGGGAACGGTCACGTCTACGGGCAGAAGCCTCCAATTGCTTCTGATGATCGTCGCGCCTCTGCTCGGGGGCGCTCTATCAAACGTGACTAGCGTTGAGTTTGTTTTCTTGTGCTCAGGCATGACCGCCATTGGCCTTGGGATATTTGCACGAATGGTCCCGGTCTCACGTTCTCCGTCGATCCACTGAGCCGCTTCCCTAAACTCGCCGATTGTCACTGGAGTTAGCGGCGCGACCAACAAAAAAACGACGATGGAACAGCGAATCGTGTCGCTTGCTCCACCGTCGTTTTCGTCTCAAACCAAATCATTCCTGCTGCGAACAGCGAAAAAAATTCTGCTACTTACCGCGACGTCACCACCGGAATGCCCTTAAGCGACTTCCCGCTGCTGCGCGCGTGAGCGAGGGCCTGTTCGACGGCGTCGCCGGTGGCCGGCGTCACGCCCAGACGGCCCGCAATCGTCGCTTCCACGCGCTTGGCCATCGCCAGGTTCGCCAGCTTCACGTGCCCGTAACCACGGATCTTCGCCGGGGCTTCGGCCAGCGCAATCGCGTCGGCCAGCGTGTCGGCCGAGAGACCGGCCAGCACGCGCTCCATCGTCGTGCGATAGTCGGCGATCAGCTGACGCTCCATGCGACGCTCCAGCGTGTAGCCGAAGACGTCGAGCGCGCCGCCGCGCAGACCACGCAGCTTCGCCATGCCGCGCAGCACCGGCCAGAGCCACGGTCCGATCGTCACCTTCTTCGGTACACCGCCGTCCTTGCCACGCGCGATGAGCGGCGGCGCCATGTGGAATTCCAGACGGAAGTCGCTGCCCGGCTTGCCTTCGAACGCCTCACCCAACGCATCGGTGAACGTCGTGGCAGCGTACAGACGCGCCACTTCATACTCGTCCTTGTAGGCCATGAGACGCGAGAGCTGCTGAGCCACGGCACGCGACAGACGTCCCGGCGCACCGGCCACACGCGTTTCCGCATCGACCACCAGCTTCACGAACCCCGTGAATTGCGAGGCGTATGCCGCGCTCTGGTACTGCGTCAGCAAGTCCACACGATGTGCGACGAGCGCGTCGAACGTCATGTCGTCGGCAACCGGTGCATGCATCGGCGCGTGCGTCGCCTTGGCGGTCGTTTCCGTCAGCGCAGCAGGATCGCCTGCGGCAAGACGACCGATCGCCAGCGCCAGATGGTTCATCGGCACAGCCACGTTGTTCAGTTCGATGGCGCGTTGCAGCGCATGCAGCGAGACCGGCACCAGACCCAGTTGCCACGCATAGCCGAGCATGATGATGTTCGAACCCATCGTGTCGCCGAGGAAGCGCTGTGCGAGGGCTTGCGCGTCGCAAGCGTCGAGCTTGTCGTTGCCTGCCGCGTGACGCATCTTCTCCAGCAGCGCCCCCGCGTGTAGATTCGCGTCCGGGTTCTGCACGAAGGTCGCATTCGGAATGGCGTGCGTGTTGACGACCACGCGCGTGCGGTCGCGGCGCACCGTCTGCAACGCATCGGCACTCGCGCCCACCACCATGTCGCACGCGAGCAGCACGTCGGCCTGCTGCGTGTCGATACGCACCTGATTGAGCGCTTGCGGCGTGTTCGCGAACCGCACGAACGACAGCACCGCACCACCCTTCTGCGCGAAGCCCATGAAGTCGAGCACCGACGCGCTCTTGCCTTCCAGATGCGCGGCCATCGTGATCAGCGCGCCGATCGTCACCACGCCCGTGCCGCCCACGCCCGTGACCATGATGTCGAACGGGGCATCGCCCGCGAGCGCCACCGGCTGCGGCAGCGCGTTCAGACGTCCCTCGAAAGCGGCCTGATCGAATGCTGCGGCCAGCGCCTTCTTCAACTGCGCGCCCTTGACCGAAACAAAGCTCGGGCAGAAGCCGTTCACGCAGGAGAAGTCCTTGTTGCACGACGACTGATCGATGCGACGCTTGCGCCCCATCGCCGTTTCCACCGGTTCGACCGACAGGCAGTTCGACGCCACGCCGCAATCGCCGCAGCCCTCACAAACGGCTTCGTTGATGAACAGACGTCGATCCGGATTCGGGAATTCGTTTTTCTTGCGACGGCGACGCTTCTCGGCCGCACACGTCTGGTCGTAGATCAGCACGGTCGCGCCAGGAATCTCACGCAGTTCGCGCTGCACGGCGTCGAGTTCGCTGCGGTGATGGAACGTCGTGCCCTTCGGGAATTGCCCTTCGTGGCCGATGTACTTCTCCGGCTCGTCGCTCACCACGACCAGCTTGGCAATGCCTTCGGCTTCCACCTGACGCGCGATCTGCGGCACGGAAATGGAGCCGTCGACCGGCTGTCCACCCGTCATCGCCACGGCATCGTTGTAGAGGATCTTGTAGGTGATGTTCGCCTTCGACGCGACCGCCTGACGAATCGCCAGCAGCCCCGAGTGGAAGTACGTGCCGTCGCCCAGATTCTGGAAGACGTGCGCACGCTTCGTGAAGTGCGAATGCGCCGCCCAGTCCACGCCCTCGCCACCCATCTGGATCAGCCCGGTTGTGTCGCGATCCATCCACGACGCCATGAAGTGACAGCCGATGCCCGCCTGCGCGATGGACCCCTCGGGCACCTTCGTCGACGTGTTGTGCGGGCAGCCCGAACAGAAGTACGGCACGCGACGCACGCCGTCGGCCGCATTCGACAGGATGTCATGCGCGACGAGATCGACCACGCGCGCGCGTCGGTCCAGCGTCGGACGATGCTTCGCCAGCCAGTCGGCAAACACCGGCAGCACGCGCGACGGACGCAGCTCGCCCAGCGCGGAGAGCAGCGTACGGCCTTCGGCGTCGGTCTTGCCGAGCACGACGGGACGCGTGCCCGTGGTGCGGTTGTACAGGTACTGCTTGATCTGCTGCTCGACGACCGGGCCCTTCTCCTCGATCACGAGGATTTCCTTCAGTCCGGCGACGAAGGTGTCCAGACGAGACATGTCCAGCGGGAACGACAGCCCCACCTTGTAAATGCGCACACCGGCCGCCGCGAGGTCGTCGACGGTGATGTCCAGACGGCGCAGCGTCTCCATCAGATCCAGATGCGCCTTGCCGCAGGTCACGATGCCGATGTCGGCGTCGGGTGCCGGAGCAATCCACTTGTCGATGCTGTTCACGCGCGAGAAGGCGCGCACGGCGTCGAGCTTGTCCGCAAGACGCGCTTCGAGCGCCAGACTCGGCAGATCGGGCCAGCGATTGTGCAGACCGCCCGCCGGTGCCACGTAGTCGAGCGGCTCGGCCCAGTCGGTGCGGATCTTGTCCAGATCGACGGTGCCACGCGACTCGACCGTCTCGGAGATGGCCTTGAGGCCCGCCCAAGCACCGGAGAATCGCGACAGCGCGTAGCCGTACAGACCGAACTCGACCAGTTCGCCGATATCGGCCGGATTGAGCACCGGCATGCTCCACGACATCATCGTGAAGTCGCTCTGGTGCGGCATAGACGACGACACGCAACCGTGATCGTCGCCCGCCACCACGAGCACGCCGCCATGACGCGATGCGCCGTATGCGTTGCCGTGCTTGAGCGCATCGCCCGCGCGGTCCACGCCGGGGCCCTTGCCGTACCACATGCCGAACACGCCTTCGACGGTGCGCTCGGGGTCCGCTTCGACGCGCTGCGTGCCCATCACGGCCGTGCCACCCAGTTCCTCGTTGATCGCAGGCAGGAACTTGACGCTCGCCGCGTCGAGCAGCTTCTTCGCCTTCCACAGTTGCTGGTCCACACCGCCCAGCGGCGAGCCGCGATAGCCGCTGATAAAGCCAGCCGTGTTCAGGCCGCGTGCGGCGTCGAGCTGGTGTTGCATCAGTAGGATGCGCACCAGCGCCTGCGTACCGGTCAGGAAAATCTGACCGCTACGCGCGGTGAGCGCGTCGGAGAGCTGGTAATCGGGATGGGCCAGGGGGTTGGCCGTGGGCGTCGCAAGAGCGGCGCGCATGGGGGCATTCATCGGGTATCTCCTGATCCCCGCGTCCGGCTGGCAACGTCATCGGTGTACCGACTCGCCAGCGGTGCTTCGGGGACATTTGTTCTGTTCGTCTCGACGCCTTTGCGCATAGCGCGTGAACGCGTCGGTTATGGAAGCAGTGTATGGGGAGGTCCGAGAAAGATTTTTACTATTTCACTCCTTTCGGCGCATAATAAGAAACGTTCATTTCGCAAAAGGCGATTTAGGGAAATGGAATTACTCGACAACTTTGCGCGGCAGATCCTGCGTCTGCTACAGATCGACTCGCGCCGTTCGGCACAGGAACTGTCTGAAAACGTCGGCCTGTCGGCGACGCCTTGCTGGCGACGCATCAAGGACATGGAGCAAAGTGGCGTGATCCAGCGGTACACGGTGCTGCTCGACCGGGAAAAGCTCGGTCTGCATGTGTGCGCCCTCGCCCATGTGCAACTCACGCGTCACACGGAAGGCGGCACGGAGCAGTTCGAGCGCGAGATCCGCACCTGCCCCGAAGTCACCGAGTGCTACAGCACCACCGGCGAGGCGGATTACATCCTCAAGATCGTGGCACCGGACATCAAGGCGTACGACGCCTTTCTGCATGAGCACATCTTCCGTCTTCCTGCGGTTTCTAACGTTAAAACCAGCGTTGTACTGCGTGAAATCAAGTTCGACACAAGTCTGCCCATCTGACGTCCGGCAATTTCCGTAGGCTTTCCGCAACTTCCCATACGTTGACATTGCGCAACATCCCCTCTTGACGGACCGGAGGATCTTCGCTAAAAATGCAAATGATTCTCATTTAAGTATTTATCCAAGCTCTTCGTCTCAAGGCCGAACAATGCGGCCGGGTGGCGTGAGATTTTTTCGCCAGCCGCGCCTGCCAGCGTGTAGTGAAGCGTCGAGAGACGCCGCTCACACGCCGATTGCCACGAGCGCTCGCCAGCCAGCAACGGGGTTTTTTGCACTGGGAGCCAGCAGTGAAGCAGTCGTCTTGCGGCGGGGGCCGCGCCTTTGTCATGTCCATGCGCCGGGAACACGGCGCCAACGGTTCAACCAGCGCCATGCGTGGCGCAAGAACCGAAGCCTCGCGACGCCAACCGGCGTCCGGGTCACGTCGGCGTCTGCATCCGCTCGCAGGCGCGGTGCTTGCCGCGTTCTGGCTGCCTGCCGCTTTCGCGCAACAGGCCCCGGCCGACGGTTCGGCGCAGCCCGCCAAACCCGTCCAGTCCGCCCAGACGATGCAACTCGCGCAGGCATCGCCCAACGCACCGATTCAGCTCGCCGAAGCCAATCTGCGAGAGGTGAACGTGACGGCAACGCGCACACCGACGGCCAGCGAACGCACGCCGGCCTCGATCTCGGTCATCACCGATCAGGACATCGAGGAACAGCAGGCGCAGGACATCAAGGAAGCGCTGCGCTACGAGCCCGGCGTGACCGTGCGTCGTGCACCGTACCGTCCCGCCTCCGCTGCCGCAGGTGGCGGTCGCGATGGCAACTCCAGCATCAACATCCGTGGTCTCGAAGGTAATCGCGTCGCGCTGTTCGAAGACGGCATCCGCATGCCCTCCTCGTACTCGTTCGGTCCGCTGGAAGCCGGTCGTGGCGACTACATGGGCATGGATCTGCTGCGTCGCATCGAAATCCTGCGCGGCCCGGCATCGTCGCTGTACGGCAGCGACGGCCTGACCGGCGTCGTCAACTTCCTCACCAAGGATCCGCAAGACCTGCTCGACGTGTTCGGCAAGTCCACCTACTTCTCGCTGCGTCCGTACTACAACTCGATGGATCGCAGCTTCGGCACGACCGCGCAGGCCGCGTGGGGTGGCGAACAGTGGCAAGGCATGTTGATCGTGGACGGCAACAAGGGCCACGAACTCGACGGCAAGGGCTCGAACAATTCTGCGAGCACCGCGCGTACGACGGCGAATCCGCAGGACACCAACGGCGACTCCGTCCTCGGCAAGCTCGTCTTCAAGGCCACGCCCTTCTCCACGTTCAAGCTCACCGCCGAAAACGTGCGCCGTCGCACCGATTCGGACGTGCTGTCCGCCGTCAATCCGCCCACGACGCTCGGCCTGCATACGAGCGATCGTCTGGAGCGCAACCGCGTCAGCCTCGATTACGACTTCAACGACGCCTCGCAGGCATACGTCCAGAACGCACACGCGCTGGTGTACTTCCAGGACGCGAAGAACAGCCAGTACTCGTACGAAAAACGCACGGCGGGCGACCGTACGCGCGACAACACGTACAAGGAACGCACCGTGGGCGGCTCGCTGCAAGCGGAAAGCAACTTCACCACCGGCCCGCTCGCGCACAAGCTGGTGTACGGCACCGATGCGAGCCTGGCCTACATCACGAGCTACCGTAACGGCACCGTGCCTGGCGTGGGCGAGTCGTTCCCGAACAAGGCCTTCCCGGACACGAACTACACGCTCTTCGGCGCGTTCCTTCAGGACGAAATCCGCTACGGCGCGCTGACCGTCACGCCGGGTATCCGTTACGACGCCTACTGGCTCTCGCCCAAGCAGAATGACCCGCTGTACGTCTCGCAGACGGCATCGGGCGCACGCGTGCAGCCGACGTCGTCGAACGACTCCGCCTTCTCGCCGCGCATCGCGGTGATGTACGAGATCGCGCCATCGCTGATTCCGTACGTGCAATACGCGCGCGGCTTCCGCACGCCGACGCCCGATCAGGTGAACAACGGCTTCTCGAATCCGATCTTCGGTTACATGTCGATCGCGAACCCGAACCTCAAGCCCGAGACGAGCGACACCATCGAGCTGGGTTTGCGCGGCCGTCTGGCGACCACCCTCGGCCCGGTGACGTACAGCACCGCCGTGTTCGCGGGTAAATACCGTAACTTCATCTCGCAGCAGAACATCAGCGGCTCGGGCCGTCCGAACGATCCGCTCATCTATCAGTACGTCAACTTCAGCCGCGCCAACATCCAGGGTTGGGAAGGCCGTGCGACGTGGGCGCTCAAGGGCGGCATTACGTTGCGCACCGCCATGGCGTACACGCACGGCACGACGGAAGACAACGGCGCGGCGAGCCAGCCGCTCAACACCATCAACCCGTTCTCGATGGTTCTGGGTGTGCGCTACGAGCCGAACAGCACGTGGTTCGCGCAGGCCGACCTGATGTTCCAGGCCGCGAAGTCGCAAAGCCAGATCGCGAAGACGTGCACGGCCGGTACGCAGCAGAACCAGAACTGCTGGGCGCCGCCGACCTCCATCGTGTTCGACTTGTCCGGCGGCTATCACATCAACAAGCACGCCACGGTGTACGCCGGGATCTACAACGTGTTCGACCGCAAGTACTGGAACTGGTCGGACGTTCGCAACCTCGCCGACAACTCCAACGTCAAGGACGCCTATTCGGCACCGGGTCGCAGCGTGGCTGTGAGCCTGAAGCTTCAGTACTGATCCTTCGGGATCGGTCGTCAGAACCGCGCCGACGCAAGTCGCTCAACGTGTGAGCTTCACCCCGTCGGCGCATGCCAGCCATCCGCTATCGCCAGCAAACACGCCATTCAAGGAATCGCCATGATGAACGCTCAAAACGCCACTTCCACCGCCCGCCCGGCATTCCCCGCGCTCGCCGACGTCACCCGTCTGCGCAGCGAATTCCAACGAGTGAAGACGGAACAGAACCTGCGCGATCGCGACGCCGCCGCCGCGCTCGGTGTGTCCGAAGGGGAGACAGTCGCGGCATTCGTCGGCGAGCACGTCGTGCGCCTGCGTCCGGAATTCGTCGAGATCGTCGAGGCGCTGCCTGCGCTCGGACGCGTCATGGCGCTCACGCGCAATAACGCCGCCGTCCACGAGAAGGACGGTCAGTACGAAAAGCTCTCGCATCAGGGCACCATCGGTCTCGGTCTGGGCAAAGACCTCGACCTGCGCATCTTCTATCACCAATGGGCCTACGGTTACGCCGTCGAAACACCGGCGGAAAACGGCCCGCGCCGCTCGCTGCAATTCTTCGACAAGTCGGGCACCGCCGTGCACAAGATGTTCCTGCGCGATCACAGCGACGTCGCCGCCTTCGAAGCGCTCGTCGCCCGTTTCCGCGCGGACGATCAGACGCCGGGTCAGCACGTTGTCGCTGCCGACGCCCCGAAGGCCGAGACCCCCGACGCCGATATCGACGCCGACGCCTTCCAGCGCGACTGGCTTGCGATGACCGACACGCATCAGTTCTTCGACATGCTCAAGCGCCACGGTGTGTCGCGCGCGCAGGCATTGCGCCTCGCGCCCGCCGGTCATGCACAGCGCGTGTCGTCCGCCTCCGTGCGTACGCTGCTCGAAGATGCCGCCGGTACCGATCTGCCGATCATGGTGTTCGTCGGCAATGCGGGCATGATCCAGATCCACACCGGCCCGGTGAAGAACATTCGCATGATGGGCCCGTGGGTCAACATCCTCGATCCGGGCTTCAATCTGCACCTGCGCGAAGACCTCGTCGACACCGCGTGGATCGTGCGCAAGCCGACGGCGGACGGCATCGTCTCGTCGCTCGAACTGCTCGACGCCTCGGGCATGGTGATCGCCATGTTCTTCGGCGAGCGCAAGCCGGGGCAGGCAGAACGCGAAGACTGGCGCGCGACGCTGGTGCGTGTGGAGGGTTCGCAAGGGGTCGCGGAGGCATCAGCGTGAAACCCGGCGTGAACAAACCTAACGACGCACGCGGCGCGCTTCGCCTCTCGCGTCGCACCCTGCTCGGCGGTGGCGCGACGCTCGCCGCCGGCGCATGGCTCGGCGCGCTGCTCCCGCATGCCCTCGTTGGCGCAGCGCATGCGGCGACGGATGCCTCCGTCGCCAAGGACGGCCCGAAGCGCGTGATCGTCGCCGGTGGCGCGCTGACGGAAATCGTCTACGCGCTCGGCGCGCAGAATCGCGTGATCGCCAACGATCTGACGAGCCTGTATCCGGAAGCGGCGACCAAGCTGCCCAAGATCGGCTACCTGCGCACGCTCTCGGCCGAGGGTGTGCTCTCGCTGCATCCCGATCTGTTGCTCGCGGGGGCCGAAGCCGGGCCGCCCAACGTGCTCTCGCAGATTGCGGCCGCAGGCGTGACCGTGCAGCACTTCAAGCACGGTTATACGGCTGAGCTGGTGCGCGACAACATTCGCGGTGTCGCGAGCGCAATGAAACTGAACGACGAAGGCATACGCGTGGCAGGCCGCTTCATGTCCGACTGGATTCAGGTGCGGGGCAAGGTCGAGGAGATGTACGGCATTCAGAAGCGTCCGCGCGTGCTGTTCATCCTCGGTCATACAGGCAATCAGGTCATGGTCGCGGGGCAGGACACCGCCGCCGATGCGATGCTGGCTTACGCCGGTGCCGAGAACGCGCTGCGCGGGTTCAATGGCTACCGTCCGCTGACCGCCGAAGCCGCTGTCGCGGCGCAGCCCGACGTGCTGCTCACGACCACGACGGGACCGTCGCCCGCCGACCCGGCCGCAGCGCTGCTCGCGCAGCCGGGACTCGCCAACACACCGGCGGGTCGTGCCAGACGCGTCGTCAGTTTCGACGCTCTGTATCTGCTCGGCTTTGGCCCGCGTCTGCCTCAGGCGGTCGCGGAGCTTGCCAGGCGCGTGCATACCGCCTGAGGGCCGCTGCGTGAGCGTGGCGTGACGTTGTGAGCGACTTCGTGACGTCACGCCAATCCCGGTCCTCCAGCCCCGAACCCGTCATTCGCCAGCCACTCGCCAGTCATCGTTGCCATGTCAGCCGCTCCTCCGATTCCGAAGCCCATGTCGTCACACACGTCGAGTTCTTCGAGTGCGTCCAGCCGCAGCCGTGCAGCGACGCCGAATGCCTCGACCGACCGTCCTGATGTGCCGCGCCACACCGGTGCTGCACGTCGGCGTCCGCCGCGCTGGATCGTCATGACGGTACTCGTCGGCCTGCTCGCCGCCGCCGTGCTGGCCGCGTTGTGTGGCGGCGCATATCGTATCGCTCCCGCCGACGCCATCACCGCCTTGTTCCGCGGCGCGACGGGCGACTTTGCGCAGGATCAGGCGCGCAACGTGATGTTGCAGATCCGTTTGCCGCGCATCGTGCTGGGCGTTCTTGTCGGCGCAGGCTTCGGCGCGGCCGGTGCCGCGTTGCAGGCGCTCTTTCGCAATCCGCTGGCCGACCCGGGGCTGATCGGCGTGGCGAGCGGCGCGGCGCTCGGTGCGGCTGGCGTGATCGTGCTCGGCGGCGTGTTGCTGCCTGCCGCGCTCGCAGCCTCGCTCGGCTTGTGGATGCTGCCGCTGGCGGCGTTCGTGGGTGCGCTGGGGGTTACGGCACTCGTCTATCGTCTGGCCGCCGGACGCGGCCGTCTCGCCCTGCCGTTGCTCTTGCTCGCAGGTATCGCAATCAATGCTGTCTCCGGGGCCGCCATCGGCTTGCTGACGTATCTCGCAAACGATACGCAATTGCGCACGCTCACCTTCTGGACGCTGGGCAGTCTCGGCGGCGCGCAATGGTCGATGCTCGCGGTGATCGTGTGGCCGGTCGCGCTGGGCATCGTCGCCCTCGCCTCGCAGTGCCGCTCGCTCAATGCGTTGCTGCTCGGGGAAGCCGAAGCGCTGCACCTCGGCGTGGCGGTGCAATCGGTCAAGCGGCGCGTGATGGTGGCGTGCGCGTTGTGCGTGGGCGCGTTGGTGGCGTCAAGCGGCATGATCGGTTTCATCGGTCTGATCGCGCCGCACATCGTGCGTCTGGTGGTCGGCCCTGACCCGCGCGCGGTGCTGCCTGCGGCGGCCCTCTTCGGCGCGATTCTGACGTTGCTCGCCGACCTCGTTGCCCGCACATGGGTCGCGCCTGCCGAATTGCCGTTGGGCATTCTGACGGCGCTGCTCGGCGCCCCCTTCTTCCTCATGCTGCTGTGGCGACGCCGCGGGCAGTTCGGTCTGTGACCGCCGACGACATCAGCCAACATCAGGACATCGCCATGCTCAGTGCCTACGACCTCACCATCGCCCACTCGGATTCGCCCGTGCTCGACGGCCTTTCGCTCGACGTCCGTCCCGGCGAGTTGCTTGTGTTGCTCGGCCGGAACGGTGCTGGTAAAAGCACCCTGCTCAAGGCGCTGGCGGGCGAGCCGTTGCCGCCGCGCACGCACATGAGCGGCGCGATCATGCTCAACGGTGCGCTGCTCTCGCAATACTCGACGGCGGCGCTCGCACGTCTGCGCGCCGTGCTGCCGCAAACGGCGCAGTTGTCGTTTCCCTTCAGTGCGCTGGAGATCGTAACGATGGGGCGTCTGCCGTTTCCGAAGGCGAGCCGCAGCGACACGGAGATTGCCGCACTCGCCCTCGAACAGGCCGGTGCGCTGTCGCTGATGCATCGCGACGTGATGACGCTCTCAGGCGGGGAATGGGCACGCGTGCAGTTCGCGCGGGTGCTCGCGCAGTTATGGCCCGACGGTCCGAACGAGAGCGCGTCGGCCCCGTCGGTGCCGCGCTACCTGCTGCTCGACGAACCGACGGCGGCGCTCGACCTCGCCCATCAGCATCATCTGCTGTCGCTTACGCGAACGTTGGCAAAGTCGTGGGGATTCGGTGCGATGGCCATCGTGCACGACGTGAATCTCGCGGCGCGTCACGCCGACCGTATGGCGTTGCTGGCCGACGGACGCATTCTCGCCACCGGCACGCCGCGCGGAGTGATGCGTGCCGATCTGATCGAAACGACGCTGGGCCTGCCGGTGCATGTGATTACACCGGAGACGGCAGCGGGATACCCGGTGCCGACGGGGACATCCGCCGGTGTGCCGTTCGCGTTGCCCGCTTAATGGCTTAGGCAATCAAGCGGCAGGCACACCATCCTTCGCAAGATTCGCGCGCGCGCACAGCACCGCCGCGAGATCCCACAGCGCATAGCCCACACTCTTGAAGAGCACCGGCCCGCTCGATCGAAAACGGTCGGGTGTGATGATGGCATCCATCAAGGGCGCGGCGCGTCCCCAGTCGATGGCGGCGTGCAGCAGATCGCCCGCCTCGTGCTTCACTTCCCACGTATCGACCACCAGCGTGCCGCGCACGGCGGCGTCGCGGCATAACTGCGGCGGCAACTCGCGCATGTCCGGGCGAAACGCGCCCACGCCCGCGACGAAAATGTCGTCGCGCCAGCGCGTCACGTCGCTGTCCGGCAGCACCGGTTCGCTGCTGGTCGTCGCCGTGATCACGATGCTGACGGTATTGAGTACAGGTTCGATGGCGTCGACCACGGTCGCTTCCACACCGAGCGTCGCGGCGTGATCGGCCAGCGCATGCGCACGCTCCGGACTGCGCGAGAAGATCATGAAATGACGCGTGCCCATGCCTGCCGCGAAGGCCTCCAGATGCGCCCTCGCCTGCACGCCCGCACCGACGATCAGCACCGGCCCCTTCGGGCGTGGCGCAAACTTTCTCGCAGCAAAGAGCGTGACGGCGGCAGTACGACGCCCGGTGACGGTCGGTCCGTCGAGCAGCATCTGGCGCTCGCCCGTGTGCGGGTCGAACACCATCACCTCGCCGATGATCGACGGTTTGCCCGCACGACAATTCTCGGGATGCACGGTGATGTGCTTGGTCATCGCGACATCCCGATTGACGGCAGGCATCACCAGCAGCACGCCGGTGCGGCGGCCGCGTTCGGGTTCGGTCAAGGGAAAGTGCAGACGCTCCGGGGCGCGCGCGGTGCCCGAGCGCATCTCCATGAGCATGGCCTCGATGCCGTCGGCCAATTGAGGATAGGGCAACAACTGCGCGGTTTGATGCGCATCCAGCGTGATCATCGATTGTCTCCGCTTCGGGGCGTACGCCTTCGGGCGGCGGAGTTCGCACTCGTCGTCGTCACATTGCGTCACGCTTTGCCAAGTCTGATTTCAGTGTAGCGCGCATCGCGTGAACGCGTCTGCCACATCAAAATTTAATCGTGACATTTCGTGTCGTCGCGACGCGTCAGACCGTGCGCGATGTCAATGCATCATCGCGCACATGCGCTCAGCGGCTCGCATTGCGCATGCGTTTGCCGTCGTTGACGGTCGCACCGCGTACCTCGAAGCGAACACTGTCGCGCACCGCACCAGACGCGTCGATCAGCTCAAGCGTGTGACGTCCCGGCCACGGCAACCACCCCACACGCGACGTACCGGATAACGGCTTTCCGTCGAGTCGCCACGCCGCGCCTTTGGGCCACGCGGCGGCCACCTGAAACCACAGTCGCTGGTTGGCGGGCGGGATATCGGGATCGAGTGCGACGATGGTCCCGTCCGTCGGCCCGGCAATGCGCCAGAGCGGGCCGCTCGGGGCCTTCGTGGCGAGTGCGGACAACGCAATCGTGCTCTGCGACGTCCCTGGCAAAAACCACTCCTCGCGCGCGGGTTCGACGTGCTCGGCGTACTGCACTGCGACATGCTCTACACCGGGTGGAGGCACGGGCGGCAGGCTGGCGGTTCTACGATGCAGATAGTCCATCACGCGATGCCAGATCGGGGCGGCACCGGAGACACCGGAGACGTCCCACATCGGCGCGCCGTCTGCGTTGCCGACCCAGACACCCACGGTATAGCGACGCGAATACCCGACGGCCCAGTTGTCGCGCATATCCTTGCTGGTGCCTGTCTTCACGGCGGTCCAGTAGCGTGTCGAGAGCGGACTGTCGAGGCCGAACGTGCGCGTTCTCGCCTGCCGGTCTGCGATCATGTCGGACACAATGAAGCTCACCTGCGGCGAGAAGACCGGCGTGCCTGCCGCCGGGTGCGTGCGGTTGTCGTCCTTAGCCTTCTTACCCGCCGGTTTATCGTCCGTTCGCGCGCGCGACGTCGATGCGACACGCTCAGGCATGCGTTCGCGAATGCCGCTCGCCGTGCCGCCGTTCGCCAGCGCTCGATATGCGTTCGTGAGTGAGAGCAACGTCACGTCGGCACTGCCGAGCGCCAGGCTGAAGCCGTAGTAATCACCGCTTTGCGTGAGCGGCAAACCGAGCGAGACGAGCGTCTGCGCAAACCGGCGCGGTGTGACCATCACGAGCGTGCGCACGGCGGGCACGTTGAGCGACGAGCCGAGCGCGGTGCGCGCACTGACCCATCCCTTGAAGTGACGATCGTAGTTCTGAGGGATGTACAGACCACCGCCCGTAGGCAGATCGATGGGCGAATCGTCCAGCAGCGACGCCGCCGTCAGACGCTGCTCGGCAATCGCCTGCGCGTAGAGAAATGGCTTGAGCGTAGAGCCCGCCTGACGCAACGATGTCGCGCCATCCACCTGTGCCGCAGACGACAGCGCACCGGACGAGCCGACCCACGCGAGGATGTCGCCGCTCGCGTTGTCGATCACGACAATCGCCCCGTCCTGGACGTTGCGCGCACGTCCCGGCGTGCTCAGCTCGCGCAGCGTCTGCCCCAGCGTGTTCACCGCCATGCGCTGAAGATTCGCGTCCAGCGTACTGGTGATGCGTGTGCCCGCTGGCGGACGGCTTTCGCTGAAAACGCGTCGTGCGAAATGCGGTGCGAGACTCACGGCGTCGCGCGTCGTCATCACGCTCGCGGGACGCGAAAATACCAACTGCGTATAACCTTCCAACCCGCTGCAATCCGCCCCTTGCCCCATGTCCTTCAGAATGCCGCAGGCGCGCTGGGAGACGCGCCCGGCAGGCGCATTGGGGGCGCGCAGCAACGCGACGGCAATCGCTGCCTCACGCGCGTCGAGACCGATGGGCAGCTTGCCGAACAGCGTTTGCGAGACGGCCGAGATGCCGACGAGTTCGCCGCGAAACGGCACGAGATTCAGATAGGCTTCGAGAATCTGGTCCTTGCGCCAGCGCTGCTCCAGCCAGAGCGCCGTTGCGGCCTGCCCGATCTTCTGCGTTACCGACCGGTTGCGCGCACTGGGGCGCAGGTCGTCGTCAATCAGGCCCGCCAGCTGCATCGTCAGGGTGGACGCGCCACGCGTGCGTGAATGCCAGAGATTGCCCCACGCGGCAGCGGCAACACCCCGCCAGTCGACCCCGCTGTGCTCGTAGAAGCGCTTGTCTTCCGAGACGATCAGCGCCTCACGGAACGCGGGCGACACATCGGCCAGCGTCACCCAATCGCCGCGTTGCGCCTGCATATCGGCGCGCAAGCGCTGCAACGGCTCGCCACGACGGTCCAGCAGAATCCAGTCGGATGCACGCCAATCCTGACGCACCTCTTCGAACGACGGCACCGCGTGTGCGACGACCGGTGCCTGAAGCAACCCGAGCGCCATCGCGACGCTCAGTACGACTCGACGCGCAACACCTCCACGACGCCCATCAGGCACTGCGCACATTGACTTCATCCTTTCTCATTCGACGACGGCGCCTGTCCGGGCGTGCGGATGGCCATGATGCCCGCCACGAGCAGCAACTGCGCTAGCGCATACAGAATCCAGATCGCGTACTCCTGCGCGGGCACCGAGCCAACGAAGCGGGTGGTACCGATGAGCGCATCCGATACGGTGAACAACAGCACACCGACAGGCGCCCATTCGCCTCGGACGTCAGCCAGTAGCGCCGCCGAGGCCATCATGGCGAGCACGACGACATAGCACGCGACCGGTGCCTTCAGCTCCCCCATGCCAGGCCAATACAGCGCGTACAGAAGCGCCGCTGCAATCCACACCAGGACGATGGCGACGCGATGCCAGCGCGGCACCTGCGCCCACGGCCGACGCACGCGCCAGAACAGCATGAAGTACGCGAGGTGCGCCACCAGAAACGCGCCCAGTCCGAACACGAAGCCCTGCGCAAGCGCCGGGAGCGCGAGCAGCACATCGCCCGCCCCCGAGAAGACGAGCGCCGCACAGAGCCAGACCCGCTCGCGTGGCACCCGGTGATACAGCGCCGCAAACAGCAGCAGCGCGCATAGGAACACTTTCGCGATGGCCTGATCCGCATACGGCGTGCCGCGCAACGAGACAGCATAGGCGGCCCCCGCCACTGCGGCGAGCCACCAGAAGCGGCGAGCCTCGCGCGGCAGCGCCGCCGCTGGCGCAAAGAAGTTCGACGTCATTGCAATCGGTCTCCCGTGCGTTATTGCTTGGCTGGCACAACCTGCACCGGCGCGTTCGGCGTCTCGCCATACATCGCCGGTTCGTACATCGCTTCTACGCGCGTCGGCGGCGTGGCGAACTTGCCGACGTTGTTCAGACGCACGGTGTACTCGATGCGATGCTGCCCCTTCGGCAGATAGTCGTAGTACGCGCGGTAGGCGTCCTGCGCGCGCTCTTCAAACGCGGGCATCGCGCCTTCGCTCTTCTCGCCTTGCGTCGCAATGACCGAGTCGCGTCCAAGTCCTCCACCCAGTACCGACGCCCCGCCCGGTAGCGGATCGCTCACCACGACCCAGCGCATGTCGGCCTGTGCATCGATATCGAGTCGCACGCGCAACACGGCACCTCGCACGAAGCTGTCGCCGGACTTGTCCGCCGCATCCTGCACCTGAACGCTGCGCGTGACGCGATAGCCCGCCGCAAACGGCGCTTTTAGCGGCACCGCCGCGACACTTTGAATCGTCGCCCACGGTTTGCCCGCACCGGCCTGCTCAAGGCGCAACACATCGCGCGCGTTGTCGGTACCGGCGGCCGCGTTGCTCAGCCACGGCAGCGACACGGTCGGCGGCACGGTGCCTGCCTTGAGCTTGTCCCAGTCGACGCTCTGCACCCCGCCACTCGTCTGGTTGTCGCGCTGCCACTGGACCGTGGTCTGCCCGGTCGGCGTATCACGCTCGAAGCGCGCCGAGAAGCGGTCTACCGCCAGTCCACCCCAGACGTTGGCCGTCGTCGTCGACCATGCACCGCGCGACTGAAGGCCCAGCAAGCCGATCACGAGACGCGGCATGTCGTCCTTCCATGCCGGGTTCGCGTTCATCAGCAACGCCAGCCGCGCCGCGTTGGTCTCCGGACCGACCATGAGCCACCAAAGTCCGTCGGTGCCCTGCGTCGAGAACCCCACCCGCGTGCCCTGATACGACAGGCGCGCCCGCAGAATCTGCTCGGCCTGCGCCATGCGTTCGGCCCGTTGCGGCGCATCGGGCAGACGTTGCAAGATCGCGTACCAGTCGATCACGGCGGACGTCGGCCAGTCGTTCGGCGCAATCGTCAACGAACCGAGCATGCGGGCGTTGGCGCGACCGTAGCGCGAGAGCGCTTCGATCGCACTGAGCTTGCGCAGCGTCAGGTCATCGCGCGGTGCCCAGAAGCGTCGCGTGAGACGGCCTTCCACGAACGCCGTCAGTCCGTCCTCCATGCGCGCGAGCGCGTCGTCCGGCAGACCGTAAGCGGGATCCAACGCTTTCGCCTCGTTGCTCATGGCGAGCAGATAGGCCGTCAGCGTATCGCTGCCCTGATTGGCGAAGCCCTCCTGCGGCGGGAAGTAGCTCGCGAGGCCATCTTCGTCGAGATACGACGGCAGCGTGCCCATCACGCGCTTCCACTGCGCAACGTCGCGCAAGCCGAGCGCCTTTGACGCCTGCTGCTCCAGACACGCATACGGATACAGCTCAAACCAGCGCTTCACCCCCGGCAGCCCCTGCGACAGACGGGGCTGCAGGTTGACGCGCACGCCGCCCCGCAGCTTGCCCGTGCTATCCGCCACCGCCCCTGCGGGCGGCGCCATCGGCAGCGTGAGGCTGCCTTCTACCTGCGTGAGCACCGACTGCTGCACCGTCGCTGGCAGGGACGGCTGAATGTCCTGCCCGACCTTGATGGCGGCGCTCGCAGCCGGCGCACCGCCCGCTGCCGGTGCCTGCGCACTGACCTCCCAAAGCACCCGCTGCGCACGCGTGTCGGCCAGCCCCGTCGGCGCGGTGACTTCCCACATCACCTCACGCGACTCCCCGGCCGGTACGTCAATGCGTTGCGGTGCGAGCGTGAGTTGCGTCGCACGCGCGGTTAGTTGCACCTGCATGGTGTGCTGCGTTGTATTACGGACGGTGAACTGCGCACGGTAGTTATCACCTTCGCGAACCAGCGGCGGCAATCCCGAGATCAGTTGCAGGTCCTGCGTCGAGCGGATCGTCGCCGAGCCGGTACCGAACCAGCCAAGCGCCTGCGTACCGGGCTTGCCCTCATCCGCCACTGCCACGATCCGGAAACTCGACAGCGAGTCGTTGAGCGGCACGTCGACCGTCGCTTCGCCCTTGTCGTCGAGCACCACGCGCGGCTGCCACAGCAATAGCGTGTCGAAGAGCTCCCGAGTCGGACTCTTGCCCCCGCCGCCACCGGCAGGCACCGCCTTGCGCCCGTAGTGACGACGACCAATGATCTCCATTTGCGCCGTCGCCGTCGTCACCGTGTAGCTGCGACGTTGCCACATGGCATCGAGCAGATTCCAGCTTGTGTTGGGTGCAAGTTCAAGCAAGGCCTCGTCCACTGCGGCGACGGCGACCTCGGACCCTGCTGCGACCGGCTTCCCGTCCGGCTGTGTGACCTTGATGCGGACCTTCGCGTGGCCGCGCACGGGATACGTCGCCGCGTCAGGCTTCACTTCCACAGCGAGGCGCTGACCCGCCGTCCCCACGCGCAACTCGGTCAGACCGAAGCGGTATGCGGGCTTGCCCAGGTCGACCAGACCGGTCGGGGCCTGATATTCGCGCCCCTCGTACCAGAACGCACGGAACCACTCCAGGGGCTGTTTCCATCCCCACTGGAAGAAGGAGTACCACGGCACTTCGTGGATACGACCACGTACCGCGAGCACCGAGACATAGACGTTCGGTCCCCATGTCGGATCGACCTTCAGGGAGATGTTCGGATCCTTGCCCGAAATCTCCACCGTGCGCGTCTCTATCACGCCTTCGCGTTCGATGGCCACCAGCGCCATTGCCGAACGGAACGGCATGCGCACCTGCAACTTGGCCGTCTCGCCCGGCTCGTAAGCGCGACGCTCCGGCAGCACGTCCATCCGGTCGGTGTTGTCGCCGCCAAACCAGACTTCGCCCCGGCCCGTGACCCACACACCGGTCGTCGACGTGCTCAGGTTGCCCTTGTCGTCCTTCGCCTGCGCGACCAGCGTGATCTCGCCCGGCTGGGAGAGCGATACGTCGCACGACAACTCGCCACGCTCATCCGTCTTGCCGCTGCACACCTTGCCGAGATCCTTGACTTCAGTGCGGTTGTCGTAGGCATAGAAGCCGCCCACCATCCGCTTGCGGCTGCTCGTGGTGATACGCGCCTCCGCGCGCACCTCCATCGCCACGCCGGACTTCGGCTTGCCCTGCAAATCCAGGGCCAGTGCCTTGACCGGCAGCTTGTTGGTCACCGACACCCAGCTTTCGCTGCGCACGCCGGTAATCAGATTGGCGGGCCACAAGGTGGCATTACCGCGAAGCGTCTGAATCTCGCCGTTCGGATCGGCAAAGCTCGCTTCGAGCACCAGATCGCTCGGACGGTCGACCTTCGGCAGATCCTTAAGCGTCAGCGTGCCCGCCCCGTTGCGGTCGAGCACGAGACGTTGCTTGTCGGCCACCAGCTTCTGGTCGCTCGATCCCGAACTTTCGTCGTTACCCTGATCGTCATCGTCGCCGCCCGATTGGGCAGACGGCGGGCGATAAGGCGTGAAGCTGTAGTCGTCGTACCCGTCGAACGTGAGATCGCGCACACGCATCAAGGCCGACACGCGCACCGGCAGGTTGCCCGCCGGTCCTCCGGCGACGTAGTTCACCTGCACATTCACCGGCGCTTCGGTCTTGTTGATCAGCGGCGACTTCACTGCATCGCGTACGCCAATCGATCCGGCCAGCACCGGCAGGCGGAAGGCCTCCACGCGGAAGTGCCCGGCGTCGAGCGACTGCGGGTAGGTCTTCGGCCGCGAATCGTTGTCCGTGTAGTCCAGCGTCACCGCGTATTCACCCAGCTTCGCGCCCTGAGGAATCTGGAAGGTGTTCTCGGCCAGCCGTCCGTTGCGCCACGTGACGGGCTGCGTGTACGTCTGTCCGGAACCCTCGTGCGTGATTGTCATTTGCGACGGCAGGCTCGCAGGCAATGCCAGCCCCTGCATCGTCTCCTGACGGATGAAGTGCTTCATCGACACCGTCTCGCCCACACGGAACAGCATGCGATCGAACACCGTCTGCGCACGCACGGTCGGGCTGTTACCGCCGTCGGTCGGCACATGGAAGCGCCACGGCTCGATGCCGCGATCCCAATCGGACGACACGAACGCCATATCGGGATCGTTGCCCTGCGTGCGGGCCACCACGAAGTACCCCGAGCGGCTCGTCTTCTGACAGTACTTGTAACGTTCGAGCGCCTTGTCGATCTTCGCCACGCCCGTCTTGTCGGTGACGGCCGTCGCAACTTCGCTGCCGTCACAGTCGAGCACGCGTACCTTCGCGTTGGCGACCGGCTGCCCCTTGTCGAGCGTCGTCACCCATGCGACCGCGTTCTCGCGGCCCATCTTGAAGTGCACGCCGAGATTCGTCACCAGCACCGTGGTGCGCACGTACATCGGCAACGACTTGCCCAACAGCGCCGCCCCGAGCGAGGGGGACGCCAGTTCCACGACGTAGAAACCGGGCTTCTGGAACGGAATACCGACCACTTCGAACGGCCGGGGATCCTTCTCCTTCGGCACGGGCAGGGTCAGCGCCTGAACGCCTTGCAGCCCCGAGAGCAGGGACAGACTGCGAGTGTCGTATCGCGTGACCTTCTCTTCGACGATGGCCGCTGCGTTGGGTCCGAACGCTTCCTTCGCCGCTGGTGCCGTCAGGATCGATGGCATTTCCTGCGCGATCTGCTTGCGCGTCATCGTCGTCTCGTCGAAGCGACGCACGCGCGACATCCACGTAAGCACTTCGGCATCATCGTCGACACGCAATTGCAACGTCCGCCCCGCGTCACCCACTTTCGCCGCTTCGCCAGCCACGCCGAGACCGTTGATTTGCAGCGCAGGCTCAACCTTGCGCAACGTCACCGGCAACATCGGCGGCATGCCCGGCTCCGCGAACCGCTCCACGATGCCGAAAGGTGCCGCAGCAAACTTGGCCAACGGCGGCATCGTTGCCGTCTTCGTCTTCAACGGAAATTCGCTGGCGTTCTCGAGCGCACGGCCACTGTCATCCGTAAAGCCTTTCGGCAGGGTGATCGTCAGCTCGGCCTTCTCTGGGAACGGCGCATCGAAGGTAACCTCGCTCACGCTCGACGAGCGGTCCGAATCGCTAGCCTTCGGCGACCGTTCGGCCCCTGCCCCCTGCAGGCGAATCTTCGCGGCCATGTCTCGCGCTACATGTGAACTGAACGACAGACGCAGCGGACGCAACGGTGTGCACGGCGCATTGGCATTCTCGCGCTCGCAACTGAAGCTCGCAGTGAATGGCTCACGTACTTCGTATTCGAAACGGCGTGCCTGTTTGGTCGGCACCCCGGACGGCGTGGCAATCCCCGCCCCCCAGACCAGATGCATCTTCGCACCGGCCGCAAGCATGCGATTGCATTGCAACATGACGACGCGCGCCGACTGCTTGTCGAGATTGAATCGCTTGAGCAACGCGGTGCGCGTGTCGCCCTCGATCCACTTGACGCCGATACGCTCGCCAACGCCCTCGGTTTCACACCAGGCGTTTTGGCGCACGCTGGCAGGCGCAGCCGCCCCGTTGAGCGTAAGGATGAAAATCTGGTTTTCGTCGATAACACCGTACGACGGACGGATGGACGAGACGGCCGGACCGCCCGTGTTGAATGCGTATTTCGTGGTGCCGGAGAGTGCCGTGCCCGAGACGGCGGACAGACCGCTGCGCATCTCGACGGAACACTTCGCGCCCGGCGGCAAATCGCTCTTGAAGTCGAAGACCCAGATCTTGGGTTCGAGCCAGTGACCATCACCGGTCAGCGACGTATCCGTACACCGCACGGCAGCGGGCGCGCTCGCCCGGGGATCGCCTGCGGGCACCATCGCTTCGTCGAACTTGACGACGACCTGATTCACACTCGCGACCTCGCCCTGCGGGCTGACGCTTACGACGCGAGCGGCCTGTGCCGGCGACGCCACGATCATTCCAAGACTCAGCGCCGCCCACGCCAACGGCGCGGTCGGCCAGACGCGTTGCGTTCGGCTATGCATGCCGGACTCCTCCCGGGTTCTGGTGAGGCGATTCTAACCCGCAGTCATTGGCATATCGAACCGTTTCCCAACAGAACTTGGACGGAAAACGATATTTGGGATGGGATCCCCGACCGGGTCGGAATCGTCCGGACGGTCGTTCGGAATTCGCTTCGAAAGTCTTGCGAATAGGCAAACAGGAAGGCGGGCTATGTCACACTGACGCTTCCCGCATTCGTCACCCGCGCTGCCCATGTCCGTTGCCTTTCTGCACCCGAAGAAGAACGCGCTGGTCTATCTCGTGAAGATTCTTAGCGGGTCGCTGATCGTCTGGTTCGGCCTGCGCGCCGCAGGCTTTCCCGAACCGTACTGGGCGATGATCTCGCTCATCATCGTGACCGAGCCCGATCCGTTGCAGGCCCGCAGCAACTTCAAGGCGCGCTCGATCAACACGATCACCGGGGCGGTCGTGGCGTGTATCGTGCTGTTGGTGATGGGGCCGGGTCTGGCGGCGATGCTAGTGGGCATTACGATCGCGACGCTTGCGGCCATGCTGGTGCAGAACTATCCGGCGAACTGGCGACTTGGACCGGCCACGGTGGTGATTCTGATGTCGGCGGCGCTCAGCGGACAGGGGCAAGGACTGCACGAAGAGCTCAGCCTCGCCATGCTGCGCGTGATCGAAGTGTTGATCGGCTCCACCGTTGCGCTTATCCAGTCATTGATCTACGGACGCTACGTGAAGCCGTGGCTAATGCCGGAGGATTGAGCCCCGTGCGCAGGCACCGCGGCGGCCGATGCCGCGCAGCGTCACCATCGTGCAGACATCGCCAGCGATCAGCGTGACGCCGGACGGTTGTTCGACAGATAGCTCAGTGGCAACGCGTTGCTGCGCTTGAAAGCGCTCAGCACGATATTCGAGCGCACATTCTCCACGCCCGGCACCTGCATCAGCCGCTTCATCACGAACGCCGACAAGGCGTTCAGATCAGGCACCACGATCCTCAGCAGGTAATCGGCCTCGCCCACCACGGCGTGGCACTCCAGCACTTCGGGCAGCAAATCGATCTCCGCCTGAAACCGTTCGATGACCTGATCGCCGTGATGTTGCAGGCGCAGGGTCGTGAACGCCGTCACCGCCAGGCCTAACGCCTCGGGGCGCAACACCACGCGATACCCCTCGATCACGCCCGCGGCTTCGAGCCGTTGCAGGCGTCGACCGATCTGCGACGCTGACAACGCCACATGCTCTGCCAACTGGTGATGGGTGGCCCGGCCTTCCTTCTGCAAGGCGTCCAAAAGGGCCAAATCGAAGCTATCCAGATCAAGCATGACGATTCTCCGCAATAAATCACATTTTTATGCGAAATTTATGCAAACGACTTTCACCACAGGCGCATTATGCGCCCATTTCGCATGCCATGCGCAATACACTTTCAATCATTGTCACTGCTTAATTGAGTCGTTCGCATCATGTCCCTTACTGCCATGCTCCAGGAGCAATTCGACGCAGGTCTCACGACCCGCTCCGACTTCACCATCGATCAACCCGTCGAGCAATACGGCGCGGTCGATCACGCGGTGTGGCAGCAGCTGTACGAACGTCAGACGGCGATGTTGCCCGGTCGTGTCTGCGATGCCTTCATGGAAGGCATTCGTGCTCTCGACATGGACGCGCGTCGCGTGCCGGAGTTCGAACGTCTGAACGAAAAGCTGATGGCAGCCACCGGCTGGCAGGTCGTGGCGGTGCCCGGTCTCGTGCCGGACGAAGTCTTCTTCGACCACCTCGCCAATCGCCGTTTCCCGGCGACCTGGTGGATGCGCCGTCCGGACCAGCTCGACTACCTTCAGGAACCCGATTGCTTTCACGATGTGTTCGGTCACGTGCCGCTGCTCGCCAATCCCGTGTTCGCCGACTTCATGCAGGCCTACGGGAAGGCAGGCACGGTTGCACAATCGCTCGGCGCGCTGCCGCTGCTGGCACGTCTGTACTGGTACACGGTTGAATTCGGTTTGATGCGTGACGGCGACGGACTGCGCATCTACGGCGCGGGCATCGTGTCGAGCCGTGGTGAAACGGAATTCTCGCTGACCTCGCGTGAGCCGAATCGCATCGGCTTTTCGCTTGAGCGCGTACTGCGCACGCAATACCGCATCGATACGTTTCAACAGACGTACTTCGTCATCGACGACTTCGCCCAGCTGTTCGACGCCATGCGCGCGGACCTCCCGGCGTTGTTCAAGGCGTTCTCCGAACAGCCGTCGTTCGAAGCCAACGCACGCCGCCCGGAAGACACGCAGATTCTGCTGCCGGCATGATGGCACGGCCCGGGGCGACCCGGGCGCTTTCCTCCCAAACCCCTTGGAGCGCTATCAGACAGCGCTTACACACGTGCGCCGCCCGCCTGTGAAACAATAGGCCAAATGAACCGGCGAACCAGCCGTTCATGGTTGCAAGCAACGTTTTGAAAGGAATGCCATGACAACACGACTCTCATCCGAGGCACGCGCCAGCCTGGCCGAAGTGCTGCCCGAGTGGCACCAGGTGGTCGGACGCGACGCCATCCAGCGTAGCTTCACGTTTCACGACTTCAACGAAGCCTTCGGCTTCATGACGCAAGTCGCGCTCAAGGCGGAAAAGATGGACCATCACCCGGAGTGGTTCAACGTCTACAACCGTGTGGACATCACGCTCTCGACGCACGACGCCGATGGTCTGACGCAACGCGACGTCGACCTGGCGCTGGCCATCGACCAGTTCGCCGGCGACCGCACGTCGCACTGACCGTCCCCTTCCTTCACGCGCTCAGCGCTTCGGCGCGAGCAGCGTGCCGCGACAGGCCTTGCTGCCGCAATGGCAAGCGTATTCGCGTTTGAGTTTCTTGGTATAGCGGGCGTCGATCACAAGACCGTAATCGTAGAAAAGCTCTTCGCCCGCATCGATATCGCGCATCGCATAAATATAGACGTGCTCGCCTTCCTCGCGCGCTTCGCAGTTCGGCGAGCAGGCGTGGTTGATCCAGCGAGCATTGTTCCCATCGACCTTGCCGTCGATGCAGCGACCGTCTTCCAGGCTGAAGTAGAACGTATGAGTCGGATGATCCGGATCGTGCGGATGGCGACGCAACGCCTCGCGCCACGAAATGATCTCGCCCTTGTACTCGATCACGCGATCCCCCTTCTTGAGGCGCTTGACCGCATACACACCTTTACCGTGGACGCCCGACTTCCTGACTTCGATTCTGCGCTTGGCTGCCATCTCTATGCGATGAGGTTTCGTGGATGCAAAAAAGCGCAGTGTACAGGCACGCGACGGTCATGTGCGTGACAACGTCCGACGAAAAAAAAACGTCACCCGGTCGCGGATGACGTTCTCCCCCTTGATTCGCCCAGCGCCGGGATCCCACCCGAGCGCAGCGAATACCGGCCCGGCGTTCAACTCTTGCTGTAAATCTTCCAGACCTTGTTGCGCGTCGCCAGGTCGGCTTCCTGGTGCGCATTGCAGTCGATCGCAAGACGCGAATCGTCGTACGTCGTATTGAAATAGTTGCAGTGGTACATGCCCTTGCCGCGCGGCGCAGCTTCGAAGTGCTCGCACGTCAGGCACATGCGTTGCTGCGGCATGTCCCCGCGGCTCTCCATCGTGGACATGAGCTTGACGAGCATGCGGTACAGCTGTGCCCGGTCTTTCTCGCTCAGCACGTCGGCAGCCGTCGTCACGAAGCTCGCCCATTGCGAAGCCCGTTTGGCGGACGTGCGGCCCTTGGTCGTCAGGCGCAAAGCCAGCGCGCGACCGTCGTTGGCATCGCGACGTTTCTCGACCAGGCCTTTGCTCTCAAGCGTACTCACGGCCTCGCTGACCGTGGCCGATGTGAGCGCGGCATCCTCCGCAATTTCGCCCAGTCGCATCGGCACGCCACGCATGAGCAGGAGCGTGAGAATCTCACCCTGCGTCGGCGTCAATCCAGACAGTGCCGCGCCTTCCCAGGCGTGGCTCCGTAACGCAGTTCCCATGCGCAGCAAGCTTGCCGTGACGCGCTTGGAAAGCGGTTCATCAAGTGGGGTCGGGGTAGCCATGATTTTCGTTAGGATTTCTAAAAACTATACGTCGATAAAACAGCTTGTCAAATGAACTCACAGGCGGTGCATCACACGTCTCTGCCTATTGCTTCGTATATCTCGGCGCCCCGCCCGGGGGAAACCCTAAGCCACTTCCGTGTCGATACTCGACGGCGAGTCGCTGTTGAACCTGCCGCCCCACCACGATTCCATTGTGTGTTCTGAGTTTAATTTTGGCGTATCAGTTCTTGTACTGATCTCCCAAATCCTACTCATGATGTTTACAAAATATTGGTGTCCTGCGCACTTGTGCAGCGAAGCGTCGCATCGAAAAAAACGTTTCGCATCCCATGCGAATTACATCGCTTGCTGAATTGATGTAACGCGCGGCAGCGTGTCGAAGCACGTCGTACCCCAGACCAATTCTCCCCCCGCTCGCAAAGCCTCTCCAGACGTGGCTCGTAGACCGTAACGACGCGCAGCACGTGCGCAGCGTCCCTGTTACGTCCCCTTCCAAAATCACTAGATATTCGAGACAACGCCGTCTTGCTCGTGTCATGGCGCGCGCGCACAGACTCCCCTGCGTTTAGGACAGAACGCAAATGGTTTGAAACACAACCGTCGATCGTCAGTGGCCGAGAGTCGTGCTGCGCGAAAAAAAAGGGAAAGAACTGATCGGCGTGTCGGCAAGCGAACGCTGCGGAACACGCGAATTGAGAAATTTGGCGAAAAGTAGGCTGTCGCTCGTTACGGCCAGCAAAACCAACATCATTCACTTCTTACACCACGTACGGCAGGTCCGGGATTCGGCGTGGCGAGATTGTAGCCGCGAACCGACCAGCCCATGCGAGAACGTCAAAATTATCCACAAAACCGTGTTTTCGGGGGTGCTTTGCACAATATTTAAGCGCCTGTGGATAACTTTATGGATAAGTTATCGGACTAGTTGTGCATGGGTTCGGGATAAGTCGCGAATCTTTCCACAGGGGTCGAAAACTGTTCAGAGTTGTTCTCTGGATACCCGCTGTTTGTCCATCCAGTTCTCATTCCGGCAACTTGCTGTTTACTCAAGGTTTACTGTGGTTATCCACAGAAGTTGGCTGCCTTTGTTAACTACTACTATGTATACATACAGTAAACCTATTAAAACCTTAAAACCTTGCTGTGAGCCACGCGAAAACGGCAAAAAACCTGTTGGCCCAAACAGTGGAAAAAGTGGAGAGCGCAGCGCTTGCGATGCGTGATTCGACGGATTTCGGTCCTGCAAAGCGGCAAGGCGCAGAGACTCGCCTCTGAGCACGACATAAAGCCGCGGCTAAGCCCCCTGCAAAACCGTCGGGCAAGAAAAAACCCCGCCAGGGCGGGGTTTCGTCAAACCGGTCGTCAGACAACCGACAGGGCTTGCAACAAGTGTTTCAGGTCATGCGGCCCAGCGAAGACACTGCTGACGAACCATCTCGTTGAGCGACTTGGCGTCCGCATGGATCTCGCGCAGCCAGACAGCGTCGTTCTTTCCTGACGACACGAGCTGACGGATATCCTCGCAGGCCGCTTCAGCTTCCAGAACCGCTGCATGCGGTTTGATAAGCTCCAGGGTCTTCGCGATGTGGTCGCCCAGCATCGAGCGCTCACCCGTCTGCGGATCCACGTAAGCGCCTTCCAGACCGAAACGGCAGGCCTCGAAGCGATTGAACGTGTAGACCAGATAATCGTCCTCGCTGAGATCGAACGGACGCTCGTTTAACAAATAATGGGCCAGAGACTGGATATAACAGGCGATAGCGGCTGCCCGGTCCACCGACAAGGGGGTATCCATCACCCGGACCTCAATCGTCCCAAAACCCGGTTTAGGACGAATATCCCAATAGAAGTCCTTCATGCTCTCGACCACGCCCGTCTTCACCATCTTGTCGAAGTAGGTTTCAAAGTCGGACCACTTCAGGACAAACGGCGCACGACCCGACAGCGGGAACGCGAAAACCGAGTTCAGACGGGCCGAATGGAAACCGGTGTCCACCCCCTGCACATAGGGCGACGAGGCCGACAGCGCGATGAAATGGGGGATGTAACGCGACATGGCGTGCAGGAGGTACAACGCGCTGTCCGGATCCGGGCAACCGATGTGGACGTGCTGACCGAACACCGTGAACTGCTTGGCCAGATAACCATAGAGTTCGGACAGAAAGTGAAAGCGCGGCGAGTCGTAGATCGTGCGCTCGCTCCAGCGCTGGAAGGCATGCGTGCCGCCGCCGCACAGGCCGACGTTGAGCTGGTCGCTGGCGGCTACCAGCACGTCGCGCACACGACGCAACTGGGTGACGGCATCGCTGTGGTGATGGCATATGTCCGTCGACAGCTCGATCATGCTTTCCGTCATCTCAGGCTTGATCTCGCCCGGATGCGTCTCCTTGGCGACGAGCCGCATCACGTCGGACGCGGCCTTGGTCAGATCGTAATCGTGACGATTGACGATCTGCATCTCCAGCTCCACTCCGAAGGTGCAAGGCTTCGAGGGAATGAATTCTTCTAATGACATGGCTTAATCCTTCCGTTCACCGACAAGGGCCAATGCCCAATAGACCACCAGCGGCCCGGCCAGTTGCAGCAACGCAATGGTGCACATCACCACGGCCTTGAGCATCGGATCGAACTGCGGGTAGATGTCGTACGTGTCGGCAACGAGTACGAACGCTAGACTGGCCATCGGGCACAACGACATCCCGAGCGCGACGGCCTGCTTGTAACTGATACCGGCCTGATGGGCGACCGCCACGGTGCCTACGACCTTGGCGACACCGCGCACGACGATGATCGCCAGCGCCGCCACCCCACCCAGCACGACGTATTCCCACTGGAACGCCAGCGACGTCAGCACGAACAGCACGACGGCAAGCAACCAGCCGGCCGTGCCGAAGTACGCTGGCCAAAGCTGGGGACGCTCATCCAGATTCCGGAAAATGATCCCGGCAAGCAGCAACGTGAGCGAGTTCGGCAGCTTGAGCATGTGCACCAGCGCGACCATCAGCATGATCAGACCGATCAGCATCACGAAAGCGTGATGGTCCTGGCTGCCGAACTTGCGGAAGACCAGATTGCAGGCCTTCGCAAGCACGAACGCCAGCACGATCGAGCCGATCAGCAGATACAGCGGATGGAACAGCACCACCCAGAAGCTGGAGTGGTAGGCCTGGTGCATCCAGCCGTAGACGAGCTTGACCGCCACGACCGCGTAGACGCTGTTCAGGGCGGCCAGCGCCAGCAGACGCTCCGTCACCTGCCCCTCGGCCCGCAACTCGTTCTTGAGCTGGATGACCACCGCTGGCGAGGTCGCCATGCTGATGGATGCGATCAGGACTGCCGTGAGTGGCGAAACGCTGAACACGCGCAACACCACGTAGACCGCGATGAAGGTGAGCAAAGCTTCGAGCGCGCTGGTGACGATGATCCAGGGATTGGCCCGCATCCATTTCAGGTTAAGGCGGCTACCCAATTCGAACAGCAGCAGGCCCAGCGCCAGGTCGATCAGCAGCCGGATGGCCGCGCTTTGCTGCGCGTCCAGCATCGAGGAAAGACCCAGGGTGCCACCGACCAGCCCGACCACGGCGTAACCGGTGATGCGCGGCAGGCGCAATCTCCGGAAACAGATTTCCCCCGCGAGACCGGCAAATACCAATGCCAGCCCTGCGAAGAAAACGGGATCGGGCGCCGGCGGCCAGCCCGGAAAAAGGGACAGTTCCGACGTCATTAATGCTCGCTTTGCGCCGCTTGACGGCGCATCAAGTGGTGAAAAGGAAAGAAAGTCGCGCGCGGGGTTGCAGATGAAAGGACAAATGCGCGACGGACCCGAAGGGTTGGGGTCATTTTGCCACAGACGGTTTCCGAGGCTTTCAAACGGTCGTCTCGATGGCCACTGCCCCGCCGCACGGGCGTGTCCGGGCACTTCATCGACGACGACCGGATTTCTGCCAAGCGTTCAGGCAGACCGACCGACCTTCGGACGCCTGAGATCGTCGCTGAGACAGGAAAGTACGGGGGCAAGCGCCGACGGCGCGCCGCCCCCGCATGGGGCGGACGTTGAACCCCTATAGGGTCAGATTCGATTTATTGAGGGTGTCGGCAATTTCAGAGAACCGGCCCATGACGCAGCGAATTCGTGAGCGTCTAAGGGCGCGAATAACGGCTAGCGTTGGGTTTTGCCTGACGATTCGGGCGTCCCGTCGCTCCCATCACGCTTTGCGCAGCGCGTGCATCAGATATCGCGCCGGATCGATGGCGTCTGCCAGATCGCTGCCGATGGGCCACGGCTCGCCCTCGATCTGGCTGGCGACCAGCTCCGCACACAACGACGCGAATACTAGCCCCCGCGACCCGAAAGCGAAGCTCGCGTACAGGCCGTCGAGACGTGGCAGATCCCGCAGATGCCCGCCGGTCAGACGCCGCCGCATCGGCTCGATGGCGCTCAGGTCCGGCAACTGCCCCGCCATCGGCAGACGGTCGGGGACCATCGCGCGAAACGCCGTGCGCCCGCCCAGTTCGGCGGCGGCGCTTTCATTGGCTAGGCCCGTATCGCCAAAAAGCTCGGCATGGGCGGGAAGCATCGCAGCGAGACGTCGCAGGTTCGCCTGATGGTCAGCCAGACGCACTTCCTCAGCCGGATCGTCGAAACCGTAGGTCGCACCTGTGATGGGGCCAGCACCGCCCAGAGGAGACGGCGCGACATAGCCGTCGCCACAGACCGGCACGCGCAGGCCGGGCAAGACATCGGGCGGCAGAAAGGTGAGTTGCCCGCGCACCCGCCGTACGGGGAGGAACCCGGGTGCGAGAAAAGGCGAGAGCAGCGTTTGGGAGACGTCGGCCGCCGTCACGATGACGACATCCGCTTCGGCCAGCACACGACCCGCGTCGTCAAGCGCCGTCCAGCGGCCATCGTCACGGCGTTCCAGCCGCTCGACGCTCACACCGTAACGCGCATCGAGCGACGGCCCGGCAGCGACCAGCTCGGCGCGGCAGAGCATCGACGGTGCCAACCACCCGCCCTCCGGATACCAGACGCCGCCATACGCGAGCGTCTCCCCGGCGAGCGCCGAGGCCTGCTCGACGTCCACCCACTTCGCATACGACTCCGGATACGCGTGCGCATCCATGAGTTGCTGCAAGGATTGCGCTTCCGTGTCGGACGTGGCGACCTGAAGCAAACCGTCGGCGTGTCCGGGCAGACCACCGGGCAGCGTCCGCCACTGGGAGAGCGCGTAGAGAAAGCCGGCGCGCGTCAGTCGCGAGAGCACATTGTCGTCGGCCGATAATTGCGGATGGAAGACGCCTGCCGGGTTGCCCGAGGCGGCGGTACCTGGGGCCTGCGCTCGTTCGAAGAGACGCACGCGCCAGCCGCGCGCGACGAGCCGACGTGCCATCGCAGCGCCCGCCATGCCTGCGCCGACGACGATGGCTTCCCGCGCACGTGGCGCGGGTGCGGGCGGCGGATCGTAGCGTCGCATGCGATACGGCGGCATATACAGTCCGGTGAGCGGCCCGGCGGGCATCGAGCGCCTCGGCCCGTCGCCGTCATGCTGCCCGACCTGAAACCCGGCGGCCACGAGGTCGCGTCTGACCTGTTCCTCTGTGGTGTACGTCGCCAGCGTTGCGTCGTCGCGCGCAAGACGTCCGAGCGCCTTGAAGACCTCAAGTGTCCAGATATCGGGGTTCTTCGCCGGGGAGAACCCGTCGAGATAAAACGCGTCCGCCCCGACGCGCGCCGTAGGCAGCAGATCGGCGACATCGCCGAAGCCCACGCTCAGCACGACTCCCGGGGCCAGTTCCAAGCGATGCCAACCCGCCACGGGGGCGGGCCACACGTCGCATAGTCGCTGCACGAGCGGCGCGAGTTCGGTCATACCCGGCTGCACGAGCATGGGTTCGAGCATGCGTCGCAGATCCACCGGCCGGAACGGAAACTTTTCGATCGAGACGAAGTGCAGCCGCGCGGGACGTTGCGGATCTTCGCGCCAGGCGGCCCACGTCGCCAGAAAGTTAAGGCCCAGACCGAAGCCCGTCTCGACGATGACGAACTGATCGCGCTCGCGCCAGCGCCCGGGCAGGCCGTTGCCTTCCAGGAAGACATGGCGGGTCTGACCCAACGCGTCGTCGGCGCTGTGATAGACGTCCCCGAACACTTCCGAGTAAGGCGTGCCGTCTTCGGTCGTCGACGCCTGGGCGGGAACGAGCGGGCCAGTGCCCGGACGGTGGCTCATTCCCCGCCCCGCTCTTCGGTCACGATTTCAATCAGCCCGGGCAACGAGACCACGCCCAGCCATTTCCCTTCGACGTCCGTCACCGGCACCCAGTCGGCGTGCATCTTGCCGACGGAGCGAAGCGCGCTGACCAGCGCCATATCGCCGTCGAGCGCCTTGCACGGCGTGACGGTTTCCGTCCACAGTTCCGGTTTGCCGGTGGCCTGTCGACGCCACCAGCTTGCGGCATCGAGCGTGCCGATCAGGCGGCCGTCTTCCGCGCGTACGACGAGGTTGCGGTAGCCCGTCTCGACGAAGCGCTCGCCGATGGCGTCCGAGCTGTCGGCGGCGCTCACCACGGCGTCGTTATCCACCGCCAGCGACGACAGCCGCATCTCGCTGCCCTCTCCCGTCATCGAGAGCCAGCGGCCCGCGACCAGATTGCGCCGCAGCGACTTGGCATACACCGAGTCGGCGCGCAGCGTGTGCGCCGTCAGATAGGCCGTGACGCACGCGAGCATGAGCGGCAAGACGACCTGATAGCTCAGCGTCATCTCGAAGATCATCAGAATCGACATCAGCGGCGCGTACGTCGTGGCCGCCAGAAAGGCCCCCATGCCGACCACGGCGTAGCTGCTCGCGACCGATGCCGTCGACGGGGCCAGCGCGTTCATCGCCAGCCCGTAGAGGCTGCCGAGCGCGGCACCCACGAAGAGCGTCGGCGTGAAGACCCCGCCCACTGCGCCCGAACCGGCGGACGAAGCCGTCGCCAGCACCTTGAAGACCAGCACCATCGCGAGCGCCTGCCACGCCCAGTGCGTGTGCAGAATCGAGTTCACGACGCTGTATCCGTTCCCCCAGACCTGCGGCACCTGCAACGACAGCACGCCCACGATCAGGCCGCCAATCGCGAGACGCAGGAACAGCGGGACGGGCAAGGCGCCGAAGCGTTGTTTCGCGGTGTCGAGCAGGCGCAGGAACAGCGGCGCAAGCACACCGGCCAGCACGCCGAGACCGACGTAGAAAAAGACTTCCCAGCCGGAGACGAAGTCGAAGCGCGGCATCTGATAGACCGCGTCGTAACCGAGGAACTGGCGGATCACGATGTTGGCGATGACCGACGCCACGACCAGCGGCCCGAGTGTGGCCGTCGAAATCGAGCCGTAGACGATTTCCGAGATGAACAGCGCGCCCGCGATGGGGGCGTTGTAAGCGGACGTGATACCGGCCGTCGCACCGCACGCGACCAGCAGGCGCAGCCGCTCGGGCGGGAACGCGAGAATGCGACCCACGAGCGACGCGAACATCGCGGCGAGCTGCACCATCGGCCCTTCCCGGCCAATCGACGCCCCCGACGCCACCGAACACAGCGACGACAGGCTTTTGACGAGCGTCTGACGCAGACTCAGGACGCCCGTGCCGATGGCAATGGCTTCCATATAGTCGTCGGAGCCCTTCTTGGGCACCCAGAGCGTGGCGTACTGAAGGATGAGCCCGGCGATCAGACCGCCTGCGGTGGGCAGCAGCAGGCGCTGCCACCAGTTGAAGTTCAGCGCCAGCTCGACCATGCCGCTGTGATGACCGGCGAGGAGAAATTGCAGACCGGAGAGTGCTTCACGAAACGCCACGGTCGCCAACGCCCCCAGCAGCCCCACGATGCCAGCGAGCAGCAACGTAATTTGCAGGGTGTTCGGTGCGAACTGACGCCGCACCCACACAACGACGGGCGATTTGGCCCAGGCGGACACTGCTGACACGGATAGAAGACAGTTGTGGTCGTAGTTGGGCCTCATGGTATCGATCGACGCCTTTTTTTGAAAGCGCACGGCCCGACGGGTGATTTTTGCCGCAAAAACTGAGGATTGCTCAGGTAACGTAGTTTTTGGACGGAATTTTGTCGGGGACGCGATACAGCGAGGCTCGCTGGGGCGAACCGGGCGAGATTTGGATGGAATGAATCCTAAGTGGATTTTTTCGAATCGAATTCCGACGCTTCGTTTTGTTCGGCGCGATTTCGGGGCGAGTGATTTGCCTCCCCCGCCGTCCGCATGGATTTGGTGCCCACGGATTCCGGAGACGTCGATTTCCCGGCGGACATTTCACCGGTTAAATGAAAAACTGAGGGTTGCTCAGATAAGGCATTTTTCCGTGCCTCGTTTGCGCCGAATCGAGTGATTTCGCGGCGCAGCGCCGCGACCGGCGATTTCCCCCTCCCAAGCGTATTTGCCTCGATGCATTCCGATGGCTACCGCTCAGGCAGGGCATTTCTGAACCGTATTCAGATAAAGGTAATTTTCAGGGCTCGAACGCGATTCGGAGAGCGATTTCCGGACGTTTTCCGGCGTTGGTTTGCGGCCAGGCCCTGGGCAGACGGATGCCGCAATGGCTTCGGTCCTGATGCCTTCTCGGCCCTGTCGACCGGGAGCAAGACCAGGCCGTCGTCGCCCCTCCCTGCCAACGGGCGCAGCGGATGCGATGCGCCAGCGTCAACGTTTCCGGCCGCGCCAAACATGCCATCGTGCTTATCTCCCGACCGGTCTTGGTGCTGGTCACATTCCACGCGGTGAAATAGAATGGCGCGCAATTGAATTGGAACCGAAGCGTAATACCCGAATGGCAGTGAGCAAAAAAGCCGCACAAAAAACGCCCGTGCGTCTGGAAGATCAATTGGGCTTCGCGTTGTACTCCGCATCGCTGGCGATGACCAAAGCACACAAACCGATGCTCGACAGACTCGGTCTGACGTACTCGCAATATCTCGCGATGGTGGTGCTCTGGGAGCAGGACGATATCGCCGTCAATCAGTTGGGTGCACGTCTGGGACTCGACTCCGGCACGCTGACACCTTTGCTGAAAAGACTGGAAACCATGGGACTTTTGACGCGTCGTCGCGGTGAACTCGATGAGCGTCAGGTGTTCATCGATCTCACGCCGCGCGGCGTGAATCTGCGTCGCGAGGCGCGTCAGGTGCCCGCGCAGGTGCAGGCAGCAACAGGGCAATCCGACAGCGCGCAAAAGACATTGCGCAACCTGCTTCTGCAATTGCGCGACGCCCTCAACGACGCGTAATCAAAGCAAAACGCGCGCCTCCTTGCGGAAAAGCGCGCGTCATTCAGTTGTGCGCAATCGAATGCGCCGCTGTCGGATATCAGTGCGCAGGCACGAGCATTTCCATGCCGTCGATTTTCTCGACCGTGTAGCCCGCGTCACGCCATGCATCGAGCCCACCGAGCAGCGGACGCACCTCCGAAAATCCCTGTCGACGCAGTTCTTGCGCCAGCTTCGCCGCCGTCACTTCGTTGGGACATGCGCAGAACACCACGATCCGGCGATCGCGCGGGATGTCTTTTAGCTTGGCTGCGATCTCGTCCGGTTCGATGGCCAGTGCGCCCGGAATCGTGAATGGGTCCACGGCGCGGCGCGCGGCCGAGCGTACGTCGATCACGACCGGCGTGATGTCGTCCTTCATCCACGATTCGAGCGTTTGCACGCCGATGCGGGCCATGCGCAGCGAGCGCAGCAGCCGGTAACGGTTCAGCCAGCGGTTGAGCAGGTACAGCGCGAAGATCAGCACTACCAGCCAGAGCACACCGCGACCAAGCGTGTCGAAGGCGTCGAGCACCGCGACGATGTGCGAGGCGAAGCCGACGCCGAGCGCCACCGCCAGCCCTGACCAGAGCACGGCACCGATGGCGTCGTACATCAGAAACGTGCGCCACGAGACACCGAGCGCGCCGGCCATCGGCACCGACAATGCCGAGAGGCCCGGCACAAAGCGCGCGAACATCAGCACCCGCACCCCGTGACGTCCGATGGCCCCTTCGGTGCGGCTCACGCACGTGTCGGGCGAGATCGACAGTCGGCACATGAGGCGCAGAATGTGGTGGCCGTAGCGACGTCCGGCGAGGAACCAGAGCGCGTCGCCCAGCAGTGCGGCAAAGACCGCCAGCGCGACAATCGTTACCGGCGGGAACAGGGACGTCGAGGCCGTCACGATGAGCGTGGGATAGGCGGGCAACGGCAGCCCCAGCGCCTGTCCGAAGATATTCAGAAAGACGAGCCAGAGCCCGAAGCGGGCGATGAGATCGAACAACATGCCGGGTACCTGTTGGCAGAGAAACGTTGCGGGGGGAACCAAAACGCAAATACGCCCAATCGGGCGCGATACCGCATGTTAACGCTGTGTCGTGACGCTCAGAAGCCGTGAAGTCGAAAAGTATTGTTGCGGATCTGGAACGATGGCCGTGATGTCCAGGGAACACACGGCCCTATCGCGCCAATAGTGCCCGGTGCGATTGGCCGACCGGGCGTCAGTGACCCATCGCTGCCGATGTCCCTTTTTTCGGTTTGGTCAGCCAAACCAGCGCCGCCATCGCTAAAAAGACATATCCCGACAGATGGAAGATGTCGTTCGTCGCCAGCATGAAGGATTGCCGCGTGACAAGGTCGTTCAGCACCCCAAGGTCCGCGCCGTTCGTGAGTCCGAGCCCCTGACGGAGCTGGTCGAGGTAGCTCGTCGTGGCGTCGGAGTATGGCGTGACGTGCTCGACGAGGCGCGCGTGATGGTAGATCGCACGATCCTCCCACATCGTCGTACTGACCGCCGTGCCGATGGCGCCTGAGAGCGTGCGGAAGAAGTTCGACAAGCCGGAAGCTGCGGCCAGACGATCATCGGAAATACTGGAAAGCGTAATCGTCGTGACCGGCACGAAGAAGCACGCGATGCCGATGCCCTGCACGAGTCGCGGCTCGATGACCTTCGCGAACGACAGATTCAGCGCGAAATGCGAGTTCCAGAACGACACCCCCGCGAACACGAAGAACGCAAACGACGCCACGGCGCGCAGATTCAGCCGGTTCATGTTCTGCCCGATGATGGGCGAGAGAACGAGCGCTAGCAGGCCCACCGGCGCTGTCGCAAGCCCTGCCTTGCCCGCGGTGTAGTCCATCACCGTTTGCAACCACAGTGGGAAGATGACGACCGACGCGAAGAACGTCATGAAGCCGAACGAAATCACCACCACACCCAGTGCAAAGTTTCGGTCCTTGAACAGGGTGAGGTCGACGATCGGTTTGTCGGATGTCAGCTCCCACAGGATCAGGAACGACAGACAGATCGCGGCGGTGAGCGCGAGGGTGACGATCAGGCTGTTGTTGAACCAGTCGCGATCCTTGCCGAGGTCGAGCATCATCTGCAACGAGCCGACGCCGATGGCCAGCAGCGCGAGACCGATCAGATCGATGGGCAGTTTCTGCGTCTTCGTTTCATGCCCGCGCAGCAGGATCCAACACGCTACGGCGGAGAAAATGCCGACCGGCACGTTGATGTAGAAGATCCACGGCCAGGTGTAGTTGTCGGTGATCCAGCCGCCGACGACGGGACCGAAGATCGGGGCGACGATGACGGTCATGGCCCACAGGCCCAGCGCAAGACCGCGTTTTTTCTCCGGGAAGCTGCGCAGCAGAATCGTTTGCGAGAGCGGCACCATCGGGCCGGAGACAAGGCCTTGCAGCAGACGGAAGAAGACCAGCGACTCCATGTTCGGGGCGAGGCCGCACAGCATCGATGCGATGGTGAAGGCTGCCACCGACATGACGAAGAGCTTCGCTTCGCCCACGCGCCGCGCGAGCCATCCTGTGAGCGGCACGGCGATGGCGGCGGCCACCGCGTACGAACTGATCACCCACGTGCCCTGGCTGTTCGACACACCGACGCTCCCGGCGATGGTCGGCACGGCAACGTTGGCGATGGACGTGTCGAGCACCTCCATGAACGTGCCCAATGCGAGGCCCACGGTAAGGATCGCAAGTCGTGCGCCGGTAAGCGGTGCGCCTTGCGGCGGGGCGGCGGAGGATGCCGTGGCGGCGTCTGCCATGTAAAACGTCTCCCTGTATCGGTGGCCGGACGATGTTGGCCCCGGTAGCGTCCGGCGTCCGTTACATCGCGGCGAAAGTGTTCCCCGGATGGTGCCGCACATCCCGCGCGCTGTGCGACGCAGGTTTGGAAGTGAGTCTCTAAATTGTCAGCTTGCGCTCGTAACTCTCTCGCAATTTAGCTCATCTTGCGTGAATCACGCGCCCTGCAAGGGTTTGCGACCGGCGCGGATCGGGGCGTTCGGGGCTGGCGCGGCGATTCACCGGTGGCGGCCGAACGTCGGACGTTTTTGCCCCTTGACGGCGTTCGGGCGGCGGGATTGAATCGCCGGTAGCGCCCGACGTTAGCGATGCAACGTCGCAGTCCCCGGGGCGCTGTCGTCGCTTTATCGATGTCGTGCAGGCTCAAATAAGAAACGCTCGTCCACCGCCTACCGGCGTCCCGGCGACAGCAAAATCACAGGATAAGCCCATGCAGCCAGGTAGCGTCGTTCCTCTTTATTACAGCGAATTCCTTGTCCTGCTTTCCTTCGTGATATCGGCGCTGGGGGCCTATGTCGCGCTGGTCGCGGCGTCGCGCATTCGTGACGAAGACGGACGCATCAGCCTTGGCTATCTCTCGGTGTCTGCACTGGCGCTTGGCGGCATCGGCATCTGGGGCATGCATTTCATCGGGATGGCGGCGCAGCGCATGCCGTTCCCTGTCTCCTATTCCCTCTGGCCGACCGTTGGCAGTCTGGTGCTTGCCGTCGTCGTCTCCGGGGCTGCGCTCTGGTTCGTGGCTCGTGCATCGTATCGCAACGTCCTCCAATGCACGATTGCGGGTGTTGGCGCGGGACTCGGCGTGGCCGGTATGCACTATCTCGGCATGAGCGCGATGCGCACGCAAGCGTATTTCGAATGGGACACCACGATCATTGCGCTGTCCGTGCTGATCGCCATTGTGGCGGCGAGCGTGGCGCTGTGGCTGGCGTTCCATCTGGAAACGAGTCTGCAACGCGCACTGGCGGCGCTGGTGATGGCGGTCGCCGTGTGCGGCATGCACTACACGGGCATGCGCGCCGGGACGATCATCTGCACCGCCGAGACGCGCGCGCAGGTCAGCCTGCGACTCGGGGGCGATACGCTGCCGTACGGCGTGTTCGCCATTGCGTGCGTGGTGCTGCTGGGCATGGCGGTGCTGCTGTATCGCACGTCGCGCAGACGGCGTGAGCGCATGGCCGCGCGGCTCGATGCGCTCATGCGTCAGCGTGCGGGGCATGTCTGAGGCGCGCCTTCCGGACGTCCCGCCACATCCATTGAATCAATGAAAAACGCCGACCCGTCGAGAGACAGGTCGGCGTTTTTCATGTGTTGCCTATCAAGCGCCTCGCGGCGCAGCACGATATTCAGTGCAGGATCGGGCTTCCTCCGATAGGCATGACATCGCCTGTAGGGATCAGGTCGACGATATCGAACGGTTCAGTGTTGAGCTTGCGCGATGAACCGGGCTGCCCGGCATACCACTCAACCATCGCCATATGACCCAGCACACGGATCACGATGCCAATGGCACCACGCGGCACTGCGATGTGATTGGATTGGACGATCGTTCCGACTTTCACTTGAGCCTCCTACGAATGACGAGAAACCGACACGCCGACCGGACGGCCGGCACATCGTCATCCGACTATACCGTATTGCGTTGCGGGCATTGCCGATTTCTCGGCGGACGTCTCGAAAAAGCCGTCGGGTTGCCCGCCGGGCTGTCCGCTATGGTGCTCGGCCAGCAGGCGATAATGCGGCCCGCGCGGTGTGCGCACCGAATGCACGAGGACGTAGCCGTCGCAATGCCAGGTCAATGGAGGCGGATAGAGGTCCGACGGCGCGCGCCGCGCATGACGCAGCAGCGACACGTGGGGACGAAAGGACTGCGTCACGACCCGCGCACCGGTGGCGCGCCACTGAGAGAGCAGCGTGTCGCGGGTGGCGACGAGATTGTCAGGCACGCTTGGCGCACCCGCCCAGACGATCTTCCTGTCAGACCAATAGCCCAGATGATCGAAGGTCAGTGTGAACGGTTCGAGCGGCGTGCGCTGCATGAGTGCGAGCAACACGGGCAGACGCGCAGGATCGACCTCGTCGAGGAAGGCAAGCGTCAGATGCAACGTCTGGGCGCGGAGCACGCGTCCGCCGCATTCCGAATGCGCCGACAAGGCCCACTCGTGAAGCTGCGCGCGCACACCCGGCCCCGGCCAAAGCGCAAGGAAAAGTCGCATGGGAACACCAGGGAATGAATCCGACTGATGATTCTCATAGTAGGCGGGCGCTCAGGCGAATGCCAGGTGCATGCCCTGCCCGTTTCGGCACCCCGAGACGTGGCCCTTTCGTTCGATTCGGGCGATTCGTTCGATATCAGTTCGTGGAGATGCCCGGCGTGATGCCCCGGCGATTGCGGCGCGGCGTCTCGGGCGGCTTCTCCTCGGCCTTGGGCGCTGGCGGACGCGTGATGCTGTTCCAGTTGTTCTGGATAGCGGTGTCGGTGGTGTCGCGGGAGACAGCGCGCGAGATATCGGCGCTCGGATTGAACACGGACGAACCGCCTGCGGGGGCCGCGCTATTGGCGGGCGCAGTCGTGTTTTGCGCGTGTGCGTGCGGGGTGACGAACAAGGCTGCGGCGATGGCCGCGGGCAGCGTCAGCCATAGCGCTTTATGAAGCGACTTACGGAGCGACTTATGCAGCACAGATGCGCTCGGTGTGCGGGAGTTAAAGCGGGACGTCGAGTCGTGGGCCATCGGATGTCTCGTGCGAGAACACGTACGACGGCCGACGTCTGTGCCCAGGTGGGCTAACGTCGGCTGACGGCTGTCTCCTCGCTATTGTCGATAGGGGTCAGTAGCTGCCGGGCGGCGGCTTCCAGCCCGGGGGCGGAGGCGGCGGCGGTGCATAGCGCTGAATCGGTTGCGACGATACCATGTCGCCGCGCACGGGAACGCGATTACCTGAGGCGTACATGCACTGAACGTAGGCCTGATCATAACGGCTTTGCGTCAGGTATGCAGACGACTGCGCACTGCCCGCGCCGACGGCGCCGCCCGCGAGCAGGCCGGCCCCGGCCCCGATGGCAGCACCCGATCCGCCGCCGATGGCTGCACCCGCTGCCGCGCCCAGCGCGGTGCCGAGCACGGCGCTACCGATGGCACTGGTGTTGGCGGCCGTGGTGGTGTCCACGCCACCGTTTTGTCCGGACGCGTATTGGCGGCAGTTGAAGTCGTCTTGCCGGAACTGATCGAACGACTTCCCGGTGCCGGGCAGCGCCATCATGCTCGGCCCGTTAGGGACCACGACGCAACCCGCAAGCGTTGCTGCTGCGATAACAGCGGCGACGGGGGCCGCAAGACGTTTCAGGCGAGGTTGCGAGTCGAATGACATCACGTGTTTCCCGATCAGTTCGATGCCGGTTGCGCGGGCACTTCGCGCCATCCGGCCGGACACGTTTTCACGTAGGGATAGTAGGCACCCGCCTTGTCGCAGTAGTACCAGGTGTCGCTGTTCGCGCCGGGCTGATCGTATTGCGCACCGGTTTGCGGTTGCTCGATGTACTGCTGCGGTTGGCTGGGCACGACGACGAGGGGCGGTGCGTAATACGGCGACGGCGCGGCGTACGGATAGGCGTAGGGGTATGGGTAATAGCCGGGACCGACCCAGACGCCTACGCGGCCATGCCAGGCGAAGGCGCTGCTGCTGGCCATAGCAGCGGCCACGGCGACGAAGCCGAGGACAACAGGAAGACGTTTCACGACACGGACCTCGAAGAACCCTGGAGCTGACGTCTCCGAGTCTAGGCCCGACGCCCCCGCGGAGCAATTACGATGCCTGTTAGAAGTGTTTCAAAGCATTACCTTTCGGGGGCTGGCGGGGGTGCGGAAGATGGCGTTGACTGTGTATCGAAGCGTGTACCGCAAGCGGTCAGCTACATGTGGTTACACGTGCGGTGATTGGGGGTAAGCGTCTTAAGATCCGCTTAAGCTTGGCTTCGCATACTGGGTTCGTCACTCGCACATCACTCGCATCGCAAGTGCCGCTCACAGAGGCCCATCATGAACTCGCAAGAAATGCAGACCCTTCAGAGCTTTCTGACCCAACTCACGCAAGCGCAGGCAGGCGTCAAGGACGAGCAAGCCGAGGCGTTGATCGCCGACGCCGTGCGCCGTCAGCCGGATGCCGCTTACCTCCTCGTGCAGCGTGCGTTGCTGCTCGACCATGCGCTGGTCTCGGCGCGCGCGCAGATTGCAACGTTGCAATCGCAATTGCAAGCAGCGCAGGCTGCTCAGGGCGCTCAGGGCGGTGCTCACGATTCGTTCCTTGGCGGGGGTAATGCGTGGGGGAGCGGTGGGAATGCTGCGGGCGCAACGGGCGCGGTGGGTTCTGCTGGCGTAGGTGGCTATAGCGGTGGCCCGGCGGCTGTGCAGGCTTCGTATCCGGCGCAGATGCAGGCACCGGCTCAGGCGTCGCCCCAACCGGCTGCACCGGCTCAGCGTTCCGGATGGCTGAGCGATGGCGCACGTGGCACGCTCGGCAGCATTGCGACGACCGCCGCTGGCGTAGCGGGCGGCGCTTTCCTCTTCCAGGGCATTGAGAGCCTGTTCCACCGCAACGGTGGCGGCGGCTTCTTCGGTCAACCGGCGATGGGTGGATTGGGCAGCGGCATGATGCCGTCAGAGACGATCATCAACAACACGATCTACGAAGACGGAAACGGTAGTGGCAACGGCGGCGTGAATGGCAATGGAAGCGACAACTTCATGGACACGTCGAACTCGGATTTTTCGAACATCGACGACGGCCTGACGGACACCGGCGACTACGACGACGATTCGAATTTCATTTGATGCGTGAGGCGGCGGGCGCGGTTGGAGCGCTCGCTGCCTCAGCGTAAATGTTGGCGAGCTAGCGCTTCTGATAGTGGTCGCCCGTCCCGGCGTTTTTATAAGTACCGCCCTTGTGAGACGATCCCTTGCCGCCCGCGTAGTGCCCACCTCGGCTGGCATGGCTGCCTCCGCTGCTACGACCGCCGCGAGCCTCCGAAAGGAGTGGTGCCCCAGCGAACACCAGCGCAAGCGCAACGATTAGAAGCGTCCTCATAAATCCCCTTTTCGATTTGATTTTCTTGTTGATTGAGCCAATCGCTTTGGATAACAAACGATTAGCCAAGCCATGCTATCACGGGGTAGTGGCGTGCAATGGCAGGGAGATTTGGGCGGGAAACTTCGGATTTAATCAGGGCAGTGCGGCTCACGTGTCGTTTGCATTTTCACGCAACACATCATTCGGGAGACCTCGCCGAGCAAGGGGGAGGCCGATATCCCGGCCCCGTGCCTCGGCGTGGCGTCACGAACCAGCCGCCCGCATGTGAATGACGGGGGACGAGACCCACCCTGTATGTGTGTACAGTCGAGCAAGCCGTGCCGACATGACCCGTCAGGCTCGAGCCATCGCAACATCAAGATGTTGTGCAAGGCTATATCAAGATAATACTTATTGATGTCGGTTGTATGTGTTTGTAATCTAAGAACTTTGCTAGGTAAATTCAATATACTCGCCCGGGCGAGTCAAGAAGATGCAGCCACAATTTGCCCATCATGACCTCCGCCTGCTGAATCCTTCGTTCGACTCCCCGCTAGTCGATGTGCTGACGGAGCTTGAGCATCTTCGGCGTCTGGAGTTGGCAGGCGACACCCCGCCCCAGATATTCTTTCAGCTCAAGAGCATTTTCCATACGTTGGAGAGTCTAGGATCAGCTCGCATCGAGGGAAATCACACCACGCTTGCCGATTACATCGAAAGCAAGATGGAGGGGGCTCAGGACGCAAACGACCAGTTGCGCGAAATCTCGAACATCGAGCATGCGATGAATTACATCGACGAGTCGATGAATCCGGGAGATGCGCTCTCGGATATTTTCATTCGAGAGTTGCATGCCTTAGCCGTGAAAGACCTGGAGCGTGAGGGCGACAAGACGCCTGGCGCATATCGAACTGGGGGAGTGCTCATTAACGGTGCCGCTCACTTGCCACCTGATGCGATCCGGGTGCCGGAGTATATGGCGGCATTAGTCGAGTTCATCAACCGCCCCGACCAGCCAAAGTACGGCTTGATGAAAGTTGCGCTGGCCCATCATCGCTTTGGTTGGATACACCCATTTGGCAATGGGAATGGCCGGGTTGTTCGACTACTCACATACGCGCTACTGATCAAGTACGGGTTCAATGTTCGTGACGGAGGGCGCGTCTTGAATCCCGCAGCGGTTTTCTGTAACGATCGGGAAAAGTACTATCAGATGCTGTCGTTAGCAGACAGTGGGACCGAGGGTAGCCTGGAAGCTTGGTGCATTTATGTGCTTCAAGGGATTCTGGCAGAACTGAAAAAAGTCGATCAGCTCACTAATTTCAGGTTCTTAAGAGAAAGCATCCTGCTACCAGCACTTCGATATGCCGAGGAGCGGCACCAAATCACGGCGATGGAAGCAGCAATCCTTTCGAGAGCGCTTGGTCCCGCGCCGGTTAAGGCGGGGGATTTCTCTGACCTGTTCCAAGGCATGAGCGGAAATCAACGCACGTACCAAATCAAAAAGCTGGTTGACCGGAATATGCTGGAGCCGGTCGCATCTGGGGCACGGAGTTACGTTGCATGCTTTGCCAACAGTTTCCTGCTTCGCGGTGTCATGCGTGCGCTGGCACAGCATGGCTTTATTTCTGCTTCGCTGGCAGGCGCGTCGGCAGTGCGTAACGTGGTGGAGCCCCCGCAGGGCGAAATGGACTTTGACGACAGGCGAGCGTGAGGTGACGATCTTCGACTTGCGCGCCAGTTATTTTCCAATACAAAACCGACTGAAAATCACCCCCAGCAAATCGTCCGAGGTGAACTCGCCGGTGATCGTGCTGAGTTGTTCCTGGGCGAGACGCAATTCCTCGGCGAAGAGGTCGAGGGCACCGGCGTTCTGACGCGCATGAGCGTCCGCCATCTCGACGTGATCCCGTGCCGCGCGTAGCGCTGACAGGTGACGCTCCCGCGCCAAGAACACACCTTCGTTGCCCGCCTGCCATCCCGCGATCTTCAGTAATTCGGCACGCAGGAAATCGATCCCCTGCCCGCCCTTCGCCGACAAGCGAACACCCAGCGGCGCGGCGCCTTCCTTCGGCAGTACCGTCGCCGGTTCGCCTGCCAGATCCGTCTTGTTGTACACACGCACGATAGGCACGTGCTTCGGCAATTGCGTCGCGATGACTTCGTCTTCCGGGGTCATGCCGGTGCGCGTGTCGAGCAGGTGCAGCACGGCATCCGCCTTTGCGATTTCGCTCCAGCTGCGCTCGATGCCGATGCGCTCGACCTCGTCCTCCGTCTCCCGCAATCCCGCTGTGTCGATGATGTGCAACGGAATGCCGTCGATCTGAATCGTCTGCTGCACTTTGTCGCGCGTGGTCCCGGCAATCGGCGTGACGATGGCCAACTCAGCGCCGGCCAGTGCATTGAGCAACGACGACTTGCCCACGTTCGGCTGACCTGCCAGCACGACGTTGATCCCCTCGCGCAGCAACGCGCCCTGCTTCGCCTGCGACAGCACTTGCGCCAACTGCGCGCGGATGCGTTCGAGTTGCCCGAAGGCGTCGGCAGCCTCCAGAAAATCGATCTCTTCTTCCGGGAAGTCGAGCGTCGCTTCCACCAGCATGCGCAGATGAATCACCAGATCCACCAGCGAATGAATTTCGCGCGAGAACGCACCGTCCAGCGACCGGCTCGCCGAGCGTGCCGCCGCCTCGGTGCTCGCCTCGATCAGGTCGGCCACCGCCTCGGCTTGCGCCAGATCGAGCTTGTCGTTCAGGAACGCGCGATGGGTGAATTCCCCCGGTTCCGCAAGACGCACGCCAAGCTCAGCCCCTTCGTCGATACAACGCTGCAACAGCAATTGCAGCACGATGGGACCGCCGTGGCCCTGCAGCTCCAGGACGTCCTCGCCGGTGTACGAATTCGGACCTGGGAAGTACAGCGCGATACCGCGATCGAGCGCGTCGCCCGCACCGTCCAGAAACGGCAGATACGATGCGTGACGCGGCTTGAGCGACTGACCGACCAGACGTGCGATGACACGCTGCACAGCTTCGCCGCGATGCTTGCCGAAGGAGACGCGCACCACGCCGATACCGCCGCGTCCGGGGGCGGTGGCAATGGCGGCAATCGGAACGGTGGGGACGGTAGCGCTCATGGAACGATTCGTTGAAAAACAGTGGCTTATTTTGACATGCACCAAACAAAACCGCCCGCGAGAGACTCGCGGGCGGCTATGTCAGTCAGACGGTCGGACCTGAATCGTCAGGCCGCCTTTTCCTTCTTTTTGGTACCGAGCATCCGGTTGATGGACCATTGCTGCGCAATCGACAACGTGTTGTTGACCACGTAGTACAGCACCAGACCCGACGGCAGGAAGAGGAACATGACCGAGAAAATCAGCGGCATGAACATCATCATCTTGGCCTGCATCGGATCCGGCGGCGTCGGGTTCAGCTTCGTCTGGATGAACATCGACACGGCCATCAGCACCGGCAGGATGTAATACGGATCCTGCGTCGAGAGGTCATGAATCCAGCCCAGCCACGGCGCGCCGCGCATTTCCACCGACGAGAGCAGCACCCAATACAGCGCAATGAACACCGGAATCTGAATCACGATCGGGATACAGCCGCCGAATGGATTGACCTTCTCGGTCTTGTACAGCTCCATGAGCGCCGCGTTCATCTTCTGCGGGTCGCTCTTGTAGCGCTCGCGCAGCGCTTGCATGCGCGGCGTGATTTCCTTCATGCGCGCCATCGACTTGTAGCTTGCGGCCGACAGCGGGAAGAACACCAGCTTGATGATCACGGTCACGGCGATGATCGCCCAACCCCAGTTACCGATCAGTGCGTGCAGCTTCGAGAGCAGCCAGAACAGCGGCTTGGCGAGGATCGTGAAGTAACCGTAGTCCTTCGTCAGTTCCAGGCCCGGCGCGATCTGCTCGAGCATGTGCTCTTCCTGCGGACCCGCGAACAGACGTGCATCGACCGTCGCGCTGCCATTCGCCGGAATGCTGGCGAGCGGCTCCTTCACGCCAACGCGGTACAGGCCGTTGTCGAGCTTGCCAATGTAGTTGTCGCGCGTCGCGCCTTCCTTCGGAATCCAGGCCGTGGCGAAGTAATGCTGCACCATGCCGATCCAGCCATCGCTCGACTGCTTGACGTACTTCGCCTTGTCCTTGTCGATATCGCTGAACGTGATCTTCTGGAATTTCTCGTCGCTGCTGTAGACCGTCGGGCCCGTGAACGTGTGCGAGAACTTCGCGCCGCTGATTTCACGACCGTCACGCACCAGTTCCATGTACAGCGTCGGCTTGATGGCGGCGTCGGTCTTGTTGACGATCGTGTTCGATACGTCGATCACATAGCTGCCGCGATGGAACGTGTAAGCACGCACCAACTGCAGGCCGCCCTTGACCGGCGATTCGAACTTCACGGTCAGCGTGTCGCCCGTCATCGTGGTCGGGCCCGGCACTTGCGTGAAGATGTCGTTGTGGTTCGGGAAGTCGCCGCCGATCAGACCCGTGCGAGCGTAGTACTGATGGCTCGGGGTGTTGTCGAACAGCACGACATGCTTGTCGGCCTCGTCGGCGTCCGGCCACTTCGTGAGCGCGAGGAACGACAGCGTGCCGCCCTGCGTGCTGATGTCGGCTTCATAGACGTCGGTCGTGATGCGGACCTTTTGCGCGGTGGCCGTGGCGGGTGCATTACCCGGCGCGGCGCCTGCGGCGGCAGCGGCGTTGGCCGATTGCGGCAGGTCGTTCGCCGGCGTCTGGTTGTTACCCGTGGCGGCCGGGGCAGAAGCTTCCGGCGTCGGGAAGAACAACGACGAATGGCCATTGGCGCGTTGCCAGTTGTCGAAAAGCATCACGACAGACAGCGCGAAAATGACCCAGAGTACGGTGCGTTTGATGTCCATGCGGTAACTCGTGGTGGACGAAACTCAGAAATGGCCCGGCGCGCGGCGCGTAACTGCCGATGCGGCCGCGGGCCCGGACGAGACAGTCTGCTTAGCTCGCGACGTGTCGCTTCCGGCGGCCTTGTCGGCGCCATCGGCGGGGGTGTCGGGAACGTTACAGACGTGTCGAGCCGGCGGTACGGGATCGAAACCGCCGGGATGAAACGGATGACAGCGACATAGACGCCGGGCCGCGAGATAAGTGCCATAACCGGCACCGTGCTCGACGATGGCGTCGCGTGCGTAGTCGGAGCAGCTCGGATGAAAGCGGCAACGGTTCCCCAGCCAGGGACTGATCACCAGCTTGTAACCGCGCAGGAGCAACAACAGCACGCTTCGCATCTCGATTCCGCCTGTCAGTCCGGTCACAGGGTGACCGGGTGGGCGGCGCATGCCCGGGGTCGGGCGCTACCGTGTGGGGACTAACTACCTTCCGTCTTGTCGTCGGACGCGCGGCGCTTGCGGGCAGCTTTCTCGGCTGCGTCGAAGAGCTGCGCGAACTCGGTCTGGCACAGTGTGTTCAACACTGGCGCAGCGGCCGCCGTATACGTCCCCTTGTCGAATCGCCGGGTCAGTCGCAGTACGAAGTCCCAGCCGGCCAGTGCCTCACGACGCTGACGGAACATCTCGCGAGCCTGACGTTTGATCAGATTGCGAGTGACCGCGCGCGGCGCATGCTTCTTACCGACGACAATGCCGATGCGGCCTTCATGAGGCGTGGCATCGGCAGGGGTGTCCGGCGCTTCTTCGCGCCAGCGCATATACAACACGAAGTGCGCGCTGCGACGCAGAGGGCGCAAACTAAAAACGGATGAAAACTCATCCGTTTTGAGAAGTCGCGCGGCTTTGGGAAACCCCAGTGCCGGGACTTCGCGTCTTGCGGATTTAACGCGCAAACCGCGGTACGACCGAGAACCGCGATTAGACGGCCAGGCGCTTACGGCCCTTGGCGCGACGAGCGGCGATGACCTTACGGCCGCCACGGGTCTTCATGCGAACCAGGAAGCCATGGGTGCGCTTGCGGCGCGTCACGGAAGGCTGAAAAGTACGTTTCATGATGCACTCACTGTGTGAAAAAATTCCCGCGCAGCAGCATCGTAAAACGCCACAAGGACACCGTGAAAACCTGCAAATTCAAGGACTTTCACGCGCGGCCCAGCCGTCGGGAGTTGGATAGGAATCCGGTTATCTTTCTAACGAACCCGCTATTTAATCGGCTTTTCCGTTGTGTGTCAATAGGTTAGCCATCGCCCCGATGGCATCCGCACACGATCGGTGCCGCCGTTGTCGCGGAACCGCCAGCCCGTGGGGCTGTGGCTGTGGATAATGGCGGAAATTGCCTGATGCTTCACTTTTTGCCGGTGGATAAATGGGAAATCGTGAAGATGTTCTGGCGGTCGCGGCAAATCGTCGCAATTGCCGGTCATTTGCGCAGCCATCGCGCGAAGTCAGACGGGTTAACGCGGTACGCCCGCCCGGAGATGCGCGTGCTGTGGGCATTCCTGTGGATAACTCGCTTTGCGGACGCTTTGGCGGTAAAATCCCCCATCAATTTTTTTCCCAGCAGAGTACCGGTGACGCCGCCATGTGGATAGCGCGCCGGGTTTTGTCGTCTGCGCGCGCCGGAGCGACCGGTTGCACGCGCGAGACCAAGCCCGAGCGCCGCGCCGTGGTTCGTCGAATGCCGGACGTCTGCAATGCGCCGCTGGTCCGACTCGATCCCGGCCGGTCATCCGTCCCCCAGCGTTGGCGGACGGATTTCCGGCTTGGTTTGGCGCGTTCTGCCCCCATATCTGATGTAACGGATAGTGGACGGCAAGAGCGCCAGACGAAGCAGTCGGATGGGCCCCGCGCCACCTGGACACACGCTGC